>CAWDMI010000001.1:0-1025273 GCA_963803415.1 uncultured delta proteobacterium
TCGTGCAATTGAAACTGCGCTCAAGTCCTAGCGGAGGAGGAGAAGCGGCGCTAGAACAGGAGAACATGCAGAAGCTGTAGGACGAACTGGCCGCCGAGCAGGAACTGCCTCCCTAGGAGGACGGGCGGGAAGCCGCCGCCTGCCCAGGCGGTGGAATCTATCGGCTCCTGCGGTTGATTCAACGTATGAGAAGGAACGTAGCCGCCTCGCGCATCTTCGAGGAGTTGATGGTATGGGTATCAATTCGTATAAAAGGGTTACTTCTCTAACGGAGGATTAAATATCGAATGACTGTCGTGTACTACAAGCTGGACTCGGGCGCCTTGATGCGTTATCGCAACACTGACAACGAGGGGCTGTTCCTAGAGCGGTTGACCAAGGCAGGACAGTGGGTTGAGGACTCTCCTGCTCTGGCGGGTTATATCTATATGGGCGAGGCTGGGGCTGATGAGATCGGCACAGCCGAGGCACTGCGAATAGCCAAGGCAATAGCTGGCGAGGACGTAGAGATTTGAGAGAAGGCAGGGAAGGAAAAGAAGCGATAGTTTTATGCAGAAGCTGTCGTTAGTGGTGGGGATTAGTGACTATCCTGGCTTTGGTGCTGATTTGTCAGGGGTACTGGAGGACGTAAACGACAGGGAAGCGGCTCTGAAGGATCACGGCTTCGAAGTCCACAAGCTGTATAAATAGCCAGGCTACCGGACAAAGTATTCGCGATAACATCTCACCAAAGCGAAAAAGGACGACCTCGTCGTGTTCTATTGCTATCGTCACGGCTCCCACGTTCTCGACGAAAACGGCGAGCCAGGCCGGGCGGAGGCCATTGAGCCTGCGTAACCGTCTTTCACGCTGAGCTGTTAATGTCCGGTTGTCAACAGCCTGAGTACAGTCACGGCCGCAGCGCCGTGATGCCGACATCTCACTGACCAGCGTATTGTAGGGATACAAGCCGCCGTGTTTGACAAGTCATTTTGGAACGAGTAATTTTTACGCCATCATCGCTCTTATTGAGCCCAATAGTCGGTCAGTATGTTCAACCATTAGCCGACACCGCTACGGAACGTCAGAACGGTAGCTGGAGATGAATCTCAACGATCTCTTCCGGGACAAGAGCATCGACCCGCAGCGGGTCATTGTGCTGCGGCATCGGCCTCATGAGCCTGAACTTAACAAGGTTCTTGGGTGGCTTGCTGTGGAAGAACCAGACACATTCAACGCTTACCAGCAGACACAGAGCGAGAAGCTCGAAAAAGCCATGAAGGCGATGAGCGGTGTTGGTTACATCGCATCATTTATCGGGCATGAACCGGGAAAAGCCCTGTTCATCGGTTTGTATTCAATTGGGGCATCAAAACCTCTTACCCACAGAGAATACTGGCAGGTTCCAGCCTATGTTGAGATGAAAACGAAGTTTGGGATGGAGGGATTTACGGAGGAGCAATCGCGCAAGTCTATCCTGTGGTTCGATCTTGTACTGACCGATTTCTATGCTTCGTGGAAAGGTAAGCTTATCGTCGCCTGGCCGCCCCCTGAACGGTCCTGGTGGCGACGGGCTTATCGCAACGAGATTCCCATCGTTGCTGTGCGCGAAGATAGTGCTCTCGACGGCGCCATGCCAGAATGGGACGCAATCAACCTATCTTGGGAGCAGCTTCGTATCTTGCCGGCACGATGGAAGTCTGTGCTCTCCCAATGGCGCGTTATCTACTATATATTCGACACCTTTGATGGAAAAGGCTATGTAGGCTCTGCCTATGGCGAAAACAATCTTCTCGGCAGGTGGTTAAATTACGCTGGGCGCGGGGACGGCGGAAATCGCTTACTTAAGCTGCGTGATCCACAGACATTCCGATTCAGCATTCTACAGCGCGTCTCACCGGACATGGACCGCCGTGATGTTATCCCACTCGAAAATTCCTGGAAAGAACGCCTTCACACGCGCCAGCCATATGGTCTCAACGATAACTAAGTAGCTAACTTCGACTTCAACCGAACCTTGATCCTGCTGGGCTCGGCCCGGCAGGTCGGCCAAGAGATCGCCCTAATTCAGAATCACGGGACGAATGCGCTTATATGACGCGGCACCGCATACGCGCACTAATTGAAGTTATCGAGTGGTGGTTGGAGTGCCAGAAGGATTGAAGCTCGATTAAGAATTAGAGCGCAAGAAGTGAAGATTGCAGGTTTTAAAGTGCTCTCCTCCGAGGAGTATTCCCAAATGAGTCGATGGCGTGGCGGCGTCAAAGCCGTGACGGACTTGGAGCTGCCTTTGCTAGAGGAGCTGGCAAGAGGGGGCGAGCTAAGGAAGGCGAGCTTACTCTATAACCTGCGTGATGAGCTGGATCTGCTGCTTCGCGTGTTGAATGAGGAAGAGGACCCAGCTGTGCATCAGCTGGTCGTGAACGTGCGGGCACGGCTGGATAGAGAGTTTAAGAAGCGCAAGATGGACCCGGACGGACTCTCTAACAACGAGCTTATCAGCCCGGCGGATGCTCAGTTTATGATAGGCTACATAGCCGGAGCCCCGTACAAGACGGTGCACGAGTGCAAGTGGGCCTTGAGGTTCGCGGCTCGCACTTTAAGGCGGGTTAAAAACGCTTGCGACCGCGCCCGTATCGGGGACGGGCTAGAGGCGTTGGGGATGCATATGCTGGCTATCGAGTACGGACAGAAGAAACGCCGTAGGAGGATTGCAGAATGAACTATCTGGGCGATTTATAAGCAGTTGGCAACAGGGGGATTCCCTTATAAAAGGCGTAACTTACTGTCAGTGACTGATTTTTCGTTCCATCAATTTGCCTGACGATAATCATTCTTGTTAGGTAACCTGAGTCTCTTTTCGCGGGAGACGTCAGACCTGTGGAGGTTCTGAGAGAAGCCGTTAAATCCGGGGGCGCATGGCGAAGTTAGCAGCCTTTCTGTTTTTAAGCCGCATGTCGGCGAATTTCGGGGGAACGCGTAATCTGATCGGATCTTGTGCAAGCTATTGATTCGGCGATAACATCGGCACCGGTGGTGCAAGCGAAACCAGTGCGGTCGGCGCCGTCGAGACGGCTGAAATCTTAACCATCGCGGGCTCGGATGACTCGCTTGCCGTGGAATCCGATTCGTCGATACCTTAGTCGCATCGCAATCGCTTAACTTCCGTAATCAGACAAGGTAAAATAATTTTTCTCACGCCCATACCGGAATAGTCACGGACCCGAGATGGCGAAGACAATTCAACATCCGCTGCAAAACTTCGACGTGGACGCCGCCCTGCAGACCATCTTGGAAGGGACGTCAACCGAAACCGGAGAACGGTTTTTTGCCGCGCTCGCAAAAAACCTGTCTCAAGCCCTCAATACCTATGGGGCGTGGGTGACGCAGTATATCGAAGAATGTCGCAGGCTTGAGGCGCTCGCCTTTTGGATGAACGGGCAATGGGTCCATGATTTCGACATGAAAATCGAAGGGACTCCCTGCGAGGCCGTGATTGAACAAGCACGCCTGGTACATTTCCCAGATAACCTTTTAGGCTTCTATCCGAACAACCCGAACATAAAGGCACTTGGCGTGCGTAGCTATATGGGATATCCATTGCTGGACCTGAATGGAAAGGTCCTGGGTCACCTGGCGGTGCTGGATACGCGTCCCATGCCTGCGGAGCCGCGAACGCTCGCTTTGTTTCAAATCTTCGCCAACCGGGCAGCGGCCGAACTGCGACGTTTGCGGGCGGAGGCCAAAGTTCGAGAACGGGAAGAAAAGCTCAGTCGACTGGTCGACAGCGCGCTCGACGCCATCATCGAACTGGATCGGCACCTCAAGGTGACGCGGGTGAATCCGGCCGCGGAAAAAGTATTCAACTGCGCGACCGACGAAATCGTTGGCCGGGAGTTTTCGCGCTACCTTTGTCCTGAGGCTATCGAAAAACTGGCCCAACTCACCGCCAACCTGGATCTCCGCCCCGAAGGGCAACGCTATCTGTGGATTCCCGGCGGTCTCAAGGCCATCTGTGCCCGTGGCAAAGAGTTTACGGCCGAAGCCACCCTGTCACGTTTCGAGATGCAGCGGGAACCCTTCTACACCTTGATCCTGAGGAACGTAAACGAGCGTCTGGAAGCGGAACAAAAGATTCGTTCATTGACCGTCGAGGCCGAATATCTCAAGGAAGAGCTCAAAGAACTGCACAATTTTGATGAGATCATCGGCCAGAGCGGACCGTTGCGTCGAGTTCTGCATGACGTTCAAGAAGTAGCGCAAACAGACGCTACAGTTCTTATCTTGGGTGAGACGGGCACCGGCAAGGAACTGATCGCCCGTGCGATTCACATCGCCAGCCGGAGGAGCGGTAAACCGCTGATCAAAGTCAACTGCGCGGCGATACCGGCGACGCTGATGGAGAGTGAATTTTTCGGGCACGAGCAAGGCGCATTCACAGGGGCGACCAGGAAACGTGATGGCCGCTTCGCGCTGGCGCACCGGGGCACGATCTTCCTGGATGAAGTCGGCGACCTGCCGGTCGATCTCCAGGCAAAATTGCTGCGCGTTCTTCAGGAAGGCGAGTTCGAACCCGTAGGCAGCTCCCAGACGCGGAAAGTCGATGTCCGCGTGGTTGCTGCAACCAATCGGGATCTGCGTCAGGCCGTGCGCGAGGGAAAATTCCGCGAAGATCTCTACTATCGGCTGAACGTATTTCCCATTGAGGTTCCACCCCTGCACGAGCGTGGCGACGACATCAGCCTGCTCGCGTCGTTTTTTGCCAATTGGTATGCGCAGAGGATGGGACGTTCTCTTGCGCCCCTTTCGGACGAGTCGATCCGGCGCTTGAAAGGCTACAGTTGGCCCGGTAACGTCCGCGAGCTACAGAACGTAATCGAGCGCGCCGTTATTACTTCTCGAAACGGGGAACTCAATCTAGATCGGGCCCTCCCCGAGAGCGCAACACCGGCAGATAGGCCCGTGCCGGCAGAAACAATCCAAGCGGTTCGCACGACGAAAGAAATGGAGCAGCTGGAGCGCGAGAATCTTATTGCCGCCCTGGAGCGCACAGCCTGGCAAGTCGCCGGAGAGGGCGGCGCGGCAAAGCTCCTGGGCATGAAGGCGACTACTCTCAGCTCGCGCATCAAAGCGCTCGCCATCAAGCGCGTTTGATTATTCACGACAATTCGTTTGTCCTTCTCCGAGTTCTCGTAACTGACGAGACCTCGTAATCAATCGCGAATTCCCGATTTCTTTCAAATAGCTGATTTCATTTACAAAGCCGGCTCTTGTCGCCTCGGCACGGTTTCTGCTCCTACTTCCGGATAACGCAGCCATAAACTGCGAATCGAACAAGAGAGGAGCAAAACAAGATGAGCACCGACACAGCTGAGAAACGAGGAACTCGCCACCAGTCCTACGCCGGAAACTCTGCTGAGCTGAAGATCGATCGCCCTGAATTACGCGCCATTGGCGAGCGCAGCGCCAGAAAGGATTTCGTTGCCGTGGTGAAAGAGTTAGGTCCCAGGTTTGCCGCGCGTGCCGCCAGCGTTGATGAAAACGATTTGTTTGTTGCCGACAACTACGTGGATCTCAAAAACCATGGCCTGATCTCCGCCGCTGTGCCTCATGGATTAGGCGGCGGCGGCGCAAGCCATTTAGAGCTAGGCGAGATGCTGCGCGAACTGGGCCGTCACTGTGGAGCCACGGCGCTCGCGTTGTCCATGCACACCCATCAGGTCGCGGGCGCAGCCTGGCGCTGGCGGCACCAGAAGGCGCCGCTGGATGGGCTGCTCAGGCGCGTGGCAGCGGAAAATATCGTGCTCTTGAGCAGCGGCGGCTCCGATTGGCTGCAAGGCTCGGGAACGGCAACTCGGGTCGATGGGGGCTTTCGCATCAACGCGCGCAAGATTTTCTCCAGCGGCGCGCCCGCCGGAGACTTGCTCATGACGAGCGCCGTATACGAAGACCCCGAAAGCGGTCCTACCGTGCTGCACTTCGCCGTACCCACGAAGGCTGAGGGAGTCAGTATTTTGCCTACCTGGCAGGTTATGGGAATGCGGGGCACCGGATCGCACGACATCTTGCTATCGAATGTTTTCATAGCGGATTCCGGAATCAGCCTGCGCCGACCGCAGGGCAAGTGGCACCTCCTTATTCACATCGTTAGCATGATTGCAATTCCGCTTATCTATTCCGTGTACGTGGGCGTTGCCGAGGCAGCACGGGATCTTGTTACCCGAATGGCGCGTAAACGCAAAGCCGATGATCATCTGAATTTTATCGTCGGCGGGATCGAAAATGAGGTAGCGGCCGCGCGGCTTGCGCTTAACGAAATGATGGCAGCGGCAGCATCCAATGCCCCAGGCTTCGCCACTACCAACCGTGTCATGATCGGTCGGACACTTGTCGCCCGGGCGGTTTTGAGTACGGTAAATCTGGCCCTCGAAGCAGCCGGAGGAAGCGCTTTCTATCGCACGGCCGGCCTGGAGCGCCTTTTCCGTGACGCCCAGGCCGCACGCTACCATCCATTGCAGGAGGGGGTCCAGCGCTGCCTCGCCGGGACCTTGGCCTTAGGCCATGAGGTTGAATAATTCCGGATTCCGCAGTTGGAAGCGCAAAGAGAGTGCACGGCGCAAGACTTGCGCCGCGCTACTCCAGGCTCGCCCTAGTCCGGAGTCGCTTCATAACGCTAACCCCGGAATCCGGGATAATTGGCAGGGTCCTTGGCCAGCTCTTTGACCTGCCGGGCGGAGGGCAAGACTGCGGCGCGTTGGAGCCGATCGAAAGGCGCACCGCTGAGAGATCGAGAAGCGGTTGATCACGTCCGCAGGGCGCGGTGCTTCATTGCTCGCGCCACGATTTTCTCCGCGCGCGACGCGAGCCACTGACCGGCGATCATCGCGGCAACAAACAACATCACCGGCGGCGCAAAGGAAACCAGCGCAGCCAGGGCGGGACCAGGACAGAATCCGGCCAGGCCCCAGCCAACGCCGAAGATCGCCGCGCCGCATAACAAGAGCAGATCGATTTCAGTTTTTACCGGCAAGCTAAATTTTTCTCCAACAAGCGGGCGCGCTTGTCGTAAAACCAGTGGGAAGCCGGGCACGGTGAGCGCGAGCGCGCCGCCCATGACAAACAACAGGGTCGGATCCCATCGCCCCGTTACGTCCAGGAATCCAATCACCCGCGCAGGATTGATCATTTCGGAAACGGCCAGCCCGAAACCGAAAAGGACGCCGCACAACAGCGCGCTGGCGACGGTCTTCATTGGAACCAATGCTTGGTAATCAAGACTGTGACAACAGCCGCCCCAATGAAGGTCGCAGTCGCTGCCAAAGATCGCGGCGAGCGCCGCGCCAGACCGCAAACCCCATGACCTGAGGTGCAGCCCGAACCGATCCGCGTCCCGAACCCGACCAGGAGCCCCGCGATAATCAAGGTTGCGCCCTGGGCCTGAAAGTGAAGAGGTATCCCTCCTCGCCCCAACGCGTAGATCCCTGCGCCGCCGATCAGCCCGGCAACGAAGGCAATTCTCCACCGGCGCTCAGCTGAAGTGCTGTCGATAAAGATGGCGCCAAGGATTCCGGATATGCCTGCAATCCGGCCATTGAGGAGAAGCAAGAGCAAACTTGCGACTCCAATCAATGCACCTCCGACCAACCCGCCGAGCCAATTGGGTTCTGCCATTTGTGTTACCGCCTCAAACGGGAGTTTTAACCGCCGGCGGTTTTGAAATCAATCAAACGCTCTCTTTTTGCCGTCGCCGATGATCAAGAGGTAAAGTAGATACGAGACCAAAAACGTAAATACGCCGGAAAATATCACGTCGCTGAAAAAATGCGCGCCTTGCCCCATACGAACAAATCCTAGGAGCAGGCCTAAGAGAATCGACGCGGTGGCGATGGCCTTCCGCCGCCGTCGCGCGACGAACACGAATGTGAGTCCGAAAAATCCCATGGCCGACTCGCCGGAGACAAAGGAACAGTTGACAGTACACTGATCACTCGGTGCAAACGCCTGCGTAAATTGCTTATTCCCGCCGAACGCTACGACCTGGTGGGGTCGCGCTCGGCCCGAATATTTTTTCAGGACCGTGTTGACAAGGAGTCCTGGCCCGAGCCCCAATGCCAAGAGCACGTAAATGACGCTCCGTGTCGATGCGAAAAAAGGTGTTTCTTTCTTCAGCAGATACCTGCGGACTATATTGGTGACCAATATCGCCAGCGCAACCATGACGAGCAGCGTGGTGCTCCACGCCATCACCCGGCGCAGCCATTCGACGGCGTGAGATCCGTCGAGAACGAACCCTTCGCCAGGAGTGTAGAAGAGCCCAGCCATCCAGATGTCGATCTGTGGCAGATAAAAGAAGAGCAACCCGACCAGACCGGATGCGACCAGGAACACAACAATAGACCTATTCATTTGTTCTCAAAACCACCAGTACCGATTTGAGGACCCGGCGATCTGGCTCTTCTCAGAGAAACAGACTTTGAAATCAACGTCAAACGCGAGCCGACGGGCAGTAAGAACATTTCAAGGACCGATCATGAGATTGCGCGGCGGTTAGACCCTGTGTCATAAATTCATAGCGGAAGCGAGGATAACGACATGCCGAGTGTAGAAATCGTGGCGATTGGATCGGAACTTCTACTGGGCCAAATCGTCGATAGCAACTCCGCCTGGATGGCGCAGCGGTTCACCAATCTTGGCGTTGATTTGTTTTATAAGACGGTCGTCGGGGATAACCCGCGACGGATGCATGAAGTCATCAACCGCGCATTGGAAAGATCCGATATCGTTATCACGAGCGGTGGGCTGGGCCCAACGCAGGACGACCTTACCCGGGAGGTCGTCGCCGAGGTCACGGCGCGGAAGTTAACGTTTGATCCACGGCTGATGGAGGAGATTGAAGAGCTCTTCCGCAAGCGCGGCCGGAGCATGACACCAAACAACCAACGCCAGGCTTACATCCCGCAAGGCGCGATCCCCGTCAGAAACCCCAATGGCACCGCCCCTTCTTTCATCGTGGAAGACCCCCGCGGCGTCATCTTTTCCTTACCCGGCGTCCCGGTCGAACTCAAATGGCTGTTTGAAAACGAAGTCGAGCCTTACTTACGCAGGAAATTTCGGCTCAACGAAGTCATCACCAGCCGCGTTTTGAAGATTATCGGCATGGGTGAAAGCGCCGTCGATGACCGCGTCGGGCACCTGATCGCCAACTGCAGCAACCCAACGGTCGGTGTCCTCGCCCATCCCGGGCAGGTTGATGTTCGGATCACGGCCAAGGCGAGTGACAGGGAAGCAGCATTGCGCCTGATCGGGCCGATTGAGGCGCAAGTGCGCCGCTTGCTTGGCTGCGCGGTCTTTGCCACCGACGATGAGACGATGGAAGCCGTGGTCGGGCGTCTGTTACGGGAGAAAGGCAAGACGATTGCCGTATACGAAGACGTGACGTGCGGCCAGCTTGCTGAACGGCTGCACCAGGCGAGCTCGGAACACTTCGCGGTTGGATTAATCAGCAACGGTGCGCCGTCGATCCGCAGACTCCTGGCCGGCTCGCGGCACGCGGACCGCCTCGATGATCTCCTGCGCGATCCGGTTGCCCTGACAGAAGAACTTGCCTGGTTCGCGCGCAAGCAAGCAGGAAGTGATCTCGGTCTCGCACTACACGCCTTGCCTGATCCCAACCGGCAGCTAGAAAACATGTCCGGCGGCCAGACCTATATTTCTATCAGCGACGGAAATCGCTTCGTGAGCCAAGCTACCAATATTGCCGGACGCGCAATTAGCGATCGCGGGCGGATGACTCTTGCTGCTATCGACCTCTTACGTACCGTGCTGTTACAGACTTAATATGAAAGGAATGCTTGAATTGTCGGCAGGAGCGCCTCGAGACGCTGCAGCGGTTCCTCCAGGCTCCTGATTGCACGGTGCCAAAATTCTGGAGATTCCAAATCTTCTCCGATCGTGCGGCGCACCAAATTTTCTACAGTATCGCTGCCCGCAAGGGTTAAGAAGGTCTCATACTTGGCAAGGAAATTACGGCCCTCGTTCCGAAACATCGTAAACAGCCCGCGACTCAACAGGAAGCCGAAAGTGTAGGGAAAGTTATAGAATGTAGTCCCGGTGATGTAAAAGTGCAGTTTCGACGCCCAGAAGTAAGGATCCTCTCTTCCCTGTTCAAGAACCGGTCCCAATACACGCCGTTGCGTGCCAACCATCAATTCCCGAAGACGGCTCACGCTCACTTCGCCCCCTTCCCTCTCCCCATAAAAGGCCTTTTCAAATTCATAACGCACGGGAATATCCAACAGGTAAACGGCCGCATGCCCAATTTCCAGGTCCAACATCAGCGCCTTCTCGGGGTCTTTCACCGCAGGGTCCTCCAAGCGACCCTCGAGCAGAATGAGTTCGCCAAAGGTCGACGCGGTCTCGGCCAAAGTCATCGGATAGCCTCTTTGGAACGGTCGCAAGTCGCGAATGAGATGACTGTGAAACGCATGGCCGGATTCGTGCGCGAGAGTCAATACGTCGCCCAGCGATTCGTTGTAGGTCATAAAAATACGCGACTCTTTAGTCAGCAGCGAGCCGGTACAGAAAGCTCCCGGACGTTTTCCCGCGCGCGCTTCCCAGTCGATCCAATGGCGTTCAATTATGGATTGAAAGAAATCCCCAAAGCGGGGATAGGCGCGCCCAAAGGATTCTTTGACAAGCGTTCGAGCCTCTTCCCAAGTGACTCGGCTCTGTTTCGTAAGTGCGAGCGGCGCGCCGAGGTCATACCAGGCGACAGTACCGGTTCCCATGAGCTTTGCTTTAAGCCGCAAGATTCGGCGCGGCAGGTCGATCTCTGCGAACACCGCCGCGAACATCGCCTCCAGGGTCTTTTTCGTAATCGCGGCCTGAAACAGAGCAACCTCAAGAAAATGCTCCACCCCGCGATGGCGATTAAGGGTCGTCCGCGTCCCGGCGATGGCGTTGAGCGCGGCCGCGGCCCGTATCTTCGACCGTCTTCCACGCTTCGTTGCCGCCGTCGAACGCCGCCCTTCTGACGCGGCGGTCTGCATTCTCTAGCAGCGAGCGGCGCTGCGACATCGGCAAACGCTCACGCCTCCCATCCGGAAACTCCATTGCGAACTCCAGCTTGCCCGAGATTGTATTGTACAGTCGGCCCCATCCCTGAATACCATCCACGCCGAGGTCGGCCGCCAAGGTCTCTTGCTGCAGTGTCATCAAGCGACGGGCCTCCTCGCGCAGGCGTGCAAGATAGTGACGACAACCCTTCGTGGCGTCGCGGCCGACAAAGGCGAGGAAGGTTGCGTCGGCACAGCCTTTTAATCCCCGCATCAGCTCAACCCTCAACTTGGAAAATTCCGCGCGCAGCAGAGCTAGAGAGGATGCCTCTTTGAGATAGCTTTCGTTGTGCGAGTCTGCAGAAACCAGACAACTGACGTAAGAACTCAAGTGTGACACGCGGCGTTGCAAATCCTCAAATTTTAATAAGACCTCCTCCCATGCGCCTTCATTTTGCGAGCTAAGGACGTCGAGCACGGAGGCTTCCTCTCGCAGTGCGGTCATATCGCTTCTCAGCGACCGCTTGAATCCCTTCATCTCTGGACCGTTGAATTGCGGAAAATAACTCCCCAGATCCCAACTCATAGCAAACCTTTCTGCCACGCTGCGGCCCGCGGCAATTCTTATGAACTAACGTCTTAGGCTCCAGCCGAGAAGTTCCAAAAAGCCTCGCCGGCAGTGCGGCGCCTGCCTTATAAATATGAAAAGAGCGAAAAAAACTGATTGCCTGAACTTCCTGAAGGTATACCCGCGAGATCCGCTATTTTGGGCCCGTGGCTGAGACGGGCACAACGAATTCCTTTCTAACGAACCCCGTTGTCCCGTCCGAAAGAACCCTGATTCTCAACCAATCGCCGTTAAGATCCAGCGCGCTGATAAGGGTGCCTTTTTCTATTTTTATCCCACTAGGAGAACCAAAACGCGGTTCTGCGCGTAGCCGAACGTCCACCCGTATCTGATAGGTTCCGAACGCGCCTTCCTTCGCCTCATCACCCCGGCGGTCGGGCGTTACGTCTATCGCCGGTTTTTCCCGCGGATGAGAAACGGGAAGTTCCTTCCTGACTTTATCCTCCACAATCCTTATGTCGGCAGGAATCGCAGCAGCATTCTTCTTTTTGCTTCGATCCGTTTTTGTCGAACTGATTTTTGCTTCTTTGTGCGGCAAAGGAGGAACCTCTTCGTCAATCTTCGGCGTATTTGCAACCTGCTGCTGGATCGGCATTGTGGTCGGGCTGCCTCGTTTGTTTGCGGCAAAGTCAGGTGACGGAGACTCGGAACCCGTTGCAGGAGTCCCGGTACCCTCAGCGGAGAGGTCGGCAACAACAACGCGGCCGGCTGGTTTCTCATTCGACGGGTTCTTTCCCTCGGCCCACCATGATCGGGCCTGATTCCAAACCCTTGGCGCATAATTGATTAGGATTGCCGCGATGCCCACCCCGGCGATAACGAGCAGCGCCGAACCCACGTGATTCTTCTTGAAAGCCTTTCCGTTCGCGCTCAGCCCAGAAGCGGATTTGGCAAAAGATTTTGACGAAGCATCCGCATCTTTCTTTCCCTCCGTCGCTTCCGCGGCGTTCCTGGTTTCCACCGTTGGCAATGGTCCGAGGAGACTCTGGCGCAGCACCAGCTTCCTGGCGAGTCTCTGATAAGCCCAGGCTTTTTCTTTGGTTCCTTCCTTTTGGGCCTGCTCAAACCCGAGGATAAAAATTTGCCGGATCACTTCCCGCTCGCCGTCGGTGAGTCCCGTCAGATTCCTCAGCGCTTCAATCTGTCCCTCGTGTGCACCGACCCCTTCGGCCTTGATCACGACGAAAAGATGGTAAAGACGCAGCTCCCTGACATCCGGACATGACATCAATTGATTTTCGACAACGGCGCGCAGATCTTCATGTTGCCCGCTTCGAAGGAGATCTTCGAGCTGCCGGCTCAGCGCTTCGCGGACCGTGCTAGCGGATATGGAAGCAGCCATAGTCCTTGGCAACCTTAAAGAGAGCGCTATTGTACCACTGAAAGGAAACGAATAAAGGAGATTCCCAACCGCGCTTCAGTTTGTTTTTTTGTGTAAGGGCGGGCTAAAGTTCCCTAACTGTGCCGCAAATGTCTTTGGCTTCCGTGGAGGAACCGCTTAGATCGCCCTGCGCCTCAAATACGCGCTCAGATAATCGACGATCGTGACCAGAATGTAAATCGCGAGAATGAAAGTTAACAGCTGATTCTCTAAAAAAAGACTGATCGCTATGTAAATCCTCTGCCCTAGGCCTCCTGCCCCGACAAAACCCAAGACCGCGGCAACGCGGATGTTGACCTCCCAGCGATACAAAGTGTACGAGATAAATTGCGGCAAGACCTGCGGCACGATGCCGTAGAACAAAATCTGCAGTCGATTGGCTCCTGTCGATTGGAGAGCCTCCACCGGCTGCGGGTCGATATCCTCGAGCACCTCCCCAAATAGCTTTCCCAGAACGCCTCCTGTGTGGACGCCGAGCGCAAGCACTCCAGGGAAAGGTCCAAGACCGACAAGAAAAACAAAAATCAACGCCCATACCATTTCTGGAATTGTGCGCAGAATGTTTAACAGGCTCTTTGCGAACAGGTAGGGCAGAAGTCTGAGCGTCTGGCGCCATTGCTCTTTGGCTTCCATTTCGTAGAGAAGACCGGAAAAAATGAGGTTCCGCGACGCAAAGAAAACCACCAAAAGCGCGATCACGACAGCCATCAAGGTCCCCATGAACGAGATCGCAAAGGTTTCCAGAGTTCCTTTGACCGCCTCTCTGACTACGGTCGAAGAGAGGTCCGGCGGAAAAAGGTTCTTGATATAGGTCAAGATTTGTCCGGCGCCCTCCGGGCTGAAAAGCTGGGTCAATTCAATTTCCGAACCTCGGTAGCTCCACACGAAAATCGCAACGCTACCCGCTAAAAGGACAAAGTTCCAAAAGGTGCTCTTCTTCGCTGTCGCGTGTGACGGCCAGGGAATATGCGTGGGGGGAAGATCTGATTCACGGCTCATAGAATGGCCCGAACCTTGGCGCTGATAAAATCTACCGCCGCAACCATCACGAATAGAATTGCCAGAAGCGTCAGGACTTCGTGGAAATTAAACATTCGCATGGAAATCTCGACCTGTTGTCCCAAGCCTCCCGCTCCGACCAGGCCCAGGATCGCGGAGGCCCTTACCGCGCATTCCCAGCGATAGAGGGTGTAGGACACGAAGTTAGGCAAGACCTGCGGCAACCAACCATAGAAAAATATCTGAAGCTTGTTGGCTCCCGTCGATTGGAGAGCTTCCAGAGGCCGATCGTTTACCCCCTCAAAGATTTCCGAATACACTTTGCCCAGCATTCCTCCGTACGCGACTCCGATTGCCAGGACTCCCGGAAAAGGCCCTAAACCGACGGCGCGGACGAACATGAACGCCCACACGAATTCCGGAATCGACCGAAAAAGGCTAAGGATCGCCCGTGCCATAAAATAGCTCAAGAACCGGAGGGCCAGCCGCCAGGAGGAGCCTTTGTTCTCGGCTTCGTTCAGTACACCGCCAACGGTAAAGGTCCGGGTTGCAAGGATACCAAGAGGAAATCCGAGCGTCACGGCAATCAATGTTCCCATGACCGAGATCTGAATCGTCTCTAAAGTGGGCCGGAACATAAAGGTAAGGAACTGCCATGAGAGTTCGGGCGGGAACATCCCCGAAAGAAACTTCCAGAGATGCTCCCTGCCCTCTTTCTCGAAAAAGATCAGGGGGTCAATGGCCGCGCGCCTCCAGCTGTCAAGAAACGCGAGCCCAAAGAACACCCCAAAGACGTAGGGAAAAAACGATTTCTGGTCCTTATTGATAGACGGGAGGTCCCGACTCATCGGTCAACTCATCCTCGCGTGAATCCGGGAGGTGACCGGAGTATAGCTCGTGCAGCAGACTTTCCGAGATCTTGTTCGGTGGAAGGTCAAAAAGCGTCTGGCCATTTTTGATTCCGATGATGCGGGGAAAATGAGCAAGGGCGAGCTCGACGCTGTGAAGGTTCACCAACAGAGTCTTGTGCGTGCGCTCGCCGATCTCCAATAACAGCCTGATGATGGCTGAGGCCAGAGACGGATCGACGGACGACACCGGCTCGTCTCCGAGGATGATCTCCGGATCCTGCAAGAGGACCCGTGCAATTGCGACTCTTTGCTGCTGCCCACCGGATAGCTCGTCTGTGCGAACAAACATTTTGTCTTCGATGCCCACTTGTTTGAGCGCCTCATAAGCTGACCGGACATCTGCGGGACGAACCAGGGAAGCCAATGATTTAAGGGTGGACCAGCGGCCCAGCTGCCCCGATAGAACATTGTGAATCACTTTCAGCCTCGGGACCAGATTGTGCTGCTGATAGACCGTGCCGATTCGACGCCGCATTTGACGAAGGCGCTTGCCGTGAAGCCGAGTGATGTCCTCCCCATCGATCGTCAATTTCCCTGAAGTCGGCACCAAGGTGCAGTTGAGAATCCGGAAAAGAGTTGTTTTTCCCGCCCCGCTGGGGCCGATCAGTGCAACCTTTTCGCCTTTGCGGACCTCAAGGTTCAGGTCGCCGACCGCAACCTGATGCCGAGCGAAAACCTTGGTAATGTTTTCCAGGCGATACTGGCTCAACACGTGCTCCGGACGGAAACCTACTGGAGCAGTCCCGCAGCCATGGCCGCCTCTTCGATACCCTTCCAGTCCTCGTCTTTAGCTTGAATGTATCCTTTCGTCCGGTGCAGGTCGAGGAGCTTTTTGTCCTCGGGCTTATTGTAGTCCAACTTCAAAAAAGCCTTCGAAATCTTGTCCACAAGCCCTTTGTCTAAGCCCGCGCGGATGGTCCAGACATAATCGACGTAGGGTGGGGTGGTGTAGAAGATTACCACTTTCTCGGTGTCCACTTTCTTGGTTTCGACGAGCTTGTCCCAGACCAGGAAATTGAGTGCTCCTGCGTCGACCCTGCCTGCTTCCACCCAGGCCGCTGTGGCATCGTGCGCCCCACTGAAACTAAATTTGGCGAAATCCTTTTCCGGGTTGATTCCTGCCTTGAGCAAATAATAACGCGGCATCAAATGACCCGAAGTCGAGCTCACCGATCCAAAAGAAAAGGTTTTGCCCTTGAGGTCTGCAAGCGACTTGATACCGGTGTCTTTGCGCGTGATGAAATAGCTCTTGAAGTTAGCATCCTCCTTGCGCATGATGATCCGTTTCGCGCCCTTGGCCCGCTTCTCCGCCTGTACCGAGGTCAGTCCGCCGTACCACACGAGATCTAACTTGTTCGCCGCCAGGCCCTCAACGGTCGCGGCATAATCGACCACCGGTGTAAACTTTACCGGAATGCCAATCTCCTTGGCGAGATAATCCGCGAAGGGTTGATAGATACGCAGCATTTCCTGCGGATTTTCATCGGGGATCGCGGAGATTTTCAGCTCTTTGAGCCCCTGCTGGGCGCGCGCGTCAAGGCAAGTCAGAATTCCGACACATAGACCCACAACGAGCAAAAGTCTTTTCATCACAAAACCTCCTTAGCCATAGATGAGTCTATACTTACATGAAATTTTTTCTAATAATAAGTCAAATAGATAATATCTATTGGAGGGAAGTGGGTAAGCGATTAAAGCTTAATCGACTCGGCTATCCGGGCTGTATGACGGCTGGGATCGATCGTAGTCACGATCATGGCCTTTAAGGAACCTGAGCAATCCACCTTGAGCGAGTATGGAGCATCCCTGCCTTTGTTCGTGCATGTGCAGGAAGAGCTCGGCCAGTTCCGATCGCAAAGAGAAGTTCACCTTTCGGGAGACACCCCAGGGCGGGATCGGGCTAGGACCCAGATAGTAGCTGGCCGTTCCCTTCCAGGGGCAAACTGTGTGGGTATCGCTTGGCGCAAGGTGCTCTCTTGCGACCGACTTCTGCGGAAAATAGTGGTTTCCCTCGACGACGACGGTATTCAGATTCCGCCAGAATCGTGTCTTTCCAGATAGCCCTCATCGCTGACAATCACCTCCATATTTGAAGCGGTATTTCAGAGATCCCGGGCGGTACGGAACTTTGCGAAGACATACGGATAACGCCCCTGGTACCAGTTGCGAAAGCTCGGCCGGAATAGTTCTTTTGCCGTCGCCCACGAAGCTCCCTTGAGCACATAGTGCTTGCCGTCGAAAAAATCCGCCGAGTAATCGGGATAAGTCTCAATATAAGGCTGAAAGCCTGCAAAAGGAGCGAACGGACTGCTCGTCCATTCCCAGCCATTTCCCATGAGATCTTGCACGCCCCACGCGCTTGCACCATCGGGATGGGACCCCGATGGGGTCGGCGACCAATTGTGGAAGTTAAAATTGCCGTGTCTTGCTTCCGGCGGTTCATTACCCCACGGATACAGGTTTTCCTCCCCAGCCGGCGTGCTATAGGCCGCGCGCTGAAACTCCGCTTCCGTCGGGAGCCTCCTCCCCAGCCAGCGGCAATATGCGTGCGCCTCCGCGAAGCTGACGTAAATTGGCCACGAAAAAACCCTTTCGAGCGGCAGAAGATCAAAGAGCGCGCGGTAAAGCCAACCGTTTCCCTCACGGACCCAGAACCGCGGGTACTTGATGCCGGACCTGATTTTCCATGCCCAGTCCTCTTTTCTCCAATAAAGTGGTTTCTCGTATGCCCCAGTTTCCACAAACTCGAAGAATTCAGCGTTGCTGACCGGCAATGAATCGATCTTGAATCGCGGCACAGCAACCGGTTGACGCGGAAATTCGTTATCCCAGCCAAAACCAACGGACTCCAACGAAACTCCCAGGGTCGCCTTGCCGTCACCAATTTCAATCTCTTCCTTACGGGGAGAATCCCCGAAACGGTATGCCGATCGATTTGGCGGCGTGACCTTCTGATCGCCGGCCAACTCGTGCACCATATACAGCAGCGTTTCCTGGTGCATGCACTCATGCTCGATGACCATTGCAAAAACTCTGCCCCGCTGCGCCAACAGGTTCGTCGAGGCGCGCGCCTTCACGGCCGGCAGTGACTCTAAGACCGCTTCGCGCACGCGATCCCGATAACGCGCCACTTGCTCGGGCTCCGGCCAAGATGATGGAGCTTCCGGGTGCGCATGGCACTGGTTGGGATCATCCGCGTCGGGATCGATACCGCGTGAGAAAACCTCGTCGAAGAACGGATTCACAGAGGTCCAGTTCAGAATTCCCCTGCAAATCTGATTCCACGCAAAGGCAGGCAGATGGCCCAGGTAAAAGACGAACGGGTGCCGTAAAGAAATCGGCTGGGACCGTATGGCGCGCGGCTTAAGGAGCTCAAAAAGCCGATCCGTCCGGCTCCAAGCCGCATCAAGTCTTGCCTCCAACTCGCGCACGCCGGGAAATTCGTGCGCTCGACCACGGGACTTCATCACTTCTTCTCCCGAAGAAACTCGACCACTTTTTCCGGATGCTCCTCCGCCTTCTTGACCGCCGGCCAATGTTTAAGAACTTTTCCGTCGGAATCAATGATCACCGTGGAGCGAATCGTGCCCTCAACCGTCTTTCCGTACATTTGCTTCTTCCCCCACGCCCCATATGCCTTCATTACCGAAAGCTCTGGATCAGATAGCAACACAAAGGGTAGTTTATGGTCCGAAATGAACTTCTTATGAGAGACGATCCCGTCTTTGCTGATCCCGAACACAACGACTCCCATTTTTTTCAGCGTCAAGTTGCGATCCCGAAATCCGCACGCTTCCTTGGTGCATCCCGGGGTGTTGTCCTTGGGATAAAAATAGAGGAGGACTTTCTTTCCCGAGTAATCTTTTAACGAATGCTTTTTCCCGTCGCTTCCCTCCAACTCAAATGGTGGCGCTTTCTTCTTCTCCAGTTGGCTCATGATGAGACTCACCTCCTGTTTCATTTGGCGCGAGTTAAAAAGTTATATAACAAATAGATATATTCTATGCCAGACACAACACGATCGCCGGCACAGAATCAGGGCCGCGTGAGTTAGTGGTGTTTCAGAAACTGAACAAATGCTTGAGATATGGGCGAGAGGGTCAGCCTGCGGTGAAAGACAAGAAAGAAGTCGCGCTCAAGCTTGAGCCCCTGGATCGGCACCTCCGCAACCACACCGTCTTTAATTTCCCGCTGGATGCAAGTCCGCGAGAGGATCGACACTCCCCATCCCGCAATGACCCCCGCCTTGACGGCTTCCGTGCTGCCAAGCTCGGCCACCACCGTTAGCAGCTCGTCCGGGTCCGCCCCCCTTCGCCGCACAAGGTTGCGAAACGACCTGAGCGTCCCCGACCCACTCTCCCGCGAGATGAAAGGTTGTTTGCACAGCTCTGCTAAGTCGACAGACTTCCGGCGCGCCCAAAAATGGCTCTTGGGGACAACTAGGATCATTTCGTCCTTCCACATTTTTTGAAAAACCAGCTTGCCGTCGCCGCCTTTGAAGCCGACAAAACCCAACTCCACTTCTCCGCTCCGCACGGCCTCCGCAATGGTTTCGGAATCACCGATGCGAACGACGGGTTTAACCTCCGGATATTGGCGAACGAACGCTGCCAACTTGCGCGGCAGGATATACTCTCCCGGAATGTTACTTCCGCCCAGCAGCAGCTCGCCTCCGACCCGGCCCTGAAAACGGTCAAGGAGCGCGCGAGTCTCGCGCTTAAAACTCAACAGCGCCTTCGCCTGCTCAAAGAGAACTTGGCCCACGGGAGTCGGAGCCACTGCGCGGCCGATGCGGTTTAGTACCTTGACCCCAAGCTTACTTTCCAGCTCCCGGATATGCGCGCTGACGGTAGGCTGTTTCAGCGAAAGATGTTCGGCCGCGAGGGAAAAACTACGCAGCTCGGCCACCCAATAAAAGATCTCGACTTTGTAGAGGTCCAAATCGTCTTTCAGAAAAGTCACCTGTCCAATAACACAACACATTTCGCCCAACGAATCTACCTTGCCCTTCGTTTCAATGCCGTCTATATTCAATCCATGCCAAACCAGTCCGCGCTTCTCGATCTTCACCGCGCCAATGGTGCAATATTTGTCGAGCAGGACAATTGGCTCGTGCCCGCCCACTTCGGGGATTCCTTGCGGGAATACACAGCGGTGCGCCGCCAGGTTGGCATTGTCGACCTGTGTCAGCACAACCTTCTAAGCTTTTCGGGGGACGACCGCGTACCGTTCCTCAACGGTATGGTTTCCAATGATGTCAAAGCGCTCGCTTTCGGCCATGGATTGCATGCCGCGTTCCTGGATCTTCAGGGCAAGATCCTGGCTGACACCAGGATCTTTTGCCGCGGCGACTTCCTCCTGGTGGATCTTGCCGAGCCCGTGAAGGAAAAAATCCTCCAGCACCTTCAGCGCCACCTGGTCGCCGACGAAGTGGAGATCCAGGACCTGTCTTCCGATTACGCCATCGTATCCCTTCAGGGACCTGAGGCAGGCCAGCTGCTGCGACAAGCGGCGTCGACAGACAGCGACCCGGTGTGCGATTTAGACCATCTGGAGGGCGCCGTCGGGCAACGCAAAGTCCTCGTGATCCGCGCCAGTCACACCGGCGAGGAAGGTTATGATCTTGTCATATCCCGGCGTGACTTGACGGAGGTGATCTCCCGAGTTCAGGAGGCCGGAAAGTATTTTTCCCTTGCCTGGGTGGGTGCAGAGGCTCAGGAGATGCTCCGAATCGAAGCGGGCATTCCGCGGTACGGTTGGGACATGAATGCGGACAATCTCCTTCTCGAAACCGGCTTGGAGCGCGCCGTGAGTTTCGCTAAGGGGTGTTATCTCGGTCAAGAGACCGTCGAGAGAATTCATTCACGCGGCCACGTGAATAAACGACTTGCCGGGTTAATCCTCGAAGCACGGGAACCGGTCAAAAGCGGCGCCAAAATCTTTCACGGAACCCGTGAGATTGGAAAAATTACCAGTTCCGCCTTCTCGCCCTACAAGGATTCGGCGATCGCGCTGGGTTACGTGCAGCGCGAAGCTTTCGATCCGGGAAATTCCGTTACTGTTCAGGACCAGGGAAAAGAGCTAAAGGCATCGCTTTCCGGGCTTCCCATCTATCCATCCGCCTCATAACGGAATCCGTTCGCTCTTGAATCCAGAACGAAGCTGAGATAAATTCTGCGTCATTTGATTCGCAAGAGAGGGGAATCTTGAATGGCCGAATTCGTCAAAGTTTGTAAGACAAGCGACATTCCCGTCGGTTACGGTAGAACCGTGGACGTAAAAGGCGCGCCCATCGCGGTGTTCAACGTGGATGGCGCGTTTCACGCGATCAATGATACCTGCATGCACCGGGGCGGCCCGCTGGGCGAAGGGGAACTGGACGGCAAAATCGTCGTCTGTCCATGGCATGGCTGGAGGTTCGATGTGACCACGGGAACGAACGAATTCAATCCGTCACTGGCCGTGGAAAAGTATCAGGTGAAGATCGAGGGGGACGATCTTTGGGTCGAAGCCCGAACGACCGCCCCCTCCTGAAATTTAACTACTTGCCGATCTTATCGAGCTCTGCCAAAAGATCTTTATTATCCGGTATTCCCTTTTCGTATTCTTTCCGAAAGCGAATGACGCCTTGTTTGTCGACGACGAAAACGGCTCGCTTGGGAAAGCCTTGGGGCCGCAGACAATCGTAAAGCGTACAGACGGCGCCGTGGGGAAAGAAGTCTGACAGCATCGGGAAGTTGATCCCGCCCATTTTCTCCGCAAACGCCTTATGCGAAAAGACTGAGTCCACGCTTACGCTCAACACCTGAGCGTCTTTCGCCTCGAAGCTCGCGCGGTCGGCCTCGAGGTTGGTTAATTCCTGCTGTCAGCCGCCAGTGAAATCCAACGGGTAAAAACACAACACAACATTCTTCTTGCCGAGAAAGTCCTTCAACCCCACGCTGCGCTCGCGGTCCACGGGGAGCGTGAAGTCCGGAGCCCTCTCCCCGACATTGGGCATCGCCATAAACACCTCCGTAAAGTAAATTTTCGCTAACGACTTTTCATCCTATCTCAAACCGGCGCGCTGAGGTGCCGTTGGACATACTCTTGTAAAGCCTCCCGGGTGCTGGTAAACGCCAGTTCCTCCCAGGGAATTTTCGCGGGGGCAAAGGTCTTCGCCTCAGCGGACTCGTCGCAGGCTTGCAATTCCCCGCCGACAACCTCGGCGGCGTAAACCACGACGACATTGGGCGACCCCGGGTAAGAGTAGACATTGAGGAGCGAGCGGAGCCGCACGTCCAGATTCGATTCCTCTTTTGTCTCTCGAATCGCCGCCTCCGCAACGCTCTCACCGCGATCCACATAACCGCCCGGGAAAACCCACAGGCCCAGCGCCGGTTCTACCGCTCTGCGCAACAACACCACGGAGCCATCCATGGTGAAGATCGTGGCAGCGACAACTTTGGGGTCCTGATAGAAAACGTACGAGCACCGCCCGCATACCAAACGTTCCGGCTCATTTGCTTTGATCCGCCGCGACGCCAGCATACCCCCGCAACGAGGACAAAAACGGAACTCGACCGCCCCATGCGTATGAGATATCCGCAGCTGATGATTTACGTCTGCCATAGAATCATATTTACCGCTGACCTGCTTGAAATGGAAGACCCAATTCGCTAAAGCGTGTGGGCATGCTGCGCGCGGTTATTTTTGACTTTAACGGTGTGCTCGTTGACGACGAACATATTCACTTGCAGGCGTTCCGACAAGTGCTTGGCGAAGAAGGGATTTCCCTTACGGAAGCGGATTATTACGCGCACTACCTGGGCATGGACGACCGCGGCTGCTTCAAAACTACCCATCGCGCGGCTGGGCGCTTTTTGGATGACGGCAAGCTCCTGCAGCTCATCGAGCGCAAGGCCGTTTACTACCGGACCCTGATCGAGAGCGGCGTCATCATCTTTTCCGGCGTGACAAAGCTGCTCCAAGTCCTGGCTCCCCGTTTTCCCCTGGCGATTGCCTCGGGAGCCTTGCGGCATGAGATTGAAGCGATTCTGGAGCAGAGCGGGCTCAGGGATTTCTTCCGTGTCATTGTCAGCGCCGAAGATGTTTTAGAGGGAAAACCCGATCCGCAAATTTTTCTGCGCGCGCTGGAATTTCTCAACCAGCAGGGCGAAACGGCAATCCTGGCTACACAGTGTCTGGTGATCGAGGATTCCAAAGAAGGAATCTCGGCGGCCAAAGGGGCGCGGATGAAATGTCTGGCGGTCACCAATTCCTATGCGGCCGCGGAGTTGGTTGCAGCCGATGCTGTGGTCGCGAGACTCGACGAAGTTGACGTGACCTTTTTAACGAAGCTTTTCTAGTCTCCCTGCGCTTTGCGGTGAACCGAAACGCCGGCCCGTTTTGCGCCCGAGACGGCTCGTTTCAGAGCCCGAACTTCCGCGGGCGCGAGCGGGCGCATCTCCCCGGGACGGATGGACCCGAGCCGAACAGGGCCATAGCCAGTGCGGAGCAATTTTTCCACGCGATACCCCAGAGCTTCAAACATTCGCCTGACCTGGCGGTTTCTTCCCTCGTGGATTTCGACTTCGATCCAAGCTTTCTTCTGGGAGACGTCGATCAAACGCGCCAAGGCGGGCGCGGTCCAGCCGTCCTCCAGTTGAAATCCCGCACGCAGGCGCCCCAATTCCGCCTCCGTCGGAACTCCCCTCACCTTGACTTGGTAGCGCTTCGCCACACCATAGCCGGGATGTGCCAGACGGTAAGCTAGCTCTCCATCGGTGGTCAGCAAAAGTAGCCCTTCGGAATGGAAGTCGAGCCTGCCCACAGGGAAAAAACGCCCTACCCTTCTCAACGCATTGAGCCACTCCCTTAAGTCGCGGCGCCCTTGAGGGTCGCGCGTCGAAGTCACCACGCCCGCCGGTTTGTGAAGCACAAAATAGGCTGGGGGTGCGAAGCCGAGTAGCGGTTTCCCGTCGACTTGGATCCGCTCCATACTCGGGTCTGCCTGGGTGCCCAATTGGACAACAGGTCTGCCGTTTATGGTAACCCGGCCTTCCCGGATCCAGCGCTCGGCCTCGCGTCGCGATGCCAGGCCCGCACGAGCAATGAGCTTTTGCAAGCGCTCTCGAGCCACGAGCGGTAAAACTCAGGTTTCGCTATTTTCCTGCGCCCGGGAATTTGCCGAGGGAGGGGTCTGAGCTAACTCCTCCGCTTCTTTGAGTGTAGGCAACTGGCTCAGATCCTTCAGACTGAAAGTTTCAAGAAATTCCGGAGTCGTGCCGTATAGGAAGGGTCTTCCCGGAACGTCTTTGCGCGCCACGACTCGGAGTAACCGCCGATCCATAAGGGTCGCTAGAACCGCTCCCACGTCAACCCCGCGAATCTTTTCGATCTCGGCGCGCGTAATCGGTTGCCTGTAGGCAACGATCGCAAGCGTCTCCAGCGTCGCCCGGCTCATTCGTTGCGGCTTGAGCTGATAGAGGCGCTTCACCCAGTCGGCATTCTCACTTGCCGTTCTCAACTGGTAACCGCCCGCCACTTCCACCAGGCGGATTCCCCGCCCCGCGGCTTCGTAATCCGTTCTCAACTCTTGCAGCAGCGCTCCGATTTCTTGGTGCTCGACGCCATCAAGAATCTCTTCCAACCGGCGCAGGGGAAGCGGGCCTTCCGCAACGAAGAGCAGGCTTTCCAAGGCCGACTTAATCTGCTCGCGTTCCACCGCTGGTTTCCTCCGGCTTTTTTTGCGCTAGTGCCGGAACCGCGTCAACGGGAGGAGCCGCCAGCTCCAAGACGATGGGACCCGTGTGGGTTTCCTGGCGCGCGCGCAACGCGCGAATCCGGACGAGTTCCAAAACCGCAAGAAAAGTGACTATGACTTCGAGGCGCGACGTTGCCTCCCCGAACAACGACTGGAAGAGAACACGACCGTTACGCCGCAGGTGGTCGAGGACAAAGTTCATCTTGTCGCGAACCGACGCCTGCTCCAAAACCACCTCATGCACCACCTCTCGGGGGAGTTTCGCCAGCGCGTCACGCAGGGCTGAGAGAAGATCGAAAAGCGACACTCTTTCGAATTCGACCCCCTCATTGTTCTCTGTCGTTAGTTCTTGCCGAACAAAAACGTCGCGGCGTAACTGTTCGCGGCTCTGAAGCTCCTCAGCCGCTTCCTTGAAACGCTGGTACTCCAACAGCTGCTGGATGAGATCGCTAGCCGGGTCTTCTTCCTCTTCCTCCTGGTCCGCGTCTCCCGCGGGCACGAGCATTCGTGACTTGATGTGGATCAGCGTCGCCGCCATGACGAGAAACTCGCCCGCAACATTGAGGTTCAAGCCTTGCATGAGTTCCAGGGTCGCCAGATACTGCTCGGTGATCGCCGCGAGCGAGATGTCCGTGATCGTCACCTCGTTCTTCTTAATGAGATGGAGCAGAAGGTCAAGCGGACCTTCAAAGCCCTCCAGCTGAACTCTAAAGCTCACAGTCCCACGGCGTCGCGCACCTGATCCATGGTTGCTGCGGCAGTTTCCCGCGCGACCGAATTGCCGGCCTCCAAAATTTCCTGCAATTGGCTAGGATTATGCTCATAAGCCATTCTTTTCTCACGGAATGGAGCCAGGTCGGCAATCACATGCTTGATCATGACCTTCTTGCAATCCAGACACCCGATCGAGGCCGTGCGGCACCCGCTCGACACCTCTTCAATCTCTTGCGGCGAGCAATAGATCTTATGGAGCTGAAAGGCCGGGCATTTCTCGGGCTCGCCCGGATCATGGCGCCGCACCCGCGCCGGGTCCGTCATCATACGGCTGAGCTTCTTGTCGATTTCCGCCGGCGCGTCGGAAAGAAACACCGCGTTATTATAGCTCTTACTCATCTTTCTGCCGTCAAGACCGGGAAGCTTTTGCGTTTCCGTCAACAGGACCTCAGGTTCCGGAAATAGCGGCTGATAAAGCTGGTTAAACCGTCGGACGATTTCGCGCGTCAACTCGACATGGGGGGCCTGATCCACCCCGACGGGAACCTTGTTGGCCTTATACATTATGATATCAGCGGCTTGGAGCACGGGGTAACCGAGAAAACCATATGTCGAAAGATCTTTTTCCGCCAGCTCCTTGATCTGGTCTTTGTACGTCGGGTTGCGCTCGAGCCAGGGAACCGGCGTGATCATCGAGAGAAGCAGATGCAATTCGGCATGCTCCTTGACACGGGATTGGCGAAACAGCACGGATCGATTGGGGTCCAGCCCGACGCCGAGCCAGTCCAGAACCATCTCCATCGCGCTCTGCTGAATTCCCTGCGGGGACTGATAGTCCGTGGTCATGGCATGCCAGTCCGCAACGAAAAAAAAGCAGCGATACGTTTCCTGAAGGTGAATCCAGTTCTTTAGTGCCCCGTGAAGATGACCCAGGTGCAAACGCCCCGTCGGGCGCGCGCCGCTGACAACGACCTCCATAGTTTCCCCGTTCTACAACCAATCTCCCAAAATTCGGAGCAACAAACGCATCGTGGGGCGTGTGAACACGTCTAGGACATTGGTCATGAGAAGCACCATCACAATCAAAATACCAAAGGGCTCGACACGCGCCAAGGCGGAAGCGTAGGGTTCCGGTAAAAGTCCTACGAGAATTCTGCCGCCGTCAAGCGGCGGAATCGGGATGACATTAAAGACTGCCAGCGCGATATTGATGACGACACTATATTGAGCCATCAGCGCCAACGGACGCAGGTATCCGAACCAAGGAGACTCGCCGGCATCGGTAGCCGCGAACGCAAGCAAAAGCTTCAGCAACAGGACGCTTGCCATCGCCAGAAGGATATTGGTCAAGGGCCCGGCTAACGCGACCCAGATCATGTCGCGCTTGGGATGATTTAAATTCAAGAAATTGACCGGCACCGGCTTCGCGTAGCCAAACAAAAAAGGAGCACTGGAGATATAGAGGATTATAGGCAGCAAAATGGTGCCAAACAGGTCGATATGTGGGATCGGGTTCAGCGTCAACCGACCCATGCGCGCCGCCGTAGGGTCGCCAAACCGGTTCGCCACCCAACCGTGCGACACCTCATGGAAGACGATTGCCGCCAGAACGGGCAGTGCCAACAAAAAGAACTGCGCGATATTCTCTTGCACGCTGGAAATTTCCAAGTTATATCCCGGCGGGGCGATTCGAAGGCTTATTTTCATTCATAAGCCAGCAGACCGGAAAACACAACCTTTTTTTGGCAGGGGTTCATTATGAACGGGGTCGGGCACATGGCCATTAAAGCGTTTAGCCGTTCGCTCCTTTGATCGACTCAGGACAAGCTCTAAGCCCAGCCTTATATTGGCAAGGGTCCGTGAAGGATCTAGTTAAAATGAGTCACTACTCCCTTATTTTTCACTCTTGATAAGTGGCTTTTCCCTTGGGTGGTATTTTCGATGCGCTTCTTTGAGGTGGCCGGGACTGACATGAGTGTAAATTTGCGTCGTCGAGATATCGGAATGACCCAGCATCGATTGAACCGAGCGCAAATCGGCGCCGCCTTCGAGAAGGTGCGTGGCGAACGAGTGGCGGAGCATGTGCGGCGTTACTCGTTTGTCGATGCCCGCCGCTAAGGCGTGACCTTTGAGAAGCTTCCAAAACCCCTGCCGCGACAGCGGCTTGCCCGAGCGCGTTACGAAAAGGAAGGAACTTGACCGCCCTTTTAACAGCTTGGGCCGAATCCGTCTTAGATAATCCTTGAGTCGACCTTCGGCCCAGCTGCCAAACGGCACCAAGCGCACTTTTCCTCCTTTTCCCTTGACGCTTAAATAGCCTGCCTGGAGATCAATCTGGTGCGATTGGAGCAGCACAAGTTCCGAGACGCGCAATCCAGTTGCGTACAAAAGCTCGATCATTGTTTGATCTCGCGCTCCCAGTTCGCTGGCTGGCTCCGGTTGGCGCAGCAGCCTTCCCACTTCCTCGGTGCTGAGAATTCGCGGAAGCTTCTGCCCGTTCGACGGAAAAAATAGAGCCGGGACCGGGCTTCTGTGCACGACCGCTTCCTTTTCCAGGAACCGGTAAAACTGCCGCATCGAAACCACGTGGCGAGAGACCGATCGGTCGCTGAGATGCCGGCCCCGCAACCATGCCAGATAGGAGCGCAGATCCAACGTTTCGCTTTCTTCCCATCGTTTTTTCCCCCGGTCCGCAAGAAAATTCGCGAGCCGGTTGAGATCCCTGCTATAGGCTTCCAGCGTGTTCCGGGAGAGCCCTTTCTCCACGACTAGCATATTGAGAAAGGAGTCAATTTGCTGGCTGAGCTGAGCACTCATTTTGTGATACCAGAGCAAAAACCAGTGTCTGGGGGATCCGCTCCAGCCGTTCTTGCTCCCGGACTTTGCGTCCGGCCTCATCCGTCACATAGAAAATATCCGCGACCTGATCGACATTCGTGGAGATCTTGGCGATATGAATCGATAGCCCTAACTGGTGCAGGCCATGGGCGATCGTGAATAGAACACCGATCCGGTCCTGGGTGTAGACCTCCACGACCGTGAAATCCACCGACGCTTCATTGTCAATCTGAACCGTGGTGGGCACTTGCCGCGTGCGCTTTTGCAGAAGGGAGGGACGGCCCGACTCTTGCACGAGTCTCGCGACATCTCTCTGGCCGTTCAAGACCTGTTCCAGCATCTCCCGGACTCGTTCCCACCGCCGCTCCTGCATCATCACTTCAGGCCTTCCGCCGTGGGAGATGCGAAACACGTCCAGAATTAACCCGTCCCGGCGCGTGGCAATGCGCGCGCTCAAGATATCCATCCCGAGCGCGGCAAACACGCCCGTGATGTTGGCGAACAACCCCGGACGGTCGCGCGTGCAGATGGCAATCTTGCTGCAGTCGAGTTCGGGAAAATGGCGCAGCGCGCAGAGATAGGTTTGAGCGACAAATTGCTCCATCAGCTCAAAGTGAGGCGGAATCTCGTCCTCCGGCGTTGAGAGAAAATAGCGCTCCGGCATGGATTCGAAGAAATGCTCCACCCGCTCGCGCGGGTACTGTCGCAGCAGCTGGCGCCGCAATCGACCCTGAATCCGCCGCACTCGCGAGCGCCGGTTCTCGATCCGCAATTCCCCCTTCTCCTGGCCCTCCAGAACATCGAGGGTCTTCACGTAAAGCTCCTCCAGCAGGGAGGCTTTCCAATTGTTCCAAACATCGGGTCCCACCGACCGCATATCGCAATAACTAAGCAGGTAAAGCATCTTGAGATTTGTGGCGCTGCCCATCGTTGCGGCGAAATCCAAAATGGTTTTCTCGTCTTCAAGATCGCGGCGGAACGCCGTGGACGCAAACACCAGGTGGTAGCGAACCAGGAATTCGAGTTGCGCGGTATCGTCAACGTTGAGTCGCATCCGGCGGGCCACAGTTCTCGCGATCTCGGTGCCGATCTCCGAATGACCTCCCCCCAGACCCTTGCCGATGTCGTGAAAAAGCAGTCCCAGGAACAGAACCTCGATCTTTTCGACCTCCCGCGCGAGCTGGGTCAGCAGAGGGTACGCGTCCTTAAATTCTCCCGCCTTGAGTCGTTCGAGCTCGCGGATCAAACGCAACGAGTGCTGATCGACCGTGTAGATGTGATAGAGATCGTGCAGCGCCATACACAGGAGACGGCCGAACTCCGGAATGAAGGCGCCCAGGGCGCCGCAGCCGTGCATCTCTCGCAGCGTCTCATAGACCCGATCCTTCCACTTGAGAATTTCAAAGAACGGGATATTGGCCGCCGCGGATCGACGCAGCTGGTCGTCAATCAATCCCGTATGTTCGCGGACCAGCTCCCGCGTCCTGTAGTCGATATCCGCGTTGTGCTTCTGCGCCTGGTGAAAGATGCCGATCAGATTTCCCGGCTGCGCCGTGATCACAATGGGATCGGTAACCGACAGAACCCCCTTGTAGAGACGGAGTCCGGGCTGAATTTCCTTGCCCCAGAACCGCACCTTCCACGCCGTGCCCGTGGTCGGATCGAGTACCCGGTTCAAGATCAGTTGGGACAGACGGCTCACTTCGGAAGCCTGCATATAATAGCTGCGCATGAACGCCTCGACGGCTTTCATTTTGCCTTCGTCCTTGAAACCCAGCGCCGGCGCGACTTTTTCCTGTTCTTCAAAGGTTAACTGGTCTTGGTGCTTTCCCGACGAAAAGTGAAGTTCGTTGCGAACGCGCCAGAGAAAGTCCCGCGCCTCGGTCAGTTTGTTAAGTTCTTGGAGGCTCAAGATTTCCTTGTCGAGCAGTTCCTTCAGCCCTTGCGCCTGGCAGCGGACCTTCGCAATCCAGAGCGCCGTGTGAATATCCCTGAGTCCCCCCTCTCCTTCCTTCACGTCAGGTTCCAGGAGATACACCGAACCGCCGTAGCGCTCGTGCCGCTCTCGAGCCTCCTGCAATTTTTCCCGGACAAAACGCTCCCCGTTGCGCCGCACCAAGTACGCCTGGACCTCTTTCTCGAATCCTTCAAACAACGCCTGGTTCCCGCAGAGATAGCGCGCGTCAAGAAGCGAGGTCTTAATTTTCATCTCTCTCCCGGCCTGGCGAATCGATTCGGAGACCGTTCTTACCGCATGGCCCACTGCCAAGCCACCGTCCCAAAGAGTGTACAGAATCCGTTCCGTCACAGCCTTGAGGTACGGACCGACCTTGGACGAATACAGAAACAGCAAATCGATGTCGGAATGCGGGTTGAGCTCGCGGCGCCCATACCCCCCCTGCGCCACGAGCGTGCACGGCGGTAGCGCACCGTTAGATTGGTCCCGACATTGGTCGCTGGCAAACTCAAAGATGCGGCAGAGAAGAAAGTCAACGAGGGTTGTATAGGCGGCGACAATCTCTCCGCCTCCGGCTCCGTGACGGTGCAGCTGCAAAAGCGCCTCATGGCTTTTGCGCACGTACGCACGCACGCCAGCGACCGGATCATTCCGGCTAAAAGTTTGGTGATAAAGAGTTTGGGAAAGGCTTGACGGATCCACGGCGGCGTCCAAATCGTCTACAAGCTCTTCCCAGCCGCATTGCTCTGCGCAAACTGCTTGATTCCCTGAAACAATCCCTCGACGATGCGATCCTGATAAGTATCCGCGGCCAACCATCTTGCGTCGCTCTTGTTGGTGATGAAGAACATTTCCGCCAGTACGCTGGGCATCCGGGCACCGACCAGAACGTAGAAAAGTGCCTGCTTCACTCCCAGATCTTTCACCTCCCCAAGTCGGTTCCCGGCATAGGCTACCAATGAGGACTGCAAATGATGCGCCAGCGAAACAGAGTCTTCCAATTTCGCGCTCTGGATCAAATCGCTCAGAATCAGCTGGATGTCGGAAACGTTCTGATAAGAGGTCCCGTTCTCTCTCGCCGCCAGCCGCCTGGCGGCTTCATCGTCCGTGTTGTTCAAGTAGTAGGTTTCGATTCCACGGACCCGAGGATTGGGACTCGCATTGGTGTGCAGCGAAATAAAGAGATCCGCTCCTTCTTTGTTGGCAATGGCCGTCCTCTCTTCCAGCGGAATAAAGGTATCGTCTTCCCGCGTCATTACCACTTCGATGCGCATCTCCGAACGCAGTCTTGCCGCCAGCTTCTTGGCGACCGCCAGCACGACATCTTTTTCCATCAGTCCGGACACCCCGATCGCCCCTGTGTCCTTCCCGCCATGGCCCGGATCGAGTACGATCTTGCGAATCCCCAAGAGCGCGGGCGGCACCGGTTTCTGACGGGCCAAAGTTTTTTCCTTAGCTAGCGGGGCCCGGGCCGTCGCGAGGTTTTGTGCGCGCACATCGATAACCAAGCGAGACGGTTCGGTAAGAAGGAAGGGCTTCGCTTCGCAGGCCATTTTCATATCCAACACAACGCGCACGACATTGAGATCAAATTGACCGACACGAATTTGTTGAATACACGGGTCATCCTCCGGAGTGGCGCCGCCAACATCCTTGGCGAGCTGGGCTCCCGCAAGGTCCACGTAAATTCGCGGTGGAAGTCCTTTGGCCGGGTCGCGTGGAAGCGAAAAGCTCTTGTAAGAAGCAACCGCCTCGGTTAGCTCGACTTGGACTTGGCTGGCCCCCTCGGCCGCGACGTGCTGAACCCTTGTGACTTGAGCGAGAAGTTGTTTCTCCTCGCGTGGCGGAGTTTTGCTCCGTTCGTCCGCGCCGCCGCGGCCGGGCAGCGAAAATCCCAGCAGCATAAAAAAACTTAACAAAGCTGCGTGTGCGTTAAAACCTCTCATAGCTTGTCAGACCTCCTGCTTGGCCTTTTCCACCAATTGGTTGAGGATTCCGATAGCCTCAATGGGTGTCACGCGCGCAACGTCGACGCGCCTTAATTCCTCGCGCAAATTATCCTGAGGACGCTGAAACAGCGCCATCTGGTCGCCTCCCGAGGCGGCAAGGCCGCCGGCGATCCTGGGCTTGCCCGAGTTGTCCAACTCAGTTCCTTCCAAGTTATGGAGAATGTTCTTGGCCCGATCAATCACCGCGTTCGGGAGCCCGGCCAGGCGCGCCACCTGAATTCCGTAACTTCGACTCGACGCGCCTTCCACCAGAGTGCGCAAGAAAATCACTTCACCTTTCCACTCCTTCACGGCAAAAGTAAAATTTTTCACGCGTTCCTTAGTAAGCGCCAAATCGGTCAGCTCGTGATAATGGGTCGCGAACAGCGTCCGCGGATGGACCGCAAAGTCATGCAGGAACTCGGCCACCGACCACGCGATAGAAATTCCATCGAAGGTGCTCGTCCCCCGCCCCACTTCATCCAGGAGAATCAGGCTGCGTGGGCTAATCCCTCGTAGAATATGGGCCATCTCCCGCATCTCCACCATGAAAGTGGATTCCCCGCGCGCTAGAGAGTCCGTCGCGCCGATGCGGGTAAAGATCCGATCCACCAGACCCACCCGTGCCGCGCTCGCCGGAACAAAGCTTCCCATCTGCGCCAGTAATACGACCAGCGCGAGTTGGCGCATGTACGTGGACTTACCCGCCATATTCGGCCCGGTGAGGATCAGGATTTGTGCGGCCTCGGGATCAAGACCACAGTCGTTAGGTACGAAGCGACCCCGGCCCAAGACCGCTTCGACTACCGGGTGCCGCGACTCGCGCACCGCAACCAGGTAGCTCGAATCGACTTGCGGTCGCACCCAGTGGTTCGCCTGCGCGGCTTCCGCCAAAGCGAGCAAGACGTCCACGGTCGCGAGCCCCTGGCTAATCGCGCTCATCCGCACGTAATCCAAAGCCAGCTCTGCTCTCACTTCTTCGAACAGGGACAGCTCGAGTTTCAGGCTTTCTTCTTCAGAGGTCAGCACTTTTGCCTCGTACTCCTTGAGCGCCGGCGTAATGTAGCGCTCGCCGTTCATCAGGGTTTGCTTGCGCAAATAATCCGCCGGCACAAACTTCAGATTCGCCTTGCTGACTTCAATATAGTAGCCGAAGACCCTGTTGTACCGCACCTTGAGCGAATGGACCCCGGTTCTCTTGCGCTCCGTGCTCTCCAGGCGGGCGATCCATTCTTTGGCGTCGCGGCGAATGTTGCGGAGTTCGTCGAGCTCCGGGTGGAACCCTCCCCGAATAAAACCTCCCGTTTTCAGCGTCGCCGGTGGATCCTCTACAATGGCGCGACCGATCAATTTACAGACCTCGGGGAGGTCCGCGATTTGATCGGTCAAGGATGCGAGCAGATCTGCGTGAAAGTCTTGCAAGCGCGCGCGGACTGCCGTTACCGCCTCCAGAGTCTCTTTTACCGCCGCCAGATCTCTCGGCCCGGCGCTTCCCGAAACGATCCGCCCGCACAACCGCTCCAAATCTTGAACGCCCTTGAGCGCCGCGCGTAGATCTTGACGCTCGGCATAACGCTCCACCAACTCCTCCACCGCGTCATGGCGGACCCGAATCGCCTTTTCATCCATTAGCGGGTAAAGAACCCACTGGCGCAAACGTCTTGCCCCCATGGGAGTCATGGTGCGATCCAGCACCCACAACAAGGACCCTTTTTTCTCGCCTTGAAAGTTCTGCACCAGCTCCAGATTACGCCGGGTCATTTCATCGAGCATCACATAGGCTGCAGCGCGATAGAACTGGGGTTGTCGCAGGACTGGAACTGCTTCGGGCAGGTTCTCTTCCAAGTAGGACGCGATGCCGCTGGCTGCGCGCAGTCCTTCGCGCCGAGCTTCTCCGGGCTCGGCGACGATTTCCAGGAATTGATGTCGGTGCTGTTCTGAGAAAGCCCCCTCGGGGGCCGGGCTAAAACGCACGTTCGCAAAATCGCCCCTGAGCTTGTCGGCTAGCGCCGTTTCCGATTCCGCAACCACGATTTCCGCAGGACGACTCCGGCCGATCTCGTCAACCAAGGATTCGTAGCTATCGATTTGCGTGAAGCGAAATTCGCCGGTGCTTACATCGGCCACGGCAAGACCGTAATGCGCCGGTCCTCCTGCCACCGCGAGTAAAAAATTGTTGTCTTCCGGCTCGAGGCTCTCGCCGTCCATGACCGTTCCCGGCGTGATGACGCGCACGACTTCCCGGCGCACGACGCCTTTCGCCAGCTTGGGATCCTCCACTTGCTCACAAATGGCGACCTTGTACCCGGCTTCGAGCAACCTTCCGATATAAGGCGTGGCCGCGTGATACGGAATGCCGCAAAGCGGAACCGCGTTTTCGCTGCTGCGATTGCGGGCCGTTAGCGCAATGTCCAGGATTTTCGCGGCTCTCTCCGCGTCTTCGAAAAACATCTCATAGAAGTCACCGAGCCGGAAAAACAGGATTGCGTCGCGGTACTTTTCCTTGATTTCAAGGTACTGCCGCATCATCGGAGTGAGCCTGACTTCTTCCATGGCACCTCAGGCCGACGGCGGTCGCCCGTTTTCCGGTTTTCGCGGTACGCCCTGAAGTTTTCCGGCACGGGCCGGGCGCATTTTCATCCGGCTCACCTCTCCGTGAACCTGGCGGGCCAGGTTGCCGATCTTCAGTGAAAAAACAAAGTCCCGGTCCATCGCATGGAGAATCTTGTTCTTGTCGCTGGTAAGCAGAAAAATTTCCTCGCCGTCGGTAAGGTACCGGAGCGAGTCGGTGAATGAAGAGCTGCCGGCAACCGAGCGCTTGAGATAAGCGATGCAGCGACGGACCTTCTTCAAGCTAAGCCCATGCTGCGAAAGGTTCTTGACCACGCGCAGCTGAACTAAATCCGAGAACGAGTAAAGACGCTTGGATCCTCGCCCGTCCGCGAGCTTTACCGAGGGGCGTATGAAACCTCTTTCGTCCCAGTATTGGATTTGGCGCAAGCTGACCCCCGCGATCCGGCTCGCGCTCTTGCTGTCGAATGCTTCCATCTCGGCCTCCACAATCCCTGTGCCCCGTGTGCGACGGGACAAATGAAAACATTAGTGTTTTTCGAGGTTATCGGCTGTTCTGGGAAATGTCAAACCTTAAGCACCGTGGTCGTGCTCGTTCCTCGCGTTGGTGTCGACCACAAAGCACCACAGCGGCATGGTTTCTACTAACAGGTTGCTGACTAAGGGTTTCACCGCTGGGGACAGCGCGGAGCCGCAGATTTATTGACCGCGCTAGCTGGGCCCCTCGAACACGAGTACGAACGCGCACCACGAGAACAACCTGCTCTCCTTGATGGGACCCGCCGTTTTCTCAAATTTTGCCGCCCCATGAGGAGTCGTTGATCGTGATTCTGCACCCGATGCCGAAAAGCGCTTTCGCGCCCCTCCTAGTGATTTGGGTCGGTTCACTGCGCAAAGATCTCTCTCGCTTGCTTCCCGTAGTAGTCCATGTTTTCACCCAACGAAGGATCGACCGGAACCAGCTTGGTTTCTTTGAACGCGCCTTGCTCCTCTAACAGGTCGGAGCGGATCACATTGCGATCAATGCTCAGATTCATTCTTTGCCCTTCTTTCGATAACAAAAACTCGATAAATAGTTTTGCCGCATTCGGATGCGGAGCGTGAGCGGCGATCCCGTGACCGGCGGGAACGGCGAGCGCGGGAACGAGCGCGCACCAGTCGATGGGCGCGCCGTTTTTTTTCATCGAGCTCACGACAGTGAAGGAGGAATCAATATCGAGGTCGGACTCACCGGCTGAGACAAGTTGCGCTCTCATGGCGGTGGACTCGCGACGTAGCGCCAGGTTTTGGCGGGAGAGTTCGCGGAGGTAGTTCAACCCTTTGTCTTTGCCCATGGTCTGGAGTATCCAGGCGAACCACTGCTCCCTGAGATTGAGCATCATCTTGCCTTTCCAGGCGGGGCTCAATAAGTCTTCCCACTTTTTCGGTAGCTTGTCGCGTGCGACTGCGCTGGTGTTGTAAGCCAGGACGTGAATATTAAGGTTCGTTGTCGTCCAGTATCCCTGGTCTTTGAAATCTTTGGGATAGTAGCGGTCTTCGGGGGAAAGATAATAGGCAAACAAACCGGCTTTCTTGAGAAAGTACAGGCCCAACGAATTGTTCTGTAACACGTCCGCGAGGAATTTTCCGGACTTCGCCTCTGCGACCAACCGCGCGTAATAGTCGTCTGAAAACCGATTAAACTTGGCATCGATAAAAGGGTACTTTTCCCGGAACTTGCCGACAATAAGATTGGCCTGCCTCAGATCAGTGACTCCGTAGATCAGCAATGATCCTTCCTTTTTCGCCCCTTCGATGAGCTGGGCTGTGTTTAGCGGCTGGCCCAAGCTCAGTTCCGGCCATTGAAGCCACAGGCCTAAAACGACCCAAAATGCTGACAGCAAAAGACGCGGGAAATTTTTCACCTGACTCCTCCTTCAGTCTGGATGGAATGAATACGGCCTTCTTGTGCCACGGTAAAAACTCCGGGTCAACTCTTTTGCTCCGGTCCTTTTTTCTCTACTCGCCTCAGATCACCGTTACTGCATTGAATCCATCCTTGACAATTAAGCGTCGACACGTGACGATTCACGCTGATCTGGCCTGTATGAGCCCCACGCAAACCGACTTGCTGGCTGGCATGCTCGCTCTTCAACCTTGACTCCAAGACGGCCTTGTGCGAGCGTGACACGCAGTTACTGGCACTTTTACCCAGGAAGGGAGGCTTTCGATGCTGAGTAAAGAAGAAAACGAACAATTAACGCAGGTGGGTCCTGGGACGCCCATGGGCGACCTTCTCCGGCGCTATTGGCACCCTATTGCTGGCACCTCGGAGATGAAACAGTATCCGACGAAGCTGGTCAGGCTTTTAGGGGAATCCCTGGTTTTGTATCGCGACCGGCGGGGCCGTTTCGGCTTAATCGGCGACACCTGCCCTCATCGCAGGGTCTCCTTGGTGTATGGAATTCCTGAGCAAGACGGTCTGCGCTGCGCGTATCACGGCTGGAAATTCGACGGCACAGGAAAGTGTCTGGAGATGCCGGCCGAGCCTACAGACAGCACCTTTAAAGACCGCATCACGATCCCCGCGTACCCGGTTAAGGAACTTGGAGGCCTGGTCTTCGCGTATCTGGGTCCGAAGCCCGCGCCACTGCTGCCGCGTTGGGAGCCGCTCGTACGCGAGGACGCGTTCCGGGAGGCGGGTTGGCAGGTGATCCCGTGTAATTGGTTGCAGTGCATGGAAAACTCCTTTGATCCCGTGCACGTAGAGTATCTGCATGGGTACTTCGACAATTACGTGCTGGAACGGCTCGGGAGAGCCGACAAGAAATACAAAGTAGGTCATCACCTGTGGATGGGTTTCGAGGCGTTTGAATACGGCGTGATCAAACGGCGGATCTTGGACGATGGCACCGATGACGATGGGACAAAGACCGCTCATGCCGTGTTGTTTCCGCACATCCTGGGAGGCGGAGTGGGCCAGCGAGGCGGCCATCTGCAATTCCGAGTTCCGATCGACGATACCCATACCTACCACGTTGTGCTAAGGGCGCGGCTCCAACCCGGCGTGAAGCAGCCGAAACAGGAAACAATTCCCTTCTTTAAAGTTGCCGTGCCGGCCCTCGACGAGCATGGCCAGCCCCAGTGGTCGTTACTGGACAACAACAACGGGCAGGATGTTGCCATGTGGTACACGCAAGGGCCGGTGGCGGACCGCACACAAGAGCACCTGGGAGAATCGGATCAAGGCATCATTCTATATCGCAAGATGCTGAAGGAGCAGATGCAAAAGATCCGGCAAGGTGAGGATCCGATGAACGTTTTCCGCGATCCGGAGAAAAACATCTGCCTCAAACCCCCTCATAAAAAGCAGGATCGACGCCCCGGCGCGAATCGCTACGGGACCATAAGCAAGTACACACAGGAGCCGTCGCAGGACACAACCTCTTGAGCGCTCCGACGGCTCGGAGATTGCACCGCGGGGGCAACAGGATGAGCGGAGAGCGTGCGTAACCACATGTCGCCTTGCAACGCCCGCCAGTCGTGGCTGGTTAAGCTTTTCCCCGCAAGCATCCCGACCCTGTGGTGCCCGCCGCTGACGCACTACGCGCCCGATGGCGCTCTTGACCGCGAGCGCATCGCCGCCCACCTGAATTTCATGTCGCCGTGGGTGAAAGGGCTGTTGGTGCCCGGTACCACCGGCGATGCGTGGGAGCTGACGCCGGCAGAGACACGCGAACTCATTAGCATCGTTCTGGGTAACGTTCGACGCTTGCAGCTTCACCTGCTGCTGGGCGCCCTGCACCCGGACAGTGCGCACGCCCTGCGCATCATCGAAGACAACCGGACGATACTTCGGGGGCACGCCGGCGGCGCCTCAACTGAAGATGCGCTGAAGCAGAACCACGTCTGCGGTTTTGCCGTCTGCCCGCCGCGCGGCAAGGATGTATCGCAGGAACAAATGGATCGGGAGTTGTCCAATATTCTGGAACTTGGAGTGCCTGTCGCGCTCTACCAACTGCCGCAGGTGACGCAGAACGAGATGGGTCCGGTGTTGGTCGCCGATCTGGCGCAGCGTTTTCCGAACCTCATCCTGTTCAAAGACACCAGCGGCATCGATCGTGTGCCGTCGTCCGGGCTGGACTTCCATGGGGTGTTTCTTGTGCGCGGTATGGAAGGTGACTACGCCCGCTGGCTGAAACTCGGAGGCGGGATTTACGACGGCTTCCTGCTGGCCACAGCCAATTCCTTTGGCGCGCAGTTACAACAACTTCGGGAGTATCTCGAAGCGGGACGGCGCGAAGAGGCCGAGTCCTTGTCGGAACGGCTGACCCGTTTGATCGGCGAGTTGATGGGAGTCGTCGGTGACCTCACCGATGGCAACAAGTTTGCCAACGCCGGCAAGGCCGCGGACCATTTTTTTGCCCACGGCCCGCACGCCGCCAAAGTCTCGCCGCCGCGCCTTCATTCAGGACGTTGTCTTCCGGTAGACGTCATCCGGGCCACCGGCCAAGCCCTGACCCGCCACCAATTCATGCCGCCCAGAGGCTACCTGGAATGACCCGCGCGTCCGTTTAGAAAAATCTCTTAACATTATTCGGCGCAGCGGCTACAATTCACTTCGGAGGGAGATCCCATGTCGGACAAGAGTCATCTCATCTTGACGGCCGTTGGTCCCGACCAGGTAGGTCTGGTCGAAACCATTTCGGCATTCATCGCGCGCCTCGGCTGTAATATCGAGGATAGCAAAATGGCGGTCTTTTGCGGTGAGTTCGCGGTGATTATCCTGATCACCGGCGAGAGCGAAAATCTCCTCAAGGTTGCCAATACCTACCACGAACTGGAAATCCAGACGCGCCTAGCGTTCTCGATCAAGACCCCGTCAACACGAAACCCAGCCGAATCTTTTCTTCCCTACAAGCTCACGGCTTCTTGCATGGACCATCCTGGAATCGTCCACAAGCTGACCCAAGTGTTAAGCAAACACGGCGTCAACATCGAATCGATGGAGACCAAGACCTATGCGGCTCCGGTCAGCGGAACACCCATCTTTTACTTAGAAGCCGCTGTCTCCGTCCCCGCGAAGACAAACATCAATCTCCTCAGGGATCGCTTCGCCGAGATTCAGCGAGAAGAAAATATCGATGTCGAGCTTTCGCCGGTTCACCGGTCGCAAACAATCGCCTGAAAGAGCCGCCTGGGCAGACCACCCTGAATGCGGGCATTCTGTCCCGACAACGTTGGGCTTAATTGACTTGCCAACGGATCACGATCGACGGTACTAATTCTTCAGCCATCTGTTATCGAGGCCGACCTCTTCTTGGATCGAAGTAAGTCTGTTCATTGCCGCGAAATCATATCACCATCTTAGACCAGCCAAACCAGCGGTCATTAAAAAATCCAAAGTTGTGCAGGGCGACATCTTCGACCAAAATGTTTGTCATTTGGATGAAAAGGCGGCGATCTTGACTGAACGCGACTCGTGAATCAATTCACTAACATGAATTTAATTTTTCTGTGTCAATTGACATACCCCTATTGACAGTGTGGAAGGGGTTGGATAGTTTTTTTTAGAGCTTGCAAACGGAAGGACTCATGACTGATCGCGATAATCGCCAACCACCAAAATCGGCTGATTCCAGTAAATTCACGCGGCGTACTTTCCTGCAGGGCAGCGTAGCGGCAGCGGCTACGGTCTTGGGAAGCCCTCAAGTGAGCCCGGCAGCCGCACCGAAGGCGAATTCCAAGAGCCAACCCTTCAACTCCTTCAAAGGCAAACGGCCGAACTTTCTGATCCTCATGTGCGATGAGATGCGGTTCCCGCCGGTTTACGAATCGCAGCAGACGAAGGACTTCCGTCAGCAGTACTTGCAGACCCAGAATTTGCTGCGGCAAAACGGCGCCGACTTCCAGCGCCACTACGCCGCGTCGGTTGCATGCGTGCCGAGCCGGGCGTCCATCTACACCGGGCAATATCCCTCGCTCCACGGCGCGAGCCAGACCACCGGGGCGGCCAAGGAGGCATTTGATCCCGATGTTTTCTGGCTTGACCCGAACAGCGTGCCGACGTTCGGCGACTATTTTCGGGCCGCGGGCTACTACACGTTCTGGAGGGGCAAGTGGCACGGCTCCGACGCGGACATGCTGATCCCCGGCACGCACACCCAGCTGCTCAGCTACAATTCGAGCACCGGCGCACCCGATGCGGCGGCGGAGTCCCTTTACCAGTCGTCTGACCGGCTAGGTCGCTATGGGTTTTCCGGTTGGATCGGACCGGAGCCCCATGGCAAAGCCCCTCTGAACAGCGGATCGTCTGTGCCTCCCGGTCAGCAAGGCCGCGACGTCGGTTTCGCCCAGCAGGGCAAGAAGCTGATCCAGCAACTCGACCATGACAACAGCACCAAACCCTGGTTCATCGTCTCTTCGTTCGTGAACCCCCACGACATTGCACTGTGGGGACTATGGGCAAACACGGCCTTCTCCACGGACTTTGATTTCCACATCGAACCGGGCGTTGTGCCTCTAGAGCTGTTCGATCCCGTATTGTTCGACAAGACGGTCAACGATAACCTGGCGACGAAACCGAGCGCCCAGGCGAGCTACCAGACGAGCTACGCCAAATGGATGCAGCCGATCCTCAACGATCCAGTGACCCTGGAGCGGTACTTCCAATACTACTATCAGCTCCACAAAAATGTCGATGAGCAGATGATGACGGTGTTCGAAGCGCTCCTCAGTTCACGGTTCAAAGACAACACGATCGTTATCTTCACCTCCGACCACGGCGACCTCCTCGGCTCCCACCACGGAATGCACCAGAAGTGGTACACGGCTTACGAGGAGGCGATCCGGGTCCCGCTAATCATCTGGAACAAAGAACTCTTCCCCGCCCCGCGCTCGGTTGACACCCTGACGAGCCACATCGATCTCCTGCCTACGCTTCTGGGACTAGCCGATATTCAACCGGAGCCGATCCGCCAGGAACTCGCGCAGGATCACTCGGACGCCCTCCCGCTCGTGGGCCGCGACCTGACCCCCCTGCTCTTGGGCCAGAAAAACCCGGCCAGCATCAACGATCCGCTGTACTTCATGACCGACGACGACCCTAGCCGGGGCATCAACCAGGACAATTGGATTGGCATTACGGTAAATTCGGTTATCCAGCCGAACCATATCGAGACCGTAATCGCGCGACTCTCCGACTCCGGCGGCGTCCCTAAGGTGTGGAAGTATACTCACTATTTTGACAATCCCCAGTTCTGGAGTACCCCAGGGATCCCCAACGATCCCAGCGACCCCAATTACCCGAACGTTGACGACGTAGTCTTGGAGCAGAAAGCGCCAACTCCCTCTCCCCCTCCATATGGCTCACCTCCATATGGGCCGGCACCAATTCTCTGCGAGATAACGGTCAAATCCACTCCCAAGCTCGACGAGTTCGAGATGTACAACGTGAGCGACGATCCGATGGAACTTGACAACCTCTACAACGACGGGGTGCACACGACTCAGCAGAACACGTTGGCGCAGCTTCTCCAGGAGCAGCGCTGTGCCAAGCGCCTCGTGCCGGCGAGCGGCAATGTCCCCGGCCAACCGACCTGCTCATAGGGCTGCTCGGCCGCGAAAGAAACACCGCGTCGTCGACTTGTCTATTTACGAGTTCGCTGCCGTCCTCGATCTCCAGCGACGCGTGACGGTGAAGCGATCCTCGCCGACCCAAAACAACCCCGCCTCGTGAATTTTTTGTCTAAACGCAGAAGCCAATGAATTTTCACTGGTTTTTTGCTTGCGTCACGGCAGTGAGGGTTCGAGATCTGATCTGCTATTGACGGCTCACTTGCACACCTTGTCGGTCGCCGTGATTGTCGTAACCGTCCTTGTCGCAGCCGCCAAACCCGCCGCGCGCGCAACACTCAGGAGGGTATTGCCGTTCGCGTCGTAGGTTGTCGTGATCACAGACATAATCCCCTGGCTCCCCGTCGCAAGCGTCATCGTGCGCCCGGTATCGTCATAGGTCAGAGAGTTAGCAATCGCGGGGCCGAGGCCGGTTACCATGCCGGTCGTCGGACGTCCGGCCTTATCCCAGGCCGTATAGCTCGTCGTTTGCGAGCCGCTCGCCCATTTGACAGCGAAGCGAGTCAGCCGGCGTTGATCGTCGTAGAAATAGGCGACCGATGACGGCTGCGGCCCGCACGAGCCGGTCCCCGTGATCGATACGCCTGTCAGCAGATAGAGTGGCGGGACGACCTTCGCTTCATCTACGATATCGGCGGCCGAAAGGTATTTCGCGACGGCTACCGAAGTGCTACGGCAGCCCATGCTGTCGCTGTACTTGTACGAGCAGGTAATCTCATTTGTTGAGGCACTATAGGAGCAGGCCTGCGCGAGGTTTGATGAGAACCGCCCCGACGTGGTAGCAATCGACGCCGCGGTCGGGAAGCTCCTGCATTCCTGAACGGTGGAGGCTGCAGCGGCGCTGGGACCGCCTGGAATCGTCTGGCTACTTGAGCCGGCCGCCCCCCCGAACGCCGTACCTGCCAATACCGATGACAACAAAAATCCAACCACAAGCAGCTTGAGCCCCATTGAAAACCGCGCTTCCCTCCACATAACCGCGCTGTATCACGACCACATTCCAGAGTGCAACGAGAAAACTAGAACTAGCCCTGTCCCCCTTAATTCTCCCCTGCGGCTTCAAGCGCTACCTTTACTAGTTCTTTGACTGGCTTTTGAGTTTCAATTCTCTTATCCGAGCGCTTTGACAATCCATTTTCCCAAAAGCTCTCCGGGTAAACCGTGCAAGCTGCATCCCTTGCCATCACCCAGTGCCTTTTTGGAGGTCGCGAGTTAAACCTTAACTCAGCTGTCAAATTAACGGATTTCTAGTGACAAAATGTCATAACTTTCGTTTGGTCTGCGTAGTTTTGTTCCAGCAAAAACCCTCATCTGCCCTTTTATTACATAAGGGAGATCTTGGCATGGTTTTCGCTCCATCCCAACAAGCATGACTTTCGAAAACGACAAAGGGAGACGAACGCGGTCTAATCTCTCCTCCCTCCGCGCGCGTTTGATCCTCCTTGTTGCCCTCGCCGTCCTACCATTGTTGGGCCTTACGCTTTATACCTCTTTGGACCAGCGACAGTTGGCTGTCACCGAGGTGCAGGAGACCGCGCTGCGCCTGGTTCGGCTTGCTTCAACTGAGCAAGCGAGAATGATACTGGGCACGCGGCAGCTCCTCATCGGACTGGCTCAACTGCGCGAAGTGCACCAGCGCGACGGCACGGTCTGCAGTACTCTCTTTGCTGAACTTCTAAAAGCGTACCCCCTTTACGCGAACCTTGGAGCCATAGGTCGAAATGGTGATTTGTACTGTAGTGCTCTACCGATGTCCGGCCCGATCAATGCGGCTGATCGCACGTATTTTCGCCGCGCAGTTGAGTCGGAGGGATTCGCTATTGGCGACTACCAAATCGGACGTATCACAAAGGTCGCAACCATTAATTTCGGTTACCCGATTCTTAATAATCAGGGAAAGATAGAAGGTGTTGTGTTCGCAGCGCTCAGTTTAAGCTGGCTCAATCACCTAGTCACGGAAGCCGATTTGCCTAAGGGTTCAACCTTTAGCGTCACCGATCGAAGGGGCACAATCTTGACGCGTTATCCTGAGCCAGAGAAATGGGTAGGAACAACCAATCCGGAACCGCTGGGAGTCCACTTGGCTCAGACATTGAGCACAGGGGTGGCAGAAGCACGCGAACCGGATGGTACCATACGGCTCGTCGGCTTCACTCCACTTATTGGAAGCGGGAATGCTGGGGACGTTTATGTCAGCATCGGTATTCCTAAACAGGTTGCATACGCGGAGCCTAACCGAGTCCTCACCCGAAATCTAATCTGGATTACACTTATCGCCTTTGCTGCATTTGCGGCGGCCTGGATTGGCGGAGATTTCTTTATCCTACGCCGCGTGGATAAGTTGGTCGGTGTCGTACAGCGCCTAGGAAAAGGCGAGTTAAACGCTCGCGTCGGACCGCCTTATACAGACGGGGAATTTGGTAGGCTCGCAGAAACCTTTGACGAAATGGCAGCTTCTTTGCAAACGAATGCCACTGTGCTCGAGCACCAGAGCACGCATGATCTCCTCACCGGCCTACCGAATCGACTCTTTCTTAGGGATCACTTACGTTCGGCCGTTTTAGCCGAACGAGATGAGAAAACATCAGTCGCGCTTCTCCTCGTGGCGCTGGATGGATTTAAGGAGATCAACGATACGATCGGCCACCAAAACGGCGATCTCTTGCTTCAACAGGTGGGACAGCGACTGCGTGGCATCTTCGGAGAGGCTGCGGTTCTTGCTCGGTTCGGCGGCGACGAATTTGCCGTGCTTCGACCGCAAGCAGATACCCAGCAAGCCACTCAGTGTGCCCAGACAATTTTGACAGCTTTTGAGGAGCCTTTCGTTTTAGAAAAACTATTGGTTGCGGTCGAGGCTAGCGTGGGAATCGCATTCTATCCAGAACATGGGGAGGATCCCGATCTCCTCCTCAGGCGGGCTGAAGTGGCAATGTACCTGGCAAAAGAAGAAAAGACCGGTTATGCGGTCTACGCACCTGAAAAAGATCAATATAGCCCCAAGCGTCTTACCCTGTTAGCCGAGCTACGTCGCGCCATCGAGGAACGGCAGCTCTTCCTCCTCTACGAGCCAAAGATCGACATTCGGAGTGAAACTGCCACTGGTGTCGAGGCCCTCGTCCGATGGCGCCATCCACAACTCGGAATCGTTCCGCCGGATCAGTTTATTGCTTTGGCAGAACGCACAGGGCTCATCAAACCGCTTACTTTTTGGGTGCTCAATGAAGCCATGCGCCAGTGTAAGAGCTGGCATCAGAGTGGATTGAGCGTTAGCGTAGCCGTTAACCTCTCGTCTCGCAACCTTGAAAACGATCTTGTGGACCACATCTCTCGACTGGCTGAATCGCACAACCTCGCCCCCAAATGGTTAGGGCTGGAGATCACCGAAGGAACTATCATGAGGGATCCCGAGCATGCGAGGGGGATTCTGGCCAGGCTTGGCGAGATGGGAATAAAGATCTCCATTGATGATTTCGGCACCGGCTATTCGTCACTTTCCTATCTGAGCAATCTTCCAGTCGACGAATTGAAGATCGATAAGTCGTTCGTGATGAGGATGACAACGGATGAGAACTCCGCCGTCATTGTGCGCTCTACAATCGATTTGGCACATCAGCTCGGGCTTAAAGTAATCGCCGAGGGCGTGGAAACTCAAGACATACTAAACAGGCTCGAAGGTCTCGGTTGCGACGCGGCCCAGGGGTATTACTTCAGCCGCGCAATTTCCGGCAGTGATATGACCGAGTTGTTGAGACGACTTTCTCCGCCAACGAGGAACAATCTCAGAAGTGTAGGTTAGTTGGGCTTGTTTGGTGGACCTGCGTTAGGACGTATTTCGAACACGCTCCCCGCCCATACGCATGACAAAAGCATCCAACCGCAGTCGGTTTGACCCCCATTAGAAACCAACCGTCCTTTCACATAACCGCGCTCTACTATCACTGCAGAGTGCGATGCGAAAAGACCCTTTTATTCCCCTAGCCGGGCCACTGCGATTAGGAATGGTATTAACCAAAAGAGTATCACCGGGATTGGACCCAACTTCAATGATGTGAAAGGGGCACAGGCGAAGGACCCGACAGGCGTGCTTCAATACGTTATCCTTGAGCCCGTACCGGTTAGGCAAAGCGAGATAGAGGGCATCCAGGCTTCAGCGCAGAACCCGCATGCCGCTCTGCTCTGGTTTGAATGGATGGCAAGTCTAGAAGCCCAGAAGCTGGCGGATGAATATGAGCCTCTCGCTTCATCTATCCATGTGCGCGGCGGTGCTATAGAGCATGAACTCAAAGGCAAAACGCTCTCTGCAGTAAGTTGGGAGCAGCAAGAACGCGTGCAGGAATGGCAGGGACAGATTCTTCGGGCTTACGGCTTTCCGAAAGCGGAAGTAAAATAAGTCAAACAAAAAGAAAACTCCACATGTCAAGATTGTTCGATATCTACGCAGATTCCGCAATGTCACACACACGTCACTTACTTTCGTTGACACGTGAATCTCAAGTCAGATAGGATCGCATCTCAAAAAGAAACGGGAGGTGCCAACTCTTATGTGGAAAGGTTTCAAGGTGATCGACGCGGACGCGCACATGCATGAACCCCAGTACCTCTGGGAGCGATACGTTGAGCCTCAATACCGCGATCAAGTCCCAAAAGTGGCGTTTATGGATGGCACCTTCATGGTCTACAAACCGGATGGGAAGATCATCCCCAAAGGGAAAATTCAGGAACCACCGCCGGCAGACGTTGCCGCGAAAGCAATGGAAAAAAAGTATGGTGAGGCCTATCGTACATGGTGGGCGCCGGCAACCAGGCTTAAAGACATGGACCGCTACGGCTGGGACATCCAGGTTTTACTCCCTACAGGTACCAACGGAAACTTTGCTTATCGGGTCGCGCTGAAAGATCTCAAGCTCGGAGCCGCCATGTGCCGTGCATACAATAATTGGTGTTACGAATACTGCAGCACTGATCCCAAACGGCTCAAATTTGTCGCGGTGCTACCGGGCTCGGACATCGACGAAATGATCAAAGAAGCGCGCCGCGCCGTTGAAAAGTTGGGAGCTGTTTCGGTGCGAAACCCCCTACTACCTGAAGGCAAGTGGCTGCATGAGCCGGAATACGACGCGCTTTGGCAGCTAGCCTCCGACCTTGATTTTCCGATCAGCGTCCACGGGGAGTACCGTCATCTACGCGCTCAGCCTTTTCGGGACTTCGTAACGTCCCGGCACCATCTACGCGATCAGTCGTATATCGATGGCGAAAAGCGAAATATCATCCAGTTGGCTCTCCGAGGATTGGACCACGCCGTAGGCTTCCCTTGGGATAACATGACTACCCTCGGTTATTTCATTTTCACCGGTATCTTAGAGCGCTTTCCTACGTTAAGGCTCGCTATTCTTGAATCCAACGCCGGCTGGCTTCCCTTCTGGCTTGGCCGCATGGATGAGCACACCCATGGACGCAATAGCATAATGGGAAAGCCGGAGCATCTCTCAATGCTTCCGAGCGAATACTTTAAGCGCCAGTGCTCGATTGCGTGCGACAGTGATGAGTACGCATTAAAGTATGTGGTGGACTACCTGAACGGTGAGAATATTGTCTGGAATACCGACTATCCTCATCTCGATGCTATGGAACCAGCAAAAGCCTTACCGGAATTGCACAGTCAACCAATTCCGGAAGAAAGCAAGCGTAAAATTCTCTGGGACAATGCTGTGAAGCACTTTGGACCGAGAGTCTTGAACTAGGTGCTCGGCTGCGATAGCTCTCCAATCGATGAGATCAGATGGTAAGGGAATTTAAAGGAGCGTCGCGCCGGAGGGATCTTGCGGTGAAACCCGGTATACTTAAATAATTAGCCCTCATCAATTCATACAATGCGAGGAGTCATGTCAGAGAAGCGGATTCAGATCGCCGTCACTGCTGCCGAAGTCCCGGCACGAAGCAAGCCATCCGTCTACCCCGAGCCATTTGCCTCACGTATGGTTGGCAGGGAGAAGCGCGAGTTAGGCGACGTCTTCGGGCTCACAAACTTTGGCGTGAACCTAACGCGCTTGGCTCCTAATGCGGCTTCGTCTCTTCGTCACGCTCATACCAAGCAAGACGAGTTCGTCTACATCCTCCAAGGACGGCCTACGCTGCATACAAACGAAGGTCGAAGCCAACTCGCTCCAGGTATGTGCGCCGGTTTCAAGGCCGGCACAGGCAATGGGCATCGCTTGATCAACGAGACTGCCGAAGATGTCCTGTACCTCGAAGTGGGCGACAGAACAAAGGGAGACGAAGGTAGCTATCCAGACGACGACCTCCAAGCCCTACTCGTGGAGGGAAAGTGGCAATTCGTTCACAAAGACGGTACGCCGTATTTGTAAGACAGTGGCCACGCGTCGAATGATGGCTAACCATTTGCTCCAGCGGACTGCCTTCGGCAACCGCTGAGCTCAAACGTCAGCCTGTGATCAGAATAGAATTTCTCACGTAAAAATGCTTCGCTGGGTTGCGGTTCCACTCTCGGCAATAGCGGTATGGTATGGGTTTCTAGTGCTTGGCATTGTATCCGTCGGCGTGGTGGACTTTTTTTGTCCTGCCGGGCTCATGATCTCGGGAATGTGTACCGCCCCGTGGCACGCGGCGGCGTTCGATGCGCTGGTTCTTGTCTACACCGGACTGGTGTCGGCGGGTGTCGTTCTCGTCCCCGGATTTCTCGCGCCGTCTCATCGATTTTATGTAGCGCTCTCGACTTATGCCGTTGGTGCCTGCTTTGCGATCTACGTCGCCGGAGTTGGTTCAATGTGGGCGCCTTTCGTGGTATCCGCGGTGAGCGGTTCTGCCGCGTTGTGGTTGGCGGCTTCTACCTGGCACAGCGGACCGAGGCATAGTTAGGTAATTCGGAATACTCCGTAGCCCCAACAATAGTGGAGTAGTCAAGCGCACCGCCACGCGACTTGTCGGGAAAACGGCGTCCGTAGTTGAGCAAAAGAAGAACCAGCAACTCTGCTGTTGGTCTACCCGCGGACGTTAAAATCCGCCGAACGGACGGCAACGAACGAAAGCTAACCCCGTCGCTACGTGCTTTCACCTTTCAGCTATTTATACAGAGAATCAATAAACCCCTGCCGGTCTAGTTTTTCCACGAAGCTGGCATCGACAAATTGCTTCGGATCTGCGGTCTTTGCCTTTGGGTTTTTCGACCAATCGAGAAATAGTTGGACGCTCTTGATGGAAGGATACGGCTTTTCCACTAAGCTGTTGGAATAGAACTGGCAGACGTACTGCAGGTCCTCGGAATTTTGCATTCTCAGGTATTTCCTCAATACGGGCAGAGTCTCTGACGCGTTGGTCTTGTACACGTGGAGACCTTCGATAATCGACTTCACGAAGCGCTCGACCATGGCAGGTTCTTGCTGGGCGAATTTTCTCGTGCTGATGATCGAGGCGTTCGCGATCTCGATCTCTTTCAGCGCCGCGATGTTATCAAAAAGAATGTATCCTGCCTTTTTCGCGTTCAGCGTGTACGGCGGCGTGAGCAAAGTCGCGTCAACAAATCCGGAATTTAGCGCCGCGTAACGTGGTGCCGTCGGACCGGTAACGATGTAACTTACGTCTCTTTCGGGATTGAGACCATAGATCTTCAATATCATTTTTAACGTTAGCATTGCCGGGCCGGCCAGGCTCCCGACCGCAACTTTCTTACCCTTAAGCTCCGCAGGACTGGTGATCTCTTTCTTTGCAACCAGGATCGTTTCAGACCGCACCGAGGGGCTGGCCAGAACAACGAGATCCGCGCCGGCAAGCGTCGCGTCAACGACCGCGCCGACGCCGGCGTTGATGAAGTTCACATCACCGCCGATCAATGCCTGCGTGCCCTCGATTCCGCCGCGCACGTAAACCAGCTCGGCGTTGATGCTATTCCTGTCGAATATCTTCATCTCTTTGGCGATCCAGGCGGGCGCGTACTGGGGCGAGATCGAAGTATACGCGATGACCAGCTTGTCGCTTGGCGCCCTACCTTCAGCCGCTTCTGCCCGCTGAAACACAATAAGAGAGAGACTGAGGAACAGAATGAGAAGTAGAATCACTGGCCTATTCTCCGAGGGTCTATACTCGCAAGTTTTCGCAGGGTCCGCGCACTGTTATTATCCTGAACAGAACTCACCGTAGAAGCGCGGCGCACTGGCGAAGAGCATGGCGCATAGGGCATAGCGTTTCCTCCGCCCCTTGCCTTATGCGCTTCACCCTAAGTTGTTCGTCCCTCGGCGAGCGCTGTGCCACTGGGATGTCATAGGCCGCGTGCTTTGCCTGCCGCTTTTTGCCGCGCCATAGGTCACAAGGGACGGTTGGGCTTGCCGATGAATCCGGGGCCGAAGCCGGCCTCGTGTGCCGCCCAGGCTCCCGCGACGCGGCCGCTGAAAATAGAAGGGCCGAGCATCGTGCCTTCCAATCCGGCTTTCCCGTTGATGTGCCCGCCGGCCATTCCCGTGAGCTCCCCAGCAGCGTAAAGACCCGGAATCGGTTCAAAGTAAGTGTTGAGCACGCGGCAATGGAGATCCGTTTTGACGCCGCCGAAATTTTTCCGCGCCAGGGGAAACAATTGAATCCCATAATAGGGAGACGTATCGAATTTTTTTGATTGCTTGAGCAATTTCCCAAATCGAGGCTCGCGCTCCAGACCCGCCGCGCAAGCCTCGTTGTAGCGTTCAACTTCGGAAAGAAACGTTGGCACATCGAGTTTCATCTTTCGCGCCAGCTCGCTCAGGGAATCAGATTTGCGGATGTAGGGCGAATTGTCCAGGAGTTCCTGTACCTTGTCGCGCCGAATTTTATCGCCGTCGCGGTAATACGGGTCGGCCACTTCCATGGTTGCCGTCATGGGCGTGTCGAGGATTGCCCACGCGTGCGGTGGATTCTGTGCCAGCAGCGCCGGGGTCGCGGAGGCCCCGCCGGTGCGTGACTCATCGTGGAACCGGCATCCTTGCTGGTTGACCCAGATGTAGCCCGGCGTCAAGCGGAAGACCAGGCCGCGCCTTCCCGCCGGATCGTGGTAATCTGGCGTCGCGTAAACGTAGAACCAGATGTGATCCATGTGAGTGAAGTAGCCGCCTAGCTCGCGAATAAGCTTGTGACCCGAGCCGGTCGCGCCGAGCCCGGAACCCTCCATTACCTTGAAGGCTTTGAATTCCGGTCTCGATTCGAGAACCATATCGAGATTGGAATTGAAGCCGCCGGTGGTCACGACAAGCGCCTTGCTCTGGATTTCCGTAGCTTCCCCGCTTTTGACGTTCGTTGCTTTGACGCCGCAGACGCGGCCATTTCGGGTCAAAATTTTGCTCCCAGCAACGCCGGTCAGAATTTGAGTTGCCGCATTGGTTTGGGCGGCGTCGATCAGCGCCGCCATCAACCCAAGCCCGTTATTTTTCGGTCGATGCCAGCGGTGTGCCCGATTGCCTTCCTGGAACTTCAGGTCCGACCATTTGACGCCAAATTGTTCCGCCCAGAAGTAAAGATCGTGAAGCGAGTGCTCGATGTAGAACCGCGCCCATACCTCGTCGGCCGCGCCCTGTCCCCACCTCACCCAATCTTCAAATGCAAGATCCGGCGTGTCGTGGATACCGAGAGATTGCTGGAGCGGAGTTCCGACGATGCAACAGCCGCCGCCGGAGATGATCGCTGTCCCGCCTAGTGTCTCGGCCTGTTCGATCAAGACGATTTTTGCTCCGGCTGCGCCCGCGTCGATTGCCGCGGCGACTCCGGCTCCGCCGCCACCGACGATCGCCACATCCGCTTCCATCTTATTCTCAGGCATAGAAACTCCTTCATGAGTGGTTGTCAGAGCCGGTGTATCATCGAGATCTCCCCCGGTCAAACGGGAGCCCTTTGACCGGGCTCAGAGCATGTCCCGAGTCGATCGAAAAAAGCGAACGGCTCGGTACTTGAATTGCCATGTACTTGACCCCGTTCGTGCCGAGAGTGTCTAGCCAGCTGGCCTTCAAACCTTAAATCGCAACCGATAGACAAGCTTGCTGGTGCCATCTTTTGCCACTGGGATATCAAACTGAGCGGTGTGAGCCTCAATCTTTTTGTAGGAATGAGAGCTATAGAGAATCTCCCAATCGCGGAACATCGGCTCGATCACGGCAACGGTAACCGGCTCGTCCTTATGGTTGCGCAAGCTAATCTCAAAGGCGACTTCGTACAGGTCGTCCGCGAGCTTGCGCCAGTCGGTCTGTTTTCTCTCCCCCACGATGTCGAAAGCATCGCCCATCTTGATCTTCACCATCTCATCCTTGGGGGTGTGATCGATGCGGTCCTCGCCGATGAATTGTAGACTGCCATCAGCGTCGGCCTTGTACACTCGCAGTGTACCCTTGGGGAGCGGCATGCCCAGGTGGTTTTCTTGCTTGTTTGCGATCTCGACGTAAACGCCGATCTTCTGATTCGCGATCGGCACACCGTATCGCGCTCGGAAGTACTGCTGAGCGCCGTAGTAAAAATAGCGCTTGGTCACCGGAATGCGGTCGGCGGACAACAGGCTCACCTGCTTGGTCTGCTGGCTCTTGATCGTTGTCGCCCGCTGCAGACTATAGAGGTGGTATTCGAAAAAGGTCTGCTCCGAGAACTGCGGGCTCGCGGCCTTGGCGGACACTTCGGAGAGAGCGCGCATCGCGTCTCTGGCGCCGTACTCTTCGATGACCCGGTTCACGTCGCCGGCGACCAATTTGAGCTTGGCGTTGCGGTAGGTAGCGCCGCTTTGGTTATCAAGGGTTACCCACCCGGACAGGTCCATGTTTTTATCGCGGCTGTCGAGCGCGGCAACATAGTCTGCCTTCCAGTTAAGGCCGCGCGTCAAGTAGCTCGCTTCGATCCGTTGCCGAGCGCCGCCGCGACTTTCCAGAATCCACACAAGCGTGGGCTCCGAGATGAGATTCTCGGGAATCGAAGGGAAGATTAAATTGCCGGGGTGGCCGGTAAAGATCCGCCCCCCCAATCGGTACACCAGCCCTTGGTTGGTGCTTAGGATAGTCAGCGGAACCTCCACGCCATCTTTGAGAACGGTGATTTCTTTACCGACAGACTTTTCCAGCAGCTTTTCCGGCGTGAGCAAATCGTATTCGTAGTTCTGCTCCAGAACCTGTAGCTGTGACTGCGGGGTTAGCGATTTGATATGGACGGTCTGGGGCATGATCTTGGCGGCCACATCGCCGAAGCGAAGCTCCGCCACACCGCTGGGCAACGCGACGTGCCGCAAATCTTTGATCAGGCCGAGGTCGCTGTTGTAGACCGTGACCGAGACGGCCTCTTGATCGCTTAGCCCGGTGGAAACATCCTTGGGCTCTCCTCCCGCTGTTTGACTGATGGATTGCTTCGAGAATAACAGCGTCGCAACAACAATGCCGAGCGCGCCAATTCCCAGAGTTACCGCGTGAAATCGCTTCATGACACCCTCCTGAAACCGCCTTCGGGCCGGTTTCTTCGATTAGACAAAAGAGGGCGGAAAAAGTTCCGCGCTGCTTTGGTCGCTCAGGTTAATCGGGAAACCCGATTCACCGCCGAGGCACAGAGCTCGCAGAGATCTCTCGTTCCAAACTCTCCCCTCCGCGTCCTCAGCGTCTCCGCGGTGAGCTATCCGAAACGGTTGGGCCCGAGAGCGCGCGGTCGGCTCTAGGGTTCAGGTGGCAACACCGTGACCTTGATACGCAATCGCTCGTCCGCGCGAAACGCGCTGTCTTTTTCGCGGGATGAGAGCCACGATTCCGATTCGATCGATCCCACGGCAAGCAATTCTTGTTTGAGCTGATCATATTGAGCGCGTGTGATTGTTAACCAGACGTCCTGCGTTTTCGCGCTCTCCGGTATCGCCGGTAACAGCGGAGCGACACGTTCGGCAGCCTCCTCAGGCGGCAGAGATTCGCGTTTCGCCGATTTATCTAACGTGCCCAGACTATCTCTGCGTTGAGCGCCCGAGGAGCGCGCGCGCCGGACGATCAGTTCGATATCCGCGGCGGTTTGTAATTGCCGCAGATCGGATTTCAGTGGGACGGACGCTGTCCGGCTGCCGCTAAGGGCGGCAGGTGAACTCGGCACCGAAGCCCCGGGTTCTGCGGCCGTGACACGCCCTTTGAGCTCACTGGCAACGGGCGCGGCGCCCGAGCGCGGTTTCTCCGCCAACGATTTCCCGCCCGCGCCGGTTTCCTCGCCAGCGCCGAGGTTGCTTTTCATTGGCGTCGCGATCGAAGGCGGCACGCCCATTGGCTTCCCCTCAAGCCCTTGCCGGTCCTGGAAAGCGGTTGATTGCTCCCTATTCGCCCGGAACGCTTTCGTCTGATCCACCGCTTTCGGTTGCGGCTTCGATACCGGCACTTGAACCTTGCTCGACGCCGTCTCCTTGGCGGTTTCATACTTCGCGGCAGCTCCGCCAATTTCCCGATGCGAGCCGGGCATCCCACTTTCCGTCTTCTTCTCCAAAATGCCGAACGCGCGGTCAGCTGATAGCCGGGCTTCATCGCCGGGCGGTACCGTTTTAAGCAGATAGACCGCCAGGATACTAATCAAAATCACCGCCGTCGCATGGATCGGAAGCTTGATTCTGAGGGGGAATAGAAGGCGCTGCCATAAGCTCGGCTTGCTCTCTATCTCGCGCACCCGAGCCATCACCTGCTGGGTAAATCCAACGGGAGGATTGACTGTCTCAAGAGTCGCCACCTGCCGCAGGCAGCCGGCTAATTGCTCAGCTTCTGCGCGGCATCCGGGACATGATGCAAGATGCTCCTCAACATCCTGGATGGTTGCCGAATCGAGCGCCTTGTCGAGATAATCCCACAGCTGCGCCCGAACTTCGTCGCAATTCACCGTTCGCTCCTATCCCCGTTCAAATACGGGGCGAGCCGCAACTTGAGCGCCTGCCTAGCGCGGTGCAGCCGGGACTTTACCGTGCCGAGGGGAATGTCGAGGATTTGCGCGACTTCGTCATAAGGTACGTCCTGCATATCTCTGAGCAAGATGATCATCGCGTCATGGGGTTCGAGACTGTTCAACGCTTTTTGCACCCGCTGCTGCGTTTCCTTTTGCTCCATGGCCTGCCCCGGCTCCAGGCGGTGATCGCTCACCGGATCCGCGACTTCGATCGGCACGGTGCGCTTTCGCCAACTGGCCATGCTCTTGCGCCGCGTGCTCGCATGATTGAGCGCGATGCGATGCAGCCAGGTGGACAAACTCGCATCGCCGCGAAACTGTCGAATCGACCGATAGGCGGAGAGAAACACTTCCTGCGAGATCTCCGCGGCTTCCTGGTAATCACCGAGCACGCGATAGACCAAATTAAAAATCGTTTTTTGATAGCGGCGCACCAGGACCTCGAAGATCTCTACTTCCCCCCGGTGAAGCCGCCGAACACACTCCAGGTCGCTGATCCCTTCAAACACCATCCGCTCCAGCCGATTAGACTGCGTGGCCCAAAAAAAGTTCCCTAATGGCTAACGTGTCGAGAACAAAGGCATTCTAGCGAGATGCGGCAGCTGTTCCATGTATGTTAGCTACACGGAAGTAATTTGCGGATGGCAGCAAAGCGACGATGGACTCAAATTTTACCGGATTAAACCAGCCCCTTGAGCTCTTCAATGTAGTCCTTGAATCCGGTTTCCAGATCATACTCGGGTTGCCAACCCAGTAGCTCTTTGGCCTTCGTAATCACCATCGGTTGCCGTGCGGAGCGGGGCGGTTTCCCGGGAATGATTTCAACCTGCAATTTGGGTAAAAGTTTTTCCGCGGTCGCGATAAGCTCGTCGAACTTGACAATAACGCCGCTGCCGACGTTTAGGACTGCGAGCGCCGGCAGTTTGACGGTCGCCGCCTTGTCCAGCGCGCGGCCCAAGTCCTTGTAGTAGATGTATTCAAAATCGCGCGCCTGTTCTTGCCGGATGCGCACGACACCGCCATCGATACCGCTCCGGAGCATGTTCTGGATCATCTCACCACCGCCGGATCCACCGGCAAAGTGACCGAAGCCATAAACGTTCGCGAGCCGCAGAACAACCAGTTCGAATCCATAGATACGTTGATAGGCCTCCGCCATCAGCTCTTTCGCCGTCTTCGAGTTGCCATAAGCCTCGCCGGGCCCGCGCGGAAAGCTCTCGTCGAGGGGAATGGATTTCTCCAGCCGGCGATCGTAAACTCCCAAGGTGCTGATAAGGACCAGACGTTTCACCCCGGTCAGCCGCACCGCTTCCGCCACGTTGATAGTACCCATCACGTTGATCTGCATCCCGGTGTAAACCGGCTGCGCAACTTTCCCGCCGATAAGGGCCGCAGTGTGCATCACGGATTCGGCCTTATGCTTCCGGATGCTCTCGATCAGAGGCGGTAGATCACGGATATCGCCCTGCACAACTGTGACGTTGGCAGCGCCAAGCTTGGCCGCCAAAAAATCCTTCCGCGGCGCGATGTCATAGAAAACGACGCCCTCGCCGCGCTTGAGCGCAAGCTGAGCATAGGAAGTGCCGACGAGTCCTAAACCAGTGATAAAAGTGGTCATCGCAGCTCCTTTCGCAATCTCTAGCGTGCCCGAGTTTGTCGAATAGACCGGCGCCCGCCTTTTGTCAACTTGACTGTCTCAGATTGCTGAGGCTTTCAGAGTCTGTCTCATCAATGATCTTCATCACAGCAGAGTATCTTGTTTGGCTTGCATTGGTCGTTGGCTTTACCGCGCTCTGTATCTATTTTCAACAATTTCGCAAATTAAAATGACAAAGCAACACACAATTACCCCACTACGATTCGCGTGTTGGCTTGACACCGTACAATCTAGGTGATAGCCGCAGGTAGCTGCATCAATTAACCTCATCCACGCTTTTTTGAAGGAGGTACGGCATGGCCATAGGACTTTCCCACGGCGGCACGACGATCTACTCGAATTCATCCCGCTCGAATGAGGTCTGGGTCGGCACAAAAGAAGGCATTGTCGTCATCGAGCGGGACGAGGGCGGCTCCGGCTGGCACGTATCCCGGCGGCTTCTCACGGACAAGCATATTAGCGCGATCCTGCCGGACGCTGGCGGCGGCCTGACATTCGCCGGCGCATTCCACGGATCAGTTCATGTGACCAGCGACGGCGGTCGGACGTGGGATACGCGAAATACCGGCTTGACCGAGCCCGACGTTTATAGTCTGGCTTGTGTGCGGCGCGACGGTCGCACCCGCCTTTATCTGGGAACCGAACCCGCGCATATTTTTTGCAGCGACGATCTTGGACTCAATTGGAAAGAGCTTCCCGCTCTGCGGAGCGTGCCGAGTGTGCCGCAATGGAAGTTTCCCGCGCCGCCTCATCTGGCACACACGAAGGTCATCACGTTCGACCCCCATAACCCCAATACGGTTTATGCGTGCGTCGAAGTAGGCGGTTTGCTCCGAAGCATGGATAGCGGGCAAACCTGGCATCAGCTCGGCGGTTTATACGAGGACGTGCACCGGCTGGTCGTTCATCCGGACAATCCGAGCCAGTTGTACGTGGTTACCGGCCGCGGCTTGTATGTCAGTCTGGATGGCGGCGCCACGTTCGAACAATGGATTTCTCGGCCGTCTCCGGTGGGTGCATACCCTGATGCGCTGGTTTTCCGTCCGCGCCAACCCGAGCTGATGTTCCTGGGAGCGGCGGAGGGCGGGCCAGGAAAATGGCGCGAGACACACTTTGCCGGAGCTCGGATCTCGCACAGCAGGGACGGCGGGCGAACTTGGGAAGTCCTTCGCGACGGCCTCCCGGACCGGATGCAAGCCAGCATCGAGGCCATGTGCCTGGAGGATTGGAGAGAATCGTTCTCGGTGTTCGCCGCGACGACGGCGGGAGACGTTTACTGCAGCGACGATGCCGGGGAGCACTGGTCAAAGATCATAAGCGGATTGGCGCCGATCTCCAAAGGCGGTCATTATCAGAACCTTGCCGTGGCTTAAGGTGCCCGGGGGTACTGGCGGTAGAAAGTCACGTCGATCTCGCCGTAAAGCACTTGATAAACTTCGCTCCCAGCTCAGGATGGTGATAAAACACCCGGCGCGGGTGGCAGGGAATTCCCAGCACCTCAGATCAAAGCTGCGATTGTCCCTTTCGATCTGGGGCTGGGAAAAGCCCAATAGGATTGAATCTCGCTCCTTTCCGGTTGCCGTTGTAGACAACCAGATGAAGCGGAGCGCCAACGTAGATGAAAATATATTTTGCTACCGGGTTGACAAAATGCCGCCTGCCTTCCCACCAGTCGGACCGACCTTGGACTTCAGGCAGAATAAAGGCCGAATTAATCGGATCGAGAACCTTGGAACCGATAGTCATTGCCCATATGGCCGATATCCGCAAGAAGTTTCTCCGCTCTTCTCTCCGGCACGATCCGAGACACCGCTTCCCCATCCCCGGGGCCACTGCCACTGGCGGGATCGCGCTGTGAACTTAGAGTTTAACCGAAGCGCACTGAAGGAATTTTGCTGGTTCCTACTATTCGCCGGCAGCGTTGTGTGGCTTATGGGGAGCATAGAGCTTGCTCATGACGAGGCGTACTACTGGATGTGGTCCCGCCATCTTGACTGGGGCTACTTTGATCAGCCGCCTTTGATTGCCTGGCTGATTGCTCTTACCCAAAACTGGATCAGCGGCGAGTGGGGGGTGCGCTTAGCGCCTTTTTTGACGCTGTTGATTGCAGCCGCTTGGATTGGCCACAAGCTCGTCCCGCCCGAAAGACGATGGCTCTGGTGGGCGGGCTGGATGATTTTCCCGCTTCTTTCGTTCGTCCCAAGCTTTGCGGTTCCGGATACGGTTTTGCTTGCGACCGCCTTACTATTTCTCCGGAGCCTTGACCGCTATATTGAATGCGACTCCTGGGACCGGGCCCTCGTGCTGAGTGCAACCGCGGTTCTCATGCTGTACGCGAAATACCACGGAATTCTTTTAATCGCTGGGGCAATAGTCGGGCTCCCAGGACTGCTGAAACGGCGAAGCTTCTGGCTCGCCGCCGTGTTAGGATGTTTTCTCTTCCTGCCGCAGGCGCTGTGGGAGTGGCGCCACAATCTTCCCAGCGTTTACTACTATCTGTTTCAGTCCCACAACGCCCAGTTTAGTTGGCGCCGGCCTTTGGAGTTCGTTCTGCAGCAGGCGTTTATTCCCGGCGTTTTCTTGGCGCCTTGGGTATGGCTGTGTGCCTGGCGTGGCCGGCGCTCCAGTCCTTTTCATCGCGCCTTGGCGGGAATGGTGATTGTCACTCTGGCCGTGTTTTTCTGTTTTTCCTTCACCAAGAACGTGGAAGCCAACTGGACCATGGTTGCTAACCTCTGTCTGCTCGTGCTCGTGTTACGCATCCCGGGCGAATGGCCGCTCCCGCAACGATGGTTTGCGTTGCTAGGCATGTGCTCGGTGATTATCGTCGTCGGTGTCAAGTTACTTATGTCGATGCCCGGTACTGAAGTCTGGGCAACGCGCCTGAAAGAGGTTCGCGGTTGGAAGGCTTGGTCCCGCTCGGTAGCCGAAGACGCATCCGATTGTGACCTCATCGCCAACACTTATCAGGTCGCCGCGAAGCTGTCTTTTTATTCGCAAAGAGAAATACCGTCTCTCAATATGGGCTCCCGACCGAACCAGTTCGACTTTTGGCGCTGGCAAAAGTGGCTGCGAGGAAACCCCGTATGCTGGCTCACTGACAGTGAAGGTTACCCTGGTGCCGAATGGGTGACCCCGCAAGGAAATAAGCTACGCTTGGTGCGCAATATGAGCCTGGAAGAATTGTTGGCCGCAAAAGCCTCCGGCTCGGGGGTCGCAATCAAAAAGGGCAATACCCAACGGATTGTCGAACCCGTGGGATAGAATTGCGCGGGAAGGCGACTTCACCTATTAGGAATGCTTCGGGTGTCTAGCAGTTGCTGAAAAACCCTCTCGGAGTCCTTCGACTAGGCTCAGGACGAACGGGTTGGGTCTGATCTCATTGATGTTTTTCCGTTCATGCTGAGACTCTCGAAGCATTCCTAACCTGTTTTCAGTACCCTGTTATTATAGAACTAGGCGTTGCCCGGTTGTTCGGCCGCCGCCGGAAAATTTAATAGCGCAAGATCGTGGCCGCAGGCAAAGGCCTGAATCGACACAGTCATCGCAGGGTTTCCAACGCGGTAGGCATGCCAGCACTCTCCCCCCTGCAGTCTCGTGCAGCTTTGCTATTTTACGACGAAACGCCGCGCAGCGGCTATCGGCCGGTCGAACCCTTGGAATAGAGCTCCGTTACGAAACCGCTGTTCTCGATTTCACGCAAAAAGCTCAGATCCATGAAATCGGCGGGCTTGAAGCTTCTCGCTTTCGGGTCTGCTTCGCGGTCCAGCTCCCCCTGGATCGCCTCGTCGGTAGGAATCGGCAACGGGTCGGTCTGGCGCTGGTCCTCGTAGAGAAACGCGACCTGTTCGGCTGTAGCGCCGCGAAAGTACTTCTGCAACGCCCGCAGCGAGCCTTCGCGGTTCGTCTTGAAATAGTGAATGCCGTCCACATAAGCGCGTAGAAACTTCGTCACCGCATCCCGGTCACGTTCGATCGAACGGCGCGTCGCGTTGAGCGTGGCGCCCGACCCTGCGATCTTGAGATCCTTGGCGTTCCCGCCCGGCAGCTCCTTGACGCGACCTTGCTGGACCAGGAGCAATCCGGACTCGCCGGTCACTCCCTTGCGAGCCGTACTGCGTGACACCTACGGTCTTGCCCTTCAAGTCTTGCACGCGTCGGATCGGCGAGTCAGGGCGCAGCAAGATGCGCTGGCTGGAATAGTTTGCCGTCGTGGCCAGAATCACAGGATCCGCCCCGCGGATCCGGGCGCGTAGCACCGACGCGACGCCGCCAATGGCATAATCAATATCTCCCGCGAGCAGCGTCTGTATCAGCCGGGGACTGCCGGTGAGCAGCAAGACATCAGCGTCGATGCCGTGCTTCGCGAAAATGCCTGCCTCTTTAGTGACCCAGGGGATCGACTGAGTGATGCTCGGCGCCACATACGCCACCAAGACGCTCCGGCGTGCTTGCGCTGCCGCCCGGTCGTCGGTGAAACTGACGAATATCAGGCTAGCGACCAGGATTACGAATGCTTTGCCTGTTCTCGCTTCCATCACAAATCTGCGCCTCAGTTGAACTGGAAACACGAAAGTCGAAACTCTCCTTTACTTGCCCCTGATATACTTGACGGCTTCGGTGCCGGCAGCATGTCCGGTGATCGCGCCTCTCATAAGGCCGGAGCCGCTCGGGTAGTTATGATAGAAAAACCCGCCGGTCATTTCACCAGCCGCCCACAGACCTGGAATCGGCTCATCGCTCGACTGCACGCGGCATTTCGAGTCGATTCTCAGTCCCCCATAAGTGAAGGTGATGCCGCATGCGACCGCGTAAGCTTGGAACGGAGGCGAATCAAGCGGGGCCGCCCAATTTGACTTCGGAGGATTGATTCCAACCGTGGATTTTCCGTCTTTCCGCGAAAAGTCGAACTCCACCGAGTTCACCGAGCGATTGAATTCCTCGAAGGTGTGCCGGAGTCGGCTGGTGTCGATGCCCAGGCCCGACGCCAATTCCTCCACGGAATTCGCCATCACAGGGCGGCTGCGGACATATTGGCTGCGCAGGTAAGGAACCGTTTTTTGATCAAAGACCTGATACGCAATATGGCCCGGCTGCGCTAGGATCGTGCGCCCGATTTTGGCGTACGTGTAAACCTGAAAATCTTCTCCCTCGTCGACAAATCGTTCTCCCTGCGTGTTAACCATGATGCCGTAAGGGTAAGAATAGCGCGTACTCTCGTCCGTAGCGGCCTCGACGTCGGCGCTCTCGGCATCGATGACCGAAGCGTGGCAGCCGCTCCAGTGCCCGAACGGGAGCGCGCCGATGTCCAGAGCCATCCGGATACCGTCGCCGGTGTTGTAGCGCGTGCCGCGGACTTTGACCAGATCCCAGTTTTGTCCCAGATAGCGGGCCCTCATTTCCGGATTGGCCTCAAAGCCGCCGCAGGCCAGGACCACGGCTTTGGTCATAATCTTTTGTCGTCCAGTCGGCGTTGAAACCACGATGCCCTCGATCGCGCCGACCTGATCCACCAGCAGCTCCAATGCACGTGCAGAATACATCACCCCGAGCCCGCGCCCTTCCACGGTGGCAAAATGCATTTCCATCAGCCCCTTTCCGCCGCCACGCGCTTCGACCGGAATGGTTCCGGTGCGCCACACGAGCCTTCCTTTGACTTTCGCCATGTGGCTCATATGCAATTCCCAATCGACCCCGTGTTGAGCCATCCAAGTGACGACATCCTGAGACCGATCGACGAGAAGTTCGGTGAGCGCAGGATCAGCGAGACCCTCGGTCACCCGCATGAGGTCGGCATAAAAGCGATCTTTTGGATAGGGCTCCACGTCCACATTCTTGAATTCCGCTCCCGGGGTTTCTTTGACGATACCCTTGATTTGCTCGAAGTCCTGAAACGCAAAGCGGAAAAGACCTCCGGAAAAAGCCGAATTGCCGCCTCTGCGCCCCTTCGGCGCGCGCTCCAACATGACCACTTTAGCACCCAGCTCTTGCGCAACGAGTGCAGCCACGGAAGCCGCGTTGCCCGCGCCCACCACGACCACGTCTGCTTCTAAAACCTTTGCAGTCTCCACTTGCTAGCCCTCCTCTGTTGTTTTTGTTTTCGCGAAGAAGCTGTCTGTCTCGGTTAAGAAGTGGGATGAAATCCCATTTCCAACCACGGACTCATATCGGTAAAAAACCACTCTTGCGGCAGCTCCCGTCCGAATTTTCGTTCGCGGGCAATGTTCAATGCCTGAAATCCGGCGGCGGCGAACTGAATTCCCATGCCGACATTGCTGTGATAAAAGATAATCTCATTCGACGAGCGCCTGCCTGGGACCTTGCCTGCCACCAGTTCCGCTAATTCGTGGACATTCTCCCACCCGACGGCGCCGTGCTCGATCGGGTCTAGGATCTCACGTTGGTTATCTGACTGAAGCTGTTTCTTCGCGCACACCACGACAAAGGAGCTCCGCCTGACCGTGGTCTCGTCAAACTCGCGCGGTCTCTTGTTGAGGTCGCTGTTTCTGAGCGAGATCACCAGCGTGCCCTCTTCGATCCAATTGCCGTCAAAGATCGGCTCCCACGCGTTGGACGCGCACAGGACCACAGCCGAGTCTTTAAAGACCTCTCTTGGCTGCTCGACCGGAATGACCTCGATCTTGAGCTTGCGCGCCATTTCCTCGCAGAATAGCGTTCGGTGGGAGGAATTCGGACTGAAGATCTTGGTACGCTTGATTCCCGTCGCGGCAATGATTCCTTCCAGATTGGCGCGAGCCTGCTTGCCCGAACCAAGAACCCCCACCCCAGCTCCGTTGCTTCGGGCCAGATATTTTGCCGCGAGACCCGTGGTCGCGCCCAGCCTCAGTCCCGAGAGCGTAAAGCCCTGCAAGATCGCGAGCAGCTCGCCGCTCTCCAAGCCAAAAAGCAACACCAGATGATAATCCCGTGGTTGCCGCGCTTCCTGGCGGCGGCTTGAGGTGATACGCAACGCGGCAATACCAAAGCGAGGTAAGGCCGCCGCTTGCCGGCCCAAGCCATAGACCTGTCCGCTACCCTTGCTATCGACAAACATTCGCTGGCGAAGCTCTTCGACAGCCTTGCCCTCGGCCAGATCACGGTAAGCCCATTCCATGACTTCCAGACAATCGCCAACCGTCATTGACGACGCAATCTCGTGATCGGTTAAAAGTAGCATAGAAAACGGCTAGCTATCTGCTGCCCGGGGCGTTAGGGAGAATGAACCACCTGTTCACCGGTCGACGCCCGTGGCGGCTACCGTGCGGAAAGAAAGATTTCCCGGAACTTCTTTGTGTGCTCTTCCAAGCGCTCCGACTGTGCGATGTCGGCCGGAATCAACTGGACGTTTTTTAGTTTTTGCTGAACCGAAGACGAAACGCCTCTCCGGGCCGATACTTTGAAAAACTTTCCAGAGATGAAATCCCGCTGGATTTCTTCCGAGAGCATATAATCAACGTACAACATCCCGGCGTTCGGGTGTGGCGCGCGCGCGGCAACCCCCATCAAATTGACGCCCGTCACCGTAGGGTTGAGCGCATTCCAGTCGATAGGGGCCCCGGCCGTTTTGGTGGATTGGGTTTGCGGCGCATACAGCAGGACCGCCCCCGGATATTCTCCAGCCGCCACCAGCTGGGTCATCAGCGTATGTCCCTGGCGGAAAAAGAAGTTTTGCGCCGCGAGCCGCTTCATGTAAGCCATGCCTTTTTCTTCGCCCCAAAAGCTCAACATCGTAGCAAACCATTCGATTTCCCCATCCTCCATCACCAGCTTTCCTTTCCATTTCGGGTCCAGGAAATCCGCATAGCTCTTCGGAGCCTCGCTCGCGGTCACCTGTTGGGTATTATAGGCGGTGACCATTGGGTTAACGTAGTAAGCTGTCCAGAAACCGTCTCTGTCTTTGAAGCCGGCCTCATAACTCTTTCTTTCCGGAGAGTCATATTTGCCCATCAAGCCGCGTTTGACGAGCTGGTACATCTGAAATCCGCTGACGCCAATGACGTCGACAAGATGGGCGTTGGCGCGCGCCTCGTTTGCGATCCTGTTGTACAGCTGCTCGCTGTTCGCGCGATAAAGCTGAACATCGATAAACGGGTATTTTTCCTTAAAGCGCTGGATGATCTGCATGTGATCGGAGACCACCAGAAGCGCGTAGATTTGCAGCTTCCCTTCCTTTTTTGCCCCTTCGATGATGGCCTCTCGTTTAGTGTCTTGCGCGGCCACGTGCTGCGCAACAAAAAAACAGTCAAAACTCAAAACCAGCAAAAGAATAGAAACCAATTTCCCGTACCGTCGCATAGTCTCCCTCCCTTTAGGCGGCCGCCAAAATAGCGTCAACGGCCGTCTCCAGCTTGGCCTCCGCCTCATCCAAGGATCCCTTCATCTTCTCCAGAGCCACCCCATCATTGCGCAGCGCCTCGTGGCTCAGATCGATTTGTCTTTGCACTTCTGCGGGAGCCGTGCCGCCGATTAAGGTCCGCGCTTTGACGGCGCGCAGGGGATCCAACACGCGCCGAATTTTCTCATCGCCGAGACCGATACCCTCTCCGATGTATTCCCGAGCAGCTAGATCCACAAAGGAACTGTCCACGTCGGACGGTTTTTTGCCTTCTTCCAGTGCCATCCGAACAAGGATCGCCGTGATCTGGTGCGCCGTACGCCAGGACATCTTTTTTTCCACAACCATCGCTCCGGCAAGGTCGGTCGCGAGCGCCCAGAAATCGAGCGCCCGCTGTCGCATGACTTTTTTATTGACTGTTAGCGTGGCGACGATCCCAGCCCACAGGTTCAGGGCTTCGGCCGTCGAATCGAAGTGTTGCAGAACCGGCTTGACGGACCCGGAGAAACTTCTCGCGTTCACCATCATAGAAGACAGCGCGCCGCCCAACTGGCTGGCGGTGTCGGAGACGACCATGAGGGAATGCGGATTTTTCTTTTGCGGCATGATGCTGCTGGTCCCACAGTAACGGTCCGCCATCTCGACAAAATTGAACTCGTTCGACGCAAACAGGTAGATCGTGTCGGTAGCCCAGGCAACGTTGAGCATCAGAATGGTAATAGCACTCAGGGCTTCGAGGATAAAATCACGTCCCGCGTTGGCGTCTCTGACGTTTTGGCAAACCCCGTCAAATCCCAGCAGCTCGGCGGTCCGTCCTCGATTCAAGGGAAAATCAGATCCCGTTCCTATCCCCGCTCCCGCGGAGCTGATATTGGTCCGATCGTAGGCTCCCTTGAGCCTTGCAAAATCTCGCTCCAGCGGAAGCGTCCAAGCAACCAAATAGTGAGCAAACGTGCCGATTTGCGCTTGCTGAAGCATCGTATAAGTCGGGAGCACGGTTTCCAGATGCTGTTCGGCAAGTTTCAGGTAGGCTTCCCGGGTCTTGCGCTCCGCCTGCATCACGCTCAGTAGTTTTTCTCTGAGGCCGATTCGCGCCGAAACCGAGTTGAGGTCTCCCGAGCTTCGGCCGAGATGAATCTTGCCCCCGATTTGTTCCCCGAGTTTCTCAATCAGGTAGGCTTCTCCGGAAAAGAGACCGTGGCCTCCCTCCGCCCTGATTTGCTCCCAGCCTTCAGCCTCCATTTCCCGCATCGCCCGCAGTATCGCCGCCGCGTCTTTCATGGGAATCAGGCTTTCCTCCGCGAGCATGACACAATGAGCCTTGTCGAACATATGGTAGGCTTTTAATAGCGGCAGCGTTCTTTCCGGCGGCCCTACCTTGTGAAAAGTTTGCGACGCGTCCGGTTCTTCCGTTAACCGGGCGCCGGCTTTACGATAGAATTCGCCTACCCCGACTTTTCCATATAGGTTTGGTTTAGCCATCAGGTGTCCTTTCGAGTTTGCCCGGTCATCCGCATTACCGGCGCGGCGAACCTCATCGTCGTAGCCGGGTTTAAACCGATCTTGCGCATATTCCTTTTGCCCGAATGCTGTCAACGGCGGATTGGCTCTTCCGGGGATCAATTGGAATGGCGCTAACTCCGCGTGTGGTAACTTTTGGTTTTTCCACGCCGTTCAGATACTTCGCATCACGGCGCGGTGGCCAAGCCTTGAGGGTGGCGCATCGGCTCCCCTGAAGAGGAAGCCGACACGTTCACGTGGCTGAGCAGCTTATACGCTCCAAGACGAGGCCAGCTCGAGGGCGTTGCCGTCCGGGTCTTCAATCTGCGTTTCCCCGCAACTCAGTGATTTTTTTGCCTCAAGAGACTGCGCCAAGGATCGCGGGTCGCGCACTTCAAGGCCCATGTGAAGGATCCGGCACGGCCCTTCTCCCCGATGTTTGACGAAAAGCAAATTAATGTTTCCGTCTGAAAGTAAGTATTCGCCCGCAGCGCTTTTCAGCTCCTTCAAGTCAAATACGTTCTTATAAAATGATGCCGATCGCGCCGGGTCGGAAGCGCTGATGGCGACGTGACGGACCGTAGGCGGGGTCAGGTCATCCTTGGTTCGGAACCCCTCCTGGGACACATCCACCGGGTGCCCATCCATATCGTAGAAGCGGTATTCCGCGTATCTTCCGTCCTGCGGCCGCTGCTCCCACTGCACGCCGGGATAAGCGTCAACGACTCTCTTTCGGGCCTCCTGCATATCGTTAACGTGAAAGCCAAAATGGTCGTAGCCAATCCATTTGGCCTCCGATCCCTCTCGATATCTCAGTAGGGCGTACATGATCCACCCGTCTGAGATGTACAAGGAATTCGTCGGAGATCGGCGCAGCAGTGTGAACCCCAAGTGGCGCTGATAAAAGTCCAACAGCTGATCCGGATCTTTGGTAAACAGGGCAACGTGCTTGAACGCGCTTTGCATGGCTCGGAACCTCCGTTACGTAATATCGCGATTCTCCTACAGACCCTTTACGCCTGTCAAGCTAGTAAGTCGAGATGCCGTGTCGGTTCGGTGGTCTCGCGCCGCGGAAACATTGTTAAAAAAAGCGCGACCGCTCTTTCCCTCGGGCTGAAATTCGTTAAACTAGCGTTTATGCTTTACCAGACGAGGAACATGGCCTTCGGCGGAGGATCTGTTACCCCCACAGTGAAGGCGTTGATCATTGCCAACGTTGCGGTGTTTCTGCTCCAGACTCTTTTCGATTCCTCGGTCGTTACCTTCTTTGGTCTGGTCCCTTATCTTTTCTGGCACAAACTCTATGTCTGGCAAATCCTGACCTACCAGTTTCTTCATGGCGGAATTTTTCACATTTTGTTTAACATGCTTGCGCTCTGGATGTTCGGATGCGATCTGGAGCGCCGATGGGGAAGCCGGTTTTTTCTCAAGTACTACACGATCTGTGTCGCCGGTGGAGCGATTCTGAATGTGCTGCTCGTACCGGGTCAAATGATACCCAGTATCGGCGCCTCGGCTGGAATATATGGAATCTTGCTTGCCTATGGGCTCACTTACCCCGACCGTGTCATTTACCTTTACTTTCTCTTTCCGCTCAAGATGAAACATTTCGTCATCATTATCGGGGCGATCTCCCTCTATTCATCGATTGCCGCAACGCACTCAGGGATCGCCCATGTCGCGCACTTGGGCGGAATGGGGATTGGCTATTTTTATCTGCGTTGGGGCAGTCCCTGGGGTTGGTGCCGGATCTATTGGGATCAATACCGCCTCGCGCGGTTGAAGCAGCGCTTCAGAGTCATCGACGGTCGCAAAGACGGCGATTCCAGGCCGACGCTGCATTGACCCTTTTGCCCTAGCGAAATTTCACTATTATTCCCCACAGATCACTCCGCAAAACACCAGGTGAATGCCAACGACCAACGCGTCCAGTGGTGGCAAGTCGATTTCGAGCCGTGAGGTTTCAGACCGCCTCCGTTTGGAGGCCAGAGAAATTCAGTTGGGCGACCTTGCAAACATCAGCCACCTCCGGCAACAGGCTGGTAACGGACCACCACCCACTCGTGCACCGCGCGCCCCGTGCAGGGTTGCTGAAATGTGGCGGTGCTGAACGCGCGGACCGTAACGAGCCCCTTCCCGAGACACTCGTGGGCGGCAAAGGCTTCCGCAGGCTGGAATCCCGGAAGATGTGGCGGGATCGCCTTACTGGTTACCAGCCAGAATCCCCCCGCCGCTCGTAGCGACTCGGCCGTGTCTGGGGTCCACTCTGCACGTCGCAGGTACTCCGAGGGGCGGATCCAAGGCCACTGGCGAACGACCAGCCGCGGCGCGTGGTAGTTGAGTTCGGCGACGAGCTGGTGGCGGTCGGCGAAGATCGGGCCTTTAATACCTCCCAACCACACCGCAAGGTCACGGTAACCCACCGTTTCACGCAGGATCCGATTACCACTGCCGGCCCCGACCGGCGCCCGGGTGTAGGCAGCCACCGACAGCACGAGCGCTGCGTTCACTACTGAGCAGACGATCGTCGCGCGCAGCCGACCGCCGCAGAATGTAGCCAACAGCGCTGCGGCGCCGACGAAATACAACGCCGGCCAGTTCGGCTGGACGGATGACCAGAGGTTCACGATCCCAAAAAAAGCCACAGGCACGACTACGGCCGCCATCAGCAACGGGCGCACGGCGCGGATGATGGGATCGAGCGCACGCGGCAAACGGCGCAGGCGGCCGAGGGCAACCTGTGCCATCGGCACGAGGAGCGCGCCCCAGATAACGACGACCCACCCCAAATATTCTGCGGTTTGCTGCAGCACCAGCCAAACCGTATCGTGTGTTAGCTCCGGCTCCGCGCTCGGCGCTACCGCTCGTGCAGCGGCGCTCGGCGAAAACCACCTCCCGTAGCGGAGCTCCGCCTCGCCCGGCGGCTGGCCCCACGGTAGCCGTGTTGCGAGGCCCGCGGACCGGTTAAACGTCCCCGAGAAGCCGTGCGATAGTTGGAAGCGCATCGGCACCCACTGGTTGTTCGCGTTCCATACAAGATGCGGCGCGAATAAACTCAGCGCCGCCAGCGCCCCTAGCCAGGGCCACGGGGTCCGCAGACCCCGGCGGTCGCTTCGCCACAACGCCCAAAAGAACACAGGACCAATTAGCACCATCGTGTACTTCGAGAGCAACCCGAGACCGACCGCGATGCCAGCGCCAATCCAGCGGTGGCGCCGGCCGGCAAGGGCAGCTGCTGCTTCGTGCAAGGCCGCGCACCATGCGGTCAGGAGCGCGACGTCAGGAGTTATCAGAACCCCTACGCCCAGCGCGAAGAGGTTGAAGCTGAAGAGGAGCAGCCCCGCCAGGTGCGCGCTGCGCTCACGAATTCCCGCGTATACAAGCAGGCCCGACACAAAGGGGTACGCCAGCGCAGCCACCAGCATGGTACCCAGCCGGCCAGCAAGCAACGAGCCCCATGACAGCATGCTCGTGGCGCCAATCCACGCGATCGCGGGCGGGTGATCAAAGTAGCCCCAGTCAGGTGCCGTTGCCCACGCCAGATAGTACGTCTCGTCCTGGACGATCGGCAGCAATGCCGCGAGCACGAGCCGCAACACCACGACGATCGAGAAGACGATCAGCGTGTGCGGGCGTAGCGATGGCGGCCTCATCGCGTGCAAACGACCGCCCTATTATGCACCAGAAACACAAAACCAGCGTCTATCATCGGAGCCAATCTCTTGTTGCGGCGGCCAGCCAACTGAGGCCAGAGAATTACACAGGATTCGGTTGCCCGGTGAGAAGTTTTAGCTTGTTCTTCGCGCTTTTACCCAGTTTGGTCCGGGGAAAGCGGGTGGCGAGATGCTCTAACAGGCCCTTGCCCAGGCCGCGCTCATCGCCTGCTCTCTCAACCAGACTAAACCCGAGGTAAAAGAGGTCCTCAGGAACAAGACTCTTTTCCTTCTTAAGTGTCTCCAGGAGTGGATAGGCGGAGCTGCGATAAAGATCGCTAAGCTGATCCAGAGCCGGTTGCTGTCGCTGACTTGCCACCGTGTGCGAGTGCGATTTGAGCTGTGCCAGCGCGAGCCGGAATTTGTCCTCGGGCTTAAGCTCAGAAAATTCTTTCAGTGGCATCAGAAACCCTGCGGCTTCTTTGAAATTTTTCGACTTGATAAGCTTGGCTCCTTGCACCGCAAGCCGGTCATAGAGATAGTCGGCGCTGGCATTCTTGAGCACGTGCAGGAAGGCATTTTGAATCCGGTCTTCGGCACCGACGGCTGCTTGGAGACGTTTCCAAAGCCCCTCCAGAGTGTCCTGCCGCCACTTTCCGTCATAGGAAGGCAGCAACTCGGCGATGCTCCAGGCCTTACTCGGATCCTCGCACGCAACAAGCTCTTTGATCAGAGCGGCACGGGCCTCCGGAATCTTACGCAAAGACTGAGCCGCGGTATCCCGCCGGCGGTAGTCCGGGTCCCCGAGTTGCTCTATCAACGTACGCACTGTTGCCGGGGTATTGAAATCGCCCATCTTGCGCAGGGCAAACTTCTGCACGGCTCCGTGCGGGCTTTGCATCAGCCGGGAAAGCACCGGTCGGCAATCGTCCGGCAGCCCGCGCGCATCGAGCAGTTCCAGCGCCAGCCGCGCAACGTCTGAGAACTCACCTTCTTCCAAAACAGGAAGGAGCTTCGCGTATTCATCCTTTCGTAATTCCTGCTCGCGCAAACAGCGAAGCAAGGAAACCATCGCGTGAGCGCGGAGACTGGCATGGTTCTCAGGTCCAACAAAACGGAAGAGCCAGCGGCGGGCCTGAGGACGACCGAGTTGTCCCAGCACCCGGATTGCGGCGACGACCGCGGGCCTCTGGCGCGCTACGTCCAACGAACTCGCGAACGCCTCGACTTCGTCATGGAGCAATTCCTGCTCTTTGGAATTCATCTCACGTATCGCCGGCGTCATGAGATCGCAGACCGATTTGTTGAAATCATCCGTTCCCGAGAGAAGCACTTGCAGCAAGCCCTTAAGCGCAACTTTCCCCCGCACGGCGCATAGGACGCGCGCCGCGTTTAGCTGCCACGCCCGGGGTGCTCCGGCAGCGCGTTGCAGCAGCGGCTGGACCGCCAGCTGGCCCGCCCGTCCTAACAACCGAACCGCTCGTTCCTGCATGTCCTTGTCCGGGTCATCGAGAAATCGAAGAAGCAAAGGAACACCGGCCTTAGGCTGGACTTCCTCAAAGTAGCGCAGCGCGTAGTCCGTGAGCACGGGATTGCCCTGCTCAAAAACCGCGCCGACTGTTTTTATCACGCGGGAGTTCTCCAATTTGAGAGCGCCCAACACCAGCAGTGCGGCGCAACGGTGTTCGACGGTTCCTTTCTCGATTAATTTGACGAGTTGTTGAAAGAGGCTGTCCATTGATGCCCTGGCCCCAAAATCTCAAATATGAAGCAAGAGCGGCAAAACTTCAATAATCGGCGATGATTCCATCGTAACGCCCTATGCCGTCTAGCACTCTTAGCCAGGATCCGGCAGACGCGGGGAATTTGATCGGCGTTGCTTTTTTACTGAAGCCGATTGTTTTCTCTGGCTATTCCCTGTCCTCTTGGCTTAGAGTATCGCCTGTATGAAAGATCAAGACGCGCTGAAACCTGTACGACCGCCGAATCCAAACACAAGGCCCGCAAAGCTGAAGGCGCCGGCGGGAGCGTGCGATACCCATCTGCATATCTACGGGCCTTTTGATCGCTACCCGCTTTCTCCCAACCGGCACTACACCCCGGCTGAGCATTCGACTCTCGAGGATTATCTCAACGTGCATCGCACGTTGGGCTTGGAGCGCGCCGTCATTGTGACCGGAAGTGGCAACGGCACGAACAACCGGGTAACGTCGGATGCGATCGCACATATGAAAGGGACATTTAAAGGGCTCGCGCTTCTTGATCCGGAGATCACCGATGCGGAGCTCACCCAGCTGAAGGAAAGCGGCTTTACCGGCTTTCGCATGAAGGCCAACGGCAAGGACGCGCTTTCGATCGAAGCCGCGCAAAAGATGGCCCCGCGGGTCGACGGGTTCGCATGGCACGTCGAGTTCCAAGCAGAATCACTGGCTGAAGCGCTTGACGTCGTGCCGGCGCTGAACAAACTCGGAATGCCCTATCTCTTCGATCACCTCGCGCGTTCGGGACCGGATCGGAGAATCAAAGATCCCGAGTTTCAAGAGCTCCTCCAGGTCCTCCGATCTGAGGAGCGCGTCTGGATCAATCTCTATAGCTTCTATCAGCGCTCGGAGGACGGGCCTCCGCGCTACTCTGATATGGTGTCCGTGGTTCAGGCAATCATCGAAGCTAGGCGCGAGCGCGTACTTTGGGGAACGAATTGGCCGCACGGGGGTGTTCGGGTACCGATACCCAACGACGCCGATCTGCTCGACTTTCTGATTACCGCAGTACCGGACGAAAAGGTCCGCAAGTTAATTCTTAGCGACAATCCGGCGACGCTCTACGGTTGGCCGCTGCCGCAACAATGAAAGCTCGCTCCGAGCGCGGCATCTACTAGTCTGCGATTTCGCCTTGGTGCGTAAGCGATAGACGCAAATTTTCCAACGCAGCCGCGTGTTGAACATCGGCACACAGAGGAGGTCGCCCGGCCCCCCAAACGTAGCGGGCCCCATCGATAATACTGTGACCGCGTCCGCGCAGAAAATAGATGATCGCCTCGACGGTGGCCTACGAAGGAATCAAAATCTTTTGCCCGATAAAGATGTAATCGGGATTTTTGATCGCCTGGTGGTTTGCCTCGTAGATCTTTTTCCACTTGTCCCCCGAGCCGTAAAATTGCGTCGCCAGTTTAATGAGCGTATCGCCGGCCTTGATTGTATATTCTTGCGCATTGCCGGACGTCTTGACTTCCGCAACCACAGGCTTAACGATTACGGGTTTTTTTTCACCGCTCTGGCGCGGGACCGGGATAACCGGCTTTTCGATGCTCGCGACCACCGGCGGCGCTTTATATAACCGGTCAATAAATCCGCTGCTGTCCAATTCCTGGAGAAAGGTTGAATTCACAAACTCCTCCGGCCGTGCCGTTTGCGCCTTAGGGTTTTTCGCCGACAGCTCTCGCAGCATGATCTGGATTCCTCGTAGCGTAGGATACGGCTTCTGGGGGATGAGATTGAGCCCGATCCCTTCATAGGTTTCGTTGAGCGCGTCAGCATCATCGCTCTTGAGATATTTTTGCAGAATCGCCAAAGCCTCTTTGCGATGGGTTTTATAGTAATGGATGCCTTCCACGTAAGCTGTCAGCACCTTGCGCACCAGATCGGGACGCGATTTAATCGTGGCTTGCGTCGTTGCCAATACCGTGGCCTGATATTCAAGTCCCAGCATTTGCAGGTCCGCGAGCACGGGAAAGCCCATCTTTTTGGCCTTGAGCGTAAGCGGAACCTCGAGCATTACCCCATGAATCTTGCCCGTTTCAAGGGCGGAAAAACGCTCCGGCTGACTCCCAATCTCAACAATCGTGACATCCTTTCCCGGAGCTAAACCGTATTTGTCGAGGGCGTAGCGGGTCGCGAAATCCGACGAGGAGCCAAAGCGGCTAACGGCTACCGTCTTCCCTTTCAATTGCTCGGGTTGCTTGATGTCCTTGCCGACAATGAATTGGTAATTCATGGTATTGAGGATTCCCGCGAGAATTACGATACCCGCTCCTTGAAGGTCGCTCTCAAGAACCGGCAGGCCGGATACTTGCGCGAATGGAACGTCCCCGGAAAGAAGAGTTTGGATGGCCCTCGGCCCGCCGACCACATGAACCATTTCTACGTCCAGGCCTTGTTTACGGAAGAAACCTCCCTCATAAGCCGCCCAACCCGGCGCCTGGTTGCCTGAAAGTCCCGCGTAGACGATCCTGACCCGTTCACGAGGCTGGTCCGCCGTCGTCTCGGCCGCGTAACCCGCTAGCGGCAACAAAAGCAAAGAAAGAGCGATTGCGATGTATCCGCCTTTGTCAGATTTCGTGCTCATTGTTTCCTCCTGCCAGCTAGGTTTATTGACCCGCCAGCTGCCAAACGAAGTTCTGCTAATTCCCAATGCGGTGCAAAGGTGACCGCGTGTGTCTTTTGACCGATCACTCGAAAGCACGGCTACATTTTCTTCTATGATTATAACACAGTCGCCATCCTGAGGAGTTGAAATTTTCTCTTTTTCTCGCTTCCACTTGTCGCCCTTCGAGCGACCTTGAGAGAGTTCTAAGGAGAGGACGGGAGCAGTGAGCCGACTAGGTCTCGGCTAAAGGACAGCGCTCGGGAGCTACTTCGCGGCAGTGATCGACCAGACACCTGAATAATTTTCTGTCGCCCAAACTCCACGAACCGCGCCGGACACGGCAGCTTCAAGGAGATCAGCAAGACGGTCATGGTCGGCAAGCCCGAGAGCCGCGGTCCACGTACCTGAATACTCAGTGTTCTGCCCGTCAACGACTGCACGCCAGACACCGTTCCAGCCTGTGGAAAATTTCTCGGCGGACCACGTCCCGTGCAAGACGGTCTTGTCCGTGGCATCGCGCAACGTCCAGGTTCCGGAAGCGCTTGTTGAGAGGCTTGCCTCCACGCTCCATGTGCCGCCGAAAATACGCCCCCTCGGCGTCACCGCAGACCAGGTAGATCGCCGGGGTAGAATATCCTCCGCAAAAATGGTTTTTCCGCTGTGGCTTGCGCTGAGGTCGGACGATCTCACCCATCCGATGACTCCCTTCCGCGTCTTGACTAGATACCAGGTGACCGCGCCCACGGAGCTGGCAAGCGGCTTTAACTCCTCTCCCCTTTCAAGCTTGCTAATTCTCTCGGCCTTATCATCCTGGCTCGCAAACAAATAGGCTCCGGAGTCGCCGACAGTGAGCGCAGGAGCGTCGGCCGCCGCACCGGAGCGCCAGGCAGGGAGAACAACTAATAGCAGCAGGAAAAAGCCCAGGCCGCTTTGCAATGACCGGACGCCTGCCATGCCGAAAAGCAAGTCACGCTTCACGAGAGCAAACCGGAACCTTCTGAAATCAGCGACGCAAATAATCCGATCTGGTTACCCGAAACTACGCTTGCAGCCCAGCGCAGGCGATGGCTTTCGCGCGCTCGATTAAGAACAATCGAGCGCGTTAATGTTTTCGCAACTGGCGCGCGATGAAGGCCTTGATCATTTCGATCGCACGGTCTGTGTTTTGGCTCGGTTTAATGACCCAACGGTGCTCTGCGCCGCGGAAGACTTCGAAGTCAACTTCGCCACCGGCCGCACGGTACGTGGCAACAAAACGCTCCTGGACTGCGGGCAGCACGTTATCATCCAATTCGCCTTGCAAAATAAACATTGGCACCAAAGTGACCGGCTCGCGGCGCTCGAGGATGCGCTGCGGATTGGCCTCGTCAATGGCGCTCCAGGGAATAAAGTAGATCTCGCTGTTCTTGATCAGAAATTCGCGCTGTTTTCTCTTGGCCTGTTCGTAGCGGGCGAAAGGGTCGCTGATCGGCGAGCGCGCCACCACGTAGTTCACCGTCGCGTCGAGATCTGGCGCCTGCGGCAGAGGAAGCGCATTGTAGCGCGGATCACGCGGGCGCATCGCGCACAATTGAACGACGTGTCCGCCGCTCGAACTCCCGAGCACGCCCAACGTCGCCGGGTCGCCGTTCCACTCACGGGCCTTGGACTTGAGCCAACGGATACCATAGTTAACGTCCGCGACCGAAGCAGGGTACGGAGCCTCACTCGCCAGGCGCACATCGATCGCCACGACGAGGATACCACTCGCGGCGAGAGGGTCGTCAACCGGGGCGTTGGCGGTGCGGTCCTGGCCGTTCCAAGCGCCTCCGTGTACGTCCAAAAGCACCGGCAAAGGACCCTGAGCCTGCGGTTGATAGATGCGCGCCATCAAAGTTCGCACCGGATCGCGCCGGTACTCAACGTCCCATGATTTGATTTCGTGCTTTTTTCCAGGGTCGTAGGCAACTGTCATTTTTTTTCGCCTCCTGATCGGATTGCGGCTGATCTGCCCCGAATACATCCGGCTGGCCCGCCTGTCAACCCTTTGTCAGACACCTCGTGGTAGACGCCCGAAGCCGCCAGATTGTCCGATACGGCTTGACCCCCGGCGGGACGATGCTCCCGAGTCAGCCGACTTTTTCTTTCAGCTTGTCGATGAGCTCTTGAAAGGAGGAATTGACGATGACGCGGTGGAACTGGGAGCGGTAATTGTTGACCACGCTGATATCTTCCACAACCACATCGTAGATCCTCCATTTTCCACCGACCTGCAGCAGCTTATAGTTGACGGAGAATGATTCGCCGTTTTTGCCAATCACCTTGGTATCGACCTCCGCGTAATCTTGATCGACGTTTTCTTGCGTATAAATGACTTTTTGCCCGTCGTAAAGGTCGATCTTGTCGGCGTAGCTTCTTTCCAACAGACTGGTGAACAGAGAAGAAAATTCTTCCTGCTGCTTGGGCGTGAGCTGGCGCCAGTGAGAACCCAGTGAACGCTTGGCCATCTCTTTGAAGTCGAAAAGGGGATAAACGATTTCGCGCAACCGTTGGATGACTTTCGGGCGGTCTTTCTTCATATCGAGCCGGGATTCCCGAAGAATCTGAACGCCTTTGTTGATCGCGGAGCGTATTTGCTCCGTCGGTTCGCCGGCTGTGACCGGCACCGACCCCGAGATCACAAAGATCCCGAGAGCAAAAGAGGGAAAGAACATGGGAAGTCTCATGCGCGCTACTCGCCGGGGCTTACGATTTGGCTTTGTGGAATTGGCGCGCGGCATTCTTTTCACATAGCGCAGCCAGTGTTGCACCCCACTTTGCATCCACTTTCTGGCGGGTTTCCGGACTCATTGTGCTCACCGCGGGAAAACTCTCTCGCCATTCATAAGGACGCGTCGCGTCAATGATCATTCGGGAGTTGTGGCCCTTCTGTCCCTGGGGAATGATCGGATCGAGCGGACCGCTCCAGGTCCGGCGCAAGATATCAACGGAGGTTGCGGGATCGGAGCGCGTTGATACCGCCCAGACGACATCGTTTAAGTTGGTCACATCGATGTCTTCGTCGACGACCACCACGTATCTCCCCAGGTAAGCTCCAGGCTGGCATTGGCAAGCGACGATAGCCGCCTGCTTCGCGTGTCCGGGGTATTTTTGCCGGATCGCGACGACGATCATGAATCGCTGCGCCGGTGGCGGAACATACACTGCCTTGATCTCCGGCACACCTGCTTGTTCCATCGCGTTCCAGATAAAAGCAGAGCGCAGCAGCGAACGGTACATGCCGTGAATCGTTGGTTTGTAGGGGGGCGCGCCGCAGATGATCGGATCGTTACGATAGTAGACGGCATTCACCTTCACGACCGGCTGCTCGGCCTTGTTGGCGCTCGTATAATAACCGGGCCACTCGCCAAAGGGGCCCTCGGGGAGCTTTTCACCTGGAACAATCTCCCCTTCGATTGCAATCTCGCCGCATGCGGGGATACGGAGTTTCGTGAGCGGGGCTTCGAGAACCTCGACGGGCTCCCCCACCATTCCGGAAGCCCAGTCATACTCGTTGAGCGTGATCGGAATCGCCATTGAGGCCGCGACGTAAAGCAACGGATGTTGGCCAAAAACCATGGCGACCGGAAGCGGCTTGCCCGCCTTCGTCGCTTTGTCTAGATGAATTCGCCCGTGTTTCCCTGGGGACATATGAAGTCCAAGAGTGTTCTTTCCCTGGAGCATGACGCGGTAACAGCCCACGTTTTCCATCCCCGTGTCAGGGTCGCGGGTCACCACCATAAGGGCGGTGCCCAGATACCGCCCCCCGTCCCCTTCGTGCCAATGTGGAACGGGAAATTGGAGCAGGTCCACCTCGTCTCCGGCTTGCTGGTTCTCAAGCACCGGCCCCCCGGTGACAACGGTCGGGGCCATGGGCTTTATCTCCCGCAGTTTGGACCTCAGCGCATTAATAAAGGGGATTGCGGCAAGATCCGCGGGCATGTTCAAGGTAAGGGCGGTTCGTTCGACGGTTTCCAGCATGTTGACAAGCACCCGCTGGCCACGCCGATAGCCGGGAACATCATCGAAAAGCAATGCCGGCGGCGCCGAAAGCCTCTCGAGAATGATCTCGCTCAGGGCGCCGATTTCCAAATTCCAATGAACACCCGGGATCGTTTCCAGCTGCCCCAGTTCCTCGACTTCGCTCAGCCAAGTCCGCAAATCGCAGCGCGCGCTTGCTCGTTCCTGTTTTGGTTCGGCTAATGCCATGAATCCTTTCCCCTTTCTCTGTTTCTATTTTGTCACCGTTTAGCCCCAAGAGCTACCGGCAGAATAGCTTGCGCGCTTCCTATTGAAGGCCGATCTATGCACCCTTCGCTTCCTCGCGGTAAAGACCCAGGGACTCCATTACCGGTCGATCGTTCAGCGAGAAAAGAACCGCGTCGCTGGCATGCGTGTTTTCATGGCGGTGCCATTGCCAGAGTGGAATGACGAAAGAGTCCCCCGTTTCCCATTCCAGCCACCCTTCTCCCACTGCCGTTCGCCCGCGGCCTCGGAAAACATGATAGAGCGCCGTGCTAGTGTGCCGATGCGCCATGGTTCTTTCGCCCGCCGAAAGGGCCTGGACCTCACAAGACATGGTCGCCAGCGTGAATCCGCCGGTTACCGGGTTGACGTAACGCAGGAGCGCGCCGTCGCAAGGATCGCGCTCGGACGCACCCGTGGCTTTGAGCGCCCGCTCCGCATCCTGCCAACGGTAACGGAAAGGCAGTCCCCATCGTCCCTCGCGCGCCAAGGCGGGACTGCGAGCGAACCCGTAACGGTCCATGGATTCGCCGTCTCGATGTTTCACAGGTTGCTTTTCTGCGCTGTAAGGCTGAAAAAAAAGAGCGTTTAACGATTGGATGAGCGGGCCGTCCAATCCGTCGAGCCAGATAATCGGAGCGTCGGAGCCGTTGAAATGATCGTGCCAGGTCCAATTGGGGGTAAGAATCAAGTCGCCTTCCTCCATTGGGAACCTCTCTCCTTCGACCACGGTGTATGCACCGTGGCCTTCCACCACAAAGCGGATCGCGGCCATGTTGTGCCGGTGAGCGCGTGCCACTTCCCCAGGGTTAACAATTGAGAAGGTGAACTGGAGAGTGCGCGACGTGGAATTCACCGGCGCATGGGGATTGATCAAACGAATCGCGCGCCGCTCGGCCATCTCGAGGCCAATCGCGTCTTTTGCTTTCATGAGAGCGCTACGGACGCTGTGCCATTTCCAAAGGTACGGCGCTTCGGGCTCATGAGCGGGCACTCGCGTTTTCCAAAACCCGGCGAGCTGGTCTTGCGCGAGTTCACCGTCCAGCTTGGAGAGGTCCATTTGCTTTTCCGCCTTTCCGGCTGTCAAAGTTGCGCCATCGCCAAAGCCATGCCGCCGAAATAAGCTCTATGTAGATCCATCGCCTCCTTGGCGGTCGCGAAAACGCCTTGCTCAGATCCAGAGGCTACATGTCGCTCAAGGATATCAAGAAACATGTCCGAATGTTTCTCGTCCGCTTTGCTGTGGGCAACGAAATTAGGCATCTGTTCGGGGCGTAAGTCTAGGTCACGAGCCCAGCTGTTTGCCAGCCGCGTACAATTGCCCCCACCGATGTCCCCCAATAAGCGGTCGTCGTTGGTCCATTCAGCAATCGTCGACGCGGCGAGCGCTTCCTGCCAGGGGCGATGCCGCGCAATCCACCACCAGCCATAGACCGCCGCTTTCGTCGTCGGCAACGGCTCTGCAGTGAGAATGTCATCTACGGTCAACCCGACTTCTTTGCCTTGGCGTAAGATCAGATCGATATGGCCTTTTTTTGAGTGCTCATCTTCAACCAATTCTTCATATTCATGCGCCCAGATCCTTTGCTTGACGTCGAGCTCCGGACAGTTTGCGGCAACCTGGGGCCAGTAATTCCGCCGTTGCCGGATGTAGATCCCTAGTTGAAGGAGATAGAGCCTGGCCCTGGCCTTGGTAATCTGCGCGGAATAAAATTGCGCCATTTCCGGAGAACGAAAGAGGTCTCTCACCAGTTCTCCTAATTTCGCCCGCCATTCCCTTTGTTGCATGATCCAACCTCCTACGGCGCGGTCTCACACAAAGCTTCCGTCATCTTGGCCACTGTCCGCCCGAATAACATACGAAATCTCTATTGACAACTCCCGCCAAAAATTGCTCGCAACACCGGCATGGTTACGGCTCATTATCGTTCCGAGTTCTAAAATTGGCTTTGGGTCGAGCGGCGCGTATTTTTTCGATTAGCGGCCGGTTTGCCGGTATATTAAAATCCAGTGAGCCTGGCAGGATGCGGCAGAATTACGCGCTTGCCGAATTGCGGCAGCAAAAACGCGTGGCCGGTTTCCGTCGCGAACGGAACGTTGGCAACGAGATCGCCCCTACTCTTCAGCGCGAACGGTAAGTTCCATCTCACCGATTCCGGAGATGCGCCCCTTCAGATGGTCGCCGTCGCTCAGCTTGCGCACGCCCGCGGGAGTTCCGGTTGTAATCAGATCGCCGGGAGAAAGAGTGAGACAACTGGTAAGAAAACGAATGTGATCGCGCAGCGTGCAGATCATATCCCCGGTGTGGGCGTTCATGACCGGCTTGCCGTTTTGCTCCACCTGGATCGTGAGGTTCTGCGGGTCTTCAATCTCGTCTTTGGTTACGATCCAAGGCCCCAGCGCTGTGAAGGTGTCGAACCCTTTTCTAATGTTTCGGGTGTTATTCTTTCCGCGTCCCCAAGGATCCCTTTGGCTTATGTCCCAACAAATGGTGTAGCCGAAAACGATGTCGTAGGCATTTGCGGTGCTCACGTATCTGCCTCTTTTGCCGATCACGGCGCAGAGTTCACATTCAAAATCCACGTCGTTCGAGATCTTCGGCAGAATAATCGTATCTCCCGGACCGACGATCGATGACGACGGCTTCAAAAAGAATTCCGCCATGAGATCGTCTTTCCCCGGTACCGGCCTCCCTTTATGCCCTGACTTGGCTTCCATCTCCCGCCGGTGGTCCACATAATTCGCCGCCGCGGCCCAAAGCGAAGGCGGGTTTAAGACGGGCGCGCGAAGTCTAACCGATTTAAGCGGCACGGAAGAACCGGATCTTACCTGATCCTGGACGCATTGCATCGCGTCGGGCTCAGCCGCTAATCTCTCGATAGTCTTGACCATGCCGGCGCCGGCTCTCACAAACCCATTTTTGATCAAAGCGTCACCGATCGGATAAACTTGATCCTCAACAACGACGCCGGCCTGATTGGCATCATAGAGACAAAGTTTCATTTCTCTAAACCTCCCCTTTTGGCCCCCGGCAATGAACGCCCATCTTTACTAAACGCGGCTCCGGTTGACAAGGGCATACCATTAACCGATACTTTGCCAGTCGACAGGAATTCACCAGTGAAAGTCACATGCCAGCGGCTCAAACAATGCGGTCACTGAGGAGGTTGCTTATGGATTTTCCCGGGAAAGCTTTGCTAACAGGATTAATGGGAATCTTATTGATCGGATTCGGTTTGGACGCCATGGCCGCCGAACGCGGGCGCGGCTGCCGAAGAGGCGATCGCATAAAGATTCAGGATCTCGACATGTCCCCGGACCCGGTGATCGAGGGGCAGCCGATACGGATGTGGCGGGTGAAGATTCGCTTCGACGGTAACCGCGAATGCGACACCGATATTGAGATTCGCGACGGCAATAACACGGTCGCCAGAGACCGTCTTTCCCTCCGACCGGGGATCAATGAGATTAATGTTCGTCCCGACGACCGCTATGCGTTTCGGGGAAGAGAGCACTGCTTGAACGTGGTTGTGGACCTCGATGGCACGCGAAGCCAGGTGGACGCCGATCGGCGATTTTGCGCGCGCCAGCGGTCAAGCTGGTCTCTAAGCGAGCCTGGCGACCGGCCAGGGGCGGGACCTAGGCCGGGAGGCGGATACCGTTAGCATCCCAGGAGACGATCTCTTGAAGATCGCAACCTGGAACGTCAATGGGATTCGCGCCCGCTATGAGCAACTGCTGCAATGGATGAAGGATGAGGCGCCGGAAGTTGTCTGCCTGCAAGAGTTGAAGGCAGGACGCGCTCAGATTCCTCCTGCGCTGTTGGAACTGCCCGGGTATTGGAGTTATTGGCACGGTGAGCGAGCATACTCCGGCGTAGCGCTGCAAATCCGCAAGGATCTCATTTCCGAAGAGCCCAAGTTCGCGCACCCCTTCTTCGACTATGAAAACCGGGTGGTGACCGTCCGGATTCAGAATCTGCTTTTCGCCTCGATATACGTCCCCAACGGCGGCAAGGATTTCGCTGCCAAGCTACAATTTCTAACCGACCTTGAGTCGTATGTGTCCGAGGCCCACGCCCGCGGCGACCAGCTGATCCTTGGCGGCGATATCAATGTCACGCGCACTGAGCGTGACGTGCATCCGAAGGAAAGAAAACCCAATGCGATCGGCCAGCGACCGGAGGAACGCGAGCTTTTGGAGCGTGTTCTGGCTTGCGGGCTCGTTGACATCAGTCGCGCTCTCGATCCGGACAATGATCAGCTATTTACCTGGTGGGCGCCCTGGCGCGACATGCGCCAGCGCAACATTGGTTGGCGAATCGACTATCTGTTTGCCAGCGAATCTCTGGCCGACCGCTTCTCGAGTTGTAAGGTCTTTCCCCAGGTGGGAACGAGCGATCATGCCCCGGTGTTGGCGGAAGCCGCATTGCTTTGACTGATAGAAAAATGGTAATTTTGTTTCTCTTACGAGTTCTTGGTATCGGTTCCAATGACATTCCCTTGCTCCAGTTGGAGAGTTCAAGCGCGCCAAGGAGGAAAACATGAGTACCGATTATGAGACTGAAGACGTTGGTAACATTGTGCTCCTGGAGCACATCAACCTCCTAGTGCCTGACCAAGCATCGGCAATCGTTTTTTATGTGCTCGGGATGGGCTTCACTCGCGACCCTTTTATGACAGTTGGCTTGAACAACATGTGGATCAATGTGGGGGAGCAACAATTTCATCTTCCCACGAGGGGCACTCAAGCGATCCCAGGTCATATTGGTATTGTGGTTCCAGATCTCGAGGCCTTACAGGCGCGACTGAAAGCGGTCGAAGAACCGCTCCAAAACTCTCGCTTCAGCTGGTCCGTCGAAGAAGGCTCGGTGGCAGTAACTTGTCCCTGGGGCAACCGGTTTCGCTGCCACGAACCCGCGCCTCGCTTCGGCGACATGGCGCTTGGGATTCCCTATATCGAGTTTCTGACCAAACCAGGGACCGCGCAAGGAATCGCGCGCTTTTACGAAGAGGTCATGGGCGCTCCCGCTCAATTGTCTTCCGAGCCGCCCACCGCGCGGGTCGCGGTCGGGCGCGACCAGTGGATTACTTTTCGCGAAACTGATGCTGATGTTCAGCCCTACGATGGTCACCACATCGCGGTCTACGTGGCGAATTTCTCCCGGCCTTACCGCTTTTTTAGAGAACATCGCCTCATTATGGAAGATTTCCGGAACCACCAGTTCCGCTTTCAATCCATCGTCGATCCCAAGACGGACAAGCAAGTTTTTTCTCTGGAGCACGAAGTCCGCAGTTTTCGCCATCCGATGTACCATCGACCCTTTGTCAACCGCGATCCTATCCAAACGCAAAGAAGTTACCGCCGCGCTCGCGATGAACTGATTCCATTCAGTAACTGACCGCAGAGCTTATGGAGATGACCTTCCGCATCGATTCCTCTGAACTGCTGCCCACGGCGACATGATCGACTTACGCAGCGACACGGTAACCCAGCCGACACCGGCGATGCGCGCGGCGATAGCGTCCGCCGAGGTGGGTGATGACGCGCGCGAAGGCGATCCTACCACGCGCCGGCTCGAGGAAACGGCGGCGGCATTACTGGGCATGGAGGCCGGCCTCTATGTCCCCTCCGGCACGATGGCCAACCTGCTCGCGATCCTCACGCAAACTTCGGCAAAAAAAGGAGTCGTGCTGGAACAGAACTGCCACGTCATGACTCATGAGCGCGGAAGCTTGAACAACCTGACCAGCGCCAGGCCGTACCCGGTTCAGGGCGTTTACGGTGTCATGGCAAGCTCCGATGTCGAAGTCGCTTTTCAACGCGCCGCAGAAGAGGAAGTCCAGGTTGGACTCTTATGTATCGAGAACACCCATAACAATGCGGGTGGGACCCTGGTCCCGGCGCAGGATATGCAGCGACTTGTGGTGTTAGGACACGCCCACGGAGCTGCCGTGCACATCGACGGGGCCCGCATCTTCAACGCGGAAGTTGCCCTGGGTGTCAGGGCGTCACAACTCGTCACCGGAGCCGATTCGGCCATGTTTTGCGTCTCCAAGGGTCTGGGTGCCCCGGTGGGTTCTGTTCTGTGCGGCTCCAAGGACTTTATCGCGCGCGCGAGAGACGTGCGCACCTGGTGCGGCGGGGCAATGCGGCAATCCGGAGTGATTGCGGCGGCGGGTCTAACCGCTCTAATGGATTATCCTGCGCGGTTCGCAAGGGACCACGCGAACGCGATCCGGCTTGCGAAATCGCTCTCCGAGCACCCCATCTTCAGGATCGACATGCGCTCGGTGCAAACCAACATGGTCTATGTCCGGGTCTCCGCTCCAGCCTTCGATCCAACCGAGTTCGACCGTCACTGCTATGAGCGCGGTGTGTGGGTGCGAGCCAACAAGGACCGCTTCCGCTTCGTCCTCCACCACCAGGTTTCCGCCGCAGACGTCGATCATGCGGCCGCAACGATCAACGGCTTTACATCAGCCTGAAATACCCCTCCCGTGATATTACCAAGAGCCTACGGCTCGATCACGGCCACCCCGGAAATCTCGACCAGACAGTCTGCGTGATAAAGACCTTTGACCTCGACAAGGGTAATGGCAGGGAAGTGTTTTCCGAAGACTTCCCTGTAAGCATCGCCAATCGGCTTCCTGTTGCTGTGGTAAGCCTTCACATCGGTCACGTACATCGTCAGGACGGCAAAATGTTCGGGCTTGCCCCCCGCCCCTTCGACCGCTTTCTTCAAATTCTTCATGACCTGCCGCCACTGCGTAACAAAATTTCCCCTCCCTACGACCGCGCCGTTTTCGTCAAACGGTGCCTGCCCGGCAACGTAAACAAGAGTCCCCGAAGTAATCTTGGCAACATGCGAATAGCCCACGGGTCTCTCCAACCCCTCGGGATTTAAAAACGCAAAAGACATAACGCCTCCTGAGATAGAGAAGAGAGACAGAGGATGGAAGAATGGAGTAATAAAGTCCTGAAATTACCAACATTCCAGTACTCCAGTTTCCCTTCCGCTTTGTCTCAACCTCCTGTTCCAGTCTGTTTCGTTACCACGCGGCGATGAATTTTTTCATTTCCCCCACCACGTCTGGTGAGTTCGGAACATACGGGATGATAATCCTCGTCGCACCGGCTTCAGCATAGGGAGCCAGCTTGTCTTGCACGTCATCCATCGATCTGGCGGCGACAATCGGAAGTCCATTGAAAAGACGATCCGAGACGCGCGCTCGTGCCGCTTCAAATCCCGATTCCCGCCACGCCGCGCGCATCGCCTCGACGTCGGCGCCAAAACCCATCCGCGTCATGAGGTCGCGATAGTAGTCCGCAAGCGCATAGAACGTAATGATCCGACTGAGCCCGGCACGCGCCGGCGCGTAGTCCTGTGCCACCGAACAACGCACCTTGCAGATCGTCTCAAGCGCGTCGGGGTTCTTACCTGCCTCTGTGGCTCCCGATCTCGCCGTCGCAACGATGCGTCTGATTTCCTGCGGGTTCGCCATATTAATGAGCACGCCGTCGCCGAGCCTTCCGGCGAGGCGGCTCATTCTGGGTCCGAAGGCCGCGACATAAATCGGGATCGGTCTCTTGGGCGGATTGAAGGCCATCTTGAAACCTTCGGCGGAATAATATTTGCCCTCAAACTTGAGCTTTTCCCCGCGCAGCGCCGCCTGAACGATACCAAGGTACTCCTCAAGCCGTGCCAGCGGGCGATCAAACGGGAGGCCGTGCCATTTCGCGATGGTTGGATTAGAAATGCCGATTCCCAACGAAAAACGCCCGCCCGACAGTTCATCAAGTCCGGCTGCCTGCAGCGCCAACGTCGCCGGAGTTCTCCCGAGAATATGGTAAACGGCGGAACCGATGTTGAGCTTTGCCGTGACGGCGGCTGCCGCTGCCAACATAACGGTGGGGTCCTTATTGTTGGCCTCGCCGCCCCATGCGCAGCCAAACCCATGTTGTTCTGCCAATCGCGCAAGCTCAGGGATCGCGTCCATGGGCAACGAGGCGCCGGAATTGAACTCGATATCGATCTGCATCGCTCAGATGACCGGTTTAGGGGTTCATGTTTGAGGTTTCGAGTGCGCCCAAGAGTCAAAACTCGATACCGCCTTTTGCGGGCTCACTTCAGGTAACTGGCAGGCAAGCTCTTCTTTAAGATGGCGACGTTCGCGGTTTGTTCCACATACCGAATAAACCGATACTTATTTTCCACCTCGTCCACAGGGTACGGCGGAACCTCAACACGTGTCGTGTCTACCTTGGCTGCAATAAAAGTGAGCTCGTGTCCCCTCGCTGCAGTGACCGCCGCGTCGGCGAACTCTTCCACCGTCCTCGCCCAAAAGGCTTTTCGAATGCCCGCTGCCGAGGCCATGCCCACAAGATCGGTGCCCAACCCGGTGGCCGTGGAACCGCTCCCTGAAGCCTCGTAGACCTCATTGTCGAAGACAACGTGAATCAGGTTCGGCGGATTCTTGCGCGCGATCGTGGGCAGGGAACAGAGATTCATCAGCAAAGAACCGTCTCCGTCCAGACAAATAACCTTGCGCTGGGGCAGCCCGAGCGCCATCCCGAGGGCAATGGAGGAAGCCAACCCAAGGGTGCGCACGCGAAAATTCCCATCGCTTGGCCTGAGGGCGTTCCATTCCACATTATTAGCGCCCGCGCTGGTAACAACCAACGCGTCTCCCGCTTCCGCCGCCAGAATTTTCAAACAATCAAACCGCTTCATTAATCTTCCCTCGTTCCATCGATTTTCACACGCGTAGCGACGGCCGGTGACCCAGCACTTCTTTGGTCAGGAGAAGCGCGACCGGTAGCCGTGAATCCTCAGCAAGAATTTGGGCTCGCTGGAGACGTTCGGCGACATCGTCCGTGCTCCGCAAAATGTAATAGCGGATTCCCAGCGCTTTCAGCACCGGCTCCGTCATCGCGCCGGTCGTGCTAAAGTTTCGATCCCCGATATCGCCCGCGTAATAGATCAACAGCAAAACCGGGATTTGATACTGCAAAAGCGTGCTCACGATCCCATTGGTGCTGTTATACAAACCGCCGTTTTGCATGATCAGCGCCCCCTTCTTGCCGACCAAATATCCTCCCGCGCAAATGCCAATTCCCTCCTCTTCGCGGCACAGGGGCACGTGGACAACATCGCGGTCTTGTTCCACGAGAGAAAGAAGCTCAAAGAGGTTGATATCGGGAAGGGTGGCGATGAGATTAACGCCGGCGCGTTTCAGGCCGGCGAGGATTTCTTTTCCTGCGCTTACGGGGTCCACCAAATGTCCTCGAATTCACGCACTAGGTCATCGATCCGGCCGCTCCATCGTTTCACTTACCGGCGCGAGACGAATGTCCAGCAGCGCCGTCTGCCCTTGGGCGATCGCCTTCAGTCCCCGCTGGAGGGCAGCACGGACCTCGCCGGACTCTTCAACTTTCTCGCCGTAACCGTCAAACGCGCGCGCGATCGTGGCATAGTCGGGACTCGGCGCGATAGTGGTACCGACAAAGGTGTTGGTCCGGGTTGCCCAACCGTCAGGATAGTATTTTGGAACTCCTGTTTTCATCGACAGATACCCGAGATTATTAAAAATAATTATCAGAATCGGCAAGCCCAGTTCCTGAGCGCAACCGAGTGCCGCCAGCGCCGGGTCATAGTTGAATGCACCGTCGCCGATCAGGCACAGAACGGGCCGTTTGGGAGCAGCGGCTTTGACCCCAAGAGCGGTTCCCAATCCCGTTCCCAGACCGCCGTTGGAGCCGGCAAAGTAGGAGCCCGGATTCACGCTGTGGAGATACTGGTGGATAGCGAGGCGGTGCGTGATGGTCTCTTCCACCACGATCGCCTCCGGAGGGAGGACGCGGTTCAACTCGTATGCAACCCAGCGGGTATCGATGGGTTTGGCGTCTTTAAAGGCCAGCGCGGTTTTGTCCCACGTTTGTCTTCTCTCCTCGTAGCGCCGGCTCAAGGTCGCCTTGCGTCGCGCGCGCCGCGGGTCGTCGCCGGCAACTCGTTTTTTCACCTGATCCAGCAATAACGCAAGCGAGCTTTCGAGATCTCCGGCCAGGCACAGATCGTTCTTGAACCCCCAATAGGGCATGGCGTTGCGCAAGGGATCTTCGTCAAGCACGGCTACCTTCACGTTCTCTCCGGGTCCCGCCGACGCGGGATGCCAGGGCGCAACCGCGCCGAGGAGAAAAATCATGTCTGTCTCTTTGAGGTATTCGGGAAAATTAAAGCCGCCGTGCAGGGGATGATTACGCGGAAAGTTCAGGAACCCCGTGCTCCGCGACTCGATCACGGGCGCGCCAATCCGTTCGGCAAGCTCCACGGTAGCGGCTACGATGTGCGCGCTGCGCCCCGATTCCTCAGACATGATGACCGGGCTCTTGGCTTCAGCCAAAAGCGCCGCTAGGGATTCGATTCCTTTCGGGTCTGCCGCCGCCGCGTGCGGAATTGCTGCGCTGGCGAGCGCCTTGTCCCCCATCAATTCAAATTGATATTCCATCGGTACCGAGACAAATACCGGTCCCTTGGGAGATGACATGGCAATCTGACAGGCGCGTTGAATCGTCGCCGGCAGGATCGACTTGGTGTTGATGCCGAAACTCCATTTGGCGCAACGCTCTACCAGTCGCGCCGGCCCACCGACATCCGCCAGGCTGCGGAGCCACTGCCCTCCCGGGTCCGGACCCGCATCTTCGCCAAAGCCAATAGATTCCCCCGCGAGTACGACCATGGGAAGTTGTTCGTGCAGCGCCGCGCGCATCGCCATCGTCGCGTGCAAGGCGCCGACGGTCGTGTGAATCATCACTGCGGGCAGCTTGCCCGTCAACTTGGCATAACCGCTCGCCATACCCAGCGCCAATTCTTCATGCCGCGTGCTTAAATACAAAGGCAGCCCCTCGCTTTGACCTCTCGCCCTCGCAATCGCTTCCCACACGGGCGACCATTCGGAACCGGGCGATGCAAAAATGTGATCGACGCCCATCTCCGCCAGTACCCGCAACAGAACATCCGCTCCATTCAAGCCTTTTGTTTCCATCGTTAATTTCTCTTTCCAGTTAACGGGCCGCGAGCCAAATACACGCACACGTAAAATCAGCTCAAGCTATAAAATCTCAGCGCGTTGTGCGCCAGGATATTCTTCTTCGCCTCTAGGGGCACATCCTCCCGCCGCCACAGAAGCACCGCAGATTCCGGCCAGCTCATGTCCCAGTGCGGATAGTCAGACGCGTACATGAGGGTCTCCGAGCCGATCTCGTTGACCACATAGCCGATCATTCTCTCCTCCGGCTCGCAGCCGTAATAGATCCGGCCGCCGGTTAGATACTCGCTCGGCCGCTTCTTGCACAGCGGCGCCTCTCTTTGACCACGCTTTTCCCACTCTTCATCCATGCGCTCCATCCAATAGGGTAACCAGCCGCAGCCGATCTCTAGATATCCCAGCTTAAGATCGGGAAAAAGCTCGGGAATCCCGCCGAACACCATAGCCGTGAGGTGCCGTAAAACCGGAAAAGGATGACCGGTGGTGTGGATGCTTATGAACTGGTCGAAGATCTCGCTCCCCGGTTCGTCGCCGCCGAACGCATGGATGGCAAGCGGTGCATCGAGCCTCTGTGCTTCCTCGTATAGAGGATAAAACTCAGCGCTGGCGAAGTTCCTGCTGTGCGCTTGGGCGGCAAGCATCCCTCCAACCAGACCAAGCTTCGTGACCGCGCGATTGAGCTCCGCCGCCGCTTCTTCAGGACCGTTGATCGGCAGGTTCGCCACGGCCTTGAGCCGCCCCGACCCTCTGCAGTAATCGGCGATAAAGTCATTGTAAGCGCGGCACAGCGCAAGCGCGTACGCCTTTTCTTTGATGTGACCTATGCCGAGGCCAGAGGTCGGGTAAAGCACCGCGGTGTCAATTTCCTGGCGATCCATCGCCGCCAATCGCTCTTCGAGCTTCACCCCCGATTGGCCCAAAGTTCCGCCCATGTTGCGGTCATACGGCTCGCGCGGAATCAGCGGCGGCCTGCGACTGCGGTAAGGCTCGTCGAGATACGGCCTGATAAAATCGTCCAGGTCTCGCGCATGACCGTCGGAGTCCACCACCTTTATGGCATCGCGCAACGCTTGCATAAACACCTCCCCACATTGAACTTTGTCTTGCTAACGCTTGCTCGCCCAAATTTGATCAAAGAAACCGCTTTTGTTCATTTCGTCAACGTAGCGCAGGTCTACAAGATTCTGCGGGCTGAGCGATTTCGCGCGCGCATCGGTTTGTGACACCTCGTCCAAAATTGCCTGGAGCGCCTCAGGTTTGATAACGAGCCTCGGCTCCAAAGCCTTGATCTCCGCGTTGTAGGCGGCGTCGAGGACGTTTCTATCCGTCACCCGCAAATACTTCCCTAGCACCTTGTAAACGAACTCTCTATCGGTATGCATGATTTTGGCTGACTCGGCCATCGTGCGCATGAATCGACCCAGAACCTCAGGGCGCTTTGCGATGACCGATCGCTTCGTCACGAACGCCGTGGCGACGTATGGGATCCGGAGGTCCGGACCGTAGATCACATAATGGTAGCCCTCGGCCAAAGCCTTAGCGTCCGACGGCGCCGTAAGAGTCGCGACCTCGATTTTTTTGCTCAGCAGAGCCGCTAAACTCTCAGGGTCTCCCCCGGTCTGGAGAAAGCTGAAATCCCGTCCCGGTTCCATGCCAAACCGCCTGAGCGCCTGAATTGCGAAATAGTGTGTATTGCTGCCGATGCGGCTAACGCCGATCTGTTTCCCTTTGAGATCCTCCGGTTTTTTAAGAGTTCCGCCCGCGACAATGCTTTGGGTCATGACGTTTTTTACCCCGCCGACAAACACCAGATCTGTAGCCCCCTGGGCGTAGGCCCGGACGTTTCCAATTCCGCCGGTCAACGACATTTCCGCGTCCCCGCTCAGCATTGCGGCAGTGACCAAGCCTGAAGAGGCGATAAAAACCAGTTGAAAATCGAGATTGTATTTCTGGAACAAGCCTGCTTCTTGCGCAATCCAAGGCATGGACTGCGACATAACGCGGGCGGATTGTAGCCCGACGAGCTTGTCAGCCGCCGCGGAGCTATGTGGAAATAGGGCCGCCAGCAACAATAAAACACTCGCCGCGCGGCCCCGAAACAACAACCTCTTCAGCATTTTTACCTCCCTCAAAATCGCCTCGCCTTGATGTCTTTTGTCATACGGCTATCGTATCGAAAAAATTTCTCGGAACTCTTCCGTATACCGATTGTAATTCCTCGCTAGGTCATCGGTATCCCTTTCCATAAGCCTGATCTTTGCGACGCGGGCCACAGGTTGGCTCAGATCGGTGCGCGTCGGATTACGCCTTACATCGTAAATAATCGACTGTCCTTCCTTCGATAAGATAAAATCGATGAAGAGCTTGGCCGCGTTCGGATGCGGTGGGGTCTTCGGCAGGCTAACGCTCACCGGGGGGTTCGGAGCCAGCGGTTCGATCGCCGTCCAGTCCACGGGGGCTCCTTTTTCTTTCAATTGCTCTGCTGTTTGCGTCCGGGTCGTCGGCGCGAGCGCAAACTCTCCCGCGGCCAGGAGCTGCGTGAGCAAGGTATGGCCGGCGCGGATCTGGAGCTGTTGTTTTGCTAGCCGGCGCATGTACTCCTTGCATTTCTCCTCTCCCATCAGGTGCCGCAGAGAGGAATACCAAAAGGTGTCTTCTTCCTCGAGACCGATCAGATTCTTCCAACGAGGTTGCAGCAAGTCCTCCCATTTGGCCGGCACCTCCGCGGCGGGAACCAAGTTGGTATTGTAGCCGAGAACCTCAATGTTCCAATAGACCCCGGTCCAGTAGCCTTGCGTGTCCTTAAGGGCGGTCGCAATTTTTTCTCGTTCCGGGGAGTTGTACTGAGAGATCAAACCCATGCCTTTCAGCATCGAGGTTTGGATGCTGGCGTTAATGTAGACGTCCGCGAGGTTTCTTCCAGCTTTCACCTCAGTGGCGATTTTTTGCGTCAACTTCTCGTTGGTAGCGCGATACGTTTCGACTTCCAAGAAAGGATATTTTTTGTGAAATCCGTCGACGATTTTTTGCGTATCGGGAACGGTCGTCGTGTGGTAAAGGACAACCTTCTTTTCTTCTTTCGCCTTTGCAACCAGATCCTGGGCTTCCACCACCGAACACAACAAAAGGGCGAGCATCCAGGAGACGAAGACAAGTCCGGTCTTACGTAGAGACACGGCAACAAAAGGCATCTTGCACTCCTTTCTGTCACTCCCCGTAGAGCGTGTTGATAAAGCCGGTCTGTTCGAGCTCGCGCACAAAGCGGTCCGCGATAAAAATTTGCACATCGGCATTCGCAGCCTGGGGCAGTTCTTTGGACATGATCTGTAAAGCGACGCCTAAGGCTTTAACGACGGGGTAAGGTATTTTCGGCATTCCGGGGCATGTGGTGTCATAAGTTTCTTCCGCGACAGACAGATCCTTGATCCCGCTGTATTCGGCCTGAACCTGAACGGTCAACGCGCGATCGGTGCGGTAACGGTGCATTCCCTCAACGTATGCGCGCACGAACTTCTTCGTGACGTCTTCATGCGCGCCAATGTAAGAGCGGCGCGCCGCGATGCCTCCAAGAGCAAAATTTAACCCGTAGTCGGCAAAATCTATCAGGATCCGGCAGCCTCGTCTCAAAGCCTCGATCGATTCGGGAGGCGTGATGATCTCCGCGTCAGTCTCTTTTCCCAACAACCGTTCAAATCGCTCTTTGCCCGAGACCGCGCCGTGGACAAGTTGCAATCCAATGATGCCTTCCCGTTCAAATTGCTCGACGAGAAAGTAAACGAGAACATCATTGAGCCCGCCATCGCCGGTGAAGCCGATCTTCGCCCCTTGCAGTTGCGTTCGCTGATCGATTCCTGGCCGCACCATGAGAAACTGCTGGTTGATGCCTCCCGTCAGGAACGCAAGGTCCGTTTTGTCGCGTAACACGGAGCGTAACAGTGCCGGCGCTGCCAGGTTGCCGAACTGAATCTCGCCGCTCATCAGGCCGCGCACCACCCCGACCGCCCCGCCCATCAATCGGATCTCAACATCAAGGCCGTGCTTGGCAAACAAGCCCGCCCTCTGAGTCAGGACCATGGGTCCCGCTCCCTGACCGATGGTCGCAAAACCTGCAGTTAAGGGATTCATTTTCTCCCCATATCACCTATCCAACTGTTGATTCAACCCAATATCTGAGCCGCATCCAAGTTAACTAATCACTGTAGAGTTGGGCCCGTATTTCGCGGGATTTAAGAGCCTTCAGGCTTCCGTCTCGCTCATCGCGGAGGTACTTGGAACAACGATTGCCCAGAATACTCGGCGAACTCTGCGTCTCCGTGGTGAATGCTTCTTCGAGACGCGAAATTAGTGAGGCTTGTGGTCTTTGATGAGATGTTGCGCCAGACGCCAGCGAAGGACTTCGGGAGTGCCCTCGGTGATACGCAGGCTTCGCACTTGCCGGTACCACCATTCCAGCGGCAGCTCGCGCGTCAGGCCGACGCCGCCATGAACTTGGATCGAGCGATCGACGACCCTGCCGGTCATTTCCGCGCACATGACTTTGACCATATAGGAAAGATTACGTATGTCCTCCCCCTGGTCGCTGCGCCACGCGCATTCATAGACAAGAAGCCGGCATGCGTGCAGTTCCATAGCCGAATCAGCAATCATAAACTGTACGGCTTGACGCTCGGAAAGAGGAAGTCCAAAGGTGACACGGTTTTTAGCATACTCGATCATCATATCGAGAGCGCGCTGCGCGATTCCGAGCGGACGGGCCCCGTGGCCACGGATACGGCCTTGGGTAAGCCACTTTTGCGCTAGCGAGAAGCCCTCGCCCACCTTGCCGATGACGTTCGTCGCGGGCACGCGAACATTCTCGAAGATAATCTGCCAGGGAGCGTCTCCCATCATCGTCGGCCACTGCCTCTCGAGAATGACTCCCGGGCTTTTCATATCCACGACAAAACAGGTAATGCCGCCGCGCGCTCGTTTCTCGGGATCGGTCACGGCCATGAGCTGGGCGTAATCCGCCTGTCCTGCGCCGGTGATAAAACGCTTGGTTCCGTTGATGACAAAAGCATCGCCGTCGCGAACGGCTCTGGTCTTGATGCTGGCAGGGTCGCTGCCCGCATCCGGCTCAGTCTGGGCAAAACAAAGCCGCTTTTCCCCTCTGATTACGGGATAAAGAAAGCGCTCTTTCTGGTCGCCATTGCAGTGGAACAACACCGGACGCACATCCGGGCCGAAGATTTCGTTGTGCCGAAACGGCAAAGCCACGGTGCGCGCCACTTCCTCCGCGATCACACAGCGGCTGAGCAAATCGAGCTCCGCGCCGCCGTATTCCTGAGGCACATCCAGCAGCCACAGTCCCATGGCCTTCGCCTTGTCCTGCAAAGGCTTAAGAACATGCTGCGGCATCTCTTCCCCCTCGGGGCGGCACTCGCGCTCCAGTGGAATGAGCTCCTTATCCACGAAACGCCGCACCGTTTCTTTTAGAATTTGCAGCTCTTCGGGCAGGTTGAAGTCCATATGCCTTCAAGAGGATCCAGAATGCAGAAGCCAGAATCCGGAAGGCCGCGCTACTTCGGATCCTGAATTCTGACTTCTGTATTCGATATTCTCTCTCTGTCTGTTCTACTTCCCCCTCTGGTATGGGCCGAACCCAGGGCGGTAGGTCTTGTCGTCGAGAAACTGTTTCATCCCCTTCTCACGACCTTTCTCCGGGTCGGCGAGGCGCAGAGCGGTGCCCTTGGCACCCATATACTCTTCCGCCTGCCAATAATCCATGTTCTTACAGGTCTTGAAGACTTCCTTGGCGGCGCGCAGAACGCTGGGGTTCTTCTCCATCAGCTTCTTCGCTAGCTTCACCGTTTCCTCACGCAGCTTTTCCTTCGGAACCGCGTAGGTTACCAGACGCATCTCGGCGGCTTTCTTGCCGTCGAACGGATCTCCCGTCATGATGTAGTACATCGCGTCGCGGTAGCACATGCTCTCCGCGAGGACGCGGCTCACCAGACCACCCGGGAAGATTCCCCAGTTGACTTCGCTCAACCCGAACGTCGCATCTTCGGCCGCGATCGCAAAATCGCAGGCGATCAAGGGCGTAAAAGCGCCGCCGAAGCAGAAACCGTTGACCATCGCGATCGTGGGCTTGGGGAAGGTATAGAGTTTGCGCCAACGCCATTCCTGCGAGGCATAGCTGGCTCTTTTTCTTAGAACCGGATCCTTGTCGGTGACGCGAAAGTACTCTCTCAAGTCTTGTCCGGCGCACCAGCTATTGCCGGCTCCGGTCAAGACCAGGACTTGCGTCGTGTTGTCCGTTTCTATCTCATCGAGCGCTTCGACCATGTCGAAATGAAGCTGCGGGCTCATGGCATTACGTTTCTCCGGCCGGTTGAAAATCACCCACGTGATGCCATCTTCTTTCTCCACTTTGACTGTCTGAAGAGTCTTCGTTTCCATCAATTTTCCCTCCATATGAGCATTTGGCGGCGAGCATATCTAACCGGTAAGCCTATTGTCAACAAACGGGGGCCTCACCATGTGTGCGAAATCGCATCCGCTGTCAAATGACATCGCCTCGCAGCGTCCGATTCCAATGAGAATACTTAGGTTCATTTCACAGCATCAACGCAAGCTTCAGCCATTGGGCATACCCGCAGCCTTGCTGGGGCAGGAGTGAGATCGATTCCAAAGCCCCAACCGGGTGGGCTCCACCAGGAAAGCTCGTGACTGAGTCGGGTCGACGTTCCTGTCCACCACGCTTCAAGCGGAGAGGCGGATCGGCAGATTGCTGTAGCCGCGTAAATTGAAGTTTTCGTGGTGCCGAAGGTCGATGGTCGCCAACTCGATAATCTGACATTCTTGGTATGACAGCATTGATCGCTTGCCGGTGTCATGAATTTACAAACATACCGACACCGCCTTGTGATTGTGTGCACAGTCTGACGAGAGGCCGGCAAGCAGAATCGCTCCGCAAAGTGCAGGAATCACGACTGTGTGAATTTTTTGCTCGAAGAGGCGTCGCCGAAGAATCAAAGTGTAAACTTTCTGCCCAAAACTGAGGAAAAATACTGCTTCCGCACAACACCTCACCTTCTAAGTCATTGTCCTATTTCCCTTTTTTATACGTGGCACGTCTGTTGCTGTAATTCTATCGTCCCATGGCCTGAATTTGCGGGCCGTAATCCTGACAGTCAGAAACCAAAAATAAAGGAGGTGAGAACTCTATGTTGCGAAAAGTGTTAAGTTTCTTTGCGGTAGCCCTGTTCGTCTTTTCATTGGCAGGCTCTGCGTTTGCGGAGGAGATGAAGGGAGAAATCACGAAGGTTGAAAACGGGGGACGTGAAATCACTGTCAAGTCAAAGGGCGGCAAGCAGCTCACCCTCAAGATCAGTGGCAGCCGTACCAACCTTGAGGGCGTCAAAAGTCGCTCCGATCTCAAAGAAGGCCAAAGCGTGACAGTTGAGCACGAGGGCAGCGACGCCAAAAAGGTGAAAGTGAGTAAATAAATAAGGTTCTTCAGCCTTCTTTGTGAAATAACTCGGAGATCGCACCGCGGAGGAAAGAGTTTTTAGTTGAGAACTACTCCGAACTCTGCGTGCTCTGCGTCTCTGCGGTGAATATTGTTTCACAGGAAACCCGGTCGATAAGGACAGATCCTTGTCTAGGGCCGGATCTCAGTTCGTAAAAGGGGCATTCAAGCGGGTGCCCCTTTTAATTCAGTCTCTTCTAAAGGCGCAATTCGCCGCCCGCGAGCAGTCATTTGCAGACCGGACTGTCGTCCACACGGAACCACCTTGTCAAAAGAAAAAGCGGTCACTGCTCTTGGCTCTTTGGTTAGCGGCGAATGCTCGACATGCTGCGCTCTATGAGCCAACCTTCGGGAATCTGGCGTCCTCTAGTTCCTGAAAGCCTGTCAAATAAGAAAGTTTTCTGAACACCGAGAATTTCCCCGTCTTGACACAAAGTTGGACGCGATGTTAGAGGATAGAGCCACGGCATGCGCCTTTTTTTGACACTACTTCTCACGAGCGTTGGCAAAGGTCTTGTGAGCAGATTCATCATGTTCAAACATCCTTATGATATGATGCCATCCTAATCGCGGGAGGAACACCGTGAACTATCCTTTTCGCCGTTCGCTGTTAGGGTTGATAGTGCTCTCGTTGCTATGGCACCAGCCCCAATGGGCGTGGTCCCAATCCGCTGAACCCGCTAAACTCATCGCGGGCGCCAAGAAGGAAGGCGAACTGGTGATCTACGGCACCACCGACCTGAGGCAGGCAACTCTTCTCAATGACAAGTTTCGCGAAAAGTATCCTTTTATCGAAGTCAAATTAAATCGTCTGACCAGCGACAACCTTTACCCGCGGATCATCGCTGAGACTCGTTCCGGCAAATTTCTGTGCGATGTGTTGCAAAACACGAATCTGGGAATGTACTTCCTGAAAAGAGAGAAATTTCTCGCTCGCTACCTGTCACCTGAGGATCGTTTCTACGCCAAAGAGTTCAAGGACCAGGGATACTGGACGACCAGCAGTTCAAACCTCCACGTCATCGGCTACAACACCAGAGCAATTGCCCGTGACAAGCTTCCGAAGAGGTGGGAGGATCTTCTAAGTGCCGCATGGACGCGCAAGATGCAGCTTAGTCCTCGGGAACAATGGTTCGCTTGGATTCTGCAAATCATGGGTAAAGAAAAAGGACTCAATTACATGCGCGCGCTCGCGAAACAAAGCGTCGCGATACGCCGGGAACCCACGGCGATGAGAGCCCAGCTCCTTACCGCGGGCGAGTCCGATCTCGACATCGATACGACTTACAGCGTGCTAAACCCGTTGATTAAAAAAGGCGCGCCCGTCAACTGGACGACGCTGGGGGCCGCCCTTGCCGTTCCGACCGGGCACGGAGTCGCGGCTCGGGCTCCGCATCCCAACGCGGCAAAATTATTCATTGATTTTGTCTTGTCCAAAGAAGGCCAGCGAGTGGTTCTCAGCTATGATCGGCAGTCTGCTCGTTCGGATCTCGCACAGGAGCAAGAAGCCATGAAGGACATCAAGCAGATTCCTCTCGATCCTTCCCTGGGCGAACATATGGAGTTCTATGCGCGGCAGGCACAGGAGATTTTTGGTAACTAAGCAGTCAGGTTTCGGGTGTGTTGTAGCAGAACCACCGGGCCACGTAACAGGATCAATACTAGCCAGAACCAGGAGGACCCCATGAATTTTTTTATGCTTCGTTCGCTGTTCGCGCTCATTGTTCTTTCCAGCCCGTGGCTCTTCTCCGATTGGGCCCGAGCTCAATCGAGCGCAATGACCAAAATCATCGAAGGCGCCAAAAAGGAAGGCGAACTCGTAATTTACGGCACCACCGACTTGCGACAGTCGACCATCATTAATGATAAATTCCACGAAAAGTATCCCTTCATCGATGTCAAATTAAACCGATTGACGGCCGACAATATCTACCCGCGGGTAACCGCCGAAGCCCGATCCGGCAAATTCCTTGCCGACGTTTTACAGAATAATAACCTAGGCATGTTCTATTTTAGAAAGGGCAAATTCCTGGCGCATTACGTATCGCCCGAAGAACGTTTTTTCCCGAGCGAGTTTAAAGATTCCGGTTACTGGGTCACAAGCAGCATGAATCTCCACGTGATCGGCTACAACACCAGAACAATCGCGCGCGACAACCTGCCTAAGACATGGGAAGACCTTCTGAAGCCCGCTTGGAAGGGAAAGATGATGCTCAATCCTCGCGAGCAATGGTTCGCGTGGATTCTGCAAATCATGGGCAAGGAGAAAGGGCTCAACTACATGCGCGCTCTTGCCAAGCAGAACCCTGCCGTACGGCGGGAATCCACTGCGATGAGGGCTCAGCTTCTAACCGCCGGCGAGTCCCAGATGGACATCGACTCTACCTATACCGTTTTGCTGCCGCTCATCAAAAAAGACGCGCCCGTCGACTGGACAACGCTCGGTCCCGCGCTCGTGGTCCCGGTCGCGTATGGGCTGGCGGTTCGCGCTCCCCACCCCAACGCGGCCAAATTATTTATCGATTTTGTCCTGTCCAAAGAAGGCCAGCAAGTGGTTCTGACCTTCGAGCGGCAGTCCGCGCGTTCCGACCTTGCGCAGGAGCAAGGCGCGTTAAAAAATGTCAAGATGGTTCCGGTCGACCCCTCTCAGGGTGGCAATATGGAGTTCTATGCGCGGCAGGCACAGGAGATTTTCGCCAAGTGACCAGGCGCTTTGAGGGGTATTGCAGCAGAACCACCCGGCCACGTAGGATCAATACTATCCAGAACCAGGAGGGCTCCATGAATCTTTTCCTGCTTCGCTTACTGTTCGCGCTCATTGTTTTTTCCTGCCCGTGGCTCCTGCCTGCGCGGGCGCGGGCTCAATCCAACGAAATGACCAAGTTGATCGAAGGAGCAAAGAAGGAAAAAGAACTGGTTATCTACGGCAGCACGGACTTAAGACAGTCGACCATCATTAATGACAGGTTCCACGAGAAGTATCCCTTCATCGAGGTCAAACTAAACCGCTTGACAAGCGACAATCTCTACCCGCGGGTGACTGCCGAGCACCGATCCGGTAAATTTCTTGCTGATCTTTTACAAAATAATACCTTAGGAATGTATTTCCTTAGAAAAGGTAAATTCCTGGCGCCCTACGTGTCGCCGGAGGAACGTTTTTACGCCAAAGAGTTCAAGGATCCCGGTTACTGGGTTACGAGCGCCATGAACCTCCACGTGATCGCCTACAACACCAGAGCCATCGCGCGCGACAAACTGCCCAAGACATGGGAGAATCTTCTGAACCCCGAGTGGAAAGGGAAGATAATGCTAAATCCTAACGAGCAGTGGTTCGCCTGGATTTTGCAGATTATGGGCAAGGAGAAAGGGCTCAACTACATGCGCGCGCTCGCCAAGCAGAACCCTGCCGTACGGCGGGAACCGCGGGCGATGAGAGCCCAACTTTTAATCGCCGGCGAGGCCGAAATGGAGCTCGATTCCACCTATACTGTTTTACTCCCGCTCATCAAGAATGGCGCGCCCGTCGATTGGACAACACTCGGTCCCGCACTCATGAATACGGTCGGCTACGGGCTGGCGGTTCGGGCTCCACATCCCAATGCGGCAAAATTATTCATCGAGTTTGTCTTGTCTAAAGAAGGCCAACAAGTAGTCTTGAGCCTCGAGCGGCAGTCCGCCCGCTCCGACCTTGCGCAGGAACAAGGGGCATTAAAAAATGTCAAGATGGTTCCGCTTGACCCATCTCAGGGTGAAAATATGGAGTTCTATGCACGCCAGGCGCAGGAGATCTTTGGACAGTAAGCGCCTCTGATTTTCACCACGGAAAAACGTAACCGGTGACGAGCCTATCGGAGATCACCCGGGATCTCTCTCACTACATAGCGACGGCACAGGATCGGCAATTGCCCGGCGATGTTGTCCTGTACGCCAAGCGGCATATTCTCGATTCCTTCGCGGCGATGTTATCCGGATCCGTACTCCCAGTCGGACAGTTCCTCACACGCCTTGTTCACGCGGAGGGGGGAAATTCCGACTCTCTGCTTGTTGGTAGCTCTCTGCTCACCACGGCGAGTCTTGCGGCTCTGGCCAATGGCACGCTGGCGCACGCGGACGAAACCGACGATTTCCACGCTTCTGCCGCGACCCATCCCGGCTGCTCCGCGATTCCGGCGGCCCTGGCAATAGCCGAACGCGAACATCGCGATGGAACATCATTCTTGAAAGCTGTGGTCTTGGGCTATGACATCGGCTGCCGCGTAACCCGCGCTCTTGTGCCGCGCCTCGTTGCTGCCCGCGGCCACAGCACCCGAAGTATCGGGGGAACGTTCTGCGCTGTAGCTGCGGCTGCAAGCCTGTTAGGATTGGACGCCGCGCGCGTGCGTTATGCCTTATCGTACGCCGCGCAACAAGCGTCTGGAGTCGGCAGTTACATCCGCGACCGGGAGCACATGGAAAAAGCTTTTGCCATCGGAGGAATGCCGGCTCGCAATGGCGTAACAGCCGCCCTTCTCGTGCACGCGGGTCTTTCCGGTGTCGAAGATGTCTTTCACGGCGAGCGTAATTTTCTACAAGCGTACTCCTCCAATCCAAAGCCCGGCGAGCTGGTTGCGGAGCTTGGATCGAGGTTCGAGATCAGGGAGACCAGCATTAAAAAATTCTGCGCCGGCTCCCCCATTCAGGCGCCGCTCGAAGCGTTGCTCGAAATCATGTCGGCGCACAAACTCGAAGCCCAAGATGTTCAACAACTCACGGCTCGACTGCCTGAACCCACGGCCCGCACGGTGGACAACCGGGACATGCCGGACGTCAACCTTCAGCATCTCCTCTCGGTGGCGTTACTCGATGGCAAACTCACTTTCGCGGCGGCCCACTCCCATGAGAGAATGAACGACTCACGTGTCCTGGAGGTCGCGTCCCGGATGCAATTGGTTGCTGATCCGGATCTTGTGGATGACCGGTTTCCCAGGCAGGCCATCGTGGAAATAGTGACAAAAGACGGAAAACGCTTGAAAAAGCACGTGCGCGCGTCCCGTGGGGAATCGGCCAATCCGATGACCATCGAGGAGGTCGAAGGTAAAGCCCGGGAACTGATGACTCCGGTAATCGGAGAAGACCAATGCAAACATCTGATCGCTATGGTAAAAGGCCTGGAGCATGTGACGGACTTGCGCGCGTTACGATCTGCTCTGACCGTAGAGCAGGGGGTCGATGATAAACGCGAACGCTGAGCCAAGGTATTGCGAATTTCGGTTATGAGGAGTCATGACATGGAGAAACGCCGGTCCAGTTATTTCGTCGTTGCCTGTTTGTGCTTCGCGGCGCTCTTTTCGCCCGGCGCAGAGACGTACCCCGCCCAAGTCTCCAAGGAGATTACATTCGATTCAATCGTCCGCGGCGCAAAGCAAGAAGGCAAGCTCAGCTGGTCGAGCAATCTGGAAGATCCGGAGGTCAAAGACCTGCATAGCGCGTTCCAGAGGGAGTACCCTTTTATCAAGATCAACTACAAACGGATCATGGGGGGCGAGCAAAGGCAGCGGATCATTTCGGAAATGCAGTCCGGCCTATTTCCCTATGATATGATGAGCATCGAAGCGGAAGCGGTTGACCAATTCCAGAAGCTAAACTTTCTCAGTGACCCTGTTGACTGGCATCGTCTGTTCGGCGTCGATCCAAGAATGATCCATCCTCAAGGTTTCCTAGTATCCATAGGAAACAATCCGACGGGGATTTACTATAACAGCACCGTTGTTCCCAAAGAGCACGTGCCAAAAACCTGGGCGGACTGCACCAACCCATATTTCAAGGGCAAGCTATCAATGGACGTGCGTCCTGTTGGCCTGACCTATCTTATGTACGTGTACGGGGAAGAGTGGGTATTGGATTTTGCCAAGAAATTACTTGCCAATAATCCCAAATGGGTGAGAGGCAACGTGCTCGCCACGACGATGGTCGCGTCAGGAGAACACCTGATCTCCTGTGTCAATGGTCACGGCTCATGGTACCGCGCTGCGCAAGGAAAAACCGGATATCCGGTAAAGTTTGTTTTTCCGGAAGGTCCCATCGTTACCGGACGGGAGCTGCTTCTCACCCCTATAAGAGGCACGGCAAATCCAAACGCAGCGATTCTCATGACTGGGTGGATCGCCAGCAAGGGTGTCAAGTACCTTCACACCGGCCGCGAGAGTATTCTGCATCCTGATACTGAGTTAGGAGCTCAGGTACGGCAGATGGGAAGAGAAATCAAGATAGTGCCTTGGGATAGGGTCATCAGGTCCGACGAACTGATAAACAAGATCTTGCAGGTTTGGGGTTTTCCGAAACCGGAACGAAGCGGAGGCTAGGTAGGCGCCGTTCGAAACGCCCACTGCGAGAAAAATATGGGTGCGCTTTGAACCGTCCAGGCGCGAGAGAGAAGCGAAACAACCGTGACTGACATCTCCGGCATCACGAAAAACTTGAGCGATTATATTGCGACATCACAAACCTTAAATTTGTCCACCGAGGTCCATTGGCATGCCAAACATCATATCCTCGACACCTTTGCGGCGATGATTTCCGGTTCTACGCTTCAGGCCGGACTGACCATCTTTCGCTACGTCCAGCTCGAGCGCGGAATTCCTGAGGCGCAGGTCGTCGCGAGTTCGGTCGTTACCTCGGCAGGTCTTGCGGCGATGGCGAACGGGACCCTGGCGCACGCGGACGAAACCGACGACTCCCACGCCGCCTCCGGCACTCACCCCGGGTGCGCTGTTGTTCCTGCGGCGCTCGCCTTCGCCGAGCGCGAGAATTGCAGCGGCCTCGCTTTTCTTCGCGCCGTGGTTGCGGGTTACGACGTTGCCTGTCGTGTAGGCCGCGCCTTGGCTCCCCGACTACTTGCCGAGCGCGGGCATAGCAGCCGGAGCATCGGTGGTGCCTTCGGCGCAGCGGCCGCTGCAGCATCTTTAGCAGGACTTGAGCCGGAAGGTGTTCGCTGCGCCCTCTCCTTCGCAGCGCAGCAAGCATCGGGAATCGGCAGTTACATCAGGGCCGAGAATCACGGCGAAAAGGCGGTCGTCTTGGGCGGCATCCCCGCGCGCAACGGCGTCGCCGCGGCCACTCTTGTCAAGGCTGGTTTTACGGGTGCGGCAGACCCCTTCGAGGGCGAAAGCAACTTTTTGGCCGCATATTCTCCCGACCCGAGGCCCGGGGAGATTATGCGCGGTCTCGGAACGGATTTCGAGATCACCCGCACCAGTATCAAAAGATTTTGCGTCGGCTCCCCCATCCAGGCACCGCTGGAAGCGTTGCTACAGATGATATCTGAGTATAAACTGCACGCCGATAACGTTCGTCATCTCAAGGTAAGACTACCGCAAGACAAAGCCGGGACGGTAAACGACCGATTCATGCCTGACGTCAACGTCCAGCATATCCTGGCCGTGGCGTTGCTCAATGGCAAACTGACGTTTGCGGCCGCACATTCAGCCGAGAGTATGACGGATTCCGCTGTCCTTGGCCTCAAGTCGCGGATCGAGCTTGTGCCCGATCCGGAGCTCGTGGACAAGGACTATCCCAGACAGGTCATCCTGGAGGTATCCACCCCGGACGGGAGCCGGCTGATAAAGCATCTGCGCAGCTATCGAGGGACGCCGGAAAATCCGCCCTCCGCGCAAGAAGTTGAGGACAAAGCACGAGAGCTCGTAGGGCCCGTCATTGGAGCCAAAAACAGTGAACGCCTCATCACGGCGATCGCCGAGTTGGAAAACTTGAAGAGCGCACGTGATCTGCGGCCTTTTCTAGCCGTAGAAAGACGATGATTTGAACCAGGAAGAAAACATTTGCCCGCGGACTCGAAGGAGGATGAAAATGCGAGTTAGAAAATGGCTTATATCTCTGATTGTGGCGTGGATCTACGCCGCGTGTTGGGTGGCGCCGACTGCTGTCGCGGAGGCCGCCGAAGCCACAAAAGGCGCAACCCTTGACGCAATCGTTCGTGGCGCGAAACAAGAGGGCAAGCTCAGCTGGACAAGCAACCTGGAAGAGCACGAAGTCAGAGAGCTCAATAAAGCCTTCCAGCAAGAGTACCCCTTTATCGCCTCAATTAATTACAAGCGAGTCATGGGCGGTGAACAGAGACAGCGCGTGATGTCCGAGATGCAGGCGGGCATTTTCCCCTACGATCTGATGAGCCTCGAGGAAGAAATTATCGATGACTTTCAAAAGATGGGCGTTATCGGCGCAGCGGTGGATTGGCAGCGCTTATTCGGAGTCGATCCGAGAATGGTGCACCCCCAAGGGTTTTTGGTTTCGGTGGGAAACAACCCGGCCGTGATCTACTACAATAAAAACATCGTGCCTAAGGATCGTATCCCGAAGACCTGGGCGGATTGTTACAATCCTTACTTCATGGGCAAGATAATTCTCGACGTTCGGCCGGTTCACATGCTTTCCCTGATACCCGCGTACGGTGAAGAGTGGGTCTTAGATTACGCGCGGAAGTTGCTGGCCAATAAGCCAAAATGGATGCGGGGCAACTCTCTTGGTACCACCATGGTTGCGGCGGGAGAAGTCCCGCTTTCCTGCCCGGCAAGTCATGGCTCCTGGTATCGCGCCTCGCTAGGCAAGACCAATTATCCCGTCGGCGTCGTTTTTCCTGAAGGCCCGGTTGTCGCCTCGCGCGAGCTGATGCTGACGCCCATCAAGGGAGCCGCTAATCCGAACGCCGCGGTTCTAATGGCTGGTTGGATCGCAAGCAAAGGCGTGAAATACCTGCATACCGGGCGCGAGAGTATTTTTCATCCCGAATCCGAGCTCGGCGCCGAGATCAAGCGGATGAAAAGAGAGATCAAAGTAACCAGCTGGGACATGGCACTCAAAGCCGACGATTATCTTCGCAAGATCCTGGAAGTGTGGGGATTTCCGAAACCGGAAAGAAGCGGCGGCTAAGAATTCGAGACAACCATTTCCGGTCTTTCTTCCCGACTAACGGAGTACTGCAAAATTGCAGCTGCACGTGGAGTCGCGCGCAAGGCAGCAGCGGCCCTGCAGGCAGTTGAGATCGCGAACCACTCTGTGCCGAGAGTATCGAAGGAATCAGCCAACTGGAGCATGCACCACGAAGGACTCGAAGTGCGCGAAGGAAGAAAAAATTGATCTCAAATTCGATGAAATCTCCAATACCACATCCATTCTTCGTGTCCTTCGCATTACTATGGTTGAAAGTTTTCGCAGCTTGCGCGTGTTCGTGTGCTGAAGGCTTGGAACTATGATTGCGAAAAGAATCAGCGATATCCAAAACAGATGGGCTTTTCTCAATAGTCTGCCAAAGCTAACCCTCAGCAACCTGGTTTTAGTCCTGGCGGTCATCGTTACCCTCTGGCTGCTGCTCGTGCCCATGCTGTTACTGATTTTAAACAGCGTCAGGACAGGACTCCCTACCTTTCTCGGTGGGCCTTACACGCTGCGCAATTACATCCTCGTTTTCACCAGCCCTTTCTTTTACCAGGCGCTGGTAAATACTGCCGTCATCTCTGTGATTTCGACCCTCGGCGGGCTTGTCTTTGCGGTCGTCTTCGCCTGGCTCATTGAGCGCACCGACATGCCCTTCCGGGGGTTGGCCTGGATCGCGGTTCTGCTCCCTCTTGCCATCCCAGGGGTTCTGTTCGCGCTGGCGTGGATGCTTCTGCTCGCGCCCAGGGTAGGCCTTATCAATATCGCGATCAGGGCGGTGCTTTCTTTGTTTGGTGTCGCGCTCGAGGAGGGCCCGTTAAATATCCAGTCGCTGTGGGGGATTATCTACCTTAGTTGGTTGAGAGGAGTGAGCACCATCTTTTTGATGATCGTCGGCGCCTTTCGTTTGATGGACCCTGCTTTGGAAGAAGCTGCCCGGCTATCGGGTGCCGCGCCAAAAAGCGTCTTGCGCCGTGTCACGCTTCCGCTCCTTATGCCGGCGCTGGCAGCCGCCGCTATCTATTCGTTCGTGTCCCACCTAGAGTCGTTTGAAGCTCCGCTGACGGTGGGTCTCGCGGCTGGGATTTTTGTCCTGAGCACCTTGATCTATTTCACTGCGCGCTATCACGTTCCCGTGGATTACGGCCTGAGCGCCGCCTACGCGGTCTTTTTTATGACCATCATGACGGTCCTGTCCTACTTCTACACGCGCATGCTGCGCAAAGGAGAGCGCTTTGCGGTCATTCGCGGACGCGGTTTCCGTCCTGTCCGCTACTCCCTGGGGCGCTGGCGCTATCCGGCCGTGGGATTATTCGCACTCTATTTCTTTTTGACTGTCCTGTGCCCGGTCTTTGTCCTGCTTTGGGCCTCCATCATTCCTTATTACGTGGTGCCTTCTTTGGAATCGATAAAAATGGTCTCGCTCGACCACTACATCACCGTTGCCACGACTCCCAGGTTCGTCCACGATCTCATCAATACCATCGTGATGGCTGTGGCCGCCGGCCTGGTGACGATGTTTGTTGCTCTATTGATTTCCTGGCTTGTGGTCCGGCTCAAGCATCGCGCGGGGTTCATGCTCGACGGCCTCACCTTTATCTCTTACGCCATCCCGGGCGTCGTCGTCGCGCTGGCGATGATTTTTGTTTACCTCCAGCCGGCATTCCGTCCCCTGGGCATTTACGGTTCTATATGGATCATCGTTCTCGGACTGGTCACCCAATACTTGGCCTTTGCGACCAGGGCCACCAACGCGGGGCTCCTTCAGATCCACCCAGAGCTGGAAGAAGCCGCTTCCGCTTCGGGCGCGACGCGGCTGCGCACGATTTGGAAAGTTACTGCGCCGCTATTGATGCCGTCGCTTGTTGCCGGCTGGGTTTGGGTCGTAGCCCACTCGCTCCGCACTTTCTCTGTCCCCCTGGTGCTTGCCAGCGACAACAACGAGGTGCTCTCCGTATGGATCTGGATCTATTGGCAGGCGGGAAGAATTCCCGAAGCGGCCGCGATCGGTGTGATGTTAATCTTGATCACCGCAGTGATGGGATTTATGGCGAGAAAGCTGGTGGGCGAAGCCTTATCAGGGACGCCGCAATGACCCGGCTATTCGCTGACGACTTGAGACAAGACAGCTCAGGCGATCGGAACAACCTCTGTTTAGACCGCTCACAAGGCTTCAGCTACAAGGCGCGTGAGCAAGCGACGAGCCGTCTCCGTGCATGCGCGCATACTAACACAGTCCTCGAGAGGAAACTCCCGCCCCCTTGGTTCTCCAAGCGCTTTAGTTAGATGGCGGCTTGTTTGTCATCTCGCCAGTCACGGTCCGTGTATTCTCCTACAAGATTGGTTTTTCAGGCTTCCGTGTGGAAACCCTCGCCTGCGCTACTTCAGAGCAAGAACTCGTAGATTGCACCGCTGAGAGCCTGCCCTGAGCTTGTCGAAGCGCGCTGAGGTCGCGGAGAAGAGCGAGTAGAAAATAACCTCTGTGAACTCTGCGTCTCCGTGGTGAATACGCCTTTCATGTATGACACTGCTATTTGTGGTAGGTTGTTTCGTGATCGAACAGGGCGCATTATTCAAAAACCCCTCATAGGTTTCGTCACTAGGAGGAACGCCATGAAAAACCGCGAGATCGAAGCCGCATGGGCTTACCATAATGGGACCAAACATTCCTACCAGAGCATCCGGACAAATCCTCATTATCTGGATTGGGAGAACCAGCCGATCCTCTTTAAGATCTATCCTAAGTTGCAGCCTATCGTTCTTCCTCAACACCTATCGTCTTCGGGGATGCCCGCGCTTTCGGCCATTTCGGCAATCGGAGGCCCCGCGCAAACTGAAGTTCGCCTGACGAGTCAGATCCTGGCGGAGATTCTGTATCTATCCGCAGGCGTCACCAAGCGCAGGAGTTATCCAGGTGGAGAGATGCTCTTTCGGGCCGCAGCCTGCACGGGCGCGCTCTATCACGTGGATCTGTATCTCGTTTGTGACGACCTCGAGGATCTTGAAGCAGGGGTCTATCACTTCGGCCCGCATGACTTTGCCCTGCGGCGGCTGCGGCAGGGAGATTATCGTTCCGTCCTCGCAACGGCCAGCGGACAAGAACCGTCGCTGGTAAACGCACCGGCCGTACTTATCTGCGCTTCAACCTATTGGCGAAATGCATGGAAGTACCAGGCCCGCGCCTATCGCCACTGCTACTGGGACAACGGCACCATTATGGCCAACCTTTTGGCAGCCGCAGCCGCGCGTAAGGTGCCGGCTAAACTCATCATCGGATTCGTGGACGCCGCGGTGACCGAGCTTTTGAGCTTAGATAGCAAGCGCGAGGCTCCGCTGAGTCTCGTGGTCCTGGGGCACACGCCGGCTCGGGCGGCTGCGCTCGCTCTACCGGTCGAGCCGCTGGCGTTCGAGACTGTGCCGCTATCGAAAAAAGAGATCGATTACCCGGTTATGAGAGCCATGCATGAGGCTTCGTCTCTGGACAGCGAAGAGGAAGTCGGAGCGTGGCGCGAGGGAGGGGAAAAGCAAGGCGGACCGAGGAAGGATGGAAGCGAAAAGGAAGGGCAACTCTTTTTGTTCCAACCGTCGAATGACGACGCTATGTCTCAGGATACGATCGAGGAGGTTATCATCCGGCGCGGATCTACCCGTCAGTTTTCCGATCAATCGATTACCTTTGCCCAGCTCTCGACAATGCTTGACCGGGCCACACGCGGCTTAGCGGCGGACTTCCTCAATTTAGCAGAAACATCGCTCAACGATCTCTATCTGATCGTTCACGCAGTGGACGATCTTCCCTCCGGTGCTTACGTCTACCGGCGAGATAAACGCGCGCTTCAGTTACTTAAGGAAGGCAACTTTCGGGACCAGGCGGGGCATCTCGGCCTGGGTCAAGAGATTCCGGCGGATTGCAGCGTCAACGTTTACTTTCTGGCGGATCTCCATCGCGCGCTGGAGCGTTTTGGCAACCGGGGGTATCGCGCGGCCCAGCTCGAAGCCAGCATCATGGGAGGAAAACTCTATCTAGCCGCCTATGCCCAGCGCCTCGGCGCCTCAGGGCTCACTTTCTTCGACGACGAGGTCACGGATTTTTTTTCTCCCCATGCCGCAGGGAAGAGCGTCATGTTTTTGGTCGCCTTGGGTAAATCGATGAAGAAGAAAGGTTTAAACGTCATATAGCTCTTCGCAATTGCGAAGACGTCGAAAGCAGACGATTCACGACGACAAGCGCGAGGACGTTCTTACTTTTTACGCTGTACTTTTTACTTTTACTTTTGACTTGCTCTAGACCCTCTGGCCATGCCTGCAAAATTCCGCTGGCAGATCCCGCGTGTTTCCCTTGTTAAGTGAGGCGAAATGCCATACTACGGTTTGGAAATACACTAATCATAGCAAAAATAAACCTCACTGGTCGGAAGGGTCTATGCAGATGGCGAATGGCTTATCTTCTTCACTTCTCAGATTCGCGGTCCGCGGTTTTTCCGACGGGCGCACGTGTCTATTAACGACGTGTTTAGTTCTGCTGCTTTCTCAGGGCTGCGCAATGCTGCAACCTCCATCGAATATTGCCGCGCCGACCGATACGACGGCGCAACCTGCCGCTCCTGAGACTTCACCTGCGCCGAGCCAACTCGCGCCCGATCAACCGACCGCTAAGAAAAGTCCCGCTGTGCCTGCGAAATTACCACAAACCGGGGAGGCTTCGTGGTATGGGGCGCAACATCAAGGGAAGCAGACGGCCAGCGGAACAACTTTTGATCAAGCGCAGCTTACGGCCGCACATCCAAACCTACCATTCGGTACCAAGATAAAGGTTACCAATCTAGCCAACGGAAAATCGGTGGAAGTAGAAATTACCGATCGCGGACCGGTGGCAGAAAATCGCATCATCGATCTATCGCAGGCCGCGGCAAAAGCTTTGGGGATGATGGATTCGGGCACCGCCACTGTCCGGATCGAACTGTCATCGGGTCAATAGGAATCGCCGCATGCAGTCGATTGCGATCAGTCGCGGAGTCAGGAGAAGCGAACCCGGGTCCGAATTCTCCCAGGGGCTTAAACTCCCCCCTAGAAACTCTTGTTCCTTAATTTCGCGGCGAGGTTCTATAGCTAACTTTACGTTGCCGGCTGATAGAGTTTCTATGTGCCCCCAATGAAAGTTGGCGCCACACTAGCAAAGAATTGAAGGGAGAAAGAATATGGCGGAAAAAACCGGCGCGGATATCGGGCTTATCGGCTTGGCAGTGATGGGCCAGAATCTGGCTCTCAACATGGCTGACCACGGATTTAAAGTAGCGGTGTTTAACCGCACAACGCGGGTGATGCAAGATTTTATCGCGGCCAATCCTGATACACCGGGCGGACTGGTCGGATGCGAAAAGCTTTCGGACCTCGTGGCTGCGGTCAAAAGGCCGCGCAAGATCGTCATTCTTGTAAAGGCGGGCCCTGCCGTCGACACGGTCGCAAAGCAACTCATCGAAGCCGGCGGCGAAAAGGACGATCTCATCGTTGACTGTGGCAACAGTCAATGGACCGACACGATCCGCCGTGAAAAGGACTTTTCCGGTCGCTGCCGGTTCTTTGGTTCCGGAGTTTCCGGCGGAGAAATTGGCGCGCGCTTCGGTCCGTCGCTTATGCCTGGCGGTGATGCCGGCGCATGGAAACATTTGGAGCCGATCTGGAACGCGATCGCCGCCAAGGTCGATGCCGCGACCGGCAAGCCAATCGAAACCGCTAAGCCGGGGCGCCCGGTCAAAGGCGGCGTGCCTTGCTCGGCTTACATTGGTGAAAACGGCGCCGGACATTACGTCAAGATGGTCCATAACGGGATCGAGTACATCGACATGCAGCTTATCGGCGAGGCCTATTTTTTACTCCGTAATCTCTTGCACGTAGACCCCGCGGAACTTTCGCAAATATTCGCGCGCTGGAACGAAGGAGATCTGGATTCTTATCTGATTGAAATAACCGCAGATATTCTCAAGCAGCGCGATCCGGACCACCCGGACACGTTTCTTGTGGACTATGTTCTCGATACCGCCCAGCAGAAAGGCACGGGCAAATGGACGAGCATCAATGCTCTCGACATGGGAATACCTGCCAACTCGATTGCGGAAGCCGTCTTCGCCCGCTGTCTCAGCGCTTTAAAGGCGGAGCGCAGCGTTGCCTCACAGGATCTCATCGGTCCCGAGTACCAATACAACGGTGATCGGAAAGAATTGGTCGAAGCCGTGCACGACGCCTTATACTGCTCGAAAATCTGCGCCTACGCGCAGGGTTTTCAGCTTATGCGGGCGGCTGAAACCGAATACGGATGGAAACTGGATTTGGCCACGATCGCGAGCATTTGGCGCGGCGGATGCATTATTCGGGCCCGCTTCCTACAAAAAATCACCGACGCCTACACGCGCGATCCGCAGCTGGTCAATTTACTGCTCGATCCGTACTTCAAAGAACAAATTCAGAGGAATCAGACGCGCTGGCGTTCTATCGTGGCGCTCGCGGCTCAGGCAGGCATCGCCGCTCCCGCGTTCATGTCGGCGTTGGCGTACTACGACGGCTATCGGTCCGCACAACTCCCGGCAAACCTCTTACAGGCCCAGCGAGATTATTTCGGCGCCCACACCTATGAACGTATCGACCAACCACGAGGTGTATCGTTTCATCTCGACTGGTCCAAACCAGGCCGTCCGCAGATCAAGATTGCGGATTCCCACTAGCCTAACTTTCCCCAGGGCCGAGGTGAGTCGCCAAGGGGAGACCACGGAATTGCCGGGCGGCGCACAACAATCCAGTCCATGCTTTGAACATCGGGCAGATTCGGAGCCAAACTGCGGCCGGTGTTCAGCTCTTCCTGGACGGCGGGAGGTATTGTGATCGTGTTGATTAACGCAGGGACATGACCCGCTCGAGGGTTCCGGAGCAACCTATTGCACGCCGCGCAAGCGCCGCCGGCCCACAAAGGCAATCAGCAAGCTTACCGACAGGATCAGGATGCTCATGGCGGCTACGAGGCCATGCTCCATGCCTTCGCGCCATCTCGTCCAGATCAGGGATGATAGCACAACATTGGCCGGGGTCATGAGCATGACTGCGAGCGTCGCTTCTCTGAAGGCGTGAATGGCGACCCAGATCCAAGCATTCATGAACGCCGGGAATAACAGCGGCAGCGTAATCCCGCCGAACGTCCGCCAGCTGGAAGCACCGCTGACTTGCGATGCCTCTTCCAACTCTTTGTGAATCTGGACCACGGCTCCGCCCATCACCCGCACCGAGTAGCTGAGATACCTCGTGGTAAAGGCGATGACCAGAATCCAGATCGATCCATAGATGGGCAGGAATGGGAAACTCAGGTACACAAACATGATCGCGAGGCCCAGCACCACACCGGGCACGGCCGTGCTTACAAAAGTCAAAACGTCGGGTATCGACTTTCCTTTGAACTGACCTCTGAGGCTCATCCATGCGACGAGCGTGCTCAGCAGGGAGGTGGCTGTGGCAACCAGGGGCGCGATCAGGACCGTGTTGACCACGGCCCGCCGGAAAAGCGTCATGTTCCACAGCTCGGCGTAATTGGCGAGCGTCAATATCTTCAAGCTCTCGATCGAAAAGGGACCGAGGACCGGCTGAAGGCTCACCCAGAGGAGGATCAGCATGGGAAGAACAGCGGCGAGCAGAATATAAAGCGCGACCCCGATGAGAGAAACATACTTCCACCTTCCCAGAGCGATGCGCTGCGGCCGATAACCTTTCCCAGTCACGACGGCGAACCGCTCGTGCCGCGCCATCATCCGCCGGTAGAGAACGATCAGAAGCATGGCGACAGCAAAAAGCAATAAGGCGTATGTGCTGGCGATGCCGTAGTCCGGCAATCTACCGAAGGGCTGCACTTCCATGTATATCCTCGTGCTCAGAACATACACTCCGGCGTTGATGCCCAAGATCGCGGGAATCTGAAAATCGTCGAGAGCATCGGCAAGAAAATAAATGGCCCCGGCGAGCAACGCCGGGCGCAAGAGAGGCATCGTCACAAACGCCTGCGTTTGGAATCTGGAAGCTCCGGCTACCTCACTCGCCTCCTCGAGGGCCGGATCAAAATTTCGAAAAGCTCCGGCGATCATCAGCACGTATGAAGGCACGGAGGACAAAGCGCTCACAAATATCATTCCCGGCAGCGTGTAAACGTTGAGAGGGCCCAGCGAGCCTTCGAGACCGAACAGATTTCTCAACAGGACATTGAGCGCACCGATGCTCGGGCTGGCTAAAAAAGACCATCCAATCGCCTTGATGTAGCGCGGCACGGCCAGAGGAACCAGAAGCAGGGCGAAAACCGCGTTTCGCGCCGGCAGATCGGTCCTTTCCAGCAGCCAGACGAGGCAGATGGCGATGGAGAGAGAAATAGACACGCTGCTCGCGGCATAAAGAAAGCTATTGCGAAAAAGGAGATAGGTGTCGGCGTCGGCGAATACTCGGATGAGATTGGACAGGGTCCAGGGTCCCGGCTCAATGGGGAGCTGGAGTTCCGTGCTCCTGACGCTCGCTACGAACAGCAGCAGCAAAGGGGGCACGACCAGGTAGACGACGATAGCGAAAGGGAGGAAATAGATCAGCTTTTCCGCGGAAAAGTTTGGATACCACTTCCTTTGAGCCAAAGTGAGAATGGATTCCGTCACTGGAAGGAGCGTCCGAATGGATTTCTTACCTTTGGCTTAAAGTCCTCCATAGCGCCGTAACCTTCTCGTCCATTTTGTCTTCTTGCTTCATCGATTCGACCGTATGAAACAGCAATTCGGCTTTGGCCGCGGCCACAGCCTCTGCGGCCGCGGTACCTGGCGCTACCGTCCCGACGCCCAACTTGTCCAGCGCCTCAAGTCCCTCGGGAGAAAGGAGCCAACCCAAAAAAAGCTTCGCGGCGTTCGGATGGGGAGCTGCTTTCGGAATTGCGACTCCTCGGATAAGCACGGCCACGGGGCTTAAGTATAGGTATTCAACCGGCGACCCCTTTCTCTTCAGCTCTTGAATCCCATCATAAGAGGCATTGGCCACAGAGGCTTCCCCGGAAGCGAGTTTGGCCATGGATTCGGTGTTGCGGGTGACCCAGATGGGTTTCTGAGCCGCGAGAGCTTTGGCGTAGGCCAAGACCTTCTCCTCGCCCCAAGAAAGGACCAGGTAGCCGATCCTCCCTCCCCTTAACGTGATCGCCAGCTTGCCTTTCCATTTCGGATCGAGCAGATCCTCAAATTTCCTTGGCACATCTTGTTTCGACACTAGCTTGGAGTTGTACGCGAAACCCGACATGTGATCCGTCGTCTTGAAATACCGATTGCCAAAGAATGTCTGGACCGGGTGGTCGGTTATATCTGCCGGATTGATCACCAAAAGCAGGTCTCTTTCCGCCACTACACTCGCATACTCGGGTCCGCCCCGGTAAGCGTCGATGGTAACTCGACCCGCCCTGCTCTCGGCAATGACTCGCGGAGGCACTTGGCTCGCTGACATGCTGGTCAGAGTAACGTTGATGCCTGGAAATCGTTTGTGGAACTTCTCAAGTCCCTCTTTGCCCCCCACTTCCTCGATGCGCGCGGTATTGAATATGACCTCCCCTTCCTGCTTCGCGGCCGGGTAGAGCTTCTGGAGCAATTGCTCCCACTTCTCTCCCCGAGCCTCTCTGGCTCCGGCCCCGAACACGAGAGTCATCAATGCGAGAAAAACCAGTCGGTACATCATAATCCCCCTTTGAGGAAACCGATCTTGCGCTGCGCACCATTCCTGCCGCAAAGCCTTTCTGTAGTCAACTCCTTTCTTTTATGTTTCCGGGTTATGCGGCCGGGCGCTCTCTGCTAGAAAGCTGCTGGGCGAGGCCTTATCGGGCACGCCGAAATAATCATCCTATTCGCTGACGACCCAGCGTGAAGATCCATCAGGGTCGGAACAACCCCATCGCAAACCGGGCGAAAGGTTCCATTTGCGAGGCCTCGACCTCTTTTGTTGGATTGCAGTGCCAAGCTTCTTTAGCTCACTTTTCCAGTGACGCTCCGCGTATTCTCCCCCGTCCAGGATCTGCACACGGGATTTCACCGCCTCAGACTTAACCAGTGGCATCTGCTTTTCCTCCTCTTCTCTCAGCAAGCTTGCACTCCCCCCACCTATGGCATAGAATGCCATAGGTGGCCAAGGCCAAGCTTCTTAGATCGACTGATGTCTTTCTCCCTGGAGGATGGAGAGTCGTTATTAAGATTTGGGAGATAAGTGCCGTCAAAGAGGGGCATCGCAGAGTCGATACCGGTTGAGCCTCATATCCCCTTCCGGCGACCGAGCGACAGGATATGACAACCACCATCCCAAGGGAGATCATAGGCATTTCGGCGGCGTTGAAGAAATGTACGATTACAAAGACCCCGAGACGTTGATCCGTGACTTCCTTAAGGACGTGGAGCTGGTGCTATCGAGAAAGGAGGACTCATGAAGGTCAAAAAAGTTAAGATAAACCTGAAGTCTCTGGAGGATGTCGGCGAAGAGACTATCGCAGTCATGCGCGCGGTTGAAAATGGGAAGAAGCTGGCTCCAAAGCCCCATGAAATTGTTTTTTCCGACTTCATGGCGCTCCGTAGTTTTCTTACCCCCAAGCGTCTCGAGCTGATCCGCTTAATTCGCAAACACTGCCCCGGCTCCATCGCGGAACTAGCGCGGTTTGCAAAGAGGGATTTTGCCCGAGTGTACCAAGACGTTCAGATGTTGGCGGAGGCGGGGATAATTGATATGCCCAAGCGGTCAAAGGGAGAAAAAATCAAGCCGGGGGTGGCAGAAGAAATAAGACTGGAAATTATTGTTTAGACTCGGCCGAGTTCGTCGTCGCGTTAGCGATGATCTTTGTTTACCTACAACCGGCCTTCCGCACAAATGGGACGTTACTTCGGGATGTCCCCTCAGTTCTGGCTCGGCTGACAGATGGATTATGATGTGGACGTCGCCACCGATACGCTGAAAACCCGGCTAAAAAAGAAGTGAAGCCACGCGCTGCCGTTAGTATCTGAAATCGAAGTGTCGAATCGGCGAGCCAAACGGCCACTCTGCGGGTCCATCCTGACGAAAAACTTGCCGGATTTTAAGTGAGAACACGGGTGTTTGACAAGCCCCCGTGAGTACCGCCAAAAGACCCCGAGAACATAGCATCCCAAGAGGACTATCAGGTATAATCTGTATATTCATGGAGGTTTTTATGGAAGTCTTCCCCGGCATCACGATGGATTCCGAGATCAGGTTCGGCAAGCCCTGCATCAAAGGCACGCGGATAGATGTGGCAACGATCCTCGGCCGCCTGGCTTCGGGAGAAAAGATTGAAGAAATCGAAGACGACTATAAGCTCAGCAAAGATCAGATTATGGCTGTTCTCGCTTACGCCGCCCACCGCGAGCAGCATGGCGTCTAACAACCGCCTCGACTGGAGCAGCATCGCTGCATGTACTCGGTCCAAGGTCGTTGCCTCCTGCTTCGTCCGTAGATCTTTTGCTTGACCGTTCTTTTTTTCTTTTACCTTTTTACTTTTTACTTCGGGCACTGCTGCATCGGCCCTATCAGGGAAAAGCCCGAGCTGAAGCGCGCCCAGACCTTCACCGTTCGAGAAAAGATTCCCAACCCCTTTAATTTTGCACTGAACGCTCTCGACCCCAGAGCCTTAAAACTAGAGCGGCCAAACGTCCATTATTCTTTTTCGAATCCCTGGCTTGTAAACTTCAGCGTTCGGCTGTTCTCCGTCACTGTCCGCACCACGTTGTCCGGTGCGCCGTTGGGGATTTCCGCTTCGATTTCGAGTGTCACTTTGACGTTTGTGCCGACTAAGCCAGAGAGATGAGAGATTACTTCGTCGGCGATCCGACCGGCGTCGCGGCCAACTCGCTCCGCATCGAGCTCGACAGTGCCGTGAAATCGTTTCGGTTTCACAGCTTCAGGCGTTGTCGGCTGATCTGGTCGCGGTTCTGGTGGAGGCTGCTCAGGCCTGCCACTGGGTGTCGGCTCCGGCTTTGTCTCAGCATCGAGCTGTTTGCGAGCGGTCTCTGACTTTACAAGCAAACCCGGCGAGTAGGCGTCAACGACCGCAACTTGCTGACCACCTCGTAAACCGCGATACCTTCCCGCTCCCTCGTCGTAGCTTTCGGCGTAAGCGAACGAGTCCTTTTCCCAGGTCAGTAAACTAAACCCACCACGGATAGCCCCCAGGAGCACTTCCGGATCACGTAACCTTGGCAAATAAAGATACCGTCCGAAATCTTCCACGAGTTGCCGGATTGCCACATGATCGCCGCGCCACAGCGGCACTTTATCGAGATCCATTCGAAGGCGCGCTGATCCCAAGCTCGTCACCAGAAGCTCATCGTTCTTTAGTTTCTTGCTCGCCCGCACCGCCAGCGCATCTTGGCCCGTGAGGCGAAAACTTTGCCATTCGACGGGAGACTGAGGCGTCGACTGCGTGGGAACGAGCAGCCATTGATAGGCTTCCGGTATGCGTGCCGTCACGGTGCCGTTGGCTCCGTCCCGCTGTTGTTCGGCCTGCTTTACTTGATGTGGCGAAAGATTGAGTTTGTCCTTTTCGTTTAGGATCGACTCCCAGGCGAGATAGCGGCGCACTGCTTCGTCGAGGTCCTGCAAACGAGTCTTATCGACTGCCAGAAAAACCAGTGAGTTCTTGTAGATTCGTGGAGAATTGCCGCGCGATTCCAATATCGATTTGGCAAAGACTTCAGCCTCGTTGCCCGCTTCCCGGCTATACGGATGCTCGGTGCCGATCACGACCAATCTTGCGTCTAAATCATCTGGCACGTCGTGGCTGGACGGAGGCAAGGGATGGACTCGGTTCAAGTCTCCAGTCTTTTTGACATCTGCTCTCACGCGGTCGGCGATTTCTTTGGTGATCTTGTCGGCATCGCGTCTGAGCTGTTCGGCGCGATCATCGGCCAACTTCGTTACCGTCGGTTGCGTCGAGTACCAGTAGCGCGGCCCGTCCTGGTACAGATAAGTCGCCGACGCCGCGAGGCGCCGGAGCGCGTCGCCAAACACCGCCGGTGATTCTCCCGGCATCACACAGCCGAGTTTGATCCGGCGGTCTTCGAGGCCCTGATGGGCAGCGGTCATGGTCGGGGCGGAGCCGAGATACACGGTTCGCGCAACGCGCCTTGTCGCGTGAAACTTTCCAAGATTTGGCACTTGGCCATCGAGCTGCAGCGGCAACGAGTTCGGCCCGTCAACGTCTTTTTCGATGACCGGCACCCAGTTGTCTGATAGATAGCGAGTAAGCTCGTTTTCGACGCGCCGATCATCGATGGGAATATTCGACGGCAGGATAAGCGGATTACGATCGCCTTTTTCCCACAGGCTATGGATCACCGATGCCATCAACCGCAGCACGCCACGCGTGCGCTGAAACTTCACCAACGTGGACCAGTCGTCGTAGAGCCGGTCGAAGACTTCAGGATGAATGGGATACGCGGCTTTAAGGCGGGTTTCGTAATCGGCCTTAGAACACTCCGGCGGAAACTCTTGTTGCTGCGTGCGGTAAAGATCATGAAAGGCCCGGGCTACGGTATCGCGCGCGACGAACTGCTCCCGTTCGACCAGCGGTTCGAAAAGTCTGCGCCGTACGATTTCAAACCCTTCCTCCGCGCTCGCCGGCCGCCACGAAGATTCAAGACGACCAATCACGTTACGCAGCCGATCAAGCGCTTCGCGTCCGCGCTGCCCGCCCACTTCCGTGTCGTCCGCCTGCGTGTGCGGCGATCCCGAGGTATCGGACGCCGGCAAAGTGATCACCAGCAGACAATTTTTCGCTAATTTCGCGGATTCAGTTAGCACCTGTGCGAATGAGAACTGGGTTTCGAAGTTACCCGCAGGCAAGTCACTTTGGTCATGCAATTGGCGCGCATAGGCAACCCACTCGTCGATCAGTATCAAACAAGGCCCATACTCTTTGAACAGTTCCCGCAGCACGTCGCCGGGACTCGTCGCTTTCTCATCATCGGCGCGCACACGGTTAAAAGCTTTCTTCGCTTCTTTCACTCCGCCCGCCGCAAAACCGAGCTGCCAGGCCAGCTCGCCCCAGAGCGTGCGCACCACGGTGCCATCGGCTTTCGTCACGGGATTGCCCGGCGAGATTTTGTTGCCCACGAGCACGACGCGTTTTACCTTCGGCAGTTTGGAAATATCTGCTTCCTTGAGTACAGCATCGATTCCTAACAAGTCACTCGGCGGAGTCCCGGAAAAAAGATGGTAAAGCGCCAGCATCGAGTGCGTCTTGCCGCCGCCGAAATTAGTCTGAAGCTGTACGACCGGATCGCCGCCGGCATCCGACAGCCGCCTCACGGCGCCGACCAAAAGTTGCTGCAAACTCGCCGTCAAGAAGGTGCGGCGGAAAAACTCCACCGGCTCGCGGTACTCGTCCGTTCCTTCGCCCAAATGAACTTGCCAGAGATCCGCGGCAAACTCCGCTTGTTGGTATCTCCCGCTCGCGACATCTTTGTGAGGATTCACCACTTCACGCCAGGGTTTGAGACTGCCCGTCACCTGACTTTCGATGGCCGTGCCCGCGCTGCGCCGCTTCTCTGTGCGCATCTGTTCGTCGAACACGGTGCGGCGGAGCTCGGTCTTCATCTTTCGAACTTCGTCACCTTGCGGCGCCGATACCGCAGTCAGCAATCGTTCGGCGGAGTCCAGCGCTCGATCCGTGTCGTCGCTCGAAAACGGCTGCTGATGCGCCCACTTATTACGCACATCGCGCAACTCGCTGACCAATGTCCGTTCGGCTTGCCCCAAGGTGTTGCGGAAGACATCGTTCCACGCTTCCCACATGAGTCTGAGGAGCGCCGCCGCGTCCCAGTCAGTCACTGCTTTTTTTGCCAATAGTCTGTCATCACCGACGTAGCGCAGAGCCTGTGAAGCGGCCTTATCCTTGTAAGCGTTTTTGAGTTCTCGCTCGACGAACGAGCCAAGCCCGTCCTTCAACAGTTCCATGGATTTGCCAACCCGTTCGTGGTTCGTGATCGCCATGAATTACTCCTGTCAGAGAAGCGACGCTTGTTCAGGTTCGGCTTGCCGACGCTCTCGCGCGAGCCGTGCGATCTCCGGCCATCCGAGGACCAGAGCATTGTATGCTTGAGCATCTTGAGACCATTTCTTCTTCTCACAAACGTTGAATAGCCGATAAGCGAGATCGCGGGAAATCTCTCCATTCGTTCCAATTTTTCGCAACAGGTCTGCCGTCGCTTGGTCGCCTGCTTTGTCAAGGTAACGCGCCCTTTAGCTCTGCAATAAAGGAACGTCGGTCTGTCTGCGGAGCGTCCTCAGGACGTGGCCGGCAAGAGAGTACAATATAAGATGCTAGCGCGTTAGTTCCCATCGACACAATGCGCCATTTTTGTGAGGCGCGCACCGGCCAAGTGGCAGTGATTTGGAAATTACTCGAAATCAGTGCTTCGAGAAGTGTCTCCCAGCCAGTGGTGAGATCCACATTGGATTCCGATTCGGCAAGTTCGTCCGTGCCGCTTTCTTCGTCATCCTGCTTAAATGCGTAGTAAACCGTTAGCGGAAAGCGCGGATCCAGCTTCGCATGAAGAGCTGTAAAGGCCTTGCGAAAGCCAGACTCGAAGTGTTCTTTGGCCTTCTGCTTGTTCCCATCAAATCGTTCTGGAGAAGCAGTCAACTCCGGTATTTTTGGAACGAGGAGAGTGCTAAAGATATCTGGATAAAAGTCTCCAATGGTGCGCCGTAACCAAACATAAAAGAAATCGGACAGTGCCGCATAACTAATGTTATCGTAGTACGGCGGGTCAGTGCTGACCAGCAGATCTCGGATGCCGTTGTTGCCGATCGCTGCGTCGATTTGGTGTACGGTTGCTTCCGCCCTTGGATTAGGCGCGATTGTTTCAACGGCGTCAGCACATATATTAACGGCTGTATGCCAGCAGACGGCCCTCTCCCCCATGATGTTCGGCTCTACGAAGTCCCACACCATGGGAATCGCTTGCCGCGCAAAAAGTTGAAGCGATTGTTGACCACTTGGTTTCCATCTGCATAGTGAATTGTTGAAGTCTGCGCAACGATCCACGGCCAATGCTAGGAAGGTCATGATCGTACTCGCGTAGGTGTCAGCTTGCTCATTTGAGAGCCGAGCAGCGACAGCATCTTGGTATACCTCTTTCCCAATCTCCTTTACCATCTCGCTTAGCGCGACCATCGAGGCGAGCTGGCGCGCAGTGAAATAGTTCCGAAACTGCTTAAAACCATATGGTAACCCAATAGCGTTCCCTGCAAAGGTTCCAGCAGCTGGCTCTGTGAGCACGTCCTTTGGCGACTCCACATCAGCAGCATGCTCTTGATCGGGATCGGCAGATAAATACAATCTCGTGCGCGCACCGTCTGCAATCGTTGCAAGAAGTCGGTAGCGAACATTCCCCTTGTCCGCCTGATCGTTAATGTACTTGTTGTCTATTGTGGTGCCGGTCAAGATGCAGGCGAACGTTGCTCTACCAGGTTTTGTTCCTGCCTCGATCGTCTTCCGATCCTTTGGAGTCCCAGTTCTTACCTCGAAGCGGTATTTCCCAGAGGCTCTGTCCACCACGGGTTCCAACCATGCTTCGTTGCCTTTCTTACTAGACAGCCAGTAGGTACTGATGAGCGGGACGTGCTTGCCCAGCGCAGCAGGGTCAGGGCTTGCCACTGTCCGTGCCCAAAGCCAGGCAATAACCGTCGCCTCGCCACTACCGTACTCTTTCGGTAAGCGAACCTTCGGGTACAGATGGCCAATCTTTGATCGCACTCGATCTCTGATAAGGCGTCCGTAGTAGCGCACGTCCGCAGCCAGTCCGTGGGTGCCACGCCAGGCATCGGTTCCTCCAATCCTTTTGTAATTGTCCGGGTTAACCGGTGGTCGGCCAGCCCATCGTGGGGCGAGCTCGAGGTTACATTTATTAAGCAGCACCGCCACTGGATTGAGATCGCCAGTGCAGACCTCCAAGCCTAACCGATTTGCCTCAAGGGGAATTGAGCCGCCGCCGGCGAACGGGTCGAAGACTCGAGGAAGTTCACCGCCGCAGTGCTTGCGCATCTCCTCGCGGGCTTCTGCGTACACCTCGGGGTGTTCGTGCAATCTTTTCGCCATCATCCTACGAACCATATCGAAAAGCCGCTCGCGCTCTGCATTCTGCGTGTCCTCCGTGGGAAACATTTCTGGATGCTCAGCCGGATCATCCACCACGGAGGCAAACAGCACGGCACGGGCGGTCGGCAATGGTAGCCTAGCCCACCACAAATGGATCCCCTTCGGATGCGGCCCAATTCCCGGCATCTTGTCATACGCCGACGCATCGTTGATCTCTGGTAGTGGCAGCGCGACTTCGATCAGTTTCTTAGTCATGATGGATTATCGATTACTCCGGCTAGTTGTACCATCTTCCTCTTCCACAATAGCGCGAAAGGGGTGTGGAATTGATTTCTCGGGCTCTTTCGTTGCGTTGCGTAAATAGTCAGCAACGCTTTTTCGAAGACGCGTCGCCCACTCTGGCTCCCGGATGTCGTAGATGATTACTCGGAGGTGACGTAGATCAAATGGCACGTCATCAACAAGTGAAGCTGTGAACACAACCGGCTTTTTTGCGGCATGCGCCAACCCTAGTTCATAGAAGACGTTGGGATTCTTCCCCGAAAGATCTGCCAGAAGCAGTTTCGCTTTCTCGATTTGCTCCCAAATTTGCTCAACTACACTGCCAGTAGTGAAGAGATCATCTGCACGCACAGGTTCGAAACCGGCTTCTTTGATCGCAGGCATATAAATCTCTTGGTAATACCGATCGAACCACTCTCCGAACGGCATCATCACAAAACATGTGTCAAGGAACTCGCGAACTCGTGGCTCTTTAGACACGACGGGGCTCGGAACTTTTTCAGGCGGCGTACTTGGAGTTAGCGTGTCTAAATTGCTGGTGGGTGACTCATCCGACGGCGGCGCCGCCGAGAACGCGCGTAGATATTGCAAGTTTTTGATAAAAACTTCGGCAAATTGCTGGACGCGGTCGCGAGGAATGCTGAACTCCCGAGTTAGAGTATTGAGGAAGAACTCGTCTTCTGGAATTCACTTGCCGCCGTAGAATTTTTCCACTGCTTCAAAATCTTTGACGTTGCGGAATACGGCAAGAAGCGCCTTGGTTCGTTCATGCGGAGAACTTGGTGCTACGATGTCTTGACCAAACTTAGCAAGATGAATTGCCGCAGCAGCGCCGGTTCCAGTCACAAGCCCGTATTGATTCGCAGACCGAAGCAAATCCAAAAACCGCCAATCGTTCGCTTGTTTGAAGCCAACGGCCTTCGCGAGGTCTGCCGCAGGCATCGGGTTTCCCGCGTTCTTCTCCTCAATAGCCTTTGGAATAGCGATCGCGTCCTCAAGAGTATTTTTGGGAAAGGTCCAGGGTTTCCATTTTGCAGACTCCGCGGCTGCAGCAGATCGGGTTCGTCTCTTTTTGAGTTTCTTCACAGATGAAGCGTTCTCATTGTCTTCGGCCATACTTAACTCCTGTTATGGATATTCGTCGATAGATTATCGGTGGATTCGCAGACTCTGTCGGATAATTTTTCCGTTTCGTCGGATGATTATCGGATGATTCGAGCACTCGAATCGCAGGCGACTTGCCCGCTCGGTGATAGATTTCGGCGTTTTGGTGATGCATTGGTGACGGTTTCCAAGCGGCGGAGCTTGCGATTAGAGCGAATGGGTTGACGATTACTTTACGATTCGGTGATCCGTTTGGACGATCCACAAGCGAGGCAATCTGATGATTGCCAAAAATCATCTGACGATTATCTGGCGATTCGACCCTGCGGTTTTCGCGGTGGGCGGCGCGCCAAGCCTCCAGATCCCCTACAGTTCGACTGAACCCCGGCCCTCGGCTTTGATCGTCGCCTTTGTCAAATGAGCAAGAAAATCACTTGCCTCTAGAATCTCTAACAAAACAAGTTTGTCGTCTGTTGAAAAGTGCGCAATGATGGGCCCTGACTCCTCTGCATGATCAATCGCGGCCTTCGACACCTCTAGAACAAGAATATCTTCCTTCCGATTATACCGAACCTTCATAACGCCTCCTTCTCCCCGGATAAAACGTTACCACCCCGATCTCCTTTGGTCCTTCCACATAGATGACTCGCAGAACATGCTTCTCGGAAATTTTCCGTTGCGCTATTTTTCTCCCTCTAAATCCTTCTTCAATCTTCTCTGGCTTCTGCAACGTCTCTCTGACCTGCCTTTTGGATACGACGAAGCCATGCCTCCGCAAAATCTCGAACTTTTCTTCAGCGTGGCTTCCATAGACGATTTTTTTGGCCACATCCACCCTCTACGTTGTTCATCGTTTGCCGTCACAAGCTCCAAAACAAGCTGACAAAGTATCGCCTCCTTATGCCTGGACACCAATAAGCGCAATCATCTTGAGCAACCCTGCGACGTAAGCGCCAGGATCAGCCCTCACAGAGAAACTCCTGTCTGCAGAATTTCCTGGACAAACGGATCTCCGGTCTGTCTTCTTTTCTCTAACTCCCCCGGCGTCAAAACTATTGGAGATACGGCAAGGCTATCCCGCAAGTCCCGAATGAGACGCCGGACGCTGGCCATTCTTTCGAAAAACCGCTCCTTCGTGGGCGCAACGACCAGTAGATCCACGTCGCTGTCTTTGGTTGCCTTCCCCTTGGCGTAAGAGCCAAAGAGAATGACCCTTTCCGCACTGTATTCCTTCTTAATTCTGCTTCCGATGGTCTGAAGTCGTTTGTCCAGTTCCCGTTTCATCCTTTAGCCCTCTGCACTTTTCCCGGCTCAATGATCATAACATACCTGAACCCGCTGCACTGCGCTGACGAACTCGTGAGGGTTGGGCGTCATCGCGGCGGCTCCGCGCGTTCCAATAGCTCTGGAAAACTGTAGTTCACGGTTATGACGTGAAAGTCCGGTTCGCGTTGGAAAGGTCGGCGCAAATAGTGAACTTGATGAGAGTCGCCGTGAATGAACTCGACCATGCCAAGGATAAAATCATCGGGAGTATTAAGAGAATAGAGAATCTCGTTTCGACTGACGGTTAGTGTCTGTTCCCCCGATGCGCGGCCTTTGACTTCAATGAATCGTAACTTTCCGGTTCGAGGGTCTTTACTTTCAATATCGTAGCCCAGCTTCTCGAACTCCCGGTCTATGGGTTCGAAGCCGAGCCTACGCTCAACATCCATGATGATGCCGCGGGCACGCGCCGCGACGGCGAGCCTATCGACGGCGTCTTTGACTTTGGAGACGGGTTGGCCCGTGATCTTCGCGAGCAATCCAATTGGTACAACGACGAGACCGCCCAGTATCACCGGCGGTAAAGCGGATATTTGGCTTTCAAGTTCGAGCTGCTCCATTCGCTTCTGAAGACGCCCCTGGAGGTCGTCCGCGCGGCGACGGGCTTCTTGTGAATTGAGACGGGCGTTTACTTTTCCGGCTTGTTCCTGAAGTTTGAGTTCCTCGGCGCGGTGATCCCAATAATTAATCTCTTTCGTCAAGCGGTCTTTAACTGCGGCGCGGGTTTTCTCGATCCATTCGAGACGCCGGCCGCGGACCTCTTGCAAATGCTCGGGGACAACCTGAGCAATCGCGTGGCCCTGTGCCTTCTGTTCCAGTTCGCGCGTGATCCACGAACATTCGGGGCGCGCGAGAATATCTGGGATGGCTGGCTCCTCCGGTTTGAGCGGTCGATAATCGAGGTAGGGTGCATATTCTAGATGATGTATCTTACCGGCGGAATCCAGCTCCACGTACAACATCTGCTTGGAGACGACGCGGCGCTCTCCCGCTCGCGTGAGGCTCGCATCCTGAATAGCATGCTCCAGATAGAACAACACGCGTGGCGTGTCGCTGGCATCGCGCTCGTCCACCAGCACGGTACCACGACGCAAAAGATCGCGGTTCCGTTCCAAGGTGAGATCGAGCACAGAGTCAAGCAACGGATGGCCCGGACAAACAAAAGCGGCGAGCGGTTGGCCTGGGGGCGTTATGAGCGACTTCTCGAAGGCGATACGCTCATATCGCTGCAAGACCGGCTCGCCGACGCCGATCAAGCGATCCCGATTGCGTATGGGCGCAGGGACGTGGGTAACTTCGTAACGACGCGGTTCGCGCTGGCGCAGAGCACCGCCGAGCTGTTTAAAAGCTTCCAGAAAAAACGACTCGATATAGTGCGGCTGTAGTTTACGCGCTTCGGCCCGTTCCATGTCCTCGCGTACGCGCCGCACGCGGCTGGCGTCCATGGCGTCGTGCGCCAACGCGCGCTCTTCGAGCAAATCTTCGAGTTCTTTACGGTCGAAGGCGTGTGACACGGCTTGCGTTAGGCGGGCGCGAATCTCGGGCTGCTCGCCATAGCGGATCGCCTCGATCAAAAGATCCCGTAGTGGCCGTCCCTCAAATTGCAATTTCCCGAGCACGTCGAATACTTGACCGCCGAGCGTTTTGCGCGCTTCTTCGAGCTTATCGAGTAAGGTGCGATAGACATCGCCTTCGCGAGTTTCGTCGGCGACGAGATTCCACAAATGGCAGACTTCGGTCTGGCCAATACGGTGGATACGGCCGAAGCGCTGTTCGATGCGATTGGGGTTCCACGGCAAATCGTAATTGACCATCAAGTGAGCGCGCTGAAGGTTAATGCCTTCGCCCGCGGCGTCGGTGGCGGTTAGGACCTGGACTTCTGGATCGTGAAGGAAAGACTCTTGCGCCTTTTTCCGCTCCTCGCGGCCCATCCCGCCGTGGATCAGAACAACGGCGTCTTTGCGGCCAAGGACCGTGCTGATCTGTTGCTCTAAATAATTTAACGTGTCGCGGTGCTCTGTGAAGACGACGAGCTTTTGTCGTGGCGAAGGCACCGGCTTGGGTATATCCCCCGATCCGTACGGCGCCGCTTCTTCACCTACCCGATCCGCCGCGCTAGCCCGCGTAAAGATATGGGCGAGCAGATTGGCGAGCTCGCGCCACTTGCGATCGTCCCCGCTGCGCCTCACCGTCAGCGCTATAGACTCCAGGTGCTGGAGCGTCGCGATCTCGGCCTTTAGTTCCTCGATGGTCCGAGCGGCAGTGGCTTGGTCAAGGATTTGTTCCTCGGTGGCGGCGACTTCGTTGTCCGGTGCTTCGTCCAGATCATCGACATCTTCCTGATCTAATGTTGGACCCTGTTCGGCGATCGCCTGGGCGGCAGCGCCGCGTTGGAGCAGTTCGAGCTCGCGCAGGCGCTTCTCAAGACGCTCACGACGGCGGCGCAGTGATTGATAGATCGCCTCCGGCGACGAAGCGAGCCGGCGCTGCAAGATAGTAAGGGCAAACCCGACGGTGCCAGCGCGTTTGTCGTTCTGGAGGGCCTCAGCCCGGTTAAACTGCTCGCGCACATATTCGGTAACTTCCTTGTAAAGTCGCGTTTCGCCATCTGAAAGTTTGTAGGGAACGGTGTATGCGATACGTTCGGGAAAAAGCGGCGTACCGTCGAACTTGAGAAGCTTCTCTTTAACCATCCGGCGCATAAGATCAGAAACGTCGGCGGTGTGAACACCATCGCGGAATCGTCCCTCGAAACGATCGCCGTCGATCAGCGCCATAAAGAGCTGAAACTCTTCCTCTTTACCGTTATGCGGCGTAGCCGTCATCAACAGGAAATGGCGCGTCAAGGGCGAAAGCATCTGCCCGAGCTTGTGACGTTTGGTAAACTTAACCTCGCCACCGAAAAATGACGCCGACATCTTGTGCGCTTCGTCGCAAACGATGAGATCCCAGCGGCAGTCAGGCGCTTTGAGCTTATCTTGAACGCTTTCATCGCGGGAGAGCTTATCGAGACGCGCAATCACCAGGTTGTTTTCTAGAAACCAGTTACCGGTGCGGGCGGCTTCGAGCTTGTCGTTGGTCAAAATATCGAAAGGCAGGTGGAAGCGGTGGTAGAGTTCATCTTGCCACTGATCGACGAGGCTACCGGGGCAGACGACCAAACATCGTTGAAGATCACCGCGGACGATTAGTTCCTTGATAAGGAGCCCGGCCATAATAGTTTTGCCGGCGCCCGGATCGTCGGCCAACAGAAATCGCAGCGGCTGTCGGGGCAACATGGCCTCATAAACAGCGGTGATCTGGTGCGGTAGCGGATCGACTAACGAGGTGTGAACGGCCAGTACCGGATCGAAAAGATAAGCTAAACGGATGCGGTGCGCTTCCGATACTAGACGGAGAAGACTTCCGTCGCCGTCAAAACTCCAAGGACGGCCTTGTTCGACGATTTCAAGCCGAGGCTCATCGTGACGGTAAAGCAACTGGTTAGCGACTCGGCCGCCGGGATCTTTGTACGTCAGTTCAAGAGCTTCGGAACCGAACCACTGCACATTAACAACCGTGACAAGGCTGTCAGGGAGGATGCCACGGACCGATGCATTAGGTTGGAGGTCTTCGAGTCTCAGCATATTGCAGGTTCCTGACCTTGGCTTACAGGCGCATCAGGCGGGCACAAGTTAGGAAAGCCTTTTTTTATGGAACCAAATTTCTGCGGATTCTACGCCTTTTTCCCGGTTTGGGACAAGAGACGGGGGGAGGGGGGTGGCAGGGCTCCGAGGTCGTGATAACTGGGAATCACTTTGTATCCTTCAAATTGCTATCTCGGAATCTACGGATAACGCCCTGAGCGGTCCACCGGCCGAGCTTAGCGGCCAAGCGATCCATTCGCTCGCACGCGTCTTTCATTTCTTTTTGCTCTTCTTTTTCCTCTTCTTTTTCCTCGCGCTGACGCCGCTTGGCTTCGATATACTTCTCCAAGGCACCCTGAATAAAGGCGCTGCGGTTGGTTCCCCCCTTCTTGGCTTGCTCGTTGATTTCCTCGAGCAACTTATCTTTTAAGAAAACGTTTATACGAGCCATGACATACCGCCAATGATGCTCCAAGAGTGCACTTACAGCGTGTCGTCAAGAGTGCCTGAGACCGCCACTACTCGACTAATCTAATACTTAATGATTTCAACAGCTTGGCAAGAACACTTCAACAATACTTAGAAGTGAGATCGAGGTCGTCTCGATTGAATCCTGTACAAAAAAGCCCCGACTGCGAGACCTAGTCCGAGTCATTGTTTGAGAATCAAAGTTGCGACCTGCCTGCCAGCGGCAGGTCGGGTCGGCTCGGCGGACCCAGCCGAAGTCAGTTTCGCGTAAAATAGGGCGAATTGAGGCCGGGCGTCAACCGCAAAAGGATCTGAGTCCACGTGACTCTGGCCTTTTGATTGGGAACGCCCTATCCGAACTCCTTCGCCAGCCCGATTAGACACCACGTATTCATAGGGGTAGCCACGATCCCTTTACTTTACAGCGTCTTAGAACCTGGCCTCAGCGAATTCAACCCACAATTCACAACTGCTTGTTATGCCACGCTACGAACCTTTTCATCGTACCATCATAAAGCGCCCGTGGCGCATCGACCGGCAAACCCAACTCCCGCGCGACCTTTTTCGCCAAGTCCCTATGACTCCACGGATACAGCTGATACTTGAGGATCAACGTAAACCCACCCCTTCTCCGCACCTCCTCCACCCAAGTTTTTGGAGCCATCCTAACAACGAACACGGGCTTTATCTTGAGGTGCTCACAAACCCTGATTTTCGCATCCAACTCCCCATATTCCATATATCCAAGCGTATTCTTCACCTCCACTCCGTACACCCTACCATCTTTTTGAAAGATGAAGTCCAGATTATGATCCGACCTTTCCCACTCCCGCCCCTCGAATGCTTTCGCATCCCTCCCCAACATTAGAAATTGCGATCTCGCAAAGCCTTCCAAAACCATACTCTCCCCATGTAGTCCTAATGCCGCCCCGATATTTGGGTCCGCATATTCCTCGACTAGCCTCACAACCTGAACCGCACTCCTTCTGTAATATCTAAACGACCGATGCCAATTTAAGATTATACTACCTCCGGTAGCCAATTTACGTTCTTCCGCTCTAAGGACCCCCGCTTCACGCAGACCTCGCACAGCTCTATTTGTAACCCAGTGGAAATACCTATCTTCGTACAGCACTTCGATCTGCCGCGAGAAGAACACTTTATCCCGATTCTTCGCGAAAAACTCCTCTAGATCTTTCCTGGCTGCGTATTCCGGAGCATTCCGGCCACTGATTCCGGCCGCATTCCGGCCACCCATTCCGGTGTAATCCAGCCACCGTTCCGGAGCATTCCGGCCACCCCTCTTATTGGGGTAAGTCCAAGCGATTAAGCGACGCTGGGTAACCCAGGCTGTTACAATCCGCTCCTTTAGCAACAAGGAGGGATTTGATGGCCAAAGCGAGGTTATCCATGCGCAAGATCAAAGAAACTCTACGTCTCAAATACCAGTGCGGCTTAAGCCGCCGCCAGGTTGCCCGCAGCGTAAAGGCCAGCCGCAGCACGGTGGCCGATTATCTTTACCGGGCTGAGCGAGCAGGAATTGGCTGGCCGCTGCCCGATGATCTCACCGATCAGGAGCTCGAGCAGAGACTGTTCCCAGCTCAAGCGACGCTTGTACTGTCCGCCAAGCCACTGCCGGACTTTGACTACATCTACCAGGAGCTCAAAGCCCACAAGAAATTCAATCTCACGTTGGACCTTTTGTGGCGGGAGTACAAAGAGCAGCATCCCGAGGGTTATCAGTACTCCCAGTTCTGCGAGCACTATCGGCGTTGGCGGGGCAAGTTCGATTACTGCATGCGCCAGGATCACCGAGGAGGAGAAAAACTTTTCGTCGATTATGGCGAGGGGCTAAGTCTGGTTAATCCCGAAGGCGGCGAATCGATTCCAACCCAGCTCTTTGTCGCGGTTTGGGGCGCTTCCAATTACACCTACGCCGAAGCGACTTTAAGTCAGCAACTGCCCGACTGGATCGGCTCTCATGTTAGAGCGTTTTCCTACTTCGGCTGTGTGCCCAAGGTGGTGGTGCCGGACTGTCTTAAAGGCGCGGTCAGCCGAGCGTGCCGCTATGAGCCAGAGTTAAATCCAACCTATGCTGAAATGGCCGAGCACTACGGGATCTGTGTGCTGCCGGCCCGCCCGGCGCGTCCTCGGGATAAGGCCAAGGTAGAAGCCGGGGTGCTCATTGCCAAGCGCTGGATTTTGGCGGCGCTTCGCCACCGCACGTTTTATCGCCTCGCTGAACTCAACCGGGCAATCCAAGAGCTGCTAGAGCGCTTAAACGCCCGGGCGCTGCGCAAGGTAAAGAAATCTCGTCGCGAGCTCTTTGATCTGTTCGATCGCCCCCGGGCTCAAGCTTTACCCGAAAAGCCCTATGCGTATGCCGAGTGGAGAATGGCCACGGTCAATATCGACTACCACATCGAGGTCGAGCGCCACTATTACAGCGTGCCGTTTCGGCTCATCCGAGAAAAACTCGATGTACGCCTTAGCGCTCACACGGTGGAGGCCTTCTTGAAAGGCGAGCGGGTGGCGGCTCACCAACGAAGCTTTATCCCCTACGGGCACACTACACTCAAAGAGCACATGCCGCCCGCGCACCAAAAGTATCTGGAGTGGACTCCCTCGCGCATCGTTGACTGGGCTAAAAAGATCGGTCCCCAAACCGCCGCGCTGGTCCAAAAGGTCATCGAAAGCCGCACTTACCCCGAGCAGGCCTATCGCTCCTGCTTAGGAATCCTGCGGCTGGAGAAGCACTACTCCAAAGAGCGGTTAGAAGCGGCCTCGTGCCGGGCGCTGAAGTTTGGCGCCTTGTCGCTACGCTCGCTGCGTAACATCTTAAGCGCCGGACTCGACCGCCTACAACCCGATGATGACAGCTTGCAGTCGGCTCTTTTAACGCACGAAAACATCCGGGGCAGCCACTACTACCACTAAAATGCAAACCGCAGAGAAAAACAACGCTCTAGGATGCTCTATAAAGCACGATCTCCAACCGGGTAAGGGTAAGGCTACCCCCGGTTTGCGGGCAAACGATTAGCGAAGCAAAACCAAAATACCCCCAGGGAGGAAAATCTCTTATGCTCAATGAACAGACCCTTTCGACTCTCAACGCGCTCAAGCTCTTCGGCATGGCTCACGGCTTCAGCGAACGACTCGCTCATCCCAAGGCCGCGGACCTTAGCCACGAGGAATTCTTGGGCCTATTGGTGCAGGAGGAAAAGACTTACCGGGAGAACTTAAGGCTCAAGCGGCTGTTGAAGAACGCCAAGCTTAAGCAGCCCGCTGCCCTCGAAGACATCGACTACAAGCATCCCAGAGGCTTAAACAAACAGCTCATCCTGGAACTCTACTCTGCTCAGTGGATCACCAACCACCGAAACGTGCTTCTGAGCGGTCCCACCGGCGTGGGCAAGAGCTACATCGCCTGCGCCCTCGGCAACTTTGCCGCCCGTGCGGGCTACACGGTCTTGTACTTTCGAGCCCCAAGACTCTTTGAGACCCTGCTGCAAGCCAAAGGCGACGGCACTCATCTAAAAACTCTCACCCGCCTCGCCAAAGTCCAACTGCTGATCCTCGATGACCTGTTTCTCTCCCCTTTAACTGATCCAGAACGCAAGGACCTCATGGAGATCATCGAAGATCGCCACGGGCAGGCTTCTACCGTGATCACCAGCCAATGCCCAACCAAGGAATGGCATCATGTGATTGGCGAGCCGACACTCGCAGACGCCATCTGCGACCGACTCTTACATCAAAGTTACAAGATCGAACTCAAGGGAGAATCGATTCGAAAGACCAAGAAATAAAGAAGGAGACTTGCAACTCAGTGAAAGACTAAGCTAAGAGAAAAATCCCAGCGTCGCTTCGCTCCGATACCCGGCCGCAATCCCCGGAACAGGTGGCCGGAATGATTCGGAATGGATGGCCGAATTGAACGGAATACACACCTGGCCTCTCCTTCTCTAGGATCTTCGGGAAGCTCTTCCCGCTCAAAGTCTGTGTAATCATCGTTATCGGACACCAGACCCTACCTTTTTGCAATTATCAGCACGCCTCTGCCATACCGCCTCGACAACCGACCGTACGGAAATCGACGAACCGGAACTGCACGCTTGAGGAGGATTTGTCCGCACGATGGTTTAGAGTCAACGATTTGACCGGATCGAGAAACCCAGCCGAAGTCAGTTTCGCGCAAAATAAAGCAGACCAGTCGCCGAAGTCAAGCCGTTGGAAGACGTGGCTCGTGATCGTGTCTATTACCCGTCACTCAACGTCTTTGAATCTTGAATTTTATCTATCACCCCCAACTTTCAGGTTTTCGTAATTCCGAAAATACGATAATGTGCGTCATGGGTCGCATCCAATTGGAGAACGGGAAGAAGGGTTGGCAAAGATCGGGAATGGCTACCAAGGGTATGCTTCGCAAAGCACTCCTTTTCCCCTACCAGGTTTACATTATCCTTTTCTTTTTTCTGGTCACGTATTTTTGGGGAGTCGTAAGCTATGGCGCCAGCTTCTTTGACGCTAATGGTAGTCTGGCGCATCGGTGTATTACACACTGGGCCAGGACCAGCCTCGCCTTAGCAGGATTTCGGGTTCATATCGAGGGGCAAGAACGTATTAACCCTCAGAATACCTATGTCTTTATGCCGAACCACGCCAGCTTTCTCGACACCCTTTTGGCCTTCGCCTATATTCCTTGTGATTCTCGTAACATCATCAAGGAGGAGGTTTTTTCAGTTCCCCTCCTGGGCTTGGTCCTCAGGAGGTCTGGCCAGATCCCTATGAATCGGAAAAATCCCTGGAAGGCGCTGAAAAGCCTGAGACAGGCGTCAGATCTTCTCAAGGAGGGCATTTCGGTTGTTGTTTTCCCCGAAGGGACGCGCACCCCAAACGGAGAGGTCCAACAGTTTAAGACGGCCCTTTTCATTCTCCCCATTCGAAGCCGAATCCCGGTAGTCCCAGTCCTGATTGAAGGGACTTTTCAGGCCCTCAAGCGGGGAACTATCCTGCTTAATCCAGTCCCTCTCAAGATGACCTTTTATGATCCCATCCCAGCGGACTCATTTGGGGTTCGGGACCGGCGTCTCTACGCGCAGAAGGTCCGTCAGGTACTTTCTGTCTCTACGGTACGGGTATGAAGAGTTGGAAGCGGAGGCGAGCGTAAGAAAGTGTACCTATGCAAGGATAGGGGTCTATTCTCGGGTCTTGAGCTCGGCCTTCCGTGGCTGCGCTCAAGTCAAGACTCTCTCCAGTCTCCATAAGAGCGTAATCTCAAGAACGGAGCTTTTGTGACTCTTCGCACTGAGCGTTCCCAATTATTGGCTAATCGGTTCGTAGCCTTGATCTTAGATAACGAAGTGACGGTTGGCCATTTTGTCACAAGTCCGCCGCTCCCCTGGACTCGTATAACTCAGCGCGATGGGCTTTACCCAGTCGCTGAAGGATATCCCCTTTTTTTAACAGCGCAGCAAACGAAGATCGAGATGAAAAACTGGGACGAGGTTTCGTTACCGGGCATCGTGCGCACGTTGAAAGAGCTGGATGACTCTGTGGATTATGTGCTCATCGGAAACAATGCAGGCCAAGGGCTTCCGCTCGCTCAGAGCCTGCCTCAGAACTTAATCGGCAACCACGCTGCGATCATCTACGGAGAGAGCCTGCTTTCGGAGGAGCAAGGCTGCTTCTCATCTGCTTGAGAGCTGGCAAGGAATGCGCGCCGCCCTCTCGCCCTCTTCTTCATCAACACCATTCAACACAACGAGTTCCAACTATCACGACCCGTGAAATAAAGGCAGTTCGGAGCGGGAACGCGCTCACGATGTCCTTCAAGGGTCACGATCACACTGTTTTTCGCGAAAATTCTTTGCAAAACTGTCCACTATTAGACAGCAATCCCTCCGAGTCGCGCTATGTTTAAACTCTAAAAGGAGGAAGCTGACATGGCAGTAACCGTCAAGAAGATCGTGCTATGGCGAAAAGAGATTGAAAACAAACCTGGAGCCTTTGCTGGCACCCTTGCGTCGCTTGCCAGCGCAGGCGCAGACCTCCACGTCGTGATGGGCTATCGCTATCCGGGCGATGAAACCAAAGGGGCTATTGAGTTATGCCCGGTTACGGGGAAGAAGTCCGTGATTGCAGCACAGCAAGCCGGACTCAGCGCGTCGACCGTAGCGGCTCTTATGGTTGAGGGTGACAATAAGCCAGGCCTGGGCCATGCGATCTCTCAGGCCATTGCCGATGCAGGGATCAACCTGGGTTTCGTTGTAGCCCAGGTCGTAGGTAGAAAATATTCAGCTGTCTTGGGATTCGAATCCGAAGCAGACGCCGGCAAAGGGGGTGCTTTAATTCGCAAGGCAACGGCCGCCAAGAGGAGGTAGAACGGAGGACCCCAGCAGCTGGTATTCATTTCTACCCTTTTAAATTTTGCTTTTCTGTTTTACACGGCAACTTCCACGTTTTCGTAATTCCGAAAGTGAGAAAACATTCTGGGGTAAAAAAAGGGCTTCCGTGTGGCTCACCGCTGAGGCGCTGAGGGCACCGAGAAGAGGGAATAGAAAGAATACTCTGCGGGCTCTGCGTCTGTGGTGAATAGTCCTTCCCAGTAAACCTGGAAGAAATCCATTTTTAAGCACCTAAGTGAATTGCCTGCCCAAGTAACTGCCGATTTGAATTCGGCACGCAGACATGATGCAATGAGTTGCGGTTTGCGCGGGAAAGAGTAGCCCATGACCACCATGCGAGACGTTCTTAATGACAATGTTCGCGAGGGCGAGCTTTACGAGAAGCTCGACGATGAGCGAATCCGCTGTTTCGCATGTGGCCATTGCTGCCCGATCCCGGAAGGCCGGCCCGGAGTTTGCCAGGTTCGATTCAATAGAGGAGGCAAGCTCTACGTTCCCTGGGGTTACGTGGGGGGCGTGCAATGCGACCCCATAGAGAAAAAAACCATTCTTTCATGCCCATCCCGGAGCTTTGGCGTTTAGCTTCGGAATGCTCGGCTGTGATTTACACTGCGCCTACTGCCAGAACTGGGTAACCTCACAGGCCCTCCGCGATCCTGCGGCCGTCGCTCCACCCATGAAGGTTACGCCGGAGGAGCTTGTTCGCGAAGCTCTCCGGCAAGGGGCCAAAGTCATCGTCAGCACCTACAATGAGCCGTTGATTACGAGCGAGTGGGCGGTAGCGGTCTTTAAGGAAGCGCGCGCGGCTGGCTTGTTGACGAGCTTTGTTTCCAATGGCAACGGTACCCCTCAAGTGTTGGAGTATCTGAGGCCGTGGGTTGATCTCTACAAGGTAGATCTGAAGAGTTTCGATGATCGCCATTATCGGCAATTGGGTGGTCGCTTGCAGCCCATTCTGGATACGATTCGCAGACTCTATGCAATGGGCATCTGGCTGGAGATTGTAACGCTATTGGTTCCCGGTTTTAACGATTCGGATGATGAGCTGAAGCGGCTAAGCGTATTCCTGGTAAGCGTATCGCCGGACATCCCCTGGCATGTGACCGCATTTCACAAAGACTATAAGATGACTGATCCGGAAAATACCACAGCCAGAGACTTGATACGGGCAGCCGAGATCGGCAAGAAGGCTGGCCTGCGTTATGTCTATGCAGGGAATCTGCCGGGCCAGGTGCGAGACCTGGAAAATACTCGCTGTTATAAATGCCGGGCGCTTCTCATCGAGAGGGACGGCTATCTGATCTTGAGCTACAGTCTCACTCCAAATGGCTGCTGTTCCTCATGTGGAACGACTATTCCGGGGCGCTGGGATGCTGCGTTCCGGGGACAGGTTGCCTCTCATCCTTACCTGCCGCGAAGACGCAGGCTCTCCGATTTCTTTTCCATTCTCACAACGGAATAAACCGCTTATCGTCACACCCATCACATTGTCACCACGCGATCTTTCAGTTTCCCTTTGATCGCTCGTTCCACTAGCTTGTCGATCCTGCTCTGAGCCTGATAGCCGATCTGTTCATGCCCGCATTCGTGGCAAATTGTGCACGGGACATTGCGGATCTCAAGCAGGTCGGTTTGGATCGTTGTCCGGCCCAGGTAAGTCTTCGATCCACACTGCGCGCATTTCCCAGGCATTCTCTTTTTGGCCCTTCTGGCTTTGCTGTGAAGAAGCACTCACCGCAGAGGCCCAGCGCGGGGGAGCCGCAACCAAAGCAGCGAGCGAATTTCACACAGAGGCACAGAGTTCGTTCGTTTCAAACGTTCCCCTCCGCGTCCTCCGCGCCTCCGCGGTTGGAACCTGATCGTTAGACCTCCACCTCGATATTGCTCCCTTCAAGCCGGACGTTATACCGTCCGACCCCCTTAGGGGCAGGCGGCCCTAAAACATCGCCAGTAGTTACATCAAAGGTCGCTCCGTGCCAGGGGCACGTCACCTGCTTGCCATCGAGGACCCCTTCTGAAAGCGGCCCACCGCGATGAGTGCAAGTATCATCGATTGCGTAGATGGAACCATCCACGTTAAAGAGGGCTATCTTCTTACCCTCGACCTCTACCATTTTCGCCTGGCCGGGAGTGACTTCACCGGTGCTGGCCACTTTGACATAACCTGGCATAACTCACCTCCTAATCTTAATTCTTGATCATACATTATCAAAGATCTGAACGCTTTTCGTCTCCAGAGGCCACTTAATCCAGTTATAAAACTACCGGGCGCATCCAATAGCAGATTTCCCGGCCCCCTGGAGCAGGGCAACGAGACCGCCAACACGGGTTTCGCACCAAGCATGGAGATCCGAATTCTAAGAGCACGGATGGCTCTTCCCAAAAGGTCTGTTTGACATGGCAGACAAATCCGGGTTATTGGCAAACAAAAAAGCTTTCGAATGCGGTGTTAGGATTATTCACTGCAGAGACACCGGTTTGCAGAGGGTTTTGCCAATTTTCCTTTCTCGGCGTCCTCCGCGCCTCCGCAGTGAGCCACACTGAATTCTGAAACCTCAATTTTAAGGAGATCACGACATGCTTGGAGGAAAACTTCGCATCGCCCCGACCTGTTATCACGTTTTGCATCTCGTGCCCGTCATGACGGCGCATGAGATGAATTATTTTTACGACGAAGGGCTCCGCGACGAGCACGGCTCGCTGGGCTATGAGATTTTGCGCGACTCGATGGTTCCTTTCGGTCTGGAGAAGCTTGGCATTTCCCAGGCTATGAAGGAGAAATCCATTGACATCGCCCTCGACGTGCAGACCCGGACCGTGTTCTTTCAGCGCTCCAAAAACGCCGACCTCTACATCATTGCGGGATGGCGAAATCAACATATCCACTGCTGGGTGGGCACGCCGCAGATCAAAAGCCTGAAAGACCTGAAAGGTAAGAAGGTCGGGATCAGCGACTTCGGCAGCAACCGGCATTGGGGCATCACGATCTGGCTTCATAAAGCAGGCCTCGACCCGAGCCGCGACGTCGAGTTCGTGCGGGGAGTCTTTCATCCCGTCCATATCGACGCCTTGCGCTCCGGTAGGGTCGATTGCGCGCCGGTAACGGTATGGGAGGCGGAGGAGTTGAAAAAGGAGGGGTTTAATCCGCTCGTGACCCTCCAGGAACAATACCCCAACGGGCGTCCCGAGCGCATCATTGCTGCGACCGGGAAAATCCTCGAGCAAAGGCCGGACCTCGTCAAAGCGTTTCTCAAAGCCATGATCCGCTCCTACTGGTTCATGAGAGACATGCCCAAGAACTTCGACTACATCTACAATCTTGAAAGAAGACTGCGCTGTCAGAGCCCCGATCCGGAAGAAAGGGAGATCAAGTTCGCCGGCGACACACCGCGCCACCTCGAAACCATGCCCTTCCCTATCGACGGGCTGGCCACGGGGTTCGAGGACTTGCTCCGGGAAGAAGAAGCCACGGGAGATTTGAATTACGACGTGCCGCCGATTAATAGCGTTTGCGCTCAGGATCTGGTCAAAGAGGCGTTCAACGAGCTGCGAGCACGCGAGGAGTTACAGGAAGAGTTTGCCCGCGTCAGCAAAGTCGCGCAGCGTTGGGGCTACTGAACAGGCCAATCGTTGCGGCAACGCTTTTGACGACTCGAGCCGGGGGAGGGGCCCCTGAGCGTCGTGACGTACCTTGATGGCTGTCGCGCGATGAAAGGCCGATCCGGGACAAAACCACGCAATATCTGGTTTTCTCGGACAATGCCATTATCGCAAGAAGCCGGACGCAAGATAGGATCGGCTTGACATGACTCGGGAAGTTAGAGACCGTAGCAGCGCCCGGACCAAAGCGCGCCGCAAATTATGTTAACGAGAATTCAACATGTCGCCATCGTGAGTGAGAACTTCGTCCGGGAGACGGAGTTCTACGAATCGGTTCTGGGAATGAAGAGATCAAGGCCGGGCTCGGCCGAGGAAGAGAAGGCAATCAAGACGAATTACGCTTTGAGCATCAGCGACGGTTATGTCGGCATGACCGTGATCGGCAGAAAGCCGGGTTACATTCCGGGGCTGCACCACTTCGGCGTCGACGTTGACGACGTAGAACAGGCGCGCGCGCGCCTGAAAGAGAAATATCCCGCCGTAGCGGTGCTCAAGCGGCCTTCCAACCGCCCTTTCGCCACTTTGGGCACTCACGACCCCGAAGGCAATTACTTCGATTTAACGCAGGAAGGCATGGAGAACCGAAGAGACGTCTACGTCGAGGCCGGCAGGCAACAACAGAGGCGCGTCCATCATTTCAAGCTGCGCGTAATGAATCCTGCTGCGATAGCAGCTTTTTACCGTGATCTATTCGACCTCAAGGAAGAAGAGAAAGCACTGGAGGATCCCAATTTCTACCTCACCGATGGAAAGGTAACGTTGATTATTGCCCCATGGAAGATGGCCGACTATGCCGGCGCGGGCATCGAGCGACCGGGATTGGAACATATCGGCTTTAAGGTGGAAAGCGTCGAGGCCGTGAAAAAGGAATTGGCCGCATTGCGCGAGTCCCAGCCCGAAATGCGCGAGCTAACGATCAGCGCGCCGGAAGAGGCGGAGCGCCGCCTTGCTCTAATCGCCTCCTGCCGCCATGGACAGCACCAATTCTCCGATCCCGACGGCGTGTTCATTGACATCTCGGAAAGATAAGATGGAAAATCCAAATCCAGGCGTAACTCGCCCTGAATGCACGATCGACCCGAATTTCGCGGCCGCTTGGTGCGTTCTTGAAGGAAAGGAAAGCTACGCGCCATGAATTATTCGACAATCCTCCGCGTTATTGGGCAAGTACTGGAACCGCTGCGGCCGGAAGCATACGAAGTTGTGTGCTACGGTGACTCCTACTTGCTTCGCTGCCGGGTCAAGGAAGACGCAGCGAACAAGAAAGAGGAAGAGAAAAAAATCAGAAGACTGCCGGCGTTCTTGCGGTTATGGAGAGAGGAAGAAAAGCCGCCTCGTCAGGAGACTCCAGACCAGAAAACTTTCATGAATGTGGAGTTTTTGTATTACTTGGAAGACCTAAACCGCTTAAGTGAAGACCGCAAAGCAGCACGACCTGACCCTGACGCGATGCCCGACCCCTATAGCCTATCCTATACGCTCGGCGCCGTCGGCGAGTTGTTAGACCGTAAACCCAATGCACGACTCCTCTTTGCCTCTAATCGCGGTCAGGAGGGTCAAGAAATAGTAACTCTATATGAGACAGGGCGAGGTATCCGCACTCTGGAACAACACCCGATATCGGGTCTCTATGATCTGTGGGTTAGCCGGTATGTAAAAAAGAAAAGGTAACGTTGCCCGCCTCATCGGTCAGCAGGAGCCAAGGTTTCGAACCACCCTTCCTTCTCCAGCTCTTCGACCAGCGAGGAATCAATGAGGTCCTCTTTTTTCTTGCCCTGAAGTTGGGGACGATACGCGAGAAGACTGAATTTAGATTTGGAGGGGATTCATGACACAGCCAGTTTGGGAGCGATTTCTAACGGAGCAGGACCGGGCTCATCTGGCAATGAGACCGCCACGCCGGCGCGGGTTTGGCGAGAAACCCGCTTTGCTGCTCATTGATCTTTATCGCTGGGTATTCGGAGATAAACCGGAACCCATTTTGGAAGCGATCAAGAAATGGCCGAGTCACTGTGGCCTGGACGGTTGGAATGCAATCCCGCAAATTCAAAAGCTTCTCGCTAAGGCACGTGATGCGGGCATTCCGATCGTCCACACGACCGGCCTTGATGGCGCCGGCGTTGCGCCGCGCTCGCACCGGCGCGAGGCGGAACTTGAGGCCGATAAAGACCCTGAAGCGCAAGACCGGCTCAGGCGCCGCTATGACATTATCGACGAAGTAAAGCCGTTTGCAGGTGAGGCGGTTCTGCGCAAGGCCTCCCCGAGCGCGTTCTGGGGCACCCCGCTGATCGGACATCTGAATTTCCTCCACGTGGACACGATCATTACCTGCGGGGAGAGCACGAGCGGCTGCGTGCGCGCGAGCGTCGTCGATGGATGTACTTATCGCTTTCGCATGGTGGTTGTAGAGGAGTGTGTATTCGACCGTCATCAGACGACGCACGCGATAAATCTCTTCGACATGAATCAAAAGTATGCCGACGTCCTGCCGCTGCCGGAAGTGCTGGACTATTTGGACGCCTGGCATTCCCGGCAGCGCGCCAGCCAGATCAAAGCGGGAAGCGAGGACGCATCAACTGGCAAACTCACAGCGGCCGCGATTGCCTAAATCGGCCAGCTCGTGCATTTTCCCGCGTCACGGAACTGGCATTAGCAGATCCTATTCGTCAACAGCGTCCCGTTAATTTTCCGTCGTGAAGCACAAGACGTTACATGCTCAGACTGCCTAGCGGCTCCAACGACGGACGCAGGAATCATTAATGCCTTATTGTCGACCACCGTAAATGCGATGAAGGCACTTGCCAGCGCCAGCCCGGCCGCAGTTATCATTACCAGGCGAAAGCCGAAGACAAAGCATTCGTTGATCGCCCGTCTCAACGCGACCCGCGTCTCAGCGCCGATGCTCGGAGGCAGTTCTGCCCCGGCCAGCCGGACCCGTTGACTGTCGATGACCTGCCGCGCTTCGGCTGTCAGCTCCATCTGCGCTAAACGCCGGTCCAGCTCGTGGTTAAATGAGTAGAGCATTACTATGCCCAGGAGAGCAATTCCAAAGAGTCCAGCGATACGTGAAACGGCATTATTCGTGCCTGAGGCGATTCCCGCCCGATTTTGGTTCACGGCGTTCATGACCGTGGTCGTCAGAGGCGCAACAGTTACCGCCATTCCGAGCCCCAGCACCACCATCGCGGGGAAGAAAGTCGTCCAATAACCACCGCCTATCCCCGGGACCACAAACAAAGCGTACCCTAAAGCGGCGATCCCGGGACCGGCCACAAGCGGCAACTTCGGGCCGTAACTTTTTACTAATCCCCCGGACCACCGTGAGAGGAGGAATATGATGACAATGAAAGGAAGCCAGGCAGCACCCGCCCCTGTCGCCGAATACCCTTGAACCTGAATCAGGTTGAGCGGAAAGAAAAACATTCCTCCACCCAAGCCTGTATATAGAAAGAGCGTCAGTAGGTTGGCGCCCTTAAAATCACGCGAGCGAAACAGCTCGAGCGGCAACATCGGGTTCCGGAAACGCGCTTCGACCAGAAGGAAAACTGCCAGTGAGAGGACACCGCAGGCAAGCGTGGCGAGGACTAGTGGATCACCGAAGCCTAAACGCGAGGATTCGATTAACCCATAAACAAGAGTTCCCAACCCTAGCGTCGCAAGCACGGCGCCGCACCAGTCCAGAGTCCCCTTTCCCCCGTCATCCCTGCTCTCGGGCACATGCAAAGTAGAGATCAGCAGCACTACGAGTGCGAGCGGTACATTTATAAAGAAGACGGCACGCCAGGAGATGTGCTCAATCAACCAGCCGCCCATGACCGGCCCAACGCCGGTCGTAATCGCTGTAAAGCCCGACCATGTTCCGATCGCCTGTCCCCGCCTCTCTTCAGCAAATGAGGCGCCAATAATGGCGAGGCTGCCCGGCACAAGCAGAGCGCCAGCTACCCCCTGTAGCGCACGCGCGAGGATCAGCTGACTGACACTTCGTGCCATCGCGCACCCTATCGAAGCGAGTGCAAAAAGAGCCACGCCTGAGCAGAAGATAAGCCGTCTACCGAAGCGGTCGCCCATGGCTCCTCCAACCAAAAGCAGTGCGGCGAGAAAGAGCGCGTATGATTCGACCACCCACTGCACGTCCAGAACCGTCGCGCTGAGACTCTTCTGCAACGCGGGTAGAGCCACATTGACGACGGTTCCGTCGATGAATGCCATGCTCGACCCCAAGATCGTCGCGGCCAAAATCCAAGGCTCGGACCTAGGCGCGCACGAAGCAGCGGCCGGCCGCGATCTGATTACGCCTTCATCGCAGGGCTGTATAAAAATATTTGCCATCGTCTAGATGGACTTGTTCCGCCAGTGCCAGCCTAGTTGCTTTGCCAAAAGTGCGCGTAAGCTGTTGCCGGGATACTTGAAATGGAGGTGATTTAATCTCTTTGCAGCGGAATCTGAGAACGACCTTCCTTGCGCCCAGAGTTCAGGGCATTTGCTCGAGCAGGCGCCCGGCTCCACGGATCGGCTGCCGGACGTGAAGCCGACTCTGAATGCACCATACACGCGCGGCGACAGGGTGAATAACCGGCACGCCAAGATCCTCTTCCAGAGGAACGACGTCAACGGCGCGCCAGGTCCCTGATCCGAGTAGATAGATGCCGTCAATCCCGGAATGTTTGAAAAACATTTTTTTGATGTGCGAATAGATCTCCTCAGCAGAAATCGTGTGGCGGCGTTCTCGCGCCACCGGCATGCTCTCCATAGCGGCGATGTCGAACCCGGCCTCGGTAAAGTATCGGACAAACAAATCGGCGATGTCACGGCCCAAAAAGGTAACACCGAAGAATTTCTTGATGCCCATCGCGCGAAACGCCGCCGTCTGCGTCATCGCGGAGGTCAGTATCGGAATCTTGTATCGTTCCTCCCAGTTTCTCACGATTTCCTGTTCCGCCTGGTGGCCCCTCAGGAGAAACGGTGGCGCCCCTTCGGGATGGATGAGATCAACCCCCTTTCCCGCCAGCTCCGCAACTTTACCGCGATAGCCCTCGAGCGCTTCTACGAACTCCTGCACCGTATATTCCTTCAGACCTAAATAGAGCGGGATGACTCCAATGCCTTCCGGAAGAAGGCGGATGAATTCGACGAGTGACCCCGAATCATAAGTGGGCTTTACCAACCCAACGGTTCCTCGCCACGTGAGTGAGGTTATCATCCTATCTACTCCTCGTTTTGGTAACTTCCGCTCTGATATTCGCCGGCGTCCGCCGGGTACGCAAGGTCAAAAAACGCCTCCTTCGCGGATCACGAGCCACTGCCGCTCACCCCTCGGCCGCGATGCCTTTTTTCTTCAGCTCGTCGACGGCGTTGGGACTCTTTTCCAGGGCGCCAACACCCATCCCCTTGAGCACATGCGGAGCCTTCGTGAACTGGACGTCGTCATAGGGAACGACTTCGATCCGATTGCCCCATGGGTCGCGGAAATTAAGCCGCCGGTCCAGTAGCTCGACGCCCAGTTCTTTCAGCGCGCGGCGCACCGGTTCCCGGTCGTCAACCACAAGCCCAAAATGCCGCTTCTCATCGGCCGCTTGGGTCTTGCCGAGGCTCAATTGGATGAACTGGTCGCCAAGATCGATGAAGGCGTTGCGGTCGCTTTTACCCCTGAGCGTAAAATCAAAGAGCGCGCCGTAGAATTGTAGCGCTGCCTCCAAGTCGCCTACCTCCAGAACCACGTGGTTGATCCCCAACGCGCGCGCTTTCTTGTTACGGTCATCGCTCATCGGTTGTCTCCTCTCACATTATCCTTCGGACCCGGCTCGAGTGCTTGTCTTGATGATCACGCCGCATTCCTCGCACCTGTAGCTGGCGGCCCCTCCTTCTTCCGCTTCCATCTCCTCGAATTCATAAACTTTCTTGCCCGACCGATCAAAGCATTCCGGACAATACCCATCCCCCACCTCTTTCGCGTCGATGGTCAAATGGCATTGCCGGCAACGCAGTGTCTTTTTTCTTTCCGGCAATAGTTCGAGCATCGTATGATTACAGAGAGTCATGGCGAGCGTTTGAATCGAATCGCGGACTACAAAATGCGAGGCCGGGTCATCCCCCAGGGCGGTAAGTGATCGTCGGTGTTGTTGTTTTGGGCTGTTGTTCCTCCGACTCTTTCTCGGAGACTTTTTGCGCCGTGCTTGGGCGCCCGACCTGGCTGGCGCAACCGAAAAGCGCCACCAGAATCAACAGCAAACCAATCCCTTTAGTCAGAGCCATCGTTCCGCCTCCGAGCCCGGACGATCCATAGATCCGGGAAATAGCAGGGCACACCGTAGACCGAAGAGTGAGCCGCGTAAGTTCTCAGTCGCCGACGCTTGAAAGACGCGCATGAAAAACCTTGTCCCGGACTCCCCCGGCAATTTCAAACGAACGGCTTCACCGATGGGCGCGCCACCATCCTGTCCAGCCACGCGCTTAGCTTAGGCAACGCGGGCGCGGGGAAAATGCCCCACTGCTGCAAGCGCAGAAAACGCGGGACAATAGCGATATCCACGAGGCTGACTTCCCCTAGTAAATACGGTTTGTCCCCCAGCGCGTTTTCCAGATACTGGAGCCGCTCGAAAATAGCCTTGACGGCAGCATCGATGACCTTACGGTCACGCTCTTGATCTTTTTTAAGCATCTCCAGGCGCAGCGGCGTATACCTCTCTTGCAGATGATTGATCCCGTAATCGGTCAGTACACGGCCCGGTGCCGCGCAGGTAGGGATCCTTCGGCATGAACGGCGGATTAGGATATTGTTCATCCAGATACTCGTTGATAATGCAGGACTCAAAGAGGATTTTACCGTTGTCGTCGATTACCGGCACCTTGCCGTAGGGATTGAGCTTTAAGAATTCCGGCCGCTTCTGTTCCATCTTCTTCAAGTCGAGTGTGACCCGCTCGTAGGTCAGCCCCTTCTCGTGCAGAAGAATCTTTACCCGATCGCTGTTCGATGACGGAGTCGCGTCGTATACCTTGATGGCCATGATGTCTCTCCGATAACGCGGAAATTTGTTTTCTTCTAGCACCGTGGCGCGACAGCGACAAGAGCGCAACGACTGCGGCCCCGCTCAATTCTTCCGGCTTGCTCTTCATGGCACCAGAAAATCTTCCGGGAGGATGACCGCGCCCGAATACCTAAGCTTTCCAGCAGGCCATAAAAGACCGCGTTTTCACTACAACTTCGTAACTTTCCGGCGGAGAATTTCTGCTCACCGCCGCCTTTGCCTTGACATCGGAGCGTCAGCTGCTACGCTGATCTCTTCGCTTTCGTTGCTTTATGTTTCGCCTGAACGATAAGTCAATCGCCTTGGGTTTCTTGCTGGGACTCGCATTGCTCTACCTCGGGGTCTTGAGCCATGGGCCTTCGGTTGCGCGCGATGTCCACGCTTTGTCGTCGGGAATTGCCATCTCCCAATCCCAACCCCTTAAAACGCAAGTGCCAGCTGAAATCTATGCTTCCCCCGAGGGGTTTGGCGGATTACCGAACAGCGCTGCCATAAGGGATACCAGAAAAGTTCTTTTCCAGGGTTTCTCCATCGTGCTTCCAGCTGCTTTCGCGCCCAAAGTTTCTTCCTACATTCTTAACTCTGTTTTTAATATCTGATTCTCCCCCTCTGGGAGATAAGACTTCTTAATCAAGCGGCAACCCATCACCGCCGCTAGCAGTGTTTTTTCCGGTGCAGTTTCTATCACAAGGAGGTTTTTCACAATGGAAAAAGGTCGAAAATTTCTTGTCCCGGTTGACTTTTCGGAAGCTTCCGCCAGCGGGCTCAAATACGCGGTTTCGCTGGCGCAGGAAACGCAGGCGGAGCTTCTTGTCTTACACGTAGCGGAAAACCCGGACACGCAGGCTTACTGGCATATGCTAGCCATCATGGAAGGTTACCCCCCGCACAAAGAGGCGGCCAGTAATACTGGCGATCATCTGCTTCGCGCGCGAACTCTGGACCTCGCCAACTTCGTGCAACAGGTAGTGAGACCACGTCGCCCGGTTAAAATCAGAAAGCGAGTGGAGCTGGGGAACAAGAGAAAAGAAATCGCGCGCGTCGCCAAAGAGGAGAAGGTGGATTTAGTTGTGTTTTCCGTGCCCAAGCCATCACTTTTTTCTTACCTGATGGAGCAAGGAAAACTGCTCAAGATGATCTGGCACCTTCCCTGCCCCATGCTTCTCCGGACGGCAGGTACAAAAGCGGCACTCAACGCCCTCAGCCCGCTCAGCCTGGCTAACATGAGGAGGTAATTTACCGCCGCCGCGTGACGCACCCTAGTCTTCAGCCGTTCGAACGTCGCGATGTTCGACTTGTCAAGGTCTGTAACTACAGAAGTGCGACGAATGCGGCCGGAGCGGATCAGTTCGAGAAGTTGGGACTTTCGGAGAATCTGGTTCAGCGGTGAGTTCAGCACATAGCCTGGAGCCCATAAAGCGTCGAGGGTTGGTATGTCCGTAGCCAGAAAAACTCTGCGTGCTTCGTGTTCTCGCGCCCGAATATGTTGTTCCCAGAAGGAAGGGGCATCAGCTAGGACTCGACGGTTCTCCATTTTGGGTTACCTCCTGGATCATGACTGTCCGACTCTGGTCTCAGATCCGGTGTTTTGAATCCTGGCGGCCAGATGATTGGCGTCGTGGTTCTTTCTAATCTACGCCGGCATCCAGCAGGGAGTAGATCAGGTCTTTCAAGGACGCATCGATCGTATCGAGGCGCGTGACGGGAGGACCGCCGTCCAACGATTCTACTATCTCCGGCAAATCCTCAGATTGGACGCCGGCGTACCAGTTCTTTTGCGGGTGAATCACGATATTCGGCCCATAGTCGCACCCGCCAAAGCATATGTAAGACTTGACTTCCACGTCCAGAGATCGCTCGGCAACCTGGCTCGTCAGCTCATCCAGGAGTTCTTCGGAGCCGCGGCTCTGGCAATCCTCGTTTATGCATACGTAGCAGATTTGTTTCATCGGAACGAACCTTTCTAGAGTGCCAATATACCTCAGTCGATAGCGTATAGGCAACAAAAACGGGGCCACGGGTTTATGGCTTTTTCGGTCGAGCCTTTTGTGTTTAAAACCTTCCTCCCGATTTTATTTACATATTTTACAGTCGTTGTTAAGGTACCGCCGCTGGAAAGCAGCGACCAGAAAGAACAAACGCTAAGTGAGTCCCAAAGATCCATTTCCCCCAAGCCACCAACGGCTGAAAAAAGGTTCGAATTGCTTCGAGGGCCTGATACTTCGGCAAGCTCAGTAGAACGGAAGATCTTCGATGATATCAAAAGCCCTCCGTTCGTCCTGAGCTTCGTCGAAGGACTCCGAGAGAGTTTTTCAGCACCCTGTTATTGTTCCCGGAAAAGCCGGCAGATCTTCCGATGGAAGCAGATTTGCTTAGCGGCCGGCTACTTTAGACGCTAAATCCCATAGAAACGTTTGGGGTTATCGGAAAGAATCTTCCGTTTCACCTCTTCGCTCAGGGTTTCCATGGCCTTGAATCTCGAGATGGCGTTGAGTTCGCTCGAAGTGTCGCCGTGACCATAGTCGGTGCCGATAACAAGATTCTCTTCTCCCGCGTAGGAAATCACATAAGGAAAGTCGTCATCGGTCTGGGTGGATACGTAGATGTTGTACTCGCGCAAGCAGTTGGCGGTAACCGGATGGTCACTCCCTAGAGAACGCCGCACCGCCTCGTGAACAATCCAGGGCACCCACTGGCTCGATACCTCGATGAATCCCCACCGAAGCTTAGGGAAGACGCGCGGGATCTCGCTCATGATGAGCAGGTAGCACGCAGTCACCGTGGGTATCCGAAAGGTGGAGAAGCCGCGACCGGCTTCATTCGTCATCAACTTGAACAGATCGGGGCTTCCATTCGCCAGATGGACGGTAATGGGAATGCCGAGGCGCTCGGCCTCATCAAAAATCGGGTAATAATACGGGTCCGTCACCACCCGGTCCCGTTCGAAAGGACGGAGGCAGACGCCGACGGCTCCGTGCTCTTTGGCAAAGCGAATCTGCGGGATCGCTTCGCTCGGCGTCAGCGCCGGCACCACGCAGGTCCAGCGCAGGCGGTTTTCGCCGAGCCTCCAGACATCGGCCATCCAGCGGTTCCAGGTCCAGCACAGAGCGATCTCCACGTCCGGCCGGCTCGTCAGCGGTGTGATCCACAGGGAGTTGTACAACACCTGAACGTCGATCCCCAGCTGGTCCATATGCTCCAGCCGCTGCTTCACATCGGACAGCTCGCGGGCTTGGACCGAGGTACCCACTTCACGGCCGAATCGTTTGAGGTGCTGTTGAGATTGTTGCTCATTAGGCGACGGAAACTTGTTGCCGAGGTTTTCGCCGTCGAGGACCCAGATCTGCCGTTGAGGATTCTGGGGCGAGGTCACAAGCATGGGGCGGTATCTCTGCTCGCAAGCTTCGAGATAATCCCAAACCCGCTCGGACTCGACCACGTGCGCATCCGCATCAATCACATCCGCTTTTGCTCTTGCTGCCGACATGGATCCCTCTGCGGGCCGAATATAAACGGTTGAGTCTCTGCTAGTTTCCCGCCTCGGTTTTTGGATTCAAGTCAAAACGCGAAACTGGATACCTAATGTTCCCGGAGAAGCCGCCCGTAGCCCTGGACCCGGTCCTGGATCCCGCAGCTGCGCAGCGCCCACCAGAGAATCGCCGGGCTCCCTGCCACGATGTTGACTCCTAACTCCTTCTCTAGAGGTTCGACGAGGCCGGCCGTTGCCCAATGGGGCGAGCCCAAGTGGATAGTGTCGATTTCCGGGTGTTCCTGTTTCAGCTCGCGCGCGAGACGGTCAGGGACCTCTGCGGGAATACGTCCAACATCGATAAACGGGTAACTGCCGTACTTCGCCCCAGCGGTGCGAATGTTTCCCCGTTCCCTGCCACCTCCGCTCGGCAGATGATCGACAGCCCCCGGGGGCGAGGCATAACTGACGTGACCAACCACCTTGGCGCCGAGCGCGATGTTGGCCTGCCGGTAAGCCGTCGTACTGTTCGTCACCGGCACTCCAAGTTCTTGCGCCAGGTCTTTGATCATTTGCTCGGCACGATCGCTCCCCTTGGAGTAGACCACCGGCCCGCCGCCGAGAACAATGATGTTCACTCCCGTGCGGGCCATTTCACGCGCGGCGCGGAGCGTATGGTTCCAACTCTCCTCCGCCTCACCAGACTCAATCGTGTGGCGCGCGACCATCAAGGTAGTGAGCACGAGCGTAATCCCCGGCGGCGCCATGCGGTAAAACTCGTAGGGGAATACCTCGGTCACAATTGGCGGCGAGGTGTAACCGATGCGAAGCCGGTGACCATACATGCCCTTATCCTCCGTTCTTATTTGTCGCGGCAAAAATCGATAATCCGATTACACACCGCTTCGGTGCCCTGTGCCGGCGGCATGACATTCCAGAACTCGGCGTTGGGTAGGCATTCTCTCAAATAGTGCGCCGCCGATGTCGCGTGCGCCGGGTCGTCCCCCGGGATGATCAGAGCCGGTGCCTTCGTTCCCATAACTTCTTCGGGCTCTCCCCCCGGTGCGGTATCGCGATCAAAGAGCCTTCGACCGCTCGCCTCTACAATTCCCAGGTATCGGTCGAGATCCTGACCTTGGAAAGCTTGGGCAAACTTTTCGTCGCGCGCGATACACGGCGCCCAAGGTCCGGACTCCGCATCCTGAAAGAAGCTTTTTGTTTCACGGGCACGCTCTATAACACCTGCCAATCCCTTTTCTCGCGCGAAAGCCGCGTGGCGCTCGAATCTCTTTTGCCCGCTGAGTTTCCAGCGGTAGCCCCCGACCGGCCAATGGAGCAAGAGCGCCCGCACGGCTTGGGGAAAAGATATTGCGAACGCAGTAGCCACCGAGCAGCCCATGCACCCGCCGATCACAAATGCAGACTCTATCTTTAGATACTCCAGCAATGCTTTTCCCTGTCGCGCGTAGAGCTCCCAGGTTAGTTTTTCCACCCTCCCACCTGATCTTCCCGACTCTCTGCGGTCATAAAGGATCAGTTGAAACTTCGTCGCGAGCTTCTCCACGCCGTCTATCTCCTTCCACGCGGTGGCCGTGCGCCACTTCTCGACCGTGGAATCGAAGCCTCCCGGAGCACACATAAGCAACGGCGCTCCGGAACCACGCGTTTCGTAGTAGACTTCCAAACCATCAATTGTCGCTGTCGGCATGCTGGCCCTCCTGATCCAGGAACTTCGAATGCCTACTTACCACGCGCCGCCTGAGGATGAAAGCCTTACGTCTTTGGCCAGTAAGATAAGGCAAATCGATCGCTAATTTGGGGCTGACGGAACCGGCAGGGCGGGAAGATGATGAGAGAGCTGTATAGAGTGTGGGACCGTTAAAACTAGGTGCGTCCTAACACGACTACGCCGTAAGCAACAGAGGAAAACCAAATTTTACCACGAAGAACCCAGCGCGGCTGCGTCGCAACCAAGGCAGCGAGCGATATTTCATACAGAGGCACAGAGTACGCAGAGATCGTTCGTTTCAAACTCTCCCCTCCGCGTCCTCAGCGCCTGCGCGGTAAACTATCCGCAACGTTCTTGACCGGGGACCAAAAATTTGCGCAAGCTGCGAAAACTTTCAAGCCTAAAAACGGCTTGGGCGCCTTAGCTCCTTTGAATTTTGCCGAACTGACCTAACGCATTCGTGGCAATCCGAACAATTTCCGGCGCCTCTGCGCTCCGCGCTGCCTTACGGGCAATCTCCTTGGACAGTTGTAGGACGCGCTCGGCCATCGATTGATCAGGTGGATTAACAGTTGCTCCATTAGCGGTAAACGCCACCCGTTTCCGGCGCATTATCTCGATGTCGATTTCAATTCCTAGCCGTTCACCGCGGTAGCGGCTGCGGTCGCCAAGACTGGTTGCCACATTTTCGAGTTCCCGCAACTTTGCGTGCGCAACAATCAGTGTATCGAGGGCGGCAAAATACAGATTCCAGTACCGATCAATCTCATCGGACGTCAACTCGTCCTTAAGCTTGCGCAAAGCGCCGGCCGTAACGACTTTTTTTTCCATCGCATGCCTCCTGTAGATCCTTAGCAAACGTTTCACGGCTTCCCTTTGTTCATTTTTTTCCCTTGTGGACCAAAACCGCACTACGCATTAGAGACGCCGCTCTTAGAAATCCCCTCCTGTAAGTGCTATGAGCGAACCCTACGCTCGTTCTTCACAACGTTTGTGATTCGAGCAATTCTGATGCCAGCACGTTATCCAGCACAAATTCAGGCTTAAGCTGCGGTGTTCAACAAAAGTGCCCGTGGCATCAGTCGTCCGTTTGGGTTTGCTGAGAAAGTCTGTATCTTTTCGGCAACAAAACCGTAGACAAAAACGTACTAGTCCTTGCCCGGATGTTAATGGGGCGCGACAAAAAGCGGCTTAGTGGAATAAACGCCGGTCATGAGTTGTTTGCTTAATTGAAAATTTGCAGCCATTATCACTAACTCTGAGAATCAAGGAGGATTTATGCGAATGAACAACTATATCCCGGCATTGCTATTGGGACTCGGCCTCTTGGCTGCGTCCGCGACCCAGGCCGCCGAGCCGGTGAAAGTCGAGGGGGGTATACTGACAAACTCTTCGGGTATGTCACTGTATACCTTTGATAAGGACACGGCAGGAAAGAGCGCTTGCAACGGCTCGTGTGCGACGAATTGGCCGCCGTTGATGGCCCAGGCCAGCGATAAGGCCAGCGGCGACTACACCATCATCACGCGCGATGACGGCTCGAAACAATGGGCGTACAAGGGCAAGCCACTTTATCTCCAGGCCAAGGATCAGAAGCCCGGTGACAAGACCGGCGACGGACGAGGTAACGTCTGGCACCTAGTCAACCCGTAGCAGGGGTCCTGAAAAAAGGCACCCGTGCTTCAAGAACCTCAGCACGAACGGCAATTCTTTGGTGATTTCAATCTACTATCCGTTCGTCCTGAGCTTTGTCGAAGGATGAACGGCAATTTTCAGCATCCCGCTAGGTGAACGCCAAGACCGATATTGTCGAGCACATTCCCCGCTTGCGCCGCTATGCGCGGGCGCTCGCCGGCGATCCTGTCAGCGCCGACGACCTCGTGCAAGACACGCTCGAGCGGGCCCTGGCGAAGTACGAGCGTTGGCGGCCGGACAGCGATCTGCGAGCGTGGCTGTTCACCCTGATGCACAATGTATTCATCAATCAGGTCAGGGCCTTTCGCGCGCGCTCCGCGCTGAATCTCGATGCGGCGCAGGAGTTGCACGTCCCTGGGTCGCAGATGGATATCCCCAGAATACATGAGATCCGGGCGGCCCTACGCCAGATGCCAAGCAATCAGCGCGAGGTGCTCCTGTTGGTGGGGCTGGAACAGTTTAGCTATGAGGAGACGGCGCGCCTTCTCGGGGTACCGCTGGGAACCGTAATGTCCCGGCTGTCGCGAGCAAGAGAGAAGATGCGCCAGTTCCTGGCCGAAGATTCGGTCACCAGGCTGAAGGTGGTCAAGTGAAGGAAATCACACAGGACGAATTGCTCGCCTACGTAGACCGTCAATTGCCGGTTGAGCGCCGGGCGGAAGTGGAAGCCTGGCTGGCGGAGCATCCAGACGATGACGCCCGGGTGCGCGCCTGGTTGGCGCAGAACCAACGCTTACACGAGGCATTCGATGGCGTGTTAAACGAACCCGTATCTCTCGACCTCCTGCGCGCTTTGAGCCCCGGCCAACCGCTGTGGAAGCGGCTATCACGTGCGGCGGCCGTCCTTCTGGCCATTGCCGGCGCGGGTGGGATTGGCTACGCGTTGGGCGTGCGCCAGGCTCGGGTTCAGAACGTCTACGCCACGCTGCCTAGAGACGCGGCCCTTGCGCATGCCGTGTTCAGCCCTGAGGTGAGACACCCCGTCGAAGTGGACGGCGAACATGCCGATCACCTGGTGACGTGGTTGTCAAAAAGACTGGGGACAACGCTTTTCGCGCCTGATTTTAGCGCTCAAGGGTTTCATTTGCTCGGCGGTCGTTTGCTCGCCGGGGGCGGCGGCCCGGTCGCTCAGTTCATGTACGAAGATGGCAACCACCGCCGGGTCACGCTCTATGTGCGGCACGACCCGAAGAACCAGCTTGAGACGGGCTTCAGACACGCCCGCGAAGGTAAAGTCGAGGTATTCTACTGGATCGACAGAAACCTGGGCTATGCGTTATCCGGCGCCGTGGAAAACGCGGTAATGCAGCGCCTCGCGGACGCCGCCTACGAGCAGCTTGTCGCCAGGAGTAAATGACAGGTGCCGGCTTTTGGCGCCCTCAAGATCTGCGTACACGTGCAAGGGGAGACTTTCAATTCACTAAGTTTGACGTAGCGGTGGAGATACTCCTTTTTTGCTTGACCACAATTTTCCCCGATTTTGTCTCTACGTTAGCCACACCGGTCACGGCACTAACCCGGTCGCCTTGAGCATCTTGTACGTCATGTAGCCTCCCGAGAGGTTCTGTGACCGATAGCCGTGCTGCGCCAGGAAACGCGTCGCGTAGTAGCCACGCTGGCCGACGGCGCAGCAGACCCAGATATCGCGATCCTTGGGCAGTTCGACGTAACGGTAGCGCATCTGTGAGAGCGGCAAGTTGATCGCTTTTGGCACATGCCCGCGGGCAAACTCGTCGGGTTCGCGCACGTCGACCACCAGCGCGCCGGCGCGGTCGAGATCTAGCCAATCGGCCAGGGGCATGTCGCCGTTCAAAACGTTCTCGGCGAGCATGCCGGCGAGGTTGACCGGGTCTTTGGCCGCGCCAAACTGCGGCGCGTAGCATAGCTCTGCCTCAGCAAGATCGTGCACCGTGCCGTTGAACTGAATCGCGGTCGCGATGACGTCGATGCGCTTTTCCGCACCTTCCAGTCCGACCGCCTGCGCGCCCAGAATGCGGCCGCCGGGCGCCGAAAATAGCAGTTTAAGATGAATCGCGCGCGCGCCGGGATAGTAACCGGCGTGATGACCCGGGTGGAGGTACACCTTCTCGAAGCTCGTGATGCCGGCGCGCCGCAGTCCTTTCTCGCTCGCGCCGGTGGATGCCACGGTCAGACCCAACACGCCAACTACTGCCGTCGCCTGCACGCCGCGGAAGTGCGTCGCGCGTCCGGCGATCGACTCGGCGGCCACTCGTCCCTGACGATTCGCCGGTCCCGCAAGTGGCAGCACCGTTTCCTGGCCCGTGAGCACATCCGGCACTTCCACGACATCGCCGACGGCCCAGATGTTGGGATCGGAAGTGCGCATCTGGGCATCGACGACAATGCCGCCGCGCGAGCCGATTTGCAGGCCGCTGTTCTCGGCAAGCGCGGTCTCGGGTCTGCACGCCGATGGCCAGAATGACGAGATCGGCTGGCAACCGGGCGCCGCTCTCCGCAACGACGACCAAGCCGCCGCCATCGCGCTCTTCGATCCGCGCAAGCCCGTCGCCCAGATGGAGCTGCACGCCCTTCGCGGTCAGGTGCTCCATGAGCGGGACCGCCATCTCCGGATCCAGCGGCGGCATGACCTGCGACAGTTTTTCTAAGACCGTCACTGAAAGTCCGCGATGGATCAAGTTCTCGACCATCTCCAATCCGATGAATCCGCCACCGACCACGACCGCCGTCTTGGCACCGCGATCTGCAATCCATGAACGAATGCGGCGCGAGTCGGGAATGTTGCGTACGGCGAAGACGCCGGGCAGGTTCACTCCCGGCAGCGGCGGCCGGATCGGCGCCGCGCCAGGTGACAGCACGAGCACGTCATAGCGCTCTGCACGCGCTGTCGCCGGTGAGCACATCGCGCGCAGTGATGGTACGCGCAATGCGTTCGATCCCGGTGACTTCGGTTTCGGTATACACCTCTATATTGAAGCGCTCGCGGAACATCTCCCGTGACGCGACCAGCAGGGCGCGCTCGTCAGAAATGACGTTGCCTACGTAGTAGGGCAGCCCGCAGTTCGCAAACGAAACGTAAGGACCGCGATCGAATATCGTGATCTCGACCGACTCGTCAAGCCGCCTCAGTCGCGCCGCGCATGACGCGCCTCCCGCCACGCCGCCTACAATGAGCACGCGACGGGGAGCGCTGCTGTTACGCGAGTACGTGGATTGCGGTTCAGGTTGGTGGACCATATGAACTCCCATCAAGAAACTTCTCAGTATCGTAGCATACCGCCGCTCCCACTGCGATTTTTCATAATCGCAACGCCGCAATAATCCCGTCAACTCTCTCCACCTGTTCTAGCCGGGTCACGATTTCAAGTGAATGCGCCGATGCGGTTTCGGACAAACCTCCCTGCCGGCAACAATCTCGGTACTTAGCCGCGAGACGTTCGAACGACAGAGGATTTTTCGGATGGCCTGGAGCGTGTGACACCGTTTCCTCGTAAAGCAAACCCGATCGTGTCCTCACCTGAACCGTAACGTCTCCCTCCCCGTGAATCCTCGGCACCGGCCGTTCGACGATTCGCACCCTTTCCACGAGATCTTGCTTCACCGGATCTCTGACTTCGTCAAGGTCAAAGATTTCCTCGCGAATCGTTCTCGTTGTTATTCCCGCCGCGAGCAGGTACTCCAGGCAGAACTTCGCTTCCAGACTCGTGGTCGGCCTATGGTGGATCAACACGCGGAAAGTGTTCTGCGCAGCCCCGCAGATAATCTCTTCCACGTCCGCCGGCTTGACCTCATGGCGATCCGCCAGACGGATTGCCGCATCGACTGCTCGCTGCGAGCTGTAGGGACACGGATAAGCTTTGAAAGAAATCCCGGGTTCCAAAAATTCATAGATTTTCCCTAGATGCTCCGCGGCGGCGCTCGGAGCCAGTTCGCTGAAAAACACCCCCTTTTGGTCTAAGATTTCCGGATTCGCGGTGAAGCCCGCCGCGCTAAGCTCCGCAGCCAATATACCATTTCGAGCGGCGCTGCCGAGGTGGAGCGGTTTTACCATGGTGCCAAAATTCTGGCTCAATCCAGAGGCCAGAGAAGCGGCGATTCCTAGCGATACCTGCACCTCATTTTGTTTCAAACCTAGAAGGCGACACGCAGTCGCAGCCGCGCCCAGAGAACCGCAAATGCTCGACGGATGAAGCTGCAACGCTTTCGCCTCTGGCCCGAGCGCCTGCGCGAGAAGAATGCTCACTTCGACACCGACGATGTACGCCTCCAGAAGGTTACGCCCGCTGGCGCCCAGAGACTCAGCCACGGCGAGAACACAGGGAACGATGACCGCGCTTTGATGCCCGGAGTGATCAAAGTCCAGCGTATGCGCCGCCACGCCGTTGGCAAGAGCTGCGTTAGCGGCAGACGTGCGCAAGTTACCTTCCGCAAAAACAGTAGACTCGCCAGGTGCAGCCTGCTTGCGCACCCAGCCACCAATCAGACGCGAGCTCTCCTCACACGCTCCGGCCAGCATGACGCCCAAGGAGTCAAGGAACGCCTCCTTAGCGCGATCCACCAGCCCGTCCGGTCCCGCGCCGAGATTAAAGCCGGTTATGAATCCGGCAACATCTTCTGTCAGCGACATGAAACTCGGCTCCTGAGAATTTCCGTTCGTGCTGGGGCTCTCGAAGCACGACAGTGGTCTTTCCAGCGCCCGGCAACTCGTTTTCCTCTCTCATCACCTCTTTCTCCCCTACCCGCCTCGAAACAAATACGTCATACTCGGGCGCGCACCCGAGCACAACCTTTGAACGGTTTTCTATCATTGAACTGTTGAACGATTGAACTTCCGGGCCGGCCGCGCCACACTGTCAGCCAACGGAATGGGCGTAACAGCCTCCAGGGGGTAACTTATGGAAGCTGCGGGATTGGTGTTAGATGCTTTGGGGCGAGTACGCGACATGGTGCGGGAGACGCTAAAAGACTTATCGCCTGAAGAGCTGCTGGCTCCGCCCAGACCTCATATCGCTTGGTTGGTTTGGCATTTGTCGCGGGTTCAGGATGCCAATTTCTCCGGTTTGATGGAGCGCCCGCAGCTGTGGATCGGGGACGGATGGCATATGCGCTTCAACATGCCGCCCGATCCGAAAGACTATGGCTCCGGTCACAGACATACTGCGACACAAGTAGAAGCGTTTACCGTAGCCGATAAACAGCCGCTGTTGGACTACCTGGAGGCTGTTTTTGCGCGAACGAAAACCTATCTCGCCACCGTTTCGAATGACGATCTGAATCGAGTGCTGAACGAACCGCAATACCAAACCGCTGCTAAAACACCGATTACGAGGATGATCTCTGAAATGATTTTCCACCACATATTTCGCCTGTGCACAGCAGCTACGGACTCAGACACAATCTTCCGTTCAACAGCAACCGGATGTCAGAACTGCTTCTCGTAATCCTCGTAACGGTATCGCCTGCCAGAATCCCCAACGCTGGGTAATTGCGCATTAGACGCGCCGACCAGATACGCTCTTCCCGGTCAATGCGCTTGGAGTGTAACGATAGATGAATATTGGGTTCATGGCCTATAGGGGCCGCGGCTCTATGAGCTCAGTCGCCCGCCGCCATCAGCGCCCGCTTTGCTACTTCTGGTAGCTCAATAGGGCTAAACATAGAAGCCGGGTATAGATAGCCGTCTGGTTCTGACTTGTCCTCATCAACGACCCGGAGCATGTTGTGCGCCTGCGCCTCAGCATCTGGTAGCGTGCGGTAAACTTTGCCCAAAATCAGGCTGGCTAGATTGCTGTTGTTGTTGATGCAAATCACAAACTCGCTCATCGGATTACCCTCTTGATTTTGAAATCCTTACGCCCTACACCATGCGCTTCAAACCAGTGTATCTCGGCTTCACAGATTGTACCATCCACAAGTTTCACAGTCGCCCTGCCCTTCCTCTTCCGCCAACGGCCTTTGCCATAAGTGCGTTCCAAATAGCGCCTGATGTACACGCCCCGACCGGTAGCGATTGTCTCGATGTCTCTAATCTCGCCACGGATCTCAAATTCCGCCACAATCCATCGTCGCTGGGGTACACGCTCATTGTAGCGCGCCGCTTAACTATTAAGTGAGCTGCGACTTACCAGGCGACGAAACTCCGGGCTACTAACAATAGCTCCCCTATCGCTTTCCTGAAAAAATCAATAATCATGCATATTCGCAAAGGGTTTTCTCCGTCTGTTACTCAATGGGGTTCGCCCGACCCGGCCGCAGCCTATGCCGCTTCACGCAGAGCTCTAGATTCCATACAGCGCAGCGGTGTTGTCGTGAATGACTTTCTTCTTCATCTCCGGAGATAGATGACCCGTGTCCTTCTCGATGACCTCTTTGGAGAACGGCCACGTACTGTCGGGGTGCGGGTAATCGGAGCCCCACATGATGTGGCCGTCGCCGAAGAACTCGATCAGGTGCAATCCCACGAGGTCCGTCTGGTAGGTCGCCCAGACCTGGCGCTTGAATATCTCACTCGGCAGCGCTTTCAGTGCAATGTCCTCGGCCTTTTTCCTCTCGAATTGTCTGTGATAACGGTAGTCCATCTCTTGGACAACGAATGGGATCCAGCCGATAGCGGACTCGGCGAGACAGAACTTCAATCTGGGGTGTCGCTCCAGCGTTCCAAAGTTGAAGAGATTTACAAACGGATTGAAGAACGAAGTCGCGCCATTGCTTAGCCCCATGTCAAAGGTCATCTGGCGCTGCCCAGGCTTGAGCGCGTCCATCGCGGCCCTGACCGTTCCCGACTGGATGCTCCCGCCGACGTGGTACGAGACGACGATGCCGCTCTCCTCAGCAGCATCCCAAAACACGTCCCATGGCTTGAGATACATATCGATCGTTACATCGTTGACCAGAAAGTTCGCTTCGCGGAAGCCCAGCTTCGCTACACGACAAACTTCGTCCCTGGCCCCTTCCGGGTCAACAGGAGAAAGCATAGCGACGGGAAAAAAGCGCTTCGGCGCCGCTTGATGGAACTCCGCCGCCCAGTCGTTGTAAGCCCGCGTGCAAGCATTCCTCAGTACAGGGTCGCCCACTTGCATGGCTATGATCGGCGGAAACATCATTGATGCTACAACTCCGTCGCGGTCCATATCCGCGAGCCGCTTGCTCGGCGTCGTCGGCCGGTTGGGTTCGCCAACTCCACCTCGGTCCAGCGCCAGAGGGTTTCGCTTGGGCCTGGAAAACCACCGCTCGCCACGATAGTCGCCCCAGGTCTCGCCGTCGCACACCCAGAATTCGCCCTTCTCGCCCCTTTCTTCGACGTGTGGCGCCCGAACCCGCAAAGACGCGGGCAGGCGCTCTGTCCATAAGTCCTTTGGCAAATATCCCAGATCAATGTGATCGTCGGCCGAGTTCATCGTGAATTCCAATTTTATTCTCCTTTCGACATCGCGTAGTAGTAGAGTTTTATTGAATAGCCATGATTCTCGGGCCATTCACAGGGCTTTGTCAAGCAGCGCGGGCTTTGCCGGGAATGCAGAACTTCCCGCGGTGATCGCTATTATCGCGCCTGTTCCCGTGAACTATACAGTTTCGTCCTGGCATGCTTAGACTCCCCTTTCAATTATTGCGGCTTACTGTCACAAAGCAGAAAACGTGATGGTAAAATAGACTTGACGCCTAGCCAAGTTACGTACCCGCACGAAAGGAGAAAAAGCCATGCCAGAAGAAAATAATGGAATACGAATTGTGGCAGTTCCGGGCAGTGTAAGGCCAGGAAACTTCACGTCGAAAGCCCTGGCTCTAGCGGTCGACGAGATTCGCACGCACTCGGACATAACCTTGAATGTCGTCGATATTACCAACCTTCCCTTGCCGGGAACCGGGGATGTTTCACCTGAAGTCAAGGCCCTGCAAGAGGCCGTTTCCACGGCTACCGGAGTCATTCTTGCGACGCCAGAATATCACGGCAGTTACAGTAGCGTCATCAAGTTAGCCATCGAAAATTTGGGGTTCCCTTCTGTGCTCGCGGGCAAACCGGTGGCATTGCTCGGCGTCGCAGCCGGACAGATCGGAGCAATAAAAGCTCTGGAGCACCTACGTAGTGTCTGTTCTCACGTGGGCGCTATTGTGCTGCCGGGACCCGTGTCAGTTGCAGGTGTGCAGCAACTCTTCGACGAGCAGGGCAATTGTCTTGATGTGGCAATCGAAAAGAGAATCCGCTCCGTCGCCACGAACCTGATTGACTACATTCGAGGATACATATGTCCGCGAGTTGCGCTCGAGGAGATGGTGCGGCTTGGGCCGTCTTTTACGTGGGTACGCCCCAATTTGCGACCGTCATAAGACTATACGGATGGCCGGCGCAGAAATGAGACTGAAGCCCTCTCTTTGGCGATCTCCGACCAGGTCGTTGGGCACCAGGCCGTACCCCCGGTGGCCCCATGGTAAAAATAGCCGGCGAGCGTCACTTGCCGACCGCGCTAGATGGGGAGAGGGCCGACCCTCTCCCCATCTAGCTCACCACTCCACACCTCATACCACCTCAACGATGCCGTAGTCCTTCTTTCTGGTTTCCCTACTCGGCGGTAATCGATCCCTTAGCCACGGTCTTTCCCCCCGTGGCCAACAGTACTACGCCACCGACCAGTGGATCTCCGCTCAGGTGGCCGTCGCAGGTGGCCGCAAACCCGGCCCTTTCGCAGTAGACCAACTCAATCCCAACCGTGGTCGTGATTGTAAGCACCGTCAACGACCCGCTAACTACGCTAGGTAGCCCCAACACGTCGGCATGGACTCGGCCAAGATCAAGCTCGACACCGCCGGTCGCAGAGAAACCTACTAACGGGGCAAGGGTGGCTTCGGTATGGGCCGCGTCTTGCGGATCCTGCGCCGGACTTGTGGAATCATGGAACACGAGCACGCCGGGACTCCCAGTGGTTGCGCTAGCCGGATCGGACGGGTATTGCCGCACGGCCACATAGGCGTCGTTGTTGATTGGATCCACGCCTCCGCTTCCCCCGTTGCGGCCAGTGCATTCTGCTCCCACGATGGTGCCTATGCCGCTGAATATTGGGGCCGCGAATACCCCGGCAACTGGAAATGCACCGGTCGAGTCCGCAGAACAACTCACGCCGCTGTTGCTGTTGTTGCTGCCGAATGTATACCAGCGGCGCAGATTGGGATTAAACTGGTCCGTGTCTGCGCCGTTGATGTTAGGAAACACTGCCAGGACATTGCCGTTACTCAAATCCATCAGCGAGTGCGACCCGTTTCCCGACCCCGCTAAAATAGCTGTGTTCGTCACCGGGTCGATGTCAATGCCGTTGGCCACGGTGGCCGCGGTTAATGGAAATGTTGCGACAATGGCCGCGGCTCCGGTCTTTGTCGGGTCGATACGCAGCACGGCAGGGTTAGCGTTCGCGTGGTCGGCGTCCGTGACCATCTGGTAGATGAAGCCATCGGCGGGGTTGAAACGGGGTTGCTCAGGGTTGGAGGGCAAGGGAATCTGGTCCTTAATCGCATTGTTCAGAACGTTAACTACCGTCAACATGTACGGCGCGACGGTGTTGGCCACATAAACACGGTGATTGAGCGGATCGTAGTCTAATTCGTCGGTGCCGCCACCAATCACGGGCACAGGAATCGTCACCGGCGGGGTATTCGCCAGCCTCAAGTCAAATATGAAAATATTGGTTCCCCGATCTGTAACCACGAGCTTGTGCACATCAGGCGCCACCACCACACCGCTTGGACATTGTCCTGCTCCTGTGCACCCGGGAACCGGGATGGTTCCCAGGTAGGACTGAAACCTTGTGTCGATCGCTGTGACCCCTTTGTTGGTGCGGTCGGCCAGGTACATAATGCCGGTCGAACGATCAAAGGATAAGATGTCGGTACTTTTCTGGGTGGCCCCGGTGGTAGTCCAGGTGGGTATTGTGATGAAGTTGCTAAGGTCAAGGCCCGCCGTCGGCGTGGGCGTCGCAGCCGGCGCCTTATGAACAAAGACCAGGGATGCAAGCGCCAGGAAAACTAATACCACAATATGCTGTCTAAGATGATTTGCAATTTCTATTCGTCTGGAAATTATCATAGAGCCTCCTCCTCATCGATGTCTTCCGATAAGATGTTATGCCCGTATAAAGGAATTTTCTCGCCTCATTGCTGGAGCAATCAGGCGAGGCCAATGAAACAATGAATTGGTTTGGGAGAGCTAGTCCGGGACGGAATCACGCGCCAGACCCACCCGATAGCCATGCGATCGAGTGGCTGCCAGCGGCGATGAAGTACGAACTCTCAAGACTTGACGCCGAACATATTTTTCTGCGTCCTCGCCAAATAATACCGGCGTATTCTCCAAACGGTCGACCCGTTCAGGAGAACGTGCAACTTGAGTGTCAGAAGGCACCTCAGCCGAAATGACGGATCTGTTTAGCGGGGCAACTAGCCGTGGGGCGTTCGACCCATCAACATCGAGCACTTCGGAGAAAACATAGGTGACGATTAGGAGCGCACAGACGGCATAAGCCGCGAGAAAACTCGAGGAATGAGCATGTCGGCGATAAGAGAGCATCGAAATTGCAGCCGGTTAAAAGTCCGCCTTATCAACTTCCACTCACTCAATATTCGGCCTTCTATATGCCTGTCATCGCCTTCCTGTCAATCAAAAATTGCAAGCAGCCCGCGTAGCCCCAAAAATTAGCTGCGGTGTAACCTCGCACCACTTTCGCCTTTCTGCCGTGAGCATTTCTACATCAAGCATTGCCGCGCCCCTCGTGCCCGGATTCAAAATTTAAAGCCCGCCAGTAGTTAACGGGCAGCGCGATCACCGGGCCCTTTACGCCAATCGACGAGTCCATCGCCTCACAAACCTGTCTAATTCTCCGACTCGGAATTGCGTGGATTCGCGGTTAGGCCTTAAACCGTGGCAGCAGGCCGAGCGCGTTCCCGCGCTCGATTGCCGCGAGGTCACTTGCGCTGAATCCGTACTCTGCCAGTCCCTTCACGTTGTCCTGGAGCGGAACGGCCGGGAAGTCGGTCCCGAACAGAACCTGCGATGCAGGCACGAGTTTCATTAGAGCGGCTAGGGGTGCCGGATCCGTTGTTTGTGCAACATCGTAGTAGAATTTCTTCAACTCGTACATTACGCCGTTCGGCAATCGCTGCTCCCGATCCTTGGTGATTTTTTCCAGACGGATAAACCGCTCGGTCAAAAACGGCGCCGTTCCGCCGGCGTGCGAGAAAATAAACCGGATGTCCGAATAACGCGCCACAGTGCCGGTAAACAACAGGTTCGCAATCGCGCGCGTCGTGTCCACCGGAAACTCGATTGTGGGCGGCGGTACCTCCGCAATCAGGGTTCGACAGCAATTTGCGGCTAGCGGGTGCGTAAAGACTACCGCTTTGCGCCGGTTGAGTTCTGCGTATACCGGAGCGAATTGAGCGTCGCCCAGCCACTTGTCACCGTAGCTGGTGAACAGGCCGATACCTTCAGCCTTGAGCGTATCCAATGCATACTCGATCTCTCGCAGTGTAGCCTGAACATCCGGCATCGGCATCGCAGCAAACATGCCGAACCGGTCGGGGCGATTCTGGACCAGTTTGGCCGCGTAGTCGTTGCTCTCACGTGCTAGACGCCGCGTTACCTTGTAGTCCCCAAACCACAACCCAGGGCTGGTGACAGACATGATGGCGCTGGCCACCCCGGCCCGGTCCATCTCTTCGATCGATTTAGCCGGTGTCCAGTCGCGAAAAGGAGCGATAACAGGCGCCTTTGAAGCCACTTCCGCGAGCCAAAGCGGGGAAGTGAAGTGATGGTGAACGTCGATCCGGTGCGGCTTGTCCATGACCGCGGCACGCGCAATCGACACATGGCTGGAAATGAACGTGGTCGCCCCAAGGGCAGCCAGTCCGGCGAGAAACTCGCGTCTGGACAGGGCGGCAAAATCCGCCAGGCCCCTTTGCTGTACGCCCACGACCGCAGTGGGTTCGCCATTGTCCCTTATGCCCGTGAGCCCCATTTCTCTTTCCTTAATTCTTAAAACCCTACAACGCCGGAGGTCACCATCGCGCCAAGGACACTGGCGGTAGCTCGCCGGGCGTTTACGAACTGCCACTTTTTGCCGAGTTTCCTCATTGTCCGAGAGAATCGGTATTCACCCGCCCGACAATTTCATAATAATCGGCGCTGCTATAATCTTTTTCGCCGACTAACAACAAAAACTTCCGATTGTCAACCTTTGGCGCTTTCCCGTCTATATACTTCCAATCCAGCGCGATACCGCAACCAAAAGCAGCAAGGCTCACTTCACCCCTTGGGCTGGGTGAGCAGCTTGACGCTCGGCGAGATCCTATGAAAGGATGCATCCCTGACTTCGTTCTCGGCGGTTCAATTGCAGCGCATCTCTCTCTGGATCAAGATCCCGTACACTCTGTTCGTCTGCGCCATCGTTCCGGTCTATTGGATTGAATACGGCCCCGCTAATTTTCTCTGGGTCTCGGATATCGCGCTCTTCGGAACGCTCGTAGCCCTGTGGTTGGAAAGCGGTTCCCTTCTCAGCATGATGGCAACCGGAGCCCTAGCAGTGGACACCGTATGGAACTTTGTTTTTTTTCCGAAGCTGGTTATGGGCGCGGGGCCGGACGGATTAGCGGGATATATGTTCGATCCCAAAATTGCCGTGTGGGTTCGGGCGCTGTCGTTGTTTCACGTCGCGCTTCCCATTGTTCAACTTTGGGCGATCAACAAGTTAAGTTACGACGCGCACGCGTGGAAGTATCAGACCCTGCTGGGCTGGATCGTTCTCCCTTTGACATACGCGCTTACGGGTGCAAAAGAAAATGTCAACTGGGTCTTCGGCATTACCGAAGTCCCCCAACAGTGGCTACCAGCGCCGTTATATCTAACCGTGCTGATGGTTCTTTACCCGGCTGTGATTTGCTTCCCCACTCATCTGATTCTGAAAAAACTTTTTCTGAAGTAGTACATAAGGGGACGGGTCTGGTAAAACTCAGCCGGATCTTCCAGGCTCCTACTTCCGAACTGCCGCGAGCGCGTATTCGTAAGTGCCGGCCAGGTATTTCAGTGCTCGATCGATCACGGACGTGATTTCATTCCCGTCATGCGTGCTTGCGGACCGGAGTTTCTCCACCGTCAACTTTTTATCGTTGTGATTCTGATATTCGTCTATTTCCTGTCTCGCCTGACTCGTTAGTAGCGCACCCGGCTGTCCGCCATCTTGTGTCGGTTCAAATGCGCCTAGGATCAGATTGTTTCCGGTCTGCCCCTGATTGATGGATACGGCCAATATCATCACCAAAAATATCAGCGACCCGATGGACTCCAACCTTCTCCTGTAACCTCTATTTGCGTCGCGGAGCATAACTTACGCGTACGCAAGATGTTTGCCACTTTCAAAACTAAACTATTTCAAACACTTACATATCGGGCATAGGCGATTAGGTTAACGAAAGGATACGACTGTGGCAAAAAATGATTGTTCTGGCACAAAATCCCAGGTTGGGTTGAGGCGTTGTGGGCCGAAACCCCGTTGCACCTTTCGCGGATTAATGGGTATCGCGGAGCCGTCCTGAGCCAACCCGAAGCTCACGAGACTAGGGTGCTCGGGGCTCTGGCGAATTCTGTTCTCGGGATAAAACGCTCAGGAATTCAGCTTACCAAAATCACTATCCCAAAGCTTTCTTAAGCGCGCCAATGCCTCTTGAGATATTCCGCCGGCACCGGAGCATGCGGCAGCTTCGTCGACGTGCTTCACATTGGAAAACCCGACGAGAACGGTCGAGACCTCTGGCTTCATCAAACCAAAGCGTATCGCGGCCTGGGCCAGGCTCGCAATCTCGCCCCCGAGAGCGGATTTAACCATCCGAGCGCGCCCGAGATCGGCGGGAAAGTCGGACCCCGGAGACATCGTTTGCCCGCTGCTCCCGCCCTGGGTTGGAGGATCATCCGTAAGAGCGCCGGACGCAAGCACGCGAATGACCGCAGCACCCATGCCTTTGTTCGCCGCGCGCTCGATGATTCGCCCATAGTCCAGAGCGCTGAATCCCACCGGCACCGCTTGTCCCGCGCTCGGCTGGAGCATATTGTAATAGGCCTGGAACGAGTGAAACTCGCCGCTGTCAACCACTTCATGCAGCGCTTTCGGGTCGCCCAACCCACTGAAGCCGAAGTAACGCACCTTACCCCGGGTCTTCATCTCCTTAAATCCGTCAAGGACCCCGCCAAGCACGTCTCTCGGAGCCAAGCTGAAACGCTTGCCCAGATTTCTGTGGTTCGTGATTCTCGTGTGCAACTGGATGAGATCAACCCGGTTCCTTTTGAGACGATTGAGCGCCGCCTCTACCACCCGAATCGTGGCCGTTTTGATGTCGCTCAGATCTGTCTCCTCGAGCCGGATCTTGGTGGACACCACCGGCGACACTCCAAGGTCGTTTAAGATTCTGCCCAAATTCTCCTCCGATTTTCCCAACCCATACGCAAAAGCGGTGTCAAAGTAATTGATTCCCTGGTCGAGAGCACGGCGCACGGCCGCGACCTGGTCTTCGTAGCTCGCGCGCACCATGAGCACGGCATTGTTGCCGCAACCGAAGCCGATCTCCGAAACTCGCAAGTCAGTCTTGCCGACCATTCGATATTGCATGAACCCCTCCTCTGTTCCCAATTATTCCCTTCTTCTAGACCATCCCTCGTGCCAGGCCAATACCCTCCGGTGAAAAAGAAAGAACACCTGGTTCAAACCGTACCCTAAAACCGCGAGCGCAAGCATACCCGCATACATTTGAACGACTTTGAATCTCCTTTGCGACTCCAGGATGAAATAGCCGATTCCGTCACTGCTCCCTACCATTTCCGAGATCACGACAAGAATGAGCGTAATCCCCAGGCTTATTCTCAAGCCCGTCATGATTTGCGGCGCGGCCGCCGGCAACCTGATTTTGACGATCGCCCGTGCGCCGGAAAGTCCGAAAGTTCTGGCCGTATCCACGAGCACGCGATCGATACTCCTGACCCCGTCGTAGGTATTGAGCAAAATCGGCCAAGCGGAGGAGAAAAAGATCACAAAGACCTTCATTCCGTCTCCCAGGCCAAAAAACAGCATGGCCACGGGAATCACGACGGGGGGCGGAATGGGCCGGAAAACCTCGATGATGATCTCCAGCGCTTGATGAAAACGCTGGGAAATTCCCATGGCAATACCCACAGGGATGCAGACGACCCCCGCCAACAGGTAACCCGCGCCAGCCCGCTTTAAGCTCGTGAGGATCTGCTCGGGGATTTCGCCGGAAAACACGAGTCGCAGAAAAGCATCGATGATTCTGGTCATCGAGGGAAAAAAGAGCGGGTCAATCAGCTCCAGCCTGGAAGTCGCTTCCCAGAGCACCATCACCGCAAACAGGAAGATCACACCGTTCAGCTTTGAGTCCGGGTTCAGCTTCACTCCAACCCTCGGGCCGTCATCCCGGCGTGCCATGCCAAAGCCCTACGCTCGAAGAATACAAAGAGACGATTGAGGCCATATCCTAACATGGCTACAAGCGCGATTCCGGCATACATGTTACTGGTTCTCAAAGACCTTTCCTGATCGAGGATGAAAAACCCCAAACCGCTTCCACCAACGACCATCTCCGCCGTCGTGACCAGGATTAGAGCAATGGCGAGACTGATGCGGAGTCCGGTTGCGATATAAGGGAGGGCCGCGGGCAAGACAATGGTTTTGAGGATCCCCCAGCCGCTGAGTCCGAATGTCCTTCCGGTCTCGATCAAAGTGGGCTCAACGCTTCTCACCCCATCGATGGCGTTGATGAGGATCGGCCAGACGGAAGCGTAAACGGTTACGGCAATGATCATCGGGCTGCCGATACCCAGAAGCAGAATTGCCACCGGGATCATCGCCACCGAAGGCATCGGTCGGAGCAATTCTATCAGTATCTCCGCGAAGCTGTAGGACCATCTGAAATATCCCAGGATCACTCCCAACGTAACCGCGATCACGCCTGACAAAGTATAGCCGGCCAGAAAACGACCCAAGGTGGCAAAAAAATGATTCGGAAGCTCCCCCGAGCTCATGGAACCGAACAAAGAACGGACGATGTCGCCGATTGTCGGAAAATACCCGCTGAGCAGCGGATCAAAACGAGCGCAGACTTCCCAGAGTACGAGCAGCGCCATGAGGGAACACAAACCAGGCCAATTGATCTTGTTAAATGCCGTCACGTATCACCATCAGGACCCTGCGATTTACTGGCGGATTTGCTTGTAGATCTCGTTTCTGAGCTCCATAAATTTCGCATCCGCTCGCGTGGCAAGTTGATTTCTGGGACGACCCAGCGCTACCTTGAGGTCTTCGATGATCCTCGAAGGCCGGCAGCTCAAAACGTAGATCCTGTCCGACAGATAAAGGGCCTCTTCGATGTCGTGCGTGACGAGCAGGATCGTGGTTCTCAAATCGTCCCAGATCGCGAGCAAGGTGTCTTCCAATTCCAAGCGGGTGAGCGCATCAACCGAACCAAAAGGCTCATCCATCAAAAGGATCTCCGGTTCGTACGCCAGAGCCCTGGCGATGGCTACCCGCTGTTGCATCCCTCCGGATAACTCCCAGGGATAGTGGCGCTCAAAACCCGCTAACCCGACGAGCTTGATCAGCTGTCGCGCTTTCTCCCGAGCATCGACAGAAACCCGGCCCCGGACCTCCAGACCAAACAGCACATTCCCGAGCACGGACCGCCATGCAAAGAGAGACTTGTTGTACTCCTGGAAGATGAGGACCAAATTGCGCGGCGGGCCATTAATGGCCGCGCCGTTGACAGTAACGCTGCCCGTGTCCGGAGAGTTCAGACCAGCGACGCACATCAGCAGGGTCGTCTTGCCGCACCCGGACGGACCCACAAGAGAGACAAACTCCCCGCGCTCAACGCCAAACGAGATCTCGTCGATAGCTCGGGTCGATCCACCCTCCAGCTGATGATAGCTCTTTGAAAGCCCTTCCACTCGGAGGAGCGACATGACGGTCTCAGCGACTCAAAACCTAGACTTGCCTATCTGGCCCGGGCTATCGTTGCCGGATTCGGGCGCGGATTGCCGAGCGCGCGAGCAACGACTCTCATTTACTTGCGCCCGACAGCGCCAAATCGCTTATCACCTCTCGCGCCTTGAAGGCGCGCGGTATCAGCTTGTACTTATAACTCAGGTCAATTGTGGCCTGGATATCTTTCTCAGCTATGCCCTTTTCGAACACAGGCAATGCTACTTTGTTTACCAACTCAGCGTTCAAGCCGGTCCACTTGACCATCAGGGTTCTGGTGCCTTGAACATCAGTGTTCATCGCGTCGATGGCGTGATCCACGGCGCGCGTAAAGCTTTGCGCCGTTGCTTTATTTTTTTGCAGCCATTTCTCCGACGCGAACCAACTGGCAACCAAAAACCTCGGCATAACATCGCCCCAGTTGTGCGCCAGCACCCGCGTCACGCCCTTGCCGGTAGAAGCCGTTACAAAGGGCTCATGCGTGCTGGCCGCGTCCACCCGGCCCGCGCTCAGGGCCGCTTCCATTTGCGGGAACGGAATCTCGACGAATTTTACCTTCGCGGCAACGCCGCCGTTCTTATCGATCCACGCCATCGCCATGAGCTGCACGACGTTGCTCAGCGTATTAACCGCGACGGTTTTCCCTTCGAGATCCCTGGCGCTCTTGATAGGAGAATCTTTCAGGACCTGGATGGCATGAGTGTCATTGGTGCCCTTGATGTTGATTGCGCCGCCGGACAGCAACTTGAAATCGAACCCTTCAATATGGGCTTGATAAAGGGAGATCACGTTCGACCAGCCAAATTGCAAGTCTCCGGAGGCCACTCCCGGGACGATAGCCGCGCCTCCCACCATGGGCACGACCTCTAACTCCAGCCCCTCTTTCTTAAAGAAGCCCCTATCCGAGGCCATAAAGAGCGAGGCGTTATCGACGATTTTCATGTAGCCGACTTTGCTTTTGACCTGGGCCCCAGCACGCCCGGCCGGAAAAGGCACCGCCGCGACTACCAATCCGGCAGCGGCGAGAAACTCCCTACGAGTCAAAGCCATATGGCGCCCTCCTTATATCATTAGTCGATCGCATGCCTACACCAACCGGCCCCCCGGCATATGTGGAAAAGCGCTCATTTCATGGGCCGGCGCTAAAGGTTGCACCTTATAGATGTGGGACGAAGTTAGCTGATCGACGCGGCTCACGCCGATGAGCCCCATGCTGATGCTCATCTCGTTCTCCAGAAGCTCGAGGACCCGCACAAGCCCCTCTTGCCCCCCGGCCCCGAGACCCCACCCTTGCAATTTACCGATGGCGACGGCTTTCGCGCCTAGCGCGATCGCTTTGAGGACATCGGTGCCACGCAGTATCCCCCCATCCAGCATGATCTCGGCTTTGCCGCCGACCGCCTCCACAATCTCCGGCAGCACGTCGATCGTGCCCCGCCCATGGTCGAGCTGGCGCCCCCCATGGTTGGAAACGTAGATTGCGTCAACCCCGTGCTTGACCGCGATCGCTGCGTCCTCCGCAGTCGCAACCCCTTTGAGAATAAAAGGCAGCCCGCCTATCTCCCTGATGGTATCCATGGTTTCCCAGGTCATCGCCGCCCGGTGTTCGCGTCGCTCCGCCGCACGCCTGCTAGGCGGCTGCCAGCGATTCATCAAGGGCCGCTCGCGCCTGCTGTAATAAGCGGTGTCGACGGTGAGGCAAAGAGCGACGTATCCCGCTTTCTTGACGCGCGCCAGAAGATCCTCCACCCATTTCATATCGCCATTCACGTAAAGCTGAAATATTTTCGGGTTCCGGCTCGCAGCGGCAATCTCCTCCAGGCTGGGCTGCGTCACGGTGCTGACAAAGTTGACGGTGCCGAATTCCTCCGCGGCCTTGGTAACGGCCACACCTCCTTCGGGAGTAATCATCTGCAAAGATCCGATGGGCGCAAGCATGACCGGGATCTTGAGGTTGTGGCCCAGGAACGTCGTCGAGGTGTCGATTTTTGACACGTCGACGAGGACGCGCGGCCGAAAAGCCAGACCATCCAACCCATAGCGGTTGCGCCGCATCGTGGTTTCGGACTCCACGCCGCCGGTGAGATAATCCCAGACGTTTTGACTGAGATTCTTGCGCGCGGCCATTATGACTTCCTGGTTAGTGACAAAATCGAGTGCCATACTTGCCTCCCGGTTTTAACGTTTCGTCGAGCGCGGGTTCTAACTTCAATTCCCCCGTTCCAACTGCTGACCTAAAATCACGCCGTGATCTTCCTTCCAAAGTACTTCAACACCAAATTTTTTTGACAGGCGTGCAACACGCGCAATGATCTCCTGACCTAACTCTTTGTCCGCCATCATCGGCCGCCCTCGTTGGGAGCGTGGTTTTCCGAACCCCAGATCCAGAGGGTAAAGATCAACGCGCGCAAGTCTTTTCCGTGTGAATTGGCAGGTGGCAACGATCTGCTTCCAATACATCGGATCCGAGGGATGGCCTGCGGTATCGTTCTGATAGCGGGTATCAGCAAAATCCGCCGGCCCTGCGTTCGCACCCAAACCATAACGCAGGTACGGCTCCTCGGGGAGAAAGTGGGGCGTTTCCAACTCGAAAACCGTCGACCCGATGCTGTAAAAAATCGGCCGCTCGCGATAGATTTCTACGCCCATCGGCAGTTGCGGTCCATGGCCGACAAAGATATCGGCGCCCGCGTCAATGCAGCGATGGGCGAAGTCGACCGCGAAATCCGCAAGCTCCTCGATGTCGCTTCGGCTCTGCGCTTGCACTAGCAAATCGCCGCCAAGCTCATGGCAATGGAGACTGACGACGACCCATTCTGCCATGCGCCGCGCCTCTTTGATCTGCTGCAGATTTTCTTCGACATCGCGGGCGTTAGCGGCGGTCTGCTGGCCAAACTTGTCCCCGAGAACGAAGCGCATATTGCCGAACCGATACTCTTTGTCGTTGCCAGTTGCCAACTCGGACTTGGAATCGCCTAGCCGCCGGCGACGCTCGCTCGCGGCATCAAAACCAAGCGCCGCGCCGAGCCGGCGGAGATCGCTAAGGCCACGCTGATCGACGACATACGTTAGAGTGTGGCGCAGCGGATTGATGCCCGCTCGCCCCGGCACGTCGGGCCTTTGCCCTCCCGCCACCGAGTGGGGTGGAAAAGTCGCCGTCGCCGCAATCAGCGCTACCCGGCCGTTGTGCGTGTCCAAGTATGCCGGGCTCCGTGCCTCTCTCATGTTGCGGCCGCTTCCCGCATGGTGCAGCCCTGCGGCATCCAAAAATTTCATGGTGGCGAGTACGCCTTCCTCGCCGTAATCGAAGGCGTGGTTATTCGCGCATGAGACAATATTGACGCCTAGCCACTTCAGATCTTCCAGCAAGGCGGGTTCCGTTGTCATGTAAGTTCCGCCGCTAATACCGTGATGGCCTTCAAAATATCGGTGCACGGAAGTTTCCAGGTTGGCAAACCCCGCGGCCGCCGATGCAATGATTTCTTTCAGCTTCAAATAGCGCGGCTCATGGAAGACGGCGAGCCGGCGCGTAGGCATGACATCCCCGAGAAGAGCAATCTTAAAATCACCGAGTTCTGAATCGTAAAGCATGTCTTTCCTCACTTTCCTTATTATCCAAGGCAGCCCGGATTCTCCTAAAGGCCACCGCTCATGTCAACAGCAAAACCGTGCACGTGTTCGTGTTCGTACTCGCTTCTACTCGCCGGCGGTTGACATCCCGCGCACGCGCACGGTATTGGTGAGAGCCATGAAAACGCTCGCAGAAGAGATGGCTCAATGGATTTGGGATCTTCGCTATGAATCACTACCGCCTGAAGTAGTCGCAAGAACGAAGCTGATTCTTCTTGACACGATTGGTTGCGCGCTGGCGGCCCTCGACGCGCCTCCGGTCCGGCTCGCGCGTCAAGTTGCCAAGGAACAGGGAGGCAACGCGCTGGCAACGCCCATAGGGGCAAGTTGGAAGACTTCCTCTGATCAAGCCGCTTTTATCAACGCCCTCGCCGCCCGTTATCTTGACTTCAATGATTATACCGACGTCGGCAGCCACGCCAGCACCAATATCGGCGCCGCACTTGCCGTCGCCGAGACACAAGGCTCCAACGGCAAAGAGCTGCTCCTGTCCATTGTGACGGCCTACGAGATTCAGCTCCGCATGCGTGACGCCTGCGACAAAGCAAAAGAAGGTTGGGACAATTCTACCTTGGAGCATTATTCTGTGGCTGCGCTTGCGGGTAAACTGCTCAAGCTCCCGCCGGGCAAGCTCGCCCACGCATTGGCCATCGCCGCGGCTCATGCCAATACGCTGTCTGAGGTCCGCCGGGGGAAGCTTTCGATGTGGAAGGCTGCAGCCGAAGCCATGAGCGGCAAGATGGGAACTTACGCCGCGCTCCTTGCCAGCGCGGGAGTGACCGGTCCCTTAAGCGTCATCGACGGCAAATACGGCTTCGCAACCATGGTCGCAGGGAAGTTTAATCCGAAGCCGCTCCGCAAACACGACGGCCGCTACCACATTCTCCGGAGCTGTATCAAAGTTTGGCCCTGTCTGTTTGTCGCCCAGGCGCCGATCGCGGCCGCAGTTGAATTATACAAGCAGGGAGTCAGGGCCGCTGACATAACCAAGATTACCATCGCGCTCAGCGACTTCGCCTATAAACAGCAGAAACGGTTCCAACAGTCGGGTGTCTCGACCCGCGAAGACGCCGACCACAGCGTTCCCTACACGGTGTCCCGCATCTTCCTGGACGGCGCGCTCTGGCTGCCTCAGTTTGAGGAACACAAACTGACCGAGCCCGGCGTTGTGGAACTCATGAAGAAGATTTCATTCCGCCGCGACCTCAAGCTACCGAAGCGGATGGGGGCGATCGTCGAAGTCGAACTGCGCGACGGGAGAAAAAAACGCGCCAGGATGCCCTACGGTCCGGGGCATACCAAAAACCCGGTTGGCGCAGGCGAAGTTGCGAAAAAATTCCACGCCCTTGCGGATGATGTTCTGGGTGCGGAGCGCGCCCGTAAGGCCGCGGAGATGATCCTCCATGTCGAAAACATTCCCAACATCGGAACGCTGATGGAAGCTCTCGTCGCGCCTTCGAAAGTTCAATAGAAAGAGATCCGATCGCCTATGGCAAACGCAGCAATCTATCAACCAGAGAACATGGCCGACCTGACTCCCCTCTTTGCGCCTCGGTCGCTGGCCATTGTTGGGGCCAGCGAGAGAGGGCACTACCCCGTTTCCATCTACAAGAACCTGGTGGATGCCGGGTTTCCGATGGCATCCGTATTCATGGTCAATCCGCGACAGCAACAGGTCTTCGGCATGCCATGCTACCCGACCGTGAAAGACATTCCGGGACCGGTGGACCTCGCAATCATCGTTGTTCCGCACGGATTTGTCTGCGCTGTCGCGCGCGAGTGCGTGGACAAGGGCGTGCCCGCCCTTTCCGTCATCAGCAATGGCTTTGCTGAAATCGGCGAAGAGGGCAAAAAACGGCAGGACGAGCTCGCCGCGATCGCGCGCGGCGGCAAAATCGCCATGCTGGGGCCGAACAGCCTGGGATATTTATGTCCGCGGTCGAAGGCCCATCTCTGGTCCTCTCCCTTGCCCAAAAATCTGCGCCACGGAAACCTGGCCGTGATTTTCCACAGCAGCGGCATGCTCAACCTGATTGTCGGGATGGGGTGCCAGCGGGGTCTTGGCTTTTCCGTGGGCGCGGCGCCGGGAAACGAGGCCGGCCTTAACTTGAGCGATTATCTCGCGTGGGCGATTGCGGACCCGGAAACTAAAGTGATCGCGACCGTGATCGAGTCGATCCGCAATCCCACGGCCTTCCGCGGCCTTGTGGAACGCGCTCAAGCCTTGCGTAAACCGATCATCGCGCTGCGGCTCGGAAAGTCGCCCCGGGCCAAACGGTCAATTGCGTCTCACACCGGTAGTCTCGCTTCTAGCGGCGAAGCCTGGGACGCTTTTTTTGAGCAGCAGGGCGTCATCGGGGTTAATAACCTGGACGAGTTGCTGGAGGCCGCGGCTTTTCTCGTCGCCGCGGAGCCGGCCCGTCTTAAATCCAACCAGTTAGGGCTAATGACCATTTCCGGCGGCGACTGCAGTCTCCTCTCCGACATCTGCGAGCGCAACGGATTGGTGCTCCCCGACCTGGATGATCAAACGCGCGCGGTCATTGCCAAAGAACTGGGCAAAGACTCGTTTCTCGGCAACCCGCTCGACGTCGAGGATCTTCTCACCTCGAAGCCCGACGGGTTTTATCGTTCGCTCGAGGCGTTCGCGCAAGCTCCCAATTTGAGCGTCATCGGCTGTCGCTTGAACATTCCGGAGAAAATCTCCGACCGGCTGCGCGAAGGCTACCAAGCCGTCAATGAAACCGTGCGCAAAAGCGGCAAGCAACTGGTTCTGTTCTCCCGCGCCAGCGAGCAGCTCAGTTCGGAATGGTTTGAGTTTTTCTCCTCGCTTCATGTCCCCTTCCTGCTCGAATATGAGAAGGGCCTGAAGTCGATTCGGAGAGCGGTTAGCATGACTGCGACGTGGGAGCAACATGCCCAAGAGATAACAGAGAGAGATCAAGCACCCGCGCGGGTTGATCAGCAACTAAAAGAGAAACTTGCCGATCGCGCGGGCCGCTCGCTCAACACCGCGGACCTGCTTGCGCTATTCGAGCACTATTCAATTCCTTTCGTAGCAACCCGAATCGCCCGCACCGCCGGCGAAGCAACGGAGTTGGCGCAAGCCATCGGATTTCCGGTCGTGCTTAAGATTGCCTCCGTCGATATCCCGCATCGCAGCGACATCGGCGCCGTCAAGGCGAACCTCAAGACGAAAGAAGACGTGGCGGCGGCCTATGCCGAAATTATGATGCGGGCCAAGCAGGCAAAGCCCGGCGCCGACATCGAGGGCATGCTGGTTCAACCAATGATTCAAGGAGTGGCCGAACTCATCCTCGGCGTCTCGCGTGACCCCCAGCTTGGTCCGATCGTCCTGCTCGGAACCGGCGGCATTTTTGTCGAAATTCTTAGGGACGCTGTGCTGCGCTTTCCGCCCTTGAGCCTGCAGGAATGCCGCGCCATGATTGACGGGCTGCGCGGCAAGAAACTCCTCGAAGGCGCGCGCGGCAATCCGCCCGGGGATGTCGACGCGCTCGCAAGGGCGATTCAAGGTCTGGCGCGGTTGGCCGGTGACCTCGGCGACCAGATCGAAGAGATCGATTTGAATCCGGTCATCGTCCGTGCGCAGGGCCAGGGAGTTGTCGCCGTGGACGGCCTGGTCGTGACGCGAAAATCTTCGGCCAACGAATGACTAACTAGACAAGTTTCTTTAAGCCGTCCTCGCCCTCCTTGGAGGGAGAGGATCAGAGGTGAGGGTGCTAAGAGGATTTCCCCTCATCTTAATCTTCTCCCGCAAGGGGAGAAGAAAAAATTGATCTAAATTCCAATGTAGAGAGTTATATCTTTGGGGCCATGAAGAACGAAAAAGTTGAAGTCATTGTCGTAGGCGGCGGCAGCGCCGCGTTCGAAGCGGCGGTCGCATCCCGGCAGTCCGGCGCCGAGCGGGTTGTGATGCTGGAGAAGGCGCCGGAAACCGAGTTCGGCGGCAACGCCCGTTTTTCCCATACCGGCTTTCGCTTCGTTCATTCCGGCGCTGAGGAGATTCGCGAGTTTCTGCCGCAAATTGATGAAGCAAAATTTCGCTGCATGCACATTCCGCCTTACACGGAAAACCACTTCATGTCCGACCTTCGCCATGTCACGCAGGGACGCATCAACGCCTTTCTGGCCGAGCTGCTGGTAAACGAGTCGAACGCTGCGCTGCACTGGATGCTGGACCTGGGAATCACGTGGGAACCGGAACGCAGCGTCGAGATCGAGGGCCAGTACTACTTCGAGCCCGGCATGGTCATTCACCCCAGCGGCGGCGTGGGCGGCGGCTTAAGCCAGCTCCTTCAGTGGCAAGAAATGGCGCGCCGCATGAACATCGAGATCCGCTTCGAATCGCGCGTAAACACGCTGCACGGGAACGACCGGCGGATCGACGGCGTGCGCGTCTCCGCGCCTCACGGTGAATACGACCTCCCCGCCAACGCCGTGGTCCTGTGCAGCGGCGGCTTCCAAGCCAACCCGGAAATGCGCGCCCGCTATCTCGGGCCGAACGCGGACTTGATGAAAGTGCGCGGCAGCAGGCACGACACCGGCGAGGTCTTAAAAATGGCGCTGGCCATGGGCGCGAAAGCCGCCGGTCACTGGCAAGGAGCGCACGCGACTCCCATCGACACCAGCTACCCGGACGTGGAGATCAGCAGCAAAGCGAATCGCTACTCTTATTTATATGGGATCACCGTCAATTCGTTGGGACAACGCTTTTTTGACGAGGGCGAAGCGCTGAGCGCCTACACTTATGCCAAGACCGGTTGGGCGGTGATGCGCGAGCCTGGCGCCGTCGCCTATCAGATCTTCGACCAGAAGGCCGTGAAACTGCTGCAGCAGTTCTACCACGCTTTCGCCCAGCCGGTTGAAGCGCCGACGATTGCTGAATTGGCGGCCAAGATCGGCATCGAGCCGGTGGTGCTGTCGCACACAGTGGAGAACTTTAATAACGCCACGCGCGCTGATATCCCATTTAATCCCGCCGAACCCGACGGCAAGTGCACGGAAGGTATCGTGCCGCGCAAATCCAACTGGGCAGTTGCCATCGATCAACCCCCATTCCGCGCCTATCAAGTAACTGGCGGCATCACGTTTACTTTTGGCGGACTCCAAGTTGACGGTAATGCTCAAGTTTTGAATACCTCGGCCCGGCCGATCCAGGGTCTTTATGCCTCGGGAGATATCCTGGGCTTGTTCTACCATAATTATCCTTCTTGCAGCGGGCAGACGAGAAATGTGGTTTTTTCCCGGCTCGCGGGTCGACACGCGGCCAAAGTCGCTTCAGTTTAGCCGGATGCGGGAAAGAAATCGGAGGTGCGCAGTGAAGCAATATTTTCTTCGGAGATTGGGCCTTCTCGCTGTTCTTTTTAGTTCTCTCTGGCTGCCGGCGCCGGCGGCTCATGCCGCTGCAGCAAGTCCGGGATTAACCAAGGCCAAACAAGAAGCCGAAGCGAAAGGCCTCGTCTTTGAAATCAACCATGACGCGATCGTCAGCAAAGCCCGAAAAGAAGGCAAACTACGCGTCATCACCGGTCTTGAAGCCTCCAACAAGTTCACCGCCGAAGCCTTTAGAAAGAAGTATCCGTTCATCGACTTGCACGTCGAGAATATCAGAGGCACCGAGCAGGCTCAGCGCAACCTCTTGGAAGTAAAAAGCGGCGCGGCGAAAGACTGGGACATTGTGCGCCCTGTCACCGACTTCTATAACGAATACCTACCGTACCTTTGGAAAGTGGACCTGCTGGGCATGGCGGAGCAAGGAGTCCTCGCAATCCCACCTGCCATGATAGACCCAAAGAATCGCAATGTTCTGGGTCTTGTCAGCCGGTTTCAAGTAACTGCGTACAACAAGAATCTGCTGCCCCCCGCTCAGGCTCCCAAGACTTGGGACGATATCTTGAAGCCCCAGTTCAAAGGCAAAAAATTTGCCGTCGATATCCGCCCGCAGGAAATCGCCGCGCTCGTGCCCGCGTGGGGTCTCGAAAAGACTCTCGATTTCTCGCGCAAGGTAGCGGCGCAACAGCCGATTTGGGTCCGCGGCGGAAGCCGAACCCTGCAGGCGATCGTGAGCGGAGAAGTGCCGCTTTTCATTGGGCCCAATTATGACAGCGTCAGAGAGTTCCAGCGCAAGGACCCCCTCGGGGTGTTGCAGTTTGTCATAATGGAACCGGTTCCGGTCAGGATGAGTGCCGAGCAAGCGATCCTCGCGGCCGCCAAGAACCCCTACGCCGCGCTGCTTTGGCTCGAGCACATGGCGAGTCCTGAGGCGCAGAAACTGATCGACGAGCACGAACCTTTAGCCGCTTCCCTTTATGTTCGGGGCTCTATTGCCGAGCAGGAGATGCGCGGCAAGCAGCTCTCCGTAGTTACCTGGGAGCACTATCAGAACATAGATCAGTGGATAGCAAAAATCGTCGAGGCCTACGGTTTCCCCAAAGTGGAAAGCAGCAAGTAATGATTTTTGTTCCGCCGCTTGCCGGCGCACAAACTTGGAGGTCAATGATGAATCGCTCCATTCCCCGAATATTGGGTCTGACTGCCGCCCTTCTATTGGGATGTTGGCTGGCCGCGCCTGTCACTGCCGCCGCGCCGGCGGTTCGCGCAGCCATAAAGGCCAAGCAGGCGGCCGAAGCCAAAGGTTACACCTTTGAACTAAGCCACGACGAGATAGTGGCACGGGCGAAAAAGGAAGGGCGCCTACGCGTCCTATCCTCTCTGGAAGGCGACATCTTAAAACCTGTGGCCGAGGCTTTTCGGAAACGGTACCCGTTCATCGAGTTGCGCGCCGAGGAAATCAGCGGCACCGATACCTACCAGCGCATGATCCTGGAAATGAAGGCCGGCAGCGCCAAGGGATGGGATGTAAACTTTATTGCGGGAGACTTCTATGATGAATACCTGCCGCATCAAAAGAAATTCGACCTGCTGGGCATGGCGCAACAACAGATCCTGCGGATTCCAGTTGGCATGATCGACCCCGTCAATCGCAACATCCTTGCCTATACGAGCAATACCATGGTCGTAACCTACAACAAAAATATCATTTCCGAAGAGAAGGTCCCCAACAACTGGGAAGAATTTCTCAAGCCGGAATTCTCGGGAAAGAAATTCCTGGCCGATATCCGCCCGCAGTTCACCGCCGCGTTGGTGCCGGCTTGGGGTCTGGAAAAGACCCTGGAGTTTGCGAAGAAAGTTTCCGCTCAAAAACCTGTGTGGGTTCAGGGCCATTCTCGGGCAGTCGGCGCCCTGGCGACGGGAGAGCACGGCATTTACCTCGGCGCGAACATGACCGGCACCAAGAGGTTTATCAGCAAGGATCTCAGCGGCGTCCTCAGCTACAAAATTGTCGAACCTATTCCGATCCGGATCGGCGATCACGAAGCGGTTTTCGAGAAAGCCGACGCCCCTTACGCGTCACTATTATGGTTGGAGTTCGTCGCCAGCCCCGAAGCGCAAAACGTCATCGAAGCCGGTTACAAAGGTTCCGTTTTCTCCCCTGGCACAACGGCTTATCAGGCAGCGCGCGCAAGAACGGTCTCTTTAGTCGACTGGCGCCACTATGCCGAGATGCAAGATTACATGAAGCAAATCTTTGCTGCCTATGGTTTCCCCAAGGCGGAGCCAATCGGGAAGCGATAGAGCGCTCGCCTATCACTCACCTCGGACCCAAATACCAACGCTTTGACCCGGTCGCGGTCGAGCTGCCGCGTCGGGACGCCTTGACACAAGTTTGCATCTAAACTATGTGTTGACCAGCTCTTGACGTGCGATACGTTCCAAGGAGACATCGCAAGGGACAATCCTAGATTTTACGATTCATTGGGAGGACACCATGCCGACCGACGGAGCATCGGATCCAACTCAATTACGCTTCTTAAAATCCTACGAGATCCGCGGAACCTATAAAGGCGAGATCCAGCGGCCGCCTGAGGTTACCGGCGTCAGGGACACGATCGATATCCACTGCCATGCCGATGCGGGCCATCAAGACCCGCTGGCTCTGGCCAAGTACGCTTCACAAAACGGCATGGGAGGGATCCTTTACAAGTCGATTGCCGGCGACATCGGGCCGACCAAATCGGTTCACGCCGTGCAAGAGGCCCTGAACCGTTGGTGCGACACCGAAGGCGTTCGGCCCATCCGTTGTTGGGCCGGTTACAACATCGCGCGCACCGTGAAGCCGCCATCGGTGGAAGGCACGCGTAAGCAGCTGGACGACGGCGCCGCGGCCCTTTGGATGCCGGTTTTCATGTCGGCCAACACGCTCCACAAAGTTGGTGTGCGCCGGGAATTGGCAGATCCGGCCGCCGAGCGACCGAACGAGAAAACCCCTCCTCTGCCGTGGGACGAGGCTGTCAAGATTGGTCACTATCTACTGGACGGTCATGGAAAACTCAAAGCGGACATCCGCGACATCGTGCGCATGGCCGTCGACCGGGGCGTGGCACTTTTTTTCGGCCACCCGAGCCATCCCGAGCTATTCGCCCTGGCCGAAGAGGTCGATAAGCTCGGCTACAAACGCGCCGTCGTCGATCATCCGTTCAGCCCGTTTATCGATCTCACTTTCGATGAAATGAAGCAGGTCGCCAAGATCGGCATCTATCTAAATTTCACTTTTGACGAGATCTCTCCCCTTCTGGGCGTTGATCCGTTCAAAATGTATCAAGCGATTCGCCACGTCGGCGTCGAGCACGTGACGCTTTCGAGCGATGCCGGACTGCCGCTATTCCCGAACTCTGTCGAGTGCATGCGCCTGATGTGCACCTACATGAGAGCCTTTGGTCTCAGCGCCGACGAAGTGTACCGCATCAGCGTCACCAACCCCGCCGCTGTCGTCGGCCACGGTTGAGCGGACGGAATGATGCGGATTGCGAACTCGCGGCGCAACAATCTGAGAACGGAGGAAACTGCTGATGCTCAATTTCAAACTCATTTCCGCTGATGGCCATCTAAACGATCCTCCCGCAGCCTGGGAGCGAGTGCAAAAGGAATATGGCGATCGCGCGCCTAAAGTTGTAGAAAACCCTCCCGGTCGCCAGGGACTGTACCTGATTACGGACGGCCTCGATCCCAACCCGTGTTACAATCCCTCGGTCGGGTTTCTCGTCGCCAAGCCGGAAGGCGTGGCCGGCATGCAAATTGATCAGGTAGCGCAAGAAACCATATCCAACTTTCGCGAGAGTTTTCGCTACGAAGACCATCCGGGGTCCTGGCAACCCTCGGCGCGCCTGAAAGAACAGGACCGGGACGGCGTCGAGGCGGAAGTCCTTTTTTCAAGTTGGAGCTCTCAATTCTACGGCCTTACGGACGCCCTATTCCAGCGCGCTTGCCTGCGCTCCTACAACTTCTGGCTGCACGATTTTTGCAGTTACAGTCCCAAACGGCTCATCGGCCTGCCACTACTTTCCATTCTGGAGGTCGAACAGTCGCTCAAGGATATGCAGGAGTACGCCAAGATGGGCTTCAAGGGGGTCGTGCTTCCCCCGGGAATACAAGACGGCAAATATTACGACGCTGTTTACGAACCGCTGTGGGCGGCCGCTGAAGACTTAGACCTTCTTATTGTCGTTCACTCCGGTCGTATTCAAGGCGGCGGATCGCGGCGTTGGTTCAAAAAACTCGGCAGCGCTGACGACTGGCCCAACTTTTTCCAGCACGGGAAGCAAACGCTGATTAAAGATTTTATTGGACAGATGATTTTTTCCGGTGTCTTTGACCGCCATTCCAAGCTGAAAATAATTTGCACGGAATTTGACGCCGGTTGGCTCGGCGTCATCGTCCAACAGGTCGATTACCACTATGGCCCGAAGAAAACGGCCCACGGCACAACCATCGACGACAACATCACGGTCAAATTGCCTCCGAGCGAATATTTCAAAAAAAACCTATGGTTTACATTCATGGATGACCGTTCCGCCATTCTCACAACGCCCGTCTACGGAGAAGACAACTTCATGTGGTCGAGCGATTACCCCCACGCGGCGTGCACGTGGCCCTATTCCCAGGAGATCGTTGAGCGCCTATGCGTAGGAATCGATCCGGCCGTAGCGCGCAAAGTCTTCCGCGAAAACGTCAATCAGGTATACCATTTGGGTTTGTAGGCGATACCTGTGGGGCTATTGACGCCGAGATCCTCGACCCGAGGGGTCCTTAATCCATTCGACAAGGAGCCCGTAATGAAAACCGCGCGCAGCGTGCACAGGTTCACGATCGCCATGCTGTTGCTGGCTGCAGCCGCTTGGGGACAGGACAAGGCGTCGGAGAAAGAGTGGAATGAAATCGTCGCCGCCGCGAAGAAAGAAGGTAAGCTCGTGCTGGCAACGTCGGCGGACCCGGTGGTGCGCACAGAAATCATCCCGCGATTCGCCGCGCGGTTTGGCATTCCCGTCGACTTTCTCGCTGCTCGCGACGGCGACAGCCTGGTTAAATTCCGCGCCGAGCGGCACGCGGCAATCTATTCCGTCGACGTATGGCTATCCAATATCGCGTATGCCATTACGCAGCTCCAGTCGGACAAGATGCTCGACCCCTTGCGGCCGTTGTTGACCTTGCCTGAGGTGATCGACGCCACGAAATGGAAGAAAGGCAGACTGTGGTTCCTCGACCCGGAGCAGCGCTACGTGCTGCGCGCCTTCAGCACCATTGTCTCCCCCATCGCCATTAACACCGAGTACGTGAAGCCCGAGGAAATTCGTTCCTTCAAAGACCTCCTCAATCCCAAGTGGAAGGGCAAAATCACGAGCCGGGATCCGTCGCTGGGCGGGAGTGCCGATACCTTGACTTCCGTTCTCTACGACCGGCTGGGCGATGAATTCGTCAAAAGACTCTATATCGATCAAAAACCTGTTTTCAGCCGCGATCGCCGGACAACTCCCGAATGGCTTGCGCGCGGGACTTACCCGATTTGCCTCGCCTGTAATACCGACGAGCTGGAGCTTTTGCGCAAGGAAGGCTTTAAGCTTCTCCAAATCTACGAGTTATCCGACGCCCCGGCCTATTTGTCGGCGATCCCCTGGGTACTCACGGCAATGAACAAGGCCCCTCACCCCAATGCGGCCAGGGTGTTTCTGAACTGGATCGTCTCTAAAGAGGGTATGGAGCTTTACTCCCGCGGCTTTGGCTCAGCCACCCAGCGCACCGATGTCAACGAAGCGTTCTTGAACCCGAATAGCATTCCCCGTCCCGGAACCGACTATGTTGATACCTCAGATTGGCCATGGAAAACCGAGAAGGAACCAGAGCTGTCCGCGCGCATCAAGGCTTTGCTGAAATCGCGTTGATGAGTTTTTCAGTCATGAAATACTTTTGCCGGAAAGATGGCGGAAGGCGGCGCGCAAAGTCTTCCGCGACAATGTCAATAACGCGTAGGGTCTGGGCTTTTAGCCGTCACTGGGAGCGCGCAGCTTTTGCACTACAATGCTCGGCGCTCGTCGTCGTGCATTCTGAAAGGAGCGATTATGGGAAGGCTCCGTAGGATCTACGCCTTTACGGTTCTGACGTTCCTCATAGTCATTCCTGCTTGGGGACAAGATAAATCGTGGGAAAAAGAATGGAATGAAGTCCTCGCGGGGGCCAAGAAGGAGGGCAAGTTGGTCTTGGCCAGTTCCGCGGACCCAGTGCTGCGTAAAGAGATCATACCCCAATTTACAGCACGCTTTGGCATTGCCGTCGAATTTCTCGCGGTTCAGGGCGGCCCCGGCATGGCTCGACTGAGGACGGAACGCGAGGCGGGAGTTTACTCGGTGGACGTATGGCTGGCGGGACTGGGCTCAGCAATCACCGCGCACATGGAAAAGATGTTGGAGCCTTTCAGGCCGCGCTTGATTTTGCCGGATGTGGTCGAGCCGACCAAATGGAAAAAGGGCAAACTGTGGTTTACGGACCCGGAGCAGCAGTATATATTGCGCGCTTTTAGCACAGTGGTTTCGCCGGTGTCCATTAACACGGCTTACGTGGCGCCTGAGGAGATCCGCGCTTTTAAGGATCTGCTAAATCCCAAGTGGAGAGGAAAAATCACCAGCCGCGACCCGGCGCTGGGTGGCAGCGCGGATACGTTGGCGTCGGTGCTGTATGATCGCCTGGGGGAGGAATTTGTCAAAAAGCTCTACATCGACCAGAAACCAGTGTTTAGCCGAGATCGCAGAACGACTCCCGAATGGCTGGCACGCGGCACTTATCCGATTTGTCTTGCATGCAACTCGGACGAATTGGACCTGTTGCGCAAGGAGGGATTTAAACTTTTAGAAATCTTCCAATTCGCTGACGCGCCCGCCTACTTGTCGGCAATTCCTTGGGTGCTTGTACAGATGAGTCGAGCGCCCCATCCCAACGCAGCGCGCGTTTTCCAAAATTGGATACTTTCCAAGGAACCGATGGAAATATACTCCCGCGGCTTTGGCTCTGTGACTTTACGCACAGATGTCGATGAATCATTTCTGGCCTCAAATAGAATACCGCGCCCGGGCGCTAACTACGTCGACACAGCCGATTGGCATTGGAAAACGGCGCGCGAGGAGGAACTGGCGGCGCGCGTGAGGACCTTGCTGAAGTCACGTTGATGAGTTTCAAGCCATGAAACGCCTCGCCGGATCAATACCACAAGTTCGCAGAAGGAAGTTTTTTCATGCGGCGCTGACCCTGATGGTTTTATGTTATTGGTCAGCCGCTGCTCCCGCACTCGGCGCAGCCTTATCTCCCGACCTGCTAAAGGCAAAACAACATGCCGAGGCCAACGGCTACGTTTTCGTGGCCACCAAAGAGGAAATCATCGCTAAAGCCAAAGCGGAGGCCAGGCTGGAGGCGTTGACGTTCCTTGAAGGGGACGAGAAAAACGCCATGATTGCGGCTTTTCGGAAGAAGTATCCGTTCGTGGAGGTCTCTACAGAAACGATTGGCGGTACCGATGAATATCAGCGCTTCATCCTGGAGATGAAAGCCGGAAGGGTAAAGCGCTGGGACACGGTGCATATATCGAACCAGGTCTACAATGAATACCCCCCTTATCTGAAGAAATTTGATATTCTGGGAATGGCTGAGCAGGGGGTGCTCAGGATCCCTTCCCAAATCGTCGATTCCAATCATAGGAATATTGTCTCGAAGACGACGCAAGTGGCCGTCGTGGCTTACAACAAAAAACTCATCTCATCCGAAAAAATTCCCACGACATGGGAAGGGTTCCTTAATCCTGAATTCAAGGACAAGAAAATGGTCGTTGATGTTCGGCCGCTCTCGGTCGCCAACCTGGTTCCCGCATGGGGTTTGGAAAAGACCCTCGACTTCGCCAGAAAAATAGCGGCGCAGAAGCCCGTCTGGGTGCGAGGAAACCGCACGCTGGTCAACATGGCGATGGGCGAATACGCAATTTTTATGGCCGTCAACGTCCAGGGCGTTATTGAAGCGCAGGCAAAAGATCCGACCAAAAGTTTGGAGTTTCAATTGCTGGATCCCGTGCCGGTGCGATTTGGCAGTGCGGACGGCGTCTTTGGCACGGCCTCACACCCCCACGCGGCGCTATTATGGCTGGAGTTTCAAGTTTCGCCTGAAGGTCAAAAGATTCTCGACCAATACGGACCCGCCGACGGCTCGGTTTACGTGCCGGGCTCGATACTGCACACATTGATTCGTGGCAGGGCGCTCTCATTCATGAGCTGGAACTTACAAAAGAACCAAGACGAATGGATCAAGAAAATCACCGAGGCTTACGGTTTCCCTGCTGCAGATAAAGGACGATAGAGAGTCAAGCGCAAGTTGGCTCGTGACAAGAACAAACTGTACAATCTCGGATTAAATTGAGAACGAACCTTTCCAGTGTCTAACCGGAACAAATTTAGTAAGGAGGACAAACTATGGGACGCATCGTTCATCTAGCTATGAGAGTCGAAGACATCGACAAAGCGGCGGCTTTTTTTAGCGAGGTTTTTGGCTTTAAGCAGGTAACTGTGCCCGGGCTGAGAAACACCGTGCGTTATTTAACGGATGGGACGGTCCATATCGCCATCAATCAGGCACGTACCGGAAAACAGGATCCGGATAGCGACAGCGCAAAACCGGTGATCGACCACTTCGGCATCGAGGTCGAGGATGTGGCCAAGTGCATCGATGAAGTCGGTAAGTACGGCTGCAAGGTTGTGAGCGAACCGGGCAAGATCGTCAAGTTCCGCGCGCCCGGCGGCATCATCGTTGAAGCCGTTCCCGTCGGCTCGAAGCCCGGCATCGGCGACTGACGGTAATTGCCGGTAGTGGTTCAATCAGGATAAAGTGTGCACGAGGCGTAAGAAAGATTTCTCGCACTGCGCTCGAAATGACATGTTAGATGACTTGTCATCTCGAACCCTTCGACTAGTACGTTCAGGGTGGACTCCGTGAGAGATCTTGACCAAACCGAACCACTACCCAATTCCTGGATATCAGCACGCCGCGCTCTTTGTTCGTGAAGCTATCTGAACGTCCAGAGCGCGGCCAAATGGCGTGAGCAAGTGACCTACTACGCAATGGCGGAGCGTTTCTCTATGTTGCACTGCATCCTTATCGCATCCCTCGTTCTTCTGAGTTTGTCCACTCCAGAACCTTCGGCAGCTCAAGAAAAACCCTGGGATCAACTCATTCAAAGGGCGCGCAAAGAAGCAAAGGTCGTGGTTGTCGGTTCTGCCGACGCGGAGATTCGCAAAGCAGTTCCGGCCAAATTCAAGGAACGCTTTGGGATCGCGGTCGAGTACATCGGGACTTCGGCAACCGACCTCCTGGCACGATTGCGCGCCGAGAGACAAAGCGGCCTTTACACCATCGATGTGCTTTTGATGGGAGTCATCAGTGCCGTGCCCTACTACGCGGAGAAGCTTCTGGCCCCTTTGCCTCCGCTGATCCTCGACGAGGTTGTTGAGCCGGCGAAATGGCGCGGCGGCAAACTGCAGTACATCGATCCGGAACAGAAATACTTCTTGCGCTTCTTCGACTACTTAAATCCGTTGTTTGTGATCAATACGACGGCCATCAAACGGGACGAGATCCGTTCGATCCATGAACTAACCAATCCGAAATGGAAGGGAAAAATCTCACTGCGGGATCCCTTTACCACCGCCCACAGCGTGCCGGTGGTTCTCTACATGACTTTGGGAGAGAGTTTTATCAAAAAACTTTATGTGGACATGCAGCCCAAGTTCACCGCGGAGCGGCGCCAGCAGGCGGACTGGCTTGCGCGCGGTACCCAACCGATAGCGATTGGCGTCCTGGACTCGGATGTCGACCGTTTGAAGAAAGATGGTTTCCCGGTGGAGATGATCGTGTCTTTGCCTGACTTTCCCGGCTACACCGTGGCCGGCTCGGGCAATATCTCGATCTACAACGGCGCTCCCCATCCCAATGCGGCGCGTTTGTTTGCCAACTGGCTCCTCTCGAGGGAAGGCCTGGAGTTTTATGCGCGGATCCGCGGGGAAGCAACCCTGCGCAAAGATATCGATCCGTCAACGCTCGCGCTGCCGGAACTGATCCCTAAACCCGGCGTCAAGTATCTGGATGCTGGCGGGTGGGAGTTCGGTGAAAAGAGACTGGCGATCACTGAACGGATAAAAGAAATACTCAAAGCGAACCGGTGAAGCGGCCGCTCGCTCACGTTCTAGTGTTGAAAAATCTCCAAGTAGGTCTTTTGAAAATCGTTAAGAGCCTCCGGTGATCCAACGTCCAGAGGGATCATCTTTACCCCGCTTCGCCTCATCTTCTCCATGAATTCCGAGGCAACGCCTTTGCGTGCCGAAGGTTTTACAAATTTCTTTTCGAGGTAACCTTCTTGAATCTCCCGCGACAGCACGTGATCGATGTAAAGCTTGGCGGCGTTGGGATGAGGTGCCCGCGCCGCGACACCCATTGTCGTGATGCTCACAACCGTCGGGTCGGGAGGGTTCCAGTCGAGCGGGGCGCCGCGGATCTTGGTCAACTCCACTCGGGGGCCGTTGGTTATCACTGCTGCGGGGTATTCGCCCGCCGCAATCAGCATGGTCATCAATGTGTGCCCATTGCGCAGGGTGATATTCTGTTTGGCGAGTTGATGCATGTAGTCAAGGGTCTTTTCCTTCCCCCAGTAAAGGAACAAGGTGCCAAACCATCCGCCTTCGGTGTCTTCCATCACCAACTTGCCTTTCCACTTGGGATCGAGCAAATCGGCATAGCTCTTGGGCGCCTCATCCGCGCGCACCAGCTTGGTGTTATAGGGAATGACTTTCGGATTAAGATAGAAAGCGGTCCAATACCCCTGTTTATCCTTGAACGTCGGGTCAAAGCTTTCCCGTTCAGGAGACTCGTACCGCATCATCAGGCCTCTCTTGATGAGGTACGACATAAGCGCCTGGTCCAGTCCGATGATGTCCGCAAGATGGGTGCCGGCCGCAGCTTCCGTAAGCATCCGCGTCGCAACGCCTTCACCCGCTCCGGACGGCCGCCAGAGCGAAACCTCGATGAAGGGATATTTCTGCTTGAAGGCCTCGATGATCTGCATGTGGTCAGGGACCGCCAGCACGGAATAAATTGTCAGTTTGCCCTCCTTCTTAGCACCGGCGATAATCTCGTCGCGGCTTTGCGCCAGCAAGGAGACAGGAATAGCGACGACGAACAATAGCGCGAGTACGACCATGAACTTTTTCATATTACGCTCCCCGGCCCGGCAGTTTTCGAGCCGTCTTGCTAATCTACGCTATTTGACCAAGCGATACTTTCGTTCCACGCTTTCTGAGTCGTATGGCACAAACTTGTTTTCCCCCGGCCCTCTAATATTCGGCGTTTCGCCTTCGGCAAAGAGCCCCAAGGCACCTTCACTTGCGCGGCCGCCGATTAATCCCGGCGCGTGCGCTTCGGCGACCAGCGCATCGGTATCGGAGTTGTTCCAGGCCCAGTGGACTTTGTGGGCTGGAATCCTTTGAAAGTCACCCTTTTGGCAATGAAATCCCTGGTCCTCGACAAAGAACCAGATTTCACCTTCCATGACAAAATTCATCTGCTCCGATTCGTGAGCGTGAGGCTTGGTGTGATACCCCGGAGCTCGCGCCGCGATCATCAGACTGCACTCATTGCCGTAAGCTTTCCGCACAACCATGGAGCCCTCGCCGTACGCTCCGGTTTGAACCCGTTTTCGTCTCGGAATATCCTGGTCCTTAGCATGAAGTGACATGGTAAAACCCCCGCTTCATTGGGTTAGGCCGGACTATATGCTTAATGAGATAACGCGTCAACACGGTCTTGGCGGCCCTGTGATCAACACCACTTCTGCTTGCCAGTCGCGTCTCACCTTCCCCGGGACTTGATTCACTTTGCGCTATTAGGATATACGGAGGTCTGGAAAAACCATTGAGCCTAGAACATCTACTTTACAAGCTGTGAGACGCAAGAATACTGCCGGATGAATTTGACAGTACCGAACAGCAAAACTGCGAAGGGGCCGATGATGCCGAACAAACACATTTCGATAGCGCTGATGTTGAGTTTCTTAACCGCTACTTTGAATTGGAATTTATTAACTTCCGGTCACGCCGCCGAGACGAAACTCACGGTGGATGCAATCATTCAGGGCGCAAGGAAAGAGGGCAAACTCTCCTGGGCATCCAACCTGGTGGATGAAGAAGTCGTGGCGTTGAACAAGGCGTTTCAGAAAGAGTACCCTTTCATCAAGAGCGTTGAATACGCGCGCATGAGAGGTCCCGAAGAAAATGAGAAATTGCTCTCGGAAATGCAGGCCGGAATCTATCCGTACGACATGGTGCACGTGGGCGAAGATTTAATTCCGCGCTACCAGAGTCTTGGTTTTCTTATGGACCCGATTGATTGGAATGGACTCTTTAAGGTCGATGCCCGCATGATTCCTCCCAAACGGTTTGGAGTTTCAGTGGCCAATACTCTCGGCGGGATCATGTACAACAAACTTAAAGTCCCGAAAGAACAGATACCGAAATCATGGAACGACTGCACCAACCCGTTCTTCAAGGGAAGGATGGCCACCGAGGTCAGGCCCCAACAATTTCCCGGGCTTGCCGCTGATAAGGGCGAGGCGTGGGCACTGGACTATGCCAAGAAGATTGCGGCCAACAAGCCCCGGTGGGTTAGCAGCGGCACGGCGGCTCTCACAATGATCGTGGCCGGTGAACTGTTGTTGCTCTGTCCTACAAGCTACGGCACGTACTATAGACAAGCTAGCCGCAATCCGAATTTTCCTGTCGGTTGGGTTTTTCCGGAGGGGACGATCTTTGGCGACCGGGGGCTGCTCCTCAGTCCTATCAAAGGCGCGGCCAATACCAACTCGGCGATTCTCTTTGTTGGGTGGGTCGCCAGTAAGGGGCTTACGAACCTTGACACAGGCCGTGAGAGTATCTTCCATCCCGAGACCAAACTGGGAGCCCAACTCAAGGGTCGTAAAATCAAAGTGACCGATTGGGATTCCGCAGCCCAGACGGAAAGCCTGTCCAAAAAGATCGTGGAACTTTGGGGTTTTCCGAAAGCAGAGAAATAAAAGACCAGCGAGAGGATAACCCCTACCCCTTGGGGGGAATTGGAAGCAAAGAATTTGCGGGGTGAGATGAGTGGCCGCGTGAAATTGGCCTGACCTAGCAGGTTGCTGAAAAAGCTTCTCGTGCTGCAAGAGTCTCAGCGCGAACGGAAGATGTCCAATGATTTCAGTCGCTCACCATTCGCCCTGAGCGTGTCGAAAGGTGAACGGTGAGTTCTCAGCAACGTGTTAGTCTGATCACTCCAGTCCCGATTGTAACCGGAATAACCATTGAGCTGGCGATCTGAACGGCGCCCTGCTGAAATCCTTCCGGTACTTTTGTCCTGGTTCGTTATTCAGCCAGGACTCAAGAAAGATCCATCAACATGCAGATTGTCTCTGATAGCGTTAAGAGTCAGCAATTCCCATCAACCAGTCTCTGGCGCTGGATCAGGTTCAACCCTGCCTCATTAATTCTCGCGCTCGCGGTTCTTTTTGTCTTGTGGCTCATTGTGTTGCCCATGGCGCTGCTTCTCCTTAACAGTTTTCGCGTCGGTCCTCCGTCTTTTTTCGAGGGGACATGGTCCTTGCGCAACTATATCGCCGCGTTTCACAACAAGTTCTTTCTCGGCGCTCTTCTGAACACCGTGGTTTTTTCCGTTGTGGCTACTTTGGGAGCGCTCGCCACCGCGGTCCTTTTCGCCTGGTTGATTGAGCGCAGCGACATGCCTTTCCGCGGCGCTGCCTGGGTGGTCATGTTGCTTCCCTTGGCGATGCCCGGCGTGGTGTTCGCGTTGACGTGGATGCTCCTCCTCATGCCCGAAGTGGGCCTGGTGAATATCGTCATTCGGGCCTTCCTCCGTCTCCTGGGGTTTTCGCTCGAACGGGGTCCATTCGACATCCAATCCTTAGGAGGGATTATTTTTCTTGGATGGCTGCGCGGGGTCAGCACGATCTTTTTAATGATCGTTGGCGTCTTTCGCATGATGGATCCGAGCCTCGAGGATGCCGGGCGTCTATCCGGCGCGCGGTCGTGGACCGTATTTTGCCGGGTCACTCTTCCCCTCATTGGCCCGGCGATTTTCGCGGCGGGCATCTACTCGTTCGTTGATCACCTCGACTCGTTCGAGGGGCCGCTCGTTTTGGGCCTCGCCGCACGAATTTTCGTCCTCAGCACGCTCATCTACTTCACCTCGAGGTATAATGCACCCTTCGACTACGGGCTCAGCGCCGCCTACTCGGTGTTTTTTATGGCGATTATGGCGATCTTGGCGGCGTTCTATGTGCGAACGATCCGGCGCACGGACCGTTTTGCCGTCATCACGGGAAAGGGATTTCAGCCGATCCGGCACAAGTTAGGACGCTGGCGCCTCGCCGCGCTGGGGTTGTTCACGATTTACTTCCTGCTGACCATCCTGGCACCTTTGTTGATCCTACTGTGGGCCTCGCTACTCCCCTTCTACGTGGTACCCTCGCTGGAGGCGGCCAAAGCTGTTTCGCTCCAAAACTATATCGCGGTAGTCAGCAATCCACGATTTGCCAGGGACCTCACCAACACCCTGGTTGTCGCGCTCACGGCCGCCACCGGCACGATGGTGGTGGCGTTTCTGATTTCCTGGGTATCCGTGCGGACCAAGTTCCGAGCACGCTTTCTCCTCGACGGATTGACCTTTGTCTCATATTCTATACCGGGCGTTGTAGTCGCTCTTGCCATGGTTTTTGTCTATCTCCAGCCGCCGTTCCGCTACCTGGGGATCTATGGAACCGTCTGGATCATTGTCGTTGGACTCATAACCCAGTATTTGGCATTCGCCACCCGGACCACGAATGCGGGCCTGCTTCAAATCCACAAGGAGCTGGAAGAAGCGGCCCTCATCTCGGGAGCAAGACGGCTCCGCGTCATGTGGACGATTACTGCTCGGTTGATGATCGCTTCGTTGGTCGCCGGTTGGGTTTGGGTCGTGGCCCATGCATCCCGGGCCTTTGGTATTCCAATGGTCTTGTCAGGGAAAACCAACGAGATCCTGCCCGTCTGGCTCTGGATCTACTGGCAGGATGGCTTCATTCCCCAGGCCTCGGCTGTCGGCGTGATCCTTATCGTTCTGACCGGGCTTATCGGCCTGGGCGCGCGGAGGTTGCTGGTACGCACCCAGCTACCTGAGGCCTGAACAGGACTGCGCGTGGAAATCGACGGTACGTTGTCAGCAGGACCATGAGTGTGGTAGTTCAACAATGAAAAAATCTCGACAGGAATAAGGAGAACCAATGCAGGGAAACACGGAATTTATCGCCCGCTTTGTGACCGATCTGAAATACGAGAGTATTCCGCAAGAGGTGGTGGACCGCGCCAAACGCCAGATTCTCGATGTCCTGGGAGTCGCGCTTGCCGGCAGCACGCAACAGGTTGGCAAGATCGCGGCAAACTTCGTGCAACGAACCGGCGGAACCTCGGACTGCACGGTGTGGGGCACGAAATTGCGCAGCTCGGCGCCCCAGGCGGCTTTTGCCAACGGTATTTTCTCACATGCTACCGATTATGACGACATGTGGTTGCCGGGGGCCCATCCGACGGGAGTGACTTTCCCCGCTACGTTGGCCGTTGCGGAGACCGTCCGCGCGTCCGGGCGCCAGTTGCTGGCCGCGCAGGTAGCCGCCTACGAAGTCATGGGAAAACTGCACGCCGCCGCCGACAAACGAGGGGGCTGGCATCCGACGCCCGTGTTTGGAACGTTCGGCGCCGCCGCCGCTGCGGCCAAGCTGTTGGGCTTAGACCCTTTGAAGGTCCAGATAGCGTTTGGCATCGCCTCGTCCGAGGCCAGCGGTATCAGTCTCCACAGCGGCACGATGACCAAACCCTTCCATTCCGGACATGGAGCGCGCAATGGAGTGGTCGCGGCGATGCTCGCGGGCGACGGGTTCTCGGCCAATCCCCATGTTCTTGACGGCGCTTTCTTTCGGACCTTTTTCGGCGTCGATCTGTCGGATAATTGGGTACTTACCGCTACCCTGGGCAATCCTTTTTTCCTCGCGTCGCCCGGCATCGGCGTCAAGATGTACCCGAGCGGTTACCATCTGCACCACCCGTTCGAAGCCGCCCTCGAGCTGGTCGAAAAGCACGGCATCACTGCTGAGAAGATCGCTGCAATTGAGCTGATCGTGCCCCGGCGCGGGCACTTCGACCGGCCCAACATCCGCACGGGCCTGGAGGGGAAATTCAGCTACCAGTATCACGTCGCGATGGCTATCCTCGATCAAAAACTGACCATCGAGAGCTTCCACGACGAGCGCGCGCTGGCCCGGGACGTGCAGGATCTTCTGAAAAAGATGAGCGTGCGCGTTGACCCATCAATCCCACGTAATCCCGACATTGTCTATTATACGGTCGCAATCAAGCTGCAGGACGGCAAGGAAGTGAGCGCAGCGCAGCCTCTTCCAAAGAGTCACTGGAGATACCCCTTGCCCCGGTCTGAGTGGGAGGGAAAGTTTCGCGCTAACGGGGCCAGGGTGCTAAAGGAACAAAGCGTGGAACGCATCATTAAGCTCATCGACACGCTTGAGGACCTGGCCGACGTACGGGCATTGACCGAGGTGCTCGTGCCGCAAAGTTAGAATTTCAGGCTCTTTGGGTTTTACTGTGAAGGAGTGGTAACCACAGAGACGTTGAATACACAGAGCGTTTGGTCAAGATGATAACTCATTTGCTTTTCTCTCCGCCCTCTGCGCCTCCGCGGTTTAACCCCCGCCGAAGCCTGAAGCCCGGAATCTCAAGCCACCGTATGCCGGCCGATCACGAACTCATGCGGAGAATTCAATGACTGACAGCGCTAATGTAACAGCAGAGCTCAGCGCTTATATCGCGGGTGAGAAAGCCCCGCCATTGCCGCCGGAGATCATTGCCCGGGGCAAAACCCACATCCTTGATACCCGCGGTGTCACGCGCGATCTCGGTTCGCGCTATGAACTCGCCGACACCGGGATTGAGGTCTACCCGGCTGGGCGCGAATTCAAGGTGCTTGTCGATCGCGTTCCGGGTGCGCCCTACAATCCAATCTCCTCCGAGGAAGTCGAGGAAACATTTCTCTCCCTGTGCGTCCCGGCTTTGGGAGAAAAACGCTCGCATTCGGCAGTACGGAGATTGCGCAATCCGCACAATCTCCCTGACGTCACCGGCCCCGCCGAGTAGTTGCGAATGGGATTTCAGTAAGCGATACTCAAAGCCGCGGGTTGCGCAGGACCGATTTCTCATAGCCAATTGCCCTCCTCGGTTAAGCATTGCGTCGCGGCGTCTCGAAAGGAATTACGAATCATCGCCCCTATGCTGTCTTCGACGTTCGTTGAGTTTCCTTCGCCCGCGAGGCCACTTCCGGCACGGAAAGACGGCGCCGGGGGGCAAACCGCCGCAGCGGTTGCAGATGCGCAAAAAACAGGAGGGAGCTGCGTTTATCGCGGGCGCCAGCGGGCTGCGCCCGAGGCGGATTTGATTACCCGTCGAGAGGTTTCGGGAGCGCGAAAATGATCCGGGTCAGAAATCTTGTGAAGACCTTTCATACCCAACACGAGGAAGTCGAGGCTGTCCGCGGCGTCTCATTCGACGTCGCCGACGGTGAATTTTTTACCATCCTGGGCCCAAGCGGTTGCGGCAAGACAACCATCCTGCGCTGCATCGCCGGTCTCGAACGTCCTGACTCGGGAGAGATTCAGCTGGGCGGCACGACCGTGTTTTCTCCGGAAAAACGGATTGCCATTCCACCGGAGAAGCGCAACGCCGGCATGGTATTCCAATCTTACGCGATCTGGCCTCATATGAGCGTGTTCGAGAACGTCGCCTTCCCGCTGCGCCAAGGCTCAAAGCGTCCCGCGCCCGCCGAAATTCGAGAGCGCGTGCACAAGGCGCTCGAATCGGTCCAGCTGAGCGGTTTGGACAACCGCACAGGCGCGCAACTTTCCGGCGGGCAGCAGCAACGGTTGGCGTTGGCTCGCGCGCTGGTCGGCGAACCCAAGGTTTTACTTTTGGACGAGCCGCTTTCCAACCTGGACGCCAAGCTGCGCGGCGAAATGCGCCTCGAGCTACGGGAGCTGCAGGATCGCATTAATATTACAACCCTCTACGTGACGCACGACCAAGTCGAAGCCCTCTCCATGTCAAACCGGATTGCCGTCATGAGAGATGGCCGGCTGGTCCAGGTGGACCCGCCTCGTGAAGTCTATATGCGCCCTACCGGTAGTTTCATCGCAACTTTTATGGGCTCGACCAACCTGGTACCGGGAACGCTCACGCGGGATGTGGATTCAAGTTGGGCAGTCGAAACGGAGATCGGAATATTTCGCTCCGGCAAGACCAGCGAAGTCGGTTCCGGGCAGCGCGTTCTATTGACCATTCAGCCTGTCAATGTACGAGTTCACCTCGAAACCAATCATACCGTCAACGTCGTCAAGGGAACGGTGGTGTTGACCGTGTTTTGTGGGGACTTTGTCGATTGCCAGTTCAAAGTGGGCAATCAGACCCTCTACGGGAGATATCATCCGTCGATGGAGCTCAGCAAAGGACAGGAGGTCTATATCGAGCTACCTGCCGAGCATTGCATCGCACTCGCTCAGGATTCTTAGCGAACTTTCTCAGGGAGGATTCGATGGACGCAAAAACGCACTTAACCAGCCAGCTCAGCGACTATATTACGGGAGAAAAAGCAGGCCAGCTGCCTGCGAACATCGTGGCGCGCGCTAAAACGCATATTCTTGATACCCTGGGAGCCATGGTTTCCGGGTCCGCGCTCAAGCCTGGACAAGTGGCGATCGACTTCGTCCGCGCGCAAGCGGGGCCCGAAGACGCAACCGTCGTCGGCACCAACTTGAGAACCAGCGCCATTCTGGCCGCGCTGGCGAACGCAATGACGGCGCATGCCGATGAGACCGATGACGCCCATTTTCCGACCGTGACGCACCCGGGTTCGGTCATATTGCCGGCCGCGCTGGCGATCGCGGAAAAACAACACCGATCAGGGAAAGAACTGATCGATGCGGTCGTCCTGGGTTACGACGTGATGTGCCGCGTCAACAAGGCCCTGGATCGTGAATCGGTAAGCAACCGGGGGCTCCATCCCGGCTCGTTGTGCGGCGGCTTCGGAGCGGCGGCTACTGCCGCCCGCTTGCTCAGAATCAGTACTCAGCAGGTGAGCTATGCTCTGGCAATGGCGGGCACGCAGGCGTGCGGAATCAACACCTGGCGCCAGGACCCGGAGCACATCGACAAAGCCTTGTGTTATTCCGGAGCGCCGGCTCGCAACGGCGTCACGGCCGCCTTGATGGCACAGGGTGGCTTCAGCGCGACCTCGACCGTTTTTGAAGGGGAAGAAAACGTCTTGCAGGCGTTCTCCGATCGCCCGCATCCGGATGAGATCAACAAAGAGCTGGGATTGCGCTACGAGATTCTGGACACGAGCATCAAGAAATATCCCGGGGGCCAGCCGATGCAGGCCACATTGGAGGGATATTTTCGCTTGATCAAGGAGCACGGACTCAAGGGTCAAGAGCAAATCCAGAAAATCGTGGTGCGCCTGCCCGACTCCCAGGCGCGCACGATCAATGACCGCCATATGCCCGACGTCAACTGCCAGTACCTGCTCGCGGTGGCGATGATCGACGGCAAGATCGACTTTCAGAACTCCCATGACTTCGAGCGCATGCACGACCCGCAGGTGCTGGAACTAAAAAAACGCGTCCAGATCGTCGCCGACGCGGAGTTGACCAAGCGGCACCCTGCCGTGCGCTCGGCGATCGTCGAGATCACTACGTCCGATGGCCGCCACCTCGACATCTTGATCGACCGCCTTCCGGGAGCGCCTTACAATCCTCTGTCCGCCGAGGAGGTCGAAGAAAAATTTCTATCCCTGAGCCATGCGGTGCTGGGGAAGAGCCGCTCGCAATCCGTAGTGCAAACGATGGCCAATCTGGAAAATCTCACCGACGTGGTTGCCCTCGCGGCGCTGGTCAGGATATGATTTGCGCTTGCCCGGCTATTTTTGATCGACAAACATGACAGGAGGCGCTTCATGAAAGTTCAATATTTGCGCGTCTGGATTACTTTTGTCGTAGCCTCGTGGCTGCCCAGCGTGGCGCTCTACGCGGCCGCTCCAACTCCTCAGTTGCTCAAGGCCAAGCAAGACGCGGAGGCGAAAAACTACATTTTTGAAACCAGCCGCGACGAGATCATTGCGAAGGCCAAGAAGGAAGGAAAACTCCGTGTGATATCTTCCCTCGAGGTCGAAAATCTAAAGCCGGTATCAGAGGCTTTCAAGAAGAAGTATCCCTTCATCGATATTCGCGCGGAAGAAATCGCCGGCACCGATAGTTACCAACGAATGATCTTAGAGATGAAATCCGGCACGGCGAGAGGCTGGGACGTGAACTACATGACCACGGATTTCTACGACGACTATCTACCCCATCAAAAGAAATTCGATGTCCTAGGTATGGCACAACAAGGCGTACTGCAGATCCCGCTGGGAATGATCGATCCGGTCAATCGCAATACCGTTTCTTACACAACCAATACTCAAGTAGTGGCTTATAACAAGACACTCATTTCTGAGGACAAGGTTCCCAACACCTGGGAAGACTTTTTGAAGCCGGAATACAAGGGAAGAAAATTCCTGGTAGATATTCGGCCTCAAGAAGTTGCCAACCTAGTGCCGGCCTGGGGACTGGAGAAAACTTTACAGTTCGCGCGGGGCGTGGCAGCTCAGAATCCGATCTGGATTCGCGGCCATTCCCGATCCCTTGCCGCGATGATTGCGGGAGAATACCCCATGCTTCTGGGAGCCAATTTGAACTCCACAAAAAGGGCCATGGAGAAGGATAAAACCAACTCGCTTGACTTTAAGGTGGTCGAGCCTGTTCCCCTCCGCATTGGGAATCACGAATCGGTCTTCGCTAATGCTGCCTCTCCTTATGCCGGCCTCCTGTGGCTCGAGTTTGTCGCTGGTCCGGAAGCGCAAAACATTATTAACAGAGACTATTCAGGGTCAGTGTTCGTCTCCGGGACAACTCCCTATCAGCTAACGCAAGGGAAAAAGGTTACCTTGCTCGCTTGGGAATATGCTCCCCAGCTCCAAGAGCTACAAAAGAAAGTATTTGAAGCTTATGGATTCCCGAAGGCCGAGCCTGCAGGGAAAAAATGACCGAGTCAGCGCGGCGGCTAACGTCGCCGTGCGCCCCGCCAAAGAAGGAGGTCTTATATGAGCGTGCCGGTAACAGAAACGCTGGCGACATTTATCGCCAACGCCGAGTATTCATCGATTTCCGACCAGGCGATCGCGAATGCAAAGATGCATATTCTCGACACACTGGGTGTGGCACTCGCCGGATATGAACATCCGGTAGCGAAAATCGCCCTGGACTATTGCAAATATATGGCCGGCCCGGCCGAAGTCACCATCTGGGGATCGGACCAGAAAACCTCCGTTCCCATGGGCGCTTTTGCGAACGGGCTGCTGGCGCACGCCATCGATTTTGATGACTGGGACCACATCGGGCACGTGGGGCATCCAAGCTGCATGGTCGTGTCATCCTCCCTTTCCACCGCCGAGGCCATCGGCGCTTCCGGGAAGGATTTCCTGCGCGCTTATTCCGTCGGCATCGAAGTGGGCACGCAAATTTCGGCCGCCTGTCCGACCGACATCCATAGCCGCGGATTTCATAGCACGCCGATCTTCGGCAGCATGGCCTCGGTCGCAGCGGCCGCAAGCATGCTGCGGCTTAGCTCGGATCAGGTCCGAGCAGCGTTTGGCATCTCAGCTTCCGGCGCCAGCGGCCTCCACCGCCAGCAGGGCTCGATGGTCAAACCCTTTCATGCCGGCAACACGGCGCGCGACGCCGTCGAAGCAGTGCTGCTAGCCAAAAGAGGATTTTCCGCCGATCCAGCGATTATCGAAAGCGCGCGCGGTTTTTGCGATGCTTTCTTCGGTGAAGGCAGATGCGACTACGAAAAGATGCTCCAGGGAATCGCAAACCCTTATTACCTGGATTCTCCCGGGCTCTCGTTTAAATTGCACCCCTGCAGCGCGCCGCAATTCCTCGCTGCAGACGCAACGTTGCACTTGGTGCGCGAGCACAAGATCCGCGCCGATGACGTCGCGCGCGTGGAGTTGCGCGTAAACCCGCTACGCTACAAACGCCATTATCGCCCCGCGGTCGAGTCCGGCCTGCAGGGAAAATTCACCATTAATTATGTTTGCGCGCTCGCCCTCCTGGATGGACGCCTGGAGCGAGCGAGCTTTTACGATGCCAAGGCGAAGGACCCCAAGGTTCTGGAGGCTTTCAAAAAAGTTGACGTTGTCGTCGACGAAAGCATTCCCGAAAAAGGCGAATACTGCCCGGTTTCAATCGAGCTCAAGAATGGAAGCAAATTTCAGTACACCGCCACGATCGAGAAGGGCCATGCCAAGAATCCTCTGACCGAGGACGAGGTCTTGGCGAAATTTCGCGATAATGCAAAAGAGCGGGTGTCTCAGGAAAGAGGCGAAGAGCTGATCGCGTCTGTTCGCGCTCTGGACACTTTGAGCAACGTCAGAGAATTGACAAAACTTCTGGTTGCGTGAACTTTAGGAACTGGCAGGCAGATTTTCGATCGCTGTCAGGACGGAGTAATCCGGGCCAGCGTGAAACCAGTTCCCAGCTCATCCGCAGCGCGCAATATCCATGAGTTTCGTAATGTCAGGCAATTTATCTAATTGCAAAACCGCATCACGCAACTGAGCCGCTGCCTCCTTTGACAGGCTGCCGTCCGCGCAGGTAAAGAATTTCGCTTCGAGATTCTCCTTGCCGCTGATCCGGCGCGGGTGAGAAACTTCCGCGGCGTAGATTTGCCCGTTCTTCAGGTGGACCGCCAGCCGCTCCCTAGCCCTTCTCTCCACCGCCCCACCGGGCGGCGGAACCAGGCGCAGCCCGCTCATCAACGTTTGTACATCTTGGCCCTGCACCCTTTCCGCCGTCATCTGCTTGAGTCCCATCTGCCCGTCGAGCAACGTCACCGCCAGGCAATATTTTAAGTTGTACTGCCCCTCGTGTGCGTCGCGCGCTTCGCTGCGCCTAAGGGAGAATTCATGCGTATCGCATTCGACAAAGTCCACGTCCTCGGCGCGAATCTTGTGCTCCTTGATGACCTGCAAAAGGGCTTCAATCGGACGATGCGCCGGGCTGCAGCACGGATATTCCTTGGTGATCGCGCCGCGCTCCACCTCGTAGCGCTTGCCGAGCTCACGTGTCATGGATTCCCAATCGATGTCGCCCTCGACGCAAAAAGCATCCGCCATCCCCTGGCGAACTTCCAAAACGGCCTTCTCGGCCGTAAAACCGCGCTGCGCCAATGTCGCCGCCATGACCCCATTGTGCGCCGCGTTGCCCGATACCAGGGCCTTGGACATCGTGCCCATATCCGCGCGCAGGCCGCTCGCGGCGTTCGCGGCGATACCAAAGGCAGTCCTAATTTGCTCCGTATCCAAGCCCAGCACCACCCCTGCCGACGCCGCTGCGCCCAAGGAGCCATTAGTACCGGTATGATGCCAGCCGCGATACGTCGGCCCTCGCAGTTTTTCCCGGCCCGCGTCGAATGCCGCATCCAGACGAAAACACACTTCCCTCCAAGAATGAGCCCTGAAGGAGTTTCGCTCCGGAAGCCCGCGCGGGCTCAGCAAGGGCGAGCGCCGCGGGCAACGTCTGCGTGCTGTAGTGGCCATTGTCGTCATAGTCGAGCGCGTGCGCGGTATGACCGTTGGCCAGTGCCGCAAGCAACGGCGCGCTGCGAAATCCCTGTCCAATGACAGTTGAACGCGGCGCCGCCTCTTGGTCCTTGACCCATTGCGCAAGCAATCGGCAGCCAGGGTCGCGCGACGCTGCGAGACTCACTCCCAAGGTATCCAAAATCATGAGCTTGGCATTTTCGACCGCAGCGCTCGGAATATCCGCTAGCTTTGTGCCGGCGACAAACTTTGCCAGCGTCTCTGTTGCTCCTTGCATTTTTTCCTCCTACAAGACGTTCTGATCCACGATAGTGTTTGCGCTAGAGCTTTCAGTTCGGCGGGACCTCACCTGTTTTGAGAAGCCTGGGACCCTGCGTTTATCCGAGCGATCCGTTATGGCGTCCTCAGGGTATCGGTGAGCACGTGAACATCGGAAATTTGCTCCAGCCTATGGCAAACATCAATGACTTTCTCAAGACGATCGGAAGCCAATTGCTTACCCGCAAGTTGCCGGAACTTATGCTCCAACACTTCATCCGAGAACGGCTCACTCGGATGGCCAGGCGCAACGATAACAGCCTTTGCATGCTCGTGTCCGTTGGCTGTGCGAACCCGAATTGTCGAGGGATTCGCCCCGGGCCAGTGCTTGTCATGTTCTCTTTCCCAATAAACGCTCGTGCGATCGAGCACAGACAAAATTTCCGGGGAATGAAGTTTTTCCGGCTCGAACTGCTCGTAACCCAGATCTCCATCGACCAGAGCAGCAGCCACACAATATCGAACGCTGTGATTGGCCGTGTCACGGCTCTCCGGACGAGTCGCGGACGGATTCTTCGATTGGCTGTCGGCATCTCTTTTAGCCAGTCCAATCTGAATCGAAGCCATATCACGCCAAGTAAGATGGTGCTCCTGCGCAAGTTGTAAAGCAGCGGCGACCGCGGTCTGGCCGCATTTACCAGTGTTATACAGTTTCGTGTAACTCTCCAGAATTTTATATTTACCGATCGGAGCTAGAAGGCCTTCCAAATCGCACTCTCCAGCAACCGCGCTCGCATAACCGCCCCGTCCGTCAATCACTTCCTTGGGTCCTGTGACGCCCTGTTGCGCAAGAAGTCCCGAGATGACGGCCTGCATGCCAACCATACCATCCAATAAGGATTTACTGGCTGGCATTTGTCCATGACTCGACGCATCCAGCACGCCGCCATGCGTCACCGACATCCCCACTGCACTGATCGCCTGTCCCTTATTGAGACCAAGCAAGTGCGCACAGGCGAGTGGAACGGAAAAAGCCAAATTGGTGCTTCCCGCCCACCCGCGAGCCCCGAGATCAGGCTTACCCGCGTTTTCCTGGAAGCGCGGCATGATCTCGTAACCCGTCACGATAGCAGTTATGAGGCGCTCGCCATTGGCGCGCTCCCTCTCCGCAACAGCAAGTATTGGAGGAATATTGAAGCATGGGTGACACGGATAGGGACCCGGATGGCCGTCCATAAAATCAAGGAACCGAAGAGCCGTACCGTTAACGAGCGTCGCTTTTTCACACGATGTGAGATCCCTCGCGCCCACGATGCTCGACTCTGGGGAACCACCCAGTCCCAGCACAGCACTCCGTACCCGGAGCGTAGTCGCCCCGTCAGCTCCGGCAATCATACAACCCGCTGCATCCAAAAGCCGTCTCTTCGCCTCATGAATGGCTTCGCGAGGAAGCTTGTCGAACCTGATGCTCAGCGCGAGATCAACGAGACGTTCAGTGCTTGAATTCATAAAGAACCTCAATTCTATGTAATAGAACCTTAAGGAAGAGCTCTTCTTCTCTCTATTCGCCCCTATCACAGTCGCTCAAATGCTGTCAAATAATTACGAGGTTCGGCGCTGGATATTACTGACTCAAACGGGAAGTAGACCTGAGACTAAAGCTGCTTGAACTTTAGTAGAGTTGCGAAAACGCGGCTGACCGCAATCCGCAGAAAATAAACCTGCCGTGAGAATGATTTCCACCACTCATGCCAGGAACAACGGGACCAGCTTCGAGACATCATCGAGCTTCTCAAGCTGGTCTACTTTTTCAATTATTTCCTCAATCCGGCCAGCGGACAGCACTACACTAGCCAACTTGCTAAATTTAGTTCGCAGCTCATCCCGCGTGACCGGATTGAAAGGACAGCCTCGCGGGAATTGCTGATAGGCCTGAGCGATCGTTCCATCCACCAGTCTAACTTCCATATTAACTGCGTAATTCTTGTCACCTGTTGCCTGGGGATCACCATAAATTTTTACCTTCTTTGCTACCGCAAGTAGGTTTGCATCTCCCCATAATTTCTGGTCCATATAGAGGCTAAGATCGTTGTCGTTCTTCAAAAGCCGCAAGGCCACAGAAAAAGGAAGACTGAACTGCGCACTCGTTACGTCGCGCGGTTCATAGATAGCTCCTCCGTGCATGGCGGAGGTCTCTGACAGCCCCACCTGAATCTCTTCTACTCCTTCGGGTCGAATGTGGTCTCGTTCGATAAGTAGTGCTAATACGTCAATGACACCTTGAACTGTGCTGACGCAAGGATAGATCTTGAACCATGTTCTCATTATCTTGAAATCCGTTCCCAGGTTCTCGGTGATCGTATTTAGCTTGTAATGGTCAGCGAAAATCTTGCAAAATCCCCTTTCTCCTTCGATGATTGTTGGAGGTCCGGTCAGACCGAGTTGCGCCAACATTGCTGACTGAATCCCGGCACGAGCGGCAAGTCCTGCGTGTATCCGCTTCACTTCTCCCCCGGTCAGATCATATTCGGTAGATCCAGCGGCGTGGCTACCCGCAATACCAAATGCGTTAAGCATCTCTTCCTGGCTCAAGTTCAGCGATCGCCCCGCGGTAGCGGCAGCAGCAAAGGGTCCGGCAATTCCATGACTGTGAAAACCTCGTCTATTGGCGGAAGGCCGGACGGCAAAAAGCATGCGATACATCACATCGCAACCAGCCACCACGGAAGCAATCACTTCTCTTCCACTAGTAGGTCTTTTTTCGCACAGAGAGAGCGCCACCGGAACCGTGGCAGCACTAAGATGTCCTCCTGAGCCAAAGCCAACATCATCCAACTCGCATCCTTGACCAAAGGTTGCATTCACAAAAGCGGCATCAAGGGCGAGCACCTTGGTTCCATAATTTACAATAGTACTTTCCGCTCTACCTCCCATCCCAGCTACGTATCGATGGGCAATTCTATTGCACTCCAAAGTCGAGCCGATGAGTTCAACACCTATCTGGTCGAGAATGCAATCTTTGGTCTTTTCAATCACCTCGCTCGGAATATCTTCGTAGCGTAGGCTCGCGGTAAAATGAGCAAGTTCCCGCGTCACACCCTCCTGCCGTTGCATACCGTTTCCTCCCGCATCAACCTGAAACCCGTAGGTCTCAGGTGAAAGCGATCACGACTGACCTGATTTGCTCGCAGAAGCTGCGCTGAGGCCCGCAATCCTTCCAAAGACGGCCCCTTTCATCAGCGCGGAACCGCCGGGGTAATTCTCATAGAATGAGCCGCCGGTAATTTCGCCGGCTGCAAATAACCCCCGGATTGTCTTTCCTTCCGCATCCACTACCTCCGCCTTCTCGGTGATTCCTATTCCGCCAAATGTAAACGTGATTCCGCATGTCACGGGATAGGCGTAAAACGGCGGCGCATCCAGTCGCTGCGCCCAATTCGACTTTACGGGGCTGATCCCTTGGGTGCACTTAGCATCTTTCTTTGTCGGCTCGAACGGGCCGTCCTGCACTGCCTCGTTGAATTCTTTGACGGTTCTGACAAGGTTCTCCCAGTTGAGACCCGGAAATTTCCTCCCAAGCGCTTCAATAGAATCTGCCGAAACTCCGGCCCCACGGCTGTATTCGGAGCGTAACAAATGTTTTACTTTGCTGTCGAAGATCTGGAAACCGGTCCTCCACGGAAGCCGCAAGATTTCCCTGCCAAGCCTACCGTACGTGTGGTTGTAGAAATCTTCGCCTTCGTCGACGAACCTCTTTCCGTTGATATTGACCATGATCCCGTAGGGATACGAGTACATCTGATCATGAGCGGCCTCTACCTCAGGTGCCTCCGCGTTGACCAGGACAGCGTGACATCCGCTCCATTGACCCGCGGCCAGGGCGCCAAACCGCAATGCCATATCCAATGTTTCCCCTGAGTTGTAACGGGATCCCCTGATTTTCACCGTTTCCCAGCCGGGTCCTAGATATTTCGCCCGCATTTCAGCATTGGCTTCAAAGCCCCCCGAAGCCAGAACAACGGCTCGGCTCTTTAATTCTTTCACACCATCGCTAGTTTGAATGCTGACGCCATTGATGGTTCGTTTTTGATCGAACAAAAAGCCCAACATCTTGGCCTCGTACATGATCTCAATACTCGTGTTTTCCGCCGTCCCGAAAAGCATCTCGATAAAGCCTTGGCCTTCGTCTTTCACTGACATTACACGACCGGCGGGAAATCGGATCTTCTCTCCCAACTTGACGGCGTGACGTCTCATGGACAAAGCCCACTTTACATTCATCTCGGTGAGCCAACGGACCGTTGAATACGACTCTTCGACAAGGATTCGCGTCAATTTTTTGTCTGCGGCATACTCCGTTGCCCGCATCACGTCGTCATAATAATCCGACGAACTGTAGCTTCCTACCTCGAGTCTTGCCGCTTCAGCATCAGAAAGATCAGGAAGCATCGGTCTTAGATCGTTGACGTTGCTATAGATAAAGCGAAACCCTCCGCCCGACAGGCGCGTGTTACCTCCGCGGCTTGGCTTAGGACATTTATCCAGAAGGAGGACTTTCGTCCCCATCTGGTGCGCTGCCAGTGCGGCACACAACCCCGCGTTCCCCGCCCCTACAACAATTACGTCATAAGACAATGCCGTCATTTGCTAAACTCCCTCTCATAAACAGTTTGTATTCGTCTAGAAACAAATCCTCTCCGGTTGCCACAGTTTTCCCGGACAGCATTCTTGGATCAATCACGCGTGGTTCTACCAAGATAAATCTTCGTTAGCGATGGATGTAAGCCTTGTGGATCTGTTTGGTGATGAGATCTGCTAACTCCAGAATTTGTCTTCCGACTAAAGATTTTAACCGCTTCCTAAACGTTACTTTGCATCACCGATCGAATTGTTAGGCCCCCCATTCACCTATCTCCTACCCTCAGGAGATGCGAGACATTATAGAGCGGAATGGGGATCCTCGGCCTCGTGTTGACGTTGCAACAAAGGTACCGTTCACGCGACAAAATTCCCTACGTGAGATGACTTCCTTCTCCTATTTACTCGCTCTTGGGAATCCCCAGGCTGCGAATATCTTCGCGTTATATTCCTGGTACTTGGTGAAATGATTCCAGTCTACCAGGGATAGCTCCTTGCCCCGTGTCACCTGCTCTATGGCCGATCCTGGAGTAAACAGCGATGCTCTAAGAGGCTCATATTTGTCGATTATCTCTTGAGCTTCCGGAGAGGCAAGAAATTCAAGCCAGAGAAGGGCGGCATAGGGGTGACCGGCCGTCTTGAGGATAGCGGCGCTCTGATCGACGATCCTAGTAGGGATGGGCTCAATAATCTTATACCTAAGGCTTCCTGTCGGGTCCTTGCTCATAGCTCTCCTAACCGAACTGAAATTAGAAGCCAAGTAAACGGAAAACTCTCCGGTCGCTATGCGAGTATTCAGTCTAGTGGCGCCACTACCCCACACAGGCTGCTGGGCAGCCAGTTTCCGAGCGAAATCCAGCGTTCGTTCCAACCCCCAAGCGGGTACGAGACCCGCTAGTGCCAAGGGTCTAAGATCGGCAAGAATTTTCTTTCCTTTGAACTCAGGTTTCAGAAAATCCTCCCACTTTGCGGGAACCTTGTCTTCCGAGATAAGCTGGCTGTTGTACGGCACGACTGTGATGTTGCTTGTCACGGTCACCATGTTCCTCTCGACAGGGTGGACCATTCGAGGATCGATTCGAAGCACGTTGTGGTTGGCCATGCCTAGGATGTCATACTTCATAAGATAAGGCGGATACTCTTGGGCAAAGTCGATGGGTATATGGGCGATGTCCCACTCTTTGGCTTGGCCCGCCTTCATCTCCAAGACAAACCTCTGGTAAGCATCAGTGCCTTGGACCTCCCCAACCTGAATATCAACCATGAAAGGATACTTTTGCTTGAAGACACTAATCAAAGGCTTATAATTCGCAGTCTCCAGGCCGCTACTTACACTGAGTTTTCCTTCCTTCTTTGCTCCGGCCACAATTTCCTCGTGAGTGGTAAAAAAGATATACCCCTTGGCCTCAGCCTCCTTCTTGGCTTGCAGCAGAGAAACATTGTCCGCCATCACGTTCGTAATGAATGATATGAAGAGAAATAGAAAAATGACGGAGGCAACGATCTTTTTAGTGCGCATAAAGTCCTCCTCCCCTGCGATTAACCGTGTGCGACGGACCGTTCTTTCTTGCTGTGCTTAGCCTCGTCACCGCCCTCGATTACGACCTCATTTCCCATTACTCGGAAGGTGGCGTTTAGATTAGCTTCCCCGGTCACATCCTGCACGTACCGCATGACTTTTTGACCTCCGAGTTCGGAAGGAGAAACCGGTTCCGGCTGGTTCTGCTGGTTAATAATGATCGGGATGTACGACACCTGTTGGATTTTCTTGTTGTCTACTGTGATTTTTGCGATCATGCTGTACTGACGATCATCCTGAAACCCGCCGATGGCTCCGCCTACGGCCTCAGGTTCATGCTCATCCACACGGTAAAGCTCCTTGAAAATGCGTTGTCTAGTACGCTTCCATGGAGTGTCGCCAGCCATGCCAGCCGCTTTGTCTATTGCGAAATTGCCAATGCTATATAAGATGGCCTTGCCCTTGTAGACCTCTACACCCTTGAGAATATGGGGATGGTGACCGATGATGATGTCGGCTCCGGCGTCGATCGCCGCGTGCGCCACCATCGGCTGGTAGTCAGCGATCACGGCCCGGATGAAATGCACTCCCCAGTGGAGTGACACGGCCACAACATCGGCTTGCTCTCGGGCACGTCGAACATCATCCTCCAGTGACTTGAGATCCCGCGGAAGCGGCCATGACATAATCTCACACGGTGTGCCGGGTTGGTCGTTCTCCAGCATTTCATAGTGTGTAATACCTCTCATAGGGGCTACTCCCGCGCGCCTGGGGACCGCATAGTAGCCGACGGGTGCGACCGAACAGTAGGCTAGAAAGGCGATCCGGGTGCCGTTGCGCTCCAGGATGACCGGCTGCCGGGCTTCCTCGATGTCCTTTCCCGCGCCTACAGGATGCATTCCGTCCCGTCGCATGCGTTCGATACAATCCAATAGGGCGTCTCGACCCCAGTCCATGATGTGATTGCTGGCCATGGACACCACGTCAAACCCCGCCGCCGCAAACGCTGGGTAACCTTTCAGATCCCTGGGTGCGGCGCCGCGTGGCCCGGAGGAGCCCATTGACCCTTTATCCGAATAGGCTGACTCCGACTGGCAAAAGGCAATGTCGGCGCCCTGGAGGATGTCACTAACGTGCACAAATGTCGTCTCCGGTTCCTCCCGGAAGACCCGGACATCACCCACTGCAACAATTGTTAACATCTCGTATCACGCTCCTTTCGTCGAAACTTGTTAGACTAGTTGAAATTTAGCAAAACCAATGTATAAGTCTAATAGATAATTATTATTAAACTTATCCATTATTATAATGATTCCGTATCAACTGAGAATATTCCAGGCGGTTGTCAAGCACGGCGGATTTAATCGAGCTTCAAAATCCTTGCGGTTGAGCCAGCCAGCTATCTCCGTCAATATTAAGAAGCTTGAAGAAGAGTTAGGAACTGAGCTTTTTGAGCGCCTCGGGAGAACCATTCAACTGACCCATGCAGGCCGGGTTGTTAAAGAATACGTAACTCGTTTAACAGATGTGCTAACCGAAATGCAGCAGGCCATTGATGAAATTAAAGGGCTTGAGATCGGGCAACTTCGATGCGGAGCTGCAACCACGGTTGGAATCTATTTGCTGCCGAGAATCTTAGTTCAGTTTAAGAAGCGATTTCCTAAAGTTGAGACGCAGTTGTCCCTTGAGCAAAGCCGCAAGATAGAAGAAAGGATTCTTTCGAACGACCTAGATCTTGGATTTGTAAACGATAGCTTTGGAACCTCCTCGAGGCTCGAGACGCGTAGCAGCTTCACAGACGAGTTGGTTATCATTACTCCCCGGAACCACAATCTCGCGGGCTTCCGAAAGGTGTCTCCTAAGAGACTTGGAAACCTACCTTTGATCTTAGGTCCTAAAAACTCATATACGCGGAAGATCATAGAAAAACATCTGGCGACAGCCACCATCCCATACCGATGTGTCATGGAGGTTGATAATACCGAAGTGATCAAAGCGGCGGTCTCGGAAGGTCTGGGTATCTCTATTATTTCGCTAGCCAGGATACAACAGGAGACAAAAAGTGGTCTTCTAGTCCCCATCAGGATTTCAGGACTTTCAATGACGCGACAATTCAAGTTAATCTTGCATAAGAATAGAAACCTTTCGAAACCGATGAAAGCCTTTCTGGAATTGCTAGAGGCAAGTGATTTATAAACCGCAGTGGTAAAGTGTTCATTCTCTTTTTTCCTTTATTTTTAAGTGTCGGCTGGCTCTCCTCTAAAGTTTACGTTCGTAATTTGCTTCGATCAGATGATTTTCCATATCCCCACGCCCGAGAGGGAAGGCTTATTCCCCCTCCCGCCGGTCGTCATCTGCTTGAGTCCCATCTGCCCGTCGAGCAACGTCACCGCCAGGCAATATTTTAAGTTGTACTGCCCCTCGTGTGCGTCGCGCGCTTCGCTGCGCAAACTCCATGAAATTCTTCGATTGCTATGATTCTTCGCTGAGTACCCTAGGCACGGAAAGTCTGTCAAATAAACCATCCCCGTTTGATGCCGGATCGGTGGTTGACATCAACAACATTAACTATGTAATTTCTCAGCCTGGATATGCCCGAAGAACCAAAGGAGGCTTACCATGGCGTTCAAAATCAACCATGTTCATATCAAGACTTCCGATCCGCAAAAAACGGCGAGCTTTTTTGTCGACAACCTGGGCGGCAAGATCACGTCCGAGAATCGCAGAGGCGGCGCGGTCAGCTACCGTCTCCACTTGCACGGACTCAACCTGAACGTTACCGGATTTCTGGCCGAGCAAAAACTGGAACAGCACTACGGAATGGAACACCTAGCTTTAGACGCCGACGATTTTTCAGGCACAGTGGAGAAACTCAAGGCAAAAGGCGTGCGCATTCTCGAAGAGCGGCAGTTGCCCGATGGCCGCCATGTCTGCTTCTTCGAGGGGCCGGAGGCCGTCCGGCTCGAAGTCATGGAAGTACTGAAGAAATAGGACCGCGAGACCGGCTCTATTCTCAGGCGCCACGGCGGGTAACGTTATCCGGCGTCAGGCCGGCAGACCACGGATAACTCGCCAGGCTATGACTTGTTTTTCCAAGCACCAGTGTCTCCGCATGGCGAATCCCGACAAGTTTGGTATTGATGACCGGCACTTTCAACTCCGCTTCAAGTTCCTCCGGCGATACCACGTAGGGAACGAGGCGGCCTCCCAGGGGTATCAGCGCTTGAGCGCCCTCGGCGATGAGTTCTTTCCCGACTGTCAGCGTCTTCTCGATAATGAGATCGCGGTAGGCGGATAGATCACCTGCCTCGTAGGTGTTAATCGCCTTGATCCCCGAGAGAAAATTATCAAAGCCATAATTGTGCATGATCCGCCGCGCATAGATAGCGTGGCTGTCCAGCGGTGCGATCAGGGCGAAGCGGTCGCAAAGAGTCGCAGCGAAATGACACGAAGCGCGCAACACTCCCACTACCGGGATGCGCACCGCGCACCGCGCCACTTCTACGCCCGGGTCGAAGGTGTTGCTTTGCACGACGGCGTCGAATCCCATGCGTTCGGCCTCGATGATTTTCTTGACCAGCGCCGGAGTTTCCAGCGCGTGATGTAACCCGGCGAGCGCCTGGCTCTTGCGCAGATGGGCGGTGACTTCACTGGCGCCGAGATCATCAGGGTAATTCATTTCTACCGTGGTCCCAGGAGAGGCGTAACTATTGAGCAGGGCCGCCACCCGCGCCTCGTACGCGGGCCCGCCTTCACGCTTCGCCTGATGATTCAAGAACATGATACGCATTTTTTTCCTCCTACTCTGTGGCAACGGCTACTGGCCGAAAATCTCGTGCATGAGCTTGAAGTATTCCGCCGTGTTCTCTCCCAGGTCCGGGTCGACGGGGAACATCTTTAGCCCCTGCGCCCGCGCCGACTGCTCCTGCATGAATTCGTTCCGCGCCAGATAACGGCCCATATCCGCAAGGATTTTTTGCCCTTCGTGAGAAAGCACAAAATCAACGTAGAGCCTAGCGGCATTGGGATGGACCGGCTGCGACGTGATTCCGATCCCGATCATTGACGCCGGCGCCGGGGGAAAAGCCACCCATTCAATGGGAGCCCCCCTGGAACGCACGCGGTCCACCGAAGGAGCGGGAATATCGACGTCCAAATAACCCTCGCCGGCCGCCACCAGCTGCGCAATTAGGTCATGGCCCGTGCGCGTCATGAGGCTCTGTTTGCCCAACTCTCTCATGTATTTGATTCCCTTTTCTTTGCCCATCAGCTGCAGCACTCCGCCAAACCAATCGACCTTGCTCGGTTCGATCATCATTTTGCCTTGCCAACGCGGGTGCAGCAGATCCTCCCAGGCATGCGGAAGCATATCCTTGCTGACGAGTTTCGTATTGTAAGCAACGACGTAAGGATTCGTATAAACCGTGGTCCAGTATCCTTCCTCTTTGAAATCCTTGGGATAGGCCGCGTCCTCCGCTGGAATGTACTGCCCCAATATTTGACTCTTGCGCAGCGTATGCATGGAAAAGCCGAGCGTCTGGACGGCGTCCGCAAAAGACCTTTTCGCCCGCGCCTCGGCGAATATCTTGGTGAGCAAGTTCTCGCTTCCCGTGCGGTTGAACTTGACTTTCACGAACGGGTATTTCTCCTGAAACCGCGAAATCATCGCGTTCGCTTCCTGAATATTCATCGAAGCGTACAGAACGATCTCGCCTTCTTTTTTCGCGCCTTCGAGAATTTGCTCCCGCGTCGCGGCGCCGGCAAGCGCGAAAGATCCAATAAGCGCCAGAAAACAAAAAAGAGAACCGAGCGCGGACCGCAAGCGATTATCCATCACTGAACCTCCATCTTCGTGAACGCTGCCGGCGGTTATTTATCCTCCCATTTGTATGCGCCCAGGCCCGGCCGGTACTTCTTGTCCCGGAACTGTTCTATACCCGGGCGGCCTTTATGCTCGCGCTGGAGGCGATCGGTAATGAGATTCGAAATCTCATAACTCACGTCCGGGTCGGAATAGAACGTATAGTACCAGGCCTCCTTGACCGCGCGCAGCGCGAGCGGGTCTTTTTCCAACAAGTTGTTGGCAATCGCCATCGTCTCTTTATCCAATTCGCTTCGCGGTACTGCCTTGGTGATAAAACCAATGCGCTCGGCTTCCTTTGCGGTAAAGGTTTTCCCCGTTAAGGCATAAAACAGGCCATGCTTGGGCTGAAGTTGCTCGGTCAAGACACTGGTCACCTCGCCACCGGGAAAATGGCCAAAATTCACTTCCGACAAGCCGAAAGTTGCATCCTCTGCGGCAATCGCGATGTCGCATCCCGTAACCACCGTAAAGCCCCCGCCAAAGCACCAGCCGTTGATCCTGGCGATCACGGGCTGCGGAAGCGTGCGCAAGATTTGATTGCGCCAGAGACGCGACATGCGCCGCACTTCATCGCGCACGCTGGCAGGCTGCGAATCCATCTCCAAGAAGTACTGTTTGAGATCCTGGCCGGCGCAGAAGCTTTCCCCGGCGCCGGTGAGAATGATAACGCGCGTGTCGTTGTCATATCGGATTTCGTTCAAGAGGCCGTACATGTCCTTGTGGAGTTGCGGGCTCATCGCGTTGCGTTTCTCCGGCCGGTTCAGCGTGATCGTCGTGAGCCCGTTTTCCGTTTTCACCAATAATGTCTCGTAAGTTTTATTCATCTGTCGCTTCTCCTCTCTTTGAATTCGATTGTGCCTAGCCTAATGCAATGGCGGTTTCCCTTCAAGTCACGGCGTCACCATAGTTCACGGCGCTTCTAAACGTGAAAAAGAAAAGACGAGACTTTCTTCGCCAGTTCCGCGGGCCGCTCGTGAGGAATATGGTGGCCGGCACCGGGAACTTCCACTTTATCCCCGGAAAACAGGCTCAGCCGCGCCGCGCGCGACGATTTCGCAAAGCCGCTGGCGCTGCCATAGACGATGAGCGTCGGACAGGTGACCCGGCGAATGAAAGCCCTAATTTGTTCCTCCGATAGAGTCGCGAGAGAGTGCAGCCGTAGCCGCGGATCATGCTTCCAGACAAAGCCGGTTGCGGTTCTGCTCGTGCCCCAAGATGCCATATGAGCACAAACCTCATCGGGAATCGAGGGAAATCTTTTCTTGATAGCTTGCGCCGCCTCGTCGAGAGTCCCGTGCGCAGTTCGCTCCAAGTTTAGTTCCTTTCCTTCTACGTGTTCCGCCAGGATTTCCGGCACTTCCTCGTCCTTCTTGGCGTAAGGCCCGATGGATTCCACGAGAACGAGATTCTTTACCCGGTCGGGAAAGCAACCGGTAAAGAGCAAAGCCATGCTCCCGCCAAGAGAATGGCCAATGACATCGATCGTCCTCTTGTTGATGGATTGAAAGGCGGCGCAAAGATCGAAAAGAAAGTCTTCGTGCCGATACCCTTGCGTCGGCGCGTTCCATTCGCTCTCGCCGTGACCGCATAGATCAAGCGCGGCGACGTGCGACGAGGGATGCAGCTTCAGAAGCTCGGCGACGAAGAAATCCCAGCTCCGACATTGGTCCCGGTTGCCGTGCACGAGGAGAAGCGTTTCCAGCGCTGGATCCCCCCACTCCACGTAATGAAGCTTTTGCCCACGGCTTTCGATATAGCGATCTGTCGGTTGTTGCAACGATATATCATTCATATTCTGCCCGCTCCCGATGCATGAATCATCCTAGGGTACAGTTCTAGGCCCGCAGGCCCTTCGAAAACGCTGGCTGTCGAGTAAGCGTTAGGTTTCCACTTTTTAATTTTTCCTTTTGCCTTTTTACTTTTCTAATCATTCCTTATCCCACTTGTAGGTATCGAGGCCGGGGCGCATTTCCTTTGACTTGAATTGCGTCACGCCCTTTTTCCAAGTCTTGCCGGTGAGGTAATCAAGCTGGTTCGACTTCGCCGTGGCCCAGGCGTAACCTTCTTCAAACGTGAATCTCTTGCCGTACTTGTAGGTCTCTTTGGCAATGCGCAGAACCTCAGGGTGCTTCGCCTTCAGCTCGTTCGCCAGGCTGTAGACTTCCTCCATCAACTTTGCCCGCGGGACTGAATAGTTAACAAACTTCATCGCCGCGGCCTGCTTGCCGTCGAATTTTCTGCCCGTGAGTATGTAAAACATCGCATCCCGGGGATGCAAGATATCGGTCACGTCTTTGGTCACCATGCCGCCCGGGATCTTGCCGAAATTGACCTCGCTCAAGCCGAACATCGCGTCGTCGGCGGCAATCGCGATGTCGCACGCGCACACAATCGAAAAGCCGCCGCCGAAACACCAGCCGTTGATCGCGCCGATCGTCGGCCGTGGAAAGAGCCTTAGCTTGTAACTGCGCCAGCTCACGGAAGCGTCGCGCGCTTTACGCCGCGCTTTGCGGTCGCCGTCAATATCGAAAAAATATTCTTTCAGGTCTTGGCCGGCGCAAAAGGCGTCACCGGCTCCGGTTAAGACCAAGACCCTCACTTCATCATCATCCTCCAGTTCCATCAACGCATCGTTCATGTCGAGATGGAGTTGCGGATTCATGGCATTTTTCTTCTCGGGGCGATTCAGGGTAATCGTCGCGATTCCGTCCTTCTTGTCAACCAAAATGGTTTTATAATCAGACATAAAGTGCTCCTTTACATTTTATTATGGAACTCTCTTATCATGTCCTGATGAATTCTCATAGAGCTAACGTCATTCTCGGCATGGGGCCCACGAGCAAACCGGAGAAGTACCGAGTCTACGCGGTCACTCAGGCGGAGTGGATTCAGAGTAGCATCTGTACCGGGGAACCCATGCCTCCGACGCGCAGCAGCAAATAACGCAACTCGTCACAAAGGTCGTCGCTACTCTTATTCCTTTTTCGCGATCCCGCGTGCGAAAATTACTTTGAAATTCCACACAGCACCACGGAAACGGGGGCCAAAAGTTACCGCCTCGAAGCCAGCGACGATGAAACTGCCTGTCAGAAAGACCGGTAAGGAGGCAAGTTTCACCGTTCGCCGGGGTCTGGACCCGAGCAATCTCTGGAGGAATTGATCGGATTATTTCGATTCTGCCGTTATCTACTTGATAAGGCTTGGAAACTTGCTACGATTTAATTCATGAGCCCGTTTAAAAAAATAACCTCTTTAGTTGCCAAGATTAGAGGCATCCGGCGCCAGCCGCTCACTTGCGACAGGTGCGCTAGCGGTGAAGTGGCTACATACCTTGTCTCAAGTGACGAGATCCGCATGAGAGTATGTGCCGCATGTGCCGAAGAAGCCCGCAAGCTCGGACTCGCAGTCAGGCCGCTTGGGCGAAAGAAAAAAGCAGCGTGACGCCTCTGCTGTGATTTGCGCTTGCTGAGAACTGAGATTCACTGTTCGGTTCAGGGAGGGTAGTTGCCCGCAGGCAATCCTAAGCCCTGGCAAGTTTTGCAGGATTAATCGCAGATCTCCTTCTGTGCACCTTAGGCAGGGACCGGAACCTGATGCGACAGATCGATCTCGCGCCGTTCGTGCGCGGATCTCAAAACGGCCCGGCAGACTTCCGGAGCACGGCACGGGGACGCCATCCGCTGGCGTCCCCGTGCTCTTGTCTTCGATCCTTCCGCTTTACCACTGAATCTGAAATCCCAGATTGACCGAATTCCACCAGCAGTCTTTCCCGGCCCGCTTATTAGCGTTCGAGGAGATCGCCGAATAAGCGCTCTCATCTTTGGTACAGCCGATCGCGATCTGCGTCTGCCCGGGGGTATTGGAGTAGCCCCAGTAGTTCCACCAGAGACCCACTCTCAGCGCGGGACGGATCCAATACCAGAGTGCCGTCTGGTTAAGAACATAGCTCTGATTATGAAATGCGCCGTCCCCTGGTGCAGCATCACAGTGAACACCGCAACTCATGATACCGTGTTCATAACTATAACCCAGCATCAGCGAACCAGGAGTGGACGGCGAACCCGTCAGAAAACCCTTCGGACTCCAGACAAAGACCTGGTGGCCCACATCAAAGCCGTAGCCCGAGACTCCTCCGATATGATCGTCGTTACTCGCGTAGCGTGTTGTCATGTAGTTAAACCGCGCCTTGTAGGGTCCGATCGTCCACTGGAATCCCGGAATAAGAACATAGGCAAAGCCCCCGCCGACGTTCTGACCGCTGGTCGTGTGGGCAGCTCCTGCGGTTGTGCCTGTAGTTGCGTTGCTTAGTGTGTCGATTGCCGCGTTACTGAGCGCCGCGGGGCGCCAAAAATCCTGCCGGGCTCTGCGCTCAGAATTGCGCAGCCTGAGGTTGACCGCGCCTGGGTCGCCCTCGGGCAACAGCAGCGGGTTGTCGTAGCTCTGAAATTGCCAGCCGAAACCAACGTCTAGACCACTGATCCATTTCTTGTCCTTCAACTTGGAGAAGGGCCGACTGCCAACGAACCCGATCATGCCCGAGCGATCGGTGGCCACATAATCCTGCCAGGTCAGCGACCGGGACGAAGCCCAGTTTAGAAACAGCTGAAAATCGCCATCCCCGACCGGGACCCTGTCCCAACCGAGTCCGGCGCCCGAGTGGTCGCCGTCAGTATTCCAGTTGAAAGCGTCTAAGAGGATGGGATGCTCAGCCTTGGCATCGCCCGTCGAACTCCGCCCCTCGTACGTCCTCCCCGTCGTTCCGCCCCGACGCAGACCGAACGAGAGATACGGGAAGTAAGGATTCCACTTCTCAAAGTGCATGTAAACCTCCTGATCACGCCAGCTCGCCTGTCTGGGCGCCGTCTCGCCGTCGATAGAGGTCATCAATTGCCAGAAACAATCGTCCCAGCAATAATTAAAGTACAAACGAACGCGCCGGGGATAAAACTCCAAGACGTCGGTACCTGTAGCCCGCGGCGTGCCACCGCATGCCGCAGCGCCCGACAGGCAAGCCGCCTGCGCTGCCGCGCTGCCATGGGTCGCTCTGGACGGCGTTCCCGCGCCGCTCACCCGGTCGGCAATCGTCGGACCGCTGGAGCCGAATATAAAATTCGGCCTTCCGTTGACAAAGTTGTACATGTTGATGTTTAGCCGCATCGATACGCTGAATTGCCAGGATTCATCCGCCGCGCTAATGGTAAGGCCATTGCCTGGGCGATACTCAAACTTCGGCAGCGCTGCCTCCGCTGCGAGCGCGTCCTTGCGCAACTCCATCTGCTCGCTCTTCTCCCGCTGCTGTTCAGCCTCAAGCCGCGCCACCTCATCCTTTAATTCTTTGATTCGCTGGTCCACACTGTCCGCCCACAACGGCCCCACCCACACCAGCAAGGCAGCGAGCAAGACGCTCAATGTTGTAAAATTCAATCGCTGGTCCTTCATCTTCTCCTCCCTGTGTTGTTCTACAAAACACAATGAAAATAGGCGCAATAAATTAAGGGGAGATGAAGCGCGGTAAAAATTCGCGTGACAATGGTAGCGGAGCGAAGGCTATTTGATTGTTCGCGTAGCTGAAGACTGCGTCTCAGCGCCCTCGTGTACAAACAAACTTGAATTTCGCCGTCTCCGCTGGAAACTAGCTATTGGGCAGGGTCTCCCGAAATGCCCAAAAGGCGCGGTAACGGATCTGGACTGACTTTGTTCGCTCTTCACTGCCGGCTTCAAACGGTACAGGCCCAGCATGCGGCCGTAGCCGGCGTTGTTTCGTGACAAAGGTGATCCTGCCTCGCTTCAAGGCTGCTGGAAAGCCTTCCGCTCTTGTGTTTTGGTCACGTGATCCGGACAGCAGAGTTCACAGAAATTTCATAGTGAGGTCACATCCTCTTAATCGAGTCCTGATTTAGATTGTTTGGTGTTGGCGGGTTCGGAGACCGGTTGCCCGCCGGCGCGGCTTATGAAAACCGTCGATCTGGAAAAGCTTATTGAGGCTGCCCGGCGTCAATTCGCTCAGAGTCGTCCGGGCGACTTACAACCGGTTCTGGTCACCATTCCTCCCGACCTTCCCAAAGTTTACTCGGAGGATGATTTCCTGGAAAGATTGCTGGCGGAAGTCTTTCGCACAACGCTGAGATCCGCCGCTTCCGGTAAGCCTCCTATACGCATCGCAGTCCGCCAGAGAAAGAGTCTTCCGGACCTTGAAGTCATTATCGGAGTGAGCCCTGTTTATTGGATTCAGATAGAAATTTCCGGGCGCGACGTCTGGTCATTGGAAACTCTATGGTCATTGGAAACCGTGCTTCAGAACAAATCAGAGATTTTCGGCTATCATTGTCAAGAACGGAAGAGCTTGAAAGATGGGGCGCCTCGGCTCGCGCTTTTTTGCGCCAGCGGCGAAAGCACACCGACAATGGCGGTCTACGTCAGCAAAGATGGATTTCATTGGAAGTGCGATTTTCTTATACCGGTCCTGGAAACGCACGCACCGGATGCTGCTTAACCGGAGTCCCTTGAAAGTCATTTCAATCATAGCTTGAGCTCGATCTCTCGCATCAGCTCAAATGCGGGAGGCAAACCAGGATTGAGGCGAAGAAAATTCTTGTGTCTGGCTGGATGATTAGCTAGATAGAGATTTGGCGCCCCTACTTGAATTTTCCTTCAAGCACACCGACTACTTTCAGGACAAGCAATCCCAGCAGGACGGCGAGGACCAGTTCAAGACCTACCTCAGCGTCATTCATGCCGTCACACTCCAATCCTGCTTTTGCGCCCTTCAGGCTAACTAACATCCTTGCTTGTCAACGGTAGCAAGCGTATCCTGGCCCCGGGCGCAAATTTGCACAAAGCGGTGCGCGAAATTGTACGAATTGCACCCCTTGTTCTCGATTATGCCTATTGCCTTATGACCCTCATGCCGATGGTATTCTTTTTGCGTTTTCATTGAATCGCCTGTTGCTTACTGAAATTTCCTTTAGTAAAAGGGTCACAGAGTATGGTATTTCTTGATAAGGAGGAGCGCATGTCTCTCTGGAAAGAACCGACAGTCAAAGAGCTATCTCAAAAGCCAACAGAGACGCCGGTGGAAACAAACATTTCAATGGGGGAATCTATGAAGCAAGCGACGGAACGGTTTAATGGCAGTCCGAAGGAATCTTTCATCTCGACAGACCTTACGATCGAGGGAAAAATCGTCGGGCATGGAAGCGTGCGCATCGCCGGACAATTCCAAGGTGACCTCCAGGTCCACGGTGATTTGAGCATCGAATCGGGCGCCCAAGTTACCGGAGAAATCCATGCAGACACCATTACGATCGAAGGTACCGTGCAAGGCAACGTAAATGCCACATCTCAAGTCAAGCTTTTGGAATCCGGACAGATCATCGGAGACCTAAAAGCCCAATCCCTGACCGTAGCCGCCGGCGCCCGCATGCGCGGCAAGGTGGAATTTGGCTGGGGCGAAGAGAATCCTGATTCTAAGACTGACACTTCTTTGAACCTCCGCGTGGGAAACGGATCAGCCCTTTAGAATCATTCCCCTAATCGCCTTGCTGGCCTCAGACAGCCAGCCATTCAGAGGTTTCCTGTAGTTCCCGATTGGCTTCTGCTTCCGATTTCTCAGTCCGCTTTGCAGGGAACTGTGCCCCCTCCGCGGCCCGCGCGGGAAGGCGCGGCAATTTCCCGTGTCTTTATTGAAAATTCCTGCTAGATCCGAGGAAGAAACTTCGTAGAATCGATTCTCAGTTTCCTGGAGGACGTATGCCTAAAATCTATGACCTCAGCGTTTCGCTCAGGCCTGAGCATATGGAGAATAGTGAACTCAAACTGAACGCGATTTCCCATGAAGAAGCTGCCAGGATATTCGCCAGGCGCAACGGCGTGAAGGTTTCTGACCTTCCGCACGGGGCTTTTTTTTCGACCGAACAAATCGAACTCCGCAGTCACTTGGGCAGCCATCTCGATGCCCCCTATCATTTCTTCCCGACCTGCGAGGGGCGCCCCGCGAAGCGTCTCGAAGAGGTTCCCCTGGATTGGTGCCTCGGGAACGGCGCGATTCTGGACTTCCGCCACAAGAAACCCTCCGAACCGATCACCGAGTATGACGTTGCGGCGGAATTGGAAAGGATCCATTACACGCCCAAGAAAGGAGACATCGTCTGTCTTTGGACAGGAGGCACGGACCGCTACGACGAGGACCCGCGCTTCGCCGATGCCGCCGCAGGGATGATTGGCGGCGCGCTCAACTATCTGTTTCGCTTTGGAATCAAAGTCATGGCGACGGATTCCGCCACTATTGACATGCCCATCACACTGATGACGGAACGCTTCGTCAAGGGAGACAAGGCCGCGTATTTCCCGATCCATCGCGCGGGCCGTCTGACAGAATGGACGCACGCGGAGAAGCTGACCAACTTGCGCAGCTTGCCAGGTCCGTTCGGTTTCAAGTTCATGTTCTTCCCGGTAAAGATCTGGCGCGGCACCGGCGCGTGGATTCGCGCGGCCGCAATTCAGGACGACTGGCTGGATCGACAGCCGGTTCAGCTCATTGACCTGAGCTTGCCCATCATGAACCACAGCTTTGAGGCGGAGGAGAGCCACGTCGTAACAGTCGATCACGGTGAGAACCAACGGTCCAAAGCAAAGCGGTTGCGTATGCTCGTATCTGAAATCGTCCATCTGGGAGCTATGGATATCGTGGGCACGCACACGCATGCGGGCACGCATATCGACGCGCCCTACCATTTCGGTCCGGGCGCAAATGGCGGCCGCGCGCGAACGGCCGATGAATTGCCGCTCGAATGGTTTTACCACGATGGCGCGCTGCTCGACTTTAGCCGCGAAAAACGGCCGGGTGAAAGGATTTCAGTCGCCGACGTTACGGCAAAGCTCGAGGCCATCGGTTACCGCCTGAAAGCGCAGGACATCGTACTCATTCGCACCGGCGCCGGTGACTCTTTCATGGACGATCCTAATTTTGCTGAACTGTCGATTGCATTGGACCAAAGCGCCCTTCTCTGGCTCTTAGATCAAGGCATTCGGGTGATCGGTTGCGACTGCGAGTCGCTCGACGGCCCCCTCCATTCCATGGCAGAGGCGCTTCGCCGGGGCAGGAAAGAAGCCTTTTATCCGATTCACTATACCGGGCGTGAGCGCGAGTTCTGTCTGATTCACAAGATGGACCTGCGGTCGCTCCCGCGTCCGTACGGTTTTAAAGTTGTCGCCTTCCCCATCAAGTTGGAGCGTTGCGGCGCTGCGTGGACGCGCGCGGTTGCGCTTGTACCGCAATCATAGCCGGTGGTATAGAAAACTCGCATATGAAAACCCCGACAAGCGATTTACCCGCTGAGCGCTTGCTGCACATTTACCGCACGATGGTCAGGCTGCGTGCTTTTGATGAAAGGCTTATCGAGCTGGGCAAGCGCCGGGAGCCCATCATTCATCATCCAACTTTGGGCCAAGAAGCTCCCGCGGTAGCCGCTTGCGCAGCTCTGAACCACGATGACGTGATCATGCCATATCATCGGGGCTGGGCCTGGGCCATCGGCAAAGGCATGGAACCGGGGCGGGTGCTCGCCGAACTCCTCGGTAAAAGGACCGGCTACTGCAAGGGACAAGCCGGACCACACCTCGCCGACTGGGAACTGGGCGTGCTGGGGCGGAGCGGCATTCAGGGGGCCCATCTACAGATCGCGGCCGGCGTAGGGTGCGCTCTTCGTTTGGAGGAGAAGCGGAGAGTTTGCTTAGCCTTCTTCGGCGAAGGTCCTGCGAGCACTGGGGCGTTCCATGAGGGGGTCAACCTTGCCGCCCTCTGGCAGGTGCCGGTCGTTTATATCTGCGAGAGCAACAACTACCAATTTGCCGTTCCTGCCCGTGAAGTTATGCGCGTTGACAGCGTGGCTGAATTGGCCCAGAGCTATAAAATTCCCGGTATCACGATTGACGGCAATGACGCCCTACAAATCTTCACGACGGTCAGTCAAGCGATCGATCGCGCCCGGCAAGGTCTCGGCCCAAGCATCATCGACTGCCGCACTTACCGTTGGCATGATAGCTATTACCAGCCCGAGAATATGGCGACCGACCGCCGCCCCGCTGAAGAGGTCGCCGAATGGCGCGGAAAGTGTCCGATCCTGCGGCTGAAAATTTATCTCATTAATGCGGCTTTGTTTACCGAAGCCGAGGCGCAGCGAATTGAGAAAGACGCTCAAGCGGAAATAGAAAGAGCCGTCCAATTCGCCTACGATAGCCCTTACCCGACTCGAGAACAGTTGATTGAGGACATTTATGCCAGATGAAAACGCTGCCTCGTCGACGCGCCAGCTAAGCTTCAGCGCCGCCATCCAGCTTGCCCTACAAGCGGAAATGAAGCGCGATTCCCGCGTGATTCTATTCGGCATCGGAATTCACCACGGCGCCAATTTTCGCAGTCTGGTGGAGGAGTTTGGCCGCAAACGCCTGTTTCAGGCGCCAATCTCTGAGCAGGGCTTCACGTGCGCCGCGCTCGGTGCCGCAATCATGGGTTACCGTCCTGTCGTTGTCATCGGCCGCGGCGATTTTCTCTACTGCGCCATGGACTCGATTGCGAACGAGACCGCCAAATACCGCTACATCTGCGGCGGGGGCAAATTTCGGGTTCCGATGGTCATTCGAGTCAACAGCACCGGCATGGGCGGGGGGGAAGGCTCGCAGCACTCCCAAAGTGTTGAGGCTGGTTTCATGCACATCCCCGGATTGAAGATAGCGATTCCAGCCACACCAGCAGATGCCCTTGGGCTATTCAAAGCGGCCGTGCGCGATGACAATCCCGTGTTGTTTTTTGAGCACCGCCAGCTCAAGAGGAGCAAGAAAACCGAAGAGGTGCCGGTCGACCCCGATTTTGTGGTTCCATTGGGGCAGGCTGCGATCAAGCGCCGCGGCGGTCATGTCACGATCGTTACCTACGCCTACATGCTGGAAAAATGCCTGGCAGCAGCCAACCAACTCGCTGGCCAGGGAATTGAAGCGGAGGTGATTGATCTTCGGTCACTCTCACCCTGGGATAAACAAACCGTGCTGAACTCGGTGTCCCGCACTGGACGGCTGGTCCTGGTTTCTGAGGATTGTAAGACCGGCGGCGTCGGTGCGGAGATTGCCGCCACGGTCACCGAAGAAGGCTTTTTTTCGCTCAAAGCTCCTATTCAGCGTGTCTGCTACCCCGACATGATCGTTCCGGGTACCGTCTATGGCGAGTCTCTGTTCATGATCGAGGTCAAAGATGTCGTGGACGGCGTCCGCAGAACCATGCAGGAAACTCCCTCGAAGAATAAAACCGCTGAACGTGTCTAATTGGCTATGGCCAGTATCGATATCCATAACCATGTGACACCAGCGGCTTATATCAAGGCGGTGCGGGAGGCTCCCGCGCGGATGGGGAGCCATATCGAGCGGGATGAGCGCGGACGGGAATGGTTGATTATGGACACCGGCCGGCGCACGGAGGTACGACAGCTTTTTATCGATACTGAGCTACGCTTGCACGCTATGGCGGAAGCGCAAATCGATGTCACGGTGGAATCGATCCTGCCACTTCTGTTCCACTATTGGGCGGACATCGACAAGGCCATCCGGGTTTGCCGCACCGTCAACGACGCGATCGCCGATGATGTTGCCCGTTATCCGGGCCGCATCGTGGGGATGGGAACGGTACCGCTTCAAAACGTAACCGAAGCTCTCGGCGAGCTCGAACGGATCGTCCGCGAGCTTAAGATGCCCGCCGTGATCATCGGGACCCACGTCAATAATAGGAACCTCGATGAACCCGAGTTTTTTCCATTCTTCGAGCGCGCCCAGGATCTCGGCGTATTGATTTTTATCCATCCCCACGAGGTCACGGCACGCGAGCGTCTGAAACGCTACTATCTGACCAACTGGATCGGCAATCCACTCGAGACCTCCATCGCTTTTGCCAGCTTGATCTTCGGCGGCGTGTTGCAGCGGCTGCCCAATTTAAAGATCTGCTTCGCGCACGCGGGGGGCTACACGCCGTGGATCCGTGGTCGCTGGCAGCATGGCTACAGCGTGAGTTCCAAACCGGAGGTCGTACTTCGGGAAGCGGTCTACGAGTATACCCGCCGCTGCTACTTTGACACCGTCATATTCGAGGAATTGGCTTTTGAGTATTTGATCCGGGCGGTTGGCAGCGACCACGTTCTACACGGCACAGATTACCCCGCAGACATGGGAACCTGGGATCAGGTCGCGTTCATCAACGGCTTAAAAAACCTCACACAGCAAGAGAAAGAAAAGATTCTCGGCGGCAATGCGGCGGCCCTATTGAAATTGACTCGAAGCTAGCAAGGGCGGCTAATAAGCTAAGCACAGGTCAGGAGGGCGATATGATGGCGCAAATCAGCGTGCGCGGTTCTTGGCCGATTCTTCTTGGAGGAGCATTTGCGGCAATGATCTGCTTTTCGGCGGCCAGCGCAGCAGACAGCAATATGTTTAACCAGTTGGTTGACCGATCGAAGGCAGAAATGGCCAAATCCAAGGGCCGATTCTCCGTTTTACTGGATTTGCCGGATGACAACGTTGTTCCAGTCATACAGGCCTTTCAAAAGGATTTTTCCTACGTCACGAATGCTCCGTACACTCGGATGAATCGAACTGAGGAGTTCCAAAGGCTGATCATCGAGGTTAAGGCCGGCAGGAATCCCGATTACGACATTGGACACGCTCAATTCGAGGCTTGGACCCAATTGCGTGACGCCGGGGTCTTCATCAAACCGCCCTTCTCTTACGAAAAGCTTGTGAAATACCTGCCGGCCGATTGGGGACCGCTGGATGTGAGAACTATCGACGACGACGGTTATTATATCGCCGCGAGCGCCCTGATCCGAATCATCGCGTATAACAAGAATTTAGTTCCAGCCAATAAGATTCCCCAGACCTTCGCAGAGTGCGCCGACCCGATGTGGAAAGGAAAATTTCTTTACAACGCGCGCGACGTTCTGACGGCCTTACAGCACGACCCCAAAACCCGCGAAGGGTTTCTTAAGGCTCTTAAGGCGATGGTCGCAAACAAACCGGTGTACGTACGCCAGCAGACAGAGGGCCTGGAAAGACTTGCGAGCGGAGAGTACGCGCTTTTCTGCGGTGTTAATTACAATACCACGCTGCGCATGGTCAGGGACGGCGCTCCCATCGGTATCGCTTTTCCGGATCCTTACGCGGTTGATTTTGCCGAACGGATTCACATTTTCAAATGGTCGAAAAATCCGGCCACCGGCCAGCTCTTTGGAATTTGGATAGCAAGCAAAGGGCAGCCCGCAGTTGAAAAATACATGGACCGCGGTTTTCCCTGGAATCCCAACACCAGCGCCTATCCTCTCGCTAAAGGGAAGTACGCCGCCATATGCGGACCCGCCTGTGCTGACAAGACGGATCAGTATCTCGCGGAACATTCGCAGATACTGGGTTTGCCGGGGAAAAGGTGACTTCAAAGCGGCATTGATCCCTTGAATTTCCGTTGCAAGCGCCAAGTCTTTACCCTTGCTCGGGAGAAACCAAGATTAAAAGCGGCACGAACTTATTAAATTTCCCCCTGCAGGCGCAAGGCATTTCCCGCCAGGTGCGCCGCTACTTTGTACCGCTGCTGGCAACCGGCTTTGCCCTCTGGCTGATTCTCGCCCCGCTGATTCTACTTCTCCTTTTTAGCTTTCGTGAGGGGACCCCCTGGCTACCGGGACGTTTTACCCTCCAGCACTACATCGACGCGTACTCGAGCCCGCAGACTTATACGATGTTTTTCAATACCGTGGTCTTGGCCGTCGTCAGCACCGCTCTGGCGCTCTCCATCGCCGTTTTCTTTGCATTTCTGACCGAGCGCACCGATATGCCCTTGCGCAACGTTGCCTGGGGACTCATGCTGGTGCCGATGGCCGTACCCGGATTGCTGTTCGGGGTTTCCTGGACTTTTCTCTTGTCTCCCAAAGTCGGGCTTCTCAACGTTTGGTTGCGGTCGCTTCTGGGATGGTTCGGAATCGAGTTCACTGAAGGGCCGCTGAATATTTTCTCGCTTTGGGGGATGATCTTTCTCGAGGGCATCAGGGGCGTCACGACGATTTTTTTAATGATCGTCGGTTCCTTTCGCGCTATGGACCCTAGTCTCGAGGAGGCGGCGCGTACGGCTGGCGCCTCCAACCGGACAACTTTTTTTCGCATCTTCATCCCACTGCTGACGCCGGCCCTCTTTGCTGCGGGCATTTACAGTTTCATGAGCAGTCTCGAATCGCTTGAAATTCCTATGATCATCGGGTTTCCGGCGGGGATCTACGTTTTTCCTACCTATATCTTTTTTTCGGTCCAGCGCTTTGCCCCGCCGCGGTACGGCCTTTCCGCAGCGCTTGGGATCACTTACCTGCTCGTCAGCATCTCGCTCGTCCTTTGGTATCAACGAGTAGCCAAGGAGACGGATCGTTTTGCTACCATTACGGGGAAAGGCTATCGCCCCCGGGTCGTCCGGTTGGGCAAATGGCGCTACCCTGCTTTTCTTGCATTCCTTCTCTATTTTATTTTCACCATTGCTTTTCCCACGCTCATATTGTTGTGGCGCTCTCTCGTGCGCTTCTACGTTCCGCCATCCTGGTCCGCCTTGGCGCAGGTGAGTTTAAAACAGTATTGGGTCGTCTTAAACGAGGGGCGGATTTTCGAGTCGCTCTTCAATACCGTCGTGATCGGCGTCGCCACCGCAACCTTAACCATGTTGCTCTCGCTGATTGTCGCGTGGGTCATCGTGCGCGGGAGGATAAAAGGGCGTTCCCTTCTTGACGGGCTTACTTTTTTACCGCACTCCATTCCCGGTGTGGTGATTGCCCTGGCGTTGATCATCCTCTATCTCGCGCCTCCGCTGAGCTACATTCCCATCTACGGAACCATATGGCTCATTGTTATTGGCTTGACGGCCAGCTATATTGCGTTTGGCTCCCGTACGATGAACAGCGCCTTGGTACAAATCCATCGCGAGCTAGAAGAAGCAGGACAGGTCTCGGGGCTCAAGTGGCCAACTATTCTCCGCCGCGTCATTTTGCCGCTGTTGCTCCCCGCTTTCATCAGTGGATGGATCTGGGTGGCCTCTCACTCCCTCCGCTCTTTCTCGATCCCTTTGATGCTGGGGACGCGAAACAACAAGGTCATCTCCGTGACGATGTGGGATTTATGGGAACAGGGCAGCGCCGGTCCTACCTCGGCTCTGGGTGTCATGCTGATCGTCACCCTCGCTTTCTTCACCGTGACCGGACGCTGGCTGGTCGGCCGTCTAAGCCGGCAAGAAGAATAAGGCCGGCCCCAAAAGACGGCGAACCATGCCCCCTTATCGACAGATTACCGCCCTTGAAGCTGGTAATTAGACCGGCGTATATTCACGCCAAATCCGGTGGCTGCGTTGAGATCGATCAAATAAGTGGCAAGATACTTAACCGTTAGGCTCCACTTCAACTTGTCCAAGCTGACCCCAGACGAGCTGAGGCCGGCGGCTAAATTTAGTTTGACGCGCGCTCGTCCAAAGCAAAAAAGGAGACGCAAATATCTGCTAGCGCGCGCGAGCTTTTTCTGGCTCTGTGTTCTTTTCGGCATTGGTACGTTGGGGACTGCGCTGCGCGCTTACGGGCAGTCCCCCGATGTTATCGAGGGAGCAAAGAAGGAAGGCCAGATCGTCTATTACACCGGGATGGATCTTGAGCAGGCGACTCTTTTTGCCCAGAAATTCGGGAAGAAATATCCATTCATAAAACCCGATATATTCCGCTTAAATAGTGAGAAGCTCGTTATCAAGTACTTGACCGAGGCTCGAGCTAATACGTATCGGGCCGATGTCTTTCAGACGAGCGTCATCCAAGTTTCCCAACTCAAACAGGAGGGCCTGCTGCAAAAATACTTCTCTTCCCAGGGTTCGGTCTACCCGGACGGCTTCAAAGATCGCGACGGCAGTTGGTACGCCTTCTACACGCTGCCGTACGTTATCGGTTACAACACGAATGTGATTCCTTCCAAGGAAGCTCCCAAGGGTTATGAAGACCTCTTGAACCCCAAGTGGAACGGCAAGATTAGTTTAGAAGGGGAAGCGTATCAGTGGTTTTTCCATATGTTAAAGATTATGGGTAAAGGGAAGGGGCTGGACTTTATGCGGAGACTTTCCCAGCAAAACCCGCAAATGCAAACGGGGCTGCTCCTCCTTCAAGCCGTCATTTCGGGCGAAGTGCCCATTTCGGTCGTGCTAAACAGCAATCAAATCGAATACAACAGACGGACCAAGGGTGCCCCGATCGATTGGGTAAGACTCAAAGGACCGACGATCACTGCCTTCAACGCGATCTCCATACCCGCGAAAGCACCGCATCCCAATACCGCCAAACTCTTCATAGATTTCTCGCTATCCAAAGAGGGGCAGGGAATTATCCAGAAGTTCAACCGGGTCCCTGCGCGACCGGATGTTGCCCCCGACCCCCCGAGCCTAGTCGAAGGCTTAAATCTTTATCCGGCCCGACCCGAAGAGTTCCTGGCAAACTATCAGGAGACCGTCGCTCAATTTAAGGAAATATTTAAAGTGCCGTAGCCGGCGTCCGTTGCAGAAAAATGTTGATCCGTGTGATCAAACAGAAAAGGAGAACCCCATGATATTGATGTCAAAAGCCAACCGCACCTTTGCTTATTTCGCAATCTGTTTTCTTTCCTTCGTTTCTAGCTTGGCGCTGAGCACTTCGGCACTTGCTCAATCGACAGATGTTATCGAAGGAGCAAAGAAAGAAGGCCAGTTTGTTTACTACACCGGAATGGAGCTCGAGCAGGCAAATATTTTTGCGACTGAATTTGCCAAAAAATACCCCTTCATCAAGCCCGATATATTCCGCGCCACCGGCGAGAAGGTTTTGACAAAGTATTTGACCGAAGCGCGGGCAAAAAGTTTTAGAGCCGACGTCTTTCAGACGAGCGTCATTCAAGTTTCCCAGCTCAAGGGAGAAGGTCTGTTGCAAAAATACGCGTCTCCGGAAGCTAACGCCTATCCCGCGGGGTTCAGGGACGCCGATGACCAATGGAATGCCTTCTACCTGATTCCATACGTAATCGCCTACAACACAAATCTAGTTCCGACCAACGAAGCTCCTAAAAGCTATGAGGACCTGTTAAATCCGAAATGGAAAGGCAAGATTGGATTAGAATCGCAGGACTACCAGTGGTTTTTCCATTTGCTCAAGATCATGGGCAAGGAAAAGGGGCTGGAATTTATGCGCCGACTCGCCCAGCAAGACATACAACTGCGCGATGGGCACGGCGTGCTCCTCGATCTAACCACCGCGGGAGAAATTCCCATCTGCCTGGTGTGTTACGCTAACGATATTGAATACCAGAGGCGGACGAAGGGCATACCGGTCGATTGGGTGAGATTTAAGGGGCCAACGATTGCCGCTATTAACGCCATCGCGATTACCGCGAAAGCGCCCCATCCCAACGCAGCAAAACTCTTTTTGGATTTTTCCTTATCGAAGGACGGGCAGGCCTTGCTCACGAAGTTTAATCGGGTTCCCGCGCGCCCGGATGTTCCTGCCAATCCACCCAGCCTTACCCAGAGTTTAAACTTCTATCCGGCCGCTCCCGAAGATATGGTCAAAAACTATCAACAAACCGTGGCTCAGTTTAGAGAAATATTCAAAGTGCCGTAGCGCAGCAAGCTGCCGAATATAGCCCCTTCCCAAGCAATAGCGGTAACCTAGTTCAACGCTTGCAAATTTGGCTTTTATGCGAAGGAGAAATCCCCAGATCGCGCTGCTGCTGTCAGCGATTTTACCCGGACTCGGCCAGCTATATAACCGCGACATTTCGAAGGGAATAACGTTGCTTGCTATCTCCCTACTATTGGGCTGGATGACTCGAGACGCCCTCTTTCTGGACGTTCTGGTCAAGACCGAGCTTCCCGCCGATTCGGGTAGATTGATCGTCATTTCCTTGCTACTTCTCGTTGTCTATGCCATCAGTGTCGCGGATGCTTACCGCACAGCAAAAAGGAACATGAAAGTCGGCAGTCCGGATGATAAACAAGAATGATTCTCATTTTTTCTCCCGCTTGACACCCCGCTCTGGTCTTGAATAGCCTTAGCCAGTAAGAACAACCCTTGATGCAGCCACACTCTCGCAGGAGGTCGTAAAAATGAAAGGTCGCGCTCTCATCACAACCATTCTTCTACTCGGGTTGACCACGGGGATAACTACCCATCTCGCATATGCCGCCGCTGGAAGCTCGCAATTGCAAACCCCAAAGAGCCCGGCCGACAGTATGGGTTACACGTTCATCACCAGCCATGATGAGATCCTGGCAGGCGCGAAACGGGAAGGGAAACTGCGCGTCCTCAATACCCTCGATGCTGAAACGACGAACCAAATGATCAAGGCTTTTAGGGAGAAATACCCGTTTATTAGCGTGGAGGGCCAAGAAGTTACCGGCACCGACGGCGCGCAGCGCTTCCTATTGGAAATCCAAGCCGGGGCGGCCAGAGATTGGGACATTTACCATCTGCCCCGTGATTTCTTCAACAAGTTCACCCCCTTTGCCAAGAAGGTTGACCTCCTCGGAATGGCTCAGAAGGGCATCCTCACAATTCCAGTTAAAATGATCGATCCGAAAATTCGAAATGTGATGGCTCCGGCCAGCGCGATTCAGGCGGTTGTCTACAACAAAAAGCTAATTTCGCCGGAAAAGGTACCCAATACGTGGGAGGACTTCCTGAAGCCCGAGTTTAAGGGAAGGAAATTCATGGTTGACATTCGACCCCATGGTTTCGGCTCTTTGGCCGCCGGCTTGGGAATCGAGTGGGTGCAGAATTACGCCCGCAAAATAAAAGAGCAAGATCCAATCTGGGTGCGTGGGTATTCACGGACGCTTACCTCCATCGCGGCGGGAGAATACGCTCTCCATCAGCAAGCGAACTACCATTCTTGCATGGCAGTTGCAGAAAAAGACCCGACAAAATCTCTGGTTTGCAAGGTGATCGAGCCCGTGCCCGTTCGGCTTAGCGAAGAGGAGGGGATCCTCCAAAATGCCGTTCACCCGTACGCTGCTCTGCTCTGGTTGGAGTTTCAGGCCGGCCCGACCGGGCAGAAGATCATCGATAAATACGAGCCCTTAAAGTCTTCCATCTACGCTCCGGGTTCGGAATTGGAGAAGATCACCCGGGGGAAAAAACTCTCCATTGGTGACTGGAGCACGTATGACAATATCGACCATTGGGTGGAATTGACGGTTGAGGCTTTCGGCCTCCCTAAGGCCGAGTCGTTAAAGGGACGGTAACTTGCAACAAACGCATCCTTTGCGTCGAACACGATACCCTGGTGGTCTGACCGCAAGACTCCCGGCGGTTGACAGAGCTACAGTTATTGGGTAACGTCTGCCAGAACGAGCAGCAACCGGGAATTCATGGATTTATGTTGGCCGTGGTTTAGAAAGTCTAGAAATTTAAAAAAAGGAGGAATTGTCAATCATGGCAGAGATTAGAAAGTTCAAGTGCGAGTTCAGCGACCCGGACTTCAAGGGCCGCCCCAAGAAGACCGAGCGGCTGGTTACCAACCAGGACAGCGCTACGCTCGGCCTTGGCATGCAAGTGGTCCTCGAAGGCGGCGAAACGAACCGGCATGCCCACACGGGGCAGGATGCGGCATGGCTTGTCCTGGAAGGGCGCGCGCGGTTCTACGGCAAGACCGACGACGATGTCTTCGAGATCGGTCCGCTGGAAGGGCTTTTCATGCCGGGCGGCCAGGACTACTGGTTCGAGTCAGCATCGGATAAGCCGCTCAAGATTCTGCGCGCGTCGGCGAAGGATCCACGCACCGAAAGCAAGCGGCTAAATTACGAGGATCTAAAAAGCTGGCAAACCGGTCTCGGCGGCGAGCGGGTAGCCCACAAGTAGCCGTCAACGTACCATACAGAGAGAGGTGCCCGACCTTCGGGCACCTCTCGCGGGTTCCCACCCGTTCCGAAAGCCGCCCAGAGGATGACAGTGCGCTTCTTCGGATCATCAGTGCCCGAGTCTTTACCCCAGTAGGTTCTAAAGTTTCCGCAAGCGCGAAGCTAAGCGAAAAAAGTACCCGGTCCCGGTTAGCTTCGGTTAACTTTCTTAAATTATCTTTTGCGTTTGCTTAACGGGATCCATTTATTTGTTCATCGAGGAACAAGGCATATGCCGCGCGCGCTGCGCGATCGATTGGTCGATGCCGAATCCGGCACCATTGCGCAAGTTCGGCCGGTCTGATGCTTACCTTAACCAGTAATAGACCGGCCTGTTTTACCTCTTCTACCAAGGTGTCCACATCTTTAAGAAAAAAATCATAGTCGGCAGGTAAATTACGCGGATCATCTACGACGCGAAGCAACTCCGGATAATCCTCGCGGCTTATAAATGGGATGACAGATCTATTCTTAGCCATGCTGAGCGTCCTCCTCCCGTCGAGCGCCAAGGGTGTGTGAAAAAATCCGTTCACGGTTCGACAAGCTCACCACGAACGGGGCGGCGTTAGATGGCAATTCGATACTTAGCCGTTGGTCCTGAGCTTCGGCAAAGGGCAACGGGTATTTTTTCACAACCTCTGAGGAGAGTTTAGCGCTTTGCGATGAATGTTGTAAAGCGGGCGGAGAACTAAACCAGGAAAGGCCAAACCCTTTTGCAGTCAGTGTGTGGCGTTAATGGATCGTTCCTCAAATCCGGTCCGAAGATTCGGGGTTCACACAGTCTCGTATTGGAGATTCTTAGTCGCATTCAGATCCTCAGAATAACCACAGGAAGTTTATCAATACTCCGTGAACACATGAATCAATTTTACCCCTAAACCTAAATCATCGCCTTTGGTTGAACCCGGAGACGGTACCGTGTTAGTTTCAGCGGGTACGAGGAGGAAAATCGCACGCCGCGATTTAAAGATGGTCCTTTAATTCCCCTCTGAGCGCGGCTTTCAGGAATCGTCGAGGCCTACGGATTTCCCCGCGCCCAGAAATGAGGCGTAAGGTAGCGGTGCAAGCATGGCAAGAGACGGATTTAAGATATTGGACAGCGACATGCATGTGTTTGAGCCGCACGATCTCTACCTCAAATACATGGATCCCAAGTGGGGCGATCGGATTCCACGCGGAGAACCGAGAAAAAAGCACGGGCAGGTAAAGTTCAAGTTTGGCGGCGGTAAGCCGATGCGGGTTTCGGGATTGCAGGTTCTGGCGTCGGTCATTCCTGAGTTTGAAAAGGCGGAAGGCTCTCCCGGCGAGGACCAAGTTGCTGAGCGCTACGAGAAAGCTCTAAAACAAAACTATGATCCCGTGTCTCAGCTTGAGGCGATGGACGTGGAAGGATTGGATGTCGCAGTATTGTTTCGCACTTTTCCGCTTCATTGCGACGACAGTTTGGAACCCGAATACGCCAACGCGCTCTGCCACGCCTGGAATCGTTGGATCTCCGATTTCTGCAAAGAGAAACCGCAAAGACTCAAACCGTCCGCCCTCATCACGCTTCACGACGTGGATCTTGCCATCGACGAGACGCGCCGTGCCGTGAAAGAGCTCGGAGCCGTAGGATTGTCGCTTGTACCCGAACCTGCCAACGGACGGCACATTCACGACCGCTATTTCGACCCGTTGTGGGCAGAAGCACAACGCTTGGGAGTCACGATCTGCTTTCATCCTGCGGCGAGTCCCAATCAGGAACAAGTGGCTCGAAGTATGGATGGGCATCCTAATGCCGGGGTTCTGGTCAACGTTTACCGCAACCCCTTGGAGCTTATGCTTGCTGTCGGGAAATTCTGCGCGGGTGGGGTGTTGGAACGTTTTCCGAATCTCAGAGTCGCTCTTCTCGAAGGCAACTGCAGTTGGCTCCCGTGGCTTCTTTACCGGCTCGATGAACGCTGGAAGTTGAGGAAGGACCTCGCCAACGAGGAGCTGAGCCAGAGACCCAGCGATTATTTCTTGCGCCAGTGCTTTATCTCCGTGGACGTCGACGAAGATCTGGTAACGGATGTCATGCGGCGGATCGGCGACGATAATATCGTGATCTCGACGGATTACCCACACGCGGACTCACAATGGCCTCACGCCATCGATTCTTTTATGGCAATTGAAGGTATCAGCGAGGCCTCGCGACGGAAGATTCTGTGGGATAATTGCGCCCGCCTTTACAACTTATGATAGTTTGACAGACGCTACTGCTGTGAACCGCCAAAGCTCTCCACGAGAAAAGACGAATCTCGAATTAGCTGAAAATCATCTCGCTGCTGATGCTAAATTTACTCCTGACGAATGTCGTAAACGGGCAGACCCGCTCTGTCACTGAAGTGGTTCTGATTCCGGCCGGGCCGTTCTTGATGGGAAGTGATTCCGGAGCGGCTGATGAGCGACCCCGCCACCGTATTGAGATCGCAGCGTTTCACATCGATAAAACCCCTGTGACCAATAGCCAGTTCGCCGAATTTCTCAACGTAGGTGCCGTTAATCGGCAAGGCCAGCGTTTGTTCGATATTGATGATCCGGATGCCGGCTGCCAATGCGCTAGAGCCTTAAGACCACATAGATAAAAATTGCTCGACTTCTGTCTCTGTGAGAAATCGCCGCTTGCAGATTTCTTCATAGAGGTCCTTGCGGATCCGCTGCATTTGCTCCGGAGTGGGACGAAGTCCCATCGATTCGACCTTGAGATCCAACACGTTGCCCCAGAATGTACTGCTGCCCCAGACATAACGCTGCGTCTGCCCTACGACCTCCCCGACAAATGGCACATTGGCTTCGGGTAAGCCTTCCTCTTCGGACTGGCCGACCTGCAGCATATGGGACGCCGATTCTTCTAAGAACGCATTCTCTCCCGTAATCGCCTTGTTGCGCTGGCACTGAACGCCGGTGATTTTCTCGGCGAATTTAGACAACGCATAGAGCTTTTCGAGTTTGAGCCCAGTCTCAACCCCGAACAGTATTTGCAGCGATGCCGCAACCTCTTCCAGCGAAGCGTTCCCCGCGCGATCGCCAAGCCCGTTAATCGCCACTTCGCACCAGTCTGCTCCACCCTCAACGGCTGCCAGAGTGTTGGCCGTAGCAAGACCAAAATCATTATGACAGTGGATGGAGATCGATGCTGCGCCTACTTCCTTTTTAAGTTCCTGGATAAAATATTTCACGGTGGTCGGAACAACACTGCCCCGGCTGTCGTAGACATGGAGATGGCTCGCGCCAGCCTGCGCTGCCATGCCATACATTTTTTTGACCGTGTCCAGGTTGGTCCGCGTGGCTTTCGACCAACCGAAGGCAACTTCCCTGGCCCTCTCAACGGCATAAGGCACCGCTCCCTCGATGGTCTTACAGATCTCGTCTTTGGATATTCCCTGTTCAAAATCGGAAAAGATCTCCAATGGTGAAAAGGAGAAATGCAGATCCAAGATGTCTGCGTTCACTTTCAATGCGCGATCGATGTCTTTTTTCCAATCTCCGCGTAGCTTTGCGCTGAAATAGGCGATCTTGGTCTTAACGCCGGCGCGGCGGAAGTTCTTGACGAGTGCTGCAACCTCCTCGGTGGAATGGAGCTTAGGAAGCTCAATCGCCCCTACTCCCACCTCGTCAAGCTTCAACGCCAACTCCGGCCGGTCATCCGGCGAAATAATCGCCCCCACCGTCTCCTCACCTTCTCTCATCGTGACATCCCGCAGAAACACCTTCTTGGGAAGGCCGGTCATTTGCGAGCGTACCGCCGGCTCCCAATTGAGCGGCGACGTATACCACTTTCCCGGCACATACCACGGTTTTGTTTCCATAACTCCTCCTGATAGTCGCTGTTAAAAGACCGTCATCAATTTCGACTTTTATTTTTACTTTTACCTTTTTACTTTTTAATTGGGCTTCTCTAACCTTCGCGGGATCCGGCCCGCATCGACTTCCTTTTTTAACAGCTCGACCATGCCGCCCACTTCCAATTTTTTCAATATGAAAGACGGCATGGGTTCGAACTTGAGCTCCACGCCCGTCGACAGGTTGGTCAGGCGTCCCTTTTCCAGATCCACCTCGAGTTGATCGCCTTGGTTAACGGATCCGAGAACCCCGGGAAGTTCCACCACCGGCAAGCCACGTTCTATGGAATTGCGCAAGAAATAGGGAGCCGACGTCTCACAAATTACCGCCGCCACGCCCGCGCCAAGGATCGACAAGCAGGCATGATCGTGATCATGTCCGAATCCCATGAACTCGCCGACGATAAAATCGCCCTTCTGCACTTTCTTGGGAAAATCCGGGTCCACTTTAGTCATGCAGTACTTACCGATTTCTTCCGCCGTATAAATACCTTTGGCCTGCAGCTCATGAGAAACCTCAAACACACATATTTCCCAATCGACATCGAGAACGCCGCGAAAAATCCACGCCCTCCCTTTCATCGGTTTCATGTTTGCTCCTTGCTTCGCCGCCCTAGAGGTGTTTTCTTGGGTCTGCGATTTTGCCCTCGAGACACGACGCCGCTACGGTCATTGGGTTCGCCAGGTAGATCTGCGCCTCTTCGCTGCCCATGCGCCCGGGATAGTTCGTCTGACCCGAGGCGATACAGACTTCATCAGCGGATAGCGGCGTGTTCGAGCCCCATTCCATGCCCTCGTTGGGCGTGGGCACCACGCACTCGGCCTCCACGAAGGTCTTGATCAAACCTTCATCTAGAGCCTGGCGGAGAACATTGGTGGTCCCCGGCGTGATGTTCAGCACGACGCGCGGATGAATCGTTTTTCCCTGCAAGATCCGCGCCGCCATGCGCAGATGTTCGATCCAGCCCCCGGCATCGCTGCCGATAAACCCCCGGTTAATGGGTGTCCCCTCCAGCTCTTTGACAGATTTTATCAAATGGCGCTTCGGAGGCGGCACAACTTGAGGTTCCAATTTCGAGACGTCGATCTCGTAGACCTGAGAGTACTGAGCATCCGGGTCGCTCACCTGGGGGTCAAATGGCTCTTTCGTGCGCGCGCGGACATATTCGAGCGTTCTTTCATCGGGATTGATGATCGCGGTCCAGGCCCCGGTAAAAATTGCATAGGAGCAAAGAGAAAACCGTTCGCCCATGCTTAAAGCATCGATGACCGGTCCCGTCCACTCCAGCGCGGCGCCGCCCGCGCCCGTAGGCCCGATCTGCGATAGAAAGTATTCAAAAGCGTCGCGCGCGCAAGTCCCCGAAGGAAGTGTGCCATCGACGACGATTTTGATCGTGCGCGGAACCCGCATCCAGGTCTTACCTGTCATGAAATACTCGCCGCGCCCGTACGAAAGCGTCGTGGCGAAAGCGCCCAGGGCGCCACTACCGCTAGAATGGCCGTTGACCGCCTGTAAGTAAACCTCTCCGGGCAGTGCCCAGGCTCGCTCAGCCGAAAACATGTTTTCGATGCCAGAACGCCCAAGCGTGTAGATATTATCTTCCGGAATACCGACAGCTTTTGCCCACTTTCTCGCACCCAACCGTGAACGCGCGGCATTGTGGGAAGCCGTCGCACCGAGGTGGCCGTCGACGATTCTAATGAGCTTGGGGTTAAATACGCCAACGCCCCACTCCACACAGAACTCCAAGCCTCCACGCAAGCTCCCAAAGTTTCCCATCGGCGTCGGGCACCGGCTGCCCACCTCGATGTATTCCCCAGGAGAAACCTCCTTGCGACCAGCAGCTTTGGCCAGGATCTTTTCAGTTATCGTTTTCCCCATATATTATCTGCCTCAATCGACTCCCGCTCTCGTTTTGCGGCCTATCGCTTCGTTTCAACTTAACGTGCGCAAAAGCCGGCAACGATCAGCATGCCTGCCCTCCGGAATGTTCCCGAGCTCGATTCGTCCTTGCAGTCTATTTGCCCGTCGGGAAGCCCCAAGCCTCGACGATCTTTTTCGTTGCGGCATCGTAGTCGAGGTCCACATACGGTATGACGGAATGCACCGGTCTGTTCCCGACTTTCTCCTTGATATCCGGCCCTAGCAGGTAAGGATTCGGGAAAAAGAGCTCGCTTTCATAGAGTGACTGCCCCTCTGTTGCAAGAAAGCTCGCGAGCAGCAACGCGCCATTTTGGTTTGGACTCAGCTTTGGGATCGAGGCGAAATCAAAAGCACCTCGGGCTGGAACCACGTCGAGAAAGGCAAACTCCAGTTTGGCTGTAGGGTCGTCCCTCTTCAAGCGCATCGCGCTGCCGTAATACGCGCCGCAGAACAATGCCACTTCCCCTGCAGCGACGTTTTGCATCACGTCGGTCTGCCCGCGCTTCCATATTGGATCTTGAGCCGCTAGCCTCTTATGGTAGCTGATTGACTTCTCTTCCCCCCAGTAGTGAAAGAGCGGAAGGAAGCTCGCCGGACGCGTATCGACCGCCATCTTCTTTCCCTTCCACTGAGGATCCAAACAATCTTCCCATTTGCGGGGAATTTTGGCAGCCGGCACTAGCGACGGGTTGTAAACAACCCCGAACTGCATTCCCCCGAGAGCGACTCCGTGCCCGTCGTAAATAACGACCTTGGGGTGTTTCACGCCCAGAGAACTCCAGTCGAATGGACCTGCAACAAGATTTCCCCGCTTAAATCGCAGCCAGAGCTCCGGCTTGAGGTCGAACAAATCGATATTGACCACTCCCGCTAACAGCTCGTTCAGCGTTCTCTCCGCCTCGGTAATACCCCTATAGCGATTGTATTCAAGCTTGATAAACGGGTACTTCTCGTGAAACGCCTGGATCATGGGCTTCATGTCTTTTTCGCTGCCGCTAAAGCCGAACCTGACTGTGCCCTCTTTTTTGGCTTTCTCAATCACATCGCTCATACGGAGTTTCTGCACCTGCGCGACGGCTGGCCTGAACAAAGCAGTCAAAAGCGCAACAAACGCCCCGGTTGTGATCAACCCTATTCTCTTCCTCATGGCTGCCTCCTTTTCCTGAAGTTTCCTCATGCTATCGGAACAGGACTGCATGTCAACAAGGGTTCCCCGCCACAACTTGACCACATCCGCGCTGGCAAGGTTTACAGGACCAAGTCAATTAGCCCGTGACGCGACGGCCAGCACTATAAGCCCAGTCGATAAAGCTTATTAATATTTTCACGGCAAAGCTTGCGCTTCACCGCGGAACTGGCTCCCTCGAACGTACGCTCAGCGATCTGATGAGAGTATGGCCAGGTACAAGCAGCATGAGGGTAATCACTGGCCCACATGAAATTATTCTCTCCGTAAATTGGCGTGGTCAGAACAGCGGCACGGTCGTCCATAAACGTAAACCACAGATTCCGCTTGAAATACTCGCTGGGCGGCAACTTTAGTCTCATCTCTTCACCGACTGTCGTGCCGTGCGCCGTCTTTTTTGGGCCGTATTGGTAATCAACCTGTTGCACAATGATCCCGACCCACCCGGCTTCAAATTCAGTGCAGACGACCTTGAGCTTGGGGTGCCGGTCGAAAAGACCGGAAAAGACCATATGCCCAATAACGCTCTTGATCACTGTTTGTCGCGAGTGCTGAAAAAAACCGGGCCATTCCTCCGCGCTGTTCAGTTTTTCAAACCAGCGCCTCGATTCACCGCCCTGAAGCTGTCCGGAATGAATGACGAGGAGCATATCCAGGTCTTCAGCCGCTGCCCACATTGGCTCGTAAACCGGGTTGTAATAGGCGTCACCTTTGATTCCCGGCGGGATCTGAACTCCTTTGAAACCCATCCGGGCGTACTCTTGCATATCCGCAACCGCCTGCTCCATGTCCAGGATCGAAAGCAACGGAATCCCGATCAATCTCGTCCGGTTGTAGCTGCAAAAATCATGCAGCCAGAAATTGTAGGAGCGAAAGCAGGCGCGCTGGAAGGCGGCATCAGTGAGAACGTAAAAGATCCGCGCCCAGCTGGAAAACAGAACTTCCGCCTGAACCCCATCTCGATCCTGCTCTTGTAGCCGCACCGACGGTTTCCAGGAGCCCGGATGATCTTCGTAGCGGAAACTCTCCCGAAAGCTGTTGATGGTCTCATCATCCACCTGATGGACATCCATGCCGGTAACCCCTCCCGGTTTGCCCACAAGAAACCCAACGGAAGGGTTGTAGCAAGGAGATGGTTTGAGGCCCTCCGTAACGAGCCAGAGTCCCTTTTTGTCAGGCAGGTTCTCGACGACCTTGGGCGCGCGATCCCCATATTCTTTTTGCACGCGCTCCCAGGCGGCAGGAGGATCGTTAAGATGGCCGTCTGCTGAAAGAAATTGAAACTCCGTCATCATTGTTTCCTCCGAAAACGGACCGAAGTACAAGCCTGCCGCCCGCAGCCGATGGGTCTCTGCCTCCAGGCTCGCCCTTCGGTCCGCAGCCTACCTTTCATAGTCAACGGTGAGTTACGCTCAATTAATGCCGCTTGATGCTGGGGAGTCAGGACGGGCGATCCTCGAGCCGCTTTTGATACCGGCCTTGTGGTACGATCTCCATAATGGGCCCTCCGGGAATGCGGAATTTCACGGGAGCTTTGGTTGGATCGCTGAGAATCTCGCAGCCGAACTCGCGAATCCTGGCAACCGTCTGAGTCATATCCTCGACTTCCACAGCAAAATGATGAATACATGGCCCCTGCCCTGCCGCCTGCGCCATGGCGGAGTTCTCGCTATCATACTTGAGAAAGGTAAGATCAATCTTGCCGTCGTATAGACCGCGCCGGCTCCGATCCTCAGAACGGGATTTTCCTTTCGGAGCAAATCCAAACACTTTCTCGTAAAACTCCGCGGCTTTGTCGAGGTCCTCTACTTTGATTGCAATGTGCGCGATGCGTGCCATTCTCAAATCCTCCTTATTTCTATTTTTCTGCCCTCGGAAACCCGTAAGCCTCCACGATCTTTTTCACCCATTGATCAAGGTCCGTTTGCAGCTCCCAGGTCAACGACGAAAGCCGCCGGCCTCGAATCATCGTGTGCTGCATGGAGCCCGTTATGAAGACCGAGCCGTCAGCGGGACCATACTTATCGAGAATTTCCTGTCCTTCGCGTGAAACCTGGAATTCCAACCACAACAGCGCCGCATGAGGATGAGACGCGGCCCCGAAGATACCGTCGGCACTGCCGAATCGAACCGGGACCGGCTCCAAGAATTGCACCTCGAGACTCTTCGTAAGGTCCTTGGCTTTGGCCTCGATCACGCTGGAAAGATTCAAGCCCATGTATATCGAGTAATCGCCCGCCGCGATCGAGGCCAGCGTACGGCTGCCGCGAACCCAGATGGGTTGCTGGTCTGCGATTCTCTTGGCGAAATCAAGAGTTTTCTCCAAGCCCCAGGAAGGCACCAAGTTGGCAACCGAAAGCGGCCGAGTATCGACAACAAATTTCCGCCCTTTGAATTCGGGCTTGAGAAAGCCCTCCCAGGTGGTGGGTACGTTGTCCGCAGAGATGCGTTTGTTATTGTATGCCGCTACAGCGACCTGGGTTCCTTTGGAAACAATATTTCTATTATTCGGATCAACGATCGGCGGAGGAATGTCCAGGACTCCCTGCTCGGCCATACCCAGGATGTCGAGTTTTTTCAAGTAAGGGGGGTATTCAGCGTAGACTTGATTGGAGATGTGAACCGTATCCCAGGCCCGCGACCTGCCGGCTTTCATCTCCAGGATAAAACGTTGATAAGCATCGGTACCGCCGATACTCTCGGCAGCGACTTCTTGAATGAACGGATATTTTTTCTTGAAAGCCTCGATCATGGTTTTCCGCGAATCCCCTTCGAGGAATGTGAGCGCTTCCAGTTTACCTTCCCCTTTGGCCCTGGCGAGGATCTCATCCCTGCTCGTAATGAACGCGAACCCTCTCGATTCGGCTGCTTGTTTGGCCCTGAGCATATTCGGCGCTATCGAAGCAGCCATGACAGGGGAATGTCCCACCCAAGACAAAGAAAACGCAAGCGAGGTCATCAGGTTAAGAACTCGCTTCATTCCAAGCTCCGAGATTTCGCTGTCATGCATAACCTGGCCAGCAGGCATATCGCACTAGTGCCACGAATACAAGCCGCGGTCGTGGAATCGTCTAGTAGGCTGCTGAAAAAAAGTGCTTTATGCTTCGAGCCTCAGCATGAACGGAATTTTATCAATGATTACATACCCACTCCGTTCGTCCTGAGTCTCGTTGAAGGACTCCGAAAGAGGTTTTGTGAGCCGCCTACGATAATAGAAGCACCAATAACGGCAAGCGCTCATCGCCGGGCCTTTTTGAACCTGCCCAGCCGGCTCGATAGCGATGCGCCGATTGCCGCAAGCGCGTCATTCAATTCCAATATTTTCATCCAACGGCAGCCAAAATAGAAAACCAGCGCGGCGACCCCCATCCCGAGGCCGACTTGCACCGAATGAAGCGCGACCCCGCTTAGCGCAAATCGCGTCTCCACTTGGCCGACCAACAACCACATGACAGCAGCCATCGCGAACGATACCAGCGAGACTTTCCCGAGCATCACGCTCATCCGCCAGCCCTCTATTCGAGCCAGTTTACGTCGCATAAACAATACCAGTAACAAAAAATTAACAAGCGCAACCGTAGAGGTCGACAAAGCGAGCCCCACATGCCCCAGCCGTTCCACGAGCAGCGAGTTCATGGCGTAATTCACCGCGATCGATCCCAGGCTGATCGCCATGGGCGTGCGTGCATCGTTCAACGCATAGAAAGCGGGAGACAAGACTTTCACCGCAGCGTATCCCGCGAGCCCGAGAGAATATGCGGCGAGCGCGTTGGCCGTTTGCACGGTGTCGCCGCCGGTAAATTTCCCATGCTCGAAGATTAGCCCCACGATCGGCCGTCCCAAGACCGCAAGTCCTACGGCCGAGGGAATACATAAAAGAAAAACCAGTGCCAGCGAATGCGCGAGCGTCTGGCGGAATTCAGCGATGTTCCGACGCGCGGCGCTGCCTGAAATCGAGGGCAGGGTCACGGTCGCAATCGCAACCCCGAAGACGCCGATCGGGAATTGCATGAAGCGAAACGCATAATTCAGCCACGATACGGGACCGTTGGCGACCATGCCTGTCTCAGGATTGATGATGGAGGAAGCAAAATTGGTGTTAACGAAGACGTTGACCTGAACCGCCGCCGTGCCGATAATTGCTGGACCCATCAGGCGCACGATCTGGCGCAGGCCGGGATCGGTGAAACTCAGCATCGGACGGTATGAAAATCCGGCAGAACGCAAACTCGGCCACTGTACCGCGAACTGCAAAAGCCCGCCGATCAGAGTGCCATAGGCCATTCCTTCGATCGGAGACAGGCTGATCCATGGGCCAACGACAAAACCAAGGGATAAGCCGCCTGCAATCGAACCGATGTTAAAGAACGAAGAGGCTAAGGCAGGGATTCCGAATTGATGACGCGCGTTAAGAATGCCCATTGCCTGGGCGGCTAGCGCCACCAATAGCAGAAAGGGAATCATGATGCGCGTGAGGCGAATGGTCAATTCGGATTTGCCCGGCACATTGAAAAAACCGGGCGCGAGGAGATGGACGATTGATGGCGCGACGAGCCAACCGGCAACACAGAGCATGCCGATCACGAGAATCAACGTCGTCGCCACCCGGTTTGACAGACGAACCGCCTCCTCCCTTCCTTTGGATTCGAGCACCTGAGAAAAAGTCGTGACAAAGGCCGCTGAAAGCGCCCCTTCGGCAAAAAGATCGCGGAGCAAATTGGGAATGCGAAACCCCGTAAGAAAAGCGTCGTACTGTAAGCCAGCGCCAAAAAACACGGCAAAAACCTGATCGCGAACCAGACCCAGCACCCGGCTCGCCATTACAGCAAGGCTGACAAGGCTTGCGTTACGTATTAAATGGGGCGGTGTGGCGTCAGCTCGCGAGGAGTCAAAAGGTTCGCTCTTTTGCATTTAGATCGGAATCGTTGGGAACGAATTTTGATGCCGTGTCGATTGAGAACTTTGCAGCGCGACGGGCGGGCGGACTGACACTCGCCGATTTCCGCCGTTCAGTGTCTTCATCCTGCAACCACGACATCTACTTTAACATACCACGGCTCGCGTTCCCGTTGCACCTGGCGTGACGGAAATAACGTTCCTGACACGGCACATACTGACGCGCGGGCGCGGAGAAGCGAGCATGAAATAGACGTTTACCGAAACTAGACGGCTCGTCGCGCGATATAGGAGAGTAGATTAGGCATGCACCAACGGGAAACGACCATGTTTTGCTCGGCACGGACTCTCCGACACCGACAGGAGACGGAGGACAGGCGCGATAAACGGATTTAGCGAGCTGTCAGCCGCCGATAAAACACGGATACTGGGGGACACGCGGCTGAGCTGCTCGGGCTCGTTCCTATGAGCGAGCTGCGACGCCTCAGGATTTCGGGATCAACAGATTCGGCGGGAGAATGGTCGACATTACCCTTTCCGTTTTTGAACCGACCGAGTTACCGCAATTTTGACAAAGGTAATCGTACAACTCCCCATCGGGAAGCACTAGCAGCAAACGCTGTCGGACCGGCATCGCTCGCCTGCATTTGTCACAGTAAAGGAGCGTGGCGTTTAACTGGTCGAAACTTTTCTCCATAGAGTCTCCATCATGGTTGCCTAACCTTACCACAGAGCATCCCGAAAGTCAGAGCGGACATGACGATCCCGAACCGAAGGCTGGCGACAGGTAACGCCGTGATACGGAGTCTACTTTTCTTCCGCCGCGTCGGGAGTCTTGGACTCCTTGATCACTTTCTCTGTCAAATGCGCAGGGAGTTCGTCGTAGCGAGCGAATTCCATCGTGAACTCCCCGCGCCCGCTGGTCATGGAGCGCAAATCAGGCGCATACTTCAACACCTCGGCCATCGGCACCTGAGCCCTGATAATTTCACTGTGCCCTTTGGTATCGACGCCCACGACCTTACCCCTACGGCTGTTGAGGTCTCCGATCACATCCCCTACACAGTCTTCCGGGACAGTAACCTCTATCGACATGACCGGCTCTAGGATAACGGGCTTGGCCTTTTCGATCGCATTCTTGAAACCCATGGAACCGGCGATTTTAAACGCCATATCCGAGGAGTCCACATCGTGATAGGATCCGTCATAGAGCGTTACGCGCACGTCTACCAGGGGATGGCCGGAGAGATAACCGCCCGCCATCGCTTCTCTCACTCCTTTTTCCACCGCCGGGATGTAGTTCTTCGGAATGGCGCCGCCGACGATTTTGTCCACGAACTCAAATCCCTTTCCGCGAGGCATAGGCTCGATCTTGAGCCAGGTATCTCCGTATTGTCCGCGGCCGCCGGACTGCTTTTTGTATCTACCCTGGGCACTCGATGCCGCCTTGATGGTTTCCTTGTACGGCACCTTGGGCGCTTTGAGATCTACTTCGCAGCCGTATTTGCGCTTGAGTCGATCCACAATAACCTCGATATGGGTTTGCCCCATACCGGAGAGAATAAACTCCCTGGTTTGCGCGTCGCGGTGGGTTTCCACTGTCGGGTCCTCCTCCGCGGTCCGTTGCAGGGCCTGCGCCACCTTATCTTCATCGGCCCTCGTCTTTGGCTCCAGAGCGAAGGAGATCAGCGGAGAAAAATGCGCGAGGCCGTCAAACTGGATCGGCGACCTTTCTTCGCACAGAGTGTCTCCTGAGGAAACATCCCGGAGCTTCGCTGCCGCAACAATTTCGCCCGCCACAGCTTCACGCACCAGTTCCTGTTTCTTGCCCTCCAGACGGAACATCTGGCCGATCTTTTCTTTCCCCTGCTTGTTAGGATTATAAACCGTGTGATCGGTCATGATTTTTCCGGAAAAGACCCGCATGACGGAGAGTTTTCCCGCGAACGGATCGACGATGGTCTTAAATACATAGGCCGCCAGCCGACCGTCCGGATCGGGGCTCCGTTTTTCAGGCTCTGCCGTCACCGGATTCCTGCCCGCAGCCTCGCTCTCTTCCAACGGCGAAGGAAGGTAGTCCGAAATCGCGTCCAAGAGTTGTGCGACTCCGATCTGGCGCGTCGCTGAGCCGAAAAGAATCGGAAACAGCCGCCCATCGATAACGGCCTTCTTAATTCCGCTCTTGAGTTCCTCTGGAGAAAGCTCCTGTCCGCCCAAGTACCTCTCCAACAATGCATCATCGGCTTCTGCGACGCTTTCTATGAGTTGCACGCGCATCTCTTGCGCCTCGTCTTTCAGGCCGTCGGGAACTTCCGCCTCGGAGAATTTACCCGTGTCCGCCTCGAAAAGAATCGACTTCATGCCGATAAGATCCACAACCCCCTTAAAATTCTCTTCTGCGCCGATGGGAATCTGCAAGTAAACACCGCGCGCCTCTAGAGCGCTCAAAATAGTATTGATCGCGTCCTTGAAATTCGATTTTTCGCGGTCCATCTTGCTGACGAAAAAAAGTCTTCTTAGCCCCCGTTCATTGGCCCGCTCCCATAATCGTTCGGCTTCAACCCTCAGCCCAGCCGACGGGTTCAACAGAAAAATCGCCGCCCCGAAGCCGCGCATACAGTTGATCGCATCGGCAAGAAAAGGCGCGTAACCGGGAGTATCAATGAGCGTGAAATGGTTTTTTTTCCAGGGCAACGAATGAAACGCGGTGGAAATTGAAACCCGCCGCTTGATCTCTTCAGGTTCGTAATCGAACGTCGTGGAGCCGTCGTCCACGCGACCGAGGCGCTGCGTGACGCCACCGACAAAGAGCATCGCTTCGCCGAGCGATGTTTTACCGGCGCCACCATGGCCGAGGATCCCAACATTACGCGCTTTGTCTAATTCCATAGTTGCTCCCTATCCTTCCCGTGCTTTCTTTCGCTCTTCTTGAGCCAAGTTGCGCTCGTGGATAATCCGTAACCCGTCCAGCGTCAAGAACTCGTCCACCTCTTCGATGCTGGACGATTCTTGCGCAATCAACGACGCCAGCCCTCCGGTTGCAACAACTCGCACGCGAGTGTTCTTTTCCTTTTCAATCTGCCGCACAATCCCATCCACGAGGCCCACGTAACCATAGAAGATTCCCGACTGGATCGAGTGAACCGTGCTTTTGCCGACGACCTCCTTGGGCTTAAGGATTTCCACCCGCGGCAGCTTGGACGCCCTGAGGAATAGGGCTTCGACGGAGATCATCAACCCGGGGGCAATGCATCCCCCTACATATTCACCCCGCTTCGAGACGAAATCAAAAGTTGTGGCGGTACCAAAGTCAACCACGACGCAAGAGTCGTGATATTTCTCGTAGGCTGCCACGCCATTGCAGATCCGATCCGTCCCAACGTCTTTGGGGCTGTCGTAGAGCACCGGCATGCCGGTCCTGACGCCGGGTCCGATAATGAGTGGCGTGAGGCGGAAAAATTTCCGCGCCAGCTCCTGGATCACGCTGACCATCGGAGGAACCACCGAAGAGACCACGATCGCTTCTATCCGTTCGCGCCTGATCCCCTCCACTGTCGCAAGGTAGGAAACAAGCACGCCGTACTCGTCGGACGTGCGCTCCGGCTGCGTCAACAGGCGCCAATGGGTCCGGAGTTTCTTGTTCTCAAAAACACCTAAAACCGTATTGGTGTTGCCGACGTCGATTGCTAAAAGCATGGTCATAACGCCAGGGGAAAAACATCGCCGGCTAGAATCCGCTGCGTAACGCCATCTTCGTCTCTTATAATCAAGGCGCCCTCGGCGTCAATGCCAATAGCCGTTCCGCGCGTGACCTGATCCAGCATTTGAATCTGAACTGCTCTTCCTTTGAGTCTAAAGTATCGCTCCCACCGCCCTGCCATCGCCGCAAAACCGTCTCCCGTAAGATCCTTGTAGCAGCGCTCCAGCCCTTGAATCAATAGACCCGCCAAGCGATTCCGATCAAATTCCTGGCCCGTCAACTGATAGAGGGAAGTCGCGTTATCACGAATCGTGGCGGGCATCAAATCCGCTGGCACATTGACGTTCACTCCAATGCCTAAGATCACAAACCGGACGCGCATCCCCTCGCATGACGACTCCGTCAAGATCCCCGCAAGCTTCCGGCCGTGGACAAGGATATCATTCGGCCATTTGATTTCGGGTGGGCCGGGGAGAACAGATTCTAGAGTTTCTGCCAGGGCAACGGCGGCCATCAGAGTAATGTGAGAAGCCTGAGCCGCAGCGAACCGGGGCCTTAGGATCAAAGAAAAGTAAAGATTGAGATGTGGTGGCGAGAACCAGGTCCGGCCTAAGCGGCCTTTTCCTCGCGTCTGTTCCTCGGCGAAGACAACTTCGCCTTCAGTCGCTCCTTCGTCGGCCCGCCGGCGCGCGAAGAGATTCGTGGAATCGACCTGATCGAGACAATGGATGGCTCTACCAAATTGTCGAGTTGCCATGCATGACTGAATTCTCTCGGCGGAAAGGATTTCTGCGGCCGGCGCCATGGTTGGGAGAGTACGCTACGCGGACGACCCGCCTATCTGGCTGGCGGTGATCTTCATATTAAAATCTCCCGCGGGCGCCGAGTGGGTAAGCGCACCTACGGAGATGAAGTCCACGCCCGTCGCCGCGACCGCGCGCACGGTCTCCAGAGTAATGCCTCCGGAGGCCTCCACAAGCGCGCGTTTGGCAATCAGCTTTACCGCGGCCGCCATGTCGTCGATCTTCATGTTGTCGAGCATAATCACGCGAACCTTGGCATCGAGAGCTTCCTGCACCTCGGGCAGCGTGGCGCATTCGACCTCGATGGGGGCCATAAAAGGAGCCTGCCGTCTAACGGCATCTACGGCGCTGGTAATTGAACCTGCGGCCACGATGTGATTGTCCTTGACCAGAGCGGCGTCATACAGACCTAATCGATGGTTTGTCCCGCCACCCATCCGCACCGCGTATTTTTCCAATGCGCGAAGCCCCGGCGTGGTCTTGCGCGTGTCGATAATCTTACATGAAAAATCGCGCACGGCGTCCACGTATCTGTGCGTCAGTGTTGCCGTGCCGGAAAGCCGCTGAAGAAAATTGAGCGCCGTTCTTTCGCCCATAAGAAGTCCCCGGACCGGTCCTTCCGCCTCAGCTACCGCCATTCCCTTGTGAACAAAATCGCCGTCGCGCCGGACATAGGACAGGCGCACGGCAGAGTCAAGCAACGCGAAAACCCTCTCCACCAATGCCAGGCCGGCAACGACGCAATCGCCTTTGGCGCGAAAAATTCCCTTTCCTGGCAAATCCGCGGGCACGGTGCTTAGGGTGGTCAGATCACCGGCACCGATATCTTCTTGTAGCGCACACTTAACGACCTCATCAATTTGCGGCGTGATGAGAAGTTCCATTTCCTAAGATCCCGCGGCGGCCTGCAGTTCGCGGATCCTTTGCAGACTCCGGTTCAGGGCTCCGATCTTTTCTTCCAACGCTGCCGATTTTTCTCTTTCTTTCAGCACCACTTCTTGCTTGGCTTTAGTGAGAAAGTCCGGGCTCGAAAGTTTCTTCCGCACGCGTTCAAGCTCGATCTCAACCTTGCCCACTTCCTTGCTAAGGCGCGCCGCCTCCTCACTCAGGCCCGCCGTATCGTCCAGGGGAAGAAAGATCTGCGTTGCGCCGACTACCGCCGTAACGGATCCCTTAGGCACTTCCCTTCCGTATTCGACGGAGCCGAGACGCGCCAGAGTGCGCAGATACGCCTCCTGCTCTTTGAGAAAGGCGAGAGTTTCATCGCTGCCCAGAAAAACGACCTTGACCGCCGTGGCGGGAGAGCAATTGATCTCGCTGCGCAAATTTCGTATCGCGCGCACCACCTCGATAAGAAGCCCGACTTTCTCCTCCACTTCATCGCTGACCCAAGCCGCTTTCGCCTCTGGATAGGCTTCGATCATCACACTCGTTCTGTCCGCCAAGCCGTTTTGCGGCTCAACACCGCCCTTCGTGGCCTGCCAGATCTCCTCGGTCACAAACGGCATGATCGGATGCAATAACAGCAGAATGGTTCTCAGAACTTCCCGCAGAATCTGCGTCGTTTTTACCGGACTATCGCCCAAAGTCCCGTTCAGCGACAACTTGCTCATTTCGATGTACCAGTCGCAGTACTCATGCCACGTGAACTGATAGAGGCAGTGCGCCATCTCATTAAACCGGAAGCATTCGACCGCCCTTCTGGTCTCGTCAATCGTATGCGCCAAGCGCGACAGAATCCATCGGTCGGCGAGATTAAGGTTCTCGGCGCGCAGAAAATCGATGGAGCTCTGCTCGGCCGCGAGCAAACGGTCCTGCGAATTCAGCAGGACAAAGCGGGTCGCGTTCCACAGTTTGTTGACAAAGCTCTGGTAACCGGCAATACGGTCCTCGGCAAGTTTAATATCCCGGCCCAATGCGGCCATAGACGCGAGGGTAAAGCGGAATGCATCGGTCCCATATTTCTGCATAACGTCGAGCGGGTCGATGACATTGCCCCGCGACTTGGACATTTTCTGTCCTTCCTGGTCACGAACCAGCGCATGGATGTATACCGTACGGAAAGGTACGTCCCCCATAAATTTCAGCCCCATCATGAGCATCCGCGCGACCCAAAAGAAAAGAATATCGAACCCGGTAACGAGAACCGAAGTAGGGTAAAACGTCTGCAAATCCTGCGTTTGTTCCGGCCAGCCCATGGTTGAAAACGGCCACAGCGCAGAAGAAAACCAAGTATCCAACACATCGGGGTCTTGAAAAAGATCCGTTCCCCCACAATGCGGACACCGCCTGGGCGCCTCGCGCTGAACCAACGGCTTCGCCCGCGGCGAAATAAAGCTGCTTTCAGCGGCGCTCGCAAGCTCGCTCGCGTTGCAAGCTCTGCAGTACCATGCGGGAATTTGATGGCCCCACCAGATCTGACGGGAGATACACCAATCCTTAATGTCCTCCATCCAGGCAAAGTAGGAATTGGCCCATCCCTCGGGGACGATTTTTACCTTTTGATCACGCACCACCTGCATCGCTGGTTCTGCCAGCGGCTTGACGCGCACAAACCACTGCGGCGTCAAATATGGCTCCACAACAGTCTGGCAACGGTAACATCTTCCCAGGGCAACGTGGTAAGGCTCGACCTTTTCCAACAATCCTTCGGCCCGCAACTGCTCTATGACAAGCTCTCGGGCCGCGAAGCGATCCTTGAAAGCATAACGCTCTAACCCCGAGATCTGACTCGACTGGCCGACGAAGGCGCGGGGCCGAATCCGCGCCTCGTCGTCGAAGATACTGATCTTCTCTAGACCGTGCCTTTCACCTATCTCAAAGTCATTGAAATCATGACCGGGAGTAATCTTAAGAGCGCCAGTCCCAAACGTCCGGTCAACAAACGGATCCGCGATGATGGGAATCCTCCGCCCGACAATGGGAAGCCTGACTTCCTTACCAATCAGATCTTGATAACGCTCGTCTTGTGGGTGAACGGCAACACCCGTATCACCGAGCATGGTCTCGGGACGTGTGGTGGCGACGACAACACTTCGCTGGGGATCATCCGCCAAGGGATACTTGAGGTACCAGAGGTTCCCTTCCACTTCCTCGTGCGCCACCTCGATATCTGCCAATGCCGTTTTGCAGCGCGGGCACCAATTGATGAGCCGCTCGGCCCGATATAAAAGCCCGTCGTTCCACAAAGTAACAAAAGCCTCACGCACCGCGCGTGAAAGCCTTTCGTCCATCGTAAACCGCTCGCGGCTCCAATCACAGGAAACACCTAAGGCCCTCAACTGGTAAAGAATGGTGCTCCCCGCTTCGGCGCGCCACGCCCACACACGCTCGATAAATTTCTCCCGCCCCAACTCGGCTCGAGTCAGGCCCCGCTGTGCGAGCTGCTTTTCCACCACGTTTTGCGTGGCGATGCCGGCGTGGTCCGTTCCTGGTATCCAAAGGACGTTATACCCATCCATTCGTTTATAACGACATAAAATGTCTTGCAGGGCATTGTTCAGCGCATGGCCCATATGTAAGGAACCCGTTACGTTCGGAGGTGGAATCACCATGGAGAAGGACTCCGCGCCCGGCCGAAACGGCTGGAAGTATCCGGCCTCATTCCATGTGGCGTACCACTTGGCTTCAATGTCCAAGTGCGAATAAACCTTTTGCAACTCCAGACCCATGGTTTTATGTTCCCTTTTGGGGCGCCCCTCCGCGATTCTGCGGACCTGGTTCGGCAACGACTTCAACCAGATCGATGAATTCGAAGCTGGGCTGTTGGGAAGCGGCAGCGGCTGTTTTTCCCTCCTCGACTTTGACCAGGTTGTCATTCGGCCTTGAGATTTCTTCTGCCTCCACATGGCGCTGATCTCGAAGCTGTGGAGCAAGGAGACTTTCAATGGCTTCCTTGAGCGTTTTTTCCCGTAGCGGTTTCTTGAGAACCTGAAATTTTTCTGTCTTGGGACACCCTAAAGACTGTTCGTCTTCCAACCAGAGCAGCGGAGTCCCGCAGGTCTCCAAAGCCCGCAGTAATCCGGCTGTTAACAGCTCCTTTTCTTCAAGCGACGACGCGTCAAGAATCAGCAAATCACAATCTTTCAGGTTGCGCACTTCGGTTGGGGCGACCGACTCGCGCAGCTGGACCTGGTGGTCGCGTGCGAGCGACACGGCTATTGCCTGCTGCAAGATCCTGTACGGTTCAACCAGCAGAATGCGGGTCACTTTTACCGTTCCTCAACAAAAACTTTTGGCGTTCGCTTGACAAGGTTCCAACCCCGCGTAAGATAAAATACTTAGAGTCCCTTGTTGCAGTGCGAAAGTGGCGGAACTTGGTAGACGCGCAGGATTCAGGATCCTGTGGGCTAACACCCGTGGGGGTTCGATTCCCCCCTTTCGCACCATTCCATAAAGCGAAACTTACCATACTCGTCCGATTTTCTCTAATCACAGGATTAATTTCCTAGAGAATTAGCGGGGGGTGAAGGGGCCGAGGATAGTAAGCAATCGTTCTGCCGAGGGGGCGTTCCTTCATGCAAATGTTACTATGCGGACAGAGCGTTTCATTTGTGTCATCTACTTAATGATGGCCCTGCTATTAGGTGCCTGCGGCAAGAAGAAAGAGGTAGCCGAAACCCCTGAAACCAGGGGCCGGCGCGCCTACTTTACGTATTGCGTTGTTTGCCACAACGCCGATCCGCGAAAGGATGGGACTGCCGGCCCTGCGATTGCCGGCTCTTCACAGGAACTTCTTATAGCAAGGGTCCTGAGCCAAAGTTATCCGCCGGGATATAAACCTAAGCGGATTACTCGGACAATGCCCGCCTATCCCCAGGTCAAGAATAGGCTTTCAGACATAGCCGCCTTCCTGAAAGCCCCTAGCAATCCTTAGAAAAGGATCGTGTAAAGTAACCAGAAGTAAAACGTCAGGACAAAGCCGGCCAAGAGCGTCCCCTTGACCGTGTCCAACGGCTGCTTCGTTGCCCCCTGGGTTCCGATTAGGCAATTAATCTCGACAAGCGCAACGACTCCCCACCCGAACAAGATCCAGGCCGCAAGCCCACTGCCCGAAGGTTCGACCTTGACAATTGCCGGGTAATGACTGGCGGCTCCCATGAAAAACAGCATTGGGATCGAAAACAGCGTATTGGTCCGCGATGCCAAAGCGGCTCTACGCCCCGCCCCTGCGGCTTCCGGCAGAGCCTGACCCCCTTGTGCTACCTGGGTGGCCGACTGGATGACGATTTGTTGTTTCGGCCAAATCACCAACCACACGTTCAAAAACATGATCGTTCCCATCAGCCCACCAAGAGTGATTGACAACCCGTACGGACCATAAAAGAAAGCAGTTCCCTGGTCTCCCCATTTGATCAAATACATCAGGATGCCCGCCAGAAAGGTGAACATTGCACCCCACCGAAACCACCACAAGGCTCTGGGAACAAGCTTCTGAATCGCACCGCTTCTGACCGCAGGTTCGGTTTCGCCAAAAAATGGGGTCTGCACCAGGTTAAAATAGTAAAGAAGACCGATCCAAGTAATCCCGGCCAGAAAATGAAGCCAGCGTAGCAAAAAGAGAATAAGTTCCATGACGCCCCTCCTTCTACACAATTCCGCTTGAGCGCGGATCAATGATTCTTTTCAAGTCTGGTCTTATATTAGTGAACGGAAATGTTTGTCAAGGGAAAAGGTCAGGGGTCATTTCGCAATGGCCCATTACCGGGTCCGCGCCTAGGTCTCTGCACAGGAGTGGCGTGATCGCTGCCCAGCGTTGTCGGTGAGGTCCGGCAATTACCGCAGCCTAGCTTGACCAATCTCTCGATCTATGCCATTTTGCCTGCTAGTCTAGCGAAGGACGGTTTTTTTTCTGTTACAGGAAAACAAAAGAAAGTCCAAGATCACATCTTTTTTCTCTCCCATTAGACCTTCGCTGTTTGGCTCCTCCGTTGATCCTTTCAGTTCTGTGGCGGCGGAGCTCGATCTTGTTGAAGAGAACTTAGCGCGTTCGATCCGATCGGAAGAAAGCACACTGACGGAAATCGCATCCCATCTAATCCAAGGGGGCGGTAAAAGAGTACGCCCAATGGTGACGCTTATCGTGTTCAAAGGCTGCGGCGGAAAGAAGTTTGCCGAGATTGTGGATATTGCGACCGCCATCGAGCTGATCCACACGGCCACCCTGTTGCACGACGACATTATTGATGGCGCGGAAATCCGCAGGGGAAAGGAGTCTGCCTTCAAGAGATTTGGGCTAAAAGCAACTCTCGTTGCCGGAGATTTTCTTTTTATTAAAGCTTTTGAATTTGCCGGCAAGTTCGATGAAACAGTGGTGCAGTGGACGGCGGACGCTTGCACCAGTCTTACCGAAGGCGAAATGTTGCAAGGGTTTTTCAACAGAAATCTCAGCGTCACTCCCAGAGACTACTTGGAAATTGTGAAGAAGAAGACCGCTTCGCTTTTTGAAACCGGAGCCAAAATAGGAGCTTACCTGGCAGGGGCGAGTCCTGCCCTGATCGAAGCTGTCGGACACTACGCATTGAACTTGGGGATTGCCTTCCAGATCATCGATGACGTGCTCGACGTCATCGGGGAACGCCAGCTTTTGGGAAAGCCGATAGGAATCGACCTCCGGGACGGCAACCCTTCGATCCCCATTATTTACGCCTTACGCGCCAGCGACAAAGCAGTCATGGAAGCTTTCCAAGACTCCACGAACAACGAAGGGAAAATCGAAACCGCTCTACAGTCGCTGACTCAAGGGCCAGCGGTTCCAAAAGCCCTGGCTCTTTCCAAGACTTACGCACAGCGCGCCTTGAAAACTATCGCCAAATTTCCTCCTTCAACTTATCGGGATGGGCTAAAGACTTTAGTCCGCCTGATCACTGACAGAGAATCTTGAACCACCGCGAACTGTTCGTCCAAAGGACGTTCGATCAGATCGCAAGACGGTACGACCTGCTCAACCGCGTCATAAGCTTCCACTTAGACACGGTGTGGAGAAGAAAAGCCGTCAGCGAGCTGGCGCTCGAGGGGAAAGAAAGCTACGTGCTAGATCTCGGCACGGGAACCGGAGACCTCGCCCTAACGACAGCAAAGTTCATAGGCACAAAGGGCAAGGTCTTTGGCCTGGACCTGTCACACGAAATGATTCGCCTGGCGCAGAGCAAGAAACAAAAGGAAGGTTTTGAGCGCAAAATTTTCTATTTGATTGCGTCAGCCCTAATGCCTCCTTTTAAGGCGAACAGCTTTGACGGAATTGTAACCGCTTTCGTATTGCGCAACGTGATCGACCTGAAGCTCTTTTTTCAGAACGCTTACGACCTCTTGAAGCCGGGTGGCCGAGTTGTCTCGCTGGACATGTTTCCTCCCCAAAAATATCCCTTTTCCTTTTTTTATTCCCTCTATTTTTACTGTTTGGTTCCGTGGATCGGAGCCGGATTGGCGCGGAACCACGACGCCTACCGCTACCTTGCCGACTCGGTCAAACGGTTCTGTCCCCCTGAGACGGTTAGCCAAATCCTGGAACAAACTGGTTTTTCAGGGCTACGGGTCCGCAGGTATCTGGGCGGCGCGGTATGTTTGCACAGCGCGGCGAAACCTTTCAGGTCGCCAAGCTGATGGTGAGCGATGCAAGACTTTCCCCAGAGTTTCCTGATGCTACTGCAGCAAATTTCGGTCGGCGGTTTGTTTGCAATCGCAGTAGTCCCTTTCCACCAACTCGATAGGGCGTTCTTCAAATCCACCGCAGGCGTGCTTTTCATCCTTGGATTTCTCGGGTTGTGGGGAAAAATTGAGATCTATGGCAATGCCGTGGGAACGAAAACGGGTATCACCCTCGACCTAGGTTTGGAAATTAGTTTCCTCGCGGCATTTGCTCTGTATTTGCTTTCTCTTTGGGGGGAGCGGGTCTATTTTAGAGCCCGCGTCTTTTCCTGCTCGATCTTTCTGGGATTAGCAAGTCTTGTGTTGCGTTCTTCACATTTTCAGCGCGCACCCCTGTGGTCGATCGAAAGCCTTCTTTACCCGCTCAGTTTCTTCCTGTCCGCTCTTCTTCTGGGCGCTGTCACAGTGGGAATGCTCATCGGTCACTGGTACCTGATCGATACGGGGCAAAGCCTGGATCCGTTGTTCCGTATTTTTAAGTTTTTCTTTACCTCTTTGGTGATTCAGACGATCTTCATGGCAATCCTCCCCGCGTTGATTTTTTTCTTCGGCGACCCGCAGACTCTGGAGAGCATCAGGCATCTGTGGAGCGAGCACCCTGTTCTGCTCTTTGCACGCGTGCTGGTAGCGCAAGTCGGCCCACTGGGGCTTTCTTTCATGATATGGCGGACGTTAAAGATTCCCCATACCATGGCGGCAACGGGGCTGTTTTACGTGGCACTGCTCGGGGTTTTTGTGGGGGAAATCCTGGGACGACAGATTCTCGCTCTTACGACACTGCCCTTTTAATCACTGTAGGTCTTAATCTTTATCACCCGCAAACCGTTCGAAGTCCAGCCAAGGTCATACCCAATCTCCTGGCCCTCCTTCAGATCATCGGGACCTTTGGCCGCGCCGGCGATCACGACAAGTTGATAAGAAAATGGGATTTCACGACCACTTTCGGTGCGCACTAGGCCCATGTTGTTGCTAGGGAAAAGCTTGCTGATAACGCCGTGGTGATACAAATCGGCTTTTGCCTTTGATTCAGAGGTTCCGTCGTGGCTGCTCATCTCTGTTGTATAATTACGCTGTCGGCACTGGCCAGGTCAAGTACGCACCTGCTCCGAGCTAGCTCTATGGCAGCGCGACAGAACCGGGGGTTGGGGAATAACTGTTTAAACTTAAGAGACGATCAGTCTTCGTTAGGGATACCCGGGAATTTCGGCGGAAAAATGGCGCCGCAGCTACTTCGACTCTTGATGACTGCGATTCACGTTTCGGTTTTACCTCAGAGCGGTTGTTTTTGCCGGGCTATCTTCGCTTGCAATTCCATCAGACCGTCCAAAACCGCTTCAGGGCGAGGCGGACACCCCGGTACGTAAACGTCAACTGGGACGACGCGATCGATTCCTTGAAGCGTCGCATAGTTATCATAGAAACCGCCGCTCGCGGCACACGCTCCAAAGGCCATTACCCATTTCGGTTCACTCATCTGCTCATAAACCCTCTTAAGAACAGGCGCCAGTTTATGGTTGACCGTTCCTATAACCATGAGAAGATCCGCCTGGCGTGGACTAAAGCGAGGTAGGAGCGCACCAAAACGATCGATATCGTAGGGAGACATCGATAGAGCCATGTATTCCATGGCGCAGCAAGCGGTAGCAAAAGGATATGGAAATATGGAGTATTTTCGCGCCCATCCGATTGCTTTATCAAGACGGGTCAAGACCACCGTGTCCGTTAGAAGCTTGTCCTCCCCGAATCTGGCCTTTATCTCTGCCGATCCAACTTCCACGAGATCACTATATGAGCGGACGGAGAAAAATCAAGTCATAATTTGATGACATTGATGGCCTGTGGGCCTTTATCGCCATCAGATATATCAAATTGAACCACCTCCCCCTCCTTCAAACTTCTAAACCCCTCCCCTTGTATGCCAGTATAATGTACAAAGACATCCCCACCACTCTCTCTCTCAATGAATCCATAGCCTTTTGTATTGTTAAACCACTTCACCTTCCCAGTCGCCATTGTTTCTTCCTCCTCAGCCTGCATGTGCGCAAACAGAACCTTCTCTCCCCAGCGCGAGAGATTAAATAAAGGCCCCCATTTTTGTCAAGAGCAATTTTGTTGGCGAAGGTCCCCGATGGGTTCAACGTCGCGATGATTGGAAATTCTGAGGTTAATTGCCGCCTCAGGTCTTCATTTTTCCGGTTTACCGTATCCGATTTCTAATTTCCGGCTCCCGGTAGTTTAACAACAGAAACAGGATTTTACATTGACTCTAAGCCACCATTAATATATACTTTACCCCGATAATTCGTGTTACGCGCAAACGTCAAGTAATCCTGCGAAGCTAGAAGGACTAGCCGAATGGCAACATACACTCCTCTGACGAAAAAGGAATGCTCGCGAATCGTAGAGGATTTTGGACTCGGCGAGCTGATCTCACTGGCTGGGGTTCGTAATGGCTCCGTTAACACCCATTATTTGATCGAAACCAAAAAAGGCAAATTCTTCATTAAAATCGATGAACTAAAAAGTGAAATTGAAGTTAAACAGGAGGTCGAACTATTACTTTACCTGCGACGACAAGGCTTTCCGTGCTTGCAGCTCCTTAAGAGCAAAGTCGGGCGTTATTATGAAGAATTTCACGGGAAGTTTTTTTCCATCAGTCGCTATCTAGAGGGGAGCGAGCTGCCCTTGGAAGCCCTTTCTCAAACCCATATCGAACAGCTAGGAAACGCCTTGGCGAAGTTGCATCTGATCGGCAGGGGCTTCAAAAAGGGCGTCGAGAATCGCTTCGGGTTCACAAGAATCGCCTCTATCTATCGTGATGTCAGGAAACAGATTCCACCGCATTTGAAAAACATTGTCAGAGTCCTGGACGATGAAATTTCTTACCTGGAAAACTATTTGGATGGAAACCTTCCCAAAGGCATCATTCACGGCGACCTTTTTCCCGACAATGTCAAGTTCAGAGGAAGCCGGCTCGCGGGAATCATTGATTTTGAGGCAGCCTGCCGGGGGAAATTCATCTACGATCTTGCCACTGCGGTAAATGCGCTTTGTTTTTTAGACGGTCGCTATCGAATTGATCGATTCGAACCTCTGATTGCCGGTTACGAATCGTTACGACCTCTTTCGCTGCCTGAATGGGATTCGTTTCCTAATGAACTGCGCTTTTCGGCCCTTCGCTTTACAATTACCCGGATCAAGGACTTTTATCTGCGTAGGGTTGAAGAAAGTCGGCGAACTTATAAGGATTTCAAAGAGTTTTTTGAGCGCTTGCTGATTCTTCGCCGAGAAAAAGAAGGTGGAATGGAGGAGCTGTTGCTGGCCATGGCCACCGGCTACGACTATCGCAAATACCAAAAATCCAAGCCTTCGAAATAACTCTTAATCAGTCCTTCCTTTAAGGCCATGCGCCGCCGACTGTGCCATTTTCGAATTCGAATACCGACTTTGATGGAGGACGCGCGTTAAACCGAACACCGTCAACAATAAGCCCGCGAAGAAGAATAACTGACCACCACCAAGAACAACAGAGAAAAAATCTAACTTTACCCGCGCCGCGTTATATTTCTCCCGGTCCTCCGTGATGCGACGTAAGACTTCTTCATTCTTCTGCTGGTCGAGCTGTCGGAACAGCGTATAGTTTTGTTCCAGGCCGGTCTGCGCGGTTCTGTGAACAAGCCCTTGATACTTGGCGCTCTCCGTGGCACCCACAATCCAGTTGCCCACTCCCAACGTAAGCAGACAAAATCCGGCGACTAAAATTTTGCTGGAATAAATCTCGCGCGGTGTCACGGCTCATGATCGAATATCAAATGACAGGGGCGAGGTCAACTTCGACCCCAAAAAAACCTTGCAGCGCCCGATACGACTCGATTCGCACAGGAGGAAATGGTAATATCGATAACCATGAAGTGCTACGTTTTTGGTGACATCCACGGTTGTTCTACCGAGATCCAATACATGATCGAAAGCCTACCCCTGGCGACTTCTGACCGCCTGGTATTCCTTGGTGATTATGTGGACCGAGGCTATGATTCGAAAGGGGTGGTCACCTATCTGCTGGCACTCAAAAAGGATGCGCAACAAGAGATCATTTTTCTCAAAGGCAACCATGAAGACATGTTTCTCTCTTATCTCGGTTTGCAAGGGCACCACGGCGACATGTTTCTGTTTAACGGAGGCGAAGCAACTTTGATGAGTTACGGAGTCTCTGCGAAGAAGGACTTAAAGGGAAAAATCCTTGCCGCGATCCCCGAAACCCATCTCGAATTTTTTAAGACACTGAAAGCCTATTATGTGATGGACCCTTTTCTCTGCGTTCATGCTGGGATCAATCCCTCAAAGGCTCTGGAGGAGCAATCGGAAGAGGAGCTTTTTTGGATTCGTGACGCTTTCATCCTAAGGTCTCATCCGCTTCCCTATACCGTGCTTTTTGGCCACACTCCCCACCAAGAGGTATTTTGCGATTTACCCTATAAGATCGGTCTCGACACCGGGCTCGTCTACGGAAACAAGCTGAGCTGCCTCGAAACCAGTGAAAAAATACTCTTCCAGCTCAATCGACATTCCCGCAGGGTCACCGTGACCCCACTCAAAGGCCCCTGGGAAAGTGCAACTCGCGCCTGCACAGCTTGACTTTCCTCTCAGTCTCTTAATAATGACGGCTTGAAAAACCCGACGGCGGTGTAGCTCAGTTGGTCAGAGCACGCGGCTCATATCCGCGGAGTCGACGGTTCGAGTCCGTCCACCGCCACCAAAATTTTCGTAGGCGTTTCACTGTCTTACGAGCACAAGCTTAATAATTGGGTTGACTTAAAAAACAGGAGGTTGCGTCTTGAAAGGGCTGGCAATACTGGTGGCAGGCTTATGGCTACTTTTGTTTTCGGGACTTTGTCTCGCCCAGCAAGCAGAAGCCCCCACCTATAAGGATGGGGATTGGTGGAAGCTGAAGTCTGAGCTTGAGTCTAGAAAGGAGCGCTCGACCGTTTCCTGCGATGTCAATTACCCCGAATACGTCGTCATGATTGTACAGGGCAAGCCAAAAGTATACGGGGTGAAAGGAAGTAACAAGGACGAAATTGATTGTCCCATCGTATCGTTTCGGCTCTTGGGTATCGGCAACGAGAGTAGCGCAAAATCCTCCGCTGATTCCGACGAGACAGATGAATGGAACATACACTACTTAAATTTTCCTATGACTGTGGGTCAAACTTGGGCATCGCGCATTGAGGAGCAACAAACGAAAAAAGCGAGCAAGGGAGCCAGGTCGAGGTGGGCCGATCTAGGGTACAAAGTGGTGGGATGGGAAAAGGTTCCAACCCCGGTCGGCGAGCTTGACGCATTCAAAATCGAAGTGTCGGGTTGGCGACATGGGCATTTGTCTTACTATTATTCCCCAAGCGCGAAAAGCATCATTCGTCTCAGACTTAACACAGCATTCGATAAAAGAACGGTAAGCGTGGTTGATTTTAAAGTAAGTCCTTAGTTATCGTGCGACCTAGCACGAGAGAAACGGTATTACAAAGTTTAGTGGTGATCGAGCAAGCGCAAGCGGTTTGCGGTCTCTCACACGCAAGGAGTTAGTACGCCAATTCCCCCTGCATCTCTTTCTTCGCAACCGCGTCCTTTTGGCTACAGATTTCGACGACTCCTGCATGCGACGCGCGTTCGTCATTACGCCGCTTGCTCCCGCCTGTTGTCGGGCGCGAAAGCGTAGTGCCATCGTGCAATCGTAATTAGGTTCGCTGGCTATGGATGTGAAACATCACCTCTCAATATGGCTCGTCACCTCATTCGTCGTCACTTTCACATTCTTCCCTGGATGCGCCCCGTTTGACTCAACCGCAACGGCAGCCGCTCCGCCACCTCCGTCACCAGTTCCTGACAATGCCAGTGCAGTTACTGCCACGGTTCGTAAATTAACTGTTTGGCCCCCTGGTTCTATGACCAAAACTTTGCCAATCGTCCCACCGGATCAAACCCTCTACTCGCTCTTGGTGGAAATTCATACCTCTAGTCCCGAGAGTTCACAGCTTGAAAGCTTGGCTCGACCGGGAGTGGTCCTTGAGGTTTTCTCTTCAGAGCCGTTGGGATCGGAGCTGGTCGGCAAAAAAATTGACGCAACTTTGAAAATGACAGGCGACACTCGTGGAGTGCGTTGGATGATATCGAATATTCACGCTGTGCCGTAAGGATGAATCATGCGTGGTCTTTGGAGATCACGGTTGACGCGGCTGGTTATAATTCTGTTGTCGCTAAAAGCGTGTTATGTTTTTGCTCAGCAACAACAGCCCCTTCCCTCACCCTCCCCTGTCCGGTCCGCTTTGGCTTCACTTTCTCAACCAGTCCAAGGTACCACTTGGGTTAATATCGGTCCTGCACCAATCAATCCAAGCCCAATTCCAGGCACCGGGAACACACGGCCTGCGAGTGGTAGGGTAGTGGATGTCGCAGTACATCCTAATGATCCCAACCATTGGCTGATCGGCGCGTCTACGGGAGGCGTGTGGCAAACTCTTGATGCGGGGGCAACATGGACTCCGTTAACGGATACCCAAGCTTCTCTAGCTATGGGCGCGATTGCTTTTGCACCCAGCAATCCGAACATCATCTATGCGGGTACCGGGGGGGAGAGGCTTTTTGTTCAGGGTGGCGCAGGTCTGCTTAAGTCAAGCGATGGAGGGTCTACCTGGACGCTTTTGGCTACCTCTACTTTTGCCAAAAAATCTTTCACCGATATCTGGGTCGATCCTACGAATCCCAACCTCCTATCAGCAGCTATCGTTCGGGCGTTTAGCGGCTACACCGGGTATCCCCCGCCCATTCCACCGTCGGGGATTTTTAAGTCCACGGATGGCGGTGTGACCTGGGCACAGAAGTTAGCGGGACAGGCTACGGATTTGGAAGTGGACCCAAGCGACTTTAATCGGCAGTATGCTGGTATAGGCGAGGTCTTTGGCAACGCTGCCAACGGTGTTTATCGCTCTACTGATGCCGGCAATACTTGGACGCTTATCAATGGTCCATGGACAACTATGTTGGGTGGAGTAGGGCACACAGAGCTTGGCATGGCCCCGTCCAATCCCAACACCCTTTATGTGAGTATTCAGGATGCGGCCGATAGCGTGGGCAACGATGGAGGTATTCTCGGACTCTTTCGGACCGATAATGCTTGGGATGCGACACCCACGTGGGTGCAGATTCCAGGTGCCACTGAGTATGCTGAAGACATTATTGTGGACCCGAGTGACCCCAATACTCTGTACTACGCAGGAGGGGTTCTTTTGTGGAAGTGCACAAACTGTGGTGTGTCCCCGACCTGGACCGAGATTAGCCACCTGAACTCGGCCCCCCTCAACAATATTCACGTGGATCAGAGTACGATGGCATGGGCGGGTAGTCGGCTGATCGTGGGAAACGACGGAGGTGTATGGAGCACTCCCGACGGTGGCAATACGTGGGCCGACCACAACACGAACCTATCCATCACGCAGTTCTACCATGGGTCCATTCATCCCACCAATCCGAACTTCGCTTTTGGTGGAAGTCAGGATAACGGTACGGAGAAATGGACCGGTACGAGCGCGTGGGAGCAGATTCGCGGTGGCGACGGCGGTGCTAACGCAATCTCATCTAGTGATCCTAATAATAGGTGGGCCGTGTCGTTCCAGAACTTGGGAATTCAGCGAACAGTCAACGGCGGTGTCTCCTTCAGTGTTGCCGATTCGGGGATAGACAAAACCGGTGTGCTTTTTATCGCTCCGATCGAGGAGTGTTCGTCTGACGACAGCGTCTTTATTGCTGGGACGGATAATCTCTGGCGAAGCAACGATTTTTTTAGTGGAGTTAGTCCCGCCTGGTCATCCAACGGGCCAGAGATGGCATCGGGTATCTCAGCTCTAGCCTTTGCCCTTTCTGATTCTACCTGTAATACCTACGCCTTTGGCACCGCCAATGGTCAACTACGGCTCACGACCAACGGCGGAACCACATGGAATGATATTGACTTGGGCAATGTGGTGCCCAATCGCTATGTCACTGACCTGGCGTTTGATCCGACTAACGCCAACATTCTTTATGTCACTCTCGCTGGCTTTGACGAGCTGACTGCCGGTCAACCCGGCCATGTGTTCAAAAGCACCGATGCATTGTCCCCGTCTCCGACGTGGACTAATGTGAGCTCTCCCGTGAACATCCCCAATAACACTATCGCTGTTGACCCGGGTGATCCAAATGTCTTGTATGTTGGGACAGACTTGGGCATATGGAAGGGTTCTGCGGACGGCACCACTTGGATCCACATGGGACCCGAGAGAGGAATGCCTAACGTTCGCGTGCTTGACATGAAGATTAATGATTCGACGGGGAGACTTGTTGCCTTTACCTATGGTCGCGGCGCCTTCGTGCTTACGCTGCCAAGCGTCTCGATCACTGATGTGGCGGCCAGTGAAGGAAATTCGGGGACGACTCCCTATAACTTCACGGTGACACTGTCAGCGGCCAGCGTCGATCCTGTAAGTGTCAGCTTTTCAAGTGCCGATGGTACCGCCACTGCCGGGAGTGATTATGTGGCTACGGCAGGCACGGTAACGTTTAATCCCGGAGAGACTAACAAGATTATCACCGTCATGGTAAACGGCGATACGGTTCCTGAGGCGAGTGAAACGTTTTTCGTAAACCTCACCAGCGCAACCAACGCGAACATTGCCGATGGCCAAGGTATGGGGACAATTATTGACGATGATTCATTTGTATCCATTAGCTGCTCTAGCGATTCGTTACAGAGCGCCATTAACAATGCGCTTACTGGACAGACCCTCTCGGTCAGCGGCACTTGCAATGAGAACGTGCTCGTCCGCAACGACAAAGTACGGGTGTTTTTGGAGGGCGGAGGAACAGCAACGATTAATGCCTCAGATCCGACCCGTCCGGCAATTGACGTTAGGGGGAAAGCGGTTTCGATTCGACATTTTACCATCACCGGGGGCTCCAGTGGCATCGAAGTGGAGAGGGGATCGAATGCAGTGATTGAACAGAATATAATCCAGAACACTTTCGGCAGCGGCGTGGCGGTGAGGCAGCAAGCGTTTGCAGTGTTGACCAACAATACGATCCAGAATAACGCCGGCGACGGAGTCCTGATCAACGAGGGCGCAGCCGCGCGCATAGGATTTAACTCCGGGAGCGAGCCGTCGCCGAGCCCAAATACGATTCAGATGAACGGCGGCAATGGAATTACGATTGCGGGTTCATCGAGTGCGCGAGTAGTAGGCGCTGACATCAACAACAATGGGCGACACGGGATCAGGGTGATGAGCGAAGCGCAGGCGGATATCTCCAATAATGCGATCAATAGCAACGGTGGTGACGGGATCAACGTGACGCTGAACTCCAGTGTGCAGTTCGGGGAGGACCCGGGGTTATTTGCAGCGGCAAACAGCGGTACGGGCAATGGAGGGTTTGGTATTAGCTGTGATTTTGGCGCCGTGCTTGATGGGCTAAGAGGCACTCTCACCGGTAATATGGGACCGACGAGGATTGATCCCAGTTGTCAAAATAGTTTGAGTCCATGAGGATTCGGTTGCTCAAGGCGCGAACAGCAGAGCCAGCACAAGGAGACCTCCCGTATGCGCCGAACGCAATCCGGTGTTATCGACCTAAAGCACTAACGATAGCAAGGCGAATTACCCGCAGTATTCCTGCCCGAGGCCGTTGGCCCGTAGGGGCGCCGGTATCCCTCACTAATCCCAAAATCGCCCGCGTCGAAACTCATAGAGCGGTTCTTCGTCCCCCCAATCTGGAGTCGATAAATCCCCGAAAGCGTAAACCTCAAAGTCGCCGCAAAGTTTCACCGCGTTCGCAATAGCCCGACAGACTGCGGCAGCCAAATCATCGTGGCCACCTCGTGGATGGTCAACCAGTATCTTGCCTCCTGGCCGTGGCCGCCGCTCCAGCAGCGATCCGTCCCGTCTTTCCCCCTCGCGCACCGCATAGGATGCATGCCTCCCTAGACCTAGAAGGTCTCTCCTTGTGGCTTCTTCTGCCAGTGCACGCACGAAAGATGTCCCGTTGATGCTTGGACAAGGGTAGGCCGTCAATGGCCCGCAATAGGACCTCTTGCGGCTCAGAGAGGGACAGGTTCAAAAGCTGGCTGTCGGTCGCGAACTCGATAACGTGAGGTGCCGCTTCAGCTTCCTCCTCACCATCCTCCGCCTCCTCATCCGCTGCCGCGTACTTCTCTGCGATGTAGTCCTCCAAGCTCTGAACCGGCTTGGACCTGCGCTCAAGCTTCACGGCTTTCAGCGCCGCGATCTCCGCGTTCAAGAACTTGGCCAGTTCCTTTGACCCCGGCGCAAGGTCCCAAATTCCGTTCACTCTCGTCATGAACCCGCTCGCGCGTGCCTCGGCTAGGATAAGCATGGATGCGCCCCTGGCCGTCTGCGCTATCTCCACCATCCTGCGCTCGCCCGCTGTCACGTTGTCATCTCCGCCTTTGTCGGCCACCAGGTCCGAGCCGTAGCTTTCCAACACGGGGAGAACCCACTTGTCCTTGGCTTTCAATGCCCTGCGCCTCCAGAACACGCGCCATGGATACCTCGCCGCGTTCAGGTTGCCCGGAGGTCCGCTCTTGCCCTTCTTGCCACCCGAATTCTTCAACAAACCACCTCCAGCCCGCAGACGAATCCGAGATGAATTTTATCACCTATTTGCCCCCAAGACTTGCCCCCAAAGAAAAAAAACTATACAGAATAACGGGTTTTATCGTCGTCTTCATGGCTCATATCCGCCGGAGTCGACGGTTCGAGTCCGTCCACCGCCACCAAGCTTCTTTTCTTCGGCCAGCGTCAATTTGTTTGAGACTTCCTGCAATCCGCACTCACACGGCGACGCTTAGTTAAGGGTTGGATGCGGACCGCGTCGCTGCAATCGTTGCCCACCCCGCCTCTGTGGCGGATTGATTTCGTGTCAGGACGTCTCCAAGCGTCAACGTAATGAGAATAGCCAACCAAAACACACCCGCGCCCGCGAGCACCCAAGTTTGCCGATCGGCGTAGCGTAGGTGCATGAAATAGAAAACCACAAGGAGCGCTTTGCCACATGCGATTGTGAGCGCAGCAATGACGTTCCAATTTCCGCCGAGGTCGACAAACGCCACGCCCGTTGTCGTAAGGGTTAAAATGAGCAGGGCGGCAAAGACCGCCGCGTATACTTTGATCGGAACGACATGGTGGTGCGAGCTCACTGCAAATGCCTCCCCGCGAGATAGAGCAAAGGGAACAAAAAGATCCACACGATATCGACGAAATGCCAATAAAGGCCCACTAATTCCACCGGCGTATTGTAGGCGGCCGAAAAAGCGCCGCGCATCGCCTTGGCGATCAGGGCCGTCAGGAGACCGAGACCGATGACCATGTGCAGCGCGTGAAAACCCGTCATCCCAAAATAGAAAGAAAAAAAGATTTGCGCGGGATTGGCCATCGGTCCGGGATAGCGAAACGACGGTCCCGGAACCAGGTGCTCAACAAATTTGACGTAATACTCGCTCAACTTGATGCCGAGAAATACCACGCCGAGCAGCATGGTCAGCGAAAGAAACAGCAGCAGGGACCGGCGCTTTCCCAGCTGAGCGCCGCGAACCGCGAGCGCCATGGTAAAACTGCTGCAAATGAGCACTGCCGTATTGATGGTCCCGAGCAAAATGTCGAGATGATTGCTCGCGCCGGCAAACCCTTGCGGATAGGCGATTCGATAGGTCGTATAGCCCAAGAACATGCCACCGAAAAACATGACTTCCGTCGCCAGGAAGATCCACATGCCAATCCACGCGGCGTCATGCTGCTGCTCAGCATCGTCGAACTGGTGGTGGGTGTGAGCAACGGTTAATTCAGACATTGGCCGGCCTTCCCGAAGGATAAACGACTTCCGGACCTTCGGTTCCGTAGTCATAAGCTTCGTGGGCGACAATCGGTGTCACTGCGAAATTATCGGTGGGGGGGGGTGAAGGCGTTTGCCATTCCAGGCCCTTGGCGTTCCAAGGATTCATGCCGGCTACAGCGCCATAGCGAAGGGACCATACCAGGTAAAGCAACGGCAGTACGTAACCGATGGCGAGAATCGATGCTCCCGCGCTCGACATGACGTTCAGCACCTGAAACTCGGGCGGATAGACATGGTAGCGCCGCGGCATGCCGAGATAACCGAGGATAAATTGCGGGAAAAAAGTCAGATTGAATCCGAGAAAAATTACCAGCGCTGCAATCCGCGCCAATGTCTCGGGGTATTTCCGACCCGTCATTTTCGGCCACCAGAAGTGAATGCCGCCGAGGTAGGCCATCACGGCGCTGCCCACCATAATGTAATGAAAGTGCGCAATCACAAAGTAGGTGTCATGGACATGAACATCGACGCCTAAAGTCGCGAGAAATAAGCCCGTCAAACCTCCGATGGTGAACAGCCCAATGAACCCGAGGGCGTAAAGCATCGGGGCGTCAAAGGAGATCGATCCTTTGTACAGAGTGGCGGTCCAATTGAATACTTTAATAGCGGAGGGGATCGCCACCAACATGCTCAAAAGAGAAAAAACCATCCCCGCATAAATGGACTGCCCGCTCACGAACATGTGATGTCCCCAAACAAGAAAACCGAGAATGGCGATGGCGAGACTGGAAAAAGCGATAAAATCATAACCAAAAACACGCTTGCGCGAAAAACAGCTGATCAGCTCGCTGATGACTCCCATACCCGGCAGGATCATGATGTAAACTGCCGGGTGGGAGTAAAACCAAAAGAGGTGTTGAAAGAGCAGCGGATCGCCGCCGCGATCGGGGTCGAAAATTCCCAAATGGAGTAACCGCTCCAATCCCACCAGCGCCAGTGTAATAGCGATCACCGGTGTTCCAAGGATAAAAATAATGCTAGTGGCGTAATGGGCCCAGACGAACAGGGGCATACGAAACCAAGTCATCCCGGGAGCGCGCATCTTATGAATGGTGACGATGAAATTAAGCCCTGTCAGGATCGATGAAAAACCGGTGACAAAAATCCCGACCACTGTCAAGGCCACATGCGTGTTCGAATAGATACTGCTATAGGGAGTGTAAAAGGTCCAGCCCGTGTCTACGCCTCCAGCTGCTGCCGCCGCGAGAGTGAAACTGCCGCCGATGATGTAAATGTACCAACTGGCCAGGTTAAGGCGCGGGAACGCGAGATCGCGGGCGCCGATCATCATCGGAATCAAAAAGTTTCCCAGCACCGCGGGTATCGACGGAATGAGAAAGAAAAAGATCATCGTGACGCCGTGCATGGTGAACAACTTGTTATAAGTCTCCGCCTGGACCAGGTCACCCTGCGGCGTCAGAAGCTCGAGGCGAATCAACGTGGCAAACACCCCCCCCACGAAGAAAAATCCCGTCACCGAAACAAGATACAACCAGGCGATGCGTTTGTGGTCGGTGGTAAAAAGCCACGACTTGATTCCGTAGTTGACGTTCAGGTAATGCTCGCGAGGCTCCTCGACTTGTTCTAGGTTCATGGCTTCGCCTGCGCCCTTTCCTCCCGCTTTAAGGATTTGAGGTAAGCAAGGATTTGCAAGATGCCGTCTTCGCTGATCAGTCCCTTGAAGGTCGGCATGATCGGTTGAAACCCCGCCACGATCTTGGCTTGTGGACTCAAAATGGATTCCCGAATATAGGTCTCGTCGGCGGTCACCGAACCGCCGCCTTGCAATTGCACCGTCTTGCCGAACAGTCCCACCAGGCTTGGCCCGCGGCCGGTATCATTCGGCAAATGGCAGCTGACGCAGCCCAAGCGCTGAAAAAGTCCTTCCCCCGCCGTCGCCAGGGAAACTCCGGTGGCGCCGCCGCTGAGCCAGCGCTGATAATCGGTGGGCTCCATCACGATGATCCGGCCGATCATGCCGGAGTGTTGCGTGCCGCAGTACTGGGCGCAGAACAGGTGGTATTCGCCCGGTTTGGTCGCCTCGAACCAGACGGTGGTATAGCGCCCCGGGACTACGTCTCTTTTGACGCGAAAGGCCGGCACGAAGAAATCGTGGATAACGTCCTGGGAAGTCAACGTGAGCTTCACGGGTCGCCCGGCGGGCACGTGAAGCTCGTCGATCTCCAGCTGGCCCTCCGGATGCTGGACTTTCCACATCCATTGTTTGGCCACAACATTGATCTCAAGAGCATTCGCCGGCGGGTGGTAAATCACGAAGTACAGCTTGGCCCCCCATACAAACATGACCATGGTCAATCCGAACGGGATCACTGTCCACAAGACTTCCAAGCGCAGGTTGCCGACGATGGGCGCCGGCCTTTCATTTTCGGAGCGCCGGCGGTATTTGATGGCGAAGCTGACAATCAGGAGACAGATAAGCGAGGCGAAGAACACGCTGACTACGACCAGGAAAAGAAACAGCGCGTCGACGCGCGCGGCCATGGTCGAAGCTTCCTCGGGAAACAGCGGGAAACCCAGCCACGACATGAGCTCAGACCCCCCCGCCACCCTGGGCGGCATCGGACCGCTCACGGCGCAGCATCACAAACACGAACGCGCCGAGAATCAAGACCGTCGCAATGCCGGCCAGCCGGATCACGTTGGTAATCAGCAGCCCGTATTTTCCCGTGACCGGATCGTAGTGATAGCAGAAGAGCAAAAGCTGGTCGATGGGGGAACCGATCTTATTGGCGGCGGCTTCGATCAGGCCCAAACGCAGATCTCGCGGGGAAAAATCAATGCCGTAGTAGTAGCGCGACGTCTTTCCGTCCGGGGTAAGAAGCACAATGCCGGCGGCATGGCCAAATTCTCCCGTCTGAGGATCATAGCTGTAACGAAACCCGACGGCTTGCGTCAGCTCTTTGATTGCGGGTTCGTCGCCGGTTAGAAAGTGCCAGCCGGCGGCGGCTCCCGGCCTTGCGTATCGTCCGATGAAATCCTTTTTTTTGGCCGCGGCCAGTTCCGCATGATCATGGGGGTCGAAACTTACCGTCAATACGTTGAATTGATTGCCGACGTCGAAGGAAAGCGCCTTGAGAGATCTTACGACGCCATCCAGCAATAGCGGGCAAAGATCCTGGCATTTGTAATAGACAAGAGTCAGTATGAGCGGTTTCCCCCTCATGTAATCTGCGAGATGAATCGTCTTTCCCGTCTCGTCGCGAAAGGCCAGATCGAGGGGAACTTGCGCATCCAGCTTCTGATCGAAAGCCACATCGCGCAGCGCCGCCGGCCGGCTATTATCATGGGCCCATGCCCCGCCGGGAAGCGTGGTCAGGAGCGCAAACGCGAGGCTTAGTATCCTGACCAATGCCCGCACCCTTGACCCATGACAAGAGGGCCGTTGCTCTCGATTCTCGCATATCGCAGCTTCGTTTCGCTTATCACTTATTTCTTACCGCTTTCTATTTTTTTATTACTTGGTTTTTCCTTGGTCGCCATTTCACCGTTCGGGATTGAGCCGGGCAGCCCTCGTTGCTCGATAATTTCCATGGCCCGATCGATTGGAATACGCACGATTCCTTTTTCCTTATCGACCCAGTCGTAACTGTTAAGGATCAAATCTTCCTGCGCCCGCATCGCCTTGAGATCGTTGCCCGGATGCACCAAAAGATACGGCTCGGGCGTAGGTTCGCGGGTAAACGAAAGCGGGCTGAGCACAACCTGATTTTTTCGCCGAACGTTATCGAAGTAGCGAAACAACGCGTAGGCGACAAGAAAAACCGAGAAGATGGTCGCGGCCAATGTAATTGCGAACAGCGCGATTCTTTTCGGGCTCAGGTCGCTCAGCTCGTGCCCCGTATCAGATGACTTTGAAGGAACGTTGGCCTCAACCATTTATTATCAACCCTTGTTCTTCAATAATGGCGACGAACCGAGGATCGCGCAGCGGCAGCAAGAATGGTTTTCTGAGCTGCGAGAGAAAGGCGGCAAGCCAGATGCCGCCGATGGCGACGGGCGCCAATGCAGAGGTCCAATGAATACTAAAACCTTCAGGATGGAACGCAGGTGAGACGAACCAAAGAAGCTCGACCCAGTGCATCAACCCGACGACGACGGCCACACCCCAGAGCATTGCGGCTTTGCGCTTTACCGTTCGTGACAGCAACAAGATAAACGGCAATGCAAACTGAAGCGCGATCAGAGTCACGGCGATGCCGCCCCAGCCCCCTTCCATGCGACGAAGATACCAGGGTATTTCTTGCTGGAGATTTTCCACCCACACGAGCAAAAATTGGGAAAATGACAAATAAGCCCACAGCATCACGAACGCGAGCAGAAGGTTGCCTAAATCGTGAAACACCGAGGGGACGAGCACCTCAGATAAGAGCCCGCGGCGCGACAGAAAATAACAGACGCCTATCACGAACACCAAAGCAGTCAATCCATGGCTTACCATGAAGATCATTCCGTAAATCGTCGAATACCAGCGCGGCTCCAGCGACATGAGCCAATCGATGGCAGAGAAGGTCACGGTCAATCCGTACAAAACAAGTCCCGGACCGCTCAGGGTTTGCAGCCGCGGAACCAGGGAGGCATTACCCGTGCGATCCTGTTCTTGGGACCATCGGGTGAGGAAATAGCCCAGCGAGATCCAGATCCCGAAGTACAATACGGCGCGCAAGCTAAAAAACGGTATGTTCAGATATAGGCTCTTCTGTTGCAGGACCCGGTCGTGAGCCAGCGCCCCCGTGCGGGCCCAGATATAGAGATCCGGCAGCCCGAAAAACAGCGGCACAAAAAGCGCGGCCATGACGGGGAAAGTTCGAATCGCCGATTCGAGCGGACGTTGGATGACAAATCCCCAAGTGCCGCCCACGAGATGATGGATCATCACGATTCCTAAACAGCCCAGCGGCACGCCGAGCCAGTATACGTAAGCCGTGAGGTAGGAACGAAAAAATTCCTGGCGATCGAAATAGGCGCCCATGAGACATAGCATAAAACCGATGATGCCCGCAGCCAACGCTAATTTTTGCATCGGTTCCACCTGAGTCAACTTGATTTCCGGCGCGTTCATTATTTCTTCTCGAGGATCGAGCGTCGGTCCTGTTCCGGTAATTCGGACCATTTCGCGTTTTGACTGAATTGCAAGACTCGGATATAGGCAACGATCGCCCAACGATCGCCCGCTGGAATCTGCTCCGCATAACTCGGCATAGCGCCGAAGCCATGGGTTGTCACGTCAAAGAAGTGACCCACCGGAGCCGTTCGTAACCGATCGATGTGATAGGAAGGCGGCGGACGAAATCCGCGCCGAACGATCATCCCTTGGCCGGTGCCGATTTGATCGTGACAGGGCGAACAGAAAATGTTGTACCGTTCCTGGCCGCGCAACAGCAATGGCCGGTTGATTTGCAACGGAAACGCCTCCACCAGTCTGCTATTGTCTTTGCCGGCATAGAAGCGCTCGTCGGCGTGCAGTTGGCCGCGGGCCACCGTTCCCTCAACCAGCGGACGCGACGCCCGCTGGTCATCAAAGAATTCGCTCTTTTGCAGCGGTTTATACCTGGGCTGATCCGCCATCTGCTGCTGGCATCCCAGAACCAACATCAAAACCGGCAACCACGGCCAGCTTTTTTTGATCTGAGAAAGTTTGCTCATGATCTCAGCGGTCAACTTCGTAGACTCCTTGGGCCCCGGTTGCTTCCAAAAAACTCCGGGTCTTCTCGCCATCGAATTTCGGGTCAATGGCCTCGATGCAGAGAAAGAAACGATTCCGGCTGGCAAGCTCGAACCGCTCGACGTTGAAAACCGGATGATAGGGCATCGGCAGGCGGTTCAAAGCCAATACTCCTAAGAAGGCAGATAGCGCGGCCAAGAGAATCGTCAGCTCGAAGGTGACCGGTATAAAAGACGGCCAACTGTTTAGCGGGCGCCCGCCCACGTTGATGGGATAATCCAGGACGGACACCCAGTACTGAAGATAAAAGCCGCCGAGGCAACCGAGAATTCCGCCGATGAGCACGATGAGCGGGACGCGGGTGTGGTGAAAGCCGATCGCTTCAGCCAATCCATCCACCGGGAATGGTGAGTAGGCATCCATTCTTCGGAATCCCTCTGCAAACGCGCGCCGGGCGGCGGAAAGTAATGCTTCCGGATTATCGAATTCAGCCATGAGCCCGTGCATCGAAGTTTTTTTCATACGAAAATTTGTAGTTTTCTCTACACCGTCGGATCAACCCGTTCTCGACTCTTCCTCGTGGACGAGCCCGCGCATTTCAAAGATCGATATCATCGGTAAAACCCGGACAAACAGAAACAACAGACAAACAAAGAGACCGAGGGAGCCGGCGAGCACAGCGTAGTCGACGACCGTGCCCGAATACATGCCCCACGCTGATGGCATAAAGTCGCGCGACAAACTGACTACCACGATCACATAACGTTCCAGCCACATGCCGATATTCACGCAAATGGCGATCGCGAACAGAGCGGCGACATTGGTCCGCACAGGGCGAATCCAGAGTGCCTGCGGTATAGCAAGATTGAACAGGATGAGCAGCCAATACATCCACCCGTAAGGTCCGAACATGCGATTCATCATCATGTACTGCTCAAAAATATCACCGCTGTACCAAGCGGTGAAGGTTTCCATCAGGTAGCCGTACGCGACGATCATACCGGTGGCCAGCATCACGATGCCCATGTTTGCCAGATGACGCATCGTGATGAAGTCCTCGAGCCCGTAAAGCTTGCGCAGCGGAATCGCAATGGTCAGCACCATCGCAAAGCCGGAATAGATCGCTCCGGCAACGAAATAAGGCGGAAAAATAGTGGAATGCCAGCCGGGAACCAAAGCCACGGCGAAGTCAAAGCTGACCACAGTGTGGACGGAGACCACCAGCGGCGTCGCCAAACCCGCGAGGAGCAGATAAGCCATTTCGTATCGATGCCAGTGCATCGCCGAACCACGCCAGCCCATAGCGAGCATGCCATAGACAAAACGCGGCACGCGCCCCTGCGCGCGGTCGCGCAGCGTGGCAAGATCCGGGATAAGTCCCAGGAACCAGAAGAGCAGCGAAACCGTAAAGTAGGTTGAAACGGCAAACACATCCCAGACGAGAGGGCTGCGAAACTGGGGTTGGATCGCCATGGTGCTGGGGTATGGGAACAACCAGTAAAAAAACCACGGGCGGCCGAGATGCAATAGCGGAAACATGCCGGCGCAGGCGACAGCGAACAGCGTCATCGCTTCGGCAAAGCGATTGATCGACTGGCGCCATTTTTGGCGCATCAGCAGCAAAATGGCTGATATCAAGGTGCCCGCATGGCCGATCCCGATCCACCAGACAAAATTGACAATGGCAAATCCCCATGCCACCGGGATCATGATCCCGAACAGGCCAACGCCGATGGCCACAAGAGCGACAATACAGTAAAGGAGAACCAGTACCAGCATGAATGACAGGGCGAAGCCGATATACCAAAACCGCGGCGTGCGTCCGGTCAGTACTATGGAACTTATCTTGTCGGTAATCGTGGCAAAGGTATACCCCGGCTCGATGACCGGCACAGAGCCGCCCCTGTCCCCGGATTCGTCTGGCTGGTTTGATTCCATTCGTCTACTTGCTTTCAATCTCCGGATTGGGATTTCTCAACTTCGCCTGGTAGGTGGTTCGTGGTTTTGTGTTCAGCTCAACGAGCAGTCCGTAATTCAAAGAATGCGCTTTCAGCTTGGAGACCCGGCTGTTCGGATCGTTGATATCGCCAAAGACGATCGCCTGCGCCGGGCAGGCCTGCTGGCAGGCGGTGACGATTTCGCCGTCGCGAACCTGGCGGTCTTCCTTTTCCGCCTCGATTTTCTTGGTGTTGATGCGTTGCACGCAGTAGGTGCATTTCTCCATGACGCCGCGGGAGCGCACCGTAACATCGGGATTACGGGAGAGCTTTAAACTCGGCGTCTTAAAATCCGAGTATTCGAAGAAGTTGAACCGCCGCACTTTGTAAGGGCAGTTATTGGAGCAGTAACGCGTGCCGACGCAGCGGTTGTACACCATGTCGTTCAAGCCTTCATGGCTGTGGTTGGTGGCCCCGACAGGACAAACCAACTCGCAGGGAGCGTTCTCGCACTGCATGCATGGCACGGGTTGATGGTACATTTCCGGGTCGTTCAAATCGCCTTTGTAGTAGCGGTCGATCCGGATCCAGTGCATCTCGCGCCCGCGCATCACCTCATTCTTTCCGACCACGGGACTGTTGTTTTCCGCTTCACACGCCGCCACGCAGGCGTTGCAGCCGATGCAGGCGTTGATGTCGATCGCCATACCCCAGGCATAGCCGTCATATTTAAAACCGGGATAAAGACTCTTTGCGGCCGCTTCTGCCTCCTCCGTTTCGTGGGCGAAATTCGGATTCTTAAGAAATTCTTCGAGAGTTCCGGCGCGCAGCAGCTTTCGTCCTTCCATGAGATGATGGAACTGCGTGCAAGCAAGCGGATACTGGGAACCGGTCTTTTGGATTTGAAGACCAGAGCCGCGCCAGACCGCATCCGAAGTTTGCAGGGCATAGGCGTTGAACCCTGCCCCGCTCCCGATTTTTCCGGCGCGCGTTCGCCCGTAACCTAGATGCACGGTCACGCAATCGGCCGCCTGGCCGGGATGAATCCACGCGGCGCCGCGAATCTTTCGTCCCCGGTACTCCAGCTCAACCACGTCACAGTAGATCGTGCCATGCTCCCCGCCGGTGGTCCCGATACGATAGTTGAGACCCAGGCGCTCGGCGGTGGCGGGACTCAGCAATACCGCATTGTCCCAAGTTAATTTGGTCAGGGGTTTAGGTAACTCCTGAAGCCAGCCGTTATTGGCGAAACGGCCGTCCAGCACCGATGGGTCGGGCCGGAAAATAATCTCCAGAGAGTTTCGAGTTTCCGGTTCCGGGTTCCGCGGCTCGGAGGTTTCCGTAATAGTTTCGCTGGTGCGGAACTTGACAGGCTTTGAGGGGTAAGCAGTTCCAGCGACTACACCGTCATGCAGCGAAGTCCGCCAAAACATCTCGAAGTCCTGGGATCTTTTCTGCTGCTTCCAGTAATCGCGTACGATTTCATAATCCGAACGGCCGGGCTGGCCCATCAGCGCAACGAGGATTTCATGGGCCGTGCGCCCGCCGTAAAGCGGAGCGATCAACGGTTGCAGTATAGTCGCCGTCCCGTCGTACGCGCGCACGTCGCCCCAGGACTCCAGATAATGCGCTTCGGGAATATGCCAGTGGCACAATGCCGAAGTTTCATCTTCATAGAGCGACAGGTGAACGTTGAAGTTCGATTTTACGAGACGGCTTGCGAAGTTGAGATCCACGGGCGCCGTGTAAACGGGGTTTCCGCCAAGTAGGATCAACATCTGCACCGCGTTGGCCTCCATGTCGCGCACCAGGTCACGCAGCGATTCTGTCTGATCGATCGGTTGTGCTTCGACCGGATCCGTGTAAATAACGGTGGCGCCCACGTTGCCAAGGGATTGATTGATCGCGTGAGCCAGGGCGTGGACGATGGGCGGTTGCTGGTCTCCGGCAACAACAATCGTTTTGCCGCTATTGCGCCTGAGGTCTCGGACCAGCGCGCGCACCCACGCATCGTGGCGGCTGCCGGCAAACGCCTCGTCGCCGGAAACCCGAATGCCCAAATCTCTCGCCACGGCTTTCGCGAATGCCACGATTTCACTTGGGCGTATCGGCAAGCGGTGGTCAGCCATCGAGCCCGTAACCGTCGGCGTACTTTCCACCGTGTAAAGCCGGTTCATTTTCCCGTTGGTATCGCCGATGCGCCGCTTGTCGACAAAGTCGCGGGTATATCGGAGACTTGCGGGACCGTAAAAGAGAAAATCGGCGTCGATAGAGAGAATGATTTCGGCTTTGTCAAAGCGATACAGAGTCTCGACGACTTCGCCAAAAGCGAGGCGCGCGCCGGCGCGCACATTATCACGCCCCGCCGGTTCGTACTGATGCCACTTGGCTTTCGGAAACTTCGTCAGAAGTTCTTGAAGCTGATGGCCCAGCGTCGGAGAAGTCACGGTTTCGGTTAATATGCGCAACCCTTCGCCTTGACGGAGGCGCTGGCTTTCCAGCTCCGCGTTCATTGCCGAAAAGAAGGCACTCCAGGTGCTGATCATTCCGGCGTTGCTGAGCGCGCGGGAACGGTCCGGGTCGTAGAGACCCAACACCGAAGCTTGCATGAAGACATCACTGGCTCCAAGGCTCGCCGGATGCTGAGGGTTACCCTCTATTTTAGTCGGTCTCCCCATGTGGCTCTCGGCGAGGATGCCGCGCCCGAATCCCTGAAGTGGCATCGCGGTGGCAAAAAAGAGCGGCCTGCCGGGTATGATCTCTTCGGGCTGGGTGACGTAAGGGACGATCTTTTCATCCCGCGGCGCCGGTGACGAACTCAAGCATCCACTCAGCCCCGCGAGGGCGAGGGAGGCCCCCATGAGCTTGATAAAGCTGCGGCGATCGACCGCATCAGAAAGAGCCGAAGCGTATCGGGGAAATTCGAGATGCAACAGTTCCTTGAATTCTTCGGCATCGGCCAGTTCTTCAAGACAGCGCCAATACTCCGGGCCTTTAGCCTTGGCCAGATTTCGGCACATCGCATGCAACCTGCCCGCTCCGTCGCTCATGACCGTACTCCTCTGACTATCGATGACACGTGGAACAACTGGTCAATTTTTGAATTTTGTACTCCTGCACGAGTTTTCGGCCGAGCGCGAGTTGATCCGCCGGTGGCACATAATCCATCTTGAAAACATACTCCCGGGGACGGACAAAACGTTCGGGCTCGCGGTGGCACTCCAGACACCAATCCATGTAAAGAGTGTTTTCGCGCCACATCAGCGGCATCTGATCAACTCGCCCATGGCAAGTGGAGCACCCGACGCCTTTATGAACGTGAATGCTATGGTCGAAATAAACGAACCCGGGAAGATTGTGAACTCGGGTCCACTGAATCGACTTGCCGGTACGAAAACTTTCCCTAACGGGCTCCAACGTGGGGCTGTCGGCCCATATTTGTGAATGACAATTCATGCAGGTTTTTGTCGGAGGAATGCCAGCAAACGCGCTTTGCTCTACCGACGTATGGCAGTAGCGGCAATCGATCCCGTCATCCCCAACATGATGTTTGTGGCTGAACGGTACGGGCTGGTTACGCGCCACGCCAACTTCGGTAATGTACGATGATTCGTTGATCGCCGCCAACGCTGCGACCACGGCCACCACCAGGACCACCCCACCGAAGATACTGAGGCGCGAAATCGTGTTCGTGCTGGGATGAAATATCTGACCCATGGGAAGTTTTTTCCCTTATGGCTAGCACAATCGCGCGCTGGCGCAAGATAGGCCCCTTTCGTCGCAGAGCATCAGAGAACCTTCTAACGTTCTACCTGTGGATGCGGTGCTCCACATTGCCTTCGAGCCAACCACCTCCTGAGCGTAGTAGATGGAGCCGCTTGGTTTTTCCGTGGAGGTTACTTTCCAACCGCTGCAATAGAAAAAGAAGATTAATCGTACCGACAATCAGGACGTGACGATCTGGGGCATAACGGACCACCTCATACGCAACCCCTGCTTCGGCCCTTCTGCTCATTCCCGGCATCGACTCATTGCTGTTCGTGAACAGCACCTGAGCCAAGGACTCCTGAAAACCTTGATTCTGCCACGTCTTCAGGGCCTGATCGCCGCCATCTCGAGTGATCTCCCCTTCCGAACTTTGAATCATGATCAGCAAAATAGGGCGCTGATGGCCATCGAACCCGCAGTTCAGGTTGTTGATCGATGTAAACGTGATATCGGCGATGACACCTTCTCTGCGAACGCACACGTGTGCCCGGCGACGCCGATCCCTGAAAGGCAGTTTTCCGCCAGACCCATATTTTTTCCCGTCGACACGAGAACGGCGGCGTCGAAGATTTCTTTCCGGGCGCGCAGGGCTGCGACTTCGCCATCGCTCATCCAAGTCACATGGCATCCCACCGCCGCGAGGTGTTGCTCAATGTTTTCCTGACATTGCATGTCGTTCGCGCGCCTCATACCACGCTAGAAATCGTAATCGCTCCCTCTTTCGGGGTCCCGACAGGCCTCTCGACCTCATCCGACCCGGGGACGACGCATGGATCTAAGGTAACGAACATGACAGAACCTGTCTGGAAATAGCTTTGGCCCATCCTTGCGGACGTAGTTTTGGGCTTCCATCTTGCGTCGAGCAACATCCGTACCACCACACAGAGCGGCCGAAACGCCTGGGGCCCGGGTAGGCCATCGTCTCCAAGTTGTTTGTTTACAACCCCCGTCTGTGGCATCATGCCACTGTCCGCATGCAATTATGCCACACCGTGATTATTTCCTTGCCTTGCCAATGTGTTGCGGTCAGCCCAAGCGCGAGACTGTATGAAAACTCACCGTTGACGACTCGCGGAGCCGCCAAATGATGCCCACGCTGCACAACAACCCCGATCCAAAACTGCGCGCTATTAATTAGCGCGCAGTTTCTCCTGTCCGAAAAAGGTTTGCCCCGACCCCCCTTTTTGTTGTTTAATAGGAATGGGGTTATGCCTTGTGCAAACCAAGTGACGGCGAACAGGGAGCGTGCAGTGATTCAACACGAACGCCTCAACAATCTTTTAATTGAACTGATAAAGATAGACAGTCCGTCGCGGAGAGAACAGGCCATCGCGGCTCGCCTTAAGAGAGAAATGGAGGAATTGGGCGCCCAGGTCTGGATCGACAATGCCGGGGAGAAAGTTGGCGGTAATTCCGGGAATGTGATCGCTCATTTTTCCGGCGACGTGCCTGGCGCCGTCCCCATGCTTCTTTCCGCCCACATGGATACGGTCATGCCCGGGGAAGGCGTCACGCCAATCGTAGAGGGAAGGATTCTGCGCACCGACGGCCGCACCGTTTTGGGCGGCGATGATAAGAGCGGAGTTGCGATTATCTGTGAAGTCCTGCGGGTCATGCGCGACGCTCGACTTCCCTGCGGCGACATCGATGTCGTCTTTACCATCTGTGAAGAGGCCGGGCTTCTGGGAGCCAAGCAACTTGATACATCCCGTTTGCGCGCGCATACCGGACTGGTCTTGGATAGCGATTCGGTCGGCTACTTATTCACCCGCGCTCCGGCCGCAAACCGTTTGGAATTCGAAATTGACGGCCTGGCGGCGCACGCCGGCGTGTGTCCGGAGAAAGGCATCAGCGCCATTCAGATCGCCGCGCAGGGAATCGCCAATATGCGTCTGGGCAGGATCGACGGCGAGACCACCGCGAACCTCGGAATCATCCAGGGAGGCTCGGCCGTCAATATCGTTCCTGACTCCGTGCGGCTCCGGGGCGAGGCTCGCAGCCACAGCGAGGAAAAGCTAGAGCAGCAAACTCGCCACATGCTCCACTGCCTCGAAGAAGCCGCATCCCGTTTCACGCTGGAACTCGACGGAAAGCGTTACACGGGGAAAGTTGCCGCGCGGATTCAAAGAGATTACGACCGGATGGATGTTGCCGAGGATGCTCGAATCGTTCAGCTCGTTTGCTCAGCCGCTCGCAATCTCGGCATGGAAGTCAAAACCATGGCGACCGGCGGTGGCTGCGACGCCAATATCCTGAACAAGAAAGGGCTCCAAGTTGCCAATCTCGCCACGGGCATGCGGGAGATTCACACTGTCCACGAATGGCTCGACCTCGACGACCTTTATACCTCGGCCCAAATTGTGTTGGAAACAATCCGTCTCAATGCAGAGACCAAGGCGTAAATCAATCCGTCATGCAAGGTGATGAGATCGGACTGCTACTGCGCCAGGAGCGCGGCCAGTTCCTGGAATTTGTCAGCGCCAACGAGTACAGGAAAGGCGCCGGCAGAAAGAAACCCCTCGAGGAACTCTGCCGGGAAATCGCACGCCTGCTTGCAGGCATGTCCAACGCCGATGGCGGTACCATCCTCGTAGGTGTCGAGCCCGATAAGAGCGTCACCGGCGTACCTTACAGCGCCGAGGAAGTCCAGGAAATCATTCAAGCACCCCAGGCGCTGCTCACTCCCCCGCTGTATTCGTCTTGCGAAAAGATGCATCTAGGCAACCTTCTTCTTTTGAAGTTCCAGATGGGACCTGGCCTGGACGTTTATCGACTCAGCGGGGGAAGAAGCTTTTACCGGATCGCCACCGAAAACCCGTCTTTGCCGGCGGAGCAGATTCACAGCATGCGTGAAGCCAGGAAACTGTTCTTTTACGAGCGCCAGCATGTGGCCGGGGCTGTCTGGGAAGATCTCGACCAGGAACTGATCGGAAACTTTCTGGAAAAGGCAAACCATTCCGGCGACCCCAAATCGATCCTCCGGAAATCCTACCATCTTCTGGACGGACCACCCGACAAGCCCGCTCTCACCATGGCGGCGCTTTTGCTTTTTGCCACGGATCCCTCGCGCTGGCATCCCCGCTATGGCATCGACTTCGTGAAATACCAGGGAACAGAGCGGCAATACGGCGCAGCCCTTAATGTCATCAAGCGCGCGCGCTTCGAAGCCCCCCTGTGCCGCCTGCTCGACGAGGCCGTAGGCAAAATCAAAGAGCATATTCGCGAAAAAACGGTTCTTCACGATCTCTTCTTCCGTGAACGCCTGGAGTATCCCGCATTCGCATGGCAGGAAGCGTTAGTCAACGCCGTCGCGCATCGTGACTACGGCATGACCGGCGCGCCCACCGAGGTCTGGATGTTTGATGACCGAATCGAAGTGCGCAGTCCGGGGATGCCTCCCGCGCCAGTCACTCTCGAGCAACTGCGTGCGCATAAAAGGATCCATTTTTCCCGCAACCCCCTCCTGGTCCGCGTTCTCGCAGACGTTGGCTTCTTACGCGAGATGGGCGAAGGCATCCCGCGCATGTTTCAGGAGATGGAGCAGCACGGGCTCAGACCGCCGGAGCTCGGCACCGAAGGCTTTTTCTTTACCGTGACATTGCGCAACACTCCGATATACGACGAAGCGACCCTGCGCTGGCTCAATCAGTTCAGCCCCGCGGAAGTGAATTTTAGGCAGCGGCGCGTCCTTGCTTACGCTCATTCACACGGAAAATCCTTTTCGACGGCGGACTATCAGCGTGTTGCCGAGATTGACCGCGATAACGCATACCGCGACATCCGCGCGATGGTGAAGCTCGGTATTGTCGGACCGCACCGCCCCAAAAGCCGTATCTACCGCATTATCGAGCGCCTCTGAGCCATGGATTTTGTCGAACTGTCACGCCTCGCCGCGGGGCACGTCGAGGCGCGCATCTTACAAGTCGCCGTGGGCCTCCGGCTTTTTGATTTATTGGACGCAAGCAGCCTGAGCGCGCAAAGCGTCGCAGAGAGACTCGGCACCGACGCAAGAGCCACCGCGCTGTTACTCAACGCGCTCGTCGCTCTGGAGTGCTTAAAGAAAGACGGCGACGAGTATTCGCTCACGGCTGTCTCGCAAACGTTTATGGTTCAGAAATCCCCGCGTTACTTGGGTGACATGATTGTTTTTGAATCCTCTCTGTGGAATTGTTGGGGCGAACTGGAGAAAGCGATTCGCACGGGCAGGCCGGCGCGATCCCCTGATATGTACCAGGCCGATCCCGCGGAAACCGCGACTTTTATTCGTGCCATGCATTCTCTCGTCGCGGCCAGAGGCGACGCCGAGGTACTGGCGCGCTCGCTCGGGCTGCAAGACGTCCACGACCTTCTCGACATCGGATCGGGTCCCGGGACCTACCCTGTCGCCTTATGCCGCAAGTATCCCCGTCTCCGCGCGACGATTTTTGATTTGCCCGGCACACTGGAGGTCACACGGGGCTTCATCCAGAAGTCGGGCCTCGCGCATCGCATCGCTCTGGTGCCGGGGGACTACCACACCGATCCGATCCCGGGAAACTGCGATCTCATCTTGCTCTCCAACATTATTCATTCCGAGAGCGCCGAAGACAACGAGAATCTAATGCGCAAGGTCTACCAATCTCTAGAGCCGGGCGGTAAAGTCGTGATTAAGGATCACATCCTTGACGACAGTCGTGCCCATCCGCTCGTAGGAGCCGTTTTCTCGTTGCTCATGGTGTTAACCACTACTGCTGGACGTTGCTATTCTCTGAAGGAAGTGCGGAGCTGGCTAATTCACGCCGGCTTCGAGACGATCACCGAGATTCCCCTGCCTCCACCGCTCACTTCATCGCTCGTCATAGGGAACAAAACCCAAACATGACGGATTTCTCCGATGACAGGCGCGACGCGCGGGCGCAGGCTGTGATCGACAACTATCGGCCCATTTGCCTGTGCAATAAAATCCGCAAGGGTGTCGTTCTGCGCGCGATTCAAGCAGGTGCCAAAACATTTGACATGGTGCGCCGCCGGACTCGGGTCGGGACCGGCCCGTGTGGCGCCGCCCGTTGCGGTCCGATGGTTCGCGGCATGCTGGGCGAACCCGTAGAAACATGCCGCTTCTGTGGTTGGGCGATTCTCCAAGGCCCTCCGCCGTTAACGTGCCCCCGCTGCGGAGAAGAAAATTAGCTTATCGCTATGCGGCAGCAGCTGGACCTCATCATGTTCGATTTGGATGGGACCCTGGCAGACACAGGTCAGGATATCGCCGATGCGGTCAATCACGTTCGTCACTCGGTAGGGTTGGGTTTGTTGACGGCACCGGAGATCTTGAGCCATCTGGGGCTTGGCCTGGAGTTTCTGATCCGGGGTGTCTTGCCGCCCACGCACCAGCAGCTGATCGATCACGCCAGCGAGATTTTTCTCGATTATTACAAAGAACATCTGCTCGACACCACGGTGCTCTATCCACATGTGATCGACACGCTCGACTACTACGCCGGCAAGAAAAAGGCAGTAATCAGCAACAAGCCTACCGGGGCGACCATTGCGATCCTTCAGGGTTTGGGAATCCAGAGCCGTTTTGACATCGTGCTAGGTGCCAATAGCACCTCCCGGAAGAAGCCCCATGCCGAGCCTCTAAACCACGTCCTCGAACGCCTCAAAGTGCCTCCGAGGAAGGCGTTGATGGTTGGCGATGATCGGCCTGATATTGACGCGGGAAAAAGCGCCGGAGTCCACACTTGTGGGGTCACGTATGGTTTGGGGAGTAAAGCCGGCATGCTTCAAGCAGGGCCCGACTACGTGATCGATGACTTATGGGACCTCAGGGATTACTATTTCTAAGCGAAACGACGCCCACCGAGCCCCGCCTTGGGTTTCGTTCACGCTCTTGTCTTGCGTTCACCCATGATTTTTTCGGGGAGCGCCGACGAACCGCAAAAACATCACAGGGATTGGAAACCTGGAAGGCGCTACCTTGATTGACAAGCTCGGCGGGATTGCCTAAGTTCTGGGCCGTGGAGGCATTCGGCTCTTTTGACGAAGCGATGAATGGCCCAACGACTGAAGCTCTTGGAAGACTGCCCATCCGTACGCCGGTTCGGCGTTTTCGATAAACGAAAAACAAAATAGGAGGCCCTGATGCAGCAGACCCCTCGTAAACTTTTCTTGTTGCTATTGCTTCCGCCAATTCTCCTTTTCCACATGGGGTTTCCCGTAACCTCTGCAGCTCAAGATACCAAGCTAATCGAGGGGGCGAAAAAAGAAGGTTCGTTGATGTGGTACACCTCGACAAGCATCGAAGATGCCAAAAGCTTGTTTGACGTGTTTAAAAAGACGTATCCCTTCATCAATACGGAATTTTTTAACGCGGGCTCGGCACGTCTTTTTAATCGCATTCTCAACGAGGCGCGGGCAGGCAAAGTGTTCTTTGATCTTGTCGCGGTGCGCGGCCTGGAAACACACCAACTCGTCAAAGCGGGATTTCTGCAGCCTTATGTCTCTCCAGAAAGCACCGCCTACCCGGCAGGATTCAAAGATCCCAAGGGCCTTTGGGTAGACTACTTCGACGCCTACAACGTGATCGGCTACAACACCAAATTGGTATCCAAGGACCAGGCGCCCAGAGCCTGGGACGACCTGCTGAACCCGAAATGGAAAGGACAGATCGCGTTGGATGAGGAGATGTATTCCTGGTACGGCGCTATGACACAAAAGTGGGGAAGGGAGAAGGCTGAAACATTCATGAAGAACCTTGCGAAGCAGGATGTCCAACTCAGGAGCGGTCAGACGCTGATAGCGCAAATGATGGCGGCGGGCGAGTTCCCTATCGCAATGGTGTTGGCTCACAGGATGGAAAAGATGAAAGACCAGGGAGCTCCCGTCGAGTGGGTCACGACGCTGGATCCGATCACGGTGTCGTTACATCCAATCGGGATCGCCGCAAAGGCCCCCCATCCTAACGCCGCAAAATTGTTTATCGACTTCCTCCTTTCCAAAGAAGGACAACAGGTGGTCCTAGCGATTGGCCGGACTCCGGCGCGTCCCGGCGTCGACACCAAGATGGAGGCGAAACATCTCAAGCTCTACCCTGTTCCCCCGGAGCTCGGCGAGAAATACAATCAATTTCAGAAAGAGTTCAAGGAGATTTTTCGGCAGTAATGAGCAGAGTTACAGCCAGCTCTAACTCCACTCTGCGCGTCCTCGAATGCATCGAGCAGTCCAATTCACATGCTTTCCAATTGCGCTGCAAGACTTGCCTAAAAGAGACTGTACGTGAAAGTCAACACTGACATGACCGGTATCGTCGCTGCCTACATCGCAGGCGAAGAGGCGCGGCGGATTCCTGAGAACGTGGTGGCTCGCGCCAAGCTCCATATTCTCGATGCAATGGGCGCCATGCTTTCGGGCACTTTGCTAAAGCCGGGCCAGCTCATTGTCGATTTCGTCCGCAAACAAGGCGGCGCGCCCGAAGCCACGGTCGTTGCCAGCAACTTAAGAACCAATAAAGTCAATGCTGCGCTGGCCAATGGGACTCTGGCCCACGCAGACGAGACCGATGACACGCACTTCCCAACTCAAACCCACCCGGGCTCGGTTGCTGTACCCACCGCATTAGCCATCGGCGAGCAGCTGCGCTGTTCCGGCAAAGAGTTTATCACCGCTGTGGTACTTGGGTACGACATCCTCTGCAGGGTATGCAGAACCTTTGATCGCAAGTGGATGCAGGACCGATGCCTCAATCCCGGGTCGATCTGTAGCGGATTCGGCGCGGTAGCAACAGCGTGCAGGCTTCTCCAATTACCGGTCAACCAAATCCGTTACGCTCTGGCCTTCGCCGGAACCCAAGCGTCCGGTCTCACGACCTGGCGGCAAGATCCCGAGCATGTCGACAAAGCGCTCTGCCATTCCGGAATACCCGCCCGCGACGGCATCACCGCAGCCCTCTGGGCGCAGGCGGGCATGACCGCCACTGGCGATATTTTTGCCGGGTCGGATAACTTCCTTAGGCCCTTCGCCCAGCAATCCAACATTACCGAACTCATACGGGATCTTGGGTTGCGCTACGAACTCATGGAAACTGGCATCAAGATTTATCCCGGCGGGCAACCCATGCAGGCAACTCTGACGGGATATTTCACGCTTGTGAAGGAAAACAATTTAAACGCTCAAGATATCCGGAGGATTAGGGTTCGCCTGCCTGAATCTCAGTCGCGCACGATCAATGATCGCCATATGCCTGATATCAACTGCCAGTACTTGCTTTCCATCGCCATGTTGGACGGCAAGATTGATTTCCACAGCTCTCACGACTTCGCCCGCATGCAAGACCCCCACGTGCTCGAGCTCAAAAGGCGAGTCGAGATCATCGCCGATCCGGAATTGACCAGAAAGCACCCTGCGATTCGCTCAGCCATTGTGGAAATCACTACTTCTGATGGACGCCATTTCAGCACCTTGGTGGACCGTCTTCCGGGAGCACCTTACAATCCATTATCCGCAACGGATTTAGAAGAAAAATTTTTCTCGCTGAGCACGCCAGTGCTCGGCGAAAGCCGTTCGAAGTCGGTAGTGCAAACGTGTAGAGATCTCGAAAACCTTTCGGACATAGCGAGCCTCGCGGCCTTACTCAGTTGAGAAAGGAAACGCATCCCTATTCGCTCTTGCGCCCTCGGCGATAGGGAACCCCCGCCTTCAACCCGGCACGACCGATCAGTTGGCCGCCTTCCGTCTCGAGGTCAAGTCGAAGCTCCGTACCCCGTGATATGCGGTCCAAAGTACAGGCGGTCCAGAGTCGAAACCCTTCCTCTCGTCCACCTATCATATGGTAGAAAGGAGACACGCAAATCAGCTCGCCGTTCTCGTACCAGCGATGTCGCACCCTTTCCTCGAGCCCCAAAGGCGCCTTGATCGCGGTGAGACCGTAGAGCAGCGGAGCATTGCCTGGATCGAGTTGACTCACAGTCGGCTCAACCTGCAGCGACTCTTGTTGAAAGGCGCTGCCAAATTCAGCATAGGCCATACGCAACGGAGCGGGAGGTATGAACGAACGCCCCAACTCCACCAGGCCCACGAGCAAAAATGCAATCCCAACGCCGAACGCAAAGCGGCGGGTTCTTGATGGCAAGGGCGGAGCGTAAAGCGTCAAAAACCCGATCAGCGCGAGCGCTGCGCTGATGCGCGTGGTCAAGGTGTTGCTCACACTCCACAGCACAGGAAGCATGACGTTGATCAGAGCGAAGAGATTGAACGCAAAGAAAACAGCCGTCCAACCCCGGTTCACTGAAAGATAACGATCATAAAGGACGTCCAGGGTGGAAAGAGTAGCGGACAAGCCAACCAATAACACAAAGAGGATATTGCGCGACCAGGGCGTGGCGCTAACGTAATAAATCGGCAGCACGAAGAACAGCACCTGCTGATAGAAATTCTTGTTGAAGAAGTTGATGAGCAGCCGAACCCTTGGCGCCCATCGCGCCGGCAGGCGGGGATAGTTGAGCAGCTTCGGCAGGAATAGACTCGAAAGCCAGATGAAGGTGACGTGGAAAATTGCAATACGCAGATAGGAGAACTTGCGCGTTCCCAGCCACATCACCCCGATTCCCAAAACCAGAGCATACAAGCTGTGCAGCCACCAAAGTTTTTCTCTGTGACGCTGAAACCATACGGAACGTTTGGAATTCGACCGATAGTTCCCGAGGGTTGCGCGATGATGCGGCATAGCGATCCAGCAGCATGTGCGATCTTAAATAAAAAATATCTACTCAGTTAAAGCAAGATGCTCTGGTGTGTCGATGCGGCCCTTACCTTGGCCTGGCCCTGACGCCGCGCAATCCTGGAAAGTGGGCGCAACGAGCTCTCTGTTCACACCCTAGCCCTGGCAACTCCTTACTCTTGTAAAGATACGCTCGCAAGCAGCCGGCGCCGGAATAGAATTCAACGGCAACGAGCCCTTGACCGCCAGAGCGGGGCGTTGCTACGATAGAAAACGCTAGGTTTTGCCTTTTTCCTGCGTTCCACTCTGAACTGCCAGCGATGCGCGGCGAAGCAAGGCGCAAACTTCATGGCGTACGATGACCGCAGCGTGAAACCTATGAGCGCCAGCCTCATGCGGGCGCGGATCGCGACCCGGCTTCTCGCGGGCATCTACGAGAGCGTGCCGACGCTCCTTACGAGCGCCGTGCGTCTGATCGTAGAGCTGCCCGGCGGTTTCGCGCAGCCGGGTCCGCCCTACCCGTTCGAGTTTGCCGTGAGCCCAGCTTGGTGCAGCGGAGTCAACGGAGCCCGTCTGGTGGGATCGAAAAAACTTGATATTGCTTGGCTCAACCCGTCGGTCATTGCGGCTATGGCCTACCTTGGTAAAGGACCCTTTCGCCGCTCGTTGCCCTTGCGCGCGCTGGCAGTCTTTCCTTCGTGGGACCGCTTAGTTGTGGCCGTGTCAGGCAAACTCGGCCTGCGCTCGCTGGACGAACTTATCGAGAAGCAGCCGGCGTTGACCGTCTCCGTCGCCGATAACGACTGCGTTAACTTCGCCATCCGCGCGCTTCTTAAAGCCCATGGACTGAAGCTGGAGTCGTTTGTTGAATGGGGTGGAACCGTCGATCCTGTCGCGCGCCCAAGCAACCCGCGGCGGCGCGCGGGAATCGCTACGGGCGCGATTCAACTGGTTATTGACGAAGGTCTGGATTCGTGGGGCCAACTGGCGCTGGAGCAGGGCATGATTTTTTTACCGTTCTCACAAAAGGCTCTGACAAAACTCGAACGCTATGGCTTCCGGCGCGCGCGGTTAGCGGGGGGAAGCATGCAGGGAGCGATCGATGCCGCCACGGAGGTTGTCGATTACAGCGGCTGGCCCATTGTTACGCACGCCGGTTTCCCGGAAGAGCTTGCCTATCATTTTGCCGCCGTCCTTGATCGCATTCGTGAAGAGATCCCCTACGACTCTGACCGAATTCCTCCAACGTCTTCACTGTGCCGCGATACTGAAGCAGGTCCGCTTGATATCCCGTTGCATCCGGGAGCAGAGCGGTACTATCGCGAGCAAGGATACCTCTGAGGCGAGTGCTCGGAAGAGCACGGCGTCAACCCCTCGGGCGAGAATGTTATCCTTTTTGCGAGACTGAATTCCAAAGACCCAAACGCCTCAGGGCGGGGGAATCTCTTCCGCCCACCCCTCAGCGCCTGGTTTTTTTCCCAGGAATTAAATTACGAGCCGGCCTCGAGGTGCCCGCCCGCTTGCGCTTGTGCCAGCGCGGCCTCGATGGCTTTCACGAGGTTACGCGCCGACTCTACGGTAAGTTCCACGGCCACGCGGGCGCCGGGGCCCTGTTTTTCATCGACAAAATCAATATTGACCGCATGTTCCAAAGGAGCATTGAAGGGATGGTCATACGATACGTTGACCTCACTTACCGGGAACCAGCCATTTGCTCCCTTCCCTGTACCGCTGACCGGTGCTCGCTGGGTAATCATGGTACACATCGCTTGGCTCCTTCTTACTTGAGATTTTTTTCCAGGAAGGCCAGAACCTTCTTCCAACCGTCTACGGCCTGCTCCTGCCGGTAGTTTGGCCGGTCATAATAGAAAAAGCCGTGCCCTGCTCCGTCATATCTGTGGAACTCGTAGTTCTTTCCCTGTTTCTTGAGCTCAGCCTCATGCTGATTGACCTGCTCCGGCGATGGGCTTTTGTCATCATTGCCGAAGACACCAATTAATGGGCAGGAAAGATCCTTCGTGTAATCAATGGGTGCGACCGGCTGCTTTGGTGTCAGTTCTTCTTTCGCCATCACCACACGCCCACCCCAACACTCCACGCAGGCGTCAAAACCTTTCACCCGGCACACCGTGAGAAAAGCATGGCGGCCGCCGGAGCACGTGCCGAAGATGCCCACCTTGCCACTAATATAGGGAAGCGAACGCAGGAGGCGCATCGCCCCTTCGAGATCGCCCACGACGTCGTCGTCCGGAACACCCCCGGCGCCGCGCACTTTGGCCGCCACATCCTCAGGCGTACCGTGCCCACTGCGGAAATAGAGGTTCGGAGAAATCGCCGCGTATCCATGGTGAGCGAATTTACGCGTGCACTCGCGATACCACTCATCCCAACCCGGCGCGTGATGGATGACAACCATCGCAGGGAATGGTCCGTTACCGACAGGTCGTGCGTAGTACGCGTTAATGAGCTCCCCCTTGGCCCCCCGCATGCTGATCGTTTCGGCCAACATACCCTCGTACATATCGGTTGTGTACATAAACTACCTCCTTCTTGCTGCTTGCAATATAAAATCAATAGCGTCGGCTGATGATTTACACAAAAACGTCGTCGCGCGCAATACATTTATAGGCACGCCCGCCTCTTTTTGCCATTGGCAGCTGAGGTCCTATTGCGCCTGCCTTGTTCACGGTGCTCGCTCAAAGCGCGCTGGCGAGACCGGTATCCTTGACGGCCGGACACTACCATGCGAAGACGCGGGGGAAGAACTCTTTTGGCGAATGAAACATCGTAAATCCTCACGGGCGCTTGCCTATCGTCGCACGTACGCGCCAGTCTTCTCTGCCGTATTGATAGTGGCGCTTTTGCGCTCGGGCGCCGTGGCTAACGGTCAGGAAAGGCACTCCGGCCCTTAACAGTCTCCTATGCGTCGGTCTCAGGCACCCGGGGCCCATGGTGAATCGCCAAGGATCTTGGCCCCTTCCAAAAATGCGGCCTCGACGCCAATTTCATCTACATTGCTTCCGGAGTCACTTCGGCAGGCCCCTGTTGGGCAGCAGCGCTAACGGATTGAATCCCCTTTCGTTATGGGATCTCCACTGGATCAAGGTGCTCGATGACCGGGGATTCATCGACGATCTGGTCAAGACACTTTCCCGGCAAGTTCCTCAAGCACGTAGCGGCGCCGGGGACGATCGGTTTGTTTGAGAATTTTTTTTCGTAACCGGATTGACTCGGGAGTGACCTCCACCAGCTCGTCGTCACCGATCCACTCAATGCCATCTTCCAGCCCCATTTCTCGATGCGGCGTGATCAAAATGTTTTCGTCGCGGCCCGCGGCACGAATATTGGTAAGCTTCTTTTCCCGGCAGATGTTCACGTTGAGGTCATTCTCCCGCGAGTATTCGCCGACGACCATCCCTTCATAGACGCGAGTTCCCGGAGCGATGAAGAGCACGCCCCGTTCCTGCATATGAAAAACGGCGTAGGGCGGAGCAACCCCTTCTCGATCGGCTACCAGGGCACCGTTGCTGCGCGACTGAATCGGACCATGCCACGGCGCCCAGCCGTTGAACAGCGCGTTCATAATTCCCGTGCCCCTCGTATCAGTCAGAAACCGGGACCGAAAGCCAATCAGTCCTCTGGATGGCACAGAGAACTCAAGCCGAACCCGTCCGGAGCCGCCGTGGACCATTCTGGTCATTTTACCGCGACGCGAGGCGAGCAACTGGGAAACGATGCCGATATGCTCCTCCGGAACATCGATGACCAACATCTCGACCGGTTCCTGAACGAAGCCATTGAGCTCGCGTGTAATGACCGTTGGCTTGGACACCTGGAGTTCATAACCTTCGCGGCGCATGGTCTCGATTACGATCGCAAGCTGGAATTCGCCGCGCCCGGTTACCTTGAAGGAGTCCGGCGAATCTGTTTCCTCGACCCGCAAGCTCACATTCTTGCGCTGCTCATAAAAAAGGCGCTCACGGAGCTTGCGCGATGTGACGTATTCTCCTTCGCGTCCGGCCCACGGCGAATTATTCGCGCTGAAAATCATAGCGATCGTGGGCTCATCCACCCGAAGCGGCGCCAGCGGCCGCGGATCCTCACGGTCAGTAATGGTGTCGCCGATTTGAATCTCTTCGATGCCCGCGACGGCAACAATGTCGCCGGCAAGCACGGATTCGACTTCGACGCGTTTGAGCCCTCGCCAGCCGAACATTCGGGTGACCTTAACGGGCTGCTGCGACCCATCCGCGTGGCACAGGGTGAACAACCCCGCGCTCAAGGTGCCGCTCTTTAACCGGCCGATCGCCAGGCGACCGACGTAATCGTCATAGCCGAGATTGTTGGCTTGAAATTGTGTCGGAACGTCGGGATCAATGAGAGGTCCCGGCAAGGCTTCCACGATCAAATCGAACAGGGGTTTCAAATGATGCGCGGGTTCGGTGAGATCGCGTGTTGCGATACCGGCGCGCGCGTTGGTGTAAACGACGGGAAAATCGAGCTGGTCTTCGCTGGCATCGAGGTCAATAAACAAGTCATAGATTTCGTCCAGCACGGTCGTCGGCCGGGCATCAGCCCGATCGATCTTGTTGATGCAGACGATCGGCGGCAATCCGGCCTCCAGAGCTTTCTTCAAAACAAAGCGGGTCTGTGGCAAAGGCCCCTCCGACGCATCGACCAGGAGCATCACGCCGTCCACCATCGCGAGCGTACGCTCCACTTCGCCACCGAAGTCGGCGTGCCCTGGGGTGTCAACAATGTTAATCTTGGTGCCCGCATAAAAAATCGAGGTGTTTTTGGCCAGGATCGTGATCCCGCGCTCGCGTTCAAGATCCAGGGAATCCATGACCCGCTCGACCACGGTCTCGTTGGCGCGGAAGATGCCGCTCTGGTGCAGCATGGCATCCACAAGAGTAGTCTTCCCATGGTCCACGTGGGCGATGATGGCCACGTTGCGGATATCCCCACGCCGGCTTGCCTTGAGATTGTTCATGTTCTTATTTTTCCAGTACCCGGTCCCAGAACCTTGCCACATAGTTCCCGCGCCATTGGGGCCAAAATCTTTCCCTTGGCTCTCTTCCAATGAGGAGTTTGAGCACTATTCCCGCTGTGAAAAAAAACTGGAATGCAATTTGGCCGATGCGATAATTTGGAGTTTTTCAATGAACCGCAGTGACACCACATTAGCAACCGCCCGCCAATAATTTCCCCCAACTATCCACGGCCGGGATCACGCCCGGCCGAACCAAATTGTTCCAGACCTCTACGTTGAGGTTATTGAAGGCGGGTTTTTTAAACTCCTCTTCCAATGCGGGAATGGTGTGGAGGCTAATGGCAGCGCCGCCGGGCACAAAGATGGCATCGGCTTCCGGCGCCAGTCGCGCGGCTTCCCGGCCGACTTCTAAGGCTGTTATCATGCCCTCTTCTAGCGACATCAGCGCAGAATCGACACCCCATTGGCCTCGTGTCGTCATTCCCACGACCTTGAATCCGCCAGCCTCGATATAGGCCTTGACGCCGCGATTCACATCCTCGACCCAGCGGCTGGCAATTGCAATCGTCCTGAGTCCCAAGTGCTTCATCGCGGCAAAGAGCGATTCGAAAGGCGCGTCGCATCGAACACCGGTTTTCTCCTCCGTTTCACGCAGCATTTTTACTACCCGCTCTCGACCAAGCTGGGCAGAGATTGGAACGCCACCGAGAATGATGCAGTCCACCTTTTCCCGCAACAGAGCCGCAACACATCGCTCGTATTTTTCGATCGCTTTCTCGACGGCTCCGCGATCAAATTCCGTTAGACCCATCACGGTCGTGAACAACATCACGTCGGTAGGGACAATATGATAAAAGTCATAGCCAAATCCCCGCATGACCTCTCGGCCCGACCGGCCACGGGGGGCGATGTCTCCATAGCGAAACTTAGGCAGCAATCGCTCTACGTGCTTTTCCATCCTCGATCTCCTTACTTATGCCGAGTCCTTACGCTTGCTTCTTTCTTACTGTAAGATAAACAACTTAGCAAAGGCAGCTCGCTTGCCGCGCGACGCAAAGTCGGTACCACGATTTGTGGCGAGTTGATTTCCTTTCTCCTTTCTACCACAATTCTCTTCATTCTTCTGCCACCACAGCTGCAAAGGAGTTCGACCCGCTATGGAGCCAACTGCAATAATTGTCGTTCGACATGGTCAAACCCTATGGAACACGGAAAGAAGGTTCCAGGGCCATCGCGACAGCCCATTGACACCAAAAGGGATTTCCCAGGCTGAGGCCTTGGGACGGCGTCTTGCAAAGGAGCGTTTCGGCGCGCTCTACAGCAGCGACCTTGGCCGGGCAACTCATACTGCGCAAATTATCGCGAACACGACCGGCCACAGTGTGGTTTTAGATCCTCGCCTGCGCGAGCGCAGCCTAGGTTTGTTCCACGGGTTAAAGAATGAAGAGATCAAAGCAGCTTATCCGCAGGAATACGAGCGCTACCGCAATCGGGAGATGGATTACGAGGTCCCGGCGGGCGAAAGCCTGCGCCAACAAGTCGAGCGCAACATTGCTTGCTTTGAGGAGTTGGCGCAAAACCATTCACGACAATCGATCGTGGTCGTAACTCACGGCGGCGTTCTTAACGTTTTGTTCAGGCACACCCTTTCCATTGCGTTTGATGCTCCTCGACGTTTCGAGTTCCCGAATAGCAGCCTGAACGTCTTCACTTTCACCGAAGAATGCTGGATGCTGCGCACATGGGGAGATATCAGCCATTTGGCTGCGGTGCTGGATTGACCAGAAAAAGGATTCTTACCAGTAAGTTTTCAACTGCGGTGCCGGCTGGATCGCCGCGAGGTCAGGATCTTCACCTTCACTCCGGTAGGTAAATCTTAGTTTTCATTTTCCGCCCGCTTTTTAGCGGGAATCCGTCTTCACCTCATTCATCCTCTCGCGCCCGCCTGGATGCCTCCGCGGGCATGATGGACCTTCACTTCGCCTGAAGGTCTCAGATTTCAACCATCCACGAGAGAAACGTTAAACAGGAACGGCAACAGGAACCTTCGCATCGGCATAGATTCGAATCGCGTCCTCCGTTAACCGGTAGCCATGCGTGATCAGTGTGATAATGCTCCGGACATTACGGCTGACGTTCTCGATATTACTGACAGGAAACCCGTCTTGTAAGAATCTTCCGATGAACCTCTCCGCCCCTAGGGTCATAATTTCGAGAGACTCCGGATTGTTCTCTTTAAAATAATGCTCCGCGTCGCGCGGGCATTTCTCCAATTCTCTTTCCAAGGCCGGCGAAATTTTTATCCCCACAAATAACCGTCGATCGAGATCTTGCATGCTCATACCCTCTTTTCCTTCTTTTTACCTGCTCTGGTTTCCCTTCCTGGACACAAATATTGAATCCCACGGGCTTTCTGCTTCACTATCCCGGCTCATCCTCTCGGTGCGCGGCCCTGAGGTTGACTTGTCGCCTGAAATGGAGGGGATCCCTCAGGTTCTGCACCTCCCGGTAATAATAGAACTTGGTGGGCCTCCTGCCGTCAAATCGAAGACGCTTGAGAAAAGCTAACTCCTCTTGGGTTGAATCTCCACTCAGAGACGCATCCTGAAGAAATTCTTTGAGCCCTGGCTCCGTTCCAGGTGCAACGCTTGATTTTTCAACGAACTCAAACCGTTGAATCCGCTCCCGTCCCAATCCCGGGACCGAAACGATCTTCACGCCGAAGGTCACAAGATCGATGTCCCACGACTGAATCAGCGGTTCTACGAAACAGAGGAAGTTCTGCACCGATAAATTGAAGATATCGGTGTCTAGGAACTCCAAGACGAGCACCCGCATCTCCTCGTAGCTTTTCTGATTAATACGGGCAACCACGCGAAGCCAATCCTCGTCTTTCCACTCCTCCTTGGCTACTCCTTTGGCCACGTCCAAAAGCTTCTGCGTGATCAGGCGCTCGATCTCTCCAAACGGTTCCCGTTCAAAAATAGAGCGCACTTTCTTGGCGGTCTCGCTTTGACATTTCTGCACAATCAGTTCTCGGATCTCTTGAAACAATGGCCTAGCCGGTTTCCCGATCTTTCTTTTGAGTTCCTGCCGGCGCTGCAACTCAGCCAACTTCGCCAACTCTCCGGCGGAAAGTTTGAGGAACGCGGCCATCTTTTCATAAATATCGGAGCGATGCGGCGCCGGAAGAGCCTTTTTGCCGGTCAGCAACTGGGAGATATAAGACTCCGTAACTTGGGCTGCGGCAGCAAGATCGCGCTGCTCATGTCCGCGTTCCTCGAGACGATGCTTGATGAGTTCTGGAAGATCCATTGTGAACTTGTTAACAGAAGCCTAACTTTCTTGGTTATTCGTACTATATTCCGCCGGGTATTTAAATGTTAAATCTTGACAATCAAGGTTAAGTTCCCTAGGATGGCCCCGCAGTCTCAACGAGGGAACGGCGGGCACGGCTGTTGAGATTGCGCGCATAACTGCATGAAACCACGGACAGGTAAGATCTTGACGGACGACCTAACAAACTCATGGACCATCGAACCACAGGAACAGGCACAAACTCTCGACGCAGAGACTGAAGACCTACCCATCGTCCAAGCCGGCGCCGTGGAATTCGACGATGAGATCGACAATGCGAGCGAAGCGGATTCGGCGGAAAAAATCACAAACCCGGTCTTTCGTTATCTTCGTGATGCGCGCTCCGTTCCCCTCCTGAGCCGAGAGGAAGAGATAGAGTTGGCCCAACAAATTGAGGAGGGCAAAGCATGCATCCGGACAGAAATTCTATCTTCACCTTTTGCCCTCCGGTTTACCCTCGATCTCGCAGAAAGGGCCGCGGCCGGACTTATCAACCTTTATGAAGTGGTAAAGGAACCGGGCGAGTTATCGCCTGATCGAGCTGGCAATGAAAACATCTTTCACTCGCGCTTCCGCAAAAAGATCAAGACCCTACAGCGTCTTGCTCGCAGCTATGACGGCACGCGCCGACATCGTGCAACATCCATCAACGGCCAAAGCGCAAAGCAGATCAGCAAAAAACTCACTAGACAGACAGAAAAGGTCCTCACTGCCATCAAGAGCCTGCAACTCCGGTCTGCACAAATGGAAGCCCTTGTTGAAGGGCATAAAAAGGCGCACGACAGGATCAAAGACCTGGAACAGAGAATCCATGGTAGGGGAAAAAGAGCAGCAGCCATACGCGCCATCGAAGAAGAGATGGGAATGCCCGCCCGAGAAATTGAACGGCGGGTTAAGACGGTTCTTGAGAAGAAAGCCCAGGTTGCGTCAATCAGAAATCGGTTTGTGGAAGCGAATCTCCGTCTGGTTGTCGCGATTGCACGAAAACACTCGGGCAAGGGCCTTTCGCTGTTCGATCTGATCCAGGAAGGCAACATGGGACTGATTCGGGCCGTGGACAAATTCGATTACCGGTTCGGTTTCAGATTTGCGACTTACGCGAGTTGGTGGATCCGGCAGGCGATTACGCGCTCTCTTTCGGATCATTCTCGCACCATCCGTGTTCCCGTGCACATGGTTGAAATGATCAAGAAACTCAACCAGGCAGAGCGCTCCGTCCAATACCGACTTGGCCGCAAACCCACGCTCGCTGAGATTGCCGCTGAAATGAACACGACGGTGGAGAGGGCGCAAATGATCCTCAACGTGGTCAAAGAGCCGGCATCGCTCGATGCGCCGCTACCGGGCAGCGAAGAATTCTCCGTCGCGGACCTCATCCACAATGAGCATTCTCCTGATCCCGAAGAAGAGTCCATTGGCCATCAGTTTCAGGAGGAGACGCGAAGAATCCTGGCTACTCTCACCCCTAGGGAAGAGAAAATAATCCGCCTGCGCTTCGGCATCAACGAAAAATCAGACTACACGCTAGAAGAGACGGGCAATGTTTTTGGTGTCACGCGAGAGCGAATCCGGCAGATCGAAAACGCGGCCCTCAAAAAACTCCGGCACCCGAAAAGACTCGCCGCGCTGAATGCCGCCTATGATTCAAGGGGTAAAGCGGAAAGCTAGAAGGGCATCGAGCGAGCCTATGCAATTCGTTCAAAACCTGATATCCTGATTCTGTTATTTAGAGCTTACGATACGCACCTGTGACAAGCCTCCGAGCTTTAAATGAGCCGGAGGTTTTTTGTTTTTATCGAGGAGGAAGGAATGTCGCATCAAACAATAAGGTTGCAAGATGGAACCCTCATTCGGCATCGAACGACGGGATATGAGGGACAAATCGAAGGCACGACGGAGATTAAGGAGTGTTTTACCCTGCATGGAGAGTCGTTGAACAAGTCCACCACCAAAGAAATATTTCAGTATCGGATTGTCGTTAAAGGGGAGTCGATGAGGCGCATCGCACCCGCCGAGGACCTGGAAATTCTGGACGAGGTCATGCAGATCGTCTGTGCTGGATGCAACTTTTCTTTCCAGAACAAGCCCGGTCTGGTGGATAAACCCGGGGGACGCTGTGAATGCGGCGGCTGGATTTGCCCGGCTTGCTTGGCCTGTCAAGAGACACATCTCTGTTCCAGAGAGCGCCAACGCTTGATCAAAAGATTAGGCGTCAAGAAAAAGGCCCACGTGGATTGACATGCGCCGTACAAGAACATATATTCAAGTTCCTTCCTAGTTCAGTATAAGGTCTTCTGAATCGGGAGCTGCAGGAATTAAAGGTCTCAGCATTGTCCCCCTTGCGAAACGATACCTAAAGGCAAAACCGACTAGATCGTGGTTCCCGTTTTTTAAGTTTTCCATGTTCTGCTCCAATTGGTGATCAGCTTCCCAGGGTTAAAGACATCGGCACTCTCTTTAGGAGGAGAACATGAGTAATAAATTATACGTAGGCGGCTTGCCCTACTCAGTCACGGAAGGGCAGCTGCAAGATATCTTTGCAACACACGGGACCGTGGAATCGGCCAGGGTGATCACTGACAAAGTTACCGGTCAATCACGGGGCTTTGGCTTCGTGGATATGAGTTCCGGGGGTGAAGCCCAAAACGCTGCGCAGGCTCTAAACGGCACGCAACTCGACGGCCGTACTCTAGTGGTCGACGAAGCCAAGCCTATGGCGAACCGGAACAGCGCCGAACGGGAGAATAGGACTACCGGGAGAAACCGCTCGTAGTTCCTTTTTTTCTTGACTGACTGCCAGGGGGCAACGGGTCGGTTCGCCCTCTTGTCGCAGCATTTATCCCATGACAGCCCTTCTATCCGAAGCCGTAGCGTTCACATTTTTTCTTCTTTATGCGAGTTTTTTCGAGTGGTTCTTGCACCGCTTTTTGATGCATCAACCTCTATGGTCTTATCCGTTCCGGGCGCATGCTCTGGTTCATCATGGGATCTTTCGGTCCGGCCCGACTTACTTTCTCTCGGGGTCCGAGAACCGAAAAAAAATCAGGTTCGCCTGGTGGAACGCGCCTTTGATTCTGGGATTACACGGGCTTCTGTTACTCTGGATTGATTATTATTTTGACATGAGGATTTTCTTCGGGGGAATGGCAGGGCTCGGTCTCTACTACTTCCTTTACGAGTACCTTCATTTTTGCATGCACGTGCCGAATGGGCGTTGGCTAGAAAAGACCGGCTGGTTCTACTGGCTCGACGCGCATCACCACATGCACCACAAGCGCCACTTTAGCAATCTCAACGTCGTGCTACCCCTGGCAGACCTTGTGCTCGGAACCCTAGTCCCGGCCAGCGAAAGGGTGCCCGCACAGAAGAGGCCCGTAATCATCGCCGCCTAGAACCGCAGCGGTTGACCTCTCAGTCCCAGCTAGCCTCCCCGCTCCTGTTGATCCTTCGAATTAAATCGCCGCGCGATCCGCGCTTTTCGGGCACCCCCAAAACAGAGCTTGACGAAAGCGCGGTCCTGCGCGAGAATCAGCAAAACTTACCAGGGATGGAGGGCCTAGCATGTTTGCAAAAATCAAACACATGGCAGTCGTGAGCGACAATTACCCTCTCGTGGGCAAATTTTACGAAGCCGTCTTCAAAATGCGGACTTCCGAGCGCTCGCGACCCGAGAGTGCCGTCACTGTGGGGGATGGCTATGTCGGCTTGAACATCAACCCGAGAAGGGCCGGCCGGCAAGCGGGCTTCGATCATTTTGGCTTCGAGGTGGACGACGTTGACACGGTTTTTGGCCGCTTCAAAGAGAAATACCCGTCGATCGGAGTCCTAAGCAGGCCGAACAACAGACCCTTCGCGGGTATCAGTACCCATGACCCCGCAGGCAATGTTTTCGACCTATCGCAAAAAGGGATGGAAAACCGGACCGATGTTTATGAAGACGGTGACTGGCAACAGACACGGGCCATAAGCCATTTTGCGCTGCGCGCGGTCATGCCGGAAACGTTGGCACAATTCTACATCGATGTGTTTGAGCTTCGCCTCACGGAAAAGCCCGCGGGTGACAAAAACTTCTATCTTTCGGATGGTAGGGTCACGCTGATGATCATGCCCTGGGAGATCACGGACTATGACGGGACTGGTATTGAGCGACCGGCATTGGACCATCTTGGATTTAAAGTCGAGAACCTCAATGCTTTCAAGGAAAGTCTGGCCGCTCTAACGGCAAAAAATCATCACCTGAGTCCGAGCCCTATCGGTGCGGGCCCCGAGGGCAAAGCCCGACTCGAGCTCTTCAAAAAATGTCCATTTGGCAAGTACCAGATGGCCGACCCAGACGGCGTTCTGATTGACGTGAGTGATTGAGAAAACGCGCCTGTGCTCCGTGCGTAACGGATACCCCAAAGCAACTGGAGAGAAACATGCTGAGGAATAGAGGGCTCGCGGTGGGCCTGTTTGCCGGTTATCTCGCTGCTTCATGTCTACTCGTTCTATCCTCTCCGCATGCGCTCCCGGCTCAGGAAAAGAAAAATCTGCGTTTGGTGCTTGTGAGTCTCTCGTGGAACAGCGAGATTCCTTTCCGAGTCGCCATGGCCAAGGGTTATTTTCGCGAGCAGGGGCTCACCATCGAGCCGATCTTTATTCGCGGCGGGCCGGCCGCTATGGCGGCTCTCGTTTCCGGCGATGCCGACTTCGGCAGCATCGGCGGCGCGCAAGCGGTGATTCGCGCGCGCGCGCGGGGTCTCGACGTATCGATTATCGGCTCCATATCGAACACGGTTAATTATGCGGTCGTCGGCAGCAAGGGAACCAAAACCGTCGCCGATCTGAAAGGCAAGATCGTTGGCGTTACCGGGGCGGGTGCATTTTCGGATTTTGCCATTCGGACGCTATTAAAAAGAAACAATCTCGAGCCGGATAAGGACGTCGTCCTTCGGGCCGTTGGCAACACCACCATGCGCGCGGCAGCGCTGGAGAACGGCCTGATCGCGGCCGCGCCGTTTTCCCCAGAAGACGCCGTGCGCTTAACCGCTAGGGGGTTCCCGCTCATTATTAATCTCAGCGAATCCCTGCGAATTCCTCAGAGCATTCTGATCACGCGCGACGAAATGATGGAGAAATTTCCCGACACCAGCAAGCGCTTTTTGAAGGCGTTTATATTGGGGATCCAACTGGCGAAGAAGAACAAGAAGGAAGCCATCAAGCTGGGCTATGATGCCGGGCTCAAGGGTGATCCTGACATCGTCAATCGAGCTTACGACCTCTACGCCCCCGGGCTGACATCCGATCTGTCCCTTGCCGTGGACGGCATTCAACTCATGCTGGATGAGGATATCAAGGCTGGTCTTGTCGATAAGAAAATGACGGTCGAACGGGTAATCAACGACCGCATCTTGAAGCTCGCACAACAGGAGTTGCGCAAAGAAGGACGCCTGAGCCCGTGAAAACGAACCTCCACGCCAATAAGTAGCGAAGCCCTATCACCAGGTATCCCCTAACGTCAAAGTTTATGCACAAAGACCTCAGGAGTTTTATTCAACAGCTCGAACTTCAGGGACCGCAAGACTGGATCAGAATCAAAAAGACCGTCAGCCCCAAGTACGAAGGCACCGCGATCCTTTTCAAGTTGGAAAGCCAGGGGCGGTTTCCCGCCGTCTACTTTGAGAACATTGACGGCTTTTCGATTCCTGTCGTTACCAATGTCCACGCGAGCCGAAAAAGACTCGCGCTCGCGCTTGATGTGGCGGAAAGCGAACTGGTCGACGAATATAAGAAGAGGGAAAACACCGCCATCCCTGCGGTCACGGTTCGTCAGGGTCCCGTCAAGGAAGTCGTTCACCTCGGCGACGACGTTGATTTAAATCGGTTGCCCCTGTTCAGTCATTTCGACATAAACACCGCTCCCTATATCACAGCGGGGATCGTCGCCACGAAAGATCCGCTCTCCGGAATCAGAAACCTGAGCTTCAACCGGGGAATGCTGGTGAAGAGAAATCGGCTCCATATGCACCTCGCGCCGGGAATGCACCTGGCACGGTGTCAAAGGAACGCCGAGGATGCGAACAAGGCGTTAGAGGTTGCGATCATCCTGGGTGTGCATCCGGCTTTTGCCATGGGCGCGCTCTCGCTCTCTCCATTTGAGACGGACGAATACGACGTCATCGGGGGGATGTTGCGCGAGCCAGTGCCGCTCGTTAAATGCGAGACCGTCGATATCGAAGTGCCTGCCAACGCGGAAATTGTCTTGGAGGGGAAAATTCTTCCCCATGTGCGCGAAGATGAGGGCCCGTTCGGCGAGTATTCCGGTCATTCGGTGGGAATTGCTAAGCACCATGTGGTGGACATCACGGCAATCACACAACGCCAGAATCCTATCTATCAGGACATTTTTACCGGGCATACCGAACACCGACTCATGGGGGCCATTCCCCGCGAGTCCGCGATCTTCAAAGCGGTCCGGGCGGTGGTCCCGGGTGCGCGCGCCGTGCACATGCCCCCGTCCGGCTGTTGCCGCTTCCACTGCTACATTTCGATCGACAAACGAAGCGAGGGCGAAGTTAAAAGCGGTGTTTTCGCTGCGCTCGCAGCCGACCTTTACCTGAAGCTGATTGTGGTCGTAGATGCGGACGTCGACGTTTATAACGAGTGCGAAGTCCTGTGGGCAATCGCGAACCGCTTCCAGGCCGACCGGGACCTGCTCGTGATCCCGAATTGTCAGGGCTCTGAAATCGACCCTTCAGCCAGGAAGGGAGGCATCACGACCAAGATGGCGATCGACGCCACCGCCAAAGGTAAAGATCTGCCTAAAAGATTGCGCGTGCCACAGGAAGTGGCCGACAGAATCAAACTCGGAGACTATATCGAATAATTCAAGATGCCACGACAGAAGGGGTTGTTCATGAAAAAACTCATGCGGTTCTTGGCTCGCGCGGCGTTACTTTGCACCGTTTTCCCCGCGCCGGTCCAAAGTGCCTCTGAAACACAAACAAAAGCGGAGGCTGAAGGGAGAATGGTTTTTTACGCTGTCTTTAACGCCAACGACACCAAGGCCTTGATTGACGCATTCAAAAGAGACTACCCGAAAATCGACGCGACATTTTACCGCGCTACCGACTCGCAGATGATGCAGAGAATTCTCAATGAGGGGAGAGCCGGAAAGTCTCTCTGGGACGTGGCCATGGTCACAAGTTCCTACGGTCATGAACTCAAGAAAAGAGGTTTTTTCGCACCCTACGATTCTCCGGAAAGGAAGTTTTTCCGGGACGGTTACAAAGATCCCCAGGGAACATGGACATCGATTTATACTAATTACGGAGCTTTCGGCTACAATACCCGCTCCGTACCGAAGGCAACGCTGCCAAAATCCTATGACGATCTCCTGAAACCCGAGTGGAAAGGCTATCTCACCCTGGAAGGCAAAGCTTACGAGTGGTTTGGGACGATGATCAAGGCCATGGGGAACGAAAAAGGACTTAGCTATATGCGCGCGCTGGCAAAGCAAGTCCAGCTTGCAGATTCGCGGACCCTGATCTCCCAGCTCGTTGCCGCAGGCGAGTATAAGGGCGGTCTCAGCGCTTACTCATCGACTTTCGAACAAATCAAAGCGGTCGGAGCCCCCGCGGATTGGATTTATCTCAATCCCGTATTTGCCAACATTCATCCGACGGGGCTCTCCGCCAAAGCACCCAATCCGAATGCGGGAAGACTGTTTATTGACTTTGTCCTCTCGCAGAAGGGGCAGACTCTATTGAAAGATCTAAAGCGGATTCCGGACCGACTGGATGTCATTCCCGATCCGCCCCGTTTGGTTGAAAACATCACTCCTGCGTTCGCGCCCGAGGAAGTGTTTGAAAACTTCGAGCGCTACGCCCGGATTTTCCAAGAAGTCTTCGGGGGAAAATAAACAGCCTAGTGAGGCCTAAGCCAGTGGTATTGCCTGCTGGACAGTGTCTACGGCAAAACGAGACGGCACAGAGCGAGAACCCAGAAAGGAGTCTCTGATGAAAGCAGTCGCGTGTTTTTGGTCCGGCCTGATGTTCCTTTTTACCCTTGCCCCAGCGCCCGCCCGAAGCGCATCGGATGAGCAGATCAAAGCCGAAGCCGAAGGGAAAATGGTTTTCTATGCCAGCTTCAACGCCAATGACACCAAGACCCTAATCGACGGCTTCAAACAGGCATACCCAAAAATCGACGCGGTATTTTACCGGGCCACAGACTCGCAGTTGATGGAGAGAATCCTTAACGAGGCCCGGGCCGGAAAACCCCTCTGGGACGTCGTCATGACCACGAGCTTTTACGGTCACAATCTCAAGAAAAGAGGCTTCTTTGCCCCCTACGATTCCGCGGAAAGGCAATTTTATCGTGACGGCTACAAGGATCCGCAGGCAACGTGGACATCGATTTATACAAACTATACGGCTTTCGGCTACAACACCCGGCTGGTGGCTAAGCCAGGCTTGCCAAAATCGCATGACGACCTTCTCAAGCCGGAGTGGAAAGGACAGCTTTCAACGGGAACGAGAGCTTATGAATGGTTTGGTACCATGATCACGGCGATGGGAGATGAAAAAGGCCTCAACTTTATGCGCGGACTGGCAAAACAGGCTCAACTCACGGACGCGCGGACCCTGATCGCCCAACTTGTCGCGGCCGGTGAGTTCCGCGGCGGCCTGACGGCTTATTCGACAACTTTTGAGCAACTAAGACCTGCCGGAGCACCCGTGGATTGGCTTTATCTCAATCCCGTTTTTGCCAACATTCATCCCACGGCGTTGTCCGCCAAAGCACCGCATCCGAATGCGGGCAAATTATTCCTTGATTTTGTTTTGTCAAAAAAGGGCCAGACGATGATTAAAGATCTGAAACGGATTCCTGACCGCGTCGATGTCCTTCCCGACCCGCCTCGCTTGGTTGAAGGGATCAAGCCGGTGTTTGCCTCCGACGAAATCTTTGACAACTTTGAGCGCTACGTCAAAATGTTCAATGAAATATTCGGCGGAAAGTAATTCCGCCCAAACCGGGCAGTCCGAAAGGCGATGCCAAATTTCCCCGCATTGGTCATTTGAGAACCTAGATGCAGTTTGGGCTTCACTTGGCCGCTTCGGGCCCCGGAGCAGAGCCTGAGAAATTGATCGAATTCACCCAACGGGCTGAGGCGTTGGGCTTTTACTGTGTTACGGTCGCCGATCATATCGTAATTCCGACAAACATCTCCTCCCTTTATCCCTATACTTTGGATGGGCAATATCGCGGTGCTGGTCATCATCTCGAGCAGATGACCGTCATGTCCTTTCTTGCCGGCGCAACCCGGCGCATCCGGCTCGTTGCCAGCGTCATGATTGCCCCCTATCGCCATCCCGTTGTCACGGCGAAAATGCTTGCCACCCTGGATTTTCTCTCGCAGGGCCGGGTGATTCTGGGTTTGGGAGTGGGCTGGATGAGAGAAGAATTCCAGCTCGTGGGAGCCGCGCGGTTTGCGGATCGCGGGCGAGTTACCGATGAATATATCAAAGCTTTCAAGCAACTCTGGACCAAAGAGAACCCCGAGTTCAGGGGCGCGTACTGCAACTTTTCCGACCTGACATTCCTGCCCAAGCCGGTGCAAAAGCCACACATTCCGATCTGGATCGGAGGACACAGTAGACACGCTTTGCGCCGCGCCGCCGAACTTGGGGATGGATGGCATCCTATAGGAGGCGTGCCAACGGCGCCGCTAGAACCGGAAGATCTGGCAAGAAAACTAGCAACACTCGCGCAATACGCCCAAGCGGTTGGACGCAACCCGAAAGAAATCCGGGTCGCTTTCAAAGCTTCGCTTTACGATCGAGACAGGGCGAGTCCCGCCGGGCACCGCAGGAGATTTACCGGCACCGCAGAGGAAATCGTCGCAGATGCCAGAGAATATGATAGCGTGGGTGTGGACTACTTGATCCTGGATGTCCGGACGCCCGATCAAGCGCAAACTCTGGAGCGATTAAATTGGCTGGCGCAAGAAGTGGTATCTAAGGTTTAGGGGCTGCGCGCGACTCTGCCCAAGCCCACGGTTGAACGGCTTGGCCGGCCACTCCCGATAAAGCGACAGCCCGCGCCCATTACTCAGTTCAGAGTGACGTAGCGTTCGAGCCGGGCGACTTCTTTTTCGTTCACGTATTTGCCGATTTCCTTTCGAAACTGCTCGATGTTCTTGTACGGGCGGTACTCCTTGAATTCATGCAGCATCCGCGGGCCAAGGCCGGGGATATTCAAAATATCATCGTCCTTTGCCGTGTTCAGATTGATCGGCACAAAGACATATTGCTCCAAACGCGCCAGCTCCTTGGCGTCGACGTACTTGCCGATTTCTTTGTGGAATCGAGCCAGTGTTTTATAAGGCCGGTATTCGAGAAACTCGTGCAGCATCCGGTTGCCTAATCCCGGGATCAGCAGGATCTCTTCCTTGGGCGCGTTCTCGAGATTGATTTGAATGAACATCTTCGCGTAGAGCTCCGTCAGTTGCTTCTTATCAAGCGATTGACTGAGGAAGGCATTCAAATCCGTCATGCTCAAGTAGGGGCGCTTTTCCATGATTCCTTTCACGATCGTCGCATTTAAAGGCGCAAGCCCAAGCAATTCTTTCTCGCTCGCGACGTTCGGATCGATCAACCCGTTTCGGCGCCCGACTTGGCCCTCGGCCGGGTTTGTAAGCAGTCCCGTAAGAATGAGTAATGCAATGGTGGCGCATACTACTGATCTGAGCTTGCTCACTTCAGTCCTCCTTGTGGGTAGTTTCAGCTTCTTTTGATGCCGTCAGGGCCGGATGGCGGTATGTGTAGGCCAGTCCGAGTAAACCAAATTGTATCATGGCGGCCGGGGCCAGCGCCGGTGGCGTGGCGGTTTTCATCGCCGCCCAGAACAAATCAAGCCCAGCCAGAGACGGATTCGATTCCAACTTGAACTCCACCCTGCCCCGGTAATGGAGCAGGATCCCGGCAACGCCACTAATCATGAAAAGGAACATGATCACCTGAAACACGCGCACGCTCGCCGCGCCGCCATGAGTCGCATGCCATCCGAGCACGAGGAGGCTCACCCCAATCAGGATCAGCGGCACGAGTTGCCAAGGCTCTTCCCAGTGCTTCAACAAGAGCAGTTCGGCGACCGTGCCCAACAACCCCAAAACGAATATGCCGAGAATAATGCGTCGCAACGCCTGCAAAGTGCGGGACGGTTCCGGGGATGCTGCAAGGGAAGTGTTCATGCTTATATTCTTTGCCACGAAAGCTGTGAGCAAGTAATATAGCACGAGTTGGCAATTTTTCGCCTTCTTGCCGGTATCTCAGACTGCCCGATGGAATTCGCTGTTGCGGCTCGATGCCACTTATCATATGAATGCTTGCACGATCGGAGCGAGGTTCTAAATACTCGCTCGGAGTCCTTCTCGCGCCGAACCCCGCGTTAGAGCTTTCCCCATTCCTCTGCCCCGAAGTCATCACGAAATGGACACTAGGACAGCATCTTGATCGACCAGGCTTTCTGTCCCAGCAGACACAGGGGCACGCTGGCTGCCAGGAGCGGGAAGATGCCGATAAACGTGATGGCCGCCGGCAGGCCATACGCGTCAGCGATCAATCCAGCGGAGAGAGGAGCCAAAAAAGACAGCCCCATATTTCCGCTATAGAGAAACCCGACACACGTCCCTGCCAATTCAGCCGGAACCATCTCCATAGCGGCAGCGAATACAACGGGTCGCAACGCCCAGAGTAACCCTCCCACTAATGCGCAGCCAAGACCCAGAGGAATTCCAGGCGCGAGATGCGGAATCATGATCACGGAGATGGCGGCAAGCACAGAGCCGGCAACGATCAGCCGTACGCGGCCCACCCGGTCTGAGATCCAGCCCGATACGGCCGGCGAGATGCCGGCAAAGAAAAATAGCGTAGAGATATAGAATCCCATAGTGCCCGCCGGGAGTTTCAGATCAAGCGTGAGATAAAGAGGCAAGAAAACCGTCGTACCGCTTTGGCCGAGGGTCCTGAAGACTGAGACGAAAAACATAATCAGAATATTGCGGTTCTTGACGATGTCTTTCCACAGCAGGCTCTTCAGCAGCTCGCGGTGTTTCGGAGCGGGATTGACTTCCGGGCAAAATAGCGCGTACGAGAGACCCACGACTAACCCCGGTACAGCCCAGATCTGTAACGTCGTCCGCCAATCCGTGTAGGTGAGCAGAGCTCCGATCGTGAGAGGCGCAATCACCTCTCCCAGATTCGCTGCGCTATCGTGGACGCCCAGGGCCAGCGCGCGGCGCTCGCGGTACGCCGAGGACAAAATTGCCAACGACTGCGGATGAAAACCTCCCGTCCCGAGTCCGCTGATGGCCATGAAAATCAGCAGCGGCCAGTAACCTGCTGCAAAGCTCATTAAAAGGCTCCCCAGACCAAGCAATGCCAGGCATAGACCGAGCAAAAAGCTTCGCCGCTTCATCAAATCGGCGAGAAAACCCGAGGGAATGTTGGTAAGCCCAGCGACGAGGTACCGGACGGAGACCAGAGAGCCTGCTTGGGCCATACTGAACCCCATTGCGGAAGCAATAACGGGGAGCGCGACTGTCACAATCCCGATATAGAGGTGCTCTGTTGTATGCGCAATGGCGGTTGTAATCAGGCGAGTCCAAGACAACGCTGGGATGGCCAAGGTCTGCGGTTGAAGCTCTACCTGCTCCATGATTTCTCTCTAACTCTCAGGCCATCGCAACACACAAAGTCTCCAAGCCGTGCTTGGTCTAGCAGGTTGCTGCAACAAGGTTCGGAGTCCTTCGATCGTCTCAGCATGAACGAAAAATCATCAACGATGTCAATTCCCCTCCGTTCGTCCTGAGCCCGATCGAAGGACTCCGAGAGAGTTTTTTAGCAACCTGCTAGTGTGAAGGGTGCTTGAAGGAGAAGGTCGATGATAGTTATTTCGGCGGAACCTCCGACGCCAGCATCCCTTTGTTGCCCCAGTCGTCTTTCTCCATATCATGAAAAAGGATGTGAAGAGACTCAGGAGCGACGTTGGCGACCTCTTGAAAGTCCTTGGTGATTCTTTTGACCAACTCTTTCTTCACTTCTTTGCTGCGTCCCTTATACAAATACACCTGGACAACGGGCATATGTTCCTCCTGTTAAATATTCTTTTCTGCTAATTGTAGCGCTTGCCAAATTCGTTCCGGCGTGAGCGGCAGATCGGTAAGGCGCACGCCCAAGGGCTCCAGGGCATTCTCCACCGCATTGGCGATCGCTGCGGGGGCGGGAATGGCGCCGCCCTCCCCTACCCCCTTCATCCCGAAAGGAGTGAAGGGCGACGGTGATTCCAAATGGTCATTCAAAAAACCGGGGATTTCCATTGCGGTCGGTTTGAGATAGTCGACAAAGGTCGTGGTCAAAAGCTGCCCCTGGTCGTCGTAGACAAATTCTTCGTATAACGCTGCGCCGATCCCGTGCGCCGTCGCCCCGTGAACCAGGCCCTCGACAATCACCGGGTTCAGCACTGTGCCACAATCGTGCACGATGGCGTATTTGACAATGGTGACTTTGCCGGTTTCGACGTCGACTTCTACCACCACCGCGTGGCCGGCATTGCTGACAAAGAGCTGGTTGCGCACCCGGCGCTGCTCGTCCGGAAGGTTGGCGACCGCCGGACGATAATAAAAACGTCCCTCCAACCCCGGCTCCATGTCGGGTGGAAGCGCGAGCAGGTCCCGATACGCAACCTGCGCAATTTCCTGAATGGTCTTGCAAATGTGACGATCTTTCCTGGATCGAATTGCGGCGTCCGCCAACTCCAGTTCCTCGATCGGCAATTTTAGTAAATACGCCCCCAAGGCGAGCAGCTTATCCTTAACTTTTCGCGCCGCGCCCTGAATCGCGCCGACATCGGTTCCCGAGAACTTGTTGGAATAGTTTCCGGTGGTGTACATCCACGGGCTTACCAGAGAGTCGAAGAACGGCGACACATGCACTTCCTCGAAATCGACTCCTAGCTCATCCGCGACGATCTGCGCGGCCGCTGTCTGGTGCCCCTGGCCACTCCCCACGTCGCCCAGAACAACGTTGACGCTGCCGTCGTTCTCCACCCTGACCATCGCCGCCTCACCCGCGCCCGACGCGCTTCGTCTGTTCGTCGTTAGCATATACGCGGACTGGTTTGAGGTGCTGGGCTCAACGGCCACAGCGAGTCCCAGACCAAGCCATCGTCCTTCGGCGCGGGCTCTGTTCTGCTCTTCTTGAAACGATCCGTAGTCAATCAATGCTAGCAGCTTGTTGAGAGTTTCGGGAAAGTCGCCGCTGTCAATGACCGACCCGCTCGGCGTTGTGTACGGCATCATCGTGGGTTGAACCAGATTCTGCCGCCGGAGATCGATGCGGTCTCTGCCAAGCCGGCGAGCAATCGAATCCATCATCCGCTCTACGGCAAAACACATAAACGGCTTGCCGATCCCCCGGTTTGCGCCCGACGGGCACTTGTTGGTCAACACGGAATATCCATCGAATTGGGCCGCGCCGATATCATAGCAATTGGTAAGGTTGCCCAATTTGAGCAGTGAGTGAACTGTCGGGTTGAGCAAATTCGCTCCCTCGTCGGCGATGTCTCTCACTTTAATCCCCAGCAGGCGGCCATCCTCTCCCACAGCCACCTCCAAATCCATCACGCCGTTGCAAGCGTGCACCAAAGCCATGAGATTCTCCCTGCGGTCTTCGATGAATTGGACCGGTTGCCCGCTGAGCTTCGAAAGCAGCGCTGCAAGCACGAGATACGGCGGTTTGCGTTTGTTGCCGAAGCCACCCCCGATATCCGGATTGATGAAACGAATCTGCGCGGTCGAAAGGCCGAGAGCATGGGAAACGATCGGCATCGCCTGCCCGGGGCGCTGGTCGTTTGACCATAACGTCAGATACTGCCGCGAGTTATCGTAGCTAGCGATAACCCCGAAAGTTTCCATCGGGGTGGAAGAATAGCGCTGGATATAAAACCTTTCGCTGAGCACGTGCCGGGCGTGCGCGAAGACGGCATCGACGTTGCCGTAAGTAAAGCAGTCGTGCCACAGAACATTACTCCCCAAAGATTCAAACAGCAGCGGCGCGCCCTCCTTCATCGACGCTTCAGGATCAACCGCCGCGGGCAAGGGTTCATATTCGACGATGATTTTCTCCAGCGCGTCTTCCGCGAGGTAACGGCTCGTCGCCGCCACGGCCACAACCGGCTCCCCGACGTAGCGTACTTTGTCATGGGCCAGGCAGTGATAAGGAACCTCGACCGGTAGCGGGATCAACGAGCGCAGAGGCTCGGACAAAACCTTGGCCTGCTCGCCGGTGAGGATGCAGGCGACGCCGGGGATTTTCGCTGCCTCCGTGGCGTTGACGGAAACGATGCGCGCGTGCGGATGGATGCTGCGCAGGATTGCCGCGTGCAACATATTCGGAACCCTGATGTTCGCCAAATACAGCCCGCGGCCCGTGACAAACCGCCGGTCTTCACGCGGATGGATCGGCTTTCCTTTCCACTGTTGAGGGAGGAGACTCATGCTTTCTTTCCGATTTGGAGCGTCTGTGCCGCCGCCCTCACTGCCCGAACGATATTGACGTAGCCCGTACACATGCAGAGATTACCCGACATCGCTTCACGGACCTGGGTTTCCGTCGGTTGCGGGCAGCGTCCAAGAAGATCGACCGCTGCAAGGACCATCCCTGGCGTACAAAACCCGCACTGGAGCGCATGGTGGTCGAGGAAGGCCTGCTGAATAGGATGCAGAATCTCACCCTGCGCCAGGCCTTCGATCGTGGTGATCTTGCATCCCTCGGCCTGGACCCCCAGCATGATACATGAGCGAACCACGGATCCGTTCATCAGTACCGAACAGGCGCCACATACGCCGTGCTCGCATCCCAGGTTGACGCCGGTGAACCCAAGCTCCTCGCGCAAAAAGTCCGCTAGAGTCTTACGAGGCTCGACCTCGCGCTCATAGGAAATGCCATTGACCTCCAGTGCCACCATCACGACATCAGGAACCGTCATCGGTTTCTCCAACGGTCGATCGCCTGCTTCAGAGCGCGACGAACGAAGACTCCGGACAGGTGGCAGAGATAGTCGGAATCCGAGCGCGCCGCACCGCTGGATCGGATCTCTGCCTTGGCCAACCCCTCGGCCTGCTTTAGTGCTCGTGCCAAGGAGTCTTCTTGGATGTGCAGCGCAATTTCTTCTTGAACTAATTTCTCCACCGCGCTTAGCCTTAGCGGCCTTTCCACGGTGCCGCCGGCCACCACCCGGGCTGACGCGCAGTTGGAATCGGCGCAATAGAGGAGAACGCCGACCTCCGCCAAAGCAAAATCGCCGTGGCGGCGTGCTAACTCCAGGAAACTCCAACTGGCCGGGGCTATTTCCAATGGAATCCGCACCTCTTTGAGAATCTCCCGGTCCGCTAGTGCGGTGGCATAGTAGCCAACAAAGAAATCCTGTGCCGGGATCGTTCTTTCTCCGTCCGGCCCCACCGCGACGATAGCCGCATCCAGCGCTGTCAGTACGCAGGGCAATTCCGCGGCTGGATCCGCGTGCGCCACGCTGCCTCCCAGGGTTCCCCGATTGCGGATGGCTGGATGGCCGATCTGCCGAACGGCCTCAACCAGGATCGGAAGTTCCTCGGCCAGGAGAGTCGAGAACTCCATCTCACGATGGCGGGTCAGCGCGCCAATAGCGATCTCGGTCCCTTCGGCTCTGATGTATGAAAGATTGGAGATGGAATTTAGATCGATGAGCGCTTCGGGCCGGGCCAGTCGCAAATTTAGCAACGGCACGAGGCTTTGGCCTCCGGCGAGCAGTTTCCCGTTCGCCGCGGGCCCGCTTAACAGACTCACGGCCTCTTGCAGGGATGAGGCCCGGTAATAACGAAATGGAGCCGGTTTCATGCTGCAGGATCAGCTTGTAGTGTTAATTTGAAATAGGCGCAACGCGTTGCCGGCAAGGATTTGATCTTTCTCTGCAGCCGAGAGACGTGCGTCCGCGATAATGCGCGTTGGATGCGGGTCGCCGATTCCGAACGGGCAATCGCTGCCCAGTAACAGATGGTCGGCGCCGGCCTCAGAAATCAAGAATTCCAGAATGCGCGAATCAAAGAGGATCGTGTCGTAATAGAACCACGAAAGCACGTCGCGCGCCATCTGTTGGGTTGCCTTTTTGATGTCGTCGCGCGTCTCCCGCGCGCGGTCCAGACGGCCGACCTGATAGGGAAAAAAGCCGCCGCCATGGCAGAGAATAATCTTCAGGTCGGGAAACTGGTCGATCACTCCGCCACAATAAAGCGACATCGCTGCGAGGGTTGTTTCGGCCGTCAGGCCCACCACATGGGTCATGAAGTACGACCCCAGGCGTTGAACACCGAGGGGAAAAAACGGGTGAATAATGATTGGGGTTTTGAGCTTTTCTGCTTTCTGCCAAAAAGGACGCAGCGAGGGGTCGTCGAGATTTTTGCCATGAACATGCGTGCCGATGGTCACCCCTACCATCCCGCACTGTTGGACGGCAAACTCTAGCTCGTCGGCTGCTCGCTCCCCGGCCTGCAGCGGAACCGTGGCAATGCCGCTAAAATAATTTTCCGCATTCTGCTGCTTTAGCTCTTCCGCCATGCACAGATTCAGCAAGCGGCTCCACCGGCATCCCTCCTCGATCGGCAGGTTGTAACCGACGATGTCGAGCCAGGTGGACAATACTTGGTGCCGCAGATTTTGCTCCTTGATCTGCCGCTCGCGATCTTCCAGGTCGATCAGATCTTTGATGATGGGCCGGCTCGGCATTTCTCCCTGGGAAAATCTGAGCTGCGGCCCCTCAGGACCCCATCCGGCCAATTCTACCCCGCAGCCGGCACCACCATCCTTGATCCGTTGAATCACGCTTGAAGGAACGTGATGCGCATGAACATCAATCGCCATTGAACACCCTTTCTTTCCCCGGTGCTTTAGAGCTGCTGACGCACCAGGAATGATTCCACGACCTCGGCAAACTGCTGGTATTCGCTCATGGGAAAATGACCCACGCCGGGTAAAATGATGAGCTCCGCGCCTTTGATCAACTGGCACGTTTGCTCGACCATTTCCTGGCTGACGCCGGAGTCGTCGGCTCCTCGAACCAGCAGGGCGGGCACTGAGATATTTGCGATCGTCTGTGTCAGGTCATGCCGGTTCCAGGCGAGCAGGTCAGAAATCATGATTTTCGGATCGCCGCGCCGTCGTAACCACTGAATTTCCTGGACGCGCTCCGGCGGCGTCTCTTTACCGCATAGCGCCGCGGTGCGGTAAAAAGTGAATTCGTGAAATCCGGGAATCCCCGCGTCTTCCCTGCCCCGCTCGAGGAACTCCTGCGCGAATGTTTGATTGCGCATCCCGGCTTCGCACGCAATGATGGCGGCCCAGTCTTGTGGATGGTGAACGCCCATATCGAGGACGATATCACCGCCGACCGAGCAGCCCACTAAAACCGGACGCGAGAGATGCAGAGCTTGAACGAACTGGCGCAGCATCTCCCCATACTCGTGGATGGATTCGATCGGCTTCCATTGATAAAGCAAGGACCTTCCATGCCCGGGCAGGTCGGGAGCCACAACACGAAATCCCAACCGCGCAAAATGCGGCAGGAAAAAGCGCCATTCGAGGCCGCTCATACCGGCCGTGTGAACGCAAAGGATTGCGCCACGTTCGCCCGAGCCGATCTCATCAAAGAAAACGCGGTGGCCTTCGACGTCCAGGTAGCGCCCGCAAATCTCCAGCGATTTATCCCGGGAAAAGTCCAAGGCACCCCTTATGCGTTACCAACTGAGCCCGCCCCAAGCACCGCGCGCATGCCATCTACAAGCGCCGCAACCATCTTTGTCAACCTCAAAAACTCCAATAAATTGCCCTCGGCGAGGATTTTTTTTGACCCTGTATAAGAGAGAATCTCGTTACGCTTTTCTCCGATCAGCACGCGCCAAATGTCCTCGGGAGCTTTTAACGCAAAGGTGAAGCCAAAGGGGCTAACGTGAGGCTTGAGATCGATCACCCGGCCGTCATAGATCTTGAGCCACAGACTTTGATCCCCGATTCCAAGCAGGATCGAACCGTCGAACCAGCGCGCCCCATTGGTGAAATCCGCGGAATTGTTGAGCCAATCCCCAAGCTGCTTTTCCCATCCCGGCCTAAGAAGAAGCCCCATGTCCCTGATCCACAAACAGGTTGCTAAGAAACAATACGGAATGCTTCGAGGGCCTCAGCATGAACGGAAAATCTTTAATCATATCAAAAGCCCTCCGTTCGTCCTGAGCTTCGTCGAAGGACTCCGAAACAGTTTCTCAGGATCCGGCTAAAAATGGGCCGCTCCGGGTTGGCGCCCAAATTGCTCCGGCCAATGCATTTACCTGCAATCGGCATCAGAGCTTGTACGCCAGCATGATCCCATCGCGAACCGGCAACAGGACGTTCTCCACGCGCGCGTCTTTTTGGATGCGCTCGTTCATGGCGTTGATTGCGCGCCCTCTATCATTCTCGGGGTCCAGCACTCTCCCCCTCTGCAGCATGTTATCCAAAACAATCAATCCGTTCTCGCGCACCAGGTCGATGCAAGCGTCGTAATAGTCGCCGTACCTTTCTTTATCCGCATCGATAAAACATAAGTCGAAGGGGCCTTTCAGAGTTTTGAGCGTTTCCACGGCCGAGCCCAGTTTAACATCGATTTTCCGCCCGTAAGGACTCGCGGCGAAATAATCGCGCGCCATTGCCGTAGTTTCAGGATTGACGTCGCAGCTGATCAGCTGTCCATCTTCCGGCAACGCTTCTGCCATCGCGAGCGCGCTGTAGCCTGTGAACATGCCGATTTCCAGCACCCGTTTTGCCTGCGTCAAACGCACCAGCAAGCGGAGGAACGCCCCTTCTAGAGGCCCCGTGAGCATCCGAGGTGAGCGGGTCCTTTCATACGTTTCTTTCCACACGCGCGCGTTAAGTTCAGACAGCGGTGTGGTATGCCGCTCGACATAGGCTTCTATCTCATCCGAGACCAGTGAGATCATCGTAACCTCCGTGATTTTCGCTAGCGCAATATAACCTAGAGAATAAAAAAGTGCTAACCGCACCATGGAAAAAGCACGGCGCTGCGGCATCGCCGCAAAAAGGTTTGAAATTTCACAATTAATAGCATACTTCTACAGCCATCAATGACTTAGGAGGACTTCTCGTGTCGTATCGAATCATCGGACAACCAATTCCCCGAACTGATAATGTCGGAAAAGTCACCGGTGATACGCGCTATACCGCCGATTTCTTACTGCCTGGAACCCTTTGGGGCAAGGCGCTCCGAAGTCCCTACTCTCACGCGCGTATCGTTCACATCGATGCCTCGCGCGCCGCCAAGGCGCCCGGCGTCCGTGCGGTTGTCACCGGCGAAGACGTGCGCGGCATTCTCTACGGCCGGCGCTATCGCGATTTGACCGTTCTGGCGCACGATCGGGTCCGCTTCTTAGGCGAGCGCGTCGCCGCCGTCGCCGTCGAGGACAAGGACGCCGCGCAAGACGCTCTCGACTTGATCCGCGTGGAATATGAGGAACTCCCGGCGGTCTTTGATCCGCTCGCGGCCTTAGCCGAAGGAGCGCCGCTTATTCATCCCGATGTCAATAGTTATCCCGGCCTTCCTGAACCTCTTGAGAAACCGTCAAACGCTTATTTTTGTGCCGTGGTGGAAAAGGGCAACGTGGAAGAAGGCTTTACCCGATCCGATGTCATTGTGGAAAACACGTTCACCGTGTCTCGGGTGCACCCGGCATTCCTCGAAACCCATTGCTGCATGGTCTGGCTCGACGATCAGGGAAAAATTCAGGTGTGGTCCTCGAGCAAGGCGCCCCACACCGTGAAGCAGACTTTGTCTGCGGCCCTGGGAATTCCCAAGGATAAAATCTGCGTCAATCCCGTCGCCATCGGCGGCGACTTCGGCGGCAAAGGCGGCGCCCTTGACGAGCCGCTTTGCTACTTCCTCGCGCTGCGCAGCGGCCGTCCGGTGAAGATGGTTATGGAGTATCAGGAGGAATTCACCGCCGGCGCCCCGCGCCATGCGGCAATTTTAAAAATGAAGACCGGCGTCAAGCGTGATGGAACGCTGGTCTCGCACCGGATGGATTCCTACTTCGATAGCGGCGCGTACGGCGGCTTGCGGCCGGGAGCAAGCTTTACCGGTGCCACTCATGCTGCGGGGTGTTATCGGATTCCGCATGCGCGCGTCTCGGTGATGCGCATCTATACTAACAACATTCCCGGCGGTCAGATGCGAGCGCCCAGCGAGCCCCAGGGATTTTTCGCCGCCGAGTCGCAGATCGACTGTGTAGCGCGAAGCATCGGGATGGACCCCCTGGAGTTTCGCCGTAAGAATCTTATCGAACAGGGCGAAACCACGGTCGACGGCGAACATTACGACGAGATACGCGCTAAAGAAACTCTAAACGCCGCAGCGAAAGCCGCAAATTACGGATCTCCCAAGCCGGCAAACGTCGGGCGCGGGATCGCCACGGGTTTTCGCTCTCCAGGCGGCGGCGAGACTTCTATTTCCGTAACCTTGAACCAGAACGGCACGGTCGCTATCCAGACCGCGTTTCTCGAACAAGGAACGTCGACGTACACCAGTCTGAGACAGATCGTCGCGGAGGAGCTGGGACTCAGGCCCGAGGAAATTCAGATTCAGGTCCTGGATACGGATTCATCGCCCTTCGATTCGGGAATCGGCGGCAGCCGCGGCACCCGAATCGCGAGCCGCGCAGCTTGCGACGCGGCGCGCGCCGTCAAAGAGGAGCTGTTCGGCTTGGCGGGCAAGCTGCTGGGATGGGCGAAAGACGAGATCGAAATTAAGGGAAAAGATCTCGTCCATACAAAAACCAAGCAGCGCCAGCGCTGGGACGTGCTCCTGTCTCGCGTCGGCCGCGCGATCACGCGCCGCGCCACCAATCGCGATGAAGGGCACGCTCCGGTTACGTCGTTCACGACCCAGATCGCGGAAGTCGCCGTCGACCCTGAGACCGGCCAGGTCACGATTCGACGCTTTACCACCGTGCACGACACCGGCACGATCTTGAATCCCATTGGGCACCAGGGGCAGATCGAAGGCGGAATTATGCAGGGCGTGGGCTACGGCTTAATGGAAGAGGTGCAAGTCGAACAAGGGCGCGTGATCACCACTCACTTTGGCGATTACAAGATCCCCAACATCAAAGATATTCCAGACCTGACAACCGTGATCCTGCCAACCGGGAGTGGGATTGGACCCTACAACATGAAAGGGATCGGTGAGAACCCGATTTCCCCCGTTGCGCCCGCGATTGCAAATGCAATCGAAGACGCGGTTGGCGTGCGCCTGCGCGATCTGCCGATCACGGCGGAGAAGGTTTACGCGGCTCTGCAGGAAAATAAGAAGTAAAAGCGCGGCCGCAGAGACCGCTGGCGCAGCAGGTCTTGAAGGATGGGGGTTGGTCGTCGTGGATATGCAGAATGATTTCCTTGCCGTGGGGGGATACTACGCGCGCAGGAGAGACTTGGACGAACAAATTGCGCAAGGGACAATGACCGCAGCGGCCAGGAACCGCCTTTTAAGCCAACCAAGTACGGCTCTCCCTGGGGGATTCAGTTATAGAGTCGAGTCGCTGCCACGCATCGTAGCCAATATCGCCTCAGTCATCGAACACGCGAGAACACAGCAGAGGCCCATTGCCTATCTGAAGGCGGTATACAGCCGTGAGTTCGATGTCCAACCTCCGTTTTTACGGCAAGAGCCAAATCGAGAGCATTACCCGTGTAAACCGGACAGCTGGGGTACAGCCTTCATTGAACCTATCAACCACTTCACTATTGCGAGGCACGCGGCATACCGTGAGCGGGTGATCGAAAAGCACACCTTCGACGGGTTCTTCCAAACGGACCTTCTTCAATTCCTCCGCGGGACGGGAGTACAAACCGTAGTGATAGTAGGTGTCGAGACACACGTTTGCGTGATGACGACGGCACAAAGTGCTTCGGTCAATCAATTCAAAGCTCTTATCTTGGAAGATTGTGTATGGACGGCCAACGAGGATCTTGGCCAAATGGCGCTGGCAATGTTTCGCGACGCATTTGGTTCTACGGCGCGGTGTGAACGTTATTTTTCTTAGGACGGAGCCGCGCCTCAGTGTTTGCGGCACACGCATCTTCCCTGGCTCATCTGAGCTCTCCTGTGGGGCCTGACATGTTATCCCGGTTTCATGGAGATCGGAGCGCATTTCAGCGGCGCGTGATCAAGCCGGATATTCGTGTCCTTGCCCGCGTCGCTGAGCCGGTCCTGTTTTTCACATCGCATACGGAGCGGTCGCGATGAGAGTATTCGTCGCTGGCAGCACCGGAGCAGTCGGTACGATTCTCGTGCCGACCCTGCTCGCGAGTGGGCACGAAGTCGTCGCGCTCATCCACACCCCCGAAAGAGCCAAGGGTCTCGCGGCGCTCGGAGCAAGGGTTAGTATCGCCGACGCGCTTGACAAGGACGAGTTGATCGCATCCGTTAAAAGGGCAGAGCCAGAAGTGATCATACATCAACTGACTGCGATCAAAGGCGTTAACAACTTCAAAAAGTTCGACGAAGAGTTCGCCCTTACCAACCGTCTCCGTATTGAGGTTACCGATACCCTCCTAGAGGCCGCGCGCATGGTGAGCGCTCGGCGGGTCATCGTACAGAGCTTCTGCGGATGGCCGTTTGCGCGTGACGGCGGCCCGGTTAAGACCGAGGAAGACCCGCTCGACCCAAATCCTCCCGTGAGCTTTAGCAGGACCTTGGCGGCAATCCGTTACCTCGAAGAAGCGGTGCGCAGCGCCACGGAGGTCGAAGCTCTTGCGCTGCGCTACGGGGTTTTCTACGGGCCCGGGACCGGATTCGCGCAGGACGGCAGGTACGTCGAACTCGTACGCAAGCGCCGTTTGCCGATTGTCGGCGACGGTGCCGGCGTCTGGTCGTTCATCCATATACAAGACGTTGCTCGTGCAACGGTGATGGCGATGTCTCACGGGGCACCTGGAGTCTATAACATCGTCGACGACGAGCCGACGCCCGTGTCAAGCTGGCTGCCATTTCTCGCAGACGTTCTGGGCGCCAAGCCGCCGCGCGAAGTGCCCGTTTGGCTCGCTAGGCTCGTCATCGGTGATGGCGGCGTGTCGATGATGACAAAGATTCGCGGCGGATCCAACGCCAAAGCAAAGCGTGAGCTCGACTGGCAACCGATCTACCCCAGCTGGAGGCGCGGTTTCGTTGAGGGGCTCGCATAATACGTTTACGGCGCGGTCACTAGGGAAACGTTGATCTTTCTCCCATACGTTAAACGGACAACTATAACTTTAGCGTTCCGAGACGCCATGAGCCAAAATGCGATCGAGCTTTATGAACCGATCAACGTCCTGAAACAGCTCAGTGAAGATATTTGGATTGTTGATGGTCCAATCATACGGATGGCAATATACGGGACCTCTCTTTCCTTTCCCAACACGAATGACGGTTGTGCGACTGAGCGACGGTGGCCTATGGTGTCACTCCCCAACAGTGCTGACCCCGGAACTCAAAGCCCAAATCGACTCTCTCGGCTCAGTGCGCCACCTCGTTTCACCCAACAAAATCCACTACGCGCATATTCCCACTTGGGCTAGAGTTTACCCAGAAGCCGTAGCATGGGCATCACCAGGCGTCCGCGATCGTGCGGCGCGGCAGAGAATTGACGTTACTTTTGCTGCCGACTTGCAAGATAAACCGCCATCTCAGTGGCTTGTAGATCTAGACCAATTAATCTTTCGCGGCAGTCGCTTTATGGATGAAGTCGTATTTTTCCATCGCCGGACTGCCACCCTCATCCTTGCCGATCTCATCGAAAACTTTGAACCAGAGAAAGTCAGCAAGGGGTTTCGTTGGCTACTTCAACTCTCTGGCAATCTTGATCCTGACGGAAGAACGCCCTTGGATTTGCGGCTGACATTTTGGGGGCACAAGAATCAGTCCCGTAGCTGCCTGAAGCGTGTCTTTGAATGGAACCCTGAAAAAGTTATTCTAGCCCATGGCCGTTGGTATGAGAATAATGGTACTGCGGAGCTGCGCCGCGCTTTTCGCTGGCTTGAATAATCTTTGGACCAGAGGAAACTAGCACCTCACTGAATCGGAACTCGCAAAAATTATCTCCGTCCTGTTTAAATTGACCTGTATGCATGAGTGGGGCAAGGTGACGCATATGACGACAACGTTCAAGACTGATGATTCTCTCTTCGCAATGCTGTCCAGCTGAGCGGCGTCGAGGAGAAAACCTCATCGGTGCGTTTGGAACTTGAGACTCTGATCGCTAAAGAAAGCGCCCGGTGCTTGGCCAATCTCGGCGGGACCGAGAAACAGCTTCGCGCGATTCGGAGACGGCGTCCTTACAACTCTGCATGATTCTGACTCCTTGCCAGGAGAAGTCGATGGACGACGCAGGAGTAAGTTTAGCGAAAGCTCATCTGCGGGTGGCACGCCCGACGGACAACTTGACCGAAGTCGTGCAGTTCTACCGCGATGGACTCGGGTTTGAGGTGCTGTATGAGTTTAAAGACCATGACGGCTTCGACGGCATCATGCTTGGACACAAGGGAGCAGCCTATCACTTAGAGTTCAGTCATAAGCGCGGACATACAACCGGAAAGGCGCCAACCGAAGAAAATCTTCTAGTGTTCTACCTCCCCGATGAAGCTGTATGGCGGCAAGCGGTACAGCGTCTCGAGACCCGTGGGTATAAACCTGTCAAGGCATTCAACCCCTATTGGGACAAGCAGGGGAAGACATTCCAAGATCCAGACGGATATCGAGTAGTGTTGCAGAACGCGCGCTGGTCTCCGTGAAAAGAGTGGTGAGCAACCTGTATTAGGAGGGATTACCTAAAGGCGCGGCGCGGGGGGACGCGGCCCCGGTTGCAGTTTTAGGTGAAACCGGTTGGTGCTGATCAGGGCGGCGCCCCCGAGCGGCAAGGTTGGAGTTATCTCTCCGCATACCGTATCCGAAACACTGCTTGAGAAGTGCCGCACTTAACTTGTGTCACAGAAACTCGCACGTTATAGTTTTTCCGTCCTGGCCCCGCATGGGGTACGAAATCTAATTTTACGAGGAAAGTATGGCTTACGAAAAATACGGATCAGACGTCATCGTAGACATGATGCGCGCCTACAAATTCCCCTATATCAGCCTGAATCCAGGAGCGACCTATCGCGGGCTCCACGACTCGCTGGTCAATTACGGAAAAAATGAGATGCCGATTATCACCTGCTGCCACGAGGAGGTGGCAATCCAGATCGCTCACGGCTACGCCAAAACTACCGGGAAACCGATGGTGGCCATCGTTCACGATGTGGTCGGGTTGCTCCATTCTTGCATGGCAATTTTCTATGCCTACCTGGATCGTGTTCCGGTTATGATCATGGGTGCTACCGGACCGATGGATACGACCCGCAGGCGACCCGGAGTCGACTGGCACCACACGGCCAACATTCAGGGAAACGCTATCAGGGACTATGTTAAATGGGACGACCAGCCTTACAATGCAGCCAGCATCCCAGAATCCTTCGCTCGCGCCTACCGGGTGATGATGACCGAGCCGAAAGGCCCGGTCTATCTCTGCTGGGATGCGGGCATACAGGAAGACCAGCTGAAGGGTGAGATTCCCATCCCCGATGTCGCGCGCCTGATGCCGCCCGCGCCGATCCAGGGAGACCTCAAGGCCTTGGAAAAGGCCGCCGAAATGCTTGTCGTGGCAAAAAATCCCGTAATCCTTGCCGGCTATACGGGACGAAACCCAGAGTCGTTCGATAACCTTGTAAGGTTAGCGGAGCTCCTCGCGCTTCCGGTCATAAGCCTTGGCAAACGGCACAACTTTCCCAACAATCACCCTCTCTGTTTATCCAACGCGTCGGACATAATTGAAAAGGCCGACGTGATTCTTTCGCTCGACGTGAGAGATCTGGTTGGCCCGCTGGTGAAAGTAGATAGAACCGCGCGCAAGATGGTCTACCGAACCCGGAAAGACTGTAAGATCATCGATATCGGCTTTGCCGATCTTAATATCAGCAAATGGTCCCAGGATTACATGCAGCTTCAGGAGATCGATCTCCACATCGCAGCGGATACCCTGGTGGCGATTCCGCAACTGACCCTCATGTGCGCGGAGATCCTGGGCAAAGACGGCAAGAAGCAAGAGGAGATCCGCAAGCGCTTTGACGAACACAAACGGACGCACGACGCACAGCGCGCCGCCTGGCAAGAAGCGGTCAAAAAGAATTGGCAGGGCGAACCGATGTCGCTTCCCCGGCTGGCGCATGAAATATGGCAGGTGGTGAAGAATGAGGATTGGGTCCTCACGGCCAATACACTCGATGATTGGGCGTACAAGCTGTGGGATTTCGACAAGTATTACCGCCATCCGGGACAATGGGGACCGACTGCCACGCAGATCGGAATATCCACTGGGGTAGCCCTAGCGCATAGAGGGACAGGGAGACTGGTTGTGGATATTCAACCTGACGGGGATTTGATGTTCGATCCCGGGACTCTATGGGTCGGCGCCCACGATAAAATCCCCATGCTCATTGTCATGTACAATAACCGGGCCTACTACAACGACTGGGAGCACCAGGTGCGCATCGCGCAGCAGAGAGGGACCGATGAAAAGCTCGCCTATATCGGCATGGAGATCGATAACCCACCCCCAGACTTCGGAACCATCGCCAAGGGAATGGGATGTTACGGGGAGGGTCCCATTCTCAACGGAGACCAGGTCGGCCCGGCGTTAAAGCGGGCCATTGAATTCATAAAAAAAGAGGGTAAGCCGGCGCTGGTTGATACCGTAACGCAGTTCGAGTAGGAGCCTGTCTGAAGAAATAACAAGCTATCGGTCTCGTCTTTCTCAGCCACACTATCCCGATGTTCGGTCAGCGAGTCAGGCCTGCGACCTAGGAGCCCGCGTGAAGGTAACAATTGACCTGGACAAGCTTCTCAAAGACGGAAAAATCAGCCAGGCTGAGTACGGCAAGTTCAGCCAGTTTGCTGCTCGCGGTACAGCAGCTCTCGCCTTTAACATTTTAGTCGGCTTCGGCGTAATTGCGGTCAGTGGCGCCGCGCTTGCTCTTCTCCCGACCCCTACCACTGCGATTGCCCTCGGATTAGTCATCTGCGCCGCTGGGATCGCGCTACTATATGCTCGCCATGATCACTGGATGGTGCTTGCCAACATCTGTGTCCTGGTAGGAGCGCTCCTCTTTGGGGGTGGAATTGTTGAGGCTGATGAGGGCTCTATTCGTTCCTTCTTGCTCGTTGCCATAGCATTCGCCGCTGCGGGTATATTCGCGCGCAGCTCGTTACTGACCGTTCTTGCCGTACTTGCCCTTTCGTCGTGTCTCGGGGCCCGGACAGGTTATTTCCACGCCACGTACTTTCTTGGCATCAAAGAGCCGACGTTAACTGTAGGCTTGTTCACGATCTTCAGCGGCGGTACCTATCAACTGTCGAAACGTCTTGCGGCGGACTATCAGACAATTGCCATTGCCGCCTCACGAACGGGTGTATTTCTCGTCAACTTTGGTTTCTGGATCGGCTCCTTGTGGGGTGATCGTAAAGAGGGAGGCGAAATAGTGATCGCTGATTGGCTATTCGCGGCTCTTTGGGCGGTTGCGTTAATCGCAGCAGGTGCCTGGGGTTGGAAAAGCAACCGCAGGTGGTTGGTTAACGTGGTCGCAGTATTTGGCGCTATCCATTTCTACACCCAATGGTTTGAGCGCCTGGGACCATCACCGAAGACCGTGTTGATAGGCGGTGTACTTGCTCTTGGCTTTGCAATCGGGTTTCGAACGTTGAACGTTAAGTGGAGATAAGACGACCCGACCGGCGCGCAACCCGGCCGCGCTTGCGCTACGCTTCGCCCCGGCGGGTGAGCTTCTGTGTTAATGCGTAATGATTTTGCTCTTGCATTCCCTCATGGGCGCTGGTTGAAGAGCCCTCCCAGACCCGCGATCGGCGTCGAGATCTTCAACCGCTTCAGGCACGCCCACAAGGCTGCCTGATTGCTCGTCACCACCGGCTTACCGAGACGGCCCTCAAGTTCGTCGATCGTTTCAATCATGGTTGTGTTCGTGCAGCTTAAAAAATATCCGTCCGCATCCGCGCGGATATTTTCTAACGCGATCTCCTGCCACCGCGCGGGCGGCACAGCGATGTAGGATTGGCCGCCTGCGAGGCCCAAAGCAAAATCATGGATGACTTGGAAACCGGCTTCTTCGAGGTACGCGATCTCGTGCAGGTTTGTCGCCTTCGCGTATGGGCTGATTAGCACGAGCGTGCGCAGACCCAACACCTTGAGGGCTTCGTTGATCGCCTCGCTCGTCGTAAGGGCCGGGCAGCCGCTGGCTGTTTCAACCACAGCGCGAATTCTCTCTTCTCCTTCCAGCCCCTCTTCCATCGAGGTCCCCGTGCAATTAAACAGGATCAAGTCGGGTTTGGTATCGGAAAGAGTAGCAGCCGCGTCGGCGATGATCGCCGCCAACTCGGCCAGCGGTTTATGCCACTTGGCGGTCATACGTATCCGCGTCACCTGAATGTCGACTCCCGCGGGCGCGTATCGGTGAAACTGTTGCTCCGACAAACAGTTACTCGAAGGGACGATCAAACCGATCCGAGCTAGCGTTTGCATCGTGTCTCCATTAACTTCACCCGACCGCTACTTTCGCTTGTCCACTTTTTTCCCAACTCTGTCTTGCCATTTTCAACGCTCTTGGTTCGGGCAAGTTCTTGAGGCCAAAGAACTCGACCGCGCTTTGTCCAAGAATTTGCTCTTTCTGCGCAGGGCTTAGATCTCCCGCGTCCAGAATATCCTTCGCCGAGTACGGAAAGTGACAATCCCAATGACAGTAATCGGAAGCGTAGAGCACGGTTGTTCCGCCGGCAACTGCGAGGACACGATCCAGCCCGCTCTCTTCGGACTCGCAGGTGAGCGTGACTTGCTCGCTCCTGATGATCTCGCTCGGGCGGCGCCTCAGTGCCGGCATTTGCGGCGCGAGCTTTTCAATGTGCTCGTCAAATCGTTCCATCCAGAAAGGCAGCCACCCCGCTCCGCCTTCCATAAAGCCCACTTTCAACTTTGGAAAGCGGTCGAAGACTCCCTCGCCGATCATATGCATCATCGCAATCATCAGCTCGAAGGGAAACGCGGTCATATGAACGTAGACGTATTTAAAGAAACGGCGGCTGCCCGCGCCCATGACTCCGGAGACCCCGTAGTCTCCGTCGTGACCTGTCTGCGGGTGCACGCTGAGCGGCATCCCGATGCTCTGGGCCGCGTCGTAAATCGGATCAAACATCGCCTCACCCAGATTGATTCCATACACGTTGGTTGGAAGCATGGCCGTGGTCGCTCCGGCTTTCGCAAGAAATTCCAGCTCCTTGACTGCGGCGGGAGGATCCTGGCACGGGATCAGCCCAACGGGAAGCAGGCGCTTGGTGTCGGCCGAACAGTATTCCAGCAGCCACTCGTTGACCGCATGGCAGATGGCTCCCGCCAGCTCCTTGCTCCGCAGCCCGTTCACAGTGAGCGCGATTGCCGTACCGAAAAGCACGCTGGCGTCAATGCCTTCCAGATCCATGTCTTTAAGACGCGCCGCCGGGTCGGTCATCCCCTGCCGGGACTTACGCGCCTTGTCGGTCATAGGACCGGTAACGCCGGGACCACGCCCCTGGGAAGCCGCCCAGATTCTCCCTTCCAATAGTGTCCGTGTGTGACCCTGGTTATCCTTCACTCGAATGGGAGCTTGACAACGCCATTTCTCCGGCAGCCATGGCCGCAGATCGACATCGCCGTCTTGCACGTGACCATCGGCATCGACCACCAGAATATGATCATACGTTTCCATAAGTATCTCCCCCAATGTTTTGTTGTCCGAACGCCTCTCTTGCAGATCGCTGGAAAACTCTCTCGGTGTCCTTCGACAAGCTGCTCAGGACGAACGGAAAGGGATTTGAAATGATTGAGAAAATTCCGTTCTGCTGAGCCTGCCGAAGCACGAAGCACCTGTTTCCAGCAGCCTGCTAACGCCTCGCCGGGCCATTGTCAGCACCCTTCTCTGTTGTCAAACTTTGCGCTCGCCTTCTCGATCATTTGATCCGCCGTTTTACACGAACGGTTTCGTCGGGCGGAAGCCTAGATCGCGGTACCAGCGCTCCACCTCGTCAAAACCGGGCGACTTGGCAAAGTACTCCTCCTGCCGTCCGCTACTTCTCAGTTCCAATAGCATCGCGCGCGCACCCGCCAGCGCGGCCATCGAGACGCTCGATGTCACCAGCGCCACTTTATAGCCCAGCGCGAAAAAATCGGGCAGACTGTTTATCCCCGCGCGCGGCCACGGATTCATCAGCGGCGCCGGCACGTGAGCGCCAAACCATCTATGCTCTTCCTCATCGCGCAAATGAACCCCTATCGCGTCGATGCCGGTGGCAAGATAGGCGCTGATCCGTTGGAGCACTTGCTCGCGGGACTCGTGCGCGCGCGCGTCGCAGCGCATCGCCAGGACCAATGAAGAATCGCTGCGCGCGTCTGCGGCCGCCTTGATTTTCTCAACCATCCCTGCCACGGGCACGACCGGCCGCTCCGCGTCGATGCCATTTTCTCCAAAAACGCTGTCTTCAAAGCGGATGCCGGCAACACCAGCGCGCTCGAACGTGCGCACCGCGCGCGCCGTTTGCTCGGGGCCGCCGTATCCTGTTTCGCCGTCGACCAGCAGCGGAATATCGAGAACTTGCGCTATCGTGCCCGCCCGCTGGGCCATCTCGGTCATGGTCACCATACTGCAATCGGGAAGGATCAAGCTCCGATGCATCCCGTTGCCCGCGAGATGAAAGAGTTTGAACCCGCAATCCTGCACCATGCGCGCAAACATCGGGTCCGGCGCGCTCGGCGCCGCAATCCCTTCCGAACCCTTGAGAAGCTCGCGAAATCGAAGCCGCTTGGCATGATCGTCCATCTCTATCCCCTTCCCTCTTTGTTCTGTATCTTCTTCTCTATTTTTTTACTTTTATTTGGCCGATCCGATGATTCAGCTCCGCTACGATCACGAACACGAGCACGCACCCAACACGTTTTTACTTTCTTTCGGGAATCGGTCCCTGATCCGCCATCTTTTTATAAAGCGCGACAATTTCCGGATCGCGCGGAAGTTCGCGAATCGCGGTTTCGACCTGTTCTCCGGTAAGCGGACTGGCATCGCTGCTCATCAGTTTCTTAAACTCCTTGTGGAATTCAGGATCGTTTAGCGATTTCGCCATCGCCCCGCGCAGGGTCTTTACAATCTCACCAGGCGTATTCGGCGGCAGCACGTACGGCCACCGTGGGTAGAGAAAGGTGCGGAACAGATTGATCAATTGCCGCTCTCTTTCGTTCTTCGCAAAGGTGTCCAAGTCAGGGACGTTGGCAAAGCGCGGGTGGAAATTACCTTTCGGAATCGTGATCGTAGCGTGAATATTATAGAATCCTTTTTCGAGCGCCTCACGGTTTCTTCTTACGACTGTGTCGGCGCTGTTAGCTCTGGCGTCTATTTCCCCTTGCGCCAAAGCAACGTCGATCTCCAGTCCGCCATAGCCGACGACCATCCGGGGATCCTTAATACCAAGCAGGTAAGCGAAGATCCGTCCGCTGACATAGACGGCGTGGCCCACAGCCTGGGCGCCGATTCTGACTCCGGAGGCTGCGCGCAACTTTTCCAGAGTGTCAAAACCCGCTTCTTTCCGGCTAACGAAGATATAAGGATCGCCGCTCTCCGTTGAGCCCAAGTAGATAAGCTTCGCGAGATCGTATTTGGCCCCCGCCAGACCAAGAATGGGACCTGCGACCAAGCCAGCGCCCACGGCAGCAATCGACAAGCCGTCAGGTTTAGCGGTCGAATAGATGTAATTCACTGCCTTCATGCCCGCAGCGCCGGGCATGTTTTCGATGATAATTGTCGGCGCTCCTAGTATATGTTTCTTGAGAGCAGGAATCAGCGCTCGCGCTTGCATATCCCCCGACCCTCCCGGTTCGCCGCCGCGAAAAATCGTAATCGTCTTGCCTTGAAAGTAGGGAGTTTGGGACCGGGCATCATTACGAAATGACAATCCAAAAGTGATTCCTGCCGCGAATAAACCCATGAAAAGCAATTTGGATCTAGAGCACATAGCTTCACCTCCACGATGATTTCAATGACGCCGCCTGGTTTGATCTTGCCGCCGCAGCGAAGCGAAAGGTTGAAAGCATTTTCTCGGCTTGGTTATCAGCTCTGTACATCCCTTGTCAAATACAACCTCAGCCATCCTGTGGTCCCTCTCCTTGGGCACAATCGTCCTCTTTTCGTGTACCATAAAAGTGTGCTAGGAGACGTTTACATGTCGGCATTCGTTTCACGAGATAAAGCTCATCGGACACGTTAGTAGGGAGGGATCACTATATGTCTCGAATGACGCAATCGTATGCTGCGGTAACTGTGTTGAGCTTGATCAGTTTTCTTTTTCTAATCCCGGCCTTGCCCTATCCGCTTCAAGCGGCCAAGGCCCCAGAAGAAGCCGCTAAATTGGAAGGCGCCAAAAAAGAGGGCAAAGTCGTTGTTTATACAAACAACAGCGGCATCGCCGCCTTGATCAAGAGATTTGAAGAGAAATATCCCTTCGTCAAGGTGGAATACCTCCGGACAGGCGCACCTAAGCTCTTGAATAAAATTTTAACCGAGTCACGGGCCGGAGCAAACAATGCCGATATCATCGAGACCGAAGGCCTTACTTCCTACCTGATGATGAAAAAGGGGCTGTACGCCAAATATGTCTCACCCGAGAGTAAAGTGTTCCCTGCCGGTGCCAAAGACCCTGAAGGATACTGGACCGGCGCGCACTCGAATTACAAAGTGGTCGCCTATAATACCCGCATGATCCCTCCAAACGAGATCCCCCAGACCTGGGAGGACATTGTGCAGCCCAAATGGAAGGGGCAAATTTTGTTGGCCTCGAACAATTACGAGTGGTTCGGCAATCTCCTGAAGATTATGGGTGAGGAAAAAGGATTGGCCGTCATGAGAAAGGTCGCCGCTCAGGATCTTATGCTGCGCGAGGGGAATACCCTGATCCTCCAGCTTCTCTCGGCAGGCGAAGGCTCGCTTGCGCTGGCAGCAAACGTCGACAGCGTTGAGGAGACGAAAGCCAAAGGAGCCAAGATCGATTGGGTTGGAGTGCCACCCGTCGTCTCCCGTCTTCACCCCATAGCGTTGGCCCGCAATGCTCCCCATCCCAACGCGGCAAAGTTGTATATCGACTTTGTCTTGTCCAAAGAGGGCCAAGAAATCGTTACTAAAGAACTCATCGGAATTTCCGACCGGCCGGATGTGAAGAAGTTGTTCTCAAAAGAAGGGCTCAAGTTGTATTACGCCGATTTAAGCCTCGCCGACCAATACGAAGAAGTTACCAAGAAGTTCGATACGGTATTCAAAATAAGATAATGGAGTATGCGACAAGTCAGCGAGGGAGGGGTCATGGCACTCACTGAAGATGAGGCTTTGCTCGACGGCGCGCGCAATCTGGTGCGCTACGTGGAGATCCATAGAGGCCAGCATGTGTTGATACACACCGAGCCCGGTTACGACGATCCCAGAGTCGTCGGGGCGGTGACAGCTGCTGTTGAAGAAACGGGAGCCAACGTATCCGTGCTGCACACGCCGCATTGGGACAAACAATACGAGCCCCCGCCCCGAGTCTTCGAGGCCGCCGTTGAAGGCTGCGACGTGCTCATCGGCCAAGGCGAATATCTTCACACCAAGAACCGCTACATCCAGGTCGGGCTATTCGAGCGCGGTCTCATCTACATTAACAACGAGGCCAAGACGGTTGAAGCGTTATCCTCGTGGTACGGCCGCTTTCCCGCGGAATTGATGTTTGCCATCGGTGTGGTCACGGCAGAACGCCTCGCCACGGCCAAAAACGTGCGCGTCACAAGCGCGGCCGGAACGGACATTTCGATGACCCTCCAAAGCAATACGCTCGGCGGCTACTGCTATCCGTACCGATTTGACACGCCGGGCTATAAGAAGGGGTTTCCCGGCGGCGTCGCATGTTTTCACCCCGAAGACCCGGTAAACGGCGTCATCGCGGTTCAAGCCATCACCCGTGGCAACGGCGCCCCCAAGACAATCCTTGATAAGCCGCTATTTCTGACCTTCCGCAATCATCGGGTTGTGGAAGCCGAAGGTGAATGCGCCGATTGGTGGCGGGAGTTCACGCGCAAGGGAGATGAGAACTGCAGTTGGCTCGCCGAATGCATGTGGGGAGTCCATCCAAAAGCGAGTGGCGGAGGCGGCCGGGGCGCGTCCAACCCGCATCTGCTGCACTTCGGTCTTGGTAACTCTATCGCGTACGGTGGACCCACATTCTCCAAGACCTGGCAGGTGATGTTCGTCCAGGATGCGACCTTGACGGTCGATGGTGAGCCGGTTCTACGAAACGGTCATCTCACGGTGCTCGACGATCCTAAGGTTCGGGTAGTTGCGGCGAAGTACGCTAATCCGGATGAACTTCTTGCGCAACTTCCCGCCACACTGAAAGATCAGTTTGGCGGCGGACCGGGCTAGGGAAGGACCTGGCACACACCGGGCAGACAGACTTCAGCGTAGGTCAACGACAAGGAGACGGCAAAAGTGAAATCCCCCATTCCTGTTCGAATCGCGTATGCGGCCCTGGGCAGCGGCAGCACCCCCGTTTGGACCGCGAAAGAGGCAGGGCTGTTCGCCGATGAGGGTCTCGACGCTGAATTGGCGCTCATTCGCGGTAGCGGACAAGTAAGCCAGGCGTTGATGGCCAACGACATTCATTTCGCCAACATCGCCGCGCCCTTGGTCGTCAGGGCTAATCTAAAAGGCGGAGATCTCGTCTATCTAACCGGTGGCGTCAATTGGATAATCCAGTCGATCATTACCCGTCCGGAGATCCAGGAGCCCGCGCAGCTCCGCGGCCGGACCATGGGTACAGGGCGGTCCGGCGGCGTCGACGACTTTCTCATCCCCTACTTGCTGAAACCTCACGGCTTGACGCTCGGCGTGGATATCAAGACCCGCGCGATCGACAACCAGCCTGATTCCATCGCCAAGTTGGATCGGGGCGAGATTGACGGCGCGCTGTTCAGCCCGCCCTACTCTTTCGAAGCGATGAAGCGTGGTTATCGCGTGCTAATCGACGGCGGCCGACAATGGATCGACTACCAGCTCGGCGGGATCGTGGCGCGGCGCGCTTACGTGGAACAAAATCCGGACGTGGCGATGAGGGTCGTGCGCGGCTACGTGCGCGGCATCCACCGCTACAAGCGCGATCCTGATTTTGTCGTCGGGGTGCTGCGCAAATATAGCCTGATCCAGGACGAGAACGTGGCTCGGCAGTGTTATGCTGCGGCGGGACGCTATTTTCAACCGAAACCCTACCCGACCGTTCCCGGCATTCATCGGGTTTTGGAAGAGGCGGCCAAGATCGATTCCGCGGCACGCAACATTCGCGTAGAGGATATGATGGACTCGCGTTGGATCGCAGAGCTCGATAATAACGGCTTCATCCGCGACCTTTACAGTGCCAAGGGTTCAAATGGATCTGATCTATTCGCAACTCTTCGTGCCGCCCTGGAAGAGGCTAGTCGCACAAAGCGCGGGCAACTCGTTCTTGCGGGCCATGACGAGGACTTCCAACTGGAGATTCCCGCGCACGCGCCCATTCATGTGGAGTTCCGCAGCGGCCAGCTCGCGGTGCACCCAGGACCGTCCCCGCGCCAGGAACCGCTGCATTTCACGAGAGTTGGAATAGACGAACCAACGTTAAGCTCTATTCTCGCCGGAACGCTCAGTCCCGTGGAAGCGATGGAACAAGGAAAACTGTTCTTGAGGACACGCCTCTACGGAGGGGCGTTGATTACCATACTGCTGCGCTCAGTATACGACCTTGCGCTGCAGAGGGCACTCGGGCAAGTGCGTCAGCCGCGATAACGCAGATCGACGTTGGAGGACCACCATGATTCCAGTTCGGATTGCGTACAGCGCGCTGGGGGCTGGCCACGCCCCCGTGTGGACCGCTAAAGAAGCCGGGGACTTCGCCGAGGAGGATCTCGATGCCGAGATTCCGCTGATCCGCGGGCGCTGTCCGGAGGCGCTCATGGCCGGCGAGGTCGAGTTCGCTCATATCGCGGCGCCCGCCGTCGTCACGGCGAACCTCAAGGGAAGCGATATCGTCTTCCTCGCCGGGGCTTTAAACCATCTGATTCAACGGATTGTCACGCGTCCTGAGATCCAGGTTCCCGAGCAGCTTCGGGGCCGGACGTTGGGTATCGGCCATGCGGGCAGCATCGACGGCTTTCTCATCCCATACCTGCTTCAGCGCAACGGACTTCAGGTTGGGGTGGAGGTGAAAACCCTCACGGTCGACTCTCAGCCCATGGCCATCGAGAAAATTCTCGCAGGCGAGATCGACGGGGCGCTCTTTAGCTTTCCATACGCGTTCGAGGCGACAAAGGCGGGTCTTCGGACTCTGATCGACTCTGGGGAATATGGAATCGATTATCAGCTAGACGGACTGATCGCGCGGCGCAGTTTTGTTGAGCGCAGTCCGGACCTGACGCGCCGCGTGGTTCGTGGCTACGTGCGCGGGATTCATAGCTACAAAACCAACCAGGCCTTAGTCGTTGGCTTGCTCCGCAAATATAGCCTGATCGAAGACGAGGCCATCGCTCGCCAGACGCACGCCGCTCTAGACCTGTATTTTCCACAAAAGCCCTATCCCAGTGTCGCCGGAATCCAGAAAGTTCTGGAGGAAGCGGCCAAACGCGATCCGGCAGCAAACCGGCTCCGTGTGGAAGACCTCGCAGACGCGCGCTGGGTTGCAGAACTGGATCACAGCGGCTTTATCCAAGAACTCTACGACAGGTCCGGGCTTACAAGCGTCTAAGACACGGGAGAATCGCCGCGCCCGTGATTGTGGTCGCGCTCGTAACAGCCCTTCGGGATGGCAGATCTCCGTGATCGCGTTCGTGATCCTGGCCAATACGAGCACGAGGAACGAGCACGAGCACGCATCAGGCCTGGACTTGCTGGCGGGTGTCTTTGCGCGTCTCGTAACTGATAATTTGAATCTTTTCTGCCGGTCCGGAGCGGTTTCCCATCATAATCATCGGCCCCGAGCCGCAGTTCTCGAGCTGATAAAATGAACCGCCGGTGATGAGTGCCGCCATGCCGGGCTTGAGAACGACCTTGCCACCGTCCGGAAAGCTCATCGTACATTCACCTTCAATAACGTAAAACGTCTGATCGGCATTATGGCAATGCATCTCGTCTTTCTGTCCGGGCTTATAATAGTGCATCCAGGCATGAAGGCGCGGCGTGTTGAAAATGTTCTTGCGTCGTTTCTCCCGATGTGCCAGCTCAACCATGTTGAGGATCTCGATCGCCATAGCGGAACCTCCTTGTCTGTCAGAAATTTCCCCGAGAATAGGAAATTACCGGCGCTTTTACAAGCCTCCTCCGCCTCGGTTCCGTTACCCCGCTCCCCGCCAGTTAGCTCTTTTTGTTTTTCATGTTTTTTCTTCCGCTATCTTGTTTCGTTGGCTCATTTCCTTATCATCGACAACGCGATATTTTTTGCTACTATGGAGGGCAAGTGAGGTAAGAACTATGGCAAGAGCAGAGTTTGTCTACCAGGACCCGCTACCGTTGGAAAAGGATACGACGAGATACCGGCTACTAACCAGGGATCATATTTCAGTCGCCCAGTTCGACGGCAAAGAAATCTTAAAAATAGACCCGGAAGCGCTGGTTACGCTAGCGAACGAAGCGATGCGCGATGTGTCGTTTCTGCTCCGCACCGCGCATTTCGAGAAAGTAGCGGCGATTCTAAAAGACCCGCAAGCCTCAGCCAATGATCGCAACGTCGCGCTCGCGATGCTGCGCAACGGCGATATTGCCTCCAAAGGCATTCTTCCCTTTTGCCAGGATACCGGCACCGCAATCATTTTCGGTAAAAAGGGCCAGCAAGTCTGGACCGGCGTCAAGGACGAAAAGTATATTTCCAACGGGGTGTACAAAACTTATACCGAGGAAAACTTGCGCTACTCGCAGACCGCGCCCCTCGACATGTACAACGAAGTAGACACGGGAACCAATCTCCCCGCTCAGATTGAGATCTACGCAACGGACGGAATGGAGTATCAGTTTCTTTTCCTCGCCAAAGGCGGCGGATCGGCCAACAAAACGATGCTCTACCAGGAAACCAAGGCACTGCTGAACCCAGCAAGCCTGGCAAAGTTCTTAACGGACAAAATGAAAACTCTCGGCACCGCGGGCTGCCCTCCGTATCATCTCGCATTCGTCATCGGCGGTACTTCTGCGGAAGCCTGCTTGAAAACGGTCAAGCTCGCTAGCACGGGTTATCTTGACCATCTTCCGACATCGGGCAACGCTCAGGGGCGCGCATTTCGCGATCTGGAAATGGAAGCGACAATGCTCGCGGCCGCCTATGAATCGGGTTACGGCGCGCAATTTGGCGGGAAATATTTCGCCCTCGATGTCCGTGTCGTTCGCATGCCCCGCCACGGTGCCTCTTGTCCGGTGGGCATGGGGGTTTCCTGCTCCGCGGACCGCAACATCAAGGCTAAAATCAACCGCGAAGGCATCTGGCTCGAAGAATTGGAACGCGATCCCGGGCGCTTAATTCCCGAAGAGTACCGTGGAAAAATCAAGAGCAACGCCGTCGCCGTCGACTTGAACCGGCCCATGAAAGATATCCTGGCCCAGTTGACCAAGCATCCCGTTACCACCCAGTTGTCGCTTACCGGACCGATGATCGTAGCCCGTGACATCGCGCACGCGAAGCTCAAGGAAAGGTTGGACCGAGGAGAGGGTTTGCCTCAGTATTTCAAAGATCATGCCGTTTACTATGCCGGACCGGCGAAAACTCCACAGGGAATGCCTTCCGGTTCCTTTGGGCCGACGACCGCGGGGAGAATGGACTCTTATGTAGCTCTGTTCCAATCACACGGCGGCTCGATGATCATGATCGCCAAAGGGAATCGCAGCCAGCAAGTGACCGACGCTTGCAAGAAATACGGCGGTTTCTATCTCGGCTCTATCGGCGGACCCGCCGCCCTCCTGGCGCAGGAAAACATCAAGAAAGTCGAAGTGATCGAGTATCCCGAGCTGGGAATGGAAGCCATCTGGAGGATCGAGGTGGAAGACTTCCCCGCGTTTATTCTCGTGGACGATAAGGGGAACGATTTTTTCCAACAGATATGCGCGTGAAAGAAAGGCAAAAGCTTTTTACTTTGCTTTGCAATTATTTTGCCTTTTACTTTTTACTTGTTCAGCATCGCCCGAGCTACTTGGCTGATTCTCGCTGAACTTGCTTTACCCGAAAGGTGCTTTGTCAACAGTGCCATGACTTTCCCCATGTCTTTCATCGAAGAGGCGCCAATCTCAGCGACGGCCGCCTGGACGGCCTTCTGCAACTCCTCGTCACTCATCTGGGGCGGCAGATACGCCTGGACGATCTTGATCTCTTCGCGCTCCTTTTGCGCCAGTTCCTCGCGCCCGCCCTTGGCGAATTGCTCGGCGGCATCCTCTCGTTTCTTGACCATTGACTGAAGTACTTTCAAGATATCTTCCTCGCTGGCTTCCTTGCCGGTTTCCTTATCTTTGTTCAAGATCTCGGCGCGCATCATACGGATGGTCGAAAGCCTGAGCTCGGCTTTCTCGCGCATCGCCGCCTTGAGATCCTCGCTTAGTTTTTCCCGAATACTTGGCATGTTGATCACTCCATTTTCTCACTCTGCCCTGGCACACCAAAAGGGACAAAATATTTCACTTTCCTTGCGCTCAGGAATCACGGCGTCCCTTCCAGGGTTCCCGGTACGAAAGATCCGGGGCATTGGTCCGGCCTCGCTTGGACTAGTTTATCATAACTACAGGCAATTCAACTAGCGGGCTGGTGAACGTAAGTTTGACAGCGGCTAGACGCCGGCTTCGCAATCACTTCGGGTGGGTGTCGGTGACGTTTTTTTGCGACCGGGCACTCGCACTATTTGCATTATGTGCTAGAATATAATCGTGGCACGCGAAACATTTTTAAAACGCCAGAAAGAGATGGCGCGGCAGAAGCGGAGACAGGATAAAGAAGCCCGCCGCCGGGAACGGAAGGAAGACAAGGAAGACAAGGTAAGAAGCGGCTCTAGGCTTGATGGGGAGGATCCTGACATTGCAGGGATCCTCCCCGGGCCGCAGCCGAAACTTTTCTGACAATCTTTCTCTTTCCGACCCCCACGGATTTGTCTCGATCTACTTGAGGGTTTTCAGAGTTACTGCTCAGTTTCCAGATGGTTTGACCCTTCACGGCGGCATTTTTTTTGTGAAGTAGCCTTTGCGTTCGATGGCTCCTCAATGATATAGCGTCGTCGAACGAGAGAGGAAAGTAAGCCGATCAACTGCAACACTTCATTATGGGGCCTTCTGAAGGTGCGGTACGCAGAAGTCGAAGGCTCAGGGAGTCTTTTCCCTGCGAAGCATTACCCTAAAGAGCAACCCGATCCAAGCATGGTTTCAAAGACATGTTCTGCTCCTGCCGGTAATCGAATTCCGGGGCCAAGGACGTTAACAGTTTCCCCCGAAGGAGGAGAACATGACGAACAAAGTCTATGTCGGTGGCTTGTCCTATGCGACTACCGACAAGCAGTTGGAGGAGCTCTTTGCGGCCCACGGAACCGTCGAATCCGCCCGGGTGATCACCGACAAATTTACCGGCCGATCCAAGGGATTCGGATTTGTTGAGATGAGTTCCGGTGCGGAGGCCCAGAAAGCGATCCAGGCTCTAAACGGCACGGAGTTTGACGGGCGCAATCTCACCGTCAATGAGGCCCGGCCTCAGGAAAAACGGTCGGGGTTTGGTGGCGAGCGAAGGGGTGGCGGTGGTGGTGGTGGTGGGCGCAATCGTTGGTAGGTTATTTTCTTAAATCCCGGTAAGAAAGGGTGCGTGAGATCGGCACGCGCCCTTTCTCGATTCTGCTGAAAGATCCTATAAATGCTTCGACTATGTCCCCCCGGCTTCGTTGGATTGTTACACCATAGGCGCTCCGGGCAGCGCGAAACTTCTTTTGGCGCGACGAGTTTGGATGCGAGTTTCCCCCCCCTGTATTGCCGCAGTCCTCACCTTGCAACTATGTGGTCGCTGTCTTTCTCTGTTCGGCAGGTGCGCTAATTTCCTCGTCGCTTTCCGCCTCCGGACTATAGGCGGAGAGCAAGTGAGAAACAGCCGGTAGTTTATCCCCGATGTGGAAGGCCCTGGCGCGCTCTTCCAGCGCCTGATCCGCAACGGTAACCCGTTCATGCTGGCGCATGTGCTCGGCCCAGGACTCAACAACGAAGGTTTCGACATACCTGCCTGGAGTCATCGGATCGTGGAACAGGCCCCAGCGGAGAGCGCCGTCCCGCAATCTCTGTTGGCGCACGCTACGCATTACCTGCGCGAATTCGCGTGCTCGCTCCGCAGCGATTAGATACTCGACAATGATCAGGACCGGTCCGCGCTCCGGGTGAGGCGCGATCGGCATCTGTGGATCGGGCCAATGCATCGACGGCGTCAGATCCATCTCCTCATCGGCTTTTAGAGGATAGCGCACGGCAGCGGTGATACCCGCGCCCAACCCGAGCGCGGCCATTGACAAAGCCATCGGGATACCGGCCCGCTCCGCGACCACACCCCACAAGACACTGCCGGCTGCCATCCCTCCCTGCACCACTAGGAGATACACCGCCAGCGCGCGCGCGCGCACCCATTCCGGGACGGCTATTTGCGCCGCCACGTTGAAGCTCGACATAACCGCCATCCAGGCGACTCCGCCCGCGATCATGGCGGCGCACAGCAGAGCGAAATTTTGCACATAAGCGAGGATCAACGTCACGGCGGCAAATAATAGAGTGGCGGCGGCAATCAGTAAATTGACCGAAAGCTCCCGTCGCAATCTCGGCAAGACGGCCGCGCCCAGGACCGCACCCACGCCCAGGCAGCCGAGCAAGACTCCATAGCCGGTGGCCCCAAGCCCAAATTCGTTCTTGGCCAAAAGTGGCAACAGCGCCCACGGGGCCGCGCCGCAAAAAATAAAAATACCGGAGCGGACGAGAACCGCCCGTAAGACGGGCGAGTAGCGAACGTAACGCACTCCAGCGCGCATCGCCCCCATTAAGTCCTCGGCCGGCAGAATACTCTCCCGGGGCGATCGCGGCCAGCGGTAAAGCACGATTACCACGCCGACAAACGACGCAGCGTTAAGCAGAAATACCGCCCCCGAGCTTGCCATGGCGACGACCACACCTCCGAGCGCGGGACCCACGGCACGCGCGAGGTTAAATCCAACACCGTTCAGCGCCACAGCCGCAGGTAGATCACTGCGAGCTACCAGTTCCGGAACAATCGCTTGCCAGGCCGGGCCGTTCATCGCTGCTCCCAGGCCGAGAGCAAACGTAAGCCCCAGCAACACCCAAGGCGTGGTCGCGCCCATGATCGTCAACGCGCCCAGCGCCGCGGCCGCCAACAGCATCCAGGATTGGGTTACCAGCAGCAGGCGGCGACGATCCACGACATCCGCCAGCGCTCCCGCCAACAACGCTAAAAGAAAAACCGGCAAACTCGTCGCCGCCTGGACCAGCGCAACCATGCTTGGCGATGGAGCGAGAGAGGTCATCAACCACGCCGCGCCCACATTTTGCATCCAGGTGCCGACATTGGACGCCACCGAAGCGATCCACAAAGCGCGAAAGACCGGCTGCCCTAAAGGACTCCAGGCCGACGGGATCGCCGGCTGCCGAAAAGACATAGATTTAATTTATCACAAAACGAACCCAGCCGCAGGCCGGGCCGGCAAGCGCCACGATTAGTCTTTGTTGGCGCATTTTCTACTTTTTTCGTATTTGCTTTCACGTCATGAAAAAACTACAAGAAAAACAAATCAGATTGGAGGCCAGCATGAGCGACTGGAAAATGTTTGACGCCGACGGGCATGTACGTGAAGTCGAAAGCGACGTTTTCGAGTATCTGCCGGAGAGCTATAGAAAGCGCCGCGATGCCCTGCTTTATTTTCCGCTCCTCCCTCATCACGGCTGGCATCGCCAGGCGTTCGGCCGTCCCGGCGTCTCGTTCATGATTCCCACGTTGAAAGATTGGCAAGATGCCCTTGAGAACGGGAACCTGGAAGCTTCGGTGCTTTACCCTACCCGCTTCATGCACATTGGACAAATCGGCATCGCGGAATTTGCCGTGGACCTGTCCCGCGCCTACAACGATTATCTCTACGACCGCTTCCTGCGGCCTGAAACGAGATTAAAGGGAATGGCCGTACTTCCTTTGCAGGACATCAATGCTGCCGTGGCCGAGCTCCGCCGCGCGGTTAGAGACTACGGCATGGTTGGCGGCATTCTGCCCGCCGACGGTTTGCCGCGCCCGCTTGGCCATCCCGAGTTTTACCCCCTCTACGAGGAAGCCGATCGGTTGGGCTGCGCGCTCGCCGTGCATTCACAGAATTCGCTGCGCAACAATGATCTCTTTCTGTGGAAAGACGAGGCGGCGACCCTCGCCCACGTGTGGCCGCAGATGCGTCAATTCACAAACCTCATGTTCTCCGGCATCCTCGGCCGCCTGCCCAATCTGCGCATCGCTTTCCTGGAGGCAGGCTGCGGCTGGGTGCCTTATCTAATGAGCAAGATGGAGCCGCGCATGGGCAAATTGGATAAGCCTTCGACGTTCATCGCGCGCGGGCAAATCTATTTTCAATGCGGCGAGGAGCTGACCACGCCGAGGGACCTGGAGCTTCTGGGCGATCACTGCCTGCTCTGGGCGTCGGATTTTCCCCATGAAGGAATCGTCGATATGGCTATCGCAGTCAAGGAGTTCCAGACGCGAGAGGATATTGCGCCGGAGGCAAAGCGAAGAATCGCCGGTGACAATCCCAAGCGGCTGTACGGAATTGAAGAAAGTAAAAAGGCAAAATAAGGAAGTTTGCCCCAATTCGTGGAGATAAATACGCGAGATCCGGGAGACCGCACGGTTGAATTTCATCGGTCAATAGAATAGTTCTAGTCGGAGAAATTTCCACGGAGGTTTATGTGGCATATCGCATCATAGGTCAATCGACGCCCCGCAGCGAAGTGGCCGGAAAGGTCACCGGCGAATCCCGTTATACCGCGGATGTCTTACTCCCTGGCACGCTATGGGTCAAGGTCCTGCGGAGTCCTCACTCCCACGCGCGGATCACCCGCATCGACACGTCAAAGGCTGAGAACGCTCCGGGCGTTCGCGCCGTCCTCACCGGGGCCGACGTGCGCGGCATTTTCATGGGCAGGCGCTATCGCGATGTCCCGGTGTTGGCTCAAGACCGGGTCCGTTTCATCGGCGAGCGCGTTGCAGCAGTGGCCGCCGATGACCCCGAGGCGGCTCAAGATGCGATGGAGCTCATTCGTGTTGACTATGAAGAATTGCCGGCCGTCTTTGATCCCGAGCAGTCGCTGCAGGAGGGAGCCCCGATTCTTCACCCCGAAGTGAACAGCTATCCAGGACTTCCCAAGCCCCTGGAAAGCCCTTCGAATGCGTTCTCTCATGACGTCTGGGAACGTGGCGATCTGGCAGCAGGGTTCGCACAGTCCGATGTGATTGTCGATAACACGTTCACGGTCTCGCGCCAGCACCAGGCCTTTCTGGAACCGCATTGCTGCTTGGTATGGATCGATGAGCACGAGCGGGTGCAGGTGTGGTCTCCAAACAAAGTGCCGCAGGGGTTGAAGCAGAGCTTATCGGCCGCGCTCGGAATCGCGAAAGAAACGATCCGGGTCAATCCGGTTACGATCGGCGCCGACTTCGGTGGCAAGGGATGTCCCCTGGACGAACCTCTCTGTTACGTCTTTGCCCTTCGGACCGGCAGGCCTGTAAAAATGGTCATGGAGTACCAAGAAGAGTTCATCGCCGGAGCGCCGCGCCATGCGGCGATCATTCACGTCAAAACGGGCGTCAAGCGAGACGGAACAATCGTCGCGCATGATATGGAGGTGATCCTTGACAGCGGCGCTTATGGTGGCTTCAGGCCATCGGCAAGTCTCACCGGGGCCGCCCACGCCGGCGGCTGTTACCGAGCGCCGAATGCTCGCATTGTAGTCAAGCGGGTCTACACGAATAACATTCCCGGAGGGCAGATGAGGGCGCCGGGTGAACCCCAGGGATTTTTCGCCGCCGAATCCCAGATGGATTGTGTAGCCCGAAGGCTCGGCATGGACCCGCTCGAGTTCCGGCTCAAGAACCTGATCGAAGACGGTGAGAAAACGATGACCGGGGCGCATTATGAGGAAATCAAAGCAAAACAAACTTTGCAGGCTGCCGTGAACGCGTCGAAATATGCCGCTACCAAGGCTGCAAATGTCGGGCGCGGCATCGCCATGGGATACCGTGGACCTGGAGCCGGAGTCACATCCCTCGCGCTCACGTTGAGTCCCGATGGTGCGATCGCCCTTAACACCTCGGTCTTCGAGCAAGGAACCGGTACCTACACGACGCTGCGGCAAATTGTCGCGGAGGAGCTTTCTTGTGATCCGGAGGACATCGAGGTCAAGATCATGGACACTGACTCCGGCGTAAGCTTCGATAGCGGCATCGGTGGGAGCCGGGGTACGCGCGTCGCCGGCGGCGCTGCTTTTCAGGCAGCTAACGAGGTAAAAGAAGAACTTTTCAGCCTCGCAGAAAAGCTGCTTGGATGGCCGAAGGCGGAGATCACCATGGAAGCCAATGAGATCGTGCGCAAGAAAACCAAAGAGCGCCAGCGTTGGGACGAGCTGCTCTCTCAGGTGGGCCGTTCCATCACCAAGGAGGTGGTGAATCGAGACAACGAACATTCTCCCGTTACCGCGTTTGCCGCCCAGGTTGCGGAAGTTTCCGTCGACCGGGAGACCGGCGAAGTCAAGCTGCTTCACTTTACCACCGCTCACGACACCGGCGTCATCATGAACCCGGTCGGGCATCAAGGGCAGATCGACGGCGGCGTTGTTCAGGGGATCGGTTACGGGCTCATGGAACAGGTGCAAGTAGAAGGCGGGCGTGTGAACACGACCCATTTCGGCGACTATAAGATTCCTACGCCAAAGGATATCCCCGTTCTCACGACTGTAATTGTCAAAGCGGACGGCGGTGTAGGACCTTACAAAACCAAAGGCATCGGCGAGAATCCGGTGACGCCCGTGGCTCCAGCCATAGCCAACGCAGTTGAGGACGCCGTTGGCGTCCGCATCCGAGACCTACCGATTACGGCAGAAAAGGTGTACAGCGCCCTCCGGGCAAGTAAAAAGTAAACACTCGTGTTCGTGAACGTGGAAGAGCTGAATCCTCGGAGCGAGAAGAAAGTAAAAGGCGAATAAAAAACGACTCACCGCCGAGGCGCTGACGACGCGGAGTATACTGCCAAGCGGGTAAAAAGGAAGAAGTAAAGCGGTGGCACAATCGCGTGGTTTAGAGTTAATTCACGAACACGCTCACGTTATATGACTTCCCGCGCTTTTAGATAATCACTGACCCTGGCGGCAAAATCGGTGGCGTAAGGGGTTTTTTCTCCGCCGGTTTTTGCGCCCTGCCGTCCCCACTCGGGATCGAAATTCCGCTCGCTGTAGCACTGGGGCGGCATTTGAGATTGGAACCCCCTGCCCGCGAGTTTTTCTTCGAACATCTTTCGGATCGAAGGGTCTTCTTGCCAATACTGAATCTCGTTTTTCTCGTAGTCGACGACGTTGTCGCCGAGTCCGGGATGCAGGCGCGAGCGGTGCAGCGCCAGTACTCGTGAGGTCGTCGGGCTCAAGACAAAGTGGTGATGGAACCAATCGCTCGGCGGCACGATCGCGCTCCCTTCCTGCCATGGACAAACGACTTTTTCTCCTCCCTCCGGATACATCAGCGAATACCCCTCGCCGCTAAGAATGATCACGATCGTGCCTGGCCCATGCCGGTGCGCCTTCTTGTACGTGAACGGCTCTGACTGGCCGATATGCGCCCACATGGGGGAGTCCGGAAACCGAATCCAGACGATCTTGCGTCCGAAACCCATCTCGGAGTTATCGTCGAGCTTGTCCCACGCCAAAGTGTCGGGGAAAAAATTGCCGCGCCAGATATTCGCCTTCTTGACGCCGTCAACCTGAACCGCCTCGGCAGTGGAATAAAAGTTGCTCGCTCGGTATACCCTGCTCTTGTTTACCACGGGTGAGTTGAACATGATTTCACGGTCGCGGATCGCCTCCATGGCCATCGGCAGATAGCTGTAGTGAACGACGCGCGTTGGTTTCGTGCCTTGCATGTTGGAGAGCTGGTACCAGAAATTGCCTGGCAAAAGAAACAAGCTGAACTTTTGCCATTCAAAGCTGACTTTGCGTTCCGCTTCCGCCCATAGAGTAGTAATCCCCTGGCCGTCCGCCACGAAGACCAGCTCATCGACCGCTACTTTGAATGGCCTGGAGGTTTCGCCGGGCGGGATTTCCTGAACGTAGATCTGCGTCCAACCTTCCTGTCCTGCCAGTTGCACAAAGCATCCATGGGTCTCTCGTTGCGACCACGGGGCCACTTCGATGGTCTTGAAGTCGCCAACAAAATATCCTTTGTGAACAGGAATCCCCTGCTCGTTGACCCATTCTTCATACTGCGGCACGCGATGTTTTCTCGGCTCGTCTGCCACGGACAACCTCCCTGGTCCCGCCTAAATTGTGATTCTTGGGACCGACCGCAGCGGCACAAAGCACACAGAGTTTATCGTTCCCGCTCTCCCGCTTCCGTGTCCTCAGCGCCTCAGCGGTGAGTCGTTTTCTGTTTGCCTTTTGCTTCCTTCTCGCCCCGACGATTCAGCTCTTTCACGAGCACGATCACGACGACGCACATCGCATGTTTCACCTCTTACTTACGGTTCTTCAGCTTCTGTGTGGAAACCCTCGCCTGCGCTACTTCAGAGCAAGAACTCGTAGATTGCACCGCTGAGGCGCTGAGGTCGCGGAGCACTGGTAAAGGGCATGGCGTCCTCTCCGCCCCTTGCTCTGTGCGCTTGGCCCTATGCTGTTAACCTCTGTGAACTCTGCGTCTCCGTGGTGAATACGTCTTCATAGGAAACCCGGAAGAGCCTTACTTTCTTATTCGGCCTTTCTGATTATCCTCACATCAACCGCCGCCACCCCTTTGCCTTCCTCGCGAACGATGAGAGGGTTAACTTCGAGGTCGCTCAGCAAAGAGCGATACTCGAGGAACAGCGTTGATAGACCCGTAATCGCGCGCACCAGCGCAGCGATGTCACGCCGGTTCTGCCCTCTCGTGCCCTCCAGGATCTTGTAGCCTTTGAGTTCCCGCAGCATGTCCAGTGCTTCTCTTTCGCCTACGGGCAACAGGCTGATGGACTTGTCGTTGAGCACTTCAACAAAAATCCCCCCCAAGCCAACCATCAGGAACGGTCCGTACTGTGGGTCGGTCCGCGCTCCAAGGATCACTTCCGTGCCCTGGACCATCTCCTGCACCAATAAGCGCGCGGACGCCGATTTTCCGAGGAGATCCTTTCCGCGCTGTTCAACCTCATTGGCCGATTGCAAACCGAGGATCACACCCCCGACCTCGCTCTTGTGGATCACGTCGGGCGCGTGCACTTTGAGCGCCACGGGAAAGCCGATCTCCCTGGCTTTCACCCCGGCCTCGGGGGCATTTGCCGCCACCGCTTGACGCGGCGGCGTTAACCCGGCCTTGTGAAGGAGTCGCGCTATCGCCTCGCTCTCGAGATCACCCGCTTGGCCCGTCGCGGGCGCGAGTTCAACGGTCCTTGCCCGCGCCGAACTCTTCACGCCGTAGAAAGACAGGGCTTTCAACGCCCGCAAGGTCGGCTTGATCCCCTGTAAGAAAGGCATCCCCGCAGCATCCTGAAAAGCGCGGCTTTCGTCGGTGAGATTATGGGTCACGCGCGCAAACGCGATCAGTGGTTTAGAAATGCTGGCGCTCAGCGCGGTAAAGTTGTCCGGCTTTCTCCTGTCGGGCGGCCGCGGCAGCTCGCCGTGAATCGCGATCATATCGACGCTCTCGTCGTCCGCGATCTGGCGGATGATCTTCGCGTAGTTCTCTTCATCGCCGAAGCCGGCAACGCCGCACTCCAGGGGATTTTCCACCGCTAATTCTTCCGGTATGAGGGGCCGGATCGCGTTGCGCGTAACTTCACTCCAGTGTGAAAGATTGGTCCCCGCCTCTTCAACGTCGTCCATCAAAAGGCCCTTCATTCCCCCCGAGTTGACGATCAGCGATGTCCGCGTGCCGGACGGGAGTCTGCCGGGAAGAAAAGCCAGCGTGCTTTCTAAGAGATCGTCAAGCGACGGGCAGCGCACCACGCCGTAGCGCCGGCACATGGCGTCAAAGACGTCGTCCGAGCCCGCCAGCGAACCCGTATGGGAGATGGCTTGGCGCTTCGCTCCCTCGGACCGCCCCAGTTTGATCGCAAGGATGGGCTTGCCGGCGTCAAGGGCTTTCGCCGCCAGACTCATAAACTCCTCAGGGCGGCGGATTCCTTCCACCATCAGCGCCATCAGCTTCGTCTCCGCATCTTCTATCAGGAAGTTAAGGTAATCGACGGTGTCCAGGTTCACCTCGTTGCCGCTGGAGATCGCGTAGCTGAACCCAATGCCGCGCTCGCCCGCCGTGCGCAGCCAAGCGCCCAACGAGCCACCGCTCTGGAAAATCAGCCCAACGGGCCCCGGGCGCAGGTTGGGAAATAAAGTAGGGAAACACCACTGCCCGTCGCGCACCGAAACGGTTCCCATACAGTTGGGGCCGCAGACTACGATTCCGGTGCGCTCGCAGATGCCTTTGAGGGTCTGTCCTCGTTCTATGCTGCGCGGGTCGTCGCCTTCGCCGAATCCGGAGCTATAAATCGTCGCCGCCTTTGTCCCCAGCGCCGAAGCTTCTTCTAAAGTATCAAATACCGCGCGCGTGGGAACGAGCACGAGAATATGCTCGGGCGGCTCAGGCAATGCTTTCAGACTGGGATAACAGGGATGGTTCCATATCTCTTGGTAGTTGGGATTGATGAGGTAGAGATTGCCTTTGTAGTTTCCTTGCCGGAGATTGTTGAAGATGAAATTGGGCCAGCGCCCTTTCGGCGACGCGCCCACGATCGCGACCGAGCGCGCCTGCAGCAACCTCTCAGCCGGACGCTTGATAAAACTGCCAGCATCTAAGCTCATGCTCGTTGACTCCCCCTCGGTAAATAAAAAGTTCCCTACCATAGCAATCCCGAGAAGCGCGGACAAGGCCCGGCCTTCCTACGGGATTACCAATTACAGATGGCAATTTTCAGTTAGCCCAATTCGAGATTTGAGATCTCGCACGAGATTCCGAGTGCCGCAAGAGCCGAGACCCATGGACCACGTTTCGGAAGGGCTCGGGCCTCGGTTGCATAGATTTTGGAGATCCAGATGCTAATGAACCAACTAACGCGTTAATACTTTCGGCGGTCTTATCCCGTCGCTTAACCTTTGACCGCGCCCGCAGACAGCCCCCGCACAATGCGGCGCTGGAAAACCAGCGTCAGCGCGATCAGCGGCAGCGTCGCCATGGTCGACGCGGCCGCGATCTCTCCCCAGGGCATCGTGTATTCTCCCGGGAATAACGCAATACCGACCGGCAGCGTTTGCAGACTCGGATTGGTCAACACCAGCAAAGCGAAAAAGAATTCGTTCCAGGCATGGATAAAGACCAGTAGCGCCGCCGTGAAGATGCCCGGAGCAGCCATCGGAAAAACCACCCTGGTCAACGTTTGCCAGCGCGTGAAGCCATCCACCTCCGCCGCCTCTTCGACTTCAATAGGAAGCTCCTTGAAAAAGGTCGTCAAAATCCACACCGCCAGGGGCAGAGACAAAGCGGTGTAAACGACGATCAGGCCATGTAGCGCATTGAGAGCGCCAACCACATTTAAAATCTGCCACACCGGACCGGCGATGGCGATCTGGGGAAACATCGAAACAACGAGAAACAGCATCAGACACAGCCGGCTTCCAGAAAAACGGAAGCGGGCCAGCGCATAGCTCGCGGGCGAAGCGATCAAAATCGTCAAAACAGTCGTTGCCGCAGCCACCAGCGCGCTGTTCTTCATGTACTTGAATAGGCCGTAATCTTCGATCGCCGATCGGTAAGCAGACCAGTCGAAGGACGGGAAAATTATCGGTGGAATCGCCGTCACCTCTGCAGGACTCTTCAACGACGTCGCCACGAACCAGAGGAACGGCAGCAGGCTCACACTGCCGATTAGGACTGCGAGCGGGAAGAGGTGAACGCGTGGCTTCATCCGGGCTCTTTCTCGAGGATGCGGGCCCCCAGAACGCGGATATAGAATACGGCAAGGACAAACGATACCAGAAAGATTCCCACCGCAACGGCGGAGCCGTAACCGACCATGCCCTCGGCAAACACCTTTTTGTAACCGTAGTAGGAGATGACATTGGTCGCGTCCGCAGGTCCACCCTGTGTCATCACAAAGACCAAATCGAAGACTCGTAGCGCGTCAATCGTTCGAAACAGCAGCGCGAGGACAAGCGCCGGCTTCACCAGCGGCAGGGTGATGTAGCGAAACCGCTGCCACAAGGTCATACCATCGATGCTTGCCGCTTCGTACAAGTCATCCGAGATGGACTGTAAACCGGCGAGAATAATCAGCGTGGCGAAAGAGGTGGTTTTCCACACTTCGGCGACCATGATGGCGATGGGCGCGAGAAACGGGTCGGCTAGAGGCGCCAAATACGCATTCGTGCGCGCGCCGAAAAGGAATAGATTAAGCGCCCCGTACTGGTCATTAAAAATGAACCTCCACATCTGAGAGGAAACCACCGTCGGGATCGCCCACGGGATGAGAACCAGCGCCCTTAACAGCCCGCGGCCGCGGAATACTTCGTTGAGAACCAAAGCCATGCCCAGACCGAACGCAACCTCGAGCGTGGTTGTCACAGCGACAAAAACAACCGTCGTCGTCAACGACTTCAACGCGATCGGATCGGTGATCAGGTCCTGATAATTCTCAAGTCCGACAAACTTCTGCCCGAGCCAGGGAAGCGTGAGAATTAAACGGTAGAAACTAAGCCGAAAAGAATCCAGGATCGGGAACACGAAGAAAATGCCGATAAGGATCAGGCTCGGAAGCAAATACCTGAGAACCACCGCCGGGGATTCCCTCATGGCGCGGGCCTTCCGCGCAAGAGATCGAGGACCCGGTTCATGTCGCGCGCAGCCAGGCCGGCCAGCTCGTCGATGTCGGAGTTGGGAACCGCGATTGCCGAGCTGAAGTAGCGCTGCATGATGTTGGAAAGCGGCGCGTAGACGGGCGTTCGCGGCCTGGGAACCGCGTCGAGAAAAATTTTAAACAGCGACTTGAATTGCGGGTTCTGACTGATGATTGCGGAATCCTGATAGAGCGCCGTCCGGGTCGGCGCGCGTCCCAGATGCAAGGCAATTTCCTTCTGCATTTCCGGTCCCGTCAGGAGCGCGACGAACTTCCAGGCAAGATCGGGCTGGCGCGAGAAACGGCTGATCGCGAGTTGCCATCCCCCTAGGGTCGAGACACTCGGCCCACCCGGAAAGGAAGGTAACGAACTGACTCCCACCCGCCCGGCTATTTTGGACTGCTTGGGATCCTCGGCAATACTCCATGCGTAGGGCCAGTTGCGATGGAAAATAGCCTTCCCCTGGACAAAGACGGCCAGCGACTCCGGCTCTTGATACGCAAGCACGCCGCGCTGCGCAATCTCGCCGATGATCCGGTCACGAACAAACCGGACTGCTTCTTTGGCCTTCGGCAGATCCAGCGCGCTTTTGAGATTGCTGTCGTCAAAAAGCGCGCCGTTGTTGCTCAAGATGTACTCCATCATGTTACAGATGAGCCCTTCGTACTGTTTGAACTGCGCTGAGAAGCCGGTGAGACGCGGATCCTGCTCTCGCGCGAGAATCAATTTGGCCTGTGTCACAAGCTCGGGCCAGGTTGACGGCGGCGAAAATCCGTATTTTTCGAGCAAGTCTTTCCGGTAATACAGCATGCCGGCGTCAATGAAGACGGGCACCCCGTAGATTCGGCCCTGGTAGGTGTCCGCAAGAATCGGCGCTGGAAGAAACTTCTCCCGCTCCGACGCTGAAAAGTAAACGTCCAGCGGCAATGCCCAGCCGGCGCCGGCAAACTCCGCCGGCCAGACCACATCCATGAAGAAGACGTCCAGCGACGGATCACGGTTTCTGAGCTTCTGCGTGAGCAGGTCGTGGAACTCGGTCGAGGAATGAGGGCCGATCTCTAAAATGACCTTCGTTCCCGGATTCTGCGCCTCAAAGCGAGAGACGACGTCCTCCCATACCTTCATGGTAGTGGGTTTGAACGTAACGAAACGCAGCTCGGCGGCGGCAGCAGCAGACAATGAGGCCAGCTCGTAGAACAGTGCGAAGAACGCGACAACGGTTTTGCTTGTAGACGGCATAGCAATCGCGGCCAAAGCAGAAACAAACATTTCACCACGAAGGTTGCGAAGAGCACGAAGTTCAAAAGTATAAAATGAATGAATCCTTCGTGGGCTTCGTGGTAGGATCGTATTTTCTTGTCAATTCGACAAGTGAGGATAGATGCACATGAAAGTTTGCTGCCCTTTTTCTTCCTTCTCGCTCCGACGATTCAGCTCCTCCACGATCACGAACACGCGCATCGCATGTTTTTCCCTTTTCACTTTTTACTTTATTTAAGTAACCGTCTTTCATCTCAGACCACGATTGTCAAGCTACCCCAAAACCAGGCTGCTCCCGGCTGCGACGATATTGCCAAGATGGTGGCCGATGATGCTGCCGGCGGGCGCAACCATTGGGCCTGGCGGCGGCTCTTTGGCAGAGATGATGATCGGCTCATGGCAGGGACACCGTCCCCGGAAACGCCTCGGCCATGATCGCCTGTGCGGCTTTGGCCGTCCCCTGCGGATCTTGCACATCCACCAGCTCGATATATCCGCCGTTCCAATAGACGGCGACCTTGCTGTACGGGTCCACAAACCGGATTCCTTCCGCGCGAATCCGCCGCAGCATCGAAATGGTTTGGGCCCTGTCGTTGAACGCTACGCTCGTCACTTGATATCCCTGCCGCACCGAGATGACGTAGCGGCCAGCTTGCTGCTGAGCGAGACCGGTGGCGGTGCAAAAACATAGTAGCCCCGCGACCAACGCGAGTTGAAACGATCTTCTCATGATCCAATCACTCCTTCCTGGACACGATAGTTCCTTCAAAAACTACGCTTCTAGTATCAGCATAGTAGCAAAATTGTAGGCAATTCATGATCTTTACGCGCTCTTTTCTGTATTAGCAGTCCGCAGCGCGATCCGCGTCTGTGGCCCCATGCTGCCGTCCGGCTGCAGAACGACTTAGCGCTTGACAGGGCCGGATTTCAGAGGCTAGATGTTCCGCTAGAAAACAATCGCGGAGGACCGACCATGGCTAATCCACAACTCGAAGGCATTCTCATGCCCATGCCGACACCATTTCACGAAGACAGCACTGTCGACTATGACGCTCTGGACGCGCTGGTAGAATTCTATATTGCATCGCGCGTCGATGGCTTGTTCGTGCTCGGAACCCACGGCCAGGGAATGGTGCTGGAAAACGATGAGAGGAAAAAAGTGGCCGAGCGGGTGGTCCGCAAAGCCAACCGTCGCGTTCCGGTCGTGATCCATGTAGGGACCGCCAACACGGTTTCGTCAATTGAACTTGCAAAACATGCGGCGGGTCTCGGCGTGGACGCGATCGGGCTGGTTGAGCCGTATTACTATCCGCACAACGATTTCGAAATCTACGCGCACTACCGCCGTGTCGCAGAAGCCCTTCCTGGCGTTCCGCTCTTTATCTACGACAATCCGGAAACGACTCAACTGCATTTATCGGCGTTGAAGGTTCTCAAACTTCTCGAGACGGTCCCGAACATTTGCGGCATCAAAGTCTCGTTCAGCACCTTCGACGAGCTTATGCAGTACGTCCGCAAAATGCCGAAGACGTTGGGCGTGTTTCCCGGCGGGATTCTCTCACTCTATCAGGGGTACTCGCTCGGAGTTCGCGGCGCGATTCATCCGCCCACGAGCCCGTTTCCGGAACTGTGCGTGCGCCTGTACCAGGCCCTCAAGAAAAATGATTTCACGGCCGCGCACGCGGCGCACGATCAAATCGTCACCCTGCTTGGAGTGATTCAAGAGTTCAGCAAGGATCACGGCCGCGGGGTCTTTTTCGAAGCCATGCGCTTGCGCGGCCTGCCGGTCAAACGCTTCCCCCGCTGGGACGTCGTCCCCTTCACCGATCAAGAGCGCAGCGGATTTAAAGAAGCACTTGAGAAAGCAGGCATATCACTGCTAATTCCCTAGACTGGGAGCCTGCTGAAAAAGGCCCATCTGCTGCGTTACCCCAGTGCACTCGTCGGCATACGGGGGGTCCGCTTTGGAGCTTCTTCTGAAAGCCGTGCTCGAAAAGGAGCATTGCGCCTTGGCATTTGAGGATGTCGACGACACGTCAGAGAAATCGGCGAACCTGACGCGTGATCGTATTGAGGCGTCGATGTTCAGTTCAATTCTGCGGGAGGCTATGTACGTTGCGGGTATATTGGGAACCTACTGACCAGGTATATGAAAATGAAGGTTGACGAAAATTGATTGACAACCCGTTGATAAAAAAGGCTAAATGTCCCGCATCTGGGATTTTTGAATCGGTAATATACTGGTCAGTATACTCACGTTAGGCCCAGCCGTTATGACCGATCAACGAAACTCCGTCAATTGGCGTCGCGAGGAGTTGCTTAGCCTGCTCTACACTTCGGCATCGCTCGCGGGTCTCTGCATTACGGTCGTCGCGCTGATGAACACCTTCGACAAGACCCGAGCCGATGTGACCATCGTTGACGACATACTTGCTGTTTGCGCAGCTGTCTTTCTGTTATGCATTTACCTCATATTCTGGATGCTTCGCTCACCCACGCGTTCTCCATCGGTGGTGTTGATCAAGCTGGTAGACGCGGTGTTTTTATTGGCAATGTCGTCCATGACCATTGCCGCATTCATCATGATTTATACGGTTTGGTAGCCATGTAGTGAACGCTTGGGCGGAAGCAGAGCGCCCGGGCCTAACCTGCGGCTTGAGCCAGACGCGCCGAGAAGCGTCTGGCTCCGCGAGCAGCGTGCTGGCGCGCCGCTCAACCGCATTCCGTTAAGCCTCCACGCAATCCTGCCGAAAAGCGGAGTCTTGGTTGATAGTGCCAAGAAGGTCTGATAAATGCCCGCCATTATCAAGACGGCTTGTCGATGGACAGCAAAAATAATGTGATAAAGTTCCGCGAAGGTTAAATGCTGAGCAAGGTAGCGCTGGCCCAACTGGCCGGCATTTCACCGTTGACGGTTGACCGAATTGCGAGAGGCATGCCTTGCCGGATTGGGACTCGGCGAAAAATCCTCTTGGCGTCGGGACTAAGGCTCTCCGAAAAGCGAAGTCATTTCCTGTGCGAAAAGAGTCTGTCCTGCCACCGGTATCTCCGGAACCCGTGCACCACCACTTCGGTACGATCTTATGGCTCCCACGGCTCCCCTTCCCCTGCTCACTCCCAGCACCTTGGCGCTTTACAATATCCATAGCAAAGCGGTAAATTCGGCTCAGCGGTTTAGTCCGACACGTTCCTTCGACTAGGCTCAGGACAGGTTTATCCCTAATGCCAGGCAGGGGATACCGTTCATACTCCGTCCCTCAAACCCAATAGGGATAAAGCGCTGTACGTTGATCAGACCATGTCTAAGAACCAGCAAACTCTCGCGCTATACGTTGGTCCCCTCACTCCGGAAAAGCTTGCGGACGGGATTAATGCTGCTAAGAGGAACGCAAAGCCACTCGCCGAAGACGCTGAGATACTGCTTAAGGCTCAGCGATTTCCGTCTGCATTCGCACTGGCCACCTTATCTATTGAGGAATCAGGCAAGGCCGGTATTTTGAAGTCCCTGGGCATGGCGGAGGGCGAAAAGGAAGTGAGGGGACTGTGGAAGGAATATCGCTCGCATAAGAGCAAGAACGCCCTATGGGCCACCTTCGACTATATTCACCGTGGCGCCAGAAAACTAGAAGAATTCGCGCCCATGTTCGACCCGAAACAGGACCATGCGCAGCTCCTTGAGCAGCTCAAACAACTGAGCCTTTATACAGATTGCGTAGAAAAAGGAAAATGGGTTGAGCCCACAACAATGATCAATGAGGACCTCGTGCGCTCGATTGTGCAGATTGCGAATAGCCTGGGACACGAGCATTTCGTCACAGCACAGGAACTTAGGATTTATTTCAAGCACCTGGGCCCTGTTAGAAAAAGGAATCCGGCATGGATTAAGCAGGCCTTTATCAACTTCTACGCTGAGCTGCAGGAGCGAGGGCTTAAACCCCCTGGAGCGAACGTTGCCGAGGATTTCGTTCACGGGCGAATTGGGCCAGCCAGGAAGAAGTAATTGAGATCTAACCCATAAGGCTTGAGACGACTTTGGAAGTCGTTTCAATCCAATGTTCAAGTATGATTACAAACACCGAGCAGTACCAAAAAGCCCAGAAGGAGTTACGCCTATTAGAGGACAGACTCCACCGCTTACAGCAGAGCTATCCGCTGGGCGCGAAAGGTTTCACCAAAGCTGGGATTCGGAAGATGATTGCTCGGCTACATGAAGAACTTGCGCTCTATGAGGGCAGCCAAGAGATTCACGAAGCCGATCCGCATAATTGACGACCGGGTCTTAGCTCTGAGCGCGACGTAGATCATTTTCTAGCCAACCCGCTGCACCGTATTGCCGCCCGCTCGCGGATCGGGGTGAATCCGAAAGGCTCGGTTTGGGCAGCGTACGGTGAGCGACGACGTTGAGCGTATCTGAAGGATCGAGTGGCAAGTAGCCAATGTTGAAGCTACAGCGCTTACACCAGGCACCCGGAATTTTTCCCTCACGTCGTGGAACTTTTTGAGGAGGAAGCATATGAGTCGTTCGTCATCTTTTAGAAACCTTACGCGCGCAATCAGGATCGCGTGCTATTGCGAAGAGAACAAGATCTCGACAAGCGAGGGTCTGCAGCGCGCGGCTGCACAGCGTGTCAGCAGGCGTGAGTTCCTCGCAAACGTGGGCAAGCTAGCCGCGGTCGGCGGGATTGGGTCGGTCGCCTGGCCGCTGCGCCACGCGTTGCCGGCTCCGCCACCAGGTCCGGACGTGCGAGCTGCGATCGTGGGAGCCGGTTTGGCGGGCCTCACCTGCGGCGACCAGCTCAACAACAACGGCATTCACGCGACGCTGTATGATGCAAGCAATCGAATCGGCGGCCGCTGCTTCTCGCTCCGCGGCTTCTTTCCCGACCAAGTTGCGGAGCGAGGGGGCGAGTTCATTGACAACCTGCATAAGACCCTGCTCGGGTACGCCAAGCGATTCAATCTCGCGCTCGAAGACGTTGAGAAAGAGCCTCCGGGAGAAGTCTTTTATTTTTTCAACGGCCAACTTGTTCCGGAATCTGCAGTCGTCGATGAATTTCGAGATTTGGTCGCCGCCATGCGTGACGATCTGCGCACGGTGGGTAAGCCAACGGCGGACAGCCACACGCACGCCGATGCAATACTCGACTTTACAAACCTGCGTGAGTACCTTGAGACGCGTGACGCAGGAGGCATTGTGAGCAAGGCCATCGAACAAGCCTACATCGCGGAGTATGGGCTCGAGATCGACCAGCAGAGTTGTTTGAGCTTTCTGCTCTTCATCCATGCGGATCGGCGATCCAAGTTTCGACCTTTCGGTGTTTTCAGCGACGAGCGTTATCACGTCATAGGCGGGAACGAGCAGATCGTCGAGGGTCTCCGTAACCGACTTAAGGGACAAATCCAACTGGGGATGAAGCTCGTCAAGGCTCGCAAGGATGCCAGCGGCGAGATCGAGCTTACCTTTAAGAACGGCTCACGGACCGTTAGCACGAGGTGCGACGCCGTAGTCTTTGCCCTCCCGTTCTCGACCCTACGCGAGGTCGAGCTGGATGCGAGTCTCGGCCTCCCTGCCTGGAAGTTATTCGCCATCAACGAGCTCCGCTACGGAACCAACGCCAAGATGATGGTCGGCTTCGATAGACGCCCGTGGCTAGCTCAGGGGAGCAACGGCGGGTCTTACTCGGACCTGCCGCATCACCAAACGACATGGGAGACAAACCCCATAAAGGCCATGGATCTGCACGCAGTGCTGACGGACTACTCCGGCGGCAACCGTGGCGCCAGCCTCAAACCCCGACAGGTTCAGCTGGAAGCGGGGTTCTTCCTCAGTGACCTCGACCGTGTCTACCCCGGCGCATTAGCCGCGGCCTCGCGCCCCGCTGGCAGTTTTCGTGTCCACCTCGAGCACTGGCCCTCAAACCCGTTTGTGAAGGGGAGTTACACGTCCAACCACCCCGGATACTTCACGACGATCGCGGACAACGAGGCGAAGCCAGTCGGCAACCTGTACTTTGCGGGCGAGCATACGAGCTCGTTCTACGAGTTTCAGGGCTTTATGGAAGGGGCTGCCCTTTCAGGTATCCGCGCAGCACGAGAGATTCTCCAGGATATCAAGGTCGGTGCGCTACAGTAACTGGTTTAGAACTTAAAGAGGCGATAAAACAGCACTTGCTGGCATTAGGTCATGCGTGCGTGGACTTGGGCGGAACGGCGGAGGAGGCACGTCCCTATTATGACGTAGCGCAGTGAACTCGCCAGAAAAGTGGGTTCAGGCGAGTGTGATCGCGGTATCCTGCTTTGCGGCACCGGGATGGGGATGGTGATCATCGCTATAACAAGCACCCTAATGTATATGGTTTGCGAGGATCCTTCAGGCCCATCAAGGCCCGCTCGATCAACAATGCCAACATAGTCACGTTAGGTGGCATGGTAACGGCACCTTACAAGGCCAAAGAGATCGTCGATGCGTTTTTAGAGACTGGCTTCAAAAGCGGGTGGGATAAAGAGACCTAAGCGATTCCTGACCGTTCTATGTAGAGATTCAGCGGATTGACTCCGAGGAATTCAAGGATATAAAGCACAAAAAGGACCCGCACGATTGAAGACGGTTTTCCCTAACATCCGCTTCGAGGCGGACACGCGTCGCGCGCCAGTCCAGCGGGGTCGTTAAACTTCAAAGTATCCATGAGACTGCAAAGAGGAAAGTATCCTCTCTATGCCCTTTGCTCTTTGCCCTTAGCCAGGGGCATCTTGTCATAGCACCACCGCTACTTCTTCTTCTCTCACATCGAAGCGGGTCCCGAACTCGCTCGACACCTCTTGGGCGTGCTTTACCACGTCCGGGGCCTCAGCGGGTTTCATAAAGCACGGTTGGTTGTTTTCGCTGATCCTGCCGGGGACAAACGACACCTCACGGATGCGCCGATCGCGAATCCGACAACGGGCCATGATTGTTTGGCGGTTTTTCCAGCGGTTGTGGAGGTCGTGCACGAGGTTGGCAATACCATAAAAGATGACCTTGCCCTTATAGACCTCGATGGGCTGGATCAGATGCGGATGATGCCCTACCACCAGGTCAGCCCCCGCGTCGACTGCGGCGTGACCCATTTCCACCTGATATCCCACAAGCGCTCCGGTCCCGCCACCTGCGGGTGAAACTCCCCAATGCCATGACACGACAACTACATCCGCCTGCTTTTTGGCAGTCTGCACATCTTCTTGCATTGTCGCGACATCGTCAGGATCCGGATAGGTATGAATGATCGGAGGCATACCCGGCATCTCGGGCAGGCGGTGCGGCGGCTCGTACGCCGTGCTTACTCTCACCACGGCCAGCCCACCCCGCTCCGCTGTGGCCGGCGCCGTCATTGCGAAGACCGAGGCGCGAGAGACAAATGCCACCTTCGTCCCTTTCGCTTCCACGATCGCCGGCCGCCGGGCTTCTTCCAGGTTCCGCCCGCCGCCGCTATGGGCAACTCCGGCCTTGTCCAGCACATCAAGGGTCCGCAGCAATCCTTCCAGTCCTTGATACATGCTCGGGTTGTTCGCCAGATTCATCACTTTGAAACCGGCTCGTAGATAAGCGTCAAACATCCATTCGTCGGTGCGCGGACCGTGGCGGCGGTTGTGAGCGACTAAATATTTCTCGTCCGCCACGACCGTCTCCAGGTTGCAGAAAGCAATGTCCGCCGCGCGCAAATAATTGCCCACGTGAATAAAGGCCGAATCAGGATCCGGGCGCTGGACGTAGGAATCGCCCACAAGAACTAATTCAACATCGTTGTCGCTCATGCCAGCCTCCTATTAGCCCAATCTTAAGTCCTGTGCTTATCCCCGCTCGAGCTTTGATGCAACCGGTTTCGCTGCGTTGGCACGGTTCCGTCAAAGTCATGTAGAGCCCGACTCAAAAATCCCTCTAAATCTTCGCGCCTCTATGGTGAAAAAAGGATTCAGGTAAACCGCAGAGACCCTGCGGACACAGAGGAAAAGAGTTTTTGATCAAAAGACACTCAGAACTCTGCGTACTCCCTATTACTATAGTTGAAAGTTTTCGCAACTTCCGCAAATTTTCTGCATCATTTGATGAAACCCTTTCTGAGGACGCGGAAAGGATCGGAGCGGAAGTCTTCTTGGTACCGAAGTGGGGATCGGCTTGACATGCCGACGTGAGGGCCGATATACCAGACGCCAACAACCTGCCATGAAATACAAAGATCTGCGAGAATGGCTGGACCGAGTCGAGTCACTGGGTGAGCTAAAACATATTCAGGGCGCGCACTGGAACCTCGAAATCGGCACCATGGTCGAGATGGTGCGCGCGCATCATTCCAAGCCTCCCGCGCTGCTTTTTGAGAACATGCCCGATTACCCGGCGAACGCGCGCCTGTTAGCCGGCATGTATAACACCGCGAGCCGGCTGGCGTTGACATTGCAACTGCCGGTCGAAACCGACGAAAAGGGATTGGTGCAACATTGGCGCAAGAAGGTCAGATCTCTGGCGCGGATTCCGCCGGTCGAAGTCAACCGCGGTCCAATTTTAGAAAACGCGATGACCGGCACCGCCGTCGATCTATCCATTTTTCCCGCACCCCTCTGGCACAAGCTCGACGGCGGCCGCTACCTCGGCACTGCCGGGCCGACGATTACGCGCGATCCTGACGAAAATTGGATCAATCTGGGAAACTATCGGGTGATGGTTCAGGGAAAGGATCTTCTCAGCGTTTGGATCTCGCCGGGCAAGCACGGGAGAATCCACCGCGACAAATATTTCGCGCGCGGCGTCCCGTGCCCTGTCGCCATCGTTTTCGGCGGCGACCCGCTCCTGCTCTTAAGCGGCATGGTGGCCTTACCGGCAAAATTCTCCGAGTACGATTTCGTCGGCGCAGTGCGCGGCGAGGGAGTCGAGGTCATCCAGGGCCCCTACACGAAGTTGCCGATTCCGGCCTATGCCGAAATGGCTATCGAGGGTGACATCCTGCCGGATCAAAAAGCCAAAGAAGGGCCCTTCGGAGAATTCACCGGCTACTACGCCAGCGGCGCGCACGAGGAATATCTGATCAAAGTTCATTCGGTGCTTTACCGGAACGACCCGATCATTTGCAGCGCTCCGCCTTCGATCCCGCCGACGGATTCAACCTATGGCTCCGGACGATTGCGCTCGGCGCTCGTGTGGAACGCCCTCGAAGATTGCGGCGTACCGGGAATCCAGAGCGTCTGTTGTCATGAGATCGGCGCCGGCATGCTGCTCACGATCGTCGCCATCAATCAGCTCTATCCCGGCCACGCCAAGCAAGCGGCCCTGCTCGCAACCAATGTCGCTTCCGGCGGCTACCTGGGACGCTACAGTGTCGTGGTTGACGACGACATCGATCCGTTTGATCTCAAGCAGGTCGTTTGGGCGCTCTGCACCCGCTGTGATCCCGAGTCGTCGGTCGATCTCCTGCGCCGCTGCTGGAGCGGCCCGCTCGACCCGATCATTCCACGCGAGAAAGCCGGGTTCAACAGCCGTCTCGTCTTCGAAGCAGTGCGCCCCTTTGAATGGAAGGACAAATTCCCGCTGGTCGTGGAGCGTGATCCGGAAGTGGAACAACGCGTGCGCGCGAAGTGGAGAGAAATCTTCTAGAATGGGTGTTGACGAATTGCCTCCGCCCGCGCAAATTTGTGGTTGCGGGAGCATGTTTCTGGTTTCTCACTTACCACGAGCACGGAATACGATCGCGATTTTTACTTTTGTCTTTGACTTGCCCGCGGCTCGGGCCACTGCGCGGCTTGCATTGGAGTTGGGAAGATTGTAGCGTGTGACCCCGGTTAGCACCTAGTTCACAAAACTTCCGGGATGTAAAAGAGTGTTGGGAAACTGAGCGGCGGCAGAGAAGCTTCTCCGCCCGCAAAAGCAAAATTTTACTTTTCTTTGGGAGAGCGTACCCATGGCAGACAACGGAGAAACACACCTATCCTTTACCGGCAACTGTTATATCGAGCACCGCGTGTCGGTGCACCGTAAAAAAGACGGGTTCCGCAAGCTCATCGAGCTGCTGAAGGCCTCCGACTTGAGCTTCGCGAATATGGAGTGCGCGATCCAGGACGGCGAAAACTGGCCCACCTTCGGCTCCGGCATGGGCTGGGCCGGGACATTCATGGGCGCTCCTCCGAGCATGATCGAGGAGCTCCAGTTCATGGGCATCAAGGCGGTTTACGCTGCCAACAACCACGTGGCCGACTTCGGCGAGTTGGGCATCCTGACGACGATCAACTACTTGAAGCGCGGCGGCATGCCCTACGCCGGCATCGGAGCGAGTCTCACCGAAGCCGCGCAGCCGACCTATCTGGAAACCGAGAACGCACGGGTTGCTTTGATCGCCCTCGCCGATTGGGGCCCGCGTCAGATGATGGATCTTCCTTTCCCCTGGCCCGCAGGATTCATGGGCGCCGACGAGTTGCCGCCCTACAAGAGCCGCCCCGGCGTCAATCTGCTGCGCTACGACTCGGTCGCGCACGTGGACCGGGAAGCTTTCGAGCAGCTCAAGCGCATCAGCCAGGAGCTGAACTGGCATCGCGGCAAGGTCGTGCGCTTCCAGGGCGCGGCGCGGACCGAGCCTCTGATCGGCACCACCCTCAAGGGTTGGGAGAAGGATACCGACACCGAGTTTTTCTTCATGGGCCGGAAATTTGTTTTGGGCGACAAGTTCCGCATGTCCACTTTCCCCTACCAGGAAGACCTAAACCGGACCTACAAGCACGTTGCCGAAGCGCGGCGTCACGCCGATGTCGTCATCGTCGCCCTCCACGACCAGGCTCATGGCATCGGCGTGCATGACTACATCAATACCTTTGCGCACGGCTGCGTCGACGCCGGCGCCGACGTCTACATCAATCACGGCGGTCTCCAGCGGGGCATCGAATTCTACAAGGGAAAAGTGATCCTTTACGGCCAGCCGCCGCTCTACTTACAGAACAATGAGGTCACCAAGCTCCCCGCATCCATGAAACTTCGTATGGGGCTCAGCATCGACAGCACCGTCGGCGAATTGCTGGAGGAGCGGGAGCGCAGCCGCGAACGCGCTACCAGCGCGGGCGGTCAAACCCACGAGTTCTCCCGCATCGGCAGCGCCGTGCACACCGTCGTTTTCGGCGACAATGCCGAGCTGAAGGAGGTCCGGATCCAGCCGACGGAGGAATATATCATTCACGGCCGCCGGCCCCGGCTGAGTGTGCCCAGACTGGCGGAAGCCGGCGGCGAGAAATTTACTCAGGTCATCGAGCGCGCGCGGGAGAGATCCAAACCGTTCGGCACCAATATCGAGATCCGAAACGGTATGGGCGTCGCGCTGCCAAAGTAACAGGCTGCTCCGCGGATTGACCGCAGAGGCGCAGAGCACGCAGGGTTTTTCTTACCACACTCTCCCCTCCGCGTCCTCAGCGCCTCGGTGGTAAGCCGTACGCACGCGCACATAGCGTATTTGTACTTTTGCCTTTCTATTTGCTGCTCACCCGGCAGCTCAAATGTCGTCGTTCTGCCGCCGCACCGGCGCTCGCAGCGCCTTCTTGTCGCCCTGTCGATGCTTCTCGGCGAGCATTCGCAGCTTGGCACGCCGAGAACGCTTTCGTTTCTGGCGCCGGATCTTGGCGATCCTTTGCCCTTCCGCCGTTTTGGCTCCTCTAATCTTAGCCTCGATTTTCTCCACCAGGATTCTCCGCGCCAGAAAACGATTGAGCGCCTGGGAGCGTTCCTCTTGGCACTTGACCCGGACACCGGACCCTCGATGGTAGAGCACTACACAAGTTGAGACTTTGTTGACCTTTTGCCCGCCCGCCCCCGAAGAGCGCACAAATTGCTCCTCGATATCCTGCTCTCGAACTCCGACAGCTTTCATACGCTCGAAGAGTTGTTTCTCTTTTTCAGGTGAAACTGGGAACATCGCCATGATTCATGACTTTTATCACACTAAGTCTTAAAATAAGAATAACCAAAGACAGCGCCTGGCCGCCCGGAGCGCGTCGCCTCCAGGGTCCAGTGAAAGTCGGATGGAGCCCAACGCAAAAATCCCTCTAAATCTCCCTTTACAAAGGGAGACTTTCAATTCCCCCCCTTGAAAAAAGAGGGAAGGAGGGATTTTTGAACAGACACGACTTGTGAAATCAATTCACGAACATGAAACGAACTTTGACGTGGCCGTAGCATTGCCTCTACTTTTCCCTTATCTATTGTTGGGGCTGCGGGACAAATCGTCTAGAATTCACCGCGGACTTCGAGTGTCTACTCCATTCGATCAACAGGAGGTGAGAAATCGTGGCGCAAGAGCTTGGTTTCAGGTGGGATCAGGAAGCTGACGTTGTTGTCGTGGGATATGGATTTGCCGGTGCGGTATCGGCAATCGTTGCGCATGATGCGGGCGCGAAAGTGCTGTTACTGGAAAAGCTGCCGCATCCTGGTGGAATCTCAATCCTTTCGGGCGGTGGCGTCGCCTTCGCGCGCAATGCCGACTCCGCTTTTGAGTATCTCAAGCGAACCTGCAACGGGACCACGCCGGACGAGGTTCTCCGGCCGCTCGCCGCCGGCATGGTTGAGATGATCGATTGGATAACGGAACTGGCGCGGGTAAGCGGGACCGAACCGACACAAAGCGAACTTCGGGGTCATGGGACTTATCCCTTTCCCGGAACCAACGATATTGATTCGATCAAGCTCAAGGATTTTCCCGCTTACGAAGCCTTTCCATGGGCGAAAGGCCTGCGCGGCGGGGCGCGCCTGTTCAAGGTAGTGGTAGACAACATCGCGGCACGCAATATCGAAGTTTTCCTGGCAGCGCCCGTGAAAGGCTTGGTAACAAACCATGAGGGTGAAGTCCTCGGAGTTACCGCCGAGCGATCGGGCAAGGAAATGAGAGTCAAAGCGCGCAAGGCTGTGATTCTCTGCTCCGGGGGATTTGAGAACAATCCGGAGATGAAGCTCCAGTACTTCCAAGTGCAGCCGGTCTATCCCGTCTATTTGGGCAACACGGGCGACGGGATTCTCATGGCGCAGAAAGCGGGGGCCGCCTTATGGCATATGTGGCACTTCCACGGCGGCTACGGCTTTAAGTATCCCGAATTCCCTTTTGCGATCCGCCATGTCTGGGCGGGACCGCGCAATGAGAACCGCAAGATGGTCTGGATCGCGGTCGACCGCTTCGGCAGGCGCTTCATGAATGAATATCCGCCCGCGCCGCAAGATACCGGGGCGCGCCCGCTGGAGTATTACGACCCGGACATTCAGGACTACCCCCGCATCCCCTGTTACCTCGTCTTCGACGAGGAGGGAAGAAAGCTCGGGCCGGTTGCGATGGCCATCGTCAATGACGCCCGCTATCACTACAAGTGGAGCGACGACAATTTCGCGGAGATCGAGAAGGGATGGATCAAAAAAGCGGATAATATCGAGGTGTTAGCGAAGATAATAAAAGTGAGTCCTGAGCCTCTGCGGGCGACCGCGGCGCGTTGGAACGGACAGTGTTCGGGCGGAAGCGATGACGATTTCCAGCGGCCGCCGAAAACCATGATGCCGCTGGCCCACCCGCCGTTTTATGCGATGGAGGCGTGGCCGATTGTCTCGAATACTCAAGGCGGACCGGCTCACGACCCCGAACAGCGCATCGTTGATCCGATGGGAAACCCGATTCCGCGCCTTTACGCGGCCGGCGACATCAGCTCGATCTTCGGCCACCTGTACCTGGAAGCCGGTAATGTCACCGAGTGTTTCGTCGGCGGCAAAATCGCCGGGCGCAACGCGGCAAAGGAAAACCCGTGGGATGCGTGAAAGTCTGCGGTTCTGGCAGGCTCTGCGCCTATGGAATCACTAGAGATTACCGGACGCTTCGAGACTTTTGTCGCCTGCTTTCATACCTAATAGCGCAAGGAGAACTGCTCAGGATAATCTGGCAACTGCCCTGCCCCATGCTTCCCAGAAGGCCCAGTCCCGAACCGGCACTCAAGACGCTCAGCATGCTTAACATGAGGAGGTAATGCGAGGTAGCTTCCGCGAGAAAAACCTTTTCGCTCGCGACGGACGGCACAAACACACAGGTCACCGTTCCTGAAGCCATCGCGAAGCGCGCCGGATGGTTTCCACGGGGCTCCGTGGCACGAGCAATTCACACCGCTTCGAGGACCCAAACGCCGGCGAACTTCAGATAGTAAGACTCCACCTCGATCGCTGAGATGTTGCTCCTCAAAAACTCTGCCGCGCTGCGCAATTCCGCTTCGTGATTCGCTGCTTCGCGCTCCTCATCACCGCCGAATGCCTGCAACCCGCCATAGGCTCCACAGTCAGTATGGACCATCAGCATCACACGGTTGGTACCGTGCAGACGCATCGAGGTTCGCACCTGACCGAGCGCGAACCTGCGCTCGGATTCTTCCGCCGGAGAGGCGAAGACTTTCGCCCCTCCGGCGATCTTCAGCGGGTCGGCCCACCAGATTCTGCGCTTCTTGAGAAATTTACGCGTCACTAATTCGAACCTGGCGTCAAAGCACGAGACGACGCAGGCATCCGCACGATAGATATCGGCCTGCGAGTCGAAGTGGAAAACCTTCTTCACCGTCTACCCGGCGCGGCGCGCTTTGATTTGGTTCAGTAGTTTCTCGATCTCGTCTTCTTTCTCCAAGGCCGCAAACTTGTCATCGAGGTCATCGCCTAACATCGAAGCCTTGGCTTGGCTGACCGCTTCCGCGTGACGCACCTTGCTCGCCATCCGGTCGAACGTTGCAACCTTGGATTTATCCCCAATCGCCATCCGCGCGTCGCTCGCTCTGGATAAGGCCCGCGAGCGGCGGTGCTGGGCGATCAGCATATCGCTCTTCGATTGGGCCTCAGCGAGTTTCTGATCGAGTTTGCTCAAGGCCGACTTTAGATTCTCCACCTCAGTCTTCTGATCCGCCACCAGCGATGCGAAGCTCGTCGCCATTTCTTTGTAACTCATGGAACGCTCCAGGGCCGCGCGTGCGAGGTCATCCTGTTTCTTGTCCACGGCAAGCTCAGCCTTGCGCATCCATTCGACTTCCTTGTCCGCGTTCTCCTTCTGCTTTTTGTCCAGTACATGCTGGTCGGCGATGGCGATCGCCACGTGGGTCTTCACCTGCATGAGCTGATTCTGCATGTCCAGGATGACCTGTTTGATCATCTTCTCGGGATCCTCCGCGTGATCGATCAGATCGTTCAGGTTGGCCCGAGAATGTCTTGAGTCCGCGGGCGACGCGCGTCAACATTCCGGTCATTTCGTCGGCTCGTTTTTGTCTTCATTGAAATCGAGCAGGCCCTGGAATTCCAGCCCTTCGATTTCCTGCAGCGTTCTGCCGGCGATGCCTTGCAGGTCGCCGTACATGCCGACGGTGGCCTGCATGACCCGGTCGATTTGTTCCTCCCGTTTGGCCCATTGCCGGGTAATCGCTTTCTTCTCTCGATCCAGGTCGTCGCGCATGGAGGAAAAGGCCTCGACGATCGCTTGCACCCGCTGCCGGAAGCGCGAGCCGGTGAGATACTGGTAAACCATCTCCATCTTGGTTTGCTGGCCCTCGGAAGCCTGCCGTGCGGCAGCGACTTCGATCAGAGTGTTGCGCAGCGTGATGGCAATCGGGAGCAGCACACGCGGGTGAGCGACCCATACGCCCTCGACGAGATCGAACGTCTCGACGTCCTTCGGAAGAGCCTGGCTCAGAATCACCGCGATCTCGGCCTTTGCCGTCCGCTGGTCCTCGCGCAGCTTGGCCAGCCAGCTATCGCTCCAATTCTTGGTTCGCTTCGCCTCCCACAAAATTGTGCCGCAGGCCTGGCCAAGAGGACCAACGACTCGGTGCAGCACATCGCCGCCGAATTCGCCTTTGGGAACCGGCTGGATCCGGTCGCGCGGAAACTTTGCCGCCAGCAGCGCTTCCAATTCGAGTTCTTGAACCTCTCCTTGAAGTTGTTGTGATCCTTGCTCGGCCCGCCGCTTCAGGTCCTCGATCTGTTTCTGCATCGAGGCAATGGTTTGTTCTTTTTCCAGCACCTTGAGTTTCAGCCCTTCTTCCGCGTCTTTGCGGGCCTGTTCGCGAGCGGCACCCAGTTCCGCCTGAACCCGCTTGGCGACCGTCAGCTCCAACTCCCGTTTGGCGTCATCGAGTTCACGCTGCTTGCGAATCAAGTCGGCTTGGGTCCGCTGGGCGTCCGCAAGCTTTGCATCTTTTTGTTTCAAAACATCCTGCAGCTCACTAATTTCTTTAGACTTTTGCTCCAGCTCGCCTCCGAGGGCAAGCTTGGCATTCTTCGCCTCTTCGGCGGCGATTCTCGCTCGCTCCAGTTGCAGCTTCTGGGCGACCTGTTCATCCAGGGTCTCTTTTGCCTTTTGCAGAGTCGCTTCCTGTTGATGAAGCAGTTGTTCGCGTTTCGCAACGCCGGCGTCCTTTTCGGCGAGGCGCCGCTCGTAGTCGCGCCGGACGGATTCTAGCAGTGGCGCGGCCAGGGATTCGGTGAGTTTGATTTCGATCTTACACTGGGGACAAACAAGGGTGGGTTCTACCATATACATCTCCTCAGCGTCTTATCGCGGTTGCGTGCCAGTGGGTTGGAATTTTGTCAATCTCATGGAGTTTGCTTGTTCCGCCCGTCAATCAGGATCTGACGCTCAAACAATCTTTTGCAGCATCGTATTGACGCGCGTCGTTCCAGTTCAATCCCGCGGCAAAATAGAGCTGGTTCCTTATAAGCGCATGATGAAGATAATCCACACGTCAAAGAATATGTAGCGCTTGGTAGGAGAATTCAGTCTAATTTGAGGCTTAACGATCACGCTGAGCCGTCGGCGAGATCATATGGGCACCGAGCTCGCAATTTCAACTTGAGACTGAGGACCTACCGTAGGTTCCGTTCGCGCTCGCTTTCTCGCCGATCAGCCTCAAGTGTGGTGTTAGCTGAATTCACACGCCCAGTTACCCAAAGATTTTCCACCGAGGACTTCTAAGAAACGACGGCTTTGGGTCACCAGGTCGGATGCACTTGGTACAAACGTTTTCGTATTTTTTGCACTCGCCGTCTCCAGCTTTGGCTCTCAAAACCTTTAGGTGTCGAACGCAGGCCGGCCCCTTACACCGCAAGCAGAGGCCCCCATCTGAAGTAGCGAATTCCCGGGAACAGACGGAGCAGCGCCACTTAATGGACTCACAAGACACGACGTTTGACACGGAAGTCATTAGATCATCCGTAGCTGAATCCAGGCTCATTCAATGGTTACGTAAGTCGTTCAGGCTGCAATATTTCCCGCAGGGTATCCCGTACTCCGCCGTCAACCGCTTGGACGCAATTCGGCCATAATATCCATCACCTGCCAGAACGATGTCAAGCTTGCTTCTCCCGGCAACCATTGCGGATCTTGCAGTCTATCCAGATGTCGGCCCGCAGCTAAAAAACCACCGCACGCCGCAGGATTTGGTCCGACCATGCTTCACTACAATCACGGAGAAAAGTTAAGAACACCTGAAGAGGGTATACTCGATTTACGGAGAGCAATTGGCAAACTTCCCGCCAATCTATTGGACGTTTCCAGTCACAATCTCAGCACCCCAATCAACCGCGATTTCGTGGAATCGTTCGAGGGCGGCTTCGAGGTCATGGCCCCTCGACGCTGGCCACGGCCTGTAGCCGTGGGGCCCTGGTTTTTGTCGTCCCGAGCGAAGCGAGTCGAGGGTGAGAACGCCAGGATCGGTAGCTAGTCGGATTCTTCCGGGTTTTCATCTCTGAGCCAGAAGATTTCCAGGCTGGCTTTATCGGGAGCAGTCAGCGCGAGCAGTTTTTTTGTCGGGGGTATTGACAGCAAAAAAAGGTCCGGCCTAGACTCTGTTTACCGTAGAGGACCTGTGATGAAACGGAGTTGACCCGATCGACTAGGTCCTTGCGATGAAGGAGGGCGCAACAATGTCGACGACGCACGTGAAAAGCATAATGGGCCTGCCGATAGCATTTGCTGTGGTGTTGGCGGCTGCCGCTGGCGGCATGACAGCCCAATCATCATCCGTCCAGCTACCTACCGGCTGGAAGACGCCGAGTGAGCTTTACGCCAAGCTGTCTAAACTGCCCCCGGACCAACTTGACCAGGTGCTTTACGAGGGAGCGAAGCAAGAGGGCGCCGTCACTTATGCCTCGCCCGCCGAGGAGAACCAGATAGCGAAACTGATGGAGGGCTTCATGAGCAAATACCCAGGCATCAAAGCGCAGAGCCTGGGCGGCCAGCAAGAGGATATCAGCAACCGCATCCTGGCTGAAGCGCGCGCCAACCGCAGCAGTTTCGACGTCATCAGCGTCGGCACGTTCCTAGAACAGTACCGAGAGGCAAACGCTCTGGCCGAACTCCACGATCTGGTCGGTGACGCGCGCTATCCGGCCAAGTTCCGCGGCCGAGACTTTTACTCCTGGAACCTGTTGAGCATGATTATCGCCTACAACACCAACCTGGTGAAGCCGTCGGAAGCTCCCCAGGGTTATATGGACATGCTCGATCCCAAGTGGAAGGGCAAGTTTTCCATCGACAACTCGCCCGACACCTGGATGTTCGGCATGCTGCACAAGTGGGGCACCGAGAAGACCTATAATTATCAAAAGCAGCTCATCCAGGACCAGAAGGCGCTGCTCCGCAAGGGTCACACCAACCAGACTAACCTGCTCATCGCCGGTGCGTTCCCGGTGTCCATCGAGCTATACTCGTACAAAATAGCGGACATGAAGAACAAGGGAGCTCCCGTCGAAATGGTTTTCCCCAAAGAATTTGTGTCCGCCGAGGCCAGCGGCGTCGGCATCAGCAGCCGGGCATCTCATCCGTATGCGGCGCTGCTCTTCGCTCGTTTTCATGTCGATCCCAACGGCGGTCAGAAGATTCTCGCCCAGTTCGGGCGCGTGATGGCGCACCCGGATACGAAGCTCAAGTATAAGGAACTACAGCAAGTGACCGCGAAGGACACGCTGGATCGCATGTCGCTGTTGACTGCCGAGACGTTGGCGAAGTACAGCAATCCGTACACTAAGATCATCAAGGAAATTTACAACCCGGCGTTCCGAGGCGGCAAGTAAAATGGCCTCTGGGACAGGGCTCTTCGACCGACTAGCAGGTTACTAAAAAGGCTCGGAAATGCTTCGGCAGGCTCAGCAGAACGGAAATTTCTTAGCCATTTCAATCGTCTCTCCTTTCGTCCCTTCGATAGACTCAGGATTGGCTCTGAGTTCAGTCTGTCCTGAGCGACAGTCGAAGGGTGGAAGGACTCCGAGATAGTTTTTCAGCATTCTGCTAGGTCGTTCCGCCCTACGAGACTTTCTCTGTTTTCATCTGATCGTTACTCATGAGGGGAGCTTAGAGGCGAGGGATGGATTCCCAAGCTTTTTCGATATCATCGAGACTTTCACTGAGGGTACCTATCCAATGGTCGCGCTGGCTCAACGGCCAAACCATCGGCGTGAGTTTGCTGACCCTCCTGCTACTCTGGCTGATCGTGGTTCCCCTAGCGGTGGTGATTTGGGGAGCCTTTCGGGACGGGCAACCGGGGCAGGCGGGCGTCTACACGCTGTCGAAGTTCGTCGAGGCCTACGAGGGAACTTTGGTCCAAACCGTGGCCAACACCCTGATTTTCGCCATGGGTGCTGCCGCGGTGTGCCTTGTGATCGGCACCTTTCTGGCCTGGGTCACGGAACGGACCGACACTCCATTGCGGCCGATCATTTATGCCATATCCCTGTTTCCGCTGATCGCCCCGGGCGTCCTGATGGCCAGCGCCTGGGTCCTCGCGCTCCACCCCACGATCGGCGTCATCAACGTGGCAGCTCGTTTTTTGTTCGGTATTGAGGGACCTTTGTTCAACGGCTATAGCATGGCCGGCATGATCTGGGCCCAGGCCATCGATCAGGTTTCGCTGCCCTTCTTGTTGATGGCGGCGGCCTTTCGCTCCATGGACCCGTCGCTGGAGGAAGCCTCGGCCGCAGCGGGGGCCCGCTTCAGCACCACTATGCGTACGGTCACCCTGCCGCTTCTGTTGCCCGCCCTGCTGGCTGTCTTCCTGCTCGTCTTCGTTCGCGCCATCGAGAGCTTCGATGTGCCCGCGGTGCTTGGCGTGCCGGCCAGCATTCCGGTGTTCGCCACTCAGGTGTTCCTCGCGGTATGGGATGTGCCACAGGACTACAACGTGGCTTCGGCTTTCGGCGTTGGCTACTTGATCGTCAGTCTTTTTCTGCTGTATCTCTACCACCGTGCTACGCGCATGTCGGAGCGCTACGTGACGGTGACGGGAAAGGCGTTCCGGCCACGGCGCATGCAACTGGGACGCTGGCGCTGGCCCGTGAGCCTCCTAAGCATGACGCTACTGACATTCAGCGTGGGCCTGCCCGTTTTTGTCTTCACGTGGACTTCATTCGTACAGTTTTACCAAATTCCATCCCTTTCGCAGCTGCCGCACTTCAGTCTGGACAATTACCGGGCGATTTTGGACCTGCCGCATACGGCGCAAAGCATTTACAACACCCTGCTGGTCGGTATCTTGTCATCCCTGATCATTGTCCTGCTTGCGGCCATGATCTCTTGGATCGTCGTCCGCACCCGCATCAAAGGAAGAAAGTTTTTGGACTTTCTCTCTTTCTCGCCCATCGCCATACCCGGCACGGTCATGGGTCTGGCGCTTTTGTGGCTGTACCTGATAGTCCCGATTCCAATCTACTCTACCATCTGGATTTTGATCGTGGCGTTCGTCGGCAAGTACATCACCGTGGCCGTGCGCTCGACCCACGCTTCTCTGCATCAGATCAGCAAAGAGCTCGAAGAGGTTTCAACGGTTAGCGGCGCCTCTTGGGCCCGCACCTTCCGTTCTGTCGTGCTGCCGTTGATGGCCCCGGGGCTGGTGGTCGCCTTCACCTACAGCCTGTCGCTGACCTTTAAGGTTCTTTCCATACCGATCCTCCTCGGCGGTGTGGACACCAAGCTGATGTCGGTGACGATTTACAATCTTTACCAAGACGGCCAGTACCCGATGCTTTCCGCCATGGGCGTCATCTTGCTGCTTCTCGTTCTCTCGCTGTCTTTTGTAGGCGCCTACGTCGGCAGGCGCTTTGGCGTCAAACAGGATTGAGGGGCCTGTCGTCCCTAGCGTATCGTTGCCTCCTGATAACCGCGCCCCACTCTAAACAGTGACCGACCGTAAGCCCTCTGGACTTCTCGAGCCGTTAAATATTACGTCGCCGGCGATTTCCCGGAATTGTTCTGGGGCGACTTCGGGGTGTTCGACCCCTCGGCGCTGGCCACGGCCTGTACCCGTTGGTCCTGGCTCGAAACTCTCCCGAGCAAAGCCAGTCGAGGGACAACGATTTCCTGCGCGAGAATGTCTGGGTCGGAGAGATTGTCGGATTCTTCGACTCGTCTTGACCTAGAAGATATCGAGGTTGGTCTTGTCGCGGGTCAAAGTGAAATCCAATATTCAGAATCCGTTTTTGCGGCAAGTGATCAGGTATATTTCTTGACCGCTTTCTCAATGCTGCCGCCAGCCTTGGCGAGATCGTCCGGCACCATGACCGGATGAAGCTCAATGCTTGCATTGAACGCAAGGAGCCACGGCTCAGCAATGGCCGGGATTTCAGCAGCGTCTTTCATCTCGAAAAAATCAACCCGGCGGCGCTGACCGTTGTCGTCCGTAAAATAGGCGGCCTCCATGGTCACTCCGCTGCTTCCGTGGAAGCGCCTGACAGCATAATCCACGAGGACAGCAAAATCTCATTTAAAAACGTCAGGAACTACCGGATTCGTATCATATTGCCGGCGCGCGCGGTCGACTACTTTGGCTGCGAACAGTCAACGTTGTCACTCATCTTTTGCCCGCAACCTCATCGCGGCGCGCTTGGCTGCGCTTACTGCGGAAGTATAAAAAGGCTATCCCCGCGAGCGGCACGAGAAAAAGCAGGAACTCAAAAAGTCCCGAGCCGCCATCCGGAGCTATGCCAAAAATTCGCTCAATGAAATCCATACCATCCTCCTTTACAATCAACTACAGACACCAATGCAGTCGCAGATTATTGGCGCTTGCGCCGCAGGTTTTCTAAAAACGTTTTGCAGATTTGATTAGATCCTACCAACACAGGAAAGCAACGTGGTCTTAACATTGCCCCGATCGGCTGTCAACGGCGAACGTCAGTCTTTGATGATCTCCATCATCAGGTTGTCCACCACCACCGGGCTGTAAAAATAGGCAACCACCGGTTCGCTGCCGTACGTTTGTTTTACGAAGTTCTTCCATTCCTTCGTATACAGCCGCTCGGCGTCTTCTTTTGACTGCCAGAGATACACGCCTCCGACGGTTCCGCCATCCTCGGAAAGCAGATAATACTTGCGGATTAACCCCCGCGCCTCTTGATATTTTGGCGCCGTGGTGGAAAACACCGCAGCTGCCTTTTCCCGGCTCATCGGTTCGGGAATCTTGAATTGGACGAACGCCGTGATCATCGCTTACCTCCGACAGTGAATTACGAACCCCCGCAGTCCAAAAAATCTCGACCCAAAAACCCCTACTCTCCTGAGCGGCTTCCTTCTCACCGGCTGGGCCGGCCCCGAGCACGACTAGATCGTACTTCCTCGCCATGCACCCGCCGGGTTCACCAGGGCTGGCTTACGCTCTTGCCGGATAACGGTCGCACGCCGGGAGCCGAAGGGTTCTCGAAGAGCGTGCCGCGCAGGCTCGCCGAGAAGGAGCAGACGTAAAGAACCGGCTCCCAGCCCTTGTTCGCAACCTCGTGCTTGACGCCCTGCGGGATGTAGAGCGTGTGCCTGGGGCCGATCTTCAAGTCCCGGTCGCCCAAGCGCAGGTCGCATTCGCCCTGCATCATGAACACGATCTCCTCCGCTGCCGTGTGCCAGTGCTCGGGGTTGGTCTTTCGGAAGGATGTGCACGAGGCCGAAGCTCTGCTCACAGCCTGGGGCTAAGTCGTTGTTGGCGACCCACTTGACCCCTCCCCACTCGTAGATCACGGGCTCAATGTCCCTGGTTTCAGTGATAATGCACTCTAACATTGGCTACCTCCTTGCGGGCGGAAAATGAAAATTCACGCCTGTCTGGTGCCCTCCATTCGGCCGCAGCGGCGGGAGCGATACTATCCGGCCTCGTTGAAACTGTATCGCAATCTATCGCGGCTTACAATTTTGTTACCGGTTACCATGGAGAGAAAGCTGCCAACCTTCCAGCTCGATGTTCCAGTGAGCTATCGGGGAACCGCGAGGCGGTTCGGGCTCAGCCAGCCTGTTAAACACCTTGACGATATCCGCGTCGCGAGGTATTTCTTTGATGGTTTTCTCGAGGGTTTCGGTAGAGTGTTTTAAACTCCTTTTAGGAATCCGGATCCTCGAGAGTCTTCCGCAATGCTGCGAATGAAATCGGTCGGTCGACTGAACTGGGGCGCCGATTCGATTACATCTTTTAATCATCGAACACGGCCCGATCGGCCGTATTAAGGTTACGCAACTTGGCGCCAGGGAGACGCGATATGAGCTGGAGCATTAGCGCCAGGAGTGGAATTTCCTAGGGATGATAAGGCTGACACAGGAGGCTTAGGTATGGAAATTACCGAGCACAGAACGGCGGACATTGTGACTCTAAGCCTATCTGGAAGATTGGACACGACGACGGCGAAGACGTTTGAGGAGAAAATTCTCGCCCAAATAGAATCGGGCGACCGTCGCTTCATCATCGATCTTGCGCAGCTCGATTATATCGCCAGCACGGGCCTGCGTGTGTTTGTCCTTGCAGCCAAGCGTCTCGATAACGCGAACGGCAAGCTGGTGTTGTGCGGGTTTAAGAAAACGATTCCCTATTACACCCTGAACCGTCCCCAGGATCCAGTCAGAGAAGTGTTCGACACAGCCGGGTTTTCGTCTATTTTTTCCATTTACGGCTCCCACGACGACGCAATCAAGGATCTCCAAGCGAAAACCACAAGTGTCTTACAATCCGCATCAGATCCGCCGCCTCGACAACCTCGTGGGTATTCGCCTAAGGACCCAGGGAGCGTGAACAAAGACGCTATGCTTGGAAATGCTCTTAGCAGGTGGTTACCTAGCCTTGAAGCATTCCGACCAGGTTGGATTCTGACCACCGGCTCTCTGATCATCACGACTCTTCTCTGGATCGCCGGCCGGTTCCCAGATGGCATTCCGCCCGGCTTCTGGCCCTGGCGCGGGCTTTCTCAGCTCACCGTACTATGGTCGGTTACTCTAATGGCGGTCGCCATGCTCGCGGTTGTCCGCGCCCACGCCCTGGAGCCGGTTTTTGGCGGTCTCGATCGCGCAGTGCGTTTCCATAGAATCATCGGGCCGTCAGCAATCCTTCTTTTGATCGCGCACGTAATTTTTCTGGCTCTGGTGGAAATTGCCAGGGGCACCTCCATCGGCAACGTGTTCGTCCCCTTCTGGTCGGATTCGGCGCGTTCGATCGATATGATCGTCTTCTATTTGCTTTTGCTGCTTGGCGGCCTTGCCTATGATCGCCGCATGAGCTATGAGCGCTGGCTGTCCGTCCACCGGCTAACGGGTCTCGTTTTTCTCGGCGCTGCCGCGCACGCAGCCATGGAACCAGGAACAATTGCTGACTTCGAGCCGTTGAGAACGTGGATGGTGATTCTAATCCTGGCCGGCGGAGCCGCGTGGCTCTATCGAGTCGTACTGTTCAACCGGCTCGGGCCACGCTATCCCTACTCCCTCGAAACGGTTGTTTCACGCGGAAGCGATATCATCGATCTCGTCATGCGCCCAGTCGACCGGCGTATGATGTACGAGCCCGGCACTTTTGTCTTTCTGCGCGCCCCCGAGATGGAGGGGCAGCAGAGGGAACTTCATCCTTTTTCCATCTCCTCGTCACCGGTGGACCGGGATTTGCGCTTGTCTATCCGGACAGTCGGAGATTTCACACGCCGGTTACCCTCGCTCAAGTCCGGGACGCACCTAGACGTCTATGGACCGTTCGGTGGCTTCACTTCCCACCGCTTCGCTCCTTTCCGTCGGCTCGTCTGCATTGGCGCGGGCAATGGTATCACGCCGTTCCTCGGTATGCTCGCTTTTGAACTTAGTAATCGGGATTTCCGACGAATTTGGCTCTACTACGTTGTCCGCAACGAGCAGGACGCGGTCTATGATTCGGAAATTCGCGGGAGTTATTCGGAGGGAGCGTCGTATTTGGAGGCGGAGTCGTATATCGACTATGCGCTGTGGGCAACGGCGCGCCGTGGGAGAATCACCGCGGCTCAGGTCGCAGCCGACATCGCTCCCTTGGAAGACTATGCAGTGATGCTGTGCGGCCAGCTCAGGTTCGTTTCGGACCTCGCCCGACAGTTCAGGGCGCTCGGCCTACCGCGTGACCGGATTATCACCGAAGAGTTCGAATTCCGCTAGCCGTCCGAAGCGGAGAAGCCGGTGAAATCTTGACTCTCGTGACCCTCCCCATCTTACCGACAGAAAATTACCAGGCGATTGAAAAAGAGAATCCCAGCCCAGCTGTACGTGACCCATCGTTAGTCATGGTCGGTGTGCTTCGCACATCTCTTTGACCCTGCGGAATCCGGGTTGAACTGTGCCCCATCATCCCACTATTGGGCTAAGACTATCGCGCGTGAAACAGGAGCCTTTCGAGCCAAGTTGCAAATACCACTTTGGTGGCGTACTCTCCGTCACAGATGCGATCTCGGCTGACCTTAGGGTTGGCATTTGAGCGTTTCAGTCGCGGTTGCCGGACACGCATTTAAAGAGCGTCAGGATCTCCGTAGTTTATCCTCAAAAAGCAAGACTCCCACAATGGAGGGAGGCAAGGGATGACGGAGCTGAAAGTCACGCTGGAGCATTTGGAATCGACACTTGTTTTACGTGCCGCGGGGCCAGTGGATAGCAATACGGCTCCTCAGTTACAAGAGCCCGTGTTGCGCGCCGCTGAGAGTCCAAGCGGTGCGGTGCAGCTCGATCTCGCGGCGGTCCCCTACATGAGCAGCGCGGGTTTACGCGTACTACTGCTTGACGCCAAGGCACTGCAAAAACGGGGCGAGCGCCTGAGGCTTATCAACGTCCCGCCTCATATTTATAATGTCTTGAACCTAGCCGGCTTTACTTCATTCATTGACGTCACGTCGTGACGCCGCGTGCCTTGGAAATGAAGGCGAGGCCCTGTGGGTGAAAGTAACATAAGCATCGCGGCCAACGTTTGGCAGAAGGTACCCGGCACCACCTCCGTCGAAATCTTCCCAATCATCACCAAGCCCAGCATCGTTTCCTCGAACTGCTACATCCTCTCGGCGCCCGAGACAATGATCGTCATCGACCCGGGTGCGAGTGTCGAGCAGACGCGGCGAATCAGTCAAATCTTAACCGAAGCTCTCCACGTGCGGCCGCGCTCGGTACTCGTGTTTCTTACACATTGCCATCAGGACCACTCACAAGAGGCCGGTAATTTCGAACTGCCGGCCGGGACAGCCATCAAGCGCTTTGCGCACGAAGCGGGCGCTGAGGCCCTGCAGCGTGGCGACCGTAACCTCACGGTCGCTTATCTCTACCCGTGGCACCCTGAAATATGCCGCGCCCGATTCGACGGCAAGTTGTTTGCTTTGAAACAAGACTCCGCCGCAGACGTGTTTGAGCTTGCCGACGGTAAGCAGGTCGAGTTACACAGCGAGCCGATCTCGCTGCCCGATGGCATCGCGCTGAGACGCCAATGGTTGCCTCTCGGCGCGGGTCAACGTCTCGAGATCTATCACACACCCGGCCATTCTCCGTGCAGTATATCGCTACGAGTAGGATCGTTGCTGGTGCTTGGGGATTTGCCCTTCGCCGCCAATCCTGGGCTTTGCGGCCTTGATGGTTGGAACCATGCGGATCTTCTGCAAACGCTGCACAAAGCGGATTGGCTGCTGGGAACATCGGACATTACGGTCTGTTGTCCGGGGCACGGGTACGTCGTTTCCGCTGCGCGCATGCGGGAGAAGCTGCGTTTGATGGAGCACGAAGCTCGCGACCTCACGGACGTTCACCTGCTGAATGCCGAACGCATCGGTGCGCTGAAGAGCTACGTCGACGAACTGTTGGAAGAAACCGCGGCCCTGTTGACGGTCTTATCGGGGCGCGTGTACACCGTGTCGTATTACTTGTCTCTCCTAGAAGAGCAGGTTGCCGCGGACCGGCTTCTTGAGATGCCCGCCCTCGACCAGATAGAGCGCGTTCTCTCGGAGTTTCGCAGGTTTGCCGAAGCCTTTAACGCCAGCGCGGTGCCCGAACTCACCGTCGTCCTGAAAGGCATACAGGTAGCGGGGACGCTGCAGCAACTCCTCTCCGAGCAGCCTGTACAGCAACTGCTCGACCTCTCTCTCGTTGGCCGTGCGCAGCGACGACTGGCGGACTTCTTGGGCGTGGTGCGCGGCTTACAATTTCTTCAGGCGGAACAACCGGGACCGGTGAACGAATTGATTACGCAGATTCTGGCGCGCGCCAAATCCGCGCAGCAGCAGCAGTCAACTGACTTGATGGAGGCACTGGCCGATGAGCAGTCGTTTTTGGAGGCACTCACGCGCCGGCTTGCGGCGAGTTCGCTACTGAGCGATATCGAGTTTGAATTTGCACCGGCGGCGGAGCAGACTCACGCAAACGTGGGGGCAGAGCGACTCGACGATATTATAACCAACTTGATCGAAGGAATGGCAGGCATCGGTATCAAGCACATCAGAATTGCAACCGAGGCGCGGTCGGGCTACGTGGACATTCGACTCTCGAGCCCGGAACGAATGGATCCGGCTGCGTTCGGCAAACGCCGACTCGATCTCTACAACAGGACACTGAGGTGGCTCGGCGGCGGTCTCGAGTGCAGCCACCATACCGGCGGCGCCGAATTCGTCATCAGACTGCCGGCACTCCGGTCGGCGTGAAGTGGCGAGCGCGCGACCTCTTGCCAATTTTGGCAGGTGGAAGAGTTCTATGCGCGCCGGTCAGGCCGGAACGCTTCATCTGCTCGGCGGGACTTAATGAAATCCTTGCAGCGGTTCCTGCTTTTTTGCGGTCTGTTCCTTTTTTTCCCGAGGGACTCCTTGCCGAGGACATAGTCATCGGCATGTCCGCGGCATTTACCGGACCATCGAGGGGTCTCGGTATCGTCAATGATTTCGGCAGCGACTATGTCTGATCGCGAGACATCGGCGGAATCTTCGAGGCATTCGTCTTTGAGCCCGGACATAACGAGCGCGACCTGGTCCTCATAAAGCCGGCGCTAACTTCTAGCGATCGAGATTCACTGCCACTTCACGCCCGTTCAGAAGCAGGCGCGGCACCACCTCTACCGGCTGCCGCAACGTGTTGGTCGCGTAGCAGGAGCGTTCCATGAATGCCAGAAGCTCGACGACCCGTGCTTCTTTCTCCGGACTCTGCAAATCGAGCTGATAAGTGAACCGCCGGCAGGCCGAGGGAACATCGGCAAGGCCGAATTTTCCTCTCTGATCGAATTCGCCTTCAACGGTAAGCTCCGCTCTGTCGATTCGGACCCCGAGATATGACGCACACTGCGTCAGTTGACTCAACAGTCAAAGTCCGACGGAGGCGACCAGATACTGTAACGGCGCCGGGCCCTTGCCCAAACCTCCTCTCTCGACCGGCTCATCGCAGGCGATCGTATAACCGCCGGGCACCTGGGCTTCCTTGTAGTGATCTTTGATCAGGCGGATCTTCGCTTGGTGCGTCGTCACCGCCTTTTGCGGATCTTTGAGGAAGGCCTGCCGCCGCTGCTCAAAAATCTCCTTGTGGTGCTGATAGTCGATTGTACAACAGCTCTCTTCCTTGTCGTCCATTTAGCTCACCTCGTTTTGTTCTTTCAGCGGGCTTACCCAGCCATTCGTCGTATCTGTACGCTTCGGCCTCTTTTGCTCTCAGATCCGCGCGGCCCACCGGCCGATACGGAACTATCGCCAATAATCTGTGCTTTTTTGCAAGCAAAAGACTCTCGTCCTCTATTCACGGCGCCACTATTTAGACCTTTTTTTCCCTCGGTGATATCAACGCCAGATCGCGAGACTTTGCTTCCGATGTTGTGGCATCTTTTATCACGGATGGGCTATAATAACGAGCACGCGCCTCGCGGGAAAAGGCTCTGTTTGTAAATCGGGAACCTCACCAACACCTGGAACAGTGCAGCAAAGCTTGGTGAAACGTACGGCTTTCCCAAAGCTGAGAGGTAAAACGATGGCCAAAGTAACGATGCCCGTCTTCTTTCTTGTTTTATGGTTCTCCGTCGTACCGCGCGATACATTCGCTGCTCCGTCACCTCCCGGTTTCCTTAAAGCAAAAAGCGCGGCCGAAGCACAGGGTTACATCTTTGATGCGAGCCGAGACGAGATCGTCGCCAGGGCGAAAAAAGAGGGCAGGTTGCGAATCGCGAGCACGCTCGAGCAGGCGGTCCTGAAAGCGATGAGAGACGCGTTCACGAAGAAGTATTCTTTCATCGATGTTCGAGCGGAGGAGCTCGTTTCGGTCGAAGAAAACCAACGCTTTCTTCTCGAAATAAAGGCGGGGGCGGCCAAAGGTTGGGACGTCAATCGTGTCTACCCCGACTTCTACGAGGAGTTCCTTCCTTATCAAAAAAAATTCGACATTCTCGGGATGGCCGAGCAGAAGGTTCTCCAAATTCCTTCCGTCCTGGTCGATCCCAGAACGCGCAATATTGTCACCACGAGCACAAACATCAACACCATAGGATACAACAAGAAACTTCTGCCCGAGGATAAGGTCCCACAAAATTGGGAGGACTTGCTTAACCCGGAATTTAAGGGGAAGAAGATCATCGTTGATATCCGCCCGCTCCCTTTTGCCATGCTGGTTCCGGCCTGGGGCCTGGACAAGACGGTCGACTTTGCCCGGAGGCTAGCGGCGCAAAATCCCATTTGGGGCCGCGCGGCCACACGCGCATGATCTCATCGGTCGCCAATGGCGACGCTGTCGCGGTTGCCGGTAGTAATCTCGGTGCCGTTAAGAGAGCGCAAGAGAAAAATCCTGCAGGTGTTCTGGGCATGAAAATCGTCGAACCTGTTCCCATTCGCTTCCACGAGACCCACAGCGTGCTGAGCAGCGCTGAGCACCCCTACGCGGCGCTATTATGGATCGAGTTCATGGTTTCTCCCGAGGGCCAGAAGATCTTTGATGAATTCTGGCCGTTGGGGGCTTCGGTCCTCTCCCCGGGCTCGGCGCAACAAGAACTAACGCGGGGGAAAAAACTCTCACTGGTAGAATGGAACCATCTGAACAAAGTGGATGATTATCTGAAAAAAATCGTCGAGGCCATGGGCTTTCCCAAAGCCCAATGAAGAACTTTGCCCCTTGAGCTGCGAATTTAGCACCTGTGGTGTGATAGTGAAGCCGGGCTTAGATCCCGCCGGGGAGGGACTTGTAGACTTCCTCCCGGACACGTCCCGCAGGATCTTAAATTTATTCCGATATCGCTCTTCGACGAAGGGGTTGGCTCAGCTTGCCCGAGCGATTTCTGGCGCTACCGGGACCGGCGCGCGCGTTTCCTTGCAGCCTTTGCGGGTCGGGCTCTGGCGTCGCGCACCGGTTGTTTGCCGGGCAGCGAAGCCGCTGCGAGCGCCGCTCCGATCCCGAACTGCGCGGCACCCGCGCTCATTGCGCCGAGCTTCTTGGCGCGCTCAAGCAGGGCTGCCGGGGGCGGCCCGGGTGGCGCATCTCCCACGGTTGGCACGGGCGCGTCGAGGGCTCCAGATGCGGCGTCCGGGCCAATGGCGGTGATCTTCTGACCATCGATTTCAATCACGATTCTCATGGGCGTCCTCCATCCTACGATAACACGGCGTATCGTCCCTCGAACGTTAGCGTCTGGGACGTCAGGTTCTTCACCGTAATCCAGTACGTACACTGCGTTTGATTCGCGCGCTCGACCGCCACGTCCCAATCGATGCTCGGCGCGCCGGTCGCGGGAGTCGTCGGCATGATGTGCCAGATCACGTGCCGTTGAGCGGGCCATCCCCACGTAAACCAGAGCTGCGTCTGCCCGGGACCAATCGTCCCCGTCCACTGAACGCCCGTCCACATAGTGCCTCCCTGCTACGACAAAATGTTAAAGCGTCCTGCAAACCGCACACGGTCCGCCGACAGGTTCCTGACCGTGATCCAGTAGGTGGCGTGCGACACGCTGGCACGCTCCACCGCGACGTCCCATGTGAGCTGCGCGCCCCCGGGACACGGCGTGAGCGGCAGCACGTGCCAGACCACATGTCTATTCGCTGGCCATCCCCACGTATACCAGAGCTGCGTCTGATTGCCCTCGATCAGGCCGAACCACTGCGTGCCGCCAGGCTTCACCATGCAATTCGTGTACGGCGGTGGTCCGTCGGAGCCGGCCGAACGCAACTTGAGCATGTTTCGGTACGTGTTCAGGACCGTGTTCGTCTGGCTGTAGGTCGGGTCGGTGACGCTCCCCCAGTAGTAGAAGATGTCCGCGCTGGACGGAGTCAACGTCGCACTCGGATCGCCTTGAACGCCCTTCCACGTCGCCAGCGGTACCGGCTCGTTGAACAGCGACGGGTCGATCACGTAGGTCTGCGGCGAGCCGTTGATATCCACTTGAAGTGTCGGCGCGACGTGCCATCCCCACTGCACGAGGCAGTTGGGCTTGTTGGACGAATTCACGTTGAGGCTGCCCTGAATCCACACCTTCTCAGGCTGCGCGCCGTCGGCGATCATCAGGCGACACATCTCGTGCGCGCGCCCCCAGCACCCGTCGTCGGGATACAGAAACGGGATGCAGGGCGCGGGAGTGCTGCACGGACAGCAGATCCGCGCGTTGCACAGATCGAAGAGCTGCCGCGCGCGTTGCAACGTGATACTGGGTGGCATGGGCGACTCTCCCTGAACGCCTACTGGCGACGCCGAACGCTGCGTGAGGACGCGGCACGCACGTCGATAATAGCGGAGCTGTCGAGCGACTCGGTCACGAGCACAGGCGACTTGTCACGCCGCGCGCGCTCCAAGGTCTCGAGCATGCGCTGGAACTCAGGGTGGCTGCGCCGTAGATGGTGCCGCGCGTGTGAGATCTCGAGCTCGATCTCTAGGTCGTCGGTCTCCGTTTTACGGATGGCCGTGACGATGAACGACTGAGGGAGCAGGAGCGACGTGATATAGCCCGTGTCCGGATCAATCTCGACGTACGCCGGCTGGCGCGATTCGCGAAGCGATTGCAGGACGTCGGCCCACACGCGGTCGCGCTGCTTCGCTGGATCCAATCGCCCGGCCGCTCCGCCAGCGAAGCGAACGCGAATGGGCGACTCCGCCCCCGCTGCTCGCGGGCGCTTTCTCGGGGGACGTTCTCGCGAGACATCGCGCACGTCATCAACCAGTGCGGAAGCTGCCGCCATGGATCACCTTCCTGCGTGCGATGTGAACCCGACACGCCGCATTTCGCTAGAAACGCCAGCCGTGTGCGGATCAAACACGGGCCGCGCGTCCTCCATGTAGGAAATTGCTTTTTCACGCGTCGGTACAGAGCGCATTTGAATTACCCGGCGACCGGGGGCTTAGCCACGCTCGGGGAAACCCGAGCAGCCACTCGAAACAGCGGACGACCCTTCCGATGGCCGTTTTGAGCAAACGGTATCCAACGAACGGTCTTATGTCAACCTTAATCGGCTTCGGTACTTGAGCGGGCAGGGATCGACATCGGCTCCGAGTTAGGGTACAGAAGCTTTCAAATTACCTGACAGTTCACGAATTTCTTACGCTATCTTTGCCACGCTCTTGGCCATTTCAAACCTCGGGTCAAGCAGATTGTTGGATTCTTCAAGGCTTTCGTCTCTGAGCCAGAAGATGTCGAGGCTGGCCTTGTTGCGATTGAAAAGCCTCCCTGTCCCGATCTATTTTCCGGCTTTCACGCGCCAATCGTTCCCGCACCATCGATCGAGTCTTCGGGCCGATCTGCAAATCAACTACCTGGTCGTACTTGTGCGCGATCGTCGACCAGAATTCCTTTTGCGATGTCACTGTTCGTGTCCCCGAGCCCGAGCAGGTAGACGCCCGGGCTTCCCTAAGACCGTAGGTTCGCGGATTCGAGCACCTTCGCATTTACGACATTGATCGGCGTGCCGGCCGCGTAGGCGACGATCTGGTCGAAGATGTCAGCGAATTGAATCTCGTACTCCTCGCGTGTGACATAGCCGATGTGCGGCGTGCACACGACGTTGTCCATTGCGAGCAACGGATACTGGGTGTCGAGCACCGGCTCTTCTCTCATAGACGTCGACGGCCGCCATGCCAGGACGCCCGGCTTTCAGGGCGGCAATCAATGCACCGGGGTCGATCAGGCCAGCGCGACTGGTATTGACTAGCAAGGCCGTAGGTTTCATCCGGGCGAGGTCGCCCGCCGTCACGATGCCGCGCGTTGCTTCAACCAGGCGCATGTGGAGCGAAACTACGTCGCACTGCGAAAAGAACGCGTCCTTGCTGGGCGCTACCGTGTAACCGTGGCTTCGCGCCTGCTTGAGCGAGTCCTCGCGCGCCCACACCCATACGTTCATTCCGAACGCCTTGCCGTAACCCGCGACGACGCTCCCGATTCTGCCGTAACCGTAGATTCCCAGCGTCTTGCCGCGCAGTCCGCTGCCGACGTCGATCTGCCACTTTCCCGCCTTGAGAGCGGCCATCTGCTGCGGAATCTGGCGCATCGCCGCAAGCACCAGGCCCCACGTGAGCTCCGCGGCGGCATACGACGGGGTGCCCGGGTGCTGGCTCGACGAAACAATGATGCCGAGTTGCGTGCAGGCATCAATGTCGATGTGGGGGTAAACGCTGCGCTGGCTAATGAGCCGGAGCTTGTGCAATCGCTGTAGTAATGGCGCGCGGATTGCCGTGCGCTCACGTATCAGCACCAGCACTTCGGCATCCCTCAATCGTCCGGCGAGCGTATCGACATCCTGGACGTGATCATTCCAGATCTCGACCTCATGACCTGCCAACTTGTTGCAGCAGTCGAGCGTGCGAAGCGTGTCGTGATAATCGTCAAGAATAGAGATCTTCATGATGCAATCCAGGAACTGCTAGCGATCGAGATTCACCGCCACTTCACGCCCGTTCAGAAGCAGGCGGGGAACCACTTCTACCGGCTGGCGCAAAATGTTGGGGTTAGTCGAACTACCCCACGGCATTCAAGAACTTGCCGCCGACCTCCACAGGCGTCGCATCGATAAGTACGAACGCGATCACACAGGGCTGGGTGCCGCGATTGACCCAATTGTGGATCGTTCCACGCTGCACGAGCACATCGCCCGCCTGCAAATGGACGACAGAGTCATCGAGTTCCATATCGATCTTGCCCGACACGACGACGGCATAGTCGATGGAATCCGTCCGGTGGTTCCGGGGCGCCACCCCGGGCCCGAACTCGACGACCCGGAAGACCGTGCCGTTGTTCAATGTCGTGCCCACCTTCCGCAGTCCCTGGTCGGCATCGCCCGTATTGTTTACGGGAAACGATTCCGTGGTCCAGACCACACAAGCCGCCTGTCCGGGCCGGCTCGAGGTTACGTTTTTGGAGACTTCGTCGATCTTGACCGCCGCGCGGCCGCTGGCATCATGTCCGGTGACGACTCGTCGTACCTTAAGTGCCATTTTTCTTCTCCCTTAATCCTGGCTATCGCCTCTGCAGCAACCCTGCGCCGATTCGACCGTGAACAAGACGACCGCGTCAAACGGTTTTACAGTTTATCGCTTTCAGGACTGTTGGGGCCTAAGTCCGTGGCGGTCTAGCGGAATTGTTCGATGCGGCTGAGATCCTTACCTTTTTACTTCCCTGGTTAGTGCGGCTTCGAGGACGTCGACGATCTCCTGGGCGAGCACGGCATCCGGGAGATTGTCGAACTAATTCTTGAGCCGCGACGCGGCGTCCCGCAAAGCCTTGTCTGTCTTAAGGCGCGCCACTGTCTCGTCCGTGAGTCTTTGTCGCTCAGCTTCCAGAGCCATTTTCGCAGCAAGCTTTTCTTGCTCGGCTTTTTCTCGCGCGGCCGCCTCTTGCCGTGCGGTCTCCGCCCGATGGTCGTTCCACAATTTAGCCCCATAGCCGGTCGCGAGTAAAGCAAACAAAACAATGACCGCAATCTTAGTCATTCGCGAACGATTCGGCTTCGCGATCGACCTCAAAACGTTCGCCAGCTTGCGGCAATCATCCACCCAACGAGAATCGCTTAATTCATAAGCTTGTCGGCGTGTGAGCGGTTTAATGTCTTCCGGGAGAACATCCGCATCAGGCATTTGGGCGCCACCTACGAGTGCTGGGATGACGCGCACATTGCGCTTGAGCGCTGTCAGAATTTCTAGGCGAGTGAAGTCTTTAGGATCGTCGAGCCGGCGCAACCCATTCTTATCTGCGACAGTAAGCCAGCGCGGACCTATCAATGCGATCACCACATCACAAGAACCCACTGCGTCATTAATATAAGTATCAAACTCAACGCCCGGCGGAATATCGTCGATATCACGAAAGATGTTGATCCGACCCAACTCCGCTTTGAGCGAATCGGACAAACGGCCGGCCCAACCTTCCGCATCGGCGCGACGATAGGAGATGAAGATTTCAGCCATACTCTTTTTTCCTTGCCCTGGACCGCAACTGTCAGATGAAAGATCTCGCCTTTCTCGGTTCCTGCTGGATCGCCTATGTTTTTTCGATTTTACAGCTCTCCGTGCCCAAGTCCATCGCGATTTCGCGGAATTGTTCGACGCGGGCTACGGCATGCAGGCAATGGCCCTGGTTCGGGGTCGTCCCGAGCGAAGCGAAACGGGTCGAGGGACGACGATTTCCTGGGCCAGGACATCGGGATCCGGCAGATTGTCGGATTCTTCCAGGCTCTCGTCTCGGAGTCAGAAGGTGTCGAGGGTGGCCTGATCGCAGCCGGGTGAAGAATAGGGTCCTGACTCATTCTGTTCCTTCTCCCCAGCAATCTTTCCAAGTCGGGATGTTTCAGGTCCCGGCGCGGTTTCTACCGAAGGCAAAGGGGCCGCTCTTTTTCCTCAAGGGGGCGTCGCGGGGACAACGTCCCACTCTACGATAATTTGGTCGCGAATATCCTTGACGCCGGGAACGCTGCGGGCAGCGCGCACGGCGGCGGCTCTTTGTCTTTCGGTCGCAACTCGCCCCGCAAGATTAACCGTCTTGTTGATCACCGAGACCTTGACACCTTCTATCGCCCGGTCACTGATGGCCTTGGATATTTGGGATGATAATTTCTCGCTCGTCAGGGTGCGATTACCCGGGACTTTGATGGCAATGCCTGATTGAGTCGCCGTTGTTATTTTGCCGCTGGGTTCTCCACGGTTGCTAGGAGTTGCTTTCTCCGCCGGACGTTCATGAGTTTGCAGCGCCTGGGCTTCATCGAGTTTGGCGGTCTGGCGAACAAGCGCAACGTCCTCATTCAGATGTCGCGTTGGGGAACCGGGATCTTGAGGTGGCGGTGCCTGCAGATGGTTTAGGCCATCAGAGATCCCTTCCGCCGCCGCCGGCGGCTTAGCCTGCTCAAAAGCCTTCGCGAGCATGCTGCCTGAATCCTGGAGGGTAGCGGTTAACGGCGCAAGGTAATCTCTGCTTTGCTGAGAATAAAGTAAAACTCCGGTCCCCACCAGAATGACGAGACCCACCAGGTGTCGAAACGCCGGCCAGGCCGACACCTTAGGCCCAGAGATAGCGCGACCACGAGCCCCCACGGGGTCCGTGAATGCCGCAACGCTCGCGTCCGGTAACTCGATTATAGTCTCATCCTCCCCTCTCGGGCGCGAAGAGGCTTCGCGCTGCCCCCTTGTTATCGCAGACGCTGCCGCCGGGGGCTTTTTCTTGACGTCATGCGACGTTGTGAACTGCAGATCAACCGCAACCTTCTCAACCATATCCGCCGAAACTTGACCTGCGGAAGCTGCATAGGCAATAAGCAAAGCGTTATCGCAGATCACGTTGATGAGCCGGGGAATCCCCGCCGAATAGTGGGCGATCTTCTCAACAGCCTCAGACGCAAAAAGCCCTTCGCCTTCATAGCCGGCTGTCTGAAGTCTGGCAGCGATGTAGAGACCTACTTCCTCGCTTCTAAGCGGCAAGAGCCGGCAGCGAAGGGCCACGCGCTGCTTGAGTTGACGAAGCCCTGGCTGCTCGAGCTTTCTCTCCAGCTCGGGTTGGCCCATCAATACAATTTGGATAAGCTTTTCCTGGCGGGTCTCCAGATTGGAGAGCAGCCTTAGCTCTTCGAGCATCTCATCGCTTAGGTCTTGGGCCTCATCGACCAGCAGGGCAACAGTGTCGCCTCTCATACACTGTTCGATCAAATAGTCATTGAGGTGCCTCATCATCGTCGGCTTGTCGTCGCTGGAATGCGTGATTTCCAGGTCGTTCAAGGTCAGCCGGAGCAGCTCGGTGAAGTTGATCGGCGAGTTAATAATGAAAGCGGTATGGACGCTGGATGCTACATTATCCATAAGCATTCGGAGGAGCATAGTCTTTCCCGTTCCAGTCTCCCCCGTGATCACAATAAAACCCTTGCGCGCCTCGACCCCGTAGCGCAGGACGGCAAAGGCCTCCTGATAAAGCGGGCTGTTGTAAAGGAACCGCGGATCCGGAGTTAGGTTAAAGGGTAGGTCGGTAAATCCAAAGTGTTTGTCGTACATGTCGCCTGTCCGACGGCGAGAAAACTGCTGCTAAAACCAACTGCCCGCTGCAAGAGCCGGCATCGTAGCGCGCAGTCGGAGCGCACCTGAATCCTCTTTCACCGCCGAGAAACCAAGTATTTCATCGCTTTTAGAATCTTGGCATCGGGAAGGTATTGTAGCACATTTATAAAAACATGGGTGTTTTTATTTACACGCACTACACCTAGCACGTCGGCCGCGCGCTGGTATTGCAGCGTAAGGTGATGCGCAGACGTGACACACCCATCAAACCCACCGTCGCACGACCGCCTTGTACCTGAGATATTCTGCACCAAATTTTCGTTCCAGGTACTCCTCTTCGCGGGCGATGACGTAGTGTTGAACGATTGCAATTACAGCAGGCAGCAGAATCAACGCCCAGAACATGCCAAGCCAGAGCGCTAGCCCTAAGTACAAGCAAACCAAGCCAAAATACATCGGGTTGCGCGTAAATTGATATGGGCCGTAGATCACAAGCGTCGTCGTCGGCTTGACGGGAACAAAGCTGGTGTGCGCCCGATGAAATAAACCGATGCTCCACACCGTCAAAATTGCCCATAGGGCAATGCACAGAACAGCCGCTACGCGGCTGGGGATCTTCGGAAGCACCAAAACCGGAAAGGCTCTCTCAAGCAGAAGACCAAGAACAAAACCTACAACATAGATCAGTGGTGGCGGAATTCTTACATTGGCATGATCGAGATAATTGGGTTCTGATCTATTAGCCATACCAGTAGTCAGGTACGCGTTTTTAGTTGTTTAACCGCTGAGCAATTGCTTGTCTTCGAGGTTTTCGACCCCTGGCTTTGCAGCGGGGGCAAGCTAAAAATTACTGTATTCTCCTTGCCCGGAGGGTCTTTAGATCCCTAGCACCATGAACAATTGCAAGAACGGCGACCCGGGATCGTTCGACTCTGTAAATCAGGCGGTAGCTTTGAATAATCAGTTCACGGATCTGCTTGTCACCGATCTCCGGGACGACACGGCCGCGCATTGCCATTCGGCTGAGGCTCCGAGCATAATCCCGGATTTCACGGACAAAGGAAGCTGCGTAATAAGGCGAGTCTCGGGCGATAAAGTCAGCAACGGTTTCCAGGTCAATCCATGCGGTCTCAGTCCAAAACTACCCTTTTAGCCACTTGTTCATCCGTCGTTCGACCTCTTTCTGGCTAAGGATTCGTTTGCTCTTCAGATCGCGCAGGCCACGCTCCACCTTTTCACGAACGTAAAGGTGGTACTGTATATCTTCAAGGCTAGAGTCATCCGGCAGCTGCTGGATCAGGTCCAGGGCTTCTCTTTTAGCATTTCTCATAGTCGCACCGGCGGGCGCATTGTGCCGCTACTATACCGCCAAACCAAACGCCTGCCAACCAAGCCAGAAAACGAACAACCAACCTGTACTTTGCATCAGGCTCATCCCATGAAGGGTTCTACGGCTTATCCCTTTCGGAGCTCTTAGAGCCCAGATCCTTCGCGATTTCGGGCGGATTCGGGGTCTTCGACCCGCGACGCGGGCCACGGCCTGTGGGCAATGTCCCTGACTCGCGGTCGTCGCGAGCGAAGAGAGTCGAAGGAGGATTACTTTCACGAGCGGCGGTGTTTCTTTCGTCGCTTCTCCGCTCAAGTCCGCCGCGATTTCGCGGAATTATTCAAGGGCGGCTTCGAGATCCTCGACGATTTCCTGAGCGGGCACACCGCGATCAGGGAGTTTCTCGGCTCCTTCAAGGCTTTCGTCTCGGAGCCAGAAGATGTCGAGGACGCGACGGAGTCTCCTAAATCTCATCCATTCATCTATCCAAGCCCGTATTTCCCTCGTCCTCCGCTCTAACGCGCTCCTGCTGCGAAGTCGCTTTCTTTAATAAACCGCCATCCGGCTAAATTGGCTGCTCCCTCGTCATCGGACGCACCGCTTACCCCGTTGATGTTTCCGACCATAATGTAGTCGTCTGCTGGGATGTTCGTTTTTAGCTGGCACAGAAAAGTGTCCTTCGACATTTCCATTGGGCCAATGAAGCTGAAAATCCGATGCCATACGGAGACGGTTTGAACCACCGCCGCCCAGTTGCCGTTCAGTCCAACGATGTGTCCTTGGGCTTTAAGACTGCCTACGCTTATAATACTAATCGGGCCACCGGAAACTTCTAGCGTCTCATCGACGTCAAATGCATAGATCTTCATGGTGCGGCTCGGTTCCTATGTCTCTTTGGGATTCACGTGTTCCCCACCCAAGTCCGCCGCGATTTCGCGGAATTGTTCGATGCGGCCTGGATCCTTACCTTTTTACTTCTTCCTCATCAATTTTTACTTTTAACTTTTTACTTCTTACTTCCCGGGTCAGGCAGGTTGTCGGATTCTCCGAGCTCTCATCTCTGAGCCAAGAGATGGCGACGCTGGCTTTGTTGCGGTTGATGAGTCCCTGGCTGGGTTAGCTATGCCCCTAGGAGACGTGCGTGAGTGATCTCTCTTTTTTGAACCGGGCGAACCTGCGAAGCTTCTAAAGTTGCTACAGCCACCGTCTCCCCGTGAAGCGTCAAAAACTCCACCTCAAATGCTTCTCCTTTTTTGTAGACGTGGACTACCGTACCGACATCTCCCGTTTTCAGACCTTGGCCGGGAATGCTCTTTTTTAAGACCACGCGATCATGTTCTTTGAACATAGCAGCCTCCTAAATCGGGTATGTCGTAACCAACCTGGGATATTTTGTCCGTCTCGCGAGAACCCACACGGTTCAGACTCTAGGGTTGCGTCCGTCCGGAGTTTCTAGCGAACCATCGACACTATAGCGTGTCCCATGCCGCGATTCTATTGAGGCACTAACGTCGTGAGTTCTAGCGTGCTCTCTCAGAGCCTGTGCTAAGATTTTCCACCTTTTGGAACTGAATCCAAACCGAATGAAGAACCTGGCATTCGCGCTTCCGTCAGGATGGGATGACGACAGCAAATACTCGACAATCTTCTTTCGTTCGACACGGGCCCTGGCGGCATACGGCAACTTCATTCGTCGGGCGTGCCTTCAATGTCTTCCGTCGCTCGCTGAGTCATAGCTAGATCCGGCGCGATTTCCAACGCGGCTTGCATTACAGCTACGACAACAAGCGTTCCGCCGTCAACCCGGTAAATCAACCCGTGGGAAATCGCGCTAGGCGACACCGGTGAATACCCGGTTCGACCTCAGGGTAGGACATTGGAAAAGCCACAGCCCGCCGGACTGCAGAACCAGCTCATCAAGAAATGCTCGTCCCAACCCTGCCGCTTGTCGGTCGTAGCATGCGACTGCGTCATCGAGTTCGCTTTGTGCTGGGGCGAGTAAACTTACTTTCACGAGGGGCGGTGTTTGGCCATGACAGACTCATAGGAGACGGTCGGGACCTTCCCGTCTTTGCACGCCGCCCACCGTTTGCGCGCCTCCTCCGCCCAGACCCGGTCGATCTCCGGGTCTGGCTTATCCAAATCAGCGAGAATCGCGTCCACCAAGCTTAACTTTTCAACGTCCGGCAGTTCACGAATCTCTTGCGCTATCTTCTCCACACTCTTGGCCATTCCGAGTCTCCGCTGGGTTGAATTCCAACGCTAGCCTTCACGAAAAACGTCCTCATCATTCGACCTTACTTTTGAAAGTAAAATAGTCTCGGCATTTTCACGCCCAATGTTGCCAGGAAAAAATCAGCCTGTCCCCATTTTAATTCTCATCCGTCGTTCGACTTCCTTCTGGCTAAGGATTCGTTTGCTCTTCAGATCGCGCAGGCCGCGCTCCACCTTTTCACGAACGTAAAGGTGGTACTGTATATCTTCCAGGCTAGAATCACCCGGCAGCTGTTGGATCAGGTCCAGGGCTTCTCTTTTTGCATTTCCCATAATCGCTCCAGGGGGCGTGGCGCAATGTGCTGGTCATATACTGCCATCGCGTCGAAGGGTTTTACAGCTTATCGCTTTCAGGGCTCTTAGGATGTAGCTCCGTGCCGATTCCACGGAATTGTTCGAGGGCGGCCAAGATCCTTATTTTTTATTTCCTCCCCAACAAGTTTTACTTTCACCTTTTTACTTTTTAGTTCCCAGGTCAGAGCGGCTTCAAGATCCTCGACGATCTCCTGGGCGAGAACGCTGGGATCGGGGAGGTTCTCGGATTCTTCCAGGCTCTCATCGCGGAGCCAGAAGACGCGATTGATGAGCTCTTCGTAATTCTAGAGGCATAGAAAAGGTTCGCGTCCCTTTTTTTTGCCCCCCTGTTCTAAAAACGACCCTGGCGTATTTCGCGCATGACGTCGATAGCATTAAACTCTCGGCCATCCGCAATGAAACCGTCGGGGGTATTACGCCATTTATCTTCATACTGCGCATCGGGTTTGTAACAGGCAGCAACTCCGGCCTTTGGCCACGGGCAGAGTATTGTCGCAGTGACGTAATAGTAAAGATGCCCTTCATCGACATAAAACCGGTGTCTTGTACCCAAGATCTCGAACACACGTTCGCTCCGATGGGCGAACGTCTTGACCTTCTTTCCGTTCGCCACATATCCGTCTGTAGTATTCCGCCAATTCTGCCTATATGCCGGTTCAATTGCGTAGAGCAACCCGTACGCCAGCCGGGAGGCGTTGGACAAAGCGGATTACCATTCTTGGTTGAAACAAGATACCCGTTTTTTCCACGAAACTGTGATCGGTACCTGTAATGACAAAGGTCTTTGTCGTGAATGGCTCCTATGGCCGGACCCCTAAGTCGCCCAAGTGACGCGACCAAGATGGGTGCATATCCCAGGTTTCGCCAGTCCCCAACGGTACCTGATTGGTGCCGTCGGCGTTCACCACATAGATCCTGGACCTTGAGCCCATGGTGTACGAGTGATAAGCAAGCTTCTTGCCGTCCGGTGACCACGTGTAGGTGGCATCTGCGGTCGCCCCGGCGATGCGCAGAGGATTAGAGCCATCTGTGTTCACAACCTGGATTGTTCGATTATTGACCAGCGCAAACTTTCGCCCATCCGGCGACCACACCAGCCACATTCCTTGAAGGTTTGGTAGCAGGGTCTGTTTCGAACCGTCCGTGTTCATTACATATGGCCTAACGACGCCATCGCGCCACGAATGGAAAGCGATGAGTCTACCGTTGGGCGACCAGCTCGGACCAGCGTCCTTTCCCGTGTCGGTCAGACATCGCTGGCGCGCGTCGCTCACATTGATGATACAGATCCGGTTGGCGTTGCCGCCGGACTGAAACGCAATACGAGTACCGTCGGGCGACCAGGACAGGCTACCGGCGGACTGAGCCTGGCGTGTGAGACGCCTCTGGTTGGAGCCGTCACTGTTCATGACGCAAACCTCCCACATGACTTCGCGCCAGCAATGAAACGCTATCTTCCGGCCATCGGGCGACCATGTAGCTCGATAAGCTTGCTCCGGAGCCTTGGTGAGCGGCCTACGATCCGAGCCGTCGCTGCGCATGACGAAAATCTGAGAATCCCCACCCCGCCCTGAGTTGAAGGCAATCAGCGTATCCAAAAGATCATCGGGGCGTTCAACCTTCGCGCGTTGCGTTCTCGCCTCTTCCTCCGCCTTTTGCCTCGCGAGCGCGGTTTGCCTTTTCGCTTCTTCAGCCCGTCGTCGTTCCTCTTCCGCTGCCGCCGCCCGTGCCGCCTCGTCAGCCCGGCGTTTTGCATCCTCGGCTGCACGTGCCTGCGCTGCTTGCTCACCCTTGCGCCGCTCTTCGTCTGCCGCCGCCTGCTCTCGGGCTTCCTCTTTGGCCTTTTGTAGGGCTGCTGCTACTGCAGCTTTCTTGGCGGCCTCCTCTTGGGCGATGCGTTCTTGCTCGGCCTTCTCTCGGGCTGCACTTTCCCGATAGTCGTACCACGACTTGACGCCATACGCGGTGCCAGCCAATAGTGCTATCAAAAAAACTGCAGCAACCTTAGTCCTTGATGAACTGCGTGGCTTGAGAATGGGCCTCAAAACTTCAGCTAACTTGCGGCAATCATCTACCCACCGGGTATCGCTCAGTTCATACGCCTGGCGACGCACCAGAGGTTTGAGATCTTCCGGTAGCTCGTCAATATCTGGAACTTCTGCACCACCCACGAGTGCGGGGATGACGCGCACATTGCGTTCGAGGGCGGTGAGAATTTCTACGCGGGTGAAATCTGTAGGATCGTCGAGCCGGCGCCGGCCGTTTCTATCGGTAACGGTCAGCCAGCGCGGACCTATCAAAGCGATCAAAACATCGCAGGAGCCGACAGCGTCGTTGATATACGCGTCAAACTCAACGCCCGGCGGAATATCTTCGATGTCACGAAAGATATTGACTCGGCCCAATTCCGCCTTTAGCGAGTCGGACAATCGACCAGCCCAACCTTCCACATCCGCACGGCGATAGCAGATGAAGATCCCCGCCATAGTCTTTTTCCTCCATAGAGCCGCAACTTTCAGATAGAGGAACCTTTCGTACCTCCCCTAAGCTCCAGACAGCTTATGTTTTTTCACTTTCGGAGCTACCAGCAGTCAACTCATTCGCGATCTCGGCGAACTGCTCTAGCGCTGCCTCCAGGTCCTCCACGATCTCGGCGGCGATGATGTCCGGAGCGGGGAGGTTGGCGGAGTCTTCGAGGGATTCGTCTTTGACCCAGAAGATGTCAAGGTTGACCTTGTCGCGTTTGACGAGGTCGTCGTAGGTGAAGCATTTGAAACGTTCGCTTTCGGTCCGCTCGTGGCGGTTTTCGGGATGATAGCAGGCGACGAAGTCGTCGAGGTCAGATCGCTTGAGCTGGTTCTCTTTTAGCGTGAAGTGCTTGTTGGTCCTAAGATCGTAGATCCATAGTTTTTCGGTCCACGGCCTTTCCTGCGCCGGCTTACGGTCGAAGAAAAGCACGTTTGCCTTTACGCCCTGGGCGTAGAAGATGCCCGTCGGCAGGCGTAAGAGGGTATGCACGTCGGCTTGCTTTAGAATCTCACGCCGAACGGTCTCCCCCGCACCGCCTTCGAACAGCACATTGTCCGGCACGACGATGGCCGCCCGGCCGTGCTGCTTGAGGATCGTGAATACGTGCTGCTGGAGAAAATTGAGCTGTTTGTTGCTGGTAGATGCCCAGAAGTCGTCACGGTGGATCGTCAGGCTTTCTTTCTCCGCCTCGCCTTTTTCATTCACAATCGTCACGCTGCTCTTCTTGCCGAACGGCGGATTGGTCATGACCATGTCATAGTTTCTGCCGCCCTGGCTGCCGAGCGCGTCGCGAACCTCGATCGGGACCTCATCCGCACCGTCCGCGCTGATGCCGTGAAGCAGCATGTTCATGCAGCAGAGCCGCGCCACCCCGTCCACAAGCTCGATGCCGTAGAGCGTCCCGCTTGCCAGCTTCATCTTCTGCTCGCGGTCGAGCTGATAGTGCTTCGAATCGGACAGGTAATTGTACGCCGCCAGCAGAAACCCGCCCGTGCCGCACGCTGGATCGCAGATCGTCACGCTTGGCTCAGGCCGCATGACATCGACGATAGCCGCAATCAACGGCCGCGGCGTGAAGTACTGCCCCGCTCCGCCTTTCACGTCTTCGGCGTTCTTCTGGAGCAGCCCCTCGTAGGCGTCGCCCTTCACATCGGCCGAAAGCGACGACCACTGTTCTTTGTCGATCATATCGACGATCAGCCGCCTGAGCTTCGCCGGGTCCTGAATCCGGTTTTCCGCCTTGCGGAAGATGACGCCGAGCATGCGCTTTTCCTTGCCCAGCGATTCAAGCACGTGCCGGTAGTGAGTCTCCAGCTCGTCACCATCGCGCTTGAGTAAACTTTCCCAACCGAAGTCTTTGGGAATCGGCGATCGTTTGTTGAACGGCGCCCGGCTTTGCTCATCCGCCATCTTGAGGAAGAGGAGAAACGTCAACTGCTCGACGTAATCCCCGTACGACAGCCCGTCATCCCGCAGGATGTTGCAGTAGTTCCAGAGTTTTTGAACGAGTTGGTGAGATTGCTCGGGCATTGGTTAGGCGGATTACGCGGCACGTAAAAGATGATGCTCAGGCGCAAAGAATCTAATCAAAGCGATAACTCGCAGTTGGTTTATGAAGCCTCCTACGGTTACGGGTTTTTTCTGATGTACTTTTCCATGCGTCTCCCGACTCCGATCAGCGTTAGTCCGACCACCTCGCGAGCCTTTTCATCGTAGCGGACAATCACGCCCTCCCCCACGTCTACACCCAACGCCGGCTTTGGCTTTCCAAAACTGATGTAAAGCGTGTCGGCGTCGCCATCGTAGTCCCAGTTGTCCAAGGGGACATCCTTCTTGTTAAACAGTTCCATAACACTCGCTGAGGTTCTTCGCGCCGATAGACCCTATGGTTTCGACGCCGGCGAAGCACCCGAGACCAGATCTGCGGTTTCCCGATCGAGATCGCGCAAGGCGTTTTGAATGAGGTCAACTTCGTGCGCTTCAAAAAACGGTTCTCCACATTGGGTGCATAGCCACGCGGGCACAGCGTCCCAAGAAACGTGATACCCATTCCGGTCCAGACTAAACGGAGCCGTACCGCGCTTCATGTGACCTTTGCAATGGATGCATTCCATAACTTAACGCCTCCGTCTGAAATCCTCCGACCATTGAGCCGGGTCAGGAAGATACGCCGTGATTATAGCCAAATAATCGTCCTTCGGCGAACACACGACATGCACCGCCCGGTTGCCCTCGCCGTAACCTAACATCAGACAACTATGGCCCCGAGGGTCGCTCGGATAATCCTCGATCGCATCGCCTTGCTTAACGACGACCGCGACTTCATCCGAAGTGATCATAAGTTGCGTCCGTGACATCTGCCGGATCGCGTGCGGCAGAAACAACAACCGCTTTTGTGCCGCCTGCCGAACATCTTCCAAAATTGCCATTTAATCTAATCGCAGCTACTCACAATGCCGCCATCTTCCTGCCTGCATTAAATGCGCAGGTAGGGAGAAACAGCAGAAACGTCAACTGCTCAGTGCCTGTCTGCAGGTTTCGCACAGGCCATCCTGAGCCAGGCCGAAGGATCATCGCCCTAGCTCCTCCCGTGTCGCGCAGGACGTTGCAGGAATTGATCAACAGCCATGATACCAAACCCAGACCTTTCCACACGGCTCTCGTTTCACATCGAACGGGCTCATTTGAAGTTGGACCAAAAAAATTCATTGATAGAAACCCGCTCCTCCGGCGTAAGAGGCGTTGCATTGGATAAGCTCTCCTCGGCCAGCTTCATCCAATCAAACGCGGTACTTTGTATCGGGAATCCCCGTCTGTAGATTGCCTCAAGCTGTGCCCACAACGTCTTCTCGCGCTCTGAGCCAGAAAATGTCATAGAGTCCTCACTTTCCTACTTGACTGCGCCTACAAGCCAAGGCCTTCTCTGCCTCCCGTTGCTGATCCCCGTGGCGGTTATATAAAGAGAGCATCACATCGATTACGCCTTAATTCATCTATTCAAGCCTGACCCGCTAACTTCCCCGAAATCGCGATCTCACATTTTTCTTGGTCTGGTTGGCTCCTGGGATACGCTACTGATTTCTTTAGAAAAACATTATAGCAATTGGTATTGTGTCCAGACTACAGCACTACAGCGTAATAATGTTTTTCTTGATCGCTTCTTGAAGAAGTTTTTCCGTCGTTTTTTTGTCTGCCTGAAATGTTGTTTGACTTCCCCATCGCCACTTGCTCTCCCCGGGTTCCTTTCTGTAATAACCGATTCTAACGTCCGAAGACTTCCCCTTATAACTGTCCAGACGAATTTTCTGGACAACAAAGAGGTAGTCGCCGCCAGGATAGGAAGCTCGCTTATAAATTTCCTCAATTACAACCCCTCTGAGGCTGAGACCATTAGGGTATTTGAAAACAGTAGGCTTGGGCGGCTTGCGGACTCCAGGATAACTCTTCATACATTTCTCCCCTGCAGATCAATTAACAGTGGTATAAACCCCTCGGCCCCGCCCGTAATACGAATCATAAACATGTTGGTAAACCACGTCGCATTTCGTCTCGTAAATTTCAGGAGTATACGCCCTTGGTAATTGATCCAGTGTTTCTTCTATACACAGCCTTACTGCGGCCCGCGCCTGCTGCCTTTTCCGCCAGTCGAGCACGAGTTTCCCGGTCTTCAGTGTCTCCAGAAGGTCACGCACGACCTTCTTCACCTCGCCCGCCTCCTTTTTGGTTAACCTCATCTCGGGCTTCGTGAGTAAGTCAAATATTGCCAACTCTTCCTCATTAAGCTGCTCAGCGATACCCCTCTTTTCCTCTTCGTTTAGCTCCTTGACGAAATCCGTCAGACTCTTGAAGAATAGCTCGACGTTCAACGAGCCGGCGTTGTATTCCTCGATTAGCCGCTGAAATTTCTCCAGATAGTCGATTCGACTTTTATTGCGAGCGATCATTTGCGCAAGTTTCGTCTGGATGGCTGTTTTTAGCTTTTCGATTTCCATCCGCTTATGGCCACCGAGAAACTTTGCCTTAAGCGCTTCGAAGTCAATTTTGCTAAGATCGACCAACCCCTCATCGCCGAACTTTTCCGATGGCTCTCGAATCACATAACCGTGTGCCGCAATAGACCGATCAAGCAGATCTTCAACCGCCTTCATCACCCCGGAAATATTAACCGCCGGCATTAACGAGCGGATTCTCTGCGCCATAACCGCAAACAACGCCCGTGCCGGGGCAAACTGATTGGCCATGGGATCGGGTAAGACCGCTCTAAATATCCTGTCCACGTTGTCCGCCAGCGCCAGATACCTCTTCTTCGACTCGTCATTGACTAAGATCGCGTCTACTGCATCTTCCAAGAGCTTGACTCGCTCAAAGCCCTGCGCGGCCTGGATCTTGCCGAGATCGATTCCCTTCTCGACACAGAACGTAGCGGCCGCCGCAAGCGCCTCTTTAAGCAGCGCGATTAGAGCTTCCTTGTCCTTGATCGGGGAGTCGCCTTCGCCAATGCCTCCGCCCGAACCCGAGCCGTAGATAGCCAGTGCCTTCTGCAGATCACGGAATACCCCAACATAATCCACAATCAGACCGTTGACCTTCTCCTTAAAGACCCGGTTCGCCCGCGCGATTGTCTGCATCAGGGTATGGTTCCGCATCGGCTTGTCGAGGTAGATGGTCGAGCAGTTGGGCACGTCAAAGCCGGTCATCCACATGGCGCAGACAAAAACGATCCGGAACGGGTCCTTCGGGTCTTTGAACTTCTCGTCCAGGTCTTCTTGGACCATCCGTTTCCGATGGGGGAGGATATCCGCCCCTTTCTTTTTTAGCTCTTCGACCTCGTTCTGAGACTGCGACACCACGACCGCCATGTCGGTCTTTTCCATGTAGGCGATCTTCTCTGCCAACTCCTCGCGCTCAGCTCCGCTACTGGAACGGAGCTTTTGTCTGAGCTCCTCCAGGTGCCGCTTCCAGTACTTCTGGACCTTGTCGTACATCCGAACCGCGGTGGCCTTATCGATCGAGACGACCATCGCCTTCCCCATGTACCCGCGCCCCATGAAGTGCGCCACCAGATCTTCAGCGATCTTTTCCAGCCGGTCATCCCGCGTGATCAGGTGGTACTCCCGCGCGAACTCCCGCTCCACCTTCTTTTCCTGCGCCTCGTCCATCTCCGCCTCGTCCAGGAGCAGCTCCATATCTTCATTCAGATTCTCATTGGTAAGCTGCAGCTCCGGTATCCGGTTCTCGTAATAGAGCGGCACCGTCGCCTTGTCTTCCGTGGACTGCCGGTAGTTGTAAATGCTGACGTAATCGCCGAAGACCTCTCTCGTTTTCTCTTCTGCGACGATCAATGGCGTGCCGGTAAATCCGATAAAGGCCGCGTTCGGCAGGGCGTTGCGCATGTTCAACGCGAGGATGTCGTACTGCGTCCTGTGGGCCTCGTCAGTAATGACGATGATGTCCGAGCGGTCGGATAGCTTCGGATAGGTCTCCCCTCGTTCCGTGCGGAACTTTTGGATCAGCGTGAAGATGTGCCGGTGGTCTTCCTGCAATAGCTGCTTCAGGTGTTCCCCGCTTCCGGCTCTCACTCTTTCTTGCGGCTCCGTGACCGCTCCAGCCCGAGCAAAGTTTTTATAGATCTGATCGTCCAGGTCCGTGCGGTCCGTCACGATCAGGAAGGTAAAGTTACCCGGCACCTTCCGCAGAACTTTTTGCGAAAAGAAAACCATCGAATAGCTCTTCCCGCTTCCCTGCGTATGCCAGAAGACTCCCAGGCGACCCTGATTCTTTTGAATCTGCCTGAGCGCGTCCACCGCGTTATTGACGCCGAGGTACTGGTGGTTCTTCGCCACCATCTTAGTGAGCCCGGCCTTTTCCTCGCTAAAAAGCGTGAAGTTCTCGACGAGGTCTAAAAGCCTGCCGTTTTCGCACGTCCCCCGGATCATCGTCTCCAGCGAGACCACCCCCTCCTCGCCCTCGCTGTTGATCTTCTTCCACTCGGCGAAGTGCTCCCACTCTGCTGTCGTGGTTCCGATCACGCTCTCGCTGCCGTTCGAAAGCACGATGAAGGCGTTGTACCAAAAGATGTGTGGGATGGCCGTCTTATAGTCGCGGAGATTATTCTGGAAGGCGTCCTCTAGATTTTTATGGAAGGCTTTTAGCTCTACAAAGACAAGCGGTATCCCGTTTACGAACCCAACCAGATCCGCCCGCCGCTTGTACATCTCGCCCGAGATCCAAAACTGAGAGGCAAGAAAAAAATCATTGTTCGAGGCGTTCTCCCAATCAATGACCTTGACCGTCCGGATTTCATCGTCTTTGTCCCCGAGCCCCGGCGCTTTCACGCCGTTCTTAAGCAGCCGATAGACTTCCCGGTTCGCCTGCGCCGGGCTCATCAACCCCCGATCTTTCGTCAACTCCTCGAACGCAAGGCTCAGCGCCTCCTCCGGCAGGTTCGGATTCAGCTTCCTTAAAGCAGGCCGCAACCGCCGCTCAAGGATTACGTCATAGCTCGTCTCCCTCCCGAGCGTGCCCGCCGCCCCGAAGGTCTCGTAGAAGCAGTTCGCCGTCTCCCAGCTCAGCTCGCCGAAAAGAGCAATTGCGGGCCGCTCAACGAGGCTATCTTCTGAATAAGTGCCCGGCATCTACTATCTCGGTTCCACCTATGGTACCATCAGCCATGGTGAAAAAACCCTTAATCGAAACCAACCCCTATTTGACCAACCCCAGTCAGCGACAAGAGCTGTTCAGTACTTCGGTTACATCATCTACCGCCATTGAAGGAGTCCATGTAACTGCCTCTGATTTGGTTAAGCCACCTTCTAAGCCCAGAGAAACTAACGTTCACGAGCGCGAACAGTCCTACGGATCACGCCGCTAAAGATTTTTGAAGGAAACAGGCAGGTTAAGAATGGATTGCTCCAGATTCCGTCAGTGGACGAACGTGAAGGATTTCGTCCGCGGTGAGTTGTTCGAGGAAGGATTCCGGCACGGCTGTAACCGCGATCGTATCCCCAACGGCATTGAAGATCTCAATCGAATAGCCTACCTCTCCTCCATTGGCAGGGTGGCTGTCAACAATGGTTGCCACATCTCCACGTCGGAGATTCTTTTCTGGAATGTCGCTGGCGAGCGCAACTTGTTGAAATAGCTTGAACTTCATGATCTCCTCCCTCTGTCGGGATACAAGGTGATGAACTTTGTGAGTCCACTACTCGATTCCTTCATCCATATTGCCCTCACGTTCAGAGCAACACGGTTGGGACCTGTAAGGGGTGCTCGGATCTCAAAATATTCTCCGTAACGAGTCTGCTCTATAGGAACCGCCTCCTGCGATAGAATCTGCTGACGGATATCCTGCTCCAGCTTCTGCCAATTGTCCAGCGCGTATCCCGCTTGCCTCAAAAACTCCGATTTATCTCCAACAGGCCGATTCACCAATAGGTACTTCGTAAGTTTATCGGTCGCAATCAGGGAATCACTGGGCAGTTTCACTGCTTTATCTCAAAAAAGACAATCTTTCTCTTCAACCCTCTAAACCCCTATTCCTGCAACCGTCTATCATGCTGGAGCCCGGCTCAAACCGAGCTTCCGTAAGCTTCGATACGTCATACCGTCCAGCCCCCTTCAATCTAGCTCCTCGACCGCAAGACTCAGCGTTTCCTCCGATGAATCCATGACGTCCTCTGCCTCTGGGAGAGGAAGAGGTGAGGGTGAATCGTCCCAAGTGATTCATAAAAGCCGTGCGCGACCTCCGCTCAAGAATTACGTCGTAGTTCGTCTCCCTCTCAATCGTCCCCGTCGGCCCGAAGGTCTCATAAAAGCAGGTCGTCGTCTTCACCGAATAGCGCGGCTGGCTGCTCAATGAGTAGGTCTTCGGTGTAGGTATGCGGCATTGGTTAGGTTTTTTGTTCCTCTGCATCATTCTCCGCAAGAACAATTGGGGTGTAACAGAGGCGCAAAACTATCCACCAAAGGTTAAGGCCCTCAGGACCATAGCATGCGCCCTCTGACACAAAGCCGTGGCTGACTTGATGGCGAAAGGAATAACCCGTCTTTTCAATCAGCAAGCCGCGAAGTTCGAGGCACCAGTCTTCGCCAAAGATTTTCTTTGTCTCGGGCATCGACAGTAGCGGCCCGAGCGTTTTCACAGCCTGTGTGAGATTTGAATCGAGGTTCGAAACGTCAACATCGTTTTGCTCAAGAAGGTAACGGATTGAGTTCTCCACCTGAGGCGCCAGCAAGTGGGCCGCAAGCAACATATCCCCTGCCAAACCGTAATAGAGGCCACGAATGAAGATTCCTTCATGCCCAGGCGGAACGAACGGGTTGTTGTACACGAGAAAATCAAGGTCGTGTTGTCTTGGGAGATGCTGTAACCAAATCTGTCTTCGCGCGGGCTCGATATATGCGCCCGCCCGGAAATTCCAGACGAACTGGGCGGCGTGCTGAAACATACGCGCTTCGACATTCTCGTCTTGAGTGGGTCCCGTCTCTAACAATCCTCCCACGCGTTCTTTGACACGGCCAGCATGGTCCAACAAGCTCGCCTCGAATATATGAGACACGGGGTGATCTTTTGCTAGTTTCAGAACCTCCTGGCGCAAATTCGCTGCCGACGTGAGTGGTGGAGCAAAGGCAAGTCGCTTTAGTGCTTCCTTAAAATCTGAGTGCTCCACAAGCTTGACTATTTGTTTAGCTGCTTCTTGAACAGCCTCTTCCGCTTTTGCTTTGATATGTGGGTCGAGAGCTAGAGGCTTCATCTCTTTCAACGATTCACGCTGGTACTCTCCCAATTTCTTTTTGAGGCGGGCGACAATCGCTGGGTCCGCATGAGCACGCCTAAGCGCTTCGATGCCCTGTGCCAGAAAATGACTTGCCGCGAGAAGCGAAGGTGCCGACCGCTTCAGGCATTTGTCGGCTTCCAGTTCATATGTCATCGCCGCAGATAAGCGAGCTGCTGCCGCCTTTTCACGCTCCTTAGCATCCTTCCAAAATTCCGCTTCGTGCTCGTGGTAACTCCGCGTCCGATGCGGATCGTTCTGCGTTTCGGCCCTTTTCGCGTGGGCCTGCGCAATCTCGGCTAGCTCGTTCGGATTACCAGCTCCCATTTGGGCCAATATTCGTAGTAGATGCGAAGTATAAGATGGCTCAGAATCTGCTAGTGGAGATGTCAGCGCATGCAGTGTTGCTGCTTCTGCCGATTGCCACGCCTCGCCTTTCCGGCCGAGCTGGTGACCGAGCTGCAAAGCCCGATTCAAAAAATCAATGCTATCGATCCAGTCTTCCTTTGTAAGACAGGCCTCAGCCGAAGTTATGTAATCAGCGCAGGCCTCCTTAGCCGCAACGTGATCATGACGCTGAAGCCACAAAATGTCCCCAAGGCGGGCTCGAATTAGCGGCGAGGCCATCTTTGATCGTAGAAGCGCGACAGTATCGAGATCCTCACTTGTCAGGTCATCCGGTATGGCGGTTCGTTTCTCCCCCGATTGCATCATCGGACCGTATGGCTCGCTTCTGTTATCGAATCTCGGATGGAAAGAACAGATAACAGCTAGACTCCGATATGTACGGCCAGTCGACTCGTTTCCGCTTTCCTCAGCATGCTTTGCTGCAGTATTGAATGCGGTCCACGCATGCGTAAAATCCTTTCGGTCAATCACACGGATTGGTTCGTCCAAATCACAGTCGGGAATCGGATAACCCGTCAACGGAAGGCAGTGTTGAGTTTCTTGGTTGGGGATCATTATTTCAGTCATCGCTAGCGTCAAAGCAGCTGTGGCTCATCATCCTTGTCTTCCCGCCGCCACCTTCACGCCGTTCTTCAGCAGTCGATAAACCTCCCGTTCGCCTGCGTCGGGCTCATCAATCCCTGTGAGCTTCGATCCCCTTTGTTGAAGTGTGAGCCATGCAATGCCACGATTTGTTCCGACAAAATATCCTTCCCATGAGCCAGTGAGGTCCATTTTCGTTCAATCGCTATAGAGCCTACGCAGGGGAAAACTCATTGCCCCACCCATTTTCCGCCGTTGTCGTAATTCATGCTTCGTTCCCAGCCGGAAGCCTGCCATATCGCATCGAAAGCAGGGCGAAGAACCGACGCCGGCTCGCCCTCATAATTTTCAATAAGGATATCGGGAACTAATAGGAGATCTCGATCAATGGGATAGCCCTGAAAGTAATTGTATTTCTCGAATAGCGTCGCGATTTTGTAACCTTTGACGCCAATGATGCTGAGCATGAGAAAGATCGGAGGGTCGACGTCAAAATCTTTTAGCGCTTTTAGATATCTGTGGACGCCGCCTATAAGTTTCTGCTCGTAAGATGTACCCGGGATGAATTTGTCTTCCCCTCTTGGTCTAAGCAGAGTCGAATCGACTGCTTCCAGAATCCCACTCCGAATGACTTGGACATATCCTCCATTTGCAGTTTCCGGCGGATTCCATGTGAAGACTACAAATCCATCAAAGTTGTATCTCCAGTCGTTGGCCTTGCAAGAGTGCATTGGCAAAACTTTGATGAATTCTTCCCCTTTATTTCCGATATCAAAGGCACTACTTGGGTCGAGTGCGCGGATCGAGACCAGGTGAAGAACGATCTTCGGTGAAGAGTCCAAGGGTACCGGTGTTTCACCTGCGATGATTTTTGCAAGCCGATCATCACGAAAGCGTCTTACGCGCCCTGGCAAAGACTCCGACAAGGCAAATGCGGACCTTATCTCTGTAACATCGAGGGGATATTTGCCATTGCTGCTACGGGAATAAAACCGAGAGTGGTTTTTAAAGGTCACCATGTGGGGTGAGGACCAGCTTTTCTGAATCCACATCAGGAGGACCGGGCCTTTGGAAAAGGCTTCGATTGGCTTTGTCCGTACACCAGGAACTCTCGGATCTATCCCGGTGCGGATGCTGGACTCCAACCGAAGGATTTCACTGTCTGAATTAGTCCCTTGGAGACCATCGGCACTCTCAGGGATACCCGTCGGTTTCCCGTCTGCATCACGCTTTTCTCGAATCCCTTAAAGAATGTAGCCGCCGGAGGCATTGGCAAACGATGAAACATCAGCCAAAAACTCCGTCTTGTCGCCATCAGAATTCCCCGGAAGGTTTTCCTTATAGTCCAGTGTTCGGCCTTCTCGAACCTCGTTTGCGACTAGGGCTTCAATGTCAGCTTTCTCGATTAAATCGAAAGACTTGTTAATCATGCCGACACCGATACGGGTTTTTCTTCACCCCGCACCTTTAGGTCTCCCGAAATCAGCCTGGGCAGTAGCAGGTCACGGGTGTCACGGAGGTTCGCGTTTTTGGTGCTTAGGGATTCCAAGCTAGAAAACACCGGCGTCGCAAATTCCTCGAATTTCTGAATAAGCATTTCAGAAGGTACCATGATTTCGATACCCTGCATGTCATCTTTGGTGACAGCCTTGAAGATTGTTCCACCACCAATTGCGTCTTCCACCTGGAATTTCTCCTTTAGCTGCATAAACATGAATGGTTGGTGACCGGTCTTGCTTCGAATGGCACAAAGACCGCGCCCAATGACAATCCTCTTGGTCGAAATGTTAAGTCGTCCAACCGGTGCCCGAACACTGAACAGAATATCTCCCTCTTCCGCGATTCGGTTTTCTGCAGTGCAATACACTCGGTCCACCGGGAATCGTTCACCAAAATCCGTTACGCCTTGGTGGAACGGCAACCCTTCGCCCCTATCGTTGTAAAACTCTGACTTGGGGGACTGCCCCATCACAATGTCGCACACGTCCGCTAGCCTCTTCACTTCCCACCGCTCCGGAATCCTTCCGAGCGCAGAATCGATGAGTTTGACCTTTTCGTGGCCGGGGAAGCGGAAGTGGACGAACCACTCGCGGTAGATTGTCCGGGCCATTTCCTCCAGAACCTTAATGCGCCGCGTGTTGTTTTCGATCAGGTCATCGTAGGCCGACAAGATGCCTGCGATCCATCGCTGCAGCGGAAGCGGGGGAATCTTCACCTGGAGGTCGCAAAATGCTGACTTGTTCAGTATGGGCGTTCGCACGCCGGTCATAGCTCCCAGCGCGAGCAACTCTTGTTTGCGAGGCCGTAGTGAATAGTAGAGAAATGACGGTTCGACCTTGCCGTTGGGGACGATGGTATTGATTTGCTGGTTTGTGAACGAAGGCTTGTTCTGTCATTATCACTTCGCCCATCTGCCAACCAATACAGGATACACATACGCTGTTCGCTGGCACTTGGATGCGCTTCAAGAGTTCCGCGCCTTCATGTGAAACGATTCGTTGTGTCGCTCGGGCATACTTTCCTTGGTGCATGTCGCCCGGAGTTATGAAGGGATAGTCGTCACCAAAATACGCAGGATGTTCGGTTGGTGGCGTTCGTCCCGTGAAAACCTCGCCGAGGTTTCCAATCCTGATTTTAGGCCATGCACCCTCGCGCATCGTCACGCCTCCAAAATCTCCGCCACATTCCGTGCGATGGTTTCCTCAAGCTCTCGGGCTTCGGTATTGAGCCGTTCTAGCTCTTCGTTTAGTTCTTCAAGTTTTTCTTTAAAATCAAAGTCGTCGGGTGGACGTTCGCTGACGCCAACGTAGCGGCCGGGATTGAGGCTCCAGCCCTGGGCTTCGATTTCCTTGATCGTGGCGACCTTGCAGAGGCCGGGAACATCCCGATATTTTGGATTTTGGATTTTCGATTTTGGATTGGAGTCAAAGACCTCGAGGAGTTTTGCTCTGGCTTCTTCGCCGCCGAGAGTGAAGTCGATTGTCTCGCCGCGATAAAGGCGCACAATATTAGACAAGTATCCTAGCTGGGCGGGAGTGAATTCCCGGTGGGCTCTATCAATTTGCGTGTAGATATGGCGGGCGTCCAGGAAGAGCGCCTTATCTTTCCGGTCCGTTGTCTTTTTGCCTCGGTCCAGGAACCAGAGAGTGCACGGAAGCGTGACCGTGTAAAAGAAATTGGAGCCGATGGCGATCACGACATCAACGGCACGGGCTTCGATAAGCTTTTTTCTAATCTCCATCTCGGAGCCGCGGGCGTCGCTGGCAGAGTTGGCCATGACAAACCCTGCCCGGCCGGTAGGGTTAAGGGCGCTGTAGAAGATCTGAATCCACACATAGTTGGCGTTGTCAGGTTTGGGAAGGCCGAATGGAAACCTCGCATCGTTTTTTAGCCGCTCTTTGTCAACCTTGTCCACATTGAACGGAGGATTGGCCATCACGAAGTCGAACTTCCCTACGCTTTCATGGATGTTCTCGTAGTAGGTGTTGCCCTCGCGGATGTCGCCGGAGAGGCCGTGGACGGCGAGGTTCATCTTGCAGAGGCGCACGGTCTCGGCGACACGGTCTTGGCCGTAGACCATGATCTCCGCATTTGGGTTCTTCTTGTGGTTCTCAACGAAGCGGGCGCTCTGAACGAACATACCGCCGGAGCCGGAGGCTGGATCAAGCAGACGCCCGTGGAAGGGCTCAATGATCTCGACAATGAGTTTGACGATCGACGTAGGCGTGAAAAACTCGCCGCCCTTCGAACCCTCGGCCATCGCGAACTTGCCGAGGAAATACTCGTAGATCTTTCCGAAGACATCGCCTTCGATGTCCATCGGAATCGAGGCGAAATTTTTAAGAAGGGTGACTAAAAGATCATTTTCGAACGCGGCATAAGTCCTAGGCAGAATTCCCTTTAGCTCCTCATTCTCATCCTCGATAGCCTTCATCGCCTCGTTGATGGCCTTCCCGATATCCGCCCCTTCGGGAAGATTGAGCAGCGTCGAAAACCGCGCCTTCTCCGGGAGGTACATTACCCCGCGAGCCTGGTAATCGGTCTTGCCAACCTTTCGACGCCCGCCCCCCTTCCCAACCAGCTCTTTTTCTACCTGCGCAAACTTGTGATCCGCATAGCGCAGGAAAATCAGCCCTAAGACAGGAACTGCATACTCCGACGACTTGAGCGCGGAATTCGCCCTCAGCTCATCCGCCGCATCCCAAAGTCGCTTCTCTACTTCGTTATGATTGCCCGGCATACTGCACGAAACACTTCAGATTTCCGAGATCTTACGCGATTTGGCAGGTTCGTGACAAGGGCGGGGTGGGGTATGGGGTATTCGTGCTCGTGCTCGTGATCGTAAGTATGAAAATACCGTGACCGTGATCGTGCGGGTTTTGAAATTCATTTGAGGCCGGTGTGATTGATTGATAGGGGTGAATTGATCTATTTGTTAGGTTCCCTGAAACGAGTTCATGATGCGGCGAGAAAAAGAACATACCTTCAACCATAACTTAAGCTTTTACTCACTCTGGTTTATAGTTGGACTCGCTTTGTTCTCCGGCCTTTGTGAGCACGGAGCCGCGGCGCTCGCTGCCACGGCGAGTCCCAGTATTGCAAAGGCCAAAGCGGACGCGGAGGCGAAGGGTTATATCTTCGAGACCAGCCGCGATGAGATTCTGGCGAAGGCTAAGAAAGAAGGCAAGGTCAGGGTTCTGAGCACGATAGAGCCGCCCGCGTTAAGAGCACTGCGGGACGCTTTCAAGAAAAAATATCCCTTTATTGATATTCGAGTCCAAGAGCTTGGATCGGTCGAGGACAACCAACGGTTCCTTCTCGAATTAAAGGCGGGCACGGTCAAAACCTGGGATGTCGACCGAGCATACACAGATTTCTACGAAGAGTTTCTGCCGTTCCAAAAGAGATTCGATATCCTCGGCATGGCCGAGCAAAAGGTGCTCAACATTCCACCCAACCTGATCGATCCCCGGACCCGAAACGTCGTCATGATCAGCAGCAACATGAACGTCGTCGGTTATAATAAAAAACTCCTTGCGGCAGAGAGAGTCCCGGAGAAATGGGAGGATTTTCTCAAACCGGAGTTTAAAGGGAGGAAATTCACTACCGATATCCGGCCCCTTCCACTCGCGGCCCTGGTTCCCGGTTGGGGTCTCGAGAAAACCACGGACTTTGCCCGCAAGCTGGCAGCGCAAGAGCCTGTTTGGGGGCGCGGGGTGACACGCATGCTCAGTTCCGTGGTCAACGGAGAGCAGGCGATGGTTTTCGGGCCGAACCTTGGCGCGCTCAAAAGAGCGCAAGAAAAAGACGTTGCCGGCGTCCTTGGAATCAAAATCGTGGAACCGGTGCCGATCCGCCTGCACGAAGGAAACGGGGTATTGAATACGGCCGACTATCCCTATAGCGCGCTTTTGTGGCTGGAGTTCACCGCTTCTCCGGAGGGGCTCAAAATCATGGACGACTACTGGCCGCTCGGAGCTTCGGTACTGTCACCTGGTTCCGTGCAGGAGCAACTCGCGCGCGGCAAAAAGCTCTCGATCATCGACTGGAACCACTACGGAAAGCTAAATGAATACTTGAATAAAATCGTTGAAGCCATGGGATTTCCTAGAGCTAATTGAGGTCTCGGGATGTACTTGCTAACCACGAAGATCACGAAGGTCACGAAAATCGGATAACGGAGAGTACATCGAAGCCGAAAAAATATTTCTTCCTTCGTGCTCTTCGTGCACTTCGTGGTGGGATCGTCTTTGTCTCTAAAAACTGAAGAACAATTCTAAGAGCAACATTATAGAAAAAAGAGGCACAAGAAACGCTATGGAAAAGATCAAAATAGTCGCGGGGTTTGCCGGCATCGGGCAAGGCGCGGGCCCGATGATACTCACGGAACGGGCCGGGCTTTTTGCCGGCTACGGTCTCGATGTGAAGACTCCTTTATTGCGCGGCGCCGTATCCGTGGTCAAAGCCCTGATGGCCGGCGAGCTCCAATTCGGCAACCTCGCCGCTCCCGCCTTGCTGCGCGCCGGATTGATGGAAGGATCGGACGTGGTTTACTTGACCGGTGGCATCAACCAGCAGTTCTTGATGAGCAGGCCCGGCATCACCGATCGCAAGCAACTTGCGGGCGGGAAAATCGCTCTCGCGGGCGACCGTGGCGTGAACGATCTCCTGGTGCATTTTATCACCGAGGAGTTGGCTCGTGCGGGAATCCGCGACATCGGCTGGACGCCTCAAGAGGGAAAAGACCGGGAACGTGTCACCCATCTGCTGCAAAGCAAATGCGACGCCGCTATTTTTTCGCCGCCGCTCGCGATCGAAGCCAAGCGGCAAGGCTGCTCCTTCCTCGTTGACTTTGCCGATTATGGTCTGAATTTCGCGCTCGGGGGCGTCGCCGCGCGGCGGCTCTACATCGAGCAGCACCCGGAGACTGTCACCCAGTTTCTCAAAGCCTATGTCGCCGGCATGCACCGCTACCACACCGACCGTGCCTTTGCCGTCCAAGTGCAGCAAGAGTACAGCGGCATTGCCGACCGCTCTGTTGCCGAAGAAACCTACGACATCACCCGGCCTGGAATGCCCCGCATCCCCTACCCCGTCACCAGCGCGCTGGCAACGGCCCTGCGCGTCATGGCGAAGGAACTACCCGCCGCGGCAACCGCCGACGCGAGCCGCTTTGTCGAGGACCGCTTCTTAAAGGAAATCGAGCAGAGCGGCTTCATCGGCACGCTGTAAATCGTGATCGTGCTCGTGATCGGGGGTGGGATAAGGACGTGATCGTGCTCGTGCCCGTGTTCGTAGGCGAAAAAGGAAATGAAAAGCGTAGAGGAGCTGGACGTTTTTAAACTAGCGCACCAATTAGCGCTCAAGATTTACGCTATTACGAAAACGTTTCCGAGACAGGAAACCTTCAGTCTCGTGGAGCAAATGCGGCGGGCGGCCACGTCGGTTGGAATGAACTTGCTCGAAGGTTCTATGAGATTGAGCAGCAGGGAGTACCGTCAATTCGTAGGAATTGCTAGAGATTCTGCCGGTGAAGTCTGTTATCAGCTCCTGCTAGCCAAAGATTTGAGCTACATTTCTGCAGAAGTTTACAGTGATCTTAGAGCCGAATATGATCGAGTACTTCAAATGCTTTCACGATTATCGCAGACTCTCGAACGTCGCTCAGCATCACGTTGACTCGGCGACGATCGGTAGTTTGGAGTTCGATTACGAGCACGAACACGATCCCCTACGATCACGATCACGAGCGGCCAGTACGATCACGAATTTGCGGCCCCACTCTTTCGATCGTGACACGGATGGCGATGCGGCCTTCGGCGAGCGTCTTCTTTCGGATGTCGTCCCAGTTTTCCGGCACGCCCCGGATCTGCCGGTGCCAGGCCAGCACAATGTCCATCGCTTCGGGGTGCTCGATGATCTCGGCCCTGCCGTCGATCTGGATGTATTTGGAGCCGTGAAACTGCTCGCCAAAGACCAGCAGAGATATCTGTGGGTTGCGCCGGATGTTCTTGACTTTATAAGTGCTTCGTCTGGAGGTGATGATCACGTGGCCGTCCGGGCTGACGACCGGTGACACCAGCGTCATCTGCAAGGAGCCATCCTTCTTCCTCGCCACCAGAACACCATGATGGGCAGTTTGTAAAAATTTCTGTGCCTCCGAAATTTCCATTTGATCTCCTAAGTGTTTCCCAACGGTGGGTATCGCTTCGCTCCACCCACCCTACACCTCTTTTTGATTCACGAACACGATCTAATTACGCCGCCGTAACCATCTTTCCCAGCGCCTTGCTCTTTGCCCTATGCTCTTAGCGCACTACACGAGCACGAACACGATTTCCCCGCGCTTTGCCCTTTGCGCCATGCGCTCGGCGCGTTGCACGATTACGATCCCGAGCCCGGAAGGTCGTCGATCTTCAGTTTGCCATCCCTCACCGTGACCTGTTTGCCGGAGTGTTCCAGCCCCAGTTCGGCGGCCTCGACAAAACAATTTCCGACAATTTCCGGTCCCGGCAGGCGCCGGCGGGCTTGCTCCGGCCCGTACTCGCCGACGATCGCGGTTCCCGGTGACATGCTGAGAACCACAATATTTTGCTCCTGCACTTCGTGCGCCAGATACTGGGAGAATTTCTGGATCGCCGCCTTCGAGACCCCGTACACGCAGGCGCCGATACTGCTTGAGTGCCCGCTCTGTCCGAAATTGATGATATGCCCTCCGCCCTGCCGTTCCATATGCGGGATCACGTGCTTACAGCATAGAAAGGTTCCATTCAAGTTGGTGTTGAGGACATTGTTCCAGAAGCCCTTCCCCTGGTCCTTGATTAGTGGCCAACGCGGATTCCCCCATTGGAAGTGCGTGACGACTCCGGCGTTGTTCAACAACACGTCGATGCGCCCAAAATGCCCGCAGACCTGGTCGACCATCGCCTTGACTTCGTGCTCGAGTCTCACGTCAGTGCGGATGGGGAGCACTTCACCGTTGAGGGCACGGATATCGTTCGCGGCCCCATCCATTGGCGCGATGTCCGCGATTGCGACCTTCGCGCCCGCTTGGGCAAACGTCTTTGCCACATACCGGCCGATGCCCAGGGCGCCGCCGGTAACAATGACTACTTTTCCATTCATTGGCATGAGTGTTACCTTCTTTCGTAAAGGTCTTTGATTGTTTATGGACTGAAGTCACCCGCGGAGAGCATTCCAGTAACAGATTCCCAGGGTCCCGTCAAAGTCGTGCTGCGCATGACGCAAAAATCCCTCTAAATCCCCCTACTATCAGAGATTTTTCAATTCCCACGATGGAGACCGCATTGCTCTTGCTGTCGGCAAGCGTTCGGATCTAATATATCTCCACTGTTCATCCAGGACACAAGAACTCACCTAGGGTAGGTCCCGAGCACACGGAGGCAGGGAGACCCCTTTCACGAGGAGGATTTATGCTGACTAAGGAACAGAACGAGCAACTGACGAGAGTCGGAACTGGAACACCAATCGGAGAGCTATTCCGCCGCTACTGGCTGCCGGTAGCGGCGGTCTCGCAGATGAAGGGTCGGAACACGTTCCCCGTGCGAATCCTGGGCGAGAATCTCGTGCTTTATAAGGATCTCTCCGGCGGCTACGGGCTGATGGGTTCCGTGTGCCCGCACCGCAAGATGGGGATGATCTACGGCATTCCACAGGAACAAGGACTGCGGTGCGCGTACCACGGCTGGGCCTTTGACCGGAGCGGGCGCTGCATCGAACAGCCCTACGACGACACCGAGGACCCGGATGGCCGCTTTCGTGAGAAGGTTAAGATCCCGGCCTATCCCGTCGAAGAAATGGGCGGACTTCTTTTCGCGTACCTCGGCCCGAAGCCCGAGCCGCTCCTGCCGCGCTGGGACCTCTATGCGATGGAGGACGTTCTCAGAGACATCGGCTACGCGGAGATTCCCTGCAACTGGCTGCAAATCATGGAGAACTCCCTCGACCCCGTGCACGTCGAGTGGCTACACCAAAACTTCTACAACCACGTATTGGATCACGTGGACAAGAACCGTCCCAAGCGCGTGCCCCAGCGCCACGAGAAGATCGGGTTTGACCGCTTCGAGTACGGCATTGTAAAGCGGCGCATTTTGGTAGGCGAAACGGAGGAGGATGACGACTGGAAGACCGGGCATCCGGTGGTTTTCCCGAACATGTTGCGGCAGGGAGTCGTCCACCGCAAAGGGGCCGGATTTCAAATCCGTATTCCGATCGACGACACGCACACGGCCCATTGGTGGTACCGTTGTTACCTCAAACCCGGCAGCGAGCAGAAGCCCGAAGAGATCCCGTTCTATGAAGTGCCTGTGCCGGGGCCGGCCGATAACGGGGATGCGCGCTGGAAATTTATGGACAACAACAGCGGCCAGGATATCGTCGCCTGGATCACGCAAGGGGCGATTACCGACCGCACCACCGAAACGCTGGGTCGCTCGGACAAGGGAATTATCCTGTTCCGCCGCATGTTGGAGGAACAGGTGGGGATCATGGAGAGTGGACGCGACCCGATCAACGTGTTCCGCGACCCGTCCAAGAACGTCTACTTGCACCTGCCGACCGAGGAGAGTTTTCTCGGCGGGCTTGCTTACGGATCGGAGCACCTGACGGGGGCAACGACAAAGTACAGTCCGATCCTGAAGCAACTCGAAGCGGCCGACCGAAAGCCTTGACGCCTTGACCGTCTTGACAGCGCGTCTTTATTTGATAGGTCTCAGGACTGAGAGGAGAATCGCAATGAACAAACTAATCCATTTTCAAGCGCGACATTGGTTGCTACTGACCGCTTTCTTTCTGCTGGCGCAAAATCTTTGGCCCGCGCAGGCAATTGATATGAATGCCGCGCGCAAAGAAGGAAAACTAACGATCTATTCGTCCATCTCGCTTGACGATATCAACATCCTGGCTCGGGCATTTGAGAAAAAGTACCCTTGGATTCAGGTTACGACCTATCGCGCCGGGAAAATCAACCTGGGCCAACGGATGGTCACTGAAGCGCGCGCCGGCAGGCATACTTTCGATGTGCTGCTTTCCAGCGCCTTCACCACCCTGGAAATGAAATCCCAGAATCTGCTCGCCCAATACCGGTCGCCGGACAGCGCCGGGCTCCCGAGTGAATTGCGCGACCCGCAAGGGTACTGGGCGGCCGGGCAAATCAATACGATGTCCTTGGGCTACAATACCAAGCTGATCAAGAAAGAAGATCTGCCAAAGCAATGGACCGACCTTCTGGATCCCAAGTGGAAAGGCAAACTCGCCGTGAACGCCAATCGGCCGGAGTGGTATATCGGGCTCTTGCAGTTCATGGGCGACGAGCAAGGGCGCAAGTACATGAAGGCTTTGGCCGAGCTAAAAACGATTCCGATCGAAAGTGCGACCCTGGCGGACTCGCTGCTATCCGCAGGCGAGTACCCTGCCTATATCAATGCTTCGCCCGCCAGCACCGAGCGCGAAAAGAAAAAAGGCGCGCCCGTGGACTGGGCCAATATCACGCCCCTGCCCACCTATCCGATCCTGGTCTCCGTCTCCGCGCATGCCAACTACCCGAACACGGCCAGGATGATGGCTGATTTCCTCCTGTCGCAAGAGGGGCAGGAGGTGTTCGCGGCAATTCCGCGCATCCCGGCGCGCGTCGGCATTGAAACCAAGCCGGCCAGCCTCACGAAAGGTGTGAAACTCTTTTACATCGACGTGAATCGCATGGCGGGCAAGGCCGATGATCTCGAAGCCGACTTCCGAAAAACCTTTGGCTTGCGGTAATTTTTTTAAGAAGAAAATTCACCGCAGAGTCGCGGAGGACGCGGAGTAACGAGTGCTAACTTCGAACTCTGTGAACTCTGTGCCTCTGCGGTCCAATAGGGTTGCTGCATGAGCCTCATTTAGCCTATGAAATCTTCCTGGAAACAATTGAAGACTGAGAGCGGAGTTATGCGCGTTTACCTGAGCCTGCCTTATGGCGCCGGGCCGTTCCCCGGCGTTGTCGTCATCCATAACCAAGGGGGCGTTGCCGACATTCTCCATATCACCGCTGAGATGGCGAGCGCCGGTTATGCCTCCGTCGCTCCTGATATGTACTACCGCGACGGCAGCGGTTCCCATGATCCCGCGCCTACCCGGAGAGCCCGCCTCCGGGACGTTAGCGTTATTGAAGACGTGAACGCCACGGTTGATTTTTTAAAGGGGCAAAAGGAAGTTGATGGCGCCAGAATCGGTATTCTCGGTTTCTGCATGGGCGGGCGGGTGACTTACCTCATGGCGGCAGCGAACCCGAGCTTCAAGGCTGCCGTGATGTATTATGGAGGCGGAATTTTTCGGCCCTGGGGCGCCCGCCCCTCGCCCTTCGAGCGTACTGCTGAAATTCACTGTCCCATCATGGGACATTTTGGCGAGGAAGACGAAAACCCATCGCCGGAAGATGTTCAAAAGTTCGCCGCTGAGCTTACCGCTCACAACAAGATCCACGAATTCCATTCCTACCCCGGGGCCGGCCACGCCTTCATGAACAAGTCGCGGGACACTTACCGGCAACACGCCGCCGACCTTTCTTGGCCCCGGACCGTAGGGTTTTTCACGAAACATCTGGTCGGCTAACGCCGGAGGTCCCGGAACCTTTGACTTTCAACCCTGCGACACGCAGCCTTTAAGCGCGAACAGGCACAGCAAGGGATACGAGCTTGGTTATCGTTTTAGCGGGCGCTATTGTTCTTGTCGCCTATTTTGCCCTGACACCCTTACTGATGCTTCTCTACAGCAGCTTCAGCGATGCTCCACCCGGAAGTCTTGGCAGTCTCACGCTCGCGCATTATTCCCGTGCCTACCTCGATCCCGAGTTTTATGGATTGATTTGGAACACGCTCAAGTTCGCCCTCGGCTCCTCCGCGCTGTCCTTTGCTCTCGGCGGTTTTCTCGCGTGGATCTGCGAGCGCACGAACGCGCCTCTGCGCGGCGTGATTTCGGGTCTCGTGCTCGTGCTCTTTATCGTGCCCGGAATCTTGGCCACCGTCGCCTGGATTCTCCTGCTCTCGCCCCAGATCGGTCTCATCAATCTCCTTCTCAGGAAACTGCTGGTGCTGCCGGATTTCTCCCTCAATGTTTTTTCTCTCGGCGGCATGATCTGGGCGGAATCGATGAACCTTTATCCTCTGGTTTTTCTGCTGATGTCCGCCGCCTTCAGGTCCCAGGACGTCGCCATGGAGGAAGCCTCGCTGGCGTGCGGCGCCGGGAATTTCACGACCTTTGTGCGCATTACCCTTAGGCTGGTAACGCCCGCGATGCTGTCGGTCTTGCTCATCACGTTTATTCGCGCCGTTGAATCCTTTGAGGTTCCCGCCCTGGTTGGGGCCCGGGCCGGCGTCTTCGTTTTCACGACAAAGATTTACGGCGCGCTGCAAAGGTTGCGGCCACAGTACGGTGTCGCCGGCGCCTATTCATTGACCCTTCTTGTCATCAGCGTAACCGGAGTATGGCTTTACACCCGCATGACCAAAACAGGAGAAAGGTTTGCGACCATCACCGGCAAGGGGTACCGGCCCCACCGCATCGACCTGGGGGTGTGGAGATATCCGGTGTGTGGCTTTTCTCTTTTCCTCATGGCGCTCACCGCTGTTGTTCCGGTGGTCAACCTGGTGTGGTCGTCCCTCACCCCCTATATGGCGGTGCCTTCGTGGAAAATGCTTCCCCTCCTCTCTTGGAAAAGCTACGGCGACCTTGTTGCGCTTCCTTTTGGGCGCACGGCCCTCACGAACAGCCTCGTACTCTCCTTTGCCAGCGCGACGGCCGTGATGCTGCTGACCTCGTTCATCGCCTGGGTCACGGTTAAATCGAAGCTGCGCGGGCGCGTCCTCCTCGACAATCTTGCTTTTCTACCGATCGCCATCCCGGGGCTCGTGTTGGGAGTGAGCCTGCTCGTTTTGTATCTCACGCTTCCGATACCGATCTACGGCACGCTGTGGATCCTGTTCATCGCTTACATGACCCGATACCTGCCCTACGGAATCCGCGCGGCGTCCGCGTCGATGATCCAGATCAGCAAAGAGCTCGAGGAAGCGTCCGTGGCCAGCGGCGCCAGCTGGTTACAGACCTTTGGCAAGATCCTGCTCCCGCTTTTGATGCCGGGTTTCATCGCCGGCTGGGTCTACATCGCGATTGTATCCTTACGGGAACTTTCCACCTCGATTCTGCTCTATACCCAGGACAGTATCGTACTCTCGATTCTAGTATTCGACCTCTGGGAATCTGGCCTGTACAACACCGTCTCGGCCTTGGGCGTCCTCATGGTGATCTTCTTGATGTTCGTGACGTGGGCGGCCCGAAAGATCGGCGCCCGCATCGGAGCTGTCGACTAGCGGCTTCTCCCCCTTGCTTCCACATGATTGCCTGTGATAGCGGAAGAAAGGCTTCTTCGATTCTCTTGTTCCTAGTGGACGGAAACTTGCGCTTTAAGGAGGACACGATGCATAGATTCCTTATCGCTCTGTTAGCAGCGCTAGGCTTTTTGGCATTATCATCGTTGGCGCGTGCCGCCAGCCCCGAGGTCATCGAAGCGGCGAAGAAGGAGGGAGAAGTCGTCTGGTACGGTGGGGGCTCCAGCGAGATCGACGAAATCCTCGGCAAAAATTTTTCCAAACAATACCCATTTCTCCAGGTAAAGAAATTTCGCATCCAGAGCCAAAAACTGCTCGTCCGGTTTGAAGCGGAAAGCAAAGCCGGCAAGCACATCGCGGATATCGTGCGCACGACGGACTGGTATATCGACATCTTTAAGAAGAAGGGGCTGTTGCTGAAGTATGAGTCCCCCGAGAGGAAATTTTTCAGCTCCGATCTCAAGGACCCCGAAGGTTACTACACCGCCCTCTATAAGATCCTTCACACTGTAGGCTACAATACCAAACTGGTTCGCAAGGACGAGTTGCCTCGTTCTTATCAGGATTTGCTTGATCCGCGGTGGAAAGACAAACTGGGGCTTGAAGACGCTTCCTACGTTTGGTTCGTCAATCTGCTCAAGATCATGGGCGAGAGCCCGGGCGTCGAGTTTATGAAAAAACTTGCGCGCCAGAACGTGAGCCTGCGCTCGGGAACCACTTTACTCACGAACTTAATGGCCGCTGGAGAAATTCCGATGGTGATCGACATGTATGCCGACAACGTAGTGCGCGTAAAGAAAAGCGGAGCGCCGATTGATTTCCACGTGCTTGAGCCGGCGATTGTGCATACGATTACCGGAGGCATTAGCAAAAATGCCCCGCACTCCAACGCGGCCAAGCTTTTTATGGACTATTTGCTTTCCGAAGAAGGACAGCAAACCTATCTTACGGAGAGTCGCGAACCCGCGCGCACGGGAATCGAGACTCCGTGGGTGCCGAAGGGAATCAAGCTTTATATCAACAATCCTGACATCGGCGACAAGGTAGGTTACTATCAGAAACTCTTTGCCGATATCTTCGGCGCTGCGGGCGGATAACCGGGAGACGTCAGTTATCAGTAGTCAGCGGTCAGTAGTCAGAAGCCAGGAATCAGTAGCCAGTGGTCAGTGATCGGTCAAAGGCTGCAAGGAGAACTAAAGCATGTTCGAGGACTACATCCCACAAAAGAAAATCGGTTATCTCTCGCCCTTGTCGGTGATCGACAACGGTCCTTTTGAATTTTATCAGGCCGCGCCCAAAGGGGTCATGCTGGTGATGATTCCGGTCGGCGTTCAGGAATTCAGCAAAGAGGACGTGCAGCGCGCCTTCTTGACTCTTGATAAAGACCTCGAACTGCTGATGGAGCGCGGGGTCGACGTCTTTCTTCAGGCGGGAGTCCCGCTCCCTCTGCTGGTCGGGCCCGAGTATATCGACCAGCTCCTCCAACACATCCGCGACCGAACGAAAGTCCGCGCAACCTCCACGGTCTACTGCGTCGTTGCCGCCGCCAAGCGCCTCGGCCTCAAGAAAATCGTCGCTGCCAACAAATGGAACCCGCAGATGAATGAAACACTGAAGCAGTTTTTCGCGCAGGGCGGAGTTTCGATGATCGGCACCCACAGCCGCTCCATGGTTCCGAGCGAATTTGTCAAAATGAGCGATCAAGCCAGCATTGATCTCGCTTACGATCTCGGCCGGGGAGCGCTCGAAGGTTTCCCGAACGCAGACGCCGTTTATATCGGCGGCGGGTCCTGGCTCACCCTTCCGGTCATCCGGCGGCTCGAGGAAGAATTCGACAAGCCTGTGATCACAAACCAGATTGCCGTCATTTGGGACTTGTGCCACCAACTCGATTGCTGGAGCCCAAGGCAGGGATTCGGAAGACTGCTCCAAGGCAACTAAAAGGCCTGCTATTGTCCAAATCTCCCATCGCTCCTCCCTTCGACCCGGCACAGGGCATGCTTTTTCCAGGAGGGGAAGTGAAAAACCGGAGTTCTTTGCAATGGCGAATTTGAAATTGTCACTCTCTATAACTTCCCCCTTCGAAAAGAGGGGATTGAGGAGGATTTCTCTCGAAAGAACATAGCCCGTCAATGCTCAGTAATGAAAGACCATTTTCGACGCGATACCCGCGTGCTCGTCGGCAGAAAGCCTGTACTGTAAAACAAAAAGGAGAACGGAGATGAAAATTTTTGTTGTTTTGGGCGAATACCCGCCCGAAGAAGCGGAACGGCGCCGGCAAGCAGTTTTGCGCTGCGCATCGCCCGGGACCGAGGTCGGTTTCGGTGTGATCAAAGCCACTTTCTTTCAACATTCGAACTCTCAAGCCAACGCCCTGGCCGCCGGTCCACTAGTCGGCCAGATGGCGCAAAGAGCGGAAGCCGAAGGCTTTCAAGCCGTCGTCCCTTTCGGCACGCTGGATGTCGGAGTTGAGTTGGCGCGCAATCTGGTGCGGATTCCAGTCGTCGGCGCCGGCCAATCGGTCCTTCATCTCGGGGCACAGCTGAGCGATCGTCTCGGCGTCATCTCCTACGAAGAGAAAAGTATCCCGTTCATGCGCAAGAACATGCACGCTTGGGGCGTGCGGCGCTACATCGTCGGTATCCGCGCCGTCCAGATCCCTCTGCCGGAGAGCACCAAACGGCGTGACGTCATGCGCGCACGCTTCCTCGATCTCGCGCGCCAGCTTGTCGTTGACGCAGGGGCGGAGGTTATCGTTCCTATGGGCGTAACCATGGTTCCCGTGCAGTACTCTGCGGCTGAATTCTCCGCCGAAATCGGCGTGCCGGTGCTCGACGCTCTGGCGACCAGCATCCAGACCGCCGAGATGATGGTGCGAATGGGTGTGACGCACAGCACGAAGACGTACCCGCGCGTTCCCGCCTGAACATGCTGGATCGATCCGGGTATCGTGACGTCGAACCGCTGTTGCGCCCGCAATCGATCACGATTGTCGGCGCCTCTGAAAATCCTGCGTCCTGGTCGGCGCGAATTTTTCACAACCTGAGCGCTTACGGCTTTCCCGGCGCGGTGCATCTCGTCAACCCACGTTACCGCGAGCTGTACGGCTCACCCTGCTACCCCTCCGTCCAGGAGGTTCCCGGCCCGCTTGACCAGCTCGTCATCATCATTCCCGCACACCACGTGCCGGAGGTTATCGACCAGGCGGGCGCGCGCGGCTGCCGCTCCGCGGTCGTATTTAGCGGCGGCTTCTCCGAAGCCAACACCGCCGCCGGTAACGAGGCGGAAAAAGAAATGGTCGCCGCCGCCGAGCACCATGGAATCCGCATCGGTGGACCCAATTGTCTCGGCAACGTTTCCACGAGGGAACACGTCCTCACCCTGGCCGAGTTCGGCGTGGAACTGTTTCGGGCAGGGGGCCTCGCCCTGGTCTCTCAAAGCAGCGGGCTGATGGGCGGGATGGCGCGCTACGCCATGATGCGCGGGCTGGGGTTGAGCTATTGCGCGGCTTCCGGAAGCGAAGCGAATACGGATGCCGCCGACTATTTGAATTTTCTCGCTGCTGATGACTCGACTCGGGTGATTGCACTGGTGTTGGAGGCCGTTCGCCGCCCTGCCGAGTTTGCTCTTGCCTGCGAGCGCGCCCGCACCGCCGGAAAACCTGTGCTTGTCCTCAAGATCGGGACATCACCGCGCGGGCAGGCCGCCGCCCTCTCGCACACCGGCGCTCTCGCGGGTTCCTATGAAGCGTTTGCCGCCTTTCGTCGCCGCTATGGCGCCGTCGAAGTGCGCGGCTTTGACGAAGCGGTTGACACTGCCGAGCTGTTTCTGCGCTGTCCACCGCCCAGAGGAAGGGGCGTTGCCGCGATCGCCCTTTCCGGCGGCGGCCGCGGTTATCTGCACGATCTGGAGGATAAGTTAGGAATCGAATTCCCTGTGCCGGCGACCGAAACGCTGTCTCGACTTGAAGAGGTCCTCGGAGTTGGCAGCGGCGCCGGGAATCCGCTCGATCTCGGGGCAGCGGGCGCGGGAAACCCCGACGCCGCTTTTCGCTGCTTACAACTTTTCGCCAACGAGCCCGATGTCGGTCTGATTGCCGCGCAGGGAGACCTCCCCCACGGACCTGAGTCTGCCGCCCGCACCGCCGGCTTCGAGAAAATGATCGCGTATTCCCGGCAAGCCGGCAAACCCATCATCTTCTATTCCCGCGCCTCGCACCCGGTCTCGCCATACGGTACTGAATTTCGCGATCGCTGCGGGGCTCCCTTTTTGCAGGAAATCGGCAAGTGCTTTCAGGCAATCGCCAACTTTATGTCATTCTGGAACTGGACCCCCTCCGGTCGACCCAGGCAAGACCCGGCGCCCCGGGGCATTTTGCCGGAGGCAAATGCGGTGTCAACAGAGAGCCAAGCCGCCGCCCCGATCTCCGACGCAGAGGGGTTCACGCTGATCCAACAAGCGGGACTTGAAGTCGCCCCTTACGAGCTGTGCGCATCGCTCGCCGCGGCCGAACGCGCAGCGGAACATGTCGGTTACCCCGTGGCCTTGAAGCCTTCGGTCCCGGGCCTGACGCATAAGATGGAAAGCGGCGGCGTCTTGCTCAATCTCGGCGGCCCTTGCGAACTTGCCAGCGCGTTTGCCGTGTTGCAGGAAAAGCTCGCGCCGAAACTTGGTTCCTGTTTCTCCGTGATGGTGCAAAAAATGATTCCCGGTCCTTTGGAATTGTTTGCCGGAGCGCGCTTGGACCCTGAGTTCGGACCGCTTGTCCTTTTCGGACTTGGCGGCCTCTTCGTCGAGGCTGGCGCGCGCGTTGCAACCCGCCTGGCGCCGGTACAAGAACCCGAAGCCGAAGAGATGATCCTCGAAAGCGGGGTCAGCCATGCGCTGCGGCGCCTGGGCGCCGCTAACGCACCGGGAAAATCGCCGTTGATTTCGGCCATCGTCCGGCTGTCACAATTGATTGCCCGACGCGATGAGCTCAAAATGGTCGAGATCAATCCGTTAATTTTTCAAGCGGACAATCCCTGTTGCATTGCCGTGGATGTCGTCGCAATTTTCGGGCACAATGCAGCCCAACCCTCTCGATAACCAAGACGCGTGGCTGAACAGAAAACGATCAAGACCTACATCCTGAAGAGGATCATCCATGCGGTTCCTCTCCTGTTGTCCGTGGTGACCTTTAATTTTGTCTTATTGCACCTCGCTCCCGGTGACCCGGTACAGGCCTTCGTAGGAGAATTCCCTGCGCCTCCCGCGCTCGTGGAAGAAATCAAGAAAGCTTTTGGCCTCGATCAACCGCTCTATGTTCAGCTCGCGGTCTATCTGCGCAACATCGCGCGCGGCGATCTGGGCTATTCGTTCTATTACCGGCAACCGGTCCTCGACGTCATCGTCGGCCGCATTCCGGCCACTTTGCAGCTCATGCTGCCCGCGCTTATTTTCTCGGCGCTCATAGGAGTCTGGTTGGGAATCCTTTCCGCCAAAAAGCCTTACTCTTTCTTCGACAATGTCTTTAGCGTGTTCGCTCTCGTGGGCTACTGTCTTCCCGTCTTCTGGCTCGGGCAAATGTTGATGCTGTTGTTCTCGATCCAGCTCTCGTGGTTGCCGGCCCAGGGCCGGCAGACTCTGGGTGTGGATCTGTCCGGATTTGCCGCTCTCCAAGATCGGGCCGCGCACATGATTTTGCCGGTTCTGGCTCTGGCGATACGGCATTTGGCCATCAACGCGCGCGTCATGCGCGCGAGCATGCTGGAAGTGTCTTTCGAGGACTATGTCGTGCTGGCGCGCGCAAAAGGCCTGCGCGCGAACAAAGTGATTTTTTCCCACATGGTACCCAACGCGCTATTACCGGTCGTCACCATCATCGGCCTCGACCTTGGCTTTGTCTTTACCGGCGCTCTGCTGGTGGAGACGGTTTTTGGTTGGCCCGGTATTGGCAGACTCATGTACGAATCGATTTTGCGCCGCGACTATCCGGTCCTGATGGCGAATCTGCTGATCACGACGGTCCTAGTGGTTGGCGCAAACCTGATCGTGGACCTGATTTACGCCTGGCTGGATCCGCGCGTCAAGTATGGTGAATAGAATTGTGAGAGTTTCTAACTTCGTGCCTCCTGTTTCGGGTTTAAACTCTAAACTCGAAACTCAAAGGACGCGCAGATGAGCCCGTTTCAAAAGACCGGCGAGTTCTGGCAACAATTCACGAAAAACAAGACGGCTGAGATCAGCTTGTACATCACCGTGATTTTCATCGTCTTGGCCGTGTTGGCGCCCTGGGTGTCGCCTCATGATCCATTCGCCTTGAGCAACGACGCGTTTCTCCCCCCTCAGCGCGGGCATTGGATGGGAACCGACGACCTGGGCAGAGACAGCATGAGTCGGGTCTTCTATGGTAGTCGCGTCTCCCTTGCCGTCGGCATTCTGGCGGCGGGCACATCTCTTGTAATCGGCATGTTCATCGGATCTTGCGCGGGTTACTTCGGCGGTTTTACCGATAACTTGCTGATGCGGCTGGCAGAATATTTTCTCGTCATTCCCCGGTTTTTCCTTGCGCTCCTCATTATCGCCATGCTTGGCACCGGCATCGGCAAGATTATTCTCATCATCGGGGTCCTGGGCTGGCCGGAAATCGCGCGCGTCGTGCGGGCGCAGTTTCTGACTTTGAAAGAGCGGGAATTTGTCCTCGCCGCCAGGGCCATGGGGCAGCGCGACCGGAGTATCATCTTCTCGGAGATTCTTCCCAATGCGATCCCGCCGGCGATCGTCGTCGGCTCTTTTCTCGTCGCCCGGGCCATTCTCTTAGAAGCCGGGCTGAGCTTTCTGGGCCTGGGAGACCCCACCGTCGTCAGTTGGGGGTCCTTACTGCGCGACGCGCAGGATCAGATGCGTATCTCGCCATGGTTGGTTCTGTTTCCCGGACTGGCCTTGTCGATCATGGTGCTTGCGCTTAATCTTTTCGGCGACGGCATCAACGACGTCCTGAACCCGAAGCTCAAGGAGAAGTAGCCGAGACGCGAGAAAAGAATGGTTTATTGTGAAGGGTATTCAACACAGAGCCACGGCGCGGCTGCGCCGCAACCAAACAACAAGTTTCACCACGAAAAGCGCGAAGAGCACGAAGTTTAGAACAAAAAAACATCTCCGAATTCTTCGTCCTACTATGGTTGGAAGTTCGCTAAGCTTGCGCAAACTTTTCAGTCCACGGTAGGAACGTTACGGATAGTTCACCATGGAGGCACGGAGGCGCTGAGGGCACAGAGAAAAGAGGCTCTTAATCAATAAATACTCCGAACTCTGCGAACTCCGCGTCTCTGCGGTGAAATGCTGCTTTGCTTGCGGCGCAGCCGCGCTGTGTCCTTCGTGGTTAGTAAGTGTTCCATCAAATGATGCAGAAAATTTGCGCAAGCTGCGAGAACTTTCAAGGATAGTAGTACCGCGTTTGCAGAACACCTGACATCTTTGATTCGAGGCGCGGCGAGGACTGAATGGACGAGCGTTTGCTGGAGATTACCGGACTCAAGACCTACATTCACACGCGGGCCGGCTGTGTCCGGGCGGTGGATGACGTGAGTCTCCGCATCAACGTGGGCGAAACTGTCGGGCTCGTCGGTGAATCGGGGTGCGGCAAGACCATGACCGCCCACTCCATCATGCGGCTCATCCCCTCTCCACCCGCGGCTATCGAAGGCGGGCACATTTCGTTTCAAGGAAGCGATCTCTTGGACCTTTCTGAAGATGAGATGCGCGCTCTCCGGGGACGTCAGATCGCCATGGTTTTTCAGGATCCGATGACGTTTCTCAACCCGGTGATGAGGATCGGCACGCAGATCGCCGAGGCGGCGGCCGGCGACACGGGAGAGCGCGAGCTTGTCACGTTGCTCCAGTCCGTCGGGATCCCCTACCCGGAGCGAGTGATCAAGCAGTATCCCCATGAACTGAGCGGCGGCATGCGCCAGCGCGTGTTGATCGCAATTGCCATCGTGAACAATCCTGCTCTGCTGATCGCCGACGAGCCCACGACGGCGCTGGACGTGACCGTTCAAACCCAGATCTTGTCATTGTTGAAATCCATCCGGGAACAGAAAGGCACCGCTCTCCTGCTGATCACCCACGACCTCGGAATCGTCGCGGAGATGTGCGACCGGGTTTACGTGATGTACGCCGGCAAAATCGTCGAAACAGCCGACGTCTTTAGTCTCTTTGAGGAGCCGCTTCACCCTTATACTCAAGGTCTCCTGAAATCTGCGTTGAGCATCGCTGAATTCAGTGCGACTCTGACCACCATCGAGGGGTCCGTCCCCGACCTCTCGAACCCCCCTGCGGGATGCCGGTTTCACCCGCGCTGCCCGCATGTCATGGATCTCTGTAAAGAGAAGGAACCCCCGCTGGACGAATTGAAGCCCGGTCACCTGGCGAGCTGTTGGCTGTACCACTCTCATGCGTGAACGCAACGCCATCCTCGAAGCCATCGACTTGAAAAAGCATTTCCCTTTGCGGGAAGGCTTTTTCGCGCGCTCGACGCGCGTGGTGCGCGCCGTGGACGGGGTCAGCCTGTCTCTCTACGAAGGCGAAACCACGGCGTTGGTGGGCGAAAGCGGCTGCGGTAAGTCAACGACGGGAAAACTCTTGCTGCGGCTTATCGAACCCACCTCGGGCCAGGTACGGTTTCTGGGCCGCGACTTGCTGCGCCTCGAAGGCGGCGAATTGCTGCGGCTGCGCCCGCAGCTGCAAATCATTTTTCAAGATACGCTGGCCTCGCTCAACCCGAGGAAAACCATTCTGCAGATCCTGAGAAAGCCTTTCTCTTTGCGGGGCGACCAGAAGGAGAACGGCGCGCGGCAAGCGCCGGACCTGCTCGAACTGGTAGGGCTCTCCCCGGCGCATCTCTACCTGAACCGGCATCCCCACGAGCTAAGCGGCGGCCAGCGCCAGCGCGTGGGCATTGCGCGCGCGTTGGCGCTCCACCCAAAGGTCGTCGTCGCTGATGAGCCGGTGTCTGCTCTCGATATGTCCGTGAAAGCGCAGATCCTCGCTTTGATGAAAAGATTGCAAGCGCAATTCAAGTTATCTTACTTGTTTATCACCCACGATCTCTCCGTGGCGCGCTCTCTGGCTACGCACGTCGCGGTGATGTATCTGGGTTTGATCGTCGAGCAAGGGCCGGTAGAAGACCTGTTTTCCAATCCGCTGCATCCTTACACTCAGGCGCTCCTCTCATCGGTGCCGATTCCCAACCCAAGGCTGGCGCGGAACCGCAAGACGATCATCCTCAAAGGCGACCTGCCCTCGCCTATCGATCCTCCCAAGGGTTGCCGGTTTCACACGCGCTGTCCCATGGTGATGGCGCGCTGCAGCCAGGAGGAGCCGGTCTTGCGAGAGAAGGACCGCGGACACGCCGTAGCATGCTTTCTCCACGAGTAAGTTGCCGGGCCTCGTTAATGGGAAAGAAGCGATCCTAATGCCCTATGATTTGGAACAGCCTGGCGCCGTTCATAGGTCCGGAGTCCAACGGTATCGCTGCGTCGGCACCCCGCAAGTTTCCCAGCGTGTGAGCTGGGCCGCAACCAAAGCAGTATTTCACCACGGAGACGCAGAGTTCACGGAGTTCGGAGTATCTTTTGATCAAGAACTCTCCCCTCCGCGTCCTGAGCGCCTCCGCGGTGGATCCTCCGAATCCTTCGTTTCCTTCGCGATCTCCGTGGTGAGAAAGTGTTTCGTCGAATGGCGAATTCGTGATAATTGACAGCCGTAAAATTTTGCGCAAGGTGCGAAAACTTTCAATATAGTAATACAACGGGTGACGAATGCGCGTTAGCCTTAGAATCCTTGGCATCTTCTTGATCTCTTTTCTCCTCGGCACTCTGTACGCGGTTGTCATCGGACTGATCGCCGGGCCCCTACGGGCGCCCCTCATTGCCTGGCCCGTGTGGATCGTGCTTTTCTGGTTTTTGTTTTGGAAGTTCAACCTGCTGCGCTTCCTCGGCTTCCTTTTGATCCTGCCGGCTTGCGTGATCGGTTTCGAGCTGATCTGGTCGATCAATAACCCGGGGATGAATGCCGACAGATACGTGGCGTTCGATCGTTCCCACTACACCGCGGGTTTTCGCCGCCGCAACCCGCGTGTCAATAAAACCTTGCCTGAAGGCTACAGCTGGGGCCTAAAAGAGATTCTGATCGGAAAGGACGGGTTCCGGGCTGATCCGGATACCGGACGGGGCAACCCCGATCGCTGTCAGTTCGTTCTCATCGGCGATTCCATGATCTATGGCAGCGGTATTCCCTACGCCCAAAGCTTCGGGCCGGCGCTGTCCAGCATGGGAATTCAGCCCTGTATATTCGGCGTTACGGGTAATAGCCCTGTCGACTATCTTTCGACGCTAAGATACGTCGCCGGCAGGATTGATCCCGGAGCCCACGTCGCGTTCTACCTGTACGCCTATAACGACTTCGTCAGCCTGAATAAATATTTCAGCCGCAATTTTCTTTCCCTGTCAAACTCGTTTCACAAGTTATTTGTCTGGGCCGCTTACTTCGACGCTTGGCGTAAATCCACATTTGTATACTCTTTCGTTCGCGCTGAGCCCGTGCCAGCCCGCACGACGCCATGGCAGTTCAACGTCGGCCAAAACGCCTCCATCAAGATCCACTACGACCACGATCCCGCCGACTATACCGTGCCGCAGTCCCTGAATCGACAAGAGCGCGCCGCGCTGAAGTTTTTTTTCGACGACCTGGCAGCTTTTTCCCGCGGGCGCTCCTGGAAAATTTCTATTTTAATCCATCCCGATGAATCCGAGATCTACGCCAATCTTGCCCGGCAAGCCACTACCTTCATCGATCTCGATCCCCGCCGCGCGGACGGGCTAAAGATGTGCCAGGAATATTCTTTTGCCTGCGCCGATATCAGCCGCTACATCTACGAGCGAACCGTTGCTGCAGGACAGAACCCCTACTTCAGCGACAACCGCCATTTTTCTGCTTTTGGAATCCGCATCGTGGCAGAGCACTACGTTGCTTTGACCAAACGCCTGCACTGACAGGTGAATGAACTACGCCGCAGCAAGCCGTGGGCTATGGAGAAAAGGCTTATGAGAGTGTTTCCGAAATTGTCACCCCCGAATGTATTCATCGGGGGTCCAGCTTGCCTCCGCATCGCACTGCTTAGCGGAGCGTCTTGAGGCGCTGCTGCATCTCCTCGGCCGTGATTTGCTGTCCGTATAGGGGCGCTCCTCGAGCAAAATACTTGGCGCTTTCGAGCGAACCGATGATCACCGGATCAAAACCGGCGTTTCGAACCAACGCTGACGCTATGGTTAGGGCCTCCGGGTCATCACCCGCAATGGGGATAGCCATACGCGCCCCGGCTCGATTAGCGTTGCGGGCGAGTAGTCGATAGCTCATCGTGTTAAATGCCCGCACGATGCGGGCCCCCGCCAGATACTTGGCCGAGGTGATACCGATCCCGTTCGCATTGGCTTCCTGGACGATCTCCCCGTCGCGCCCCGGAACTGCGTTGCCGGCATCCAGTACAACCTTCCCACGAAGCTCTCCGGCATAGTCTTTGCCGATCTGCGGGTAAGCGGCATAGGGCACCGCGATCAAAATAGCCTCGCCAAATGTTAAGGCTTCCGTCACGGTACCAGCGCGCGCCAGGGGACCGAGCCGTTCAACCAAAGGCTTGAGCTCCTCTGGATGACGGGACGAGAACATTACCGGATGGCCGGCTTTCACCCATAAAGCACCCAACGTGCCGCCAATATCGCCGGACCCGATGATCCCTATTTTCATTTTCGAAGCACCGGTTTGGCTGAAACCGGAGCGGGAAAACACAGCAAGACCCGCGGCCAGTGCGACAACGACAAGCGCGGTGATGAAAAAGCGGGAAACACAGATCGATTCAGTTCGTAGGATCATGCCAGGCTCCTTTAATCCGTTCTCGTTAGCAGCGGGCGCCAAAAAACAGCCTTTACCCCCGCGTCAACTGTCGATACTTGATCCGGTGCGGTCGCTCTGCGGCGGCGCCGAGCCGCGCCTTTCGATCGGCCTCGAATTCCGTGTAGTTGCCGTCGAACCAAACCACCTTGCTGTCGCCTTCGAACGCGAGGATATGCGTCGCGATCCGATCCAAAAACCAGCGATCGTGCGAAATCACAACCGCACAACCGGCGAAGTTCTCCAGCGCTTCCTCCAGCGCGCGCAATGTGTTCACGTCCAGGTCGTTAGTCGGCTCATCGAGCAACAAAACGTTCGCGCCCTCTTTCAACATCTTTGCCAGATGGACCCGATTACGTTCGCCGCCCGACAACCGGTCGACTTTCTTTTGCTGATCCGTGCCGGAAAAATTAAAGCGTCCGACGTAGGCGCGTGAGTTCACCTCGCGCGCGCCGATTTTCAGCAAGTCGGCGCCGCCGCTGATCTCTTCCCAGATTGATTTCTTTGGATCGAGCGCGCGGCTCTGATCGACATACGCCAGCACCACCGTTTCGCCGATACGAATCGTGCCGCTATCGGGCTTCTCCTGTCCCGTGATCATTCGAAACAATGTTGTCTTGCCGGCGCCGTTGGGACCGATCACGCCGACGATGCCGCCGGGAGGCAGCTTGAAGACCATGTCTTCGACCAGCAAGCGATCGCCATACGCTTTGCTCACGCCTTCGGCTTCGACCACGACGTTGCCGAGTCGCGGCCCCGGCGGAATGGGGATCTCCAAGTCTTCCCGCCGCGCCTGCGACTCCTGATCGAGTAAAGACTCATAGGCGGTGATGCGTGCCTTACCTTTCGCGCGGCGCGCTTTTGGCGACATGCGGATCCATTCCAGCTCGCGTTCGAGCGTCTTCTGCCGCTCGCTTTCCGACTTTTCCTCGCGCCGCAGACGCTCCTGCTTCTGTTCCAGCCACGACGTGTAATTGCCCTTCCACGGGATGCCCTGGCCTCGATCCAGCTCCAGAATCCAACCCGCGACATTGTCCAGGAAATATCGATCGTGGGTCACGGCGATGATCGTGCCGGGATAACTTTGCAGATGATGTTCGAGCCAAGCGACCGACTCGGCATCGAGGTGATTCGTCGGCTCGTCAAGCAACAAAATATCGGGCTTTTGCAACAGCAACCGGCATAGCGCCACGCGGCGGCGTTCGCCGCCCGACAACACCTTCACCGGCGTGTCCGGTGGCGGGCACCGCAGCGCATCCATGGCCATCTCCAGCCGCGCATCGAGATCCCAGGCATCTTGATGGTCGAGTTTCTCCTGCACATCGCCCTGGCGCTCGAGCAGCTTATTCATTTCGTCGTCGGACATCGTTTCGGCAAACTTGGCGTTGATCGCTTCAAACTCCTTCAGCAGATCGACCGTGTCTTGAGCTCCTTCTTCGACAACTTCGCGCACGGTTCGCGCATCGTCGATCAACGGCTCCTGCTCCAGATACCCGACCGTATAGCCCGGCGAAATAACGGCCTCACCGTCGAAATCCCTGTCCACCCCCGCCAGGATGCGCAGCAGTGACGATTTGCCCGATCCGTTGAGACCGATCACGCCAATTTTCGCACCATAGAAATAGGAAAGATAGATGTCCTTGAGAACGGGCCGCTTGTCGTAGTACTTACTGACGCCGACCATCGAATAGATTACTTTATTGGGTTCAGTGCTCATCAGTAAAAATCCTGTCCTTGAGTTTGAATTCGGGGTCTTCAGCCTTCCGGGTCGCTAACCGCGGAGGCGCTGAGAGCACGGAGTAAAGAGTTCTTGATCAAGAAATACTCCGAACTCTGCGAACTCTGTGCCTCTGTGGTGGAATAAGGCTTGCTGCTTTGGTTGCGGCCCAGCCGCGCTGGCTCTCAGGGGTGGATACTCCTTCGCTCATCCGAACGGATCGGGCTTCGTTAACGTTAGCCTGTCCAGTGAGGTTGTGCAAGAAAGGGCGGACAGAGACGTCCGCTGTTGACAGCGGGGTTCATTCGGATTAGGTCTCGAATCCTATCAAGTTGATACCGCGACTGATAAGGGAAGGGATTATCGCAAGTCTCAAGATGCCGCAAGCAAACCTGGGCGACATTGATATCTACTACGAGGAGCACGGCCGAGGCGAGCCTATTCTGCTCGCGCCCGCTTCCTGGTGGCCGTCGGATACGTGGAACGTTACCGTTGTACCGTTTCTCTCGCAGCGCTTTAAAACCGTCATCTTTGATTGTCGCGGAACCGGCCGGAGCAGCAAACCGCCAGACGGTTTCACAGTCGCGCAATTCGCTCAGGATTGCATCGGGTTACTGGAGCATCTCGGAATCCTTCGTTGCCACGCGGTGGGTTTCGCTCTTGGCGGGCAGATCGTGCAAGCAATGGCCATCGCGCGGCCGGACCTGACGGCAACGCTCACCATCGCCGCCTCGGGGTCCGGAGCGAGAACGCTGAGCGGCAGCCCGCGGACCGTTTCGCCCGACACGGAACACGAAATTCGCAAAACGGGTTTCGAGCGTTACATTCGTGCCTACGTAGAAAACGACATCATGGCCTTCAGCCCCAAATTTTATCGCGACCATGGCGATGTGGTGATCGCACTGGCCAATGCGGTCTGGTCGGGACAGAGTACGGTCGAATGTTTTCGCCGCCACGAGGATGCGCGCCTCACTTGGGACATTCTGAGGCAAGCCACCCAGGTGAAAGTACCTTCGCTGATTCTGTGCGGTGCCGACGACGACGTGAGCCGGCGCGGTAGCACGCCGGTGGAAACCGCAAGGCGTCTAGCCGAGCTCACACCCCGCTCGGAACTATTTTTGATTCCCAGCGTGAAGCATATGACATTTTGGGACGGGAGCGGTGGCCTTACCGCGCTGCAAGATTTCTTGGCACGGCATCCAATTGCGGCGGGTCGGTGATTATCACGTCAAGGCCCCTCGCTTAAACCGCCACACCAGCAACGGGCCAAAAAAACACATTGCCGTCGATCACCGCCAAACGTCACCTCTCACGATGCTTTTTTCCCCCGCGCTTCTGCGTCTTGGTGTTTAGTGTTTTCACCATGTCGTCAACCAAGAGATTTGTATAATCTTTAAGAGGCATCTCTTTTAATGGCTCTATAGACGGCTTCCGAGATGCCATCTTTTTCACCCTTTTTCCCTTTTTCATAAGCTTCATCGAGCGCCGCGGACAGTTTTGCCTTCAGCTCATCGCGACGATATTTTTCCGCCGCGACTTTGACAAAACCGATGTCCGACGGCCCCGCGTTTCCTCTTCCCCGGCTATTATCGATGACGGCGATGGCAACTTTGTCGTTTCCTTGGTAGGCGGCGGCGATTTTTTCCAATACATCCGCTGCCCCCATATGGGTATCAAGGAAGGCCTCGAGCGGCAAGGTTCTGCCCATTGCTTCCGCGCGCGGCAGCACGCCGCCGACAAAAGCGTCAATCGGATCGCGATACACATAGATGATACTGACCACGCGGCCCGCGGCCAGCGCTTGCTCGACTTCATCCATCGCGGACTTGACGTGGGACAGTGTCGTGTCGTAAATGATCTCCGCGGCATCGACCGCGCGCGCCAGGCCGGGGACTTGTTCGATGCTTGTTGTCTTTCCCGCGCCCGCGCCTCCGGCGGTGAAAATCACTTGCTTGCGCTGGTTCGGAGCCGGAATTGACCGTAACGATCGGCGGTAAAGTTCTTTGCTCAAGGCCCTGGAGGGTTCTTCCACCGCCTCGCTCCATTTCGTGCGCGCGCGTATCGTCGCCGGGTCTTCCGCGTCAGGCCCTCCCGGAGCATAGTCGGCGGAAAGCTCTCGCGCGTTGTCGGTGTCGATTTCTTTTCCATACTTTGCCTTGTAGCGGGCAACAGCTTCATCCGTGTGTTCCTCGAGATAATTGGCAAAGCGCTCCTCCACCTTCCGCTCTTCTGCGGAAAGATTCTTACTTTTCGATATCACGAGCCTCCCGGGGTAAACTCCGCCCGAATCTGCCGAGTAAGCACGGGACGCCGAGCTGAGAAACAGCAACGCGATCAACGCGGCGCGTGCTGTCTGCAATGACGCGATCGAATAATGTCTATGAACAATCTTCCTCATGGGAATTCTCCCCCTTTCGATGCATAGGAAAACAAGAAGGGGAGCCAGCTGGCTCCCCTTCTTGTATTTGCGAGTCTTCTGGCCGATGTTTTTTCTACGCCTTTCCCGCCTCCTTCAACCCCCTTAACACATTCTCCGGGCTCAACGGCAGTGTTCGGATCCTTACACCCGTGGCGTTATAGATGGCGTTGGCGATCGCCGCCATCGGCGGGACGCAGGCGATTTCGCCCGCGCCTTTGGCGCCGTACGGTCCGGCGCCCGGGTAGCCGTGGACAAGCGTCGTTTCTATGCGCGGCATCATGTTGATCGTCGGCATCAGATAATCGACGAAGGACGGATTCATTGTGCGTCCTTTGTCGTCGAAGACGACTTGTTCGCACAGCGCCTGGCCGATGCTCATGGCCGCGGCCCCTTCGATCTGGCCTTCGACCGCCACCGGGTGGATGGGGAAGCCGATGTCGTGCACGGCGACGTATTTTAAAATCTTCACGCTGCCGGTATCGGGATTGACTTCGACGATACACGCATGCGCCGTGAATGGTTGCGAGCTGCCGCGGGCCTTTTCCTCAGCGACCATGGCCTGGTTATCGCAGTAGCCCCGGCCGATCACTTCGCCGATCACGTTGTGCGCCGCGGTGGCGATGGTCGCGAGGGGAACAGACTTGGATGGCGTGCCTTTAACACGGATCTGTCTGTCCTTGATTTCGAGATCATCCGGGTTCGCTTCGAGCCGGCTAGCGGCCATTTTTAACAGCTGATTACGCGCATCGATGGCGGCGAGCCGCGTTGCGGTGCCCGAAACCATGATTGCCCGGCTCCCGACGGTGCCCGCATCCCAGGGACTAGCGTCGGTGTCGACGTTGAGCACCGTGACATCGCTCACGGGTACACCCAGCTCTTCGGCAGCAATGAGTGGAATACCAAATCTTGGGGCGGTACCCATATCGATCTTGCCGATATGGACCGTCACCGAGCCATCTTCGTTGACTTTAACGATCGCGCCGCCACCGGGGCCGGCGCTCTCGATCCAGGAGCCGGTGGCGATGCCGATGCCTTGGTTCTTTTCCAGCTTTACCTTGCCCCAGCCGATATTCTCAGCCGCGGTTCTAATCGTCTCGCCGAGGGAGACGTCGCGCAGCTTGGCCACGCCGATAATTTTGTCGCCGGGCTTCGGCGTATTCTTCAGGCGAAACTCGACCGGATCCATGCCGAGCTTGGCGGCGATCGAATCCATATGCGATTCCACGGCAAACGCGGCCTGCGGCCCGCCGGGACCGCGCACAGGGCCACAAACCTGTTTATTCGTATAAACGACGTAGCCGTCGATATGGCAGTTGGGCATCAGATACCAGCCGCCGAGCATGTTGGTGCAGCGCGCGCCGGCCATGGCGCCGAAACCCGAGTACGCGCCGGCGTCGTAGATCACCTTGCCCGTGCGCGCGATGATGGTGCCGTCTTTTTTCACTCCGGTCTTGATCCACATTCTCGCGCCGGAGCGGATCGTCGTGGAAATCGTCTCCTCCGCTTTGTCGAGGACAATCATTACCGCGCGCTTGCTTTTTACCGCCAAGAGCGCGCAGATCGGCTCGATGGCGGCGCCGGAGGTGATACCGCTGGCCTTGCCGCCGAAGCCGCCGCCCAGCTCGGTGCTCAAAACGCGCACTTTATTGAGCGGAACTCCTAGCAGGCGCGCCACATCGGTCCGCACGCTGAAGGGCGCCTGCGCGTTGGCCCAGACGGTGATTCGGCCATCCGGTTCGACCCGCGCCCCCGCGATTCTCGGCTCGAGGTATTGTGGATGGATCATCTTGGTCTCGTACACTTCATCGACCACGACGTCGGCTTCCGCCATCGCTTTCTCAGGATCGCCGACATCGACGGCTGTATAGCCGCAAACGTTCTTCACCTTGGCGTCCGCGGGCAGATTCTTCGGCAGCGGCATATCGTCGTGCAGGGTCGGGGCGCTGGGCTGCATCGTTTCTTCGGGATCTAGGACCACCGGTAGCGGTTCGTAGACGACTTTGATTTTTTTCAGCGCCTGCTTCATGAGCGCCGGGCTATCCGCCGCCACCGCAGCCACGGGATCGCCCATGTAGCGGACTTTGTGTTTCGCCAGCATATAGCGGTCGATGGAACTGCGACCGTAGCGCATGTCCGGCGCATCGGCGGCGGTGACAACCGCGTGGACACCGGGGATCGCCTTTGCGTCGCTGGTGTCGATGCTGATGATTTTTGCGTGCGCGTGCTGGCTTCGCAAGATGCCGCCATAGAGCGCGTCCTGCAGCATCAGGTCGATGCCGTAAATGCCGGCGCCGATGACGCGCTCGACGCCGCCCATGCGCGCCGGGCTGGTGCCTACTACGGTGTGTTCAGCTTTTGCCATAGCTTAAACCCTCCCTGCCATTCTTTCGGCGGCGAGATAGATCGCGTCGACGATTTTCGTGTAGCCGGTGCAGCGGCAGATGTTGCCGGAAACAGCTTCTTCGATGTCTTCCGGAGTGGGCTTCTTGGTGCGGTCGAGCAACACCTTGACCGACATGATGTAACCCGGGGTGCAGTAACCGCATTGCACCGCGCCGGTGTCGATGAACGCTTGCTGCACCGGGTGCAGCTTGTCGCCGTCGGCCAAGCCTTCGATGGTGGTAATTTCTGCGCCGTGGGCGTCGGCGGCCAGGGTGACGCAAGAATTGATCGGCTCACCGTTAAAAATAATCGTGCAGGCGCCGCACTCGCCGGTGTTGCAGCAGAGTTTGGTGCCTTTGTAGTTCAGCGTGTCGCGTAGAAAGTCCAAGAGCGACGTGGCTGGTTCAGCGGTCGCGCTCACGGAATTGCCGTTGACGGTGACGTTAATTGTCAGACTCATTAGGCTACCTCCTTGCCGGTTGCCGCTTTCCAGCTCTGTTCCAGGCCCCGCCCGGTCAGGGCCTCGACGATCCAGCCTCGATATTCGGCGCTGCTGCGTTGATCACTGATGGGGCTCGATTCCGCCGCGGCCAAAGCCGCGGCTTCCTTGACCAGCGTTGTCGTCGGCGCTTTGCCTCGCAGCAGCGCTTCGGCTTTGCCCGCCCGAATAGGCGTCGGCGCCACCGCCCCTAAGCCAATGCGAATCTCTTCCACATTGTTTTTCGCTGCGTTTGGCGTCAGTAACACTGCGACGCCAACCATCGCGATATCCATCGCACCGCGCACCGCGTGCTTGAGGTATCCGCCGCGACTTCCTTGCGGCGGATACGGAATCTCAATTTCCATCAGCAACCCTTTGGCGCCTAAAGCCGTCCTGCCGGGTCCGAGAAACAAAGATTTGAATCCTTCACTCTTTACTCCATCGGAGAACGCGAGCTTGGCCTTCGCTTCCAGCACCAGCAGGGGCGCCAAGGTCTCCCCGGAAGGTGATGCCCTGCAGACGTTGCCGCCAATGGTAGCGGTGTTGCGGATTTGAAGGGAAGCGAATTGATGACAGGATTCCCACAGCAGCGGCAGCCGCTCGCGCACGAGTTTGCTTGTCTCGATTGCGCGTATCGTTACCAGAGGACCGATCCGCAAGCTGCCGCCGTTCTCCTGGATGTTGTTCAGTCCGGGAATCCGCTTGATATTCACCAGATAACCGGGCTCTTCCTTATATTTCATATCGACCATGACGTCCGTGCCGCCGGCGATCACCTTGGCCTGTTCGCCATATTGTCCCAGCAGCGCCAGCGCTTCGGTTACGGTTTTGGGCTCGAAATATTCCATAAATGTGCTCCTCAATGCAGCTGGAATGCTGGAGTCGTAGAGCAATGGAGTAAACCCGGCACTCCAGTACTCCCATACTCCACCAACTCGTTTTGGTCAGTCCCGAGAATCCTCATAACCCAAGTGGAAGCTCAATCGCAAGCCCGTTCGGGGGTCTTCTTTTTAGCGGCCTTTTCAGACTGCGCGAAAACTCACCGTTCGCGCGGAGCTCTGGTCGAAGTACACCTACAGCTTTTTCACATAGCGTTTCGCGTTTTATTGAAATCGCCTGCCGACAGGCGAAGCACTCCTTACTCCTTACTCCGTACTCCTTAGCCCTTACGCCTGACTCCTCACCCTTCACCCCCTCGCATCACGCAGGCTCGAACGTCGACGTCACTTCCTGATGACCCTCGTTCTCTTTCAGCGCTTCTTCGTAATAAAGCCCGAGCGCCCGGAACACCGGCGCATCCTGAATCGAGAAAAGCACCGCACCTTCGTTGTTTGACGTGTTGGCGTGCTCGTGCACCGCCCATGGCGGCAGCGCGATGATGTCGCCCTTGCTCCAGCTAAAGCGTTTTCCATCGATGACCGTGTAGCCATCGCCTCTAACGACATGGTACACCGCGCTGCCCGTATGGCGGTGCGCCCGGGTGCGCTCTCCGGGCCGGAGCATTTGCACCATGCAGGCCATCGTCGGCAATACCGGGCCGCCGGTCAGGGGATGGCGGTATTCCAGCGCGATACCGTCGTAAGCGCTGCCCTCGTGGTCGTGCAAGGATTTGAGGGCCTGCCACGTTTGATCCCAGGAGTAGAGCAGCAGCGGCGACGACTGCGGCCTCTCTTTGATCCACGTCGGGGTGATATGTGGGTGGCCATAGAGCTCTTTGGAAGCGTTGGGTGGACGGGACGCGGGCACTTGCGGCGCGGAGTAAAATTGAAAGAACATGGCTTCCAGCGACGCCACCAACGGAATATCCAAACCATCCATCCACACGACCCGCTCCTTGGCTTCGTTGCCGTGGTCGTGCCACGCCCAGCTCGGGGTCAAGACCAAGTCTCCCGGCGCCATATACACGCGCTCACCGTCAACGGCCGTATACGCGCCCGTGCCTTCGATGATGAAGCGGATCGCGGTCGGTGTGTGGCGGTGCGCCCGGGCAACTTCACCGGGAAGGAGGATCTGCACGGCGGCGATCAGATTATTCGTCGTCGCCCAGCGGCCCCCGAGCCCGGGGTTGAATAGCTGCAGTGCCCGGCGCTCGTCGCCCACGGGTACCGCGCGGCTGGACTCGTCGACGATCGATTCGAGCAGCGACCACTTCCACATGTGCGCGATCATTTTCGGCTGCGGATGCCGCGTCATCTGACTCGCCAGCTCCCACAGCCCGTACATGTGGGCTGCGTGCATGCGTTCGTGAAACGCCTGGCGAAAAGCGTCCGTGTCCGCTTTCACTTCGGGTTTAGCCATAGAACCCTCCTATCTTGCCGGTCGTCGCCCTAATCTCACCAGACAATCGGCCGCGTGAAACTGCTCACCATAGTTAAAGCCTATACGACCGGCTATTCCAATGTCAATTTGCGCTATTGGTAGTAAGCCGCGAATAGACCGGCGTACCACGCGCGCCATGTGAATCGGCGCTGCTGATACCGAACAACCGTCGCCTTTGTGATCATCCCCGTCTCGTTCCGACAGGCGTCAATCGCGGATACGCGCGTGCCTGAGCTTGACATGACGCCCCGTTAGTCAGATATTCTTTTGCACCGATAGTGGCGGGCGGGCGTTCACAGAGTAATGGCTCTTCGGGTTTCCTGCGGGGGCGTCTCCACCACGAAAAACACGAAGATCACGAAGAAAAACAATTTAAGCACAAACAACGGAAAATGAAAATTAGAGAAATCCGAACCCTTCGTGTACTTCGCGCTCTTCGTGGTGAACCAAAACGCCCGGCACACGAAGCGGTATTGGCCAGATTACTCACACGAAAGCCTGAAGCGCCAGAATAATAAACAAGGGAGGAATTAGTGATGTCCGTTTGGGAGCGTGGAGAGCTCTCCATTTATTACGAGACTTATGGGTCAGGTTTCCCTCTGTTGCTGATCGCGCCGGGGGGCATGAACTCGGTCATCGGCTTCTGGAATCGGGCGGCGTTCAACCCAATAGAGATTTTCTCTCGGGAATACTGGGTCATCGCCATGGACCAACGAAATGCCGGCAGGTCCAAAGGGCCTCTCGACTTGGAAGATCCATGGGGCAGCTACGCCGAGGACCAGCTCGGACTGATAAACCACTTGGGGATCGAGCGGTTCCACGTGCTCGGGTGCTGCATCGGCTGCTCGTACGCCCTGCGTTTAATCCAGCACGCGCCCCAGCGGGTGGTTGCCGCGGTGATCGAGCAGCCGATCGGCATCTCGGAGGAGAACCGCAATGTTCTGGCCCAGAATCTGTACGGTCGCTGGGCCAAGCAACTTCCCGAGAAGCGGCCCGAACTTGATCCGGAGACGGTTGAAGCTTTCGGGAAGCGTATGTTCACCGGCGACTTTGTATTCAGCGTCACGAGAGACTTCGTCAAAACTTGCCCCACACCCATGATTGTCATGCCGGGCAACAACCTGGATCATCCGCGGGTGATCGGAAACGAGATTGCCGCACTGGCACCAAACTCAGAAATCATCCCGGAATGGCGCCATCCGTCAAACCTCGTCCCGCCGGCGGTGGCGCGAATAAAAAGCTTTCTCAAACCCCACACGCCCGGCAAGGCGCCAATGCATTGAAAAGGAGCGATGGAGCAATGAAGGACTGGAGCAACGGGCTGAATTCCAATACTCCGACACTCCAATACTCCGACCAATTTCCTTATTTGGGACTGGGGGAGATTCTTAGGGGACATAAGCATGAAAAACGGATTCCGAATTTTTGACACCGACACGCACATCCGGCCTTCACTCGAGACGCTCGAACCGTTCTATGATGCCAGCCTGCGCGCGCGCTTGCCCGAGTTAGAGCCCTACAAACGCGAGAACCGCCGCGACGTCGAGGGCATGGTCGTAGGGCGCCATTCGTATACGCTCGGTGAGCACGTCGCGTATTCGCGCTTGCTGGGGAAGGCGGCTCCGGAGCCGGGCCATTTCAGGCCCAGGTCGAAGTACATGGGCACCCGTCACGCAACCACCGGAGCCATCGACGACGACGCCAGCGCCCGGCTCCGCGATATGGACGAGGAAGGGGTTGACGTGCAGTTCCTCATCGGGGGAGCAGGTTCGACAAGCTCGCTCAACGATTATGAGATCGACGTCGGCTTCATGCGCGCGTACAATCGGTATCTGCACGACTTCTGCGGGAAGGCTCCGGACCGGCTGAAGGCCGCGCCGGTCGTGCTCCTCACGGCGCCCAAAGAATGCGCGGAAGAAATCAGGCGTTGGGGCAAGGAGCGCTGGATGGTCGGGATTCTGCCGCAGTCGCGCAACGACATCCCCCTGGACCACCCGGATATCGAGCCGGTCTGGAAGGCCTGCGCCGATCTCGACATCGCCGTCGTCTATCACAGCCACTATGCCGGGCCGCCGTACTTTCCCGGCTATCTCGACTTATGGCAGAACGCGTTTCTCGGGCGCTCGGCGGCTCACCCCTGGGGCGCAATGCGCGCGATAGGATCGTTCATCGGCTCGGGGGTGATGGACCGCTACAAGTCGCTGCGCTTCGGCATCCTCGAAAGCGGCTGTGGCTGGCTTCCCTTCTGGAGCCGTCGTCTCGACGACCAGGCCGAGTACGTCCTGGGCAGCATCCCCGAATTGGAGCACAAGATCAGCGACTACATGACCGGAGGGCGGTTCTTCTCGAGCATCGAGATGTCGGAGCGCCAGGATATGATCGAGATGGTGGTTGCTTTTCTGGGCGAGGACGTCTTGATGTATGCCTCCGACTACCCGCACTTCGAATGCCGGTTCCCAAACTCCGTCGATAATTTCCTCGGCTGGACCCTTAACGACGGGCTGCGGCAAAAATTGTTTTGGGACAATCCTGTCCGGTTCTACGGCGAGCCGTAGATCGGACTGTGGGAAATGCTTGCTCCAGGGCTCCGGCCAAAGTGAGGAATGGACGATTTTCCGCCGGAATGACGGCAGAATTATTGGACGAATTTCAGACACGCGACACTCACGGAAACAACAAATTGGAGGCTCAATATGGGACAGACTGAGACAACTTTCGCAAAATTCGTAGTCGACTTCCCGACCAATGACATCCCGGCCGATGTCATGCACCTGGCGAAGCGCTGCCTGATGAACTATTCCGGTGTCGCGCTCTACGCCACACTCGACCCGGCCATCGATATCTTGCTTGACCTCTTGCGGGCGGAAGGCTGCGCGCCCGCCGCGACCGTGATCGGCAAGGGATTTAGAACCTCGGCCCAGAACGCCGCCCTCGCGAACGGCTTCTTGGGTCATCTCGAGGATTACGACGACACGCACACGACCGTGATCCATCCCAGCTCGCCGATCTTTCCCGCCGCGCTCGCTATCAGCGAGCAGCGCACAGTGAACGGAAAAGACCTGCTCGCAGCGTTCACTATCGGCGTCGAGGTCGCCTGCCGCATTGGTCTAATAATCACGTCCCATTTCAGGGAAGGAGCCGAGCATTGGCACATTACCAACACTTGCGGCGTGCTCGGCGCCGCGTCCGCCGCCGGGCGGTTGCTCAAGCTCAACCAGGAGCAAATGGTCTATGCGCTCGCGATTGCCGGCACGCAGGCGTGCGGCGTTCGCGAGGTTTTCGGCTCCATGTGCAAGCCTTTCCATGCCGGCAAAGCCGCACAGAACGGCACGGTGGCGGCTCTGCTTGCCCAGCGCGGCTTCACCGGTACCGACGGCATCTTCGAGGGTGAGCGCGGCCTCGTCGGCGTGATGGCAACGGGTTACGACATTACGGAGGCAACCAAAGATCTCGGCGCGCGCTGGGAGTTGCCTCATAACGGACTCAAGCCCTATGCATGCGGCCAGGCGAACCACGGCTTTCTCGATGCGGTGCTTGCCTTAAGAAAGAAACCGGGCGTTTCGCCACAGACGGTGAAGCATATGCAGGGAAGCGTGCGCCAGTTCGCTCCGGCGCTGGTGCGGCGCCGGCATCCGCGGACCGGCCTTGAGTCGAAGTTCTGCTACTACCACTCAATGGCCGTTGCGATGATCGATGGGCAGGCGCTACCGGCCCAATTCACGGACGCTCGCGCCAATGACCCTGCAGTCGCAGACCTCAGGAATCGTATCGATTTTAGCGAAGACCCGTCGCTATCGAAACGCGCCGCGGTCGTGAAACTAGAATTGACCGACGGCACCACCTATACAGAGACGATCCCGTATCCCACAGGGACACCGGAGAATCCCCAGAGCGACACCATGATCCAGGAGAAGTTCAGGGGGCTTGCAACGGCGGTGCTGGGAGCGGAAAAAACGGCAAAGGCTCAAAGCGCGCTCTGGAACATAGACAAACTCTCTCAGGCAAAGGAGCTGATGCCGCTATTGACCAAGTGAGGATCCCGCTAATTCCAGGCGGCGACGGGCGCTTGAGCTTTCAATGAGTGACTCAAAACCGGGGTAAATTGCGCGTTATCGTTTTTCACCCCTGCCTGATGCCCCGCGCAATCAACGCTCGTCCGGAAAAAGTAACAATCGTCAGAAACAAGATCAGCAAGACTCCGAGCGCGGCCGCCGCCGGCTGGTTGGCCTCCTCGTCCCAGTAATGCCAGAGCATGACGGCAAGCGTCCTATTGTCGCGGCTTGCAAGCAGCAGCGGGATGGAAAAGGCGCGCACCGCATGGGCCGCAACCCAGATCCAGGCGGAAACGAACGCGGGACGGATAAGCGGAAAAGTGATTTGCCATAAGATGCGCACCCGACCCGCCCCCGCGGCCTCCCCGGCTTCTTCCAGCTCCTTGTGGATCTGAGTTATCGCCGCATTCGTTGTCCGGGTGCCGAACGCCAGGTACTGCGTGACGAGCGCGAGCGAAACGATCCAGACCGTGCCGTAGAGTCCCAGGTAGCGGAACGGCGGCTGGAGATAGAGCAGGATAAACGACAGCGCGACGACGATGCCGGGAACGGCATGGGAGGCAAAAGTCAGCGCGTCCAGAGCAAACCGGCCTTTGACTTTGCTTCTGATGACGAGCCACGAAACGCACAAAGACAGGGCCACCGTAGCCGTGGCCGTAACAACGGCCACGACAACCGTGTTCCAAACCGCGTTAACCACACCGGGCGCCGTGAGCACGAGCCGATAGTTGGCCAAGCCCAGCTTGGATACTGCTTCCCAGGATGGCGGTTGATAAGACGGCAGCAGCGAGGTCCAGATGAGGACACCGAGCGGAAGAACGACGGTGGTGGCGAAGTAGAGGATGAATAATGCCAGAGCCGGATAACGCCATCTCCCGATGTCGATCACGCGCGGGCGGTAGCCCTTTCCGGTAACCGTCGTGAAACGCTCGCTCTGGCGCAAAACCGCGCGCTGGTACAGATAGGAAAAAAGAATCGCCGCGACAAAATAGCTTCCGGCAAAAGACGCCCCCAGGCCGTAGTTAGGTACCGGCTCCCGGGTCGAGATGTAGATCATCGTGCTGTAAACGTAAACTCCGCCGGGGAGTCCCACCACCAGCGGCGCCTCGAACGATTCCATCGACGAAGTAAATTCATAGATCGCAGCGGCCAGCAGCGCGGGCTTGAGAACTTGCAGCGTGATCCGCCGCAACGTTGTCGAGTTGCGCGCTCCCGCGGCCCACGAGGCCTCCTCAAAAGCCGGATCCATCATGCGAAAGGCTCCCACGACGATGAGAAAAACCGTCGTCACGCCCCGGATCCCGTCCAGAAAGATCATCCCGCCCATCGAGTAGATGTTGATCGGCCCTTCGCTCAGCTCCAGGCCAAAAACGCGCGCGATATCCCTAAGGAAAACATTGATGACGCCGCTATGGGACGTCAGCAGAAAGACGTAGGCAATGGAAAACAGCAGGCCAGGCATGGCCATCGGAATCAGGAGAAGGCTCCAGCATAGGCTTCGAAAAGGCAAGTTGGTGCGCTCGATCAACCACGCAAAGAGAACGGCGATCGTCACCGTGATGGCCGTGCCCGCGCCGGCAAACACCAGAGTGTTCAGGATCATCTTGTATGTGAGCGGGTTGGAATAGGCGACGAGATAGTTCTTCAGCGTGAAGGGACCGGGCGCGACCGGATGGCCCGTGCGAAAGCTGTTGAGGATCATCTGGCCGAGAGGGATGAGAATCAGCCAGAGCAGAATAGTGACTACGAAAGCAAAAAATAGCTGCGCGCCGGTGGGCCGCCACGCCACGACGCGATTCACTTGACGATCGGCAAACCGATTGCCTCGACAATCTCTTTGAGGATGTCTTCGGCTTTGGCCTCCCATTGAGGCTCATACGAAGCGACTTTCCTCCCCTTCAGCAACTTCGCGGTTTCGGTTCCCGGGACGAGGGGACTGCCGTCGAATTCCACGGCATCCAAAGTCTTTTGGCCATCCTCTGAAACCGACCAGGCCACCCAGAGCTTCGCCGCATTCGGATGAGAGGCGCCGCGCGGGACGAACACCACGTCTCCCAGCGACACAGGGATAGGCTCGGCAAAGGTGAAGCCGATCTGAGTCATGTTGCGGTAGACTACTTGCTCCTTGAAGCTTGAGTATTGGGCACCGCAGATGATGGGATACTCCCCGAGCATAAGCTTTTGCATCGCCGCATTGCGGGAGCGTTCAATAATCGTCTGGTTAGCCGCGAGTTGCCGGGCGTAAGCCAGCGTCTTTTCCCTTCCCCAAACGTGCGGCTGCCACAACAGCTCGAGATACCGCGGCCGGTTATCCATCGCCACCTTTTTTTTCCACTTGGGATCGGCGCAGTCCTCCCATGTAAGTTTTTGCCCGACGCTGTCAGGCACGAGCTTGCGGTTATAGACGATCCCGAAGATTTGCGTTCGATAGTAGACACCGACCCCGTCAGGATGCATTTGCCCCGGCGCGACGCCCAGTGATTTCCAATCCACGCGTTCGATGACGTTGGCCTGAATCGCAGTCGGCACCTGAGTCCCGCTCAACGCCGCCACATCGTATCCTACTCGTCCCGCGACTAGTTCCGCGAGCACCGCTTCTCTTTCCCGCGAGCCGCCTACGCGTTCGTATTCGATTTTGACAAATGGATAACGCGCCTGAAAAGTCTCGACGACTTTTTTGCCCGAGGGGTGGCCACCCTCTTCCCAACGCATCGTCAAGCCGACCTTGGCCCTGCCCTCTTTCTTTGCCCCAGCGATGACCTGTTCTAACCCTCTGGCTTCTTGGGCGGCGAGCCCTTTCGCCTGCCCGAGAGCCGCACAGAGAAAGGACGCCAGTAACAAAAGGTGATTTCTGTTCACGACGCCGATCCTAGACTGCAAACTTTGCATCGACCCTCATCCTTCTCCCTACCTGCTGGCCCGCGACCGCTATCTCCGGCTGCAGAAGGGGTGTGCCTTTCCCATCCTGCACGAGGCGCCGGCCTTGGCCAGCGCCGATTCGAAGTCTTCGTGAATCTTTGGATCTTCATCTTCGTATTCGAGCTGGGTCCCGCCCTCCTTGATACTCTGGCGCCGCGACCCTTCGACCATTCTGACAAAGGGATAATGCCAATTATTCCACCTGAGGGCCAGGTATCGCGCAGGCTCAGCGCCGAGGTTTTGGTGCTGGTGAAGCCACAGTTCAGGCGGCACGATCAAACTCCCCGGTCCCCAATCCACGCGCGTCTTTTCCCGGGCCTGCTGCGGCCAGAGGATGGAACAGCCTTTCCCGCTCAGAATTAGGACATGGGCGCCGGGGCCGTGAAAGTGAGCTTTTTTATAAGTTCCCACGTCGAACTGGGAGATGTGCGCGCACATGATCTGCCCGGCAAGATCGAACTTCATATTGCGCGCGCCTGGCCCGCGCTCGCTTTGATCTCCCAGCGGCACGGTGTGGGTGTCCGGCACGAAGTTGACCGACATCCATGACCGGCCGTAGAGCTTGGCACGGCTGTCGAAATAGTCCTGATCATTAGGGTCAAAGCGGTCCAGGAAATGGAAATCGTTGTGCAAAATAAATCCCGCGTTATGAAACAGATTCATCATGAATGGAGCGTTGGTCACTCCGAAGTAGCGCGCGGGTTCTGCGCCGCTGCCGTTGAAGTGCTGGTAGTATGCGTTCAGTGGAACGGCGAAAAGGCTTCCGGCCTGCCACTCGAACGAATGTTTCTGGCCATCGCCTTGCCATACGGTCGTCGCCCCTCTCCCGCTGGCGATGTAAACCATCTCCTCGTAGAGGTGCCTTTGAGGTTTGAGCTTTCCGCCAGGCGGGATCTCACAGACATACGCGTCCGTCGCCTTGCCCGCGCCATCGAGCCGAATGAACGAGGCGCGACCTCCCTTCAGCTCCCAGGGCAATACTTCTACCTGTTTGATGTCCGGGACATAAAACCCGCGCACCACAGGAATGCCTTGAGCCGCCTGCCACTCCTGATACGTGTCGGCGCGCGGCGCCTCCGACTGCTCGAACCTTTCTACGCTGAGCTGCATGTCCGACAGAGATCAGGCTGGTTCGAATTCGGCCAGGGCCTCCAGAGCCAACACATTGTTAACGATCCGGTCGACCGTAAACGACTCGTCGATTTTCCCCCTGGCTTTCAACTCCGCGATATGAACCTCCACGCCTTCGATGCTGGTTACAATGTTTTTGGCCGCGACCGCCCAGGTTTTGGGTATGCCGTTCTCAACGCCGCTGCCGGCAAGCGAATCCACGTTCAGCGCGCGCTTCAAGATTTTCACGGATTCCAGTCCCGTCGGATCTTCGTCCTTCAAGAAGCCGTGCGCCTGCATGACTCCTTTGATAAAAGCTCTAACCGTGTCGGGATGTTGCCGCAGGATCGGCCCGGTTGTAGCGATCGAACGCACGACATAGAAGGGAAAGAGTGTCGAAAGATCGACAACCTCTTCTAGCTCGCCTCTCCGGATCAGCTCGCGTACGACTCTCCCCTGCGGGCCGTTGTGGTGGTAAAAGAGAAAGTCGCTTTTGCCGTCCTTGATCGCGGCCACCTTCTCGCGGACTCCTTCATTATCGATCAAGACAACGTCCATGTCGCGGTCCGGGTCAAACCCGAGCTTTTGGAAAACCAGGCGCATGGTTCTCTCGCCCGCACCTAGGCGGCGATTCGTGGCGAATCGTCTTCCCTTGAGATCTTGCGGCCCATTGAGGGCTCCAGGCAACGCGGCCACGCTGAAGGCCAGGCCGTTGCGGTAAGAGCCGACAATATGCAGATCCTTCCCCTGCGCGCTGGCTTCGATCAACATCGCCGGATGAGCATCCATGCTGAAGTCCGTCTTCCCTTCAAGCAGCAAATCGATGGAGCCGGTGTTGTCTCCCGCGATCATCAAATGGCTCTCGTCGATGCCGTTCTTTTTGAAGTAACCGTGGTATTGCGCCGTGAGCGGCGCGAGTGGATGGCCCGGGTGTTTCGGGTAAAAATGCTCGACGGAATACGTAATTGCTTTCTTGGTATGGCGATGCATGAATATTGCCTCGTTCCCCGCTGCCGCGCCGGCCGGCAAGCCCCGACTATAATTCCAAGAAACGATTGGTGTCAAACAAGATACCACTCTCTGGGTTTCGGCGACCCAGCATGTCCGCACCGCTTTGCAGAGGACTCTGAACGGGTTGGGACTGCATGGCTGCGGGCCGGTCGTCGTCCCCAGTCGAGCCTCGGCTTCACACGTTCAGCCGCTGGATTCCGGACGAGCGTGGGCCCGCGGCGGCGCCAAGAGGGAACAGTACATTGAGGCGTGCGAGATCGGCCTCTGTGAGCTTGATCTCGCACGATTTGGCGTTTTCCTCCATGTGCGCACGGCTTTTATTACTCGGAATCGGAATGACGTCAGCACCCTGCGCCATCAGCCAGGCCAGGGCGATCTGGGCCGGGGTGGCGAATTTCTCTTTGCAGAACTCGCCAAACCGGGCGAGAAGCTGAAAGTTCCGCTCAGCATTACCCGGCTGCAAGCGCGGGTGGTTGCGCTGGTTCTCCGGAATGTCATTTGGGTCACGAAACGCGCCGGTAAGGAAGCCGCGTCCAACGGGCGCGTAGGCCATAAACCCCATACCGAATTCGCGACATGCCTGGATGTTGCCTCCTTCCGAATCCCGGGTCCACAGTGAGTATTCCATCTGCAGGGAGACGATGGGATGGATTTTGTTGGCTCTTCGAATCGATGTGGGGCTGGCTTCAGATAGCGCGATATAGCGGGCCTTACCCTGCTGCACCAGGCGCGCCATCGCGCCCACGGATTCTTCGATCGGGATGTCACGGTCGACTCGTGACATGCAGAAGATATCGAGGGCATCAACGTCCAGCCGTCTCAGACTTTCTTCGCAGTTTGTAATCAAGTATTCGGGCGCGCTGCCGCTGCCCGGCCCATGCGGACTCCCAGTTTTCGAGTGAACAACAATCTTTTCCCGCCTGCCCTTCAGTGCCTTTGCGATAAGCTCTTGGTTATGGCCGTTGCCGTAACTCGACGACGTGTCCAGGAGGTTGATGCCGAGATCGAAGGCCTGGTGCAACGTGGCGATGGACTCGTTGTCGTCGGCGGGACCGTATTTGCCGGACATGCTATGGCAGCCGATACCTATAGGTGAAACTTTGAAGTCGGTTGTGCCGAACTGACGATGCTCCATAGAATCCTGTCTCCTTAACGACTCTGCGTGCCACCGTCAATAATGCCCACCGGCACGCTGTCCTTGTGAAGAAACCCACGAAGCTTTAGGATCTTGTTTCTGGCACCTACCTCTGTTTGCCGACCGGCTGACTGTAGCGTAGTGCAGATCCAGAAAGTCCGTGCCGTCGACGCAAAGGACACTATAGCAAGAGCCGGAAATCAGACGCATCAAAGATCTCTAATCGCCCAGATCGTGACAGATCCAAGTTTTCAGAGGGCTTTCATCAGCGCATAGACCGCCATTGCGATCACTGAAAGCGAGCCCCAAGTCCAACAGAATGCGCGGACATCGTGTAGTTGAGCCGTCGCATAGGCAACGAAATGTGCTGCGCGAGAAGCGACGTAAGTCCAGATCAATATTTGAGCAAGTAGCAATGGCGGATCGGCAAGTACAAGCAGGAATCCAGCTGCGAGAAAGCCCGGAATGCTCTCTAGGTCGTTCAAGTTAATTCGGCGCGAGCGGTCCACATATTCATTGACCTCAAGTTGCGTGGAATCCGGTTTGGGGTTGAGTGGACTTTTTTTGGCATCTTCGGGACTGCGAAATCCACCACCTGCTTTCATCATCCGTGCTACCGTCATCCATGGTTGGAGCATCAGCTTTAGGATCATGATGGTGGCGGCCAATACATAGGTTTGGAACACGGGATTTTCGAAGCTCAGGATTGCGGTATCGACATGCATGGCAATTGCTCCTTATCTCACCTATTCCCAGTTACCAATCGAACTTTCGGAAAACATCAACATGGCGCGCAATCGTTGTGCCCCGACACGGGCGACGCGGCGACAAGCGTCATCGCATCAAAAAGCGGCCCGTCATCGAAATCAGCCCACCCCATTTCCTGTGCCGTACTAACCTCGTACCCCAACAATTCACCGGCTAGGCGGCTCGGCACGCAGCCATCGAGGAGCACTCGCACTTGAGCAATTCTGCGGCAACAGCTTTGGCAAGAAGGGCCGATTTCGCGAGTTCCAATACCGCGATGGCGTGCTCACAATTCTCTTCCTTCTCCACGAGATAAAATTTAGTCCGTTACCATCAGAACCGGCCTTGGACCCATACGCTCGCACCGCTTGCGCCGCAATGGGCCGCAACGTTGAGCCAATTGCCATCGTAGAAGTCCTGCGATTCGGGAAACTGTCGACCATGAACCCAAAGCGCAAATCCATTGATCTTTAACGAGGCCGGTCTAAGTTTGTCTGGATTCGATCATCGTAGATACGCCTAACGCAAAGCTCAAGCGATCGGTCTACAGCGCGATGTAAGCCCTCCCTGCACTCTGTTCAAGAGGCAAACATCTCCTGAAGAACGGTCAATACCGTAGTTACAGATTTGCCAGCCAAGCGCCCGAGTCGCCTCGCTAATCGCTCAATATCCACGGTACGAAGTTGGTCCGTAGCCACAAATCCGTTCCGACCTTGAAAGCGACACTGGACTCGCCATGGATAGGTTTGCCCTCCAGTCGTCATCGGCGCGACCATAACCGTGCGCAGATTCTCATTCAACTCGTCTGGCGAAACGACGAGACATGGCCGTGTCTTACGGACTCCGCTCCCTTGTGTCGGATCAAGCCTAACTAAATAGACCTCACCCCTCACCACCACTGCCTGCCCTATCGCCACTTCCACTCCTTCTTATCAAACTGTGTGGGTATCGTTGGATCAAGGAGCCGGTCTTCATTCCGCTCACGCATTCTTCGAGCTGCCGCTGCCCAGCCCGCGCGAGGTCGGTCCCCTCGCCGAATCACAATCCGACCTGGCTCGGCTTCAAGTTCAACTTCCTCCTCTAATTGGGCTTCTTCGATCAGCACCTTTGGCAGGCGTATACCTCGCGAATTACCAATCTGAACAATGCGGCTCTTCATCACAATCCTCCGGGCCTACATTGTAGTCACACGCGGCTGGGTTCGCAAGCAAAGAGGGATATCAGGCCGGCAAAGTTGCGGGCTAACGGTCCGGCTGAGCGGCGAGAGCTTTGCGAGCGCCGGTCTCAAACCGGTTGGTTAGGGTGTGGCGACTCGTCGCTTCCAGTAGCCAGGCTCGCGACTTCCATGCATCACAGCAACGATAAGAATGAAATCGGGTTCGATGGTGTACAGAACTCCGTAAGGAAAGACGTGCGTAAGACAGCGACGAACATCGTCATCGAGGACTCGCCAACGTTGCGGCGCTTCGAGAATTCGGCGAATGGCGTCCTCAACGGCCTCAACGAATCGTAGGGCAAGCGCCGGATCGCGGTGGGCATAGTAGAGGGTTGCTTCCTGATACTCTTCAAGCGCTTCCGCATGAAACTCATATCTCATCGACGAACGAGGTCACGCACCTTCCGCAGAGCCTCGTCGCCAGCGATGGTTTCGACGCGTCCGCTTCGTACTTCGTCGCGCCGCCGCCTTGCCTCTGCAACCCACAGCCGGTCGATGCGCCCGAGTTCGTCGGCATCCAAGCTCTCCACCAGAATGTCCGCTAACTGCGCCCGTGATTCAGCCGGTAGGTTCATGGCCTGTTCGGCCAGTTGTTCCACAGTCGTAGCCATGAGATAAACGATACCCTAACCCTCCGGAATCCTCAAGCGCCAGACGTTGCTCGCACCACCCTAACGCCAAGCTCAGCCCTCGCTGTTGGCGATCGGTCTGAAGCACAAAGTTCAAGTAAGCCGCTACGCGGCAGATTTTGATTCCATCTGAAATTCTCCCTATACCGTCGCCGTCGTTCTTAGATAAATAGCCCTCCTAAGTTTCCATTTACACCATTTCACGAAAGGAGAGCTGTCATGAACGATTGGTATCAGTGTATGGTCGATGCCTTACAACTCAACGGAAAGGGGGAGCGCACCCAGCAGGCTTACACTCGCGCGGTGCGCATGCTTTCTCAGTTCTACGACAAATCCCCGGACCTGATATCGGAGCAGGAACTCCAAGAGTACTTCCTCCAGCGCAAAAACGTCAATCACTGGTCGCCCAAGATCATGCGGATCTGTTACTGCGGGATCCGCTTTTTCTACGAGAAGGTCCTCCGAACCCTCGCGCTTGAGGCCATGGAGTTTATCCGCCGCTTCTTGCAGCACGTGCTGCCAACCGGCTTCATGAAAGTCCGTTACTACGGATTCCTTAACCCCGACTGCACCATCTCTTTGGACCGCGTCCGTGCCCTGATCGAAAAGACCTGCGGCTTCAATCTCTCCACGTTGCCCAAGGCGGCTTTCCAACCGATACGGCCTACCTGTCCAAGCTGCGGCGCTCCGCTTAGACTTACTAAGGCGTCGTTCGGGTTGAGAGGGTCATTCGCGACGATACCGATGCAGCCGACCGCCAGAGTCTGGTGTGAACCCTGCGGGAAACAGACCGTGCTCGAGCGCCTTGTCCAAGACGATGGCCATAGCTGCATCGGTGGGCACAAGCTCCCCGCGAAGCGTTAGAACCGGCGGAACCCATAGCTCAAGCTCCGTTGCTGCGCGGGGAAGCGCGGTGATTGTGGCTAGAAGTTCCTCAACCGTACCGCTCGTTCTCTCGAATGCTGTGCCGATGGTTCGCTCCTCCGCGCGGACAAGGTCCTTCTCGGCCTGACGCTCAGTCTTCCAGAAGACTCGCCTAAGCCATGGCCGCAGATGACGCGCCCATTCACCGGAGACCGTGAGTTGGCCTTTGCGTTTGTGTGCCATGAGGAGTAGGAGTGCGTCGATGGCGGCTGCGACGCCTAACGTATGAGGGTGAGAGGCGCGTCTCCGCGTTCTTCTCAACCCAATGGTTAGCCTTTATCGTTCGCCCCGACGACCGACCGCAACTGTTTTGCTAACGCTGGCACTTTGGTCGTGGCTACATCCCGCACGATGACATAGTCGACACCGCCATAATCATGAATCAGACGATCTCGCATGCCGGCGATCTTCTGCCATTCAATCTCGGACAGCTGTTCACGTGCTTCCAGTGGAATCCTCTTGGCAGCCTCTCCAATGATCTCAAGGCTCCGCACAAAGGCCCGCTTCTTCACCTAGTCACGGACAAAGGCGTCAAAGCTTGTCTGACTTATTTGTGCTGCCAAAAACTCGGCTTCCAAAAGAATATCGCGCAGAAGTTCAAGCGTTGAGGGCTGCATAACGAACTGTCGGCAGCATGAGGCGTGCTTTGCTCTCGTTTAACGAACCATCGGTTACGACGTCGATTGGTCTACCGAAGACTTCCTGGAGCAGTTCATGAATAGCAAAAAAGTTATCATAGGTTTTCATTCCGTCGGCAAACTCTAGATAAACATCCACATCGCTCTCCGGGGTCTGCTCTCCTCTGGCGAAAGAGCCAAAAACGCCGATCTTGCGTGCGCCCAACGCTTTTAACTCAGCGGCATGGGTTTCAATTACGGTCAGAGGATCCATATTGTGGTAAAGTCTAGCTTCCAATTCGAAGCTGCGCAACTGGCGAAAACGTACGAGGGGCCGGTCCGGCTAACGTTCAGGCTGAGCAGCCGAGTCCCGTCCACATACCGGCGGGACGAAAGGTCTCTCTCAAGCCGGTGGTTAGCCATTAGTTACTCTACTCATCGTGAACTGCCCATCTTCAAGCGGACCGAGCACGCGGCGGAGGTTGAAGTGGACGGTGCTTGTATGCCGCTCGTTCCGTTAACCGAAGTGTCAGCCGAATCACCGCACATGAGTACATGGCGGAGCTGTCCCAAATCCAGCGAGGAATTTCTCGGACCGCGTCTGCTCCTCTCACAAACACAAATGAAAACAGAACCACAGCGAGGACGATGCCGCTAGCAGGGAGGCTGGCCAGTATGCTGTTTGGAAATGTAAGTCGACGTCGAACGATCACCCAGTATAGAAGATCCACGCATAAGACCGATAGAGAGACAGCCAAAAAAAGCTCCAGCCCCTTAAGACCATCGATGGTTACGAGCAAGGCCCCAAGCCCTACCCAAATTATGAGCTGAATTATGTAACGAGGCTTCTTCACAATATGGCTAACGCGGCGCTCTCCCGCCGATAGGTCGGGAGAAGCGGATTGATACTCATTGAGGCCTCCTCCTGAGTCTACCGTTTGGTACACTCGGGGTTAGCCAATCCACTTTAGGAGGAGACCTCAATGAAGTTCTACACTCAACAGCACCGATACTACTGCGGAATCGATCTGCATGCCAGATCGATGTACGTCTGCATCTTGGATCCCCAGGGCGAGATCCTATTGCACCGAAACATGCCCTGTAGCCGGGAGTTGTTCCTCAAGGCCATTGCCCCTTACCGGGAAGATGTCGCGGTGGCCGTGGAGTGCATCTTCACCTGGTACTGGCTCGCCGATCTGTGCAGCCTTGACAACCGGGGGCCTCATAAGTGTTAGGCGGCCCGAGCACTCACGACGCGCGCCGCGCCGCGTCCGGAGCGTCTTTCGCGAGACCTAGCCTAGCTCGCTGTTTCGTTGGACTCGGCTAGGCCGGCTGAAAGAGCTCCACGACGTTTCCGCATGGGTCTTCCAGTAAGATCTGCTGCCCGCCAGGACCCGATAGAATCTCGTTGCGGAATCGAACGCCCGCGGTCTTGAGTTTCGCGACCGTAGCGGCCAGATTGTCGGTTTCCACCACGAACCGATTCCAGCCGCCTGGCTCGGGCTTGCGTCCGTCCGGCATCGGCCGCGAAGCCGAAGCAGTAGGCCCAGCGAGCCAGAGCGTCAGATCGTCGCGCTTCAGAATCGCCATGGCCGGGAATTGCTGCTGAATCGTGAAACCGAGGTGAGTGCTGTAGAAGTCGACAGCCTTCTTCACGTCGGTCACGAGATATCGCACATATGCCATTTTTGACCTCTCATAGTGGAGATTCTTCCCAGTTTAGACGGGGACACAGTAAAACGTTGAGCCGCCGCGGACCTTCGGGTTCCTTGTTTTTTTCGCTTCCAAGCGCCGCCTCGGCACGATGGATGCTCCTGTGGCCTAACGCGAAGCTCAGCCGGCGCTATTGGCGATCGGTCTGAAGCTCCTTGTTAGGCATGGTCTCGAGATCCAACATACTCGCACCATCCATGTCCGCTCTCGTCCGGATGTCCTTCCTTGATGAAATGGCGGTCTCGTAAGTCAGGAAAATATGCTGGTGAAATCCGCTTGGTGGCAAACGCATTGTGATAGATATCGAGCCGAACGCCTCCTTCAAACTCGCCGCGACGCAATAGAGCGAGCGCTCCAATGTAAACACCTCTTTCCTCGTTTAGCCTTCGGTTACCGCCGCGTCTGAAATCGGTTCGATGATCCGCGGGATCGGTCGAAAAAAGCACTAGAGGATCACCAAACATGGCTGCGTCAATCTCGGGCGGAGTTAGGTATGAGTGAAAAGTTGTATCAACAATGATAGCTACGCATGGACGTGGGTCATTGCGGAAACGCCCGAGCTGCCCACAAGCGTCTTTCAGTTTAGCACGGGCGCGCTTGCCAATCGCCCGTCCAGTGAAGAGCGCGTATCGGTACTTCTTGAGTTTCTCGTCGAATGCCTCGTCTTCTTCGTTCGGTTCGATTTGCTTCACTTCGCAAATCACCGCCCCGCGTGGGGTGTGGACTTCGTAATCGGGATGCCGACCCGCTTCAGCACTTGGATCGATCCGCTTAAATGGATAACAGCGAAGTGTGCAGTAGTCCTCAAACAATTGTTCGGATACCGTACGCATAGAGGTAATGCCTAACGTTTTGAATGAGGCGCGCCTTATTCCGCGTCGCCTCCACTCATTGGTTAGCCTTCTCCGGTCGTTTCCAAGCGAATCTAGTTCCGCAAAATGCAAAGAGCAAACAAGCCGCAAACTCGGTGAATAAAACCGTTCCTATTTCTAAAAAGGATAAATTTTCTGTCCTCTCAAATCGCAGCAAAGGATTGTAAATCAGAAATGACAACGGAATAAATGCTCCCGCCAGCAGCCAACCTCCGGCAAAAATTCCACCAACAAAGCCGACGACGCCAAACGTGACAGCGCCAACAAACAACGTTACAAAGAACCAATTCACATCAGATAGCATTTCATTCGTCATCTTTACGAACGCTGCTCTATCTTTTTGGGACAGTTTTTGGAATCCAGAATCGCCTGCTGGATCGACTCCTCTTTCTATCAAAAAAGAACTGATCTTCTGTTGGTATTTTGGGTTATGAGAAATTGTGAAACTTCCAATCGCACCTCCAACAAGCCCCCAAAGAAATCCCGCTACCAGCGGGCCCGCTGCCAAAACAAGGAGATAAGTACCGATCGCACGCAGGGTGAATTCCCTTTTCAGATCCATGTTGCTTGTCACATGTGGCTAACGGGCCCGCTAACCAGCGCGCGCTGACTTCGCGCGCGTCCGTGTTGAGCGGGTGGTTAGACGTGACTTTGTTTCGCGCAAACGTCCCGTGACGTACTTGTGTAGTACGCTGGCGATCAAGGTCTGATATGGAACTCCTTCCTCGTAAGCCCGAGCTTGAAGATCCATCAAGTCAGAGGCAGATAGCCGGATGTTCACCCGCTTGTTTTTTACAAAGGTGGCATGGGCCGCTTCGCGAAACGCCGCGATTTGCGCTTTCGTGGGACGAGCAGAAACCAGTACCCCTTTTTCATACGCGCCAAGTATCTCTCGCTCAAATCTGTCAAGACTCTTCATCGTCTTCTCCGCTTCGAAGATAATCTCGCGTCGCCTTCCGGCTAGGAATGATTGTCTTCAGAAAGTAGTGCGTTTTCTCCTCGACTGAAGGAACAAGAAAAATATAGTCCCGATAAGCAACGACAAGGACAACCTGCCCCGGGTATCGCCGCTGGTTCGGATGAACCAAAATGTCTTTCAGGCCGTCTTCTTCAACCGCAGCAACGATCTCTTCAAACGAGATGCCCCGTCCAGCCTTGAGTCGTTCATTCTTGCCCGGATCCCACCGGAATGGCTTCACGAAGGGATCATATCAAGGCGTGTGCCTTTTGTCATCACCCCTGTACCACACCATGACTACGTCTAACCTAAAGGCTGAACGGACGAGGCCAGCGAGCGCAGCGAGCGGGTTCGAAGATCCGTTCAAGCCGATTGTTAGCCAGCTTCACGATTCCTCAAAGTAGTCGCCGTCGAGCGCCTTCACGGTGTATGTACTTTGCGGCGAAACACCAACGTTGTACTCGAACATGAGGTTGGCGAGGCGCCGTCCGTCGATCAGGACGATGCGGGTTCCAATGCGCTGCGCGTACTCTTCTGCATCGCGGGTGAACGAGGAGGTGGTCAGGAAGACGCCTTTGTTGGCGCGTTGTCCTTGAAGGGCTCCTGCGAACTTCTGAATTTCGGGTCGGCCCACGGTACCCTCCCAGCGTTTCGCCTGAACGTAAATGACATCGAGGCCCAAGCGATCCTCATCGATCACACCGTCGATACCCCCATCGCCAGAGCGGCCGATCGCCCGCGCGGCTTCCGCCCGGCTCCCTCCGTATCCCATACGGACGAGCAGGTCGATCACAATCTCCTCGAAGAAACGCGGCGTAACCTCTTTCACAGCATCCAAGAGTTCTGCCTCGACAGTGGCACGGAGGCGAGCATAGGCACCCTCAAGAGCTTCGTCTGGCGGTTGCCCGGGGCTCTCAGATTGCGCACCAGCGGTGGGCTGCTGCGGTTCGCCGGACTCCTCGTTCTCGGCAAACCACGATCGCTTGCTGTCGAGCAGTTAGCTGCGCAAAATGATCCTCCGCCGACTGAGTGAAGCGGATCCGATACGCCACAGAGCGGAGTTTAACACTTTTCGGTTATTTGGACATGCGTCGGCATTCGCCGCCTAACGTTTGAAATAACCGCCGCTCATTAGTGCGTCCGTGTTGTTTGATATGTTAGGCTCAGCGAGCTGGTCGGGCCAGGCGTCGCGGTGTGCCTTTGAAGCAACCCACTGTGTAAGGATATTCCCATGTCGCGTGATAGTGATACATCGGTACAATCTTTCCGTCCCAAGGAATCTCGTGGATATGCCCATGGCACTCATCAAGGTCCGCGTTGCTAAGCAACGTCCCGCTTTCACCCCGCCGACCAAATAGGCCGAAACCATCAAACGCATAGCCAGCGAGCGCTGAGTGCGCCGTGCCGTCATCCTTTAGACAGGTGGTCATATTGTGATAATGGTACGTGCCGTCGCGTTGAGGGTGGCCTTGGCATTTGTCCTGAATCTCATGCGCCACTGCATCCTCGCCGTTCGCATCCAGGGCATTGAAGTACAGCCCGCCGGTAAGCAGTATCCCAACTGCGCCAAAGGGGACGCAAGATGCTCTTGCCGCAAGGCTTGGGCTAGCAGGAAGCTCGACGAGAATTTCCTGAGCGCGAATCCGGTTCGGATTGGTATCGTAACGATACACCTTGCTAGTTGGACGAATCGGAAACTCGCCCGTAGGGTGATTGGGAAGGTCATTGCCCATAATTCGTCGTCTGTTTTCGACCAGTGAAATGGTTATGTTGTGTGGCCAAATCACTTCGCCTTCGGTCGTTGGTTTATTGGCAAAATCGAAGGTCCCGTTGCCATTTATCCACTCGCCACCGTGGGAACGACGGGTTCCAAATGTTGCGGTTCGACAAGGCCATACACTGCCCCGTTTGGGTTGGGACGCGATATGCCCGTCTCCAACAGGAAGTCGTGTGAGATCAGCACCGGCGAATGCCAAATGCGCTGAAAATAAGCTAAAAGCCCACACGCCAACGATAACAACTATCAACCGGATGTGATCAAAAGATATTTGGATCATTTGCTACTCCTGAAACTCAGAGCCTAACGCTTCGGGTGAGAGGCGCCGTTTCAGGCGTCGTCTCAACCCGATGGTTAGACATCTCTTTCAACCTTTCCCACAGACTTCGTCCTATATAGTTTAGGCATTAAAAAGCTACTCAATTTCCCGGACAAGACGAAACCCTACCCAGTAAGGTCGAGCACCCGTGCGGTACATATCCCGAGACGACGAACGTACATTTCCTTTGTTAACGCTGCGAAAGGCACCGCCGCGGTGCACACGGCCGTTACACTGGCCATTATGATCCTTTTCCCAAGCTGATCCATCGGACGGCGCCCCTTGGTAATTATCATGCCAGCAATCCTGTACCCATTCCCGTACGTTGCCGGCGGTGTCGTAAAGCCCAAAGGGATTTGGCTTAAAAGAACCTACAGGCATCGTCTCTCTTTTCTCCGGCCGGGTGCCACAGCTTATACAGTTGGCAAAGCCCGGCTTCATCTCATTGCCCCACCAATAGGCAGTCTCGCTTCCCCCGCGCGCGGCATATTCCCATTCCGCCTCGGTTGGAAGCCGGTAGCGCCTTCCGCTTTGCTGGGATAGCCACGCCGCGTAATCATTAGCCTCGTTCCAAGAAACTCGAATCACCGGCCGGCGGCCCCGACCAAAACCTTCGTCATCCGGTAATTGGCGACCGGTTGCGTGAGCAAAGTCGTCGTACTCATCAAAAGTGATTTCGTACCGGCCGATCGCAAAAGGTCTCCTGATTTGCACTTCGTGCACCGGCTGCTCGTCTTTGAGGCCTATACCCTGGATGTCCCCCATGCGGAATTTTCCTGCCGGAATGACGATCATCTCAGGGCCATCGGTTCCGTTTTTCATCCGGTCACGAAACACCTGGCCGGTTCTTAAAACAGCCTGCGCCGCAGAGAATGCTTGTAAAATCCCTCTGTGCTGCTCGCTAACCAGGAGCAACCCAGCGCCAAGAACAATTAAAACTTTGCGTCGTACCATCTAAAATTCGCTGTCATTTTTGCAGAGTGGCTGTCGATAGTTTCATCCCGGCCTACCGACGGACGTGGAAAAGCTAAATTGTTTGTCTAACGCTGCCGCTCAGGCGCGGGCGGCAGGAGAGAAGCTCTGGAATAGTCTGAAAAAGCGCTGCCACCCGTCGCCTGCAGCGTTTTGTTAGGGGACAGCTTCGCGACGGAAATGAGTGCTTCGCTACGCGGGGCCACCGACTAGGCCAAGTGCAACTGGTATCGGTGGTCCAACGATTTCCAACCGATACTTCTCAGCGAAAGCCTCAAGTTCCTCGCCTTCGGGGGGTGGTCCAAGTGGCCAGGAGCCAACCTCGATTAGGCCGTCGGAGAAGCCTCCAGGAGCCATCATATTGATGATATGAGCCGGCTCTACTTCAACGTTCGCATAAGTGTGAGGAACGCCGGCCGGAGCCCCCGCAAAGTCACCTGGACCTAGATCGAGGATCTTGTCTCCTACCTGGACCTTGAGCCTTCCCGAAACGACGTAGAACATGTCCATCTGTTCCTTATGCACATGAAGCGGTGGGCCTTCCAGGTGGCCAACTCGCCCCTCAAAGACATCGCACGCGCCGCCTGTCTCCGAGCTCGCAGCCTTGATGAGCCACTTGCTTGGGCCGATATCCACAGCCTGACCCTCGCCGCTAGGACGATAGATAGATTCTGTCATGCCTATCCCTCCTTCCTGATCCTGCAAACCTGGATTCCCGAGTGCGATGTCCAGGGAGCAAAGACATAGACATCCGGTTAGTTACCGTACCCCCCTAGATCTCGTGGTCGGGCTTCCGCCCTCTGACCCGCTCTCTTGTCCCCCTAACGTATAGCGTTTTATCCCTCAAAGCCTGGAAGCTAGTCAAGTCTCGGAGAGATTGCCGAAAGAGCGACGGGGGGGATAAAACGTGTTGGACTAAACCGCAAAGCCGCTGTGCAGCTTTGGCTATGGGGATTGTAACATGGCGCAGCCTGACCGGGGATGGCACCTGGCTGAAGATGCAAGGATCAGTGGACGACAGTTGAGATCGGTGCTGATAGCTTTTCCCTGATGGCGGCACCGCCATGCGGCTTTAGAGTCAGTTGTGGCCAGTACCAGACAAAGCCGCGCCAAGTTGGCGGCAGATCGAAAATGAAACGAGATGCGATGCGATTGAGTTTTGTTCATGAAGAATCCCAACGAAGTGTGCTTGCCAAGGCTGGAAGGTCGCCGACGACCATCATGGTTCCCTCACGGCAGCACGGGCACCGACTGAGATCGACGCCGGTGATTTTTAGCAGCAGGTCTTTGGCTGACTCGACGGCGCAGTGGGGCAAAGCCGGATCAAGGTCGAGAAGTTTGCGGCATTGGGGCAGCAGTTGCTTTTTAGCGCGGTTGGCCAAAAAGCCGAAGTGACGGATGCGCCTGTCTGCGTGCGGCACGCACAGGCAGGCATGAAGCCGTCGGGCAAGACGTGGAGCAGGAAGCGGCGGATGAATTCGTGGGCATCCAGGGTGATGGTCTTTTTTCGATCCCCGTCTTTGCGATCTCGATAGCTCAAGGTGACTTCTCCATTTTGGACTTTAACGATGCGGTCGTTGGAGAGCGCGACACGGTGGGTGTAGCGGCCGAGGTAATCAAGCACGGCCTGAGGGGAGCCAAACGGCTTTTTCGCATAGACGACCCAGCTCTTTTGGCGTGAGGCTTTGATCTCAGTATAGGCCGGTGGGATTTTTCCTTTAGCACAGGCCTGTTGTAGAAAAGCGAGAAACTTTCCCCGAAACACTTGGCTCAATCGAGTGACAGAAAACAGAAAGTTTTTGCGTGCGGCAATCCAGCGGCTGCGATCCTGGGACAGGGCACCGGCGGGAACCAGACAATGCAGATGAAAATGATCGTTGAGGGTTTGATCCCAGGTATGGAGCACCGCGATGATGCCAACGGTCCCTTTAAAACGGGTCTGGCCAAACTCCAATAGCGTTTCACTGACGGCTTTAAACAGAAGACTCAAGCCAATCTTCTTGTGGGCGAGAATCAGCCGGTTCAATTCATGGGGCAAGGTAAACACCAGATGGAAGTACCCTACCGGCAAAAGCTCGGCGGTTTGTTTTTCCAACCAGCGGGCTTTAGCCAGGGACTGGCACTTAGGGCAGTGGCGGTTGCGGCAGGAGTTGTAAGCCGGGCGTTCAAAGCCGCACGCATCGCAGCGATCCAAGTGGCCGCCCAGTTCCTGGGTCCGGCAGACCGACACGGCCCTAAGGACCCTGTGTTCACCGCCCGATACCCGATGCGTTTGCTCAAAGCGCTCGCCGTAGCGGCGGAAGATGTCGGCCAGCTCGGGTCGTGCTCTTTTTTCTCCTGCCGCCAGCTTGGGACTGGCCAGCGGCATAGCAGCACCCGACTAAAGCGGGGCGTCGCGTAGATCGAGCAGATCCAAGGGGCTGGCGGTGGCGCCCAACTTGGGCTGGCGAATCTGCAAATAGCGCTGCGTGCTTTGCAGCGAGTTATGGCCCAACAGCGTCTTAATGGTCACCAGATCCACTCCGCTCTCTAACAGATGGGTGGCAAAACAGTGCCGTAGCGTGTGGATGCCTTTGCCTTTTTCAATACCGCTTTTCTGCTTGGCGCGGTTATAGATCTTCTGTGCGGCGCTGATGTGCAGGGGCTCATTTCTGCTTTTACCGAAGAAGACCCACAGCACGGGTTGATAGGTCTGCTTGTATTTCTTCAGCTCGCCCAGCAAGCATTGGGAAAGAATCGTGTAACGGTCTTTTTTCCCCTTGCCCTGTTCCACCCGGATCATCATCCGCTCAATATCGATATCGCTCAGTTTAAGATGAATCAGCTCGTCAACTCGAAGTCCCGCTGAGTACGCGGTCATCAGCAAACAGCGATCGCGAAGTTTGACGGTACAAGCTAGCAATCGTTCGACTTCCCTCGGGCTTAACACTTCCGGCAAACGCCAGGTCCGCTTGCGCCGTGGCAAGAAGAACTGTTCTTGGTTCCAGCCCAAAACCTGCTGGTAGAAAAACCGTAGCCCCGAAATATTCACGTTCAGCGAACTGCTCGACAGCCCTCGCTCCTGCAAAGCCAACAGATACGTCCGGATTTGTTCCTGCGTCAGTTGATCCGGGAACTGACGATAATGCTTGGCTAACCCCACCATCACGGCAAGGTACGACTTCTGTGTCCTCGATGCGAAGTTGCGCAGTTTCATCTCCGCAACCATCTTTTCTCGTAGTGCTCCCATAAAAAATCCTCCTTGGATTAAATTTTGGGAGCTACGCTAAATCAGATGATAAAAATCAGCCAGGAAGAGTCGATCAAAAACAAAAGAGCGAGTATGTGGCACTGACCTTACATAACCACTGCCGCCGCGAAGCGGTTTAGTTCAACCATTAAGTGAACCGCCGGACGCGGCGACAAACACCGGTCGGCCTATCTCCTGCGACGGCTCCGACAATTAAATCCAAATCGATTGCAATATCCACTAGCTACCCCAACTTGTCAACGTTAAATTTGCCGCCAAAAGCTGCCGGGAGCGGCGGTTTATCTCCCTAACGAGTGGCGGCTTCTTCCAACCGGCTCCCAACGCGTCATAGACGATCCGCCGGACTGTTCACGCCTCGACCGCCGCGATTCAATACATGCGTGTAAATCATCGTGGTGCTCACGTCGCGGTGCCCAAGCAGTTCCTGAACCGTCCCCGCAGGGGTTCGATCAGTTCAATAGGTTCAAAGTCGTTTGAATCGTTAGTCAGAGCTTTTGAATTTTCTGCCTTTCAGACGACTGCTCTTTAAGTAGTCAATGAAATTGGTGATCATGATGGACAAACGCCTAGCCAATTTCGTGACCTCATCAAATTCAGCTTGCCCAACGTACCCCTGATCAAGCGCCACGTAGAGCTGCGAACGCACGTCGCCACAGGATCCCTTTGCCACATAAAGAAACTGAATGAATTCTTGATTTCCACCTCGTTCAAATCCTTCGGCGATATTCGACATAACCGAAACGGCGGCTCGTCGAATTTGCTCTCTAAGACCGAAGTCTCTCGAGAATTTCCCGTCTTGTGTGAGCCGATAGATCTCTCTTGTCAGCCGTCGGGCCTCTTTCCAAACCTCCAAATCCTCAAAGTACTTGATTGTCATATTGCCTCCTTTGAATCCCTAAGGAACCCGACTGAAACGATTCAAACGATTGGAACGACTGGAACGCATGATTTATTTTGCAGGCTCAGTGAAAATCCCGGCTGCGAACACTCGCGGGTGCGCCGCGCAGGCGCGGCGCCCAGAGTTTTTCGGCGACGAGATGCACGACTTCATGTTCTACTTGAAGTTTACCGGTGATGCCAAGAAAGCTGGCCGTCTTGGCTAAAGTTACGTATTGTTCGAAGATCCGCTCCCAGAGCACGACGTTGACAAAGCCCGTTTCGTCTTCGAGCGTCATGAATACGACACCGCCAGCGGTGCCCGGGCGCTGCCGGCAGATGACCAGGCCGGCGTAGCGGATGCGCTTTCCATCGGGCATGCCAGCTACCGTGCGCGCGTCCGGCAAACCTTGCGCGCTAAGTTCCGAACGCCAGGGTTCGAGCGGATGGCGGCGCGGGCTGTGCGAGGTAGCGCGGTAGTCCCACAAAACCTCTTCGAAAGTATTCAACGAAGCGAACACCGGATTTTTCTCGCGCGACGCGAGCGGCAGCGGGTCGCGCACGCGCACCAGCCGCTTCAACTCCCACAGCGCGCTGCGTCGGTCCACGTCAAAGCATTCAAAAGCGCCGCCCTCAGCGAGCGCCGCAAGCGCGCCTTCATCCAGGCCCGTGCGCTGAACGAAGTCGGCAAGCGATCCAAAGGGCAATGCCTGGCGTGCTGCTTCGATCCGCTTCCAGTCCTTGTCACCTAGCGTTTTGACGTATCTCAGCCCCATGCGCACGGCGAAGCCGCCCGTGCTCGCCGCGCAGGGCTCGAGCGTGCAATCCCGATCGCTTGCGCGCACGCTGACGGGCCGGACGATTATTTTGTGGCGCTTGGCATCCTCGACGATGGTTGCCGGCGAGTAAAAGCCCATCGGTTGAGCGTTGAGCAGCGCGCAGGTGAACTCCGCCGGATAGTGGCACTTCAGCCAGGCGGTGGCGTAAGCGATCAGGGCAAAGCTCGCCGCGTGGCTCTCGGGAAAGCCGTATTCGCCGAAGCCGCGGATCTGCTCGAAGACTCGCTGGGCGAACTCCGGCGCAATCCCTTTCGCCTGCATGCGCGTCAGCAGCCGCTCGCGATGGCGCTCCATCCGTCCGGTCCGGTGCCAGGCAGCCATATCGCGCCTCAGCTGATCCGCTTCGCCCGGCGTGTAGTCGGCGGCAATCACGGCCAGGCGCATCACCTGCTCCTGGAAGAGCGGCACACCCAGGGTCTTTTCCAGAACCGGGATCAGGCTCGGGTGCGGATAGTCCACGGGCTCCTTGCCGCTTCGCCGGCGCAAATACGGGTGCACCATGCCGCCGGTAATCGGTCCCGGGCGGACGATGCTGATTTCGATGACGAGGTCGTAAAAATTGCGTGGCCTGAGCCTGGGGAGCATCGCCATCTGTGCCCGGCTCTCGATCTGAAACACCCCGACCGTGTCGGAGCGGGTCGCCATTGTAAAGGTTTGCTCGTCTTCCGGCGGGATCTCCGCCATCGAAAGCTCGACCCCGCGGTGCTTTTTCAAAAGGCGAAAACAGCGATCGAGCTGCGTCAGGCCGCCCAGCCCCAGGAGATCGACCTTGAAAAGTCCCATATCCTCCAGATCGTTTTTGTCCCACTGGATGACGGTACGTTCCGGCATCGTCGCGTTCTCGATCGGAACGATGTCGTGCACGGGCTCGTGGCCGAGGAGGAAGCCGCCGGGATGAATCGACAAGTGGCGGGGAAAATCGAGGATCTCGTTTACGAGTTGGAAAAGATGGCGGTGCACGGAAGCTTCGGGATCGAGTCCCGCCGTCGCGAGCGTCGCGGGCGATAAATTGCCATATGAGGAGAGAAGCTTCGCCACGCGGTCGAGAGAAGTCTCCGCGAGGCCCAGCGCCTTGCCCACGTCGCGCACCGCGGAGCGCAGCCGGTAGCGGATCACGTTGGCCACCATCGCGGCGTGAGTCCGACCGTACTTCTCGTAGACATGCTGGATCACCTCTTCGCGCCGGTCGTGCTGGATGTCGAGATCGATATCGGGCGGCTCGGCGCGCTCCCGGGAGATGAAGCGCTCGAAGAGAAGTCCCATGCGCACCGGATCGATGGCGGTGACGCCGAGACAGTAGCAGACCACGGAATTGGCCGCCGACCCGCGCCCCTGACAGAGAATGCCGAGCGCGCCGCAGAATTCGACGATCTCCCGCATCGTGAGAAAATAGCCGGGATAGTCCAGCTCTTCGATAAGCTCCAGCTCCTTTTCAAGCTGAGAGGCGACCTCCGGCGGCATCTTCTCGGTGTAGCGATGCCGCGCTCCTTCGAACGCAAGCCGGCGCAGCCACTCTGCCGACGTCGTCCCGCCTGATAGATGTTCGGAGGGGTAGCGATAGCGGATTTCAGCGAGCGAAAAACCGCAGCGCTCCGCCACCTCTTCGGTTCTGGCTACGGCTGAGGGATCGTCGGAGAACAGCGTCGAAAACGCGATCGGAGTCTTGAGCGCGTGCTCCGCATTGGGCTTGAGCCGGCGGCCCAGAGAAGACACAGGAACGCCGTAACGGATCGCGGTGAGCACATCCTGGATGGGACGGCGGCCAGGCGTGTGATAAAGCACTTCGGTCGCGGCAACGAGCGGCAGGCCATACTTTGCTGCGCGCCGGCGCAGGCGGGCTTCTTCCGTAACTTCCTCCTCGCGCCGGTGGCGCGTAACCATCGCATAAAGCCGGCCGGCAAAAGCATCGCGCAAGTTTCCGAAAATCTCTTCCGCCTCGGCCTCGCCGGCAAGCAAGCTGCGGCCTCCCCCGCAAAGCGCAATGAGACCGGCCGCGTGCGCGCAGACCTGCTCCCACGCCACGGCGCTCTCCCCTTTCGGAGCGTGCATTCGTCCCGCGCTGACGAGCCGACAGAGATTGGCATACCCGCCGCGGTCCTGCGCTAGCAGGATGATGACCGAGCCGTCTTTGAGAGTGACTTGAGAGCCTACGATCAGGCGCAAGCCGAGTTCCCGCGCTTTCACATGCGCGCGCACGATCCCGTAAACCCCGTCGCGGTCCGTCAGCGCCAGCGTGCGCAGGCCGAACCGCTGCGCTTCTTCCACCAGCTCATCGGGATGGCTCGCCCCTTCCAAAAAGGAAAAGTTGCTCTTACACCAGAGCGGAACGTAGGAAGACATGAAGCAGGGACGAGGTCAGAATATGGAAGCCAGAAAATGAGCGCTTATTAGAAGACGCGGGCGATTGCAAAGACGCCCAGCATCGAAAAGGCCAAAGCGAGTTTGGCGGCGGCGCCGAGCGCGAGACCGATCGTTGCGCCGATTCCGGCGCGGGTTGCAGCTTCGAGATCGCGTCGCACTGAGAGCTCGCCGATTACCGCGCCCGCAAAAGGACCAATCACGACGCCCGGGAGTCCGAAGAAAAGCCCTATGATGCTGCCGATTACGGCGCCCAGGACCGCCCGTTTGGATGCGCCGAACCGTTTAGCGCCGAATGCCGTCGCGGCAAAGTCCACGACATAAGTAAGAAGGGCAAGAACGGCAAGGACGGCGAGCGTGCCCCAGCCTACGAAGGCAAAGTCTTCGGCCCAGGCTGCGACCACAAGGCCCGCGAATAAAAGCGGCGCTCCAGGCATGGCGGGCAGCACAAGACCGGCGATGCCGGTAACAACCAGGGCGACTGCGAGAACCCAGAGAAGAAGGCTAACGGCCATCCAAGCTATCGTCGAGTTTGTGACTCATTTTGGCGAGGCACTACCTCCAATCAAAAAAGATTCTTCGCCCCGCCAAGCCATGGGGAAAAACCCCGTTCATACTTCGACACGCTCAGCACGAACGGGTCAGGTACATGACAATTCGAATATTTAGCCGTTCGCCCTGAGCCCCGCCTGTCTTGAGCATAGCCGAAGGATCGAAAGGCTCCGCGAGAGTTGTCACAGAGTCTGTTACTCACGGTTTCGGATGAGAGGGATCGATCCAGCGAACCTCCTCCGGTTGTTCCACGGCGGGCAGATCCAGATTGACGACAATAGGCTCCTGGTCGCTGCGAACTACCACGCACAGGAGAGGCTCGTCAGGCTTGCCGTTGATCTCCTGATGGGGAACGAAAGGCGGGACATAGATAAAATCGCCGGGGCCGGCGTCGGCGCAGAACTCCAACCGATCTCCCCACCGCATCTTCGCTCTGCCGCTGACCACGTAAATGATGCTTTCCAACTCTCCATGATGATGCGGCGCTGTTTTCGCGTCGGGATGAATCTTGACGCTGCCGGCCCAGAGTTTCTGCGCCCCGGCCATCGCGCGGTTGATCGCGGCCGCCCGAGTCATGCCGGGCGTTTGAAGCGTATTCAAATCAACCTGGTCACTGCGAACGATGCGCACACCATTGTCCCGCCAATTTGGTTTGGACTCGGTCATTTTTTCCCGGTTTTACTGGGATTTCTGTGGTTAACCGCGGAGACGCAGAGAGTGCTGAGAAAATCGCGTGAGGTTATCACCTTGAAGAAATCCCCTGTGTACTCTGTATCCCTATAGTTGAGAGTTTTCACAGCTTGGGCAAATTTTCTAATTTTCGTCAACTATGGAGAGCGTAGCAATTTCTCACCACGAAGATCTCGAAGGTCACGAAGGGTTCTGACATCTGTGATCCTATATCAACTTCGTGCTCTTCGCCCGGCAGACCCTTTTTCCCTTTCACAACTCCCGGCTTGCGGTAACGCTCCTTTACGAGGTCATCTGCTGGCCCCGGAGTATTCCTATGCTCGCCCCCGTGGGGTCGATGATAACCGCGAAACGTCCGACGCTCGGAACGTCAGTCGGCGGCACGACAACATTGGCGCCCAGACCCTTCGCTTTTGCCGCAGAGGCGTCGCAGTCGGCAACCGCAACGTACGGTGTCCAGGAGGACGGCATGTTCGGCATTGGATTTTTCATTAGCCCGCAGCGCGGAACGTTGTCTTTGAGCAATAGATAATACGTGCCGTGTTCGCTCAGATTCCAATCCTGGTGAGTATAGCCGAAAACAGTTTCATAAAATGCCCGGGCTTTCGACGCGTCCGTCGTCATCAGCTCCATCCAGCACCAATCTCCGGAGACAGGAGGGCCGTCCGCGCGGTCGCCCTCACTGCTTCTCCAGATTGAAAATACGCCGCCGGTCGGGTCAGAGATCGCTGAGCCGCGTCCGACGGGAGGAAAGTCCGTTGGTGGCATGAGCACTTTTCCGCCAGCCTTTTGCGCTGCTGCTGCCGTCCCGTCCACGTCCGCCACCGAGAGATAGCCGATCCAGTGGCTGGGCACGTCAGGCATGGTCCGGCGGAAACCGCCGATGCCCTGCACGCCATTTTTAATCAAATGATAGATGTTGCCGCCGCCCATATCGATGCCGTCGGAGGTCCAGCCGAATAGCCCATCGTAGAAATGCCGTCCAGCAGCGACGTCATTGGAAACATGTTCGAACCAAACAAATTTTCCATGCAGGTATGCCATAGCTATCTCCTTAGCTCAGAATATCGGGATTTTGGGCCTCCTGCCAGTATTGCTTCCACGCCCCAACTTGACGGCGGTAAGCCGGTTTGCAGTGACCGCGTATGGCACCCCAACTGTTCGTGAATGCCTTTTCTCAGGAGATCGACAACCTTCCATGTCGGATACTGGTTTTGACCGTGACATAGAATCACGCCGACTTTGCTCGCGCCGCCATCGAGATCAGCCGGTTCATACAATGGTTGAAGGGGAAGACGGCGTACAAATTGTTGGGGGGAGTTCCCGCATTTTGCAGAAGCAGTTTTGGGGGCGCCACATGTGGGCGCGGGGGTATTTTTGTTGCAGCAGCGGCAACGTGAGTGATGAGATGATCGCGGAGTATATAGCGAACCAGAGTTATGACCGTGATGATGATTTCAAAGTAGAGGGGTTAAGTCTCTCTACTACACCGCCCCTGCGGGCGGGAGCGTTAGCCGGCTGGTAGCCGGAACCAGGACTTTCAGTCCGTTATGCGATGCCACCGCTTTGCAGGCGGTGGTTGTTCACTCACAATACGATGCATTGCGCAGAGCGCTCGTTAGGCCGCGGGCTCCGCGTCTCATTGTCCGGCAAAGTACCGGCGCCGGAGGGATCGCTGGTGCTTCGGCTTGTAATAGTCGGCTTGCCAGGTATCGTTGGGCACGAGGTAGTTCGGTTGCCACTGCGTGTTACCCTGTGCCTGCGCGATCGCGACTGCTTCCCGGAAGGCGTAATGGGAGTGCAGGCGCATGAATTCGCCCAAGTAAATGTCAGCGACGCGCCAGTTGTTCCGTATCACGACCATGTTCTCGTTGTTCGCATTCGTGCTCGCCTCGCTGAAATTCGCCGAACCGCTCACGACCACGGGCGCGTTGCCCAAAGGATCTACGAGCATATACTTGGTGTGAATGTAGCGAACGTTCGCCTCCGCGGTCAGCTGCCGCTTTTCTTTGAGCCAACGGTCGAAGCTGTTCGTGACGATGTTGTTGCCCACGGCAACCACCACGTTGGGTAACGCGCGAATCCGGCGGATGTCCTTCTTACCCTGCGCGAGCCCCGCGCCGTTCCCTTCCTTTTCCATAAGGGCAAACCGCAGGACGCCGTCGTTCTGCTCGTAGACCTTCTGAAAGTCCTTGTGCATGCCGAACGCAAACGTCATAAGTAGCGCTTTCGTCGCGCTGCCGGCGATCGTGGCGTACCACTCGAGCACCTTGAGCCCCGTGCGCGGGGAGAACGCCTTGATCAGATCGTCGCTCCAGGGGTCCGGAGGGTTGGGGTTGTTCTGCGCCATCCATGCCTTTTCGCTGGAGCTGTCCGGGCTGTCCTTCAGCTCTTTCCAGTAATCCAGGTATGCTGCCGCCACGTCGGCGTCCTCGATGATGTGCCCGCAGTTCGAGTGACCGAAAATCCCGTTTTCGGTCAAGTTGGTGGACCCGGTCCAGACGGCAATCGGCGTGTCGTTTTTCGTCAGCACGAAGAACTTGTTGTGCATGATCTTGCCCGTGGTGCGCGGCGTGCAGAGCCCTTTGATTTTTGCGGCAGCGATCGCATCTTCGTTTTTCTTCAGCGGCCCTGACCCTCCAAGGATGCCATCGTAGACGACGCTCACCTTGGCACCGGTTGCGGCGGCGTCCTTGATCGCCTTCAACGCAGCGGGCCACTGGAATTCATACACCGCGCCATAGAGGCCAAAGCTGCTGCCGCGTGCCCGGCCGACGAACGCTACGAGCGCCTCGAGCAGGCCGCGTGATAGCCAGCGAAAAGCCGCGTCGCCGACCTTATCGGGATCTTGGTTGAGAAATCGGCGAGCGTACTCCTGTGAGGCAACGGCGCCGCGATTGAAGAACACCGACTGCTGTTTCCCGAGCTCCGTCTCGGTTGTCACTCGGACGCTAACTCCGGTCCCTTTCTTGAGCTGCGTCGGACTGCCGTAGAGCGGGATGATTTTGTAGCTGTAGTCGTGCTCGGGTTTGGCGCTGTAGTCGGCCCATTGAAATGATTGGAACGGATGCTCGCGGCTGGATGCCTGGCCGCCTGGACCGAGGCCGGGATCCGTTGCCTGAAATGTCTTCGTGCCGCTCAGCCAATAGCGCTCGTCTTCGGTGTGGTCTTCGCGCTGGATGGCGAAGCCCAGGCAGCCCTGGCGCTGCGCGTCGGCGAGGTCAAGACCCAAGAGCACAACGTGCGTGCCGGCGATCGCGTTGACCGTCAGTCCGCCGTTTGTCCGTTTCTTCCGCATGGCAGTCTCCTTCCATAAGCCAGAATGTCCGAGCCATCACGCTCGGCAAGGCCTGCAATTTGGTGTCTTCTAAAGTGCGCGGGCGTCGCGCTGCACGTCATCCATGACGCGCAGCAGGTTGCCGCCCCAAAGTTTTTCGATCTGCCCTTCCGTGTAGCCGCGGCGCACAAGCTCCAACGTCACGTTAAACGTCTCGCTCGCGTCGTTCCAGCCGGTTAAGCCTCCTCCCCCATCGAAGTCCGACGCAATGCCGGCGTGGTCGATTCCCAGCAGGTTCACGGCATAGTCGATGTGATCGACGAAGTCCTTGACCGTGGCGGGACAGTCGCCGGGATGAAGGTTATCGATCTCGGCGAGCTTGGAGTCATATTCGGCGCGACGCGCCGCTGAAAGCTGTGCGAGCACCGATTGCGCGCTTGAGCGCAAGCGTTGGCCGGGCGCCGGCGGGTCGGGGAGAGCGTATTCTTTTCTAAGCGCTCCGAGGGCGGCCGCGCGCTCGGGTGAATCGGTTTTCGGCGTTTTGACAAAGCCTCCGTAGGCAACGATCTGGATGACACCGCCGGTCTTTTTCAGCGCGTGAAGTTGTTCGTCATCGAGATTACGGCTCACATCGCAAAGCGCGCGGACTGCGGAGTGGGACGCGATGATGGGCACCCCGGACAGAGCCGTCGCTTGCATCATCGACGCCTTGGACGCGTGGGAAACGTCGACCATGATTCCGAGCCGGTTCATTTCTGCAATGGCCTGCTTGCCGAGGGACGAAAGGCCGTTCCACTTCCAGCCGTCGCGCTCGCCGGTGTGCGAATCTGAAAGCTGATTGTGGCCGTTGTGCGTTAGCGATAGGTAACGCGCCCCGCGATCATAAAACTCTTTCACCCGGCTGATGTCTTCGCCGATGGGATAGCCATTCTCGACGCCGATGAGAGCGGTCTTTTTGCCCTTCGCATGGATGCGGCGCAGGTCGCCGGGAGTCAATACGAGCTCGATCCCGTCGGGCGCGATCTCACGAACGAAACGGTGCACGGCGTCGAACTTCTCAATCGCTGCGTTGTAGGCGCGCGCGTAGCCCGCCTCGGTGAACGCATCCGGGTTCTGCGTCTCCTTTGTCTGGCCGACGAACACGATAAAGAACACGGCGTCGAGCCCGCCCTCGAACATCTTCGGCAGATTGAATCGGGTTTCGAGGCGCTGCGTATAATTCGTGTGACCGATAAGATTGGCGGGCGAAAAATCGACGTGTGTGTCGAGAACGAGGACCCGATCGTGAATCGCGCGCGCTTTCTTCACCAGGTCGTTTTCCACTGAAGACTGTGCTTCGGAAGATCGCAACATGCTACGTCGTAACGGCGAAGCCGCCAAGAGCTCGCCACCAACCGGTAGTTGGCGTTTTTTGAAAAGGCATCAGGCACGCGTTTCGCATCGTCGATACTGTGGTCCGTACACGTGGGCTACACCCCCTGCACAATAGCGTCCCATAGTTGCTGATGTTCCTGTAGTTTGTGTCTGTGACATTTCGGGCAGAGTTGGTGCCGCGTGCGTGGTCGGGGGCCCGTTAACAAGACCATCTCCCCACCGCATCGACTGCAGCGAAGGCCCAGGTTCGGAAGCGTGTAATACGGCTCAAGACAATGGCCAGAGGCATTTGGCAGTGCTCGGGCCAGGGCCGCGTAGTCCTCGAGTTGAAAGTTGTAAACGTGAGACATGTGCAGATATTTTAACCTCACAAGCCCATGCAGCGCATCGAGACGCCGGTCAAGCGGCCATACGCCCATGAGGCAGAGCGATTCCAAGCCGGACAAGTTGCTCAAAGGCTCGAACGACTCCACTTCGAGGCAGCGACGAGAAGCATCCCAGCTCGGAAGCGTCGACATGGACACGACATGAAGCCGGGACAGAGCTCGAATCCCCAACAGGGACTTGATTCGCCGAAAGTGTCTCAGCACCAGGCACTTGAGATCTCCAAGCTCATCGAGCCCAAGCAAGGTCGGAGGGTCGTGCAGATTCAGCGCTTCTAATAGTGGGAGAGCCTGCAAGGGAGCGAGGGATTGAATTTGCGGTGCCACTAAGGACACACTCGCAACCGAAGCGAAACGCGCGAGCAGCTCCAGATCGCTCTGCGTCGCGCGACTAACCCGGACAGCTTGGAGTCTCTCAAAGCTTGCCAGAACACTGAGCGGCGTCACCTTCGCGTCAACTTGAACAAATGGCGCGTCCGGAACGGGCGACTTTGAGCCATCGACGCGGTACCACTGCTGAGCCTTCGGAAGATAGTTTTCCCAGGGATAGGCGATGGCATCCATTGGATCTTTTTCCCGAACGACCGAGCGCTATACCGCTAACCTGCTTCACAGATCTTTGAGAGTTTTCTTTGCTTTTGCGTCGAGTGCCTCACGTACCAGGAAGTCTAGTTTGCCGGCTTCAGAGTCGGCTTCGATTTCCTTGTCCCACCTCTCCCAATCCTTCTCCGACAGCCACCTGAAGCTCGGTAAACTCTTCTTCGGAAAGTCGCTCGATTTCTATTTTGAGTTCGTCTACCTTTGACATGATTTGCCCCCCCCCCGATAGTACTTCTGAACGTCAATTCACCGAGCCGCGGCGCCGGAAACGAGATTACGGCTCAGTATGCCATCCTTACGGTTTAACCGCTACAGTTCGCTGCGACGGAAGGCTAGCGTCAGCGCTCAGGCGCGGCGGCGCGATGCACCGGCCGATGTCGGCTGCACGCAAGGTTAGACGGCGTGAGCACGGTTTCACGCGGTCACCGGGCATCAACGGCTTTGTGGTATTGCGACCGCCGTCTAAGCAGAAGCGAGGCGATGCGCGCGGAGGAAGGAACGTATCTGCCGCACCGCGAGGGGAATCCGCTCCTTCGGCTCCTTCCACGGGAACATGCTCACTTCTGCCTCCGGCGCGAGCATCGCGGCCTCCATGGCGACGGCGTACGGATGCGCCGGGATATCATCCGGCAGGATCAGTACGGGCGTCCGGCAATTGCGCACGAAATCGCGTGTCACAGTCCAGACGAAGTCGGGGTTGGTGCGGTACATCTTGGTTAGAAATTTGTCGATCATCTCCATCGTGATGTCGGGCCGGCGCTTGACCAGATCGGGGCCCCAACCCTTGATATTGTTGTCGTAGGAGTTGTTGGGCAGCTCCGGGCGGAATCCGCTGGGCTGCGCCAGCACCGCTGCGACGATGCGATCGGGCGCCCGCTTCAGCAGATTCCAAACCAAGGGGCCACCAATGCAGAAGCCCATCACCATGAACTTGTCGATCCCTAAGTGATCCATCACACCAATATGGTCATCGGTATAGGCATCCCACGGCCGGTCGATCTCGAGCGGGCCGTAGGACTGACCGCCATTGGCGTTGCGCATGTCCGAGAAGATGCAGCGGTACTCTCCCTTGAACTCTTCGATCGCATTAAAAGGCCCGCCGCGTTTCAAGCCGGCGATCGTCGAGTTCAATCCTCCGCCGGGGACGAGCAACAACGGGAAGCCAGAACCGACCTCTTCATACTGGATGCGAACGGGGCCTTTTTCGTAGAACGACATGGCAGCTCCTCCTTGCCCAGTCTGCTGACTAAACACTCGCCGCGCTGCGGCCATCACCGTTGCCGCCTTGATCGGATCCATCATCGGCGTCCTCCTGACTTTCGACCGTCTAACGCTCAGGATGAGCGACGCTTCCGCGTTCGCAATCCTTTGTTAGCCCGGTGCCGTCGTCGCTCTTGTATATGCACAATCTCCGCGACCGCCCGTAGTGTCTCATTCACAGCGGCGCCGTTTGGGAACAGGCGCGCTACATCGGGATCAAGCACCACTACATTCGTGCCCACCGCATACCTACGCGCGTACTTGCCACGAACCCCGCCGGAAAAATCATAACGATTTCGCATTTGGTCGTCTTTACGAATCTCCTTCTTCATATTTCCTCCCAGGGGACCGGCCCCGCGCGACATTACGACGTTCCGCATTATGAGGACGAGGTCGGCAGCATAGATCCCCCTCAGGGGCCAGTGGCAAGATCAGTCCTCAGCTGACCGCTTTCTTCAAGAGCGCGCCGATCCTTGCCTCTTCGGCGGCGGTCAGTTCCTTCAGCGCGAAGGACGTTGGCCACATGGTGCCTTCGTCGAGGTTCGCCTCGTCGTTGAAGCCGAGCGTCGCGTACCTCGATTTGAATTTCTGCGCGCTTTGGAAGAAGCAGACGACCTTGCCGTCCTTGGCATACGCGGGCATCCCATACCAGGTTTTCGGCGAGAGGGCTGGCGCGCTGGTTTTGATGATCGCGTGGAGCCGCTTGGCCATGGCGCGATCCGGTTCCGGCATCTCGGCGATCTTCGCGAGCACGTCGCTTTCCCCGTCCGCCTGGTCCGCGCGCGGCCCGCGGCGCGCTTCCGCCTTCAGCTCTTGGGCGCGCTCCTTCATCGCAGCTCGTTCCTCGTCTGTAAATCCCTTGGACTCCTTGTTGGTCGCGGTGGTGCTCTTGGCGGACTTCTGCGTTTCTTTCTTTGGGCTCATAGAAACCTCGTCATACTGACTTGTTGGAAACCTCGCCGCAGTTCGAATGGGGACCCGCGCTATCAGTAAGCGCCGCCTAACGTTTTGGGTGAGAGGCGCGGTCCGCCGCGTCCTTCTCTACCCAATGGTTAGGCAAGGGGCTATCAGGACGCCGCCCTTAAAAGCGCTCGCTCCAGCCGGCGGGGCACTTCGAGGCGAAAGAAGCGATCCGCCGAATATCCATAGTCCTCGCCACTTTCGTCAATGATGCGTAGATAGCCGTGCGATTCCGCGTCCTCATCAGGAATGACGCGATAGATTTTCCCTCTCTCGAGAGAGGCCTCGTACCTCTTGTTGTTGATGCAGACCGCAAAATATCTTTCTTGCTTGGTTCGTTTTTTCATAGTTAATCCAGCAGAGGAAACTTTATCTTGAGTTCCTTTCGCCCGATACCGTGAGCCTCGTACCAATGTACCTCAGCAGTATGAATTGTGCCATCTATCAGCCCCCCTATGTCAGGATAGATGTCGCATCAGGAAATAGAGGAAACCGGGGCGAGAGAGAAGGACAAGCAAGTGAGTGAGCAACGATCGGAGGAGTTTAGAAGAGCGGCGGTTCAGAAGTTTCGGAGTCGAGGGTCGCGGTCAGTGGGAGAAGTGGCCAGAGTACTGGGAGTGTCGAGTTGGTCACTTTATCAATGGGCGAAGCGTTATGGTAACGATAATGGGATGAAAAGGAATCGAAGACCGTGGGATCGAAGTGCCCAAGAGAAGCTGAAAGCGGTGATCGAGTTTGAGGGATTGGAGGGCGACAAACAGGGGGAGTATTTGCGCCGGGAAGGATTACACAGTGATCACATCGCGGCATGGAAGAAGAGCATGGAGGCAGGGTTAGAAACTGGTGGAGGAGCCAATCAGGCAACGCGTGCGGAGAGAGCTCAGGACAAGCGCAAGATCAAGGAATTGGAGAAAGAGCTCCATCGCAAGGATCGAGCGTTAGCGGAGACCACCGCACTGTTGGTGCTGAAAAAAAAGCGGACTTGATCTGGGGCAGCGGGGACAACGAGTGAGCGTGGAAGATCGCCATACCTGCATGGAGTTGGTCAGGGAAGCCAAGGCCAGTGGTGCTGGGCGGGCGGCGAGTTGCGCGGTGCTCGAGGTGAGTCTGCGGACCTTGGAGCGCTGGGAGAAAGAGCCCGACAAGGGGGATCAGAGACGGGGTCCTGACACGGTAGCTACCCACAGCCTGACCGAGCAGGAGAAGCAAGCCATCGTGGAGGTCTCTAATAGCAGCGCGTATCGCGATCTGTCGCCGTGGCAGATCGTGGCTCAGTTAGCCGACTCGGGGCGTTATCTGGGTTCGGAGAGCAGTTTTTACCGGGTGTTAAAACAAAAGGATCTGCTTTCGCACCGCCAAAACAGCAAGCCCCACGTGCATAGTCGGCCCAAGGATTTACTAGCCAAAAATCCCAATGAAGTGTGGAGCTGGGATATCACGTATATGAACAGCGCGCTTAGGGGCGGCTATTATTATCTGTACTTGGTGGAAGATATTTTCAGTCGGATGATCGTGGGATGGACGATCGAAGAGGTAGAGAGCGCCGAGCATGCCGCTGAGCTAATCGAGCGGGCCTGCCAAGAGCAAGGGATTTTAAGGGAAACGCTTACGCTACACTCTGACAATGGCGCGCCGATGAAAGGGGCTACGCTGCTGGCTACCCTGGAGCGGCTTGGGGTGGTCCCCTCTTTTAGTCGCCCGTCGGTGAGCGATGACAATCCGTATTCTGAGTCGCTGTTCAAGACCTTGAAGTACCGTCCCTCCTATCCGGATGGCGCCTTTGGCGGACTCGATGAAGCCAAACAGTGGGTAGGGCGCTTTGTTCAGTGGTACAACACCGAGCACCTCCACAGCGCGATCCGCTTTGTCACTCCCGGGTCCCGACACCTTGGATTGGACAAAGCGATTTTAGACAAGCGCAGCGTCGTGTATGAGAATGCCAAACGGCTAAACCCTCTACGCTGGTCACGCCACACCCGCAACTGGTCAGCGATCACCGAAGTGCATCTCAATCCCAAAAAGCACAGGATCGAAACCCAACAGCTGCTAACGATCGATACCGGCAGTGACCGCATCGCTTCGAAACCGCGGCCGCAGTGCTCGCAAACCAGTGGCCCAATGAAGCGAAATGCCCACGCCAGTCGGGTCAGTTCAGAAAACGCCTTCCACAGGGGCTCTATAACGAACGATCAGGAGTCAGGGAGGGATCTACCTAGGGGCAAAAATCGGCTGAGCGTGGATCTGCTACAGTCATCACGTCGAAGCTCGATATCTCGCTTCAAGCAGACCATGGATTATCCATCGTTAGAAAATCTCCCTTAAACAATCAATGCGACATCTATCTTGAAATTCACCGCAGCCGAACCCTGGCGATGCCTTTCAATTTTCTCCTCTGCCGTAGCGCCTGCGTAGTCGGGCGAGACCGCGGATCGCCTGGCCAACTGCAATCGGCTCAATGTCTCGAATGGAACCGACAAGTTCGAAATCCATTGACCCCGCATAAAATCACCCTTTCACGGAAACTTCCAGCCTTGCCTAACGTTACGCCACTGAGCCCCCACTTATGCATCTCTACGCTGCATCATCGGAACCACCGCCTCGCCGAGCAACGAAACCGATCGCGCGCGTAAAAGTTGGTGGCTCCGGGATGGGCATTGCTAGCGCGGCTGCCGGAGGGTGAGGACCAAGATCGCCTCCACCTCCGAGGCGAAAATGCCAACGCGCCTTGGTCCACAACCGTGCGGCCCTTCGCGAGCGTCCGCGAGCATTGTGGTGAACGGCGAGGCGCTGGTAACGATCACTAAGGTATCGGTGTACCTCTCGCCGTCTCGGTCACGCGCTTTACATGAAAGCCATCCACGGCGGCAAAGCGAAGAATGACAAGATCGACGCCCACAAGATTGCGGTCTTGCTCAGAGGCGGCATGCTGCCGATGGCATATGTCTATCCCGCTCTGATGAGATCCACCCGCGACTTACTGCGCCGCCGCATGCACCTGATGCACAAACGCTCCGAGCTTCTCACTCACATCCAAAACACCAATAGCCAGTACTGCCTGCCCCAATTCGGTAAGAAGATCGCCTATAAGAAACCCCGCCAGGGAGTCCCCGAGCACTTCACCGACTTAAGCGTGCGTACCTCTATCGAGATGGACCTCTCGCTAATCGATCACTACGACAAGCTGCTCACCGAGGTGGAGCTCTACATCACCAAAAATGCCAAGATCCATGATGTTAACGCCTTCTACCGGCTACGTTCTGTGCACGGCATCGGTAAGATCCTGGCCCTGGTCATCCTCTACGAGATCCACGACATCAACCGCTTCCCCACAGTCCAAGACTTTGTGTCCTATTGCCGGCTGGTCAAATGCTCCAAGGAGTCCGCTGGGAAACGCCACGGCTCCTCGGGAGCGAAAATCGGCAACGTCCACCTTAAGTGGGCCTTCTCGGAAGCCTCGGCGCTCTTTTTCAGAGCCAACCCAGCGGGACAAAGATACCTGGACAAACTTACCTCCAAGGGCACGGCAAAGCTAAGGCACTCTCGATCCTGGCTCATAAGCTGGGACGGGCTGTCTATTATATGCTCCAACGAGATAAGGCACTCGACCACGCATCTGGTCGTAGGACAACTTCCAGGAGCCCCGGCGATTGATTGGATGGCCGTCCTGCTCCCTTATTAGAATATCCCGACTCGTTGATCGGGGTGTGGGCTCTGCCCCTTACCCGAGCCCGGAGTCTGACTGGACAGCACTCACAATGCTGAGCCCTACCTTTGATTGGGACGGTACAAGGGTCCCAATGGATTTCTAGGTCGCCAAGGAACTCTGACTTCCTTGGCTGTCGTCATCCAAGCTGCCCCAAGGGCGGCCGCTGACTATTGAACCTCGATAGGTGTTTGGTGCAGGGCTCCTAAGCCCAGCACCGCAGATTGGCGAGGATCGTTTCGTCAACGGAGTTCTGTGCCCTTGACAACCGGGGGCCTCATAAGTGTTAGAGGGCGAGTACGGATCTAGCGCCCTTCCTGCCCGAAGGTTGCGCCTCCCCCGGCCAAGTACGCCTCTTCTTCGGCTGTAGGTGCGCGACCGAGGACTTGATTGCGATGCGGAAAGCGACCAAATCGGCTGACCAATGCGAGATGCTGCTTCGCGAACTGCAGATAGTGTTCAAGGATTGGCTGCCATTCCCCAGAAGCGGACCGGGCGATCTCGGAGGACAAGCGGACGGACTCGCAGTTGTCCTCAATGGACTCGCTGTGTTGATAGGGAAGAACGAGAAACGCTTGCTCAATGGGTGCCAAGCCGTTGAGGTGGCCTCTCGCGACAGCCTCTTGGGCTGTCCGTAGGGCTCGAGCATCATGCGCGAACGCCTGGGCAGTACCGCGCCAGATATTGCGTGGAAACTGGTCGAGCAGAAGGACCAGGGCCAGCGCCGGGCGTGGCACCTGAAGCCAGGAGTCGAGATCGCCTCGCACCGCCGCCTCGACTGCTGACACGAATCGCTCGCTAATCAGCGAATCCACCTCTCGCGACGCGCTAAACCAGAAGGTTTCCCGTGCAGAGGCTGCCGCAGGATCGTCGGCTGCGCGGCCGAACCAGAAGCCGAGTATGTTCTGCGGATCGCGCTCCACCTCTTCGTTCTCGCCGTCTAACGTTAGGATGAGCGACGCGTCTTTCGGGTTCGCTCCATCCTTTTGTTAGCCGCTCGGCGAGGTAGAACCGCTTTTTTCATCTCTACTAAAGACAAAGTCTTGCCAGCGGCAAATTGCCGGCGTGACTTCGCGATGATTTTCAAAAACTCCGGATGTGAACTCAAAGCCAGGGTTTCTCGATCCACATTCCTTAATGGAACAACCGCCGCGACAGGTTTATTGCGCTCGGTGACCAGTACTATTTGCTCATCCAATTCCTTCGCGTACTCTGCCAGTGACCGAGAAGCATTCGCAAGTTTTATGGTTTTCATAGCTCGATCTCCTTACCGGCTATTCGGACAACATTTCCTTTCTTCTTCCCCACAGCCACGATGCGCACCACGTCAGGGTCGCCAGGAACGACTTCATAGTATGCCCGAAGGTTTCCAATTCTTAGCTCCCAAGGCGCAACGGGGTTCGGACGTAAAGGTTTTCGATTTCGCGTCTCAACCAGTGGCTCGTGCAAAAGCTGTCGCTCGATCACTTCCAACGCCGTCGATCGCTCTCTCGCCGTCAACGCTTCCAAATGCTGTCTCACATGCGCGGCGAACTTAATCTCATACGGCATTATCTGTAGCTTACCAGAAATAAGAGCGGAGGTCTGTAAGCGGAAAGAGCATCGCGGAAATGCTGGGCGCCATCCGTGTGGCTAACGCACCCGGTCACCGTTTGCCGTCCAAACCGAGAGCCTTCATATTCACCCCGAACCGCGTGGGCGGCAATACGGTGCAGCGGGTTGGTTAGACGTCAACCTCAAGCAGCGTAACGGATCACTTCAAGCTCGGCAGTGCTGTCTGCTCGCGCGAGCAAGGTATCGATCCGTGCCATAACGGGATCTTCAATGAGATACTCGCGGCACGCTTCGCACTGCAGGACCGGCAGTTGCTTCAAAATAACGATGCGCTCCTCTGACAGTTTGAATGGCAAATCAGTTGTGATTGCGCGCATGCGAGCACCGCAAACCGTGCATTTCATGATGACCTCCTTCGCGTCTTCAGATCCATTTCCCACCCATCGGCGCTGGGGTAATATGCCGTGACGATGCGTACATTCTGACCTTCTACATCGACACCGAACAGCACATGAAACGTAGCGTCACCATCTCGTCCAAGCAGTAAATAGCTCGGAAAGTATTTGTCCTCCGGGTAAGCCTCGACGAGTTCATAGGTATCTGCCGCTTGGATGATCGTCTCACGGGCAATGAATCTCTGGCCAAGACGCATATTGACGTGGTAAGTCCAGAGAATCCGAGCCCCGCGAAGGCAATCCCGAATGAACGATAAGGCGTCGTCAGGAAGAGTTCGTTCGGCCACAGTTCATGTATAGCTGAAGTTCGTCGGAGCGTCTAACGCTTCAGGTGAGAGGCGCGGTCTGCCGCGTCCTTCTCAACCCAATGGTTAGCTTCCGGTAGGTTTCAGCCGCATCTTGGGTGGACGAGATACGACCGCGTGATCGGACTCTTTTTCTTTCTTCTTCAGGTCGGCACAGATCGCCGATAGGTCATAGTTGAATTTTGCCGCATGTGCTTCTCTTACCTTGCGAACTTCATCCACTATGGGATCTGATTTCATGGCTCACCACCTCCTAACTCTTCGGGTGAACAAATTACAGGGCTCTCAAACCCTGCCGCTTCAATAATAGTCCCGATTCGTGCTTTCATCTCGGCGTTATTGATATGGCGGAAATTCCAAGTCAAGAGAAAATCCATCCCGTGCACGGTTGCCAGTGAAATATGCAGCGCGTCTTCGGGACTCGATAGAGGTATCGCTCCTTCCTCCAACAGGCGTTTGCCTAATTGTTCGGCAGCGCCGTTAATCTCCAAAATGGGCAGCCCCGATATGGCTGCCAACCGCCTTTGGGCTGCTTCAGCACCACCCCCCTTGGCCTCCTCCACCACGAGTACCGAGACGTAAAGATCAAACCTCTTTCGGGCGTCCTGCCACCATTCTTGCGTGAGGGTCTGGCGGGCAGCAGTTACGATGTCTCGGCTTGACCGAGCCGTGTAATAGCTAATGACCGAGGTTTCAACGCAGACGGAAGACGACATGACTGACGTAGTTTACCAACATCGATTCTCCGAAGCTAACGCTCAGGATGAGCGACGCGTTTTGCGCGTTCGGTCCATTCTTTTGTTATGCCCCTTCCGTTCCGACTCACGTGCTGCATACAAGGCTTCCGGAGCGATATCCACGCCGTTCGGCCAAGCAAGTGTTCCCGCTTCTATAAAGAATTTTTTAAAAAACTTTGGGTCCCTGAGGGGTTCAAAAACCGGCCCTTTGAACCACTGCGAAATATCGATGTATTTCTCGGTTCCGTCATCGAACCGAGTTGAAACGATAAATTCTCGTATATGACGTGCTTCAATCACTTGTGGTAGGTAGTTCATAAGATTACTCCAGCGGTTTGATCCGATTGAGCGGCTTTCCCTCCTCAATATTTTTCCAATTTATCATGAGTTCAAGTCGGTGACGACGAGCCCAGTCACGTACCAGCTTCCGGGCAGTCCCGGAAGAAATGTTTCCAGAACGGAGGCGACCGTCAAAAGTGAACGTTGCCTTCTCACCCTGAAACTCTACATGGAAATGGGGAGGATTATGATCTCCGAAATACATTCGGATGATGATCCCGAAAAACGTCGAGATAATCGGCATATCCCATCTTTAGCAGATTTGGGTATTGAGACATAACGCCATGCTCCAGCCACGCTACGCGTCGGTCTGCAGCGAGAAATTCGGATTGTCCCTTGTTCTCCGCCTATAACGGTTCTGCTCCTGCCCAACCGCGTCCGGAAATATCGACCATGACGGCATCAGGTCCCTTGTACTTCTCCTCAAAATAGTCCGGTCTGTCTACGGTGAACAAATACTCCGCGCCCGCCTGCCTCAGCTTGCGGCGCGTCTCGTCCTCATTTTCCACCCAAAAACCAAAGTGATGCAAACCGAAAGCCGAACCGCGGCCGTCGCCCCGATCCGCAGCCTCTTTGGTTTTGAACCGAACCACCGAAAGATTGATGGTGCCGTCACTTAAAAAGATACCCTCGGCGAACTGAGAGTCAGTTCGCCCCACCTCTACCATGTCGAAAACGTGCTTATAAAACTCCGCCGTCTTCTGCGGGTCTGCAGTGTGCAACGATACATGACGTAACTTAGCCACGGATTAGTCTCCCTTCATTGGGGTTTATTCGACGCATGACGGTAATGATCGGCAGTCTTTCCGTCGGAATTCGCATTATGGAATCAGCCATTGTTGTTGGCATAACGTCCGCTTGAGCGGCCCAGGCCGGGAACTTCACAGTAACCGACGCATCGTATCACCGGGTCCGTCTCCAAGCGAGAGTTAGCTGTACTGCTAACGATTCAATTCATCAATCCAATATGTACCAAACGCAAAGCAACTATATGGGTCGATCCGATCCTTCACGTAATACGCTCGGAGACCACTAATCACTTCGTTGCAGATGCTCTCATAGAAAGCGATTGGATAGACTAGCTCCCACGTAACTTCGCCGCTCTCCACGTTCTCAAGAACATGATAGTAGGGGTCTCCGTCGGACCTAATCTCCATACCCCTTCCAGGTTGCCGGAGCTCGTGAACGAGGCTGTTCCGGTAAGAGTAGAACAAGTGGACGTGCTGAATAGATTCGATTCGGATGTCTTCGAGCGGCTTCGGAATTGTAGGCGGCCATCTCCCCTCTCTGCCAATATGAATGAGACACTTACCCGCCTTGAGTTTAGTGTAGAATAGGGGGCGAGTAAGGAGTGGGAATTGGAAGCAACAGGTAACAAGGACTTTTCTTCTTCGGAGGTGGAAGTGGTGGCCAAGGCGACCAGACGCCGATTCACGGCGGAGTATAAGCTAAGGATCTTGCGGGAAGCCGACGCTTGCAGCCGTTCTGGGGAGATCGGAGCTCTGATCAGACGGGAGGGGTTGTATTCATCGAACCTCACCCAGTGGCGCAAGCAGCGGGAGAAGGGAGAGTTGGCGGGGTTGTCCCGCAGACGCGGGCCTTCACCCAAGGGAAAGGATCCATTGATTGACAAGGTGCGGGTCCTGGAGCAGGACAACGCACGGCTTAAGCGGCGGGCGGAGCGAGCCGAGGGATTGGTGGAGCTGCAAAAAAAAGTCTCCGAGATATTGGGGATCGAACTCAACCGGAGCGGCGCGAAGGACTGATGGGGATGATCCGGGAAAAGCAGGAGTTGTTTGGGATCAAGCCGGCCTGCATGGCTGTGGGGATCGCGCGGGCCAGCTACTACCGGTTTGATAAACCACCCGCCTGCTCGGGGACCGAGCGGTCTCATCCTCGGGCCTTGTCCTGGGAGCAGCGCCACGAGGTGCTCAGGGTTCTCAACGCCGAGCGGTTTTGCGATCAGGCTCCGGCCCAGGTGTATGCTAGCTTGCTCGGCGAGGGGCAGTATCTGTGTTCGCAACGCAGCATGTACCGCATCCTGGCTGAGAACGGTGAAGTGCGCGAGCGCAGAGACCAAGTTCGTCATCCGCGCTATGCAGCCCCGGAGCTGTTGGCGAGTCGGCCCAACGAGGTGTGGTCGTGGGACATCACCAAACTGTTGGGGCCGACGAAGTGGACGTATTTTTATCTGTACGTGATCCTGGACATTTTTAGCCGCTACGTGGTGGGTTGGATGCTCGGGTATCGGGAGTCGGCTGAGTTCGCCAAGCAGCTGATCGAGCAGACCCTAGAGCGTGAGCCTATCGAGCCGGGGGCTCTGACGTTACATGCGGATCGGGGAGCGTCGATGACCTCGAAGCCGGTGGCGTTTTTGTTGGCGGGGTTGGGTGTGACCAAGACCCACAGCCGTCCGCATGTCTCCAACGACAACCCGTACTCGGAGAGCCAGTTCAAGACGATGAAGTACCGCCCAGAGTTTCCCGAGCGCTTTGGCTGTTACCAAGACGCGCACCGATTCTGCGCTGAGTTTTTTCTCTGGTACAATCACCAGCATCATCACAGTGGCTTGGGCTACCTCACCCCGTACGAGGTTCACTTGGGCCTGGCAGAAAAGCGCCGGGAACAGCGGGCAGAGGTACTCAAGCAAGCCTTTGAGAGAAACCCGCAACGCTTTGTGCGGGGCCTGCCCAAGCCCGCTCTATTACCGGCTGCGGTGTGGATCAACAAGCCCAGAGAAACGTCTCAAACAGAGTGCGCGGAGGTAGCGAATTCATCAACGACCGGCGTCGAGCAGAAAAACGGCTTCCATAGAAGCCCATTAACGAACGATCGGCCATCGGCGAGGGGTATGGCTAGGGTTGAAAATCAACCGAGTGAGGATCTTGTACAGTAATTTCTAAATCGGGAGTGTCTCATTCCATTGACAGGTTCCGCTCTTCTTCACCTCGTCAAAATACAGATCGGCATCGAGATCCACTAACGTATCCCGAGGCCACTTATCGAATTGTTCGTATGCGTATGCGCGAATTTTGGTGAACTCCGGGTTGTGTACCTTCTGCAGAAGTCGGGCAAGGTGCGGAAGGCTTACCTTCTCGCCGTGTTTCCATTTCCCGAAGTGACGAATTAACGATACGAACCGATCCCGGTTCCCTTGCTTTGGATAAGACACCGTCTTCGACAAGGCATCCAGTATCCCTACATACAAGATTTTCTTAAATAGCTTGGTCGCAGGACCAAACGAGACGGCTTTAATCTCGGCGATTCGTTCCCGGAAATACTCCAGGAATTGGTCCACTGATTGCTCCAGCGATTCCATATTCGCTTTAGGCGCTCGTACAGCTAACGTTCAAGGCTGAGCCGGAATCGGCTCAAGCCGTTGGTTAGCCGTTCGTCATCACGAGGTGCTGGTTGATGCCACATCGGCGGGGTGAATGCTTAGGTATTCCCGCACCTCGAGTTGCATGCGGTCGATCTCCGACAGAAACCCGGATACCGCGCCGTGATAGTTCTCAGGGTTTCTTTCCACTCTCCGCAAGTGTGCAACCTGTTCCTGAAACCGAGCGATGCGCTCCAGTGTCACTTTGAGTTCCTGATCGTTGGCAATCATGTCCGCTCCTTCACGACTTCGAGAATGCCCCTGCGGGTTCCGTCCCGTTTGATCTGCCACCCGGTGACAGTTTCGTCTTCTCCTCCGAGGGCGGCTAGACGACGCAACCAAAACACACTTGCTCCAAAGTGCGCCTGCGCCGCTGGATGGTCGAAAAGAATCCGGGTCTCACCACTCTGCTGCCCCAAATCGAATGTGTCCTCCATTAGCAGGAAGACATCCACATCAGCCGGTTCTCTCTTGGCGCTGACGAATGAGCCGAAGACCACGAACCGCACCAAGTAGCCCGTACCGAGAGCGATGCTGTATATTCGTTCAAGTCGCTGTGCCACGGCGATACGCTGCCGCGAGCCCTTCCCAAAGCGGCGAATCGTTTCCCGCAGCGTTATCCGGTAAATTCCAGGTGGAAGATCACCATCTTTTCCGAGAGCTGGTACAGAAGCTTCGGTCGTTTGCGCCACAACCCACTTTTACCATAGGTGTCTTTGGACGGCTAACGCCCACGCTCAGGCGCGGCGCATGCCGAACGAAGCGAGGCGTGCGACGTCGCCTGGAGCGTGTTGTTAGAGCGCCGATTGAATGGCATCTGCTTCTTTACTGAGCTTTGTCAGCTCCGGCTGAATGAGGGTCATGAGTTCATCGTCTTTCTCGATCAGGGCGCACAGCCACATGTTGAACAGACCAAAGCCAAGGGCAGCTTCGCCATCACGATTGGAATGCGCCAGTTCCTGGGCCGTCTTTACCTTTTTCATGTATTCCAACTGCGCGTTGCGGGAAATCGCTTGAAAGCCGCTCGGACCTTTGAACGTGTAGGAAAAGGCGCTGCTCGCCGTGTTGATGGTCATGCCGACCTTGATGCGCGCCAATGGGTCAGCAACCCGCAATTCCTCAGAAGCCTTCCGAAAGTCATCGATGAGGCCAGCGCGCTCGGGTGAAGCACTTTTCTTCCGGAATAGGCCGAACATGTTTTCAGCGCTCTAACTGGCCTAGTGAGCGGCGCTTCCAAGCGTCCGCTCAAGTAGGATGGTTATATGACCCTACTTTTTTGTGAACGCCAAGATTGCCTCGATGCGGTCGATGGCTTCTTTGATGTCTTCTGGACCAAGATTCGCGTACTGATAAAAATTTGCTTTATCCTCGGCTGGTCCACCGTAATAGTTGCGCCAAGCCCTGTTGAAAGCTTCGAGATCTTTCCTTTTAAGGAAGAATCGAAATTCATTCACCGCGATTTCATGCTTCAAGAAGGCCGCAGCCAGCACGGCGCTCGACTCTACGGCTCCAGGCATCAAGGTTTGGGAGTGTCGCAACTTGGCGAGTTCTGGACCAAAGGCTTCCCGGAGCTTCATGCCGGCGAAACGGCGGGCGTTAATGTTGGTGAGGCGAAGAGCAAAACAAAATGCGATTGCAGCTCCGACGATGGCACCAAGCAATGCAGCGATTACTGGGAGAAACTCTTTCACGACAACCCGACAAAGGCGCTGTTGATATTTCTTGCCCAAGTGGCAATCGGTGTCGGACTTGCCACACCGATTATCTGGCTTCTCGGCAAATACGTATTTTTTGCGTGAGTGTTCATATAACGCACCCGGTCACCGTTTGCCGTCCAAACCGAGAGCCTTCATATTCACCCCGAACCGCGTGGGCGGCAATACGGTGCAGCGGGTTGGTTAGACGTCAACCTCAAGCAGCGTAACGGATCACTTCAAGCTCGGCAGTGCTGTCTGCTCGCGCGAGCAAGGTATCGATCCGTGCCATAACGGGATCTTCAATGAGATACTCGCGGCACGCTTCGCACTGCAGGACCGGCAGTTGCTTCAAAATAACGATGCTCCTCTGACAGTTTGAATGGCAAATCAGTTGTGATTGCGCGCATGCGAGCACCGCAAACCGTGCATTTCATGATGACCTCCTTCGCGTCTTCAGATCCATTTCCCACCCATCGGCGTGGGGTAATATGCCGTGACGATGCGTACATTCTGACCTTCTACATCGACACCGAACAGCACATGAAACGTAGCGTCACCATCTCGTCCAAGCAGTAAATAGCTCGGAAAGTATTTGTCCTCCGGGTAAGCCTCGACGAGTTCATAGGTATCTGCCGCTTGGATGATCGTCTCACGGGCAATGAATCTCTGGCCAAGACGCATATTGACGTGGTAAGTCCAGAGAATCCGAGCCCCGCGAAGGCAATCCCGAATGAACGATAAGGCGTCGTCAGGAAGAGTTCGTTCGGCCACAGTTCATGTATAGCTGAAGTTCGTCGGAGCGTCTAACATGAAGGCTGAGTTGCGCGACGCTAGGAGCGTCAATCTCAAGCCGCTGGTTAGGCGGCCCTTTTCCACTGGCAATCCGGAGTGGGACTCCATACTAAAAGAGGACTTCGAACGTGTGGACGCGCTTGGCGACCCCAAGCTGGATCCCATCTATTACTGGAATTACGGACGCCCCTTGGGAGAACGCTATCTCCATACTGATACGAGTGGCATGTTCACATTTTTTTGGATGAAGCCATCGGAAAATTTGGCTCTCAAGATTTCTGCGCCAAGTTTTATCGGTCGGCGCTCGCTGGGACCACAACCGACCATGACAATAGGACCAAGCGCCATTTCTTCCGGCAGGGTTACAGTTGCGAGAAGTCTGTGCTTGTCCATGTTGGAGAGGTCTCGAAGAGTAGTAAGCGGATGAAAGTTGCTAGGCAAGCCCCGATGCAGCGGGTAAGTTCTATTGTAGTCCTGAAAGCTCTCAATAATTGCGACGTGATTGGTATCAAAGATCCTTTCAAGATATTCTCGCCTTATTTTGGCGAACTTATCGCTGCTATCCGCAATGGGGAAAATCGACCTACGTCCCACGCACGGTCCTTTTTAGCGCACCCTTTAGCAAGCTCAAATGCGAGATGATCCAAGGCGGACCGGAGATTGTGCATAGCATCGCCAGTCCTAACGCTCACAGAACGAAGAAAAGCCGTAAGATCCGGTGCATCGTCAACGAGGAAAACATGCTCCTTGGTCTTAACATCGAATTGAATGTTGAAACGTGGAAGATTCTTTTCGATCGAGAGCGTTTCTCTAATATACCGATCCAGGGCTTTTCTGTGTTCCCTGCTCCGTATGATTTTGGTCCAGCATCCGTCAAATGAAGGTTTATATGATGACATTTACGTTAGTACGCCTAACGCGAAGGCTGAGCCGCAAACAATGAAGCTAAACGACGATCAGACAAAAGAACAGGTCGAGGGGCTAGGAGGACATCCAGCTCCCCCCGCTTGGTTCACGAGACTGCCGATATTGCTCCGGGTCTTGATTCAGGCGCTTTATATCCGCATCCTTTTCGCGCAACGTCGCGTTCTCTTTCTTAAGTTGAAACTCAAGCGTTTTCATCTTCAACTGTTGCGCATGCGCCTGCTTATCCGCCTGGGCGAGCCTATCGGCAACATCCTTCGGCAATGGAATTCCCTTGAATATATCAGTAACGACGCCCATGGAGTTTCCCTCCTAACGCCCGTGGTCACCGCGAGCCGCCCGACCGTGACCGTGGGCTTGTATCCGAAACCGCAACCGGGCGGCGATGCGAGTGCACCACCATGTTAGCCTTTCGAGATCTTACGGCGTTGATTGCTCATCTTTTTTCACGATCAAGAGTTGAGAAGTATTCTTTAGGACCCGGAGAAATTCGGCTTGCATTTCAGCCTGGGCTACAAGTTGGTCTTGGTGAACCTGTGGCGAATAATACTTGTCTATGTCTACCTGTTGGAGTTGCCGGAAGCCTAGAGAGGTCGCCATTGCTGACAGCATCTCCAAATATTTATGCCCCTGCTCTTGCGTCATGGATGGGTTGTGTAACAGCTGAAAGACTTCATGCCATAACGCAACAACTCGTGTTTGGTCAGCAAAGATCACATCTATGAGGTTGAGCGCAGCCACCCATTCGGGGGTCGGTGGAAATGCTCTTCGATGTGCCATGAGTGTTGTAAAAAGTCGCAACTTTGCTTCACGTTTCTCTTTGCGTTGCTGCCACCACAGCGTAATACAAACAGCAACAATCGGGCCTATGATGATAGCAATGATGTTAATGATATCTTTCATTTCTCTGAAGAAGGCTAACCAAGATTATCTAGTTCCGTATAGAACCGCATTCCTTCTGTATATTACGGTTTGCGTTGCTGTCACTTCGACCACTTTTACAATGGAGATAGTGATTTGTAAAGCCTCCTGTGCTGACACACGCCGACAAAGGCTGAAAGTTACTTCCGTATAGCCAGATTCATCGGGGTTCGGAGTCTAGTACCGAGCCCAAGCTGTCGGCAGGGCTGCGGACCCCTCGTCCCCCGCGATTCAACACGTGGGTGTATACCATGGTCGTACTAACATCCCTATGCCCCAATAACTCCTGAACGGTACGAATGTCGTAGCCATCCTCAAGCAGATGAGTTGCAAAGGAGTGGCGAAAGGTGTGACAGCTCGCCGGCTTCGATATGCCTGCCTTTACGACTGCGTCACGAACGGCTCGTTGCAAAACTGATTCGTGTAAATGGTGGCGGCGTTTTTCCCCGGTAATTCTATCAGTGTAATGTTGAGGAGCCGGAAAAACCCACTGCCATGGCCATTCTCGACCTGCGTTCGGGTATTTGCGCTCCAGAGCGTTCGGCATGGCAACGCGACCCAGGCCTTTCCCGATATCTTCTCGATGTTGGCATCGAACAGCTTCGATATGTCTGAACAGAGAATCCTTGATCGCTGTCGGCAGCATTGTGTGACGATCCTTGTCTCCTTTACCCGCCCGAATGACGATCTCGTTGCGACAAAAATCGACATCTTTGATCCGAAGACGGCAGCACTCCATTAGCCGCAAACCACCACCATACAGCAGAATCGCCATTAAGCGTGGCGCCCCGCTCATGCGATCGATTACTTTTTTGACTTCTTCTTTTGTGAGCACGACCGGCAGTCTTTGCGCCCTCTTTGCGCGGACAACTCCCTCGATAAGGCCGATCTTTTTGCCCAGCACTTCTTTATAAAGAAATAATAGCGCGTTGAACGCTTGGTTTTGCGTGGAAGCGCTGACATGTGCTTCAGTCGCCAAACTGGAAAGAAATTTAGCAATCTCGGACTCCGCCATTTCCAATGGGTGACGTTTATTATGAAAGAATATATAGCGCTTAATCCAATGGACATACGCTTTTTCGGTTCGATCGCTATAGTGCCGCGTGCGAATCGCCTCACGCACCTGGTCCAGCAATCTGGGTTTTGGTATGTTCAAAGGAGGAGAGCTGTTTCTACTCGGTTGTAGGGTCTGATTTGGTGCTTTGATTCGGTAGTCAATGCTACTCTTTACCTGGGAATTATCCATGCGAACCTCCTTTAAGGCGGTTGAATGGTTCAAAGGTTCAAGGCGTTCAAAACATCAAGACCAAAGGCAGCTCAAGAAATTCAAGCTGAACGGCTTGAACGATTGGCAAATTTTTCTCCCTTCATGCCGCTACGTCTAAGATAATCAATGAGGTTGCTAATCATCACCGATAAGCGCTTAAAAGATTTGACCATTTCCTCGCATTCTTTTGGCCCGATGTATCTCTGATCGAGTGCCACGTAGAGCTGAGAACGCGCCTCAGCACAGGGACCCTTTGCAACGTAAAGAAACTGGATGAATTCTGGATTCCCGCCTCGCTCGAAACCCTCGGCGATATTGGACATGATTGAAACCGAGCACGCTGGATCTGATTACTAAGACCGAAATCCTTCAAAAACTTAGAATCACTTGTTAGTCTGTAAACTTCCCGGGGTAAATGGCGCGCCTCTTTCCAAACCTCTAGGTCCTCAAAGTATTTCACGGGCATAAACTACCTCCATCACGGGAGCGACTTGAACAGATTAAACGCTTTGAACGACTTGAACATGTTATATTTTTCTCATCCCGGCCCAGGGGAAGATCGATGAGGCGGCGTAATTCCACGCCGATGAGTGCGCACGCGGCGCGAAGAGAAAAACGATCAGTCTCAATGCTGGATCTGGCTCACCATGCTTTTTCCCGGGCAATAGATATAAGTCTGCCGGTCATAGGTTTTCTTTCCCTGTGGATCTGTCGCTGTCCAGTAGAATTCCAGGCAATGCGCATCGCCCTGAAAAACAAAGTCAATTTGTTTAATGGTAATGGATTCTGCCCTTATCACTTCCGGCCCCAAGTGAAGATCGACGAGGCGGCGTAATTCCACACCGTACCGATGAGCGCTCCGGCGCCACCGGCAAGCCACCAGGTGTAGTCGCGTTGAAACACGAAGTTCGCAATGCCGACGTTGGCGATCACGCCGATGCCGCATACCAAGTAAAACGTCAACAATCCCGTGAGGAATCTGCGCCCGCGCAGGCGCCGGTCACGGTAGGTTAAAATGTTATTCAACGCGAAGTTAGATGTCATTGCGATCAGCGTGGCAATGGTTTGAGCGACCGCGAACTCTAGACCGAGCGTTTTGAAAGCTGTCGCCAGAACAAGGAAGTGAACGGCGACACCGCTCAATCCCACCAAGGAAAAGAGCACGAATCGAGCCGGCACAATGTGGCCGCATTTCTTATCAATTACGAGGAGCAAATATTCCCAGACCACCGCCGAGTCGAGCTTGCTTTCCCCCGCTATACGCTCGCGAAAAGTGTACGGCACCTCGGCGAAGCGCAAAGGCTCCGGTGACGAGGCAAACAAATCAAGCAGGATCTTGTAGCCTTCCCCAGACAGCCGCCGCACGATCCGATGGAAGGTCTCGCGCCGAATCATGAAAAAACCGCTCATTGGATCCGTCAGCTGCTGGACAACAATCGCTCGGCTCAGCATCGTGGCCAACCGGCTCATGGCGGCCCGTTGCGAATCCCACGCACCGATACTGCCGCCGGCGCAGTAGCGGCTTCCGACCACAATTTCGGTTTGGTCATTCCGTATGCGATCGAACATCGCCGGCAGAATTTGTTCGTCATGTTGCAGGTCGGCATCCATCACCGCGATCACTCGCGCGCTGCTGCTCAACATCCCCTCGATGACGGCTCTTGAAAGACCACGGCGACCGATCCGCTGGTGACAGCGAACGTAGGGTTTCGATTGCCCCAACGCGCGGATAAAATCGGCCGTGCCGTCCGGCGAGTCGTCGTCAATAAAAATGACTTCCCATCGGGTGTCAGGTAACGCTTGTTCGATGCCCGCAACCAACTTCTCCACGTTTCCTCTTTCGTTAAACGTAGGAACGACAATCGAGAGCTCTACGGGAAGGTGATCTGAAGCGTTGGGCATGTCTCAGTCCCTTTACGATAAAATCAAAAGACAGTGGTAAAATATATCACAGTCTCGGAGATTCTGCTTTATTCCACCCAGCCCTGCAAATACCATCTGTGGCGCGGGCGGTCGTAGTAGATCCACAACAGGGCGCCGCGCCGGGTCTCGGCGAAGTAATATTCCCGATGGATCGCGTGCACCCACCAGCCACCGGAGAAGATATAGGGTCCGGATAGCCTATCGACCGAGCCAAATTTAGGTCCCAGGAGAAGCCAGCCGTCGTCGTGGGATCGTGGGTCTGAAGCTAAGGGAACCGGTTTTGCCAGGATCCGGCGGACGAGAGTTCGCGGCGCTCCCGATTGGGGTCGAGGAAGCTCGACTTTCTGCAGCGGCTCCCAGGTGAAGCGCGCTTCGGGCAGATGGCCATCTGCCAGCTTTGCCCGCACCACAGCCTGGTCGCCGAATTCGGCCCTGAGGCGCGCCAGCGCGCGATTGGCGGCGTCGAGATCGCGTGCCGGCCCTTCGAAAACAGGCCGTTCGGCAAACAGGCGTAGCTGCTCACAAGTGGCTGGAACCGCGCCGGCCGTAAGCTCGATTTCCACCACGCCCGCAGGGAATTGCATCACCTCCAGCCGCAGGCGAACCAAGTCAAGCACCTGAACGTCATCCAGAGTGGGCGCCGCCGGACGAACCTGCTCTTTGCGCCAGCCGCTTTTCTCCACGAGCAAGGCGATCCAGAGTTCCGCGAGCGCCTCGCTCTGCACCGCAAGAACGGCCAACATGGGATGGAGCGCGCGCTTGATGAGAAACAGCAGTCGCGTAACGTCGGTTTCGGGGTCGTCGAGCAAAACCTTCTGCCGGATGGGATCTTTAATTTCGCACGGCCGGAGGGCTGTCCACAGCTCGCCCGACGCGATTTGGTGCAGACGGTAGGCTTCGGACCCGAAGCGCTCTGAGAGTCCTCCCGGAGGAAGCGCGAGAAACGCGCCCACGGTTTTGATTCCCAGTTTAAAAAGCGTGCCGCGCAGGTTTCCATTCAGATCGAGATCCTCCAGAGGGACCTCGCGCGCCGCCGCACGCTCCGCGGAAGGATCGGCAAACACAGCTGTCCCCTGCCGTGCCTTTGCCAGCGCATAAGTGCCGAAGCGTGTCCAACCCACCACCAGGCGCGCGCGAAAACCCTGGGCGTGGAGGTCCGCGTGAACCATCCGGGTCCATTCTTTCAGAGAGGAATAAAGTAGATTCAGCCCGGCCACGCCCAACCAGAAGACTCCCGGCTCTTCACGCGAAGGCTCGACCTGGGGTGAGAAACGGGTAAGGCGTCTTGACAGCTCGGTCGTCTCGTTCCCAATCTCAGTCGATGAAACCCCGGCGGCGCGAAGATCATGAGCGAGAGAAGCGGCCGCGGCATAGCGGAGACCCGGAAGGATTCCGCCTCGACGGGCCTTTTCATTCACCCACAAAATCAGCGCCTGAGGTTTATCCTCGGCTATTACGGCAACCGGATAGTCCGCCCATTCATGATGACGCCGGAGCAGAAGCTGGAGAGGAAACGCCGGCAGATTAACACAGGCCAAACGGGACATAACCGTAAAAGAAAGTAAAAAGTAAAAACCAAGAAGCTTTACTTTCTCAGATTATGGCCAAAAAAATATCTCTGTGTGGCTCCATGTCGGCCCCCGGCGCTTGTCTTTGAGAACTTTGAGATTGCACGTGAACTGTCCCGGTGCATGCTGGTTTCGTTGCGCGTGGGCGCGCAACGAAACCAGCGATCCGAGCGAGACCTGGCGGTCTGCTTTTTCCGTAAGGCAAACAAGAGCCGTGTGATGCTGGCGCGCAAGACCGGCAAGACGCGCTTGCAGCGCCATGGGAATATCGGCGTTGCCGATATCGAGCACGACCAGACCGAAAGCACCCGAGCGCAGCAGTTTCTCTCCAGCCCGTGGAATAGCGCAAGCATCGGTAGCGCGGACGACCACCAGGGCGCTGAGGTCGATACCCGCCTGAGCGGCGTCGGGCGGATAGAAAAAACTCTCACCGGACACGCTCCAGCCCACCAGCTCGCCTTGCCGTTGCGCTTCGAGCACCAAACCAAAAGTAAGCGAGAACGCAGCCGGCGCCCCGAATCCGGAGACCTCTACCAACCGCCCCGCGATCTCGGCCAAGGTCCAGCGCGCCGGCTGAGCCGGCTCAGTAACGGCCCTTTGAAGATTGGTTGTGAAATTCATACGCAAACTTTTGAAGTTTAAGCTTCCGCCCATCGTGCACCAGAAGGGCACGACCGTCGCCCTTCGGGATCTCAAATGACAAATTTCAGATTGCAGATTACAAACCGCAGTGCTTTTAGAGAAGCCTTTTTCAACGGCCTGTGCAAAGCTAAAATTTCCGTATCAGCCCGACCATTTTGCCCACGATCGCGAACTCTCCCCGCGAGATCCTCATCGGAGCGTAACTCTTGTTTTCCGCCTTCAACGTGACGACATCGCCCTTTTTCTGAAACCTTTTCAAGGTCGCCTCGCCATTGATCATGGCGCAGACAATCTCCCCGTTCTCCGCGCTTTCCTGAGATCTGACAATCACGTAATCCCCGTCCAGGATGCCAGCATCGACCATACTGTCTCCCTTGACCTGCACGATAAAAGTTTCCCCTCGCACCATCTCGGCAGGGACAGCCATGAGCCCTTCGACGTTCTCTTCGGTGATCAGCGGCTTCCCGGCCGCAACCCTGCCCAAAATCGGCACCTGCCGGGTCGCGGCAAAAAGCGATTTTCCCAGCGGTGTCAGGACCTCGATCGCGCGCTTACCGACTCTGCGGATATAGCCTTTCTTTTCCAGGGCCTTGAGGTGATCCGAAACGCCGTTGGTGGAAGCGATTTTGAACCTGGCGCCGATCTCCAGGATCGAGGGGGCATAGCCCTTCTCGCGGATGGTTTTCAGCAGAAAATCGTAGATCTGCTTTTGCCTGGCGGTGAGATTGAGCGGCACAAGGACGTTATACTGAAATTATTTTCAGGTGTCAAGCGGGCCGGTGAAATCCGTGCTCGTGCTCGGGATTCGTGCTCGTGTTGATCAAAACCATCACAACCACGAATCGTTCGAAAACCCCCATGCCGGTTCCATCATTCACCTTCCGCTGAGGTCAGAACAGCAAAAAGATAGGCGAGGGCTGGTTAAGCTAAGAGAAAAGACGGCTGTTAGGTTCGTTGACCGCCGCCTCTTAGCTGTTTGGAGACTGTTGCGCTTGCTGAAGTTTGCTGCGAACGGCGCCGAGAGGGCCGATTTCGACGGGGAGGCCGTCGGTGTAGGCGATGGCCTGGTTGGAATAGGGCGAAACGCGAGAGCCGGGAGTGAGAATGCCGACCAGATTCAAGGGATCGGCAGCGGAAATGATGACGGTGCTTCCCTTCTGTCCCGAGCGGCGCATGGCGCGAAGAGTTTCCACCGCTTCAGGCAAGGCATACTGCTCGCCGACAAATCCGCTGATAAACCGCCCGCCGCGGATTTCGCCTCTCGCCTCCAGTCGCCGGAAAGCCTGGAGCAGCCCGCGCCAGGAGGGTTTGATGGATTCGCGCAGCAGAAGCTCGCGAACAACAATGCCGTAACGCTTAAGGAGCTGGCGCGCGAGAAATTCGCCGACCTGATCCGCGCCGGCGGGGATTTCTCTGCCCTGCTGCACGCGCCATAAAGACCAACGCCCCACCGGCATCAGGCGCTCGCTTGACTTGCCGCCGGAGATGAGACGCAGGCGACGCTTGGCCAAGCGCTTGACCTCCGGCTTGAGCAAAACTCTCAGCCCGGCAATGCCATCTCCGGTTACGAGGCCATGGGCGACAAGCTCCCATAGTCCGGCCTCCGCCTGGGTCTTGAGAAGCCCAGTGCCGCGAGTGATGTCGTTCAGGAAAGACGCGCCACGCTGTTCCAGGTATTGCGCCACGCTTCTTGCGGCAGAAGATAATGCGCCAAACTCTTCCCACGGGCGCGTGACAGGTTCGAGAAAATAATCCAGGTTGTCGCGGATAAGGAAAGCGATCGGCGCCACACGGCTGAGCGTGCGCTTCACCTTTTTTCTTTTTCGCGGCTCCAACGGCAGCTCGTTAGAGTCCTCGAAGTCGCTCCTGATCCGGCCCCACGCGACCAGGCCAGCCAGGCAGAGGCTTTCCAGATCGGCGGGGTCGTAGTCCTGAACCCGTGACGAGAACACGAATTGTTCCCACGCAGGGGCCGGAAGCTCAATTCCCTGGAGCTGGCCGATGATCGAGAGCAAGCCTTCCCGGCCGCGAAGCAGGGTCTGATCGGCGACATGCTGCCAGCGGTGCAAAAATTTGATGAACTCGGCCGCGGTAACAGGCTCGATTTCGCTGCGCAGGCGTGCCAGCGTCAGGCGATGAATGCGCGCCAACAGAGCTCGCTCGCACCACTCAAGCTCTGGATCGCCGCATTTCTCTCTCGATTCGAACTGCCCGCGCAGCACCACCCCGCTGGCTTCCAGCGCGCACAACCCACGTTCCACCCGCGCGACCGAAAGCCCGAGTCTTTCCGCCAGGCGCCGGGCTGTCGTCGGACCCACCACTTCCATCCATCCCTGAATGGTCTTGCGGACAGCGTTCTCTTCCGTGGGAGTTTCGTCATGCACGCGATATCGGGTGTCCGGGGTGACCTGCGCATCAGAAAACAAAGACCGGATCAGCGCCAACCGTTCCGTCGCGGCATAGACTTGTTGCTGGGTATTCTCCGCCGACATTTCCCAGCTCACCACCGCGGCCCTGCCATCCTGCACTAATGCTTCGGCCAGACTCAGCCAGCTCCCCGCCTCCCTGACCGGCAGTAGGCAGACGGATAAAAGAAAGTCGTGCAGCTCGTCGGCGTCGCGCAAATCCGGCCATGCCTGCGCGCGCACATCGTCAATGGCTTTTTGATCCAGCACGCCCAGACCGCCTGCCAAGTCGGGATCGGTGCGTCGGAGCGAAACCGCGCGCGCTCTGCGCTCTTCCAGCGGCGCGTCGTCGAGAAAGGCGTAGGGATTGGCGTTTAGAATCTCGTGCGCCATGAGAGATGGCGCGGTGGTTTCCACCGCTATCGTGCGGATTTCTCCGCGCTCGATTTTACCCAGCACCTCCAGGAGTCCTGCCGAATCCATCGCCTCGTGCAGGCAGTCAATCATCGTCTGATTGACCAGCGGGTGGTTCGGGATCGCGATCGGCCCGGTCTGATTGTCCTGGCACATCACCTGATCGGGAAACACAGCTGCCAGCAGATCTTCAGCGCGGAATCGTTGAATCGCCATCGGCACCCTTTTGCCGGCACGGAAGCGCTGCACGGCCAGCGCCCGTGTGGCATTCCAACGCCACCGGTTCACAAACATGGGAGAGGCCAGCGCCGCCTGGCTGAGAGCCGCTTCCACCATGGGGATGCGGAGCCAGGAGAAAACCTCGACTAACGGAAAAGAATGCTGTTCGCCGAGTGACAGCACGATGCCGTCGTCGGTCGCCGCAGCCTGAATCTCATTGTTGAACGTCACGCAAAAGCGCTTGCGCAAGGCGAGACCCCAGGCGCGATTGATCCGGCCGCCGAGCGGCGAGTGGACGACCAGTTGCATTCCTCCCGCTTCATCAAAGAAGCGCTCCGCGACGATACAGCTCACGGTCGGCACGCAACCCAGGGTTCGCTGCGTCTCGTCCACGTAGGCCACCGCTTGCTGAGCGGCAGCCTCTTCCAGGGAACATTCCTGCATGAGCCAGCGCGCCGCCGCGCCCGAATCATCGAGCCGGTCCGCGATCTGTTGGCGCAGCCGAGAGAGTGCTACGGAAAGCTCCAGGGTTCGAGCCGGCGCCTCGCCGAGCCAGAACGGGATCGTCGGCGGAGCGCCTTTGGCGTCTTCGACCCAGACCTTGCCGGAGGAAACACGGTGAATACGCCAGGAGCGATTACCGAGCAGGAAGATATCTCCTGCCAGGCTTTCGATGGCGAAGTCTTCGTTGACCTTGCCGACGAACGTCTCCGCTGGCAGTTCGACGACATCATAGTCTGCGGTATCCGGAATCGCGCCGCCGTTCGTGATCGCGCTCAGACGGGCGCCCCGCCGCGGCCTGAGACGGTGGTGGACTTGGTCGCGGTGGATGAAAGCGCCTCGTCTCCCCATGCGACTCGCGGTCCCGTCCGAGAGCGTCTCCAGAACCGCGTCGAATTCCTCGCGAGCAAGGTTCCGATAGGGATAGGCCCGGCGCACGAGAAGCCAGAGTTCTTCCTCTCCAATGCCACTTGTCGCCGTTTCCAGGCCGGGAAGATCGAGCAGGGACGGTTGCATGCGCGAGGCCTGAGAATGAGAAGCCGGCGCGTGACTTGCGACCGTTGCCACCATCTGCTGAGCGAGAATATCGAGAGGCTTCTCGGGAAGGCGGACCCGGTCTAATTCACCTGCGCGCACGGCTCGAATCGCCGCGGCCGCCTGCATGAGGTCGTCGCGCGTCAAAGGATAGACGATCCCCTTGGGAATCGCTCCGAGCCAATGCCCCGCCCGCCCCACGCGCTGTAAAAAAGTCGAGATCGCGCGCGGAGCGCCGATTTGACACACCAGATCGACGTGCCCGATATCGATACCGAGTTCGAGCGAAGCGGTGGCGACGACCACGGGCAGCTCTCCCGACTTTAGCTTTTGCTCGACTTCGAAACGGCTCTTGCGCGACAGGCTGCCGTGATGCGCCCCGACTTTTCCCTCACCGAGAAGGTCGGTCATCTGATGGGCGACGCGCTCCACCAATCTACGGGTATTCACGAAGATCAGCGTCGCGCGGTGTTTGGCGACCTGCGTCGCGATTCGTTTGTAGACATCGGCCCAGGCCTCGTGAGTCGCAATCGGTCCCAGGTCCGCTTCCGGTACTTCGACGGCGAGGTCGAGGTCGCGTTTGTGACCGACGTCGATGATTTCGCATTCGGGCGTACCGTCCGCGCCGATGCGCTCCGTTCCCATTAGGAGCCGCCCCATCTCCTCGATTGGCTTTTGCGTCGCGCTCAAGCCGATCCTTTGGATCGCCTTTTCGGCCAGGACTTCCAATCGTTCCAGGCTAAGCGCGAGATGGGCGCCCCGCTTGTCCCCGGCCACGGCATGGATTTCATCCACGATCACGCTATCGAGCTCTTTCATGATGCGCCGGCTCCGCTCCGCCGTGAGTAGGATGTAAAGGGATTCGGGAGTGGTGATGAGAATATGCGGCGGCCGCCTTGTCATGAGCTGCCGTTCCCTGGCAGGAGTATCGCCGGACCGGACCGCAACGCGGATCTCGGGAACGATCAATCCTTCAGTCTGGGCCAAGCGGAGAATTTCCGCCAGCGGCTCCTGCAGGTTTTTTTGAATATCGTTGCCTAGGGCCTTGAGTGGCGAGACGTACACGACGCTGGTCTTGTCTTCCAGGCGGCCTGAAACCGCACGGCGCAAAAGACGATCGATAGACCACAGAAACGCGGCCAGGGTTTTGCCTGAACCGGTGGGCGCGGCGATCAGAGCGGACTTGCCTTCCGCGATGGCGGCCCAACCAGCTTTCTGGGAAGCTGTCGGTTGGTGAAAGCGCTCGCTAAACCAACGCCACACCAGCGGATGAAAGGCTGAATTCAAATTCACTTCTCCAAAAAAGCACGGCGGAGAAACCAAAGCGCGAAAGATCTCTTGTCAGTTCCAGAGGACCGACATCGGTTCGCTGCCGGTGAACCGGAACCAATGGGTCAGGCTACTTGCCGGCGGGCAAAATTGTCTTCACATCCGGCACCGCGGGCTTCATCGGCGGCGCGACGCTGACACCGCGCTTTTGCAATTCGTCCACGACGAACTTTGCGCCGGCGTGGCCTTGATTCGCCAATTCGGTGGTCTTGCCAAGGATGGTCTTGAACTGAGCCTGCACCTTCTGCGCTTCCTGTATCGCGCTTTCCTGGTTCGCCTTCACCGAGCGCAGATTGGTCCGCTCGTTGTAGAGCTGCAGCGTCTGGAACGCGAAGAATATCAGCAATGCAATCAGCGTGATGACAACCGGCAGGTTGGAGCCCTCCCTGGACGGAGGTTGTATTTCCGTGATTGGCTCGTTATCTGGAGTAACTAGCGATTCGTTTTCCACAAGACCTCACTTTTCACTACCGGTAGGTTCGGGTGACAAACCCACGCCGCTCGACACGAGAAGTTCTTTTAGCTGCTCGTCCTTGGTCTTGACCGCCATATTGGCCAGCACGGCAATGACTTGTTGGTTTAGCCCTTCGAGCTGAATCGCCTGGGATATGACCTGCTGCCGCTCGCTTACTTCGCCCTGCAGGGATTGGTTGCCCAGGGTAAAAAGAATATTGGCCAGCACCAAGACAAGAACCACCGAGGCCAGCGCCGTTAAAACCCCTTTGCCCATTTGCATCATGGAGCGCCTCCGAACTGAGAATGCATTGCCCGATTGCAAGAAATCGCGCGCAATTTCGTCGTCCCGCGCGGCATCAATAGATTAAATTGCCCGTTCGCTCCCACCGCACCCAGCGATCCGTGCCGTCCCACGACCAATAGATGACGAACGCCTTTCCTTTGACCGCGTCCAGGCTGACAAAACCCCAGAATCGACTGTCATAACTCTTGTCGCGATTATCCCCCATGACGAAGATATGGTTCGGGGGCACGCGCACCGGACCGAAATCGTCGCGCACGTAAACGCGGCTCCCAGGACCATCGGTTTCCTCGAAGTAGGCATGCGGGTCTGCAATCGGTTGGTTATTAATATAGACCTTCTTCGCCCGGACCTCGACCACATCGCCTTCCACCCCGATGACGCGTTTGATGAAGTCCTTGCTCGGGTCCTCGGGGTAGACGAATACCATCACCTCGCCCCGCTGCGGCTTGCGGTATTCGATCAGATACTTTTCCAGAAACGGGATACGAATCCCATACGACAATTTGTTCACCAGAATATGATCACCGATCAATAAGGTCGGGATCATCGAGCCGGAGGGGATCTTGAAGGCTTGCACGATAAACGTGCGGATGAAAAGCGCGAGCAGCAGAGCCATGCCGATCGCTTCCGCGTACTCGCGAAACGTGGATTTTGTTTTGGGCGAACGGCTCTCCCGTTTGAGGTCTTCCGCCATGTTCTTACACCTTGAGCGCAGCCAAAAAGGCCTCTTGCGGGATCTCGATGCGGCCCACTTGCTTCATTCTCTTTTTTCCTTCCTTCTGCTTTTCTAATAGCTTCCGTTTCCGGGTAATATCGCCGCCGTAGCATTTGGCGGTGACGTTCTTGCGTAAAGCCTTGATGCTCTCGCGCGCGATAATCCGGCTCCCGATGGCCGCTTGAATCGTCACTTCAAAAAGCTGTCGTGGAATCAACTCGCGCATCCGCTGAATCAAGTCACGGCCCCGCGCGTAGGCCCGTTCCCGATGCACGATCATCGACAACGCGTCGACCACTTCTCCATTGATGCGCACGTCCATCTTGACCATATCGCCTGGGCGGTACCCCGCCAACTCGTAGTCCATGGACGCATAGCCCCGGCTCACCGATTTTAATCGGTCATAGAAATCGAGCACGATCTCGTTCAGCGGGAGCAGATAGGCGACCACCACACGCCGGGGGCCCAGGTAGCGGATTTCCTTCTGCACTCCTCTTTTCTCTTCGCACAATGCCAGAATGGCGCCGATGTGCTCTTCAGGAACATGGATCGTCGCGTGAATGACCGGCTCCTCGATATCCTCAATCTCCGATTCTGACGGGAGCTTGACCGGATTATCAATGAAAAAACTCTTGCCCGCGCGAGTGCGCACCTGGTACACCACAGTCGGCGCGGTCGTGATCAGCCCTAAACCGTACTCTCTCTCCAGTCTTTCGCGCACGATATCCAGATGCAGCAATCCAAGAAACCCGCACCGGAAGCCGAATCCCAGGGCCTGTGAGGTCTCCGGTTCGAAGGTGAATGAGGAATCGTTGAGCGCCAGCTTCTCGATGGCATCGCGCAGAGACTGGTATTGCCCGCTGTCCGCGGGATAAAGGCCGCAAAATACCATGGGTTTCATCGCCTTGAAGCCGGCCAACGGCTGCGCCGCCGGGCGTTCGTCCGTGGTGATGGTGTCGCCGATGCGCGTGTCACGGATTTCCTTGAATCCGCCCATGAGAAATCCGACCTCGCCAGCAGACAGGTTTGCCACCTCCACCGGAGCGGGCGCGAACGCTCCCACGCGGGTCACTTCGAATACTTTCCCCGTCGACATCATTCGGATTCGCGTGCCCTTTTGCACACTGCCATCGACAATCCGAACGACCACGACGGCGCCGTGATAGGGATCGAACCAGCTATCAAAAATAAGCGCGCGCAGCGGTTGCGCTGGATCCCCCTGGGGAGGAGGAAAATGCCGCACGATACCCTCGAGAATCTCAGCGGTGCCGGTTCCTTCTTTTGCGCTCGCCAGAATCGCCTCGGAGGCATCGAGCCCGATCACGTCTTCGATTTCCCTGCGCACGCGCTCGGGATCCGCGCTCGGAAGATCAATCTTGTTGATGACCGGAAGAATCGCCAGATTATGATCCAACGCGAGGTGCACGTGGGAAACCGTTTGCGCTTCGACGCCTTGCGACGCGTCGACGACGAGGAGTGCCCCTTCGCAGGCCGTCAGGCTACGCGAAACCTCATAAGTAAAGTCGACGTGGCCGGGAGTATCGATCAGGTTCAATGCGTACTCGATGCCATCGCGCGCGCGGTACTGAAGGCGTACCGAGCTTGCCTTGATCGTGATGCCACGCTCTCGTTCGAGTTCCATGCTGTCCAAAAACTGCTCCTTGCGCTCGCGCGCGCTGATTGCCCCGGTAGATTCGAGCAAGCGGTCGGCAAGCGTGGATTTGCCATGGTCAATATGCGCGATAATGGAAAAATTTCTGATGCGGCTCGTGTCCATGACCATGAAATCCTAGCGCCCTCCCATTCTACCTTCCCTTTGGTGCCATCTCCAGGCGCTGGCGATGATCTCGTCAAGGCTGCGAAACGGTGGTGCCCAGCGCAAAATGTTCACGGCCTTTTCATTGGCCGCCAGCAGCACCGCAGGATCTCCCGGGCGCCGGGGGCAAACCGACGTCGGGATCATGCGCTCGGTGACCCGGCCGGCGTGTTCCACAACTTCCATGACTGTGTATCCCTCTCCCGTCCCAAGGTTAAAGGTTTCGCTTGGCCTGCCCTGGAGCAACCACTGCAGTGCCAGAACGTGAGCCGCTGCCAGATCCATGACGTGGACGTAGTCACGCACGCACGTGCCATCCTTGGTCGGGTAATCCGTGCCGAAAATCTCCACCTGCTTCTGTAAACCCATGGCGACCATGAGGACGCGCGGGATAAGATGAGTTTCCAGCTCGTGATCCTCCCCGAGTTCTCCATCAGAGTCCGCTCCGGCGGCATTAAAGTATCTCAAGTTTACATGCTTGAGCCCATAGGCATGGTCATAATCATGAAGGATGGTTTCCACCATGAGCTTACTCATCCCGTAAGGATTCACCGGATCAAGGGGGTGGTTTTCCGTAAGAGGTAATTTTTGCGGGTTGCCATAAACGGCGCAGGTGGAAGACAGGATGAAACGTTTGACCTCATGATCAAGCATGACCCGAAGCAGAGCGAGGGTGTTGGCCACATTATTTTCGTAGTACCGGCGCGGGTGCTCTACTGATTCTCCGACATAGGCGAGAGCGGCAAAGTGCAGCACGGCCCCGATCTCGCGCTGGGAAAACACGGCACGGAGGTGATCCTCGTCCGCCAAGTCCCCTTCGACAAATTCTCCCCACCTGGCAGCCCAACGGTGCCCGCGCGATAGGTTGTCGTAGACGATGACGTCGAATCCTCTCAGCACGAGCTCTTTCACCGTGTGAGAACCGACGTAACCGGCTCCGCCTGTGACCAGAATCTTCACCGCGCCGCTTCCAGCTTCTGCCGGAAATAGGCAATCGTCGCGCGCAGCCCAACGTCCAGAGAATAGTTAGGTTCCCAGCCCAGAAGTTCCCGCGCCCGCGTCGTGTCGGGCTGGCGCACCTGAGGATCGTCCTCGGGCAAAGCATGAAAGACGATCGGGCTGTTGGATGCAGTCAGCGCCCGGATTTGTTCGGCAATTGCCAGGACGGTCATTTCCTCGGGACCGCCGATATTGACCGGCATGTGGTAATCCTTTTCCAAAAGCAGATGCAAGCCGCGCACGAGATCGTCGATATAGAGCAAACTCCGCGTTTGCTTTCCTGTTCCATAAGCGGTCATCGGCTCCCCTCTTAGAGCTTGCGTGATAAAGTTGGGGATCACCCGCCCATCGTTGGTGCGCATGCGCGGGCCGTACGTATTGAAGATGCGCACGATGCGGGTATTAAGCCCGTGGTACCGATGATAGGCCATGGTCATGGCCTCTGCAAAACGCTTGGCCTCATCATAGACGCCGCGCGGGCCGATCGGATTGACGTTGCCCCAGTAATCTTCTCGTTGCGGCGTAACCAACGGGTCCCCGTACACCTCGGACGTGGACGCAAGCAGGAAGACCCCGTTCTTTGCCTTCGCCAGACCCAGCGCATTATGCGTGCCGAGAGAGCCCACCTTCAAGGTTTGAATCGGCAGCTGCTGGTAATCAACGGGACTAGCGGGGGAAGCGAAATGAAGGACCATATCTAATTTTCCGTTCACGGAGATAAAACGGGTCACATCCTGCTGCGTAAAGGTAAAATTGGCATGGGTCATAAAAGAAGCGATATTCTCCCGGTTGCCGGTCGAGAAGTTATCCACGCAGATCACTTCATCCCCGCAGCTCAAGAAACTCTCACAGAGATGAGAACCGATAAAACCCGCGCCGCCGGTGATGAGGATCCTAGACATAGCCTCTCCCGATCGCGTAATACGTAATGCCGAGCCTTTTAAGCTCCCTCGGGTCATAGAGGTTGCGCCCATCGAAAATCACGGGGCGCTTGAGCAGGTCCTTCAAGCGGATAAAGTTGGGCCGCCGGAACTCGTTCCATTCGGTGATGATCAGCAAGGCGTCGGCCCCTCGCGCCGCTTCATAATTGCTGCGTGCGTAGGCAATGTGATTGCCGAAGATTTTCTCCGCCTCTCCCATCGCCTTCGGATCGAATGCCTGAACCCGAGCGCCCGCCTGCAGCAGCGACTCGATTACGGTCACCGCCGGCGCCTCTCTCATATCATCCGTGCGCGGCTTAAAGGATAGGCCCCACACGGCGAACACCTTATCTTTAAGGTCGCGCCCAAAATGGGACTTTACCTTCTCGGTCAGGACTCGCTTCTGAGATTCGTTGACTTGTTCCACCGCGCGCAATAGGGGCACATCGCTTTCCATTGCGATCATCGCCCGGACATCCTTGGGAAAGCACGACCCTCCATACCCCGCTCCGGGAAAGATAAAATACGGGCCGATGCGCCGGTCCAAGCCGATGGCGCGGCGTACGTGTTCGATGTCGGCGCCCGTCTTCTCACAAAGTGCCGCCATTTCATTGATGAACGAGATCTTCGTGGCCAGCATGGCATTGGAGGCGTATTTACTCATCTCGGCGCTGATCGTATCCATCACCAAGATCGGATTGCCCGTGCGCACGAAAGGATCATGGATCTCTCTTAGGACCTCGATCGCCTGTTTGTCGTCGCCGCCAATAATCACGCGGTCCGGTTTCATAAAGTCTTCGACCGCCGCTCCTTCCTTGAGAAACTCCGGATTTGACGCCACTGCGAAAGGGTGCGAGGTGAGACTGCCGATAACTTTCCTGATTTCCTCGGCGGTCCCCGGCGGCACCGTGCTTTTGTTAACGATGATCTTGTACTCATTCATATGGCGCGCGATCGACTTGGCCGTATCCATCACATACTGAAGATCGGCGCTGCCATCGGGCCGTTGCGGAGTGCCCACGGCAATGAATAGAACCGAGGACGCCTGCACCGCGGCGGCCACATCGGTGGTAAAATAAAGTCTTTGCTCTTCCATGTTGCGTCGAACCAGCTCCTCCAAGCCCGGCTCATAAAAAGGCACACTGCCACGCTGCAAACCGGCGATTTTCTGTGCATCAATATCCACACAGATCACCTCGTTGCCGCTTTCCGCGAAGCAGGTTCCGCTGACTAGGCCAACGTATCCGGTGCCAATAATCCCGATATTCATGGGTTTGGCTCGCGCTCGAGCATTTCCCCAATGATGTAGATCGGCTTGTCTTGGGACTCGTGATACGTGCGGGCGAGCAATTCACCGAGCAGCCCCAGGGACACGAACTGGAACCCGATAAGAATTAACAGAACGGAAAGCAGCAGCAACGGACGGCCGCCAATCTCCACCTGGTAAAGAAACTTTTGCAAGGTTAGGTAAATTCCCAGTATCCCCCCCAAACCGCCGCTCACAAGCCCGATGAGACCAAAGATATGCAGCGGCCGGGTGGCGTACAGGTGCAAGAATTTCACCGTTATCAAATCCAGGAGAACGCGCAAGGTCCGCGCCAGTCCGTATTTCGATTCACCCCGCAGTCGCGGCCGGTGGTGTACTTGGATCTCGGCAATGCGCGCGCCGCGCGCGTCCGCCAGCGCGGGAATGAAACGATGCATCTCGCCGTAGAGCCGCAAATCTCTTGCGATCTCACCCCGGATCGCCTTCAGAGTGCAGCCGTAGTCGTGCAGTTTCACACCGGTAATCCAGGAAATCAGATGATTGGCCATGGCCGAAGGCAGTTGGCGCGTCCAGTAGGGATCTTTCCGCGGAAAACGCCAGCCCGTGACAAGGTCGAATCCTTCCTCGAGTTTAGCCAACAGGGGCGGAATATCGTGGGGATCATTTTGCCCGTCTCCGTCCATAGGAACAATCACGTCGCCCCGCGAATGCGCAAAACCCGCCGCCACCGCGGCGGTCTGGCCGAAATTGCGCTTGAATCTTATGACCTTGAGCCACGGTGTCTTTTCATACAGGTCGCGCAGCAGCTCTTGAGTTCCGTCGCGGCTGCCATCGTCGACGATAATCACTTCGAACTTTTCTTCCACGGAAGTCAAAACCGACTGCAGCTCTTCCACAAGAGGCGCCAGGTTTTCCGCTTCATTATAGACAGGTACCACAACAGAAAGCTTCATCGACCGCGTCAGGTGTGGAAGTCTGTCAGGTCTAGGAAGCGCCGGAAGCGATCTTCAATTTCCCCTCCGGTCAGCTTCGTGAGCCTCCTGAGACCAAAGTCCTCAACCGTGAAGGACGCAACGACGCTGCCGTAAATGATCGCGCGGCGCAGCCCCCTTTCGCTATGATCTTTGCTCCGCGCAAGCTGTCCCAGAAAACCTCCAGCAAAAGAGTCACCGGCTCCGGTCGGGTCAAAGACCTCTTCCAACGGATACGCGGGAGTCGCAAATACCGAGGAATCGGAAAAGGCTAACACGCCGTATTCCCCTCTTTTAATCAACAAAAACTTGGGACCCATCTTGAGAATCGCGCGCGCGGCGCGCACGATGTTGTGCTCCCCGCTCAACAACCGCGCCTCCGAATCATTGATCACGAGCGTCTCCACGGAGCGCAGCAGCCGGTCGACCTCCCTCCGGCTGTTCTGGATCCAATGGTCCATTGTATCACAGGCGAGCAGGCGGTTCCCGCGCAGCTGGCCGAGCACGTGCATCTGCATGAGCGGATCGATGTTGCCGAGAAACACGTAATCGGCGTCGCGGTAAGATTCGGGAAGGCTGGGGACAAAGTCAGAGAGCACATTCAGGCGAAGATCGAGCGTGTCACGAACATTGACGTCTTCGTGGTAGCGGCCCCGCCAATAAAAGGTCGCCCCGGGCTTTTGTTGCAGTCCCGCAAGGTCAATCCCGCGCTGCTGAAAAAGGTCGAGATAATCCCGCGGAAAATCCTGACCAACGACTCCGACGATCTGAACGGGCGCGAAGAAGCTTGCGGCCACGGCGAAATAAGACGCGGAACCTCCCAACTCGCGGTCGACCGAACCCGAGGGAGTTTCGATAGAGTCAAACGCCACGGTGCCAACGACGAGGATACTCATGCGTCCCTGCCCGCCTCAGATCCGTTCGCGCGGCTCATAAATATTTGCCGATAAGAATGTCCAGGTCCCTGCGAGTCTGTTCAGGGATCTTGTCGCGCTCTGTGACGATCGCGTGTTTCAGCGCCGTTGCGCACGGACACACGCGAGACTGAGAAATATACGGCAGCGCGCGCCGAATCACGCGTTGTGCCAGCTCGACGTTCTTTTGCAGGATCGCGATCACCTGCTGGATTTCGACGTCCCCTGCGGCCTGGTTCCAACAGTCATAGTCGGAGGCCAGGGCCAGTGTTACGTAACAGATTTCGGCCTCGCGCGCGAGCTTGGCTTCCTGGAGGTTGGTCATGCCAATCACGTGCGCGCCCCAGCTGCGGTATAGATGCGATTCGGCGCGCGTGGAGAACTGCGGGCCCTCCATGCATAAATAGGTTCCTGCCGGGTGGACGTTCACTTCTTCCTGTTCGGCGACGCGGAAAAAGATCCGCCGCAAATCCGGACAAAACGGATCCGCCAGACTCACATGAGCCACGAGGCCCCGGCCATAAAAAGTACTCGGCCGCTGCACGGTTCGATCAATAAACTGGTCCGGTAGGACCAGGTCCCCCGGCGCGATCTCCGCCCGCAGGCTTCCCACCGCGCTCACCGCGACGATCGATTCCACTCCCAACTTCTTCATGCCAAAGATGTTGGCGCGGTAGTTCACCTCCGTGGGCAGAAGCCGATGCCCTTTGCCGTGACGCGGCAAGAACACCAGGTCGGCGTCCGGTAAGGAACCCCGGAGGTAGGCGTCCGAGGGTGGGCCGAACGGCGTATCGACGTGGAGTTGGTCCACGTTCTTGAGGCCTTCGATGCCGTAGAGGCCGGTGCCGCCGATGACGCCAATGATTTTACTTGCCATCCGCTAAATTCCTGCGCGCGCAAAATCTCCCTGGAGCTGCCCGCAAGCAGCCTGAATATCATCACCCCTCGGCGCACGAACGTTAACCTGATGGCCCAGGCCCGTAAGCACGTTTTGGAAGCGGGCCACATCTGCCGAGCCGGGTCGCGTGAAGGGACTCCCCGGGTGTGGATTGAAAGGGATAAGATTGATCTTGCAACGGATACCGCGGAGAAGCTCGGAAAGCCGGCGCGCATCGGCCGGTGAATCGTTCGTGCCATGCAGCAACACATACTCGAAGGTGATCCTACGCCGTCTTGGAATCGGGAGAGAACGGCAGCAAGCCAGGAGTTCGGTAAGCGGATATTTGCGGTTGACGGGCATCATCTGCGACCTCAGGTCGTCCGTCGCGGCATGCAAGGAAACCGCGATATTCACGTTGGTCTCCTGCAGGAGTCTCTTGAGTTGCGGCACAAGACCAACCGTCGACAGCGTTATCCGGCGCGGTGAGATTCCGATCCCGGTCGTCGCGTCCCTGATGACTTCCAGCGCGCGCAGCGTTTGGGTATAGTTTGCCAGGGGCTCTCCCATGCCCATGAGCACAACGTGGGTCATTCGTTGCGCTTGCGTCAGCGCCTGGCGCGCTTCCAGCACCTGGTCCACGATCTCGCTCGCTTTGAGATTCCTTATCAGCCCCATCTGCGCGGTTGCACAAAAGCTGCAGCCGAGCCCGCAACCGACCTGGGTCGATATGCAGAGGGTCAGCCTCCGCTCTTCAGGAATCAGCACGCTCTCAATATGGAGGCCGTCAGCCAGTTGGAAAAGGAACTTGACGGTGCAGTCTTGAGACCGGTTTGCCCGTGCCGTGCGCAAACGGCTAATTGAGAATTCTTCCTCCAACGCGGCACGGAGACGGGCCCCGAGATTGGTCATTTCCGCAAAAGAGATCGCCCCTTTTTGATACAACCATTTCTTAATCTGCGCGCCCCGGTAAGCCGGCTCGTGGCGCAACGCGAGCCATTCCGCTAGCTCCTGACCGCTCAGATCTTTGATATTCGGCCTCATGAGGAAATTGTTGGAGAAGAGTCAACGGCAAGCAATGCCTGCCCCTGCTAGGAATGAACGTCGTCGGGCTTAAAGAAGAAGGCAATCTCCCATGCAGCAGTGTCTTGCCCATCGGAGCCGTGAACCGCGTTCCTTTCCAGGTCCGTACCCCAATCACGCCGAATCGTGCCCGGCGCCGCTTTTGCGGGATCGGTTGCGCCCATGATTTCGCGATTTTTCTTGATCGCATCTTCTCCCTCCAAGACCGATACCAAGACAGGCCCGGAGCCCATGTATTGCGTCAGACTGGAATAAAAAGGTCGCTCTCGATGAACGGCGTAGAAGGCTTCAGCCTGCTCCCGGCTCAGGCTGACAAGCCGAGCTGCTACGATCTTGAGCTTGTTGGCCTCGAAGCGGCGCAAAATTTCGCCGATGAGTCCGCGCTGGACGGCCTCCGGCTTAATAATTGAAAGCGTCCTTTCGATCATAGTAGTTAGCGGGGTCGAATTAACGAACAGTGAAGGAATGACTAGCTTACCGACTCACTAAATCACAGGTTCACTGGTTTCCCAGTACCTCCTTAATGGTTTGGCCGATCAAGGCGGGCGAGCCAGCCAGCGTCACCCCGGCACGCTTGAGTGCCGAGATCTTTTCCTGCGCGGTTCCCTTCCCGCCCGATATGATGGCACCTGCGTGACCCATTCGTTTTCCCGTGGGGGCAGTCTGTCCCGCAATAAATCCGACAACGGGCTTGCGCATGCTGGCCTTGATCCACGTAGCCGCCTCCTCCTCCGCGCTGCCGCCAATTTCTCCGATCATAACCACCGCGCGGGTGTCCGGGTCCTCGCTAAACAGCCGCAGGACATCGATAAAATCGAGGCCGTGCACGGGGTCGCCGCCGATTCCGACGCAGGTCGACTGGCCAAGACCCAAGCGTGTCAGCTGGTCTACGGCCTCGTATGTAAGTGTCCCGCTTCGGGACACTACCCCGACAGCTCCCGGCTGGTGGATAGATCCCGGCATAATTCCAATTTTACACTCACCCGGGGTGATAATTCCAGGGCAATTGGGGCCGATGAGCAGAGAATTTCTGCTGCTGAGATATTTTTTTACCCCCACCATGTCCAGCACAGGGACTCCCTCGGTGATACAAATAATAAGCCGGATTCCCGCGTCCGCCGCTTCCATGATGGCGTCGGCGGCAAACGGCGGTGGAACATAGATCACGCTGACGTCGCACTGGGTGGCGCCTACCGCTGCCGCGACCGTGTCGAAAACCGGAATCCCTTCAAAGCAGGCGCCGCCCTTTCCCGGCGTCACTCCCGCCACCATCCGAGTCCCGTATTCCTTGCAGGCGCGAGTGTGGAACTGACCGGTCGCCCCAGTAATTCCTTGCGTCAGCACCCGGGAATTTTTGCCAACCAAAATTGCCATCGCAACTCGTCAGGCGTGAGGTAAAAGGGTCCCCTCACCGTTTGTGCCTGACCCCTGACTATTCACGCCTCACCCCTTACGCTTCCTTCACCGCTCTGACAATCGTCTCGGCCGCCTCGGCCATGGTTTCAGCAGGGATTATGGATAACCCGGAATCAGCGAGGATTTCGCGTCCGCGTTCCACGTTCGTCCCCTGCAAGCGCACCACCAGAGGGATTTTGACGCCAATTTCCTTTGCCGCCTCCACGACTCCTTGCGCGATGACGTCACAGCGCATGATGCCGCCGAAGATGTTAACCAATACGCCCTTCACGCGTGTGTCGAAGAGAATAATTTTAAACGCCTGCGTGACTCTGTCTTCGGTCGCTCCGCCCCCGACATCGAGAAAATTTGCCGGTTCACCGCCGTACTGCTTGATGATGTCCATCGTTGCCATAGCCAGGCCCGCGCCATTCACCATGCAGCCGATGTTCCCGTCCAGCGCGATATAAGAAAGGCCGATCTTGGAGGCTTCTATCTCTTTGGCGTTCTCTTCATTGGGATCGCGCAAGGATTCCAAGTCAGCGTGCCGGTAGAGGGCATTGTTGTCGAAGCTCATCTTCGCGTCCAGGGCGATTAATTTTCCATCCGCCGTGATCAATAGCGGATTGAGCTCGACAAGCGAGCAGTCAAGGTCGACAAAGGCCCGGTACAGGCCGTGCAACAAAGAAACAAAGGCCGCGACCTGATCCTGCCCCAGGTCCAAGCCGTGAGCTAGCTTTCGGCCTTGGAAGGATAACAACCCAACCGCGGGATCGATCATTTCCTTGAGAATTTTTTCCGGCGTTTTTTGCGCGATCTCCTCGATTTCCACTCCGCCTTCAGCGGAACCAATGACAGACACGCACGCCGAGGCGCGGTCCAGCACCATTCCGAGGTACAGCTCGCGGGCGATGTTCAGTCCCTCTTCAACGAGAACGCGGTGAACCTGCCGGCCTTGAGGCCCCGTTTGATGCGTCACCAGGACCTTTCCGAGGATCGCGCGCGCCGCAGACTCAGCCTCATCAACCCCCCGTGCAAGTTTCACGCCTCCGGCTTTCCCTCTTCCACCGGCATGGATCTGCGCTTTGACCACGCAAGGAATTCCTATCTCCTGCGCCGCCGCTCTGGCTTCTTGCGGGTTAGACGCCACTTTGCCCCTCGGAACCGGAACGTGATAACGTCTCAGAAGATCCTTGGCCTGGTATTCGTGAATATTCATACAACAGAAAGAGTTAGAGACAGCATGATTCCCCGATCTGTTTCTCTGTCTTTGTCTCTGTCTTGTCTGGAACTATCCCGCGGCGAGGACCTTGTCCATTGCCTGGACGATCTCCTTGACATGTCCGAGGGAAACCTGGAGCATTTCTTTCTCGCGTGGGACAAGATCGATTTCAATGACCTTTTCCACACCTCCAGCTCCAATCATGACGGGAACACAGAAATAATATCCGTTAATACCAAATTCACCCTGCAAAAGTGCCGCGCACGGCAGGACCTCTTTCTTGTCCATGAGATGCGCTTCGGCCATGCGCACCGCTGCGGATGCAGGGGAATAGAAAGCCGAGCCGGTTTTTAACAGCGCGACGATCTCCCCGCCGGCATTCCTGACCCTGGCCTCGATCTCGTCGAGACGCTTGCCAGAAATCAATCTCTCCACCGGGACTCCGGACACCTGGCAGCTGCTGCGGACGGGCACCATATCGTCCCCATGCCCCCCCAAAACCACAGCGGAGACGCTTCTCACCGAGACCTTCAATTCCTGCGCGACAAAGGTCCGGTAGCGCGCCGAGTCGAGGATACCGGATTGGCCAACCACGCGGTTGTCGGGAAAGCCTGTGATCCGTTGCGCCAACGTCACCATCGCGTCTAATGGGTTGGTAATCACAATCACAAAGGAATTGGGTGCGTTGTTCTTGATCCCTTCTGCCACCGAGCGCATGATCTTGGCGTTGGTTCCCACCAGGTCGTCACGGCTCATACCCGGTTTGCGCACGATTCCCGCCGTAACGATGCACACGTTTGCCCCAGCGATATCCTCGAGCTTTGTGGTGCCCTTGATATCGGCATCGAACCCCTCGATGGGACCGGACTGCAGCAGGTCAAGCGCCTTTCCCTGGGGGAGGCCGTCAATGACGTCGTAAAGAACCACGTCACCCAGGCCCTTGAGCGCAATCAAGTGCGCCATCGTCCCGCCGATGTTGCCCGCCCCGATCAAGGCGATTTTATTCCGTGCCATAAACCCCCCAAAAATATAGTTTTGCGTTTTGTGCCGCCGGTTTCGGTTGCCGAGTTCAACTCGAAACTCAGAACGCGGAACGCGAAACTATTTGTCTACATATTACTGATGATGGCGTCGCCGAATCCCGAACAACTCACGAGCTTCGCTCCCGTCATCAGCCGCTCAAAGTCGTAGGTCACCGTCTTGTTCCCGATAGCCCCCTCGAGTCCTTTGATGATGAGGTCGGCAGCCTCGGTCCAGCCCATGTAGCGAAACATCATCTCGCCGGAAAGAATGACCGAGCCGGGATTTACCTTGTCGAGGTCGGCGTATTTTGGCGCCGTGCCGTGCGTCGCCTCGAAGACCGCGTGCCCGGTGTCGTAGTTGATGTTCGCTCCGGGCGCGATGCCGATGCCCCCCACCTGGGCGGCAAGCGCGTCCGATAAGTAATCGCCGTTCAAATTCAGCGTTGCGATCACGTCGTAGTCCCTGGGCCGTATCAGGACGAACTGTAACGTTACGTCGGCGATCGAGTCTTTGAGGAGCAGTTTTGATTTCCATTTGCCGTCGCCGTGGGTCGGCCACAGCTTCAGCGCTTGTTCCACTTCTTTTGTAATGTCGTTCTGCTGGTCGGGCGACATCATGCCGAAGCCGGGGTCGATCATTTTGGCGTTGTCTTCCGCGCTCAGGTTCGGTTTCTGTTCCTTATTGCCCAAAATCCAGGTCTCGCGCTCGGTGACAACGTCATTGCGGAATTCGCGCTTCGCGAGCGCATAAGCCCACTCCATGAACGCGCCCTCAGTGTACTTCATGATGTTGCCTTTATGGACGAAGTTAACACTCTTGCGCTTGTTCGCCAGCGCCCATTTGATCGCAGCGCGGACCAGCCGTTCGGTGCCTTCGACGGAAACGGGCTTGATGGCAATGCCTGCCGTATCGGGAAAACGAATCTTTGCATACTCTTGGGGAAAATTCTCTTTCAGCAGGGATTTGAACTTTTTATTCTCTTCCGTCCCGTTAATGAACTCTATCCCGGTGTAAATATCTTCCGTGTTCTCGCGGAAAACCACCATGTCCACATATTCGGGATGCTTAACCGGAGACGGCACACCATTGAAATAACGCACCGGTCGTAGGCAAACGTACAGATCGAGCAATTTTCGTAGCGCAACGTTCAAGGAGCGGAAGCCGCCCCCGATGGGAGTCGTGAGCGGGCCTTTAATTCCCACAAGGAATTCCTTGAACGCCGACACCGTTTCGTCGGGAAGCCAGTTATTGAACATCTTAAATGACTTTTCCCCGGCATAGAGTTCCATCCAATGGATTTTGCGTTTGCCCTTGTAACCCTTGTCCACGGCCGCGTTGAACACTCGCACCGAAGCGCCCCAGATATCGCGGCCCGTCCCGTCACCTTCGATAAACGGGATGATCGGATTGTCGGGGACTTTCAGCTCCTTGTTCGCCGATATCGTTATCTTTGCGCCGTTCTGGGGAACTTTTACGTTCTGGTAAGTGGCCATAAACCTCCTCTGAGTAACAAATAGCCTAAGGGCGAGGCAAGGATTGAAACCCTTAGGCTATTTGCAGGGCACGAAAATTTCTTGATAATTAGCCCAATTGCCATCTTAGGTCAAGCAAACTCAGTGTTCTTTGGGCCCTTCGACCCATTTCTCGAGCAAACGCGCTGCCACATCCTTCCCGCCCAAGCCAAGAGCGATGGCGAGCGCCAGGCAAATCGATCCAAAAATCAGCACAAAGGCCCACATGACAATCTCGGCGGCGATATCAAGAATCTGCAAGATTGCGGCGACAATGAAGACAACCGTGGCGTAATACGTGATCAACGCCATGGACTCGGCCTGTTTCAACCCAGCATTGATGAAAGAAGTCCGCGTCACAGTTTGCAGGAAATTGGCGAAATAAAGGCCCAGGATCAGAACCACGACCGCGGCCACAACTTTAGGAATATAAAGAAAAATGGCGTTCAAGGTTTCCGTCGCTCCGGTGAGTCCCAGGATCTCCAAAGTCGCGACGATGACGATGAGAAAAAGAAACCAAAAGACGAGCAAGCCCAGAATCTCGCTGCCGTTTTGTTTGATCCCCCCCAGCTCCAGCGCTCGGGCAATCCCTGCCCGCTCCACCAACCAATCAAAACGGAAAATGCGCAGAAGGCGAATCACGAGCCGCTTTACAATGTTGCATAGGATCCAGCCCGCGATAATAATAAATAGGGCGTAAAAAAAATTGGGAAGAAAGGCTCCCACTTTCGTGGCAAAAGCCTCCCAGGCTCCGCTGACACTCGCGACCATGTTCATATTACCCCTCCTTCAGCAGATGGCGTTTCCACGCGCAGGCGCTCGGCTCTCTTCCTTGTCAACTTTTAGCAATAGATCCTTGGGGTTGCAAACTCCCGCGCATGGCTAGGGCACCGCGGCCCACCATTCGAGAACAATCGCGCTAAAACTCGCATCATTTGCTTGATTCGCGAGGTGGCTTGAATCAACCCCGCCGGAGGTCTATATTTCTAAAACGTCCATCGCGATTGATATTCTCCGTGGAGTCCCGGGATAGGCATTGCCTTGAATTTGTGCGTGCGCCAGCTCTCCAAGGCTTTTGGTAGCCAGTGGGCTCTACTAAACGTTAGCTTCGAACTTCGTCCCGGCGACTGTGTCGCCCTGCTCGGACCAAACGGCGCGGGTAAAACCACCCTGCTCAAAATCCTTTCCGCGCTCATGCAGCCCACCTCCGGCGCGATCGAGATCGAAGGCGCAGACGGCGCGCCATTGCGAGCGCTCATGGGTTATTTTGTCCCCGGGAATCACTTCTACGATCATCTCACGGCAAGAGAAAATCTCCGCCTGTTTATCTCGCTCTACAGCAAGAGAAAGACCGGGGCGGAATTGGACGAAGCCCTGGATCGGGTCGGCTTGCTCAAACGCGGCGACGAGTTCGTGGCCGCTCTTTCCTCTGGGATGAAGTGTCGCCTGATCATCGCCAAGTGGATCCTCCTCGACCCCGGGTTTCTTCTTTTCGACGAGCCCTACGGGCCTTTGGATGGCGGCGGAATTGACCTTTTAGAGGCGTTCGTCGCCGGCATGGTGGACAGCCAAAAAACCGTCATTATCGCCACGCATCAAGTTCCGCGTGCCGTGGGGCTGTGTTCACGGGCGCTCATTTTGAATCAAGGAAGAATGGTGTTCGATGGCGCGTGCCATGAAGCGACGGCAAACCTCATGGAGACGCTACTGCCACAAAAATCGCGATGGATCTCCTAAGGCAGACTTACTGGCTCCTTTGGAAGGACGTCCGTTTGGAGTGGCGGCGGCGCGAGAACCTCATGGCGATGTTTTTTTTTGGTGCTTTGCTCCTGTTTTTGTTTCAGTTTTCTTTTGAAATCACGCCTGATCGTGTGGCGGAGATGGCTCCCGGTCTTCTCTGGCTGGCGTTTATCTTCACCGGGACTCTGGGGCTGACGCAGCTTTTCCAAGCTGAGAGGGAAAACTGCTGCATGGATGCCTTGCTCCTCAGTCCTTTTGACCGCGCGGCTCTCTTTCTCTCCAAAGTCCTTTTCAACTTGCTCCTGATGGTCCTGGTTGAAATCATCGTCTTTCCCCTTTTCGCCGTTCTCTTTAATCTCGATTTCTGGCTTTTACTGCCTTCTCTTCTTGCCGTTTCCTTCTTGGGAACTTTAGGCTTTTGCACCTTGGGAACGCTCTTTTCCGCGGTCACGCTAAAGGCACGGGCGCGCGAACTTCTGCTCCCCTTAATTCTCTTTCCGCTGTTAATTCCGGTGATCCTTGCGACGATCCGCTGTCTCGAGGTCGTTTTACGCTCGGGTGCCCTCACCGATGGGCTCCCGTGGTTGCGTCTGCTGATTGCTTTTGATGTGATTTTTGTGACCGCAGGGTACCTTATCTTCGAGTGGGTTGTGGAAGCGTAGATATGAGGGCGCGGGACACAAGTCAAAAACACGGCCGATTTCTGGGATTTTTAACTTTCGTGGCCGTTGCTTTGGGCCTCTACTGGGGCCTGCTAAAGGCTCCCCCCGATGCTTACCAGGGGGATTCGCAACGGATCATGTACCTCCATATTCCGAGTATCCTCATCGCCTATTTGTCCTTTTTCATCGTCTTTGTAGGGAGCTGTCTGTTTCTTTGGAAGCGCGAGCGTAGAGACGATATTTTGGCCTACGCCGCGGCCGAGGTCGGTGTTCTTTTCACTGCGCTGACGATTGTGGAGGGATCCATCTGGGGCAAGCCTACCTGGGGCGTATGGTGGACATGGGACGCGCGCTTGACCTTGACGGCTATCCTGTTATTAATTTTTATCGCTTACCTCATGCTGCGCGCGCTGATTGAGGAAGAGAACCGCGCCGCGGTGTGCGCCGCGATCTTGGGAATCATCGGATTTCTCGACATTCCGCTAATCCACATGTCGGTCTATTGGTGGCGCACGTTACACCAACCCCCTTCCATCCTGCGCCCCGACAAGGCTCCTTGGGATAACATCCATCCGGCGATGCTCGTCGCTCTGGCGATTAACTTCGTTGCCTTCATCCTGCTTTACTTCTATCTTCTTTCCCGCCGGATCCGGCTTGGCGAGAGGCAAGAAGAGCTTAAGCAACGCAAACTATACGGGAGACGGTAATGAGTCATTGGGACTATGTCTTTCTCGCTTACGGCATTGTTTGGGCGGCCATCCTTATCTACCTGGCAACCCTGCGATGCCGCCTCAAGAAAGTCGAAACGGAATTAGCGCTGATCGATCCATCCTCTGAAGCTGAAGCCGCGCGCGACCTGCGCGCGGGAGCGCCGCGGTAGTAAGCGGCATGGTCGTGTTGCGAGCTTGGTTGCTTTTGTTAGCGCTGGGAACCAATCTATGGGCCCAGTCTTCGACTTCTCATGACGTCTTTAGCTATATCTTAAAGAACCGGCCCAACAGCGGCAGTGAAAAAGCTCCCGTTACTCTGATTGAATTTTCCGATTTCCAGTGCAGCTTCTGTTGGCGTTTTTGGAAGGACACCTTGCCGTTGATCAAAGAGAAATACATCCAAACCGGGAAGGTGCGATTTTTCTATCACCATTTCGCGATCTTCGGAAAGCCCTCTATCCTGGCCGCCCAAGCGTCGGAGTGTGCGCGCGAGCAGGGAAAATTCTGGTTCTACCACGATAAGCTCTTTTCCCAGACGCGCGTTCCGCTCGCGTTCACCGAGGCCATGCTCAAGATTTATGCCCGGGAACTGGCGATGGAAACGAAAGCGTTCTACCAATGTGTCAATTCTCAGAAGTATGCCGATAGAATCGAGGCCGAGTCTGCCATGAGTGTCATGTTGGGTATTCGGGGCACTCCGGCCTTTTTTCTTAACCAACAGCTTCTCGCCGGGGCGCAGCCGTTCCAGGTGTTTGAAACCGCCATCGAAAACGAACTTGCGAAACCGCGCAAACAAGGCGGTCAAAGTTCCTCGGCGGTGAATCCCCCGTCGGGACCCAAGCGGTCTGCTCTGACGCAAGGACCGATATCGTCTTATCGGTAATTTTCTGCTAGGTTAACTTTCAACGAACGCACGCTATGAGAAAAAAAAACCGTTTCATTATCGGCGCTCTCATTATCCTGGCGGCGCTCACGTATCTGATCTACGGTGGGATGCAGGAAGCGCTTGTCTACTTTAAGACTCCTTCCGAGCTTCGTGGAGAAGAACGCCCCGCCCCTAAACAATTTCTGCGCGTCGGGGGTATGGTAGTTCAGGGCTCACTGCAAAAGGATCTGACCACGCTCACCTATCGCTTCCAGCTAACCGATGGTGCCCACTCTATTCCGGTGCTATTTCGGGGGGTTCCACCGGATCTGTTCGCTGAGGGAAAAGGCGCAGTGGTGGAGGGTAGACTGGGTGCCGATGGTGTTTTTCTCGCCAGTACCGTCATGGCCAAGCACGCGGAAGAGTATAGCCCTCCCAAGGATGGCCAGCCTCCTCATGCAATGAGTTTTATTCCGGCGCAGGAGGTAAAAAGTCGGTGACCGGCGTCATCGGTCACACCAGCGTTTTGGTCGCGCTAGCCCTCGCCCTTTGGGGTATCGCGGCGCCGATTCTCGGCGCTCGGAGCGGTCGTGAGGCCTTCTTCTCCGGTGCCAGAGCGGCAATTCTGGGACAATTTGTTCTGGTCAGTGTCGCCGCCCTGTCTCTCATCTACGCGCTAGTCACTGTTGATTTCTCCATCAAATACGTCGCGTTCAATACCACCCGCGCCACCCCCGTCTACTACCGCGTCACCGGCCTGTGGGGCGCGTTGGAAGGCTCGCTCATGCTCTGGGAATGGATTCTTATTATCTTCTCGGCCCTTGTTGCCTGGACTTATCGCGATCGCCATCGCGACCTCATGCCGTGGGTGTTGGCTGTCTTCTCCATCGTTTCCGCGTTTTTTCTCGCCGTGATTGCTTTTGCTTCGAATCCCTTCGAAAGCATTTTCCCTGTTCCTCTCGATGGCCGTGGGTTAAACCCGCTGCTCGAAGACGCCAATATGATGACGCATCCACCGCTCCTCTACACGGGATTTGTCGGCCTTACCGTTCCATACGCATTTGCGATCGCAGCCTTAATTAAAGGCCGTCTCGATGAAGCCTGGATCGTCACCACGCGCCGGTGGACTATTATTGCCTGGTTTTTTTTGACGATGGGGAATCTCGTCGGCGCCTGGTGGTCCTATCATGTCCTGGGCTGGGGCGGGTACTGGGCATGGGACCCGGTAGAAAACGCGGCCTTCATGCCGTGGCTTCCAGCCACGGCCTTTCTTCACTCGGTTCAGGTCCAGGAGAACAGGCATATGCTCAAGGTCTGGAACCTTTCCCTGATTATCGTCGCTTTTAGCCTTACCATCTTTGGCACGTTTTTAACCCGCTCCGGGATTCTTTCGTCGATCCACGCTTTCTCGAGCGGTCCGGTGGGCGCGCTGTTCCTGGGTTTTCTCGCCGTTATCCTGCTGGCATCCTTCGGCCTGCTCGCGTGGAGAAGCGAACTCCTGCGGGGCCAGCCGGAGCTCGATTCGGTGGTCAGTCGCGAATCGGCATTTCTGCTCAACAATGTGGTCCTTGTCTCCGCTCTGTTTACCATTTTCCTCGGGACAATCTTTCCGCTCCTATCCGAAGCCGTGGCCGGAGTGCAGGTTAGTGTCGGCGCGCCTTACTTTAATTCCGTCATCGCACCGCTATTTCTGTTGTTGGTTTTTCTCATGGGAGTCGGGCCCATGATCGCTTGGCGCAGGGCTTCCTGGGATAATTTGAAGCGCAATTTTCTCTGGCCTGCTGTTGCCTCGTTCCTCCTGGCGGTAGCCCTTTGGGTTTGGCGGGTGCGTGATTTTCTTCCGCTGCTGGGCTTGACCCTGCTTGGGTTTGTAGTTTTTACGATCTTGTTCGATGTCACGCTCTCCCTGCGCGCGCGCCGGCGCATCGCCGGCGAAGGCGTGTTCACCGCCTTGGGAACTCTGGCGCGACGCAACCAGCGCCGCTACGGCGGCCTTGTTGTTCACCTCGGCGTCGTGTTGATCATCATGGGCATCGCGGTCTCGATGAGCTACAGCATTGAACGCGAAACCACGATGCAGGTAGGGCAGAGCCTGCCCGTGGGCAAGTACCACGTGGTGTTCGAAGGCTTGAAAGGTTCTCAACAACCTACGCACTATCGCGTGGAGGGCGAGTTTCGTATTTTTAATGCGTCCCATGACCTAGGGGTTGTCGCGCCCGCGCTCAAGTTTTTTCCCAACCAGGAATCCCCCGTGGGCCGCGCCGTTCACCGCAGCTCGCTGAGCGAGGATATCTATTTGATCTTATCGGGCTTTAGCGAGATCCAACAAAATCGCGCCACGCTCAAGGTCCTTGTGCGTCCCATGGTTGTGTGGATTTGGATCGGCGGCGCCGTAGTGGCCCTGGGAACCATAGTTGCGATCTGGCCGTTTCGGCGCCCTGCACCCAGCGAGGCCTGACGTGCTGTGGCGCAGACTTGCAATAGCCCTGGCTGCCGTCACCTCGCTACTGGCGCTGTTGGCGTACGGCTTTTACCGTGAACCACGCTATATTTACTCGCAACTCATCGGCAAACCTGCGCCATCCTTTGAATTGGCGCTTTTCGATGGCTCCCAGCTTCGTCTCGCCGAACTGCGCGGCAAGGTTGTTTTCGTGAACTTCTGGTCATCCTGGTGTCCTCCTTGCCGCGCGGAGGCGCGAGAATTAGAAGAAGTGTGGAAGCGGTTCAAGGATCAGGGCGTCGTGTTCGTTGGGATTGCGATTCAGGACCGGAGAGAAGATGCCCTCGCCTTCGTCCACGAGTTCAATCTTTCGTATCCGACCGGGCTGGACGCCTCGGGAAAGATCCCGATCGACTTTGGCGTCTGGGGAATTCCGGAAACCTTTTTTATTAACCGCGAAGGCGTCATTACCTATAAACATGTCGGTACGGTTGGTACCGCTCTGATTGCGGCCAAGCTGGATGAGGCGCGGCGCAATATTGTAAGCGCGGGCGAGGGCAAGGGATCGTACCAATCGATTCACTAGCCTATGAAGCAGCTTTCCATTGCTTGGCTCTTTTTTTTGGTTTCAGGTCTTTCGGGCGCAGCTCGGGCGGAAAATCTGGACGAGCAGGCGCGCCAGATTGCCGCGGAGCTTCGCTGCCCGGTCTGTCAAAACCTCTCGGTTGCGGACTCGCCTTCTGAACTGGCGCAGCAGATGCGCTCCGTTATCGAAGAACAACTGAAGCAAGGTAAAACCCCCGACCAAATCAAGACCTTTTTCGTCTCCAAATACGGTGAGTGGGTGCTTCTTGCTCCCGAAGCAAAAGGATTTAGTCTCCTGCTCTGGATTCTTCCCTATGCGGTCGTAGTCGCAGGAATTGTTCTGGTGATCTTGATCGCCCGGCGTTGGGTACGCCGCCGGAATACCGGCGGGCGCAAAAGCGCTGAACCCGATCTCGTCGCCCGTGTCCGGCAGGAAGTACAGCACGCCGATCCGCCGGCAACCGACATCGCGGCCGATTCTCCCGGAGATGTTCTCCAACAGGAACGCGCGCGAATCTACGGTTACATGCGGGAGCTTGAATTTGATTACCAGGCGGGCAAGATCTCTCAGGCAGATTACCAGGAGTTGCGCGCTGATTACGAGCAGCAAGCAGTGGTGGTTTTGAAGCAGTTGGATTCCTTACCCAAAGCGGAGCGGTCTGATACGAGACGGCGGCAGCCCCAAAAACAAACCCGCGCCGTTTCATCGGATAAGGCAGTTGAAGGGTGGCGGCGGGGCTGGGTTTTGGCGGCCGGCGGGGCTTTGATCCTGATCTTTGGCGTCACGATCGGCGTGCTCTTGAGTACCTCGCTAAAAACCCGCCAATCGCAAAGCGACACTATTACGGGAGACTTCCTCACCGGCACCACACCCGTTGCGCCTACAGACACAGGCGGCCCGGCAGCAACCCCTGCCAGCGGAGACTTCGCAACGCTTCTTGCGCAGGGCAAGTCGGCTTTCGAACGTAATGACCTGCCGCAGGCCATCGAAGCGTTCAAACGCGCGCTCGCATTAAACCCAAACAACCCCGAGCCTCATGCTTATATGGGATTGATTCTCTCACAAGCCGGTCACTATGATGGCGCGCTTATGGCTTTCGACAAGGCTCTGTCGGGGAACCCCAATTTTCCTCTCGCCCTTTGGGGAAAAGGGATGGTGCTATTTCATATTAAGAAGGATCTCGCTGGAGCACGGGAGAATCTAGAGAAGGTGTTGCGCTTGATGCCTCCCGGTCCTGAACGAGAAGAAGTTCAAAAGACGCTCTTACAAATCAATCTTCCCGGCCCCGCTCCGACACAAGCAGTTGCCCAAAACAGGCCTGCCGCAGCCGGAACCATTTCCGGTAACATAATCGTTGATAAGAGTCTTAAACCAAAGATTAATGGGGGCGAAGCTCTTTTCATTATTGCCCGCTCGGCTCAGTCGGCCGGAGGCCCGCCGCTGGCCGTCAAAAAGATCGAACACCCGACGTTCCCGGTCACGTACACCCTTGGTCAGGAAAATGTCATGATGCCGGGTGTGTCCTTCAGCGGCAAAATTGTTGTCTCCGTACGGCTCGATAAGGACGGGAACGCCGCCACACATCAACCGGGCGACCTCACGGGAGAATATAAGAACAATCCGGTCGAGGTCGGGTCGCAAAAGGTCGATATCGTCATCGACAAGGTAATGTAATTCTACTTCAATATCTATTTGGCCTTTGGAATAAGCGCCACAGGCAAGCTGATCGCAACCGTTATAATCTCAAATCCGTCCGCATTCCAAAGCCGCGACCCAAACCTGCCGGCTCCGCTCACTTGAAATCGCATCTCGCCACCTCGGCGAGAGACTACTTGAAGAGTATCTCCTTCAGCTTCGGCAGAAGCGCGGGATCGAGATTGAATACCTCTCGCACCCCTTTTTCGAGCGTCGGCCCGTCCAAGGGGTTGATATTCAGATTCGCCTTCTGTGCATCGGCTAGAAACTCCGGATCTCTCATCGTGTTCATAAAAGCCGCGCGCAGCACCTCAACGCGGTCCTTAGGGGTGCCGGGAGGCAATACATAAGGACGGGCGGTGGGACCGACTGTGTGAACCACAGAGCGGATCATCTTCCGCCCTTCCTCAGTCTTAGCGTAGCTAATGTCCACGGGGACATTGGGAAGCTCCGGATGCGGTTTGGGGCTGTGCTGCAAGACAATGGCGAGTTGGTTATTGACTATCTCGTTGCGCCAGGTCGCCCGAAATGACTCCCACGCGTTGCACACCCCCTGGACCTCACCACTATTGAACGCGAGCTTTACGGTGGCCGTTCCCGTATAGCCGGAAACAACCTGCACAGGCAAGCCGATAGCCTCCTTAAGGACCTTGGGAATATCATCCGTCGCCGAACCCGCGCCCACACCACCGAGCTTGACAACCGTCTTCGACTTTAGCCACTGGTCTATACTGGTAATGCCGAGGGATTTGGATATGCCTAACACGTAGTTATCTTGAGTTGGAACACCTATGAACTCAAATTTGAGCGCGTCAAACTCTATGCCTGGCTTCCCCAGAAGCTGCTGGAGAAACAGGCCGCCGATAAAATGGCCGATGGTAAGCCCGTCGGGCTTGGCGATCTTATACATGTAGTTGGCCGAGATCAGAAATCCCGCTCCCGGCATGTTTTCCACAATAAACGTAGGGCTTCCGGGTATATGATTTCCGATATGCCGGGCGATGGTCCTCGAGTAGGTATCGTAACCCCCTCCGGGTGCAGCACCGACGATAATTCGCACGGTCTTTCCCTGGTAATAGGGTTCTTGCGCCCGGAGAGAGCTTGCCGAGAGTGTCACAAAGGCGATCGCCATTGCTGACGCTACGAATCCGATCATGATCGTTCTCCTCCCTTTCTTTCTGCCAGTCGATGCCGATCTGACTTCGATCTAGTGATCAATAAATCACGGCCTTCTTTCAGTAGCGCGCTTACCTCTGGCATAAAACGCGGCTTTTCCGCGACGTGCTTGCGTTGGCTAGCGTCCTCTTTAAGCTGGTGGCACTCATACCGCAGGGTGGCAGTGATAGTCCAGAACCCTTTCTAATAAATCCACCAGTCCCTTGCAGCCCGGGGCTTCATGATGGCAAGAATAGCTTAATCAAGGAGGAATCGGTTATGAACGATCTATTCGAGAACCATTGCTGGAGGGACGTGGTAAGCCCGGAGGTTTTGGAGGTCTATTCTCATTACCAAAGGGCTACCTACGTAGGCGAGCGGCCGGCTTTGCTTGCCATCGACCTCTATAATTTGGTTTTCTACGGCGGCGCAAAGCCGGTGCATGAGGTAGCGAAAGAGCATCCCAGCTCTTGCGGCATCAATGCCTGGAATGCCATCAAACCGATCCAGGAACTGTTCGATGTCTGCCGCTCGCGCGGTCTGCAAGTCATCTACACGACAACTGAGACGCGCAAGGAGATGAAACCCAACTCGGTATATGCCACCAACCGCCAGAGATTGGAATTCGGGAGCAAGGATTTCGAGATCAAGGAAGAGTTTAAACCCGAAGCGGGGGATCTCATAATCTATAAAGAGAGAGCGAGTGGATTTTTCGGCACGCCGCTCATTGCCCACCTCACTCGATTAGGCATTGACAGCGTCATCGTTTGCGGTGAGACCACCAGCGGTTGCGTGCGCGCCAGCACTGTGGATGGGTATTCCTACGGGTTTCACATGGCCGTGGTTGAAGAGTGCTGCTTCGACCGCCATCTGCTCTCGCACAAGGTCAATCTCTTTGATCTCCATCACAAATATGCGGACGTGATGCATCTAGAGGAGGTAAAAAATCACCTGAGTCAAGAACGCCGAAAACAGGCTGTTTGAACGCGAGCCGAGGCTGTGTCATAAGTTCGTTCATGGTTCGACAAGTTTCGCCACGAACGGACGACGGTCCGCTGAAATTCAGTGATTTACCCGTTCGCCCTGAGCCCGTCGAAGGGCGAATTGCGACACAGTCTCGCTGGGGAAGGGTGAGAGTCACTGCAACGTAATAGAGCTAAAGACGCCTGTATCAATCCATCAACACACCAGGGTCACGCCCACCGCCATGCTGGTAGACAATTCGCTTGCCGGTTTTCTCATCGATCTCGTTGCGTTGCCCGCCCGCTTTAGCCAGATCTTCCGGGGTCGGCTTCGAGCTGTTTCCCAGCAGCACCATCGGTTCATCATAGGGGTTGGAACCCTCGTAGTACTCATGCGCGGGAATACTGAGGATCATCCCTGCAGAGACATCGTGGGTTTCACTCAGGCCCTTCATGATTCCCCGTCCGGTCACAACGTAATAGGTCCGGTCGGAAGGATGACTATGCATCCGCTGGACATCTCCCGGCGGAAAATATAGCAACCACGTTTCCAGGTTCTCCCGGCGGAACAGGTCTGATCTCCGTTGCCCTTTTTTTCGCGCCTCGATGAAATCATTGACGTTGAGCAGTTTCATAACTACCTCCTTCTTCGTGCTGGACCGGACCGAAAAAGCTTTCCTGAATCCGGTGTTCCATACATATTTAAGATACTTTCATTCTTGACGGGCAATCGTTTCCATCGAATCACATGCGCGATGCCCGTGAGACGCAAGCTACAATAGACCCGTTTAGTACTTGGCTCCTGGTACCGGATTGGCGACGGCTTCCTCGAGAGAAGCCGCCCTCCTCCACTGCTCCGAAGGCCGACTCGTGCCATCCCATCCGATTTGGTCCATGGCCGCATAGAGCTCGATTTGAAATCCGTTTGGGTCTTTAAATTCGATTCCTACGTTGCAACCGGCGCCTCGGCGTCCCTCGAACACGATCGACACTCCCTTAGAGCGCAGGAAAGCGCGAATTCTAAACAACTCCGCCACGCTGCCAACCTCCAGAGCGCAATGATCAAAACCGGCGTGACCTTTTTTCGGCAACTCCCCCTCATTGGCCTTGCCGACGCCAATCGTATGGTGATCCGAGCCGTTACGGAGAAATATCAATCCCCCTTCATTGCGATCGGAGATCTGAAATCCCATGATCTGGGTCCAGAATTTGATTGTTTCCTCGACGTCTTTGACCCGGAAAACAATATGCCCGATTTTCTTCACCCGGACCGGCGTCGTTTCAGTCCCGGGCTCTTCGACGGCAATGTTCTCGGCTTTCATCGGCTACCTCCTTAGGCATTTTCAATGTCTATCGTATCTACTTTCAATTCTATGAAATGAGCAGCCCTCCTGACAAGGGCAAATTTGACTCCCGCGTTTTACCTTCCGCTTCCTGCGATGGGACCGGGCTGCGTGGGAGTGCCGAGCCCAGCCGCCCTCACCTGGATTCCATGCCGCACGCCGAGGCGTAGGCCAAGCCATCTAACAAGGAGGGCCCCCGCCACGGTAAGGGCAATGATGAAAATGCTGATGATGCTCGCCGCCTCGCGGTTGCTGATGGCCACCGACGACAGCTCCAGAGCCATCAGCGACAGGGTCATCGTGTCACGCGAGGCAAGCAAGATAATGCTGCTGGTGGCGCCGGCGGCGCTGACAAAATTCATGACGGCAAGGAGTATCAGCGTGGGCATCAGCAACGGCAGCCAAATGCGAAAGTAGGTTCTGAGCCAACCCGCCCCCGCCACGCGCGCCGCTTCTTCCATGTCGGCTCCAACCTGAACGAAGACCCCTTTCATGATATTGACTCCCGTCGTTTTTCCCTGGAGGATCACCACGATGATCAGCGCCCAGATGGTGCCAAAGAGGAAGTTGAGCCCCGGGGTGTCGAGGAATACCCACAGCAGTCCGAGTCCGGCAAGAATGCCGGGAATGGCCCCGGAACACCAGACCATCAGGTCCAGCACACCGCGGGCTGGCAGGCGCGTTCTTACCAGAATATAAGCGATGACAGAGAACAGTAGCGGGCTGGCAATAGCGGCGACAGTCGAGAGAACCGCGGTGGTGCGCAGCGCTTTTAAAAACACCGGGTCGCTCAAGACCAGCTTCCAGTGATCAAGCGTAACCCCGAGCACAAAGTACCCGATCCTCGTCATGAAGCTCCCCAGCACCAGCACGAACAGCGGCCCCACAGTCAGCAGCACCAGCAGGCAGGCGATGAGACCGAAGGCCACGTAATTCCAGCGTCCAAGATCGATCAGTCCGGGTCGGAAGCTGCCCGTGATGGTGGTGTAACGGCGCCGCTCCAGAATCCAGCGCTGCAACGGAATAATCAATGCGATCATCAGTAAGGTGATGCTTGCCAATACGGTCGCTTCACCGTAGTTCGGAATCTGGTCCCGCACCAATGTGAAAATCTTGGTCGAGTAGACATAGAAACCAAAGGGCATCCCCAGCAGGTACTCGGTCTCAAACGACTGAAAGACGCGGAGGAGCTGAAGAGCAAAGACCAGAATCATCGGCGAAATCATCAGCGGCAGCGTGACTTTGAAGATCGTGCGCAAATTGCTCGCGCCCCCGACCCGCGCGGCCTCCTCCAGGCTGGCATCCATGTTGCGGAAGGCCGGGGTCAATAGCATGACTTTGATCGCGATCCCGTGTCCCATCAGGTTCGCCCAAACAATCCCGGGAATGGTGAAGATGTTAAATGGACCATGATCGATAAACGGAAGCTTTGTGAGCGCGATGTTGATCAGTCCGATATCGGGGTCCAGCAGGGTGATCCACGCGATGGTAGTGGGAAGAGCCGGTACCATGTACGAAACCCAGAACATGAATTCCAACGTATCACTGAAGGGAATGCGGGTGCGTGCAAGGAGCCAGGCGATGGTGACCCCAACGGGAAAGCTGGCGGCCACGGTGAATGACCATATGAGAATAGAATTGTATAGGGAGCGGAGCAACCCGGGTCGCTGAAAGGCGTTCTGCCAGTGGCCCAGTCCCCAGATGCGAGGCTCAACGAACCAATCGTTAGCCGCATTGAAGCTGTTGATAAGCAAAAGCACGACCGGCCAGATGAGAAAGTAGCCCAGCGATAACAGCACCACCGCCATGATGAAATGACCCGTGCTGAGGCGTGCTGCTTTAGGCCGTGCTACGCGGACATTTCCAACAGCACGTAACTCCTCTGCCGTGGGCGACCGCTCCATGGTTTCTCCTCTTGGTCATCGCTCGCGTCGAACTCTGCTGATTTCTTGACCGGATCGGCAGAACGACGAACGCTCCCGTTCCTCTAAATAATTCGTGCTCGTGACCCACGATCGCGCCAGCTCACGAACGAGCCACGAACACGAATCACGGGATCCGCTTACGGGACTTCTCACGATCACGATTAGCGCTGCCGTGACTCCCAGATTTTCAATATCCATTTTTGCGCTTCTTCCTGTTTGGCGCCAAAGCTAGGGTCAGAGTCAGGGAACGCGTACTCGACGCCTGGCTTGCGCCGCTGTTCCGGCACCACCTCGCCGAACGGGATATCGTTGCGCAAAGATGACCGGTCGATATTCGGGATCATGGTGTGCGTCAACGTCTGCCCCTCTTTCGACAGAAACCAGTTCACAAAAAGCTTGGCAGCGTTCGGATGTGGCGCGTTGGCAAACACGGAAATGCAGCACCCGGACCCGCCTGCTCGTATCAACCCGGCCTGCTTCCGAAGCCATATCTGTTTGATGGGCAGGCCTTTGTTCGCGAGTCCGATCAGCCGCTCACTTCCGGTGGCAACCGCCTGGACCGGGAATCTCCCTCCTACGAGCCACGTCTCCAGGATCCTTCGATCATCGGAAAACGTCACTCCCGCATTCAGCAGGTAGGTCCGCACCCATTCCGGCCCCCGGTCAGGCTCGAAGTAGCTGTCAATCATCTGCCGAATCCCGGATGGATCCCCCATCCCTTGCCCCCCGATTTTTCCTTTCCAACGTGGGTCGAAGAAATCTGTCTGCTTTTTGATGGTCGCGATTTCGGCTTCCTTGATTTTGTCGGTGTTGTACCAGGTTTCGTACTGATCCTCTTTCGACACGTGGTAGATGAAGGTGTACATCAATGCTTTGTCGGCGTACCAATGCCGGCCGAGGTACCAGTCGGACAACGTCACCACCTCGGGATGGATCAGGAGGGGCTCGAACGGAACCAGCGACTCAGAAGGAACCAGTCTCAGGTTGTTCTCGCGGGAACTGATCAAAGCGATATCGACCGTATACCTTCCGGCTTTACGCTCCGCGAGCACACGGTTCACGGTGTCGGTCGCGCTGCCCGTTGACACCTCCACTGTTACGCCGAACTTTTTCTGAAACACATCCATGATGGGCCGATACTGGCGTGAGGGCGCGCCGCCGGACGCAATCGCAATGGTTCCCTCTTTCTTAGCGTCGGCGATCAGCTTGCTCCACTCCTGATCGAAGCCCAATTTCGCTGGTGGGCCCGGCGCAGCGCCGTGGGCTGCGGCGAGAAAAAGGAAAGATCCCCCTAGCGCGGCAAGAACACTTGCGCTGACCCGACGAATGCGGCGATTGCCGTTACCATACCCGCGAACCTTTCCCATGCGCATATCGATCATGGTGCATCCCTCCTTCCAAGTAATTCGGGGTTTCAGCGGACTGAAGCTCTTAGGCGCCCTCTTCTCTATGTGCCCAGTCTGACGCCCAAGCGCTGTGCCCGTCCGGCCGGAGCTTCAGCCAGACTTTGCTCCCTTCCTCCACAGGATCGTGCCGCTCGCCGTAGATTAAGATGACCCCTTGGCCGTCGACTTCAACCTGGTATTCGATTCGCTCTCCGATAAACAGCGCAGCCTGTACCGTGCCCGCGACCATGCCCGATCCTGCCTCAGACCCTAGCGCCGGCAAGATCTCCACATCCTCGGGCCTTACTCCAATATAGACTCGCCCGCCGTTCTTGACGCTACCAGGGTCGTAGGCGCGTCCAAAAACAACGCAATCGGACGCCCCCTCAAGGGCGATTGCCATCTGCCCCGAAGGATTGCTGGTTTGCACTTTCCCTCGAAACAATAAGGTCTTGCCTACAAAGTCGCGCACGAATTCGTTGACCGGCGCCTCGTATAGCAGCCGTGGACTACCCTGTTGCTGCACAACGCCAAAGTTCATCAGCGCAATCCGATTGGATAGACTGAGCGCTTCGATCTGATCGTGGGTGACAAACAACAGCGCGATGTTGAGGCGCTTTTGCAAAAGTTTCACGCTGATGCGCATCTGCTCGCGCAGCTTGGCGTCCAGGTTGCTGAACGGCTCATCGAGCAGCAGCACGCGCGGCTCGGTCACCAGCGCCCGCGCCAGCGCCACCCGCTGTTGCTGGCCACCGCTCAACAATGGCCCCGGCCTGTCTTCGTATCCGGCCATCCCCACCAGCTCGAGCGCCAGGCGCACGCGCTCACCGATTTCCTTGCGCGGAAACCTGCGTGCTTTGAGAGGGAAAGCGACGTTTTCTCCCACCGTCATGTGCGGCCAGATCGCGTAAGACTGGAACACCATCCCGACGTTGCGCTTATCGGGCGGGAGGCATAATCGCCGCGCGCTCACGACGACCGCCAGCTCGCCAAAAAAAATGTCGCCTTCATCGGGAACCTCCAGGCCGGCCACGATGCGCAGGGTCGTGGTCTTGCCGCAGCCACTCGGACCGAGCAAGGTCACGATTTCCCCGTCGTACACATCCAGGGAAAGATCTTGGACCGCAGGCTGCCTGCTTCCGGGATAAGTCTTCCACAACCCCTCGAGCCGCATGGCGACCTTGGGGTTGACGGCACCGTCAACGCCTGTGGAAACAATGGGCTCTCCGGACCCAACCGTGGACGAGAATACGTTTTGCATCGTAAACGAGTCTAACGGCCTACCTTAAGGGCACAAAGATGCCGATGTCAACCACGGGTTAAAACCCGATATCCGACCGGGTTTGTGCGGCAAGTGGCTAGCAGGGTGCTGAAAAACTCCTAGTTTGGAAAAATTGTCTACTCTGAAAATAGTCGCGCGTGTTAAAATGCTCGAAATCGGTTCTTTGGAGGCGTTGATGCGCGGAACACCAGACAGACAAGCGAGTATGTTGGCTGTGATCTCTATCGAGGCCCGTATTCCGAGTGACCATCCACTGAGACGGATCAAAGCGATGGCGGATCAACAGCTTTCGGGATTGTCGAAGGTTTTTGACCGGATGTATTCCACGGTGGGACGGCCCTCGGTGGCACCGGAGAAGATTTTGAAGTCGCTGTTGTTGATCGCGCTTTACTCGGTCAGGAGTGAGCGGCAGTTTTGCGAGCAACTGGGTTACAATTTTCTGTTTCGCTGGTTTCTGGACATGGAGCTTGAGGAACAGAGTTTTGACGCCACGGTATTCAGCAAGAACCGCGAGCGGTTGATGGCCCACGAGGTGGGGCGGTTGTTTTTTGAAGCCGTAGTCCGACAGGCCCGAGGGGCCGGGCTGATGAGCGACGATCATTTTACGGTGGACGGGACCTTGATCGAGGCCTGGGCCAGCCTTAAGAGTTTTCGGCCTAAAGGAGAAGATCGATCGGGGGATAAAGGTCAAGGAGATCGGGGTAACCGCTGGGTGGATTTTCATGGTGAGAAACGCAGCAACCAGACCCATGAGTCCACCACCGACCCCGACAGTCGTCTGATGCGCAAGGGGCCGGGCAAGGAGGCGAAGTTGTGTTACGGGGCGCATGCCTTGATGGAGAACCGCAACGGCTTGTTGGTCGACCTCGAGATCAGTCAGGCCACGGGCAGCGCTGAGAGGGAAGCGGCCGAGCGGTTGGTTAAGCGTCAAAGACGAAAAAGAGTTAGGGTGAAAAGTCTCGGAGCCGATAAGGGTTATGACACCGAGGACTTTGTAGGGTTTTTGCGCGGGCGAAACATTGTTCCTCATGTGGCGGCCAACACCCAACGCAAAGGCGGATCGGCCCTCGATGGGCGCACCACGCGTCATGAGAGTTATACTCTCAGTCAGCGGATTCGAAAGAGGGTTGAAGAGATCTTTGGTTGGATGAAGACCGTGGGCGGTTTTAGGAAAACGCGTTTTCGGGGAACCGAAAAAACCCAACTGGCTGCTTGGTGGGTGGGAGCTGCGTACAATCTGATCCGCATGGCCAAGTTGGTGGCCTAAACGGTTTGAAACTGGAGCAGAACTGATGCACAAAGAGCTCAAAAATGAGTTTGTACAGCATTCCACGCTCATTTTTTCATCCTCTGTGCTCGACTACGCTCCAAAATTTTCGACCCGCAGCGAAATTTCTTCCATTCAAGTGCATTTTTCAGCACCCTGCTAGTCCTCAAGTAAGCGCTGGAGAGTAAGCAAATCTTTGCGATGGATTTAGAACGGGAAAAGCCCTCTGAAATGAGGTATACGAAGAGTTGCAAGACAAAACGTAACCCCAAAAAGCAGAGGGCTCCCAAGTGAAAGTATCTATCGCATTTGAGCGCGCAAGTCACGTCAATTCGGGTACGAGCGTAGATCCCGAAGAGCTTCCGTGGCCCGAGACCGAAGGGCGAGTGATGCGTCACCCATTGCTCCATCTGGAGAGCGATCCACGGGGCGAGATGACGCATTACGGAGGGCTGGTGCTGGCACAGCAGTTTATCAGGCGTTTTGGGGTGGCGCAGCGGCTGGACGGGGCGCTGAGACTGTTTAAGCGTCATGCCCCTTACCACGAATCCGATCATGTGCTGGCGCTGGCGTACACGCTTTATGCCGACGGCAGGTGTCTGGAGGATCAAGCGGTCCTGCAAGGGAGCGAGGCCGTTAGGCGGCTGGTGGGAGCGTGTCGGATTCCAGACCCGACCACGGCCGGAGATTTTCTGCGTCGGTTTAGGACCACGCAAGACCTGGAGCGGCTCTCGGGAGTGATCGACGAGGTCCAAGAGGCGGTGTGGTCGAAGCTTTCTGGCAAGGCGCGTCGTGAGAGAAAAAAACGCGAGTTTGCGCTGGTGGATCTCGACGGGCACATCAAGCCTCTTTATGGGGTACAGAAAGAAGGGGCGGACTTTAGCTACAATGGGCAATGGTCGTATCAGCCGCTGGTGGTTTCGCTGGCCGGCAGCGGGGAGTGCCTCAAGGTCGTCAATCAGCCGGGGAGCGCCCGCCCTTCGGATGCGGCGGCGGCGGCTCTTAAAGAGGTGTTGCCGCGGGTTAGACGCCATTTTCGAAACGCCCTGGTACGTGGGGATACCGACTTTGACCGCTGTGATATTTTCAACACCGTTATCGATGAGGGAGCGTACTTTGCGATTGGGGCTCGGGTGTATCCCAATCGTGCAGCGCTGGTCGAGGCCATTGGTGAGAAGAACTGGCAGCCCTTTTTTCCTCGAGCCGAGCGCGAGAAACGAGGCGGGCCTTCTCGTCATGTGTATACGAGGAACTGGCGGCGCCAGAAAGCGGCTGAGCGCGGGTTTCGCAGGCTGCGCACGGTAAAGCAGTGGCTGAGCGAGATCGACTATCAGCCCCACGGGCTTGACTCTGCGTGTCGGATGATCGTGCGGCGGATTTTGATCGAAGAGACTGATGGGCAGGGGGCACTCTTTACACATTTCCGTTACCGGCTGGTGCTGACCAATCTGCCGCGCTCTTACACGGCTCGCGAGGTCATCGATCTTACCTATCAACGGTGCGACCAGGAAAATGTCATTGAACAGTTTGGCCAAGGGATCGCCGGCTGGCGCATGCCGGTGGCGGAGTTTAGGGGTAACTCGGCATGGCTCCAGATCGCCCGGCTGGCTTGGAATCTCGGCAAGTGGATTGCCCAGATCGCTTTGCCCTCTGAGATGGTGCGCTGGGAGTGGAAACGCTTTCGCCGCCATTTTGTCTATCTCGCGGCCAAGGTCTTGAAGAGCGGGCGGCGCTTGGTAGTACGGCTTGCCGGATCGCATCGATTTTTGCCCGACATCCTCACCGCTCATGTTCGACTACAAACCTAATAAGATGATTTCGGGCCGTAGAAAAATCTCGCTTCTGGGAACAAGCGTTGAAGGGAGAAATGCGTCCAAAATCAGTCTTGATCTCAGCACCTCAGGCTCTGACACTCAACTGAAGCTGTTTTTGTTGTGGATATGTATTCCAATGAGCGCTTACGAGCCGCCAAGAGATCGCCAGTGACCCTCGGGCGAGCACTCGCGTTCCCTGGCGCTTATTTCAGGGCTAGTAGTGCGCAGCCCTATATCTGGGGGCGACTAGCGGCGAGGTCTTAGGCAAGCCGGGCATGCACCGTCTTCGCTTTCGTAACCTTGACAACCAGGACGCGATTCGCGAGCATATATAAATTTTGTCAATCAAAGGCAGATTGCCCCCGGTGAACGAAGCAACGCAGCCGAGCGATACAGCCTACACTTTGTGCGTGTTAAGCAGCGGCTAATTTTGTGACGGGCCTCAAGAGATTCTACGGCATCTGCTCCAGCAGGCGGCCAACCCCTTTGAGGGGTTGGTGGATATGAAGCCGCTTCTGGACATACCAGACCCTGGCGGCAACCGGATGAATCACGGAAACGTTCAAGTCCTCTTCCAACGGGACAACATCGGTTGGGCGCCACGTCCCCGATCCCTGGAGATAAATTCCATCGGCCCCTGGATGTTTGAAGAAAATTTTCTTGATATGCGCGTACGTTTCCTCGGATGAAAGGCTTTCCGCCTGTGAGCGATCCACGGGCATGCCCTCAATCGCCACGACGTTAAAACCGGCCTCGACAAAATAGCGGGCGAACATGTCGTTGATTTTTTGATTTTGATGGTAGGTGACGCCCAGGAACTTCTTCATCCCCATGGCGCGAAAAGCTTCGATCTGTGTCATTGCCGAGGTCACAATCGGAATTTTGTATTGCTGCTCCCAGTTCCGGACGATTTCCTGCTCCGCTTGATAACCCCGAATCAGGAACGGCGGCGCTCCTTCAGGGTGAATCAGGTCAACGCCGATTTTCGCCAGCTCGGCGACTCTCAAGTCGTAGGTCGGCAGAGCTTCCTGATACGCCCGCTCGTTGTGTTCCTTGAGTCCTAAATAAACGGGGATGACGCCGATTCCATCTGGAAGGAGGCGGATGAATTCAACCAAAGAACCGGACTCATAGGTCGGCTTTACGACGCCTACTTTTCCACGCCAAGTTGAAGATGGCATTTTCCTTTTGCCTCCGCTCGAATACTCGATCAGTCATATAGTCCGGGTTTCGCGGAAAATGCAACAAAGAGAGCCTTTATGCCCGTTTTGGCATGAGGTTATGAGTTCTCAAAAACTCAATCACAATCTGATCAAATCCAGCCGGATCCTCGATGCAGCAGGCGTGGCCGGTGCGGGGCAGGATCTTGTGCACGGCGCCGGGAATCAGTTGCGCGGTTTTCGTGCCACCCGGGAGAGAGCCGTCGTGCTCGCCGTTGATGACCAGAGTAGGGACTCTCATGGACGCTAACCGCGGCGTCATATCGGTTTCAGCGCGAGCGTGAAAGATTTGCGCAATGCACTCTCCGGAGAGCCATGGATCTCTTTCGGTAAACGTGCCCAGCAAGTACCTGCCCAGTTTCGATTGCCAAAACTCCGGGCTCACAAGGTTCCTCAAGTGTTCGAGATGATATTTTTCGATGCCAATTTCTGTATAGCCATGAATCCTCTTCTGCCGGTCGCGCCCGCCGCCGCTTCCCCCGCCGACGAGGATAGTCGCCTTGCACATCTCCGCTTGATCGAGCCCGATCAGCATCGCGATGCCCGAGCCGACGCTGCAGCCGGCAAAGATTGCTTCCCTTATGGCCAGGTCGCGACAAATCCCGATCACGTCGTCAGCCATGTCTCTAAGGCTAAAGGGAGTTGTTGGCTTGTCTGACCTGCCGTATCCGCGCAGATCTAAAGCGATGACTTTGAAGTACGTCGAGAAATGCGCGCTCTGATACATCCAGAGGTTGTGATCGAAAGGGTTGGCGTGAATCAGCACAAAGGGCGTGCCTTCGCCTGAGACTTCGTAGTAGATCTTGAGACCGTTGGCGGTACTGTAAGGCATGTCTACAGATCGTGGGGTTTTGTTCCCGCTAGAGGCCGCAATGTTAACCCTCGGAGCGGTCGGCGCCAACCGGCATCATATGGTCCTGAAAGATGCGCAAAGCCACACCCGGGTATTTCTCCGCAAGCAGTCCCACCGCGTACAGCAGATAAGACGCATCCGTGAACATGTTCGGGTTTTTTGGCCGCAAAACCTGATAACGGGGATTACCTCTAACACTTGGAGAAAGAATCTGCGCGACGTAGGGATTATAAATGAACACTCCACCCGTTCCGATCAACGTCGGAGTATCACTCAAGTCTTTGCCGTAATGCACCCACGTCTCGCCGTCGCGAGTAAAGATCCTCTCCCGTTTTCCCACGTGCCGTTCCACCGCCAGATCTACCGCGACGCGCGCGAGGACCGCGTCCGCCGCATAGTGCCATTTTTCATGCGGCACCACGGAAGTGTCTCGACTGATCTCCTCAATGTACTGCGCGAATTCCTCACCCGCGACGGCAAATTCAGGGAATGCGGAGCAAAGCTCCGTCGTTAGACTATCTAACCCTACCCGGTCCAACAGGTGGGCCGCGTTGTAGCGAATCCCCAGATCCCCTTCGACGGTCCTTTTAGCGAATGGCTCCGGCAACCCCTGAACCATCGTGTTGGTACCGGTCGGCTTTCCGTAGCCTATCGAATGAACATCGGTGGTCGCCCCACCCACATCAACCAGGATCATTTCACCCCAGCCCTTATTACCGTCGGTCCCTTCAGCGCCCAGCAGGAGACCCTGAAGAACCGCCATCGGCGTGGGCAAAACCACTGGAACCATTTCCTTGATTTGATCGAGCCCTTTCGCGTGCGTGATGCGTTCCATAAATAATTTACGGATCTCTTCGCGCGCAGACTCCACTGCGAGCACCCCCGCCTCGGGCATGACATTGTCAGCACGTCGGACTTCTTTGCCGCCAGCTGTCAAAACCGCGTAAACCTCATCGGCTACGACTCGGTTCCCAGCTACGACGATGGGAACCGACAGCCTGGAGGATGCCAGCAAGCGAGCATTGTGCACAATGGTACCCGAATCCCCGCCATTTGTTCCTCCGGTGAGCAGCAGCATGTCGGGGCGTTGACTTTCAATCTCTTGAATCCCTTTCTCCTCGAGCTTGAAGCCAAGCGCTCCGACTACTTTCGCCCCCGCTCCGAGAGCCGCCAGGTTGGCTGCCTCGACAGTCAAACCGGGAACCAGGCCGATAACCACCATCCTTAGACCGCCGGCCGCGCTGCTCGACGCAAAAATTACCCTTCCCTCCAAGACCCTGAGATCATCAGGTTCACGGTCGAACAAGGCATGGCGCAAGTGCAGCTCATTCAGAGCCTGAAAGAGACCTTCACGGACATCGGTGAGCACCGTTGACGGGGCCTGGCTTCTCGCCACGACTTCCGACCTGTCCAGATCCACTGCAGTGATTTTCGTGAAGGTACTGCCAAAATCGATGAGAAGCGCGATGGAGTTCTTAGTGTCAGTCACAATCACTCATCCTTAATAATTTTGCGATACAAGGCCATTAGCTTTTTGTCTTTCATGGCATTTTCAACGTCCCGGTTCATATCCTCGCCCCGTGTCAAGCCGATCTCCAAGCCCATTTTATCAGCCTCCTTCAAGAACTGCTCGTCTTTGGTCACTGCCGCAAAGGCGTCGCGAAGAACTTTAACCCGATCCGGTGGAACTTCCGGCGGTAATACGATGGAGCGCGCCAGATTCTGGGCCGCATACAACCCGCTCAGCAGATTCTCGTTTCCTGGAGGAGCCAGCTCTTCAATGGTAGGCACATTCGGCAGACGCGCGTCTCTGGTCTTTTTCGAGGTCGCCAAAAGTTTTATGTAACCTTTGTCGATCCACTCCCGCCGGGTGGACAACAGCGAACCGGTTCCCTGAGATCGGCCGTCGAGAGCGCCCGGTCGATATCGAGCAGAATCTGCGCCGTGCCCGGATAACCTACGATGACCTGAATCTCCACACCCAGAATCTGTTCAACGACCTTCACGACAAAATTGCTGTTGTGGTCCCGCCCTTGCGCTCCCATCTTAGGGCGCTTGCCTTCTTTATTGGCTGTCTTGATTGCCTCGAAGCTGGTATAGGGTGTCGCTGACTTGACATAGAGCACTTGGGCTTCTTCGAGAGCTTGCCCGATCCAGATAAACTTATTCAACTCAAACTTGAGCGCGTCGTTGCCTAAGGCAACCCCGAAAATGCTGCCGGCGTTCATCGTGCTCCAGTGAAGCCCGTCCGGCTTAGAGAGATTATAGAGCTGATTCACCGCAATCATTCCGGCCGCGCCGGGCACGTTGTTAATGAGAACGTTAGGATGTCCTGGAATGTATTTTTCTAAGTACCGCGCGATGAGCCTGGCGCTCAAATCCGTTCCCCCGCCTACTGAAGAGCCGACAAGAAACGTGATGGTCTTTCCCTCAAAGAAACTCTTGGGCTGAGCTTGCGCCGAGGTGACCGTCGAGAAGCACAGCAAAAGGGCGATCAGAACAAGGTCGCTAAAGTTCGAGAGATATTCGTTTTTCTTCATGGGTCTCCTTTCTGTTATTTCCGCGCGCGGCAAATCGAATCTTTCCCCGATGCTTTCCGTCATATTTAACTAGCTCAGCTAGGTGCCCGTGTTTGTGACACGCTCCTGACCCAGAGTTCGTTGATAACGGCGGGCACAACGACGTGTTCTTGTCGCCGCGCCTCAGCTCTCAAAAGCAGTGGCTAGTAGCCCCACCGTTCTGCTATCGCGCTGACCCGCTGGTACTCGGGTTCTAACTCTTTGCGCGACCTTAGTTCTGCGAAGGCCTCCCCAACCAGGTCTTGCGCGCATACGTTTTTGATCGGTGGAACCTCGTAATTAAGATCCCCAAGTCTCCCCTCTTCCGCCAACATGTCCTCGAACCCCGTTGCCAACCCGTCGATGGGAAACGGCGCCGCCTCCAGGTCGATCGGCGTATCGCTAGAGACGGTGATCTCCCGCTGTTCCGGATCCGCGCTCTGGAGATGAAGCCTCCTTGCCAGATGGGTGAGATACTCAAAGTTTCTGGGCATATCGCGCATGAACCAGTACGAGCGTATCATGCCCTTGAGAAAGTTCTTAACCAGATCGGGCCGCTCCTCCAGGACCCGTCCCGTCGCCGCGATGACCCGTTCCGGGCGCCCATCGGGATATTGATCAGCGGGATTGACCAGCGCGTTGAAGCCTTCCTTCTTGAGTTCTTCCGCGTGCCAGGGCTTAACCGGTATGCAGTCGACCTTGCCGCTCCTGAGCGCCGGGATATGAATAGGATGAGACAAACCGCGCACCCACTCCACATCTTTCTCCGGGTCCACTCCGGCTTTGGTTAACTGGATCTGCATCGCCCATTGGCGAATGCTACCGAAGTCGAGAATCCCAATTCTTTTCCCTTTCAGATCTTGCAGCGACTTGATGTGGGGCGCGCCGACCCAGACATTGGTGTGCTGATTTCTCCAGCCCGCGATGATGTAGAGGTCCGCGCCCCGAGCGCGCTGAAAAAACACCGTCCGCGGCTGCACGTCCAGGGTGATATCCACGGACTTTTCCTTCATCGCCTGAGAGATCCCGAGCTTTTCCAGGCCGAAGGGCACGATGGAATCGCGCAGAATTTCGTAAGCCAGCGATCCATCGCCGGTCCAGAGACCCTCATCGTAAAAGAAGTTCATCTCGTGCGCCGACAGGACCGGCATGAGATGGAACACGTGATAGCACGTCGGAGCGATTCGGAGTTTTCCATTTAACATATGGCTGTCCTACGGCCGCTCACAGAATCTGGAGTACTGGAGTGATGGAATATTGGAGTATCGGAAATCGCAGCACTCCAGCACTCCATTACTCCGACTGGCTTATCCTCGAGCCGCTTTCGCTGGTCCTAATAACCCCACGTTTTGGCGATCGCGCTGACCCGTTGAAACTCTGCCTCCAAGTCCTTGCGTTCTCGCAAGCCCTTGTAAGCCTCCGTGACTAAGTCCTGAGCGCAAACCTCCTTGATCGGCGGGACCTCGTAATTCAGTTCGCCGAGTTTTTTCTCCTCCGATAACATGTCCTCCATTCCCGTTGCGAGTCCGTCGAGCGGAAACGGCATTGCCTCCAGGTCCTGTGCGGTGCGCGGCGGCTGGATCACGCGCTCTTCGGGGTCGTTAGTCGTGAGCCGGAGCCGCTTATCGAGATGATTGAGATACTCTAGATTCTTCGGCATGTCGCGCACAAACCAATAAGAGCGGATCAATCCCTTGAGAAAGCTCTTGACCAGATCCGGCCGTTCTTCGAGAATCCGCCCGGTAGCGGCGATAATCCGTTCAGGGCGCCCGTTGGGATATTGGTCGGCGGGCGTCACGAGCACGTTGAAGCCCTGCTTCTTGAACTCCTCCACGCGCCAGGTCGCAATTGGAGCGCACTCCACTTTACCAGCCCTGAGTGCGGACATCAGCCCTCTCGGGGAGACCCCCAGTCTCACCCACTCGACATCGCGCTCCAAATCCAATCCTGCTTTGACCAACTGGATCTGTATCGCCCAATGGCGAATGCTGTTGAAATCACTGATCCCGACCCGTTTACCCTTCAATTCTGCCAGCGACTTGATTTGTGGCGGCGAGACCCAGGAATTCGTATGCTGGTTTCTCCAACCGGCAATGATGTATAGGTCCGCGCCGCGCGCGCGCTGAAAAAAAACCGTGCGCGACTGAACATCAAGAGCAATATCCACGGATCTTTCTTTCATCGCCTGCGAGATCCCCAGCCTCTCCAGACCAAAAGGCACCATCGCTTGGCGGAGAATCTTATAGGCCGGTGATCCGTCGCTCGACTTCAGACCCTCGTCATAAAAAAAGTTCATCTCGTGCGCGGCCATGACCGGAATGAGATGAAGCAAGTGATAACAAGTCGGAGCTATTCTGAGTTTGCCATCCAGCATAATCTGTTCCTCCAAACGCCGCTTGAATTGCCCTTCAATACGGCTCCGGGCACCGATGTCCCCGGGGCCGTGTACCTTCGTAATCCGAGGGTCGCAGTTGTCGATCCGCCTCAGTAACCCCACCGCTGCGCGAGCGCGCTGACCCGCCGGTGCTCGGCTTCCAATTCTTTTTTCGCCAGCAGTTCCTGGTAGGCTTCTTTGGTCAAATCCTGCGCGACCACGTCCTGGGTTGCCGGAACATCATAATTGAGCTCGCCCAGTCTTTTCTCTTCGGATAGCATGTCCTCGAAACCGGTGGCGAGCCCGTCGACGGGGAACGGCATCGACTCGAGGTCACGTTCCGTACGCCACGAATCGGCGACCACCACCCGCTCTTCGGGATCCTTGGTTTCCAGCCGCAATCGCTTTTCCAGATTATTAATGTACTCGTGGTTCTTGGGCATATCGCGGACGAACCAATAAGAGCGGATCAATCCTTTCACAAAGCTCTTGATTAGATCGGGCCGCTCCTCCAGGATCCGCCCCGTAGCGGCAATAATCCGCTCGGGACGACCCTCAGGATATTGGTCTGCAGGCGACACGAGCAGGTTAAACCCCTCACTTTTAAGCTCGTCGGCCATCCACGACGGCAACGGCGCGCATTCGACCTTGCCGTTCCTGAGCGCCGCAGCATGGTGCCGGCTGGCGACTCCGAGCCTCACCCACTCCACATCGCGTTCTATATCCAGACCGGCCTTTGCCAGTTGGATTTGAATCGCCCAGTGGCGAATGCTGTTGAAGTCGCTGATACCGACCCGCTTCCCCTTCAAGTCCTTTAGCGACTTGATATGCGGCGGGGCCATCCATGAGCTCGTGTGCTGGTTTCGCCACCCCGCGATAATGTAGAGGTCTGCGCCGCGCGCGCGCTGATAAAAAACCGTGCGCGACTGCACGTCCAAAGCGATATCCACCGACCTTTCCTTCATCGCCTGCGAGATAGCCACCTTCTCCAGCCCAAAGGGCACCATAGCCTGGCGCAGAATCTTATAACCATGAGAACCGTCTGCAGACTTTAGTCCTTCATCATAGAAAAAGTTCATTTCGTGCGCCGCCATCACGGGAACGAGATGAAGCACATGATAACAAGTCGGAGCAATTCTGAGCTTTCCATCTAGCATTGAATATTTCCTCCCGCACCATTGTTATTTGTTGAGATTTGCTGCGACGGTCACCTCCCACTCTCAACTCACGGGAGATTAGCGCATCGATCACCGCTTTTACGTGGCTTTTAAATCAGAGGCAACCTGCTCGCCCTATAGCAGGGCGGAAAGAGTACTGTCAAGCCGATTGCGGCTTGACATAGAGCACACATCCGAGTAACAGTACAGGCCAACTCTATTCCGTATTATTTTTGGGAAGAACCGATCATGGTACAGGCCGCCGACAAGGCCCCGCTCTCCGGCTATCGGGTATTGGATCTGTCGGGCCCACTGGGTTTTCATTGCGTCAAGCTTTTGGCCGACATGGGTGCCGACGTTGTGAAGGTCGAACCGCCCGGAGGCGACGAAGCTCGCCGGGTTCCGCCCTTCAAGGATGATCTGCCACACCCCGAGAAGTCCCTCTACTTTCTCCACTACAACACGAACAAACGTGGCATTACCCTCGATATCGAGAAGCCGGACGGACGGGCGATTCTATTGGAACTCGCCCGCAAAGCCGACGTTGTCATCGAAACCAACCGGCCGACGCGGTGCGCCGAGTTGGGCCTCACCTATCGAGAATTGAGCGCAGGCAATCCGGGCTTAGTCGTGGCGTCGATCACGCCATTCGGCCAGACCGGTCCTTGGCGCGACTACAAGGCAACCGATATTGCCGGCCTGGCGTTGGGAAATTTGTTGTATCTGGCCGGTGAGCCAGGTGAGCCGCCGCTGCAACCGCCCGGTGAGATCGCCTACGGCATGGCATCGACCTACGGGGCGTTCGGCATCGCTGTTGCGCTTTACCATCGCTTGGAGAGCGGCAAGGGGCAGCATATCGATGTCTCGATGCACGAATGCGCGGCGCACATCGCCGGCTACTTCATTCCCACATATAGCTACACCGGAGAGAAGCCCGCTCGCGCTTCACGCAAAGGCGAGGAGACCGACCTCTATGATCCCTATCCGACGAAGAACGGCTACGCGCGCATCTTCATCATCCCGGTGGAACAATGGCGGCGGCTGGTGGATTGGATGGGACGGCCGCCCTCGATTTCCGGTCCGGAGTTTGAAAAGATGGCCTATCGCCGTAGACATCCGGAAATCGTGGTCAAGGAAATCACGGAGTTCTGTCTGCGCCACACAAAAGAAGAGCTCTACGACGAGGGACAAAAGCACCGCATCAGCGTGACGCCAATCAATACCGTTGGTGAGTTCATCAACAGCGAACAGACAAAGGTGCGAGAGTTATTCATCGAGATGGAACATCCCGAGATTGGGAAGTATCTGCACTTCGGCCCTGTCCCCAGGCTGAGCGCCGCGCCGGGCCGCGTGACGAGAACGGCACCTCTAATCGGCGAGCACAATGAAGAAATCTATTGTGGCGAGCTGGGTATGACCAAAGACGACCTGGTGGCCTTGAGGGCCAGCGGAGTGATCTAGATGGCAAAGCTACCACTCGAAGGGATACGGGTCATAGAGTTGACCACCGGCGCCGCCGGGCCCACGGTCGCGCGCGCGCTGTGCGAGTTCGGCGCTGAAGTCATTCGCTGCGAAACGCGCCTGCGCGGTGACGGGCATCGGGGCGAGGATCCGGCGCTGTGGAACAAGAAGCCGGATTTTGTCAAGCTCCAAAGAGGCAAGAAGTCTTTCACCGTCAACATGCAGACCGAAAAAGGCCGCAACCTCGTCAAACAGCTAGTGAAAAAATCCGATGTGTTGGTGGAAAACTTCGCCTTGGGGATTCTGGAGAAGTGGGGTCTCGACTATCCGCAGCTCAAGGAACTCAATCCGGCTTGTATCTTGATTCGCGTTAAGGGCATGGGTTGCAACGGCCCCCACGCCGCCGATCTCACCTACGGTCCGAATGTCGGCAACAGCATGGGCACCACGTATCTATGGAATTATCCGGGCGCGACTACCGCGACCGCTGAGCCGCGAACTCAGCATCCCGATTTTATGGGGGGCATAACTGGCGCGTTCGGCGTGGTCCTGGCGCTCATCCATCGAAAGAAAACCGGCCGTGGCCAATGGATCGATAGTGCGCAAGTCGAAATCGGCGCGTCGCTACTCGGACCAAAATATTTGGAATACTCGGTCAACCATCGAGAGCCGCAACCGGAGGGTAATCGCAATTTGGTTGCCGCACCCTACGGTCCTTACCAATGTGCGGGCGAAGACCGTTGGTGCGTCATTGTGGTCGAAAGCCAAGACGAATGGGAACGCTTCGCGGGCTTGTTGGAGAAATCCGGCCTGCAGCGCAGCCAGAGGTTCGCCACTCATTTAGGCCGAATCCGGCACAAAGAAGAACTCGACCGCTGGGTGACCAGCTGGACCCGGCAGCATGATCCGTACGAGGTTATGGAGACGCTACAGGGCATCGGCGTTTGCGCCGCGGTCGTGCAGGACGTCGAAGATCAGTTCAAGCATGACCGGCAATACGCCGCTACCGGCTTCTTGGTAAAGATGAACGAACCCGAAGCCGGAGAGATCGTCTCTGAGGGCGTCCCGGTCCGTTTATCGGTGACGCCTGGAAAGGTGCGCGGTCTCGCGCCGCTCATGGGCGAACACACACATGAAATAGCGCGTGACTTGCTCGGTCTTAGCGAGGACGAAATCAAAAAGCTCGATGAAGAGAAAGTTCTCTACTAGTGCGAGTAGGAACGTCTGAGAGGGAAGGGTAAGGGAAAAACACTGAGAAAGGGGATTCATCATGCCAGAACCCATTATTATCTACGAGAAAAGAGAGCCGCATACGGCTATTATCAAGCTCAACCGTCCGGAAAAAAAGAACTCGATCAGTCGCGAGCTTTACAACGCGCTGGACGACGCATGGAAAGAGGCGAAGGCCGATGAGGACGTTTGGACCATTATCCTGACCGGTTCCGCTGATTCTTTTTGCGCGGGTGGCGACTTGAAGGAAAACATCGCTTCCGCTCGTGGCCAGATCGAGGGCCGTCGCTTCGGAACCCGGCCCTATTCGGACCTCCATGCTCTTGAGCTTAACAAGCCGGTCATCGCCGCCATAAACGGCTATGCGGTGGGTGGTGGGTTCAGTCTCTCCCTGGCTTGTGACATCCGCTATTGCGTCCCGGCGTCGAAGTTTGGCTGTGCCGAAGTCCGTTGGTCGCATTTGGCTGCCTGGCCCTCTTACCTTTTAACGCTGCCCCTGGGTTGGGGTTATTGGTTCGCATACACGGGTCAGATGGTGGACGCGGACACGGCTTTCCGTATCGGGATCGTGCAGAAGATCTGCGAGCCGGATAAGCTTATCGATGACTGCATGGAATTATGCACGACCATTAACCGCAACGGCAGGCTGATTGCTAGCCATACCAAAGAGTACATCCAAAAACTGATGTACGATATCCAACACTGGGAAGAAGCATTCAAAGTACACCGCGAGTACTATGCGCACCTGCGGCAGAGCAAAGACTATGATGAGGGGTCCGCGGCCTTTTCTGAAAGGCGCAAACCAGAGTTCACCGCGACCTACTACGACAAAAAAGACAAGCCACCCGGAGTTCCATGAGCCTCCGGGCATGTCTTTGATCGCGCGGAAGGCCTTGGCGACGCGTGCCGAGGACCTTCCCGCGGGTTTTCTCGCCGCACTCCGGCCTCCCGTCCTACGATCACCCGTACACGATATCTCCGTTCTGCTCCAAGGGAGAACTTGCGATGAGCTATGAAAACATTCTAACAGAACGTCTGGATCGGGTGGCCCTGATCACCCTCAATCGTCCGGAAAAGCTAAATCCCATTAGTTACGAGATGGCATCTGAACTGGACGAGGAATTAACTCAGATTGAAAGCGACAACGCTCTGGATGCCGTCATCGTGACCGGCGCCGGTGATCGCGCATTTTCCGCCGGCGGCGACATACCTCAAATGGCCGACATGAGCAGCGAGGATTTGGCCGCGCGCCAAGGAAATCGCAATCGCGCCACCTGGCATTTGGCTACGTACCCCAAGCCGATCATCGGGGCTATTAATGGTCTTGCCTATGGCGGCGCAGCCATGCTCACAACAATGTTCGACATTCGGATCGGTTGTGAGCGCACGGAATTTCGCTTTCTAGCGGCCCGCTACGGCCGCGTTAATTCTACCTGGTCGTTGCCGCTTCTCGTGGGCATGCCGAAAGCTAAGGAATTGCTTTATACTGGCCGCGCGGTCGGAGCCGAAGAGGCGGAGCGGATCGGTTTGCTCAATCAAGTGGTCCCTTCCGCAAAGCTGCGCGATGCGGCGATCGAGATGGCCCAGATGATCAGCAAAAACGACGCGCGCATGGTGCAAGGCATTAAACGACTGCTCCACGAAGAGATCGGCATGGGCTGGAGCGAACGCTATGGGAGCGAACGAGAAGCGCGTGGAACCTGGCTCAAAGCGAATCACCCGCGCGAGGGATTCAAGGAGTTTCTAAGTCGCAAAGGATACACCGGGTAAAGAAACCTCAAACAAGTCATCGTAGATCTCAGCTGATCCTAACAGCGAATAAAGCGCTCTCTCCGCGTGCCGGCGAGCGCCACACTCAGTCATCTGTTGGCAATCAGTCATAAGTTGGCTTCTCTCTTTCTTTTGGTAGTTGCTGAAACTGAGGCGAACCGCTAGCACAACGCTCAGGGAGAGTATGGCCGTCTTCCTGATTTTGACTTTGTGATACACAATTATCTCCCGTAATCTCCCCTATGTGGTTACGCCTTCCCGCAGGCCCCGCCGGAAACTCTAGCTCGAGAAGTGCCCGATCGCGGCTACCGCAGTGGCTCAATGGAAATCCTCTTAGGGCGGGCTCCCATTCACGATTCTGCTGAAAACCCTATGAATGCATCGACTGGACTCAGCATGAACGAAAAAATATTCAATGATTTCAACCGCTCCTCCGTTCGTCCTGAGATTCTCGAAGGATGAACGGAGGGTTCTTCAGCAGAATCAATTCACGACGGGTCGGCGACGTCATTCAGGAGGCAGGTTTCCTCAATACAGGATAGAGCTTCCGAGCCTCGACGACATTCTCGCAGAACACTTGCGGTAAGGCTTACCTTACGTTTTTCCAAAAGATTCTTCCGGCTCTGCGCTCTTCAGTAACGACAATGCCGGTTTTACTGCATCGGTTGAATTAACTACGTCCCTGTTTCTGGTTGCGGGTTGAGGGATCTAGTATGAACAGTAACTTAAACGAATAATTTCTGCTGAAGGTGGCAGTGGTCATGTGCTAATCTCCCTGTAAAAATGAAGAGGCGTTGAGTATCCTCCCAAGTAAACCAAAAACCAGAAAGGCTCCGTAACAGCGGAGCCGGGAGGAGGTCAACGCCATGAAGAGAATACCACCGAGTGTACGGATGAAGGAAGAGGTAACAGCCTTGCTTGGGGGAGATGCGACTGAGGGAGCGCAGCCGGAGCCAGTGATGCGGGGTTTTGTCCGATCGCTGGCGCGCTACATCCTGCAGGTGTCCATTGAAGAGGAGGCGACGGCTTTTTTGGGGCGCGGGCACTACCGACGGGGGCAGCGCACACGGGCGGGCTGGAGAAACGGCTATGAGCCCAAGGGGGTGCAAACCGAGTCGGGGCTTTTGGACTTGGCGGTGCCGCAGCTGCGCGCCACCGAGGAGCGATTTCGGCCCAAGCTGGTCGAGCGGCTGGGGCATCGCAGCGTCGATCTGGAAGGATTGGTGCGCGGGATGTACGTGCGGGGGCTCTCGACCCACGACATCGAAGATCTCTATGCCGAGAGCTTTGGGGAAAGCCGCTTGAGCAAGAGCACGGTAAGCCGTATCGGGCAGCAATTGAATGGCGACTTTGAGGCCTGGCGCGAGCGGGATCTGAGCGAGCTCAATGTGGTGTACTTGTTTTTGGATGGCCAGTATCACGCCGCCCGACAGGGGACCGATGAGAAAGAGGGAGTGCTGAGCGCCTATGCGTTGCTGGAGGATGGGCGGCCGGTGTTGCTCGACTTGGACCTGGGTCCCCGGGAGTCCTATGATGCTTGGTTGAGCTTTTTTCAGAACCTGGTGGCGCGGGGACTGAAAGATCCGCTGCTGGTGATTTTCGATGGGGCGCCGGGTTTGCACAAAGCCGTCAGACGGATGTGGCCGCGTGCGTTGCGCCAACGCTGCCAGGTCCACAAGATGCGTAACATCCTGGCCAAGCTCCCCCGTATGGCGCAAGGGCAGATCAAACGGCTCGTGCGGCAGGTTTTCCTGGCGCCGAGCCATGCGTTGGCGCTCAAACGCGGGCGTGCGTTGATCGCCCGGTTTGGTGACCGCTACTCTGCGGCGATGCAGTGTCTGGAGCGGGACCTCGAGGAGTGTGTGACGTATCTTCGTTTCCCGGCGCTGCACCATCATCGGATTCGAACCACCAATCGGCTGGAACGGCTCAACGGTGAAGGACGCCGGCGGACCAAAGTGATTCCTCGCTTTCCAACGGAGCGCTCGTGTCTGGCGCTGCTCTTTGCCAGCCTGGTGACAGCGTCCAAGCGCTGGCGCGGGGTGAAGATGACGCCGGCTGCGATCAAGCAACTCCAGCAGTTGCGAGCTGAGACGGCAACGCGATCCTCTGCTCAAGAGGTCGCTGCTTGATATGTGCAAGAAGAGGATGTTCAACGCCTTGAGCTTTTACAGGAAATTTGGGACTTGACCGTGGCAGTTATGTACGTCATCTTGCTCAAGAGCATCATCATCGGCTTCGTTACTAGCGCGCCTGTCGGTCCGATTGGCCTATTATGCATCAGTCGTGCCTTCTATGGAGGAGTCGCCTATGGTGTCTGGTCTTGGCTCGGGGTTGCTACGGCCAATGCTTTGGCAGGCGGCATCGTCGCCCTGGGCTTCACCCTAATTCCTGGTTTTCCGGTCAGTCTCCAGCCGTGGCTTCGATTTATCGGTGGGACGTTCCTCTGCTACTTGGGTCTAAAGATTTTCATGGCTCGGCCCACCGGGCGGGCCGCTGCAGCTCGAGCAAGTGGACCTTTGGGGGGCTTCACTTCGACCTTCTTTCTGACGGCGACAAATCCCGTGACTTTTCCCTCATTTTTTGCCATCTACGCGGGTTGGGGTGTGGAAGGGCTTAGAGGAGAATATTTTTCCGCGGCAGTGCTTGCTGTCGGAATTTTTATCGGGACGGCTCTCTGGTGCTTGGTCCTGGGCGTGGGTCTCCGGGTCTGTCGCGACAGATTCAGTGATGCGGTATTGCGTTGGCTCCAGCGCGTGTCGGGAGCCGTGATCGCCGGGTTCGGCTTCGTTGTCCTCATATGGCGTTAGTGAAATCAGATGCGTTCCAAGGGCAAGTTGAGATGCTAGGCTTTTGATAATTTTCGCAGGAGAACACAATGACAAAAGATCTGAGGAGCTTTCTTGACGATTGCCGCCGGGAGATTCCGAACAAAGTCATTCAACATCCAAAAGAAGTGAGCCCAGTAAATTCAAGCGCATCGCTCAGCCAGGGAGAGAGAAAGGGACACAGGGTTGCCCCTTTGTCTTGAAGTTATGGGTCATGCCGCCCGCCGGGCGGCGGTTGGGTCAGGACCTTGGCGCGACGGTCTTGAGGGCTGCCAAAACGCGTGCGGGAGTGAAGGGCACGTCGCGGAGGCGCGCTCCTGTGGCGTCGAAAATCGCGTTGGCAATCGCGCCGGTCACGGGAACGATGGACGGCTCTCCGGCTCCTAGGGCCTCCATTTCCAGGCGGTTGATCAGCACAATGTCGATTTCCGGGACATCCGGAAACTTCAGAACCGGATAGCTGCTCCAGTCAAGAGTCTTGATTCGAGTGGCGTCGAATTGAACCTCCTCAAACAGCGCGCGGCTGACTGCTTGAATAACGTTCCCTTCAATCTGGTTCTTGAGCCCGTCCGGGTTGACGATGAGGCCGCAGTCGTGGGAAAGCGTTATCCGCCTGACCGACACTTTACCGTTCGATTTGTCGACCTCGACTTCCGCGACCGCAGCCACAAGAGTGCCGGACCGGCTGGATAGAGCAATGCCTCTTCCAGTGGCTTTGGTTCCGATGCCGGGCGCAGGGGACGGGCGTTGCTGCCATTGAGCTTTTTCTGCTACCGCGACGAGAGCCTCGGTTTCTCGCGTCTTGTTGCCGAGATAGCGGAGACGGAACTGCACTGGATCAACGGCCAGGTTCGCGGCAATTTCATCCATGAAAGACTCGCTTGCAAAAGACCGCGCTAACTGTCCGGGAGCGCGCAAGTTACTGGTTCTAAGCGGGATCTCGTCGGGTTGGACCCAGGGGATCTGCGCCGAGGCGACCTTCTGATTATCGAAGGAATAGAGTTCGCCGCCTCCCTGAGTTCCATTCGAGGTGCCCTGACCCTTGGGCTTAAGACCGATCTGCCTCGAGGCCAGCAGAGGCAATCCCTCGCCCGCGGTCCTGGGCAGGCTGCGATCGAGAAAATCCCATGCGATTATTTTTCCCCCGGCGTCAACACCGGCGCGGGCCGTGATGAGTTGCGCGGGACCTTTGGGTTCCCAGCCGTGCTCGTCCTCCCGCATCCACTGGACGCGCACGGGTTTACCCACGGCGCGTGAGAGCAGCGCCGCGTCCTCCGGCGCATCGTCGTTGCTCAAGCGTCCGTAAGATCCGGAGCCCTCGCGGTAAATAAGCCGGACATTCTGTTCGGGAACTCCCAAAAGTTCGGCGACGGCTTTGCGCGTACGCAAAGGGCCTTGGGTCCCCGTCCAGATGGTTGCCTTGTCGCCGCGGACATCGGCGACGGCGCATGATGGGCCGAGCATCCCGTGCATCTGGAAAGGCCAGTGGTAGGTTGCCTCGAAGGTCTTGCTCGCCTGGGAGAGCGCGGCGGCGGGATTCCCCTTATCGACGATAGCTTCGTCCCTGAAGCTCTTGGTGTTCTTCAGATAGGCGTAAAGCGCGTCGTAGTCGGCAGGGAGTTTGGTGACCGGCTCCGACCACGTAACCTTCAAAGCTCTGGCTGCCTGAATGGCGGCCCATTCCGTCTTGGCGACGACGCCGATAAAGCCTCGCTCCCGCACGACTCTTACCAAGCCGGGGATCTGCTTCACTGAGCTTCCATCGACGCTGAGCGGGTTCGAGGCCACCACGGGCGGGCGGACTACCCGCCCGTGGACCATGCCTGGCACGCGCACGTCCTGCGTATACGTGAATTCGCCGGTGAGCTTGGGCGGCAGATCGACGCGGGGAATCGGTTTGCCGACGATCTGGTACTCTTTGGGATCTTTGGCGCGCACTGCCGGAGCCACCTTCATAGCCGCAGCGCTCCCAGCGACGGCGATCGAGACGTTGAAACGCTTGCCGCCGATGAGCTGGCCGTAAGAGACCTTTTTCTCAGGCCTGCCGACGACGCTCACGACGCCGTCCTTTATCGTGAGTTTCTCCATCGGAATTTGCAGGCGCGCCGCGCCAAGCTTCAGAAGCTCCAGCCGCGCAGCTGCCGCAGCCTGCCGCAGCTGCGGCCCGGACCTCTCAATTGTTCTGCTTCCGCCTGTACCGCCCTGATCGACGGCGCTGGCGCTGTCGCCCATCTCCATCTTGACCTTGCCGAACGGCACGTCTAGCTCCTCAGCCACGATTTGCGCGAGCGCGGTTTCGATCCCGGTCCCGAGGTCCACTTTACTGGTAAAGATCGTGACGGTTCCGTCGGGTGAGATCGAAAGCCAGGAGTCGAGGAGTTTGGGGTCCGGTGCGCCGGACGGACCTTCGGCCTGGCCTAGAGCCTGTGAAATAGGGGGGAATAAGCTGAAGCTTACGATCAAGGCGCCCGACCCTTTAAGGAATTGCCTGCGGGAAAATGAATTGTTGTCCATCTTCGCTCTCCTGTTCAGACTTTTTGCCGCGCGGCGCGCTTGACCGCACGCAGGATGCGCACGTGGCTGCCGCAGCGGCAAATCGTGTCGGCCAGCGCCACCTTGATATCAGCGTCGCTGGGGTTCGGGTTCTTGTCGAGCAGGACTTTGGCGCCAATGACCATGCCGTTCAGACAATAGCCGCACTGCCCGGCTTGTTCATCGATGAAGGCTTTTTGAATCGGGTGCGGACGGGCGACACTCCCCAGTCCTTCCAAAGTCGTAATCTGGCGATTGCGCGCCGCGGTTACCGGGACGGTGCAAGAACGGACAGCGTTGCCGTCCATGATGACCGCGCACGCGCCGCATTGCGATAGTCCGCAGCCGAACCTAGGTCCTCTTAACCCCAAGTCGTCACGCAGGACATACAGGAGCATCGCGGTCGGGTCCGTATTGACCACCGTTGTCTTGCCGTTCACCTTGAGTGTTATTTGCGCCATAAAGGCCTCCTTGTTCTCGCTCTTTCTCCATCAAGACAGAGCCCGCAGTCGAGCTGTTTAACGCTCCGTAAACAACTAGCCGGTGTCTCTATCACAATTTCAACATCCTCTCAATTTCGATTTTATCCATGCGCCTGTTGGGGCGGCATCCGGCGTCGTGATAAAGCTCCCCTTCAAAGTTGCGCCGCCAGCGGATGAGGTATAAATGCTAAAGCTACATAGTAACACCAAAAGGCAACGGAGGATAACATCATGGCAGAAGCGGTTGTCAAGTATGACCCCAACGGAAGTTATCAGGTTCGAGTTTTTGACGTAACCTATCGAGAGGAACAGGATAGCTCCTGGCCCGCTCGCATTTATCAACCCGAAGGCCCTGGACCCTTTCCCGCGTTGCTTGATGTCCACGGCGGCGCGTGGAATCGGGGCAGCTATACGAACAACGAGCTAATCGACCAGGCGCTCGCGGCCAGCGGGCTGGTTGTCGTCGCGATTGCCCTGCGCACGGCCCCGAAATACACCTATCCCGCCCAGGCGACCGACGTGAATTACGCCACCCGCTGGCTCAAAGCTCATGCCCGCGACTTCAACGCCGATCCCCGGCGGCTTGGCGGTCTGGGAACTTCCAGCGGAGGACACACGATCATGTCCAGCGTTCTGCGCCCGCACGACCCGCGTTATCGCGCGCTCGCGCTGCCCGGGGCCGCCGGCGCGGATGCAACCCTGGCATACGTGCTGGCTGGCTGGCCCGTTTTGGATTCGCACGCGCGCTATCTTTACGCAAAAGAGAATAACCGAGCTCAGTTAGTCGAATCGACCGAGGCCTACTTTCTCACCGAAGAGGCGATGAAAGAGGGCAATCCGCAGCTTATTCTGGAGCGCGGCGCCCATACTCATATGCCGCCCGTGCTGATCCTCCAGGGCACCGCCGATGATAACGTTCCGTTATCCATACCGCGCCGATTTGTCGAGACTTACCGCGCCGCCGGCGGCAACATACAGATCGAATGGTTTCCGGAGATGCCCCACGGGTTCGGAAGCAAACCTGGTCCCGAAGCCGAACGGGCATGGGCGCTTATGAAAACGTTCGTAGCCGGCCAATTAAAGCGATCCTGAGCCGCGGCCTCGCAAGGCGAATCTTAACTATGGAACCTCACCGTTCCCCGTCACAAGCCATCCGGCATCTCTCAGTCGTGGCAGCAACTCGCCCAGATCGTGAATCAGAACACTCGGACGCGCGGCCAAAAGTGTTGCCTCGTCACTGTAAGAGCACGGAGTCGCGAGAGCGACGGTCCGAACCGAAAGCTCGTTGCCGCCGATTTTACAGGATTGGAGGTTGTTGCCGGCCCTGAGGTAAGACGCGGTCCCAGAAAGAAGTACGACCCGCAGCTGGGGCAAGTTTTTTTTACGGAAGAAGTAGTAGATACCTTGCTCTTTGGTAAAATAAGTTTGTTCCCGGTCGATGATGTCCTGAAAATATCCGCCGATGCCGTGGGTTTCCATGGCCTGGTGCTGGAAGCGCCGGCCGCCTGTCGTTAACAGAATATTGCTCAAGCCGGCTCCTTCAGCGGCACGCAGAGACTCCTCGACCCCTGGAATCAATTCGGGCGGATGCGTGTCGAATCCATGCTTGCGCGCGATCTCCAGCGCATGGGATCTAATTTCTTGCCTTCTTGCCTCGTTAAAGATGACGTTAGAATCCGCCTCGAATTCTTCCCGGAAGATAAGAGGGATCAAGAACAAATCAAACGGTCCGTCGGCAATCTTTCTTAGCTCTTCCCAAGAGAGGATTTTCTTCTGGTAACGGGATAGCACCTCGTTTGCGATAATGTGGACTCTCTGGATATCGGTCTCGACCGTGTCTGACATCGTGCGTAATAGATAAGTTTGCGTTTTCATCGGCTCAGCCTCCCTGAAACGATCACAATCCTTTATCGCAGGTCAGCAGAGATCTTCAATCGCGCGCCAGATTGAGATGCTCGCAGACCGGTGTTAGAGTTGGTGGAGTCTTTTTAGGAGCCCCCCCATGATTGATCTCTATTACTGGACCACCCCGAATGACCACAAGATTACCATATTCTTGGAAGAAACCGCCTTTCCCTACTCGATCAAGCCGGTCAACATCGGCAAGGGGGAGCAGTTTGCCCCCGTTTCCCGCGGTCTCGCCCAACAACCGAATTCTGGCGATCATGGACTACGAGCCGGCCGATCCGGTACCGAGCGGGATGACCGAGGAGGCAAAGGCTATCTTGTTCGGCAAGCGCGGAGAGTCAAAGCGTAAAAATCAAACCCCCGAAGGTCATCTGAGCGACAAGAAGAACCGGAGCATTACGCTGTCGCCTTGGGCCAAAATCCCCGTTGCGCCTAAAGTCAATCGCAGGAGAAACCCTCGCCTTACCGCCATGAGATAAACCCCGCTGCTTCCATCTCTCATCCGAGCGTCATTTCCAAGATGCATCTGAATCATCAGGTAACAGGCCGCAGCGAGTCCAATTCCGGCACTGCAACAGACCTTGATGCCGCAATGCGCGCCAGATATCTTTTAGCAGTCTGTTTGCTTTGTTCGACAAAAAGGAACCCAATGCATACCAGTAAAAGAAAAACCAGACCACCCACCAAAGGCCATCGGTCCTTGCGCGCCCTGCTCATCACCGCGCTTGTGCTCAACCTGATTCCGGTTCTGCTCCGAGCCGCGGCCGAGCCCGACGTCACTCGCGCCACGTTGAAGAACGGCTTGCGCGTCGTCATCGTACGCAACCGGCTTGCGCCCGTGGTAACAACCGACTTGAGTTACCTGGTCGGCTCGAACGAGGCCCCGGAGGGCTTTCCCGGCATGGCGCATGCTCTGGAACATATGATGTTCCGCGGCAGCCCCGGCCTATCCGCAGCCCAGCTTTCCAGCCTCATCGCGGCCATGGGAGGCCACTTCAACGCTGCCACCCAACAAAGCATCACGCGGTATTTTTTCACCCTTTCCACGAGTGATCTCGAAACCGCGCTACGCATTGAAGCCATTCGCATGCGCGAGGTCCTCAGCACCGAGGCTCTATGGCGCCAGGAACGCGGCGCCATAGAGCAAGAAGTCGCGCAGGACCTCTCCAGCCCGGGATACCTATTCTATTCGCATCTGCTCAGCGCGGTCTTTGCCGGAATGCCGTATGCCCACGATGCGCTAGGGACGCGTCCCTCTTTTCAAAAGACGACGGGAAAGATGCTCAAGGACTTCCACAACGAATGGTACGCGCCGAACAACGCCATTATGGTCATTGCCGGCGATGTCGATCCCGTGGCGACTCTAGCTATGGTACAACGCCTATTCGAGCCGATTCCGTCCCGGACGATTCCGGCTAGGCGAAAAATCCAAGTGCAGCCGATGAAACCGACCACGATCGAAATCGATTCGGATCAGCATTATGGCCTGGGTGCAGTGGCTTATCGACTTCCGGGATATGATGATCCGGACTTTGCTGCGGGCGTTGTTCTCGCGGACGCGCTCGACAGCCGCAGGGGAGATCTATACGCTCTGGTCGCCGAAGGAAAAGCGCTCGCTGCCGGCTTCGACGGCTACATGCTTCCGAAAGCCGGTTTTGGATACGCCAATGCGGCATTTGCGCGCGGCCAGGACAGCGCCGCACTGATTGCCGCATTGAAGCAAATTATCGCCGCTTACGTTGCCAACGGTATTCCCAGCGATTTGGTGGAAGCGACCAAGCGGCACGAAGTGGCGCAGTCGGCGTTCCGGAAAAACTCCATATCCGGCCTCGCATCGGAGTGGTCGCAAGCGCTAGCGGTCGAAGGCCGCCACTCCCCGGACGACGATATTGAAGCGATCAAGAAAGTGACCGTGGACGACGTGAACCGAGTCGCGAGAAAGTACCTGGTCAATGACAATGCCATCGTTGCCATAATGACGCCGCGCGAATCGGGCCAGCCCGTCGCATCCACGGAGTCCCGCCCTGGTAGCGAGTCCTTTACCCCGTCGCAGACAGAATCCGTGCCGCTTCCCGCTTGGGCGGAAAAAACATTGGCCCCAGCGCCGGTTCCGCAGTCGAGCGTCAAGCCCACGGTCACGGTGTTACCCAACGGGCTACGCCTGATCGTTCAGCCCGAGACTATCAGCGACACGATCAGCGTCTACGGGGCGGTCAAAAACCGGCCCGAGCTTCAGGTACCGCCGGAGAAAGAAGGAGTCGACGAAATCCTCAGCGACCTGTTCTCCTATGGGTCAACTACGTTGGACCGCGTGGCCTACCAGAGCGCGCTCGATGAAATCGGCGCCCAAGCGTCGATAGGAACACGCTTTTCGCTGCAAGTGCTGGCGCATCGTTTCGATCGCGGCGTGGAGTTGCTGGCGGACAATCTCTTGCACCCCGCTCTTCCCGAGGCGGCGTTCAAAGCGGTGCAGCAGCGAACCCTGCGCGAGGTCGGCGGGCGCTTGCACAGCCCGATCTACCTTTCGCAGCGCGCCTTCATGCAAGCGATCTACCCGGAACACGACCCTACGCTGCGCCAGCCCGTGCCTAAAACCGTCGCCGCGCTTGGGCTCGATGACGTGCGGGCTTACTATGAAAAGATTTTTCGGCCCGATCTCACGACCTTAGTCGTCATCGGCCAAGTCACGCCGGACCAGGCGAGGACGGTCATTGAAAAGTATTTTGGAGAATGGAAGACGACCGGACCCAAGCCTGACACCGACTTGCCCCCGGTGCCCCGCAACAAGGCGAGCGCCACCGTGGTGCCCGACCACAATCGGGTCCAGGACGAAGTGACGCTGGGACAAACGTTCCCGCTCACCCGCTTCGACCCTGACTATTACGCGCTGCAACTCGGTCTGCATGTGCTTTCCGGGGGTTTTTATTCCACCCGGCTGTATCGCGACCTGCGCGAAAAGACCGGGCTCGTATACGGCGTCAATGCAGCGATGCAGGCCGGAAAAACCCGTTCGGTCCTCACCGTCTATTACGCGTGCGACCCGCCGAACGTGGCCAAAGCCCGGGTGCTTATTGAGCGCAATCTCCGCGACTTGCAGACTGCACCGGTAACCCCCGCTGAGCTACGGCAAGCCAAAACGCTCCTGCTGCGCGGGATTCCGCTGTCCGAAGCGAGCACACACCGGATTGCCGCTGGTTTGCTTGAACGTTCCTTAATGGATCTGCCTCTTGACGAACCGATCCTCGCCGCCAAACGCTACGAGGCGCTGACGGAGACTGACTTGCAGGCAGCCTTTATAAAATGGATCAGGCTCGAAGATCTGGCAGAGATTGTGTTGGGTCCCGATCCCAAATGATCGATCGTGGAGGAATTGGAGTAGCAGAACAGCAGGACAGGGTCAGGCTTGTATAGATGAATGAGTGAGGAGTTTCAAGACTCGCTCTACTTGACGGCGGAATTCTGGCTCTTTGCTGAGACGTTGCTCCGCACGTCGAACCCCGTGGCTCCCTGTCGACAACTCCTTAACCCCAAGAAGTCGCGTCAACTCCCGTAACCCCACATCACCGTGCCTTCGCGCTAGCCCAACTTTCTCAACCGGCACCGAAATAAAATTTTATTAGGGGTCTGAGCGGGAAAAAGGTTTGTGATTTCAAGGGGGGAGCTTTTCAAAGTGCCTGTAGTGTAGACCAAGTGGCTTTTCACGGGGAGAATTTTGGGTACAATGCAGGGCCATCATGTATCTGCGTTGCAATCGGCGCATCAAAGATGGCAAGGAACATCGGTATTGGAACATCGTTGAGAGTAAGCGCTGTGGCGGGGGCAAGGTGGTGCAACGCCAGGTGTTGTATCTGGGAGAGATCAACGACAGCCAAAAGCAGGAGTGGTGTCGGGTGATCGAAGCGTTCGATGAACAGACACAACAGAAGACGCAGCTGGCGCTGTTTCCTGCTGAGAAAGAGTTGCCCGAGCACACCGAGGGCTATGGAGTTCAGGTTCGCCTTGAGGCGATGGAGCTTGATCGGCCGCGCCAGTATGGGGCGTGCTGGCTGGCGTGTGATCTCTATGAACAATTGGCGCTTGATCGGTTCTGGCAAGATCGTTTGCCCGATAGCCGGGAGGGGACGAGTTGGCACCATATTCTTCAGACGCTGGTGTGTTATCGACTGATCGATCCTGGCAGCGAATGGCGCTTGCACCGGTTGTGGTTTGACAGGAGCGCGATGGGGGATCTGCTGGGCGAGGATGATGCGCTGGTGGAGAAAAATGCGTTGTATCGTTGTCTGGACAAAGTGCTCGAGCACAAACAAGCCCTGTTCAGCCATCTCACTGAACGGTGGCAGGGGCTATTTGGCGCCAAGTTTGACGTGCTGCTCTACGATCTGACCAGTACTTATTTCGAGTCCAGCGAGCCCGATGACGAGAACGACAAGCGGCGCTTCGGCTACAGCCGCGACAAGCGTTCGGACTGCGTCCAAGTGGTCATCGCCTTGGTGGTCACTCCGGAAGGGTTTCCCTTGGCCTACGAAGTGCTGGCAGGCAACACCTCGGATCGAACCACACTTAAGGAGTTTTTAAACAAGATTGAAACCCAGTACGGCAAAGCCCAACGCATCTGGGTGATGGACCGCGGCATTCCCACCGAGGAGGTCCTGACGGAAATGCGTCAGAGCACCCCGGTGGTGTATTACCTGGTGGGTACGCCCAAAGGGAGACTCAGCCAGTTGGAGCACAAGCTTTTGGGTGTGCCCTTTACCACGGTGCGTTCGGGAGTCGAAGTGAAACTGTTAGCCCAAGAAAAAGAACTCTATGTGCTGGCCAAGAGTCACCCGCGCATCGACAAAGAACGGGCCATGCGCCAACGACAGCTCAGAGCCCTCATTAAACGGCTCAAAGAATTGCACGAGATGAAATTCAACAACAGCCAAGCGTTACTGCTCAAACTGGGAGCCGCCAAGGGAAAATATCCGGCTGCCTGGCGGTTGGTCGACGTCACGCTACCCAAAGCAAAAACCCAAACGGCCCCTGTCACTTTCTCTTTCCGGCTCAATCGCCAAAAGCTCCGAGAAGTGCGCCGGCGCGAGGGCCGCTATCTGCTCCGCACTAATCTCGTGGGCCGAGAACCCGCGCAACTCTGGCAGTTCTACATCCAACTGGTCGAGATCGAAGCCGCCTTCAAAAACTTAAAAGATGATCTCCAATTGCGTCCAATTTATCACCAGCTCCAACACCGAATTGAAGCCCACATCTTTGTCGCCTTTATGGCCTACTGCTTACATGTCACGCTCAAGGCTCGGCTTCGGCCTCTCGCCCCCGGACTGACCCCTCGGGCAGTGCTCGACAAGTTTGCCACCATGCAGATGCTCGATGTTAAGTTTCCCACTACAGACGGTCGCACTTTGATTCTTCCCCGTTACACCGAGCCTGACACCGATCACAAGCTCTTGTTAGAGCAGCTCAAACTCACTCTGCCGCCCCAGCCACCACCCCGAATCACGGCCGACGGCGATCGCGTGCATTGAAGACGACATCCCCAATGTAGTGGAGACCTTTTGATTGCCCTGGTTGTTTTTATTGCTTTTTCTCCTCCCTTACCCTTCCGCTTGGTAAGGTTGGGCTAGGTAACAAATGATTACCGGTCAATTGATTCCTTGGGTTGCAGGTATATAGCGTTGTGCCGGATCCGTCGGCGATGCTGGTGAGATTTCCATTGTCGTCGTAGGTCGACGCCAACATCTGCACGCGCGATCAGGCGGGAACGGGCTTACAAGAGCACTTAAATTTTTCTTCTTTTCCGCGCGATGTAGTCGACTAGGAGATACTCGCCGAGTTGCTCAGGCCGGGTGTAAAAGGCGCGGCCTTTGTTGATCCGCGTCATTTCTTCGATGAAGTTTCTCAGCACCGGGCTGTCGTCGAGCATGAAGGTGTTGATGGTTATCCCCTTCCGGGTAACGCGCCCAGCCTCTCTTAAAGTTTCCTGCGCTGCCTTCTGGCTAATTCCTCCGAAGCTCAAGGGCCATTCACAGTACAGGCGTCCCTGCGAATAATAGGCGGTAGGCTGGCCGTCGGTGATGACAATCACTTGCTGATTGCGGCTGGGTCTGCGCTGCAAGAGCTCGGCAGCGAGATGCAAACCATCTTGAAGATTTGTGAATGGATCGCCCATATTCCAGGTGGCCTCGGGAAGGTCATTGGGCTTGATTTCGACGGCGCGGGTGAAGAAACCCACGATCGCAAAATAGTCTCTCGGATAGAGCGCGCGGATCAGCGTCCCCATCGCCATCGCCACTTTCTTGGCGGCCGCAAAGCGACCATCCCAACTCATCGACCAGCTCATGTCCAGCAGCAACACGGTGGCCGCGCGCGTCGCATAGTCCGATTGGTAAACGGCAAAATCCTCGGGGCGCAGCTCCAGGGGCACACCGGGACCACGCCGCAAAGCGTTTTTCAAGGTTTCAACCATATTCAAGTTGAGTGGATCGCCATAGCTGTAGCGCTTGGTTTCTTCGCTGTTGCGTTCTTGAAACCCGTTGGGTTTGATCGCGTGCTGGCCCATGCCATCACGGGCGAGCTTCTTATAAATATCCCGCAACGCCAGTTGACCGATCTTGCGCACCGCACGCGGCGTCAACTCGTAGCGGTCCCCTTCCGCAGTCACATAGCCGCTTTCCTCCAACAGGGATTCCAGCCGCGCCACGCCGTCAAAGGCCCGTTGCGCATCGCTGCCTAACAGGCGCTCCAGCAGACCCCTATCAACCTGGTCAAGCTCGTTGCCCGAAAGCTGCCCCTCCAAACGGCGCAACCCGTCCATGCGTTCCATGAGGTCCTGGGACTCGTTCAAGTCCAATGACTGGTGCCCGCGAAAAAGTCCGCCCTCGCGCGACACATAATTTTCCAACCGGCGAATCTGCTCTAGTTGCGAGGCCAATTCTTCAAATCCCGCCTCGGCGTTGGCATTTTCGAACTTATAGGAGAACAGCTTTTCGATCGCCTCGCTCAGCTTGCTTGGAAGCTTGTCCAAGAATTTTTCTTTATCCTCAATTCCGGCCTTCGACTCGCTGAGTTCCTCCAGCGTTCGACGTTCTTGGTTGACGATCGAGTCGAGCTGCTTGCTTGCCTCCTCCAGAGCCGAGCGGATGCGATAACGATCGTAAAGACGCTTGCGCTCGCGGGTTACCTGCGACAGCAGGTCATCCAGCCCCGCAACCTGCTCTTCTCCGTCCCGCAGTCCGCGCCGCAACATGCGCCGCACGGCTTGCTGCAGATCTCCGGTCTCGTTCAAATGGTCGTTGACTTCGTCAAACACACGGTCGGCGTCGACAAAATCGGCCGGCGAGCCGGCCCACTTGCTATATCGTATAAGGCGCATGCTGGCTTGTGATTATAGCATGGCGCAGGGGGGATTAAACCCATGCGGAAGGATCATCAAATCTCTAAAAGACGGCTGCAGGGCGCGCCGTAATACTATTTGCCGTACGTCGTTCTTCCGCCTTTGACTTCTTTGTTGAGTTTCTGATGCAGGTGCAATCCTTCCAAGATGAATTCCGTCGCCGAGGCGATGAGTGCCGGCGATTCCGGGTTTCCCAGAGTACGGATGGCTTCCTTGAGGCCGGGAATTTCCTTAATGCCTTCCAGGTAATCCTGCGACGTCATCGCGTCCGACACCTCCACGCCCCAACCCGAGTTGAAATACTCGACCGTTTTCGTCAACGCGTTCGCGCTGAAGTACTGGTCAAAAACCTTTAACACGGCGCGATTCAGCAGCTTTTGCACCAGCTCTTCTTCCTTTTTCTCCTCACCCATGTACTCAACTTCAATCTTGCCGTTCGTCGACGCGAAAATCGCATGCAGATCGCTGATGCGGGGAACGATCTCACGTTCCCTGAGGCGCAACGACCGCTTCTCGGCGTTACTGATCAGACTCTCATAGTTATTGATCGTAACGCGAACGCTCACACCCGAGGACTGGCTGATCTCCGAAGATTTTCTCGCTTCAAAGGTCAACTGTCCCAGCAGCGCTTTCATAAAATCCGGCATTGTGACCGGATAGCTCCGATTGGTCAAGGGGCTGGCCTCTTGTTCCATGATGCTAATTTCATCCTGCAAAGTTTTCGGGTAGTGCGTGCGGATCTGAACATCAAAGCGATCTTTCAGCGGCGTAATAATGCGCCCGCGACTCGTATAATCTTCAGGGTTCGCACTCGCTACGATGACGACATCCAGAGGCAGCCGGATTTTGTAACCCTTGATCTGAACGTCTTTTTCTTCCATGAGGTTGAACAGCCCCACCTGAACCTTCTCCGTCAGATCCGGCAGCTCATTGATGGCAAAAACGCCGCGATTGGTGCGCGGAATCAACCCATAATGGATGGTTTCCTCGTCGGCGAGATATCGGCCTTCCGCGACCTTGATCGGATCAATTTCGCCGATCAAGTCGGCAATCGAGACATCCGGTGTCGCGAGTTTCTCACCATACCGCAGGTCCCTCCCGATCCAGTCGATGGGCAACGCATCTCCTTCTTGCTCGAGCCGGTTGCGGCATTTCAGGCAGATGGGCGCGAACGGGTTATCGTTGATTTCACAACCCTGGACAATGGGAATCCGCTCGTCGAGAAGAGAAACCAGTCCGCGGATAATGCGGGATTTCGCCTGTCCCCGCTCTCCGAGAAAAACCATATGGTGCCCGGAGAGGATGGCATTCTCGATTTCCGGGATGACAGTGTCATCGTAACCAATAATTCCTTCCAGAATTCTCGCGCTTGTTTCCAGACAATGGACTAAGTTGCGGCGCATTTCATCACGAACCGTGAGGACTGGAACGCTACTCTGTTTTAGCTCACCCAGCGTCTTTGCTTGTTGCACAGTCAAGACCTATCCCTCCTTTGACATGTTTAGTGATGGCTCGCAGATTCCGCCGGCATCGCGCGCCGGTCTTCCGCAAGAGACCCCGCCTCTTCGCGCAAAGATCGAATCTGCCTCTCCCTATCTCTCAATTCTTTTTTCAACGACCACACGTCCGCTAAAAATCCCAGCCCCGTCACCAGGACCCCGAGCAGGATCGAAAACATCACGAGCAGAAACACCGGAATGGGCACCGATTCCAGATCGAAATAATACCGCAGGACAACGGGCTCTGTATTCTCAACGGCAAAGGTGATTCCGAAGATAAACAACAACGTCAGAAAAATCGCCTTAATGATCTTGATCATGGTCGTGCAGAAAATCGCGAAATAAGCCACTCAGGCGATCATAACTTTCCGCGAGATGCTGGGGTATGACCCGCACTTCCCCAAGCACGGGCATGAAGTTCGTATCCCCTTCCCACCGCGGCACGACATGCCAGTGTAGATGATCCTCAACGCCAGCCCCGGCGCACTTGCCAAGGTTCATCCCCAGATTGAAGCCGCCGGGGCGCAATGCCTTGGCAGCGATGTCCAAACTTGCTTTTAGAATACGGCTCAGGTCCGAGTATTCCTGCTCGGACAGCGCGGAAAACTCCCTTGCGTGCTTCTTCGGCGCAATCAGCAAGTGACCGTTATTGTAAGGATACTTGTTTAACATGACGATGGAGTGCGCCGATTGAGCCAGGACCAAGGTCGAACGCTGGTCTTTCGCCGTTAGCTTATCGCAGAAAACGCACCCCTCTTCTTTCACCCCTTCGATGTAGGCCATCCTCCAGGGCGCCCAGATCTGTTTCATCGTCGCCGCATCTACTCGAGATTTTTCCCGTCCACTCGCAGTCGCAATTCCTTTCCGACCTTAAAGAAGGGAACCTTCTTGGCTGCGACGGAAACGATCTCGCCGGTCTTGGGGTTTCGTCCCTCACGCGGCCGCCGCCGCTTTACGATGAAGCTTCCAAATCCACGAATTTCAATTCTTTCGCCGCGTTCTAAAGCTTCAATCATGGAGCCAAAAATGTAGTTGACCATTACCTCCGCATCCCGGCGCGAAAGGTGTGGAAACTTCTTATTCACTTCGTCGACTAGCTCTCTTTTAGTCATCCTACCCCCCGAATCATCAGCCGTCCGCTCGGGCAAACACGTGTTCGATGACCATTGATCTGCCGGCTTCCGGGATGAAACAACTCATGCTGCCAAACGCTGGATCGCGATTGAGCCCTAGCAGGCTGCTGAAAGACCCTTCGTTCACCCTTCGACGGGCTCACGACGAACGAAGGGAACGTTAAATATTTTGAAGAATTTCCGTTCGTGCCGAGCTTGTCGAAGCATGAATTTCCTTTTTTCATCAGCGAGCTAGTTCGTAAAGAGCGGTGACCATTCGTAGCGCAGCCCCCAGTTTGCGCCCCGCCCCCATATTTTACCACCGAAGGAAGAGAACAGCTTCTGCCACCAGCGACTTTCCTCGCGCGGCGCATAGAAAACCTGTGGTTTCGCTCCGAGTCCGACGCGCTTTGCGACTAGCTCGATAGCATCATCCATGCTGCCCAGCACGTCAACCAAACCGATTTCTTTCGCCTGTTCGCCAGAATAGATCCTGCCGTCAGCAACCTCCCGGATTTTGGCCTCGGGTAGGTTCCGGCCCTTCGCGACGGCCTGAACAAACTGAGTATAGACGTTATCAACGACCGACTGTAAGATGGCCCTTCCCTCAGGCGACAGCGCCTGAAAAGGAGAACCCACGTCCTTGTACGGACCGCTCTTGATCGTGTATCCTTTGACCCCCAGCTTGCCCATCAACTCTTCCACGTTGCCCAACTCCATGATAACCCCGATCGAGCCCGTCAAAGTTCCCGGGCTCGCCACGATTTGCGTGCATGCGCTCGCAATGTAATAGCCGCCCGACGCCGCTACGCTCCCCATCGAGGCGAAAATCGGCTTTGTTTTTTTTAGCCGTTCGATTTCCGCATAAATTTCTTGTGTCGGCACCACGCCTCCTCCCGGAGTGTCGATGCGCAACACGACCGCTTTAACCGCGCCCGAATCACCAAAACGCTTGAGGCTATCGATGACTTGGCTTGACTCCTCAATGGTTCCCTCGACCTCTATGACGCCAACCCCCTCGCTCCCCAGAGCACTCAAAACGCCGTTTTCGCCTCCCGTCAGGTAGGCATAAAAAAAGACCGCAACAAAAAAGAGCAGCACGCTTACACAGAAGATACCCAATCCTTTAGCAATGGGATGCCTGCTCGCCATACCGTGTCGGAAATCCGCTAGGGATTGCCCCCTTTCCTCTTATCAGGCGTTTCCGGAGTATCCTCCCGATCAAGTCGGAGTTCTTCGTTGAGGATCGTCTCAAAGGAGAATTTCGCCCCTTCTCGTTCCTTCTTTAAATAATTTTCCATCTCCTGACGTTCCTCCGTCTTCTTCAAAGCGCGCACGCTGAGACCAATCCTCCGCTGTTGCTTATCAATGTGCAACACTTCGGCCTCGATGAGATCGCCGACCTTGTACAAGCTTGACGGCTTCTCGACTCGTTCCTGACTGAGTTGAGACACATGGACCAAGCCCTCGACGCCTTCTTCCACGCGGACGAACACCCCGAAGTCAGGAACGCTGGTAACCTCACCTTTAACTTTCGAACCTACCGGGTAACGTTCGGCGATGACTTGCCAGGGATCAACGGCAAGCTGTTTAATACCAAGAGAGAGCCGCTGGTTCTGCACATCGACGCCGAGCACCTTGGCTTCGAGCACATCTCCCTTCTTGTAAAGCTCAGACGGATGCTTCACTTTTTTCGTCCAGTGCAGGTCAGACACGTGCACGAGTCCGTCAATGCCTTCCTCGACTTCGACAAAGAGGCCGAAATCCGTGACATTGCGCACCGGTCCACGAATCACCGTACCCATCGGGTATTTATCTTTAAGGGCCACCCAGGGATTGGGGATGACTTGCTTCAAGCCCAGCGCAATGCGCCGTTGAACCGGCTCGACATTGAGAACCAAGACTTCAACCACTTGATCAACTTGAAGCAATTTGGAGGGATGGAGCGTCTTTTTGGTCCAGGACATCTCGGAAACATGGATAAGCCCTTCTACTCCTTTCTCCAGTTCGACGAACGCGCCGTAGTCAGCAAGACTGACCACTCGACCCTGAACCCGTGCGCCGACCGGATACTTTTCCCGCACCGAGCCCCACGGATCCGGCATGAGCTGTTTCATGCCCAAGGACAAACGCTCCTTTTCTGCGTCAAACTTCAAAACCACGACCTTAACCCTTTCGCCTATGTGAACCACCTCCGAAGGGTGACCGATGCGTCCCCACGACATGTCGGTAATATGGACGATACCGTCAATGCCGCCCACGTCGACGAAGGCAGCGTACCCGGTGAGCGTTTTTACCGTACCCTCGAGGATCACGCCTTCTTCTAATACCTTCAGGGTGTCTTTTCTGAGCGCCCCTCTTTCCTTTTCGATAAGAGCCCGCCGCGAGACCACCACATTGCCACGCATGCGGTTAAACTTCAGCACCAGGAACCGGTCTTTTTTCCCGACAAATTTATCCAAGTTACGGCTTGGTCGAATATCGACTTGGGAACCCGGTAAAAATCCCATCATTCCAACATCCACTTTGAAGCCGCCCTTGACCTTATCGACGACGAGCCCTTCAATCGCCGTGCCTTCATTATAAGCTTTCTCAATCTTCTCCCACGCTTTCATGTTTTCCGCCCGGGCATGGGATAACACGATCCCGCCATTTTCTCCCTCCGACGAATCGAAGAAAACATCGACATCGTCGCCAACTTTGACGCGAATTTGCCCTTCCCGGTCACGAAACTCTTCAATCGGAACCTGGCCCTCCGTCTTGTACCCGACATCAACCATGACATGCGTCTCGTTGATGCCGACAACTTTGCCCTTGACGACCTCGCCGGGCTTGACGGAGAACATGCTTTCTTCAAAAAGGCTCTGAAAGTCGTTTCCACTGCCCGTGGTCGATTGAACGTTCTTATTTTCTTCGCTTTGCGCCATGGAACGGTTCCCCCAGTCTCATTCGATTCCCCCCACCCTCGCTTTAATTGCCTGCTGAATTCTGCTCACTACTTGGTTGATATCCATTGACGTTGAGTCCACGACAACCGCATCCTCCGATTTACGCAGAGGGGCCAGGGTGCGACGTTGATCTCTATGGTCCCTCTCCTTAGTCTCCGCGAGCGTTTCCTCCAAGTTTGCTTTTCCTCCTCGGCTGTTGATCTCCTCGACCCGGCGGCGCGCCCTTTCTTCCGGCGACGCATCCAGATAGATCTTTATCTCCGCATTCGGAAAAACCACGGTGCCGATATCTCTGCCTTCCACAACCACTCCACCCTTCGCACCCATAGCCCTTTGTAGCTCCACCATCTTGTCACGCACCGCTTTTAGCATGGATACCTTGGACGCGAGCTGACTCAGCTCAGGCGTTCGAATCTGCTCGCTGACATCTCTGCCATCTAGATAAACAACATTCTGGCCGTCTCTCTCGCTCAACTCAATCCTCGCATCTTGTAGAATTCTGTTCACTTGCTCCGTGTTCTCAGGCTCAATGCCGTTTTCCGCTACCTTTAAAGCCAGCGCGCGGTACATCGCACCTGTATCCATATATAAGAAACCTAGTGCCTTTGCCAAGCGCTTCGCCACCGTGCTCTTGCCCGCTCCCGCCGGCCCGTCAATCGCTAAAATAAAGTTGCGCTCCTGCGCCTTTCCACGGGCCGCTCCGGTCATCGGATCTGCTCCAACAAACCAAAAAACCCGGGAAACGAGACGCTGGCACACGAGTCGTCATCGATCGTGATCCCACCCTCGGCTCGAAGACCCGCAATCGCCAAGGCCATCGCAACTCTATGGTCACCATGCGTTTTCACGCTCGCCCCTCGAAGACGTTTTTGTCCCTCGATCCGCAACCCATCTTCACGTTCCTCGACTCCCACACCCAGTTGCCGTAGCCCCGCGGCCATCACCGCGATCCGGTCGGATTCCTTGTACCGCAGCTCTTTTGCTCCGGACACCGTGCTCGCCCCTTCGGCTAACGCCGCGGCTACGAACAGGATCGGATACTCGTCAATCGTGCGCCCCACCATGTCGGCGCCAATCTCAATTCCGCGCAACCTCTTCCCCGCGATGTGCAAGTCCGCCGCCGGTTCCCCGTTGACATCATTGCCGTGCAATAACTCAATCTCCGCCCCCATGCGTTGTAGCAACTCCAGGATTCCGCTGCGCGTGGAATTACACCCGACGTTGCGAACCAACACATCCGAACCCGGAATCACCGCGGCGGCAACCAGGAAAAATGCCGCAGAAGAGAGATCTCCCGGCACCACAACGTTTTGCCCTCGAAGAGCCTGGCCACCTTCGACCGAAACCGAAAGACCCTTGGTTTTCAGCTTGGCGCCAAACCGCTGCGCCATGATCTCCGTGTGGTCGCGTGATTTTTGCGGTTCCGTGACCACCGTGACGCCAGCCGCCTGCAACCCCGCTAACAGGATTGCCGATTTCACCTGGGCGCTGGCGATCGCCATCTGGTAGTCGATGCCGTGCAATTTTCCGCCGTGGATATGCAGCGGCGCAAGGTTGTCGCCGTTTTCGCTATAGATTTCGGTCCCCATTTGACCGAGCGGATCCATAACCCTGCGCATGGGGCGTTGCCGCAAAGAAGCATCGCCGTCCAGGACACTCACGAAGGGACGTCCCGATAGGACTCCGCTAAGAAGGCGCATTGTCGTGCCCGAGTTCCCGCAGTCGATAATCTTGCTCGCGGGACCCAACCCGTTCCAACCTTTTCCCTCCACACAGAGGGATCCATCGTCTTGCCAAATCGAAACTCCCAAATCCTCGAAGGCCTGTAGCGTCCGTTGATTATCCTCGCCGCTTGAGAGGTTGCTGATGCGGCTTGTTCCCTCGGCAATACTGGCAAAAATGACCGCCCGATGGCTGATGGACTTGTCTCCCGGAACGGTCAGCTCACCGCGCAAGGGCCTCACGGCTTCCTGGATCAAATGCATCGTTGCGGTCCTATCCAATCTGGCGCCGCACCTCGTTGGCGCGGGCGAACTCCAGCTCCAGACGATGGGCTTCTCCTCCGATGATCCAGCCCTTCAATTGATTGAGTTGGCGAATGTACTTTCCGAGACTACTCGCCACCGCTTCACGGTTCGCCAAACAGATATCCCGCCATAGCTCGGGCCGGCTCGATGCAATCCTCGTGATGTCCTTGAAGCCGCCGGCACAATACCTTTTGAGATCAACCGCATCCACTTCGACCCTGCTTAAGGTGCTGACCAGCGCGTACGCCGCCACATGCGGCAGATGGCTTACGACCGCCAATACCCGATCATGCACTTTCGGGTCCATGGACTCTACCTTTGCTCCAAGGCTACGCCAAAAACAAGCGATTTTTTCCACGGCTTTTACGTCGGTGTTATGGGTTGGCGTGAGAATGCAGCGGTGATCCGCGAACAAGTCAACCTTTGCGTATTGCGGCCCCCACTGCTCGCTCCCCGCGATCGGATGAGCACCAACAAACGTATTTTTCCCGCCGAGGATCTTCTCCATCTGGCGCACGATCCGCAACTTCACGCTCCCTACATCGCTCACAATGCAGCCCGGTTCCAACCGCGACAGAAAAGACCTTACGGTGGGCACGATCGCTTGCACCGGCGTCGCCACGATCAAGAGGTCCGTTCCAGCGGGAAACTGCCGCGCATCCATGAAGGAGGCATCAATTATGTGCCCTTCCAACGCGAGACTGAGACTTTCCGCACCGCGGCCATATCCAATGATTTCTCCCACCACGCCGCAGCGCCGGGCCGCGAGCGCAATCGAAGCGCCCAGGAGTCCGACCCCGGCAATCACCATTTTACGAAACAAGAACGACACTATAATTCCCTTCCCACCGCTGCCGCCACGGCCTTTAGCGTACTCATCAAAGCCGCGAACTTTTCGGGCTTTAACGACTGCGGCCCGTCACTGAGGGCAACCTCGGGATGCGGGTGAACCTCAATCAGGAGACCGTCCGCGCCTGCGGCAACACCGGCAAGCGCCATGGGCGCTACCAGGTCCCATTTTCCGGTCCCGTGACTCGGATCCACAAAAACCGGCAGATGAGAAAGCCGTTTGAGAACCGGAACTGCACTCAAATCCAGAGTATTTCTCGTTTCCGTCTCGTAGGTTCGAATTCCCCTCTCGCACAAGATAATTTTGCGGTTCCCTTCCGCAGCAATGTATTCGGCAGACAACAAGAACTCCTGTATCGTCGCGCTCATCCCCCTTTTTAACAGCACCGGCTTGTCGAGCTTGCCAACTTCGGTGAGGAGTTTGAAGTTCTGCATGTTCCGCGCGCCGATCTGCAGGACATCGGTGTAACGATAGACGGCCTCCAGGTCCCGTGGGTCCAGAACTTCAGTAATCACAGGCAACCCGGTAACCTTGCGCGCGTGGGCCAAATACTGCAGACCCTCCTCGCCCAGTCCCTGAAAACTGTATGGTGATGTTCGCGGCTTGAACGCGCCGCCGCGCAGGAAGGTTGCGCCCGCTTCTTTAACTGAGATCGCCGCCTCGAGGACCTGCTCCCGGGTCTCCACGGAACAAGGACCCGCCATCACATGCACCCGGTTACCGCCGATGGTGTGTCCGTTCACCCGGATGAGCGAGTCCTCATTCTGGAACTCTCGGCCCACCAGCTTGTAAGGCTTCAGTATCGGAAGAACCTGTTCCACGCCGGGAAAAGACTCAAGCGTCTGGTCAATCAGGATCCTTTCATCCCCGATGGCGCCGATAATCGTCCTTTCCTTTCCGACGGAAACATGCGCGCGGAGGCCGAATCCTTCAATTCGCTTGATGACGTTTTGCACCTCCCCGTCGGTCAAACCAGGCTTCAACACCACAATCATAAATCCTCCGAAAATCTATACTTCCTTAGCAACGACTTCCAAGTCTTCGATGAACTTCTGGTTCTCTTCCTTCGTTCCCACCGTGACACGGATGAACTCGGGCAACCCGTATTCTTGCATCGGGCGCACAATCACGCCACGGCGCAGAAGCCCCTGAAAAACCTTGCGCCCGTCACCCATACGGATGAGCAGAAAGTTGGCCTCACTGGGTACGTAACGAATGCCGAGCCGCTCCAGCTTCTCCCGCAGAAACTCCATACCCTGGCGATTGGCCTCTAAGGTCCGCGTCTTGTGCGCTACGTCCTCTAAAGCCGCGAGCGCGGCCCATTGTGCGGCCGCGTTCACGTTAAAGGGCTGCCGCACGCGATGCATCATGGCGACAATCGGCTCGGGCCCAATACCGTAGCCGATACGAAGACCCGCAAGCCCGTACATCTTGGAAAAAGTCCGCAGCGTCAAAATGTTCTTGTTTGTACTGTCGTAACTGAGAGAATCCGGATAGTCAGGATCCCTGACGTATTCCCCATAGGCCTCATCGACTACGATTAAGACTTCCGGTGAAACTGCATCCAAAAACCTCTCCCATTCCTTTTTCCGATAGATCGTTCCTGTCGGATTATTGGGATTGGCTAGAAACACGAGGCGCGTTTCTTTCGTCAGCCCCGCTCCCATCGCATTTAGGTCATGAGTAAAATCCCGCAAAGCAATGATCTTGCAGCTCCCACCCGCCGCCTGGACTACCAGGCGATAGATGACAAAGGCCTGGTCTGCCAGGACCACCTCGTCCCCGGGCCGGAGAAAGGTCCTGATCGCAAGCTCGATCAATTCGTTGGAGCCGTTGCCAAAGATCAACCGGCTCGAAGCGACACCGAGCTTTTGCGCCAGCCCGTGCTTTAAATAGAAACAGTCTCCATCCGGATAGCGATGAAGCTGTGAGAGTCTCTCTTTGAGCACCTTCACAGCCTCGGGCGAAGGGCCCAGCGGGTTTTCATTGGACGCCAATTTCACCGACCCCTTGATCCCGTACTCCCTTTCTACCTCCTCGATGGGCTTTCCCGGAATGTAAGGGACGAGGGACCGGATGTATTCCGGAACGCGATCCACAACGCTCATAGACCACTCGGATAAGAACCTAGGAGCTTGACAAAGACGCAGCTTCTTTGCAGCTGTGCCAAGGCTCTCTGAATTCTTCGTTCCTGGATATGTCCGGCAAAATCCAGGAAAAACAGGTATTCCCACGGCTTGTTCCTCAGCGGACGTGATTCGATTTTCGTCAGATTGATCTTATTTTTCGCAAACGGTTCGAGCATGTGATGCAAAATGCCGACCTCATCCTTGACCGAGCATACAATCGACGTCTTGTCGCCACCGCTCGGCTTGGCGCTTTGTTTTCCGACGACCAAGAAACGTGTCATGTTGTTGGATTGGTCCTCGATATTGGCTTGCACGGTCTGCAAACCGTAGAACTCTCTGGCCAGATCGCTGGCAATCCCGGCGACGTTGGCGTCGGCTGCGGCCATGCGTGCGGCTTGGGCCGTACTCCCCAGCTCCTCGACGGGAACATGTGGGAAATGAGCGGCTAACCAGCTCCGACATTGCGCCAACGGTTGGGGATGCGAAACGATGCGGCCAACCTCCTCGCGCCGCCCCGACTTTGACAGCAAGGAAAGGTGCACTTCAAGGAAAACCTCAGCGCAAATGTGCGTGTCCATCTCTACCAGCATGTCTAAAGTATGCGTGATAGCTCCTTCGGTTGAATTCTCAATCGGAACAACCCCATAATCGGCTCTTCCTTGCGTTAATTCTTGAAAGACCGCGGCAATGCTCCCTGCGGGCAAGAAAGTGGCGAGAGAGCCAAAATTTTTTCGCGCGGCCATGTGGGTGAACGTGCCCTCAGGGCCGAAGTAAGCTACGCGCACGGGCGCTTCCAGCGAACGACACGCTGACAAGAGTTCCCGGTAGATTGCACGAACGGTTTGGTCCGAAAAGGGACCACGATTGAGACGAGAGATTCTTTGGAGGATCTGCTTTTCGCGGCTCGGGGCGTAGACCTCCTCTTTTCCCCGTTGCTTCGATGCTCCGATCTTTTGGGCGAGTGCAGCTCTTTGGTTGAGGAGTGCTACAATTTTCTCATCGACTTGATCGATTCTTTTTCTAATCGCATCGACCGACTCAATACGGCCCAATGAAAACCTCACATGGTCGGGGATATATTTCCCTTCGGTAACCCATCGAAGGTCGTAACCTAGCTTACTTTCTAGGAAATTGCAAATATGGCAAGGACGCTCTGACTTGACGGCGAAGAGCAAAAATCGTTATGAGAATGGCATGATTAGGGAGCTTGTTTGTCCTCAAGACGAAGCGTCAAAAACAGCTGAAAACTTTCTCAAAAAGCGCTTTCCCGTTGGCTACGTACGAAGGCTGTTTCGGAAAAACGGCGTCAAGCTGAACGGCAATCGGTGCAAACCTAAGGATATTACTCGACCGGGCGATGTTCTGCGCTTGTTGATACCCTTCGAAAGCAGGACCCCCAGCCCTGTCTCCAAAGGACCTCTGGATATCCCTCTGGAGGTTGTTTTTGAGAACCAGGACCTCCTGGTAATCAACAAGCCTGCGGGCCTTGCGGTCCACGAGGGGGAGAAAATTCCGTCGCATCATTCTCTAGTCGGAGTGCTGCAAGCCCAGCAAGCATCCAAAGGGGTGACTCCTAAGCTGGTTCACCGCCTTGACAAAGAGACTTCCGGGCTCCTCCTCGTCGCGAAGAACGATCCCGCGTCCACGGAGCTGCAACGTCAGTTTGAGACCGGTTGCGTGGACAAAGAATACCTCGCGTTGGTCGCGGGAAAGATTCGACCCCGCGCGGGCAAGATAGATCTGCCGCTTCCCGGACGAGACGGGAATCCGGTTTCAGCCTTAACCTTCTACGATGTCGAACAAGAATTCAGCGCCACAACCCTGCTGCGGGTGAGCATCAAGACCGGCAGGATGCATCAGATTCGCTTGCATCTCGCCCGGATCGGCCATCCCATCGTGATGGATAGCCAGCACGGTGACTTTGCTTTCAATAGGGCTTTCCGCAAAATTCATGGTCTGAAGCGGCAGTTTCTCCACGCCAGCTCTATTTCCCTGACTCACAAGGGGCAAAAGAGGTGCTGGACCGCACCCCTCCCCGCCGATTTGCGGCAAACGCTAGCTTCGATTGGATCCTCCTCAGCGTAGCCCGCCGCTATCCCCAGAACGCAGTGATCGATTCCAGGACTTGGTTTCGATCCCGTTCCGGGTGAAACCACCGAACTTCCCTGTCTGTCCGGAACCAGGTAAGCTGGCGCTTGGCAAACCGGCGCGTGTCTCGCTTCATCAATCCAAGCGCTTCAGTCAGGCTAACCGCGCCGCACAGGTAAAGCCCGGCGTGCCGGTATCCGATGCTCTGCATGGGCTTGAGCCTAAGATCGTAGCCCCGGCTGACCAGGCTTTTGACCTCCTCAATCAGCCCCAGAGAAAACATCTCCTCGCAACGCCGATTGATCAATGCATAGAGCTCATCGCGCCCGCGCTCTAGGCCAATCTTCAAGGTCTCGCACCAGCCCTCTCTGAAACCATGTTCTCTCTGCCATTGGCTCAATCTCTTCCCTGTCAAAGTATAGACCTCCAGGGCCCGGACGATCCGCAGACGGTCGTGGGGATGGATGGAAGAGGCCGCCTGGGGATCGACTTTTTGCAGACGCTCGAACAGTGAGCCAAGCCCGTTTTTCTCAGCCTCGCTCGCTAAGCTCGCCCTCAGGGCCTCGTCTCTGGAGGGACCCGCAAAGATTCCGTGTGTGAGCACCTTGATATAAAGCCCGGTTCCACCGCACACAAGCGGCTTGTGTTTTCTTCCGTCAATGTCACGGATGATCTGCATCGCCTTTTCGCGAAACAATGCGGCATTGAACTCTTCACCGGGTTCGACGATATCGATCAGGTGATGCGGGACTTTTTGCCGGACTTCCTGAGAGGGCTTCCATGTACCGATATCCATATGGCGGTACACTTGCTGGGAGTCCGCGTTGACGATTTCCGCGCCGCTCTTCAGAGCCGCCGCCAACGCGATCTCGCTCTTACCTGCGGCCGTTGGACCAAGAACAATAACGACCCTGGGCTTCATGCGAATTTGCCGAAGAACGTGACCGGTATAGGCGAGCGCCGTCAAGTTCTCTTGAACAGCCGTTCCAACTGAGCGCGGGAAAATTCCACGATGACCGGCCGGCCATGAGGGCACTGCGTAGCGAAGTCAACCTGGTCCAGAGCACTTAATAGAGCCCCTATCTCCTGTCGATCAAGCTTGCGATTCGCCCGAATCACACTGTGGCAGGCGATGGTCATTAAGCGCTCCTCGACATCACGGTGCAACTCAACGGCCTTTCCCACCTCAGCAGCCTCCGCGGCCATCCGCCGCAGCGCTTCGCGATAGTCGCCCGGCGGGAGAAGGGCTGGAATCGCCTTCAGCGCGAAGCTATTGCTTCCGAATGGTTCGAGCAAAAAACCGAGTTGATCCAAAACCTCAAGCATCGCCTCGACCCGAACCGCCTCGGAAAACGGCAGCTCGAGGATCTGCGGTAGAAGCAAACTCTGCGTTTCCACGCCGTCCTTCTCGCGCCGGTTACGCATCTTTTCAAAGGCTACGCGTTCGTGAGCCGCGTGTTGGTCGATCAAGACCATCCCATTTGATGACGCGCACACCAGGTAGCAGCCGAGAAGCTGTCCTAGAATTTCGAGTGTGGAGAAAAATCCGCTCTGCATCTCGCCCTGGGCCACCGCCGACGGATCCGGCAGCGCTACCTGAAAACCCAATTGTTCCCCTTGGAAAAAGGCCGAATAAGTCTGTGGCGCTTCTTGGACGGTCAACCCTGGCCATGCACCCCCCGTTTCGTTGTGATCTGCCAGCGGCGTCTTGGCTTGCTGTTTGAGTCCTGCGCGGACAGCTTCGACAACGAGGTCATGAACCTCCGCCTGACGGCGGAAACGAACCTCGTATTTGGCGGGATGGACATTCACATCGACTTCGCTAAAGGGGACGTTGAGATAAATCGCGGCGGCCGGATAACGACCTTTCATCAGCAAAGTCTCGTACCCTTCAAGTACGGCGTGGGTCAGGACCCGGTCCCGCACAAAACGGCGGTTCACGTACGTCGACAAGTAGCGCGTATTGGGGAAGGATGCCGGAGCGATACTTAAAAATCCCGTGACGCTCAATCTTCCGCGCTCTAAGGAAAACGGTGCCATACCACCGGCGACCTCCGCACCGAGAACCTGCCGGAGCCGGTCTTCGATCCGCAGGCATCGCACGTAGTCGCAAAGAATCCTGCCGCCGTGATACAGGCGGAAATGCACCTCGGTGAAGGCGAGAGCCATGCGATTGATCACATCACAGATATGTCCAAGTTCGGTCTGCGGAGATTTCAGAAACTTCCGCCGCGCCGGGGTATTGAAGAACAGCTCCCGGACCTCGATCGTCGTGCCGACCGGCGAGCCCACGCCGATCGGCGCTTCTTTCTTTCCTCCCACGACCTGGAGCCGGTAACCCGACTCCACTCCCTTGGTCCGGGAGATAACTTCCAACTTGGAAACCGACGCGATGCTGGGAAGAGCTTCGCCACGGAAACCCAGGGTCGCGATCCGAAACAGATCTGCTTCTTCTTTCAACTTGCTCGTCGAATGCCGATCCACGGATAGCACAAGATCTTCGGAAACCATTCCTTCTCCGTCATCACTGATCCGGATTAGAGAAACGCCGCTGCCCTCGACCCAAACCGATACCTCCGTTGCACCCGCATCAAGAGAGTTCTCCACCAGCTCCTTCACCACCGAGGACGGGCGCTCCACGACCTCACCCGCGGCGATGCGGGTTGCCCAGCTTTCGGGGAGAACAATAATAGTCATCAGCGATTTCCAGCGAGGTTTTCCGTAATCCGAGAAACCAGGCGCCGTCTAACCCACGCAGCGAGTACGGAATCGCACCGAAGCGCGCCAACCCATCACGCTAACAATGCAACATCGAAACAACATCTTTCGTCGATCGATCACGGAACTCGTTCTGTTGACAGCTTCCCTGCTCCTGGATAACTTTGCCTCGTTAGGGAATGTGGCGCAAGCGCTCCGTATCCTTTTCCAAGGAGGCCCCGGTGAAACCATACGCTTTCGTAGTCATCCTCCCGTTGCTTGGCTTGTTTCCGGTCGCCCTCTCTGCCGCCCAGGAAAATAGCCCGGTTGAAATGCAGGTCAAGCGAGTCCTCCTGGATCCGGTAAGCAATGCGCCGGTCGTTATTCTGGAGAGCATTCCGGAAAACAAAATCCTACCCATCTGGATCGGCCCTGCCGAAGCGACGTCGATTGCGCAGGAAATGGAACAGGTTGGCAGCCCGCGACCGAACACTCACGATCTTATTCGGAACATTTTAAAAGGGGTGGGAGCGACATTAAGCAGGATTACCATCAGCGACCTGCGCCAAGGCACCTATTACGCCACGATCACGCTCAGGATGGGAAACCAGGATTATCAAATCGATTCGCGACCGAGTGACGCGATCGCGGTGGCGCTGAGAATGAAGGCTTCCGTATTTGTCACCCCCCAGGTTCTGGCAAAAGCACAGTCCCTGCCCGCGCTTTCCGGGCCAGGCGAATCGCACAAAGAAACAATGGGAATTCAGCTTCAGGACTTGACCCCGGAGCTGGCGAGCCTGCTCGGCTCTCCGGGAACTCAGGGCGTTTTAGTCGCCGACGTGGAATTGGGAAGCCCGGCGATGGTGGCGGGTCTCGCAAGGGGCGATGTCATCGTCAAAGTAAACGATGGGGCGGTGCAAAAAGCCTCGCAGGTGGAGTCGGCGCTCAAAAAAATCAAGAAACCGGCTCGTGTCAAGCTCGACATTCTCAGAAAATCGGCACCTACGTCGGTGGTTGTGGATCTCCGGTGATAGCGGAGAAACCACCACCGCGCTGTTTTTATGTCACCTCTTCCCGTTCGAACCGAAAAGCGCCTTACCCCACTTTTTCTCGGTTGCCTGGAGCACCTCTTTGCCAGATTCCGCGACTCCGGGAAAGTCTTTCATCCACTCAAACGGGCGGCAAGCATCAATAATAGCCCGCGAATTGAAACCTTTTTTGGTCGGGTGGATAATGGGATCCAGTGGGCCACTCCAGCAGCGGCGGATTATTTCTATATCCGATTCCGGTTCAGAGCGGGTTCCGAGGGCCCAAAGCACGTCATCGGTGTTGGTCGGATCGATATCGTCGTCCACGACGATGACGTAACGGCCCAAGTAGGCGCCCGCATGACACTGAGAGGCGACGATCGCAGCCTGCCGCGCGTGCCCCGGATAGCGCTGCTTGATCGCGACCACAAGAATAAGCCTGCTCCCACCTGAAACCGTCAGCCAAACGCCTTTAACATCTGGCACGCCCGCTTTCTCGATCTCGTCCCAGATGATCGCTGAGCGCAGGTACGTGCGGTACCAACCAAGCTCTGCCGGAGGTCTTCCCGGAGGGGAACCCAGGATGATGGGGTCGTTGCGATGATAGAGCCGCTTCACTTTCACAATGGGCTCGGGACGCTCCGCGCTCGCATAGTAGCCGGTCCATTCGCCGAACGGTCCCTCGGTTCTCGGCTCGTCGAAGCTGACATCTCCTTCGATCACAATTTCTGCATTGGCGGGAATCGGAAGACCCGTGTACTCGCCCTCGAAAATTTCGTAGGGCTCGTTCCTTATGCCGCCAATAAACTCGTATTCGGGAACCCCGTACGGCACCTCGATGCTGCCAGCCAGAAACGTCAGCGGATCGTGGCCAAAGGACATCGCCACTTTGCATGTTCTGCCGGTGCTGGAATATTTCTCCCGCTGGATGCGGCCATGCTTTCCGGGAGAAATATAGAACCCCACCGTTTTTTCGTCGTGAATCATGACCCGGTAGGTCCCCCAGTTGACCCAACCTTCATCCGGGTCCCGGGTGATATCGATGCTTCCCGTGCCGATATAGCGGCCGCCGTCGTATTCGTGCCACTTAGGGGTTGGAAACTTGAGAAGATTAATGTCTTTTTCCGTGCTGACATTTTCCAGCAACGGACTGCTTTTAACGATCTTCGGAGGAATCGGTTTAATTTTGTTGTAACGCTCCTTCCAGGTGCGGACAAAGTCCATTTTGGTTTCACCCGGGGGCAAGCCGAGCGTCAAGCCAAGCCTTGTTCTCGTGCTCAAGGAGTTCGACAAAACGCGGTAGCCTTTCGGGTAATCTTTGATCTCGTCGAAAAGAACAGCTGGACCGTCCTCCCGATGGTGCACGAGTTCGGTCACCGCGCCGATCTCCAGGTTCCAGTCGCATCCCTTCAAGGTCTTGAGCTCTCCGAGCTCGTCGGCCTTGCGGATCCAATCCCTGAGATCATGATACTCCATAAATTCCTCCTATTCTTTCGATCACAGCTGCTGGCATGAAGTTAAATCAGGACAGGTCAGAACCTTAGCGAAATTTTCCGTATGGGTCAAGGAGAGGAAAATGGATTCCGCATAGAAAAGAACAACTTAGCGTTGAAATGGCCGGCGGGAAATGCTACCCATCAAAGGGTGTCTCCGAAGATCCTGCCCGCTGAAGAATTGACAGCGGTCATCAAACTGGAACGGGCCAAAGGCAAAAAGATTGTCTTTACCAACGGTTGCTTCGACCTCCTGCACCGCGGACATCTGTATATTCTCACGGAGGCAAAAAAATTAGGGGATCTCTTGATTGTCGCGGTCAACAGCGATAGCTCCGTGCGCGAGATCAAAGGCGCGAGCCGTCCAATCGTTCCCCTCGAAGAAAGAGCGGAGCTGCTCGCGGCCTTGGAGACGGTTGACTATGTCACGTCTTTCCTGGAGACGGATCCGTATCGCCTTATCGCGGCATTACGGCCGGATGTTCTTGTTAAGGGAGGCGATTGGCGCAAGGACGAAGTTATCGGCGGAGACCTTGTGGAGGCGACAGGCGGAAGCGTGGAAGTGATTCCCTACCTTCAGGGATTTTCCACGACCAAAATTGTAGAAAGGATTCGCGGCAAATAATTATGGCACGGATTTGTTTTCTCTGCGGCAAAAAAAGGTCAGTCGGTAATAAAGTGAGTCACGCGAACAACAAAACCAAGCGCGTGTGGCAACCCAATTTGCAACGGGTCAAGGCGATCGTGGATGGTGTCGTGCGCAGCATCCGTGTTTGCACTCGCTGCATTCGCTCGGGCCGGGTGCAAAAGGTAGCCTGATTTTTTTTCCTTCGCATCCTGCGATTTGCGCTGGTCCTCAACTGCGGGAACCTTTAGGACCCTCTGGCCCGCTCGACTTTAAAAACTCCCTTAACCCGAGAAACGTTGCGCATCACGCGGTTCAGCTGGTCTGAATCGCGCAGCATCACCTCGAAGATGTTGAGCGCCCTTTCGCCCGGAAAGGTCTGCACTTGAGCGCGAGAAATATTCACGTCAGCGCTGGTGATGGCCGCGCTGATCGCAGCTAGGAGTCCCGGCTTGTCGATGCAGGAAACCTCAATCTTGATTGGCCGTGAAGTTTTACCGTTATGCTCCCAGCTTACATCCACTTTTCTCTGGGGATCGCTTTCCATGACTCGCGGACAACTGGAAACGTGAACCGTAACTCCTCTGCCGCGCGTGATGAAGCCTATAATCTCTTCGCCCGGTAGGGGATTGCAGCAACGGGCGAAACGAACCAGCACGTCCTCGATCCCATTCACCTTGACGCCCAGGTCCCGCTTCTGCCCGGCCACCAAGCGGAAAAGACGCGCTAGCGCCCCCAAAGACTGCTTCTTGCCATCGAGCTTTTCGGGAGGCAAAAGCTTGTTCAAGACCTGCCGCGGGGTGATCTTGCCATAGCCCACGCTCGCAAGCAGTCCATCTTCATCCTTGAGGCCAAGTTCTTTGGCAATGGCTTCAATCCTGCCCTCACGCCGCAGATTAGCGTAATCGAGCTTATGTTTGTTGAAATCGCTTTCCAAGATTTCTCGCCCAAGAGCGATGCTTCTCTCCCTCTGCTGCGCCTTGATCCAATTGCGAATCTTGGCTTTAGCCCGCGCGGTCTTCACGAGCTTGAGCCAATCACGGCTTGGGCTTTGCTGGTGTGTTGTGATGATCTCGACCGTATCGCCATTACGAAGAATATACTTGAGCGGTACGAGCTGGCCGTTAACCCGCGCGCCCGAGCAGTGGTGCCCAATCTCGGAATGAATCCGATACGAGAAATCAATCACCGTCGATCCCTTGGGGAAATTCAACAGATCCCCTTTGGGCGTAAATACATAGACCTCGTCGGGGAAAAGGTCTTCCTTGATGCTGTGAAGAAATTCTTGCGGGTCCTGAATATTTTGTTGCCATTCAAGAAGCTGCCGCAGCCACGTAAAACGCTGAATCTCATTAAACTGAATGTCTTTCCCTTCTTTGTATCGCCAATGGGCTGCGATGCCTTCTTCCGCGACCCGATGCATCTCGTGGGTACGAATCTGGATTTCCATCCGCTCTCCGTAAGGGCCGATCACCGTCGTGTGTAGCGATTGGTACATATTCGGCTTGGGAAGCGCGATATAGTCCTTGAACCTCCCCGGAACCGGTTTCCATTGAGAATGGATGACCCCCAGCGCCTCGTAGCACTCACGCATCGTGTCAACGATGATGCGAAACGCGACAAGGTCGTAGATCTGATCGTAGAGCAGATTCTGGCTCTCCATCTTCTCGTAGATGCTGAAGAAATGCTTGGAACGGCCGCCGACCTCAGCGTCGATCCCTTCTTCCTCCAGTTTCTTACTGATGATCGAGATCACCTCGTTGATGTATTTCTCGCGATCCGCTTTTTTCTTCGCAACGTTGCGCTTCAATTGATCGTAGATTTCCGGCCGCAGATACTTGAGGGAAAGGTCCTCCAGCTCGTATTTGAGCCACCCGATCCCCAACCGGTGCGCCAGCGGCGCGTAAATATCGAGTGTTTCCTGCGCGGTTAATACCTGCTTCTCCAAAGGTAAATGATTAAGGGTCCGCATATTGTGCATTCGGTCAGCGAGCTTGATCAGGAGAACGCGAATGTCTTTCGACATCGCGAGAATCATCTTGCGGAAATTTTCCGCCTGCTTTTCTTCCCGGCTGGTAAAGTTCACTTGGCTGAGCTTTGTGACCCCGTCAACCAGGTCGGCAACCTCAGCGCCGAAAAGATTCTTAATTTGCTCAAGCGTCGCCAGGGTGTCTTCCACCGTATCGTGAAGGAGGCTGCCGACAATGCTCGGGACATCGAGCTTGAGATCCGCGATAATCCCCGCGACCGCCATGGGATGCACCAGATACGGCTCACCCGACAACCGCGTCTGGCCCTTGTGCACCTGAGCGGAAAAATCGTGGGCGCGGCGGATCGCGTCCACGTCGGCCACGGGATAATAACTCCGGACCTTTTCGATCAGTTCATTGAGATGCGGCTCTCGCGTTATCGACATCTGTTTCGCCATCACGCCGGCGACCGGAAGGAAGGCCCTCTCCATTTCTTGATCCGGGCGACCTTCAATCTTTCGGCGCGCACGATTGATTTCATCCCTTCGAGGGACTCACGAATGTCTCGATTCAATATAAAATAGTCGTACTGCCGAAGCTCGCGCAACTCATATCGAGCGTTTTCCAGGCGCCGTCGAATCTCATCTTGACGGTCGGTGCCACGTCGGGTCAGTCTGTTCCTCAACTCCTTCCAGGATGGCGGCAAGACAAAGATGGCTACCGCGCCGCGATACCATTTCCGGAGTTGTCTGGCTCCCTGCACATCAATATCCAAGAGAATATCCCGACCACCGCGCACAATACGTTCCAGGGGCCGCCGCGGCGTGCCGTACAGGCTGCCATGAACCTCTGCCCATTCTGCGAAGGCATTCCGCTTGCGCATGGTGACAAACCGTTCTCTCGAAACAAAGCGGTAGTCCCTGCCGTCGATCTCGCCATGCCGGGGCAGCCGGGTCGTGTACGAAACCGACAACATCAGATCCGAAACCGCTGCCAACAACCGCGTTACCAGTGTCGTCTTTCCCGCACCGGACGGGGCCGAAACAATGAAAATGACCCCTTCCCGGCGCACCGGGAATCCATGAACCCCGTCACTCGACATTCTGCGCCTGTTCTCTGATTTTTTCCACTCTTTCTTTGCCTTCCAAAACCAAGCCCGATACCGCGAGTTGAGGCGCCTTGGCACCGATCGTGTTAAATTCCCGCTGTAATTCTTGGAGCAAGAAGTCGATCCTCTTGCCGGCGGGCACTGACGCGGCGACAACCCGGGCCAACTCTCCAATATGGCTTTTTAGCCGCACCCACTCCTCATGGATGTCACCCTTGAAACTTCCGTCGCCCGCTGCATTGCGTTCGATCACCGGAGCCCCGTCGCGACTTGCAAGCGCCGCCTGGCGCAGCCGTAACTGGATCGCCTTTGCCTGAACCGCCAGCCGGCCGCGAAGAACTCTCAATTGCCTGATTTGAGACTTGATATCGAGCTGGAGGTTTCGCCCCTCCCGACTCCTCGATTGATCCAGATTATTTAGCGCCGCGTCGATGACTCGCATCACCACAGGTTTCTCATCCCGCCCTTCGACCTCGGCGTCGTGCAAGTGAAACAGTTCCGGCCGGCTGGTCAGCAGCGAGACATCGACTTCGCCCTTCAAACCAAACTGCTTTTGCGCCCGCCGCAAAGCAGTCAGAAACTGGCGTACCAGATGTTCGTCCAATTCCAAAGTCCGACCGTGTCCTTGCACAGACGAGCGCGTCAGGAAAAGTTCGATCCTGCCGCGGTTGATCTTTTCCCTGATTATCTGTCTGATCTCCTCTTCCAGGTAAAGATATTCGCGCGGCGCCCTTAGCTGAATATCCAGACTCCTGTGATTTAAGCTTCGCAGTTGGGCCACGAGCTTGATTTTCTTATCCTGCAACGTGGCCTCGCCATAACCCGTCATGCTCTTCACAGCTTTTCTCCTAGACTTGCATTCCGTTTCGGATGACCTTCTTGAGACGCTCCAACGGCACGGCAAACGTTCCAACCTCGCCGACCACAATCCCGGCGGCCAGGTTCGCTAGAACCGCAGCCTCCTCATACGAGGAACGACTCGCCAGGGCGAGCGCGCAGGTAGCCACCACCGTATCGCCTGCGCCGGTAACGTCAAAGACCTCGCGCGCCGCCGTGGGAAAGTCGCGAATCTGTCCGTCGCGCCGAAACAGACTCATCCCCTCTTGCCCGCGCGTAATCAGGACCGCCTCGGAATTCCATCCGGTAAGGAGCTTCTTTCCCGCTTTACGCAACGAGCTTTGATCATGAATTCGCACGCCGGAAGCCTGGCTGGCTTCATCTTTGTTAGGCGTCAACAGGGTAGCGCTCCGGTACCGGCCAAAGTTTTCCTGTTTTGGATCGACCACGCAGAGAAGCTTTTTGTCCTGATTCAGCGCGCCGATAAGGTCCAGAAGTCCCGGGTGAATCACCCCTTTGCCATAGTCCGAGACCACTAGGGCATCGCACCGGTCAACGTGTCGCTCGACAAAACAACGCAGACGCTGGACGGTTTTGTCGTCGACTCCGTGACAGTTCTCCCGATCCAGACGTACAATCTGCTGGTTCCGCGGACTCGCGATAATTCTCGTTTTCTGGGTGGTCTGAAAACCGGCAGCGGTAGCAATCCCTTCGGTCGAAACCCCAAGCTTCTCCAGCGCAGCGACCAGTCGTTTGCCCGGTTCGTCACGTCCAACGACGCCGCAGGCTGTCACTGTCCCTCCCAAGCTCCTGATATTGTGGATGACATTCGCCGCCCCACCAAGTTGGAAGCTTTCCGAGGTGATCCGGACCACCGGAACAGGCGCTTCGGGAGAGATGCGCTCTACTTCCCCCCGGACAAAGCGGTCCAGCATGAGATCGCCGACGACCAACAAGCGACATTGCTTGAAGCGATTAAGCAACGCCAATAGTCTTCCTGTATTAACCTTGACCATGCCGCAACAGCTCGTAATAAAACGCCTCGTTTTTTTCCCCCATTTGCTCGAGGGTAAATTCTTCCCTGACTTTTTGCCAGGCGCGCCGGCCCATACTCTCAGCCAAGCCCTCTTGGGACAAGAGCCCTAAGATGGCGTCTGCGAGCGATTCGGCACTTCCGGCTCGAACCAAAAGGCCGCTTTCCTGATGACAAATGAGTTCCGGAATCCCGCCCACGTGGGAGCTCACGATAGGTTTTCCCGCAGCCATCGCTTCTAGAACCGCAACACCCAAGCCCTCGTATAGCGATGGCAGGACAAAAATGTCGACGTTTGATAAGAATGCGGCCACGTTCGGGAGGAAACCATGGAACGAAACCTCTTCTGCCAATCCTAGTTTCCCGACCAACTTCTCCAGCTCTTCTTTTTCCGGCCCGTCACCGGCAAATTGATAGCGCAGTTTAACGCCTCGCTGTTTTATGATGGCAGCGGCTTCCAGCAAGAAGCGATGTCCTTTTCTCTTAACAAGAACTGCCACTGTGCCCACGGTAGGCGTCCTTGCATGCCACCCCGCGAAAGCAAAGGACCCAAACAAATTCGGATCAACACCGCTGTAGATGACGCGGACTTTGTTTTCTTGAACTCCCCCCTCGATCAAGATCTCCGCAATCCGGCGTGAAATCGCGACCACGCCATCCGTTTTACGGTTATAAATGTAGTGATTATACCAGCTTTTCTTTACTGGGTAATCCATGCGGCGCGTCACGACAGTTTTGGCCCGACAACGGCGGCCGAGCCAGAGTGCCAGAGCATGGGCTCTTTTTGTGTGAAAGTGGACGATGTCATAGTTCCCGCGCTGAACCAGCCGTCGAAAAGGCAAAACCGGGCTCAGATCGAACTCGTTGCGCATCTTGATCGGTAGAGTCTCGCACCCGCATGCGCGCGCCTTTGCCCACAGAGGGCCGTCGGGATGGCAAAGCAAGTGACTCTCGTGACCGCATCGAGAAAGATAGTTAAGCAAGCCCAAAACTTGCCGCTCTCCTCCCCCCCAAGCCCTTTCTGAGTCAACATGGAGAAGCTTCAGGCGACTCCTACTTTCATTCACAGTTGCTCTTCACTACCCCTTTGAGCTCGAGCTCTCTCAATTTGGCATACTTCAGGAACACATAAAATGCGGCGGTTGCGGCAATAAAGAACCCCGGCGCACCTTCTAGAAAGCCCCTTTTCCAAACAAACGACCGGAGAAAACGAAACGGAGGATGAAAGATACTGTTCCACCAGCGCCAGCGTTGACCCGATTCTTTCAGCTCGCGGGCCGAGAGGCTCGTGAAATGGTTGATGCGGCTCAGGTGATCGGTAATATCGCGGTAGGAATAGTGATGGATGGGATTGCGCAGGCGTCGTACCCTTCCTTGAACGAAAATGCGCTCGTGCGGATCCAATCCTCCCCACCGAGCCTGCGCGCGTTTAAAGACCCGGATATCGTAATCCGGATACCATCCCCCACGCCACCACCAACGGCCTAAATAGTAAACGACGCGGGGAACCGCATAGGCAGCGTAGCGGCTTCCGTGTCCCCTCAAGGCCTCTTGAATCTCCGCACGTAGCTCAGGGGGAACCCGCTCGTCCGAATCAACCAGGATTACCCATTCCTTGGTGGCCTTCGAGTGCGCAAACGCCTTTTGATCCCTATAGCCCGCCCACGCCCGCTGAAATACGCGATCGGTATAGCGCCGACAGATTTCCACCGTGCGATCTGTGCTGAACGAATCTACCACCACGATCTCATCGCACCACGTCACGCTCTGCAAGCAGTCGTCGATGTTATCTTCCTCGTTAAAACAGACGATAATGGCAGAAATAGTAGCGCTAGGCATGGCTTCGCCTTTTTCTCTTTGGACAGCCAACGAAAGGCCGATGGGGGAAATCCACGCGTATTAGGATACGACCGTTACGGGTTATTGAAAGCTGGTCAGGCATTTTCCAAACCGTGGTGAGCTAAGCGTGATTCTTCCCGTCCTTGCAGCAAACCATGCGACGTTTTCCTAGGAAACGTCCAGCCGCGTCGTGATGGTTTCGCCTTTCAAGGTCTTGGAACCTTCCTTGGCCTGGTGGGTGGCAACCGCACGCAACTGTTGCTCTAGCTCTCCAAAGTAGGTGTCCCACGAATATTTCTCGCTTACCCGTCGGGCCGCCTCCGAAAACACGCGCCATCTTTCTTTGTCCAACATGCACAGGATTTTCTGTTTCATTTCTACTGGGTCATCGCGACGGACCAGCATTCCTTCCTTCAGCACTCCCTCGATTTTGTCCGTCGCCCCCACTTCCGGAACAGTTACGACGGGCAGGCCCGCGGCGAGCGCTTCTAAAACCGCATTGCCGAACGCCTCTTGAGTGGAGGGCAGCACGAATAAGTCGGCCGCTGCATAATAACTCTCGACATTTTCTTTCGCACCCAAAAACAAGACGGTTGGCTGCTTAAAGCATTGGCGATAGTAACGGAGCTTAGCGTCATTTCCCACCACCAGCAGGTACAAATCTTTGAATTCCGGTAACCTCCAGAGAGGAAGAAGACGATCGAGACCTTTCCTTTTGAATCCGGTTCCAACAAATAGCACCACTTGAGAATCGCAAGGAATCCCCAGTTCTTGACGGATCTTTCTTCCTTCGGTGTGACGAAGTCCCGGACGAAACCGCGTGTGATCAACCCCGTTATGGACGACAACGACTCTGTCCTCTGGTACCTGGTAACACTCGATCATTTCGCGCTTCCCTTGTTGGGAAACCGTAATCACTTTTTGACATCCCCGCGCACTTAGCTGCCGCTTCTCAACCGCGAGAATGCTGCGATGGTAGAGACTGGTCCGGTACCACCAGCGCCGCCACGGACCGCCTTGCAGGGTCATTTTTTCGAGAAAGGCCCGATGCGGCCCTCCGCCGCTGCGAAAGATATCTTGCCGCAGAATCCGATTGAAACTCAGCACTACGTCGCACCCATGGCGCTCAGCGGTTCGCGGTGCCATGACGGCAAAAGACAACAATGCGGCCGTCCGGGGAAAGGGAATATGCGGCACCCGATGAGCAATTGCACCTTCGGGAGGAGGCAGCAAAAAGCTTCCACAAAAAAGGTGGACCTCATGGCCGCGGTCCCGAAGCCCCTCGGCGGTACGATAAAAAACCCTTTCCGTTCCACCGCGCAGGTCGAGCCGTTTATGAATCAAGGCGATTTTCACTTCGAGATCTTAAGCAACATGTCTTGAGCCAGGACAGAACAATCTTGCCGTCATTTGACGATCAGGCCCGGCGCCGACTTGGCATCTAAAACCAATTCATCGCTGGTTTCATCGACGATACCATGCGTATCACAAATGGCTGTGGCTCCCGGCAGGCTGCGGATTACGGCAAAGCATTTCTGATCCACCTGGGAAGCTTTCCTCTGAAAATGCCCGCCAGCTTTTTCTTTTCTTCCTCGATTCGATCTCTTGAAATCACCAAGCCCTTAATCGCCGAAATTTTCTTTTCCGTAAGCTCAAGGTCGAGAAAATCCGCCAACTTTCTGGCCTCTTCAGTCGGGTCGCTGACCACGTCCTCAAAAGCCACGCAGATGGTTGGCAAGGCTCGGCGGGTTTCCAGGATTTTTACCATCTTGCCATAATAAAAATTGGCGATCTGCAACGCTTGAAGAAAGTCGACCCTGCCAGACTTGTAATTCTTTGTGTGTTCGACGGAAGAATGCGCAATTCCCACAGGATTCCTGAAAACCGCAACTAAATGGGGATTGGTAAGAGCCGGCAAAAATAATTCCAGGGTCAAGACGGTCCGCGGGTGCTTCCACCCCCAGATCACACCACTTTCCGATTTGCGCGCGACCATCTCTTCGATCGAGGGACGAACCTGCTCTTTCAAGCCGAGAATTGCTTCCTCGCTTGGCGGGTTCCAGTAACTGCTCTCGCTCCTGGCTAACTCAAAGATTTCTCTGTGCAGAAGCGCGAAATCCCTGTCTTCAAAGGAGCCAAATGGGTTCGCTTTGTCATGCACGCTTGAGCCCATCGCCACGCCGAGAATTTTCAAGATTCCTGTGATCACGGAAGTACCGGAACGCGCCAGCCCCAAAACCACGACGGTTTTCTGTTCTTGCTCGCTTTGAGTCATTGCTATTGCTTGAAACGCCGGGGATTCGCCCAAGAGAAAGCTCGCCGGTTAGGACCCGTCACGCTCCTCATGTTTGAACCTATCTTGTGCCAACCGGGGGAAACTCACTTTGCCCTGCGATGCTCGTCTCAGCGAGGCCACTCCGTAAACCCATCCGTTCCTTGATCGGGAGCCCTGTCAAAAGCGGGTGTGGGGTGATAGCCGAATCGCGGGTCGAGAGACGTCAAGACATGCTCAATGTAAATCAGATCCTGCTCCGCAAAATATTGTTTGTACCCACCCACGATTCCGCGCCTGACCTTAAAGGAATCCGGGTCTCCCGCGTTCCGGGGTAGCAAGATCCCCGTTTTGAATTTTTCATTGGATTCCATATTTTTCATGTTCTCGAAACTGGAAAACTGAATACTCTGATCCAACGCTTCTTCGTTAATTTCCCTAAAGCCAAAAAACGCAAGCACGGCGCCGAAAGCGCGCCTGGTATTCCGGCGACAGTCTTCGTAGCGGAGCAACATGAAATTGCTTCTTTCGCTCCACTCGGCCATCCAGGCGTTCATGATTTCGACGATAGACTGGACCCCAAACCTACGGTCCGCAACGATCTCGGAAACGGTACCGTGAAACTGGTCCGTCCTTTTGCTTAGCTGAAAAAATAGCGAAACCACGACGTCCCTCGGGTCCCGAGCCAGCAAAAGGATTGGCTTGGTATCGATGGCACGGGGCGGCACAAGATGCTTTCCACGCAAGCTGTCTTTCAAGCGAGCTGTCTTCAAGTGCTGCCACAGGTCATGCGTAAAGACAAACTGAGGCATCTGGCTGGTCGCAATCTCGTCTCGGTCCAACGTAAACTCGCGCTTTTCAATCATGCAGCAATACGCGTGCAAAAACACCCTGAGCCAGGTGCGCCCGCTTTTCGGGATTGAGACCACAACACCCCGCGCCCGGTCATAACGACGGCCCATGGAGCTAAAGTTACGTCTTCTAATCTTCATCATTTTCGCGCTCCACCGCGGTTTGTCGGAAAATCCTTTTTTGCCGCGGACGCGCCACTCCTACCGCCAACGGAATCAAAGTTCTAATCCACACAACACAACGCAATCAGGAAGATAACAACTTGTCAAAAGCTTTATCAATTCAAGTTGGTCTTTTTAGCAAATACCCCGTCCCATCTCATCAGCTCACGAAAGCTGACCTCGCCCCTAAATCGATCCTTCCACGCGCGCCGTTTCCGGGTACGCGCTTCCAGCCAGTGAAGGAGACGGAGTTCCTTCTGTCTCTCGCAACTCTTCTCCAGATAGGATCGCAGGAATCGAACTCGGTCTTGGAGGGAAATTCCCGGCAGCTTGAAGCGATTCAGTTGGAGCAGATTCCTTTTCCAGAGCCTTTGAAAAAACCAAGGTGGATAGCGCCGGGTGCGGTCGTTATCCATAAGGAAGAACGACACCCCATCCCCGTCCGAGCGAACAAATAGGTTATAAGGGGTTAAATCACCGTGCACAAATCCGAGCCGGTGCAGGCGTCTAATCTCCGTCGCAAGCTGTTTTAAGCATTCTCTTTTCTGCTTGATCATCCCCGCGCGCGGGGATAGGGCATCATAGGGTTTGAGAAAGATCGGAAGCGGCAGTCCTTCGACTCCTAAAGTCAAGAGGAACGCCCTCATCAGAATGCCACGCTTCCGTTCTTCCCCAGCGGCCACCACCGGTGGCACGTTAAAGCGCTCGCGCTGAAGGGTTTGCCCTTGCTTCAACGCACAGAATGCTTTCGAGTCACGAAACAAGCTCTTGATTTTTTCCAGTGCGCCCGGGCAGTAGTAGGTTTTTAGATAGAATTCGTCCCTCTTGGTCCCCGCGGCAAGGTAAAACCCCTTCACTCGCGGATGGCGCGCCGGCGAATCGCCCTTCAGGATCTCTAAGACTTGCGCCCAGAGTAAAGAGTTCCAACGCTCCGGATGGACAAGCAGTTTCCATTCCCCGCTTCGTTGGATTTCGTATTTATCGATGGCTGCCAGTCCCATCCTCCCTGGCCTTGCGCGGCAGCGCTACTCCCACTCTGGCCGCGACTTCTTCAACATCGATGGATTGCATGCAGATACGCCCAATCGGGCACCGCCTCAGGTAACATGGAGAGCAGGTTGCCCTTCCCCGGATTACGAGATCGTCGTATCCGTAAGGTCCGGTCCGCTCCGGACTCGTTGCTCCCCAAAGCGAGACAACTGGCGTCCCTACTGCGGCCGCGAGATGCATCAACCCGGTGTCCGGGCCCACTGCAACGTCTGCCCGGCGAATAATTCCCATGGCTTCACCTAAGGACGTTTGACCAACAAAGCTGGCGGCGCGCGACGCACAGGTTTGTTCCACCTCGCGGGCGAAGCCGATATCCTCCTGTCCTCCCAGGAGGACAGCGTCCAAACCATAGCGGCGTTGAACCTCGTCGGCACACCTCGCAGTTTGGGCTGGAAACCATTGCTTGCTTTCCCACCGGCTGCCGACAAAAAATACGGCGAAATGGCTCCCTACCCCATCCAGGAGCATATTGACGCGCCCTTCCTGTTCTAAAGTCAGATGCAAATCCCAACGGACCGATGCCGGGCTGAGACCAAGATATTCAGCAAACTTTAAATAATGGATTAGCTTTGATAGCCTCTCACCTGCGGCCGGGATGTGATGGTTATTAAACAACCAGTTGAATTCTTTGGCGTCGCGTCGATGAAACCCAATGCGGCAAGGCGCACCGGACCACCAGCTAATCAGACCGCTCTTGAAAAGTCGCTGCAGGTCCAGGACAACGTCAAATTGTTCGCGCCGGACACGCCGTAGAAACGGCCCTAGACTTTTCCGCCATCGCCGGCGATCAAAGAAAATCGGTTCATCAACTGCAGGGTGGTGCTCGACCAGTGGCAACGCCGCGGACTCGATCGCCCAAGCGATCTTGGCTTTGGGATAGGCATCGCGCAGTAAGTTGGCGGTCGGAATTGCACGGACGACGTCGCCAATGGAACCGTGCAAGATGATGAGAATCCTTTTGGGATCAAGTTTCATGGAAGCCCGCCTCGTGATAAAAGCTGCCAAACAAATTCCACTCATCCTCAGACAACCAACAGCCGTTGGGATCCAGCTTGCGCGCGGAGCGGTACAAACGTTCAAGATTTTTTCCTGCGTTGCGGCCCGAAAGAGCATGGGAAAAGAGCCGCGCCTTATCGAAGTCTATGATGTAGGCCTGAATTGCGTTCCGTTCCTTTCTCACGAGGAGATTTTTCAGGTTCAAATCCGGATGATAGACCCCCTGGAGATGCATCCAGCGGATGCGCCTAGCGACCGCCCTTAGCAGAGCAATCTTTTCAGCCGCGGTATAATTTCCCTCCCGCAACGTTGCCCAGAGATCCTTCGACCCGGTCAGCTCGCGCGTGACAAACCAGCCGCGGTAAAAAGGACCCCAGCTTCTTTCAACACAGGCCGCCACAACCTCCAAAGTAGAGATGCTTCTGTGACTCGCGTATTCTGTCGCCGCCAGTTCGACAAAGGGACGGGGCGGCCACGTACAGAAGAGATCCCTAGTTAAGTAGCGGACCATGCCGCCGCGGCGATAGGAACGCACCAGAGCGGGCGCGCCGTCCGGTAGCACGATCGAGGTGAGGCGGCCCCTTCCCTGAAACGGGGTAAGGCCCGAAGCCTCGGCTCCGCCGGAGAAACTTTTTGCAACGAAGTATTCTTCGAGGCCTTGCCGCGCAACGATCATTTTCCCGCGCTGCACCACGATTCTCTCAAATCCTGCGGGAGTGTTGCCCCACAACCAATCGTCCAATCCTAAAATCACCTCGATTGACACCCTAGTCTAGGACGCCTGCTAGGGCATGGAGCCTTCACTGGTTTGCCTGGCGTTCCTACGACCTGAGAATCGATTCGCGTTCTCCCAAGATTTGGCACCGCAGAGCAGCGCGGCGTAGGCCCTGAGAACAGATAAGGTTAATCCGGCAAAACCCCTGTGATACAATCCGGGTCTGGCAAGAAGGCGCAGGAAAAGGCGGAGAGAACAAAAATTTGTCGTCACGAGGCTAGGAACCTGACCGTGAGTAATCGACACGTCCGCCCATAGGCTGGCCACCCGGTTGATTTGGTTGATGCCAAAAGCCAATTCCGCCGTAGAATCATCCTTGATCTCTCCCGATAAGGACGCCGGCTCCTTTTCCCGTTCCCACTCGGGCGCGCTCCACCAAGCTGGAGGCCAGCTTCTGATCTCGCGGACGAGACGGAGCGAAGGGCTGGGCCCCCAGAGACTCCCATCCACCCACCGCCCCAAGAGGTACGAACGCACAGCGATCTTGTACGACGACCGGGACTCGCACAATCGGTTCTCGCGTAACGCCAACAGTTGCTCTTGCAACTCGTCTTCAATGAGTTCCTCGCCCCATAAATGTAGAACCCAGTCCGTGCGTTTTCGGCAAGCAGCAACCGCTTCATCGATTTTCACCACCACGATATCATCCGCCCACTCCACGCTCTTGAGACACCGCTCCAGGTGCTTCATTCCAGACATGCAAAACACGACAACGCCAACCGTAGCCATGCTCATCACCTAGAGAGTCATAAACTGTGGAACATAAACATTCCCTTCAGCAGCATTCGGACGCTCTCTGTCGCTCAGCAGCTTTCGAACGGCGGCGAGGACGTGCTCCGGCCTGATCAAACGAACGCAGTCTTCCGTCCCGAGAGGGCAACGCAACCCCCCGTGCGAACTGCAGGGTCGACAGTGCAATTTCTTTTCTACGACGATGGCGCTAGAGGAATACGGATAGAAACCCAAAGAAGGAGTCGTGGCACAAAAAATGGCGACGACCGGAACACCGCGAGCGACCGCGACATGCATGGGGCCGGTGTCGTTGCAGATAAACAGGTCACACCATTCGATCGCAGACGGTAATTCGCGCAGGCCGAAGCGACCGACCAGGTCCAATCCGCAGTGTCCCGTGAGCTGCTGGAGTTTGGCCACCGTGTGGTCATCCTCGGCCGCTCCGAAGAGAAAAACCTCACAAGCATAGGTTTTCTTGAGATTGAGGATAAGGTTTGCGTAACCCTCGAGGCTCCATCTTTTCATTGGCCATACCGATCCCGGGCTAAGACCAAAGAAGAGCTTGCCCTCGCTCTTTTTGATCCCCAGGGAATGGAAAGTTTCTGCAACCGATTGGCGGATCCCAGGATTGACTTCGAGGCAAAGGCTCCTACGACAGTCGGTCAAATCAATGCCCAGAGCACGAAGAATCGATAGATTTCGTTCCACGTCGTGGATTGCCCTTGACCGACTGACCCTGCGGTGGTAAAGGAACCACCCGGTACTCTGACGAAAACCGACCCGGCAAGGAATTCCTGCCAGAAACAAAAGCAACGCAGTCCGAAACGATTTGTGCGGGGAAATCGCTATTGTGAACTCGCGCCGTCTCAGATCTTGCGCTTTGTCCCAAAGGCCTCTGAGCCCCTTTTGCACGCCAGCCTTGTCAAAAACAAGAACCTCGTCGATGGCTGCATGGTCCTCGAGCAGGCCCTTAACCTGAGCCTTGCAAAGCACTGCTAACCGAGATCCCGGAAATCTCCGCTTGATCTCCGTAATGAGCGGTATTGTCAAGACGACGTCACCGAGAAAACTGGTCTGAACGACGAGGATTTTCTCGTGCCGTCCCCCCTCTTTAAACACGATCGAGTCTTGCAAGCCGGGAGCCAACCTTCACAATTTAATGGCTTCGTCGATCAGCATGATCGGAATATCGTCTTTGATGGGATAGCAGAGGCGGCAAGCTTCGCATACCAGACCGTCCCCGGCCGCGTTCAGACGAATATCTCCCTTACACTTCGGACACGCCAATATATCAAGCAACTCCTGACTAATCGCCATACTTTCGTTCCTTTCTGAAAATCCTCATGTTGTTGAGTTTTACTCTAGGTATCGAGCAAGCCACTCCCACTCTTGCGTCAAGCCTTCCACGAGACCAACCTGCGGCCGAAAGCCGAGCTTATCGCGCGCGCGCGCAAGCTCCGCGGCGGTGTGACGCACATCCCCGGCCTGGCGCGGCAACCTCGTAAAACTGATCTTTTTCCCCGAAATCGCCGCGATCGTGGTGAGAACTTCATTGAGCGTAGTACGACACCCCCCGCCAAGGTTGAAAATGTCTCCGGAACCCGGATACAGGGCTGCGGCAATGGTTCCATCGACGATGTCTGAAATGAAAGTAAAGTCGCGCGTCTGCTCGCCATCGTCATAAAGCGGGAGTTTTTCCCCCCGCAGAATCGCACGCATAAAAATATGGAAGCCCATGTCGGGTCTCTGCCGCGGCCCATAGACGGTAAAGTAGCGCAGCGAAACCACAGGAACCCCAAACACCTTCCCGTACAAATAACAAAGATGCTCACCCGCCACCTTGGTCATTCCGTAGGGTGAGACCGGGCGGATCACTCCGTCTTCCCTCATCGGCAGGTCGGTGGTATCGCCGTAAACCGAAGAAGAAGACGCAAAAATGAATTTTTGAATACCGGTTTCTTTACAAGCTTCCAACAGCCTTTGCGTCGCAAGGATATTGTTGTGCGTGTACCGGTCGAACTCGTCACCCCAGCTCGCACGCACACCGGGCTGGGCGGCCAGGTGAAAGACATAGCTCACGTGCCGGAGCAAAGCGGGTAGGGAAAGGTGAACTACGTCCCCCTCGATCAACCGGAATCGAGGATGCTGAAGGATACCGGAAAGATTTTCCTCCTTCCACCGGCGAGGATAATTATCGAGGAACAGATCAATGCCGGAAACTTCGTATCCATCCTGAATCAGCCTTTCGGCAAGGTGGGATCCAATAAACCCCGCAACACCCGTGATTAGAATCTTCATGCGCCCGAAACCTTTGTGGCTATGTCCTTTCTAGAATCCACGAAGCCGCGTCCCAGAGGTCGCGCGCGACAAAATCGCAAGCTGCTTCCATCCCCGGACTCGACGTTGAGGCGCCATTAGCACTCGCCTCCCGGATCCAAATCCCCTTGATACCCGCGCGCCGCGCCAGCTGCATGTCCGTGCCCTGGTCGCCGACAACATAAGAATGTACCAAATCCAAGCATAAATCACGCGCCGCGTGCTCGATCAAACCAGAGTTGGGCTTCCGACATTCGCAACGCACCACATAGGGAGCAACGCCTTCGGTGGGATGATGGGGACAATAGTAAATGCCGTCGAGCACGGCTCCCCGGCGGTCTAACTCTTCCTCGAGAAACCGATGAATTTCCCGTAGGTCAGACTCCTTCAACAACCCTCTTGCGACCGCTGATTGGTTAGTCACTAATACCACTCGGTAACCGCTGGCGCGCAGTCTTCGAATGGCCTCGGGAACGCGCGGGAGAATCTCGATTTGTTCCGCTCGACACAAGTAGCCGACTTCGCGGACCACCGTACCGTCCCGATCGATAAACACCGCGGGCGCTGTCTCAATCATTTCCGCCTCGCATGGCCTTCAACCTCTCTCGAACCACGCGTTCCACCGTGGCCATCAATGCCTGGCCCCCCTCAACCACCATCTCCACGCGCAGGGAAAACAATTGATCTCGAGCAAACGGAAAGCGCATCAACTTGACGATATCCTTCTCCGTGGTAATAATCATCTCCGCTTTGCGCGCGCCACGATTGATTCTTTGCCAGTCCTGCTGGGAGTAAACATGGTGATCCTCGAACTCAAGCACATCGACAATCTCGCCCTGCCAATCGTCAATCATCCGATAAAACAAAGCCGGATTGGCGACCCCGGAGATAGCCAAGACCTTAGCCCCGGTCATGCGACTCAACGGGTATTCGCGCCACTGGTCCCCTTCCCAAGTCCGCACGCACCTGGCGCGCAGCGCGCCAAAAAAAACCCCTGCCTGCTTGTGGTTTCCGTTCACAATCTCCCGCCAATTTTCTTTCGCTCCCGTTACCAGAAATAGATGGGCGCGCGCAAGGCTACGGATGGGCTCTCGGAATGGTCCTGCAGGCAGCAACCAGCCGCTGCAGTCGTCACCAAGCAACACCAGATCGAGATCTCTCTTGAGCTGTCGGTGCTGAAACCCGTCATCTAAAATAAAGACATCGATCTTCTCGTCACGCAACACGCCCATTCCCGCTTGATAACGTTTTTCCCCCACGCCTAACGTCTGGCCAAAGAGTTTCGACATCATGGAAGCTTCATCCCCGGCTGCATCGGCTTGCGCGCCATCAAACTGCCCTGCGGACGATACCCCAGAGGCCAACGTCAACGGACCGCGCCCGGTTCGTCGGTATCCCCTCGTTAAAATCCCCACGCGGTACCCTCTTTGTCCAAGCTCGTTCGCGAGCCATAGAGTCGTGGGAGTTTTGCCGGTTCCGCCAACGGTTAGATTACCAACGCTGACAACGACGCGGGGCAAATCTTGGGTTGGCAACCACCCGGCGCCGTAGAGAAAGTTTCGGATTCCGACCGCGGTGGCATAAGCGAAGGAAAACGGCAAAGCAAGAAGCCAGACCGAGTTCGCAAGCGCATCCTTGCGTTCCCAGACTCTGCGTGCCCAAGAGATCTGTTCATTCATTCCACGAATAATTGTCATGAGTGTAACTCACGCGCAATTGTGAAAAGGCAGACTGCGGACGAAGGGCGAGCGTGAAGGCCGCACACGCAGAACTCTGTCTTACCAGGCTCATGCCGCTGGGACGACCACCCATGTAGTTGCCATGGGTGGTCTTGGAGCACAGGCCTATCGGCTGCGGGCGGAAGGTTTGCACTGCGGTGCATTTTCGGAGGAATCCGGGTTCTCGCGCCAGCAAATATGTTGGGCTCAATCGAGATAACGGGATACCAATTGCATGCTTCGCGCTACCACTCCTCGATCTTTAGCAACTACAAGGTGCGCCGATTCTCCCATCGCCTGCGCAACCTCAGGGTCACTTAAAACGCGAGACATCTCGCGCACCAGGTCATCCCGCGTTTGAACGACAACCCCTCCTCGATTCTGTTCCATCTCGGCGGCGGCTGCGGAAAAATTATCCATAAAGGGCCCAAAGAATACCGGTTTTCGCAATCGCGCGGGTTCCAGGATGTTATGACCGCCAACCTGGACGAGACTGCCGCCGACAAAAACACCAGCGGCTCTGGCGTAAAAACCGGGAAGCTCGCCCACTGTATCTAACAGCAGAATGTCAGCAGTCCACGATTTTTGGTCGTTCATCTCACTTCTCTTCGCGTAGACCAGCCCTCTTTTTTGCAGCAGCTCCTCCACTTCAAAAAACCGGTGTGGGTGCCGGGGCGCCAGGACTAGGCCCAGCCCGGGAAAACGAAGTTTGAGAACATCATAGGCTTCCAGGATGATGGCCTCCTCACCACGGTGCGTACTTCCGGCAACCCAGAGCTTACGCTCCGTGGCATTCTGCGGTGAAGCCATTTCTGCCTGTTTGCCATTCAAGGGCGCTTCCGCGCCATATTTGAGGTTCCCGGTGATCCAAATTTTACTCGATTCGGCTCCGAGGCGCGCCATGCGTTGTGCATCTCCCTCGGTCTGCATGCCCAATGCACTAAACTGGCGGACGGCCTGCCGGAAGAGCCACCCGCAACGCTGGTAGCGTCGGAGGCTGCGAACCGAAATCCGGCCGCTGAGCAACAAAACCGGAATGCCCCTCCGGTGCGCCGTCCGCAGGAAGCTGGGCCATATCTCCGTTTCCAAAACGATCACCAGCGCGGGATCAAAAAACCGAAACGCGCGACGGATAATCCGCGGATGGTCCCAGGGGAAGAAAATCGCGGCGTTTGCTACCGCGATTTTCCGCGCCACTTCGACACCTGTTGCAGTCGAGCTTGATACCAGGATCTTCCTCTCAGGAAAACTCCTGCGCAACTCTTCCGCCAGCCATTGCCCGGACAGCACCTCACCAACCGAAACTGCGTGAATCCACACTGGGCGAGCGCCTTGCACAGCCCGCCGTACCTCTTCCGAATAGCGGGCGAGCCGATCTCTAAGACCGTCCATCCATCGAAAGCGAAACACCAAAAACAGCGGAACAACGGGAGCAAGCAGAATCAGAACCAAGGTGAGAATGGCATGATAAGTCCAATAGACCATCAAGATTACTGCAGTACTTTTCCACCCGCAACTCCGCTTTCTTCCAATAACTGCAGCGAATGAAGCCGACTGTACTCGGTATCGCGGGCCATCAACTCCTCGTGCGTCCCTTGCTCGATAATGGTCCCGTCAACCAGAACCGCGATCCGGTCTGCATTGCGGATGGTCGAGAGGCGGTGGGCAATCACTAGCACCGTCCGGCGCGAGATCAGATTGTCCAGCGCCTCCTGCACCAAGCGCTCGGAATCCGTATCCAACGAGGACGTGGCTTCGTCCAAGATCAGGATCGGGGCATTCTTGAGAAGTGCCCTGGCAATTGCGATTCTCTGTCTTTGACCGCCCGACAGTCTCATACCGAGCTCCCCAATCGTGGTATCGTATCCCTGCGGCATCTCCATAACAAATTCATGCGCGTGAGCGGCTCGGGCGGCCGCGATGACCTCGTCCATCTTCATCGCTGGAGTCCCGTAAGCGATGTTGTTCCTGACCGTATCGTCAAACAGAAAGGTGTGTTGGCTGACGAGTCCGATCTGCGCGCGTAACGACACCAGGGAAACGGCACGAATATCCGTCCCATCGAGCGTGATTTTGCCCGCGCTCACGTCGTAGAATCTGGGGATGAGATCCGCCAGGGTGCTCTTGCCGACGCCACTCATCCCAACGAGGGCAACGATTTCTCCAGAACCGATTTTCAGATTGATGTTCTTTAACACCATCTTTCGCCCGTATCCGAAGCTCACGTCATGAAACTCGATCGCGCGGGAGATCCGAGGAAGCGTGACCGGACTCGCCGGGTCCCGGATCTCCGACTCCGTGTCGAGAATCTCAAACACCCTTTCGGCGCCGACAAATCCTTGCTGCAGCGAGCCGTAAGTCTTGGTAACGTTTCTGAAAGGCTGATACATGAGAAACATGGCCGTGAGAAACGCCAGGAATTGACCTTGAGTGCGTCCGCCGGCAATGACGCTGAACCCGCCGTACCACACCACCGCGCCGATCGCTAATGCGGCCAGCATTTCCATACTCGGGGCCACAACCGCCTTGGTCCGGCTTGTCCTCATTTGCTGCTTGAACAATCGCTTATTCTCGACGCTGAACCTGTGAATCTCGTACTCCTCCATGCCAAAGGCTTTAACGATGCGATTCCCCTGAATACTCTCTTGCATCAGCGTCGTCAGGCGTCCCGTGGTCACTTGCCCGCGCCGGGTGTGGCGTTTGATTTTTTTGCTGAGACGTATCACCGGCAAGACCGACGCCGGGAAGACCACCACCGCGATCGTCGCGAGAAGCCAGTCGCTCCAGAACGCCACCCCAAGGAGTGCCAGAACCGAAGTAATATCCCGCATCAACGATACCACGGAATCCGTGAGCGCCATCCGCGCCAGGGAAATGTCACTATTCATCCGCGACAACAACGTCCCGGTAGGGTGATGCTGAAAAAAGGATAAAGGCAGAAACTGCAAGTGGCGGTGAATGGCCGCTCGGAGGTCCGCAACAATGCGCGAGCCCACGTAATCCGTGAGATACGTATGGGCAAAGTTCACCCCTCCGCGCAAGGCAAAAATTCCGATGATCACAAACGGCAGATAAAACAACGCCGTTCGGTCCTTGCTGGCGAACACGTCATCGAAGACGACGCGCACCATGTATGGGACTGCACCGTTGGTGGCGCTGAAAAGGAGCATGCAGATCGTCGCCAGCACGCAGTGTGGCCAAACGTAGGGCTTCGCGTACTTCAGTAAACGGAGATAAGTGTTCAGAACCTATTCCTCGCTCTCTCTGTGTCCCTCTCACCGGCGCGCGAGCTTTCAAGCCATCATCGAAAAAGCGATCTCGGCAACGCGACCGGCCGCGCCCGGTGTCCCAAGCTTTTCCTTCACGCCCGCTAGCTTGTGAATGGTTTGCGCGCGCAGGCCCGAATTCAGCAGTATTTTTTCGCTTTCGTGGAAAATCCGCTCGCTCGTGAGTTCGCCCTGGATGAGCTCGGGAACCACTCTTTCGCCCGCGATAATGTTTACCATCCCAATATATTTCACCTTGACCAACAAGCGGGCCAACCCGTAAGTCAACCATGCCATCCGGTAAACAATGATCATCGGCTTCTGCAGCAGCGCGGCTTCCAGCGTTGCCGTGCCGGACGCCAGCCACACGAGGTCCGCGGCGTTCAGGACGTTATACGTGTCGCTTTCTACGATCGCCACCGGAACAGAAGTCTTTTCCAACGTTCTCTGAATCGCGCTTAGCTCGACCGTGCTTGCCCGTACCAATACAAATTGGACATCCATCTTCCGCCGCAAGCGCTCTGCGGCATCCAGCATCGGCGATAAATGATAGGTGACCTCTCGCTTTCTACTGCCCGGCAGAAGAACGATGGTTTTTTTTTCCGGTTCCAGGCCATAGTGCAACAGCGTCGCTTCACGGCTCCGGGTCGGCCGCACGACATCCAACAACGGATGCCCGACAAAACTAACACTGACCCCCTCTTTTTCATAAAGCGAAACCTCGAACGGAAAAACCACCGCCATCCGATCAATCGAGCCGGCAATCCTGCGAATCCGCCGCCGCCGCCAAGCCCACACCTGCGGACTAATGTAATAGAGAACCGGGATCCGCAGCTGCTTTGCGAGCCGCGCCAAGCGGAGGTTGAACTCGGGAAAATCAATAAGGATGAGAAGATTGGGCCGATTCTCCCTCAGCGTGCGTCGAAACAGCCTGTAGGCTTCCCACAAAACCCGCATATTATCCTTCAACTCGGAGAAGCCCATTCCCGTCAACCGCGCCACATCAAACATCACGCGCAAACCCTGTTTGCGGAGATTTTCTCCCCCGGCGCCAAAGATATCGAGCGCCGGATCTCTTTCCAAGAGCGACTTCACCAGCCAGGCTCCGTGCAGGTCTCCAGACGCTTCACCAACCACCACCATGATCCTTTTCGCCTGCATCACGATCCTTTTGCCCCATGAGTCGGTGCTTATAATCTTTGACTGATCATGGCAGCGATCTCCAAAGCCCGCAGCCCTTCTTCTCCACTCACGACCGGACGCCCTCGGGTATCGACCGCTTCCAAAAAAGACGTAATCTCCGCGGTCAACGCATCCCCCTCCTTCATTTCGATCGTCTGTCCCCGAATGTCCTCCCACCGACCGCCCTTTTCCGGCTTATAGTAAACTTGCGCACGTTTCTGATCGTAATCAATGGAGATATAGGCGTCGGGCTGAAAGAAACGAATTTTGCGCTCCCGTTTCAGTGAGACTCGGCTTGAGGTTACGTTCGCGATGCAGCCGTTGGAAAAGGTGATCCGGGCATTTGCGATGTCGGGTTTGTCAGTTAATACCGGCACTCCGATCGCCTCGACCCGGTCGACAGGAGAAAGCACCAAGCTGGCGATCACGTCGATGTCATGAATCATCAGATCCAAAACCACGTCCACGTCGGTCCCTCTTTCCAAGAAGGGCGAGAGGCGGTGGCATTCGATGAAGCGGGGCTCTCGTAGAATTCCATCGAGCGCCCGAATGGCCGGATTGAACCTTTCCAAATGACCGACTTGCAAAATGCGCTGGTTTTCCCGCGCGAGTTGCACCAATTCTTTACCCTCGGCGGTACTGGCCGCAATCGGCTTCTCCACAAGCACGTCGATTCCGTTGCTGAGAAGGTCTCGTGTCACCTCGTAGTGAGCATAAGTAGGCACCGCGACGCTCACGCATTGGACCTGGCCAAACAACCGGCGATGGTCGGTAAAAGCCGCAACGCCCAGTTTTTTACCGATCTCGCGGGCACGCGTGGGGTTAATGTCCACGACCGCCGCAAGGTTGGCTTTTTGCAAAGCTGCATATTTCTGCGCGTGAAACCAGCCAAGGTAGCCGACCCCAACCACTCCGACTTGAATCTTGGGCTCCACCGCTCCCGCGACTCGCAGCGCCTCGCGCTTCCTGTGCCATGGTGTCAGCATGCTATCGGCCCTTCCTCTCGTTAGGGCACAAGCCTGGGACGGGGCAAGAATTCTTTTCGTGCCCGATCAACGGCAAATCCCTCTTTGCGAACTCTCGATGAAAGCGACCATCGTGGCAACTTCGTGCAAGTTTGGCAGATCTTCTCTGATCCGCGCCAGCGAATCCCGAGTGCTGAGACCCGAGCGGAAAATGATATGGTACGCTTTCTTAACTACCTCGATCTGCACGCGGGTGAATCCGCGTCGCTTCAAGCCGACAACGTTCAGCCCGTGAAGTCGAGCACGATCGCCGGTCGCGTTGCAATAGGGAGTCACGTCCTTGGAAACCATGGAGCCGGCTCCAATAAGCGCTCCCGTTCCGATCTTTACAAACTGATGGATTCCCACCAAGCCACCGACGACAACAAAATCCTCAATCACGACATGGCCCCCGAGCGTGGCCCCGTTCGCGATAATGTTATTGTCCCCGATGATGCAATCATGGGCAATGTGGCAATACATCATCAGGCAGTTGGCGTCGCCGATACGGGTCACCATCCCCCCCTTCTCTGTTCCCGGATTCAGAGAAGCGTATTCTCTGACGATGTTCCGGCTGCCAAGAATCAGTTGGCTATTTTCTCCCTTGTATTTTAGGTCTTGCGGAATATTACCCAGGGTCGCGAATTCGAAGATCGCGTTGTCTCTTCCCAGCATCGTGTTTCCCTGGATGACGACGTGAGAACGGATACGCGTGCCCTTCCCGACCTTGACGCCGCGGCCAATAATGCTGTAGGCACCGACCTCCACATCCTCCCCGAGTTCCGCACGAGGGTCGACAATGGCCGTCGGATGGATCCGTGTCATCGCCGAGTCGAACCTCGCCCCAACGCCTCAATCAAGGGCCACCTCCATCGCCGATACTTCCGCTTGCGCCGCCACATTTCCATCCACGGTCGCGACACCCCACATTTTCCAGAATGACCCCCGTCTCTTGAGTGACGTAAGCTCGAGACGGAGTTGATCTCCCGGTCCCACAGTACGTTTAAACTTTACCCGGTCCAACCCGGTTAAAACGAAAAAACTTCCGTCGACATGCCCGCGCGAGTAATGCGCCAAAATCGCCCCTACCTGGGCCATGGCCTCGCAAATCAAAACCCCCGGCATGACCGGGCGCTGGGGAAAGTGACCTTGAAAGAAAAACTCGTTGAACGTTACATTCTTGATACCGACAATACTTTTTCCAGACTCGATTGCCAGAATTCGGTCCACCAGAAGGAAAGGATAACGATGGGGAATCTCCTCAAAGATCTCTTTGATATCAAGCATGAGTCTTCGCCCCCTTATTTTTCTTCTGTGCCTTACCGGACGCTTTCCTTTCTAGGGCCCGCAGCTTGTTTAGGAGCTCAGGTAACCGGGGTAGCACCATCAAGACCCTTAGCCATTGCTTGTGCGGGGCCGCGGGCAGGCCAGAGGAAAGCACGGAATAGGGTGCTACGGAATGAGCCACCCCGGATTGCGGGCCAATCATGGCACCCTCGCCAATCTCAAGGTGGTTCAGGACCCCCACCTGCCCAGCGAGAATCACCCGGGGACCGAGCCTTGTGCTCCCGGCGATACCTGCTTGAGCAATGATCAAGCATTGCTCGCCAATCACGACGTTGTGGGCGATATGGACCAAGTTGTCGATTTTCGTCCCTCTGCCGATCACCGTCTTCCCTAGCGTTGCGCGATCAACCGTCGAATTTGCCCCTATTTCTACGTCATCGTCGATTTCGACGACACCCACCTGAGGGATCTTGATGCGCTCTGTTCCATCTTCGGTAAAACCGAACCCATCGCTCCCAACCACAACTCCCGGGTGGAGAATGACCCGATTTCCAATCCGGCACCGCTCGCCGATGGTGACCTTCGGATGCAATACGCAGTATTCGCCCAGTACGGCCCCGTCTCCGACAAAAACGCCAGGATAAAGAATACACCCTTCTCCCACAGCAGCCTCCGGTCCGATATACACCTGCGGAAAGACGGTCACGTTGGAAGCCAGCCTGGCACTCTCATGCACGGTTGCCATGGGGCTAACTCGACCGTCGTGGAGTTGCCGGGGGCTAAAGCGCTGCAGGATCTTCGCCAGCGCGAGGTAGGGCTGCGTAACACAAAGGTAGCTCTGTCCGGATAAAGCAGAAGTCGCCGCGCCCGCTTCCCTGCTTATGATAACTGCGCTGGCCTTGCAGTTCGCGAGAAAGGAACGATACTTGGGATGGGTAACAAACGTGATTTCGCCGGGTCCGGCATGCTCAATGGGCGCGACTCCCGAGATCTCAACTTCCCCGTCCCCCAACACCTCGCCCCCAACAAGCTGAGCCAGCTCCGAAAGTGTTTGCGTGATGGTCACTTGCCTTGGGACGTTTTTCCTGGGGTGGCTTTGCCGCTCGTTCGACCGTTGTAGATATCCAGGACTCTGCTCGTGATGTCGATCCCTTGATCGCTGTACAACATTTGCGACCGCTCCAAGATAAGGGTAAACTTTTCGCTCTTACCGACTTCAACCACAACTGCCTGCAGGTCCTTAAAGATCCGACCGGTCAATTCGCCTTCTCTTTGGCGCAACTCCTCTTGAGAGTCCCGCATGGTGCGTTGATAGCCAACGGCTCTCCTCTGGAATTCTCTTTCCAGATTGCTTCTCTCCTCCTCTCTCAGAAGTGCTCCCTTCTTATCGATTTCCGCTTTGATTCTTTCAATCTCCTGCTTTTCTTTGAGCAGGTCCGATTCGACTCGCTTGACTTCAGACTGGAAATTGTCTTTGGCCTTCTTTCCCGCATCGGATTCACTTATCGCCCGCTGAAGATCAATATAGCCAATCTTAATTTTCTCCTGGCCCCATGCAAACGACACCCCCAGCAACAAGACACAACTTACGATCACCTTTTGCACCAAAACCTCCAGATGTGCGCGGAACGAGCGCCCGACAGTTTACTGACCAAAAGAAAAGCCTAGGATTGAAGTCTTATCGTATGACCGTGCATTGAGGGGGAAGCCGAGCTCTGCTCGCAAAGGTCCAAAGGGAGACTGCCAACGCGCCCCGAACCCGACGGAGCGTCGAAACCCTCCCCAACTAATACTTTGATCATGTCGAAAAGCCTCACCCATATCAAAAAAGGCAACTCCGCGCAGACCCATGCGTTCGAGGATGGGAAAGATAAGCTCGACATTGAGGATACCTTGCTTCGATCCTCCGACCAGATCTCCTTGGCTATCGCGCGGGCCAAGGCTCCTATCCTCGAATCCGCGCACGGAGTTGATTCCTCCCGGAAAGTACCTCTCAAAGAGCGGCAGGCTGGACGGCCCATTATAACCGACCCCGTAGCCGATGGCTCCCCCTAAAGACAAAGTATAGGTACCCCCCCAATCCGGATCCTTAAAGACCGGGTAGTACCATTTCCCAGCTAAATCACCTTTGAAAAAGTAAGTCGTACCGCCGAGCCCGGCGAGCTTGAAGCTGGTGTTCCCAATGGCTCCCTCCGTCGGGTTAAAGTACTGGTCCCGGCTGTCATAGGACACACTCGGCGTGACGCTGCTCGTTAGCGAAGTGCCCTCCGAATCCTTGAGATCTTGGCTAGCATTCTCACTGACTCCACTGATATTCTGATGCGTGAGCCCGTACGTTACGCCGGCGCGCATATAATGCAGCGCGGAGTAGACGTCCTCCCGACCATCAAGTTCTGCCTCGGAGGGTAAGGCCGGCGTGCGCGTCCCAAAAAAGGGAAGCCCGTTCAGTTCGCTGAGAGGGTATCCGCTGCTGATCGCAAAACCCAGTTGCGACAAGTTAAAGCTTGAATACTCATTTTTTGATTTAAAACCGCTTACGCCCAGTGACAGAGGTTTATCGTTCACGTAAGGCTCTGTGAAGCTCAGGACAAAATTCTGATCTACGGAGCCTAGCGTCCCATTGGCCGACAAACTCTGACCACGCCCAAACAAATTCCGCTCCGTGATGGCCAGATTGACGGAGATGGAGTTGCCGCTGTCGTAACCCGCGCCGATGGAAAAAGTACCCGTCGATCCTTCTTTAACATCGACAAGGAGATCCACCGTATCCGGGCGCTCGGTTTTCTTTGTGTTCAGTTGCACATCTTCGAAGTAACCGGTCCGTTGCAGAGCATTGCGACTTTCCTTGATTTTGTTTCCCGAAAACAGCTCCTGCTCATCGACTTTCATCTCTCTGCGGACGACCTTGTCCCTAGTCTTGGTATTTCCCGCGATCACCACGCGGTTGAAATAAACCGGTGGGCCGCGCGTAATCACATAGGCGATATCGACCTTCTTGGCTTGATCGTCGACCTTTGTCACCGGCTCAACTTTGACGAAAGCAAAGCCCCTGTTCGCATACTTTTCCGTCAAGCCGTTAATGTCGTCTCTCAGTCTGTTGCCGCGCAAAATCTGACCTGACGTCAGCTTGATCGACTGCAAGAGCTTCTCTGGTTCCTCAATCATGTCCCCACCCAGCTCAACCTTGCCCACCCGGTATTGCTCTCCTTCCTGAATCCGTATGAATATCTGAATCCCTTCCGACCCGCGCAAGATCACAGGTTCATCAATCTTGTGGCGGACATAGCCGTGATCATAATAATAGGCCGCCAATACCGCCACATCGTTCGTCAGAATATCCTGATCCAGCACTCCGCGACCGGTAATAAACGAGAGGAACCATTTTTCTTTCGTCCCCATGAGCCCCTTCAGCTCGCTATCCGAAAACGAATGGTTTCCCTCAAAGGAAATTTTCTCTATCAGCAGCTGTTCCCCTTCCGCGATGTACATCACAATCGAGGCTTGATTGTTCTCGGCGGGCGAAATGGCGTAGTCGACTTTTGCGTTGCCGTACCCACTTTCTTCGTAAAGCTTCTTTACTTTTTCAACTCCCTCAGCGACTTTGTCCTTATCCAATATAGTCCGGGGCCTGATGCCCAGGGCAGTCTCAATCTTGTCCTTGCCAACTTTTGAATTCCCCTCAATGGTGATCTCCTTGATGTACGGCTTCTCCTTAACGATGTAGGTAAGAATTCCATCCGGAGACACCTCCGCTTTAACATCATCAAAGAATCCCATACGGTAAATCGACCTTACATCTTGATCAACCGTGGCTGAATCGAGGGGTGATCCCGGGCGCGCTTTGAGATGAATCCGGATGCCGTCCTCTTCCACCCTAAGATTGCCCCGGATTTTAACCTCAACAACGTTCACGACTTCCGTGGCCGTCGCCTGACAGGGAAACAGAACAAGCACCCCGAGAACGAACAGGAACCCGGAAGCAAGAGAAGAGAAAACTGCACCCCGCTTTATATTCATGGACTCGTGACCGTCCTGAGAAGGAACAACTCCAATTCGCTTTTCTCTAACAAATTCGCAACCTTTTGTAAAGTTCGATCTCGAATTGATCACTCAAAAGGGTAAAGCTTACCTTCTCGGAGTTCAACTCGACGCCCGATCCGCAAGGCGAGCTGCTGATTGTGGGTCGCTACAATCAGCGCGACCCGCTTTTCTTCATTGAGTCGGAGAAGAAGGTTTTGAATCTCCTCTCCCGTATGGGGGTCCAGATCACCGGTTGGCTCGTCTGCCAGAACCACTTGTGGCTGAAGGACAACCGATCGTGCCACCGCCACCCTTTGCTGTTCTCCGCCGGAGAGTTTTCCGGGACGATGATGTATTCGGTTCTTTAACCCTACCAGATCGAGCAATTCCATCGCGCTCCCCCGCGCCCGATCCCAAGCCCAACCCGCCACCAGAGCAGGCATCATGACATTCTCCAGCGCGTCGAAATCAGGAAGTAAATAATGGAATTGAAACACAAAGCCAATCTCGCGATTGCGGACGCGGGATAACTCGCGTTCATCAAGGGAGGCCAGATCCGCTCCCCGGTATATGATCTTGCCGCTCGTCGGCCGGTCCAAGGTGCCAAGGATATGTAACAAGGTGCTTTTCCCGACCCCAGATTCCCCGAGAACCGCCAGCCGATTGCCCGTCTTAAGCTCCAAACACAAATCACACAAAACATGGATTTTCTCGTCTCCTTCGCCAAAAGACTTGGTCAAATGCTCAACCTTCAGGAGTTCGTCGCTGCCCTGCGCGCAGGCACAGGGGAGGTTAGAGACCACTCTTTCTCGTTCATTCATAACGGAGGATTTCCACCGGGTCCAGCTTCGCCGCTTGGCGTGCGGGATAGATGCTAGCCAGGAGACAAATCAAAAAAGAAGCGCAAGCGACAAGAGAGAAGTTACTAAGATAAATCCGTACAGGGACCGTCGAGATCAGAAACACGTCCTTGGGAAGTTCAATGAATTGATATCGCTGAATCAACAGGCATAGGCCGTAGCCGAACACCACCCCAAAGAACGTTCCAACTCCTCCAATCACGCACCCCTTGAGGAGGAAAATTTTCCTAATGCTGTGGCGTGTCGCCCCCATGGATTGGAGCACGGCGATGTCCTTGCGCTTCTCCATGACCACCATCGTCAGTGTCGAGATGATATTGAATGCCCCCACTAGAATCATAAGGAGTAAAACCAGGAAATACACGGTTTTCTCGAGCCGCAACGCGGAAAACAAGTTAGGCCACAGCCGTGACCAATCCTCGGTCCAATACGGCAGCCCTAGGTCGCGCTGAATTTGACTCGCGATCTCACGTGCCTGGTAAACATCCCGAACCCGAACTTCGATGGTCGTTGCGACGTCACCAAGTTCAAAGAACTTCTGAGCATCGGTGAGATTCATATAAACCAGGGTGTTGTCGTACTCATGCATACCCGATTCGAAGATTCCGGCGACATAAAAACGCCTGATTCTCGGGATAAGGCCCAGCGCTGTCGGAGTCCCGATCGGCGATACCAGCTGGACGCTATCGCCCACCGCAACGCCGAGTTGTCCCGCGAGGCGTGATCCAATGATGATGGCCGGCAACTCGTTCACTTGACCGTCGGTCGAGACCGCATGCAGTTTGGCCAGGTCGGCCAATGTTCCTTCCTTGACGTACTGGGTAATATCGACAACGGCGTCCGTGAGCTTGGGATCGACACCGCGAACCACGACGCCGGCAACGCGCCGACCCGCAGTGATCATTACCTGGCCGTAAACCAACGGTGCCGCCGCGACGACCCCCTTCTCTTTCATCACCCGTTGGGATAGTTCCCGATAACCCTGCAGCACGCCACCCGGCTTCATGACCGCAACATGGGCGTTGATGCCCAGAAGTCGGTCGCGCAGGACTTCCTCGAAGCCGGTCATGACCCCCATGACCACATTCAGCGTCATCACTCCGATCATGACCCCCAAGACGGATATTACCGTGATTAGAGAAATAAACCGCTCGCGCTGGCGCGACTGGAGATACCGCAAGCCGATGAACCATTCGTACCGCATTGTCGTAGGGGACTTATTTCTCCGGGCGGAGAAGAGGAAACAAAATCACGTCGCGAATGGAGGGCGAGTCCGTAAAGAGCATCACCATTCGGTCAATACCAATTCCCTCGCCCGCCGCCGGCGGCATCGCGAACTCCAGCGCCCGCAGGAAATCCTCGTCCAAGGGACTCGCCAGCTCGTCGCCGGCGCGCCGCGCTTCGGCTTGTTCCTGAAGTCGCTCGCGTTGATCCACAGGGTCGTTCAATTCCGAAAACGCGTTGGCGACCTCTCTTCCTCCGACATAAAGCTCGAAGCGATCGGCCACCCCAGAATTCGCGTCGTTTCTCCTCGCTAGTGGAGAAACCTCCACCGGAAAGCCGGTGACGAACGTCGGCTGCACCAGGTGCTCTTCAGCGACCCGTTCAAAGACCTCGACCAAGAGCTTTGCGTGTGCCAAACTAAAATCCACTTGTAATTGCCTTTCACGGGCGAAAACACGCAAGCTCTCCAGCGTCGCGAGATCGCTCTCCGCGGCTCCTCCGTACTCCATGATAGCAGCCGGAATGGACAGCCGTCTCCACGGGGCCTCCAGGCTGATGGCCGTTCCCCCATATGAGAGGGTCAGCGAGCCAAGCACGTCCCGCGCCACCGTGCCGAAGAGTTCCTCGGTCAGCGACATCAAATCCTCATAGGTAGCGTACGCTTGGTAAAACTCGAGCATGGTAAACTCCGGGTTGTGACGGACCGAGATGCCTTCGTTGCGGAAATTCCGGTTGAGCTCGAAAACTCGCTCCATGCCTCCGACCAAAAGACGTTTGAGGTAAAGCTCCGGCGCGACCCTCAGATAGAGATCTAAATCCAGCGCATTATGATGAGTGATGAACGGCCTGGCCGCAGCGCCCCCGGGCAGCTTCTGCATCATGGGCGTTTCGACTTCGAGAAAATCTCTTTCCTCGAAAAAGCGCCGCACGATATGGACAATGCGCGATCGCAGTTCAAAGACTCTTTTCGCCTCCGCATTGACCATGAGGTCCAGATAACGCTGCCGGTATCGTGTCTCGACATCCGCCAACCCATGCCATTTTTCCGGCAACGGGCGCAAGCATTTGCTGAGAAGCCTTAGTCCATGCGCCTCTAACGTCAACTCGCCGGTCTTGGTCCGAAAGAGGTTCCCCCAAACCCCAACCACATCCCCAAGATCGAAGCTGCGAAACAGTTGATAGCCCGTTTCCCCCAGCCGGTCGTGGCGCGCGTACACTTGGAGTCTCCCATTGCGGTCATGAACCTGAAAGAATGAGGCTTTGCCGAAAGAACGGATCGCCATAATACGACCCGCCAACGAAAAAATCCCCACCTGGGTCTTTAACTCGGCATCGGAAAGCGCGCCGAATTGGGCCAGAATCGCCGCGCTTGTGTGCGACGCTTTGAAGTCATTCGGGTAAGGGGCGATCCCCTCGTTCTTGAGCTTCGCGAGCTTCTCGCGGCGCACCTCCATTTGTTCGTTTACTTCATCCATCGTTGTGCCCTCTTGCAACAGGCCTTAGATTCCCTACCCTCAATTAGCACGGCGGCGGGATCGCCCTCAAACACCGCGCGCACGCCGGCGGCGTCAATCGCAAATACCACACCGCCGTCTCTTGCGCCTAGCCGGCGGCTAAAAAAGGACAATCCATGCTTCGACCTTAGGCGGAGTTTATCTTTGAGCGGAGTCGAAGGGCTCAGGTCCGAGCTCAGCACGAACGGAAATTTTTGACATTTTCAAGCTTCCCTACGTTTCGTCCTGAGTATAGTCCAAGGGCGGACTAAGAGTTTTGCCGCAGTCTGCCCGGGAAACTACGAAAGTGTGACTTGAGGCAAACAGAAAAGCCAGGCCGGTCCGGCTAGTAACTCAGCGACTCTTGCCCCCCAGGCGCGCGCAAATCGATGCGCCCTGGAGACTTTCTTGTCCCGCGTGGGGAGCGCAGTTTTCTCAATGCTTTCTCCTCGATCTGTCGGATCCTCTCGCGCGTGATTGAGAACCTCTCCCCCAATTCCTCCAAAGTATGTTCCCGTACCTCACCGATCCCAAAGCGCATGCGAATCACCTTTTCTTGCCTCGGAGGGAGCACGGCAAGCGCCTTCTGCATCTCCCGCTGCAGATTCAGATGCATCGCTTCCTCCAACGGTTTTGGAATCTGTCGGTTTTCAATAAAGTCCCCCAGAGAACTTTCTCCGTCATCTCCCACCGGTGTTTCCAGCGACACCGGCTCGCCTTCCAACCTGATAATCCGCCGCACCTCTTTGACTTGCAAGCCCATGGCCTTTGCGATCTCTTCGGGAAACGGTTCACGTCCAAGCTTTCGTTGCAAGTGCCGCGCGATGCGGATCAGCTTATTCCTAGTTTCGACGACGTGCACAGGAATCCGGATTGTCCGACCGGTATCGGTAATGCCCCGAGTGATCGCCTGCCGGATCCACCAGCTCGCGTAAGTGGAAAAGCGGTATCCGAGACGGTAGTCGAATTTCTCTACTGCCTTCATCAATCCGAGGTTTCCTTCCTGGACCAGGTCAAGAAATTGGAGCCCACGATTGACGAATTTTTTCGCGATACTGACCACGAGCCGGAGATTCGCTTCCGTTAGCTCCTTCTTTGCCCGGTTGACTTTTGACTCACCCTCCTCGATGGCGTGCACGCGGCGTTTCACTTCCGATCCCGGGAGACCCGCTTGCCTTTCGATCAACCGGATCTCGGCGACAATGGGAGCCGCTTTTTTCCCGGGTGTGCGCCGAAGTTTCTCTTCCAACGCCGCCAACCGAGCGTGCATTTGTTTCAGGTGAGATACGACATTCTCCGTATGGACATTGGCGATTCCCAGCTCGGCAAGACCCTGGATGATTTCCCGCTGTTTCTGCTGCAATGCTTTCTCGAACCGTTCCCGTTGGCTCTTGCGGATTCTGACCCTTCCCGATTTCGTGGCCAGGCGCTCGCACGAGCGGGACCATCGCCGGATCTTGGCCACGGTCATCAGAAAATCCGTTCGATAAGCCTCTTGGAGCTCCGCCGACGCTGCATCGTCGTCGGTAAAACTCACGACGTCGCCAATTTTCAATTCCTCTCTTTTGACCTTTTCAGCTAGATCCATGACATATCGCAGCGCGATCGGCGAGGAAAAAACCTCCTCCAGAACGCGCGTCTCCCCCTCTTCCTTTTTTCTCGCCAATTCGACCTCACCCGCTCGGCTTAAAAGGGGAAACGCGCCGATCTCCTGGAGATAGAGCGTAATGGGGTCGGCCCCTTCATCTGTTTCCGTCTCAATTTCAGCCTCTTCCTCAGGCTCGCTTTCGGCTGGATCAGTCGCTTCAAGCACTTCCGGTAAGACCTGCTCTTCAGTTTCCTCAACCGCCGAGTCCGCGGCAGTAGATTCCCTTGTTGGCCAGGAGTTCGTGCGCGCGCCTTCGTTGAGTTTTGTCGTTGCTCGCTCTCTTGCCATGTTCGTCTTTAGCCTCCACATCTCCTAGCGGATCGATTAAAAAGACGGCGGTTAGAACATTCCAAGTTGCAACTTGGCCGCCTCGGACATCTTGGCTGGTTCCCAGGGTGGCTCCCATACCAACTCTAGTTCGACGCTGGCAACCCCCGGAACGGACCTGACCTTGGCTTCGACCTCCGACGGCAGTGACTGTGCCGCCGGGCAGCTGGGCGAGGTAAGTGTCATAATGATTTTCACGCTGCCGCCGGATTCCACCTGGACATCATAAATCAATCCCAATTCATAAATATTGACCGGAATCTCCGGATCAAAGCACGTCCGTAGAGCCTCGATGATCTCGGCTTCCATAACCAGCGCCTTACCAAGTGAAGTTTCCATGAGTTCTTATCCCTTTACCTCAATGGTTGCTTGAACTATTCCGTGGAGACAGGGTCTTCCTTTGCCTCTAATGCCGCGCGCAGAGTGTGCCAGGCAAGGCTTGCGCATTTTACCCGGGCAGGGAAATTGCAGACCCCTGAAAGGGCCACGAGCCTTCCCAACTCTTCCGGGTCTCCTGCAACTGCGCCCGTCAGCATCTTGTGCACCTTGTCAAACAGAGCTTCCCCTTCACTCTTAGTCTTGCCCTTGACAGTGGATGTCATCATCGAAGCCGACGCTTTCGAAATGGCACAGCCCGATCCTTGGAAACTGATGTCTTTGATCAAATCCCCCTCGAGCAGCAAGTAAACCGTAATCTGATCTCCACACAACGGGTTGAATCCTTCCGCTTGGCGATTGGCGCCCTCCAGTTTCTGAAAATTGCGCGGCCGCCTATTGTGGTCGAGGATCACCTCTTGGTAAAGATCACTCAGCTCAGACATTACGCAAACACCGATAGAACCCCAGGGATGGAGCGCGCGAGACAATCGATTTCGTCCTTCGTATTATAAAAAGCCAACGAAGCTCGCGCCGTCGCGGGAACTCCGAAGCGCCGCATCAGCGGCATGCAACAGTGATGCCCGGTTCGGATCGCGATTCCCTCTTGATCCAGGATGGTTCCGATGTCGTGCGCATGCACCCCATCGAGAACGAAAGAGACGACGCCCACCTTTTCCTTCGCGGTGCCGATGATCTTCAGTTCCTTAATCACAGCAAGCCGTTCGGTAGCATATGAAAGCAGGGCGCGCTCGTAGGCAGCAATCGCTTCGAGCCCGACTTCATTCACGTAGTCTATCGCCGCCCCGAGCCCGACACCGCCCGCGATGTGCGGCGTGCCAGCCTCAAACTTGTAAGGCAAAACGTTGTATGCTGTCTTCTCAAAGGTCACCGAACTGATCATGTCGCCGCCCCCCTGATAGGGAGGCATGGCTTGCAGCAGCGCTCTCTTGCCGTACAAGATGCCGACGCCGGTGGGACCAAATAGCTTATGACCGGAAAAAACATAGAAATCGCAGTCGAGGAACCGGACATCGATTTGCAGATGAGGAACCGCCTGAGCCCCGTCCACGAGCACGGTCGCTCCCTGCTGATGGGCGAGGGCAATGATTTCTTTCACCGGATTGATGGTCCCGAGCACGTTCGAGACATGGACCACCGAAACCAGCTTCGTTCTCGACGTAAGCCTTTTTTCATACTCATCCAACAACAGTTCTCCGGCGTCGCTGATTGGGACCACCCGCAGTTTGGCGCCCGCCTCATCGCAGATCATCTGCCACGGCACGATATTGGAGTGGTGTTCCATTTCCGTAATGAGGACTTCGTCGCCCGCCTTCAGATGCGCTCGGCCGTAACTCTGAGCGACCAAATTGACCCCTTCGGTCGTGCCGCGCACAAAAATAATCTCGCTCGACTCCGCGGCATTCAAAAATCGCTGGACCTTACCGCGGGCGTCTTCGTATTCCCTGGTAGCGAGCTCGCTCAGATAATGCACGCCGCGGTGGATATTCGCGTTTTCCATCGCATAGTATCGGCGGATCGCGTCAATGACCGCACGAGGCTTCTGCGTCGTCGCGGCATTGTCCAGATAGACAAGCGGCTTCCCGCGAATCGATTGCCTGAGAATCGGAAACTCATCCCGGACACGCTCCACGTCCAGACCTGAGTGCGGGACTTTGCCTGTTAAAGGCGCCGCGCTTTGACTTGGAGTTGTCATTCCGTCTCCCCGTCACTTTCGTCGCCGTGAAAACGCGCCAGCAGCCAATTTTCGAGCTGCAGCCGAAGACGTTCCACCTTTATCCTTCCAATCACCTCACTCGCAAAAGCGAAGGTCAGAAGGCGCTGCGCGTCGGTCTGCGCCAGGCCGCGGCTCCGCAAGTAGAAGAGCGCCTGCGCATCAATTTGCCCGATCGTTGATCCGTGGGTGCATTTCACGTCGTTATTGTAAATCTCCAGCTGTGGCTTGGTATCGACGGACGCTGTCTTCGACAGAAGCAGGTTGTTGTTAGTTTGCCTAGCGTCCGTTTTAGCGGCGTTTTTGTGCACATAGATCTTGCCGTTAAAGACGCCGCGCGCCGCGCCGCCGAGGACCCCTTTGTATAACTCACGGCTGCTACAGCGCGGCCGGACGTGATCGATTCTCGTGCGGTTATCCACGTGTTGTCTTGCGGCCACGACAAAGAGACCATCCAGGGAGCATTCTCCGCCCTCCCCGTCGAGAACCGTGTTCACTTCGTTGCGAACCAGAGAACCTCCCGTTGAAACTAGGTGCGAAAAGAAGCGCGCGTTTCTTCCCTGCTGCACGTGCAGGCTGGCGATGTGAAACGCTCTCTTGCTCTCGCGCTCAACCTTGGTGTGGTCCAGCACAGCGTTTTCCGCCAAAGCAATCTCTGTCACTCCGTTCGTAAAGTAGACGTTATCCTCCAACCCCAGGTAACTTTCGAGAATCGTAGCCTCGCTGTTTTCTTCCAAGATAATGAGATTCCGCGGCTGCGAAACCCTCGGACTGTCATTTCCGGTCGCGAGGAAAACCAGGTGAATCGGCTTCTCGACGGTCGTTCCCTTCGGAACGCGAAGAAACACCCCGTCTTGCATGAAAGCCGTGTTCAGGGCGACGAAAGCGTGATCTCTGTAAGTTGCATACCGCCCCAAGTGATGCGCCACAAGCTCGCGCTCCCCGCTCAGTGCATCCCTCAGGCTGCCGGCGTTGACTTGCCGCGGCAGCTTTTCAAGGAATGAAAGCTCGGCGGAAAAATGACCATTCACGTACACCAATCTGTTTTCTGCCAACCAGGCTAATCCCAAGGGCGCTAATTTCTCCAAGCCAACCCTGGCAAACGCAGCCGGCATAAATGGCGTGCGCGCGATAGGCCCAACATTCGTATATTTCCACTCCTCGTGGTTGGTCGTGGGGAAGCCCAACTCCGAGAAGCGGGAAAACGCCGCCTCTCGCAGCGCGCGCGGCCACGAATCGCCATCGTTCGTCGCTGCGGAATGGAATCGAGCCAGCTGAGAGTGATAAAAATCGCCTTGATCCGAGCTTTTGGAAACTTCCATCATGGCTGACCGGTACCTCGTTAGACGCCCGTGGGCTGGCTCCTTTGTACTTGCTCTTCGATCCAGGCGTAGCCCTTTTCTTCGAGCTCCAGTGCCAGATCCTTGGATCCCGACTTCACGATCCGACCTGCGAACAGAACGTGGACAAAATCCGGAACGATGTAATCCAGGAGACGCTGATAATGAGTGATCACGATCATGGCGCGCTCCTTGCTCCGCAGCGCGTTGACACCCTGGGCGACGATCTTCAACGCGTCGATATCAAGCCCGGAATCGGTCTCATCCAGGATAGCCAGCTTGGGCTCCAACATGCCCATCTGGAAGATCTCGTTACGCTTTTTTTCTCCTCCGGAAAACCCCTCATTAATCGGACGATTGAGTAGATTCTGATCCATGTCCACAAGCTTCATCCGCTCCTTCACCAACGATAAGAAGTCCATCGCGTCCAACTCTTCCAGCCCCCGATGCTTCCGAACGGCGTTGACGGCCGCCTTGAGAAAATAAGTCGTGCTGACGCCGGGAATTTCTACCGGGTATTGGAAGGCAAGAAAGATCCCTTCCCGAGCGCGCTCCTCCGGCGCCATTGCCAGCAGATCTTTTCCCTCATATAGCACTTCCCCCGCCGTCACCTCATAAGTTTCCCGTCCCGCAAGGGCATTGGCCAATGTACTCTTTCCCGAGCCGTTGGGCCCCATCACCGCATGTACCTCGCCCGCTTTGACGGACAAATCGATGCCCTTGAGGATCTCGTTCCCGTTTACCTTGACGTGTAAATTTTTGACTTCCAGCATCTTTCCCTTTACCACGCCGGTTTGGGATCTAACCAACGCTTCCCTCCAAACTGACACCCAAGAGCTTTTGCGCCTCCACAGCGAATTCCATCGGCAGCTCCCGAAAAACTTGCTTGCAGAATCCGCTTACGATCATGGTCACTGCATCCTCGGCCGCGATTCCCCGCTGGCAGCAGTAGAAGAGCTGGTCCTCGCCAATCTTCGAAGTGGAGGCTTCGTGTTCCACCTGGGATTCGTTATTCATGACCTCAAGATAAGGAAAGGTGTGCGCACCGCACGTCTCTCCGAGCAGCAGAGAGTCGCACTGAGAGTAATTCCGCGCCCCGCTGGCACCTTTCATGATCCTGACGAGCCCGCGGTAAGTGTTCTGCCCGTGTCCGGCGGAGATGCCTTTGGAGATGATGGTGCTCTTGGTGTTTTTTCCGATGTGGATCATCTTGGTGCCGGTGTCCGCCTGTTGATAATTATTGGTCAGCGCCACGGAATAAAACTCCCCCGTCGAATGATCTCCCTGCAGAATGCAGCTCGGGTATTTCCAGGTAATTGCCGAGCCGGTTTCGACCTGCGTCCACGAAACTCTAGAGTTCTTCCCGAGACATTTTCCCCGTTTGGTGACAAAATTGTAGATGCCGCCTCTTCCCTCCCGGTCACCGGGGTACCAGTTTTGCACCGTCGAATATTTGATCTGGGCGTTATCAAGGGCAATCAATTCGACCACCGCCGCATGCAATTGGTTTGTGTCCCGCATCGGCGCGGTGCAGCCTTCCAGGTAGCTCACGTAGCTCTCTTCATCAGCGATGATCAGCGTGCGTTCAAACTGCCCCGTCTCCGCCGCGTTGATCCGAAAGTACGTAGAGAGCTCCATCGGGCAGCGCACTCCTTTGGGAATGTAGCAAAATGACCCGTCGCTGAAGACTGCCGAGTTGAGGGTAGCAAAAAAATTGTCTGTATAGGGCACCACAGATCCCAAGTATTTTTGAACCAGCTGCGGATGCTCCTGCACCGCCTCCGAAAAGGAGCAAAAGATGATCCCCAATTCGGCCAATTTCTGTTTGAACGTTGTCGCCACTGAAACGCTGTCGAAGACCGCATCCACCGCAACTCCACTCAGGACCTCTTGCTCTCTCAAAGGAATGCCTAGCTTGTCATACGCGGCGCGCAGCTCCGGATCAACCTCGTCCAGGCTCTTCGGCCGCTCCCCCTTGGTCTTCGGAGCGGAGTAATAAATGATTCTTTGGTAATCGATGGGGGAATACTTAATATTTGCCCACTTAGGTTCCGCCATAGACTTTTCTAGTTTTGTCCAATACCTGTAAGCCTTGAGGCGCCACTCCAGCATGAACTCAGGCTCGTTCTTCTTCGCAGAGATCAGCCGAATAATATCCTCGTTTAACCCCCGCGGCAGAGAATCCGCCTCGATCTCGGTCACGAACCCGTACTTGTAGTCGTGACTCACCAATTCTTCTAGTCTGTCAGCATTCGTTCTCATGAACCCCCCGCCTTTTTTGCGCTAATCTCGCGCGTTGACGCGTGAGATTTTTAGGTTTCCCTCATCAGCCATGCGCAGCCACAAGCCGCTCTTTGAGTCCGCGCTGGTCCGCAATATCCCCAATGGAAACCTTAGTAAGGTAACTTGCAACCAAACTTTGAGCCCGGTCCCAAACCGAAATCTGTGAACAGACCGTATCGTAGCGACAAAAATCCTCGCCCCGGTCCAAGCACTGCATCAGCACCAGCGGACCTTCCACACTTTCATAAACTTCCCTAACATTGATCGCCTGGGCCGACTTCGCCAAACTAAATCCGCCATGGCAACCAGGATGGGACACGACGAGGCCGGCTGCAACCAGATCTTTCATGATTTTTGATAAATAGGACGACGGAATGTCTTGTTTACTCTCAATCTCGGTCCGGCTGACGATTCGACCTGGAGACTGCGCGGCCAGATAGGAAAGGGCCCGCAGTGCATAATCAACCCGCCGTCCCACATGCATCAGGGAACTCCTCACCGCATCCGGCTTAATCTTGCGCATAAGGGCCTCCGCTCATCGCTTCCTAACCCTCGTTAGGAGTCATCGGCGAACGATCTTTTCCTGTGTTTCACTTGTTTTTTCCGACTCTTTGCTTCAACCGTTTAAAATATAGACCTAATAGGTCCACGATGTCAAGGTCGCGGCGGTTCAATCGGCGGTTTTACCCGAGCATTTTCATCGGTTGCGCGCCTATGATAAGAACAATCCATGTCGATTCTCAAAGTCGCACGCCTCGGAAATCCCATATTGCGCCGGCCCGCGGCGCCGATTCCACGCGAGCAAATTCAATCCTCTGAGATCCAGAAGCTCATCGCCGACATGGTCGCTACCATGAGGGAGTACGACGGCGTTGGCCTCGCTGGCGTGCAAGTCCACGAATCGCAACAAATCGCCGTTTTGGAAGTCTCCGAGAACCCGCGCTACCCGAGCAAGCCGCGAGTTCCCCTTGCGGTCCTGATCAACCCCACTTTGACTCTATTAACTGTGGAAATAGAGGAAGACTGGGAAGGTTGCTTGAGCATTCCTGAGCTCAGAGGAAGGGTTCCTCGTTACAAAAATATTCAAGTCTCCGCTGACAATGCCAGAGGTGATCGTATGGATTTTACCGCGTCCGGATTCCATGCGCGCGTGATTCAGCACGAATGGGATCATCTCCAAGGCAAAGTGTACCTCGATCGCATGACCGATCTATCAACGCTCACCCACCTTCAGGAATATACGCGCTTTTGGATGGACCGATGAGCGCGGTGGCACTAGCGATAAAGCATTTGGTTTAACTGCTCAACCGCCTTCTGCACACCGTCGCGGGCCAGCTCCTCGGCCGTGAGCCATTTAGCGCCCCTGCGCGTAAAATCGCCAATCGCAAACAGATTAGCACTCAGGGGCTTCTGGGTTTCTTGATATTCTGCCGTCCAAACAATATCTCCCCGTTTCACATCCATGAGCTGGAGCGTGAAAGCAACCGAGGCCGGGCTTTGGACCCCCAGATCCTCGCCCACCCGATTGCGAAACCGAACAACACGTCCGAAAACAACGCCATCTGCAAAGACCAGTTCCCCGAGCTTCCTGGCTTGGTTACCGCTGCCGTCAGGAATCGTCGCCCTCATCTCCCCAACCTCGCGCTCGGAGACGACCTGCCAGTTAGGCGATGCCACGAGCGCCGCGTAGAGATAGTCGGTGACTAGAGCGCCAGGACTCTTCTCAAGGGTTCTGCGCTGTGGGGGCTCATTGGAACCATAACTGGAGGTTCCGAGGTTTGTGCCGGAAACGAATTCGACAGGCATCGCGGCAATTCGCTTGATTCCACGAGACCTCAGGTCATCCGCCGTGCGCACCTGAAGGTTCGTTGGACCCAAACTGCAAGAAAACAACACGAGAGAGAACAACAGCAAAACATGCATAAATGTCCGTCTAAGGTAGCAAGGAACTAAAGGCCGCTCAAGTTAAGAAGAGCAAGTTGTGCATGCTTCTCAGCCCCTATCCCGCCACGTCGATCTTGAGACCGAGTTCTTTAAGCTGCCGCGGATCGACCGCGGAGGGAGCATCGGTAAGAAGACACACGGCCCTTTGACTTTTGGGAAAAGCAATCACGTCGCGCAGCGAGCGCGATCCGCTCAGGATCATCGCGAGGCGGTCAACGCCAAAGGCGATACCACCGTGCGGCGGAGTGCCGTATCTTAACGCCTCGAGAAAAAACCCAAACTTTTCCTCGGCCTCCTGAGCCCCGATCCCCAGCAATTCAAAAATCTGTTGCTGGAGCCCGACCTGGTGAATACGAATGCTTCCGCCCCCTATTTCGGTACCGTTTAAAACCAAATCGTAGCCCTTGGACCGAACTTTTGACGGCTTTTCCACAAGCAAGTCAAGATCTTCTTCCACGGGCGCTGTGAAGGGATGATTAACGGACTGCAGCCGCTTTTCCACGGCATCATATTCAAAAAGAGGAAAATCGACAATCCAGAGGATCTCATAGGCTTCGTCACGGTTGAGCCCCAGCCTCTCGGCCAAATGCAACCTCAGGTTTGCCAGAGCCTCATTGACGATTTTTTCATCGTCAGCGACAAAAAACACAAAGTCTCCGGATTTCGCCTCGGCAACCTTCAAGATCGCCTGCCGCTCGTCCTGCGTCAGATACTTGGCGATCGGCGATTGCCACTCCGTATCCGTCAACCTGATCCAGGCGAGGCCCTTGGCACCATAAGTGCCAACGAAGGAGGTGAGGTCTTCCAGCTCTTTGCGCGAAAACTCTCGGCCCGATACGGTCAAACCTTTTACCAGGCCTTTTCTTGCAAGCACATTGGAGAAGACTTTCACTTGCGAGTTGGCAAAAAGCGACGAGAAATCTCTTAGCTCCAGGGCAAACCGCAGATCAGGTTTGTCGGTGCCATAGCGCGACATCGCCTCCTGCCAGGTTAGAGTGCGAAACGGTCTCCGAAACTCAACGCCTTTGAGCTCTTTAAAAATTCTCTGGATCATGCCTTCGATCAAGACGAAAATGTCTTCGCGCTGGATGAACGCCATCTCGATATCCAACTGAGTGAATTCCGGTTGGCGGTCCGCGCGCAAATCTTCATCGCGGAAGCAGCGGGCGATTTGGAAATAGCGGTCGACTCCGCCGACCATGAGAATTTGCTTAAAAAGCTGGGGCGACTGGGGCAGGGCATAGAATTTCCCCGGATAGATTCGACTGGGAACCAGGTAGTCCCGCGCTCCCTCGGGAGTGCTCTTGGTGAGCAACGGCGTTTCCACCTCAAGGAACCCCCGTTCGTCAAGGTAATCGCGAATCTGCTTCACCATGCGATAGCGCAGATTGAGGGCGGCAAAGCGTTGCGGGCGCCGGATATCCAGATAGCGGTATTTAAGCCGCGTGTTTTCATTGGCTTCGGTTTCGTCCTCGACGGAAAAGGGCGGCGGCTCCGACGCGCTCAGCAATCTCACGTCGCCAACCGCAAGCTCGACTTCGCCGGTCGCTAATTGCAGGTTGATGGTTTCCGCAGGCCGCCGCCCGAGCACCCCGCGCACCGCGATCACATCCTCCGCGCGAACTTGTTTGGCCTTTTCATGCGAGGGGGCATCAATCTCGGGATTAAAAACCGCTTGCACAATGCCTGTCCGATCCCTCAGGTCGATAAAGATCAGCCCCCCATGATCCCGCCGCCGTTGCACCCAACCCATAAGCGTCAACTCTTGGCCAACGGAGCCCGGACGAAGCTCGCCGCAGTAATTGCTTCGCTTCCAATCGCCCAGAGCATCGCCGAAAAATCTTTCTACTTTCATGGCCTCATCACGCGCGCCGCAAAGCTTCCTCGACCTGATCCAGACGCACCTCGGTCTGTTCCTTGCTGTCCATTTTGCGCAGGATCGCTTTTTCACCTTTCATCTCGTTCTCCCCGACGATTAACACGTGCACAGCACGAAACTTGTCGGCGCGTCTCATTTGACTCTTAAGACTTCGCTCCTCGCCCTCCATCTCGACGATCAAGCCGTTGCGGCGCAACCTGTGAACGACCGGAAACGCCCAGTTCCGCGCTGGCTCACCTAACCAGACGAGGTAGAGATCCGGCCTTAGCAATCCCGCATCATCCTGCTTGCCCAAGAGTAATGCGAGCCGTTCCAGCCCTAAAGCAAAACCAACACCGGGCGTGGGCGGCCCCCCCAGGTCTTCTACCAATCCATCATAGCGCCCTCCGGCAGCAACGGCGTTCTGGGAACCCAAACCCTTGCTTGTCCACTCAAAGGTGGTGCGACAATAATAGTCCAACCCGCGCACCAAGCCCGGCCGGAGCTGATAATTGAGCCCCGACACCCGCAAAAGCTGCTGCACGCTTGCGAAGTGAGTCTTACAGTCCGCGCACAGAAAAGACAGAATCGAAGGCGCCTGGGCCGCGATTTTGACGCATGTGGGTTCTTTGCAATCCAGTACCCGCAAGGGGTTGCGCTCCATCCGGCGGCGGCAGTTCTCGCACAGCGCTTCTTGCTGCGCGCGCAGATATTCGAGAAGAGAGGCCCGGTAAACTGGTCGGCAGCGCACATCCCCTAGGGAGTTTAGTTCCAATTCCAACCCATCAAGCTGAAGCGAACCGAAGAAATCTGCCAGGAGCAAAAGAATCTCTACGTCGGCCAACGGGTCGCTCCGGCCCAATAGCTCTCCGCCGATCTGGTGAAACTGCCGTAGCCTTCCTTTCTGGGGCCGCTCCCTGCGAAACATCGGGCCCAGATAAAAGAGCTTGCGCACCGGTTCAATCTGGTGCATACCGGACTCCACGTAAGCGCGCGCGACACCGGCCGTAGCTTCAGGCCTGAGCGTAATGGACGTCGCCTCCTGATCTTGGTCGGGAAAGGTATACATCTCCTTTTCCACGATGTCCGTAGTGTCACCGATCGAGCGCCGAAAAAGCTCTGTCTTTTCCAGGATCGGAATCCGGATTTCCGAAAAATGGTAAGTGGCAAACACTTGGCGCGCCTTCTCCTCAGCAAAACGCCACGTTTCCACTTCTCCGGGTAGAACGTCAGCAAACCCCTTGATGCTCGTCACCCTCATAGGTTCCGCAACCACTACGAAAATCGCTTTAGCCCTACACCATACAAAGAGAATGCCTGTTAGGCAAACGCGCTTCTATTTCCACAGCTCTTAACAAATCGGTGAAAATCGCCCAGACTAAACCCAGGGAAAACGATCGGTGGTTCGCCGGGAGATCCGAACTCACCTTAACTGTTGTTAATAAATCAAACGGAGGTCTAAGATGACACCCATAAAGGTTAGCGAGCTGGATCACATCGTGCTCAATGTCAGCGATATCGGACGTTCCCTCAAATTTTACACGGAAGTCCTCGGACTCCGCGGCGAGAGAGTGGAGGAATTCAAGGCGGGAAAGGTGGGGTTTCCATCCGTGCGCGTCAACCAGGATACCATCATCGATCTTAGCTCCAAAGGAAGCCCCTCGGCTCCGCGCTCGAGCGACGGCAAGATTGAAGGAAACCTCAACCATTTTTGCCTTGTGGCGCAAAACGTTGACTTGCCCGAGGTCGTCGAATACTTGAAAGCCCAAGAAGTTCCAGTGCTCAATGGCCCGGTTTCCCGCTGGGGCGCGCGGGGGCGTGCCACCTCTGTCTACCTTCTCGATCCCGATGGCAATGAGATCGAGATCAGATGTTATTGAGAGGCGTCTGCCGGATTCCTGAAGGACGGCAGTACTTCCTTGGCAAACAACTCGATTTGTCCCCTTCGCTCCGGCCAATGCGGGACCATGAACTGGAGCGCGAGGTGACGGACCCCGGCCCGTTCATAGGCCTTGAGAGCGATACGGATCTGCTCGCAGTTCCCGATCAAAGATCCATCTTGATAAGGAACGGCCTTCTCCGTGAGTTCGATGGGAAGGCAGCAGTTTAAACTCATGACGTCTGGGTCTCTCTTTGCGCGAACGGCCCAGAGCCGGACGTTTTCGAAGCGGGAAGAAAGTTCGCCAGGACGAATTTTGACGAAATACGGGAACCAGGCATCACCGAATTCCCCCGCCCGGCGCTGCGCCCTGCGGCCTTCCCCACCCACCCAGATTGGAATCTTTCCGTGAACAGGTTTCGGAGCAAAGGCCACGTCTTCGAACTGATAGTGACGGCCGGCAAAACTGCATCGCTCTTCCACCCATAGCTCCTGCAAGATCCGCAGTTGCTCGTCCGCGATCTCGCCGCGCTCGCGAAAGGCAACACCCAGGGCTTTGAATTCCTCTTCCATCCAGCCGACGCCGATCCCCATGAGTAAGCGCCCCTTTGAGAGCCGGTCGATTGTCACGGCGATTTTCGCCCAGTAGAGCGGATGCCGGTAAGGCAAAACCAAGACGCTCATTCCCAAGTCTATCCTCTGGGTCTGTCCGGCGAGGAAGGCGAGGCAGGCCAGCGGCTCAAGAAAGGGCCGGTCCGGCGGGACGATAAATTGCTGGTCGCTGCTGTAAGGATACGTGGTGGCAATCTTCCACGGGATGATGATTCGATCCGCCGTCCACACAGAATTGAAACCCAGCGTCTCCGCCTGGATGGCGGCTTGGGCCAACGTCTCCGGGCTAGCCGCTCTTCCTGAAATGGGAAGAAAAACCCCTATCTTCGTCGCCCTTCTCCTTGCGCAATATCTTTGAGCCGGCCCGTGAAAATCTAACTCTGATTCAATACCCGAACTTACGACGAAGCGTCAAGAACGAGGCTCCCGCGCCGTCCGCTTCGATAGCCTTGATAAGTCAATTTCTTGCCGTCGGTTTCCAGGATTACCGCACCGTCTTCATCCGTGCGCAGAATTTCGGCTCCCACTTGACGATAGCGCGTGAGGACTTCCGCCCGCGGGAGGCCAAATGGATTGCGCTGCCCCACAGACAAAACTGCCAGGCGGGGTTTCGCGGCTGACACGAACTCTTCCGTACTGGAATTTGCGCTCCCGTGGCGGGGGACCTTTATGACGATGCTGTGGAGGGGGGCTTTTTGTCTCAAAAGCGATTTCTCTTCCCGCGCGCCGACATCGCCGGCAAAGAGAAAGCTCGCGTCCTGATAAGCGAAGCGAACGACAAGGGATGCCTCTGCGGCGGTTTCGTTCGAGCCGCCAATCACACAGAACTCAACGCCTTCGATGTTCTGACAAGGATCGCGCGGGTCCAGCACGCGTCTTCGGACATTGCTTTTTTCCAGCGCTTCCTCAAGCTCGCGATAAGCCACCGACTCACCCCGGCTTGACCCGGACCAAAACTCATGAGGAGAGAATTGCTGCACAATCGATTTCATCCCGCCGTAATGATCGCTGCGTGGATAAGCCAGCACGAGATAATCAACGTTGAGTATTTTACGCGCCCGCAAGAAGGGCGCGACGATTGACTCTCCCGGATCAAACTCTCCGCTTGCCGTGCCGCCGGCGTCTAGGATCAATACCTTGCGACCGGGAAACTCCACCACGGCCGCATCTCCTTGCCCGACGCTGAGGTGTGTGATTCGGAGCTCGCTTCGGTTCCACCGCTCCTGCCACCAGTAGTATCCCCAGCCAAAACTGCCCAGCAAAAAGATCACGCAAGCCAAAGCGAGCTGGCGGCGTGTTTGAACGGCCATGAACGATAACAGAAAGACATAAAGCAACCCGACTTCCACGATGTTCGGGATCGGCACACTGATGCTTGCAAGCGGTAAAGAGGCAAAAAACGACACCAAGGCCTCATTCAACCACAGCATGGGTTGAGCAACGTTGAGCAGCCATTGGGCCAAACCGGGCACCGCCAGCGAGAGAAAGCCGGTGACGAGACCCATCGGGACCACAGCAAAGCCCACCAGCGGGACGATCACGGGATTGGAGACAAAACCCGCCAGAGACAAGTGACCGAAATGATGGGCAATCATTGGTCCGGTTCCCACGGTTGCCAGAATCGGAACCGCGATGAAAAACGTGAAGCCCCGCATTCTCGGTCGCAACCAGCCTTTCTCCTTGGGATGCTCGGCACTTCGCTTCGCGGGCCACCACTGTTGGGCCTTGCGCATGCCCCAGACAATGGCAAGAATCGCGAGAAACGAGAGCTGAAAGGAGATCTCCGCGACAACTCCCGGCCAAACCAGCCCAATGATCAGAGCCGCGAGTGCAAGGCTGCTAAAAACCTCCTCCTCGCGGTCAAGGAGAACGGCAAACTCATAGACAGCGATCATGATCGCTGATCTCACAGTAGGCACCATCGCGCCCGCGATACAGGTGTAGAAGAGAACCGCCAGGAAGGAAAAGACCGTCGCGATCTTGAGTAAGTTCCAGCGCAGCATTAAAGTTGCGCTGAACGAACCCACGAAGCGAACTAGAAAAAAAACCACGACACCCAACATCCCCACGTGCAGGCCGGAGATCGAAAGAACGTGCGCGACGCCCGCGGCCGCCGATTGCTCGCGCAGCTCCCGGGTGATGCCTCCCATATCGCCAACTACCAGCGCTTTCATCAGAGCGGCATCCGCCGATTCGAGATGACGGTCAAAAAACCGGCCGATCTCGCGCCGCAAAGACTCCACCCATCCCCAGAGCCCGCCAGGTTCTCTGTGGAGCAATCCGACCCCGACATCGGTCTCTAGATACGCCGTCAAATAGATCTTCCGGCGCGCGAGGTAGCTTTCATAGTCGAACGAGCCGGGATTCCCGAAATTCCGCGGCGGACGAACCCTTAGCCACAACCGCACGCGGTCGCCGTACCGCCATTCGGCCTTATCCGCTCCGACAGTAACAAGGATGCGGCCCTCCGTCTCCTGGGATCCCTGAGGAGACCAGATTCGCTCCGCCCTAAGATACCAGCGGCTGCGGTCCGGCAGTCTCTCGGGTTCGCGGTAATGAACCGCCTCAAGATACAGATGCTCAGTTAGGTGACTGGCCAAACGCAAATGGCGCGCAGGCAATTTCGGCCTGAGCGCGGCGTCATGCATTAAGTAGCCGGCGAAAAGGGTCCCGCCAGAAACCAACGCCAGCAATCCCCACCTCCATGCCTTGGCGGCAACGAGAACAACGAAAACAACAATGACGGCGAAAGGGACCGCTACCGGTAGAAATTCGCTTTTCGCAGCCGCCAAAACTTGGCCGGCGAGAAGAGTAAGCGCGGGCGCAATAACAAAGGCATTGGGGTAATCCCGTAAGAGGCTCCGCTTTGTTCCCGACTCCGGCGTTTCGGACTTCGCAGATTTACTCTGCTGCAGCCGGAACTCAGCGCCTCTGCCCATGAAGCTGCGACCTCCTGATTGTCAGCCCGGTGCCCTTCCGTAGCTGAATCGGAGCAAATCTACCAGGAGAGCAACGGAAGCGTCAAGGAATCCAATCGCCTTATGGGGAAAACCCTTGTTCCTTGCTCTCGCTGCGTTTGGCGGAATTCTCGAACTGAGAAAGGCCCTGTTCAAAGAGTGGCAGCGCGTCGGCATACCGCCCCGTTTCGCAATACGGCGCCGCCAACGTCAGATTGGTAAAATACTTGTTTGGCTCCAGAGGCCTATCGGCTGCGAGTGGAAGGCTTGCCTTCGGTCCGTTTTCGGAGGAAACGGCATTACGCGCCCTTGCGCGCTCGAGGATCGACCCCGCGCATCGCCGCAGTGACGATGCTGATCGCTGTCAACCCCGCGATGATGAGCCACGAATTCTGGAATGCCTTGATGAAGACATCGGGGTTTTCTGCCCATTGTGTGTACGGGGGCAAAACTGAGCCGTTCAATCCGTAGTAATTCAGCCAGCGCAGAAACAGCACACTTCCAACGGCAACTCCCAGGGCATTGGCCATGTTGGCCGATGTTAAGGATATCCCGCTCACCGGCCCGACGTATCGTGGCTCCACCGCGCTGAAGATCGCACTCAGGTTAGGCGCCTGGAAGAGCGACCAACCCAGTCCCAGGATCATGAGAGGAATCATCACTGCTGCCTGGCCAGCGTCCGCTCCCAAGCGTGACAAAGCAAGCATACTGATCACGCTCAGAGTAGACCCTGCGATACAAAGCAGCCGTGAGCCGAGCCGATCCCCAAGCCATCCCCCGAGCGGAGCCAAAAACACGATGACCAGAGAGAAAAAAATAATCGTCACGCCCACCTGGGTCGGGGTAAAATGTAGAATCCCCTGCAGATAAAACGGCAATAGGAAGAACGTCGAGCTGTGAGAGATTACAATAAAAAGATTGCTCAGGATTCCCGCGGTGAGTAGTCGTACCCTGAATAGCGAGAGATCGAGCAGTGGGGCCGGGCTCTTGCGCTCAAAATGCAACAGCAAGCCGAGAAAAATTCCGGCAAGCAGAAAGGCCGCCACCGCGATCCAGCCGACTCCTGACCTGGCTATCTGCTGCAAACCCATAATCAGTGACACCGCGGTTAACAGCAACGTCAACATTCCCATCGGATCCATGGAGTATTTTCCCCTATAGGTCGCCGTCTCAGGCAGGACTTTCCATGCCATGAAAGCCGCTGCCACGGCGACCGGCAGGTTGACAAAAAAGATCCAGCGCCAGCCCACGGTGTCGATAAGAAATCCCCCCAAGGAAGGTCCAGTGATATATCCCATATGGAAGGCCATTGAAGACATCCCGAGCGCTCGACCTCTCCCCTCTTGTGCATAGACGGTCGAAACGATCGCCCGCCCATTGGCCAAGACCATGGCTCCGCCGATGCCTGCCAGAACTCGGAAAGTGATGAGTTGCCACAGTCCGGTGCTGAGCCCGCAGGATGCAGAGCCCACAATAAGCAGCAAAAATCCCAGACCGTAAATCTTTTTGCGACCCAGCATGTCGCCCAAGCGGGCCAGGCTCAAAACAAAGCCGATAACCGTAAGCTGATAAGCCAGGGGGATCCATTGGACCACCGCCATCGAGGTACCGAAATAGACGGATATCGTCGGCAGCGCAACGATCACCGAGCGCGAGTCCAACGCGGTCATGAACTGCCCTAAGCAGACATTGGCCAACGCCAGCCGCTGCAGCTTCGCGGAGAGAGCCGGTTGCGCCATGACAAGATGAGTCTGAGCCGGTTGATTCAAGTTGATGACGTTGAACGCGCAGTCAAATTGTTAAGAACGAGGGACTCTTCGAATGTGGTGTTTCCGCCGCGGGGATGACGGCGGGAACTGGTGCGGGTTTCTCTTTACAGCGCAATCCTTTCAATCCGCTGGATTTCTTCGGTCGAGAGTGTGAACTGTTCGACCTCGAGGTCTTCTTTCATATGTTGTTGGCTCGTGGTGCCGGTCAACGGGAGCATTCCGATTTGCATGGCGAACCGAAAGATGATCTGCGCGCAACCAGTGCCTAACCGTCTGGCGAGCGCCCGAATTTCTGGATCAGCAAGCACCTCTCTATTGGCGGTTAACAGCGAAAACCCTTGATAGATGATGCCATGGGCTTGGCAAATCTCCCTAACTTCCTGGTCCCAGCCGCGTGCGGCGTAACACCGGTTCTGGACTATCATGGGTTTAAGATTCGCCTGTTCGCAAAAATACGCAAGTTGACCGGCCGTGACGTTGCTGATGCCGATCATCGTGGTTTTTCCTGATTGATAGAGACCTTCCATGGCCGCCCACACCTCCCAATCCGCTTCCCCCAAACCCCACCGCGAATAAGGCCCGTGTAAGACATAGGAATCCACATGCTCGGTGCCCAGGTGGGCCAACGAGCTGTCAAAGGATTGTCTCACTTGGGTGGCAAGATCGGCCGAGGCATCGTAGGGGGCTCGACCGCCTTGGCCCCCGAGCGGAGTAAACTTGGTTTGGAGAAACAGCCTGTCTCGTTTGATGCCTTCCTTTTCGAGTGCCTGCAGGGCTTTACCGACCAGGGCTTCCTGGTAATGGATCAGTTGATTGGCCGTGTCAATGGCCCTGAAGCCTGACGTCACTGCTAATTGCACCATCTCCGTAGTCGTCTCTTCTTTCCATGCCGTGCCGTACATAAAAGAAGGAATAGAAACGTGGTTAGAGGCTGTCAAGGCCACAAATTTCTCCTCCCCTTTTGCCCGACTGTTTTCCGGCCATATTTAACTGCTCGATAAGCCAGGGGATTGAACCTAAGCAGTCGCTCGTGACGAACCAGGACGTCCGTCTTTAAGGACATCGGTCTTCCGGGGCTACGGCTATGTTAGCCTAAAGAGTTTCTTCGCATTGAGCGAGAGGATGTTAACCATATCCTCGTCACTGATTCGCGCCGCCTTCACCTCTTCCAGCGAGGCGCAACGCTCATAGCTTGCCGGGTAGGAGTAAAACAGGCTACCGAAGACCAACCGGCGGGACCCCACCGCCTCGACGAAGTGCCGGATGTAGCCTGAACTGCGCACCTGCGCAGTGTCAAACAGGATATTGGGCGTGCGCTTCGCAATGTCCAGCACGAGTTGGCTATTTACATTCGTCGTCAAGGCATCCATGGCCACAAACGTGAGTTCCGGGAATTCCAGGGCCAGCCGCTCCAATCGCCATACCGCTTCCATGTTCGACTCGGCATTGGTATGCACCAAAGGCACGAGCCCCAACTCGCTTACCTTTTTCAGCAGCGGCCGCATGAGCTGATGGTCAATGGCCACACCCTGGAAGCGGTGATGCCAGACCACTCCCTCTAGGTGAAGCTCATGTTTGATTCGTTCTACCTCGTCCAGCGACCGGGCGCCGTGGAGCGGCTCGACCGTCCCGCAGGCGACCGGGAAGCGCTCGGGGTCTCGCTTCCGATATGCGGCGACCACATCGTTGGAACGCATCGTGTCCTTGATTCCGTCCGCCTGGATATACCCCGTCGCTGTTAGGATTGCCACCGCGGTCACTCCGTTTGCCTGCATCACCCGGACACGGTTGGCGTAGTCCCGGTCCTGCCAGCCCGCTTCATCCTGGAGGCTTCCTCCCGTTAACGAGCCCAGGTGATGATGGATATCGAAGATCTCCATTGCGCCTCCTTAGAAGATGCTAGCAATTTCTTGTTGAGACGGCCCACGGAAGTTAGCCAAATCTAACAATTACCCTTCGTGTTGCAATATCTCCTGAGCCTTTCCGGATGCGCCCGTAATCGCTTTTCGTCCGAACGCTTCCCGTGTGATTGTCCAGACGAATTTTCTGGACAACAAAGAGGACACAGGCGAGGGTGAATCGCCAAACGATTCATAGAAGCAGTTCCCCGTCTCCCAGCCCAGCTCGCCGAAAAGAGCAATTGCGGGCTGCTCAACCAGGCTGTCTTCTGATGAATAACGACCGGCCATTTTTCGCCCTTAACTTACCAACTCCTGCACCGGCTTAAGCAGGAACTCGTCAGCCTTCATGCCTGCTCGGCCTACAAGGAGCTTTCGCCGGACGTGAAATTCCTTACTGAAGGCTTCCATCCCGGGCAGCGCCTGCTTAGGATAACTACTTTTCACTTCTATCGCGACCGTCATTCGACCTGAGCGAATGACAAAATCCACCTCCCGGTTGCGCTCGCGCCAATAAAAAACCTGCGTGTTCGTTGCACGTATGCTATTGACAAGATGCGGCTCGTCAGCAGACGCGTAATGGCTCGGGATATTGACTTCTTCCATGACCTGCCTCGCCAGGATAGTCTTTCCCACTTGGCGGGGTCCGGCCAGTACCTGAATAAACCGCCTCGGCTCCCTCAGCCGAGTCAAAAGTGTTCGATAAATCGGCTTCTTATACATGCAGAAAACTACTTCCGAATTACTCAATACTCTGAGTACTTTTACTCAACGCCATGAGCAAATCAATTGCCACTTCATGCACTCCTCCCTCTGCGTGGTCCGCGTAACGCAGGAAAATTAGCCCTAAGACAGGAACCGCATACTCCACGACTTGAGCGCAGAATTTGCCTTCAGCTCATCCGCCGCATTCCGAAGCCGTTTCTCTATCTCGTTGTGATTCCCTGACATGATTGTAAATTTTCCGTGAATTTTACGCTATTTTCCAGCTTTGGGACAAGAGGAGGGGCAAAAGGAAAAATTCAGAAATAAAAAATGGGAAAGCGAAGAGAAAGGAGCGAAGGTAAGAAAGGACGAACGATGAATGAGACGAGAAAGGCAAAGAATATCACGCACTAGGCAATGGCAATCGAGCAGCGACTGAACCCGGACGATCGTCGATGAGCGGTTTGACTTTGACTCGCGTAATCGTAATGATAGGCGCAAATTTCGGGCCGGGGAGGAGAAAACTTTGAAGATTCTACGATTCAACGATGACAGAGTCGGCGTAATCAAGAACGGCAATATGGTCGTGGACGTGAGTGACGCGGTGAGTTCGCGCAAAGCCAAGGGTCCACAAAGGGTGATGGAAGAGATCATTGAGGGCTGGCGCAAATACCGCCGGAGATTTGAAAAGATGATGGCGGACCAGACCGGAGTTCCGGTCGACAGTGTGCAGCTTCGCTGTCCGTTGCCGCGGCCCAGCAAGTGTATCGCGGCCTTCAGTAACTATATCGATCGCCCCGGGCGGACTGCAGACAATTTTCCCAACGAATACTTCTACAAGTCTACTGACCTCATCGGACCCGGAGAAGCCGTCGAACTGAGAGACATTCCAGCAGCCGTGGTCTACCAACCCGAAGCCGAGTTCGCCTTTGTCATGGGAAAAACAGGCGAGGACGTTTCGGAGTCCAAAGCTCTAGATTACGTTTTCGGCTATGTTCCCTTCTTTGACATTTCCACCCGCGGCCTGGTGCGGCGCACGCATTTCATCGGTAAGGGTCAACACTCTCATGGCTGTTGCGGGCCGTGGATCATCACCACAGATGAAATTCCCGATCCCCACAACGTCGTGGTGAAGTCCTGGACTAACGGCGAGCCGCGGCAAAACTACAACACGAATACTATGGCGCACAACATCCCCAACCAGATCGCCTGGCTAACGCGATTCGTCCGGCTCAATCCCGCGGACATTGTCGCGACCGGCACATGCCACGTGGGGCTGCGTCCCGTCAACAGCGGCGACACTATCGAGATCGAATTCGAGAACATGGGAAGAGCGAAGTTCCTGGTAAACGGCGACAGTCCGCGTAAGGATGTGGATTGGCTCCCGGGAAGAGACCAGCCTAAACCGCCGGAAGGCGGCGGAATCCATAAGGTGTAGGCGAGGGGGAAAAATCGATTGCACTGGCAACCGCGGTTCCAAGCCGATTCACTGACTCCTGTTAACTGATAGGTGTTACGGAAAGGACGAACACAAAAGGATACGAAATTAAAGATGAAAAGAAATGGGAACTAATGCCGCGAGCATTGTTTAGGAACTTTCGCTATTCCAGCTCCATTTTTTTTCGCTCGTCTAATTCGCCTGATTGTGCGTGCTAGCCCGTTGGTTTTCATTGCCGAATCTCCTGCAGCAGCTCTTTCGTGCTGCGTCAATCCTGCTTAGTCCCTGAACGACCCTCCTGAAAACTTTAGACGCAATAATCATGCCCCCTCTTCAAACAGACAAATTAAGCGAGGAACGTTACAGGATTTCCTACCTGAAACACATAGAAAATATTCGCGAGTATAGGACCACTTCACAAGGTCACACTGTGACAGAAGTGCCAGATTCGCGGTGCGCGGAAGAAAAAACGAATGAAAACGGGCAAATGAAAGAGTAATACATCCCTCAACCGATAGTCTATTTTTACCAATAACCTACTTTGATCCCCAGTAAACTCTCCTGGGTCGGGCGCACGACACGACTCCAGGGAGCAGGTCATCCATACAATGCAATGCCGAAGCATCATGACACACTCGTGTCTCCTGACAGGTTACCTACCGTGAAGAAACGTGAGTTCCGGGTTCGCTGCCGAGAATCAGAGAAGGAACTTGCCGCCGTTGACCAGGATACACTGACCCGTAATGTAAGCGGCATCTTCACTTGCCAGGTAGACCGCGAGCGAGGCGACTTCGTTCGGCGCCCCCCAGCGTGGCACCGGGTCGGTCCGTTGAGGGGGAAAATCGGCGTTTATAGAATCCGTCGTCTCAATCCCCCCGGGGCCGATGCAATTCGCTGTAACGTTGTCTTTTCCATACCAACGAGCGATTCCCCGAGTGAGGCCAACGACTCCCAACTGGCTCGTGGAGTGGGCGCAATCCGTGCCGAAAAACGCCGCCAGGCCGGTAAAATTGATGATGCGGCCCCATTGCTTCTCTATCATCCCTGGTAAGGCGGCTTTCGTGACAAAAAGCGAACCGCTTAAACCGATATCAACAACGCTGCTCCACTCCGCGTAAGTCATAGCCTCGAAACTGTTGACGGGCGAATCGGATTCACTATTGTTGATCAAAACATCGATCGTCCCGATTTTCGCTACGCTCCGATCCAGTAGCGATTGAATCGATGCTTCATCACGGATATTCCAATCCCCACTCACGACCCGGATACCGCACGTTTCGGCGTGGCGGATCACGTCCGATGTATCAGCGCACTGCCGCGACCTTGCCACGATTAGATTCGCTCCTTCACGCGCAAAGGCGAGAATCATCGAGCGTGCCAAATCGCAAGCTCCCTCGGTGATCAAGACCGTCTTGCCTCTCAAACCCGTTTCCATTATCGCACGGTTAAGAGGAGCTTCACAAAAAATGTCCTCCTCCGTTGACCAGATAGTTTTGCCCGGTGATGTAACCTCCCGTCTCACTCGCTAAAAACACGGCCGCCGCGGCACATTCTTCCGCTGTTCCTCTTCTTTGCAGCGGCACCTCGCGGTCGAGGTCGACCAAGGGTTGGCGCGCCTGACCGGGAGTACGCTCAACGTCGATGTTTCCGGGCCCCACGCAATTGGCGGTAATGTTATGTTTCCCGTATTCGCGCGCGATCGCTCTGATAAAACCGACGCACGCCATCTTCAGTGGCGGCTGCCATGAGATTCCAAAGGCGTTAGTCCCGCTGAAAGGACCCAGGCCCGCCGAATAAACGATAATCCGGCCCCATCGTTGCCGGGTCATTTCAGGAAGCACCGCTTTGCACAGGTGAAACAGCGCGTGCACATTGACTTTCAACGCCGCCTCCCAGGCCTCTTTCCTCATCTCCGTCAATCGGTCACGGACGCGCCAGCCCGCGCAGTGCACGACGATATCAATATTACCGACCGCCGCGACCCCTGCCCTTACCGACCCGTCGACCTGCGTGCCGTCCGTGACGTCACACCGGCTGGTCGCCACACGCGCACCAAACTCAGAAGCCATGCTTGCCGTCTCCTGCAACAAATCCATGCTCTTCCTCGTACACAGCAGAAGGTCCGCGCCTTCCTTAGCCAATGCTAACGCGCACGCTCTGCCGTGATTGCGCGTGGCTCCAGTCACCAAAGCAACCTTGCCTTTTAAGCCAGTATCCATTCTCAACGTATCAGTTAATTCAACCGGCTGGCTCCGGGATCAGTCGCGACGAGCGAGCAACGCCTTGCGGCCGAAAAATGTAAGCACCATAGAAACGCTGATGATTACGATGCTCATCGCGGCAACCAGACCATGGTCTCCGCCCTGCTGAAACCGTTCCCAAACGAGCCCGGACAAGACTACGTTTGCTGGCGTCATGAGCATCACCGCGATCGTGGCCTCCCGCAACGCATGCACTGCCACCCACAGCCAGCCGCTTAGAAACGCGGGCATGAGAAGCGGCAGCGTGATCCGGCGAATCGTGACCCACGGAGAACCGCCGCTGGCCTCGGACGCTTCTTCGAGCTCCTTGTGAATCTGCACGACCGCCCCTCCCATGAGGCGTGTCGAAAAAGACAGATAGCGGGTGGTAAAAGCGATGATGATAATCCAGATCGTGCCGTAGATACGCACGATCGGGAAGCTCAAGTAGACGAGCATGATGGCGAGCCCGAAAACAACGCTCGGGACCGCCGTATTTACAAACGTCAAGAAATCAGGGATGGAGCTGCCGCGGAACCGTCCCCGAACCGCCATCCAAGCGGTCAACGAGCTCAAAACCATCGTCACGGTCGCAACCGACAGCGATATCAGGAACGTATTGATGAGAGCATCCTTGAACTGGCTGAGGTCCGCCAGGGCTTTGTAGTTCGATAGCGTCAGTCGGGCGTATGCTTCAGCCGATGGCATGCTGACGAAGGGCTGAAGGCTCGTCCACAGCAGGACGAGCGTCGGAGAAACGGCGCCGAGCAACAAGTAGAACCCGACTCCTGCAAAGGCAAGATACTTCCACTTCCCCAGAGCGAGGCGCCGCGGGCGATAACCTTTTCCGGTCACGACGGCAAAGTTCTGTTGCTTTTGCATCGTTCGCTGATGAATGATAATCAGTCCCATGGCCAAAAAGAACAGCAGCATGGAATACCCGCTCGCAAGCCCGTAGTCCGGCAGCCCGCTCAGAGGATTGGTAGTGAGATAAATCTTGGTGCTGTACACGTGGATGCCCGCGTTCAGCCCCAGGACGGCGGGAATCTGAAAATTATCCAGGGCGTCGGCTAAATTGTAGATAACCGCCCCAATCAATGCCGGGCGTAATAGCGGCAGGGTCACCGACCGTTGCGTTCGCACCGCCGACGCACCCGAGACCTCGCTCGCTTCTTCGAGGGCGGGGTCAAAGTTCCGAAAAGCTCCCGAGAGCATGAGGACGATCGAAGGAATCATGGACAGCGCGCTGACGAAGATAATCCCCGGCAGAGAATAGATATTCAAGGGACCCACCGCGCGGTCAATCCCCAAAAGGCCCCGCAAAGCGACGTTAAAAACGCCGATGCTTGGGCTCGCGAGAAAGGACCACCCGATGGCTACGATCAGACCGGGCAAGGCAAGCGGTATCAACACCAGCGACAGACAGAGATCGCCGTAGGGCATATCGGATCGTTCGATTAACCAGACCAAGGCAACGGCGACCGCCGTTGCCGCGACGACGGTGCAGAGGGCATAAGTCAGGCTGTTCTGAAAGAGCACATAGGACTCGGCGCTCGTAAAGACCTGAATATAGTTGGACAAGGTCCACGGCACTGCCTCGATCGGCAACTTGTCCTGCGTGCTCCTAAAAGAAGACAAAATGAGCAGCGCCAAAGGAGGCAGCACCAGATACGTAACAATCGCCCCCGGTATCAGATAAATCAGTTTTTCTGCAGAAAAAATCCTCGTCCAGGTCGCCCGAGGCAAGCTGGCTTCCGCGTACATTGGTTGATTGCTTCAGCTTTCGCAGCGAGTCTTATTTGACGGCTCCCCAAGCCTGGGCCATCTCCTCCCTGGTCTTCTGAACTAAGTTGAGCTGTTCCGGTGTCATGTTATCCGCGAAATAGAGCTCCACCCCCGTTGACTTCAAAAAGTTGTAAATAGGGGTTCCCGGGACGGCCAGCCCGGAGCCAACTTTATTGACCGCTTCAATACCTTCCGGCGACAACACCCAGCCGATCAGAAGCTTCGTGGCGTTCGGATGCGGCGAGTTCTTGAACGGGACAAAGACTTCGATGCGGACGAATACCGGACTGATGGGCAGGAACTCGACGGGCGCCCCCTTTGCCTTTAGCTCGTCCAGACTCGTCATCGAGACGCAACCGATATAGGCCTCGCCGGTGACAACTTTGTCGGTGGCGCTGTTGCAGCGCGTGGCCCAAAGCGGCTGTTGCGCAGAGAGGCCCTTGATAAAGCGCCAGAATCGTTCCTCGCCCCACAGGATGCGTAGATGGGTAAATCCCCACATGCCACGGCCGTCAAAAGCTAATTTACCCTTCCACTTGGGGTTTAAAAGCTCTTCATAGGTCTTGGGAAGGTCCTGCTTGGAAACGAGCTTGGTATTGTACCCCAAGTGTGTGATCTGGTTTCTCGCCACCGGCAATTTATTGTTAAAGACAAACCGAAAATGTTCCGGTTTGTCGGTCAGCTCTTTGGGATTCAACGTTGCGATCAGCCCGCGATCGATCATTGGTATGACGGCCGGAGGATCTTCAGCGTCCATGTCCACCGTGAGACTGCCGGCCCGGGCTTCCGCGATAACTCTCGGATACAGCTTCGACGACGAGAGCCCGCTGACAGTGATGTTAATGCCCGGAAAGCGCTTGGAAAATTTTGCCATTCCTTCTTTTCCGCCTATTTCCAGGCCGTCGCCGGCCGCCCCGTTAAAGAAGACCGCTCCTTCTTTCTTAGCCGCTGGATAGAGCTTCTGGAGCACCTCTTCCCAATTCTGACTCGACGAATCTCTAGCTCCCCCGAAAACAGATGCTAAAACGACGGCTACTAAAACAATGAGCTTGGGCATCACCCTTATCTCCTTCCTTAAACGTGAATGTCGCTGTCAAAGCATTCATCCCGTAAACATTGGAATGATTGCGGCATGCAGCCTTCGAGAAGCATACCTACTAAATATTGGCTTTTTATACAACTTTCGTTGCACTTGCGAGGGCCGATCGTTGTTTTTTTTGAAACCGGGAGATTTTGCATGACCAGCCTCATGATGCGTCTGTTAGGGTTGATCTTGGCATCAGATGCGTATAAATTACACTAAGTACTCGAGGACACGGGAACGATTTGATCCTCCCTCGAAAAGCAGAGGTGCATCAATGACGACAGATTTAGCGACCGAAACCTCGGTCGACGTGATGCTGGCAGAAATGACCGCCAAGCTCCACCGCATCGTGCCCGACATGGAGTTGCGCTACAAAGCCGAATTGGCTTGCGCCATCAACCGGCTCAAGCGAGAAAAGAATGCGGTGATTCTCGGCCATAATTACATGGAGCCTGCGCTCTTTCACACCATTCCGGACTTGGTCGGCGATTCGCTCGAGCTCAGCCGCAAGGCAGCCACGACCGAAAAGGACGTTATCGTGTTTTGCGGCGTCAAGTTTATGGCCGAGACCGCAAAAATCCTTAACCCCGACAAGACCGTTCTCCTGCCCTCCGAAAAGGCGGGATGTTCGCTCGCTGCGAGCATCACGGCTGACGACGTGCGCGCGCTCAAACGGCGCTTCCCCGGGCTCCCCGTCGTGACCTACGTCAACACGTACGCCGACGTCAAAGCCGAAGCCGATTTGTGCTGCACATCCGCCAACGCCGCAGCCGTCGTCGCGTCGCTCGACGCCGAGACCGTAATCTTTCTCCCGGACGAATACCTCGCGCGCAACGTCGCGCGCGAAACCGGTAAAAAGATCATCTTCCCCACAGTCCTAGCCCCGCAAAACGGGAACGCTAACGGCACCGCCGGGATCATCGGCTGGCCCGGCCGCTGCGAGGTGCATGAAAAATTCACGGTTAAGGACATCGCGGACGTGCGCGCGCAATTTCCCGACGTGGTCATCCTCGCCCACCCCGAGTGCAGCCCTGAAGTTGTTGCCGCGTCGGATTTCTCGGCGAGCACCTCGGCGATGATCAAATACGTTGCCGCCAGCCACGCGCCGCGCTACTTGTTGCTCACCGAGTGCGCGATGGGTGACAATGTCGCCGCCGCGAATCCGGACAAAGAGATGCTGCGACTGTGCAGCGTCCGCTGCCCGCACATGAACCAGATCACGCTCGAAGACACCCTGCGCGCGTTAGAAAACAACCAATACGTGATCGAGGTCCCCGAAGACATTCGCGTCCGGGCGGCGCAAGCCGTCGAGCGCATGCTGGCAATCGGGTAGCCCCGCTGCGGGCAGCGGCGTATTTGGTCAGAGTTGCGAGCCGATGTTCGACCGGGATAGGGATTCTGCGCTCGGCGGTCAAAAGGACACTGACGCGTTATTGATTTTGAGTTTTTCGCTCGTCATCCGGAACCCCTGAGAGATGAAGTGACCGCGGGCCCATTAGTTCAAACCGATGTCCTCATCGTCGGCAGCGGCATCGCAGGCGCGACCGCCGCGCTCAGGCTCGCGCGCAATCCGCGCCGCCAAGTTGCTGTTCTCACCCGCGCTTCCGATCCCCATGAGTCCAACACCCGCTACGCGCAAGGCGGCATCGTCGGGCGCGGGGTGGACGATGACGCCGCGCTCCTCGCCGCCGATATTCTCGCCGCCGGCGCCGGGGCGAGCCTCCCCGGCGCCGCGCGTATTCTTGCCGAAGAGGGCCCGCTGCGCTTGCAGGAGATTCTGATCGGGTCAGCAAAAGTCCAGTTCGATCGGGCCGACAACGGGGAATTGCGCTGGGGGCAGGAAGCCGCGCACTCACGGCGGCGCATCCTGCACGTCGGCGACGGCACCGGCGACGCCATCATGAGCGGGCTGATTCCCGCGCTGCGCCGCTGTTCCAACGTCGCCTTGCTGTGGAACGCGACCGCTGTGGACTTGATTACCTTCCCGCATCACTCACGCGATCCCCTCGCGGCGTACCGACCCGTGACCTGTCACGGCGCCTATGTTTTTAATCGGGGCGAGCATACCGTGCAGCGATATCTCGCCCAGGCAACGATTCTGGCCACCGGCGGGCTAGGCCGCCTGTATCGCAACACATCGAACCCGCCCGGTGCGCGCGGCGACGGCTTGGCGATGGCCCATCGCGCGGGCGCGCGCATCATAAATGCCGAATACGTGCAGTTTCACCCCACCACGCTGGCCGTGCCCGGCGCCGGAGGATTCCTCATCAGCGAAGCGGTGCGCGGCGAGGGCGGGGTTCTGCTTACCCCCGATGGGCGCGCGTTCATGGCGCACTACGCGCCCGAGTGGAAAGACCTCGCGCCGCGCGATGTCGTGGCGCGCGCAATCCATCACGAAATGGAAACGCACAATTACGCGTATGTCCTGCTCGATATCGCCACCCATCTCGCGGCCGATACCATCCGCGCGCGCTTTCCCAACATTCACGCCACCTGCCTGAAGGCCGGCATCGACATCACGCGCGAGCCGATCCCGGTCGTGCCCGCGGCGCATTACTTCTGTGGCGGGGTTGCGGTCGACGAGTGGGGGCGTTCCAGCATTGAGAATCTCTACGCCGTCGGCGAAGTGAGCTGCACTGGCCTGCACGGCGCTAATCGCTTGGCGTCCACCTCGCTGCTGGAGGGACTGGTGTGGGGCGACCGCTCGGCGCGCGCCATCGAAGCCCGACTCGAGAAGCGGCCCACAGCGATGCCGAGCAACAACGAGGTGCCCCCGTGGGACCAGAGCGGCTTTGTGACCGAGCCAGACCCCGCCTTAATCCAGGGCGACATGCAAACGATTCAAAACATCATGTGGCACTATGTCGGCCTAGTACGCAGCGCCGAGCGGCTGTCGCGCGCGATCCGCGAGCTGCGCCATCTGTGGAACGAGATCGAAACGTTCTACCGCACGACCAAATTGAGCGATGGCCTGATCGGCCTGCGCAACGCGGTCGAGGCGGCGCTCATTGTGGCGCAAGCCGCGCGCCACAATCGCCGCAGCCGCGGCTGTCACTACCGGCAAGATTCGGTTCCCGGTGGATTCGATGAATGATCGCTCGCGCGCTGTGCGGTTGCCGGATGGCTGCACTGGCGCGCCCATTTCTTAAACAGGCTCGCATTAATGCCAAAATCGGGTGCCGCCGTTGAAATCCTGGTTTATGCTTACCCACATTGACGAGTCAGTTGACCGACTGGAATATCCTTCCGGCCGGTTTCCAAATGGTGTAGTAGTGTTTTTATCAGGGAGTTGCGCTGCATCACCAACCAGAAAGGAAGGAACACGCTATGAAGCTCATGAGTCTGGGCAAGAAACCGAGGACGGTGACTGACAAGGAGATCGCGGCAACTGAAAAGCGGCTGAACGGCTATGCGTCGCCCGGCACGCGGGTGGAGATCGCTTTTCCCGACGACTTCGAGGGATCACAGGTCGAGGTGGCGCTTGGACAGCAGAAAATCCTCAACGGCCTCGATCACATCATGGAAGCGCCCGCCCTCATCCGCAAGATCGTCTGGGCTGCGGAGAATGGCTATGATGCGGTGATTCAGAGCAACACCTTTGATCCGGGCATCGACGGCGCGCGACTGTCTGTTCCTATCCCCGTTATCGGACCTTTTCGCACAACCCTCCATATGGTCGCAAATCTGGCTGATCGAATCGGCATTATCGTTCCGCTCGATTCTCACGTCCCTTACACGTGGCGCCTCCTGCGCACCATGGGTATGGAGAGATTCGTCACGGGTATTCGGAGCCTCGGCATTTACGGCACCGATCTGAACGAGCGCAAACTGGAAATCGCCCAGAAGACAGCGAGCCTGATTCTCAACCTCGTTGACGAAACCGGCGCCCAGGGCGTGGTACCCCTTGGTGGCGCTCTCATTCCCAAAGTGGTTGATCCCGCGGATCTGGAAAAGATCAGCAAAGTACCCGTATACAACACCACCGCCATCTCGATCCGGGTCGCGGAGATGTGCGTGAGCCTGGGATTAACCCAGAGCCCCCTCACCTATCCGCGCGGCAAGCTGACGTATCAGGATTTCGCCGGGAAGTTGTAACGCACACATTTTTTTCCGACCGGCCGGAGTTTTGTCCGGCCATTTCCGCATGAACTGATGCCCGAGCACACCGTGCATCACTCCCGATCTGACCAGATTTAACCTTTGACAGAATTTTGTCGCCCGTAATAGCTTGCCTCGCAAACTACACAGCCAGGAGTGAACACGATGATGAGGAATCCCGTCCCCAAAGTCGACGTGCCGTATGAGCATTGGGACCGGCTGTTTTCACCGGTTGCTTGCGCAGTCATGATCGCAACGGTGGACCAAGAAGGGCGGGTGAACGCCGCATCGTTTGCCACGTGCGTCAGGCAGAATCATGAACCCACGTGTATTTCGTTTACCGTGGAGAAAGACAAAGACACTTACCATAACGTCCTCGCCACCGAAGAGTTCGTCGTCAATATTTCGTCTTTTGACCGGGAGATTTTGGAAAAAGTGCGCGTCGTCGGTTTGCCTTTTGCTCGGGGGGTCAATGAGCTTGAAAAAGCAGGTCTGACCGCCCTCCCCGCTAAGGTGCTCAAACCGCCGCGGATCGCCGAATGCAAGAGTCACTGGGAATGTAAGGTCGAGTGGACCAAAGAGTGGTTGCATCGATTGACCGTGATGGGAAGAGTCGTCGCCGCTTCCGTTGACGAGGATTGTATCGATAAGAACGGCTACGGCATACTGGAAAAGCTCAAGCCCACACATTATTGCGGCAGGGCCTTCGATAATAAGTTCGTCGCCTCCTACGAAGTCATGGAAGTCGACATGATCTATAAAGGCCCCTAAGCAAAGCATAAACCCAAATGAAGACTTTACCCGTGGGATTTATTCCACGGGCAATTGAGACCGAGACCGAGGAGTGAGCCGCGCAGAGAGCAGGCACAGGCCCTAAGGGATTACAAATTGCAGATAACAAATCTCAGATGGCCCAATTGGAAATTTGAGATCTCGCATTTCAAATTCCGCGTGCAACGAGGACAGCCCGCGACCGCAGGGGCTCGCTTCTCGGGCGCTGCTCGGTGAGAATTTGGGTTGGGACTTGATCCTTAATCCTTGATGTGCGATTGCTATGGCTCGAAGGGCGGGCGGATTAGTTAAAGCGGACGCGGCGCTGCCCTATCATTCAGAAAGGAAGGAACCGATCATGAGAATCATGTTTTTGAATAAGGCGCCTAAACGAGCGGTTGCCTACGACGTGGCAGAAATAGAAAAGCTCCTGAACAGCTACGCTTCTCCCGGCACGCGCGTGGAAGTCGCCTTCCCCGACGATTTCGAAGGCTCGCGTGTCGAGCAAACCTTGGGTGACCAGATGATGCTCAACGGCCTCGATCACATCATGGAGGCACCCGCCATCATCCGCAAGATCGTCTGGGCTTCCGAGAACGGCTACGATGCAGTCATCCAGAGCAACACGTTCGATCCCGGCGTCGATGGCGCGCGGCTCTCCGTCTCGATCCCGGTCATCGGTCCTTTTCGCACAACCATCCACATGGTGGCCAACCTGGTCGATCGCATCGGTATTCTCGTGCCGCTCGCGTCCCATGTTCCCTACACCTGGCGCCTCCTCCGCACCATGGGCATGGACGGGTTCGTTACCGGTATCCGCGGCCTCGGCATCTACGGCCCGAATTTAAAGCAACGCCGGGAGGAAATCACTCAGAAGGCCGCTAATTTGGTGCGCGCTCTTGTTGACGAGACCGGAGCGCAGGGCGTTATTCCGCTGGGCGGCGCGCTCATTCCGTACGTGGTTGATCCTGCGGATCTGCAACGCTTGAGCGGTTCTCCGGTCTTCAACACCAAGGGGATCTCGATCCGCGTTGCGGAGATGTGCGTGGCGCTGGGATTAACCCACAGCCCCCTTACCTATCCACGCGGTAAGCTTACGTATCAAGATTTCGCCGGCAAGTTGCAAGCTTAGGCCAACCGTCGAAACACTCAGAGTTTGTGAATTAATTGAAAATCACAGAAACTACCCTTCGCAACTAGCTGATTTCATTGACGTGAAACTTGCTCAAATCGGCTTAAAATCGATTTATTCACAACCTCTTAGTTCTGCGAGGCGTCGAAGCAAACAAACCATCCGTGCTATACCACTACGAAGCGCTCGAAGGACACGAAGGTTTCTTCACATTTTCCCTATAAACTTCGTGATCTTTGCGGCTTTCGTAGTGGAATGTGTTTTTCTCCTCTATTCGCGCTGAGTGACGGTGATCAAAAACAGCGTGTGGCGTCCGTGGCGGGGCATCGCGGCTCAACCGGAGATTTTGATCAAAGAGCTTGGTCCTAATGATGTAATTATTTCCTGCAGCAAGGAAGGGTATCGGCAGATTCGGATCTTCAGACGGACGCCGCAAAATGCGAAGGCGCCGATCCCGGTCGAATGGACCATGCAGCGCCTAGGCGGGAAATAATCACAAGAGCTTCAACAAAGAGGCTGCTAGAAATTCAAACGCGTCGAGAACCGGAAAAGGTCTCCGCGACATATCGATACGCGGCTATGGCAGCGACAGCGCCATCGCCGGCGGAAGTAATCGCTTGGGCGGCGGAATCCTGCCGGATGTCGCCGACCGCGTACACGCCGGGCAGCTCGGTTTTCATCCACGCATCGGTTGGTATGTGCCCCGTTTCGGTTAGGCGCATGACGTTCTTGAGAAACGCCGTATTCGGCTGCAAGCCGATATAGATGAAGAGGCCCGAAAGGTTGATTTGAGATAGGTCTCCCGTCGATAGGTCTCGTATCCGTATTCCCGCCAGCGCGTCGTCTCCGAGAATTTCCTCAACAACCGTATGGCAGCGAACCTCTATTCTGGCATGGCTGAAGGCCTTTTGCTGAAAGGCATGTTGAGCCGACAAACGACTCCCACGTTCGATGACAATGACTCGTTCGGCATAGGACGCAAGCGTGAGAGCCTCTTGCAGGGCTGAGTCGCCCCCGCCCACGACGCCAACGACCTGACTCTTGTAGAACGGACCGTCGCAGCTCGCGCAGTGGCTGACGCCTTTGCCGGTCAACTCTGTTTCACCGGGAATGCCGAGCCTTTTTAGAGTCGACCCCGTCGCGACAATTACCGTCTTGGTCCGGTACCGCTCCTCAGAAGTGACCACTGACCAGAATCGATCCTGCGCTTCCAGGCCCTGGGCTTCGACTCTCTGAAACTCCGCGCCCTGATCCGCCGCCTGGCGCTGCGCGGTCGGGCACAGTTCGTATCCAGCTATTCCGCCAGGGAAGCCGGGAAAATCTTCAATTTTCTCAATGCTGGTCAGGTGGCCGCCGGGGATATTGGCTTCCAACACCAGAGTGCAGAGGCCATGGCGCGCAGCGAATAAGCCGGCAGTCAGTCCGGCCAGCCCTGAACCAATGACAACCACATCATAGTCTGCCATAGCGCACTGCCACTGCTCTCATTTCCGTCTCCCGCCATTATCTCCATTGATCGACGGACACGGTCTTCCGGTAATTACACCCTATAATACGCCAGTACCCGTTGGTTTCTCCACCGACGACCACCACGTGAATTTCGCCGGGTTCAAACATGTGGATCAACTCATCCGGGGCAGCCTTCAATTTTGAGGCGTATGGCTCCTCGCCAAAGGTCGCTCTGGGATAAATGTAATTCTGGATCAGCTGGTAGTCCCAGTACTCGCCGGCCGGCATCAAGGCGTTTTCGTAGACCCACTGGATGAGCTTTTCTTTAGTGTCGAATCCTCCTCGGTCAATGAACTGCCTGGCCGCAATGGGATCGAGGAGAAAAGTCGGGGCGCTATGCGCGTCCATGCCGCGCAACATGTTGCGCACGTGCTCACGCCAATATTTCTCGCGCACTCCCAGAGTAAAAGCCGTGGACCGGCAACCGGTAAAAACACTTACCGTGCTATCGGTCGCGTCAAATCCGTGCTGCACGTGGAACGGTTCCCAGGGACTGCGCTCTTCATTCTCGGCAAAGGTCACGCTGTTGTACATGTAGTTGTTGCCCTGTGAGCCCATGTAAGTAACCCCCGGGAGCGAGCCCCCCTGGAGGTTCTGCGACAGCAAACCGTAGGCGCGACCGATGGTCGCGTTAGCATGGTTGAAGGGGGCCATGGCGCCCGTTCCCGAGTTCATCGCAATTTCGTCGCGGATCGGCCCGTTGACTGCGACCATTGCAGCCATTGAACTCGTGGTGCTGCCACGCGCGCTTACACCGATCGACGCCAACGCAAGGATCACCGGAAAATACTCAGGTCGCGCGCCCGCCATCACGGCGTTGACTGCCACCTTCTCGACGGTGTACTCCCAGTGCTCCCGAAACTGGGTTGCCCGCATGTGCCCCACGACTTCGTCAAATTTGTGGCTCGTGTGGGCCAACATTTCCGCCACTCTTTCCTCCGTGGGCAGGATCACCGGCAGCTTATCTGTCCAGTGGTTTTCCAGAAACAAGCGCTGCAGGTTGTCTTCAGTGTCTGCCTCGACCAATCTCGGCGTAGACCTCTCGAACCTTACTTCCTTGACGCTATGTCCGTTCGCCGGCCAGGTGAGTCCTTCGATGACCTCTTGCATGACCGGCCGGCCGCTCACCGGGTCCTTGCCGTCAACATAGGCTCGGAGCTGCTCCGCGGTTTTGCCCATCACCGGCTGAGGAACGAAAGCGTAGCGCGCCTGAGGCATGCCGTGAACCCGCGTGACTGATTCCACGACTTTTTGGAATACATGCGTGTGCAGTGCGACCGCCGGCACCCCATACAGGCTATCGATCGTTATTGCATGCACGGCGACCGCCGGCGCGCAGGTGCTTCAATGGCCGACGCCGATGATCGCGGCGTCACCGTTCACCTTGATTTCCTCCCAGGTTTTGGGATCGTCCTTCGTGTAGACGTTCGACATCTCCACGATCTTCGTCTTCACCGAGGGCATGTGCTCGGTAAACCAGTTCTGCATCTGGCGCAGAAACAGTCCCGAGTCGTCAAAGCGCGGGTCAACGAGATAGATCGCTTTACCGTCCAGGCTCTCGAGGCGAGGCGCCATGGCTCTGGGTGTTATGTCGGGCGGATACCCCAGGGGGTTTAACACCGCAAGTCTCTTGCTTCCGCTCTCGCTAAGTTCTTTGTTTTCCTGAATTTGAATCTCTGGCATCTCGCGTCTCCTTGTTCTTCTTTCGTGCCCATATTATAGCCACCCTATCGAATGACGCCTTTTCGTGTCAACGCCTGCAGCGTGAAGACCCTGACCGAGTTGCTTGGATTGCTGCATCCTCAACGTTCTCGTGCCTTGTTTGGCTCTATATTTATGAGTGAAGCTGTAAAGCTCGGTTGACATTCTGACGATTCCTATGTTAACGGCGAAACAATTTTGCAAAGTGGATTTGTCGTCTTCCGAATGCTGTGCGGGCGTGTCACTGGAACGGGATACATCTGCTATGCCAAGAGTCTAGACATGAAACGTCGTCTCCTTGCGCGCATCGTTGTGGCCGAAAGTAAAGACTGGCGCCAACAAATTAGAGGATATTATGACCACGCGTTTGATCACAAGAGCAGCTAAATTTCTTTTCCCCCTTCTGGTGGCAGCTTGTGTGGCGACCTCCAGCCGCCTTGCGGCATCGTCAACCCCGGCGCTCCTAAAGGCCAAGCAAGAGGCTGAGGTCAAGGGATATATTTTCCTTTCCACCCACGACCCGATTGTCGCCGAGGCTAAAAAGGAGGGCAAACTGCGGGTCCTAGGCTCTATGACCTCGACCACCTATAAATTCATGATGGATGCGTTTAAAAAACGCTATCCTTTCATTGACGTTTCCGTCGAGGACCTGAGAGGCACCGATGCGCACCAACGAACACTCCTTGAGCTGAAGGCAGGAAGGCCACTGGACTGGGACTTATGCTACGTCGCTCCTGACTTCTATAGCGAGTACGTCCCCTATGTCAAAAAATTCGACATCCTCGGAATGGCCATGCAGAAAGTGCTGGCGATTCCGCCGGCCATGATCGACCCCAAGAACCGCAACATCGTAAGCATAGCCAGTTCGATCTTCGCAATCGCGTACAACAAAAAGTTGATTCCCCAGGAAAAGGTCCCGAAGAACTGGTTGGATTTTTTAAAGCCTGAGTACAAGGGAAAGAAATTCCTCGTTGATATTCGCCCCCTGGGATTTGCGGCTTTAGCCGCGGGCCTGGGAGAGAACTGGGCGATGGACTACGCCGCTAAGATAGCCGCACAAGAGCCGGTCTGGGTGCGGGGCCAAAGCCGGTCTTTCGCCGCAATTATAACTGGCGAGCACTCGATGCTTCATCTGGCCTATTACCACTCATGCATGAGAAGCGCGAAAAGAGACCCCACCGGTTCCTTGGAATGCAGAGTGATCGAACCCGTCCCCGCGCGACTCGATGAGTTCGATGCGGTGGTTCATACCGCTCCGCATCCCTATGCCACCTTGCTCTGGCTCGAGTTCGCAGCAAGCCCGGAAGCTCAAAGTATCATTGATGAGTACGAGCCGTTGAATTCATCGATCTACGCTTCCGATTCAGCGCTCGCGAGAGCAACTCAGGGAAAAAAGGTATCTGTCAATAATTGGGAGACCCTCCAGAATACCTCCAGGTGGGAACAGATGGCGTTGAAAGCTTTCGGATTTCCAAAGGCCGAAGATAGCGCGAAATAATGATCAGCTCACGGCCTCCGCTGGATCAGCGTTAACGTGGCCCCTACTCAGATTTTAAGGGCTTCCATGAGGGATTTCGTCAGGAACGGCCAGACTTGAGTCGCGTCAGCCTGGATTTCGGCATAGATGCCGTTTTTCACTGCTTTTCGCCAGGATTCATTTTCGGAATAGGTACATCCGGAGAGATGTCCGAAATGCGGCCGGTCCGGGCATACTCTGATGCCGTAGGTGAAGCGCCGCGGGGGCAAGCTTGCCCCCAGTCGCTCGTTGATAATTTCGATCAGCGGTGCGACGTTTTGGACGTTGTTTCTCGGCACGCCTCCGCCGATGGTAAAAATCCCAAAACGCTCCGCCTTTGTCACTAGCTCGACGAGCTTCCTGCTGTCACTTTCCAGATCCATCAAGATCGGCTTCTTGCCGCGGCGTCTGCGTTTGATGTTGTGGATGTAGAGGTCATTGCCCAGCTCCGAATCCACAAACGCTGGCACGAACACCGGCACGCCGCAGAGGTAGGCGGACTTCAATATGCCCCGTTCGTTTGGATAGTGTTCGGCGAGGTGCCGCCCGACGAGTTGGTTCAGACTCGTGGGGCTGAGAGGACACGCCCCGTCCAGTTGATCGATCACTTCGCCGATCACCTCCTCGACGGTATCGAGATTCGTTTCGGGCTCCAGCGTATCGGTGACGCGATTGAGCTTGCGGCGAGCGAGAACCGTGTCACTGTACGCCGGATTATACTTGTAGTGCTTTAGTCCGATGGACGACACCAGGCCATGAGCCATGAGCGCTCCCGTAGAGGAGATCGCATGGATCATTCCGGACTCAATCATGTCGCAGATCACCAGATCCATTTTCCCCACCGTCATCGCCCCGCTGACCGTTAGAAAACGGAGACACTTCTTGTCACGCATCATCCGGTAAAGTGCGCCCGCTCCCCGCGAAACCTGAGACGCGACGCCGCCGTACGATGCCAGATCGGACATCAAGGGTTGCACGAAGAAGCGCCGCCCGTTAAACCATTCATCGAGCGTGCGATAGAGAACCGGCATCACAAATCGCGGATCGGCGAAGATCGCGTCCGGAAAGTAACCGTCTTTAATCTGCCCTGGACGCGCCATATCAAACGGGTTGATAAAGATCGCACGCGCCGGTTTGCGGTAGACCGCTTCCGCCTCCCGTTCAGAAAATCCGCCGACGACGATGGCGTTTTCTCCCCCGTTTTTTGTTCTTGCATACTGAGAGGGCGGACTCAGCCTGCGACACCAACGGTTGTCGACAAACTTTCGTAACAGAAGCCCCAGGGGAGAATCCGCTAGTCCGCCGTAGATCAGAACCGGTTTTTCTTTTGCCGTGATCATTTCATGAATCGTCTGGGCGACTTCGCCCAGCATGCGCGCGCCGAAGGCGCAGTATCTCATCGCGCCGACGATATCGGCGACCGTCGTGCACGCGCGCAGATCCAATGATCTGAGCTCTTCAAATTCTAAACGTCTCACAGTGTTTCTCGTGTTCCGAACATTTTGCTTCGTAACACGGTGCGACAACTCAGTCAATTACAGCAGCGATAAATCACCTTCGTTGCTTCAGCCAGCTTTTGAAGATGCCGCAAGACGGACAAGTTTGCGGGAATCGCGCTTTTATTTCTTAGGTGCGGGAAAGCTCCGGTTGACAGCGACAATCGAGCGGCACAAATCGAAGAGATCTTTTGCCGCGAGTGAGATGCGCCTTACAACGGTGTCGTGGCCGCGGGAGGCCGGCGATGCCGGGTCGCCTGTTCGTACGAGTACGCCAGCTTGATCATGTTTCCATCGTCATAAGGTCGTCCCAGGAAGCTGATCCCCGCGGGGAGGTTGTCGCGTGTGAATCCCGCGGGGACCACGATCGTAGGAACAAATGCCAGGAAGGTATTGAGGTGCGGCGCGCCTTTCTGATCGACGTAGGGCGGCTTCACACCCTCACGGATGAGGGTCGGCTGGTGTTCGACGGCTTTGTGGACGATCGCGTGCAGCTCATGATCGGCCATGACCTTTAAAAAATGGATCATCAGCTCGTCTTGTGCCTTGAGGGATTCGTAGTGCCTGGTCGCATCTGAGGACCGCCGCCATCGCTCCTGCGACCGTCGAACGACTTGCGCGAACTCGGCTGACCGCATTGCTTCCTCACGGGTTTTGAAAGGCGGGGTCGCGCTCCGGCCGAAATACTCGTGGAACGATTCCTCCCCGCCAGCCGGGCTTCCCGCTCGTTTCGCGAGAAGCTCGTTCAGTTTGGAAATCACGATCGGGTCAACGATTTCAGCGCCGGCGGCTTTCAGTTCCGCAACCGCTCGATCGAAGATTTCGCCGACTTTTTTAAAGTCGACCGAGTCGGGCTCGGACCCGAGACCCATCGGCTCACGCAAGATTCCGACACGCGCTCCTCGCAAGCCTTCTTTGTCGAGGAATTTCGTATAGCTCTGCGGAACATGGCCAACACCTCTCACCGTGAGAGGATCTTCCGGATCGTAGCCAACCATGACATCGAGCAGAACGGCCAGGTCTTTGACCGTGCGTGCCATCGGACCGAGAGATCCGGCGATTTCCGGCCAGCCGGAATAAACGCCCCCCCGGCTCACCAGGCCGGCCGTCGGCCGCATCCCGACAATCGAGTTCCAGGTCGCGGGCCTGCGAATCGACGCCAGGCCTTCCTGCCCGACAGCTACGGTCGCAAAGTTTGCCGACACGCTCGCCGCAGGACCGCCAGAGGAGCCGCCGACCGTTCGATCCAATGCATAAGGGTTACGCGTGGACCCAAACAGCGAGCCATGCGTGTCACCGCCGCCTAGTTCGCCCAGAGTGGCCTTGGCCAAAACGATCGCACCGGCTTTTTTCAGTTTCTCTACGACAAAGGCATCCCGATCTGGGTAGTAGTCCTTGAACAACACCGAGCCCAGCGTTGTCGGCATCCCCGCAGCATCGACTTGATCCTTGAGAATGACGGGAATCCCGTGCAGAGAACCCACAAACCCTGTATTTCTGAACGCGGTGTCAAGCCGGTCCGCCTCTTCGAGAGCCTGCGAATTGATCGTGATGATCGCGTTGATCGCCGGCCCTTTCTGGTCATTTGTCTCGATCCGATCCAGATACATGCGGACCAGTCGGCGCGACGTAAGTTGCCCCGACTCGTAGGCGCTGTGAATATCGTCGATGGTCGCCTCCAAAATGTTAAAAGCAGCTGTCGATGAGCTCATTGCGTAACTCTCCCTTGCAGTCGCGCTTTTGCCGGCAGGTCAAGGCCGGCCATATTTTAAGACGCCTTTTCTTCGAGCTCCGAAGACTTGAGGACTGCGACAATTTTCTTCGCCGTCTTTTCGTTGATCGACGGAATCTTGAGAAGATCCTCTAGAGTGGCCTTCCGCAGGCGGCGAACGCTGCCGAAAGCCCGCAGCAACGCGCGTTTGCGGGTGCTTCCGATTCCCGCAATTTGGTCCAGCGCCGATGTGAGCGTGTTCCGATTCCTGAGGATCCGATGATACGAGATCGCGAACCGGTGTGCTTCGTCCCGTACCTGTTGCAGGAGGTGCAGGGCGGCGGAATTGCGCCGGAAAACGATTGGATTGCCCTGTCCGGGAAGGAAAACTCTTTCTTCCGAGCGCTTCACTTCGGAGCTGCGCATGGCGCGCTCCACCCGCATCTTGGCGAGACCAATCACATCGACGGTATCGAGCCCAAGCTCGTGCATCGCGGCCAGCGCCATGCCGAGTTGCCCTTTGCCCCCGTCGACCACGACCAAATCCGGCAGGTCAGTCTCCGCGATGCCCCGGCCCAAGCGCCGCTTCAAAACCTCATGCATCATCGCGAAATCGTCACCCCCCACGGGGGTGTCAACCGTGCGAATACGGTAGCGACGATAACGCTTCTTATCCGGCGCGGCATCGAAAAAGCGCACCATCGACCCGACGGCGTTCGTTCCCTGAATATTGGAGATATCGAAACATTCAATCCGGTGCGGGGCATTCCTGAGACGCAAGCGCTGCTGCAGCTCCCACAGCGCCCTCTGCTGTTGTTGCTCCTTGTTATGGCGCTCACGGAAGGTCTGCGCGGCATTCTGCATCGCCATTTCCACGAGCTGGCGCTTATCGCCCCGTTGGGGACAAAGAATCTCAACCTTTCTTCCCTTTTTTTCCGCCAGATACTCTTCGCGGACCTCGCAATCGCCGATATCTACAGGCAAAAGAATCTCTTCGGGAATAAAGCGTTCACCCTGATAGAACTGTGTTAGAAAGGATTCGACGATATCCGCATCAGTGAACTCCAGGTCCGGGAATGAGTAGGCCTGGTTTCCGGTGAGTTTTCCCTGGCGAACGAGGAGGACCAGAATTTCGATCAAGCCTCCCTCGCGATAGACCCCAAACACATCCTGATCGGCCCCCCAGTGAGAGACCATACGCTGCCTCTCGATAGTTTTCTCAACGGCTTGGATCTGGTCGCGAATTCGCGCCGCCGCCTCGAAATCGAGACGCTCGGCTCTGTCTTCCATTGCGGCCCTGAGATCATCCATTAATTCATGATTCTTCCCCTCGATGAAGAGCGTCGCCTGCTTCAAGTTCCGCTGGTATTCAGCGGCATCCACAGGCAAGACACAGGGTCCTAGACAACGCTTGATCTGGTACTGCAGGCACGGCCGGGCCCGGTTCTTAAAGTTGTGATCCGTGCACGTGCGCAGAAGAAAGTGCTTCTCAATCACGTCAAGAGTTTCTCTGGCGGACGCCGCTGAAGCGTACGGGCCGAAGTACCGGTTTCCGTCTTTGACGATCTTTCGCGTCACCAAGATCCTGGGCCAGGGGTGTTGCAGCGTAACCTTGATGCTCAGGTAGCTCTTGTCGTCTTTAAGACGAATATTATAGCGGGGCTTGTATTGTTTGATCAGGTTGTTTTCCAAGATCAAGGCTTCTTTTTCATTTTGCGTTACCAGGGTCTCAAAGTCCGCGACGCCGCGCATCAGAAACTCGACATGGGTGCGGCCGTCACCGCCACGCAAGTATGCGCGGACGCGGGCGCGCAAGTCTTTTGCTTTGCCGACGTAAATGACCTTGCCCGCTTGATTGCGCATCAAGTAGACGCCAGGCTGAGCAGGAAGGCGATTCAATTTCTCTTCGAGCAAAACCATGGATGACACTTGCAGTATTGTCGGGAGCTTTCCGCGAAAACCTAATGTTTCAGCGTTATCATCACCAGAGCCTTGGAAGTCCGCGCAAGAGACCTGCAGGGTTGCGCCGGATACTACTGGGCCGCATCTCCAGCAAGCTTTGACACTAGATCTCCCTGCCACGGGCAACCAACGGCTGCTTCAACCCCAGTTCTCGTTCCTGGAGTTGACTGATTTCATCTCGTAGCTTTGCAGCTCGTTCAAAATCAAGCTCTTGCGAAGCTTTCTTCATCTGCTTTCTTAGACTCTGGATGCGCTGCGGGATCTCATCCAGATTAACATATTCCGCGGCCTGTTCTGCTGCGACCGGCACGGTGAGATAGTCGGCCTCGTAGACCTCCACGAGCGAAGTTCCAATGGCTTTCACGATGGTTCGGGGAGTAATCCCATGCTGTTTATTAAACTCAGATTGCAGCCGGCGTCTTCTGTTGGTTTCTTCAATGGCGCGCTTCATGGATTCCGTCACGGTATCGGCGTAAAGGATCACCCTCCCATTGAGGTTACGCGCCGCTCGACCGATGGTCTGGATCAAAGACCGCGCAGAGCGCAGAAACCCCTCTTTGTCTGCATCCAGGATTGCTACTAACGAAACTTCCGGCAGGTCCAATCCCTCGCGCAAAAGATTGATTCCGACCAATACGTCGAACGTGCCTTTCCTGAGGTCCCGAATGATGTCAACCCTCTCGATCGTCTCGATGTCGGAATGGAGATACCGCACCTTGATTCCCAGGTCCTGGTAATAATCCGTTAGGTCTTCGGCCATGCGCTTTGTCAGGGTCGTGACCAGTACCCGCTCTTTGTTCTCGATTCGCCGGCGAATTTCTTCGAGAAGGTCATCCACTTGAGTGCGCGCTGGCCTGACCTCCACTTCCGGATCCGTCAGTCCTGTGGGGCGAATCAACTGCTCGACAACCCGACCCTGGCTTTGCTGTAACTCGTATTCCGCCGGCGTCGCGGAGACATAGATGACTTGGTTAACCGCGTTCTCAAACTCTTCAAAGTTCAACGGCCGATTATCCAGCGCCGAAGGGAGGCGAAACCCGTATTCTACCAGCGTTCCCTTGCGCGACCGATCCCCCCGATACATGCCTCCGATCTGCGGCACCGTGACATGGCTTTCATCGATGATGAGCAGGAAATCCTGTGGAAAATAGTTGAGCAACGTCGGCGGCGGCTCGCCCGGCTGGCGCCCGGTCAGGTGGCGCGAATAATTCTCGATCCCGGGACAAAATCCCATCTCTTCGAGAAGCTCCAAGTCGTATAGGGTACGTTGCTCCAACCTTTGGGCTTCCAACAATTTGTTGTGCGCGCGCAGCTCCAGAAGCGTTTCCTTCAGCTCGAGACGGATTCCCTGGATCGCTTTTTCCAGGCGGTCCTGGCTGGTGACATAGTGACTCGCCGGGTAGATCGCGGCCTTATCGATTCTTCGTTGGACTTTTCCCCTGATCGGGTCAATCTCGTAGATGGCTTCAATGTTCTCGCCGAAGAACTCTAACCGCAATGCCGAAACGTCCTCGTAAGCGGGAAACACCTCAACGACATCGCCGCGGACCCGGAACGTTCCGCGATGGAAATCGTAATCGTTTCGTTGGTACTGAATATCGACAAGCTTGCGCAAAAGCAGGTCTCGGTCGATCACCATGCCTTGTTCGACAAACACCATCATGTCAAAGTAAGCCTCGGGCGAACCCAAGCCATAGATGCAGGAGACGCTCGCGACAATAACCACATCGCGCCGCTCGAGTAGCGCCTTGGTAGCGGAATGGCGCAATTTGTCAATTTCGTCATTAATAGACGCATCCTTCTCGATGTAAGTATCCGTGGAAGGCACATAGGCTTCAGGCTGGTAGTAATCATAATAGCTCACGAAATAGCGTACCCCATTGCGCGGAAACATTCCTTTAAACTCGTTGTAAAGTTGCGCCGCGAGCGTCTTATTGGGGGCAATCACAAGGGTGGGCTTCTGAACCTGAGCGATCACGTTCCCCATCGTAAAGGTCTTGCCCGAACCGGTCACTCCCAGTAGAACCTGCTGTTTTCTGCCTTGCTCGAGTCCGGCGGTCAGCTTTGCAATTGCTAACGGTTGGTCACCTTGAGGTTGAAACGAAGACTCCAGTTGAAACAACATGTCTTTTCTCTGTCCTACCATGACACCGCTCTGACCGTTGCTCGCTACCGCTAGCTCCACCCCAAGACCGCCGGCACAAAATTCCCCAACATCGCAGTCGCTTCATCTTCGGCTAGCTCTGCGGCTTGCCCCTGAACCTCGACGGGAACCCAGTGCGGGAACGGCGTCTCTTCCACCTTGTGTTTTCCATTTTCGAGATGAACCTCGCGAATGGCCGCGAGCTGAATCTTCGGAATCTTTCCCGCCACGCGCACCAGAGCGGGCCACAAGCGGCGGTGCACATAAGTGACCTTTCCATCAATGAGCCTGCAGACCAGTACATCTCCCGAATTCCGCACCGCCCGCGTAATCACAAAGATCTCCCGCGCTTTTTTGTGCGCCCACCAGCTGCCGCGCAACTCTTCCGCCGCGATCTTTGCTGCAAGGTTGGAAACTGGTCCCTGCGCCGATTCTAAGACAATCCCGTTTTCTTCCACGAAAGTTAGTGCTTCTTTGATCGTCATTGCGCCAATCCCGCGCTCGCAAGCAGAATCTACCAGAAGCCTCTTGCGTAAAAACCAGCCACACCCCACCTACGTTCGAGCACAAAAAATCCACTCAATAATTTAGTTGATTTGAGTCTTTTCTTCCAGAGGAGGGAGCGAAGTCAACTTTGTGTTCTCGAAAGAGCCCATCGAGAGTAACCCGCCGCCGACTATCACCAATGATGTGGCTATATGGGCGTTGATATTCGCAGTTGGAGTCACGTTAATCGCGCTGATCGCTTTGATCTAGTCTAGTGAAGGGCGTGCTTCGCGTGGGGGGCACGATTGTATGATGGTCCGGCTTTTCAACGCGGTAACCGCGGTTTGTTGAGAGCGACTGGGGTTGGAGCGATTCAGTCGTCCATCTGTGTAGCTTTCATATGCCGGTCAATAGTCGTGTACCCTCTCCACTGATCCACCATCCAGTAGCGAATGCCATACTCGAAGCGGAGTTCCTTCATGTCCGTGTCATTGGGATTGAAATGCTGATGGTGGAGCATGCCGGGAGGGACGTGCACGGCGTCGCCCTGTTCCCAGTCGTAGCGTTTGCCGCCGATCTCTGAATAGCCGCTACCCTGAAGCGCATAAAGGTAGGCCTCCGGATGGGCGTGGCTATGGCTTCTGGAGCGCGGCAAGTCGACGAAAATGGAGCTGATCGCTACCGCCGTCGCCTTGAAGCCGTTATCTTTGCCCGACCGCCCCATCATGAAATAGGTCGCGCCGTGCTTGGTTTCGCCGGAAAGGACGAACTGCTCCTCGTGCATGGAGATCCTGCGTCCGTCGATCGGCCAGTCCTGTGATACCTCAGCCGGGAACTGGCTCAATGTGCTCGCAGAGTGCTCGCCTGCATCTTCGATCTGCTCGATCTTTCCCATATAAATCGAAGCTTCGAGCGGCCAAGCCAAACCGGATATGTAGACCACTGGCTCCTTGCCGGTGTTGAAGAGCTGATGGACGGAGCGACAGGGGATATGAAAGATTGTCCCTTTGCGAAAATTGTACGTGCAATCGTCGAGAGCCAGGAAACCTTCACCCTGTTCAATATAGATAGCTTCCTCTCCGTGTACGTGCTTTCCGGTATGGCACCCCGAAGGGATTTCCCCCTTCATCATGAGGCTGCCTCCGGTTGGAAATCCGGTTTCTGGGGCTATCATCAGAGCGGCTCTGTGATCCTGGCGCGTGCGCGTCCACTTCAGATCCTTTGACCTTGCCACCCTTGGACTGTCCGCAACAACCTTCTCAATGCGTTCGGATTCTTTCAACCACTGGTCGTAAAAGCTTTCCATCGATCCTCCGCTTGAAAAACAAGTTGCTCCAACTTTATTTTATGACCAACCTCAAGTCAATCACACATGCGAAAGGGAAGGCCTGGTAATAATCTATGGGCTACACCGAGGCGAGCAGTCTCGACCGATTTCGAAGCTTTTCATTGACACCTGCGAAGACGTACTATAGTTTTGTGCCACTCCTGGATTTCAGGAAAAACTTTTGCAACAAGGAATGCCAAAAACGTTCATTTTTGACTTTCAATCTTACTGCTTATTCCAGTGCCTCTTCTTCACCCAATACCCCTATTTGAGCGGTTAATTTGCCATGGACCAATTTGATATTACGATCGTTGGCGCGGGCATCATCGGACTCGCAACGGGCATGTTGCTGGCGCAGCGTCATCCCACGACAAAAATCCTTATCCTGGAAAAAGAGGAACAGATCGCTCAACACCAAACGGGACATAACAGCGGCGTGATTCATTCGGGAATTTACTACAAGCCGGGCTCGCTCAAGGCAACAAACTGTACGGCCGGGAGAACCGCGCTCATCGAATTCTGCGACGCGCACGGCATTCCTTACGAGCTTTGCGGAAAAGTGATCGTCGCAACCACCGCTGAAGAGATCCCGCGCCTGGAAGAGTTGAAGCGCCGGGGCGATGCCAACGGAGTCCCTGGGCTGGAAATGATTGGGCCGGAGCGGCTCCGCGAAATTGAGCCTTACGCCTACGGCATCAAGGCCCTCTTCGCTCCGGGTACCGGAATCATCGACTTTACGAAAGTCGCGCACGCTTATGCGAGTGAACTGCAACGCCTTGGAGGACAGATCCTGACGGCACATAAGGTCGTGTCAATCTCTGTCGCCAACGGCGCGCTGCGAATTCACACTTCCAACAGAGAATTCACCTCCAAATATTTGATTAACTGCGCGGGCCTCCACGTCGATCGGACGGCGCGAATGCTCGGCCGGCAAGGGGACTCAACCTCGGGCGCCACACCGCACATCATCCCCTTCCGCGGCGAATACTACGCCCTGGTGCCGGAGCGGCGTTACCTAGTCAAGGGACTCATCTACCCAGTCCCGGACCCGAGGTTTCCTTTCCTCGGCGTACACTTCACGAAGAGGATTGACGGCGGTATCGAGGCCGGCCCGAACGCGGTGCTGGCATTCGCCCGCGAGGGCTACCGCAAGGGCACATGGGATCGAGAAGACCTCTGGGAAATCTGCAACTACAAGGGTTTTTGGCTCATGGCTTTCAAGTACTGGAAAATGGGCCTCGGCGAGTTCTACCGCTCGCTCAGCAAGCGGGCCTTTGTAACGGCTTTGCAAAGGCTCGTGCCCGCCATCGAGTCGACAGACCTGTCTCCCGGCGGAGCAGGCGTGCGCGCGCAAGCTCTCTCCGATACCGGTGCCTTACTGGACGACTTTATCTTGACTAGGTCCGGCAACTCGATCCATGTCTTGAACGCTCCTTCGCCTGGCGCCACGGCTTCCCTCGCGATCGCGGGCACGATCGCCGACATGGCGGCACAGGAGTTCGCGGTCGGGTGCTGAACCTTGCTTTCCCGCTTACCGTCGATTATCTTGGGCTCATTTTCTTACGGAGGGTCCGGTTGAATGATTATCGAATATCGAGGCCGCAGGCCGAAGATATCGGCTAAGGCCTTCGTCGCTCCGAATGCGGTCGTGATCGGCGATGTCACAATCGAGGACGACGCCAGCATATGGTTTGGCGCGGTTTTGCGCTCAGACCAGAATCAATACCCCATTATTGTCGGCGCGAGAACCAGCGTTCAAGACAACTGCGTGATTCATTCGGGGGAGGCGCCCACGATTCTTGAAGCCGATGTCACGGTCGGGCACGGCGCAATCATGGAAGGCTGCGTGATCAAGTGCGGCGCCATTATTGGAATGAACGTGACCGTCCTTGAAAATACCGAAATCGGCGAAGAATCGTTGATTGCAGCGGGAAGCGTCGTCGTTCCGCACACCAAGATCCCACCCCGGGTTCTCGCCGCAGGAAGCCCGGCAAAGGTCAAGAAAGAGATCAGCGGTGAGGCGTTAAACTGGATCAAGATGGGATCGTCCACGTACACCAACCTGTGCCGAAGCTATCTGGCAGGGGACTATAAGATCGTCGGCTAGCGCTTGGCCTTCTAGGTTTGGCAGGAAGGACAATAGAATGCGCTGCGGTTACCCAGCGCGACCCGTTTGATGACATGCTGGCAGCGCCGGCAGCGCTCCCCTTCCCGGCCGTACACGCTCAGATGCGTCTGAAATTCTCCTTGCCGGTCTTGCCCATCCCGGTAATCTGAAAAGGAAGTGCCGCCCCACTGAATCGCGTCACGCAACAGTTTGGGTGCAACAGTCGCAATCTCATCGACTCGTTCCCGGCTCAGTCTAAAGGCCCGCGCCGTAGGCCGGACGCCAGCATAAAAGAGGATTTCGTTGCTGTAAATGTTACCCAGCCCGGCAACGACTTTTTGATCCAGCAGCAAATCGCGGATTTTACGCCGCGACTTGCGCGCCCAGTGAGACAAGCCCGCTCCTGCAAAATCAGTCTCAAGAGGATCCGGTCCCAAATCCCTCAGGCGGGGCCATATTTTCAGCTTTCCCAAAGGCATCGCCACCGCCAACCCGAAGCGGCGCGGATCGTGATAGCGCAGCTCGAACCCATTTTCCAGCCCCACGCAGATATGATCGTGCTCTTCACGGGGCCGTTCCGCGCTCACGTAGATGAGCTTCCCCGACATGCCGAGATGCGTGACCCAGACCCTTTCTCCATCTAAGATCATAACGATGTATTTTCCTCGCCGCTGAACATCCACGAAAGTTCGGCGTGAGAGAAAGGAACCAAAATCTCGCGCCACCCGGAGTCTAAGGCGAGGCTCCAAGACTTCCACTTTGATGATTCGCCGCCCTGGAACGAGATCGCGCAGGGTGCGGCAAACTGTCTCGACTTCAGGGAGCTCTGGCATTAGATGAACCGCGGTGATTTTCCAGAATCTGGCACCGCCTGGGCGTCGGAACCGATAAAATCCTGTGGGTGCAAGGCTTGCGCGAGGCGGAGAAACTCTTTTACGCTGAGAGTCTCTCCGCGCCGCCGTGGATCGACATCATGGCTTCGGAGAAAATCCTCCGCCTCCTTCTTTCCTCCCGGAAAAATCTCGTCGAGGGCATTTCCTAGAGTCTTTCGTCTTTGACGGAAAGCCGCGCGCACAATCCTTCTTAGAAAGGGAAGATCCTGGTCCGACGCCAGAGGTCGGGGAAAAAACCGCATCTTAAGAATCATGGATTGCACTTTCGGGCGGGGGAAAAAAGCCTCTGCCGAGACCGGGATTCTGCCTAGAATCTCCCCGTGGATCTGCCACCAGACCGATAGGGTTCCGTAAGTTTTGGTCCCTGGATGGGCCCCGATCCGGTTGGCCACCTCTTTCTGCAGCATCAGGACCATAAGCGAAAAACGGTCTCGTTCACTGATTAGCCGGAAAAGAATTGGCGTGGAGATGTTGTAGGGAAGATTCCCGGCCAACTTGATCTTGCGATCCGGCAAGATCGCTTTGAAGTCGACACCGAGAATGTCGCCATGGATGAGGCTCAGCTTGGGATTCCCTCCCCAGGGACGGTTTCGGAGCCAGTCCACAAGGAAGGGGTCGACCTCGATGGCCCACACTTTCCGCGTGATCTCAACAAAGCAGCGAGTTAAAAACCCTAGACCAGGGCCAATTTCCAGGATCTCATCATCTGATCCAAGTTCCGAGAGGTCGATGATGGCGTCGAGCACGTGCCTGTGAATGAGAAAATGTTGGCCGTATCGTTTTCTGGGTCTGACCGGCAAGTCCTCTAGCGCATTGCGCACCTCTTGATAAAGGGACATCATGCCGGAAAATTTACCGCCGCCACGCATGCAACAGAAGACAAGTTACCGAGCAACAGATTGAAGGGCTCTCTTTTACAGACCAAGGTCCGCATCAGCATTCAAGGTAAAGTCGTCTCGGCAACCCGCAAGAAACTTATGATGACCCGTCAACGCGATCATTGCCGCGTTGTCCGTGCACAGCGCGGGGGAAGGATAATAGAGCTCGAACCCCTCCCGATTCGCAGCTTCCGCCATCCTTTGGCGCAGACGGCTGTTAGCGGAGACCCCACCCGCTAGCACGATCCGGCGTATGTCATGGCCTTGCGCGGCTCTCAACGTCGGCGCGACAAGCATATCGACAACCGCTTCTTGGTAGCTGGCCGCAATATCCTCCTTCGATAAGCTCCACCGGTCCTTTCCCACTTTTTCCAAATAATGCCATAGCGCTGTTTTGACACCACTGAAGCTAAAATCACAGGAGCCCCTCTTGAGGCGAGCGCGGGGAAACCGAACCGCCCGCGGATTTCCTCTTTCCGCCAACAGATCGATCACCCTTCCCCCAGGGAAGCCCAGATCCATCAACTTGGCGGCTTTGTCATACGCTTCTCCCGCAGCATCATCCCGCGTCCCCCCCAAGTAGGTGTATTGACCAAACCCGTGGACGATATAGAGAAGAGTGTGCCCGCCCGATGCCAGGAGGGCAAGATAGGGAAATGGAACCTCGCGTTCGAGAAAGATCGAGAGCAAATGAGCCTCCAGGTGATTTACTCCGACATAGGGGATCCCCGACCGGTATGCCAAGCCTTTAACTGCGGAGAGGCCCACGAGAAGGGATCCCACGAGTCCCGGACCGTAGGTCACCGCGATACCTTCGATCTGATGCAGGGTAACTCCCGCGCGATCGAGCGCGGCACGAATTATGGGTGAGATTTGGCGAATATGCTGCCGTGACGCCAATTCCGGCACGATGCCCCCAAACGGCCCGTGCACCGTATCCTGAGAAGAAACCACGTTGGAAAGGATAGCGCGCCCGTTCAATAAAACGGCTGCCGCGGTATCGTCGCAAGACGTTTCGACTCCAAGCACTAGCATCGCAAAATGAACCGTCCGAGTTCTAGGGGGACGGCCGTTGGCTCCCCGATCGCAGTCGGCCGATGCCGTCAGAGGCCACCTTGCTCCCAGGGTTGAGCTTGAGTGCTTGCTCATAATTAGTTTCCGCTCGATGCACAAAACCCAGAGCGCGAAAATTATCTCCCCTCAGAGCGAATATCTCCGCCAACCAGTAAGGTTCAGAAGGCAGGCGAGATTCTGCAACGTCAAGGAAGTTTAACGATTCCTGATAACGCCCTAAAAGATATTGCGCCTTGGCAAGGTAGAAATAGCCGTACGGATTCGTTGAATCGATAGCGATGCTTCTTTCCAGAGGCCCCAGCGCCCGCGAGTAGTCGTCAGCCGCAAGAAGTTTCTTGCCCTCTTCGGTCAGACGCAGAGAGGCCGCCCGCCGCGGCGAAGTTTGCGGCGAAATCTTTGCCACGAGAGAACTATCATCCGGAAGCGACTCCGTTGATACCTGTGGAGGCAGTCGGGCCGTTCCCTCGCCTGCAACGCCTGCCCGCCCTACAGGACGATTCTCTTTAAGGTCTTGCTCCTTCACCTTTGGCTGCTCCAAGGCCGGTTTGGTTTCGGGAACTGGCGCAACCCTAGGAACCGTAGCCACCTGAGGCGGTCGAGCGGCGACACCAGGCGCGGGCGGCTTTCGCACATAAGGCTCTGCACAGGACTGCAGCACAACCAAGGAGCAGAGAGCGCTCAGATGCACTGAGACGCTTCGTTTTAGTGTATTACGGTGTAAACGCTGCACCTGCACGACATTATCTCTGCGGACGAGAAACCGACGGCATCGGAAAAAGCAACGAAAGCTTCTTTTCCGTCGCTGTTCCCGGATGAAGTTGACAGGCGGTGGTGGGCTCTTCTCCTTCGAGAAACGCCTCGGTGATAACTCGGGGGCAATTGGGTGTTGCCCGTTGCCCGCTTAGGGGATCGATATCCACCATGCTAACGCCGGGAGGAGGAACAAAATCACTTACCGGTATGTTGGTCGTCGCACGCTTCATGAATTCAGTCCAGATCGGCAAAGCAGCCTGAGCCCCGGATAGGCCAAGTTTACTTTGATTATCAAACCCGACCCAGACGACGGCCAAGAGGTCTGGCGTGTACCCGACAAACCAAGCGTCTTTGGTATCGTTTGTCGTCCCCGTCTTTCCTGCGGCCGGTCGGTTGAAGCCCTGAGCCCGTGCCGAGCTCGCCGTGCCCCGATCCAGCACTCCCTTCAGGAGGTAATTCATGATAAATGCCAGCTGGGGACTGAGGACTTTTCGCACCCGAATGTCTCTCCTCTCGAGCATATGCGCCTGCTGGTCCGTGACCTGCTTAATACTGAGAAGCTGCGTTCTCACACCATTGTTAGCCAACGTCGAAAATGCGGATGCGACTTCAAGCGGCGTAACCTCAACCCCCCCGAGCGCCAACGAAGGGAATAGAGGTAAAGAGCTTTGAATCCCGAGGCGATAGGCTACCTCCCGAACATTGCGAATGCCAGTTTCCCGCGCGATGCGTGCGGTAGCCGAATTCAACGATTTCTCCAACGCCGTGCGAAAAGTTACGGTCCCGAAGTATTCCCCCTTGTAGTTGTCGGGCTTCCATTCCTGTCCTTCATAGTTCCATACGAAAGGAGCATCCTCAACTAAACTGACGGGAGTGAATTTTTTCGTGCCATCTTCGGACCCAAACATGAGCGCGGCAAGATATACAAACGGTTTGAAAACCGAACCGGGCTGACGCTTCGCCTGAACGACCCGGTTGAACTGGGAACCTTGGTAATTCCGGCCGCCGACCATAGCCTTGATTTCACCGGTCTGGGGCTTGATGACGATGATCGCGCCGTCCAAGCGATCTTCCTCCGTGCGTTTGCGCAAATACGGATAACTTTCCTCCAGGTGCTTAATCCCTTCGGAAAGGGCTGATTCCGCTATCCTTTGGAGCTGAAGGTCCAAACTGGTGAAGATTCTCAGGCCTTCCGCAGTCAAGACTTCATGGGAATAATTTTCCGCCAGCTCCTTACGCAGGTAATCGACAAAAGAAGGAGCGTCATTAACTACTTTGACAAGATCACGGGGCGCGATCCGTTCCTGCAGGCCCTTTTCATACTGACCGCGGTTGATGAGTCCCAAATCAAGCATCTTCGCCAAGACCACGTTCCGGCGCTTTGTGGCCGCCTCTACACTGCGGTAAGGTGAATAGCGATTAGGAGCTCTTATCAGACCCGCCATCAGCGCCATCTCGCCCACGCTCAAATCCCGCATGTCTTTGCCAAAATAAAACTGTGACGCCTCGGAGACCCCGAAGATCCCCTGGGCTCCTTTCTGACCCAAGTAAATCTCGTTTAAGTAGTTTTCGAGAATTTCCTCCTTAGAATACTTGCGCTCGGCAATAAGAGCCATCAGCGCTTCTTTGACCTTGCGCGCTATCGTGCGCTCGTCGCCGAGAAAGAAATTTTTCATCAGCTGCTGGGTCAGGGTGCTGCCGCCCTGCACAACACCGCCGCTAGTCAGGTTAACCCAGGCGGCTCGCAAAATCGCGACGGGATCGACGCCTCGGTGACGAAAAAATCTCTCGTCTTCAATAGCCAGAATCGCTTTGACGAGCAATGGCGGCGCTTCCTTAAGATGGATCACTCTCCTCTCTTCCCAAACACGATCGTACAAGCCCGTGATCAGTTCCGGTTCCAACTCGAGAGAAAACACTTCCTCCCCGGTATCTTTGTTCTCCATTCGGACAAGCGTCCCACCCTGAAAAAATAGACGGGCAGGAAAGCCTTTGAACGGGCCTACCGGATAATCAAAGTCATGCAAATAGATCTCCAGAGTCCCTTCGCTTTTCGCGATTCGATATTCGCCCTTGGACTTCAGACCTTGTACCGGGCGGTAACCCAAACGGCGCAATTTACGCTCAAGTTCGCTTGGTCCGGCACTGATTCCGGGGTAGAGAAGGTACGTGTCCGAATAGATCTTGGATGCGAACTTCCACTTGGGTCCCTGAAACTTTTCTGCGACCACCGCCTCCAGTTGCCTCACATACCAACCGCCAAAAACGGTCACCGCAAGAATGCCGACAACAGCGCAGGTACCTAAGATAAGAAAAAGCTTGAGAGGATTGAGGCGAGGCCTTTTCAATCAATAAACCTCCCAAGTGAGTTTAACATGAGGTTTATGAGAACAGCAATAAAAAGAGGGCCGGAGCTCATCGCGATCCGACCCTCTGGTCTCTCAAACCGTGAAAACTGGAACTCACTAACGCGAGGGCTTCAGAGCCAGAAACAGAGTTGTCTCCCCCCGCCGGACCAAAAAGAGGACTCCCTTTCCTTTCTGCGCCCCCTCCACGGCTTTACGGTAATCAGCCAAGCTGCGAACTGGTTTACGATCAATCTCTATGATCACATCTCCGCGGTGCAGGCCGGCCTCATCCCCGGTGCTTCCGGGTTCAACCGCGGTGATGACCAAACCTTCGACACGCTCTAATCCCAGACTTTCGGCAATCTGCGGCGTCAGTCTCTGCACCGTGAGCCCAAAGTCACCTTTTTCCCTGGCCGAGGCGACCACTTCCTCCTCTTTCAGCTCGCCGATGGTGACGGGAAGAACAACTTCCTTTTTGTCGCGTAAGACTTTCAGCCCAGCTTTCTTGTCAACCGGAGTACGCGCCACAAGGATTGGAAGATCGTTAGAGTCCCGGACCTCTTTGCCGTCAAACTCGACGATCACGTCGCCTACCTTGACCCCAGCTTGCTCCGCCGGTCCGTCTTTGGCCACGCTGGCAACCAACGCGCCTCGGGCATTGTCAAGCCCCAAGGACTCGGCAATTTCGGGCGTGACTTTTTGAATGACGACACCGAGCCACCCTCGGGTTACCTTCCCCTTTGTTTTCAGTTGCGGCACCAATTCTTTCGCGAGATTAATTGGGATCGCGAAGCCGATCCCAATGTTTCCACCCGTGCGACTAAAAATCGCTGTATTGATGCCTACGACCTCACCCCGAAGATTGATCAATGGCCCGCCAGAATTCCCCGGATTGATGGATGCGTCGGTCTGAATGAAATTGTCGTAGGGACCTGCGCCAATATGCCGACCCTTGGCACTTACGATTCCGGCGGTAATCGTGTTGTCCAGACCGAACGGATTACCGATCGCGACCACCCACTCACCCACTTCTACGCGATCCGAGTCTCCTAAGGTCGCGAATGGTAGCTCGCCCCGCGCATTAATCTTAATCACGGCGAGATCGGTTTTAGCATCTCTGCCGACCACTTTAGCTTCCAATTCACGGCTATCAGAAAGCTTGACAAGGATTTTCTCTGCGTTCTCAACGACGTGATTATTCGTCAGAATGGAGCCGTCTCCATCGATAATAAAGCCCGAACCCAGGCTTCTCTGGCGAAACTGCCCGCGCGGAGGAGGATTGCCGAAAAACCTGCGCCAGAACTCGCCGAATGGATCCTCCTCACCAAAAGGGCTCGGCACAGCTTGACCGCCACCTTCGCTGACCTGGGTACTGGAAATATTGACGACCATCGGGCTAAGTTTCTTCGACAACGTGACAAAATCAGGCAACCCCTGAAGTTGCGGCAGTGCCGTGCTTTCCGAACCGGCCACGGATTGTCCCAAGAGTCTAACCGGCTCGTTCGTGGACAACCGGTCAATGGTCGTGTTCAAACCTAATCCCACAAGTAGAGAGACCAAGGCCACCGCAACCAAGGCATGCATCCCAACCTTTTTCTCTTTCTCCATTACACCATCCATTTAAAGAGTAGCGCTGTTAAGGCCCTTTTACCGCTTCAACGTACCTAATGCGCAGGTCATAGAGGGCGTCTTCCAGGAGTTTTTCTTCACCTTGGTCCAAATTCCCCCGCGTCTTCTCACGTAAAATCCCCAAGATATCGATCATTTGCTTGGCCACGGAAAGATCATGCTCGACCTTTCCGCTTACGGGATTTGGCACCTCACCCAAATGAACCAGGGCCTGAGTGCTGAGGCTGATCACGAAGGCGGAGAAATTGATTTCGGGTAGTGCAGCGCTGTCTCTTGGTTCACGTGGCCGGGCTTCTTCTTGAAATCCGGCATCGCGCGCTGTGCTTTCTTCCTTGTTAGCGCTTACACTTCCTTCTTTTGGCTCGCCAGTGTCGGAGAAGCGACGACGGTCTTCTACTTTAAAGCTTTTTCCCTCTTCCTTCCCCACGACTTCAGTCATAGGCTTTGCCTGCCAATTCTATCCATTTGTCAGATAATGGTCCCTCATCAGGGGACTCAGCGACCGCGCGGCCCATAGGCCATCGCGCGCAGACGCGCAATCCTTTCCTCGATGGGCGGATGAGTGCTGAAAAGCTTGAACAGCGTGTTGCCCGACAAGGGATTCATAATAAACAGATGCGCGCTTTCAGCGCGCGCCTCCATTGGAGTGATCTGGCTAGCGCGGTTTAGCTTCTCCAGGGCAGAGGCCAAAGCCAGCGGATTCCCCGAGATGCGCGCACCGGTCGCATCAGCCAAAAATTCTCGTGACCTAGATATAGCCATTTGAATCAACATTGCCGCAATTGGAGCCAAGACCGACATCAAGATAAGACCCAGCAACCCACCTGCCCCTTCTTCGTCTCTCCCGCCTCTACCCCCAACCCCAAAGATTGCTGCCCACCGAGCCATGTTGGCCAGCATCATGATGACTCCCGCAAGGGTCGCGGCAATACTACTGATCAGAATGTCTCGGTTCTTAACGTGGGATAGCTCATGAGCGATTACCCCATCAAGCTCCTCATGACTCATGATCCGCATGATGCCTTCGGTCACTGCAACCGCCGCGTGAGCCGGGTTTCTTCCAGTGGCAAAGGCGTTGGGAGATTCGGAGGGAATGACGTACAATCGGGGCATGGGGAGTTGGCCACGTAGCGTCAGGTTCTGGACGATCTGGTACAATTCGGGCGCCTCATTGGGTTGGACCTCTCGGGCTTGGTACATCGCCAGCACGATCTTGTCCGAAAACCAATAACTGCCAAAGTTAAGGACTACGGCAAACACAAACGCGATCACCAGGCCCTGCGAGCCTCCGAAGAGTTGCCCTATTCCTAGGATGATTCCAGTCAGGAGTCCCAAGAGAAGGGTCGTCTTTAGGGTGTTCGACATCGTGCAAACCTCCGGGGTACCTCGGTACCTCTTACCTATCGCGCTACTTTCTTGCGCACCAATGGAAAAAAAGTGTAATGCTAAGGCACCGCCTTGTCAAGGTAGCTGCGCTCCATCGCGGCACCCAACGTTGACCCATTCGGTGATGCCACGAGCCACCCGTTTCACGGGCAAACTCGCCAGGCACCGACGATGAGAACAGGCCTTCGTCGCGGTATAGTCGCACGGTGAGCATTCCGCACCGGGTGTGATGATCTTGACCCTCCGCCCCCGTGGGGCCCAACGAACGAGATCGGTTGGACCGAATATCGCTATGGTTTTGACTCCAAGCGCCGCCGACAGATGCGTCAATCCGCTGTCGTTACCCAGGTAAAGATTACAGTAGGAAAACAAAGCCGCAACCTTTTCTAATTCCAGTCCTTTCAGCACACAGGCGCCGGCATCGAAGGTCTCCATCATTTCTTGGTCTTCTTCCTCAACCGGGCCTAAAATGATTACGGCAAGGCCGTGCATTCGCTTCTCCCACCAATCGGCAATGTCTCTATACGCCCTTGCCGGCCAATTCTTCTTCCTCCCTCCACTGCCAGGAGCCAGGATCAGAACGTTTCGTTGATCAAACTCATGTTCCTCACTGAACGTTCTTGCCCAGATCTTGGCTGCCGGAACAGCATCCAAAATCTCGTGCCTATTAGCCGGCGAGTAGGTTCCACCCACACAGCACAGGTAATAGTCTACGGCGTGGATCCGGGCTTGCGGATAAAACGGAAAACATCGGAGATCTCCCTTGAAGACTCGGCGAAGAGATTTGATAAAGGTTGGTTCCCGACTGCCCATCCAGGAATAAATGCTGTCGTAATGCGAGAAAAAGGCACGCAATCTTTCGTCGTCTTCAGCGGCCGCGGAAAAAAGGCGCGCTACTTCATGCCGCTCGATGGACCGCAGCGGAATGCGCGCGACAAGCCCCGCGTATTCGGAACGCGCCAAGACCTCCACTTGATGGCAGCAAACGAGCTTTTGCAGCGCGGGCAGGAAACAAACAAAGTCGCCTAAGGCGCCAGGGAAGATCACTAAAGTTTTTTGTTTGGGTCTTATCATTGAAGCTTTTCCGATCGCTCCCGTCAATTGACTTTCCTTAAGTGAAAGGTTATCATTTTTCGATTTCCGTTTGAATTCTCCAACCTTTATTCTTGACGAGCGTAAACCGTGGGAAGCTTGAACGGTGCCCGGTCTATCTTAGATTTGATCGGCTGCACACCAGTACTAAGACTCCGGACACTTCCGGGTAAAAGCGACGCCGAAGTTTGGGCCAAACTGGAATCTTTTAATCCCGGAGGCTCCGTTAAAGACCGCATTTGTTTGAACATGATCGAAACTGCCGAGCGGCAGGGCAAACTAACATCGGGCGCGACGATTGTCGAACCTACCAGCGGAAATACCGGCATTGGACTTGCCCTGGTCGCAGCCGTCAAGGGATACCGTTTGATTCTAACCATGCCTGACACCATGAGCGAGGAGCGGCGGAGTCTGCTGACCGCCTACGGCGCAAGGTTAATCTTGACACCGGACACTAAAGGTATGGGAGGCGCGATCCGCAAAGCGGAGGATTTGATTCTAGAACACCCTGACTACTTCATGCCGCAACAGTTTAACAATCCCGCGAATCCGGAGATTCACCGGCGTACGACTGCAATTGAGCTTCTTAAACAAATCAAGAAGATCGACGCTTTTGTCGCCGGGGTCGGCACGGGTGGAACGATTACGGGAGTGGGAGAAGTTCTCAAGGAGAAAATCAGAGATGTGAAGATTTTTGCGGTGGAGCCGGCAGCCTCCCCGATTCTGTCGGGCGGAGAGCCGGGATACCACAAGATTCAAGGCATCGGAGCTGGTTTCATTCCGGCCGTTCTGAATTCTCGGGTCTACGACCGTGTGATAACCGTGGATGATGAAGCTGCCGCTCTCTACACTCGACGCCTAGCTCTAGAAGAGGGTATTCTTGTCGGTATTTCCTCGGGCGCTGCATGCTATGCCGCGCTTCAGATAGCGCGAGAAATGGGCAAAGGGCACGTGGTCGTGACCATCTTCCCCGACAAAGGAGAGCACTACCTCAGCACCGACCTCTTTAGGGAACGTTCATCGACCTAACGTTCCAAAACCGAGGGAGATCTTAGGCGACCGAGTCCAGATCTCGGAGGTTATCGCACAGTGCAGCAGTTTGAGGCCCGGCGCAACAAGACGAAATCAGGATTCGGCGGCCTGAAGATGGAGATTTTTTTGAATCAACATTTCGGCAAATGGAAGATCCTCAGGAACTGTAATTTTAATATTTAATGGATCACCTTCGAGAACGACAACAGTCTTTCCGAGAAGCTCGACCAACATCGCATCATCCGTAGCTTCGGTATGTTCCTGTTCGGCCCGTTCGTAGGCCGCACGGATAAGTTCCGTGCGAAACGCTTGGGGAGTCTGTATTTGCCAGAGACACTCTCGCGCCAGCGTTTTGTAGACTACCCTCTCGGTTGAAACCATTTTGATGGTATCGCGCGCCGGCAGGCCTACGACGGCAGCTCCCTCTTTACGAGCTGCCTCCGCGCATCGATCCACAAGCAGTGGCGAGACAAAAGGGCGCGCGCCGTCGTGAATGACCACCACCTCACAATCCCGGTCCAGGCGGGCGAGCCCTTGACTTACCGAGTCTTGCCGTCGTGCCCCGCCCGGCTGCAGAATGTAATGGAGTGCGTTTAGACCGCGCTCGGCGCGGATAAGCGCATCGCACCTCGCCATTTCCTTCTCGGGGACAACGAGGATCACCCTGCCAACGGTTTGGGCCGCAACGAACCGTTCTAAGGTATAGAGGATTAGGGGTCTTCCCCTTAGGGACAGGAGAACTTTGGGGGTCGCGCTGTTCATCCTCCTCCCGTCCCCTGCTGCAACGATCACCGCGTTGACGCGCATAACGTGGGTGAGCCCAGAAAAAAGGTAGGTCGAGGAAATGTCCTCGATGGTTTAAGTTTTTCGATGAGCGACTTAGTGGCTCAAGATATGCTGTAATTCTTCGATGATTTTTTCTTCTGAATGAGAACGTGCGATAGAGAGTTCTTTAACAAGCAGGTTACGCGCCGTATCCAGCATCTTCCGTTCGCCAAAAGAGAGTTCCTTATCTCCTTTGAGAACGAAAAGGTCCCGCAGCACGCTAGCAATCTCAAGAACTGAACCGGTTTTGATTTTCTCGGTGTATTCGCGATAGCGACGATTCCAGGTCTGCTGATCGAGTTGAACTTTCCTTTGCCGTAGAACCTTGTAAACTTTCGCCACCATCTCTTTATCGATAATTTTTCTCAGCCCCACGGATTGAACGTTATCAACCGGAATCATTATTTTCATATCGCTGTCAAGGATCCGCAACGTATAAAATCTTTTCTGCGTCCCCGAAATGCTTTGACTTCTTATGGCTTCTATTTCTCCCACACCATGCGCGGGATAGACGACCTTGTCACCAACCTTAAACATGCCGAGTTCTCGGGCTGGCCGAGTTAAGGCAAGAGCAGTTCTCATTCGCTGCAAAGGTACCCCCTTCGAAAGCTCGAAACTTGCTTTCCGTAAGAAATCTAGCTACGGCACGGTTTCTTTTTCCTCATTTCTCAAGGTACACCAATACAACTCACTTTGTCAAACTACCGGGGCTAATTCGAGCGCCATGACAAAAGCATCCTCCCCATTGTCTGAGTAATACCCTGCGCGCACTCCCTGCACCACAAACCCAAGGCTGTGGTATAGCCCCTGGGCTGCTTCATTGGACCGGCGAACTTCAAGCGTCACGCGTGCCAAGCCCTGCTGTGTCGCTTCATCAATCACAGCGCGTAATAGGCGACTTCCAATCCCCCGCCTGCGATAGTCGTTGTCAACAGCCAAATTATGAATGTCCGCTTCGCCGGGTAGCGCCCAATAAAGGACGTAACCAATAATCTTATCATCACTAGACGCCAATAGGCAGCGCGCACACGGGGCGCGCAATTCCTCAAGAAAGAAACGGGCGCTCCACGGGCTCGAAAACGAGGTTCTTTCAATTCGCATGACCTCTTCCACGTCCGACGGAATGATCCTTCTCAACTCGATCCCGGAGTTGGTAGCACGGCATCTTGGTGACGTCCCTTCTGCCAGTGGTTTTTGTTCCGAACTCCCCATGAAGTGTCCCTGGCGATGCTAGAGGTGAAGACTCTCTGGCAAGTTGTTTTTTTCCTTCAACAGAAGGACTTCCAACAGCTTATTCTCGTAACGGTGAGCAAACGCGTTAACTTTTTCTCGGAGGTGAATAATCGTGGTGAATTCGGGCGGAAAAGCGCCCAGGCTCGAAGATACCCGCCGAATCGTCTCATCTGTGCATTTTCCTTTGACGATGAAAGTACCGTTTTTGAGCAGAAGGTCGTAGTCGTAGTCCGGCATTTCCCTGGGAAGCCTTTCATTGATGGGTGGGCCCATTTGCGGCACCTTCCGGGGAAACTCGACCCGCAAGTAATAGGATTCGCCCCAGTCTTGCAGCGAATAGACATTTCCGTAGCGTCGTTCCCGTTCCAGCTTGTCGACAAATCCGGTTTCGTAAAAGCCGTCCACCGGTATCGGTTGCGTGCGCAAAACACCCCGATGCCTGGCAGTGAAAAACTCAGCTAGCCCGCCAAGAAAAATGCCGTAAAATGCCGCTCGAAACAGCATCTCAGAAGGTTGCCGCGCCTTGAAAATTCCGTCCCTTAAGCGATAAACAGCTTCGAGAAAAGCCAGAACCACGCCGAGCAAAATAAACCCGTTGACCTGTTGCCGGAAAAGAATCTCCAACCCGTGGAGGGCGATGGCCAAGACCATGAAACCTAATGGATAAAGGAAAAAATTCATCAAAAGATTCACCCCTGTAGAGCCAGCGCTTGTAAATAGGCGCGGGTTGCCTATTGCATTTTCTAGATTCCGCTTCGCTTGATCAGGAAGCGCCCCCAAAACAGGCTGGAGCAAAACTACGGCCAACTTAAAAACACCGTCCAGTGCGCGTCCTTTGCCAACGCGCTGCACCACGTCATCAAATCCGATAGCAAGCTGTCCGGGAAATTTCTTGACGACTCGAGATGACTTGGAAATCTCGACCGGCGCCGGCTTCCCGGCAGGTTCATCAATCTTGCGCTCCGGCGGAGGGACACGGGCCGGTGAAAGCATCGGAGCGGGCTCTTTCTGAACTGGATCGGCGGGGGTCACAGTGCCCGCTTTGACTTCCTTTGCGACCTCCTCTTGCTGAGGCGGCGCTTGAGTGGACTTCGACGCTTCGTTGACCTCGCCTTTTCGAAATCGTGATTCAAATTGGTCCCCAAATTGGACGTCAGAATGAATGGAACGTGCACGACCAATCAAAATTTCTTCGTTCTCGATATTATTCGGGTCCGTCACGCAACAATCGACAGGACAGACCGCAGCGCATGCCTCATAATCGTGAAACCCGACGCATTCCGTACATAACACCGGGTCAATCACGTAGATTTCTTCGTCCTGGCTGATCGCATTGTTAGGGCATTCCGGCTCACATGCTCCGCAATTGATGCAATCAGATGTGATCATCGTCGCCATAGATACCCCTTCTGCTTTCTACCTTTCTGGGTAATTACGTTTTTCATCCGCTATTGTCAAATCTTGAAAAACGCTCAATGCTCATGCTAGTTGTACCTCTGGGGCGGCGTACCCAAGTGGTTAAGGGAGAGGTCTGCAAAACCTCGATGCAGCGGTTCGAATCCGCTCGCCGCCTCCAAATTCTGCCTGAAATCATTGACGATTCCCAGTCCGCGGCCCCTTCTCACTAAAAAAATGTTCCGGTTTTGTGCCAAGTTCAGCGGCGAAACCGTGTTGATTGCCTGCTTCAATTCCTCGGAAACAGTTCCGGCTTGAGCGTCGGTCGCGGTTCTGTTGGCCTGTATCCTCTCGCTCAGCTTCGCCACCGCTTGCGCCTTGTGTTCCTGGGCCAGGTGGGTGTAGCGGTTCGTCATGTTGATTGTCTTATGGCCAAGAAGTTCCTTCACCGTGACCAAATCCACGCCCGCCATAACAAGATGCGACGCAAAGGTATGTCTCAGGTCATGGAAGCGGAAATCGGTGATCTTTGCCGCGCTACAGGCCTTTTTAAAGGCATCGTAGACAGTCACCTTGCCGATGGGACTTCCCCACGGCCACATAAACAAAAGCTCGCCGTAGCGGTTCTCCTGGAGCCAATCTAGTGCCTCTCGCGCCTGCTCGTTAATCGCTATCGTCTTTGGCCGTAAGGTCTTGCTTTGAACGATCGTTATCGACCCTCGCTCCAGGCTCACGTTCTCCCATTTCAAGCTCAAAAGCTCGCCTTGCCTCATTCCGGTGTTCAGCGCCAACGTCACCAGCGGCAAAAGCCACGGCGAAGTCACCTGCTTCTCGCACTCTTGCAGCAAACCCCGGATCTCATCCCGGCTTAGAAATCTGGTGCGCTCGCTCGTGATCGCGAATCGTTTAACCGCTGTTGCCGGGTTCCCCTTGGTCAAATCCCATTCCACGGCCTTCTTGAACATGTGTTTGATCACCGTAAGCCGCCGGTTCACCGTCGCCAGGTTCAAAGTCCTGCCCTGCTCCCCTTTCCACTTCTCAATCTGCCAAGTCGTGATCTGCGCCAGGGGTGTATCCCCGAATAGGTCTGCAAACCCATCCACAATGTATTTCTCTTCTTGCCAGCCCCGCTTATAGCCGGCGGCAAACTCGCGGTATCTCTCCGCCAGCTTTGAGAAGGGCACCGGCTTTCGCACCTTCTCCAGGTTAAAATGCCCACGCGCCACGTCACCAAGCCGCGACTTGAGCGCATCCTTCGCCATCTCCCGCGTAAATCCCCGCGACTTTCTCCCCACCCGCTCTTTGATATCCGTCCCGTCCGCCTGATAACGGATGTAATAAGTCACGTCACCGTTCTTGCCCTCGCGCTCGTAGATACCCTTTGCCATGACTAACCCCCGAATCTTCGGTAAACTTCGCGCCTGTGACCAATGCCCACAATCAAAACCAAAAGCACCTTCCGTTTGACTTGGTAAAGGATCCGATAGTCGCCGACTCGTAAGCGGTAAAGCTCATCCTCGCCTTCAATCTTCTTGATTCCTTGCGGGTACGGATTCTGCGCGAGCGAGTCAATCCGCTGCTTTATTCTACCCCGCACTGAACCATCGAGAGCTTTAAAGTCCCGTTGTGCCCTCGGCGCAAGCTCGACCCGGTAAGCCAATCAGATGCCCAGCTCTTTCTTGAATTTCTCCCAGGACACCGTGCCCTTTTTCTTCGCTTCCGCCAGCGCCTCGCGCGCCTCTTCAAGGTCTATCTTATCCTCAAGAGCTTCCAGCAACTTGACATCCTCGATCGGCACGACGGCGACGATTTCCTTGCCCCGCCGGGTCAGCGTGATCCGCTCCTTGCCAAACGCCGCCCGATTAATGATCTCTGAAAACTGCGCCCGCGCGTTGACCGTGTTTACCTGTCCCATATCCCTTGACCTCCGTTTCTGCACCAAATGTACATCTAGGCAGATATGCCGTCAAGGGCAACGTTCAACCGTCAAATTGCTTCTATCGGGTTCGCCTCCAAAAACTTCTCCAGATCCGTTCTCTTAATGATGACTCTCCGCCCCACCCGCTGCGCTCGCAATTCCCGCTTGCGAATCAGTAATCGAATTGTGGAAGTACCCAGGCGGGAAATATCGGCGGCCTCCTTGATCGTTAGGTACGGCTTAAAAGTATCCGCGCCTTTCTTCCCATCTTGCGCGCCGTCATTCGCTGCCCGGATCTCCTCCCGGACCGCTTGCTTTATGGCGGAGAGGAGGGTGTCGCCCAAGAGAGTCGAGGCAGAGTGTTTGTCAATCTCTTTCATCTTCCCTTGCGTCGCGGGATCGATCCCCGGAATAATCTCTAGACCCTGAAGCCTCTGGGGCTCGCCATGGGATTCGATCCGTCTGCCCAGGGGGGTGGCCGTGAGCGCGCGCCTGCTCCCGAGATATCGGGGAAAAACTGCTAACAGGCCTTGGTCTTAGGCGCCTTCGCGCATATAGCCGGTTCATCTTAAGCATCCGTTGAATCAAGCCGATTCTTGATCTACGCGGGCTACAGGGGTGGTCTCCGAAATCTTCGGGGTGAGGAAAGTTCTCGTTCAAAAATTCCACAAGGTCCCGGTAGCAAAACACTAGCCGGCAAGACCGGCCGGATAGGACCTGGTAGCGGCCCGGAAGCAGACCTCGCTGAAACCAGCTTCTTACAGTGTGAGCGGAGACGTTGAAGATTTGTCCAACCCGTCGGGTAGTGTAGAGCGGGAAGGGACTTTCGTCCGCTCGCTGCGTCAGGCCCTCGCGGATTGCCTCGCGTATAGTTTCTCTCACTACCTCTTTGATGGTTCCTAGAAGGCTGGAGTTAAGAGCTTGTATTTCTTCCCTATCCCTCATGTATTTCTCCGATAACCTGTCAGCCGCTTAGTCTGCTCTAAGCGCGCGCATGAGATCCGCAATTGCCACGAATTTTTTTCCTTTGTTAGGTGGGAACGCGCAGATCCGCATTGGGACTCGTCCCGAGTTAATTGCTGTCCACATTGTTTCTTCAGAGATGCGAGCATCCCTCGCCAATTCCTGGAGCTCCTCTGGGACAGCATACAGTAGCTGGAAAGACGCTCCACAATCATCGCAATGCAAAAGGAAACGCTTACTATTTTTTCTCTTGGGTCGCGCTTTCTTCATGTCCCACCTGACTGCTTAACTTCTTGGCACCGCGCGGTCTTTAACGCGGGCCTTTGAGTCGCCAGAGTCATAACTCCTTCAGATGGCTGATAACCCTACCGCGGTCCAGTTCAATTCCTAAGAACTCTCGCCAAGCGGTCAGGATGCGGTCAACCTCGCCTGGCTCGTTTTCGGCCAAGATGCTCACTGCTAAGGCCTCCGGACCACTTTCCCGCGCGCCCGGCGCGCTCTGATCTACGTGAGGATCGGCCGCGCTGCGCAGTATTGCCAAAGCCGACTTTACTAGTTCGCTCGGGTTTCGTTTCTCTTCAAACCCGGATTTCGATGTGTCAGAACTGTCAGATCCCTCATTCTCATGCGGGCTTCCGGAACTTTTCCAATGCGTCAGAAGCTCCCTGTTCTGACACTTCATAAAATGCCTCCAGAGTCGCACCCAGAGCGGCTCTCTGACGCTTCTGACGCTTCAAAAGCGGGAAGCGCAACGCTGTAACGGTTTTGCACGTCGCTCAACCACTGGCGGGTAATCCGGTAACCCCGGCTCTTGCCTGCCGAGTCCCGGCGCGATGTCAAGTCAAACTTGCCGAGAAAGGTTGCAAGTGCCTTGGCTGATCCAATCCAAGTAAGTCCCTCGGTTTCGGATGCTCGTTTTAATAAGTCGGCCGTCGAGATAAAGATACTTTCCGCTTCGTCCAGGGCCTCAGCCACCAACTCTGCGAAAACGGCAATCCCTTCTTGCCGCGCGCTTTCGCCACGCTTCCCGGCCATCTCGAGGAGCAAGGACCGAAGTTCGGGCCAAACGCGCGATCCTCCGTTGGAAAGCTGTGCGTCGGCAAGGGCGGCGATAGCAGCGAGGGGTTCCGTGATGTCCTGAAAACGGTCGTCGAGAGATCCCATCTCAACCCCATCTATTGCGTCGTAAATTTCCTCAACCTCTTTTCTCTTCGCCTCGGCCCAAATGCCCAAACTTTGGCGAAGCTGGGCAAGCTCTTTGCCCTGCTTTCTCAGGTTAAAGCGCTCGACGTATTCCGTTGGCGCCTTACGAACCATCGGAATCTTGAACGACCTGTCCTCGATGGTGTCAATCACGCTGCTGATTCCTGCGAGGATCTTGGGGCCATATACGTTGAACTCAACAATTTTGAAACCACCTTGGCTCTTTTCGTTTCTGGGCACCGTGCTGCCGGATTGGAACCCGCCATTCAGTACCGACATGATCGCGCCGTATTTATCTTTGTCTGAGGCTTTCAGGTTTTCTATTTCGTCCAGGATCAGGGTGCGCCCTGTATGCGCCAAGCGGAAAAGAACCGCTTCCGTTAGATTCGTGAGTCGCGGAGTTGCTTGCCAGCAGAGTTTCGAGAGAAGGTCCTCCAGAAGCGATTTCCCACAGCGCTTAACGGGGGAGTTGATCCAGAGATAGCCGTAAAAAGCGAAGATATCGTGGACATACGTACCCGTAATCCACGTCGCGATAAGAAGCGCAAGTCTTTCATCTTTGAAAACGACGTGGCGCTTAAGAAGATTGGCGATCGTATAAATGACCTCGTGGGTGGACGGGATTCGCGGATAAAGATCGATCACCGAGGCGGCTGCGGTTGCTTCTTCGAGCAACCGTTTGAAATCTTGCGTATGCTTCAACCAAAGCTCGCGCGGGTCCTTTTCCGGTAAGGATACGGCCTTTAGTTGCCCGCGGTAGTTCTCGTCTCTGAGCGCGGCGGCAATGCTCTTGACGAACCTTTCTCCCGCGTCTCCTGGCTCCTGTACGATCCCAATTGTGGGAAACGGAAAAATTAGTTTCGCCCATTCCTTTCGAAACGCGTTTGCTCCAGGCGCTGCGACCGTGGGAATACTACTGTACGAGTTTACATGCGTGTCAGAACACCCCTCAACGACGTAGATGCGCTCAACGCCCTGGTTGCGCCAATGGCTGAGTTTCTGCGCGTTGTAGAGATACATTGAGCTTCCGGGCTTCCATGAGAAGCGGGCGTCTTTCCGCCTTCCTTTCTCAAGCCGGTGGCGGATCTGAACCCCAACTTGTTTCCCCTTCTCGTCGAAGTACGGCATATGCAGGCCGCTCTTGTTCTCGGTAATCTGGAATTCGTTCCCGAGGTATTCGGCTGGGACGTTCACATACGCCGCGTAGTCGTTAAGCGTAAGCAGTTTTCCTTTCCGCTTACTTCTGCTCTCGATTGGAATTCCAAACCTCTCTCCAATCAGTTGAGCAGCTTCCAGCGGCGTGGATGCGAGACCGGCTCTTAAGATAAGGTCTAAGTTAGAGCCCTTCACACCGCACGCAAAGCACTTAAAAAAATTTCTCTCCGTGTTGACCGAGAAATTAGGAGTGTTCTTATCATCGTGAAAGGGGCAAAAACCGACCCTGTGCTTTTGCCGCCCTGTTAGGTTTACTTGCGGGAGGAAGGTTTCCAGAACATCAAGAATGGGTACGGACTTAACCCTATCAAAGAGTTCCTTCATCTGTTATCTCGATTTCACCTGAGCCGGCGTTTCTGACTTTCTGATCAATTCGTCTAAAGCCTCTTTTTGGAAAAGAACTCGACGGCCCAGCTTGACGTATGAGATCCGTTTTTCGTAGACCCAGCGCCTCAGCGTCGATGGTTGGAGCCCTAGGTATCTAGCCCCGTCGTCTAAGCTCATCAGCATCAATCTCACCTCCTTCACGCGAATTGTAATAACGAGTGTGATGGATGTCTCTGCCCATCAAACCCAAAAAATCCGCAGATAGTTTACGTGTTAAGTAATTCGCCGAAGAGGGACAGCGCTAGCGATAGAGAGCTTCCTCAACGACAGAGGCCCAGTGTTCCACTCCAGGAAGTTCCAGAAAGGCGATTTCGCTCCGCTTCTTGATGGGCACATCTGTAGGCGGATACAATGGTCTCAAAGGGGTGTTAACGAGCAGGTCCCACCAATGAAGAAACCCACATATGTGGTCACCTTGCCTCACCGCCTTCGGCAAAGACCGGAGTGCCACGACTGATTGGGTTGGTAGGAGACCCAACAGCCGCGATCTCGATGCCGGAGGAACCATGATTGACCAAAGACGCGCGTCATCCAGACCCGTTGAGCGATTCAGAAGACGGCCAAGAAGCTTTTCAAATTTTACCTCTACAAGCGCAAGGGCCAGGCGCCGCGGAGTAATAGTTGGATGCCTGTAAGCCTCCGCTATTCTGCGCGCCAAGCGGGGGTGGGCTTCGTCTAAATACTTCCGAGGTGATAAGGAGGGAGCGTTTGTGAGGTAAAGTTCAGCTACTTCATCTGCTACCAGCAGCGCGGTTAATCGATGTGCGCGATACACCCACGCGAACTTGTCTTGTTCCCTTGGCCAACGACTACGGTGAAAGAAACGGAATGCCCAGGCAAGGGTTTCCGTCAGGCAGACAAAAGTCGCGTCGTGTCCCTCTTCACCCGCAAGCGACCGGGCCAGCTTCCAGTCTTGCTTCCGTATGAAGAGTTCCGCTGGCCAACGCTTGAACCTTACAGGTACCTTTAAAAGTGCTCCTGCCAGGCCTCGCTGTTCTGTACGCTCAAAGCTTTCTTCTGTGAGTCTCTTCCACAATTCTGCTGCGAGTTCGTGCGGCATGGGGAAGTCAGGGCCGATTTTGGGCCAAACTAAAGCTACTGTGAGCAAGTAACGACCGCCTTTCAATGTTATCCAGGGGATTGTAAGTTGCAGTCTTATGCGACCGCGCTTTGACTCGGGAACATCCAGTGTGGCGTGATGTACGGGAGACGCGGCATAGTAATAGTGCCGGTCGCCCTGGCGAGGCTCCAGTAACGGAAACGAGAATTCCAACACCACCTCCTCTGTGGTGCAACTCCTCTTAGGTCCCGCCCCAGACGGTGAGGAAAGCCGCTTTTCGGGGTGCACTCCCAGGGGCGGGCAACGGAATAACTTATCTTATCAAGCGCCTCTGGAAAGTCTAAGGTCAGTAACGACTCGATTTCAGAACACGTCACTATGTCAAAAAAATTCCCGTTGACAAAGCCGAGTTGAGTCAGGGAAGATAATGGACTTGTAATCTCAGCAACCAGAGAAAGGAGAATCAGACTGTGCTGTTGGGATGGTGGCTGGCATTGCAATGGGGCCTAATATTGGCACCTACCGGAGCCCTGGTGGGGGCGTTGTTGGGGGGTATAGGAATTGCGCAAGGCGACAAAGGGAATCAAGGCTTTCTTGCAGGCGTTTTTTTAGGAGTCGTTTATACGCTCCTGGATTGGCCGGAAAATGTTTATACCATCCCTCTCAATCTGGTAGCGCCGATGGCGTTGGCTGCATCCATAGGCGGCGGCGTGGGAGCCATTGTTGGGCATTATTCTGATACACGGGAACTTGCAATTCGATATCTAGAAAAAATGGAGTTTTGGCGAAAGCTCCAAGCACTCCCTAAGCAATTACTAGACCAGCTTCCAGAAGATATCAGCGGATACCCAGAGACGCCCGAGAACAAAACAGAGGGTGGCATAAGAGGAGCAATAGCCGGTGCTGAACGGGGAGCCTTTGGTGCTGCTTGTGTCGGAATGTTTTGTGGTCTATTTGCCGGGTTTCGGGGTTAGTAAAGGGCAGGTATAAGAAATCAGAACACGGGCCGCGGCTCGTCGCAATCCTGGATGCGCTTTCATGAACGAGCCGAACGATACCAAGCTCTAGCCCCAGAAGTCCACCGCAAAAAATTTAGCAAAATTTTTGTCTGTGGCCTTCGACCGGATCGGAAATGGCCATTTTGCCTTGGTTTAAAGACCTGATCCTCCCCCGACGTGGCGGCCGGAAGTCGGCGATTCGTGACTCAACCGTCGAGGTTTCTTTCGCGCCTAGCCCTCCTCCTGCCGTGCGATCGAACATAAGTCTTGACCACGGTATCCTACTTGCGATACGAAATCGGGCACTCGGAAACCGAATTTCTTCACCACCCAGGTGAAAGGATCTACGCCATGATCCGACTGGAAAAAAACGGCTGCGGCCGCATGGCGCAAAATCAGAAGTCTGAATGGTGCCACTCGCATCTTTATGACTACCGCAATAATACGGACACTTACCCCGGAAGAGGAGGAGCTGCAAAAGAAGAAAGTTGAACTCGCTTCGCTTGAAGCTAATCTAATCCAACGTGAACTCGACCTGGCAACTCTACGTGCCGAGCTATCAGCTTTTGAGTGCCGGTATCTACAAACAGTTGGCGTCCTTTATGCGGAGCTTGACAAAATCGAAGCGCAAATCGCCGAAGCGCAAGCCCGCCGTCGTCCCACCGACCATCAGGCTCAAGAACGGGCAGCGCGTGCGCGCGCCCAGGCTGACGAATCCGCCCAAACCGCCGCCTCCACAACTGAACCAAGAGCCAAACCGACAGAAACCCTCAAAAAGCTATTTCGGGATGCGGCCAAGCGGATCCATCCAGACTTGGCTGCGAATGACGCAGACCGTGCGCGTCGGCAAAGATTCATGGCAGAGGTTAACCGGGCTTATGAAGAGGGTGACGAAGCCAGACTCCGAAGCCTTCTTGCGGATTGGGAAGCGAGCCCTGATACCGTTGAAGGTGAAGGGGTCGGAGCTGAACTTGTTCGTGTGATCCGGAAGATCGCACAGATTCAGAAGCGGCTTACCGAGATTGATAGCGAGATTCAGCAACTGCGGGCGTCCGACCTGTATCAACTGAGAGCTAGGGTAAATGAAGCGGAAAGCCAGGGGAGAGACTTATTAAAGGAGATGGCGACGCAGATAAAGCAGCAGATTATCGCTGCGAAACAACGCCTCGCCGCCCAGGCGCAAAAAAGCCAGACCCATGAGTCACGAGCCTGATCCAAACCAACGGACCCTCGTATCTACTGCAAACAAAGCGCCGACCACGCGGTCGTCGGCGCTTGTAAAACGAGGATTACAGTCGCTTCTTTCACTACAGGATCGTATCGTCCGATTTCCCGCTGACCGCTCCATGGGTACGCTTTACCTACGAGCGCTACGAGATGGCAGGGAAAAATACCAGGAGTGGGGCGAAGCGCGTGGAAACGTTGTAGTTCCTCCAGGAAGGGGGCTAAGGCTTAAAGTAAGTGCCGAAGCATCTAAAGACCTTACACCTCTTGCGTTCCTTAAAGGAGATGATTTGCAAGAGCTAGCGTTAACCGATCGACCAAATTTAGGTGAGAATGCGCTCGTTCCCCTTCGTGGGCTAAGCGCACTAGAAATTCTCGATCTCTCCTGCACCCGGATCAGTGAGAGAGATCTTGTTCACCTCCGCGAACTCACCGCGTTGAAATGGCTTGATCTCTCAGGCACGGATGTCTCAGACACGGGCCTAATTCATCTTCGAGGACTCACCGCGTTGGAGTGGCTCGATCTTTCAGCCACCTGGGTATACGAGACAGGTTTAGTTCACCTTCGCGAATTGACTGCGTTGGAACGGCTTGATCTCTCTGGAGCTTACTTTACCGAGACGGCAGTTCAGAACCTCAAATACGCACTGCCGAATTGTCGTGTTGTTATCCACCGTTAGCACTAAAAAGGGCGGCCCCTGAGCCTCATGGCTTCAACTCTAAAGCTGGAGAACTGCCCGAGAAAGCGAGAATCGGCATGAATCCCGTGGCAGTAGCTTCCGTTTTGTCCGGTGCCGCCTTGATAAACCTGATCATACATGGGGAATGGGTTTTGGCTGGAGGAATAATTATATCCTTCGTGCTGTGCCTTCTGCCTGGGTCTGGAGCCATTCCGCTGGCATTGACAGTGATCGTTATGATTATCTCCGTCTTCCGCGGAGCCATTTGGGCCGCCATCCTCCTGGCCGGCAATCTTGGAGTTTTTTTCTACTGGGCCAAACGCGAACGCGAGCAACGTATTCGTGCTGATCTCTACCCCGAGCACAATCTGCGCGAGGAAAAGGTGGATGAAGCCATCGAAAAGGGGGCGACAAACGACGTGGGCCTCCCCGTAAGCTTTGAACCACATAATATGACAACGACTCGGCGAAAACTGTCTGCGATTTTGCTAGGGCTTTTCTATGGGGGGAGTGTGTTCACCGGCGTTGTAAGAGGTCTCGATTACGTGACTCGTTCGGCGGATATTGTAAGTCAGTGGCCGGTTGTAGAATCGACTGCTTCTCTTGTGTCGGTTGTGGTTATGGGCCTCTTGGCCGCTTATTCGGCGCAATCTGCATCGTCTGGAATGATCGCCAGCGCAATCGGCTCGGCCGTTTTTTTCTTTCTCCCCTTACAACCAGCACATGGCCAGCCTTATCTGTGCTTGCTTTTCTTTTTGCTGGGGGTTGGCGGAGCGTCCTACGGAAGGACCCTGCCGATATCAGCAGAGGACTTACAGGCTGGGCGACTATTCGGTGTGTGGTGGAAGCATTGGCTGTGGCTCTGGGTCCCCTGGGAATACGTGATTGCAAACGCCGTGTGGCTTGGCACTCCGGCGGTTCTGTTGCTTAGGAAGGAAATCACAGCCTTGCGTCTATTATCGGACACCTTCAAGTCCCTAATTTGTGTGTGGGCACTGGCTTATTTCACCCTGAAGGCGCTCAGCAGTATCAGAGCAGATTCACCATTGAGCCGTCTTCAATCTGCCGGTGCGTTCTTACTTTGGTTCCTTGTGTTACCCATTGTTGCAAATCTCTGGAGGCTGTTATTCTAGGCTCCGCAATTTAACGCTTAAGCTGTTTGCCTGCTGCAGGATTGATCCCGTGCGTAACAGAGGTCAAAAAATTTCAAAATTTTTGTTTGTCAGGATCCACCACCCTCCAATAAGGGGAATGCGCCAAGTTTAAGGGCCTGATTTCCGTAACTTTAGGGTGCGATCAAAACACAAAGCCTTGACCAAACATTGTTCTTGCGATACGCGTTCGGACACCCAGAAATCAAATTTCTATCACGGGGGAGGAGTCTATGGACAGTTCACGGATAGCAACGCACATCTTCTTTGCGGCGATTCTGACTTTCTTCGCGCCCCCGGCCGGCGAGGCTGCAACCCTTACGGTCAATTGCCCCGGCCAGACGATACAGGCGGCCGTTGATGCGGCACAGCCTGGCGATACCATCAACGTGACCGGAACCTGTAATGAGAATGTGTTGGTGCCCAACGACCGGGTAAGAGTTTTTCTCCAAGGAGGAGGGACGGCAGTTATTAACGGCCCCGATTCGAGCCGTCCGGTGATTGACATTAGAGGCAAGGCGATTTCGGTTCAGGGTTTTACGATCAGGGGGGGCAGAGACGGGATCGAAGTCCATCGATCAGCGAACGCGGTGATCAACAGCAACGTGATTGAAAATATGGCAGCTGGAATCGTTGTCTATGAGGTCGCCTTCGCGGTGATCACCAATAACATGATCCAGAACCACTCTCAGGTCGGTATTCTTCTCCAGGGTGCGGTTAGCGCCAATATTGGTGTTAACTCCGCGAGTGACTCGGTTGCGAGCCCTAACACTATCCGGAACAATGGCAATGGAATCCTCCTATCAGGCGCAGCTCAGGCAAACATCATAGGAAACACGATCAGGAACAACTCTAACAATGGGATCACTCTTAACCGAGGCGCACAGGCCAATATCGCTAAAAACACGATCAACGCTAACGCAGGTGAGGGAATCTTGGCTTTCGAGGGTGCTGGGGCGAACCTTGGTGGCGCTTCAGAAAATACTTTTGGGGGGCTCCTACCGCTCCTTGGGTTTGCCAACATCACTACCTCGAACAATGGCGATTTTGGGATTGCGTGCGGCGTGGGGGCCTATATCGCTGGAAATCTGGGCAGCCTCAATGGAAACAGCGGGGATGTGGGGTTCATTTTTGATACGGAGTGCAGTTTCACAAACCTGAACCCGTGATTTTGGCGGCTATTCATTGTGCATCGCCAGAAACCATGGAATCTCATCGTGCTCATCTCGGACAGTTCGCGCCGCACAGGTGCGGCGAAGGTTTGCAGTTACGGAAGCAAAATAGGATAATTCAAACAGTCCGGCCTCGCAAAAACGGGGAGAATAAGGTGTGAGCATGACAAAGTCTTATATCGTTAGTGCCATCTGGGACGATGAAGCCAAAATATGGGTGGCAGAGAGTGATGATGTCCCTGGGCTTGCTACAGAGGCTCCAACCGAAGAGGCTTTGGTTAAAAAACTCGAAGCCTTGGTTCCAGAGTTGTTGGAGCTGAACAGATGCCTCCCTGCCGGAGAAGGGACTCTCGAAGTTGTCCTGAGATGTCACGAGCATGAACGGAAACTTTCGGCTTCGACGTTGAATTAACGTGAACCGGATTGCCTGACGTGGCAATCGCTCAGAGTATGGGTAGCTAGAGCAGCGCGACAAATTCTTCAACCGTAATCCCCGCGCCACGGATCAGCGCCCGCAGGGTACCACGGTCAAGCTCTTTATGATCAGGTACTGAGAGATGCCGCCCGTTGGCGTGATACAAAATCATATGGCTGCCCTTTTGGCGGTGGAAGATGAAGCCGGCTTTCTCAAATGCTTTCACTGCCTCGCGGCCCGAAATGACCGGAAGCGCAGCCATTTACGCGGCGACGCTCACTTCTACGATGTCGGGGGACGGGATCGGAAGCTTTTGGGCCTTGCGGACTTCAATGATGCCTTCGATTGCCTCCTGGATGTTTTTTAGCGCTTCGTCACGCGTCTTTCCTTGCGACACACAGCCAGGCAGGGCCGGACACTCGGCTACGATGTAACCATCTTCGCCCGCGGTCAAGGTAACTAGATACTTGTGTGCCATGTCGTATCTCCCTTTGCTTGCAGCGCTAGGTTATCACAGCAGCCGGTGCTGTCACAATCAACCTCAAAAAACGTTCCGGTTTTGTGCCAGAATCAGGTGACAAACCGTAGCACTCGTTGACAAACCCAAAATAAAAAAGCCTGGTTTCCCAGGCTTTTCTCACTCCATGTCACTCCTTGCTTTTACGGTTTTTGCCTCGATGCAGCGGTTCGAATCCGCTCGCCGCCTCCAAACAATACCGCTTTGATGCTCCCGCGCTCCGAAATCAGCTCAACGCAAGGTTTCGGTTGGTGACTTTCTGTGTTCTGCGCAGTTTCTTTACTGTTAACAGCGCAATTCCCGCTATCACAAGCTGAGAAAAGTTCCAGGCTCTTGGTGACCCTCTCCCTATTTGTTAGCTTGAGAAGTGAAGATCCGGTTCGTTCCGGCGTGCGCGTCCTTTGATTGGGAACGATTCGCAAAACATGGGTCCTTCAGTCCGCTGCCCGCTGTGTAAAGGTGCCGCACGGAGATCTCCCCGGCAAAACATCTGGGAGGTTCTTCTCAGCATTGTATATGTTTACCCTTTCCGCTGCCGGTCTTGCAGCCATCGATTCCGGCGCCTTCAATGGGGCGTGCGTTACGTTCGCTATCTTTGACGGTTCAAAAACATTTTCCAAAAAACGTTACCCAAAATAACTTTGGCTAGCAAAACCAGAGCGCCGCTTATTGTTTCCGAACTCTTTTTTCCGCACTCTGCCGCGCGGATCCAGCGGGTTGCTCTTTCAAACCCAAGAGCCGATCGAGTTCGCCCGCAGCATCAAGCCCCTTAAGATCCATAAACCCCCCGACCGAGTGAGCGTCGATGAAAATTTGCGGTACAGTTCTTTTTCCAGACAACCGCTGCACCTCTTGCTGCAAAGCGGGGTCTCGCGTAATGTCAATTTCCTCAAACTCAACCCCTCGGTTTTTAAGGAGAGCCGTGGCCCAGTGACAAAAGGAACAGTAGTTTTTCGTATAGATGACGACTTTAGCCATTCTTGATTACGGAAGTAAAATAAAATTGGAAACCCACGCGGGATTGTCTCTTGTCCGGAGTTTTTCCACCAAGAACCGTCTCGCTATTGTTATATTATCACGCCCTTCAGTTTTCGCCAAGTCGTTGAATTCACGATGACTTTCTGCCATAAGTGGCAGTTACAGTTAGCCATGAGAGTGATCGGCTTAACCGGAGGAATCGCGACCGGAAAAAGCACGGTGGCCGCGCTTTTCAGAGAGCTCGGCGCGATTATCATCGATGCGGATCAGATCGCGCGGGAAATCGTCCAGCCAGGGCAGGATGCGTGGCAAGAGATCGTAAATGCGTTTGGGGCTGAAATGCTACACCCCGATAAGACCCTTAATCGCGACAAGCTGCGCAAACTGGTCTTCGCTAACAAACAGGCAAGAAAGAAGCTCCAGTCGATCACGCACCCTCGCATTCGCTCGGTGGCTCAAGAACGCATCGCAAAGCTCGCAGCGCAAGGCGCGGATATCGTGATCTATGAGGCGCCGTTGCTTTTCGAAAACGGGGTCCATCAATGGCTCCGCCCTGTGATTCTTATTGCCTGCGACATTGCAACTCAACGATCGCGTCTCGCGACACGCGACCGACTCAGCGCAGAGGAAATTCAACAACACCTTGACGCGCAAATGCCGCTCGAGAAGAAAATCGAACTCGCCGACTACCTCATCGAAAATTCCGGGGATCTGGAGGCTCTCAAGAACAACGTCAAAACATTATGGGATGAAATCAAGTCGACTTCACCCGCTCCAAGTAGCTCCCGTCGGAAGGATCAACGCGCACGCGATCCCCAACTCGAATGAAAGGCGGAACCTGTACAGTGACGCCCGTTTCCAACTTGGCTGGTTTGTAGGAAGCCGTGGCCGTCGCGCCTCTGACCGTAGGCTCGGTCTCGACGACTTCCAGGTCAACCGTTGACGGCGGGCTGATGCCGATGGGCTTGTCGTCGAAGAACTCGATCTCGACGATTTGGTTGGGAAGCAGATACGCCAGCAGATCGCCGACGTCCACGGCTGCCAGGATAATTTGGTCATAGGTCTCGGTGTCCATGAAGGTGTGCTGGTCACCGTCGCCGTAAAGATATTGCATGGAGCGCGTATCGAGTGTCGCGTTTTCGATCCGGTCCTCGGAACGGAACTTGTTCTCGGTTCCCAATCCGGTTCTCAGGTTTTTCATTTTCGTTTGCACAAAGCCGCGCTTGTTGCCCGGCGTGATATGTTTAATAGCGGTAACCCGATAAAGGTTGCCCTCGTAAACAATGATCATTCCAACTCGTAGCTGTGTTGCACTTATCATAATCGCAGTAGCCCCTTACGAATTTTTTCACCTGCTCATCAGGCGTAGAGACCGCGCCAGAGCATGGCGCGCGCCACCCGGTTAATGCCAATCATCAGCGCCGCAAGCCGCATGTCAACTTTTTGTTGAACGCTCATGCTCAGCACTTCGCGAAAAGCTTTGGCTAAGATATCTCTCAACTTCTGATTCACTTCTTCCTCAGTCCAAAAGAAATTCTGCAGATCCTGCACCCACTCGAAATACGACACTACGACGCCGCCGGCGTTGGCCAGAACGTCGGGAATCAGGAAAATCTCCTTGTCCTGGATGATTTTGTCGGCCTCCAGAGTCGTGGGACCATTGGCCCCTTCTGCGAGGATCCGGCATTGCAATCGACCGGCATTCTCCTGAGTGATTTGCAATTCCAGCGCTGCCGGCACCAAGATGTCGCACTTCAGCTCCAAGAGTTCCGAATTGTTAATCTTCTCGCCGTACGGGCAACCCTCCAAACTGTGCTTTTTATCCGCCACCTCCAACAATCGTTCCACCGGAAGCCCGTTACTGTCATAGAATCCGCCGGTTCGATCCGATACGCCGATCACTTTAACGCCCGCGTTCACAAGCTCCTTGACGACCACGGAACCGACATTACCGAAACCCTGCACGACCGCGGTACATTTGCCGAGATCAATCCCAAGATGCTTTGCCGCTTCGATAATTGTATAAACAACGCCGCGCCCCGTTGCCACCCGTCGACCCAACGTGCCGCCAATCGCCACCGGCTTCCCGGTGACGACCTCGGGTACGGCATGTCCCTTGTGCTGCGAATAAGTATCCATGATCCAGGCCATGATCTGCTCATTGGTTCCCATATCGGGCGCGGGCACGTCAACTTCAGGCCCGATGAAGTTGAGAATTTCGGCCGTATAACGCCGCGTCATTGATTGTAGCTCAGCGCGTGACAGCTCGGCGGGATCGCAAGCGATCCCCCCTTTGCCGCCGCCCAGCGGCAACCCTACTAGGGAGCATTTCCACGTCATCCACATCGCTAACGCGGAAACTTCCCCAAGATTCACCGCGGGATGATACCGAATGCCTCCTTTAAACGGGCCGAGGACGTCGTTATGCTGAACCCGGTACCCGGTAAACACATGGACGCTGCCGTCGTCCATGCGCGTCGGCACGCTCACAATCAGCGCCCGGTCGGGTCTTCTGAGTCTAGCGGCCACGTTAGGATCGAGACCGAGCTGCGCTGCTGCAATCTCGAATTGACGAACCGCCATTTCGTTCGCCGGGCTGCGCCATTCGATCGTCGCCATTGAATTCCCTCTCCGTACGCCTACCCCGGCGGCCAAGCCAGTGAACGGCCGCCGAGAAGATGAAAGTGAACATGGTAAACGCTTTGGCCGGCGCCCGGACCGCAGTTTGCCACCATACGATACCCGCTTTTGTCCAGACCGTGCTCCCGCGCCAACCGCGAAGAGAGCAAGAAAATACGGCCGATCACCGTCTCGTCCACAGGCTCCAAATCCAGCAGCGTCGAAATGTGTTTGCGCGGGACAATCAACAAATGGACCGGCGCTTTTGGGTTGATATCATTGAAACCCACCACCGAATCGTCTTCATAGACAATTTGGCTGCTTGTCTGGCCGTTTACAATCTGACAAAAGATGCACGCCTTCACAATATCCGCCTGCGATGCTAGATCTTCACGCCGGCTCTTCTTCCGGGCAGCGCGCGAGCACTTTACCGTCAATGATTTCAATCGGCACAGTTTGTAAACAACCCCCGTAACACGGCCCCCAAACGCATTCCCCTGTCGTCGGCTCGTAAGTCGCGCCGTGCGTGGCGCAGATGAGAAATCGCTTGTCCTCGGTGAAAAATTGGTTGTCCACCCAATCCATTGGCATCGTAACGTGGCAGCAACGGTTCACGTAAGAATAGAGTTTTCCCGCGTAACGCACCAAGATGCCTTCGACGGAGCGGTTCCCGCACTTGAGCTCGAACTTCTTCGTGGTTCCGTCGTCGAGGTCTTGCGCCTCGGCAATGAACTTGCTTTTCGGTATCCGCCTTTGCACGCTTGTCAATCTCCCAAAAACGATAAATCTCCCGTCGGACAAGAAACAAGAACCTCTCCTCGATCGATCATAACCGGAAGCCGATAAAGCATGAGCCCTTTACAAGGCCCCTCGATACAAAGACCCGATTCAGGTTCGTAGACGGCTCCGTGGGTCAAACATTCAAGGTGCCGCCCATCCTCCGTGAAGAACTGATTGCGCACAAAGTCAAGGGGCGTCGTCATATGGCGGCAGCGGTTGACGTACGCGTGGAATCTGCCCTCGTAATTGACAAGAAACCCGTCAATCCGATATTTCTGACAGATCAGCCAGAACTTACGCACGGACCCAGGTTCCATCTCGTTGACTAGCGCGATCGCCCTCCCGCCCAACCTAGTCTCGCGCCGCAGCTTTGCTTGATCGCGGAGAAAAAAAACCCTTTTTATTCCCAGGCCGAAAATATAAAAGCAGAGAAAAGCAACCGAGACATAAATCGTGATGGAGATGTCCGACATCTCAGCGAGATTCCCGCTCAATGGAATCCCGAATCTTTTTCACGTCGTCGGCGGTCTGCTTTCCTTTAAGTCCCATCACCACCATCAGTTCACTGGCCATCTCAGCGGTTATCTGGTCTTGCACGCTGCCTTTGCCGTCGGGATCTGCCTGCAAGAAAGCCATAATCTTTTCCTTGGCGACTCCCGTCTCTTCCAACCCGGCCAAAAATTGACCGTACCCGCTCCCCCCTCTCAATTCCCCGACCTTCGCCAGGAGTTTTTTGCAGTCGGGACAGAGCTTTGTCCAAAATCGAATTCGCTCAGCACAGTACACGCAACGACGCAAGATTAGGACTCCTTCCCCATCAATCTCGAAACTGCCTCTGTTGCGCCATGGCTTGCGCTAACATCCCCTGCAAAGGCCCGGTCAATCTTTGGTTGGAAGCCACAACGCCGCTGTGCGAGGCAATGTCCTGGTTGAAGACAAGGCGCTTCCCGCTTCCATCCAGGACCAACCCGCCGGCCTCCTCCACCATCAAAACTCCGCCGCAGACATCCCATTCACGGATGGTACGCAGGGTTAGCGTGCCGTCACCCTCACCGGCGGCGATCAGCGCGAGGCGGTAAGCGATGCTTCCCACTGACTCGATGCGGCAGCGCTCGGCGAAGCACTGAAATTTGCGCCGTGACTCGGAACGACTCACGAGCAGAAGGCTCCCGTCGACCTCCATTCTTGACGCCACATGGATGGGATGGTTATTGAGGACCGCTCCTTTGCCGCTGACAGCACGGAAAAACTTTTCCGCCGCAGGGTTATAGACGACACTCACCGCCGGGCGCCCTTCGATCACCAACGCGATCGAAACCGCGAACTGCGGCACCCCTTCAATAAATTCTTTCGTGCCGTCGATGGGATCGACCACCCAGACACGCGCCACCTGACGCCGTTTGGGATTGTCGACATCTTCCTCCGAAAGCCAACCGTCACCCGGAAATCGACCTAGAATAATCTCCCGAATTCTGTGATTGGCCTCCAGGTCCGCGGCGGTCACCGGATTCCCGCGGCTTTTTTCTCGGATATCGTATTCCTTGCCGTAGAGAGCCATCACGATCGCTCCCGCCTCTCGCGCCGCGTTTTCCGAGGCCGCAACTTCTGCGGCAAAATCCGGCTGTGGGTCAATTGTCCTGTCATCCATCTTCTGCCTTTTGTCCCCTGGTTAAAATAAAGTGAATCGGTTAGGGGCCCCGCTCCTTCATGGCAAAACCAGCCTCAGTCAGGGAATATGGCCGGCACAGCGCCGCACAACGATCAGGCGCGCGTGGCCCCCGCTTGAATCATCTCTTGGACAGCACGAGCTGCGTCATCCGGCTTGAGGTTGACTCCCCTCACCGCGTCCTCGATTAAAACGACCTGGAAACCCTCGTTAAGGGCATCTAAGATCGTATGTCTGACACAATAATCGGTAGCCAATCCGCCGACAAACAGCCGCTCGACCGCAAGGTGGCGCAACACCTCGATCAGTTTAACTCCTTCGGCATCGATGCCGTCAAAGCCGGAATACCCTTCTTCGTCATCACCCATGCCCGCCGAAATGATCACCGTTTCCTCTGGAACCGCCAGCGCTGGGTGAAACTCGGCACCCTTCGTACTCTGAATACAGTGGGGAGGCCAAAGGCCGCCAAATGCTTTGAAGTGCTTGGTTCTCTCGGGATGCCAATCCCGAGTGGCTAAGATGGGCAGTTTGGCGGCGCGGAATTTCTCGATGTACTGGTTCAAAATCGGAATGATTCTGTCGCCCTCGGTTACCGCAAGCGCTCCGCCAGGGCAAAAATCATTCTGCACATCGATGATCAACAGAGCGTCTTTACCTTGCATCGCTACTCATTATAATGGAAGCGTACACTCGTACAACCCCGACACTGGTACCTGTCATGGCGCTCAAAGCGATCTTTTTCGACGCGGCTGGAACTCTGATCAAGACGATCCGCCCGGTAGCCGAAATCTATGCATCCTTTGCCCGGCAATATGGCGTGGAAATCTCCACGCCGGAGCTCGCAGGTCGTTTCCGGAGTTGTTTTTCTTCCGCTCCTCCGCTCGCTTTCCCGGATGTTTCGACGGAAGAGATCCCGCAGTTCGAACGCCAGTGGTGGCAGAATCTGGTGCGCGAAATATTTGCACCCTACGGTCACTTTGCAAGATTTGACGCCTACTTCACCGCCTTGTTTGAGCATTTCAGCAAGCCTCAAACCTGGATGCTCTACCCGGAAACCGCCGAAACCCTGCGGGCTTTGAAGCAAACCGATCTGACGCTGGCGGTGATTACCAACTTTGATTCCCGGGTCCTCGGCATCCTCGAAGGTTTAGGCGTCTCCTCATGCTTTGATTCCGTTTCTCTGTCCAGCAGAGTCGGTTATGCCAAGCCCGCGCGTGAAATATTTCAGGCAGCCCTGGGTCTCCACTGCCTGCACGCAGAGGAGGCGATGCACGTCGGTGATAGCCCCCTCCACGATGCGGCGGGAGCGACCGCTGCAGGATTAAGAGCCGTCCTGGTTGATCGCAATCACCAACACCCCGGAAATTCTTACATTCGGGTGCAAAACCTAAAGGAAATTTGTTCCCTTCTGACCGACCTCGAGTCCGCCTTAGAACACCCCGACAAGCGCGCACGAAATTCCCCAACAAATCAAGAAAAGAATGAGTGACTCGAACTCGCTCACGAAGAGGATTCATTCCCCCCGGACTCGATCGCGCGCCACACGCGCTCCGGCGTCAACGGCAGGTCTTTCAGCCGAGCCCCAGTGTGACGATAAAGAGCATTGGTTACCGCCGGCGAGACCGCCAGAAGACCTCCTTCGCCCATTCCCCTCGCTCCGAAGGGCCCCGGGCCATCGCGATTTTCCAGCAGAATGGTGTGGAACTGCTCCGGTAGATCAGAAAACCTCGGAACCCGGTAACCGAGAAGCGTCGAATTCACCAGCTGCCCGTCGGCGTAAACCATTTCTTCAAACAGCGTCTGACCAATCCCCATCATTACCGCGCCCTCTTCCTGCCCGATACAATGCGCTGGGTTGATGGCCTTCCCGACATCCGCGAGCGACACATAACGTTTAATACGCACCCGTCCGGTTTCCTCATCCAGCTCTACTTCCGCGCTTCCCATTCCAACCTCCCAAATCACCGGAAGCGCGCCGCCGGTAATTTCAGGACCCACAGCACCCCGCCCAATCAGTTCCCCGCCGCTGCCGCCAAACCGCTGTCGCAGCGCTTCGCGATAGACCATCTTCGCCTCACCACAAACCAGCGCGCCGCCTTCAAGGCGAACTTGTCCTGGTTTGGTTCTGAACGCCCCGGCGCCTATCGCAATGATCTGCTTTTTCAAGTCGCGCGCTGCATTCTGCACCGCGGTTCCCATCAGGGTCGTCGAACGGCTGGATCCGGTAGAGCTGTCGTAAGGGGTGACCGAAGTATTCGCCCGCAACACTGCGATGGAATCGAGGGGAATCGCCAACTCCTCGGCGACAATCTGTGCCAGCACGGTTCGTATCCCTTGCCCCATCTCCGTGCTGCCCGCGAAAATCTTGAGGATGCCGTCGCTCTGCAAGCGCACCATCGCGACCGAGATCGGCGTCGCGCCAGCATTGGTCACCGCGCACGCCAAGCCTATGGGCGCGCCTTGTTTCTGGCTTCGACGCTTCCATTGCGTTGCAGCCAGGAGTTTCTTCAATCCCCCGGCCAAGTCTGCGTCAATGCCGCGCAGTTTGGGCTGTTGCTGCTCCCCTTTTTTGAGCATATTCTGCAAACGGAATTCGGCGGGATCGAGGCCCAGCGCGGACGCGATGATATCCATCTGAGATTCGCAAGCAAAAAGCGTTTGCGGCGCCCCGATCGCGCGGAAGGAGCCCGCCGATCCCGAATTCGTGTACACCGCGTAAGCGTCGCTGCGGATATGCGGGATGCGATAGGGTCCCAAAACGCGAGTCGCCGCCCGCACCGCCACCGCCGGACCGTTATCCGCATACCCACCCGTGTCCAAGTAGATTTCGGCCTCGCGTGCCGTCAGCGAGCCGCTCCGTTTGACGCCGGTTTTCAACCTGACTCTAGCGCTATGCCTGCGAACGGTCACCATGGATTCCGAGACGGAGTTCGCAATCCGCACGGGCCTTTTCGCCTTGCGCGCGAGCGCGACGACCAGCGGCTCGAATTTTGTGTACGATTTACTGCCGAATCCGCCGCCAAGATAAGGGATTACGATTTCGACCTTTGAAGGGGGCAGGCGAAAAATCCTTGCCAGATCGGCGCGCACCTGAAAGGGGTGCTGCGCTGATGAGAGGACCTTTATTCCTTCTTCATTCCACTCCGCGATCACCGTGTGCGGTTCCATGGCGTAGTGATACAGCATAGGAAACGTGAAGATATCCTCGAAAATCTCGTCGGCCGCGGCAAACCCCTCCTCGACGTTACCTCTCTCGACACGCTCGTGGCCGCAGATGTTCCGCGGGGAACCGTCATGAATCAACGGCGCTTCCCCTTTCAACGCGGCATCAAGTCCGACGAACACGGGCAGCTCCTCATAGTCAACGCTTATTAGCGAAACGGCCGCCGCAGCCGTCTGCAGGTCCTCGGCGGCAACCGCCGCAACCGGCTCTCCCACATAGCGGACTTTATCGATCGCAACGACCGGACGACCGCTGTAGTAGGGATCGGTATCCGCCAGATCGGACGCGGTAACAACGGCCACGACTCCCGGCAGGGCTTCGGCTATCGCGGTATTGATTTTCCGGATGCGCGCGTGCGCGAATGGACTCCTGAGGATCATACCGTGAACCATTCCGGGAACCGCGAGATCTCCGGTATACTTCGCTTGGCCCGTAACTTTCTCGATAGCATCAACCCGAGGAAGACTTCGGCCGACAAATTTCAGCTTGGCTTTGGCCATGTTGATTGAAAAGTTTGGTTTAAGTTAACAATCCAGCCTGCTCGATGCAAACGGGAATCCGTGCTAAACTTCCTCCCAAACCCGGTGCGTCCGGTTCCATCGAGCCATGAAGATCAAGAATTTATTCGTTCAAAAAGCGCCCGTCTATTCTTTCGAGTTTTTTCCTCCCAAAGATGATACGGGTGTCGTCAATCTTTTTGCCACCATCAAAAATCTGCGCGAGCTCAACCCGTCCTTCGTGTCGGTGACCTACGGTGCAGGAGGCAGCACGCGGCGTAAAACCATCGAGATTACCAAAAGAATCAAACAGGAAACCGGGATCGAAGCGATGGCGCATCTGACCTGCGTCGGCCACTCTCGCAGTGAAATCGCGACGATCGTGGACGAAATCGAAGCCGCCGGCATTGAAAACGTCATGACGCTCCGCGGCGATCCGCCAAGAGGCGAAACCAACTTCGTGCCGCACCCCGAGGGGTTTCCGCACGCCAATGAACTCGTGCGTTTTATCCGTTCGCGCAAGAACTTTTGCCTGGGCGTCGCCGGCTATCCCGAAGGCCACCCGGAAGCACCCAGCAAAGAAGTCGACCTATTGAATCTGAAGGGGAAAGTAGACGCGGGAGGTGAATTCATTATCACCCAGCTCTTTTTCGATAACCGGCATTATTTCGATTTCACTGCGCGCGCGCGCGCGGCGGGCATCGATCTTGCCATCATCCCGGGAATAATGCCGATAACCGACCTAGCTCAGATCAAGCGCTTCACGCAACTGTGCGGCGCTGAGATTCCTTCATCTCTGGTGGCTGAACTCGAGACGGTTGACGGAAATAAAGACGCGGTGATCCAAGTCGGCATTCACTACGGGATAAAACAATGCCTGGAGCTTCTCCAAAACGGCGCTCCGGGCATCCATTTCTATACGCTAAACAAATCGCTATCAACGCGCACTATCTTGGAAAGCCTCAGGGCATGCCTGCCTAGCCCTGAATCACTTTCTTCCACTTCTCAAAAACCTTTTTCCTAAGCTCGGGGCTGGATTCTGCCACCGGCGGAAAATCCTTGATCCATTCAAACGGACGACACGCGTCAATGATCGCGCGCGAATTGAAACCTTTCTTGCCCGGCTGTATTCTCGGGTCCAAGGGTCCACTCCAACAGCGACGGAGAATCTCAATCGATTCAACCGGGTCGGAACGACTCGCTAATGCCCATAGCACATCAAACGTGTTCGTCGGGTCGATATCGTCATCCACAACGATGACGTAGCGCCCGAGGTAGGCACCGGCGTGAACCTGGGAGGCCACCAGCGCCGCCTGCCGGGCGTGCCCCGGGTAGCGTTGCTTGATGGCGATGATATTGAGCAGTCTGCCGCCACCGGCCTCATGACACCACACTCCTTTGACGTCTGGGACACCGGCTTTTTCCACCTGATCCCAGATCAGGGCAGCTTTGACCATACACTTGGCCAAAGAATAGTCTGAAGGGGGACGGCCTGGACGCGCTCCGGTTAGAATCGGATCATTGCGATGGTAAATGTGCTGGACACGTATAACTGGCTCCGCCCGAGTCGAGCTTGCATAATACCCCGTCCATTCCCCGAACGGCCCTTCTTTCATGACATCGCCCGGCGTCATGATACCTTCGATAACGATCTCCGCATGGGCCGGCATGGGAAGTCCGGTTGCTTTACCTTCGATTACTTCAATCGGACCACCCTTGAGGCCTCCCGCGTAATCTAATTCTGAAACCCCATAATCGACTTCGTTTCCAGAAACCATGAACAGAACCGGGTCCTGCCCGACGGAAACCATGACCGGACAGGGCTTACCCTGGTCAAAATATTTTTGCACCTGGATTTTCCCATGCTTTCCCGGCGAGATATATAGACTCATGGTGTTCTTGTCTTGCACCATGCCCCGATAAGTGCCGAGGTTGACCCAGCCCTCTTCCGGATCCCTAGTAATAACCAAACATGCCGTCCCAATGTAACGCCCGCCGTCAAGCTCGTGGACAAAGGGGACGGGAAACTTGAAGAGGTTCACATCGTTCCCTGAAAGAACGTTTTCCAAGACCGGCCCACTCTTGACCGCTTTGTGCGCGATAGGCCTGTGCGCCGCAAGCTTTTCGCGTAGCGCGCGAACCAGATCCAGACCGGAAAACTCCAGCGGCAATCCGAGATTCAGAGCCATCCTCTTGAAGGAAGCATTCTGCGCGAACAACACGCGGTGGCCCTTGGGATAGTCTTTGACGTTGTCAAAAAGCACCGCCGGGACTGATCCCTTGCTCTCACGAGCGACGAGTTCCGCCAATGTCCCCATTTCCAGGTTCCAGTCGACGCCGTCAATTTTTTTCAGTTCTCCGAGGCTATCGACAATCTCCAACCAATCGCGCAGATCCGTGTAAGCCGGTGTCTTCCCGGCTTTTATTTCGTTTTCCGCAAATTTTCTCGCTTCTAGAGCCGTCATAAAAGTCCTCCTTAATCGGGCGCCATTGTTTTCATTGCAGCTTATTGAATTTCACCCTGTACCGGCAAAACCTCACATCCCCATCATCGACTGATCCATTCCTTCTATGTCCTCAACCGGAAGACCGTTACAGCTCTGGGGATCAAGACGGAGATAGACTTTATCTCCTACGTTCATGCTCAAGAATGGGTGTGTGTGAACGCGCACGAGATCATCGCCTACGGCAATTTGACAATGGTACGCATCACCCATGAATACCGATTCCTTCACGGTTCCCTCAACCACGTTTTCAGTTTCCTGCGGCTTAGTCTTATAAACCTGAATGTGCTCCGGACGAATGGAAACCACTACCGTTTGATTCTTTTCCAAACGGCTCGTTGGAACGAAAGAGAGAATCCCCTTGTTCGTCTGCACCCGGCCAGGTTGGGAGTCACCCCCCAATTCGACAATTTTACCCTCGATCAGGTTGGTCAGACCCAAGAAGGTCGCCGTAAATTTCCTCTTCGGCCTGGAGTATAGCTGGTGTGGGTCCCCCACTTCAATGAGCTTCCCGGCAAGCATGACCGCAATCTGGTCTGAAATCGCCAGCGCTTCTCCCTGATCATGGGTGACATAAATCGTGGTGATGTTCACCCTTCTCTGCAGCGCCTTGATCTCAAAGCGCATCTGCTCTCTCAGCTTCGCATCCAGGTTGCTCAGAGGTTCATCGAGCAACATGACTTTAGGCTCATTCACCAAGGCCCGAGCAAAAGCCACGCGTTGTTGTTGCCCTCCAGAGAGCTTCGGCGCAGGGCGGTCTTCCAAACCCTGTAGACCGACAATCCTTAGCACTTCCAATACCCTCTTCTTGATTTCGTCCTTAGATCGACGTGGTCGGCGTTGAATCGTCATCGGGTAGGCCACATTTTCGAACACGGTCATGTGTGGCCAGATCGCATAAGATTGGAAAACCATTCCGATAGGCCGCTTGTTCGTGGGAATATAGACCCGATCGGAAGCCCCATAGACAATCTTTTCGTCGATGCTGATTTTCCCGCCTTCCGGCCTTTCCAGTCCGGCCACGCAGCGTAGGGTTGTGGTCTTACCGCAACCACTCGGACCTAGAAAGGTGTAAAGCGAACCCTCGGGAATCTCCAGGGATATGCCCTTGAGAACGTGTACCCGCTCCTTATCCTCGCCAAAGTATTTTTCCAGATTCTCAATCCGGACCATAAATCTTTTCTCAGCCATCTTTCCTCCGCTTCATGTAACCATACTCACTTGCAAGATTAGTTTTTTATTCCGCAATACCGACCTTCGCGCCAAGCTTGCGCGCCACGAACGCCATGGCAATCAACACCATGACCATCATCACGCCTAACGCGCAGACGTAGGTGTATTGCCCCCCTTCCCATAGATCAAAAGCCATAATCGAGAGCACCGTGCTGTCGTAGGAATAGAGCAGAATGGAAGTCGACAATTCGCGCAGAGCGATAATGCTAATATAGATCCAGCCCGCAACAAAACCGGGCATGAGCAAAGGTAGGAGCACCTTCCGGAAGGTTTGCAACCATGTGCCGCCGCTCGCCAGCGAGGCCTCTTCCAGCTCTTTGTTGATTTGGATCATCGACGACGAGGCCGCCCGAATGCCGTACGGCATAAATTTTGTCATATAGGCCAAAAGTAGAACCCAAATGGTTCCATAGATCGGAATCGGCAGCGTCAAATACACCCAAATGAGGCTAACCCCGAGAACGATTCCGGGCATCGCGATCGGGATGAAGGTCATGCTGTCCAACAGGGCACGGCCGGGAAGCTTGCTCTTAACTGTAATCCAGGCAATGACCGAAGTGAGAAGCATGACCAGAGTCGCTGAGCCCACCGAAAGATAAAAGCTGTTTTTAAAAGCGGTCAACGCCAGTGGATAATTCAGCACGTACTTGTAATTCGCCAGTGTGAGTTTCGCCATGAGCTCTCTGGAGGGAATTCCGTAATACGGGATAACAGAAGACCACAGCAAGACGAAGACCGGGAGGATTACGGCGAGAAAGAAAATCAAGAATGCAGTCGCAAAGGTGAAGTACTTCCAGGGTCCCAAATCGATGACCCTCGGGCGGTACCCTTTGCCCGTGACTGTGGCATAGCGCTCCTCTCTCCGGGTGATCCTTCCGTAAATGAGGACCCCTGTAGAGCTGATCACGAGAAGAGTAACCGCATACGCTCCGGCCAGACCAAAATCCGACGGGAACTGATGAATCGCTAAAAAGATCTTTGTGGTAAATACCGATAGCTTTGCCGGAACACCGATCAGGGCGGGCACCTCGAAGGCCTCAATCGCGCGGACAAAGACGATTAACAGGACACTAAACATAGCGGGACGCATGAGGGGCAACGTAACGCGTCTGAAGGTGGTGAAGGTGCTCGATCCGGCAGACAACGCCGCCTCTTCCAAGGATGTATCCATATTCCGGAAAGCCGCTGACATGAGAAGAAAGACGAGTGGATAACCGTGTATCGACTCTGCCCAGATCATGCCCCCCATGGAATACACATTAAAGGGTGCATTTTCCAAACCCAACAGGTCTTTTATCGCGATATTGATAAGTCCGATCTTGGGACTCAGAAGCAAGATCCAGGAAATGGTGCTCAAAATGCCCGGGATGATAAAGGGAATCAGGGACATCACGATGAAAACCTTCTTAAACGGCGTGTTGGTGCGCTCGCTCACCCATGCCAGATAAGTCCCGATGAGAAAGGTAGTGCCACACACTCCTACGGCATAATAGAGCGAGTTCAGTAAGAGCAGATAGAACTCCCGATCAACATAAGCCTTGATATAATTCTGAATCGTGTAGGTGGCGCCGGGCTCTCCGATAGGGGCGCTGCGGAAACTGCCATAAACCAGCATGGCAAGAGGAACCCCGGCAAGGTACAGAACGAAAAGACCACAGCCCAAGAGAACGAAGGTTTGCGAATTGAGGTATCGCCTCACAGAATCCTCCTTACAACTTCGTGGCGCTCGGCATCAAGAATCGATATTGTGCACCACTTGGTCCGCAGCCATGGACTTGCGCACTTCTTCCTCGATTTGGTTCCATAAATAGTCTTCGTACTCGAGAAACTGCTTCGAGCGTTTTACGGATAGCTCTCGAGGGCGAGGGATGTTGATTTTCAAGGTGTCTTTGACGCGTCCGGGACGCGCGCCGAAGATAATGACCCGATCGGCAAGGTAAATCGCTTCATTGATCTGGTGGGTGATGAACAGGACCGTCTTCCCGGCAGCCCGCCAGATTCGCAGCAACTCCATCTGCATGATTTCCCGGGTCTGCGCATCGAGAGCCGCAAAGGGCTCATCCATAATGAGAATTTCCGGGTCGACCGTGAGCGCGCGAGCCAGGTTACAGCGCTGCTGCATACCGCCTGACAGCTCATGGGGGAAATGATCCTCAAAGCCACCCAGCCCGACAAGCTTGATGAAGCTGTTTGCTCGATCCTTCTCGGACTGGCCATCCTTTCCCTGACATTCCAGACCGAAGATGACGTTTTTGAAAACAGTTCGCCAAGGCATCAGACAAGGATCCTGAAACACCATCGCGCGGTCGCGTCCGGGCCCCTGGATCATACGGCCATCCAGCATGATTTGCCCGCCGGTTGGTTTTAACAGTCCGTCCGCGATATTGATAAAGGTCGTTTTACCGCAGCCGCTCGGCCCTACGATCGTAACAAATTCACCCTCTTCGACTGCCAGGTTCACGTTATCCAGCGCAAGCAGCCTTCCGCCCGTTCTCGGTTGGTAGTACTCCATGCGTAGCCCGATCGCCTGTAACTTCATTTGCGCCATCCTACACCTTCACACCGCGCATTGCCCTACGCTCCCGCCATGCCTCTACAAGAAGGAGTTTTTCACAGTTGACGTGCGCTTTGCAATACAATTCTGTTTCTTGACAAAACCACACAGGATCAGTTAGTTTGAATCGTATAAACTTTTGCATAAAAAAATCCCGGCCATGGCCGCTACTCCAGCTGAAAAAAGCCCGCGCTCGAAGTCATCAAAGGATGCAACCAACCTGTCTGCGAGAGCGTACCAGGAAATCAAGAGTCTTATCCTGCGAACAGAAATCTTGCCCGGTCAAAAACTTCACCACCAAGAACTCAGCGAGCACCTGGGGGTGAGCCGAACCCCCGTGCGCGAAGCTCTAAGCCGACTCGCCCAAGAAGGATATGTTAGCCTCCTGCCGAATCGGGGTTTTATATGTAAAGAAATTGGAATGCAAGAGGCTGAAGAGCTTTATGATCTGCGGGAAAGTCTGGAGGCCTTTGCCGTCGAAAAGGCGATCGCCAATCTTGATTTCCCCAGGTTAGAAAAACTCCAGCAGAAGATCGAGCTTTATGGACAAGATGTCAGCAAACGTTTTACCCGCGAGCGCCTCCTCTACGACCAGGAAATACATCTGGAAATCGCCGACATCGCGGGCAACAAAACCCTCAAGAACACCCTGGGCCAAGTCTTTGAGCGCATCGTTCTAAAGCGTAAAATCGACGCCCTGTACGATGAGGCGCGCGGCCTCGGCGCGCACCAGGAACACCTTAAAATTCTGGCGGCCGTGCGCAAACGCAACGTGCAGGAAGCGGTTCGGTGTATTCGTTCCCACATTCAAAATGGCAAGAAAAATGTCGTGATGGATCTCCGGCAACGCGCGGAAATCAGAGCTTTCCACAGCATCGAAAACAGCGTCTGAGAAAAGAGCCTTCGCGTCTTGGCGCGTCCAGGCCAGTAGCGGATAAAATCAAACGATCACGAGGAGGAGCAATGAGCGTAGACGTAGTCGTCAAAAATGGCTGGGTGGTGACACCCGAACAAACCTTCCAAGGGGGAGTAGCGATCCACGACGGCAAGTTCGCCGCGATAGGAACCGACGCTACCCTGCCACAAGGCAACCAGGAAATCGACGCAAAAGGGAAACACATCCTTCCGGGCATCATCGATGGGCACGTGCATTTCAGAGAACCCGGGATGACGCATAAGGAGGATTTCGCCACCGGATCGACGGCCGCGGTTTGCGGCGGGGTCACTTTTATCGTCGACATGCCGAACACGGTGCCACCGACCGCCGACGCGGAACAGGTCAAGATAAAGCAACAGCTCGGAGAGGCGAAGTCGCTCGTGGATTTTGGCGTCACCGGCGTCATCGTGCAAACCAACACGAAAGAGATTCTCCCCATGGCCGCCGCCGGCGCTGTCGGCTTCAAGATCTTTTTCGGCGAAACCATCGGCAACCTTCCGTTTCCCGATGACGGGATGTGCATGGAGGCCTTCGATTACATCGCTCAATCCAAGTTGCCGCTGGGTATCCACGCGGAAAATCGCCAAATCATGGCTTACTGCACCAACAAGCTGAAAACCGAAGGGAAAAATGACGCCCGCTATTGGGAGGCCTCCCGCCCGGATATCTGCGAAGCCGAGTCCGTGCATCACGCGATTTTCTTCGCCGAGACGTACGGCACCAAGCTGCACGTCTTTCACATGAGCTCCAAGCAGGCCGCCTACATGGTGCGCGACGCGAAGGCGCGGGGCATGAGAATTACCGCCGAGACCGGCCCTCATTACCTGCTCCGGGAACCCAATGACATGGACCGCGTAGGCTCCCTGCTGAAAATGAACCCGCCGGTCCGATCCAGAGATCACGCGGAAGTTCTTTGGGACGGGTTGAGAAACGGCTATGTCGACATGCTGGCGACCGATCACTCGCCGCACACCCTCGACGAAAAAGGTTCCGATCTCTATGGCAAACTGACCAAGCCCGCGATTTGGGATTGCATCTCCGGTTTCTGCGGGGTTGAGACCGGCGTGCCTCTCATTCTCACCGAAGTCAATAAAGGGCGCCTGACCCTCAACCAGTACGTCAAGGTGGCTTGCGAGAACCCGGCCCGGGTATGGCAGATCTATCCCAAAAAAGGCGCGATTCGTCTCGGGTCCGACGGCGATGTCACGATCGTCGACATGAACAAGGAAGCCGTCATTGACGTCACTAAGTTGCACAGCAAGAACAAGCCCTCCCCGTGGCATGGATGGAAGGTCAAGGGCATGCCGGTCTGCACCATCGTGCGCGGCCACGTGCAAATGCGTGACGGTGAACCGGTGGGAAAACCGATCGGGCGGATGGTTAAACCGCTTGTGTGAGACGAGCGCGAGGATGGACATGCGGTCATGAGACGCCCGGAACCGTTGGAACTGTATCAACCCGCCTCGCTTCAAGAGGCAAGCAGGATCCTGAAGGATAAAGGCCCTGGTGGGCGGCTCCTAGCGGGCGGCACCGATCTCGTGATCGCCATAAAGGAAAAAGGCCTGGTTCCCAAATATGTGGTGGATCTCAAAAAAATTCCCAAGCTGTCCGGGATTCACGAACAAGCGGATGGATCGATCCTCATCGGCGCCCTCACGACAATGCGCGAGGTCGAGACCTCCGCGTTGATAACCCGGCGCTTGCCGTTCCTGGCCCGAAGCGCCGCCGAAGTAGGTTCGATTCAGATTCGCAACCGGGCCACGATCGGCGGCAACATGGCCAATGCCACCCCTTCCGCCGACGTCGCGCCGAGCCTTCTCGTGCTTGAAGCCTGTGCCAGAATTTCGGGACTGAGCGGTGAAAGAGTCGTGGATTTGGAAAAGTTTTTCCGTGGACCTGGCCAGAACGCAATGGGAGCGGAAGAAATTTTGACGGCGATCTTCCTGCCTCCATCTCACCCGCGCCTGGCTGGAGAATACATCAAATTCTCGCCGCGCGAGATGATGGACCTGGCGTACGTTGGGGTCGCCGTGGCATTGGTTCTAAACGACAAAGACAAACGTTGCGAGCACGTGCGGATCGCTCTTGGCGCCGTCTCCCCGACTCCGATGAGAGCAAGAAATGCTGAGACCATCGTATTGAACCAGACGATAACCGCGGAACTCGCCGGGAAGGCCGGGGTCGAAGCGGCCATGGAGAGTAAACCGATCAGCGACGTCCGTTCTTCCGCCGATTATCGTCGAGAGATGGTTCGGGCGATGACGAAACGCGCGCTGCTGAACGCCGCCTCAGGCAAGCCGCCCGCGACGTGGGCTCAGCGCAGGGAAAGAAGGTATTAAACGCCATGAAAACGAAAATCGACTTCACTCTAAACGGCAAGAAAACCAGTCGCGACGTTGCCGCCCATCGCCTCCTGCTCGATCTCCTGCGAGACGAGATTGGCTTGACCGGAACGAAAGAGGGATGCGGAACCGGCGATTGCGGCGCGTGCACCGTGCTGCTCAACGGCAAGCCGGTCAATTCGTGTCTGATCTTTTCGGGCGAGCTGAACGGAGCGGATATCACGACCATCGAAGGCCTCAAGATCGGTTCGGAATTCCACCCGATCCAAAAAGCTTTCATTCAGGATGGCGGCGCTCAGTGCGGTTACTGCACGCCGGGGATGCTTATGATGTCCAAGGCGCTTCTGGATGAAAATCCGAACCCCACGGAAGAGGAGATCCGTTTTGCGCTGTCAGGAAACCTCTGTCGCTGCACCGGTTACGCCAAGATTATTCAGGCGGTGCAGGACGCCGCCGCGGAACTGAGAGCGAAGAATGTTTGAAACATTCAAGCCGTGCGACCGCTTTCTTACGCCCCTAAGGAGAGAATCCAATGTCTGAGCTGACTGTGGTCGGCAAACCCGTCACCCGCGTCGATGTCGATGAGAAGGTCACTGGCGAAGCCATCTACGGCTACGACCTGGTCCTTCCCAACATGCTCTACGGCAAAGTCCTTTTCAGCACTCGTCCGCACGCCAAAATCACGCGCATCGACACGAAAAGGGCAGAGAATCACCCGGGGGTATTCGCTGTGGTCACGGGCAAAGATTTTCCCTGGACGCACGGCGAATCGATCAAGGACAAACCGTTTCTGGCTCAGGGGAAGGTGCGCTACATCGGCGAGCCGGTCGCTGCGGTTGCTGCGGTTGACGAAGATACGGCACAGGCTGCGGTTCAGCTTATCGAGGTTGAATACGAGGACCTCCCGGCTTATTTCTCCCCCGAAGAAGCCTGCAAATCGGGCGCGGTGCCCATCCACGAGGACTTTGGCAGTTATCGCAAAGTGGAGTTCATCGTCGGTTCTTCCCTGCCCAACGTCTGCGAGCACTTCAAGCTCCGCACCGGCGACGTGGAACAGGGGTTCCGGGAATCAGATCTCATTCTGGAGGAAAGTTATCGCGTACCCACTATTCAGCACGCAGCCATGGAGCCTCACTCGGCTCATGCCCAGCTGGATCCCGAAAGTGGGCGGATTACGATCTGGGTAGCCAATGATGCCCCGTTTCGCGCCTTGCACGAGATCTCGGAGGCGCTGGAGCTACCCAAAGAACAAATCCGTCTGATCAATCCTCTCCAAGGAGGCGGCTTTGGATCGAAAGGCGGGCTCAAGGTCGAGGCCGTCGCCATTGCGCTCGCCTATCATACCAACGGCAGGCCGGTGCGCGTTAAGTTCAACCGCGAGGAAACCTTTATCTCCACGATTACCCGCCATGAGGCTACGGTCCGGATTAAGAGCGGCGTGAAGAAAGACGGCACGCTGGTTGCCCGAGAAATGACTCTTTTTTGGGGCGCGGGAGCCTACGCGGAGAAGAGTCCTACGGTCTGCATTCGCGGCAGCATGCCGGCGCCTGGACCCTATCGTATTCCACACGTAAAAGTGGATGGCTACGCGGTCTACACCAACAAGCCGGTCTCCGGCGCCTTCCGCGGCTACGGCATCCCCCAGGGCGCCTGGGCGTGTGAACAGCACATGAACGAACTGGCCTCGCGCCTGGGCATGGACGCGCGCGCCCTGCGGCTCAAAAACATCTTCGTCGATGGGGACATGTCATACTGGGGCGAGCAGCTTCATAGCGTTGGCCTGAAAGAAACCTTAATGAAGGCAACCGACGCCATCGATTGGGGCAAGCCACGGCCCAAGGGAATCGGTCGCGGTTTCGCGTGCATTTCTAAACCCACCCGCACTCCGACAACTTCCAGCGCGGCTGTGTCGATGGATGCCAAGGGCGATGTCACGGTGCTGGCAGGAACTGTGGAAATCGGCCAGGGTTGCAGCACTATTTTGTCCCAGGTCGCCGCGGAGGAACTGAAGGTCCCCATTGAAAAGGTTCACATGCACCCGCTCGACACCGACATTATCCCCTTCGACGCATCGACGACTTCAAGCAGAAGCACTTACCACATGGGGAACGCCGTCCGGCTGGCTGCCATCAAGGCCCGGGATCAGCTGGCCGAGATGGCCTTGCCGATGCTCGAAGCGGAACAGGGAGAAGTCGAATTCTCCGACGGCAAGCTTTACCTGAAGGACCACCCGCAAATGTCCTTGCCCTTGGGTCAAGTCGTGCGGCGCAAGCTGGGGGCGGAAGGAGTTTTGCGCGCCGACGCTTCCTACACTTACGAGATCGGCAAAGACCTGGATCTCGCGACCGGTCACAGCGATCATGCTTCGGCCTTCTATATGTATGCCACCCAGGCGGCAGAGGTCCTGGTCGACGAGGAGAGCGGGAAGGTCAAGCTGCTGCGCATGGCCGCGGCGCACGATGTAGGAAAAGCCATTAATCCGCTCAATTGCGCGGCCCAGATTGAGGGCGGACTGGCCATGGGCATCGGCGCTGCTTTACACGAGGAGCTAGTGATCGACAACAACGGCAAGGTCCGCAACCCGTCTTTCCTGGACTATCACCTGGTGACCTCTATGGATCTCCCCAAGATGATTCCGATTATCGTTGAATGCGCGGAACCCGAAGGTCCCTACGGCGCCAAAGGTCTGGGAGAGCCCGGACTCGCCCCCACTCCGGCCGCTATCGGGAACGCCGTTGCCGACGCCATTGGAACAAGAATCCATGAACTTCCTTTGACGCCGGAGCGGGTTTACTGGGCGATCCAGAGTAAAAAGAAAAAAGACGCGGCTTAAGCCAACCATCGGAAGTTCCAACTGCTTCGTCTAACTGTCAGATCCATTTCTTCCTCCAATCGAAAGTGCCGGAGATGCACGTGAAATCGAAATCGAAAAAGTGCCGGCGCAAAATCATCGCGGTCGCCACTCTCGCGCTGCTTTTATATTCGCCAATCTCTGGGCTTTCTGGAAAACAGGCGACGGCCGCCGCGCCCCGTTCCATACAAACGATTCCCGGCATGCCGCCGGTGATCGATCCGGCGAACCTTTACAGCGAGACTCGCGCCGGCAAGCTCAGCCCGGCTGTGGCCGGCGCGCTAGCGCGCGTCTACGTCCCCAATCGAATGTCCAACGACGTCTCGGTGATCGACCCGGCCGCGCTCAAGGTCATCGATCGCTTCGAAGTCGGATTGAACCCGCAGCATATCGTCCCTTCGTGGGATCTCAAAACGCTCTGGGTAACCAACAACGCCGAAAAACGTACCGACGGCAGCCTCACGCCGATCGACCCGATGACGGCCAAACCCGGCAAGACCATTGCCGTGGATGATCCCTACAACATGTATTTCACGCCTGACGGGCGTTCCGCCATCGTCGTGGCCGAAGCGCTGAAGCGTCTCGACTTCCGCGACCCCCACAAAATGACCCTGCAGAGTTCGCTGGCCGTGCCCGGGTGCGGTGGAATCAACCACGCCGACTTTTCCATTGACGGCCGCTACGCGATCTTTACCTGCGAATTCCAAGGAAGCTTGGCAAAGGTTGATTTCGTGGAACACAAGGTTGTCGGCTATCTCAAGCTCTCCCGAGGCGGCGGCGGCAAGGATCTCATCGATTCCGCCGGACCGAAGCCGCATGCTGGCGATTCCTCCAAGGGAACCGGTATGCCGCAAGACATTAGGATCTCACCGGATGGAAAAATCTTTTATGTCGCAGATATGAGAGCGGGAGGCGTGTACTTGGTTGACGGCGATCGGTTCGTCGAAACCGGCTTTCTCAAGACCGGGATCGGCACCCATGGGCTCTACCCCAGCCGCGACGGCACAAGGCTCTACGTCGCCAATCGCGGCTCCCAACGCGTCTATGGTCCGCCCCGTGGCAACGGCAGCGTCTCGGTGATCGACTTCGCGACGCGCGCGATCGTGACGAATTGGCCCATCCCCGGGGGCGGCAGCCCTGACATGGGGAACGTGAGCGCCGACGGAAAAACGCTCTGGCTCTCCGGCCGCTTTGACAATGTTGTTTACGCCATCGACACCGCGACGGGCGAGGTCAAGAAAATACCTGTAGGCAGAGAGCCGCACGGCCTCACGGTTTGGCCCCAGCCCGGCCGTTACTCGCTGGGCCACACCGGCAATTTGCGTTAACTACTGAAGGTCCCAAATTTTCTTTCTTCCCATCTTGGCGCTTGCCGCTTCACACCCTATCGCGTAAGATCGCCAAAAGTTATGGCGGATAAGAAGTTTCTTGTTCCCGTTTCGCGGAACCGTGGCTGTCTTTGAAGGAAGAAATCCGGATGTCGGTTTCTTGCCGGTCCCTACGCCGCCAACGGCTCGGATGAGCCGGCAGCATCACGGCCATTGTCGGCTAAAGCCCAGGATCCCTTGGTGGGTTTTTATCCTGTCGATCTCGCTGCTATTCAATGTTTCCGCTGTCCGCGCCGCTGATAAGCTGGTGTTGCTTTCCCCTCATTGGGAAGGAATCAGATATGAATTCGAAAGAGCGTTCAAGGCACACTACCTTGCTGAGACCGGCCGGGAGGTAGCGCTGGAGTGGATGGATGTCGGCGGCACATCGGAAGCGCTTCGCTTTCTCCGCTCCGAATTCAAAAACAAGCCGCTGGGGATCGGCATTGATCTTTTATTTGGCGGCGGGCTTGATCCTTATCTCGCTCTCAAAAAAGAAAACCTCCTCGAATCTTACGTTTTACCGCAACCGCTCCTGGAAAAGATTCCCCCGCGCCTGGGAGGCGTCCCATTATATGATCCGGATCATACCTGGTACGGCGCCACCTTGGCGGGGTTCGGCATCGTCTACAATAAGGTGGTTCTGAAGCTCACCAAGTTGCCGCCGGTCACCACCTGGGAGGAATTAGCATCGCCGGCGGTGTACGGATGGGTTGGTGCTTCGGATCCGCGCAAAAGCGGTAGCGTGCACATGGCTTACGAAATCATTCTCCAAGCGTACGGATGGGAGAAAGGCTGGCGCATTATTACCGGGTTGGGGGGCAACGTGCGCAACTTCACGAACTCTGCCAGCCAGGTTCCGAAAGATGTGACTATCGGCGAGACCGCCTATGGGGTGGCGATCGACTTTTATGCCTGGGCGCAGGTCAATGAAGCCGGGGCTGATAAAATCGGCTTCGTGATGCCCGACAACTTGACGATTATCAACCCCGATTGCATCGCGATCCTCAGGGGAGCGCCGAACCGTGCTGTCGCCGAGGCTTTCATTCGTTTTGTCATGTCCGCGGCGGGCCAAAAACTCTGGCTATGGGCAAAAGGATCCGTGGACGGCCCGCAGCGTTTTCAGCTCAACCGCTTCAGTGTCCTGCCGTCGTTGTATGACCTTTCGCCAGAGAGTACGGCGGTAAAGCTCAATCCGTTTTCCTGGAGGTCGGACTTTTCGTTCGACGAAAAGCTGGGGTCGGCTCGCTGGGCGGTCGTCAATGATCTGGTCGGCACCATGGTGATTGACCCAAAGACGCTTCTCACCCAGGCCTGGAGTGCGGCTTTGGTCGATGGTTTGACGGAACAGGAATGGCAAAGACTCGCCGCGATGCCCATATCTGCGCCCGAGGCCTTAGAACTCGCGACAACCAAGTGGCAAGACCCTGCGTTTCGCAATCAAAAGCTGAACCAATGGACCCAGTTTGCGCGCGCCAAATATCAGGTGGGCATCAAGCCGGCCCTGATCCGGCCGGAGTGGCTTAGCCTCATTGCCCTGGCCTTGATTGCGTTCGGTCTGGTTGTGTATAGCCACGGTCGAAAGGCCTGAGGCGCGAGAGGCTGATCTCATGGTTAGCGTGAAATTCGAGCGCGTCACCAAAATCCTTGGGCAGTCCCGTGCCGTCGACGGCCTGACTTTGGAAATTAAGCCCGGGGAACTGTTCTTCCTCCTTGGGCCGTCCGGCTGCGGCAAAACGACGGCGCTGCGTTTAGTCGCGGGGTTTTATACTCCGGACGAAGGGAGAATTTTTATTAATGAGCGCGACCAGAGCACGGTCTCGCCGCACAAACGCAACACAGGGATGGTGTTTCAGAATTACGCGCTTTGGCCGCATATGGATGTCTGGAACAATGTGGCGTACGGACTCAAGATGCGCCGCGTATCGGAGGACGACAAGAAGGAACGCGTGGCCCGCGCGCTTGAAACCGTCCAGATGGAGACCTACGCGGAGCGGTTGCCCAATCAGCTTTCCGGCGGCCAACAGCAGCGGGTTGCGCTCGCCCGCGCCCTAGTCATCGAACCGGATGTCATCTTGCTCGATGAGCCCCTCTCCAATCTCGACGCGAAGCTTCGATTAGAAATGCGCGCGCAGATCAAAGAGATCCACCGCAAGATCGCGCGCACCATGATCTACGTCACCCACGACCAGGCCGAGGCCTTGTCCATGGCTGATCGCATCGCGGTGATGCGCCGCGGTCGCGTCATCCAGGTCGGAACGCCGCGCCAGCTCTACACGCGCCCGGAATCGGTCTTTGTCGCCGAGTTTATCGGTGGAAGCAATCTCTTGCCTGGGAAGTTGGAAGAGCTGGGCGATCCGCTGACGGTCAGTACTCAGGTTGGAATGGTGCACGCCTCGAACGGGGCAAAAGGAACGGCGCTGGGTGATCTGGTTCTTTGCGCCGTACGGCCCGAGTCGCTCCGACTGCACCCCTCCCAGGGGTCGGCAGCGCCGCCTATGAATCAGTTGACCGGCGAAGTTCAGAGCATCATGTATCTCGGCGACAGCGAACAGTACACCTTGCGTCTCGCGGATGGCACCTTGGTCCGTGCGGTCGAGTATAACCCGGCGGCGAGAAAGGCTGAGGTTGGAGATCGCGTCGCGTTGCAAGTCGATGCGCGCGATGTGATCGTGTTACCGCGGGAGAAACCGGATGAGTAGCTGGTTGCGGCGCCACGATTTGAGTCCTGCCAACCTAGCAGTCCTTATCTGCCTCTGGTGTTTTTTCATCTTCTTCATGCTCTATCCGCTGGGTTACGTGTTTGCCAATGCTTTTTTCACCGCCGAAGGTTTTTCCCTGATTTTTTTTAAGCTCATGCTGTCGAGCCCCAATTATACGGCAGTCTTGGCCAACAGCGTCAATCTGGGATTGGTCGTGACCTTGTTTACGACCTTGCTCAGCCTCCCCTTGGCCTTCTTTCTCGTGCGCTACGATTTTCCCGGCAAGGGGCTATTGAACGGATTCATTTTGATTCCCCTGGTGCTGCCGCCATTCGTCGGCGCCATCGGCATGCGCCAGCTCCTCGCTCGGTTTGGATCGATCAATCTCCTGCTGCTTGAGATCGGCGTTATTGATCGGCCCATCGACTGGTTGGGCGGGGGTTTCTGGGGTGTGGTGCTGCTCGAAGTGCTTCATCTTTACCCGATCATGTACTTGAATTTAGCGGCCGCCCTGGCGAACGTCGATCCGAGCCTGGAGGAAGCGGCAAAGAATCTCGGGGCGAACGGCTTCAAACTTTTCCGCACGGTTACCTTCCCTTTGATGCTTCCAGGCTATTTTGCCGGCGCGATCATCGTCTTTATCTGGGCTTTCACCGACCTCGGTACGCCGCTGGTTTTCGAGTATCGCGAGCTGATCGCAGTCCAGATCTTCAATATGGTGACCGACCTCTATCAAAACCCGATAGGCTACGCCTTCGTCGTCGCCGTCATCGTCCTGACGCTATTTTTTTTCTACGTGTCCAAACGCCTGATCGGCGGCAGAGGTTACGAGATGTTGGGCCGCGGCCACGTGGCTTCGGCGGTGCGCCCAGCTTCTGCCTCTCTGACCGTGCTGATTTACACGGTGGTCCTGGGCATTTCCGCCCTCGCCCTGATCCCTCACCTCGGTGTGTTTCTCACATCAATCACGGCACGTTGGTTCTTGAGCGTTCTGCCGAGTGAATACACGTTGAAGTTTTACCGGGAAGTATTTACTCACGACCTCACGCTTCTCAGCATCAAAAACAGTCTCTTCCTCAGCAGTCTAAGCACGATTATCGACGTTGTGCTTGGAGTGACCATCGCCTACCTGCTGGCGCGCAAGCGGGTCCCTGGTCGAAATATCCTGGACGCGCTCGCCATGCTTCCGCTGGCGCTCCCGGGGCTGGTGATGGCCTTCGGTTATGTGGCGGCGTTCTCGGCGACGCCGCTCGACGCCCGCATCAATCCGGTTCCGCTACTCGTTGTCGCCTATGCCGTGCGCCGCCTCCCCTATATGGTGCGCGCGGCTTACGCGGGCTTCCAGCAGACGAGCGTCGCCCTCGAGGAAGCCGCCATGAACCTCGGCGCCAGCCCGCTAAAAACCCTTTATCAGATCACATTTCCGCTGGTATTCGCCAACCTGGTCGCGGGGGCGGTGCTATCCTTTTCGTTTGCCATGCTGGAGGTCAGCGACAGCCTCATCCTCGCGCTCAAAGAGCAAAATTACCCCATCACCAAGGCCATCTATGCTCTTCTCGGGCGCATCGCGGATGGTCCCTATATCGCAAGCGCGATGGGCATGCTCGGTCTCGCGCTCTTGGCCGTGAGTCTTTTCGTCGCCGGCCGGTTTTCGGCCGGCGGATGGGAGAGCTTTTTCGGGCGTGATACGGCCTCCGTCCGCTTGCCTCGAGCGAGATTTCTTGCCAAAAACAGACGCTGGTCTCATGGCGACTCAACCGACGATCATTGTTCACGGCGGCGCCGGGCACATTCCCAAAGAAAAGCTGCCGCAAATGCGCGAGGGTTGCCGCCATGCCGCAGCACTGGGCTGGGCGGCTCTCGCAAAGGGAGAATCGGCATTGGATGCGGTTGAATGCGTGGTTACAGTTCTCGAGGACAACCCGCTTTTCAATGCCGGCACGGGCTCGACGCTCAATTCCCTCGGTGAAGTCGAAATGGACGCCGCGATCATGGACGGGAGCACTTTAGCCGCCGGAGCCGTCGCCGCGGTAAAGGGCATCAAGAATCCTATTCAACTGGCGCGGAAAATTTTGCACGATCAACGCCATGTTCTCCTGGTCGGAGAAGGGGCCTACCGGTTTGCGCGCCAGGTAGGCATTCCGACATGTGCGCCCGAAAGTTTGATCGCGGTCGAGCAAAAAACGAGATGGGAGAAAAAACACGGTACAGTCGGTTGCGTCGCGCGCGACCAGGGGGGCAAAGTGGCGGCCGGAACCTCGACCGGTGGGATCTTCGACAAGCTTCCCGGGAGAGTTGGCGATTCGCCGCTGCTGGGATGCGGAACTTATGCCGATGATACGGGCGCGGTCTCGTGCACAGGAGATGGGGAGGCCATCATCCGTGTCGTAATGGCGAAAACCGCTCTGGAATGGGTGCGCGCGGGCTTGCATCCGATGGAAGCGGCGAAGCGCGCGATTGCCACACTCGAAGAAAAAACCGGCAGCCGCGCCGGCCTCATCATTGTGGACCGCGGAGGAAGACTCGGCCACGCCCGCAACACGGAGTCGATGCCCATCTGTGCGATCTCCGATACCGACTCGATCGTATCGACCGCGTGAGAGCTTGCGTTGGGCCACGGGCCTCTGAGAGCGAAACTCGACGCAAGCAGTGACAAAGAATCTTGACCTGAGGACTTATGAGTAAAATATGCACGCTGCGGGAAGCGATTGCAACAAACATTGTTGATGGCATGTCAGTGGTCATGGGCTGTGGCCTCGAATCTTTGATTCCATTTGCCGCCGGCTATGAAATCATCCGGCAAAAGAAAAAAAACTTGACCTTGATCGCGCCCATTTCCGATGTCCAGTTTGATCAACTGATCGGCGCGGGCTGCGCCACGAACGTTGTCGCTGCCTGGATCGGAAACGTGGCCGCGGGCCTGGGACACAACTTCCGCCGGGCCATGGAGGAAAAAATTCCCGTCGCCCTCAACGTAGAAGAGCACTCAAACTTCACTCTGGGCCTGGGTCTCAAGGCGGCGGCAATGGGCGTGCCGTTCCTGCCCACTTACACGGCACGCGGCAGCGACTTTGGCTCCAGTGCGCATTTCGCTTCCGTTGCTTGCCCGTTCACCGGACAGGAGTTGCTGGCCGTGCGCGCGATTGTTCCCGACGTGGCCATCATTCACGTCCAGAGGGCTGACCTAGAAGGCAATGCTCACGCCTGGGGCAATCTCGGCGTCATTCGCGAAGCCGCATTGGCAGCCAAAAAGGTCGTCCTCACCTGTGAAGAGATCGTGGACCATGAAACGATTCTGTCGGATCCGAACCGGACGGTCGTGCTCGGGGTCAACGTCGCTCATGTCGCCCATGTCCCCTTTGGCTCACACCCCTCACCCACGCAGGGATACGCGCGCAGGGACGACCAGTTTTATTTCGATTACCACAAACAAACCCGCGCCCGAGAAGGTTTCAATGAATGGCTCCAACACTGGGTCTATGGACCAACGGATCACGCGCAGTACCTGGAGCGCCTGGGGCGACAAACGCTCGACCAGCTCACGCCGTCACGGGAAGGTCTCTCGCCAGCGGTTAATTTCAGCGCGTGATTTTCACCAGTTCTGAGACGATGACAAAATGGCAGGGAACCTGAACTATACCTTGCGCGAACTCATGGTCATCGCCGCGGCGCGAGAGATCCGTGACGGCGAGCTTGCCTTCGTGGGAATGCGCCTACCGTTGCTCGGTTTTGCCGTCGCCAAAGAACTGCACGCGCCGCACGCGATCGGAATCTTCGAGAACGGCGTGATCCGCGACTGGCCGGCGCTGGCGCCGATTTTCACCATGAGCGACCCGCCCAATATCGCCCGCGCGCTTTTCTGCGGCGGCCTCCTCGACGTGATGGGGCTCTTGCAAAACGGCCGGGTGGACCTCGGCTTCATCGGCGGCGCGGAAGTCGACCGGTTCGGAAACTTGAACACCCACTGGGTTGAAGAAAGAGGGAAAAAGACCCGCCTCCCCGGCAGCGGCGGCGCCGCCGATATCGCCACGCTCGCGCGGCGCTGCATCATCATCATGAACCAGGAAAGACGTCGTTTTTTACCCCGGGTTCACTATGTCACTTCCCCCGGTCACGGTGACGGCGCCGGCTGGCGCGCGCGCAAGGGTCTCAAAGGCGGAGGCCCGAGTCGCGTGATCACGAGCATGGGGATCTTTTCCTTCGACCCGGATACCCGCGAAATGGTCCTCAGCACCAATCATCCGGGAACGACGATCGAGCAAATCCAACAAGAAACCGGCTGGCCCGTGCGCGTCGCGGCAGATCTTCATCCCACGAAATCCCCTTCCACCGACGAGCTTGCAGCGGTTCGCAAGTACGATCCCAAAGGGATCTGGACTTCGTGAGCTTAACAGTGCACTTTCAAAATTTTCCCAACTCACGCCAAAACGGCGTTGACAGTTCCAGTCGTCCTTAAGTAGGATCGGTGGTCTAGCGCGGGCCATCAATAAAGATTAACTCCGCCTCGGCGTTTTCCAGATCTTTGGAACGCGAAAAGAAAAGAGGAAATTTATGGACACAGGATCTCAACAAAGTGCATTGGCGGGGATGGAAGTTCTCATATCGGCGGATTCGCACATCGTCGAAGCCGCCGACTTCATGGAAACGCGGCTGCCGGCTGCATTCCGGTCGCGCGCCCCTCGCTTCCCGGAAGAACGCATAGGGGAGCGCCATCAAGCTCATCCCGGCGGGCGCGATCCCAAATTGCGCGTGACCGAGATGGACGTGGACGGCGTCAGCGCCGAAGTGATCTACCCGAGCTATCCTATGAAGCTGTTCAGCCTGGAAAAAGAAGACGCGGAACTCCAGGAAGCGTGTTTCCGCGCTTACAACGATTGGCTTACCGAGTACTGCTCAGCGGCACCCGAGAGAATTATCGGCATTGGCATGATCTCAACCTATGACATTGACTCCGCCGTCCAGGAGTTGGAGCGCTGCGGGCACAATGGCATGCGCGGTGTGATGATCTGGCAGTCGCCGCACCCGGACTTTCCCTTCACTTCAGACCACTATGATCCATTTTGGAAAGCGGCGCAAAATTCAGAAATACCGGTAAGCATTCACTCGTTAACCGGGCACGGGGAAGCTCACAAGCGCTTCGGTACGCGCCAGGGTGATCGCCAAGGGTTGGATCGATACCGAGGTAGAAGCTATCATCAGTTCGATATTACCAATGCTCTATTTGACATCATTTTCTCGGGAGTTTTGGAACGTTTTCCCCGGCTAAGGATCGTGCTCGTCGAGTATGAGATCGGCTGGATACCTTTTGTCCTGCAGGGATGGGATCGCTCGGTAAGGAAATTCGATAAGAACACCACCCTTTCCATCAACAGGTCGCCCAGCGAGTATTTCAACCGGCAAGTCTACGCCACGTTCTTTAACGATTACGTCGGCGGTCAGATGCTCTCCTGGTGGGGCCAGGACAACATGATGTGGTCGAGCGACTACCCCCATCCCAACTCCACGTGGCCCCACTCGCGGGAAACCGTCGCGCGGACCCTGGGGCATCTGACCCCCGAATGTCGCGACAAAGTGGTGCGTTCCACCGCCGCGAAGCTCTACCACATCCGTCTTCCCGGCTCCGGCTAGGTTCAGGAGCCCGCTTTTTTCAACCGCCGAGCAAGCGAGCGCGCTGCAAAATTTTGCCATCACGAATGATATCAGTGTTCATCGCGGATTCCGGAGTAGGAAGTGCACACAAAGAGCGAGGCGCAAGTCTTGCGCAGCGTAGGTCATGACGTTAAGTGCAGAATCCGGGTTCATTGTTACTCTCAAACTGAGAGCAAAACACGGAGGAAGTGCGATATGAAGTGGCAACACCTTGGGATCGTAGTCTTATGTTCTGCGGTAGCGATCTGGCAATCTACCTGGGCCGCCGCGGTCAATCCGTCTCTTGCGAAAGCAAAAACCGAAGCCGAAGCCAAGGGCTACATTTTTGTCACAAGTCATGCGAAATAGTCACGCAAGCCAGGAAAGAAGCAAAACTTCGTGTGCTGGGCGGCCTAACCACCGAGTCGCTCAAGGCAATGGTGAGCGCTTTCCGGCAGAAATATCCCTTTATCGACATCAGCGCGCATGAGGCGACCGGCAGCGATGAACACCAGCGGATTCTCCTGGAACTTAAGGCGGGTCTGAGTAAAGGATGGGATGTCATCAGCATGGCCAACGACCTTTACAACGAGTACCAACCCTATCGGAAAAAGTTGGACATCCTGGGCATGTCTGAGAATTCGGTCTTACAGATACATCCCAAAATGATCGACCCGAGAAACCGTAATGTCGCGTCGGTAACTAGCATTGTCCAAGTAGGAGTGACCTACAACAAAAAGCTCATCTCCCCTGACCAGGCGCCGGACACCTGGGAGGATTACCTCAAACCCGATTTCAAGGGGAGAAAGATCATGGCTGACATCAGACCGACTGAAATCGCGGCCCTGGTTCCGGCCTGGGGACTCGAAAAGACTTTGGATTATGCGCGCAGGCTCGCTGGCTAAGACCTGGTCTGGGTGCGCGGCGGATCACGGGCAATGGCCGCGCTCCTTGCCGGAGAGTATCCTTTAGGTATAGGCAGCAACTACAGAAGCGTCCGCAGGTCGCAGCTCAAAGACCGAACGGGAACTCTCGCCTATAAAATATTAGAACCGGTTCCTGTTCGGCCAAGCGAATCACTCGCCATCATCGCTACGAGCGCCCGCCCCCACGCCGCGCTCTTGTGGTTGGAATTCCAAGCCAGCGCTGAAGGCCAAAAGATCATGGATCAATTTGAGCCGTTTGCCGGTTCCATCTATGGACATGGCTCGATTCAAGGCAAGGAAATAAAGGGCAAGACGCTGTCGCTCGTGGCCTGGGACCATTACCCCAAGCTAAGCGGTTACCAGGACAAAGTAGTCGCGGCGTACGGTTTTCCTAAAGCTGAGCTCAAATAGCCTCAGCGGGCTGGGACGCGCTAGCAGCCTGCAACGCCCATGCTCATCGTGCTGAGATGAGGTCTGTTGTCCACGCTCGCTTTCGTCTGAGATAGTTTCGTATTTTCGCAATTGCGCAAACGTGAAAGTGCCTGCGCAATCACAGATTGCCGTCTTGCAAGACGCGCCTCTATGGTCGTATACATCAGGCAGCAAGAGTCTATAGCATATAAGGAGGCGACGATTAATATGCGCGTATTAAAAATTAAAGATCTGCCGGAAAAACCCATGGACACAGCCACGCCTGTCCCCGGATGGACTGGCGGCCCGGTAAGCCGGACGCGGCAAACGATCATCGGCGACGGGGATTCCGACAATTATCGCTCCAGCGTTGTGAATTTCCGCCAGGGGGCAACCACAGGCTGGCATACCCACGACTGCGACCAGATCTTGGTCGTCACCTCCGGCCGCGGCATCGTCGCGACCGACAAGGAAGAGCGCGAGATCGCCGTCGGCGATGTCGTGCATATCAAAGCCGGCGAGCGGCATTGGCATGGCGCGAAGGCCGATACCACAATGTCGCACATCACGGTGACTACCGTCGGCAGTCAGATCACACACCGATAGCTTCGTCTTGGTACGGGGCGCGAGTCCAGCAAACCTTCGCCTAGCGTATCTACGCCAGGTCTTAGGTTTGCCCGCCGCCTCAGGCGGTAGGCCCGTTGGTTCTTAATCGTTGCCCGCCACTGAATACCCCGGGCTAGGGGTGCACGTCTTCCAGGAACCAATCCGTCGGTATCTCACGCCCCACCCTGGCCTCGCGAGCGCGCGCCAAAACCTCGCTGCCGACGGCGGCGAACTGAACGCCCAGGCCGACGTTGTTGCAGAAACAGCTTATGGCGTCGTCCTTGGTCCTGCCCGGATGCTGGCCGTTGACGAGTTGAGAAATGGTCGGTAGCTCCCAGATCGCCGCGTCTTCACGCGTGATCGGATGGGGCCAACCTTCGGCAATATCGGGGATAGAACGCGGGTCCTTGATGCCCACCGTAATCTGAAACGGCTTCGCTTCGCGCGAGTGGATAATCAAGGGATCGGCTCGCCGGTATGTCGTCGCATCCAATTCGCAGGGTTTAACGCAGCAGACATGCATCCCCACCTGCAGGATTTCTCCCGGGAACAGCGCCGAGATGGAATTGGTCGCGCAGATTACCATGTCCGAGCCGTCGATCGCCTCACCTGCACTCTCTGCCTCGGATAGCTCGGCGCCGACCTTGCCGCGCCATTCTTCGACGAACTTCTTCCGCGACGCCGGCGTCGGGCTAAACACTTTCACGTTTTTCAAATCCCGGATCATGGACATCGTAACGAGATGGGCGCTCGCCTGCCAACCGGCGCCCAGGAGCGCCATGGTTTTGGAATCCCTGCGCGCAAGATAACGCGACGCAATCGCGCTCGCGCCGGCGACCCGGAGCTTTTGCACATAGCCATCGGGAAAGATCGCCAGCGGTTCGCCGGTTTCCGTGCTGAACAGCATCACCAACCCCACGAAACGATCACCGCCGGCGACCGGCAGCTTGTCCTTGCGCACGCCGCCAGCCTTCTCGTACCACTTCACCACGCTGGAGTTGAGCCGCAGCGCGGCAACTTTTCGTCCCGGCAACACACCGCTCATGGTTTTATACTCGTAATATTCGCCGGGGTTGGTCGGACTGAAAACGTCATAGCGTGGCACCGACGCGGCCATGCCGTCGCCGAGATCGCGGTAGGCTTCTTCCAACACGTCGAGGCAAGCTCCGACGGGAAGAATCTTCTCAATATCTTCGTTCGAAAGGATAAGCATGATAAAACTCTACAAACTTTTTGACAGTTCGGCGACTCAAACCGGCGTGATCATTAGGGCTACCACTATTGCCACATGACGATTTTTTCAACCCCGTTCCACATTTCGCTGACCTACCACGGTGGCATTTCTTTCCCTCCCGCAAGACAGCACACTGCCAATAGTGCTACCTTGGGTTGGGAAATAATGTGGCCGTGAGGAATAATTCGCGAAACTAAGGACATTTACCGCAACTCCACGTAGAAAGGAGAATCGCATGAAGAAAAGCGTCTATGGGTGTGTCTCGTTGTTAAGCGTTCTGCTTTGGTCGCCGTCCGTTTCATGTTTTGCCGCGTCGGCGCAGGAGATCGTGAAGCAAATATCAACTTTACCAGCGGCACAACGAAAAAAGGCTCTTGAAGAAGGTGCACGCAAAGAGGGACGCGTTGCTGTCTATACCTCGATCAGCTTCCAGGATAGTCCAAAGGTCATGGCTGCTTTCGAAAATGCCTACCCTTATGTCAAGACGGATGTATACCGCGCCACCACCACCAACGTTTTCCAAAGAGCCAGTACCGAGGCGAGGGCCGGGCGCCATCTCGCTGACGTGGTAGCGATCGGCCCGGTCGAGATATGGCAATTGAAACAAGCGAAGTTAACCGGACCTTACCTGTCTCCCGAGGTCCAGGCGATGCCCAAAGGGTCATACGATCCCGAGGGTTATTGGGCCGACTTCGAAGTAACTCCGATCGTGCTCGCTTATAACACGAAGTTGCTCAAGCCCGCCGATATCCCGAACAATTATCAGGATCTTCTCAACCCTAAATACAAAGGAAAGATGAATTTAGGAAGCGAAGAATACCGGTGGTTCAGCGTTCTATTGGATGCGATGGGTAAAGAGAAGGGCATCGCGTATATGAAGGCATTGGCGAAACAGGATTTGAGAATACCGGGGCCGAGTAGCGGCTTGCGGGTGCAGCTCATGGCGGCCGGCGAATCCGCGATCGCCGTTGCGGCTCGCGGACGCCGCGTCACGGATTACAAAGAACAGGGAGCGCCCGTGGATTTCCGTATTTTTGATCCTTATCCCGGCGACCCGGGCACGGTGGCTTTGATGGCGCAGTCCCCCCACCCTTACGCGGCAATGCTCTTCATCGATTGGATGTTATCCCAGGAGGGTCAAACAGCGCTGGCGGAGATTCCCCGTCTAAGTATCCGCAAGGGCGTTAAGCAGAAGGGTCGTCTGCAGGAGCTGTTCGACAAGGAGTTTACTTTTCTAGACCCGGCTTCGTTCGGCGCCAATACGAAGCAACTCATAGAACAGTTCAATCAGATCTTTGGGGTCCAAGGAGCAAAGTGAAATGCCGCCGGGGGCGACACACGCGCGCCGCAGCTCTGTGCCCTACTAATAGATACCGGATTGCGAAGGCCCGCATAATTATCGTATTTTTGGAATTCTGAAAACGTGAAAGTTGTCGCAGAAGAATTTAAACGCCGCCCGCGTATCGTTGGTTTCGCGCGTGGCCGCGGTTACATTTCTCCCTTTCCGGAATCAAGACCGACTGAGCCACACCCGATAATTAATCCTGGGTAAAACCCCAGCTCTGCTGGGGGACTCATAGAGTTGACATTTGCGGGAGTGTTTTTCGCGTGAGATTGTCGGTACAATGTTCGACCTCCCGCAAGAACCAACATATTAGGCAGTGGTTCCTTCTCCCTCAGGGAGAAGGGTAGGATGAGGGCTCTCTCGGGCGATATACCCTCACCTCTGTCCTCTCCCAGAGGTAGAGGACGTAGGAAGGTATCCGAGTCCATGAGGATGCCAGCGCGAGCTGGCCAGACCGCTTTGAGCGGTTCACAAATCAAGCCTTCGGCTCTGCCGGAGGTGCATGACTTCGAGCGCAAAACAAACTTCGAATGAAAGCTAAATTCGATACGATTGTGCTTGGCTTGGGCGCCATGGGAAGCGCGGCGGTTTACCAGTTAGCCAAGAGAGGTCGCAAGGTCTTGGGCGTAGATCAATTCTCGCCCCCGCACGATTACGGCTCTACCCATGGCGAGAGCCGTATCATTCGCCAGGCTATCGGGGAGGGCGAGGAATATACACCGTTAGCCCTCCGTTCTTATGAGCTGTGGCGCGAAATCGAGACCGAGACAGGCAGAGAGCTACTTACGATTACGGGGGGTTTGATTCTAGAACGCCGCCAAAGTGCGGCTACGCTGCATGGCCAGCGGAATTTCCTCGCCCGAACAATCCGCTGTGCGCAAAACTTTAATATCCGTCATGAAGTTCTTGAAACCCAAGATATCAGAAAACGTTATCCGCAGTTTGCGGTTACCGGGGAACGTGGATATTTCGAATATGGCACGGGCTATTTACGACCGGAGCTGTGCGTGTCGGCACAGTTGAATCTAGCCAAGAAATACGGCGCCAACATTCATGTCAATGAGAAAGTCATTTCCACAACTCCAAATAGCGGCACCGCGCTCACAGTAAAAACAGACCGAGGAGTTTACGAAGGGCAGCAGCTTGTTATTGCGGCCGGCTCATGGGTAACAAAATTTCTGCCACCAGCGCATGCTCAGTGCTTTAAGGTTTACCGCCAGGTAATGTACTAGTCCTGAAATAAGCGCCAGGGAACGCGAGTGCTCGCCCGAGGGTCACTGGCGATCTCTTGGCGGCTCGTAAGCGCTCATTGGAATACATATCCACAACAAAAACAGCTTCAGTTGAGTGTCAGAGCCTGAGGTGCTGAGATCAAGACTGATTTTGGACGCATTTCTCCCTTCAACGCTTGTTCCCAGAAGCGAGATTTTTCTACGGCCCGAAATCATCTTATTAGGTTTGTAGTCGAACATGAGCGGTGAGGATGTCGGGCAAAAATCGATGCGATCCGGCAAGCCGTACTACCAAGCGCCGCCCGCTCTTCAAGACCTTGGCCGCGAGATAGACAAAATGGCGGCGAAAGCGTTTCCACTCCCAGCGCACCATCTCAGAGGGCAAAGCGATCTGGGCAATCCACTTGCCGAGATTCCAAGCCAGCCGGGCGATCTGGAGCCATGCCGAGTTACCCCTAAACTCCGCCACCGGCATGCGCCAGCCGGCGATCCCTTGGCCAAACTGTTCAATGACATTTTCCTGGTCGCACCGTTGATAGGTAAGATCGATGACCTCGCGAGCCGTGTAAGAGCGCGGCAGATTGGTCAGCACCAGCCGGTAACGGAAATGTGTAAAGAGTGCCCCCTGCCCATCAGTCTCTTCGATCAAAATCCGCCGCACGATCATCCGACACGCAGAGTCAAGCCCGTGGGGCTGATAGTCGATCTCGCTCAGCCACTGCTTTACCGTGCGCAGCCTGCGAAACCCGCGCTCAGCCGCTTTCTGGCGCCGCCAGTTCCTCGTATACACATGACGAGAAGGCCCGCCTCGTTTCTCGCGCTCGGCTCGAGGAAAAAAGGGCTGCCAGTTCTTCTCACCAATGGCCTCGACCAGCGCTGCACGATTGGGATACACCCGAGCCCCAATCGCAAAGTACGCTCCCTCATCGATAACGGTGTTGAAAATATCACAGCGGTCAAAGTCGGTATCCCCACGTACCAGGGCGTTTCGAAAATGGCGTCTAACCCGCGGCAACACCTCTTTAAGAGCCGCCGCCGCCGCATCCGAAGGGCGGGCGCTCCCCGGCTGATTGACGACCTTGAGGCACTCCCCGCTGCCGGCCAGCGAAACCACCAGCGGCTGATACGACCATTGCCCATTGTAGCTAAAGTCCGCCCCTTCTTTCTGTACCCCATAAAGAGGCTTGATGTGCCCGTCGAGATCCACCAGCGCAAACTCGCGTTTTTTTCTCTCACGACGCGCCTTGCCAGAAAGCTTCGACCACACCGCCTCTTGGACCTCGTCGATCACTCCCGAGAGCCGCTCCAGGTCTTGCGTGGTCCTAAACCGACGCAGAAAATCTCCGGCCGTGGTCGGGTCTGGAATCCGACACGCTCCCACCAGCCGCCTAACGGCCTCGCTCCCTTGCAGGACCGCTTGATCCTCCAGACACCTGCCGTCGGCATAAAGCGTGTACGCCAGCGCCAGCACATGATCGGATTCGTGGTAAGGGGCATGACGCTTAAACAGTCTCAGCGCCCCGTCCAGCCGCTGCGCCACCCCAAAACGCCTGATAAACTGCTGTGCCAGCACCAGCCCTCCGTAATGCGTCATCTCGCCCCGTGGATCGCTCTCCAGATGGAGCAATGGGTGACGCATCACTCGCCCTTCGGTCTCGGGCCACGGAAGCTCTTCGGGATCTACGCTCGTACCCGAATTGACGTGACTTGCGCGCTCAAATGCGATAGATGCTTTCACTTGGGAGCCCTCTGCTTTTTGGGGTTACGTTTTGTCTTGCAACTCTTCGTATACCTCATTTCAGAGGGCTTTTCCCGTTCTAAATCCATCGCAAAGATTTGCTTACTCTCCAGCGCTTACTTGAGGACTAGTTCAGGGTTCAGGTTAATCCCCGGAGAGATTTTGTGCCGGGCAAGTTCCCGATTTTTATCTGGATACTCGACAAGGCCCGAGACTTCGGTTTTTACGGATTCCCGAGTCTCGATGAAAGAACGATCAAGGTGGCGAGCGAACAATACATTTTAACTACGACTCCGGACGATGTGAACCGGGAAGTCAGCGCAGAAGAAAAGAAGTCCATGTATACGGATTACCTCCGCAGTAGATTGCCCGGAGTCTCTGTGCATTGTGATTCTGCAATCACGTGTCTTTACACCACGACTCCCGATGCAAATTTTGTAATTGACTTCTATCCCGGGCAAAGTGACATCATTGTCGCTTCGCTTTGTTCCGGGCATGGATTCAAGCATTCAGCTGCAATCGGAGAAGTGATCGCGCAGCTCATTATTGATGGGAAAAGCAAGATTGATATCGGGGCATTTAGAATAAATCGATTCAAAATATGACGCTGCAGGCCGAGCTGCGCGGGGACTTCATCGATGTGAGCGCCGCCATTCCACCCCCGCCTATCCCAGGTAACACATAACCTAGAGTCGGCGACAGCCCAGGCTTGGGCTTCCTGAACAGTAATTGCCAATGAGCCGAGCGGCGTCTTGACTTCAGCCTTTTGGTTTCACCCTCCCGCCGAGAGTTGCGCAATTGCGCAACCATCGCCTAGTCATGACCGTCAGTGCCGGGCGCGCGCCAGTATGAAAGAATAGATGAAATTTTGCGGTCAGGCTGGTTCGCTCTGGTTCTTTAGAGCGTGCGTTTCACCTTCAAAAAGGCTCTGCTAAGCGTCCTGGCCACTACCATTTTTCGCGCTTACACGCGCATTAACAGCGCGGAAACTCGCGCGCCGTTCGCCGCCTGGATCGCCGATGCATACATGCCGACTTGGCGTCGATAAGCGGGTTCATTACCACGGAATTCTTCGTCAGTCTTGAAATCGATGACCGTCCAGCCCCCAGCTTGCTCGAAAGCGAGATCGACTACACCCTCGATGAGCAAGCCGTTAGTATCGCGCCACGCGATCGGCACTTCGCGACGACACCGCCCTTGTTGGGCGGCATGGCGTGCATCATCGAAAACGGGATGCGCCAACGCAGCGCGCGCCGCTTCCGCCGCGGCATCGATCTCTTCTGCAGGCGCGCCCAGGATGCGGCCGTGAATGCTTGCGAGACGTTGGGCTCCGTTCAGATCACCATCCAGCGGGACACTCGCAAGAACGGCGTGTACGAGCGCACCAAAACGACGGCCCGACGGCCGGTTCGCCGCGCGTGGGAGCTCGATGATTTCCACAGGCGGAGGATTTAAATTCGGCGCCGGCTCGCCGATTGCTTTCGCCGCCTGCGTTACCGTTCGCACCTGCACTGAATTTTCACCGCCGGCGGCTGTGGCCTGCTGGCGGCGCTCGCGCCAGGAGTTGTAGGCGGCAAGGCCTGCTTCGACGATCTCCGGCGCCACGTCCTTCACGATCAGCTCGGGCCGGCGGATTCCGAGCGGCGCCTCGGCGCCAAGTGTCAGGGCGCGCGGATCCCACCAGACGACGGAGAACCCGGCGCTCCCGGACGGTTTAGCCTTCTGTACATGCAGGCCGGGACTAACCGTGCTCGTTCCAGCCGCGGTGCCGCCGGGCCGGACCAATACCGAATCTTTCGATTTGAATTCTACACAGCCGCGCGGTTGAACTTGTTGGCGGCGCGCTTCCTTCGGCGGATAGATCGCTGTGTTCAATGGGTGGATCCAGCCTTCCCTGACCTCGTCGCCCACGGCGGGGACGACAAGCAGGTCGCGCGCGCGCGTTGCCGCCACGTATGCCACGCGCGTACCCTCCGCCTCGTCGCGCAGCAATTCCTCGTCTTCGTGCTGGAGCAAATCGAACGGCGCGCACCCGCCGAGGCGGAGCGCGCACACGCGGCGCTCTGAATCGATATGGCGGCTGGCCACGGACGCGCGCAATTTCGCCGTCATGTCCGCAAGGATCACGATCGGGAATTCCAGGCCTTTGGCTTTATGGACCGTCATCAGCCGGACGCCGTCGCTGCCTTCCTCGAGGATCGGCGCTTCCCCGGCTTCGCCGCTCTCGGCCTGCTCGCGCAGGTCGTCGATAAATCCGCGAAACGAGATGCCGCCTTCGGCCTCGTAGCGACGCGCTAACTCGGCGACGTGCGCAACGTTGGCAAGCACCTGCTCGCCGCCGTGCTCGAGCGCAAACCCAACATGCGCGCGGGTGGATTCGAGGAGCGAGGCAATCGTTGTCGCCACTGGCACCCGATTACGAGAGCGATGAAGTCCTCGCAGCAATTGCAGAGCCTCAACAACGGGACCGAGGTTCATCGGAATTTCATCCGGGATGCGAAATGGATGAAAACGGCCGAACCGATGGCGATATTCCAGCAGCTCTTCGTCACCAATTGCGAACAGCGCCCCCCGCAGCGTTGCAAATACCGACAGCTCGTCTTCGGGCCACTCGATAGCAGCAAGCGCGGCGCGCAGCGTCTCGATTTCTGCACGATTGTGAAAAGACCGGCCGCCGACGAGTAGGTGGGGAAGCCCGCGCGCCTCGAGACCTTCGACGTAGGGCCGCGTCATGTCCTCCTGATAGCTGATGAACCGGCGAAACAGCAGGCAGATATGGCGCGCCTGAATCGGGACGAGATGCTCCGTCTCGCCGGGCCTAAAGCCCCGTGCCGCAGTCGGCGCCAGAGACGATTTGGCGGCAGCCGGCCGCTCCGCGACTTTCCAGCCGCTGTCCTTGATGAGCCAGTCGATAAAACCGCCAACGGCATCGGGAAGCGACTTCTCGATCGCGAGGTTGGAGAGCCTCCTGTAGCCGTACGGCTCGGGCACGGGAAGGACGACTACCGACGGCTGTTCTTCGGACTCGCTCCGAAACGGCTCAAGCGGCACGTACGCCGCTTGCAGCGCGTCCTGGTCGCCGGTCATCGCGGGCTCGAAAGCGGCGTTAATGGCACGCTGGATATTCGGCCGCGCGCGAAAACTGGTCCGCAAGGTCACGCGTCGAGCACCCGCCGTCTGCAGCATTTCGTATACGCTCCGATAAATCCCAACGTCAGCACGCCGGAATCGATAGATGGACTGCTTCGGGTCACCCACCAAAAAAAGCTTTCCGGGAATGGGGCGAGTTTCGCACCAGCTTGTCTGAGCGGGATCGTCGGCAGCGAGAAGCAGCAGGATCTCGGCCTGCAGTGGATCGGTGTCCTGGAACTCGTCCACGAAGATTCGTTTGAAACGCTGCTGGAAGCTCGACCGCACGACAGGGTCATCCCGGATGAGATCTCTGGTCTTGAGAAGGAGATCGAGAAAATCGAGGGCGCCGGTCTTGGCTTTTGCGGCTTCATACGAGTTTACACAGCCCCGAAGCTCCTGGCGGAGCGCCGCGGCAAGGTCGGCATTCGCGTCCTCCGCGAAATTGGTGAGAGCGTGTTGCAGGGTTTCGCGCGTTCGCCAAACGTCCTCCCGCGGCACGCCGCTGCGGTAGTTTTTGCCGCTTCCCTTGCGCGCGTCCTTAAAGCTGCGATTGTGGCTAAGCTCGATGAGGCCCGCCTCGAGCCGGTCATAATCACGCGGCGCGACCGATTCGGTGCGATGGATCTCTTCGGCGAGTTTCCTGGCCGCCCAAGTATCCGCGTAGAGAGTGTCATAAGCAGCGCCGGGCGGCTCCAATAATTGCGTGAAGCCGTTCAAAAGCTGAACCAGCTCGTCGATCCGCGACGAGCGGTCGAACGCCGGGCGCTGCCAGTCTCCATCAAAATCACGCCATTGGATCAGCTCCCGGCCTGCGCGCCGCAACCGATCGATCGGGCTGTTGTCACCCTCCGCTTGCGCGCCAAAACCGCCGAACACCGGACGGCGCAGCGAGCGCTTCACACCTTCCGCTGGATCGGCAAGCTGGCTTTCCAGCCATTGGCTAAAGGCTTCATCATAGATCCGCGCCGCCTGCGCTTCCGTCAGAACCGTAAATAACGGATCGACTCGCGCTTCGACCGGACGCTCCCGGAGAAGATCCGCGCAAAAGCCGTGAATCGTGCTGACCTGCGCTTCTTCGAGCCTCCCGAGCGCGCCATCGAGCCGGTCACGCTCTACGGATCCGCTTGCAGAGCCTCCTCTTGCCTCTTCGAGCGCCTCGCGCAGCCGCAGCTTCAGCTCGCCGGCGGCCTTTTCCGTGAACGTAACGGCAACGATCCCGGTGACCTCGGCGCGGCCGGTTTCAACGACGCGCACGATGCGGCGGACCAGCTCGGTGGTTTTGCCGGTGCCGGCGGCGGCTTCCACAACGAGCGTGTCGTCGAGCGCCATCGCAATCTGGTCGCGATCGGTTTGATCGGCGAGTGCCGGCCTCATGGTCGTCCTCTCAGCGCGATCAGGTCGGCGATCTCTTTCTGTGATTTGCGGCGCGCGCGACGCTCCTGATTCGGCCCGCATACTGGCAGGAAGTCGCAGAACGTGCAGGCCTTCTCGGCCGGCGCGGGCGGTAACACGCCGAGCTCCACTGCCCGATCGATAATCTCCAAAGCTTCGACGCCCAGTCCGCGAGTCTGCTCATTGATGGGAACATTGTGTTCGGTGAATCCGCCCGCGGTCGTGCAGTAAGAAAAGCGGGCGGTTTCCACGGTGCATCCGGTTGCTGCCTCGACGGCCAAACTGTAGATCACCGGCTGTAATTGCTGGCCATGGCCGATGATCGATCCCCGCTCCGATCGGTTCTTCGAAGTCTTATGGTCGGTGACTCTCAGCACCTTCGTGCCGGGCTTTCGCTCGATCAAATCGATTGCGCCGCGCACAATGAAGCGGCCATCGATGGTGACCGGCTCGCCGCGACTGTTGGGGTCGCTCCCTGGTATGCCGCGTAGGCCAAAGGCAAACTCGAACAACCACGGCTCCCATCCCGTGCACGCCGCGAGATCGCGCGCCCAGATGTGCAGGTCGGTACGGATGCCGGCAATTTCGTCCTGCCAGACCCGATCCACCGCCGGCGCGAGCAGCTCCGCATAGTTCGCGGCGACGCGCGTGAGGGTGTCGTCGAGAACTTCAAGCGACGCATCTATCGGCGTCGCCGCAATCGGCATTTTGCCCTGCTGCAGGGCACGAAAGAATTCAGCCACCACCTCATGAAACAATTTCCCCTTGGTAAGGGGATCCATGTGTTCGAGCGGCTCCGGTTCTTGCAGCGGTCCGAGGTGATACAGTGCCGATAGGAGGAATCGATAGGGACAGTACGCGTAATTCTGTAGTGCGGTGACGGAGTACGGGCGCGTACCGAGCCGCTGCGATTGGAGAAAGGGGCGTGTAGTCTCGGTGACCCGGACGAGCCCGTCATAGGGCGACCACGGCGGCCTGGCGCGCGCCCACCGCTCGCTCGCCGAGCGCCGGACGCAATTGTTCAGCCGGAGCATGTAATGCGCATGGCCTGTCACGTTCTCTTCGCTGCGCATCAATAGGCGCAGCACCGAAAGGTCGTGCTCGAAGTCGTCGATGGCGTCTTCGGGCCGCGCCGGCGCCGACCACGCGAGGCTCGCATTGGCTTGTTCTGAAGCTTCGAGCTCGAGCTGCTGATGGTCGAAAATGCGGCCGGTTACCGCGCGCATGACTTCGAGCGCGTAAAAAGACGGAACGCGCGCGCGGGCCTCCGAGGTCTCGATGCGCGGGAACGAGACATATAACCGTTCGGTCGCCGCGCCGACCGCGAGGCGCAGCAACAGTCGTTCATGCTCGGCCCGATCCTGTTGCAGCGCTAGCTCGCCGCCCAGCTCACCCCGGAGATCGTCCAACAGGAGCGGATCCTCGCGTACCTTTTGCGGAAAAAGTCGCTCCGCCAAGCCGGGCACGAACGCTACGCGGAACACGCGGCCCCGCACTTGATCGGGGCTGCAAACAAACACCCGGCCATACCTGTGCGCGGGGGGCTCCACTTCCAACAATGCCAGGCGGTCTGCAAGCACCGCGCGCGCTTCAGCCAGGGTCACCGGTCCGACCGCCGCCATGGGACGGAGATCGGCAAGAACACGAAGCACGAATTCGGGGCGTCGGAGCACCCGTGGCGCAAATTCTTCGAGGCGCTGAATCCAATCGCCCCACGGGGCCTCCTTGGGCCAGGCAGACATCTGTTCGATGAGTGGCAGCGCGAACGCTCTGAGGTGCGCAAGGTTCTGCCGCTCGCGCTCCAGGCGCGCGATGCGCGGCGAATCGGGCTCGTCAGATGCCAGCTCGCGAATCTTTAGCTCGTATTCCGCCGCCAATCCGTTTAGCCGTCGCGCCCAGCGCTCGCTGCCGCCAATGACGGAGGATTCAACGAGCAAGCTTTCCCACTTCCACGGCGCTCTTAGCGAGCCGGCCAGGACAGCTTGATCGACATTGATGTCGGTGCTTGATCGCTGGTCGTCGTCACTATCGCGAGCGTCTGATTCGTCAGGCGCGCGCTCTGAGAGAATGCCGAAGACGTCGTCGCGTGAAGCCAGCCACGTCGAATCCCCGGATACGACCAGAGGCTTGCCGGAATCGTCCAGCGACGGCACTTGGGCGAGCGATAGATATTCGGCAAAGCGTTTGGCGGAGAAGTTCTCGGTTGCACAACTCAGGATCGCGAGAAACGCGCGACCCGTGGGATCGGGACGGCGGGTGCCACGCTCGAAATACGCGGGGACCCCGGCCCGGACAAGGGCATGCTCCAGGAGGCCAACATACTGCTGCGTCGAGCGGACGATGATCGCAATCTCGTCGAAGCGGACGCCGCGTTCGGCTTCTTTCATGATCCGGCGCGCAATCTCGACGCATTCGCGGCTTTCGCCGGGCGCCGAAAACCATACCATTTCATCCGTGCGGGTTCGATCAGGCGGCGGCTCTTGGGAAAAGAGATAACGCGTAAGCTGGGTCAGATCGTTCTGTTCGGCCTCGTCTACGATCTGAAGCCGCACCCCGCGCTTCTCCAGATGACTCACGGCGGAGGTGTCGCCTGCCGGCACGGTTATCATCACCTGCGGCGACTGCTGGACGAGAGCCCAGAGAAATTGCGCTTCGATTTCAGACTCGAACGGGACATCGAGCAGCAGGATCGGCATCGGCGGCCAGCCGGTCACAGGCGAGCCCAACGCTTTGGTTGCGGTTTCGAACAACGCAGCCCTATCGCTGGCACCAGCCTCGTTTAGCAGGATGTCAACGCGATCCAGCAAGGCGGCAAGATCGCCTCCGCTGCGCGGTAGCCGGGCCAAATCACCGCCCGCCACGGCAGCAAGTCTCAAGTCCAGCAGCGTGCGCGCCAGCGCCTTTGGAAAGCCCGGGGTCTGGGAGACAGGCGAAAAATATTCCAGCGCGTCATCGCCCAGGGCCTCGAACGCCGCACGCGTCGCAACCGCCTCGTGTCCTAGCGTCGTTGTGGGAGCGCAATCGTGCGCAGCCAGTTCCATGAGAGCCAAGCGGGCTGCAAGCTGCGTGACAGAGAGTCGATGCAGTCCAAACGTCGCGCCTCTTTCCAACGAAATCGCGCGCGAGAGATCGTCCACCGACCCGCGCGACGCGCCCAGGAGAAGCACCTCCGCGCCGGCTTCGAACTGATCCAGAAACCGCCGCGCCTCGCGCAGGCGAACCGTGGCCGATCCTGACTGAACAGTGCTGATCGCAGCATTAAATGTATGTTGAATCGACCCCGATTCAGTCATTCGCAGACCTCGCGGTTATCAAGTGGATCCGCGGCCTTCCGACGAAAAAACCCCGATAGCTTAAGCCACTAGGACAAAACTCTGTGGGGTTAGGCAAACCTTATCAGTCGTTTTCGCAGCCCCCTTTTCTAAAGGTCTCGCAGAGCGTTTTCACTATAGCAAAAATGTTTGCTGGCCCATCGCCCCCACACGCCGCGGGAAGGAAAAGGAGACACGAATTGAATGCCCCCTTTTTTATCCACCGGTTTGGCCCGTCAATGCCTGGAAGCCAGCGCTCCGGACGCCGCTCGTCGCCGCGCTTCTACACGTTCATGTTGACGAGATCGGTCGCGCAGGGGGCGGTCTCGAGGAAACCCCAGCTCTTCATCCAGTCGTAGGTGCGCTGGAGTTCATCGGCCGGGATCGGCGCCGGATCGACCAGATAGAGGCGGCTCTCGCGCAGATCGTCGATGGTGAGCTGACTGATCTGCGGATCGCGATCGCGATAGTAGTCGATGAAGTAGTGCAGATAAGCGCGCTTGTTCGCCATGATCCGCCGTACCGCCTCGCGGATCGCACGGTTGAAGGCGGCGTAGGTTTCGGCATCCACACGATCGGACGCGACGTCGGTGCCGTGGTGGAAAGCCGAGATGACAACACGACAGCCCATCTTCTCAGCCAACGAAATATACGGCTCGGTCAGGGTCGTCGCTTCGATCGTCTTATCCATGAGCATCTTGAAGCGGTAATTGGAGCCGTTCGGCACGCGGCCGATCTTGATCAGCTCGCGCGGCACGAAGCCTTCCAGCATCTGCAAGCACAGATAGTGCGTCCCGCTGTACATGGGAACTCCGATCGGCACGTTGGCGAATTGCTGCGGCGTCTGCACCGGCGAATCCGCGCGGACGACAATCCCGGCAAAATTCACCATGGAACGCCGGCCCATCTGCCGGCTGCCGACTTTGGTGGTTTCAACGCGTGAGAAATTGCCCCATTCGCAAGCGTTATAGAGGTCGGCCTCGCCTGATTCCATCATGCGGCCGTGGCTCGTGTAGCGCGAGGCGTCCTTGTGATCCGTGATGTGCATCTGCGGGCTTTTGTCGACGCCCTTCTCGCGGTCCATCCACTCGATCTCGATGCCTTCCTTCTCGAACAGACCCTCGTCATAAGCCGCCAGCTCGGCCAAGCCTTGAAACGGCGCAGTGATTTCCAATCGCAGTGTCTTCATAGATTCTTCTCCATGGGGCTTTAGGTAAATTATCCTGGCATTCTAACTTCTGTCAAACAGGCTGATCCCACTGCTCGTCGCTAGGTACTCCGCCAACTCCCGCAGGATTGACTTTCGGAGGATGAGGCGAGACAGTTCGGAATGGTTCCCGCCGTCCAAACGGCAGCCAGCGCGATAAGGATGAGGTACGTAAGATTGTCAAAAACTTTTAGCGATAGATCTCATGGGTGCCGACATCGTAATAGATGACTTCAGTATGACTAAGAAACCGAAATAGCAGCGATACTCGCGGTTAACCGAGTAGGCCCAATAAGCCGAGAGATCCCCTTTTAGCTTGTGGGTCCGGAGACGCGCACCAAAGGCGTCTCTGCGAACCATTGGTCTTTCCGGGTGCGAGGTTTTGAATGTGCTTGGGTAATCGGAGATAGGCTTTCTCGAAATCGGGTGTGATGTGAACGGTGGCAATCGGCCGGGGCATCGGGCTACCGACCTAATTCCGATAAAGAAGAGACAGTCTTCGTCCTTCCTGAAGGTAGGATCCATCACCACGCGATATCTTCTCCAGCGCGTGTCTGATTTCGGTGAGACGGCGCTTTAGAGCAGTATATTCTGCGGCATCGACAAGGACCAATTTTTTCCCGGCCAGTTTCTTCGGTACGCGAATCGAAATCAGATCTTCTGCCGTCGAAGACGCTTGCTTACGCATGACGATCCTCCAACATTACAAACATACCCAAGTAAGATGGATTTTTCCGACCCCATGCTTTTCACCCCGGTCAATTGCGCTCCAACGCCTTTTCTATGCCTTAAGGCGGGCAGGCGCGTCATTGGGCGGCGTGATATCAAACGCGTTGGCGGTACAACAGGTCATCGAGAACGAGCCGACGCGGGCGACCAGAGCTACCAGCTCTTCAGTGCTAAAGGATGCTTCGGCGGATGCATAGGTGGCATCGCTTAGTCCTTTGTCGGCGAGCAGTTCGTTGGCGACCTGATGCGCGAGCAATTCGCGCTTGTCATCGGTCGGCAGCGCGCCGCGGGCGTTGATGGCGTCGATCTCTCCCTGGGTGAGGCCAACTTTAACAGCGTTGCGGCACTGAACGGCCCACGGATATTTGGCGCCCCAGAACCGGGCCACGGTCAAGGTGGCGATCTGCTGTTCGCGGGCGGACAGGGTGCTGTCGGCGATACACGCTCCTGCGTTCTGGACGTTCTGCATTAGTTTGGGATTGCGGATATAGGCCCAGAATGGCCCGCCATGCGGCTTGCCATTGGCCTTGGACGCTTCGATCACGGCGCGCTGTTCATCGCTCATTTCGTCGGGCGTCAGAATGGAAATGCGTGTCATTGTATTTCTCCCTGTTTCTATACTGCCTAACAACCCTATTTTTACGGCAGCTCGACCATGACCTCGATTGCTGCCGTGGCAATCACGGCGCGATAGTCGATCGCCCGATCGCGCGCGACGCCCATTTGCGGCTGGAAACACCCTTTTTCTCTGTCGGGAGCTATATCGTCGAATCGGCGAGTCGTCAAGCGCACGAGTGTTTGTACTCAATGGTGGCGTGAAAGCTAGAATCTCCGAAGACCGATCCCTCGGAAGGGGTTCGACACATTGAAGGAAACGCCACTTATAAGCTCAAAGCCGAGTTGACCCCTTTAAGCTGAGCGGCTAGAAAATCCTTACGTCGAGAATGAATCAGTTAAAACTGACAGCGGTGCGTGATGTGCCTGGCATGACTTGGAAACAATGGCGGCTGGGCGCGCGGTATCGGCTTGACTCTTACAATACAGTATCCGGATCAACGACCAATGGCGAATTTGTTTTACGTGGAAAGATGACGGTCCGTACGACGTTGAAATCGCGGACTATCATTAAGAGGTAACAAGATGAAAAAGAATGGAATGCGACCGGTGCCACCAGGTGAAATTCTCAACGAAGAATTTCTGAAACCGCTGGGCCTGACGGCGAACGCGCTCGCGAAGGCGATCAGGGTGCCTGCCAACCGAATCACGGCGATTCTGAAGGATGAAAGAGGCATCACAGGAGATACGGCGATCCGTCTGGGAACGTTTTTCAATACGTCGGCGGAATTCTGGATGAACCTGCAAATGATCTACGACCTGCGTAATGCCGAGAAGGCTCTGCCGGCAAGGGTGAAAAAGAGCATCGAAAACAACAGGAGCGCGCTGGCGTGACGTTGGCTTAGGACACGATCACGAAACACGGTGACGGCCATCGAACGATCAATGTCGCTAGTCAACGAGATATTGACAACCACCTGTCTTAAAGGCTGGAGGTGCTCAACGGGGAAAGGCCAGCAAAATCAGTCGCCGAACGTGGTTGACAGCTGGAACGGCTTGAACTCAAGGAGTTGCCTTAGGATGTTCATCAATGCTGACTGTCAAAGTTAAAGATGCGACCCCGAGTTTTGATAACTCCCAATTGCTTTCCCGGCCAGTTCTTTCGGGACACGGATCGACACCAAATTTTCCGCCGTCGAAAAAGCATGCTTACGCATGATGACCCTCCAAAGTTCTTCCAGCACACTCAACTGAGCCCGACTATCCGTACCGGTTGTTAAGAGAACACTCATAAAGGAATCGTGTATTCCTGCAGGGGGAATTGAGCGGTCTCAACCATCCCGTAGGAATTGAAGGGGCCGGTATCCAGCCTTATTGGTCACAACTTAGCCGCTGCCTCTTTCTCCTCCTCCGTAGCCTCGCGTCCCGGCCTCGGTCCGCGGGTCTTTTGCGCCTCGGTGTACGCAGCGAAGTTCACACGGTGGACATCCTTAACCGAAGAGTCTCGGCTGGTGATATGGTAAACCTCCAGGGGCTCTTCCTCTTTGTTATCGAACCGGTAAGGAACTCCTTTGGGTATGGCGAGACCTTCGCCGGGCCCAAGCTCGGCGACCAGGACATCGTTCATGCCGTAAAATCTCGCCCTTCCCTTCAGCACAATCCAGACCGACTCTACGTCAGGATGCGCGTGGAGATTGTTTTCGCCGCCGTTCTTGTTGACTCTCATTAGGCCAACGGAGAGGTTTCCGGCACGCAATCGGAACGGGCTGCTCCACTTGCCTCTGCTCGGGTCTGAGGACACGTCTATTTGTTCCTGCCGTGCCACCGTGATACCTGCTATCTTGTTCGGCTGTGCCATTTCTTTTACACCTCCTTTGATTACCGATGCTATCGGTGCAGCACTCCGAGCTTGAACCCAAAGGCTCTCGCAAGTGTCGCTACACCTACCATCAGGACGATCATGAATATACTGATAATTCCTGCTGCTTCTGGCGATCCTTACTCTTCTCGCGCTCTGGAGGGCAAGAATAGACAGCGTTGTCATGTCACGCGACGCTAGAAGGATGATGCCGCTCGTGGTATTTGCCCGCGATCACAAAGGTCATTTTTCCTACCAAGATGCCGGTTTTTCCTCAGAAGATTTCTAAGATTTCGGCTTTTGTTTTCATGGGGCTATCTCGCTCGCCGGCGCTTCGCTTTACGTGTCGATTATAGCAAAGGCGGCAGAACTGCAAACCCTCCTCGACCCGGGGTTCGGACAGCACACGGTATTGATTCGATGATGCAAGATCGCATAAATAGACCGGTGGAGGTGACCAGTATGGCTTGGGTACGGTGCGTTTCAGAAATGGGTATGGGAGTGGATGTTCACGGCTTGGATTACACCACTGCCGCCAAGCGGGCGGTATTCGATGCCTTGCATCACAGCAGCTTGGGATTTCCGCGGCTGGTGGGCAAGACCGCCGACGATATGCGGGTGGATGTGACCATCGGCGTGCCCAAGCCGGAGGCGGTGGATGCCCAGGCCGTGCTGGAAACGCTGCCCCACGGCACCGGCCATATCAACGTGGTCCACGGCGGATTGCAGGTACTAAACAATGAGGGCACCGACGGCACGCTGATCGCCAACGCCATCGTGATCGTCAGCCTCGACGACGGCAAATAGCAAAAGTATCGTACCCCCGCAGGAGGAAACAGAGGTCAGATCTTGCAATCCTACAATCCTCTTGCAGCTAACTCATATGTCGGAATCAACAATTCCAACCACGCGGTTCCTTTGCCCGATTTCAAGGAAATCTACCTTGGCGGCCTTTGCGCTCCCTTCGACTTCGCTCTCAGGACATGCTCCGGGCGAGACAAAGTCTTATCCAATCTTCTTTCGTGGCAAAATTTCAAAAATGTTTGGCTAGGCTTTCGTTAACGGCAACGCGGGTCTCAGTCCAAGCTCATTGGCCACCGCTTGCTCGATGACGGTGCCTTTGAAGAAGCCTGGGTTGTTGCCCGTGTGCAGGCGCGCGGCGTTGGTGAACGTGAACTCCCGGAAATCCTCTGCCGTCACGAAGCCCTTCTCTACCATCTCAAACGCTTCAGGAATCACCTCCCTGAAATCGGGGACGTCGAAATGCGTGAAGTCGGAGCTGAAGACCGGCCGCAGCCGGACGCCCATACGGGGATCGAAGGCCCACATCATTGCCCGGTCGTCCGCCTCGCAGCCGAAGTAGAAGTTGCGGCAGAAAACTGCCCGGACATCCTCTTTTGAGTTAATTCCTGCCGCTTCAAAATCGTCCGCGACATGCTCGGGGCGCGCGAGCTCTTCAAGACTGCACTCCGGGCGGAATGCATCCAGGCTGTTCATGATCGCGTCGGCGTTGGCTTTCATTCTCTGATCGCCATACCGGTCGATCAGCTGATGCATCTCGGCGACGTTAGTTGCACTCGGGTACTGCAGCCCGGCGCGGCGGCGCTTTTCCCAGTGTTCGATCAAGTCGGCGCACATCTGACAGGCCCAGCTCACTCCGCCTTCCATGAAGCCGAAATTCAGGCTTGGGTAACGCCGCACGACACCGCCCAGAAAAACTCCCCGTGCGAAGGCGTGGTTCGATTCGGCGAAGTGGCCGACGTGGTTGTAGGTGAAGTTGCTGATGGAGGCGCGATCCGACCAGCGGCCGCTGCCTGAGTGTTGGGTCACGGCCACGCCGAAGTCGACACAGCGCTGCCAGAACGGGTCGTAGTCATAGGGGCTGTCGAGGGCGATGGTATCACAATACCAGGCGGCCTTCTGCGGATCGATTCCCTCCGCCGCTCCTGGGATCGGTCGCTCCTGGTTTCCCCGCACCATGATCGCTTTGAAACCAAGGTGCCTGACCGCGTATTCCAGCTCCTCAATAGCTTCGTCCGGCGTGCGGGTAGGGACGATGGCTATCGGCGCAAACCTTGTGGCAAAGGGCACGAACATGTCAGCCGTCATCATATTGTAGGCACGGACCGCGGCCCGGTGCAGGTCTTCCTGGCCGATGCCGTTGATGGTGAGCCCGAAGCTTGGATAGATCAGCGCAAAGTCGATGCCCAATTCGGGCAGGCGCTCGTTCAGCAAGGCCGGCAGCAGCGCCGTCGCCTTGTCGATCGTATTGCTGGTCACACCCCACCAGATGGTGCGACGCAGGCGATGGTGCTGGCGTTCCGGCCAGGTGGCCTGGTACCACGCTTGATTCCGGCGCCAGAGCGCTCTCATCTGATCGACAGATCCAGGGCCGCCGACTTCGCTCAAGTACTCGAGGAAGATCGGAATCGGCTCCATCCAGTGGCCATCGCCGTCGATCACTGGGTGCTTCAGCCCGGCGTGTATCTCTGCCGCGCGACGTTTCATGATCATCGCTCCTTTCGTTAATCCATTTCCTCTGTTATCGCTAAGCCGGCGAGTCGTCAAACGGGATCGATTGCGTTGGTCTTGACACCGAGAACCCCGTGTATGATGATTATATGATGTATGTATGACGGAGGGGACATATGAGAACCACCGTGATCCTTAAAGACGATCTCGTAAAAAAGGCAAGAAAACTCGCGGGTGAAACTACCTTGAGCGCTCTATTAAACAACTGCTTGGCGGATTGGATAGCCCAACACAGCGCAAGGGAGCTAAAGTCGCGCCTACTAGATGAGTATCGTTCCGCGCGCGAAGAGTCGGGCCGGATCGCTCGTGAATTTGCTCAAATTGATAAGGAAGGTTGGCCTTCATGGTAAAAGGCGCATTAGTCTGGGTTAGCCTCGATCCGGCCCGCGGACCGGAGGTCCCCAAGATCCGTCCATGCATCATCGTTTCAAGGACCGAAGCAAACGATGTCTCTGCAACTGTAACTGTCGTGCCGCTTTCGTCGGTTGGCGGACGCGCGGCGGATCGCCTGGTGCAGCCCCTGCTATCGGCCAAAGACACTCGTTTACCAAAGGACTCACGAGCGCTTTGCGATCAAGTGAGAACCATCGACAAAGGACGTATCAAAGGCGCCGCTGGGGTCTTAGGCCGCGAGTTACTTGGAAAAGTGGATCGGGGGCTGATATTACATTTGGAACTCGAGGGGTACCTGAGGTTTTAGGACCGCAAACTTTACAATTCACTCCCGCTGTCACGAGTCCTCGCCTATTTTAGATTTCCCGAATTGGGAAACACGGAAAGTATTCATCACACAGACACTGAGAACGCAGAGTGCTTCTAGAACCTCAATCCTCTGTGTCCTCCGCGGTGAGTCTTCCGGCGATTAGTCCTACAACACAACTTTCTGCCGTTGCCCCGTCTGTGAAGCGCGCACGATGGCATCCAACATTCGGTGGCGGCGCACCGCGTGATCGAAGTCGGGGTCGATCTTCGAGCCGGTGCGTATCGCTTCGGCGAACTTGACCCACATCTGACCCACCTCGTACGCGGGACCGCCGTTGCGCACGGCTTCCGGCACCCACTTGAATCGCTCCGGCACAGGCAACTCTTGCAGCGCCTTATCGTCTTTGTGTCCCCCCATGACCTTGCGCCGGTACTCCTCGCCGCCCTGGCCGCCGCCGATCATCGACAGCGTGCCCTCCCTGCCGTAAATCTCCAGGCGGTGGCCGCTGCCGTGGTACGGATGCACGCCGACATAGGCATTGACGATCGCACCGTTTTCGAGCCGCCCCTGAACCACGACGTTGTCGGGCGAGGTCACGTCCACGTATTTTTTCGTGTCGCTCTCGAACCACTGCGGTACCTGTGTGCCGACGATCGCGGACACTTCGGTCGGCTCGCCAACCACCATGCACATGGCGTCAAGCACGTGCCCGAACGTAATCGTCAGCGTGTTCGCGCCCAGTGTCACATCGCGCTGCCAGGTGCGATCCGAAGGGCGGGTCAACACGCCGCTAGCCATCAGCATCATGTTCACCGCCAGCACCTGTCCGACGTAACCTTGCTGGATCAACTCGCGCATGTACAGATAAGCGGGCGACGCGCGTCGCTGCAAGCCGGCCATGGTGCGCACGTTTTTCTTGCGCGCCAGCGCCGCGAGTTCTTCGGCCTCTTTGGTATTTGCGCCGACGGGCCATTCGCAGAAGACGTGCTTGCCCGCTTCAATGGCGTTTTTGCTAAGCTCATAGTGCGCCGGCACGCGCACCGCGACGAGCACGGCTTCGACCCCCGCGTCGGCATCCAATGCTTTGTCGCTGCCGTACGCGCGGGTCACGCCGAACTTATCGGCCGCCGCCTGCGCGGTATCCGCATGCGCGGTGCACACGGCATAGAGCTCGGCCTCGGACACGCCCTTGAGCGCCGGCACATGCGCCCGCGGCCCCCATCGCCCACCCGCCCCGATGAGTCCTACGCGTAATGGTTCGAATTGCGGCATTGTTTTTTCTCCCGACGCAAGTTTCAGTCACCGCGAAGGCTATCGCTAAGCCAGCTACTCGTCAATCACAATCGATCACGCGAATAGAGTAACGAAAAACTCTGGTTACAGGCTGCTAAAAGATCTCAGAGTTAAGGCGCGCGGTTTCGTGATGCGTGTTTTAAAAACGAGCACGCGCTTTGGGGGAAGTATCGAAGATATTGAGTCGGAGTTTGTCCAGTTAAGTAGCGGCGTTCTTGAGCGTCCTCCCCTATGTAAGGTGCCCCGCCGTCAGACTTGCCTAACTCTACTAACTCAGCGCACCGCTGCTTGCGCGCTTGAACCCCGCGTCAGAGATACTTGGTCGGACGGCGGATAGTGCGCCACATGTGGGCAACGGGGCTGTTGTCGAAGCCTAGGCCCTCGGCCGGCTGCTTGAAGTGGCGCCCGACGATGTCAACAAAGGGTTCCCAGCTCACCACCGCGTTGGGATCGAAAGAATAGATGTCGTGGACGGTGATCATGCGCGCGGTCATGTACCACTTGTGATCGCGGGCACGCTTGTACGCGTCCTTGATGTAGTCGTCGGGCTCGTAGTTCGGCCCGAAATGCTTGACGTACATCTCCGGATACGAGTAGCCCACCGACTCGTCGGGGAAGAAACGCAGAGCCTGGTGCGCGCGGACCGCCCAGCTTACCTCCTCGTCGACGTAGGGCTCTATCAGCTGCGCGCCCCAGTAGCCGTGGTCGCTCTTGATGAAGATCGCATTGGAGATATCGTGCAGCAGGCAGGCGAGAATCGTTTTCTCGGGCATGGACGCCTTCAGCGCATGGGTCGCGCTTTGCAGCATATGGTTGATGCCCTTAGCGCGGCACTCGAAGAAATTGAGGAGCGTCGGCTTCGCAGGCATCTTCGGCAGCCGAGGATCGTCGCCCATCAATTGATACGTGCCGCGTTTACCCGTGGCGTCAGAACCCATATTGGACGCGCCGAGCTTGCCGTCCGCCATATTGAACAGCGCCGATTTCGAAATGAGGACGTCGAGCTCATCGCTCATCTTCCGCTCCAGGGCATCTGCGCGCTCGCTCAGAGAAATATTTTCAGCCATGGCTCGATCCTCCCAATTGCCTCGCCCTATTTTGAAACATTGTGCAGACTCTACTCCCGGACTGTCACTCGCGCAACAGAAAACCTTACACCGAAAAGGGCTCAGAAGATGTCTCTAGCGTCGAAAAGGAACAAGTCTGCTGTTCTGTCTTAGCGAGAGCGTTTCACCTTCAGAAACACGCTTCCAAGCGTCTAGGACACGGCCTTTTTGCAAGCCTAATAGTGCTAAGTCAATAAGGAGCGCCGGGCGACTCCAGCCACAGCCCAGCATGGATTGCACTTACCACCCGGTGATACTAGATTCGCAATGGGTCAATCAAACGAACGAGGAGACGTGAATGGAAATCGCTCTTTACTACGCCCCCAACACCTGCGCACTCGCTCCCTATGTCACACTGACCGAGGCGGGCGCTGATTTCGAGGTCCGGCCGCTTAATTTCCGCAAGCGGCAGAATTTCTCGCCCGAGTACCTGAAGATCAACCCGAAGCACAAGGTGCCTGCGCTTGTCGTCGACGGCAAGGTACTGACCGAGAACGTCGCCATCCATCAATGGGCCCATCGAACCTTCCCCAGCGCGAAGCTCCTGCCCGCCGATCCGTGGGACGAGTTGAAAGCGGTCTCGCTGCATGCTTGGTGTGCCAGCGGCATTCACCCCTATCTGAGCCGGATCAACAACCCGTCCAAAGTCTGCGACGCAACGGGCGCGTCCAACAGCGTGATCAAGTTCGCGACAAACTCTCTGTTCGAGAACTTCCGGATCGGCGACGATCTGCTGGCCGGGCGGGAGTACTTCTTCGACCACTTCACAGCCCCGGACGCGCATTTCTTTTGGTGTTGCCGCCGCGCCACCCAGTTGGAGGTGGACATCTCAGGCTTCCCCAACGTCGCGGCGCATTTCAAGCGCATGCAGGAGCGCCCGAGCGTCAAGAAGCTGCTCGCCTACGAGACAGAAGTGAATGACGGGTTCGCCAAGACGGCCTAGCAAACTATCCCGTTTTGCAGACCTACGCGGCTGCCAAAAGCAGACCGATCTCGCCCGTATTTGATTTCCGCTGGCTCATGACTATAATTGTGGTCAATGGCGCGGCGATCCAAATTTACGATCAGCTATGCGCCGGAGACGTACAACCATTTGGATTGGATCGAGTCTAAATATCACCGTTTGGTCGCGACGACGATCGAGGAGCAGCTTTCCCATACGCCCGCGACGGAGACTAGAAACCGCAAACCGCTTGAAGAGCCCGCTGCGTTGGGTGCGACTTGGGAATTGCGTTTTGGGCCGAAAAACTCGTTTCGTGTTTTTTATGACGTGAATCATGAGGAAAAGATCGTCTCTGTCTTGGCGATCGGAGTGAAAGAAGGCAATCAGCTGTTTATTGGCGGACAGGAGTTTGAATGATGAAGATTGCAGCGCTCGCGGACGTGAAAGCACATCTCAGTGCTTATGTAGATGAGTGCGAGAACGAGGGCCCAGTCATTATCACGCGCAACGGCAAGGCCGCGGCGGTACTGCTGGCACCTAAGGATAATGACGATTTGGAGCGGCTGATGCTAGCCCACTCGCGCCGGTTCCAGTCTTTGCTTAGTAAGTCACGAAGAAGCATTAAAGCAGGCAAAGGCGTCTCCCACGACGAATTCTGGAAGATTGTCGCCCGGCGTCATCGAGTCAAACGCCCCTCACGAGTCCGAAAAGGTAAATTGGGTTCGTAAATCTGTCAAATAGATTCGCGTCCCCTTATATTCGCTCCAACTTCTGTAATCGCAACCTGACCCCGAAGAATCACCATCGCTTCTCCTTGGATGTTGCTTTTGGGCTTCAAAAACCGACGCTAGGCTCTTGAACGATGCCTTTTATGCTATGCTATGGTCGCAAAATAAAGAAGTTGCGCCGGTCCGACCCAAAAGTTTTCACGGACTAGCCGAGTTGTGAAAATTCTGCCCCCGAGCAATCGAGCGCTAAAGGCAGCGCCCAATGAAACGAAGCACTGAACGCATTCTTACCACCCATGTCGGCAGCCTGCCGCGGCCGGCGGACTTGCGCGCCATGTGGGCGAAAAAACCCGTCACGGCGGAGGACGAAGTGGCGCTGCAAACGCGGCTCCGCTCGGCCATCGGTGAAGTCGTGCGCGCGCAGAAAGACGTGGGCATCGACATTCCCAACGACGGCGAGTTCGGCAAGCCCATGCGCGCGTCCACCGACCGGGGCGCCTGGGGCAATTACATCTTCGACCGCGTCTCCGGCTTCACGCCGACTTCGGCAGAGACCCTTGCACCCGATACTGCTAAACCCGGCGCGCCGATGCGCATCGTCGGCGTGCGCTGGGAGCAGCGCGAGTTCGCCGAATTTTACGCCGACACCGGCTTGGGTGCGCCCAGCACCGCCGCGCTGCGCCCGACCTGCACCGGCCCGATCGCTTACACCGCAGAGCAGTTTCTGCGCGACCAGCTCGTCAACTTGACGCTCGCCGCCAACGCTGCCGGCGTCGAAGAGGCCTTCGTCAGCGCCATCGCGCCCGGCAGCCTGGAGATGTTCTGCCGCGATCAGAACAGTTACTATGCGACGACCGAGAAATTGTTGGAAGCGATTGCCGATGCGATGCGCGAAGAGTATCGCGCCATCGTCGACGCCGGCTTCATCCTCCAGCTCGACGACCCCGGTCTCCCCGGCGCCTGGGACATGCTCGATCCCCTGCCAAGCGTCGAGGAGTACCGGCGCTACGCGTCACAGCGGGTTGAACTTCTGAATCACGCCCTCGAAGGCATCCCGGTCGATCGCGTGCGCTATCACATCTGCTGGGGCAGCTGGCATGGTCCGCACACCACCGATTTTCCGCTGCGCGACATCGTCGACGTCATGCTCCGTATCAACGCTCAGGCGTACCTGATCGAAGCCGGCAACGTCCGTCACGAACATGAATTCAAAGTCTGGCGCGACGTGAAACTCCCCGCCGGGAAGATTCTCATCCCCGGCGTCGTCAGCCACGCCACCGATCTCGTCGAGCACCCGGAACTGGTCTCCGATCGCATCATCACGTTCGCTGAAATCGTCGGCCAAGAAAACCTCATCGCCGGCACCGACTGCGGCCTGGGCGGCCGCGTCCATCCGCAAATCGCCTGGGCCAAGCTGCGCGCCCTGTGCGACGGCGCGGCCATCGCAAGCAAGAAGTTGTGGAGTTGAATTCAAACCTGCCTGTGCCGGGATAAACGAAACAACTAGTAATGCAATGGCTGACGCAGGTCGCGCTGTGCGACGGTATTGGTATCGCTAGCGCTCACCGTTTTGAGTTTATCCAGCTAGGAACCAGCGTCCCTGAAGGGTCTCCCCACCGCCATACTCGCGCAGGGAGCCCGGAGTGATCGGTCTCTATACGACTGACAAATCAGGGAGGCCCCGGATTTTTTTCGGCTGGTATATAGTCGCCGCGAGTGTCGTGACGAACACCATCTTATCCGCGGCCTTTTTTCAGGGCTTCGGGGTTCTCATCATTCCGATAGAACGCACCTTCGGCTGGGATCGACTGGTAATTTCAGCGGCCATGTCGCTGCGTCAGTTGCAGTCCGGCATCGTCAGTCCCACTGTCGGGTTTCTGCTGGACCGCTTCAGCGCGCGTAAAGTGATTTTCTGGAGCGCCGTTATCTCGGGTGCCGGCTTCATCGGCCTTGGCTTTACCAGCGGCCTATTCACTTTTTTTCTTTTCTTCGTCATCATTTGTCTCGGAGCATCGGGTGTCAGTCATGCGGTCACCTGGCCCGTGATCATCTCGCGATGGTTTCGCCGTAACCGCGGCCTTGCCATCGGCATTGCCGTCATGGGTCCTATCTTCGGGACGCCGCTAGTCATCCTGAACACTCAGATCGAGCAGGCATACGGCTGGCGCGTCGTCCTCTTCGCCTACGGCGTCATCGTTTTGTTCGGAGTCACGCTTCTCAGCAGGCTGGTCCGCGACCGCCCGGAGCGCTACGGTTTGCGGCCCGATGGCGATTCGCCGGAGGAGAGCAACGCAATCGGACCTTCCGTAGGCGAAGCGCCACGGCGAGTGGATGCCGGGCTGACGCTCCGCGCGGTGCTTCGCACCAAGGAGTTCTGGCTTTTCGCGAGCTATTTGTCCGGAACGTTTACCATCAACTCAGCGCTCCAAGTGCATATGATTCCGTATTTCGAGCAAGACGTCGGACTTAGCGCGGCTTGGTCCGCAGTGGTCATGTCGGTGGTCTACATCACGAGCGGCATCGGGCGCGTCGGCGGTGGTTATCTGCTCGACAGAATCGATTATCGTTACGTTTTGGCGATCGTCGCCGCAATGATGGGCTTTGCCTTGCTATACCTTCAGGTGGCGAGCGTCAAATCGCTCTGGGCCACGTTGCCGTTCGCGCTGATGTTCGGCATCAGCCTCGGCGTTCTTGTTCCTATGCGCGGCGCTGTTGGAGCCATTATGTTCGGGACCCGCACCATCGGAGGAGTTTTGGGTCTATTGCAGGGCGGGTCCATAGCGGCGGGAGTCGTAGGGCCTTTAGTCATGGGCGTGATATTCGACCTGAACGGCAACTACTCCGTCGCCATATGGGGACTCATTGCAGTAGGCGCTTTGATGGTACCGCTCTCCTTGGCCATGGCTTCGCCCGCCGAATTGGCGAACCGCCTAGAGCGGTAGCGGTTCTGATGCGGGTAGCCCGGCATGGTGTCAGTCCGGCATGGAGCCCGGACAAGCTGCGCGCCCTGCGCGACGGTGCGGCGATCGGGAGCAAGAAGTTGTAGAGTTGAAATTCAAAAGTGCCTGTGCGGGATGAACGACACAAAAAGTAAGACGATCTCGAAGAAACAAGTCTGGTCATGCGCTTCAAAGAGAAATTTAGAATGTTCCCTTTTCTTTCCCTCGATTCATGAAAATTTGGGATGAAGAAAATGATTTACCAAGTCCGATCGTGCATAAAGCATCTCGACGCGAAATATTTTTATCTGATTTCCGCAACAGAGACTTTTTCAGCATTACAGTCATTACAATATTAAGTTCATTCCCGTGAAACAGAAATCATCTAACGCCTTCTCCTTCCATCATGTAACGCTTTGGCTCCACGCCTTGTAGTTTCGCTGCGATCCTTGCTACAAGCTAGGGATGTTCGTTTCGCCCCTGCTCGAGCAACCGGCAAAGAAAAAGTCTATCTACTACGGCTGGATCATCGTCGGCGTCGGCTTTCTCGCCCACATCGCCTCGGCATTTTCGATCTCCAGCACTCTGAGCGTGTTTCTCAAACCGTTGTCCGCCGATCTCGGCATTTCCCGCGGAACTTTTTCGCTGATCCGGTCCGGCGAGATTCTCATCGGCGCTGCTGCGGCGCCGGTGGTCGGGCCGGCCTTGCTGTTTATGCGCCGCTCCCCGGAACAAATGGGATTGCTGCCGGACGGCGGACCGGTGGAGCCGAAAGCGGAAGTCGCAACGCCCAAAAAGCCCCGCCACGCCAAGCGCACCGGCGCCGACAATGTCGAGTGGAGCCGGCGCGAAGCGCTGCGCACGCCGGTCTTCTGGCTCATCGCCAGCACCTTCGGAGTCGCCCAGATCGGCGTCACCGGGCTCAATCTCCATGTATTTTCCTATGTCACCGATCAAGGCCATCCCACCCTGGTGGCCGCGGCGGTGATGAGCATCATCGCGGTCATGCAGTTCAGCACGCCGATCGTCTGGGGGACGCTCGCCGACCGCATGGATAACGGCATCCTCAATATGGCCAAATGCGGGTTGCAAGGCGCCGGCCTCTTGTTGGCGCTGTCGCTGCCCGGACTGGCGCCGCTTTATGCCGGTTTTTCTATCTACGGCATCGGCATGGGCGGCACGGCGATCCTGGCGGAAACCATTTGGGCCGATTTTTTCGGCCGCATCTCGCTGGGAAAAATCCGCGGCATGGGCTCGCTGGTGACCAGCGTGTTCTCAGCCGGCGGCCCGCCGTTTTTCGGCTTGCTCTTCGACTACACAGAAAGTTACTACCTGTCCTTTAATAATTTCATCGGCATGTTATTCACCTCCGCGGTGCTCAGTCTGTGCCTGCGACCGCCGACGAAATAATGCTGAGCGTGTGGGGACAGGTCGTTAAAAAAATCTTCTGGCGGGCATTGCCCCGACTGGTCAAATGATAAACCGCGCCGGGAAATTCCAACCTAAGCAGTCGTGCCATGGCGAGAATGACTGCTCGGGACTGTTAAAAAAGTCTTTTTTAGACGCAAAAACCGAAGTTTACCCTGCTTGTTTTCGCCCCATCCAATTCAAGGCCGCGCACGGGATTGAGCAATCTTTGGGCGGGACGGATCAAAGGTAAATTCGATTTCCCCCGTGCTCTGGTCCTGGTTGCGTTTCTGCCTGGTGATGTGGACCGTGGGAACCCTGGGCTGAACAGCGTTGATGAGATACACGCTGATCGCAGTCAAATGCCGGTTTTCGAGCGTGAGCCTGTGGGGACCAGCCGCGAGCGGGCTGAGGATTGCGGAGAATTCCATCTGAATGATTCCCGAACCGGTGCGGAGTTCTTCGGGTGAAACAAATTCAGACGCGGTGAGTTTCAGTGCTAAATTTCGGCCGTCTATGCGGAGCGTGAGATCGCGCTTCAGCAACTTGGCATAAGCTGCGGCTTCGTTCTCGGAAATCGCGCCGTCGCGGTCGCGGTCGATTTGGGCGCGCACCTGTTCGGCGACCGCCACGCCCGGCGTAAGGTTGATTTGCAGCCGGACGCCACCCGGTTCGATGGCCACAAGCGTCGCTTGCAGATACTGGTCATCCCGATGCGCGAAAACGGCGGGCGGAAACGCGAGTAACGCGAGCAGCAGCGCTAGACGACAAAGTGCCCTGGTCACCGCTTCCACCATTTTCTTCCGTAATCGTTGGTTGGATCGCGGTAAATCGTGTGGACGTGCTTGGTAGCGTCGCCCCCCAAGCGCTGCGGGGCGTATTCAATGATGACCGTCGGCCCTTGGATGCGGAAGTAAGCGGCGCTGCCTTTTTCAGTTGGGCCGCTCCACGCGAACCAGGTTTCGGCGATATTCTTTCTCATCTCGTCCATTTTCGCTTTCGCGACAGCTTCGTGGAGAATGCCGATCCATTCGCTGGCGAGATCCAGCAGCATCTGGCGCTGCTTCTCGGTCAAGGCCGAGCCTTTGATTCCTTCCGGCTGAATCGTCTGCCCGTCGCGGCCGGGCCCGAGCACAAGGTCGCGCATCTGGAAGTCAAGGATGGCCTGCTTGCGCTGCGCTTCGTTCAGCGAGCTCAGCAAGGCAAACGCCTTGTCAGTCTCGCGGCCGAGGGGGCGCACCGTCTTGCCTTCGATTTCGTAAATCGCCGGCTGCGCACCGGTGTGGCTCGGCGCGAGCGTGCGTTGCTCGCCGGCAAGCGTGATGTTGAGGCCGAGATGGTGCCCGCCGAACTGAATCATCCACGGCTCGGTGGTGGAAGGCTCGCCGAGAAACGAGACATAATATTCTTCCTGCCCAAACATCGTCTGGCCGCTCGACTTTCTCAACAACTCGTCGGCCTCGACGATCTGCAGAATCTTCTCGTACCCCTGCGGACTCAACGCCGCTGCCAGCACCACCAGCACAGCCTGGCTCTGCGGTTTTGTGAGGTCGCCCATGCGCAAGCCCTGCCGTTTGAAAATTGTTGTCGGAAGATTCGACCAGCGCTTGCGCTGCGCCTCGTCTTTGAAAGCAAAGACGACCTTGCGACGCTGGGCATCGTCAAGCGTGGCGAGGAATTTCTTCGTCGCTGCGACGATCCCCGCGGTCGGCGCGCCGGGTGTCAAGTTCGTCTGGGCAAAGCTGTTCAACCCAGCGCCGAATAACAGGATCAAAAACAGCGCAGTCTTTTTGTTCATGGCTAAATTGAAACGTAATCCCCGCCACAGGTCAACACGCACAACCGTTAACTGAACAAGTCCGAAACAGTGGAGGGCTTTGGACGATCGGATTGCCGCGGGAAATCGAACGCTCGTCTCCGATGTGGCTTTGTCGCTTAGCGACTGGCATGCTAAGCGGGGCTTATGCGTGTCTGTCTCAAATGCGCTCGTTAGGCTGTGATCTAGCAAAAACCACCGCGAAAATCGTCGAGCACCCGGAACGGTTATCTGCGCGCCGTATGCGACGGCGCGGCGATCGCGAGCAAAAGTTGTGGAGCTGAACTCAAAAGTGCCTGTGCGGGATGAACGACACAAAAAGCAACAAAGTCTACAAATAAAAGTCTGATCATCCCGCCCCAACTACTATCCCATTTGAAAATCCTGTTTACCTTGAAATGTTCATACCATGGTGATACTTTTCAAAGTATGAAAGTTGCCGTTTCCATTCCTGACCCAATCTATAAGAACGCCGAGCAGCTAGCGCGAAAGCTCAAAAAACCTCGTAGCCAGCTCTATGCCGAAGCGCTGGCCTCTTATGTCATGTCACACGATCCGAAAGCCATCACCGAAAATCTCAACCAGGTCTATAGCCGGACTCCTGCCGGTATAGATGCCGCCTTGGAGAAAGCTCAATTCGAAACTCTCCCTGATGAGACGTGGTGAAGTCTGGTGGGCGTCTCTGCCAGCGCCTGACGGTTCGGGGCCGGGCATGCGCCGGCCGGTTCTCGTTGTTCAGTCCGATCCGTTTAACGAAAGCCAGATCGCAACCGTCGTCGTAGCCGTTATCACGTCCAATTTGGCATTGGCCCAGGCGCGCGGGAACGTGCGCGTGGGTCGTACCCAATCGGGTTTGCTGAAGGTCTCCGTAGTTAACGTGTCGCAGATTTACACAGTGGACAAACGCCGCCTGACTGAACGCGTGAAAGCTCTTCCCCCTCACGTCATGCAGCGCGTGGACGAGGGAGTCAAGCTGGCGCTGGGTGTGTAGAAACGTTTTCACGCGCCACAGAGCTATCCGGAACTTTCCGACAAGCAGCTTTGCGCGGAAGCGAGTCGGCAGGCCGGCCGTGGGTGGTGAACCGAGAAAGCTCATCGCAATTCGCTTGGATCCAAAAGTCTTAGGATGGTTGCGGAAGACTGCCCAGAAAAAAAGGATTGCTTTACCAGTCGCTTGTCAACGAGATTTTGGCTGAGGAGATGAGGAACGCGAGTTAGCGATGCCGCTTTATGTCAAAGATAGTCGAGTCGTAGACACCGTAGACCGTACTTGAGCTGCACGACGGCGCGGCGATCGCTAGCAAAAAGTTCTGGAGTTGAATTCAAAAGTGCCTGTACGGTATGAACGAAACAAAAGCAGGAAAGTCTAGAACTACAAATCTGCGCTTGATTTCCTCCTGAGGCGGATCGAGACCCCGAGCAACGGAAAAGAAAATGGCCGACCGACAACGCTCAACTCAGGCCTGATCCAAACGTTAACACCAAACATTAAATCCAAGACCTGACCCTAATGGCCTCTCGCTTCGGCGCGACCGCCGTCTCCACCGCGTTGGGGGGAAGGCGCCCCCGCGCTCGGCGGCGTCTTGCTTGATCCCGCCGGGATCGGTCGAGGATTGTCGCAGTTGCTGAAGCGGATCACAGTTTCGGTGATGGTGATCGGTGCGGATGAGGAGATCCGGCCCGCCCGCAACCGCGGGCAATTTTACCGCTTCATTCCGCGCGCGGTCGGAGAGATCTCGATACGGGATACGGTCCACGAAGATGCACAGTATCCGAACCAGCACACGCTGTGCCATATTCGAGCAAGACCCGGATGATACCGAGGAGGCGCAGATCGCTTTCGTCAGCGCGCTCACCGCCTCCGCCTTCAGCCTTGCGGCCACCGGCAACATAGACTATGCCTGGAACAGCTTTGAAAACGCTTTCAAGAATGGCATTTTTTTCAACGCGAGGAGGAAGTAATCGTCATGCGGACAATCAAATCGTTGGTGCCAGGATGGCAGACCGCGGGAGCGCGCCTGGCCGTTTTGATCATCATCGTCCAGGCGCTTGGGCCGCGGGCCGGCTGGTCACAGGAATCCGCTCAACCGCAATTCGACGAGGAATTCGCCAAGCAGGAAAAAATCTACCGCAGCCGGGGCACCGATGTTCCCAGAGGCTACACCACCAACCGGGAGCTCTCGGACTACGCGGAGCTTCTTCCCGCCGGGTTCTGCGACGCTCTCGGCAGGCTGGGCAGCTCGGACCGATGGCTCGATATCGGAGCAGGCGCCGGGCAGGCCATACTGGACTACTACGAACCCCAATACGGGGCGATGTCGGGTAAAATATGCGCGGGGTCCGGCGACAAGGCGCGCGCGGTCGCGATGTCCATAGAGGATCGCCGCACCGACAAGTGGCGAGAGCGGGCCGCGAGCCTCGGCGATGACCGTATACGCTATCTCTCCGGCAAGCGCCTGCGGCAATATTCGCCCGAGGAGCTTGGAAAATTCCAGATCATTACCGACGTGTTCGGCGGTTTCACCTACACCGAAGACTTGTCCCGGTTCGTTGACACGGTGCTGAGCCTGCTGGAGGTCGGCGGTAGCTTCTACACCCTGGTGCCGGGCGTGCACTTGGAGGATGGCAAGGATAAACTCGACGGCTCGTATCTGACCGAGCTGGAGGATGCCGCCGGCCGCTCCAAGAAAGTGTGCTCCTGGCTGAAGCAAACCGCCTGCGTGCAAGTCACCTGCGAGCCGAAGAGCGACTGGAAAAGGCCCACCGAGCTGATAAACATTCGAAAGGTTTGCAGCGCCACCTCGGTCCCGCGCATGATATTATTGGAGTTCGAGGCGGGATATCCTCCCTGGCGGCGCTTCCAATTGGACCAGTAGGGTGATAAATCTTGGCTTACCGTTCGCGAACCGAAAAGATCAATGACGCGTCCAGTTGGATGGTTTTCAGGCTTCCCCAACGTCGCAGCACATTTCAAGCCCGTGGAGAAGCGTCCGAGTTTTAAGAAGCTGCTTTCCACCAACCTGCTTTTGCTCGCCGAACTCACTTACGATACAGGCTCTGGATGAACCCGCTTCTATCCAGTTCCCGAACAAAGCTCTGATCCGCGACGTCCTCGAAAGTCAGTTTCGTGGCTTGAGAGCCGGCGGTGACTTGAGCGATCACCGGCTCGATCCCCTCGCGCGTCGGGTATGGGGTCGAGGCGGTTTTATCGGCATAATAAACGTAAGTCTCTTCCAGCACCGCAGGCTCATTTTCTCTCAAGTATCGCGCCATAATTTTCTTGCTCTCGTCCGGGTGGGTTTTGAAATAGTGAACCCCTTCCACATAGGCGCGGACAAATCTCCTCACCGCATCGCGATTGCTATTAATGAACGAGCGGGTCGTGGCGATGGAGCCGAAGTCATAATGAAAACCCATATCGACAAGATCCGCCAAGATGTGAAATCCGAATTGCTTGGCGACCAGTAGCGTAGGAGCGCCCAGCAGCGTCGCGTCCACAGCTCCCTGCTTGAGCGCCGCCAACCGTGTGGATTGGCCGCCGCTTTGGAGAACGGTCACGTCCTTTCCCGCCGTCAAGCCGGTCTTCTGGAGAAAATAGCGCGCGGCAAAATCGGTCGTCGAACCGAATGTGCTAATCGCCAATTTTTTACCCCGCAGGTCCTCGGGCTTTTTAATTTCCGGTCGCGCGACGACCTGAAAAGGAAGCGTAGGCATGACCGAGAGGATAAGCACCGTATCAGCTCCCTTGGCGTGGGCCTGAATGCTCGGACCGCTGCCCGTGTTTCCGAGCCTCAAGTCGCCGGCCACCATCGCCTGGGTGATGCGGGAGCCCGACTCAATGTAGATGAAGTCAACGTCAAGTCCATTTTTCGCCGTGAACCCGGCCTCTTTCGAAATCCACAGGGCGCTGTTGCTGCCCGTTATGGCATTGTACCCCACGCGCAGCTTCTCTAGTTTCTGAGCAGAAACCTGTCCCCCGGTAATCAACAATAATAAGCCCAAAAGCATCCCGCCAAATGCCTTGGAGCCCAATTTTGTAATCATGCGTGAATCCTCTTTTCCGGGAGCGCAGAATTTAATGATGCAGCCCCTCTGGATTTTGAACTGCCCTGCGTCTGTGAACGCGTATCACAGTACAAGATGCAAAATCAAAAAGTTCCCTTCCGGGTGTTGCCCGCTTGTAGGGAACCCTTGAGCGTCAAGTCTTTAATTTTGATGTTCGTCCTAAACGTCACCAGCTATTAATCCGCTTCCTCATCTCGCCTGGCCAATGTTTCTAGTCTAGCGATTGGCACGATTAGGCTTTTGTCATCGTCGGTCTTGCGTATCATGCCAGCACGCCCCGGTTGTCTTCGATACTCTTTCACCCTCGCCGGCAGCGCCTTCTCGGCGTTGCACAGGTCGTAGGTCATTTGCAGGTTCATCCAGAATTCCGCCGATGTTCTGAAAAACGTCCCCAGCCGGATGGCTGTGTCCCCTGTGATGCCTCTTTCATCCTTCAGAATCGCTGTGATCCGGTTGGAAACCCGTGTTCGTGCTTCGTGCTCGTGTTCGGGTGAATTCAGATCACGTTTTCACGGTCACACCGGTCACGTTAGGATACCGGGTTGAGCCGTGTCGGACCACTGTATGTCAACCGCGGCCTCTCGCGATTTCTCCCTATCGTCTTGCCGGCGACGCCGATTGCTCGCCTTTTTGGCCCCCGCCTTAGGGCCATAGAAAGCGCCGCGCCCTTGCTTAGGCCCTGAATGCTCGGTCCTCGTTGCGTTATAAGCCATAGGATCTAACTTGCTTTGCGCTCTTCGGCAATCTTCTCCGCAAGATAAACTTTGATGAGCGACTGATAGGGAATATCCTTACTTATTGGCCAGGACCTTGAGTTGATTGAGCATCTCGCGAGGCAATCGAAGTGAGATAGACTTCACTGGAGCTTCGATGCCACGGTCAAATTCAATTTCGACACGGTTCTTGGAAAAATCGAAGTAGTCCGTGGTGTCATGCGTGCTCCATAATTCCCGCTCATCCCGCTCTTTCCTGAACTTCGGCACGGGCTGCTGATCGATGCCGGGTCGATCGATGCCGGGTCGGACCAAGCCATGTAGCTGTTCTGTCGCGGGTTTCGTCCCAAAATCGCCGATCATTCGGCCTTAAAGCATCATTTTCGCCGGCGAAAACATCACTGTAAGCTTCCGGCGGTTTGTCCGACTCGAACAGTTTTTCGCCGAAAGTCCAAGTTTCTCCCGTCCCGCGAGTCCGAGCCAAGCAAAGAATCGTTTGGCCGAGCTGGAGAAGCGTTAATTCGGCAAGGCCTAAGAGGAGGGTGTGAATGCCGAAACAGGCGCGATTGTACCGGCCCCTCCCATTAGGAGCCCAATAGCCTGCGCGCCGCCGCGGCGCCCAGCTCCCTGAGCTTATAGACTTTTTCCTCGGACTGGTTTTCGAGCCGGTAAAACTGCTCGACGGTGAGCGAGTCCTTCGACGCGATCACGCCGAACTCTTTGAGCCATTTCGTGTCGACATCGAGGCGCCGGCTGCCGATGCCCATGCTCCGGCCAAAAGCTCTTGGCCGTCCCTTCCCAACAGCCAGTTAGCGAATACCTTGGCCGCGTTCGGATGGGGCGGGTTTTTGATAACCATCAAATGGGCGTTGCCGCCGGTGGTGTAGAGACCCTCCTTCGGATAGGGGAGCGGAACGACCGGCAAGCCGGCCTTGATAAACGGCAGCAGCTCGGAATAACCGATGCCCAACGTAACCGCGACTTTGCCGCTGCTTAGATTCTCGCCGAGCAACCGGAGATCCCGCGCGACAAAAAGCCTCTGCGCAACCAAGTTCTTCAGGTATTCCTCGCCTTTGACTGAAAGCATGTACGACCACATCGAATTGCCCGACCCCGGCGTGCGCGGATCGCTGATGCCAATCTTACCCTGCAACTTGGGGTTCAAGAGATCGTCGAAGGATTGAAACTCCTCCGGCTTGTACTCGGTGGGATTGCACCACAGGCTCACGGTCTGATAGGCGGCGAATGCATAGATAAAGCGCTTGGCGTTGTCCACCCAGATATGGCCGCCCCACCACTGCTTGGGATCTTTGACTTCCGGGAGGACGAAATAAGGCTCCACCGGATCCAACGCCTTGTCCGCCAGTAACCCGGTAACGGCGGACTCGGCGCCACCGACATGGAGATCGACATACTGGATCCCCGCCTTGGTTTCGCTGATGATTTTTTGAATGCTCGCGCTACCGCGCGCGGACACGAACTCAACGCCGATGCCGTAGCGGCGGGTAAACACGACCTCCATGCCCCTACGGAGCTTACGACTCGGCGGAATCGACACGACCACCTTACCTTCCTTCTTCGCCGCTTCGAGGATCTTGTCCCACTCGGCAGGCGGCGCCTGAGCCGCCGCGGTACCCACGAGGTGTGCCAAAATCAGCGCCGCAACCACTAAAACTCCGCGCCTCATACCGGCTTTCTTCTGCACTCGAGCAGTCATTGAAAAAGTTTCTCCGCTAGCTTCATGGCCGGCTTGCGCACCCTCAGCACAGTTTCTTCGGCGCCGTTTTCCCTGTCGTCGTTCTTTTGCGGGATCAACGCTTCCATGCTGGAGAGATGGCCAAACTCTTTGTCCAGTGCGTGTCCAGGTCGAGCCGGCGAGTCGGCCGGCCCAAGGCCCTGGTAAAAGCGGTCTGTCCATCCTTCGAGAGCAGCCAATTGATAAATAATGTCGCGGCATTGGCATGAGGCGCATTTTTGATCAAGACGATATTACCGCTGACTGATAGGAATTTGCTCTTGACGGTCCGCCGCCGGGAACTCAAATTCCGCCGACAATCGCACGCCGACACGAACTTAAAGAGCCGAAAAGCGCCGCCGGAAAATACCGGATCTGCCTTGCATGCCTATTCTGGGCAGGACAATATGCGACATGGAGATCTTATGTCAAACTTGAGTTCAAGGCGCAAGGATTGACATTACGCTCTGGGTTAGGTACAGCGCGCTTTAGATGAGTCGCCTGTAGGACGGGTCGAAGGTCAGCTCTTTTATTGGTTTCCGCGACGCTCGTTTTTAGCCAGGCGCGTGGGATTCTTCCCTTAGCCCTAAGTGTTACAGGATCTCTTTGATCACGTCCGCCTGGTCAATGAAGAATGAGCGATTCGCCAAACGGCGTACGTGCGTTTTTGGGGACAGACACAGTGGCCGAGTCAAGAGTCGAGACTCGTTCCTGAATCAGTCTCGGGTGTAACGTGCCAGCAACCGCGGCCACGACTGGCCGATCAAGTCTTCGTTTTTCAGCCCTGCTGCTGATCGCCTTTATGGCGCATGCGGTCGGTTGTACTCGCCCGTTTCCGGCGACTGAAGTCACGCCGATAAGGGCCGCAAACCCCGCCGAGCTCCAGCGCTATCTACTCTCCCGCAAGCCCGACGTGGCGCAATTCAGGTTTCGCGGGCCCTTCGCCATTGTCGAGCGCAGGGACCTGGAAATTCCCCTGGATTCCGCCCTGGCGGTGGAAGCGGACTTATACCTGTGCGCCGCGGCCAGCAAGGCGCCTCTGGTCATCGTGTTGCACGGCCACAACAATTCCAAGGAGGATCATGCCTTCCAAGCGATGCACTTGGCCTCCTGGGGCATGCATGGCCTTGCCCTCGATTTGCCCAAACACGGCCCGTGGATCGCCAATGGCAGAACCCTTGCCAAGCTCGTCGACGCCATTCATCGAACGCCGGCGCTCGTCGACGGCCGCATAGACGCGGATAAGATCATTCTCGTCGGCCACTCATTCGGCGCCACCGCCGTCGCCACCGCATTGGGGGAAGGCGCCCCCGCGCTGGGCGCTGTCCTGCTCGATCCCGCTGGGATCGGTCGAGGATTGTCGCAGTTGCTGAAGCGGATCACAGTTCCGGTGATGGTGATCGGCGCGGACGAGGAGATCCGGCCCGCCCGCAACCGCGGGCAGTTTTACCGATTCATTCCGCGCGCGGTCGGAGAGATCTCGATACGGGATACGCTCCACGAAGATGCACAGTATCCGAACCAGCACACGCTGCGCGCGTTCGAGGACGACCCTGATGACTCAGAAGAAGCGCAGATCGCTTTCGTCAGCGCACTCACCGCCTCCGCCCTTAGCCTTGCGGCCACCGGCAACATAGACTATGCCTGGAACAGCTTTGAAAATGGTCTCAAGAAAGGCATTTTTTTCAACGCGAGGAGGAAATAGTCTTCATGCGGACAGTCAATTCGTTGGTGCCAGGATGGCAGACCGCGGGAGTGCGCCTGGCCGTTTTGATCGTCATCATACAGGCGCTTGGCCTGCGGGCTGGCTGGTCACAGGAACCCGCTCATCCGCAGATCAACGAGGAATTCCTCAAGCAGGAAAAAATCTACCGCAGCCGGGGCGCCGATGGTCGCAGGATCTACACCATCGACCGGGGGCTCTCGAAGTACGCGGAGCTTCTTCCCTCCGGCTTCTGCGACGTTCTCGGCAGGCTGGGCAGCTCGGACCGATGGCTCGATATCGGAGCGGGCGAAGGGCAGGCCATTCTGGACTACTACGCGCCTGAAGATGCCGCGGCGCCGGCTGAAAAGTGCCGCGGGTCCGGCCCCAGGGCGCGCGCGGTCGCGGTCTCCATCGAAGACCGCCGGGCGGACAACTGGAAACAGCGGGCCGCGAGCCTCGGCGATGATCGTATACGTTATCTCTCCGGCAAGCGCCTGCGGCAATATTCGCCCGAGGAGCTTGGAAAATTCCAGATCATTACCGACGTGTACGGCGGCTTCACCTATACCGAGGACTTATCCCAGTTCGTTGATAAGGTGCTGAGATTGCTGGAGGTCGGCGGTAGCTTCTACACGCTGGCGACAGGCGTGCACTTAGAAGATGGCAAGGATACACTCGGCACCTTGTACCTGACCGAGCTGGAGGATGCCTTCGGCCGCGGCGTGAAAGTGTGCTCCTGGTTGAAGAAGATCTCCTGCGTGCAAGTCACCTGCGAGTCGAAGAGCGACTTGAAACCGCCTACCGAGCTGATAAAAATTCGGAAGGTTTGCAGCGACACCTCCGTCCCGCGCATGAAACTAGTGGAGTACGAGGCGGGCTATCCTCCCGGGCGGTCATTCCAACTGGACCAGTAGAGCGATGCAACTGATTCCAGGCTGGTCAAAAAGGTTCAGATGCGAGGCGCGCAAGATCGTGATTCGTGTTCGTGGTTCGCGTTCGGAAGACGAGCACGAGCACGTTTCACGAGCACGTTCTTTGCGGTGGGCCTTTTTCAACAGCCTGCTGCTCGCCATTCTTTATCTACTCGGAACCAGTAGTTTTGCCGCATCAAACCCTTCTGATGACGCAAGCGCTGCGTACCAGCGCGGCGATTACGTTCAGGCGATGAAACTCTTTCGCCAGCTTGCGGAGAAGGGACACCAATGGGCGCAGAGGAGGGTAGGTTTGATGTATGCAGAGGGGAAAGGCGTGCCGCAGGATTATCAGGAGGCTGTGAAGTGGTATCGCCTCGCGGCGGCGCAGGGAAATGTCCCGGCGCAGTATAGTCTGGGTCTGGCATATGACAAAGGGCAAGGCGTGCCGCAGGATTATCAGGAAGCCGTGAAGTGGTATCTCATCGCGGCGGCGCGGGAAGACGAATGGGCGGAGACAAGGCTGGGTTCGATCTACGCAGAAGGGAAAGGCGTGCCGCAGGATTATCAGGAGGCTGTAAAGTGGTATCGCCTCGCGGCGGCGCAGGGATATGCACCGGCAGAGTACAGTCTGGGTGTGGCGTATGAAAAGGCCCAAGGCGTGCCGCAGGATTATCGGGAAGCCGTGAAGTGGTATCGCCTCGCGGCAGCACAGGGAAACCAATTCGCCCAGATTAATTTGGGTGAGATGTATACCAATGGCACAGGCGTGGGGCAGGACCTCGTGCGTGCGCATATGTGGTTTAATCTCGCCGCCGCAGCATCGACCGGCGATTCTGGAGATACGGCGACAAAGAATCGAGATAGAATTGCATCAAAAATGACAGCCGAGCAGATTGCAACCGCGCAGGAGATGGCACGGCGCTGTCAGGAGTCTAAGCTTAAGAACTGCGACTGAAGCGCATGCACTCAAGGGGGCTGGCAACTTACGTGAGCGCCCTGAGCCCTGACCGCCTCCGCCTTTGGCCTTGCGGCCACCGGGAGCATAGACTACGCCTGGAGCACCTTTGAAGACGCTATTAAGAAAGACTTTTTTTTCAAACGCGAGGAGGAAGTAGTTTTGATGCATTCAGTCGAATCTTCAGTGAAAGGATCGAAAGCCACGGGAGCACGCTTGGCCGTTCTGATCGTCACCGTCCTGCAGGCGTTTGGGGTGCGAGCTGCGTGGCCGCAGGAGCCCGCTCAATCGCGGATCGACGAGGAAATCGCAAAACAGGAACAAATCTACCGCAGCCGGGGAGCGAACGTTCCCAGCGGCTACGTCACCAGCCGAGCGCTCTCGGATTACGCGGAACTTCTTCCCTCCGGTTTCTGCGACGCGCTCGGCAGCCTGGGCAGCTCGGACCGATGGCTGGATATCGGAGCGGGCGACGGGCAGGCCATACTTGACTACTATGCAATCGGAGACGACGCGGCACCGGCTGGAAAGTGCACCCAGTTGGCCGGCAGGGCGCGCGCGGTCGCGCTGTCCATCGAGGATCGTCGCACGGACAAGTTGCAACAGCAGGCCGTGAGCCTAGGCGAAGACCGTATACGGTATCTCTCCGGCAAGCGTCTGCGGCAGTATTCCAGCGAGGAGCTTGGAAAATTTCAGATCATTACTGATGTGTACGGCGGTTTCTCCTATACCGAAGACTTGTCCCAGTTCGTGGAGAAGGTGCTGAGCTTGCTGGAGATCGACCGCGTCTTCTACACGATGGTGCAAGGCGTGCATTTAGAGGATGGCAAGGACAAACCGAACGCGTGGTATCAGACCGAGCTGGTGGATGCAGCCGGCCGCGACGTGAAAGTGTGCTCCTGGCTGAAGAAGATCACCTGCGCGATGGTCAACTGCGAGTCGAATAGCGACTGGGGGGCGCCCACCGACCTGATAAAGATTCGGAAGGTTTGCAGCGACGTCTCTGTCCCGCGCATGAAACTACTGAAGTACGAGGCGGGGAACCCTCCCGGGAGGCGATTCCAATTGGAGCCGTAGGGGTGGTGGACATCAAAGCAGTCAGCGCCGCCGCATAGCTCTCACACTTCCGCGTTGAACATCCTAGCCGAGTTGTGAAATTCTGACCCCGAGCAATCGAGCGCTAAAGGCAGCGCCCAATGAAACGAAGCACTGAACGCATTCTTACCACCCATGTCGGCAGCCTGCCGCGGCCGGCGGACTTGCGCGCCATGTGGGCGAAAAAACCCGTCACGGCGGAGGACGAAGCGGCGCTGCAAACGCGGCTCCGCTCGGCCATCGGTGAAGTCGTGCGCGCGCAGAAAGACGTGGGCATCGACATTCCCAACGACGGCGAGTTCGGCAAGCCCATGCGCGCGTCCACCGACCGGGGCGCCTGGGGCAATTACATCTTCGACCGCGTCTCCGGCTTCACGCCGACTTCGGCAGAGACCCTTGCACCCGATACTGCTAAACCCGGCGCGCCGATGCGCATCGTCGGCGTGCGCTGGGAGCAGCGCGAGTTCGCCGAATTTTACGCCGACACCGGCTTGGGTGCGCCCAGCACCGCCGCGCTGCGCCCGACCTGCACCGGCCCGATCGCTTACACCGCAGAGCAGTTTCTGCGCGACCAGCTCGTCAACTTGACGCTCGCCGCCAACGCTGCCGGCGTCGAAGAGGCCTTCGTCAGCGCCATCGCGCCCGGCAGCCTGGAGATGTTCTGCCGCGATCAGAACAGTTACTATGCGACGACCGAGAAATTGTTGTGGAGTTGATTTCAAGAACGCTTACGGATGGACACTGCAACTGCTATCACAACCCTGAACCGTTTACTCGCGAGCAAAGAGCCTGCGCAATTCAACAGCTCTCGACAAAACCGACACACGCACTGCGGATATGATTGGAATCAGTTTTCGTCCGGCTCGCGCAGCAGGGGAATCTGCTTGCGCGGCAAGAGTTAGGCGACCTGATAAGGTTTACCGTAGATACATGGATCGAGCGTCACGAGACGATTGCGCGTTGGCGCGGCCACGAAGCGGAATTACAGGACCAGATTGAAACTTGCATACGCCGATATCGATACACCGGTTCATTTTTGACCTACCTCTTCCGAACTCTTGAATGCGCCGGGCGAGGTATCGTGCCCCATCAAGCGTACTCGCTGGATCATCGTAAAAACGTGTTCGCGCATGACCGCCGAGTGGTTGCCACCAGCTCCGGTCTTGCCGCACTGATCTGAGATCGCTGGGTCTGTTACGCCGCGTGACGAGACTTCGGCTGCTCGATCGGCGCGAGACTGAGTTTAAGCCTGAATGGTTTGAGCAGACGATTGAGGGTTTCCTGGGTCGGATTATGGCGTGGATTGATCGCACGCAGAATGTTTGGACTGGCGATTTTTATTCTCGCCGAAAACTCTTTTATCCCAATAGCGCGGATAACTTTTCCCAGGGCGATCTGAATCGATACGCCTTCCTCAATGGCTGCTAGGAGAAATTCACGAGCAAAATTCGGATCGCGCAGATCTTGCGCCAAACCGACATTCCAATCCTTACTGCGCCTTGCCATCTTTCGCCTCCCTAAAATCTTTCCAGTAATGTTTTGCCGCGGCGATATCTCTGGATTGCGACGCCTTGTCGCCGCCCGCAAGAAGCAAGATCACTGCAGCCCCATCTTTTCCAAAGTATAGGCGATACCCCGGCCCAAAATCCAAACGTGCCTCCCAGACTCCACCACCCAGATTTTTGTGATCGCCTAAGTTGCCGTTTTCAAATCGCAGCACTTGCCTGGATACGTGCCTGGACACCCATGTCGAGAGTCTTTAACCACTCGCGAAAGGGATTCTTCCCTTACGGCGTTAAGTATTCTCGGATAGCCAATATCATGCTGCCGTTAATTATCATATATGATAGGTTTTAAATTGTCGAGCGTCGGGCAAGGAATCCCCCGGATTGCAGCGCCCCATGCGCTTTGGTCGGTCGTTGTCCGTGAACATTTTCACATTTCCGGAATTCCGAAAACGTGGAAGTTCGTCATGATAGGATTTCAGACCGCAACATTGTTTTTTTCGGGTCTGTCATCGCCATACCCTGACATAATTACGTTACCGTTAACCCTGTCAGAATAACGTTGCTGCGACACTCTCTTCCAATACAGTTGACACTTTTCCGGTGCGGCGCTATAGCTCACGTCAGCGCAAAGAGGGATGCGCGTTGCAGCGCCGCAGCTGTCCGCGTAAACCTCTACGGACGAACAGGCAAATTGCTAAGCGAGAAGGAGTACAGTTATGGTGGCGATTGCAACCGACCAGCGACGCATGGGTGAGATATCTGAGGAAGAGCGAGAGCTGCGTATCCAGTTGGCCGCCGCGTACCGTCTGGCCGACAGGTACGGGATGTCCGAGCTGATCAACACCCACATCTCTCTGCGTGTGCCGGGGTCGACGCCGACTTATCTACTCAACCCCCACGGCATGCTTTTCCACCAGATCACTGCGTCGAGCCTGGTGCGGCTCGACTTTGCGGGCAAGCTCGTCGGGCCGAGCGAGTGGCCGGTGAATCGGGCCGGCGTCGCGATCCATGGGTCGATCTTAGCGGCGCGCCCGGACGTCAACTGTGTGTTTCACACCCACATGCCGTACACGACGGCGGTCTCGGCGCTCCAGTGCGGGCTTCTGCCGATGTCGCAGGCCGCCCTCCGGTTCCAGGGGCAGACCGCGTACCACGACTATGGCCGCGCGGCCGCCGATCCGGCCGAATGCGCGCGCCTGGTGAAGGACATGGGCGACAAGCCGGTCATGATCCTCCGCAATCACGGCGGGATCACGACGGGCAAGACAGTGTGCGAAGCGTTCGTCGCCTCCTATTATCTCGAGAAGGCGTGTCAGTTTCAGATCCTGGCGCAGTCGGCAGGAGCGCCGTTAGCCATGCCCGCCGACGACATCATCGCCGCGTCCGGCCGCCCCCCAGGCAGCAGCGACGACCGCGCCTGGCCCGGTCTCCTGCGCATGCTTGACCGCGAGGACCCCTCCTACCGTGAGTGAGCCGGGGAGCCGGCGTGCTCAGCTCACGAAAGAGCAGCGACTTACGACCTGCACGCCGCAGTTTTGAGTCAACATAATTTTTACGGTGGGATTCGATTTTGCCACCTGCCTGCCGAAAAGGCTGACACGCTATTCCGCCGCGGGGTAGCTTAGATTGTCAAGTTGTGGGGACCCACCGGGTTGACCCGCAATGCGGTCGCTTCTCAAAGAGACAGTGGCGGCTGGTGCTGTACGTTTCACCGAGTAGACCCGAGAAGTCTCACCGAGGCGCATTTCACCTGCCATGTCATCGTAGTCCGCGTAGCTCCGGCGCTCTGTTGTGCAGAACCGGGCGCGGGTATAAAATTGCATATCTTATACCTTTGGAGCTTTAGCATGGGCATGAACATAAAGAGCGACGACACGCACCGTCGAGCCAAGGAATTGGCCCGAATCACGGGTGAGACAATTGCCGAGGCTGTGGACCGTGCGGTCAGCGAGCGCTTGGAACGGTTGCGGCGGCAACGGAATCGTAAAGCGCTCGCGGCGAAACTCCTAAAGTTGGGTGACAGTGCAGCCGATTGCCTGTGATGGACAAGCGATCAGCCGAAGAGATGCTCTACGATGAACGTGGGTTGCCGCGATGATTGTTGTCGATACCTCTGCGCTGATCGCGATCCTCAACAAGGAGCCGGATGCGGGGCTTTACGCAGAAGCCATCGCTGAGGCGGATACCCCGCTCATTTCTGCGGCGATCCTCCTTGAATTGCATATTGTGATGCTCAATCGGCATAGCGCCAGAGCCGCACAAATCGTCGATCGGTTGATTCGAGACGCTGCCTTTCAGATTGAAAACTTTACCGCTCAACATTTCGAGTTCGCGCGTGAGGCTTATGCTCGCTTTGGTAAAGGCAGAAATGCCGCAGGGCTCAACTACGGGGACGGTTTTTCTTACGCACTGGCAAAAGCCACCGGCTTGCCGTTGCTTTTCAAGGGGCAGGATTTTTCAAAGACGGACTTGGTCGCGGTGCTGCCCGACACTTGAAGCCACGCCGACTTTCAAACACATGGACGAGACAATCTCAGCGATCGACACTATTGTGCTGCGCACTCCGTTGGACATCTGGGCTCCCCCGCCAATGTCTCAAGGTGTGCCGCGCACGCATGCGAAAAGCCTTTATGTACGCGGGCGTGGTGGACTGGGGCGATTCGTTCGGCACGGCGCGTCCCATGAACGTTGCCGCGGTCGACAGCTGGATCAGGCGGGCCGCATTCTCATGGAAGACGTGCCGTTCGCGCCGCTCTATACGCTCGCGGAACTTTACGGCGTGCAGCGAAACGTTATCTGGAAGGGCTCACCGGACAATAAGATTCTTGCCGTGGAAATGAAAATCAGAGGCTGAGCGACTACGAGCACGGATAGCGAGTTACAAGACTTTGACCCTAAAAGCCGCGCAAAATTCTCAAAACAGGTGTCGCCGCAACGGCGCTGGCCGCAGCGCGGCGCATGTTTCGTCAGCAGATTGGACAAGGAGAAGCTGCCATGCCGTTCTTCGAAAAGGGCCCCGTTCGCATTCGCTATGAGGAAGCCGGTTCCGGCTTCCCGTTGTTGCTCGTCCCCAGCGGAGGATTGAACTCGACGATCGACGGCTTGAAGCGCGGCGGGCCCTTTAACGCGATCGAGGAGTTCAAGGGAGAATACCGCTGTATTTTCTCCGACATGCGCAACGCCAATGGCGGTGAGTCTTCCGGGCCGCTCGAGATCGATCGGCCGTGGGATGCCTATACCGATGACCATATCGGTGTGATGGATCACTTAGGAATCGACAAGTTCGTGGTCATGGGCTTCTGCATCGGCGGCCCCTTGATTTGGAACCTTCTGAAGCGGGCGCCCGATCGCATCGTCGCAGCGGTGCTGGCGCAGCCAAGCGGATTCCGGCCGGAGCTGCCCAACAACTCCTACGACAACAATATCAAGGGCTGGGGCCCCGATCTGGTCAAGCGCCGGTCCGACATCACGATGGAACTGGTCGAAAAATTTCTGACCAAGATGTACCGCACCAACGCCGACTTCGTCTGGACCGTGACACGCGATTTCGTGCGCAATTGCCGGACGCCGGTATTGATCCTGCCGGACGATACCACGCCGCATCCGTACGCCGTCGCCATGGAGAGCGCGATGCTCGCGCCGAAGGCGGAAGTGAGCATGTTCCCGTGGAAGGAGCCGAAGGAGCGGATTCCCCTGGCGGTGCGCCAGATACGTTCCTTCCTCCGGTCGCATCGGCTCGGTTGTGCTTAGACGGCGCTGTCGGTCGGCGACGCTATTGACGACCCGTGACCGTGTGCAATTTTTACCGTCAACTTGCTTGAAGGAGAGAAAAAGGGGACGCGCTGAGCTGCCCCGGATTTGACGGCCACCACCAAAGCGCTTAAGAGTCAGAGGCGCGCGATGAACGAAAAGTCTATCGGTCGGCCCGAAACGGAAGGGAAAAATGGAAGAGGGGGTCACAATTGCCAAGGTTCCGGATTGGATGGTGCTCAAGCCCGAGATGATGCGGTATCTGATCAGGGAACATGAGAAGCTTGGACGCACACTGACCGAGGAAGAGACCATCACGTTGCTGCGCAGCGTGGGATTCGAAATCAGCGAGGCGAAGTGATGAGGAACAAAGGGCGCCTACATTTTTATCGGTTCCTTCAGACCTTGTTCACCCTTTCAACCGACAGACCGGCGGTTGACAACTCCCCGGTCCGGCGCTAAAAGCTCGCGTCAGAAAACAAGTTGATCGAATTGCTGATACGTCAGGAGAAATAGCATGGCTTACACGCTCGATGAGTTCGCCGCCGACTGCCGTCGCATCCTCAAGGCCGACCCGGGTCCGGCGGGGCGCGAAACGGTGCGAAAAAAATTGCAGGACTTGCTGATGAACGACGACTTCGTCGCCGCCCATTGCGGGCCGAACGCTAGCGTCGGCGCCAATCTACTCTATGAGGACCCGGAGCTGGGTTTCCAGATCCTGGCGCATATCATGGACCGGGACTATGCCGGCGGACCGCACGATCATGGTGATTCCTGGGCAATCTATGGGCAGGCGGTCAAACATACCGACATGAGCGAGTGGAAGCGCACGGATGACGGCTCGGTTCCCGGCAAAGCGACAATAGAAAAGGCGAAGACCTACCGCATCGAGCGCGGCCAGACCGGTATCTTCCAGAACCGCGCCATCCACTCCATCGCCTACCCCGCCGGCGCGCGTTTCATCCGCGTCACCGGTACAAATCTAGAGAACATCGCACGCGGCCGCTACAACAGCGAGGCGGGTACCATGGTGGTAGAGAAACGCCCCAACTTTCGCGGAGCTGCCTGAGCTTCAAATCTTGCGTGCAATTGAAACGCCGGGGTAAATCCCAGGCGTTTTGCGTTCTAGTTCTAGCGCAGCAACCGCCAGCGCCTTCGTCACGCCCGGGGATCTCAATCCTTTTGCGAGGCGGAATCTGCCAAACCACAAGAAAGAGCGAGATCCAAGACTTAACGCCTCGCTTTCATGCGATCATCCATCTTGCAGGATCGCTTCGGCGTCGATGGTGATCTCAACCAGATTGCCGACGACGACGCCACCCTTGTCTAAAGTGCTATTCCAGCTCACGCCGAAGTCGTGGCGATTGATGGTGGTGGTGGCGGCAAAGCCCGCCCTAGCCTTCGGTCCCTTATCCACTCCGTCTTCCCACCACGGAGTCTGCCACTGTCCTAGATAATGGACACGCAGCGGCACCGTGCGGGTTATACCCCGAATCGTCAACTCGCCCCTCAGAACCGCTTCGGCCGCGCCGGCCAGTTCGACCTGTTTCCCTGCGAAAGTAATCTGCGGATGTTTCTCCACGTCGAGAAAGTCCTCGCTCTTAAGATGAACGTCGCGCGCCGCTTCCCCTGTCCAGAGTCCAGAAGCATCGATCGTAGCCTCGACGGAAGTCGCGCCCGGGTCCGCCGGATCGAAGACAAGCGTGCCGTGAATATCTTTGAAATGGCCGCGCACAAAAGTCACCATCATGTGACGCACACAAAACTCCGCTGCCGTATGTCCTGGTTCGAAAAACCATTTGGCCATAATCCGCTCCGTTCAAAGTAAAGACATCATCTGGACTCATTCTTACCTTAACGCCAACCGCAGTAGATTCAACTGCGTGATCTTTTTGAACCAGCGCTGCGGCTCGTGGGCTGCGGCGATAAAGCGAAGGTTTTATACGATACCGCGCAGTTGGAAGAGAAGCAGAACAACAAGCTGCACGCTACGAGACTTTATCGGCAGACCGTAGAAGAATACCCCAGCCACAGGATCTGTGATCCTTTGGACGCGGCGTGGTACCGATAGTTTTCTGGGGCAATGAAAATTGCCAGGGGTGGGAGATCGCTGCCCGTAGAGGACAGCTCCCAAAGCCTTGATCCTGATGGGTGACTGGTGCGGACCTACGCTCCGACACCAACTGATGAAAACAGGGGCGCGTCAATCAGGGATCACATATTCCGCGAGGGTTGAAAAAGAGGAAAAGAAAAATTCTCACAGGAACGTCTGTGCCTCTTGACCTGCCTGCGAATGGGCGACCCGAGGGAATGAAACCCGAAGGAATGAAGAGAGACCGGGTGCGTCAATTCTCATTCTTGCCAGGGTCCTCGGATCGGGCCGGCTTCCTCGACCGCGTGGACGCGCGCGGCGCGGCCTTCTTCGGGGCCTTCTTTCGCGGCACACGCGCTGCCTTGGGGGCGGCGGCCGCGACGCGGGTGCGCGGACGTCTCGGCTTGGCGCCACCGAGGAGCTCGGCCGTCGAGTCGATGGGCATCGGCTCGACATTGAACCGGTCCTCCTCGACCCGCTCTTCCAGCTCGAATCGGTCTACGGCTTCGAGGGGTTGCGTATCCAGCGTAGCCTGGGGCTCGGCTTCCATCACTTCTTGGCACGGGGCGATCGCGGGCGACGGGCCGGTCTGCTGCAGTGCCGGCCCCTTGAACACTAGCAGGCCTCCTCGACGATCCCGCTCGAGTCGCACGAGGCCCTCGCGCTGACATGCCCGCAGCAGATCGATCAGCCCCATGAAGCCGTATCGGCGCTCGTCGAAGCCGCCCTCGGCGGACCGTAAAAGCTGCTTGACGTTGCGCAGATATATCGGCCACCGTGCCGCCGTGGCAGCGGTCAGGATCTGGCCCACCAGGCGGACCCCGTCGGCCTGATCGCCCGCCGGCACGACCGGTGCCTCGATCGGGACGGGCCGGGACGCCTGCATGGCCTCGGCCATCACCACTCGCGGCTCGGTCTCGGCCTCGGGCAGAGCCGCGCGAACCGCGTCGCGCTCCTGCGCGACGGCGACGGGCCGGCTCGCAGCGACGGCGGCAGCGGTCGAAGACTCGCTCTCGTCGAACTTCTCGTTCAGCTCGACCATGACGCTTCGACCGGTGTGCTTGAGCTGGGCGAGACCCGATTGCGCGAGCTTCTCGACGAAATCGAGGAATGACGATGCACCATAGGTCCGCTCGGAGAAGGTCGAGTCGAGCTGGAGCAGCGTGCTCTTGAGCAGGCCGGTCTGCGGCGAGACTTCCCGGTCGGACAGAATCTTTAGCGCGCGGCGCACGATGGGGAACGCCTGCGCGATGGGCGCGGAGGCGGCGGGCGCCACCGGGCGGCCGCCCTTGGCGACCGAGCGGCGGCCGCCCGTCAGGTTCTCGTAGGCGATGAACTCGTGGCAGTTGCGCTGGAGGATGACGCTGGTGAACGCCCGGCCACCAACGACGAACACCTTCTTGTCGTATTGCTTGAGCTTCTCGACCAGCGAGAGGAAGTCGCTGTCGCCGCCGACGATCACGTACGCGTTGATGTGCGGGTGCGTGAAGGCCATTTCGAGGGCATCGAGCGCCAGGTTGATGTCGGCGCCGTTTTTGTCGCCGCCGGGCGTCAAGTTGCGCTGCACCAGGCGGATGGCGTGCTGGGTGAGGTGGCGGCTGTACTCGCCCGCGCGCGTCCAGTCGGCGTAAGCGATCTTGGTGACCACCTCGCCGCGCTCCTTCAAGGCGTCGAGGATGGCGCCGACGTCGAAATTCTCACCGAGCGTCGATTTGATGCCGATCTCGATGTTGTCGAAATCGATGAACACGGCGATGTTGAGACGGTCCTGATGGGGCAAATGAAATCCTTTCAACTTCTATTTTCTATACTATGCGGAGAGGGGCGCCGGCGCTACGGGGGCGAGACGATCACCCGCGTGAATTGGTCACGCTGTATGATCTCGCGTATGCATAAGAAATTCAAGCCAGCTTTTTGTTCTGTCCGAGCAAAAACGCCGGACCGGAGAGTTGTCAATTGCCTTTCTGATTGAGGAAGATCTCGGTGCTGCTTTAACTTCAAGCCGTGATTGCCGAACACGGAAGTGGATTGGTCGTTAAGGTGTAGGGTGGCTGTAGTATAGCCATCCTACCGGTCGCGAGGTGCCAAGTAGGGTCGAGGACTGGCGCGGCGTTTCGTAGGTGGAGCCTATCTGTTACCGTCTCTTTCGTCTGACGGTGCCTCACTAGCCTCACCGTAACCCGTTTCCAGCCCCCGCCACGTCAAACGCAGCATGCGGATTTCCCGCACTACGCTTTCCTGAGTCTGTTCTTCGTACGGCGCTATCTGCCTAGTGTGCTGGAGACACTTTTACGGGCGATCGGTAGAAGTACTGGACACGGTACTCGTTAACCAGTCCCCACTGTTTATAGATCACCTCGTTACTCCATCTCTTCCAGCCACAGCCGCGGCGGCCCTTCTGCTTCATCGCAAATCGGCGTATCTTCCTCATCACCTCAAACCGTATCCAGTCAAACGCTCGGCGCGCGTTGCCGACTCGAAAGTAATTGACCCAGCCCACAATCACAGGCCGGATCTCTTCCAGTACATCCCTGAGCTTTCGATGCCGAGAAAATTTCAAAATTCTCCCGACACGCTTAACCAGCTCACTCTGTTTCTTCCTCATCGGCGTGCGCAAAACAAAGCGCTTACCAAATCGGTTGCGGCCCTCTCTGAGGTCAAATCCCAAAAACCCAAAACTCCCACCCCTTGCGTAATCCACCACCCGCGTCTTCTCTTCGTTGATTTCCACCTCGACCTTCTTCAGCTCTTCTTGCAGCCGTTTTCTAATCATCACCACATGCGGCCGCCATTGGGGATACCCATCTACCAACATCACCATGTCGTCAGCATACCGCGTGTAAATCACTCGCTCCCACTTCCCTTTTCTCCTGCGCTTATCCATCTCCTCTTCCATCGCCTGGTCCAAGTCATTCAGATACAAATTAGCCAGTAGCGGTGAGAGCACTCCTCCTTGTGGTACCCCTCGCTTTCCGTTGGCCTTCAGTATCTGCTTGACCAAGTGCAGGATCGCTGGATCTTCGATTCTCGTGGCCAGCTTCCGAAGTAAAAGATGATGTCGGATATTGTCGAAGTAGCCCTTCAGATCTACCTCAATGACTTGAGTCAGTCCTTGCACCAGCCCGTGTACAACTCGATCCAATGCTTGGTGGGCCGTACGCCGGGGCCGGTACGCAAATGAACTGGTGTGAAAATCAGCTTCAAAGATCGGTTCCAAGATAAGCTTCAAAGCTCCCTGTACGACCCGATCCTTGACGGTGGGAATTCCAAGCTTGCGGGTCTTGCCGTTGCCCTTGGGAATCTCTACCTGCCGGTTCTTGCTGGGTTGGTAAGTCCCCGTGAGAAGCTCCTGCCGAATGGCCGCTAGAAACTCCTCTACTCCTCGGGCATCAATGTCCTCAAAACTCACTCCATCAAGACCAGGCGCTCCATCGTTGGCCCTGGCCTCTCGATACGCTTCTCTTAGGGTCTCTGCCCTTGTGACCTGGACATAAAGACCCCAAAACCGCCACCTCTTTTCGGCTTTCGCCTTACGGTATATCCTTCGCCTCAGTTCTTGCAGATCAACGAAAGGTTTTGTCATCCCTTCCCTGCCTCACCTTGCGGTCGAAAGAACCAAACTCAGCATGGCCCCTTCGCTCCATCCGCATTACCGGACTTCATCGCTCCTACGGGCCACTCCGCCATCCTGCTGCCATTCGACCCCTTTCCCGTGTCAGTTATAGGGTCTACCTCTTTCCAAGAATTTCTCCTTGGGGCATACAGGACTTCTCCAGTTTCCATCGTCTCCCTGTTACCGTGTCGCCGCCACTACCCCGCCGGTGTGAACTATCCCCTCAGCCAGTCTGAAATAGTCCATGCCGTCTTCGCCGAATCTTGAACGGCTCGACCGCCGGAATGTTGTCTTTAACGAGGCTTGCTCAGCGTTCACTCACGTTGCAACCCGGTAACTCGCTTATCAGCCCACAGCTGACTTTGTCGATAGGCTTCAGCATGTCGATTGCTCTCCATGCTGCTACCCAAGCTAGGCGGCTTCTGACTTTTACCGCCGCGGGACTTCTCTCACTTCTGTGAAAGTCACCCTATGGATCACGACAGCAATTCATCTGGACACACCAAGACTCAAGACCTGACCACCGGCCAGATTGAATGTGTGCGGGGTCGGACCACGCTAAGTCGCTGGAACCTCAGCAATTCTCTTCCATGGAAGCGTGTTTTCTGGCCTTAGAGACTCATTTTGGGTGTCGAAATTAGTCCCGTAAGCTTCACCGGGTTCTCGCAACGCATAGATTCCATCTAATTGCTCAACGTCACGATGCAGGGCTTTGACTCCGAGCTCGCCTTTGATCTTCTCGACAAAAGCCAGGCTGCCGACTGCAACCGCTTCCGACCACCGCGTGTCTCGCACCGCCAAGTCGCTGTGAAGAGCTACCTCTATCCATTGGTAATGGGCTCGTTGAAAATCCGCCGGTTTCGAGAAGCCGCACAACGCAACTAATCCTGGTAAATCGATCACCGCGTAGCGTTTGGGCGGTTGTTGAATCTCATGATAGCCGCTGTGCTCCCACTTTACAGGATGATCGACCAGGCCTGCGCGGACCATATTTAAATCAATGTACGCGAGACAGCGATGCAGGTGCTCGTCGGTTTCGATAGCGGTAGCATGATAACGGTCCTCCCAAAACGCTCCCTGCCGCGTCTTTCGCTGGTTGTATTCTTGGGCGGTGCGGCCCGCAACCAACTGCATGCTTCGGGCAATAACGTTTGGGCCGGTGTCTTTGATCAGAAGATGAATATGGTTAGACGTGACCATGTAATCCAGCACTGAAAGGCCGAAGCGTTTTTTAGCTTCGAACACCCAGCGCAAATAACGGCGCCGGTCGCGCGCGAACTTCAGCAGGAAATTTTTTTCATGGCAGCGGTGAGTGATGTGCCAAACATGACCCGATAGAAAATGGCGGTTGGCGCGTGGCATCAGCTTCTTAGAGCACCTAATTCGGGGCCAAAAACGAGGCGCTAAGCCTCCAGAGGACGCTATATATGCAGTCTTCTGCTGCTGAATCAATACCTTGCATTGGTCCGACCCCATCCTCCTCCCGCAGAAAACACGAGTGACAGCGCCCCATCACGCTGGGATTTATCAGGGCCGAGAAGCCTAGACGATCCTAAAATAGGGCACCTCCGTAAAAGGTGTCAAGAAGAAATTCTTCCGGGGGTTGGGTCACCGGCGTCGGATCCCACCCGGTTCAATTGCTGACTTGATCCATCGCGTCGTTGCGGAGCCGATCTTACGGAACGCAAGATCGAACCGGGCCGCGGCGATACGTTGGTCTACCGAAAAAGATCGCAAAATCGTCCACTTCAACCGCTTGCGAAAACATTTCGAAGCCAAAACTCACCTCTGGCGGCAGAAACAATGCCGCTGCCCACCCTATTCTGTACTGGTCACCTGTCAGCTGGTGCGGATGTTACTCAAATGACCAATCGGCGCAGTGTAGCCAGACTATTTCGGTGCCGCCGGCTACGGGTCGGACCAAGGCAAGTCCTCGATTTGCCGACGTAAGTTGGCATAAAAGGCATTGGTTAAGCGCTTAGACCGGCATTTTTGACGCCGAAAAGCGACTCCTAACGAGCGATCGCGGTCGGCAATTTGAATTTTGTTGAGAAGGTGAAGAGCGAAATCGCGAAGTGATTGAAGGGAGCGGCACATATGCGCTCCGCGAGCAAGGTGAAACTTACGCGTCCAATTTTACCGGTAAAAATGAGGCTCTAAGATCGGAAAACACTAGCAGGGTGCTGAAAAAGTCTCTTTCGAGCAAAAAACGATGCAAAAAACTCAATGATTTTAGGGAGTAATTTTTCAAAACATGCCTTTTTCAGCAGCCTGCTAGATTTTGGAACGAAAAGTCCGAATTTACGGCGACTTAGCTTGGTCCGACCCCAGCCACTCGACCCAGACCCAACTCGTCCATGCGTTGATACAGCAAGTGCGGCAACGACGCGGTCGCTCGATCCAGCGTATTTTTCGCCGGCCGCGCCCACCAGGGCGGGCAGGTCGCGCGCGTGTAACGGCGTTCTTCCTCGGATAGTTCCATCCAGCGGTTGTTGGAGCGGCTGGCGACGGCTTTCTTGTAGCGCTCGATCATGCCTGCGCCGCCGACTTCCTTGATGTAGTCGAAAAACACCGGCGTAAATTCGACGGTATGCCCGTCGGTGTCGATGATGGGATGATTCAGTGTGGCGCGGACTTTTGCCGACTTGGAGCCGTTTGCTGACATCGCTGTACCTCCGTCACCGGTATATTACACCGGTCTCCAGGGTGTCAATTCCGTGCTGCCGTGTAGTGATTTGCCTCGACATTTTTAGGAATTCCTGCTTTGAATCCAATATTCCGCGCCGTGTTACTGCGGGCACTGTTAAATGGGGTTTCCAAAGGGGGCCGAGCATTCCCATGGGGCACCTGCGGGGTAAAAACATGCAGTAGGCGAAATGCACTTTACATTGAGGGGAACATGGACGAGACAATCACAGCTATCGACACGATTACGCTCCGGATTCCATTGGACATCTGGGCGCCGCCGCCCATGTCTCAAGGTGTGCCGCGTACGCATGTTGAAAGCCTATATGTACGCGTGACGACGAGTCACGGCATGGTCGGGTGGGGTGAGTCGTTCGGCACGGCCCGTCCGATGGTCATCGCCGCGTTTGATAACTGGATCAGGCGTTTCGCCGTTGGACAGAAGGTTTCGGACGAGCAACTTCTCCCGCGCATCGAACGCATGCTGCTTTCATTAAGCCGCTCCGGTCCGCTGGCCCACGCGCTCGCGGGACTCGACATTGCGTTGTGGGACATTCGGGGGAAGCTTGCGGGTGTTCCGGTGTCGACGCTCCTTGGCGGCGCCAAGCGCACACACGTCGAATGCTATGCCTCGCTGCTTCAATATTCGGGCAACCGAGAATACATCAAGCGCAACACCGCTCGCGCTCTCGAACGCGGTTTTCGTTACATTAAGCTGCATGAGCGTACTTCCGCGGCGGTCGCGGCCGCGCGCGAGGTGACGGGTCCGGACATTCCTCTGATGGTCGATACAAACTGCGCCTGGACATCCGCCGAAGCCGAGGCGCCAGTCGCGGCGATGGCGCCGTATAAGCCGTTCTGGGTCGAGGAGCCGATCTATCCTCCGGAGGACTTCGAAGCACTCGCCAAGCTGCGCACGATAACCGGCGTGCCCGTGGGGATCGGCGAGAACGCCACCAGCCTGCGTGATTTTCGCAGAATGGTAACCATCGGCAAGGCCGATTACATTCAGCCCGCCATGGTCAAACTGGGCGTCACCGCCATGGCAAAAGTAGCAGCCGAGGTCGAGCAAGCGGGCGCCACCTGCGTACCCAATGCTTTTTATATCGGACCGGCGTTTCTAGCGGTGCTGCATTGCATGGCGGCAAAAGACAAAGAATCCCCGCTCGAGCGGATGTTTGCTGATTTCGGCGCTACTCCGTTTGCCAAGACCGTGCCTGTGATCAACGGCGGAGTTGAAGTCCCGCAGGGCCCGGGTCTCGGCGCGGACCCGGAGGATGACCTGATTGCACAGTTCAGAGTGTAAGTCCGGATTTGTCTTAAGAGTCTTCGAGGTCAGTCTGAGCTTTTGCACGATCAACCGAATCGCGAGGCTCGTTATCGGTCCGATTTGTTTAGATATGCGGACCTGACTACCAAGCATCTCCCATTGACCCCCAAGCATCTGCCAGGATAAATCGTAGGGTCGGCCAAGATGGTAGGATTTGGTTTTAGGGACCACGCGGCACCGACTGCGGCCCGGGGGGCCGCGTCCATCCGCAAATCGCCTGGGCCAAGCTGCGCGCCCTGCGCGACGGCGCGGCGATTGCGAGTAAGAAATTGTGGAGTTGAATTCAAAAGCGCCTGTGCGGGATTATGGAAATAAACGCAAGAAAATCTAAAAGTAAAAGTCTGACTCTTGATTTCCTCCGGGCTCCTTTATGCTGCCGCGAAATCGGGGGTATCGCAAAGAACGATCAACTGCTCGGGCCGGAGGGATAAAATTGCAAATGCGCGACCGTCGCGATCGGCAAACTCAACTTCGTAGGCACCATCCGGATAGCTCATCACCACGGTGCCAATCTGCCCGCGACGCAAAAGCAAAGCCCGGCCACTTTCGAAGTGCTTCGCTGGTACATCTTGCAGCAATGCGACCACGTCATGCATTTTCATTTTGTCAAGCATGCTTAGAGTATATAGCAAGTTATCAACCGCGGAAAGTCTTCGCCGTCTCGGACAATCCACGCAGTCAAAACCGTCGCAATTCCTTTCTGTGTTTGTAACGGAAAACGCAGAATATAAACCTCTCCATGACCGTTGTTTCCAAGCGGCTCAGCGTCGTCCGAATTGGCGGCTGCCGAAAGAATCGCCTGACGCAACACGTCGCTATTCGCGAGTGTAATACCAAGCGTCGATTCAAAAACCCGAGCCTTGTGACGCCCTTCTCGATGGCGCAGGTTCAGCACGTAGTCCTCAAGCTTTGTCCCGAGATCCGCTCGATCCCCATTGGCAAGCCTCATCGACCAAAGCTTTGCCAGACCGAGCAACAACGGTCAATAGTTGCAGAGTAGTTTCCGCTCGGCGACGACATTGTGATCTGTTCGCTCCTTCGATAAACCCACCGCTACCCGTGAGCGCCGCTAACGGTACATTTCCACCTTTCCGGAATTACGGAAACGTGGAAGTTCGTCCGGTAAGATTGCAAACCGTCACATCGTTCTTCGTTTGGCCCTGGAGACCCTGTGATTGCAAGACGCCATCCCCGTGCTCCGCGTCAACGCCCAGGGGTACTTGATCGAAGCCGCAACGTCCGCCACGAACATGAATTCAAAATCTGGCGCGACGTGAAACTCCCCGCCGGAAAGATCCTGATTCCGGGCGTGGTCAGCCACGCCACCGACCTCGTCGAGCACCCCGGAGCTGGTAGCCGATCGCATCATCATGTTCACTGAAATCGTCGGCCAAGAAAACGTCATCGCCGGCACCGACTGCGGCCTCGGCGGCCGCGTCCATACGCAAATCGCCTGGGCCAAGCTGCGCGCCCTGCGCGACGGCGCGGCGATCGGGAGCAAGAAGTTGTAGAGTTGAAATTCAAAAGTGCCTGTGCGGGCTAAACGAAACAAAAAGCAAGAAAGTCTAGAAGTAAAAGTCTGACCCCAAGTACCTGTCTTTGTGCGGGACAGGAATTTTAAACCGCCTTTTTTCTAAGCAGAGATATATCGCCAGCGCGCCGAGCCTGTCAATCGCAGCTGAGTTGAGTAAAAGTTGCGGCCTTGTTGGGGGTCTTGGATGGCAGGGTCGGGGGCGGCACGGAGATCGCAGGTGCGCGCGGGGCTGGAGATCGCGCCGCTCGCTCGAACTCAGAGCGAGCGGCGCCGTCGGCTAGCGTTGGCAGGCGGTTTTCGCTCCTCAGATCGTTTGGAATAGATCGACTCGACGCGCCGACGCAGCGTTCGATGTCGATGTCGAAGACCCATTTTGAGCAGCCGGGCCCAGCTCATGCGCGGTGTCTCTCTCTGACCTTGGGCGTGATCGGTTGGTGGATCGGTGGCGCGCTCTGCTGGGGCGGGAACGATTTCACTGCGCAACTTCGCGTTGGGCGCCAAAACGCCATGAAAGCCGATCTTATGTAAACGCGGGCGCGGCACCAGGGCAGCCAGGCGCTCCATGAACTCCAGCGGACCCGCCTGACGGCCGGATTCCAGCGCTGACGCCCGCGTACGCCGAGATCAAGCGGCGCCGGGTCGAGACGCAGCGGAACCTGGAGAGCGCCGAAGACACGGGACTGCAGGATCAGTGTCTCGCGTTCTTGACGGCCGCACCGCCGATGCTGCCGTATTCCTACAACAGCAACTATCAGATCGTGCAGACAAAGATGCCGTCCTCGTCCACGTAGAGATGATTCACGACACCCGCATTATTCACACGGACGGCTGTCCAGATCTGTCGCCGACCATCAGGCGCTGGATGGGTGATTCAATCGGACACTGGGTCGGCAACACGCTGGTCGTGGACACGACCAACTTCAACGACAGCGGCGGCTTCTACGGCGACGCCGGCAACAACTTCGGCTGGGATCGGAATCTCCGCCTCGTCGAGCGCTTCAGCTTGTTCGACGCCAACACGCTCCTCTATCAATTCGAGATCGACGATCCGACGGCGTTCACCCAACCGTGGAAAGGCGAGTTGACCATGGAGCGGTCGCCTGGTCCACTCTACGAATATGCCTGCCACGAAGCGAACTATTCGCTGGTAAACATGCTCAGGGGATATCGCGCTGCGGAACGCCAGCCAGGCGGTGCCCCGCAGCGCTGATCCCGCTGCATCGATCGTCGATGGTCACGACTCGTGGAAGTGCGAGGTCCACTCGGCGTGGTCCTTTCGAGTGCATGCGACCATCCGCTCCGTCGCAGTGGAGAACCACTGGCGATCGCGATTCAATCGATTCAACCGCGTCTCGAGATCCCGACGGCTCCGGCTGCCGAGATGGATGTTGGCGGTCTCGTGTCCCATCAGCCTGAGAAGATCCGGCGCCAGTACGAGCCGTTTGTCGTCCTGGTTCTTCGGCATGTCGATCTTCGCAATGTCCGGCGCCAGTTGACGGATCAGCCAGCGGTCGTGGACCTGGAAACAGGGATCAGGATCACGGATCGCGTGCTGAAGAAGCGTCGCGGTCTGCGACGGCATGTGAGTCTGTCCCGTCAACCAATAGAGCGCAGATGGGACGAGCGCCTTGGCTTCGCGTCCGTCGCGGACGCCTTTGCTCGGGACGGTGACGGCGGTGTAGCGCCTGCGGCCGAGGCTGCCCAGGCCGCCGGGCGATTTCTGCTCCCGGAATGTCGGACGCGCACCGGGCTGGAACGAAGCGCCGAACATGTCCTCGAGGCCTTTTGGAAGATCGCGACCGTCGATCGGCGGGTTCTTCTCCGGATCGAGCTTCTTCTTCCAGAACGTCTGCGGATCTTCCTGCGTGTCTTTCGTGAGCGTCACGAGCGCGGGATTTTGACCGCTCGCAACCAGAATCGGTTGGCCCTCAAGCTTCAGGCTTGATCTATATCCTTCGATTAAGAGCGCGCAGACCTCGCGCGCCGACACGTTCACACGCGCGTCAGAAGCTGCCAGCATGGCACTGGTGGCGAGGCGGACGAGGTCGCTCGTGAACGGCAGCTCGCACGCATCGTCGAAGTCGTTCACGCCCCAGACGAGCCGCTGGCGCGAGTCCCGCCAGACGCCGAAGTTCTCCACGTGCAGGTCGCCTACGGCGAGCAGCACGTCCTCGTCTCGATCGGCAAGCCGCGGGCAGACGAGGGGCCACTGCTCAATCCACCGGTAGAATGTCGCCCGCAGGAAGGGAAACGGTCCCTCGCACATCCTGCGGTGCTTCTTTTTGAGCAGCTTCCGCGAGACGTCGGTCCACTTCCGCATCCACGCCTCGAACGCATCGGTGGAATCGATCATACTACGCATGCGACACCTCGCTCAGCGGAGCCGATTCTCCACAACCTCTCGAGCTTGTTGTCGCCGCTGAGGTCGTTCGGGATGGAACAAATGCTCACCATTGCACGCGCGCATGTGTCGCATCCACGTTCATCGTCGACGCGATCGCTATGGATAGGAATTTTAAACCACCTTTTTTCTGAGCGGAGGTATATCGCCAGCGCGCCGAGCCTGTCAAGCGCAGCTGAGTTGAGTAAGAGTAGCGGCCTTGTTGGGGTCTTGGATGGCAGGGTCGGGGCGGCGCGGAGATCGCAGGTGCGCGCGGGGCTGGAGATCGCGCCGCTCGGTCGAACTCAGAGCGAGCGGCGCCGTCGGCTTGAGTTGGCAGGCGGTTTTCGGCTCCTCAGATCGTTTGGAATAGATCGACTCGACGCGCCGGCGCACGCGGCGGGGCGCGGCTCGGTAGGCCCAGATGCCTGAGGATCTTGATGATCACCGGCGGATCTTCGGTGCCTGTCCTGAGCGTATCGAAGGAGCGGCGATGATCTTCAAAGCGCCGCCGCAGTTCGGGCAGCGTTCGATGTCGATGTCGAAAACCCGTTTGAGCAGCCGGGCCCAGCTCATGCGCGGTGGCTATCCCTGACCTTGGGCGTGATCCGGTCGGGGGCTCGGTGGCACCCTGTGGCGGAGCGGGAACGATTTTACTGCGCAACTTCGCGTTGGGGAAGGGGGAAAAGGGGACGCGAACCTTTTTCTTGACCAGACGGAGAGGAGTTTGAATTATCAAGATCGCAGCGCTGGCGGACGTGAAAGCCCATCTCAGTGCTTATGTAGACGAATGCGAGAACGAGGGGCCGGTCGTCATCACGCGTAACGGCAAGGCCGCTGCGGTATTGCTGGCGCCCAAGAATAATGACGATCTGGAAAGGCTGATGTAGCCCACTCGCGCCGTTTTCAGTCTTTGCTCAGCAAGTCGCGAAGAAGCATTAAAGCGGGCAAAGGCGCATCACACGGCAAATTCTGGAAGACTGTGGCCCGCGATGGAGCCAAACGCCCTTCGGAAGTTCGCAAACGAAGCCGGGAATCCGGTTCGTAACTCCGTCAAATAGCTTCGACCCCTCCTGCGATAGGCTTAGTGCCATCATGCCGGTCTCAATTCCGAATAGCATTTCAGGCCGTAAATTTGTTTATTTGGGGGCGCTTGTCGAACAATCCTTGGGGATCGACAAGTGCTGCGGAAGCGCGTCAATCGCGGGACATCCTACGGCACGGAAACTTGGAAGACACAGATCGCGGCTATGCTCGGATTAAAATCCACACTGCAACCCCGGGGCAGACCTAGAAAACCGTCGGAGTTAACGAAACCGCAAACGTGAAAAAGGTTCGCATACCCCTTTCTCCCCCACATACGAGTCCGCCGAGATGCGAATCTCGCGCGCACCCGAGGAGCCCTCGGCTATAGTCATACGTTTCTCCCCTTTGCCCGCTAATACTCGTATACCTTTTTCAACTCGGGCACGAACATCAGCCCGCCGATGCCCAGGCGTGCCAACTCTTGCTTCCCTTCGGCGATTATCGGTGCGCCGGGACGCATATGGCTCGGGATAACGGTGCGCAGCTTCGGATTGTTTGTGCTCATCAGGCGCGCGACCTGGGCGAACTCGCGCGGGTCGCCAAAGAGTCCCAGGATCGCCAGATCGGGCTGGTATAGCTCGGCGTAGAGCGGCAGGCCGCCGACCAGGGTGGAATGGCCGTTGTAGAAAACGGTGAAACCATTCTCGAAGGTGATGAAGAACGACGCGGCAGGACCACCGTCGGTGCCCGTCGGAAGAGTGTTGTCATGGCTGCTCGGACCGATCTTGAAGGTAATGCCTTTTAAGACAAATCGATCGCCGACCCCAGCGCGCCGGAACTGCTCCTTCTTGAGTCCTTTTTCGACGAGCCAGTTTCCCAGCGGACCTGGGGTAATGACCGTGGCGCCGGACAACGCGGCGATTTCGAGCGGATTTCCCATGTCGTCGTTGTGCGCGTTCGGCACCAGGATGAAATCAGTCTTTGCCAGGCTGTCCAGCGGCACGGGACCATCCGGGTTGGCGAGCCAAGGACTGGTGATCACGACCACGCCCTTGGGCGAGGTCAGACGGTAGAATTCGTGGCCCAGCCACTCAATCTTAACTTTCCCTTGCCCATCGGCCGGCGTCTGGGCAAAGCCAACCGGCGACCAGACGTGACAGCCGACAAGGAAGCCGAGCACAAATACAGCGCGAGTAATCAAGCGGGTGGAGCGAGTGCTAAACATGGACGTTCTCCTGCAGCGAAAAATTTCCGTGACGACGGATAGGAATTTACACACAGTCTTTTTTTGGGAGCTATAGCGCCGAAGCGGCGAGCCGTCAAGCACTTGAGCACGGATAGCTCCGCGTAGCCTGCAAACTCGTGGAACACCTTTTCAGTGATCCTCTGTGTCGCGGATTTTTGTCGGTCTCACCGCGCGTTCAACGTCAAAGCGTGAGCCCGGCAGAAGGCCTGGCGAGTAACGAGAGATCGGTCGCGTAACTCTACTTAAAAGCGCTAGCCCGCGCCGCCATCCAGCCGGCGAGCAGTGCTGCGGTCATTGCGGCAAAGTGCACCGTCGCAAATAGACTTGGGCAAGTCTGACACTGCTGCCTGCTCCCGACTTCGAACTGCCAGGTCTGCGTGTCGAAAAAATTCGCGCTGCCGAGGTTCGGTTGCTTTCGCTTGTGGCTCAAGGGGCTTTCATTATGGCTCTCTCTATTGTAGTGATGCGTCCATGGGTGTGATCGTGATAATGTGTCGCTAATGCTTGCCAAGAAAAGATACAGGGAGGGAGCCGATGAAGTCGCGTTGCACGTCCGTGATCGTTGCCGCACTCGCCGCCATGATCTCCGCTAGTCCCGCGCAGGCCGGAGGCCTGAAACAGGTCGCAGAAATATCAATTCCCGGTGATCCGATCACCGACATCGGCATAATGGCCATCGACCAAACGACGGGTCTTGGCTATCTCGCCGACAAGACCAACAAATCCGTTGTCGTCTTCGATACCAAGACCGACAAATTCGTCTCGCGGATACCGGGCTTCGTCGGACGGTTGAAGGATGGCAATGCCTCGGGGCCGAATGGTGTTGTCGTCGGCGGCGCCGAAGTATGGGTGAGCGACGGCGACAGCACGATCAAGGTGATCGATGCCAAGACCGGCCGGATCACGCGGACGGTCGCCACTGGCGGAACCAAGCGCGCCAACGGGATGGCCTTGGGCGAAGACATCGGCGTCGTCATCGTCGCCAATTCGAACGACGATCCCCCGTTCCTGAGCTTCATCTCGACTGCGCCCGATCACAAAATCCTGGCGAAGATCCCTATTCCGCAATCCGGCGAGAACCTGGAGCGTTCCGCGTATCACGCACCAAGCGGCATGTTCTACACAGCCATCCCGGTATCACGCGCGGACGCCACCAAGGGATTGTTGGCGCAGACCGATCCCAAGAACGGCAAGCTCGTGAAGCTGCACGAACTCGGGTGTCATCCGCATAGTCTCTCCATCGTCTCGGACTCGACCATTTTCCTGGGTTGCAGCAACGCCCACGGCCCGTCTCCCAAGCCCGGCGGTGACATGGCGATTTTCGATATCGCGGCCGGCAAGGTGGAAACCTATCTCACGGGATACGGGGGCAACGGCGGCTCGACGGTCAATCGCAAACTCGGCCAGTACTACCATTCCACCTCAGGTGGAACCTTGATGGTGGTCGACACCAAGACGAAAAAGGGCCTGCAGCAATTACCGACGTCGAATGGCGCGCGCTCGCTCGAGGCGAGTCTCGCCAACAATCGCGTCTATGTGGCCACGACAGCGAAGGAGTTGGCCTGCCGTGGATGCATCGTGGTGTATGCGCCGGAGTAAGGATTTGAGGTCTGGCCCACCCGACAAGATTCGTACTTGTGACCTCTTTCGTTCGAGGGCAGCATCACTCCGGCAGCGCGGGACCACTCATCGCCGGCACCGACTGCGGCTTAGGTGGCCGCGTGCATCCGCAGATCGGTGGGTCAAGCTGTGCGACGGCGAGGGGCTCGCGAGCAAGAAGTTGGGGAGTTGAATTCAAAAGTGCCTGTACGGGATGAACGAAACAAAAGCAGGAAAGTCTAGAACTACAAATCTGCGCTTGATTTCCTCCTGAGGCGGATCGAGACCCCGAGCAACGGAAAAGAAATGGCCGACCGACAACAACGCTCAACTCAGGCCTGATCCAGACGTTAACACCAAATATTAAAATACAAGACCTGACCTTAATGACCTCTCGGCTACAACAGCCGCGTCGAAAGTTTTAGCGCACCGTCCGACCGCTCAGCGGCCACATTCTTCCAGCCGCCCCGTGGCAGATTGCTACTTCGTGATGCTGACGAGCTCGCTGTGCTCGTCGCCTCCCTTCACAACATCGGCGAGGATGTTGCCGACCCCTGGAGCGTAATACTTGTGCTCGGTGACGCCCTTCTCGAGCGGGGACCACTCCTTAGTTTCCAACAGGTCGTCAAAGCAGCCGTAGGCAACGCAGGCGCTCTTGTTGAGGCTAAGGACTTGGGCCTTGTCCTCGGCGACACCGGCGGCGAACTCTTGCTGGTACTTGTCTCCGACGCGCGGGTTCGCTTCCATGATGATCCCCGGCAGAGCGCCATCGACGCCGGCCTCCCAGCTCCCCTCGGTGCTGATCACGTTGCCGGTAGCGTCCAGTTCCTTCGTGTCCTCTCCGAAGTACCAGACATTGCCATCCGTGTCCTGGGCGTACCAGTCAAAAGTGTCCTCGCTCAGCACGCCGTTCGTGTAGCCGACGTCATGCACGACCGTGCACGGGACGCCGAGGATCATCTTTTTCTGATGCCTCACTTCCATGTCGTCGCTTGTCGGGATCCCGTCGGTCTGCCCGACGTAGTGGTATGTTGTCCCGGGAGGCAGTGGAAAAAATTTGTTCGTCACTTCCCTGACCCAACCGCTCGCCGGCGGGGCGCTAGTCATGGTCGAACGGTGATGGTGTCTCGCCTGGGCAGAGGACACGGAAGCCACTAGCACGGCTGCCATCGCAATCACGCTCATCCCTCGAAGAGATCTCATTGCCACCGCCTGTCTCGACAGTATCTGCACACAACCCCAGGGACATCCCCTGGGCTCCGTCAATAGGAAACGCACTTTCGTTGGACCGCATCTGCCACTAGGCCTAGGCCCGACCATATCGCTGTGCCTGCGGGTGGTCAAGCGAACAACAGCAGAAAACGGCCGCTTGAACTAGCCTTCGCGAACGGAGGGGACATCAGGATTTGTTCGTAGGAGATCAATTCAATTAGAAGGTTAACGTCGTGGCGTTCAGCGGCGAGCGAATCGAAATGATCGTCCGCCTGCAACGCCCGGTTGGGACAGCGCTCGCTGTTCACATCGGTGGACCATCGTATGAACCTCCCTGGACTTCTCCGTTCACTAGATTCACTGTGAACGGATGCCATCCATCATCGAGCGAGCTATACGCCTCGCCACGCAGATAGGTGTCGTCCGCCAGACGCACACTTCTCATGCCCTCCCAAGAAATTCGTCGTGTTCGCCAGCCTGCTCCTTGCGCGGGCACGCACTCGAACCACAGCCCATTACCAACGATAACGGCCCCCAGCGCTAGTATGTGAGCGGCGAAATGGAGATCGCCCCCGAAGCTTTGGATCACCTTCTGCGTGTCGGGGTCCACAATGTACGCCGTACCTCCCGCGACGACGACGATTTCATGTTTGTTCGGGTGAGGCAGCACGGAAGCCGGCGCCGGGGTCACGGCGATGGGGTCAAGTCTTGTATTTTGAGATTTCGGATTTTCGTCGATCTCACCACGTGCTCAACGTGAGAGCGAGGTTTTGTTGTTTCAGTTTGGACGAATTATTCGGGATTACCCGGTGGACCGGCAGAAGGCCTGACGAGTAACGAGAGAGCGGTCGCGTTAACTCTACTTAAAAGCGCTAGCCCGCGCCGCCATCCAGCCGGCGAGCAGTGCTGCGGTTACTGCGGCAAAGTGCACCGTCGCCATCGGCACCCAGGTGCCGTCCGCAAGTATCCCGGTAAGTGCTGCAGCGCGGCTGCCCGGAAGAACTGCGAGAACACCACCGCGCTTTAAAGAGGGTTCGCGTCCCCTTTTCTCCTCTTTCTCCTTGACAGCCTCATAAAACAGTGTGAATAGAATTTTCGACATCAGACATTGGAAAGGCGCTAAAGATACCCCGTGAGCGTCTCCGGGATTGAAGGAACGAAGGCCGGGTTCACGCAGTCTGACGTTTACGGAGTAGCGCTTTTCCGAACCCTGATCGAGAAAGGGTTTAGTCACGAAAATCGCCGGCGGTTTATGCGGATCAGTTTTTGAAGCAGGAGTTGGAGGAAACCAGACATGACAATAATGCATTCGTCAAACCTTCTCGTGCAGTCGGTCACCGTTTGTTTCTTGTTGCTCTGTGTCGGCCATGTTGTCAGTGGGCGGGCTTTTGCTGCTCAATCCAGCCCTGCCAAACAGGGTGCCGACCAGTCAAGCGCCACGGACGACCCATTCAAAAAGCCTCTCACGCTCGAATCCTACAAGAGCTTTTTCGTGGGCGGCGAGCGCGTCAAACGACCTGACGGAACGCTGGGAATGACAGGACACCTTTATGTCGAGGCGTTCATTCCGGTAAATGCGAAAGCGACGCCCATTGTCATGCTCCACACAACCCAGTCGGGGACGAATTTTCTTGGGCGGGCGAATGGCGAAGAGGGCTGGGCCACCATGTTCGCCAGGGCCGGCTATCCGGTCTATGTCGTTGACCCGCCGGGGACCGGGCGCGCGGGCGTTGACCTTACTGTCAACGACAAGTCAAAAATAAAGCAGGGGAACAGCGCCGAGTGGGCTTCGAGGAAGCATGGACCGGAGTTCGGCAAGGCTGGGTTCAACCCGGATCCGAAGGAGGACTCCACGCCGCACTCCGATCCCATGAACCAGATGCCAACCGACACGGAGAGCGTGAACAACTGGCTTGCGATGCAAATGACTTATACCTTCGACTCAGGTCGCCGCGTCAGAAATGCGGCCCTTTATGCGCTTCTTGAAAGGATCGGCCGACCGGTTATCTGGATGGGCTGGTCCGGAGGCGGTGAGCTGGCGCAGCAGATGGTGATCGAGCGACCCGAACTGTTCAAAGCCATCGCTCACATTGAGGGCTGTAGACAGACGCCCGATATCCCAGCCTTCATCGACACGGTCGCCGCACACCACATCCCCGTGCTTCACGTCAATGCCGATTACTCCAAGTCGGACGGCGCGGTGTCAGGCGCGAAATACCTGCCTTCCGCATCGCGATGTGTGTCGCCCGTCGATGTGGCCGCCGAGATCAGGAAGAAAGGCGGGAACGCGCTCACAATCTATCTGCCGGATCTTGGAATTCGCGGCAATGGGCACGAGTTCATGTTGCAGAACAACGCTGACCGCATCGCCAGGATTTATGCGGATTGGCTTGGCAAGAACGTCAAATAGCGGGCCCGCCTGTCGTTTGGCTCGCGACAAAGTCGCTTCGTCGGTCTTGCGTATCATGCCGGCACACTCCGGTTGTTTTCAATACTCTTTCTCACCCTCGCCGGCAGCACCTTCGCAGCGTTACGCAGGTCATAGGGCATTTGCAGGTTCATCCAGAATTCGTCCGACGTTTTGAAAAACGTTTCCAGCCGGATCGCCGTGTCCCCTGTGATGCCTCTCATTTAACACCGCCTGCTTATCGTCTTGCCGGCGACGCCGATTGCTCGCCTCAGCCTCAGGGCCATAGAAAGCGCCGCGCCCTTGCTTAGGCCCCGAATGCCTGGTCCTCCTTGCGTTATAAGCCATAGGATCTAACTTGCTTTGCGCTCTTCGGCAATCTTCTCCGCAAGATAAACTTTGATGAGCGACTGATAGGGAATATCCTTCTTATTGGCCAGGACCTTGAGTTGATTGAGCATCTCGCGAGGCAATCGAAGTGAGATAGACTTCACCGGAGCTTCGATGCCACGGTCAAACTCAATTTCGACACGGTTCGACTTGGAAAAATCGAAGTAGTCCGTGGTGTCATGCGTGCTCCAAAATTCCCGCTCGTCCTGCTCTTTTCTGAACTTTGGCACCGGCTTAATCTTCTTTTTCATACACTTTCCTCTCGTTTTTGCTCATCGGGCGCGCGCTGATTACCCGCATTCGGTTCGCACGAACGGTAAACACTACGGTCAAAAGCCGACTGCCGTAGCTCTTCCCCAGCCCAACGTACCGAATCTCCCTTCCCCCCTTTGAGCTTCGGGTAACAACCAGCGGTTTGTTAAAAAAGATTTCCTCAGACTCACGGTCTGTCACTCCGTGCTTCGCTTCGTTTTTGGCGGAGTTTCCTTCATCCCATTCGAACCCTTTGATTCCCCGCAACACCTCGGACATGCGGACAGTATATGATTATCATATACGGGCGTCAAATCGAGCTTGAAGACGAAAAAGGCTCGGAGAATTTAACGGGCAGGTTACTTTTCTGAGGAGGCCAAGTGGGGCCGAGCTACAGTCCTTCGGCTCCGTCGAGTTTGGAGAAATTTCGGTCGAAGGTTCCCAACGGAAGGTGGCCGGCTTTCCGCGCTGTTTCGAGGATCAAACAATCGGAGAGCCCCAACGCCGGGCGGTTGCGATACTGCTCGAGTGCTGCGGCCACGCTATCGGACTCTTGGAGGGTCAGATCTCGATGATGCAAAAGCATGTCGATGGCCGTCGCGATTTCCGCGTGAGTCAGGTCGTACACAGCGGTAAGAACCCATGTCGCTTCCATGAGAACCAACGTGGACACCCACGCCCCTTTACTCACGAATGATTCCGCGGCAGCAACCTGCTTCCGATCGTCGCGCGTGACCAGACGGACCAAGACGTTGGTATCAACGGCGCGCATGTTTTTTCTTCATATAGCGCCGCACGCCTTTATCGAATTCCTCTACCTTCTTCGAAGCCGGTATCCGTTGCGCAAAGATCGCCCGATGAATGTCTTCCGACGTATACCGGCCAGCTTTGCGTACCACCACTGCGTCGCCTTCCTCTTCCCATTCCAGCACCGAGCCAGGGCCGATACCGAGTTTTCGCCGCACTTCGGCGGGAACAGAAATTTGTCCCTGAGCTGTGATCTTCGAATGTGCTAGTGCCATACTTTTTGATTACCATGGTAATGCATTACCGGTCAAGAGCGATGGGCTTGCCACGGCATACTCCCATTCCAGCGTGGAGCATGGAAAATTCCCGCTAACGTCCGTAGCGCAGCGCGTCAACCAGGAGGGCGAATGCCGGTGAGGAGTGGCGGCGGCTCGGGTAGTAGAGGTGGTACCCGGGAAAAGGCGGGCACCAATCCTCAAGCACTCGCTTGAGACGTCCTTGAGCCACATGCGGCTGCGCTAGATCTGCCGGCACATAGGCCAAGCCGAATCCAGCCAGCGCGGCGTTGAGCATCTGAATGGTGCCGTTGAGGACGAGCTGGCCTTCAACGCGCACCTTCAGTTCGCGGCCGCCTTTTTCGAATTCCCACGCGTACAACCCGCCGTGAGTCGGCAGACGCAGATTGATGCAGTTATGGTCGCTCAGGTCCTGTGGCTTCTTTGGTCGTGATCGCTTCGCGAAATACGAAGGCGCGCCGACCACCGCCATACGCATGTCCGGCCCGATACGGACTGCGATCATGTCCTTCGCCACTTGCTCGCCGGATCGCACGCCAGCGTCATAACGTTCGGCAACGATGTCGGTCAGGCCGTAGTCGACGGTGATCTCAACCTTGATGTCCGGATATTTCGGCAGGAATTTCGCAAGTTTCGGCCAGAGGATCGTGTCGGCCGCATAGTCGGTGGCCGTAATCCTAATGGTGCCGGCGGGCTTCTCCCGAAGCTCACTTAGAGCATCCAGTTCGGCCTCGATCTCCTCAAAGCGGTGGCCCACGGTCCGGAGCAGGCGTTCACCTGCCTCGGTCGGGGAGACGCTCCGCGTGGTGCGAGTCAATAGCCGAAGGCCGAGTCTTGCCTCCAAACCATTAATGGTGTGGCTCAACGCCGATTGGGAAACCCCAAGCTTTGCCGCCGCCCTGGTGAAGCTTCGCTCCCGCGCGACAGCGAGGAACGCGAGGAGATCGTTAAAATTTTCGCGCTGCATTTATGAAGAAAACTCATATCTCTATGCGAAATCTACTCTCTAATCACATGCCGCCGCAAGTGCTACATTTACCTTATAGCAGTCAAGAGATAAGCGACGGCTTGATTAAAGGAGATTCACAAAATGGACATCAAAAAAAGCGGTTCACAGCCTTCCGGCAGAGGGCCGGCCGAGTATTTTACCGGCACTGTACGTATTGATCCTCTATTTGAAGCGCCCGATCCGGCACGCGCGCGTGGCGCGAGCGTCACGTTCGAGCCCAGTGCCCGGTCTGCATGGCATACCCATCCGCTCGGTCAGACTCTGATCGTCACGTCGGGGTGTGGCTGGGTGCAGAGCGAAGGCGGTCCAAAAGTGGAAATCCGACCGGGCGACGTGGTCTGGTGCCCGCAGAATGAGAAGCACTGGCATGGCGCCACGGCGACCACGGCCATGACCCATATCGCCATTCAGGAACAGCTCAACGGCAAAGTCGTCGCGTGGCTGGAAAAGGTCAGCGACGAACAATACCGGACCGGCAATTCCGATCGGTAGTCATACACAGGAGGACAGGAAAATGCAGAAGCGCAAACTTGGAAAGAGCAATTTGGAAGTGTCGGCTATCGGGCTCGGCTGTATGGGAATGAGCATTGCTTACGGCCCGCCGGCAGACAAGCAGGAAATGATTGCCCTCATGCGCAAAGCCGTCGAACTCGGCGTCACCTTCTTCGATACCGCCGAAGTGTATGGCCCGTTCACGAACGAAGAACTCGTGGGCGAAGCGCTCGCTCCGTTCCGTCAGCAAGTGGTGATAGCCACCAAATTCGGGATCAAGATCGATCCCAGCGGGCAGCAGGTTGTGGATAGCCGGCCCGAGCACATTAAGCAGAGCGCCGACGGCTCGCTCAAGCGCCTCAGAGTCGAGGCGATTGACCTTTACTACCAACACCGTGTTGACCCGGCCGTGCCGATCGAAGATGTGGCTGGAGCGGTGAAGGACTTGATTCGGGAAGGCAAGGTCAAGCACTTCGGCCTTTCCGAACCGGGGGTGCAAACGATCCGCCGCGCGCACGGAGTCCAGCCGGTCACCGCGGTCCAGAGCGAATACTCGCTGTGGTGGAGGCGCCCTGAAGAGGAACTGCTGCCGGCGCTCGAGGAACTCGGAATCGGGTTCGTTCCCTTTAGTCCTCTCGGTAAAGGCTTCCTCACGGGAAACATCGACGAGAACACGAAGTTCGACAGTTCCGACTTCCGCAACATCGTTCCCCGCTTTGCGCCGGAGGCTCGGAAAGCGAATCTGGCCTTGGTTGAGCTGCTGCGCAAGATCGAGGAGCGGAAGAAGGCGACCCCTGCTCAGATAGCGCTTGCCTGGCTGCTTGCCCAGAAGCCGTGGATCGTGCCGATTCCGGGTACCACTAAGCTGAACCGCCTCGAGGAAAACATCGGAGCGGTTGTAGTCGAACTTACGTCCAATGATTTGCGCGATATCGATAGCGCCGCCTCGAAAATCATGATCCATGGGGCGCGGTACCCCGAAGAGCTGGAGAAAAGGACCGGTCTGTAACCGGCGCAATGCGACCCCCGAAGTGATCGTAACTCTCAGCAGGAAGGAGAAGGGCCGATGACGACCTGGAGCAGCGACGAGCTCAAGAAAATCGGAACAGCAGAAGAATTGGAGATTGCGTCACTCAGACGCGACGGCACGCTACACGCCCCGGTGACGATTTGGGTCGTACGCCACGGCGACGACCTCTACGTCCGATCCGTTAACGGGCGTACCGCTGCCTGGTTCCGTGGCACTCAGGTGCGCCATGAAGGCCACATCCGCGCCGGCGGCGTCGACAAAGACGTCACCTTCGTCGACGCGAACCCCGAGATCAACGAGCAACTCGACGCAGCGTACCGCACAAAGTACCGCCTCTACGCCGCCAGCATCATCGACAGCATCGTGAGTGCCAAGGCACGATCCACGACAATGAAACTAGTGCCGCGCTCAACAAGTTCTTAGTTTTAAACCCACCGGAAAGCAGAGGTAAACTATTATGCATGCAACTATCATGTTCGGTGCCGGCGACGTTCGTATCGAGACCGTTCCCGACGCCCGTATCATCGAACCCACCGACGCCCTCGTAGCCGTCAGCCGCGCGCGCATCTGCGGCAGCGATCTCTGGCCGTACAAGACAATGGAACACAGCGATACCGGCCGCCGCATGGGACACGAGGCCATCGGCATCGTCGAAGCCGTCGGGGCCGACGTTCGGACCATGAAAGCCGGCAATGTCGTCGTCATGCCGTTCGCGTACTCCGACGGCACCTGCGTCTTCTGCCAAGAAGCACTGCACACGTCATGCATCCACGGAGGGTTCTTCGGCACGGGTGCGGGTGACGGAACACAGGCCGAAGCGCTACGCGTCCCCCAGGCGGACGGAACACTCTTCGTATTGCCGGTCGGGAAAGACGACGCGCTGATGCCGTCCCTTCTCACTCTTTCAGACGTGATGGGGACGGGCCATCATGCGGCCGTCGCGGCCAAGGTCGCTCCGGGGAAGACAGTCGCCGTCGTCGGAGACGGCGCCGTCGGCCTGTGTGGCGTCATCGCCGCGCGGCGCCTCGGCGCCGAGCGGATCATCATCCTCGGCCGGCATGCCGACCGGATCGCACTCGCTAGAGAGTTCGGCGCAACCGACGTCGTGAGCGAGCGAGGCGACGACGCGGTTGAGCGCGTGCGCGAGCTCACCGGCGGCTTTGGCGTCCATTCTGTCCTCGAATGCGTCGGCCTCGAACAGTCGATGCTCACTGCGGTCAGCATCGCGCGTCCGGGTGGCGCAGTCGGCCGCGTCGGCGTTCCGCAGGACGAGACGATGCCGGCGTCGCGGCCGGCGTTCTACAACAACGTAACAATGAGCGGCGGACCCGCCCCGGTCCGCGCGTACATCAAGGAGCTTCTGCCGGACGTCCTCGAGGGCCGTATCGAGCCTGGCCGGGTCTTCGACCTGACGCTGCCCCTCGACCAGGTACCCGAGGGCTACCGCGCGATGGACGAGCGGGAGGCGATCAAGGTCATGGTCGAGCTTTGAGCCCGCCTGCTCTGATGGAAGCCTCAGCGCAGACCAGCCACACCGCAGCACAGAAGAGAAGCCGGCGCCGGGTCAAGTCTTGTATTTTGAGATTTCGGATTTTCGTCGATCTCACCACGTGCTCAACGTGAGAGCGAGGTTCTGTTGTTTCAGTTTGGACGAATTATTCGGGATTACCCGGTAGACCGGCAGAAGGCCTGACGAGTAACGAGAGAGCGGTCGCGTTAACTCTACTTGAAAGCGCTAGCCCGCGCCGCCATCCAGCCGGCGAGCAGTGGTCCGGTCATTGCAGCAAAGTGCACCGCCACGGCCGCCGGTACCCCGGTATCGTCCGCAAGCAATCCGGTGAAGTGCTGCAACTGGGCCGGCCAGAAGAACTGCCAGAACACCACCGCGCCCGAGCAGCTAATCGTGGAGGGCCATCGATTTCTCGAGCGATTGGCGGTAATAGTGATGCTAAGAAATTGACCAACGAGTCAGGAGAAAACACTATGCCCACTAAATTTACGGGAGGCTGCCTTTGCGGGCCGGGTGCGCTACGAATGTACCGCCGATCCGCTTTTTATGGGCAATTGCCACTGCCGCGATTGCCAAAAGGCAAGCGGTGGTGCGTATGAACCTGACATCGGACTGCCGGCCGCAGCGCTAAAAATCACCGGGACCGTTAAGTATTACGACACTAAAGCAGACAGTGGTAATACGTTGAGCCGCGGTTTTTGCCCGGAGTGCGGTGCCAGTTTATTCGGAAAGACCAGCACTTTGCCGGACCTCGCGATGATCACGGCCGGGAGCCTCGATGACCCGAGCGTGTATCAGCCGACCTTGGACATCTTCACAGCCAGCGCCCAGCCTTGGGATCACATGAATCCGGCCCTGGCCAAATTTCCAAAAATGCCGCCGATGGGGGGATAGGCGGAGCGCTGCCGACGGTGAATTCATGTTCGAGCCCGCGCAGCCCGCCGATTCCTAGGCCGACAGATTTTCTGATGCGGTTGGAGAGGTAAGTACGTTATGACGCTCATCATCAACAATCCCGAAGTTCAACAGCTGCTCACAATGGAGGACACCATTGCGGCGCTGGAACAATCCTATTTGCAGCTCGCTGCCCAGGAGGCGGTCTGCCGGCCGCGCATCGACATTCGTATCCCCACCAGCGATCCGTCCCGGAACTACCAGTGGGGCACCATGGAGGGAGGATCGACCGCCGGCTATTTCGCGATGCGCATGAAGTCCGACATCATCTATGAAACGGAATACCAAGGCGTCCTCACGCAGGAAAAGTACTGCGTGCGGCCCGGCCTTTACTGCGGCCTGATCCTGCTGACCTCGATCGAGAACGGCGAGTTGCTCGCCTTCATCAATGACGGCTATCTGCAGCACATGCGGGTGGGCGCCGACGGCGGCATCGGTGTGAAGTACCTCGCGAACAAAGACGCGGAGGTGGTCGGTATGCTGGGTGCGGGTGGCATGGCGCGCACGCACATGGAGGCTTTCACGCGCGTGCGCAAGATCGAGAAGCTGCAGGTGTTCAGCCCGACGCGCGAAAACCGCGAGCGCTTCGCGCACGAGATGGCGGCAAAATACAACATCGAGGTAAAAGCCTGCAGCTGTCCTGAAGAGGTCTACAAGGGCGCCCACATCTTGGCGGCTCTCACCGATTCCGCGGTCGAGGTGACCGACGGCGCCCTGCTCGAAAAAGGCATCCACATCGTCGTAGTCGGCGGCAGCGGCAAACCCGACGCCGAGAGCCTGAAACGGGTCGACGTCTACCTGCGGTTCGGCGACACGCCGGCGCCCACCGGCCATCCCGAGCTCGCCACCGACGCCGAGCATATCGGCTACGAGGCGCGCCCGCAGCAACATAAGCACGGCGATGGGCGCCGTGACCGCCGCAAGCACGGCAACACGCTGCCGGATCGGCGCATCACGCTCGCCGATCTCGTCGCCGGCAAGGTAAAAGGTCGCAGCTCGCCGGATCAGATCACGTATTCCGAGCGCGGTAATCTGCAGGGCGCGCAGTTCCACGCGGTGGCGGGCAAGGTCTACGAGCTCGCCAAACGAGCCGGCCTCGGCCGTGAGATTCCGACCGAATGGTTTCTGCAAGACATTCGCGACTAAATACTGCGGCCCGTTCAAGACGCTTCGCCCGGGGCTCAGCGCGTTCAAAGCGTTCAACCGCTACGCTCAGTTCAAATCGTTCAAAACGTCAGAAGATCAAATTTAATTAGGTGGAGGTAATCAGGTATGGCTTTGGTACGGTGCGTTACAGAAATGGGCATGGGAGTGGATGTTCACGGATTGGATTACACCACTGCCGCAAAGCGGGCGGTATTCGATGCCTTGCATCACAGCAGCTTGGGATTTCCGCGGCTGCTGGGCAAGACCGCCGACGATATGCGGGTGGATGTAACCATCGGCGTGCCCAAGCCCGAGGCAGTGGATGCCCAGGCCGTGCTGGAAACGTTGCCCCACGGCACCGGCCATATTAACGTGGTCCATGGCGGATTGCAGGTGCTAAATAATGAGGGCCCACGCTGATTGCCAACGCCATCGTGATCGTCAGCCTCGACGACGGCAAATAGCGAAAGCGTTGACCCGAACCATCCCTTCCCAAGCTCCTAGTGGCACCCGTCTAGCGGAAGGGATACGAACCTTTGAGGCAACAACGATTCTTGATCACCCCGCCCGCATCTTGAGCAGCGTCGGAATATCCATTGTTTCCTGATACCGACGCAGTTTTTTCTCTTTACGCTGCACGCCGAGCATGGCCATGCGGTCCGCGAGCTCGTTGCCTTCGGTGCCGGCGTGGCCGGCGACGTGGGTGAGGGTCAGGTCTTTTTCGATGCGCCGGTAGAGCGCGTAACAGTCCTGGATAATTTCCAGATTCTTGATTTCGCCGCCGGGTTTTTTCCAGCCTTTCTTTTCCCAGCTCGGCGCCCAACTGCGAATGCAGTTGATGGAGTAGGCCGAGTCGCTGCACACCTCGACGGTGTTGCCGCTCTTGATTTCCGCTTCGGCCATGCGGAGCGCGTGATAGAGCGCGTTCAGCTCGGCGGTGTTATTGGTCCCCATGGGGTTGTACAGCCCATACCACAACTCCGCGAGTTTGCCGGCCCGATACACCACGATCCCGGAACCGGCATTGCCGGGGTTGGGTTCACAGGCACCATCGCAATAAATGCTAACATCGAACTGATGAGCGGTATGCAGCGCACTCCGCTTTGCGGCCGTTTTGGCTGAATTGCCTGCGCCGCGGGCGAAGGCTTGCTCGGCTTCGGCGCGGGTCGGGAAGGACTTGAAACGCGCCCCGGCATACTTCTCCACGGCCCTCTGGGTAGTCGCCCAATCCGTGAATACGCCGGTCTGCCGTCCTGCCCATACCACGTAAAATTTTTGCGCCATGCTGACTCGATCTGCTTCCCTGTAGAAATTGGTTTTACCGGGTTTCGTGTAAAGAATTTTTCACCGCAGAGACGCGGAGTTCGCAGAGAATTTACCGCATAGGGCGAAGCGCATGGAGCAAGGGGTGGAGGAGACGCCATGCCCTATGCGCCATGCTCTTTGCCGGTGCTCCCTGCCCTCGGCGCCTCTGCGGTGCAATCTTAGATCCCTGGTTTCTTGGAAAAGCGGGAGATTTTTGCGTCGCCCGGACGCGTTACTCAGGTGCCTCAGAAGGTTTGGTAGCGCTCCCGCCCTTCCGGCGGAGGTTGGGCAAAGGCGACAAACTCCGGCTGATCGTCGAAAGGGCGCGACAGGATATTCAGCAGCGTCGTGAACGGAGCGTAATCTTCGCGTTCCACTGCGGCATTCAAGGCATCCTCGACTCGATGATTGCGCGGGATGAACGCGGGGTTAACACGCCGCATCGCCTGCGCCCGCGCCAAAGGCGCCGCCGCCTCGCGCGCAAGCCGCGCCCGCCACTGTCCACTCCAGAGATCATAGGCCGACGGATCGGCAAACAGGGCGCGAATCGGCTCCTCCGCGCCCATGGCAGCATCGGCGAGGTAACGGAAGGCCAACGTGTAGTCGACTTTCCTGCCCAACATCGCGGTGAGAAATCCCGTGGCGAGGTTCAGATCGGCCTCGTCCTTACTGGCCAGTCCGAGCTTCGCGCGCATGCCTTTCAGCCATTGGCGTTCGTATTGTTCCGGGAAGGCATTGACCACCTCGGTGGCGCGCGCGATCGCGCGCTTCCCATCAGCATCGATCAGGGGTAAGAGCGTCTCCGCCAGCCGCGCAAGGTTCCACTGTGCAATCCTTGGCTGATTGGCGTAGGCATAGCGGCCCTGCGTGTCGATGGAGCTGAAGACCGTCGCCGGATCATAATGATCCATAAAGGCGCATGGGCCGTAGTCGATCGTCTCACCGGAGATCGCCATATTATCGGTGTTCATCACGCCATGGATGAAGCCCACGTGCATCCAGCTGGCAATGAGCGCGGCTTGTCTGTCGCACACGCGCTCGAGCAATCCCAGGTAGGGGTTGTCGTGGCCTTTTAACTCGAGGTAGTGCCGATCGATCACGTAATCGGCCAGGCGGCGCACTTTGGCCTGATCACCGCGGGCGGCGAAGAACTGGAAGGTGCCGACACGAATGTGGCTGGCGGCAACGCGCGTCAAAACGGCGCCCGGCAGCGCAATCTCGCGATAGACGGGCTCGCCCGTGACCACTGCGGCAAGCGCGCGTGTCGTCGGGATGCCCAGCGCGTGCATCGCTTCGCCGATCAAATATTCACGCAACACGGGCCCGAGTGCTGCGCGGCCGTCGCCGGCGCGTGAAAAGGGAGTGGGACCCGAGCCTTTGAGCTGAATGTCACGACGATTTCCGTTGCGGTCGATCACCTCGCCCAGGAGCAGTGCCCGCCCGTCGCCAAGTTGGTGCGAGAAGCCCCCGAACTGGTGACCGGCGTACGCTTGAGCCAGCGGCACCGCTCCCTCGGGCGTCTCATTGCCGGCAAAGATCCGCGCGCCTTCCTCGGAATCGAGAGCACCGGCATCCAGCCCCAATTCTTCAGCCAACTCACGGTTGAGCTGAACCACCCTCGGCCGCGCCGCTTGCGCCGCGTTCCAGGCTACGTAAAAGCCATCGAGTTCGCGCGCATACGTATTGTCGAAGGCGAATCGCGCGGCGGCCGGGCTGTCAGGGACTTGCGTCATCGTGTCTTCCTTGTTCAGGGGGATTAGTGAATTGTGTTAGCAAGCACCTTTTCTACATCGTGCGGCTCAACGCGATGTTTAACGGCAAGCTTGTCGACGATTTCTCTTAGCCATACGATGCCGCGGATTCTCATTCATGCCTTGCGCATTCGCAACCATGCGCTTTAAAGTACCGGATTAGGGGTACATCTCTACCTGTGATTCTAGTGTTAATTAGCGCCCAAAATTTCAAGCGTTTTGCAAGGGTAGCCTGAGAATAGCCATCAGCGTCCCGATATCTGCCAACCTCTCTAGCCCAAGAACCAGACCTATACTGCGCTCTATGTCGTCCGAACGTAGTTGTCTGCGCCCACACTCCCGGTACTTGGCCAGTAGCTCATCGTCGGTCAGCGGCAGAGCAGGGTCGCCCCGAGGTATGTCCACCCGCGCGCTGTAGCTTCGCCCATCCGTCGTCCGGATCGTCACCGGATTACCTACGAACTCGGTATCCGGGCCGACGTCCGCCAGGCCGGGCCAGATGGGCACATCGGGGAAGGAAAGGTGAACCTTCTTCCTGGCCTCGACGATGCCGCGATCTTCCATCTTGCGAGCCGTAAAAGTGTCGAGCGTCACCTGATGGTCCACCACGGCGGCGGCAATGCAGTGCGGCATGCTGAACTTGGCCTGGTAGGGCGTCGCCGGCTCGGAGAAAGCGAGCACGCGCATGGCCCGTTCCGAGGTGCCTACTTCGACTTCGCCGATGTTCTTGTCGCTGAGACGGTGCTCCCCTATCAATTGGAAAACTCCGTCCAGCGCCCGGTGGGTGTGGTAGCAGCTTGGGTATTTTTTTAGGCCGATGCCCGGAGAGAGGATGTAGAAGGAATTGCCCAGACCTTCCGCCATGCGCTCCGCGTCGTAGTGGCCTCGGCCCACCAGCGTGTCGTAGAAGCCGTCCTTCGCCTCGATGATGTTGGGGTTGGCGGTGAATCCCTCCTGGGCCATGAGCGCGGCAACCACGCCGTTGCGGCAGGCGTTGCCCGCCGCCATCGCACCGGCCATGCTACCATGGTTAGCGGAAATGCCGCAGGCAAAGTTGGCGGCGATGCCCAATGCCATTCTGGTCTTGGCTCCATCCAGCCTGAGCAGCTTCGCGCAGGCGGCAGCCGCTCCGATGGAACCGTACCAAGTCTGGTGGCTCAACCGCGCCTGCATGAGCTTGAAGTCGGCGTGGAGTGCCAACTTCCCCTCGACTTCCAGTCCCAAAATGTAGGCGGTGAGTATATCCTGGCCCGAGGCGCGCAGATGCTCGCCAAGGCTTAGCACGGCGGGCAGAACCAAGACACTGGGGTGCCCGATCTTCACACCACAGTCGTCGTAATCCAGTGCGTGGGCAATCGCGCCATTGGCCAGGGCGGCGTCTGGAACCGAAACTTTGACGCCGGCGCCAAATACGGTTGCCTGGGGCGGCCCGCCAAGCTTCGTTACGTAACCTGTGATGGTTTGGCTGACCGGCTCGACAACGCCGGCAAGGGCAGCTCCCAGGCAGTCCAGGGCCGTGCGTTTGGCCTTCTCCACAGCGTCGCGCGGTATGTTTTCGAAGCCAGTATCTACTACGAACCGGGCAATTTTCTCAGTGGCGCCCATCATTCACTTCTTTCCCGCCGGACACTATGTTCATCACCAAGATCGCGGCGCGGCAGAGCCGCAACCAAAGCAGTATTTCACCGCAGAGACGCCGAGCTCACAGAGTTCGGAATGGCTCCTCATTTTTATTTTTACCTTTTTACTAGGTTTCTACGCTCTGCACCCTCGGTGCCTCGTGGTGAATTATCCGTAGCATTCGTGCCGCAGTTCGGTATTTCAGTTCGCTTTCCGGACAGCACGCGCCGAGGCCGGACGATTGAGTTGAAAATATTCCTTCCCGTTGTGGTAGGCGATCTTCTCCTTGGTCTTCTGTGAAAGCTCCGGATGATTCCACAGGTATTTAAGGTTCTTGGGGAATTCTCCGTCCCAGTGCGGAATGTCCGAAGCGTAGAGAAAGTGGTCGTCGCCGATATACTCGATGGTCTGCGGCAGGAGTCGCTCCTCGGCCTCGAGACTAAAGTAGACCCGGGACTCGCGCACCACCTCGCTAGGCTTTTTCTTTAGATGAGGCGCCTCGAACTCGCCGCGCAATTCCCAGTGCTCGTCCATGCGGTCCAGCCAGTACGGGAGCCAACTGGCGCCGATTTCAAGAAAGGCCAGGCGCAGCTTGGGGAAGCGCACCGGCACGCCCTGGAAAACCATGCTGGTGAAGTGCAGGAATATTCCGGCCGGGAACGTGTAGGTGTGCACCTCGGCGAACGTTCTGAGCGCGCCCGCACCGACCTCGGCCGAAGAGCTGCGGTTGCCGTGGACGGAGAGCGGCACGTCGAGCCGCTCAGCCTCTTCATAGAGCGGGTCGTACATCGGATCGCCGAGCGCCGTCGGCAAGCCCATGGAAAGAAGCTCAAAGCTCACCAGGCCCAATTCACTCACACCCCGGCGCAGCTCCTTGGCCGCCTCATGCGGCCACTTGAGCGGCAGCACCCCCACGCAGTGAATGCGGTCGGACAGCGCATTGTATTCCTTGGCGAAGTGATCGTTGGCGGCGCGGCAAGCTGCGACGCAAAACTCGGGCTCACGCAGCTTCGGGATGTTGCCGGAGCCGGTGGGGAAGAGCACAGCCTCTTCAATGTTGTATTCGTCCATGATCTTGAGCCACGTCTCGACCTGCTGCGCCGGGCTCATGCCGCGATCGTAGCCACGATAGCCGAGAGTATCGAAAAGATCCGTGTCGAAGGGTTGATCGGACGGCCAGAGGCCCGTGTTGCGGCGGTTCGAGATATTTACGGATGTCGCTTTGGCGTTCCAACACATGCCCATCGGCGTCTATTACTGGCGGCCATTCAGCCATATCCTTCCTCCTTCGATTGCTCGTTTCAGTTCACGGCGCCGCATCGTATCACCACGCCAGGATGTGTCAACCTTTTTGAGTTTAGTCCGCAGGGTAAGACACAACATGCCTTGCCGATGCGCATGCCGATCGCGCCGCCGTCGGTAGAATCGCGAGATTCCTCCTTCGTACCGAGGCTTGCGAGGCCCCAGCTGTGAAAGTTTCTATAAGGTCTCCGGTTTCTTTGCAAAGCTCAAATCAGAGGGGGCGCTCGATAGAAACTTCCTTTTTCGGCCTATAAAACTCAATGGCGTTTCTGTAGAAAACATGAGCCGCCTTTTCTTCTCCTAATGTTTCCAGAACCAGCGTGTAATCGTCATCTAGATACGGCCTTGGCGCGCGCGTGGACGGCAGGTCAGTGCCAAACATGAGCGCCCGTGGGTTGGCCGCATAGAGGTCAGTCAGCGCGGGGCGCACATCAAAGTCTACTCGGCCAAAGCCGGTGGCCTTTACCCGCACACCTTTTTCCGCGAGTTTGAGCAGCGTCGGAAAACCCGCTTTGGAGAGACCGAGATGGTCAATGCTGACCGCTGGCAATGCCGCGAGGATGTCATAAAGATCGGCAAGCTCCGTGGAATCGACATACAACTCGGTGTGCCAGCCGACCAGTTTATGAACGCGCCGCGCCATGCTTTCCAAGTGATGAATTTCTTCCGAACCGCCACGCTTGACATTGAAACGAACGGCTCGCACGCCTGCGCCGTTGAGTTCCTGCAACTCTTGATCTGAAACGGTCTGGGGCACCTGGGTGACTCCGACAAAAGAAGGCCCAAGCACTTTCAAAGCATGGAATAGATAAGATTGATCGAACGCCTGGAAAGAGCCGGACACGACCGCGCCGCCGCAGAGGTCAACCGCTTTCAAGCGGTCTAAATAATCCTCGCCGGTAAACGCGTCGGGCATGAATCCTTGATTGGGCACGACGGGAAAGTTTTTGTCGATGATATGAAAATGGCAATCAAAATACTTTGCGTTTGGGTTCAACGAATATCTCCTCTCAAATTTCGGCTAACTGTTAAGCATCCGTTGCCCTAGAAAAAACGCTAGCGCGCAAAGACTCGTGTGGAGTTATAACCGCGAAAATAATTCACCCATCCACCACATAGCGGGTGGCCCGCTCCATCGCCTGGTATGTCGATCAGATGCGAAACGGCAGCGGAGGTTGGCTGCCGGACAGCTGCGCCTGCAACTCTATGGACAAGATTGTGGCCCCCGTCCGCGTCGTTAGCCCTTCATACGGCGCATCCGGAGGATAGTACATGTTGGTGACCGCTTGACACAGCTTGCCGCCGTACTCCACCTCACCCTCGTAGACATAACGGATCATAAATGCCCCCGTCTTCCCGGGCTGGGTAGAAGCGCCAGCGTCGAGCCGGATCAGTTGAATCGCAGGCCCGCGCTGGTGGAAGCAGCCTAGACTCTTTATGGAGACGCCGGGAATTGGCGACGGGCACCATGGAACGTTGTTCGTGTTGAACCAGACTTGCTCGGTGAAGACGGGCGGCGGAAACTCCATCTTCTTCCCGTACAAGGCCTCCATGACAGCTTCATGCGCGTCCTGCTTTTTGCCGTCCGGCCAGATGCATATCCCGTCCTTGAACGTTCCGCCGGCCTCCCGAACTCGCTGGGTGCCTTGCCTGGTCTGGGCGCGACTGTGAAAAGGGGATCCGCTCGGGCCGGGAAACTGAACGGTGATATGTTCCGACCACTCGTCTTTGTTTTCCGGTTTAACGGGCTCCGTTGGGCCGTAGTAAACGCCCTCGGGAAAATAGCCCAGCCAGCCTGCGTCGATGACGGTGCGCCCATACTTGGGCCCGGCGCCATGGACTTTGAAGCGGATCTGCTCGAAGGCGTGGCGATGGCGCGGATTGACATAGTTGTCGTCTTCCATGAACGGCAGTTTGCTGTAGCTCGCGTGGTAGGTGACTCCGCCTTCCGGGTCGTGGATCGAGTAGTCGCGACGCGCGCGATACGCTTCCACAGGTCGGTCCCGGTGACTGCCTCCGGGTGCAAGTGGCACTTTCAGATCCGCGTCCTCGGGCGCAAAAACCGTAACACGGCGGTATTCGCCTCTCTCTGCAACGGCCATAGATTCCTCCTGCTCGCTGGGTTATCGTCGGCACGGATGCTAACCCGCCGAAGAATACAGGATAGGCACGGGGCCTACCCCTACAATTAATTAATAAGTCGTTGAAACCCCAACTGAACCACTACCTGCCCGGCGAGATGCGGCGCGCACACCGTGGCCCGATTCTCCCCCGCCGGGTAGTCCTCAAATCAAACAGTACGGAGGGGCGTCCTGCCCGTCCGGAGAAGCCAATTGTACAACAAACAGAGTCGCGCCAGTGGTAGTCGTAGTGCTCGGGTATGGAACGCGTGCCGGAAAATACATACACGAAACCGCTTTATAGGGTTCCCCATCGAAAGATATCTCGCCCTCCAGCACGTAGCGCACCTGCTGGCATGGCGCAACGCCGGCGGGAGTCGTAGCGCCCGCATCGAGCTTCACCATTTTAATGTTGGGGCCGACCTCATTGAAGTAACCCAAGTGCTTTACCCACACGCCCGAAGCCCCTTCTAACGGTTTCCAGGTATAGTTTTCGGTCCGCATCACAATATGTTCGCTGTATCGGGGAGGAGCATACGTCAGTTCATGCCCCCGAACGTACTCTCGAAAGGCTTCGGCGCCATCCTGCTTGCGCCCATCCGGCCCGATGTAGATCCCCTTTTCGAACTTTCCAATCTTTGCCAGCTCCTGTCTTGCCTTCTTCATGTCCGCAGGATCCAGATACGGAATGCGCGAGGGACCGGAGAACTGCAAGCCAATCGAAACTCGTTCCTCCGAAATGGACATATCTTCCGGTCCATAATGAACGGACTCCGGATTATAGATACAATCTCCCGGACCGCACACCTCGTGGCCAAACTTCACCTGACCGCGGATGATATATCTTACCGACTCGCAATCGTGTCGATGTCGCGGTGTATAGCGTGTCGACTTGGTAGTCGATAGACCCGCTCGGATCGCGATCCGTCGCTCCTTGTCGAAAAAACCAAACCACTTGTGTTCCCTTCCCGCGGGCCTGTGTCTCGCAGGTTCGTCATCCCACGCGAAGTCAGTCTCGCGCACGGTTACGGGACCCGTGATCGGACCTTCCATGGCGATTCTCGCCATGTTCTTGAGAGTTTCCTGAATTTCGGTCGCTTTCATGACAGCTCGCTCCCTTCAGGATTAAGTGTGGCGATTCTATTGCTCAACGGTTTCGACTGTCAAGCTGCGGCATCGCATAAGATCTTAAGTACTGTTGACAGGCAGCTTTCGCTGGTTATAAGGTCGTGGCGTAAAATCAACGAAAGGAGAATTTTCGAAGATGACGGCAACAGCAGAAGTTCTATCTTCAACGGCGAATCCTTGGGCAGACGCGACGGGGCACCGGCCGAAGAATCAGAAAAAACAAGCCTTCGGAGTCACGCTGCCAGAGAACGGCTTTCACGTTGTTTGTAACCATACCTCCATTGAAAAGGGCGGAATGTCGCCGCGGCATCACCACAACTTTGAGCAGATTCGCTACGTGTTAGAGGGTCACCTGTTTTATGGCAGGAAAAAAATCGGCCCCGGCACGCTGATGTACGTGCCCGAAAGCGTCGATTATGGGCCGCAAACCCGCGATGAAGACACGCGGGCCGTCGTTTTTCAGTTTGCCGGTCCAAGCGGGGTTCCAAAGTTCAGTCAGGTCGAATCAAAAAGCGCAAGGCAGAAGCTTCTGGCGCAAGGCGTGGTTTTTCAGAAAGGAATCGCTCATTTTCCTTCCGGGACAAAACAGGACGCCGCTGAGGCCTTATGGGAATTCATGGCTGGAAGGCCGATTGAATACGCGCCTCCCCGATACGAAGACCCAATCTATATCTATACAGAGGCCTTCAAGTGGCAGCCGGCGGAATATGCCGGCGTTATGATCAAACGCCTCGGGTATTTTAACGAATGCGGTCCCAATGTCAGCCTGTTGCGTCTCGAGCCAAAAGCTTCTCTCCCTGGGGCACGCGTCAATTGGCTGGACATTCGCGTCGTGCTGGATGGCGACGCCACCTACGCAGGTCAGCGCTGTCCCGCTGTGAGCCGGCTCTATTGCGCCCCGGGAGGCTCGTATGATGAGATACGTAGCGATTCGGGGGCGACTCTTTTAGTTTTCCAGATTGCGGCGGCCGGGGGACAGGCTCCAAAGAGAGAGTGGATCTAAAACCCTCACAAAAGATAGCGGGCGGCGGGATTAGATTCGAGCAAAGAATCTTAAATCGGAGGAGAACAGAATGAAATCCCATGTAATGACCTGGCTCATGGCCTTTATGTTGACAGCAACATTAGTCAAAGCCGAGCCTCCGCAAGCCATGATAGAGGCGGCCAAGCAGGAAGGGCAGTTGGTCAATTGGGGCGGATTTAGTAATTCTGATTTCCGCGAATACGCAAAGAGATTTAATCAAAAGTACCCCTTTATCAAGATGGAAAACTGGGCCAGCTCGACTGATACGACGCGCGAGCGCGTCTGGTCGGATTTCTATGCGAAGCGGAACTCATGGGATGTTGCGATCGGCGGAAACAGGGGCATGATTGACGATTGGATTAAGGCCGGAGTGATCCGCAAGTGGTCCGTTCCTTCCCTTGCGCAGATCCATAAGACAGCCAAGGACCCACAGGGTTACTGGGCCATCCCGCACGCCAGCGTCGTCGTACCGGGCGCTTACAATACCAATCTCGTGTCGGCTAAAGAGGCGCCGAAATCTTATGAAGATTTTCTCGATCCCAGGTGGCGGGGGAAACTCGCCATCACCGTAAAGGTGTCAAATTACGTGAGCCTGGCCCAGCCTGAAGGATGGGGGAAGGAGAAGGTCAAAGCGTATGTCACTAGGCTGGCGGCCAACAAGCCCCAGATCTTCAAGGGTCGCACGCAAATGGTGGCTTTGCTGGCCGCCGGTGAATTCCCGGTTGCGACCTCGAATGTAGCACTCCATACCGTAAAGCGGCTGCAGGAAAAAGGAGCTCCACTGGCATGGGTGAAGGCCGGTCCGCTCGTGTTTGCCGGCGCCTCTGCGGTCATGAGCGCCCACGCGGCGCACCCCAACGCGGCTTATCTCTGGCTTGACTGGCTTTTGTCCCCGGAAGGAAGCAAGGCCTCTGAAGAAATCGAAGACAAAGGCAATCCCTTCCCGGGAAGCGGGAGCCAACAATCAGAGGCGATCAAGGGACTAGCGTTTGTGGTGACCGACGAGACGTTCCAAATTGAGAACGAGGCGTTTACGAAAGAGCTGAATGGCCTTTTGGGCATCAAATAAAAGACCCCGTCGCCGGTAGTTACGTTCTTGCTTCAAAAAGAGGTTGCTTTCGTGCCAGCTTAAGCGAGTCATCTTGCTCGCTGAACGATATCGCGACTTTCCACAGCCCGCCGCATGAGGCTCTAAATGAGCACCACGCAAGCCCTTCGAGCGACAAGAGACAGCGCATTTTTTCCACGCGGTTTTTTCACAGGGAACGGCCAGGTCTTTATCATCCTGCCGGTGATCGCATGCATGCTGTATCTGGTCATCGTCCCGATTTTTTTTCTTCTATGGAGTAGTTTTAGATCAACGCCCATAGGCATTCCCGGTCCCCTCACGTTGCAGAACTACTGGCGCGCGTATACGGATTCTCAGACTTATAGCTTGCTGGCGACCACCCTCATTTTCTCACTGGGATCGGTAGCTGTTTCCATTGCGATAGGCGTCAGCTTTGCTTGGCTACTCGAGCGCACCAACGTGCCTTTCAAAGATGCCATTTATACTTTCGTTCCCGTTCCGATGATTGTGCCGGGTATTCTTTTTTCCATTGCCTGGGTTCTCTTGCTGAGCCCGACGATCGGCCTGGTAAACATTTCTCTCATTAAATTGTTCAATTTGAGTGCCCCGCCCGTCAACGTCTACAGCCTCCCGAGCATGATATTGCTCGAGGGATTGCATTCAGTCCCTATTACCTTTCTTATCCTTGCCGGGGCATTTAGGAGAATGGACCCTGCGCTGGAAGAGGCGTCCGCTGTGGCCGGCGCGGGAATTGTGACTACTTTAAATCGCATTACCGTACGGGTGTTGAGCCCGACCGTGCTGGCAGCCGTCATCTACCTGCTGATCTCGGCTATGGATGCCTTCGAGATTCCCGGGGTTATCGGCCTGCGCGCAGGCATTCATGTTTTGGCTCTAAAAATTTATCTCGCCAAGCAAGACGTTCCCCCCGATTATGGGCTCATCGGCACGTTATCGGTGCTCTTGCTTGGTCTTAGCGCCTTGTTGGCTCTTCTTTACGCGCGGATTACGCGCGAGAATTCAAGGTACGCTACCATCACCGGAAAGAATTACAGCCCGAAGATCTACGATCTAGGCCGCTGGAGATATGTGGCTCTGGGATTTTTCGGCGTCTATTTTTTTCTGACTGTAGTGTTGCCCGTTTCGGTCCTGATTTGGGCATCGCTTCTGCCCTTTTATCAAGTTCCATCCGCGAAGGCGCTGTCGGTCATCTCTCTCGCCAAATACCGGGAGGTATGGGAATTTCCTAATGTCGGCCTGGCTTTTAAGAATACGCTTCTCATGGTTCTCTGTGCTCCTACGATCACGATGCTGATTTGCGCGATCTTCTCATGGTTTATCGTCAAGGCCCGGGTAAAGGGCTCGAGGGTACTCGACATCCTGGCGTTCTTGCCCCATGCGATACCGGGAGTCGTATTCGGGATTGCTCTCATGTGGACCTATGCGTTCATCCCGCTTCACATCTATGGAACGCTCTGGATCTTATTGATCGCTTACGTTACCTCTCGCATCCCTTTTGGCACGAGGCTGATGAATGCCGCGATGACGCAGCTGCACAAAGAGCTGGAGGAGGCTTCTTATACCAGCGGCGGCACTTGGGGAAGAACTTTTCGAAAAATAACCTTGCCGCTTTTGCTACCGGCGTTCATGAACGGCTGGCTGGTCTCGGCCATTCTCGTCGCGAAGGCTATGGGTACCGTCATCATGCTGTACGGTCAAGACAGCATCGTAATCTCGGTATTGGTATGGGAGTTGTGGGAAGGAGGAGATGTCTCAGGGACGGCGGCCGTGGGCGTTATCCTGATTGGGCTACTTATGGCAGTAACTTTCTGTGCAAGAAAATACGTTGCGCGAACTCTTTAGAGACTGCTCTCAACCCCTTACCTCTCTCGTGTTCACCCATGATAAAGTGAATTGAGCTTATCAGAGACGTGGGACACTCGCACCGGATCACCTCCCGCATCGCTTGTGAACCGCGATCGGGGTCGCTAACAAAGTGTTTCACCCCTGCCCGCCTAAATGGAGCGTGAGTTCCTTTACTGACTCAAGCTCTTCGAGGCGTGCGACCTTTTGGATGATGGCTTCTCGCCGCTTGCTGTCGAGCACTGGGCTTGTGAGCTTGTTAAACTTTTGTTGCATCTGCTCATCGGTCACGCGGTTCTTGTGGTGTCCTGGCGGGTACAGCGTTGTCGTCTCACAGCTCTGCCCGCCTCTAGTTCTCAGGACCACGCGGCTTACGGCGGCCTCCGGCCAATACGGGTCAAGGGACGCATCCGCCTGAAGAGTAGTCCGATCGATCACAGAGAGAACGTCGGGATCACGCAACTTCTCATCGGCATACTGCTCGGGCCCAAGTTCCCCATCCACCGTGGCAACGGCCAGGCTGTAAACCAGGCTGTGATTGGCGGTGTCCCGATTCTGCGGCCTCAGCCTCGAGATACTGTTCCATATTCCGTCATGTCCAACGTGTTCCTTTGTCGGCAGAAACAGAGTTATCGCCTCGATATCGCGCCAGGTTAGGCGATGCTTATCAAGCAAGCTGAACATACTGGTTACAGCGGTCTGGGCGGTGCGAACGGTGTTGAACCACTTCGTATTAACTTCCATCACCTTAGGAGTAACCAAGGGTGCCAGCAGCCGCTCGTAATCGATCCGTCCCGCGACCGCCTTTTCAAATTCACCCGTGCTGTCGAGAATATCCGTCGGCCCAGTTAGCCCTGCCCCGGCCATGAGTGCCCCCAGAATTCCAGTCGACGCGACCATTGCATCTGCGACACTTTTGCTGGCGGGAATGCTGCCGCTGTTGACGCTCAAGGCGTTGGCGTGAGTCGCAGCGATGGCAAGCGCGTTGGTCAATCTATTATTATCGAGTCCCAAAAGCTTTCCAACGGCGAGCGGCACGGAAAATTCCAGGTATGTCCCGCTGAACCAGCCGCGCGATCCGATCTTGCATGCCTCTTGGAAACGAATCTGGACCTCATATCCGGCCACAATAGCAGCGATTAGATCCTTCCCGCTGGCGTTTACACGCTCGGCGACGGCCAAACACGGCGGAATATTAAAACACGGGTGGCAAGCATCAGAACCCGCATGAGAGTCCATGTAATCCAGGTAACGGAGCATCGTTGAATTCACCAGAGAGGCTTTCTCGCACGACGTTTGGTACGTGGCGCCAAGGACGGTCGACTCGGGCTTCCCTCCCAAGTCTGCCACCACGTTACGCATGATCACGCTCGGCTCCCCACGAAAACCTGCGAACGTGCAGCCCAGGGCATCCAGGACTCGCCGCTTGGTTTCATCAACCACTTCGCTCGGCAATGTATTGAATCGGATCGCCGACACTAACTCTGCGAGACTGTTAGCCACTGCTTTCATTGAGCCCTCCCAAACAAATCGCAAGAAAGATTCCTCGCTTTGATGGCTGTGAAAACGTGAGAAGAGCCCTTCGACGATGCTCAGAGCTTGTCCTGAGTCCATCGAAGGAGCGAACGGCTAAGGAACTGAATCTACGCATCTCATTGCCGTTCATGCTGAGCCCTGTCGAAGCATTCTTACTTTTTCGCTGAGAACTATTTCGCCTTCGGAAACCCATAGGCCTCTATTACTTTTGCTTCCCACTCTTCCATGTAGTGATGGTTATCCCAGGTCATCATAGATAGCTTTTTGCCCCTTAACTCCTCCTCTACCGCGCCCCCACGCACATAGACAGAGGAATTAAACGGTTCATATTCATCGATCAACTTCTGAGCCTCGGGACTTGCCAACCACTCTAACCAGAGAAGCGCGGCATAAGGATGCGGCGCAGTCGCCGAAATCGCCTGCAGATTGCCGAACCTGACGGGCACGGGCTCAGGGACGACATACTGCAGCGCGCCAACGCGATCCTTGCGCTGGGTTCCCTTGACGGCTTTGAAATTAGCCCCAATCATCATCGGAATTTCCCCCGCCATGATGGCGGCCAAGGTTCTGGTTGGATTGAGCACCCAGATCGGCTCCTGGGCGGCGAGCTTGCGGGCAAAGCTCAGGGTTTTCTCCAAACCCCACGCGGGAACCAGGGTGGCAACGTCCTTCGGTCGAGTATCGGCGGCAAACTTTCTCCCCTTCAGCTCCGGCCTGAGGAGGTCTTCCCAGTTCTTTGGCAGCAGGTTCGCGGGAACCAGGTTTGGATTGTAGGCAGTGACTTGGAAATGGGTAAAGGCTGAGATTACGTTGCCATATTTTGCATCGATCATAGGAGGCGGTATCTGGAGCACCCCCTGCTCGGCCATGCCGAGAAGATCGATATTCCAAAGATGGGGGGTATACTCACTGCGGAATTCGGCGTAGACGAGGAAGATATCCCAATCCTTGGCCGCTCCGCTCTGGATTTCGCGCAGGATCCGCTGGGCAACATCGGGCCCAGTGCTCTCCCGGCCATCGACGTCGAGGAACGGATACTTCTTTTGGAACGCAGCGCCATAGATTTTGATATTGGATGGCGACATGGCAGCAATGATACGGACCTTACCCTCTTGTTTCGCCTTGGCAACGATTTCATCGTGGCTTGTGATGAAAGTGGAGCCTTTCGCGTCGGCCTGCTGTTTTGCCTTTGCGAGTCCCGCGCTGGACCCCGCGGCAAAAGTTTCAGTGACGAGCCATATTGCAGCCAACGAAGTTAAACTGAAGAACTTCGAAAAATGTTTCTTCATAACGCACCTGACATGAAGTTGTGATGATGTATGCCGGAACTCTCCCTAGCGACGCTTATACGGGATTCCCAGAGATGATGTCAATCGATTAGAAAGCGGAAGGCGTAACAAGCCAGGTAAACGCCGCTGTTATTGTTACGATCGTTAATCCGAGGAAGATTCGCTATATTCAATTGTCTCGGTGACGGGCATCAGCGCAAAACTCGAGCGAAAAGTAAGTCGGAATTTATGCTGCAAAAATCTCGATCACGGCGGCACACTATTTACCGCCCGCTGCCGGACTATCTGGCTCTAAATTTAAAACTGTTGTTTGTCGGCATTAATCCCGGTTTGCGATCCGCCATCGCAGGTCATTACTACGCCAACCCCCAAAACCCATTCTGGCAACTCCTGCACGAGGCGGGCCTCACCCCGGTACGGCTTCGCCCCGACGAAGATTCACGGATGCCGGATCTCGGCTATGGCCTGACGGATATTGTCAAGCGACCCTCTCAAGGTGCGAGCGATGTGCGCTCGCGCGAATTCGTCGACAACCGCCAGCGACTCTTGGCCATTGTGCGCTGCTACCGGCCGCGTGCGGTATGCTTTAACAGTAAGACCGCGTTCGAGGGATTCTTCGGCAAGGGCGTCTTTACCGGATTCGGACCCCAGCATGCCACCCTGGAGCAGGCGCTTGTTTTTGTCATTCCCTCGACGAGTCCCGCTAACGCGGCGGTTTCGCTCGCCACCAAACGCGCCCACTTCAAGGCTCTCAGGGATTGGCTGGAAACGTTAGGCTAACAAACCCTAGCGAAAACGTGGCATGACTTCTTCGGCCATCACTTCCATTTGCTCGTGCAAATCGAACACCGGGTTCAGCACCAAGAGCTGCGCGCCCGCCGAGACAAGCTCCGCAAGCTTCCCCGCGCACTCTTCGGGACTTCCCCAGATGGCTACCTGATCCGCCAGCTCCGGCACGCCGTAGTAATGGCCGAACCACTCGCGCGTCCGGCATAGAGCACGCTCTCGATCTCTATCGACGCCGATGTAAACCCGTTTCGCGATGGCAAATTTAGCGGGATCCCGATGCGCTTCATCGAGTGCCAGCCGCAGCGATTCCACTAACGCCCTGAAATCCTCTGTGGAGCAAGATCCCGCGCCGATAAACCCATCTCCCATTTTCGCAGCCCGCCGAACCGCGGGCTGCGAGTGAGCCCCAAACCAAATCGGCGGATACGGCTTTTGCACAGGCTTCGGCAAGAGAGAAGCGTCTTTCAGCTGCCAGAATTCCCCTTCGAAATTGACATTGTCTTCACTCCAGAGTCTTCGGATCAAAGCCAACCCCTCGTTGAAGCGCGCGAGGCGCCGCTCGGGGGACAAGCCATACGCGGAATACAACCTTGTGACGGCCCCCAAACCGACGCCGAATATCACGCGTCCTTGGCTGAGTTGGTCCAGGCTCGCGATGGCCTTTGCCAGCTGGAGAGGATTCCGCAAGTTGATCAGAAACACCGCATTGCCAAGCATGACCTTGCGCGTCAGTGCCGCGGCGTAGCTCAACAAACTCACGCCTTCCAATGCTCCGGCAACGGATTTCAACCTTCCCTGCTCCTGTACCCACACACTATGGAAGCCTAAAGCTTCGGCGCGTTGAACATACGCCTGGATTTCCAATGGGTTCACAGGAAACTCTACGTGGATCTGCGGCGCCGCGACGCCAAACTGCACCCCGTTACCAGAAGCCATCGCTTTCACCTCTCCGGTCTTGATCCCGTTTCTGCTTTACTCCCTGACGATAATGGGAGAAAGGATCTTCTCTTCCAGCCAGGCAGAGAGATCGTTCAAGCTCCGCTGGCTGATCTCATGTCCCATGTCATACTCACGATACGTGATCGGCAGACGCCACTCCCTGAGCTTTTCTACCGCCTCGTGTGCCCGGCGAATCTCGATCCGGTCGTCGCGCGACCCGTGCTGCACTAGGATCGCGGGGCTTTGCCTTGGGCCAGAGATGCTGGGCAAGGGAAGGACTTCTTCCGGCAGCCAAGTGCTTAACGCGACAACAGCGGCAAAACGCTCCGGCTGGTTGAAAGCTAAGCCATACGCCATCGTCCCTCCCTGGCTGAATCCGAGCACAACATGTTTCTTTTGATCGATAGGATAGCGCGCGCAACAGTCGTTCACGAACGCCTCGAGAGATTCTCGGGCGCCGGCAAACGCCGGCACATTCATCGGACCTCCTGGACGCAACGGAAACCATCCGTAACCGGTCATGCCGGGAGCAAGTGGCGTCTCCACAGCCCCTTGGGGACATAAAACCAGAAACCGGCCACGGCCAATGTAAGGAGCTAGAGTCAGAAGGTCCAACCCGCTGGCGCCCCATCCATGCAATGCCAAAATCGTCGGATGCGGACCGTCGCCCGCAGGCTCGAATATCGCGTGAACAAGTCTCACTGTTTCTGTAATGCCTCCGTCTTTTTAGAGTCCTCCTCACTTACCGATAGTAAAGGTTCGCGCAGCCTTTCTCACGCCAACAACGCCGCCAGCAAACCGGATAAGACAATGCCGTCAAAGGTTCCGGCACCGCCGATGCTTGCCATACCCGTTGGTACGTTTTTGATCTCCGACAGGTGCAGCAAGTCGGCGCCAATCAGGGGCCCCACCACGCCGGCGACAAACGCAATCGGCGGCGCAAAATCCGGCATCAGCAGCATGCTGGGAGCGGCCGCCAGCAGCGGCGGAATAAGTGCCGGCATGGCGATGCCGATCCCTTGCACAGGCCGCGCGATGCGGAAACAAACCACGATGCTCACAAAACTCACAACGAGCAAAACCGCCAACGCGTACGCTCCCGCATGGACGACGCGGCCGAGTTGGTAGAGAGCCAAAATACACGGAATGACACAGCCTCCGACGTTGATCGCGATGGTTGTATAGCTACGCGTGCGGAGCATGCGCGGGAACATTCGACCGAAGCCGAATACTGCAAATGGGTCGACAACAAACGCCGTGTCCCGAGGGATGCGCTTAACCGGGATGTTTATGGCCCCGCCAAAAAGTATTCCCAAAAGCGCTAATAAAGCAACACCGGGCGGTAGCCCAAGCTTGCTCAGGGCTGCCAACAAAAAATTGGCGAAAAAAAACGGCAGCAGAAAGACAAACAAAAAAACAGCGAGTAATGGAAGGCAGCCCGAGTAATACATCAGCCACTCCCGGCGAAATGATTCGGATATCAAAGCATCCAGAAGAAAGGCTTTCAACCAGAACGGTCCAGAAAGGTGTTGCGATCTATGCGTTAAGGACCGATATCCCAGCTAAGCGGACCGCGCTCGTCTTGGCACCGCAATGGGATCCTGGGCAGGTCCAATTAAGATCTGGCGTACTTTATCTGCGTAAAAAGCCCGATCCTTATCCGACAGAGAATCCGCAGGGACCGGATCAAGAAAAGTCAGTTTCATCGGACAGCGATTGAGGAGCACTCTCCCGCGGCTCAACGCGTGATACGAGCCCTCAATCAGAACCGGCACGACAGGCGTCTGCGTCCGAATGGGCAGGACAAAAAGCGTTGTTTTAAACTCGTGGACGCTTCCGTCACGGCTTCTCGTCCCTTCGGGAAACACTACAATCGACACACCCTTTCTCAGAAGGTCTGCCGCGTATTTGATGCTGCGCAACCCTTTCCTGGGATTCTCTCGATTCAGGGGAATCTGGCCTGAGCTTCTGACCGCCAGTCCCAGAAAAGGGATCGAAAACACCTCTTCCTTGACGATGATCCGGAAGTTATGGGGAATACACGCAAAAACCAGGAGGATATCGAGAAAGCTGGCATGATTCGGCATGAAGACATAAGTCTTGCCCAGATCCAGGCGCTCCAGCCCGGCAACCATAATTTGAACGCGCGCAAGTCGCAAGCTGATCCTCGCCCAGTAAATGATATATCTGTGCGCGCGACTCTCACCGTCTGGGAAAAAGCTGGTCACATAACATCCGATTCCCCACGCGGCAGTAAGGAGGAGAAAAAAAATTATCAGGGAAAGTTGATAAAGAAGGAAAACTGCTCTTTGTAGCACGCTTCGTGCCCTTGAGATAAACGACGTAATCTCGTCGGAACGCCGAGAGGAGCAAAAGGCAACTAACCGAGCACGGATGTCTTCCGACTTAAAGCCTGGAAACCCGTAACCGCGTTCCGCTGCAAGAACTCAATCACCGTTGGAGCCACTTTTTCCTTGTGCGTGGCAAAGAAAAGGTGGCCCGCTCCCCTGACTTTTACCAGTTTCGCATTGAGCACCTTTTTCGCTAGCAGCTTGGCGTGGGCAAACGGTACCAAATCATCGGCGCTCCCGTGCATGACAAGCGTCGGTACTGCAATCTGCTCCAGATCGTATGGGCGCATCGTCGTCAATTGCTCGACGTCATTTTGCAAACCAATCTTGCGCAGCGAAATCATACCAAAGCTCCGCGCCAGCGCCCAAATCAGATCGAGGCTTTCGCGCCGGACCCGTTCTCGGTTCCTCGGCTCCTTGCCGATCACACGTGCCGCTAGAAACCCGCTTTCCTTAATCAACAAGGCGGCCACGGTGCGCACAAGCTGGAGCACAAGATCGGCTGTACAACGGAGACGGCGCAGCACCGAGCGGCATTTTGCGATCTCCCGATCGGTAAGTTGCCGGGCGATTGCGCATACTGTCACGAGGCCCCAGCAACGGTCCGCGTGGCGGATGGCAAACTGTAACGCCGAAGGACCTCCGCCCGAGATACCCACAATCGCCACTTTGGAGATACCCAGACTATCGAGCAAGGAAGCGTACGAATCCGCCTGCGCTTCTGGAGTTAACCCGACATGAAGCGGTGTTCGCAAATAACCCGGTCTCGAGGGAGAGATGAAAGTGAAATCTTCACTGTTGGCAAGCCTGGCAGCAATCAGCCCCTGGTCATAACCCCCGGGGCACCCGTGGATAACTAAAACAGCAGGTCCCTGGCCGGTAACCGCGTATTCGACCGGGCCGGCAGCCGTGATGATGACCCGGCTATCAAGGCGAGCGCGAGCTTGCGCGATGCTCCGGGCCCAGCTGCTTAAGCCCGAAACAAGCTTCGCTTTTGCTGGCGAAATCAAATCCGCTAAGAATCTCATGAGACAGGTGATACCACGGCATATATTTATAGTCAAGATTTAAATAGTTAATAGTTAAACTACCTTGCCTCCCGTCTCAGAAGTCCACCGCGGCGGGACTTCGCGCCGGAATCTAGGGCCGGATTCACGCCCCGATCGCGTACCCCTGGCGCCTTGGATCCGCCCCCCCCATCAACGAGCCTGATACGGGGTCACGCACGATTACCTGCGCTCCCCCAAAAGCCCATTTGCCCACCACATCGATCTTGTGCCCCTTCTTTATCAGCCCATCTACCACCTCCTTACCGAACCCGCTTTCCAGCCGTAGTTCTTCCGGGCCTTCGGCTTGGGGAGGGGTGCCCGGGCGATGACTCCACCGTGGGCGCTCAATAGCGGACTGAGGGTCCATGTGCTGATCGAGAAGATTGTGCAGAATCTGGAGGTTGCTCTGCGGCTGATCGTCCGCGCCCGGAGTACCGCCAACGGCGAGAAAATCTCCGTTCCGAAACACCATGTACGAATTCAGGGTGTGCGCCGGCCTTTTTCCCGGTTGCAAAGCGTTGACCTTACTGGCATCAAGCAGGAAACTGCTCAGACGATTGTTCATCACTATCCCGGTCTCGCCTGCGACAACCCGTGAGCCGAAGCCAGCAAAAACGCTTTGGATGAGGGAAACGGCATTTCCATCGCGATCCACCACACAGAGGTAATCCGTATCGCTACCGAACTTTCCCGACACATGTTCTTTTTCAGCGGCGATACCGGAGATGAGCCGCGCTCTTTTAAGCGCATGCTCCTTTGAGATCAGCAGCGAGATCTTAGCGTCCCCGAACTTCGGATCCTCGAGGTGATTGATGCGATCTTCGAAGGCAAGCTTCTTGGCTTCGACCATCACGTGAATCGCATCCGCCGGATTCATCTTGTCCAAGGAAAAGTTCTCGATGATATTGAGCATCTCCAGCACCATGAAGCCTTGGGAAACCGGCGGTTGCTCATAGAGAAGATAGCCGCGATAACTGGAACAAATCGGCTCCAGCCACTCGCTAGAAGGCATCCGCAGATCATCTTGACTGATAATTCCTCCTCTGCTCTGGATTGCGGCGCACACCTTCTCGCCCACTTCACCCTCGTAAAATCCTGCCCGCCCGCGCTTAGCAATCTGCTCGAAAGCATGTGCCACACCTCTCTGAACCAGCAACCGGCCTGGTGCGAGATCACCCAACGGCCTGCGAAAATGCTGATCCACATCGGGATGCGCATGGGCCATCTCGTCAATTGTCCGCGCCAGCCCAGGGAACAGAGGAAAACCGTCCCGCGCATAACGAATCGCGTCGGCGACGAGCCTCTCTAAGTCCCTGGTGGCGTGCCTCTGATGCAACTCCATCCAGCCATCTACAGCTCCTGGTATCGCGATGCTAAGAGGTCCCTCTCTGGGAATGCTGCTCAGCCCTTTCCTGCGGAAGAACTCTATTGTCGCGCGTGATGGCGCCGGACCGCTGGCATTCAACGCTTCCACTGTTTCCCTGTTTCTCATGTGGACGAGGGCGAAAAGATCCCCGCCAAGACCGCACGCCTCAGGCCGCACGACCGCCAACGTGAACCCCGCTGCTAACGCCGCATCGACGGCATTCCCGCCTTCCTGCAGAACCTTCATGCCGGAAAGCGCCGACAGATGGTGGCCGGCGGCAACCATTCCATTTTGCCCCATGACGAGCGGACGCCAGCTTTTCGACACCTTGATCTCATGACCCAAGTTGCTCATTTTCTCCTCCGAAAACAGGAACAAAAAGACGGGCTCACAAACGATTGCGGACTCAGCCCACTTCCAGCCCGAGAATTCTGGCGGCATTTCCGCCGAGGACTTTTTCCTTATCAGAATGCGAAAGACCCAAATCCTCGATTGCTTCTAGGCTGTTGCGGACAAAAAGGCACCCCCCTTCCGGACCGTAAGGGTAATTGGTACCCAGGACAACATGGTCGGATCCAAAGAAATCAACCGCGCACCGCAAAGTGAGCGGCGGATGGTCCGCGCTGTCGACGTAGAACTTCTTAAAGTAAACCAGGGGATTTTCCTTGAGGCCGTAACGCTCGCGGATTTCATGCGTTCTTCCCATGAAGATATTGCGCGCGCGCTGCCCGAAGAAAGATAACACCCCACCCACGTCCGCGACCACGAAGTCAATCTCGGGAAATCTTTCCAGGACTCTGCCATAAACCAACCGCGTCATCGCCACGGTTGCGTCAAAGGCCCACCCGTAGATGAGCACGGGCATGATATCAAGCCCGAGCGCTTCCGTTGCCAGCGGCGCCGTCGGGTGGATGTAGATCGGCAGCTTGAGTGCGGCCGCCTTTTCATAGATAGGGAAAAACTCCTCGCTATCCAAAGGCCTCCCGTTAAGATTGGAGTAGCAACCGAATCCCCGCAACCCGAGTTCTTGAAGCGCGCGGTCTAGTTCATAAAGGGAAGCCTTGACGGAAGACGTCGGCAGGGTAAACAGTCCAACGAACCTCTGCGGATACCGGCGGCAAAAACGCGCTAACCCATCGTTGGCGATTCGCGCAATCGTGATGGCATCCTCTACCTCAAAGCGGTCCGCGCCTGGGGGAGGAACACTGAGGACTTGCCGGTCAATCCGGAGCCGGTCCATATGCTCGATTCTGCGCTCGACATCGCGTCCCTGAAGCGTCACGGTATTGATACGGCTCGCGAGCTTCTTGTCATAAAGATAGGTCATTCCGCTGTAAGGGTCAGGCGGCTCTACAATCACATTGCCATCCGCCTCTTCCAGCGCGCGCACGTATTCTTCCGGGAAAACGTGGCTTTGAAAATCGATGACCATCGTCGCCGCGCCTTCCTTCTATTCGGCCTCGCTCGCTTTCGTCTGTCCTTCGCCCGGCACGTGCCCTCCGTCTTTGTTTTCAGAAAGCACTCGCTTAATCGAGACCTTGACGGCCGAAGGGTTAAATTCTTTCAGCGTGAGATCCTTGGGATAACGAATGTCTTTTTCCGAAAGGTGAAAGGTTCGCCGCAGACCGTCGCGCCTGTTGCCATCCAAGATGGAACCGTCCAGCGTGACCCTCAATTTGTCCGGGCGGAAAAGAACCAGCACCCGGCGCGGGCCAAAAAAAGTTGCGTTCACTTCTGAGGGCTGGACGCTTTCCATGGCGAGATTGGAAGGCAAGTTTTCTACCGTGACGGGAACTTGATAAGTAATTTCGCCCGTCTTTCCTCCCGGCACGAACACCGCCCACAGTCCAAAGGCGAGGCAAAGCGCCACCGCTTTTTCCACCCAGTTTTCCCGCAACAATTCTAGCGACACGACGCTGGGAGCGCGGGAGGGACTCTTTTCCTTCAGAAACGCGTCGATGAGAGATCCCAACTCTTGCGTGTTATCCACTTCCCAAAGTCTTCCGTTAAGCGCCGCCGAGATGCGTCCCCTCTCCTCGGATACAATGAGACAGAGCGCATCCGTTAACTCGGCCAAACCTAAACCAGCACTGTGCCGGGTACCCACATGCGCCAGCTGGGCGAAATCTTTGGACAGAGGCAAGTGAGCGGCAAAACGCGCGACCCTGTCATTGTCCAAAATGACGGCGCCGTCGTGTCCCGGCGAGTGGGGATCGAAAATACTCTTCAGAAGCGGTTCGCTGAGCCGGCCATTGAGTTCAATTCCGCCCTGGATGTGCCGGTCGATCGGCTGCGTTCCCGGAATGACGATCAGGGCTCCGATTCGGTCGCGCGTAAGGTCGGCAACCGTTGCCACCAACGTATCCATAGCGCTCGACTGATACGTCCGTAGGCCCGCCCGACCCAGGCTCCAGACCGCGATTCTTTCAAAGATTTGCCGCAGCTCTTCCTGAAAGATGACCACGACGATCACGAGAAAGATCGCGAAGAACCCTTGGAAGATCCACGCCGTCAACTGCAGGTCAAACGACTTCGCGACGATGTAGATGATGCCCAGGATCACAAAACCAATCGCCACAAAGAAAGCCTGCGTTTGGCGCACCCAGACAAACGCCACGTAAAGCAGCACCGTCACAAAAGCGATATCAAAAACGTCGGCTAGGCCGATATCCGAAAAATTAAAAAACATTCTCTACCATCGCTCGAATAATGAGCCGGCACTCCCTTAAGAGGTACACCACCATCTTTTCATAGACAAGCTCTCTTGAAGATAGCTGGATTGAATTCCCGATACCAGCCCGGTTATACTCGAACCTTCAAATGGAGGCTTTATGTTTCCGCACTTGTGGAAGTTTAATCTGCAGCAATGGATCGATGAACACCGTCTTCACTGGGGACAGAGAAGAATCATATGGGAAGATTCCGATTTCGTCGCCTTTGTGACACGAGGCCCCAACCAGCGCACCGACTTTCACATCAATCCGGGAGATGAAATTTTCTACCAATTGGAAGGAGCGCTGAGCCTCTACTACCTGACGCCGGATGGAAAGCGCGAAGTTGCCGCGATTCACGCCGGCGAAATGTTCCTTCTCCCGCGGAACACGCCTCACTCTCCGCGCAGAGGGGACGGGTCGTGGACCCTCGTCGTGGAGCGGCGCAGAAAAGCCGACGAACAAGACCGTTTTGTCTGGTACTGCGAGCGCTGCAACGATCCCGTTTTCGAAACGACGATACATTTTGACGATCCCTCAGATGCGGTTAGCAAAGCTTATGAAGCCATGCGATCTGACGCCAGGCTGCGCACCTGCAACCACTGTGGCGATGTCATGGCCCCTCCATTAAGATAGCGCCAAGCCGACAACTGCATCACGCTTCCTATCGCCCGCTCAGGCCAGCCAGGCATTGGTCCAAAAGAACTTCCGGGTCACTGCTGAAAAGAACCAGGGCCGTCGTGGGTTTCTTGCAGAACCCGAGCACTTCCTCAATATGGTCGGCGATTCCGCCGCTGCCTTGGAGCACTCCAATAACCTTTCCCTCGTCGTAGGCGATCGTGAACTCATTCAGCGTTCCGGTAGCGCCGCCAAAAATGATGACGACATCGGAAGAACGAACCGTGACGACGTTGCGTCCCTTCAAACCGAACCCCGTGAATAGGACAATGTCGGCGGCGTCCGCGGGTAGATGGTAGCGCTCCACATGTTCCTGGCGCGAACTACCGGGAGAAATACCCATCGTGAGAGCGCCGTTGCGCCTGGCTGCGCGCGCAACCATATCGGGCAACCCGGTCGTTGCCCCGGTAAGACAAATGCACCGGCGCGTCGCGATGGCAGCACCCAACCGTTCTGCGAGTACTGACAGCCGTCCGCTCTCTTGAGCAGGCAAGGCGTCGTTTGCCGCGCCCATGACACCCACTTTAACAGCGCTCACCTGAACCTCCTAAAATTCTCTCAGAAAATCGCCGCTGACATATCCGCCGAATAAAGAGTAGTCACAAAATCGCTGAAGCGGCATCGTCGGGTGGTGTTTCATGTCTGGGCCACCCAATGGCTTGAGTGAAGGTTGGTCGTTTGCGAATGGCACCATGGCTGTAGGCCGTGGACCCGACCCGCCTGGAGGCTCGGGTTGCCAGCCGCTCGCCTTTAGAGACCATGTGGCTTTCTGCCAAAAACGTCCGGCTTCTTTGGTAAGAGCCATTCGCCTGTCGCGATCGGTAAGCCGCTAGCACCGCTTACCAAGAAAGAGGTGAACGTCCGCCGTCGCCGCCGTCGATTTTTGCGCGACAACCCAGGCAAGGTCAGCACGCGGTTTCAAAATGGAGTCTTCCGGCATGAGGGGTCTCGCAAGTTGATCTATGGTACCGGCACACGACCACCGAAGCAACGAGATGAGGGAAACGGTGGTGATGTGCCACGCGGCGGTGTTTAAGAGATCGAGAGTAACCCTTCGGCAGAATTTTCTCAGGTCAAACGACGGAACGCCGACGAGTGTCCGGCGGGCTATCATCCAAACTCTGACAAAGGCGTCGTTCAGAACCTACGCAGCATAGGGTCCGGCGATTGAGAAAGCTTTCCTACCGTGGTTCCCGATCGTGATTCTTTTCACCTTGCTTCACAAGATCGAAGAAATTCGCTGTGCCGTCGCGCGTCTCGTAGAGACGGTCAAAGAGGCGCGCGCGGAGCTGGTACCGGGGCAAATAAGCCCGGGTCTCCGCGATGAACGCCGCTGCCACTTCCGGCACCTGTTCTTGGAAGTCTCTACCCGCAGTAACTCTGCTTCGCACTGAGCTGGAGGATATTTCTTTTATGCCATGCGGCAAAGTAAACAGGAACACCCGGTCGCGGTAAGGTTCATTTTCACGCCGGCTAAGGAGTTGCTCCACGTCGTCCATCCCGAGCGCCCCTCGCATCGCCACCAGAAGTTGAGCTTCCGTCAGCAGCATTTGCAGAGCCGCTTCACGATCCTGGTAGTAACGCGCATCGAAGATCTGGATCAGCTTATCCACGCCGGCAATGAACGAGATGCGCGCCCGGTTTCCCACGAGCAAGCGAAAGGCTTTCGCTTGCTCATAGTAGAGCCCCCGGTTCACCACGGCTACGCCGGCCCATCCGAGCTCCTTGGCAATCAAGGAAAGCAGCAACAAGCGATCCTCCAGGATCACTCCCTCAATCTTCTCCTTGTCCACCGTAACGCGACTCAAGGTAAAGAAAATTGTGTCGAGGCCGAATAATGTTTTGGCGCGGCGCGCGAGCTCGATATGGGCCATCGTCGGTGGATTAAATGAGCCGGGCAGAATGCCCACGCGCCTGGCGCTACTCAGGCTAGTCGCTTCGACGGACACGGCCCTGGCCGGCGCTTTTTGTCGAAGATCCTCGAGTGCGTCCCGCAACGAGAATAGCCGTGCCAGATCGTAGAACGCCGCGCGGAGCTTGGAACTCTTGGCCGGCTCTGCCTCACTCATGATAAACAGACGCCACGACCCCGGCCTCAGGCCGCGCGAAACTCGGGCGCGCTATTCGATTAAGATCCCGCGCCAGGCTTTTGAGCCTTTGGGTTTCTGCAGCGCCGAGAGAGAGAATCGTGAAAGCGGTTTTGTTATGGCATAAGGGCTCGGCGAGATCGATTTTCCCGCGGCACATCTCACCGTCAGGGGTGCTCGGGATCGGCGCGAACTCCGACAGCATGATGCGAATTCCCAGGCGGCTCGCGTAGCGCATCGATTCCTCGCATTCTTGTTCCCGGGCCAGGGGGTGACCGATGATCAGGTACGCATGAATACCGTGCGCCTCCATCCCCGCGGTTGTGAGATGGTCAACCGCCCGCGCCAGTTCGTCAGAATACACCTTGCCACCGGTTTTTTTCTGCCATCCGTACGAGCTGCTTTCGAAACCCAGAAAGACGGTGGTCAAGCCCGCCCGGACCATCAGACGGGCAATTTCGGGGGTGAGAAAACGCGCATTGAGCGCATTCGGAGTGTGGAGCCGAACACCGGCGTTTCGCTTCCAGATCTCGCGCAAGAAAGGCATGACGATCCGCTCGGCATGATAGAGTAGGGCATCGTCGTAAAAGGCGATGTCCCCGACTCCGTTGCGAACAAGAAAGTCAAACTCACGCAATGATTGTTCGAGCGGCCACGCGTGGAATTTGGGATAAACCTGCGGCACGGAACAGTACGTGCACCGAAACGGGCAGCCATCGGCAATCTTTAACGCTCCCGCTGGCAGCCGTGGGTATAAATCCCACAGTGGAAGCTCGCGCTCGTCAGGCGCCATTTTCAAGTAGTTCCACAGCGGCTGTAGATCCAGACCATCGACGACGAGATCCGGCCCCAGTCCCTCAGCATGAGTCTTGCAGATAGTTGCGTAAACGCCGCCAAGAATGATTTTGCTTCCGGGCGCGAAAGTGCGTAGATCCTCGATCACCTCTTCTACCCCAAGATACCAGTAGGTCATAACCGTTTGCACCAACGCATATTCAAATGGCCCCTCGCGTCCCAGGAATTTTCGGAATTCCGCCCGCGGCAATCCAAAGCGCCGGTAATGGCGTGGAACGCTCGAGTAAACGAAGGGCTTGGTTACGATCTCCGAATAAAACTCTCCACGGCCCCAGCGATCCCGGCGATAGTGACCCGCGGGAACGCGCGCATCGAACCGGTCCATGAAATCAAACAACTTGAATTCCGCTTGACCGCGCAAAAATCCCGCGACCCGCAGCATCCCATAGGGTTTGAGCCAGAAATCGTAGGCGGTAAAATCACAGATCGGCGGGTTAACGAGCAGAACTCTGGGCTTCATAAGTCTAGAGCTTTGAACTTTAGCATACGCGCGTGACGAGAGTTAAGCCTACGCGGTCGGCATCACGAATTGCGTTTTCCTTCCCACCTGCAAAGGTCGTCGAGGCAGCAATCTTTGCAGTTCGGACGTCTTGCTTTGCACGTTTTGCGGCCGTGCAGGATCAAGCGATGGGAGAATGAGGTCCAATCTGCCCGCGGCATGAGGCGCATCAGATCGCGCTCGATGTTCTGGGGCTCAGCGTGTCTGCTGAGCCCCAGGCGCCCGGCCACCCGTTTCACATGGGTGTCCACCACCACACCGGGAATCCCAAACGCGTGCCCCAGAACCACGTTTGCCGTTTTTCTTCCCACGCCTCGCAGCCGAGTCAACTCCGCCATGGTCGAAGGAATTGTGCCGCCAAATTCTTGCGTTAATTGGAGCGCGGCGCTTTGGAGTGCCCGCGCTTTAGAATGGAATAGGCCCAGGGGTTTGATGAGCCTCTCGATCTCATGAATCAGCGCGCCACCCATCGATTCAGGATCAGGATAGCGCTCGAAGAGTCCGGGCGTCACGAGGTTAACCTGCGCATCGGTACATTGGGCGGAAAGAATCGTCGCCACCAAGAGTTCAAAGACATTGCGGTGCTTAAGGGGTGCTATGACGTCAGGGAACGCCAGAGCAAGCCTATTTACCATTGCCGGGACATGCCGTGTTCCCCCAATTCTCGTAGTCCGCGTCTGGCCCATAGGTTCAGTAATGAATGCCGAATCCTTTAAATATGAAGTTTGTGAAAACCCGTAGGCAAAAAAATACCACGATGGCAAAAAAATTGCTCGCCGGAATCAAGCAAGTTAATTTAACAGTCGGCCCCGCACTCGTCGAACCCGGGCAAGCTTTAACAGCTTGCCTCGGTTTTTTCCCGGCTTCGCCGCCGGTTCCATTGTAAGACCCTTTGGCAGTCCTTGACGGGAGCCAAGGGATTATATAAGCGACTAGCTTGATGCGCAGGTCGGCGGAGTCTGCTAAACGAGCACGGCTGAGCGCCCGCGCAAACAAACGAGGAGGAAATCTCTATTCCAAAACTAACCCAGGATGACATTCTCCAGATCATGAAGCTGATCGAGAATTCCAGCTTCGATTATCTGCAACTCGAGTTCGGTGACCTCAAGCTTACCCTGAGCAAAACGGGTTATTCTCCAGCCGCTTCGGTGCCGGCGGATGCGGAACGACGTTCAGCGCCACCTAAAGCAGCCGCTGGACATGACGAAAGCAAAACCCCTGAAAAACCCGCGCCGAAGGATCAAAGTTCCGTTTTGAGAGAAGGGACTGTCCCCATCGCGGCTCCCATGGTGGGAACTTTCTATACCACTCCGTCTCCGGGAGCCCCGCCCTTTGTGGGGTTGGGAGACCGAATCACACAGGACAGCACCGTTGGCCTCATTGAAGTTATGAAAGTCTTCAACGCCGTCACCGCCGGTGTCAGCGGAACGATCGCGGAGGTCTGCGTTCAAAACGGCCAGTTTATCGAATATGGGCAGCCGCTTTTTCTTGTTACGCCGGATGAGGGTACAAAGGACTAGACAGGATGAGCATAAAGCGCATCCTGATCGCGAATCGCGGCGAGATCGCTGTCCGCATCATCAACGCCTGTCGGGGCTTGGGAATCGAATCGGTTCTGGCGGTCTCCGACGCGGACCGCAAGAGCCTGGCGGCTCAGATGGCTGGCCGTGTGGTCTGTATCGGCCCGCCGAGGCCCTCTGATAGCTACCTCAAAATCGGAGCCCTCATCGCGGCCGCCCTTGGCACGGCTTCCGACGCGCTCCATCCGGGATACGGATTTCTTGCTGAGGAACCAAAGCTTGCGGAAGCGTGCGCGACTCACGGGATCAAATTTATCGGCCCCAGCCCTCAAAGCATCCGCTTGATGGGCAATAAACTGGAAGCCCGGGCCTTCGCAGCCGGCCACGGGGTTCCGGTTGCGCCCGGTTCTACCCAGGTGACAGGTTTATCGGAAGCTCGGACCATCGCGCCAAGCGTCGGTTTCCCCCTTCTCTTTAAAGCCGCCGCCGGAGGCGGAGGACGCGGCATCAAAATCGTATGCGACGAATCGGAACTGCAGCAAGCTCTCACGACTGCCGCCGCGGAGGCGCGCGCGGCATTTGGGGACGACACCTTATACATGGAACGCTATATCGCCAATGCCCGGCATATCGAAGTCCAGGTTCTGGGCGACGGCTCCGGCCGCGTGATTCACCTCGGGGAGCGTGATTGTTCGCTGCAGCGGCGCCATCAAAAGATCGTGGAAGAAGCTCTCGCACCCAGTCTTGCCGAAAAAATCCGGCGCAAGATTCGCGCCGCGGCAGTGGCTTTGGCGGAGAAAATAAGGTACGAAAATGCCGGCACCGTGGAATTTATCTTTGATCGTGACCGCGACAAGTTTTACTTTTTGGAGATGAATACGCGTATCCAGGTGGAGCACCCGATTACGGAAATGATTACCGGCGTCGATCTGGTCCAGGAGCAGATCCGAATTGCCGGTGGGCAACCTCTTTCGGTCACGCAATCTGACGTGCGCTTTGCCGGCCACGCCATCGAGTGCCGCATCAATGCCGAATCGCCGCAGCACGGATTTCGCCCCTCTCCGGGCGTTCTGTCCACCTGGGCTCCGCCTTCGGGCGCCGGGATGAGGCTGGACAGCCACTGTTTTGCCGGATATTCCGTCCCTCCCTTCTACGATTCTCTAATCGGCAAACTCATTGCCCACGGAAGCACCCGGGAGCAAGCGCTCAACCGGATGTTACACGCGCTGGACACGTTTGGCATCGCGGGAATTGAAACCAATATCGCGTTTCTTCGCGCCCTGCTCCGACATCCCGATTACGTGCAAGCTAAGGTAAACACGAGCTGGGTAGAAAAAAATCTGGGTGCCCTAGTAGAACAAGGATCATGAGCGAGATCATTTTTGTCGACACGACGTTGCGCGACGGACATCAGAGTCTGTGGGCTGAGAACATGACCACCGGCATGATGCTGCCGATTGCCGAACGGATGGACGACGCGGGATTCGAGGCGATCGAGCTGCTTTCCGCCTCGCATATGAAGAAATGCGTGCGCGAGCTCAAAGAAGATCCCTGGGATCGCGTCCGGCTTATCGCCAAGCGGGTCAAAAAGACCCCGCTGCGCTTGATCGCCGGCCGCGTCAACGCCTTCGAGATCACTCCGATATCCATCTATCAGCTATTTATCGAACGCATGGCCGCAAACGGAATGCGACAAGCGCGCATCTCCGATGAGTGGAACGACCCGGAAAGCTGGCGGCGCAAGGTTTCAATCGCCCGCGCGGCGGGTCTAGAACCCATCGTCAATCTCATCTATTCGGTGTCACCCAAACACACCGACGAGTACTACGCGCAAAAGGCGCGTGAGGCCGCGTCGCTTGACGCGCCCCGCCTGTGCCTCAAGGACCCCGGGGGGTTGTTGACCCCGGAGCGCACTCGCGCGCTGGTGCCGCTAATCTTTCAGAACAGCAAGGGAGCCCCCGTGGAGCTTCATACCCACTGCACAACTGGATTGGGCCCGCTTTGTGCCATGGAGGCGATTCAACTCGGGGTCAAGATCATCAACACCGCGGTTCCGCCCCTGGCGGATGCCTCTTCCAATCCTTCGCTTTTCAACGTGACCCGAAACGCGCGCGCCCTGGGGTACACGCCCGCTATCGACGAAGATGCCCTGAAGCCGGTGACACAGCATTTCAACGTCGTCGCCCAACGCGAAGGATTCCCCGTCGGCGTACCCGCTGAATACGACTACGCGCAGTATCTGCATCAGGTCCCTGGAGGAATGATTTCAAATCTACGTCACCAGCTGCGTAAAGTCGGGCTCGAAAGCAAGCTGGAACAAGCTTTGGAGGAGTGCATTCAACTGCGCGCCGAATTCGGCTACCCGATCATGGTTACCCCGCTCTCCCAGTTTGTCGGCAGCCAGGCTGCTATCAACGTCATCGTAGGAGAACGCTACAAGGAGGTGACGGACCAGGCGATCCAATACGCGCTGGGCCGTTGGGGGATAGAAGGAGCGGACACCATGGATCCCAACGTCAAGGATAGAATCCTTAGCCGCCCGCGCGCCAAAGAGCTTGCCGCCATCGAGCCGCCGGAACCGTCCATCCACGAAGTTCGCAGCCAGATCGGCGGCCCCGGAGTGTCCGACGAGGAGCTGCTGTTGCGCTGGGTTGTTCATCGCGAGGATATCGAAGCCATGCGCAAGGCCGGCCCGATCCAGGAGTACCTGACCACGGCCCATCCGCTGATCTCCCTTTTGCAAGAGTTGCTCGAACACACCGAGTCGCAGGAAATCTCGCTGCAGAAGTCAGGACTTAAATTGGTGCTGAAGAAAGGACAAGGGCCAGGCGTAACCGTCTAATATTTTAAGCAGTTACATCAACAAACTTAAGGAGGAATTCACTTTATGGAAGTTACAGCTATCGACGTCCACGTGCATCTCTGCGATGAGCTAACCCTTAACTCCAAGGGTGATCGCCCCAAACAGATGGCGCGCTATTTTGGTCGCGAGCGCAAGCCGGTCTCCATGGACGAAATGGCAGATCAGTATCGGGCGCGCAAGATGATGGCGGTGCTGATGAACACCACCGATGTGACCGTCACCGGCTTAACGCCGGTCCCTAATGAGCACATCGCGAGCTATGTCCGCAAGTATCCGGATATATTCCTCGGCTTTGGCGTCATCGACCCGCCGCAGGGAAAGGTCGCCTTGCAGGAAATCAAGCGCATCAAAGAATTGGGACTGCATGGAATCGGCGAGCTCAACCCCGCGCGCCAGCATTTTTTTCCCAACGACACCCGGTTCTACCCGCTCTGGGAAGAAGTTCAGAAACAGGGACTGCCGATTCTATTTCACAGCGGCATGGCCGCCGCCGGAGCCGGCACACCGGGAGGAATGGGAACAAAGCTTAAATACACCCAGCCCATCCATCTCGATGACGTGGCCGCCGATTTTCCGGAGCTGAAAATCATTTCCGCCCATCCATCATGGCCCTGGGGATCGGAAAGCCTCGCGATCGCGCGGCACAAGAGCAATTTCTATATCGATCTCTCGGGCTGGGCGCCCAAGTACTTCTCCCCTGAACTGGTACAGTACGTAAGCACGATCATCCAGGATAAGGCGATGTTTGGCTCAGACTGGCCCTCGATGGGCGTAGAGCGCTGGCTGGAAGAATTCGCGCAGATAAATCTCAAACCCGAGGTGCGGCAGAAAATCATGCTCGATAACGCGAAGAAGTTCTTCGGCCTGAAATTTTGATTCCTGGCACCTCCGCTTCCGTGATAGAACTCGGGTCACAACGCCCCCGGGCGGATCGGCTAACCTTTTCGAGTGCCCAGGCTACTGGGCCAGGGGGCGGATAGGCGGGCAAGCACGTTGCGGCGCAGCGCGCCTGGTGATAGGGTCGCGAAGAAGCGGGAGGGATTCTGGTTATGATTCCAGAAGTGATTGCGGAAATTCCCTACACTGTGGACACGGGCGAGAAGCTCGTGAACGAGACATTCGGCCCGAACAATATTCGCCGGCGCAAGACGGGAACCCACGTGTTAAAGCGTGTAGCAGTCCGCAACGGCCGGCTGCTTGCCGGGCCGCTTTCGCTCGACGAGCAGGGTTTTGCATTTCTCGAGCACAAGACAAAGGTCACGGACTTCTTTGACGCCGCGCAGCTGGAGTTGGTGTACTATCCGGAGGTCGAGCAATTGCTCAAGGCCGCTTCGGGCGCTTCGCGCGTGGTAATCTTCGATCACACGCTACGCTCGGGCGACGAGGCGGAGCGGGAAGCCAGGCTGATCCGCGAGCCGGTGCTCTCGGCGCACAACGACTATACCGAGTGGTCCGGACCAAACCGGCTGCGCGAGATCCTCCCCGACGAAGCCGAGCGGTTGCTCGCACGCCGCTTTGCGATCATTCAAGTGTGGCGGGCGATCAATCAGCCGATCCAAGCAAATCCCCTCGCGATTGCCGACGCCAAAAGCATAGCGATGGAGGACTGGATCGTGGCCGAGCGCCGCTACCCGAACCGCGTGGGCCAGACTTACCGGCTGAAGTACAACCCCAACCACCGCTGGTTCTATTTTCCAGAAATGCGGCGCGGCGAGGCCCTGGTGTTCAAAGTTTACGATTCTGAAACGGATGGCCGGGCACGGTTCACACCTCACACATCCTTCTACGACCCCACATCCCCCCCAAATGCGCCGCCGCGCCAAAGCATCGAGGTGCGGGCGCTGGCGTTTTTCGCGTCCTGAATTTCGCCCCATAGATCTTGCCGTCGAGCCTTACGGGCCCGGGCCGGGCGACAGTCTGCTGGAACGTCAATGGCACAACACGAACCCATGACCGTTACCGAAACTCAATCGCCGCTCGGCGCTGCACGCAAACTGGTCCCCATGATCCGATCATGCGCCGACCAGATTGAAACCGAGCGGGAGTTGCCGAAGCCGCTGTTCGAAGCGCTGGCCGATGCCGGCCTGTTCCAGCTGGCACTGCCTCGCGCCCTGGGCGGCGTGGAACTCGATTTGCCGGCTTACGTCCAGGTGCTCGAGGAGATCGGCAAAGCCGACGCCAGCACCGGCTGGGTCGTAAATCAGTGCGCGATCTTTGCGACCTACGCGGCGCGGATGCCGCACGGCATCGCTCGCTCGATCTGGATCTACACGCCACGCAGCGTTGTCGCCAACACGCCCGTCCCAACGGCCCAGGCGGTTGTGGTGCCGGGCGGGTATCGGGTAACAGGCCGTCAGGGGTTCAGCTCGGGCTGCCGCCATGCCGCCTGGCTGGCGGCGCGTGCCCATGTCTTCGAGAACGGCCAGCCCAGACTCAAGGACCGTCAACCTGAGGAGCGCTACCTGTTCGTGCCGGCAGCCGAGGCCACGCTTCTGGATACTTGGCATGTTCGGGGCATGCGCGGCACGGGAACTTACGATTTCGCCGTGAGCGATGTCTTCGTGCCAACGGAGCGCACGGTTCTGCAGGCAGGCGCTCCGCTGCTGGAAACCGGACCGCTCTATCAGATCCCTCGGAGCCTGCTGTTTGCCGCAGGCGATGCCGCGGTTGCCCTCGGGGTGGCCCGCTCCTGCCTCGCCGCATTTTTCGAGCTGGCCGGTGCCAAGAGACCGCGCGCCATGAAGGCGACCCTCTGTGATCAGCCGCTGGTTTAGGCCGCCGTCGGCCACGCCGAAGCCCACCTCCGATCCGGACGGGCCTTCCTAACGGAGGTGGTTCGCGAGATCTGGAACGAGGCGACATTGACCGGATCCGCCACCCAGGACCGGCGCGCCACGCTACGCCTCGCCACCACGCACGCGATTCACCTGGCGGTTCAGGTCGTCGACACCCTCTATAACGCCGCTGGCGTGACGGCGATCTACGAGGGGAACCTGATGCAGCGCCACTTCCAGGACATTCACGTAATCAGTCAGCACCTACAGGGGCGCCTCTCCCACTACGAGCTGGTCGGGCAGCACTGGCTGGGACTGAAGATCGACCCGACGAGGCTCTAGCCAGTGCACCCGTGGCACCGCCGCCTCTCGAGGTTTCGATGTCGGCAGGGACCTTTAGCTCGCCCTCACTTCTTCGCATGGCAATTGTTGCACGAAACTCCCGACACGTGCTTAAGGCGTTTATTGCTTGGCTTTCAATTGCCCATCGTTCTGTTGAAGGAATGATTTGATCTCGTCGGCATGCTCAAGCAGTCTCATCCATTGTTCTTTGTAAAGGGTCACGGGGAATCTACCAAGCCCGTAGACCGAAAGCCCCCCCTTTTCGCTTACCTTCAGGCGCAACTGACCTGATTTTCGCTCCTCCATTTGTTGCTTCAGCCTTTGATTCTCGGCCTCAAGGCGCGCCACTTTCTGCTCTGGTGTTTCTTCTGCCATAAACCCTCCGATAAATTAATCTAAGCGGTCGGAAAAGATCCACACTCCCGTAGGGTATGCTTACTCCCGAGTTATTTCTATCTGGCTCCTTCGTCAGCCAGCGCACGATCGTCGGCAAGGCGTCTGGTCTGTCCCGGTGGCCTCCGGAAAAAGACGGAGCCGGTCTTCTATTGCGTCCATTGCTGTCTTAGACCTGCCAGCAGCTTCTCCGCCGTGATCGGTAATTCTCGGATGCGCACCCCAGTAGCGTCGTAAACGGCGTTGGCGATTGCCGCGGCCACGGGTACCAGTGGCGGCTCGCCCAGTGCCTTCGCGCCATAAGGGCCGATTGGATCCGGCCGGTTGAGAAACACCGGCTCGATCACGGGCACATCGATAAGATTGGGAATCTTGAAGGTGTCCAAGTTCATGACTATCGGCACACCGCTTTCCGGATCGACTGGGATTTCTTCCATCAACGCATAGCCCAGTCCTTGCACAACACCGCCCACGATTTGGCCATACGCCGTCTCCGGATTGATGATTCGTCCGGAGTCGTGGACCGCCACATAGCGGAGAACCCCGATGACGCCACTTTCCGGATCGACCTCGACTTCCGCGAAATGGGCCGCGAAAGAGTTAATGATGTGTGTTTTGCTTCCCGCTCTCAGGCTCCCCTTCCCAACCACAATTTGGTTCTCTCGCCGCTCGATAACGTGGCCAACGGGGATGTGATTATCGGGGTCGTTGCGCGCGAACACGATGCCGTCGCGAATCTCGAGATTGTTGACCTCGCTTTCGAGCAGGCGCGAGGCGGTTTCGAAGATCTGCCGTTTGGCGTCCTCGGCCGCGTGCACCACCGCTAATCCGGAAGTGAAGGTCGTCGTGCTTCCCGAGGTGCTGTGGGCGAACGGGGTGGTCTCGGTGTCAGCGAAGGTCCCTTGCACATTTTCGAACCCGAGTCCGAGTGTCTCGGCGGCGATCTGCGTCAAAATCGTCCAAGCTCCCTGGCCGATCTCCATCGTGCCCATGAAAAGCTCGGCCGTGCTATCGGCTTTCACTTTGACCACGGCCGATGAATTGGATTGGCCGGTTTTGTAAATGCACGCTGCCATACCTATGCCCCGGCACTTCCCGCTCACCTTGAGTTTTCTCGGCCCCTTCGGACGAGGCTTCCAACCGATTCTCTTTGCGCCCTCTTCCAGGCACTCGGCCAGGTAATTGCTCGAAAACGCAATCCCTCCCTCGATCGGCTGCGCCGGGACAATCTCACCCGGCGGCGTTCGCCGGCTTCCCGGCTGTCCTTCTGGACGCACATGATTGCGCTTTCTAAATTCGAGCGGGTCCATACCAAGACGCTCGGCAGCCTCGTCCGCCAGCGATTCGAGAGCGAAATGGGCCTGGGGCGCGCCCAGACCTCGATAGGAACCAGCCACCGGCGCATTTGTGAACGCAACCTTTCCCTCGAAGCGAGCGTTGGCGGAAGTATAGAGATAGGTAAGCCCATGCCCCAGGCGCTGCGCCACGCCGAATCCCGGCGCGTACGGTCCGGTGTTCAAAATGCTGCTCGCGTCGATCGCGGTGATCGAGCCATCGCGCTTGAGGCCGATTTTGAGCCGCGTCACGGTCGCATGGCGCCACTTGCCGAACGCCAGCTCTTCCTCGCGCGTATAGCCGATGCGCACCGGACGTCCGGCCTTGCGCGCCGCCAGCGCAGTAATCACACCGAGCCGCGACTCATCCTTACTACCGAAGCCGGCTCCCATATAGAGGCCGACGACGCGGACGTTCTCGTGTGGCAGGCCGAACACCCTTGCCAGGCGGTTGCGATCGCCGTGAACGTGGCGGCTGGATTTCCAGACCATCAGGCGCTCGCCTTCCCACCGGGCGACGCAGTAGCGGGGCTCGAGAGACAGCGGGCTCGTCGACTGCGTCCGATAGGTCCGCTCGAGGATGAGATCCGCTTCTTTTAAGCCCGCGCCCGCGTCACCGCGATCAAAAACAATCGGCTTCCTGCCGGCCAAGTTGGTACCACCGCCCCGGACAAGAGGAGCGCCAGACGCGGCTGCCGCCTCCGCATCGAGGACAAAAGGAAGCCGCTTGTACTCGACTTCAATCTTTTCCAGCGCCTCCTCCGCGATCTCGAGCGTATCCGCCGCAACCGCTGCCACCTCATCGCCCACGTGACAGACAACCCGGTTCAGTACGTAAACCGGCGCAACCGGGTCCGGCACAGTATCGTCGCCGTCCTCAAACGGAATCGCCGGCGCGTCATGAAACGACACGACCGCGCGCACGCCCGGCAACGCCGCAGCTTTGGAGGCATCGATGCGGATGATCTCCGCGTGCGCATAGGGGCTACGCAGAATCTTCCCTTGCAACGCCGCGACTTCCAGAAAGTCTGCCGAATATCTCGCTTCGCCGGCGATCTTGGCGCGCGCATCCACTCGAACCACAGGGTAACCGACGACTTGTAGCGCGCCAGGCAAATCTTTTTTGGCAGCCTTCATAGCTCCTCCCGCGCCCGCTTTACGATTTGCCAAATTGATACCAGACCGGCGTTGCCAAGGACAAGCGTTTTGTGTTCTCAGGTTTTCATGCGGCCCTTACCTCGATCGCGACGTTTGCAGGCGGCCACGGAATCGACTAAATGAAGAGCCATGGATTGGCATATCGTTTCCATGCACGCGGCTTACAAGAGTCGAGACGAGGTCGTCGACGGTTTTCTGGCGCGCCCGTTAAACCACAAACCGATACCCGCGCTGATCCTGCTCCATGGTTATCGCGGCATTGACGCCGCACAGCGCTCTGTCACCCGGCAATTCGCACAGGCGGGATTTGTCTGCTTATCGCCCGACTTGTTTCATGGGAAGGTCGGGTCTGATCCCGCGCACTGCGCCTATCTCAAAACATCTCTGGACGTGGAGCGCGCCGTTGAGAAAGTTATCGACAGTGTCGGCTACCTGCGCACCCTGCCCTTCGTGGGGAAAAAGGATATCGCGCTCTCGGGATTTTGCATGGGCGGAGGTCTGGCGCTCTACGGGCTCGCAAGGTCACACCTCTTCGCCGCCGGCGTTATTTTCTACCAAAGCCTGTTCCCGGATCCGATCGAGCTAAAGGGGATTCGCGCGCCCCTTCAGTGCCACTACGGCACGCAGGACTCGAATACGACGAAGGAGGAGATCGAAGCCTTCAAAGCCGCGCTTTTACAGTACAAGAAAAAATTTGCAATTCACCTCTATCAAGGCGCAGGTCACGCCTTTCTCAACAACCCCTCCAGTAAGAGTGCGGCGAACCGCAACGCTGCCGAGCAATCGTTCGCAAGAAGCTGTGCCTGGCTGCGCAAAATGCTTCATTAATGCATGAGAATTCTGTCAGGTCCTATCCATCGAGAGAGGTTCACAGCGAATGGCTAGTTATGATTATGATCTCTTTACCATCGGCGCTGGCTCCGCTGGCGTCCGCGCCAGCAGGCTGGCGGCCGGATTCGGAGCTAGAGTGGCCGTCGCCGAGGAGCGCTACCTGGGAGGCACCTGTGTCAACGTCGGCTGTATCCCCAAGAAGCTTCTTGTTTATGCCGCGCATTTCAGCAAGGACTTTGAAGACGCTGCGGGTTTCGGCTGGTCGGTGGGCACGCGTCAATTTGATTGGGCGCGGCTATTAGAAAATAAAAACGATGAGATCCGGCGCCTCAACGGCGTTTGTGACCGTCTCTTGCAAGGCTCCGGCGTGACCATCGTTAACGGCCGGGCGCAGGTTCTTGACGCGCATACCGTGGCCGTAGGTGGCACAACCTACACGGCTGAGTACATCCTCATCGCCACGGGCGGTTGGCCAACCGTCCCGCCCATTCCCGGGGTGGAATACGCCATTACGTCGAACGACGCCTTTTTTCTCCCGCGCTTGCCCGACGGCGTTCTCATCGTCGGCGGCGGCTACATCGGGGTTGAGTTTGCGGGAATTTTTCACGGCCTCGGTGCGCGGGTGACCCTGGTTCACCGCGGTTCTGTATTTCTCACTGGTTTTGATGATGACATACGCGCTTTTCTGGCCCAGGAAATGGGCAAGAAAGGAATCGACCTGCGCTTCAACGCTCAGGTCGCAAGCATCGAGCAGACCCCTGCAACCAAGCGGGTCACGCTCAAAGACGGAACCCGGGTGGACACCTCGCTAGTCATGTTCGCCACCGGGCGCGCGCCCAACACAAAAAATCTCGGCTTGGAAAACGCCGGTGTTAAGCTCAACACCGACGGCGCGATTGTCGTTAACGGCTATTCACGCACGAGCACACCGAACATCTATGCCGTGGGCGATTGCACGGATCGGTGGATGCTGACCCCGGTCGCGCTCGCGGAGGGAAAGGCGGTGGCCGAAACCCTGTTTAACAACTGTCCCACGAAGCCGAACTACGCGAACGTTCCGACGGCGATTTTCAGCATGCCGAACGTCGGTACCGTCGGCCTGACGGAAGCCGAGGCCCGCCAACAATACCCCGCCATCGATGTTTACAAAACAGTCTTCCGTCCACTGAAGCACACGCTCACCGGCAGCTCGGAGCAAACCATGATGAAGCTCGTGGTCGATCGGGACACGGATCGCGTCTTGGGTTGTCACATGGTAGGAACTGACGCCGGGGAAATCATCCAAGGTCTGGCTGTCGCCCTTAACTGCGGCGCAACCAAGGCCCAATTCGACGCAACCATCGGCATTCACCCCACCGCCGCAGAAGAGTTCGTGACCCTGAGGGAGAAAGTTGCCTAGAGTCCGGAGTCAAGAACCGTCTTTTCTTTCAAGACGTAGCGCAAGCCCGGGCTTGCTGATGTAGATATGGTTCCACTGCCTCTTTTTTGCCAGTTCTTCAAGCAACGCGAGGAGGGGTTTATCCGCGCTGAGGTATGCTCTCGGGGCTCTCGCGGTAAGCATCGCTTTGACCTCTTCGATACCGGCAAATACTCGCAGCAACAGCTCCTCGTCTGATACTCCCGCTCCACCGAACTTGTTCCTGACCGCTTCAATCGGTGGATCGGGTGGTTCCCACCCGATCCATTCTCTGGCTCTCGGCCGGCTCAAAATCTTGTCTTTAACTTCAGGGGCCATTAGCGCGGGAGCCTCCCTGCCCCAGATTCCGAGAGCATACTGAATGACTTGATCGGTCACCTCTTTGTAGCGTTCGCCGACAATCACGTTGATGGCTGCCTGGCTGCCCACGAATTGGGAGAGCGGCGTCACCATAATCGGATAGCCGAACTCGGCGCGCACGCGACCCGCTTCCTCCAGAGTCGCTTCCAGCTTATCCTCCATGCCGACGAGCCGGAGCTGGTGGCGGAGATTGGAAATCATACCGCCGGGCACTTGATGCGCATACAGTGACTGATCGAAGGCGAGCGGTCTGCCGATAGGAAGACCACCCATCGCCGCCACCGCCATGAAATGTTTCCGCACTGGTTCAGCGGCCTTTTCGTCGAGGCAGGGCGTGTAGCCGAGCGCGCGAAGATTTTTCGCCACATTGAAGACCGAGGGTTGCGCCGAGCCGTTGGCGAGCGGCGGAATGCCGGTATGGAGAGTTTTGATCCCGAGTTTTACCGCCTCCAGGTAGCAGAGCGGTGCCAGCCCGTTGTTGCAATGCGCATGGAACTCCACCGCAACTGCACCGGCGTTTTTCAGAACAATCGGAATCAGCGTGCGCGCTCGTTCCGGCGTGAGGAGCCCGCCGACGTCTTTAAAGCAAAGGCGATACGGTTTCAGTGAGGCCGCCTCGCGCGCCTTGCGCGCATAGTAATCGTCGCTGTGCCGGGGAGAGACCGAATAGATGAGATTCGCAACCGTTTCCATCCCGAGCTTGCGCATCCCCTCGATCTCTTCCCGAAACTCTTCGTAGTCATTCCAACAGTTTGAAGTCCGCGTCAGCGTAAGCCCATGCGCCACAGCCCGTTCGATCATAATCCGCAAGATGCAACTCGGGACTTTCTCAAACGCGGCGTGCAGTCCGCCGTGATAGCGCAGGCGCGTCCTGGTGACCTTCTTTGTCCCCAGGCGCAGCCACTCCCAGGGGTTTTCCTTGTGCTCGCGCACGTACTTCTTGATCATCACCGTCACAAAGAATTCCATGGCCTCAAAGCCGCATTGATCCATTTGCTCGGCGATGCCGAGCATGGCTCCAGTCCTCATCCCCAACGCCCAGAGGCTCTGCTGCCCGTCGCGCAACGTGGTGTCAATAAATCGAATCTCGCTCACGGAAACCCCGCGTCAACCGTTTGACGATTCCCCATCGTTGCGCAAGCGCGCGGGAACATCAACCCCCGCCCGTCCTTGCGCGCTGTTCCGTGAGTTTCCGCTCCGGCTGATAAGCGCTTGAGTCAGCTCCGCGGGGTTTGCCCTCCGTCACGCCCAGGTCAAAGCCAGTTTCATGTGAGGAGTAGATTTCACGGGTGCCGCTGTCCAAAATCCTCCCTTCGCGTCTTTTTTCAAAGGGAAGAAATTGAAACTCTCCCTTTGTAAAGAAAGATTTAAAAAGTCTTGTAGCCCGGGCTCAACACGACTGGACAACTAGGTAAGTGAATGCTAACTTACTGCAATGAAACGTTCCTCACGGCTGACTTCGGAAATGCGGCGGCACGCGATTGTGGACGCGGTCAGAGGGGTTTTCGCCGCTAAAGGCTTTGCCGGCACGACCACGCGCGAACTGGCGAATGCCGCCGGGGTCTCGGAGGCGCTGCTATACAAGCATTTCCCCAGCAAGGAGTCGCTGTACGCGGCGATGCTCGATGCCTGCGCCAGCGGTCCCAGCTTTATTGAATTCAAGCGGATCCTCACTCTGAAGCCCTCGACCGCGACGCTCGTCGTCATGGTGCACTTTGTCATGGTTCGCTTCGTCTACGGCCGCGCCGGAGATGCCGGCAAACATGCGATGGACCGTTTGACGGTGCGCAGCCTACTTGGAGATGCAGAATTTGCCAGGCTAGCTTATAAGACATTCGCCGACGCTTGGATCACCAAGTTTGTCGTGTGCCTGAAAGCGGCCGCAAAGGCCGGCGATCTGCGGCAGGTTCCACTTCGGCGAAACCTCCGCGTGTGGTTCGCGCATCACGTCGCCTTCTCTTTGATGTTGCATCTGCTTCCCAGAGTCCCGGCCATTGATTATAAGGCGTCCAACAAAAGCATGGTGAAACAGGCGACATGGTTTGCACTACTCGGCGCGGGCGTGAAGGAGAAGGCGATCAAGCGCCACTACCATCCCAAAGCGCTGTCGCTCCTGACCGGGTAGTTTCGATTGCGGCGTTCGCCTGTGACAAAACCTAAGGCGATGGAGAATAGGAGGCTGTTACAATGGAGTTAAAAAAAGAGGGCGTGGATACAGTGGAACAAGCAGGTTCCAATGCGAACGAGAGGGCCGCCGCTTTTCCATTTCGGCACGACTTGCTCTTGGCGGCCGAATATTTTGGGAATCTCCGCGGCAAGGCCCATCTCGGGCCAGAGAAGGAACTTCTCCTGGCCGTGTTAGAGGACGGCATTCACTGTTTCCGTGACAACGTGCACGCCGAAAGCGAGCAAAAGATGACGCTCCGCGAGGAAGCCCGGGCGTGGATCTTCGGTGACGATTTGGGACGGCTCTTCTCTTTCCTCTCCATTTGCGACCTGCTCGATATGGACCCCCAGTATCTCCGGCGAGGGCTTAGACACTGGGAGGAGCACGGCCGGAACCTAGAGCACGAAAAACCCCGGCACCTCCCGCGGGCCGCACCAGCGTCTGGTCGCGTAGAGACGGGATCCACGATGATAGGGCATTGGAGATGGCGTTGCCGCCCAATGGCGGGGCTCGGTTTGATCTGCTTCTCGGGTTTAATCATTGCTGGCTGTGAGAAGAAGGCTCCCGCAGCGTTCGAACGCCCGCCGTCCCCGATAACCGTCGCCGCCGCGATTGTCCAGGATGTGCCCATTTATCTTGACGCCATCGGTAAATTCGTCGCCCGCGAAGTGGTTTCGATCCAACCGCAGGTATCCGGGCGGATTACCCAAATCCATTTTGTGGACGGGGCTGATGTGAAGGTTGGACAAGTCCTCTTTACGATCGATCCGCGGCCCTATCAGGCCCAAGTCAATATAGCAGAGGCCAATCTTGGCCAGGCGAAGGCGGCGCTCGAATTGACCAAGATCAATTTCGACCGGGTGGCGAGCGTCACCGATCAAAGAGCGGTTTCCAGGCAAGATTACGACGCGAAAAAAAATGCTGCCGAAGTCGCCGAAGCCCAGGTCAAGCAGAATCAAGCGGCACTGGAAAACGCCCGCCTAAACCTCGACTACTGCACGATTCGCTCGCCGATCAACGGCAGGGCCGGCCAACGCCTCGTGGACCTCGGCAACGTGGTAACGGCAAATAGCGGATCGCTGTTGGTCATCCAGAGCTTGGACCCGATCTACGCCGATTTCACCATTACCGAGAACGATCTTACGGCCGTGCAACGCAATATGGCGCGGGGAAGCTTGAAAGTCGAAGTACGCCTGCCTGACGAGCCCCAGAGACCCCGCGAGGGCAAACTCACCTTCCTTGATAACTCGGTGCAGGACGGCACCGGAACAGTCAAACTCCGCGCCACCATAGCCAATGCCGATCGCCGCTTTTGGCCGGGCCGATTTGTCAATATCCGCGTGATTCTCGGCATGCAACAGAATGCGGTATTGATCTCCGCCGAAGCGCCGCAGATGTCAGCGAAAGGCCCCTTCGTCTATGTTGTTAAACAAGACTCCACTGCCGAGCTACGCCCTGTGACCGTGGGGCAACGCCAGGGTGACCTGGTTGTCATTAACAAGGGCATTAGCTCGGGCGAACGGGTGGTGACCAGAGGCCAGCTCGGTGTCACGCCGGGCGGCAAAGTCCGCATTACAGAGACGACCAAGGTCGAGAATACGCCTGCCCCATCAACTTCTGCAACCAAGTCATGAATTTCTCCGAGCCCTTCATACGGCGGCCGGTCATGACTACGGTCTTGACCGTTTCCATAATTCTCTTCGGCATCCTCAGCTATTTGCGGCTGCCGGTAAACGATCTGCCGGCGGTGGACTATCCCGTCATCCAAGTGCAAGTGGACTATCCGGGTGCCAGCCCCGATACGGTGGCCAACGCCATCGCCACGCCGCTGGAACGGCAATTCATGCAGATCAACGGGCTTGAGCTGGTCACGTCGAAAAGCAGCCAGGGACATGCGAGCATGACCTTGCAATTCGCGCTCAGCAAGAGCATCGACGCCGCTGCCACCGATGTGCAAACGGCGATCTCGCGGGCAACCGGCAGTTTGCCCATCGACCTGCCGTCACCCCCGACCTTTTCCAAGACCAACCCCAATGACCAGCCGATCATGTATATCGCGCTCACCAGCGACTCGGTGACCGCGGGGCAACTCTACGATTACGGCAGTACGCAGGTGGGCCAGCGCATCAGCATCCTGCGCGGCGTGAGCAGTGTCGGCGTATTCGGCGCAAAATCGGCGATCCGGATTAAGGCCGATCCCTCCGCCATGTGGGCTCGCGGCATATCCGTCGATGATTTGGCCGCGGCGATCAAGAATGGCACGAGCACCGTGGGCGCGGGACAGTTCGATGACTCGGCGGGCACTTTGCTGCTTCGGCCGCAGGGCCAACTGGATAATGCCCGAGGGTACAGCGATCTCATTGTCAGCACCAAGAACGGCGCGCCAGTTTATCTGCGCGATGTCGCTCGGGTGGTAAATTCGGTACAGGATGAGCGGATCAACATGCGGTTTTGGGTGCGCGGCTATCCGCCGCCATTGGCTACTGTCGTCGTCGCGGTCAATCGCCAGGCCGGTGCCAACGCCGTGGAGGTGGCCAAAAGCGTCAGGGACTTGCTGCCTCTGATCAGCGCAGAACTACCTGGATCAGTACGAGTCACGCCGATCTACGACCGTTCGCAGACTATTATTCACTCCGTAATAGACGTGCAAATGACCCTCGCCATTGCCTTCGTTCTCGTGGTGGCGGTGATCTTCATGTTTCTCGGACGGGCCAAGGATACACTGATTCCGGCGGTGGCTCTGCCGCTTTCTCTGTTTATAACCTTCATCGCGATGGCGCTGTTGGGATACAGCCTGGACAACCTATCGCTCATGGCCCTCACTTTGGCCATCGGCTTCTTGGTGGACGACGCCATCGTGTTTCTGGAGAACACCGTGCGCCGGATGGAACACGGCGAGAAAGCGTTGGAGGCGACCATCAACAGCGCCAAGGAGATCAGCTTCACCATTGTTTCGATGACTATCTCTCTCGCGGCGGTCTTCATCCCGTTGGTTTTCATGTCCGGCTTAGTGGGCCGGATTTTTCGCGAGTTCGCGATCACGATTGTTATCGCCATCATCGCATCGGGTTTGGTGTCGCTCACGCTTACCCCGCTCATGTGCGCCAGGCTGCTCAAGGAGCGCGGCGAAGGCACGAAGAAAACCTGGATGGAACGGGTGATCGGCGGTGTCGAGAAGCGCGTTCTCGGTGCTTACGGCAGATCGCTCTGGTGGTTCCTCCGTTTCCGCTGGGTGTCGGCGTTGATCTGGGTCGTTTGCCTGGCGGGTACGGTCTGGCTTTTCACGGCGGTTCCCAAGGCTTTCTTGCCTGTAGGCGATAGTAGCTTTGTTTGGGGCGTCATGATCGGCCGCGAAGGATCATCGCCCAAGGAAATGCGCGAACTCCAGGACCGCGCTGACGAATTGATCCGGCAGGATCCCGCCGTGGCGGCAACCTTCACGATGACGGGCAACGGCGCGTTCCTGTCCTCGAACCAGGGGCTCCTACTCGCCTTTCTCAAGTCCCCCAACAATCGAGCGCCCATTCAACAGGTGGCCGGCGGTTTAATGGCCAAGCTCAGCGAAATTCCCGGAGTGATGCCGTTCATGCGCGCGCGTCCGGTTCTGGAGATCAGCACCGGGGCGACGAATCAAAACCAGGGACAATACGCCTTTACCGTGTCCGGCGTGAACCAAAAACAAGTGTACGACGTCGCTACGAGGCTAATGGAAAGACTGAGACCGTACCCGGGGTTTTTGACCCTCTCCTCCGACTACTTCAACAACACGCCCAATCTGGACATCGAGATCCGGCGCGACCAGGCCAAGATGTATGGCGTATCGGAGACGCGCATCCTCACTTTGCTCAGAAATGCTTACTCGCAGAATTATCTCTACTTAATTAAAAAGCCCGAAGATCAGTATCAAGTCATCCTGGAAGCCGAAAGTTCGGCGCGCTCCCAGCCCGGGGATCTTTCGCTTTTGTACATCAAATCGGACGACGGAAAACATCTTGTGCCGCTGAACGCTCTGGTCACCTGGAACACGTCGCTCGGGCCCCAGGCGGTGAATCACTTAAACCAGTTCACCAGCGTGACGCTTTTTTTCAATCTCAAACCCGGCGTGCCCATCGGTGAAGCCACCGATTTTATTACTAAGACCGCAGCGGAGGTCGTGCCGCCCACGGTTCGTGCCACCCTGCAGGGCGAGGCGCTAACGTTCAGCAATACGGTTCGAGATTTGACCATTCTGATGTTCTTGGCCATCTTCGTCATGTACGTGATCCTGGCCGTTCTCTACGAAAGCTATCTCCATCCGCTAACTGTCCTCTCCACCTTGCCCACGGCGCTGGTGGGCGGATTGCTGACGCTATTTTTGTTCGGCCAAGAGGCATCCCTTTACGCTTTTGTCGGAATGTTCATGTTAATGGGCATTGTCAAGAAGAACGGCATCATGATCGTCGATTTCGCTCGCCACCGAGTGGCTGCGGGCGAGTCCGCGGAAAAGGCAATTCACGATGCCAGTATGGACCGCTTCCGCCCAATCCTGATGACCACCCTTGCTGCGGTTTTTGGCGCGTTGCCGATCGCTCTTGGCTTCGGCGCGGACGGCGCGTCGCGCCGGCCGCTCGGACTCGTCATCGTCGGCGGTTTGGTCGTCTCCCAGTTCATCACTCTGTTTATCACCCCGGTGATCTACCTCTACCTCGAGCAGTTCCAAGAGAAAGTCCTCGACCGGACCTCATTCTTCCGCTCGGAGCACGTCACCCGCGCCGCCGGCCTCGCGGGCGAAGAACGGATGAAATAGAGCTCGGCGGCATCCTCGAATTTCCAGCACGCGACAAATTTCACGTTGCCATCATTCTGCACCCGCGCCGCAATCGCCCATTGAGGCAGCCGAAATCAAGGCTCATAGAACGGCTTGGATCAAGGTTCTTGTGGGAATTCGTGCGCGCAGTAGGCGACACCTAAAAAGATCAGCAGTCCCAAAATGTCCGCTGCGCCGATTTTCATGTTCTGGCCGAGTCACTCGATCAGCGTCTGGACCGTGACGGATTAATTGAACCGGATGACGAGCAACGAGTCGTCGCGTCTGTTAGCGCGATGAAAGCGTTTTCACCAAGCGGTAGAGATACTCCAAACCGTCAAAAAACGAGTGCACCCGGAGCCGCTCATCCTGGCCGTGTGCGCGGCCATCGCCCGACTCGGCGGCGAGGCCCGAGTGCCCGTAGGTGGCGATGCCGGCGTTGCGCAGAAAGCGCGCGTCGGTCGCGCCCGTGGACATGACCGGTACTAAAGGAATGCCCGGCCAGAAATCTGCGCTCACTTTCTCGATCGCTTGGACGATTTCCGGATTCAGGGGCGACGGCGGACTGAGCGTATAGACACCGACTTGCGTCACCGTGATCCTGTCATCGCCCAGCACTTTGAAGAGCGTTTCCTTGACCGCTGATACCGATTCGCCCGGCAGTACGCGGCAGTTCACGAGGGCCTGCGCGATTTGCGGCATGGCGTTGTCTGCGATGCCGGCCTGAAAGCGCGTCGCCACGCAGGTTGTTCTGAGCTGCGCGTTCTGATTCGGTCGGCTCGAAAGCCGCGCCACCGCCGCCGGGTCGGGTGGATCGCGCAGGATCGCGTGCATGTCCGCCGCTTCCTGACCGCTCTCGAAGTCGGCCATGCGCTCGAAGTAGCCGCGCGTCGCCGCGGTGAGTTTCACCGGAAAATCGTATTTCGCCAACCGCGCCAGACCTTCGGCAAGACGGTTGATCGCCGTGTCCTTCCTGGGCGTGGCGGCATGCCCGCCGCGGTCTTTGACCTCGAGCCGATACATGACGGACACCTTTTCGCCCAACTGCAATCGCTTCATCAGCGGCTTGCCGTTCTTCAAGGTCACACCGCCACCCTCGTTGAGCGCCAGCTCGGCGTCGACGAGATTGCGGTGATTCTTGAGCAGCCAGTCCACGCCGTTGGTCGGGACGTCCAGCAATTCTTCATCGGCCGTGAGGGCCACGATAATGTCGCGGTCGGGAACGAAGCCTTCTTTCTTGTAGCGAATCAGGTTAGTCACAAAGATCGCGGCCATGGCTTTGTTATCCGTCGCGCCCCGAGCGTAAAAGTAGCCGTCCTGTTCGACCAACTTAAACGGGTCCGTCGACCAATCCTCGCGCCGGGCCTCCACCACGTCGATATGCGCGAGCAGTAAAAGTGGCCCGCGCGCGCCGGTGCCGCGCAATCGCACCACGAGATTCCCCTTACGCGGCGCCGCCCCTAGCACCTGAACGTCGGACGCGGCATAGCCCGCGGTCTTCAGCCGCTTGGCCATCGCCTCAGCCGCTACCGTCGTGCTGCCGACCGAGTTGGTCGTGTTGATTTCGATTAGCTCTTTATAGATATCCCGTGCAAGCTGCGGCTCTGAGAACAGGCCTTGAGAATACACAGCCGTCCTACCGAAGACGGCGATGGCTAGAGTGCCCAGAACAACCAAAATGCCGGGCTTCATGACAATACGCATCCTCACTTTTTCGAATTCCGCCGTGGTCACAATCACTCGCACCACTGCGCTCCCTTTATAGACCGCAAACAGCACAAAGACCAGTCCTTTTCCGGCTTGCTCAAGTTCCCCAATCGAGATCTAGAAATCAACCCATCTACGTGTCATGAAGAAAGATGCGGAAGCAAACGATGCCCGAACAGAAATGACGAGTAACGCAACATGAAAAGATGGATCGTCGCAGCTGTGCTTTTGCTGGCGTTTGCCGTGCTGGCAACCGTGGCCGTCGTCAATCTCAACGGCTTGATCAAACAGAACAAGGATTATCTCATCGCCCAGGCGGAGGCCGCTCTGGGAAGAAAAGTCGAAGTGGGCGATGTCGGAGTCACGTTGTGGGGAGGCATCGGCGCCCGCCTGAAAGAGTTTTCCATGGCCGACGATCCATCGTTTTCCAACGAGCCTTTTGTGCGCGCGGCGGACCTTCAAGTAAACCTCAAGCTACTCCCGCTCCTGCAAAAACAATTCCAGATCAGCAGGATCATCTTGCACCGCCCCATCATCAATATCGTCAGGAATCAGGACGGACAATTCAACTTTTCCAGTATCGGGCGGGGCAAAGACGAAAAGGGGAAAAGGGAAAAGGCGGAAAGGGAGAGACCCACACGCCCGGAGAGAAGCGCGGGCCCTCCGCCCTTGCTCATTGCCTTGGCTGATGTAACCGGCGGCGAAATCCGCTACACGGACAGAAACCAGAACGTAGACTTCAGCGCCACCCGCCTCGACTCGAAAGTCACCAACATCAGCTTCGACGGGCCGATCCACATCGATCTGTCCGCCGCCGTACTCGGCGCCGACAAACAAAATCTTAAAATCGTGGCCCGCGTGGGACCGACGGGACCCACGGCCGAGCTCAACCGCCTGCCCATCGAAGGAGACCTCATAATCGATGATGTGCCGCTGCCCAACCTGGAGAAAGCTCTTGCCGGATTCGAGCGGCGGATTCCTCCGGGTCTCGAGATTGCCGGTGCCGTGGGGACCAGAACCCATTTCTCCGGGTGGGCCGGCAAAGACATGGTGCCGAAGATTAACGGCACGCTCAGTCTTTCCGCGGTCCGTGCCCGAATTCCCGAGCTGCCGCAACCGATCACAACCTCAAACGCGAAGCTGAGCTTCACGCTGAACAGCGCCGAGCTGCCCGAGACGGCCTTCCAGATCGGAAAATCGAAGGTGCGTTTGGCCGTCAAGATCGCAAGTTTCAAGCCCCTTAACCTCGCCTACCGGCTCGCCGCGCCGGAACTCAGTCTCGGCGACCTGCACGACACAGGCGCGGCACGGCAAAAGCCAGAGGTCCTCAAGGACCTAATCAGCGACGGCTCGGTCTCGATGAAAACCGGGGCGCTAAGCTATCACGGCAATTTCAATTCTCCCCGCGGGACGATAGCGGACGGAGACTATACAAACCTTCAATCAACCGTTTCCGTCGTTGATCGTGTCGCGACGATCGAGAGCTTGAGCCTCGGCACTTTCGGCGGCTCGCTGAAGGCGAAGGGACGCTACGATATGCGTGAGAACACTCCGCGCTTTTCCGCCGTGACTACGGTCAGGTCCATGGATTTAACCCAGATCTCCCACGCCCTGCGGCCCTCCGAGCCACAAAATATCCGCGGACTCCTCGACATGGACCTCGACATTTCCGGAGCAGGCAAAAAATGGGACGTCATTCAGAAGAGCCTTACAGGACAAGGGAAAGCGGAGGTGGTAAACGGCGCACTGCTCGACGTCAACTTGGCCGACGGCGTGCTTTCGGGCGCCGGTATTCCCGGTGTCATCAGCATGATCCCCAGCGATATGAAGAAGAAATATCCGGATGTCTTCAGCTCGAAGGACACCGAATTCAAACAGATGCACGGAACGGCAACCATCAGCGACGGCAGAGCTTATACCAACGATCTCGTGGTGTCCGCAGCGGAATTCGAGAGCGAGGGAAAGGGTTGGTTCGCGTTCGATCGCACGGTTGATTTTCGCGGCCTGTTTCTGGTTTCGCAGCCTTTCTCCGCCGATATTATCCGTCGCGCAAAGGAGGCCAAAGGCCTCGCCAACGATCAAGGCCGAATCGAGATCCCTTTTACTCTGTCGGGAAAACTCCCGGGCGCAAAGCCAAAGCCCGATGTCAATTATATCGCGCGCGCTTTTGAGAAAGGGTTCGTGGAGAACTTGTTCCGCAAAAAGCCCTCCAAGGGTGATTCGGCATCCTCCGCTCCAAGTGAAGGATCGCCATCGGAACCCACCGAGAAAAAGAAAAGCAATACTGAAGAACAGATCCTTCGCGGGCTTAAAAAGTTTTTCGGACGGTGACTTATCCGGAGTTCAAACAGCACCCGAAACGTCACCGAAATCGTACGGCGGTAACGCAGCGGTCAGTCACTAGGGAAAATGATGGACGCCCGGTATTCGGCCTGCTGCTGCATCGCGGGAGGCGGCCCGGCCGGCATGACGCTGGGATATTTGTTGGCCCGCGCCGGTGTTGATGTCCTCGTTCTGGAAAAGCATGCGGATTTCCTGCGTGATTTTCGCGGCGATACCATACACCCATCGACGCTTGAGGTAATGCACGAATTGGGATTGCTCGGCGATTTGCTCCGCTTGCCGCACCAGGAAATATACCAGCTTGTCGCTCAAATCGGCGCCGCAACGCTGACTTTGGCAGACTTCACCCACCTGCGCACCCGCTGCCGTTTCATTGCCATGATGCCGCAGTGGGATTTTCTTAACTTCCTCGCCGATCAAGCGCTCCGGTATCCCAACTTCCGCCTTCAGATGGAGACCGACGTTACCGATCTCCTGGAGGAGTCAGGGCGCGTGATCGGCGTGCAAGCAAACGCGCCGAGCGGTCCGATCCAGGTGCACGCTAACCTTGTTGTCGCTGCGGACGGTCGATATTCGACCCTACGCGAGAAGGCCGGTTTGGAGTTCAAGGAGTTTGGCGCGCCCATGGACGTCTTATGGTTCCGGATCTCCCGCACCTTGGAGGACCCGGCGCAAACGATGGGAAAGTTTGACGCCGGACGGATTTTTATCATGATCAATCGCGGCGAGTATTGGCAGTGCGGCTACGTCATTCCCAAAGGTCAATTTGAAGGGTTGCGTCAGCAAGAGTTTGCGTCATTTCGCGATAACGTAATTCAACTGGCACCCTTCACGAGGGCACGAGCGGGCGAGCTGCGCGGCTGGGAGGACGTGAAGCTCTTGACGGTCCGCGTCGACCGACTTTCCCGTTGGGTTCGGCCGGGGCTTCTCTGTATCGGAGACGCGGCGCACGCGATGTCCCCGGTCGGCGGTGTCGGCATCAATCTCGCCATTCAGGATGCCGTGGCGGCCGCGAATATTCTTGCTAGGCCATTGCGCGCGGGGCAACTGACGATCGATCACCTGCGACTCGTCCAGCAGCGGCGCGAGTTTCCCACGCGTGTCACCCAGTGGTTGCAGGTCATGATCCAGAGCCGTGTGATTGCGCGCGTAATAAGAGAGACAAAGTCTTTCCAGCCGCCGTTTCTGCTGCGGCTGCTCGCGGGCATCCCGTTTCTCCGGCGTATTCCTGCCCGGCTTATCGGCATCGGCATCCGTCCCGAACATGTGAGCGCGCCGGAAATACTTCCACGGAGCTAAGCTCGCAAACTATGAAGATTGCTGTCGAGTGCTACGCCGGTTACCGCACGGATGAAACGCCACGGCGCTTCTCCCTCGGCAAACGCCTCATTCAGGTCGCCCTGATCGTTGACCGCTGGGCGACGCCGGATGATCGCTATTTTCGCGTCGCGGGCGATGACGGTCAGGTTTACCTGCTGCGTCAGAGTGGTGATAACCGGGAATGGGAGGTGCTCTAAAGACGTGGATCCTCAGGCTTCCGCGTGGCTAACCTGGCCTGCGCTATTTCAGGCAAGGGCTCGGAGATTGCGCCCCGGGGGACGCGGAGTAGGGAGTTCTTGGCCAAGAGATACTCCGAACTCTGCGACCTCCGTGCTTGCGGTGTAATAAGGCTTACTGCTGTGGTCGCCAGCGCAGGTCCTGCGTAAGCTCAATGAGATGGCCGTCGGGGTCGCGGACGTATGCCGTGCGTTGCCCCCAGAAGCGATCGGTCGGTGGCACGACGGGCGCCGCCCCGCGCGCAACCAATTCGCTGAAGGCCATATCTACTTGAGGCACCTTGAAGCCGATCTCGAACGCCGGCGCATTTGCCGCCGGCGCTTCCAGCAATATGCCCAGTGTCTTCGCCATAGCGCTCCTGGTGTACAGCGCCAGGCGCGTGCCGCCCGTATCAAGCTGGGCATAGTCGCCCGAGCGATGGCCGAGCCTTAAACCCAAAACCCCGCTGTAGAATTCCAGGGCGCGATCCAGATCTTCAACAATCAAAATCATGTAATCAGGCACGCTCAGTTCCACAGCGCTATTCTAGCGAAGCGACGCCGCCAAAGGAAACGCGGTCGGCGAGCCCAAGCAAGACCTCAAGAGGCGAATGCGTCGCGGTCCCGCTCGGCCAACCGCAGGATCTTCTCGCGATCAAAGACGGTTACCGCCTGCTCGGGCTGTCAACTGAAGCCGTGCCCGAACTGCTTCATACCGTCACGGCGGCGCGCCGTTCCTGGGCCAACGCGCACAAAGACGCCGTCACGCGCTACATCCGCGCTCTTGCCTCCGCTTTCAGGTTTATCCGCGACCCGGCGAAGCGCAACGCGGTCGTCAAGACGATCGTAGAAACCACGGATTCTTCCGCAGCGATCGCCCAGCAAACGCTCGCGCTCCATTTCGAACCTGAGCGCAAGGTTTTGCCCCAGCAAGGAGAGCTTAACCTCAAGGGATTGGCTCAGGTAATCGCGTTTATGGGCGAGACCGGAACGATCAAGGCGCCGCTCCCGGCCCCGGAGCGCTTCGTCGATCTGCAGTATCTCCGAGCTGCCGGGATCAAATAGCACGAACTCTTTTCTGAATCGTGTTGTTGATCAGCACCGCGAACGCCAGTTGATGCACCACCACGCCATTGCCGCTCTCGCTTGGAATCCCATTGCTTGATGAAATGCCTATGTCTTGAATCACATTGTTTTTGATCACCGCATTCGATCCCCGCTGTACTTCGATGCGGTTGCTACCGCCGGTAATCGTAAACCCGTCAACCGAAATCGCCTTGCCCCTGATATCCAGCGCAGGCTTGCTTGCATCAACGCCGTTGATCGTTGTCGTCCCGCCGCCGTTCAAAAACACCCTTACCTTGTCGTTTCGCACCAGTAGGTTCTCATCACAGGTGCCGGTAACACGGATGGTTTGACCCGCCGATGCGCTGTTCACAGCAGCTTGCAGTGACTCGGACGGGCAGAAAAGGCCCCGGCGAGCTTCGCGACAAAGATATTTGCGACAGCGCTCGTAGACACCAGTGTGGTTTGGTTGCCTTCGCCCAAACCGAACGTCGCTGAGTGGGCGAAACCACCAGTCACATAACTATTCCCGGAGTTGTCCACCGCGATGCCTTCGCTGTCATCGATACTCGTCCCGCCAGCCCGCCTTGCCCATACCAATGTGCCGCTCGAATCATACTTCGCCACAAAAATGTCGATGTTCTCCTGGGAAGTCAATTTCACCTCGTTGCTCTCGCCTGCCCCAAAAGTTGCGGCGCCAGTGAAGTAACCTGTCACATAATTATCTCCTGAGCCGTCGCCAGCGATGCCGGCCCCTCTGTCAAAGTCCGCCCCCCCAGCCCATTTCGCCCAAATCAACGCGTCGTTCGGGTCGTACTTCGCTACAAAGATATCAGTGGCACCAGCAGACGGTGGTGCCGTTTCGTTGGCCTCGCCTGCCCCGAAGGTCGCGGTGCCATCGAAAAAGCCCGTCACATAACTATTCCCCGCGCCGTCTACCGCGATGCTGGTGCCACCATCAAGACTCGTTCCCGTTCCCCCGGCCTGTTTCGCCCATTGCAGATTTTGGGCCTGTGCAGCGGTACCACTTGCCAGGATCAACGCGACAATGAAACCAAAAACAAGAAAGCGGCGTGAAATGTTAAAGGATGACCTTGTGTGTTCCACTCTCGAACTCTCCGTCCCAAAAAATATGTCTCGAAAAAGCAGACAACCCCTTTTTCGTCAACCCGCTTCTTTTTCTACATCTGTGCGCCAATAAATAATCGATGCTGACCCGCGCGCTGTCGCGATGCATGCTCGGGGTTCGGGCCTTTACGAAATCAAGTTGTTCAGGCAACTCTGATCAATGCTGGATTCCCCACGACGCCGGTCGCCATCCTGATGGCGTCCATCAATAACCTGTCTCTGCGATCGTACTCACACTGGCCGTCCTCTCTATTTGCCCGCGGAATACTGGACCAATTCCATATCGTAATGCCGCTGACTGGCTGAGCCGGAACTATCTGCGGTTAGTTTCACAACGCTTTTAGTTTTCGCACTATAGAAATACGTCATTTTGCGTGACGCATTGCCCAGGGTTTCGAATCGTTGAATCTCGACGACTTCAAATTCCCCCCCGCCGCAGTCTCCATCGGCCGAGCCGTCGGTCCTATAACCTTTACCTCGGCTTCGCGCCAAGACGTGCGCCCTCTGGAATTGGTGCCGGAATAGGTGTAGCGCCATGTTTTGCCTGGGGTGAGAGGGAAATCCAGAGGTTTTAGATCGTCTTTGGCGCGATAGACGGTTGTCCAAATTGCGCCGTCAAAAAAATCCAAATTGCTGCTTTCGAATTTCCCGTTCCTGAACGAGACGCAATCTTCCTCCTCGGGGCTGCCCTCACGAACCACCTTGAAGACCCAGGAGTCACCTTGTTGGTAAGCAGGCGCCTGGACGGACGGCCCCTTTCGGACCGGGACGTTTAAAGCCGTCGAGGTGTGGCCACAACTAACAAGAATCGCCACCCCGACCATCAATGAAAGCGATCGCAGCAAATGAAACATGAGATCCTCCTCATAGACATAAGACCACGGCGCAAAACAGACTCCGGGCTTAAAGCGTTTGGACTTTAACGCTTGGCTATCTCGCAGAGCCAAACGAAAGTTTGGCGCGCGCTCTAACTTGGGCCCATAGAAACATTAGGGCACCGTGCTGTCAGGGCAACTGCCGGCCAGGTCGGTCTGTCCGCCTGCACCGTTAAGAGTCCCGATAATCCCGTCAACACCACCCCCCTGGCGACAGAAAAGCCCAGCGCCGGTGTTGTTGGTCACCAAGGTACTGTTGGGCAAGAGAAAGAGCCCGATACCTCCGGTATCCTCGCCCAACCGCACAGACGAGTTTTGGAAAACCGAAATCCCTTCGCCATTATTACCGTCAATGGCGTTGTTGGAAATATCGGCCTCAGAGGCTCGCTCGACCCTAATCCCGTCGTTTCCGTTGTTGGAGATCAGATTGCTTGTAAGGCGACCGGCAGAGGATCGCCTTATGCGGATACCAAAGCTTCCGTTCATCTGAATCGTGTTGGGACCCGCAGGCATATTGCCTTCGTTAAACCCAATGTGAGCGGACGCTCCGGTCGTCACCTCAATCCCGCGCCCTGCATTGCTCTGTATCGTATTGTTGGTAATCACCGCAAAGGCACTAGGGCCTACCTGAATCCCATCGCCTCCAGCAAATTGGATCACATTACTGTTGATGACTGCATTCCCTTCCCTCTGGACGCGGATCCCATCATTGCCCCCCGTAATGATAAAGCCCTGAACCAAAATCGCCTTCCCCCTAATTTCGAGAGTGGAGGAATTGGCGTCTGGGCCATTGATGGTAGCTCCGCCAGATCCGATAAGGAAAACCTTCACTTTGTCGTTGCCGATGAGGACATTTTCATTAGTTCGGGCATGAACAAGGCGCCTTTACCGGAGCCCACCGGCGCAAAAAGGGAAAGATCGAAGTCGCCCATGGCGGCACAGTCTTTTTCGATGAGATCGGCGATATCTCCCCAGAGCTTCAAGGCAAGCTCCTGAGGTTCCTTCAAGAGCGGGAATTCGAGCGTCTCGGCGGGATCACTCCGATCTCTGTCGATGTCAGGGTCATCACTGCAACGAACCGCGACCTGGAGCTTTCAGTTAAAGAAGGAAGATTCCGCGAAGATCTCTATCACCGCCTTAACGTTGTGGCGATTACCCTGCCGCCCCTGAGAGAGCGAGCGGAAGACATCCCTACCCTGGCCGACTATTTTTTGGAGAAGTACTCTAAAGCCGTGGGACGGAGCGTCCGCCAGCGAACCCAAGAAGCGGAGCAACGACTGGCGGCTTATGACTGGCCTGGCAATGTGCGTGAGCTGGCCAATGTCATTGAACGGGCCGTTGTATTGGGCTCAGGCTCTGCCATTAGATTAGAGGACCTGCCCAACCGTATCGCGGTCGGAGAGCCCACCGGTCAGTCCGAAAGCTTCTCCTATCGCGAAAGGTTGAATACGGCGAGAAAGCAGTTGGTCCTCGAGGCTCTTTCAAGAACCCACGGAAATCGTGCCGCCGCCGCTAAGCTGCTCGGCCTCGAAGGTAAGTACCTGTTGAAATTGATCAAGGCTCTCGGAATTAAATGAGGCCGGATAAGGGAAACCAGCGCCGCTGCTTCTGCAGGCTATTCACATCTTTTAACCAGTGCCGGAGGCCCAGTTCTGTCTACCGAGAGGGGCCGGTTTTGCGCCCCGGCATAGAAAACAATCAACTCGGTATCCGGCCCAACTCCCAAGCCGCTGTGCCACTGGTTCAGGACTTCAATAAAGGATTGACCCTCGCTGAACACTGCTTGCGCGCCCGCGGATGTTGTTATTTGGATGGCTCCTTTCGCCACATAAGCCGCCAACGGAATCGGATGGCAATGTTCCGGTATCTCTGCGCCTTGAGGCACCTGAATCTTGACGACCGTAATCTCCGGGAATGCCGCGGGATAGCGGAAATCACCCCCATCCCAGCTAACAGAATTTTGCGCCAAAACCTGCACCGTAACTTGCGCGTCTGCCTTTTGAAACGATATCAACAAGCCCAGTAGCAGAAAAATGAGAGCTTTCATGTGCACCCCCTATTGTTGCGAGTTCCCAACCCTAACCATCCTTCCCCTGTCGGTCTTAGGGCCGACTCCAGCTTTTCGAAATCGCTGGGATTTTTTCAAGAGGCTAGTCCTCTGACTATATCAGCGGTCCATTGCCCAATATGGTCCGCAGGATGTTGGTCTTTATCGAAAAGGCAACACGAGTAAGCGTGAAACCTAAGGAGAAAACAGCGAGATAAAAAACGCAGAACCTGCGGTAAGCGCCACCCTCATCGACGGCATCCATACCAAATGTCCGCTTTTGGCTCCAAGCGGGCACTGGGCAACGGAGCGAATACGGCGGCTGGGCCGCCACGGGCGCTCCACAACAAACCTTCTGGTCGCGATCAGTTTACTTCGCCAGCGGATCGGGACGAACCTGCCATTTCACGACCTTGGGCCTTGTCCCTTTGCCAGTTTCCATGTGGAAAGGCGCCCTGCTGCCGAGGGTAGACCAGAGGCCGCGGCCTTTCCAACCCGCCTTCGGATCGTCAATCCGACCGTCTAGCCCCTTCGCGTAGAAGCCCATGGGATATGGAACGCGAAGGGTGACGAACTTCCCGTCGACAAGCGCCAGCATGCCCTCATTGGCATTGCCCGTGGCAACCGGCACATTCGCTCCCAAACCCAGAGTATTGAACTGATCCACCCAGACGTAATAGGAAGACTCGGCGCTGCCGGGGTCGGTCAAGCCCTGGAACTGCGGTCCAGGGAATGGATAAAGCGTCCAGCCTTCCGGACAGTGCTGCCCCGTGGCTGCCGGCCCGTTCAGCGGCCCGTTGCATTTGCGCCGGTCAAAGCTCGCGAGATGCCCGCTCGAGAGCGGCGTCCAGACAACTCCATTGCGATCAATGTCCATTCCGCGCGGGCCGTAGCCCATAATTGTGGGCGCGGAATCTTTCCAGGGCAGTTCGTAAACCTCTGCCAAAGCGGTCTCGGGTGGATGCGATCCCGGATTCAGCCGAACGATTTGTCCGGGGAACACTCGGATCGATCCCCAAACGGAACCGTCAACCGGGCTCACCGCAACGCCATAGAAGGTAGCCTGGAGTTGTTTGTCTTTTGTGGGATCGATCGGATCCTTGGGGCCCACATACTCATCGCGCTTGCCGTTGCCATTAGTATCGAGGATAAGCGCTGTCCAACCCTGCGACTTCTCCTCGTCGCCAGTCTCCAAGAGCATCTTCGTGTTCAGCCAGCCGACCACACCAGCGCCACCACCACCGCTGGTCCACAGCGTGTTGTTGGCATCCTCCGCGAAAACCAGGTGGTGCGTGCCGTAGCAGGTGTTGATGAGCGTGAACTTTAGGGTTTTCGGATCGTACATTGCAAGCTGGCGCCCGGAACTGTTGACCGGCGTCAACTTCGCTGAGGGATGGTCCGATCCTTTCTTGCAGAAGGCCGGATTTTCCGACGGACGGATTCTCGAGGTGAACCACACGCGCCCCTGATCATCGAACATCGGGTTGTGCGCGACGGCTTGACTATCCCAGATACGTTCTTCGCCCCAGTACGGCGACGGACCCAGCATCGGATCCGTCTTCGAGGTCGGGGTCTTGGGATCGCGGACCGGCATTTTAACCTGCGTCACGGTGTTACGGACAGGGTCCAGGATAGGAATCAAGTCGGTACTCAATTCCGGAGCCCCATAAAGCTTACCATACGCGTTAACGGTCGGGTTGCGTTTGTCGGTAGAGATCTCGTCGTGCAGGTAGGCCTTGGGGCTACTCCAGTCCCATACGCTAACGACAACGTTGCGCTCCACGCCTTCGGGTCGTGACGGCTTCGCCGCGGGCAGTTCTCCTGCAGCGATTCGATCAGTCCAATCCCCAAACAGCTCCAAGGCGCGCGGGGCATCAAATCGATTAAGTTGATCCATCATGCTTTCGCTCGCCTGCCCCGAGAGAATGCGCCGCATCCAAACGCTTGGTGAGGTGTCGGAATGCCCCCACTCCTTGGGCAACGTCCGCGTCGCTTTATTGCCCAGTTGGTGGCAGCCATAGCAGCCGTTGGATTTGATGCCGTTCAGCCAGTGATACTGGGTTTTTTGGGTCGTGGCCATACCGTTACCTTGGGGCCCCGTACCAGGGAACAAGCTCTTGCTGGGGATCTTGAGCATCGAAAACCAATAGATGGCCGGATAGTAGTGCGCTGCCGCCGCGGGGCTCGGCGCCGCCACCGCTTTCAAATTCACGATCTTGCCGGGCGTGCTTCGAACTTTCGTCGCATCGACGAGGCCATAGCCGCGCGCCCATACACTGTAATTGGCTTTCGGAAGATCGGGGATCAGGTAGCGTCCCTGATCGTCGGTGACCACCATCTTGGCGAATTTTGTGGGAAGGTCCGTGGTTTCCGCAATCACCCAGACGCCGGCTTCCGGCCCGTTCGCGCTCGTGACCACGCCGCCGATGTCGTCATTGTCGATGCGGACCGCAGGCGTGGCTTTTTGTTGCCCGCTCAGCCGGACCCGGCCACGCCGCCAAAAGCACAGCGATACCGACCGTCATTGCGCCGAAAAACACTAATTTTACCGTTTTCATGTGTCTCTCGCTCCTTTCGCAATCCGACATACATCTACAGGAAAACACCCGACCCGTCCACAGTGGTATCGCGCACGACGACGCTGTGTGATTGCAATACTTCCCTCAGTTCAAATTCTCGACAAGAGATGTTGCCTGGATCTCCCCGGCCCTCGGGTCCTGCCACCGCACTTCGCCGAGTATGGAGTCGATTGAACTCAAGGAAACCGTCAACGTCGGCTCGAAACGCTCGGCGAATAACTCGTAGCACCTCTCCAAAACCCCTGGCTCTTTCTCCAGAGCCGGAAGCCAACGCGCGATTTCCCTGAGCGTCGTTTGTGGCTCGCTCTTAAAAAGGCGGATGCTCTCGACATAGATCGAGGCAATTTTCTTGACCAGCTCCCGGTTAGCCGAGAGGAATCGGCGTGTTGTCACGAGCGGCACCCAATGAAAGTCAAGGTCATGGCTATCGGCGATGACGCGAAAACCCTCTGCTTCCGCCAGAAATGCCTTCTCCGGAGGCAATAGGGCGGCGTCAATCTGTCCCGCCCTCAGGGCCTCCAGGCTTCTGTCGTTGATACCGAGATCGATAAGTGCGAGGTCACGCTTGATATCCAAATCCCATCTTCTTAGCAATGCCAGCATCACCATACCTGCCATGCGCCGCGGTTGATTGATGCCGATCCTTCTTCCCGCGAGATCCGCTACCGCGCCGATCGTCTTGTTCGCCGTCAGGTAAAAGGCCGGACGGTTCAAAATTCCGCCGACGATTACCAAATCATTCCCATTGAGAAGGGAGAAGATCAGAGATGGAGTATTCGGTGTTCCTATGGGGGCCTCTTGGGTGACGATGTCCTCGACCACTTTTTCCTCATCCTGCTGGTTCACCACCGCGACCGCAAGGTTTTCCCTCGCAAACAGACCTGCGGCCCTTCCGACCAGCGGCAAAAAACGGCCAATGCTCGAAACGCCAATGCCTATGGTTATGCTATCCATCGCCACCGTGAAAATGGTTTAGTCGATTTTCTCCTGCAGGCCGATCTTTGAGATTTCGGGCCCCGCGTTGTTACGGTTCCGGCTTTGCGATGCTGTTTTCCAGAGAATTCGGGCTCTTGGCGTCATGGTCCTCCAGCCAGCGTATCACGGTAATCGCCAGGGCCACTGTGGTAACGTCAAGTTGCTCGCCAAGCAAGAAGTGGTCACGGCCTAATTCAGCCAGCGTGGCGCCGCCCGGAAAAATCGAATCCGATAACAGCGCAATCCCGTCATTGGGCCCGTAGCTTCGGAGCTGAGAAAACCCTATACGGGCCAAAGAAGAGATACTGCCTGTCACAGGGATCCCCAGGTAGTTAACCACAAGCACGTGTTCAGGAATGCGAAAGGCATCGAAGCGTTGACGACTGCGGCCGGTAGTCAAACTTTCCATGCCGGCGGCGTTCACCTTGCCGATCACCTCTTCGAGATCGGGCAAAAGGCGCCCATCCGCCAGTGGGGTACCCTGAAGCGCGCCCACGATGCTGATCCAGGCCGAGACATGCCGGGTCTCAGTGGGCCCCAGTTTCGTCAGCGCTAGTGCGACTTCCGGACTGGACTTGCTTGCGCTGACCACGATCAGCCGCCGGCCGCTGTGCGCGCGAGCCCGAATGGCAGCAACTACAAGATCTGCGTTCGTCTCAATGGCGCCATCCTCAATGGTTTCCACAAAACGGCAGGCAAACCCCACCCGTTGTAGGGCAGCGCGCGGACCGGCAAAATCAGCCCCCTTGCCGGGAACCCGCTTGTAGAGATAGCTGGGTATGAATACCCATTCATAATCCGCGGCGGTGGCGGGTAACTTCACGCGGCCTTCGGGAAAGGCTTTTCGGGCGTAGTCGTACGCATGATCGAAAACGCCACGAAAGCGACGATTGAGAGGCATATGAGCGATCCGGTCGGCCAGGTATAAGGATGCGAAGTCGATGGAAAAGTCGCTACTCAAACGTTTCAGCTCGCTACGATCGGGCAGGCTCCCGTTCGCGCTTTGGTAAACGCGATCAATGCGCTCATCGAGCACAGCATCGCCGCGCTGGCCTGCAAGGTAACTTGCCAGGTAGTAACGCGCCACTTCCGAATCTACTCGGGTTTCAATAGTTTGCCCGCCTACGGTGCCGCGTACCGGCAGCCCGGCGCATGCGCTGAGCGACAGTAAAGCACAAATGGACGCGACGAATTTGGCTGTACCCAAGCTCATGTCGGCGGGCTCTTTGGCCGCGGTACACTCGCCGCGTCAGCCGGATCACTTCCGGCAAGAAGTTCATCTCCGTCCAAGTAACCGTCAAGGTCGCGGTCCAGGGCGCTCCGCAGGCCATCGCCCGGCGGCACGCATGTAAGAGTCAACGGTTCACCGATACGCCGGTAGCGGTTCAGCAACGCCTCCAGCTGCAACGGCATTTCATCGCTTCGGTCGCCATGAAAACCATCGTTGCGGTAAAGCCAACCCCGCAGTATTGTCCCTTCCCACACCCTTACCATCAGGTCGCAGTCGCCGGCTGTTGCGCGCGCGATGAGGAGGTCGATCAACTGCCGCTCTTCCGCCCGCAGTTCATCGGAGACTGTTAGTTGCCGTCCCACCGCCGGCGCCATTCCAGTGTCGAAGGCCATGATATAGCTATTAACCAAGCGGCGCGTTGCGTCCTTCTCCTCCTGGGTTTTTCCCGGAAAGAAAAACGCATCCAAACGGAGGAAATTCACGATCGTATCCATTGAGCCGTCGTGTATTAGACCATAGCCAGCGACCTGCGGGCCGGATACGTTAAAACGGCCCACCTTCTGATAGATGTTGCGCAGATGTGCAGTCTTCATGTCCCGCCCAATTTGAATGTGCTCGAAATTTACCATCCGGTCGGTGCCCAACGGAAGCTTGTGACAGCTGGCGCAGTTCGCTACACCTCCGTCCGAGGGAAACGGGCCGGTGAAGAAATCGAATCCCGCCTGTTGCTCCGGCTCCATCCGTCTGTCCAGGCGTTGGTTGGGATTGGGCGGATAGCGGATGCTGAACACGAAACGCGCGAGGGACTCCATCGCAGTGTCGGAAATTTGTTCTGTCCGTCCTAATAAATCCACAAACGCGCGGTCAAAATCCTTGAAACTCGGTAAGTCGACGCCCGGAGTTTTGGGAATACCAAAACGATCGCCGCGCCAATGAAAAGGCCCTGTGTCCGCCAGTCCCCGTAAACTCTGGGTGACCATCGGGCCTTTCAGCGGATGCAACCCCTGGCGCGGTGCCGCCAGAGGCTCAGTGTTTTTCAGTGCAACCGGATAGCCAAAGCTTTGACCAGCCGGATTACCCAGGTCCCAAGCCAGGCCATCCAGATCAGCAAACACGTGGCAGGTAGCGCAGGAAAGATCACCGTGACCCGAAGTGAGGGCCGCATCGTACAGGAAAGGCCTCCCCTGTTTCACCACTGAAGGTGTCGGGTTATAACGCAGGGGAACCGTGGCAGTTGCCTGTCGCGTCTTGAGGTCAACGACCGACACGGTCGCATCGAGGTGGTTCAGCACGTAGAGCCTCTGGCGCCCGGAATCCAGGGCCAAACCTCCCGGTCCAAAGCCCACGGCAATTCGATCCACTACCCGGCCCGCGCGATCCAGCACGCCAATTTTTCTGGAGCCGAAAGCCGCGACATAGGCTTCATTCCCGTCGGGTTGAAACACCAAGTCGAGAGGCTGGGCTAAACTCAATTCTCGTTCTGCGAGCGGACCGGCCGCAGCGGAACGATCAATCTGCGGGTTCAAATCTACGCCTCGGACTTGATGGCCGCCGCCGGTCACGGGATAGATGCGGGTGATACGACTGTGGGCGAACCTCGACCGTGCCCGAGGTTCGTAGGGTACAAAGTTGAACGCTTCGGTATTCGAAACCCAGATCTCGCCACTGCGCGGCTGTACAGCCATGTTAAAAAGGACGGTCCCGACGTTACTGATCCTTTCTACGACTCTTGGGCTCTCTGGCGCCGCCGTATCGATCACAAACACGTCATAGTCCGGCAATTCGAAGGGCACGGCCGCAGTCCAATCCCGATTCTCGTAATCGCTCCAACCATGCCCGGTCCGCCGAACAATGGCGCCTTGTTTGGGAAGCGCCCAATACGGAATCCTCTCGAAGTCCAACTGGCGCGCGCGGCCGAGACGCACCGCATCCTCGCCGGAGACTGTGGCCGTACCGTTGCCCGATAGATATACTGCGGCATACAGATAACGGCCGTCCGCAGAAGCAGCCAGCGCCCTCGGTTTGGTGCCAAACAGTGTCAAGACTCTGGGCGGAGCTTTGGGCCGCTCCGCTTCGAACATCCAGACCTGAGCCCGGCCGATGCCGGGAGTAAGGCTCTCTCCCCGCCTTGCCGTAGCCACAAAAACGCGATCATGGTCTGGGCCCGCTACCACGATTCCCCTGGGCTCGTCTCCAACCGACAGAGTATGGGTAACACGTGGTCGCCTGGGATTGCTGATATCAACCACGCTGACTGAATCGGAAAGGTGATTGACTACCCAGGCGTCGTTTCCGTGGAGCGCCAGCGCCACCGGCCGGAGCCCGACTGTGGTTTCCCCTAGGGTATGCAAGCTTTCACTTTCCACCGCGAATATTTCCAGCCGGTCATCGGCCGTGTTCAGCGCATACAGATAGCGCCCATCCGCCGATAGCGCCAATGGGCGGACGGGTTCGGTTTCGAAGTTTGTGAAACCATTCGAAACGGGTGGTTTCGAGGCCGGTGGTCGGGCAACGTTTGCGGCGGGATCAAGACTGCAAGCATAGAACAGCGCCAGCGTCGCAGCGACCACTGCGCGCGGTGCGCTATAAAACACTGCGTAAAGTAATCCCCTTGTATCGTTTGCACTCCCGTTACCCATTAAATCCTTCAAGTGAGGTGAACGTGTCGCCCAAGATCCGGCAGGAGGCGGCAACTCGATTGGCAACATCAAATCCAAACTCGTTAATCGTCTGCCGGTAACGGTCAGGTTTTTATCACACCCTAGCGTTTGTTGCTACTTCTCACTCGACCTCGACGCGGCGTTTCTCGCAGACCGGTGGCAAAATGGCGCGGCCTCCGGACTCGACTCTCTCTGGGCAGCAGCGGACTCATATGATACCTATGAGCGGAGCGGCCCATCGCAGGAGGAGAATAGTGAAAAGCTATCGCAAGGAACTTTGGCTTCATACACGGGCGCGTGTTGCCTTCGTCAATATCACGCCCGAGGTCGAGGAATGCCTGCGAGAAAGTGCCGTTCGCGAAGGCCTCGTTCTGGTGAACGCTATGCACATCACGGCCTCGGTATTTATCAACGACAACGAGTCCGGCCTGCATCATGATTATGAGCAGTGGCTGGAGAAGCTCGCACCGCATGAACCGATTCAGCAATACCGGCACAACGACACGGGTGAAGACAACGCCGACGCTCACATGAAGCGCCAGATCATGGGTCGGGAGGTCGTGATTGCAGTGTCAGAGGGGAAACTAGATTTCGGCCCGTGGGAACAGATCTTTTACGGCGAGTTCGACGAGCCGCCGCCGGAAACGGGTGCTGGTGAAGATTATCGGGGAATAGTAGTGGAAAAGGAAAAAGGGCAAAATTAAAAAGCCGGAAAGAAGTGACTAATTTTTGCTTGTTTGACCCGCGAGCCTACGGCTTCAAACTACGCTGTTAGACGACGAAATAACCGTTCATAATCGCTTCATGCCATGAGCGGACAACGGAAGGCGCGATACCCATAGGAAGGTCCTGCTCTGGAGTCCAGAAAACGTGGACGCCCGCCCCAAAGCGCGTCAACCTCACCTTGGGCGGGGGTTTCATCGCCCGAAAGCCGGGCATAATAACCTCGTGATAGACGTCCGCAGTGTGATCCCGGCTATCCTTGGAGATACCGAACAAGAACGGCGGCACCGGTTTCACATCGTCACCCGATAGTTCCCGGGTATAGCTCAAGTAAAGCTTGATCAGCTCATCGGTTTCTTCTTCGTTCATCCCGAGGCGCGCGGCGCTTACTTTAGCGGCGTCGCTCAGCGAAGGAACTATGTTGTGAGTCACGATATATTCCGCTTTGAACTGGGGGCGCCGCTTCGACCTCTCCCAAGAGTCCAAAACGTCTTCCATGAGTGCCGGCAGACGCATCAGGGCCGCGGGCCCTTGCTGGCCCAAGGCTTCAGGGCCCGCGTACCGCGCGCGATCACGCCAGGTGCGTATGTAAAGATCGTTGAAAGGATCTGTTCGCTGCTTCCCCTTCTTCTCTACTCTCTCGTACCCGTCGACCTTGCCTAAAGACCCTCCCCACTGATCCCGCGCCGAACAGAGATAACCGGGAGGAGAGTGCTCGGTTGCAACGACACCTGCCATGTTGGCAACGCGTTGCGATAGTACGGAGACGAAAGGGCCGCCCGTTGAATGCCCTTGTCCATAAATGGAATAACTCTCTACGGGGAAGTGGCGACGGTTCGCCTCAATCATCCCTTTTTCAAAAGCCACCGGCCAGGCGGCCATGCGATAATAAAAATTTGTCCCGCGCTTGGCCCGCGCTAACGTCCGCGTGCCGTAACGGTCCCGCATCGAGGTGTCTTTGACGACGTCGTACTCTTCGGGAGCAATGCGCTCCCCTTGCTTCCAGATTGGCGTACGTACGGTTCCGTCCGGATTAACGGTATCGCCCGGCCAGTCTCGGCTTGGATCGAGAAGATACAACCGGCCGGGAAACGTTCCGCTCAAAACCTTGTAGCCGAATTTCCGCGCTAAAAGCAGGGACACCCGCTCCATCTGCTTGAAGTCACCCGACCCGCCGTGGAGGATGAAAATTCCCGCCCTCTTGCCATCGGGCCCGACCGGGACTCGTGCCACATCCTCAGGCTCATAAATCATGACCCCGATGTCCCAGTCCATTCCCAGCGCCCGGATGCGAAAGATGTCCTCGGCTTGTTTGATGGGAATGTCCGGGAGTGCCAGCACTTCCTCGGTCTCCTGGATGCACCGCTCCCGGGCGATTAGCTCTGGCGGCTCCCAATTTTCTTTCTTGGCCACTTCATTTCTCCTGCAAATGATTTGTCACGCTCTCACGAACCCTGATCCAACATCGGTCAACGCCGCGCACGAGCATAGACAAGCATGACCGGAGGGAGGATCAACCCAGGACATTCTTGCCGCCAAACCGGCTATTCCAGTGTTCGATAACTTCGCTGTTGTAAACGTTGTCCGGGACCTCACCCTTCAAGGCCGAAATCACCGACCGCGTTCCCCACAGAAGGCCGGGCTTTAGCCCGCTGCCGATATTGGAAGAAATCATGTGCGGCGAAATAAGCACCCGATCATCCATCTTCCTCAGCGGGCTGTCGGCAGCCAGCGGTTCGTGCTCGAAGACATCGAGGGCCGCGCCCGCGATCTGTTTTTTCCGCAGCGCTTCGATGAGGGCTTTCTCATCGACGCAGAATCCCCTTGACGTATTTACTAAAACCGCCGTCGGTTTCATCATCGCGAGCTGCGCCGTGCTGATCATATGGCGCGTCTCTTTGGTCAATACCACGTGCAAGGTGACGACGTCGGATTGGCGCAGGAGCGCGGCAAGATCTTTGATGCGCTCTACGCCAAATTCTGCGAACTTCGAATCGGGAACATAGGGATCATAACCGATCATCTTCATTCCCCAGGGCCGCATGAGCTTGGCGACACGGCTGCCGATTCTGCCCAAACCGATGATGCCGATGACGATTCCCGGATATCCGTCCGATTCGCGTGTGCCGACATAGGTCCCTTGATAATCCAGGTTTCTCCAACTCGATGTCGTTTTCAGGTAGCGGTCCCGTTCGCGGCTTTTCTTGAGCAACGCCAGCATATTGGTGATCGTTCCTTCGGCAACGCCACCCCAGTTGGATTCCGTCGGGGCGTGCGTCACCATGATTCCCAACTCGGTTGCCGCGTCCGTGTCCACGTCATCGACACCGATAGTGAATTTGGCTACGATGCGCAGCTTGCTCGAGCTTTGCATGATCTTCTGCGTGATCGGGGTGCTGCGAATGGACGTTCCCATGAGAGCATCGCATCCTTCGGCCATCTTCATCATCTCAAGCTCACTATCGCCCTGGGGCGTGTCCCAGTTGGCCTTTCCCAGAATCAGCTCACAGCCGGCGTCCTCGAGCATTTTATGGGCCTCGCCGGTAGGGTCGGCGGGCGCGAAAACAAAAACCTTAGCTTTCGCCATTATTTTTCTCCTTTTCCATTGAGTTCCTGGCTGCTCGCGCGTAACAGCGCGGCTTCCCGGTTTCGGCGCGCATCCTTAACGCTTCCAACACGCTTCTACCACGAATCCATACACGATCGTCAACCCCGAAATTCCTTGTTAAAGCCTTGTTCCACTGTACTGATTTTTGACCGGCCAGGCGCACCGCCCGCCGCGACAATCGTGAGGTCGAAACATTCCAGAGTCAGGACATTGCTCCTGTTCCTTTTCTCCCTCATACTTCCTTAGTCATGCGTCCCCACCCTCGAGCCCCTTCGAAACAAAACGAACAGCGTCCGCGCCCGGACCGATATCTCCCCCAATGCGTTCACTACCCCAACTGCTTCGGTTGTAAGCTCATCGATCGGCCCTATCCCGAGCAATTAACGATCAAACAGCGTCTTCTCGCGGAAGCAATCTCGGTCCATCCTTCGCTGGCCCATCTACAGGCGCCTCCTGTCATTCCTTCCCCACACCGGCTGCGGTACCGCGCGCGGGTCAAGCTCGTCGTGCGTCGAGTCAACAGCCAAATCCTTGCCGGTCTCTACGTGCCTGAAACCCATCGGGTCGCCGATATCTCCTCTTGTCCAGTGCATCCTGATGTCGTTAACCGCGTGGTTCAGTTTCTCAAGAAAAGCATGCAGCGGTTTGAAATCCTTCCGTACGATGACCGAAACGGCGAGGGACAACTCCGCTATCTGGATTTTCGGTATAGCTTCTGGCGTAAAGAAATCGTCTTGACCCTGGTTACCAAACAGGCCTCATTCCCCCAAGGGCAGAGCCTGGCTCGAGCGCTGATAAAGCGGTTCCCTTTCATTGCCGGAGTCCTTCAGAACATTAACGAAGAAGTAGGAAATGTGATCTGGGGCAAGAACTTCCGCATCCTTGCGGGCCGCGATACGGTAATGGAGCGAATCGGGTTTCTCAAGCTAAAATATCCCGCTGGCGCATTTTCCCAGGCGAACCCGACAATGGCGCAAAAGCTCTATGAGACCGTCTTCAAAATGGCCGCCTTGAACGGTAGGGAAAGAGCTCTCGACCTCTATTGCGGAGTCGGTCCGATTTCCCTGTACTTGGCCACCGCGGCCCGCGAGGTCTGGGGAGTGGACGAAAGTCCAGTTGCAGTTGCCACCGCCAAGCAGAACGGGAGGCTCAACGGATTCGGTAACTGCCGCTTTCTGGCCGGGAACGTCGCTGAAAAGATCGCGGTCGCTAAGATCGGCCTAGACCCGATCGATCTCGTTGTTGTCAATCCTCCCCGCAAGGGAATTCGACCGGACGCGCTCAGGCCGCTGCTGTCACTGGCCGCCCCGACAATCCTCTACGTCTCCTGCAACCCTGTCACCCTGGCGCGCGATCTGGTCCGGCTCGGCCAGGAAGGATATCAAACCAAAGCTATCGAAGCCTTCGACATGTTTCCGCAGACCACCGAGGTCGAGACCGTGGCGCTCCTTAAAGGACCGAATCCAGGTAAGCTGAGCTGAACTTTCAGACTCGACGAAACTTGAAGCTTCGCCACGCACCCCGCCACTCGCATCCGCATTTCTTGCAATGCCACTGCGGCAGTCCCTCCCAGTCTTGACAATCTGCAAGAATGATCTTGTTGTCGCGTAGCGCTCGCTTGGCTGCGGAATTCGGCAAACCGTAATGGATCGGCAATACCTCCTCCGAACCGCATTCAGGGCATGACGGTCTACGTTTTTTCCCGGTTATGCTTTCTCTCGTGATCGCCATGAGCGTTCGTCAAGCCTCTACCTTTCCCCCGCAGGTTACGACCCTCGTTGACGTTCTGATAGTGACTCTTTTTGGGGAGTCACTACCCGTTCTACGTTAAATCAAAAGATTCTTCGCCCTGCTCGGAATGACATTTGACAAGGTTGTCATCCTGATAAAAGCATGAAGGATCTGATTTAGAATGAGTCATTACCCACGTTCCGATTGTCTTCCGCTCGGCCCGAGTGTATGCTAACTGGCATATTACGGAAAGTCCGCTTGGAGACCTTCATGAAGCCTTTACTTTCTCTGTCGATTGTAGCCGCAGTGACTTTCTTTTCGTTAGCTTGGGTGGTTTCTGCCCAGACCGAAAGCGTCATTAAGGACGGCTCGCTTGTATCTCTGGAGTTTACGCTCTCCGACAGCAGCGGAAAGCTTATCGAATCTAACAAGGGCCAGCAGCCTCTCCAATATACCCAGGGAACCGGCACAGTGCTGCCAGCCTTAGAAAAGCAACTCACGGGGTTGAAGGCGGGCGATACAAAACAAATCGTGCTTAAGCCGGAGGACGCCTACGGCCCGGTTAATCCGGATGCCTTCCACGAATTTCCCAAAGCCAATATCCCTCCCGAATCCTTGAAGGTCGGCGCTCAACTCACCGCCACGCGGGACGGGCAGACCTACCCCGTGCGGATTCACGAGATCAAGGAGAACACCGTCGTTGTCGATTTCAATCACCCGCTCGCGGGCGTGACCCTGTCATTTGACGTGAAAATTGTCAGTGTTCAAGAACCCGGCCATCCGTAGCTGAGCCGGCTGAGCGCGACCGCACCGGGCTCGCTGCAAACAATAAAATCACTTGCCGGCCGTTTTCTTTGCTTTGTACTCTTCAATGGCCTTTTTGAGATCCGTGTATTCCTCGCAGCCAAAAAAGCAGGCCTTGGACAGAGCGCTCAGATGCTTTTCCGCCTCGTCAGGCTGGTCCATCTTTAGATAGAGCTCTCCTAGATATTCGTGGGCACCGCGATGGCGCGGTTCGATCTGAAGGGCCACGCGATAATGTTCCAGCGCTTTGTCGTATTGGCGGAGGTTGCGATAGCTGTACCCCAAGAGATTTTGTACATCGGCGTCCTTGGGCGTTTCGGCTGCGGCCTTGGTAAGCTGCTGAACGGCACCTGTAAAGTCCTTGGCTTCAACCGCCTTCCTCCCGGCAATCAGACTAGGAGAACTCTTGGTTTCCGAAGCTTCGTCCCGGCGTCCCCGATCGACTGCCAGCGTCTGGCTCTGATACAAGCCTAACCCCAGCAAAAGCGTAACAACCCCCACTACAATCTTCATAATCTTTTCTCCTTTCCGAAAGTCTTCGCCGACTGGGACAGCTCACCTTCCCGAACGTTGAAATCCTAGATGATTATATTAAGGACTTGTTTGCTTTCAAGACGACGATAGCCGTCGAGCGGAAGCGAAAGAGAGAGCTAGGACCGAGAACGCAGTTTCTTGGCGGCGGCGTGGATGGATTCCAGGATCAGTTTATAGCCGGTACATCGGCAGATATTTCCTTCCATGAAGTGCGCAATCTCTTCGTCGGTCGGATCGGGGACTTTGTCGAGCAGCGCTTTGGCTGAAAGAATCATCCCCGGAGTACAAAACCCGCATTGAAACCCGCCATGCTTGATGAAGGATTCCTGCAGCGGATGGAGTTTACCCTGTTGCGCCAATCCTTCGATGGTGATCGCCTCACAGCCATTCACTTCAAAAGCAAGATACGTGCAAGAGCTGACCGGCCGGCCATCAATCAGCACCGTACAGGCCCCGCACACCTGCATGTCGCAGGACCTTTTAGTTCCCTTTAGATGCAGCCGTTCGCGAATCACATCCAGCAATAGCTCGCGCGGCTCAACCGCCAACTGCTGCTCGACCCCATTGAGCTTAAAGCAAATCGGAATTAGCTGTCGATCCGCAAAACTAATCCCTGATTGCAGGCCGCCGTCCCGGCTCATTGTGAGATCCCCTGACACTGCCTAACAACCTTGTCGAAAGCTCTCTGCAAAAGAACCTGAACCAAATGCTCCTTATAATCGGCCGGTCCATGGAGATCGCTTACCGCTTCCGCGGCGCGGGCGGCGATCCTTCCCGCTTGACCCAGCCGGGAGGCACCGTCCCTGATTTCCACTCCCTGCAAGATCGCTTCCGCCTCCGGGACACGCCGTGGCAGCGGCCCGGCTGACCCGACGGCGATGCGCGCCGTCATCACCTCAGTTCGCGCCGCGTTCAGAGCCAGGTAGAGCGCCACACCGACACTCGGCCGCTCCAGGTAGCCGAACTTGATGTAGGTCGCAGCCGCTTGAGGAGGCGGGACCGGGATCCGCACTTCCGTCATCATCTCCGCGGGTTCCAACGCCGTCTCAAAGGCGCCAACGAAAAATCTCTCGATCGGAATTTCTCGTTTCTCTCCCAATTTCTCAGACACCAACTTTGCCCCAAGAGCGAGCAACAGGGTCCCGGGATCGGAATGGGGTTCGGCAAAGCAGAGATTCCCTCCCAGGGTGCCTACTCCTCGAACCCTAACGTTGGCCACCTCGCGTTCCATGGCAACCAGGGCAGGAATGGATTGAACCAGGACCGGGCTTTCCTCCAGCCGGTGGTGGGTCGCCAAAGCTCCAATGCAGACGGTGCTATCCTCAAGGTCGACATGGTTCAGCGAAGAAATTTTCTTGATGTTAATGAGGCGCTCGCAAGAAATTAATCTTTCCTTCATGGCCAAAAGCAACTCGGTTCCGCCGGCATAGATCCGCGCCGCGTCGCCGTGCCGTGCGAGCAGGCCGACGGCGTCGCCTATGCTCTGGGGTTCTTCAAGATAAAAAGATCGCAGCATAGAGACGTGACTAAGCAGTCAGTGATCAGTCGTCAGCCACTGAAACCCTGAAATCAGAATTCATAACATCGCTCAGATGGCCTTGTCCGTTGTGACCTCTGACACCTGACCACTAGATTCTTTTGTCTTAGCTTTAAGTGCGCGCCAGACCTTTGCCGGAGTCAAAGGAAGATCATAGATGCGAACCCCGGTAGCCTCGGCCACCGCATTCGCAATTGCTGACGCAACCGGCAGCAGCCCCCCCTCACCCATGCCCTTCGACCCGAAGGGTCCCGGGCCGTTGGCGTTTTCGAGTAAAACCGTGCCCATGTCCTTGGGCAGATGCCGTATCGTGGGCACTCGATAGTCCACGAGGTTCGGATTGAGCAGCTGCCCGTCTTCATAAACCATCTCTTCGTACAGAGCGTGGCCGAGACCAAACATGATCCCGCCTTCATCCTGGCCGATGCACTGCGTCGGATTGATCGCCTTGCCCGCGTCCGCAACGGAAAAATACTTCATAATCTGGACGGCGCCAGTCTCGGGATCCACGTAAACCTCAGCGCCGCCCCAACCCACTTCCCAAAACGTTGTCGGCGAGCCCAAAACGGCTTTCTTGCTTTTCTTGTCCTTGTACAGTCCGCGGCCGATGAGTTCCGCCGCTCGGCTCCCAAACGATGCCGTCAGTACCTTGTTGTAAGAGAGGCTCCTACCCCCGGGACCATAAACACTTCCGTCGCGCAATGAGAGGCTGTCGAGTTTCACTCCCATCACCTTGGCGGCGGCGCGCAGCAGTTGCTTCTTGGTATCCTGCGCGGCACGCTGCACAGCCAGCCCCATGACAGTCATGGAGCTACTGGCGCTCGTCGAGACGTCATACGGCGTGACGTCGGTGTCCAGTTGGGCAACCGAGACCCGCTCCATTTTCAGCGCCAGCTCTTCGGCGACTACCTGGCTCAACGCGGTGCGCGCTCCCTGCCCCACTTCCACCGTGCCGGTCAACAAAACCGCGCTGCCATCGGCCGACATTTTGACCGCGGCCCCGGCAACCTTGTAGGTGCCGCCGGCATCTTTGATGCAACAACTCAATCCTCTTCCCGTATTGGGTTTGGGCGGCCTCTTCTTCCAGTCCAGAGCCTCCGCAACCTTCAGCAGCCCCTCCTTGAGATCGCAATCGATAGGGGTATCGCCGGCGGTATAGAGTTCTCCCTTCTTAAGCAGGTTCTTGAGACGGAAATCCAACGGGTCCACACCCAGCCGCGCGGCGATCGCGTCCGTGTGCGACTCATACGCCCACGCCACCTGCGCCGCGCCGAAGCCGCGAAATGCGCCCGCAGGTACCGTATTCGTATAGACACAGTACGCATTCACCCGGGCATGAGGAATCCGGTACGGTCCGAGCGCCCGATACCCTGCTTTCTGTGTGACCCGCGGACCCGCATCCGCGTAGGCCCCGGTATCCATATAGACCTCGCACTCGCGGGCGAGCAGACGTCCGTCGCGCGTGACGCCGCTCTTGACGCGGATGCGCGCGGGATGGCGGGTGACGGTCTTGAAGCTCTCGCTGACCGATAGAGCAAGTTTGACCGGGCGCTGAAGTTTCCACGACAACGCCGCGCTGATCGGCTCGCACTTCACATAGAGCTTGCCGCCGTAGCCGCCACCGACACACGGCACAATCACCCGCACCCGGCTAAGAGGAAGCCCAAAGATTCCAGCGAGGTTCTCGCGCAGGGTGAACGGATCCTGCGCCGAGCTCCAGACCGTCAGTTTGTCGCCGGCAAAATGGGCGATATTTACGTGCGGTTCGAGTGAGTAATGCTGGACTTTTTGAAAGCGGAAGGTGTCCTCGAAGACGTAAGCGGACTTGCTAAATCCCTCGTCGAGATCACCCCGGCTATACCCGAAATGATAGCAAATATTAGTTCCCTTGAATTTCTCCGGCACATCGTAACTGGTTCCGCGTAGCTCGCTGGTTACGGAAGCGGCTTCGTGGACCAGTGGCGCCCCGGGTGCGATCGCTTCCTCGATGTTGGTGACCGCCGGCAGATCCTCATACTCAATATCAATCAGCGCCAGCGCCTCCTCCGCGGCGTCCTCACTCTCTGCAGCCACGGCGACCACCGGGTCGCCAACGTAGCGCACTCTGTCTAAAGCGACAATTGATTGATCCTTATAAATCGCCCCATAAACGTTGTTGATGCCGGCCAGATCGTCGCGCGTCAGCGCCATGAGTACTCCCGGCACGCACGTCGCCCGACTGGTGTCGATCTTAACTATACGCGCATGCGCGAGAGGGCTGCGCAAGACCTTGGCGATGGCCATCCCGGGAAGCTCGATATCCCCCGTATAAATCGCTTCACCGGTCACTTTTTCAATTCCCTCAAGCCGCGCAGCAGAAGTGCCGACGACCTGGAAGGTTTGTTTAGGTTTCATCGCTTAGCGGTAGGATATTTTTGATTTTTGATTAATCCAAAATCGGCAAAATGAGAGAACGTTACTTGCGGATTTTGGGACTGTCTTTTTCCGGAAAATAGAGATCACAAAAAGGACAGTGAAAATTCATTCCCGATCCCAGCATATGAGGGTTAACGACAAAAATTTTCTTGCACGTGGGACACGTTACCTCTACTGCTTGACCCATCTTTTACCTCACCACTCTAGATTTGACATTTTTGGATTTTCGACTGCGTCATGAGCTCAGTCGAGCGATTGAATCGAAAATCGGCAATCCAAAATCCAACATTAATTAGCACCAGTAGCTCGTCCGATCGGTCGGAATATACTGCAACACTTCCCCGGGGATGTAGTCCTCTAATTTGATCCGCGCCATCGCCTCGTCGGGACATTTCGACACCGGCGAGAACGGCCGGTCCAGAGGTCGCGTCGCGTCAACGATCATGCCTGAAGTTTTGATTTCGTCCACCAATGACGGATCGAGGAAGTTGCCGCGGAACAGCGGCTTGAGGATCGAAACCTGGAGATGCGGTTGCACCCGGGTCGCGATTGCCCAGAGGATGTCCGTAGGATTGAAAACGTCGATGTCGTCGTCAAACACAAAAACGTTTTTCGTATGATCGAAGCTCAACGCTGCCGCCGCGGCTCGCCCCGGATCGCCTTCCGACATCTTCTTCATCGAGATGAAAACATTGTAGTGCGCGTGCCGGCCCTGCTTGCAGACCGCGGTGACTCCCGGCACCGCCTCCCGGCAGCGGCGCAAGTATGCGCCTTCACGTGGAAGATCCATCCACGGCTTATCGCCTTCGGGCGTGATGACCGATTGATACATGGCGCCATTGCGGTAGTTGATGGCTCTCACCTCATAGATCGCGCAAGTCGTGTAGCGCTGCGGCCCTAGATAACCCGGAGCCTCGCCGAACGGTCCCTCGACAATGCGTTTCCCCGGGATCAGCGCGCCTTCGATCACGATTTCCGCATCCGCGGGAATCAATAGATCCTCGCCCCATGTCTCGGAAGGCGTAAGACGGAGCGGCTCTCCGAGATAGCCGCCGATCACGTCGTACTCGCTGACTTCGAACGGCCCGCTATAGCAGGCTCCCATGTGATACGCGGGATGGTGGCCGAGAACGGTTGCCACCGGTGTCTCCATGTTGTTCTCTTCGTGGTCCCGGTAAATCTTCCACAGGTGGCGCGGCGAAGCATAGCACGCCGTGGTATTCTTCGATTTCACCTCCATCCGGTGGTAAGAGCAGTTGTAAATTTTCGACTTTCGGTCTCTCGTGATCGTGGAAAGCACGATGTAGGGACCGCCGTCCATTTCGTGATGCCGCATGATCGGGATTTCGTAAAGGTCCACGTCCTTGCCCCTTTTGACGTTTTGCTTCACCGGAGCTTCTTTCCTGTCAATCACCGTGGGCGGAATCCGATGTTCTTCCATTTCCAGACAACGTTCCGCCATCTGCGGGCGAGTTGATTCCTTTGGCAGGCCCAGAGCGACTTGCGCCTTGTGTTGCGAGATTTCGCAGTTCATTACCAGTTTCATGTCGCCCACGCGGCCATTCACGTTAAGCGGTTTATCAAAAATAATGATCGGGAATTTTTTCATCGCCCCGAGATGCTTGATGATCGCGGTCACGTCGTAGTGCGCCGGATCAACTTCTTTAGTGATGTGAATGACCTCGTTGGGTATCTCGCGGCGACAATCGTCAAGAAACGTCCTGAGACTCTTGGGCATGGAGTCCTCCTAAAAAGTTATACAAGATTTATGCAAAATTGTTTACCCAAAGCCACCCGCTTTGTCAATCGAACCACCAGCCAGAAAGTACTAGGATGCCGAAACGAAATGGGTCATCAAGGCGCGTATTAATCGCCGCTCGGCGAGCACGCTTCCCCCGTCAGGCAACTTTGCTGATTCGTAATCACTTACCGTTCCGTGTCTTGACAACCCTCGGGCATTTCACGTATGAGAGGGCGGGATTCGAAAGCTTCCGCCGGGACTATCTTTTTGCGCAACCGGCAGGACATTCATCCGCGATTTACCGCGACCGATGTTTCCCTGAAAGCAAATCGGGATCGTGCTCTTGAAATGGAAGCCGCTCCGCCTCAGCCGAGCGCTTCGGAGGATCACCCTATGAAAACAGAACGGCCATGGCGTGTCTTCGTGTTCGCTCTGCTGTTCTCGTTGCTGGTAAGCCAGCCAAACAGCGCTGCGGTCACTATAAAGGTGGGATACCCGCAGTTGAGTGGCGGGTCGATGCCGCTCTGGGTGATAGCCAAAAACAAGCTCGACCAACGGTACGGCGCTGATGTCAAGCCGATTTACATCGCCGGCGGAGCCATACTCACGCACTCGCTCATTGCCGGTGACGTAGACATAGCGCTCACGGGCGGGGCGGTCGTCGGCGCTATCCTCGGCGGAGCCGATCTCACTTACGCAGGCATCGGGCTCTCAACTTATGCCTTTACTGTCTACGCTACGCCAGACACCAAGGACATCGGTGACCTTCGAGGCAAGGTCTTCGGCGTCATCACCAAGGGCGCTTCTTCGGACCACGCGGCAATCGCGCTCTTTAAACGCTATGGCATCCGTTACGGACAGGACGTGAAAATCCTCTATTTCGCGCGCCAAGGAGACCTCCTGGCCTCTTTACAAAAGGGGATCGTCTCGGGTGGGGTATTCTCATCGCCCACGACTGTGATGGCTAAGCGTCTTGGCTTTAAGAAGCTAGTGGACATCGCCTCTTTCAAATATCCGTATCCGCACAATGCTATCGCAACCCGGAAGTCTCTCATCCAGCAAAATCCGGAACTCGTCAAAGATTTTCTCAAGGCGTACCTCGCCTCTATAAAGATCATCCACGAGCAACCTGAAGTCGCGAAGAAAGCGCTCGCCGAGTTTCTCGGAACCAAAGATCCCGAGATGATCGACGATTCCTATCAAAGCCTCGCCGATCTGTTCTTAAAGGTTCCTTACATGCCCGAGGAAGCGATCCGCACGGTTCTCTCGCTTTCGGATAACCCTAAGGCCGCGTCGGCTAATCCGAAGGATTTCTACGACAACAGCCTGCTCAAGGAGTTGGAGGCGAGCGGCTTCGTCAAGGAACTTTACAGTCACTGAGCGATCAGCCTGAATTTAATTCTTCTAAAAAGAGCGAGACCCGAAGACACCCGCACCCACGCGCTTTCCCGGCATTGAAAGCAAGGTTTCGACTCGAGATTACGGTTTATTATTCGCGAAGAAGATTGTCTGGACATGGATAGCGTGAGTGATAGCCTTAGGTCTGGCGCAACCGGATTGAGTAATGGATCTCAAGCCACGAGAAAAAGGGGAAGACATGAACGAGAACAAGAAATCTAAACCGGTGACACCGGAGTCATTGTCAACGGGCGAGATACCCAAACAGTCGCGCAAGGCAATTCACGCTCGTTACCGTCGGTCGCCTTCTCCGCGGCCGGATAAAAAAATTCATCCGCGTCAAAAAATTCCACCTGTGCCTGAGGGAGAGGAAGTGCCAGACAATACCCCTTCACCGCCGGTCGAACTTGATTGAAACGGATCCTTTTCCACTACTCCGCTAGCCAGAGCGGAATGTGGCTGAACGTCTGGCTTCACCGGCCTCGCGAGGACCGAAGATGTTACCCAGAGAATCCTTGCGGGGGCTCTCAACAACCTCAACCAAGAAAGGAAAATCGATCATGCCTGCGAAAAAGAGTACCTCGAAGAAGGTCACGAAGTCTGCATCACTGAAAGCGAAGTCAACTAAGGCTGCGTCGGTGCGTTTCTCGACTGGAAAACTGAAGCCTATAAAGGCGCAAGAGATCAAATTCCGATACATCGACCAAGCCTACAAGTTTTCAGCGGCGCGGAAAACTGATCAAATTCATCCGCGCAAGGTCGTTCCGAAAACGCCCACCGGGCCAAAGGTGCTGGATATGCTGCCAACCAGAGCGATGTCTTTTGAAGAGCATGTTCCACTGGCGAACTTAAAAGCAGCGCTGGCGGCTCCAATGACGCCCAACGATACCATTACCATCGTAAAGAGCGTGCAACTGAACGATATAGCCACGGCGGACACAGCTTCGCATGTGTGCGAGCCCAGCGCCGCCATTAACGGTAATGTCGTTTTTTACACAGGGAACTGGTTCGCGGCAGTTTCCACTGACGGTGGAACGACATTCAAGTACGTGGATCCGTACACGACCTTCCCGAATCCGCCGGGGATGGGTTTCTGCTGTGATCAGGTCGTGCACTATATCAAAAGCATAGACACGTTTGTCTGGTCCCTTCAGTACACGACCGATGCTTCAGGGAAAAATATTCAACGCGTCGTATATGCCACCACGGCGCGCGTGAAGACCGGTTCCTGGCGGTTCTTCGATATCACCCCAGCCAGTCTCGGCCTGGCAGCCGGCATCTGGCTGGATTTTCCCGATCTCGCCGTTGGCCAGAATATGCTTTACCTGACCACCAATTGTTTTCAGGGTAACGCCTGGAAGGCTTCGGCAGTGGTCAGGATCAAGTTGTCCAGCTTTACCTCCGGGACGCTGTCGGCGTCACGGTCTGTATCCACGACACACTTCAGCCTGCGAGTGGCGCAGAACTGCGGCACCACCGCGTACTTTGCGGCGCATAATTCAACCAGTTCCTTGCGCGTGTTCTCGTGGAAAGAAAGCAGTGCGACACCGACGTCGAACAATGTAGCGGTGGCCTCCTGGTCAGCGGGACCATACAGCTCAGCCACTCCGGATGGACGCAACTGGCTGCAGCGCGCCGATCCGCGTCTTGGCGGGGCGACGCTGGCCGGAAATGAACTCTGGTTTGCCTGGGGATCGGCCAAGGGCGGAGCCAATGCTCGGCCAAATCCGTTTGTCCAAATTGCTCGCATCAGCGCCACTACCATGGCGTTGATTGAAAACATCAATCTCTGGGATCCCAATTCGGCGATCTGTTATGCCGGGTTATCCACTAATGCCAACAATGAGGTCGGGGCTTCCTACACGATTGGAGGTGGCACTCGATTTCCGACGCATGTTGTCGGAATATTGACCGGGACGCGCCGGCAGGTGATAACGTTCACGAGCACGCGCGGGCCCGCTGACAACAAATGGGGCGACTATCTGACCGCCAGACAGAATTACCCCAACCAGAAGTTGTTCTGTGCTACGGGATACTCGTTGCAAAGCGGCGCCGGGTCGTCTGACGCAACACCCAACATCGCAATCTTCGGTCGCTCTGGTGAGGTTTGAGGCTCTCAAAGCCGCTGTCTGAAGTTCCGCGCACCTAACCCATGTCGCCAAGCCGACCACTGCAGCCGCGCGCATAATGCGCGGCTGCAATTCGCTTCGTGCTGCGCACCTCGGTGCGCGGGTTAGCTCTATGTTGAGGCTATAGGAAAAGGGAGAACGTAGAGGGTCTTGTTTGTTGTATCAAGGCCTCTTTGGCAATCGGCTGAACATGGCTCAGCAACCTCCCTATGGCTGTACCCGTAACGACGGACCGCCCGGACAATCAGCGCCTCGCGCTTGCTCTTGGTCAGCTTCCCTTCAAACAGCGTCCTCAGTTTAAGCCTGCTCAAGTACCTCCGGCCCCGAGAGGTCACATGGTAAACCGCGCCGTCGACGAAACCATCAAAACAGCGACCCAATAGCAAGATACAAGACCCCTGGTGTCCTAAGTGGTCCGGCACGACCTGCCTGGGATCTTATGGCTCCCACGGCTCCTTCGTACCGACTCGCTCCCAGCACTCTTGCCGCTTTACAATATCCATAGCAAAGCGCTAAATTCGGCTCAGCGGTTTAGTCCAACACGTTTGATCCCTAACGCCACCTAAGGGATTCACCCGAAACTCTATCCCTCAAAGGCATCAAGGATAAAACGCAATACGTTAGAGGCACCAGAGCGACGCTATGCTCTCGAAGCTGAAGCAGTTGTTCAGCCGTGGCGACCGGAGCCCCGACTTGAAGCCGCGACTCGATGACGACACAGACTTGGATTGGCTGAATCCGCCCACGGATCCGCTCGATGTCTCCGCTTGGGACCGGAATTGGACGGAGCAGGTCGGACACGGGCTTGGGCCGCCGCTGTTCGACATGTTCTGCGACGATCGGCATCTCGTCGAAGTGATGGACTCCGAAGGAATGAAGAACGTCTTGTGCGCAGGCAGCGGAATCTCCCGAGAGCCGCGGGCCCTCGCTCAGGCTGGATTCGAGGTCGTTGCTTTGGATATATCACCCCGAGCGGTCGAGATCGCTCGAGGACTCGATTTCTCTACTGGAGGTTTCGAGCACTTCTGTGAACCAGGAATGCGGCGACCAGGGGGCCGCGTTGACTTTGTGGTCGGTGACATTCTGGATTTAGCCGTGTGTCCTGGACCCTTCGATGTGATCATCGAGCGACGTACTGCTCAGATCTATTTTAACCGCGATATTGAAGCGGTTCTGGGTGCACTTACAATACGTCTTGGGCAAGATGGCATTCTCCTTAGCCACTGCCACGACGGTGCATGGGAGCCGCCAGCCGAGCCCCGTCACTTCACGAAGTCATGGTTTCAACAGAATCGATGGACGATCTGGAACGGTGGTCCTGGTCGAAAACCTCCGGGTCGAGTGGCGTGGCTATTGACGTCGACCGGGTAGGAGCAACCACGCGGGCGTCAAACAAGGCGTTAGAGCGCTATATGTATGCAATGACAGAACCTGATGTTACTGATCCCTTGGCTCAACCAAAAACGAGCACGTTTACCGAAGCGAGAATCGCCTGACTCCAAGGACACCCGCTCGAATCGCTGTATGATTTGCCGTAAGCCTATGAGGCTTGGCGTTTCTCGTCGGAATGTTCGGCGCTTGGGTAGGTCCCGAGAGCAAACCGGCGATCACTTTTTTCAACTCGTCCACCGCTTAGAGCCGGTCCTTGCGCCCGAGTCCCGTGCGCCGCTATTATCCTGGCGTTGAAACAAACCAATCCCTAGCGTTTAGAAGAAAGGCGCTTATCATGAATGAGCAATACGCCGTGTTGATCGCGGGATTTTCCCTATTCCAGGGGTTCACTTCGGATGGCGCTCAAATGCTCCTGGAGTATGGCGAAGTCAAGGAGTACTCCCCAGGAGAAGTGCTGATCAAAGAGGGGGATGGCCCGACGTTTGTCTTGCTCGTTCTCACGGGTAAAATGCAGGTCTTCGTCGAACGCCAGCGGCGTGACCTGGTCCTAAACGACGTGGGGCCGGGAACGATCTTGGGTGAATTAGCCGTACTATGCGGCATCCCGCGATCGGCTTCGGTACGCGCGTGCGAAAAATCGGCGGCGCTGCAATGGAGCGCCGCAGCTTTTCGCAACCTGCTCTTGCGAGATGCCTTCCTGTCGGAGAGGATATTCCGAGAATCGCTGCGCACCTTTATCGAGAAAGAGCGGTCGCTGATCGACTCGCTCATCCGATCGCAGGGCGGTAGCAACTAGAGCGCGGTGTTTCACGGCCATCGAGCAACTCCACACCTACTGCGCTATGTGCATATCTCGATGCGGCGTGGTGGCGACTGTTGAGGACGCGGATCCCGCGCATCCGAACGGCTGTATCTGCGTCAGCGTAATGCTAACCAATCGCCGCCGGTACCCCGCGCGGGTTTGGCAAAGGTTATTTCACAGATAGGCTCATCGTACGAGTTAACTTGATCCCTTTTCCCGGATGTTTGATTTGGCCAGCAGCCACGCATCTATCATTTCTTGCTTAAAGCGCCATTGATTGCCCACTTTGAAGCCGGGTATTTTCTGTTGAGTGACTAGACGATAAACAGTAAACTTGTTGACGTTTAAATAACGGGCTACTTGCTCCGGGGTCTGCAGGTCCCCGACCTCAGCAACCCGGTCGGTAGTTATCATTTTATGCTGGGGCGAAACTTTGGTTTCGGGAAGAAAATCACGCTCCCGCTGTGCCGTAAAAAACTCACAAGCTTGTTCAAGGATCAGCTCAAGCTGAGGAATATCCCAGGGCTTGGTCACGTATTTGTAAATAGCCGCTGAGTTGACCGCGTCGATAGCCACATCAAAGTCGGAGTATGCCGTAGTCAGGATACGCATCGCCTTCGGGTGTAATCGGCGGGCTCGCTGTAGAAATTCGACTCCTTTTTCACCGGGCATCCTTTGGTCACTCATCAGAAGCGCGATCTCGTCTCGATGTTGTTCCAAGAGGCGGTAACCATCTGCGGCATTGGCGGCGCTTAAAATCTTAAACTTGTCGCCGAAAGCTCGGGTAAAACATTTGAGCGACTTTTCCTCGTCATCTACGTAAAGAACGGCGCACTGATAATCATGAAGATGTTCCATCGTCTCTCCTCAGTAGCCTATAGAGCTTACTCATCTCTAGCGGACAGTTCAACCATGCCATGTACCCGCACCGTCAAATTCTGCTCTCAGAGGACGACCATGAGCTCGCGAAACTATCAAAGCAGGGACCGAATAACAACATACGAGACCCCTAATTAGCTAACTCATGCGGCGGCTGGCGACGATCCTAGTTAGGACTCTCACGGCTCTATCGTACAGATTTATTCCCAGCACTCTTTGCCGCTTTACAATATCCATAGCAAAACGGTAAATTCGGCTCAGCGCTTTAGTGTAACGCGTTCTATCCCTAACGCCACCTGAGGGATTCCCCTGCAACTCCTGCTCTCGAAGGCATTGCGATCAAACGTGATACGTTGTGTGTAGAAAGGAAAGAATCATTCAAGGAGACTACCTGTGAATCATGGTTTCAAACTGATGTCTGCAATGTTCGTTTTCACAGCCACCATGGTCCTTGGTGGCTGCCAGCCGCAGATCATGAAGTCTCTACCAGCGGACTATTCTATCCCTTCCGGTCAAGTGGTTTACGTGGAGAATGACGGACGTTGCGCAGCAGGAAAGGTTATGAAAGTTACGGGCGGAAAAAGCACTTCGGGCACGGCGAGGAATTACGAGTGCGTTGAACGCCCTCAATAAACCGCAAGAAGTCCCAAGGATTCCGCATGCTCCAGAAAAGGGTGAAAGAAAACTCAGCGGTGATTCCTTCGCGCTCGACGAGAGATCCCTCTAGGCATCGATGAGCAAGGGATTCAGTTGCGCGAACAAATGACCGCTGGCGCCGCGATAAATGAAATCAGCAAGCTCATCGAGCGGGGTCTCGTCGCGATTGATAATCGCGAGCAGCGCTCCGCTCCGCTTGGCGATGACCGGAAATGACGCCGCGGGCTGAACCTGCAAGGACGAGCCTATGACGATGAAGACTTCAGCTTGCTCGCTCCATGCCTGGGCACGCCGCATCGCCTCGACCGGCATCGACTGACCAAACGAAACATTTGCCGACTTGAGAAAACCGCCGCAGGCGTCGCACGTCGGCGCCTTGAACTCATCGCCCAAGAATTCATAGATGCTTACGGGTTCAAATTTCTTGGAGCAGCTGAGACAGGTTACAAGACGGTCGGTGCCGTGAAGCTCAACCAGTTTTTCATCCGAAACCCCCGCGAGCCTGTGAAGACCGTCAATATTCTGGGTGATGAGTCCGAGCAACTGCCCGCGCGCCTCGAAATCGCGGATGGCATAGTGGCCGACATTGGGCTTCACGTTCTTGTACAATTCATAGGTCGCTTTCTTCAGCCGCCAATGCTGGATGCGCGCGGCCTCGCTCGCTACGAAATCTTGAAAGTAGACCGGCTGATACTTCGTCCACACCCCGCCCGGACTGCGAAAATCCGGCACTCCGGACTCCGTGCTGATCCCGGCCCCGGTGAAGAAAACAACTTCGCGGCAGCCGCGCAGTTTGCTCGCGAATTCTTCCAAGCTGATTATGGCCACGAGGACTTCACGTCAAAATTATTTTGTCGGCGCATACGGGAATGACCGACTCTGCCAAAACTCAACCGCCAATACGGAGCAAGCTGCGAGGAATTGACCCCAAAGAGATTAAGCGCCGCTTGCGCTTATCCCCAATAACCGCATGGCGTTGCCGCCTAACACCTTGTCTCTGTCTTCTTCCGATAGTCCCTTCATCGCTTTGACCGGCTGAATTGTTCTAGGCCACGTGGCTACCGCATCGCCGTGGTCGAAATCGCTGCCGATAATGATGTTGTGGTTGGGCCAGCCTTTAATGGTTTCCGGCAGATAATGCTCCCAGGAAACAGCGGCGATATAGAATTGATCGAAGTAGGCGCTGGGTTTCTTCTTGAGGCGCTCCCTTCCGCCGAAGAACTGCTGCACGGCAACTGAATCGCCGGCGCCGCCGGGCGTGTGCTGATCCAAGGTCTGCATGAGCCAGGGAACCCACCCAATTCCCCCCTCGAACAGACCCAATCTTAGAGTAGGAAAGCGATCCAGGACGCCGCTGAAAATCAACCGCGAAATCGACACCATATAGGTCAACGGAAACCCCAGCGCGGTGGGAAAGTGCGGGAACCCTTGGTAGCGCTCGCTGCCGACGAGCCAGGGATGGCTGTGTTGCGCCTCGAAGACGCGCGCCGCGGGATGCACGAGAATGGGAATATCGAGGCGCGAGATTTCTTCGTAGAGTGGCCATAGCGCTTCGCTGTCGAGATCGCCGTCGCCGTAACCTCCGTTGAACTTCACCGCCTTCAAACCAAGCTCCTCGACCGCGCGCCGCAGTTCTCGAACCGACTCTGGTATATCCGGCAAATAAATCCATGCCACGCCAATAAAACGGCCATCCCCAGCAATATCTTCAGCGACGGTGTCGTTGTATGCGCGCGCGAGCTGGCGGCCCAATTCCGGATCTAATTCGTAGATCAGCGGACGGTTATCCGGGATTAAAATCTGGATATCGAATCCGTCCTTCTTCATGAACTCGCCTCTGAGCGGCAAACTCCAACGGCCTTCCTTGAACGAATGGACCTTCTTGCCGTCTCGGTAATAGGTCGCCACATCACCGGGGACAACTTCGCCGAAGCGAACGAACTCGCGATTATCCGCGCCGATTTCGACGTGCCCTTTTCCCGGATGCTGCACCCGATCAATAAATCGCAAGGGCCAATAGTGCGTGTCGCCGTCGATGTACATGGGATCTCCTTTGAATTGCGTATTTCTAAAAACCCGGACTGGAGTACTGGAGTAGGAGACTGCTGGGTGTTAAACGCATTACTCCGCTACTCCCTCACTTCACTCCTCCAAGCCTTGTTTTTCAACGGCCTACTTACTTCAAGCCCTGCGCGGCGTAGATCTGATCGATGAAGCCGCTCTGATCCAAGCGGCGCAGGATGCGATCGTCGATCATCTCCTCGACTTTCACCTTCTCCACGCCGGGGCTACGTATTTTCATGAGCCGCTGGATATTGCGCAAACCCGCCAGTGTGGGATAAGGTTTTCTTTCTACGCCCCTAATCACGTCCTGATAGCCTTCTTCCGCAACCTTCGGATCCGACAGCTTGAGCCGGTGCATAATTGTCTCGACAACCAAGCCTTTATTCTTGGGAGCCAAGGTAAAGGCGATTCCCTCTATCAATCCCTTAAACACCTGCTCAAGAGTTTCGCGCTGTTCTTGCAAGTAGGAACCTTTGACAATCAATCCTTGCGAGGAAAAAGGAATATTTGCCTGCTGCAATTCCGCCAGAATCGTGAGGCCTTTCTGTTTCAGCCTGCGACTGAAGACTCCGTCTAAAACCGTCGCGTCAATCTGCCCCGACTCAACCGCCTGCGCTAAGACGGTCTGATCGCCGATAACCAAAAAGTTGATATTGTCCCGGATCGGGTCCAAACCCAGATACTCTAGGCCAAGCATCGCGCCCATCCAGACCGTGCCTCCCAAACTCTGCACGCCGACGCGTTTGCCGCGAAGATCCTTCGCGGTCTTGATGCCGGGGGCCGCGACAAAATCGTAGCCCAGTCTGTTCGTCAAAGTCGCGACGATTTTTAGATCCGCTCCTCCAGCGACGGCAGCCAAAGCGGAAGTTCCTCCCGTGTAACCGATTTGGACATCCCCCGCAGTCAGCGCGGCCACCAGTACCGGAGCCTGGCGAATGAAAATGGTGCTCGCCGCAATGCCGTTTCTCGCGAAGAACCCTCGGTCTTGGGCAACCCAGAGCGGCGCCACCCTGGCATTCATCGCGGCGTGCGCGATGACGATTTTTACAGGCGCTGCGGCAGCTCCGGCTGTAGCGCTGAAGCCCCCTGCGATGAATCCGGCAAGAATGGGTGCGATTAGTTTGTGCATGCGGGGCTCCCTCCTGGGCCGCGACCGTAACGGTCCGCGCCGCCGGCTCGACGGCACGGCAACTACTACTTGCCGCCGAGTAAATTAATGAGAGATCGATCGAGAACTTCGTCCACGGAAATTTTTCTCTTTAACCTTCCATTTTCAAATTCCTGCTCGATCACCACGGGGACAGCTCGCTCGGCGATTTGACCGTTGAGGGGGAACGAACTCCGGTACTGATCATATCCCGCCGGAGCATAGGCAGGGTCCATCTTGACGTACTTTTTTATGGCCTGGATGGCGTCTGCTCTGCTTTCCAGCGTGTGTTTAACCCCCCGCTGGTAGGCGCGGAGAAATTTGATCACCTGATCTTTTTCCTTGGCCATCCAGGACTCGCGCGCGGCAAACGTCTCATAGGGCCACTCCGGAAAAATGTCCTTGAGATCGAATAGTTTTCTAAAACCCTGTGACTTGGCAATTTCCGTCACTGGAAACCACACAATGGAAGCATCGACTGCGCCCGCAGACAGCGCGGCAAAACGCGCGGGGGTGCTGCCGATTTGAAGAATCGTCACCTCTTTGGGGTCGATGCCGAAGTGTTGCAGGGTCGCCCGCGTGAGAAAGTCAGTCAGCGAACCGAACCGGCTGATCGCAAATCTCTTACCCTTTGCCTCTTTGATCGACTTGAAGTTGGAGTTGGAATAAAGCTCAAAAGGCATGAGATTGCAGATTCCCCAAAAGTTCTTGATATCGACACCCGCCGCGCGTCCGCCAAGGGTTTCCACGAAGGCGCTGCCCATTATCTGCACGTCCCCACCGATGAGAGCCTGGAGATTGGTTGAGCCAGCGTTGAACATGACTGGCAGCACCTCCAGGCCCTCGTCTTTGAAAAAACCTTTTTCCTGGCTCACGTAGAACGGCAAAAAAGCAATGTTGACGGAAGAAAGCCCGACGATGATGCGGCCATAACCAAGGTGCGGGCAAAGAAACAGCACGAAGACCAACAGCGAAAACTTTAAGCTTCGCATAAACCCTCCCTTAGAAAAATCAGATAACCGGCCGCTCCGGCAAAATCGTCCTCAAGACCCGTAGATGGTTTCCGCCCAGGATCAAAGCGATCTCTTTTTCCTTATATCCCCTGCGGATCAGTCCATCAATCAGCTTCGCTAAATCCTCAATTTCTTCGAAATCTCTGATGAGTTCAGGTTTGTGCAAAGGATGGTGACGATCTTTAAGGGTCCGCGGGCCATCGTACTTGACGAAATCCAGCCCCAGAGCGATGTATTCCGCGCCCACCAAATTGACCATGTAGTCCAAGTGCTTCAGGAGATCTTCCAACGCCGCGCCTTTGTTCGCCACCCGCTCCGGCAAGGCAAGAATGCCCACCAAGCCTTTCTGCCGCGCGATGGCCTTGATCTGCTCATCATCAAGGTTCCGGGGATTGTCGAGCATGCCGCACGCATTGGCGTGACTCACAATCAACGGCGCCTCGGCCACGTCCAACGCTTGGAAAAAACCTTCCCGATTCATGTGGGCAAGATCCACGACCATGCCCAGACGGTTCATTTCCTTGATCACTTCGACTCCAAATCGGGTCAAGCCCCCCTTGGTCCGGTTCTCCCAGACCCCGTCGCCGAGCTCGTTGCGAAAATTCCACGTGAGCTGCATCGACCGTAGTCCCAGGCGGTAAAAATTTCTAAGCTGGTGAATGCTTCCCTGAAGGGGCATCCCGCCCTCGAAATGGAGAAGAAAACAAATCTGTCCCGGGCGCACTCGGTCCGGCAGATCCGCGCGGGTGCGGATCATCGTAATCATGCCATCGGACTTGGGCGCTTCCTCCAAGAAGTCATCGATGTTTTCCAGCGCCGTCTCGAGATACCTCCCAGTGTTCTGCGAGTGCGAATACGAATCGCCGCTGATCGCATACACGCAGACGTTGATGCCGTCGCGTATGAGACGGGGCGCAATCGCGTCGCGCAGCGGAGCTTCATCGCCGATGGAATGCCGGTAGAGTTGCTCATAAACATCCCGATGGCCTTCGACGACGACGTAGTTTTTCAGAATTTCTTCTGCATCCACACCCTATCTCCTAAAACGTCAAAAATGCAGGCCGGGGCTAATGCTTCGGCACACGAGACGCAGCCCCGGGAGCCGCATTGCGCTCGTCGCGTGGTTGGCGCGGGCCAAAAACTGGAACTCATAAGAAAAGCGCCCTCCAGGCTTGAAGGGTAAACAGGATTGGGCTACTAATAGCCGCAAAAATCTTAGGACGCAAGTAGATTATCAGCCGTTGTTCTCGAATCGCCACAACACCCAATTTTTACGGTTCTGCTCTCTTATCACGCTTCTCGCGATCCTGTCCTGCAAACCTGCCGCCGATGTGGGAGACAGAAACGTCTTTCGCGTCAATCTCGGCACCGAGCCGCCAAGTCTAGACTGGTCGCTCGCCACGGATCATGTTTCTTTCAATGTCATCGCCAACCTGATGGTCGGTCTCACTGAATTTGACCGCGAGCTGAAACCGGCTCCGGTGGTGGCCAAATCCTGGGAGATTCAAGAGGGGGGCAAAAAGATTGTCTTTCATCTGCGCGATGACGTTCTTTGGACCGACGGCCAGAAGGTTCGCGCGCAGGATTTTGAGTATTCCTGGAAGCGTCTCCTCAATCCTAAAACGGCCTCCGAGTATGCCTACATCCTGTTCGATATCGTCAATGCCGAGGCCTACAATCAGGGCAAGATCACCGACGACGGTCTGGTCGGAGTGAGAGCGCTCGATGACTGGACGTTAGAGGTGCGGCTAAACAGCCCCGTGTCGTACTTCGTCGCGATGACAACGTTTGAAGTCACCTATCCTCAGCGCAAAGACATCGTCGAGAAGTTTGGCTCGCGCTGGACCGAACCCGGCAACATTGTCACCGACGGCCCGTTCCTGCTCACTTCATGGAAGCACGAGAACATGATCGAGCTGCGGGCCAATCCCGATTTCTTTATCGGCAAGCCGTCCGTTGACAGAGTCGAGATGTTCATGATCAACGAGACAACGACCGCTCTGGGCATGTACGAACAGGGCCAGCTCGACTTCATTGACAATCACAGTATCCCGATATTGGAAAAGCCGCGCCTCGCCAAGTCCCCCGGCTTCAAGGCCGTCGCCCAGCTCCGCGGCTATTATTACGGCTTCGTCACCGACCGGAAGCCGTTTAATGACGTGCGCGTACGCAAGGCTTTCGCGCTCGCCATCGACCGGAGCGTCTTCCCTAAGATCCTCCACGGCCGCGAGTTGCCCGCCAGCTGCTGGATTCCCCCGGGCATGCTCGCGCACAACCCCAAGATCGGGCTGACCTACAATCCGCCGGAAGCGCGCAGGCTGCTGCGCGAAGCCGGATACCCGGACGGAAACGGATTTCCACCCGTGACGCTGGCTTACGATACCCAGGAGGACCACAAGCTTGTCGCCGAGGCTATCCAGGGCATGTGGAAGCGAAATCTCAACGTGCTCGTGCGCCTCGACAATCAGGAGTGGAAGGTTTTTCTGCAGAAATTAAACAATGACCCGCCTAATATTTTCCGCCTCGGCTGGGGCGCCGACTATCCTGACCCGGATAATTTCATGAAGCTCTTTACCGCGGTCAGCGGCAATAATCTTACGCGCTGGAAGAACCCGGCTTACGATCGCCTGTTAATTACCGCGGCGCAGGAATTCGACCCAGAGAAACGGGCGAAGCTCTATACCGAAGCAGAAAGGATTTTGTGCGAGACCGATGTCCCGATCGTACCGCTCTTTACCACGACCGAGACTACGGTCTTATCACCCCGGTTCACCGGCTTAGAATACAGTTCGATGGGGCGTCTGGTGTTGCAGCACGTCCGCGCCAAGAAATTTTAGATTTTGGATTGCCGATTTTGGATTCAATCATTCGACTGAGCTCACGACGAAGTCTAAAATCGAAAATCAAAAACCAAAATCGCACCTTATGGCCCGTTTCTTGTTAAAGCGCCTCCTGCAAAGCTTCGCGGTTCTTTGGGCGGTGGCAACGATCACCTTCATTCTCATGCGCGTCACTCCCGGAGGCCCATTCGACCGCGAGCGGCGGCTGCCGCCGGACGTCATGGCAAATATTGCCGCCAAATACGATCTCGATAAGCCCTGGCTCGTGCAATACACCCATTTTCTGCGTGACTTGGCGAAGGGAAACTTGGGTCCCTCTTACAAGTATATCGACCGTAACGTCAATTCGATCGTCTCCGATACGCTGCCGGTCTCTGTGCTGCTTGGCCTCCTAGCGCTAGTGGGAGCGCTTGTGTTGTCGTTCCCGGCAGGTCTATGTGCGGCGCTTTACCCGAATTCGTGGGTGGATCGCTGGAGCATGTCTCTGGCCACGCTGGGCATCTCCCTTCCGCACTTCATTCTCGGGGCTCTACTCATATGGTTCTTCTCCTTGAAACTCGGCTGGTTTCAGGTCGGAAGATGGGCCGGGGTAACCGGATGGGTGCTACCGACCCTCACCTTGGCCGCCGCCCCCGCCGCGTATCTCTCTTATTTATTGCGCTCCACCCTGCTCGAAGCTCTGGGCGAGGATTTCATTCGCACGGCGCGGGCAAAAGGCTTGAACGAAAGCATCGTCGTGCTCAAGCACGCGTTGCGAAACTGCCTGATCCCGCTGCTCACGGCGTTAGGGCCTTTGGTTGCAGCCCTGGTGACAGGTTCCTTTGTGGTCGAATACATTTTTGCGATTCCCGGCATGGGACGGTTCTACATTACCGCGGTCACGGACCGCGACTACCCGCTGATCATGGGCGTAACGATGGTCTACACGGTGATTTTGGTGTGCGCAAACCTTATTGTGGACCTTCTTTATTGCTTCGTCGATCCCAGAATCAGAATCGATTGAGACCGAGCATGCAATCAAGAAACAGCGCGACCGTCTTGCACCGCCTCCTTCGCAACTGGACCACTGCGGCCAGTTTGGCTTTTATTGTTTTCATCAGCCTTGCAGCGTTTCTCGTCCCTTTGGTCCATCGCGCCGCGGGCGGGCTGGAGGAAGCCCAGATCCTGGCTGAACCGAATTGGAATCACTGGATGGGCACCGACATGCTGGGACGGGACCTGCTGACCCGGGTGCTGCTCGGCGCGCGCGTATCCCTGACAGTGGGAGTGGGAACGGCCCTGATCGCCTTGGTGTTGGGCACCACCTACGGCCTCATTGCCGGTTACAGAGGCGGCGCGGTCGATAGCTTTCTCATGCGCGTGGTCGATGTGTTCTACGGCCTGCCGGACCTTCTTGTCTTCATCCTGCTCTCGCTCGTGCTCGGCCGCAACGTCGGCGGCATGCTGGTTGCGCTCGGCCTGATTACATGGGTTCGCTTCGCGCGCATCGCGCGTGGCCAAATGTTGCAGACCAAGCAAGCGCTTTACGTCGACGGCGCAAGGGCCATCGGCGCAGGCCATGCGCGGGTCGTGATACGCCACATCCTTCCCAACGTTATGGGGCCGATCATCGTCACCCTTACCTTCAGTATTCCGGCGGCAATTCTGACCGAATCAACTTTGAGCTTCATCGGTATCGGCATCAACGACCCGTACAGCCCGTGGGGAACGAGCTGGGGCACGCTGGCGCAGGACGGGTGGCGCGCGATGCGCGTCTATCCGCACATTATTTTGTTCCCGACGCTCGCCGTTGTTCTAACAATCCTGGCATTCAACTTCGTAGGTAACGGCCTGCGCGACCTGTTGGATCCGAAGAGCAGATGAACACCCAACTCACGTTTTTGACCGCGACCGGATCGAGGCGATAAGTTAGGGGATGGATGGCCCAGGTCGTTGGGGAACGGCCACCGGCGAACTGAAAACGTTTTGCGGCTCAGGGATTGGTTGATCAGTTGATATCAAGCCCTGGCGTCCAAGTGCTGCGCGTTGTTCCGGCGTGAGCTTCTCGGGGAGAACATAGCCTTGCTTCTCCGCCGCCTGGACGCATTTCTCGACCATGTCTTTTCGAAGAAGATCACAGCGCGCCACAAGACCGGTAGAAGGGTTGACGGGCATTGATGTCTCCTGGCTCGTAGAGCAGCCGGCGAGTCCTGCAAGCAATACAATTAGCACTGCCGCCATGTTCCTAACAAAGTTCCGCAGGCATTTGCTCGCTTCCGCGGTCTCACGTAATCCGGCGAGCAGCCAGTCTTTCAGCGGGCGATTGGCAGGCCTGCAGGCGAACTGTTCTCGCGGCAGATCTTCAGCTAGACATTCAATCATATCGCCCATCAGCGCCCGGTTAAATTCGGGATGAAACTGGGTACCCCAGACCCGCTCCCCAAGGCGGAATGCCTGAACTTGCGCATGATCGTTTTCCGCCAGCCGAATCGCCCCGCGCGGAAGCTCAGTGACAACGTCGCGGTGGGTCTCCTGAGCGAGAAAGCTCGAAGGCATGCCGGCAAAGAGTTTGTCCTTGCCGGATTCGGCCAGAATCCGAATCGGGGCGGTTCCCAGCTCCCAACCGTGCGCGCATCTTTCCACCCTGCCGCCGAAGGTTTGAGCGAGAAGTTGATGGCCGAAGCAGACCCCGTAGATGCGGCTGCCCTTTTCCTCGGCGCGCTTGAGAAAATCACCGGAGGCACGAATCCAGAGATCGGAATCGAAGGCGGATGAGCCCGAGCCGGTCACGATGATTCCGGCCCAATCTGCCTCCGGCAGAGGCGCGCGGCGCGCATCCACCACAACCACGCCCTGATCTTCGCCCATGAAGTTAAGAAACTGGCGCTCGCACGAGCCATGCTTCACACAAACGCCGGGCGGCAGCTCGCCGGTCTTCAGGATGAGGATTTTTCCGCGCACCACCATCCCGGTTCAGGAATTTGTCCAGGCAGGCGCTTGGCCGTCCAGCAAGCGACCTAGCTCCGCTGCGGGAAATTGCAGCCCGACGTAGAAGTCACCGAACAGAGCATACGCAGCACTTGCCTCATCGAAGCGCATTTCATAAACAAGTTTTTTAAACACCAGCGGATCGTCGGCAAAAAGATCGACGCCCCACTCCCAGTCATCGAATCCGATCGACCCGGAGATGATTTGAGTCACCCGACCCGCGTAGCGCCGCCCGATAAGCCCGTGCTCCGCCATCAGCTTTTGGCGTCGTTCGACAGGCAGTTGATACCAGTTTTTCTCTTCTCCTCTCAGCTTGCTCATCGGGTAGAAACAAACGTAGCGGCGTGGTGGAATCCGGGGCCAGAGACGCGGGGTAGACGCCCGGCGCTGTTGCTCCAGCTCCGCCTCCACCGCGTTGTTCCACGCACCACTCCCCGGCTCAACGTTTTCTTGACGCAGGCGCGCATAGAGCCGGACGGTCGCTTCGTACAAACCAAGTTCGACAACGGAGAGGTACGAGGTCGTGGGTTCTAGAAACTCGAACAGACCGAGACTCACGGCAGCCAGCTCTGCTCCCTTGAGCTCTTCCAGAGAACGCCGGAAGTGGAGAACCAGCACGTCACCCTTGTGACCCAGCATCGAGAACAGCGCGCTCTGGCCATTTTCCGCGCGCTCCATACCCTGGAATGCAGCAATCGCCTCGCCGACCATTCTATCCCGTTGCGCTGCCGGCAGCATTCTCCACGACGGCCAGCGCACGCGCGCCATCTGGTGCAGGACAAATGCGCCGTCCAAGGTGAGCGGAACAGCGGGCAAATGGTCTGGTGATTTTTCCGTTTGCATCACTGGACCCACCAGACCGCTTAACTCTTCGACTCCAGCGGCGGGGCGCCGCTCCCAGGTATTTTTCCCGTTTCACCCCGCCGGCGCGTACGCAACGCCTGAATCCCACGCCGGATGAGGCGGTACAGTTTCGGCGTAAGCCAGATAAACAGCGCCATGAATACGAGAACCAACAAGACCATCACCCAGGGATGGTTGAACGACAGCCAGATCCCGCCAAAGACGGTCACGTCCTCCCCGATACTGGCGGCCCAATTGCTGAACGGCTCGGGGCTCATGTTGATCGCGAGACGTGTGGCGGCCTTGGTCGCGTGCGCAGCCAGTGCCACGCTGCCTCCCGCTAGAATTGCCGCCAATTCGAGCGGTGGATTGAGATCACCCAAGGTTCGCGCAGCGAGGATCGCGCCCGCAGGGACGCGAATGAACGTATGGATCACGTCCCAGCCACTGTCGAAGTACGGGACCTTGTCCGCAATGAACTCGATCACGTACATGACGCATGCCACAGCAATCACCAGCGGGTCCATCAACACGTGCAGATTTTGCGGCAACTGGATCATCCCAGCTCTACCCGCAATCCCTAACGCAGCCACTGTCGCGTAGAGATTAATCCCCGAGGTCCACGCTGTGCCCAGAGCCAGACTCAATGTTTGAATGGCATCCATCTTTTATCCACAAAACGCAAAATGCCTCTAATTTTCCTTTTTCGGTTTTCACTTAGCATTTTTGGACTGCGCATTTCACCAGTTTTGCCAGGAGCATGGGAACTAGATCTTCCACTTGCGCTCGACCTCGTCTTTTGCTTCCTTGCTGTACGCATTCACGGCGGGAAACTGATCCATCCAGCGGTACGGGCGGCAGGCGTCGATCAACACCCGATCCGAGGTGTAGCCGCGCGGCGAACGTTCCTCCGGCGGCATGGCCGGCTCGCAGACCGAGGCCCATACGCCTTTGACAACGTCGATGCCGTCCCGCACATAGCATCTAGTGGCAATGGCCCAGATCACGTCGAACGGATTGGTGATATCGATATCATCATCCACAACAACGACGAACTTCCCGCCGTACGCCCCCGCACGGGCGCCCGCTGCGACGAGCAGAGCCTGTTTCGAATGCCCGGCGTAACGCTGCCGAATCGAAATTACTGTAAATGGTCCGGGCTGCCCGCCGTAGACAAAGCCCCACACTCCCTTGACCTCCGGGACACCGGCTTTTTCGAGTTGCTCCCACAAGGTCGCCGCCCCAAGAGGCATAGGAAGATAGCTATTGGGTGGTTTCAAGGGCGGAGCGCCGAGCAATATCGGGTCGTTACGATAGTAGACCCGCTTCACCACCATGACCGGGGTCTCGCCGGTGTTGGCGTCCGTGAAATAACCCGGCCACTCGCCAAAGGGGCCTTCAAGCGGCATCTCTTCGTCTTTGAGAGGCGGCATCTCTCCCTCGAGGACGATCTCCGCGTTGGCCGGTATCGGCAGACCCGTAACCGCGCCTCTCACTACCGGCACCGGGGAGCCTTGAAGATAACCGGCAAATTCAAATTCATTGACGTCGGGAGGCAACGGCATCTGGGCGGCAAGAAAGATACTGGGTCCCTGACCCAAAGTAATTGCAACTGGCAAAGGCTCGCCGCGCGCCCGGCTGCGCTCGAACGCCAACCGACCGTGCTTGCCCATGTTCATCTTGATCGAAACCCGGTTCTTGTCCTGGATCATGACCCGGTAAGTCCCGATGTTGATGCTCCCGGTTTCAGGATCCTTTGTGATGATCCCGCAGCCGGTACCAATGTACGGCCCGCCATCGAGGTCGTGCCACGTGGGAGTGGGAAATTGATAAAGATCGACCTCGCTCTCTGCCATTTGATTTTCCATCACCGGCCCACCCTCCACCTGCTCCATAGGCACCGGCTTGTATGCGGCAAGCTTTTTCCGCCACGCGTACAGAAAATCGATGCCTTTCACATCCACAGGCAATCCCATGGCGGGCGCCGTGCGTTTACAAGTCCGGAAAACATTCGAGATCACGCGGAACCCTTCAGGAAAACCGTTGAAGCCGTTGAACAATAGCGCGGGACCCTCTTTCTCTGCCGCGCGCTCGGTCAGAGCCCCTACCTCATGCTGGAGATCGGCGCCGTTGAGTCTCTTAATCTCCCCCATTCCCTCCAAGCAGCTGATAAAGGCCCTCATGTCGCTGACATCAGTCATAATCTCACCTCGGGTGTCTGTAAAATGAACTAAGGTTTACCGTCGAAGCAACCTCGCATCACAATTGTTTATCATAGAGAAGAGTTTCGCAGATGCAGGCGACTACCGCAACAGGACGCAGTGGGTCACGTTTTTCCAGCGCCGGATTCGGTGGCCGAGGTTTCGGGTCCGGCTGCGAGGTGTTGTGCAACGCCGCAACCCCGGAGAAAATATCTCTACGGCGCGGCAATTTCGACGTGAAGGGTTCCCACACCTTCGACTTCGCCCTCGACCTTGTCTCCCGGCTTGAGAAAAAGCGGCGGGACGCGCGCAAAGCCGACACCAGACGGCGTCCCCGTGCTGATGATGTCGCCGGGTTCCAGGGTCATGCCGGCAGAGAGGCTCTCGATGGTTGTCGGGATGTCGAAGATCATATCGCGCGTGTTGCCGTCCTGCATCGTTTCGCCGTTCACGCGGCAAACCAGGCGCAGGTTGTGCGGCTCCGGCACCGCGCTCTTGTGGACGACCCATGGGCCAATCGGGCAAAAGGTGTCCAGGGATTTGCCTTTGAACCATTGCCCATGGCGGCGCTGCAGGTCGCGCGCGGTCATATCCAGACAGATCGTGTAACCGAAAACGTAGTCAAAAACTTTGTCTTTGGGGATATCCCGCCCCTTCTTGCCCATGACCACAGCCAGCTCCACCTCGTAATCCAAGCGCGCCGTTGCCTTGTGGTGGACCACTTTTCCCTGGTCGCCGATCACCGAGGTCGCAGGTTTGGTAAAGAACACCGGAGCTTCCGGCGTATTCACGGTAATCTGGCGCGCCCTCGCGCCTTCGTCGATATGCTCCTGGTAATTGATTCCCAGGCAGACCACGTTCTTCCGCGGCCAAGGAATTGGCGAAAGAAGCCGTACTCGCCCGAACTGTACGGCGGCACCAATACGCGCCAGCTTGCGCACACGCGTCGGATCTCCCGAGCTGACATACTGCGCCGCCTTCTTGCCCATATTGAGCGATTTTGTCCCGCCCTCGATAAATTCCTGCATGCTGTTCAAGAAAGGGGCCGCCCCTCCCTTCAGATAACGCCGATTCACTTCCGCGACGTCGATAATCCAATTGTCCGTGCCTACAAGACCTAAGGTCGGCCGTCCTTTACGGACGAAAGTCAGTAATCGCATGTTTCCTCCCGTGCATAGTTACTTAAAGTTGGGCGCCCGGTCCTGCTCCGTCGCGGCGGGTGCAATGAAATGCCTATTTAATTGAACCGCGTGGGAGCGTCAAGCCCAAATCTGGCCAGTCGCCAAATTTTTCCAATCAGGTGCGGTCAAGATGCACACTTGAACTTCCGACCTGATTCCATTATCTCTAAGTCTATATGTTCGTAGCCTTATTCTTATTGGCTATGTTACCCTCGATCGCTTTGGCTGCAGACGCACAACCCCCTCAGGTCCAGGAAGCTGTCTTAGAGAACGGCCTCAAGGTTCTCCTGCTTGAGAACCACAAGAGCCCGGTCGTTACGTTTCAGGTCTGGTACCGTGTGGGTTCGCGCAACGAACTGGATGGCAAGAGCGGTTTGGCCCACTTCCTCGAGCACATGATGTTCAAAGGAACGCGCAAGGTGGGTCCGGAAGAGTATTCCCGTATCATTGCGCGCAACGGCGGGCGCTCGAATGCTTTCACCACCACCGATGTGACGGTCTATTTTGCGACCATGAGCCGCGAGAAGATCGGGGTCGAGATCGAGATGGAAGCGGACCGGATGACCAACGCGCTTTTGGACGGCAGCACCTTCGATGCCGAGAAAAAAGTTGTCATGGAGGAAAGACGCTTGCGCACCGAAGACAATCCGGCTTCGGCGCTGGCCGAAGTGACCTCTGCGTCCGCTTATCTTATCCATCCGTATCGCCGTCCCGTTATCGGCTGGATGAGCGATATTGAGGGCTTGACGCGCGCGGACTTGCGCCAGTTCTACCGCACCTACTATTCCCCAAATAACGCCTTCGTGGTCGTTGTCGGGGATTTTTCCGCCCCGGAAATCCTGGCGAAGATTCGCGCCACTTTTGGCAAGCTCCCGCGCGGCCCTGAACCCCCGAAAGTGACGCTCGAAGAACGCCCGCAGAACGGGGAACGGCGCGTGAGCCTGAAAAAGGAGGCGGAACTTCCGTTTCTGCTGATCTACTATCACGCGCCGACGATAAAAAGTTCCGATAGCTATGCTCTCGAGGTGCTCACTACGATTCTTTCCGCCGGTCGCAGCTCGCGGCTGCACCAGGATTTGGTTTACCGAAAACGCATTGCCACCGGCGCGAGCGCCGATTACGAAGGTTTATCCACCGACCCCACGATCATTTCTTTCAGCGCTCAAGTGATGCCGGACAAAAACGTCAGCGAAGTCAAGCGTGCCCTCTACGCTCAAATCGATCGCGCTCGGAGTGAGCCGGTGAGCGATAAGGAGCTGGAAAAAGCTCGAAACCAGACGGAAGCGGCGTTCGTGTTCGGGCAGGATTCCGTGTTTGGTCAAGCCATGAGGTTGGGACGGTTTGAAGCCGCGGGGGATTGGAACCTCGTCAACAACTACCTCGCCGCGATCAGAAAGGTTACGGCCGCGGACATTTTGCGCGTCGCCAAAAAATACCTCGATCCTGACCGGCGCACCGTGGGAATTTTGATTCCTACCAAGGACAAAGCTCTGTGAAAAGACTGCTCCGGATCTCGTTGCTCTCCTGTATGACCCTCACACACCCACCTCTCGCCGAAGCCCGCATGATGCCACAGAGATCTGTGCTCGATAACGGGGTCGTCCTGCTGACCTCCGAGCAGCGCGGGCTCCCAATGGTCACTCTGAAGCTGCTGATTGACGGCGGTTCGCGTTACGATCCGGCCGGACGCGAAGGCCTTGCCTGCCTGACGGCCCGGTTGCTGACGTACGGAACGCGGTCGCGCACAGCGTTGCAAATCAGTGAGGCGCTGGACTTTATCGGCGGATCTTTGAACACCGGCTGTGATGACGAAACCGCGGGGATCACGCTTACCGTCCTCAAAAAAGACCTCTCCCGGGGACTCAGTATTCTCGCGGACATCCTGACCGCAAGCACTTTTCCTCCCGAGGAAATCGACAGGCAAAAACAGGCGGTGATCGCCGCGATCCGAGCAAAATCCGAAAATCCCGGCGATATCGCCTACAGAAAGTTTTCCGAAGCTCTGTTCCCGCAATCCCCATACGGACGCCCTGCCGAGGGAACAGAAGAATCGGTCAAGAAGATTGAGAGAAGCGACCTGATAGAGTTCTATCGGAATTTCTTGCGCCCGAACCGGACAATCCTGGCCGCCGTCGGAGAGATCGGACATCAAGAGGCATTCAAGCGCCTCACCAAAGCCCTGCAAGGCTGGGAGAGGGGGCCCGAAACTACAGACTCCATCCCGTCTCCCAGAGCAGGCTCGGGCGACATGATCCGCGTGCAAAAAGCCATTACTCAGGCCAATATCATCATCGGACACGAGGGCGTGCCCAGAAGCCATCCGGACTACTACGCGATCCAGGTAATGAACTATATTCTCGGTGGAGGCGGATTTTCTTCGCGGCTGATGGACTCGATTCGTAACGATCGCGGACTAGCGTATTCGGTTTACAGCCACTACGAGGCCGGGAAGTTCGTGGGATCATTTCAAATCGTCATGCAGACCAAAAACGACACGGCCAACGAGGCGATCCGCATCACAAAGGAAGAAATTCAGCGGATCCGCGAAAAAGGGGTCACAGACGACGAATTGAAAGCGGCGAAAGATTACCTCGTGGGCAGCTTTCCTCTGCGGCTTGATACCAACCGGCGGATCGCCTCGTTTCTCGCTCAAGTTGAATTCTTCGAGCTCGGGCTCGATTACCCCGAACGCTATCCTGATCTCATCGGGCGCGTGACCAAGGCGGATGTGCTTCGCGTCGCCAAGCGCTATCTCCAACCGGAAAAACTCATTGTCGTGGTTGTCGCTGACCAGGATCGAACCGACGGCAAGAAGTAGCTTGCCGGTTCTCTCAACTGCGTCGGATATCAGAACGATCACTTCCACCTGCCCTTCCTTCCCGCAACGTTCTTCATTACAATACTGTCGCATCCAGGTACGGTCGTGACCCACAAGGAAAACGCGCTTCTCATTGTCAAACACCTGCGCGACTCAGGCTATGAAGCCTACCTTGCGGGCGGGTGCGTGCGTGACGCTCTCTTGGGCCGAGAGCCTCAGGACTATGATATCGCAACCGCCGCGCGTCCCGAGGAAGTCCAAAGGCTTTTTCCCCACACGATTGCCGTGGGCAGCCAATTTGGCGTGATGATGGTTGTTTGGGAAGGAGAAAGCTTTGCGGTAAGTACCTTTCGCTTCGACGGCCCGTATCTGGACGGCAGGCATCCGAGCCACGTCCGCTTTTCGACCTTGCAAGAGGATATTTTGCGCCGCGACTTTACCGTCAACGGCATGATGTACGACCCGGAAAGGGATCTCGTGATCGACCTGGTTGGCGGTAGGGCGGATCTCAAACTGGGTGTGATCCGAGCCATCGGCGATGCGCGGCAACGCTTCGAAGAAGACCGCCTTCGCATGGTGCGGGCGGTGCGCTTTGCGGCTACGCTGGGATTCACCATAGAAGAAACAACGTTTCGAGCGATCCGCGAACAGCGCCAGACCATCAGCCGGGTTTCCTGGGAACGCATCGGTGAGGAAATCACGCGGCTCCTGACACAAGGCGCTGCTCGAAGGGGATTTGAGTTGCTAGACGCCACCGGCCTTTTAGCCGTCGTATTGCCCGAGATCGAAGCGATGAAAGGCGTCGCGCAAAGCCCTGAATATCATCCGGAGGGCGATGTGTTCACCCATACTCTGATCGCGCTGGGGTACTTGCAGGATCCCACCGAGACGTTGGCCTACGGCTGCCTGTTTCACGACGTCGCAAAGCCCCTCTGCGTCCGGCGCGAAGAAGCACGCATCACATTCCACGGCCATACCGACAGGGGAGCGGAGATGGCAGTGGAAATCCTCAAACGGCTCAAGCGCAGCAGGTCCGTATGGGAACGCGTTGCCTATCTTGTGAAGAATCACCTGCGTCACACTCAGGCGCCAAACATGCGCCTGAGCACACTGAAGCGATTTCTGGGCACTGAGGGCATCGGAGAACTCTTAGAGGTCTGTCGCATCGATGCGCTGGCGGCCAACGGCGACCTTCAGTATTACAATTTCTGCCAGGCAAAGCTGGCAGAGCTGAAACGGGAAGACCTGCATCCCAAGCCTCTTCTTCTGGGGCGCGACCTGATCGCTATGGGGCTAAAGCCCGGCCCTATCTTCCAGCACATATTGAAGGAAGTCGAAGACCTGCAACTGAATGGCCAGCTCCACACGCGGGAAGAAGCGTGCGACTGGGTGGCCGCACGCTACCGGAGCGTGGATCGATGAGCCCGAAATCTCGCAAAGTCGTTGGCGTGTCGGTGCCGCGTGTTGACGCCGAGGAAAAAGTCACGGGTCGAGCCGTCTACACCGGTGACATCGCGCTGCCGGGCATGGTTTTCGGCAAAGTTCTTCGCAGCCCGCTGGCGCACGCGAGAATCGCCAGTATCGATACCCAGCGCGCGGAAAAACTCCCCGGTGTCGTCGCCGTGCTCACGCGCGCGGACCTCGAGCATTTTAAACCTTACGGCGCGTCTTACAAAGACCAGACCATTGTCGCCCTCGACAAGGTCCGATACGTAGGTGATCCGGTGGCGGCAATAGCCGCCGTCGACGAGGCCACGGCTGCCGAGGCCCAGAGCTTGCTCCGCGTCGAGTACGAGGAACTTCCCGCCGTTGTGGGCCTGGACGAGGCCCTTGCGCCCAATGCGCCGCTCGTCCATGACGCCCAGTCCGCGGAGGGTGAGATCCACGGTTACCGCTACAAAGCGGGAGGACGGTTCAAGGGAACAAATGTCTGCTATCATTTCAGTTACCGCCGAGGAAAGGTGGACGCAGCCTTTCGTAAGGCGGCGCATATCTTTGAAGATACCTTCACGTTTCCCCGCGTCCATCACTACTCGCTGGAGCCCCACGTGACCGTTGCTGATTTTGACGGCGATAGGATCGTCCTCTGGGCCTCGAGCCAGGATCCGTTTACGTTGCGGGAGCATCTGGCGGATATTTTCTCCCTGCCACTCAACAAGGTGCGCATCATTGTTCCCTACGTCGGTGCCGGTTACGGCGGCAAGCTTTCGGTCAAAAACGAGCCCCTGGCGGTAGCTCTTTCCTGGAAAGCAAAAAGGCCGGTAAAGCTTGCTTACTCGGTGGAGGAGAGCTTTAAAACCGTCACGCGCCACGCGGCGCGTTTTCGCATCAAGACCGGTGTGAGCCCGAGCGGGCGTATTACGGCGCGAGCATGCGAAATCTACATGGATACCGGCGCATACGCGGACGCTGGTCCCCGAGTCACGCAGAAGGCAGGTTACCGCGCGCCGGGCCCGTATCGGATCCCACATCTGCTGACAAACGCTTACGCGGTTTACACTAATACAATTCCCGCGGGCGCGTTTCGTGGCTTTGGTACGCTCCAGGTTGCCTGGGCCTATGAGTCCCAAATGGATATCATCGCCGAAAAACTCGGCATCGACCCGCTGGGGTTCCGCCTGAAAAATATTCTCAGAAAAGGAGAATCGTATACTTCGGGAGACACGGCGGTGGATTGTGACCTTGCCGCAGGGCTGCTCAAGGCCGCCAAAGCCGTCGCACGCAAACGGAACGATCGCACGATTCCTCGGGGGATCGGTCTCAGCTGTTGCATGAAGGACGGCGGGGGAACCTACAAGATCGCTTCGGCAACGGTCAAAATGACCGCTGACGGTAGTGTGCTGCTGTCAACGGGAACCGTGGAGATCGGCCAGGGGGCACGCACCGCGTTGAGCCAGATTGTCGCCGAGGAACTTGCCGTACCGTTTGAGCGGATTAAAGTGGTGGACTTGGACACGGACACAACTCCCTACGATATTTCCACAAACGCGAGCAGCTCCACGGTAGTCATGGGCCTAAGCGTGGCGCGCGCCGCCCAGGATTTGAAAAAGCAACTCTTGATGGCCGCTTCTCGAATCTTCAAGGAAAGCGGGGCGCGGCTTACGGTGAGACACGGCAGGGTTTACAGCCGCGGCAACAGCATTTCTTACGCGGAGATCATCGCGCAATCCTTCGGCGTCAAGGCCGGCGAGATCACGGGTAAAGGCTTTTATCGAGACAAGAAGAGCCGCACGGCCGTTTTGGGCTCGCCCACCACTTTCTGGGAAATCAGCTGGGGCGGCGCTAAGGTCGCGGTGGATTCCGACACCGGGCAGTTGCAGGTCGAGCGTTACGTTTCGCTCGCCGACGTAGGCCGGGCAATTCATCCCGCACAGTGTCTCGGTCAGGATCACGGAGCAGTCATGATGGCACTGGGACATTCTTTGCTGGAGGAGATAACCTATCGGGACGGGCAACCCATCAACGCCAACCTGATTGGATACCGCGTACCCAGGTTTAGCGACCTGCCCTACGAACTGCGCTCTATGCTGATTGAGAATGAAAATGGGCCCGGCCCCTATGGCTCTAAAGGCACAGGGGAAGGGGGCCTCCTCCCCGTGGCTTCGGCGTTAGCCAATGCCGTGGCACACGCCGTTGGCGCGAGATTGTACGACCTGCCGTTGACGCCGGAAAAAGTATGGCGGACGATGAGGAGCCAGGGGAGCGGTTAGAAACCAGCCCCGCCGGAGGGCCGAGCTGCTAATTCAGAAACGGAATTTTTAGCACCGGGTCAGGAAAAGGAATGTGGAGAGCGTATGTAAAGATGCCGTAGAAGAAGGCCCATGAGATTACGGTTGACAGGACGGTGAGAAGCCATTTTTCCCTCCCGGCAATCTTGAGATAGAGAAAGGTCGTCACCGGAACTGCCAGAGAAAAACCAAGGAGCCATATCGCCGCAAGGAAGGCAAGAATCCAGGCAACGATGCCAGAAGTCCGGCGGTAAACCACGTCCTTCGGCAAATCTCCACCGATAGCTCCCTCGAAGCCGCTTGACTTTGTCTTTCCCATAAAGTCCTTCCCGAGTTGGAGAACGGCCAGGGCCAGAACCGGGGAGCCAATGGCCCAGGGAAATAGACCCGCACGGAAACCAAAGTTCCTGCTTTCCCACAACGCCCAAGCGAGGACGACAACGATAGAGCAGCTGAACACGGTCGCCCAAGTGAGACCACGTTTCCTGATTGCTTTTTGACGGGTCTCAAGTGGCTGGTCTTCGATCCTCCCCCTTTGCCACCTCGCCTTGATGACAGGGTAAAAAATTCCCAACAGTGTCAACACGAAGAGGATGATAACGCCCGGGCGCCAAAGCCACGCGATCCCGTAGTTGTCGGTCGAAAGAAAGAGCCTGTTCTCCATCAGCGGGCCCAGAACAAGACCCAGGAGAAGCGGTGGCCGTTGCCAGTCCAACTGCGCCATCACCCAACCCAAAAAGCCAAAGGCCAGCACCACCAGCAGATCTGGAAAAGCGTTTTTTTCGGCGAAGGTCCCGACATAAATCAGCAGAAGGATGAAAGGCATGAGCAGGCTGGCCCGAACGTTAGTGATCTTCGCCAAAGGTTTGAGAAAGAGAAAACAGGCCGCTACCGTAATGAGGTTGGAAAGGACAATGATCCAGACAAAACTGAAGGTGAGGTCGAGCTTGCCCCTGGGAGGCGGAAGAAGCATATCGGGGCCGGGTACAATGCCCTGGATGATAAACGCTCCCAAGAGAATCGCCGTGCTCACGCTTCCAGGAACGCCAAAAGCGATAGTCGGAATTAAAGAACCTCCCAGCGTGGAGTTATTCGCAGCCCCCGGGCCCAGAACGCCCTCGACGGCTCCCTTGCCGAAGCGCTCTTTATCCTTAGAGCTCTGCACGGCATGAGCATATGCCACCCACTGCGATACCGCGCCACCCATCCCCGGGATCACTCCAATGTAGGCTCCAATGGCGCTGCAGCGAATAACCAGCCACCAGTGATCGAACGTGTCTTTGACGCCCTGCATCACTCCACCCAATTTACTGGTTTGCTCTTTACTGATGCTGCCTCCCTGGACCGCCAGATCGATGACCTCGGGAATAGCAAACAGGCCTACCGTGACGGGCACTAAGCCGATTCCATCCCACAGGAAAAGCTGGCCGAAAGTATACCGTTGAATTCCAGAGATCGGATCGAGGCCGATCATGGCTAAGCAAAAGCCCAAGCCGCCTGCGATGAGGCCCTTTAGCAAATTACCGCCGCTGAGAGAGGCGACGAACCCCACTCCCAAAAGAGCGATCATAAAAAATTCCGGCGACCCAAAAGTGAGCACCAGGGGACGAACCACCGGAACCGCTGCGGCTAAACAAAAGGCGCCAAAAACGGCGCCTACCAAAGAACTCATCAAGGCCGCGCCGAGAGCGCGGCCGGCCTCGCCTTTTTTTGCCATAGGATGACCATCAACAATCGTCGAGGCCGTGGTTGGCTCGCCCGGCACGCCGAAGAGTATCGAAGTGATGTCCCCGGTGGTGGCGGTTACGGCCGACATTCCGAGCAGGAATGCAAACGCCTCCACCGCCTTCATCTTAAAGATAAAGGGAAGCATGATGGCTAAGGTCGTTGGCCCTCCCAGGCCGGGGAGAATCCCGACCACGAAGCCTACAGCTATCCCAATAAGCATTAGGCCAAACGTAGTGGGAGTGAGAACCTGGTAGAAGCCCGAAACAAAGGCGCTGGCCATGTCAAGCATAGAATCCGAACCGATTCTTATCGCTACGAGAAGCTAAGGGGCCGAAAGCCTAGTTGTAGAGAATGTCCTTTAATTTGGCGATCAGAGCTGGATCGAGTTTAAAGAGGCTCGCAATGATCTTTTCTACTTCCTCACCACTTACAGGATTGACACCCAGATTGGCCTTCTTCGCGTCCGCCAGGAATTCGGGATCTTTCAACATATCAGCAAAAGCTCTGCGCAAAACCTGAACGCGTTCCTTCGGCGTCCCCGGAGGCAACGTGTAAGTGCGCACGATTTCGCTGTCACTATGAATTCCGACTTCAATTAACTGGCGTGCTTCATCGGTCTTCGCCAGATTGATCGCGAGCGGGACCTTCGGCAAATCCGGGTGCGGCCTAGGTGCCGCCTGAAGGACAACGATAACCTCCCCCGCGTCCAAACCCTTGCGCCATGTCGAGGAGATTGAATCCCACCCCCAACATCCTCCAGCGAGCTCGCCTCCATCAGCGGCAAGCCGGATATCGGCCGTGCCCTTATAGCCGGAAACAACCTGAATGGGCAAACCCAGAGCCGCCTTGAGGATTCTGGTTCCGTTGTCAGGCGTGGAGGCGCCCGGGGCGACTCCTCCCATCTTGACAGGCGTTTTCGCCGCCATCCAGCGCTCGATGCTGGTGATTCCGCTGGCCTTTGTGAGCGCGCACACTACATGGTCGGTCACTGGCGCGCCGATGTACTCGAATTTCCGTGCGTCAAACTCGATTCCCCTTTGTCCCAGAACTTGCCCTAGAAACAGGCCTCCAATAAAGTGGCCGATGGTGAGTCCGTCTGGCTTCGCCACTTTGTAGACATGATTGGCCGCAATGAGGCTCCCCGCGCCGGTCATATTTTCCACGACAAAGGTTGGCTGCCCCGGGATATGCTTTCCCATATGCCGCGCGAGCACCCGAGAATAGGTGTCGAAGCCCCCGCCGGCCGAAAAACCCACAACGACGCGAATCGTTTTACCCTTATAGAATTGCTCTTGCGCGACTGCCGGTATAACAAATAAAAACCCTAGCACGAAAGCAACGGAGCCTACGATTTTCCCGAACATCAGACCCTCCCCCTGGCTTCTTAATCCTTAAAAATCCTGGTAAGAAAAATAGATTGCCGGCCCTCGGTCTTATGCGCCGGTACTCGATCGTAGGAAATCGGTCCCACAGAAGAGAAAATGGAGCACTGGGGTGATGGAGCGATGCATTTTAGCCCGACACCCCGGTACTCCCATACTCCAACACTCCATTCCGCTTTGGTTCAGACTGCCGCCTGGCCCGAGGAGGGCCGATTCACCCTGCGCCTAATTCCGGCTCATCCGGCGATCGATCTCATTTCTGGTTCGACAAGGGGCAGGATAACTGTAAAGGTTGAACCTCGGCCGGGTTCGCTCTCCACTTTGATTTCCCCTTTGAGCAGCTGTACCAGACGATAAACGAAACTCAATCCGAGACCGCTGCCGGGATATTTTCCCCGATCCAGTCCCTCCACCATTTGAAAAGGCTCAAAGATGCGGCCAAGATCCTCCATCTTGATCCCAATCCCCGTGTCTCTCACGACGATCCGAATGGCCTGAGGGTTCTGCTCGCCGAAAACTCCAAGCTCAACCAGGCCATGATCCGTGTATTTGATGGCATTGCCAATCAGGTTTTGTAGAATCGCGTAAATTTTGTCCCTGTCTGTATTCATGAGATCGGTCTCATCCGAGTCAAATTTCAGCTCGAGCCCCTTTTCGCGCACCAGGGGCGCAAAAGACGACTCGAGCTCGTCCAGCAATTCCCGCAACGAAAATTCCCCGATCCGAACCGGAACCCTCCTGGCCTCCAAGCGCGCAAGATCCAGGATTTCGTTAATGAGCTTCAGCAGGCTTTGCGCGTTCCTTTGTGTGGTTTCCAGAGCTTTCCTGACGCCAGCGCCTACCTCGCCGTAATATCCATCCTTGAGCAACTGGGTATTCCCCAAGATCACATTTAGCGGGGTTTTCAGCTCATGGGCCATCATATTGAGAAAATCGGATTTTGCCTCATAGGCTTCTTCGAGCTCCTCCGTTTTTTTCTGGACCTCTTTAAAAAGCCGGGCATTTTCAATCGCAATGGCTGCGCCGGTTGCGAATTGCTGCGCCAGCATGATCTCTTCTGTCGTGAACACCCTTGGCGTCCGGCTTTGCCCGATGAGAACTCCTACCGGCTGACGCCCGCGCGCTACCAACGGGAGGCCGAGATAGGATTTGATCCCTTCTTCCCGCATAATGTGACCTTGGCCAAACTCCTTGTCCTGCTCGACATCCGGGATCGCCAGAGGCCGCAGATTTCTTATCACCCAACCAGCGCGACCGCTATCCGCTTTCTGGGAGCGCTCCGTCAAACGTTCGGTTTGAGAACCCGCCGCAGCGACCGCCGTGAGGAGCCCATCAGCCGTCAGCAAGCGGATATGAACATGATCGATTCGTAACAGCTGCAGCGACTGTTGGACTACTTTTTGTAACAGCTCATTCATCTCCAGGAAGCTGATTTGAGTGAGAATTTCGCGCAGGGCGCTTTGCTCTTCCAATAGCCGATTGAGGCGGGCATTGGTTTCGATCTGCTCCTGGGATTCTTTGCGTATCTCCTTGACCAAACCGAGGCTCTTCTCCTCTAGTTTCTCTGCTTTGCGCACCCATTGCACAAGGTGGCCATAGAAAAGGGCAATGACAAAAAAGAACGGCAGCCGGAGCAGGATGGGCGAGTCCGGAACTCCGGTCTCGTGTGCGTTTAAGAACAGGAGAAAACCATAAATGATGATCACCAACGTCGTGCTAATGACAATGCGAATGAGATTACGACTCAACGCGGAAATGATGATCACGAGGAAATACGTCATATAAAAATCCGACGCCGTTTGCCCGCTAATCACTAGAGCGCCGGTGATCACGAAGATATCGCCGATCCCGACGCTTGAATACAGGACGGGTCGGAGAAAATGAGATTCCGGTATGACGTAGAGAACGAGGTTGGAAAGAATTAAACCGGCTATGAGGACATATTCCACGGTGCGACCGATGAGCAGCTTTTCGCTCCCAACGATCATCAGCAAGCAAACAATGATGATGAGCCAGCGAAAGAGAAGAAAGTATCTCTTGGCCCATGCTGGTGAAGAATAGAAATTTGCCGCGGTTGCCATTCCCCTGCCGTCTCTAGGAGGCAAAATTCTAAGCTAATCCCCAGAAAAACAAAAGAGTCCGCCCAAGATGGCGACGGTAGCCGGAGAGGTGCGGCACCGGGCGAGACTAACCCCCCGCGCCAGTGACCAAGGAAAAGCGCTGCTTCGCGCCCGAGGATTGCGCAGATTAGGCCTGCGCCATGACCTGAGTGTTCACCAGATCCTGAACCTCATGCCCGGCGTCAATTAAATTCCAACTCATCATCCAGTTGTAGGTGCGCATTAACTGCTCCTCCGGAATGGGTTTGCCGGGTTCAACAAAGACGATGCGGTTAAGGTTAAAATCCTCGATGCTTAAGGCCTTCACCTCCACCCCCTGCTCGTTGTCGATAAAGTAGTGGAGATACGCTCTCTTGTTGGCGTTGATCCGCCGTACCGCGTCACTGAGGGCGCGATTGATAGCGGCGTAGGCTTCCGCGCTAATTTCGGGCGTGGCCGTGTCGGTGCCATGGTAAAACCCCTGGACGATCAGCCGGCAGCCGTTTTTTTCGGCCACGGTGATCCAGGGCTCGCGCACGCTGCACGCGTCTACGGTGCCGTTCATCATGGCCCGGTAGCGCTCCGAGGGCCGCCCGCTGCTTACGAGTTTGATCATGTCACGTGGAACGAAGCCTTCCAACAATTGCAGCGTCAAGTAATGCGTGCCCGCGTGAAAGGGAACGGCGATCGTTTTATTGGCCAGTTGCTGCGGGGTGTAAACGTCTGAATCCGGCGGCACGGCAACGGCGCCGGCGACAATCGAGGCGCGCCTTCCCAGCTGCCGGCAACCGACCCCGGTATCCTGCGATCTGCGATAGTTGCCCCACTCACAGGCATTGAAGATATTGGCGCACCCCCGTTCCACGGCTTCCGCGTGACCGGCGTTTGATCGCACCTGGTTCCAGTCCGTAACGTTGACGTTGGTCCCTCGCTCCCCACCGTGCGCTACGAGCTCGACATTCAGCCCCTCTTTGGCAAACAGACCTTCGTCCAAGGCAACCAACCAGTCCAGGCCATTGTAGACGCTGGGCCTTTCCATCCTGATAGTCGGATATCGCATCACACACCTCCCTCAGTTTTCTCCCGGTAACCGCGCACGACATCTACGCCTGAACGCTCTTGATATCCGATACGCGACGAACTTTAACACCCATCTCAGCCCAAGAGTCGCCACCGTCCGAGCTCATGTAGAGCTCTCCGTTTGTCACAGCCGCATAAATGCAATCGGGATTCGCTTGATCAAAAGCGATGGCTCCTGCGAAGTAATTGTTCAGCTCCGTCAATTTCCCGTTCAGTTTCTGCCAACTCTTTCCTCCGTCCTTGGTCCGCACCACGATCCCATCCGCCCCTGTGCTGCCCCTGCGCCACCTTCCCGGTGTGCCGTGAGCCAAGGCGGAATAGGCAATGGCCGGATTACTCGGGTGCATCGCGAGAGGAACCGAGTATTCCTGCGAAAAATCGAGCGCCATCGGCTCCCAGCTTTCACCGCCGTCACGGCTCATGTAAAGCGCCCTGCCACGGACCTTTCCGCCGCGGCAATCGTGCCCGCCGGTCGCGATCAGAACCCGTTTCGTGTCTTGTGGATGGACGACGATCGTATGCACATCGGCATCAAGGTCTTTATTCAATAGCTTCCAACTCTGCCCCCCGTCCTGACTCTTGAGCATATAGCCCACCTGCAGCGCCGCGTAGACAATCTGCGAATCCTTTGGGTCCAGGGTGATATCCCTGACATGAGGCTCGACTTCGGCCACCGGATAGGTCACGGAACCGACCCAGGGAATTTTCCATACCGAACTTAGACTGGTCCAGTTCTTACCGCCATCGCGGGTTACAAAGACCTCGATGGGTTCTCCCCCCGCGTAGACGGTATTGGGATCGCGCGGATCGATGCTGACGCATCGCACCTTACCGGGCCCTGGTCTCCCGTAGCTTGGTTTCGTCCAGCTCTTGCCGAAATCCTCACTGAGCCAGACTCCGTCCCCGCGCGTGCCGGCAAAGAGCCGGTTCGGAGCAGACGGAAGTACCGCGACCTCATTGACAGACCAGTCTTCGAGCGCTTGAGTCTCGACCTTCCACGCTTTTCGATCCTCGCTGCGCAAAACGACGACACCATCACCTGTCGCCAGATAAAGCATCGCTGCCATAACCATCTCTCCTTTCGTCGGGTTTGGGGATCGACACAACTCTACAACGTTCCTGTGACCAATTACAAATCAATTGTCTCATCGGCAAACAGATCCTCAACCCTTGGTTTTTGGGCGATGAGACCCTGTTCGTACGAATAGCCAATCAGGGTCTCCAGCATCCGGCGATTCTCCCTGATTCCGTAAGGATAGGGATCCTCGCCAAAGATTTCCCGTGTCTGATCCAAATACTCGTCGCCGAAAACCAGCCCGACGGGGATGCTCTGCGCAAGCCGCTGCTGGGCGTATTCTTTGGCTTTCACGAACGCTCGATAAAGGCTCGTCACCACCCATGGGTGCTCCCGATAGAGGTCCCCGCGGATAATATAGATGTTGTTTGGTGGGATGTAACCGTGTTTTTTGAAAAACCGCGTTCCCTCCGCGATCACGTCGGGGAATACCGGCTTGACTTTACTCCAATCGCCGCCCGTGCCGCGAATTCGTACCGATCGGTCAATGAGGTTGGCTTCATGGCGGAAGGCGCGACTTACCGTTGCGACATCCAGCTCATGATTGACCAACATCGAAGCGAGACTTTTGTCCGTAGGCACTCGTTGAAACGATATCCCTTGAGGAGGCACAAATCCCGTCGCCCCGCCATGGCTCATTTCCTCTGTTCGCTCCATGTACCAGTGCACCTGGTATTGCGACACGCCGAAATCGTGCTCCAGTATCCCGCGTGTCCAGACGGCGGCCGTCATCTGATACTCCTCGACTCCGATCCTTTTTCCGCGGATGTCTTGCGGCTGTTGGATGCCGGAAGCCACATGGTAGGAGAGGCCCATATGCATGAACCTTCGCGAGGGGAAGACCGGGATCGCAATCATGTCGGTCCCTTGCTGCCTTGCAATCATGTAAGAAGAGATCGACATCGCGGCAAAATCGAACTCGTTGAATCTGAGCTGGCGCCAAAACGTCTCCGTGCCCAAAGAGCGAGTTGATATCAGCTCCACATTTTCCGGTTCAATGGTCCCATCCATCAAGGGGATGACCCGTTCGTTGTCCGGCGGCGCGATAAAGCTCAGCGGTAACTTCTTTGCCATTTGATTGTATCTCCAAGCGAGTTTCTCTGTCACGGTCTCTGTTCCTATCTCTCTCCGTCTCACCCCGGCCAGCATTTCTCTTTGGCTTTGTGGATAAACCTCAGCGTCCGCCATATCCTGCGGCCCTTCGTTGCCCGGTGATTTTTTCGCCACTTGCAACAGCCCAATCATCCAGTTGAGCCCTTCCGCCGTGATGTCCGGTGAAAATCCCATATGATCGTAGTGCGTTGCAACCGCCGCCTCATCCAGCCACCTGATATTGCGCGCGCCTATCGTCACCGCTTCAGCCTTGTTTTGCCTGATAAATGCGAGCGCGCGCACAAATCCATTCACAACCGCCTGGACCACATCGGGCTTGTGCTCGATCATCTCGCGGCTCGTGCATAGACCACCGTCGTGCCATAAGGCCCGGGGTAGATTGAAGATATGAAACCCGTGCTGGTCCGCGTACGTCTTGTAGAGAGATCGACCGCAGACGGCATCAATGCGCGGATCCGCGAACGCCTTCGAACGCGCCACCTCGTCACCGCGAATGAGCTCGAGATCTGTGCCGATTTTCCATCCATTTAACTGGGCCAGATAAAGGATCTCATTGCGCGACGCGCCGCCACCGCTCATGATGCGTTTGCCGCGGAGGTCCGCCACGCTCTGGATCGTGGGCCGGGCGAACATCGAGGAGCCCCTGGTATTGCTCGCCGCAAGCGCTTTAACGTCAGCCCAGCCCAGTAGACGCGCTTCTATGGCAGTCGAAACCGAGGTAAAAAATGCCACATCGCCGCCGGCACAGAGATTGATTGTCTTGAGCTTGCCGCCCTGCGCTCCACCGCTGAGAGTATAGAGGTAGTCCAGCTCCACGCCCTCGTCCTTAAAGAACCCCGCTTCCCGTCCCACGTAATAAGGAAGAAAGGTGACCGTTTCATAAGGCAAACAAGCCAGCATCGAATTCTCCTCTCGTTAAAAATCGCGGATGGTAAAACCTTTATTTCAGTTCTGCATTTGGCAAAGCCGGACGCTTCGAGTCCCATTCTCATCCACTCTTCCCCCAACCCCCTTGCCGGCGCCAACTGGCTCCCGCACGTCCTTACCATTGCCATTTCTCTAGGGACCGCCGGCATGGCTCCATTGCCTATCTGGCCATCTCTTGATTTCCACAGGAACGATGCGGCCCGACCTTTTCGTGGGGAGCACTTCTTTTCGCTGAGATTTTTTATACTTCAACGACCTAAAGTCAAGCTTTTCTTGAGGCCGGAACCTGACCCCCATAAAGAGATTTTCGGGGGGTGCCCTGAAAAATGCCCGGCATTGAAAGTTCGGATTGACAGGGGATCACGATTTCCGTATATTGTTTCGGCCTCGTTCAGTATGGGGCCTTCTGATTGAGACAATGAGCAAAGGTAAAAGGCCTGAGTGTGTCTCACCTTGCGAACGCGATTAGTGGTTAGAGTATCCGACCAGGGTTCAGTTCCTACCCTTTCAGCTCTCATTCTTCTATCAGTGATCCGTGACTAAGGACGGAGACCTTAACATCTCTTAAGGAGGAGATATGAGTAATAAATTGTACGTGGGTGGCTTGCCCTACTCGGTCACGGAAGGACAGTTGGAGAGTATATTCTCCCAGCATGGTTCTGTGCAGTCAACCAGAGTTATTTCGGACAAGATCACCGGCCGCTCCCGTGGTTTCGGCTTTGTCGAGATGGGCTCGAACGAAGAGGCCCAAAAAGCCATCGAAGCCCTAAATGGCACTCAACTCGAAGGACGGACGCTAACTGTCAACGAAGCTCGGCCAATGGCCGATCGTCCGAGTGGCGGTGACAGGGACGGTGGAGGAGGTCGGAGGGGAGGAGGAGGCGGGCGTGATCGCTGGTAGTCCTAACTGAGAGCAAAAAAGGGGGGAGCCTACGTCGGATGGCTCCCCTTTCTTCCTGGTTCCTGGGCTACGGAATTGTTCCTGTCTTTTATCTCAAGGTAGTCGATTCGGCCATTTCAATCCCCAACTTTTCAGCGGTTTGCTTATCGAGTTTACCAGTCGCCTTAAGCCCGTTGTGCTCTTGAAAACCTTTGAGAGCGCCAATAGTTTTCCTCCCCATGACTCCATCGATCACACCCGGGTCGTCACCTTTGGCCTTCAAGGCCGCCTGCAGTTTCTTGACGTCGTCCGACGTCTTGACAACGTGTGTTTTTGCGCGCTCCATTCCTTTGGGCGCCGCTTCTGTGCCCGCTGCCCAACCGGGCTGAACTAGTGCCAGCATGACAAAAACCCCCAACAAATTTCTGGTCAAATAAGACGCCATACTGTTTCTCCTTCCTGCATTTGAAATTGGATTGTTCTGCGCAAATAACTTTGTTACCGCGCACTCTCCGCCTTACTTTTTCGCCAATGCCGGTGGCGCGTTCGAGCTAGGCTCGTTCCATACAAAATACAGGCGCGTTTGGCCTTTGCTGGGAACGTCCACGACTCGGGTAAGAGTTTTTCCCAGTGACCTTGCCATTACCGTATACTTTCCCTCCGGAAGCTTGGTAAAAAACAACGGTCCGTCGGACGTTGTTTCCAAGACGTTTTGGCCTTTATCGTCTTTAATCAAGACCTTAGCGCCGCCCAGGTATTCTTTATTCTGTAGCGCGAAGCTGAGCCCCAGGTTGTCTTTCTTACCCATGGAAAAAATAGCGTCTCGCTCCTCTATCCCGAACCCGCCGCTCACATAGGCAATCCCCTTGTAGTGCTCCTCATCAATTGCACTCGAAAAAGCCGTTGACGCGTAGCTCGAAGACACGACCCCCAACGTCAACAGCACAGACGCCACGGTCGCAAACGTAGTCTTGACCATTTTTCATGCCCTCCTCTCTTGAGATCTTTTTTCTGACAAATTCGATGGCGCAAATCGTATGCCATCACAAACACACTTCACTATCGCGGCGTAAATGCTGAGACGAGCTAAAAAGTGGGGCATTTTGCTTCGCCCGGTTGCCACATCGCCCCAATCAGACCACAACGCATCGCGACAGTTTCCAGACCCCGCCACAGTCTTTCTTTTGAAACATCAGAAGAGAGGCCACGGCATAAAGATTGCATCGCGAGGTTAGGAGGAGGTCCGTTGCGCAGGACGATTCTTGGGGATCTTTCAGACCCCACTAGAGTGGGTGGAATCGGGATGGCACTGTTCCCCCAGCCCACGCGGACGCATGAGTTGAAATGAGAAGTCTAAGCTGGGTGATGTGATCGGCGGCATCGTGGTGGCTATCCTATCCATCGTCCGGGCTTTGGAACACGCCGACACCTACAGGGCAACATCACAGTTCTCACTGAAAAGGACGCACGTTGGAAACCTATGGGCAGGACGATGGGCAGCCAGTGCCAATTATCCGTTGTCCTTCTCGGCTCTTTTGCCTCGTTGAATGATACCGAACAGTGTAGCTCGGGCCACCGTCGGGTAGTGTCACGAAAATCGGGACTCTGCTCCAGGCGGCGACTGCCGCGAATCGCCCATTTGCACTACCGACTTGATACACGCAATTTCCCCTAGCAGTTCCTTTCTCATTTTGTCTCTACGGTCTCCAACATCCCGGACGCAACCGCGACGCTAGCTGATGGGACCACCTCCCAAAAGGGGGTGGGGGCATTTATTTGCTAAACCCGGCTGAAAAGCGATCCCACATTTCATAGACCGCTTGACTCTGAAGCTGTAGATTGCCACAAGAAATCGACACGAGCTTTATAACGATGAAGTCACTGACCTTGGCAGGGCTAGTTAAGTAACCATGCATTTCTTGGGTTTACACTATTTCCCTCTCGCATTACCTTTCCTCCTCGCCCTCTTTCTGTTGGCCACACTCCTCGTTGTCCTGATTGAGATCGGCATCCTTGGATACGCCTATGAGAAAATGGGTATCAACCGACGGTATATCTTTTCGCTATTGGCGCTTTCGTTTTTTGGAAGTTCTGTCAATATCCTTATCCTGGAATTGCCCGCGCGGGAAATCAGCTCAAATAGAGAGATCTATTTCTTTGGGATGCGTTACGTGATCTCTCTGGTTCAGGAATGGCCTCGGACGGTGGTGGCGATCAACTTGGGAGGGGCCGTGGTGCCGACCCTGGTATCGATTTATCTCTTGACAAAAAACAAAATCTTTATCCGGGCGATGGTTGGCGTAATAATTGTGGCCGCCATTGTCCATTGGTTGGCCCAGCCAGTTCCAGGCCTAGGAATTGCCGTACCGATATTTATTCCGCCTTTGCTCGCTGCCACCACAGCTCTTCTTCTCAGTCGACGCGCGGCAGCTCCATTGGCTTACATTTCGGGAAGCCTCGGAACATTGATCGGCGCTGACCTGACGAACCTCGGAAGCCTCCAAGGCTTAGGGGCTCCCATCGCTTCCATAGGTGGCGCCGGAACTTTTGATGGAATCTTCCTGGCAGGAATTATCGCTGTTTTGCTGGCTTGAGTATTGTAGCAAAGAGCAAAATTGTCTGGGCCTCTAACGCTACCTGATAGGGGGCATCGTAAAAAATGGCGGAGAGAGAGGGATTCGAACCCTCGGTACCCATTTAAGGGTACACACGCTTAGCAGGCGTGCGCCTTCGACCACTCGGCCATCTCTCCGGTAATCGCAGTACTCAGAAACGAGGACTGAGCGATGAGTCAGATCCCGTCTCAGTCCTCAGGACTCGTTACTTTCCACTTCGCTTTGGCGGAGGGGGCGAGATTCGAACTCGCGGTCCACAAAGTGGACGCCGGTTTTCAAGACCGGTGCCTTAAACCGCTCGGCCACCCCTCCATAAGGGAAATCAACTAGTTAGCGGATACCCCCGTTTTCTGTGTTACAATTTCTGTAGCAATTTCGCGCGCTGTCCGAACGCTTTTGCGACATCGGACCGCTGCAAATCGACGTACCGCTTATGCATCTGGACCGAACTGTGAGCCGCTGCTTTCATTGCCACGTCAACATGAATGCCACACCGAGCCCATTCCGTCAACGCGGTGTTCCGGTAATTGTGAAAGACGAACTTCTTGACCTGGGCATCGCGGCAGGCCTTTCTTATGGCCTTGCTTATCATGCTCCTAGTTATCGGCTTCCCGTCCTCCCGCGTGAACACTCGCCCACCCACGTTCTCCACGATTCCACCCCGCTTTTTCTCCACCCGTATCTCGTCGAGTATTTCTCGCGCACGATCTGTAAGCGGAGCCACCTGCTCGACTCCGGTCTTGAGTCGCCCGCCCTCGGGCACGATAACCCCGCCCCTTCTGTCAACCATCGCTTCAGTTAATCTTAGCAAATCACCCTCGGATAGACAGGTTTCCTTTGCGAAATCAGACAGCCACCCAAGCCACTTCGGATACACAGCGAGGACCTTTCCCTGCTCATCGGCCGCGTCAGTGCCCGACCGCTCCCGTTGCTGCGCTCTATCAGCTCGTCAAACGATGGAACGACCGCCTTGTATCCCTCCCGGACGGCGACTCGGAGCATGTTCTTGAGCAAACTTAACTCATTTGCCACCGTTCCCGGCTTGACCTTGTGACTCGACGCCTTGCCTTGCCTGATGATCGTTTCGGCCTCCCGCTGACTGCTGTTGTCCGTCAGGCTTTTACGCGATATCTCGATCAAGGACATCGCCCCAAAATACGGCAGCAAATGCAACTTGGTCATTCTCTGCTCGTCCGCGAACGAGCGTTTATCTTTATTCAGGCGCTTTCCGCCCGTTCCCTTCTTGGCGGCAATCTGGTGCGGATACAGTTCGCACCATTCCGCGAACGTCCACGGTTCGGTCTTGCCGTCCTTCGGCTTTGGCGGCGCATCTGTTTCCGCCTGCCGCTTATCCAGGTCAAAATCATGGTTCTCCGAGTTCTTGATCTCCAGCTTTTTGAGTTCGATCTTCGCCTGCGCCAGGTCGGACCCCAGCGCGAACACTCTCGCCTTTTTCTTGAACTGGCACCGGAACCGCGCGTAATACATCGCGCTCAACCCCTCGCTGGTGCGGTTGCAGCATTGATATAAATGTTTGGCTATGCGCTGGTAATTTCCTTTCCGCGCGTCTTTGGCGGTCGTGTCGTTCATGGCTTTTACCCCCCTTGTTTGTTGCCTGTTTTCGCCCACTCCTCCCGCTCTTGCCGGTACTCTCGTTGGTTTTCTTCTTTCACGATTTTCCCCTCCCGCTCGATCAGCGCTTTTTTCTTTTGACCTTCCTCGCCAGGCTTGTCATCGGGATCAGGACGCCCCTTCTTGAACCAGTCGACCAGCTCGTCAAACATACGGTCGCCGGTCCCGTAACTCAAAATTTCCCGATTGCTCATTTTGCGCTCCTCGTTTTTGCTTTGGCCTTTGTCTTCTCCGCGAGTTCTTCCAATGCCCGGATATAAAGTCCCCGAGGTTTGGCCATGCCTACTTCCCAGCGCGCAATCGTGGTCCTGGTAGTGTGCAACTTTTTGGCCATTTCCTCTTGCGTCAGTTTCAGGACCTCGCGGAGACTCTTTATTCCCTTGACGTCCATGACTCTTTGTAACATATGGCACAAGCGCTTGCAAGCTCAAAACGGTGGCTATCTACTCATCACCCGCCCCGCGTTCGTGCGCCTACGGCCTTTTAATTCCCAGCGCTTGCACAGAGTTCGCCATCACGAGCAAAATCAAAAAACGGACGATTGGTAACACGCGCCAGGAACTGCGTTAAAACGATTGACCGCGACGCCTTATCAAAAATCCATAAGGGTCCACACGAAAGGGGTCGGTCTTGCACGAAAGGGGTCAGGTCTTGAATCTTGCTATTCGATAGTTAATCTGATAATTGTGAACAGTTATGGCGCGTCCTTTAAGGGTGGAATTTGACGGTGCGATCTACCACGTGACGTCCAGAGGCGACGGTCGAGAAGACATCTTTGATGACGATGGGGATTGCAAGGCCTTCTTAGAGGTTTTAGGCAAGGTTGTGAGCCGTTTTAACTGGTGCTGCCATGCATACTGTCTGATGGACAATCACTATCACCTGGTAATCGAAACGCCCGAAGCCAATCTCTCCAAGGGGATGCGCCAGCTCAACGGTGTGTACACCCAAGTTTACAACCGACGGCACCGGACGGTCGGGCATGTGTTTCAGGGGCGCTACAAAGCGATTTTGATACAGAAACAGAGTCACCTATTGGAGGTCTGCCGTTATGTGGTACTGAATCCGGTACGGGTCAAAGCGGTTAAGAGCCCCGGGCAATGGAGGTGGAGCAGCTACCGGGCGACAGCGGGGCTGGGGAAAAAGATACCCTGGCTAGAGGTGGAATGGGTGTTGAGCCAGTTTGGGAGGAAAAGATACCCAGCTGCTAGACACTACCGGCGGTTTGTGAGGGAGGGGATCGCTAGACCCTCGATCTGGGAAGGAGTTCAGGCGCAGGTGTTGTTGGGAGAGGAAGACTTTGTGGAGCGGCTTAAGGGTTATGTTAAGGGCTTCGAGAATATCGCCGAGATCCCGCGGAACCAGAGGTATTTAAGCCGGCCGAAACTAGAGAAACTGTTTGTCGGGAAGCTGACCAAGGCCAAACGAGACGGGTTAATTGTTCGGGCGGTTCATCGCTACGGGTACAGTCAAACAGAGGTTGCCGATTTTCTGCAATTGCACTACGCTACGATCAGCCGCTTGGCAAACACGGGTGATACAAAAAACAAGACCTGACCCTGTTATCTCTCTTGTTAACGAACGATCGGCCATCGGCGAGGGGTATGGCTAGGGTTGAAAATCAACCGAGTGAGGATCTTGTACAGTAATTTCTAAATCGGGAGTGTCTCATTCCATTGACAGGTTCCGTCCCAAGGCCGCGGACCTTAGCCACGAGGAATTCTTGGGCCTATTGGTGCAGGAAGAAAAGACTTACCGGGAGAACTTAAGGCTCAAGCGGCTGTTGAAGAACGCCAAGCTTAAGCAGCCCGCTGCCCTCGAAGACATCGACTACAAGCATCCCAGAGGCTTAAACAAACAGCTCATCCTGGAACTCTACTCTGCTCAGTGGATCACCAACCACCGAAACGTGCTTCTGAGCGGTCCCACCGGCGTGGGCAAGAGCTACATCGCCTGCGCCCTCGGCAACTTTGCCGCCCGTGCGGGCTACACGGTCTTGTACTTTCGAGCCCCAAGACTCTTTGAGACCCTGCTGCAAGCCAAAGGCGACGGCACTCATCTAAAAACTCTCACCCGCCTCGCCAAAGTCCAACTGCTGATCCTCGATGACCTGTTTCTCTCCCCTTTAACTGATCCAGAACGCAAGGACCTCATGGAGATCATCGAAGATCGCCACGGGCAGGCTTCTACCGTGATCACCAGCCAATGCCCAACCAAGGAATGGCATCATGTGATTGGCGAGCCGACACTCGCAGACGCCATCTGCGACCGACTCTTACATCAAAGTTACAAGATCGAACTCAAGGGAGAATCGATTCGAAAGACCAAGAAATAAAGAAGGAGACTTGCAACTCAGTGAAAGACTAAGCTAAGAGAAAAATCCCAGCGTCGCTTCGCTCCGATACCCGGCCGCAATCCCCGGAACAGGTGGCCGGAATGATTCGGAATGGATGGCCGAATTGAACGGAATACACACGCACAACGTTGGGCGTACGTTCCTAGCCAGGAGGGAGAGGCGACCATACTGTTTGTGAAGCAGCCAGAAATTGGGCGCAATCTCGGTTCATGGATGAGCAGATGACGCGTGAAGAAGAGAACAAATGCTCAGATACTAGCCTTTGCCGTCTTCGCGTTGCGCCCGCGTCCGCGCTTCGGACTGGGGCGCGTAGATGCGGATTCCCGCCACTTCGGAAGCTGTTCGCGCCTTTCTACTGGGGACATCTCCGACTTGCCGGAATTTCACCGTTGACGGTTGACCGAATTGAAAAGGCATGCCTTGCCGGATTGGACTCGGCGTAAAATCCTCTTGGCGTTGGGACTAACGCTCTCCCAGAAGGGAAGACTCTTTAAGGATTAGATAAAGAGCGAACTGATTGTATTTCTCGAACCTTTTACGTTGCCTGTCGTGTGAGGAGAGATGATGGGACTGTTTGCGTAATCGTGGGGCAGGGAGTATGCCCGGATACTTGGTAGCGAAGATTTTCCTTGTCCTCCTTTTTCTAATTATCTTTTATTTCGGAATCGCTGCGCTAAGGTCGGGCGAAATCAGGTCGAGAGGATATAAGTTCAATCGCGATGAGGATTCCCTCGGTTATTGGTTCTCGGTTCTTGTTACTTTAGGGGGGCCGATAGCCATAATTTACTTATTGTTAACCAGATAATTTATTTCTGATTACTGCCGGTGATAGGTTGAGACCTACGGAGCTGAAGCCCCGGTCTCTTGGCGTTGCCGATCTTGTTCTTGTTATGGAGAGCAAAAAAGGCCTTGCCATTTCGCTGTGCTGCCCCCTACTTGACTTTTAGATGCTGAAGAATATGAGAGAATCGGATGACAACGGACTGCCAAAACTCTAATATCCGCAGGAAAAGGTTGTTCCGAAATTTGTGGGACAGGACAGGGCTATGAAAATAGTAAAGAAACGGTTGCTAGCTATTCCAGTCGCGCTGGCAGGGATCGGATTGCTCGTAGCAGGTGTAGAGCGACTACGGCAACTGCTGGCTTGGAATACGGTTAAGCCAGAGATGCTGAACGGTCTAGTGGGAGCGACAATCGGCCGCTTATTCTTTGGTTGTGTTATGATTATTTGGTGCCTTGTCTCTTGGATGGGCTAGACAAAAAGTAATCGAGGATGGCTTATAGATGGCCCGCTCTTGTCCTCGATGCACCTAGGCTTCGCGACACCGCCAAAGGTTACCCGCCGGGCCATTACGCAGGTGCTGTTCGATCTCCCAGGGACTTAGCAGTTTGGAAACGCTTCTGTTTGGCAGAAAGTTTACACTTCGATCACTTTTCGAGCAAAAAAATTCACACAAGGCCTCTTGAGTTTGCTGGCTGATTTTCGGGCTGATGGGGCTGCTAGCTGACGGGCTGGTTGAAGAGCTGATTTTAAGGCTGCTTGTCGGGCTGATTCTGGGGCTAATTCGTCCTCGATCTCCGTCAGGACGTAGCGATGAAGCGCGTCCCCGGCCACCTCCTCCCTTACCTTCGTTTCCCGCCTCTTGGCCACGACCCGTTCCTCCACTACGAAACCCAAAACCGACCGCGCCTCAAAATCTGACCTGCGACAGGGGCACCGACTCCCAAGTGTCGTCGACCAACCCGCCGCCGACAAAGCTGATGTCGCCGTTACCACGCGCGTAGGCGAAATCCTCGAAACTGTCGCGCCGCTTGGTGTCGGATTCGTAAGCGTAAATTTCAAGGTTGCCACTGTATCCAGCCTGGATCGCCGCCACGCACGCCATGGCTAGCGCAATCCCAAGGTCTATCTTTCGCGAGCCGGTGCTCTTGGTCATGCGCACACCGCGCGGTGTCTCGACTCCGACCGCGTTCGTCAGGTGCGTCTTTAACTCAGCACGAAAGGGGTCAGGTCTTCCTTGATGACGATGGGGATCGCAAGGCCTTCTTAGAGGTTTTAGGCAAGGTTGTGAGCCGTTTTAACTGGCGCTGCCATGCTTACTGTCCGGCGGAACCAGAGGTATTTAAGCCGGCCGAAACTAGAGGAACTGTTTGTCGGAAGCTGACCAAGGCCAGGAGTGTGTCCGAGTAATCGAAAAATCGGTAAATTCGGGGGTAGGAAAACCATTGCCGAGCTGCCGATCGTCGATCCTGGGGCATCCTGTGAGGTCGATTTTTTTCAAGCGACATTACTCGGACAGCCTCCTAGGCGAGACGGGCTAATTGTTCGGGCAGTTCATCGCTACGGATACAGTCAAAGAGCGGTTGCCGATTTTCTGGATTTGCACTACGCTACCGTCAGCCGCTTGGCTAACACACGTGATACGAGATACAAGACCTGACCCTGTTATCTCTCTGGCTCTTATCGAACTACCAAATCCTTTCGTCAAAAAGCGGGGTAAGTAATGTTCATTTGTGCGCTTCATTCAGGGTTGTGGGAGTTAAGGCGTATAGACCAATCTTAGCATAAAACCGAAAACTCGCGAGAGCTGACAAAATCCATTATCGTCAGAGCCTTTTGACGTTGGCGCTAAGGCACTTTGAACAGTCCTCTTCCATGCCATTGTCGGATCCAAAACAACAGAATCGCTTTCTGTCCTTTGCACGAGTCCGCAACGGCCTTATTCCCCTCTTTGGAACTGGTAATAGCATTCCTTCAGAGAATCGAAACCGGTTAGCGAAAAACTTTACTTACAGGAAATTCTATTACCGCCATCTAGAGCGGGTAATTCAGAACGCGGAACGGAAGGGGTAAACACAGAACAAGAGCTTACACACGCGATTGGAGAGGAGCGTGCGGATTATCAAGCGCTCGCTGAAAACGTCCAGCTAGCCGTGAGCAGGCTTGAACGTAAGGACTACTGAACCGGTCGCATGGAGCCAGTCCAACCGGGGCTAGTGGACCTGTTTTCTTGAACTTGAACCGCAGTACGTCCGCAGTATTCTCAGGGTTCGACCCAGGGATGGTGTTGAGAGCTACGAGCGTGAACGGCTGCGCTGATACTGTCAGCGGAAGGAGGAGCATACCCAAAAGTAATAACGCCAGCGATGATTTCATCCTCATAGATCACCCCCTACTTATCAGTAGCTGCTGAATTTCGGTTCCCGACAAGGGCAACAGTTCTCAGAGGGAATATGCTATTCACTTCTTTCTCCCTTATGGGCTCCGAAGAACCTTTGCCATTTATTCATTACGCGATCCGGAGAGGGGGTCATACCCCTCCCCAACCGGCAGGTCTCTCTGGTTAGGCCGCTTTAGCGGCGATCTGGTGAGAAGTCGAGTTGGCGACCTCAAACAACTGCACTCTGGGAGTACCTTCAACCACCTTCGACAGGGTCTTCAAGATCTCAGGATACTTCTCGCGGCTATACAACTCCGCGTCCTCTTTCTTATCCCAGAAACTCATGGCTACTATCTCATTCCGTTCTGGGGCAACGAGGGTGATCTCATCCCTAAATCCCCTTTGTTTCCGGAGCATGGGAATAACCTCCTGCTCAAGAGTGCGGGTAAACTCAGGCGCGCAATTGGCCTTGAGATTCATTGTGACGTTGCGAGTATACATTTCAACCTCCTTGGTTGGACTGATTGGAGGGTTGACTAAGGGGGCTTACGTGAAGAATTTCAGGTAACCGTGGAGGGAACCCTATGCCTAACTTCCTGAACAGTAGTCACTTACCTCTAGCTGTCAAGTTTTATCTTTACATACTCGATGATAGATAACTATAAAAAGTTAACTAACTACGTAATACCTATGAGTATTACTGATTCTGTCCTAAAATCATTTGTTTTTGGAGCACGGCCTGAACCGTAGTGACGGGCCAGCCGAGATTTTCCCAGTTTGCTTTGCGTTGAGCTTCTAATTGAACTGAATTCTCCGACGACTCAATCCTTGTATGATAGGATGTGCTGGGGTCAAGTCTTGAATCTTGCTATTCTATAGTTAATCTGACAATTGTGAACAGTTATGGCGCGTCCTTTAAGGGTGGAATTTGACGGTGCGATCTACCACGTCACGTCCAGAGGTAACGGTCGAGAAGACATCTTTGATGACGATGGGGATCGCAAGGCCTTCTTAGAGGTGTTAGGCAAGGTTGTGGGCCGTTTTAACTGGCGCTGCCATGCTTACTGTCCGGCGGAACCAGAGGTATTTAAGCCGGCCGAAACTACAGGAACTGTTTGTCGGCAAGCTGACCAAGGCCAGGCGAGACGGGCTAATTGTTCGGGCAGTTCATCGCTACGGGTTCAGTCAAAGAGCGGTTGCCGATTTTCTGGATTTGCACTGACGCTACTGTCAGCCGCTTGGCTAACACATGTGATACGAAGACCTGACCCTGTAGTTTGATCACAAATCCCGACGTGCCCCGAGGCCGAACGCAACACCAACGGCGCACCGGCGGTGATCCCGCCGCTGACGTTGCTCCTTGGTTCCTGGAATAGTTCCCGTTGTCTCGGGCCGCTGAAATATTTGCAGCGGGACGGGAAACGGAGTATTTTTGGGGAATATAATTTATATCGGGGAAAAGGGAGTGTGCATTCGCTCGTCTATGTGAGTTCCGCCGTCAGGCTGTTCTCAGCGCAAGAACTCCTCGACCTCCTTGTCGGGAGCCGTGAAAGAAATTCGAAGAGAGGAATTACCGGGATGTTGCTGTACAAAGACGGCAATTTTATGCAGGCCTTAGAAGGCGAGGGCAAGGTGGTCCGTGGACTGTTCAAGAAAATCGCCAAAGATCCCCGCCACCATGATTTGGAGGTGCTCATCGAAGAAGAACTACAGCAGCGGCAATTTGCAGATTATTCGATGGCATTTCGAAATCTGGGTTCTCCGGAGGCGCTGAAGACACCGGGCTATAGTCATTTTTTGCGTGAGCCACTAAATAGTAAACGGTTTTTTAAGGACCCGACGACGGCCCAGCGACTGCTGCTTATGTTCAAAGAAACTATGTAAGACGTTTATCATCGGGGCCTATGGGGCATGACCAGCCGTCCTTGACAAAAAACCGCTGGTTGCAACTGCCGCACAAAAAATCAGCACTAAAGTCGGGGAAGCGGAGAGTACTTCGACGATACCGGCGCGGCTTTGAATACTCTCTTAAACCGCATACGCACGTCGGGCCAAACAGGCTAGGGCAGGCCCTTTTGTCACCCTCTGGCAGACCTTGTCATGCCACGGGCAATTGAAGATGGGTGTTGCAAAACTAGAGGTATACGCGAGTGCGAGGAACACCAAGGCAATGGCTGTCCATAGTGGACATTTTTGTCGCATCCGCTCCCCTGTGTTCCGCGATTTTACCAGGTCTTCTCTGTCGCGAATTCTGGTCTCCAGGCAAAATTCTTTATGGCACTGCATTTGCGTTAAACGAAATCTATCGGCTTCCACGCGCATATCGTCGTGGGGGCAGAAAGCCGAAAGAAGCCTGGTAGGGGCGGCCTGCACTGCGTATTTTGCTATTTGGCCGTGAAGCAGGACGGGAGATAAATCAGAATGGCCAGTGACCCGAACGATTCACAGGTGGAAAGGATTTCAAAATTCCTGGCAGGCATCGTCGAAGCGCGTGATCCGGAATTAGGCGGGCATCATGAGAGGCTTGGAGAGAGCGCGGTGCAGTTCGCACGACAAATCGGCTCCTCAGCTGAGGAAGCACAACTACTTTTTATTGGCGCGCGAATCCACGATATCGGCAAGTTGTCCATTAGCGAGCACATCCTCAATAAACCGACACGTCTTACCGCCGCGGAGTTTGCCTTCGTCAAGCAGCATGCGGAAATAGGAACGCAGCTGCTCGCGCCGTTGGGGCTCGATTCACGAATTACTGATATCGTGTATTACCATCACGAGAACTACGATGGGAGCGGATATCCGCGCGGTTTGGCGGGAGAGGGCATTCCATTGTTCGCGCGAATGGTCAGAATCTGGGACTCATTTGATGCGTTGGTCACGGATAGGCCGTACCATCAGGGCGTTTCCGGCGATGCCGCGTTGCGCACGATGCAATGCGAATCGCATTGTTACGACCCAAATCTGCTTAACGCTTTCTGCGTAATGATGACCAACAACCATATAGTGGCTACAGGCTAAAGCTATACGAGTTGCGCTAACTCCCGCGCCGCGCGGATCTTGCCCTACATTCTCCACAATCTACCCCACCCCTAATACGGGATCTTTCAGGGTTTGATCGTAAGCCTCTCTCAAGGTTTTGACCCGGTCGGCAGGAAGGCCGGGCGGAGCCACAGTCGACCCAGGCCGGCGGCAGTCAATACCACTTTAGCTAGGCGCTTTCCCGACTCCGCGTTTTCGGTCCCGCGACTACACCCGTACTACACCCGCAACTGCCTTGACAGAGAGGACCGCTTTTCCTACGCTACATCCTTCATTGAGACTCTGACCAAGTCTGTCACATGAAACCTGTTAACAAGATTTCCCTCGACGAGTACATTCTTTCCGTGCTTTCCCCCCAGGAACGCTTGGACGCGGCCCTGACCATTACACGAGAAGCCTTTAAGCACAGCAGCCTTAAGCCTGTCGATATTCACGCAGCGGTCCAGAAAGTAAGGAAGAAGGCCTACGCCGAAAGGCAAAAAAAGACCTCGCGTCGTCGTTGACACGAACGTTTTAGTATCCGCGCATCCTCCGACCAGCCAGCTATGTACGGCGGAGAAGGTCGTGATGCCGCAAAGCTTGCGTCGGTAGCTTATTTCGGCTCCCGTTCTAACGCCCCAGAACCCACTTCATGCGCTCGATAACGTTGGGCGGCTGGACGATCACGTCCTTGGCCATGGCTTCCAGCTCCGCTCCAGTGATCGGCTTGACTTCCCAGTGCTGTTTTTCGGTGCTGGCCAACAGCTCGGGATCTTTCAGGGCTTGATCGTAAGCCTCTCTCAAGATCTTGACCCGGTCGGCAGGAAGACCGGGCGGAGCCACGATGGGACGACCCAGGCCGGCGGCAGTCAATACGACCTTGGCCAGGCGCTTTCCTGACTCCGGCGTTTTATACTGATCCATGAGTTCGTAAATTGTGGGCACGTTGGAAAGTCTGGGATCGCGTTGTTTTCCCATCTGCACAAGAACGCGAACGAAGCCTCTTTTGTACCAGCCGATATAGGGCTCGCGACCGAAGAACGTCGCGATTAGCGGCGACCAGCATTGCACCTCGCCTCGTTCCACTGCAAGGTCGATTTCTGACCCTCCCTGGTAGCCGCCGACGATTTGATGTTTGAGTCCAAGCGTCTCTTCCAAAAGCCTGGGAATGTAGTGCCCGGTTGTGCCTGTGCCGGAGCTACCGCACCTCGGAGGCTCCTTAGCGTTACGAATATCATCGATCGTCTTATAAGGAGTATCCGCGCGCATGTAATGCAGGGCGTCGTTTTGCTCGGGCGATCCGATCCAGGTGAATTTTGCCCAGTCAAATTGGACTTCGGTGCGACCGACGAGCTGGTCAAAATAGAGCGCCGGCAAAATGGCGCCTAGAGTTAGCCCATCGGGCTTGGCGATATTATAAACGTAATTGGCCGCTACCAGGGAACCCGCGCCCGGCATGTTCTGAACGATAATGACGGGGTTTCCGGGGATGTGCTTGCCAAGATGCTGCGCCAGGAGACGGCCCCAAAGATCATATCCTCCTCCGGTAGAAGAACCGATGATGATCTTAATGGTCTTACCCTGGTAGAATGGTGTCTGGGCCTGCAGATTGCAAACCCAGAACAGCAAGGATAGCACGACAAAGAAGATCGGCATCATCTTAGTTCTTCGAGGCACCTTTCTCACCTGCAGTCCTTCTCTATACGCCAGGCACCATGCGCATAGCGTTATAGCGCCGGCACGCAAAGATCTTGGCGTCTCACCTTCCCCGGATAGATATCCAAGCATTCGCCGTCTTCGACAACTGTCTTACCGTTTACAACCACAGCGTGCACTCCGGGTGGGTGACGGCGCACCTCGTTGGCGTCAATTTTTTCTGGGTAGCCGTTTCTGAGCAGGTCATCGATCCTATCGGGGTCGAAAACCGTGATGTCCGCAGGCCAACCGGCTTTCAGATTGCCGCGATTGAGCTTGAGCTTCGACGCCGGGAATCCGGTGAGCTTCCACACCGCCTCCTCTAACGGGAATAGATGCTTTTCCCGGCACCAGTGACCGAGGACGCGCGCCGGAGAACCGTGCCAGAAGAAACGGTCGAGATGGGCCCCGGCGTCAGTACCGATCAAGCTCGTGGGGCTCTTGATCATTTGTGCTAGAAGATCGAGGTGCCCGTTCGCGTGCCCGAGATAGAGCCACTGCGAGCGCAGGTCATCTTGGAGCCAGGTATCGAAAAATGCATCAACCTCCGCCTTTCCCGTCATACCGGCAATTTCCTTGACGGTCTTTCCTTGCAGCGATTTCACGGCGTCCGTCTCCGGTCTTTCAAAGTAAACGTTGCCCCAGCCCAACCATTCAGGCAGCAAGGGGTTGCCGGTCCCCGCAATACGTTCTGCAACCAGTTTCGCTCGGGTTGAGGACTCTGCCAATCGCCCACGGATATTCTCCGAAGCTTGCCTGATCGCCTCCCATGTAGGCAGCCCGCTGAAGAGCACGCAGTCCTTGAGCGCGAAGCGCCAGATATGCTGGTACGGAATGACGACGCCCATGATCTCTTTCCCGCGCTTTGTCGCTTCTTCCATCAGCGTCATCGCGCGCGGCCCGTCATCCTTTTCACCCGGACGCAGGCGGAATTCATTGCCGATCATGAGGGTATGAATTTTCTCTACCATTTCAGGGAAGCCGCTCTGCGGTTTAAGCAGATTGCCGAATCCATTGAACTGAAAGCAGCCGCCATACTCCGCTGCAAGATTCGCCAGCTCGACGATCTCATCCTGGGTCGCGAAGGTGCTGGGCGTGCCCGCGTGGACCGCAGGCCCGCCGCGCGGGCTCGAAGAAAATCCAATGGCTCCGGCTTCTAGGCCCTCGCGCACCATCTTCTTCATCGCTGCCAGTTCCTCCGGCTGGGCCTCTCTCTGGTATGCGGCCTCGCCCATGACGGTAAGCCGGACCGGAGAATGGGGCATAAGAGCTGCCACATTAATCCCGACTCTGCCGCTCAGATAGTTCAGATATTCCGGAAAGGTTTTCCATTTCCAGTCCTTCTCGTCAACATACTTATCGAGCACGCGCCGCAAGTAATCCACCAGCACTTTCCGCGGTTCGCTTTGCGCGGGCACGGGCGCGCAGGAAGCGCCGCAGTCACCGATCACGATTGTGGTGACGCCGAAGTTCACGACCGGATTACCGTGGGGATAGAGAACCAGAAAAAGATCCATGTGCGTGTGGGAGTCAATGAAACCCGGCGAAACCACCCGCCCTTTCGCGTCGATTTCCTTTTTCCCAGGCCCCAGATTTTTCCCGACTGCCGCAATCTTGTCCCCCTCCACGGCCACGTCCGCCTCAATTCCTTTTTTCCCGGTGCCGTCGATGACTAATCCGTTACGAACGACTAGATCATATGCCATGGCGCTAACCTCCTGAAAAGATTTTTTTCTTTTTTACGATTTTTCCGCCGCTTCCATTTCTAATTGTCTACTTTTTGAATTTTCTAATTCGCCAATATTTTCTTGACCCCGCGCAATCACCTCCGCCGGCTGGTCCATGATTTCCTTTACCAGAGCTTCTAGCTCTTCACCCGTTGACGGGTCAATATCCATTTTCCCTTTTTTTGCTTCTGCCAGAAGTTCAGGATCGACTAGAGACCTGGCGTACGCTTCTCGTAAGATCTTCACCCTATCTGCTGGGGTGCCCGGAGTCACGACCATAAAACGCCCCGAAATCGGCTCCTGCCAGTAACACCTGGGTAACGCGCCGATTGACTTCGGGGGTTTTATATTCGTCCATGAGCTCGTAAATCGTGGGAGCTTCCGGCAGCCGCGGATCCCGCTTGCGCGGCGATTGCAACAGATGCCGGTCAAAACCCTTTTGGTGCCACGTGTTAAAGGGCTCGCGACCAAAATGCGGGTTTATCGTGGTTCCACGGCAGTGAATTTCCCCCTTTTCCACCGCCAAATCTATTTCGTTGCCCCCGGGATAACCCAAAACCGTGTTGATTTTTGCTCCTAAAGTCAGCTCCAAAATTCGGTCGAGAATGTAACCCGCGCTCGAGGTCCCAGTAGAGCCGCACTTCGGCGGTTCTTTCGCGTTCACGATATCGGCCATGGATTTATACGGAGCGTCGGCCCGCATGTAGAGCATCATCGGGTTTTTCTCCTGCGTGCCGATAAAGTGGAACTTCCGCAGATCAAATTTGACTTCTGCGCTTCCTCCCAACTGGTCCAGGTAGGTGTTGCTATTGGGCATGACGACCGTCAGGCCGTCGGGCTTTGCCACCCCATAGACATAGTTCGTCGCCACCAGCGATCCTGCGCCGGGCATGTTCTGCACAATGATGTTCGGAATACCGGCAATATGTTTCGGCATGTGCTGGGCAAATAACCGTGCCCAGCGATCGTAAAATCCACCCGCGGTGGTGCCGACGATGATCCTGATAGTTTTTCCTTGGTAAAAAGGAGTTTGAGCCTGGACCTGGGAGCACCACACGACCCCCAAGGCAACCATTAAATAAACCGCACACACCGCGTTTTCCCAAGCGATGATTCCCCTCATTGCCCCTCCCCTAACAACTTTTTCATCTTTTCAATGGTCTCCGGCGGCTGGGACATGGCCTCTTTAACAATGCCCTCCAGTTCTTCTCCTCGCGATGGATCCAATTCGTATTTTCGCCTCTTGACCTCATCCAGAAACGCGGGGTCCCTCATAGTCTGATTAAACGCATCCCGCAAGACCTTAACGCGTTCGGGCGGGATACCGGGAGTTCCCAGCATCGGCCGCCCCAGCGCACCCGAGGCGAGAATCACCGTCACTAGCCGGCGGGCCGCGTCGGGAGTCTTATACCGGTCCATCAACTCGTACATGGTTGGAGTATCCGGCAAACGCGGGTCTTTCTGACGTCCGGTCTGAATCAGGTTTCGCACGAATCCGTTTTTGTGCCAAGTGAGATAAGGCTCGCGGGCAAAAAACGCTTCGATCGTAAACGCCCGGCATTGAATCTCGCCCCTCTCCACGGCCAAGTCGATCTCGGGACCGCCGGGATAGCCGGTCACAAGCTTGAATTTCGTGCCCAACGTCTCTTCAAAGAGCTTGGGCAGATAGTAGGCCTGCTCCGAAGTCGACTGCGTCCCACACTTCGGCGGTTCGCTTGCCTTGCGCACATCGTCCATTGTCTTGTAGGGGGTGTCGGCGCGCATATACATTTGGCTCTCCCCCTTTACTGGAGATCCAATCCAGACAAACTTCGCCCAATCATATTGGACCTCTTTTCGTCCCACCAGTTGGTCGAAATACAACGAAGGCACAATCGATCCGATCAGCGTCAGCCCGTCAGGTTTGGCAACGTTGTAAACATAGTTCGCCGCGATCTTGTGCCCCGCGCCGGGCATGTTTTGCGCTACCATTTCCGGATTTCCTGGAATGTGCTTTCCCATATGCGCCGCAATCACGCGGGACCACTGGTCATAAAGCGCCCCCGGAGTCGTCCCGATGATGACTCTAATCGTCTTTCCCTTGTAGAAGGGCTCTTGCGCTTGTAGATACGAAACAAGCCCCACACTCAAAAGTAGAAAAACCAGCAACGAAAGTGCGTTCTGCCTCATTTTCAGCGCCCGTTTCATAGTGCCTCCTTCCGGCTTGTTTCCGTTCTCGACCCCCGCGTACCTTGGACGTTATCGATACCAAACTATTATTAACGAGGGCAAAAGTAAGTAAGCATGAAGCAACCGAGGGGCGAGTCATGGAGAGCGCGGGCACACGCCCTGCGGGATTACAAATTGCAGATGGCAAATCTCAGCTAGCCCAATGTGAAATTTGAGATCTCGCATTTGCAATTCCGAGTGCAACGAGGAGCGCCCATTGATCGCGCTCGGAAAGGCTCGGCCTCGGTTGCATAGATGTCAGGTGTCCACATACCAATGGACTCCTTAATAGTTCAGGTAGCTTTTCCCATGAAGCCGCAGGGCCGGTCAAGTCCTAAGCAATTCTTTCCAACCCACCCATGTAGGGTCGTAGGACCTCTGGCACAACCACACTGCCATCTTTTTGTTGGTAGTTCTCCAGCACCGCCACCAGAGTCCTGCCCACCGCGAGGCCTGATCCGTTCAACGTGTGCACAAATAGCGGCTTCCCCTTATTCTCGCGGCGATAACGGATATTGGCCCGGCGCGCCTGAAAATCCTCAAAATTCGAGCACGAGCTGATCTCCCGGTACGTTGCCTGCCCGGGGAGCCAAACCTCCAGGTCGTAAGTTTTGGCCGCGGCAAACCCCAAATCGCCTGTGCACAGTTCCACGATCCGGTAAGGGAGTTTGAGTCTCCTGAGAACCTCTTCGGCATCTTGAACCAGCTTTTCCAACTCCTGGCCCGATTCTAGCGGCTCCGTGAACTTTACCAGTTCCACCTTGTTAAACTGGTGCTGGCGGATGAGCCCGCGCACGTCCTGTCCATACGAGCCGGCCTCCCGGCGAAAGCAAGGCGTGTAGCCGACGTAGCAAACCGGCAGGTCTTCGAAGTTGAGGATTTCTTCTCGGTGAATGTTCGTGAGCGGCACTTCGGCGGTCGGAATCAGAAAATAGTCGGGCTCCGCTATCCGAAAAAGGTCCTCTTCAAACTTGGGCAGCTGTCCGGTCCCAGTCATCGAATCACGGTTGACCAGAAACGGCGGCAACCGCTCTTGATAGCCGCGCTCTCTGGTATGGAGATCCAGCATGAAGTTGATCAGTGCGCGCTCCAATAAAGCGCCTTGCCCGCAGTAAAGCGCGAAGCGGGAACCGGTGATTTTGGCGGCACGGTTGAAATCCAGAATGCCCAGCTCTTCGCCGATTTCCCAGTGATGCTTCCCGGCAAAATCGAACCGCGGGGTCTCGCCCCAGCGTCTGACCTCCCGATTCTCCTTGGCGTCGGCGCCCACGGGAACGGACGCGTGCGGCAGATTTGGAATCAACAGAAGAGCCTCCTGGAAGCGCTTTTCAATAGTGGCAAGAGGTTGCTCGGCCTCCTCAACCGCGCGCGTCAATTGCTCGATTTCCCCCATCAACACCGACGGGTCGGTGCCGGCACGTTTGGCTCTGCCGATTTCGGCTGACAAACGGTTTTTCTTTTCTTTGAGCGTCTCCCATTTAAAAACGGCCTCTCTCCGCTGCTTATCCAATAGCTGCAAGTGGTCCCAGTCGATATTCGCTCCTCTCGCCCCAATGCGCTCTTTGACCAGATCCAGATTTTCTCGGATCAACCTGATGTCGATCATAACAACGATGTTCTACTCCTCACCCGATCTGTTTATGTCAGCTTGTCTCATCCAGGTCGAACGCATTAGTAACATGTTCGATGACTGGTCCATGCGCCGACTTCGAGATCCCGATAACATCAAAGCGCGCTTCGCGTTGATGCAACCGGTACTGGCTCAAAAAACACAGCGCCGTTTTGACCATCTTTTTTTCTTCCGCCAGTCTACCGCTTCTAACGGCGCGCCGAAGAGATTCTCAGTCCGGACTTTGACTTCGACAAAAACAACCACGCTACCGTCCGCAACCACAAGGTCCAATTCTCCCTGCGCGCAACGATAGTTCCGCTCAAGAATCCTATACCCTTTTTTCTTCAGATAGTCCTCGGCGATCCGCTCTCCTTGCCTGCCGAGGACTTGCCTTTGATCGGACACGTTAGTCGCCGGCAAAGAGTGATGGGGTTGATTCTCCGGGCCTTTGCGGGAGCAATTCGCGCACGCCACCGAAGCTTTTTCTGTGAATGGGGGACGGTCCGAAGCGGCTCAAAGCGGCTAGATGAACTTTGCTCCCGTATCCCTTGTGCCGAGCAAATTCGTATTCTGGATATTGCCGGTCGTACTCCATCATGAGCCGGTCGCGCGTCACTTTCGCCACAATGGACGCCGCGGAAATAGACAGGCACAAACGATCCCCTTTTTTTATCGCTCGTTGCTGTGGATAGGCGCGCAGCCTGAAGCTCTCGGACTTAAGAAAGTGCCGCGGGATTTCGTAGGATCCGTCAATCAGGAGATAATCAGGCGCAGGGTCAAGCTGCTTGAAAGCATAGGCCATCGCTAAATGGCTGGCGTTCAGAATGTTGATGCGGTCGATTTCGTCGTGACCCACCACGCCCACCGCCCATGCCACGACGTATTCCTTGATCCAGCCGGCTAACTCCTCCCGTTTGCGGGCCGTAAGCAATTTAGAGTCTTTGATTTCGGAATTCACGAGTCCCCGGGGGAGAACTACGGCCGCCGCAACCACCGGACCAGCGAGCGGGCCAACGCCAACCTCATCCAGGCCGGCGACGCGCTGATATCCGCGCGCGTATCCTTGTTCTTCCAAGTCGCCTGGCCTTAGGGGAAGGATGCCCATCTCGCGCGCAAGCCACTCCTGTCTCCCCCTCATAGCATCTCTTTTAAACTAAAAGAGACGCAAACTGCAAATAGCAATTTCAGCGCGCAATCGTGAATCGAAACTCCATCCGGTTTTTGACTGACTCATCCCACGAACTAATTTTGAGAATAAGTACGTACGTTCCGCGTCGGTGTAGAGGTTGTCAAGTTCTTAGTTGAAATTTACTTGAGTGACTCCTGCCTGAATTCATCATGCTGCCGATTTTAGCTTGCGACCTTCAGCCTGCTCTGCGTCAATTGCTGCCACCACCTGTTTGATGGCTGCGTATCCCTTAACCCTCTTGAATCCCTGCTCGCAGTGAAGCAGCACCGCTCCCAACCATCGCTGGGCCATCCGACTCCCACGATAGCGCTTGAGATTGCCTTCGCAGTCCCTGACGGTGGAGAACATGCTCTCTATCGGATTGGTGGAGTGAAGCGTCTTTCTGAGCAGCGCCGGGACCTTAAGCCGGTGAAGCGTCAGGATCTCCTCGCGCGCCTCCCTCAACGACTCAGCCGCCGATTCGTTGATCTGGCTTAGCCACTGCTCAAAGTCCTTAAGCATCCTGTTGGCATCGGCGTAACTGTTCTGCTCCAGCGCCGCGCGAAACCGCCGATGCGCTTCCTGCCGCCAACGCTTGGCCAGGTGGCGCTGAATGTTTCGATCCTTGTGAATCGTACACCTCTGGTGGATCAGCCCGCTACCGAAACGCTGCCTGAGCCCCTTGATGATCCCCTGGCCCCCGTCCGTGACAAAGAGAATCTTTTTCGATAACGCCAACCCTCGACTCTCCAACTCCGACAAAAGCGCCTCGCAGATCTCGTGGTTCTCGGTCGCCCCCTGCCAAAACCCAAGCACGTGCTTTCTCCCGGACACATCAAGCCCCAAAGCGATAATGAAAGCCTCTCCTGCTCGATGGATGGTGTCGAGAAACACAGCAAAACAATGAACGCCCTTGAGGCTGCGCTCCCGAAATTGCTTAAGCTTGCCTGCCGTCGCCTCCACGAGGTGGCGAGACACTGAACTGGCCGACACCCCGAAGGCCTCGGCCGCTCCCACCAGCGTCTCCTGGTATCTGCGGCCCGCCAACCCCCGAAGCACTCGCCCCAACAGCTCCTCCGAAAACTCTCCCCGCTTCTTTAGCTTCCCGTACGTCCTTAGCTCCATCTCTCCCTCAACCCCTCGAAGCCGAGGATGTTCTACCTTGACCTTGCGGTCCCCTATAAAAACCGACCCCGGCTGGGTCGCCCACTTGCGCACCTCTGAGCTGTAGGGCCGATAATCAGGACCCGCTATCTCCTCGCGCTCCAGGTACATCACCGCCTCGGCTACCATCCGCCCTAAGTCCAAAGCTAATCCGTCCAACCCCCGCTTGCCTTCAGAGATTACCTCCAGCATCCGTCCTAACAACCACCTCCTGCCTCGCAGTTGTTGGAACAAACGGCTTGCCTTCTTCCTCCCAATGGTGTCTTCTCTCATACGAGTGGCTCCTTTCTATTTGCTCAACCGTGGATTGTCCCACGGTGGAGCCACTCATTCAAATTTCAACTAAATCCAGTATAACCTCTCGGTGTAAAGGCCACCATGTGACAGAGAACCGCGTGGTGTGACGAAGCGGTAGAATGGCGCGGCAAAATGTCTCGGCGACGCATTCTTAAAGATTCTCATCGTTCACTATTCCCAACGTTTTTCCAACCTGGCATAGGTCTTGCCCAAGCATACGTACTAAATTCACGAGAAAGAAAGGAAGGAAGAAGTATGAAAGTCACAAACAAACAATCTTATAAGAAAGGAAAGGAGGTGAATACAGTGAAGTTCACAAGACTACTCTCATGTGCGCTGTTTTTAATCGGCATTGTAGGAGGAAGTGCAACGGCGTTTAGCGCAGACGGCGTTCTCTTGAAACAGGAAGCGGTGCCGGGCAGCAACTACTGCCACATGAAGTTCCCCGCGATCCGAGGAGACACTTTGAACTGGGACCAGCCGGTTCTTGAGAATTCAGGCTCCGGCGATATCATCGACTTCTATGGATCATGTGACGAAAGTCCTAGCGGACGGGACCAAGCTAGCGACCAAAGAAGCACGCATCAAGCCAGACGCAACATGAACGATGCCGGGTGATTTCTTCTCGCAGCGTGTTGGGGAGGGTCGTGCACCCTCCCCAACACCTTCGGCTTACGCCATCCACTTATTCACGACTTCCCCGCGCTCTTCGCGAGCAGAGCGCGTCGTCCTGCACCAAGATCCACCGAAAGCTCCCGTCATTTCAATCAGTGCTAAGCGAAGTTGACGATCTCGCAGGAAGTGTCGTGCAACTAATTCCGCGGGTTGCCAAGCTGCTTGCCGGAGAAGAAACAGCCCTAATTGTTGTGGTTTTCCTCGAGCCCGACGCCGCCCACGATCGCCTCTACCGCGCGCAGTAACTCCTGTGCGCTAAACGGCTTCGATAGGAGTGGAATGCCAAGGGTCTGCGAAAGGCTCTGCAATGCCCCGTCGGCAAAAGCGGAGATAAGAAGGATGTTCGCTTTCGGATGGTCTTTTTTGATATCTTCAACCAGCTCTGTTCCCAACACCAGCGGCATTCGCTGGTCGAGAATGAAAACGTCGTAGGATTCGTAGAGGGACTTCTCATAGCCGGCAATGCCGTCTGTGGTCCAAACCACTTGGAACCCCCGGCTTTCCAATATCTCGGCCAGAAGCTGGCAAAAGGTCTCGTCGTCGTCTACGATCAGAATCCGCACTGCCTTTCTCCTTGTCACATGCATTCTATTAAGCAAAACAAATGCCGCTAAAAACGAATCCCGAGAAACATGGCCTATGTTGTTCTGTGGTCATAAAAAACACGAGTCGTAAGAAGCAGGCCTTTGCATCACCCGTCCTTGAGAAACGGCTGGACTTGATAGCGTGCGAGCATGCGGTAAAGAGAGCGCCGATCAACGTTCAAGACTCTTGCTGTACGCGACACATTGCCCTGATTGCGGTTGAGAATATAAAGGACGTAACGTTTTTTAACCTCTTCGAGAGTTGGGGTATCAGGAAACAAGAATTGCTGTTCTTGGGGTGGTTGCTGGAGCAGTTCCGAGTCACCATTTTCACGGATCTCTTGCGGAAAATCGTCCGGAGTCAGAACCGGCTGGTTGGAAAGGGCCACGGCCTGCTCGACGGCATTCTCGAGCTGGCGGATATTTCCCGGCCAGCGGTAGGCGCACAGCAGCTGCATCGCCTTGTCCGAAATAGCCGTTATCGATTTATCGCTCTCCTCGCCGTAGCGTCGCAAAAAGTGTCGGGCTAACAGCGGAATATCTTCCACCCGCTCACGCAGAGGAGGAAGATGGACGGCAACAACGTTCAATCGATAGTAGAGGTCTTGGCGGAAAACGCCCTTGCTGACAAGTTCAGCAAGGTTTTGATTCGTCGCTGCCACTACCCGCACGTCCACCTTGACCCAGTCTCTCCCTCCCACACGCCTGACCTCATGCTCTTGAAGGACACGAAGGAGTTTAGCCTGCATATTCGGGCTAATGTCCCCGACCTCATCAAGAAAGCAGGTGCCCCCCTCTGCTTCCTCAAATACGCCCTTCTTATCCGCAACCGCTCCCGTAAAGGCACCTCGCACATGACCGAAAAGCTCACTCTCAAGGAGCGTCTCCGTGAGCGCCCCGCAATCAACTGCGACAAACGGGCGGTTCGCTCGTGGACTATGTTGATGGATGGCCTGAGCGATAAGCTCTTTTCCGGTGCCGCTATCGCCGAGAATCAGCACCGTACTTTTCGTCGGCGCCACTCGGGCCACGGTTTTGAACACTTCCACCATCGCCGGACCGTTCCCGACAATCGTTCCGAGCGCCTCCGATCCTTCATTGTCCTCACAATTCTGTCTCACTTTGCCTTGCGCGGCGCGCTGTTGGAGCGCTCGCGCGACAGTTTTTTTCAGTTCTTCCACATTCATAGGCTTAGAGATAAAATCGAAAGCCCCTTCATGAATGGCTTCGATGGCAGTCTCCATAGACCCGAAAGCGGTCATGACGATAATCTGCAAAGCAGGATATTCCTTATGGACAGTCCGCGTGACTTCCAAGCCGGTCATTCCCGGCATCCGCACGTCAATGATAAGAAGATCATAATGTTCTTCGCTCAACAGCGCGAGCGCATCAGCGCCGCTCTGCGCTTGATCCACCTGATAACCTTCTTTTTCCAGGAGCTCGGCAAAGAGCTGGCAACTGACGTCATCGTCATCTGCAATCAAAATTCGCGCACTCATGTGGTTCCCTCGGCGACAGCAAATTCCTCTAATTTTTCATCTGTTGGCAAAAAGATTCGCACGCAGGTTCCCTGTCCTACCTGGCTCGTAATATCAATCGTGCCTCCGTGGCCCTTGACGATCTCCTGACAGACAACCAAACCGAGTCCGGTCCCTTTGCCTGAAGGCTTGGTAGTTACGAAAAGGTCAAAAATTTTCGGCAGCAGCTCGGGCGCGATACCCGCGCCGTTATCAGTAATCTCTATGATAATCCCTGCGCCCTTGGCATCGAAAACTGCGCTCGCGCGGGCGGCAATTTCTAATTGACCACCGGGTTGACTCGCGTTAAGCGCGTTGTCCAGCACGTTAATCAGCACCCGTTGAAGCGAAGCTTCGTCCCCCAAAAGAATCGGCAGTGATTCTGCCAACGATGTCCTCACTTGTACCCCCTGCTGTTGGAGAATCGGCTCGAGCAACACTAGCGTGTCTCTTACCAACTCCCGAACACGGATCTGGTTCTTACGGGGCAAGCCGCGAGTGTGCGAGAGGTAGTGCTGGATAATCCCTCCCATGCGTTGCACTTGCGTCTCAATAACGGAGAGACGGCGCCGCGCGCCCGCCGACAACTTTTCCTGAGCCAGGAGCTGCGTGTAGCCAAGGACCGAGTTCAGTGGCGTCCCCAGCTCATGAGCAATTGTTCCCGTGACCCGTCCCAGCGCGGCGAGCCCCTCCACCCTTCCTAACTCCTCTTGAAGGCGCCAGAGTTGCTTCTCTGCGTGCTTGCGCTCGATGATTTCGGCTCGCAGTGACTGATTCGCGGCGGCCAGCTCTGCGGTTCGTTCTTGGACCTGCCTTTCCAAGTCAGCATGGGCTTTAACCAGAGCCTCCTCCGCCCGCTTGCGTGCCGCCGTCAGCGAGCTAGTCACGGCTGCCACCAGCGTGAACACGCTCAAGCGCAACAAGGCTCTCAAATCAAAATCCAGCGCATGGATTGGAGATATGAAGAAATAATCGAGCGATAGCGCGGAAAGTACGGTAGCGAGAAGCCCTGCTCCAAGACCTCCGTACCATGCACTGACCATCACCGCGGCAAAAAATAGCGTAAAATGACTCGGGTCGGCTCTGGACGACAGAATCGATGCCAGTAATAGCGCTAGCGCGACGCTGACAACAGCGATCGGGTAGCGCGATAGATAAGAGCGATCGTTCGTCACTTCTGTCTATTCGGGATCGTGCGATCCATTCCTCGCCTGGAGAAGTGTCTGGATCATGATCACGTCACACGAATTCTACCTGACGGCTCCCAAGGTAAGCTCGAAGTACTTCCTGGAGAATAAGGCGAACCTTTTCGTTCATTTGGTTAGAAGTATACCCCTGGGTGTTTGCGGAGGCAATTTGCCATATTCCCTTCCAGGTGATTTCTTGTGATGGGGAACAAATTCCATGCCAGCTGAAAGTCATCAACGCCCCAGAGACATTACGTTGCTGTTTGCAAGGAGTAACCAGATTCCGCGTACGCATGCTCGACCACAGCAATACGTTTGAGCCACCATCGTGCCACACTGCTGCGCATTTCTGCCTCACTCGATGGTTCTCGAGAACGCCGGGTGTTTCACTCTTTCACCGTTCCCGCTGGGCGGTTTGTCATGGAGAACGAAAGCCCGGCGGGGAACCCAGTCCGGGCGTGATCGTTGCCGGCCCTCGTGGGTACGCAGGTGAAGGATAAGCGCGGGATCACTCCCGCCCGAATGCGGGGTGATCCGCACGAAGTTGAACTTCCGGCTGCGCGTTCGTTGTGGCAGCGAAGTTTTGGGGCACGGAGCAGGCAGACAATCCAATCGCCGCAAGCCCCGTAGCTAATACCAGAGCCAAGATTATCTTTTTCATGGTTGCTGACCTCCTTTCCTTACGCGTGCCAATCACAACATCAGACTAGCAACGACAGAAAGTATTCCGCGCGGCGACGCCAAAGAGCACAGCGCGGCTCCAAGCAAAAAGGAATTTTGACCACGAAGCACGCGAAGGCCACGAAGTTTAGGACCCAGAATCGTATCAGCATCCTTATTTTCATTCTCTCGAGGTGTGCGCCGCGACATGAAACACTCCTTCGAAAATTGGGGTTCGTGGTTGCGAGTGAAAGGATAGCGACTCCCCAACACGTCACCCCCGAATTGTTTTTATCGGGGGTCCAGTTCCGAACCAGCCTAGATTCCCGCTTAAAAAACGCGGGAATGACGGACTTCGGATAGGGAATTTACTTAACGTAGCAAGCTGCGTGGAATCACCCCACGGAGATCGAATCCATTTCCTACCAAAACGCCACACGAGTTGTGCGCATTTTCGCCACACTTTCCGTCTGGCTTGTTTCTGACGTGCGGGAACCCAGATTTCTGACAAAATTCGGGCCTCCAATATGGCGGTCGGTCTGGCATAACCCTTGCCCAAACAAATCTGCGACACCCTGAGTGCGTGTGAGGAGTTATTTTTAGCTATGGAAAACAATCCTGCTAAACCAGAAAAAGACCCGCGAGCTGCAAACGAGAGCTCGAAAAAAACGCGTCACAGACACTGGGGGATCGCAGTGCTCGCAATTGGGATTATGATCTCTGGCTTCTACCTATTTCAATCCCGATCGGGAGATGCCCAACCACGAGCGGGCAGCCGACGCTCGGGTTCGGAAGGACAGGCCGTTTACGTGGTAACCGCGACGGCCAAGCTTGGCAACATGGATGTTTATCTCTCTGGTCTGGGCACGGTGACGGCCCTCAACACGGTGATCGTGAAAAGCCGCGTTGATGGACAACTGACAAAAGTATTGTTTCAAGAGGGCCAGCTGGTTACGAGCGGGCAATTGCTTGCGGAAATTGACCCGCGTCCCTTTGAAGTGCAATTGACACAAGCGGAGGGGCAAATGGCTCGCGATCAGGCGTTGCTGACAAACGCCCGGGTTGACCTGGAGCGATACCGGGTTTTGTACCGCCAAGATTCCATTCCCAAACAACAGCTCGATAGTCAGGAATCCCTGGTGCGCCAATATGAAGGCACGATTAAAGCCGACCAAGGGCAGGTCGACAACGCCAAGCTCCAACTCACCTATTCCCACATCACCGCTCCGATCTCAGGGCGGGTCGGCTTACGCCTGGTGGACGCGGGCAACATGATCCATGCCACGGATGCTAACGGCCTGGTGGTCATTACGCAGGTGCAACCGATCGCCGTCGTTTTCACCATACCTGAAGACAACCTTCCACAGGTATTGGCGAAAAATAAAACCGGCGACCGCCTGGCCGTCGAAGCCTATGATCGCGAACAAAAGCAGCGGCTGGCGACGGGTTCGCTGCAGAGTATCGATAACCAGATCGATCCAACCACCGGCACAGTAAAACTGAAAGCCGTCTTTTCCAACTCCGACGGCGCGCTTTTCCCTAACCAGTTTGTTAACGCGCACCTGCTGGTGAACACGTTGCGCGACACAGTGCTCGTTCCGAACGCCGCGATCCAACACAGCCCTGAGTCGACTTTTGTCTATGTGGTGAAGTCCGACAATACGGTGGAGGCGCGCAATGTACAGCTCCAGGTCAGCGAGGGTGGAAACACTTCCATCGCTCGCGGCCTCTCGCCCGGTGAAGTGGTCGTGACCGACGGAGTGGACAAGCTCCAGCCCGGGGCGAAAGTCGTTTTGAGCAGGAGCCCGGCGGTTGGCTCTTAAAGACTTCCCATGAATCCATCCCGACCGTTCATTTTAAGGCCCGTCGCAACGTCGCTCCTGATGGCCGGGCTTTTGCTCGTCGGCGCGGTCGCCTACAAGCAGCTCCCGATCTCCGCCCTGCCGGAAGTGGACTACCCGACGATTCAAGTGGTCACCTTTTATCCCGGGGCGGGTCCCGATGTGATGGTATCTTCCGTCACCGCGCCGTTGGAGCGCCAGTTTGGCGAGGTGCCTGGGCTGAACCAAATGACTTCTACCAGCTCCGACGGCAGCTCGGTCATCACTTTACAATTCTCGCTGGATCTCAACATCGACGTGGCCGAACAAGAAGTTCAAGCGGCGATCAACGCCGCATCGAACTTATTGCCGACCGATCTGCCGAATCCTCCGATCTACAGCAAGGTCAACCCCGCAGACGCGCCGATTCTGACGCTGGCGCTGACTTCGAAGACGCTGCCGCTTTCCCAAGTGGAGGATTTGGCGGATACCCGTCTCGCCCAGAAAGTTTCACAGCTTTCGGGAGTCGGCCTAGTGAGTATCAGCGGCGGCCAGAAACCGGCGGTGCGCATCCAGGTCAATCCGACGGCACTCTCTTCCTACGGTCTGACGCTGGAAGATGTGCGCGCGGCCATCGTCCAGGCGAATGTCAACCAGGCCAAGGGCAACTTCGATGGACCCCATCAGGCCTATACGATCGCGGCAAACGATCAACTTTTGTCCAGCGACCAATACCGCCCGTTGGTCATTGCCTATCGCAACGGAGCGCCCGTGGATCTTTCCGACGTCGCCAATGTGATCGATGATATCGAAAACGTTCGCCAGGCGGCATGGATGGATCAAGTCCCGGCGGTGATCGTGAATATTCAACGCCAGCCCGGCGCGAACATCATTGCGGTCGCGGACCGGGTAAAGAATCTCCTGCCGCAACTCAAGAGCTCGCTGCCTTCTTCGGTGCAGCTTTCGATCCTCACCGACCGCACCACGACAATTCGGGCTTCGGTCAGCGATGTGCAGTTTGAACTAATGCTGACGGTGGCGCTGGTCGTCATGGTGATTTTTCTGTTCCTGCGCACGCTCTCCGCCACCGTCATTCCCAGCATCGCCGTGCCGTTGTCCATTGTCGGCACCTTTGGCGTTATGTACTTGCTCGGCTACAGCTTGAATAATCTCTCGCTCATGGCACTGACGATTTCCACCGGGTTCGTGGTCGACGACGCCATCGTCATGATCGAAAATATCATGCGCTATATCGAAGAGGGCGACTCCCCGCTCGAAGCGGCGCTCAAAGGCTCCGAACAAATCGGCTTTACCATCGTTTCGTTGACCGTCTCTCTGGTCGCGGTCTTGATCCCGCTGCTTTTCATGGGCGATATCGTCGGGCGCCTGTTCCGCGAGTTCGCCGTCACTCTAAGCGTGACCATCTTGGTCTCGGCGATTGTCTCGCTAACGCTGACGCCGATGATGTGCGCCAAGTTGCTGCGCCATAAGCCCGAGCTCGAACAGGGTCGTTTCTTTCGGGCTTCGGAACGCGCCTTTCGATGGGTGATCGACTTCTACGGCCGCACCCTCAGGTGGGTCTTTCAGCACCAGACCGCTACCCTGTGGGTCGCCGCTGCAACGCTCGTTTTCACGGTGCTGCTCTACATCTTTATTCCCAAGGGATTTTTCCCGGTACAAGACACCGGCGTGATCCTGGGCATTTCCCAGGCGCCGCAAAGTATCTCGTTCAGCGCCATGTCCGAGCGCCAACAGGCATTGGCACGCGCGATCCTGCAAGATCCAGCCGTGGAGAGTCTCTCGTCCTTCATCGGCGTAGACGGGACGAACACGACGCTGAATAGCGGCCGGATCCAGATCAATCTCAAGCCCATCGAAATGCGCCGAATCAGCGCCAGCGACGTGATTCGCCGCCTCCAACTCCGGCTCGCGCAAGTCCAGGGCATTACCCTCTTCATGCAACCGGTGCAGGATCTGACGGTAGAGGACCGCGTGAGCCGGACCCAATTTCAGTTTAGCCTCGAAGACGCCGACGCGCGCGAACTCGGTGTCTGGGTGCCACGCTTCGTGCAACGGCTACAGACGCTGCCCGTGCTGCGCGACGTCGCCAGCGACCAGCAGAACGAAGGACTGCAAACGCGCCTGGTGATCGACCGCGAAACCGCGTCCCGGCTTGGCATTTCGCCGCAAACGCTCGATAACACGCTTTACGATGCCTTCGGCCAACGCCAGGTTTCGACGATATTCACGCAACTCAACCAGTACCATGTCGTCCTCGAAGCGCAGCCTCATTTTCAGCAAGGTCCAAAGGATTTGAACGATCTTTACGTGCGCTCCGCGGACGGCGGTTCTGTGCCGCTCAGCACTTTCACCCATCTTGAAACCATCGGTTCACCGCTGACCATCAACCATCAAGGGCAGTTTCCGGTCGCCACGTTGTCATTTAACCTCGCGCCCGGCGCTTCGCTCGGCGACGCAGTGACCGCCATCGAAGAGGCAAAAAGCGAGATGGGCTTGCCCGCCAGCATCCAGACCAGTTTTCAGGGCACCGCGCGCGCCTTTCAGGCTTCTTTGGTCAACGAGCCTTTTTTGATTCTCGCGGCCCTCGTGACGGTTTACATCGTTCTTGGGGTGCTCTACGAGAGCTACATTCACCCCATCACGATCCTTTCCACCCTGCCGTCGGCCGGCGTGGGCGCGCTGCTTGCGCTGATCATGTGCCGCACCGATTTCAGCGTCATCGCGCTCATCGGTATCATCCTGCTCATCGGTATCGTGAAAAAAAACGCCATCATGATGATCGATTTTGCCCTCGATGCCGAACGCCGGGAAGGCAAAAGCCCGCTCGATGCCATTTATCAAGCGTGCCTGCTGCGCTTCCGCCCCATCATGATGACGACGATGGCGGCGTTGCTTGCGGGCGTGCCCCTGGCGCTCGGCAGCGGCATGGGATCGGAGCTGCGCCGCCCGCTGGGAATCTCCATCATCGGCGGCCTGATCTTCAGCCAAGTGCTGACGCTCTATACAACACCGGTGATCTATCTCGCGTTCGATCGCTTGGCCAGGCGTTTGGGCCGGCTGCACGCCAAAAACCACCAGCGGCAACTGCGACTGGAGCTGGGCCCATGAACATCTCCGCACCGTTTATAAGAAGACCGGTCGCCACAACGCTCTTGACCATCGCCGTGGGGCTTGCGGGCGCCGTTGCCTACCGCTTTCTGCCGGTCTCGCCTTTGCCTCAGGTCGATTTCCCGACGATCCGTGTTTCGGCCAAATTGCCGGGCGCCAGTCCTGAGACCATGGCCTCCTCCGTGGCGACGCCGCTCGAGCGCCAGTTCGGGCGCATCGCCGGCGTTACCGAGATGACCTCGTCGAGCTCGATCGGATCGACATCGATCGTCTTGCAATTCGACTTGAATCGAAACATCGACGCGGCGGCGCGGGACGCCCAGGCCGCCATCAATGCGGCGCGCGGACAATTGCCGTCTAATCTGCGGAGCAACCCATCTTATAAGAAGGTCAATCCGGCGGACGCACCGATCCTGATGCTCGCGCTGACGTCGGACCTGGTCGAGAGGGCACGGATGTACGATATTGCGTCTTCTATCCTGCAGCAGAAACTTTCGCAGGTACAGGGCGTCGGCGAGGTGGATGTCGGCGGCGGCGCCCTGCCCGCCGTACGGGTCGATGTCAATCCAACAGTATTGAATCATTACGGACTCAGCCTGGAAGATGTCCGAGCAGCGCTCGCCAGTGCCAATGCCAACCGTCCCAAAGGCGCTCTTGCGGATCAGAACCAAATCTGGGCGCTCGGCGCCACCGACCAGTTGCTGAAAGCGGATGCCTATAGCGCGCTGGTTATCGCCTACCGCAACGGCGGAGCGGTGCGGCTTGGCGATGTCGCGGCGGTCACCAATTCGGTGGAAGATATCCGCACCGGGGGTCTCGCCAACGGTAAGCCCGCGGTTTTGCTGATCGTCTATCGTCAACCGGGGGCGAATATTATTGAAACCGTCGACCGCGTGCTTGCGCTCCTGCCGTTATTTCGCGCTTCCATTCCTGCGGCTATAAAGCTCTCCGTGGTGCTGAACGCGACGACGACGATTCGCGCGTCCGTCCAAAATGTCGAACTTACCTTGTTGATTTCCATCGGGCTGGTCATCCTCGTGGTCTTCTTTTTTTTACGCAGCGCGCAGTCGACGTTCATACCGAGCGTGGCCGTGCCGATCTCGCTCATCGGCACTTTCGACGGCATGTATTTGCTGGGTTACAGCCTGGACAATCTGTCACTCATGGCGCTTACCATAGCAACCGGCTTCGTTGTCGATGACGCTATCGTCGTCGTCGAAAACATCACGCGGCATATAGAACAGGGTATGGCGCCTATGGACGCCGCGTTGCGGGGCGCCAAAGAGATCGGTTTCACGGTCCTCTCCATCAGCCTTTCGCTAGTGGCGGTGTTTATTCCCATTCTGATGATGGGAGGCATTATCGGCCGCCTTTTTCGCGAGTTCGCCGTGACACTTTCGCTCGCCATCACCGTCTCGTTACTGGTGTCACTCACGACCACGCCGATGCTGTGCGCGAAGCTGCTAAGGTCGCGCGATCAAGAGCGACACGGACCGCTGTATCGAGCCAGCGAGCGCGTGTTTCAATGGGTTCTCAAACGTTATGAAAAGTCGCTTTCCTGGGTGCTGCGCCATCAGCCGTTAATGCTAACGGTGACGCTCTTGACGATGGTGGCGACGGTTTATCTGTATATCATCGTTCCCAAGGGATTCTTCCCCCAGCAGGATACGGGCCGGATTAATGGCTCGATTCAGGGCGACCAGGATATTTCCTTTCAGGAAATGAGGGGCCGGATCACGCAACTGGCAAAGACGGTTTTGCAGGACCCTGCAGTGGACGCGGTCATGGCTTTCAATGGCGGCGGATTCGGCAGCCGCCGCTGAACGCGGGGAACATGTTCATCACTCTGAAGCCGCTGTCACAGCGCAAGATCAGCGCTGTTCAGGTCATCGGCAGGCTCCGCGGCAAGCTCGCCCGAATCCCCGCCGTGACGCTTTATCTCCAGCCGGTGCAGGATTTGCGCGTCGGTGGTCGTTCCAGCAACGCGCAGTATCAATATACTTTGCAGAGTGACAACGTGAAGGACCTTCTTGTATGGGGACCGCGGATGCTCCAGAAACTCAAGACTGTGCCCGGATTGCTCGACGTGAACAGCGATCAACAAAATAAAGGGCTCGAGGCGCAGCTCGTTATCGATCGGGCCACCGCAGCAAGACTCGGCATCACGACACAAATGATCGACAACACGCTTTACGACGCCTTCGGACAACGACAGGTATCGACCATGTACACGCAGCTCAATCAATATCACGTTGTGCTGGAAGTAGACCCGCAATTCTGGCAAAGCCCCGAAGGTCTGAAACACATCTACGTGAAGGCGCCCGGCGGCGCCCAGGTGCCTTTGAGCGCTTTTGCTCATTATGAACCGTCCACCTCCCCGCTCGTGGTGACCCATCAGGGACAGTTCCCCTCGGTTACGCTGTCGTTCAACTTGAGGCCAGGCTTGGCGCTCGGTGACGCCGTGGAGGCAGTCGAAGAAGCCGGACGCGAGGTCGGTCTGCCGGCAAGCATCCACGGGAGTTTCCAGGGAACGGCACAAGCCTTCCAATCATCGCTCGCCAGCGAACCGTTGCTCATCGCCGCGGCGCTAGTGACTGTGTACATCGTTCTTGGAGTGCTCTATGAGAGCACCATTCATCCGATAACGATTCTCTCCACACTGCCCTCAGCAGGCCTTGGCGCGCTGCTAGCGCTCTTGCTATTCCGCACCGAACTGAGCGTCATTGCGTTGATCGGCATTATCCTCCTCATCGGCATCGTCAAGAAGAATGCGATTATGATGATCGACTTCGCGCTCGAAGCCGAACGCACCGAAGGCAAGAGCCCGGTGGCAGCGATTTATCAGGCCTGCCTGCTGCGTTTTCGTCCGATCATGATGACCACGATGGCGGCACTGCTAGGCGGATTACCGCTCGCGTTGGGAACGGGCACGGGATCCGAGCTCAGGAGGCCACTTGGCATCGCGATTGTCGGGGGTTTGATCATGAGCCAGGCCTTGACGCTCTTTACCACGCCGGTCGTGTACCTGTATTTGGATCGATGCCGGCTTTATTTCGCGCGGCACCGCCATGCTCGACCAGGCCGGTTCGCTGACAATCCGACTTAGGAGCAGCCTCATGAACACAAGCGAACCCTATGCGGGGACGGGTGGTATGTCGGCAAAGTCCTTTCGGCTTGCCGCTCTCGCCGCATTCATTTTTATTTCCGCCTGCACGGTGGGCCCGAACTATTCCCGCCCGCCCTTTCAAACGCCCGCCCATTATAAAGAATCGGACAGCTCGACATCCTCCGGGTCCATCGATGATGTGATCAGCGCAAACTGGTGGAAAATCTTCAGCGATCCGGAGCTGAATGCTCTCGAGCAGCAGGTCGATATCTCGAATCAGAACATCGCTCAGGCGGAGGCCAGTTTTCGCCAGGCCCGGGCACTGGTTCAAGCCGCGCGCGCCGCGTACTTTCCGACCGTAACCGTCGGCGTCGGCATTACCGGTGTGCAGTCTTCGGCGACCGTTAACCCGGGACCCGCCAAGGTATCGAATGCGTTCACCGAACACTCGCTGCCGATCGACATGTCCTGGGAATTGGACGTCTGGGGACGAATCCGCCGATTAGTCGAATCCACCGAAGCCAACGCGCAGGCTAGCGCTGCGGACCTGGAGGCGGCAAAGTTGAGTGCGCAGGCCGAGCTGGCGCAAGATTATTTTCTGTTGCGCTCGCTCGACGGGCAAAAGCAGCTCCTAGACGATACGGTCGTTGCCTATCAAAAGTCACTCGATCTCACTAACAACCGCTACAACAGCGGCGTCGCTTCCCGGGGCGACGTGCTGCAAGCCGAAACGCAACTGAAAACCACACAAGCCCAGGCCATCGACATCGACGTCCAGCGCGCGCAAGTGGAGAATGCGATCGCTTTGCTGGTCGGCAAGGCGCCGACGGATGTTTCGATTTCGCGCGCGTCGCTCACCACGGCGCCGCCACCGATTCCCTCGGGCGTCCCTGAAGAGCTTTTGAAACGCCGCCCGGATGTGGCGGCCGCGGAACGGTCGGTGGCTTCGGCTAGTGCTGCGATCGGCGTCGCCGAGGCGGCGTATTACCCAACCGTCTCGGTAGGCGCGCACGGCGGTTTTGAAAGCTCGAACTGGTCGAAGTGGATTGCTGTCTTAGGGCGATTCTGGTCAGCCGGCCTAAGTCTATCTCAGACCCTATTCGACGGCGGTTTGCGAGGCGCGCAAGTTGATCATGCCCGCGCGGCCTACGATGGCAGCGTAGCCGCATACCGGCAGACCGTGCTAACCGGATTCCAGGAAGTCGACGACAACTTAGCCGCGCAGCGCATCCTTGGTAACGAAGCCCACGTACAAGACGAAGCCGTCAAAGCCGCGCAGCAATCTTTGACTGTGACGACGAATCAGTACCAAGCAGGTATTGTCAGCTACTTAAACGTGATCGTCGCCCAGACCATCGCGCTCAACAATCAACGAACGGCGGTGGATATCCTGGGCCGGCGCCTGAACGCCAGCGTCCTTCTGATCAAAGCTCTGGGGGGCGGCTGGAATGCCTCCAATCTGCCGTCGAACCCATGAAGCAAGAAAAGTGGCTTGCACCGTGAGCGACAAAGACTTCGACTGGTAGTTGCTAGCTAGTGTAGTGCGTCATAAATAGCTTTACATATGATGGGGTAAGCTGTATGTTGCCATCTTATGAGAACCGCAGAACCCATCATACTGTCGCCCGAAGAAAGTTCTGTCTTGTCGGTCTGGGCTCACGGAAGAAGTCTTTCTTTGCGCATGGTACAGCGAGCCCAAATCATCCGGATGGCAGCCGGCGGGGTTTTGAGCCAGGAGATCGCTCAGAGATTGAAGGTGTCGCGCCCGACCGTACAACTGTGGCGGCAGCGATTCTTGACCCTTCGATTGCCGGGACTGCAAAAGGACGCGCCCCGTCCAGGACGGATACCAAGAATCTCGGATCAAAAAATCCGCACAGTCGTCCAAGCGACTCTCCATACCAAGCCAGCCAATGCAACCCATTGGAGTACGCGGAGTATGGCCGAAGCCCAGGGTTTGAGCGAAGCAACGATCCGCCGCATCTGGAAGCAGCACAATCTCAAGCCGCATCTGGTCAAGACGTTCAAGCTCAGCCGTGACAAACACTTTCTGGACAAACTCATCGATGTTGTGGGGCTGTATTTGAATCCTCCCGACAAGTCCCTGGTTTTGTGCGTCGACGAGAAAAGTCAAATCCAAGCCCTGGACAGGACTCAGCCGGGTCTGCCAATGAAGAAAGGCCGCTGCGGGACTATGACCCACGACTACAAGCGCAACGGCACCACCACGTTGTTTGCGGCTCTGAGCATGCTCGATGGCAAGGTGATCGGCGACTGTATGGCGCGCCATCGGCATCAGGAATTCATTCGTTTCCTAAAGAAAATCGACAGCGAAACGCCATCCGAACTCAACCTTCATCTGATCGCAGACAATTACGGAACCCACAAGCATCCCCGTGTGAAATCCTGGCTGCGGCGCCATCCACGATTTCATCTGCACTTTATTCCAACTTCCAGTTCCTGGTTAAACATGGTCGAACGATGGTTTCGCGAAATTACCGACAAGCGTATTCGTCGCGGAACATTTCGAAATGTTTCGGAGCTGATCGCTGCCATCGAAGAATATTTGAACAATCACAATCAAAACCCCAAGGTTTTTGTGTGGACTGCATCCGTGGAGCGCATTATGGCCAAAGTTGCCAAATGTAAAGAAGCGTTGGACGCACTACACTAGGATCCCGGAGGGGTTCTGTCAGCGCGACGTTTTACTGGAGCTTGTCGTATGCGTGCCGAAAGGCGATTGAATCAACAAGTGCCAAATCCAATAGTCGGCGATAGGAGTAAAGAATGTTTATAAAAGCATCGCGCCGAAAATTAATCCTAAAGTCCGGGCTTGGCGCGCTCGGTTTGGTTTCCGTCGTTACTAGCTGCGCGGTCGTTGGCGCGGTCGAGCATCACCGCTCGCAGCCGACGCTTGCGCTGGCAAGCGAGAATCCAGCGGCGCGCGCCGGCCTGATCACAACGCCTACCGGCCTTCCCGATTTCACTACATTGGCAAAAAAGATCGGGCCCGCTGTAGTCAACGTCTCGAGTACTTTCGTTCGCCAAAATGCCGATACCACCGATGATCCCATGAGCCAATTCTTCGGTCAGGCTGATCCAAGCGGTCCGCAAAGCCAAATGGCTGTCGGATCGGGATTTGTCGTCGATCGCGACGGCACCATCGTGACCAATTTTCACGTCGTTGACGGCGCGGAAAAGATCAGTGTGACGCTATCGGACGGGCAAAACTTCGAAGCTGAAGTCTCAGGGAAGGATCAGAGAACCGATATCGCGGTCATCAAAATCAAGGCGCCCCAGTCGCTCCCGGCGGTGGCGCTGGGAGACTCCGACCGCCTTGCAGTCGGCGAATGGGTGATGGCCATCGGCAATCCCTTCGGTCTGGATCACACGGTCACCTCCGGGATCGTCAGCGCTAAGGGGCGACATATCGGAGCGGGGCCCTACGACGACTTCATTCAAACGGACGCCAAGATCAATCCCGGGAACTCGGGCGGTCCGCTCGTCAATATGCGCGGTCAGGTGGTCGGCATGAATGCCGCGATCTTCAGCGACACTGGCGGAAATATCGGTATCGGGTTCGCGATTCCCGCGAATCTGGTCAAAGAAATCCTGCCCCAGCTTCGGAGCGCGGGTCGAGTCGTTCGCGGCTACGTTGGTTTGGAAGTCCAACAAATTACGCCGGAGCTCGCCGACGCATTCGGCTTGTCTCAAGCGGGCGGAGCCTTGGTAGACGCGGTCGACCAAGGAGGACCGGCCGACCGCGCCGGAATCAGGACCGGCGACACCATCGTCGCTTTCGACGGCAAAGCTATCACAGACGCTGCGGATCTGCCCCGTCAAACCGCGCGCCTCTCGCCGGGCAGTGCCGTTCCGGTGAGTATCATACGTAACGGCCAGCCGATCACGCTGACGGTGACCGTAGAAGAATTAAACGAGGAGGACAACGCGGAGGGATTCACAGACTGATGGGCTTACTCGTCTAAGCGCCGAACTCGAATGTATCCGAGCTGGAAGTGATTATCGTCTTTTTCAAGGGGGATCATATAATCCGTCTTACCCAGCCTTTCTCATCGCGGCAATGAATAACAGTTGTAAACACCGTAACGATTCCAACGCAGCAGACATTCCTCATCTCACCGCTCGAGGTCCAGACGGTCGGTCATCACGCGACTGAGCGGTCAAGGGGATATGTGTCATAGGTCGCTGCCGCAACGCATCCGTTGGATTTGCCGGTTAACTCAGGCGTCGATGCTCGTCGAATCAGGCCGATGCGTGGCGGGACCCAATAACTGCTTCGGCTAGAGTTTTAAGGATCAGGCCTGTCCCGATGCCCCAGGCGCCGTTGACTAGAACTGCGGTCAGGAGGAACGCTGGGTGCCACCCGCCTCCCATCGGAAGGCCCTTGAGCGGAAGTACAACCATCAGTGCGACCAGTGAAGGCAATATGGCGCCAAACAGAAAAGCCATCATCCAGTACCCACCACCGCTCGGGAAACTACCGTCTACCAGCCCATAGATGATGCCCCACACCCCACCCCAGAACGCCAACGAGAAAACCGCTGGCACCCCAAACGGCCAGGTCCGTGCCAGCGAAAAAGGCGCAAACGGCGCCATGCCCGCGAACCACAAGATCCCAAGCGTTAGCTGGTGGAAAATCAACGTGGCGAGGAACCCGGCGATAAAACTAGCCAGAACCCTTACCCCTACACGCTGCTTCGCTTTCATGAGCTAGAAACGTGCTCCTAATGAGTCCCTTCAGATACAATCTTTTCGATCATTTCGAGCAGATCGTTGGTTGAAAACGGCTTGGACAGAACCGAGGCACCCAGGTGCGAAGCCATTCGCCGCAAGGCCTCGTCGGCAAAAGTAGAACTCAGAATTACCCCGGCTTGCGGCTTTTCTTGTTTCACGGCTCTGGCTACTTCCGCTCCCGATACAAGCGGCATCTGAACATCGAGAATGATAACGTCGAAAGCGCCAGACAATGACTTCTCGATGGCATCCGGGCCGTCCGTGGTCCACACCGCTTCAATACCCGCGCCCTCTAAGGTTTCAGCCAGGAGTTCACAGAAGGTCTTATCTTCGTCTATGATTAGGATGCGCACCTAAACTCCTACAAACCATGTAAGGAGCAAGAAACATGCCGCAACAGGTTTGCGGTTGGTGGGTCTTTTCTAGCAGGCTGTCTCTAGCTGTCTATGGATGCGATCCTGTAAGGCTGTAAATAAGCAGTGCGAGCACCAACAACGTCAACACTACGTAGGTAATATCCCGCTGGCGCGCGAAAGCAAAAACCGAAAACGCGACTCTCGCCACCGGCGTCGCGATAAGTAATAGAAGTCCGAGCTGAATCAGACCTCGGCTATTCAGGGCAGTTACATCGCTCAGAACACCTGACACACTTCGCAGGTCTGCCGGCTCCCCGCGGAAAACCCGGTAATCAGGAGAAGTAGCGCCGTAACGACTCAAGTAAAGAATTCCGCCCACCAGAACCACGGTGGCCGCAAGGATCACACCTACCCTCAACAGGGTTCCCATGACCTCCTCAACTTGCTCATCGGACCAACGACTTCCTCGGCCCACGTTCTGCTCTCCTTAAAATCTTCCTGTTAGCCCGTTGTAAATCATCTCCACTCCCAGAGCCACGATGACCAGGCTAAAGACGGCACGCAAGCTCTGCGGTTGTGCACGGACCAGCACACGCGCCCCCACGAGTGACCCGGCAAGCACTCCCAGCATCACAGGCATCGCCAGGCCTGGATCAATATAGCCACGGTTGAGATAGACGCCGGCGCTCGCGGCGGCTGTAACACCGATCATAAAATTGCTGGTGGTGGTCGACACCTTAAACGGGAGGCGCATGGCTTGATCCATGGCCAGCACTTTAACCGCGCCAGACCCGATCCCAAGTAAGCCCGAAAGGATGCCGGCAACGAACATCAAACTGAAACCGCTGGGAATGCCATGGACATGGTAGGCCTGCGCGCCATCAGGAGTCGGATAACTTCCGTCCATTTTCAATAGACCGGCCAATCGATCCGGCAAACCGTCGCTGATCACCTCCTCCCGGCGCTTGCTTGACCAATAAGCCGAGTAGATCAAAACGAGGCCAAAGATCACGGCAATCACGGCTGTGGATAACTTCGCCGCAACCGTGGCGCCAAACAGAGCGCCCACGGTAGTCGCGATCTCCAGAAACATGCCGATCCGGATATTGCTGTAACCCTCCTTGACGTAGGCGGCTGCCGCTCCCGAGGAAGTCGCAATCACAGACACCAGAGAAGCGCCTATTGCGTAGCGAATGTCCACGCCGAAAACGAGCGTCAACAGCGGCACAATAACAACGCCTCCGCCCAACCCGGATAACGAACCTAAAAAGCCCGCGACGAAAGAGCACAACCCGGTAAGAATGGCAAACTCAAAGGCGTTCATTCAATGGATGTTTTGCTTCTCCCTCTGTCTACCGCTCGAAAGTGTGGCGCGCCACACTGCTACTCGCTCCTGAGTGTACCTTTGTGCGGCTATTTGCTTTCCCACCGAGAAAACCCTGAGCCACAGCGCTTAACAGAATGGAGATCAGAGTGATCAGTAGCCCAACTGCGGCCATGCGGCCGTGCGAGCCGTCGAGGTAAAAGAAGCAGAGAAGCGGTCGCAATGCCTCGGCGCCGGGAATTTGTGCCGGGGCACTACTAAACCTGAGCAACATTTATGCCACATTCTGCAGTCCTTTCGATGGTCGCGAGATTGCTGACGGTGAGGCAAAAATGCGTAGGGATGTGTGGCCGGCACGCACGGCGAAATTCACGGGCTCGAACACTCGCAGCCCACCGCTCTTCCTGTTCTCAGCAGACCGACTCGTATGAAGTTGCAGTGACGATTTTCCGGCATCTTCTTTGCTTATCCAAATATTAGGAGCGATCCCGTCGGACGGCCGAAAGGAGTTCGAATTGAACGGGGCATGAGGAAGATTGGAGTGGGTGTTATATGCGTCTCGCGTGGCGAACCTTGACGAAGCGCCGCAAAAACTCTCACGGCGGATACGGGTTCAGCAAGAGTTTTAACCTGTCGGGAATGACGCAAGATAAGGAGAATAGAAATGGATCCGTGGATAGACAAACTAAAAAGCCGGTGGCTTTACACACTTGGAGCCGTTGCTTTGACCTCGTTATTCATCGGTGTAGGGATAGGAACAATTTCCGGCGGAGTTGCTCGTATAGAGTCTTTCCTTCAGTCTGGAAATGCCGCAGCGCAAGAGCTCAAGCCAATCACAACGCCGCAAGGGTTGCCTGATTTTGTCGCCCTAGCAAAAGATGTCAAGCCTGAGGTGGTAAACATCTCGACCACTCAGACAATGCAGCAGCCGGAGATGCCGAGCCCCTTTGGCCAAAACGATCCATTCGGCGAATTCTTTGGTGCCCCGTTCCCCCGCGGCCCGTTCAAACAGAGAAGCCTTGGGTCCGGCTTCATCATCGGCAGAGACGGCCTGATCCTGACAAATTACCATGTGGTGGATAACGCAGAGAAGATCACGGTGAGATTGTTGGATGGGAGAGAATTTACCGGCAAGGTTGTGGGAAAGGATCAAAAAACAGATATTGCGCTTGTCAAAATTAGTGCTCACGATCTTCCCGCGGCGCTTCTCGGGGATTCTGATCACCTCCAGGTAGGCGAATGGGTGATGGCTGTGGGCAATCCCTTTGGCCTCAATTACACCGTGACCCAAGGGATTGTCAGCGCCAAAGATAGGCAGATAGGTGCGGGCCCCTACGACCATTTTATCCAGACCGATGCCTCGATTAACCCCGGCAATTCAGGTGGTCCCCTGATCAATATGAGGGGCGAAGTGGTCGGAATCGACTCTGCTATCTTCAGCCAGTCGGGAGGAAATATCGGTATCGGGTTTGCTATCCCGGTCGACTTGGTGAAGGCTCTGCTGCCTCAGCTCGAGACGACCGGAAAGGTCACACGCGGTTGGTTTGGAGTTTCCATCCAAGAAGTGACACCGGCGCTTGCCGAGTCCTTGGGCCTGAATACTCCGGAGGGCGCCTTAGTGAGCAGCATCGTTAAGAACAGCCCCGCGGAACGCGCCGGATTCAAGGTCGGCGATGTTATCGTCGAATATGATGGCAAAGAAATTAACAGCGCCAACGACCTTCCCCTTCTGGTCGCCAGCACGCCGGTGGGCAAGACCGTCTCCGTCAAGGTATTCCGCGACAACAAAGAGGAGCCACTGTCCGTCACCATCGAACAACTAAAGGAAGAGGAGGTAGTTGCTTCAACCGCCGAGAAAGGCGAGTTAGGCCTTGCCGTGCAGCAAATTAGCCCTGAGATTGCTGACAGCCTCGGCTTGAGCCGCACGCACGGAGTGGTCATCACCGCCGTGGAGCCAGGTAGTGTGGCGGACGACGCCGGCCTGCAACCGGGGGATATCATCCGCGAGATCAATCGTCATCCGATACGAAATCTGTCCGACTACAAAAAGGCAGCGGAAGGGGTCGCACGAGACAGGACCGTTCTCTTCCTGATCCAACGCCAAGACAATACGATCTTCCTCGCGCTGAGAAACGAGAAATAGCCTGTGCGTGGAGACATTGGCTGCCACCGCTGCTTGACTGCGAACCCATGTACAGACGTATCCTAGTGGCGATCGACGGTAGCCATTGCTCTGATCTCGCGTTGCGGGAAGCCCTCAGCTTAGCAAAAGATACAAAGGCACAGGTACACCTTGTGCACGTAATCGATGTCACACCTGGCGTGGAAGGCGGTCTTGATGTCGAAACTTTGCGGCAGATGGCACGCCAAGAGGGAAATGATTTCCTTAATAAAGTAGCTTTCCTGGCTGGCCAGGCTGGGGTTAATGCTGAAACCGCGATGCTTGAGTCCGGTCGGAAACAGTGCAGCAAGGCAATCGCAAACGAAGCTAGGCGCTGGGAAGCGGACCTCATTGTTATGGGGACACATGGACGCACCAGTATTGCGCGATTAGTGATGGGCAGCGTGGCTGAGGGGGTGGTCCACATCGCACCTGTACCGGTGCTCCTCATTCGGTGCCCGCGACCCTAACACAACGGTCGGTTCGACGCTCCAACCTACAACCCTAAGTAGTTCGGTTCATAAGTTTGGCAACGTATTCATCTAAGCCGCCAAGCAAAGCGAATTAGGTTGCGCATGAAGCTTTGTCATCATTGCCTTAAGGTCGTCACGCGTGAATTTCCACTCGAATGGCGCAGCGATGTTCTCATAGTATTGTTGGAAGCCAAGGAGTCGGTTTTCGACTTCCGCAAGCGAGTTGAAGTCGTTGGGCGTGAGCGCCTTGCGTTCAACGATGGAGAAGTAGATTTCGATTTGATTGAGCCAGCTTGCGTGGACCGGTCCATGCACCGGGACGAGGGTGGGGAAGGCTGCTTTGAGGCGCCGAACACACGGCTGGCCGCGATGCGACGAGCCGTTGTCCATGATCCAGAATACTCGGTGGGCGTCGCGATACGGTGGCTGCGTCATGACCTGGGTAACCAGGCGATTGAACGGCTCGATGCCGGTGGACTGCTCGCAACGGCCGAAGAATTTCGCGCGATGAACATCCATCGCGGCGAGGTACGCCCAGGCGCCGCCCCGCGCGTACTCGTGCTCGACACGAGCAGGCTGGCCTGGACGGGGCGGCAAGGAGGCATGCTTTCGAATGCGCGCCTGGATGCTGGTCTTCTCGTCAGTCGAGAGCACAAACTCGTCCTCTCGCAGGGGGCGGCCTTCCCAGTGCCTCGCGTACAGGTCGAGGATACGCCCGGCTTTCGAGATAAATTGCGGATCGCGCGGGAAAATCCAGGTGCGATGTTGCCAAGGGCGAATCGCATCCTCGTGCAGCCACCGCCAAACGGTCTTGTTGCTTAAGGTCGCCACGATGCCTGAGCGTTGCGCCTCACGCACGATATCTGCGGAACTCAAACGGGAAAGCGGCACGCCCAGCGTCGCTGGCAGCTCACACGCGATGGCCTTTACCTGCACGACCACCTCTGGGGGGAAAAACCGGGGGGCGGCCCGGTCGGGGTCGCTCTTGCAGTCCTGGCAATCGCTCATGGAAGAACCGCTTGCGCCACAGACTGACCACATCACGTCCGATGTCCAGGGATGCGCCGATTTCATCATTGGCTCGTCCCTGTGCCGCAAGCAGGATCATCTTGGCACGCAAGACCTCGAAATACGGCAACGTATATTTTCGCGCGCGGCGTTGCAAGACTTCTCTTTCCTGTTTCGAGAGCACGATTTGGAACGGGCTGGATCTGGGCATTCTGACCGTCCTCCGTCGGGATGACGGTAGCAGAAACAGCAGAAATTAACAATGATTTATACATCGCCATATTTACGTGAATGACTACTAAGGCAACAAAGGACTACAGTCTTGCTTCGGCATCAGAGGGGCTTTTTTTCATGCTAACCCACTCTTACCCGGAACAAAACGGAACACCCAAAAAGCCTAAGCGAAATATCTCGCCCCCAGTAACAGTAGCGGAATCGCCGCCCGTTGGACCCACCGGTTGAGTCCAATGGGCTTCAGGAACATCTTGATTGCCATATCATAGGGGTAGCAGCTCCGTGCCCGCAGCCTGTAGTGGCGGCAAAACGCTTTGTAAGCCCCGTCGTGCAGCTGATGCCGTGGATCACGCTCGATAAACACATGCTTGAACGCACAGTAAGCGTCTTCGTCGTTGACTTCAGAGACCCGGTTCCACAAGGTCCGAAGTACTGTGTAGCGCGGAACTCGTTCCAGTTTTTGATAGCGCAGGTAATATTGATAAAAGTACTTGTAATGTCGCACTTCATCGTTCCTGATCAAGGCAGCTAGAGTGCGCAGCACAGGCTCGTCGCTCATACACTGCACCATCGCATACAGGGTCGCAGTCCCGGTTTCGACTACACATCGTGAGGCCATCTCCAGCGCTGGCGTCGGGCCTAATTTTTTGGTTTGGCAACAAACTGAGTATTCGGCGTAGAACTGATTGTAAGCCTTAGTCCAGTCGAACTCCGGCCAGGCTGTATTGACATAGCGTTTGAGCGCAACGCCGTGTTGCACCTCTTCATGCCGCCATTGCCGTTCAACCCAGCTCCTCACCTCTTTATCAGAATGGAAGTAATCGATGAGGTTCTGGGCGTAAACATCTGATGTGATTTCTACAAAGGACGCGGAGGCTAAAAGGTAAAACAGCTCCGGCTCGGTGTCCACGTGAGCACGCTCAATTGAACCGTAACGGATCTCTTCGACGGACCAGCGGTAAGATCGGTTCTGTCCTTCCATGTCGTTGTCCCCCATTCCATATAAGTGGGCAAGAAGAGTGCCGGAGAACGGTGATTCCAGAGTTTCGGTTTTTTCCACGCTCCTATAAAAGTCCTTCGTCTTCCAATTTTGTGCACGGGTGAATACGGGATTTTCCGTGACGGACGCGCCGAGGACGCCTCGCTAGGGTTCCAGAAAGCCCCAACGCGTCCCACATTTTGGCCTCACTGAAAGTTGCGGGCCAAGACGGCTGTCTAAAGTTTGACAATCTCTGTCGTTGTCAGATATTTCGGGTCATGGCATGGGGATTGCTTCCGTGATCATGGAGCCGTTCTTATTGTTGACACAAGTCGTTCGCACCTTTGGATGAGGGAGGACAAATGGAAAGCATTGTCTCCAAGAACCTAAGCTGCCGTATCCCGCTCGTCGCTACGGTGGCGGTACTCATTGCGCTCAGTGCTCCTACGACTCTCGCGCTCGCTAACCAACCGGCACCGGTCACCACAGCCGAAGCCTTACAAATGAGTAGACAAGGCGTGCCCGCTTCAACGATAGTCGCGAAGATGCGGGACTCCAATGCCGTGTATCGTCTAACCGCCGGGGAATTGGCGCGATTGCATGATGAAGGAGTGACTGATGAAGTTATCGACTATATGCAGGAAACCTACCTCAACGCTGTGCGTCGTAAGCAGACCCGCATAGATTGGAATTATTGGACCTTAGAAGCGGACGGCGACTGGTCCACTGACCTGCTTTACTGTTGGCTTGACTGTCAGGACGGTGTTTTCGGTGAACCTTTCCCCGGTCTTTACCCGGGCGCGCACGATGTCCCTTCATTACTTGAAATTCTTCCCCGTTAAGCCTACCTGACGCTCAACTCCCGGATGGCGCAAACACCCAACTCACTGCAATTATAGCCAACAAAAGATATACGATGCCCATCAACGTCTACTAAAATCTCGGCCCCGATCTCACACGAACTCCCCATACGTAGCGCAAGAAGGATGCCATAGAAAACAAAATATCGACGCAAACGGGTTACAGGGTTTTTGGTAAACAGCAAGGATAAGCAGACGGAGAGACGCGGCAAAAATGTGTGGCAGAAGAACCGTTTCGCCTCAGTCTTACTTGGGAAGTAGCTCGTCGGTCCGTTTCATTTCGTCCTGTTTTTCAGGAACCCCAGAGGGCGTAGGAGAGTCTTTCTCGTCCCCACTCATTGCTTTTTTGAACTCACGAATCGAATCACCAAGCGCCTTCCCCAGGTCCGGAAGTTTTTTTGGCCCAAAAACAAGAACAGCGATTACAAAAACAACAAGCAGGTGCATCGGCTGAAAAAGACCTTCAAACATGTTCGATTCCTTTCAGGGACTAAAACAGAGCATACCTTGTGCCAACGAAAAACATCTTTCGTCGCAAACATAATAACGAACTTGACATCAGCAACGCAGCGAACCCGCGCACAACCACGCCACAACAGCCGCGCATTTGCGCCTCACCCGCGAGGCTTATCTTCGCGTCTTTTCTTGCTAGTCCGTTCACGGCTGCAGCTATCACGATACCGAAAATGCAAAGTCTACTTCGTAAGTTCCCGTGTCCTCTCTCATAATTGTAACCCGCCAATCGGCAGGGGCTCTTTGAAATATCTTTAACAAACCGACTGAAGACCAGTGAAGCGTTGTGGTCTGAAAATTGCCAACCTTACATCAGCATGCTTCACAAAACTTGCCCAGGAACCGGCGTCCCGCCTCGTTGCGGAATCATTCTGGCTGCTGGTGAAGGTAAACGGTTACAGCCTTTCATTCGAAAGTTGCGCGCTGACTCTCTCCCCAAGCAGTATGTCAACATCATGGGCAAGCGTTCCATGCTCGAGCATACTTTCTGCCGCGCACAGGAATTGATTCGCGCAGAGCGGATCTTTACCGTCGTGAACAAGAGCCATCTCCGCTATCCCGAGGTAACACGGCAGCTTTCCACCCAGCCCAACGGTCGAGTCATCGTACAACCCGCCAATAAAGAGACGGGACCGGGAGTGCTCCTGCCGCTTGTGCATCTGTATAAACGCTATCCCGAATCCACCGTGGTAGTTTTCCCGTCGGACCATTTCGTTTTGGAGGAGGACCTGTTCATGTCTTACGTGGAACTCGCGTTTCGCGTGATCGAGGAGGATCCATCCCGGCTTGTTCTTCTGGGAATTAGACCAAGCCAACCAGAGCCGGAATACGGCTACATTCTGCCTGGAAGAGAGCTAAAGAGCCTGGGTCGAGCGGTAGCGCGCGAAGTTTCCAAGTTCATCGAAAAACCTGAACCATCGCTCGGGCGGGAAATCATCCTCAACGGAGGCCTATGGAATACCATGGTAATGGTCTTCAAGGCCCAAATGCTCCTTCGATGGGTCGCCAAACTTGATCCTATGCTTCATAACTCCTTCGCGAAGGTTCTGGATGCTGTTGGCACACCTTCCGAGGTCGACGTGATCAGAGATGTTTACACCCACTTAAATCCGGTCAACTTTTCCCACGGGCTGCTGCAATCACTTTCATCGCAACGCCCCTGCCCCGTCCTCGTTCTCCCGGTCCAAGGCGTGTATTGGAGTGACTGGGGATCTGAGGAGCGGATTGTCAGTGTGCTTGGAAGAATTCGCTACCTTGAGCGACTCAATGGAAACCTAAACACAGCCTTTCCAGCATGCGGAACATCCCGGCGGCCGCACCTAACGAGCGAACGGGTGACCATCTTATCGAGCGAAAGCAATGAGCCGGTTGAAAACAACCGTAAGACAATTTGGAGCCGCCGGGATGTTTTTACGCGCGTTGGCTAAGGAGCATTTGGAGTTTTCTCCTTAGCGGGCTTTCTGGGCTTCATTCGCTCCGCCTTTCCCAGGGTTCTGTTTCAACCCCCTATAAATCTAAGGTAGGCTTTTCCCTCGGACTACGCCTTGGGCGAGGTCAGCGAAAAGTACAAACACGAATACCGTGTTTGGATTATTCCTCGTCTTATTATTAACCGTTTGCTCCAGGCGAGACCGATTTCCGCTCCCAAGCGCACGCGAGAAAGTTTACGCGAGCGTGATCTCAGAGCGCGAACGTATCGCACCACGCTTTCGGTCAGAAAGCGAAAGCCGCGGTGGCGAGATTTAAGGAAATTGGGAAAGGATTTACGTAAGTCCGTCAGCCCTCAGGTTCGGCAGATCAAGCATGCGTTGAATCCGGTTCAGACCCACTGAAACGAGCACGGGCTTTGCGTCGCCAAGCGGCTTCGATGAATTCCAACTGGGTCGTTCATGCACAGTGAATTGGCAACCTGTGAACATTGTGCACAGCACGATCGCAAAACCAGCCCTTCCGACCCTCGTATTACGCAGTTTTCTTAACCTCTCTGCATTGGCATCTGAATTGCGCTTAAGCAGCGCGAGTTCAGACTTTCATGGACTGTTTCAGTCGGTGGAACATCTCAAATCTTAATAATAGGTGGCAATGAGTATGTTGGTTGGGTTCGGTGCCAAAATATAATAATAATAATGTTGACGCGTAAACCGCGCGACCCCTATCCCACCGCCAAGCCGTATTCATATCGGCTCGCGAAAATCAAAGGGAAGACAAGTATGGCTCGCAAAGAAATACTCAAAGAGCAATTGTTAACGGCACTCAGGGAAGGGAGCCGGGAAGAACGCTGCCGCGTGGTTATTGAAAACGTTAAACCGGAGATTGACGGTGGGCGTTTTCCGGCGAAGCGCGTTGTCGGCGACCTTGTGGTCGTCGAAGCGGATATTTTCGCCGACGGTCATGACACCTTATCCGCAGCCCTTCGTTACCGCGGGCCAAGCGAACAGGGTTGGCACGAAGTCCCGCTAAGTCCTCTGGCGAACGACCGCTGGCGCGGCGAATTCAAAGTCACGGAAATGGGCAACTACCGCTTTACCATCGAGGCTTGGATCGATCGTTTTAAGTCGTGGAGCCATAGCTTCGCCAAGAAAGTCGAAGCCGGACAAGATATCACCCTCGATCTTTTGACGGGTGCGGAGCTGGTTCAGTTTGGCGCCCGGCGTGCCACCGGCGCGGCGCGAAAACAGCTGGAACGATTCGCCACGGAATTACGGTCGAACGATTCGGACGCAGCCCGCCTGGCCTTGGACGAAGCGCTGGCGTTGCTCATGGAACAACATCCGGAACGCCGCTTCACGGCGACCTATGACAAGCAGCTCAGCATCGCCGTCGACCGGCTGAAGGCACGTTTTAGTTCATGGTACGAAATATTTCCGCGCTCCTGCGCCGCCAAGGCCGGCGCCCACGGGACATTGAAAGACTGTCTCGCGCGGCTGCCATATATTGCGGCAATGGGCTTCGACGTTCTTTATCTGCCGCCGATTCACCCGATCGGCAATTCCTTTCGCAAGGGCAAAAATAACACTGTCAATGCCGCGCCGGACGATGTCGGTAGCCCCTGGGCCATTGGCGCCAAGGAGGGCGGTCACAAAGCGATTGATCCGCAGCTCGGCACGCTCGAAGATTTTCGCACTCTCGTCACAAAGGCAAAAGAACAGGACATTGAAATCGCCCTCGATATCGCTTTTCAATGCACGCCGGACCATCCCTACGTCCACGACCATCCCGAATGGTTTCGCAAGCGGCCCGACGGCAGCATTCAATACGCGGAAAATCCGCCAAAGAAATATCAGGATATCTATCCCCTCGATTTCGAATGCGACGACTGGCAAACTTTATGGCAGGAGCTCAAAAGCATTTTCGTTTTCTGGTGCGACCAGGGCGCGCGCATCTTTCGCGTCGACAACCCGCACACCAAACCGTTTTCGTTCTGGGAGTGGGTTATTGCCGAGATAAAAACAGATTATCCCGACACCCTTTTCCTCGCCGAAGCCTTCACCCGGCCCAAAGTCATGTACCGCCTGGCCAAGCTCGGCTTCAGCCAGTCGTACACTTACTTCGCCTGGCGCAACACGAAGGCGGAGCTAACGCAGTACTTCAGCGAGCTTGCGCAAAGCGACTTGGCGGATTTCTTTCGGCCCAACTTATGGCCTAATACGCCGGACATTTTGACTGAGTATCTGCAGTTCGGCGGGCGACCGGCCTTCATGGCACGCCTAGTTTTGGCTGCCACGCTGGGCGCCAACTACGGCATTTACGGCCCCGCCTTTGAGGATTGCGAAAATATCGCCCGTGAACCGGGCAGCGAAGAATATCTCAACTCCGAAAAGTACGAGATCAAGCACTGGGACTTCAATAAGACCGACAGCTTGAAAGAATTCATTGCCCTGGTTAATCGGATCAGACGCGACAATCGCGCACTGCAGAGCGACCGCAGCTTAAAATTTCACGACATCGATAATCCACAGATCATTTGCTTCAGCAAGCAAACCGAGGACCTGTCCAACGTCATTGTTGCAATGGTGAATTTGGACCCCCATCATGTCCAGTCAGGATGGGTCGATCTCGACACGGAATCGCTCGGGCTCGATCCGCAACAACCGTATCAGATGCACGAACTATTAACCGACGCGCGTTATCTCTGGCAGAGCGCGAAAAACTTCGTGCAGCTCGACCCACGCAGCGTGCCGGCGCACATTTTTTTCGTGCGTCCTCGGCTGCGCCGCGAGCAGGATTTCGACTATTTTTTCTAGCAGGACCGACGGAACGATGAGCCGGCAACACAAAAACAACGAAGCGGGAATACTGGAAGACAATCCACGCTGGTATAAAGACGCGGTGATCTATGAAGTCCACGTCCGCGCTTTTTGCGATGGCAACGGCGACGGCATCGGCGACTTCATGGGCCTCACCGAGAAGCTTGATTACCTCCAGGACCTCGGCGTGACTGCCCTATGGCTGTTGCCCTTTTACCCTTCTCCGTTGCGCGACGACGGCTACGACATCGCCGATTACACCGATATTCATCCCGACTACGGCACCCTTCACAATTTTAAAATCTTCTTACGCGAAGCGCATCGACGCTCCATCCGGGTCATCACCGAACTCGTGGTCAATCATACTTCGGACCGTCATTCCTGGTTTCAGCGCGCGCGCGAGTCAAAGCCAGGCAGCGCCGCGCGAAAGTTTTATGTTTGGAGCGACACCCAAGACAAGTACCACGAAGCCCGTATCATTTTTAAAGACTTCGAACTCTCAAATTGGACCTGGGACCCCGTCGCCAAGGCCTATTATTGGCACCGTTTTTATTCGCACCAGCCGGATTTGAATTTCGACAATCCGGAAGTGAAGAGCGCTTTATTCAGCGTTTTGGACTTCTGGCTCGATATGGGCGTCGATGGCCTGCGTTTGGATGCCGTTCCCTATCTATACGAGCGCGAAGGAACCAATTGCGAGAATCTCCCGGAGACCCACGCATTCTTAAAAGAGCTCAGGCGCCATGTCGACAAGAAATACCAGAACCGCATGTTGCTCGCCGAAGCCAACCAGTGGCCGGAAGACGCGGTCGCTTACTTCGGCGCCGGCGATGAGTGCCACATGGCTTTTCATTTTCCGGTCATGCCGCGGCTGTTCATGGCCGTCCACATGGAGGACCGCTTTCCGATCATCGACATCCTCGAACAGACACCACCGATTCCGGAATCGAGCCAGTGGGCGATGTTCCTGCGCAATCACGATGAGCTGACGCTGGAGATGGTCACCGACGAAGACCGCGACTACATGTACCGCGTCTATGCCAACGATCCGCGCGCCCGTATCAATCTCGGCATCCGCCGCCGCCTGGCACCGCTGCTGGGCAACAATCGGCGGCGCATGGAATTGCTCAACAGCCTGCTCTTCTCGCTTAACGGAACACCGGTGATTTATTACGGCGACGAGATCGGCATGGGCGACAACATCTATCTCGGCGACCGCAACGGTGTGCGCACGCCGATGCAATGGAGCGGCGACCGCAACGCCGGCTTTTCGGGGGCCAATCCGCAAAAGCTGTTCCTTCCGGTGATCATTGATCCAGAACACCACTACGAGACCGTCAACGTCGAAGCGCAACAGCAAAATCCCAGTTCGCTGCTTTGGTGGATGAAACGGCTCGTGCGCCTACGCAAGAGTTACCGAGCCTTCAGCGAAGGCAGCATCGAATTCCTCCTGCCGGAGAACCGCAAGGCGCTAGTCTTCATCCGCCGTTACCAGGATGAAATTATCCTGGTCGCCGCCAACCTGTCGCGTTTTGTCAATTGCGCCGAGCTTGATCTCTCCGCCTATAAAGGTCGGGTGCCCGTGGAGCTCTTCGGCCACACCCGCTTTCCACCCATTGGCGAGCTACCCTATTTCCTCACCTTCGGCCCCCACGCCTTCTACTGGTTCAAGCTCGAGCCACCGCAGAAGACGGAGATCCGCGCGGTCGTCGATGGATTCGAACCCGCGAGGATAGTAGTTGGTGCTCCTTGGGAGCATATTTTTGAGGCCAAGGCCCGGGAGATGCTGGAACGTACACTACCGGCCTACTTACTCAGTTGCCGTTGGTTCGGCGGCAAGGCGCAGCAAATCCGCTCGGTCAAGAATGTTGACATCATTCCCTTCGCCACCGATTCGGTAAACGCGTTTTTTACGACCTGGGAAGTTCAGTATCTCGGTGGCGTACCCGAGAGTTACTTGATAGCGCTGGGCTTTGCGTCCGGAAGGCGCGCCTTCGAGCTACGCCAGTCAAGCCCGCACGCGATTGTCGCGCAATTGCAAGTCATGGAAAAGGCAAGCGAAAGCGAAGGCGTGCTTTATGACGCACTTTACGACGCGAGTTTTTGCAAAGCGTTACTTGCGGCGATAGGTCGCCGCAGGCGCTACAACAACCACGGCGCTGAGATTTCGGCCGAGCCGTCAAAGATCTTTCGCAAGCTGCGCGGCAGTACGGAGGCGGCCCTTGAACCGTCAGTTCTCAAACGGGAGCAAAGCAATACTTCGGTGATTTACGGCGACCGGCTGATTCTAAAGCTATTCCGGCGCGTCAGCGAAGGGCTCAATCTCGATCTCGAAATCGGCCGCTTCCTCACCGAAAAAGCGGCGTTTACGCACGCACCTGCCCTCGCCGGTGCATTGGAAATGCGCAAGGGCCGGGCCGAACCCGCGACGATAGGAATTCTGCAGGGCCTCGTGGCCAATGAGGGAGACGCCTGGCATTACACGCTGGATAGCTTGGGTCGTTTCTTTGATGAAATCTTAACCCACCGGGCCGAATGTGGAGGAAACCTCCCTACCCCAAGCCTCGCTGGCCCAACTGGTAGAGAATGATATCCCCGCATTGGCGCAGGAAACTATCGGCGGCTATCTATCCTCCGCTCATCTTTTGGGCCGGCGCACCGGTGAATTGCACGTCGCTCTCGCTTCGGATGCGAAAACTCCGGCGTTCGCGCCGGAACCGTTCACGGCGTTGTACCGCCGCTCGCTTTATCAAAACATGCGCACTTCGGCGAACCAATCGTTAACCTTACTCAGAAATCGCCTGGCGGGGTTGCCCGAAGAGATCCGTCCCGACGCCGAGAGAGTCGTGCGACTGGAAAGCGTGATAGTCGAGCGTTTCCGCCAAATCGTGGAAACCAGGATTACCGCGATGCGCATTCGCTGCCACGGCGACTATCATCTCGGTCAGGTGCTTTTTACCGGCAAGGATTTTGTCATCATCGACTTCGAAGGCGAGCCCGCCCGGCCAATCACCGAACGGCGCATCAAACGCTCGCCCTTGCGCGATGTCGCCGGCATGCTGCGTTCCTTTAATTATGCCACTGTGGCGAAACTCAAAATCGGCGGCATAAGGCCGGAAGACGTCGCGTTACTGAATCAGTGGGCGCGCTATTGGAACCTCTGGGTATCGGTCAGTTTCTTAAAGGGCTATTTGGCAGCTACCGCGACGGCTGGGTTCCTGCCGAAATCGCGCGAGGAATCGATTCTGATGTTGGACCTCTACCTTTTAGAAAAGGCGACCTATGAGCTTGGTTACGAACTCAACAACCGTCCCGACTGGGTCGGCGTTCCGATCGCGGGAATTTTGCAGATAATCGGCTTAGAGGACAAGGCAGAACGTTCATGATCGCGGAGAGAAAACTATTATCCCAAGTGGCGCGCGCCTATAACGTCCAGGCAAGTTACCACGATGTTCAGGGCCAGCTTCGAACTGCTCCGCCGGAAGCCATCCTCGCAATCCTCAGAATGCTTGGCGCGCCGGTGGGCAAAATGTCAGACCTGGCCAGCGCGCTACGCCAGCGGCGACAATTCCTCTGGCAACGAGTCATCGATCCGGTGATCGTCGTTTGGGACGGCGCGCCGTTACGGCTAAAGCTGCGTTTGCCCAGCCCCCTGGCTGAGACCGCAGTCGATTGTCAGTTGATTCCGGAAGCCGGCGAGAAAATCGATATTGAATTACATGACGATGTTCGGCTCCCACCGGCGGCGCGCGAAATTGACGGCATGCGCTACGTGATCCGGCGGTTGCTTGCTGCCGAAGCGTTACCGCTGGGCTACCACATTTTACACTTACAAATTGGCGACCTGGCGCTGGAGCGCCATCTCTTCGTGGCGCCGTCGCGAGCCTACAGGGACGACGATTCCGAAACGAATTCCTGGGGCATTTTTTGTCCTGTATATGCACTCGCTTCTCACAGAAGCTGGGGCGCCGGCGATTTTACCGATCTTACCGAGTTGGTAGACTTCGTTAGCGGGTTCGGCGGCCATGCGGTTGGTACGCTACCCTTATTTGCCGCGTTTCTCGACGAACCCTTCAATCCGAGCCCTTATGCTCCTGTGAGCCGGCTCTTTTGGAATGAATTCTATCTCGACGTCACCCGGATACCGGAGCTGCAATCCTGCGTCGCGGCTCGGTCGATTATTCAATCCTCGGCGTTTGCCGCCGAGTTGGCCGTTCTGCGCGGCAATTCCCTGGTTGATTACCGGCGCGTGATGGCATTGAAGCGGCGCGTCCTGGAGACACTCTTGCACTGTCTGTTGGAGCGGTCATCGGAGCGGCGCATCGAATTCGAGCGCTTCGTCGCAATCCATCCGCGCGCGCGGGACTACGCCGCTTTTCGCGCGAAAACCGACGGTGAACGTAAGCCCTGGCAGCAATGGGACGCTGCCAGTCGCGATGGCGCGCTCCGACCCCGAGATGATATCGAACACATCAAACAGTATCACCTTTACGTACAATGGCAGTGCGAGGAGCAGATGCGCGCCCTGGCGGAGAAATACCGGACTGGCGGCGCCGCGCTCTATCTGGATTTTCCGTTGGGAGTGAACCGGGACGGCTATGATGTCTGGCGCGAGCGCGAAGGATTCGCTTTGGACGCGAGCGGTGGCGCGCCGCCGGACGATTTTTTCGTCAGAGGGCAGAATTGGGGTTTTCCACCGCTCCATCCTGATGGATTACGCCGCCAAGCCTACCGCTACTACATTGAGAGCCTGCGCCATCATCTGCAATATGCTCGATTCCTGCGCCTCGATCATGTCATGGGGCTGCATCGTTCTTTCTGGATTCCACAAGGCTGTGCGCCAACCGAAGGCGTCTATGTCCGCTACCCCGCCGAGGAGTTTTACGCTGTGCTCAATCTGGAATCACACCGCCACCAAGCACAAATCATCGGGGAGAATTTGGGCACGGTGCCACCCTATGTCAACGTGGCGATGGAAAGACATCGGATCTCCGGAATGTACGTCGGCCAATTCTGTGTGCGCCAGGATCCCGACAACGCCTTGGCGGAAATTCCACCGCGCGCTGTGGTCAGCCTCAACACCCATGATACCGCGACGTTTGCTGGCTTTTGGACCGGCGCCGACATCGACGATCGGCGCGACCTGGGCTTGCTTGACGAAGCGGAAGTCGAGACCGAACAGATCAAACGCGCGCAGCAACGGCAGGCGTTGATGGTTTTTCTGCGCGCCCGCGGCTGGTTACACGAAACTCAATACGAGCTGATGGCAGTGGTTAACGCGTGGCTATTGTACCTGGCCGCGGCGCGCACAGACCTGTTGCTGATTAATCTCGAAGATCTATGGTTGGAGGCTTTACCGCAAAACGTGCCGGGCACCTGGCAGGAACGGCCCAACTGGCGGCGCAAAGCGCGGTTTTCCTTGGAGCAGATTTGCGCCCTACCTGAGATCAAAGAAACTTTGCAGAGGATTCATCAGCTGCGTCGTGAAGGGAGTAAGAACAAAACATGAACACAGAATCTGTCACTTTCCTTACCGATCAGGACCTATATCTGTTCAACGAGGGCACCCATTTTTACCTTTATGACAAGCTCGGCGCCCGTGTCGTCACAGCGGACGGTCACGCCGGCACATACTTTGCCGTGTGGGCGCCCAATGCCAATCATGTCAGCGTCATCGGCCAGTTTAACGATTGGGAAAAAGGCCGCCACCCACTTTACCCAAAAGGCCAGTCGGGCATATGGGAAGGGTTTTTCCCAGGGATCGGCAAAGGGACACTCTACAAGTACCATATCGGCTCGCGCTTCGACGGCTACCGCGTTGATAAAGCCGATCCATTCTCCATCTTCAATGAGATACCGCCGAAGTTCGCTTCCATCGTGTGGGACTTGGATTACCAGTGGAACGACCGGGAATGGACGGCCAAGCGCGCACAGCGCCAAGGCCTCGACAAACCCATGACCATTTACGAGATGCACGTCGGCTCCTGGCGGCGCGTGGTCGAAGAAGGCAATCGATCCCTCTCCTACCGCGAGCTGGCGCCGCAACTGGCGGACTATCTGCACCATATGGGCTATACCCATGTCGAGTTTCTGCCGGTCATGGACCATCCGTTCTTCGGATCGTGGGGCTACCAGATCACCGGCTACTTCGCGCCCTCCGGCAATTATGGCGCGCCGCAGGATTTAATGTATCTCATCGACACCCTGCACCAACGCGGGATCGGGGTTATCTTAGACTGGGTGCCGTCGCACTTTCCCAGCGACGAACACGGTCTGGCCTATTTCGACGGCACTCACTTGTACGAACATGCCGACCCGCGACAGGGTTATCACCCCGAATGGAACAGCTACATTTTCAATTACAGCCGCCATGAGGTGCAAAGCTTTCTCATTAGCAACGCGCTTTTCTGGCTCGAGAAATACCATGTCGACGGGCTGCGGGTGGACGCGGTGGCATCCATGCTCTATCTCGACTACGCGCGCAAGCAAGGCGAATGGATTCCAAATAAGTATGGCGGCAGGGAAAATATTGAAGCGATCGAATTTCTGCGCCGCTTGAACGCGGAGATCTACCAACGCTATCCCGGCGTTGAAACCATCGCTGAGGAGTCCACGGCTTGGCCGATGGTTTCGCGACCGACATACGTTGGAGGGTTGGGTTTTGGGCTCAAGTGGGACATGGGCTGGATGCACGACACGCTGGAATATATGCGCCAAGACCCGATTTTTCGGCGCTATCATCACGACAAGCTGACCTTTCGCATGCTCTATGCGTTTCAGGAAAATTTTGTTTTGCCGCTGTCCCACGACGAAGTCGTTTACGGCAAAGGATCGCTGATCGGCAAGATGCCCGGCGACGACTGGGAGAAGTTCGCAAACCTGCGCGCCTTGTTCGGCTACATGTACGCCCAGCCGTCGAAGAAATTGCTCTTTATGGGCGGCGAGTTCGGCCAGTGGCAAGAGTGGGCGCATGATGGCAGCTTGCAGTGGGACCTGATCGATTATCCGCTTCATGCCGGATTACAGAAGTGGCTGCGTGAGCTGAATCATTTCTACAAAAACGAACCGTCCATGCATGAGTGGGACTGCGATCCCGCGGGCTTTGAATGGGTCGACTGTGGCGATGCCGAGAGCAGCATGGTGAGCTTAATCCGCAAGGGCAAATCGACCTCGACGATCATTCTAGCGATTTGTAATTTCACGCCGGTGCCGCGCTACAGCTATCGAATCGGCGCGCCGCGCGGCGGATTTTGGCAAGAGGTTTTGAACAGCGATGCTACCGAATACGCCGGCACTAACATGGGTAATCTCGGCGGCGTTGAAGCGATGCCGATCCCGCTACACGGGCGTTCTCATTCGTTGACTCTGGCGTTGCCGCCGTTGTCGGCATCGTTTTTTAAGAGCGCGGGCTGAAGTTAGCGGGACGCGGCAACAAAGCTCCTCAAACGACTATCGCGGTACCGTCGTTGGCTCCAAGAGCGCGACGTCAGAGCGATCACTCTGAAAGGGTGAGCAAGATGGATTTATTGCACAGCGACCGCGTCCCCCTGCGACGGAGCACAGATTGAAGCCTTCGCCAGTCAAGCAACCAAAAATGTTGGTGAGCACGCTGTGAGCACGAATCAAACGCGCCAATTGGGACCCAACGACCTAGGCGCCGGCCGGACAGAGTTTATCGTCTGGGCGCCGTTCCTCGAGCGTGTTGACTTGCATCTTCATTGCGATCCACCCCGATGGGTGGCGATGCACAAAGATGCGCAGGGCTATCATCAGGTAACGGCGGATAGCGTATTCCCCGGCGCGCTCTACACTTACCAACTGGACGGCGGCGCAGACCGGCCCGACCCGGCATCACGCTTGCAACCGCAAGGCGTCCATGGCCCATCGCAAGTTACCGATGCGGCTTATCCGTGGGATGACGCCGAGTGGCGCGGACTGGCGCTAGGAGATTACGTGATCTACGAGCTGCATGCAGGCGCGTTCACGGCCGAAGGAACTTTCGACGCAATTATCCCGCATCTGGCCGAGTTGCGGGACCTGGGCGTTACGGCTATTGAGCTCATGCCGGTGGGGCAGTTTCCGGGAGGTCGAAATTGGGGTTACGACGGCGTCCTGCCCTTCGCCGTGCAAAATTCTTACGGCGGGCCGCAAGGTCTCAAGCGGTTCGTCAACGCTTGTCATAAAGTCGGCTTGGCCGTCGTCCTCGACGTGGTCTACAACCATCTCGGGCCAGAGGGCAATTATCTCGCCGATTTCGGCCCTTATTTTACCGATCGCCACAAAACTCCGTGGGGTCTGGCGCTTAACTTCGATGGGCCGGAAAGCGATCATGTGCGGCGTTTTTTTATCGACAACGCGCTTTACTGGATTACCGAATTTCGCTTCGACGCGCTGCGTTTGGACGCCGTGCATGCGATCCTCGACTACTCTCCTTACACTTTCCTCGAACAACTTGCGGATTCTGTCCACGAACAAGCCAAGAGGCTCAACCGCCAAGTGCTTTTGTTTCCCGAGAGCGCAGCTAACGATTCGCGCTTAATACGCTCGCGCGAGCGTGGCGGATTCGGACTCGACAGCCAATGGAATGACGACTTTCATCACGCGTTGCGCGCCGTCTTGACCCGTGACAACAGCGGCTACTATGCCGACTACGGCGAGTTCCACCAACTCGTAAAGGCGTATCGGGAAGGCTTTGTTTATTCCGGCGAGTATTCCAAATATCGCAGGCGCCGGCACGGGACCACGACCCAAGACATTCCCGCCGAGCGCTTTGTGGTGTTTTCACAGAACCATGATCAGGTGGGCAACAGCATGCTCGGCGAGCGGCTGAGCCAGTTGGTATCCTTCGAAGCGTTAAAGCTCGCCGCCGCCGCGGTCATCCTATCGCCGTTTATCCCGTTAATTTTCATGGGCGAGGAATACGGCGAGGAAGCGCCGTTTCCATATTTCATTAGTCACGGTGATGCCGACCTGATCGCTGCCGTGCGCAACGGCCGGCGCCATGAATTCGCGGCGTTTAGCTGGCAAGGCGAGCCGCCCGATCCCCAGGATGAAAACACCTTTCTGCGCGCCAAGCTCAACCATCGACTCAAGCGCGCTGGCAAATTTCACGCGCTCTGGGAATTCTATCGAGAGCTACTGCGCCTGCGCAGAGAACTCGCGCCGTTGGCGCAGTTGAGCAAAGAGCAGTGTCAAGTTCTCGGTTTCGACAACGAGCGCGTCCTGCTGCTGCGCCGTTGGAGCGGCAGCGAGGTCGTCATGACAATATTAAATTTCAACACTGCGCCGGCCTCGTTCGCCCCGTCGGTGGCGTCCGGGCGATGGCGCAAAATTCTGGACTCCAGCGACGCGCGCTGGCAAGGTAGCGGCAGCTTGTTGCCGTTGGAAATCGCTTCAGGGGAAAGCGCCGAATTGCACTTACAGCCCACGTCGCTGGCGCTTTTCGCGCGCGTCATCAACACTGAGAAAATAAATCCAGGAGCCTCGCGATGAGAGTCTGGCCTGGCAAACCCTATCCCCTCGGCGCCACATGGGATGGCGCGGGAGTTAATTTTTCACTCACTTCCGAAAATGCCACGGGAGTCGATCTCTGTTTATACGACTGGCCGGATGGCCAGCGGGAAATCGCGCGCTTTCCACTGCGGGAGAATACGGCCCAAGTCTGGCATGCCTATCTCCCCGAGGTGAGGCCAGGGCAATTATACGGATATCGCGTGCATGGCCCCTATGAGCCGGCGCGCGGGCATCGCTTCAATCCGGCCAAGCTGTTGCTCGATCCTTATGCTAAAGCCATCGCCGGGACGATCAAATGGAGCGATGCGCTCTTCGGCTACACCATCGGCCATCCGAGCGCCGACCTGGAGCCTGACCCGCGAGACAGCGCCGATGGACTACCCAAGTGCGTTGTCATCGACCCCGCTTTTAGTTGGGGTGACGATGCACCGCCCCACACCAATTGGCATCGAACCTTGATTTACGAACTCCACGTCAAGGGGTTCACTGCGCGCCATCCGCAGGTGCCCGAACGTTTACGCGGCACCTACGCCGGATTAGCGTGTCCCCCGGTGCTCGACTATTTCCGCTCGTTGGGTATCACTGCCATCGAACTCATGCCAGTGCACCAATTCGTCGCCGACAAGCATCTCGTCGATCGCGACCTGACCAACTATTGGGGTTACAATTCCATCGGCTTTTTTGCACCGGACGCACGCTACGCGAGCAGCGGCGTGCTCGGGCAGCAAGTGGCGGAATTCAAAACCCTGGTCAAAACGCTCCATCGCGAAGGCATCGAAGTGATTTTGGACGTGGTCTACAACCATACCGCCGAGGGCAATCACCTGGGACCGACGCTGTGTTTTCGCGGCATCGACAACGCGTCCTATTATCGCTCCGCACACTCGGAAGAAGACGGTTTCCGCTATTACATGGACTATACCGGCTGCGGCAACACTTTGGACATGACCCATCCCTCGGTCTTGCGTCTGATCATGGATAGCCTGCGCTATTGGGTGTTGGAGATGCACGTCGACGGCTTCCGCTTCGACTTGGCATCAGCGCTGGCGCGGGAATTGCATGCCGTGGACCGGCTCGGTGCATTTTTCGATATTATCCACCAAGATCCGGTTCTGTCTCAAGTTAAATTGATCGCCGAGCCCTGGGATTTAGGCGAAGGCGGTTATCAAGTCGGCAATTTTCCGGCTCTCTGGGGGGAATGGAACGGTGTCTACCGCGATACGGTGCGCCGTTTTTGGAAGGGCGACGCCGGACAAGTCGGCAGCATGGCGTATCGCTTGACCGGCAGCAGCGATCTCTATGGTCAGAGCGGACGCAAGCCACACGCGAGCATCAATTTTATCACCGCTCACGACGGGTTCACGCTGCACGATCTGGTCAGTTACAACGAAAAGCACAATGAAGCCAACGGCGAAAACAATCAGGACGGCCATAACGACAATCTCAGTTGGAACTGCGGCGTGGAAGGCGCCACGGATGATTCGGCCGTCCTAAACTTGCGAGAACGGCAGAAACGAAATCTCCTCGCGACTCTCTTGTTGTCTCAAGGCGTGCCGATGTTATCGCCGGCGACGAAAAAGGTCGCACCCAGCATGGCAACAACAATGCCTACTGTCAGGACAATGAGATTTCGTGGATGGACTGGGATCTAGATCCGCGGCGTGAATCTTTGCTCGAATTCACTCGTGGCGTGATCGGCATCTTTCACAAACATCCTGTGTTGCGGCGGCGCCATTTTTTTCAGGGTCGCGAGATCCGCGGCTTGGGAGTGAAGGATCTTACCTGGTTTCGTTGCGACGGCGAAGAAATCAGCAGTCAAGACTGGGATAACGGTGAGATTCGTTGTTTCGGGCTCAGCCTGGTGGGCGACGCAATCCATGAAACCGACTCGCGCGGCAACCGGATCGTCGACGAGACACTGCTCATTTTGCTCAACGCTCACTACCAGGTCGTACCCTTCGTCCTTCCCGAGCTGAAACCGAACTGCCAATGGAGGCTCTTCTTGGATACGCGGGAAGGGATGGTGCGCCTGTCACCCCTAATGCGCCGGCGCGCGACCTACCAGATGGAAGCAAGATCGTTGGCGCTGTTCATCCTGGCTGAACCGGCAGACATTTCAAGAAGCAAGCGCGTCGCCGCCCGGCATCGCGCCGCCTAGGCTAAGCTGGAAAAAATCATGCGCGTTCCGACGGCGACCTACCGGCTACAGTTTCACAAAGACTTTCGTTTTGCCGACGCCCAGGAGTTGATTCAGTACTTATTCGATCTCGGCATATCCGACGTTTACGCTTCGCCGATTTTCAAAGCCCGCGCCGGCAGCACCCATGGGTATGATGTCGTCGATCATGGCAAGGTCGATCCCACGCTGGGCGGAGAAGACGCATTCACCACATTTAGCGCGGCACTAAAGGCACGCGCGATGGGGCTCATCTTAGACATCGTCCCCAACCACATGGGCATTGCGACAACTCATAACAGCTGGTGGACGGATGTTCTGGAGAACGGCCCGAGCTCCAGCTACGCGGGCTATTTCGACATCGATTGGCACCCGGTCAATCCGCACCTGGAAAACAAAGTGCTTTTACCGATCCTCGAGGACCTGTACGGCAATGTCCTGGAAGATGGCAAGTTGCGCCTCGCCTACGAGGAGGGCCCTTTCTTCGTCTACTACTACGACACCAAGCTGCCGATCGCGCCGGGCACCTACGGCGGCATTCTTACGCACCAGCTTGATCGCCTGACCGAGACCCTGGGAAAAGACCACGAACAGGTGCTGGAGCTCCAGAGTATTCTCACCGCGATCAGCCACCTTCCATTGCGAACGCAAGGCGATCCGGAAAAGCTCGAGGAACGCCGGCGCGAGAAGGAGATCATCAAACGGCGCATCGCGTCGCTTTGTCAGGCAAGCGCCGAAGCGCGGAGCGCCATTGACCTTGCGGTTCGCGAGTTCAACGGTACGGTTGGCGACCCGCAGAGTTTTGACTTGCTTGAAGGATTGATGGATGCGCAACCCTATCGACTTGCGTTTTGGCGGGTAGCTGGAGAAGAGATCAATTACCGCCGGTTTTTCGACATCAACGAGCTGGCGGCGATCCGCACCGAGACGCCCGAAGTTTTTCAAGCGACGCACCAGCTCATCCTGCGCTTTCTCGCCGAAGGCAAAGTTACCGGCCTGCGCGTTGATCATCCGGATGGTCTGTGGGACCCCACGAGTTATTTCCACCAACTCCAGCAAAGCTCTCATTTCCACACGAACCAGGCCATCGCGAGCGATGATCCTTTGGCGGTGTACATCGTCGCCGAAAAGATTCTGGCGAAGGGAGAATCCCTGCCGGAAAACTGGGCGGTGTGCGGCACCACCGGTTACGATTTCCTGAACCAGGTCAACGGCATTTTCATACGGCGCACAAACCACCGCGCCTTTGACAAAATATACAGCGACTTCACCGGCTCGAAAACTAACTTCCGCAATCTGGTGAATTCCACCAAGAAAATGATCATGTTGGTTTCCCTAGCCAGCGAGATCAACGCTCTCAGCCATCAGCTCGACAACATCTCAGAGCGCAACCGCCACTATCGAGACTTCACTCTCAACAGCCTGACGTTTGCCATTCGCGAGGTGATCGCCTGTCTTTCGGTCTATCGCACGTATACGAACGCTTCGAAGGGTACGGTATCGGAAAGGGACCAGAAATATATCGAAGCCGCCGTGCAAGAAGCCAAGAAACGAAACCCGCGAACCGCACGGGCGCTCTTCGATTTCGTCGGCGATACGCTGCTGCTGCGAAACTTGCATAGGTTCGGCGAAACCGACCGGCCGCACGTAGTCGAGTGCGTCATGGAGTTTCAACAGCTGACCGGGCCGGTGATGGCCAAAGGGGTGGAAGACACGGCCTTCTATGTTTACAACCGTCTAGTTTCATTGAACGAAGTGGGCGGCGACCCGGAGGAGTTCGGTATCTCCTTAGAAGCTTTTTACGGCCAGAATGGTTTTCGTCATAAACACTGGCCGCATTCCATGCTGACTCTCACCACCCACGACACCAAGCGCAGCGAAGATGTTCGCGCCCGCATCAACGTCCTGTCGGAGATCCCCAGGGAATGGAAGTCCGCGTTAGCGCGCTGGCGCGGCCTCAATGCCAGCAAGAAACAAACCGTCGACGGCGAGCTCGCGCCCGACTGCAACGATGAGTACTTGCTTTACCAGACACTGATCGGGTCGTGGCCCGCCGAGCCGCCGACTCCGGCCGGATTCGATGAATTTCGCGAGCGCATCGCACTCTACATGCAGAAAGCGATTAAAGAAGCCAAAGTTCATACCAGCTGGGTGAATCCGAACGAAGCTTACGATCAGGCAGTGGACCATTTCGTCAGGGAGATCCTTGTGACCACCACGGATCATCCGTTCATCGACGACTTCAGTCAATTCCACCCGCGTATTGCGTACGCGGGCATGGTCAATTCGCTGGCCCAGACGCTCCTTAAAATAACTTCGCCCGGTGTCCCTGATTTTTACCAAGGCACCGAACTCTGGGACTTCAGCCTCGTCGATCCCGATAACCGCCGCCCTATCGACTTCGCTAAGCGCAGCAAGTTTCTGCGCGAAATCAAACATCGCGAACAAGACAACCCCAAGCGTCTCGCAACCGAGCTTGTCGAACACTGGCCAGATGGTAGAGTGAAGTTGTACGTGACTTTTGGCGCCCTACGCTTGCGACGCGCCCGACCAGAGATCTTCCAAGATGGAGATTATCTCCCGGTTTACGCTGCCGGAGCTGTGCGCGAGCATGTCTGTGCGTTTTTAAGAAGACGCGCCAACTCCTGGGTTCTCGTTGCAGTGCCACGCTTTATTACGGCGCTCGTGCGCCCGGAAGAAAGATTACTCGGGGGTGCGATCTGGCAAGACAGCGCGTTGCTGTTACCCGACGATGTGCCGAGCCACTGGCTCAATATTTTTACCGGCGAGTCATTTGTTACTACGCACGGTTCTGCAAAATTCTGTTTACCGCTCGCGAGCGTATTCGCTAGCTTTCCCGTGGCCCTACTCACCCCCATCTCCCAGCAGTGACCCCCACACCGGCAGGTACATATCCTGCAGCGAAAGGCTCGCTGTCAGCATCTCTCACAGACCAACGGATCACAGCGAAGGGGTCTTGATATCACACGCAAGAAGAAGCCCGACTCTTCTCATCCAAGACCCAGCGCGCGCCCGATAGCAGCTCCGGCGCCAGAGTGACCCGCGGCGCGGCCGCTCAATCCACCCGCAGCAGTGCCGCTCCCAGTACCGATCGCCGCACCGGTCTCGCGAGTCGTTTGGGGCATCGGATATGATCATTACCGGCCCAAGAGAATTGTACGAAATTCCTTTCCCGTCTCGTCTAAGATGGGGGTGATGAAATCGACATCGACCAGAAAGGATTCCTTTTCTACCAGTTCTGGAAATCGCTGCTTGATTCCCTTCCTTGCAACCACCCGGCCGAAGGTCGTGATCTTGGTCTGCCCTTCTTCAGAAAGGGACCAATCAATAAAGAGCGCCGCCGCGTAAGGATGGGGCGCATGGCGCGCCAGCATGATCTGATTGGAGTGCGAAAAATACGGGTCCAGTGCTACCCAGTCGATCGGCGCGCCCTTCGACTTTAGGTCAAGCACGGTGTGACCTGAAAGGACAATGCCCAGAGGCCGCTCCCCCGCGACGATCAGTTGTGTCTGTAACGTTCTTCCACGAGTGAATCGGATATCCTGCTTGGCAAGCTCCTTCATATACTTAAGGCCCTTCTCCCTCCCAAGGCTTTTGAGCATAACCGCGAACCATTCGTAGGCCTCATCGTCCAGAAATATTTTTCCGTGCCACTTCGGATCCAGCAGGTCCTGGTAACTCTTGGGCGCCTCATTGCGCTTCACCATGGTCGTGTTGTAGCCGAGAACCATTGGGATAATGTAGAAGGCGCTAAAGTATCCTTTCTGATCCCTGAAAGCCTCTGAATAAAATTCTCTTTGCGGCGAAAAATAGGGGTCCAGAGCTCCTATGCTCCTCAGGTTTGACGCTTGTTCGGCCGCCCCGTTGGTAACGTCCACCAAATTTCTACCGGCTTGCATTTCCGTTTGGATTCTGGCCACCTGCTGGCCTCCAGAGATCCGGTAGGGATTCGCCTTGATAAACGGATATCGCGTCGCAAAAACCTTTACGAAGGGTTCTAATTGCTGCGCCTGTAAGGAGCTGTAAAATGTTACTTCTCCTTCCGCCTTGGCTTTCTCAACGAGAACCTGCTGCCGTTTGTCCGCTGGCAGTTTGCTCAGTGAAGCGAGGACTTGCCCCGCTGTATTCTGAGCGAGCGCGGGTGCGCAGTGAATAATCGCTATCGCCAATGAGAAAATAAAAATCAAAGCGGCCTTTATCGTTTTGTTCATGGCTCCTCCTATAGAGTCTTGTCTTGCGGCTGCCAAGTTCAGCCTCTATCCCCGGAGGGGGTGAATGTCAACGGGGGGGGTGGGGGGAATGTCAGCACAAGAGAACGCGACGGCTCATTGCGCCAAGAGTCATCATGGAGTCCGTCGTGCGTCACTGCCTCCGAAAGGCACATGCCCAGGGTCGGCGGCTCCTACCACTGCCTCATAGTAGATTTTGCCACTCTAACAGCGGCTTAATTCACCTGCCGTGTCCGGACAGAAAATCTACCGGCGAAGCTCGCTCCACGCCAATCCTGAACGGACGGTCGGGTGATATATCGCTTACTTCTCCTCGGAAGGTCCCATGCCCAGACTCTTCGCCGCCGACGCCGTGGCTTGCGCTTGCGCCCGCGCCTCGGCGGCACGCTTCGCCGCGGCGCGAGCCTGTGACTGAGCCTCGCGAAGCGCCGTCTCAAATTCCTCTTTGGTCGCTTCGGCGTCTCTTGCGGCTCTCTTGGTTTCCCATTCCAGAAACTTCTGATCCGCTTCCTGAGCCAATCGTGACGCTTCCCGTTCTGCCGCCACCGCCTGCCCTTCTGCATCCTTCGCGGCGTCCAGCGCAGCCGCGACCTCCGCTAGTTTCCCCTCGTCCGGCCCGGCGCTCAGATCGATATCTTCGGCTGCCAGCGTAAACGCCACCATGGGCAAGCGTTCAACCAAGCGCCCTACCCTGACTTCGTTTCCCAACGGAGTCAATAACTGTAATTCGCGAAAGCGCAGCGGAAAGAAAACCAGACCGGCCCCCTGCGAGCGCTCCACGACGAGATCCGCATCGACGTCAGAAACCACCTCCATGTGCGCATCGATGCGCGCCTCTTGCAGCATGCGCCGAACTCTCTCGAGAGTTTTTTCCGAGGCTTCCTTCGAGCTGGGAATAAAAACCCGGATCTTAGCCCCGCTCCACCTATCGGTCCGCGTCATCAAATAGGCGAGAAGAAGCATGAGATGGCTTGTCCGATCGCCCCACCCCCAGACATCGATTCGCAGCTCCGACGCCGGCAAGCTTTCTACACGGGACCATTCCTCTTCCTCTCCGTCGAATACAACCACGTTGCAGCGTAATCGAATGGCTGCTTGAAGTTCCCGGCCATAACGGATTTGCGCTTCGTTCCCTTGCGGCTCTTGCATTTGATCGACGCGGTTCATCAGCACCATGTTGGCCCGAACGTTTCCGACGCCGAAAGACTGCATCAAAGTTTCAACGCCCACGCGAAAATCAGGCGCTACCACGACCCTGGAGAAGATTTCCAGCTCGCGCTCGGTAATATAGCGTTTCAGTTCCTCGTCAGCTTTCGCGCGAAGCTGCAACGTTTTTTCATCGTCTCCTTCGATGAGCTTGACGGCGGTGGTCAGCCCGCTGCCCCCTTCTATCCATGACGCAAACTTCAGAAGCCGCTCGCATCGGGAGGCATCGTCACAAAAAGCCAGAATACAGGGGCGCCAGTCCCGCGGATGCTCGGTTTCCGGCCCCATGGCGAGCAGGTTCTGGCGCAGAAGCTGAAAATGGTAAGAGTGCCGGCTGTCAGCCCAGCGGGCCGGCCCGGCCGTGCGCCTGAGATATTGGTGAATCGCAAACATGACAGCGACCGCCACCCCACTGGCCGGCGGATCAATGGCAATCATCGCACCCACTGCTCCGACGGCGCCCAAAAAACTCAAGCGGGCGTGAAAGAAACGAAAGCGCGGCCGAAAGGAGGGGCTTGCGGCTCTGGCTTCATAGAAAGTCGCGTAGTTGAGAAGTCCGTAGGTGATCAGAAAGAACATCGAAACCACGGAGGCGATGAAGTTCAAATTTCCCAACGCTATCGTCACCAAGGCAATGGCTGCCGAAAGCAGCACCGCACGCCGGGGATTTCCAGTGGGTCCAGCGCCTTTGGCGAAAGGCTTTAGAAAGGGGAAAATCCGGTCGCCGGCCAAAGATTGAAGAATCCGCGGCGCGCCGAGAAACGAAGCCATGGCAGAGGACAAAGTTCCCGCGACGAGACCGGCGTCGATGAGCCAACCAAGCGTCGCCACCCGCGTCATTGAATGATAGTCGTTGACGAGAACCGAACCGGGCAAACTTCCCGCAAAAACAACCGCCGCGGCGAAATAGACGAGCAAGGCTAGCCCCACTGCGACGAACGTTCCCAGCGGCAGACTCTTTCCCGGATCTCTGAGGTCGCCGGACATGTTCACTCCCTGGGTGAAGCCGGTAACCGCGGGAAAGAAAATCGCGAACAGCACCCCAAAACCCAGATCCGGGCCGGAACCGGCCCAATTTCGGGCGAGCAGAATTCTGTCCCAATGAAGAAAACCGCCGTAGAAAAACGAGACCAGCGCCGCCGCGACGACGCTCATAATTCCATACTGCAGACGGGTCGCCCAATCCGCTCCGAGCCAGGCAAAAACAAAAAGAAACGCCACCGCAAGAGCGGCCATGACGGGCACGGACAATTTGGCGAACGGCGGGAAAATGGCATCGAGAGCTTCGGCAAAGCCGACGCTGTAAAACGCAATCGAGACGGAATCGGCGAGGAACAAAACGATACCGATGGCACCGCCAAATTCCACTCCGAGGGTGCGCGAGATCAAATAGTAATCGCCGCCGCCTTTCACCTTGATGTTGGTGGCGACAGCAGACAGCGAAATCGTGGTCAGTATCGCTATAGCTCCGGACAAGCTAATAATGAGTAACGCGCGTCCCAGACCGGCGCTGCCGACCACAAAACCGAGCCTGAGAAATAAGATGATTCCCAGAATCGTGAGGATGCTCGGGGTGAATACACCGGCAAAAGTGCCGAGACCCTTCCTACGAGGTCTTGGACCAGCGGACGAGTTTCCGGCGGACATAGACACTTCGTTTCTGCGCGGAGAGAACCTGAACGGGTCGCTTAGTAAACCCAGGTATTCCGAATAAGCCGCGAACTGCGAGCGGCAAAATCTTCGGGCTTCGCCACCTCGGTGTTGAGCCATTCGATGAGTGCGGCATAACCGCGGCTCTCCGGGTCGGAATGAAGATAGTTGGCGACGACGCCGATCACTTCAAATCCTTCGCGCAGCTGAAAGCTCAGCGTTGGGTCTGATATTTTGCGCTGAACAACGCGCGAGACATACTCCTCGGGGGTCATTCGTTGGGCATAACGATGGTAGCCGCGCAGGCGCGCGCCCGCGCGAATGCGCAATAACATCAATCCCCGGGCCAGCTCGCGGCGCGCCTGATAGATTTTTTTCCCGATGCCGCGCCGCTGCATCGTCGGCTGCACCATCACCTCTGCGCCGTACAGAGTACGGCCGTGTTGCGGGTCGTGGTTGGTAAACGTGCCGCCGCCGGTGAATGACATCCAGTCCATTTTCATGTCGTAGTCATCCCAAAGGATAATGAGACTCGACGCCATACCCACCACCCGACCGCTTTCGCATTCAACGGCGACGAATTGCCCTTCGGGAAAAACCTCCAGGTGAGATAAAAGCAGCGTTTCATTCCAGGGCGGGCTGTCCGCGTATACCTCTCGGCTGAGCGCGGCAATCCCCGGGAAATCTTCCGGCCGGGTATTGCGCACGATGATCGTCGATTTTGACGAGCTCACAAGCAAACCACTTCCAAGGTCGCGAGGATCTCCGCGGTGCTGCGGCTGTCACGAAGCGGCAACACCGTTCCGGCCGCGCGCGATTCCGTGATCGTCTCTAAATTCAATTCTCCGATCACCATCATCTCCTGATTCGGATTTCCTTCCGCCAAGATGCCATCGCGCGAAAAAGGAAAGTCACTCGGGGTCAAGATGGCCGCCTGTCCATAATTCAGAGAAACCGCTGGCACCATAGGCAGCGAGCCAACGGTATGCGACGTGATCACGTACATCTGGTTTTCGATGGCCCGCGCCTGAGCGCAGTACCGGACCCGGAGGAAGCCCTGCCGCTCATCCGTGCAGCTCGGCACCACTAGAATATGTGCGCCGGCACGCGCCGCCGCTCGGGCGAGCTCGGGAAATTCGACGTCGTAACAAACAGCAATTCCCACTTTGCCGAATTTCGTCTCGAATACCTTAAACCCAAAGCCCGGGGAAACGTCCCACTCTTCGGTCTCAAAACGGGTCATGTGGAGCTTCCTCTGGACGCCGAACGAGCCGCTGGGCGAGAAAAAACACGACTGATTGTAAATCTTATCAGCGCCGTCATCAGCAACCGGAATACTGCCTCCGACGATATAGATGCCATGGCGGCGCGCCAACTCGCCCATCAGAGACGTAAATTGCGGCACCTGGCGCGCGAGATCGCGAATCTGCTCGCGAACCGGTCGCTTGACCTTACCCAAAGTCAATAATTGTATTGTAAAATATTCCGGGAATACCAATAGGGTACACTCATAATCCGCCGCTGTTTCGACCAACGCCTCTACCTGGTCGCGAAATTGCTCAAAGGTTTGTACGGGGCGAATAAAATATTGCAGCGCGGCGACGCGAATCCGTGTCATCTTACTTGTCACAAGGATAGTTTGCATCCCTGAGAGAAGTCAAACGCGGCGCTTGATTGTGTCCGCATCCTATCGGCTTTGCATGCCTCCCTGCTCTATCAGTCTTTCACTGAACGGGAACGAAGCTAACAATCAATAGACACTGTCGCGGTGGAAAACCCTTGAGCCGAGCCTGCCGCAGGAAGGGATTTTTTTAAGGACAACCTTTTTTGACTGGTTCAATGGGATGGATGTAAAGTTCCTCGATCCCTTGATGAGGAGCTATCAGCCGCGGCTGACGCATGGCAGTCGAACGAGGAAACGTTTGCCCGGCGCGCAAAGACGCGATATTGTCCAATCAAATTCGAGAATCGGGAGGATTGACCATGGCCGAGACAAAACCCAACTATTCGACACCGAGCGCCATTCGCTCGGTGACATCTTATCCCGCTCGCCGCGGCTTCAAGCAGGCCGTCGATCCCTCGCTCGACCACGTGATCGGCGTCGAGGACGCCATCGACATCCACTGCCACGCGCACGAGGGGCAACAGGACGCGCTCGGCGTCGCCAAGCTCGCCTCGAAAAGCGCTATGATGGGCTTGCTCTACAAGACAATCGTCGGACGTAAGGACCCGGCGGCGGCGGTTGGCGCCGTGCGTAGCGCGCTGGAATCCTGGTGCGCGGAGAAGGGTTTCACGCCGGTCCATGTCTGGCCCGGCAGCTCGGTCACCCAGGGATTTCTCTCGAAGATCGAACCGGCATGGTCGGCCAAGATGCTGAAAGCCGGTGTCGTCGGCCTCTGGATGCCCAACAACACCTCAGCCAATACGCTCTCCGTCGTCGGCGGCAAGCCGAGCGCCTGGGACAAGACGGCCGATCCGAATGCGCATACCGAACCTCTGGCGTGGTCCGACGCGCTCAAATACGGCCACTACCTTCTCGACGACAAGGGCCGGCTTCTACCGGCGATCGAAGAGATCTTCCGCATGGCTCATGACCATAATGCGGCAATCTTTTTTGGCCATCCGACCAAGCAGGAGTTCCGGGCGATGGCGGAGTTCAGCCAAAAGATCGGTTTCACAAAGGGAGTCGTCGACCATCCCTTCAGCCCCTTTGTCAATTTGACCATCGAGGAAATGAAGGAGGCGGGCGCCGCCGGCCTATGGCTGAACTTCACCTACGACGAATTGTCGCCGCTCCTCGGCATCGACCCGGCAAACATGTATAAAGCCATTCGTACGATCGGGCCCGCTCACTGCACGCTCTCGTCGGACGCGGGGGAGCCGCTGTTTCCCAACTCGGTAGAAGCGCTCCGTCTGCTGCGCGGCCACATGACGGCCTTCGGCTGCACGCCGGAGGAGATCTACACTATGTGCACTGTGAACCCGTCCTTCATCGTTGGCCTGAACCTGACGACAACGCAGCGCGCGAGCGCGGCATAATAGCGGTCGCCCTCTACGTGTTCACCCTCGCGACCACCGAGATCTTCTTGCTCGCCCCGGTCGACGACGCTCTGCTGGCCGCAGGGTCGAGCCCGCTCCTACCCCTCAAGCTCATGAGTTTGAGGACCCTTGCGCTTTTCTGGCTCCCGATCACCTGCTCGCGCCCAAACCCTGCCCCAATTTCAGCCGGCAAGATAAGTTTCGCTTGCGCTTTAGTTTTCCCTTTAATTCTGCACAATTTGATAGAAAGCCCAGACAATTTGACGGCGATGTCCTCAGAGCACTCGCTCATTCGTCGTATTGATGACAAGAAACAAATTCCTGACGTAACCGCGCCGGACGCAGTCAAGAGGAAGCTCGATGGGTAACGCATCCATGACAACCGTAGAGTGGATTGGTGCAGGCGTGGCATTCGTGTAAAGAGGCTTGGTGCGAAGACCGCAAAACTCAGGGAGGATTGGTGGATAGCGATTCAAAGGCCGACGTAGGTGTCGTGGCCGAACAAGCGCGCCACATGGTGGACGCCGTCTACCGATCCGACTCGCGCCATGTTCTCGCCACGTTAATCCGCCTGCTCGGCGACTTCGATTTCGCCGAGGAGGCGCTGCACGACGCTTTCAGGGCGGCTTTGGAGCAATGGCCGCGCGATGGTGTGCCCGCCAATCCGCGCGCCTGGCTCGTATCGACCGGGCGCTTCAAGGCCATCGACGCAATTCGCCGGCGCACCCGATTCGAGCCGTTGCCGGACGATATCAACAAGCGCCTCGTGGCTGATAACGACGATCCCGAAGCGTGGAACGACAAAAGCATCGAAGACGACCGGCTGCGCCTCATCTTCACCTGTTGCCATCCAGCCCTGTCGCCGGACGCCCAAGTGGCAATGACCTTGCGCGAAGTCTGCGGCCTCACGACCGAGGAGGTCGCGCGGGCCTTTCTCTCATCGCCGCCCACAGTGGCGCAGCGGATCGTGCGCGCCAAGGCAAAGATTCGCAACGCGCGTATTCCCTATGAAGTACCCTCGACGGCCGATCTGCCGGACCGGCTCGACGCCGTGCTTCGGGTCGTCTACCTCGTGTTCAACGAGGGATACTCCGCGTCGTCCGGTGCGGCACTCACGCGGCACGATCTTTCAAGCGAGGCGATCAGCCTCGGTCGGCTGCTTGTGGAGTTGCTGCCGGAGCCGGAAGCGCTTGGACTGCTCGCGCTGATGCTGCTCCACGATTCGCGCCGAGCCGCGCGCACATCGCCGTCGGGCGACCTCGTGCTCTTGGAACATCAAGATCGCTCGCTCTGGAACCGCAATTACATTATCGAGGGCTCGGCGCTGGTGGAACGGGCGCTGGCCGCGCGCCAGGCCGGTCCGTACACCGTCCAAGCGGCGATCGCAGCCGTGCATGCTAACGCACCCTACGCCGCCGTCACGGACTGGGGCCAGATCGTCGCGCTGTACGACCTGCTGGCGCGGGCCGAGCCGTCGCCCGTGGTCGAACTGAACCGTGCCGTGGCGGTGGCAATGCGCGACGGTCCGTCTGCAGGGCTTGTGCTGATCGACGCGATCCTCGAACGCGGCGAACTCGCGGACTACCACCTTGCCCATGCGGCGCGGGCTGACCTCTGCCGGCGTTTGGGGCGAACAGCGAACGCCCGAGCCTCCTACGAGCGAGCCCTGAGCCTCACGGAGCAGGAGCCGGAACGGCGGTTTTTGCAGCGGCGCCTGGCTGAACTGCCGGACTGAGACCGCGAACGCAGTCTTTTGCGAGTCCCATTGTCGATTTTGGGCGCCCCCGAACGACTATAAGGTGTACACAGCAATCCACGAATGACATCATCGATACCGGAGAAACCTATGAAATACATCTGCAGTCCTAGGGCGTGTCAGTCCAGACCGCAAAAAGCGCGATCTCTTCGTTACCGAGTCTGCGACGCACCAGTCGAGCTAGTGTGTAGGGCATGCGCTTTCATGATCTCATCCTTTCTATAATTGTGAACAAGAGCAGGTTATGCGTGACGCCATCAATGACCGTACCAAGAAATGCGTCGGGGTCCGTTCTTTGCTATCGGAGGTGCGCGGCAATTCGGCCCGTGCGAGGCGCGGGGAGTCTGTGACCTACCATACTCTGCTCCTTTTACGGACCAGCAAGCAAACTTCTCACGTCGGCGATATCATTGAAGCAGGTTTAGGTTAAGCGGAGCGAGGTAATTTCAAGTTAAGCGCGCAAGAATCGTCGGGGAAATAGCGGATTTGCGTTTCGATGTTTCTTAGGAACCTAAGTTCTTGAACGGCTCCCGGATCGGTGTCTATGCTTGATACTGTGAGCGAGCAAATAGTTCCGCCGCACGAGGCGGATTTCCTGCACAGCCAGTACCGCGCTCTCCTCGGGATTTCCGAGGCCATCGCCGCGCACCGGGATCTCAACGAGCTGTTTCACGATCTCGCCCAGCGACTCCCGCGCATCGTCCCGTTTGATTTTATCAATCTCGTTTTACATGATCCCGCGCGCGAGGTCATGCGTCTGCACACCTTGGTGGCACCGGAATCCAGCACCATCAAAACCCGCCTGGAACTGCCCATTGATCAGTCTCCAGCAGGATTAGTGTGGAAAAGTCAGCAACCCTTGAGGATCGAGGTCGAGAACGTGGCGGTGGAAAACCGTTTTCCTAAATTGACACCGTTGTTGCGCGAGAATGAGGTGCAATCCTACTGCGTCGTACCTCTCACCACGGCGCTGCGCCGGCTGGGCGCGATGGGATTTGGGAGCATGCACAGGCGGGTCTATCAGCAAGAAGAAGTCAACTTTATGGAGCACGTGGCGAAGCAGGTTGCGGTCGGCGTGGACAACGTGCTGCACGACGAAAGCGTCCACTCTGCCCAGCAGCAACTGACGCACGAGCGGGACCGCGTGCGCCTGCTGCTGGAAGTGAACAACGCGGTGGTCTCTCATTTAAGTTTGGATGACCTTTTCCCTGCAGTAAGCGCCTGTTTGCGAAAAGTCATCCAGCATGACGGCTCCGCTTTGGTTCTGTATGACTCAGAGACGCGTCGATACCGGGTCCATGTACTGTCTTTTGCGAAAAACGAATCCTTCATCGAAGAAGGAATTGCCGATTCAGACTGCAGGACGCCGGCGCGTATGGCCATGACCAGCCGAAAGCCGGCCATACTTGGTGAGCGGGACCTGAAAAGCATGGCTGCGGAATCGCAGTGCGCTAAATACTGGGTTGCCGAAGGAGTGAGAGCTTTTTGCTCGGCCCCGCTTCTGTTGCACGACCGTGTGCTGGGCGCGTTGGATATCGGCAGACGCCGCGAGGATACGTTCAGCCGGGAGGAGGTCGAGCTGCTCGGCGATATCGCCAAACAGATCGCGATCGCGGTGGAGAACGCGCAGGTCTATCGACAGATCACCGCGTTGAAAGACCGGCTGGCGAAGGAGAACCTCTACCTCGAAGAAGAGGTCCGTACGGACCACAACTTCGCGGAGATCGTCGGCGACAGTGCCGCCCTGCGCCGGGTGTTGAAGGAGGTCGAGACCGTCGCCCCTACCAGCTCGACCGTGCTCATCCGCGGGGAGACGGGCACAGGCAAGGAGCTGGTCGCCCGTGCCCTCCATGACTTGAGTCCCCGGCGGGACCGGACCTTCGTCAAGCTCAACTGCGCGGCCATCCCCACCGGGCTGCTGGAGAGCGAGCTGTTCGGCCACGAGAGGGGCTCTTTCACCGGCGCTATCACGCAGAAGGTCGGCCGCTTTGAGCTGGCGCACCAGGGGACGTTGTTCCTCGACGAAGTCGGCGACATTCCCCCGGAACTGCAGCCCAAACTACTCCGCGCTTTGCAAGAGCAGGAGTTCGAGCGCCTGGGCAGCACGCGCACCATCCGGGTGGACGTGCGCCTGGTGGCAGCGACGAACCGCGACTTGGCTCACATGGTCGCCGATGGCCGCTTCCGCAGCGACCTCTACTACCGCCTGAACGTGTTCCCGGTCGTGCTGCCGCCCTTGCGCCAGCGCCGCGACGACATCCCGATGCTCGCCCGCCATTTCACCCAGCGGTTCGCGCGGCGGATGGGCCGGCGGATCGAGGCTATTCCGGCGGCGGTCATGGACGCCCTGGTTCGCTACCCCTGGCCGGGCAACATCCGGGAGATGCAAAACGTCATAGAACGTGCGGTGATCCTTTCCCCCGGCCCGGCACTTGAGATTCTTCTGTCCGAGTTCGAACAGCAAACCAAAGCCGCTTCGACCGATTTTCCAAGCGGTCCTTCCACTTTGGAAGAGGCGGAGCGGGAGCATATCTTGCGCGCTCTTGGGCAGACTGATTGGATCATTGGCGGGCATGCGGGCGCGGCATTCAAACTCGGAATGAAGCGCACGACCCTCCAATCCAAAATGCGCAAGCTTGGTATTGCGCGATCTCAGTAAGTCTTGCCGACATACGGCCCGTGCCGAAACCTCAGCACAAGCCTCCGGCACGATTTGCACCGCATACGTGGTAAGTACCCTTTTTTCAGTAACTTTCGACAACAGATTTGATCTAGGTACGATTTGGAACAACGATTGCTCAAAACCGAAAGGGTTCGACGTTGGATTAGGATGCTCCAGGACACATCATCGCTCTCGCCAAGTGGCGGAGCCGTGCGGATGCGGACGCTGTTCGGGAAAATACAAGGACACCGAGACGATCCGGCAGCTCACCCCGCTTCTCGCCCCCGGGGATCGCTGGGTAACGTGCGAATATCAGGCATCATATGCCTAACGCTGCACCTGACCGTGGGACATCGCGTAGTTGCAGATTTCAAACTCACTGGTGCCCAGACAAAGCTGGTGCGCTCAAACAACGGAAGGTCTTTAAGGCGAAGAGTTAAGGCGTGCCCGAGACAGTTTGGAGGCTAATACGGTGTTCCAACTGGACATGGTGGCAGCGCCACACCGACAGGTGAAGAAATATAGGAAGATAAGAAAGCAGTTTGGCCGTTGTCGATTTGGCACCCCGCCGAACGACTACAGGGTGTAGACGGTTTGAAAGGGCGGGCGTTCAGCGCCGACTGTTCGGATGCTCGGCACCAAATCTGAAACCGGAAGGAGCTATAACCATGCGATTCATGATGCTGGTCAAGGCCAACAAGGACTCCGAGGCGGGGGTTCTACCCGACGAGAAGATCCTGTCGGAGATGGGCAAGTACAACGAGGAGCTGGTCAAGGCCGGTGCGCTGCTCGCGGCCGACGGGCTCCAGGCGAGCTCCAAGGGCGCGCGCGTCCGGTATTCCAAAGGAAAGTACACGGTTATCGACGGGCCCTTCGCCGAGGCGAAGGAACTGATCGCCGGTTTCTGGCTGATCCAGGCAAAATCGAGAGAGGAAGCCATCGAATGGGCCAAGCGCGTCCCCTTCCAGGAAGGCGAGGTTGAGGTTCGCCCGCTGTTCGAACTGCCGGACTTCCCCGTGGACCCCGCCGAGAAGCCCAACGGATGGCGGGAGAAAGAGGAGCAGTTCCGCGCGGCCCCGCCCGCCCGGAAGCATGGAACGATCCGGTACATGGGCATCCTCAAGGCAGACAAGGACACGGAGGCGGGAGTCCTCCCGGACGAAGAGTTCCTGTCTGCCATGGGGGCGTTCTTTGAGGACGGGGTGAAGGCCCGGGTGATCCTTTCGGGCGAATGGCTCCAGCCCAGCTCGAAGGGGGCGCGGGTCCGGTACTCCGGAAGCAAGCGCACGGTAATCGACGGGCCCTTCGCGGAAACGAAGGAGCTGATCGCCGGCTACGCGATCCTCCAGTTCACGTCGAAGGCCGAGGCGATCGAGTGGACCAAGCGATTCGTGCAGGTTGACGCCCCGGGGCGCCTTGGCGCGGAGAGCGAGTGCGAGATCCGCCCGTTCTTCGAGCTGGAGGACTTTCCCGTCGATCCCGGCGAGAAGCCCGACGGCTGGCGGCAATTGGAACAGCGCCTGCGCGACGGCGGCGGACGATAGGAGACACGAAAATGCGATTCATGATTATTGTGAAAGCCACTAAGGATTCGGAAGCTGGCGTGATGCCGGGTGAGCAGCTCCTAACCGAGATGGGCAAGTTCAACGAAGAGCTGGCGAAAGCCGGCGTGCTGCTTGCTGCGGAGGGGCTCCAGCCAAGCGCAAAGGGCGCACGCGTAAGGTTCTCCGGAGACAAACGGACCGTGATCGACGGGCCCTTCGCGGAGACGAAAGAGCTGGTCGCCGGCTTCTGGCTATGGAAGTGTAAGTCGCTGCAAGAGGCGATCGAATGGGTCAAACGCTGTCCCAACCCTATGCCCGGAGAGTCGGAGATCGAGATCCGTCAGGTCTTCGAGGCGGAGGATTTCGGTGCTGAGTTTACTCCTGAGTTGAGGGAACAAGCGCAACAGCTCATGGAGCGCGCGCAGATAGCACCGCAGCAAAAGTAGTCACGTTAGGACTCACCTCGGCGTTAAAAAAGGTTCTTAAACCATGACGAGAGGAGAAATCAAGATGAGCAAAACACAGGTAAAACCTATTCCCGAAGGAATGCATACGGTGACGCCACACTTGGTCTGCGCCGGCGCGGCGGACGCCATTGAATTTTACAAAAAGGCGTTCAATGCCGTGGAAATTGGACGGATGGCGGGCCCACAAGGCAAACTTCTCCATGGTGCCATCCGCATCGGTGATTCAACGGTCATGCTGGTCGACGAATTCCCCGACTGGGGTTCATTCGGACCGAAGTCACTCAAAGGTTCACCGGTCACAATGCACCTCTATGTCGAGGACGTCGACGCGTTCGTCGCACACGCCGCAGCCGAGGGGGCGAAGATCACAATGCCGCTCCAGGACATGTTCTGGGGCGATCGTTACGGCAAACTCGAAGACCCTTTTGGCCATCAATGGTCTGTCGCCACACATGTTCGCGATGTCAGCCCGGAAGAGATGCAACAGGCGGCGCAGAAAGCATGTGGCTAACGGCCGCACCGTATTTCAAAACCGCAAAGGTTCTGGACGGGCCTTGCCGGACTCACAGAGATGAGTCAGGACATGAGCGGACTAAACACTTGCCGCGGAAGTGTCGATCCGGGCGTTTAGGTTCGGCTAAAGAATGGAGGCACCGACATGAAATACATGTTGCTAATTTACTTGGATGAGCAAGCAGCGTTGAGCGAGACCGAGCGGCAGGAGTGCTACGCGGAATCCACGCAGCTCGCACAACAGCTTCGTTCCAGCGGGCAGTATCTGGGCGCCAACCCGCTGCATCCAACGTCGATGGCGACCAGCATCCGGGTGCGCAACGGCAAACGGTTGGTGACCGATGGTCCATTCGCCGAGACGCGGGAACAACTGGGCGGCTACTTCCTCATCGAAGCAAAGAATCTCGACGAGGCGATCCGCATTGCCGCGCGGATTCCCATGGCGCGCAAAGGCACCGTCGAGGTCCGGCCGGTGATCGATATCCCGGGCCTGCCGACTGACTAGCAGAATGACCAAGTTGTTGGAATGAGACCGCAAACGCAGACAGGTCTCGCTGGGCAGGGCCATTGTCGATTGTGGGCTCTTTCGAACGACTATCCGATAGCGATGGAGGTATCCTCATGAAATACATGTTGCTGGTTCACCACGATGAAGAGGCCTTTGCCAAGTTCAGCGAAGCGAAGCGGGAGCAGATGCTTGAGGAATCCGTGCAGCTCACGCGCCAGCTCCACGCCGACGGGAGATATCTAAGCGCTTCGCCGTTACATCCGGCGTCGACGGCGGCGATCGTTCGGGTGCGGGACGGGAAGAGCTTCGTGACCGACGGTCCGTTCATCGAGACGCGCGAGCAACTAGGAGGCTATTTCCTGATCGATGCCAGGGATCTCAACGAGGCAATCGGCATCGCTGCTCGGGTTCCTGGGGCGCGCATCGGGACCGTCGAGGTCCGGCCGATAAAGGAGATCGCGGGCCTGCCCGCGGATTAGCATGCGCGAAGGACGGAAACAGTAAGAGAAGACGTTCGAGTATCCCGCACGCAGCAAAATCGTGCCACGGAGCAGTGCCGGCGCGACGCCAGCGGGCCGATTGAGCATGCTGGGTTTAAGAAGGTGTGTACAAAACAACAACGCTAGGAAGGAGTACGTTATGAGTGGAGTTCGGCTATTGGTTGGTACAAAGAAGGGCGCGTTTGTTCTTGCGTCGGACGCAAAGCGCGAGCGGTGGGACATCAGCGGCCCGCACTTTGCGGGCTGGGAAATCTATCATCTCAAGGGATCACCCGCCGATCCGAACCGATTGTATGCGTCGCAGTCCAGCGGCTGGTTTGGGCAGGTCATTCAACGTTCGGATGACGGCGGCAAGACCTGGCACCAACCCGGGACACCCCCGGGCGAACCAACCACCACCCCGGACGGAATGTCCAAGGGCGAGAGCAACAAGTTTGTTTACGACACGTCTTCTGAGACCGGCAAGCCGCTCACCACGCACCAATGGTACGACGGCACGCCGCACCCCTGGGAGTTCAAGCGCGTCTGGCATCTCGAACCATCGCTGACTGATCCCGACACGGTCTACGCCGGGGTCGAAGACGCCGCGCTGTTTCGCTCAAAGGACGGCGGGCAGTCGTGGCAGGAGCTTCCCGGACTGCGCGGCCACGGCTCGGGGCCCAAATGGCAACCCGGCGCCGGCGGCATGTGCCTGCACACGATCCTGCTCGACCCGAGCAATCCGAACCGGATCTTTGTCGCCATCTCTGCAGCGGGCGCATTCCGCACCGACGATGGCGGCAAGACGTGGAAGCCGATCAACCGCGGCCTGCATTCGCAATACATCCCGGACCCGAATGCCGAGGTCGGCCACTGCGTTCACCGCATCGCGATGCACCCGTCGCGTTCGGGCGTGCTGTTTATGCAGAAGCACTGGGACGTCATGCGCAGCGACGACGCCGGCGAGTCATGGCGAGAAATCAGCGGTAACTTGCCGACCGACTTTGGATTCCCGATCGATGTTCACGCGCATGAGCCGGACACGATCTACGTTGTCCCGATCAAGAGCGACTCGGAGCATTTTCCGCCCGACGGCAAGCTGCGCGTCTATCGCAGCCGCACGGGTGGCAACGCGTGGGAGGCGCTCACCAAAGGGCTGCCGCAAAGCGACTGCTACGTCAACGTGCTGCGCGACGCGATGGCCGTCGATGCGCTCGATAAGTGCGGCGTGTATTTCGGCACCAGCGGCGGGCAGGTGTACGCATCGACCGACGCCGGTGACAACTGGGCACCTATCGTCCGAGATCTTCCTGCCGTCCTGTCCGTCGAGGTCCAGACGCTGCCATGATGATCCGAGTCACACTCCCGGCACATCTGCGTAAGCTCGCGCGGGTCCAAGGCGAGGTGAAGCTCGCCGTCGAGGGTCAGATCACCCAACGCTCGGTTATCGACGCTCTCGAGGATCGCTATCCGATGTTACGCGGGACAATCCGCGACCACGCCACGCAACAGCGCCGCGCGTTCGTGCGGTTCTTCGCGTGCGGTGAGGATCTCTCCCACGAAGCTCCGGACGCGCCGCTGCCCGACGCGGTCGCGACGGGCGCCCAGCCGTTTATGATCGTGGGCGCCATAGCCGGTGGCTAGCGATCTTGTTTCGATACGTTTTAAAAACAACCTGAACCCATAATTAATGGAGGATTTATGCGATACGTCGATGGATATGTATTACCCGTCCCGAAGAAGAACCTGGCAGCGTACCGGCGCATGGCGCAGAAGTCGGGCAAGGTCTGGCGGGACCACGGCGCGCTCGAGTACATCGAGTGCGTCGCCGACGACGTGAAGCCGGGCAAGCACACCTCATTCCCGCAGAGCGTCAATCTCAAGGCCGGAGAAACGGTGGTTTTCGCCTACATCGTGTACAAGTCGCGCGCGCATCGCGACCGCGTCAGCGCCAAGGTGATGAAGGACCCGCGCTTGACCCCCATGATGGACCCGAAGGCCCTGCCTTTCGACGGCAAGCGCATGTTCTGGGGCGGATTCAAGGTTCTGGTCGATGGCTGAGCGTGCGGTGCCGCGCCCGCATGCGCCCGCAGTCCTGAATTCCAATTACGGGTTCCGTCCATGAGGTCTTGAAACGGTGTGATGACTGCACATCAATTCGGGGAGAATTCACCATGCTCAAGATTGTCCTGATCTCTTTCGCAGTGATCGTTATCGTATTTGTCGTTGTCGTTGCCCTACAGCCATCGGAGTTCCGCATCGTGCGTAGCGCCACCATCGCCGCTCCGGCGCCGGCGGTATTTGCGCAGGTGAATGATTTCCACAATTGGCAGGCATGGTCCCCGTGGGCGAAGATCGATCCTGCAGCCAAGGCGACGTTCGAGGGCCCATCGGCAGGAGCAGGCGCCCTATTCAGATGGGCTGGCAATAAGGAGATCGGCGAAGGAAGCATGACGATCACTGAGAGCCGTCCAAGCGATCTGATCACGATCAAACTTGAATTCCTGAAGCCCCTCGCAGCGACCAACACCGCGCAGTTCACATTCAATCCTGCGGGCAATCAAACGGCCGTGACGTGGAGCATGGAAGGCAGAAACAATTTCATAGCCAAAGCGGTCTGCCTATTCATGAACATGGACAAGATGGTCGGCGGCCAATTCGAAAGAGGCCTGGCGAGCATGAAGGCCGTGGTGGAAGCAGCGCCCAAGCAATAGCGCGGAGACCATGCCACCACAAAGCATACGAAGGCCACGAAGGGTTCGGAACTTATCCTTTTGATTTCTTCACTTCGTGCTCTTCGCGACCTTTGTGGTAAAATGTCTGTGTCTACCTTAGTTGCGGCGTAGCCGCGCTAGGGCTCTCCGCTGAAATGTTCTTCAAAGAGGACTCATTATGAACATTGCACTATGGATCATTCAAGCGCTCCTCGCGCTCCTCTTTTTGTTTGCCGGTGGCATGAAGTTCGTCATGTCCGTAGAGGAAATGACGAAGCAGATCCCGATGCCGGGCTGGTTTTTGCACTTCATCGGCCTGTGCGAAGTCCTTGGCGGGCTGGGTTTGATCCTGCCCTGGCTCACGCACATTCGTCCGGACCTCACACCGCTGGCCGCCACCGGGCTGGTGATCATCATGATCGGCGCGACGGTGGTCACCCTAACGACCGGTGATATCGCGACGGCACTGATGCCGCTGGTGATCGGGATCCTATGTGCCTTCGTGGCTTACGGCCGCTGGCACCTGACGCCCGGTTCGAGCAAATCTTGAGCCGCCTGTTCCAACCTTTCAACGACTAACAGAAACGGAGGAGGTTGCACGTGAAATATAAAGGTACCTGCCACTGCGGGAAGGTTGCGTTCGAGGCCGAAGGCGAGCTTAACGGGGCGATGGCATGTAATTGCTCCATGTGCTCGCGCAAAGGATCTCTCCTATGGTTTGTGCCGCTCGAGCAGCTTCACTTACTGACGGCGGAAGACGACATCGGCACATATACGTTCAACAAGCACGTCATCAAACACCGCTTTTGCCGGACGTGCGGCATTCACCCATACGGAGAAGGCATGGATCCGCAGGGCAATCGAATAGCCGCCATCAACATTCGCTGCCTCGAAGGAATCGATCTGGAAAGAGTGCCGGTTCAACACTTCGACGGACGATCGTTGTAGCACGTGTGAATGGTGAAGCGGCATGTGTAGAAACATCAGAACTCTATTCAACTTCGAACCGCCGGTTACCGAGATAGAGATCCATGCGGCCTCGGTGCAGTTCGTGCGCAAAATCAGCGGCTTTAACCTGCCCTCGAAGGCGAACGAGGCCGCGTTCTTTGCAGCGGTTGATCAGGTCGCCAAGATCTCGGGCAGACTTCTGTCCTCGCTCCAATCAACGACAGCGCCGAAGAATCGGCAGGAAGAGGTTGCTAAAGCCGGGGCACGGGCTGCTCCGAGACTCGGCAGGTGAATTTGGGACGCCGATGCCGGCAGCGCCAGCGCTCACGAGTAAGAAGCTCAAGCCTTCGTTCCGCCGGACGCCCGGCATCGCTCATGCGCAACGCACGCGAGCGCAAGCTGCTTCTCGAGGGCCCCGCCGCAGCTCTGGTGACGAAAGCATGATCGTTCACCTCATAGACGGCACCTACGAGCTGTTCCGCCACTTCTACGGCCTTCGCCGCTTCACCAAGGGCGAGGATCGGCCCTTCGGCGCCGTGATCGGCGTGCTGCATACTGTGTTGCAGATGATCGAGACGGGAGCGACTCACGTCGGTGTGGCGACCGATCACGTTATCGAGTCCTTCCGCAACCGTATGTGGGCCGGCTACAAGACAGGGGACGGCATCGATCCCGCACTCTTCGCGCAATTCCACCCCCTCGAGGAAGCGCTCACCACTATGGGTGTCGCTGTATGGCCCATGACCGAATTGGAAGCGGACGACGCGCTTGCCTCCGCGGCGGAGATCGCCTCCGGAAATGAGGGCGTGCAGCAAGTCTGCATCTGGACACCCGACAAGGACCTCGCGCAGTGCGTCCGCGGCGACCGGGTAGTGCAGGTTGACCGCAGAAGTCGGAAGATCCGCGATGCACAGGGAGTTCGCGAGAAGTTCGGAGTGGAGCCCGTCTTGATTCCCGACTTCCTCGCCCTCGTCGGCGACGCCGCCGATGGATATCCAGGCATTGCCGGGATTGGTCCGGTTACCGCGGCACGGCTTTTGAACCGACACGGTATTATAGAGAGCTTCCCACCGGAGGTACTAGGGGACAGCCGCGACCTGGCGCTACTCTTCAAGGATCTGGCGACCCTCAGGACTGACGCGCCCCTTTTCCGCGCTGTAGACGAGCTTCGGTGGCGCGGCCCTACCAAGGCATTCGCCGCGCGTGCGGAGCACCTCGGAGAAGCTCGTCTACTAGAGCGCTCCCTCAAGGCTCGAGTCGCTTAGAGCGACACTGAGCAAAAGAGATGATATGATGAATACACGAACCATGCGTAATGGATTTCCTGGTAAATCTCGACGTTGATGATCTCGAGAAGGCAGTTCGCTTTTACGGTTCTGCGTTTGGATTGAAGGTCGGCCGTCGCTTCGGAGCTTTCGGGGTAGAGATGTTTGGCGGTTCCGCGCCAATCTACCTCCTCGTCAAAGCACCTGGGACTCCGGCCTCATATACAACCCCGCAGCGTCGGACTTACGAGCGTCACTGGACGCCGGTCCACCTTGATTTTGTGGTTGATGAAATCGAACCGGCAGTTGAGAGAGCGGTATTAGCTGGAGCGCGGTTGGAGCAGCCCATCGCTAGGCACAAATGGGGCAAACTCGCTCTTCTCGCCGATCCCTTCGGCCACGGGTTCTGTTTCATACAATTCCTTGGGCGCGGCTATGACGAGATCGCGGAATAGTCGGGACCGTTTGTTACAAGCCGCCTTAAGCCGGGCCTGGCGCCGGGCTAGCCATTATCATGATCGTGCACCGGTCAAGATTCGACCTCGCGTGGCAACTTGATCTGCTGGTCCGCTCCCTCATCACGTCGAGTCCATGGGACCGTGAACTGTCTGAGATTATCGCCGCTCCCGCGCACCACCCAAAAGTAAATGCACGACTTACATGGAAGATAGATCTTTTCGCCAAAGAGCCTCCGACCGAACACGCGCCTGGCAAACCCTTCCATGTTTGGGGCATTGAGTTGACGGGAGAACTTGTGCTTGCGAGGCGACCGCAATCAAAATAGAATTCGCGGTGCAACGACCAAGATATCGTAATTGCATAGCGACAAAATCGTTGGCCGCGACGACTTGTAGAGGGTCGAGCGGCAGTAGATGGCGGTTGACGCGAGAAATCCCGGATGTGCACACCATCTCACCCTGCTGATAAGGAGTGAGTATGATTCACCGAGTTTTCATCGGACAAGTGTCAGTACCTCCGGAACACCTAAGTGCCACAAGGTGCGGAACGGTTGCGATAAGAGTTGCGTTGTTTAATGTGCAGTAAAAACGTTGTTGGGGTGTAAAGATGGATAAAAAAGCTCTGTGTCTGATAGACGCAGAGCTTTGGTCTGTGCGGTTCGCGAGGGTGCTTCGAGGCGTGAAGTCGCACGGCTCTATAGCGTGGGACTCGCTACGGTTGAACGATGGATGGAGCGGGCTCGAAATAAAGCCCTGGATGAGGTGGACTGGACCGATCGGTCTTGTATCCCTCACACCCTTCAGCGCACTCATGCGACCATGGAGGAATTGGTGCTGACGGTTCGCCGCGAACTTAAAGAAACCAGTGCCTTGGGCGAGTATGGTGCTTTGGCGATTCGCAAAGAGCTGCTCGATCGTGGCGTTGTCAGCGTTCCCTGCGTGCGCACCATTGGCCGCATCTTGGAACGGCGCGGCGCTCTGGATGGTCGTCGCCGTATTCGTCATCGGCCACCGCCGCCAGGCTGGTATTTGCCCGAAGTAGCACAAGGGAGAAGTGAACTCGACAGCTTTGATGTGGTTGAAGGTCTGGTGATTGAAGGCGGAATTAATGTCGAGGTCCTTAATGGAATTTCCCTCCATGGTGCTTTGGTTGCCTCTTGGCCGGATGGCGCCATCACGGCGGCTAGCACTATGAAAGCACTCACTGAGCATTGGCGGATTTTTGGGCTTCCCGCTTATGCTCAGTTCGATAACGACACCCGGTTCCAAGGGGCTCATCAGTTTCGGGACTCTATCGGTCGCGTCATGCGACTTTGCCTCAGCCTTAACGTCATCCCTGTCTTTGCTCCGGTCCGGGAGACTGGCTTTCAAGCTGCCGTCGAGAGCTTTAATGGCCGTTGGCAAGCCAAAGTGTGGCAGCGCTTCCATTATGACTGTCTGAGTTCTGTCCAGGCGCAATCGGTGAAGTACGTAGCTGCGTACCGCGCCCGACTTAGCAGCCGTATCGAACAAGCCCCCACACGACGAGCCTTTCCCGATCACTGGCAACTGGACCTCCAAGCACACCCTGCTGGTCGCCTTGTTTTCCTGCGCAGGACTAACGAGCAGGGACAAGTTGGACTTCTGGGACATAGCTTTGCCGTGGATAAAAACTGGCCCCATCGTTTGGTCCGAGCTGAGGTTGACTTGGATTGTGGATCGATCTGTTTCTATGCGCTGCGACGCAGAGAACCTACTTCCCAACCACTTCTTCGAACCGTGGCCTATCAACTGCCGACAAGGACCTTTAGAGATCAAAGACACTGACTCTGAATGCATCGTCAAAACCATGTGTTCCGAACGTTCTGACACTTGCCTCAATTCAACTTACACCGTTCCGGAGGTACTGACACTTGTCCTTTCATCAGTTACGCATCCGAAGATAAAGCGGTGGCTGAAAAGGTGTGTTTGGCCCTGGAAACCCAGGGTATCGTGTGCTGGATTGCGCCGCGGGATATTTTTCCCGGCCAAAGCTATGGCGCCGCTATCGTCACCGCTATTCGAGAGGCACAACACTTCATTCTCATATTTTCCGGACATGCAAACAGTTCGAGTCATGTCGAGAACGAAGTGGAACGCGCTTTCGGCCAGCGCTTGACCATTCATCCTCTTAGACTCGATCAAGCCGATCTCAGCCCCGAATTGGAATACTTCCTCTCCCGTCCGCAATGGTTCGATTTATTCGGCGCCACTCTGGAAAATCGGATTTCACAATTCGTGAAGAGTCTCGTTCACAGGTTACGCGGAAAGTCTGATAAAGACGACGCCGTGGGACCTCGCAACCCCGCCATCCCCCCAAAAACTAAGGCTAATCAAGAAACAAAACGGCCAGCCAAGGTACCTCAAGTGAGTGCGGGCAAGTCTGCTGAAATAGCAAACGCAACCGGTCTGACCGGGTCATTATCCAAGATTGTGCCGAAGAACATTCGTGTGGTGCGCGCTTTGAGCGGGCATAGAAACGGTGTCAAATGCGTCGCTTTCTCGCCGGACGGACAATTGGTTGCTTCCGGTTCGGGCGGGGGTATTTTTTTTCAAGACAACACGGTGCGGGTGTGGCGCGCTAAGGATGGCAAGCCGATGTGGACGCTGCAACATGAATCGCAGGTGAATTCTCTAGTATTTTCCCCCGATGGATCGCTGCTTGCTTCGGGAGGAAATGATGGTGTTCTGTTGTGGACTGCTGCCGATTGGAAGCAAGCAAAGGTGCCGGCCCACGCAGGTTTTGTCAACTGCCTGGCCTTTTCATCCGATGGAAAAATGCTCGCGGTGGGTTCCTACGCCGATCTTGCCCAAGGAGAGGCCGGTCTGGAACTCTGGAGGATTCCGGTTGCAAAACGAAAGCACCGTTTGGCTGGGCATAGTGAACATGTCAACGGCGTAGCATTTTCGCCATCCGGGAGAATCTTGGCATCCGGCGCTTCACAAGGCGATCTACGACTTTGGAATACCGCAGACGGCCGCTTAATTGAGACTCTCACGACCGAGGGTAGTGAAGTCACCGGTCTGGCATTTTCAACCCAATGGGGATTCGCTTGTGGTGAGCCGCGATGAATCGATAGAAATATGGGACAACAGAACGAAAAAGTGTCGCAAGATTAAACCCCAGCAACTATTGACTTGCATGGCGCTGTCCCGCGACGGGGAATTATTGGCAGGCGCCACTAAGAACACGACCGTCCTACTTTGGCGGTTTATGGATGGGAAATTGATCGCCAGCTTCGACGGACCGGCGGGTAACACTGCTAATGGAATGGCTTTTTCGCCCGATGGGCTAACGCTTGTGTCAGCCTGGGAAGATAAATTAGTGAGAATGTGGGCGCTTTGCTAGCGTTGAATTCAAGGAGAATTGGACGATTTAGAATTCTACGTTGCGACGATTTCTCTTGGGCTCTCCAACCCCCGCAGATAACCTGCATTCTTCTTAGGGTACATGACTATTGGTGACGAGGGCAGAACCTGATAGTTTCGTTCGTGTCAACGGCGCGTATTCTTGTCTTTCATACAACGCAAGACCCCTTTTGCGTGTTCGTCGCCTACGGCCGCTGGCAGCTGGTGGCTTGATTTCCCCGCGCGCGATTCCGCAATAGGTCTAAACGTGTGAGGCTATTGGAACTCGTGAACCACGGCTCAAAAGTTAGGGGCTAAGGCCTGATGAAGGAGATCGAATCGCTGAATGTGCCGGAATGCGCGGAGTACGTTTACATCCGAGAACCCACCGCGCTGGAATCGCTGATCCGGCACATCGGCAGGGCCGAAAGGGTCGCGCTGGATACCGAGGCGGACGGCCTGCACAACTATTCTGAAAAGGTTTGTTTGATCCAACTATCAGTCGAAGGTAAGCATTACCTCGTCGACCCTCTTTCTGAGTTGGACTTGAGCGGATTCTCAGAAGCTCTGGCCGAGAAGCCGCTCATTCTGCACGGCGGCGATTACGACCTGCGGATGTTGCGAACCGCGACGGGCTTTAGGCCGCAAAATGAAGTTTTCGACACCATGATTGCGGCGCAATTGCTCGGCATCGAGCAGATTGGCCTCGCTGCCCTCATCGAGCGATGCTTCGATGTCATGATTGCCAAAGAAGGGCAGAAATCAGACTGGTCGCGTCGGCCGCTGAGTGAAAAGCAGCTGCGCTACGCGATCAACGACACCCGTTTTCTCGAGCCGCTCGCCGAACATCTGAGTCGCGAGCTGAGCGAACGGGGCCGAATCGATTGGCACAAGGAAAGTTGCCGAGCGATGGCGGAGTTGACCGGACGCGATCGTTTACGCGATCCCGAACAAGCGTGGCGCATCAAGGGATCTGGGCGGCTGACGCGCAGACAATTGGCCAATCTGCGAGAGCTCTGGCACTGGCGCGACCAGCACGCCAGGCGCGCGAATATGCCGTCGTTCAAAATCTTCGGCAATCAACAAATCCTGGACCTCGTCCAATGGTTGGACTCCCATCCCGCTCGGCCCCTGCAACAAGGACCTAAGTTGCCGCGCAACATTCGCGACACGCTGCTGCGGACGCTTGAGGAAGCGATCGCGCGAGTCGCCGTAATGGACCCGGCGCAATGGCCCGAGCTTAGACGACTCGAACGCTCCCCCGATACTCCAACTGCTTATGTCATGGAGCATATCAACGCTCTGCGTGGCGAATGCGCGCGCATCGCCAAGGAGCTAGAGATCGCAGCTGCAACTTTAGCGCCCAGAGCCGCGCTCGAAACGATCGCCCGGAACCGGCCACGGACCGTTGACGAAATTATGCAGAGCGGGGGTTTGTTGCGCTGGCAGGCCGAACTGGTTCAAGGCGCAGTCGAAAAATGCTTGCACTCAACTCTTTGTTGATGGAATTTGGAGCCCAACAACACTTGGACTCCATCACTCCATGACTCCGTTATCCCTGGTGCCACGGCCCGGTGCAGTGGGTCCCAATTCTACGATTCGGCTTTCTTCCCGAGGACGCCGTCTATCGGCGCGGTGCGGCTCGGTGCAACCAGTCGGCCAGTTCCTCGAAAATCTCCCGCCGGTGACCACGTGATGGCGAAGAACCTGCTGATCCGCTCCTTCATCAGCCTGGGCGCGTCGGGCTGCGAATTGTCCACGATTATCGCGACTGCGCGCGCTGCGTGAACGTACACGACTTACATGGAAGACAGATTCTCCCCGCTCCCTAAATTCCGCTGGTAGGCCCCGGGATTCTCGGTTCTTTCTAAACAAATTAATCCAACTTATAATGTTCCAATACGGACCCCAAATCCCTGACCCAATGTGCGATTGCAAGACCTGGCTGCACAAATTTAATGGTCTCTAAACCCGCCGCTTCGAATCGCAGGTTTTTGCCGCACGGACTCGTGATCGTATACGAGGACCGGGACATTCTTGTGGTGGATAAACCCGCGGGGCTGTTGACGATCGGGACCGACTCTGAGAAGACCCGAACGGCTTATTTCTTGTTAACGGACTATGTTCGCAAAGGTTACAGCAAATCCCGTAAGCGGATTTTCGTTGTGCACCGCTTGGACAGAGAAACGTCGGGGATAGTCATCTTCGCCAAGAACCTCGAGTCGAAGGTCTGGTTGCAAGACCACTGGAAAGACACCGCGAAAAAATATCTCGCGGTCGTGCATGGTCAATGTGCGAAAACATCTGGGACAATCACGACTTACCTGGCGGAGAACGGAGCGCACATCGTCTATTCAACATCGGATAGGAAGCAAGGAAAACTTTCGACCACGGGCTATCGGGTACGCCGGCAATGTAAGGATTTCGCTTTGCTGGAACTCGATCCGGTGACCGGCCGGAAGCACCAGATTCGCGTCCATCTGGCAGGGATCGGCCATGCGGTCGTCGGCGATCAGAAATACGGCAAACAAGATCGCGGCCACACGCGCTTGGCGCTGCATGCGAGCTCGATTTCGTTCAACCATCCTTTCCTCGGACAGCGGCTCACTTTTGAATCGCAAGCACCGGGCTATTTCAACCAGCTGGTCGGCAAGCTTGAACTCGCGCGCTGAACCGATTGGGCCCCCGAGATGCCGGCGAAATTGCCATGCCTTGCGTGGCGGCGGCAGTTATCGGAATGCCTCGGTGGACCTTTCAAGACGGCTCGGCCAACCGGCTCTGCTCCCAACCGAATTCAACCATTAGGAGGGCGCACTCGCTCGCACACCCGGCCAAGCCACTCTCGTAAAGCGAAATGCCCGCCGTCGCGTCGTGTTCGACATGAGTCTCGGCCGTTACGTCGGCGAGTTCGATCCAGATGCCAACGTGGAGTGGCTTCACACTGACAAGTTCCGCGTCCCCTTCCATCGCGAGCTATTTCGCGACTGCGCCGGTGCCGGGAACCTGGAATTTGCGCCGGTACGCGCCTGCGGTAATGCCGGTCATGCGTTTAACTAATCCGAAGTTCCCGCAGCGTTTCAGAGTTAACGTATTGATTAGATGAGCACTTTCAGGAATGCGAACTTCCCGTTACTGGCAACAGTCGTAGCAGTTCGAAGGCGCGTTGTTGCAGGGGTGTCGGTTGGGTGAGTTGAGAGAACGTGGGGCTGTTGGGATCGGACTTGATTCGGCATCGGTTGCGGCAACGGGTGGCGAGTTCTGCCAGCAGCGTCTCAAAGCTGTGAATCGGCAGGCCGTCGGTGCTAACACGCAGAGCCTTTTTCTTTTTTGCCGAAGCAGAGGGTTTGGCCTGTGCCACCGGATCGCGGGTCTTGCGATCTTGATCGAGTTGCTCGTCGTCGAAGAGCAGCGGGGCAAGAGCCTTGCGCATGGAGCACTCCACGTAATAGGCAAGCATGCACAAGAACAGATGTGCCTTGACGCGTTGTTCGTCGCGGTGACGAATCGGGCGCACCAGGATATCGATGCCCTTCAGACAGCGAAAGGCGCGTTCCACCTGCGCGAGATTCTTGTAGCTGCGCACGGTATCGGCAGCTGATAGACGACTGGGCGGTTCGCTGGTGCGGATGACATAGATACCGTCGAGTGCGGCCTCGCGTTCAATGTTTTGTGGGCGCCGCGCATAGCTAAACGCGCCGTCCTTGATCGTCAACTCAAAGTGCTTGCCCATCTTGAAGCGATTGACCACCGCGCCCACTTTCTTGCCAATCTCGGCCGCACCCAAAGGCTTGTTGGTACGGCGGCTCACCTGGCGGGCGATGGCCGCGAGCGCCTTTTCAGTAGCCTGGAGCAGGTCCTCGCGCTTGCGCGCCCGCTCCTCGGCCAGCAGCGGGTTATGACAGGCGATGAGCCGCTCGCCCAAGAACTCAGGCGAACTAATCTCGGCCAGATTCTGTTCATCGAACAGCGAGAGCTGCAACGTGCCGGCTTCGACCAGCTCCCGAATGGCCGAAGAGCGTAGCGCCGATATCCATCCCAGCCCCGGGTACTGCTTGAGCTTATCGATCTGCGTTTGCGTGAGCATGCCACGATCGCCCACCAGCACTACCTGCTCCAGAGCAAACTTCTCACGCACTTTGTGCACCTGATCGGGCACCGTGGTGGGATCGGCGGTGTTGCCCGGATACACTTGCAGGGCAATCGGGCGCCCTTGCGCATCGGTCAATACCCCATAGACCACAATCGGGCGACCGGTTTTGCCATCGCGGTCGTGCCCGAAGCACATCAAGGGGCAGCTTCGACCTTCGTAGTAGCTGCTGGTAACGTCATAGAGCACCTGTGCTCCCTCTCCCAGATGGCGGGCGGCAAGCTTGTGCTCGATGCGCGATTGCCTCTCAAGCAGCCAATCCATCGCTTCGTACAGATCGTCTTCGGTGGCATCCCCCACCGCAAGTTCCTCCGCCAGAGTACTGCTGTGCCAGAGCCGGGTGGTGGCCAACTTGGAGCACGGATGGATGAGCCGCTCCACGATCATGGCCAGCACCAGATCGCGCTCGCGCGAGCGCTTGGTCCCGATGAGGCTGTCCAGGCCGATGCGCTTGAGCGCCTCCAGTACCGCTTGCACATGGCCATGGGGCAGCGAGCGCTCGACCACGAAGGCCTCCGGCGAACTGAGCAGGGGCTCGTCCTTGAGCACGCGGCGAAGTGCTTGGATACGTGTCTGGGACCAGCCGGTGAGATTGGCGAGGGTGCGTTTGTAGACCTTCTTGCCTTCGCGCCACCCCTGGCGCAAAAGAACGGCGGGCGGGGAATTGCGGTTCGGGACGATTTCGATATACATGGCAACTGTGCCCACTCGCTCTCCGAAGAGGTTGGAACGGCCCTCGGCGCCCAAGCGGGAGAACGGCGACTTGCCGACGTATTCCGTAAGGCCGGGGTTCGCAAGTTCCGGCGAGCCAAGGCAACGCCATTCAACTTGATTCTCGAAGCCAAATCGTGAGGCGATGACGGAATTCGAACAAAGAAAGTTGAGCGATGGTTTCTCTCGTCTTGGGATGGGTGAGCGCGGCTTGGACTGACGACTGCCTAAGGACGCCCCACAGTTCACGAATTTGACAAAGTGCAAGGGAATCGCCTACTACTATCAGCGTCGATAGGATACAGCTAAAGGAGTAGTCACTTATACTGGTGCTTCTTTTGGCTTCGCGTCGGGTATTCGCGGTCGCGAACTAACTATTTTGATACCCTATGGCCCTAGCCAAGATCACGCGACCGACCTCGGTCGCCGCGATTCCCAGGCCACGGCTGTTCAAACGCCTTGATTACCTGCAACGCGCGCCCCTAATCTGGGTCTGGCGCCGCCGGGGGCCGGGAAAACCATTCTGATCTCAAGCTATATCGCCGCCCGAAAACGTAATCATCTCTGGTTTCAGGTTGACGAAGGCGATAGCGATCTCTCAAGTTTTTTTTAGTTCTTGGGTCTTGCCTCCCCTAAACGGCGCCGTGGCATGCCATTGTTAACTCGTGAGTTTCGTCAAACAGCCGGGATCTTCACGAGGAATTTTTTTCGTGAGCTCTACGATCGTTTAAAAACTCCTTTCACGCTCGTGTTCGACAACTACCAGGAAGTGCCGGCTGAATCCGATCTGAACCAGATCATGCCGCTCGCCTTCGCAGAGCTGCCCCACGAGGGACATGTCATTGTTATTAGCCGGGACGAGCCGCCGTCAAATTTCGCGAAGTTGCGTGCCGACCGGGCGATGGAGTTGGTCGAATACCCGGAGCTTCGGTTCACCGAGCAGGAAACTAGGCAGCTTATTGGCAAATTTGTCACGCAGAAATTACCGAAGAGCACGATCGACGAACTATACAAAAACACCGAAGGTTGGGCCGCGGGGTTAGTGTTGTCGTTAGATCAGATGCAGCATCAAGAGAAAGCTTCGCAATCCGCAATCGGTTCGTCGGGAGTCGTGTTCGATTACTTTGCGGAGAAGTCCTTAAACGCGCCGATAGGCGAACCCAAGAAGTCCTTTGCGAGACGGCCTTTTTGCCAAGGATTTCCGCGTCCATGGCAGGGCGATTATCTAGACGGTCCGACGCATGCCAGATCATCGCCCGACTTCACAGGGAAAACTTCTTCACCATCAAATTGCCTGGCCCTGAGCCAACCTATGAGTTCCATCCGCTGTTTCGAGCATTTTTGCTGTCACGGGCGCAAACAATATTCTCGCCGGTGCGACTCAAGGAGATTCGTCGGAAATCTGCGGAGCTTTTGCAGCATGCAGGAGAGGCAGAAGCGGCGGTAATGCTATTGCGCGATGCCGAAGCATGGGCGGACCTCAGCAAAGTGATCTGTAAACACGCACCTGAGTTCTTTGCCCAAGGCCGCGTCGAGACCATCGAGCGGTGGATCCGCGGCATCCCAGCAGCTTGGGTTGACAGCACACCGTGGCTGCTCGTGTGGCGCGGCGCTTGCCGAGTTGACGCTCCAATAAAGCTGCCCGCGACGACTGTGAAAGAGCTTTAGCGGCGTTCCGCGAGACGCTAGACGCTGCCGGCGCGTATTTTGCCTGGTCAACGATCGTGGCGACCTACGAATTTGAAGGTGCACACGAAAGTTTGGTCCCTTGGGTCGCGGTATTTAACGAACTCCGTCGGGAGTTTCCGCAATTTCCCTCTATCGCGATTGAAGCGCGCGTCGCGCATGCCGTAGCCGAATCGCTGGTTTACCTTTAACCATACTATCAAGACGCCGAATACTGGATATCGCGCGCGGTCGAGTTGGCACAAGAGCGAAGAAACCTGCAGGCGTTGTCCGCCTTTACCTGGTGGCGTTATTATTGGATTAGGGGAGATCATTCAAGCCCGGATTTGCCGCCGATCCCATGGCCAGACTGATGAACAATCGCAGTACACCACCGTTGACGGGAATCGTGGCGGGATTTACCGTGGCGGCGCACCAATACCTGAACGCCGATCCACGGTGCCGCGAAACAATCGCCGAGCTTTTACACAAGGTCGATCAGCTGGGCTTGCCCTATGCGTTCAAAAATCTCTTGCTGACCATCGGTCTCGCCTCTGCCCTAAGCGATGGGGAAGCGGCAACAAGCGCGCGATGGCTGGAAGAAAACCAAGAGGGCCTGAAATCTGAAGCGTGGGGTCAGCGATTCCATCTCTCTGGACAAGTATCTGGGCTGGCCTCGTCCTTGGCGATATCGCTCACGTAGGGATATACCTGGCCGAACTCCTGAACACCAAAGAAAAGCTTCGCGGCACCTTTTGGCAGTGGCTTGCCGGAGTTCTGATCGCAAAAGTTTTCCACCAACTGGGGAAATTGGAAAAAGCGGAGACTCACCTGGCCGAAGCGTTGGCATTCGTCACTTCGGTGCGCAGTCCTTACATGGAGTTCACCACGCGCCTGACTCAAGCCGAGATTTATTTCGACAGCGGTCGAGAGACCGAAGGGTTTGAGATGCTACGCCTCGCTACGGCTCTGGGCAAAGCAGGAAATTATATCACTTCTGAAACATGGATTCCCGCCGTCATGGCCAGGCTCTGCGCTAAAGCGCTGGAAGCGGGGATTGAAGTCGAATACGTCAGAATGCTCGTGGGCAAGCGAAACCTCGTGCCGGAAGAACCGCCCTTTGATATCGACACCTGGCCCTGGCCGATTAGGATCTACACCCTAGGTCAATTTCACGTACTCAAAGACGACCAGCCCCTCCGCTTCTCTCACAAAGTGCAGCGAAAACCTTTGGCGCTCTTGAAAACGATCATCGCCCTTGGTGGCCAGAAAGTTCGCGAAGAAATCTTGCTGGACACTCTCTGG
>CAWDMI010000002.1:0-3566354 GCA_963803415.1 uncultured delta proteobacterium
ATGGCCAAGTCCTTTCTTCAACGCCACCATAGCCTCTGTTCCAGTCCGGCGGCTCGTGGTGGCAAAGACCGTGCCTCCCATAGATCGGCGAAGCTGCGTACCCCTACACCCAGACGATACGCGTTCCTCATCGAAACGGCAAGCATATGATGTTCCGCCAACCAGCAGAGCAATACACGGCGTGGCGTATTCGCCAATAAGTCTGCCAGCGCTCGGCGGCCTGCCTGAGTTGTTCTGAATAATTGCGGGTAGCGGGACGAGCGTTTCGATCCGCCGGGAATAGGCGGCAAGCGAAAGTACGGAAACTAATCGCAAGATCGTACAGGTGCGCGACATGAGTGCCTTTGCGCCCCATTTGAACAAGGCGGGTAGATCGTGGCTTTGTTTTTTGATCCAACGTGCAATATGGACGGTACGCCAGCCGATGGTAATAACTAGGTCAGGCCAGGGTGGAGTGAGTAAGCCGACTGCGTTCGTTGCAGACCAAGGCGCGTTTCGCCAAACATCCCAACAGCACGTCGTGAAGGTGAACAAGCGAGGTGAAACCAGTGCTTTCACTTCGTATGGCCAACCCAAGGTTTTGCAAGGCCGAGAGATTGTGTGCCGTTTCCTGGGTGATCGTCTGTCAGTACCCACACAGTGGGATTGCCGTAAAGCGACGGCCTCCTCCGTTTGCCTGAGTGACTTGTCGCCCCCAGACATGCGCGTCTGCACGATTAGCTGCCAGTGTCTCTCTGGGTCATGGCAACCGCACTTCAACTGTGTTACCCACCAGACTCGGGGCGCGGGCGATGAGACACGTGTATTGCGTGACTAGGACCGCCGTGTAGCCGTTGTGACGGTTACCGCCACCTTGCGGCGAGCAAGCGGAACAACCATCAAGTACCCATGGTACATCCTCGTCTGGCAAACAATCAAGACCTCGGTGGAGACGAGGTCGGTAATGGGTTCGGAACGGCCTGTCTCCGACAGCAAAACAAGGTCATACCAGGAAATGGTTTGCTGCTCAGGCGGCGACAGATGCTCCCGGCGGGAGCCTCTGGCGTATACGTGGATTCGTAGGCCTGACAGATTTCCGTGCATAACATTTTGTACTGTTGGCTTGGGTGCGCGGCAGTGAAGACTTCATACGCCGCGACATCTGCAGCACGCTCCAGGGCAACCACACCTGGCCGCGGGGTTGTGCAGGTAAGCATAACGGTGCGGCATTGGTGCCAGGGTTGCAAATGGATAGCCGTGTAGTGCAAGAGCTTCGAGTGATGCAGGGACATATTCTGTATCACGTGCGCCCACACTCGGTCAGTCCGGCTACAAGCCAGGTATTCTCCGTGCCTTCGTTCTATGAAGCCTCTGCGCTGGCGTTGGGCTTCCGCAAGAGTCCATACAGAAGCCATCCGGGCACAATCGATCAACATAACTGCTGTATCTGATGGAGAGAGCCGAAAACCATGCTCTCCAAGATCAACATCAAACAATTTTCCCGGTCGCCAAGATATGCCTGGTCAACATCGTTATAGATGGCTTTCCCAGAACTCCCGGCAAAATGGGGAATGGCAAGCCGATAATTGGTGAAGCCCGCGAGCCATCCTCGTCGGTCAATCCGTCGAATCTTTCATGAGATCAATCTCATAGATCCGACCTGGGTCGCGGACCTGTTCGATCGAACAGAAGAAGACCCGCTCGGCGCGATACTCGCCGGGTTCGGTACCAATAAAGATACCGACCGGCGGATTTCGACTCGGGGGTACACCCTCCCGTACGCCAAACACAACACACTCAGGCTGTGCACGCGTGCCCGGTGGGCGGCCGTTGTCCATAAATGGGAGAAGGTGTGCCAGTCTCCGAGGTCTGTCCAGCAGGCCATAGTGTGTACGGTCGCGGTCAGACAACAGCTATTTCAGGCGATGCTGGCTGGCGCGCTCGCGGAAGGGTGACGAAATTTTACAATGGTAAAAAAATACGATGCGCCCAACGGCCAACATAGGCAACAACATCCAGAACAGGACCGATTTGTTGCCCAGAAAGGTTGCCAGAAAGATATAAAACGTCCGAATGTCGCCTTTCGTAAACGGCTGAATTCTCCGAAACACAGCGAACCAACGGGTCTCCACCTGCGTTTTTAAAAAGTCGACGCCCATAGTTTGGACGCTCACGTATCCGGCTCGCCGCAAAAAGCGATTGTGATAAACGACGGCAGTGCTATACCACGCGGCCGTTGCCACCGCGACGACAAGATATAGATCGCGATGCGATTCGCGATAACACGCGATGGTCAAAAATACAAATGGAAGCGCAAAGCGGAGGTCGTCAATGAGCATATCGAACCGTGCTCCGGCTTCCGATTCATAATTGCGGATGCGTGCGACCTCACCATCACACCGGTCTAACACCCCGGCAGAAAACTGCCACACAACAGCAAACACCAACATTGCCCAGTACTGCGGTATGAGCAGAAAAGCAGAGGAGACGAGGAATAAGCTGAGTTCCAGGATGCTAATGGCGTTTGGGCTGAAGCCAAAACGCACAAACAAGAACGTCAAGGGTTTGGAGAGGTGGGAGTTGACCAGTTTGGAAAATTCCCCACTAATTTCTTTGAAGGCAATACGCCAAAAAAATTCAGTCCGCTCTTCTTGCGATTCTCTTCCAGTAACCGGCAGCCACCAAGCATTTTCGACGAACCCCAGCCTGAGGAGTTGCTGCTTGTGCCAGTGGTGGATCAGATCAGCAACATTGCTGCATGAAAGACGTTGCAAATGAACGCGATGACAAACAACCACATCGGTACTGAAGATGCCATTGGAGAGGGTGGGAGAGACTTCTACCGGATGAGTAGGTCCGACATCGAAGGTGTTGCTCTGGAAAACGCTGTTATCGAGCGCAATCTTGGTAAAGGACTCCGGGTGGGCAAATATCACTTTGAATTTGTCCGGGAATGTCGCTCTCGAAAGCGACCTTCCCTCCATTCAACCACACATGTTTATAGACAACGAGCACCGGCTTTGGTGATGCGGCAAATTGGGCCACCTGCGCAAAAAATGTAGGATGGACAACTTTATTAGTTTCGAAGAGCAAAAAAGACGTATCCCACCGTTCGACGATACGGGACACGACCTCAGAAAGTGTCTCACCGGTACGGATCGGACAAATATCATAATCCAGCGCAAGGCGGGTTCGTGCCTTCCCGATTAGCGCAGCAATCTTTTCACGGTCTCCCTCATGACAAATTATCCATACGGATCGTATCCCTGCCTTCGATAGAGCAACCAGAGCGCGAGTCAACAGGGGTTCCCCACCGTACACAGCATCATACGTTGCCTTGGTAGGGGCCGTATTCGCAGCCAAAAGAACGGCCCTTGTGATACCTGCCACTCCCATCCGCGAAACGCTCATGTCACACCACTTCTTTTTCTTTTGAGATGCCAGCTTGATAAGATTGCGACTGCAAGGGGTTCCCTTTGGGAGGATCTTGAACCTTAAGTTCCATCATCCTCCGCAAGGTAAAGCCCAGGAAATGGAGAAAAAAGGCTATGGCAACACACAACACGATAGCATCAAAAGAGAAAATGCTCACCCTCCCCATATGAATCATCGGATTACTGGCGAAATAAAATATGGCATTCAGGCCGATGACGAACACGCGAACTTCTGTGGGGCCGATTTTGCCGTAAGAAATTTTGTACACTCCGGATACGGCGGTGTCTATATACGTTAAAATCCCAAGGTGCAAATAACCGACGAGCGCTAGCAGCGCGAAATTGAAGTGGACAAACGGAGACACTCCTAGGCCGAGGAGGACGATGGTTTGTGTCGTGATATCGACAGTATGATCGACGAAATAGCCGTACTTGAATCGTTCGATTCCGCGGTATCGTGCCAAAGAGCCATCGAGACTATCGCCGAACCAATTGATCACAAGGCCAAGATCGACGATCCATAAAAAATTTTTATTCACGTTACACAACCAGTACCCAATCGCCATGACCACCCCGCCAATCAAGCCAATCACAGTGAGTATGTCGGGAGTCATCCAGGCAGGCATGTGTTTACATAGCCATTGTAGCGCCGGTCGTTCCAGCGGTGCTAAAAAACTATCGTTGACACGTACGTCAGCTGTCTTGGAAGTATCCATCTGCGTTCTCTTTGATTCACAAATTGAGTAACTCAGCCTCTTTTTTCTTACAACGGCAGTCCGCTACTCATCTGAATGCCTTTTCATAAAGACGGTAGCGTTTGTACGGCACGCCTCCGACCATCGTGAGTATATTCCGCATCGGCACGTTATCTTCCAGAATCCAGGACAGCTCAACTTCCTGAACTCCGCGCCTGATTCCATAGCCGCGCACGGCATCAATAAGGAGGAAAGCCAGCGCGGCTCCAAGCGGGCTTCGTTGAAAACGTTTGCGCACTCCCATCAGGACAACGCGAGCCGTTTTTGGAGATTTCACTTTCAGCCGCCACAAGAGCTTGAGCCAGCCAAATGGAAGCAAACGTCCCTGAAGGTCTCGTATCACTTCATTTAAGTTCGGCAAGGCTACGATCATCGCGGCCGGCAGCCCGTCCACTTCCGCAATTTGCACGGCATCGTCATCGACTAGCAGTCGCAAGTTGTAGCCTAGATGCCGAACCTCGTCTTTGCTGAATGGAATGAATCCCCAGTTTGTGGACCAGGCATCCTCGAAAATGTCCTTGATAATTTCGAGGTCCTCATTCAACTGTGATTTGTGCAGCGGCCTGACCCGCGCACGACCAGCGGCTTTGGTCAGAACGGCCTTCATGAACTCGGGGGGAGTGAAATGGGTGGAGAGACGATAGGCCAACAAGTCCTTTACGCCCTGGTATCCCTCGGCTGTTAGCCGAGCGGCATAGTACGGCCGGGAGTGGCCCATCATAATCATTGGGGGCGTGTCGTAACCGTCCACAAGAAGCCCGCACTCCTGGTTGATAGAAAAGTTGAACGGGCCGCGGATTCGCAACATGCCCTGGTCACGCAGCCAGCCTTCAGCCGTACTCAACAGTTCGTGAAACGTCTCCGCCTCATTCTCGGCCTCGAGGAACCCGAAAAATCCGGTGGCATCCCGATACCGCCCTTCGTGCAATTCATCAATCTGGGCGCTGATCCGACCGACTGGCCTGGTCCCGCGGTAGGCAAGCCAAAAACAACAGCGCGCGTGCGCGAAGTATGGGTTGCGGGGAGAAAACTGCTCGCGTCGCTCTAGCAACAAATGCGGGACCCATGTTGGGTCGTCGGCATAGACCGACCAAGGCACGCGAATGAACTGGCGCAGGTCCCGCGAGTCACTTACTGGGACGATTCTTACGGATTCGGCAGCGGTACGCACGGCAGGAGCTTACTCGGGGAAACCAAAGCCGGGAAGCGCTGAGACGCAACCGGGATTACAACCCACAGCTCCTTCCGATGAGCGAAATTACAACCTCCACATCCTGCAAGTTTTTTCCTTGTAACATCGTCTTCATCTTCATTCAAGTAAACCTGGTAAACGCTAAACCCAAGTAACGTCCCAATTTTGGCCGGCGACGCTGGAAATATTGAGACAGACGCATCCCAATTCCACTCAGTGGTCATAAAGCATTTACGTCAGATATCCTCGCGCTCATCAGGCACACAATGTCGCCCCATCGATAATTCGACAGAGCCATTTGTTAAAAGTCACGCGTCGTGCAGTTGACGGACAATCGTCAAATGTGTCAAAAAGTATGGAAAGGCTAACAGATAGTCCGGCTGAGATGAAGGACCGTTTTCCCTTCAAGAAATTTCTCTATTGGTTCCTGTACCGAACAGCGGAATATTGCCTGAGGGCAATTATCTTCCTCGTTCCGAGGATCCCTCACCGCCTGCTCGTTCTCCTCACGTCGGCGACCGTCCGCCTGACTTTCGCTATTTTATGGCCATACCGAAAACTGATGGAAGAGAATGTCTCCATGGCTTTCAGCGACGAATTCTTACCGGTGGAGAGGAGAAAGACCGTGGCTCGTATGGCCTGGAGGAATTTTGTCCAGGGACTTTATGAGACTGCCCGCACGCTTTATACCTCGAAAGACATGATATGTGCCAGCGTTGCTATTGAGGGCGCGGAGTATTTGAAACAGCCTTTGGAAAAGGGCAAGGGGGTGATCGCGCTCGGCGCCCATCTAGGAAATTTTACTATGATTGCTCCTCGTCTTGCCGCGGCGGGATACCCCGTCAGCATTGTAGTAAAGCACCCGCCAGACCAAAGATTAGCCCGTTTGCTTGACGGCTACAGAGCGAAAGCTGGGGTAAAAACGATATCGGCTAAGCCGCGCAGGCAAGCGGCCCGACAAATCCTCGGCGCATTAAGGCGGAACGAAGTGGTTATTGTCCTCCCTGATGTGTTTAAATCTGGGAGGGTAAACACGCAGTTTTTGGGTTCCGCTGTCTATGTTCGCCGTGGTCCCGTAACCCTGGCTTTACGCGCGGGCGCGGCGGTTGTTCCTATGTGTGTCACGCGGGACGCTGAGGATCGTCTGACCCTTCGTGTCAGCCCTGAAATCGATCTCGTCAAGACCGGAGACCTGCAGGAGGATGTTGCTGCAAATCTGGCCCTGTTTACTCGTCATTTGGAAGACATGGTGCGGCAGTATCCCGATCAGTGGTGTCGGCTTTCACCGCAAGGACAGCTGAGCGAAAATGTCCGGCCGATGTTTCCTGATTTTGTGCAGCCGGGACTCGAGCTGAAAGAGGTTAAAGAACGCCGATCATGAAGCGTTCCGTTGACCTCCCTGAAGACCGTCGATAAAATACCCTGGGTTTTTACCTTTGTTCTCGGCTGGACTTGACGGGCTCGGCGCACTGGAGCTATATCTCTGCTCAGAAAAAAGGGTTTAAAATTCCAATGGATTCCTTCACCATCAACGGACAGTCTGAGCAGGTGCACACCCAACGCCGTAAAGACATCATTAAACATTATCCCGAGGTTAAGGTATTGTTTGGCCCTTATCCTCTGTCAGCCCTCCTCATTGTCGGGCTGGTCGCTCTGCAATGGACAGTGGGCTGGCTGCTTTGCGATCAGCCGTGGTACGTGATTTTGCCTGTGGCTTATCTTGCTGGCGCGGTTCTCAATCACGGGTTGTATGTGTTAATGCATGAGGCAACGCACAACTTAATCTTCGCAATACCAGTGTTAAACAAGCTTGCCGGCCTCAGTTGTGATTTTGCCTTAATTATCCCCAGCGCGATGAGTTTCAGAAAGTATCATCTTTTGCATCACCAACACCTAAATAAGATAACGATGGATCCGGACGTGGTGAGCCAATTTGAAGGCCGGCTGATTGGTCATGGTCCTCTGCGCAAGTCGCTGTGGCTCGCTTTGTTGTCTGTCTCGCAAGCCGTGCGGCCACTAAAGGTTCCGGGCCAATCGTTTGTCGACCTGTGGATGGTTACCAATATCGCCTTGCAGTTAGGGGTGAGTTACTGGCTCTGGTTGTATGTAGGGTGGGGTGGACTGATGTATTTGCTCCTCTCGACATTCTTTGCTTTGGGGTTGCATCCGTTAGGCGGCCGCTGGATTCAAGAGCACTATGATGTTATGGGCAAACAGCAAGAGACCTATTCGTATTATGGCCCGCTCAATTGGGTGATGTTCAATATGGGATTTCATAACGAACATCATGACTTTCCCATGGTCGCGTGGAGCAGACTGCCACAGCTTTACCGCATGGCTCCTGAATTTTACCGGACCTTATTTGCCTACCAGTCCTATACGCGACTCGTGCTCAAATTTATCTTTGACAAAGAAATCAGCGCATTTAGTCGTTGGGTTCGCTATGATTCACGGCAAGCAGAGATATCCGCGAGCTAGCCTGGCGAGCACGATGTGTGCCAGCCGTGTTTTCCTTTTTGTGATGACGAGTGGCCGAGATCCATGTTGGTGTACGTCGTACGGGAATGGGCGAAGGTAAGCGTTAAGGAGATAAGCCGCCGGCTTCACCGAGACCCTTCGATCATAAGCCGACTGTATGCCGCATATGCGCTAGCTAGCTAGGCGGCGACCTGACTTCTCCACCGTATCGTACTTTACCCCGCGAGCGACTTTGTCCATTGTGGGGCGCGTCGAATTTTCTAAAACCCATTCGTCATCGATGCGCTAACCGCTTCCAAGGCGGTTGGCAAGCCGGTGAAAGTGGTCACGGACCAGGGAGGAAGACATCAAGAATTACTTCTTCCGGGCTGCCAGATGCCAGCGGATTCAAGCGGGCCTCGACACCCAGGGCCAGAGATGTTCGGCTGGTCTCACAAGGTAGCCTGTTCGTCGGCTGTAGCAAGAAGTAGATTCCACGTTAGGTTGCCAGTGGCGCCCAGCATGCCTCGTGTGCATGGGTTAGCGCGCTTCGGAGCGACGGGCGGACTGCTTCGCTGGCCTTTTTCGGACGAGGTTGGAGAAATTCAGCGCCGGCGGAAATCGCGACCATGCCGGCAAAGTCGATCTTTTGAACTCTCAAGAGCACCGGAAACTCGGCCAGGTTTTCCACTTCGAGGACGTAGCCATGGAGCACCGGAGACCGGTAGACATCGACGAGCTTCATGGAGAAAAAGGCGTCGCGGTAAACTTCTTTTTTATCGGCTCCGATTATCTCGTACCCGCCCACCGGCAGACCACGCATCATCGAGCGCATGAGATCCAAAGCGGGCACTTGCCGTGCCCGCTCCGCCTGGACCTGGAGGGATTTAGGGATATGAGAATGACAACGGTTTGGTCGGGGTTGTCGGAAACAGAGAGATTCAACTCGTAAGTCGTCCCGCTTTCTCCGACTACAAAAAGAGCATCATCAACATCCGGTGCGAGCACTCGCACATAGAGCGACTTCTCTTCCCTCTCTACGCCGATATCCGACCGGCTAAGAAAAACCGATCGCAGGATTTCAGGAAATTCGATCCGGGTGAGGCGCTCACTGGAAATGGAAACCGAAATAGGATTGCCTTCCCACTTGATCACCCGTGCGTGGAGAATCGAAGGAAGAAGTAATAGAACAGCAAGAATAATGGCGCGTCGCATGCGCCAGAATTTACTCTACGCCTGCGATTATTAGATCGACGTAATTGCGACAAATAGACGCCCGTAAGGGATGTTTTCGTGCAACCGGTTCATGAAACATTTGGGATGTAGGACCCCCAGCACAGAACATATCGAGTCGTGCTGCAGTTTGCTCTGGCGCGTGTCGCATCACGGTTCATTGCCAGCGTATTTCGCCAAGGGCCAAAGTTCACAACGCTACGGCTACAGGATTGGAATTACTCTATTCGTCCGGCACTGTTGAAAACAATAAAGTATTGGCAATTCAACTAGATACTGACATTTTAATATCGTTTATCATATCAGTTACAGCTTTTTTGATATGGTATTTCATATTAATATTGACTTCTACAATATAGTTATTAGTATAATTGCATGGCCCAAAGACGCTTAAACATAGTCGATGAAATGGCTTTATCTCGTCTCTCACCGCCTGAGACGAAGACACACGAGCCCTCACCCGGAGACTGGATAAGAATTCTGCGAGACTCTCTGCGCATGACCCAGGCCGAACTGGCAAGCCGCGCCAAGATCACTCAACCGCATTTGGCCAGCATTGAGAGCGGCAAGACCGATCCACAAGTCAGCACCCTGAAGCGAATCTTTGAAGCGATGTCTTGCGATCTGGTCCTTGAGCCGAGACCCAGAAAGCCGATCAAAGAAGTGCTTCGCGGACGGGCGCGCACTGTGGCGTTGAAACGCTTAAAACAGTCTATGGGAACTATGGCCCTCGAACATCAGGCGCCGGAAGCCGATGTATTCAAGCAACTTTTGGAAAAACATACGGATGAGATCTTGACCGACCGGCGCGAGAAACTGTGGCGGCCAGCCAGCAGATGAGTGAGAAGACCAAGACACCCGGAGCCACCCCAGGCGACGACACGTCGGGTCTTATTCAAACGCAACTGGCAGATCGCCGTGCCCGTAATGCAGCCGAGCTGGATGCGATCTCGCGCGCTTACAACAAACACATCTATAGAGCCCGGAGAAAAAGAGCCGGAACAGAATGGTTGACCGATCAATTCATCCGAAGCGTCCATTTCGACATGTTCGGTGAAATCTGGGAATGGGCGGGAAAATATCGTACGGATTCAGTTAACATTGGTGTCGACTTTCACCTGATCCCCGACCAGATAAAATTGCTGTGCGGAGATTTCAACTATTGGAACTCCGGTAAGGGCGCGATGCCGCCGCTGGAGATTGCCGCTCGCTTACAGAACCGACTTACCAGGATCCATCCGTTCATCAACGGCAACGGTAGACACGCAAGACTCATCACCGACATCTTCTTTCACTCGGTCAAACATCCTCTGCCCAAATGGCCGCAGATTCAGCTCATGTCTGAAGGCGACCAAATTCGATCTCGATATATCGAGGCGATGAAAGCGGCGGATAAAGAAGACTACCGTGGGCTAATGGCGTTCATGAAAGAATTCGTTGAGTAGAAACAAAAATATCTACTCAAGCTGAAAATATTGTGAAGATCAAAAAGCCACCCACCCCTCGCGGGATTTGGCGACTTAGCTGAATCAGAAATTGTCCATGCTCACTTCTTGCCGGCTTTTTTCGATGCCCAATAAACCTTCAATTTGGCCGACAGCTTCGCTTTGGTGGCCCGACTCACTGTTTTTTTCTTGGCCTTCACAGCGGGCGTGAGTGAAATGGCGGCGCCGAACAACGACGGACGCCAGCTACGCTACTCGGCTGGGGTGATGGTGCTCTCAGAGGAGCATCCGCACGTCATCCGCTACCGTTCGCCGGAGCCGGTGCTGACACCCGAGTTGCCGCAGGAACGCCGAGGGATCGTCGCCAACGTCGTGTTTCCCACCGGCATCGACCGGCGCGACGATCTCGGCTCGCCGGATTGCTTCGACGTTTATTACGGGATGGCAGACAATCGGATCGGCGTGGCGCGCCTTGACGTACCGGAACACTTGCCGCCAGATGCGCTCGTTGACCCGCCGGAAGCTAAGGTCTAACTTCTCACCACCGTGAATGTGAAAGAGTATTGAATGACCCCAGGCAAATCCTGCGAGGACGTTGTTGTTTAAGTGGAATTACTATGAACTCGGCGAAAAAGAAGAATTTATTCCAGCAAAACAACAACGCCCCCTAGTTTTGCTCTTCATTGAACATCGAATAACCAATGAATTACTGTCATGACATGAGCCGCGGTCTTTAGCGCCGTAACATTTCCTTATACGACAAAATTCGGAACCGGCTTATAGACGACCGTCCCGACGATTCGCGGCTGCTGAAAGTAGCGACCTAGGCGCCGGCGAATTGAAAACGAACCAAAAGAGTTAAAAGCGAACTTGACTTCTTCTTTTCTCGCGCCGTCCATAGGCTGATCAGTGTCGATAGCTAGCCACAGACGCGGGAACATGCGAGATTTTGTCCGCATCTTTATTTTCTTTCAAGATGGCTCTCCCTGGAAGGTCTCGTAACAATAACGTCATTAAGTCTTTCTCTCGATCTCCGTCCTGCCAACGTATGTTATCCTCTCGCCGAGAAACCTGACCACGAGCGGGTCTTGCTCTCGACTTTGTACGAATCCACACTGAAGAACTGAGAGACCTTGTTTGCCACGACCTGCTTGAGCTGTTCATGTGCCACCGGCTCGAACCGGCTTAGAAGCTCGCGCCATCGGAATCGAGCATGGCTGGGGCCTTGGTCTGCTATATTTCGTACGCCGAAAATAAGCTGTAGAGCCTACGTACGGCGGTCGAAATGTAACACTTATCGCTTGCTGAATCTTGGGATTGCTATGGGCCCGGGACAGGAGAGTTTATTTTTCCTCCGATTTAACAACAATAGCTTGTGATTGGGGAGTCAAAATAAACTCAGCAGCACACAAAAAGGCGAGTTGCCAAGGGTGGATTCTCCGGAAGGGCTATTCAGCAATCCATGCAGAGTTTTTGGTTGTCGCCTCTTCAGAGCACTGGCAGTTGTTCAACCTTTTGGCACTTTGGCCACTGGCTTGCCACGAACCCCGTTCGCGACAAGGTGCCCGAGGAAATCGGCAAATGGCGCGATGTTCTGCCGCACGCTAGCCTCTTCCAGAGCAGCCATGTACACGTCCCGCCGTTCCAGAGGTACCACTGTCCAGGGGTATCCGCCGGCCGCGAGCATCACGTTCATGAGGAACCGTCCGATACGGCCATTGCCGTCCATATAAGGATGGATATAGACGAAGATAAAATGGCCGAGCACGACTCGTACTGACGGCTCGGACTTCTCGCTGAGCATTTCGAAAAACACCGGCATGGCATCGCGCACCGCCTCGCTGTTAGGCGGCACGTGCATCGAGCGCCGGATATAAACAGGCGAGCTGCGATAACCGGCAAGATCCGCGCTGCGCAGCAAGCCAACGGTCACACTCGGTGCAAACATTTCGCGATACCAGGCGGCGTGATCCTCCTCGGCAACGGCGCCGGGGTTCTCACCGCGTAGAACCCTGCGCAGGCTTTTCTGTACTGCCTGGAAGGCAAGCCAGTAGCCACGGGCCGCAAGCGCATTGCGCTGCTCGCGGTCCTGCTCGTTTGCATCCGGGTTCCACCTGCCGCTGCGCACGCCCTCGATCAGCCCAGGGCTGACGCGGTAGCCTTCGATCGACAGCGAATGATAGGCGTCGGTCACATAGATGTCCTGCACCTGTTTGAGATAGATATCGATATTCTTCGGGCGTCCCGGCGCCGCAGGAAACTTTTCGATGATCGGGCCACGCATTTGCTGCCACATGAGGCGGATCCGGCCGGCGTGAGGAGACGCCTCGCGCCGCGGCGGCGCCAGATCGATCCTGCTTTTGAACGGGTCCTGTTCGCGCACGCTGTACCCGGCAGCGCGCATGGCGTTCACGATATCATCGGCAATACGGTCGCGCCCGATGTTACGGAAAGCGCCTGCGAGCCGCCCGGCGATCTTGCTGTGCCCGCCCTCGAGAAGGCGGTCCAGCACCTCCGAAGCATCCCGGATCGTCGCAAGCGCTGCGCGCGCGTCAGTAGGATTATGCTCAAAGAATCCGGGCGAGGTCGCAATCAGCGCTGCAGGCAATGAGAACAAGCGCAGCCCGTTTTTCGCCTCAATGTCCTTCTCCTCGGGCACGGCGGCGCGAAGATCCAACAGCGACGTTCCGTGGGGCAGCGCCGTCGCCTTGTTGCCGCCTCTGGAAGCGCGCACGACAAGCTGGGGCGGAACAGCGTGGTTGCCTGCATGCAGAGACAACGACTGCTCCGGGGAAAGACACCATTCGCTGCCGAAGCGTTCGCGCAGATAGGCGGCGCAAAAAGCCCAGAAGGAGGCATACCAGGCTGTGCTTTCACGGGCAGCGTCATCCGGACGCGCCGGTATGTACCAGCCCTTCATGACCTCTTGTAGGAAACCGTTTTTGAGCAGGCGCTCCCGGTGAGCACGTGAAAGATCGGCAGCCCGGATCGCGACGACACCACGGTCCTGAAGTTTCCTCAGCACCTCAAGGGATTCGGCCAGCTTTTCCTGCGGCGTTGCCATCGGGTTTGTCCTATCGTTCGGTTATCGTGCTGCACGATTATTAGGTTATCGCGCTGCTCTACGATTAGGTTATTACGTTGTACCAGTTTTAGGTTATTATGTCGAGTTAGGCTTGTCATGTAGGGTCACAGAAACAGCGGCTTGCTGACCGGAGCGCCCCCCTCGGCGCCGCAGGGAGCAACCGTTGATATTCTGTGGTCGATTCGTGCATCGGAATAGCACGTTTTGCGCGGAAAACATAAATTCCAGCAGCCCTAGGACAGCACCTGGCTGGTCGAATTGCGCCTTCGTTTTGCCGGGAAACGGCCAGGCCAAGCCGGAATCCCGTGGGGTGAGTTAATTTTTTGCTTGTGGGTTCGACACAGATGCGACAGGGATCTCGGTCTGCTCGACCGCGCTTACCACCAGCCCGTATGGGTTCTGCTGAGTTCTTTCCATAGCGGAGAGTGAGTCGATACTGGTAGGGTTTTCTTTCGGTCTCAGTCCTTCCAACGTACGTTATCCTCTCACCGAGAAATCTAACCACGAGCGGATCCTTGCCCTCGACTTTAGAAGAATCAACGGTGAAGAACTGAGAGACCCTGTTCGTCACAACCTGCTTGAGCTGCTCTCGGGCCACCGGTTCGAAGCGGCTTAGAAGCTCGGGACTCATGAACCGGGCTGCCGAGAGATATCCCTTCTCCGCTGACGCCGGAGTATAATTGGCGAGATCCACGACGAAATTGCGCGCGAACTGCACCATGACGGTTTCCGGCATCTCGCCTGCAGCTGTAAACTCCCGCAACGGCAGCGCCCGGAACGACCACGACCGGTTTCGGCCGCACCGCCACTCCCACGAGAAGCGCGCTAAGAACGATGACGAGAACCGTCAGGACCACGGAGAGCCAGCTCAAAACCAGTTTGTCATGCTGGCTCTCCGCCAGGATCTCCCAGAATTTTCTCTCTTTAGCCACGAACGACTTTCCTCGGTTAGTTGCTTAACTTCTTCAACCTCGGCGGTAGTAGCTTACCCAGTGGTATCCCCATTCGGTAAGCAAGATGAAAAAGATATCCCTCCGGTCGTCCGCGCCTCGTGCCACGAAGAAAAATAAGGACGAGCCCGGCAAGTAAAAGTCCCACGAAAAACCAGTCAACAAGCAGGAACGCCAGCACCGGAGTTCGGCCACATCATCGGCATCGGAAGGGCGCTCGTGATGAACGGCTCAGATCCAAAGCTCACGGTGGCCGTTGCCCGAACGTTCGACGATGAGAAAGACCTCATCCAGACTTTCTGGCAGAAGCTGCTGAGAGCATTCACGAAGGAGCGGGGAATACCCACCTTTGTGACGTGGAACGGATTGACCTTTACCTTTCCATTCTTGATCGAGAGATCCACGGCGCTCGGCGTTGAGCCCTCGTGTATCCTGCCTCGGGCTCGCTTTCAACCCTGGAAGCATCTCGATCTTTTCGCCGAGCTCGCCGCCTATGATCCGCACCGGTATATGAGCCTTCAAAGCCGGCTAAGCCTCTGGCGATTGAGTCTCAACGGGAACGGCGGCGAGTGTCACTTCGGAGATCATGATTTGATTACGGATACATGGCGGAAAGGAAATCCAAAGCCTCTCGAAGAAAACTTAACGCTCACCCTTGAAGCCATCCAGCAAATACTAAACCGCGTCGCCCCTTGCTTCCTTGAGGCAGAAAACAACAGCCATTGAACATCAATGCTTCCCCTCGCCACGAGTCTCAGAATCATAAAGACCCCGTGGGGCACTTATATGATTGTTGCCGCCAACATCTTGGTTCATTTCCTTGTCAGCTGGCACACAAATCTTATTATTCCTAATAGAGTCGCCCACACGTTCGGTTTCAATCCCACTTCCTTTGGAAACCTTTCAGCTGTCCCTACGCTCGTTACATCCATGTTCCTCCATGGAGACCTGCTTCACCTATTTGGGAATATGGTTTTTCTCTTGGTCTTCGGCAGGCGAGTGGAAAATCAGCTGGAGAGAATTAATTTCTTGGCTTTCTATTTAACGGCGGGGATCAGCGCCGCGCTGGCTCACATGCTGATGGAAACGGACTCCTCCTCACCTCTTATCGGCGCCAGTGGAGCCATTAGCGGTGTTTTGGGAGCGTTCTTCATCTGTAATCCCAGAGCACGCATAACTCTTGTCCTGGAGCCGGTCCTTATTTACTTCCTCCGTCGGCTCATAATACGCGTCCCTGCCTGGATCTTTCTGCCCGTGTGGTTTTTTCTACAAATTTCCATGGCTCTGAAACCGCAGGCCTCAAGCGTGGCGTTCTGGGCACACGTCGGAGGGTTTCTTACCGGAGTGATCATAGCTATTGCGGTTTTACCAGTAAACATCCAGGGAAAAGCCCTGATCATTCCCGTCGTGACCTCAAAATTAAGGAGGTTTGGTCCCTTCTTTTCCACATTTCTGGATCCCGCCAGTTATTTCAACCGATAAAATCATAGAAGTTAGCAGAGTTCCTTTTACGTAAAAGATCTTCGCGCTATCGAAAAGGGGAATGGGGGACTATGGATAAACTACAGACGCCGAAAGAAATTTCCGCTATTCTCAGAGTTAGCGAGTCTACCGTCTTGAGGATGGCATACTCGGGTGATCTTCCTTACATCCCTCCGAGGAACGGACGAAGAAAACAAGTCATCAGGTTTGATCCTCTGATCGTTCAGAAGTTGGTTGGAAAAAAGACTAAAAGGGAACCACATTAACTCGTAAAAGGCACAGCTCCTTTGTGCCACCTAAATTTGCCGTTGACTTTTGTGCATAGTGACACTAAATCCCCTAAACGCGGAATGCGGTAAAAATCTTAAGAAGGGGCGACAAAGAGACATGGCCCGAACCGTCCAACGCCTGGAGAAACATCTTTACAAACGCCAGTATCAGACGGCCTGCGGCGACTGGAGCACATTTTTCTACGCAAGGTTCACCGACTGGAAGGGGAAACGGAGAATTTTCCCTCTGGGATCTGATTTGAAAACCGCCAGAGAGGAACTAAAAGTCTGGAGGCACGCAACATAAGGAGAGAAGACTTCGACAAGTACAAGCCCACCGAAGAGAAAACGGGCGCGATGACATTCGCCGAATGGGGCCAGAGGTATCCCAACGAGCAAGGCGTCCAAGACAAAAGGTCGCTAAACGAAGAAAAGGGGATGATACGATTGCATTTAACCCCTTTTTTTGGTTCGACACTGCTGACGCAAATAACGCGCGAAAGTCTTATCCGGTACATCGACAAACGAATGCGCGAAACCATTCTTCGGCAGGGCAAGGCATCCAAGAAAAAGGTTGCGCGCGGCACGGTCTCGAATGAGCTTTCCTTACTGCGCAGGATGTTGAGGGTCGCCGCAAGAGAAGGCTACCAGGTCTCCACGCCGTCGTTCGAAAGCCTGATAACGCGAGTTAAAAGGGGCGGACGCTCGCTGACGGCCGAAGAGCGGGCGAAGGTCCTCGCGGTCTATCCGAAGTGGCTCGCGCGACTCGCAGAGTTCGCCACCGAAACGTGCCTGAGCGAGGGTGACTTGCTCAGACTGACAGATGACATGATAGACTTGAAGTTCCGCGTTGTAGTCCCGGAAGGCGGTAGGATGAAGACAGGGAGCGAACAGGCGTCGCCGCTGACCGACCGGGCGCTGGAAATACTAGACGGGATTAAGAAAGAGAAGCGACGCGGCGCGGTAGGCGCCAAGGTCAACGGGCTGATCTTCACGCGGGACGACGGAAGGCCGATAACTCGGAGCATGATAAGCGACGCCATTCAAAAGGCGGTGCGCGACGCTCGGGTCAAAAAGTACCGCTTTCACGACTATAGGAACACGGCCCTGACCGATTGGGCGCGGCGGGGTGTCAATGTCGACATAGCCATGAAGGCTTCGGGACACACTTCGGTGCAAATGCATAAGAGGTACCTGGATCTGCAACGGGAAGACGTTGCGAAGGCTTTCGGATTGTTACAGGATGATAACACAGAAAAGGACGAGGAACAGGTCGAGTCGCAAGTAGCTGATTTTACAGAAGGAGAAGGAAGGTGCCCGGTGGTGCCGCTGGTCTTCAAAACCAGTCTGGGGGTCGTAAGGTCCCCGGAGGGTTCGACTCCCTCCCTTCTCCGCCACAACTTGCCTTATCGGGGGAGAAAGAGAAACAGGAGAGTTAGCACTATCCCTGTAGCTGCGGACTCGATATGCACTCTCCGTCCTTGGCGCCGGAGCGCGTCCTGCTCAGCGACGGCGCTGATGCTCTCTTCACCACTATCCATATTGCGCGTCCCGCGCGCAGCCAGAGATACTCACGTCTTTCGCCAAGCCTGAAAGATTCCCAAGGCGCCCATCCAGAACGGGATAAGTAGAACAATTCGCCACTTGCGTTCCACGTCGCCCAAAACAAAAAGCGCGGCCAGGATCAAGCCGGCCGCGAGCGTGCCAATCCCCATAACGAGCCGCTTGCGGCTCTCCTTTGCTCCAATGTTGATCAGACACGCGCTTGATTGGCCCATCGTTTTACCGGCGTTTTAGAGTACCATTGCCGGTTTGCTTGCGCCAGCGATGGCTCCGCCAAAAGTTCAAACAGTAACCTCAGGAGATCAGTTTGCATCCGCAAACGTGTTTTGAGGCGTGACTCCGTTCGTGTTATAATTGAGGCGTTGCCCCAGCGACAAAGCATCGGGAAGTTGTCGTGAAAAGAATTTCACTTTTGTTGGTCTTTTTCTTCGCCGTCGTGCTCGTGCAGAGTCCTGCCCAAGGCGAAGAATTGATCGACTGTCAGGTCAAAGCTTTTTTCCCGAGCGGGACAAAAATCGGAGAAGCTCTGTCGAAGGAATTAGGCCAGGCAAAAAAGACACTGCTGATCGCCCTGTACGGCTTCAATAATCCTGCATTGGCGGAGGAGTTGACGAAGCTTGCGCAGCGGGGGGTCAACGTCCGGGTCAAAGTGGACACTGCCAAAGGCGCCGAGAAAAAAGAGTCGAAGTTAATGGCCACGTTGAAAGCGGCGGGCGTCAGCGTCCAGACTGTCGCCGCCGACGGACGAAACCACAACAAGTTTGCGATTGTCGATGACTCCAGAGTCATTACGGGGTCATACAACTGGACAGTAAAGGCCGAGAGCAACTTTGAGAATCTGCTTGTCCTAAACTGTCCGGAGCTGGCGAAGCAGTATATCAGGGAATGGGAGGCCATCCGGTAGGAAGCGCGGCTTGCTGCACGCGCCCCGTGGACAGAGAAGATTCCGGCAGCCATTTCCAACAATTCTCGCACGGCGGGCTGAGCGGCGCCGGGCAGCAAGTCGACCCGCAAATACGCGGTGCCGATGTTATTGCCCTCCTCGACGATCAGTTGCCGCCGGTTATCGAATCTCGACGCCGCGCGAGAAGGTAAATGCGATGAGCAACCCCAGCAACCCAAAAACTGCTCCCTCGACCGTTCCGGTTCCGGCCCGTGCGCCCTCGGGATCTTGCGCGATCCGGCGCACGCCGATCCGCCGCCCGATTTCCAGGAGGATGAGCATGCCGATAAACAAACCGAGAGCGAACAATGACGCGGAAAATGCGTAGTTCAAATTGAGTTCTCCAACTCGACAGTATACTGTCCTAAGCTATTCGGTACCGCAATCAGCGTCACCTTTCACTGTGAAACCGCTTTTTACGAGAACACAAAGGGCATCATCACCAAGAAGTCGGACGGAAATGCCGGTCTGTGGATTGGGCAGCGTGCCTATTTGAGCCTTAGGCGTTTGGAGACTCCCACCAGGAATCGTGAATGTCGGCTCCCGACCGGTGGTTCGATTATCAACCGCGAATTTGACCTCGTGATCTAGATATTCCACCGGCACCAGCGAGATCCGGACAAAGTCGCGATCAAAGGGAAAATTGTCAAGCCGGTGACCATAAGGACAACGAGCCTTGGTAACGTTATACATATTGCAGCTTTCCACCGTCCCCAACCGTCACTCGATCCGGAAAACTCAGGAAAGCCCTTCCTGAATGGAGAAAGCTCCGCTGCGGAGACCAGATCTGACCGAGCGCGAAACGATATCCCCCCAGTCCGCCCAAGCGAGAATCTTTCCAACTCTGATAAACCAGAAAATCGGTACTCACGCGTTGGTTAACATCGTCTATTTCAGTGACATCGAGTACCCACAGACCGACCGAAACCAATGTGGGTGCGCCTCCACCGTCATCTCTTTCCCCGGCCTTCATCGGCGGGGTCGTACAGACTTAGCCACGCCATCGTTTGGCCGGCCGCAAAAGTCCCGACAAGCACGAGAATCAACACGGTGCTGCAGAAAAATCGCGCTTATGATTCTGCGTTGCCTTAGGTCGTCGTGCATCATCATTCTGTAAACAAGCTTGTCTAGGTTCATTGTGTGCCCGATCCAGCCAGGTGCTCTATTTCTTTTTAGAGTTCTTCGTCGTCATGCGATTGCGAGCTTTGTGGAGTCGATCATTCTCGGAAGATCACCGCGATCAACGCCATTATCCCGAGGACCGAAACCAACCAACCAACGATCATAGTCGTCGAGGTGGGAACTTCGGCGCCCTCCGCGCGCAGATTTTTCATATTCTGCCAATGCTCCACTGTAGAAAGCAGCAGCGCCGCCAACCCGATGCTGATCATGATGAGTGCGAACCGGCGCGGATTAATCAGACTGGCACCTGCATCCACTACCTTGCTCGCTTCAAACTGAAAGAACTTGTAGACAGTGAAACCGAAAGTGATTAGCGATGTCCCGGTCCTGATCCACGCCATCATCGTACGGTCGTAGGCCAGTCGCGTACGGTCGTAAGCCAGTCTTGTGGAAACATCACGTACGGATTCGCTCTTCGCGGGTTCCTGTTTCATAGGTTCATGACTCCTTTCGATGTCAATAACGGGAAACGGCGTGTCGTTGCGACTCTGTAGAAGTTGATGGAGCAATGCGCCGCGCAATCCGGTTTACCGGACCGCTAATCAATAGATACGGGAAAAAGCCCAACATAAAATCGACGCACCACGTCGCCAATGGATATCACCCGCGAAGGACCCGGTACTGGCAGATGAGATCGATGACGCTGCGACGATGAACCCTTGGCCCCCGCCCGCCATCTCAATCTGAGTCCGTCTGCGTCACGCCTCAGGTTCGACCCGGCGCAGTTTTTTCTGATTCATTTTCGTCTTCTATAATTTCGCGCGCCAAAAAGTAATTGAGAAACGTCCTGATCACGGCTATCGCTCCGAGTTTGCCAACCTGTTCCTGGCCCAAGCGAACGCCTTCCGGCGAAAGATTTCATGGCCGCCGGAAGAAGACATTTTCCGACTCGGCTAAGCTTTAGATCGTTTGCGCGACAACCAGACCGTGAAGTTTAGGATCTGCATTGACGCAATCCTGGCGCTCTAGATCTTCGGGTTTTGTAAGAACCCTTTGACTTCCAGCAGAAACCTTGCGGCGACAACCCCGTCGACGATCCGGTGATCCGCGGAAAGCGTCATCGTCATCATCGACCGTATGGCGATGCCTTCGCCGCGGGGGACAACACGCGGCGCGACCTGACCGACGGCGAGAATCGCGCACTGCGGCGGGTTGATGATTGCGATAAAGCTATCGACGCCCAACATGCCGAGATTGGAAACCGTAAAAGTTCCGCCTTCGCAATCCAGGGGAAAAAGTTTCTTCTTCTGTGCTTTGTCCGCCAATTCCCGGCTCTGCTGGGCAATCTCGTCCAGAGTCAGACGATCCGCGCTTTGGATCACGGGCACAACAAGGCCTTCCTCCAATGCCACTGCCATGCCGAGATTCACGTGCGGATAAATTTCTATGCCGTGATCGGTGAGAGTTGAGTTTAGCATCGGAAAGTCTCTTAACGCGCGCGCAGAAGCCCAGAGAATCAAGTCATTAACCGAAGGGACAATCTTTGTTCCTTGCTCTTTGCGCTTAGCCCTTTGTTTTTCCGCCTCGGTCATATCCACATCCGAGCTCACGTAGAAGTGCGGTGCGGTCTGCTTGCTAAGGGCCATGCGCTCGCCAACGACGCGGCGCATGGTCGTGAGAGGCACCGGCGATATGGTTATGTCGCGTTCTGCTGTCGCCGGAGCTTGCTCTTGCAAGACGCGCAAAACGTCCTCGGCAACGACACTTCCTTGCGGGCCGGCCCCTTTGACCTGCGTAAGCTCTATGCCATGCTCGCGAGCGATCCTTCTTGCCGCCGGCGAAGCTAGAATGCGGCCGGTAGCCGCTAGCACATTAGGGTCGGTTGGTTGCGTCATTATCTTTTGCGCTTCTGTCTTTTCGGCGAAACGCGGAGCGACACTGGGCCCCTCGACCAGTCGCACGACTGATTCTCCGGGCGCGGCGATGACTGCGATCGTAGTTCCGACGGGTACCTTATCTCCCGGAGCGGCCGTCACATGAGCCAAGATTCCCGAGGCGGGAGCTTCGATCTCCACCGTGGCTTTGTCCGTCTCCACTTCCATCAGCGGCTCGCCTTTGGAAACGGTTTCGCCTTCCGCCTTAAGCCAGTTGACCAGGATTCCTGACTCCTGCGCCATCCCCAATGCAGGCATGATAATTTCAGTCGCCACTATTCGTCACTCGTGATTCGTCCTGCGCTTGAGTCGCTGGTCGTTTGGGAAGTGTGAGCCTGAGCTCAGTATTCTTTTTTCCTTTTCTAATGGCCTCAGTTGCCGATGGCCTTTCTTGTCCCCTTTTTTACTTTTGCTTTTTTACTTTCTATGGCTCATTGCCTTAATTGCCACGTGTGAATCCTGTAATCCGCCGGGCTCCTTCGACATTGTTGAGATTCGACTGAGTCTCGCGCGTGCTCGGCAATGGACCTCCCGATGTATAGTAAGGTGTGCCGGCCACCAGCAGCTTCTCGGACGGGAACCGGGTGATCACCTCGCAACCGTCCTTGTTCACAACGACTTCTTCCTCCAACCGCGCCGCCGACCAGCCGTCCGAGGCCGGCCAGTAAGTTTCCAGCGCAAAAACCATTCCTTCTTCAATCACTTCGGGATGGTCCAATGAGACCAGCCGGCTGAAAATGGGCTTTTCCCAGATGGACAGCCCTACGCCGTGACCGTATTGCAACGCAAAGGCCGCTTCTTCATTGGCAAAGCCGAATTCTTGCGCTTTCGGCCAGAGCTTGACCACATCTGCCGTTGTGATTCCCGGCTTGACGATACTGATCGCGGCGTCCATATAGTCACGACAACGCTTGTAAGCATCCACCATTGCCGGCGATGCACTACCGACGGCAAACGTCCGGTAGTAACAGGTCCGATAACCGTTGTAGCTATGCAAAATATCAAAGAAGGCCGGGTCGCCCGGGCGCAAGACGCGATCCGTATAGACGTGGGGATGGGGACTGCACCGCTCCCCGGAGATGGCATTCACGCCTTCGACATGCTCTGAGCCCAGATCGTAAAGCACTTTGGACACTACTCCCACGCATTCGTTTTCCCGCACCCCGGGCCTCATGAAACGATAAAGTTCCTCATAAGCGGCATCGACCATCATGCAGGCGGTGTTGAGCAACGTGATCTCATCGGGGGTTTTGATCTTACGCGCATGATGCATGAGTTGTTGGCAATCCACGACCTTGATTCCCTGGGCCTGCAAAGCGAAAAGGACAGGCAGCTCGATCACATCCACGCCTAGCGGTTCGTTCTCTAGCTTGCGTTTCTCTAGTTCGACCCGAATCTTGCGCGCCACGTCTTCGGCCAGGCCCGCCGCCGGAGAGGTCGCGCCGCGCAACGTAGAGATGCCGGCACGCGAGCGCTCGCCCAGCCACGGGCAATAGATCTGATGGTGGCGCGCCGCCGAGCCAAAGTCCCAAATGATCGGCTCGTCATCCTGCGGCAGCAACGTGAAACGGACCAGCTTATCCATCGCCCATGTGCCGATGTGAGTTGCTGTGATGTAGCGGATGTTGCTCATGTCGAAGCACAAGAGCGCGCCCATCTCGGAGCGCTTGAGAGCTTGCTTGATGCGCGTCAACCGATCAGCGCGCAGGCGCTCGATATTGACTCTCTCTTCCCAGTCGACCCCCATCAAACCAAAAGTTTTTAGTCCCACGGCATAGCCTCCTCAAAGGTTTCAGGTCCCAGGTGTCGGATTTCGAGCCTTGAATCTCGAGTTAACGCGCAACAGTCTCGTGAAAAAGCGCTGCTTATGCTTCGACAAGCTCAGCATGAACGGAAATCATCAGGGACTCCAGCATCTCTTCCGTTCGCCCTGCTGAGCACGTCGATACAAGGGCGAACGGGAGGTGTCCCCAATAGTTTTGGGGACTCAGAAACTCGGAACTCGAAACTGCCATTTATAATTTGCCGCACAGTTTTTTCGCCATCTCCGTCACAGACTCCGGCGTTGGCACCGTCAAGTCTTCGAGCACGGGAGAGAACGGGACGGGAACGTCCATCGCACCCATCCGTTTGACGGGCGCGTCAAGGAAATAGAACGCGCCATCGGCAATGACTGAGGCAATCTCCGCGGTAACGCCGTAACCCTCGTAACCCTCGTCGATCACGATGGCGCGACTGGTTTTCTTCGCCGAATCGATCAAGGCGCGTTTGTCGAGAGGAACTGTAGTTCTCACATCGACGACTTCGGCGCTGATTCCGCTTTGCGCCAGGAGATCCGCAGCGCGCAACGCAACGTGGACCATACTGCTCGTGCCCACCAAAGTAATGTCTGTGCCGGAAAGTTTCACATCGGCTTGACCCAAAGGAATCGCATACTCCTTTTCCGGAACGACACCCTTCATCTGATACATCATCTTATCTTCAAAGAAGGCCACCGGGTTATCATCGCGAATCGCCGTCTTGAGCAGTCCTTTCGCGTCATAGGGAGTTGAAGGAACAACCACCTTGAGACCGGGGATGTGGCTGAGCCAGGCATGGAGGCTTTGGCTATGCTGGGCCGCCGAACGCCGGGTAGCGCCGAGGGTGGTGCGCAGAACCATGGGAACGTTGAGCTTACCCCCTGACATGTAATGGATTTTGGCGGCCTGATTCACCATCTGATCCATCACCAAAGTTACGAAATCGCCAAACATGATATCGACGACCGGCCGCATTCCGGTCATAGCGGCGCCCACACCTAGGCCCGCAATCCCCGCCTCAGAGATAGGGGAATCAATTACTCGACTCGGACCAAACTCTTTGACCAACCCGGAGAGTACCTTAAACGGAGTGCCGGCTTCCGCGACGTCCTCCCCGATGATGAAAACCCTTGAATCGCGCCGCATTTCCTCAGCCAGGGCTTCGTTAATCGCTTGCGCAAACGTGATCTCTCTTAGACGTGCTCCGGCTGCAACAGTTTTCTGCGTAGGCGCTTTCACAGCTAGTGGCAAACAAGTGCTCGGCGATGAGCTTCTCGATTTTCGATTCCAATCCAAACTCCAAAATCGAAAATCGAAAATTCGTTCGTTTTTAGCTTATCCGGCGTAAACATGCTGATCGACCTCGCTCGGGTCCGGGTAGGGCGCGTTCACGGCAACAGTGATACCGGCTTCGATTTCCTTGTTGACTTCGGCCTCGATTCGAGCCAAGACCGTTTCGTCCACCAGCTTCTTTGCGCTGATCTTTTGCGCCAGCAACCGTAGCGGATCCCGCTTGCTTTTCCACTCCTCTTCTTCGCTCTTTGCGCGATAATAAGCCCGGTCAATGTCACCTACGTGGTGCCCATAGTAACGATACGTATCGCAGATGAGAAAGGCCGGGCCTTCGCCACGGCGCGCTTTCTTCACCCAGGCGCTCATGCTCTGATGAACTAGGATTACATTCTGCCCGTCAATGGTCTCGGCCGGAATCCCAAAACCCTTGACACGGGCCTGAATGTCCCCCGCGGTGGTTTCGCGGTAGTGGGTGTATTCATTGTACTGGTTGTTCTCGCACACGTAGATGACCGGAAGCTTCCATAATGAAGCCATGTTCATGACCTCGTACAATAGCCCTTGCCCGACCGCCCCCTCGCCAAAGAAGCATACTGCGACTTGGTCCGTGCCGCGCATTTTCGCCGACATCGCTGCGCCGGTCGCAATTCCCGCACTACCTCCCACGATAGCGTTGGCGCCCAGATTGCCCGTCTCTTGGTCGGCGATATGCATCGAGCCACCCTTGCCCCGGCAATAGCCCGAGAGTTTGCCCAGCAGCTCAGCAAACATCCGATCCACAGCGGCGCCCTTAGCCAGGCAGTGCCCGTGCCCCCGGTGCGTACTGGTAATATAGTCGTCGCGGCGCAGCGTCTCACATACGCCCACAGCAACGGCCTCCTGACCAATATAAAGGTGCGCCAGGCCGGGCATCTTGGCGCTCAAATAAAGTTGGTTTACCTGCTCTTCAAACAAGCGGATCCGTAGCATCTGGCGATAGAAGCGCAGAGCCTGGTCACGGCTCAACTTAGAAGCGGGCTTCGTTTTAGATTGTTTGGCGCGTACCATGTTCACATAAACGTTATCGGTAATCGGTAACCAGTAATCAGATTCTCGCAGTCTGTTCTGACTGATTAAGCATGGTTTACCGATTTTTGCCGATCACTGATGACTGCTTACTGATTACTTCCCCACCCCAGCCATCCTGGCGAGCGTTTCAAACAGCGCGGCAAAATCTTTCTTTTCCAAGCCCAACGCGCGCGCCGCGGTGAGCATCTCGTTGGTGATCGCCGTTGTCGGAAGCGGCACATCTAGATCTCTTCCCATCTCCAAAGCCAGCAACAGGTCCTTTTGCATCATGTTCACGTCGAACCACGCTTCGTCGGGCATTCTCAGCACAAACGGCCCCCGGTATTTCACCATCGGGGAAGCAATGACACTATTCAACAACACCTCGACTGCGGTCTCACGCGTGATACCGCTTTTCTCGGCCAGTAAGACGCCCTCGCTGAACGCGAGCATCTGCACCGCCAGGCTCAGATTCGTCGCGACCTTCATCGAAACGGCAAGGCCACTCGACCCCACATAGGTCACTTTGGGACCGATGTCTTTGAGTATGGGATCGACGCGCGCGAGCGCCTGCTGATCTCCGGCAACCATAAACGAAAGCTTGCCCTCTTCCAACGTGGAAACGCTGCCGGAAACCGGCGCGTCCAACATGCGCGCGCCTCTCGCCTCGACCTGCTGCGCCAGCTCGCGGATCGCAGCCGGACTCACGGTGCTCATGTCGACATAGATCTTGCCCGTTCCCAGACCCATCACAATGCCGTCTTGTCCACCGGTCACGGCGCGCAGGGCGGTTGTATTAGCGACCATGGAAAAAACGATATCGGTTTTTTCCGCCACAGCTCTTGGCGTATCGGCCCACTTCATGCCCGAATCAAGCAGCCACTGAGCTTTAGGTTTTGTCCGGTTGTATCCTGTGACAGCGTGCCCGGCGACCAGCAGTCTTTTCACCATGCGGCTGCCCATGACGCCTAGCCCGACAAAGCCCAGATTTTCCACGATTTTTCTCCTCGATGGACTAGCCTGAATAGGTAATGCTCGGGTATTCCTGGTAGCGATTCTCCGGGTCGGCAGCAGAGAAAGCGCACAGCAACGTCAATGGCGTGCGGCCGGTGTTGATCATCATGTGACGCACGCCGGCAGGAATAAGAATCGTGTCGCCCGGGCCGATCCGCGTGACCTCGCCGTCGATCCAGGCCGTGCCGGAGCCTTTTTCGACATAGATCACCTCTTCCATTCCCCGATGGCTGTGCGGATGACGAGCGCCGGCTTTCTTAAGAGAAAGAACGTCTACGATTCGGAGCGCGATTCCCTTGGATTTCAACACTCGGTGAGAGACGAGCTCGCGGAAACAGCGGCTCGGCAGCCTCTTCGGCTTCACCTCGCTGCGGTTGATTTTGCGAATTGCCAATTATCCCTCGATCATTTCCTTAAGGGTCACCGTCCGGCCAGTCTCGGTGGAGCGCAGCGCGGCATAAATCACGGCCAGAGCGGACGCGGCCTCTTTGCCACCAACCTCGGGCTGCTTCTTCCCGCGGATGCAGTCAGCGAACTCCTCCAGCTGCTCCCGGAACATGTCCCCCTGGCCCAACGGGATCGGTCTATGTTCAGAGGAGCCGCGCTGTTGGATTTCGAGGTGGCTGTGTTGGTCGACAACGTCCGAGCGGCTCCAGAAATTGAAGTCTAGCGTGAAATAGAGATTCGCTTCCATACCATACACGTTGGTGAAAAAAGTTCCCTGAGAAGCCCAGTTGGAACCGATATAGCAGAGCTGGCCGCTCTCCATCTCGACAATGGTCATCGTAAGGTCCTCAATCTCGGCGGGAGTATAAAGTCTCTTGGCAACGCAGGTCGCAGCCTTGGCGGGACCGAAAAGATAGTTCAGCGTGTCCACATGATGCACCGCTAGCTGGATGAGCGGCCCGCCTGGACTCTTGTCCTTGTACCAGCGCCACTTGTCGGGCGTGAGTTCAAGACTCCTGTCATTGGAAAAATTGCACTCTGCCATCACAAGCTTTCCGAGCTCACCCTGTTCTATGATCTCTTTAATCTTGCGGTTGCCCCGCAAACGGCGCGCGCTGTGACCCACCGAGAGGATGACGCCGGCAGCGCGGCAGGCGCGATCGATCTTGATTGCCTCGGGCAGCGTGTGTGCGATCGGCTTGTCCACATAGATCGCCTTGCCCTTTGCCGCAGCTTCGAGAATCGGCTCCGCATGGACGTCGTTGGGTGTCGTGACGATCACCCCTTCGACTTCAGGATCGTTCAGCAGCTCGGCATAACTGGCAGCGCTCCGGCATTGGTAGTCCCGGGAGAAAACTTCCCGGCTTTGCTGCGAGCGGCTGAAACAGTTCACTATCCGCAGCCGATTACTTCGGTTGATCGCATCGGCCAGAACCCTGGCCCATCGCCCCAATCCCACCGCGCCGACTCGTACGAGTTCCTCAGCCATTTTCCCCTAACTCCGCAAATGTGGTTTGTATGTAATCCGCGGCTGCTCTGGCGACCTTGTCCAAGAAAACTCCAGCCTTTTCCACTGTCGCCTTCTGTGGCTCGCCATACCAGCCGGTCGGCGCAATCTCTCGGATGTCTTTGAGAAACGGATAGGCGGCGCGGCCTCGTCGAAGACCGTCCACCTTCCGCGCTTGCTGGGCGGGCGATGCGTTGGTAGCGCGCTCGAGATGCACCAGAGAAGGATCATAAGCGAGGACGGGCAACACCTCCAATTCGCCACCGTGGGTAAGGCCGCAATCTTTGCCGAACAGTTCGAGGGCGATATAGCAGGCCTGGACCACCAGCACGCGCACGCCGTAACGTTGCTGCGCTGCCACCGCGGCGAGGTTCATCGACGACGTGTTGCCTTCGTGCCAATTGAGAAAAACGATCTTTTTCACTCCATGCTTCGCCAAACTCCCGCAAACATCTTCCACCACCGCCATGAAGGTTTGGGGCTGGAGTGTAAGGGTACCGGCAAAGGACATATGAAATGGGGTCACGCCCACCGGACAGAAAGGCACCAGCAAGCCATCCACCTCCTCTGCGACTCTTTGGCCAATCACCAGCGAGGCGAGATAATCGGTGCCGCAGGGAAGGTGCGGGCCGTGCTGCTCCACGCTCCCCATTGGGATGATGGCAAGACCACTTCGTTTAATAATCGCTTCGGCTTCCGGCTGCGTTAATTTAAGTAGCGATGCTCTCATGCTTTCGGGGACTCCTGTCTACCGCTCGTTTTTTCCAATGCTCGAGGTCTTTTTTTGGGCGGAAGCCCGTCACTTTTCTTTGGCTCCGGTTTCTTCTTGCGTCTTGCCGAAAAGGCTCACCGCCGGGACTTGAGATTGGAGCATTTCCCGCGGAAATACAATCTTCACTGCGTCCGTCGGGCAATACTCCTCACAGCTCCCGCAGTACCAGCATTCCTCTTCATACTTTATCTCTGGGATTTTTTCCGGGTCGAGGCGGTAGATAATGTCTCCCGGGCAAAACTGATCGCAGAGCGTGCAGCCTTTGACACACAGATCCTCGTTAATCAGTATGGGCATGGTTTTCCCCTCTTCCGGGGCTCTTTGATTCGACGGACCGGTAACTCACTTCGTAGCCGCTATCGCCTTTCTTTAAGACAATCATCTTACGCCAATTCGCATCGTCCCGATTGGGAAAATCGGCACGAAAGTGAGAGTAGCTGCCGCGGCTTTCGCGGCGTTCTAAGGCCGCGGTCGCAATCATTTCAGCGACCTCACGGATATTCTTTGCCTCGTGGGCGCGCATGAGCTCGTGCGCATCCCTCGCCTGGAGACTGTCATCTTCGGCTTGCAGGCGACGCAGCTCTTCCCGCGCTTTGTGCAGATTGCCCTCTGTTCTGCGGTAGCCAATGTAGTCGGTGACAATCTCGCGCACCCGGTCCTCGTACGCGCGCGGAGAAAGGCCTCCCTTCGCGGCGCAGGGCGCAAAAAGCCGCGCCCTTTCCATCTCGATCTCGCGATCGAGCGCGGGTTTTTCGACGCCGTTTTGCCGTGCGAACCGCGTCGCCTCTTTTCCTGCTTCGTATCCCATTACGGCTGCGCCGGAAATGCCCCCGCTGACCGTGCAGCAGTCGCCTGCCGCATAAAGGCCTGCGATGTTCGTGCCGGTCTTTTCGTCGATGAGAATTCCGCTGCCGCGAAAATAGACGCCGCCGCGGCGGGAGGAAAATTCCGATACCGTTACCTCGAAGGGCCCTTTCTTAAGGTCAATCCCTTTTTCCTTGAACCAACGGGGCAGTGACGGGCGATCCACTCCGAGCGTTTCTTCCAGGCGCGATAAAATGTCTGCGGGAAGATGACGGCAGTCGCAATAGATGGGAGCGTTGCCCGCGAGCGTTTCACTGATGACGGCGCTGGTCAACAGATCTCGCCGCGCCCGCTCGCCCGCGGGATCGTACTTGAACATGAACCGCTCCCCCTTGGCGTTGATAAAGTGGGCGCCAAGACCGGTGAGCGAGTTGGTTCCCTGGGAAGAGATCCCCTTCGGCGTAATCGTATTCTCCGTAAACTCCATATTGGCGAGCAGCGCGCCGCGGCGCGCCGCCATCGCCTGCGCGTCTCCGGTATTGTACGGGCAATGCCAGCTATCAAAGGCGATGCCCGAGGAGTTGCGCGAGAGGCGGTTGGTGTCGCCGGTGGCGAGAATCACCGCTCTGGCGCGAAACAACAAAAACTGTCCGGTGCGAATTTGAAAAGCTGAAGCGCCCACGGCTTGGCCGTTGTGAGTGATAAGACTGACGGCCATCGTGCGCAGGAATACTTGCGCTGCGAAATCGACGACCGCACGAGCGATCTTGGGCTTGAACTTGCTGCCGTCAAAGTCGATGTGATACTCGCCGGGCAACCCGAAGGTCCGGTGGCGGAGATACCGTCCAGTCGCAGGATCCCGGAAAGGCACTCCCAGCTTTTCGAGCTTTTTGAGCATCCCGGGCAGCCCGCGCACGAAAGTTTCCACGGACTTCAAGTCAACGATAGAATCAGTGAGATTCGGGATATGCTGCAAAAGATAGTCTGGCGTATCCCATTCCTCTCCCTCCTCAGCCACCGCCAAAATCTGATCGACACCAGCTGCGATGCTGCCGGTCCTTTCCAGAAGCCCGCCTTTATCTAAAACTGCGACCTTGGCTCCCGACTCTCTGGCCCCGAGCGCAGCGAGGCAGCCGGCCACGCCACCACCGATGACGAGGACATCAATGTCGAGTATAGGTTCCGCTCTAGATTCCGGTGGCAATTCCGTCTTCTCGAAGCTTTGCCCTACAGTGGTAAGCGCGGGCTTCCTTCATTGCACATTTTCCGCGATCACGCTGATTTTGTCGGGAGGGAGCACTAGCAACACTCTCGTTCCCTCCGCATAAATCTTTCCCGGCTCAGTCTGCACCCTGAGGGCTTTCTCGCCAATCCCAATCCGGTAGTCCACTCGATCACCAAGGTAAGAAACCTTTTCCACAACTCCGGTGAGTTCGTTCCTGGTCCCTTTGCTTTCTCCGTCGGTCTTTTTGACTTTAATGTTATGTGGTCGTATCGAGACCAACACCTCCGCGCCCACCCTCGAAGAGATAAATCCGTCGATCGCCAGCTCCTCTCGACTCGTTAGGGTTATGACGTTTTTGTCTGTCACCTTGCCGGGCAAATGGTTGGCTAGCCCGATGAATTCGGCAGTAAACGGGTCTTGCGGACTATCGTAGATTTCGGCCGGGGTGCCGATCTGCTTAATTTTTCCTTGGAACATGACGGTGATCCGATCGGAAATGGCCATCGCCTCCGCTTGATCGTGGGTGACGTAGATCGATGTTACGCCAATTCTGCGTTGAATCTCTTTTAACTCGAATCTCATCTCCTCCCTTAACTTTGCGTCGAGATTGCTTAGAGGCTCGTCGAACAACAAGATGTCGGGCTCGACAGCCATAGCACGAGCCAACGCAACTCGCTGCTGCTGTCCGCCGCTCAAGTAGGACGGATAGCGATCCTCCAGACCCGCTAATTTGACCAGTTCCAATGCCAGATGCACCCTTTTGCGGATTTCATCCTTGGATATTTTCAGGTTATGCAGGGGAAAGGCCACGTTCTCGAAAACTCTCATGTGAGGCCATACAGCGAAACTTTGGAACACCATCCCCATATTCCTCTTTTCCGGGGGTACCACCTTGGTGCCGGGAGAGGACAATAACCTGCCGCCAACTTTGATCTCCCCATCCGTCGGTTCAATGAGCCCCGCAATCATCCTCAACGTGGTCGTTTTCCCGCAGCCGCTGGGTCCTAAAAGGGTCATAAATTCACCTTTCGCGATATCGAGATCGACCCGGTCAACCGCTACGGTTTTCCCGTACACCTTGCGGAGATTTTTCAGCTCCACATGTGCCAAATGTGACGCCTCTCCTTCTTTCTCACGAACCCGCTTCACGCGACCGCAGCCTAATGATAATGGCGGGTAAAACCGTTACCAGCGACAGCAAGGTCATGAGCGCCGCGGCGTTGGTCAACTGAAACGCTCCTTCTTCAAACATTTCATAGATCGCTACGGAGACGGTTTCATTCCCTGGTGAGAACAACAACAGCGAAGCCGGCAATTCTCTTAGGGAGTTGATGAACGCGATTGCCCATCCGGCCATCACACTGGGAATCGTAAGAGGCACGATGATTCGAAAAAAAGTCCGGCGCGGGGGCGTACTGTGAATTCTTGCGGCCTCCTCCAGTACGGGGTCGACCCTAGAGAGCCCCGCGTAGGCTGCGCTATAAGCGTAAGGGAGGTTTCGAATCAAGTATGCGAGCAACAGGATCCAGATCGTCCCAACCAGTTGCAGGGGAGGTCTGATATACGTGTAGAGAAGCGACACAGCAATTACGCTCCCCGGTATGGCTACGGGCCATCGAGCCATGTAGCCCAGTAGACCCCGTCCCGGAATTTGTGTTCTCTTCACAACAACCGCTGCCGCCAACGTAAAAATGGCAAGGATGGTCGCAGTGAAGACGGCCAACACAAAGCTGTTTCTTATTGCGCGGAACACAAACGGGTGCTGAGTGAAAATGTACGTGTAGTGCTTGAAAGTAAAATTATCCAGGGTTAAGTCCACGCCCAAGGAGGGGCTCAACGACACCACAATCAGCCCAACGTAGGGTAAGAGGACTGCGAAGGAGACAAACACCCATGAGGCCGCGAAGGCAACCCAGCGCCACTTGCCCAGCTTTGTACGATCGGTGGTCTCTTTCCCTGTTACCGTTACAAACGACTTTCCGGCCAGAATTTTGTTTTGCGCATATATAAGCAAGCTAGTTATGACTAGAAGCACCAAGGAAAGCGTGGTGGCAAATCCCCAATCTGGAGGATAGACGGCAATGGATCTATAGATCTCTACGGGCAGAATAGGAATTCTTGCGAGCACACCGATGGTCCCGCCGATCGAAAACTGTTCAATGGATATAGCAAAAACCAGGATAAATCCGGCAGCTATGCTGGGCGCAACAAGGGGCGCGGTGATCTTTCGAAAAGTTTTGAATTCGCTAGCCCCGCTCATCCGAGCAGCATCCTCTAGTGATCGATCCATCGTTGCGAAGGCTCCCGAGGTGAGCAGGAACGCCCACGGGTATAGGTGAGCGGATAGCGCCCATATCATTCCGGGCATGCTTAGTACATTAAAGGGCGCCGTTTCCAGCCCGAAGAGCCACATAAGAAATCTATTGAAGAGTCCGGCTTTCGGAGTAAGCAGAAATATCCAAGCGAGGGCGGCCGCGATGGTCGGCAGGCCATACGGAGCGATGTGGAGTATCGTGAAGACCTTTCTCAAGGGTAGATCCGTGCAGACACATAACCAGGCGAAGATCGTACCCGCAGCCGTCGCTAGAATGGCAGAGCCGAGACCCAAGGTCACCGTGTTTGCCATTATTTTCAAGAACCGGGGGGATAGGAACTGGGTGTAGTTAGCGAAAGTTAAGCCTTTTTCATCGAAGAAGCTCGCAACGACTAGTCCAACGACAGGGTATAGAACGAGAACCGCAAGAATGAGAAGGGGGAAGATGACCGGAAGGCCGTGAGAGAGCCTACGGAAAGCGGCTTCTAATCCTCGCCTTGCCAAGGGTAGGGACCATCCCCCCAGCGAGACCGTCCCGTTCCCGCGCTCCGCCATAGTACGTGCCAAATCCTAGCTACTGTTGCCCCATCCTCTTCCGAAACTCTTTGGTTACCTGCGCGGGGTCGACAGCGGCCCAGTCGATCTTGGGGTAACCTGCTACTAGTTCTTTCACAGGTGGTAGGACCTTTGCCATCGGCGTGTCTTTGTTGAGATATGCCACGTAGCCATGCCGTCCTTTGGAGGCTGCAGCGGCCCCCTCGGCGCTCATCAGGAAGTTCGCCAGCAGCAGGCCTGCATTCGGATGAGGGGCGGCCTTGGGAATTGCCAGTCCAGCCCACCAGGCCGCGAGACCATCTTTAGGAAAGACGTTTCCAATCGGGGAGCCTTGCGCCCCAGCTTCAAGGATGTCGAAGCAATTCACAATGGCGACCGGCCTTTCCCCTGTCGCTAAGAGGGCGACGGTCTCATCGCTGCTCGGCGCGACGATGGGATTGTTAGCGTGCAGTTTGTCAAAATAGTCCCATCCGTATTTGTGCGCAATGAAAACAATCCAGCCGAAGGTCGGCCCGGATTCCGGACCTGCGGTGGTAATTTTGTCTTTCCACTTCGGCGAAACGAGATCCTGCCAGCTTTTCGGAGCCTCACTCTCGCTGACGATTTTCTTATTGTAACCGATGCAGCTGATCAGCAACCTTCTGGACCAGATAAAGTTGTCGCTGTCTCTGAACAGATCCGAAACCTGCTCATCAGCATGGCTTGCTTTCCATTGCTTAAGATAGCCCTTCTTCTTCCATTCAAAGAAGACCAGAGGATTCGTGATGTCCAACAAGTCGAACCGCACGGTATTGGTCTCGAACTCAGACTGCGCAACTTTGAGAATTCGTCCGGTCGATTGTCTGTTGAGATCGATGGGGATGCGGTACTTCGCCTCAAAAGCCTTGACCGGCTCGTCAAGAGCCGCACGATCCTCTGACGAATAGAATACGACCTTCCCCTCCCGCTTTGCAGCTTCCACGAGCGGGTCTTTTTGTCCTGTCTGTGCGGTGGCGTTGACGGCAAAGCCAATCACGGCAAGAACTATGAGCAATGGTGCGCTTTTCATGGTTCTCTCCTTTCCTCTTTGGTGAACCTACCCTAAAACCCTTCGTATTCTCAGCGCGAAAGGTCCCGTCGCAGCTGCGCCGCAACCACGAATTGGATAACCGTCTGTACGGCATCTGGCTAACTCAATAGATTTTCCCGAATCTGCATCTCTGCCTTAGCGGTATCTATCTCAAAACATCCCGGTTCACAAGGTTCCTGGGAGCCTCCCCGCGTAGGATTCGGAGAACCTCCGCGCAGGCTTTTTCCCTCAGTAATTTCTGCGACCTCTCCGTATACCAAGCGCAGTGCGGCGTTAGCATGACCGAATCCAGACGCGTCAGAGGGCTGTTCCCGATCCGTGGCTCGCTTTCGAGAACATCCAGTGCAGCCCCTGCGATCCACTGCTCTTTAACGGCACGGTAGAGGGCCTTCTCATCGACCAGCTCACCCCTTGCGGTGTTGACGAGGTAGGCCGTCGGTTTCATGCGGCGCAACATCCTCGCATCAACGTAATGACGGGTGGTAACGGTCAGTGGCAAATGAAGTGAAATGAAATCCGCTTGCTCGACGAGCCGGGTCAGAGAAACCGGCTCCACCCCTCTCTTGCGCAAGACATCCTGCTCGACATAAGGGTCCGCGGCAATCACTCTGAAGCCTATCGCCCGCGCCATGCGGGCAACGCGCTGGGCGATGCGCCCAAATCCAACGAGACCGACGACGAGGTCTCGCGCCGACTGCAGGGGCCGAGCGCAATCCAGTCTCCATTCACCCCTCCTCGTAGAACTCACCGTTGCAGGTAGTTTCCGCGCCCACGCCAAAATCAAGGTGATCGCGTGTGTGGCTACCTCCTCAACACAATAATCCGGCACGTTGGCGACAAAAACCTTGCGCCGTGTCGCCTCCTTAAGATGGATGCTGTCCACGCCGATTCCAGATCGGACGATTCCCCTCAAGTTCGGCAAACGTCTGATCACGGACGCGTTGATCTTGGGCGCGCTGCCGCAGACAATGACCCGCGCATCACGACAGGCCGAAACGATCTCATTGTCGTCTCGGCCCTCTGCCTCTAGGAGCAGGACACCCCGTGGCACAAGCATCCGTCGCTCGATGTCAAGGTTGCCGTAACGCGTACCCAGAATCGCTACTTTCCTATGAATCGGAGCCGATGCCACAACAGTCCTTGTCGAGCCAAATCCGGAGAAGCGGCGTGCAATTGAAATCCTGAAGGCATGATTCGCGAGTTTTTACCGTTGAACCTAGCGGGCTCCGCGGTCACTCGCAGCAAGATTCAAGGCTGTCGAGGTATTTGAGCCCGGAGGCGGTGTTAAAGAGGAGAACTTCGTCGTCAGGGTGGATCCATTTCTGCGCAGTCAGCCGACGCAGCGCAGCGATGCTCGCCGCGCCTTCGGGACAAAAGAGCACGCCCTCTGTTCGTCCGATGAAAGCGATTTCATCCAGCATTTCTCCGTCGCTGACGCTCAAGGCGGTTCCCTGGCTCTCGCGCAGCACTCGCAGCATGAGAAAATCCGCGACCGCCTGCGGCACCCGCAATCCGGATGCGATTGTCGACGCATTGTGCCAGGGGTCTGCGCTTTCCTTCCCCGCTTCGAAAGCGCGCACGATCGGAGCGCAGCCGTCAGCTTGAACAGTTACCATTCGAGGCCGCTTGCTGCCAATCCAGCCGATTTCCTCAAGCTCACGGAAGCCTTTCCACATGCCGATTAGACCTGTGCCGCCACCGGTGGGATAGATAATGACATCCGGAAGCCGCCAACCCAGCTGCTCCGCAATCTCCAGGCCCATCGTCTTTTTTCCCTCAAGTCGATAGGGCTCCTTGAGGGTGGAGACGTCGAACCATCCCTCTTCCGTCTTGCGCTCGGCGACGATTCTGCCGCAGTCATGAATCAGTCCGTCCACCAGGGTAAGCTTAGCCCCGTATTTCTGCACCTCGATCTGATTTGCCTTCGGCGTATCCCGAGGCATAAAGACGTAAGCTTCGATTCCGGCGCGGGCTGCATACGCGGCGAGCGATCCGCCGGCGTTGCCTGCGGAGGGAATCGCAACTTTCTTGATTCCCAACTCCTTCGCCATGGAGATCGCAGCGCACAGCCCTCGGTCCTTAAAAGAGCCGGTTGGGTTACGCGCTTCGTCCTTGATCCACAGTTTCGCGACGCCGAGTTCGCGCGCCGTTTTTTTTGCTTCGATGATCGGAGTAAATCCCTCTCCAAAGGATACAATATTCGAATCGTCGCCGAGGGGAAGAAATTCGCGATACCGCCATAGGCTGGGTATGCGCCCTTTGAGGGTTGATTTGTCCAGAGCAGTCGGGATTCGTTTCAGGTCATAGCGCACCAAAAGAGGCGCGCCGCAGGAACAAAGATTGAGAATCTTTCCCAGGGGATAAAGCTTCCCGCACCGGGCGCAGGCGATGTCGGTTACAAAACTCATATTAAAGTTGGACGAAACAGACGTATCTTGTGTTTAGGTTAGGCTGGCGCCGTTGTCAATTATAAAGACTGCCCGTTGAAGTAAAGACTTGTGGAGATCGCCGTTGTGCCTTCGTCGGTTGACAGCCTTGAGGAGGTAGTCTATTGCAATGTACAAATAAGGAGCGCTTAGAGGCAAGGCTCCTGTTTTTGCTTGGGTTTTGACTACTGACCCGGAAAGTCTGCGCAGAAAAATGACATCGAAAAAAAGGTAGAAGGGAGGAATCAGTGCGTGGCTAAGGAAGCACAGTTTTTTAACGTCAAGTACAAAGAAGGCTCATTAGATCCTAAAACCAATCAGCTCATACGCTTTGCGGTGTGTTTGGTACTTGGCCATGAGGAGGGAACCTTAAATCACCTCGCCAAAGCGCGGGCGCAAGGAGCCTCTGAGGATGAAATCTGGGAAACTGTCGCTTATACGATGCGGGTCCCAGCAGCAAAAGTGCGCTACTTTGCGAAGCGGATCATCGGCGCAAAGTGATGTTAGAACGCGACGATGAAAAACGATGCTTCTGCCAAGAAGTAAACTAAGAGTTAACGCCCCAGGCTAAGGGGCCCTGTTTGAGCTGTTTCGTGGTTTGAATAAAGCTTGAATCCGCCCCAGCCGAACTCTCCGATTTGAGTTCCCGTGGCGCCATCGAACAGGTCAATAAGCATGAATTTGTCGGGGTGTCCCGCCAAAACACGGGAGAAGGTCTCTACGAACTGCTCTTTAAGCTGGTCGTCTACCTTGTCAAAGCCATCTCCCAAGTACAATCTGTGCGGGCGATGAGTACTGTCAAGTCGGACCCAGAGGCGGTAGTCCTTCGACTGCACCAGGTCTAACCATTGCTTATATTCCTGGATCTGAGCTTCCCATTTTTTGAAGTCTTGGGCGGTGGGAGAACTCGAACTTTTAGCGCTCTGAGCGAGAGCATAAGGGGATAGCAACAGCGTCAGGAAGAAGACCGCAATAATCTCGCTTCTCACCCTCATCTGTTGCTATCCCCGGTTAGTTACTGAACCTTAACCTCGACTCTGCGGTTCTTGGCCCGGCCTTCTTTGGTCTTGTTGTCGGCGATCGGATTCGACTCGCCGAAGCCCCGGGTGGTGATTCGGGATGCATCGATCCCCTGCTTAACAACATAACTTTGGGCCGAACTGGCTCGCCTCTCAGAAAGCTTCTGGTTGTAGGCCTCGGTGCCGATCGAGTCGGTATTACCGTCGAATTCCACTTTCTTTTCCGGATTCTCTTTCATGAACGCGACCAGCCGGTCTAAGATCGCCGCGCCCTCGGGCTTAATCGCGGACTTGTCAAAATCAAACAACACGTTATCCAAAATAATCGTACGCTCGACTTTCGCCGGTGGTGGCGGCGGTGGTGGAGGTGGCGGTGGAGGAGGTGGCGGCGGTGGTGGAGGTGGCGGTGGAGGAGGTGGCGGCGGTGGTGGAGGTGGCGGTGGAGGAGGTGGTGGAGCCGGTTCCTTTGCCAGTATGTAGCCGAGTGTGCCGCAAATCAACGCGCCCGTGACCGCGCCAACAGGAAGACCTATTCCTACCTTCCTGCCATCTTGATTGTATTGCCATGTCGCTCCCGCTCCCCCTCCAACAATAGCGCAAGCAGCGGCGGCAGTCGTAGCCACTTTTGCTCTGTGGCTCATCTGGGCACAGCCTGCAAGAAATAACACGATAACACCCAACGCCAAAGGTTTATATTTAAGCACGGGTTTCTCCTCCTCTTATGATTACCTGGTGATGGATAACTTACAAGCTGCAATTGTTAGCGTAAAAAGGAACTCGTTGTCAAGCGGAATCTTGAAAAAAGTTTTCTAAAGGGCCGGGGGAGGCAGTTTGTGAAACCGTCTCTTTCTGGGCCGGATTTTTGCTTGCCGGCTGCCCGAAGAGGTAAACCGACGATACTAGGGCGCCGCGTCTATACCACGGCGCATTTTACCGAGCGCAATACCAACAACAAGGGATTCTTCTCAGGGGCGCCTATTGACATCTGAGAACTTTTTAGGAACCATTCGAGCATGCTTCAGTTTCGGTCTCGAGCCAAGTCCCGAGCTACCAGGGTCGTTTGCTATCTCGCGCTGATGGCTATCGCCGTCCGCACCTTCGATTTGGGGGCCGAAACGATTTCTAGCCATTTTAGATTTCATGTCATCCAAAACGGCGCGGCGAAAGGCCAAGACGCGGTGCAGCAGAAAACCGCAAACAGACCCGCCTTGGCGCTTAACAAAGTCGCGACCGACCTGAGTTTCGTTCTTTCTCTCTCCTTGCTGCGTTTCGACTTTAAACAGAACCTCCGCACGTGGCCGGTATTAGCAAACGACATCGCGCGCTCTCCTCCGCCGGCCTCTCTCGTTAATTTCCTGTAGCGTCAAGTCTTCGCGACATTTCTGTTTTCCAATCAGGAAGGTGCGACCGCACGCACCTCGATTGGAGTCGTCGATTTGACCGGCACGTTGCTCCAATGGGAAATTTCGGGCCCTTCCGAAATCGTCCCCTAAGCCGCTGTCGGGGAAGGCAGTAAGGAACCGAGGGGGGTGTTATGATATTTCATGAAACGAGTTTAGGCCACGACCGGCGCGCTTTTGTCTTACAGTCCGATGCGCTTTTGCCTGCTCAATATTACGAAACGCTGCAGCGATCCGATTACCTGCAACCCGATAAACAACTCATGCTCGCTGTTCTCGACAATGCTCTTGAATGTCTCCAAAAGCATCTCTTGGCCCGGAGCAGAAAAGGCAGGCGACTCTTCCGAGAATCGGAGGAATGGGTCCTGGAAACGGATAGTGACTGGATCTTTTCTTTTGAAAATATCTGCCAATTCCTGGATTTGGATCCGGCGTATCTGCGTAAACGCGTGCGGCTTTGGAAAGAAAAGGAGTTGGCACAGGCGCAAAGCTTCCAGCCAGAGCCATCCCCTGCCCCAGGGAAGAAAGCCTGTAAAAAATCCCTGCGCGCTGCCGCCTAGTGCTTACAGCAACGGAGAGTTCTGTGCTGCCCTACTCTCCCGACCCCCTGAAGCTCCACTGAAGCAACGGTGGGGTCACTAGGGTCGTTACCATGACCATGACCAAGATCGCCGCGAAAACTGCTTCATCTAAAATGCGTTCACCGCCGACGGAGAGCGTTAATCCGACCCCTGCGAAGATCAGCCCTACTTCTCCGCGCGGTACCATTCCCACTCCGATAGCGAAACGATTCAACCTTTTTCCCAGTGCTCCGAGCCCGCACGCCTGTTTTCCGATAATCGCCACCACGGTCAAAGCCAGCGCCAGTCCCAGCACCTCAGCGCGGAACAGGCTTGCCAGATCGATCATAATTCCCATCTGCAGGAAGAAGAGCGGGACGAGAAACGTCGAAAGCGGGTGCAGCATGTCCTCCGGTGAACGTTCGTCTTCATGCAAATACTGATCAAACGGGACGCGCTCCAGAATCAGACCCGCCGCGAAGGCTCCTACAATGGCAGCCAAACCGATGACAGCCGCCAGGTAAGAAAGGAAAAAGCATAGAGCCAGAGAGACCGTAAAGAGCAGTCCTTTCATCTTGATCCTCGCCACTTGGTGGATCAGACGCGGGACGAACAAAACTCCGAGCGCAAGGGAACCGACCAGAAAGATCATGACTTTGGCTACCAGCCACAAAAGCGACCCCAGGCTGAGGCCAGCGCCTGTGCCCGCTCCCGTAATCATCCCGCTAATGATAGCCAGAACGATCAGTCCCAGAATATCGTCGATAACGGCAGCTCCCAGGATAATCTTTGCCTCTCGGGTCTTCATCCTACCAATGTCCTGCAGCACTCTGGCAGTAATACCGACGCTGGTGGCACAAAGCGTTGCCCCGACAAAAGCATGCACGTAGACCGAGCGGTCCGAAAGCAGGATGGCACTGACGGACCATCCTAAACCAAATGGGAGAATCACGCCGATCGTAGCCACTAAGAACGAAGACAGACCCACCTTGAGAAGGTCCGCGAGGCTCGAATCCAACCCGACTTCGAACAGCAGCAGGATCGCTCCCAGAACAGCCAATATCTCGAGGCCAGGATCCGTCTTGAGATAAACCAGGCCGTCAAGGCCAATCAGGTTGAGATTGCCCAGCACCATTCCTCCTACCAGTTCGCCCAAGACAGCCGGTTGGCTCATCCTCTCCGCAACGAAGCCTGCCATCTTCGCAACCGGTAGCAGGACCGCAAGAGCCAACAGCAGCGAAGACGCGGAGTTTTCATGCCCCTGAGCTCCCAAAAAAACGAACGGGACAATAAGAAGGAACAACACCGTAAACCATTTGAATCTGCTGTTAGCCATTCGATCTTTCCCGTTCGGCTTGAAGTTCAAAGGAGCTTGGCTCCATCGAAACCCGAGGCGCGAGATCTTTTCCCACAATACCTGAGGACATGATAAATTTGAACGCGTCTTCAACGCTGTAGTCCACATCAACCACCTCCTCAGGAGACAGAAGCACAAGAAACCCTGACGTTGGATTGGGTGTAGTGGGGATAAATACAGCGAGGACTCTATCCCCCGAAATAAGCTGCATGGTGTTGCGGCGCTCCGCCGCCACCAAACCCAAGGTCCACACGCCGGTTCGGGGATACTGGATCAAGACCACGCGCTGAAAACTCCGGTTTGGTCCCTGGAAAGTTTCCACCACCTGTTTCGCGCTGCTGTAAACGGTCTTAACCAGCGGCAACCTTAACAGCAGAGATTCAAAGGTCGTCAGGATCCTACGTCCAATGATGTTCGTTCCAACAAGCCCCAGCAGGAAGATCGCCGCGAGCGACAGCGCAAGGTTAACGACCGGCACCAGAGGAACCGCCAGGGTGTCGGTGCTCGCGCCCAGGAGACGAAACAACCCGGACACCAGCGGCGCCCCAACGCCGGCGAAAAGGTTGAACAAGAAAGCAACGAGAATATAGGTTCCAAACAAGGGTAAGAGAATGAGCAGGCCGGCAAGAAAAGTCCGGCGAATAAAATGCGGTGTTCCTGACATGGAAATTTAACTCCTATTCAATTGTCCTGCTTAGACCTCGAGAGCATAGTCTAACTCGGCCCGGCGTCCCGGCCCACCTTAACAGAGCTCAAGCCAGTCTGGAAAATGGTTCGGGCACATCTCTCTCAGCTTAGCTGGATCCCCAAACCGAGGTTTCGGCGCGAGACTCTTTCACCACTTGGATAGATGGCGGCTTATCTGTTCTTCCCACGTTCGCGTTCAAGTTCTCCCCAGTGCGAAGGTTCGGGTCCAGGGCTCTAAGACATGCGTCTCGGTAGCCGATTCGGCTTCAAACGCACGAGATACCAACCACGAAGGAGGTGGTGAAAGCGGAGAAGAATGGGATGAGGCGCGCGCTTCTTATTCCTATAAGCTGGCGCGGAAAATTCAAGTCTTTCGTGTAGACGCCACGCGCGCGACATCCTTTGACGATATATCGAACACTAAAGACCTGAGATTTTTCCCTTGGAGAGCAGTTTTGAGTGACTCATCGACCTCTTTCAGGATCCCCGCAACCGGGTCTTCCGTTCCTTCGTACGACAGCGCGCCCTTGCCCTGATCACCGTGAGTTCTAACGCAATCGATGATTTCTCTAATTTCGATGCGCTCGAGGTCACGGGCAGGAAAAAGTCGCTGATCCTTGCCCGCCTCGACCATCAAGTTCCCATCTCTCAGCGCGGCGAGAATTTGGTCCATCAAACTATGCGGAACCTGCAACTGCAGCGCCAGCTCGGCGGCCGTCCATCCCGGCTTTTGAAAATAGAAGCTCTGCGCGATCAGTGCCATGACGCGCAACGCGAGTCCTTCCCGTGCCGCCTCGCTCACGCCATGGGGTTGCCTTTCGCGCTCGAAGATCCGGAAGTTCTGGTGTACAAATGCGACTTGGGCTCCGAAGAAGAGAATCATCCAGCCATAATAGATCCACAGGAGAAAGAGAAGGAGGATGGCGAAGCCCGAATAGATCGCGTAATATTTCGTTGATGCCGTGACAAAAGCCGCAAACCCCCACCCTACGGTTTCCCAAAGTACCGCTCCGACCAGGCCTCCCAGCAGGGCGGATTTGAGCCGCACCCTGGTATTGGGAACGAATACGTAGAGAAAGGTAAAGGCCGCCCATACCGTCAAATACGGGGTAAGACGAAGAGCGAGCACAATCAGGGAACCAAAGGGTTCTAGAGCGATAAGCTTCTTGACCAGACCCGAGCTCTGCAACGAGGCGGTGACACCCACGGCCGAGAAAATCAGAACCGGACCAATCATTAGGGTGCTCAGATAGTCGCTGAACTTCCGCGTTAAAGGTCTTGCCGTTTTGATCTTCCATATCTGATTGAACGCCCCTTCGACGCTGGTAACAAGGGAAACGACGGTCATAAAGAGCGTGATCAGCCCGATCGAACCGAGAGCTCCCACATTCATGTTATTGACAAACTCAAACAAGCGGCTGGTAATTTCGTCGCCGTTGGGGCCGAGCGGAGCGAGCGCCTCGGCGAGCGCTGGTTTCAGCCGGTTCTGGACGCCAAAGGCTTTGAGCACGGAAAATGCGACCGCCAGCAAAGGTGCCAGCGAGATCATCATTTTAAACGATAAGGCCAGCGCTTGAAGTCTGACCTGGCTTTCGGAAAATCCCTCCCCAACAATCCAAAAAAACCGCAGCTGCCGATAGAGCAGCGTCTTGAACCGCGTCAGCTGAGCGGGTTGGAATTGCCAGATTTCGTCAACAATGAGGTGTCTGATGCGCTCGACTAACTGCATCGTCGAAATCCCATTGGAATCTTCCCGCGTCGGAGCAGGAACGGGTTGAACGAGCGGTTGCGCTCGTGCTGTCGCGCATCGGCGCTCGCCTTGAGTCAAAAAACATCATTCCCCTTTCCTGGAGGTCGTTCCCTTCTGCGCCTCCTTTCTCTTTTGTGCGGCGCGTTGGTGCGTGCCGATTCGTCGCGTAATATGCTTTTGCGCAACGTTAGCTTTGATTTTGCCTTTTGCTCCGCGTGCGGAACGGATTTTTCTTGCCATTCAACCTCCTTCTCTCAGAGCATGTGCGCGGCATGGAAGGTTTTGAAGCTCACGCCGAAAAATGCAAGACCTTACCCAGGAACCAGCGTCATCTTCTACCGGTAAACCTCCGCAAATCCAGCCACTGTTACCTTCGTTTCGAAGACCCCATCGGTACGCGACGGTAAAGGAGGTGACGGTTTGTAGACGAAGCGCATGCTCTGCCCGGGTTGAATCTCTCTTTCAACGGTGTAATACACTGTCCTTCCAGGATCATCCTGGCCCGGATGGAACTCATTATTCCAGAGCCACGTGTACTGGATCTGTAATTGCACCTCGCGCACCAGACGTTGGGACTTATTCACAACTTCACCAGACACCTCCCCCTCTTTGATCGTTACATCACGAACACTGACGACCTCCGCCACCTGGTCCGCCGAGAGCAAGGTTGCCGGAACCGCAACCCTCACTGGAAGTGTTAACGCCGTGAAAAAAACGCCACTCGCAAACAGTACGAAAGCTCGAATTCTCATTTCTTACCTCCTTCCGCAGCGCAAAAACGTCGCACAACCCACGTGCCGCTTGAACTTTGCTTCCTGGTCACAACCTTTCCGACCGATCGCCTTTCAATATACATCAGCTTTCCCAGACGCGAAACGATTAGAACTAACTATCCTGTTTGCAATATCCGGTGGCGCAGGCGTGTCGTGCACGCTGCTATCACCGAACCGCGAGACTTGGAGGGTAGATCTCCTATGGCTTTATTCAGAACGTTCCTACTGATTTGTTCATTAAAGCGTAGCCGCATCGGAGCATCAAACGTCTCTTGAAGGCCCTGTCGTCTTGGAAAACCGCGTTCGTATGTACTCCTCAACATCCTGGTTAGACAGTTTGACCGTCCCCGGCCCGCTGCGGACGTAAAAATCGCCCTTGTTTCCTTCGGCCATATCCTTTGTCTTTACAAAAACCGGCTCCGGGCTCCGCTGGCAGGTTACTACGCAGATCGCCTTACCTTCAGCCACCTGCATCCGAGGATCAACACATGTGCCAGCTCGGTCCCCTAGTGTATTTCGTACCATCTGACTCAGGTGCAGCATGAACTTGTCTTCGTTATCGAAGCCATCCTTCTCGATGCCTAGAATTGAGCGATCATCCGCGACGCCGATAAGAAGATCTCCTCCTTCAGTATTCAAGAATGCTGCGATTGTCTTGATGGCCGCATAAGTGACCGCTTGATCCTCCCGGTTCTCCTTCAAGTTCCAACGCAACGTGGACTTAAACTCCAAGGTCTTGGACTCATGTTGCTTGAGTAGTTCCTCGGCTTGCCGGTGATTCCTAAGATAGATGTCGAACAGAAGGTTCTTGATCGACTCGCCAAAGGTTCTGTCATCGGTGATCCGTTTGTACAACTCGAAGTTAGAGTCCACGATCTCTTGGATCACGTCCTCCACCTTCTGGTCAAAGGTAAGGCGCACGTTCTCACGGGTATTGACCCTGGCGCTCGCATCCAAAGCCGGATCCTGGTCGAGCTTGCTCATCATCTGGTCCAGGGTGACGCGATGTTCTTCTCCCAGGTTTAGGCCGAATCGTTCGTTCAACTCAGCAATGATCTTTGAAAGCGCCTCTAGCTCCTCCGGTCCTGGGCCGTAGTGTTCTTTGCTTTTTTGCGGCTGCAATTGGCCTGCCTGTCGCTCCAACCCGATTGATCCGGTTGATGTTTTCTGGATGCGGTACGACTCCATGTCGATATTCTTCTGCACCTCACGCGGTAACTCTCCTCGGTCCAGAGGCAGCAACCGGCGCAGATAACGCCCGAACTGGTACAGTTTTTCCAGGTCTGCGTCCGCAAAGGTCAGGATTTGGGAGAGGAAGGCGTAAAGCCGCACATAATCATTGACTTGACCGCGAAAATCAACTTTTTCTTCATCCGTTAGCTCACTGAGCCTTTGCCTCGTGGACTCCAAGACAGCATAGATTCGATCCTGAGTGGCCTTCGGATCAAAGTAAACTCTCGCAAAAGTTTCCACATCCGCATCCACAAAAACCTCAAACCCACGCAATCGGTTCTGGATCTCGTATAACAGGTTTGGGTCGGTCGCCTCCGACAAAATAGTTGTTTCGTAGTACGGCTCGAAGGCTTTGCGGATTTCTTCGGCGTCGTTGGCAAAATCAAGCACCATCGCCTCAGCTTTCTCAGCGTGTGTCCGGTTGAGCCGGGATAGAGTCTGGACGGCGTTTACCCCACCCAGTTTCTTATCCACATACATGGTGTGGAGCAGCGGCTGGTCGAAGCCAGTCTGAAACTTGTTAGCAACAATGAGAAAGCGGTATTCCGGCCGCTCGAAGGCTTTTGCCGTCTGCTTCTCCGAGAATCCGTTCATGTTAGGCTCCGTATAGTCCTTACCCCGGTCGCGAACGGTACCAGAGAACGCTACCAGTGTTTTCCACGGATATTTATTTTCTTGCAGGTAGGCATCCAGCGCCAGCTTGTAATGCACGGCGTGAAGCCTAGAGCGCGTCACGATCATGGCTTTGCCTTTGGCGCTTATCGCTTGCTGGGACTTTGCGGCGAAATGCTCAACCATAATCTTGATCTTTTCACTGATCGCGTGCGGGTGAAGCTCGACGAATGACTTAAGCAGGTACTCTGCTTTTCCTCGGTCGTATCTTGGGTCGTCAGTAATGGTTTTTTGTAACCTCCAGTAGGCTTTGTAGGTGGTGTAGTTCTCCAACACGTCGAGGATGAAATCCTCCTCGATCGCCTGGCGCATGCTGTAGAGGCTGAAGGGTTCGAACTTGCCGTCGGTCCGTTGGTTTCCGAATAGCTCGAGCGTCCTGGCTTTGGGCGTGGCTGTGAAAGCGAAAAAGCTCATATTTGGAAGCCGGCCGCGCTTCTGCATCTCCGTCACCACGCGGTCTTCCAGCTCTTCTTCAAGAGTCGCAGCTTCTTCTTCCTCGTCCTCCGCCTCCTCCAAGGTTCCAGATGAAAGGACCGCCTTAAGGCTTTTTGTGCTTTCGCCAGACTGCGAGGAGTGCGCCTCGTCCACGATCACAGCAAACCTCTTACCCGGCAACTCGCTGATCTCGTTGACGATCACAGGGAACTTTTGCAGGGTCGTAACAATGATCGTTTTGCCGGCCTCAAGCGCCTCCTTGAGATGGCGCGCGGTCGTATCAATGTTCTCCACAACGCCTAGAACTTGCTCGAACTGGCGCACGGTCCGCTGGAGCTGGCGGTCTAGAACCCGCCGATCTGTGATGACAACGATGGAATCAAACACCCGCCGATCCTCGGCATCGTGCAAGACCGACAATCGGTGCGCGAGCCAGGCAATCGTGAAGCTCTTACCGCTGCCCGCTGAGTGTTGAATGAGATAGCGCTGGCCCGACCCGCGACTGCGCGCGTCCCGAACCATCCTGCGCACGGCATCGAGCTGGTGATAGCGCGGGAAGATCAAGAACTTGCGCCCGGTCTTCCTGCCTCTCTCGTCTTCCTCTTCGATTTCGTGAATGAACTGCCGGACCAGGTCGAGCAAGCTGTCACGCGCCCAAACTCGCTCCCACAGGTAGCGCGTCGCGTAACCGCTTTGCGTGGGTGACACCGGCGGGTTTCCCGCTCCACCGAACCGACCCTGATTGAAGGGGAGAAACCACGTCTTTTCACCAGCCAGCTGCGTGGTTACGAAGACTAGATCCGGATCAACCGCAAAATGAGCAAGGCATCTCCCATAAGAGAAAAGCGGCTCGCGTGGATCTCGGGTCTTCTTGTACTGCCGGATGGCGTCCTCCACATTTTGACCGGTGAGTGGGTTTTTCAATTCCGCCGTGAAAACGGGCATGCCGTTCAAGAATATGACCAGGTCGAGGCTGTGATCGGTTTTCTGACTGTACCGGAGCTGGCGGACAGCCGTGAAAAGATTCGCTGCGTGCAAGCGTTGTAGGTCTTCGTTTAGTCCGCTGGCGGGACGAAAGTAGGCGAGCTTGAAAGAGCAGCCGGAATCCTTGATCCCGTTGCGCAGCACGTCTAAGGTACCGCGCCGCTCGATCTCGGTCGCAACCCGCTTGAGAAAGCGCTCCTTAACCTCACTTCCGTGATGCTGCTTCAGCCGCTCCCAAATTTTGGGCTGTGTGGCGTAAACGAAATTGAGGACCATGTCCGGATCAAGGCAAAGCGCCTTGTCGTAGTCCTCCGGCCTCCTTTTCCGATAGCCGCCAGGCGTACTCTCGTAAGCTTCCAGTGGCTCGACAACGACCCCTTCCCCTCCCGCATACGCATCCGGCCCACCCACCAGCAGTGTCGCTTCGATGGCTTGCTCCAGGCTTCTTTCCGAGATGTCCACCATCCAGCACCCTTTGTGCTGTTCAGCGCCCGACTTGGTAGATCACCGGCCGGTAACGGGGCTTTGGGATCGGCTTGCCGGCTTGGCGAGCCGCTTCAAGCCACGCGGCCTTGGCGACCTCGACTTCGGTTAGGGCCTTTTCGGCAGTCTCGTCAAACGCCGAGCAGGATTCGAGGTCGGGAATGTCGGCGATATATCCGCCGTCTTCTTCGCTGTAAAAGATGTTAATATGATAATCCTTCATGTATCCTCCTCTAAGCGTAGATTGTACCGCTCCGCCAACCGAAGGAACTCCACGACGCGACCCCTCCCCCGCGCCTTCAGGAAATTACGGCCAGTCGTCGCCGTTAGAGTAGCGGGACCAGTCGGATTTTTGGAAAGCATCGATAAAGGCGGGCACGAACGACTCGACACGCTGTTGGGGAACCACCACGCGAAGGACCTTAACCTGTAGCTGATCTCGCATCTGACGGACATTGTGGGCAAAACCAGCGTCTCTCGTAAAACAAAGATCGTAGTGACTGGCGACTTGGCGATAGAGCGTGCCGTTGTCGAGACCCTTGAGCTTTAGATGATTAACCGAATCAACCTGCTGGCCAAGATGTTCCAAGGCAGCCAGCAAAGATTCAGGCATGTTCTCGTCGAGGAGGATTTTCACGAGGCGTCAACAAGTCAGATTGGGCTAATTCTTCCAATGTTCCACGAACCGCCTCTTCAGTAAGGCTGGGGTATTCGCGCACAATCTCGGAGATCGTCATGCCTGCCGCCAGCCACTCTAACAGCAAAGCCACTGCGATCCGGGTATCCCGCACGCGGGGTTTTCCCCCAAGGTGGTCAGCGTCAGCGACTATCCACGTCATCATTTGCTCCATTTGCCGTCAATGTACCATAGTCGGACGCGACGCCGCCACACCCGTTTGAGCTCGAAAGTACGGCTGGCGAAGGGTCGAAGCACGCCACCCGCCTTCGAGGGATCTTCCTCCTTTCCCAATCATTTATCCCTTCCCACCGCAGTAACGAGCGGCCGGATCCGTAACCCTTCGCTTTCTTAGCCGGGAATATTGGATTTCTCCCCATTTCCCTTTCGCGTACCAAGAAGTGGAACGGCTCAGTTAGACGGATGGTAGAGCGCATGGTTGCGAATTGATTCAAGGGCCTTCGCGAGCGTAAGCCCTTGCTGCACCTCGACCCATCTCCCTGTGTGCCGCATGAACGAGAGATTGAACCGGTTCTCTCCAACGTACTCGAGGCGAGTGAAGGGCGCATTGAAAAACGGTGAGATCGCCGTCGGGCCTGGGCACGCGTATTTGGCCACGAGATAGAAATAGTTCCGATGCAACTTCGTGAACAAGTTAACAATATAGTTAAACTGACAGTCCTTCGGCGGCGCCTTGACGTATTGCGGCTTCCAGTTGTCAATAAGCCTTTGACCCTGTTGAGAAATCGAGGTCCTTACCGCTTCGGGCATTCTAGCCTTAGAAGCGGAGCGCGGCGCATAGACCCACGTATTTGGTGGAAGTCTTCGTTTTGCCATACTGATTCCAGCGCACTAACCTAACGGGTCAATTTGAGTATCAGCACTCCGCCGCCAACGCGCATGTCCTCTTTTCTCTCCTCTCTGGCTTGCGCGCTTGGCTGCAGTCGTTTTGATATCATCGTAATGTTTTGCGAACTTGTAGTTCCGGAAATGTAGAATGTCCCCTTTTCCCCCTTTGCAGTAAGATCGCCAATTGTCCGTAAACGCTCGCCCCGGCCTAGAGTCCACCGCCCGGCATCAGCATCATCATGAAATTGCATTCCAGCCGGTGGCAGGATAGAGAAGGAATCTCAGGATCAACCCATGACCGAGAAACCAGAAGCGTACGACACGAACGCGATTGAACCCCTAATTATCACGATTCGCGGGCGGAAGGTAATACTGGATCGTGCTCTCGCTGCGCTCTACGGTGTGCCGACCTTCCGATTCAATGAAGCCGTCAAACGCAATCGTAGGCGTTTCCCCTCTGACTTTATGTTTCAACTGACTACCGAAGAGTTTGCCGCTTTGACATCGCAATTTGCGATGTCAAAACCAGGACGAGGCGGGCGACGAAGCCTTCCCTACGTCTTCACCGAACACGGCGCGGTTATGGCGGCAAACATACTCCGCAGCGAACGGGCGATCCAGATGAGCGTGTTCGTTGTGCGCGCCTTCGTGAAGATGCGCGCCATGCTTACGGCTCAGAAAAACTTGGCTAGCAAACTAGCGGCTCTGGAGAAAACGCTGACCAGACGACTGGATCTTCATCAGCGGGTCATATCTGACATCATCCAGCAGATAATGTCTCTTTTGAATCCCGCGCCGGAACCTGAGCCGCCGCGCAAGGACATCGGATTCCATGTCCGGGAAGGTCGCGCTATCTACAAGAGCAAAAGGCTGCGGGTGAAACTATAACGCGGGAGCGATAAAGAAGTCCGGGGTCAAGTCGGTGGCCCGGGAATATTGGACTTCTCCCCATTCTCTCCGTCGAAGGGTCGAAGCACGAGAACCCGTCTTCAGGGATTCTCTATCCTTCCCCCATCATTTATTCCTTTCTCATTCCAGCAACGAGCCGCTAGACCCGCAACCCTTCGCTTGCAGGTCGGGAATATTGGTCTTCATCCTCATTTTCTCGTCCTGAACTTCTCCATTCTCTCTCCCGATCACCTTCATTCATCTATACAAGCCTGACCCTACTAACTCCCCCCTTACAGAAGAGGGAAAAGAGGCGGCGGAACTCTTCCAGCAGCAATATGATACCTACAAAACCAGTCAGGATGATGTAAAAAAAGATGCCTGAGCATTCAAGGCAAATTCCAATAAAAGTTGGCTCAATCTATAATGAGCAGTAGAGTTGTGGTTTCTTCTCGAACGCCAATTTTACTTTCCGGAGCAGCAAGATAACTAGGTAATACGCCGTTACTCATCGCGTTGGTCAGTGGCCTTCTCGGCGGCGTTCGCGATACGTTTTAGCTCCTTGATAATCCGGGTACCTTCGGATCCAACCGCGTCTGTTAGGGCGAACGAGGCAATTTCAAGCTCTGTCACAACAGGCGCCATGTTACGGTTTCCATGCTTGTAGGTGCAAGTGATGATTATAGGCTTATCGCGAAGCGCTTGTTTGAGACCCTTATATTGGCCCCAGCTGAGTTTTCGCGAATCTCCGGGACCGAGCGCTGCAATACCATTAATCAAAGGTCCCTCGGCCATCGGCTGCACCGGACCGGGCTCATTAGCGGTTGAGTTCCAGGCATGCCAAGGGATGGTCCGTGAAGAATTGAAGCGAACATCCGTAGCAAGTCCTCTTCCAATATTCTCGACTACGATCTGAAGAATGGAAGGACGAGACTCGTCATGGCGTACATAGAGAATTACGTTGGGTTCGTTTTGCGACCGCACGAGCCGAAACGTCAGCCACGTATACCAAGCAGCAAAAAAAGCAGATAAGCACGCCCCGACCGCAGCAAACGCTGTCCAGAATATGGCGTCACCAATCACGCGTGTGGGGCTCTTGGTAATCTGTCGCCGATTGCAGACCGAAATTCCTCCCGCACATCGATCTTGCCGGTCACGGTAGCGGAGATAAGCGCCGTACGGTACTCGTTAAGCTTCTCGATCCCTTCGCGGATCTTGGTAATGAGGGAGTCAATCTTCCTTACTTCATAATCTACAAAATCGGTTATCTTTTTCTGCTCCGTGGCGGGCGGAAGTAGTATGGGGCACGACTTTAGTTTGTCCCTATTAATCTTTGGCATCGCCACACGCATTGACTCATCGACCATTAGCCGTACAAATGGCTCGGACAATACGTAGTACAGAAAAAACCGTGACAACAAATCCTCATTGATCCTAATAGGGTACATATCAGCACTGCACAGCCAATCTCCGCCAGCAACGCACGCCTTGTTAAGAGCCGGACGAATTTTCGAATAGATAATCTCCCCCTCTCTGACAAGGTACTTTCCACTGATTGCGCCTTGTTCCTCAGCAGTTTCCGTGAACAGAATCCGACCTGTTCCGGACTCAATATGATTGGGTGCTATCAAGACACGATCGTTGAAAGACTCGCTTCTGGGGTCAATCTGCCCCTCCGAAATTGAGCAGCAATGACGAAATTGCTTTACTTCCCAATGCGCCGGGATTTCGCCGAGCCATTCAACGCCGGAATCTTTCATGGAGACATTCGGGTCCAAGCCCTTGGTGACGGCGCGGGTGATCAGCGCGGCGCGCTTCTCCTGCAGCAACTCGATCAGCCGTTCCTTCTTCGCTACAAGGCCATCAATCTCCGTCGTCTCCCGGTCCAACAAATCAATGATGGAAAGTTGCTCAGCAAGAGGAGGAATTGGAAAACAGGAGTTCACAAGTAATTCATGCTCGATGCTTTCGACGGTGGCGCCTGTCTTGCGCCATTCCACAAGCAAAGCTTCTTGATGGCCGACAATCAGATATTTAAGGTAATCGGGACTGAGGTCCGACCTGGGTACCATCGCTTTCATATCCTGATTCAACGTGACCGGGCTCACATTAATGGCCACGGGTATTGAGTGCTTTAGAATACCTGACCGCACCACAACCAGAACGGCTCCTGGTTGAACAAGATGTGTCGCGCTGCCTGCAAGAGCCTCCTTCGTTATGTGGTCCTCGGAATCGTTCACGACCTCCGTTTTCATGTCTTTGGGTGAAACCCACGGTATATCTCCATTCCAGTAGTCCAAATTTTCCTTCGACGGCGTACCGCCCCCGTAAAAACTCGCAAGGAACTTGATACGTTTCACCTCCCAATTTTGAGGAATTACACCGAGCCACTTGGTCCCGGAATCCTTGTAAGCCGGATATGGTTTCCACTTGCGAACGGGAGCGGTGATTTCGCTAGTGGCAAGGAGGTTCAACCTGCCACCTCTCGAAGCATCTCAAGAATGTCTTTTTCTACCCCCTTAATATCAGTCTCGATCTCTTCAAGCGGGCGGGGTGGGGTGTACTTGTAGAAATAGCGGTTGAAGTTGATCTCGTAGCCGACCTTTCCGACTTTTTTGTCGTTCTCGTCAGAGATGGCTGTATTGATCCAAGCATCCGGGACGTACGGCCTGACCTCGCGTTCAAAATAGGCTTCGATGCTTTCGGACAGCGGCACGTTTTCCGTGTCGCGAAGCTCGGGATCGGGTTCGGGGTTGCCGTCGCTGGCGCGGCAGATCTCGGCCGTTTCGTCGCGTTCCGACAGCGCGGACAGAACGGCTTTGCGAACGGGCGCCGGAATCTTGAGACCTGCTGCTTTCATCGCCTTGTCTAAGGCGTTTTCAAAAGGCGGTCGATCCTTGAATAACGTGCTCGACAATGTCGCAAGCATTTTTCGGATTGCTTCCTGCTCTTTCCTGCCTTCTGCCTCCTCCTTGACTTTCTCCTTGGCGTTTTTCTTTTTGCTCACGGCAAGATTGCGAAAGGCGGATTCCTCTTCGAGCCGCACGATACGCTCGGGACTGGCTTGAAAATTCAGCCGTAGCGGACGCTCCACGGTGATCTTACGGAAGCCAAAGTGTGTCGTCGGGAAAATCTTGACGTGCTCTCCTTCTTTAAAGCTACGAAGAAGTGAGAGGATTTGTTCCGCCTTGTCCGGCGGGATCTCCCGCCGCTTATCGCCAAGACTTTTTCGCATTTGCGTCCAGAAGGACGTGGCGTCGATGAGCTGGACGATACCCTTTTGCTCCCGGGACTTGCGATTCGTGAGAACCCAAACATAGGTGGCGATACCCGTGTTGTAGAAAAGCTGCTCCGGCAGCGCGATCAGCGCTTCGAGCCAGTCGCTTTCCAGAATCCAGCGGCGGATCTCGCTTTCGCCGCTGCCGGCGTCGCCGGTAAAGAGTGGCGAGCCGTTCATGATGATGGCAACGCGCGCGCCGCCCTCATCGGCCGGCTTCATGTGCGAGAGCATGTGCTGGAGGAAGAGAAGCTGGCCGTCGCTGATTCTTGGCAGCCCCGCACCAAATCGGCCGCCGGCACCACGCTCGTGCTCGGCTTCAACTGCGTCCTGGTCGCGCTTCCAGTCTTTGCCGTAAGGAGGATTAGCGATCTCATAGTCAAACGTGCGCCCCGCGTGGCGATCGTTGGAAAGCGTGCTGCCGAACATGATGTTGTCGGCATCTCGACCGCTCGGGTCCTTCATGAATAGGTCCGACTTGCAGACCGCAAAGGTCTCGGGATTCACTTCCTGGCCGAAGAGATGAATCTCGGCGTTGGGATTGATCCCGCCCCGGCCGCCGTTGCCAAGAATATGATCTCTTGTGATCGTGACCATGCCACCGGACCCGGAGCACGGGTCGCAAACCGTCAGCACAACTCCTTTACGCTTTATGCGGTCTTCATCGCCCGCCAGAAGCAAATCCACCATGAGATGCACGACATCACGCGGCGTGAAGTGCTCTCCGGGATTTTCATTGAGAGCTTCGTTGAACTTCCGGATCAGCTCTTCGAAGATGGTCCCCATCGTGGGGTTGTCGATGGCGTCGGGGTGCATATCCACATTCTTGAAACGCTCGAGAACCTGGAATAGCAACCCGGCTTCGTCAAGTTTGCTGATCGTGTTATCGAAGTCGAACTTTTCCAGAACCTCGCCCATATTCGGGCTGAAGCCTTTGATATAGTTGCGAAGGTTTGCGGCGAGATGGAGCGCGTCGGCGAGTAGCTTCTCGAAGTCGTAGCGCGACGTATTGTAAAAGGCGAATCCTGAGGCTCGACGTAGCTGGGGATCAAGGTTTTCAAGCTTCCCCTTGAACTTGCCGACTGTTTCGAGGACTTTCCCCTTCGTCGGCGCAAGCACGCAGTCGAGACGGCGCAACACCGTGAGCGGCAGAATAACGTCCTGGTACTTGCCGCGCTTGAAGGTATCCCGAATCAGATCGGCAACGCCCCAGATAAAACTGACTATTTGGCTATGGTTCAATAGACTCTCTCCCAGTTGCTCTAAAATCCAACGTTCCCGCGGATTTTATGCGATTTGGTGGCGGTCTGACAAGAAGCTATTAAGGCGATGTGATTACCAGACTTAATATGTCGGGGAAAGCAAAAGGTAGGAGGGCCGGGAAAAGGCTTGGGCCTAAACCGGTCGCGCAGTGCTTCGCCAGGATTCTTGTGGCTAGCGCTTTGTAGGCGTCCGTTGTGACAGAGCCGCTTGGTCCAATTTCTTTTCCAGCTCGGCAATCCTTCGGTTTTGATTCGATACGGCGAGCCTTTTTCTAATCATGGCCGGGGCTGAAACCAATAGACTTACGAACACACCCAACGCGAACGTGCACAGGAGCACCAAAGCTAGCGAGCCGTCAAACTCCCAGAGCAAGAACGATATCGTGATCGGGACGGAGTTTTGCAGGGCAAAGATCCCCGCTAGAATACTGATGGCCAGCGCAAGAACGAGAAAGAATACCATGACCGCGGCTTTCCTCTACAACCTCTGTCACTCAAAAGACCGGCGGGATGTCAGGGATACAATTCTCTATCAATCAATAGAAACCCCCGTGACCTCGATTGCATAAGGTGACGGCGGCGGCAAAGTGACCCCTTTTCTACTGGCCCTTCCCCAATTCCTGGGAGCGTCGCGTCGCTTGCAATACCGCCTCCATCACAATTCCCCGAAAGCCGCCCTTCTCCAAGGCGTAAAGCCCGGTGATGGTCGTACCTCCCGGAGACGCAACCTCGTCTTTGAGTTGACCCAGATGGTTTTTGCTTTCGAGTGCCATTTTCGCCGCGCCATAGACTGTCTGCATAGCCAGTTTCAGCGCCACGTCGCGGGACAAACCAACCTGAACTCCGCCGTCGGCTAGAGCCTCGATAAAAAGAAAGACATACGCCGGCCCGCTGCCGCTGAGCCCTGTAACCGCGTCTAGATACTTTTCTTCTACGGGCAACGCGACCCCAAAGCTGTTGAGAATCAACCCGACGTTGTCCAGGTCCTTTGCCGTTGCGTGTGCGCCGCCCGCATAGCCAGATGCCCCGGCTTTCGCGACACAGGAGATGTTGGGCATCACGCGCACAACGCGCGCCCCTTGGGCCAAATTGGCCTCGATCCGGGAAACAGGAACCCCCGCAGCAACCGACACCAAGAGTTTTGTTCTGCCCAGCTTGTAGGCGATTTCTTTGACCACCGAATCCACGATCTGAGGTTTGACTGCCAGGATCACGATATTTGCAAAATCACATAGCTTGCCGTTGTCGGCCGTCACCTTGATCCCGAGATCCTTGGCAATGGTTTGCCGTAGACCGTCACTGACATCGCTTGCCATGACTTGATCTTTAGGCATGAGACCGGCCCCAATCACTCCCCGCACAATCGCGGAACCGATTTTCCCCGCGCCGATAACTCCAATCTTCTCTTTCAGCATTGCGGTCTCCATGCGACAGGACTTTATGACTCAATAGTTTACGCCCAGCTTGCGCAGTTCTCGCCACCCTTCAACATCATCGGGAGTAAAAGCCAACACTTCGCGAAACTTTACTTCCGCTTCTTTTTTCCGTCCCAGCTGGGCCAGGGCAATTCCCATGGAACGGCGCCAGTCAATGTTTCGCCGCCGGTTCTGCAATGCTTGTTTATAGAATTGCACCGCTTTATCCCAGGACTTGAGCTTGAAGTAAACGTCCCCGAGAGCACCGTAGAGAGTGCTGGAATCTTCTCCCTTAGCTCGTGACTGCTCCAAAAACTCTTGGGCTTTCTCTGGTTCGTTGCGCGCCAGCAACAGCCGCCCCCACGCCAACAGGACCGCCGGGTGATCAGGCTGGATCTGCTTCGCCTCGCCAAACCATTTTTGCGCCTCAGCCAGATCCCGATAATGGAGCGCGATATTCCCTATTCCCAAATACGGAAGCACGTCTCGGGTGCCCAGTTCAATAGCCTTCGTATAGACCGTCTTGGCCTCTCGCAGATAAAAATCTTCGCTGATCTTTAGAATCGCCGGAACGCTTCGTGGGGAGAGTTTCATCGCGGTAAGCGCGGCAGTGGCGGCATCGGCGCTTTTTTCCTGTTCCAACAAGAGCTTGGTCTTGAGGACGTAAAAATCCGGATTCGCTGGATCCAATTGAATCGCTTTGTCCGTCTCTTCTAGGGCCCGCGGAACCGCGTCGCTCCCTTGGTAAGCTTGGGCCAAGTAAAAATGGCGCAGCGCTTGCGGAACCGGATTCGAATTGGCATCAAGCCAGGGAGCGGCGACCAAGAAAGGTTCCATGATTTTTCGATTCAGGGTCGAGGTCGCGCGCCGAAGATTCTTCGGAGCGGAATACTCAAGTTGCGCTCCATCATCAGTGTTGATGTCGGCTCCTTCCGTAAAGGCCATGACCTCTTTTCTGCCCATGCGGTAGAGTCCCAGAACGGCATAGATGTCAGATAACGCCAAATCCTTAAAATCAGATTTCATTTTCTCGCTCTTCGCAAAGATTTCTTCCAGGAGTTTGTAGTCGAAGACCTGCTCCTTCATGCTGCCTACCATGAGAAAATCGCTCTCCTTCATCACCCAGACAGTCATGTAGGGAAACGCTTCCCCAAACGTGCGAAAGACCATGCGGAAATCGTCTGGAGACATCGAATAGTTATGGATCCATTGGGCCAAGACGCCGTTTTCGGTCAGTTTGGACTTGACGATCTCGTAGAACTCCTTGGTATAGAGGTTGGCGACGCCGGCGATCCACGGATTCGACGGCTCTGCTGAAATCACATCGTAGCGCTTACGTGTCGCCAGGAGGTAGTTTCGCCCATCCGTCGGAATGACACGCACCCGGGGATCCTCCAGAATCTTGCCGTTTTTCTCGTTAAAGAAAGTTGCGGTCTTCAACATCGCAGGTTCAATTTCCAGGACGTCGATCTCGCGCACAGGAAAAGCGCTGATTGCCCTGGTCGTCATGCCGGTACCGAGACCGATAACTGCAGCTCGCTCGGCCTTCGGGTTCATAAAAATGCCGAGGTAACCGCTCATGAGCTGCGTCAGGGCATCCCCATGGGACCCGTCTATCTTGCCGTTAGTTTTCCAGTAGATATAGTCCTTGCCAATCTGCTGCACGCTAATCGTAGCCGTCAGACCTTCCCGGTAATACAGCATCGGATCCCGGTGCATGTCCTCCAACCTGAGAGAGTCCAGGGGTAAGTCATCGTAACGCTCGCTGTAAATGGTCACCCCGCTCGTCAACACATACGGATCCCACCTCGGCGTGCGCAGCGGTATTAGAACCACGGCGGCAAGCACCGCGACGCCTAAGGCGGCACGAACCGTTAGGGAATACCGTGGATCCACCACTGTAAGGAGCCAACCCACAATAAGATTGATGACCACACCAATAAGGATAGTGTTTTGCACGCCGAACACCGGAATGAAGATGAACCCGCCGGCAAATGCCCCCAGAATTGCCCCAAAAGTGTTCGCCGCATACGAAGTCCCCACTCCGGTCCCGACGCGGTAGACGCTCTGGGTGAAAAGACGCGCGACCATGGGGAACGTCATCCCAAAAAACAGCGTCGGGAGAAACATCACGAGAGCGGACAGCAGCAACTGAATCGCGAGAAACAAAGCAAAGGAGCTGCCAAAACCGCTCAAAAATCGCAGGAACAGCAGCGGCAGCTTCTGGAAAAGCGGAATCGTAGCCAATGCGGCAAGACCGATCAAAAGCTCGACGACCCCGAAGGTGCTCACGCGCGCTTCGCTTTCCCCCAGGAGCCGAGCATAGAGGAATCCCCCCAAGGCCAAGCCGATCAGAAATGTCACCAACATGGTGGTAAACGAATAGACTGAGCTACCCAGGACCATGGTCAGCGCGCGCGTCCATGCGTTCTCATAGAGCAACGCAGAGAATCCTGACAGACCAAAAGAGCCTAATAGCACCCACCCCAACCAGGAAGGTGCTTCACTGAAACCTTTTGCCGTAGACGTCTGAGAGACCTCTTCGACAAGCTCGACAACCACTTCCTTGTCCCGCAATCGGTCGACGATGATGATCAAGCCGGCAATGACGAGGTTCAGCCCGGCGGCAAGGAAAACCGCGTTGCGCATTCCGAAAGTAGGAATCACATAGTATCCGGCAGCAGCACAGCCGATGACAGCGCCAAGAGTGTTCGTGGCGTACAGATCTCCGACGCGCCGCCCCAGATGCGCAAGGGAGCGCACAAAAAACCGGCTCAGAACGGGCAGCGTCGCTCCCATTAGAATCGTCGGAACCACCAAGAGGACAAAGGAAAGCACGAACAGAAGCAAGCTAAAGAGAAACGGGAAAGATTCATTGATGCCGTAAAGAGGAATGTATAGGGCCTGACCGATTTTGAAAAGCTCGGGAACCAAGAGCCCGTAAACACCCACGCCGGCCTCCAGCAAGCCGTAGAGAAGGAAATCGTTCTTACCCCGGTCGGCAAGCTTACCAAAAAAATAGCTGCCCAGAGCGAGGCCCGCCATAAAGGAGGCAAGGACGGTAGCGATGGCATAGGTGGTGTTGCCGAAAATCTGCGTCAGCATGCGCGTCCAGACCACCTCGTAGATTAGCCCTGCGACGCCTGAAAAGAAGAAACAAAAGAGCGCAACTACAAGAAGTAAGTCCTGGCCGAAGCTTTTATTCCCGACTGCCATTTTTCCTCCTGAGACACCTCACGACATCCGATGAAGTGATAGCAGGCAACTTTGGGAGTGTAAAGGGCGGTACCGACCCGTTCCGCTGCTCCGCCGTCACAGCGTCCGGCACACCAGTAATGCCCGATAAGAGGATAAATGCGCCGCGCGATTGCACGCGGTTTGCATTCCTAATATAAGCAAAAGCGGTATGAATAGCCGGATCAATATCGGGAGCCGTGTTGGCGGTCATCGCTAGATTTCACGGCGCTTCCGTTTCTGCTGGAAAGGACCCGGCAGACTTACGAGGCAAAATGGAGAACGGGCCTCGTTGACCATCGAGTACCTCTGGCTTATCCCCGTTGGGCTCATCGTCGGGGCTTACGGAACCATGATTGGAGCTGGCGGCGGCTTCCTTCTCGTACCGCTTCTCCTGTTCCTTTACCCTGATGAACCGCCTGAGACGATCACGAGCATCTCCCTTGCAGTCGTGTTTTTTAATGCTCTTTCCGGCAGCATCGCCTATGCGCGCCAAAAGCGGATCGATTACAGGTCAGGGCTGATTTTTTCTGCAGCCACAATTCCAGGCGCTATTCTTGGCGCGGTCACAACCACCTATATTTCGCGCAGGTTCTTTGACGTGCTATTTGGCTTGTTAATGGTCCTGGCCTCAATTTTTCTCATTGCACGCCCGGCGAAAAGACCGGTGCGCGACGGCAAGCCACAAGCGAAACACTTTTCGCGGCTGGTTGTCGAAGCCAACGGCACGCAGCACAGCTTTTCCTATAATCTCACCCTTGGCGTCGGTATCAGTCTTGTCGTCGGCTACCTCTCCAGCCTCCTCGGGGTTGGTGGTGGATTTATTCACGTCCCAGCGCTCGTTCATTTGCTAAATTTTCCCGTCCATATAGCCACGGCAACTTCCCACTTCATCCTGGCCGTGATGGCCTTCACGGGAACCGCAGTGCACGTTGTCAACGGCACTTTTTCCCACGGCATTCGCAGGACTGCGGCACTGGCCATCGGGGTACTTATCGGCGCACAGGTAGGCGCCCGCATGTCAGACCGCGTTCATGGAGACTGGATCATACGCGGCCTTGCCACGGCGCTCGGCTTTGTTGGTCTTCGCCTGCTTTGGAAAGTGCTCAGCTCCGGGTGAACTGACGTTTCCTCTCGATCTATTCTCCGCAACCCCGTCGTCATAATGAGAAGGAGTAGGACTTTATATTTGACATCTTGGGAAATTTAGACAAACATTGTCTTGTAGGTATACAACTTTGAGCGTAGACCGCGTATTTTAGATTGAATCGTCGAAAATAGGAGGAGAAACAATGCTTATCCGTCAATCTAGCGCCGCGCTTTTTGCTTGTTTGCTCTTTGGGCTTGAAATTGTCGCATGCTCTTCAACCAAGACTACCGCAGCCAAACCTGAGATGTCCCCCACCCCCTCACCAAGGGCCTCCGCCGAATCCGGGAAGAAGGTTCAGACTTCCAAGTCCGGTTCGAGTCTGGAATCTTTTCAGCAGGGCCAGTCCACGGCCACCCCAACCGATAGCCCCTTGAGGGAAATCTATTTTGATTTTGATCGCTATGACCTCAGCGCCGATGCGCGCGCCATTCTCAAGGCTAACACCGACTGGCTCAAAGCCAATCCTTCGACCCGCGTCAAGATTGAAGGGCATGCCGACGAACGAGGAACCAATGAATACAACCTGGCCCTAGGCGCAAAGCGGGCGCAGAGCGCAAAGGATTACCTCGTCACTCTTGGCATGCCTGCAGAGCGACTGTCGACCATAAGCTACGGGGAGGAATTGCCAGTGTGCAAGGAACACACTGAAGCGTGCTGGCAAAAAAACCGCCGCGATCGTTTCGTCGTTCAGCCTGCAGGTCCCAGCTCCTAACATCCACGGAGTTGGGCCAGCCGTTTTAGACACTCCAGCGCTCGAAAGCGATTGCTTGAAGCAGGTCTGCACTCCATTGCGGAAGCCTCGAGCATTGAGCCGGAATTGGGCGACTGGGTCGAAGCGTATGCTACGTCCAACTACCAGGGTCCCGTCAAAGTGGTGTTGAGCAGGACAAATAAATCCCTCTAAGTCTCCCTTCCAGAGGGAGACTTTAAAATCCCCCTTTGGAAATAAGGGGGAAGTGGAGATTTGTGACCAAACGGGACTTGTGAAACCAATTCAATAACATGGAACTGCCTTGGACATAGTCCTGTCCAACTACCAATTCGCTTGACAAATCCCCATCCAAGCAAAGATAGTTACTGAGCAACGGCTCACCAAGACCCAAATGTGGCCAGAGTCATTTAGCCGCTCAATGGACCGGAGTATTGAATGACAGATTCTTTAGGGGTGTGGGCACAAGGAGTGTTATCGCTGACACTTTCCCTCTTGCTTGTGGCCTGTGGTGCTTCTCCAAATACACGCAAAAATCAACCGTCTGAGAATCCTATCGCTGCCGGAGCATTCGCCGCGGACCCCCGAACCCCCTCGAGCCTTGAGGCGATGCAAAAGGGACTGACTTCCGTCACGCCGCCTTCGAGCCCTCTCAAAGACATTTTCTTTGAATTCGATAGCTACGACCTCGGTCCCGACGCGCGCGAAACACTCAAAGCCAATGTGGAATGGCTTAACGCAAATCCTGGAATGCAAATCGAAGTTGAGGGGCACACCGATGACTGGGGCCCGGACGAGTACAATCTTGCTTTGGGCGCCAAGCGCGCGGAGAGCGTGAAAGAATACCTGACCAGTCTCGGAATCACCCCGGAACGGGTAAAAATGGTTAGCTATGGAGAAGAAGCGCCCGCTTGTTTGGAAGAGACCGAGGAGTGCCGACAAAAGAACCGCCGTGCCCGTTTCGTGATTCTAACCGTCATTCCGTCGTCATAAACCGGACGCCCCGGTCGCCGGGTCGATGTCCCGGAGCAGCCCAGGCGTCTTGACCTCAAAGGAACCTAAGCCACTACGACAAAAGGCTTGACAACACTCCTCGGTTAAAGTATAGGCCTTTAGTCGCAGTCAATAAGTTCTGGCCTACACCACACTCAGAACCGATCGGAGGGGTCAAGGTGAGTTACATTTCGACTACAAACAGTGCTCTCGTATTATTGAGCTTCATGGCGCTTTCCTCCTGTGCGGTGCAAGAAGAGAAAGCCGCGGCACCGGCACAGGCGGCTCCGGTGGTTGAGGCCAAGGCGCCAGCCATAGAAAAAGCGCCCGCAGCCAAGGCTAAACCGATCAAAGCCAAGGGTGACGTCGGACTGCTAGACGTAGAGAAAAACTACATGATCCTGGTCACCAAAGAAGGCAAACTCATTACTCTCGATTTCGGTGCAAAAACCAAGGTAACTCGAGTCACCCCGACCAAAGCCAAAATCGAGGACATCGGTCTAGGTTCCTCAGCCACGGTCGAATACCAAAGTAAAGATGACAAAAATATCGCCACGGTCATCCAATACAAAGGGGCAAAGGGTGGAGAATAGCCTTTTTTAACAGACGCCAATCTCGATGAATTCGCACGCGGGAGGATAATAAGATGATACGGATAACAAGGGCGCTCGTTGTAGGGTCTCTCGGTGCTCTGCTAGTGCTAAGCGCAAGCTGTCCGGCGACAGCTCAGGAAAAGAAAAAGAAGTCTGAGAAGGTCTCCGGTGATGTCGGGCTGCTGGACCTAGAGAAAAACTACATGATTCTGGTCACCAAAGAGGGCAAACTCATCACTCTGGACTTCACGCCAAAAACCAAGACCATCCTGTTGAAGCAAGAGAAGGGGAAGATGAGCGACATTGGTTTGGGCGCGTCGGCTTCAGTTGAATATACCGACAGAGACGGCCAAAAAACCCTGACTGCGGTCGAGTTCACCGCGCCGAGGGGAGCCGAATAAGCAGTACTAAGCAAGGGACTCCGATGACTGCCGTGGCTCACTGCCCATCCCGGTCCCGGTGGGTACTCTAAATGATATCTTGGTCCCTCTTCCTGGCGTCGATTCAACACGAAATTCCCCGTTGAGCCTTCTGATTCGATCTCTCATGCTGCCCAGCCCGTAACCATTTCCCTTCGAAACCCTCCCGGGATCAAATCCAATTCCATCATCAACTAGAACCCCTTGAACCGTTCCATCGACCATGTGCAACGCGACTTCGACGCGAGAGGCATGACCATGGCGCGCAACGTTCATCAATCCTTCTCTGAGCATGAGATAAATCTCGCGCTCGACCTCGGCGGACAGGGTAAGGTCCTCGGGCTCCGTCTCAAAAACCAATCTTAGACCTAGACCGTCCCTCAGGAAGCCCATTTCTTGCCGCAATGTGTCAACGAGCGTTCCCGCCGCGAGATCGTAAGTGCCTTTGCCTGATAGATACCGTCGGATCTCTACCAGAGATTCCTTTGCCGCCTTTTCCATAAGTTCGAGTTCACGCACCAACTCATCGGTTTTACCGATGAGATGAGTGCGGCACACCTCCAAACGAAGACTCAGGCTGGCAAGGACTTGCAGCAGGCGGTCATGCAGATCTTGCGCGATCAGGCGACGCTCCTCCTGGACCGCCGCCTCACCCGCCATCTTGTTTAGAGCCATCAGCCGTTGGTTCTGTTTCTTCTCGAATTCGCTGAGAAAACCAAAGACGTACGCCAGACCAAGTAGATAGATCGAGCGCACCACAAGTGCATCCACTTGAAGCGGTCTACTCCAGTAAGAAGCGAACGAAACGCGCATCACAGAATAGAGAGCAATTCCAACCACGGCCACCGTGAGACTTCCTGTGACGCCGTAACGTGAGCTGGCCGTGATCACGGGAAATAGATAGTAAACAAAAAACGGCGTTCCTGGGCCGCCCCCGAAATCGATCACGGAAACCCAACCAAGATCGAACCATGTTGTCCAGATTCCGATGGTCATTGAAAGCGGACTCTTTACTCTATAGGCGAGAAGGAGGAGGATCGCGCTGTAGGTCAAGAACGAGTATCGCGAAACTGCATATAACACAGGGAACCTAGGCTCCCGGTCGCCATGCAGATACACAACCAGGATCGCCACAAGGGAAAATCCCACTCTTAGCCAGGCTAGGATCCTTTCCCTTTGCTGAATCCAAATTTGCTCAAGAGAAAGTTGACTTTCCATGAACAACCCAAGTTTGCGCTTCAGACTGGCGCTTTACCGGAGCGAGCGTCGTTGGTCTCCCCGGAATCTCCAGGCCGGCTCATAATCATTAACGCGGCTTTAAAACGGTTGTTGACTTTCAGCTTATCGAAGATATTCGTAAGGTGGGTCTTAACGGTTTTCTCGCTTATGAAGACTCTCTTGCCAATCTCGTCGTTGCTTAAACCCTCCGCAACGAGCCGCAGAATTTCCAACTCCCTCTTTGTCAGGCTCTTCATGGAGTTATTGAGCGCCTCACTCTCGGGTCGAGAAGAGCGCGAACGCGATATTTCCTCGAACATTTCCGCGCCTGGGATTTCCCTGTCCACCCATATTTCCCCCCGATGCACAGTCTTGATCGCTTGCAGAAGCGTGGCCGAGGAAACTCCCTTCAAAACGTAACCTCGGGCACCCCCCTTGGCGGAGTTGAGAACATCTTCCTCTTCCGAAAAAGCAGTCAGGATCACTACCTTCACTTTCGCATTTCTCGCGCCCACCTCCAGTAAGTTTTGCACCAGATCTGCTTTGGGCATCCTGAGATCCAAAAGCAATACGTCCGGACTACACCGTTCCACGATCTTGACGACTTCGTCTCCCCGTACCGCCTCTCCAACCACTAAGATGTCTTTTTCCAGAGAAAGAATGCGCTTGAGACCTTCCCGAAAAAGGTTATGGTCATCGGCGATTACTACTTTGATAGGATTCATTGTCTCCTCCAACATAAGAAGCAAAAACAAAATACACCAATTTGACATCCAAGCCAACTTCACCCAGCTCGGATCGCATCAACTTTCCTCGTTTTTTCAGTGGTCCTCTCATACGACCTTAGTATGAATATTTTTCACGCAAGCTCAAAAATCATACCCATAGAGTATTGTGTGTTGTTGCCACGTCAGGCTATTAGCAATAATTATCAGGCAGCTATTTGTTTCCGCGGAGCTATTCAAGCATTAGGAGTGGAAAATGAATTCACTGTCGATCCTCGGTCCGATTGCTATTTATCTGGCCTTCACACTCTCATCATGCGCGGTGCAGGAGGAGAAAGCCGCAGCACCGGTAAAGGCAGCTCCAGCCGTGGAAGCCAAGGCTCCGCCCCCGGAGGCGCAAGCCAAGACCGCACCGGCGGAGCAAGCTCCTCCGGCCAAGGCTAAACCGATCAAAGCTAAGGGTGACGTCGGACTGCTGGACCTAGAGAAAAACTACATGATCCTGGTCACCAAAGAGGGCAAACTCATCACGCTCGATTTCGGTGCAAAAACCAAGGTCACGCAAGTTACGCCGACGCAAGCCAAAATGGAGGATATTGGTCTAGGTTCCTCCGCCACGGTCGAATACCAAAGTAAAGATGACAAAAATATCGCCACGGTCATCGAATACAAAGCGGTGAAAGGTGGAGAATAGCCTTTTCACGGGCGCCAATCTCAATGAATTCGCATGCGGGAGGACAATAGCATGATACGGACGACAAACCCCCTTATCATAGGGTCCCTGGGTGCCCTGTTACTCTTGAGCACGAGCTTTCCGGCCGCCGGTCAGGAGGAAAAGAAAAAGAAGTCTGAGAAGGTCTCCGGTGATGTCGGGCTGCTGGACCTGGAGAAAAACTACATGATCCTGGTTACCAAAGAGGGCAAACTCATCACGCTGGACTTCACGCAAAAGACCAAGGCTATCCTGCAGAAAGAAGACGCCGCGAAGATGAGCGACATTGGTTTGGGCTCGGCGGCTTCCGTTGAATATACCGACAAAGACGGCAAAAAGACCCTCACCGCGATCGAATTCGTCCCTGCCAAGGGTGGCGAATAAGAAACATTTTTTCGCCTCCCTTACTTGCTGCCATTCGCTATTCGCTCTCAAGATTTTCATATTTCTAGAGCAGGGGCGCTCTTTTCCAGGGTTGGGGGGTCCCCTGTTCAAAGGCGTAGTGCCTTCAGTCTCTAAATAATCAGGGGCTTGAAGACTCGAATGGTGACGAAATTGACCTTGCCTCAATTGGCCAGTTTCATCTATATTGCGGCTGAGTGGGATTGCTGGAGAGAGGAAATTTCATGGCCGACAACGAGTTTACCATTCAAGCAGGACCGCAGGGATTCTATCAGATCTGGAAAAAGGTCATGCTGGAGCCGCAGAAATTTTACCAAGAAATGCCTCCAACGGGCGGCTTTGAAAACCCTCTGTTATATCTAGGGATTTGCGCGCTGGTCTTTTTGCTATTCCGGCTTATCGTATCCGAGACCTTGGCTTCGGCCGCTGTGTCTTTTTTCTTGGTTGTTCTGGCCTACCTTCTCGGACCGGGGATCGTGATGCTGGTCGCGCAGTCCCTTTTTCATGGTGAGGGTGATTACGAGGGCACCTTGCGGGTTTGTGCGTATGCGGGTAGCTGTCTGGTTTTGGCATGGGTTCCATACGTGGGTTCCCCAGCCTACGTTTACTGCTTCTATCTCATTTTTTTGGGGACAGAAAAGGTGCATAAGCTCCAACGAACCGAGGCCGCTCTGACCGTGCTTGTCGCGGTTCCAGTAGCCGCCTTGGTCCTGGCTTTTGTGTTGGGGAAGCGCGTTTTACAGTACGTCTTCTGAAGCGCTTAGAAGGTATCCTCTTCCAGATCGCTGCTGGAAAGCCGCCGGTAGTTTCGTTCGTCTTCGAACTTTCGCATCATCTTGTTCTCTTTTTCAGTTTCTTCTTGGCAGCGAACACACAGGCGCGTGAAGGGGAGAACCTTGAGTCGTCCCATCCCGATTTCGCCCTCACAGTTGTCGCAGGCGCATTCGCAGATCCCGTAAGTCTTTTCTTTGATCCGCTGCAAGGCTTCGTCGATACCCAGTAACTTTTCTCTCTCGCGGTCAGTCAAGATGATGTTGATCTCACGGTCTCTTTCATCGCTCGCCAGATCGTAAGTATCCCGACCTTCGTCTTTGATACCCTCTTTCTCCTCTTTGACCCGATCTTCAATCTCGCGCATCAACTGACTCTTCATCTCCTTCAGGGTATCCGCGGCCTTCTTTAAGAATTCTTTTCTCATGGTTTTTCCCTTTCTTTAAGAGTCGGCCTAGCAGAGCAGTATGGCATCAATCCGATCATAGTCAAGGGGCTTTTCCGGATTCGTCGCCGAGAGCGTTTCCGTCGTTGTCCCGAGGGTCCTGGCGCCCTTCAGGACCACGGGACAACGCATACAATGTTTTCAACGGTTCAACCGGTTCGATCGCGAGCCTCGCGGGTGCCGTCTCCCCACCGGCCAACACCTTGCGCTCGAATACAGGTTACGGCCCCTCGGCTGACCCCAGTTCTACGACTTCGACCCCCTGAGGAATCTGCGCGTGAAAAAGGGAATCTTTCACACCCACACCCCTCTGAATAGAGGAGAAGCGCACGCTGGTCACATTACCCACAGCGTCCTGGATGCGGACCCATTGGAGTTCAAAGTCTCTCGCATCGACTCCGAGAAGTAATTCCCCCACCTGTCCCAGCTCGCTTTTGGGGGTGAGCTGGATAACGTTCACCCCTTTTTCCGAGGCCTTGAGCCTGTATTGGAAATCACGTCTGAGGCTGCCGATCCCCAAAAGAAACGAAAGCGGAACATCCGAGCGAAAGGCGCTGCGCAAAGGGGTTTTGATGATCTGCGCCTGCTCGGGTTGATACATGTATAAGTCTTTTCCATCCGCCAGTACATACTGCCCTTTAGGCTCATCATATCGCCACAGCATCTTCCCCGGACGCTTGAAATAGACCTTCCCGGAAGCTTTGATTGTTCTGTTGAGCGTTTTGATTTCAGTTTCTTGGCGAAACTCGGCGATAAAATCCGCGGTGGCGTTGACCTTGTTTTGTAACGCGTCGACCACTGCCTCCGCGTCGTTACTCTCCGCGCCGCGGGACGAAGCAACCGGGCCCAGCGCAAAAAAGGTCGTGCTCGCCAATAGCACAGAACACAGAACCCACAGTTGACCGAACCCTTTGCTCGACATTTTTCCCCCGTAAACCTCAGCTGGCCTCGCCGTCTCCCACGACCAGACTGTTTTCCTGACCTGCTCGATCCTCAACCCCGCCTTCAATCGGGTTGCCATTCTCGTTTGACGTACAAAACACCGACATGATGACAATTGCCGTAGCGAAAAATGGCACAACAATGATTGTCGGGGAGCGCTCCTAACCTGTTTCCACCTCTGGATGAATACATCTCTCGGATTCGCGCCGTCGGCTGGTCCCACGACGCCCTCCTTTTCCATCCTGTCAATCAACCGCGCGGCCCAGTTGTATCCTATTCTGAGCCTCCTCTGGACCATGGAAATGGACGCCTGTTGTTCCTCCACGACACAAGTACTGCCTGATCATAGATCTCATCCTCAATGTCTTCGGCATCCTGCACCGTTCGGCAAGGCTCGGGCTGCCTATTCTGTCTTTTTGTCTCAAGAACCCCTAGGTTGGCCACAACTTCGCAAAAGATGATTAGCCTGAACGATCGCCTCTAACCCGCCTCAGCTTTCTTCGCATAGACTTCTCTCGGTTTTGACCCTTCAGCAGGACTTACGACGCCTTCCTTTTCCATCCTGTCTATTAGACGCGCCGCGCGGTTGTAACCTATGCGGAACCGTCTCTGCACCATAGAAATAGAAGCCTGTTGGGAGTCAGTAACAAAAGCAACGGCTTGGTCGTATATTTCGTCGTCAAGGTCTTCAGAATCATCAACTGCGCCTGCTTTCTTTGACTTGAAAATCTCATTGTGGTAATCGGCTTCGCCTTTGCTTTTTACGTACTTGACAACTTCCTGAACTTCACGGTCTGAGACATAAGCCCCATGCACGCGAATAACCCTCGCTGTTCCGGGCGGAAGGAAAAGCATGTCCCCATTCCCGAGAAGCTTTTCCGCGCCTATCGAATCCAATATCGTGCGGGAGTCAACGCGGGAAGTAACTTGAAAGGAAATGCGCGCGGAGAAGTTTGCTTTGATTAGGCCTGTTATGACATCGACCGAAGGACGTTGCGTGGCAACTATCAAGTGGATGCCTGCGGCTCTCGCTTTCTGTGCAAGGCGAGTGATGTGTTCCTCAATGCCTCTGCGCGAGGTCATCATCAGATCAGCCAATTCATCAATGATGATAACAATTCGTGGAAGCCGGGTGTGGACTAGGGGAGCTTGTCCGTTAACATGGCCACCGATTGCGGCGGAATCTAATTTCATCTCATCGGTTTCCTCAAGCTCGAGCGCGCTTTTACCCTTGCGGACTTCCCTTTCCAATAGACGGTTGTAGTGATCGAGGTTTCTCGCACCCTTTTCACGCATCAACCGATAGCGCCGGTCCATCTCTTCCATCGCCCAAGCCAAGGCCTGTGCAGCCTTCTCCGGATCAGTCACGACAGGCACCCACAGATGTGGAATCCCTTCGTAAACTGCCAATTCAAGCATCTTAGGATCAATCATTATGAACCTAACATCTTCTGGCGTGGCCTTAAAAAGGATGCTCAGAATCATGGCGTTCAAGGAAACTGACTTCCCAGTTCCCGTCGCGCCGGCAACCAATAGGTGCGGCATCCTGGCCAAATCATCGACAAAGGGCTCGCCTGTGATCTGTTTCCCGAGAGCTAGGGTCAGTCTTGAGGGCGCTTCCTGAAAGCTGTTGCTCTCAATAATCTCCTTGAGAAAGATCGTAACCTTTTCACGACGCGGGTTTGGCACCTCGATGCCGACCACCGGTTCCCCGGGAATAGGGGCTAACACGCGCACCCCAAACGCCTTCATGGCCATTGCAAGATCATCGGCCAAGGCCACAATGCGTCTGACCTTAACACCAGGATCAGGGTCAAAACGGTACATGGTAATGATGGGACCGGGTTGCGGTGGGTCAACAACCTTGCCGCTTATCCCAAGATCTTCTAACTTTTTCTGCAGAGCCACCTTCCTTGCCTCAACTGTCGCTCGGTCAATCTCTGACGCATTGCCGTTGGGGGAATCGAGTAGGTTTATGGAAGGGAGCGCATAATCACCGGAAGTTTCAAGCAAAGGAAGTTTTTGCTGTACAGGAACCCTGAGGGGCATCTTCTCAGGTGTTTTTTTTGCTTCGCCACGGATTTCTTCTATCTTCTTTTCCGGTATGAGAGGCTGAGCGATCACTGATTCTGTTATGTCTTGCGGCTGCCCTTTTGCGTCTTGTAGGTGTTCTTTTTTTAGGTTCTCTTTCTTCCGACCGTTCAGATAGAGCTTGAAACGATCTCGCAGTGTCTCAACCCAACTGACTATCCAAAGTCTGCAAACACTTGCGATTCTAACGAGCAGATCCCGTAGGTTGACAATTGTTCGCAAACCCGGCTTCACTAACGTGTCTTTTCCAATCCTACTTGTATGAGGTCCCGCCCACGTTAACAAAGCTAGCACTGACCCAGCCAATAATCGTACTACCGGCAGAATAGAGATCCTAAACACTAAAATGACGGACGTGAGCAGCAGAGATACAGCAACAATAGGGGGACCGACTTTCTTGCCTACTTTCGGTTCAAGAACAATCGTCTTAGCCCAAAGGCCTAATCGTCCCCCTAAGTAGTCAGGCGTCTTGGAGAAGAAGCTGGAGAAAACGCTCAAAAAAATCGTGCAGCAGAACAGAACAAACAAATAACCGGCGAGCTTGGCGACAATTACCCTCGTACGCAGCTCTGCTACAAGCATGCACAGCAAGACCAGCAATAAGGGGAGCAGCAGAAACGCTGAAATCCCCAAGTTTTCCCGTAATGAAGAGGCCAAAGAGCATCCAATATTACCAATATACTCTTTAGTACCGGACGAGCACTTTGATCCTGGATGGTAATAAAAAAGACTGAACCCGATAAAAACTGTCATGGCAAAGAAGACGACACCGCAAACGTTGCGGTAAAGTTTAGACTTCTTCTTCCGATAAAAGAGTAATTTTAGTTTTTTAATCCACATGCTAGTTCGGATCTTTTTCCATGAAGTCAAATCTCTGCTGAACTGGCTTACGGCTTTTCTCGATTGCGGGAGCTTTGATGCTCCCCGGGTCAGTCTGGGCAAGCTCAGGACAGGCCGTTTGTCCTTCGATGTTGGATGCGCTGGCTGTAATTTCTCTCCAAATTAAGCCGCTGATCATGTCCGTTAAGGAAACTCTCCAGAAAAGTATAAAGCCCAGCAAGAAGAGGGAAAGACTGACCACATGAGCCCCAATACGGCCAAAAAGCGGCATCAGGACAGCTCCTTCTAGGAAGCCTCCGACCACACCACCCCCATCCCAGACCTCGTCGGGTTCAAGCAGAACACTGAGCAACATGGGAACGATAAGCAAAACAAAGACGGCATAACTAGCAATTCTTAACGGAGTGAGTTCTGGCACTTGATGGAACAGTTGATACGCCACAAGCAACAGGAACACGGGCAAGAGAAAGGCGGAGAGTCCGATGCCCTGGCGCAGGAAATTCGCTAGATGGTAGCCCACAAAACCGTAGAGCTCTTTGATGGACCCGGCGGCGCCATAAGGTGGTCGGTCCGAGGGATGGTAAGAAACCAAGCTCAAGATAAGAAGCGCCGCTAACGAGACGAGCACCACCGCCCAAATCTCGCGACTCAGTCTTGATCCCTTTTCCATCTGTAGAATCGGCTAATCTGCCGGGAGCCTGAGCAAAAGAACTACTGCCCCAGAAAAGAGGCAATCGCTTCACATCTCCAAAATCAGCGGTACGACCACGGGCCGGCGTTTTAATGTTTCATAAAAATACCGCCGCAGCGTTTTGCGGATTTCCTCCTGCATCTCTACCGGGTCTGTTCTCGTTTCACGGTTCGCTTCTGTGATCGTTTGTAGCACGACGCGTTTGGCTTGCTCCAGAATCTCTTCACCCTCCTCCGACCGTATGAAGCCGCGCGAGACCATGTCAGGTCCTGCCACCAGTTCTCCGCTTTGCTGGTGGATCGCCATCAGCGCCAGCACCATGCCGTCTTCAGAGAGGTGCCGCCGGTCCCGAATCACCACATCTTCTACGTCTCCGACTCCTCTGCCATCCACAAAAACGCGCCCTGCGGAGACGGCCTCCGTCCTGTGCGCCCCTTGAGGATTCAACTCCAACACCTGGCCGTCTTCCAACAGGAAACAATGCGTGTCCGGTATCCCTGCGCTCTGGGCGAGCTTGATATGTTTGAGCAGGTTGCGGTACTCACCATGGATGGGAACGAAGTAACGCGGCCGCGTTAGCTGAAGCATGGTTTTGAGTTCTTCCTGGCTGGCGTGACCCGACACATGGACCTCCGAGACCTTCTCATAGTGGACTTCCGCGCCGCGGCGATAGAGATGATTGATGAGATTACTGATCGTCCTCTCGTTGCCGGGAATGAATCTTGCGGAAAGAACCACGGTATCGCCCGGGGTGATCTTGATGGACTTGTGGTTGTCGAGCGCAACGCGATGCAGCACGGAAAGCGGCTCTCCTTGGCTTCCTGTGGTAAGGAAGGTGACCTTGTCCTGCGCGATCGCTTGCCAGCGATCGGATTCCGTCATCACATCGCCGGGAAGTTCCAGGTAACCAAGATCAGACGCAATCCGAGCGTTGTTGATCATGCTGCGACCGCTCAGTACAAGCCTGCGGCCAAAACGAGTCGCCAGTTCAGCCACTTGCTGGATGCGCGGGATATTGGACGAGAAGGTCGCGACAAAGACTCGTCCTCGGCTAGCACGGAAGATTTCCTCAAAGCCCTTTCCAACTTCACGCTCCGAGGGAGTGTAGCCGGCACGCTCCACGTTGGTAGAATCCGAAAGAAGAACTAGGACTCCTTTCTCGCCGTAGGCCGCAAAGCGCTGGAAATCGAACTTCTCCCCGCTCATGGGCGTGTTATCGATCTTGAAATCTCCTGTATGCATCACAACGCCTACGGGGGTTTCAATCGCAAAAGCAAGACACTGAATGAGGCTGTGCGTAACGCGAATGCCTTCAATTTTAAATGGCCCGATCCACCACGGACTCTCGGCGGTAATTTCACGCAACTCCACTTCGGATTCGAGCTCATGCTCCCGCAACTTATTGCGCAACAGTCCTAATGTCAGGCGGGTACCGTAGACAGGAACCGGAAGCTGCCGCAATACGTACGGCAACGCCCCGATGTGATCCTCGTGCGCATGGGTCAGAAGGATCCCGTGGAGGATTTTATTCTTTTCCAGAAGATAACTAACGTCGGGAATAACGTAGTCGATACCTAACAACTCGGATCCTGGAAACATCAGACCACAATCGACCGCGATGGCCGACTCCCCGTACTCCAGGACCATCATATTCAAGCCGAACTCACCTAAACCACCCAGGGGAACTAACCTTAGCGAGTCCATGCCGATCCCTCAACCCCGTGCTTGCGCCTCTCCGGAAAGCCCCTCTTCCGTCATCGGTGAATTTGCTTCCTGGCCGCCGGAAACCTGGTTGAGATGAGACATCATAAGCGCGCGGACACGGCTGGATAGCTTTCCGCTGTTTTTCAAGTCATACCGTTCCATACGAATCGGCTCGTCCACAACGACCTCGATCTGCCCCCTCCGAATGCGCCATTCTCCGCGCGGAAGGACGGCCCCGGAGCCTACAATCGTCACAGGGACAATCGGGACCTGTGCCATGACTGCGAGCACAAAGCCGCCTCTCTTGAGCGGGAGAATACCCCCGTTCCGTCCTCGGGTCCCTTCAGGAAAGATGACCACAGAGACTCCTTGCGCAATTTTCTCCTTTGCGCGGCGCAAACTGGCCATGGCCTGCGCCCGGCCGGAACGATCCACGATGATATGCTTGGAGGCCCAAAGCGCCCAGCCGAACACAGGGACCCAGACCAGCTCCTTTTTGGCGATCAAGCGCAGCTGAAATCGCGAAAAAGCTTCCACCAGGACCGGGATATCGATGTAACTCTGGTGATTAGCCATTAAAATATAAGGCCGAGTTGGATCCAGGTGTTCTAAACCGCGCACGTTCAGGCTAACACCGCTGATCTTTAAAATGGCGCCTGTCCACAACCGGGCCAGAATGTAAGCACACGTGCCCTTGCGATCGAAAGGCCCCAGAGCGATAACCAATAGACCTACTATAACGGTGAGGAAACCAATCAGAACCAGCTTAAGACTATACGCCATCAAACGAACAGTGTTTTGCAGAACGGCTAAATCAAGGATAATTCGGGGACTCCCGGTACCTGATGGTAAACCAGCAACGGGCAAAAAGCAATGAAACCTTTTTTCCCACATGCGACAACGCTCCAGCTCTGTGGCGTGCCAGCCGTGCCAAGTTTATGTTGACTAAACCACCGCCAGGCGCTAAGTTCGTTCGCGACGGGCAAGCACGCGGAGGTTTCCATGTCGGTAAACAAGGCTATCCTTATTGGCAACTTGGGAAAAGACCCTGAAGTGCGCTTCACGGCCAACGGCCGTGCGGTAGCGCGATTCCCTATCGCTACAAGCGAGGTGTGGAATGACGCGGATGGAAACCGGCAGGAGCGAACCGAGTGGCACAATATCATTGTCTGGGGCAAGCAGGGCGAGACTTGTGGGCAGTACCTTGCTAAAGGAAGACAGGTCTTCGTGGAAGGCAGCATCCGTAGCCGCTCCTACGATGACAAAAGCGGCAACAAACGCTACGTCACCGAGATCGTCGCCCAACGCGTGCGGTTTCTGGGCGGTGGTGGCGGCACACGCGTAGCCCCGGAAGTGGGCGGGGATACGCCCGGCGACCTCCCCGGAGATGCGCCGCCGTTGGATGACGACGTCCCCTTCTAATTCGACCCCTCAGGTCGAGGACGATTCAAACCACGCGGTTTCTTCCCCTGCCCGCCAAAAAAGAAGCAACATTTTCTGCCACCTCCGCGAGCAGACGCTGGCGCGCTTCGCGCGTCGCCCAGGCACAATGGGGAGTAATCAGCAAAGGTCCCAACTCCCGCCCCGCTTGCACCAGAAAATGACCGGGCGGCGGCGGTTCCTCGGTAAGGACATCCAAAGCGGCGCCGGCCAGACGACCCTTTCTCAGGGCATCGAGCAGCGCTGTGCCATCCACGAGACCGCCGCGCGCAGTGTTGATGAGAAACGCGCCCGGTTTCATCAGCGCCAGCGCCCGCGCGTTGATCAGGTTTTTGGTATTGGGCGTGAGCGGGCAATGAAGCGTCACGAAGTCAGCCTTGGTTAGCAGCTCGTCAAGCGCGACCCGGCCATCTGGGATGGGCTCTTGATTACCAGGCCGAGCCGACACGAATACGTCCAAGCCAAGAGCCTTCGCCATTCTTGCCACCCCCTGACCGATACGGCCGTAACCAATCACACCCAGAACTTTGCCCGCTATTTCCACGGAGGGATAATCAAGCATGGTGAAAATGGGGCTTTTTTCCCAAGCGCCGGCCCGTACCAGCCCGGCATAGCTGCCGGCATGAGTCGCCATTTCCAGGATCAGCGCCATCGTGAACTGCGCCACGGCTTGCGTGGCATATCCCGGCACGTTGCACACGCCAATGCCCCGATGACGCGCGGTTTCGAGATCCACATTGTCCGTACCAGTGGCAGCGACCGCTACCAGTTTTAGGTCTTGGGCCATCGGACTGCTCAAGATGTCTCGATCGAGAACGACCTTATTGACGACCGCCACTTGGTGTCCCTGCAGTCGTTCCGCGACCGACTGCGACGGAGAAAACGGATAGACGCTACAGTCCCACTGCGATGAGAAGATCTGCAGTGACGTGTCGCCAAAAGTTGCCGCGTCGAGGAAAACCACGCGCAGGTTTCCTTCCATAATCCCCAAATATGGGATTTTGCTTCTAGAAATTCAACGACCGAGATTTTTTGACAGCTCCCGTCTCGAACTCCCGATTCACTCGAAACTTGGAACTCGAAACGCTACCGTAACCGCTCGCCCTTGAATCTGCGTCATGCAGAGTTATCTTAAGCACAAATGGCTGAACGAGATTTTTACAAAACCCTTGGAGTGGCGCGCAGCGCATCCACCGATGACATCCGCAAGGCCTACCGCAAACTTGCGCGCAAGTACCACCCCGATATCAACCCCGGCAACAAAGAGGCAGAAAATAAGTTCAAGGACATCTCGGTGGCCTATGAAGTTCTAAGCGACAGCAAAAAACGCAAGCTCTACGATGAGTTTGGCGAAGCGGGGCTCGCTAGCGGATTCGACGCGGAAAAGGCCCGGGCGTACCAAGAGTGGCAGCAACAGTCGGCCTCAACCGGAGGAATCCACACGTTTGATTTAAATGACCTGGACGACTTGGGGGAGCTTTTCGGTGGGCTTGGCGGAACCTTTGGCGGCCAGGGACGGACACGCCAGTCAGGTTTAAGACCGGGGCAGGATATTGAGGCAACTCTGGAGATTGATTTTCTTGATGCCGTGCGCGGCTTCCAGACGACTCTGAACTTACAACGCCCGGTTGCATGCGAGACTTGTCACGGTTCAGGATCGAAAGGAACCATTATTTGTCCCGTTTGCAACGGGACCGGCAATCAATCTGCGGGGCAGGGCACAACCCGCTACCGGCGTACTTGCCAACGCTGCTTGGGGACCGGCAGGCTCCCCGGGGATCCTTGCGAAAATTGCCGCGGAAGTGGAAGAGTCCTCCATTCAGACCGCGTAACCGTTAACATTCCTCCAGGAGCTGAAACCGGAAAGCGAATCCGTGTACCTGGAAAAGGCGAGGCCGGATTGCAAGGCGGAGCGCCGGGAGATCTTTATATTGTTCCGCGCGTGCGGGCGCATCCCCTGCTCGCTCGCTCCGGTAATGACCTCACGATGGACCTGCCGATCACGGTGGGAGAAGCGATGCGCGGCGCCTCAATTGAAGTCCCCACGCCCGTGGGGTTGGTAAAAGTAAAGATCCCTCGCGGAGCGCAAAGCGGCCAGCGCCTGCGTATCTCCGGAAAGGGAGTCCAAGCACACGGGAAAGCGTCCGCTGGAGACCTCTATTTGAGGCTAATGATTCGAGTGCCTAAAGATGAGGTCAAACAGGAAGTTATTGATACCATTGACCGGGCCTATGACCAGGACATCCGTAAAGACATTCATCTATAGGAAATACTGCCATGGCGCGAAAATATCTGCGCATGAGTGAGGTCGTCGCAATCTGTGCGGTCAGGAAGGAGTTTGTGTTGCGCCTGGAGAAAGAAAACCTTATTTCCCCAGTCATGCAGCGCAGGCAAAAGCTCTACCCCTTGGATCAAGTTGACCGGGTGCGGGTGGCGCGTGTCTTGTCTGTAGAGTTGGGAGTCAACCTTGAAGGAATTGAAGTCGCCTTGCATATGAGGGAGCAGATGATCACCATGCAGCGTCGATTCGGCAAAGTCCTGCGCGCGCTCGCTCAACGACGCAATAGTTGAACATGGGCTTCAGGATTTGGGTGACCGTCAAGGCCAACGCAAAAAAAGTCGATGTCCAGCGGATCGATAGCGGTGCCTACCTGGCCAGAGTCAAAGCCCAAGCGCGTGAAGGTAGAGCGAATCAGGATCTGGTAGAGGCTTTGGCGGATTATTTTTCCGTCCCCAATTCAGCGGTGCGAATCATCCATGGCCAAACCACCCGGAGAAAACTAATCGAGATCGGCTGACGTAGCGCGCCAGTCCGACATCAGACCCGGAAGCCGTAACCCCTCGGCGACCACCGCACCCAGAATCTCCCTCGCAGGTTAGCGGAAAACAAGACGCCGACTTATTCCGTGAACCGGTGTTCCAGGACACTAGAGCATGCCCCGGTCGCTGAAGCTAAAATAGCGGTCGTGGCCAATCACCACGTGGTCCAGGACCCTGACCCCCATGAGTTCCCCTACTTCCTTTAGCCGCCGCGTGATTTCGACATCCTCCGGACTGGGAGCGGGGTCGCCACTCGGATGATTATGCACGAAGATCACCGCCGCAGCCGATTCCCGAATGACCGGATTGTAAACCTCGCGGGGATGAACCAGCGAGGCGGTCAGCGAGCCCTCTGAGACTTTTACGTCGCGGATCTTGCGGTTCTTGTTGTTGAGGAGAACGACGTAGAAGAGCTCGCGCTTCTCATTTTCCAGTTGCGCGCCGAAGTGCTGGAACACGTCTTCCGAAGAGCGCAACGCAACCCCCGCATTCCAGCGCCGGGCAATCATGCGCCGGCCCAATTCCAAACTGGCTTTGAGTTGAGCTGTCTTGGCGTTGCCGATGCCTTTGATCGCTCTAAAGTCTTTGACCGCAGCGTCCTCGATCCCCTTGAGGCTCCCGAAGTGCACGAGCAAGGCGTGCGCGTGATCGAGAGCGCTCTCGCCCGTGCTGCCGTTTCCGGTGCGCAATACGATGGCGATAAGCTCGGCATCCGTGAGAGAACCGGCTCCTCTGTACAGGAGCTTCTCCCGTGGCCGGTCCTCCTCCGGCCAATCCTTGATCGGCTTGTAGCGGGCCATAAGGTTTTCAGCCAGCAGGCCGCCCTTATAGCACAACCGCTCGGGTCACTCCAAGACGCGTACCAATAAGCCTTTGAGATACTCGCCTTCAGGATGGTGCAGGCTCACCGGGTGATCCGCAGGGTGCCCTAGTTTCTGCAGAACCTGGAGCCGGCGCCGGGAGTCAACCGCCGCGCCGAAGACAATCTTCTGAAACAGATCTGACGGGACATGCTGGGAGCAGCAGAAGGTGATCAGTAACCCGCCGGGCGCCAACAAGCGCAGCGCGTGCAGGTTCAAATATTTATATCCTCCCGCGGCCGCCTCCACGTCTGCGCGCCGGCGCGCCAGGGATGGCGGATCCAAGATTGCCATGTCGAACTTGTCCGCGCACGTTTTGAGAAAGGAAAAAGCATCCGCCTTGATCCAATCCTCTTCGGCAACAGGGAGTCCGTTGAGCCTTAAGGTTTGCATACCCAGCTCCAGAGCCGGCCTCGACGACTCCAGAGAAATCACCTGCTTTGCCGCCCCTTGAAGCGCGTAAACGGCAAACCCGCCTGTGTAGGCAAAACAGTTGAGAATTCGTTGACCGCGCGCCAGCGAGCGAACCAACAAGCGATGGTCGCGCTGGTCCAGGAAAAGTCCGGTTTTTTGTCCTTGCCTGAGATCGACCACAAACTTGATCCCGTTCTCCTCGACTTCCACAAGAGCCGGCGGTTCTGCGCCGGCGAGCACGCCGACCCGCTCGGGCAGCTGTTCCTGTTCCCGGACCGCGCCCTCGCTGCGCTCGTAGATGCCTTGAACCGGCAACTGCTCCCGGAGTGCGCCAACGACTTCTGCCCGCAGCGCGTCCATCCCTTCGGTCAAAAACTGACACACCAAAAAATCCGCATAGCGGTCCACCACAAGACCAGGAAGAAAATCTCCTTCCCCGTTGACGACACGATACGCGTTGGTAGCGGAACACACGTGTTTCGCGCGCAGCGCCGCCGCCTGGGAAAAGCGCCGCGCCAGAAAATTTTGGTCAACCGGCTCCTTTGTCCAGGTCAGGACCCGGACGCGTATCTGTGACTTCGGGTTGTAAAGCCCGCGTGCAAGCCACCTGCCCTGGTGATCAAAAACATCGCACAAGTGTGGGGTCTCGGCGTCCCCTTCGACTTTCTCTATGGCGCCGGAGAAAATCCACGGGTGGCCTCTGAGGACGGGAACCTCTCTTCCCTTTTTGAGAAATAGATTAGGCATGGGCCGGGGAGATGGACCACTTGGATCTTGGGATTTTAGATCTGCGATTCTAGCTGAGCCGGCAATCCAAAATTGAAGCTCATTCGTTTCGTGTGAAGGTTCCGCTCTTGCCGCCGCTTTTCTGCATGACGCGGATGGCGTCAAGTGACATTTCCCGGTCAACGGCTTTGCACATATCGTAGATCGTGAGTCCGCAAACCGCGACCGCGGTCACGGCCTCCATTTCCACGCCTGTCTTGCCGCTCACGCGCACCGTGGCCTCAATTTCGACGCGGGCGGGATTTTCTTGCGGCGTCAGGGAAATCTCCACCGAGCTGATATTGAGCGGATGGCACATCGGAATAAGCTCGGGGGTTTTTTTCGCCGCCATAATCCCGGCAACGCGCGCGACCGCGAAAACATCGCCCTTGGCAACTCGCCGCTCTACAATGAGAGCCAAAGTCTCGGGCTTCATCGTAATGCGCCCGCGCGCCACTGCGACTCTGTGAGTAACGTCTTTGTCGCTCACATCGACCATGCGGGCGCGCCCCGCTTCGTCCACATGGGACAGCCGGGACACTTTTCTCTCGCGAATTCCTGCCATCGGTTTTTTATGCTACATAAAAAACATGGAGAAAAAAAGCCACTATCGCGTCGTCATTCTCGGCTCCGGTGCCGCGGGATTGACCGCGGCGATCTACGCGGCGCGGGCGAACATGCATCCCCTGGTCATTGAAGGATCCCAACCCGGAGGCCAGTTGACGATCACCACCGACGTCGAGAATTACCCGGGATTCGCCCAAGGGGTTCTGGGACCTGAGCTTATGGAAGAGTTCAAGAAACAAGCGGAGCGTTTCGGGACCGAAATCCTTTTCGGCGAGGTTACTTCCGTTGATCTAAAGCAAACGCCGCTCCGGGTCACGGTCGCAAAGGAATTCTACACGTGCGATGCCCTGATCATCGCAACCGGCGCCACGGCAAAACTGCTTGGTTTGGAGTCCGAAAAGAAACTGATGGGCTACGGGGTTTCGGCCTGCGCCACTTGTGACGGCTTTTTCTTCCGCGATAAGGATATCGTCGTCGTGGGAGGCGGCGATACGGCGTTGGAAGAAGCGCTGTTTTTAACTAAATTCGCAACTAAAGTGACCATCATCCACCGCCGCCACGAACTGCGAGCCTCGAAAATCATGCAGGAGCGCGCCAGGAAGAATCCCAAGATTGCCTTCACTTGGGATTCCGTGGTGGAGGAGATCCTCGGCGAGGCCAAAAACGGCGGTGTCAAGGGCGTAAGACTCAAGGATGTGAAGACCGGCGCCGCTCAGGATTTCAAGTGTGACGGTGTCTTCATCGCGATCGGCCATGAACCCAACACCAAATTGTTTGTCGGCCAGCTAGAAACCGACGAATACGGCTACCTAGTCACCCGCGGCGGGACCAAGACCAATATTCCCGGGGTCTTTGCCTGCGGCGACGTGCAAGACCGGATTTACCGTCAGGCCGTTACTGCCGCGGGTTCGGGCTGCATGGCGGCCATCGACGCCGAGCGGTTCTTGGAAAGTCAGCAAGTTTAGCCGCCGACAATGGTCGCAGCGATTGCTTTGAAACCGCTGCCGTGCAGCCGGAAATTATGTCTCTGGGGATGGCGAACGGCTACTGTGAATTAGAAAAGGAATCGAAGATCAGAGAAGTAAAACGCCGTGGAGTTTGTAGGTAGCGCTCTCTTTCGAAAATCGGGGTTCGGGTTGGCAGTGAAGGGATAACGACTCCCCAATACGTCACCCCCGAGTGTTTTAATCGGGAGGCCAGTTCCGGTTTCCCTGGATTCCCGATACAAGCATTCGGGAATGACGGACTCCCTTGAAAGCGCCTCCATCTTCATCCTCTGTGAGCGAGCGTAAGCTCATGAATCACTTCGTGGTGAAAGGAAAGCCCTTGGTCGAACATCGTAGCGGCGGAAGTGCTGCCTACCAGCGGGATGATAACTTGCAGTGATGTCTTGGAATTTAGGGTTTTTTGCATGAAATTTCATTCCCGGATCCTAAACCTTTTTCACCCTTTCTCCTCATCGTTGTGTTGAGACCGTAAAAAAAAAGCGAACCGCGTATAAGACTTCTGTCCAGAAGTCAACCGACTTGACCTTGGCGACGCACACGTCACCGGGGTTTTCGTGGCGGGCCGGACCGCAAGGCGGCGACTAGAGCGACGACCGAGAGGATTAAAAGGACTGGATAAATCAATAACAGGTCAACTCTAATATTACATTCCCCGCTGCACAAAAGACGTAGCTTCATGCTAAATTCGTAGGGCACATAGAGACCCCAAGAGAGTGCCGCAATAAGGACCGCCCGCTTATATGTCCAGAAATACAAAACGGCAAAAAGCGCGAACGGGACCAGTCCGAGCGCTGGTGTTCTGATGAGAAGACTCAGAGCATGCCTCTTGGCTTGATGTGTCTTTTTGCGCTCCCGCCGGAACCGACCAACTAGCGCGGCTGCGTGACGACGTCGACGAGTACCGGCTTTCCGGATTGGACGATCTTGATGGCGCGGTCGAAGGTCGGGCCGACTTGATCCGGCTCGGTAATCGGACCGAACCCTTCTACGCTCAGGCTGCGCGCCAACGCGGCAAGATCAGGCGCCGGATCGTTGATGTGTATCCCGATCCCTTTGTTTTCCACCGGGCGCTCGCGGCGCACGGCCATCCGCTCCTGGTGTTCCTCGTCATTGTAGTACGATCGGTTGTTGAACACGATCGCGAGCAGGGGAATACTGTAACGAGCCGCGGTCCACAGCGCATTGGAGGTCATCAGGAAATCGCCGTCGCCCAAAACGCTTACGCACAACCGACCACTGCCTTTGTAACCCAAGGCTGCTCCGATTGACGACGGCAGGCCGTATCCTACGCCGCCGCCGCGACCACCGCCGATTCCATGCCCGGCCTCGGTAACTTCTAGAATTTCCCGCCAGCGCCGCCCGTGTGCATGAACCAGCGCCCACGACTTTCCCTTGAGGCGTGGGTTAAGCTCGCCATAGATGCGTGCCGACGAGATCGGTTTCTGATTCCAGTTCTGCTCGACCCAGGAGAGCGCGCGCTTGTGCGCCTCGGCGTGGATCGCTTCCGCCTTGGAGCGCCGGTCATTGATCTGCTTCGCCGAATTCGGGCTCGATGCCAGCAGGCTTCGGCACAGTTCAAGCAGCTGCGGCAGCGCGACCGAGGTGTCCGCCGCAATCGGCACTGCCACCGGCAAAAGCCACATGGCATCGCTGACCAAGCTTTGGCGTTCGAATTCGAGCAGCGTGATGTGAACGATCTTTGCCGCCGGCGAAACCGCCAGCTGCAACGACTCGCGCTCCCGCACCGACGGACCGAGCGGGACGCCCAGACTCGGCACGTCAAGGCCAAGAACGACATCCGCCGCCCGCAACGTCTGCTCCCGCGCGCCAGTGAGGTCAAGAGGATGGTTGTTGGGAAAAGCGAAGCGCCCCTCGGCATCGATCACCGGCGCGGCCAGCAGTTCGGCCAGCTCTCTGAGCGGAGCGAGCGCTTGTGGCTTCCGCCCCACCTCGCCCGCGACGATCACCGGCCACTCGGCTTTGACCAGAAGGTCGGCCGTTTCGCGCAGCGCTTCGGGATTCGGCGCGGGCCCCGCCGGCGCGCGAAATAAACTCGCGTCGGGAACCAGCAAAGGAGAGTTGATCTGCTGCTCCTGGAGATCGGAATCGAGGCAGACGTACACCGGTCCTTTGGGTTCGGTGGTGGCAATGCGGTAGGCCTTGAGTAACGACTGCGAGATCGCTTCGAGACTGTGCGGTTGATCGTCGTATTTGACATAGTCGCGGACCAAGTTCCCCTGCACCAGAGCGGTGTGGACCCAATCGGTCGAGCGCCGGTGGTTGGTGTCTTGCGGCCCGCCGCCGCCAAGATTGATGATCGGTGTCCGGTCGCACCAGGCATTAAAGATCGCCATCGACGCGTGCAGAAGGCCAACGACATTGTGCAGCCCGGTCGCAATCGGCTCGCCCGTCACCCGCGCGTAGCCATTGGCCAACGCCACGGCGATTTCCTCATGCGTGCAGAGAATCATCTCCGGCGGCTCGCCGTGACCGAAGTTGACCAGCGAATCATGCAAACCCCGGTAGCTTGCGCCGGGATTTAACGCGATATAGCGAATCCCCAGCGCACGTAAGATTTCCACCATGAGGTCCGAGCCATAGACTCCTCTGCTGGGTTGTCCGACTCCTGAAGACACGGCGCTTGTTGTTTCTGCCATTTGGTTTCCCCCCTTTCACGCGGTACGCAAAAAAAGCAATCGCACGGAAAATATCTCTAGTGGGCTCTAGCGTCAAACGAAAACGGCACAAAGCCGCCCTCGTTTCCCGATGCTTTGGTCGTCAAACCAGACCGGATCGGTATATCGGTGAGGCTCAGTAAGCCATCAGTGGCTCAAGTCGTCGAGTTTGCTCTGCACGTTGTCCTTGATCCATTTGCCGTCCCACCATTCGAGCGGCAGCACAGGCACACCGTGAATCAAGGTCGCGTAATGGAGGTGGTCACCGGCCGCGAGACCCGTTTCTCCCGTCTTGCCGATGATCTGCTTCTGCTTGACGGTGTCGCCGGCCTTAACCTCGATCGAGCTTAAATGACTGTAAAGCGTAAAGACTCCCATGCCATGATCGAGAATTACAGTGTTCCCATAGATTCCTAGATCTGCGCCGAACACGACCACACCGCTGTTAGCGGCTTCAACCGGGGTGTTTTTGGTTACTGCCAGATCGAAGCCCAGATGATAGGCGTGATCAATGGTTTCGCCGTTGTAAACATAGGTTCTCTCGTCCGCAAAGTTCGCTTCCACCTTCGAGTTGGTAAGCTGATGAAAGGATCCATGCCAGAGGATTTTCGGGCTCGATTTTTCGCATAGCTCCCTGATCATCTCTTCGTTCTTCTTTCTTAAATCCCGATTGACCTTGAGAAATACCGCCTTCGGAGTTTGCTCGTTTGCCGAACCCCCGCCCGCCAACGGGACCACTTTGGTTTCAATAAACTGATTGTCAATTGCAATCGTGCTCTTCTTGTACCGAACTCCTTTTAGCGTATAGGAGAGAGGTATCTCTCTGGCATTGCCCGCGCCGTCCTCAGCCAAAATCACCGCTTTGTCTTTCTCGTTCAAGTCATACGGATGGGCAAAAAAAGCCGCATACTGATCCGGTTCTTTGACTTTGTATCCCGGAAAGAAATAGCGGGAGACCTGCACGCCGGATTTTTGCGTGTCCGCAGACGCCTTGTATGTTACCACCCCGGACCCGCCAAAGTTGATGTACGGGTCGCCGCTGACAAGTTCCAGCTTGGGCGGCGTCCTGTCGAGGGTAATGTTTTTTTGGAGGACCGCTTCATTGCCGTGAAAAAACTTCCAGTAGGAATGGTCCGTGGCTTTCACCTGCAGAACGGCCGGGCCGTCTTCGACGGCGATTTTCTCGGGCGCGAGCGCAATCGTGATCTTTTTCTCCTTGACTGTCCCCAGAGCGTAGTGCTCGATAATAAGCGGGTGCTCTACGCCTCCCGAGGACAGGGTGACCGCAACATTCGCAAGCCCCCGGCCTTCGTCTGTGATCTCGATATCGAACGGACGACGGCCGACAGTGCTCGTTGCCAGGTTCAGCTTTATCACCGGCGGATGCCACTCAAAGCGCGGAGCGAGATAGACGATTCCGCCAATCAGGATCGCAAGGCTCGTGAAATAGAGGAACCTCTTGGCAAGGACGCCTCCTCTTGACTCCCTGCGGTGGCCCAGTAAATTATTTCTCCTTTGCATCGCACCTTACTCCGCTAGTCATACAAATTTCTATAATACCTTTTCCGCCCCGGTGGAACCCGGTCGGGCCAACTGAAAAGAATTTAATGTGCGCTTCGAATTCGGAGCGACAACGCGTTGACCAAGCTTGTCCCAACGAAGCAATCGGGGGTCCCAACTTTGAGATGATTTCAAAACACCGATGGAGTTACGCCCCTTGTGTGACAACCCGCGAGATGGAAGAAATCACTTGCGCTTGCGTAGGTCCTTGAGGATCTCTCCCGCCGCATTGTAACCGGGAAGGCCGGTCACGCCGCCGCCGGGATGAGTGCCGGCGCCGCAGAGATAAAGACCTTGGATCGGTGTGCGATACCGCGCCCAACCCGGAACCGGCCGCATGAATAACAACTGATCCAAAGCCATGTCCGCATGGTGGTAATGGCCTTCGGGAAGGCCGTAGACTTCCTCCAGATCGAGTGGCGTTAGAATCTGCGAATGAAGGATCGAGTCTTTGAAGTTTGGCGCATACGCGCTTACCGTGTCGATCACGAGCTGGCCCAGCTCGTCTCGTTTCTCTTTCCAATCCCCGTCTTTCAACCGGTATGGCGTATATTGGACCAGAATCGACGCGACATGCTGTCCCGCTGGAGCAACAGTTGGATCGACAGCCGAGGGAATGATAACCTGCAGGAAAGGCTTTTTCGAGTAATCGCCGTACTTGGCGTCATCAAAAGCGCGCTCGATGTCATCCAGGCTGGCTCCGATCTGAATGATTCCGTCGCCGCCCTGGGCGCCGCCGCTGTTAAAGTTCCACCGCGGCGGCTCGCTCAAGGCGAGATTGATCTTGGCGCAAATCCCCTGCGAGCGGATATTGCGCACGTGGAGCAGGAAGTCCGGTTCCACGAAGGTCGGCTCGATCAGCCGGAGAAAGGTCGTATTGACCCCAATGGCAGACACTACGAGACTTGCTTCGTGCTCCTCTCCGTTTTCCAGTGCCACTCCCGTCACATGCTCGTTTTTGACCAAAATCCGGCCGGCTTTCGCCCCCGTTCGAATCGTCGCTCCGAAGCGCTGCGCCGATTGAGCAAGAGCCGCGCTCAAGCTCCCCATACCACCCTGCGGAACACCCCACGACTGAAAAAGACCGTGGGCGCTAAAAAGCTGCTGACTGAGCAACAAGAGCGCGGTTCCCTGCGACCGCGGCGCGAGAAAGTTCCCGAGCAGAGCGCTGCCGCCGATCGCTGCTTTGAGAACATCGGTCTCAAACCACTCGTCGAGAAAATCCTTAACCGACAGCGGCAACACGCGAAACAGCTCTCGTCGCCCGCTTTTTCCCAGGCTCCTGTATTGCCAACCTAGGCCGAGCAAAGGGCTGAGGCCCGACAGACCGATATCCTTTAACTCCGGAGGACCTTTGACGTGCAGCGCTTGCAGGAAGCCGGCAAGCTTTCGCAACAGGGCCGCGAAGCTCGGGTATTTGGCGGCATCCGTTTTGGAAAATTGCTCGATCTCCCGTTTGGTTTTCTCCTCATCGCGCCAGATCCGTAGACACCCGCCATCGGATATGGGAACAGTGATCACAGGATCGAGAGCAAGAAATTTAACGCCGTACTTCTCCAGCTCAAGATCGGTGAGGATCTGCGGGAGGAAAGAGCGGCACACATCGGCGCAGGTCGGGTATTTGAAACCCGGATAAATCTCTTCGGTTGCCGCAGCGCCGCCGGCAATAAAACGCTGCTCCAGCACCAGAACCTTTTTCCCCGCTTTGGCGAGATAGGCCGCCGCCACAAGCCCGTTGTGGCCGGCGCCGACCACTATGATGTCATAACTGTTCAACTTTTAGGATGCCTCCCGCCGTGTCATCGATTGCAAAATAGAAACCATTTTGCATTTTTCGAGATTTGCATTATGCGCTTTGGCTTGAAGACTTAGATTTTCTTTTTCTGCCAATCTTTCAAAATCTCCAGCGCCGCCAGCCTCCCGCCCGCGGCCATCACCCCGCCGCCGGGGTGCGTTCCGGAGCCGCAAAGATATAGGCCCTTGATCGGCGTGCGGTAGCGCGCCCAGCCAGGCACGGGACGGAGAAAGAAAAGCTGATCCAAGGTCAATTCGCCTTGAAAGATATTGCCCTCGGTAAGCCCGAAGTCCTGTTCCAGATCCCACGGTGTCACCACCTGCCGGTGCAAGATGATGTCTTTCAAGTTCGGTGCATACTCGGAGAGCGTGTCGATCACGTTGTCGCCGAATTCCTCTCTTTTTTCCGGCCAGCTCCCGTTTTTCAAGTGATACGGCGCGTATTGAACGAAGATCGACATGACGTGTTTTCCGGGCGGCGCCATCGATGGGTCGATCGTCGACGGAATGATGATGTCAAGGTAGGGCCGGCGCGAGTAACTGCCGTATTTTGCGTCATCGTACGCCCTTTCCAGATAATCGATCGACGGGCTGATCGAAATCGCCCCGCGCAGATGAGGCCCGTTTCCGGGCAGACAGGTAAAGTCCGGGAGCGCATCGAGCGCGAGATTGACCTTGCCGGAGGAACCGCGCATCTTGAGCTTCTTTACCTGTCCAACGAAATCCGCCTCTAGATGCTGTGGCTCGATCAATCGCAAGAAGGTTCTCTTGGGATCGACACCGGAAACCACGACGTTCGCCTGGATTTCCTCGCCGCCTTTCAACACCACTCCGCAGGCCCGTCCCTTCTTCACCAGGACCTGATCAACTTCCGCGTTCAGGCGAATCTCCGCGCCATGCTTTTCCGCCGCCTGCGCAATCGCGCGGCTTATGCTCCCCATGCCCCCGCGCGCGAATCCCCAGGCGCGAAACGAGCCATCCAGCTCGCCCATGTAGTGATGCAGCAGCACATAGGCGGTCCCCGGCGAGCGCGGGCCCATAAAAGTCCCGATGATGCCGCTCGCCGACATGGTCGCTTTGAGCACTTCGGTTTCAAACCATTCGTTCAAATAATCCGCCGAGCTCGTCGTCATGAGCTTGACCAGAGCGTAGAGAACCTTTTCTTCCAAGTTTCTAAAGCGCCGGCTCAAGCGCGCCAGCTCGATGATCGCGCGCGGATCGAAGCCCGTGGGGTCCGGCGGCACAACCGCCAGCATGGGTTTTACCGCCATCGCCATGCGGTACATCAATTGACCGAACTGTTCGTAGGCTTCGGCGTCCGCCAGGGAATGGCGCACCAGCTCGCGCCGTGTTTTCGCATGATCCCCCCAGCGCGCCAGATAGTTGCCGTCGAGCATAGGAGTGAAGGTAGAGTCCAGTGGAATGATTTCGAGATCATGGCGCGCCAGCTCCAGCTCGCGCATGACCTCGGGTCGAAGCAGGCTCACGACGTACGAACAGACGGAGTATTTGAAGCCAGGATAGATCTCTTCGGTCACCGCCGCGCCCCCCACCACGTGGCGCCGCTCCAGGACGAGGACTTTTTTCCCCGCGCGCGCGAGATAGGCGGCATTTGTAAGGCCGTTATGCCCGCCGCCGATAATGATGACATCATAGGTTTCCATACTAGCGTGATTTTTACTTGCTTCGGCAGGCATTTTTGGTAATTTTGTGGATTAAGTCAACGAGATTTTGGATTTTCGATTGCCGATTTTGGATTGAATCGGATTGAATCTAAAATCAAAACCCTGTCCTGAGCTTAGCCGAAGGATCCAAAATCGAAAACAAATCGATGCCGATCGAAACCCCTTTTCATTCACGCACGGCGCCGCTGTGCGTGAGCCAGAGCTGGCGCACCTGGTCTGGGTACTTCGCCGCGAGTTCGTACGAAGTCCTGCACGATCAGGAATACCACGCGATTCGTAACGCCGCCGCCGTCATCGACGTGAGCCCGCTCTACAAGTACGAGCTGAGCGGCAAGGACGCCGTCAAGCTCCTCAATCGGATTCTCACCCGGGACGTGACAAAGTGCGCGGTCCATCAAGCGATGTACACTTGCCTCTGCGACGAGGAAGGGAAAGTGATTCAGGACGGGACTTTTTTCCGCCTCGGCGAAGATCACTACCAGCTCAATCTGGCGGACCCGAGCTACCGCTGGCTCAAGCTCAACGCGATCGGCCTCGACGTACAAATCGAGGACGTCTCGGAAGACGCCGCTGTGCTCGCCATCCAGGGCCCTCTGTCGCGCGCGCTGTTAAAGCAGTTGACCGATGCCGATTTGGACCGGCTGCGGTTTTTTCGCCTGACTTTTGCCCAAGTCGGCGGCATTTCCGGAATTATCTCCCGCACCGGCTACACCGGCGATCTGGGATACGAAGTCTGGATTCCCGCAACGCATGCGGTGCGTCTCTGGGACAGTGTTATGGCAGCCGGGAAAAACTTCGGCCTCATGCCGGCTGGCATGCTCGCCTTGGACATGGCCCGGATCGAGGCGGGCTTTATCTTAATCGAGGTCGACTACATCGGCGCCGAGAAGGCGCTGATTCCCACGCAAAAGTATTCCCCGTTTGAGATCGGCCTCAGCTGGACTGTGGATATGAACAAAGAATATTTCGTCGGCAAAAAAGCTTTGGCCCGAGAGCAAAAGGAAGGAACGCCGCGACAGATGGTCGGCCTGGAGATCGATTGGGACGACTTTGAGCGCCTGCATTTAGAAAAAGGATTAGCACCCCAGGTCCCAACCTCCGCCTGGAGAGGCGGGGTCCCCGTCTACAACGACCAGAACCAGGTCGGAAAAGCGACAAGCGGCACCTGGTCACCCATAGTTAAAAAATACATCGCCCTCGCAACCGTCGAGACCCGGTGGTCCAAGCCCGGCACCAAGCTGGCAATGGAAGTCACCGTCGAGCACGAGCGCAAAAAAGCCGCCGCCACCATCGTCAAAACCCCCTTCTTCGACCCACCGCGCAAACGCGCTTAAATCGTGCTCGTGGTTCGTGATCGTGAACCGAATTTGGTGAACGCTTCGACAACTGGCAATCAGGCTCGGCAGACTGGCCTCCTAAACTAGGTCCGTTCGCCCTGAGTAAGTCGAAGGGCTCCGCGAGGTTGGGTGACTGTCTTATTGTTTACCCCGCCTACAGCCCAAAAAAGTCTCCACAATCCAAGGGGGAAAAAGAACAAACGAGCAAAGGGCTGTGCGACCTCGAATTGGAAGCTTGAACGCCTTGAACGTTTTGAACCATTTGAACCTTCGTAAGAAGCGGTTAGTCGATGTCCTGGGCAAGACGAAAGCCGATGAAGTTGCTGCGGATGCCGGCGTTGGCCCCGAAACGGCCCGACGAGCGCAGGGTCTCCGGTCCGTAGTACCAGGAACCGCCCCGCAGCACGCGCTGGCCACAATTACCACCACCCTTCTCTTTCCACGCCGACCCATCCGTTGGCGCACCGTTGTAATTTTCATGCCAGCAGTCTTCTACCCACTCCCACACGTTTCCAGCTGTATCGTAAAGTCCGAAGGGATTGGGTTGGAAGGAGCCTACCGGTGATGTTTGTTTTCCAGCCCAACGGTTATCGGCCCCTTGGAAGTTCGCCATACCCGGCTTGATTTCGTTACCCCACCAATACTTGGTCTCCGTTCCAGCCCGAGCCGCATACTCCCACTCAGCCTCTGTAGGCAAACGATACCGCTTGCCAGTTTGTTCAGACAGCCACTTGGCGTATTTCAGGGCATCTTCCCACGACACGTTGATCGCCGGCTGCCGCCCCCTGCCCCAACCTTCATCATCTGGTAGTTGACGACTCGTCGCCGAAGCGAAGTGGTCGTAGTCCTCAAAGGTGATTTGGTACCGCCCGATAGCGAAAGATTTCGGAATGCGCACCAAGCGGACTGGTCTTTCGTCGTCGTCGCCCCCACCCTGAACATCACCCATTTGAAACGTGCCCGCCGGTGGAACGACCATCTCAAGTCCCTGTGAGCCGTTTTTAAGCTTGTCACGAAAGACGGTGCTAGCCGTCAAATGGGCCTTCGCCGCGTGTTCTTCCTCTGCTCGTCTGAGTTCTGCTTTTTTCTTGGCCTCAGCCTCTGCTCGTGCCTGCTCGCCTTCTCGTACCGACTTATTCGTAGCCTCGACTTGTTGTGCCACACCTGTGTCAGTAGAGGTCGCCAGCGTGCGTAGTAGTTGCCTGACAGCAGCTTCATCATCCGGGCCACGCGATGTGAAATCGACATGTTGAATTGTCAGTAGCTGGCGAGGAACTCGGCATGAACGGTGAATCAAGGGTATGATCCGCTTATTCGCGGCAAGTGCGGTGTGCAACTCACCTCGCACCTCTGTCGACTCGACTGCCTGCGGTGAAAGGACAATGATGAATTTGGCACAGTCGTAGATCGCATCGTCGATACTCCGGTCCCAGTCAGAACCCGGCGGGATATCCCACTGGTCTAACCAAACCGGCACACCCCGTCCCTTTAGATTCTCACCCAGCTGGAGAACAAACCTGTCATCCTCGCGTGCGTAACAGACAAAAACGTGGTCGCTCATCGTTACAACCTATTTTTCGCTGGGTCTTTCCACGAGAGTATCTTATCGCACACTTGCGCCCCTTAAGAAAAGGCGCCCGGGGCGTTCGGCTTTGCCTACCAGCCCCGCGTCGCCTCACCCCAGGCCCTCTATTCGGCGTTCCCGCTCGTCGGGAGGCCGGGAAGCGGGCTCGCGATGGAAGTGACCGTCGAGCATGAGCGCAAAAAAGCTACCGCAATCGTTGTCAAAACCCCCTTCTTCGACCCGCCGCGCTAACGCGCGTGAGTTTGGCGCTTCGGGCGCTTTCGTGTAGTGAGTTACTATTCCGAGCTCGCACTATCGAGATTACCTTTCGAGAGAAAAATCGTGGATGGGAATACCTATTCTTCCCCCTTGCTTTTGTTTTTTTCCTGCTTAGCCTTCGAATAGTGTCGTGTAAAATCCTTAATCCTTTCTTCTTGGACATATAGCATATCAATGAGGATCCCTAGTACATCGATAGCCTTCCCTATCGTTTCCTTATCCCATCCCTTCGCATGAACAGTTTCGTCTCCAATGTTTTTGATGTTCAACAGTGGATCTGTAATTCGTTTGTCAAGCCCAAGGTTTTGAATTTTTTCTCTATAATCTCTTCCTCTCGCCGCCTTTTTATCGCATAGCTCATAGATCGTCTTCCGGCACATGACAGAGGCGGAATTCAGTAGGCTAAAATTATATGCTTCGACTGCTTCCCGATAAAACCTTCGAATATCTTGGGGGATATAATCCGGCAGATCTACTTTTGTGGATGGATATTGGAAAATAGTCTCGCTCTCATTCTCGCACGCTCCATCTCTGCTTTCCCGTTCCGTCACTGTTTGGAAGTAGGTTAACCTCCCACATTCTCCCCGCCTACATCGGAGAATAGAGTGCTGAACACTCCATCGACTAAATTTGCTATCGTCCGGGAAATTCCAAACCTCCTTGGTGGACCCAACAATTTCGTAAGAAACCCTCTTGATACCGCAATGCGGGCAATCGAAGTAATCTTTGTCAGGTTTTCCTGCATACTCCTTTGGAATTATAGGCATGTGATTTCCCTCAGGTTGAATTGTCACTTAAAAAGCACACGAGACGCAAGCGTTAACGAGCAGTCCATATACATGACAGGAGGGAGCACTCCACGTTTTCCACACCTCACCGCGCAGTCAGCTTTTTGTGCTGGCCAGCATCCCGCTCAGCGAGCGGACCCGCAATGGTAGAAATATGTTGGTTTTGCTGTAGGGGGTGGATCTCATCGAGTCCGAGATTTAGTCATAGTGGGATCTTCAACGGGCGAATATTGTGGGAGTACTGTGCTGACTATTCGGTCTTCGTCGTTTACCGCCTCGTGCTTCAGAATTATGGGAGGTCCTACCCGCTCTGACGCGTGTGAGCGGCTTCGACCAGCAGCTCCAGCACCTCAAGGAACCCCGCCTTTAACCGCTCGCCGAGTGTGAATCGCTGCAACCTAGAAAACTTATCGAGGATGCGGGATCAGCCGGAGCAATAACTCGTGGCACGATTGAACTGCCTGCGGAACACTGGTGCCATCACTAATTCACGTCTTGGTCAGCGTGTCGTGAACCTTGAACTTTTGAACCTTGAATCTTTTGATTCCTTGAACCAGGAACTTTGCACCCCCTGGACCTGCATTTTGAACGGCTTGAACTTCTTGAACGTATTGAACGATGTGAACTATGGAACTGCCAACGGGAAAAGGAATAAAGAGAAAAGGGTTAAGGGATATCCTGGGCAAGACGAAAACCGACGTTGTTGCCGCGGTTGTCGGCGTTGCTGTTGCTCTTGTTGCGGTCCGATGAGCGCAGGTTCCCCGGTTTGCCGCGTCAGGAGCCGCCCCGTATCACGCGCAGGCATTGGCCTCCACTCTCGTTAAACCAACCCCGGCCATTCGAAGGGGCGCCCTTGAAATTATCGTGATAGCAATCTTCTACCCACTCCCAGACATTTCCTGCCGTGTCGTATAGTCCAAGGGCGTTGGGCTTAAATGAACCCACCGGTGCAGTCTGCTTGTTATCCCATCGGCTGCCGCAGCCATCGCAGATCGCCATGTCCCTTATCAAGTCGTTTCCCCACCAATAGTTTGTCTCGGTTCCAGCTCGCGCGGCATATTCCCACTCCGCCTCAGTGGGTAAGCGGTAACGCTTCCCCGTTTGCTTCGATAGCCATTTCGCATAAGCAACGGCATCGTCCCACGACACATCGACTACCGGCTGGCGCCCTTTACCCCATCTCCAATCATTTGGCAATCCCCGTCCTGTAGCGAGAGCAAAGCGATCGTACTCCTCGAATGTCACCTCGTACCGTCCAACTTTAAAAGGTTTCTGGATTTCGACCGGATGGACCGGTTGTTCGTCTTTATCACCGGCCCCTTGTATATCACCCATGCGAAAAGAGCCGGCTTTGATTTCTAGTGTAGCGCGTCATAAATCTCTTGACTTTGATTGTCATTCTGAGCGAAGCGAAGAATCTCGCTTTTTCAAATACATGAGACCCTTCACTCCGTTCAGGGTGACACGTAAAAGCCCTTTCTCAGCATCTTGCTAATGTAAAGAAGCGTTGGACGCACCACACTAGCATTTCGGGCTCAAGATAAATGCTCGTGAACGCGGAGCGCAGTTTGAGTAACGTGTATCTCGGCGACAATCCCTCTCGCCAAGCCAAAGCTATTAACAAGAACGTTGCGGCTAAAACGGCAGCTGTACCGTTACGAATCGATACGGCCTGGCGACTCGCGTTGAGATATTCCCTCGCCTGCACCGTAGGCACACCGGCGCGCCGAAAATCTTTCAGTTCCCGGCCGGACGCCAACGCGCTGAACCGAGGCTTGCCCATGTCCTCCCATTTCCTCGCGCGACTCTCCAAGAGCGTCTGATCCATCAGCAGCTTCTTGTTAGCAGCAATGTAGTCGCGTAATGTCGGCCAAGCCTCGAATAGTTTTTCGTGGCTAATCGAGACCGTCGCGTTTTCTCCTTCGCCTTCGGTGTGAAGCAAACGTTCATCGGTCAGTAGTTTCACGGCGGGGCGTTGTTCGTCTGAAAACGCGGAAAGCAGCGGGCGGCGGCGTGTTGGCAAACCTTCGGGGTTTACTAGCACCAGTGATCGGAAAATCGGGGGCAAAAACTCAGCAGCCTTTCCACCCAACTCCTGGCGCATTTTCTCTTCCACTGTTTTGACATGTTCGGCGATCGCCCCACCTACGCTCCCCAAAGTCTTGTATACTTCTTCGCTAAGTTCGTGGTCGGACCTTTTTTCGAAGAGCTGATCAAGAACGAAAGCGAGAAGCGGCAAATTACCCGGCTCCGCTCCGGTATCGTTAACAACATGGCGAGCAAGGTTATCGGATACGGTCAGTCCGGCGCATTTGGCAGGTTTAACAATCATATCGTGCATCATCAACTGCCCGACCGGACCCAAGGCGTAGTGACCGCGACCGTTCAGCACCTTCACCATTTCTGGGTGCTCGTGACAATGGTGTAAAAAATCACTGCGAATCGTTGCGATAACGCGCAGGCTCGTTTCATTTACGGCGCTGTATAGCGCGGAGAGAAATGGTTTGGCGTGAGCTTTCGCTTGGGCCGTAAACAACTCCTCCATCTGGTCCAAAAACAGAACGAACGCCTTGTTGTTCATACCTTTGGAGATGATTGTCTGGATTCGTTCGGGGAAGATAGCAGGCTGAGCCAGAAATTCCTTCCCTAGGTCATATGCCTTAAATCCCACCTGTTCTGCCTGGGAATGCAGCACCCGCGTAAGGGCATCGAACGGATGGTCGCCTTGGCTCGGCACGATGCGCACGCAGAGACAAGTCCCGACTCCAGGCAAACCGGTTTGTTCCAACCTCGGCAAGATGCCCGCATCAACCAACGACGACTTGCCTGTCCCGGAGCCGCCGCTAACAATGACAAAACGACCTTCTGGCAGGTACATCCGATCAAGAATCGCGTTGACTTCCGCCTCGCGTCCGAAAAATACGGGCGCGAATTTACGGGTAAAGTGCATTAGGCCGGGGTAGGGCGAGCCGTCTTTGCTAATGTCCCAAGTTGTAAGCGTTGATAGTGCTGGGTCTTTAGCAACCGGTGATTCCGGCTTCTTATTTTCCTCCAGGTGCTTCGTTACTGCAGCGAGAACTAAAGCGGCGAGCTCGTGCGGCGACGCAAAAGAACTGGCCATCCTCTCATTGAGGAGATACCGCCGAAAGGTATTGATGCGCTCGCCTTTGTCCTCGGCCGCCCGCGCATCGTCAAACTTGGGTGGCCACGGGGTATTTTCATTAACGACGAAAGTCAGGCAGGGCTTCTTAAGACTCTCAGCTTGGCGAAACTCCAGCTCAGTAATGGACAAACCATTGGAATTATTGTGTCCCGGTGGAGGAACGTAGCCGTAGCGGAAGGCGAATAAGCCGACGTAAATGTCGGCACCGGCGACGTCGGCAAGGCACTTATCGACCGGACGCTTGTCGGCCGCGACGTAATCTTCCATTGCAATTACGTGGTAACCGCTTTGCCGGAGGGCGTCGAATACAACGCGCCGATAGTCTTTCAGGTCTTCGTACGTCGAGGAAAGATAGATCGTCGTCATGGCCTGCGTTCTGATCCTGTCGAACGGCCCTGAACGTCTTTCGCGTCTTATACATCCTTAGGGCCCAATAAACCAAGCGGTTTTACCTGGCAGCAACCTACCGGAGCCGACTCCTTTCAACGCGACCTTAGGTGTATCGCAGTTTAGGACTCGGAAAGACTATGTAAGTTTGGCCTAGGAAACTACTACCTAACTTACCTAACTTGACATCTACTCGTTGCTATCAACCCGACTGATCGATGTTGCAACGAGAGAGTAAATCGTCGCTTTTTGTGTTGTGCTGGTAGTCGGAGAAGGGTGCAAGGACAAGGCAAGGGTGCTGGATAATGACACTCATCTTACGCCACCCTCTCAAGTTCCAGCTTCTCAATACGCGAGCGCAGGGGCTTTAGCTTTTGGACATGGACATAGACGATGGCTTGTCCTTCTTGGGCATGAGTTTTCGCCAGCTTCCGGCTCCACTGGTTGAATTTTCCATTTCCCGCCAGCTGCATGACGACGACGGCGTTCTTCGGGATATCCTCGGCAGATTCTGGGTGCTCTCCAATGAAAAAAATTGCCTGAGACCACTCCCAGTTTTCGTCGAGATCCTCGTCTGCAAATGTCAACGCTTCTTCGTAACTCAAATCCAACCCTTCTTTTTTCTGCCTGCCGCTAAGATTAAAAGAATCTCGGTGGACAAACCTGTGCGAGCAATCATAGCGAACTACAGGCCTCCACGCACCCTCAGCCTCCAGGTCGGATTGTACCACACGAGTTGGCTTGGAATAGCTCTGAGAGGCAGTCAGACCTAACTTTCGAAGTCGTCTTTCTTCCCCCGGCGGTTCTTACGGATCGGAATGAACAGATTGATTTTCTCCGGCGTGGGAAAATTCTTCCCTGGTTTTTCGATATTTGGAGCATATTTTTTCTTGGCGCGGGTTTTGCTCATTTTACCAACGGAGAAGCTAACGGCTTAGGAGGAGAGCTATGGGCAAAGACCTTTTGACGGGCCTTGTAGTTGGTGGGGTATTCTGTGTCGCCGTAGTGTGGGGCGCCGTGGCAAGTGCGCTTTCCGCTGGCGGCACGGTGCTGCTGGCTGTCGCCGTCGACACTTTAATGGCCGGGCTTGCAGTCGCTGGTTTGATCGCGGCGAACTTTGCGCTGCGCGACTCGGAAGAGGAAAAAGAAGAAACGGCGCCTGTGCGAGAATCCAGGGCGCGCGCTGCGGCTTGAGCAGGGTTACTTCGGCTACCAAGTCAGCGATAGATTGTGGGAAAACCTGAAGAGGGTTTCGACCCTTCGGCGGAAATCTATCGTGACTGGAGTCGAAAAGCTCAGAGGTCGTGAAAAAATAGCCGTTGTCCTTCGACGAAGCTCAGGACGAACGGCTAAGTACTTGAATTTCCGTCTACGCCACCCCGTTCGTGGTGAGCGTGTCGAACCATGAACCGATTTTTTCACACACTCTCAGTGCTCGGCTAGTCTTCACACAAGCAGGCGAAACGAAGAGCCGGAGCACATAGGGCCTGCCCCACTACGAGCGCAGATCATATCGCGCTTGAAGTTCTTTCCAGGAGGGAATCGCAGCTAGGCTCTCCAGGACCGTCGTTGTCGGCGGTATCAGTGGGAGATCCTCGCTGTACCCGCGTTCCAATGCCGCGCCGGGGGTGATCCAGAGGGCGTCGGTAACTTCTTCGGACCGAGAAAGCGGAACCTGGTTCGGGGGCAGTTGCGCGAGATAAAAGCTCGTGTCGAAGCGGATCGGATAGATCTCCGGAGTCACCCGATGATAGTAGTAGACAAGGCGGGAAAGATCGCAATAGAGCCCTTCTGATGCCAGGAGCGACCCGAAATCCAAACTTTCTCCGACAACAGCTTTTCTCTTTTCCTCTAGTCTTTCTTTCGCTTCCTCATTGAGATCGAGGCTTTCCCCGGACTCTTTTTCACAGACTAGCACTCCGACCTCTTCGAATAGCTCTCGGACACCGGCAACCCAGTGGCCCAAAGAAAGTTCCGGATCTAACCGATCGCCAAGAATCCCGCGCGCATCGCCTGGCGACAGTCCCCGGCAGCGGTTCAAGACCGTCTGCGAGTAATCTTGCTCGTGAACAGCTCCTCCCGGAAAGACATAAAAGCCGCCGAGGAACTTCATCTGCCGGGGTCGCCGCGTAAGCAGGATCTCCAATCCGCCGCCTTGCCCGGGACGGGTGAGGACAACCGTCGAACGCGTAGCGCGCCCGATTATTGTAGGTCATGCGACTCAAAATACAATTATCGAAAGCCCAAACGGGATTTACAAGGCTCGCGCGTCGGCGATGATTTCAGCCCTCGGGGCATGTTGCTTCGCTAGTTCCGATACCGCCACCGGACCGCGTAGCTGGAGAAGAGCGGCGGCAAAGTAATTGCCTTGGAATCTCTCGGATTGCTCGACAAACAATCGCCGAAGGCGGATCCAAGAGACATTGGGATTCTTGTGGTGGATGCCATGGAAATTGTGGTTGAGGAAAAGCTTGGATAGAAATCGGGGCAACTCAAGGTTCTGCGCAAAGAACACGTCGAACATAGGAGTCTGATAATGGTAGACATTATCCAAAAAAGAGATTAGAAATCCGCGCGCCAGCAGGATCCCAACCAATATTTTCCAATGCTCTGCGTAGCAGACAAAGCTAACGCCGAAAACAACCACAATGGCCAGACTATCGACACGCATCTGTTGGATCTTGTCATCATTCAACAAGTATTTCACCACCGATCCGCCGTGCTGGTTGATCGGGTCCGATAACATGCGCCGCTCGCATATTCGGAGCACGCTCTGGGGCAAGAAAAAGAGCAACGGGCTCAGCACCTCCAGTAAGTAAAGACCGCCCAGAAGGCGGAAATAATAACCGCTGCTCGCTTTGAATCTTGAAACTCTCTTCGGGTCATAGACTTCGGTCCCCTGCTCCTCGAGCAGGCGATTGAATTTGTGGTGCAACAGATGGGTGATTTGCAGCAGGTGGAACGGAGCGCCAAAGAAAACCGCGAGCAGCCTTCCGGCCGCCATATTGACGCGGTGGGAAGAATGGAACAGGTCATGGATGGCTTCATGAATCAGAGCCCAGAACGGGTTGTTGAATGCCGCCAGCGGCACCAAAATCAGCGCCCACCACAGGCTTTTCGGCAGCAGATAGAGCGGAACAAAGAAGAATTGAAATGCGTTCGCCGAAAGCTGCAGCGCCGCAAAACTGTAATTGACCGTGCCGGGGATGGATTTGCGGGTCGAATGAGCGGATTCCCTGGTCCAGCTTGCGCTAAGCATCGCGATACGCTTTCGACCTGTGCTCCCGGCTCTTAGCCCCGAGCGATCGCTCTGGAAGCGGAAAACCGCGCGGCAATCCAAACCCTTACCACGTATTTTTCCTTCCCAAGTTGATTCTTATCAGTGAGCATGGAAGTGGTTATGGCTTTGTAAGTTGAGATGGCGGTTCTCGATGGGACAGCAAAGCATCATAGTCCGTTCGTGCAACCAAGTAAACGCGTCGCCTTGTTCCGTCCCGTAAACGTTGGTCGCTCGCCTGCTTGGCCAGCATATAGACGGTTTGCAGACCGTTCACCGCTCCCAGAACTTGGCATCGTCCATCACCCGACCGCTACCGTCCTCGAACTGACCGCCGAACTCTAGCTTGCCCTTTCACTTTTAACGGGTGCCAAGCAGCGTTTTGCGGCAGCGGCGCGCCCCGCAATGGCAGGCATACCTCCGCTTCGCCGCCGGCGTGTGCGGCTCGTCGAGCTGCAAATTGTAGTCGTACGTGAGCTCCTCGCCCAGACGAATATCGCGGCAGGTCTCGATGAAGATTCGTCCCCCCTCGTCCACCGCCTCGCAGTTAGGGGCGCAGGAATGGTTGATCCAGCGTGCGGAACTGCCCCGACGGGTAGCGTCGATTACGATCTTATCATCGACCGTGAAGAGCATGGTGTGGGGGGAGTTCTTGTGCTCGTCGCGATAACGTCGATCGGCCTCCGCGTGCGAGACGCGCTCTCCTTTATATTCTATGAGCCGAGCGCCTTTCGGCATGCGCCTGAGCGCGAACACGCCGCGCCCATGAATTGCGGACTTGCGTACGGCAAAACGTCTTGGCAATGAATGCGCCATTGCTATGGCCTTTCCAGGTCGCTGAAAATTTTAACGTATCGCATCGTCATCCTACGGCTGCTCTTATTCGACCTCCGAAGCCCCCGGCGCAGCTAGCGGTTCTCATCCGCAGTGACCGGACGCACAAGAACTTTCATGCCTTTGGCGCTCAGAACCTCCACCTCAGTCCCGGAAGCAATCCCAGGATTCTGAGGGTGAGTAACAGCGCGCCACAGTTCGCCGCGGATTCTTACGTATCCCTCGGGGGCCAAATTCCCCTCTGCCACTCCCCTTGTTCCAGCCAGGGCTTCGGAACCCGTCTTGTTTGCCCTCTCGTAGGCGCTTCGAGTGATCGGATAGAGGATCAAGTCTTTCAGCACCCACCCTGAGAAACAGAGCAGAGAAAGCCATGGAGGGAACAATTCCCAATGTACCAGACCGGCCAAGGCGCCGGCCGCAATGATCCACCCCGGTATTTGAAACAGCAGATATCTGACCGACGTAGGCATAGGAAGACGGGCCCTGAGTTTATAATAATCATTTTCCGTCGCCGGCACCACCCACGTTTGAGTGCTTTAAGTGTGCGCGAGACTAAGCTAGTTGAGCCTCATAGCGTAAACGGGTGTATCGGGATGTCGAACCAGGATCGCCACGTCGGTGCCGGGGTCCCCTTCGCCACGTCAACGAATTCAAATTGAACAGGTGCGGTATGGGCGTAGCCTTCACATTGGGTCCCAACTCGACCTGCCCCTTGAAGAGCAAGTAGTCGTTCCCGACGGGCGTCGTATTGCACGTATCCGTAAGTATGCGGCGGCAACGGCGAGCCGTCCGGATAGGCTGCTTCCGGGTATACGGCGCCCGCGCCATATTGATCTGCTCTCCCCGAGACGTATCCGTCTGAGACACGCGACCACTGGCGCGTACCGAGATCAAACGCGTGCACGTCAGAACCAAAGTAGTCATCGTGCCCGCCGCCAAACAGAATCGAGGTGCCGGGTGCCGGGGGCTGTTGGCGCCAGGTCGAGATCGGGGTGATTCCCCGAAATCCGATACCAATAACCTTGGGTCATTCGCTGTATTCATGACGGAATCGTGGGTGTTGTTGTCCTGGACATTTTCTTGAGCTTGGGGTATGGAGAATTTCGCTTCTTTGGGCTCTGCCTCTAACAGGACATGAAATTTTAATCTAATCAGGGGAGAACAAATATGAATGCATCGTATTTTATCCGTCGGTCGTTGTTGGCGCTAACTCTGTCGGTGGTCGTCGCCTGCGGGTTCGCGCCGGCGCATGCAGCACCGGGCGAATTTCAGCCGGAGGTCGGCCAGGAAGGCAAGGATGTCATCTGGGTGCCGACGGCGCAGGCGCTGGTGGATAAGATGCTCGACATGGCGAAAGTTACACCGAACGATTACGTGATTGACCTGGGCTCCGGCGACGGGCGCACGGTGATCACGGCCGCCAAACGCGGCGCGCGCGCGCTCGGCATCGAATACAACCCCAACATGGTCGAGCTGTCGAAGCGAAACGCGGCAAAAGAAGGGGTGAGCGACAAGGCGACTTTTGTCAAAGCCGACCTGTTCGAGAGCGATTTCTCGCAGGCCACGGTAATCACGATGTTTCTGCTGCCGGACATCAATCTCAAGCTGCGTCCGAAGATCCTTGACATGAAGCCCGGCACCCGCATCGTGTCAAATTCCTTCGACATGGGGGACTGGACCGACGATGAGACCGCCAAGATCAGCGGCGGCGACTGCAGTTACTATTGTACCGCCCACCTCTGGATCGTACCGGCAAAAGTGGAAGGCACGTGGCACGGGCCGCAAGGAGAACTTGCGTTCCAGCAAAAGTATCAGATGATTTCCGGCACGCTCAAGTCCGGCGGTAATACCGCGCAAATTACCGCTGGTCGGCTGCACGGCGACGAAATCAGTTTTACTGCCGGCGGCGCCCAGTACACTGGGCGCGTGAACGGCAACGCCATGGAGGGGACCTTCAAGTCCGGCGCAAGTAACGGCAAGTGGAGCGCGACGCGGGCCGCCATGCCATAAATGATTCCACCTCGCCCCCTGCGCTCTCCGGAAAGCCGGGCGAGATAATAGATAATTTTCACAACTCGTTCTTTCGAGTGCCTCAGAATCACAGCTCGGAAAAAGATCGGCGAGTTCCATGGCTGGTCGCTGCGATGAAAATTATTTCAAACCATATTGACATCAGAAAAACCCTTGGCAAACTAGCCTTGTTACCACGTTTTGGCCTCGGGAAGCCGTCAGGATTTTCTGGTGCTCATGATGGCTTTACAAAAACCGCACTATTCTCAATCGCTACGAGTCATCGGCCAATCTTTAGATGTGCTCCACCCTGGGGGATTTCAATTGACCAATGAGGGAGACTCCTTCGTGGTTCGGACCAACCCCAACGGGTCTACCAGGGAAGGCAGTCTTACCAAAAGCATCATCAAAAGGCTTTGGCGCTCCTCACACTCCGACGAAAGAGACTCCTCACTGCAATATGATCTCGAAGCCATCTCACGGCTTGAAACTCAGCAAAGGGCCAAAAGGGGCGAATCCGCCTCGATGCCGGATACCCAAACGATATCGCAAGTTTTACGTGTCGTTGGTGACTACCTCGACCACAAACAGCCACGCGCCTTTACTGTTGATTGGACTCCCAGCTCGGTTTCTGTAAGCTATGAAGCCACAAATGGTAGCAGTGACCGGGAGACTTTTAGCGTTGCGGACCTTTACGATCTCGCGGTCTATATGTACGTCCACAGAGCAAGTCGTGCCAGTTAGCTTAGATTTCATCTCCCCGAGCACTTGAAAAACGCGTTCTCGTCTTGATCAAAAGAGCTCGGCGCTCTCCCGCGGTGCCAAGCTTGTTTTTGCCTGCAGCCAGCCCGGCTTTTGGGCCACTATTCGTATGGACAATTTTCCTTCCTTGGAGTATGGAATCTGAAGCTGCCCTTTGGGGAAAGAAGCATATTTCGACCAAGGCGCATAATCCAATCAGCGGGAGAACGAACATGAATCCATCGTATTTTATCCACCGGTCGCTGTTGGCGCTACATATGTGCTTGATCGTCGCCATTGGCTTCGCGCCAGCGCAGGCGGCACAGGGGGAATTTCAGCCGGAAGTCGGCCAGGCAGGCAAGGACGTGGTCTGGGTGCCGACGCCACAGGCGCTGGTCGATAAAATGCTCGACATGGCGAAAGTTACGCCGAACGATTATGTGATCGACCTCGGCTCGGGCGACGGGCGCACAGTGATCACGGCCGCAAAGCGCGGCGCCCGGGCGCTTGGGATCGAATACAACCTCAACATGGTCGACCTGTCCAGACGCAACGCCGCCAAGGAAGGCGTCAGCGACAAAGCCACTTTTGTCAAAGCCGACCTCTTCGAGAGCGATTTTTCTCAGGCCCAGGTCATAACCATGTTTCTCTTATCGAGCATCAATCTCAAGCTTCGGCCAAAGATCCTCGACCTCAAGCCAGGCACGCGCATCGTGTCGAACACGTTCGACATGGGTGAGTGGACGCCCGACGAGACCTTCCACCTCGACGGATGCAACAGTTGGTGTACGGCGCATCTCTGGATCGTCCCCGCGAAGGTAGAAGGCACGTGGAAACTTCCGCAAGGAGAGCTGACGCTCAAACAAACTTTCCAGATGATTACCGGGACGCTCAAGTCCGGCAATAATGCCACGGCGGTAAACGGGAAACTCAACGGTGATCAGATTAGCTTCATTGCCGGCGGTGTCCAATACACGGGCCACGTGACCGGGACCTCTATGGACGGAACCGCTAGCAACGGCAAGTGGAGCGCGACGCGCGTTGGCAAATAAAGGCACGCAGCACGTAACGCAGTAATAGGTAGCGACCGGAAACGAAGGCGGATGTCTCGTTTCCTGTTCGCCACCCATACCCTATTGGATAACCCCTTACACTCCGCCAAATCTCTGGTCTTGGGCTTCGGTCAATGGCCACAGTTCTTTGAGCGTAGCGAAGACTTACTCGGGCCTGGGTTCACAATTCTTGAAATGATCCACTACCAAGCATTCGTAGCAAGCAGCAGTCAATCTTGATACTAATGGATGAAATCCGTTGCCCATGGCTCAGGAAACAATTCTTTGGAAGAGCAATTAACCGATCGTATTGAAGCACCCGTCGAGGCGCTACCTGCGCCCTTAGGACTTAAAACCTTCTCTTCGCTTCGCCACCTAGATTATCGCTATCTATGGACCGGGACACTGATGATGGGGGCCGGCCAGTGGATCCAGCAGGTAACCCTGGGATGGCTCTTGTATGACCTGACCGGCTCTTCGGTACTATTGGGAGCACTCAACGGCCTGCGCGCCTTGCCCTTCCTGGTAACCGGCCCGATGGCCGGTGTAGCCGCCGACCGTATGGACCGTCAAAAGTTGATGCTCCGCACCCAATACGTTTTAATCTTGACCGCGTTCCTCATGGGCGGGCTGGTAGCATCGGGATTGTTAGAGGTATGGCACATCTTTGTATTCACGCTAATCACCGGAGTAGCCTGGTCTTTTAGCGAACCCGTACGCCAAAGCCTGATTCCCAGCGTCGTTCCAAAAGAAGACCTCGTCAACGCGATTGCGCTCAACTCTGGCGGTTTCAACCTGATGAAGGTCATCGGCCCCGCGCTGGGAGGCGTGTTGATCGCCTTGTTCGGGGCCGCGGGAAACTTTTTCGTCCAAAGCGCGGCATACGTGGGTGTGTTGGTGATGATTTATCTCTTGCACGTGCCTCCTACACCGGAAAAAGCGCGCCACTCTTCCGCGTTGGCCAATTTGAAGGAGGGTTTCGCCTATGTGTGGTCGACCCCTGCCGTCCTGGCATTGATGACGCTAGCCTATGTCCCGCGCATTTTTGCCGTGCCCTATCAGACGCTGATGCCGATTTTCCAGAAGGACGTACTGGGAGTGGGCCCTGAAGGGCTTGGCATGCTGATGGCCGCGCCCGGAGTGGGAGCCGTGCTCGCGGTGCTTGTCTTGGCCTCTGCCGCGAGCAGATTTAGACGTCAGGGACTGTTACTCGTCTCGAGTATTGTCGTATTGGGCCTCTTCCTCATCCTTTTCTCGCGCGCTGGCTCCTTCCCGGTGGCGCTCGCGCTCTTGATCGTCGTAGGTGCTTTTCAGATGCTGTTCCTCGCCAGCACCAACACGATGATCATGCTTATCGTTCCCGACGAGCTGCGCGGCCGTGTGATGAGTCTTTACATGCTAGACCGGGGCCTCATGCCGGCGGGCGCGTTGTTTGCCGGTGTCACCGCGCACTTCATCGGCGCGCCGTCAACCGTCACTACGATGGGAACCATTGTCATTGTTCTGGCGTTGTTTGTCGCCTGGCGGGTTCCGGCCATCCGCGCCCTCGAGAGCTAAAGCCGGGGCCCTTTTTGAATGCTAAAGCTTCAAAGCCTTTAAAGCGTTGCCGCCGAGCACTTGGCTCCGTTCATTGTCGGTAAGGTTCAATGAATTGATCTTTCCGACCGCCTCAAAGTCGCCCATCACCATCGGATAATCGGTTCCCACAACGACACGGTCTGCACCGACCGCCTGAATCAGGTACTGTAACGCCGCGACCGAGTGGACAATCGAATCGAAATAGATTTTCTTCAGGTATTCAGAGGGTTCCCGAGAGATCTTGTTTCGCAGCTCCGGTCGTTGACGATAGGCATGATCGAGGCGCCAGATATTAAAAGCCAGCAATCCCCCTCCATGGGAAAGGCAAAGCCGGAGGTTTGGGTACTTCTCAAACATCCCTTTGAGGATCATGCGTTCAATCATCAACGTCGTCCGGTAAGGAAACTGCACGACGTTTCCCAGCATGGCCGTCAACGGGTCATCGGTATCGATGCCGTCCTCGGTGGGATGGACAAACAACAACAGGTCAAGAGCTTGGATAGTGTCGTAGAAAGGCTCGAAGGCCGGATGGTCGAGAGGTTTATCGCCCACGCTGGTGCCGATTTCCAGTCCTTTAAGCCCTATCTGCTTTGCCTCTTGTGCAATCGCAATGGCTTCGGGGACGCTTTGTAATGGCACGCTGCCAAAACCGACGAAACGGTCCGGGTTTCTTTTGACAACGGCCTGGATCGCTTCGTTCTGCAGGCGCGAGTAGTAGGCTGCGGCAACGGGCTCTTCCCAGTAAAATAACAAGATGGGCGACGGCGAGAGCGCCTGTACGTCAATGCTCAATTCGTCAAGCGCCTTGATGCGCGCTAACGGATCATACGCCCCTTCGCCAAGACCCCCTCTTATTCCTCCTCCGGATGTGATCGTAAGCCTCCCTTTATCCAACCGGATTTTCGGCGCCTTCTCGTGGTATTTTCCGGGACTACTCAATGCATCGACGGGAAAAAAATGAGCGTGAAGATCAATGTTCATTTGGCTTTTCGCACGCGATTCAATCCTGTTTTGAGCTTCTATCCACCAACCGCCACGCCTGGCACTAGCGGAGCTAATTTTTGTTGGCTAAGCGAGATTCCTATCACAAACGGACGCGAAATCGAAAAGTATTCTGCCGCGCGAGGCTTTTTGGTCAGGTGAAAATAAACGGCGCTGCGAATCAATGGCCTTTGATTGTCGTGCCTGTTTTTGGTAGCAGAGACGAAGAGCCGGCTCTCGGAGGAGTAGGAAAATGGCAAACCGGACAATTGGCCGCAAGCGAGCAAAACGCGGATCCTTGAACAAAATTCGTCTCTATTCGACTCAGCCGGAAAAGCTTGAAGAAGCGCTGGCCGGCGGCGAGGATGCACAATGGCTGGAAAGTTATTTTGGCGAGGAGCATTACCAGGAACTCCATCACCTGGCGCAGCAAGCCAAGCAGCGAAAAAAACGCGGCGGCCCGCGCGTGCTAATTCTTCCGGGGATTATGGGCTCTACTCTCGGCGAACCCGGCGCATTGCGGGATGATATCATCTGGATCGATCCAATCGACATCGGCTTAGGAAACCTGGTGGAGCTGGCGCTTGCATCTAGTAAAAGCCCCTATCGCTCCCTTGGTGTGGTGCCAATCGCGTATACGGTATTAAAGTTACGGCTTATAAGCGCCGGGTACGATGTCGACTATCACCACTTTGATTGGCGGCAGAGTATCGACCACCTCGGTAGTGAACTGGCCAAGAGACTCAAGCAGGAGCGCGCGCAAGAAGTTCAGCTCGTCGCCCACAGTATGGGAGGCCTTGTAGCGCGCGCGGCAATTGCCCAAAGCGCGCCCAAGATCAAGCAGCTCATCATGCTCGGCACGCCCAACCACGGCTCTTTTGTTCCTGTTCAGGCCATTCGGGCGGTATATTCGGTGGTACGACAAATAGCAGCCATAGACCGTTTTCATAGCGCGGAAGAACTTTCCACCCTGGTATTTACAACCTTTCCCGGCCTTTACCAGATGCTGCCAACAGAAGAGAAATTCAAAATCTTGGACTTGTATGACGTCGCGACCTGGCCGCAGCAGGGGCCGCGCCCCAGAGGAGAGGTCCTGGCTAAGGCTAAACCGGTCCAACAGTCTTTAGCCAAAGCAGACGATCGGTTTTTCCTGATCGCCGGAGTGAGCCAAGAAACGGTTACGAATCTACGCAAGGACCAGGACGAATTTATTTACGAGCAAACCAACGAGGGTGATAGCACAGTGCCGCTCGCGTTTTGCCGCCTCGATGGAGCGAAGACCTATTACGCAGAGGAGTCTCACGGCAGCTTACCCAACAATCGTCTGGTTGGGCAGGCAGTCATGGACCTGCTCGCGTCCGGCAAGACAAACGCGTTGCCCGATCAATGGACCCGAGTCCGGAGAGAAATCACCCGGGATGTACGGGATTCCGAACTGCGCGTCGTTCCGTTTGAAGGCCGGCGTGGTCCGACCCAGTTATCCCAGCGGGAACTACGCAAGATCCTGGAACCCTTGGTTTCCGCCGAGGCACACCAGCCCGTTACGGCGGCGAGCAGCACCGCGCAAGACGTCTCGGGTATCATCTCACCCTACGGTCACCGTTTTGAGCACGTGGTGGTCGGTCGACGGCGCCAACATCGGATCGACGTTCGTCTCGCCTTGGGTAGCATCACGGAAGTGGATACGCGCGCGGTTGTCCTCGGTATCTTCCGTGACGTTGCTCCCAGCGGACCAGCAGTCGCCTTAGACTTGCAGGTCGGTGGTGCCATTGGTGATTTCACGCGACGACGCATGTTCTCGGGCAACAACGGAGCGCTATTCATGATGCCGACGGGACGGCATCCGCTGAGAGCAGATACGATTATCTTGGCCGGCTTGGGACATTTTGATCAGTTCTCCGAAGAGGTTCTACAACTGACGGCCGAAAACGTGGTTCGCACGTGTATTCGAACCAACGTGGAGGAGTTGGCGACGGTGCTGTTTGGAGCAGGCTCCGGGCACTCCGCAACGGTAGTGCTGAAAAATCTACTGAGCGGTTTTTTCCGTGGCCTAAGAGATGCCGATGTTGACCATAATTTTCGGCGCATCACGCTCTGCGAAACGGACCCCACCCGATACGAGGAGATTAAAGAAGAACTTCTGCGTCTCTCGAGCACAGAGCTATTTCACGATGTTGAGGTGACCTTTGATGAGATCAAGCTTCCGGAGCCACCACAGGTTGCGCCACCTACCCGTGGCATGGGAGGCGAACCTGATCCAATTTACCTGATCGTTAGAGATGAAAGCCTGCCGGCGAAGCGCGAGACAATTCTTCGCGCATCCCTGCTCACCGCAGGAGGCAAGGCTGCAGTGATAAGTGACACGAAAGTCATATCGCCGGTTGCGCTCGCGAATCATCTTCAACAGCTCACAAGAGTCGGAACAAGTTCTTTTACTCTCGATACGATGAACCGATTCGGGGAAGACCTTTCCAAATTGATGCTGCCCGACCGAGTCTCAAGCGCCTTGCGCGGTATTCCCAACCGTCACCTGGTCGTAGTGCATGATGCGAAAGCCTCCCTGGTCCCCTGGGAAACTCTGCGTATCGGTGACTGGTGCCCGGGTTCAGACCACGGGGTAAGTCGGCAATATATGACCGACAACCTGTCAGTCGCAAAGTGGTTGGAACAGCGACAGTTCGGGCTTACACTCGATGTCTTGCTAGTCGTGAATCCGACTGAGGATTTACCTGGCGCCGAACAGGAAGGCGAACGTATTCGCAAATTGTTTAGTGGCCGGCCGTCAGTCAGGATTCACGAGGTTCGTGGGGCTCTTGCCACAAAGGAAACGCTTTTGGCCAAATTTCGTTCTGGCGAATATGATATCGTCCACTATGCGGGCCACGCTTTCTTCGATCCGAGAAATCCATCTCGCAGCGGGATTATCTGCCACCAAAAAGAAGTGTTGGGCGGTGCAGACCTGGCCGGTCTCGGAAACCTTCCAGCCCTGGTGTTCTTTAATGCCTGCGAAGCGGGCCGCATACGCGGCGAGCGCGGCAAGAAAGACAAACCGAAAAAAGTAAACCGGCGCCTGGCTGAAAATGTCGGACTTGCCGAAGCCTTTCTGCGCGGTGGAGTCGCCAACTATCTTGGGACTTACTGGCCCGTCGGCGATGATTCCGCTGCGGCTTTTGCTGAAGTGTTCTACACTGAGCTTTTGCAAGGGAAAACTATCGGGTCGGCACTTCGAAGCGGCCGAACCAAAGTGTTGCAGGACGTGAAGTCGGTTGACTGGGCTGACTACTTGCTCTACGGCAGTGCCGGATTCACGCTCAAACAACCTTCTTAGAGATTTTGGCTGGAAATGCTTCTGGAACTGTTAGCGGGTAAGCCCCCGTGATCACTTTCCCCACTGTTCGAACCAGCCATCCTTAACGAGTTTCTGCAAGGGAGCGTCGTCCTTGTAGAGATTTGCCTGCAGAAACTCTTTCGGCAAAGGTTTCCGCGACGTTAGTTCGCGGAGCACGGTCTCCAGCCCACTCTCGGGAACCGTTGGGATCGACTTGAAAAGTCCCCCGTAGACGGTCACCACCTTGTCTACGACCGTCGGATCGGACTCGCGGTACCACTTGGCGTAAACCCGTTTCGCGAGCGCAGGGTTGGTTTTAATCACATGAATCGCCTCGGTATACGCCTTCATGAAACGCTCGACCGTATTCGGGTTGTTGCGCACGAAGCTGCGGCTGCTTGCCACACAGGAGGGCGGATATTTGAGCCCGGTCTTTGGCAGATCCACCAGGATCGGCCATCCGCGCTGCAAAAACGGCAAGGCATTGCGGTAGGCGAGGATACCCGCAACAATTCTTCCAGTTTCCAGAGCGGCGCCTACCTCGGGTCCGGCGCCGAGCTGAAGAATCGTCATGTCCTTGTCCGGGTTCATGCCGAGATGCTTTAGCGCCGTGCGCAGGTAAAAATGAATGCTCGTACCCAACCGCGAAACGGCCGTTGCCTTCCCTTTAAGCTGGTCGGGCGTTTTAATCTCCGGCCGCGCGATGAAATAAACCAGATCCGCATCCAACGGACACGCAAGGAGTGTGACATCCCCGCCCTCAGCTCTGGCGGTGACAACTGATTCCGCCCCGGCTCCCGATAGCTGCAACTCCCCGCTGATGATTCCAAGCGTGACCAAAGCGCCACTGCGCATCAAAATCACTTCCACATCCAGTCCGTGCTTGGAGAAAAGACCGGCATCTTTCGCCAGCCAGATGGGCAGAAAATGGGGCGGGCTCGTGACCGCAAACCGGATGCGCTTGGTTTCTTGAGATGAAGCGGGTCCGACGATGCAATCGATCACCAAGAGCACAAGAAACCCTATCAAAGCCGTCTTTAGGAATTTCATCGGAACAACTCCTTAGTCCTTTAGTGCAACTTCAGCAGCCACTTGATGTTGCCGGCCATGATCAGGCGGAGATCTTCGATCTTGAGCTTTCAATGCCGCTGCGCGGTATGAACCCACGACCCGCCCGCCAACGCAATCGAGGGCCGGCTCGCCAGGCGGGAGAAGATGAGTCGTCCAGCGTGTGTGCGATGCCAAAAAGAATGTTTTGCGACACTCCGAGACCGAACGACAACGACGAACCCAGGGACGTGGGCCGATGCCGGCGATTGACGCTCCCTCTGGCCAGCTTCCTTATCCTCGACAAACAAAAAATTCAACGATCAAAAGATTCGGCGGTCGCGTCTATCGAGTCTTGATCTTAGCGGGGCGGAGTGACCGGGGTGTGTGGAGCCCCACTTTTTTAATTTTACCTTTTGTTCTCGTCTCGGGTCGGCGGTCACTTTCGCCACTGCTCGAACCAGCCCTCTTTAATGAGCTTCTGCAGCGGCGCGTCGTCCTTGTAAAGATCCGGGTTCAGGAATTCTTTTGACAAAGATTTCCTGGCGGCCAGGTCCTGGATTACGGCCTCCAGGCCGGCTTGGGGAACCGTTGGAATCGCTTTGAAAGTTTCGGCGTAGAGATCCACTACTTTGTTAATGATCATCGGATCGGTCTCCCGGTACTCTTTGGCGTAAACCCGTTTCGCGAGCGCCGGGTTGGTTTTGATCACGTGAATCGCCTCGGTATACGCTTTCATGAAACGGTCGACTGTATCCGGATTGGCGCGCACAAAGCTCCGGCTGCTTACCACGCACGAGGGAGGATATTTGAGGCCAATCTTTGTTAAATCCACCAGGACTGGCCAGCCGCGTTGCAAAAACGGCAAGGCGTTGCGGTACGCGAAGGCGGCACCGGCGATTCTCCCTGACTCCAAGGCCGCGGCAATATCGGGGCCGGTCCCAAGTTGAAGAATCGTCATGTCTTTTTCCGGATCTAGCCCCAGATGCTTGAGTGCTGCGCGCATATAAAAATGAATGCTCGTACCCAAACGCGTAACCCCGGTAGCCTTTCCCTTGAGTTGCTCAGGTGACTTGATTTCCGGGCGTGCAATAAAATAAACGAGATCCGCATCCAGCGGACACGCGAGTAGCTCGATATCCGCCCCTTGGGCTCTCGCGGCAACAACCGATTCGGCCCCCGCTGCGGATAGCTGCAATTGCCCGCTGACTATCCCCAGGGTGGCCACGGCTCCACTACGAATCCAAATGACTTCCACGTCGAGCCCGTACTTTGAAAAAAGCCCCTGATCTTTCGCCAGCCAAATGGGCAGGTAATGGGGCGGGACGCTGACCGCGAAGCGGATCTTTTTGGTTTCTTGAGCCCAAGCCGGGTTGGCGATGCCAGCAATCACCAAGAACACCAGAAGCTTTAGTAGTCCCATCCTTAAAAATTTCATCGGAACACCTCCACGCCGAACTCAGTGGTAAACGCTTGTTATCGAAGACTCTTTTCTTAGTCCCCTTTTTCCTGCTTTTTTAAATTTTGACTTTTTACTTTTACCTTTCTTAGACTCCTCCAAACCCCTGATCTTGGGCTTCCTCCAAAAGCCACGGGTCTTTGACCTCGGTGGTGGGCGGCTGGCCGGTAAGGACGCGCGCGACTTCGCGCGCCGCATGGGTCTGGCAGTCGCGGTAGGATTCGTCGGAGTTGGCGGCCGTGTGGCAGGTGACGATGACGTTCGGAAGCGTGAGGATACGATGGTCGCCGGGCAGCGGCTCGGGGTCAGTGACATCGAGCGCGGCCCCGGCAATTTCACCTGCGATTAAAGCGTCGAACAGAGCCTCTGTGTCCACCAGACCGCCGCGGGCGCAGTTGATGAGGTAAGCGGAGTTTTTCATCGTCTGAAACTGCGGTTTGCTGAACATCTTGCGGGTCTGTGACGTAAGTGGAGCGTGCAGGCTGATGACGTCGGAGGTTCCGATCAACTCGTCGAGGGGGACAAGGTTTACCCCGAGATCTTTGGCGATCTTCGGATCCAAATAAGGATCGACCGCCTGGACGTTCAGCTTCATTCCTTGCGCGCGCGGCGCGACCTGGCGCCCGACGTGACCCAACCCGACGATCCCGAGGGTGCGGCCCTGGATGCGGTAAACCCGGCCCCGGTAGGCATGCAACTCGGCGGTGTGGCGCCGCCATTTTCCTTCATGCACGTACTGGTTCATGCGCACGAGCTTGCGTGAAATGGCGATGAGCAGTCCGATCGTCTGCTCGGCCACTTCGATGGAATTGCAACCGGCCGCGTTGCACACAACGATCCCGCGTTCCGCCGCGGCCCGAAGGTCCATCCGGTCGACGCCGACGCCGGTGCGGCACACAACCTTGCAGCGCTTGAGCTGATCGATGATCTCCCGCGTGAATGGGATCGCCCCGTGCATGATCATCGCGTCCATGTCGCGCGCCGCCGCGGCCACCTCGGCGTCGGTCTTTGGCCGCGCGATCACCATCTCTGCGTCGATCTCGTCGAGGATCGGCTTGATCAAGTTGACGGGAACATCGTTGCTGCCGCAATAAACGACACGAAATCTGGCCATCGTTACGCTCCCAATCCATACAATTTGACCGGATTGTCCCACAGGATCTTGCGCCGCGATTCGGGCGACAACTTGATGTTGGCGCTGAGCGCGCCCACGGTCAAATCCGGGAACTTGCCGATGCAATCGCTGTGCGGGTAGTCGGTGGCAATCGTAAGGTAGTCGTCGCCGATATGTTCGACAAAGGTCGGCGCGAGCTCTTCGCCGGCCTCACAGCTCACCCAGCACTGGCGCTTGAAATAAAAGCTCGGTTTCTCTCTGGTGGTCTTGGCCGCGCCATGCGATTCGTGCTCCCAGTGCTCGTCCATGCGTTCCAGCCAAAACGGCACCCAGCCGCAGCCGGTTTCGAGATGAGCGACTTTGAGCTTGGGAAACCTCTCCAGCACGCCGTCGGCGCAGAGGTTGAGACAGGCAAGCATCTGCTCCAGCGGATGGCAGGCAACGTGGCGGCCGAATTCACTGTAGCGGTCCGCTCCCGCCTGGGGCAGCACGGTGCGCGCGCCCTCGTGCACGCAGACCACAACGCCCAGGTCCGACGCGGTCTGGTAGATTGGAAAGTAGTCCGGACTCGACAGGGTTCGGCCGCAGAGCTTGTTGGGCCGCCAGAAGATGCCGACAAGGCCCAGTTTTTCTCTCGCGTATTTGAGCTCTGCCACGGCGCGATCCGGGTCCTGCAAGGGAATGAGCGCGACGCCGTAGAGCCTCCTCTTATCGTAGCTGCAGTATTCCGAGAGCCAGGTGTTATACGCGCGGCAGATGGCAGCGCTGAGCTCCGGGTCTAGGTTATCGCGCCACATGATATAGAGACCGAGGGTGGGGAAGAGAACGCTTACGTCCGCGCCCTCACGGTCCATATCACGCAGGTTGGACGCGGGGTCGAACTTCGCGGCGAGGGCATCAGCGAAGGTCTCGCGCCAGCGCTGGTTGCCGGCGAAAATATAGCCGTAATCTTTGACCTCGCGACCCGGCCGCTGGTCGGAATCGGAGACCCGCTCCCCATCCACGTAGCGGATGGTCTGGTTGGGCCCCTCGACCCGCACGCGGCTGCGAAACTTTTCCGGCAGATACCTTGCGTACAGGTCCGACGGCTCCAGTACGTGGCGGTCCGCATCGATAACTTTGAACCCATCTCTCATGGTTCATCTCCTTCCGCAGCATGGGGTTGTCACGGGTTCCCTTTTCTCCCTTTTCTCCCCCTCCATCCTTTACACCACCCAGGTTGCTTTCTCGTTGCGTAAACTAAGACAAGTTGATGGTAAGAGTCAAGGCAGGTTTTCCTTCCTGATCCGCCGATTTTTGAGAACTTAGACAGACAGGTAATAGTGCCATCAAGCACGTCATGTCCGGCGTCAACCCCCAAGGCTGTCAGGTTTTCAGTTTCAAGCATCCCAGCGCCGAGGAGCTGGACCATGATTTTTTGTGGCGCACCACTCGCTCTCTTCCGGAGCGCGGGCGCATCGGCATCTTTAATCGTTCCTATTACGAGGAGGTGCTCATCGTTCGCGTCCACCCGGAGATTCTCCGCAGTCAAAGACTACCCAGCGAGGCGCTCGATGAGAAGTCGATTTGGCCGGAACGGTACCGCTCGATTGTCGATCTGGAGAATCATCTCCACCGGAACGGAACCCGGATCATCAAGTTCTTTCTCCACTTGTCTAAGGGAGAACAGCGCAAGCGCTTCCTCAAACGCATCGACGAGCCGGAGAAAAATTGGAGGTTTAGCCAGGCCGATGTCGAGGAAAGAAAATTATGGAAGCACTATATGAAAGCCTATGAGGCATGCCTGGGCGCGACCAGCACCCGATACGCGCCGTGGTACGTAGTCCCCGCCGATGATAAGGAAAACGCCCAACTGATCATATCCGAGATTATCCTTGATACCCTCAAGGCGCTCAAGATGGAGTACCCAAAACTGAGTGCCGACCGCCAGAAGGAGCTCAAGAAAGTGCGCAAACTGCTCACGAAGTAAGAGTTGCGCGAAAACACCCTTTACAGTGACTTCTTACCATCTCCCGGCAGCTCTCACGCTCGATCTGAAGACCGAAAATCGGGATTTCTCAATCCTTCCGCGCTCCGCGTTCACCCCCTTTCAATTCGTCTAAATCCCGAGCACTCCTTGAACCACGCCGGCACACACTTTGACCATGAACTCGAGGTTTAAAGTCTCTAGCGTGTCCGTCGGACCGTGGTAGTGCGGATTACGAAAGAATGAGGTATCCGTAATCATCAAGGCCGGGTAACCGAGATCCCAGAACGGCGAATGATCGCTCAGGCGCACTTCGGGAATGAAACCACCATTGCCGGGAACCGAGAGAGACTCGACCTGAAGCCCCTCAACCTGGCGCATCTGGCGCGCGAACCCGCGCAGCAATGAGCCCGAGTTCCAATTCCCGATCACGCCGATAAAATCACCGTGGTCCGGATAAAACCATTTGAGCCCAAACGGGTATCTTTGGCTGCCGGGCCTCCGATCGGTGTACCCGACCATTTCCAGAGATACCATAGCTCTGACTTGCGTCCCCGCCGCTTTGAGCTTCTTCGCCAGGTGCGCGCTTCCAACCATGTTTAGCTCTTCCAGATTAAAAGCGCAGAAAAGTACCTGAGAACGCAGCCTGGCGTGCGAGAGGAGCCGCGCGGCTTCGAGCAGAACGGCGACGCCGCTGGCGTTATCGTCCGCGCCCGGCGTGCCTTCGACCGAGTCAAAGTGGGCGCCGAGAATCACTAACGGGACTCCCGATCGAGGGCTGAGGCTACCAATGATGTTACGAAAGTTCCGGCCTCTATAAGAAAAGTAATCGCTTTCAACACTAAGACCGAAGCTTGCCAGCTCCTTTTCAATGTAGCTCTCGACCGCCGCCAGGTGGCGTTGGGCGCTGAAGGGACTCCGCTCCCCGACGATCAGTTGGAGCTTCTGGCGCAGGGATTGAGGCTGAACCCGAATCTGCAAAGCTAAAACCTACCTAAGGAGAGGCTGATCTTTCAACGGCCCTTGAAAAAGTCCACATTGGTCATTCTCAGGAGCGTTGAACGATAGCATCTCTAAATTGACCGATCGCGAAAACATCACGAGCCTGCTGACAGGGGTCCTGTAAACAGCTACGCGGTCAGCCACGAGATGACCGCGCAAACGATCCCGGCAGCGAACGCGAGAGGCGGACGGGGACTCCCCTCTCTTTCAAATAGGATTTGCACGCGCCGATGCTGTGCTCACGATAATGAAAGATGGAGGCAGCTAAAGCCGCGCTTGCCTTGCCAATGGTGAGGCCTTCGTAAATGTGCTCGAGCGTCCCCACGCCGCCGGAGGCGATCACCGGCACGGCCACCCGTTCGGATACCGCCCGCGTGAGTTCCAAATCATAGCCTTGCTTGGTGCCGTCTCGGTCCATGCTGGTAAGCAGGATCTCGCCCGCGCCGAACCCGACCATCTTATCCGCCCATGAACAGGCATCGAGCCCGGTCTCTTTTCTGCCCCCATGGGTAAACACCTCCCAGCCCGCCCCGGCTCGCTTCGCGTCGATCGCCACCACAATGCACTGGCTGCCGAAGGTCTTAGCCGCTTCGCGGACAAATTCGGGCCGCGTGACAGCCCCTGTATTGATCGAAACCTTATCCGCGCCGGCGCGCAATAGGTTGCGAATATCCTCGAGACGGTTGATGCCGCCGCCCACGGTCAAAGGCATAAACACTTGCTCAGCAGTCCGGCTCACGACATCAAGAATGATCTCGCGATTCTCATGCGAGGCGGTAATGTCTAGAAAACAAAGCTCGTCCGCCCCTTCCTGGTCATAGAAATAGGCCGCTTCCACGGGATCCCCGGCGTCCCGCAAGCCGACGAAATTCACCCCTTTCACCACGCGTCCGGCTTTGACGTCCAGACAGGGAATGATTCGCTTTGCCAGCATCCTTGAAAGTTTAACCAAGAGCCCGCCGCACCTCAAGCCGCCGCGCGGTGTTAGCCCGGGCTATTCCTGGATCCGGGAAAAAGCAGGACACACCGTAGGCCGGGAAGGAAACCGCAAAGTGAGCGGGCACACGCTCTGCGGGATAGCAGATTGCAGATAGCGAATCTCAGATATCCCCACTTGAAATTCTTTGACCCGTACCGTTTGGAGGCGAACATCCGCGCCGCCTGTGTGCCGGGGCTAATCGGCGCGGGAGGAATCGGGTATTTGATCAGCATGAGCTTTAGGACATTTCAATATCAAGAGGCCGCAGCGATTGTACTTGTGCTGATTCTTTTGGCCATGTTAGTAGACTACGGCAGCTACCGGTTGCGGAAGCTGGTCGTGTGAGAAAGGGCACGACGATCCAGGGCGCGCGTGGCTACCTCATGAAAGAAAAATGAGGTATGCTTAACCCTGGGCCGAGCAACGCATTGGCAGAGCAAGAAAGCCCCTGGAGGATCCCATGTTGTCTAATAAGGTCAGGGAGATAATGGGCACGGATTTAATCACTTCGGAGGCGACGCGCACCGTCCTCGAAGTGATGCGGCTTATGGTGGAGAAGGATGTGGGCCGGGTCGTGATTACTGAGAACCAGCTCCCGGTCGGGATTTTTACCGAGCGGGACGTATTGCGACGTGTGATCGGCAAGGGTGTGGATGCGAATAAAGTCCCTGCACGCAAGGTAATGACCGCTCCTATTCAGGGCGTGCCTCAAGATACGCACATCGTCGAAGCGTTGGCAAAGATGTACACGGGAAAGTTTCGCCATCTCCTTGTGGTTGGGGGTACCGGAGCAATCGTGGGAATCGTCTCCATGCGTCGAATCCTGAAGCTCGCGGTCGAGCTGGGACGCGGGCTGGCTGAAACTAGAACCGTCGGCAGTATCATGTCCCGCAAGGTAGTGACCGTGGATGCCGCGCAATCCATCGCTGATGTGATCGCCGGGATGATTAAAAAGAACACCGTATCAACCGTGGTCTTAGACAAAGGAGGTCCCGTCGGGATTTTCACCGAGCGCGATGTTTTGACGCGGGTCGCGGTAAAGGAGGTGGACCGAAACCGCACTCCGATCAAGGAAGTGATGACCGGGAAATTGATTAGCGCATCGCATAAGGCGCTTGTTGGAGAAGTCCTTGAAAAGATGTACCAGGGAGACTTTCGCAATATGCCGATTCGGGGTGAAAAGGGTGAACTGGTGGGAATGGTTTCTATGGGCGATGTCCTAAAGTTTGCCCGCGCGTTAGACATCGATGAGAGCGTGCGGAAATCATGGAAGGAAATTGAGGCTTTTTGGGACTCAGAAGACCAGTACACCCCCGGATAATCGGCCTATTTCTTGTCTTTTTTGGGGATTATGGTAAGTTAGAAAGTAATTGAAAGCCTGCCTACAAGAACTTCGAGGAGAACACCAAGCCCTGTATGGAGACACCTAAAATCAATGACTTAAATATCTGCGTCGCCACGGAGAACGGTTCCGGGAGCGCTTCATCGAACAACGTCCTTTTTAAGGCGATCTTCAAGATGGGAATTCCCTGCTCTTCTAAAAATATGTTTCCTTCGAATATCCAGGGGCTCCCGACTTGGTATCAGATCCGCGCCTCAGCTGACGGTTACCTGGCGCGCAAGGATGTGATTGATGTGATGGTAATGTTCAATGACGCGACTGCGGCAAAGGACATTCACCGCGTCCACGACGGCGGCCTGATTCTCTATGATGATTCCACGCCCTTGGCGTCAAATCTCAAAAGAGAAAATGTCGAATACCTCGGGGTGCCGGCGAACAAGCTCGTGCAGAAGCTAGTCCCCGCCTCGCCCCTGCGCGCGAAGCAGCGCAACATGTTATACGTTGGCGCCCTGGCCTACCTTTTCGGTATCGACATGGACGTCATCAAGGCCGTTTTGGAAGATACCTTTGGCAATAAACCGGCAGTGATTGAGTCTAACCTTATTTGTATTGACGCCGGGTACCAGCACATGAAGGAGAAAGGCGCGACACAGAATATTGCCCGGCTTGAAGTCATTCCGAATGGCAACAAAGGTAAAATCATTACCGAGGGCAATACGGCCGCGGCTTTGGGAGCGATTTATGGGGGCGCCTCGGTTATTTGCTGGTATCCCATCACCCCGTCGAGTTCCCTGGCAGAATCCATGGAGTATTATTTACCCAGGTTGCGCAAGCCGCAAGACGGCAAGCGAACCTATGCCATCGTCCAGGCGGAGGACGAGATTGCCTCGGTGAGCATGGTCGTCGGCGCCGGTTGGACAGGAGCACGCTCGATGACTTCCACGTCGGGTCCCGGGCTGTCGCTCATGAACGAGTCCATCGGCCTTGCTTACTACGCCGAGGTTCCATGCGTCTTGTTCATTATCCAGCGCGGGGGACCCTCGACCGGTCTTCCTACCCGGACGCAACAGGCCGACATCTCGCTGATGTATGGCGCGTCCCATGGCGACACCCGCCATATCATCCTGATCCCCCATGATATGAATTCTTGTTTCGATTTCGCACGCCGAAGTTTCAACTATGCCGACCGGTTCCAAACGCCGATTTTCGTCGCGCTGGACCTCGACCTCGGGATGAATCTCTGGCTGTCAGAGCCGCTTAAACTACAGCAGGAGCCTTATGATCTTGGCAAACGGCTGAGCGCGGAACAACTCGAAGAATGGTCCAAAGCCGGGAAGAAATTCCGCCGCTATTTCGATCAAGACGGCGACGGCATCCCGTACAGAACCGTGCCCGGCAATCAACACCGAATGGCTTCGTACTTTACGCGCGGTTCCGGCCACGACGCCGACGCCAGATACTCGGAAGACGAACACGACTACAAATACATTCTCGATCGCCTGCGGAAGAAATTCGACACCGCCCGCAAATTTGTTCCCAAGCCTATCATCGACAAGGAGAGAGGCGTTAAGACCGGAATCATCTGCTACGGTTCGAGCTATGAGCCGGTGCGCGAAGCGCGCGACCGGTTGAAGGCTGCAGGGTTGAAAACCAATCACTTGTTGATTCGCGCGTTGCCGTTGACAAGCGAGGTGATGGATTTTCTAGCGGAGCATGACACCATTTACCTCGTGGAACAGAACCGCGACGCGCAAATGGCGGCGATCATCAAAGACGAACATCCCGAGCTAGGAATAAAGATTGTCAGCATCCTTGTTTACAACGGCCTGCCCGTGACTCCCGGCGAGATCGTAAAACAGATCTGGGACGCGGGCCAGTCGGCAGAACTAAGAACGGCACACATGTGAAGGATCGAAGATGGCAGAAGCAAAACTCAATCGTTTAAATCTGGTCGAAAAAGATTACGACGGGGCGCCCTCGACAATGTGCCGGGGCTGCGGTCATGACGCGATCTCAGCGTCGATTCAACGCGCGTATTATGAGAACAGCATCGACCCGCGAAAGGTCGTCAAGTTAAGCGGCATCGGCTGCTCATCGAAAACGCCCGCCTATTTTCTGAGCCAATCGTTTGGGTTCAATGCCGTTCACGGCAGAATGTCGGCAGTTGCAACCGGCGCCAACCTGGCCAACCACACCCTGATGCCCATTGGAGTCTCCGGTGATGGCGACACTTCGGCCATCGGCCTCGGCAACTTTTGCCATATGATGCGGCGCAACGTGAATATCACTTACGTGATCGAAAACAACGGCGTTTACGGCCTGACCAAAGGCCAATTCTCCGCCACCGCGGATGTGGGCTCGGTCATGAAAGGCGGTAAAGTCAACGACATCCCGGCAATCGATATTGCTGAACTCGCGATTACCCTGGGCGCGACTTACGTTGCCCGCAGTTTCTCCGGCGATCGTAAGCAGCTCACTCCTCTGATTCGGGGCGCTCTCGCGCACAAAGGCAGCGCGATCCTGGATGTGATCAGCCCGTGCGTCACGTTCAACAACCACGAGGGATCGACCAAGAGCCTGAAGTACGCAAAGAGCCATCTCGACCCGATCCACGACATCGATTTCATCCCTCCGTATGAGAACATCGAGGTCGACTACGAGGAGGGAACGGACCAAGCGATCGAAATGCACGACGGCTCCCGCATCATCTTGCACAAGCTCGGGCGTAATTATGATCCCACCAATAAGGGCATTGCCTTGCAGGCCATCCATGCATCAGTAGCTGAAGGAAAGTTTTTGACCGGCCTTATCTATTATAATCCGAACCGCATGGAGTTCGCTGAAGAGTTGAATCTCTGTGACGTGCCGCTAGCGGAACTGGGCCAGAACGTCCTCCAGCCTTCTGCCGAAGAGCTCGAGCGGATCAACGCGCAGCTCATGAAATAGGCGCTGATCGGAGATCTGCGCGGTCCCATCATTCCAGCCGTTCAATCCATTTGAACGACTCGGACTACCTTGAACGTTTAGAACCCCTAGAGTTAGTGGTCATGTCTCCTCTGAAGTCCGCCGTGACCCATGGCCACGATTTCCTGCCGCGTGATGCGCTCGCCGGCGAGAAGCCTCGGCAAAAGGGCGTCGAAGGCGGTAAACGGATCATGCAGCACGCAGCCTGAGAGGCCCATAACCGGAATCTGGTCAAGGTATGCCATCAGAAACATCGAGCCCGGCAATACCGGAAATCCATGGGTTTCAACTCTGGCGCCACTGCGGCGAATCCCCTCTGGCGTTTTGTCGTCGGGATCTACGGACATACCCCCGCTGACGAGGATCACTTCAGCGCCCGCCTGATGAGCCTCCTTGATATGGCTGGCGATGACATCCGGATCGTCCGGCGCCAGCTTGACTGATTCCAAATTCGAGCCCAGCTCGCTTACTTTACGCCTGACCACCGGCCCAAAACCATCTTGAATCCGGCCGGTAAACACCTCGCTGCCGGTGACGATCAGATGAATTCGCCGCGGCGGCGTCGGCAGGATGTTCACAATCGGATGGCCCTTGCACAACGCCTCCGCCTGTTGAACCAGATCTTCCTTGACGAGCACTGGAATAGTCCGGGTGCCGGCGACGACATCCCCCTTCCTTACGTAACGATTTGATGGCAGGGTGGCCATCATCAGGTCGCCCAAAGAGTTGAGGCGATACAAAATATCGCCGTCGACTTTTAACAGTCCGGGAATCTCCGCGACCAAATTGACGCGTCCTTCCACTGGGTCTGTGAGTTGTAAATTCTTTCCAGCGGCAACCTTTGCGAGCCTGCGCGCCGCATCCTCTTCGTGAAGCTCGTCCTTCTCCAACTCCATGACGTAGATATGCGCTTTGCCGACGTCCAACAACTTCGATACGTCCTCGGGCCGAATAATGTGCCCGCGACGAAACGCAGGACCTTTGTGCTTGCCTGGCACGATCTCGGTGATGTCATGTGCTAACGGCATCCCGACCGCATCTTCAACGGGTATAACTTTGAGCATGGGATTTGATTTTCCTCCCGACTTTATCGTCTGAGTTAATACCTTATTTTACTCGCCGAAAACATGCCTTGTCCAGAACTCAGATAGAGAACAACAGCTGATTTCTCTGCACTCCAGCGAATATAACTGATATATGTACGATTCATCTGTAATCTATTAGCGCCCAACAACAAGCACACGAAGGGAAGAAATGAGGAGGACAGGTTCAAATTCCGTATCGTCTGAAACCTCGGCGCCAACGATGGTTGGCCTTTGGCCACTGACCAGGTACTTTCTGAGGTTAGGCACAGTCGGTTTCGGCGGGCCGGGCGCGCTAGTATGCTTCACGCGCAGAGAACTCGTCGAGCAGCGGCGTTGGATCACCGAGGATCCTTACAAGGTCTCCCTCGCGCTCGCCCAGATCATGCCAGGACCGCTCGCGGCACAAGTTGCAATCGCTATGGGTTACTTCGCCACGGCGGCAAAACGCACTAATCAGCCTTTCAAGGTCTAGGAGCCGATTCTGGTTAGCATCTCGGGACTTGTCGGATTGGTACTCTGGCCGTTGGTGCGGGCAGGCTGAGTGGGCACATGCAAGGAAGGCAAAAGCTATGAAGTGGGTAACCCGTGCTCGACCGAAGGTGGACCGCGTGGCTTGTCCGTGGCTCATCAAGCGCTTCGTGGATCCACAAGCCGAGTTTCTTTACGTGCCGCCGGAAGAAGTAATGGAGGTAGCGCGGCGCGAACGGGCGATTCCATTCGATGTAGCGAACGTCGAATTGGGCCATAACGGTCCCGAGTGCACCTTTGATGCCATCATCAAGAAATACCATCTAACTGATGGCGCGCTTGCTCGACTTGCGGTGATTGTCAGAGGGGCCGATACGGAAGCGAAGGACTTGACGTCCGAGTCGCGAGGCCTCGAGGCGATCGCCGCGGTTTCCGACTCGTCTACAGCGATGACCACGAGCTACTGGAGCGCGAGCTGTCCGTGTACGACGCGCTGTATGCCTATTGCCAGCAGACGATCGAGCAAAACACATCCGGCGGGAGCCCTCAGAGCTAGCGCTCCCTTTTTATTCAACATACCTACTCCACTCTAAATCTTCCCGCTCGCCGCAGCCGGTATGTGAAGTAACTCTCTAAAGCCTGGTTTTCAGAGCTACGCTTTGCAGAACGCGCAATTCTACTTGACAGGAAAACTACGTGTCTATATATCGACTTTCGATAACGAAATTCGAATATGCTTAGACAATCGAAACACGACAGCGCCGACCAGGACCTCTATGGAGGTTTGATTCGCCTGCATATTCTTCACCACGCCGCCGAGGGTCCGGTTTTCGGCCTCTGGTTTATCGAAGAACTTGCCCGGCACGGGTACAAGCTTAGTCCAGGTACTCTGTATCCCCTGCTTCACGGACTTGAGCAAAAAGGGTACCTGCGATCCGCAAGAGAACGCTCGGGGAAGAGCGTGCGCCGGTTGTACCGCGCCACTCCTTTGGGACGAAAGGTTTTGGCCGCTGCCAGAGGAAAAGTAAGTGAGCTTTTCGGCGAATTATTGGAGGGCGAGTAAAATCCCAGCCGTTAAAAGGGAGGATCGCATGAAAGGAACCTACGCTTGGGTTATCGTCACCCTCGGTCTCGTCGCGATTGCCGTCATTCTTCTCCGGGTCTCCAGCCTGAGCCGTGAAGCTCGGGATCTAGGCGAGCGAAATGAACGTGCGTTGGCCGCGTTGCAGGATTCTCTCAAGGGCGTACAAGCCGACCTCGCGACTTCAAGAGAATTAGCGCCCGGCTTGGGAGAGTATATGACCACAATCCAGTTACACGCGGGGAAACTCTGGTTCGCCGCCAAAGTTGTAAATTGGGAATTGGCAGAATATGAGCTTGATGAACTGAAGGAAACTATGGAAGCCGCTAAGGCGCTGAACGCTGAGAAAAACGGGGTGAAAATCTCAAGCGTTCTGGATTCCGTCCTCCAGACTCAGATTGCCCGCTTAGGCGAATCCATAAGGCGCAAGAACCAAGCTGATTTTCAAAAATCCTACGCCGAGACTCTTAGCGCGTGCAATGGATGCCACACGGAATCCGGACATAAATTTATACATATTATCCAGCCAGCTGCCGCACCGGTTACCAACCAGGCGTGGCAGCTTCCATCTAAGAAATGATCAGTGCGCCAGAATTGAAATGTCTCGGTGCAAGGATCAAAGAGGCCAGTAATGGGCGGGACGCTGTTTGAGAAGCTTGGCGGTGAGAGAAAGCTCAGGCAGATCATCGATGTCTTTATTGATCGCGTCTTTGCGGACCGAATGATCGGTTCCTTTTTTCGCACTGCCAACAAGAGCAGAATCAAGGAAATGGAATACCAGCTCACCGCCGAGTTCCTGGGAAGTGGTGTTACCTACAAAGGGAAGCCTCTCGATCAGACTCACGCCAAGCGACCAATCATGAGTCGAGACTTTATGCGCAGGACGCAGATCCTGTGCGAGACATTGGAAGCGTTCGACGTTGCCAAGGAAGTCCGCGATGCCTGGCTCGAGCATACCGAGAGTTTACGCCCGTTAATCACGCGCGAGGCAAGTTCTGGTTCTGATCCCAAATTCAAAAGCAAATAAGACCACGAAGGAGTTTCAAAAATGGCTCAACTCGGAAAAGCTCAAAAGGTAAAACTTAAGGCTGTGATGCGCGAGTTCAAAAAACTCCAAAAGCAACTACAGGCTATCCATAAAAAAACCGGTTACGAAGATCTCGCCCATGGAGTACTCGCGCTACAAATTGCTGAACATACGGTGGAAGAGACACTCGAACACACGGGCCTGGGCGGAGAGATTCTTCACAAACCAAATCCCAAAGCACACCGTCAGGCTAAGCAGTGGCAGAAAATCGTCAAGCTTCTGCGAGCTCAAGGGGGCAAGTTTCTTAAAACTTATCCAAGCGAGGATTTAGAAACCGCACTAAAAGCATTGGAGATCGCCGAGGGTTCACTCGAAGAGGTTGCTGAGCGCTATGAGTGAGCACGGTGAAATTGCCACCGATGAACTCCAGGGCGGTCAAAGCCAGGGTTCTCTCCTTGAAGTCCTTGGAGTCTCGACGCGATTGGGATTGACGTCCTTTGGCGGGCCCGTAGCTCATCTCGGTTATTTCCATGAGGAGTACGTTAAACGCAGAAGATGGATTGATGAGCAAAGCTACGCCGACCTCGTCGCTCTTTGTCAGTTCTTACCGGGACCCGCTAGCAGCCAGGTCGGCATTGCGATTGGAATTGCTCGGGCGCGTCTCCTCGGAGGGATCGCGGCGTGGTTCGGCTTCACGTTACCGTCAGCCCTGGTGCTCATTGCCTTCGCCTTCGGAATCGGGACTTTTGCAAACGCGGCAGATGCGGGATGGTTGCATGGTCTAAAGGTCGTTGCTGTCGCAGTCGTCGCCCAGGCGGTTTGGGGGATGGCCCGCTCTCTTTGTCCGGATCGTGAACGCGCAACGATTGCCATTTTCGCCGCGACGCTCACGCTGGCGTGGCCCACTGCGGTTGGGCAGCTTTCATCCATAGCCATTGCAGGTCTTATGGGCTTGATGATCTTTCCGAGAACAGGGTTTTCTGCAATCTCCCACAGGCGCTTTCCAATAGGAAAGAAGTCCGGTATAGCCGCTTGGGCTATCTTTTTTACTCTCCTCCTCGGGCTACCGCTCTTGCGGCAGCTGGCACCCGGTCATGCATTAGAAGTATTCGATAGCTTCTTCCGCGTCGGCTCCCTGGTTTTCGGCGGAGGCCACGTTGTCCTACCGTTGTTGCAAGCGGAGGTTGTTGGCCCGGGGTGGGTCACAAACGAGCAATTCGTTGCCGGCTATGGAGCTGCTCAGGCGGTGCCGGGACCGCTTTTTACATTTTCTGCGTACTTGGGTGCGGTGATGAGTACCCCGCCCAATGGCTGGGGCGGAGCTTTCCTGGCCCTTGTAGCGATTTTCCTTCCTTCATTTCTGTTGGTCACTGGCGCGCTTCCTTTCTGGGATGTTCTTCGCTCAGTGCCGTGGTTCCAATCGGTTCTGAAAGGTATCAACGCGGCTGTGGTCGGATTGCTACTGACTGCACTATACAGACCGGTGTGGATAAGCGCGATCTATGCGCCCGCCGACTTTGGTCTCGGACTCGTTGCTTTTGGTCTCTTAATGTTCTGGAAATGTCCCCCGTGGCTGGTGGTCGTTTTGACCGCTGTTGGAGGAGAAGTCATAGCTCGCAGCTGATAGCGGCTCTTTGCATCGGATCAGTCGGGTCGCCCTACGGGCCGGCGTGGAGCGTAGCGTCGCCGGCTAGCAGCTCTCCAGCCATGCCCAGCGCCGAGTGAAACTTGCAGAAAAAGCGCACTGCGCCAGATTGCGGGAAGGTGACTTCGACTATTGCCTTTCCCTTCGGCGCGATATCTATATCCAGATGCTGTTCCACGATGGTGAAGCTGTGCAGCGTTGCCGACTCGTTTTCGATCTCGAGCTTGAGCTTTTGTCCGGGAGCTCCGCGGAGAAAGGCGGGCGCAAAATAATATTCATCGGCTTCCAATTGCAGCTCCGCCAGCCCAGTCACATCTTTAATCGACCGCGCGGTCGGTTGCTCCGTCGCATGCCCTGGCGCAGGCGCGACGGCTGCCGCTTCAGCTGCCGGTCCAGGCTGTACGGCAATCTTGCGTGGGGCGTTGCCGACGGGGATGGTGGCCGTTACTTTCTGGCTGGCAAGGTTCACAACCGAGATATCGTTGGAGCCTTCGTTCGTTACGTAGGCAGTGCGCCCATCGGAGCTGACCGCGATCCAGTGGGGCGCTTTACCCACCGATACACTGGCGCTGACGGTCTTGCTGTTGGGATCCAGAATCTCCAGACGGCCCGGGCCCTGGCTGACAACCAGGGTTAATTTTCCGTCGGGCGTGAATAGCGGATGGTGCGGCGAGGCACCCACGGGAATCTCGCCGACGACGCGGTTGGTCGCTCGGTCCAACACCTGCACGGCATCGGTGCCAGCCACCGTAAAATAGACCCACTTGCCGTCGGGGCTGATGGCGAGCGCACGGGGTGTCTTTTCCAAGGGCACGCGCCCGATCTGGACCTTGTTGACGAGATCCAGGATGACGAGAGCCGTACTTCCTTGCTGTTGGGATGCGACATAGGCTGTTCTCCCGTCGGGACTGATGGCGCTGTTATGCGGCTGGGGCACGGGAACTTCTCCAACCACGCGGTCCGTGGCGGTGTCGATGATGATTGCTTGGTTCGTGCCGAATCCGGCCACCAACACTTGCCGCCCGTCAGGGGAGATCGCCAGCCCGTGCGGCGTGGGCCCAACCTCTATGCTTTTTATTACTCGGTCAGTCGCTGTTTCGATGACGCTGACCGTCGAGGCCCCGTCGCTGCTCACGTAAACCTTACGGCCGTTTGGAGTAATAACTAGCCCGTGCGGGCCGGGTGGTATTGCAATAGTGCGAAGCACGCGGTTGCTGCCGGTGTCGAGCACGGCAACAGAGTTGTCCTTGAAGAGGCCTACGTAGGCCTTGGCCGGCTGAGTGGCGGGTGCCGGATGCACCATCTGGGTGCAGGCAGCGAGCGCAAGGAAGGTAGCCCCCGTCAGGGCGCGCAGCCATCCAAAACCTTTAGGGATCTGCACATTCTGCGGCGTTATCATATCGTTGGCTCCTTTGTGCAATTGTACATGCCTCTATGACTGTTTCATTTGAATAAATATTCCCGGCGCGAGGCGTACGGCCCCTCGCCCTTTTGACCGCCGCAAGAGCTGTTGGCTCATATACTTGGATCCGGCAAATTTCATTGACTCGTCGCGCTCCTGCCCATAGACTTGCGAGGAAAAGGATGAAATCTGGGTTACACGCAACCGAAACTGCCGGCGTGCTGCGCGTCTTTAGGTGGAATAAAATCGTCGGCGGGGCAGTCTTTAGCTGTAGGATGAGTAGGACAGGACGGGACAGTTGCAGGAACAACCGAAACTCGGGCGTTTTGAGGAAATTGTCCTACCCCATCTGAACGCGGCATACAATTTGGCGCGCTGGCTGACGCACAACGATGACGACGCCGAGGATGTGGTTCAGGAGGCCTACTTGCGCGCGGTTAAATTTTTTGCCGATTTTCGCGGTGTGAACAGCCGAGCCTGGCTGCTCACGATTGTGCGCAATACGTGTTACACCTGGTTGCAGCAACACCGCGCGCATGAACTGACAACTTCCTTTGATGAGGAACTACATACGGCTGAAAACGATTTGTCGGATCCGGCTGCGCTGGTACTGAGGAGCGACAACAGCCAATTGCTGCGGCAGTCCTTGGAAGAGCTCCCGGTTGAGTTTCGCGAAGTCATTGTACTGCGTGATCTGGAAGGGTTTTCGTATAAGGAAATCGCCGAGCTCGCCAACGTTCCTCTGGGTACGGTCATGTCACGCCTGGCGCGCGCCCGAGAGCGTCTCAAGCAGTCTCTGTGCAATCGGCTGAAGGAGAAGCGCTAGCATGAATTGCAAAGAGGCACAGAGCTTAATCGATGGCTACGTCGACGGAGAATTGGATCTGGTGCGAAATCTGGAGATCGAAACGCACCTGCAAGAATGTGCGCGTTGCTCAGAGCGCTGCAAGAACCATGAAACACTACGCAACGCCATAAAGGATGGCTCTCTCTACTTTAAGCCTTCAGCAGATCTCCAGAGACGGATTCAGTTCTCTTTGCGCAGAGCAGCTAAAGCTGAGGCGATTCCGAGAGCGCTGCCCTGGCGCTGGGTCGCCCTCGCGGCTCCCGTGGCCGCCGCTGCGATCGCCGCCTTGGCTCTTGTGCCCCTACTCCGAGGTCCCTCCGCGGACGAGCTTCTGACCCGCGAAGTCCTATCGAGTCATGTGCGATCACTTATGGCAAATCATCTGGCCGATGTTCCCTCTTCTGACGAGCACACGGTAAAACCGTGGTTCAATGGCAAGCTGGATTTTTCGCCTCCGGTAGCAGATTTGGCGGATAAAGGGTTTCGTTTGGTCGGGGGGCGCCTTGATTATCTCGATCAAAAACCGGTTGCCGCTTTGATCTACCAGCGACAGAAGCACTTCATTAACGTGTTTGTTTGGCCTTTTAAAGAGGGCTCGGAGCATGAGGCGAAATCCGTTACGCGGCAAGGTTACCACGTGTTACATTGGGGCCGCGCGGGCATGACCTACTGGGCCGTATCGGATCTGGAGGAGCATGAGTTGCGGGGGTTTGTCCAACTCCTGCAAAAGAGCGCCACACCCCCCACATCCTAGTCTCCAAGAACCGCGCCACTATGAATTCTTTCCGACAGGCAACGACTCCCAATGATCATTTCTGGGGAGCAACCGGGCGGTTACCGCACAGGACACTAGTTGAAAAAAGAATTTCTCTCGGAGTATTTCGCTGCGAGAGACAGCCTGCAATGCTTTATGACCGCCGATTCGCTGAGGCCGCGGCGATGGTGAAGAGCCTGCACGAGGGACGGGAGCGAGAATGTGCGGACCCGGACTATCTCTTTTCTTCCGGCGGCCGGATGTGGCGGAACAGGGCGAAGATCCAAAGATCGTAGACAATCTTTAGCCCGCCAGCGAGTAGAAACGGCAAGCCGAGAGCTGGAGCGGCGAGAACGGAGCCGGTGAATATCGGAGCTAACGCAGCGCCGCCGTTGCGCGCCACGGACATGATGCCCGCAGAGGCCGCACGCTCGTCAGGATCGACCACGGCCATCGTGTAGGACTGGCGCGTCGGGACGTCGAGCTGGGAGAGGAGGTTGCGCACGAGGAGCATGGCGACCGTCAGTTCCAAATTCGGCATCAAAGGCACCAAAATCAGCACCAAGTTCGAGGCCAGATGGGTGAAAACCATGGTATTCAAAAGACCGATCCGGCGGGCAATCCACGGGGCGGCGAGGAACGAAAGAGCGGAGAAGAGATTGGTACCGAAGAAGATTGCTCCCAGCGCATTGATGTCGGTTTTGTAACGGAGGTAAAACCAATAGGCGAGCAAGCCTTGAACAATGAAACCGCCGGCGAAGGCATCGAGGGAAAATAACGCGGACAGCTTGACGACGATGCGGCGCGAGCGCTGGATGCCGATCGTGCGGCGGGCGGCAGCAGATTCAATGCGTGCTTCGATGCCCGGCGAGAGACGAGAAAACAGCACCGACATCACGACGGAGGCCGAGACATAACCCCAGATGAGAAGACGGTAACCCGTGAGCGGCGCTAGGGAAGCAAGACCGGGTAAACCAACAGCCAAAGCTCCCAACGCCCCGGAGAGCGATCCGACGAGATTGTAGGCGGAAAAAACCGCGGTTCGGTTCTGATCGTGAGTGGTTTGCGGCAGGATCGCCTGTTCGATTGAAAGAAACGGTCCCACCTCTTTTCCCGAGGGGCTGATGGTCCCAAAGATCGCTGCGAGGACGAGCAAGATAGGGTTGCTTGTGATCGCGAATACAAGACCGGCAAACGCCATCAGCACCGCGCCAAGCATCAGGAGCCGCCTGCGACCGACGCTGTCGGCTACCGCCGTGAGCACGACCGTCATGAAAGCTCCGCCGGCAAGCGCCGCCGTAAAAATCGATCCAATGGCGACTTTGTCCAATCCGATGGCGTCGAGGTAAAGCGCGAGCACGACCGACAGAAATCCGTACGCGAAGGAACGGACGGCGCAGGTGAAAAAAAGCAGCCAGCCGTCGCGTGAGAGTCCCTTTAAAAGGCTCAGCAGTTTCCGCTGGGGAAGATCGGGATGATCGTTCACGGCTAACTTCGCCCGTACGCGTTTCGTAGAAGCATTACCTCTACCACCAGCAGCACGGCGCTCACCAGACAAAGCAGATTACGGGCGCTCAATTGACCGGTCCAATGCGCGCCGTAGTAATTCCCGAGAGCAGAGGATAGTCCACTTGCCCTCCGGCGACATGTCCGAGCTAACCAAATCCGCCCAGGAGAAACGGTAAGCGGATGGTTCCGAGCGCGAGTCCGGCAGTTCCGGCAAGAATGCCGACGGCAGGCGATAAAACCGCAAGAACTAAAATCTCCGACGGCGCTGGAACCGAACCATTAACTCCGAGAAGCGCTGGCGCTCAACATGGCGTTCATGCGGCCCCCGTCCACAGGCAGGATCGCGTTGGTGATATAGCCCGCCTTGTCGGAGACGAGAAAAACCACCGCCTCAGCCACATCTTCCGGGCGGCCGATGCGGCGGAGTGGAATAATGTCATAATCGGATTTTCGGTTTCCCATGCTGTCCTGACCCATGGGGGTGCCGATAATGCCTGCGATGACGCCGTTGACCCTGATCTTGTAAGGCGCCAAATCTACGGCCGCCTGGCGAGTGAGGGAGTTAATGGCTCCTTTCGATACAGAGTACGCTGCGCCTCCCGGACTCGCGCGCTCTCCGGAAGCTGCCGAGATATTGACGATGGCTCCTCGGCCCTGCTCTTTCATGATCCTGGCGGCGTTCTGGGTGGTAAGAAAGTAGCCCGTTAAATTGACCGCTATAACCCGGTTCCACTCTTCCAGCGGAACTTCGAGGACGCCCCCTTGCGCCGCATGCGCGACGCAGTTCACGAGAATATCAAGACGCCCGTGCCGCTTGCGGATATGCTCAAACAAAGCGGTCACCTGGCCGGGATTGCCTACATCCGCGGCGAAATAGTCACCGCCGATCTCGCCAGCGACCTTCTTTGCACCGTCTTCGTGCCGGGAAACAACGATGACCGTACTGCCCTCGCGCGCAAACGCGCGGGCAATGCCCAATCCGATGTTGTGCGTCGATCCGGTAACCAATGCAATTTTGTCCTTTAGCAGCATGAAAGTTCTCCTCTACAGACCCGACTCTTTGTCGCGCAGGGTAGCGCATGGAAAGAATGCAATCAACCTTGACAGCCCAAAGAAACTTTAGTTAACTACCACCCTGCACAATTCTACCGCGCCAAAACCGTTAGGAGGATCGCCGCTATGACGTCGTTACGGATCCGCAAAAGACATCTGGTAATTTCGACCGTGATCGCATTTCTTGGCGCCGCCATCGTTCCTCTCTCGATTCAAGCTGCAGCCACCAAACCCCTCTCTGAAAGGACCTACGAGGAACTGGTCGAAGGCGCCAAGCAGGAAGGTAAGCTGGTTATCTGGGACACGTCGCGCGGCCGGGGAAAACAAAACTTTCGCGCTTTCGAGAAGAAATTTCCCTTCATCAAGGTAGAACAAGCGCTCGTCCACAGTGACGAAGTCGTGCAAAAGGTGACCATGGAGCAACGCGCGGGGCGAGCGCCGACGGCGGATGTGATCGCCTGCAACAGCGTATCGTACGAGCAGGGCAAGAAAGACGGAGTCTTCCTAAACTTCCCCTGGAAGAAAGTTTTCAAGGACATTCCGGCCCAGGCGCTCGACAAAGACAACTTTGGGGTCGGAACCTATGGAAACATTTGGACCATGGCCTACAACACCAAGTTGGTCCCCAAAGATAAACTTCCGAAGACCTATGACGATCTTCTAAACCCCCAGTGGCGCGGCAAATTGGGCGCTGATATCCGTGTCAATCCGTGGAGCTATATCGTGTCTTCGGGAGGCTGGAGCCTGGAAAAGGCCGAAGCCTATGTGAAAAAACTCAGAGAGAATCAGCCAAAGTTTGGCCGCGGCGGTACCGCGATTGCTCAGCTCCTGATTGCGGGAGATTTTCAGATTGCGCCCGTTTACGTGTTCAACGTTATCGAAGCCCGAAAAACTGGCGCTCCGATGGATTGGATTCCCATGGAACCCATTGGAGGCAATATTGCTGGCCGCGCGATTCCGAAAGGAGCACCGCATTCTAACGCTGCCGTCCTGTACATCGCGTGGCTGGTCTCTCCCGAAGGTCAGAAGGTTTATGAAGAAACTGAGGGCAGGGCGTTGCCCTATGAAGGCCTGGGGACTGAAATGTCAAAGATGCTCGCAGGCAAGAAACTCGCCGTGCTCGGTTGGGGTGACACCGAGAGAGCTCTCAAGCACGATGAGATAGAAGACCAGCTGATGACGCTGTTGGGCTCAAAGAAGTGAGATAGCCCTTTCCGCAGGCTACGAGTGCAGCGGTACCCGACATCTCTCGTCCTGGGACGGCACGGAAAAACGCTTGCGAGGCCCAGGTGGCCCAACCTTTTGATCCCCGGCCTCACGGCGTTAGTACTCTATCTTGTCGCCGTCCCCCTCGGGTTATTGATCATTGGCGGCTTTACCCGTGGCACACCAGGGGATTTCACTACCTTTACCTTCGCTAATTACATCCGCGCTTATGGCAGTCCCGCTCTGTTAGAGCTTTTTTACAATTCTTTTGTCTTTGCCACCGGTTCGGTTTTGCTCGCGCTTCCCATCGCCGTCGCTTTTGCCTGGTTGATCGAGCGCACGAACACTCCGCTGAGGAACATCGCGTACGCACTCGTGATTGCCCCCGTTGCGATGCCCGGGATGCTTCTCTCCATGTCCTGGGTTCTTTTGCTGAGCCCGAATGTCGGCGTCATCAATAAAGCAATCATGGCTGTCTTCGGCCTGGAGAACCCCCCCTTCAACATCTACACTCTCGGCGGAATGATCTTTGCCGAAGGGCTGAGACTCGTTCCCACGACGTTTCTCCTGCTGGTGGGAGCTTTCCGCGCGATGGACCCCGCGCTGGAAGAGGCGGCGCTCGTATCGGGCGCCAATAAGTTCATGACCACCTGCCTGATCACGCTGCGCGTATTGATGCCGGCGTTGTTTACAGCCGCCATCTATATTTTTATGTCTGCCATCGAAAGCTTTGAGATTCCCGGGGTCTTGGGGCTGCGCAACGGGATCCTGGTGTTCAGCTCGAAGATCTATTATGCGACTACCTCGACCTATGGCGGCGTACCGACCTATGGGGAAGCAAGCGCTTTGAGCATGCTCTACCTCGTAATCAGCGTGTTGTTGATTTATCTCTACCAGAGAGCCACCCGGCACAGCGAAAGGTATGCCACCGTCAGCGGTAAAGGTTATCGCCCCAAACTTGTGGATCTTGGTATTTGGAAATACGCCGCGTTGTTCTTCTTTGTCCTCTATTTTTTCTTGGCGGTGTTGCTGCCCATTCTCATCATGTTCTGGGCGAGTCTTATCCCTTTCTATCAGGCCCCTTCGTCGGAAGCCTTTTCGGTAGCCTCGATGATCAGCTACAAAGAACTGCTGGAAGACAGTGAAGTGCGCAGGGCCGTTGGGAACACGACGCTCTTGATGTTGGAATCCGCCGCGATAACGACATTGATCGCGGTGACCACGGCCTGGATCGTCGTGCGCTCAAAGCTATCAGGACGTCGCCTGTTGGATATCCTGAGCTTTCTCCCTCATGCGATCCCTAGCGTGGTCCTGGCGCTGGCACTCATCTACGTCTATCTCACCTTCAATTTCATCCCCATTTACGGCACCTCCACGATTATTCTGGTGGCTTTTGTCACAAAATTTCTGCCCTTCAGCACGCGCACGATCGGCGCCAGCATGATTCAGATCCAGAAAGAGCTGGAAGAAGCCGCGCGGGTGAGCGGCGCGTCCGTGCTCACAGTGCTGCGCAAAGTCATCTTTCCCCTTCTTCTCCCAACCATGGCGGGCGTTGCCCTATGGATTGCCGTTCATGCCATGCGCGAGTTGTCGATGGCCCTGATGCTCAATTCAACTTCCAATAACGTGATCTCGTTCCTTATCTGGTCCCATTGGGAAGCCGGCGAGCTGCGGCACGCGTGCGCCCTCGGTGTGGTCTTGATTCTGATCATGCTTGCGATGACCTTCGCGGGCAGGTACCTAGCCACGCGCCGCATGAAAGTCGAGTGAGATTCTATGCTGATCGCCATGCCTTATCCAACAATGACCTTTCTCCCGTTGCTTGTCGCGGAGGAAAAGGGGTTTTTCAAGGCTCAGGGAATTAAAGCTTATTGCGTTCAAATTCAGACAGGCGGCAGCGAAAAGCTCGCCTATCTGGTTGCCGAGGGTGAGGTTGGGTTTCTCACCTCGCTCACCAACGCGATGGAGGCGATCCTCAGTGGCCGTGCGATCAAGTTTCTGTGCGCCACCACCCTGACGAAGTTTCCTTGCGTCGCCCGGCCTGAGATCCGATCCATCGCCGATCTCAAGGGGAAAAAAGTGATGTCCGGGGGCGGCCGCTCCAATACCGATTTGCGCTTCCTGTGCTCTCGCTACGGGTTGCAACCCGGAATCGACGTCGAAGTCGTCCAGGGTGATAGCGTCGGGCGCGCCAAGGCTTTTGAAGATTCCACGATCGCGGCGGTCTTTGCGCGCAGTCAGTTCCTTTACTGGGGCATGAAAGCGGGCTTTCGGCCGCTGTACTATCCTGATCCGGGCATGGGCTGGTATGAGGGCGGGCTAGCCGGAGGGACTTCTCTAATCTCACAACACCCCGATGTCATACAGCGGGTCGTGAACGCGGTCGTGCTGGCCACTGAGTTCATCAAGGGCAACGAAGAAGAGTCGGTCGACGTGGCGTTAAAGAGGATCCCGCATCTGGATCGGACCGAGGCGGAAGGAAATTACAGAATTCTCCGTGAGGGTTTCGTTGGCGAACTCCAGCCTTCGGTTATCGACTACATGGCGACCGTCGTCGGCGCGATTAAGAACGTCTCGCGCACAGTCACCTTGGAAGAAGTAGCGGACCTTTCGTTTCTCCGCGCGGCCCAGCGCCAGATTAAACAGCAATAACGCGGCCGCGCTCACCCGCCGCGATTTGACAGCCTAGACTGCGGATAGTAACCTAGCTCTTTTATATTCGGGTCTTCAGGCTCCCGTGAGACGCGTCCCAGAAGAGAACTTACCACGGAGGCGCAGAGGGCGCGGAGTAAAGAGTTCTTGATCAACAGATACTCCGAACCCTGTGCCTCTGCGGTGATTTACTTTGGTCGCGGCGTAGCCGCGCTGTGGTGAATACCCCTTCACAGTAAACCCGGAAGAGCCCTAGATTCTATGTTCAGCAAAGGAATGAGGTGCCATGTCCGATCCCAGCTACCAGGAATACGCTTTCGAGGAATATGTCATCAAGGAAGAGCCGTTTTATTTGCCGGTCGGTCCCGAGGTCGAGATTTTTGCGGCCGCGTATGCGAAAAAGCTGCCCGTTCTCTTGAAGGGACCCACGGGTTGCGGGAAAACCCGCTTTGTAGAATACATGGCGTATCGCCTCGGCCCAGTGCCGCTGATTACCGTTGCCTGTCATGAAGATCTCACGGCCACCGATCTGGTCGGACGTTATCTCCTGGAGGGACAGGAAACCCGCTGGCTCGACGGGCCGTTGACGCGCGCTGTCAAGGCCGGCGCGATCTGCTACCTTGACGAGATCGTCGAAGCGCGCAAGGATACCACGGTTTTGATCCACCCATTGACCGACCACCGGCGGATTCTTCCGGTCGAGCGCCGCGGCCAGGTCCTGCTGGCGCACGAAAACTTTCTGCTCTGCCTTTCCTACAATCCCGGATACCAGACCGTGCTCAAGGACTTGAAACACAGCACGCGCCAGCGCTTCATCGCCATTGAGTTCGACTACCCGCCCGAGGAACTCGAACGCGAGATCGTGCGTCACGAAAGCGGATTGTCAGAGGACGACGCCGCCCGCCTGGCCCACCTGGGCACGAAGGTGCGCAACCTGCGCGAGCACGGGCTTCAGGAGGGCGTAAGCACTCGCCTGCTTATTTACGCGGGCACGTTGATGAGCGCCGGCATCGCGCCTCGGCTCGCTTGCCAGGTCGCAGTGGTGCAAGCTTTGACCGACGACGAGGAAGTAAGCCAGAGCCTCCAGGAAGTGGTCGACGCGATCTTTCCGGAATAAAGTACGATTCTGATTTCCGGCATATGATTTAGGCTCGACACTCGGCCGAATCGTCCTTCCAGTCAAGTAACAGCGCTGAAACCGGAATACCTGATGGGTGGTGCGGTGAACGCAGAGTTTGACTTCTGAAAACCTTAAGGGGTCATCACTCCAGTCGTTTCGCCTATCTTCTCATTTTATCGCCGATGTCACGGTGAGATCCAGATCGGTAGCCTCGTTGAGCAGTCGCGGGTGAGAAAAAACCTAGACCACTTAAGTCTCTGGTTACAACATGCAGTTGCGCACCGGCCAAATTGTTTGCTCCCCCTCCGACCTCGCGAACTTCGTTGCTTGCGAGCACTCAACGCAACTCGACCTTGACGTCGGGCTCGAAAAGAGCACACGTCCGAGCTTCGGGAATGCGTACGCGGATCTGATTAAGAGGAAAGTCCAGGAACACGAGCAGGCTTTCCTCAATGCTCTCGGGGTGGCGGGCCGCGATGTGACCCCAATCGGTCTTACGGAGGAGCGCGACTTCGCGGCTGCGGCCAAGGCGACTACCGACTCCATGTATGCTGGTTCAGAGTATATCTATCAGGCCGTGTTCCTCACGGAAGGGTGGAATGGCATCGCTGACTTTCTGGAGCGGATTGACCGACCCTCTGCGCTGGGTCCGTGGAGCTACCAGGTCCTCGATACAAAACTGGCCAGGCATCCGCGGCCTGAGCACGCGCTTCAACTCTGCTTCTACTCCTAGGCGCTCGGACAAATTCAGAAGATTGAACCCGAGTTCGCTTACGTCATCCTGGGTACCCGAAAGCCTTCTCCGGTAAGGCTCGCCGACGTATCGGCCTACTTCCGTCGCCTTCGGCGGCGTTTTGAGTCGGCAGTCGCCGACTGTTCACGGACGATGCCCTACCCATGCGAGCACGCGAGCCGCCGCCACGCGTCCTGGGTTTGGATTCGCCGTATTCAGCGGACGTTGGAGTTAGCCCAACCTTACCAAGCGGAAGGGTAAGGGAGGAGAAAAAGCAATAAAAACAACCAGGGCAATCAAAAGGTCTCCACTACATTGGGGATGTCGTCTTCAATGCACGCGATCGCCGTCGGCCGTGATTCGGGGTGGTGGCTGGGGCGGCAGAGTGAGTTTGAGCTGCTCTAACAAGAGCTTGTGATCGGTGTCAGGCTCGGTGTAACGGGGAAGAATCAAAGTGCGACCGTCTGTAGTGGGAAACTTAACATCGAGCATCTGCATGGTGGCAAACTTGTCGAGCACTGCCCGAGGGGTCAGTCCGGGGGCGAGAGGCCGAAGCCGAGCCTTGAGCGTGACATGTAAGCAGTAGGCCATAAAGGCGACAAAGATGTGGGCTTCAATTCGGTGTTGGAGCTGGTGATAAATTGGACGCAATTGGAGATCATCTTTTAAGTTTTTGAAGGCGGCTTCGATCTCGACCAGTTGGATGTAGAACTGCCAGAGTTGCGCGGGTTCTCGGCCCACGAGATTAGTGCGGAGCAGATAGCGGCCCTCGCGCCGGCGCACTTCTCGGAGCTTTTGGCGATTGAGCCGGAAAGAGAAAGTGACAGGGGCTGTTTGGGTTTTTGCTTCGGGTAGCGTGACGTCGACCAACCGCCAGGCAGCCGGATATTTTCCCTTGGCGGCTCCCAGTTTGAGCAGTAACGCTTGGCTGTTGTTGAATTTCATCTCGTGCAATTCTTTGAGCCGTTTAATGAGGGCTCTGAGCTGTCGTTGGCGCATGGCCCGTTCTTTGTCGATGCGCGGGTGACTCTTGGCCAGCACATAGAGTTCTTTTTCTTGGGCTAACAGTTTCACTTCGACTCCCGAACGCACCGTGGTAAAGGGCACACCCAAAAGCTTGTGCTCCAACTGGCTGAGTCTCCCTTTGGGCGTACCCACCAGGTAATACACCACCGGGGTGCTCTGACGCATTTCCGTCAGGACCTCCTCGGTGGGAATGCCGCGGTCCATCACCCAGATGCGTTGGGCTTTGCCGTACTGGGTTTCAATCTTGTTTAAAAACTCCTTAAGTGTGGTTCGATCCGAGGTGTTGCCTGCCAGCACTTCGTAGGCCAAGGGAAACCCTTCCGGAGTGACCACCAAGGCGATGACCACTTGGACGCAGTCCGAACGCTTGTCGCGGCTGTAGCCGAAGCGCCGCTTGTCGTTCTCGTCATCGGGCTCGCTGGACTCGAAATAAGTACTGGTCAGATCGTAGAGCAGCACGTCAAACTTGGCGCCAAATAGCCCCTGCCACCGTTCAGTGAGATGGCTGAACAGGGCTTGTTTGTGCTCGAGCACTTTGTCCAGACAACGATACAACGCATTTTTCTCCACCAGCGCATCATCCTCGCCCAGCAGATCCCCCATCGCGCTCCTGTCAAACCACAACCGGTGCAAGCGCCATTCGCTGCCAGGATCGATCAGTCGATAACACACCAGCGTCTGAAGAATATGGTGCCAACTCGTCCCCTCCCGGCTATCGGGCAAACGATCTTGCCAGAACCGATCAAGCGCCAATTGTTCATAGAGATCACACGCCAGCCAGCACGCCCCATACTGGCGCGGCCGATCAAGCTCCATCGCCTCAAGGCGAACCTGAACTCCATAGCCCTCGGTGTGCTCGGGCAACTCTTTCTCAGCAGGAAACAGCGCCAGCTGCGTCTTCTGTTGTGTCTGTTCATCGAACGCTTCGATCACCCGACACCACTCCTGCTTTTGGCTGTCGTTGATCTCTCCCAGATACAACACCTGGCGTTGCACCACCTTGCCCCCGCCACAGCGCTTACTCTCAACGATGTTCCAATACCGATGTTCCTTGCCATCTTTGATGCGCCGATTGCAACGCAGATACATGATGGCCCTGCATTGTACCCTAATAAAATTTTATTTCGGTGCCGGTTGAGAAAGTTGGGCTAGTGTACGTGCCGGACCTTGTCCGGTGTCCACTGTGCGAGAGATGAATTGAGGGGCGATGCTGTTGAGGGAGGAACGATTACAGCTGGATTACCAAAACCAACCGCGCTGCCGTGGCTGAGTCTCCTTGGATCGCGCAAGCCGGAGCGCAAAATCAATCTCCCTTACTGCCTCGGGACAATATTTTGCCGCAAAATCAAGCAAGGCTCGCGCGACATCTTCATTGCACTCCACGTCGTATTCCAAGGGCGATCTGTCTATGTAGCTGCGAATCAGCTTAGCATGCTCCAGCGCTCGGTAGGTGCTTAACCCGGGCGAAATTTGACTGAGTAGGGAATCGTGCAGCTCAGGTGACAATTTAATTGTCACACTCATACGTCAGAAAATATCACAACCTGCAGAGAAGGCAAGGGTACGACACCTTATCGATAGCCGTTGGTTGATAGACGCCTACGGCGCGTTAGGTCGTCGGGTTTCTTAGGCACAAAGGATTTGTTGAGAAACGGCAAACGGGTTCTCATCTTTTACTGCAAAATCCCTGGACCGGCTATCGAACTTCCGTACCTATCCATGCGGGTGATCCGCCAACTGGTCTGTATTGGCGGGTTTGAGCAGCATCGTAACCGGCCTGTATTTTCCGGAGCAGATGCCGACGCCGAAGGCCTTTTTTCAAGGGAAGCGCCATCCCGGCAGTGACAGAGCTCTTACCGTTGGTTACATCGGACAGGGTTGCGCGGCGAACGCCGAGAATCTCGGACGCGTTTGATGATCTCCTCCCGGATAATTTCGCCGGGATGGGGGGTTCTTCACAGCCATGGGTTATTCCTCCTAATGATAATCCTCAAAATTCAGTCCGCCGAGTTGGCGTTCTTTCGCGTTTCGTTGACAAAATTCATCCAAGCATAATAGCTTTGCGGCTGATTCTACGTTCTGGTTTCCAGGTCCGATCGCGCTGCGATATTTCGCTTTTCAAGCCCTTGACACGTGGGTCCAACTGAAGCGTTAGCGCACTTTGTGGTTAACACGCATGCGGGGGATATTCCCAAGCAGGGGATGCAAACCGCGAAGCTCGTGATTCTGGACGCGATAGGTGTGACCCTTGCGGCTTCAACTCTCCCGGCTGCAAGAATCATGGAACTGGAAGAACCGGGCAGGACCTGCGCAACGTATTGATCCGGCAGCATAAGATCGCAGAATAGGAGTGCTCCACTCGCTTAGCCGCGCCGTTTTGACGTTGAAACGCATGCTCTTAGGGAGGACAAAACAAACTAAAAGCACTGAGACACAGCGTGGTCCGACCCGTTCCGAGAGCCTCCCGAGGTTCGATAGTTTTGGTGAAAAATTAGGCCACCTGTTCTTTGCTGATTGCCACTCAGGTCGAAAAGAAATCTCGGCTTTGTTTGACCGCTGGAATCGCTCGCTGCAAACCGGCGACCCACACAAAGTTGTCGCCAACTATGCCGAGCGCTCGATCCTTCTCCCTACCGTGTCGAACAAACCGCGACTACCCGCGGCCGAGAAGGAGGACTACTTCCATCACTTCCTAGAAAACAAGCCCGTGGGCAAAATCGACTCAAGAACCACCGAGATTGGTTGCAGCACTGCGGTTGACAGTGGACTCTATACGTTCACCTATGGCACTACGGGTGCTCAAGTCAAAGCTCGCTACACGTTCACCTACAAGTGGGACGGAAAAGCAGTGGTTGATTACAAGTCATCACTCTTCCGCAATGCCAGAGAAGAACTGAAGTACCAGCGGACATAACCCGCCGATCCAGCGGACAGCGAAATGAATCCCGGGACGCCGGAGAGCCTTAGACCGAAACCGACGACTTGAAGCGATGCTCCAGGCGATGCCAAAGCGAAGAGGCGTGACGCGGTTAGTGGACGATGGCGATCAAGCGATCGGTCCGACGGTTTTGTGCGCCAGCAAACGGTGACGATGCGCAATGGAGCCGGACGCGCAAGAATATTGGATTAAAGTTAAACCATTTACGCCGTAAGTTTCGGGTAGGCCGTGATCAGGCTAATCGGAAGTTCCTCCACGCGCGTCACGACTTCGTAGGGCAGGTCCCCGCACATGGCGCGCATGTAGTCGGCTCCCTCCTTATCGATGGTGAGACAGAACGGACGGATGTTGCGCCGCATCGCCTCGCGCAGCGCTTCACGCGTATCGCGCACCGCGTATTCCTGGTCATCGGAGTCGCGCCCGTAGTCCCGATCGTAGGGCCGCCCGTCGCTCATCAGAAACAAGAGACGGGTCTGCGCGTCAACGCGTTCGAGTTTCCTCATGGCGTGACGAATTGCGGCACCCATGCGCGTGGCATGCGCGGGCGCGAGACGATCCAGCCGGCGCGCGACCCGCTGGCTCAAGAGCTCGTTAAAGTCCTTGATCACATGGAATTCGACGTTGGCCCGGCCGCTGCCCGAGAAGGCGAACAGCGCGTAGCTGTCGCCGATGCTCTCAAGAGCCTGGATCAGCACGATGGCGGCTTGCTTCTCGATCTCGATCGCGCGCTTGCGCAGCGGCTTGCCGCGATCGTCGATGCCGGCTGCGACCTGGCGCAAATAGCGGCTGTAACCCTGCGCGGTCGCGGCGACCGGACGAATGGCCTGCAAGGCTTCGAGCTCGACGTATTCATTGGTCGTTGCGCTGATGTCCAGCAATAATGCGACCGCCACGTCGCGCTGCGTGCGCTCGCGCCGCCAGTAAATCTTTTCCGACGGGGTCGTGCCCGCCTGACGGTCGACAACCATGTCGATCAAGCCATCAATGTCCAGATCCTCTCCGTCATAGCGACGCGTTACCTTGCGAAAGCACTCGGGCACAAAATGCTCAAAACGCGCGCGCACCTGGCCGACAAGCGAACGGTGCTCCGCAAGGGTCTCGGTGTAGAAATCGGATGTCCCTTCCTCCATTACGCGCTCGCGCACGCGGCACCATCGGTCTTTATAAGCTCCCGCCCGGAAATCCCATTCCGGATAAAGGTAGCAAAAGGGCTCGTCGCGGTTGAGCGGCCCGTCCACGTCCAAACCCATCGCATCCGCCTCGTCCTGATCGGGGACATCCGATTTCTGCTCCGATGGATCGAATAGCTGCTGGTCCATCTGCAGGCGAAACTCGACCTCTTGGGGCGGTTTGAAGGGAACTTCCTGCGGATCCTGAAGCGCGTCTTCCAAACGGTCCGGCGGGGTGTCCTCGTCCACCGGACGCAACCGCTCGTGATGGTCGTGATCGCATTCGTCGCACTCGGCGACTCTATTGGGAAGCTCGGCCGCAAGCTGATAGATGCGCAACGCAGCTTCCGCGGAGTCTTCTACGGCTGCCTCCGCGCTCGTGACGCGATAAAAGACCGCGAGCGCCGCCTCCAGAGAGGATTTGATCTCCTCCGGCGCCTGGCTTGCGGGCGTGCCGCCCAAACCGGCCTGTATCAGACCTTCGACTAACGCTTCCCGCAACGGCAACGCCGCAAGCCGCGGTCGCTCGGCAAGAACGTGCAGCGCGACCTGCCTGTAAGAGTGATGGATGCCGGGATAGCGCGCCAGCATCTTTAGGTCGATGCGCGCGTCTTCGATGCATTCGAAGATCGTCATGCCGAGCACAGGATCGGGGAAAAGCCGGCGCAGCAGTTGTACGTCGCGAACCTCGCCATCCAGGATTGGCGTGGCTTGTTCCGCCAGGCGCGGGCGCCAGTCGTGAAAGAGCCGCGAGGGGCGTGTGAAACTGAAACCAAAGGTGCCGAATTCCACGTGCCCCGCCTGATGGGTAACAATCACCTTGTACCAACCAAAGTTGTCCCGATGCGACGGAAATCGGTCGATTCTGGATGGCAACATGAGCGAGACGGCCTTGCCGTCGTCCCACGGCGTAACCCACCCGGCGCCGCGTGAGCTGGACCCGCCTCGCGGGACAAGCCGGATCTCCTGCCCGCTCAACGCCTTCGTATAGAGCCGCAGTACTTCTCCGACCTTTTCCAACTCGGCGGGAGCGCGTTTCTCCGTTTCTGTCATTTCTGCGCTAACCCAAAATTTTCTTTTATAACCCGGTCGATAGCCTGCCGGACCCGCCGGCTTAGCCTTTTTCCTGGCGGCTTAGCCTGGTCACAATCCAGCGGCTTCCGGTCGTCAAAATCGTCAAAGCGACAATCAGCAAGAATCCCAGCGCCGCGGTCGGCCCTGCTCTGCCGTTGTTCCACAGATCCCACATGACCACCGAAAGCACGACGCTCCTCCTGCTCGACAAGATCAGCGGCACGGAAAAAGAGCGCAGCGAATGGGACGCGATCCAGATCCAGCCGCTGACAAAAGCGGGAAGAAGTAAAGGCAGTACGATGTGCCGCATGACCGTGCTCCAGCGCGCGCCCGAGACCTTTCCCGCTTCTTCCAGCTCGCTATGAATTTGCGCCACCGCGCCGTTCATCGCTCTACTGCCAAAGGCAATGTACCCCACGCTCAACCCCAGGACAATGATCCACACCGTCCCATAGATCGGAATATAGCTGAGCGGCGGATTCAAATAGAGAAAGATCAGGGCGATGCCAACGATGACGCCGGGAATGGCGTGCGGCAAAAAAGTCAGCCCATCGATAAGAGTGCGACCCTTGAACGGGCTCCTCACGATTACCCACGCAACGACCAGCGCTAAAACCATGGTGAGGGTCGCCGTCGCCACGCCGACCGTGATTGTGTTGACGACCGCACGCGCAATTTGATCCTCCGCGAAAACCTCCCAGTAGTTTTTCAGCGTGACCTGCGCGAGCGCCGACCATGACGGGACGACGTAGAAGCGCACGAGAGACCGCCACAGGAGGATGAACGTGGGAGCGGCAATCGTGAGAAGAAAGTACAGCAGAAATACGCAGAAGGCAGGGTAACGCCATTTTCCCAACGAAACCACGCGCGGGCGATAACCTTTACCCGTAATCGTGGCAAACCGACCCGCCTGACCTACCACGCGGCGGTAGCAGATAACTAAAACAATACTGACCACCAGAAAGGTTGCTCCTAGAGCCGCCGATAAGCCGTATTGCGGCGGCATGAACCTTTGCGAAGCAAAATAAATGTAGGTAGGAAACACATAGATCCCAGCTGGAAACCCGATTACGATAGGAATCTCCAAAGCTTCCAGATGGGTCATGAAGCTGTACATGCCCGCTGCGAACAGCGCCGGGGTCAGCAAAGGGATAAACACGCGAAAAAAGCTGGTGCGGTTGGACGCGCCGGAGACCTTGGCTGCCTCTTCTAGAGTGGGATCCATCGCACGGAACGCCCCGACAACGATCAAAAATATCGTCGTCACGCCCCGAAGACCCTCGAGAAACACCATCCCCCACAAACTATAAATGTTCAGCGGGCCTTCGCTCATCTCCACGCCGGCGAGGGAAAGCAAGGAGCGCAGCCAGATGTTGATCAAGCCGATCTTGGGCGAAAGCAGAAAGACCCAGGAGATGGCAAAGAGAATCCCGGGCACGGCCATTGGAACCAGCATCAGCCCCCAGGCGACGTTTCGAAAAGGCATATCCGTCCGCTCCGTAAGGAAGGCGAAGAAGACGGCAATACCCAATGCGAGAGCGGTGCTCGCCGCGGCCAAAATCGCCGTATTGAGAAACATGACGTAAACCTGGGGATCGGAATAGGCGGTGATGTAATGTTGCAGCGTGAAGGCGCCCGGCTGCCAGGGCGTCCCCAGTCGAAAGCTAAATATAATCAGGGAAACAAACGGAATGACAACCAGCCAGAGGGTGAAAGCCACGCCTACAATGGGAAGCACGTGCGGACGCAGCTTTGGCCAATTGCTCACCCGGTGCAACCAAGTAGTGTCTACTACGCCGTCAGGCATCGAATCCCCGTATTCCGCCGCTCAGAACTACCGAGACTGTTTCGTAATGTCAACCAGCGCGTTAGCACACCGCTGAAAAACTTTCTCGGAGTCCTCGACGAGCTCATAGCTTACCCTGAGTTCAATCGAAGGGAACGGGCAGAAATTTGAACTGACGGAGAAAATTGCGTTCTGCTGAGCTTTGTCGAGGCATCAAGCTGTCGAGGCATAAAGCATTTTTTTTCCAGCAGCCCGCTAGTTTACAACTGTTCCCTGGTCGGTGAATCCGGCGGTATTTTTCCGCGTCTTTTTGCGCGCGCAAAAAGACGCGACTTGACAAGCAGGAAAGTGAAGGACTAGATAAAGTCCTATCTTTATCACTTATTTGCGAGCGAGCATTTGCAATTTTTTGTGCCGAAATCAGATGCAAGAAGCTGCCTCCCGGGAGTTTGCTAATGGAGAAAAAATATTTCGTTGATGCCGCAGGTCAGGTCAGACAAATCAAGCGCACGTTTTATAAACAGTGGCAGGAGACGGAAGGAATCCCTGTCTTTGAGGGATATTCCGTTGAGGACGTCGACAGCCTTACTGTGGGGCCCTGGGAACGCAAGGGAGGAAAAGGGTGCTTTATCAACCTGGTAGGGTCGGAAGAGATCAATGACTTCTACTTGTGTGAGATTCCCGCCGGCGGCAACCTGAAACCCCAGCGGCACTTCTACGAAGAGCAAGTCTATGTCCTCGAAGGGCGCGGCGCTACCACGGTGTGGCACGAGGGAGGCCCAAAGCGCACTTTCGAATGGCAGGAAGGCAGTCTGTTTTCTCCGCCGCTTAATGCTTGGTACCAGCATTTTAACGGCCAGGGCGACAAACCCGCCCGGTACATCGCGATGACGATGGCGCCGACGGTATTAAATCTATTCCGCGATCTCGACCTGGTATTTCACAACGATCACGTTTTCAAGAGCCGGTTCAATGCCGAAGAGGACTATTTCACCACCAAGGCCACACCGCTCGGGTGGGAAGATCGTTATGCGAGGTGGAACTCCGTGGAGGATTTCCTCGCGGGCAAAGAACCCGCGCGGTCGAACACCCTCAGAACGAACTTTATCGCGGATGTGCGCCAGGTGGAGGTAGAGGCCATGCCCGGAGCAGGGGAGGGTTTTGCCAGCATGCATTTCCAGTTGTCCAACAACACCGTGATCTGCCATGCAGCTGAGTTCGAAGTGGGGAAATATAAGCGGGCGCACCGGCACGGGGGTGGCGCGCACATCATTCTGCTCAATGGCAAGGGCTACTCGCTGATGTGGCCGGCGGGAAAAGAAAATGAGAAGATGAAAATTCCATGGAAAAAGGGAACAATTATCGTTCCGCCCGCGGGCTGGTTTCACTTCCACTTTCCCACCAGCAGCACTCCCACGCGCTACCTGGCGCTGAGAGGGAGCTACGGCGCCGAGGGAAAGTACAAAACCACGCTCAGCGTCAGCAAAGGCGGGGATTGTATCGACTACAAGGAAGAAGATCCAGAGATCAGGAAAATTTATCAACAGGAGCTCGCCAAAGAAGGCGTCAAATCCAGAATGGCTCCCTCGCTCTATGGTTAGCAACAAACATTGCTCGATTGAACCGTAGGCAAATCGACAGCCCCCTGGGCCCTCCTGATCGGAGCGCCTATCGGTTTCGTGCTACTTCGAAGATTGTGACCTATAGCATGAATTGGGTTGATTACGGTAAAAGATGACGTAACACGTGGCGGTGATAACTGCGTGGACAATACGGAGGTGTACCGATGAATGGCAAACGGAATGTCGGCTTTCTTATCGCAGGGTTCCTCTGTGCGTTGTTCGTGTTTCCTCCCGTGAAATCAATGGCTCAGAGCAACATGTTCGCCCAGCTCGTGGCGGCATCGAAGGCCGAGGTGGAAAAAAGGGACGGCAAACTGAGCGTCGGGATGACATGGACAAACCCTCAAGCGAAGCCGGTTTTAGAGGAATTCAAAAAGGATTTTCCGTTCGTAAAGGAAATCTCCTACTCGCGCCTGCGGACGGTCGAACAGATGCAGCGCATGTTAATGGAAAGCAAGGCAGGGCGGCCGCCCGATATCGATGTTCCCTTCGTTTCCGAAGAGTTGTGGCCGGATTACCTGAAAGAAAAGATCTTTGTTAAACCTCAATTTCCCTACAACCAGCTCATTAAATCCCTCCCTAAGGACTGGCCGGAGCCGGACCCACGGACGATGGATCCTCAGGGTCTTTATATCGCCAGTACGGGTTCAGCCCGCGGAATCGCTTATAATAAAACCCTGATTCCAGCTGCCCAGGCCCCGAAAGGTTGGGAAGACTGCATCAATCCCAAATACAGAGGAAAAATCATTTACGACACGCGCGACAGGCTCGCAGCCTTCCAACACGATCCGAAAACCCGGGAGTGGTTTTTGAAATGGTTAAAAGGTTTGGTCGCCAACAAAGTGGTTCTTAATCGTGGCATGGAAGAAAATTTGCAAAAGGTAGCGGCGGGGGAGTATCTGATAAGTTGTGTCGCCAACTACCATAACGCAATGCCAATGATCAATGAGGGCGCTCCTCTGGTCTTCCTTTTTCCGGATCCGTACACGTCCGATATTGCCACCGAAATTCACGTTGTCAGCTGGTCCAAGACTCCGGCCACTACACAGCTATTCGCTTTATGGCTTGCGACGAAGGCGCAGCCCCTTATCGAGAAAGTCACCTACCGCGGCTTCCCCTGGGTTCCCGGTACCAGGAAATACTCCATGGCGAAAGGAAAATACATGGCTGTCTGTGGTGACGATTGCGCCTCTAAAGCTGAGCAATACGACCAGGAACACGCAAAAATCCTTGGCCTGCCAGGCGCAAGATAGGCGGAAGCAACAGAAGTAAAAAGGCAAAATTAAAAGTGGAAGACCATAGAAACCTATTTACTTGCTTCGTCAATATCCCACGCGCTCGATCACCGGTTGCAGTCGCTCCAGATTGCGTTTTGCTTCGTCGGTCTGAGACACCTCTACCCAGGCTTCCTGGACCAATTCCTGGCGCACCACTTCGTCCACGTCCCGGCGCGTAATTGAGTGTGACAGCACGCCCGCATCCTGATGCTCCTCCAGGATCCGCCATACCCCTTCGGTGCTCAACTGGCCGTCCATGGGATGAAATCGGCCCTCCATGACGTCGAGCGGGCGCAGGTCGCGCATCCGTTCCGCCTCATCCGGGTTATGGACCCGCAGCTTGGCCTCGACAAAGCGCTGAAAAGGAAAGTGCTCGGGCACAATGCGCATGAAATGGTAACCTCGGATTGCCGCTTTCCAATAGCGCTTGATCAACTCAAGGTTGCGTGCGATGAATGATTTCCGCGCCACGGTGACGCGGTCGGGCCTGCCGTACGGCTTGGTGTCCTCGACGAAATCATAAAGTTTATTGAAGCCCTGCTCCAGCAAGCGGGGGACATAAGGAATCTGGACGATCGCCGCGTCTGTTTCTCCGGCCAACATCGGCTTCCACGCCGCTTTCATAGCACCATAGCGCCAGCCGATCTTCCACTCTATCTCCCGATCCGGGTCGATGCCCGCTTTCCGTAGCTGATGCTCAAACCACATCGTCGCGATGCCGCCTTTATACCAGTCACCGATACGCTTACCTTTTAAATCCGCAATCGATTTGATCCCTGGCGCAGTAACCAGGGCGCCCGGAAACCAGTTGCGCCAGCCGCCGATGATCCGAAGCTCGTCGTTGCCCAGACTCCGTTCAGCGAACGGAGTGCGCACGTGGACGTCAGTGATAATATCGATGTTGTACGCGATCATGTCGCGCAAAACGGTTCCGATTTCATCATAACGCTCGCCGTCGGGGCGGCTTGAGCTGATTCCCCGTGGATTCACCTTGGCGTGGACAATCTCCACGTCCAGACCCTCTTGTGTGTAAAACCCCGCCTCCCGGCATACCGACGCATCGAGAACGTGCCCCGCATGCCAGCAGCCATTACCCACACGAAGCTTCATGAAGAACTTCCCTCATTATTAGGATATTCCGGCGCGTCTTCTAGGTGCTCGATCCCTCCGAGACCAACGTCGGTATAGGGAGTCGGCATGGCCGACAACAGCACGACGCGACTGTCGGCGGTGTTAAAATGTTGATGCGCTGTCATGCGCGGGATGCAGATAAAATCTCCCGCCTCCCAGGCCCACCTCGTCCCGTCGTGCACGTCGTAGCCCCTGCCCTCCAATACCAGAATTTGTTCCTCCGCCATATGCAGATGCTTCCCGGACCGGCTGTGTGAGGGAATCTCCTGCAGGTAAGCCCAAACTTGTCGCCCCCCCGTTTCGATCTCCGGGTGAACGAGCCACTTGAGTTTACCGTGCGGCCCCCACTCCCACCCTTCCCTGCTTTCATGAACCACGTGATCCACACGGCTGAGATAATGAACTTCGTCGTGATAGAGTTTTAGATAACGGTCATAAGTGTTTGCCACCGGCGCGCTCCAGGGCTTGGAGCGTTTGCGCGCTTGAAACACGTCTTCTAACTTCGGCTCCGGGCCCACAACCACTTCAATGTCCTCGCTGATCCCTAGGATCCCCTTTTTTATTTTGTATCCGCGGAGCCTCCCCTCGTCATCGTAGAGGGGTTCAGTTCCATCGGGAAACACCGGCTTCTCACTCATTTTATGCTGTTCCCTCCACATTAACCCGAGCATGTGGAAGAGCCTGGTTGCGAGAGAAATCATTGCGCATCCGACCTCAAAATCGCCGCCATGCTGATGAACGGAATAGGGCGCGAAACAAACCATGTCATGAGTCTCGAATTGAAAAGTGACTCCGTCGTTCATCTCCCACCCCTTCCCCCTGAGGCAGAAAATCGTGGGAGCGGCGATATGTCGATGTACGCCGCGCACCGGAACGTGGGGAGCAATGTCAATGATATGCGATGCAAAGCAATACAGCGGGCCGCGAATCAAGATATCATAGCTTGTCAAATCGCCCGTCTGGTGCGGGCTTCCCTGACCCATCACTGTCGTCTTTGATGGAAGGGGCTTGAGCACATGCGGCAGGGATTCGACGCGCTTTTCTTCTTCGTTTTGGTGAACAAAGCGCTTTAGTTGGTCCGAACGCTTGGCTTCTTTTGTTTCCTCCCACGGTTCCAGGTACGACATTCTTTTCTCCTCCTTATGCGTCGACAAAAAGGCGTTCGCCTCGTTATCGGTCCGGCACCTCTATCGTGGCGTGCCGGTTTAAGAACATCAGCGCACGAATAGCGCTCGGCGTACGCTTTCGATTCTTCCCCTGTTATTTCTCCGCCTTAGGAAAACCAAAGGCTTCGAGCGCCATACTAACCCATTTTGGACCCTTGTCGAAGTTGTCCCAATCAAAGATCCAGGTTTTCTTCCCACGGACCACCTTTTCGAGGGCGGAACCGGGAACGTAAATCGAGGATTTTAGCGGCTCCTTCTCATCGATGATCCGCTGGGCAACCGGACTAGCCATGAATTCTAACCACAGGAGACCCGCATACGGATGCGCCGCAGATTCCACGATCATCTCTGGCTCATTGAGCCTGACGGGAACAGGTTCTATAACCTTGACCTGCAAACATCCGCGCGGGTCTTTTTGCATCGCTTCCACGCCGCTTTGATAATTCGTCAGCGAATGCAGAGCATATTCGCCCGCCGCGACCGCAGGCAGAGCCCGGGCGTGTCCGCGAAGCCAAACCGGTTGCTGGGACGCAATCTGTCTTGCATAGTTTACCATCCACTCCTCCCCCGCTCCCGCGGCCATCGGCGTGTAGTTGAGGGGCCGGATGTCGACGATAAACTTTCTACCCTTGAACTCGGGCTTCAAGAAGTCCTGCCACCTATCAGGAACCTTAGCGGCATCGAGGATGCAACGGTTAAAAGCGATCGCGCCCACAGTGCTGGAGACCGCGATGGCTTTGCGGCTCTTCACGTCGACGATCTTTGTCGGAATGGCCAGGACGCCCTGTTCTGTCATTCCCAGCAGATCAACTTTTTTCCCGTGTTGGATGTAGTCGGTAAAGGTTTCCGTGCTAGCGCGACTGATATCCCATTGTGCCCTCCCCGCCTTAAGCTCGAGAAGGTATCGGTCTCCCTCCTCTGTCCCGTTGATCTCCTCCACGTGAACGTCCACGAACGGATACTTTTCCTTGAAGGCTTTGGAGAGAGACAAATTGGTCTTGGCGTCAAGGGAAGTGAGGGCTTGAAGTTTGCCCTCTTTGCGCGCCTTCTCGACAATCTCCTCGTGCGTGGCGGCAAAAACAAACCCCTTTGCTTCGGCCTCTTGTTTGGCCTTGGCGACATTGGAACTGGCGCCTTGCCCCGTCGTAGGCGCGAACAAGACAACCAGAACATAAAGAACAATAGCAAGGCTAAACATTCGCTATCCTCCTGCAGGCTGCATTGCCAAGCGCGCCCTGAAGGTTGGCTTTTGCCGCAAGTTTTTTTAATCTACTTTTTACTTGCCCTTTACCCGCCCTTAGTACCCTAACCGCTCAACGACGGGCTGGAGACGTTCCAGGTTGCGCTTCGCTTCGTCGGTCTGCGACACTTCGGCCCATGCCTCCTGCGCGAGCTCCTGCCGTACCACTTCTTCCACATCCTTGCGCGTGATGGAACGCGACAACACCCCGGCATCTTCGTGCTCCTCCAGGATCCGCCACACGCCCTCCACGCTCAACTGACCGTCGAGAGGAAAGAAACTGCCCTCCATACCTGATAGCTGTCCCAAGTCGCGCATGCGCTCGGCCTCATCCGGATTGGTGACGCGTATTTTCGATTCGACAAAGCGAACGAACGGGTAGTTTTCCGGCGCGATGCGCATGAACTGATACGTGCGGATCGAGGCTTTCCAGTAGCGTTTGATCAGCTCCGGATTGCGCTCGATGAACGACTTCCTGGCCACCGTCACCCGGTCCGGTCGCCCGTGCGGCTTAGTGTCCTCGACAAAGTCATAGAGTTTGTTATACCCGCGCTCCAGTAACATCGGCACATAGGGATTCTGCACAATCGCCGCGTCTGTGTCCCCTGCCAACAAGGGCTTCCATGCCTCCCGCATCGACCCATACTGGTAGCCGATTTTCCACTCTACCCCACGCTCCGGATCGATTCCCACCTGCCTCAATTGATGCTCGTACCACATCGTGGCGATCCCGCCTTTGTACCAATCCCCGATGCGCTTGCCCGTCAACTCGGCAATCGACTTGATCCCCGGCGCCGCCACCAGCGTGCCGCGGAACTGATTGCGCCAGCCGCCGATGATCCGTACCTCGTCGTTGCCCAGAGCTCGCTCCGCAAACGGCGTGCGCACGTGGACGTCGGGAATGATATCGATGCCAAAAGCCACCATGTCCCGTATAACCGTGCCTACTTCATCGTAGCGCTCGCCGTCAGGCCGGCTCGAGTCAATGCCCTTGGGGTTGATCTTCGCGTGCACCAGCTCGACATCCAGACCCTCTTGAGCAAAAAACCCCGCTTCCCTACAGACCGCCGCATGCTGAATATGAAAGGCATGCCAACAGCCGTTGCCAACCCTGAGCTTCATCTCTTTTCCTAACTGTTTTTACCCGCGAGCGTATTGTTCTCTGAGAACTCACCGCTTAGGCGCTGGGCGTGAGAAAAAATCGCCTTTTCCAAAAATGAGCAGGCGCAACTGTTTGATTTGTCACGACCAAAAGAGTATTCGTCTTGAAAAGATTCTCTTTTGCCTGCTTCCCAACCCCTGGGGAGCTACAGGCAGTGTTCCCTTGGAATACTCGGGTCCTACTCTGTGCCGGCTCGCAGCGTTAGACGCAGATCGACCGCTGGTCATTGGTCTTCGGCAACGCAACGCGATCATTTTCATCCGCCGTGTTGTACCCATGGGTACATGAATTACTCTGTCGTGAATGAAAGCCACTAGACCTCACGCCGGTCATCAGGAATCGGTTGAAAATTGCTGATGAGCTTCAATGAGTTTTTCAAAATGAGGCCTCTCTTCATTTGCAAGAGTCGTGGGAAATTTTGAACCGCTTCTTCTCCATCGCGTGAGCCACTCTTGGCCTAGGAGGCGTGGAGATAAGGGATGATCTTGAGCTCCTTTCACCCTCGTGAAAGCGATGGTTGTGTCTGACTTAGGCCCTATTCCGACGCCTTCTGCGACAAAAAAACCTGCTGTCAGAAGAGAAACTCTCACGGCAGTCGAAGCTGAGTAGGTGTAGAGTTCTGCTGATTTTGGCAGGCAGCGCTTAAAAATTTGCGAAAAGATCTCGGCGGTCCAAAGCACGGCGTCTGTTTTAGATGAGAACGGGTCGTAAAAAATAAGATCAGGAATGGTTGCTGATTCGATAAAACACGGGAAATCCCCCTTAAGAAGTTCCCATTGGAGCAGGCTTGAAGCGTGTCTCCACTTGCCGCTGTCAAGAATCTGGAAGGGTGCTCGGTGCCGAAGATGAGGGAAGCGGCGGAGATCTTTAGCGGCGAGGGTGAGCGGATCGAGATCACATTCGAAGCTCACAAGGCGCAGAGGCCGAAGAGCGTTATCGCCTTTTTCTGCATAACATTTTTCAAAACAGTGAATGGCGGCCATGGCATTTGAGGCCGCACCGAGTCCTATGTCCCATATCACCAGCTCGTCTGTCTGGGCGGCTCGCTTTAATAGGCGCGAGGCGAGAAACGACTGCTCCACGTAGAGTTTTTTTGCTTCATCACTCGGGCGATTCACCGAGTGCATCACCTCGCCAGAACTGATTTGGCGTATGCTGCAAAAGCCCTGAGCGGACGTGTAGATTTCATAATCGCCCAAACGGGCGGACTGAAAGGTCTTGGCTTTTTTCGGACAGCGACCTGGGTGCTCTTCGTCGGCTCGCACAAGCTGGAGTCGTTTCTTGTCATAGTAAGAGAGAAAGTCATCCCGCAAAATGCTCTCTCTCATCTCCCTCATGAGACGATGATAGAACACCATATTGTGAATGGCTAAAAGGTGCCAACCTAACATCTCATCTGATTTGACGAGATGGTGAATGTAGGCGCGCGAGTATTGTTTGCAGGTCTGGCAGTCGCACTGGGCGTCAAGAGACTTTTCTAAAAATTTATGCACGGAGCGGCGCAATTGAAGTTTTCCGTGAGAAGTAAAGGCCACTCCTCGCTGCGCCAGCTGTGAGGGAATAATACAGTCGAACATATCAATCCCACGGTAAACGCTCTCGAGAATATCAATCGGTGTGCCCACACCCATGAGATAACGCGGAAGATTTTTCGGAAGACGTTCGGTCACCAGTCCCGTGATCTCGTAGCGCTCACGCTGAGTTTCGCCGACGGCCAGGCCTCCAATGGCCAGGCCATCAAAGGGGAGATCCGTTAAAAACGCGGCGCTCTTCTTTCTGAGATCGTGATGGCAGGCTCCCTGAACGATTCCAAACAGCGCTTGGGGCGAGTTGTCTCTGGCGCGAAGGGAGCGCTCGGCCCAACGATGCGTGAGTCTTCATGGCCGCCTCTGCTTGATCGTAAGGGGCAGTGGAGAGGATGCACTGATCGAGCAGCCATCATGATGTCGCTGCCGATCGTTTTCTGCATCTCGATGCTTGATTCAGGCGAGAGGAGATACGATTTCCCATCCACATAGCTTTGAAAATGCGCGCCCTCTTCGTTTATTTCTCTCGAGTGCGGAAGAGAAAAAATCTGAAACCCACCGGAGTCCGCAAGCACCGGGCCATCCCAGTTCATGAAACAGTGGATGCCGCCGAATTTCTTAAAGACCTGCAGGCCCCGGACGAAGCAGCAGGTGATAGGTGTTGACCAGAAGCACGCGCGCCCCGGTTGCTTTTAAACTATCAACCGTTTGTCCTTTCACCGTCGCCTGGGTTCCGACCGGCATGAAGATCGGAGTTTTGACCTCGCCATGGAGAGTCTGAAATTTCGCTGCGCGCGCCCTTGATCCGCTGGACTCTTTTTCTAGGGTAAAGTTTAAACGAGACATTCTTTTAGTTTACCTGCGTAGTCCGCTCAATTCAGCCCCTCCCCTCGGGGGCATTCCGAACACCCATTTCGGAGCATTTCGGCCGGGGGACCATCGGAGGAAGCAACCGTCAATAAAGACTATTTTGGCTGACTGCCTCCTCTGGAGCAAAGCAGGGCATGAAGGTCTGTCGCTATACTTATGCGAGTCACAAGTCAGGATGTATCCTCATGCTCTGAATCGATTGTCTCTGGTCCGATTGGACGCTTTGCCGCGGCGTCTTTAACTCGAACAATTCGGTGAGGCACGCCGCTTCCACGGTTTCCACAGAAACGCCTTTTGGATCATAAACGATTCTTGCGCTATGAAGAGGTGGGCCCCATCGATCGAAGTCTCTGTTTTGAAAGATAGCGATCGTCCTTACGCCCAGAGCGCAAGCCAGGTGCATCGGTCCGCTGTCACAGGTCAAGAACAGGTCGCAGTGTGACACGATCGCGGCGAATTTCCGTAGCGAGGGCTCGAAGATCACCGGCGCGTTCGCGCTTAAGTCGTTGCAAAAAAGTGCCATCAGTTTTCGTTCTTCCGGGCCCAGAAAAGTCACAACCCGAACTCTCTGTGCCGTCAGGTTCTGGATCAAACGCGTAAAATTATTTGCCGGCCACCTTTTCCCGTGCCTTTTCCTGCCCCCGACGAACACTCCCAAAATCGGCGCGCTATCGTCAAAGCCCGCTGAACAAAGGATCTCGTTCCCTGCTGCAATCTCCTCAGATGATAGAATGATTTTCGGAAATACTTCCTCAGTTTCCAGCCCCATGGCCGCGACAAATGCCGGTAGAAGTCGATACTTGTTGGGCTCGAGGGGCTTGGGAATTTTCGCGTCATACCAAAAGTCCGACTTCCCTTCTCTTCCCACTTTTAAGCGCGCTCCAGAGAGTCCAACGACAAACCCTCCCAAGGCGGATTGGGAGCAACTGACTTCGACGGCCAGATCATAATTTTCACGTCGCAGCTTCAGCAAAAGCCTCGGATAATCCCAACACGATTCTGGGAATCTTCTCGCAACCTGATAGTGTTTATCGATCGGTAGGTTTGCAAAGAGCGCCTGTGACACCGGGCTTCCCACGAAATCGATTTTCGCGGTCGGGTAATTTTTCCGAAACAACTGAATACTGGGAAGAGCGAGTATCGAATTGCCCAGGCGAAAATTGGGCCGGACAAGTAGAATCTTGTCGATTTTTTCACCTCGCAGGTCAATCCGTTGGTCATTCGGCGATGCAAAGTAACGCATTGCGTTAGTCACAAGAGTTCGGATACCTCTGTTCACTGCAAATGAAATATCGGAGAACATCGAAACACCCTCAGTGGTCGCTTGAAAAGCGGCCTACGGATGCAGGCCGAGACCAGGTTCTTCTACCTCTTTACCTCCTGATCAAGCAAGTCCATTTTGCTTCGCCAACTCCGCGGGCCGCATTTGAGAACCTGACCCTGATATAGAAGGCGGTCGGAAAAACATTGGGGTTAGCCTTCTACGACTCGACTTTCTTGTCCGTCACAACTTGGCGAAATTGGGTCACAAAGTGGGTAGCGTAGAGGAGGATTATGGGGTCAGTCCTTTACTTTATAGTCAAGGTGCGGGGTAAAGAAAAGAGGATCCGTGCAATTTTGCCATACAGGGGAATCAGAAAAGGGACAGTCCCCCCTTTTCCGTATCTTGACAGGTCTCCAGGAGGGAAGTCGCTGTTTAATGGAAACGATCAACTTGTCTCGTGGCTTTAAGCTTGGGTAGGCTTCCTTTTGGGGAATCCCATCCAGGCGACGGTCCCAACGCCTTTATTATGATCCTGTCGGCATCCTTCCCCGTGATGGAATCTAACTGTAAGCCAAGGCCTTCCGCCACGGTTGCGATGATCCTAAGTTGCAGTTGTGACAGAACCGTGCGGCCAGCCTATTCCAAAGCCATCAGCCGCACATAACCAGGAATCGGCTCCCACAGCCCCAACAACTCGAGGCGGTGCCGGACGTAGGCGGGCGAGTTGCTGAACACCGGTTTGCCGAACTCCTCTTCCAAGCGTACCGCGCTGGGTAGGCCCAGCCACGACCCGCCGCCGACGTAGAGGCCGTCGGCCTCGGGGTATTTCGCAAGTGCGGTCGCACCAAGCCGGTAGGACAGGTCCAGTCCCTCTTGCTGGGCCATCCCTTCGAACTCTTGCGGTGTCATCACGTGCGTCGACCAGCCGGCGACACCGATCCCCTCGCGCCCAAAGAACTTCGCGAGGTTCTCGTTCATCGGATCGGTCCACTTGTTGGCCAGTGCGATGTTCTTGAGTCCAAGGCGTTTCGCACCAGCCACCATGCTGAGCACGTTGGCGGTCGTTGGGATCCCTGTCGCTTCATGCATACGGCCGAGGAGCTCATCCAGGAAGTCCGGGCCCATCACGCAAGGCAGCGGCACGCCACCCTGCACAATAAGATCCACGTCGTACTTCGCCAGCGTCCTGGCGTAGTCGGCCGCAGGCTCGAAAACCCGTTGGATTTCCTTGGGTGTAAACTCCCCCATGCCCACCGGGAGCGCCACGGTCGAGACGCCCCGCGGGATCGAGAAGTAGTACCACTCGTAAGCGCCGACCGTCGTGGTCGGAGACAGCTCGCCGATCTTCTTCCTTGGCCAGTAGGACTCCGGTAGCGGCATGACTAACCTCCTGTTCGCGATTCTAGACGGCGTCCCTTTGGGCGCCGTCATTGTACTCAACTTTTATCACCGTGGACCTGTTGCCTTCAACCGAAAAAGTGCCAAGAAAACCAGATTACGCGGTCAGTCCTTTAATTTATAGCCAAGACGCCCTATAGGCTCGCCCCATGGCATCGGTCGGACTACCGCAAGACGACAGACATGACTATCGAGCCTTGCGGTCCGAGTTGCTATGATGAGTGCGCGCAGTTTCTCGTTTTGCTCGACAACCCGCTGTCCCGTCCGGACGCAGAAAAAAACATAGAAAGCGCCGGGTCGGCGAAGACTTTCGCCCGGGTAATCGTATCAATCATTGGACAGCAGTCTAAATGTCCTTATCTTCGGAGCCCGCTGGTTGTATGATCACCCTCGTCAGTCGCAGTTTTTATTCAGCATCTACAAAACTATGCCGGCAGCTGGGCCCGACAAAGAAGATCACGAACTGCTCGCGCTTATTAAGGAGGGCAACGGCCAGGCCTTTGCGGTTCTCGTCGAGCGCCATACCAAACGTTTTTACCGCTTGGCTTATCGCTATCTGCAAAGCAAGGAAGCAGCCGAAGATGTGGTGCAAGACGCCTTTCTCAAGTTGTGGGAGAATCCGGCGCTCTGGCAACCCGAGCGTAACAGCAAGTTTACCACATGGTTTTACCGTGTGGTGGTGAATTTAGGCCTCGATTGGCGCAAAAGAAAAGGTCCGGTAGAGCTCGATGACGAGAGCCAGCTGATCGACAATCGCGAACCGGTGGACGAAACGATGATGCGGGCCCAAGAGCAAAGAATGTTAGAGAAGGAAATTGCCACCCTGCCGGAACGTCAGCGCGCCGCTTTGAATCTTTGCTTCGACGAGGGCTTAAGCAACCAGGAAGCGGCCGATGTCATGGGGCTCAATCTTAAAGCGCTGCAGTCATTGATCATGCGCGCCAAGACAACTTTAAAAGAACGCATGAAAGCCTATCTATGAGGTGGTTATGAAAGATCACCGTGACGACAAACTCGACAACCTGCTGCGCTCGCGCCGGCTCGAACCGGCCAGTCCCGACCTGGCCCGGCGAATCATTTTCAAGGCGCGCCAGCTGCCGCAGAATCGGACTGTTTCGCTTTGGCAGTGGATGCGCGAGCTTTGCGCGGAATTTCACTTGCCGAACCCGGCCTATGTGCTCGCCGCCGCGCTGATCCTCGGCATGGCGATCGGCTTCAGCCTGCCATCGGACACAAACCAAAGCGCCGAGGACAGCGCCTCGAGCGTCCAGAATTTCTTATCGGCCGATGAGGCACTGTTATGAGCAAGACTTTCAAATTGGCATTTTTTACCTCGCTGGTTTTAAACCTGCTTTTTCTCGGCGTCATTCTGGGCCGCGTGCCGCATGGTGTCGACCGCCCGCCGACGCCCCAACAGCGCATGGAAGAAGCTCTGAAGAAGTTGCCGGAAGCGGTGCAAGCCCGTTTTCGCGAAAAATTCGCCCAGATTCGCGCCGCCGGCGACCCGCTGCGCGAGCAACTGGACGCGGCGCGCAACGAAGCGCTTCGCTTGATGAGCGCCGAGACCTTCGACGAAGCGGCCTACGATCGGCAGGTTAAGAAATTCGATGAACTGCGGGAAGAAATGTTCAAGCACCTGAGTCAAGTTATCAAGCAGATCGCCGTAGAGCTGGCGCCCGACGAACGGCGGACGCTCGCGGACCTGTTGCGCCGCCCGCCAGCACCGCCCAAACAAAATTGAGCGGCCGCGCCGCAAATTGAAAGGAAATTCCAGATTCTCCAAGCGCCGGTAAATCCCGGCGCGTTTTTTTCACTGGCCGGGCGAAGACTGGCGCCCGGTGATTCGTACTAAGAGATGACAACCTCGGCAAAGGGATAAGTAAAAATATGACTTGGAAATTTACCCTGGCAAAATCGCAACGAAAAAAGCTGATCGGTCTTTTGGCCGTCGCGGTGACCGGCGGCGGCGGCTGGTACTGGTACAGCAGCGCGTCGCAGAAGCCACAGGACGCCAGCACGCCCGTGACCGTCAGCCGCGGCAACATCGAAGAAGTGGTGACCGCGCAGGGCAAGCTCGAGCCGCAGCAATATGTCGACGTCGGCACCCAGGTGTCCGGACAGCTCAAGCGGATTTACGTCGACATCGGCGATACCGTCAAGCAGAACCAACTGCTCGCTGAAATCGACCCGCGGGTTTTTCAGGCCCAGGTGGATGCCGGTGAAGCGCGCCTTAACAGTCTGCGCGCCCAGTTAAATCAGCAGAAGGCCGAGCTTACCTTGGCGCAGCAGAATTTGAAGCGCAATCAGAATTTGATCGCGGTCAACGCGGTCAGCCAACAGGTCCTTCAGGAAAGCGAATCCCAGGCGGCGGTCGCCAAAGCGCAAGTCGACTCGATCGTAGCGCAGATGCAAGAGACGGAGTCCAACCTGAAGGCGAGCCGGACCAACTTGGGCTTCACCAAAATTTACGCGCCCATGTCGGGCACGATTACCACTTTGCCAACCAAGGAGGGACAGACGTTGAACGCCAATCAAACCGCACCCACCGTTATGCAAGTAGCCAATCTGAACGTAATGACCGTGCGCGCGCAGGTGGCCGAGGCAGATGTGAGCCGGCTAAAAGAAAACATGCCGGCCTATTTCACCACGCTCGGCGACAGCGAGCACCGCTGGCAAGGCAAAGTTCGGCAGATTCAGCCCTCGCCGCAGATCGTCAACGACGTGGTGCTCTACGACGTTTTGATCGACGTCAACAACGAGGGACGCCGGCTCATGACCGGCATGACGACTCAGGTATTTTTCATCCTCGGCAAGGCCGACAATGCGTTGATTTTGCCCGCGGAAGTTTTGACCCGACGCGTGCCGAACGCGGATAACGACAAAGGCAAGGCCTACCGAGTTTCGGTCGTGACTCCGACCGGGCGCGAGCCGCGCACGATCCACATCGGCCTCCTGACCCGCACCCAAGCGGAAGTCACCGAAGGTTTGAACGAAGGCGATCAGATCGCCACCAGCCGCCCCGGCGGCGCTGGAGGCATTCAGGCTGGCGGCCAACGGAACAACACGCCGCGCTTCAACCGAGGACCGCAACTATGAACGCGACGATTCTCGAACTGAGCGACATTCATAAGCACTATAAGAACGGCGAAACCGTAGTGCGCGCCCTGGACGGCGTGTCGCTAAAAATCCGCGGCGGCGAGTTTGTCGCGATTATGGGCCAAAGCGGCTCCGGCAAGTCGACGTTGATGAACATTATCGGTTGCCTCGACCGGCCGACAGCCGGCAGCTACAAAGTGCTGGGCAGAGAAGCCGCCCATCTGGAGCCCGACGATCTCGCCGCCCTGCGCCGCGAAACCTTCGGCTTTGTGTTTCAGAAATACAATCTTCTGGCCACCGCGACGGCGTGCGAGAACGTGGAAATCCCCTCGGTGTACGCAGGCTTGCCGAAGCAGAAACGAAGCCAGCGGGCGATTGATCTGCTCGAGCGGCTCGGCCTCGGCGACCGCACCGATCACCGCCCGTCGGAACTCTCCGGCGGCCAGCAGCAGCGCGTCGCCATCGCCCGGGCGCTGGTCAACGATCCGCCGGTGATACTCGCCGACGAGCCCACCGGCGCTCTGGACAGTAAGAGCGGCGACGAAGTGCTGGCACTGCTCAGGAAGCTGCACACCGAGGGGCGCACGATCATTCTCATCACGCACGCGGAAAACATCGCGCAAAACGCCGAACGGATCGTGCGCCTGCAAGACGGCCGGATCATCGAAGATATCGGCGCCGCCGCAAGCGACGGCGCTGTGACCGGCGACGGCGAGCGCGAACTGAGCGACGGCGTCAGCTTCGCCGCCAGCGTGCAGGAGGCCTTGACCACCGCATGGCGCTCGCTGCGGGTCAATCTGTTTCGCACCGCGCTAACGTTGCTCGGCATCATCATCGGCGTCGCCGCCGTGGTGGCGATGCTTGCCGTGGGCGAGGGTAGCCGCCAGAAAGTTCTCGACCGCATCAGCTCCTTCGGCACCAATTTGATGCTGATCCGGCCCGGTGCTGCGGGCATTCGTAATTCCGGCGACATCGCGACCCTGGTGCCGGAAGACGCCGAAGCGATCAAAGCCTTGCCGAATATCGAAACCGCTCTGCCCGAGCGCAACGGCCGCGCCACCGCGCGCTATGGCAACATCGACTACCAAACTTCCGTTCAGGGCACCGGCGCGGAATTTCCTGCGGCGCGCGACTGGCCGGTAGCCGAAGGACAGTTTTTTAACGCCGACGATATGAAACACTACGCCGCCGTCGTCGTTCTCGGCAAAACCGTCGCCAAGACGCTTTTCCCGGACGGTCGCGATCCCGTGGGTAAGTATGTATTGATGCGCAACGTGCCGTTCATCGTAATCGGTGTTATGAGCGAAAAAGGCGCCTCACCCTTCGGCAGCGATCAAGACGACGTGATCTTCGTGCCGATCACTACTGGCCTGGTGCGCATCTTCGGCAAAAATTATCTCAGCAGCATCACCGTCAAGGTCACCGACGCGTCGGACATCGAGGCGACCCAAGGGCGGGTCGAGAGCCTACTTAAAAATCGCCACAAGACCGAAGACTTTAGCGTGCGCAATATGGCGTCTTATCTGCAGGCGGCGATGGAAACCCAGGACACCTTTACCTTGCTGTTGGGCACTGTGGCCGCGATCTCGCTGCTCGTCGGCGGCATCGGCGTAATGAACATCATGCTGGTGAGCGTCGTCGAGCGCACCCGCGAGATCGGCATCCGCATGGCCACCGGCGCGCGCATGCGCGACATCTTGTTGCAATTCAACATCGAAGCCGCGGTGGTCTGCGCCGCCGGCGGCGTCTTGGGAATTCTCGTCGGCGTCGGCGCCGGCCTGGTGCTGCGCTACAGCGGCATGGCGGTGATTTTTTCAATCGCACCGGCGGTGCTCGCCTTTGTCTGCGCTTCAGCGACCGGCCTGATCTTCGGCTACCTGCCAGCGCGCAAAGCGGCGCAGCTCGATCCGGTCATCGCGCTGGCTTCCGAATGAGGTGGATCATGGGTAAACAGCTATGGAACGGTACCGTCGCCCTCTCGCTGGCCTTGTCGGCTTGCAGCCTGGCGCCCAACTATCAGCGGCCTGATGTCGCGATTCCCGCTGGCTGGAGCAGCGTCGCGGGAGTCCGCGTGAATCCGCAACCGAGCACGACGCCTTTCTGGCGCGAGCTCGGCAGCGCCGATCTTGATCGCCTGGTGGAAATTGCCCTGGCGCAAAATCTCGACCTCGAAGCCGCGCTGCAGCGCATCGACCAGGCGCGCGCGCAGGCGAAAGTCGCCGCTTCGCCGCTCTATCCCACGATCAATGCCAGCGGCTCGGTGTCGCGCACCTATCAAGACCCGAAGAACACCAACTCCGTGCGCGGCGGCGGCAGCGTCAGCTATGAAGTCGATCTATGGGGCAAAAATCGCAATGCCGCCGAATCCGCCGACTACCGGACCGAGGCGAGCCGCTTCGACCGCGAAGCGCTCCGCCTGGTGGTGACCGCCGACGTGACCGATTTTTACACGCAGATTTTAAGCGGCAACGATCGCATTCGCATCGCCGAGTTCAATCTCAAGAACGCCGAAGAGGTCCTCCGCATCGTCGAGGCGCGTTTCGCCCAGGGCAGTGTCTCCGGCCTCGAGGTTTCCCAACAGCGCGTCGCCGTTAATAGCTTTCGCACCGCCTTGGCGTCCCTGATCGAACAGCAGACCACAAGCGCCAACGCCCTGGCGATTTTGCTCGGCGAGGCGCCGCAGAATTTTGCGGTGCCGAAATTCGAACTGGCGTCGGTCACTATGCCGCAGGTCAATCTCACGCCGCCGGCGACGCTGCTGGCGGCGCGGCCGGACATCCAGAGCGCAGAGGCTAGTCTGCGTGCTGCAAATGCGGACATCGGCGCGGCGCGGGCGGCGTTCTTCCCGTCGCTGACCCTCGGTCTCGATTCGACCATTGCGGCCGGCTTCGGCGGCCCCGCCGCCGCGGCGACATCGATTGCGTCGAGCCTGCTAGCACCGATTTTCACCGGCGGCGAGCTCACCGGCAATCTGGAAAACGTCACTGCGCGCCAGAAAGAATTGGCGGCGCAGTACCAACAAACTGTGCTGACCTCCTTCAGAGAAGTCGAAGACGCGCTCGCCGCGCTCAAGAGCGCCAACGACCGCGCCGTGATCGTGCGGGACTCGGTGGTCGAATCGCAGAATGCCTACGACATCGCCAGGGCGCGCTTCGACGCCGGCGCTATCGATTATCTCAACCTGCTCGACACTCAGCGCACCCTCTTCCTGGCTCAGGACAGCGAGAGCGTCATCAACCAGAGCCAGCTGCAATCCTTTGTCCAGTTGCGCAAGGCACTCGGCTCCTGAGCGGGAACGTGAAATCCGATAATTCGGGTCGGGGCATATAGGAATAAATAGGGCGAAATGGAGCTGCCCGGGTTTGACGGACACCTAAAAAGGAAACAAAAATCTAAAGTAGGTGTGCGATAAAAAAACGAAGGACCTTTAACACCGGAGTTAAGCGCGAAGCGGTTCGAATGATGGAGACGTCACGGGAACTCGGCGAGCAGGGCACCTGGTGTTCAGGCTCGCGTAGATAAATGGAGCTGGTGGTAATCAAAGCGCCGTCGCCATGACCCCGGTAGTCCGGGTGCGATGAACCACAGCAGCCGCACAACTTGGTTGAGGGCGACGGGGCGCTGATAACGTAAAGAAAAGGGCAACCCGACCCGTTGCCCTTTTCTCCGTTAGTTTAAGAACTACAACGCTACCAGCGGTTACGTCCGCCGCCAGAGTTTCCTCGACCTCCACCATCATCACGCCTGGCCATCGGTTTGGCCTCATTAACGGTCAGGGTGCGCCCATCGAGTTGGGTGCCGTTGAGGGCTGAGATGGCTTTTTGAGCCTCGGCCCCGGAACTCATCTCCACAAAGCCAAAACCCCGTGACTGACCCGTCATTTTGTCGGAGATCACGTTGGCCGATTCCACGGTCCCGTGCGCCGAAAAGATTTCCTGCAGTTTCCCTTCAGTTACCGAATAAGGCAAACCGCCTACATATAATTTATTACCCATGTTCTCCTCCTATAAGAGAATGTTAATGTCTTTGACCCTGAGAAGTTGACCGCTAATGGAAGCAGAACATGGAGAATTCAGTAAATGAAACCACGCTCTGGTCGGATTGTCCTTTAGATGGCTTTCGCAAGGAGAGACTGACTAGGCCTTCAAGCTCTCTTTCCTCTTTCAGAAGGCCATATACTGAAGAAGAAGGCTTAGCCTACGATGTTTCCACGCCTTTGTCAACACGCACGCCCGCCCTGTCACCGAACAATTAAAAGGCCCGCCCGACCCCGGAAACTCCAGGGCCTGGCCGGCATAGGTAAATCGAGCGGGAAAAATCATGGCGATCCATGAAATAAACAAAGATCAGGTTCGACAGGAGCGCTAACGAGACGAGCTTTGTTGACCCCCTGGACTATTACCATCCCCGGTGATTTGCAGCATAGCTCTTCATCGGTCCCGCACTTCTTGCTGCCAAGCCTTATCTCGGCAGGCGCACCGCTCGTGATCGTTCCCTCAACACCGGAATCGCATCGATCTTCTCCTGTGGCAAAAGTTTCCAGTAAATCCCTTCGGGTCTGCTGAAAGAGGATTGAACCTCAATGACCTCTTCCGGCGTGATGATCGCGGTGAGTGAAATGTCGTGGTCGGTCATCAGAATGTCTTCATTGAGAATTTGCAGCGGATGGACTGAGGTGACGATCGGAGTTCTTGGCCCGATCTTTTTCCCTTCGGTTAACAAAGCGAATTCCAGATCGGAGTAACCGCCGCCCTTCCCAACGCGAGCGCCTGTTCGATTGACTGCCACGGAGCCGCAGACGATGAGATCGATCTTGCGGATCTCATCCAAGCTCACCAGCCGCCCATGTTCGGCCGCCCCTTTAATTGAGGAAGCCACGTAGGCCGAGCAGTTGAGTTTATTTGGATCTAATTCGATAAATGGCTTGTCTCTGTGCAGTCGAGGTACAGCCATATAGACGATTTTCCCCGCTTCCAACGCCTTCTGCCGAATCGCTCTTTGCGGCGAATCCGGATTGACTTTGAGAACCTTTGCTTTCTGCCAAAAACTCGTCTCGGCTAATAGCCACGCGCACGCTTCCGCGCCAACGAAGTTGGGAATTCTTCCCGCCGCTCCGGGAAACCGAGCGACCCTGCGCCGCTGCAACAGTTTCCAGATCTCCTCGCGGATAGCGTCTTTGGTTCTCATCCTGCACAACGTAGATCACGGCTAGATGAGAGGCAACACGTGTAGGGCACGGCATGCCATGCTCCTACACCGCACCGAACGGTACCTCGGACTCACCGCAGGAATGTATGCCGTCCCGCGGGTCGCGGCGATTGACCATTGAATGTTTCAGTCCCACCCAAACCACTTAAATCTTCCTATCCCGCGATCTTGGCTCCACTCACAAAGAAGAGAGTGGTCCAAAAGTTACTTCAGCTTAGGGAAACCCCAGGCCTCGACCGCGATGCGTTTCATGAATCTATCGGCTCCGCTGGAGCAGCGAGGGTCACAGAGAGACACCTTTCTATCTTTTGCAGCCTCATAGGCCAGCGTTCCTTCGACCAATACAGACGCTCGGCCAGGATTGATCTCGTCAGCAATTTTCTGCCCTTCCTTCGAAGCCAAAAATTCAATCCATAGCAAACCTGCGTGAGGATTCTTGGCGTTGGCGGAAATCGCTTCCGGCTCGAGCAAGCCGATCGGCAAAAGGTTGGGAACAACTACTTTTAAAGGAAGGGTTGGGTCCTTCTTTAATCCACGATACGCAGAATGCAGCATCACGCCACAATAGATAGAAAATTCCCCGGTCGCCAGCCGCGTCATGCCAGCCGTCGCACCTGTACTCCAAATTGGTTCGTTCGCTTTAAGCTTTTTGGCGTAATCCATTACCTTCTCCTCACCCCAGGCTGGGACAAGAAAGGTCAGGGCGCGCGGCTTCGTGTCGAAGGCAATTTTCCCTCTCCACTGAGGATCAAGGCAGCTTTCCCACGTTGTGGGAGCCTTATCAGCAGAGACCAGCTTCGTGTGATAAAGAATTCCCCCCATGACTGTACCCAGCCAGGTAACCACTCCCGTCTCATCAATCATCTCCGAGGGGATTTGCAGTTGACCATCTTGCGCCATCGCTTTCAGATCGTACCGCAGAAACGGTTTGAACTTCAGGTATTCACTATAGTGGGTCAGATGGGGACTGAAGACATCAAGGGTGCTTCTTCCTGCTTGCATCTCTAGAACTTGGCGCTGCTCCCCGCCATCGTCTTGTACGATGCGCCAGTCAACGTTGGTGACAAACGGATATTTCTTTTGGAATGCCTGGACTAATGGACCGCGCGTGGTCTCCTGGTATCCCGGAGCTGTCACTACTTTTCCCTCTTTCTTTGCCCCTGCCACGATCTCGTCTCTGGTCAGATAGATCATTCCCTTCTTGGTCGCTTCTTCTTTTCTTTTGGCGATAGAAGCGCCTCCTGGCACCTGGGACAGCGCAACACCGCTGCCAAAAAAGAAGACTAAGAAGATACTAACGATTAACCTTGGTATTCTCTTCATCGCTAAACCTCCTCATTGGTATTAATTTGCTCGGGAGCTCCGCGCCAACAACGCACCCGTCCTCATCGCCACTCATGTCCACCGCTCATATCTCAGAGCATGTGAAATGTCTATCCCCGCAAAGCGCCATCCGCGCCCACTATTCGGTGGCGTCTAGTGTTAGTTTCGGACCTCTTCCAGCGCAGGTTTCCCTCTTGTCAATAAATTCCCGAGTCACGCGCTTTCTGTATTTCTGCGGCTTTACAATTTCCATAGTAAAGGGGTAAATTCCGCTCAGCGGGTGCGCAACGCGGTATTGGGGCTTGGGCCATAGGGGAAAAGATGCTTTTGGTATTACTTTCGGGGAAGAGTGGGGCAAGATAAGAGATGGAGAGGCCAGGCTTTAAGTGGAGAAACTGCGCCACGGGTTGTGGATATCGTCAATCCCATAGGATTCAAGCGCTATCCTTGCGTCAGCCCTGCGCATCGCTATATCGAGACGATGCGGCTGCTACGGGCCCGGTACGGATTAACCACGGACGCTGTGGCGTCGATCGAATGCACCCCGTCGAAGTCTCTCAGGTGTCCGTATCCCAAGACCGACCTGGAAAGTAAATTCAGCGCGGATTTTAGCCTGGTCGCAACGCTCATAGATGGAGAAGTGAATCTCCAAAACTCCACCGATTCATTCCTGAAGCGCAGCGATGTCCAGTCCCTGCTTGCGAAGACGGTCTATGTCGAAAAGCCGCCCGGCTACGAGGCCAACCATGCCGACGGCTTTGTGCGGGTAAAGACCGTGAGCGGCAAGGTCTATCAGGAGGACATCACACGAGAGAAGAGAGAACTCACCACCTATGACGAGCTCCGGGCGAAGTTCTATGATTGCGCTGTGCCTGTGGTGGGGGAAGACCAAGCGCGCCGGATTGACTCATTGGTTGGGGAACTTGAGGGGCTAAAATCCGTGTCCACACTGATCGGCTTGCTGCGACCAGAAGCCGATTCTTTCGACGCAGTGGGGACATGACTCGTTAAATTTGTGCGACAGCGCGTAGCGCAACCGGCTTTAGAAGGAGGTGTTAGATGAAGAAGCTTCAGTTAAGTATCGGAGTGGTATCCAATCCCCGGACGTGGCCGATTCTCAACGGCACTATCGAGCCGGAGGGGATAGATCTAGTTGCGACCGTTTTTCGTGAACCGCATTTCGGGCTGGAGACGATTGCTAACATGGGGATAGCCGGGGAAGAGATCTATAAATGTGGTCCCGGCAGTATGGTGCACCGGGTCTCGGGCGGTCCGGGCCAGCTTTTCGCCCGCCAGCTCATGTATGGCGACTTTGACGTATCGGAGATGTCAATGACGCGGCTCATCATGTCGATTGCGCAGGGTGACGATCGCTGGATGGGGTTTCCGGTCTTTATGAGTCGGCGCTTTTTCCACATGGACATCCTGGTGCGCAAGGACTCTGGCATAGAGAAGCCCGAAGACCTCAAGGGCAAGCACGTTGGCATTGCGACGTACCAGTCCGTGCCGGCGGTATGGAACCGCGGAATGTTCCAGCACGATTACGGCGTACATCCCAAGGACATGACCTTCTGGAGGGAGATAGAGGAGAATTCCCACTCCGTGAAGTTTCTGCCTCACCCGCGATTCACGCCTCCCCCCGACGTCAAGGTCAACGACATTGCGCCTGGCAAGAGCGTCGTTTCCATGCTGAAGTCGGGGGAGCTGCAGGCGGCGCTGGAATCACCCGGGGACGCCGGACATGGCCCAGGCATTGACGTTCCAGAGATCCGTCAGCTCTTTCCAAACGTGTATGCCGAGTGCGTACGTTACTACGAGAAGACGGGACTGTACCCCATCAATCACGGGGCGGTGATCAAACGGGAAATCGTGGCGAAGCACCCGTGGGCGGTGCTGAATCTGTTCAACGCTTTTCAGCAAGCGGCCGAGCTGGCCGACAAGCAACGCATGGCTTACGTGGGCTATCACCTGGAGACAGGCCTGATTCCGCCCGAGGCCGACAAAGCGTTGCGCAAGCCGCTCGCGCGGCACGGCATTCAGTTCAACAAGAAAGTGCTGGACACGTACTTTCAATACACCTATGAACAGGGATTGACGCCACGACAAATGAAGCTGGAAGACCTGTATCCGCCAAGCGTGATGCAAACGTAAAATGAGGAGAGAAAACGTAGAGTGAAGCGAGGAGTTCAGCGCGAGGCATGCCGGGAAAGATCCAAGTGATTGAGGCTTTAATTTCCGTTCGAGAGAGTGGCCGGGTCGGGAGTCGCTCACCGTAACCCGGCTCGAGTATTGAATTGAGGCAGCCTACCTCAGCCCATATACTAAAGAACTCGAATCGAATAGATGGTCTTGCCTAGATCCCGGAAACGAAAGGGTTATGTGAGCCGATCTTGATGAAGTTTGGTTTTAGAACTCCATCGATAAAGAGAAGAATCGCCGCACAACTTGGTTGAGGGCGACGGGGCGCTGATAACGTAAAGAAAAGGGCAACCCGACCCGTTGCCCTTTTCTCCGTTAGTTTAAGAACTACAACGCTACCAGCGGTTACGTCCGCCGCCAGAGTTTCCTCGACCTCCACCATCATCACGCCTGGCCATCGGTTTGGCCTCATTAACGGTCAGGGTGCGCCCATCGAGTTGGGTGCCGTTGAGGGCTGAGATGGCTTTTTGAGCCTCGGCCCCGGAACTCATCTCCACAAAGCCAAAACCCCGTGACTGACCCGTCATTTTGTCGGAGATCACGTTGGCCGATTCCACGGTCCCGTGCGCCGAAAAGATTTCCTGCAGTTTCCCTTCAGTTACCGAATAAGGCAAACCGCCTACATATAATTTATTACCCATGTTCTCCTCCTATAAGAGAATGTTAATGTCTTTGACCCTGAGAAGTTGACCGCTAATGGAAGCAGAACATGGAGAATTCAGTAAATGAAACCACGCTCTGGTCGGATTGTCCTTTAGATGGCTTTCGCAAGGAGAGACTGACTAGGCCTTCAAGCTCTCTTTCCTCTTTCAGAAGGCCATATACTGAAGAAGAAGGCTTAGCCTACGATGTTTCCACGCCTTTGTCAACACGCCTCCGGTTTTTTTTCGCCTCCCGGCCGTGCCGTGAAAAATCCATGTTCGGAAATGTCGGGAGGAGCCTTGCGCGTCAGGTGTGAATACGTGAATTTTGTCAATCGATAAGAACGGAGGACCGATGAGATCACGGGCGAAGCTGCCGCTCTCGCCCCTCCTTCGAATTTCCTCCGTAGTCTCTCGTTATCCATACGGGAGCGGGGCAACGCATGAGGCTAATGCTCCCGCTCGGCATCTACCCGCCGTGAGATGGGGTTTGCTATGGCGCTCCGTAAGCACTAGAGTGATAAGCATGAATTCTAATAGCGAAGATCGATCAAGATATACTATCAAGGGTTCGCACCGCAACCAGGCTTTCGTCGGGGTAATCAGGAGGGATCCAGACACATACTGCTGGACTTGGAAAGGTCGAGTAGACTTTGATAACGGGCACAACATTACCTTCAGCAGCCAGCGAAGTTTCAACACCAAATTAGAGGCTGAAGACTATATGCGTCGATTCGCGCATGACCGCATCGACAGTCGGCTCAACTTCTAACCAAATCGTCTCTCGCCCCCTTAAAGCCTCGGAGGCGGTGTCAGGCCGCCGCCTGAATTCGAAATGTCGCGGCGCAGTTTCGAGTTTCGCGTCTCGGTTTTCGCGCTAAATCCGCCGCCCGGTACCGGTCACTTGAGTGCGTTACAAAAACCGGATTTGCCGGATCTGCTCAACTCGTTTCCGAACTGAGAGCCAGATCTAGCCGTCGCCTCTGATGATAGCTCATGCGAGGCGAACGACGGTCACCCCCATCGCTACCATACAAATCAGTTGAGTCAAAAAGAAGATAAATCTAAAGGTCGTTGCGAGGTTGGTAGGGGTGAGCGCGATGTGAACGATCGTCTGGCACACGCGCGCCGCCAGCAACACGATCACCGGCCGATCCAGTGTGCCGCTGCGGACGCCGGTCGCGACAATCGTGACCACTACCGCCGTGTAAAGCGGGAGGTTCTCCAGACAATTGGCGTGGGCTCGACTGGCGCGCCTGTACCAGTCGCTGCCCTGCGCCTCGTCGGCGCGAAAATCCTTGATCTCGGCGCGGCCGGTGAGAATCCTGCTCCAGCGATACCAGCCGATGGGGCCAAGCAACGTCAGCAACGTCCAGCCCGCAAATCCGAGTAATACCCAAACGGGGATACTCATGGGGTTCTGCATAGGGCAGAACGTAGCCCAATTTCAACGCGCGTGCCAACGATAAAATCACGACTTGTCCTAGCGATATGCAAAAAAAATGGAAGCCTGCCCGGATCAGAAACCCGAGTTCCGGCGCCTTAATTTCTCAGAACAGTTTCGGCTTGTGCGTCGCCGGCTTCGACGAGGTCATGCCAGCGTTGAAATTTTACTAAGACCGGGTAGCCGGCCGTTGTCGTGCTGTGAGATTCCCTACCGCTGCGAGTCAAAAGGGCACTGCGATCTCCCAAAGAAGACCGGCAATCGAGCGCCTGCATCTGGTAAGCAACGAGCCCCTGGAAAAGTGCCTCGTCGTTGGCACAGGCTCAAGCACGGACACGATCGAGACGTCTTGAGATCGACGATTAAGACGCTCTATCGATCTTGTGTTGAAAATTTGTCAGGGTCGAATTGGGCGCCATTCAACGAGAATGTCCGTTCCACTGGCACTGGATTGAGCAGGCTTTGTAGAACGTAACAGCCGTTCTCCGCGTTGCGCACAACCGCTGCCACCTTTGTTGGCAACTCATCGGACTCAAGTTCCAAGCGAGTTTCGAATCCCATGCCCAGCGCTTTAACAGTTTCCGCGAGCACTGAACCTTCGCTTTTGAATTTGGCCTTTATAAATACACGAGCCTTACCGATTTGGGTCTTCATCATTTCCCCGTACCGGGAAATCTGGGTGAGAAGTCAGAAGCCCAGTGACAGAGCAAAATAAGCAAGTGGCGACGGCGCGGAGTTGTCGCCTCCCCGTGCTTCATCGCAATAGACTGTGAAACCCCTTGCGTGGCCCTCTTTACGCATCTAAGGTTTGCGTGTCTGCCTCGATCGCGATTTCCCTTTTTACCTGAACATCCTTTGCCATGGCGTCTCCTTTTCGAGCGGAATGAACCGCGGTAAAAATAAGTTGAAAACGAGCTGATTACAAGTCAGCCGCCTGGCCAGAATGCAATTGCCTATTTAGTGCAAAGAGGTCGGCGTCCGGGTAATGGTCAACGCAGCCAAACCGGAACGACGAACTTCCGGCGAACGAACCCATTCCTGTCGATCGCGTACGGCCGGAAGGATTGTAACCGGGTATGTTGCTGCAAAGAGCGAATGGTTTCAGCGCTATGCCCCTATTAAGCGGGGAAATGCGGCCGGGGAGGTATTTGCAGCTCTTTGAGGGTCTCGTCTCAGGGGGCGCGCGCGAGTTTTTCTAAGGGCAAACTCATTCACGCCGAAGAGACCGTGGAATTTGCCTGGATGGATGCCCAGGCGGGTTTGCGATAGTTTTGTTCTCAGTCCGCTATGCGACGCCACGGGAGCGCTTGGCCGATAGGTCCCTCTAGTTTTTCTTCTTCCGTCTCGGCTCCCAGAGATTCAGCGATTCGATTGATCATGTTATAGTACGAACAGACTAGAGAGATCTCCAAGATATCCTCGTCACCGAAGCCAGCGGCGCGTAGCTGCTGCACATCCTGTTCTATCATCTGGCCGGGATAAAGAATCAACTTCTCCACAAACTCCAACATGGCACGTTCAGAGTCGTCTAGATGGGCGCTCCGCCAGTCCCGCACCAGGTCTGTCACTTGCTTCGTGTGGCCGTTGAGTTGCTTACGGAGAGACCCTCCGTGACCTACGGTTCAATGTGTGCACTGCAAGAGAGCGGAGGTGACGGTTGCGATCATCTCGCGACGGCGCGCGTCAATGTGCGGCGAGCCGGCGCAGAAGGCATCCCGCAGGTCCTCCACGGCCTTCATGCCTTGAGGATTTAGGCTTAGCAACATCTTGGAAGCGGGGAGACGTCCGCGACGCGTTTTTTGTTGACGCGCATAAAGTTCTCCTACTAAGCCAGAGGCTGCCTCCACCGAAACCGTTTTAATAAATGGCATGGTCAAGTCCTCACTTTCAAATGTTTAGCTTTCTTAATAAGAAGCACGAGCTGTTGTCCAATAGTGTGGAAAGAATTCAGGCGGTGTCTGGAAGCATAGGACATTCAAGATGGCTGCTGTTAGCCGTAGTGGTGAGCATTCCGGGTTGTTTTCACGAAATCAAGCTCTAGCGGCTCAAGTTCGCTCCAGCCGACATGGGTGAAGCATTGTCACAAAGGTCTCTTTTTCTCGGAACTTTTCACCTGTCTACCTTGTTCTAGCAATGGGGAGCTTTGGCGGTTGAATCTGAGTCCTGCAGCAATAAGCGGGGCGGTGTCGTGAGCAAAGTCAGTGGGCATCGGGATTGGCATAGCAACCAAAGTAGAGATCTTTTCACGCAACGCGCTAACAAGACGGACTAGGCTATTGACCTGTACTTGATTATCTGTACGATAAATTTCATGGTTACTCCGATCGCTGGAAGATGATTTGTTCAGCGTCAGCCAAGGCTACAATGACTGTAGAGAGGAGAAACTATGGACGGCAAAATCGTGATAAGAACTGACGGCAGCAGCAGCAATCACGGAAGCGAAAGAAACTTTGAGTCGGCGATCTTGAAGCGCTATGGAAACGCGGCGCAAGAAGTTGAAGCCTGTTTGTGTCTGCCGGTGAGTTACGATCAGGCACTGCTGAAAGTCATTCCACGCGAAATCCTTGATAAAGATTACGGCTGCGGCGATCCCTCGCGGTACATTCGCGAAGGCGAAACAGTTCTCGACCTCGGCTCCGGTAGCGGCAAAGCCTGTTACATCATCGCACAGATCGTCGGCGCCAAAGGCAAGGTCATCGGCGTGGACTTTAATCCGCCAATGCTGGCATTGGCCCGTAAGTATCAAAAGTCCATCGGCGATAAACTCGGCTATCATAACGTCGAATTTCGCCGTGGTAAAATTCAGGACTTAAAAATCAATCTAGATTTACTCGACCAGTACTTGCAGCAAAATCCCGTTCAATCCGTCGCCGATCTGGCGCGTCTGGAAGAATTCGAGACTAAGATTCGGCATGAAAAGCCGCTGGTGCCAGATGAATCCATCGACGCGATCGTTTCCAACTGCGTCTTGAACTTGGTACGGCCCGAGGACAAGAAACGATTATTCGCGGAAATGTACCGCGTGCTCAAACGCGGCGGGCGGGTTGCGATTTCCGACATCGTCAGCGACGAACCGGTGCCGGCGCACCTAGCGAAAGACCCAGATCTTTGGAGCGCCTGCGTGTCGGGAGCATTCCAGGAACAGGAGTTTTTACACGCCTTCGAGGAAGCGAACTTTTACGGTATTCACATCGAAGAACTACGCTCGCAAGCCTACCAGACCGTCGAAGGAATTGAGTTTCGCGCCGTCACGGCAACCGCCCACAAAGGTAAGGAAGGGCCGTGCATCGAACGCAATCAGGCGGTGATTTACCGCGGGCCGTGGAAACAGGTGATCGACGACGACGGCCACACGTTGGAGCGCGGCGCGCGCATGGCGGTGTGTGAAAAGACCTTCGAGATTTACGCCAAGCCGCCCTACCGAGATCAATTCATCCTCGTGCCGCCGCGCGCGGCTGTGGCGCCCGAGCAAGCGGTGCCATTCGATTGCTCACGTGATCATCGGCGTCATGCGCGCGAAACCAAGGGGCTTGAATACAGAGTGACGAAGATTGCCGGCGGCGTATGCGGGCCGCAATCGAATTGCTGTCCGTAACATTGACACCAGGCTGACGGGGACGGCGCGTTCTCGGAAAGATCGACAAACAGCCGGCCCCGATAGTCTTTTCATTCAAAGCGATGTCCATGCAACCCTTCGCCGAAACAATTCAACTCAATGGCAACGGCCTGAAACGGCGCGCGCTCGATGTTCTCCAGGTCAACATGGGCCGTTACTGCAACATGGCGTGCACTCACTGCCATGTCGAAGCGGGCCCGACGCGTACCGAGATGATGAGCCGAGACACCGTCGATGGAGTCTTGCGCTTTCTAGCCGGCACGGAGATTCCGACTCTGGATCTCACCGGCGGCGCGCCAGAGCTGCATCCCGATTTCGATTATTTGGTGGCGGCGGCGCGTGCGCTCGAGCGGCGGGTGATGGATCGCTGCAATTTGACGGTCATCTTCGAGCCCGGCAAAGAGTACCTGCCGGAGTTTTTCAAACGCTATCAAGTCGAGTTGGTTTGTTCGTTACCCTGCTATTCCGAAGAGAACGTCGACAAGCAGCGCGGCAAGGGCACCTTTGATGCGAGCATTCGTGCCCTGCAGCTCTTCAACGATATCGGCTATGGCCAACCGGCTAGCGGCTTGGTCTTGAATCTCGTCTACAATTCGGTCGGCCCGCATCTGCCGCCACCGCAAGCCAAGCTCGAAGCAGACTATCAGCGCATCTTGCGCGAGCAGTTCGGCGTCACGTTCAACCATCTTTTTTGTCTCACCAACATGCCGATCACGCGTTACGCGACGCATCTCAAACTCAGCGGCAAGTACGATCGTTACGTGGAATTATTGGAAGCTAGCTTCAACGCCGCCACGCTCGATAAGGTGATGTGCCGCAATCTCGTCAGCATCGGTTGGGACGGCTCGGTCTACGACTGCGACTTTAACCAAATGCTCAATTTGCCAATTCTAGACCGCACCGGTAAACCGCTCAAGATCGCATTTTTGTCCGTCGACGACGTTGTCCACGGCAATATTGCCGTTGGCAATCATTGCTATGCATGTACTGCCGGCGCCGGCAGCAGCTGCGGCGGGGCTCTGGTCTCTTGAAGTCTTCGCAGCTGCTGCGACTCTCGGCGCTTGCGACTCTTCGTTGTGCCGCGCTTTTTCCTTGGCGTGTGCGGAGTCAACGAAACTACGTTTGGTTTGCACACATTCCGCGGTTTGGCCTTCTGATACCGTGCCAATTGAACAAGTATTTCTTCGGAGATCCAGGATGTTATGGATGTTGGCCATTTTGGGCGCAACCTGTTTTGTTGCATACGCGAACGGTGCCAACGACAATTTCAAAGGGGTAGCGACACTTTTCGGCAGCGGCGTGGTCGATTACCGCAAGGCTCTCTGGTGGGCGACCGCGATGACCTTGGCTGGCTCCCTGGCGGCGGCTTTCCTCGCAACCAAACTGATATCAGTTTTTCAAGGTCACGGCTTGGTCCCAACCTCTCTCGCACAATCCCAGCCGTTTGTTACCGCGGTAATTCTGGGTGCCGCTTTCACGGTGTTCGCGGCGGCAAAAACGGGAATCCCGATCTCAACAACCCATAGCCTGACAGGTGCCATGGTTGGCACTGGTTTCGTCGCGTTAGGAACCGGGATTGGTTTTGACGCGTTGCTAAAGAATTTTTTCTTGCCGCTTCTGGTCAGTCCTGTAATTGCCGTCGTTGCGGCGTTAACCGCCTATCCAGTTGTCATTCGCGGACTGCACTTTGCCGGTCTTACGAAAGAGCATTGTTTCTGTATCGGCAACGAAATGATGCCGCAGAGCGCAACTCCGACGGGATACAGTATGAGCCAAGCATCGACAGGCTTGCGTGTTTTGGTCGACGAGCAAACGGTATGTGACCAACGATTCGCCGGTACGATCTGGGGCGTGAATGCACAGTCGCTGATCGATACCGGACACTTCTTGAGTGCCGGCGCTGTCAGTTTCGCTCGCGGTCTCAACGACACCCCAAAAATCGTCGCTCTGGGTCTGGTCGCGGGCGCTCTAAATCTCGAATGGTCGGTCAGTCTCATCGCACTGATCATGGCTCTGGGAGGGCTTCTCAGCGCCGAGAAGGTCGCCGAGACCTTGAGCAAACGTATCACGGCCATGGAACCGGACCAAGGATTCGTCGCCAACCTCGTCACGGGTTTTCTTGTCGTTTTTGCGTCCAAGTGGGGTATGCCGGTTTCGACTACCCATGTGTCGTGCGGCGCTCTCTTCGGCATTGGTGTCGCGAACGGTCAAGCCCGCTGGGACGTCATTCGCGCCATCTTGGTGGCGTGGCTCTTGACGCTGCCTTGTGCCGCGATAATCGCCAGCGGGATTTACGCAGTTTTGTCTTGGCTTGCGATTGCATAGTTGCGTATTCCGGACCATTCCGGCCATTCCCTTATTGGGGCTTAATCCAAGCTGTGAAGCAGGCTGCTCACAATAGGATGCCCTTGAGCGGGGAGAAAGACAAAGAAAGGCGTTCTGAAAAAAAGTGACCAATGTAGTTTCCCAAATGGGATTGCAGAAGTCTCAATATTTCCTTTAATGATAGTCAACCCAATCGAGGTCAAATCCGTCACCTGCCGCGTGACACACGTCAATCCGGGCGGATTTTGAACGTCTTCGAGTTAGGGTTCAGCCTTGTATCCTGCAGTTCCGGAGAATGTCACCGAGGGGAATTTAAGGGGTCGGGGACCTTATTCAAGCCGGCGGTCGAATTTGAGTCAGCACGTGAGCGCACGCAAAGGCATCCATGCTGCGCAACCTTCGACAAACAACGAAGGGTCGCCCTGATCACCTTGCCTGATCACCTTGTCCTCCGACCGGCGGCTATTGCCTCGCAGGGTTCAAATTGCGCGCCACCTTGCCGGGATAAACGCCGGTGTGCTTTCCCTTCTCCAGGAGCACTTGCCCGTTCACCACGGTCCATTCGATGCCCTGCGCGAGCTGCTTGCGGCGGGTGGCTCCACCCGGCAGATCCTGCGCCTCCCCCGGTTCCAGCGGGCCGATGGTCTCAGGGTCGAACACCATAAGGTCTGCGGCCATGCCCGGGCGCACCAGCCCCCGGTCGAATAGTCCGAAGAGCGAAGCTGGAACGAAAGTAAGCTTCCGGATCGCCTCCTCGAGTGACATGATCCTCCGATCTCGGACCCAGTGAGACAGGAAGTACGTAGAGTAGCTATAGTCGGTCCGAAAGACGACGTGGGCCCCACCGTCCGACTGCCCGATAATAGTATAGGGGCTGGTAAGCAGCGCCGTCATGGCAGCTTCGTCGCTGTTGACTTCACGCCGTTCGAATTCCGTCTCCAGGTCCTCTTCCAGGCACAAGTCGAGGAACGCGTCCAGTACGTCTTTGCCCTGTTCCCGGGCGATCTCAGCGACGCTTTTACCCTTGAGGTGCTGGTGCTTCGCCAATGCAGGCCGGAACACGAACTGTAAATCCCACCGGCGTGTGAAGTCTCCAGCGCGACCGGGAGTATAGGGCGTCTCGACGGCCTCCAGGTGAAGCCGGGCGCGGATCTGCGCATTCCGGAACGCTTGCTTGCGCTCCTCCAACGGGAGCAGCATCACGGACTTCCAGGTAGCCATGGCGTCGAAGTGTTGCGCGGTCTTTAGCGTGTAACGCAGGTCGCCGGGCCGTGGCATCACGAACTGGTAGGAGCGATGCCCCTGGCGCATCATGTTCTCGGCTTCCGTTAGGCGCTCCCGCCATTGGTCGGGGGCGGCCGCCTGCTGGGTGATGTTGCCGTAGAAGACCGGGTGGCGGCTGGCCTTGGATAGTTGCGCGCCGAGGTTGCGGTCACCGCCGCACTGGATAACGCCACGCCCCACTTCGTCGACCACACCCGCCACGGCGAAGATCTCAGGGTCGGAGGCGACGTTGGTCGGGGCAAGCCGGCCATTCCAGTCGAAATGACGGAGGTTGCGCTCGAAGGAGACGCCCACAGCTCCGGCCTCGATCCCCTCGCGGACGATCGCCTTCATGGCCGCGACCTCGTCATCTGCGGCGTGCCGCTCCTGCGAAGCTTCACCCATGACGTAGCGGCGCACGGCGGAATGCCCGATGAGAGAGGCGACGTTGATTCCCAGCCGCCGGTCCAGAGCGTTGAGGTACTGCGGGATCGTCTCCCACGACCACGTGACGCCCGCTCGGATGGCCTCCAGCGGGATCGCCTCCACGTGGGACAGGACGCTCGCCAGCATCTCCCGGTCTTCCTCATGCGCCGGAGCCAGAGCGAGAGAACAGTTACCGATCACGACGGTGGTGGCACCGTGATAGCAAGAGAAGGTACAAAGCGGATCCCAGGTGACCTGGGCGTCGTAATGGGTGTGGTTATCGATGATCCCGGGAGCGACGACCAAGCCATCTGCATCCAGGACTCGTCGCGCGTCTCCGCTCACCTGTCCCATCTCGACGATACACCCGCCGCTGATGGCGACGTCGCCGTGGAAACCCGGTATGCCGGAACCGTCAATAATCTTTCCGTTCCTGATGATCAGGTCGTATGGCATTGTTCCTCCTGCGCGTGGATCACTGTTTTGCGGTGAAAGTATTCGATAACGCGCTTTCTGTCAACCCGTGTCGAGTACTACGCGTGCTACGGATTCATCAAGTCTTTTGTGTCAGTTGGATAGCCTCTCTGACAACCCCGGTTTACTATGTCACCCTCTCCAAGGAGACAATTTGACGGCGCCCTATGCCACGCGATGAGGCACATCGGTTTCGTTCCTCCGTGCTTTGGCCGTAATGGATTCAGCTCGGTTTCTTTTCGCCTACCGGCTGTGCCGATCGACCGCGCTCAGGACATGCTTTCGCGAGCATCCATGAAGTCCGGAGGCCCCCACCTTTCTTTGTGAACTTCTGAGGCGGGACACTAATTGTTTTTTAGACTCGACCAGTTCGCGGCCACGACCAGGAGTCCCGCAGCTCCCAATCCTGCCGCCATCAAATACATCCAGAAATAACCCGCCATATCCACTACGGTGCCCATCAATAGAGCGCCTGTTCCCGCGGCCAGCGGGTAGGCGATGGAAAAAGATGCCATCGCTCTGCCGCGCCGCTGCGGGTTGGCCCGCTGTATGGCGAGCGCGAGCGTCGTCGACGAGCCGATGGCATTGCCGAGTGCGAACAGGACCCCGGAGAAAAGCAGCAACGTGAGGCCGGAAGCGGCGGGCACGAGCAGCAACGAGCATGTTTCGAGGACAAAACCGGCTGCAAGCGATGGGCCGTAGCCGATCCTGTCGCCGAGACGGCCGAGCGAAGGCCGCGCGAGCAGGCTCGTGGAACCGCTCGCCACGAAATACCAACCGACGTTTTCGATTCCGATAGCTTTGGCGTAGAGCACCAGAAATCCACTGGCCGCAGGGTACGTTAAGTTCAAGCAGAACAGGAGCTTCGACGCCAACAGGACTTCCCGTTCCACAACAGCGAACGGATTAAACCGTGCCTTGCTCGGCCAATCGGAACCCTGACCAGCAGCGCCGGTGGGAGCGTGGCGGCCCAGCACCAGGCCGAGGATTCCAGCCGCCAGCGCGAGCACGGCGGAAAGGACCATCACCGACGCGAAGCCACCTCCCGGCGCGTCAATCAGCCACAGCGCCACGGCGGGAAAAAAAATGCTGGCGCTGGCCTGCACGCCGCTGTAATAGCCTGAGGCTTCCCCCCGGCGCCGCACGGGCGCGGCCAACGCGAGCAACGCGTATCCTCCGGTGTTGAGCGCAGCCCAGCCGATTCCGCGGAACGCGTTGGCAAGCATGGTGATCTCGGCGACTGGAATAAATACCAGTAGCAGACTAACTCCCATGAGAAGGCAACCAGACACCAACACGCCTGCCTCGCTCCAGGTATCCGCCCAAAAGCCAATGACCGGCCGAAAGAAAACGCTGGTTGCCGCAAACGCGGCCAGGACCAAACCGACCACGAGTGGCGAGCCACCGAGGTGTGTTACATAGAGCGGGATTGCGGGCGTCAGCAAAGCATTATGGGCATAGCCCAGCAATTGAGCGAGACATAAAAAGGCAAACGCTCGCGTCCAGATGGAATCAACTTTGGCTGTCGTCATCGAGCGTAAGGATAGAAGCGCTCAAAGCGTCGCAATAGAGTTTCAGTGGCGACACTTTGAGAGTGCGCTGCACTGGGCAAGCCCGTCAGCATCGAACGCTTTGAATCTCGTACAAATATCTGCGCTTTTCTAAAATTGGCTGGAATCGGCGCGCTGGCAATTCGAGCTAGCATGCTTCTCCCGACCGTGTCAACTCAGCCTGTCGCAGAAAAAGCCTTTGTTAATGGCCGGCGCCGCCGCGAGAGCGCGGACCATTTATCTTATCGACCGGCGAGCACAAGCTCCGTAATTGCTTCTCTCTTCTCCTCAAACGAACGCATGTTGAGGCTCTCGTTTATTCTATGGTAAACCTGGACCGTAAGAAATGAGAGTAGCGGCGGCGGCCTCTTTTTATCGTCCCAAGCACAAGAAACTTTTGCGCTGGAGGTTTGATCTCATGACGGACTCTAAGTTTTCGTTGGCGTTAGTCCTTTTCCTGGCGATCTTATTCACGCCATGTCCCTACCGGGTTGGCGCCCAGGAAATAACCGTGCGTAATGATACCGATTTTACATATATGGACCCGGCTCTGATTACGAACTCCAACGACTACGCCATCGCTGCCAATATCTATAGTGGTTTGCTCAAGTTCAACCCCAAGACCATGGAGCCCGAGCCGGATTTGGCGAAGTCCTGGACCATCTCGCCTGATGGATTAACTTACACGTTTAATCTCCGGGACAACGTCCAGTGGCACAAGGGTTACGGGCGGCTCACGGCACGCGACGTAAAGTACAGTTTTGATCGCATCATGGACCCCAAGACCAAGAGCCGTTACCGCACGGATTTCCAGAATGTGAGAGACATCGAGGTCGTAAATGATCACACCGTAACGATCCACTTTAAAACCCCGGACATGTCCTTTGTCCGGAAGGTCCTCTATTACCGCCCGGGCTATATCGTGAACCAGAAGGCGATAGAGACGTTGAAAGAAAACTACAGATCCGGGCCGATAGGAACCGGACCCTTTATTTTTGATCGCTGGGAGCCGGGCTCCAAGACGATCCTGGTCGCCAATAAAGATTATTTTCTTGGACCGCCGAAACTTAAGAAAGCAACATTTCTGATGGTTAACGAAGACGCCGTTGCCCAATTGGCCTTGGAGAGAGGCGATATCGACCTGGCGGTGTTCAGCAGCGCGGAGGATTTAGCCGGACTTAAGGCGCTTGACGCGGTACAAAGTGGGAAGGTGATTCTTCAAGAGCAACTGTCGCTCCGTATAACCTATCTCAACATCAACAATTGCAAGAAGCCTTTTGATGATATTCGCCTCAGAGAGGCGGTGCATCACGCGATCAATAAAGACGCCCTGATCGCTGCCGGCTTTGGGGGTCTGGCGCGACCGGCGACCAACTTCCTCAACCCTGGTTATTTCGCGCACAAACCCAACGTTACTGTCTATGAGTATAATCCGGACAAGGCTAAAAAACTTATTGCTGAAGCCGGCTTTTCCAAGGGTTTGGATGCCGCGATGCTTTACTATTCCGGAGACCCGTGGAAAGTGTACGCGCCGATCATTCAGGAGCAGCTGCGAGAAGTCGGCATCCACCTGACCTTGACCATGCTCGACCGGGCCAGCATGGAGCCGACGTGGGCTAAAGGGAATTTTGATTTCCTGTATGGAAACATGTCGAGACCGCCGGATCCCGACATCGTGTTTTCAACCTATTTTCAGTCGACCAACAGCCCCTATCCCAATTACTCCTGTTACAAGAACAAGGAAGTGGACAGTCTGATAGCGCAAGGCAACCGAGAAAGAGACGCGGAAAAGAGAAAAAAAATCTATTATCGTATTCAGGATATTATCGCCCAGGACACTCCCGTGATCCCGATCAACTATGGGATGGATTTTGTCGCCCGAAGATCTCAGGTCAAGGGCTATACGTATAACCCGCTGGCTAACTACATACTCTATAACGTATCGGTGGAAGGCAAGTAGCGTACTGGCGGTGGCGTAACGGCGATGGCTGCTAGGACAGAGCAAAAACCTCTAGTGTGGGTTCTGGGGACAGGCGGGACGGTATCCTCGTGGGGCTCCCCGCGCTTGGTTTTCTTTGACTATGGCAGGGGCGGGCAGCGTCTTGGCGTATCTCAGATCCTGGAACGAGTGCCGGAGATTTATGAGTACGCTCGAATCGAAACGGAACAGATCACGCAAGCGAAAAGCGGTAACATCGGGCCCAACGGCTGGCTTCGATTGAGCATGAGAACTAACGAGATTCTGCAGGGTTCCGAGGCAGCATCAGGCGTGGTTGTTTTCCACGGAACTTCATCGATGGAAGAGACGGCCTATTGGCTAAACCTGACGGTCAAAAGCCCCAAACCCGTGGTGCTGACCGGGGCCATGCGCCCGCCGTCGGCCCTGAGCACCGATGCTGACAACAATTTGCTGCGCGCTGTGGTTCTCGCGCGATCTGAGGAAGCGCGTGAGATGGGTGTCATGATCATGCTCAATGACGAGATCCATGCGGCGCGCGAGGTTACAAAACGGAACTCTTACCGATTGGAAACCTTTGGTACGCGCGACCTGGGCATGCTTGGATATTTGGACTCGGATCTAAAAGCAGTTTTTTACCGCGCGCCAAAGCGCCGGCACACCTTTCAATCCGAGTTCGATGTGAGCAGGCTAACGGAATTGCCGCGAGTGGATATTGTTTACGGTTACGAGGGTGCCGACGGACTGTTAGTCCGCGCGCTCATCGATGCTAAAGTTTCCGGGATTGTATTGGCGGGAATGGGTAGCGGGGGCGTCGGGGATGAACTTACGAAGACGCTCGTTGAAGCGCGCCGCAAGGGCGCCGTGGTAGTGGTAACGACCCGCACGGGTTCGGGGAGGGTCATCCGCACAGCCCGGCATGTGGAGGACGGGTTCATAGCGGGGGATAATCTGAGCCCTCAAAAAGCTCGGATCCTGCTGCAACTAGCGTTAACAACCACGCAAGATGTCGAGCAGATTCAGCAAATGTTTGAACTGTACTAGCTCTAGCGGAGAAATGAAAGATGAGGATAGCGACCATTCTATTGCTTTTTTGTTTTGTCTCAGCGGCGTTGGCGCAAGAAGCGGGATCGGAGAAGAGGTGGAGCGAAGTTCTTGCGGCGGCGCAAAAGGAAGGCACAGTTGTTGTAGCCGGTTCTCCGGATCCCGTGATGCGCAACGAGATCATGCCCAAATTCAAAAGCCGATTTGGGATTACCGTTGAGCTGATTGCGGGACGCTCCAGTGAAATCGGCGCGCGGATCAGAACCGAGCGACAGGCCGGTATCTATTCACTCGACGTCTTCTTATCAGGTCTCAGGTCCATGACAGCTATCATGTATCCGGAGCAAATGCTTGATCCCCTAAAGCCGGCGCTATTACTACCGGAAGTTACAAACCCCTCAAAGTGGAAGGAGGGCAGACTTTGGTTTAGCGATCCGCAACAAAAGTATGTTCTCCGTGTCTTCAACAGCATCACCACCCTGCTGCATATCAACACGGATCAGGTTAAACCCGACGAGATGCGTTCTTCGAAGGACCTGCTGAATGAGAAGTGGAAGGGCAAAATCTCAACCGATGATCCGGCGGCACCCGGTCGCGGGGCGAATACGGCGGCAACCTTCTACACCCATTTGGGTGAAGAGTTTGTCAAAAAACTCTACGTCGACCAGAAACCGATCATTAGCCGTAACCGGCGCCAGCTTACTGACTGGCTTGCGCGTGGAACCTATCCTATCTCGCTAAGCGTCAGCGATGACGATGCGGAGCAGGTTCGTAAGGACGGATTCCACGTCTTGGATGTCTACGGCTTATCCGACCTGCCCGGAGTGCTCTCTGGGGGTCCGTACGTTCTGTCGTTTGCGAATAAGGCGCCGCACCCAAACGCCGCGATTGTTTTTCTTAACTGGATGGCCTCCAGACAGGCGTTGGAGTTGTATTCCCGTGCCACGATCAGCGCCACCTTGCGCACCGACGTCGATGAATCCTTTCTCCCCGCCAAAATCATTCCGCGTGGCGGCGCGAAATATTTTGACTCTTACGACTGGCAGTGGACCGCGACTGAGGGGGATAGAATCAGGCTTATGCTGAAGAACCTTTTGCACCGATAGGACAGTCCGTCGATGGCGCTTTTTATCAACAATGACGAAGTGAAACAAATCCTGAGCATGCGGGGCTGCCTGGAGGCGCTGGAACAAGCTTACGTCGACCTCACCGAAGGAAATCTAGTGAATAGACCGAGAATTGACCTCTGCGCAACGACCGATGTCTCGGATCGTATCTATCGCTGGGGAACGATGGAAGCGGTCAATGCCAGGACAGGCTACCACGCGATCCGGATGAAATCGGATATTGTATACTGGGCCAAGCACGACAGCGGAGTTACCGAAGAGAAATATTGCATCGCGCCGGGAAATTTCTGTGGGTTGATTTTTTTGTTTAGCGCGAGCAACGGCGAACCGCTTGCCATTATCCATGATGGCTACCTCACCCACATGCGTGTCGGTGCGATCGCCGCGCTAGGGGTGAAATATCTCGCTAGAGATCAAGCCCGAACGCTGGGAATTCTCGGTTCGGGATGGATGGCGCGATCGCATTCCTTAGCGATCTCCTGTGTTCGAGACTTGAAGAAGATCAAAGTCTTCAGCCCAAACAAAATCCACAGAGAAGAATTTGCATCTGAAATGTCGCAGGTCTTGGGGATCGAGATCACCGCGGTCGACGATCCGAGCGAAGCGGTGACACAATCGGACATCGTCTCGGCTTGCACCGATTCGGTGACTCCGGTCGTAAAGGGGGACTGGTTGGAAAACGGCATGCATTTGACTGCGGTAAAACCAAAGGGAGAATGGGAGGAGGAAGTCTTTCCCAAGATCGATGTTGTGTTTGGCGGGGAGGCGGCCCGCCCGCCGCTTTTTGGCACGCCATTTAGGAGGGGGCAAGGAAACTTCCTAACTTATGCTGCAGGGGACGCAAAAATACTTGAGCACATTCCTCGATGGTCCGAGCACGGCACTAGCAATCGAAAGGAGCCGCGCGTTGTTCCGCTAGCCTCCATGATCCAAGGCAAAGCAAAAGGCAGAACCAGCGCTGATGAGATCAGTGCCTCTGCGGGCTCCGGCTGGGGAGGCGGCTCGACGAGCACGCAGGGCCTTCCGTTCGTGACATTGGGAACAGTGGTATATGAACAGGCTAGGAAGACTGGACTGGGAAAGGAAATTCCAACAGAACTCTTCATCCAAGATATCAGGGACTGACCAAATTAGACGAACGCCGTTTGCATCTGTCTAACACTGGTGTACCCGTCCAACGATCTGCCGGCACGTTCGTCAAGCGGCTTCAAGCACCAAGCGTACGAACATCTTATTATTCTTAAGGGGGAAATGACTCATGCCCAGCCATGACGTGATGCCGGGGGTCGAAGCTCTCGGTTGTGGATTCAATCCGTTCGATTCTACTCTAACTCGCTACAAACCTCGCCTGTTTGAATTCGATTACGCCGGCGACAATCAACCCTATACCGACCCTCGCCGCGCAGGAACCTACAAGGCCTCAGACGGGAAGCTCTACTCGATTCCGAGGGGCGTCCTGCTCAGCCCAATCCCTGCTGAGGGAGAAAGCAAAGCCGAGGTCTTCGAGAGCCGCCGCCAGGTGGAGGAGAAGTTTGCGGCCAATGCTTCGATTGGCGGCGGCTATGGTTTGTTTCGCGCCTCGTTCTCGGCCAGCTTCCAAGTCGATCAGAGTCGCACCAGCGAATACAGCTACGCATCAAAACAGTTTGATGCCAGTTTCTGGACGTTGTCGATGGCTGCGGACGGCCTGCAGATCGACACCAATCTTACCTCACAGCTAAAAAGTGCGTCTGGCAGCCTGCCATCATCGTTCCCGAGCGGGGAACCAAGAGAGGACTGGGACACTTTTTTCGAACGGTTCGGGACGCACTATATCGCGGGCTGCAAAGTCGGCGGCAGATGCGCTTTGACTGTCGCCGTGCAGAAGAACACGAAAATGTCACTGGAAAAGATCAGCGCGCAAGTCGATGTCGAATACGGCGCGTTTATCAAGGGCGGTGGTTCGACCGCGCTCGAGCGACTCGACAAGACGTATGTAGAGAGCCATCAACATTGGGAAACCACGCGCGGCGGAGACGCCACGCTCGCCGGTCGACTTCAGGAAAACCCGGAAATCTTTGCCAAATGGCTCGATAGCGTGAAAAACAACGCCGGTTTTACCGACTTCGTTCTCAGGGGCATTTGGGAGTTGATGGCGGACGAGAACAAACGGGAGGCCGTAAGGGCTGCCTTCATCGATTATTGCTACCGCAACAGTTCCTATGCGCTCTTGGTGCGCGGGCAGCGTTCCTACGTCGATGTCATGAGCCAGGAGGGACTCAATAATTTCAACCAAGCGACCTTCAAGGAGGCCATGGCTAAAGCCGCCAAAGCCCAATAGAACCGTCTTAGTTTGTCCGAATCGTAGGATAGTGATACGAAGTCTGGAGGTGCGGATTACTTGTAAGGAGCAGCGGATGCGTAACGGTTATAAAATCTATGACTCAGACACGCACTTAGGCCCCATGGCCGAAAACCTGGCGCCCTACTTCGACGCAAGCGTGCGCAACCGGTTGCCGGAGTGGGAGCAGTTTAAAGTTCCCTTCCGTATCGGCTGGGCCGGCGAAATCTTGCAGCCTCCCTACCGGCATCGCTACCAGTTCAAAAAAAGATCCGGTTGGCGCGATGAGCGGCTGCGGATTCTAGGCGAAGCAGGCCCCAGAGAGCATATCGAGCCTCACTTCCCAAAGTTCATGGGTTCCCGGTTTCCAACGCCCGGCGGGTCTGATGACGACGTCGAAGCGCGCGTCCGCGACATGGATGAAGAGGGCGTAGACGTCCAACTCATGCTGCCCGGGCTCCCGCCGGCAACCGAGGACGTAGAAATTGAGCTGGCATTTATCCGAGCAAACCACCGCTACACTAACGAGTTCTGCAGCAAATACCCGCATCGTCTGAAATCTCTGATCGTAGTTTCGAACCGCGCCATCCCGGAGTCGGTAGAAGAGATCCGCAAGTGGGCCCGCTCGTCCTGGGCGGTAGGGATCCAGCCCAACCTCACCGTGGGCTTTCCCCTTGACCACCCCGATCTGGAACCCATCTGGGCCGCTACCAGCGAAGCAGGGCTCTGCGTGGCCCATCACAGCTTCACTTCGGGTTACCCCGGCTATCGCGATCTTTGGGATAATCCGTTCATCGGCCGTACGGCCTCGCACCCTTGGGGTGCGATGAGAGCGATCACGGCTTTTTTCGGGGCAGGAATCATGGACCGGCATCCGAACCTCCGCTTCTGCATCCTCGAGTCGGGCTTCGGCTGGCTCCCCTTCTGGGCCGCGCGCATGGATGATCAATCCATCTACATGTCTTATGCCGTGCCGGAACATCTGGCCCGCAAGCCGGGCGAATACATCACCAGCGGCAGGTTCTTTGCCAGCCTGGTCATACATGAGGGTGAGAAGATGGCCAAGATGGTAACCGATTTCTTAGGCGACAACGTGCTCATGTACTCTTCCGATTATCCGCACGCGGAATCCCGCTTCCCCGAGTCAACGGCTAAGGTTCTCGCGTGGAAATCCCTGGCAGATGAAGTTATAAGGAAGATGATGTGGAATAATGCAGTCGCGTGTTTTGGAGAACCGTAGGGTGCCGAACCCCCTCCCCTGATTTCTTTGCGAGAAACTCTTTGTGCCCACGGCAAGACTTACATTCGGATGAGGCATCCCAAGGTCACAAGAAGTGGCAACGTGTCGGTTCTATAGTTCCAGTCCGTTCTCTTGCAGGTATATTAGAACAATCCTGAACGGCATTTGTCGGCTAGCTGGCTTCCTAGCTCACCTTGACAAGCACTTGGGAAGGCAGGAGAATCACTTCGTTTTTGGGAGATTTTGCAGCCGAGCATGGCAGACCAAGATACTCACTAGTTAGACGATTTAATGGAGCAATGACCCATGGCGGAAATGATTGGCCTCGCCGAAATTGCGAAACGACTGAACCTTGAGGTCACGGCGATTCGCAGACTCATTGCGCGCGAGGGAGACGCGCTGGGAATCAAGACGCATCGCGGAAAGGGAGTCAAACTTTTCCTGTCAAGGGAAGACGCGGAGAGGCTAATCGCGAGCTATGAGGCAAGGCGTGGGCCAGTTCAAGGCACTACCGAGGAAACTTCTACCTTCGATAGGTACGGCTTCTTCTACATTATGCAATTGGTGCCCGAAGCCCTCCCTAATCGCGTGAAGATCGGGTTTGCTGATAGCGTCGAGCGCAGGCTAGCTGAACATCACACAGCAGCGCCAACCGCGAGAGTGTTAAAAGCATGGCCGTGCAAACGCTCGTGGGACTATGCGGCAATGGACAGCATCACGAGAGATGGATGCAAACTCGTTCTCAATGAAGTTTTCGAAGGCGATATTAAAGGTTTTATTGAGCGAGGGGATAGCTTTTTCGCGGTCATGCCGAACCCCGATAGTGAGAAGGAATTGTCCGAACACTCACCGCTCTTTGGTCCCGACGACAGCGTTACGTCAGATGATTCCACCTCTACGTAAATCGTCTAACAAGCGCATGGAGGGCGACGCACTGACGCGCGCCTCATGCGCGGCGTTAGGCGCCTGCGAGACAGCCAGCGATGAAGACCTCCCGAGTCACAACATTTGCAGAGTTGCATGAAGTTCTCAGCTGCCATCGGCCGCATGGCGGCGTGAGCTGGTGTTATCGGGGCCAGCCGGATGCTCGCTGGAGTATCATCCCAAAGGCGGGACGCCCCGACTATTTTACCGGCCGAGACCTCGGTCGCCTACACCACTGGCGCGACCAGGCAATAACCTACCTCCCCGAACTTCCGATCAACGATTGGGAATGCCTGGCCATCGCGCAGCATCACGGCCTCGCGACTCGGCTTCTTGATTGGACCTTGAATCCTCTGGTCGCCGCATATTTCGCAGCTGACTCCCTTCGTGAGGTCGATGGCATGCTCTATTGCTTCTTCCCTCAGATTTACGTGGACACTAGAACCGCCACTCTGGAAGCGATCGATCGCGTAGCAGCGTATCAGCCGAGGGCATGTCAATGCGGATCGTTCGTCAAGCAGGCGTCTTCACATATCATCCACAGCCAAACGAGCCGCTCACGCCAACGGACGTTCCTGTACCACTAAACGGTCCGGACTTGATCGGCATCGTTGTCGCTGCTGAATTCAAGCAGTGCCTACTGGAGACCCTGAACATCTATGGCATCAACCAAGTGAACCTGTTTCCCGACCTTGACGGGCTTTCGCGACAGGTGAACTGGGAAACTCGTGTCCAAGTCGAGAAGCGCAAAGCACACGCCTAACATGGCAGCGCTGGCGGCAATAGTCGTGCCGGTTCTCCATAGGGCGCGAGCGCCGACGTCCCGGTCTGGCGGCTGTGACTCACCTTTGGTTTGCTAGGGCGCAAGCAATCGAGTGTCCACATGCCTTTCTTTGATGTAGTCGGTATCGGAAAGCAAACAAACAGAAAGAGGACCAAGCGCTACAAGGCCAAAGACGAGGAACACGCAAGACTCCTAGCTGAGAAGGAGGGCACAGTCATCGAGAGCATCACAAAGTCGATTCCAAGTCCTGCAACGGAAAGGCAACTGAATTATGCGAGAGACTTGGGTTTATCTTTTGCCGAGAACATAAACGTAGAAGAAATGAGTCATCTAATCAGCCGGAAGGTTGATGACGATCTAGAAACACCCTTTTGGTTACAAGAATGGGCTCTTGCTCACTTTCCTGAGGAGAGCGGGCTCGCCATAACCAAATATGTTGGGCTCCGCAGTTTGTTCGGATTCTTGATTTACAAGTACAGTGAGGGCAATGACCTAAAAGCGCTTGTAACATTGTTCATCTACTCTGTGATCAATGATCTCCTTGATGCAAAATGGACCATCCCGTTCAATAAACTTGCTGAAGCAGGAGTTATTGCCTCGATCGCTGAAGAATTATGGAGAAACCAAAAGGTCGTTGGTTCAATCAGAAGATATTCGAATCGCGACCTAGTCTCCTTCGGCGAATATGAAGACAGTGAAGGGTTCATGAGAGTTGGAGGAAGCACGCGCACAATTGGTTATCAAACTGTAAAAGACTACCTTATCAAGAGGGGACTTATTCCCGAACAGAAGTGAGAAAGATGGGTTCTCTATTTTTTGCGGCCGAACCAGCGAAAAATTCATCGCCCACCAACCCCTGAGGGAAGAGAAAAACGGAGTAGGTCCAATTATTCAGGTGTTGCCTATCCTATCTGGTTGGAGTCCGACGCTCGCAAAGCTCGTGCGGCTCACCCGGAACGTTGAGGATGTAGAAAAAGGTAGAGCGAGCCACTTGCAAAAAAGACCTCCGTATTTGGCATTAAAGCGACGATCTAATCGGGAGACCATTTGGGGACACCTGATTTGGACAATTTTGAGTTCGTTCCGAGAGGCTTTCCCAGATGTCTGGTGCAAACGATTGAAAAAAATGGTTGCTGAAGAATACTCGATGGACTCTCCGAGGCACCCATCAGGTTCCGGCTCTGGTTTAGGCGACCTCTCCACAGAGGAAACAGTCACGATTACAGGAGTGAGTGCCAGTCGCATTTGGGGGAGGCAAGATTCAGGACTACCGGTACCACGTAGCTTTTCCCGGCTTAGGGTTAAAATGGGTGCGCGGTTTATTCCCCCGATCTTAACCGCTACGCGTTAGCCAGCCCCAGGATGGATGAAGTCGAAAAGGGTATGCGTAAACAAACGGCTAGGTTTCCGGCCTAACTCACGCTGCAGGCCGATCGCTTAGCGACGGCTCAGCCTTGGTCCAGTTTCGGGCTTTGCATGGACATGGCGTTTGGACTAGAATTTGTCGATCGCTTACTGATATGAGGTCTATGTCATGTCGAAAACACTGAGGGCCGTCATCCGCGAGGGAAAAATCGAGCCGTTGGAGCAGGTCGACCTTCCTGAGGGTTCAAAAGTTCTGGTGACCCTCCTGCCCGACGAAGAGGCTGAGTTCTGGCTCGGAGCAAGCCAAGCTTCACTCGATGCAATTTGGGCTAACCCCGAGGATGACGTATATGCCCAGCTCCTCGAAGAATGACATCATCCTGGTTCGCTATCCATTTTCAGATTTGTCGGGCGCGAAGGTTAGGCCCGCAGTTGTTGTGAGTGCACCACACTCCTCTCAAGACATTTTTATCGTCCCCTTAACCAGCAAAACTGCTCCCCTTCTTGCTGGTGAGTTCCTGCTCGCTGATTGGAAGGCGGGGAGACTAAACGTGGCGACAGCAGTGAAGCGTGGCCTGTACACAGTGCACCAAACCTTGATCGTAAAAGTTGTCGGTCGGCTGTCCTCGCGCGATGTTCACCAACTTCAGCTTTCATTGCGAGAGTGGTTGGGACTTTCCTAGTATCAGGAACCTGCGACCCGAAAAAGGAGCAACCAGACCGGCACCCCGGCATGGGCATTACCTAACCATCGGGTTGAGAAAGACGCGGCGGACCACACCTCTCACCCAAAACGTTAGCGGTCTTTTCGAGTATTTGATGGCAGTGAAGTACACTGCGAAGCAAGGTCAGTACTTGGCGTTCATCTACTACTACACCAAGATTCATGGCCGCACCCCGGCAGAGTCTGACCTGCAAGACTACTTCAGGGTCTCGCCGCCCTCGGTACACCAGATGATTTTGCATCTCGAGAAGGAAGGTTTTATCGAGAGAGTGCCTGGACAGGGTCGGTCTATCCGGCTGTTGCTTGGGCGTGACCAGTTGCCTGATCTGGAGTAATCATTGGTTCTGGCCTGGGCAGAGCTTCACCAAGAAGAGTTGCTGTCGAATTGGCAGACGTTGCAACAGGGCCGTCCGCCCATTAAGATTGAACCACTGAAGTAATGGGTCTGCCCATGACTCATGAAATTTACTATCCACCGCATCTCTACTTAAAACACACCGCTGTTCAACGACAAAAAAGGAGAACTAAACATGCGCATCGACATGGACACGCATTACACGCCGTTTGATGCTTTGCGCCGCCTGGACGGCAAGTTCGGCGACGAGGGATTACGCTTCGCGCAGGACCAGCGGCTGGGGAGCGAGGTTATTTACTACCACAAATACACCCACCGCAAGAATTCCTCTGTCCCCGATCTTAAAAAACGCCTCGCCGACATGGACATCGCGGAATTCGATAAGCAAGTACTGATTTGCGGCAGCCGACTCACCTATTATGAGACCCCGCCGGAAACGGGCCTGGAAATCTGCCGCGCCTGCAACGACGGCTCGGCGGAGGCGATGAGCTTTTCGGATCGCTTTATCGGCGCCGCCATTGTTCCGCTGCAGGATGTCAGCATGGCGGTCGAAGAGCTAGAGCGGGCGATTACGAAGCTTGGGCTCAAGGCCGTAAACATCGCGACCAACGTCAACGGGAAATTGCTCGATGCGCCGGAGCTGAGAGCGTTCTACAAAAAGGTCAGCGCGCTGAACGTTCCGATTCTCGTGCATGGTGTGTCGGACTTTATGGTCTACGGCATACGGCAGATCGACAAGCACCCTCCATTCAGCCAGGTGCGACTCACGGGCGTCCTCGGATTTCCCTTTGAAATGCAGATTGCGGTTTCAAGCCTCATCTTGGGCGGTATCTTGGATGAGTTCCCGAATCTGCGCTTTTGCTTTCTCGAGGGCGGCGTCGGGTTCTTTGCGCATTTGATGGATCGCCTCACCGGCGACGCCTACGCGTGGCTCACTTCCAAATCCGAGGAGGAGAGAAGAAAAGACCAGAAAATGCGCGACATTCGAGACGCGGCGGGCGACCGCGAAGAAATCGTCAAGGATAAACTGATCAAGAAACCTCCCGAGGATTATATTGACAATCTTTATCTGTCTGTCGAAGTCTTTGAGAAGCTTCTGCCCTACACGATCCAAGCTTACGGCTGCGATAACCTGGTCCTGGGCAGCGATTACCCTCATCCCGACACTTTCTTTCCCTACACGGTTCCGCGCCTGATGGCTCTGGAAACCGTATCGGCAAAGGACAAAGAAAAGATCGCCGGACTCAACGCGCAGGGGCTTTTAAGACTGTAGCGCTGCGGACGATGCTGGCTGGAGACCCTATGAGGCTTGCCAAAATCAGTCTTGTTTTAAGCGCGGCTGTTTGGTCCCTGTCTTATGTTGCGCTGGTCAATGGCGCCCAGACCGAGGCCCGGACGAAACTTCTAGAACTAGCGCAGAAAGAAGGCAACGTCGTTTTTTACACCTCGATGGATGCCGGCGATGCCCGCACGCTGACCGAGGCGTTTCAGAAGAAGTATCCGCCGATCAAAGCGGATTTCTTCCGCGCCGGGCGCGAAGCTGTTTTCAGCCGCTTCGCCCTCGAACAGAAGGCTGGACGCTTCGTCACCGACGTCGTCAGCGTCGGCGAGTTTCATATGCTGGAGATGAAGAAGCAAGGTCTCACCACGCGCTATTTGTCGCCGGAGATGCAAGCGTTCGCGCCGGACTTCAAAGACCCGCAAGGATATTGGACTTGCGTCTACCTGACCGTGGCTGTGCTTGCCTATAACACCAACCGCGTCAGGGCCGATGAGCTTCCGCGCCGCTATGACGACCTCCTGAACCCAAAATGGAAGAAGCGCCTGGCGCTGGACGCCAACGAGGAGCGCTGGGTGCCCGGCCTTATGCAGATCATGGGCCGCGAGAAAGCCGTGAATTTTCTCAAAGCTCTGGCGCAACAAGAAGTTTACATCCGCCGCGGCAGATCCCTCCTCACCCAGCTTCTTCTTGCCGGAGAATTTGACGTGCAGATCGTCGCCTATTGGCACGAGGTTAACCGGCTCATGAAGCAGAATGCCCCCATCGGCTGGGTGGGCATTGAACCGGCCGTCACGGGAGCGCCGCAGATCAGCCTGGTAACGAAGGCGCCACACCCGAATGTGGGGCGCTTGTTTGTTGATTTTGTCCTCTCCGCAGAGGGTCAGAGCCTGATGGCAAAGCTCGGACGCGTCGCCGCCAGACAGGGCGTTAAACCGGAAGGCTATCCCGAGAAGCTCAAGCTCTTTCTCCCCAATGCGGAAATAGTTGCGGCAGAGCTCGAGGAAAACCGCAAGCTGTACGAGTCCTTATTTCTAAAAAAGTAGAGTAACCCCTATGCCAGAGACAACTCGCGCCGCGACCCTGCTTGCTCCGGATACGATTGAGATCCGCCAATACCCCATCCCAGATGTCCCGCCAGACGGCGGTCTGATCGCGGTGGAAATGGCCGGCGTCTGCGGCTCGGACGTCAAGTACTACCACGGGAAAATTCGGCTCCCTTTACCGATCATTCTCGGCCACGAGATTTTAGGTCGGGTGGTCAAGCTCGGGCGTGAAGCGGCTTTCATCCATCATGTAAAGGAAGGCGATCGGGTGATTTTCAAGGGAGCCATCGGATGCGGTCGCTGCGCGGACTGCAGGCGGGGTGCGGCCCGATTTTGCCAGCAGCGGACGACCTACGGCGGGCGCACCACCTGCGCCAACCCCCCGCATTTGTTTGGCGGCTTCGGTGATTACGTTTACCTTGCTCCCGACGTTCTGTTGACCAAAATCAGTGATGCCCTGGCGCCGGAGGCGGCAGTGCTCATTGGCGCGGTCATGGCCAACGGTTTTCAATGGGCGATCAAGCAAGGGGGCGTGAAGATGGGGGATTTCGTGCTGATCCAGGGACCGGGACAGCAGGGCCTTGCTTGCACATTTGCCGCGAGCCAGGCAGGGGCTGCCAGGATCTTTGTCTCGGGAATCAAGCGGGACGCCGAGCGTCTAGCTTTGGCGCAGCGCTTTGGCGCGCACCGCACCATTTTTGTCGACGCAGAAAAGGTCGTGGACGTGGTACGCGAAGAAACCGCCGGCGCGATGGCCGATGTGGTCATCGATGTCTCCGGCAACCCCGAAGCCATCAAGGCTTCAGTAGACTGCCTGAGGCGCCAGGGGACTATGGTTCTCGGCGGCCTGACCGGTGACACGACGATCACTCCGTTGGCAATGGACAAATTTGTTTGGGGCGAGATCCGCCTGCAAGGCGTGTTCACCGCCGACAACGACGCCATCGAGGTAACCATGCGTCTTCTCGAAGAAACCAAATTCCCGATCCAAGAAATGGTCAGCCACATCTTCCCGCTGGAAGATACAGAACGCTGCATACGGGCCGTCGGCGGCGAAATCCCCGGCCTCTATCCCACCAAGGCGCTGATCAAACCATAGTTTCTCTGGATAATTGATTATTTTCTCCTCAACCGACGGCTCCCGGTTCTTACGGTGTGTCTTTTCAAGACGTCCTCGACCCAAGTCAGGGCAGACATCGTGGACGGGAAGCCTAACGTCGTAATGCCCAGCAGGACCACATGAAGAACCTCTTTTGCCGTGGCCCCGGCATCTAATGCTCTGCGCGTGTGCGAGTGCACGGCACCCTCCAGCTTGGCTCCTATCGACAAGGCAAGTTTGACAAGCTCCCTGGTTTTCGCCGGCAGCGGCCCCGCTTTACGGGTCGTCGCCCCCAGCGTATCGTATGCGCGCCAGATCTCAGGCTGGGACCGTTGAAACGCTGCATAACGCCGAGGAATTCTAGCCATCTTTTACCTCCGTCGAAAATTTCCCAGGCAGACGTATACCACTTCCCGTAGCCGAGTCATCTCCCACTAAACAAAAAAGAGCGCTCGTAAATAGAGAAAGTTTCTGCTGCCAGTTCTAACTACCATGGCAGTTCGACAGAAATTTGATGGCAACTTCTGTGCCATCAAATGGCGACTAAGCGATGCCTTGAAGCGCGGTTTAAGTTAGCTCTTGAATAACGCGCCTGCTCTGTGGGACGTTATAATTTCTCCTCTTCCAAGAACTGGGAAAAAATAGCGTTCCCATTTTCATTTATGAGATTAACGGAGCACTTTTAATCATGTAGAGAGTTGTTTTCTTATAAAGTTCTTTAGGAATACTTTTTGCGTTTAATATGACCGCTGAAAATGTATGCACGAGGAGAGGTACCGCAATGAACGGACAAGAACTGACTCTGTTCGCAGCTATTGGCGCTTTGGCCGGCGTTTTCCTTCCCCTTCTCTCCGGCACCGGCCAGAAGTATCGCTACCGGAAGATGGTCCGCTGTCCCGACACAAAAAAGAGTGCGGAAGTCTATATTGTTGCCTCCCGAGAAGTGCTCTCCTCGCTCACGGCGATTAAGGCCAAGGCCTGCTCGCTCTGGCCGCAGAGAAAACGCTGCGCCCAGAGATGCCTGGCGCGCAAATAAGCGCCAGACCTGGACCCCGGGGGAAATCTCCTTAGCCGCGGGCGCGGTCTGCTGCTCTGCAGGCTTAATAACCCTTTTCCAGCCACCAGTTGGCGATTTCAATGCGCTTGGCGAACCACACTTCGGAATGTCCCTGAGCGTAACGTATGAACTCCTCGATGATCTTGGCTCTGTAAGGGATACCTGAAACAAAAGGATGCAGGTTGAAAGCAAAGAATTTTGGATACCCCTGCTCTCCCTCCCAATAGAGATAGTCAAACTGATCTTTCATGATCTGCAGAAGATCCCGTGGCGTCCGCGCCGTACCGTAGGTAGAGTAGTCGTTGCACCCAGGTACGTTATAGGGCACTACAACGATTTTGCGCCCGCGCGCCTCTACGATGTAGGGATTATCACTGTTAAGAGGATCTGCCCACCAGACGAAACCAGCCTCAGCGACCAGGTCCGGTGTATCGGGGGTTGAGGCATGGCCGGGAGAGAGATATCCGGTCGGCTTCTGTCCCAAGACCTTTTGGAAAGCGGCGACCGTTTTTTGGATGGATTCCTGCTCCTGCTCTTTGGTGTACATGAAAGAATATTCGTGTTCGTAGCCTTCGGAAGAGAATTCATGGCCCTGCGCTTTGAACTCTTTTACCTCGGCCGGGAACTGCTCTACTTTTAATCCGTTCATTAAGAACGTAACTTTGAGTTTGTATCGGTCAAAAAGGTCCATGAGCCGCCAGATCCCGACACGATCGCCATACTCCCGCTCCGTCACCGCTGCCATGTTCTGCTTAAAAACCGCTCGTGGTGGTGGAATCGTTGCGCCCGGGTGGCGCTGCAGTGATTCGTGGGTGGCAAAATTCTCCGGCCATACTTCCCAGGGCACGATAAACGTCACACAGATTTTGGCCTTGTCCGGCCATTCAATGGCTTTGGGTCTTGGCATGGTTAGCTCCCCTTCCTTGTTTTGATCTCGTCAGTATACGATCGGTCCGCCTTTTGCAACGTTTTACATGCCACCCTATCAACTTATTAAGGAGTTCATAACTTAAGTAAGCATGCAGCAACCGACAACAACGCAAAGATAGACGACTACAAAACCATCGACGCATGGTTCTTGCAGCGCGAGCTTACCTTTAATTTCATTCGCACTCTGAGCCAAACCGGCGATTTACCGACTTAGCGGCTTCCTTGACGAAACGCGTGATGAGAATTTGCTCGGCCTGGAAAGCAGCCGGCAGTTTGCCGGTTTCCTTTTCTTCATAGATGATCAGCTGAAGCCCGGTTTCATTGACGGCGGCGTCCATATCTTTGTCCAGTTGGTATCCGGCCTTCGTTAGAATCTCTTTAGTCTCGGGATACCGCTGGTTCATGAATCGGTAACCTCGGATGAGCGCACGCAAAAGACCCTTGAGCCGCTCGGGCTGATCGCGCGTCGATGCCGTCGGGCTCGCGCACGGAAACTTTCTTGCCCTTGAGATCAGCAAGCGTACGAATCCCTCTCCCCTTGGCGGCGATAAAGGCGTAAGCGGGACTATTCAGCCAGCCGCCGACGATGAAGAGATCGGCGCCCTCCGCTTTGGCGTGGCAAAGCAGAAATGGCTTTGGGTCCAGACCGATCTGATAGCGGCCTTCCCGCATCCCCTTGATGGTTTCAGCGTCGCTGCCGCTGCAAAAAAATTCGCACTCGCCGGCTCCCTCTTCGTCGAAAGTAGCCCCGCGCCCGCGCGACGATCGGAGCGACGATGTGAAAGAGATGATGGTGACCGGCTGAAAGGAGCCACTTTTCTTTACTCATTGTGGTTTTTCTATATTCCTAGATAGACTGGCGCATGGCCGCATATTTTGGATACCCTTCACATTGTGGCGCACCTCTATGCTGTAGAGCCACTGGAGAACTTCGTACCCGCTTTCTGCTTCCTTCGGGGTGGAAAGCCGCAAGTGCCGCACAAGCGATTTCACCACGGCCTCATGATTGGCCGGCTTTTGAATGAACGCCATCCCTTCCAGCGTGGCGCGCAGCACCGCGTCGACGAGCTGGTTGTTTTTTCGAGATAAGAGCGGCGCGCGGCAAGCGCGAGCCCCTGATACGGGATCGGCGCTTTGCCGATGTCGAGCAAAACGCGAAAGCCTTTTTCCTTTAACAGCGTGCTGAAGGTGTATCCCAGATAAGCAGCGTCGATTTTTCCCGACGCCATGGCTTGAGAACATTACGCGAGCGGAAGAACTCAAAGGCAAGAAACTGGGCGTGCAGAGTCTCGGCGGCGGCGTGTGGTCTCTTGCTATGCTGGCATTGGAGCATTTGGGGCTGGAGCCTAACCGAGACAAAATCTTGGTCGTGGTCCTAGGCGATCAGGACGAAGTCCCCGTCGGCTCGGTTAACGATCCCGCCGAAAAACACCACATCCAGGCCCGCCGCAGCAGCACTCAAGAGTGACCCCGGAATCGTGTAGGCGATCTGGATATCTCCCGAAGCTATCGCCGCCATCGTTTGCGGCCCGCTGCGGATATTGATCACCTCCACGTTCACCCCCTGCTTGCGGTAAAAACCCTGCTCGGCGGCAACCCACAGGGCAGCGACCTTCTCGTTGAAAGCGCCATGGGCAATGCGGACGACGGGCAACTCGGCAGCGCAAACACAGCGAAACAAGAGAAAAAAACAAGAAGGAAACTCGCCGGCGACGGGATCTGACTGTGAAAATAACTTTTCATGACCTGCCTTCCGTCGTCGACGGCAACTCTTGCGGAACCGCCCGCGGCCCCTGAGCGAGATGGGCTGATGGAGAGTTAAAGCCGCCACTCGGAAGCTGAAGTGTTTTGCTCAATGGCTTTCCTCCTTTCCGGAAGCCACTATCGCAATCCAAATTTCCTGACGCGCCCTCAGCGGCAGGGAATTAGCTTGGCTTAACCTCCGATATAAAACACCGAGGGCTCCAGTCCTTTTTCCGGCAGCAACGGGCGCGCGTTGTTCTCCGCTACGAGGTGGGAAATCCGGCTGTTAGGATCATCGAGGTCGCCGAAAATGCGGCATTCGGTGGGGCAAGTTACAACACAGGCCGGGTCCAATCCCTGGTCGACGCGGTCGACGCAGAAATTGCACTTCATGACGATGCCTTCGGTAGCATCCCGCCTCGCCTGTTCAAACGGCGTCTCGCCCTCGGCGTAGTAGCTGGCGGCGCCATCGTGAAATGACCGTGGCCCGTACGGACAAGCCTCGATGCAAGAGCGACAACCGATGCAGAGCTCGTAATCGATCAAGACGATGCCATCTTCACGCTTGTAGGTTGCGCCTGTCGGGCAGACTTCGCGACAGATGGGGTTTTTGCAGTGATTGCAAAGGACCGGTAAGAACACTCTCCGTGCGGCTGGATATTTCCCGACTTCCTTCTCCAATACCTTCGCCCAGAAAACTCCCGCAGGGGTAGCGTTCTCTGCTTTGCAAGCCATGGTGCAGGCGTTGCAACCGATGCAAGCGTCGAGCTCAATAACCATTCCATAGCGGGCCATAATCGTCCTCCTCAGAGCAGCGGGTCATACAGGCCGACGCGCATCACCAGGAAACGAAACAGGTAATCACCGAAAAGCCTAAGGACCGCCAAGACGAAAGTAATGGCGAAGACCGTTTCAACATTGGCCGTCCACAACGCCGGTAGACCGAAAAAAACCGGCAGAATCAGACCCAGCCCAAGAACCCCGACAAAAAACAGACTTGCCCACTTGCCGCGCGTGAGAAGGTGAATCGACTGACGGGCCGCAAGCGCGGAACTTGACATGACCGAGATATGACTCAGGACAAGCGCCAGGCAGACTAAAGCCAGATAGGTCTGAGCTTTTTCGAGACCGGTCAAGTCCACCAACGGTCCCGGCAACCAGGGCGAGGTGAGAATCAGAATATCAATCCCCGCCAGCAGCGAGTAGCCGAAGAAGATGACAGGGAAAAATGCCGAATTCCAAAAAGGGATTGCAGGAGAAGGAGAAAGAACAAACCCTGTATAGGCCATCACCAAAACGGCCGCGGCGGCAGCGATAATCGTAATCGACAGTCGTAAAGCCGCGCCGTTCGCCACTGGGAAGGAATCGACTCCGCCCCATTGAAGAGCGATCTCCAGACCGCCGGCTACGACCATGAGCGTGATGAAAAAACAGCCCCGGCTGATCCACGAGGTTTGAGGTCGAAAAAAGGCGCGCCAGAAGCGGGCCGGATGGCCCAAGTCGAACAAGAGCAGCAGCGTGCCGAGCATCAAGACCGCCAATCCCAGAGCGCCCGCCCAAGTATGCTGCAGATAGAGAGAAACCAAGAAGAGCCCAGCCCCCGCTCCACCCAGGAAAAGGTAGGATATCACCAACCAACCCCACTCCCTTTGCGGCTTCACGCGAATCAAGAACTCATCAACGCGGCCTGGCATAGTCCCTCCTCCCGCTGCCGTCATGCAGCGCGCGAAACCTTTACTCGGATGCAGGAATCGACGCCGGACGAAACCGGATCAATTCGCTCCAGGGAGATCGGCAGCAAGCTGTTGAAGTGCACGCCTTTCCCCTTTGCTACAGGTTTCCCCTTGGCCCAGCTGCCGAATACGCCGGCGATCCCAATGACCTCAGGATGAATACATTCGGTCACCTTTGCTTCCCCCTTCACTTTGCCCGCGACAGATTCCACCCAGATCTCATCGCCATCTTTGACTCCCTTTAACTCCGCGGTTTGGCTGTTAATGAGAATCTTATAGGCGTAAGGATTGTGCTCGGCAAGATCGTTCAGCCAGGGATTTTGCGTCGTGATCGATAAAGCGTGAAACGGAATCTTGAAATTGACGACGTACAGGTCATACGGCGGCTTTCGTTCGCCATACGCCGGGCAAGGTTTCCATTCGGGTAACGGCTGATAGTCGGAGAGATCCCAGTTGATCCCCAGTCCATCGGCGACTTCGGCGACCGACTTCTTCGCCCGCAGCATATTTTCGAAGTAGATCGGAAACCGCGGTTGAATGGAGGGGCCGGGGTACTGTTCTTCCGCAGACCGAGGCACTTTGTGATAGCCGTGATCCTTGAACCAAGTGATGCCGCGCTCGGGACCAAAGAGAGATTTTGTCCAACGGTCGTAAATCTCTTCCATGCCATAGCGCTGGTTCGGATCGAGTTTGTACGGATCCTTAAGTCCCAAGTTGACGTTCATCAGTTTGTAGACATCGCCCAAAAATCCGATGCGGTCCGCCACCTCATACAGGACATCGATCCAGCGGCGCGCTTGCCCGAGCGGCTTTACGACCGGCTGTCTGAGGCCCCAGTAGAAGTAACCGGTGGCCGGACTCATGGTATGAGTCGGACGGTTGGGAAAGAGATCGAACCGTTCCAGGTAATGCGCCTCGGGGAAAACCAGATCGGCAAACTCGGCAACTTCATCCAACTGGGTGCTGAACGTGACGATATAGGGAATCTTTTTCAGCACTTCGGCGGCGTGCTCCGGATTGACGTTGTTCATCAGCAGATTGCGCCGGCAGACGATGAGCATCTCCGGCTGGTAAGGAAGGCTAAATTTCTCCGGATTATTCAGAGCGACTTCGTAGATCGGGCTCCGATTGGTACTGATCGGAAACAGTTCATGCATTCCCAGATCATCCGGTTTTCTGGTCTCAAAATCATAGTACTTCGCGCCGTGGCCAATGGCGGAAGGCGGAGTAATCATGCCGTCGATGTTTTGTCCCGGCATCCAGCGGCTCGCGGGCCCGACGAGGTTGGGTCCCCGGTGCCCTCCGGGCACATAGAAGGCGCCCACTACCATGTTGAGAATCTGCACCGAGAGCGCCGTATGTGTGCCATGCTTATGCGCGCCGGCGCCACGGTAGATATTCACCGCGACGGGCCGATAAGGAAGTACCTTGCCATCGATAACAATCGTGGACCCAATCCGCGCCGCCGCGCCGAATTCTTTGGCGATGCGTCTTATGGTAGCGGCAGGGATCGTCGTCGCTTCCGCGGCCTTCTCCGGTGTGTAGCTCCTCACGTGCTCTTTCAACGCCCAAAAGGCCGTATGACACTTTTCTCCACCAGCAAGAAACTTACCTTCGAGAATCGGCTCGATGCCCTCTCGATCAAAGGGCACGGCGCTTTCCGTGCGCTGGTCCCAAACCACGGGTTTGGCGCTGGCATCGTCCCTCAGGTAGCTGCCATCCTCCTTGACTAGATAGGCGCCGTTCGTTCTCGCGCGCAAAAACTCCCGGTCATAGCAGCCGATCTCATTGAGGAGGACATTGATGATACTTAAGATGAAAGTGCCGTCCGTTCCCGGACGAATCGGAACCCACTCGTCGGCTTTGGCCGCAGCGTTGGTCCCGACCGGATCCACGACCACAACGCGCATCCCTCTACGGCGCGCTTCGGCCATCTTTCGGGCTGTTACGGTGGCGTTGAGCCCGGCCATAAAGCCCTGCTGGTTGCCGAGAAGGATCGCGTAATTGCAGTAATCGAGATCGAAGTCGGAGTGAAACGCTCCGTTGGTGAGATACATGGAGGCATGCAGATAGTTGCCGCAGTAGTAACCGACCCAGTCTGAATTCGGCGTGCCGTAGGCAATCGCCCAGGCCGGGCGAATAAAATAGGATAAAGCGATCTGGTCGAAACTCGATACAATGAGTTTGCGCGGATCATCCTCACGAACCTTGCGTAACTTCTCCGTCAGCAGGTCCATCGCCTCATCCCAGGAGATCTCTTGCCACTTGGGATCCACGCCGATCCCTTTTTCTGGGTTGGTGCGCTTGAGCGGCGCTTTCACTCGGGAAGGATCATAAACACCGATCAGCCCCGCTTGTCCCTTGGCGCAAAGATGGCCCCCGCTAGCCGGACAGTTGGGGTCCCCATCAATCTTAACCAAAACCCCGTCTACTCGGTGGGCTATGATACCGCACGCGGCGAAACACATGTCACAGACGCTATGAATCCATACATCTTCCATGGGTGATCCCATCTTCTAGCCTCCTTCTGGCGGATAGACGCCAACCACCACGCTCAGCTGTTCGCCACTCTGTAGCTTGGTATCGAAGCCTTCCAACTGCGCAATGTCGCAATCGTTAACGCAAACCAGGGCTGTCGAGCGCAGCTCTCCCTCGGATTTAAAGACGCTCGCGCGGAAAGGTGCTCCGTGCTTTTCACTTAACCTGGTGAGAAGCTCTCTCACCGTTGTCCCGGGAGTAACTTCGACTTCTTCTTCACGGCAACTGATGACGTTGCGAACGAGACCGAGGTAGGAAACATGAATGCGGGGGGGCATGAGATGCCTCGCTTGACCCTCTCCCTTGAGTCGTCTGAAGACGACTCTTTGCTAACATAATCTGCAGAGTTTCATTTGCCTGGTAGAGCTGTGTCGCAAGCGATGTGCCATGCCCTTTCGCCTTTGCTACAAGACAGGCTTGCTCTTGAAACAAACGACAATCCACATCAATAATAACCGTCCCCTGGGCGAACTCGATTCCTGTCATCTGGCTTTCAAAACCACCAAAAATTGGAAAACGCGCCTGTCTTTTCCAACTTATAGGAATGAATCCAATGGCAAAACACCCGTTTGCACATTGAAGCGAACCATCCGCTATGCCGTTCCAATTTGCCCCTAGACTCGATAGATAAAAAGGGCTCACGATAACAGATATTTTGACAGGCTTGAAACGGCTGCGGGGAGTTTAGCGTGAGGCGCTGCAGCCAGACCTGGATGGATTACGGATTCAATCTAGCTTCCTTGAGGCCTTTTGAGGATCACGAGATTACGCAGCATACCCGGCTTCCCTATTAACCCCAGATCTAGCCGCAGAATTTTCCCAGCTCAGATCGGCCGGCTCTCGAGACTCAAAGGCTCTTATACCTTAACGATCTCCCTACGAAAGAAGCGCTCACTCCGCATCGGGAGCTTAGGGAGAAAGAGTTTTCCGCGCGGGTTCTATCTCTACACCGGAAGCGCGTTGAATGGTTTAAGGATTCGTTTATCCCGGCACCTGAGAAAAAAGAAATAAGGGATGCCATTGGCATATCGATTATTTTCTAAAATGCCCGCAGGCACGTGTTCAGGAAATATGGCTTTATCCTGGGACGGGCCGGCGGGAGTGCTATCTCAATCAGCGTGTAGCGACGCTTCCCGGGGCAAAGATTTTTGCGAACGGCTTTGGCGCCTCGGATTGCAACGCGGGGTGTAAGAGCCACCTGATATACTTTTCACAAAAACCCACTTCCCGATTTCAAGCCCGTTCCAGTTCCTGAGCCACCTTCACATACTTTTCATGGACTCCCGGGCCAATCTCGTCGGCCTCGTGCTGCTCGAACTCCTGCGCGAGCCTTTTTCGCTCTTCCGGCGGCAAAACATCTTCCGCGATCTTAAACAGAATCTCATCCTCTTTTTGGATGTGCTCCCGCAGCAAACGGAGGTACGCCCTTGCGTTCTGCTTCAGCGCCACTTCAGCCGTGGGATCCACTCCAGCACGAGGCAGCGCCTCCGTCATAGCTCTGACCAGGGCACGCCCTTCTTCGTGCTCCAGCAACATCATGCCGACCGGCCCGCCCTCGCGCGGGATGCCATGCTCCTCCAACGCCGGGAACAGGATCTGCTCCTCTTTTAGATGGTGACACTTGTCGGCGAAGTTGCGGATGAAGTCTATAGCCTTCTCCCAGGCCTCTGCGGAACCTAACCCTGGTTTTTCCGCAAGCCGTTCCACGACCGCAAGGACTCGTTCGATAACTCGGTGTTCGTGCTTGAGGACTTCGGTTGCGCTATCGAGATCTTCATGCAGCGCATGCGCGTGATGGTTTGTCATTTTCAGTAACCTCCGTGGCCATTTGTAGATAGCTCCGGGCAAGACATATGCCAGAACAATTTGCTATGAAGAGGCAAAACTTCTGGCGCCAGCATACTAGATGTTACCTGTTGTGGGAAAAAATTGTGGAAGAATTCTTGTTTCTGGGAAAGATTGCCTATGAAAAATAGGAAAACCCTTATTGGCTAACTGGTATGTAATTTGCTCAAACAGGCAATCATAGTTTTACAACGACCACGCTTTTTGAAAGATGCTTGCCTTTGAAGAACTCCTAAAGGAATGCGCTTCCCTCCATGGCCACCTCTGCGCCGGCCAGGTCATCGGCGTGCGCATGGCCATGATTGGCTGCCGGGAAATCGGACTCGAGGAGCCCAAAGGCTCCAAGAAGATTCTTGTTTATGTCGAGATCGACCGCTGCGCCACGGACGCTATTCGAGCCGTGACAGGTTGCTCTCTGGGAAGACGCAGTCTCAAGTTTCTCGACTACGGCAAGATGGCGGCTACGTTTGTGAATCTCGAATCGAATCAAGCCGTCCGTGTGATTGCACGAGACGATGCGCGCGAGCATGTTCCCTCTTATGCTAACGGGTCGTCCAACCGTCACGAGGCGGAGCGCGTTGCCTACTCGATCATGCCCGAGGAATGCCTGTTTCGGGTGCAACCGAAGGAGATACATATACCCGCAGAGGACATGCCCGGGGCCAGAGGAGATCGGGTATCTTGCAGCCGGTGTGGGGAAGGAATCAATTTTAGGCGCGAGATTCTAGTGAACGGCAAGGTCCTCTGTATCCCCTGTTACCAAGGGAGCTATGTCGGCAGGCATTCTAAAACCGGAGATTTCCCTCCGGTAATCCACATCGTCGGGAAAAAGAACTCCGGCAAGACCACGCTGATCGAGAAAATCATCCCTGAGCTTTCCGCGCGGGGTTACCGGGTCGCAACGGTCAAGCATCACCATTCTGGGCGCCCGATTGATCTCGACTGGAAGGGAAAAGACTCCTGGAAACATCGCAACGCGGGAGCCAAAGCGGTAGCCGTGATTTCTCGTTCGGAAACGGTCTTGTTTCAGGAGACAGAAGCGACGCCCGCCTTGTCGCAGGTTATCGCAAACATGAAGGGCGTCGATCTTGTTTTGGTGGAGGGCTTCGGCTCGGAGGCTCAGTTTGAGATCAGGATTGTGGATGATTCATGCTCGTGCGATCCACTTCTGGAAAGCCACGGGCGGCCATTGGCTGTGGTTGGTTCTACAAGCTCGCTCAATGGGATTCCTGCCTTTGGTCGAGATGATCTCCCGCGACTGAGCGACCTTATTGAAAAGGAGGTTTTGATCCACAGTTCTGCTCCACCGTTAACTGGTCAGTAAACCGTGTCATGTCAGAAGAACGGTCGCGCCGCTTGTGGAGCGGTCTGACTCCCCTACGGAATTGCTCGGCCCGCATCACTTGGCTACCAACGGTATGCGTTCGCAGAATACTCCTTTTCCCCTACCGAGTTTTCCTTATCCTTTCTTTTTCCGCTCACGCAATTTTGCGGAGTCGTAAGCCTGCCACTGATGTGACACTATAGGGCGTATGGCTCGTCTGAAGCCGAGAACGATTCGCCTGATCGGGCGATTTCACACATGGTTGTGGAACCTAACTGGCGGAAAACTAGGCAATGCGTTCGGAACAGCTCCCTTCATGATGCTCATTACGAAGGGCCGCAAAACGGGGCGAGAGAGAACAACACCGGTTCTCTATTTCCGATGTGGCGCCGATCTTATTGTTGTTGCATCCTTTGGCGGCAACGACATGCATCCGGCGTGGTACCTTAATCTTGAGTGCTGTCCGGAAGCCGAAGTCATAGTCAACGGCGAGCGCCGGCGGCTTTTTGCATATCGGGTCTCTCCTGAGGAGAAAGCACTCATCTGGCCACGATTGGTAAAGATGTACCCTAATTTCGCTGTCTATCAGCAGCAAACGCGTCGAGAAATACCGCTATTGCAGCTATCCGACCGGCAGATCGGGGCCCGTTCTATTGATTCTTTGTGCCGCGAGGACTGACATGGGAGGTTTATGACTATTCGCACGGAGCTTACCCAATTGTTGGTTAATCAGTTCGTAGCCTTGATCTTAGATAACGAAGTGACGGTTGGCCATTTTGTCACGAGTCCGCCGCTCCCCTGGACTCGTATAACTCAGCGCCGTAGCATCTACGAAGTCGCTGAGGGATATCCACTTCTTCTGACAGCGGAGCAAACGAAGATCGAGATGAAAAACTGGGACCAAGTTTCGTTGCCGGACATCATGGGCACGTTGAAAGAGCTGGATGGCTCTGTGGATTATGTGCTCTTCGGAAACAACGCGGGCCAAGGACTGCCGCTTGCTCAAAGCTTAGCATCTAACTTAATCACCACCCGCGCCGCGATCATCTACGGAAACAGCCTTGCAGAGAAAAAACTGTATGAGCAAATGGGTTATCGGACCTTTTTTCGCAGAAGCGAGGCTGTTTCCCGTTTGCTTGAGCTGGCAAACAAAACGGGCCGGCCTCTAGCCCTCTACTTCATCAACACCATTCAACACAACGAGTTCAACTATCACGACCCGTAAATAAAGGCAGTTCGGAGGGGAACGAAGGCGCTTTCCGTGCTGTCCGAAGATGTTTCCGTTAGGCCGGCATCAGCACAAGCTAATCGGGGAAGCAAAGGTGTCAAGAACCTTTTTCTTGCATTCGAGCATTCTGGAAACGTCTACGGAGGATGATTGCTCTCTTACTTCCGGTTCACGATTGCCTGTCGCTGGACGACAACAGAACGCGTTCACCCTGCCTATCGTCAGGACTGCTTGAAATCGAGCGTCACCTGTGCAATGTAGATGCCGCCAGCAATTGTTCCCGTAAGGGGGTGTCAAAGATTGTATGGATGCAGCTAAAGGAATCCATATCGGAATATTGACGCCGCACAGCGCCGATAGGCCCCATTTCAAAGGTCTCCGCGCCATAGTGCCCGAGGAGGTTTCGCTTACTATTCAGGGTCTCAATCTCGCTCCGGGTGCAGCACTCGATGGCAGAACCGACGAGATCATACGCGGGGCGGCGGACATGATGCGCCATCACGACGTCCAGGGTGTGATCCTTACCGGCGCGCCGATAAGCATTTTAAATCCTGACGTCGAGAAGAAGCTCGCAGAAACAGTAAGCGTTCCTGTGACGACTGCCCTGCGCGCAACCACCGCAGCGCTGAAATCAATGAGCGCAAAAAAATTGATTCTGATGACGCCCTTTGATGAGGAAATGAACCAACGAGTCGCGCGCCGGCTGAAGGATTCCGGATTCAACGTGCTTTCGTCTCCTTCTCTTGAACATCTCGGCGCACGCACCGGTACGCATGTGGCCCCGGACGATATTCTCCGAATCGTCGAGAAAGTCGTCGCCGAAACCCCGGAGGCGGATACCATATATTTCCAAGGAGCTCCTTTTGATCCGTTATCCGTCATTGAGAAAATCGAAACCAGCCTCAAGTTGCCCGTGATTGCGAGCAACCCGGCGATGCTGTGGCATCTTTTGTCACTTCTAGGGCGTAAGTACTCGCTCAAAGGATACGGCAAGTTGCTGGCGTCGTGGCCTGCGCTCGGTTAACGGATTCGTTCCGACGCTGCTTAAGGCTCGCTAATACGAATGGCAGAGTCACGGCGAGCTCCGCTAACCCAGGATCCCGTCGAAATCGTGTGGAGCCCGAATCAAAAAATCCCTCTAAATCTCCCTCTACAAAGGGGGATTTTTGAACAAACACGACTTGTGAAATCAATTCACTAACATGAAACTGACTTTGACGTGGCCGTGACGCCAATCCCATAAGACTTGACATTGTTTTTTTCTCTCGGGTAAAAGCAAGAGAAAGAGAACGCACGCGAGAACTGATTGTAAGTGAAAGGAGCTGTCGATGCTTAGCGTTGAGCAGAACGATCGGTTGACACAAGTGGGGCCGGGGACACCCCTGGGGGAGCTGATGCGTCGCTATTGGCAGCCAATCGCCGCCGGTTCGGAACTTAAAGACAATCCTACCAAGGCGATTAAACTTCTCGGAGAATGCCTCGTTCTGTACAAGGACCGGCAGGGGCGGTTGGGGTTAGTAGATGAGGCCTGCCCGCACCGGCGCGTCAATTTGATTTACGGTATCCCGGAGAACGAAGGACTGCGTTGTCCCTACCATGGATGGCTGTTTGACCAAAGGGGACAGTGTCTGGAGATGCCCGCGGAGCCGCCGGACAGCACCTTCAAAAGCCGGGTGAGAACCAAAGCCTATCCAGTCGCGGAGCTTGGCGGATTGGTCTTTGCCTACCTGGGGCCGGACCCGGTGCCGTTAGTGCCTCGCTGGTACCCGCTGGTCCGCGATGACGTAATCCGGGACATCGGGTGGGCCGTGGTGCCGTGCAACTGGTTACAGATCATGGAAAACTCTCTCGACCCGGTGCACGGGGAGTACCTGCATCGCTATTTCACCAACTACGTATTGGAGCGCATGGGATATCTCGAGGACAAAGGAGACCTGCGTGGTCCTGAAGGCGCGCCCGGAAGACCACGGGGAAAAACACCCTCGAATTACTGGCGGAGCGGCGCCAAAGTGGTGCATCACACCAAGGTAGGCTTCAAGGTTTTTGAGCATGGCATCACCAAGCACCGGCTCCTGCAAGGGGAATCAGAGGAGACTTCTCCATCGTGGCTCATCGGGCACCCCATCCTGTTTCCAAATTTCGAGCACGGGGCCGGTGGTGGCGGCTTTCAGATTCGTGTCCCGATGGACGACACCAATACCTACTATATCTGGTACAACTGTCATCCGGCGCGGGGCGAAGAGGCCGCCAACCAGGCAGCACAAGACATTCCCGTTTACCACGTGCCTCTTCCCGGAGTGGACGACTGCGGCATACCGGTATGGGAGCGCCTGGATAACAACAGCGGCCAGGACAACATGGCTTGGACTTCGCAAGGCTTGCGCATGCAGCGAAACCTCGAGAACCTTGGGCAATCCGACGCCGGAATTATCCTGTACCGGCAGCTTCTGAACGAGCAAATGAAAATCGTCGAGGATGACGGCGAGCCTATGAACGTGTTCCGCGATCCGGCCAAGAACCAGTGCGTCACGTTCCCTTACGAGGGAAGCGAAGGAGCAGGTGATGAAACCGGGGACGTGGTGTACGGGTATGCCCGGCGCACCGTGAAGGTTTCGACCGGGACTTCGGGCAAGTACAGCCCGATCAATTTGGCGCGCGCTAAAGAGGCCGGATCCCCTTTACCTCAACCGGTGCCACCGATAGCTTCAGGCATTGTCGTGACCTCTCGCGGCTAGTAGTGTGCCCTGGGCTATTGTCTGACCATGAAATTGCCGGCGCAGGCCTTGCTTCGGCATTGAGCTGGTCGGCAGATGTGTGATTCGCGGACCTGGCCGGCGTACCACCCACTCAGTCATTCAGCCAAGCTTTCCAGGCCATGCGATTCTCATTCCCTCTCTACCTCCCGATCTGGTAACCGCGGACGCGTGGAAAAGCTGCCGCCACCAACGCAAGGATCGCTAATGTCGCCAGCGCTCCGGTGAGCGCAGATAGCTCGGCGCCGAGCCAGGCGGCAACGACGCCGGATTCAAACTGGCCCAGTTGCGGGCCGCTGTTGGTAAAAATGCTGTTGACCGAAGACATTCTCCCACGCAGATCGTCAGGCGTGCTCAACTGATTGATGGTGTGGCGAAGTATCGCGCCAACCGTGTTGCCCGCGCCGGCGCACGCAAGCATCAGGACGGAAAACCAGAAAGCCTGTGAAACGGCGAACAGGGCCGTGCACACGGCGTAGAAGCCGACTCCGACGATGATCCACATGCCGGCGCGCCGCACCGGCCTCAATAAGCTCATGCACCCGGCCACGGACAGAGAACCGGCGGCAATCGCGGAATAAAGGACGCCGAGACCAACCGGACCGACCACGAGAATATCGCGCGCGTAGATAGGCAGGAGCGCTCGCACCGAACCAAAGAACGTAGCGCCGCAATCCAACAGCATGAAGGGAAAGATAATGGCGTGGCTCCAAACAAAATTGAGCCCTTCTCGCAACGAGTTAAGCGACAGCGCTCCCCAGCCTTTTCCCTCTTGCAGCTTGGTTCGCAGCAGCGCTAGCGCCACCAGCATGACTAACCATGACAGCGCGTCGGCCGCATAGCATGCGCCCGGGCCAAAAACAGCTAGAGCCACGCCGGCCACCGAGGGACCGGCGATTGCCGAGATCTGCCGCTGCGAGGTATCAAGCGCCATCGCTCTTCCCAACTGTTCCCGCGGTATTAGATTTGGCGTCAGGGATTGCCGCGCAGGCGCGTCGAGGGAAGTAAAGAGGGCAAGCAGCGCGGTGCCGAGGTAAAGCATCAGCGGCGATGCTCGCCCTGCGAAAGTCAACAGCGCGAGCGCGGTCGAGACGGCGCACAGGCCGGTTTGCGTGCACATCATGAGCTTGCGCCGGTTCACGGCGTCGGCCAGCAGCCCTCCGATGAGAAACAGCAAGATCTGCGGGATCGCGCGCGCGAGCCCGAGGAGACCAACCTGAAGCGGCGAATTGGTAAGTTCATAAATTTGCCACGCCATCGCCACCAGAGTGAACTGGCTTCCGATGTTGGACAAGAGCGACCCGGTCCAGAACAGACGAAAGTCTCGATAAAAGAGCGGCGCCGGCAAAGCGCCGCCCTTTTTCGCAGTCACTTTTGGCGCTCAGGATGCAGACGCAGCAAAATTCTCTCGCATCGATACTGCAAGTTCACTGATCTTCCCTTTCTTCCCATCAACAACGGGAAGGAGACGCGACGGCGGCTTCATGCCGTCGCAGGCCTTGCGTCCGAGTCCTAACCAGGTACGATACGCACATGATTGCAAAGCCTAAAAAAATTGCTGGCGCCTCCAATTCGAGACCATCATGACCAGAACCTATCGTTTGATCTCCGGCGATGGCCATCTGGAAATACCCTGCGACTGGTGGACGCCGCGCGTTCCCGAGCGGTATCGCGACCGAGCACCCCGACGCATCTCTATGCCCGGAGGTGGTCACGGGTTTATCGGTGAGGGAGTACCGCTGGTCTTCGGGGGCACTGGCCACTATGCGGGCAAGTCGCCCGAACAGTCCAATGATGGCGGAAAACATGGATCAGGCGCCGGATCATCTGGGGCAGCGACTTCCCCCACGGGCGGCAAACCTCAGGGGCGTCGGACGAGGAGAAGCGCAAGATGCTGGCCCAGAACCTCATTGATTTCCTACACCTGGACGCGCTCGCGGAGGCGCCCGCCTTGTAGGAGTGGCAACCCCTGTTGACTCTCGCGCTTTTAACGAAGAAAACCCGGAAAAGTAAAATCTTCCCGGTTTCTCGACAAAGCTTTAAATTTTCGCGAGGATATCGTTCTCCACCGCGGAAAGACGATCCGCGATCGCTTTCTGGTCGATCCGCCTGGCAATTTCTTCATACCCTGCTTCCGTCACCATTGACGGGAGCCGCGTTTTGAGCTGCTTCAGAGTCCAGCGGACCGGGTCCTCGATCCCTTCGTCCTTCATGTCATGGACCGGGTTCTTGCTTGACGAGCCAATGTGATAGTGCGGCTTTTTCTTAAAACAGTCGAAGCGCAGGATTCGCGCTCCTCCTTCTTTTTCGCCGGCCACGGTGATATCGAAGGTCAGCCCTTCGTCACCGGCGCCATGGCGGTAATCCACCCACATTCTCATTCCTGGCGACTCGATCACAATCGGATCGCTTTTCTTGGGCACAGATTCTTCTTTTTCCATGGTCTTCACTCCTCCCGGATCCTTTGACCCTACGCATGCCTGCGAGTTTATCAACAGCTGCAATCGCCCCATTAGTAGCAGGTTAGTCTTTTAAGCGCTAGCTGGCCGGCGCGTTACACGCACAGGCCTATCGATGATGGATTCTGCCGCTGTGAAAGCAAAAACATTCGAGGTTTAAAACTGGCTTGCGAGGCTCCCTTCCTTTGGCACCTTACCGCCCATCTGGAACCGACGCTAGAAGAGGCCGCCCGCGTACAACGCAGCCTCATCGCTCGCTCGCTTATGAGTGCCCCTCATTATCCACGTTTCGAGAATTCTCGAAACGTGGAAGTATGCTGTTTTGGATCGTTGCCTCGTGGATTTTCGGAAGGACGGCGTGAAGCCTGACACCGGAAACCTGCCCTCCTCGTCTGGGACCGCCCGTTTTTTCCTTTTTACTTTTACATTTTTACTTTCCCTTCCTCACTCCTTGTATATTCATTTTGAAGTATCTTTTATGAACATAGTTAGTACGAAACAGGATGGGACAGATCGTTCACTCCTAGGTCGTAAGAGACCGTGGGTAAGCATGGGTCGTCCCGTCCTGCCTCCCGAAAAGCTCGAACAGTTGCCTGGGTTAGTAAAGCCCGCATCTTACGCAAGGTTGAGCTGAGTTGGAGGAGACTAAAATCAAGGAGGATAGAGTTTTGGAAGTCCCCCCGATCTTTATCGGCATCGATGTCTCTAAAGCACAACTCGATGTTGCTATGCGCCCCACGGGCCAGAGAGAATCGGTTGCCAACGACAAATCCGGCATCAAGGCCTTGGTCAAACGGTTGGCTAAAATCCAACCTGCATGGATTGTGCTGGAAGCCACCGGGGGACTGGAACGTGCCCTGACCCATGCTCTGGTTGGTGCTGAGCTGCCTGTCGTCGTGGTGAACCCGCGCCAGGTTAGAGACTTTGCTAAGGCCACCGGACAATTGGCCAAGACCGATAGCATCGATGCCGATATATTGGCCCGCTTCGCTGAAGCGGTGCGCCCGGCACTGCGTCCTTTGCCCGATGCGCTCACCCTGGAGCTTAGAGCCCTCACCGCTCGGCGACGACAAATCATCGAGATGATCGGGGCTGAGAGAAACCGGCTGGCTACGGCCTCCAAGACTGTTAGAAAACGCATCGACGCTCACATCCGCTGGTTGGCACAGGAACTGGAGCGCGCCGACCAAGACCTGGACCGAAGCATTCGGCAAAGCCCGATCTGGAAACACAACGAAGACTTGCTCCGCAGCGTTCCCAGCATTGGTCCTGTCACCAGTCGTACTCTGCTTGCCGAGCTGCCCGAGCTTGGAGAACTCAACCGCAAACAGATCTCGGCTCTGGCTGGTGTCGCGCCCTTCAATCGCGACAGTGGCGTGCTTAGGGGTCGGCGTTCCATTTGGGGTGGTAGAGCTTCGGTGCGCAGTGCTCTTTACATGGCCACGCTGGTGGCCACCAGACGCAACTGTGTCATCCGCGACTTCTACAAGCGCCTGAGAGCCAACGGCAAGGTTTTCAAAGTCGCCCTGGTTGCTTGTATGCGCAAGCTGCTCACAATTCTGAATTCTATGATCAAACATAAAACTCGTTGGGCTGAAAATTCTTTCCTTCAGACCACTTGACTTTTAAGACAGTTGCTTACCCTTCACTTATCTTCTCGCCCTCTGCGCTTTGCCCTTTGCCATTACCCGGCCCTACGCGGGCTTCGGACCGGTGTCGCTACATTTTTCTACTTTTACATTTTCACTTTTGCCTCTATCCTTTCTCACTTGCCTAACCCCTCACCTTTTACCCATCACTTTTCACGCCTTACTCCTCACGCCTTACCCCTTACCTATCTCCCGTCCGCCCCACCCCTTGTCCCACGCCTGTGAAATAGCGTAATATCCCGAGACATTTGGGTCACGCAAGATCTGAGCGGAGAGACTACGCGGGACGGCGTTTCGAGGCCTTAAAAACGTGCGGGTTCCCTCTGTTTGGTTTCACGATACACGAGCACGAGCCACGATCACGCCTTTCCGGCTGCTCGCTTTCAACGAAGAGGTGGCGCGCAGGCTTCTTGTTTTGGAAACGCAATACTGTGAAGAGGCTATCCCATGGCTAGGAGAATGGAGCCAAAACATTCACCAAAATACATGAATCAAATCATTTCGAGATTAAAGCAGAATTTGCCCGAGATCCGTGAACGTTACGGAGTCCGAGCGCTAGGAATTTTCGGTTCCTACGTGAGAGGTGAGCAACGCAAGCGGAGCGACCTGGATATATTGGTTGAGTTCAATAACGGTTCCCTAACTCTCTTCCAGTTCGTGGAACTCAGAGATTTTTTGAGCGATCTCCTCGGAGTGAAGGTCGACCTGGTAGAAAAACGAGCCCTCAAACCGGCCATCGGCAAGCACATACTTGAACAGGTCGTCTTTGTGTGAAATCGAAACGCGTATACTCGGATTATCTCAGAGATATTCTGGAAGCGTGTCAGAAGGCCATGCAGTTTGTTGAAGGCATGAGCTACGAAACCTTCAGCAACGACGACAAAACCCAATATGCCGCGGTGCGAGCCCTAACCGTGATTGGGGAGGCCGCTAAACTTTAGCCATGCCTGTCCTTGGCGCTGGCAACCAAGGGATCCCTCCTTCGGAGATTTTGCCGGCTCTTCTCCGCGCAGCAGAGGATTTGCTTCGAAGGCACGAACTACCGGAACGCATTGTGTTCGTAGAGAAAGATCCAACTAGACTAGAGCACAACTGCTCGCACCGGCGATGGATGTTTCCCTCCGGCGCGTGGCGGTGTCCTTACCCAAAACTCAGCTGTTGGTTTATCTCCGTGCGGATGTTCGGAGGGTACTCGACAGTGCAGCCGAGTTGATTCCGCGTGACCACGCGTGGCTCACCGAGGAAGCACGGCGGATAGTCGACAGTGACAGTACCCGGTCTTTCGAAATCGGGTTGATCGGGCGCCGTGTCGTGGAATTCGTTGTAGATGATCTTCTTTCAAGGGCAAACACGTCCCCGGACCTCATTAAGAAGATTGACGATTTAGCTAAAGTTGGAGTGGCACCGTGGATTCGTGGGTATATGCATACATTGCGCATCCTTGGCAATGAGTCTGCTCATGAGAAATCTTCCGACGGCAGAGTCCCGCCGAATGTGAGCGAGCAGGATCTTCCGATTAGCCTCTTCTGTCTACAACGGATTATCGAATTCTGGCGGCAGTACCACCTAACGCTACCATCTAAGTTGTGATCCTTCCTTACGGTTTAACGGTAGTGATGGAAGGGATTGAGACCGAGGCCCAGCTGGCTTTTTCAAGAGACGCGGGCTGCAACGAATTTCAAGGTTTCCTATTTAGCAAGCTGGTTGCCGCTCACGAATTCGAAACGCTGCTGGCCCGTACATGATGCCCGCATTCTTCAACGGCGGTGTTCATTCAATAAAATCCTTTACGGCCCGACTAACTTGTAAGCCCAAGGGTGCAGGCGTTTGGCCCGGCTTTGCAGGTTGCCATCGGCTCCGAATAACAGATAAACAAGGTCGTCGGTGATCACATATTCATCCTTGTCGAGCAGCTCGTTCATCAGCACCTGATAGATTTCTTCAGAATCCTTGATCCCATCGGTCTTGCGCTTGATTCTATCTGCATTGGCGAGCACGTGCGCCGCGAAACGCGCCAGGAAGTCCTTCGAGTAGCCCCAGGTAAAATCCATGGTGGTCCCGGAAATAATATGCTCGCGTTTCTCGACCGCCGAATTTGATTTCGCCATAGTGAACCTCGATTCGTGATGGGTACAGCTTGTCCCCTTGCTGCCAGTGAATAAACGCCTCAGTACCGCCTTGCGCTGCGTCGCTGTTTACTCGCAAGATGCTCATTGGGCACAACTCGTGCCAGCTCTCGCTTGTCCTATTTTGGTCCAAGCTATGACAAACGAACAAGGCGGTTACGAACCTAAGCCAGGTTCCTGCATTCTGAATCGGGCAGGGTTGCAATGCGCGCTTGACAGCTTCATTCCCTTCACATAAACCGGGTTTGGAAGTTTGCTGCGCCTTCGGTGATTATCCGGCTCTTAAATCGGGACCCGCCGACACGCATGAAGAGCGCGAGAGGAGGAGTTATGTTCCGAGTGGACGTCGATGCGCACGTAGACGAAACGGAGGCCACCTGGCAGTATCTCGACGATGGCGCGCGCCGGTTCAAGCCGGTTACGCTTGACCCGGGAGCGGCGACGGCTCCGGGCGATGCCCGGCCCCACCGCCTCTGGCTTATCGACGGTACGATCCGGCTCAGGCGCTGGCGCGATGACAAACGCACGGGAACCGTCCAGGCGACGCGGGAGCTTCTGGACGTGGATGCCCGCTTACGCCACATGGACGAACTGCGCGTAGATGTTCAGGTCCTCTACCCCACGCTTTTCCTCCACGCTTTCACGGCTCGTCCAGAGATCGACCTGGAGTTGTGCAGGTCCTACAACCGCTGGATTGCCGCGGCGACCGAAAAGAGTCGCGGACGGCTCCGCTGGGTCGCTGTCTTGCCGCTGCTGAGCATTGACAAGGCAGTCGAGGAGCTCCGCTGGGCAAAGGATCATGGAGCTTGTGGGGTGTTCAAGAAAGGAATCGAATGCGGTGACCGGCCGGCCAGCGATCCCTACTTCTTCCCGGTCTATGAGGAAGCGAGCCGGCTCAACCTTCCTATCTGCATCCACAATGCGACCGGGAACATCGAGTCCGCTACTGCGGAACGGTCCGGGCTAGGAGGAGGAATGGTTGCTATCTCGGCGTTTACTTCCCTGGCGGAACATAACATTCCGGACAAGTTCCCGAATCTCAGGGTAGGCTTCATTGAAACCGGCGCTTCCTGGGTACCCTATCTATACACCGATCTGGTGGCAAAGAAACTGCGCCGGACCTTTCTGCCTTTAGACTTCACGGAAGACTTGTTCCGGCGCTACCGCTTCTATGTCGCGTGCCAGACCACGGATGACCTTCCTTATATCCTAAAGTACGGGACCGAAGACAGTTTAATGATCGGGACTGACTACAGCCATGCCGACCAGTCCGCAGAGATCCAGGCCCTCGACATCATCGAGCAGCGCGGGGCGAACGGGGAAATCCCCGCCTCTGTCGCCCGCAAGATTTTAGACGACAATCCGCGCCGGTTCTACGGGCTCTGAAGTAGACTCTCGATCGCCGCTTTACCCGTAACCCGCTATCCGCGGCTCCCGCCTTTTCTCCCTCAATATCGGGAAAAAGACTTGGGTGTGTTTTTCTTTCCCGAATTATAAAAATGTGGAAGTGACGTGTGTTGCAGGCTCGAGCAGGGCTGGCCACGGGAATTGACAAGTCAGGATTATCTGACCATAATAGTCATATCTTGTGGGCCAAGGAAGCCTCGGATGAAGACGGCTACCGTATCAAAACTCAAGGCATCGCTCAGTGAATATCTCAGGCAGGTGAAGGCCGGAGAGGAGGTTCTCGTGACGGAGCGCGGTCGGCCGATCGCAAAACTCTCGCCCCCCGTTAGGAAAGACACGCTGCCTCAACACCTGATCGAGATGGAAAAGCAGGGTCTGGTCAAGCTCGGTTCGGGAGTGCTGCCCAAGAACTTCTGGGATCTTCCGAGACCCAAAGACCCCAAGGGTTCCGTTCTCAAGTCTCTCCTGGAGGAGAGAGAGTCAGGCTGGTGAAATTCTGGGACACCTCAGCCATCGTTCCCCTGTGCTTGGCCGAACCGCAGTCTGGGGCGGTAAAGTCGATCCTCATTAAAGACGCGTCGCTGGCCGTCTGGTGGGCAACTCGCAGCGAATGCGTTTCCGCTTTGGTAAGACAGAAGCGCGAGGGCGGTTTGAGTTTGGACGATGAAAAAAAAGCACGTCAAGTCCTGGGCGTGCTCGCCAAGGCATGGCTTGAAGTGCGACCCACCGAAACGCTGCGCCTGGCAGCGGAGAGATTACTGGCTGTCCACCCCTTGCGCGCGGCAGACGGGTTTCAGTTGGCTGCGGCACTGCAGTGGTGCCAGAGGGAAACCCAGGATCTGTCTTTTGTATCTTTTGATGTACGGCTCCGTGAGGCCGCCTATAAAGAAGGCTTCGACGTCTTGCCGGGCGCAGCTTCTTAGCCGCGGCGCCGACCCCAGATTGTTTTTGCTCTAGGAGACCCCACAGTCGATCCTATCGAGTTTTTCAGGACCTCGCTGCTATCGCGTCGACCGGACTTGGAACGTTGACGTGGTACAGCCGAGCGACGTTTTCCCGTAGCAGCTTGGCGCGCGCTTCTGTCGGAAGATTCCCCATGTCCCGGGCCACCACCTCACGGGAACGGGGCCAAGTGGAATTGCCGTGGGGATAGTCATTGGACCACATGCAGTTGTCCACGCCCCACCACGACAGCGTGTGACCACCGACGGCGTCGTTGAAAAAGGTCGCGTACACTTGCTCGTGGAAGTACTCGCTCGGGAGCCTTTTGAGCGTGAGACCGGCGCGGCCGACGCCGTGGCGTTTGAAGTAATAGTCCCACTGCTCCAGGATAAAAGGGATCCAGCCAATCTCGTTTTCTACCAGGACCAGCTTCAACCGGGGGAATCGCTCCGGTACACCGGAGAAGATAAAGTCATATAAGGCGTCGATGGCCTGAAAAAGTTTCTGGTTCACGCTGTTGCGCTCTTGATTGATGCCGCGGGCGCCAGCACTTTGTCCGAAAGCCCGGCTTTTGCTGTAACCGTGGCCGCTCAGGATATGAAGGCTGACGGGCATCTGCAGTTCCTGAGCTGCGGCCCAGAAGGGGTCATAGTGGTCCGAAGTGAAAGGAAGCTCAGGAGGAGGTACCTGCCAGATGACTGACCCCGGGAGCCCCGCTTTGCGACAGCGCTCCATCTCCTTTACCGCCCCTTCAACGTTGTACATAGAGAGCATCGCAAGACCGATGAGACGGTCAGGCGCCGCCTGGCAGTATTCAATGAGCCAGTCGTTATACACACGCGCGCAGGCTTCTTCGAGTTCCGGGTCATCGAGGCTCAACGCCTTCAGGCCATGCGTGGGGTAGAGCACTTCCGCGCTGACCCCGTCGGCGGCCATCTCATTAACCCGGTTCGTGCCCTCCATCGCGCCGGGATGATCGCCTTTCCTGCGACCGCCGAATCCGGGCGCGCGCTCCTGAAAGGCTTTTGGGAGACGTTTTGTCCACAATCCTTCGGGCTCGATGACGTGGGAATCCGATGAAATGAGAACTTCATTGATGTTAGCGTTGGCCGCTCGGCCATAGGTGCGCTCCAGTACGCTCATGTTAAATACTCCTCTACGTTATGAGATCTTTGGACGGTTTACTCGCCGAAGAACTCGCCCGGAATCGGGACTCCGCCAATCTGTTTGTTTTCCTCCCTTGTAAGAGGCCGCCCGTGAGTGCCGACGCGGTACCCGCCTTCAGGCTTTCTGCCTGCGCCAGCCCGGAGCAGCACGAGATTTTCATCCCCACTGCTCTCGAAATAGTAATAGGCACCCCTGGGCAGCATGATCCCCTGATATTTGCCGACCACGGTCGAGTTCCCGCCTTCATCGTGGAAAGTGGCCTGGCCTTGCAGGACGACAAAAGCGTGATCCTCGTCATTGTGGGTGTGCAGCCCGTTTTCACCGCCCTCGGCGTAAACTTTGATACGCAGCTTCAACTGATCCGTCTGCGCCAGCACCCTATTGGTCCGGCCCTCAGAGAGCAGCGGGGTCTTGAGTGAGAATACTTCCGCTTTCGCACTGTTCTTATTAGCCATAGTAACCTCCTATAGCGTGCTTTGAGAATTTAACGAAAAACAGGGATAAACATTTAGCTCACGGCTTCAGGACATGTCCCTGCCGCTTTTCACTCAAACCCTCTCTACCAGCATGGCCACCGCCTCGCCCCCACCGATGCAGAGGGAAGCGACACCGAGCTTCTTGTCCAGGTCAATCAGTTCGTAGATCAGAGTGGTTAGGATCCTGGCGCCGCTGGCACCAATCGGATGCCCGAGCGCGACGGCCCCACCGCGGACATTGACCTTGTCATCCGCCAACCCTAGCTCCCGGTTCACGGCGATGGAAGCCGCAGCAAAGGCTTCGTTGATCTCAAACAGGTTCACGTCCCCAACGGTGAGGTGATTTTTGCCCAGCAGCCGGGCGATCGCTGCGGCGGGCGCTATTGTGAACCACTCGGGCTCGCGCGCAGAGGAAGCGTAGTCGACAATGCGCGCCAGCGGGCGAAGACCCTGGGCGCGCGCGCTTTCGCTCGACGTTACCACGAGCGCCGCGGCGCCATCGCTGATCGACGAGGCGTTGCCTGCCGTTACCGTGCCTCCTTCTTTAAACGCCGGCCTGAGGTTTTTCATCCGCTCTTCGTCAAACCTCTGCGGTTCTTCGTCCTCAGCAATGACCGCCGCTTGGCTTCTTTCAGACGCAAGCGGCACCGCGACAATCTCGCGCCGGAACGCTCCCTGCCGCTGCGCTGCCTGCGCTCGGCGATAGCTCTGGACGGCGAATCGGTCCTGTTCGGCGCGGGAGATCGCGTATTTTTCGGCGCAAAGCTCGGCGGCCGAGCCCATGTGAAAGTCGTTGTAGACGTCCCACAGACCGTCCCTGATCAGACTATCGACCAGAGTGCCATGCCCCATCCCGTATCCCGCACGCGCTTTCGGCAGCAGATAAGGCGCGCTGCTCATGTTCTCCATGCCTCCCGCTACCACCACGCTGGAATCTCTCGTGCGAATTGCCTGGGCAGCAAGCATCACGGCCTTTAACCCCGAGCCACAAACTTTATTGATCGTCGTACAGCATACGTTCCTGGGAAGCCCCGCTTTCAGGGCGGCTTGGCGGGCGGGTGCCTGTCCCAGACCCGCGCCGAGAACGTTACCCATGATGACTTCCTCGACGACTTCCTTTTTCAGCCCTGATCTTTTCACGGCTTCCTCAATCGCGACACTTCCGAGGTGAGTCGCGGGCAAGGCGCTCAGTGTTCCCCTGAAGCTTCCAATTGGCGTTCGGGCAGCGCTTACGATTACGGCGTCATGCACGGTTTCAAACCTCCATTTCTCGCCCTTCAGTGCTATCATAGCACTTAAAGAACGAGAAAGGGGAAATTGAGCAAGATTAGAACCCAGCCTCGGAGCGAGAGAATTTTTTCTTGTTAGCGCAAATCCTATGCCGGAAAAAATCGGCTCTGCAAATACAAATAAAGTGGCTGAATCTTAGAAATGCGAATAAGCCATTCTCGATTCTTAACTTTCGGAAGGGGTTTGACTTTCGTGCCATGATGGAACATAGGGAAAAGTACATGGCATACATCTTGCGCTAGTCTGGCAATCAGACGCCTTTTGGAAAGGGCTCTCATGGCAATCGACGATCTGATCTCACAGTGCCGCGAAATCCTAGACGAAACTCCGTTCAAGCCGGCCACAGACTGGAAGAAAGCACACCCGTCAGCGAAGGTGGTTGGCTGTTACCCCATCTACACCCCCGTTGAAATTATTCACGCGGCGGGCATGTTGCCGGTGGGAGTCATCGGCGGCGGCAATCGACTAGAGATTGCTCACGCTGACTCCCGCTTTCAGTCTTTCGTCTGTTCGATCGTCAAGAGCACGTTGGAGCTAGGTTTGACCGATCGCCTCAATTTCGTCGACGGGATCGTTTTTCATTCCATTTGTGATCCCGCCAGAAACTTGGCGAGCGTCTTTAAACGCAACTTCCCGCAAATGATGGTCGAATACATTCACTTCCCGCAGAATATGGTATCACGCCACACCGAAGACTACCTGGTTTCGGAGTACCAGCGTCTCCAGTCAAGCTACGAAGCCCTCGCGGGCAGAACCGTTTCCCCCGATGACCTGCGCAAGAGTATCGCGCTCTACAACGAGCAGCGCAGACTCATGCGCGATCTGTATCGGCTGCGCTGCGAGAAACCGGAGAATCTCTCGACCCTCGAGAGTTATATCTTGACCCGAGTCGGCACTCTGATTCCCGTGCAGGAGCACATCACCATCCTGAAGGAAGCTCTTGCGGCTTTAAGAGAGAGAAACGAAAAGCCCAAGGACCGCATCCGGGTCATTCTCGAAGGCTCGTTCTGCGAGCAGCCGCCGCTGGAGCTGATCGATGGGCTTGAAGCGGCCGGATGTTACATCCTGGATGACGATTTTCTCGTTGGCTGGCGCTGGTTCCTGGAAGACGTTCCTATCGATGGAGAGCCGCTGCGCAACCTCGCACGGGCCTACAAAGATGGGAGCGTCTTTTCAGGTGTTAAACACGACTCGCGGAAACCCAAGGCAAAACACCTGATCGAGCGGTTCCGCGAAACCGGCGCCGCGGCGGTCATTATCCTAGCTGCCAAGTTTTGTGAGCCGGCATTGTTCGACTATGCCCTCTACCGGCAGGCCTTAGAACGCGAGGGCATCCCTCACCTGTACCTCGAGTTCGAAGAAAAAATGTGGATTTTTGACAAGGCACGAACGGAGGTGGAGACCTTCGTGGAGTCGATGCTGCTTGATTAATCGTTAGTCGTGTACTCGTGTGTTCGATTAACGAGTAGCCAATCAACGAGTATACGAACACCGACAGTGGGAGGAAAAATGGCGGAGACCGAAGCTAAAACCAGTTACCAGGGCCAGATGCACCTGCTGCAGAAGGAGATTATGGGCCGGTATTTTTCTCGTCTCACGCGCGCGGCCGAGCAGGGCGAGGGAAAAGCCGTTTACATGTTGATCAGCGGCAATCCGGTGGAGCTGGTCCTCGCCTTCGATATGATCCCGGTCTACCCCGAGATCAACGCGCTCCAACTGGCGGTGAAGAAAGCCTCTCTTCCCTTCATCCAGAAGGCCGAGGAGATCGGTTACTCCATGGACAACTGTGCTTACGTGAAAGCCGATATCGGGCTTTTCCTGGGCGATCGCAAGACGCCCTTCGCCACGATCCCGCAGCCGTCGTTGATCCTCTGCAATTACGTGGGCTGCAACGTTTACCTCCAGTGGTTCGAGCATATAGCGGAATACAGCGGCGGAGAGATCTACAATTTGGACATTCCGTTCATGCGGGATCCGTCCGACCAGCCGCGCCCAGAGGACGTCACGTACGTGGTCCGGCAGCTCGAAGAAGTCATCGAAGCCTGCGAGCGGATTACCGGGACCCGACTGAACTATGCCAAGCTTAAGGAGATCGTTGGCCGTTCGGGCGAAACCGGTGAAATGTGGTCCCGGATCAAGGGGTTGACCAAAAACATCCCCTCTCCCTTCGACGCTTACTTCGACTCGGTCACGATGATGGCGCCACTATACTGCCTCAGAGGCTCGGAGGAGGGGGTGCGCTTCTTTGAGACCGCCCTTAAAGAGATGGAAGAAAAGGCCCGGATGGGCATGGGTCCTCTCCCCGAAGAGCGTTTTCGCTTCGTGATCGAAGGACCGCCTCCGTGGCCCTATTTGCGCACTTTCAGAGATCTCTTCGCCAAGTGGGGCGCGGTGGCTGTGGCTTCGACTTATTCCACAGTGGGCGGGCTGTGGGAGTTCGGCTTCAAGCATGACGCCAACCGCCCGTTGGAATCGATCGCCGCGCACATGTTGCAATGGAATCTCACGAACCGGAACTTTCTCCAGCGTTACGAGCAGATCCGCCGGTATGTCCAGGAGTGGTCGGCGGACGCCCTGGTCATTCACTCCGTCAAAAGTTGCCGCTTATTCTCCGCAGGTCAGGGCGATATGCGAGAGTACTTCACTAAAGAGCTGGGTATCCCGACTTTGCTCATTGAATCCGATATCGAGGATCCGCGATACTTTTCCGAAGCGCAAATGAAAAACCGGATCGACGCCTTCTTTGAATCCCTGGAGCATAAGAAGATTTTACGTGCCAGCGCCGAAGCGGGAGGCGCAGCATGATATACGCGGCAGGCATCGATGTCGGCTCCACCCAGACCAAAGGTGTCATCATCAACGAAAAGCTCGAGATTGTCACCAGAGCCCTCACCGACACCGGTGCCTATGTCACCCGGGCGGCAGAGAGATGTTTCGCCGAAGCCCTGCAAACATCCGGCGTCAAGCGGGAAGAGGTAGTGTATGTGGTGGGCACCGGCTACGGCAGGTACAAAGTCACCTTCGGTGACGCGCAGATCACTGAGATCAGTTGTCATGCGCGCGGCGCCAGCTATCTCTTTCCCAATACCCGCACCGTGATCGATATGGGGGGCCAGGACGCCAAAGGGATCAAGATCGGAGAAGACGGTGACGTCAAGGACTTCGTGATGAACGACAAATGCGCCGCCGGGACAGGGAGATTTCTCGCCAACGCGGCCGAGGCTTTGGGCATGAGCCTCGACGATATCGGCGATATCTCGCTCAACGCCAGAAATCCTGTGCGCCTTACGACCGTCTGCACGGTCTTCGTCGAATCGGATATTATGTCTTATCTCGCTCAAGGCAAGAAAACAGAAGACATCCTGGGCGGAGTGCACAGCGCGATCGCCGCGCGCACCATCTCGCTGGTGCGCCGGGTCGGGATCGAGCCGGAAGTCACTTTCACCGGCGGGGTTTCAAGGAACATCGGAATGGTCCGGGCCTTGGAGGAAAAACTGGGCATGAAGCTCAACGTTAGCCCGGACTCTCATTTTGTCGGCGCGTTAGGAGCGGCCATTTTCGCTTTGGAGCGTGCAACAAAGGGAGTTTCGAGTCTTGAGTCTCGAGTTTCGAGTCAAACCCTAAATCCGTAACTCGAAACCCGAATCTTGAACAGAGGAGGCGTCATGGTTTTTGTTGCCGGCATCGATATAGGCGCGAAGTCGAGCAAGACCATCATCTTAGACGGGGAGAGGCGCGTTTGCGGCAAGAGCACAGCAAAGACGCGGCCGGATTTTCCCGCGGTGGCCAGAGAGGTGCTGGATCTGGCCCTCGAGCGGGCGGGGCTTAAAGCGAGCGAGTTGAGCTACATCGCCACCACCGGATTTGGCCGCTACAATGTTCCCTTTCGCGACATTCAGATCACCGATATTACCTGCGTCGGCCGGGGCGCTGTCTTCCTGTTTCCCAAGACCCGTACGGTCCTGGATATCGGAGCCCAGAGCACGCGTGCCCTGAGAGTGTTCGAAACCGGCAAAGTGCGCGAGTTCCGCACCAACGATAAGTGCGCCGCCGGCGCCGGCGGCTTCATCGAACGGGCAGCCAAATATCTGGAGGTGAAGATCGAACAGGTTGGAGATCTCTCTCTTCAGGCCGACAAACCCCAGACGATCAGCAGCGTCTGCGCCGTGCTGGCCGAATCGGAGATCATCAACCATGTGTCCTCCGGCGAGACAGTCGAAAACATCCTCCGCGGCGTCCATCTTTCCCTGGCCTCAAGGGCCTTGGCCCTATTGAAGAGGGCGGGGATGGAAGATGAGGTGACCTTTGTCGGCGGGGTAGCGCGGCAGAAAGGGATGGTCAAAGCCCTGGAAGAGACGTTGAAAAGAAAAGTCAACGTGAGCGAAGAGCCCGATATGGTCGGCGCTCTCGGGGCTGCACTTCTGGCGCTCCGCCGGCTCGAAAAGATCAGGAGCGAGCAACGAGGACTGAGTCCCGAGCCGGAAAAAACTCAGTCCTCAGCACTGGTTACTCAGAACTGATGATGATGAAGGAGGCAAGAATAGCGCCATGAAACTCGAAGGAAAGGTCGCTTTGGTCGCCGGTGGGGGTGGGGGTATCGGCCGGGCTGTCTCTCTGGCGTTGGCGGGCGCAGGGGCAAAAACCGCCGTCGCGGATATCGTGAAAGACAATGCGGACGCGGTAGCTGGAGAAACCCGCAAGCTCGGGGTCGAGGGCATGGCGTGTCAAGTGGATCTCAGCAAGAAGGCCGAAGTCGAGCGCATGGTATCCGATGTCTTAGGTCGCTTCGGCCAGATCGACGTCCTGGTCAACTGCCAGGGTTGGGATCGCTTGGCGCCGTTCCTGGAAACCGATGAGGATTTTTGGGAGCGCATCCTGGCAATCAATTTCAAGTCGATTCTTTATACCTCGAAGGCAGTTCTACCGCACATGATTGGGCGCGGCTCGGGAAAGATGATCAATATCGCCTCCGATGCCGGTCGCGTCGGCTCGAGCTGGGAGGCGGTTTATGCCGGCTCCAAGGGCGCGGTGATCGCCTTCTCGAAGACTCTGGCGCGCGAGCTGGCACGCCACAAGGTCAACGTCAACGTGGTCTGTCCCGGAATGACAGAAACGCCGCTGCTGGATGCGATCCGGAACCAATCGCCACAGACGGCGAAGATCGTGGACGCCGTGATTCGTGCGACCCCGCTTCGCCGCGCCGCCCGGCCGGAAGAGATCGCGGAAGCAGTGCTTTTCCTGGCTTCACCCAGCGCCGACTTCATTACCGGCCAAACTCTGAGCGTGAGCGGCGGGCTGACGATGTCGTGAGGAAACAGACGGCGGAACGAGCGCTTGTGCAGGGAGGGAAAAATGCAAAACGGCACCAGGGCGATCGATTTCATGTATTACGTAGCGACGCCGGAATTCATCCACCGCTGGAACGAGGCCAAAAAGGGAGAGCTTATATGCCGGATGGAGCGGGCGATCGGCGGTTTGCCTCAGTTTGATAGCTTCAAGGCGATGATCGAGCAAATGGATGAAGCGGGCGTTGACAAAGTCTTCATCACCCAGTGCAAGATGTGGTCCTATCGGAACAAGTGGATGTACATGGACACGAAGCTGGAGGATGTGACCCAATATATCAGCCGTTACCCCGAGCGCTTTGTCGGCCTCGCCGGCTATAATCCTTTTCGCATCAAGGAATCACTGGAAGAGATCGAACGCGCGGTGAAGGAGCATGGTTTCCGCGGGGTCTATGTTCACATTTACGGCTTCGACATTCCGCTGCACGACGCCAAGATGTATCCGCTTTACGCCAAGTGCGTTGAGCTCGACATCCCGGTTTCGCTGCAGGTGGGACATGTCCTGGAAGCGATGCCCAGCGAACATGCCCGCCCCATTTACCTGGACCGGGTCGCCAGCGATTTCCCCGACCTGAAAGTCGTCGGCGCGCATACCGGCTGGCCCTGGGTCGAAGAACTGATATCGGTTTGTTACAAGTGGGATAACATTTATTTCGGCATCGACGCTTGGATGCCGAAATACCTCAAGCCCGAAATCATCCACTTCATCAACAGCCGGATGGGTCAAGACCGCTGCCTGTGGGGCACGAACGGTCTTCCCTGGAAAGAGAGTCTCGATCAGGTGGAAGCACTGGGGCTGAGAGAAGAAACGAAGAAGAGGCTCTTGCGCGACAATGCCATCGAGCTGTTCAAGTTGTGAAACTGCTTTCCGCTCGAAAGACCGTAACCCCTTACGCTATTCTTCAATTATCCCATCTGCTTTCTCGGAGCAACGGTGATCCCACTCGGGAAAGGAAAAGGAGCTATGTTTGAGAACCTGATTTACCAGCAGGAAGATGCCGTAGCGGTTTTACAACTCAACCGTTTACCGAAGAAAAACTCTCTTAACGGCCCGCTTAGAAAAGAGCTGGAGCGTGCGTTGGAGGAGATCAAGGAAAACAAAGGTGTGAGAGCGGTCGTTATCACCGGCGGAGACGAAGTTTTCTGTGCGGGAGCGGACATAGGCGAAATCCAAGATCCCGGCAGCGCGGAATCTGCTTACCAACACGCGCGCGAGTTTCAACTCCTCTTTGACCGGGTCGAAGCGCTGCCGCAGCCGGTCATCGCCGCGGTTGCGGGCTATGCCCTGGGCGGAGGATGCGAGCTCGCCTTGGCCTGTGACTTCCGTATTGCCGCGGAGGGCACGCGCTTTGGCCTTCCCGAGATCAAGATCGGGGCCTTTCCCGGCGGCGGCGGCACGCAGCGGTTGCCGCGCCTGATCGGCGCGGCGAAAGCCAAGGAAATGATTCTCACCGGAGATTCAATCACGGCGGAAGAGGCCCTTGCCCTTGGGCTGGTGTCGAAGGTCGTGCCGAAAGACAAGCTCCTGCAGGAAAGCAGGAGCTTCGCCGCCAAGCTTGCCGCCCTGCCACGTCTCGCGCTGGAAGCGTCCAAAATGCTAATCAATAGAGGCTTGGAAATCGACTTGGCGTCAGGTCTGGAAATGGAAGCGCGGTGCTTCGGCACGCTTGCCATGACGCACGATCTTGCAGAGGGCACGCGCGCGTTTCTGGAGAAGCGCAAGCCCAATTTTACCGGCAACTAAGCGATGAACGATCTCGGGGGAAAAACCGTCCTGGTTACCGGCGGAAGTCAGGGAATTGGCCGGGCCATCGCTTTGGCATTCGCCGCTCACGGAAGCCAGGTGGCCATTGCCAGCAGGACCCAAGCCGCGTTGGAGGCGGTGGCAGCGGAGATCCACCGCCTTGGCGGCAAGGCATTGCCCAAAGCCTGCGACGTAACGCAAAAACCGGCGGTCGAAGAATTGAAACAGGAAATCCAGGCCCAGTTTGGGAGCGTGCATATCCTCGTCAATAATGCCGGCACGGCTCCGGCCGCGGCTTTTTTGGAGATGGAAGACAGCCTCTGGGAAAACGTGCTGCGCCTCAATCTTACCGGGACCTATAACTGCTGCAAAGTTTTCTTGCCCGCCATGGTCGCTGCCGGCTGGGGACGGGTCATCAACATTGCTTCAACGGTTTCCAAAGTCGCATATTCCCACGTTTCGGCTTACGTCACCTCCAAGCACGCGGTCCTGGGATTGACACGCTCCCTTGCAGTCGAGCTGGCCAGATCAGGCATCACAGTGAACGCGCTATGCCCCGGTTACGTCGACAGCGAGTTGACGCGCCACAATGCTCGGGTGATGGCGGAGAAAACCGGCAAGACGGTTGACGAGATTCTCGGTTATTTCAAGAACACGTCGCCGCAGAAGCGTCTGATCGAGCCCGATGAAGTAGCGCATGTGGCGCTCATGCTGGCCTCTGACTCGGCAAAGGGAATTACCGGACAATCGATCCACATCGACGGCGGCGCGGTGATGGCGTGAGCGCAAAGAGCATAGAGCAAGAAGAAAATCCACGGGCAACTTGCAGTTGGCATTTTGCATCGAGTTTGAAAGGGTTTTGCCGCTTGTTCTATGCGTCTTAACCAAAGGAGGATGTGATGGCTTATCAGAGTTTCCATTTCGAGGTTGACGACGGCGTTGCAACGGTGCGCTTGAACGACCCCGACAGGCTCAATGCGTTAACCTTCGAGACCTATCAAGAACTAGAAAAAGTCACCGCCGAGCTCGCGCACGAGAATGCGGTAAAAGTTTTGGTGCTGACCGGCACCGGCAAGGGCTTTTGCTCAGGCGGAAGCGTTCACGACATCATCGGCAAGCTGGTCGACATGAAAGGCGACGAATTGTATCGCTTTACCCGAATGACCTGCAATGTGGTGAAGAACATGCGCAACCTGAAAAAGCCCATCGTGGCGGCCGTCAACGGCATCGCCGCGGGAGCGGGCGCCATGCTGGCGCTAGCAGGCGATCTGCGCATCGTTTCGGATAAGGCGCGGTTTTCGTTTCTTTTTGTCAAGGTTGGCTTGGCCGGCGCCGATATGGGCGCTCTGTACCTGTTGCCGCGGATCGTCGGGCAAGGACGAGCAACGGAACTGGTTTATTTCGGCGACCCGATCGATGCTCAAGAGGCTTATCGCATCGGTCTCGCCAACCGCGTCGTCGAGCACGATAAATTGATGGAGGAAACCTATGCGCTGGCGCGCCGCCTGAAGGACGGGCCCCTGTACGCCCTCGGAGTGACCAAGGAACTCTTCAACTTGGAAGCCAACACCGACCTGGAGACCGCGCTCGAAATGGAGGCGATGGCGCAGGCGCGATGCATGGAGACTCCGGATTTCCTCGAGGGGTACAGAGCCTTTCTCGAGAAGCGCCCGCAACAATTCAACAAGACCGCAGCGAAGTGAAGGGAGGGCACCATGGCGACCAAAATCGAAGTCAGGAACCTGGAAAAGGGGGATCTGCCCTGGATTGTGAACATTGAGGAGCGCTTGACCGGCGTTGCCCGGCGTGATTATTGGGAAAAGAGAATCGAGCTGTCCGAGGCGATCCGGCCTCACTGGGCTTCGCTGGTCGCTGAGCTTGGCGGACGGGGCGTCGGGTTTGTCTTCGGCAGAGCCGGGGAGTTGGAGTTCGGGTTGCCCGGGACCGTAGCCTGGATCGAGACGATCGGTGTTGACCCGGCCCATCGCGGGCGCGGAATTGCGCGTGCGCTGCTCGAACAGTTTACCGCTTCCGCAGAAGACCACGGCATTACGACCATCTTCACCCTGGTGCGCAATGAGAGCCAGGACATGATTGAATTCTTCCGCCGGCTCGGTTTCGCGCAGGGAAAAATGTTGCACTTTCAAAAGGACATCGGCTGATTCCCAACATGGAACCCTTCTTGGACCAAGAGCAGCGGCTGCTGCGGGAGCGGGTTCGCGCGTATGCAAAAGAAAAACTCATGTCCGCTGCTGGAGAGCAAAGCGACATCGACAGTTTGGCCGGTCGCCTGGTGCGGGAGCTTGGCGGGCAAGGTTTCGTTGCCCATGCCGTTCCCGAAGCTTTCGGCGGTGTGCGCGATACGGTGCAGGCACGCGACCTCTGCGTTCTGCGCGAAGAACTGGCGCGCGCATCAGCACTGGCGGATACCATGTTGGCGATGCAGGCCCTCGGAAGCTATCCGATTACCATTGCCGGCACCGAGGAACAAAAAAAAAGCTATTTGCCTCCCATTGCGCGCGGAGACGCGATCGCGGCGTTTGCTCTGACTGAGCCCCAGGCCGGCTCCGATGTGACGGCGATCGCGACCCGCGCAGTCAAACGCGACGACGAATACCTTCTCAACGGCGTCAAGCGCTTCATCTCCAATGCCGGACTCGCCCGGACCTATGTGGTCTTCGCCTTGACGGACCCGGCCACGCCGAAAACTGGGACCAGCGCCTTTATCGTTGAGGGTGATCGGCCCGGCTTGATACTCAAGGAGAAAACCGCCCTGCTCTCGCCACACCCGATCGGAACGATTGCCTTCGAGGAGTGCCGGATCCCGGCGCGCTCCCTGCTCGGGGACGAAGGTGAAGGTCTCAAGATCGCATTTCAAACTTTGGATATGCTCCGGTGTACGGTGGCAGCCGCCGCGGTCGGGATGGCCCAGCGCGCTCTTGAGGAAGCCATTGCGTACAGCCAAGGGCGACGCCAGTTCGGCCGCGAGCTATCTTGGTTTCAGGCCACTCAATTCAAACTTGCGGACATGGCGACGGAGCTCGAAGCTTCGCGCCTGTTGGTTTACCAAGCGGCCTGGCTTAACGACATGGGTAAGGAAGGACTCAAACAGAAGTCCTCCATGGCCAAGCTCTACGCCACGGAAGCCGCGCAGCGCATCGTAGACCAGGCACTGCAGATCCACGGCGGTCTGGGCGTTGTCGCGGGAACACCGGTAGAGCGTCTGTACCGCGACGTGCGCGCGTTGCGCATCTACGAAGGGACCTCGGAGATCCAGAAGATCGTCATCGCGCGGACGCTGCTGAGTGGAAAGGAGAAGTGACAGGGTCATCATGGACTTCGAACTGTCTGAAGAGTTGAAAGCCGTGCGCGAGCTCGCGCGCGAGTTCGCTGAGAAAGAGATCGCCCCCGCAGCCGCTAAGGACGACCGTGAACATGTTTTCCGGCGCGACCTGGTGACCAAAATGGGGGATCTCGGGTTCTTTGGCTGCGTCATCCCGGAGGAATATGGTGGCAACGGCCTGGGCTTTTTGGCTTCGGCGTTGATCTGCGAAGAGATCGCGCACGCGCATAGCGCGATTCGGGTTTACCTCAATATGCAGACCGGACCCGCGTTCACGGTTTTTGAATACGGCAATGAGGAGCAAAAGAGAAAATGGATTCCGCCGCTTCTTAGCGGCGATAAAATCGGCTGCTTTGCGATCACCGAGCCGGACGCGGGCTCGGACGTGGCGGGAATGAAAGCGACCGCAAAAAGAGACGGCGCGAACTACATTCTCAACGGCAGCAAGACGTGGATTTCCAACGCGAACGTGGCGGACGCCGGCGTCGTGTTCGCGTGCACGGACCGCTCTCTGAAACACCGCGGCATCTCAGCTTTTTACGTCGACCTGACTCAGAAAGGCGTGAGCCACCGCGTTCTCGATAAAATGGGCGCCCATGCGTCGCCGACCGGCGAGCTTACCTTCGACAACTTCGTCGTGCCGGCGGAAAACCGCATCGGTCAGGAAGGCGAAGGATTCAAGATCTGCATGTGGCATCTTACGCAGACTCGCCTGAGCTGCGCCGCGGGCGCAGTCGGTCTGGCGCGCGCCGCGCGCGAGGCGGCGGTGAGCTATGCCAACCAGAGAATGCAGTTCGGACAAAAAATCGGCGAATTCCAGATGAACCAGGATCTGATTGCGCAGATGGTCGTGCAGGAAGAGGCCGCTCGCCTGCTGGTTTACCGTGCGGCCTGCCTCGCAGACCAGAAAAAACCAAACGGCCTCGAAGTTTCCATTGCCAAGTACGCCGGCGCGGAGGCGGCGGCTTTTGCCGCCGACGCGGCGATGCGCATTCTCGGCGCTTACGGCTACTCGACCGAGTTCCCGGTGGAGCGTTACTATCGCGACGCCAAGTCCTACCAGATCGTGGAAGGCTCGGCGAATATTCAGAAACTCATCATCGCTCAAGACGCACTCGGCTACAGAAAAGCCAGCCGATGAGATAGTTACGTTCAAATAGTTTAAGACGTTCAGCTGCTCGAGCCGTTGAACGCATTGAACGATTTGAACGTCTTGAACAAGTGAGGTGAAAGATTCATGGGGTCCATGGAGGAAAAACTAGAAGAGCTGGAGGCGCGGCGGGCAAAGATCAAGCAGGGAGGCGGCGTCAAGCTCCTGGAAAAGCAGCGGGCGCAAGGGAAACTGACCGCCCGGGAGCGCATCGATACCCTTCTCGACCGCGGCAGCTTCGTGGAGCTCGACATGTTCGCGCGCCATATCGGAACCGATTACGGGCTCGACAAAGCGGAAGTTCCAGCGGACGGGGTCATCATTGGCCACGGCAAAATCGGCGGCCGTGATGTAGTCGTCTACTCGGAGGATTTTACCGTCATCGCCGGGACTTTCGGCGAGCGCCACGGCAAGAAAATTTCCAAATGCGTCGATCTGGCGCGCCGGATGGGCGCGCCGCTGGTCGGCATCAACGACTCGGGCGGGGCCAGGGTCACCGAAGAGATGGGTTCGCTCAGCGAGTACGGCCAACTGTTTTTTCGTCACGTTCGGACTTCCGGAGTGGTTCCCCAGATTGCCTTGATCATGGGACCGGTGGCGGGCGGCCAGGCCTATTCACCCGCGCTCATGGATTTCATCTTCATGGTCGACAAGACCAGTTACATGTTTATCGCGGGTCCGCCTCTGGTCGAAGCTGTTGTGGCGGAGAAAATCACTAACGAAGCTCTCGGCGGGCCGGCTATTCACGGGCGTGTGAGCGGCGTTTCGGATCTGACCGCCAAAAACGACCGCGATTGTCTCGAACGGACGCGAGACCTTTTGAGCTATTTGCCTTCCAACTGCCAGGAAGCGCCGCCGCTGGTCCCCAATAGCGACGATCCCGAGCGCCGCAGTGAAGAGATCTTGCGTATGATACCGGCCGACCAGCGTAAACCCTACGACATCCACGATGTCATCCACCAGATTGTGGATCAAGGAGCGTTTTTCGAGATCAAGAAAGACTTTGCCCCCAATCTGGTGGTCGGCTTTGGCCGTTTCCATGGGCGTACCATGGGCATCGTCGCGAACAACCCGAAACATCTGGCGGGCTGCCTCGATGTCAACGCTTCAGACAAGGGGTCGCGATTTGTGCGCTTCTGCGACGCTTTTAATATTCCGCTTTTGAGCCTCCAGGACATTCCGGGCTTTCTAATCGGCAGTGAGATGGAGCGCAAAGGCATTATTCGTCACGGCGCGAAGATGCTTTACGCCTTTGCCGAAGCCACGGTGCCCAAGATCACCGTGGTTTTAAGAAAGGCTTATGCCGGAGGCTATCTGTCCATGTGCAGCAAGGACCTCGGGGCGGACTTTGTTTTCTCCCTGCCCACCGCCGAGGTGTGCCTCATGGGCCCTGAGGGAGCCGTGAACATTCTGTTTCGCAGAGAGATCGCCGAAGCGAAAAGCCCCGAGAAAGTGCGCGCCCAGAAGCTCCAGGAGTTCTTCGATCGCTACGTCAACCCCTACTACTCCGCGGCGCTCCAACATGTCGACGATATCATCGACCCCCGCGAGATGCGCCCGCACATTATCAAGGCCCTTGAGATCAGCGTGGGCAAGGTCGATGAACTGCCGAAAAAAAAGCATGGCATTACCCCCGTTTGAGGTCACGATTGTACAGCCGAGGGGAATCGCGCCTCTGCATCGAAGCGTCACGTAAGCTGCGTTCCCCTGCGCTTTGACATTGCCCTCGGAGCCAATATCTTGCCGGTAAAAAGCTGAGTTTAGCAATTTGAAATGACAACGATCCCGTGATGCGATAACGGCCGCTGCATAAAACAACCGACGTCCCGTAGTGTGCCATAACCTTCTCAGCCTCATGGAGGAGGTCTCACCTTCTATATCTGTGCTAAGGTCTTCGTCGTCTTGACATTAAAACAGGGCTAGTTGTATGAGAGGTCAGCAAATCGACAAGCTGACATGATGGAAAGACGAGGTCATGGGGACAACAAAAGCCATTGCCGAATGGATCGCAAAGACTAATTTCGGTGACATCCCAGCTGAAGCGAAGAAAACAGCCGAGATCGGCTGCTTTGACTGCTTGGGAGTACTCCTAGCGGCTTCGGTTCAGCCGCATGGAAAGATGTTCTTACATTACATTGAAGACCTTGGCGGAAAGCCGGAGGCAACCGTGGTCCCTACAAATTTTCGAACGGCCGCCTCTAATGCAGCCTTAGCGATGGGGACCTTGAGCCACGCGTTAGATTACGATGATAGCGGCGCCTTTGCCCATGCCTCCACCGTTCTCTTCCCTGCCCTGCTCGCTCTGGGTGAAAAAAAGGTCGCTTCTGGACAAGACTTGATCGAAGCTTACGTGGTGGGTTTTGAGGTAGGGGTTAGATTGGCCTCGCCTTACAAGCAAGCGCGGGGCTTTCACAAGATGGCCGTCTTCGGACGCATGGCTGCCGCCGCGGCTTGTTCCAAGCTTCTCAAGCTTAATGAAAAACAAATTCAAGCGGCATTGGGGATTGCCGGCTCTATGGCCTCGGGACTCGTTATTAGCCATGGAACAATGACAAAGCCCCTGCATGCCGGAATGGCCGCGCGGGACGGAGTTATGGCTGCGGAGCTAGCGGCGCGTGGCTGGACAGGCGCGGCAGAGATAATAGATCATCCCTTGGGTTTCATCCCGAGCTTTTGCGGCGAGGCCGGGGACGTCGACGCAATCGTCAAGAGCCTGGGCAATCCGTTCACGATCCAGAACACTATCGTGATTAAGAAATACCCCTGCGGCGCCGGGAATCATCCTACGATAGACAGCATCTTGGACCTAATGAAAGAACACCCTTTCGATTATAGAGATGTGGAAGAAGTCGAACTGCAGCAATCGTATCAATCCGACTACGTGCTTTACGCCAAGCCGCGCACCGGGCTGGAGGGCAAGTTCAGCGTTCTTTACAATGCTGCCGCCGCTCTGGTTCAAGGCAAGGTCGATATTGAAACATTTACCGATGAACGGATTCACGATCCGCGCATTCACGAAGCCATGGACAAGATTCGGATTCGGATCCTATCGAGGTGGGATGAGTGGGAGGAAAAAAGCAGCGGCAAATGGCCCACCGGATCAACCGGTTTTACGGGAAAACCCGTCCGCGTGCGGCTCAAGGACGGCCGGGTCCTCACCAAGACGATATCGCCCAAGCAAATACTGGGCTCTCCTAGTAACCCATGGCCGTATGAGAACGTACGGGCAAAGTTTGCGGCGAATGCGGGTCTCGTTCTAAGCGCGCAAAAAACACAGCAGGCGATAGAGTCCTGGTCTCGATTGAGTCAAATGGAGAATCTTCAGAAGGCCATAGAGACTGTCGTAATTTGATGCTTAAAAGTGCTGCTTCTTTTCAACTCCGAACATTTTCTTCTCAACACACCGACTCGAATGGCTTCACTGCGGAACGTACTCCGATTGGTAATTCATGGCCACTTTAAGTGAGCTTATCGCAGACCGTTTACTTGGCCTCGAGTTCGAACAGCTTCCTGCAGCCGTTGTGTCAACGGTCAAAGCATTAATCTTGGACCATCTCGGGGTTGCAGCGTTTGGATCTACAACACCTTGGGGAAAAGCGGTGGCAGAAACTTTGCGTCCCTTTGGTGGAACCCAGGAAAGCTCGATCTATTTCTCGAGCCATAAGGTCCCGGCTCTTACTGCTGCGCTGGTGAACGGGACCTTCGCGCATGGTTTCGAGCTCGATGACCATTATCGAGGTGTTCACGCAGGCTGCGTTGTCATCCCAGCCGCGCTCGCGGTTGCCGAAAGAGAAGCCACTGATGGTCGAAAAGTCATCACAGCCATAGTTTGTGGCTATGAGATTTTGGCGCGTCTCGCTAAAACAATGCCGCATATTTCGGATAACGGACATCATCCGACAGGCACGATCGGACCCTTTGGCTCTGCAGTTGCCGCAGGTAAAATTCTCGCACTCAGCACTGATCAATTTGTTGCTGCTCTTGGAATTGTCGGGAACTTTCCTACCGGAGTGTGTGAATTCTACAGGGGGACGATGGAGAAGAGGGTGTTTGCCGGACGGGCTTCTGAGTCTGGCATCCTAGCTTCTCTCTTAGCGCGGTCGGGGCTTACCGGAGCAAAGACAATTTTCGAGGGCGAAGTCGGGTTTTGTCACACCTTTAGCGATCACCCGGATGTGAAAAACCTCGTGGATGGTTTAGCGCAAAGGTTCTACATCGAAGAAGTCAACCTCAAGCGCTACCCTTGTGCCGGCACAAACCATCCCCACATCGATGCGGCTCTCGCTTTACACGACCAATACAAAGCTGTTCTAAGGCATAAGGATAAAGTACGCGGCATCGTCATTGAAGGTGGGAAGAGGTACCGCGGCAAAGATATTCTCAACCGGCGCCGCAGCGGGGTGATCATTCCCGACGTAATGGCCGCTCAGTACAGCATTCCTTACGCGGTTGCCGTGACACTGTGCAGGGGACGTCCGGGAGTTGAAGAGTTTTCTGAAAGCGCTATCAAAGATCCGCTCGTCCAATCCTACCTTGCAAAATGCCAAGTTGTCAGGCGAGACAAATTTCGTGACATGGGGAAAATCACAGTCAAGTTTAGGGATCATTCAACCGTTTCCCGGACGGTAGTAGACACCAATTTGCCGATTAGCAAAACCGATAGCGAAGCGGTGGTCCAGAAGTTCCGGCGCCTGACCTCGAATCTCATTGACCGTAAGCGCGCCGAAAGAGTGATTGAAACTGTGCAGAATCTAGAAGGACTAGCGGACATGCGCCAGCTGACAGAGATTTTGATACCAGAGGCGCCCTCTGGGTCGCGCCAAAAGTGAGGATCTAAAAATGACAATAGCTGCGGGTTGTTGGCAAGAGTTTTTGCATTGGCGGATTCTATTCTTCATGTTTTTCACACTGGCATTGACTGCCGCCGTCTTTTCCGGGTTTGTTTCCCCAGCGCGATCTCAAGAAACCGTGCCCCAGAGAGACGTAAAACTTATCGAAGGCGCGAAAAAGGAGGGCAAAGTCAGTTTCTGGTGCGCCGGGCCGGCAAAGGAAATGGAGCCGGTTTTTGGCAAATTCCGGCAGCGGTATCCTTCTGTGCAAGTGGAATACTGGCGGGCCGGGGACGCCGAGGTGCAGCAAAAAATCATCCCTGAGGCAAGAGCCGGAGTGCACAATGTTGACGTGGTGTGCACTGATCTCGAGTTTCTCGTAGAGCTGAGGAAGGCCGGTCTCATGAAGAAACACGACTGGCCTAACGCCAGGTCATGGAATGCGGGCTACAAGGACTCTGATGGTTATTGGGTGGCGCGGCATGCGGTGGTCGCCGTCATAGGGTATAACACCGATCTGGTCAAAGCTCAGGAAGCTCCGAAGCGCTGGGAGGATCTTCTGGAGCCGAAATGGAAAGGGCAGATCTCGATGCCCAAAGACTATGACTGGGTTCTCATGTTATGGTCTGCATGGGGTAAGGAAAAGACAGTCGCATACCTGAGAGACCTGGCGAAAAACAAGCCCGTTCTTGGCCCCGGGCACACGGCGCGAGTCGAGATGATCGCGGCGGGAGCCATGAAGGTCGACGTCAGGCTCCCGCTGCACGCGCTCCTTAACTATCAATCAAAAGGCGCGCCGATCGAATGGGCAAGAACCGATCCTGTGCTGACCAAAGGTACGCCCATGTTTATCGCCGAACACGCTCCGCACCCGAACGCCGCGGTGCTCTTTGCCGATTGGTTGACCTCTGCCGATGGACAAAAGGCCTACCACGATGCCACGGGTCATCTGATGCCCAACGCCGAAGTGAAAAGCAAAATCAGCAACGCCCTGAGAGGGCTCAACGTCGTCGCAACGCCGGCAAGTATGGCAGCATACGGAAGCGAAATCGGTAAGATCTACACGGAACTCTTCTGGAAGTAAATATGAAGCGGGCGCGGAAGTCCGGAGATGCGCGCCAATTCAGTCTGGTGAACCAGCGATCGTAAACTGACCGGGAAATTCACCCGTTTACGACACAATATCTAGACGATCGAAAGCCGCTTTACCTGTTTTCTTCCGATAAAAGTGACCATCGCGAGAAGCAATACCAACATAACCGACACCGCTCCCACTTCCGCGATAGTGCCGGCTTGCCAGAGCTCCCATATGATAACCGCCAGCACGTTACTCCTGGGAGAGTAAAGCAGTATCACCATCGATACCTCTCTAACGATGTGGGAGAAGATGTAGAGGAAACCCGAAGCGAAAGCGGGAACTAGCAGTGGTGCCAGCACACGCCGGAACGTCTGTAGCCAAGAGGCGCCGCTGACCTCTGAAGCTTCTTCCAACTCCTTGTGGATTTGGAGGAGCGCGGAATTCGTGTTGCGCGTTGCCCAAGGCATATACTTAGTTATGAACGCGACAAGGAGAATCCATAGGGTACCATAGATCGGTATCGGTAAACTGAGATATAAAAACACCAACGCCATTCCCAAAACAATTCCTGGAATTGCAATCGGAGCAAACGCTAAGAAATCCAATATCCTTCGGCCGGGGAGTCTTGAGCGGATCACAATCCAAGAAATTACGGCCGCAAGAAGCATCGTCACGCAACCACCGAGCACGGCTAGAAGCAAGCTGTTACTTGCCGCATTCAAAACCCCCGGATATTTCAAAGCATTGAGATAACTGACAAGCGAAAGGGAGCGAAATGCCCTCATGGATGGTATCTGGTAAAACGGAAGAAGCGAAGCCCAAATAAGCGCCAGTATCGGCAGAATCACGTCCAATAGCAAAAAACTGAAGAGCAAAGCGGTACCCGCATATCGCCACTTGCCGATATCGATAGGACGGGGTCGGTAACCCTTGCCTGTGATCGTTACATACCTCTCGCCTCGCCTTAAAATGCGGTGATAGAATAATGTTCCGACAATCGTGACCACCAGCACCGCAGTGCCCAGTGCAGCGGACAATCCGTAGTCCGGAGGAGACTGGTGCATCGCAAGATAGATCCTTGTGCTAAAAACGTAAATTCCTGCCGGAATCCCTATCAATGCCGGAACTTCAAATGACTCGATGGACGTGACAAAGCTGTAAATCATGGCCGCGGCCGCCGCCGGCAACATTAGAGGCAACGTAATACGGCGCAGAGTCACGGAATTTCCTGACCCACACGTCGCCGCCGATTCTTCCAAGGACGGGTCCATGGATCGAAGCGCCACGACCAGCAACAGGAACATAACAGGTACGTGACGCAACCCGCCCACGAAGATCATTCCGTACATCGAGTGAACGTTAAACGGCGGTTCACTCAGAGAAAGTGTTTTGACCAGCGCTAAATTAATAAGACCAATGCGTGGGTGCAGGAGCATAATCCAGGCGATGGAAGCGATCATGCCTGGGATAATTGTAGAAACAATGGCGATCACATAGGCAAGGTCCCGCAGCGGGGCATTGGTGCGCTCTACCAGCCAAGCCATGGCAAAAGCGAAAAGGAAAGCGAGCAGAGTGCTTCCACCCGCATAGAGAAGGCTATTAGCCATGAGAGGATACAGAGTGGAATCAAAATAAGCGTTGGTGAAATTTTCCAGAGTGATCGGGCCAGGAACACCTGGAGGTGTGGTCTTCAAGCTATTCCAGATGAGCATCACAAGAGGCGTGAGCACGAGGTACGCCACCACGACTGTTACTGCGAACAAAAACAGTGTATCCGGACGAGGCTTTCGAAACATCATCGATTTGATGGAATGAGCTCGGAGGCTATTTGGAAAAGAGATCGCGCACTAACTCTGGTGGCAGGTCACGAAACCTTAAGTCTTTCGTTTCGCTCGCCAGTTGCTGTGGGACAGTCACCTTTGCTCTCCGATGATCACCTCGTCACCGGAGACTTCCAACTCGGTTCCCAGCTCACCGCACCATCTCGCCATGTAGTCGACGACTTGCTGGAAGCCGGGCTCATCCGGGTTCAGGAAGCGAGGCTCGGCATTCTGGTTGACCCAAACGGGGAAGAAGGACACCCGCTCGATCCCTTTGTCCGTGATCACGCACTTTGCCATCATCGAATATCTGCGATCCCCTTGCGCATTGTCCCGGACTCCCGGCAAATGTTTCCCGTAGCCGTATTTCGGGCTCGTGCTAGAGTGGAAGGCGCCAGGAGGAGGGGGGAGATGGTGTGGCGTCTCCTCGGCGAAGTTCCCGAGGCTAAAGAAGATCGCCTTACCTTTGTAGATCTCGATGCCCTTGATGAGGTGCGCGTGCGTGCCCAAAATGAGATCCGCCCCGGCATCGATAGCTCTGTGACCGACTGTAAATTGATAATCAGCTAACATTCCCGGGATATGGTGTATTCCCCAATGGATGGACATCACGACTACATCCGCTTTAGCTTTTGCCTGCCTGATGTCCTCCTCCATGGCGGCCACGTCCTCTTCTAGAGCGATAGTGATGATCTTGGGCGGCGTTCCGGCCTGATATTCCTGCGCCTCATAGTAAGTCGAGACGCGGATCGGCGCGCAGCCTGGCTTTTCCTCCCGCGCCTCGTATTCATCGGGAAGAACCGAGTTGTAGTCCAAAAAAGCAATCTTCGTGCCCTTCCGCTCCAGAATTGCCGGTCTTCGCGCCTCCTCCAGGTCTTTACCGACGCCAATCACCTCAATGCCATTTCGCCGCAGCACATCGATTGATTCGAGGAGCGAGTCCGGACCATAGTCGAAACAGTGATTGCTGGCGTTCGTGACGAGATGAAAACCGGCATAGAGCAGCGATTTCACATTGTCCGGATGGACGCGCGCGTACCATCCCGGATGGGCTCTGTACTGAAGCCCTCCTTTGGTGGAGAAATTGCGCTCGAGCTGGCAGACGGCGATATCGGCCTCCCTGATCCTGTCCACGACGTTCGCGAAAAGTGATTCGGGTGGGTCGCCGTATTCAATTCGTCTGGGACCGACATCGCCTACCGCATGAATGATTACCTCGTTATCGTTGCGCATCATTGCCCTCGCTGACTGAGTTATTTCAAGAAAATATCATTAAATATCTTGTCCGCCTCGTTACCGTTCACGGCCATTTCTGCTGGGAACAGCACGAGCCTCTGTCCCTTCAGTGCTTCGGTCATTCGGCTCTTGATTCTGGGGTCCGGAAGAAGTTTGCCTAACGCGTCGTAGTAGGCTTGCTGGCCTTCTAACGACGTGAACCAATCGGCAAAAAGGACGGCTGCGTTTGGATGCGGTGCGTGCTCCGCGATAAAAATCGGCGTGCCTTTTAAGAGAATAGGATCGGCACCCACTCCAGCGGCGCGCCCTTTTCTTGGTAATCCAGAATGCGATTGAGGTTCAAATGCAGGTCGATCTTGTGGGCGCCGGCCGCCAGCATCTCGTTCCGAGCGGTTGCTCCGGATGACAACGTAAGATTGTTTCGGGCGAGGTTCTTGAGATAGCTTATCGTTTTTTCTTTGCCCCAGGCGGTCCAAAGCATAAGCACCCATTCACCGCCGGATCTATCCATGGAGATGAAGCTTTTCCATTTTGGATTCAAGAAATCATCCCAGCTTTTCGGCGCTTCTGCGGGAGAAACGAGATTCGTGTTGTACACGGCAACGGTCGGAAGGATGTTGCGCGCAATCCAGTATCCATCGCGGTCTTTGTGCTGCGGAGACCAATTCCGCGTGTTGGGCCAGTCGTATTTCTTCATTAGACCGGCCTTTTTAAGTTCCAAAATGAAATCGATCTCCGCCCCTGAAACATCGACGTTATAAACGCGAGCGCGCGCTTCCGAGAGCAGCTTCTCCCGCAGCGCGGATTCGTCGGCGCGCCAATAGTCGACCTGAAGAAAAGGGTACTTTTGTTTGAATTTGCTCATGACAGGTTGCATCTCTTGTGCTTGCCCCTGATTCCAGAAAACCAGTTTCCCCTCCTTTTTTGCTCCTTCAACCAATTTGACTTCTCTTTGTTTTTCGATCTCTTGCGAATTGCCTATTCCGTGCGAAGCGAGCAATGCGACAACAAGTATTCGGAGCGCAGCCCGGTGCTTAATCACTTTCTTCATTTTGCGCACTCCTTAATCCTGCGCGGCCAACATATCTGGTCTACTTGCCATCCCTTCACCGCCAGACCACAACCTCATCACCTTCAACAGTCAAATCGGTGCCGAGTTCCTTACACCACCCGTTCATGTAATCAACGACTTCCTGAAATTCGGGCTCCGCATGTTGCAATAGACGCGGCTCAGCTAGCTCATTGATCCAACCGGGCAAAAAAGAAACCCTCTCGATCTTTTTGTCGTTGATCACGCACCTGACCATCATCGTGTACCGTTTATCCGGTTGCTTGTTGTATCGAGCTCCCGGCTCATGCTTGGAATGACCGTATTTGGGGCCCCAGAGCGAGCTGAAGGCGCCGGCTGGGGGTTTTTGATGGTGCGGCGTCTCCTGGGCAAAGTTGCCCAGGCTGAAAAATATCGCCTTACCCTTGTAAAGCTCGATCCCCTTGAGGAGATGCGCGTGCGTCCCCAGAATCAGATCGGCGCCCGCATCAATCGCTCTGTGGCCGACGGTAAATTGATAATCGGCTAACATTCCCGGGACGTGGTGAATTCCCCAATGCATGGAAACCACAACCACATCTGCGTTAGTTTTTGCCCGTTTGATATCTTCCTCCATGTCCACTACGTCCTGCTCGAGTGGAACCGTTACCACGTTAGGCGGCGTACCCGCCTGGTACTCTTGCGCTTCGTAGTACGTGGAAACTCTGATGGGGGCACAGCCGGGCTTTTCATCACGCGCTTCATACTCGTCGGGAAGAACCGAGTTGTAATTCAGAAAGGCAACCTTCGTCCCGTTACGTTCGACGATCGCCGGCGTCCGGGATTCCTGCAGGTTTTTCCCTACCCCCACAACCTGAATGCCGTTACTGCGCAGCACCTCTATTGTTTCGAGCAACGCCTCAGGCCCGTAGTCGAAAGAGTGATTGCTGGCGTGAGTCACTAGCGTAAATCCAGCATGGACCAGTGATTTTACGTTCTCGGGACGAGCACGACCGTACCAGGTCACATAATGTCTATACTGAAGGCCGCCTTTGGTGGACAGATTGCATTCAAGCTGACACAACGAGATATCAGCTTCTTGAATTTTTTCGGCAACCTTCGCAAACAGAGATTCCGGGGCTTCACCATAGTCGATCCTCCGTGGACTGACGTCGCCCACTGCGTGAAGCAAAAACGTGTTGTCATCACTCATGGTTGGTCTCCTATTGCAAGCTGAACTGCGAATTTATTCGGGTCCGGAAACGGCGTCTACTTCCAAAAGACTTGTTTATATATCTGTTCGGCCTCGTTGGTGTATTTACTCATTTTGAGCGGTACGAATACCCGGTTCAAGCCCTTCAAGACTTCTGCCATCTCGGCGGAACCGCCTTTGACCGTCGGATCGGGTGATATTTGCCCCTTGGTGTCGGAATAAATCTGCTGCCCTTCTGACGAAGTCAGCCAATCCGCGAAAAGCATCGCGACATTCGGATGGGGCGCTTGGGCGGCAATGAACATGAAAGTCCCTTTTTCCAGAATCGGATTGGTCCGAACCCAGTCCAGCGGCGCGCCTTTTTTCTGCCGGTCTCTGATTTGGTTCAGGTTTAATCGGAGGTCTATTTTAAACGCGCCAGCCGCGAGCATTTCCGTACGCGCGCTCGAGCCTTCTCCAAAGACTGGGTTGTTCTTCGCCAGGCGCTGCAAGTAGTTCATGGTTTTTTCTTTTCCCCAGGCGGACCACAGCATGAGTACCCAATCGTAACCTTCCTTGTCTTGGGAGATGGCTCCTTTCCACTTGGGGTCTAATACATCGTCCCAGGCTTTCGGCGCCTCCGCCGGCGGGACTAAATCCGTGTTGTAACCGATGACGGTTTGTAGGATATTTCGCGCGACCGCATAGCCTTCGGGATCTTTGTATTTTGCATCCCACCGTTTGGTGCTCGGCCAGTCGTATTTCTTCATTAACCCCGCTTTCCGGGTTTCAAGGTACGTATCGATATCAACGCTGGAATAATCAAAGTTGTGCCGACCCGCTCGGGCTTCGGACAGTTCTTTCTGCACTACTTGTTCGGAACCGGCCCGCCAGTATTCGGCTTGCACGAATGGATACTTTTTCTGAAACGCATTGAGGACGGGCGTCATGATGCGGGCCTGATCGGTTCCCCAAAAGATCAGCTTTCCTTCTTTCTTGGCGCCTTCGATGAGTTTCGCATCCCGGTCTTGTGCCCACGCGCAAATCGGCCCAACGAGCAGTAGTAGGCTAATCGGGATAACAAGCAAACTACGAATAAGCTTATTCATTGAACGACCTCCCCGGCGTTGTAAACATTCCCTGTGCCCATTAATCGGCTTTTTGTTGGGGGTAGACAACGACCTCGTCACCGTCTACCGTTAGACGGGTCCCCAACGGCCGGCACCATCGCTCTATGTAGCCCAAAACTTCACCGAATTTGGAATCATCGCGGCTTAACAATCGCGGTTCTGCGCGATCGTTGACCCATCCGGGATAGAACGAGACCTTGCTGATTGCCTTTCCCTTGATCACGCACTTGATCATCATCGTGTACTGTTTGTCGTGAGGACCGCCGTAGCGGTCGGTGCCGAAGTCGTTTTCTCCGCTGCGGTAAATTTTCGACATTCTTCTCGGGAGGATGCCTGGAGGCGGCTTGATATGGTGCGGCGTCTCTTGAGCAAAGTTGCCCTGGCTAAAGAAGATGACTTTGCCCTTATAGATCTCGATTCCCTTAAGCAGATGGGGATGCGAACCCAGGATCAGATCGGCTCCCACATCGATTGCCTTGTGCCCGACAGTGAACTGGTAGTCGGCCAGGACGCCGGGAACGAAATGAACGCCCCAGTGGATCGACATGACCACCACGTCCGCCTTTGTTCGGGCCCGCTTGATATCCTCTTCCATTGCTTTTAGATCGTTCGCGCGCGGAATGGTGATCACCCTGGGTGGAGTGCCGGGCTCAAACTCCTGGGATTCATAATACGTGGCGACCTTAAGCGGGGCGCATCCAGGCTTATCGTCCCGCGCTTCGTATTCCTCGGGCAGCACGGAATTGTAGTCCAGAAAAGCGATCTTGGTCCCTTTGCATTCAAAGATTGCCGGCTCCCTTGCTTCCTGTATATTTCTGCCAATGCCTGCGACCTTAATCCCATGGTTCCGCAGCACGTCGATCGTTTCGACGATCGACTCAGGCCCGTAATCGAAGCAGTGGTTGCTCGCATGGGTGACGAGTTTGAATCCGCCGTGAACAAGCGATTTGACGTTATCGGGATGCGCGCGGCCGTACCAGGTCGTCGGGCGGGAGCGGTATTGGAGCCACCCCTTGGTTGATAGGTTACACTCCAGTTGACACACCGATATGTCAGACTCTTTGATTCTGTCCGCGACCATCGCGAACAGGGATTCAGGCGGCTCGCCGTAATCGATTCGTCTAGGACTAACATCTCCAACGGAGTGGATAACAATTTCTTCGGAATCGCTTCTCGTGGCCATAACTCGCGGGTCCTTTCCTGTGTATGATTAAGCTAGATGTTTCACGACGGTGTCCGTAGCAGTTCCGTTAGTTCGCACACGTCAGCTAATTCTTCCAAACGGCTCACAGCCGTTGCTACTTCATCACAACGCTTCGCGGGGAGCTGCCGTCCTGCAAGGAGGTGAAATTTATCCCGGATCTCCGAATCGGTCAGTGGATTCTCACTCGTCCCTTTGGAATGTGCGACGGTCGCGGATCTTTCCGCGCCGGTTTTTAACCGCGCGGTGATGGTAACCTCTCCCTGGCCGCCCGTTGCGCGCCAGCGTCTTTCGATCTCGTCATCGACACGGCACTCGACACGTTCCAGAAATTCCAAGATTCCCGGCTCGTTCAACGTCGCGTCTTGCCAAATGTCCGGATCTCGCAAGTCACAAAAAAACGCCAGCGCAGTAATAAAAGGCATGCTCATCTGCCCCGCCATGATCGACTGCGGGCGCCTGATCTGGCGGTTGTCATAAAGCCGGCTGGCACACAACACGATGACCTTCTCGACATCTTGCGGTTTGACCCCATGTTCCCGCGTGAGAAGGTTCACCGCGTCGATGCACAGATGCGAGCCGCCCCAAGCGGCGTAAGGTTTGATTTCCCTCTCCACGATTTGAAATGACTGACCCAAGCCTTTAGTCAATTCCTCGAGACGCGGCTCCTGGTCGCCCGCTAAAGTCCGGCAGTAGCCCCACTTGTCTTCAAGGATCGTGCCCAGGCCCGTCAGGCCCTCGCGTGCCAGTAGCGAAGCCATGACGCCGCTATGTGCTGGCCAGCCGCCCATCAGCCGTTTCATCATGCTCGTCGAACCATCCTCCGAATAGTCGGAGATCCCAGCAGCCATGAAGCCTGCGATGCCGAATGCGCTTAGTGTGTGCTCTTGATCGAGATCTAGGGTCTTACAGGACGCGGCGACGGACCCCCACACGCCTTTATGGGCGGCAGAATTGATGCCGCGGCGCGGACGCGGGATCGCTTTTCCTACTCGGAAAATGATTTCGTATCCCGCTGTAATGGCTGTAATTAATTTCTTACCGTCGATGCGAACTTTTTCACCGAGCGCGAGCGCCGACGGTATCACCTGACACCCGGGATGAAGACCAAGACTCGGCTTGCGGTCGTCCATCTCGATCCCATGAGCGGCTGCGCCGTTCACCAGAGCTGCATTTTCTGCCGGGACTTTGGCGCTGTGCCCCCAAATGGCGCTTTCTTCAGCGCCTTTAGACTCAGTCCCGACTCGACCGATCATCTTCGTCCACGGCATTTGGCTAGCGAACAGACCTACGCCCAACGTGTCGAGGAGACAAAGCTCGGCCGTCTGGACGACCTCCGGAGGCAAATCGGAGTATTTTAACCTGGCGACGAACTCCGCCAACTTCGCCGTCTCATTCATCTAAAACCTCCAGAGCCGCCACGGGTCGGTGGATGCCGTCTCGCAAAGTAAGTTAATCTCACGCTTCGCCCGCAACACAACGACTTTCAAGCTCCTCGCTTGTTAAGGAGTTTCTCTTACGTCAGCGGGCGACGGATTGTCAAGTCGTCGCTCCGCCGTAGCTTTGGATCTATTACCATTCCAAATAAGCAGGATAAAAAGAATTTATTTGACTTATACTCAATTTATTGGCCAAAAGTCAGGAGTAAACGACACTGGGGTTTTCGGGATCGCCCACGAGTTCAGGAGAATCTTGAATGGATACGACAACGGAATGCATTGTCTCGTTTGCTTGCTCTTTGGATTTCCGGGACTTAACGCCGGCAGTGATTCACGCCATCAAGCAGCGGTTCGTCGATACGGTCGGCTGCGCGTTAGGCGCTTTTTCTACGGAACCTGCCGTTATTGCACGCCGCGTCGCGTCAAACATGCAGAGCTCTTTGAACGCAGGTATTTTTGGCACTCGTGTCAAGAGTTCCCCCGAGCTGGCTGCGTTCGCGAACGGAGCTATGATCCGTTGCCTTGACTTCAATGACGACTACTTCGGCAAAGACGGCCCCCATCCAAGCGATACGATTGCGGCTGTTCTGGCGGCTGCAGACGCCGTGCATGCGAATGGAAAGACGTTCATCACCGGGGTCGCGGTAGCTTACGAACTTCTCTGTACGTTGGTGGATGTTGTGAGCCTGAGAGATAAGGGTTGGGACTACATCACCTATACTGCCCCAGCTGCGGCACTCGGGGCGGCCAAGGTCTTCAAACTTTCTGAGGAAATCATGCCACACGCTTTGAGCCTGGCCATGGTTCCGAACTGCGCTCTGGGACAAACCCGCGCAGGCGAGCTGTCGATGTGGAAGGGTTTGGCATCGGCCAACGCGTGCCGAAACGGAGTCTTCGCGTGTATGCTGGCGCGAGAGGGTGTCACAGGACCGTCCGAACCTGTAGAGGGAAAGAGAGGATTCTGGAAGCTCGTAACAGGACCGTTTGACCTGTCTTCACTCGGAAGCCAACCGCTTAGGGCGGAGATCGTGTACTTGAAAAACTGGCCGGTGCTTTACAGCGCCCAGTTGGCGGTCCAAGCCGCTTTGGCGCTGAGAGAGAAAGTGGCCATAAACGAGATTGAGTCCATCGTCGTTGAAGCCTACAACAGGCTCACTACCCGCAGCGCCTCGGATCCCGAGAAGCGCATGCCAAAAACCCGTGAGACTGCAGATCACAGCGTGCATTTCTGTGTGGCGGCGGCATTGCTCGATGGCGATATCACGTTGACTAGTTTCGAAAATAAGAGGTTCCTGGATCCGGATGTGGTCGAGGTCATGGCGAAAATCGAGCTGCGAGCGAATCCCGACTTCAGCAACCAATATCCGGATGTTTGGAACTGCAGGATCGTCGCGTTAACACGGTCGGGGGAACGGCACGAGGTACATTCTGTTTACCCTAAAGGTCATCCGAAAAACCCGATGAACGACGGGGAAGTAGAAGACAAATTCATCAGATTGAATGAGCCGCTGTTAGGTCTACAAAAATGCCGCGCATTCTTCGATTTCGCCTGGCATATCGAAGAATCCAAAGATGTGGGAAAACTCTTCGAACTGTTAGCGACATAGATCAGAGAATTGGCAAAGGCGAACCAAAGGGCGTGAGGATTTTTAGAAACGGGGGTGCTGAATGGCCGAAGATTACTATGACGTAATTGTCGTTGGCGGAGGAAACGCCGGGCTGTGCGCCGCGCTCGCGGCTCGGGAGGCGAACGCGCGTGTGCTGCTGTTAGAAAAAAGCCCCAAATCGAGCCGCGGAGGCAATACGCGATTTGCCGGCGGAGGGTTTCGATTTACGTATAATGGCATCGGCGACATCAGACCGATGGTTCCCGAGGTTTCCGACCAAGAGGCGAGCCGGCTTGAGGTCGGAAGCTATACATCGTCGGACTTTTTCGAAGACATCATGCAAGTTACCGAGTACGCGGCGGACAAGAAATTAAGCCGAACATTAGTTGACGAATCGCATTCGACGGTGCGCTGGCTCACGGAAATGAGGGTGAAGTGGATTCTTTCGACCAGCACGCATGCGGTCAGAGTGGGAGAGAAAATCCGATTTCCTATGGGACGTGTGATTTCCGTGAACGACGGCGGCCATGGATTAGTGGAGATGCTTTTTGGCACTGCAGAGAACATGGGTGTGGAGATCGCTTACGAAGCCAAGGCGACTCGCTTTCTGACAGACGAGAAGGGGAACATCTGCGGAGTGGGAATTCAGACAAGAGACGGCGTCAACGATCTGAAAAGCCGATCCGTTGTTCTGGGTTCAGGGGGGTTCGAGGCTAACACGGAAATGCGCACGCGGTACCTAGGAGGAAGATGGGATTTAGTGAAGGTAAGGGGCACCCGCTACAACACCGGGGAGACATTGTCCATGGCGTTGGGATTTGGCGCTCAGGCGACAGGTCAATGGAGCGGATGTCACGCCGTGCTCCTCGGCGCGGACTCGCCTGACGTCGAGGCCGCATCCGAACATCTCGGGCGGTCCTCGTATCCTTACGGAATCCTCATTGATATGAACGGAAAACGGTTCGCGGACGAGGGCGAGGACTTCTTCGCTTACACGTACGCGAAGTTTGGCAGAGAGATTTTGCGGCTTCCGTGGAGAACGGCGTTCCAAATATTCGATAGTAAGGTCAGGCCGCTGTTGCGCCCTGAATATAACCGAGGCTCCTGCGTTTCCGCCGAGTCCATTGAGGCTCTTGCCAGGAAATTGCCCGATCTACACGGAGAGAATTTCATTGCCACGGCAAAGGCATTTAACGAAGCGGTGCAGGACACTCCGTTTGATCCGTCGAGGCGCGACGGCAAGTGTACGAATGGAATCAGCCCTGCGAAATCAAATTGGGCGCAGAGGCTCGACGCGCCGCCGTTTTACGCTTATCCCGTGACGTGCGGCATCACTTTTACTTTTGGTGGAATCAAAATCACGGACAAAGCGGAGGTTGTAGACACGGAGGAAAACATCATCAAAGGCCTATTTGCGGCGGGAGAAATTACCGGCGGCTCCTTTTATCACAACTATCCTGGCGGAGCCGGACTGATGAAAGGGGCAGTGTTTGGAAGGATCGCCGGCGCCAGCGCCGCTGCCGCAAGCAAATCGTGACGATGTGAATCCTTCAACGATCTGAAGTTTTGAAAATTAGAAAAGCCATCCTCATAAATCCATCCTGAGGGTTTAGAGATAGGGAGGAAAGAAATGGTAGGCTTGGTAAAAAAATACGCGTTTGCTCTTGTCATTCTGTTCTTATCCGCGACTTTTGTGTCTGCAGCCGAAGACCGAGATACTATAGCCGCAAAGGCTAAAGAAGAAAAAACTCTCGTTGTCTACAATTCCATGGAGCTTCTTGACGCCAGCGCTCTGGTGGAGGCGTTCAAGAAAAGATACCCGGACATCGAGACCAAGCTATTCCGGTTGGGGGGCACGCAGATGCCGGTACGCGTGCTTCAAGAGCATCGGGCCGGTGTTCATCTTGTCGATGTCATACAATCGGGAGACTTTGTGTTCTACGAGATTTCCCGCGCCGGCGTATTTCAGCCGTATGACTCGCCGGAAAGGCGCGCTTACCCCGACGAGTTTAAGGACAAAGAAGGATTGTGGACCAGCACCTCGCATAACGCGGGTGTGATCGCCTACAACACCAATCTTGTGAAGCTGGAAGACGTTCCGAAGAGCTACGATGATCTGTTGCAGCCGAAGTGGAAAGGGAAGATGCTCTTGGATATCAACGGGCCCGAATGGTACGCGGGGATGTTGCAAGTATTAGGGCAAGAGAAAGGCCTTCAATTTATGCGAAGCCTTGCGAAACAAGATCTACAGTTCAGACAATCAAAAGTACTTGCTAATCAGGTTCTAACTTCTGGAGAATTCAGTCTGCTGATCAACGATTATGAGCACTTGGCTCAAGCCGCGAAAAAGAAAGGGGCACCGATTGAATCCATCGCGGCTTACCCTGTTCTCAGCAGAGTTCACACCATCGCACTTACCCGAAACGCTCCCCACCCGAATGTGGGTAAGCTGTACATCAATTTTGTGCTTTCCGAGGAGGGTCAAAAGGTTCTACGGAGTTTTGGCAGAAGTTCGAGCCGCAAGGGTATCGAGCCGGATGAATTACAGAAAAAGGGCGTAAAATTCTACGTCACTGACATGAGTGTGGCCAGGGATCTTGGCCGCTATGACAAAGAATTCAAGGACATATTTGGGATCAAGTGACTGCACAAACCCAAAACTATTTAGAGTCGGCATGGACCAAAGTATTGAACAGTTGAGTTCCTATGCGGTGTCTCTCAACTACGCTGACATTCCACAAGAGGTCGTCCATGAGTGTAAGCGCAGAGTAATCGATACCCTGGGCTGCGCTATGGGCGCATTCACCGCAGAGCCCAGCAAGATAGCGCGCTCGATAGCTCGACGGACCACGAGCAATCCATCGGCCCGCATTCTTGGGACCTATCATAAGTCGTCACCGGAGCTAGCCGCTTTCGCAAACGGAGTAATGGTTCGGTATTTGGACTTCAACGATCAATACAGAAAAGTCAAAGGCGGTGGGCATCCCAGCGATACCATTGCTGCGGTCCTCGCTATGAGCGATGCCCTGAAGGCTAATGGGAAGAATGTGATTACTGCTATTACATTAGCTTATGAGGTTTTCTGCAATTTTTCCGAGGTGCTGTACTTCACGGAGAAAGGCTTCGACGACACGACGCATTGCGCTTTCGCGAGTGCCGTAGGTGCCGGGAAGATTTTGGGATTATCTAAGGACGCTATGGCTCACGCAATCGCATTATCGATAGTCCCAAACATGGCTTTGCGGGCGACGCGGCGCGGGGAACTCTCTATGTGGAAAGGTTGCGCAGCAGGCAATGCCTGTCGCAACGGTGTTTTTGCGAGCTTGCTCGCAGAGGGAGGGCTTACAGGCCCCCCGAATGCAATTGAAGAAAAGGAGGGCGGCCTGTGGAGTTTCCTGGGACCCTTTAAGTGGGAACCTTTCGGCGGACGAGGAGGTCCATTTCGCATCGCACTGACAAACCTCAAGTACTTTCCATCTGAGTACCACTCCCAGGCCCCCATTGGGGCCGCTTTACAGCTCCACGACAAAGTGAAGATTGACGAAATCGAATCCATAGCCGTTGATACTTATTGGATGGCATGGAACGGGATAGGCAGCGAAGCCGAGAAATGGCACCCCATGACACGAGAGACGGCAGACCATAGCCTTCCCTATATCGTCGCTGCAGCCCTGATCGACGGTACGATAAAGCCCGCGACCTTCTCCGAGGAACGCCTTAGAGACCCGCAACTGCATGCGCTGATACAAAAAGTCACCGTTCGGGAGAACCCTGAGTTCAGCAAACAGTATCCAGAGTTGGTTCCGTGCCGGATTGAGGTCGTCTCTAGGGGCGGCGCGCGCCAGGTAGCCAATGTTAACTACCCCAAAGGTCATGCAAAGAACCCAATGACAGACACTGAAATCGAGGACAAGTTCCAGAGGCTTTGTAGCAGCAACTTAACGCTAAAGCAGACCGGACCTATTCTCGAAAGCCTCTGGGCGCTTGAACAAGTGAAAGATATAGGCAAAGTGCTAGATCTCTTTGCCGTGCCGTCATAGCCCATACCTTCATCCGGGTTTGCATTGTTCAAAAGCAGATAAACTGCGTTCGACAGAAAGCATGAGGAGGTATTGAGTGTGGTAGAGACAAAAGAAGTCATGGCGGAACGGTTAGCGGAGTATGTTGTTGGTCTCCGCTACGAGGACCTATCCGAGGAAGTTATTCAACAGGCCAAGATGGCAGTGCTCGACCAACTTGGCTGCCAGCTTCTCGGCTCCACGCTTGAGTGGAACAAGATTCCCTACCGTTTTGTTCGAGACCTCGCAGGCAAGCCGGAAAGCACGATTGTGAACTACGGGACAAAGGCCCTGGCCCATGACGCCGCGTATGTTAATGGGACCTTCGGGCAAGGGGCGGAGTTAGATGATTATGGGGCCGGCATAGGTGCGCATTCTGGCGCAATCTGCGTTCCCGTTGCCATGGCGATCGGAGAAAAAAACCATATTGCTAATGGAGAGCTCTTGACAGCTATTATTATTGGGTACGAGGTGGCTTGGGGCCTGGGCCAGCTGATGCACGTCGGCATAGGTCGTCGCGGCTTTCATCCTCAGAGCATCATCGGAACATTCATCGCCACAGCAGTGGCAGGCAGACTCCTAACTTTAAATGCAAATGAACTCTGCCATGCGTTTGCAATCGCCGGAAGCCATGCTTCCGGCACGATGGAGTACGACCAGAGTGGAGGTGAGGTCAAGCGGCTCCACACCGGGATTGCAGTGCGAAGCGGCATTCAATCAGCGGTACTGGCTCGTTATGGACTGACCGGGCCGCCGACTATTTTTGAGGGTAAGCGCGGCATTTTGCGCTTATTTGCCGGCGAGAGTAACCCAGAAACTATGATTCTGCGCCTGGGTAACGGACCGGGAATTATGCACAATTGCATCAAGCAGTACCCTACAAACGCCAGCCAGCAGTCCCCTATCAATGCCCTCGCGAGCCTGATGGAGGAGCATGAGCTTAGGCCTGAACAGGTAGAGCGTATCGACGTCGGCCTGAATAAGGGTGTGGCAATGCACTGCGGTTCAGTCTATGAGCCACAGGAGGTCATACAGGCACAGTTCAGCCTGCCATTCTCTCTAGCGATCCGACTCATCAAGGGTAGCAACGATCTTTCCCTGTATATGGATAGCCACTTATGGCGCGACCCGCAGTTACTGACCCTCGCGCACAAGATACATTTCTATCCGGTTCCTGAGATAAAGGACGAACAGAAGCACGGGTGCAGGATGCGGATTACTCTTGCGCAAGGCAAGACCGTGGAAGCTAATTTGGATTACCCCAAGGGCTCGTTTAAGAACCCGCTAACAGAGGAGGAACTTCGCAGCAAGTTCCGTAACCTGGCTTCCAGCGTCCTTCCTGCCAACAGGATTGAGAAGGTGATTGGTACGGTGGAACGTATGGAGCAGATAAGCGATGCGTCACAACTAGTTTCCTTATTGGCGAAGTAGGCACCTGTATTTTATGCACCCGGTAATCTGCGCGCGATAGAATGTTCATCCATGACCGTATAGTCCACTTGAAGTTAGCAGTTCTAGGAAGGCTTTCATCGGGTTCGAAAGGTTCTTATCTTTGAGTATGATTAGCTTGAATTGCCGCCGTATCGCAACTCCCGAAATTCTCACGGGCATCAGAAGACCGGTTTTTATCTCCTGTTGTATCCTGGCTAGTGAGATAATGGAGATGCCCAGACCCTCCGAGACTGCTGCCTTGATTACTTCGGTATTCTCGACTTCCATCACACACCGATAGGGGATCGCTGCCCTGTCTAAATTCTTTTCTATGATGTTCCGTGTATAGGAGTTCTTAGGTCCTAAGATTAGAGGGAGATCGATTAGTTTCTTGGGTGACACCTTTCGAGACCCTGCGAGATAGTGGTTCCGCGGGGTAATCATAACCAATTCGTCTGTGAAAGAAGCGTGGGTCTTGAGTCTTGAGGAGGCCCCAAAGCTATCGCCCACAAACCCAAGATCCAGGTCGTTGGCAAGAACTCTTTCTTCTATTTGACCGCTTCTCTCAACGGATAACTGCGTCTCTACTTTTGGGAAGCGTTTTTTAAACTGAACTAGTATTTTGGGTAACAGGTAAATTCCAACCGTCGTTGCCGCTCCACAGCGGAGTTGCCCAACCTCAAGGCCTTTCATATCCTCGATGACCTGGCGCATTTCGCTTAAAGTGCCGGCTAGACGAGTTGCGTATTCTTCAACCACCTTCCCGGCCCCTGTCAGCCGAACGCTTCTCCCCAAGCGCTCAAAAAGCTTAACACCTAGGTCCTCTTCAAGCTTCTTGACATTGATGGAGATAGCGGGTTGGCTCAAGTGTAAGTACTTCGAAGCCCGATTAAACCCTCCATGCTTGGCTACAGCCTGGAATATTCTGAACTGATCGAGAATCATTGCTTTTGTAAATAAGTCAAATAAAAAGAATTTATTTGACTTATACCTGAGTTGGAAGCTAGGTTTCAACACCGGTGACGGCGAGCCGTCCCCTATTGTTTGATACGTGACGAAAGGCGCAAGTCTATCCGTCGAGACGGTGAGGAGGGACTAAAAAAATGGCACGCGAAATAACAATGCGCATCTTATTAACTTTTAGTCTTATCTTATCAGTTGCCTTTGCATCTGCAGCCGAAGACCGCGATGCCATACTTGCGAAAGCTAAAGAAGAAAAAATTCTCGTTGTCTATAGCACTATGGAGATCAAAGACGGCAGTGCCTTGCTGGAGGCGTTTCAGAAACGATATCCGTTCGTCGAGCCGAAGCTGCTCCGGTTGGGAAGCACCCAAATGTCAGTCAAGGTGCTTCAAGAGCAAAGGGCCGGCACTAATCTCTTCGATGTAACGCAGGTGGGAGACTTCGTATTCTACGAACTTTTTCGCGCTGGGTTATTCCAAGCCTATAATTCGCCGGAGAGGCGGGCTTTTGCCGAGGACTTCAAGGATAAACAAGGCTTCTGGAGCAGCGCTTATCACAGCGCGGGCGTTATCGGTTACAACACCAACGTTGTGAAACCCGATGACGTTCCAAAGAGCATTGACGATTTGTTACAGCCCAAGTGGAAGGGGAAGATGCTCATGGATTCCGGCGGACCTGAGTGGTACGCAGCGATGCTGCAGATACTGGGGCAAGAGAAGGGTCTTCGTTTTATGAGGAACCTTGCGAGTCAAGATCCTAGTTTCAGGCCGTCGAGGAATCTCATCACTGAAATTCTTGCGTCCGGGGAGTTCGGTGTCGCGGTTAACGATTATTATCACTTAATTCAATCCGCGAAAGAAAGAGGGGCGCCCGTTGAATCCGTTGCGGCTTACCCTGTCATCAGCAGAGTTCATACAATCGCACTCGGGCGCTACGCTCCCCACCCGAATGTGGGCAAGCTCTATGTCGATTTTGTGCTCTCGGAGGAGGGACAGAAAATTCTCAGGAGTTTCGGCAGGAGTTCCAGCCGCAAGGGCATTGAACCCGATGAATTGCAGAAAAAGGGTGTAAAGCTTTATGTCACCGATCTCAATTTGGGTAAAAATTATGCCAATTATATGAAGGAGTTCAGAGACATATTCGGCATCAAGTGATCGCGCCTGATTTGTATTAACAGGGAGAAGAATGATGTGGGATTATGAGGTCGATGTTGCAATTATTGGATACGGAGGGGCAGGAGCCGCTGCGGCGGTGACGGCCTCGGACGCTGGCGCGAACATCCTCCTGATAGAAAAGAATCCTGCAGGCGGTGGCAACACGCAATATTCGGGTGGAAGTATCCGAACCTATTTGGACGTGGAAAAGGCCGTCACCTTCATTGAAAATGTCTGCGAGGGCACCACGGAACGGGACGTCGCAGAGGCTTTTGTGAACGAGAGCGGCAAAAACGCTGACTGGGTAGCGGGATTGGGGGGAGTAATCGTACCCGGCGGAATCCTTGGAGGTCTGGGGTTCCCGATAGGAATGCCTGGGGCTGCTTTTCCCTTTCTTCCCGGAGCGGAGGGCATAGGTCCGAGAGTGCGAGTGAGTGGAGCAGGAGAGGGAGGAATCGATCTTTGGGGAGTTCTGTTACGAAACGTCGAGAAAAGAAAAATCCCAATTCTATATTCGACCGCCGCCAAGCAGCTTGTGATCGAGAAATCCGAGGGTGTGACCGGCCTGCTTGCTCTGCAGGGCGAGAAGGAAGTTAGCATTCGGGCAAGACGGGCCACGATTCTGACGTGTGGAGGGTTCGAATACGACCCGAAAATGCACCTCACCTATCTCGGCCAAAAGTATTTCGCTCTAGGCAATCCCGGAAACACCGGCGATGGGATTCGTATGGCTTGCGAATTAGGGGCGGATCTCTGGCATATGAGTGGGGTTGCGGCAAACTTCGGCTACAAGGTCCCGGAATTCGATTTCGCGATCAGGCACTTTATGCCGTATGCCGGATTCGTGTATGTCGATCAAAACGGCAAAAGATTCATGGACGAAACGGGCACGGATATGCACGCCATGTGGGCGCCATCGTCTTACATCGATATGAAAACCTTGCAGCGAACCAGGGTCCCCGCTTACTTGATCTTCGACGAGGATACTCGGATGCGGGGTGCCGTGGCACGAACCGAGCGCGGAAAAGCGAGTGACGTCTATCAGTGGAGCGCCGACAACAGTGCCGAGATTCAAAAAGGCTGGATCAAGGCAGCCGACAGCCTTGGAGCGCTCGCGCAGCAAATTAATATGAGGGCGGATTATCTGCAGGCAACCCTCTCGCAATACAATGTGAATTGCATCGGCGGATACGACCCCGAATTCGGGCGATCCACCAATACCCTGATCCCCATCGCAAGATCGCCCTACTATGCAATTGCAATATGGCCGTCGTTGTACAACACCCAAGGCGGGCCAAAAAGGAACGCTAAAGCTCAGGTGCTCGATGTGTGGGGAAAGCCCATCAAGCGCCTCTACAGCGCCGGTGAGCTGGGCTCGTTATGGCACCGAAATTATCCCGGCGGTGGCAACGTCAGTGAAGCTCTGGCCTTCGGCCGCATTGCTGCGAGAAACGCCGTTGCTGAAATGCCGCTGTCGTGATTGCTGGCAAAAACGATTTTTTAATCCGCTTCGGTCAAGAAGGGCCAATGGTCCATTCATGAACGTCGTCGTTTGCTTAAAAGCTGTTCCCAGCCGGGCGAGCAACCCGGCAATAGCGGACGAGGGTCAGAGAATACGCGTAGAGAGTCCGCAATGGATATTTAACGAATCGGACGAGTACGCATTGGAGGAGGGTCTCTTCCTGAAGAAGATTTTGCGCGGCTCCGTCACAGCCATCACCGTAGGTCCGATTCGCGCGCAGGAAGTTCTGTACTCGTGCGTGGCCAGGGGCGCGGACAATGCCATTCGTGTCGATGCGGATGAATTCGACCCAAACATTCTCTCCTTTATCCTTTCCCGGGCCATTAAGAAACTAAGCTACGATATGGTCTTGACCGGCGTCGAGTCATCCGATGGGATGTCTTCTCAGGTCGGGATCAGCCTGGCGACGGAGTTAGCGGTGCCGTACGCCTACGCCGTTACAAGCATCGAATCCGGCTCTGACCTGAAGTCAATAATCGTCGAAAGAGAATTGGGAGGGGGCCGTTATCAGACACTTGAGATCACGCTACCCGCCTTATTATGTATCCAGTCCGGAATCGCCCGCCTCTCTTACACGCCCGTGGCCAAGCTGTTTCAGGCGCGACGAAGCGGAACCCAGTGTTTTACTCTCACGGACCTGGGTGTGGGCAGCGAGCAGTTGAAAGGCCAACGGAAAACAACAATTGTCGAGATACTGCAAAGAGAAAAGTCTAGTCAAACACAAATGCTCACCGGGAATCCTTCCGAAGTTGCTCATGTCATCTTCGAGAAGATCAAAGAGGCCCGTTAAATGTGCCCGGAAGTCTTGGTCATCGCGGAGCACGATGGCAGAGAAATTGACCCAATAATATTCGATCTCCTATCTTGGGGCTCTCAAATTGCCACGGAGAACAACTGGCGTCTGGGAGTTTTAATCTCGGGCTTCGAGGTAGGGAAGTTTTCGGCAAGGCTTCACGGATCGGGTGCCGATGTCATATTTGTCTTGGACGACCCCAGACTGCAGCAGTACAGTGCGCCGCGTTATCTTGAAGCAAACGCGGATGCGATCAAGCAAACAAAGCCCCAGTTAGTTCTTTTGGGTCACTCCTACTTTGGTATTGAGATGGGTGGAGCGCTTGCGGTGACTCTCCAAGCTCCTCTTGTCAGCAATTGCTTGAGTATCGCTAAAATTGAGGATGGGTTTGAAGTGATGCGGCCGATCTTCGGGGGAGCGGTGCTAACGCGGCTGCACGTCCAGAGTCCTCCACCGATCTTGGTCAGCATGCAAAAGGGATCGGCGGCCGCTAAACGAACTCAAACTAAGGTGCCCGAGATTGTCAGATTGACCGTACCCGTAGGGACCGACACACCCAAAATAAGGGTAATTCAAGAACAGCAACCAGCTTTTGGGGAGGATATTACAAAGGCCAAGACTCTGGTAGCAATAGGCCGTGGAATTGGCCGGGAGAATAAAATACCTCTGTTCCGCGAATTAGCTGAAGAACTAGGAGGTACGCTTGCTGCCTCGCGCCCGATCGTGGACATGGGATGGTTGCCGGTCGACCACCAGGTAGGCCTTTCCGGGCGAACAGTTAAACCGAACGTGTATCTGGCATGCGGGATATCAGGCGCAGCCCAGCATATTGCCGGAATGAAGGATGCCGGGCTGATCATTGCAATTAATAAAGACCCGTTGGCTCCGATATTTCAGGTCGCCCACTACGGCGTGGTTGGAGATCTATTCGAGATTGCACATGCCCTTCTTGAGCTCGCAAAAAAACAAAAGTAAGGGACAATTTTAAAGGTTAGGAGACTCGGAATGTTGGAGAAAGTTCTAAATCGCATACCGCCGCAACTCCCGTAGGTATGGCAAACGGTAGGATGATCGTGGAGAGCCCATGAAACAGACAATGATCCTAACCGGCGATGTGAACCTTATGAAGGTAAGTGATCCAACCGTGCCTTTTGCTCGTGTAGCGGATGTCCTGCACAAAGCGGATCTAGTATTCGGCAATTTGGAATGTTGTCTCTCTGATCCTCCGCCAGGCTATTCACTGGATCAGGAAGGTTTCTATGCTGGGTCACATGCCGGAGAAGCTTTGAAAGTAGCGGGCTTTCACGGTGTTGGTTGCGCTAACAATGTGACCTACGGCGCTGAAGCGATTCGCGCTTCGTTGGCGCGCCTTGAAGAGCTGGGGATTGGTTACACAGGAGCGGGCCCAAATCGGAAAGCTGCGCGCAGGCCTCTTATCATCGAAAGAGATGGAGTGCGCTTCGGTTTCCTCCAATATACCTCTATTTTTTGGCCGACAGGTCAAGCAGCCGGCGAACGCTCGCCCGGAGTGGCCACCATTAAGGCGCACACGGCTTATCAACCGAGGGTAGCCAATCGAGCCGGCGTACCGCCTGTGATTTTGACTTCAGCCGACGAACGGGAGCTAAATGAGTTCCAAGAGGATATCTTATCGTTGCGCAAGCAGGTTGATGTCGTGGTGTCCTCCCATCACTGGGGACAAGCGCAGGACGTGCTGCAGTATCAACAAGAAATCGGGCATGCGGCTGTTGACGCTGGTGCGGATATCGTCATGGGCCACGGCGTTCATTACCCTCTGGCAACTGAGATCTACAAAGCGAAACCCATCTTTTACGGGTTGGGATGCTTCTCATTTTATACCGGTCACGAGGGAAGAGTACAGGGGGATTGGGTAGGACTCATGGTACGAGTAGTTCTTGAAGATCGCAAAGTCATCACGGTGACGTGCGCGCCCGTGCGTCATAATGAGACTAACGAAACGATTATCCGTCCGGCTAAAGAGGAACAAAAGACCATGCAGCGGTTGGTGGAACTCTCCAATAAGTTTAATACAAAACTGAATATAGGCGACGCCGAAGTCGTCGTCTGGCAAGTGAGCTGATGCGAGAATGGTGCTGCCGCCCTATATCCGGGTCAGAAATCATTCTAATTCAGTTCGACCTACGGGGTAGCGTTTTCAGAAAGAGGTGAACAATGGCCGATTCTCAGGTGACCCTTCTTATTGTTGGTGACGTTTATGTCCAATGCCCGGAGCCCGAATCGTTCTTTTCTTCCGCGGCTGGTCACCTTCGAGAGAAAGACATTCTCTTCGGCAATTTGGAGGGTCTTGTCACGAACGTTGGAAAACCTACGGAAGCTAAGCGATCGACGAAGCAACGCTCCGATGAGAAGATGCTCGCCGCTTACACATCGTCCGGCTTCGATGTTGTGAGCCTGGCGAATAATCACGGCGTGGACTATGGGTGGGAGGGGTTGGAGAGATGTATCGAACTTTTGGATCGGGCTGGTATTGCCCATGCCGGCGGAGGCCGAAACATCGAGGAAGCCCGTAGGCCCGCTATCGTAGAACGGAAGGGGAAGAAGGTGGCCTTCCTGGCCTATTCTTCCGTGTTTGCGCCGGCCTACGCCGCAGGCGCCGAACAGGGAGGAATCGCAACTGTCCGTGTGTCAACAGCCTTTGAGCCTCACGCCCGCCATCTAGAGGTGCCCGGATCACCCCCATCATCCATACCAGTGCTGATCCCAAGGAAGCTGGAGCGATGATGGAGGACGTGCGTCGCGCCAAGAAGGATGCGGATGCTGTGGTCGTCTCTTGGCACTGGGGAGTATCACCGGCCAGCGGTGGTGTAGGCCAAGTTGTTGACTACCAGGTAGAGATGGCTCACGCGGCGATCGATGCCGGGGCCGATTTGATCGCCGGCCACCATCCGCACATGCCCGGGGCGATTGAGGTGTACAAAGGCAAGGTCATTTTCTATTCCCTGGGAAACTTTGCCTATACTCGTGTGAAACATGAGCAGATGACTCTGCTGGTGCGGTGTGGCTTGTTGGATGGCGGAGTGCAGCAAGTCTCCTTTGTGCCCGGGCGAATCAATAGGCAGGGCCAGCCAACTTTGCTAAACACGACGATGGGAAATGAAGTCGTTCAGGATATTGTCGACCGATCGTCGCCGTTTGGCGCGACTTTCAAGATCAACGATGGCGAGGTGATTATCGCTCAATAGCAACGACAGAAAGGCGATCAGAACGATGGGAAATCAAGTCATATGACCAGTCCAGTCACAGCTGCTTTAGCGAACTTCATAGAAGACACGACTTGTGCGTCGATTTCCGTTAAAGCGATCGGAAACGCCAAGCTCCACATCCTAGTATAGTGTCTCACGCTGTTTGTACTTTATCCAGGCCGACCTTAGCGCGGCGATACTTGGCGATGATGGCTTCGGCTTTTGGCGGTACCCTCCGATAGAATATCTTGAGATTTTGCCGTACCGCCAGACGCACCCTTCGCAATTGCACACAGGCTGATCGCCTCTCACAGGAAACAGATCCTGGAATTTGGGGGCAAAAGCAACATTCCACGATGTTCGACTCCTAAGCGTCCCTCGAGGCCGGCGCGTTGATGGCCTATGGGCCAAGCGGAGCCTAGGTTTCAGGTTGCTCCGCCTTACGTGGACAAGATTCTGCAAGGTGTCAAGCCTGCCGAGCTGCCGGTCGAGCAGCCGACAAGGTTCGAGCTGATCATCAACCTAAACGCGGCACGGCAGATCGGACGCACGATTCCGCACTCAGCGCTGCACCGGGCAGACGAGATGATCAAATGACTGACCGCAGAGAGCCTAGGGCGCGCGCCACGTAACTTTTTCCTCGCGGTCGGCAAAGACAAGGCTTGGCGCACCGTCGGCTTTTGTATCTAGCTCGGCACGAAGCTTGCCGTTAGAGTCAAAAAACGCCATCCCGTACTGATCTGAGGTGCCGCCGATCACAAACCTCGGTTTACCTTCTTTATTCGCCAGCGACAGCCGCGGTGTATCATCCGAGCCAACCGTCAGAAGCGAACGGGGCTTTCCCTCATGGTCACGCAGGCCGATGATGGGCGAACCGTCCTTCTCTACCGATACCCACGCTCTTTCTCGCCCGTCGCTGGAATAAAAGGAAGCCCGGGGTGTACCGCTTTGAAGCCCAACCATCACGCGTAACTTGTCGTCTCTGTCGCGCAAAGCAATAAACGGCAAACCCTCGGCGCCCGCCCCAAGCACGAGCCGCGCTTCATGACTCTTTGTTTTATCATTAAAACTGAGCAAGACGTCGCCCTTGGGCGTGGACAACAAAACCGCGCGGCTGTTTCCCTGTGCATCCACAAGGGTGAGTTTCTGCGCCCTTATCTCTTGGCTCGCCGTTCGCGCCTGGCCCATCAAGATTAGGGCCCCCACCCCAAAAGAAAGCGCCAGCACGGTCACCCTCATTTTCAGATTCGCACGCTCAAGCTGCTCTATCCGCCGTAACAAGCCCTCCATAATACCCCCCCAGATTAAGTGGAATAATAGATTAAGACTCGCAGCTCGCGACGCATTAGGCAAGCAGGCTGACTGCGGAAACCGAAGATTTCGAGCGTTGCATGTCATGCAGCAAAAGGAAAGCAGGGCGTCAATACCCAAGCGCCTCCGAAACAGGACGCGCTGTCACGAGCGGAACAAAACTGTCTCTCAATGACGATGTTTTCACCCAAGACTCTTCTTTGCGGGCGTGCGAAAGCTCGAATTTTCTATGCAATAACAACGGGTTAAAAGACGACTCGCGGGTCTACAGCTACTTGCTTTTTCACAGCGTGGAACAACTGACAGTCAGTATTTTCCTTCGCGATCCCTTCCTCTTTGTGAGTCCCTGTTCTACAGTTACTTCGTGCAGTTCGTAACGACAGCGAGGTTTTTGCGCCAAAAAGCCGAAGAGGAAGCGGGAAGAGAGCCTGCCGAGCCAACCCGCAAGCGGCCCTGCCCGTGCGCTATAGTCGAGCGGCGCGCCGTGCGGCGTTAGGGGCAGCTCCCCCCTATTGTCTTCGCTTTGACAAGGAGGGAAAATCTATTATAGATAAATATCGTGGATTTGACGCGTCCAGGAGGTTTAAAGATATGAGCCGTCAAGCGACAGTTCGGCTCAAACGGCTCAGCTGGCGAAATGCACCCTCAAGGGTGCATTTCTTTTTCTTATTCTAGCCACATTGGAGGTTAAAGTTGCGCGAGCAGATAGAAGTTTTGGCTTCCCTGCAGAGCATCGACCGGGAAATCAAGGAGAAAAGTAATGCCAAACAAGTAATCCTGGCAGAGATGCAGCGTTGGGAATCCGAAATAGAAGCTAAAAAGACCGAAGTCGAATTGCACAGGCAAGCGTGGAAAGAGAAGGAAGCGTTGCGCCACGAAAAGGAACGCATCCTGCAAGAAGAGAGCGGCAAAACCGTGGAGAAGCGCATGCGGATGAACCGCATCAAGAATATCAAAGAGCTTCAGGCGCTCCAAAGAGAGATCGACCAAATCAAGCAGAACAACAGCGTGATCGAGGAAGACTTGATCAAGGCCATGGAGTCGCTCGACGCCTGCGCGGTCACCCTGAGCCAGAAAGAAGCCGAGTCGATAGCGCTCGAGGAAAAGTGGGCAACCAGACGCGCCGAACTGCAAGGCCAGCTTGCGCAAGTGGAATCTGAGGTTGTAGAGGTCTCGAAAGGGCGGCAGGCGCTCGTTACACAACTGAACGGCGAACTTATCGGGCGTTACGAACTCATCTTCTCGCGCCGAGGCGGTACGGCCGTGGTTGCCGTTCTCGACGGGATCTGCCAGGGCTGCTTCATGAACATACCACCCCAGCTGTACAATGAGATCCTCAAAGGCGAAAGACTTCACCTTTGCCCAAGCTGCAATCGTATTCTCTACTGCAAACAGACCTCGGCGCCAGACAAGCAGGTATAGCGCCAATGCCCGAGAAATCCAGCGGCGGCTGGCTGGTTGTGGTCGATGGCGCGGCGCAGGCGGCAATCCCGGGCCCGCAGGCTGCGGGGCTTTCCTCGAAGGTGTCGTGTGCAAGAAGCTTTGCCGTTATCTAGGAACGACAACCAATAACGTCGCCGAGTATGAGAGCTTGCTTATGGGACTACAAGCGGCCCTCGAGATGAGGTCGAAAAGGGTCCACATTGAAAGCGACTCTGAGTTCATGGTCAAGCAGCTCAACACCAGAGAGCTTTGGGCCTGTTGCGGCAGTTCGATCGCTATTGCATTACTCACGTCAGACGCGAGCAGAATCGAATCGCCGAACAGTGCAACGAAGGAATCGAAGCTAAGCGTTTTGTCCTAGTGTCTATTGGCATTCGAACAATTTTTTTCGGGCTAAAGTAGATCAAGTGGTCGCTTCAGGATCTCTGGAGAGGAAAGTCCGGACTCCGCAGGACAGGGTGGCCGTTAACGGCGGCCCCGAGCGATCGGGGGAAAGTGCCACAGAAAACATACCGCCTGCGCAAGCGCAGGTAAGGGTGAAAAGGCGAGGCAAGAGCTCACCGGTCTGCCAGTGATGGCAGACGCTAGGTAAACCCCACCCGGTGCAAGACCAAATAGGAGGGTTGGGTGGTCCGCCCATAGCCCTCGGGTTAGGTCGCTGGACTCCATGCGCAATCATGGAGCAAGATGAATGACCACTGCTGCCTCTTATTGGGAGGCAGAACAGAATCCGGCTTACCGATCTACTTTAGCCCCACTTTATACCACCCACCGGCTATTTTCTCCACATCTTTACTAAACCACAAGTAATTGTGCTTTCGATGCCACTATTCGAGCTATATTGTGTATAGCTAACTTCTCTCTGTCTAAGCACTTTTTTATTGACAGAGGTATTAGCGCAAGCTATAAGCCATAGGTGGGATAAAGTGGTATAAGGTGCTGTATATACCCATAAAATCACTATGAGCAGCGCATTTACTGGAGCCTACGAGCACACTATAGACTCCAAGGGTAGGCTGAGTGTCCCCGCGAAATTCCGCGAAGTCCTCTACGGCAGGGGAGACGACCGCGTGATGATTACCAACTTCTTTGTCGAAGGCCTTCGTTATCTCGACGTCTACCCGATGGATGCGTGGCAGCGTTTGCAAGAGGACCTCCAAAAAAAGTCGAAGTTCGATCGGCGCATGGTTGTTTTTGAAACCTATTACTTCGGCAACGCCTCGGAGTGTGCTGTAGATAAGCAAGGCCGGATATTGATTCCACCCAACCTACGCCAATACGCGAATCTGAAAAAGACCGTCGTAATGACCGGCGTCACAGAGAAGTTTCGCATTTGGGACAAAGAATCCCATCAAAGGGTTCTCACGGAGGCTGAGGAAAAATTGGATGCGGATTTTTTGAACGGCTTGCTGACTTAATCGGAGGAAACGATGCTGGAGCGAAAATCCATTCTGGGGATCTCGGTAATTGACATCTGCGGTGATATCGACTTCCGTGAAATGGTTCGGATCAAGGGGGTGATCGCTTCGCTCATCCAGAAGGAGCAGATCAAAGTGGTGCTCAACCTCAAAGCGGTTGATCATATCAACTACCTGAGCATCGGGGTTCTGGTTGAGCAGCTTAGGACCCTGCGAAACCTCAACGGCGATCTCAAACTGGCGGGCATGAATCCTTACTTGAGGAACATCTTTAGAGTGGTTGGGATGGACCAGTTTTTTGAGGACTACCCGTCTCTGGAGGACGCGGTGGAAAGCTTTGATTCCGACTGGGACTGGGACGGCACATACCACTGACCAGATCCTCGTAAATGGAACGTCTATGCTTTACTGGCATACGCCAGTCATGGTTCGCGAAGTCATGGAAATTCTCAAACCTGCCGACGGAAAACGATACCTCGACGGGACACTAGGCGCCGGGGGCCACGCCGAGCAACTCCTAGAACTGAGCGCGCCGACAGGACAAGTTTTGGGACTGGACTGGGACGAGACGGCCCTTTCCATCGCACGCGAGCGACTCAATCGATTTGGCGATCGCGCGGTCACCCGGCGGGCAAACTTTACCGACGCACGCGCAATCCTTCAAGACTTGGGATGGAACAAGGTAGACGGCGTTTTGCTCGATCTGGGATTTTCTCTACAACAGGTCAAGGACCCGGAAAAGGGATTGAGCTTCAGCGTCGATCAAGGGTTGGACATGCGCTTGGATCCGCGCTTACCATTGAGCGCCTATCAAGTGGTCAACACTTTTTCGGTCCAAAAGCTGCAGCAAATCTTCCGTGCCTACGGCGAAGAGCCCCAAGCCCGAAAAGTGGCTCTCGCGATCGAAAGAGAACGCGACAAAAGCGCCATCGAAACGACGCGCCAGTTAGCAGCCATCATCGAACGAACCGTGCGCCAGTCAAGGACCAGAATGCACCCCGCCACACGGGTCTTTCAAGCTTTGCGGATCTTCGTCAACCAGGAACTAGAGAACCTCGAGATCCTCTTAGATGACGGCTACGATTTGCTAGCTGCCCAGGGACGCATGGCCATCATTTCGTTTCATTCCCTGGAGGATCGGCTGGTCAAGAGGGCCTTCTTTCGATGGAGCAGGGACTGCCTTTGCCCTCCTGCGGTGGTAGTGTGCCAATGTGGCTGGACGCGCAAGGCGAACTTGCTAAGCAGCAAGCCGATCCTACCCTCCGAAAGAGAAAAGCAAACCAATCCGCGAGCTCGTTCCGCTAAGCTGCGCGCGGTGGAAAGAGTCTAAGGCAATAGCGATATGGAGGCCGAGTTAGTCAGGAATCGCTGGGTAACGTATTTTCCCCACTTCAGGGGCCGCAGGAAAGAGCGTTTTGTTGCGCATCCGCGCCGGCGCCTTATTTTTTCCAGCTTATTCCTGGGTCTGTGTGTAAGCGCAATGGCTTTGCTTCACGTCTGGGTCCGTCTTCAGGTCATTCATATGGGGTATGTGCTTTCGACGGCCTCCAAACTGCACAGTTATCTGGAGCAAGAAAACCGGGAACTCAAACTCGAGCTCGCCACTCTCACCTCGCCCGAACGGTTACAGCAAATGGCGAAGAATCGACTCGGAATGGTTGAACCGGAAAAGGACCAGGTCATCGTTCTGCCATGAAGCCTTCCTTCAAGAACATCAAACCCCGGCTCGGCGCCGTCGTGTTACTGTTTCTAGCTCTTTTCTTTGCTGTCGGACTTCGCGCCTTTCACCTGCAGATTCTTCAGGGAGCCCTGCTGAAGCGGCTCGGTGAAAAACAACATCTCAAGGAATGGACATTGCTCCCCAAGCGCGGCTCGATTCTGGACCGCTCAAAAGAACTGTTAGCGGTCAGCGTGGAAAGGCAATCGGTTTATGCGCGCCCGCGCAGGCTCGAAGATCCCGAGAACGCGGCGCGCGTACTGGCACGCGCTTTAAGTCTGACTCCCGCCATGGTGGAACGAGAGCTAAAGGCGGAAAAACCGTTTGTTTGGATCAAGCGCCAGGTAACACCGAAGGAGGCCGAGCAGATCCAAGCGCTGAACGTCGACGGCGTCGGCATGTTTTACGAACCCACTCGCTATTACCCGCAAAGCTCCCTCGCAGGGCAAGTCGTCGGCTTTGTCGGCCGAGACTCGCAAGGACTCGAAGGGATCGAACTGCATTACGATCGCTATATTCGAGGAGAGACAGGCTCGCCGCTCATCGAGCGCGACGCTCTCGGACGAAGGGTTCTTGTTCAAGGGGTCGAGGACGTACAGATCCCGCCGGGGGCGGATATCCACCTGACCCTCGATACTTCTATCCAACACATAACGGAGAAAGAACTTGAAGCAACCGTCACGAAATACCGCGCCAAGGGCGGGATTGCACTGGTGGTCGAACCCTTTACGGGCGAGATTCTGGCCCTGGCCAACTATCCCTTCTTTAACCCCAATAATTTCGCTCGTGTCCCTTCACAACGCTGGCGCAACCGAGCGGTCACTGACAGCTACGAGCCGGGCTCGACTTTCAAAACCATTCTCGCCGCGGCCGCTCTAGAGGAAGGCATCGTCGGAAAAGAGGACCTTTTCTATTGCGAGTTCGGAAGCTACGCCTACGCCGGTAGGACGATCCATGACACCCACAAATACGGGTGGATTCCTTTTTATAAGATCATCCAGTATTCCAGCAATATCGGCGCTACGAAGGTCGCGGAGAAACTCAAAAAGGACCGCTACTTCAAATACATCACTAGATTCGGGTTCGGTCATTTGACCGGTATCGACTTACCGGGAGAGGGGAGCGGCGTGGTTCGGTCTGCCGATCATTGGACCGCCATCGATCTCGCGACGCACGCCTTTGGGCAGGGAATTGCGGTAACCCCGATCCAAATGGCGATGGCCTATGCAACTATCGCCAATGGCGGATTTCTCATGCGCCCATTCGCCGTGCGTCGCATTGTGAACGCGGAGGGCAAGATTCTCTTTGAGAATCAACCCCAGGTCGTGCGCCGCGTGATCTCGGAAAAGACCGCCCAACAGCTCACTTCGATCCTCAAGGGCGTGGTCAGCGACGGCGGCACCGGAACGCAAGCAAATTTGGAGGGTTTTGAAGTTGCAGGCAAGACGGGAACCGCCCAGAAACCGGAACCCTCAAGGAAAGGCTACTCCGCAACCAAGAGGATTGCTTCGTTTATCGGTTTTGTCCCGGCGGAAAATCCCAAGATCGTTGTCCTGGTCCTGATTGATGAGCCCGAGGTGAATGTCTATGGGGGGGTGGTTGCTGCACCGGCGTTTCAAAACATTTCGCGCGGCGCCTTGCGCCAATTGGGGGTCGCTCCGGACAAACCGGATGCCATTCCTGCGTTGACGCTAGCTGAGAGAGACAGGGGGCTTCCGACCAACCCCAGCGAAACCAGCTCGGCGGGGGAAGGCGGAAAGCTCACAGTGCCTGATTTCACGGGTCTCAGTATGCGCGCAGCACTCGTGAAGGCGCAGGCGCTTAAAATGCCGCTTGAGATTCGCGGCCACGGCTATGTCGTGAAACAATGGCCGGAGCGCGGCACCGCCTTGGAGGAAGGCCGCAAACTGCTACTGAGCTTGCAGGGCTAAGCTGATGACCCTCCGCGATTTAGTGAAGGTAGCAGAGATCCAGGCAACACATGGGGACCTCGATCAACCCGTCATCGGTCTGTCTTACGATTCAAGAAAGGTTCAACCTGGATTTGTCTTCTTCGGCCTGCCCGGTACCTATTCCGACGGCACCCATTTCGCTTTGGAAGCCATTGGCAAGGGCGCCTGTGCGGTCGTACTCGATCGAAAAATCGAGTTGCCCGAGGACGTCGCTTGGGTCCTAGCCCCTGATATCCGATATACAATGGGAAAATGGGCAGCCGAGTTCTTCGGCCAGCCAAGCCAAAAGATCACCGTCGTCGGCGTCACCGGCACCAATGGAAAAACTACAGTGACGTACCTCTTAGAATCGATTTTTCGCGCTGCTGGAATGGCCCCAGGTGTGATTGGCACAATCAATTATCGCTACCAGAGCAGTTCTCGCCCTGCGCCCCACACAACCCCCGAGTCCATTGATCTGCAACAGCTACTGGGCGAGATGGTGCAATCCGGAACGCAATCGGTCGCGATGGAGGTTTCTTCCCACGCTTTAGCGCTGGAACGTGTGCGCGGCATCGCCTTCGACGGCGCTCTTTTCACCAACTTGACGCGTGACCATCTCGATTTTCATCGCGATATGGAGGACTACTTTCTTGCGAAATGCAGACTTTTCACGGACTATTTATTAGATGCGCCGTCGAAGAAAAGAAGATTTGCCGTTATCCACGGGAGAGATCCGAAAGGCAAGCTACTGCTGGAAAAGAGCCGCCAGGTAGGACTTGATGTCTGGAGTTATGGTCTCGATCGCAATTGGGACCTGCATCCGCTGGAATTCGAAGCCGATCTCGGAGGCCTCAGAGGCGTCTTGGAAGTAAAGGGTCAATCCTTCGGCTTTGAATCTCCTCTGATCGGAATCGCCAACTTGGAAAACATCCTGTGTTCGGTTGGGGCCGCGTCTGCTCTAGGTCTGCCCAGTAAAGCCATCGTCGAGGGAATCGCACGACTCGAACCCGTGCCGGGCCGATTGGAGAAGATCAAAAACTCTTTGGGGATCACCGTGCTCGTGGATTATGCGCACACGCCTGATGCGCTGGAAAAGGCCATGTCCTCTCTACGTCCCCTGACACAGGGCCGGCTTATCGTCGTCTTCGGCTGTGGTGGCGACCGCGACGCGGGAAAGCGCCCGATCATGGGAGAAATCGCGGCACGGTTGAGTGAGGTGGTCATATTGACATCGGACAATCCGCGAACTGAAAACCCCCAGGCGATTCTCCGACAAATCGAGGAGGGATTAAGGAACATGCCCCTGACTCGATTCACGAGCAAGGAGGCTGCGGTATCCTCCATCGGGACGGCGACGAGCTACTGTGTCGAGGCTGACCGCCGCGCCGCGATTGCGCTTGCCCTGCGCATCGCACAGCCTAAAGACCTCGTGTTGATTGCCGGCAAGGGGCACGAAGATTATCAGATATTGGGGAAAGAACGGATTCGATTCGATGACCGCGAGGTCGTACGCGAAGAACTGAGACAACTGACGTCATGATCGGTACCGCCACATCATCGGCGTGGACGCATGGGATGGAGCAAACAAGAGATTTTAACGGCGACGGGGGGCAGACTTTTACAAACCGGAAGGCTGGCGACCTTTGGAGAGCTCGTGACGGATTCCCGCGCGGTGGTAAAGGGCGCTATTTTCCTTGCTCTCAAGGGCGAAAGGTTTGATGGGCATCAGTTCCTGTCCCAGGCCGTACAACAAGGAGCCGCTTGTCTGGTGGTGCACAAGCTGGCGCGCTTTCCCGTGCCGCGCCGCGTCACGGTCGTGAAGGTACGCGACACCCTTACAGCCCTTGGCGCGCTGGGTCATTACCACCGTCAAGTTATGGCGCCCACCGTGTTGGCCATAACCGGTTCCAACGGGAAGACAACCACTAAGGAAATGGTTGCGGCCATTTTAGAACGGGCGTCGCTGCGGAGACAAAAGTTGAAAGGCAAAGTGTTAAAGACCGAGAAGAATTATAATAATCTCGTCGGTGTTCCGCTGACTCTGCTGCGCCTGAGCGGCAAAGAAAAGGTAGCCGTGCTGGAGTTGGGAACAAACCACCCTGGGGAAATCCGCCGCTTGACTGCGATTGCTGAACCCGACGTGGGTCTCATCACAACCGTCGCACCGGCCCACCTCGAAGGTCTGCGGAGCCTCCTCGGGGTAGCACGGGAGAAGGGCTGTGTTTTCCAGGGAATCAAGCAGGGGGGCATCGCGGTTGTCAATACCGACGACCCTTGGGTATCCCGCATTGGCAGGGGCTTTTCCGGACGGCGCATTACCTACGGTAGCCACGGACAAGTGCGCGCGGAGAAAGTGACAACTCGGGGGGTGAATGGGACCTCGTTTGTCCTGAAGGTCGGAAAAACCCGCCAATCGGTTCGCCTCACCTTGCCGGGAAAACACAATCTACGGAACGCCCTTGGGGCCGCCGCAATGACCTCGGCGCTGGGTGTAAGCCCGCGCAGCATCGCCAAGGGACTTGAGTCCGTGCGCCCCCTGCGAATGCGCACGGAACTACAAAAGTGGAGACGGTTTAGAATTATTAACGATTCTTACAACGCTAATCCGGCTTCAACCGAAGCAGCCTTGGCAACACTTGCGGAACTCGGTGGCGACAAACAAAAAGTGGCCGTTCTCGGGGATATGCTGGAGTTAGGAGAAAAAACTCGCCAGTGTCACTTCGAGCTGGGGAAAAAAACCGCTAGCTACCGGATCGACCGGCTCTATCTTCTCGGGCCTAACGCCCGCCACGTTTGCAAGGGAGCCTTGGCTGGCGGCCTGAGTGCGGAAAAAGTAACTATCGGTCAGAGCCACGAAGAAATCGCCCGCCTGATCTCACAGCAGATTAAGCCTGGGGCCTGGCTTCTCTTCAAGGGATCCCGGGGCATGAAAATGGAAAATGTCCTCAGCGCGTTGAAGCGAATCGGAGTCTAGAAGGTGCTCTATTATTTCCTTTTTTCCTTCCACGCCACTTACTCGGGCTTCAATGTTTTTCGCTACATCACGTTTCGGGCAGCCATCGCCGCTCTCATGGCGCTGATGGTTTCCTTTCTGTTTGGTCCTTATCTGATTCGTTCGTTAACTGCGCGGCAAATCGGTCAGTCGATTCGAGACGACGGCCCGGCGACCCATAGCGTCAAGGCTGGCACTCCCACTATGGGAGGAACACTGATCATCCTGGCCTTTTTTCTATCCACGGTTCTTTGGGCCGACCTCGCGAATCCGTATATCGCTCTGGCCCTCTTTGTCTCCGTTGGGTTCGGGGTAGTAGGTTTCGTGGACGATTATTTAAAACTCAAGCGCAAAAATAGCCGGGGTCTTTCGGCACGCGCTAAACTGCTATCCCAACTGGCAGTGGCTTTTGCTGCGGGCCTTTTTCTGTACTTTTATCCCAAGTTCAGTACGGTCCTCGCCGTGCCGTTTTTTAAGAATTTCCATCCCGACCTCGGCATAGCGTACATTCCCTTCGCCATGCTGGTCATCGTCGCGGCGTCCAACGCCGTGAACTTGACCGACGGCCTCGATGGGCTGGCGATTGGACCAGTGATCGTTGCCGCTGGGGCCTTTGGCATCATCGCTTATCTGACCGGGAATCAGAAGCATGCAGAATACCTGCAAATCCCTTATGTAGCGGGTGTCGGCGAGCTGAGTATTTTCTGCATCGCCGTCGTCGCTGCGGGACTGGGATTTTTGTGGTTTAACACCTATCCGGCGCAGCTCTTTATGGGAGATGTAGGATCCTTGGCTTTAGGCGCAGCCCTGGGAATCGTCGCCGTCATGACCAAGAATGAGATCGTGCTCATCATCATTGGCGGGATCTTCGTGCTTGAGGCGCTCTCGGTGATTTTTCAAGTGGTCTTTTACAAACTGAGAAAGAAGAGGGTCTTTCTTATGGCCCCTATCCATCACCACTACGAACTAAAAGGTTGGGCGGAATCGCAAATCGTCGTGCGCTTCTGGATTATCTCATTCATTTGCGCCGTGGTGGGATTGAGCACCTTGAAGCTCAGATGACAAGCAGCGCGGTCCATGGATTTGAGCGGAAAGAAGGTGCTGGTGATCGGACTCGCCCGCACAGGACTGGAAGCGGCGCGCTTCCTGGCAAAGCAGGGCGCGCGGGTCGTCGTAACGGATCGTAAGAACATGCGGGAATTACCACGTGAAATCGCGGCGCTTGCGGCGCTGCCGGTAACTTACTGTACCGGTGCGGAAGACCCGGCCTGGGTAACGGGCACGGATATCGTGGTGCCGAGTCCCGGGGTCCCGCCCGACAATCCTTTGCTGCAAGAGGCCTGCCGTCGAGAAATCGAAATTCTAAGCGAAATTGAGCTTGCAGGCCATTTCATCAGGGCCCCTCTCATCGCGATCACTGGGACCAATGGAAAAAGCACGACGACTTCTTTGATTGGCGCGATCCTGAAAGCGAGCGGGCTCAGGGTTTTTGTCGGTGGGAATATCGGCACCCCTTTAATTCGATTTGTCTCGGAGCACTGGGATTGGGGCGTCGTAGAAATCAGTAGTTTTCAACTTGAGTGGGTAAAACGATTCCACCCGAGAATTTCCCTGCTGCTCAATCTTACCGAAGACCACCTGGACCGCTATGCCAGCTTCGCCGCGTACTGCGCCGCCAAGGAAAAAATCTTTCACCAGCAGAACGAGCAGGACGTGGCCATTATCAACCGGGACGATCCCTGGGTCTGGCGCGCGCGCAATCGGATTAGGGCCAGGGTCGTCTCGTTCGGATGGGGCGCAGTGCGCAAGGGCGTGTTTGCAACACGGCGCGAGATCATCTGGAGCGATGAAACGCGCACGGAGTCTTTTCCTCTGGAGAAGGCTAAGATTGCCGGCGTGCATAATGTGGAGAATCTGATGGCTGCGGTCGCCGCAGCCAAGGTGATCGGGGTCCGCTCTGCTGTCATCCGCCAAGTGATGGAGAGTTTTACCGGATTGGAGCACCGCCTGGAGTTCGTGCGCGAGAAAAACGGCGTGCGCTTCTACAACGATTCCAAAGGCACCAACGTGGGGGCGGTTGTAAAATCCCTCATGAGCTTCTGCAGCCCCGTCGTCTTGCTCGCGGGCGGAGTTGACAAGCACGGCGACTACCGGATCCTGGCGAAAGAAATTAGCCGCACCGTCAAGAAGCTCGTTGTTTTTGGCGCCGCCAAAGAGAGGATACGCGAGTGCCTGGGGCATCTCACGAAAACGGCCGTCGCCGCTAACCTTGAAGATGCTGTACGAGAAGCTTACAAAGACGCGGCGCCAGGAGATGTGGTTCTTCTCTCTCCGGCCTGCTCCAGCTTTGACATGTTTCACGATTACGAGGAGAGGGGCAGAGTTTTCAAGGACCTGGTCGGCAAACTTTAGGGCACGCTCATGAGACAGGGACCGACAGTGGATGGTTGGATTTTCTTCGCCGTATTCACGCTTCTCGCCATTGGAATCGTGATGGTTTTGAGCACGAGCTATCTTTATGCGCAAGAACGCTTTGCCGATGGCTTCTATTTTTTCCGCAAGCAAATGTTCGCCATTGGATTCGGCGTCGTCGGACTCTTCATCTCCGCCCTGATCCCTTTCGCCGCCTACCGGCGCCTTGCTTTGATCTTGCTCGCGCTCACGATACTTGTCCTGATTCTGGTGTTGATTCCGGGCGTGGGCGTCGCTCGTGGAGGCGCCCGGCGGTGGTTGCTCGTCGGCAGTTTTTCCCTACAACCCGCCGAGATGGCGAAAATCTCGCTGATTCTCTATCTGGCCGACTCTCTCGCAAAGAAGGGCACAAAGGTTGCGACGTTCAAGTTGGGTGTGCTTCCCTACTTGATTGTCGGCGGACTCTTACTCGGGCTGATTCTTTTCGAGCCGGACTTGGGGACCTCTTTTGTCCTGGGGCTTGTGCTGTTTTTGATGCTCTTTATCGCGGGCGTCAGGCTCACTCATCTGTTGGCTTTAGGCATCGCGGCGCTGCCTCTGCTGGCCGCGGTCGTTCTCACCGCGCAGTACCGCATCCAACGTCTCATGATCTTCTTCGACCCCTGGAAGGATCCGGAAAAAGGGGGTTTTCAAATCATCCAGTCCTTCATTGCCTTCGGCTCCGGCCAACTCTGGGGACGTGGTCTGGGTGAGAGCCGGCAGAAACTCTTCTATCTGCCCGAGGCCCACACGGACTTCATCTTTTCCGTCATCGGAGAAGAGCTCGGTTTATTAGGTGCCCTGACAGTGCTTGGTCTTTTCGGCGTGATAATTCTGAGAGGTTTGCGTATTGCCTCTCAAACTGAAGACCCCTTTGGTCAATATTTGGCCTTCGGATTGACTGCGATCCTTGGCTTACAGGCTTTGATTCACATGGCAGTGGTTATGGGATTGATGCCCACTAAGGGTCTGGTGCTGCCGTTTATTAGCTACGGCGGCTCGGCCATGGTGGTGAACCTGATTGCGGCGGGAATGTTGCTGAGTCTTTCACGCAGGAGAACGTAGCAATGCGCGTGGTCATGGCCGGTGGGGGAACCGGAGGTCATCTGTTCCCCGGCCTGGCGGTGGCGCGCGCGCTGAGAGAGCGAAACCTGATGACAGAAGTCTTGTTTGTAGGTACGGCACGCGGCATCGAGGTTCGGGTACTTCCCCGCGAAGGCCTCCCGCTGGAAACGCTTCCCATCGCCGGAATCAAGGGCAGAGGTTTACGCGGTATTTTCGAAGCGGCTTACGGGATACCGATCAGTGTTTTCCGCTCACTGCGGATCATCCGGCGTTTCCGCCCCGATTGCGTTATCGGTCTCGGGGGCTATGCGTCCGGTCCCTTTTTGCTTGCCGCCAAGCTCACGAGGATCCCGTGCGCTATTATGGAGCAAAACTTGCGCCCTGGATTGACCAATCGATGGCTAGGCCATCTGGCCGACCGGATCTTCGTAGCATATGAGAAGAGCGCGTCATTCTTCCCCCGCGGGCGTGTTGTGCCAACTGGAAATCCGGTGCGCTGGCGCGAGCTTACCCCGGTCGCAAAGTCGGACCAGTTTACCCTGTTGGTTTTTGGTGGCAGCGCGGGCGCACACAAAATCAATCTCTGCTTGCTTGCGGCCCTGGAGCACATGCACGATCTGGCAGGAAAATTAAGAATTGTCCACCAGACGGGCGAGGCCGATTACAATTGGGCGAAGAAAGTTTACGCGAACCTTCCCTTCGACGCCGCGGTTTTCCCGTTTATAGAAAAGATGGACGCCGCGTATGCTGAGGCGGATCTTGTTCTCTGCCGCGCCGGTGCCACCACGATTGCGGAACTGACGGCCTATGGAAAGCCCGCGATCCTGGTTCCTTACCCCTATGCGGCACATGACCACCAGAGAGCGAACGCACAAGCTCTGCAGCAGGAGGGCGCCGCGGAGATGATCCTGGACCGGGACTTGTCAGGGGAGAGCCTCGCCCATGCATTGACACGGCTCTTTGAAGAGCGTGAACGAGTGCGCTCCATGGGCAGGAAAGCGCGCAGCTTCGGCAAACCCGACGCGGCAGAAAGAATCGCCGACGAGTGCCAAAAGTTAGTTCAAGGATGAATGCGAGAACCCGGAACTCCGATTGCCGGATTCAGCAGGGACACGGCAGGTCTTGTCTCCCGGCTTGCGCAATCTGAATTCCATTTGGCTGTCATGCTGGAAAAGAAACATCGAATCCACTTCGTGGGCATCGGAGGCATCGGGATGAGCGGGATTGCGGAAGTGTTGCTGAACCTCGGATATCTGATTACCGGATCAGACGAGCGTGAGAGTGACAGCACCTTGCGACTAAGATCTCTTGGAGCTCAAGTTTCGATCGGTCATCGAGCCGATAATCTTGCCGCTCATCCTTCGGTCGTGGTGATCTCCACCGCGGTGAAATTCTCCAATCCCGAAGTGCTCGAAGCACGACAGCGGCAGATCCCGGTGATTCCCAGAGCAGAGATGCTGGCGGAGCTGATGCGCATGAAGTACGGCATCGCTGTGGCGGGAAGTCACGGTAAAACCACTACAACTTCTCTCATCGCGAGCGTTTTGAGCGGCGCGGGCCTGGACCCCACCCTGGTGATTGGCGGCAGGCTGCGATCTTTGGGAAGCAACGCCAAACTGGGACAGGGACAGATACTGGTCGCTGAAGCCGACGAGAGCGACGGGACGTTTCTGCTCCTTTCCCCCACGATCGCCGTGGTCACCAATATTGATCGCGAGCACATGGATTTCTATCAAAGCATGGATCAGCTTGGCGACAGTTTTCTCGCCTTTATCAATAAGATTCCCTTCTATGGCTTGTCCGTCCTGTGCGTGGACAACCCGCTCGTGCGTGGCTTATTTCCCAAGGTCAAGAAGCGCTTTGTAACCTACGGGTTTAGCCCCGACGCTGACATCCAGGGCCGGGAAGTCAAAACCGGTCCTATGCAGGTCGAGTGCTCTGTTTTTCACCGTTCCAAGGCCCTAGGGACCCTCAGGTTAAAGCTTCTCGGGCGCCATAGTGCAACCAACGCTTTGGCTGCAGTGGCGGTGGCTCTGGAGCTGGAAATCCCGTTTCCGCAGGTGGTCGACTCTCTAGCCTCATTTGCCGGGATTCATCGTCGCCTGGAAATCAAAGGAGAGCCCGCCGGCATCATGATTATCGATGATTATGGTCATCACCCTGCCGAAATCCAAGCAACATTGACTGCGATTCGCGAATCCTGGAGTCGGCCGCTAATCGTTGTTTTTCAACCCCATCGTTATTCCCGAACCCGCGACCTATTCTCGGACTTCTTATCCGCCTTCGACGGCGCCGATCGCTTGGTGCTAACCGAGATTTATCCCGCGGGCGAGGACCCGATCCCCGGCGTGCATGCGGAAGCCCTCTATCAAGCACTCAAACGGAGAGGACATCTGGATGTCGAGTTTCTTGCGGACCGGGAAGAGATCGCTGCCCGATTGGCTCCCCGGCTGCGCGAGGGGGATATCGTTCTTACCCTAGGCGCCGGGGATATTTACAAAGTAGGAGAACGGCTCCTGGAGTCGCTGCAACCATGAGGAATGGATCGGTGGCGCTTTTGGCCCAAGAACTGCTTTTGATCCCCGGACTGGAGGTCAAGATTAACGAGCCCATGGCACCCTACACTTCGATTAGGGTTGGCGGTCCGGCTGATCTTTTTCTGCAGGTCAATACCTTGAGCGGCTTGTCGCAGACCGTGCGTCTCCTGAACCAGCACAAAACTCCTTTCTGCCTGCTCGGCAAAGGAAGTAACGTGCTCGTGAGTGACCTCGGAGTGCGGGGCGCGGTGCTGCGGCTGGGAGGCGATTTCAGACGCGCGGAGTGGCGCGTCCACGACGGCACGCCTTCTTGTATTGTTGGCTCCGCCTACCCCGTCGCCCAACTCGTTCGGCAAGCTGTGCGGCAAGGGTTTTCCGGATTGGAATTCGCCGAAGGGATTCCGGCAACCGTCGGCGGGGCCGTCGTCATGAATGCCGGTGCTTACGGCTCCGAGATGGAAAAGGTCGTTGTTCACGTGGAGGGATTGACACCGAACGCGGAAGAGAAGATTTTCGCGCGCGATGATTTGGCCTTTTCCTACCGCGCTACTCACCTTCCGCAAGGATTTATCGTCACCCGCGTTTACTTCCTCCTTTCCAAGGGAATCGCGGCGGAGATGGGTCAGAAAATGCGTGATCTCGTGATCAAAAGGAAGCGCAGCCAGCCGGTTGGTTTCCCTAACTCCGGCTCGATGTTCCGTAATCCTCCCGGCGATTTTTCCGGCAGGCTGATCGAAGCCGCCGGCCTGAAAGGTAAGAGAATCGGCCGGGCAGAGATCTCGCTCCGCCATGCGAATTTTATCGTCAACCTGGGTGGCGCGAGAGCAGCAGACCTCAAGGAATTGATGGAACTGGCGCGCAGGGAGGTCAAAGAAAAGTTTGACGTCGAGTTGATTCCAGAGGTCCATCTCATGGGCGATTGGTCGCAAGCGCCGAAGGCTGGTGCAGGCGCATGACAGCTCAGTTACGCGCCATTTATCGGCGGCAACGGGTAGGGGTGCTTTTTGGAGGCTTTTCCACAGAGAAGGAGATCTCCATCAGAACCGGCAAAGCAGTGATTAGTGCGTTACGTAAAAAGGGTTATCGGGTGATCCCGATTCCGGTGCGGGAGAATCTTCCCGCTGTGCTACGCCGACAGAAGGTTGCGGTTGTTTTCAACGCCCTGCACGGCAAGATCGGCGAAGATGGATGTGTCCAGGGCCTCCTTGAAGTTATGCGCATTCCCTATACGGGCTCGGGAGTTACAGCTTCTGCCCTGAGCATGGATAAAGTATTCGCCAAGCAAGTTTTTCTGACGCATGGGATTCCGACTCCCGCCTACCAAATTGTGCAATCCTCCGGACCCCGAAAAGTCCAGCTACCACTTCCCGTGGTAGTAAAGCCCCGGGCCGAAGGCTCGACGCTGGGAGTTACGATCGTGCGCCATCGCAGCGACTTGCCTCGCGCGCTCGCGCAAGCTCTGAGGTTCGATTCGACCTGTCTGGTAGAGAAATACATCCCGGGAAAAGAGGTCGCCGTTGGCGTCCTCAACGGCCGTGCTCTAGGGATCGTTGAGATCCGGCCGCTCAAAGGATTCTACGACTACAAAACAAAGTACACGCCAGGGTTGGCCCGCCATCTCTATCCTGCACCCTTGAGCCGTGCGCTTTATGAAAGGACCAAGCGGATTGCCGAATGGGCGTGCGCGGAGCTCGGCTGTGAGGGCGCGCCGCGCGTCGACCTGAGAATTACTCCCAGCGGCAAACCGTATGTGTTGGAGGTGAACACGCTCCCGGGTATGACAGCTCTTAGCTTGCTCCCGGAAATCGGGCACGGGGAAGGAATTTCCTTTCCCGACTTGGTCGAAAACATCCTGGACCACGCCCGCTTGAAAACGCGGGTGGGAAGTTAGCCTCGTGAATTCTACCGGCCGCACCCACGACTACAAACGGGCACAGATCTACTTGCTGATGTGGGGCTCCCCGTTGCTGCTCCTATTTTCCGTCTTCATGCTCTATCTAAGTGTCCCGCGCGCGGCCCAGTGGATCGCACAAGCGCAGGATTCGTTTCTCAATCATTCCTATTTTTCCGTGCGCGAGATCAAAGTGAGCGCCGGCGAAAGAATCGGTGGCAGCGAGATTGTCGCCATGGCGGGGCTAAGTCACGGCATGAATCTGTGGAAGATTGACACGCGGAAAATCGAGCGTGAGATCGGCCGGCACCCGTGGGTCAGGAGCGTCCAGGTGCGGCGCGAATTTCCACACCGGGTCGTGATTCAGGTCGAGGAGCGAACCGCGAAGGGAATCCTGGTATTGGGGAAACTTTATTACATCGATGCGGACGGTAACGTTTTTCTGCAACTGAAAGAAGGAGAAAAAACCGACCTGCCGCTGCTAAGTGGCCTCAGCCGTCAGGAACTCAGCTACCATTCTACACCCAAAAAAATCCAATCGGCCCTGCGTTTGAGCGATCAGTTGTCCCAGCGGTCGCTGCCGGTGTCGGAGATAGAATTTACCAAAGGCGGCTTGGTCCTTTACCTCGCTTCCTACCCTGTTGTGCTTCATCTGGGCTGGGAGGACTGGCAAGAAAAACTGGCAATGATGGACCGGATCTGGGCCGAATGGAAAGGAAAGGAAACGCATCTGGCTTCCATAAACTTGAGCTTCCACAATCAGGTCGTACTGCGATTAAGAAAAGTGACCCATGGGTAGAAAGAATAACATTGTTGTTGGTCTGGATATCGGCACTTCCAAGGTCTGTGCGGTGGTGGGAGAGATGACCGAACGCGGCGTCGAGATTATTGGCGTCGGCGTCCACCCGTCGCAAGGACTGCGCAAAGGCGTGGTTATCAACATCGAGAGCACAGTCAATTCCATCAAAAAGGCCGTGGAAGAAGCCGAGCTGATGGGAGGATGCGAGATTCACACCGTGTTCACCGGGATCGCCGGCGGGCATATCAAAGGTTTCAACAGCCATGGGATCGTCGCGCTCAAGGGCAAAGAAGTGAGTGGACGCGATATCGACCGTGTGATCGACGCGGCCAAAGCGGTAGCCATACCCATGGACCGAGAAGTCCTGCACACGCTTCCGCAGGAATACATCATCGATGCGCAAGACGGTATTAAGCAGCCTCTCGGCATGTCCGGCGTCCGCCTGGAGGCCAAAGTGCATATTGTCACCGGTGCGGTTACCTCGGCACAGAACATTGTCAAGTGCTGCAACCGCACAGGTCTGAACGTGGCCGATATCGTGCTCGAGCCTCTGGCCTCAGCCGAAGCGGTTCTGACCGCCGAGGAAAAGGAATTGGGGGTAGCCCTCGTCGACATGGGGGGAGGAACAACCGATATCGCGATTGTTCACGAGGGTTCGGTGAAGCACACGGCGGTCCTCGCGATCGGCGGGAACCATCTGACCAATGACATCGCCATGGGTCTGCGCACTCCGATAGCCGAAGCTGAACGAATCAAGCAGAGATACGGCTATGCAAGAGCCGGTATGACCAATAAGGACGAAAGAGTAGATGTGCCCAGCGTCGGGGGGAGAAATCCGCGTACCATCTCGCGCCAGATTCTCTGCGAGATTATCGAGCCGCGTCTCGAAGAGATTTTTCAGCTTGTGCATCGGGAAATCAACAAATCCGGCTTCGAAGAACACCTGGCCTCCGGAATCGTCATCACCGGAGGCACGACGTTGCTTGCCGGCACCGTGGACATGGCGGAACAGATCGCGAATATGCCGGTACGCCTCGGGATCCCGATACAAGTTGGCGGCCTCACCGATGTCGTCTCAAGCCCGATTTACGCAACCGGCGTCGGTCTGGTCCTCTACGGCTTAAAGCGGCAGGATAAGAAATACTTTCGCATTCGCGAAAACAACGTCTTTGTCAAAGTTAGAAATCGCATGGTGGATTGGTTCAGTGAATTCTTTTAAGTTTAACGGAAGGAGAAAAAAACATGTTCGAGCTCGTTGAGCAAATCACTTTGGGGGCAAAGATCAAAGTTATTGGGGTCGGCGGCGGCGGCGGAAACGGAGTCAACACGATGATTTCCGCCAAACTCACTGGCGTCGACTTCATCGCAGCCAACACCGACGCCCAGGCGCTTGAAGCCAACCGGGCGCCGGTCAAGCTCCAACTCGGAGGAACAATCACCAAAGGGCTAGGCGCCGGCGCAAACCCTGAGATCGGTCGTCGCGCGGCTCTGGAAGATCAAGAGAAAATCAAAGAGTACCTTTCCGGCTCCGACATGGTTTTCATCACTGCCGGCATGGGAGGAGGCACGGGCACGGGTGCGGCGCCGGTGATTGCGCGGATCGCGCGCGAAATCAGCGCGCTCACGGTCGCCGTCGTGACCAAGCCGTTTCTTTTCGAGGGGAAGAAAAGAATGCGGCAAGGGGAGGACGGAATCCGCGAACTTAAGGAGCATGTCGATGCCCTGATCGCGATTCCGAACCAGAGGCTATTGAGCGTTGCGAGCAAAACGACAACGTTGATCGACGCTTTTCAGAAGGCCGACGAAGTTCTCCTGCACGCGGTCCGCGGCATTTCGGACCTCATTGTCACGCCAGGCCTGATCAACCTCGATTTTGCCGATGTGCGTGCCGTCATGGCGGAGATGGGGCTGGCGATGATGGGCGCGTCTTCAGCGAGCGGGGAAAACCGCGCTGTAGAGGCCGCGCAAAAGGCCATATCAAGCCCTCTCCTGGAAGACGTCTCGATAAGTGGAGCCAGAGGAATCCTGATCAACATCACCGGCGGACCCGACATGAGCCTCTGTGAAGTCAACGAAGCGGCCGAGCTGATTCATAAAGAAGCTCATGAGGACGCAAACATCATCTTCGGCGCTGTTGTCGATGAGCGGATGAAAGACGAGCTGCGGATCACGGTCATTGCGACCGGATTCGAAGACAAATATAGAGAACAAACAAAGGAAACGCGCAAGTCTCCGAATCACTCACCGGCGCCGTTGAGGGATAGGAAAGTCATTCATCTGGGAACGATTATTGATGACCTCGACTCCCCGACCTGGCAGCGCAAGAAGCAGGAAACTGGAGAACACGAGGACATTACCCTGGACAAAGCGCTGCAGCTGAGCCAGGAGGATGAAGACAAATTCGATATCCCGACTTTCCTCCGCAAACAGATGGACTAATAAAAGAGGGTTGAGGGGTCAAAAAGTTCAGCGCTGAAGGTTTCCCTTCCCCCTTGAACTCTTAAACCTTGGAACCTCAAACTCTTAGTTGTTGTTATTCGTAGCGGAGCGCTTCGATCGGATCTAGGTGTGCGGCCTTCTGTGCTGGGTAGAGACCAAAAAAAACTCCCACGGCAGCAGAAAAGAAAAAGGCAACGGCGATAATACCGGGGCTGATGAGGGTGGGCCACTGGGCGAGACGATTCAACAGATTTGAGCTGCCGACTCCCAGCATAATCCCCAAAACCCCGCCGATTGTCGCGACCACGACCGCCTCGACCAGAAACTGTAGTAGGATATCGCGGCTGCGCGCCCCGACTGCCATTCTGATTCCAATCTCCCGCGTCCGTTCCGTCACGGAAACGAGCATGATGTTCATGATGCCGATGCCGCCCACCAGAAGCGAGATGGAGGCTACGCTTCCCAACAATACCGCCATGACTCTGGCGCTGCTGGAAGCGGCTTCTGCGATATCCGACAGATTGCGGATATCAAAGTCATCGTCTTGATCGGGCTGAATGCGGTGACGTTGGCGCAGGAGAGCGGCGATCTGATCTTGTGCCTCTTGCATTCGATCCGCGCTGATGACCGAAACCACGATGCTCTGCACGTTGGTAATCCGCATGATTCGCTTCTGCATAGTCGTGTAAGGAATCATGATCACATCATCTTGATCAGCTCCCTGACCGCTTTGACCCTTAATGCCCAGGATACCTACAATGCGGAAGGGGATATTGCGGATCCGGATCACGGCATCAAGAGGATCCTCATTGCCGAATAGATTGTCCGCAACGGTCTGGCCAATGACCGCCACCTTGCTCGCATTGTCCACATCCGCCTCGTTGATATAACGCCCATCGACGACGACCCAGTCGCGAATTTGCTGGTATTCCGGAGCGACTCCTTGAATTACGGTGCTCCAGTTTAAGTTGCCCGCGACCACCTGATCATTGCGCCGCAGTGAGGGTGAAGCAAAGGCAACGGATGGAACCTCCTCCATAATGGCCTTGCCGTCAGTGTCCACCAAAGTTCTCACTCCACCGGAACCCGTCCGCGCCCCTCCCTGCGTTGCGGCGCCGGGTAAGATGATCAGCAGATTAGTCCCCAGGCTCGCGATTTGCGCGCGAATCGTCGCCTTGGCGCCTTCTCCAATCGCTACCATGGCAATGACAGCCCCGACTCCAATAATAATCCCCAGCATGGTGAGGAATGACCGAAGTTTGTTTCTTCCTAACGCGCGCAGAGCGATTCTGAAAGTCATGAACCACATCGGCCTATCTCACCCCGCGTGCGCCTTGGGTTCTGGTGCAGCCGTCGTTAAATGATCCGCAACGATTCTGCCGTCCTTGAAATGGATTTGGCGGTCGGCATGAGCCGCGATGTCGGGTTCGTGAGTCACCAAGATGACGGTCAATCCCTCTCGATTTAAGTTGCGCAGTAGCTCCATGATCTCCTCGCTGGTTTGAGAGTCGAGGTTTCCGGTCGGCTCATCCGCGAGAATCAAGGACGGACGATTAATCAGAGAGCGCGCGATCGCGACCCGTTGCTGCTGGCCACCGGAGAGTTGATTGGGCATGTGATTCAACCTCTCGCCCAGACCGACCAAAGTGAGAACCTCGCGCGCGCGCTGCGTCCGGTCGCGGACGCTGAGCCCGTTGTACATGAGGGGAAGCTCCACGTTCTCGAGTGCCGACGTCCTCGCGAGCAGATTGAAGCTTTGAAACACAAATCCGATCTTGCGATTCCGGATCTGCGCCCAGGCGTCGGGGCTGAGCGCGCCCACCTCCTGCCCCTCAAGAAAATAACTTCCGCTCGTGGGCCGGTCCAAACAACCCAGGATATTCATCAAAGTAGATTTGCCCGAACCCGATGAACCCATGATGGCGACGAACTCGCCCCGGTCAATGGTCAGGTTGATGCCGCGGAGTGCCGGCACCTCAATGTCTCCCATCCGATAGGTCTTGTAAAGATCCTGCACGCGAATGGCATTCCGAGTTTGAGCCAACTTATCTTCCTCTCACGCGCGGTGGCTGAAACGGATTGACGATACCGGACCGATTATTCGTTTTGGCGCTATCGGACATACCGATTATCACCTCTGTGCCTTCTTCGACCTTGCCCTCGAGCACCTCCGTCTGGGAGCCATCGGTAATGCCCAAGCGGACTTCCACCGACTGGGGCGCCAGATCCTTTAGAAGATAGATTCGCACCCAACGTCCATCCCGAGCGTCCCCGCTACCGGACCGGCCGCCGGGCCGCCGCCTCGTTCCTCCGCTCGCGCCCCGGCTTGTGCGGCTCGCCTGCCGCAACAGCTCTTGCGCGTCCTGTTTCTCGGTCGGCGGCTTGAATCGGAGCGCCACGTTGGGAATCCTGATAACGTCTTCCTTCCGACTGACAAGGAACTCGACGTTGGCAGTCATGCCCGGTTTGAGCAGCAGCTCCTTGTTGTCGATTCGCACCACCGCGTCATAGGTGACCACATTCTGCGCGATCGTCGGCGCATTGCGCACTTGAAAAACTTTAGCCCTGAACCTCCGGGACGGATAAGCATCCACCGTAAAGGTCACGTCTTGTCCTTCCCGGACATTTCCCACGTCCGCCTCATCCACGCTCGTATGGACCTCCATCTTGGAAAGGTCATTCGCGATCGTAAATAGTGTGGGTGCCGAAAGCGACGCCGCGACAGTCTGCCCGACATCGACGTTACGCGAGATCACGATGCCGTCGACAGGTGAACGGATCACGGTGTTATTGAGATCGACCATCGCCTGGTTTAGTCCTGCTTGGGCTTGCGCAACCTGTGCCTGGTTGACATTCACCTGCGCCACAGCGGCATCGTGAGCGGTTTGCACGGCATCCAGATCGCTTTGGGCTATCAGTTGCCGCTTCATCAGCTCTTTGTTTCGTTCTAAGGTGCGCTTGGTGTCTTCCACCGTGACCTTGGCCTTTGCCAGATTCGATTGCGCCGCGAGGAGATTCGCCTTTGCCTGGTCGACCGCGGCTTTGAACTTATCTTGATTCAGCTGGGCGACAATCTGGCCTGCCTTCACCTTCGTGTTGAAGTCCGCGTAAAGCTTGTCGATGGTACCTGAAACCTGACTGCCGACCTGAACGGTGATGACAGCTTGCAGCGTTCCCGTCGATGAGACCACCTGCGTGATGTTTCCCCTTTGAGCCGGAGTCGTAATGTACGGCAAATCTTTGGCACCGTCGCCAAGACGCCAAAACCCCATGCCCAGGAGAGCCACAACAAGAAATGTTCCAACTACAATCAGTCCCCGTTTACGTTTCATGCTTCTTGCATTATCCCGCGAAACACTTTTTCGACGATGGCACGGATGTCCTCTTTCTCAGGGCGCTCGAAGGTGACGCCGCCCGTAATCGTCGCGTCCGGCTCCTGATCTTCCAATAGCTGTTCCACGCGGATGCGAAACAGCGACATGAACGGCACTTCGCCCAACGAATCCCGCAATTCGAGCGCATCGCCTTTAACATAATAGTTCATCCCGTAATCTGTGAGTACAAAGGTGATCTTACCCCTTTGTCTCAAATTCCGGGCCGTTGTGCTTGTCTTCCCCACTGCCAGATCGATGCACTCAGGACCTTTAGCCACTACTTCATAGTAAGAAAGCATCGCCGGGTGGGGCCAGTTGTTTTCATCCATTGTAATAAGAATAATGGCCTTTCCGGTTTTCGCGACAATATCTCTACCATTTAGACGTTCCAACACCGCCGGGGTTAATTGATTTCCTAACACGATTGACATTTTGCTTCGACGGGCTTTTGCGTTGATTTCCTTGTTTTATCCCGTCTCCTTGACCCGGAGTTCCTGCCTCTTTCCGAAGCCTTGCTCGTTGTCGATGTAAAACACTTGGTCGGGGATAACACAATAAAATTTAACTTTCAAAAAAGCCCTGTAAAACAGGCCGCTTTGGGGGTTTGTGAACAATTTGATCACTTCCGGATACTTGCGGCCGTATGCGGCCATTGCCTTACCTTTCTCGATAACCGAGTCGATCTGAACGACTTTCCCTTCCAACTGGATACCCTTGATCATTCTCCAGTCACGATAGTCTTCCTGAATCGTTACCGCAACGCCAGGATTCCCTGCCAAGTTTTGGCAGTGTCGTGAATCGGGCACAGAAAAAAAATAAAGCCGGAAGCCCTCATTGACGTAAAACACGGTCGCAGCCCAAGGAACATTCCCGGAGCACGTTGCCAGGGTCATCGTATTGTGGCTTTCCATATAAGCCAACACCTGATTTGCCAAGACCGTGCTCATCGAAGCCCAATGTAACTTTGCTGCCAGCCGTATGGAGACCGGCGCACAAGCGCTGCCTTGCGCAAGGAAGGCAGATCCGCAGCGCCAACACAAAGCATAGCTACCCGAAGCCCATGGATGATTGTCGCGAGAAATTTTACCACTCGTTGCGGCGATTCCAAGGCCGGCTTTAACAGTGGCTGTCCAATACCGCACAGTTTCGCGCCCATACAAATGGCTTTGGCCACATCCAGTCCGCTCCGAATCCCGCCCGATGCGACGAGTTCCAGTCCAGGAACCGCTTTGCGCACCATGATCAACGCCTCATCTGTAGGAATGCCCCAGGTGGCAAAAGCCGTGTCTTGGGACTGTCCTTTCTTGGCTGCCCTCCTGGCCTCGACCGCATACCAAGAGGTCCCACCCACTCCCGCCACGTCAATGGCCTTAACGCCGGCCCTCCGGAGACGCAGAGCCACCTCCGCGGAGATACCGCTACCCACCTCTTTGGCAACCACCGGAACATTAAGATCATGACAGATGGAAGAAATCCTCCGCCTTAAACCCTTGAAATTTCGATTCCCTTCGGGCTGAATCGCCTCCTGCAACACGTTTAGATGGAGAATGAGCCCGTCCGCCTTGATCATGTCCACTGCGCGCCGGCAGTGCTCAATCCCATATCCGTAATTCAACTGAACCGCTCCCAGATTGGCAAGCAGCAGAATGTCCGGCGCCGCCTCCCGCACCTGGAAAGTCGCGGCCGTGCCGGGTTGCTCGATGGCAACTCTCTGCGATCCCACACCCATGGCCAGACCCAACTCCTGCGCTGCAATCGCCAAGTTCCTGTTCACCTTGCGCGCCAGCTCGAAGCCACCCGTCATCGACGAGATAAGAAGCGGAGCCCGAAGAGTCTTTCCCAGAAAGCTCGTCCCAAGGTCAATTTCCGCCATATCGATTTCCGGTAGCGCATTATGGACGAAGGAATATTGATCAAAGACCATACCGAAGGGATGCGAGGACGCTTCCGTGTCCAGGCAAAGCTCGAGGTGCTCCTTTTTTCTTTGCTGCGTTGCCGAGAGGGATTTCTTATTTTTTCCAGCTGGCATTGCCCGCCGGGAGAATTCAGCGTGGTTTCCTTCGGGACGGCCTGCGGGGAACACGACCACGGGGGGGCTCTGCCCCAACCGAGCGCACGGAGCGGACGATGGCGGGAGCTGCCGGGCCTAGTTCCTTCGAACGCAACGTCCCAGCCGCTTCAGGATGACGCTTGAGCTGCTCGTCGCTCCACCGCTCAAATAGGTTCACATCAACGCCGAATTGATCAAGAATGCGAGTCACTGTCTGGTTGATCACGTCGTCGAGCGTTTTCGGCCGATGATAAAAGGCTGGCACGGGGGGAAGGATCACCGCTCCGACACGCGTGAGATGCGCCATGCTTTCCAGGTGACCGAGGTGCAGTGGCGTTTCTCGGACCACTAAAACGAGTTTTTTTCTCTCCTTCAAAATCACATCAGCAGCTCGAACCAAGAGGTCGCCTCCTACGGAGGACGCGATTCCGCCCAGCGACTTCATGGAACAAGGAGCGATGACCATTCCCTCGGTGCGAAAGGAGCCACTGGAAATACTCGCCCCCACGTTGTTGACGTCGTGCGCCACATCCGCCAGCTCCTCGACCTGTTTCACCGAGTAAGGAGTCTCGATCTGGAGAGTCATCTTCGCGGCTTTCGTAAGGACCAAATGAGTCTCGACATCAGCGATTTTAGAGAGCACTTCCAAGATGCGTATCCCGTAGATAGAACCCGTCGCACCGGAAATACCAACGATTAAACGACGCACAGTGATCCTTTCCTAGCCCGATCTCTAGGCAACGCAAAACTCCACGATCAAAGAGTCGCCATCCTGAACGCCTAACGCGTCCTTGACCCGTACGGGCGCTACGATTTCCATTTTATCCTCCGGGTAACCGTCGACTCCCGGAACCACAACTGCGGCGCGCAACCCTGTGCCGCCAAGCCCGCGCCCGCTCTCGATCTCAACGGCGTAGAGGCGCGCACTGCAGAAGGACGCCCTGGGCGGCGGAACCGCAATCCCTTCTTCGGTTATCAGAACGTCGCGCCACAAAGCTTTGTCTTGTTCTGCCTCAAGGCGCAGATTGAGAGTTCCCGGATAGGGTGGGAATCCCAGCTTTTGTTCCAGCGCGCTTTTGACCCATTCCAGAGACATGAAGGTTCTGGCCTGACCTAAGTCCGAGAAGATGACGCCGCGAAGCTTTCTTGCTGTCACTGTCCCTCAGTGGCCCGACAGCGATTGTGCGGCCCCTCCCCTTCTCACCTTGATAATCTCGGCGAGGATGCAAAGCGCGATTTCTTCGGGCGTTTCTGCGCTGACATCAATGCCGATCGGCGCATGAACCTTCTCAATCACCTCTTCGGCGATTTTCTCTTCCTCCCGAAACCGATGAAAGCAGGCTTTGATTCGCCGTTTGCTTCCGATCATCCCGATGTATTTGGCCTCGCTGTGGATTGTCTCGCGCAGGCACGGTTCATCGTATTTGTGCCCTCGGGTGATGAGGACAATATAAGTGCTGGGCGTGATCAGGATTCCCTTGAGGGTCGCGGCCATGTCGTCCACTAAAATCTCGTCCGCATCTGGAAATCGCTCCCGATTGGCGAACAGCACGCGGTCGTCCAGCACTGTGATATGGTAGTCCAGAATCTTCGCCATCCTGACCAGCGGTACTGCGATATGTCCCGCACCGACTACAATCAGCTTGGGAGGAGAGGGGAGCACCTCGAAGAAGACCTCGATCTTGGACTCCATTTCGGGGATATCGACCGTGATCATTTGCGAGCGCTCTGCACGCAAACATTTATCCGCCTCGCGCGCTACTGCCTTTACCAGCCCTTCTTGACGAATCGTGCTTTCTTTCACGATCCCATTGCAGATGAGGCATTTGTCTCCCGGCCGAACCCCGCCACCACCCCGCACCTCAATCACGGTCGCGAGAACCGCAGCCGCCCCTTCACGCTTCAGCTGAATCAACTCGTCAACGAAAGGAGTCATTTGTCTCCTTGAGCGTCTTGCGCGCGATCCTTCCACCAGGGATCAATAAAAACGTTCATGATGCCCCCGCAGACCGCGGGACTATCGGAAGAGATGTCATCGAGCAGATCCACCCTCACAATCCTGGGCGTCCGGCTGCGGATGGCTGCGATCGCCTCACGCCGCACATCCGCCTCTCCACATCCCCCACCAATGGTGCCGAGGATTTCCCCCCACGCCGTCACCACCATTTTCGCCCCGACCTCACGCGGGGTCGATCCCCGTGTCGAAACAATCGTGGCAACCGCCACAGTTTCTCCTTTGTCCAGAAACTCCTTGATTTGATCGTAGATTGATTCCATCGTCATCGAGCCTCCGTCCAAATTTAACAGCACGGATCGCGAAATCCCGAGGTCGGAGTCATCGCGCGCTTTTCCATTCGCACGGCATGTTGGACTCCCAACCTCAAGCCTTCTAGGCCGCCAATCTCTGCAACTTCTGTCCTAACACGACAAGACTGTTGAGATTATGCACGGACAAGAAGAAATCCAGGTAAGGCAAGGCCGCTTGCATACCCTTGCATAACGGTTCGTAGTTTTCGCTTGCCAGCAGAGGATTAAGCCAGATGATTTTATGACACCGCCGTTTGAGGCTTCTCATCTCGCGCTCTAGCAAAGCTACGTCGCCCCGGTCCCAACCGTCACTGATGATCACCACCACGGTTCGGTGGGTGACCAGACTGGGTGCGAATTCGCGATTGAAAGACTCCAGCGAGCGGCCGATGTTGGTTCCGCCGGACCACCCAAGGACGCTTTGCGAGATTCTCGCCAGCGCGTTCTCGATATCCCTTGTGCGAATCAGATGGGTGATCCGCGTCAGCGACGTGCTAAACACGAAGGTCTCGACGCCCCAGAGCTCGTTCTGCAAACCGTACATAAATTGAATCAGAAACCGGCTGTAGCAATCCATCGAGCCGCTGACATCACACAGAAGCACAACCCGGGTTTTTTTGATCCGGCGCTTGCGGAAAACCAGCTCCATCATATCGCCGCCATGGCGGATGCTTTTGCGCATGCTCCACCGTGGGTCCACCTTGTTGCCTCGGAGCGCGCGCCTCTTGCGTCGGCTCACCTGTGTTGCGATCTTGGTCGCGATCAGCAGAATCGCGCGGCTGATCGCGCGGCTTTCCACGACGTCCATCTCGCTAAAGTCCTTCTGCTGCAAGCTGTCCATGGGGCTGTAAGTCGGCAAAGTAATCTGCGCTTCTCCCTCAATGGCCTCTTCTTCGTCCGCAGGTTCGATCGCAACTTCAACTTCCTCGGTATCCTGTGCCGGTTCAGTGGCAGCGGCATCGGCGCCCGATGTTGTAACCCCCGGGGCTTCGAGAGCGGCTGCCATCGCCTCCGGGCTCCGCCAAAACAGATCAAACGTGCGCTCGAAGAGATCAAGATCTTCTTTGGCGGAGACGAGATTGCAGCGAAGTGTGGCGTAAAAATCTGTCCGGTTTCCGATTTCGATGCGCTCCAGGCAACGGCTTGTGTCAATAACCTGGCTGAGACCGACCTTCAATCCCAGTTTTTTGAGCACTCGTGCGAAGGCCAAGAGATTGACCAGCGTTCCCTGCTCATGAAGCAGGGAATATTCGTCTATCGCTTGCAGGATATCCTGATCCGACACAGGTTCCATGGTCTTATCCGCGCCCTTCCCCGACGCTTTTCAGAAACCCTGCCAACTTGATTTGCTTTCCCTCGATCTCCTCGTGCAAATGGTGCAAATCTTCTTTGTATTTAAACACGCATCCGAGGGTCTCCGTTAAGGTTTTTTCATCCAGTTCCTGCCGATTCAACGCGAGCAGCGCCGAAGCCCAGTCGAGGGTTTCCGCAACCCCCGGGCGCTTGTAAAAGTTCATGCCCCGCACCTGCTGCATAAACGCACAGATCTGTTTTGCGAGCAAGGCTTGGATGCCAGGCAATTTCGTCGTAACAATCTCATACTCCTTCTCGAAGCTCGGATAATCAATCCAATGGTACAGGCACCGACGCTTCAGCGCATCGTGAATCTCTCGGGTTCGGTTCGAAGTGAGGAATACATGCGGACGACGCTCAGCGCGCAGGGTGCCGATCTCTGGAATCGTGATCTGAAAGTCGGACAGGACCTCTAACAAAAAGGCCTCGAACTCCATGTCCGCCCGGTCAATCTCGTCAATCAACAAGACGGGCGGGACCGGGCCGTCACTTTGAATCGCCTCCAGCAGCGGTCTCTTGATCAAATACTCTTCCGTAAAGATCTCCGCCCCAACCGCCTTCTGATCCCCGCCGCGCACCTCTTCCAACTTGATCCGCAGCATTTGTTTCGGATAATTCCACTCGTAGAGGGCCGTGTTGGCGTCCAATCCTTCGTAGCATTGAAGGCGGATCAACCGCGCATTTAAGACCTCGGCAAGCACCTTGGCGACTTCGGTCTTGCCGACACCCGCTTCCCCCTCCAGCAACAGAGGTTTTCCCATTACCGTCGATAGGTAAACCACGGTGGCCAGCGGGCGGTCACAAATATACTGCTTGCGGCGCAAGATCTCCTGGATCTTCTCAATCGTTAGCTTCGCATTTGCCGTGGTCATAAGACTGATTACAAGCGGCTCTCTCTGCCTCTTGCTCAAGAGAAACGGCCCGCTTTATCGCGTGGTCAAGGCCTTTCCCTTAGCGGAAATTTGTTAACCATATCCCCTTTCGCCTCATGGATCAATGTCCACATCTCGGGTGTTTCCAAGGACCTCAATTAGTTTACTTTACCGCGCGCGGGCTGGGCAAGAGCGGGTGCGCAGGCGGTCCTGGAGCGGATCCTGGTCAAGGACGAGAGCAACGTCCCGCACGTTTTTAACGAGCCTATGGTTTTGTGGTGTCAAGGCAGCCGCCGCGCGAGGATGAATCAAAGACCGACAGACGATGCTAAGGATAAAACCCGGGGGAAATAACTGGGTCCTAATTTTTTTCCGGTTCCGACTGCTTCGCTTGCTTCATCTCCTCAAGCTCTCTCTTCCAGCCTAGGGTCCTGGCTTTGGCTCCGATTTGTTCAGCCTCCGCAATCAGTCCTTTGCGTTGGTAGAAAATCGACAGGCTCGTATAGGCAAGTTCATCGTCCGGGTCCACTTCGATGAGCTTCTTCCCAACCTCAATGGCCTCGTCAAGTTTCTCTACCGAGGCGTAAGCCATGGCCAGAGCATGCAAAGCGTCCGCGAAATTCGGATCCTGCGCTAACGCTTGGTGATATGCCGTAATGGCTTCGTCCATTTTATCCTGGGCAAACAATTCCATTCCCTCAGTGTAGTATTCTTCTTTGGTCATCGTGTCCCTCTGGAACGGCCCCTGCCCCGGAGGAGAGACAAATGCCTCAAGTTAGCGGCGCTACTGCGGTGACGCACCGGTCGATTCCCCCGCGGCACTGCTCCAAAATAACTTTCTTCAGGCGACTCGGATTGATCGGTTTTTTGAAAATCACGCATTGTAGGCCGTCGAGGCGACTACGTTTGATCACGTGGTCTTTGTCGTAATAGTACCCCGTCATTAGGATTACGGGGGGATGCACGGGCTTTTGCTTGATCCACGTGTAAAGATCGTAACCGTCCATATCGGGCATGACCACATCGCTAAGGACCAAATCATACTTCTCCCGTTCCAGAAACTCCGCCGCTTTCTTTCCCGAAGTCGCCAATTCCACCACGCATTTTTCCTCCTGGAGCAAATCCTTCAGCGAATGGCAAACCCCCAGGTCATCATCGACGACTAGGAGGCGCAACCCTTCCAGGGGAAAGCCGCCTTCTCTCTGCCCAACCTTCTCCACCGCCAACTCTTTTTTTACCGCAAGGTCCGCCATCCGTTTCCCGCCGAGGTATTCTTTGGTGCCGTATTCCCCGATTTCAGCCATCTCTCCGATGCGCTGGGTAATTTCCTGGATCTTGCTAAGCTGGCGCTCTGACGATTCTAGTCTTTCGGCCTCGACAATATAGTCTTCGTCCACCGCCGCCTTTGCGACGTACTGCTTAAGCAAGTTGACATTGTTGACCAGAACTTCAAGACAGTTGTTAATCTCATGCGATAGCGCGATCGCGATCTCACCCAAAGTGGCCAGTTGATCTCGGCGCCTAATCTCGCGCAAATCTTTGGCGAAACCAATCGATCCCAATTCGCTGCCATGTTCGTCGTAAATGATCGAAGCTGAGACCGCCACGGGAATCTGATCGCCTTTCCTGGTTCTAAAAGTGGTGGCGAAATTTCTTACCTTGCCGCGCTCCATCCCCTGTCCGCTGCGCATCCCGGCCATCACTTTCTTGGCTTCTTCCCTGGTTGAATAGATCTCCAGAACACTCTTTCCCAACATTTCCTCTTGAGTGAAACCCAGATTCTGGCGCGCACCGTCATTATAGAAAACAACGGTCCCCTGCTTATCAACCGCAATGACGATATCAGGGCAGCTCTCGACGAGTTTTTGGAAGTACTCGGAAGGTTGGAACATGGGGAATCTCAATGGAACCTAATCATACCGATCTCATGGGCCATTTCAAGGGGAACGAGGATGTGAGCTTGACACGTTTCTCTATCCGACCGTATCATAGAGCTTCCGTCCGCGCTTCTTGCTTGATGAGCTTCTCGCTAAAAGAACTTCTGCTCGGGAAACCAAAAGATCCTCTTGATCCCAGGGTCTTCCATCAGATATCGCTCATTGCCTTTCTCGCCTGGGTTGGGCTGGGGGCCGACGGGTTAAGTTCATCGGCTTACGGGCCTGAAGAAGCCTATCTCGCTTTCGGAGAACACTATCTCTTGGCCTTGCCTCTAGCCATCCTAATGGCGACAACGGTTTTCGTCATATCCGCAAGCTACAGCCAGATTATCGAGCTGTTTCCCACCGGCGGAGGAGGCTACGTCGTTGCCAGCAAGCTTTTAGGCCCGAAAACCGGACTGACTTCGGGTTCTGCCCTGATCGTCGATTACATGCTTACCATCACTATTTCTGTGGCCAGCGCGGGCGACCAGATCTTTAGCTTCCTGCCGAGCGCAATCCACGGGGTCAAATTGGCGACTGAGTTCGGCCTGATTTTTTTTCTCCTCTACCTCAACCTGCGCGGCACCAAAGAATCTGTTCTCTTTCTACTGCCGGTCTTTCTCCTCTTTGTCGTCGTCCATCTTTTTGCGATCAGCCTAGGGATCATTCCGAAAGGCGCGGATCTTCCGGTACTCGCCTCGACAACCTATCAAAAGACCGTTGGAGACATTCAAGGCCTCGGTTTATGGACAACTCTCTTTATAATCCTCCATGCCTATAGCCTCGGCGGCGGCACCTACACAGGCATCGAAGCCGTCAGCAATGGCCTCCAGTCCATGCGCGAGCCGCGCGTTGAGACCGGCAAAAGGACTATGGTCTACATGGCGGTTTCGCTCGCCTTCACGGCCAGCGGTCTGCTCCTTTGTTATCTGCTAAATCAGGTGGCCCCTGAGTCCGGCAAGACTCTGAATGCCAGCCTTTTTGCCAAAGTCTACGGTAGCTTTTTCTCGGCCGATTTCGCATACCTTCTGGTAGTCGTAACGCTCGTGACCGAGGCGACGATCCTGTTAGTGGCGGCCCAGGCTGGCTTCATTGATGGTCCCAGAGTGCTTTCCAACATGGCCATTGACTCCTGGGTGCCTCACCGTTTCTCTCACTTGAGTGACCAACTGGTCACGCGCTACGGCATCTGGTTCATGGGCCTGGCCTCTCTGGTCTTTCTCTTTTATACCGGCGGCGAGGTAAAACTGCTCGTTGTCATGTACAGCATTAATGTGTTTCTTACCTTTAGCCTCTCCCAGTTGGCCATGTGCCGGCATTGGTGGCAGGTGCGAAAAGAACAGACGCTTTGGCTGCGCAAATTGCTGCTGAATGGTATCGGTTTGTTGTTCACCGGAATCATTCTCATCGTCACGCTAAGCATAAAGTTCGCTGAAGGGGGATGGGTGACGCTATTAGTGACTTCTGGCTTCGTTCTGCTGTGCTATCTCACTCGTTCTCACTACGATCAGGTACGCGGTGCGCTGAAGAGTCTCGACGAAACCTTGACAAATATTCCGTTTCAGCCGGTCCTGAATCCGGTGCCGCCAAAAGACCCCCAAGCCCCCACGGCGGTCGTGATCGTCAGGGATTTTGAAGGCATTGGCGTCCACACGCTTTTAAACATCCCTCGACTTTTTCCTCAACACTTCAAGAATATTGTTTTTGTCTCGATCGGCCTGATCGATTATAGCCAATTCAAAGGCGCTGGAGAGATCGAAAATCTCCGGCGGGCTAAGGAAGACGATCTCAAAAGTTACGTGGATTACGCCAATTGTCTGGGTTGGTATGCGGAATACCGCCTCGCCCTCGGCATCGACCTCATTGAGGAATTAGAGAAGGTGTGTAAATCTGTCGCCAGGGATTTTCCCCACTCGGTCTTTTTTGCCGGAAAACTGGTTTTTGAACAAGAAACGCTGTTCAACCGCGTTCTTCACAATCACACTCCCATGACATTGGAACAGAGACTCCAATTCGAGGGCCTCCAGATGATCATTCTCCCCGTCCGCGTCTTAAAAATGGGACAGCGCAAGAAAGAAGTCTTGAGCCCTCAAGTTTAGGTCGATTGCTTAGGTTGGTTGACTCACGCTCCTCTGACGGTTAAATGACGGAGTGCCAATTCTTGATAGCGTTTCGCAGCAGACCTGATCGCTGAAATTCTCTCTAACACCATGCAGCCGACACGCGACACAAGGCAACTCAACTGGTTTCTTGCCTGGGCGGTAGTTTTCTGTGACATCGGCACTTCGGTCTATTACGTGCCGGGCATCCTCTACGGCCACATCAAAGACGCCACGCCGTTTTTCGTTCTATTAACGACCGGCGGATTCGTCCTGCTGGCACTCAAATACATCGAGATAGCCTGGCGCAACCCGGAGGGCGGCGGCGTCGTCACCATCACCACGAAGGCTTTCGGGCCCATGTGGGGATGTTTTGGCGGCATGTTAATCACCGTGGATTACTTCCTCACGACGTCCATATCGTCGGTGTCGGGTTTCCAGTACGTCGGCAGCATCTTTCCTTCTCTTGACGCGCACATCGTGTTGCTGGCTTGCAGTGGCGTCATTTTGCTGGCGATCCTCAATATTATCGGAATCCGGGAAAGCGCTGCCGTGGCACTGGTGATGGCTGTTAGCGCCTTTCTGGTAGATCTCATCGTGATTGGCTGGACCACCTATCATATGAGCTCGGCTCAGTGGCAAGCCTTCTTCCATCATATGGGGCCCGGCACCACCCCATCACGATACGAACTCCTGGTGGGTTTTGCATCGGCCTGGTTGGCCTTCTCAGGCCTCGAAAGCATAAGCCAAATCAGTCCCGCGATGCATTTTCCGCTACGTCGAACGACCCGGCGTGCCATGCTAGCTGTCATCATCACGATGGTCTTGACTTCCCCCGTTCTGAGCGGTCTCGCGATTGCGATTCTGTCCCCTGAGATTAAGGCAACGCAGAGCGAGCGTTTTATATCCGAACTCGGTTTCGCTTTCGGCGGTCTTGGAATCAAGCTTGCCGTCGTTCTCACCGCTTCCACTCTATTGCTGTTTGCTGCCAACACCGCCATCATTGGGACCTACCACGTCTTTCTCGCGCTATCGAATCGTGGCTTTCTTCCCCAAATGATTGCCATCCGGAGCGCAGCGTTTAACACGCCCCACGTCGCGATCGTCATCGCCACGACTATTCCGATCCTGATTATTCTCATGACGCAGGGCCAAATCGCCCTGCTCGGGGATATGTACGCATTCGGCCTTCTCGGCGCCTTTGTTTTTTCCTCCTTAAGTCTCGATGTCATCCGCTGGCGGCTGGGACGGCGCAATTTCGGTTTCTGGCTAGGTTTACTCACCACCGCAATGGTGATCGTCGCGTGGAGCATCAACATCGTGGAAAAAGATCTGGCCACGCTTTTCGGCGGCAGCCTAACGCTAGTCGGAATGCTGACTGCGGTCGGGGTTCGCGACGGCTGGTTTATGGAGATTCTAAACCGGGTGCCGGTCATTCACCGGCTTCAGGCGCGCGCCTTCAGCGCCGCCGAAAACGTTGTCGAGGAGGATCTCAAAGGACTCGTCACATTGGCGGAGGCGGTCGCCCTCAAGCCGCTGTACCGTTCCTCGACGTTACTCGCGGTGCGCAGCGAGAGCACGCGCCTAATCCAGGAAGGCATTACGAGGGCGAAGGGCAGAGGGGAATCTGCGGTCTACTGCATGTATGTCGAGGAATGGCCGGGCCTCTTCGACGGAGCAACGCCACACACGCCCAACGAAGAAGGCCTCAGAACTTTGCGCTTTGCGCTGCAAGAGGTGAAGGATAAAAACATCGAGGTCATTCCCATCTGGGCAATTTCCTACAATGCCGCAGAGGCCATTGCGAAGGCCGCCAAGATTCTTGAGGTCGATGCGGTCCTGGTGGGGGTCACGCGCCGTTCGGCTTTCTATCACATGCTGCGCGGGCACGTGGTCAAAGGCCTGATGAAACGGCTGCCGCACAACTGCCACCTCATGGTCTGCAACTAGACCGTTGGGGATTTTACGCTACGTCGGGATCTCAGTCGAACGACTCCAAAATCAGCAATCGAAAATCTTCCGTTGCCTACATGGTTTCTGCCAATCGCCCGGTTAGTTGTTGGTAAACCTCCTCATATCCGCGCACCATGCGTTCCACGGAAAAGTTCTCCCCTACCCACTGCCGACATCGTTTCCGATCGATATGGTCGATCGAAGCAACCGCCTCGATCATTTGCTCCTCGGTCTCGCACAAACAGCCTGCGTCGCCGTTTTGGATGAGTTCCGGCATGGCACCGCGACGATAGGCGAGCACCGGCGTGCCAGCCGCCATGGCCTCGATCACAACCATGCCGAACGGCTCGTCCCATTGGAGCGGGAAAAGAAATCCTCGGGCGCGACCCATCAATTCCAGCAAGCGTTCGTAGGCAAGCTGTGGGATGTGCTGGATTTGCGCGCCATCGACGAACGGCTTTACCTGTTCCACATAATACGTTTCACTCCAGGGCAGATGTTTGGACACATCGCCCACGATCACCAATTTCACCTTCGCCTTTCGGGCGATGCGAATGGCCTCGGCGATTCCTTTACCTTGCGTCATACGACCGACGACGATGAAGAAATCCTCTGGGCGATCATTGAAAAGGACGTCATTGAGATCAATTCCGTTATAGACCACCGGCAAGGAACCGTCTCCCAGAAGTCTCGCTTGGGCCTTGCTGACGCAAACGGGGAAACAGCGGGGAAAATGCCCGCGGTAGTACTCGTGCAATGCCTTCTCCATGTATGCGTACGTGATCACCGTGGGAACATTCGCGGAATCCGAGAAATAGGGGGCCAGCGTCGGCCAATGAGCATGGATCACGTCGAAACGATGGGCTTGCCGATACAGATTGTAGGTGTTGCGCGTTTCGAATTCCTTTTCCAGGTAAAGGGTCGAATTGGGATCGTCCAGGCTCGCCACGGGCAAAACTGATTGCGTCTTGCAATCGACCTGCGAGTCTCCGGACGCAAAAAGCTCGACGTCGTGCCCGCGCCGGTGTAAATGCTGGCAGAGATGATACACGATCCGTTCTGTGCCTCCGTGGGTCTTCGGCGGTACGGATAAATAGACGCTGGTAATCTGAGCGATGTTCATAATCACGTGGGTGCTTGATATGAGTTTGGCTTCCCAGTCGGATATCATTTTCTACTCAACCTTGACAAGCTTGATACCCTCTGCAATAGAAATTCCAAGCCCGCGGCTAGATTGCACGCCCAGAAAGGAACCCGATGATAGCAATGAGACATAGACTTTTCCCCACTTTGATATTCATTTCTCTATTTGTAATGCCCGGCTGCGGTTACAACAAGCTCCAGGGCTTAGATGAAGAAGTCAAAGGTGCCTGGGCAGAAGTCCAAAACCAATATCAGCGCCGTGCTGACTTGGTGCCGAATCTCGTCGCAACTGTCAAGGGAAGCGCTCAATTCGAAAAAGATACGCTGACACAAGTTATCGAAGCGCGCAGTAAAGCCACCGCCGTTCAGATACAACCAGGCGATTTGAGTAACCCGGAGGCTTTTAGGCGCTTTGAAGAAGCGCAACGGGGTCTTTCCAGCGCCCTTTCCCGCCTTCTCGTAACCGTCGAGCGCTATCCTGATCTCAAAGCCAACCAGAATTTTCGTGATCTTCAGGCGCAGCTAGAAGGGACAGAAAATCGTATCGCCGTCGCGCGCAAACGGTACATTGAAAAAGTAGCGGAGTATAACAAAGGCGTACGCTCTTTTCCGACCGACCTAACGGCCCGCTATCTTCTCGGCCTCAACGTGCGGGAAACGTTCCGGGGTGAAGACTCGGCCGCGAAGCCTCCGGAAGTAAAGTTTTGATTGTGCGTGCAGGAAGCTCGAAGATCGACGATACAAGATCCACGTCAGCGATCCATGATTCTCTTTTCTTGCTCCTCAATTTTTGGCCGGCCATCATCGCGCTGCTTCTTGCTTTCGGTCAATTGGACTTATCTAGCGCTCTCGAAGTGCCTCCGCTGCGCGGACGGGTGAACGATCTCGCCGGGCTTCTATCCTCCGACCGTGCCCGCGGTCTAGAAGAAAAGTTGGCACAATTCGAACAAGACAGCGGGCATCAGATCGCGGTTCTTACATTACCTAGTCTCGAAGGCGACAGCCTTGAGGATTTCAGTATTCGAGTTGCCGACCAATGGAAAATCGGCCAAAAAGGCTTCGACAACGGCGCTATTCTTCTCATTGTTCGCGATGATCGCAAACTCCGCATCGAGGTCGGATACGGTCTCGAAGGAGTAGTGCCTGACGCGATCGCGAGCCGCATTATCCGCGAAGTTATCCTGCCGCACTTTCGCGCTAACGACTATGCCGGCGGTATTGAAGCTGGGGTAGACGCTCTTTTTACGGTCGCACGCGGCGAAAAGCTGCCGGCAATACCATCCCAAAAGTCCCAATCGCCGGGTATAGGCAGTACCGTATTGCTCTTCCTTTTTCTCCTTCTAGCATTCTTGGGAATGGGATTCCTTTCGCTTATCGGAAGACTGAACGATCGTCGGCTACGCAACCCTCGGAGCGGCAGCGGACATCGCAGCTACGGGAATTGGGGAGGTGGTTTTGGCGGTGGCGGCTTTGGGGGTGGCGGAGGAGGCTTTAGTGGCGGCGGCGGCGGGTTCGGCGGCGGGGGCGCCTCAGGAAGCTGGTGAAAACGTGAGCGCCGAGAATTTCTTCACCGAAGAGGAAAAAGAACGAATCCGCAAGACCGTCGTCGCCGCCGAGGAACAGACCGCCGGGGAAATTGTCCCGATGCTTGTTGGTTCATGCGCGCGCTATGCCGAAGTCGAGTTGCTCGGCACAATCCTGGGCTTGGTCATCGGCACCGCCGCAGCGCTATTCTGGAATAACCCATGGGAGCAAACCGAAACTCAATTACTTTGGCCTCTTGTTGGCGCCGTTCTTGGTTTTGTTCTTTGCCGCACACCGACAGTCAAGCGCCGGCTCATTCCCAAAGGACGAGTTGCTGAAGCCGTGCATGCTCGGTGCCTCGCTGAATTCACCGATAACGGTCTTCACCATACTCGGGCGCACACTGGTATCTTGATCTTTGCCTCGTTGCTCGAGCATCGCGTAGAGGTCCTTGCCGACAGCGGCATACACGACAAAGTGCAACCCGGCACCTGGGACGAGGTCGTCCAGATTCTTACGTCAGGCCTAAAGTCGGGAGACGCCGGCAACGCATTCTGTAAAGCGATCGAGCGCTGCGGTGGAATTCTGGCAACGCATTTCCCTCGATTGCCCGATGACCGCGACGAACTGGCCGACAAACTCATCACCGGAAAATAGCATCTATTATTGATTTACACCCGCGCGGCCATTTGTTAGGTTCGATGCGAAGACTCTGAAGGAGGAATCTTATGGCGCAGATCGTCACGATCATCGGCATGACGCATAATCCTTTCATGCCACGCCTGTTCAAGCAGTCCAACCGGCCTCCCGGGTGCGCGAAGGTGTTGGAGCGAATCGACATGATGCGCAAGAAGCTCGCTGAGGCAAAACCCGACGTGCTCATCACCATCGGCAACGACCATCTTCATCAGTTCTTCATGGACAACATGCCGGCGTTCATGATTGGCAAGATGGATGCTTACGACGGCACGTTCTATGACGAACTCCGAGAATTCGGCCTGCCGACGTGCCGGTTGCCCGGAGACCTCGAGCTCTCCGACGCCATTATGGAAGGCGCTTTCGACCGCGACGTCGACTTCGCCTACTCTAACGAGCTAACCATCGATCATTCGATCACTGTTCCGATGATGTTTGTGCGGCCTCAGATGGATATTCCCATCGTACCGATCTTGACCAACTGCATCGCCCCACCGATGCCGAGACCGAAGCGTTTTTACGAGGTGGGCAAAGTGATCCGCGCCGTCATCGACACTCTCCCGAGCAAAAAACGGGTCGGTATCCTCGTCAGCGGCCACTTATCCTTGGAGATTGGCGGACCGAAGCAGTTCGAACGGCGCCTGATGGATCCTGAATTCGATGCCAGTGCCGTTGGCTGGATTCAGAATGGCGACATTCAAGGCGCCATCGAAGGCTGCACCGGCGACAGAATGCTTAAAGCCGGCAACATGACCACCGGCTACTTGAATTTTCTCCTGATGATGGGGGCAGCGAATGCGAGCAAGCCCTCCTTTGCCGAAGGCCTGGACGCGGGCTTCCCGGCGATTCCGTTCTTTAGCTGGGACACGAAATAGAGCGCAGGTTATGAGCAAATACTCGATGAACAAACTGATCCATCACGTGAACATGAGCGAAGCGGCGGAGAAAGACTATACGAACGATCCGCGCAGGTTTGTGGAGAAATGGGAGACAGGTGAGAAATTGAAGTTCACGCCGGAAGAGCGAGAGGCTCTGAGCACAAAGGACTACGGCAAGCTCTACGCCCTGGGTGCGCATCCGTTCTCGCTTTGGAGCTTCACCGAAGCGGTCTGGAGCCATGAGAAGCCCAGAGAAACGCTGGTTAAAAACTACAAGGAAGAGGCGGCAAAGGTCGGCTACCCTGACTTTAAGACCTGACGATTTTGGATTTTTAATTTTGGATTCACGCCTGAGCTGTTGACCAAAGAGTGAAAATCTAGGGCTTATCCGCCTCTAGTTGCTCCAGGACAGAGTCTGTCATTTCCACGGTGCTCGCGACCGGACCCCCTTCTGGCGCCATGTCGACGGTCCGCACCCCTAGCCGTACCGCCGCGGCAACCGCACCCTCAACGGCCGCAGCTTCTTTTTCTAGGCCAAACGAGTGACGCAGTAGCATCGCCGAGCTTAAAATAGCGGCAATGGGATTGGCTTTGTCCGGCTCTTTCTGGGGAGAGGTTCCGCGGGTAGGCTCGTAAAGACCCACCGGGAGGCCATTCGCGTTACGTTTTGTTCCGAGAGAGCCACCGGGAAGCAGACCGTGCGTTCCTGTGAGAATTCCGGCGACGTCTTGCAGAATGTATCCGAACAGGTTCTCCGCGACGATCACATCGAACTGCGCGGGTTCCGTCAGCAAATGCACGGTGCAGTTATCGACCAACATATGTCGGAGGTGAACCTCAGGATACTCGGTGCCCAATTCGTTGGCGATCTCGCGCCAGAGTTTCGACGTGGCGAGGACATTGGCTTTATCAACCGAGGCGAGCCGTCTTCGACGCGCACGCGCCAGCTCGAAGGCGAGCCGGAGCACACGTTCAATCTCCTTCTCTGAATAGGAGGTCGTGTCTACGGCCCTCCGGCCGCGGCTTGTTTCCCAGCGCCGCCGCGGCTTCCCAAAATACACGCCCGCTGACACCTCTCTGACGAGTATCAGATCAACGTTTTGCACAAGTTCGGGCTTAAGGCTGGACAGGCGCACCAAGTCTGCATACAGACGTACGGGACGCAAGTTGGCGTAAAGTCCCAAAGTCCCACGCAACTCTAGCGTCGCCTGCGCCGGGTGCACAGCAAGACGCGGGTCTTCCCACCGCCTTCCGGAAGCGCCACCGCCTAACAATAGGGCGTCAGCGCGGCACGCCAGCGCCCGGGTTTTCTCTGGTAACGGCGTGCCGCACGCGTCGATCGCGAGTCCGCCGTAGAGGCCGGTCTCGATTTCGATCGAGTGGCCAAAACGCCTCCCGACTGCCTCCAAGACACGCGCTGCTTGAGCCGTTACCACCGCGCCCGCGTCATCACCCGGCAGCACCGCAACAATAGCTCTCAAGTCTTCCCTCCTTCGATCACTCTTTCGCCTTCTACTCTTACCCTAACGACTCTTCTTCTCCTGCAGGCAACCCGGTCGCATAAGCTATCAACAGCGCGTGAAGTTACCATGATAAGCCCTGACCAATGGCTCCTTAATCCATAAGCAAAAGTATCCGAATCGTGCAATCGCCGCCGTGGAAACCGTTAGGACCTCTTATCAACCGTCTGCGGCAATTGCCTGGACATGTTCGCGCACGATCGCTTGCGGACAAAGACGAATGAAAGCCTGCAGGCCGAGGAAAATCAGGACCAAATCATCGATTTGGCCGAGCCCAGGGATGAAGTCCGGCACCACATCGAAAGGAATAACAAAGTAAACCGCTACTGCGAGGAGCATAATCTTCGGTTTCCATGAAACACGAGAGTCGCGCAGTAAGCGCCAGAAGAGTTTAAGGAACTTTGGTAGGTGATAAAAAGCTTGAATGATTCTATGCGGCCCTAGGCGGAATAGACTAAAGAGATTTCTGGACCGCATCCGCTTTCACTCACGATAAGGCATCGCCCATTTCCGCCAGAATTTGGCGTGTAGCAGCAACCGCATCCTTGGCTTCGAGGACGTATCGCCCGACCACGATGTAGTCGGCGCCGGCGCGAATGGCTTCTCGCGGCGTCATTACCCGCTTCTGGTCGTCAAGTTTTCCCTTGTGCGGGCGAATCCCCGGACAAACAATGACAAATCGCCGGCCACAGGCCGCGCGGATATCCGCGACCTCCTGCGGTGATGCTACCACGCCGTCCATGCCGGCCTCCTTGCTCAGGAGCGCCAACCGCACGACTTGATCCGCTACCCCCCCCACCACTCCCACTCGTTCAAGATCTTTCTGGCTCAGGCTCGTAAGAACCGTCACTGCCAGCATGGTCGGGTACCGAAGGTTTTCTCGCCGGCACACCTGGCGCACCTCCTTGGCGGCGCAGCGCATCATCTCCAGGCTCCCCGAGGCATGAACGTTAAACATTTTCACGCCCATGCGGGTCGCTTCCACTGCGGCCTTGGCGACCGTATTAGGGATGTCGTGAAATTTCAGATCCAAAAAGATTTCCCCACCCAACTCCTGAATCAGTCTCACGACCGCTGGTCCCGCGTGGGTAAAAAGTTGCTTGCCGACTTTGAACATGCCTACGTGGTCTACAAGCGCTTGGACCAAAGTCTTCACCTCACCCAAGCCATCCACGTCGAGCGCCAGAATGAGGCGCTCGCGTACTGACTGCGGGGTTCGCAACAGCTCTAGGTTCGATACCATCGGATCAGGAACCCAACTCCCTCGTGACGATTGTCTGGATTTGGCGCACCGCATCGCTTACGGGAATTTCTTCAGTCCTGGCGTCTCTGCGCCAGCGCACCTCAACGCAGTCTCTGGCTAATCCTTTCTCCCCCACCGTAACACGGACGGGAACACCGATAAGATCGCCGTCTTTAAACTTGACTCCGGGACGTTCATCGCGATCATCCAAAAGAACCTCCAGTTGCCGTTCTGCGAGTTCCTCGTAAAGTTTCAGCACAACCTGACGGATGCGTTCGTCTTGCAGGTTAATGGGCAGAAGCAAAACCTGAAACGGCGCGATGGAAAAGGGCCAAATAATTCCGTTCGCATCGTGGTTTTGCTCGATGGCGGCAGCAATGAGGCGGCTCACGCCGATCCCGTAGCATCCCATTTCCAGAGACCGCTCGCGCCCTTCCGCATCAAGATAGGTCGCGCCCATCGATTCGCTGTATTTCTTGCCCAGATAGAAAATCTGTCCGACTTCAATCCCCCGGTGACGCTCTAAGATCCCCTCGTCGCAGCGCGGGCAGGGGTCACCCGGGGTGGCAAGACGCAGGTCCCCGAAGGCCGCGGGAGTAAAGTCTCGCTCTTGGTCGACTTCAACGAAGTGAGCATCCGATTCGTTCGCACCGGTCACCGCTGCGCGTATCCCATGTATCGCCTGATCTGCAACAATCCGCAGTTGTAGACCGATCGGCCCCAGGAAACCCGGGGGGACGCCGGTGACCCTCTCGATCTCGCCCTCATCGGCAAGCGCGAGGCTTTTCACCCGTAAAAATCGGGCAAGCTTTAATTCGTTGATCTCGTGGTCACCCCGAACCAGCACGGCCACCAGATCTCCCTGATCCGCTTGGTAAACGAGCGTTTTAATGAAGCGCTCCTCCGGCAACCCGAGAAAAGCTGCGACTTCGGCAACGCTTTTTCTATTGGGCGTGGGAACTTTCCCTAACGGTGGCGGTGACTCCTCGAGACTGCGGGCGGAAGGTCTCTGGCTTCGCACTTCCGCTTTTTCCGCGTTTGCCGCATATTCACAGCGTTGACAGCTCATGATCACGTCTTCACCGGATTCCGCCAGAACCTGAAATTCATGCGATGCGGTGCCGCCAATGGCACCCGTGTCGGCCTCGACCGGACGAAACCGAAGACCGCACCGGGCAAAGATTCGTTTGTAGGCAGCAAACATGTTTTGGTACTCGCGCTTGCAGTCCTGCGCGTCTGCATGGAAGCTGTAGGCATCTTTCATAATAAATTCCCGGCCACGCATCAGGCCAAAGCGGGGACGGATCTCGTCGCGGAACTTGGTCTGGATCTGATAGAGATTAAAAGGGAGTTCCCGATAGGAGCGCACGCTACGGCGCACCAAGTCCGTAATCACCTCCTCGTGCGTGGGACCGAGGCAGAAATCTCTTTCGTGACGGTCCTTAAAGCGCAGCAGCTCTTTGCCGTACTCTTGCCAGCGGCCGCTTTCTTGCCACAGCTCTGCGGGACACGTGACGGGTAGTAAAAGCTCTTGGGCTCCGGCGCGATTCATCTCTTCCCTGACGATGGCTTCGATTTTGCGGAGCACTCTAAGACCGAGCGGCAAATAGTCGTAGATCCCCCGACTCACCTGCCGCATCATGCCAGCCCGCACCAGAAGTTTGTGACTGATGACCTCCGCGTCCGCAGGATCTTCTTTGACAGTGGGAATGAGAGCGTGGCTCCAGCGCACCGTTATCTCGATGGGACAAACGTTGCAGTAAAAAGGAATCCCTAATCAGCCGCCGCCACTGCTTTTTCCGTCTCCTTCTCCGCAACCAACTTTTCGACCTCTTCCATCAGGGCGTCAACGATCTGGGGCTCGGGCACTTTGCGGATCACTTCGCCCTTCTTGAAGATAAGACCGATCCCCTTTCCGCCGGCAACGCCAAGGTCTGCAGCCCGTGCCTCGCCTGGGCCGTTGACCTCACAGCCCATCACCGCGACGTGGATATCTTTGTTGAAGTAGGGAGCCATCCGTTGCTCGACCTGTCTGGCCAGCGCCACCAAATCGATGTCCGCGCGACCACAAGAGGGACAGGCAACAAAGGTTAGGCCTGCCTTGCGCAAACCCAGAGACTTGAGGATTTCAATCCCGATCCGAACCTCTTCAACCGGATCTGCAGCAAGGGAGACGCGGATAGTGTCACCGATGCCTTCGGCCAGAAGCGTGCCAATGCCAACTGCGGACTTCACCGCTCCCACGGTCGGAGTTCCCGCCTCGGTGACGCCCAAATGCAGTGGATAATCCACTTGGCACGCCAGCATGCGATAGGCCTCAATCATCATTAAAGGGTCGGAAGCCTTGAGTGAGATTTTGATTTCTCGGTATCCCAGATCTTCGAGAATACGGACATGCCGGAGCCCGCTCTCGACCATCCCTTCGGCCGTCGCTCCGTTGTATTTCGCCAGCAGATCCTTTTCTAACGATCCGCCGTTGACGCCGATGCGAATTGGGATCTTCCTATCGGAAGCCAGCTTCACGACCTCCTCGATGCACCAACGCGCCCCGATGTTCCCGGGATTGAGACGCAAACCATCTACACCCTGCTGTAAAGCGATCAAAGCGAGTTTGTAATTAAAATGGATGTCCGCGATTAGGGGAATGCGGATTCGCCGCTTGATTTCGCCCAGTTGCTCCGCCGCCTCCCGAACCGGCACCGCCACGCGCACGAGGTCACAGCCTGCAGCCTCTAATGCCCAGATCTGATGAACGGTGGCACGGACATCACGCGTATCTGTCTTGGTCATCGACTGAACGGTGATCGGAGCGTCGCTCCCAATTTTCAGTCCCCCGACATGAATTTGCCGGCTCTTTCTACGCGTAATCATAATAGTATCATAATGGACACCCCTGAGCGGGTCAACCGAGGCTCTTTGTGGTTGCGCCGCCCATCGGCTAATACGAAAATCACCACCGTCAGACAGCCCGGCAGATCTCCTCGGCGTGCGCTTGTCCACAGACTTTGCCCTCAGGGAGATCCATGCAGCACTGACAAGAGAATTCACCGCGACCGCTTATTCTTTGCTTTTTTCTTCCCTAGAAGCGGCGTTGGAGCCACCTTTTTCCGGTTCTTTGTTCTTGCGATCTCCCTGAGGGATAATCAGCAACCGCCGGTAAGGACCCTGCCCCAAACTCTTGGTGGTGAGCCAAGGATCGTCTTCCAGCGTGAGGTGAATGATGCGCCGGTCATGCGCGCTCAGGTTATCCAGAGAGACGGTCCTTCTTTGCCTTTTTGCGCTTTCCCCCAAGTGCAACGCCGTGTCTTGCAGCTTCTTACGGTGGCGCTCGTGGTAGTTTTCAGTGTCGACAACGATGCGCGCGCTCCCGCTTCCTTCTTCCTTGCCCACAATTCGCATCACAAGATACTGCAGTGCTTGGAGGGTTTGTCCCCCGCGCCCAATGAGAAGCCCTCCATGAGAACTCTGAATATTGAGCACAATGTCTTCTGGGTCGTTCCCTGTCTTGAGCTCTATCGTTGCCTCGATCCCCATCAAGCGCAGCATCTTTTCCAACGCCTCTTTACCCTTTTCGCCTAGAATAGCTTTCTTCTCTTCGGAAAGACTTTCCTGCTGATGCAACCGCTGCTCCTCGGCATCCGCCTCGTTCTGCAAAACCACCGCCGTCCTGACGGCGGCCCGAATCCGCACTTTCTTGGCGCCGATTCCCAGAAACCCCCTGCTTCCCTCCTCCAGGACGTCAATAGTCACCTTGTCGCGTTCTACTCTTAGCGCCTTGAGCGCATCTTCGATCGCCCGATCAATTGTGTCAGCCTCGGTCTCCACGTAATCCATATTCAGCACCTCGAAACCGCCCCTAGCGGTCCATGCGGTTAACCAGATACTGCTGGGCGACGCTCAGAACATTATTGACCAGCCAGTAGATGGTCAAACCGGAAGGGAAATTGATAAACATCACCGTGAACATAATCGGCATGAGCATCATCATGCGTTTTTGGTTGGGATCCCCGGCGCTTGGGCTCATCCATTGCTGGATGAACATGCTCACGCCCATTAAGATCGTCAGCACCGGAATACCCGAAGGCAAGAAAGGAGGCCACCAGCCGGGGGCTGTAAAAGGCAGTGACTGCCAATCTGGGCGGGAAAGATCTTTGATCCACATGAAGGGCGCGTGACGCAGTTCGATCGGCGTTTGCAGGGCGTTATACAGACCGTAGAAAATCGGTATTTGCAACGCCATCGGCAAGCATCCTCCCAAAGGATTCACCTTATTGCGCCGATAAAGCTCCATGATTTCCTTATTCAGCTTTTCTTTGTCGTCTTTGAATCTTTCTTTCAGCCGTTCCATCTGCGGCTGGAGTTTCTGCATTTGTTTCATCGAGGTATAGCTTTTGTGCGTCAGGGGTGCGGTCACCAGTTTCATCAGGACGGTCAGAAGAATGATGTCGATCCCGTAGCTTCCCGTGAACCGGTGAGAAAATCTCAGCACATAAAGGAGCGGCAGGGAAATAAAACTGAAATAGCCAAAATTAATGGAACGCTCGAGTCCTCTCCCCAAAGGTTTGAGAACGTTGAGATCCTTAGGGCCAATGAAAAGTGTGTAGTGGTCGTTTGACGCCCCTTGGTTACTCGCCAGAGAGGCAAGGTCCAAAGTGAAAAACGTTTTGGTTTCCCCGACCGTCACCTTCTGTTCTTTTGTCGCATCCGGCAGCACCGCGAAAAGAAAGTAAGTGTAGCCGAATCCTGCCCATGACACGGTGCCGGTGTATTCTTGTTCTTTTTGCGGCTCTTTTGCCGGTTCGTGGAGGAGCTTGTTGCCGACGAGGCCCAAAAATCCCTCAAAATGAGCCTCCGGAGTTGGTCCTTGCAGTTGTGACGTCAACAGGAAATCCGGGTTGGAATTGCTATCGGAGCTTCCGACCGTAACATCCATGTCGATCGTGTAGCTCGACCCTGTGAACGTGAACTTTTTCTTGAGCGAAATCCCCGCGGGAGTTTGTCCCTCAAAAATCAAGCTTCCTTTGGCATTGTCGACAAGGCGCAGATCATTGCCGGTCACCGCGTACATTAAATCTTCGTCATTGTATACTGCTGGCGCGATCAGACGAAGGCCAAGCGGATAGGGGACACCGGGCTCGTGGGAAATCATCTCGACCGGCGGACTGTTTTTCTCGACCGTGGTGCGGTACTGTTTCAGAGCGAAACCCTTGAGGCGGGCCCCCTTACTGCTGAAGAGCGCCACGTACCGATCGGTTTCCACACGGACCTCTTTGATTTCTTTTTGAAAAGATGAAATTGCGGGAACTGCGGGCTTGATCTCAGATAGAACCTTAGGCTTAGCGGGGTCGATCTTCTTTTCAATCTTTTGCTCCGCTTCCGAGGACGGAGTAGAACCATACTGGTGAGCCAGCCATTCTTGGTACGCCACCAGAATCAACAACGAAAGGAGCACTGCCAGAAAGGCTCTTTTTTCCATCGGCGCTTCCTACAAAACCGGATCCAAACCCCCGGGATGAAGCGGATGACAACGAAGCAAACGCCGCATCGCTAACCAGCCGCCGCGCGCGCAGCCGTGCCGGGCAATCGCCTCAAGAGCATAAGCGGAGCAGCTGGGGAAAAACCGGCAAGTACCGGGCAAACCTGGGGACAGGTAACGCCGGTAGCCTTGAAGAAGCACGATCAGTCCTGTTTGCACAAACCTATCCATTTTTTCGCTTTCGCCATCTATGCGTTAAACCCTCTTCGATCTCATTGTGGATCTTTGGCCAAGGAAGCTCTCCGGCCCCTCGCTTGGCAACGATGACAACGTCGCGCTGGGACAGAAGCTTGCGATATCGGCGACGAAACAACTCCCTCAACGCCCTCTTGACGCGGTTACGGACCACTGCATTACCGACCTTTGTGCTGACGGTAACCCCAAGTCTGCTTTCACCCATGCTACGAGCCTTGCTAAAAAGAATGAAGTGCGCGGTATGAACCTTTCTACCCCCGCGAAACAGATCCAAAAACTCGGAGCGTTTGGTGAGACGGGCGGTTTTAGGAAAGGTCTCCGCGTCCAGAAGCAACCCACCTCTGATCTACGTGCGCGCCCGCTTCGGTGGAACTGTGACGGTCAATCGTTTGCGACCTTTGGCTCTTCTACGCTTCAGGACTTTTTTGCCACCCGGTGTTGCCATCCGTACGAGAAACCCGTGCGTCCTCTTGCGTCTTAAATTACTCGGTTGATAAGTTCTCTTCATGCCATAGTCCTTCCTGCACAACGCCCACTTTCGTTCAATCAGATCCGCCCTGCTTTGTCAATTTAATCCCCTCGATCGGTCACTCGGCTTTAAGCGATCGCTGCATAAGATCGCGCACCGCCGCCACCGGATCTTTCCCATCGTTGATCACAAACTGCATCTGCTCCACAATCGGCATCTCTACGTGTAACTGACCGGCAAGTCGATAAACCGTGCCTGTGTTCCTCACTCCTTCGGCGATCATTCGCATGCCCTTGAGAATCTCCCCGATCTTGTGACCGCGGCCGATCTCGACACCAACTCGGTGGTTTCGACTCAGATCTCCGGTACACGTAAGAACCAAGTCTCCGAGGCCCGCGAGTCCCGAAAGAGTGAGAGGTTCCCCACCCATCCTGACGGCCAGACGGGTCATTTCTGCCAGGCCACGGGTGATGAGCGCGGCCCGACTGTTCGCCCCCAGCTCCAGGCCGTCATTAATCCCCGCGGCAATCGCGATCACGTTCTTTACCGCTCCCCCGATCTGCACGCCGACGATGTCCCTTGACGTATAAACTCTAAAACTCCGTGTGCTCAGCGCGTCTTGAACGCGCCGCGCCACGTTTTCCCTCCGGGCGGCGACCGTGACGGCCGCAGGCAACCCTCGTCCAACCTCAAAGGCAAAACAAGGGCCGGACAAAAACGCTAGCCTTTCCACGACATTCTGTCCCAGCACCTCCGACAGAACCTCGCCCATCGTCTTTTGGCTGCCCTCCTCAATCCCCTTTGTTGCACAGACCACAAGCGCCTGGGGGGAAAGGCCAGACGCGCCGGGACCTAACGTCTCACGAACACCATGCGACGGGACCGCACAGATTAAAATTTCGTTGCCCGTAACCGCCTCTTCTATTGACCGCGTCACACGGACACTTGCGGGAACCGGAATTCCGGGAAGGTAAGATGGATTCTCCCCTTTGTCGACGATGTTCCTGAAGGTTTCCTCGCTACGGCACCACAGCACGACCTCCAACCCCTTCGCAGATAGAATCTTGGCTAACGCTGTACCCCAACCCCCTGCGCCGATGATCCCGATGGTCCCCACCATGGCTCTGGATGGACTTGTCAGTTATCGCGTTCGTGTGAACGCCTGTTCCTCACCACCCATTATGAATTACTCTTCCTCCTCTTCTTCTTTCTCCGCTAAGCGCGCCAGTGAAACCACCCGCTCCCCTTCCTCCAAATCGATTAGATGGACCCCCTGAGTGTTGCGCCCGATGACACGAATGTCTTTGATCCGGAGACGAATGATCTTGCCTGTATTAGTAACGAGCATGAGTTGATCCTCCGCGGTCACCTGCTGGACGCCCACGACGCGACCGGTCTTCTCCGTCGTTTTCATCGTAATGATACCCTTGCCGCCCCGGGAAGTGAGACGGTATTCATCCACTTCCGTGCGCTTGCCAAACCCGTTCTCCGCAACCGCTAGAATCGTCGCCCCCAAGCTGAGGATTTCCATGCTCACCACCGCATCGCCTTCATCGAGCCGCATCCCAACCACTCCGTACGTCCCACGCCCGGTGGGCCGGACTTGATCTTCTTTGAAGCGGATGGCCTGTCCTTCTGCGGTGGACAGGAGGATCTCCTGCTGCCCGTCTGTCAGACAAACACCGATCACCTCGTCTCCATCCTCGAGGGCAATCGCACGAATGCCACTCGAGCGCGGGTTCGAGTATGACATCAGTTCGGTCTTCTTGATTAGTCCCTTTTTTGTTGCGAAGACAACAAAACGCCCTTCTTGGAACTCGCGCACGGAGAGAAAAGCCGAGACCTTCTCTCGCTGTCCGAGATTGAGAAGGTTGACAATTGGCCGGCCCCTGGCGGCTCTGCCGGCCTGGGGCAGTTCGTGAACCTTGATCCAGTAGACTTTGCCCGTGGTCGTGAAAAACAGGATGTAGGAATGGGTTGATGCGACAAAAAGATAGCAGACAAAATCTTCTTCCCGTGTCGTGGTTCCGATTTTCCCTTTGCCACCCCGCCGTTGCGCTCTGTAAAGAGTTACCGGATTGCGCTTGATGTAGCCTTCGTGAGAGATCGTGACCGCCATGTCCTCCTCAACGATCAGGTCTTCAATCGAGATTTCTTCCGAACGGTTGACGATTTCGGTTCGTCGGTCGTCACTGAACTTCTCTTTGATCTCTTTCAGTTCCGCGACGATAATCTTATAGATCTCTTTTTCATCCCCCAGGATGCCTCTAAGCTTCGCGATCAGTTGGACCGTCTCGCGGTGTTCTTCTAGGATCTTGTCCCGTTCAAGACCGGTTAACCTCTGAAGACGCATGTCCAGGATCGCTTGCGCCTGGATCTCGCTCAGCGCGAAGTTCGTCATCAAGCCCTCTTTGGCGACCTTGGGATCCTGGGAATTGCGAATCAATGTGATCACTGCGTCGAGGTTGTCCAGGGCAATCCGAAAGCCCTCTAAAATATGGAGCCGCTCTTCCGCCTTACGGAGATCATAGGCGGTGCGCCGGGTCACCACCTCCTTGCGATGATCCAAGAAAGCTTTCAGTGCCTCCTTGAGATTGAGCAACTTTGGCTTCCCATCGACGATGGCAAGCATGTTAACACCAAACGATTCTTGTAGCGCCGTGTGCTTATAAAGCTGGTTGATGATGATCTCGGCCACCGCGTCGCGCTTAAGCTCCACGACAATGCGCATGCCCTCCCGGTCTGATTCATCGCGGATATCAGCGATCCCTTCGAGTTTCTTATCATTGACCAGCGCTGCGATGTGCTCGATGAGCCGCTTTTTGCTAACCAGATACGGGATTTCGCTGATGACGATCTGCGCTTTACCGGTGCGTTTGACCGTTTCTGTAAAGGCCTTGCCCCGCATCTGTATGAGACCTTTGCCCTCGTTGTAGGCCTGAATAATCGGCTCCTCGCCGTGGATAAATCCAGCGGTGGGAAAATCCGGTCCTGGAATAAACTTCATCAGTTGCTTGATCGTGATATCGGGCTCATCCACCATGGCGATTAATCCATCAATCACTTCGCCCAAATTATGAGGCGGAATATTGGTCGCCATTCCGACAGCGATACCGGCCGCGCCATTGACCAGCAAGTTCGGAATCCGCGACGGGAGAACCGTTGGTTCCTTTAGTGTGTCATCGTAGTTCGAAACAAAGTCGACGGTGTCTTTCTCAATGTCGGCGAGGATTTCCTCGGCCAGTTGGTGCATGCGGACTTCAGTGTAACGCATCGCCGCTGGAGGATCGTCGTCAATGCTCCCCCAGTTTCCTTGGCCGTCCAGCAGCGGGTAACGCATGGAGAAGTCCTGCACGAGGCGAACAATGGTATCGTATACGGCGGTATCACCGTGCGGGTGGTAGCTCTTCAGCACCTCGCCCACGACACCGGCACTCTTGCGGTAGCGTTTGTCGTGCGTGAGACTCATCTCATACATGGCGTAGAGCACGCGACGATGAACCGGCTTCAGGCCGTCCCGAACGTCCGGCAGGGCGCGACTGATGATGACGCTCATGGCGTAGTCCATGAAGGACTGCCGCATCTCGTCTTCAATGTAGACGGGGACCTTCTGTTGTCGCGGGGTTGCTTCCATGAATAAGGTCTAGTGAGCTAGTGATGGCTGAGTTAGTGAATGAGTCCCGAATTCACCCTCACTAAGTCCCTCTTCGTTAGATATCCAAGTTTTTTACGGACAGGGCGTGCTCTTCGATAAACTTGCGCCTCGGTTCCACTTCATCGCCCATCAAAGTGGAGAAGATATCGTTTGCTTCGACCGCGTCCTCGATTCGTACTTGTAAGAAAACTCGGGTCTCCGGATTCATTGTTGTTTCCCACAGCTGTTCCGGATTCATTTCTCCAAGCCCTTTATAGCGCTGGATGTCCTGACCTTTCTTGCCCGATTCCATGACGTAATCCAGAAGCTCCTTGAGGGACCGGAGTCGCTGTTTCTGATTACCGTTCTCGACCGAGTAGGGTGGATATCCGGGGCTCATCACATCCAAACAAACGCGTTTAATCTCTTTGTATTCCGGGCTCGTGAGGAATTCGTAATCGACAACCGTCTGCAGCCCCGTCCCGTTCGAGCGCGTGGAGCAAACAAGCTTGAAACACCCATGTTCCGCATCTTCTTGAACGTCACAGGAAAGCGGCGCTTCGCTCGGCGCCGTTAAGTTGATGTAGGACGCAAGTTGGAGTTGCAGTTTTTTCAGAGCCTTTTCATCCTTTAGGGTTTCCTCGTTAAAATCCTCGGCCAGTAGCAGCGCTTCGAGCACGGACCGGCTTCTTTTTTTTGTACCGCCGCCATCATCATTTTCTCGAAGCGGAGCCCTTTTTTGACAAAGCCCTGTAGAGGCTGGCCGGCAAGACCGTTACCGCCGCTCCCCGTTCGTACCCGAATATCTTCGGTTCCCGCCTCGATCAGGTAGTCTTCGAATCCGGATTCATCTTTTATGTAACGCTCCCGCCTCCCGCGCTTGACTTTGTACAAAGGCGGCTGAGCGATGAAGAGATGGCCTTTTTCTACCAGATCCGGCATTTGGCGGTAAAAAAAAGTCAGCAGTAGAGTTCGAATGTGTGAACCGTCCACGTCGGCATCTGTCATGATGACAATGGAATGATAACGCAGCTTTGCCGGATCGTAGTCTTCTTTCACCCCCGTACCGAGAGCGGTAATCATGATGCGAATTTCTTGGGAGGAGAGCATCTTGTCGAAACGCGCTTTTTCGACATTGAGAATCTTGCCCTTAAGCGGAAGTATAGCCTGATTGCGGCGATCCCTGCCTTGTTTTGCAGAGCCACCGGCGGACTCTCCCTCGACAAGATACAATTCACTCAAAGCCGGGTCTCGTTCTTGGCAATCCGCCAACTTGCCCGGCAGAGAACCCGAGTCTAAAGCGCCCTTGCGTCGCGCCAGCTCCTTGGCCTTGCGTGTTGCATCTCTGACCCGAGCTGCCTCGACGCCCTTGACCACGATTTTCTTGGCGTCACTGGGATGTTCGGCGAAATAGCTGGCAAGCTTCTCGTTGATTAATGCCTCGACGATTCCCTTGACCTCGCTATTGCCGAGTTTGGTTTTTGTTTGCCCTTCAAACTGCGGCTCGGGAACCTTCACGCTGAGGACCGCAGTCAAACCCTCCCTTACGTCTTCCCCCTGAAGGTTTTCGTCGTCCTTCTTCAGCAGCCCGTTGTCAATAGCGTAACTGTTAATAGTGCGCGTCAAGGCAGATTTAAAACCGATGAGGTGAGTGCCGCCTTCTGTGGTGTTAATGTTATTGGCGAAGGAGAAAACATTTTCTGAATAACCGTCGTTCCACTGCATGGCGATTTCGACTTCCACACCGTCTTTTTCGCCTTCAAAATGGATGACTTTTGCGTGAATGGCGGTTTTGGCGCGGTTCAAATGCTCGACAAAAGACAGGAGACCGCCCTTATAGAAAAACTCGTGCTTTTTCTGGCTTCTTTCATCTTCGATGGTGATTTTCACACCGCTATTCAAAAAGGCCAGCTCCCGCAATCTCTGCGAAAGAATATCGAAGCTGAATTCAAGTGTTTCAAAGATTTGATTGTCGGGCTTGAAGGTAACTCGGGTACCCCGCTCTTTCGTTTTGCCGATCTCTTTCAGCGTGCCCTGTGGGTGGCCCCTCTCGTAGGTCTGTTGGTAAACTTTACCGTCCCGCTTGATCTCAACTTCTAAAGTTTCCGACAGAGCGTTAACCACGGAGACTCCGACGCCATGGAGACCACCGGAGACTTTGTAGGAAACCTTATCGAATTTGCCACCCGCATGTAGTTTCGTAAGCACCACTTCGGCAGCGGAAACCCCTTCTGTGGAATGAATGTCGACCGGGATGCCGCGACCATTGTCGATCACGGTAATGCTGTTATCGATGTGGATCGTTACATCGATCTTGTCGCAATGACCTGCCAGCGCCTCATCAATGGAGTTGTCGACGACCTCGTAGACCAGGTGATGAAGGCCGCGCTCAGCCGTGTCCCCAATATACATCCCCGGGCGTTTTCTGACCGCTTCCAACCCCTCCAAAACTTTGATATTTTCAGCGCTGTATTCAGATTGATCGCTCGATTTTCCTTCAGCCATATTTTCTCTACTTGGTGTTGTTGAATTTTCTCAATAAAGTCGGGAACTTACTAACCTAAGGCAAGTGTAAAAATTATACTGAATTCGGGGTCAAAAGTAAAGCAAAAATGGTACGGTTCGGGTTATTAATTTCTCTAGTAAAACAAGGCGTTTTTGCTGATTTGCTCAATAAACAAACACCGTTTGCCCAGTTTCCTCGCGAGGCAAGAAAGAACTCTAGTTTCTGGCCGAAAAACCCGCGCCAGAACTTCCTTCAAAAGTACCCAGCTCTGAACCCAACGCCTTCGTTCACGCGGCAATGAGTTCTCATTGCCCTTATGCCGTTTGTCATCGCCGACATACTCCCAAATGGGCGCCAGTGATAAGGCCAGCTTGCCAGAGCGCATCCAAGTTGGAATGAAGCGTCAGATTTCACCCTGTAAATTATTGTACGTAACAGATCTAACGGTCCGATTTTTTGTGGCAGAAAGAATGTCATATTTGTCTTCTACCTCGCAGTCACTGGTCACCCTACTGTGCATAACAGCTCGGGAAGCTAAAGGGGTTGTTAACAAAAGGGAACTTTACTGGTCAAAAGCCAGTTTGCTAAATGGACAGCCGCCCCCTCTTTGTTTAGAATTGCTTGCGTGGATTGGGACAAGAAAGATGGTGTGGATGAGAGGGAAAAGTTTGCCCGCGAGGCGATGGAGCATCTTGATCACTTGTACCGTGTCGCTTCCCATCTGGCAAAAGAGCCCGACCAGGCCCAAGACCTTGTTCAGGAAACTTACGCGCGCGCCCTCAACTCTCGCGGGCAGTTCACCGCCGGCACCAATCTAAAGGCATGGCTAACCAAGATTCTTTATAATTTTTTCTTCGATCACTACCGGGAGCGTAAAAGATGGGTCTTTGCGGACACCCGGGACCCAGTCACCGACAGGTCCCCGAACTATTTGGAAACCGTTGTATCATCGAATCCTAGCCCCGAGAGTGCTTTCCTCCGCAGGGAGCTACGAGAAAAAATATCCGAGGCGCTGAGAAAAGTACCGTACGAGTACCGGCTTCCTCTGCTATTGGTCGATTTGGGAGACCTGTCTTATGCCGAGGCTGCTGAGATTCTTTCCTGCCCTGTTGGGACTGTTCGCTCGCGTCTTTCCCGGGGCAGAAGACTCATGCACAAGTATCTCGGCGGTTATCTGGAGACCGGAAGATAGGGACGAGAAGAGCAATGAGATGCGAAGAGGCACCGGATTTGATCACTGCGCTGGTCGACTCGGAACTTTCTTCCGAAGAGCGAACCGCCATCGAAGATCACCTCCAGGTTTGTCCAAGATGTCGATTGGTCTACCGGGAGGAGCAGGGCCTCAAAAACCAGCTGCGAATGGTGGGCAGCCATTTTTACGCGCCGGCACACCTGCGCCAAGCGATCTTAAGTGAGGCAAGAGCTTCGTCCACAGGCGCTGAACCCCCCGGCTTTTGGGAGCAGCTCTCTGCCAGGAAGTTGTTCCGTCCGGTCTTTGCCACTGCGCTGTTAGTTCTGTTCATTCCTCCCGTCCTCTACCTTGCATTTTTCATGCGACCGACGATCTCCCTAATGGCCGTGGCAACTTACGGAGGAATCTTGCGTGGCGAGACGCAGCTCCTGAGTAACTCGAATCCGGAAAAGTTAAAGGAGCAATTAGCCCAGGCCGTCCAGGGTCGTTTTAGCCCCATGGGATACGACTTTTCCATGACGGATCTTAAGCAGAAGGGAGGATTGGTAAGTAATCTTGCCGGACGTTCGGTTATTGCCGTGGTCTATGAAAGCAAGGCTTTTTCATTAATTTGTTACACTTTTCTCGGCACGGAGGGCGACGCGCCACCCTCGGCTAGGATTGTTTTTGACAGCGAGAAAAAGATGAATTTTTACACTTTTACCAAGGGGGGCGTCAATGCAGTGATGCACCGCGAAAACGATGAAATTTGCATTCTTGCTTCCAACATGCCGATGCCTGAGCTGCTGGCGTTGGCACGTTCCAAAGCCCATTCGATCTGAATTCTTTCTCTCCTTTCCCGTTGGCTGCCTACTTTGGCGCAACCCGGCAGGTCCCCGTCACGTGCACCGTCACAAACCGAACATTTGACAAACCAGCGCCAATTCTATACGCATGAGAATAGACAGCAAAGGTACGCAGCGATTTAAGAGCCTTTGGCCGGAATTCCTCGTTATGTTCGATGACCCTGGCGTCATAACCACGATCCTCATCATCGCATTAATAGCGATCATTCCTGGATGGCTCATCCGGATATGGTTAACCAGGATTGAGCTTCGGCAAATTATGGACCGGATGACCACTCGAGAAAAAAAAGAAAATCAAAAGTAAGACGAATTCGTATTCGCGTGCGCATCGCTGAGATTTTTTACTCCGTCCAGGGCGAAGGAATTCTCGTCGGAGTACCGTCGGCCTTCATTCGCACGTCAGGATGCAACCTCCGCTGTTCCTGGTGTGACACCCCGTATACCTCATGGCAACCCACTGGCCGGGACCGAACTCTCTCCCAGATTCTTGATGAGGTGAAAAAATACCGTGCCACACATGTGGTCATAACGGGGGGCGAGCCTCTTATTGCGGACGGAATCGAGGACTTGGCTAAAGCCCTGGTGGCGCAAGCTTACCATCTCACGATTGAAACGGCAGCGACCGTTTTTAGACCCCTGCCGTGTAGCCTGATTTCAATGAGCCCGAAACTTTCCAACTCAACGCCGTGGGAAAAAGCGCAAGGTCAGTATGCTCCCCTGCACGAAGAACGGCGGCTTAATTTCGCGGCGATCCAAGCTTATATGGCTAGCTACGACTATCAACTCAAATTTGTCGTTGACCGGGAACAGGACTTTGAGGAGATCCACGCGATAATCGAAAAGCTTATGGATGTTGACCCCGAGCGCATCGTGGTGATGGCCCAAGGAACTACGAGAGAGGAGTTACAGGAAAAAGCGCACTGGATCGTCGATCGCTGCAAAACCCACGGCTTTCGCTACACACCCCGACTTCATATCGATCTGTATGGCAACCAGCGGAGCAGGTAGACAATTACGAAGTAATGATAATAATCGACGCGCTTTTCCAGTCCTTCAGGACGCCAATCTTTTCAGACGATTCCGAGCTTGTGCTTTGCTTCATCGCTTATCAGGCCGGGGTTCCACGGCGGATCCCACACCAACTCGACGTTCGCTTCCTTAACGCCAGGAAGCTCAAGAATTTTCTCCCGTGCTTCTGCGGCGATGATGTTACCCATACCGCAGCCTGGAGCCGTTAGCGTCATTTTCACATCCACCGTGTCGTCCTTGACTTCCACATCGTAGACCAACCCCAGATCCACGATATTGACCGGGATTTCGGGGTCGTAACAGGTTTGCAGCACCTCGTAAATTTCTTCTTTGGTCGCCACTTCTATGCCTCCTTTCTCTTCTCCGTCTCTTTCGCGCTGCGGCAATCGGAGCAGGGACAAAGAGAACGCAGGTATTCAAACGTATAGATTCCGGTGCTGTGACCGTCCTCCCACGCGAATTGAATCGCATAATTCCCCACCGGGCTGATCTCGTGCAGACCTGACGCAACCGCCTCGATAAACTTTATATTGCCGCCGTGCCCCTGGCACAAAGCGCAAGGGCAGTAGCCACGCAGGTACTCGCGGGGGTAGTCTCCGACATGCCCATCATCCCAAGTAACACGGACCACGCCTCTCTCTTTCATGTGGTGAATTTCGACCGGAACGGCAGAATCCATACCGCACGCCTAACTGGAAATGATCTTTAGCCCTTGAGCCCTTTGGGCTCGCTCTGAAGCGACGGAAAGCTGGCCGGCCAAATTTCCGGCGATCTCCATGAAGATTTTACCAACTTCCGACTGGGGGTCGCGCACCAGGACAGGCATTCCTTCATCGGCCCACTGGCGCACCGAAGAAACGAGGGGAATTTCGCCGAGAAAAGGAATTTTGAACCGCTCTGCCGCCTTACGCGCGCCGCCGCGCGAAAAGATCTCGTGTCGCTTATGGCAGCCGTCACAAACGAAATAGCTCATGTTCTCGATGATCCCCACGATCGGGATCATGACCTTGTCGAACATGGACTTGGCCCTAATAACGTCGGCCAGCGCCACATCTTGCGGCGTCGCCACCAAAACCGCGCCGCTGACTTTGAGCTGCTGTGAGAACGTAATTTGGACATCTCCTGTTCCCGGCGGCATATCCACAACAAGGTAATCGAGATCCCCCCAGTGCACATCGGCCATCAACTGGTGCAGGGCTTTACCGAGCATCGGCCCGCGCCAGATCACGGCCTGGTCCGGCTCGAGGAAAAACCCTATCGACATGACAGGAATACCGTGCGCCACGGGTGGCCCTAGCTTGAAGCCTCCGTCCACAGGAACTTTTTTTGGCTCTTCTCTGACACCCATGAGAATCGGAATAGACGGTCCGTAGATGTCCGCGTCCAGCAGCCCCGTTGCCGCCCCGTGCATCTTCAGCGCAACGGCAAGATTGGCAGCCACAGTCGATTTTCCGACTCCACCTTTCCCCGCCGCTACCAAGACTACGTTTTTCACGCTCGGAAGGAGATCGGTCTGCCCCGCCCCAACTTTGCTCCCGCGGACCTGAGCCCCGAAAGATATGTCCACTTCCCTAATTCCATCGACTGCGGTAAGCGCTTGGCGGCAATCGTCTTGAATCCTCTCGCGCAGCGGACAGGCAGGGGTGGTCAATTCCACCGTAAAGGAAACCTTGCCGCCTTGCACCGTCAGGTCCTTGACCATTCCCAGGCTGATAATATCCCGATGCAACTCGGGATCCTGAACTTTCTTGAGCGCTGCTAGTACAGCTTCTGTCGTCGTCACAGCTAACTGAGCTTTATTTAGAGTTTTTCCGGGAGATCGAGAACTTGTCGAAAAAGTATAGGCGCATAAACTGTCCCGCGTCAACCGCGGTTCGGGAACGGCCATCGACAATGCCAGCCGGACAGTTGCGAAGAGTTTGACCCTGCCTCCGGAAGATTCTAGTTTACTCTTCTGTGAACTTTCCCGTTGCCTTCGCCATCGGCTTCTCTATCGCTTCCATTCCGGGCCCGACCATTATCCTGATCGCCACGGAAACATTAAAAGCCGGCGCTCGCGCGGGCCTTGCAGCCATGACGGCTCCAGTGCTGATCGACGCCACTGTTATGGTCCCGCTTGGCTGGCTTTTACAGGCGTTCGTATCCACGGAAGTAGCTAAGACCCTCGGCCTTGCGGGGGGGTGTTTTCTTGCATGGCTTGGATTTAAGTCCATTCGCGCAGGTGCAAAATCTCCAGGTCTTGGTAGCGCAGCGGAAACAATCGCAAAAGTTAACCGCCCGGCTTCTTCGTTCGCCAAGGCCGCGATCACGCATTTAACCAGCCCTTACCCTTACCTATATTGGGGCACGGTTGGCGGGTCCTACATACGGCAAGGTTTGGCAAAGGGCGGTGTTTGGGAAGGAGCGGTTTTTCCTCTGGGTTTTTGGCTTGGTGCGGCGACGTTCACGACCCTGGTGATCTATGCGATTGCCCGAGGACGAAGGCTTTTGTCACCCCGCATGCAGCCTTTGATGCACAGGTTATCCGGCGCGCTTCTGATCGTTGCCGGCGTGGGGTTGATTTATAGAGTCTGGCACGAGTGGGCTTGACGCCAGTTGCTTTACAAGCCGCCCTCGCCTGCTGTAAGACTTGACCGGAGAGTATGGCCTTCCTTTGGAAACCCTCGTCGTGGGCAGGCTTGATGCCAAATGGCCTCGGGCAAGTGAAGCCTAACCATTATCTCGAGATTGTGAAAACGGTTTGGAAAAACCGCCGCCAGCTACCCTTTGCATGGCGTATTTTGCGCGACGGCGTGTGCGACGGCTGCGCGCTTGGGACCACCGGCATGCGTGATTTCACCATGAAGGGGATTCATCTCTGCACGGTGCGGCTGAACCTGCTGCGTCTCAATACGATGCCTGCCCTGGATATCCGTCATCTAGAGACTGTCGCCGCATTGAGAACCGGAAACAACGGAGATCTTCGCAGCCTCGGCCGTCTTCCGTATCCAATGATACGCCGTCGCGGTGATCCCGGCTTCCGCAGAACTTCGTGGAACCAAGCGTTAAACTTTGCCGCCGCACGCATCCGGAGCACCGATCCGCAAAGGCTTGCCTTTTACCTCACATCGCGTGGAATCACGAATGAAACCTACTACGTAGCGCAGAAGGCGGCGCGCTTTCTCGGCACCAACAATGTCGACAATTCTTCGCGCCTCTGCCACGCTCCCAGCACCGTCGCCCTCAAGCAGACCCTAGGGGTTGCCGCATCCACCTGCTCCTACAAAGACTGGATCGGAACCGACTGGCTCGTTTTTATCGGCAGCGATGTCCCGAACAACCAACCGGTAACAACCAAGTACATGTTCTATGCCAAGCAACAAGGCACCAAGATCGCGGTTCTAAACCCGCTTCGAGAGCCCGGCTTAGAGCGCTACTGGGTACCTTCGGTTTTCGAGAGCGCCCTATTCGGCACCCGGCTGGCGGATGATTTTTTTACGATCCACACCGGCGGGGATATCGCGTTTGTAAACGGCGTCGTCAAATCGCTACGCGAAATCGGAGCCATAGACAAAGGTTTTATCAACAGCCACACGACCGGTTTCTCCGACCTCTGTCGGGAGCTGGACACTCAATCCTGGGAAATGTTGGAAGAGCGCGCCGGCAGCCCACGCGCCGAAATGGAGCGCTTTGCGCGGATCTACGCGCAGGCTAAATCCGCGGTCTTTGTCTGGGGCATGGGCGTGACGCAACATGCCTTTGGCACCGAAAACGTCAAAGCGATCGTTAATCTTGCCTTGGCCCGCGGTATGATCGGGCGGCCCAAATGTGGACTCATGGCGATTCGCGGACACAGCGGCGTTCAGGGCGGCGCGGAAGTGGGCTGCGTACCGTGGAGTTTACCTGGCGGCGACCCGATCAATGCTGAGACGGTCGCTAAGTTTGCAACGCTCTGGCGATTCGAAACACCCGCTGCGCCGGGTCTCTCGGCAGTCGGCATGATCGAGGCGGCGTATGAGGGGAAAATCGATGTCCTGCACGCCGCGGGTGGAAATTTTCTGGAGACGCTGCCTGAACCAGAATTCATCCACAATGCCTTGGCGCAGATCCCGCTGCGGGTGCATCAGGACATCGTCGTGACTTCGCAAATGTTGATCGATCCTGCCGACACGGTCCTCCTCCTGCCGGCGCAAACGCGCTACGAGCAACCGGGAGGCGCGACCGAAACGAGCACGGAACGATACATTCTCTTTAGCCCGGAGATTCCGGGCAGACGCGTTGGCGAAGCCCGGCCTGAGTGGCAGATTTTCATGGACCTCGCCGAGCGTGCTTACCCCGAGCGCCGCCATCTCATCCACTTTGACGGCGCGACGCAAATTCGGCGTGAAATTGCGCAAGCCGTACCCTTTTACGACGGGATTCAAAACCTACAGGCTAAAGGCGACGCCATCCAGTGGGGTGGGTCGCTCCTATGCTCGGGTGGCGAGTTCCCGACCCAGACTCGCAAGGCATCCTTCTCGGCCTTAGAACCACCCGAAACGCAATTGCCGCCAGGCCACTTCTTGTTGAGCACCCGCCGGGGCAAACAGTTCAACAGCATGGTTCAGTCGAACTATGACCCATTAACTGGCTCGAATCGCGATGCGGTCTTTATGAACGCGGAAGATGCCCGGCTTGCAGGATTGAGCGAAGGCGGTGCTGTGTTGGTGCGCTCCCACGTGGGAGAGCTAAAGGGTCGCGTTAAGTTCATGACAATCCGACGCGGCAATGTCCAGGTGCACTGGCCGGAAGGAAATCGCTTGGTTCGGCGCCGGCATCTCGATCCCGCTTGCGAAATTCCCGACTACAACACCACCGTGCAGGTAATCCCATTGTCAGAGGGCGCGAGGGAATCATGAAAGACTTGAAAAGTGTCCGGCCGTCGTGGAAAAGGTCTGTACCACAAAACGAACAACGGATCAGGACCTTCTCGTTGTCGAGGAGCCGCTCGAAATCAGACTCGGAATTGATCACAACGGCAAGCATAGCAAAAAAGCTGTCGCCATCACCATGCGCACCCCGGGGCACGACTATGAACTTGCCGTCGGATTCCTTTTTAACGAGGGGATCCTTCGCGGGCGAGCGGACCTCGAACCAGCTGAACCAGCTCCTCCCACACACGCCGCGCCAGAAAACTGCAATGTCGTTACCACACAACTGCGTAGCGGATTAAAAGTGGACATAAACCGCCTACGCCGCCACTTTTATGCCACGTCGAGTTGCGGGGTGTGCGGCAAAGCGTCTTTGCAAGCTCTTCAAATACGGGGATGTCCGGTTTTGAGTAAGAACCAGCCTCACATCCACGCGCACACGATTCACTTGCTACCCGACAAGCTGCGTGCCGCTCAATCGGTTTTTGACCGCACCGGCGCCTTGCACGCCGCGGCGCTCTTCGATGCCGCGGGCAATCTCCTATGCGTGCGCGAAGACGTGGGTAGACACAATGCCGTCGACAAGCTCGTCGGGAATCAGCTACTAGCGGGTCAAACTCCTCTTGGCGATCACTTGCTGATGGTCAGCGGGCGAACAAGCTTTGAGATTATTCAAAAGGCGCTTATGGCCGGCATCGCGGTCGTCGCAGCGGTAAGCGCCCCTTCCAGCCTCGCGGTTGATCTGGCGCGCAAGTTCGGCATCACGTTACTGGGTTTCGTGCGCGGGCAAAGCTTCAATGTGTATACGGGAGCACAACGTATCCACGAGTAACGCTGCAAATAACCAAGGCAACGGAATCTTTCTCGATTAATCTATCAATCGCAGTAGAATTCAACCAGATAGCCGTTCGGGTCGCGAAAATAGATGCTCTTTCGACCTCTGCGACCTGCGATTTCAACGTGGTGATTTTTGAGTTTCTTTTCAACCGCCTTGAGGTTAGCTTTCGCAACCCTGAGCCCGAAATGATCCAGACCCTGGTCCGGCTTGATCTTTCCCTTGGCGGCAACGAAATCCAAGAGATCATCCTGGCCCGGCCAGCGGAGAAATGCCCTTTTGCGGGGCACCCGAAAAGCGACCTCGAGTCCTAACACCTCGGTGTAAAAGCGCACTGTGCTTTCCAAAGCGCTCGTCTTTAGAGACAGGTGCCGCAAACCCACACTACGGCGTGTCATAGTGCGTCGCCTAAACGATGGTATTTCCCCCGGAAAAAAAGCAACGGCTCATCATTCGAGACGCTGCCCGTTACGACTTCGGCAAGGTAAATCGTGTGGTCTCCACCTTCATATCGTTCCACGATCCTGCATTCGACGTGTCCTACTGCTCCCTCAATGAGCGGCACCCCGCTTGGGCCCGCGCGCCAGGCAATTCCCTCGAACTTGTCGATCCCTTTCGTGGCAAAGCGACGCGAGATCGTTTCCTGTTCATGGCTCAGGATGTTTACGGCGAACACCTTCGACTCCTCAAAGCAGGGATAGCACTGCGCGTTCCTATCAATGCAAACAAGCACCAGAGGCGGGTCTAAGGAAACGGAAGTAAATGCGTTGGCTGTAATGCCGTGCTTTTGCCCGCTTTTGCCTCGAGTCGTAATGACGGTAACGCCTGTCGCGAAGCGTCCCAACATGTTGCGCAGCTCTTTGGTATCCAGAGACATGGTTCAATTCACCGACTTACGGAGGTCGGATTACCCAAGGCTAGCAATTTGTCCTAGAGACTGTCAATTCTTCTTTAGCGTCTCCACCGGCTGCTACCATTCATCATCGAGCGACTCAGCCCGTCCGCCTGCGCGCCGGTAGCCGGGGGATACCGTCGATAAAAACGGCTCCAGGAAAGGCTGCTTCGCGCTTTGTTCGCGAATTCTACCATGATAGAAGAGACCCATGTCCAAGAAACTTCATTTGACACTCGCCTGCGGTGATTACGAGATCACTCGCCCGCTCCAGGACGGAAGTGTGCAGCCAGATGGCATGGAGCTTACGGTTCGTACGGAGTTCAACGCCGAAGTTCGCCATGCACGGATGGTCCGCAATGGCGAGTTCGACGTGGCTGAACTCTCCATGTCGAATTATCTCGTCGCCAGATTTTGCCAACTCCCCTTTGTTGCCATACCGGTTTTTCTCCATCGCAGGTTCCGTCACGGCTTCATTTTCATCAATGCCACTAAGGGGATCGAAAAGGCGCAGGACCTGATCGGAAAGAAGGTGGCCATGCGCCATTTCCAGACGACCAGCAACTTGTGGGTCCGTGGCATCCTGCACCCATCAATACGAGGTTCCGTACCAAAGGGTTCACTGGTTTAAGCAAGGGGAGGAAACGGTGGAAGCCGAGCCGCCGAGGGAGCTTCGCATAGAACTCATACCCCCAGGAGAGAACATTGAAAAGATGCTCGTCGAAGGAGAACTGGACCCGGAGATCATTCAACCCGTGCTGGACAAGGACCGGCAGGTAAAGCGTCTATTCGAGAACGACAAAGAGGTCGAGATCGCTTATTACCAGACTACCGGAATTTTCCCCATCATGCATACCACCGCGATTCGTCAAGAGATCGTCGAACGCCATCCGTGGGTTCCAAGAAATCTCATGCAGGCTTTCGAGCGTGCCAAAGAGATCGCTATGCGGAAAATGGAAAACCCCAGAAGGGTGCCTCTGGCGTGGTTTCAACACGCACTCGAAGAGCAGAAAGAAATTTTTGCTTCTGACCCGTGGGCCTACGGGCTCGGGAAGGCAAACCAGAAAAATCTCGCGACGCTCATCCAATATTCGTGCGAGCAGGGTCTCATCGGCAAAAGCATGCCTGTCGATGAGTTATTCGTCGAAACCACCCGATCCTAGCAAATCCGAGCGAACGGCTGCCGTAAGGAGCCGGAGAAAGCTTCTGAGATAGGACAGGCGGGCTAGCTCGAAGGCGTGGGATTTGGCTGCGTAACCTCTCCCAGGGTTACGGAATCACCTACGCGAATGATGCCCTCGGTAAGAATCGCGGCCTTGAGGCCGCTGCGATGCAGCAACGCACGAGAAACACCGGGAACACCGACCAGCTTCTCCATGTGCATGCAGGGCTCGAACAGACGCAGGCCGCGCAAAACCACGCCGCCGACGTTAAACTCGTGGTTGAGAAGCTCAAGCAACGGGACACCGCGGGTAACGATATTGCGGCGAATGTCTCCGGGAACCAGTTTTGTTCCTAGCTCGACCTCGGCGGCCTCTATGGTTTCGAGCTCGATCAGAGTGACCGCTTTGTCCGGCCTGCCCAGCGCGGACCAGGAGGGGCGGAAAAAACGATCCCCCCTCAATCCCCGGTCTGGAACCGCATGCACCTCCGCCACCGAAACCATAGCCCCTCGTGATTCAGGGGTTAAATGGAGCGAAGCGACTTGGCCATGACGAAAGCCCTCTGCGGCTTTCCAACCGCACCAGATTTCCGGGGCTGTATCCCAAGAGATTGTATTCTCGGCCATCGCGACTAGCTCCCTTTCCTAGTACCCCTATACCGCGACAGACAAAGGGCCCTGACAAGATATTCGCTCACTGACGCTCGTTTCGGGGCGCTCAAATGAATCATTTCTATCGCAACGCGCACGCTAAGTCCATCCTTAATCAGTTGTGCGTAAATTGACACGCACAGATATTGACTCGTATTGATAAATCGGTTGATGCCTGGGGCTAAGGGGGTTACGAATAGGAACGGATCCGGGAAAGAAGTGGTCGGGGCGAGTGGATTTGAACCACCGACTTCACGGTCCCGAACCGTGCGCTCTACCAAGCTGAGCCACGCCCCGACGCAAATGAAGGTAGCATACTGAGAGGAAAAACTATAGAGGAGAAGGAATGTTTCGAATTGCCTTCCTCATCAACTGGATTGTCTCGCGGTAGTCCGGCGTCTTGAAAATACCCGATCCTGACACGATGACTTCAGCGCCCGCCTGAACAACACGCGCGATGTTGTCAACTTTGATGCCGCCATCGGCTTCGATCAAGACGGGGAGCTTTCTTTCGCTAATGATCTCTCTTAGCCGCGCGATCTTTGGCATCACGTCTTCCATAAAGGCTTGACTGGCAAAACCCGGAAATACCGTCATCATGAGAAACATATCGGCATGTAGCAACAGCGGTTCGACCTGTTCCAGCGCCACATCCGGATTAACCGCAACCGAAGCTTTTGCTCCCAGCGCGCGGATATTTCTTAGACTTTCAATCGGATCACCGCAGGTATCGGGATGGATCGACACCGAGTCGGCGCCAGCTTTAATAAACTTAGGGGCATACTTGTCCGGATCGGTAATCATTAAGTGAACATCCATCGGCAGCTTTGTGACCTTTCGAATCGATTCCAGCACAACCGGGCCGATGGTCAGGTTCGGAACAAAGTGGCCATCCATGACATCGACATGAATCCAGTCGGCGCCTCCTCGCTCCACTGCCGCAATCTCCACCCCGAGTCTACTGAAGTCCGCCGAAAGAATCGACGGCGCGATCTTCATCAAGCGGCCCTTCTCATGCGGGCGGCAAAAAATCCATCCGTATCGTGCCTGTGCGGCAGCGCAAGAAAGTACTTTCCCCGTGTCATTGTCTTCGCATCTTCGGAAAGAACGGAGCCGGCGTCTTCCAAAACCATTTTCCTTTCGCTCTGCAAAAATTCCGTCACTACGCCTTCGTTTTCATCCAGCGTCAGTGTGCAGGTGGCGTAGACCAGGATCCCTCCCGGTTTCAAGTACTGAACCACGCTCTGAAGAATCCTGCGCTGTAATTCCGCGAGGCGTTTGATGTCTGTGGTCTTGCGTTGCCATTTTGCCTCGGGATGCGAACGCAACGTTCCCAGTCCGGTGCACGGAGCATCGACCAAAATCCGATCATATGCCTGGGCACAGCCCGGCGGCAAACCTTGTGTCACATCAGCGTAAAAAGCCCTGACCGATGCGAGACCTAACCTTTGCACATTTTCACTCAATTTCTCAAGTCCGCGGGCTGACGCATCTAAAGCCACCACCTCCCCTTGGTCCTTCATGAGTTCCGCAAGATGCGTCGTTTTGCCGCCCGGTGCGGCGCAAGCATCGAGTACGATCTCGTGCGGCTGAGGGTCGAGCAAAAAACCGACGATCTGCGATGCCTCGCCTTGAATCTGGAAGAGCCCTTCGCGGAAGCCCGGGAGACCTTCCACGGCCGAAGCCGCTCGCACCCTTATCCCTTGCGGCGACCAATAGGACGGCAGCGCCGTGACGCCCCGTGCTTGCAGCCTCTCCAGTAGACCGTACCGATTTGTACGCATGGAATTGACTCGGAGTGTCACAAAAGCTTCTTTGTTGTTGGCTGCTAATAAACCCGCGATGTCCTCTCCCGGCATATAGTCCTGCCAGAGACGGACGAGCCATTCCGGATGTGACCAGATTATGGCCAAATGCTTTAGGGCGTCCTCCTCGGCGCTCGGCAACGAAATGCTTTCCTTCTCGCGCAGGATCTTGCGTACGACGGCGTTCACCAGCGCCCCTCCCTTTTGTCCACCCCACCGCTTCGCCAACGCCACCCCTTCATTCACTGCGGCGTATTCGGGGATTCTGCTCAGAAACAAGACTTGATAGAGCGTCAACCGCAAGATATTGCGTAGCCTGGGTCTCATCCTCGACAGGGGTTGAGAAAGAAACCGCTCAGCAATCCAATCGATTTTGCCGCGCCAGCGAAGCGTGCCGTAAACCATCTCGGTAAGCAGCGCCCGATCACGCTGCTCGAGATTGGTTTGTTTTAGGGCGGAATCGAGGAGGGTATCCGCGTAGGATCCCCTATGATCTACCTTTGCAAGGATATCGAGAGCCAGTTCCCGAGGCTTTTCTTGATGGCGGGTCTTAAAGGCGCTCACCTTTTTGGATTCTTGCGCCCGCGAGAAACTCCGCGGCAGCAAGCCTTTTCCTGTTTTCCATCTGGACTTCTTCCAGGCTCAGAACACCCGCACCCGTCGCAACCCAGAATCCACCCGGGTCGGCCCGGATCACCTCGCCCGGCTCACCGCTTAGTTCCGTTACCACGACCGCAGCGCGGTGAATCTTGAGCAGCTTCCCACGCCAATAAGTGAAAGCTGCGGGCCATGGACAAAAAGCACGCACACGCCGCTCGCTGACGGCGGCCGTTTCATACCATTTGACCGCGCCGTCCTCTTTTTTGATTATCCGGGCATAACTCGCCTCTTCTTCCCGTTGCGCGCGCGGACTAATGCTCCCTGCCTTGAGTCCCGTAATCGTCTCCAGTAAGAGTCGCGCTCCGACGGGAACCATTTTCGCCGTCAAGGAAGCACAGGTCTCATCTTTGGACACAGCAACTTCCTCTTGAAGAAAAATGGGGCCTGCGTCCATTTTTTCCACGAGCCTCATCGTCGTTACGCCGCTCAACTCTTCGCGGTTGAGGATGGCCCACGGAATCGGAGCTGCTCCCCGATACTTCGGCAGCAAAGAATAGTGCACATTGATGCAACCCTGAGGGGCAAGTTCCAAAATTGACCGCGGTAAAATCCGCCCGTAGGCCACAACTGCAATCACGTCAGGAGACCAACTCGCCAGAGCTTCCAAAAAAGCTGGATCGCGCGCCTTTTCGGGGGCAAGAACCGGGATATGACTTGCGCCGGCAACCCGACGCACCGGCGGGATCGTGTTTTGCCGCCCACGTCCCGCAGGCCGATCCGGTTGCGTTACTACCCCGACCACAGGATCTTGGCTTTTCAAAAGCGCTTCCAATGTGGCCGCAGCAGGACCAGGAGTCCCCATAAAGACAACACGCCATTGCATTGGCATAAACGTAGATAGAGAAAACACAAGCAAAGATCCGCGAGAAAGGCTCGATGCCGGAGTAGGCTAGATCATCAACTGCGGTTTTTCCGGCTTCGTCCGACCCTCTCGCAGCCTTTTCTTGAGGCGGCGCTTATACAGATCACGCTTCAAACGACTAATGCGGTCGATGAACAGGATGCCGTCCAGATGGTCAATCTCATGCTGCAGAACCACGGCCAAAAGGCCTTCTCCCTCAATCCTCATCTCTTTGCCCTTCTCGTTGAGCCCCACAACCTCAACCCATGCAGCTCTTTTAACCTCAGCGGTAAAATCCACGACACTCAAACACCCCTCTTCCCACACCACCTCTCCCGCCACCTCGCGGATTACAGGATTGATCAATTTTACAAGCTTGCGCCGTGGGTTTTCATGATCGGTGTCCAAAACGATGATCCTTTGGGAGACCCCCACTTGGGGAGCAGCCAGTCCAACACCGGGCGCAGCGTACATGGTCTCCACCATGTTGTCCATCAAACGGAGCGTTGCATCCGTAATCTTTTGTACCGGCAGCGCCACTTGCTGCAGCACTGGGTCAGGAAATTTTTGTACTGACAGAACGCCCATAAGTCGTTATTTTCATAGCATATTCTGCGGATCTACATCAACGCCGAAGCGGACGCTTCGTGGTCCTTCAAAGAGCTTTCGCGCGCGGCGCGCCAACTGCAAAACCCACGCAGACTGTTTGCCTTTGACAAGTATCTGCCAGCGGTAGCGCCCGCGAAGCCTTTCGATAGGCGCGGACGCGGGACCAAGAATCTGAATCCCCTCTGCTCCAGTTTTGCTTCCTTCCGCCCGCAACCGGGTCCCGAGCAACTCCGCACATTGTTTCACTTCTACGGCCCTGGGTCCGTCCAGGCGCAGCAGAACAAGGCGAGTGAAGGGAGGATAGTTGAGAGCGCGGCGAAAATCGATTTCGGATTGAAAAAAATTCCGATAGTCGTGCGTTACGACTGCGCTCAGGGCATAATGGTGCGGCGCGTAGGTTTGTACAATCACTTTTCCGGGCCGATTGCCTCGTCCTGCGCGTCCCGCCACCTGACTCAGCAGCTGGAAGGTTCTCTCCGCGGCACGAAAATCAGGGACATTTAGCGAGAGATCGGCGTGCAGCACGCCGACCAAGGTCACGCCCGCAACATCATGACCTTTCGCAATCATCTGCGTGCCCACGAGAACGTCAATCTCGCCCTTCTCCCATTCCTTGAGCAGCCGCTCCTGGGAGCCCCGGCGTCGCGTCGTGTCCCGATCCATCCGCCCTACGTGCGCTTCGGGAATGAGCCTCTGGATCTCTTGTTCAACTTGCTCCGTGCCAATTCCAAAGGGCAATAGCGACAAATTACCACATTCAGGACAAAGATCCTCAGTGGGTTTCTGGAAGTCGCAATGATGACACTTGATACGCCGCTGCCTTAAGTGAAAGGTCAAGGTCACACTGCAGTTGGGGCAGCGCTCGACAAAACCACAAAGGCGGCATTGCAGAAAGTTGGCAAAGCCGCGCCGATTGAGAAAAAGCAGAGTCTGCCGTCCGAGCTTGTAATTTTGCCGCAAAGCCTCCTTCAGGGGCACGGAAAAGATAAAAGCGCCGCTACCATCCTGGCGGCCGACGATTTCCCGTATCTCAGATCTGAGATCAACCAGCTCTACCGTTGGTAGCGATCGCTCCGCCACCCGGCGCGTTAACTCCAGAGGATGATAGCGCTTTTCACAGCTATTGTGGAAACTTTCCAGGGAAGGCGTGGCGGACCCCAGAACCACAGGACATCTCAGCAACTGACCGCGCACCACCGCAAGATCGCGCGCTTGGTAACGCAAGCCTTCCTCCTGTTTGTAAGAAGGATCATGTTCTTCATCCACAATGATCAAACCCAATTCCGGTAGGGGCGCAAAAACTGCTGACCGGGCCCCCACCACCACCATGACATCGCCGCGCATCATGCGCCACCATTGCGTTCGGCGTTCAGCAGGGCTAAGAGCGCTGTGCAAGACGCCTACCTGACCGGGGAAGCGCGCGCGCACGCGCTCCAACAGCTGAAGCGTTAAAGAAATCTCCGGTACCAGGATCAAACTGCGCTTCTTGTACCTTTGCGCCTGCTCCAAAGCTCTGAGATAAATTTCCGTTTTACCGCTCCCCGTGATTCCAAAGAGGAGAAAGGTCTCAAATCCTCCCTGCTGGATGCGTTTTTGAATAGCACTGAGGGCCGTTTCTTGTTCCATCGTCAACTGCCATGATTCCGCGACTGGCTCACCGTCTGTTGATACAAGACTTTCCTTTTCCTTCTTCCGTCTGCCCCTCCAAACTTCGCGAATCTCGACCGCCCCGCAATTCACAAGATCATCCAGAGCCCTGGAGAAATATCGGCCAGCATACCTTTTTGACAGGGTTCTCAGTGGTATCTGGCGTTTTTCCTGCAACTCGGCCCACAGCTCACGGGCGCGTCCTTCAGGAATCAGAGCGTCCGGGTTACAGACCGCTACAACCCTTTGGCTTTCCACCCTCAGACCTGCGGGTAGCACAGCACCAAGCACCTCGCCTAACGGCGCCAGATAATATCGCGCAGCCCAATGGCAGAGTTGGAGCAAGGGCGGATCGACGATCGGCCGTTCGTCCAACAGTTCGATAATTTCGCGGATTCCTCTGACCGTAGCACTTTCGGAAAACCCAATGACCAGCCCCGTCATCCTTCGTCTTCCCAGGGGAACAAGCACCCTCATTCCGATTTCCAGCTCCTCCCCCATCCTATCGGGGACCGCGTAGGTGAGGGCCCCCTTTAGAGGCGAAGGAATCGCAACCTGTGCGTAGCTTTTCTCTCTATGACCCACGTCGCTTTCTTACCGATTAAAGAGACGAAAAGCAATTTTGCACTTATTTTCTTGTCCATTTTTGTGAACCAAGGGCAATTTTGGCCACTTTTCGGGACTTGGCACGGCTCCGCGCTAGAAAAGATAAAGAAATTTTTCCCTGTAAGCTTTCGGCGACCTTGCACGCTTTTTGCTCATGCCTTTCTCGAGAACTGCGCTTGAATTTTATAATTATACATAATTAGTAATAATTTAAATTGACAAAGAGGTTCGACTCCCTCACAATTCCAACCCTTCGCTTCTGGTTCGACTGGTACCTCAGCGGATAAAACATGACGCGACCAAACAACCTTCGAAAAATTCGTGAGGCCAAACTGCTGAGCAAGCTCGAACTGGCCAAACTCGCCGGGGTTTCTTCGCTAACGATCGATCGGGTCGAGAAGGGCATGCAATGCCGCTTGGCAACCATGCGCAAAATCCTGTCCGCTTTAGGGCTTAAGACAAGCCAGCGGAAAAAGGTTTTTAAGTAGGTTATGGAGATCCCTTTTCTGAAGCGGCTTAGCCTCCCGCAGTTGAGTTTCCTGCGAAGCGAGGATGAATACGTTGCACTGGATATTGGTTCCAGCTCCGTCAAGATGGTCGAGGCAGTCAAAGACAAAGCAGGCTACCGTCTGGCTAATGTCGGCATCGCTCCTCTTCCTCCCACAGCGGTGCAAAACAGCATGGTGGTGGAAAAAGGCTCGGTGGTCAGCGCCATCCGCAGTGTTATCCGCGAGCATCGAGTCAAAGCGACCAAGGTGATCTCCGTTGTCCCAGGGAGAGCCGCGATTATCAAGAGAATCGAACTGCCGGTTCAAAAAGATGAGGAACTCGACGCCAACGTCGAATTCGAAGCCGCCAATGTCATTCCCGAGAGCCTCGAAAATGTCAACCTCGACTACCAAATCCTGAATTTTCTTGACGAAGGGACCAAAATGGAAATCCTCGTAGTCGCAGTGAAGAAAGAAATCATCAATAGCTACACGCAAGCGATCGCCGAGGCGGGGTTGATGCCCATGATCATGGATATCGATTATTTCGCTATGGAGAACATGTACGAGATCTCTTACGATCCCAATCGCGAAGAACTAGTTGGCCTCATCCATGTCGGTGCCCGCTATACGAGCATCAACCTGCTCAAGAACGGCATTTCCACTTTCACGGGAGACCTTCCGATAGGAGGAGAGGCGCTCACCGAAAGTCTCATGGAGAAACTGAGTATCAGCTACGACCAGGCGGAGACCCTCAAAATCACCGGCGTGCTGAACGGAGAAAAACAATTGGATGTCGAGGAACTCTTGGACCCGCTGGCCCATTCGCTGGTTGAGGATATCAGTCGCACGTTGACTCTGTACGGCACTATGGCGGCGGGGGCACCCGCGCAGAGCATCTTTTTGAGCGGCGGCAGTGCTAAGTTCAAACCGTTCGTTCCCCTCATGGAGCAAAGGCTCAATCTCCCCGTGCATCTGTGCGACCCCTTCCGTGGATTCAGCGTTGCCCGACATATTGCCCAAGACTCTCTCTCTGAGTCGGGTCTTGCGCTTGCCATAGGGGCGGGACTTTCAGTGCGGAGGCCGGGAGACAAGTGATCCGGATCAATCTACTTCCCGTACGGGAAATTGAGGCCAAAGTCGGAAGGAAGCAAGAGGCGCTAGTGGGCGGTGCGTGTTTGGGGTTGGTATTCATTGCCGCCGCTGGCGTTTACGGGTACCAGGCGTGGCAACTCTCGCGTCTAGAAGCCGAATCCGCCGACCTTCAAAATGAGGTGCAGAGACTAAGTCCCGTCGTCAAAGAGGTCGCGGAACTGCAAAATAGTGTGAGCGCGCTCAAAGAGAAAAATAAAGTCATCGACGACCTCAACAAAAAGAGAACCGGGCCGGTTAAGATCATGGAAGATCTCTCCGATGCAACTCCCGCGCGACTCTGGCTGACGGAGTTCAAGGAAATGGGCGGAACTGTCACCATCGATGGCTTTGCCACCGACAATCAAACCATCGCCGATTTTCTTAAGACCCTCAGCCGCATGCCCCACTTCTCGAACGTGGAGTTGCTGGAAACGATCCAAAACGACCAGGATGGCACGTCGCTAAAGAAATTTTCGATCAAGGCCAATGTGCACTACCAGGTCTCTATGAATCCTGTAGCGACGCCAACGGAATCTTCCGCCAATCCTAAAAAACCCTAACACCATGAAGGAACTTTGGGAACAGATCGTTGCGCTCTCCAAAGGAAAGAAGCTCGCGCTTTTGGCTGCTCTGATCGTCCTGATACTGGCGCTTGATTATAGCTTCTTGTATGCGCCGCAATCCGCCCAGGTCAACGATCTGAAGGAGCAAATTGCCAACTTACGCCGCGATCAAGAAAAGAAAAAGAGAATCGCGGCCAACCGCCCCAAATTACGACAGGAACGGGCCCAACTCGACGGCATGCTTAAGGAGGCCGTGGAGCAACTGCCAGCGCAAAAGGAAATTCCCGATCTGCTGCGCAACATCTCCACCAAGGCACGCGAAGCCGGCCTCGAAATCATCCTTTTTCGCCCGCGCGGAGAGACCTATCAGGAATTTTATGCCGAGGTGCCCGTGGATATTGCAGTGCGGGGAAATTTTCACGCCATCGTATCCTTCTTTGACGAAGTGGGAAGAATGGACCGGATTGTGAATGTCAGCAATATTGAGCTGAAAGCCACGAAGGCAAAGGACCAACAGCAAAGCATCGACGTTTTCAGTCAAGCCACGACGTTCCGCTTTCTAGATCAGGCCGAGCGCGAGAGAATCGCAGCCGAGAAGGCCGCAAAGGAAAAAGCAGCAAAGAAGTGACGATGGCTCAACTTCTGTTCACTTGGGCATTAATTTTTTTCTTTCCGTTGGTGGCCGCACGCCCGGTATGCAGTCAAGAGGAGGAGAAGACGCCATCGCAAAAAACCAGGGAGGCGTTGGAGCGGTTTTCGAAATTTCCCAGCGCAGTGAAAAAGCGGTTAGAAGCAGCGGAAGAGAAAGTTAAAGGAGCCCTCCAGGATGCCGCGGAAACTCCGCCGAACAAGAAGGTCGAAGGGGATTCGCTCACGCTACCGAAGAAAGCGGAAAGGAGCGAGCGCCCGCATTATTCCTCCGAGGCAAGACGAGACCCTTTCGCTCCTATGCCGAGCAAGTCGCCACGGCCAGCGAAGAAACCGCTCTCTCCGCTGGAGCAATTTGAACTTGGTCAACTGAAGCTTGTCGGCATCGTGTGGAACACCAAGGACCCCAGAGCGATGGTCGAAGACAGCAACGGCCTCGGCTACACGATCAAGGTTGGAACCCCTATCGGCGCGAACGACGGCAAGGTCAAGGCGATCAACCTTGACGAGGTGATCATCGAAGAACACTACGTTGACTTTTACGGCGTGCGTAAGAGTCGCGAGTTCACCATGAAATTACCTTCGGACTAGCTACAGATAAAAGTTGCAATCAAGGAGTCCTCCATGCCATTTTTGTATGTTCGGTCAGGGAACCGAGATTCCAGTTACAGGCCATGGATAGCGATGGTGAGCTTAACCACAGCTTTGAGTGCGGGAATCCTGGGCTGCAATCTACGCCGGAACGAACCTGCGGTAGAAGTGCACGGCACCACGGAAGCTGGGGCTCAGACCCAAGAGGCGGAACAACCGATACCAGCACCAGCTCCGATCAAGGAGCAGACGCTGGAGGAGCAACCTTTCAGAGTCCAGGAACTCTCCGCCCGAGAACAGAACGGGCAGACCATTATTCGCGTGATCTTCTCCAAACCGGTTGCTCAATACCGCCATTTCACATTGGGTCAACCAGCACGTATCATCGTCGATGTCTTTGGCGAAGCCCAGCGTCTCCCTAAAGGAGATAGCTTCCGGATCGACACTCATTGGGCGGGAAGCCTGCGGCTGAATTCCAGCGACGGATATCTGCGCTTAACGACAGAGATCGCAGCGGCCACAGTTCCTTCCTATGAAATCGAGCCCGAGGATTCCGGCCTAAGGCTTGTGATCGGAGCCGCGAAGCCTGACTTCATCGCGCGCAAGGAGTTGGATCTGGTGCGCGCGGGAAAGAGAGTCGACATGCGAGCGGCGGAGGCAAAGCCAACCGGCTCGGAAGGTGGGGCGGGAGCGCCCGCTTTTCAGCCGACCCCGGCGGAGGAGATAAAATACACCGGCCAGAGAATCTCGCTTGATTTCAAAGACGCTGATATCAAAAACGTTTTTCGGCTTCTCGCCGATATCAGCGGATTGAACCTTGTGGTCACGGGAGACGTGCAGAAAAGAGTTACGCTGCGTCTCATTGACGTCCCATGGGACCAGGCCTTGGACTTGCTCATTGACACAAACGGCCTCGGAAAAACGCAGGTGGGAAACGTTGTGCGCATCTCTACGGCTGCGCAGATCAAAGCCGAAAAGGATGCTCTCGCCGCAGCCAAAAAAGCCGAAGAAAATCTGGAGGATTTACAGACGGTTTATCTAAGTGTGAATTATGCCAAAGTGAAGGAGCTGGACCCAAAGATCAAGCCGCTCTTGTCTAGCCGCGGCACCGTCGTGTTCGATGAGCGCAGCAATACCATCTTTGTCCGTGACATTAAGAAATCGCTTGACGAGATCAACAGTCTCGTCTCCAAACTCGATACGCGTACTCCCCAGGTCCTAATCGAGTCGAATTTGATTGAGACCACACCGACTTTTGCCCGAGCTCTAGGAATGCAGCTGCAGTTTGAATTCGGTAACACGCAACAAATCACAAGCACCTTCCCTGCCGGACTCCCTTTTGTTAGCGGCATGCCTTTTCTGTCAATCATGCAAGCAAAGGCCGGGCCCTTCAAGAATCTGAATGTCCAACTAAGCGCTGCAGAGAGTGAGGGGAATATAAAAATCATCTCCCGTCCATCGGTGGTCACACTAAACAATGTCGCCTCCACGATCCAAAGCCTTAGGATACTCCGAGTGGCGCTCCCTGCCTCAACCAACATCGCAAGCGGGTCCGGTTCTGCTGCAGGCACAGCCGTGGCAACAGAAAAGATACCTGTCGGAATCATTCTTACTGTCACCCCTCAGGTCTCTAGCGACGGTTTCGTTCTGCTGAACATTAGTGTCAAATCTAGCTCACTCGGAACGCAATCGCCCGGCAGTGTCGTACCCGATGAGCTTAGTCGAGAAGCGATCGCGAATGTTCTCGTGCGGGACGGGGAGACCATTGTCCTGGGGGGAATCATGAAGGATACAAAAGCCACAAACGAAGGTGGCATCCCTTACCTGAAAGATATTCCAGGGTTTGGCTGGTTATTTAAGAATATCCGTTGGCAGAAGGACTTTGAGGAGCTAATGGTTTTTATCACCCCGCGCATTGTTTCTGCGGGTTCGGAAAATCTTCCCACGGCGGAAAAACTCTGGCGCGAGCAGATGAAAAGAACCGAAGGTAGTTGAGCAATCCACCCGACCACCCCGCCTCTGGCTCTGGTCTGCCATGGGAGTTTAGAGTAAGATAAAGCCATGTTGCGCTATTTCACGGCAGGCGAATCGCACGGCCCCTGCTTGACCGTCATCATCGATGGCATTCCAGCCAGTTTCCCCGTCGATGCCGAGAAAATCAATCACGACCTTTGGCGTCGCCAGCAGGGATACGGGCGCGGCGGTCGCATGTTAATCGAGAAAGACGAAGTTCAGATTCGCTCCGGAATCCGCTGGGGTGAGACAATGGGCTCACCGGTCGCCATGGGAATCGAAAACAAGGACTGGAGAAACTGGACCAAGAAAATGTCTCCGTTCTCCGAAGACCGCGACGAGAGCATCGCCGTGACCAAACCGCGGCCGGGCCATGCAGACTTGGCCGGCGTGTTCAAATATCATCACTCGGATATTCGCAATATCCTCGAGCGCGCCAGCGCGCGGGAGACCGTTTCCCGGACAGCGGTGGGATCCTTTGCCAAGCAGTTGCTCGCCCCTTTCGGCATAAAGGTTTTGGGTTACATACGATCCATTGGTGGTATCGAGGCCGCGGGTAACGGCCTTTCTTATGAGGAAACGTTTCTACGCGCGGAGGAATCTCCGGTGCGCGTCGCCGACAGAGAAGCTGAAGAAAGGATCATTGCGCACATTGATCAGTGCAAGAAGACCGGGGACACCTTAGGTGGGATTTTCGAGGTTGTGGCTCTAGGCCTGCCTCCCGGCCTAGGAAGCCACACCCAGTGGGATTCCAAACTGGATGGTCGGCTCGCGCGCGCGCTCATGAGCATCCAGGCGATGAAGGGTGTCGAAATCGGTCTGGGGTTTGAAATGGCGCGGCGCCGCGGTTCCGAAGTTCACGACGAAATCTTCTTCGACCCGCAAAAGATGATCTCTCATGAGGGAACACCTAGAATTACTCCCACCGGTTTCTACCGCGGCGGCAACAATTCAGGCGGAACCGAGGGAGGAATGTCTAATGGCTCTCCTTTGGTTGTTCGTGTCGCCATGAAGCCGATATCTACGCTCATGAGTCCACTCCAATCAGTAGACCTGAGGTCCAAGCAAACCGCTGACGCTTCCGTGGAACGATCTGATGTGTGCTCTGCCCCCGCGGCGACTGTCGTGGGCGAGGCCGTAGTGGCCTTTGAGCTTGCGGTTGCCTTTCTGGAGAAATTCGGCGGTGACTCGCTGCACGAGATCAGGCGCAACTACGAGGGCTATCTGGAGCAGATCACGAACTTTTAAGCCCTTGCTCAAACCGTCACAAAAAAACATCGTTCTTACGGGCTTCATGGCTGTGGGTAAGAGTGTCGTCGGTCAGCGACTTGCGCGAAAGCTAAAGCGCTCTTTTCTGGATCTCGACACGGCCATCGAGCAGCGCGAGGGCATGAAAGTGCATGAGCTTTTTTCTTCCAAGGGAGAACCCTATTTCCGCAGAATCGAGAAGGAAATGCTTCGAGAAGCGCTCAGCGGAGATGACAAAATCATCGCGACCGGAGGTGGGGCGATCATGGATGAGGACAATTTGCGAATGCTTAAGGAAACTAGCCTGCTTATCTCTCTCAGAGCACGTCCGGAGACTCTGCTGGCACGTGCCGCAACAGGAGGCAGCCAGAGGCCACTTTTGCAGGGAGACGATAAATTAGAGAGGATCAAAGAGCTGCTGCGCCAGCGCGAGAGAGCATACAGCCAGGCTCATTTGAGCATTGACACTGAAGCGCGCTCCGTGGACGAAGTTGTCGAGCAAATTGCTAAGGCCATAAACAGCGACGAAATATAGAACCCGGGAGTCATTGTTCGGAGCTAAGTGGAAAATTCAGCGGCTGAACGAGATCGGGAATTCTGAGCAGCCACTCAAGTGCGCACTCTTACAGTCAATCTAGGAAGCCGTTCCTATCCCATCCACATGGGCGCCGGACTGCTTGCCCACGCTGGCGAGTTACTGGCGCCCGTGCTGGGCGCCAGTAAAGTCGGGATCATTACCAACGCTACCGTCGGAGAATTCTACCTTGATCCTTTGGAAAAAACGTTAATGGCTCACGGCCTCAATGTGGCGAAAGTGCTGGTTTACGACGGGGAACAACACAAAAACTTGAGTTCTCTCGCTACAATTTACGACCAACTGATAGACCAGAAATTCGAGCGAAATTCCATGCTGATCGCCTTGGGCGGCGGAGTCGTTGGGGATTTGGCGGGGTTCGCCGCGGCAACCTTCCTCAGAGGAATTCCCTACATTCAGATTCCTACAACCCTGTTGGCCCAGGTGGATTCAAGCGTTGGTGGCAAGACCGGCGTTAATCATCGCGCCGGCAAGAACCTGATAGGAGCCTTTTACCAACCGCGCGCGGTTCTTATTGACGTGGAAGTCCTGCACAGCTTACCGCGCAGGGAGTTCTTGGCGGGCATGGCCGAAGTCATCAAGTACGGCATCATTGCGGATTCCCATCTCTTCAGGCGCCTTGAAGAATCAATTGAACGCCTAATCGCTTTGGATCAGGATCTCCTCATCGAGATTATCGCCTCATCTTGCGGGGATAAGGCGACGGTCGTAGAAAAAGACGAAAGAGAAGAAGATTACCGGGCGGTTCTCAATTTCGGGCACACCGTTGGTCATGCATTGGAAGCCCTGACGGGTTACGAACAGTTCCTTCATGGAGAAGCGGTGGCTGTTGGCATGGTCCAGGCTGCAAAAATATCACGCCTCCTGGGTTTCTGTGACGGCCCGAGCTTTCGGCGCATTGGTGAATTGATCGCGCGCACCGGTTTACCGGCTGAGTTGCCCTCAGGACTCGATCTTACCGCTCTCGCAGAGAATATCGAAATCGATAAGAAATCGTCCGGCGGCAACGTCAAGTTTGTCTGCTGTATGGGCATTGGCGCGACCTGTTTCCACTGGCTTTCGCCCCAGGAAATCGCGCGCGCTCTGTCTTCTCTGTGACGCTGGCGGTGCTCGATGAAAACCGCTCGCGGAGCTTCACGCATGGCAAAACAAAAAACAATACTCGTTCTGCACGGGCCCAATCTAAACCTTCTGGGCAAGCGCCAACCGGAAATCTACGGGAGCCTCACGCTCGAAGAGATCAACCAGAAGATTCGTTCTCTAGCTAGGGAAATCAAGGTTCAGGTAGAGATCCGTCAATCCAACTACGAAGGTGAGCTGGTATGTTGGATTCAAGAGGCCGCCCAGCGTTTCGGTGCCTTGGTTATTAACGCCGGCGCCTACACTCACTCCAGCATCGCGCTAAGAGACGCACTCTTGGCGGCGGGCATCCCTGCGGTCGAGGTGCATCTTTCGAACATTTATAAGCGAGAGGAGTTTCGCAAGCGCTCTCTGATTGCCGAAGCAGTGATTGGCCAAATTACTGGGTTTGGGGCGACTAGCTATCTCCTCGGCTTGCGCGCGGCAGCGGGGTACCTCTGAGACCCGAGAGCCTTATTGCAGAAAGAGGGACCCGGTATCGAAGTTTTTGTCTCTCATTTGCTGGATCAGTCTTTCCCTCTCCTGCGTCAATTGGCCGATCTGATTTCTCAATTCGCTCAATTCTTTCTGCTTGGCAGTATAGCTAGGCAGAGGGAAATCCGCTCTTGGTCCTGGACCCACTAAAGGGGGAGAGATCTCGGTCGTGGTCGGAGGAACCCCACTGAAAGGTGAGGGAGTCAAGAACTTAGGCGGCTCCGCGTCGCTGGGACCGAGTGGATTGTGCTGGGCATCTCTGAGCCGTGATATCAGGTCATCTTGCTGGCCGCTAAAAGCCTCCGGACTCGTAAAGAAGGACGGTTCAGGCCCGCTATTCCCCCGAGTCGCAACTGCGTAACGCTGGCTGGCTGCCTTGATTTGTTCGGTGATTTCTTCCACTTTCCTCAGGTATTCTTTCTCTTCTTTAGCCCTCTCTTCTGATAGCTTGTCCTCCGGAGTCTGGGCTTTCCCTTGCGGCCGTTCCCCTACTTTTCCTATACCACTCGCAGGCTTGTTTGCCTCTTCCCTGACCGCCGGCCCACCCGGGAGAGAGCTTTCACCGCCCGGAATAACGGTCCGCCGGGTTTCACCCTCGCCAACCGTCAGAATCGTTTGAATCTGTTCTTTTGCTATTCCAATCTCGCCGCCGAAGCCGGGAAATTTGACCATTCCCCTCTCTTCACGATAGCTCTCCACCACGATACGGCGGCCATTCTTAAGAACCAGAGCGTACTCGGCAAGGACAACTTCAGGGATCAAAGGCGGAATCGTTAGCAATCCAATCCATACTATTGTGCTTCGGTTCATGATCAAATTTTACCATATTAACCCCGGCTGCGCACGCGCGATATTGACCCCCCACGTGCCTTTTTCTCATACTCGACCGTCCCCGACACAAGCATTTACAGACGTAGGGATTCATGTTAGCCTTTTAACGTTACTTCTTTTATGCTTCCTGTACTATGGAGAGCGCTTTTCTGCCTGAGCCTGGTAATCGCGTGCTTTACGCTGGCTCTGGCTGAGCCGAAAGTTCAAATCCTGTCCCCGAAGGACGGGACTGGCATTTCTCAGGAGCAGGACACAATTTTGGTAAACGGCAAAGTATCAACGTTGAGCGAACGAAGCCCGAACGTCGATATTTTGTTTGTTATCGACACTTCCGGGAGTACAGCTCGCTACGCCGGCGTTGACTTCGGCGACCCTACCTCACCTAGCACGGGTGGTCCGGGATGGGGCTGGCCACAGATAAGCATTGGTGGATTTGGGATCGGAAACCCGCCTCCAAGGGACTTGCGCAACTCCATTCTAGCTGCAGAGATAGCCGCCAGCCGTCGCCTCCTTTCTCAGCTCAATGCCGAAACCACGCGTGTGGGCATCATTACCTTCGCCGAAGACGCTAGGCTCGTGCAACCGCTGACTCACGACTTTGCACTGGCAAAGCAGGGTTTGGAGAACATCCTTGTCAACGGTCCCTACGGAGGGACGAATATGGCCGCAGCGATTCGTTTGGCCGTTCGGGAACTCGCTGGCCTCGGGCAAAGCAGCAAGCGCGTCGACGCGATCAAAACACAATTTTTTCTCACCGACGGGATTCCAACGTTGCCCATTGGGAATGCCAGGAGGGCAGCTCCGGAGGACACCGAGCTAGCTATTAGCGCCGCGCGCATCTCAGGCAAAGCGGGCGTCAAAATCTATGCCTTCGCACTCGGTGACGAGGCTCTCTCCTACCCCCGGGCACCGGTCGGAATGGCCCAGGAAAGCGGTGGTATTTTCACTCCGGTTACGCGACCGGCGGACATCTTGGGAGTCTTAGAAAGAACTTCGGTGGTCGGCATCAACTACGTCCAAATGTTTAATGAAACAACCGGGCTAAAGGCTTCTCATTTGCGTCTCGCTGCCGACGGATTTTTCTCCGCCGCCGTACCCGTCGTGGAAGGGGTCAATCGCATCCAGGTCGTCGCCCGTGCGAGCGACGGTAGTTTGGCACGGGACACTATTACAGTTAATTATCATCGCAGCGACCGGCGCTCTTTAGACGTCGAGGTTTTCCTGGAAAAAGAAAAGAGCCTGGACTTGCAGGTAGACCGTTTGGGGAGAAGCAAGGAAACAGTTGATCAGGAAATCAACCAAAATAGAGAAGATAGCCGGCAAAGGTCACAGACCTTGCCCCCCGCCGCGGAAGGACCCCCCCGTTAGAAAAGAAACTATTTTGTAGCTGGCCCGTCTTTCTTTTCTGCCTCAGCCGCGATGGCGATTTCAGACGCCCCCGATTTCTTCACTATCGACAATACTCTCACCACCTCACCCAACGGCACATCTCGGTCGCCTCTCAGGATAACGATTTTTTCCGAACCGCCCTTAAAAACCTCGTTGAGTGCGTCTTCCAGGCTTGCCTCGGTAACCCTCTTCTGATTCACGAAAATCTGTCGCTGGGGCGTGATCGTGACCGTGACGCCCCTGGGCTCGGATTGGGTTTGAACCGCTTTAGGTAGATTGACCTTGCCGCCAGACTCAATGATCGCCGAACTGGTAATCATAAAGATAATGAGCAAGACCAGAAAAATATCGGTGAGTGGCGTGATGTTGATTTCAGCCACAATATCGTCGTCGTTTTGCGAGTTGAGTGACGTTAACGCCATGCGTTTTCCTAATGATTCATGCGCTGCACAATTTTCCCGACCTGAATACGGAACAGGCCGTTCAAGCTGTTCACACGCGTTTGAAAATAGTTGTAGAAAATAACTGCGAGGATGGCCACGCCCAAGCCCAGGGCGGTGGCGACAAGTGCTTCGGAGATGCCTGCCGCAACGACCGTGAATCCACCTGTGCCTTGGACAGCCATACTTTCAAAAGACTTGATGATCCCGACCACAGTGCCGAGCAGTCCGATAAAGGGGGCGCTGCTGGCCACTGTTCCAAGAACCCAGAGGTTTTTCTTTAGTATTTGTGCTTCCTCAAACATCGATTCTGCCGCGAGCGCATTCAGCGATTCCAACGAACCACCTCCATACCTCGTGATAACGCTGAGAAAGATCCGCGCAGCTGGCGATTGAGCATGCTGTTTGCAAATCGCAATCGCAAGATCTTTTTGGCCCTTGCTAATCGGCTCAAGTATCGAGTCGGTCAGCCTTACCGTTAAGGAACCAATGTTTCTCAAAGCCCACAACCGCTCGAGCACGATCGCCAAACTAACCACTGACAGAGCGATCAACGGATACGTCGCTATCGCGCCTCTATGAATGATCTCGAAGAAATCCAGCCCTTGTTGCATGGTTTACACTCACTCAACGAGTTATATGAAGGAAGAAACCCACTTCACCCGGAATCTAGATTTACAACTAATGGAAAGGGGCTTACCCTCTCATGCGGACGGAAACTGTAAAACGAATAATGAGCGGCTCATCCGCCAGGTCCTTTAAACTTTCCGGGATTGGCGGGAACGGCGAGGCTTTCTTCATGGCTTCGAGAGCACTAGCATTAATCTGTGAGTCTGTCGAATCCACCACCTCCGCCTGAGTGAGTTTTCCGGCCCGATCTAAGGCAAAGCGCACACTCACCCTCTGGACCCCTGTGGCCCCGTCAGGGTATTTCCAAACCGAATAAACTCGCTTTTCTATCGATTTAAGATATTGACCGTACTCCGCATTGAACTTTCCTTTTAACCCCGAAGAACTTCCTCCTCCTACTCCAGTTCCGGTCCCCCCGCCGGCGATTCCCTTTCCCTCTTTGACGCCTCCTGGAACCCCGTACGGGCCCGCGCCGCTTCCCGTTCCCTTCAAAGCGCCTGGGATTTCTGTTCCTTCCTTTAGCGCGTGAACGCCGCCGAGTCCGGTATCTTTTCCCGACGATTCTGTTCGTGAGGCCAAGGAGGTAACGACGGAAGAGAGGTTGGAAGAGGTCTGCTTAGTCGGGAGCTGCACCAAGGAGTCGGGTGAAGTTTCGTTGATCCGGCTCAGCCGTGTCGGTGTGGCGGCAAGAATTTTCGGCCCGGGAAGCGTCGGTTCCGCTTCCTGACTCGGCGTCGATTTCCCGGCCGGAGCGCTTGTTTCCACAGACCCAGCGTCGATCTTTCCCATCGCTTCTCGAGGAGGCACCGGAGTTCCCCGTTGCGGAAGGTTTCGCGGACCTCGAGGCCCACGTCCAAGTCCGATGCTTTTATCAACGGAGTTCCCCACCCCAAATTCAATCAAGTTGATGGGAATAGAAAGATTGGTTTTCTCCGGGTGAACAGACAACATAAACTGTGCCAGCGCATAAGCCATGAGCAGGTGGAAGCACAGAGAAAAGAGCAAGAAAGGACTCGTCAGTATTGAGCCAAGCGCCAACTCTCGCCAGTTATCTGACCGCTGCGCTATCATTCTTAACCACCTGGTTTTCTCTAGATTCCACAGGTAAAGAAAACCCCTTCCCTTGCTTGGACAGGATTTCCATGCCTTTTGCGCTTACGTCGCGGCGCACCACTTTGCCGCCCGCGTAGAATGTCCAGAGGTCAACAGCCCCGTCCCCGTTGAGATCGGCTTCCTCTTTTAGGACCACGTTGCGATCGCTCGTGGAATCGTAATAAATCCACAAGTCTATTTTTCCATCCCCATCGGTGTCCTTCTCGACTTTAGCCAATCTCCCGTTCTCATAGAAACCGCGGTAACTCCTCCGGCCATCTCCGTACTCGTCGCGTTCCTCTCGAGCGATCACGTCTTTATCATAGATGTAAAAAATGTTTGGCGTCCCATCGCCTTTGGTATCGACCTCGCGGCGCGCCAATTTACCGTCCTTAAAGATGGTCCACGTATCGACCCTCCCGTCGCCGTTTGTGTCTTCTTCCTGACGAATAATCTCTCCGGGCCTCGCAGGATTGTAATATATCCACAAGTCAGGGACCCCATCCTTGTTGACATCGCGAACCTCAACGTTGCGAAACGGTGTGGTCCGGACAACCGGTTGGCTGTTTTGGGGTTCTAGAGAAGCCAGAGACTCCGGGGTTCCGGCAGATCCGTTCTTCTGAGTGTTTTCTGGTACCTTTGCCGCAGCCTGCGCAACGTTCGCGCTGCTTTGCTTTGGCTCAGAAATGCCACCGTCAACCTTTCCTACCTGAGCTTCGAGTTCTCTCTGGTTTCCTAGTTCGCGCTCAATCTGGGCTTCCAATTCGCGATCCTTGGCTTGTTCCGCTTGAACGCGAGCAGTCATCTGCTGAAAATGAGATTCCGCAGTAAATAACCCGGCGATAAGCCCTATAATCATTCCACCGCCAGCCCCATAGGGACCCCCAATCGCACCCCCCATAGCGACGCCTTCCATCATCCTGTCCCAAACGTATTGGGCACGCTCACCCCCACTTGACTGAGTTGAAGGTGCCACCGAGGATGGCGGTGAATTAGCCACCTGACTGGCTGGTGTAGAGAGTGTCGAAGGGTAGGAAGAGGAACCCGGTAGTCCCTGTGTCGGCAACGAACCACAGCTGAGAAGAAAACATGACAAGCTGACGGCTGTTACTCGCAGGACGGTCATTTTTTCCCTGCCCCTGTACGTAAGCCTGAGGCCCCCGCCGTAACTACCGCGCCGGAATTTGAGCTCTCTTCCCCGGCCGTGCGCAAAATATCGTCAGCCGAAGGAAAAGGGATCAACGGAGTGATTGGATCAATTTCTGCGACGGTTTCCTGCTCTGTTAATTGACCGCCTTGGAAATAACAATGCGCATCTAGCTTGCTGTCTTGCTCTTGGCGTGCCCGCTCGTCGTTTTCATAGTATGCGCAGGCGTCAACACGCCGGGCATGGTTTGTATCTGCCTCCCGCAGGTTCACTTGATCTCCTCGATACCGGGTGCGAAGGTCGAAGAAGCCGTCCTGAGAGGTCGCCTTTTCTTCATAGACCAAGTTACCGTCCTTAAAGACAGAAAGAATCCCTATCCTCCCATTTTCGTTACTGTCTTTCAAGACTTTGATCAGTTTTCCATGGATCCATGATCCCATCCTGCTTGCTGGATGCCTCTTGGCACGTTAACTTGCCCGCCTCGTAATAGCTGGTGACATCTTTCGCCCATCGAAGGTATCTTCGTGCTCAAACCTTTTTCAATCCTTCCGCTTGGATCATAGCAAATCCAAGGGGCCATTTTACCATCCCCGTTAGTATCCGTTTCCTGCCGCACAACGTTCCCCTGTTCGTCGTAGAAGAAGCGCGCGACGGGTTTTTATGCTTGTACCCAGGTTGACCAGCAAAGGACCGCGCAAGCAAAAATCACCGCCCCATGATTGCTAATCCGCCTACGGCTCCGTTCGAGGGCTGAGCTTGAAAGGACCGACCTGTGATGGTTGGCCTGCGAAACGAACACATTGATAAAAGCCGAAGAAAACGGGCGGCCCGTAGCTCCGGGGCTCACGCGGTCAGGCCATTCTTTGAGCCTAATCCGCGGGCTCCCCGCGCCTGTCGGCAAGCACGGCAGAAGCCAACGCAGAGTAAAGATCTGCATGCACAGCCGCTCCAAAACCTTTAAACTCTAACATGTCTCTATATTCGTGCAACCTTCAGCTTGCTAAGGGAAGGCGTGCTGCTTCCAGAGCCGAGCCGCGCCAGTTACTCTTTTGTGAGCCCAATGAGCAATCGGCCGGAAGATACCGGTGAGAGGTTATTACAGGCAAGTAATCATGATTCGCTTGCGAGAGAGCAAACTAGTGTAGTGTATCACGCTGGTGGTACTTTATCCTAGATGGCATGATCGCAATGATAGCTCGCAGTGATGTCTCGATTTCTAGGGTTGTTCGCATGCAACTTCATTCCTGGATTCTACGACGTTAGGTCGACGAATAAGTGCCTTAATTTAAGACTCGCTACACTGGTTTACACAGTTGAGGTGGGTTGTTTGCGGCCTTTCCGGATCCTTCCCGAAGCACCTCTACCCTTAGGAGTCTCGCTTTTTACTTCCCCCTCCACAGCCGCAAGCTCGACCAAGGAGACCGGAGCATGGTCCCCCCGACGCCAGCCGATCTTGATCGCACGGGTGTACCCACCAGGGCGTTCCTTAAAACGAGGCCCCAAGTTATCGAAGAGTTTGCGGACAACAGCCTTATCGTGGATCACGCTCAAGGCTTGTCTACGTGCATGCAAACTTCCTTCCTTCGCTAAGGTAATGAGACGATCCACCCAGCCGCGTAGTTCCTTTGCCTTCGCGTCTGTCGTGCGGATTCGTTCCTTGGTTAACAACGACGTCACCAAGTTTCGCATCAAGGCCAACCGGTGACCGCCGCTCCGATTCAGTTTTCTTCCGGACTTAAGATGACGCATAACTCAACCCTAACAGGATATAGGAAGACTTGCCCTCTCTCTTTATGCAGTTTCCTTCTCCCTCGCCCGTCTTCGGCTTTCGAGTTCTTCTCGTGATGGAAAATTGTCGATTTTCATGCCCAGCTCTAATCCCATTTCGCGCAGAATCTCTTTGATTTCGTTCAGCGACTTGCGTCCGAAATTTTTTGTTCTCAGCATTTCCTGCTCGGTTTTTTGCACGAGTTCGCCGATATATTTGATATCGGCATTTTGCAGACAGTTTTGCGAGCGAACAGAAAACTCTAGCTCATCCACGCTGCGGAATAAATTCTCGTTGAGCAGCACTTTCGGGGAGTCCTGATGCGCTTCCGTTTTCTGTTGCTCGTCGGTGAAATTGATAAAGATGCCGAGCTGATCCTGCAGGATCTTGGCCGCATAGGCCACCGCGTCGTCCGGCTTCACGCTCCCGTCGGTCCATACTTCCAAACCCAAACGGTCGTAATCGGTGCGTTGTCCGACTCGGGCATTGGTCACGTGAACGTTAACCTTGCGGACTGGAGAAAAAACCGCGTCTAAGAAGATGGTGTCTACAGGCTGTTCCTCCTCCTTGTTCCGCTCCGCAGGAACGTAGCCGCGCCCGATTTTTACAACCATCTCCATTACCAGTTCACCCTCCCGAGACAAAGTCGCAATATGTTGCTCCGGGTTCAGAACGTCCACATTGGCACCGGTCAATATGTCCCGTGCCTGAACGGTTTTGGGCCCCTTGGCTTCGATCCTCAACGTCTCCTGCTCGACATGATGAAGCTTGAGCCGTACTTCCTTTAGGTTCAAGAGGATGTCGCTTACGTCCTCAGTAACCCCAGGAAGCGTTGAAAACTCGTGCAGCACTCCCTTTAACCGAACAGAGGTAATGGCCGCTCCCACCAGAGAGGAGAGCAGCGTCCTGCGCAAGGAGTTGCCAATCGTCTCGCCAAACCCCCTTTCCAGGGGTTCGCAGGAAAACTTGCCGTAATGGGCGGTCAGGCTCTTTTCATCGACCTCGAGCCTTTTTGACTTGATCAAATCCGTCCAGTTTTTATGCATAGTATCTCCCACAATAACTCTCCAACTGATTACTTTGAGTATAGCTCGACAATCAGTTTCTCATTGATGCTCGCAGCGATATCGGCGCGTGTGGGCAAGGCCTTGATCCTGCCGCTAAAATTCTCGCGGTCTACCTCGACCCAGTCCGGAATTCCCCGCCTCTGGACCTCTTCCAGGGCAGAAAGCACACTTCCAAGTTTTTGGCTTTCCAGCTTGACCGAGACTACATCACCTGAGCGCACAGAATATGACGGAATGGTCACTCTTTTCCCATTGACCAGAACGTGACCCTGAGCCACAAACATGCGTGCCTCCGCACGGGAGCGCCCAAATCCGAGTCGGTAAGTGACGTTATCTAACCTTCGCTCCAGGAGTACCAACAAGGCCTCGCCGGTAATGCCCTTAGCCTTCTCCGCCCGGGAAAAGGTGCGCCCGAATTGGTTCTCAAGTAAGCCGTACATGCGTTTAACTTTCTGCTTTTCGCGGAGCTGGATGCTATAGGCGGAAAACTTCGGACGCGCCTGGCCGTGCTGACCTGGTGGATAATTCCTGCGCTCAATAGCGCATTTGTCCGTGTAACAACGCTCGCCTTTGAGAAAAAGCTTCATGTTCTCTCTTCGGCAAAGCCGACAAACCGGTCCAGAATACCTAGCCAATACAACCTCCCTCAAACTCTTCTACGCTTGGGCGGACGGCAACCGTTATGCGGGATGGGCGTCACATCCTTGATTAGACTGATGTGGAAACCCGCCGCCTGCAGGGATCTCAAAGCCGACTCTCTTCCGGGTCCGGGTCCTTTCACAAAAACCTGCACCGACCGAACGCCATGTTCCATGGCTTTACGGGCCGCGCTTTCCGCCGCCTGCTGGCCCGCAAACGGAGTGCCCTTCCGTGAACCTTTGAAACCCATGGAGCCTGCGCTCGACCAGGCGATCACATTTCCCTCGTAATCCGTTATAGTTACGATCGTATTGTTGAAAGTAGAATGGATGCGTGCGACACCTTCCGAAATGTTTTTCCGCCCTCTTTTTCTTCTCGCGGGTCGGTCTGAAGGTTTTTCCTCTACGCCCCTTTGCTGCTGTCGTGACTCGTCTTTGGCCATGAGTACTCCTGATTCGATTGTGCGTTCCGAACCCTACGAATAAAACTGTTGTCCGATCATCTGCCTTTGCTGAACACCGGAATTGGTAAAGAATCACCTTTTCGAAGGCGGTGCTTTTTTGCCCGCAACTGTTTTACGCGGTCCCTTCCGCGTGCGCGCGTTGGTGTGCGTTCGCTGCCCACGAACCGGCAGATTCTTTCGGTGTCTGAGCCCACGGTAGGAACTCATATCCACATGCCTCTTGATGTTCCCGGCGATTTCTCGCCTAAGGTCTCCTTCGACCTTATAACTCTGCTCCAGCATCTGACGGATCTTGACTACTTCGTCATCCAAAAGCTTGTCGGTGTTGGTATCAAAGGGAACCCCAGCCTGAAGTAGGATTTTTCTCGAAGTCGTTCTGCCGATTCCATAAATATAGGTCATGGCGACCTCCATCCGCTTATTCTTCGGTAGATCAACTCCTGCTATCCGTGCCATATCTACCCCCTATCCTCTGATGACCCGATCTTTAATATTGGATCTTCGGTCAATGCCAATCGGCAATCCCAAAGCCAAAATTGCTTATCCTTGTCTCTGCTTATGGCGCTGGTTGGAGCACAGCACTCGCACTACACCCCGGCGCCGGATAATCTTGCACTTGCTGCAAATTTTCTTGACCGATGCTCTGACTTTCACTGTTTTCTTCCTCTTGGCTATTTCTCCCTGTAGGTAATTCTGCCGCGAGCTAAATCATAGGGAGAAAGCTCTACCCGCACCCTGTCTCCGGGGAGAATTTTGATGTAGTGCATGCGCATTTTGCCCGAGATGTGAGCCAGGACCTTGTGGCCGTTTTCGAGTTCAACGCGGAACATCGCATTGGGAAGGGTTTCCAACACGGTTCCACTCACTTCAATCGCACCTTCCTTCGGCATCGGCATTTTGCTCACTAAAACGGACGGATCATTCGAAAAAAATCATCTTTCGTACTTCTGATTCGACTATAGCTTGCTTAGTATATAAGGCCCTTGCTTGGTCACAGCTACGGAATGCTCGAAATGAGCCGCCCAGGTCCGGTCTCGAGTGATTGCCGTCCAGCCGTCCTCTTTCAACTCGACCTCGGGTCTACCCCCGGTCACCATGGGCTCGATGGCGAGAACCATCCCCTCTCGCAATCTAGGTCCTAAATGGGGTTCCCCGTAGTTTGGAACCGGAGGTTCTTCATGCAGGTTCTTCCCGATGCCATGACCGACAAATTCCCGCACGACGGAAAAGCCTGCTGCTTCCACCACTTTTTGGATTGCGGAGGAAAGCTCACCGAGTCTTTTCCCATCATGGATTTCCTCAATCCCACGGTATAGGGACTCTTCAGTAACGCGCATCAACCGTTCGGCTTCTTCACTGACGGCTCCCACTCCCACGGTGATCGCAGAGTCTCCGTAAAAACCATCGCACACCACTCCGAAATCGAGCCCAATGATATCTCCGGATTTGAGTGTTCGATTCGAAGGCATCCCATGAACGATTTCCTCATTGACTGACGTACAAAGAGTATACGGGTAGACACGCCCGGCTACTACATAACCCTTAAATGCGGGCCGCGCTTTCTTGCGATACGTAAGCTCCTCAGACAAAGCATCCAACTCCAAAGTGGTGATCCCCGGAGTCACCTTTTCTCGTAACTCCGCTAGGATCTCTGCAACGATCAGGTTCGCCCGTCGCATGATTTCAATCTCACGCAGTGACTTAAGAAGGATCATTGGCTTTTTAATCCGAGCGCGGTCAGAATCCGATCGCGCACCTCCTCTACCCCTCCAACCCCATCCACCTCTGAAAGCACCTGCCTCCTGCGATAGTATTCAACCACGGGCGCGGTTTGCTTCTCGAACACGTCGAGCCGGGCCGAAATCATCTCCTCGCGGTCATCTTCTCGCTGATAGAGCTCGCCGCCGCAGCGATCACAGACTCCTTCCTCGACAGGCGGAACAAAAGTTGTGTGATAAAGATTGCCGCAGCACTTGCAGGCGCGCCGACCGGACAACCTCTGGACAATCAACTCGCGCGGGACACGAATGAATAACGCAGCGTCAAGACCGCAGCCGCAGCCAAGGCCCCCCCCCAAGAGTTGCTGAAGACCCTCGGCTTGAGCAATGGTCCGAGGAAATCCATCTAGGACGAATCCGACTTGGCAGTCAGGACGGGCCAGCCGCTCACGGATAAGGTCTAACATTAACTCGTCCGGCACCAATTCTCCCTTAGACATATAAGCGAGCGCACTTTGCCCTAAGGGTCTCTGCTCACGCACCGCCTGTCTAAGAATATCACCTGTTGAGACCTGGGGGAGGCGATACCGGCTCTCAAGGTATTTTGTCTGGGTCCCTTTCCCAGCCCCCGGAGCCCCAAGAATTACAACGCGCACGAGCCCACCAACAGAACCTCACCCTCTTCGCCCACGCAACCGACCTCGTTTCATGAATCCTTCGTAATTGCGTGTGATCATATGAGTCTCAACTTGAGCCATGGTGTCCAGGGCTACACCCACAACGATCAAAAGGGCAGTACCGCCAAAAAAGAACGGCAGGTTAAACTGGCTTATAAGAATCGTGGGGAGAAGCGCTACCGCCGAGAGGTAAATAGCCCCCCCCAGGGTAATCCTTGAGAGAACCCGATCAATGAATTCCGCCGTCTTCTGGCCGGGACGAATCCCCGGAATGTACCCACCATATTTTTTCATGTTCTCTGCAACGTCCATCGGATTAAACACAACTGCCGTGTAAAAATAGCAGAAGAAAATGATCAGCCCCACATAGACAACATCATGAAGCCAACGCCCAGGAGCAAGATACCCTGCAAAACTTTGCACCCAGGGATATGGCAGAAACTGCGCTGCGGTCGCAGGAAAAATAAGGACTGAGGAGGCAAAAATAGGCGGAATTACACCAGACGTATTGATCTTGAGCGGGAGATGGCTGCTTTGACCCCCATACAATTTTCGGCCGACAACGCGCTTCGCGTATTGGACGGGGATCCTTCTCTGTCCCCTCTCCATAAAGATGATCAGCCCTACGACCACGACGATCAAAACCATGATGAACAAGACCAGCAAAATCCCCAACTCTCCCTCTTGCACAAACTGCCAGGTATGTACTACCGCCGACGGTGCCCGCGCGATGATACCAGCAAAAATAATGAGCGATATTCCGTTCCCAATGCCCCTCTCGGTAATTTGCTCCCCCAACCACATGATAAAAGCGGTACCAGACGTGAGGGTCAAGACAGTCATAAAGCGGAATTTCCATCCGGGCTCCATAACCACGGCTCCAACACCTCCAGGCCCTTGCGTTCGCTCTAGGCCGTAGGCAATCATCAATCCTTGAATGACAGAGAGCACAATTGTGCCATACCGGGTGTATTGCGTGATTTTTCGTCGACCCACTTCGCCTTCCTTGGAGAGTCGTTCCAAGTATGGAAAGACAACGGTGAGGAGCTGGAGAATGATTGACGCGCTGATGTAGGGCATAATTCCGAGCGAAAAAACCGAAAACTGCTCTAACGCCCCACCCGAAAAAAGGTTAAACAATCCAAAGATCGTATCCTTGACGCGATCGAAAAAGGCCGCGAGCGCTATCCGATCGATTCCCGGCGTCGGGATGGCCACTCCCACCCGGTAGACTGCAAGCATCGCAAAGGTAAACAGCAACCTGCGCTTCAGTTCCGGAATCTTGGCTGCGTTCTGAAACCCTTCAAGCATGAGCGATGACCTCTGCCTTGCCGCCAAGCGAGTTAATTCTTTCGGCCGCTTTGACAGAAAAGCTCTGCGCTTTAACCGTCAAAGACTTTGTGAGAACCCCAGCCGCTAGAATTTTGATCGGTGCTCCTCGCTTTTTTACCAGGCGCCGCATGCATAGGACCTCGGGAGTGATTTCTGACCCAGCCTCAAAAATTTCCAATTGCCCGATGTTAACCAAGGCATACTCTTTAACGTTAGGATTGTGAAACCCGCGCTTCGGAATCCTTCTCATCAAGGGCATTTGACCACCCTCAAAACCGGGGCGAGTTCCGCCGCCTGACCGTGCGCCGGTACCCTTATGCCCACGGCATGAAGTTTTCCCATGTCCAGAACCCTCTCCCCGCCCTACCCGCTTCTTTTTCTTCTTGCCTCCCAGAGGCGCTTGTAAATTACTCAAATCCACAAAAAACCTGTTACCGAATCTCCGCCAAAGACTTGCCCCTGAGACGGGCTACGTCACCTGGCGCTCTTAATTTTCTTAAGGCTTCAAAGCTAGCCTTGACCATGTTGTGCGGGTTATGAGACCCGATGCACTTCGTGAGGACGTTCTGGATACCCGAGGCTTCGACAACAGCCCGGACCCCGGCGCCGGCAATCACTCCAGTCCCTTCCGAAGCTGGCTTGAGAATGACGTACCCGGCGCCAAATCGCCCGTCGATTTCATACGGGATGGTGCCGCCCATCGTTGGGACTCTGATCAGATTTTTTTTTGCCTGCTCAACCCCTTTGCGAATGGCCTCGGGAACCTCATTGGCCTTTCCGAGACCGTAACCCACCACCGATTGAGAATCGCCGACAACCACTAACGCATTGAAGCTAAACCGGCGCCCGCCTTTCACCACTTTAGCCACTCGCGTAATGTTAACGACCTTTTCTTTTAACTCTAGACCCTGTGGCTCAATTCTTTCCATCGCAACCTCGCTCTTTAGAAATCCAGGCCGTTCTCGCGCACGGCTTCTGCAAGCGCTTTGACTCGGCCGTGATAAAGAAACCCGTTGCGGTCGAAAACGACGTGCATAATGTGTTTCTCCTTACAGGCCTGGGCTACGAGCGCCCCCACCCGCTTGGCTACGTCAGCCTTTTTTTCTTTGCGTCCTTTCAATTCTGGCGCAAGACTGGACGCTGATACTAAAGTCACTCCCCTCTCATCCGAGATCACCTGAGCATAAATATGCTTTAGGCTTCGGGACACGCACAAACGGGGACGGCTGTCGGTTCCCAAAACTTTCTTGCGCACACGCTCCTTGCGTCGCGTACGCCCGGTTTCTCTCTGGTTGCTCAGCATACCTACGAGTTATCGCGCTCCAGCGCCGCCGACAGCCTTGCCTGCTTTGCGTTGGATCACTTCCTCTTGATATTTGATTCCTTTACCCTTATACGGTTCCGGCGGCCTCAGGGCGCGAATGCGCGCTGCGGTCTCCCCTAAAACTTGTCGATGAGGACCGCGTAGCGTAATCACCGTTTGTCGTTCCACACTTGCCGAAACACTCTGTGGCAAGGGAAAAACCACAGGGTGCGAATAGCCCAACGTCAAATGAAGCGCGCGCTCCTTTACTTCCGCTCGATAGCCTACCCCAGTGATCTCAAGAACCCGCGCGAACCCCTGGCTGACGCCTTGCACCATATTGGCGACGAGCTTTCTCGTAAGCCCGTGGATTGCGCGGACGGCCCTCTCGTCAGTTTGCCGGGTTATACTAAGATGCGCGCTTTCGACCTTGATTTGGATTTGGTCTGGGACCCGCTCGGCCAGCTTTCCCCCCGGCCCTTCCACATGAACCATGCCGTTTTCGAAGGCAACCCTCACACCCTCAGGAATGGTTATCGGCAGCTTTCCAATTCGAGACATGAGTAGATCCCTCTTACCAAATCGAACAGATCAACTCGCCGCCCATCTTAGCCTTGCGTGCCTCGCGGTCAACGACGATTCCCTTGGGAGTGGAAAGAATGCTGACACCAAGCCCTCTTCGAATCAGCGGAATCTCGCGGTAACCCACATAGACCCGGAGCCCCGGACGACTCACACGTCGCAAACCAGCAATAATAGAATTTTTTGCCGCGTCAAACTTGAGCTGAATCCGTAGTACTTCCCCACTCCGCGTCTTGGCTTTCGCTCTTCTCGCCTCGCGCAGGTAGCCCTCCTCCACCATGAGCTGGGCGATTTTTTCATTGATGCGCGACCAAGGGACTTCGACTGCGTCGTGGCGTGCCTCCGCGCCGTTCCGGATGCGAGTAAACATATCAGCAATTGGATCTGTCATGGTCCGGTGCCTTCTCGCTTCTACCAACTGGCCTTGGTCAAACCTGGGATCTGGCCTTTACGCGCAAAATCGCGAATACAGATCCGGCACATTTTAAAGCGTCGATAGAAAGCTCGCGCGCGGCCACAAAGCGGACAACGATTGTATTGCCGTACTTTGAATTTGGCCGGTCTCTCTGCCTTGATCCTCAGACATTTCTTGGCCACCTCTGTCTCCCCTCTTGAGCTAACTGGCAAAAGGCATTCCGAGATGCTTGAGTAGAGCTCTCCCCTCGGCATCGGTTTTTGCCGTCGTCACGATCGTTACGCTCAAACCGTGCACTTTTTCCACTTTATCCGAACGAATTTCCGGAAAAATGATCTGCTCGCGGATTCCCAACGAATAATTTCCTCTGCCGTCAAAGGAACGATCAGAAACGCCCTTGAAATCGCGAACGCGCGGCAGGGCCACGTCGATTAACCGCTCCAGGAATTCGTACATCCGGTCGCGGCGCAGAGTCACCATGCAGCCAATCGAAAGACCCTCGCGCAACTTGAAGTTTGCAACCGCCTTCTTCGCCCGCGTGACAACCGGCTTTTGGCCAGTAATCGCGCTCAACTCGGCGGTCGCGCCATCGAGCACTTTGACGTTCTGAATAGCTTCGCCCAAACCCACGTTCAGGGTAATTTTTTCCAGTCGGGGCACCTGCATCGCGCTTTTGTAACCAAACTCCTGCATCATCGTAGAGACGACGTCTTCAAGATATTTCTTCTTTAGCCGGACCACTGCTCACTCCGAGAATCTAATCTAGAGCCTCGCCACAACGTCGGCAGACCCGCACTTTGGTGCCATCCGCTAAAATCTTTCTCCCAATCCGAACCGGCGCATTGCACTTGTCGCACATCACCATAAGGTTGGAAAGATGAATTGGAGCTTCTCTCTCTAAGATACCACCGGTTTGCTGCGGACCGCGGGCACGGGCGTGACGCTTCACCAAATTGACGCGCTCGATCAGAGCGCGATTATCATTCGTCATTACCTTAAGCACTTTACCCGTCTTGCCACGCTCTCTACCGGCCACGACCATCACGCTATCGTTTTTATGAATATGGAGTCCCACTTTACAGGACCTCCGGCGCCAAGGAGATAATTTTCATGAACTTTTTCCCACGTAACTCGCGCGCCACGGGACCGAAGATGCGTGTTCCAATGGGTTCCCCCTGATTGTCGATCAACACGGCCGAGTTGCCGTCAAATCTGATGTAGCTTCCATCTATACGCCCGATCTCTTTTGCCGTCCGCACGACGACAGCTTTGGTTACTTCCCCTTTCTTCACCTTGGCGTTAGGAATGGCTTCTTTGATTGAAACCACAATCACATCCCCAATCGAGGCGTATTTCCGCTTGCTGCCTCCCAGCACTTTGATACACTGAACCTTGCGAGCCCCAGAATTGTCTGCCACATCTAGAACGGTCCGCATTTGAATCATAAAGTCGCCCTACCCCCAAACTCGGGCGGCACCTCCGCCTGAACGCCGCGTTCCAAAACCTTACAAACGCGCCATCGTTTTTCTCGGCTCAAAGGCCGACTCTCGATAATGAGAACTCGATCGCCCGGCTGACACGCGTTTTTCTCATCATGCGCTTTCACCCGAGTACGCCGTCTCAAATAACGTTTGTACTTAGGATGCATCACCGTGCTTTCAATCGAAATAACGACCGTCTTTTGCATTCGATTGCTCGTTACGATTCCTTCGCGGACCTTCCGCCTTCCCCGAACATTCATGGCTTGCTCACTGCTTTTCGCTTCGTTGTTGCAAAACCGTCTCAATGCGCGCCAAATCCCGCCTAGCTTGGCGCAGCTTCATGGGATTTTCCAGCTGGCTGGTTGCGCGTTTAAGCTTGAGGTGAAAGATTTCCTCAATCAGTTCATGCCTTTTCTGCAGCACTTCAGCCGTGCTTAAGCTGCGCAATTCCTCAGCTTCCATGGACCGTTCCCCTTCGTTCCACGAAGATTGTCGGCAGCGAGAGTTTGTGTGCCGCCAGGCGAAACGCCTCACGCGCCAAGTCGTTTTCAACACCTTCCATTTCAAAAAGAATCCGACCCGGCTTGACGACAGCAACCCATTCACTGGGAGGGCCTTTTCCTTTGCCCATACGGGTTTCGGCCGGTTTTTTCGATACCGGCTTATCGGGGAAGATTCGAATCCAGACCTTGCCGCCACGCTTTAGGCACCGAGTCAGAGCGACGCGCGCTGCTTCAATCTCGCGCGCGCCGAGCCAGCCCCGATCTAGGGCCTTCAGCCCAAAGTCTCCGAAGGCCAGCGTCGACCCGCGCAAGGCCATTCCACCCCTGCGCCCCTTCTGTTGCTTGCGATACTTTACGCGCTTTGGCTCTAGCATGTTCCCAAACCCAAGACTCCGTTTTGCTCTATACGCCTAGCGCAGCTTTTTGCTGCTCCTGCTCTTTCGTCAGAACCTCACCGCGAAAAATCCAAACCTTAACTCCGATGATCCCGTAGGTGGTCTTCGACTCGGCGAAGCCGTAACTGATATCAGCCCTCAAGGTGTGGAGCGGAACGCGACCTTCCCGATACCACTCGGTCCGAGCAATCTCCGCTCCTCCCAGGCGTCCCGCGCACTGAATCTTGACTCCCTGTGCTCCCATCCGCACGGCTCTCGAAACGCTCTCTTTCATGGCTCTACGGAAAGACACTCGCCGTTCCAATTGCAAAGCGACATTTTCTGCCACCAATTGCGCGTCGAGATCAGGACGCCGCACCTCGTGAATGTTGATATAGATCTCACGCTTTGTCAGAGCACTGAGTTCTTGCTTGAGTTTGTCGATCTCAGCGCCCTTCTTGCCGATAACGATCCCGGGCCGTGCCGTATGAATATTGATCTTCGCTTTGTTCGCCGCTCGTTCGATCTCAATCCGAGAAATGCCCGCATGGTAGAGACGCTCTTTCAAAAATTTCTTGACGCGAAAATCCTCATGAAGCAATTCTGCATAGTCACGATCCGCGTACCACTTAGAATCCCACGATTCAATGACACCGACCCGAAAAATCCTGGGGTGCGTTTTTTGCCCCATATCGCTAGCTCCTCTCATCCACAACGACAGTGACATGGCTCAATCGCTTGCGAACACGCGTCGCCCGCCCCATCGCCCTGGGCATGAACCTTTTCCACATCCCTGCTTCGTCAATCGTGATCTGTTTGACGTACAGGCGATCCACATCGGCGCTTTGGGTGTTCTCCGCATTCGCAATCGCCGCACGTAACGTTTTCGCAATGATCGCCGCTGAGCTTTTAGGCGTAAACTTGAGGATGTTCAAAGCATCTTCAACCTTGCACCCGCGGATTTGGTCCACCACAAGCCTGACCTTCCGCGGCGCAACACGAACCATTCTGGTTACGGCTCTCATTTCCACGAGCATAGTCCTACGGCTTGGCGGTCGCCGGCGGCGACGCTGATGGTGCTGTACCCGCACCGGTTACGGGCTCTTTGGCCTCGCCTTTACGGTCCCCGGCATGAACAAAAAATGTTCGCGTGGGTGCAAACTCCCCAAGCTTGTGACCCACCATGTTCTCGGTCACGTACACCGGGATAAACTTTCTACCATTATGAACGGCGATGGTATGGCCTATCATTTCCGGCGTCACGGTCGAACGGCGCGACCAGGTCTTGATAACCCTTTTCTCCTTCCCCCGGTTCAAGCCATCAACTTTCTTCCGCAAGTGCTCGTCTACGAACGGGCCTTTCTTAATGGAACGCGCCATGCTCCTATCCAACTCTCCGCTTCACGATGTATTGGTCCGAGGGTTTACTCTTCCGGGTTTTGTATCCTTTGGTTGGCTTGCCCCAAGGAGTCTGGGGATGGTTTCCTTTCGAGCGACCCTCACCACCTCCGTGCGGATGGTCTACAGGATTCTTTGCAATTCCTCTTGTCGCCGGACGTTTCCCGGACCAAACGACTCTTCCAGCCTTGCCAAATGAAATATTCTCATGATCGAGATTACCGACTTGTCCCACGGTAGCGTGGCACTCAACCAAAATCTTACGGATTTCTCCTGACGGAAGCTTCAGAAGGGCATGTGAACCCTCTTTCGCCATCAACTGCGCGCCAGCGCCGGCGCTCCGAGCCAACTGACCCCCTTTTCCCAATTTCAGCTCCACGTTGTGAACCACGGTGCCGACCGGAATGAACTTGAGCGGCAGGGTGTTTCCCGGCTTGATGTCCACCAGGTCATCACTGGAAACAACCCAATCGCCGGTTTGCAACCGATCGGGCGCGAGAATGTATCTGCGCTCTCCATCCGCATAACACACTAGAGCAATACGCGCCGAACGATTCGGATCGTATTCGATGGACTCAACCCTTGCAGGCACGTTTCTTTTGTCGCGCCGAAAGTCGATAAGTCGATAGCGACGTTTGTGGCCCCCGCCGCGATGATCACTGGTAATACGGCCAGTGTTGTTCCTGCCGCCACTACGCTTCAAGGGAAGCAAAAGCGTCTTTTTCGGATCCAACCGGGTAAGCTCTTCGTAAGTAAGCCCGGTACGAAACCGCATTCCCGCAGAAGTTGGAGCATAACTCTTAATAGGCATCGTTGTTGCCGTCCAATCCCCTTCTTCCGAGACTCTTATCCACTAGACACCGCCAAAAAAGTCGATCTTGTGCCCTTCTTGCAGCGTTACATACGCCTTTTTCCATTGCGGCAAGCGCCCGGTGTTGCGGCCTACGCGACGCATTTTGCCGAGGTAGCGAATCGTTTGGACCTTGGTCACCTTAACTTTGAACAAAACTTCAACCGCTTTCCTGATCTCAATCTTGTTGGCATCGGGTCGAACACGAAAAACAACCTGCCGCACGTTTTCCTGCAAGAAGGAACCCTTCTCGGTGATCAGCGGGGCTTGAATTATTGTTTGAGGTTCCTTCATGCTGCCAACTTTACCTCGATGGCCTGAAGCGCTTGTGCAGTCAAAATCAAGTGTTCATGGCGCAAAATGTCATAGACATTGAGACCATCCACGCGCAACACCTTCGCGTTCGGTAGGTTGCGCGTTGCCAGCTCTATGTCTCTCGTAGATTCGCCAAGCACGATCAGCGCGCTTTCAACCTTGAGATCCGCCAGCATTTGGCGCATAAGCTTCGTCTTGGTCTCACTGAGTTCGATTTTTTCCACGACAATAAGCTTGCCTTCCCGATTCTTAAGGCTCAGCGTCGAGAGCAGAGCCGAGCGACGCGCCTTTTTCGGTAATCGATAACTGTAATCTCTGGGCTGAGGGCCGAAGATCGTGCCGCCTCCCACCCAAAGAGGCGAGCGGATACTGCCGGCACGTGCTCTCCCGGTGCCTTTCTGCCTCCAAGGCTTCTTCCCCCCACCGCGGACGAATCCCTTAGTCTTTGTCGCAGCCGATCCCGCGCGGCGGTTATTGAGTTGCATCCTAACTACCTGCTGCAGCAGATGAGGGAGAACTTTGACAGCAAAAATGTCTTCTCGAAGTTGAGGATGAATCACCCGCGTTTCCATGCTAGCCCTTCCCTTTTGCAGTCGACCGGACCGTCACGACCCCACCATTAGCGCCGGGAACGGATCCTTTCAAGAGAAGCAAATGCTCGTTTGCGTGCACCGCAACTACTTCAAGATTTTGCACCGTTGTCCTGGCATTTCCCAACTGACCCGCCATCTTTTTCCCTTTGAAGACTCGACCGGGAAAGGAGCGGTTTCCGATGGAACCGCCATGGCGGAAATACTCGTGCGTTCCATGGGAAGCGGGAAAGCCGGCAAAACCCCACCGCTTGATTACACCAGCGTAACCTTTCCCTTTCGAAGTCCCCGTAACATCCACATGGTCTCCAGCTTTGAAAACATCGGAGGCAGTGACTTCTTGTCCCACCGTGTATGCGGGTGTTGGATCCGACCTCATTTCACGAAGAGTCCTAAAGGCGCCCTTGCCCGCCTTCACCAAATGTCCTTGTTCCGCTTTGTTAAGTCTGTGCGATTTTTTGGCACCAAAGCCGATCTGGACCGCATGGTAACCATCCGTGACCGTTTCCTTCCGCTGCAGGACCACACACGGGCCTGCATGGATGACCGTTACGGGAATCACGGCGCCATCTTTCCCAAAGACCTGGCTCATGCCAATTTTCTTACCGATCAAGCCTGCAATCATTATGGTATGACCTTTAGTTTAGTCCAACCTTATGCCGTTACGAGCGTGCGCTCACTGCAACTTGATTTCAACATCAACCCCAGCGGCTAGTTCCAGCTTCCCCAAAGCGTCGATGGTTTGCTGAGTCGGCTCTAAGATATCGAGCAACCGCTTGTGCGTGCGGATCTCAAACTGCTCTCGCAACTTCTTGTCTACATGCGGAGATCGGTTCACAGTAAAACGCTCCACGCTAGTCGGCAGAGGGATGGGACCTGCCACTCGTCCACCCGTTCTCCTCACCGTCTCAACAATTTCCCCCACAGACTGGTCTAAGACGCGATGGTCATAGGCCTTAAGACGAATCCGAATCCTTTCGTTCATGCGTTGCTCACGTTCAGAATTCCGGTCTGATTACAAACCCACAGCTTTGGCGCTGATTTCCTCAGAAATGGTGGTTGGCACCGGTTCATAGTGGGAGAACTGCATCGTGTAAGTCGCACGTCCTTGCGTCATCGAGCGCAAATCGGTAGCGTAGCCAAACATTTCCGCCAATGGGATGCGCGCCGTTATGACCTGGGCTGCCGGCCGGGTATCCATCTTAAGCACCTTGCCGCGGCGGGAACTGATATTTCCAATTACCTCACCCATAAAAAGCTCGGGCACGACAACTTCGACATCCATAATCGGCTCTAAGAGAACCGGTTGTGCTTTGCTGACCGCCTCTTTAAAAGCCAGCGAGCCGGCAATCTTGAAGGCAATTTCGGAAGAATCCACCTCATGGTAGCTGCCATCGAGCAGTGTAACTTTGACATCCACTATGGGATAGCCTGCGAGTGGGCCGCTTTCAGCTGCCTCTCGCACCCCTCGCTCTACTGCGGGAATATATTCTTTGGGAATCGCCCCTCCCTTAATCGCGTCGACAAACTCAAGTCCTCCGCCCGGTATCTGAGGCTCCACCCGCAACTCAACGTCTCCGTATTGTCCACGACCACCGGTCTGGCGGATAAATCTTCCTTCGCGTTCAATCGCTCTTCGGATCGTCTCCTTGTATGCAACCTGCGGCTTACCAACATTAGCGCTTACGTTAAACTCGCGCAGCAGCCTGTCAACGATAATCTCTAGATGGAGCTCCCCCATGCCGGATATGATGGTTTGCCCCGTCTCTTCATCCGTGTGAACGCGAAAGGAAGGATCCTCTGCTGCTAGCCGCTGCAAGGAAATACCAAGCTTCTCTTGATCGGTCTTGCTCTTCGGCTCTATGGCGATTGAGATCACCGGCTCTGGAAACTCAATAGCCTCTAGAACGATGGGGTGAAGCTCATCGCACAGCGTATCTCCAGTAGTTGCGCCTCTCAGGCCAACGGCTGCAGCAATATCGCCGGCATAGACTTCTTTGATCTCTTCCCGTTTGTTGGCGTGCATCTTAAGTAGTCGTCCGATTCTTTCCCTTTTTCCCTTGGTAGAATTATATACGCTGGATCCGGAGGTCAGATAACCAGAGTAAACACGGAAAAAAGTAAGCGCTCCGACAAAGGGATCGGTCATGATCTTAAAGGCCAGAGCCGAGAACGACGCGTCATCACTCGCAACTCGAGACTCTACGTTGCGCGAGTTGGGATTCAGACCCTGAACTGGCGGCACATCCAAAGGTGAGGGCAAATAGTCCACAACCGCATCTAGGAGAGGTTGTACCCCCTTGTTTCTAAACGCCGCTCCGCACAACACGGGGACGATCTTTAGCCCGAGGCAAGCTTTGCGAATGGCAGCGCGCAGTTCGGGTTCTGCTACGTCCTTCCCGTCGAGGTAGCTCTCCATGACAGCCTCATCGACTTCAGCGACGGCCTCAATGAGTCTCTCACGATACTCTTTCGCACGGTCCAGCATCTCTGACGGAATCTCCGTTAGCCTGTACTTTGCCCCAAGACCTTCCTCCTCCCACAAAACTGCTTTCATTTGGAGGAGATCGATAACTCCGGTAAAATTCTCCTCGGCGCCAATCGGGATCTGAATCGGGAGCGGACGAGCACCCAAGCGATCTTGAATCATCATGAAAACACGATAAAAATCAGCGCCGACACGGTCCATCTTATTTAAAAAGGCGATGCGAGGAACTCCATATTTGTCCGCTTGGCGCCACACCGTTTCGGTTTGCGGCTCCACTCCCCCTACGGCGCAAAGCACCGCGATCGCCCCGTCCAAAACGCGCAGAGACCGTTCCACTTCGATGGTGAAATCGACGTGCCCAGGAGTATCAATGATATTGATCCGATAGTCACGCCAGAAACAAGTGGTAGCTGCCGAAGTGATTGTGATACCCCGCTCCTGCTCCTGCACCATCCAGTCCATTGTTGCGGTCCCCTCATGCACCTCCCCGATTTTATAATTGATCCCGGTATAATAGAGAATCCTCTCGGTGGTAGTAGTTTTCCCCGCATCAATGTGCGCCATGATGCCGATATTGCGCGTCTTGTCTAATGGACTCGTTCTTGCCATGCCTAATACACACCGGAAAAAAAGGAGGCGGATCACACCGCCTCCTTTTTTTCCCAAACGTCTTTATATGCAGTTTTTACCAGCGATAATGCGCAAAGGCCCTGTTCGCCTCTGCCATCCGATGGGTATCTTCCTTTTTCTTGATCGCTCCGCCCCGTTGACTAGCCGCGTCGATCAGCTCCTCCGCAAGTTTCTCCTCCATCGATTTACCGTCACGCAGCTTGGCTGCTTGGACTAGCCAGCGCATGCCTAATGAGAGCCGTCGTTGCGGACGAACCTCTACCGGAACTTGATAGTTAGCTCCGCCGACTCGACGAGAACGAACCTCGAGAACTGGCTTTGCGTTCTCCAACGCGCGCTTGAAAACCGTCAGAGGATCTTCCTTGGTCTTGTCCAAAACCCGCTGAAGAGAACCGTAGAAAATCCTTTCCGCAACGCTCTTCTGGCCCTGACGGAGCATGATATTGACAAACCTGGCAACCAGTTTATCCCCGAACTTGGGATCCGGAAGGACCTCCCTTTTCCTGACCTCACCCTTGCGTGGCATAACCCTACTTCGGTTTCTTCGCTCCGTATTTGGAACGGCTTTTGCGGCGGTCCTGAACACCAATAGAGTCCAGCGTCCCACGAACAATGTGATAGCGTACGCCAGGCAAGTCTTTTACCCTACCGCCTCGAATGAGAACAACGGAGTGTTCTTGAAGGTTGTGACCCACACCGGGGATATACGAAGTAACCTCAACTCCATTCGTTAAGCGCACACGCGCGACTTTCCGCAACGCAGAATTCGGCTTTTTCGGGGTTGCCGTATAAACCCGCGTGCATACCCCTCGTTTCTGTGGGCACTTTTGCAGCGCTGGCGCACTGGTCCTTCTCCGTGGAGCAGAGCGTCCAAACCGAACCAACTGGTTAATCGTAGGCATATCTTCTTTCTTGCTTGGCAATCAAAGTGAGCTAATGTAGCAAAATTTCGATGGTTGTCAAGCTCGCACGTGTGCTAAGCACCTACCGCCTGGGGTACGGAAATCGTGTCGCTGGTCGCGTCCACCGCTTCTACTATATCCGACTTTGCATACTTCGCCAACCCCGTTCCTGCGGGAATCAATCGCCCCATGATCACGTTTTCCTTGAGACCTGACAGAGGATCAATTTTCCCTTGAATGGCCGCTTCGGTCAAAACCTTGGTCGTCTCCTGGAACGAAGCCGCCGAGATGAAACTTTCCGTAGAAAGCGATGCTTTAGTGATCCCCAACAAGAGCGGCTCGGCCACGGCTGGTTTTCCTTCACGTGCCATAACTTTCTGGTTTTGCTCTTCGAAGCGCCACTTCTCGATTTGATCTCCCACAAGAAACTCGGTGTCCCCCACTTCCTTGATCCGGACACGCCGGAGCATTTGACGGACAATGACTTCGATGTGTTTATCGTTGATGCGAACCCCTTGCAGACGATAAATCTCCTGAATTTCATCGACCAGATATTTCGCCAGCGCTTTCTCACCTAAGATGTTAAGAATATCGTGCGGGTTCGGTGATCCATCCATGAGGGATTCGCCCGCTTTTACTCGATCGCCTTCATGCAGGCTAATGTGTTTCCCCTTTTGAATCAAATATTCCCTCGGCTCTCCGAAATCCGGCGTAACAACCACCTTCCTTTTGCCCTTGGTGTCTTTTCCGAAGGAAACAACGCCGTCAATCTCGCTGATAACGGCGAATTCTTTTGGCTTGCGGGCTTCAAAGAGCTCGGCCACCCGCGGCAGACCTCCCGTAATGTCTTTGGTTTTGGTTGTTTCACGTGGAATTTTTGCCACGATATCACCGGGATTTACGGTTTGCCCATCTTGTACGTTGATGTGGGCTCCCACCGGTAAAAGATACCGGGCTTCGGTCGCGGATGACAAACGAGCGGTTTTCCCTTCGGTGTCCTTGATGGAAATGCGCGGACGCTTTTCCGAGTCTTTGAAGTCGATGATGATTTTCGTCGAAAGCCCGGTGCGCTCATCCACCTTCTCCTCCATGGTTACAGCGTCGACAATATCGCCGAATTTCACCACGCCGCCCATTTCCGTGAGAATCGGCGTCGCATAGGGATCCCACTCCGCTAACAGATCGCCCGCTTTGACTTTGTTTGACGCCCCCTTTTTCAGTTTTGCGCCATACTGTAAAGGATAGCGCTCGCGCTCCCGCTCTCGACCGCTGTCACCCTCGGGATAATCCACAATCGCGATCTCTCCATTGCGATTCATCACCACCAGAGCCCCTTCCTTATTGGTAACAGTATTAACGTTGAGGAGCTTCACGAACCCGTCATTGCGCGCCTCTAATGTGGTCTGCTCTGCCCGCCTGCTTGCCGCTCCACCGATGTGGAATGTGCGCATGGTAAGCTGAGTACCCGGCTCCCCGATGGACTGCGCGGCGATGACTCCAATCGCCTCTCCATGATTGACCATATGGCCGCGCGCCAAATCCCGACCATAGCAAAGGATACAGACTCCCCTCTTGGATTGACAGGTCAGGACGGAACGGATTTTGATTCGCTCCAACCCCGCATCCTCCAGCCGGTTAACGAATTCCTCATCAATCTCCTCGTTCGCGTTGACGATCACATCGCCGGTAAAGGGGTCTTTAACATCTTCAAGAGCCACTCGGCCCAACACTCGATCTCCAAGAGGCTCTATGATCTCGCCCCCTTCCATGAGTGGGGTCATCTCGATACCATCCATGGTTCCGCAGTCGGCTTCCGCGATCACGGAATCCTGCGCGACATCGACAAGCCGGCGCGTCAAATAGCCCGAATTGGCAGTCTTCAACGCTGTATCTGCCAGTCCCTTACGTGCCCCGTGGGTCGATATGAAGTATTGCAAAACGGTGAGGCCTTCACGAAAGTTGGCGGTAATCGGCGTTTCAATGATTTCTCCCGAAGGCTTCGCCATAAGGCCGCGCATCCCGGCCAATTGGCGAATTTGCTGAGCGCTACCACGAGCGCCCGAATCCGCCATCATGAAGATCGGATTGAAGCTCGGCACTGTCATTCGGTGCCCTTTTTCATCCACGATCGATTGCGTACTGATTTCGCGCAGCATTTCCTCAGCAATCCGATCAGTGACTTCGGCCCAAATATCAACCACCTTGTTGTAGCGCTCTCCATCCGTGATAAGACCGTTTTTGTACTGCTCCTCGATCTCTCTTACGTCTTCCAGCGCCTGATTCAGCAGCTCATGCTTGCTCGCGGGTATGACCATATCCTTGATGCCAATCGAGATTCCCGCTCTGGTCGCGTATCTAAAACCAATATCCTTTAGCCGATCTGCTAAGATTACCGTTTCTTTATTACCGGCGAGCCTGTAACTTACGTCAATCAGATTTGCCAGCTCCTTCTTCTTCATGACGCGATTGACTTCACTGAACGGAATCACGGGTGGAACGACTTCGTACATAAGAACACGACCGACGGTGGTTTCGACCCGTTCGCCATTAATCCTGACGCTGATACGAGCCTGAAGATCCAGCTCTCCCTGATCATAAGCAATTCTCGCCTCTTGCATATTGGCACAGACTCGTCCTGCTCCCCGCGCATTCGGGCGTTCGCGAGTCATATAATACAAGCCCAGCACAATATCCTGGGTGGGAACAATAATCGGCTTGCCATTTGCCGGGGAGAGAATATTGTTGGTCGACATCATAAGCGCCCGCGCTTCGACTTGCGCTTCCACGCACAAGGGCACATGAACAGCCATCTGATCCCCGTCGAAGTCAGCATTATAGGCCGCACAAACCAACGGATGAAGCTGAATGGCTTTTCCTTCAATGAGAACCGGTTCAAAAGCCTGAATCCCAAGACGATGCAAAGTCGGGGCACGGTTCAGTAGAACCGGATGTTCCTGGATGACTTCATCGAGGATATCCCACACTTCCGGGCGTTCTTTCTCCACCATTTTTTTGGCGCTTTTGATCGTGGTGGCATGGCCCCTTTCTTCCAGCTTGTTGAAGATAAAAGGCTTAAACAATTCTAGCGCCATTTTTTTAGGTAGACCGCATTGATGCAGGCGAAGCTCCGGACCGACTACAATCACGGACCGCCCCGAGTAGTCCACTCTTTTGCCAAGCAAATTTTGTCGGAAGCGCCCGGTTTTACCCTTCAACATATCGCTCAGCGATTTTAGCGGCCGGCGATTCTGGCCCGTGATTGCCCTCCCCCTACGCCCATTATCAAACAGCGCGTCCACTGCTTCCTGGAGCATTCGGCGTTCGTTGCGGATAATGATGTCTGGAGCCGACAGCTCAATGAGACGCTTTAAGCGATTGTTACGGTTGATGACGCGGCGATAAAGATCGTTGAGATCCGAAGTAGCGAAGCGTCCGCCATCCAAAGGAACCAAAGGACGCAGATCGGGTGGAATAACCGGAATCACTTCGAGAATCATCCATTCCGGACGGTTCCCGGAGTTCTTAAACGCGCTAACGGCCTTGAGGCGCTTCGCTACCTTCTTGCGCCGCACCTCAGAGCTGGCCGTCCGCATCTCCTGGCGGAGCGACTCGCCAAGCTTATCCAGGTCCACCGAGCCAAGAAGCTTCCGGATCGCTTCAGCCCCCATTTCCGCGGTAAAATTGGTGCCGTACTCTTCACGCGCCTTGCGATAGCGAGCTTCGGTCAGTAGCTCTTTAACCTGCAACGGCGTAGAGCCCGAGTCCACCACCACATACGATTCGAAGTACAGGATCTTCTCCAAGTCCTTCAGTGACATGTCGAGGAGAGCGCCGATGCGGCTCGGCAGGCTCTTTAAAAACCAGATGTGGGCTACGGGAGTGGCAAGTTCAATATGCCCCATGCGCTCGCGCCGGACCTTGGACTGGATTACTTCCACGCCGCACTTCTCGCAAACCACACCGCGATGCCGCATCCTCTTATACTTACCGCAGTTACATTCATAGTCTTTCGTGGGGCCAAAGATTTTGGCGCAGAAAAGACCGTCACGCTCTGGCTTGAAGGTCCTGTAGTTGATAGTCTCTGACTTCTTGACCTCACCATGCGACCAAGAATGAATCTTTTCCGGCGAGGCAAGGGATATTTTGATCGCGTTGAAGCTGAGCGGATTTTTCGGCTTGTCGAAGAGAGGAAATAAATCCTCCATAATACCTCCCTAAGCTTCCTTAGATTTAGTTCTCTTCCATGAGCTCGACGTCCAGACACAGGCTCTGAAGTTCTTTGATCATAACGTTAAAAGACTCCGGCAAGCCGGGCTCGAGAAGATTTTCTCCTTTGAAAATTCCCTCATACATGCGCGTACGGCCAGCCACGTCGTCAGACTTGACTGTGAGCATCTCCTGCAATGTGTAGGCGGCTCCGTAGGCTTCCAGCGCCCAGACCTCCATTTCCCCAAGTCGCTGACCTCCGAACTGGGCTTTTCCACCCAGAGGTTGCTGCGTGACCAGCGAATAGGGACCTGTCGATCGGGCATGGATCTTGTCGTCTACAAGATGGTGCAATTTCATCATGTACATCACTCCGACTGTGACCTTTTCGTCAAAAGCTTCCCCGGTCCGTCCATCGTACAGGGTCACCTGGCCAGCTTCGGGCAAACCCGACTTGTGCAAAAGACTCGAAATCTCTTCTTCCTTCGCTCCGTCAAAGACTGGAGAGGTTAGGTAGACCCCCGCGCGGTATTTTTGCGCTAGTCTTACGACATCCTGATCCTTCAGGTCGTCGATAAAATCGGCTACCTCTTTTGAGGCTAGGTTCTCTTTCAGACGTCGGCGCAGGTGATCGACATCGAGGTTCCCGTCGTGCAGCAAAGCCTCGACGTCTTTACCCAAGCTGCGCGCCGCCCATCCCAGATGCGCTTCAAGAATCTGCCCAACGTTCATACGAGAAGGTACTCCCAGAGGGTTCAAGACGAGGTCCACGGGAGTCCCATCTTCCAGGAAGGGCATGTCCTCTTCCGGCAAGATGCGTGAGATCACGCCCTTATTGCCATGCCGGCCCGCCATTTTATCGCCAACTTGGAGTTTACGCTTGATGGCGACAAAAACTTTAACCATCTTGATGACCCCAGGCGGCAGCTCATCCCCACCTTTGATTTTCTGGATCTTGTCTTGGAACACCATCTTGATCAGATCAGCCTGTTCTTTGGTGCTCTCCACAATCCGCTTGAGTTCCGCCTCAGCGGCCTCATGGTCGACCCGGATCTCTCCCCAATAGGACATGGGAATCTGCTCGAGGTCCTCGTCGGTAATCTCCTTTCCCTTATTCAGGATAACCCGGCGATTGTCGTCGCTGAGACGAACTGCTGCTCGGCGACCAACTAATAGCTTCTTCAGGCGTTTCTGGGCTCCATCCCGAATGATGCGAAGTTCTTCCTCCTGATCCTTCTTGAGACGATTGACTTCTTCGTCTTCGATGACGCGGCTCCGCTCGTCCTTACCGACGCCCTTGCGCGAAAAAATGCGCACGTTGATGACGGTACCTTCCACGCCCGGGGGGACTCGTAAGGATGTGTCGCGAACCTCACCCGCTTTCTCACCAAAGATGGCACGTAGGAGTTTTTCTTCGGGAGAAAGCTGCGTTTCCCCTTTAGGGGTTATTTTGCCTACCAGAATATCCCCCGGTTTGACCACGGCTCCGATCCGGATAATGCCGCTTTCATCCAAATCTTTGAGTGCCTCGTCGCCGACATTGGGGATATCCGGTGTAATCTCTTCGGGCCCCAGCTTGGTATCGCGGGAAACGCCTTCAAATTCCTCAATGTGAATCGAGGTAAAAACGTCCTCTTTAACGAGCCTTTCGCTAATCAAAATGGAGTCTTCAAAGTTGTAACCTCCCCAGGGCATCAGAGCGACAGAGACGTTTCGACCCAGTGCCAATTCTCCCATTTCGGTCGATGGCCCGTCGGCGATCACATCGCCTGCACTCACGTGATCACCGGCGACGATGATGGGTTTTTGGTTGATACACGTGTTCTGATTGGAGCGCTGGTACTTGACAAGATTATGAATATCCACGCCGGTATCGCGATGCGAACCCGACGGTTTGTCGGCTTTGATGACAATCCGCATTGAATCTACCGATTCCACTACGCCGTCGCGTCGCGCCACGACCGTGACCCCAGAATCGCGCGCCACGACTCTTTCCATTCCGGTACCGACCAGGGGGGCCTCGGTACACAGGAGCGGGACAGCTTGTCTCTGCATGTTGGAACCCATCAATGCGCGATTGGCGTCATCATGCTCAAGAAATGGAATCAGTGACGCCGCAACACTGACCAGCTGGTTCGGGGAGACATCCATGAAATCGACTTCTCCGCGCGGCGCCATCACAAATTCTGCCCCCTTGCGCGCCGAAATGAGGTCGCTTTCAAAATTGCCGCGACCGTCAATCGGCGCATTGGCCTGTGCAATCACATGGTCTTCCTCATCGAGCGCCGATAGGTAACGGATACGTTCGGTCACACGACCGTTTTCGACTTCTCGATAAGGAGTTTCAATGAAGCCAAACTCGTTCACGCGCGCATAAGTCGATAGGGAGGCAATCAAACCCACATTGGGTCCTTCAGGAGTCTCAATCGGGCACACCCGGCCATAGTGAGTGGGGTGAACGTCACGAACTTCGAACCCTGCGCGTTCACGAGTAAGGCCCCCAGGGCCCAAGGCCGAAAGCCGCCGCTTGTGGGTCACTTCCGACAACGGGTTGGTCTGGTCCATAAATTGAGAGAGTTGGCTTGACCCAAAAAACTCCTTGAGCGCCGCCGATACCGGCTTGTAATTGATCAGCTCTTGGGGCATCAGGGTTTCGATATCTTGAAGACTCATCTTCTCTTTGATGGCACGTTCCATGCGGACCAAACCCATACGGAAATGATTTTCCACCAGTTCACCAACCGCTCTGATTCTACGATTACCGAGGTGGTCGATATCATCCACCGAGCCGTTACCGTTGCGCAACTCCAAGAGGTAGCGAACAACTTCCACGATGTCCTCTTTACGTAAGGTGCCATGCTCAAGGGGAACTTTGAGCTTGAGCCGATGATTCAATTTAAGGCGGCCGACCTTCGATAGATCATACCGGTCCGGATTAAAAAAAAGGTTGTTGAAAAAGGTCGTCGCGTTCTCGATCGTTGGTGGGTCTCCTGGGCGCATCCGACGGTAGATCTCCAAAACGGCCTCCTGAGGAGACTGAATTCGATCCTGCAGTAGGGTATTGCGCAAGTAAGGACCGATGCGAGAGTCGTCAATGAAAAGCAGCTCGATTTCTGGGATCTTTCTATCCCTGATTCGCTCCAGTTTCTCTTCCGAAATCTCCCCGTTGCACTCAACTAAGACTTCATGAGTTTCAGGATCGACAATATCATGAGCGGCGATGCGACCGACGACATCTTGTAAGACAATTGGAATCTGCTTTACCCGCGCCTGCTCCATTTGCCGAATTAACGGCCGCGTCAATTTTCGCCCTTCGCGGACGATCAGTTCGTTACTTCGCGGGTCTCGCACATCGGCCCCGGCTTTGACACCCAAGAGTTGCTCGGAATTAAAAGCCAAAAACATTTTCTTCCCGTCAAGAATGATTCTATCGCTCTTATAGAAATAACTGAGGAGATCTTCCGCGGTCATCGACAAAGCCCGCAGTAAGACCGTAGCATGAAACTTCCTGCGCCGATCGATCCGTACATAGAGAATGTCCCGCGGATCAAATTCGAAGTCCAACCAAGAACCGCGATAAGGGATTACACGGGCGGAATACAGGAGTTTGCCGCTCGCGTGGGTCTTGCCCTTGTCGTGTTCAAAAAAGACTCCTGGTGAACGATGAAGCTGACTCACAATGACTCTTTCGGTTCCGTTGACAACAAAAGTCCCGTTGGGAGTCATCAAGGGAATCTCCCCGAAGTAGACTTCCTGTTCCTTGACGTTCTTGATGCTCCGCGTGCCAGTCTGCTGATCCACGTCCCACAAGACCAGTTGCACCGTCACTTTAAGCGGCGCTGCGTAAGTCATGCCTCTCTGGCGACATTCGTCGACATCGTACTTTGGCTCGCTGATTCCGTAAGCAACAAAATCGAGCGACGCTGTTTCGTTAAAATCCCTGATGGGGAAGACGGACCGAAAGACCCCTTCCAATCCCGTGTTCTGTCTTTGTCCAGGAGCAACATCTTTCTGCAAGAAGAGATCATAGGAGTTCTTCTGAATCTCGATTAGGTACGGAAGGTCAATAATCTTCTTAATGCGCCCGAAGTTGCGGCGAAACCGTAGGTTACTAGCTACCTGAAATGCCATAATTCCCCCTCAATAGCTTCTCTCTGGATGCCCCAAAATCCCTTGATTCCTTCTTACTTGATCTCGACTTTACCACCAGCCTCCTCGATTTTCTTCTGAATGCTCTCCGCTTCCGCCTTGGAAACCCCCTCTTTCACTGCCTTGGGTGCTCCGTCCACCAAGTCTTTCGCTTCTTTTAAGCCCAAACTTGTGAGCTCCCTCACAACCTTGATAACCTGAATCTTTTTATCGCCGGCGTTGGCAAGGATGACGTCGAACTCGGTCTTTTCTTCTGCTGCGGCCGCCGGCCCTCCCGAAGCTGCAGCGACTGCTACAGGGGCAGCCGCGCTTACACCCAGTTCTTCCTCAAGTTCCTTCACAAGCGTAGCTGCCTCCAATAAGGTCATTCCCTTAATGAACTCCTTAACCTGCTCACGTGTGACTGCTTCCATCTTATCCTCCGATTTTGGACTTTAGTTTAGCCCTCTTTTGACTTGCGTATTCCATCCATAAGCCGCACGACCCGTGCGCCGGGTTCCTGCACGAGACGCAGAAGTTGCGCTGCCGGTGCTTGCATCAAGGCCAAAAGCTTAGCCAAGATCTCCCTTTTCCCCGGCATCTTAGCCAGCTCTTTCACCTGGGTTTCATCCAGGGCCTGCCCTTCCAGCATTCCTCCCTTGATCGTTAGCTTAGCATTGTCATCGATAAACTTAACCAAGACTTTAGAGAGCGCGACTGGGTCTTCATAACTCAGGACCCAGCCTGTAGGCCCCTGGAGGTGCTTGCCCAGCTCCTGGTATGCAGTGTGCTCCAGAGCGCGGCGAACCAAAGTATTTTTGACAATCTTGTATTCGCCCGACACCGCCCTCAACTCCCGCCTGAGCCTTGTCATCTGAGCGACCGTTAGACCGCGGTATTCGGTGACCAATGCCATCTTTGCCTGTTTCAGTTTGGTTCCGATAGCCTCCGTTTTTCGGCCTTTTTCTGCAAAGCCAGAACGATCTATTGCTACTTCAGCCATATGCTTCCTGTTCTGTCTAGCTACGCGGCGAGGACCCTGACCAGGGACGGGTCGACCTTGATTCCAGGCCCCATAGTCGTCGACAAGGTCACTCCCAAAACGTACTGACCCTTGGCCGATGCCGGCTTGGACCTCAAGACCGCCCCTAGTAAGGCGTGCGCGTTATCCAGCAGCTGCTGTTGCCCAAAGGATGCCTTTCCTACCGGAACATGCACGATGCCCGCCTTGTCCACTCTAAATTCAAGTTTTCCCGCTTTAAGCTCCTTCACTGCCTTACCGATCTCAAACGTGACCGTGCCAACTTTGGGATTGGGCATCAGACCCCGCGGTCCAAGAATTTTACCGATCTTGCCCACGGCGCCCATCATGTCGGGAGCGGCAACGGTTTTGTCGAAATCGAGCCATCCGCCTCGAATTCTTTCAATCAGATCGTCCCCGCCAACAAAGTCGGCTCCCGCTTCTTGCGCCTCCTTTTCCTTTTCACCTTTCGCAAAGACCAAGACCCGCACTTGCTTTCCCACTCCATGGGGAAGGACTACGGTGCCACGGACATTTTGGTCAGCTTGTCGCGGGTCCACACCCAACCGCACCGAGAGCTCAACGGTTTCATCGAACTTCGCCCGTCCTGTCTGTTGCGCCAACCCCACTCCTTCTTCGAGGCTGTATCGCTTCGTGCGATCAACTTTTTCTGCTACCGCTCTGTAGCTCTTGCTCCTCTGTTTCACGGCGATAACTCCTTTGAATTGATTGCTCTTAACCTAAAATCTCCAGACCCAGCGCGCGCGCCGTTCCTTCGACAGTTTTTTCCGCCGCAGCCAAGTCCTTAGCCGTAAGATCTCGCATTTTAATTTCCGCAATTTCGCGAATCTGTGTCCGCGTTACCTTTCCCACTTTCACCTTTCCGGGGTCTGTCGAGCCCTTCTCAACCCCCGCAGCTTTTTTGAGCAGGACGGACGCTGGCGGAGTCTTGGTGATAAAAGTAAACGAGCGATCCGCATAAACCGTGATTACGACCGGAGTGATCATCCCTTGCTGCGATTGAGTTGCGGCATTGAACGACTTACAGAACTCCATAATATTCACGCCCCGTTGGCCCAACGCGGGTCCAACGGGCGGACTGGGATTTGCCTGACCCGCCGGAATTTGAAGTTTAACCTCAGCAACTACTTTCTTTGCCATGAGTATGACCTTTCCTGATCAACAACCCGAACTTGCCAAGGCCTGAAAGCCAACCCACCGAACTACCACAAAGAACATCAATTGCGCTCCACCTGAACAAACTCCAGTTCCACTGGAGTTGCGCGGCCAAAGATGCTTATGAGAACCCTGAGCTTGCCCCGATCCGGGCGAACTTCTTCAACGACCCCGTTGAAATCAACGAAAGGGCCGTCAATGACCTTGACGCTCTCGCCCACAGAGAAGAGAATTCGAGGTTTAGGTTTGACCGCTCCCTCCTCCATTTGCTGTGTGATTTCTTTAACCTCTTGATCGTTTAGCGATGGCGGATTTGTGCTACCACCAACGAACCCGGTTACTTTGGGAGTTCCCTTGACGATATGCCATGTCTCATCGGTAAGAACCATCTGAACCAAGATGTACCCCGGAAAAAACTTGCGCGACGAAGTTTTTTTCTTTCCCTTAACCAGCTCCACAACTTTTTCCGTCGGGACCAGGGTCTCCCCAAATAAATCTTTTTTCCCCAACAGCTTTATCCGTTCCTCCAAGGCCGCTTTGGCTCTGTGCTCGAACCCTGAGAGGGTGTGAACCACGTACCACTTTTTCTCCATCGAGTCTCCCTGGAGTCTAGCTTACGACGGCTTGGATGGCTCGGGTGAGCGCGTAGTCGATGAGTGCCAGATAGCCCACCAGGATCAGGACTAAGATGATCACGACTGCCGTTGCGGCATAGGTCTCCTTACGTGATGGCCAATGAACTTTCTTCAGCTCTTGCCAAGCCTCTTTGAAGAATTCGATCGCGTGCTGAAGCTCCTCCTGAACCTTCTCCATCGCCGCTCCAAGAAAAAATTTTGCAGACGGATAAGCTGGCGGGTCAGGCAGGATTCGAACCTGCAACAACCGGATTTGGAGTCCGGCGCTCTAGCCAATTGGAGCTACTGACCCCAGAATTCTCCCCTGCCTTACACCTTTACCTCGCGATGAAGGGTATGATTGCGACAGGAAGAGCAGTATTTCTTAAGGGCTAGCTTGTCAGCAGTTCTCTTTCTATTTTTTGTTGTCGTATAATTTTTACGCTTACATTGATCACAGGCAAAACCTATAAGCTCCCGCATGGCTCCCCTCCCGAGGCTATTTAATAATTTTGGTTACGACCCCCGCTCCAACAGTTCTTCCACCTTCGCGAATGGCGAATTTAAGACCTTCGTCCATTGCGATGGGGGTAATCAGGTCGATCTCAACACTAATATTGTCTCCTGGCATCACCATCTCGGTACCTTCTGGCAACTTACAAACGCCTGTCACATCAGTCGTGCGAAAATAAAACTGCGGCCGGTATCCGTTGAAGAATGGTGTATGTCTGCCGCCCTCCTCTTTGGTGAGAACATAAGCCTCCGCATTAAACAGCGTGTGAGGGGTGATGCTGCCGGGCTTAGCTAAGACCTGACCTCTTTCCACGTCTTCACGCTTTGTCCCTCTTAGAAGCGCGCCGATATTGTCACCGGCCCTTCCTTCGTCCAAAAGTTTACGAAACATTTCCACGCCGGTCACGACGGTCTTTTGCGTGTTCCTGAAACCAACAATTTCCACTTCATCACCGACCTTTATGATCCCTCTCTCCACGCGGCCAGTGACGACCGTCCCGCGCCCGCTGATCGTGAACACATCCTCGACAGGCATCAGGAAAGGTCTCTCGACATCCCGAACCGGCTCAGGGACATAGGTATCCATAGCTTCCATGAGCTTCAAGATAGCCGGCTCTCCCAGTTCGCCCGTATCTCCCTCAAGGGCCTTTAGGGCACTTCCGACAACAATCGGAACGTCATCCCCGGGGAACTTGTACTTTGACAAAAGGTCCCGGACCTCCAACTCAACTAAATCCAATAGTTCTTTGTCATCGACCATGTCCGCCTTGTTAAGAAAGACCACAATATAGGGAACCCCGACCTGGCGTGCTAAGAGAATATGTTCACGGGTTTGAGGCATCGGGCCGTCCGCGGCGGACACGACCAGAATCGCCCCGTCCATTTGTGCCGCCCCTGTTATCATGTTTTTTACGTAGTCGGCGTGCCCAGGACAATCCACATGGGCGTAGTGTCTCTTATCGGTTTGATATTCGACATGGGCAATGTTAATTGTGACGCCCCTCTCCCTTTCCTCAGGGGCTTTATCAATTTGGTCATAGGCCATGAACTGCGCGTAGCCCTTTTTCTCGAGCACTTTTGTGATTGCCGCCGTTAGAGTTGTTTTCCCGTGGTCAACGTGGCCGATCGTTCCAATGTTCAAGTGCGGCTTGGTCCTCTCAAATTTTTGTTTGCTCATCTCCTCCTCCTAAACTTTGCATTATCTTGTTTGCTTCGCTTTCCTGTGCGCTTCACAAATGCCTTCGGCAAACCAAACGTCTGGACTAAGCCCAGGAGCGGGATTGAACCGCCGACCTCGTCCTTACCAAGGACGTGCTCTACCGACTGAGCTACCTGGGCATGGAGCGGGAAACGGGATTCGAACCCGCGACCCCGAGCTTGGAAGGCTCGTGCTCTAGCCAACTGAGCTATTCCCGCCAACTCTCTGAGCTAAGGTTTAAACCGCAAGCCCAATTTACGTTAATGCTTAATGGTGGAGAGGGGAGGATTCGAACCTCCGAAGCCTTACGGCGGCAGATTTACAGTCTGCTCCCTTTGGCCACTCGGGAACCTCTCCTCCTCTACCCGGACACGAAGTCTATTGTCAACGATCTCCTAAACGGGGCTACCAACTGCATAATTTCCAATCAATTTCGTCTAGCTGGAGCTGGCGATAGGATTTGAACCTACAACCTGCTGATTACAAATCAGCTGCTCTGCCATTGAGCTACGCCAGCGAGGATACCAGGTAAAACGCTGTCACTCAAAACACAAAAATACCCCTGCCTCAGTCGGAGCAGACAACCTGCAGCGAAGATAGGCAAAGATAACCTGATGGCAAACTACGGAATGAACTTCTTACACCTTTTGGAAACTTTTATATTAAGCACCTTTGAAATCCAATGTCAAGAATCGTATCAAGTCATGTAAAATACACCCCAAGGGAGTATCATTGACTCATTTCATCTTAATGGGTCAGAACGCCAAACGGAAAATGTCTCAAAGCCATCTACCCCACTACTGCAAAGCCTCCCAGCATTCCACAGGCCTGTTCCTCCACGGGTGTCCACCGGGTGCGTGCGGTTACCACATCCCAAATCCCACCATTCGGCCGCTGAACGGTCCAGCGCCATAAAATCCCAAGGCCCGCCGCCCGAGATGTCGGTCCTTTCAGCTGTACGATTCCGTACAGCCCTTTTCCTTTACTCCAATATTGGAGCGCATTGTGGCAACTAGTGTAGTGCGTCCAACGCTTCTTTACATTTGGCAACTTTGGCCATAATGCGCTCCACGGATGCAGTCCACACAAAAACCTTGGGGTTTTGATTGTGATTGTTCAAATATTCTTCGATGGCAGCGATCAGCTCCGAAACATTTCGAAATGTTCCGCGACGAATACGCTTGTCGGTAATTTCGCGAAACCATCGTTCGACCATGTTTAACCAGGAACTGGAAGTTGGAATAAAGTGCAGATGAAATCGTGGATGGCGCCGCAGCCAGGATTTCACACGGGGATGCTTGTGGGTTCCGTAATTGTCTGCGATCAGATGAAGGTTGAGTTCGGATGGCGTTTCGCTGTCGATTTTCTTTAGGAAACGAATGAATTCCTGATGCCGATGGCGCGCCATACAGTCGCCGATCACCTTGCCATCGAGCATGCTCAGAGCCGCAAACAACGTGGTGGTGCCGTTGCGCTTGTAGTCGTGGGTCATAGTCCCGCAGCGGCCTTTCTTCATTGGCAGACCCGGCTGAGTCCTGTCCAGGGCTTGGATTTGACTTTTCTCGTCGACGCACAAAACCAGGGACTTGTCGGGAGGATTCAAATACAGCCCCACAACATCGATGAGTTTGTCCAGAAAGTGTTTGTCACGGCTGAGCTTGAACGTCTTGACCAGATGCGGCTTGAGATTGTGCTGCTTCCAGATGCGGCGGATCGTTGCTTCGCTCAAACCCTGGGCTTCGGCCATACTCCGCGTACTCCAATGGGTTGCATTGGCTGGCTTGGTATGGAGAGTCGCTTGGACGACTGTGCGGATTTTTTGATCCGAGATTCTTGGTATCCGTCCTGGACGGGGCGCGTCCTTTTGCAGTCCCGGCAATCGAAGGGTCAAGAATCGCTGCCGCCACAGTTGTACGGTCGGGCGCGACACCTTCAATCTCTGAGCGATCTCCTGGCTCAAAACCCCGCCGGCTGCCATCCGGATGATTTGGGCTCGCTGTACCATGCGCAAAGAAAGACTTCTTCCGTGAGCCCAGACCGACAAGACAGAACTTTCTTCGGGCGACAGTATGATGGGTTCTGCGGTTCTCATAAGATGGCAACATACAGCTTACCCCATCATATGTAAAGCTATTTATGACGCACTACGCTAGCTATCATGGGAACCGGCTGTACCGTGATGAGAAGTTTGTTGCCGCAGTAATTCGTAAAAGAACACGCCGGCTGCCACAGCAACGTTCAGCGATCCAATTCTCCCACGCATGGGTACGGAAACCAAAACGTCACATTCGCGGCGGATCAAAGGGCGAATTCCAGACCCCTCGGATCCCAGGACAACAACTAGCTTTTCTGGGTAACTTCTTCCGTAGATTTCCTGCGTCGCCGCTGCATCAAGGCCAACGACCCAGAACCCATTCTTCTTGAATATCAGCAGAGCGCGGCGCAAATTGGTGACACGGGAGATTTTCAGGTAGTTCACTGCACCAACTGAACTCTTTACGACCGTTGGCGTCACACCGACTGCTCGATCCTCAGGAATCACAACATGGCCGATGCCGACAGCCTCCGCCGTCCGCAACATCGCGCCAAAGTTGCGCGGGTCTGTTACTCCGTCAAGGACCAGAATCCAACTTGGGTTGCCGGAGGCCAAGAGGTCTCGAAGAGCATCCTCAAATGGATAAAAAGCGTATTCTGCGACCTGCGCCACCACGCCCTGGTGTTGCCTAGACGCGGAAAGCCGCCGAAGAAGGGTGTAGTCCACGAAACGAACTGGCAATCCAAGAGCGCGTGCTTCCAGGGCAATCGATCGGAGGGCAGGATGGAGGCTACCCGCAACGATGCTAATCTCATACACGTCGCCCGGCGCGTGCCGAAGCTTCTCCAAGACCGGATTTATACCGAAAACAAAGATAGATTTTCGTTTTTGCATGCGGTATCTTCCCACCTCATTTTACAAAGATCAGAGCACCGGTTAACATACAAGTGCCATGAAACGTAAGCTCAATCTTTACGTGGTCTCCGAAATCCTCCCACCTTTCTTCTTGGGAGTCTTGGTCTTTACCTTCATCCCTTTGATCGTGGGCATCGTGAAACTCATCAAGCTCGTGGTAAGTCACGGTGTTCCCGTCATTGAAATCGGGAAGATTCTTGGCCTGGCGCTTCCGGCATTCTTGGAAGTTACGATGCCTATGGCGCTGCTATTCGGCATCCTCCTGGGTTTGACTCGGCTTTCCAGCGACCAGGAAGTTCTCGCCCTGAAAGCCTCGGGAATCAGTCCAATCCATATCTTACTCCCTGTTGCGGCCATTGCTGCAATCGTTTCTCTCCTCACCTTAGCGATCACCACATGGCTCCGCCCGGCGGCCAGTTTGTCCCTGCAGAAGGAACTGTATGAAGTTGCCAAGAGCCGCGTCGAAACCACGCTTAGAGAAAATGTTTTTAACAATGACTTCCCTAAAGTTCTCATCTACGTTGAAGAAGCGGTTCCTCTCGGTAATACTTTTCGCGGAATGCTGATAGTTGATCAGCGGGATCCGACTCGAACCATGATCATCTTCGGCAAAGTCGCCTTCTTCCTGCCAAACGAGGACACGCAAACGCTCAGTTTAAAGATCTTTGACGGCACGATTCACGAACGCCGAAAAGGAAGTCCGGACTTCGCTCAGACCCACTTCAACGTCTATGATTTCCGGTTTGATTTTGAGGAAGCGTTTAGTCTTGGCCGCAAGAAAGGCCCGGATCCCAAAGATATGTCATTGCATCAGCTCATCAAGGAGATTGAGACAAAGCAGAGTCAAGGTCAGCAAGCAACGACGGAACGCTTAGAATTTCACCGACGATTCTCCTTTCCGTTCGTTCCCTTGATCTTTAGCGTCCTTGGAGTCGCGCTAGGAGTGCTTCCTACAAGCCCGCGCGCGGGTCGCTTCTGGGGTTTTACGGTGTGTGCTTTCTGCCTCCTAATCTATTATGGTTTACTCTCCTTCTGTAGAGCGCTCGGACAGAGGGAGATCATTCCTCCGGGTCTCGCCCTCTGGTTCCCGAACGTAGTTATCGGGTTGGGCTCCCTGTATCTATTCGCAAAAGCGCTGTCAGAGTCTCCGCCATCCCTGCAAATTAGGCTCAAGGACCTCTACTGGAATCGAAAGTTTGCAAACCCGGACCCCGGAAAGGCTTAGAAATGAAATCGACCACCGACAGAAGGAGCTATTTTTTCACTCAGCGCATTGTTAACCGCTATCTGATGGCAACTTTTCTGAAGATCTTTCTCCTTAGCCTGCTTGTGGCGATGTTCCTCTTTCTTCTGGTCGAATTCGTCGACCGAATTGATAAATTTCTAAGTTCCGGAGTATCGCTGCAGATAATCTTGACTTACCTGCTCTTCAGGATTCCACTGTCTATCTCCCGGGTTTTCGGGTGGGCCACACTATTCTCCACTTTCTTCGCGCTGGGTATGTTGAGCCGAAACCAAGAGATTACAGCGTTGCGCTGCGCTGGCCTCAGTATAAACCAGATAGCGTTCCCCCTGCTGTTGTTGTCTTTGCTGATAAGCCTCTTCACGCTATTTTGGAACGAAGGTTTGGTTCCAGTCTTTACTAGTAAGTCCGAGCAGATTTACAAAAGGGAAGTGAAAAAGATCCAACCGCAAAGCGTCATTGGAACAAAAGACGTCTGGATCCGGGGCAAAGCGGGCTTTATCAATGTTGACCGCTTTGATGCTAAAAAGAATGTCTTGGAGGGTTTAACCATCTACGTGCTTGACCGCGACTTCGTCTTGCAACGAATCGTGGAAGCCAAAACGGCCCATTGGAATGGAAACATTTGGCAAGCGGACACGATCTGGCAGTGGAACTTTGCCGCGCATGGGAAAACGATGCAGCGTGTGGCTGCGACCTCTTTACCCCTCACCCAGACCCCCGAAGACTTTAAGGTTTTTGAACGTGATCCGGAGGAATTCAGCTTCTTCGATCTGCAGAAACAAATCGCGGAATTCAAAGCCATCGGTATCGACACAACAGAGCACCAAGTCAATTTGTATGTAAAGCTTGCGCTGCCGCTAATCTCTCCCTTAATGGTTTTTATTGGCATTCCCTTTGCGCTCAGGCATGCCTCAGGGGCAGGGATGGCCCTTAGCTTTGGACTTTCGATGGCGATCGGGTTCGGTTATTGGTTTCTTCTCGCTTTCGGAATCTCGTTAGGCCGAGGCGGAGTCATTCCTCCTTTCCTTTCCGCTTGGTTGGCTAACGTGATCTTCGCCTTGGGGGGCCTTTTCTTCTTCACGGGGGAAGAGTAGCAAATATCAGGGGACTAGTGCGGTTTTTCGCAATCCCTCCGCTTCAGGGTAACCACGTATCGCGTTCACGACGTAACTACGGGAGCCAAATCCAAGATCGCTGCGGTCGGATATCAACTGGGAACCGCAACGACGCGCGCTTTGGCTATGCCAGTTGCGGTGTAGCTCCGTGAGCCCGTATACCGCATAACGAAAAATTCCCGGTGCCTTGTGTACGCCATATCGTCGTGCGTAGAGGGCGGCATCACACAAACGGAAGTCGGCGCTCAGGTCGACGACTCGCTTACCGGCGACGATAAAGTTGTTTACGACATCCGTCGAAACACCGTGAGGTAGGGCGGCAAAAGCCACATCAAAGCGAGTAAAATCAGGTCGCATTTCCCTGCGAATGACGAGTAGCCATCGCTTAGCCGTTTCCCAACGTAATGGTTCCGATGTGAGGGCGGCGAAACTTACATGCGGGTTGTCGGCTCAAAAGTCGGATTAACTCAACTCCCGTGTAGCCGATCGCACCGATCACTGCCACACGGATCCGGTCCGGTTCAGAGGTCCGATGAACTCTGTTCCACGAGGAAGGTTTCAACGCTTGGAGTACTGCGGGCGTTTACGTGCTTTATGGCGGCCATATTTTTTCCGCTCCACCGCACGCGGATCACGGGTTACGTACCCCGCTTTTTTGAGAGACAAACGAAGTCCTGGGTCGACGCTCATTAGCGCGCGCGTGATTCCGTGGCGAATGGCTCCGGCCTGGCCCGAGATTCCGCCGCCACAGACGTTCACGTTTGCGTCAAATTGTCCTGAGGTATTGGTCACCTCAAACGGCTGAAGTACGATCATACGGGATGTTTCGCGCCCGAAATAGTCCTTCAATGGCCGATCATTAACAACGACATCCCCTCGCCCTTCTCTTAAGTAGACCCGGGCCACAGACGTTTTCCGCCTTCCTGTCGCGTAAAATACTTTCTCTGCCATATCAAAGCTCCTAACCTTTTACTGTAACGGCTTGCGGCTGCTGCGCCTGATGGGGGTGGTGAGCATTGGGGTAAATCTTCAATTTTGTCAGCAACTTCCGCCCCAAACGGTTTCTGGGGAGCATTCCCTTTATGGCAAGTCGAATCAACGATTCCGGCTTGGTTGCGAGCAATTTCTCTGCCGTTGAAACCTGTAATCCCCCCGGATACTCGGTGTGCCGGTAATATTGCTTCTTTTCCAGTTTACGACCTGAGAGTTTTACCTGACGCGCATTTACAACGACAACAAAGTCTCCGCTATCGATGTGCGGGGCGAACGTCGGCTTGTTTTTCCCCCGCAAAATATTTGCAACCTCGGTCGCAAGTCGCCCCAAAACCGTCCCCTTGGCATCCACGAGAACCCATTGACGCTGGGCCCATGCCTCTTCTTTAGTCATCTGGTACGTCATTTTACTTTCCTACAATCTCTCGGCCGTTTCTTTAAAAAATTGGCGGGGCCGACGAGACTCGAACTCGCGACCTCCGGCGTGACAGGCCGGCGTTCTAACCAACTGAACTACGACCCCGAATTTATTCTTATCTCGCGCCCTACCGTAGCAGCGGCTTCCTTCGCACTTTTGAACTCTCGTCGAAGCGAGAGTGGGCGGTACAGGGCTTGAACCTGTGACCCCCGGCTTGTAAGGCCGATGCTCTCCCACTGAGCTAACCGCCCTTGTCGATTTGATAAACACGAGCGCAGAGAACGTGGCCTCAAGCTTCAGACCTCTTCCAACCCGTTGAACGATGAATTACTTCGCTAAGGGGTACTAAGCCAACTCAGCTGAGGGACTCTTTCAAGCCCTTACCCGCTTTGAACCTCGCAGCGCGCGATGAGGCAATCTGAATTGTCTCTCCGGTCTTCGGATTTCTCCCTGTCCTTGCTTTGCGCTGCGAGACGGCAAAGGTTCCGAACCCCGAAATATTGACTTTGTCACCGTTCTTCAAGGCAGCGATGATGTCCTCAAAAAGTCCATTGACGATCTCTTCCGCCTTCTGTCTCGTCAATCCCAGCCGGCCAGCAAGAGAATCAATCAAGTCAGACTTGGTCATGATAATAGCCCCCTCTTCCTACGCTATCGATCGGCAAACCCGTACCGTCAAAACAAAGCTTCTTGCCGGCGTCAATTCGCAACGATTAACAACCAACAACCATCGAGCTACTGCGGCAGGATATCTGCGCTTGGAACTTCTTCCTTCTCTCCAAAGGGCGGCGTTTCTCGGCTTCCCTTCGCTGCTGTCGTCCCCTTCAAGAAATTGTCTGGGTTTTCAAGGAGCAGGGCCTTCTTCAATACCTGGTCCATATGGGATACCAATACCAAGTCGACCGTCTTTAAGATAACCGCCGGAATCTCTTCGATGTCTTTCTCATTCTCATCCGGGATCAAAACCGTTTTGATTCCCCCCCGATGGGCCGCCAGAATTTTTTCTTTCAAACCTCCGATCGGGAGAATCCGTCCTCTGAGCGTGATTTCCCCGGTCATCGCCATGTCCGGACACACTGGGATCCGGCAAAGGGCCGAAACCAGAGAGGTCGCCATGGTAATACCTGCGGACGGACCATCCTTCGGAATTGCACCTTCGGGGATGTGAATGTGAACGTCAATTTTCTGATAGAAGTCCCTCTCCAGTCCCAGTTCCTCAGCCCGCGAGCGCACGTAGCTCATCGCTGCCTGCGCAGACTCTTGCATGACATCTCCCAACTTTCCTGTGATGATCAGCTGGCCTTTGCCCGGCATAACGGTCACTTCGGTGGCCAATAGTTCACCTCCAAGCTCAGTCCAGGCTAATCCGGTTGTCACTCCAATCTTGACTTCATCTTCGACCTTACCGTAACGATATTTCGAGGGCCCAAGATGCTTGTGGAGGCTCTTCGCACTAACCTGAATCTTCGCATTACGATCCTTCTTGATGACTTCAACGGCCACCTTGCGGCAAATCGAAGCAATTTCGCGTTCCAGGCTGCGCACTCCTGCCTCTTTGGTGTAATGCCGAATAAGCCCGAGAATCGCGCTATCGGTAAATGCGACATTGTCTTGCTTTAAACCGTTGGTCTCGATTTGTTTTACGAGAAGGTACTTCTTAGCAATGTTCAGCTTCTCCAACTCTGTGTACCCCGCGATGCGAATGATTTCCATTCGATCCTGAAGCGCCCGCGGAATACGATCTAACGTATTGGCGGTGGTAATGAACAGCACATTGGAAAGATCATAGTCTAGATCTAAGTAGTGGTCGTTGAATGTACAATTCTGCTCGGGATCAAGCACCTCCAGGAGTGCGGACGAGGGGTCGCCACGAAAGTCCGTCGACATTTTATCTACTTCATCGAGAAGAAACACAGGGTTGCTCGAGCCGGCCTTTTTCATGGACTGGACAATCTTTCCAGGCAAGGCACCGATATAGGTCCGCCGGTGACCTCGGATCTCCGCCTCATCCCGCACCCCGCCAAGGGAAATGCGGACAAACTTTCTGCCTGTCGCACGGGCAATCGAACGCCCCAGCGAAGTCTTGCCCACACCCGGGGGGCCGACCAAGCAAAGAATCGGCCCCTTGATTTTTCCGACCAGGCTTTGAACCGCGAGATACTCGAGAATGCGCTGCTTAACCTTTTCTAATCCGTAATGGTCCTCTTCCAACACACGCTCCGCTTCCTTGATATCCAGCTTATCCTCGGTGAATTCATTCCACGGCAGGCTAAGAATCCAGTCGATATAGTTCCGCACCACCGTAGCCTCCGCCGCCATGGGCGACATCATCTTTAATTTCTTCAATTCTTTCTCAACCTTGTCTCTCGCTTCCGCGGAGAGCTTCTTTTGCCGTACCTTCTCCTCGATTTCTTGAATCTCGTTCTTAAACTCGTCCTTTTCCCCAAGTTCTTTTTGAATAGCCCGCATTTGCTCGTTCAAATAGTATTCCTTCTGCGCACGTTCCATCTGCTTTTTGACGCGCGATCGGATACGCCGTTCGACTTCCAGAATTTCAATTTCCGCGCGCATATGCCCGAGAACCTTTTCCAACCTTTCGGCAGCGTTAACGGTTTCCAAAAGGGTTTGGCGGTCTTCGAGCTTGATCCCGAGATGGCCCACAATGGTGTCCGCGAGCCGGCCGGTCTCATCGATCGACGAAACCGACATTACCATCTCGGGAGGGATCTTCTTTTTAAGCTTGACGTAGTTTTCAAAGGTCGCATGAACCTCGCGAACCAAGGCTTCAACCTCAGTGTTCTTTTCCACGACTTCCGTAATCTCCTCGACCTCGACGAGGAAAAAATCGGGATGGCTCAAAAAACGAGCAATACTGGCCCGCTTCTTTCCTTCCACCAAGACCTTCACGGTCCCGTCTGGAAGTTTCAGAATCTGCACAACGCTTCCCAGGGTCCCAATCCGATAAATATCCCGCTCCGTGGGCTCATTGATCTTAGGGTCCTTTTGCGACGAGAGTAAGATCGGCGTCTGCTTTTGGGCGGCTTCCTCAAGGGCCCTGATCGACCGCTGGCGTCCGACAAAGAGAGGAACCACCATGTGAGGGAAGACAATGATATCCCGAAGGGGCAGTAATGGGACCTTTAACACTCCACTGGCGGTTTGTTCCTTATCGTCTTTCTTGTCGTTCCGGAACAACATAGTTTGCTTTCTCCCTAGGCGCTCTCTGCCGCTTTGCTGTACACGATAATGGGTGGCTCGTTTCGGCACACGACTTCTTCCGAAATGATCACCTCTTTGATATTGATCTGTGACGGCATGTCGTACATGACGTCCAGCATAATAGTTTCCATGATGGCCCTTAGCCCTCTGGCCCCCGATTTCCGTTTTAGCGCCTCACGCGCAATCGCGCGGAGCGCCTCCTCCGTGAACTTCAGATGAACCCGCTCCATCTCAAATAGCTTGCAATACTGACGTGTCAGCGCGTTCTTCGGTTCCTTCAGGATGCGCACCAAAGCGTCCTCGTCTAGTTCGTCGAGCGTGGCGATCACAGGCAACCTGCCGATAAACTCGGGAATTAATCCAAATTTGAGCAGGTCTTCGGGTTGGACGTCGTGCAACAGCTCTGTGTCCCGACGACCATCACGACCTTCAATCTCGCCACCAAAGCCCATTCGCTTGCGGCCCGTGCGTCTACGAATGATGTCTTCCAAGCCGACAAAGGCCCCACCGCATAGGAATAAGATATTCGTGGTATCGACCTGAAGAAATTCCTGTTGCGGATGCTTCCTCCCTCCCTTGGGAGGCACGCTGGCCATCGTACCTTCAATGATTTTCAACAAAGCTTGTTGCACTCCCTCTCCTGAAACATCCCGGGTGATCGAGGGATTTTCAGATTTTCGCGAAATCTTGTCGATCTCATCGATGTAAACGATACCCCTCTGCGCCTTTTCTACGTCGTAATCGGCCGCTTGCAGCAGGTTGAGAATAATATTCTCGACATCTTCCCCCACATAACCCGCTTCCGTTAAACTCGTTGCGTCCGCGATGGTGAAAGGGACCTGAAGGAACCGCGCCAGCGTCTGGGCAAGAAGCGTTTTTCCAGAGCCTGTTGGACCTAGCAGCAGGATATTGCTCTTTTGCAGCTCCACATCACCGGTCATCATCTGGCTATCAATGCGTTTATAGTGATTATTCACCGCGACGGCCAAGATTTTTTTCGCCCGCTCCTGGCCGATGACATACTGGTCCAAAACCCGCTTGATTTCTGACGGTTTGGGCACGTTGGACGACGAGGCAAAGACCTCCTCATGATCGCATTCCTCTGCAATGATATCATTGCAGAGGTCAATGCACTCGTCACAGATGTAAACGGTTGGTCCCGCAATCAGCTTTCGAACTTCATCCTGACTCTTGCCACAAAAAGAACAAACGAGATTTCCTGAACGGTCATCGCTATGCCTGGGCATAGTTTCCCCCTTGTTATCTCTTGGCGCTGCTATCCGGTCGATTCACAATGACCTCATCAATCAATCCATATTCCAAGGCCTGCTTTCCTGACATGAAGAGATCCCGGTCAGTGTCCTTTTCGATTTTTTTGAGGTTTTGCCCCGTATGCTTCATCAGAATTTCGTTGAGCTCTTCCCGCATGCGAATAATTTCACGGGCTTGAATATCGACGTCCACCGCCTGCCCGTGGAACTCTCCTAGCGGTTGGTGGATCATAATACGCGAATGCGGAAGCGCATAGCGTTTTCCTTTTACCCCCGCTGCCAGGAGAACCGCACCCATGCTTGCTGCCTGTCCCAAGCAAACCGTCGAGATTTCAGGCCGAATATACTGCATGGTGTCGTAGATTGCGAGACCCGCCGTGACAGCCCCCCCCGGAGAGTTGATATAGAAATAAATGTCGCGAGTCGGGTCTTCGGATTCCAGAAACAAAAGTTGCGCCGTAATTACGTTCGCCACGTCATCGGTTACGACGCTTCCTAAGAAAACGATCCGATCCTTCAGCAAGCGCGAGTAAATGTCATAGGCTCGTTCACCCCTGCCCGTTTGCTCAACTACAATAGGAATAAAACTCATCGTTGCATCGCTCACTCAAACGGGGTGTATTCTAGCTTTTTTTGTCTCCCTCATCAACCTTCGGCGGCTCAATCTCTTTCACTTTGGCATGCGCGATCAGGAAATCGAGAGTTCGGTCAAAGATCATTTGTGAGCGGAGTTCCTCCCGCGCGCTCTCGTGGTCGTAGAGCTTCCTCACCTCGCCAGCGTGTTCCCCTGACGCGCGCGCAATTTCGCCAATTCTCTGCTGAAGCTCTGCGTCCCCCGCTGATATTTTTTCCCGATCCGCAATCTTCTCGACAAGGAGCATGGCGCGCACCTGCTTCGCGGCTTGCGGTTCCAGTTCGCGGCGCAATATCTCTGCGGACGAGCTATCCTGAGATTCCTGCATAGGGGACGAGGGAGATCGGTTAGAACGCCGGTCGCTGAGATAGCGCAGCTGTCTTTCCACCAAGACCTGGGGAACATCAAACGGATGAGCTTCAAGCAGCCGACCAACGAGTTGTTCTTTCAATTCCCGATTCTGCAATTCGCCAACCTGATCTTCAAGGCGCGCGCGGATCTTTGCGCGCAACTCATCCAAGATCGAACATTCTCCAACATCTTTGGCAAAATCATCATCGAGAGCGGGACGAACCTTTTTCTTGATCTCACGTAGGGTGACAGAAAAATTAGCCGTCTGACCAGCCAAATCGCGATTCGGGTATTCTTCAGGGTAGGTCACGGAAATGGTCTGCGGTGCTTCTTTCGCCATCCCAACCAGCGCCTTTTCGAATTCCGGCAGCGCGCTTCCCGCACCCACTTCTAAGAGATAGTTCTCTGCTCTGCCTCCGGGTATCGGTTTCCCGGCCACGGATCCGAGAAAATCGAGCAAGACAAAATCGCCCGGCTGCACCGTATCATGACTTTCTTCTACCGGCTCCAAATGAGCGTGCTGATCTTGCAGCCGGAGAAGCGCCTTTTCGACTTCCTGATCAGTCACGGCGATTTTTACCTTCTCCAACTCCATACCGATATAGTCTTCGACGTTGAAATCCGGCTTAACCTCGACAACCGCCGAGAAAATGAATGATTCCCCGTCCGCCAGATCGTCCGCTTCGATTTGAGGACGCGACACCGCACTCAATCCGCGCTCACGAAAAATTTTTTGCAGCGAAGTTTCGACCAAATGCGTGAGCACTTCGCCCCGTACCTCATCCCGATAGATCCCTTCTAAGACTTGACGCGGGACCTTCCCTGGGCGGAATCCTTTAATGCGCGCGCGTCGGACTAACCTTCCATACGCCTGAGAGAACTCCCGACTTACCGTCTCCGGCGGAAGTTCGACCCGGATCTTGCGTTGAACTGGATTAACGATGTCCACATCGACTTTCATTACCACGAATCCGTCACTCGAAGAAATGATCTCTGCTCTCCTGGACTCGCCGGATTGGTGCGAGAGGGGGGACTCGAACCCCCACGGTGATCCCGCTAGATCCTAAGTCTAGTGCGTCTGCCAATTCCGCCACTCTCGCGCTGAGAACTTGGTGGGCCGCCGGAGACTCGAACTCCGGACCCGCTGATTAAGAGTCAGCTGCTCTACCAACTGAGCTAGCGGCCCGACGATCCTCAAGACAATGATCGCGAAAAGGAAGTCCAAGGATAATGACTTTTTCCGATCCTTAAAAGTTTCGCTATTCCACCCCTTCAAAACTGGGGTGAGTGAAGGGACTTGAACCCTCAACCCCTGGAGCCACAGTCCAGTGCTCTAACCACTTGAGCTACACTCACCGTGCTTCACCCCATACTGGCGCGCCAGAAGGGATTCGAACCCCTGACCTACGGCTTAGAAGGCCGTTGCTCTATCCAGCTGAGCTACTGGCGCGACAAAAAACGCGCAACGTGCAGAAGTCGGCAGACAGTCTTGCCACTCACTCTTGACTGATCACCGATCACAGCTCACTGCTGACGAATTTGGTCGGGGCGAGACGATTTGAACGTCCGACCCCCTGCGCCCAAGGCAGGTGCGCTACCAGGCTGCGCTACGCCCCGTCAAACAAGCAAAGGTATTCTACACAGGCGAAGGGTGAAATCAACCCCGATTCGAATCGCGGACACCCCCAGTCGCGGCAAACGGACCGAGCGCATAAGAGCGCGCTGAACTTAAGGAATGGGACAGGGATTGGCAGGAATCTTTAAGCTTGTGCCTTTGCGTCAAGCAGCGACCGAAGAAGCGCCACCAGCTTCGGGAGCGCTTTGCCACGATGACTCACCATCGATTTCGTTTCGCGGTCAATCTCGCCGAACGTTTTCCCTAACGGTGGATAGAAAAACAAAGGGTCATAGCCGAAACCGTTCGCGCCTTTCGGCGTCAACGCGATACGCCCTTCGCATTGCTCGCGCACCGTCCACTCGTCCATACCGTTAGCATTGGGCGCGGATAGTGCCAGCACACAGACGAATCGCGCATTCCGTCGCCCTGCAGGGACTTGCAAAAGCTCGGTGAGGAGCTTGTCATTGTTCCTGTCGTCATTCCCCGCTTCGCCACTGTACCGCGATGAGTAGATTCCAGGCGCCCCGTTCAAGGCTTCCACCTCCAAGCCGGAATCATCCGCCAACGTAAGCCAACCCGAATAGTTTGCGAGTGTCCGTGCTTTCTTCAGCGCGTTCTCCTCGAACGTGGTCCCATCTTCCTCGATTCTAGGCCAGGTGCCGAGAGTCCTTAAGGGTACAAGACGCATAGGCAACCCGTTCAGAGCCGCATGGAATTCAGCAAGCTTGCCCGGATTGGCTGTGCCAATCAGGAGGTTCACGCAGGTACCGTTCTTTCTATCCAGAATTTTACCACAAGAGCGCGCTTGCGCGGGCAACCTAGTGGAATTGAGATCGCAATATTACTCTTGCCCGATCCCAGCAAGTGCCTTCTTCTGGGCTTTGGCAAGCTCACGGATGCCTTGTTGTGCGATCTCCGTCATGCGCTCCATTTGGTTGCGCGTAAAAGGAACACTCTCCGCAGTGCCCTGCACCTCAACAAATTTTCCCGATCCGGTCATCACAAAGTTCATGTCGACGTCGGCCTTGCTGTCTTCCTCATAACACAGATCCAACAGGACTTTTCCTTCGAGGATGCCGACACTGACCGCCGCTACCGAGTCTCGGATTGGATCGGTTTGCACGATCCCGCGCCTAAGCCAACGCCGAACCGCTTCTACGAGGGCAACATAGGCGCCCGTGATCGACGCGGTGCGTGTCCCACCGTCAGCTTGCAGGACATCACAATCGATCCACACAGTCCTCTCGCCAAGCTTCTCCAGTTCGCTAACGGCCCGGAGGCTGCGGCCGATAAGTCTCTGAATCTCGTGGGTTCGGCCGCCAATTTTTCCACGCGACGATTCGCGTGAGATCCGCACCTGGGACGACCCCGGCAGCATCCCATACTCAGCCGTGATCCAGCCTTTACCACTGTTGCGCAAAAAGGGCGGTACTCGCTCCTCGAGTTTCGCCGTGCAAATCACGCGCGTATCACCCATTTCGATCAGCACCGCACCGTCAGCGGTCTTGACGTAACTCGGCGTAATCGAGAGCGGCCGCAACTGTTCTGCCTTTCGACCGTCAGGTCGCATCGCTAGGAGTTCAGGTGGAACACAACCATTTTCAGCTCCGTCATCTCCTCCACGGCATATCGTGGTCCTTCTTTGCCAAACCCAGACTCCTTAAGCCCCCCATACGGCATAAGATCGGCCCGCCACTGCGGTCCCCAGTTAATATGCAGATTGCCCGAGTCCACCTCACGCGCGAACTTCATCGCCCATTCCAAGTTCTCCGTGAAGATTCCCGCCGCTAAACCATAAACACTATCGTTGGCAAGCAGAATGGCCTCGTCAATCGAATGAAACGGCGTCACCGCTACGGCGGGTCCGAACAGCTCGTCGCAGGAAATACGCATTTGCGGCTTCACATCCGCGACCACGGTGGGCGCGTAGATCGCCCCTTGCCTAGTGCCCCCAATGACAATACGCGCTCCACCGCCTACCGCTTCTTGAATAACTTCTTCAACCTTTTCGGCTTCTGCCTCGCGAACCATTGGTCCAACCCGCGTTTTTTCATCGAGCTGATTGCCGGTCGTCAGCGCCCGAACCCGTGGCGTTAGGGCAGCAAGAAAGTCACCGTAGACTTTTTGCGCCGTAAGGACCCGCTGGGTAGAGATGCACACTTGGCCGGCGTTGGCGTAACCGGTAGCGGCTACAGCCGTCGCGACTTTATCCAAATCCGCGTCCGGCATGACGATCAGTGGACAGTTTGAACCTAGTTCCATCGTCACCCTTTTAATACCCGCCAATTTGCAGATGCGCTCGCCGATATCCCGGCTTCCCGTGAAGGTGATTTTGCGCACGCGTCGGTCGGCAACGAGCGGATCGCCGATTTCTCCACCCGAGCCCGTAATACACTGAATTCCTTCAGGGGGCAGGCCGGCTTCAAGAAGGGTCTCCGTCAGCTTTAGGGCGGACAGCGGGGTATCGGTCGCCGGCTTGATGATAACCGAGTTGCCTGCGGCAAGCGCAGGGCCGACCTTATGGCAAACAAGGTTGAGCGGAAAGTTAAAGGGGCTAATGGCAGCAACGACACCGCATGGGACCCGCAGGGTAAACCCCAACCTCCTCCCACCCCCCGGATCTCCATCCAAGGGGATCGTCTCCCCGTGAAGTCGCTTCGCCTCCTCCGCCGACCCCATGATTGTTTCGACCGCGCGGCTCGCCTCAAAACGCCCCTCGGCGATAATCTTACCCTCCTCAGTTGAAATCAAACGACCGAGCTCTTCGTTGCGAGACGCCATTAGATCGGCCGCTCTGCGCAAGATTCTCCAGCGTTCGTAACCGGGCAACTTGGCCATAACTTTGGCGCCTCGCTCCGCAAAGCTTACGGCACGGACGACATCTCCGGTGTCCCCCTTAGGAACCGTGTCAATGACGGAATTATCGTAAGAATTTCGCACCTCTATTTGCTGCGGTTTGTCAGTCCATCTTCCTTCGATAAACATCTTCATGGCAAAGTTCCCTATCTAAGTTTCAATATCCGACGCTTTGTTTTCCCTGTTCGGGTCGCTCAAACGGGCGGATGCCGCGTACCGAACAGGCCGGTTCCGACGACCAAAACTAGCAATAGAACGACGCATCTTCAAGCCTTAGGCTCCCCGTGATCAGGCAAACGACCTGATTTTGAGACTGTTTTATTCTTTCCGATCGTTCCTATATATGAATATACGAATGTTGATGGCGGGGGGCCGCCAAACGCAGGAGGAAATAGTAAACCCTTTGGCGCTATGGACCGTCTAACTGTCCCAAAAGAGCCAATACGGATGATGGAAAGGAGCCTTGCCGGACTCTGCGAAGAGGAGTCAGGACGAGCCCGCAGTCCGAGGTGACGGGCGCGGACCCGGGGACAATGACCTTGGTGATAGCTATCCCGAAGCAGCCCAGGGTCTGGCAAGCCCGGCTTCCACCTTCTCGCGATTGATCCCCTGACCTGAAGAGGCGCGACCGGATTTTTCATGGAGCGAACCGCAGGTGCAGAGTTTGGGGATGAGGAGCTTGTTTTAAGAGCCCAAAAGGGAGAGATCGAGGCGTTTGAAATGCTCGTCGAAAAATACAAGCGAAAGGCTCATCGGATCGCGTTCGATTTCACCCGCGACCGCGAAGAAGCCAAGGATCTTTCACAGGAAGCTTTTCTGCGAGCTTTCGCACATCTAAAATCATTTGATCTCAGATCGACGTTCTACACCTGGTTTTATCGCATCTTAGTGAACCTTTGCGTTGATCGGAAACGGCGTCGAGGAAAGTGGATTATGGCATCTTTGGATGAAAACCCCGGGAACTCCAGGGCAACCGAGATCGCGGATGAATCTTCCAGGCCCGATCACGAGACTGCGGCTCGTGAAATGTCGGAGCAGATCGGAAATGTGTTGGCGTCTTTGCCGCCCAAGCAGCGCACTGCCTTTCTATTGAGAAATCATCAAGGCCTTTCCATCGGTGAGATCGCCAAGGTCATGCGCACGGCCGAAGGTACGGTAAAAGTCCACCTACACCGTGCAGTGGTCGCCCTGCGCCAGAAACTGGCGGGAGCGGTATAAGGAGAAATTCCCATGGCGCAGCGCGCAGAACCGAGACAGAATGCGTGTAAAGATTACGAACAGAAGTTGGTACTCTACTATTATGGTGAGTGTGCCGACGCAGAGCGCGACCGAATCGATACTCATTTGGAGCTTTGCCGGGTATGCAAGGACTTCATGGACGACTTGCGCTTGTTTCTCCCCTTGACGGTAAGAGCGGACGAGCCCGGCGAAGCATTTTGGCAGAGCTACTCCCGAGACCTGAGGGTCAAGCTTGCCACTGCCGAACAAATACCTTATTGGCGGGGCTTGTTTTCTTCTTTCCTGACTCCCTGGTCCGTTCCGGCACTGGCGACTGCATTGACTCTCATCCTGGCGCTAACTTTAACCCTGACCCGAGAACGCTGGCAACGGACGGACTCTCCGCCCGCCCAAGAGGGGCTGCTCGAAGTGTTGCCGTTGGCAGAAAATTTGGAGTTTTTTTCCGCCATGGACCTGCTCGATTCTTTGGATCTTATTGAAGATCACGGCGGGGGTAGCGGTTCAGCATAAAACGAAACCCAATGTGAGGACGACTCTGTGCACTGTGTTCGTTTTGCTGCTCTGGCCGGGTACTTTTACCCTCGCTGCCGCCCAGCAAGACAAGCCCGACAAGGAGATGATCCAGCTCCTAGAACTCTTGCAGCAGTGGGACCTGATCAAGGATTTGGACTTGATGCGCGAGCTCTCTGCGGTAGAAGCCGACAGAGAGCGTGCTGCGACGACGAGTCCAAGAAAAGAATTTCCTGCAACAAAAAAGGAAATCGTCAAGTGAAGGAAAAAATCGGCCGTATCGCCATCTTGGTGATCTGGCTGGGCATTACATCGACCTTGGCAGAGACCCCGCAAGCATGGCCGGGCGAACCTGGCGCAGCCACAGAGCAACAGGCATTGGAGCGCTGGCAGCGCTTGACGCCGCGCGAAAAGCAAGAGATCAAGGAACGCTACGAACGCTGGAAATCACTCCCTGCCGAAGAGAAAGCGCAATTGCAGAAGAAAGTCGAGGCGTGGCGTCATCTGCCCCCGGAAGAGAAGGAAAGAATTCGGCAGAATTTCCAACGCTGGCGCGACATGCCGCCCGAACAGAAAGAGCGTCTGCGCGCTCGTTGGCAGCGCTGGCGTGACATGCCGCCCGAGCGGCGCGAGATCTTGCGCCGCCGCTTTGAGCGGCTGCGTGCTCTTTCACCCGAAGAGCGCCGGGAGTTAAGAGACAAATTCAGAGAGCGGCGCTCGCTTGAAAAGGAGGAGAAGAAAGGTTCTCGCAAACAACTCAGGGAGAAACTCCCGGAGCGGGAAAGAGACGGGCAACCCTAGAGCCGCCCGGCGTTTCAAGCGAGATCGAGAGACAGCTGCTATGGCCAAAGAACTTTCCCAAGACCAGAAAGTGATTCACATACTGAATCGGATCAGCTTCGGACCCAGGGCTGACGAAATTCGTGAGGCCAACCGTGTCGGAATCCAAAATTATTTGCACCAACAGCTTCAACCTGACACAATTTCCGACGCCCTGGTAGAAAACAAACTCGCCCATTTCAAGACCATCCGCCTGACCAGCCGTGACCTGTATGAGCTCTATCCGCCGCCAAAACAGGCGAAGACCGCTCCCACCATGGCATCCCCGAGCATGCGGGGACCGCGATTCGTCATCTTCGAACTCCAGCGCGCTCGGCTGTTACGCGCCGTCTACAGCAAAAGACAGCTTTTTGAGACCATGGCTGATTTTTGGACGAACCATTTTAATATTTTCGCGGCCAAAGGTGCGGACCGCTGGCTGGTGACGCCCTACGACCGGGACACGATTCGACCCCATGCGCTCGGCCGTTTTCGTGACTTGCTCCAAGCCACTGCCCAGAGCCCGGCCATGCTCTTCTACTTGGACAACTGGCTAAGCGTGGGGCGTGATCTTCCGCCGCGGCAGGTGGCGTTGAACTCCAAAGCGAACCGGAAAACGGGTTTGAACGAAAACTATGCCCGCGAGCTTTTGGAGCTTCATACCCTGGGGGTCGACGGCGGCTATACCCAGAAGGACGTCGAGGAGGTGGCGCGTTGTTTTACCGGCTGGACGATAAGGCGGCCGCGCGGCGAAGCTGTTTTTCATTTTGAGCCGCGCGTGCACGACCCGGGAGAAAAGGTGGTGTTGGGAACAAGGATTCCCGCGGGCGGAGGGATGGAAGACGGCATCAAAGTCATCGATCTTCTGGCTCGGCACCCCGCGACGGCCCACTTCGTATCCGCCAAATTAACACGCCGCTTCGTCTCGGACGATCCGCCTTCTCCTTTGGTCACGCGCCTGGCTCGAGTCTTCCAGCAGAGCGACGGTGATATCCGCGAAGTGCTGCGCGGTCTGCTTACCTCACCCGAATTTTTTTCTCCCGAGGCCTACCGGAACAAGGTCAAAACGCCGCTCGAATTCGTCACTGGTGCGCTGCGCATTTTGGACGCCGAGACTAACGCTTCGCCGGCGCTCATACGCATCCTCGCGAGCATGGGCGAGCCGCTCTTTCTTGCGTTGCCCCCCACGGGGTTTCCCGACCTTGGCGCATCCTGGATAAGCGCGGATGCACTGCTAACGCGCATGAATTTTGCTCTCGATCTTACGGCCAACCGCATTCCCGGAACACAAGTCCACCTCCCTCCTGCCGGAGAACTTGGCGGTCTCATTCGCCTGGTGGCTCCCGAGGGCCTTTCGCCTTCGACGCGCGCCGCCCTAGGCGCAGTGGAGGCGCCCCGGAATTATGCTCTGTTGTTGGCGGCACCGGAATTCCAGCGGAGGTAAGCACATGGATCTTTCGCGTCGACACTTTTTGAAAGGCACAGGTATCGGGCTCATCGCGTTAGGGTTGCCCCCGAGCTTTGTCATCCGCGCTGCACGCGCGGAAAACAAACCCGGGCGAGTGCTCGTCGTCCTTTTTCAACGCGGGGGCATGGACGGACTCAACGCGGTGGTCCCTTTCAAAGAAAGGGCTTATCATCAAATGCGACCGACGATCGCTGTTCCAGCGCCTGGTGCGGGAGAGGAAAAGGCTCTTGATCTCGATGGCTTCTATGCTCTGCATCCCTCTCTAGCGCCCTTAAAGCCGCTTTATGATCAAGGCCACCTCGCCATCGTGCACGCGACCGGTTCCCCCAACAATACACGCTCCCACTTCGATGCCCAGGACTACATGGAGCTGGGTACCCCGGGAACTAAGAGTACACCCGACGGCTGGCTGAACCGATATATGGCGGAAACAAAGAGCCCGGTTACGCCTCTTCGCGCTGTTTCCGTGAGCTCGCGACTTCCCCGCATTCTCTATGGGACCGCGCCCTCGGTGAACATGAGTTCAATCGCGGAATTTCATCTGCACGAGCCCGGGCTCGCGCAAAACCTTCAGCGACTTTACGCCAATGCCGCGGATCCGCTTCTTGAACCCAGCGGCCAACGACTCTTTGCTGCAATGACGGCTCTCGGAGAGTTGCAATCGGCGATCCCGGCGCAAGGCGAAGTATACCCCAAGGACCCATTCGGCGCACGCATGGGAGAAATCGCGCGGCTGATCAAAGCGAATGCCGGACTCGAGATCGCGTTTACGGAGATCGAAGGTTGGGATACGCACGTCAATGAAGGCGGGGCAACGGGGCAGTTGGCCAACCGGTTACGCAACCTAGCCGAAGGGATCAGCGCTTTTTTTCGCGACCTGGGAGATCGGATCGAAGATGTGATGGTCGTGACCTTGTCCGAGTTTGGCCGCACTGCGCGGGAAAACGGCAACCGCGGCACCGATCACGGACACGCCAATGTGATGTTCGTACTCGGCGGCAAAATCCGCGGTGGCAAAGTTTACGGCTCGTGGCCCGGCTTAGAGCCCGAGCTTTTATACCAACAAAGAGACCTAGCCCTGACCACGGATTTTCGCGCCGTATGTGGCGAGATTCTGGCGCGCCACATGGGACAGAGCAATTTAAGCAAGGTTTTCCCTGGCTTCACGAGCTCGCGGCCCGTTCTTGAATGGAATCTTTAGCGTTTTTCAGATTTTGAACTCACCTGCCAAGCTCGGAGGAAAAAGCTCTTCGAGGCTTACCTTTTTTTCCAGGAGTCCTTGAGAATGCATATAGTCAATGAGCTTCACCAAAGTGTGGCGGTTCGCTTCGATGCCGTAGGGCCACCAGTCTGAACCAAACACGCTGCGTAACTCCTCCACATCGGCGCAAAGCCAGGGCAGCGTATAAGGGAGGGGGTTTAAGATGTGCAGCGCCTGCAAACACTTTTCTTTCGCCTCGCAAAATGCCTTGTACAAACTCCGCGCAACCCAGGGGTGACGTTCGTGGATCTCCTTGCGCAATACCAGAACGTGCATGATCGGAAAGATCTTGGTTCTGCGGTAATAGTCCACCTCGACTTCTTTGTAATTGGGAAACAGACGGCGGATTCCCGGAATTCCCTTGATAAAGCAAGAAGGGCTGCGCGCGGAAATCAAACCGTCGATGGCGCCGCTTTCCAGCATTCCGTTTAGAGTCTGGTCGGAAGCGATGGAACTCACCTTGATCTCGGGTGGCAGCTGGAGCTGGACACGCTCTTTTCTTCCTGGCTCTTCCTGTCCGCCAACAACCCACTCCACGTCCTCGGGTCGAACGCCGTAGTCGTCGTGCAGAAAACCGCGAATCCAGACGGCGGCCGTAATGGAATATTCCGGCGTCCCAACCCTTTTCCCCTTTAGGTCGTCGGGACGGCGGATACCGGAACGTTCGTTGATAAACACGCAGGAATGCCGAAAATAGCGTGACGGGAACACAGGAATGGCAACGAAGGGACTATTCCCGCGGGCCATCCAAGTGGCCGCGTTGGAAAGCGACATCTCAGAGGCATCGAACTCGCGATGATGACCCATACGCCAGAAAATCTCCTCGGGTTGAAGGGGAATGTAGTTTAACCGAATTCCTTCTGGTTCAACACTTCCATCCTGGAGTGCCCTGGTGCGGTCATAGTCGCCGCAAGCCACAGTCAAAAATAGTTTCTCCATTGCTCCTCTCGTTGTCTCGCTGAACAGCAAATCTATTGCTTGACGTCCCAGCGCGAGAATCTTTGCGCGATCGCAATCAGCAACGTCGAAATAACAGCAATGACCAGCCCGATTGCCGCCACGCGGCCGCGCATGCCGTCAAGATACAAAAAATAGAGCAGCGGCCCCAGCGCTTCTGATCCCGGGCTGTAGAGGAACAGGGTGGCGCTAAACTCGCGCATGAACGTTGTCGCCAGAATGATCCAACCAGCCATAATCCCGGGCCGCATCATCGGAATTAAAATGCGCCGAAATGTCGCAAAAAAACCGGCGCCACAGACTGTTGAGGCTTCCTCCAGCTCCTTGTGGATCTGAACGATCGTGCTCGTAACGGCCCTCAACCCATAAGGAAGAAACCGGGTTACATAGGCAATCAAAATGATCCAAATCGTACCGTAGATCGGAAGCGGAAAGTCGACGTAAGCCCACAGCAGGCCAAGAGCTAGGGCTGTCCCGGGAAACGCCCATGGAATAAAAACCAAACCCTCGAGGATCCCGCGGGCCGCAATTTTTGTCCTCACGGTGACGTACGCAGTCAGGGCTGCCAGAAACATGCACAGCGACGCACCCACGACCGCCAAAAAAAAGCTGTTACCAAAGGCTCTGTGAACCCGCGAGGTCTCAATAATGTAGCGAAAATTGCTCAGCGTCAGGTTGTGCCACGTCTCCCAGGTTGGAACATGGTAGTAGGGGAGCACGGAAACCAACAGGAGCATCAGCAGAGGCAACATTACCAAAAGCACAAGGATCAGCAACGCCGCGCCGGACGCCAGGTACTTCCACCCGCCGAGATCGATTTGATTGGGACGAAATGCCTTGCCGGTAACCGTCGAAAAGCTTTCAACCTGCGAGGTAAAGCGGCGATAGAGGTAAACGAATATCAGCGCGATGACCAGGATACCCACGCCATAGGTTGCAGCGAGGTTATGATTGGTTGGGAAGGATCCCAGGGCTTCCCGCCAGATCTTCGTTGTAAAGACCTCGATTCGGGCCGGCAATGCGACAATCGCGGGCGTGTCGAAGCTCTCGACCGCGCGCACAAAGTTCAAGGTACCTGCCGCCAGGATTGCAGGACGCATCAGCGGAAAGGTAATTCGTTTTGTGACGGTCAATTCGTTAGATCCCAACGTCTTGGCCGACTCTTCGAGCGAAGGATCCATGCCTTTCAGGGCTGCAGCAATGATTAAAAACGCCAGCGGCGTGAGAACTAATCCCTCGACGAAGATGAGCCCGGGAAGCGAGTAAATATTGAACGGCGACCGTTCCAGGCCAAACAGGCCCCTTAGGATGACGTTGATCAAGCCGTTACTGGGATTGAGGAGCAAGACCCATGAAATCGCGATCAAAAGCGGTGGCATGATGTTGGGGATTATCGCGGTAAGCTCGAAGAGCCTCCTGTATGGCGCGTTGGTCCGGATCGTAATCCAGGCGAGCGCCAGGGCAAGGAGCACCGAAAACCCGGCCGCGCCAAGGCCAAAAATAAACGAGGTGAGAATCAAACGATAGGCTTCCGGGTCGGAATAGGCGCGAATGTAATTGGCAAAAGTGAAATGACCCGGCACTCCCAGCGGGGCATCGGTAAGGCTGCCGTAGAGAAGGTAAAAGCTGGGATAGAGGCTAAGAAACGCAAGAACCGCTGTGACCGCGGCAAAAACCAAATTGACAGGTTGGCCGAATAGCGCGCCAATCCGTTTGACGGTCTGGGTGGCAGGCGCGATCCAGTCAATCGCAGCGGTTCTCTGGTCCACAGCAGGCGCGTCTGTTATTGCAAGAAGATCTGCTGGTATTCTTTCTTCTTCTCGGCAAATCCCTTGCTGTCGAGATCCACCATCTCAACAAATTGGATCTTGTCGGCGCCGGGAAGAGGTGGGTAAATCCCTTTCCGGTTTACGAACTCCCCCATCTTGGCCATGATGCTCATACTTTCATTGCCGAGAAAGTAATCGATAAACGCTTTGCCCGCATTGGGATGGGGCGCTTTATTGTCGAGCGCAACGTAGTGACCGTCACCGAGCATCTTCCCAAGTCTGACATAGTCTAAGGGGGCACCTTTCTGCCCAAAGATGATGACGTATTTCACATAGGTAATGGCTATTGGCGTCTCCCCCGTGGTGACGCGCTCCGCTGCGGGCAGCAGAGATTCGACTAAAATGGGTTTCGTTGCGGCGAGATCGCGGATATATTTGTCGGCCTTTTCCTTGCCCATGAGTTTAAACAGGCTTGCCACCCACTGGGTGGTCGTTGTGTGTTGCGTCGGATCAGGCATTACAAGTTTCCCCTGGTATTTGGGATTCACCAGATCTTCCAGAGACTTCGGCGCATCCTGCGGCTTGATGATGCTTTTGTTGTAAACGACTCCGATGATCACATTGCGATATCTCGGCCCGAGGTTGGGATCGATGGCTTCTTTCGGGAAATCACGCGCTGAGGGTGAGTTATATTTGGCAAAAATCCCTTCTTTCAACATGATTTGCATCGGATTGTCATTGGTCACGATGACGTCATACAGGGGCTTTCCGGCACGATACTCACTCAAGGCCCTGTCCAACACTTTCGTGGCCGACGCGCGCCAGTATTCCGCCTGTAACCCGGTCTTCTTTTGAAATGCCTGGGTGATGGCTTCCATGGTGTCCGACTCAAGGGAACCATAGAGAACCACTTTACCCCCCTCGTTCTTCGCCGCGCCAATGAGCTTCGCATCCTGGGCAAAAGCCACCGGGACAGCCAGCAGTGATACCACGAGCACAAAGAGCCTTATCAGCGTTTCCATAACATATGCCTCCTTCGCTATTGGATCCGTTCTATTCGACGCACGATCTAAAAGAAACCTTCAAAACGTATAAAACCCCTGTTAAAAGTCAACGGGCCAGAATGCATTCCGGGGTCGAGCCAGCCGACCGATCGTGAAGGTCGAAGAAATATTTCTCCCGGCTGCACCCCGTTTTCTACCGCTAGGAGCCGTCTTAAAAGCCGTATTCCTTCCACCTGCGCCGGATCGTCTCCTGCATTTGCGTCGAGATGGCTGTCCCCAAGGGCGGATACCGCTCCCCGCCATATTGCTCTTGAGGCTCCAATTCCCAATTGATTGTGGCATCGATGAGCACTCGAGTCCATTTTCCGTGGCCGTATTTAACCGAGTCTCTTTCGCTCAGAGGGACACTCGGATCAAGCATCGAGCCCGAAGTCCCGGGAAAGAAAGAAACATCCCCCATGCCGGCGTTGACTCGATACGCCAGAGCCCATTCAATCGCTTCCCCGTCAGAGATATCGATGTCTTCGTCAACGACAATCAGATGTTTGGCGGCATAATTGCCCATGTGAGACCCCCAGAGCGCATTGGCGACTTGTTGGGCATGGCTGCGGTGGCTCTTGCGGATCTGCACCCGCATCACCTCAGGCCATTTGCCCCTCCACACGCCTACGACATTGGGAACGCCCGCTTGCTCGAGATAGTTCCAGGCTACGGCGGAAAACGTGATCGGTGTCCATGTGGTTCCTTCGTTGGTTCTCCCGGGGCTCGACCCGGTAAGACAGCCCGTAAATATCGGATCGTCACGGTAGGTAACGCAATCGACAAAAATTGTATGCTTGGGCGCTCTCTTTCCCCCGTAATAGCCGGGGTACTCGCTGAAAGGCCCTTCCAATTGAAAGCTTTTTGGGTCCGGTGAGATTCGTCCCTCGAGCACGATCTCTGCGCTCGCCGGCACCCAGAGGTCGTTGGTCTCGCACTTGACCAGCTCTACAGGCTCTCCTCTGAGCGATCCCGTTACTTCATATTCCGGATAGTTTACCGGCGTTGAGGCCACGATGAAGAGGGTCGGATCCCAACCCAAGACCACAGCTACCGGCATCTCTTTACCGCGGCTCTTATATTTCACGAAGTGTTTTCCCCACCCCTGAGTGGTGGCAAGCAACACGCTAATGGTGTTCTTGGTCGAGATCATTCCCCGATAGGTGCCGGCATTGAGGACGTGCGTCTCCGGATCCATTGTTACAACGCTGGCGGAGGTCATGATGTACCTGCCGCCATCCAAGGGATTCCACTTCGGCACGGGGAATTGAAAAAGATCGACACTCGTCCCCGTTACGATATTATCTTTGACCGGCCCCCGATCGACTCGCCGCGGCTCGACTTGCCTGCGTAGGAGCTCTTTCAAGGTGATCACTAGCTCGCGACTGGAAGTCCCTTCGGGCAAGCCCACAAGCCTGCAGACTTTCGCCAGGCTGCCGGTTCCGTTGGTAAACAAACGGCGACAGAGAGTTTTTTGGTGGTCTTTAATCTTTTCGAACAGAAGCGCCGGGCCGTTTTGACTCGAGACCTGCCTGGTGATGGCTCCGATCTCTTCGTTCCAGTCAACTTCTGCTTGAATTTTCTTTACCTCCGCTTTCTCCGCTAAAAGATTGATCCACTCACGCAAATCTTTTACCGCCATCTTCCTGCCCTTCAGTGGAATGCGCCGCCCGTCCTCTACTGTCAAGCGTTCCCAATCTTAATTGACGCGTCTCTTTCTGAGCGGTGCTCCCGTTATTTTTTTAGCGAAGCGCTAAACTTCTGCAAAACCTGCGCTTTCAACTCTGGGGTCGCCCCGGAGACCGCAGGAAATTCACTCATCCATTCATAGGGACGACAGGCATCAATGATCGCGCGGGAGTTGAAACCCTTTGCCGATCGCGGGATGATAGGATCCAGAGGGCCGCTCCAGCAGCGCCGCACGATATCGATGGATTGTTCCGGATTTGCGCGCGTGCACATAGCCCAGAGCACATCGTTGATGTCGCCTACGTCGATATCATCATCCACGACCACCACGTAGCGGTTCAGATACGCGCCCCCTTGGCATTGGCCCGCCACCAGGGCCGCTTGTTTGGCGTGGCCGGGATAGCGCTGCTTGATGGAAACCACAAGAAAAAAACGTTGTTGATAACAGGCCACTCCTCTCACGTCAGGGACACCTGCCTTATCCAACGCATCCCAAATCAGCGCCGCGCGGATCAGATCGGAGCAACCGTTCGCCCCAGGCAACGGCCGAAACGGCGGCGCCCCAGTGATGATGGGATCGTTGCGATGCATGAGACTTTGCACTTGCATGACCGGTTCTTTTCTCTCGCCGCTTGCATAGTAGCCCGGCCATTCTCCAAAGGGTCCCTCTTCTTTGAACTGATTCGGCAGGATCTCGCCTTCCACGGCGATCTCAGCAGTCGCCGGAATTGGCAGACCCGTGAACTCGCCGCGCACAACATCTATGGCCTCTCCCGTAATGCCGCCCGCATAATCTAATTCCTGGGCGCCCCAAGGCAGAGCGCGCGAAGCCAAGAGAAAGAGCAAAGGGTCTTGGCCAAAGGTAATCGCGACCTTTAAGGGTTGTTGCTTGTCGAAGGCCTTTTGCCGATGGATGCGGCCGTGCTTCCCGGGGGAGATATAGACTGTCAGCTGGTGATGATCCTGCACCATCACGCGATAAACCCCCATATTGACCCAACCTTCCTCGGGATCCCGGGTGATTACCACATGGCCTGTTCCTAGATACCTACCGCCATCGAGATGGTGCCACTTCGGAGCGGGAAACTTGAGCAGGTTGATGTCTTTTCCCGTGTAAGTATTCTCGAGAATCGGTCCGCGATCGACGTATCGCGGCGCGATCAGCCGGGGATGGTTCAGGCGCTCTCTCCATGCGGCAATAAACTCATCTCGTCCATACTCCACGGGAAGGTGGGTCGTTAGTGCCGCCCTCTTGAGGGACGAAAGCATCCCCACCAAGATTCGATAGCCGGAAGGATAATCCTTAATCTGATCGAACAGCAGTGCGTCACTCGTCGGGCCACGTCCCGCTACCTCGGTTAAAGCGCCGATCTCCAGGCGCCAGTCCGCGCCGTTGATGCGTGTGAGTTCGCCCATCTCCTCGACCTTGTCGATCCATCCTCTTAAATCGCCGTAGCTCACCGCGCTTGATCTCCCGATTCTCTATAGCCAATCGCGGGCATCTGCATAGAAACGCCCTGCCTCCCAAGCTCGGCCTCGTAGTCACGCCGAATTTCGGGATCTTCGTCCTCGTATTCGATCAACGTCCCGCCCTGCCTCGTGCTCGTATCCAGTCCCTCTCGAACCAGGGCCTTCACCAGGCCCATAATATATTTTCCCGACTGCCCGCTATAGCGGAACGCTAACTGGCACGCTTGTTCCCCACCGGTGTTGAAATGCTGATGAAACCAGCTGGTTGGCGGGCTAAAAACGCTACCCTCACGCCAGTCCACGCGCACCACCTGATCGGATCGCTTTTCTTTATAGGGTCTGGTCCCGGCTTCTTTGGGCCACATCAAGCTGTACCCTTGCGAGCGCAGGATTAGCAGAATCGCCCCTCCCTGGTGATGATGCGCCTTGTGATAGCGGCCGACGGGCCATTGGGCGATGTGCCCTACCAGAGTGCTTCCGCCCATTTCGAGACAGGTAACCCGCAGTCCCGACCCCTTTCGTTCGGCCGGATCGAGAGCAGCACGTCGGACGTCGGCGATGAAGTTTGAATCCCAGACCGTGAAACGAACTCGCTCCTCACGCCGTGTTGTCGGAACAAAGTAATCGGCCCGCCCGTCGAATCTTTCGCCAAAGGTGTAGTCGCAGCCGAAAATAAAATCGGGATCGTGCAGCAGATCCATGATCATCGGCGCGCTGGTCACGGCCAGATAGACTACGGGCTCCCGACTGCCGTTCACCAGACGATGCCACGCGTTAAGCGGCACTGCGAATAGGCTCCCCGCCTGCCATTCAAAGTGAATCTTTTGCGCCTCTGATCGTGACCAAACCTCTGTTGAACCCACTCCTTGAAGAATATAGATTAGCTCCTCGAAAAGGTGCCGTTCCGGATTCAGGGCACGCCCAGGCTCAATCTCCCCCACGTACATTCCGGTGAATCCTTCCAATCCGCTGAGCTCAATGAAGACCCCTTTCCCCCCGGTCCGTGGCCACCGGGCACGAGTGAGGTCCCTGACATCCTCCACGCCGTATCCTTCTACAATCGGGATACCTTCTTCGCGAATCCACTTCTCGTAGGTAGTCACTCGCTCCATGGTGATTATCGGATTGCCTCTCTATCGAATGACGGAATTGACGTGCCGGCCGCGGTTCACGATTTCAGGCAACGAAACTTCTGCGCTTTGATGAAACATTCTTTATTGTACCGGCAGAAAAGTACCCCGGTAGCTTCGCGCCACAAGGACAAGAGTTACCGAGTAAGCGATACTCCAGCACATCGTGCCACGATCGCCGGATGAGAAGCATACCGCAGCTCGGGCAAGAAGTAGTTTGACCTTCGTCGTCAAAGACGTTACCGACGTAGCAGTACTTGATCCCCTCGGAAAGGGCTATCTTGCGCGCCCTCATGAGGGTTGAGGCCGGTGTTCTCGGCCGATCCATCATCTTAAAGTCAGGGTGAAATGCTGTGAAATGCAGCGGCACGCTGTCTCCCAGGTTCCTTAAGATCCAATCGCACATCCGTTGGGTTTCTTCCGGATCATCGTTCTCCCCGGGAATCATGAGATTCGTGATCTCAAACCAGACATCGGTTTCATGTTTGAGCCACCTAAGAGTATCGAGCACGGGATCGAGATGTGAGAAGGTCAGCTTGTGATAAAACCGTTCCGTGAAGCCTTTGAGATCGACATTCGCCGCATCGATGTAACGATAGACGTCTCGCCGCGCCTCGGCCGTGATGTACCCCGCGGTTACCATCACGCTCTTGAGCCCGTGCTCGCGCGCGAGACGCGATATGTCGACAACGAACTCACCCCAGATGACGGGATCGTTGTAAGTGAAGGCAATGCTTGGGACCTTATACCGCAAAGCCAGCGCAACCACCTCCTCAGGACCTGCGCTAACGCTTCCGGCAGCGTCAAGCTGTGCCTTGCTGATGCTCCAGTTCTGGCAGAAACGACACCCCAGGTTGCAGCCCGCAGTGCCAAAGCTCAAGATCCCAGTGCCGGGAAGAAAATGGTTCAGGGGTTTCTTCTCGATGGGATCAATGGCAAAACCCGTAGACTTCCCATACCCCAGAGAATAGAGCTTGCCACCTATATTCTTGCGGATGTAGCAGAACCCAGGTTGCCCCTCGCCGATCCGGCAGTAGCGCGGGCAGAGGGTGCAAAGAATGCGCCCGTCCGCCTCAGTTTGCCACCAGAGAGCTTCCTTCATAGAAAAAATATCCCTCTTTTCGCGCGTCTCCGCAAGCGGGCTGTAGCCAAGGTGTCGGGTATCAGGTTTCGGGGTACCAAGGATCAGCACAGAAGACGTAGGTCTGAACCGGTAGCTAAAAGCCCATGTTTGACTTTACCGTCTTACCTGAAACCCGACACGTGAAACCTGACACCTGGCTGACGCGTATAAGCCATGATATAAAGCCCCTCGTGAGCGCCGTGAGAGGATTGAAGGGCATGCGGCACGTCGCCCTCAAAGTCAAAGACGTTAAGCGTTCAAAGGCGTTCTACCAGGAAGTGTTAGGAATGGACGTCGTTTGGGAGCCCGACCCGCAAAACGTGTATCTCTCTTCAGGTGCCGATAACATCGCTCTCCATGAAGTCCCTCCCAATGTCGCAAATCGGGGCAACAGCGATCAGCTTGACCACCTTGGTTTCCTGGTCGAGAGTATCGAGCGGGTGCAAGAGTTGGAAAGCGAGTTTCAAAACCTTGGCGTAAAAATCGTCAATCAGTTCAAGATCCATCGGGACGGCAGCGCCTCATTTTACTTGCAGGATCCGGACGGGATCGTCATTCAGATGCTCTACGAGCCCACCTTGAGCCGGCAAAAAATCGGCTAGAAACAGAGGTTGCGTTACTTGTTCGCTAGCTGACCCACGATCTTTTCCGCCGCCTCCTCTCCGCTATGCACACAGTCCGGAATGCCCACCCCTCGGTAAGCGCTGCCTGCAAGGGCTAGCCCCGGAAGATCTCTAAGAGCGCGCTCGATGGCTTGAACCAAATCCAGGTGACCGACACGATACGTTGGCAGCGAACGAGGATAGCGCGCAGTGTGATGGAAAAGAGGGGGCGTCTTAATCCCCAGGAGATGAGCTAGGTCGCGCTGGACCGCGGCTTTCATCTCATCATCACTGCGATCCAGCATGGAGGCCCTCAGCGCTCCGCCGACAAAAGCCCGAACCAACACCGAACCCTCCGGGGCCCTTCCCGGGTATTTCACGCTGCTAAACGTGCAGGCGATGCTCGAACGTTTCTCGACCGCCGGTACGACGAAGCCGAAAGCGTCTAGGGGATGGGGGATCTGTTCGCGCTGGTAAGCGAGATTCAGGGTGGCGGCGGAGGTATAAGGAATATCCCTGAGCCTTGCGCTTAATTCGGGAGACAGACCGGAAACAATCTCGGCTGAAGCATAAGAGGGGGTAGCCAGGATCACGCCGTCTGCCTGAATTCTCTCATCTTCTTGCGTGATCACCTGCCATTTCTTTGCTCCGCGACCGAGGTCGAGCGCCGCCGCGCTTTTTCCCAACATCAAAGCACTTGCTGGGAGACGCGAAACAAGCGCGTCGACGATTTCCTGCATTCCCTTCTGAAATGTCACAAACAAGCTATAGCGTGCACCGCTTGCCGGTCTTGTATTCGCGCTGCGCTGACTCTGCTCGCGCCGCATCGATCGGATGATGCTCCCGCTTTCTCTTTCCCATTCGAGGAAACGAGGCAAGGTTGCCGCCAGGCTGAGATCCTCCGGGTCAGCCCCGTAGATCCCACCAACAAGAGGTTGCGCCACGCGCTCGAGGATCTCTTTCCCAAGACGGCGGCGCACAAAGGAAGCCAGGCTTTCGTCGGTTGTCTCGCGTCGGCGGGGAACAAACAGCTCGCAGGCCAAGCGCGCCTTTCCGCCCCAGGAGAAAATCCGTGTGCGCAGCACGGGCCATAGTCGAGTAGGTGCCAACATGAAAAAACCCTCCGGTAGCGGCCGCAAGACGCCTCGATGGACCACATACACGGTTCGGTAGGCCGATTGTGTAGACGTTAAATTCGCGGTCAGGTTTAGGCGGGTGCAAAGCTCCAGTGCCCATGGTTTCTCCGTGATGAAACCATCGGGACCATCTTCGAGAAGAAAATTATCGACTCTGCGCGTGGAGATCACTCCGCCAAGACGCTGTCCAGCCTCCAACAGCAAAACCTCCAGCGCCAGGTGTCTTTCTTTTGCTAGCTCGAAAACGCGGTAAGCGGCCGAAAGACCGGAGATGCCTCCCCCTACTACAACGATGCGATGATTCAAACGAATAATCGGAAATTAATTTTGCGCCACGAAAACCACAGGCTTTGGAAAAAACCCGACTAAGTAGTATTTAGAACAGGCATCCCGCAGTCTAGGATCGCTACTTGAGGATCAGTATCGGATAACGAAACCACTGGGTCAACCTGAGGCCGCTGTTTAACCAGCCAATCGACATTTACCCTATTTTGGAGTAAGAGGGATTTCAAAGTAACACAATTGAGGAAAGAATCGGGGATGCAGGCAAATTGTCCCTTTTGATCACCAAAGGTGAAGCAAAGCTCTCTGGAATCCCGGGAACCCCGGCGTGAGAGGAATTCTTCAACGACCCTGCTGAACCAACGGCGCCGATGAGACAATCTCGACGAGCTAGTAGTAGCACGGAAATCCAGCAATTTGGTGCTGCACGTAACCAAATGTCTCCAATCATTTCTATCGTGGTTCCGGCATACTGCGAAGAGGGCAATCTCACGAACCTGTACCGGGAACTGAGGCAAGTCGTCGAACCTCTAGGGTTAATATGGGAACTCATCATCGTGGACGACGGCAGCACAGACCACACCTGGGGCGAGATCTGCCTGTTGAGCCAGCAAGATACATCGGTCAAAGGATTGCGATTATCGCGCAACTTTGGTCACCAGTACGCGATTCTTGCCGGACTTTCAAAGGCCACTGGCCAGGCAGTCATTACTATGGATGCCGATCTGCAGCACCCTCCAGCGGCGATCCCTCAGCTTTTGGAACATTGGCGCAACGGGAGTAGGATCGTCCATACGGTCAGGATTGACCATCAAAACACGCCAACGTTGAAAAAGATCACTTCCCGACTGTTCTATAAAGTCTTTTCCTTCCTGAGCGGGGTCCATCTTTCGGCGGGCATGGTGGACTTCCGCCTCCTCGATAGACAAGTCGTCGATGCCATTTTACAGCTCAAAGAAGGTGGTCTATTTCTCAGAGGATTGATCCAATGGGTGGGATATCCAAGCTCGCAGGTGGAATTTCACTGTCGGGAACGTTTTTCCGGTAAAACCAAATACCCACTGCGTCAAATGCTCAAGTTTGCCTGGACGGGTATTACCTCGTTTTCCCTCATTCCGCTTCGCCTGGCGATCATCATTGGCTTTGGCACTAGCGGGGTAGCGTTCACGTGGTTGATTTACGCCGTATGGGCCCACTTCTTTACCAACAGAACCGTGATTGGCTGGACCTCCGTGGTCGCATTTGAAGCGCTGCTATTTGGTATCCTTTTTATTCTGCTCGGGGTGATAGGTGAATATCTCGGCCGAGTTCTTGAAGAGGTCCGCGGGCGCCCGCGGTTCATCATCAGCGAGCAGACCGATTTTGTCCTGCCTGGCGCAAGAACTGTACCCGTTCGGCGCCGCGCTCCAGCGCAAGACCTCAAGGCTGATCATTAAGATCCTTGCATCGGAGAATTTCATTTCGCGCCGGCACCGAAAGTCGGTCAGACACCCCACCCAGCCCGAGACTGCTTGACAGCCCGGTCTTGCGTGCCGTCTGCGGGACCAGAGCGTCATGAGAATATACGAATACCAGAGAAACTATGAGCTCGAACAAAACTATTGGTGGTTCGTTGGCGTGCGGGCGATGATCAGAACCATGCTGTCCTTAAGCTTTGGCAACAACAGCTTGGGCACCGTACTCGACGTCGGCTGCGGCACCGGCGCCTTGCTGGACCAGCTGCGGGGCAGCGCAAGAGAGCTATGGGGGGTCGATGGATCGCAAGAAGCCTTGAGGTATTGCCGGCTGCGAGGACATCAAAATCTTATCCTCGCTGATGCTTGCTGCCTTCCGTTCGCTTCGGAGTATTTTGACGCGATCCTGGCGATAGGCTTAATCGAACATCTGGAGGACGACGCGGCGTTCCTCGTCGAAATGAAACGCTTGTTAAAACCTAATGGCGTGCTGATTCTCCTGACCTCCTCGTTTCCTTACCTCTGGAGCGCGCACGATACCGCCAATGAGCACCGAAGGCGGTATTATCTTCGCCCCCTCAACCGCAAGATCAACGCGAACGGCTTTGATACCGTTCGCTTCTCCCATTTCAATTTCTTTCTCTTTCCCATTCTCGCCGCGATGCTGTTGCTGCACCGTCAAATCTTCACATCCGAATTGCCCCACCCGGAGAGGATTCTTCCGACACCGCCCCGCATCATCAATTTCGCATTGACCGAACTATTGCTGCTCGAATCCCAGTTGATGCGTTGGCTCTCGTTCCCTTGGGGCATATCCATGATCGGGGCCTTTAAGAAACTCCCATGCAAAAATTAGCGACCGTGCGGAGAGCATGGGGATTCTTGTCCCCTCTCCCGACGTTCTGGCGTCTTCACCAACTCGGCAGAATCCTGCTTGTCCCCTTTGACCAGTTACTCAATTATCTGCCCGAGCGGGGCGTCGTTCTGGATTTAGGGTGCGGGCACGGCCTGTTTTTGGCATTGACGAAACGGGAGAAACCCCAACTGCAAGTGATCGGCATCGATCTGTCGGCAGAAAAGATTGCCGGCGCTTACCACGTATTCAAGGCTACGAACACCGCAGTTCAGCGGCTTGCGGTTGCCGATATCGCGGATTTTCCACACGAGACCGTCGATGCCATTTCGATAATTGATGTGTTATACCTCGTCCCCATCGAAAAATGGGATCGTATCCTGAGCAATTGCTACCGCTGCTTAAAATCCGGCGGCACGCTGCTTCTGAAAGAAATGGATCGCACGATCACATGGAAATTTGCGTTGCTTTATTTTGAGGAAATATTCGCCGTCAAAATCCTCGGCCTCACCTTGGGGAAGCAATTCACATTCCCCCGGCCGGAGGAAATCCGCCGGCGAATGGAGGCTGCGGGTTTTACCGTGCAAGAAATTCCGTTGCATGCCGGATATTTTGTTCCGCATCAGTTATGGCTGGGCACGAAGTAGAAGACGCGGGCCCTGGGTGTACGGGCAAGCTCATTGTCCACGCCGATGACTTTGGTTTATCGGAAAAAATCAATGATGGGATCTTGCATGCTCATCGTCATGGCATCTTGACCTCCGCTTCTATCATGGCTAACGGGAAAGCAATTGAGCACGCGATGAGGATTTGCCGATCCGTTCCAACGCTCGATGTCGGTGTCCATTTGACCCTTGTGGAGGAACTGCCGGTTCTCCCCCGGGAGCAGATTCCCAGTCTGGTCAATGGGGAAGGAAGATTTCACCGCCACGCGATGACGTTCCTAAAAAAGTACGTGACGGGCAGAATTCGCCTTCCCGATGTGCGCCGGGAGCTGGAAGCGCAGGTCAAAAAGGTCTTAGGCTATGGAATTAGCGTCAGTCATCTGGATAGCCACCAACATCTCCACATATTGCCCCAAATCCTGAGTATCACGGTCGCTCTGGCGCGAGAATATGGGATTCCAGCCATTCGTCTTCCCTATGAAACTCCTCGCTTCTATATGCTCGGGAGTAGAGAAATATTTTCCCGGCTTCCACAATTGTTGGGCCTCAACCTCTTCTGCCGATTGGGGGAAAAAACGATTCCTTTGCGCACGGCACATTTTGTCGGTTTTTTCTTTGGCGGAAATCTCCAGAAGAAAAACTTGCACAAAGCCCTTCAGTGTCTCCCTTCCGCCGAGACCTGTGAGCTCATGTGTCACCCGGGTTTAGAAGATGCGATTACCCCTTATCGCCATTGGAGATATCATTGGGCGGAGGAATTGCTTGCCCTTACCGACCCGAAAATCGCCGATTTCCTTAGCGCCAAAGGGATCCGGCTTATCTCCTATCGCCAGCTGGCAAACCTCTGAATCGAAAACGGACGCGACATGTTGAGGGTTGAAAGTCTTCATACGGACGACCGGAGCTCCCAGAGAGCCTTCTTTTCCCTTGCGTCTTACAAGGGCCCCGCTTCTAACAGCCCAGACACGATACGAGCTTTCATCCTGCTAGCGATCACAATCTGGGTCGCACATTTTTGGCATTCCGCCGACTTTGGACTGTACGCGGACGACTATATCAACGTCTCTCAAGCCCTGGCATCCGGCTCCAGAGTTTGGTCTTATGTGAAGAAAGCCGCGCTAACCTTCGAGTTCGGACGTCCGATCGGTTATGCGTTGCTCGGCGCGTTTTCTTTCATCGGCGTGAAATTGGACGGCTTGAGAGGCATTTATTGGATTCTCTATATCATCGTTACCGCCAATTCGTGTCTGTTTTATGCCTTGTTGAAGCGCTTGTCCCCCGATCCGGGTTTTGCGTTGCTGGGGGCGTTGGCATTTAGTCTGTTTCCAGCGGATGCCACCCATGCCTTCCTAACGCACCTCGAAGTGTATCCATCCCTGACGTTCCTTCTCATCGCGTTTCACTGCTATCTTTCTGAAAGAAAAAAACTGTCTTACTTGATTATTCTTGGCACACTGCTCTCCTATGAAACTGTCTTCCCGGTATTTCTTGCCGCTCCCCTTTTGATAAGGACATGGGATTCAAAACTAATCCGGGAGTTGCTATGCCATGCTTTGGTTTTAGGAGCGATGTTTGTCTGCGTAGCCGTCCTGCACATTGTTTCAGGTGATATGCGTCTTACCAATCGCGACTTTTTGCCAATCTTTAAGATGGCTCTTTTCCAAATGATTTCTGGACCCATCACGAGCATGGCCATGTTCTTTTATCGTCCCTTCACAACCTTGCGGTCCATGAAGGATGAACCCGCAGTGTTCGTGCCTCTTTGTGTTGCCGCGCTGGCGTGGGCACTATTGGGGGTAAATCTTGGCCCGGTGAGTACGATTAAAGACACCGCGCCCACCGGGAGGACAACGAATTGTTTCAGACATCTGAGCGAGCTGGCGTTGCTGGGATTGGTGATGCTGATCCTCGCTTATCCTCTTGTGCTGACTCTCCCTGCGACTTCCATTGACGGGCGAGGGTCACGCGTCCATATAGCTGCAGCCGTCGGAGCCTCTGTTCTTTGCTCTTGCGCGTGTTTGGCGATTCTGTCCGTTGCTGGTCGCTTTGGTAAGAAGAAACTAGCTACGGTCGGTTTGACTCTTTACTTTGGTCTCTTAGTGGGATTCGGCCTTACCGTGCAGGAAGACTACAGATTAAGTTGGCAATATCAACGCGCGTTTTGGACAGATTTGGTGCGGCTTTGTCCGGATATAGACAATGAAACGGTAATTCTTGTCGAACCAACCGGCCTGCTCAACACCCGAATGGATGCGTTTAATTGGGCCACCTCCTTTGGACTGCAACAAATCTATCAGTTCTTCCCAAACTATGAGTACTTTGATCGGCTGAGACGGAAACCGCAAGTGCACATTCTCCTTCCAGGATGGCAGGGAAAAATTGTATCGAATGGACAGTCATTTGAGTTGAACGACTTGACGACCCTGAGTTTAAGCATCATTTACGGCAGCGTGAAAAGCTCGAACGTGATATTCCTAGAGGCGCACGATGGGAGACTGACGCGCAGAACAGAACCTCTTATCATTGACGGTCAAGAGTTCCCTCTCAAACAGGTGGCGTCTTCCAGAGATCAGCCGCTTAAAAAGGGGCATCTGTACCCTTATTTGATTAGATCTTCTAACGAACAACCCGTTCGTTACCTCAAATAAGCTATTTGCACCGAGCAGCGCGCGGGTACTTTAATGCTAATGTTCCAACCTCCGAAAACAACGCCGCCATCAGGAACAGGCTTCGAGCTTTGCGCCGATCACATCGCACATCATGCGGATGAACAGCGGATGGTCATTCACGCAGCGCGCGCGATAAAATCGTAGCCCCAAGTCTTCAGCGACTTTGCGCGCCTCGATATCCAGATCGTAAAGAACCTCAACATGATCACAAACAAAGCCGATCGGCGCAACCACCGCTTCCTCGGCTCCCTCATCTCTTACGGTGCGGATCACGGAGAATAGATCCGGTTCCAACCACGGATCCCGAGGATTTCCGCTCCGGCTTTGATACGCGACCAACCACCGATCATGGCCGAGCTGAGCGGCAATCAACTTTGCGGTTTCGTGGATCTGCTCGACGTAAGGGGAACATTCAGCCATCGTTAGCGGCACGCTGTGGGCAGTAAAAACCAATGCAATCGAACCCCGGCGCGCGGGTGAAATTTTCTCCAGTTCCAGTCTAATGAGATCCGCCCAAGCCCGGATAAAAAGCGGTTGGCTGTACCAACCCGGGCAGTAATCGATTTGCGGGCATTGTCCGCCCAGTTCCCCCCGTACCGCAGCAACGCTATTCTGATATCGCTCCCAACTTGCCTCTGTCCGATGAGCCGACAGAATAAAGCCTAAGGCGTGTTTAACACCGTCCGCAGCCATCTGCTCCAGCGCCTCGCGCATAAACGGCCGCGAGTGTCGCAGCCCGGTGTAGACCGGCAACGCCTGCCCCCGGTTTCTCAGCTCGTTTTCCAAACCGCGCGCCTGCTTGAAGGTGAGCTCCGTCAAAGGCGACCGACCTCCCACTGCTTCATAGTGGCGCGCTACTTCTTCAATGCGCGATGGGGGAACGCGCACGCCCTGCAAAACCCGCTCCAGAAACGGCCGAATCTCTTGCGGAGAATTTGGCCCGCCGAACGCGAGGAGCAGAACAGCATCACAAGAGCGAGACACGATCGCTCTCAACCCGCGCTCAGCTCGTGCACGGCATCGACCAGAGCAATCACGTTTTCCACCGGCGTGTCCGGCAGCACACCGTGGCCCAAGTTAAAAATATGTCCCGGCCTGCCGCTGGCGCGGTGGAGGATTTCCTGAGCCCGGCGGCGAATCTCGGCTCGAGAACCCAACAAGGCTAGAGGATCGAGATTTCCCTGCAGACCCACGTCATGGCCAACGCGCTCCCAAGCCGCGTCGAGGTCAACACGCCAGTCGAGTCCGATAATGTTTCCGCCGGCTGCGCGGATCAATTCCAACATGCCGCCAGTTCCCGTCGTGAAATGAATCACGGGGACTGCGGGCTCAAGCTTGCTGAATAATACCTGCATGTGTGGCAGCACATGCATCCGGTAGTCGTCCGGCGCCAGGCAGCCTGCCCAGCTGTCGAAGATTTGAATAGCTTGAGCGCCGGCATGGACTTGTCCGTTGAGGTAAGCGACGAGGAGACCTACCAGACGCTCCATGAGCGCCCGCCACGCCCTCGGATCTGAATTCATGAACTGCTTGGTCTGCGCGAAATTGCGCGACCCCCCTCCCTCGATTAGATAGGAGGCTAACGTGAAGGGTGCCCCGGCAAACCCGATCAAAGGAACTTTGCCGGCCAACGCCGAGCGAGTCTGACGCACCGCTTCATACACGCACGCCAACGCCTCCTCGGGTTCGAACTCTTGCAGCGAATCAACATCCGCACCCGAGCGCACCGGCTGCTGGAATACCGGCCCGTCTCCGTTAGTATAGACAAGCCCCCGACCCAAGGGCTCGAGGAGCAGCAGGATGTCGGAGAACAAGATCGCGGCATCCACACCCAAGCGGTCAGCCGCAGTCACGGCAATTTCACAAGCAAGGTCCGGGCGTTTGCATAGATCGAGGAAAGCAAAGCGCGCGCGCAGCCGGCGATATTCTTCCATGTAACGCCCTGCCTGACGCATAAGCCAAACCGGGGTATAGGCAGTCTTTTCGCGCCGGCAGGCAGCAAGGAACGTATCGTTTTTCTGCGTCATCTAATGAACTCCATGCGAGCTTGTGGGGAAGATTTGAATCCACGTAGAGGTCTGCATGATTAAAGATAAGCTCTTTTGGACTCGACGCTTCCAACACCGGCAAAGATTACCTTCCCCCGCTTGCCAATGACCTCGATGGAAAATATCATAAAACCTGATGGCTGCAACTCAAGGACCCTTTTCCCTTTACGTACACATTCCGTATTGCGTCAAGAAGTGTCCCTATTGTGACTTCAACGTGCACGTGGCACGGGTCCTTCCCGAGCGGGAATACATTCACGCGCTGCTCAAAGAACTGGGCTCTTATGCTGGGTCCAGTGACTGGCGCGGCAGATCATTGAAAAGCGTTTTCTTTGGCGGCGGCACGCCCTCCATGTTCGCTCCCGAGAGCATCGGCAGAGTTATTGATGAGGCCGCGCGTCTGTTCTCTTTGGCAGACAACATTGAGATCACCCTCGAAGCCAATCCCGAGACCGAAGACTGCGCGCGGTTCCCGGGTTACCGCTCCTGCGGGGTGAATCGGATCAGCATCGGCGCTCAGTCCTTTCAACCGCGCCTGCTGAAAATTCTCGCCGGCTGCATACCGCAGACGAGACGCGGCGAGCCCTCGCCAGCGCGCTGGGAGCAGGCTTTGCCATAGTGAGCCTTGATCTGATTTACGCCATCCCGGACCAATCTTTGCCCGAGCTTGAAGAGGATCTGGAAGCAGCTCTCGACTCCGGCGCACAGCACTTTTCTGCCTATGGCCTCACTTTTGAACAGGGCACTCCCTTTTATTGGGATCTTGGTGCGGGGAAAATTCAGGCGTCGCCAGAAGAGGTCGAGGTCGCGATGGCCGAGCTTATCGAAAAGAGGGCAGGAGAGCATGGCTTTGAGCGTTACGAGATCTCCAACTACGCGCGGCCCAGCTTCCAATCGCGCCACAACAGGAACTACTGGAAGTCCGGCGACTATCTTGGAATCGGCGCCGGCGCGCACAGTTACAAAAGAGTGGACGGCGCTACCGCTCACTGGGGACTTCGATGGCAGAACGAAAGAAACCCTCGCCGGTATATGGATGCTGTGGGCCGCACGGACCGCGCCGTCTGCTCCCAGGAGAGTCTCGACAGGTTGCGGACGGCAGGGGAATACATGTTCCTTGGGCTGCGCATGACTCAAGGTGTTTCCCTCGACCGTTTCGCGGAGCGATTCGGGCAAAACCTCGATGAGTTCTATCCGTTCGTCGGCCAGCTTCTGGCAGACGGGCTCATGGAAAAGATCGGAGCGCGCTTGCGTTTGACCCCCCGCGGCCTGCTTGTTGCCAACTCGATCTTCGTCAACTTCGTCTGACCGATTCGCGCTCGTCGCGACCAAAGAATTCTTGCAGGTATTCGCCTGGTAACTTTGCGCCGCGAGACAAACAAGAACAAAGTTCGCGCCGGTCGGACGTAAACTGTCACAGGTAGTTACTGAAGTTCCATCGTCTGATTCAAGAATTGTCTTGCTAGATCAAAGTCTTGCCCATGAAGGAAACTTCCGGTGCGCACTGGTGTGAATTTTGCGTCGTGTTGTTTCAGAACCATAGCGCGGAGATTTACTACTTTCTCATTTTTTTTTGGATAGGAGAGCTTATATGAGAACAATTAGGTCATCTGGAACGATGGCTCCCACAATTTTGCTAGCTGTGATTCTCCTCGTTGGCTGCTCTGGTGGTCCTCTTACTACGAGAGAAAAAGGTGCAGGCATTGGCGCGCTTGGAGGCGCGGCAGCAGGGGGAATAATCGGAGCAACCGTGGGCCATCCGGGAGCCGGAGCGGCCATTGGCGGAGCGCTTGGACTCGGAGCCGGGGCTCTGGTCGGTGACTACATGCAAGGAAAAGAAACTCAAAACCAACAACAAATCCAGCGCAACCAATCGGATATCGAGCGCCAGCGCGCTGAGGCTAACCGGTTACGCAACCAGGAGCAGCCGGAATACTGATTCACGCTATGAAAATAACATATGGGTTGGGGGCAGATAGCGCAGAAGCTAGGATTTAAGCTCGGTCCCGTTGTGAGCGCGATGAAGTCCGCCAACCATAGCATGGCTTCGACGGGAAAAGGGATTGTCAATACAGGGGGACAGACATCGGGCTCATCGGCGAGTGGTATCGTCGGCTCTGGGGGCAAGGCCGTCGGCAAATCAACAAGTATGGCCTCAGGTAAAAACATGAGCGGAGAAGGAATCGTCACAGGCTCAGGCCGTGCGGTCGGTTCTCAAAGCGGCATCGTAACCGGCCGTGGGAATGCCTACGGCGTCACGGGAGCGAGCCAGGGGGCGGGAGTGGGTAGTCAAGTAAGCAACGGCCAAGCAAAGGGACATGACAAATGAATTCTTTAAACAAGGCGAATTCGACGCGGGGCCTCGTGCTCGTATGGAGTGTCTTTGCACTTTTGCTCTTGAGCTGGTCGAGCCCGTTGCTCGGTTTGAGCGAGAAACGCCCAGAAAACTTCTTGCCCGAAGAGCTGCGGATGATTCGCGAATACTATACCCGTAGCAATACTAAAGGGCTCCCCCCAGGACTCGCCAAAAGGGGCGGTAATCTCCCCCCTGGTCTGCAGAAACACCTTCAGCGCAACGGCAGCCTTCCTCCCGGCTTGCAAAAGCGCCTGGAGCCTTTGCCTAAAGATCTGGAACGGCGTCTGCCCCGCATTCCGGAAGATTGGGGTAGAGTCATCCTGGGCCGCGACGTCCTATTGCTTGACCGCCGCACGAATCGAATTCTCGATATCATCGAAAACGTGATCGGCCTGATGACGGAACGCTAGCCGATTCCAGCCACTATCTGTCCGGCGGCGCGCTTTTGTGACCGGATGATTTTTGGGATCTTTTCCCTTTTTCCTTCCCCGTTAGCAGGAATACAGGCATTTGAAGATTGTAACCGAGAGTTTCCGGCCACCTCGGCAAAAAATTTCCCGGGCATTTTGATGGGAGGAAGCAATTTGTTTTCCACCGATCCCCCGGGGGATGGCTCGGCCGGTGGCTGGCACACCCGAAGGTGCCGAGGCGATGCGGGTCTGCCCTGACGCCGCGCCAATCCGGAGCACGATCAAATTACCTGCGCCAGTATTGAGGTAGCGATAATACGCGCCCTTAGGCAACCCTACTCCTCGTGCGGATTGAAACTGGATCGATAGGAGGTCTATGATGATGAACATGCTTATCGATTGGCATTCTCATCACACGGCCCCCGAAGTAGCTGACGAGATCGCCCGCCTGACCGGGAAGAACCCGCTTATCGATCAATATGACTCCCCCGATTTCTCGCAGCGCATCAGAGAGATGAATGCGGTAGGGCTGGACGTCCAGCTCATATGCCAGGGCGCTGGGCTATCCGCGGACTGCTTTGCGCCTGCTGACGCCATGGCGCTGGTGCGAAGATCAAACGATTTCATTGCCGACCGCATTGAGAGTTACCGCGGTCGCCTCCTGGGGGTCATTGCCACATCTCTAAAGAACATCGCTGGTTCCGTGCAAGAGATTGACCGGATGAAGGCCAAAGGATTCCGCGCCGTCTTGCTTTATCCTCGGGCTAATAGAGAAGTGGTGCTCGATACCCCCGCGGCCGATCCACTGTTGGCCAAGATTTCCGCGTGCGGCCTGCCGATCTTCTTACACGGTAGCGCTTATTCCCATGATCCGAGTTTGAAGAAATTGGAAGACGGAGGGGCAGGAGTAATCTACAGCGTCATTTCCGACGCCTACGTCTCTGAATGCGTCGCGCGCATGATCGCGAGCGGCGTGTTCGACCGTTATCCCAATCTTAAGATCGTCATCCGTAGCGCGGGCGGCGGGCTTCCCCTCCTACTGCACCGCTTTTTCTGGAAGCACAAAGGGCCGAAAGGGGAGCAGCGTTATTCGGAGATTTTTCTCGACCACTTCTTGATTGACAGCGCCGGCGCGAATGCGCGGACTCTTAACTTTTTGATCGACACGCTTGGAGAACAGCGCATTGTTTTCGGTTCCGACTACTGCGGCGGTTTGGGGCCGCTGAAGAAAGCCTTCGCAGCGATCGAAGAACAACCCAACCCGGCCCATTTTAATGCCTTCACCGAGCGCAACTCGCGCCGCCTGCTCGGTCTATAAATAAACCATCACCGCTCTACAGGCGGGGAGCGCCCCGAAATGGAATTCCCCTTCAGCTCGAAACTCGCCACAATGCAATGCGTTTTGTCCCTGTTCCGGCTGGATAATAGCAAGTGCCAGACGCGTTATCGGAACGAGAAGCCTGTGGAGTTGAAGCCTCACGTCCACTCAGAGTCCTTTCTTTCGAGCATTCCGGATGGCCTTTTCAAAATGATTAGCCGTTACATTGTCGGCCGCGCCCGGACCACACGTATCACACAAAATTGCCCCACCACTGCGAATAACGCCAGGCGCTAGCACCCGGGGCAGTGCTACTGGCTGTCGTTGCCTTCTTTTTCTCGCCACCGCAGACGGGACACCGGTCAGGCTTTTTCCCATTCTTCATTTGTTGACCCCTCGGGTCGAAGCCGGGCTCAAAGTGATGAACGATCACCTCGCGAGCCGTAAGGCTAACAACCAGAGTAGCCGCTCTTTTCGCGTTCCCTAATTTGAAATCCTGATCGCGATGCCGAGCGGCAACACGCTATCGCCCATACTCAACGCCGTTCCTGAGTTTGATAACTCCCACGATGAGACGGATTCTTTCGGGAAGCCTTCTTTGACGACGGCATCCGATGCGCCATCGCCTTTTGCCGACTTGATGAGGTATTTGGCATTATTCCCGTCACTCAAAGTGATCGTTAGAACCGTTTCTTTCCCTTCCGCCGTAGGCACTGTTTGCAGAGCGGTGATCTGTTTCGCGGCAGTTGTTTTGTTCACCGTTTCGAAATACAGCCACACGAAAGATACGACGAAAACGGCGAGCACCAGCCAGGCATACTGGCCGACGCGCTTCTGCCGTTTCAAAGATCGACTCCTTTGGAAGTCGAAGAACTTGCGGTAGGCTTGCCTTTCTGCCTCCAACCGCTTACCGGGGTCTTGCTCTGGCGAACTTGCAGGCTGATCAAATGAAATGCCCAGACTGTTCACGATCATCCCGATGATCACCAGCGCCGATGGAATGACAAACAACAAAAAAGTATTCATTTCGTCTCCTTCCAGGCTCCCGAAGAAACCTTTTTTCAATCGACTCTAACCCTTCAACGATTCCGCACCGCTAATGCGAACCGGAAAGCAAGTATTTTGCCATAACCTGCCGCGTAACTCCCACAAACGCCACGGCGGCGAGGATCGCAGTGGTAAATTTGTTCAAGAAGCTGCCCCCGCCGCGAATCGCCGACGAATACACAAAAGCGCCGACGTAAGCGCCAATGATGCCAAGAACCACGTCCAACCCGCTGTTGATATGGCTAGCGAAAGAATCTCCGTAACCCCTTCCGCCGATGATTTTGCCTGTCAACCAACCGATACCTCCCGCGCCCAGAACCCAGAACAAGCCGCTCATAGCGTCCTCCTGCCATTTGTCATTACGCTTAACCGATTCCCAGGGCTCGTTGCTTTATCTCAAAACGGCTCTAAAAACACACCAGGGCCTCTTCGAGCACTGCGCTCATCAAAGGCGTGTGTGGGCCGACTGTGGCGACGCTGACCCCCAGGGGCAAAGAGCTGCCTGCTGACATCAGGCGGCCGCTCATGCCATGGGTCTTTATCGGCGGACAACGACTGTTGTGATCCGCCCGGTGAGCACGGATATGTCTCGTGCGCATGTTGTCCCCTAACCCTAATTTCCGATTTGATGATAACTGATACCGGAGGGGGGTTCTGTCTAATATTGGACGATTTTTAAAAAGAATTTATCGCGCAGTCTGGACCATGCACAGCCGCCCCCAGGTCCCTGAGCCAGGAATCCAGGTCGAGGGAAGAGACTTGAAACCAACCCGGTTGCTTGTTTAGGAAAAGTTCGCGGGATAAAAGATGATGTTTATTGCGGGCTTTCGTCATGATCGGTTTTGCCGAGCAACTTCCTCTTTAACCGTACATTCTTATGGCGTCCCAAGGACAGATTATCTTAGATCCAATTTTGCCCGCAGCTTTCACCGCAAGGCCTTAAAGGCACCAATTCTCTGTGGATGGCGGAGCTTTCTCAGGGCAATCGCTTCAATCTGACGAATTCTTTCTCGGGTGATCCCAAAAAACTCTCCCGTCTCCTCCAGCGTGTAATCTGACTTCTCTCTGATACCAAAGCGCATGCGGATGATCTTTTCCTCTCTCGGGCTAAGAGTCGTGAGGATTTTGCTCGTTTCCTGCTGAACATTCAGATCACTCACTGTCTTTTCAGGGTCCGGAGAGCGATCATTCCTAACAACATCCGCGAGACAGTTCTCCTCCCGATCGCCTATGGGGGTTTCAAGCGAAACCGGTTCCTTTACCACGTTAACGAGCATCTGCACTCTTTCCACGGGTATTGCCATTTGGACAGCGATCTCTTCCGGAGTGGGTGGCCGGCCAAGTTGGCGATTGAGGTAACGCGCGGTTAGGATAAATTTATTGACCATTTCAACGATATGGACTGGGATACGGATGGTGCGTGAAAGATCCGAAAGCGAACGGGCGATGCCCTGGCGTATCCACCAACTTGCGTAGGTCGAGAATTTAAATCCTAGGTGATAATTGAATTTTTCTACGGCCCTCATAAGGCCCAAATTACCTTCCTGGACAAGATCGAGAAAATCGAGACCTCGACCACGATACTTTTTTGCAATGACGACTACGAGACGGAGGTTGGCCTCGATGAAGTGATTCTTTATCGATGCGATCTGCGCTTCTTTTTCAACAATGGCTTCAGCCCGCCGGACAATTTCCCGGGCCGGAATACCCATCGTTTTCTCGATGCTTCGAATCGTTGCCTCTCTTCTCCTTTCCGGGATTTTCCGCTGCAGCTCTTTGAGCGCTGCGTAGCTTTGTTTATGTTTTTCTGTGATCCCTTCGATCTGGCTGCGACTAAGTTGGATCGCCTTGATGACAGCCGCAACTTTTTCCCCTTGCTCGATGAGTCTTTTATCCAGTTGTTTGCGGCGCACTGCGGTCATGGCTTCGTTCAGGCGCCTGGCCATGCGCCCGTAACTCCCGGCGAGACACTGGAGCTTCCTGATTTGTCGGCGAAATCGAGTTTTGAGGGTTTTTCCCTCAACAAGGAGAACCGCCGCCGTCTCACTGATCACATCCTTGCGCAAGTCCACCAGGCCGTTGTCAACTTTGTCCCCCAAATCGAGCACCCACCGAAGCGCTAGGAGAGAAGACAAGGTCTTTGTAGCGATCTGCGCCTCCGCCTCCTCCATTTTCTGTGCCAGGCCAATTTCTTGCTCACGGCTCAGGAGGGGCACAGAGCCCATATCACGGAGATAAGAAAAAACCGGATTTCTTGCCTTATCTGAGTTTCCGTTCTCTAGAGCTGTGCCGGATTCTTCCTCACCCGAGACCTCCTCCATCGAAGCTTCCGAGCTAGGCAGTTGCTCCGGACCCCACTCACTCTCATGAGAGGGTCCCTGCAGTTCGATGTGCGCCGCACACTTCAGGTCCTCTAGATCCAAGAAAGGGCTGATATTCTCCGGATCAGTTGTGTTATTGTTGCTCATCTCAAAGCTGCTCCAGATACCATTGGTTTAGCGTGAAAGAAAGGCGAGTCTTGTAGAAATTAACCGACCAATCCCTACGACCTCAAAGGTCTCCACTCTGGGAGTGCCTTCAACCACCTTCGACAGCGCCCTCAAAACCTGCGGCGTCTTTTTTATCCCAGAAACGAATGGCTACGGCCTCATTCGGTTCCGGGGCAGCAAAACTCATCTCATCCTGAAGTCCCTTTTGTTTGCGGAGTAAGGGAATAATCTCCTTCTCAAGCGTGCTCGTAAACTCTGGCTCACTATTGACCTTGAGTCTCATACTGACGTTCCGCGTGTACCTTTCAACCTGCTTGGTTGGACTGGTTACAGGTTCACGTGAGGAAATTCAGTCAACCTCGGAATGAAACCCCACGCTCATCATGCTTAACCAGTATGAGTTAATTAACCCACAACGTCAAGGTCAATTTAATAATTGAATTAGTTTAGATAACTAAGAGGAGTTAATTATTGAGGCAACATCAAGAATGTCAAGGATTTTCCCAAACATTAAATCATGCGGTTCTCTTCCACATAAACAATCCTGATTTAGAGAGTTTAGTTTGGGTTGCTACTCACTCCCATGCTCATCCAGCCAGTGCAACAGCTCACGCACGCTTCCTGAGGCGAGTGCCACGCTCGTGTCCGCCGCACCGTAGTATAGGTTGATGGTATCGCCGTCGGCGTCGAGAGTGTAACCGCAGGGGAACGTTACGTTGGTCACGTCTCCCTCGCGCTCATAAGGCGCTTCAGGGCCGAAGATCCAGGAGTCCCCGCGTGCAAGACAGCGCGCCGGGTTATTGAGGTCGAAGAGCGCGAGCCCGAGGCGGTATAGGCTTCCGGCCGCTGTTTGACGAACGCCGTGATAAAGCATGAGCCACCCTCGGGCCGTCTCGATCAGTGGCGGCGAGAGTCCCACCTTGTTCGCGTCCCACCAGGCACCCCTGCGTGCTTGCAGAACCAGCTTGTGACCTCCCCAGTTCCGGAGATCCGGGGAGAACGAAATCCAGACGTGCGCGCCCGAGTCTGTCATCGGGCGGTGAATAAGGGCAAAACTCCCATCGATGCGCCGCGGAAGCAGGGCGGCATCCTTGTCGTCCGGCTGCATGATCAAGCCACAGCGTTCAAAGCGCCGGAAATCTTCGGTGAGCGCCAGCGCGACGCCCGGTCCTCCCCTGCTGAACGCGGTGTACGCGATCGCGTACTTGCCGAGCTCCTCCACAAACGTGATCCGCGGGTCTTCGATCCCCCACAGCTCCTCCGGATACTTCGCCGGGTCGGCCCGGAGCGTGGGTTCCGTGTCTATGGCCCAACCGTCGACACCATTGTCCGATCGCGCCGCACACAGATGCGAGTGGCCGCGTCGGTCCTCGACTCTGCAAAGCAGCAAGGTTGTGCCGTCGTTGAGCCGCGTGGCTCCGGCGTTGAAGACCGTATGAGCGGGATACGGCCAGTCTTCCGCGGTCAGAATCGGGTTGTTCGGGTGACGATGAAGAAGTGTCTCGTAGCCCCGCCTCGCTATCATGTCGTGATCTCCCGCGAAATGTGCTTCGTGACCTCCGGGCAATCTGCTAGACGCATTTCCAAAAGCGCAAGTAGAAAGGATAGCGTTGATTCCGCTCCCTGATTCTCGTTCACGCGATCAGCGTGCAGTCCGTCGTGGCAACCCCCGGTCGACGCGTCGTAGAGCGATTGCTGCAAGTGGTTCTGCCCCAGAAACCAGTTAAATGCGCGCCGCGCGTGCTCTGCCCAGCGCCTATTTCCGGTCACGCGTTGCGCCTCGAGACAGGCCGAGACCATCGCGCACGCCTCCACGGGCTGCTGGTCAAACGCCGCTATTAGCTTGCCTCGTTCGTGAAAGCCGTTGGAGCCGATCGGAGCGAAGTACCCCTCCCTCGAGCACTGGATTGAGGCGAGCCATTCGAGTGATCGTATACCTGCGGCAGTCATCTCCTCGTGCTCCATCCAAGCCCCCGACACAATGAGCGCTTGTGATAAGCGCGCGTTGCAGTAGGTGACCCGGTCTTCGAACCACGGCCACTCGTGCCCGCTCGTTCGCCGGAATAGATCCAGCAGCCGCCCCGCAAGCGTTCTACCCACTGACTGCACGTTGCTGTCGCCTTGAAACGCGCGCAGGTACTCGTTGATCCCCAGGACTGCGAACGCCCACGCGCGCGGGCTGGTGAAAGCCGAAACCGCCGGCAACGCAGCATGGAAAAGATTACCGCCGAGACTATGCCTCCCCGGATCGGTGGAACGGCCGACGACGGTACCCAGCGCCCAAAGCGCGCGCCCATGGCTGTCCTCCGATCCGCACTCCTCGATCCACTGCCGTGAGTACGACATGAAATTCCTGAACCGGCCCGGACCTTTGTTGAGCGCATGGCTCACGAACGCCAGGTAGCGTGACGCGAGGGCGTGCACCGCCTTGCTATCCTCCGTACCTGCGTCCTCGACTAGCGCCATCAAGAGCAACGCTCGCGCGTTGTCGTCGAGACAATATCCCTCGTCGTAACGTGGCACGCTAAAGGCTGCATGCTGAAGCAGGCCGGTATGATCGGTCATGAGGCGGAGATGCTCGAAGTTAACCTCGGGCAGCTCAGCTGGCCGCTTCGCGAGCGTCCTTGCTTGAAATGAGGTGCGTAACCGGGCGGTATGCTCGGTGCTTGCTCGCTCGAAGCTCTCTACGTAGCGACGCGCCACCGCGGGCCACATCATCGTGTGACCGTAGGCCGCCGCGCGTTCGCACATTGTGCTCCGCTTTGCATCATCGCCAAGAAGATCGACGACCGCCCGCGCGATTGCCTGGGAGTCTCTCCACGGCACGAGGATTCCGCGTTCCTCGGCGAGGAGCTCACGCGCGTACAAGTACGGCGTGGAAATCACGGCCTTACCGGCCCCAACCGCGTAGGCCAAGGTTCCTGACGTGATCTGCTCCGGGTGGAGATACGGTGTGATGTAGATGTCCGCGGCGGAGACAAACTCGGCAAGCTCGGCCTGGCTTACAAAGCGGTTGTAAAAAATTATGTTGGAATCCACGCCGAGCGAGTGAGCCCGATTTTCCAACATGAGCCGGTAGGTTTCACCGTAGCGCTCCCTGACGTGGGGATGAGTAGCGCCAAGAACCATGTAAACGGTATCGGGACAATGCGCGAGGATCAGGGGCAGGGCGTCGATGACGTGCTCGATCCCCTTGTCCGGCGACAGGAGTCCGAACGTCAGGATCATCGACTTGCCCTTGACCCCGAGATGGTTCTTGCTGCCGTTTGCGAACGGCACGCTCGGAATTCCATGGGGGATCAGATCGACTTTGTTCTCCGGCACGCCATGCACCTCGCGGAGGAGCGCTGCGCCCTGCGTACTCATAACGACGAGGCGTTGTGAGAGTTGGGCAAGCTCATCCATCGCACGGTGCTGCGGGGGATTGGGCTTTCCGAGAATGGTGTGGAGCGTCGACACAATCGGCATCCGCAACTCGCGTAATAGCTCAAAAACGTGACTGCCGGCCTTCCCGCCGAAGATTCCGTACTCATGCTGCACGGAAACGACGTCCACCCTGTTGACGTTCAAGAAATCCGCCGCACGCCGGTACGATGCAACATCAGTTTCAGCGACTTCAAAGCGAACCTGCGTGGGATACGCGTGACGTTTGCCAGCGTCGTTCATCGCCACTACGAAACAATCCAGCTCCGGGAACCCGGTGGCAATCGCCTCATTCAAATCGGTCGTGAAGGTAGCGATCCCGCACTGACGCGGCACGTGGTTGCCCAGAATCGCGATTCTGCGAATTTTCCCTGCGGTGACCGCGTCGCTCATAATCCCTCCAGTCAAGCGCACGTTCCCGACGACAACGCGCGCGACCTGCTAACGCTCGCGCGTTTCTATAATCTTCCCTCCGCAAGAACGCCGCCCGGCTCTTTGGCGAACAAAAATCTCTCGGCCCGATAGCGCTCGGGAAAGCCTCAACGACCATGTTCATTCATGCTGGCCGCGCTCCGGCGCCGCGGGGCACACGCCGATTTTTTCTGCTTGTTCATTTCTCTTTGCGCTCGGCGAGAGCTTTGTCTACTTGTTCTTCGGCCGCGCTCTTCGCCACTCCCATGACTTCGGAGATCTCGCAAACCAGTAGCTTTCTTGCCCTTTCCAAGGTCCACTTATCGCGCGTCGATAGTGACTTCGTTCCGCTCAGATCAGTCAGCGATTCCACGATTTCAGCCAAATCAAACGCCGACCCCGAGGCGAAAAGTTCTGAGTGGTCGAGAATGCGCTGTCGCCAATTCTTCGCTGTACCAGCTACCTTCGCCGTCTTGGCCGCCTTCTTTAGCTGGGCTAGCAACTTCGGGATCTCAGATCGCGCCAGCAGTTGTCGGATACCTATGGCCGGAGCTTTATCTACGGGGACAAACAATCGGCCACCGCCATCGTCCAAGACGACCAAATAGTAGAACCTTGTCGGCCTGCCAGCGATAACTTTTTTGACGACCTGCTCAATCAGGCAAGGGCCCTGACATGGGTAAACAACCTTTTCGCCTACTGTCAGTACCACTCGAGTCTCCTTCCCCGGTCTCAGAGACCAGGATCATGGCCTTGTTGCTTCGGCCGCTTTTTGACTTGCTGCGGACACGAGGCGCGTAAGACGCGTTTGGAGTGCTGAAATCGCAAACGGCTTGGAAATAAAATCATCACAGCCTGCCGTAAGACTCAGCCGCCGGGCTAAATGACCTGGATAAGCACTCGCGGCAAGAATGGGAATTTTCCTGTAAACGGGGTGCTTCTTTAGAATCCCTGCAACCTCGAATCCGCTCATCCCCGCCATGCGCATGTTCAAAAGGATGACACTCGGTAAGCCGTATTCAAGCTTGTTCAGTGCCTCCCGGGCGCTATCAGCGACTGCGTGCCAGCCGAGCACGGCGAGAACCTTTCCCAGAAATTCGAGAAGATCACGATAATCGTCGACAACAAGCACTTTTCTTGTAGTCATCATTTCTTGCGTGAACAAAACCTTTCCCTCTTTAGCAAAAGATAAACGCTCCCTAACGATGTCCCCCTACAACTATCGCACTCCACTACGGGGTAATCTCTCATCCGCCTTTTTCATTTGCGACAAGGCTGATATCCATAATCTGCTCTTATTGCGCCGGCTCCTCCCAAAGGTTAGCGACGAGAACCTAGTTGCGGCGGCGGATAAAATTCCAAGGCGCTCTCGAGCGTCATACGGGACCCAGCGCTTCATGCTCTGCGCGGAGGTAGAATCCCGGGCCAGAAGAGCGTTAGTGGCGCAAACCGACGACCCACCGGCCCCGTCTTGTGGGGTGGGGCAGTCCGTCCCTAGTTGGTCAGCTTCGCTTGCACGTGCGACATCAGAGTTACACCCTCGTCAACGTCTGATCAGCCGCACCGAGGATGCGTCCTCCCGTTTCGGTTTAAACTTATACTGATTCGCAAGCGAAGGTTGTCTAATATTAGACAACCTTCAAAGGAATTGGACCTGAGCGCCGCCCCACCATGGAGGTTATTCAGTCCGGGAGCCAGCGCGGAAGGTAAAGGCAAAATATGCGGTGAGGAAGAAGTCCTTGATCAAGTTGGTCGTGAGTTTTCCCAAATCGATGTTCCAGATCCTCATGCCTCTTAATTGTTCCACGGTGTTGTTCCAAAAGCGTTGAAGCGGCTCACGCGAGTACAGCGCCCGATTGCTAAAGGCATCGAATTTGGCGTGAACAAGCCGGTATTTTGCCGGCAGGCTATGCCGTAGGCGCGCATAAGCATCTTGCCATTCCTGCATCTTGCCTCCCAGCCGGATGCTCGTATGGATACGAGCCATCTCATCGAGCCATCCGCGGGCAGCCTCCCCCTCGCGGTTTAGATGAACCCGCACTTCCTGCAATCTCAATTGCAGACCCTCCCATTGTCGGAGGAAGGCGTTTAGATCCTTTCGCGTGAAAAGTACCTTTGAAGATAACTCTTCGAACGGATCCAACAGGGCCTTGGCCTTGGCGGGGAGCGTCGACTTGGCGTTATTGTAAGCTTTCTGCCACTCCGCAATCTTGAGTACTTGCCAGATCTCCCCCTGAATTCGTTGCACTTCCTCAAGCCATTTCTCTTCCGTTTCGCTCTTCTTCCGCGTTTGTAGCCATACCTCTTCCATCTCTTTGAGAAATTTGGTCCATGAGATAAGGAGGTGAAACACTTCTTTCCCACGTTTCCAGAGATGGATGTGCAGGGAGTCGATAGCGAAGCCGTGCCTTCGCGATAGCCGGTCTTTTAATCTAAAGAAGCCGGCGATCATCGGGTGCTCTTTCTCGATAAGCGCCGCATTTTTGTACCAGAAAAAGATCAACATGAGATTCCAGTAATTCCTCGGGTTATGGTTCCATCGCGATAGGATCTTGATCATGTTCTCCTTGCTGTAGAAGGATTCCCACGCGTCTTCGTAGGCCTGGAACCACTCTTCCGCGCTCATGTTGGGATGCTCGATGGTCGCATGAAAGGAGTCGCGCTTGTTGAAATCCGGGTCCATCCACTCGCCGCGGTTTTTCATCTCGCGGTGATCATGAGACCCGGGCAGCGGGGTCAACATGAAAAAGGATGCCTGATCCGGCTGGATCACATCCATGAGGTAGCGGATGTCCTGCGGCACCTGTTCCTTGGTGTCGAAAGGGAGGCCGATAATGTAGCCGGTATGGACGACGATGCCCGCGTCGTGCCATTCGTTGATAATCTTCTGGTACTCTTCAACGTGATTTTGGCCTTTGCCTTCGGCCTTGAGGTTCTGGGGATTCACGCTCTCCATTCCGATAAAGACCTGCGTACAGCCCGCTTCGGCTGCAAGCCGCACGAAATCCTTCGGTTTGCGCGCGAGGTCTACCTGCACCATGAAAGAGATCTTGATGCCCTCTTTCTTTAGCTTGATGATCTCTTCGAAGGTCTCACGCCAGAGTTTCTTACGTGCAAAATTGTCGTCAGTAAAGAAGTAGAACGACACGCCGTGTTCGCGATAGTTCCTGCGCAGCATCTCCGCGATGCTCTCCGGGCTGCGTTCGCGCATTTTCCGGCCCTGGACGTTAATGATGGTGCAGAAGGAGCATGCGAAAGGACACCCTCTGGAGGTATCCGCGGTGCCAAATGATGGTTTGGCAAAGTGGCGCATGGTCTTGGGACTGATTCGGGGTAGCGGTGCCTTATCGATGTCGACGAGGTTTTGCAAATCTTGAGCAAATGAATAAATGGGCTTTAATCGGCCATGGAGCGCGTCCGCTAGGATTTCCGCCCAGTTCTCTTCGACTTCACCGGATACGACCGAGATCGATTCTTTAACCAGCGCCTGGATATCCGGTTCCTGCTCGCCCAACATGTTGATGGTGCCGCTGGTGTGGAATCCGCCGATGATCACATCAATCCCAGCCGCGCGGAACTGCCGGGCTAGCTGGACGGCCCGTGGAAACTGATTGGTTTGGACGCCCACCAGCGCCACCACAAGCTTGGTGGAAGGGCGCCGGCTCCAACGAATAATTCTCTTTACGGGGAGTTTTTCCGCGGTCTCGTCAAAGGTGACGATTTCAATCCGGAGGTCGCCGAATACGCGGCTGTTTTTCACCTCTTCGGTGAGTCCGTGCAGGACGTTGAGCGTGTTGCTCGGGAGCACGCCCTTCCAAAAGCGAATTACATACCCGTCGTCGTCGTATTTGGAGGGTTTGATCAGAACGATCCGGAATTTTGTGAACGTCAGCTCTGGCGTTGCCTCCTCAATCGACTCACGCTCATTTGTAAGTTGGCTTAACATACCTATTTACGCCTTCCTAAGGTCGAATATTCGCCCTTTGATAAAACGAATGTATGATGATTTCTCCCCCCTCTAACACGAGCTGCGAGGCAGTACCTTACGGAAACTAGCCAAGCAACACCCACAAGTCCGAGGACCGCAAATAGGAATCGCTAATGAAATTTTCCTCAGTGCTCGGGTGACAAACCTCGACGGCTAACGTACTTCTACGACAGCTGCATCTTTCCCTGGGACGTGTCCGGGCGGTGATTGGCTCCAAGGCCTAAGCTTCATCCGTATGAACTGCGGTTGCAACCCGAGCGCATCACAAACAGACACAAAGGAGAAGAGCCCGTGAGAGTCCTCGCTAAAAAACCACTCCTCGGCCCGCTGCGCGCGCTGGATGCAGCGTTTCTTTATCTCAAACTGCTCCTGAAAACACAAGAAGGCTTCTTCCAGCACTGCATACATCAACGCCGTTTCCGGGTACACCGCGAGAGGGACCCGAGTGTCGAAAAACTCGTGTGGAGGTAAGCTGACATCAGACGGCCGTTCATACCGGGACTCCCGCCTGCCGGACAGAGCTTGCCTGATTGGTTTTGGTGAGCGGCGATGCGTGTGGCATCCATGTCATCCTCCTCTTGCGCGTGTCTTAGTAGTAATGCCGAACAGTCCGGTGTCGATGTTAGCCTTCACGTTCCATGAACGGTGATTTGTGCCGCGTGGCTCGTCTCGAGAATGCTTTTGGCCTTGGCCATCTCGTCGGCCGTTCCGTGAGCGATGGCGCGAAACATGTCAGACAAAAACGCGTTATGATTATTTAGCCGACACTGCCTTCGAGACTCACGCCCAGAAGTTTCTGCGCCTCCACCGCAAACTCCATCGGCAGCTCCCGAAACACCTGCTTGCAGAAGCCATTGACGATCATCGTCACGGCATCCTCAGGCGAAATCCCGCGCTGCCTGCAGTAAAAAAGCTGATCCTCCCCGATTCTCGAGGTGGAAGCCTCGTGCTCCACCTGCGACAAGTTGTTCATTACTTCGAGGTAAGGGAAGGTATGCGCGCCACACTCATCCCCAAGCAGCAACGAGTCACACTGAGAGTAATTACGAGCCCCGGTAGCGCCCTTCATGACTCTCACGAGCCCCCGATACGAGTTCTGCCCATGGCCCGCAGAGATCCCCTTCGAAATGATGGTGCTCTTGGTGTTTTCCCCGATGTGGATCATCTTGGTCCCCGTATCCGCCTGCTGATAGTTGTTGGTAAGTGCCACCGAGTAAAACTCTCCAACCGAGTTGTCACCCTGCAGGATGCAGCTGGGATATTTCCAAGTGATCGCCGAGCCCGTCTCTACTTGAGTCCAAGAGATCTTGGAGTTTTTCCCGAGACACTTGCCCCGCTTGGTGACAAAATTGTAGATTCCACCCTTGCCCTCCTTGTCGCCGGGATACCAGTTCTGGACTGTCGAGTATTTGATCTGCGCATTATCCAGGGCGATGAGCTCCACCACGGCGGCATGCAACTGATTGATATCTCGCATCGGCGCCGTGCATCCTTCAAGATAGCTTACGTAACTGCCTTCCTCGGCGATGATTAACGTACGTTCGAATTGCCCGGTCTCCGCTGCATTGATGCGAAAGTAAGTCGATAGCTCCATCGGACATCGCACGCCCTTGGGGATGTAACAGAAGGATCCGTCGCTGAAGACAGCGGCGTTCAAAGCGGCGAAGAAGTTGTCACTGTAGGGCACTACCGACCCGAGATACTTTTTCACTATCTCTGGATGCTCTCGCACCGCCTCGGAAAAGGGACAAAAGATGATCCCCAACTCCGCCAGCTTCTTCTTGAACGTCGTCGCCACAGAGACGCTGTCAAAGACCGCGTCAACCGCAACGCCGCTCAGCCACTTTTGCTCCGACAGCGGAATACCGAGCTTCTCATAGGTCTCGAGCAGCTTGGGGTCTACCTCTTCGAGGCTCTTTAGCCCCTCAGCGTTTGTCTTTGGCGCCGAGTAGTAGATGAGATCCTGGTAGTCGATCGGCGGATAGTGGATGTTGGCCCATTTTGGCTCGGCCTCGGACTTTTCCAGCTTCACCCAGTGCCGGTACGCCTTCAGACGCCACTCCAGCATGAAGCTCGGCTCGTTCTTCTTTGCCGAAATCAAGCGGATGATCTCCTCGTTCAGCCCGCGAGGCACGGTGTCAGCCTCGATCTCGGTAACAAACCCGTACTTATATTCCCGGTTGGTCAGGTCCTCCATCGTGTGGGTCGCAGTGTTCATGGCTGCAGCTTTCCTTTTCTATGAGACTCGTTCCCCGTATCCCCAGTATAGCTCTTTTTGCTTTTCCTCTGATCTTGTCTTTTCCGCGGCATCTATAACGTATAGGCCATCAACAACTTTTATGCTTTCCGGTTCATAGAAGCATTTGGAGAGTTCCGCGCCCTCATCGAATTCGTACATTCTTATGGCGTCCCACGGGCAGATTTTCTTATCAAGCCTATCTTCTGATTCCGTAGCGATCAGCTCAAGCTGAAATTTCTTAGGTACCTTTTCGTTCTCAAGCGGCCTTTTGGAACTGTCATAGTATCTACCTGCATACTCGTAGAATATCTCCCCGGTTTCTTTCTGCCGATGGACCTTGGTCAGGTCGTCGCTGTAACACATCTGGCAGCCAATGCATTTGTCGTTGTCCACCCAAACTCGATAGGGCTTTAACCCGCCGTTAGGGGTTTCCTCGTAGAGCAAATTAATGCAGCCCTCTACCGGACAATGCAGCTCACATACCGGCGAACCCGCACAGCTGCTGCAGTTCTCGTCCATGACGGCAAGTAGAGAGGTGCCTTTCCGTTTCTTCTTCTCCTCAGTTTGCGCTGTCAGATCCGGCATCGCTTCTCCTTTTTGCTTGACACGGAAGCGCCATCTCCCGACTCCTTCTTCCCACTCAAGTGCTAAAAGAGGTGCCGCACCCACAGGTCTTCTTGACATTAGGGTTATTAAACACGAACCCCGATTGCATCAGCTCGCTTCTATAATCGAGTTCCGTCCCGTTTAGTTGAAGAAAACTCTTCGGATCAATCAACACGCGGGCGCCGTCTTGCTCAAAGACCTGGTCTTCTGCATTCGGGGTATCGACATCCAGTCTGTACTCAAGGCCTGAGCATCCGCCCTCGATAAGTTTGACACGCAGTCCACGTCCTTCTTTTCCCTGGGCAAGAAACTCCTTAATTTTTGCTGCGGCACGGTCGGTGATGGTAATCTCTCCAGTCATATTGGATGACCTCCTTTTGCTAGCCTGCAAGGGGCCCGCTGATGACTGCCTGTTTCTTAACTAACCACCTCTCCTGCATGATCTTCTTCTGGATCATCAGAAGCCCCTCTGTCAGGGCCTCCGGGCGGGGTGGACATCCGGGAACATAAACGTCTACAGGAATGATCTTGTCTACCCCTTTACAAACCGAGTAGGCGAGCTGAAAAAGCCCCCCGCAGCTGGCACAGCTCCCCATCGAGATGACGTACTTCGGATCAGGCATCTGATCGTAGAGGAGCTTGGTTCGCTTGGCCATTTTATAAGTGAGCGTTCCGGCCACGATCATCAGGTCTGACTGGCGAGGCGTAGCGCGTGGGACACAACCAAACCGATCGACATCGGCGCGGGGTCCCCCCGTCTGCATCAACTCGATAGCGCAACACGCGAGCCCGAACAGCATGTACCACTGCGAAGAGGCTCGCCCCCAGTTAAGGAGGTCATCGACTTTTGTCGTAAAAGCGGTTTCGGGTAACTGATTCAGTAATGGCATAAAGGCCTCCTAGTTATCCTTGACCAACAACTCAGACGTAGTGGCGCTTCGCTGCGGGACAAACTGCCTGCCCTCAGTGCCAGCAGATCGTTTTCAAGGACGGCCGGGCACGAGAGCTGGCTCTCTCGTTGGTTCGCCCTTACCTTAATCGGTTTTTAGCTAATTCTCTCTTCCGGGGACGAGAGGCGCCCTTAAAGAGGGGGATGGCCCGGGGGATTGTCTCCTTTGTGAGTCTCTGCGATCTCCTGCAAATCGAGCAGAGTTAATCCAGCAGAGGCTGCTAGTTTGTGGAATTAAATCCGCAATACCGGCAAAGGAGTCATCGTCCTTTAAATGTATTATGGACCTAATGAGTCTATATTACAATAGCCCCAGGAATCAATCGACTGGTTTTTGCAACTGCGCCGATTAATAAGCGTAAGCTATTGCCCCTTCTTTTGACTTCACTTCAGCCAATTCAAAGTAAAGTCTAAAATCTCTGGACCAGACCTGCATGTCTTTCTTCGAATAAGGCGGTTTCCCACCGAAGTCTTTTGGCTGAACACCAATAAGGGTGACCGTAGTGATAGCCGGCTCTATGTAGTTCCAGTTCACTGATGCCGCTTCCTTTCCCACTCCTCCCTCTTTGACCTCCATCTTGGCATAGCCGGTCGGGCTGTACCCTTGAAGGGCCGTGATCGGCGTGGTGAGTTGCACTTGAGTCACCACATCCGTCGCCGATTTAAGTCCCTTATTCCGGGTCATCACGGCAATCCACAAGTGAGAGTCGAATTCCTTCTTGAATTTGTCTATTTCCGCAGCGCCCTCGGGCCCGGCGAAATCCGCCCTAACACTCTTTAAGACCGGTTCAAGATTTGTCGAAGTAAGGGCAAAGACCTGGGTATCGAAGGCGACCCGCGTGATATTCGGCACCTGCAGATCCAAAATCTGCAACGCCTGACGCGAGTTAACGTAACCCCGATAGCCAAAGAATAAAACCAGAGCCAGGCTTATCCCAATCAAGGCGGTGGCTTTTCCACTAATGTCCCTCGGCAGTTCCATCGTGCTTCCTCCTTAATAAATATACGAGCACTAACAATCCAATTGACCGCCAGCCCTAAGCTCAGCGAGCCCTCGTCACCTTCAACGACGATTCAATTGTTGAGTTTGAGAGTATACTGCAGCGGCAGAAATGTCTGTCTAATATTGGACGAATTTGAAAAAAATTATCGTGCCACCCGCACGCAGGCACAGCCGCTGAGGAAGACCCGCGTGCGTGGCTCGTGTTCGTAAATGGGCACGGGTACCTTTTTTATCTCTTTCCTTCATCCCTCATCCTTCATCCCTTGCGAGTAGCCACGATGTCTGAAAAGTGTGGATTTGGGCCGCAAACGGAATCCCGGATCTCGGTCGATTGCTCAAGATGAGATGTTAAACGACGGCGGCGCTTGTTGATGTCTTGACTCAAAGCCGTTAGTCTCAGCGGGAAATGACAACGGCGCTGCAACGGAAACGGAATCATCGGTTCCACCTCACAAGGTCATAAACATACCTTGTGTGAAAGCTCGCTCCAGCTGACGCAAAATACCGTCGGGTTCGCGTAGCCCAAGCTCTACGATTTGATCGGCGCGCGCCTGCGAGTCACTGTTGGCATAGATGCGCAGCTGAGGCGCGTTGCCCGACGGCCGGACGTGCGCAACATCCCCATTGCCAAAATAGGCCCGCACGCCATCGAGGACATTGATCCGAACGATGTCGTCGAAACCGAGCGCGGACGTGAAGAACCGCGTTAACGTCGCTTTACGTTGCTGCCAGTCTGCGCTTGCCCGTTCCGCGAGCGGCGTGGGCAGCGCACCCAGACGACTGCGGTCAAATACGTGCCCTGTGCCGTCGAACTCCACCTCGATCACATCGCCCGGAGGAATCAGATGAGCCAGGATGGCCCGGCTAACCGTGACCGGCACGTTGTCGAGCAAGCCGGCACGGCCAAAACGTGCTGGCAGCCGGTTCCACAGTGCGGCCAATCCGCCATGCTCCTCGGCCGCGGCGAACAAGTTCGCCAGGATGGGCAAGGTCGAATCACGCGTGGGCAACGCCACCATAGTCCCCGCGGTCAACGCGATATCGCTACCGGTCAAAAATCCGCCGTTGGCTTCCCAGCCGACGATGCGCGCGTGTGTCCCGGCTCGGCGCAACTCGTCGAGGGCGGAGACGACGTAGGGCGATCCGATCTTGGTCTTCTGGAGAGAGACCCCGCGCTCACGCATGCGTCGCTCGACAGCATCGTTGGCGCTAATGGGAACTGCGGCGGCATCCGCGCGCAGGTACTCGGCGACCACGATGCCAAGAAGATCACCGGGCAAGAAGCGCACCCGTCGGGCGCGTGGATGGCCCTCGGCGACGGGCAGTACCGCGGTCAGGAGCGGCCGATCGGAGTCGCCATCAGTAGACACAATTGCGTGCAGTGGCCGGCCGCTCGCTTCGGCAGCGACGGCGAATTTCTCCAGACGATCCAGCTGCTCGTCGGTGATGTTCTCAGTGTCGATGGAAACGAACGTGTCACTACGCCCGCCGGTGACCACCTCGGCGCCGAGCTCGCGCAGGATCTGCGTTAAGATATCGCGGCCCACTGCCGAATGCTGATACACCAGAACGCGCAAGCCGGAGAGACCGCCGCGAGTAAAACTAGTCAGATAGCGACGAGTGTAGGCTTCCTCGGCGGCGCGATCGAGCGGCGGCAGTTCTGGCGAGCGCTTGAGCATTCCAGAAGCGTCGTAGGCTGATGTGGTCGCGGTCCGGCTGTACTCCTCGACGCGCACACGCTCGACCTCGCGCGTGATGCCGGGTTCGTCCGACTTCAGGACCTCGCCGACGCTCTTGTTGAGCTTGATGCCGTTACGATCGAATGGAATGTGGCTGCCGGTCACCATCACGCCGGCGCGTCCCGTGGAGATGGCGTGAGAGATTAATGCGGGGGTGGGGATCTTACCCGCGTTCTCCACCTGGCAGCCCGAGTCGACAATCGCTTGGGCGCAGGCGCGCATGATGCGGTCGGTGCTCGGCCGGAGGTCACCGGCGATGACCACTCTGCTGCTCGTACGAATGTCACTAATGCTCAACAAATAACGGAGCGCAGCTTTGACATTAATATAAGCCTCAAGGTCGGTGATGTCTTTGACCAGGCCGCGCAATCCACTGGTGCCAAAAGCCAACGAAACCGGCGTGTAATTCAGAAACAACGCGCTCCTCCGTTTTCGATCAATTTAAATTAAGGATAGGCTGACTGGCCAGTCAACCCCGACCTTCAGCCCTTTGGCTATTTCCCTGAGCATGAGTCACGAACACGAGCAACGATTTTCGCGGGTCTTTGATCCAGGCAAAGATGGACCTTGGGTCTGGTTTGGACTAACGGGGGTTTTAAATTATTCGGTTGAAGGAAGAATCGAAATGATCTCTCACTTTTCAGAGACGTAGCCATGACCCTCATATCCGGGAATGGAATTACGGTTGTCGTAACTTTCCTCTTGATGCTTGGCTGTGGGCAGAAAGAGGAGCACACCTCAGGGGAGCAAAATAGCAAAGTCGGAGGAGCGGTAAAAGAGGCTGCGACCAAAGAGTTCAAAATATATGAAGGGGGCTAAGACCGCACTGGAGAAAAGCGAGGAAGGGGCCCAGGAGAGAAGGGAAACGGAGGATGAGGTGAAATAGAATCTTTTCGCCAGGTCTCGCTGAACCCCTTGTCGCGCTTCCCCCATCCAGAGTGTCTCACACAGACGCGCCGTTCCCGGAATACTCACGATCACATGACCGAAGGCCGCCCCAACCATCTTGCTGATGAAGAATACGGCTCGCGGTCAGGATATCTTCCTAGATATGTTCAAGTTTCTGCGTGGAGAATTTCCTCTCTTGGTTTCCTCTGACAACGTGAGTTTGCGATTATCTCAGGTCCAAATGGCTGTCTACCGGGAGTAAGGAGAGGCAACCACTACGGCGCACCCGTGACCTCATTGCTATAGCTAAATCCGCCAATAACTGAAATAGTGAAGCTATGGGAAACAGAATTTCCAATGTTGGAACAATGAGAAGCAATGTTGATGCGGAGAACAGGATAAAAATGTTCTCTGCTAAAAAGACCGCGAGATTGGGTACTGCAAAGAACCCCGCGGTAGTTAGCGTCCAATCGGAGGCCCGATTCAAAGAAGTGACATCGACGTTCGAAAAGCATGGCTGGCAATATCGGATCGGATTGGAACCAGAAAAACCAGAGGATCTCAGCCAACTAGATCGACTGTTGAATCCATCAAAGCCAACGATAGCCGAGAAGAAAGTCAGACGTAATGAACCCTGCCCATGTGGAAGCGGAAAAAAGTTTAAAAACTGCTGTAGCAATTTGTAGTCATTAATGAAGGGGGTGCAGGCGATTGAGGCGGCGAAGATCGATAGGAAATGCCTTGTTTCCCCCGCAGCCCTATCCAACCCAGAAGGAGCGGCTAACATGAGTAAAGGCAAAGACAGTAAGAAACAAAACAAGAAGAAACCACTCAAGACCTTGATGGAAAAAAGGGCCGCGAAAAGGGCCAAGAAAGAGAACAAAGGGTTTTCACCTGTTATCAAATGATCCGCTCTCTGTGAGAGAGGTGCAGGATTAGATCAGTTATCCTGCTTTCCTTGCGATAGAAGTCTTGCTGCAGTGGATCAGGCTCGCATCACGTTCAGGCTGTCCGAAGGTCGACGTGAAAGTTCGAACCCAAACGGCGGCGGTATCAACTTATGTTGATAGGTGCCATTGATTCCGTTTTCAGTTTTTATTAATCCACTCCATTGCCTTTTGCAGGGCAAATTCGTTGGCTTCGCTTTCGGTCGGGAAAACTTCATTGAATTGATATTGCTGTGATGGAAAGTCCTTTCCCTTACTTCCAGTGTTTTGACGCGTCAAGGTATATTGGGGAATCCAGGTGCCATTTTTCTCGCGTTGAAATGATTCGCCCCGAATCAGATAGTCTCTGTACGGAATGCTATTTTTCATCTTGTGGTCATTTCAAGTCAAAATCAATTCACAACTGCTTAACCTGCGTAGTTCCGCTGGTCTATCCATCGCGCCCCTAGGCATGGCCGAAGTTGCATCAAGCGTTTCATGGGCTCAGCGTTTATAAAATCGTTGGCCCGTGTCGAGAATCAGGTTCGTATATCTGCGGATTTTTCTCCTGCACCTTATCCTCGGACTTTGCCTTCCCGTTCCTTCGTTCCAGCCGGCGGTTAGATTTCTCCTGCTGCTTCTCTCTGCGCGCCGATGCATTTTGCCGCTTCTTAACTGTTTCCATAATCGCTCCTTTTTACTGGTACGCCTGGCGTTTTCTATCCACCCTGTTTACGCCCTTAAGGGAATGCGCGGACACTCCGGCGCTCACGGACCCCGCTCATATCCGCTGCGCCTTCAAACGCTCGAAACTACAACAGCTTCAGGGCTACCGCGTAGCCAGTGAGCAGTCCGTGGAAAAATGCTTGCCTCTCCTTGTGACCGGTACTCTGATAGCGTTGAGACGCCTCATCGAGCGCTTTTAAGAGCTTTTCGCGGCGCCTCTGTCGCGTTCCTCCGCCCAGCATCTTATCAATAAGCACCTGCACCGCTTCGTCATCAGCGATAGCATACCTGTGGTCATGGGTCATAAAAATCACCTTCCTGTGATTGCCTCGCCCGGGCAGACAAGGACGCGGTCGCGCCCGGCCTGCTTGGCGGCATGCAAGCCCTCGTCAGCCGCGCGCAATAATTCACGCGCGCTGAAGCCGTGTTGAGGCGCCTGCGCGACGCCAGCCGACACGGTCATCGTGCCAAGCAGTTGATCGCCATGCCGAATCCGCACTTCCTTGACCAGCACGCGGATTTGTTCAACACGTTGCTGGGTGTCCGCCAGCGATGAATCGGGGAAAACGAGCACAAACTCATCGCTGCCACAGCGGAAAGCGATATCGCTCTTGCGCAGCTGCTCGCGCAGCATCCGCCCCAACTGGCGTAGCAGCGAATCGCCGGCATCGTGGCCAAAAGTATCGCTTAGATGTTTGAACTGATCGAGGTCGAGCATCGCAACGCACAGTGGGGAATTCCCGCACTGCGCACGATGCAGCTCGCGCGACAAAGTCTCTTCCAAGTAGCGTCGATTGAACAGTCCGGTCAGCGGATCATGGATGGCATCCTCGCGCAGTTTCTCCCGCAGTTTCAAGTTGGACAAAGACAGCTTGATCGTTTCGCCCACCGTTACCGCCAGTAGTTGCTCGCTGATCTGATGTTCATCTCTGCTCGCCTCGGCGCGGACGAGACACAACAACCCCAGCGTTCCGCCTTGAACCGTCAAAGGCACACACAAGTAGCAAGTCTCGAGTCGATGGACAAAATGCCGGCACAGCAAACCAGCCTGGGGATCAATGACTTCATGAGGATAACCCCGCCGTAGCGCCCAACAATCTTCCAATGAAAAGGTGGACTTTAGCGGCGCCTGATCGCCCCAGCGCGCAACCGTCTCAAGTTCCTGATCCCCAGCATTCAAGATCGCTAGACAGCCGTTTTGCTCGGGGAACAGTTCACCCGCCACCAGGGCAATCACTTCATAGGCCTCTTCCTGGGTCGTGCAGGTCTGAAGCAGATCATGCATGCGTTTGAGCGACTGCATTTCACTGTCACGCCTCTGCAATTCAGCCACCAAAGCCATCAGCCCGTCGTTGGCCTTTCGTATGTAATCCTCCGCCTGTTTGCGCGCCGTGATGTCGCGAATGTTGCATTGAATGACTCGACGGCCGTCTTCCGTATAGATGCTGCTGACAAACTCCACTTCCCGGCGCTTTCCGTCATTGGTTTGGAGCGGTAAGTCCTCGTAGCGGATATACCCTTTTTCCTGCAATTTACGAAAAGCCTCCTGGCTGGCTTCCGCATCCTTGAGCAAACCTATTTCCCAGAGCTCCTTCCCCAAAAATTCTTCGCGCGAGTAGCCCAACAGCTCCTCCATGAACGGATTCACGTCGGTGATTTTTCGCGTGACGGCACCGAGGATAAGGATCCCGTCTTGTGCGGTTTCAAAGAGCCGCCGGTAACGAATCTCGGAGGTCCGCAGCTTCTCTTGGACTCGCCCGCGCTTGGTGTTTTCGTTGGTCTCGTCCGTAACTTGAAAAACATTTTTTCCTACAGGCATAGCGCGTGACGGGAAGAAACCAACTTGATGCTTGGTATTTGGTCGTGGTGCTTTACTCATATGCCGACAGACTTTTGAAAAAACTCTGTTTGCCGACTGTTCTCGCCGTTACAATGGCTGCCGATGAGCCTTAGTCTCAAGTTTACTAGTCAGAGCCTTTTGGATAACGCTACCCTGCCACGGTAGGGGTTTCTGTCTAATATTGGACGGTTTTGAAAAAAATTATCGCGCGGCACGCACACATGCGCAGCCGGCCTAGGTGACCCAAACTAGATAATCCCGGTATAAGGTAACCCATGTCCCTTTTACATGCGAAATGAACCAAAGACGGCCCCACGCACAGGCCAAATTGTAATAAGCATCGGAAGGTCAGGGATTTTCTCACCCAAGCTGCTGCCGGCTACATCTCCTGTACCTGATAGATATAGTGCGTCATTTCAGCTGATTTGCCGCCGGCAAACAAATCTTAAAGGGGGTCTCATGGCGCGTCTCGGTTCTGTATTCACCCCAGGACGACGCGAACGCGGCGAGTCTTGCCGTCATCGCTGAGCATGAGGCTCGCGCTGCCGGACGCCAGAGGGGTTCCGTCGACCTCGATTCTGGAAACGCCGCGCGTCACACCGGCCGGGTTCTCGACTGTGATCTCGTAGCGCGACGAGTGATAGCGGAATGTGATCCCAACGCTGCGCCAGGCGCGCGGGATGCAGGGATCGAGATGCATCATCGTGCCCCGCAGACGGAACCCCAGGATCCACTCGATGCCAGCCCGGTACATCCATCCCGCCGATCCGGTATACCACGTCCATCCGCCGCGGCCGACGTGTGGCGGTTCAGCATAGATATCAGCGGCGACGACGTAGGGCTCGACCTTGTACCGGTAAACGCCAGTACGGGTGCTCGCGTGATTGATGGGATTCAAGAGCGAGAAAAGTTCGCCGGCTTTATCTCCGTCACCGAGTGCCGCGAAGGCGAGAACGGACCAGATCGCCGCATGGGTATATTGGCCGCCGTTTTCGCGGACGCCGGGCAAGTATCCTTTGATGTAACCCGGGTCCGGGCTCGCGTGGTCAAAGGGCGGGGTGAAGAGGAGGACGAGACCCTCTCCGCGACGAACGAGATATTTCTCGACCGCCGCCATGGCGCGCGCTCCACGGGCCGGCTCAGCGGCACCGGAAATGACCCCCCAGGATTGGGCGATCGAATCAATGCGGCATTCGGCGTTCGTGGCGGAGCCGAGCGGCGTGCCATCGTCAAAGTAGGCGCGCCGATACCACTCGCCATCCCAGGCCTCGCGTTCGAGCGCTGCTTTGAGCGCGCTGACATGCAGTCGCCACATTTCGGCGCGCTGATGCTCGCCGCGTGCGTCGGCGAGCCGCGCAAACTCCCAGAGGTTGGTGTGAAGAAACCAGCCGAGCCAAACGCTCTCGCCTTTTCCCGCAGATCCGACCCGGTTCATCCCGTCGTTCCAGTCTCCGGTGCCGATCAACGGAAGGCCGTGACTCCCAACCGCCAGACTGCGGTCGAGCGCGCGCGCGCAATGTTCGAACAGGGTACCGCGTTGTGCAGACACACGTGGCTCGAAATACGACTCGTCTTCCCCAGCCGCGAGAGTCGGCGCGTCAAGAAAAGGAACGACCTCGTCGAGGAGATTGATATCGCCTGTGACTTCAAGGTAGTGGATGACCGTGTACGGCAGCCATAGAAGATCATCGGAGATACGGGTCCGAACGCCCCGGCCGGACGGTGGATGCCACCAGTGCTGGACGTCACCCTCAACGAACTGCCGTGCGGCGGCCCGCAGTAACTGCGCGCGCGCGATGTCTCGTTTGGCGACCACGAGCGCCATCACGTCTTGAAGCTGATCGCGAAAGCCATAGGCGCCGCCCGCCTGATAAAACGCCGCGCGCGCCCAGACACGACACGCCAGCGTCTGATAGAGCAGCCAACCGTTGAGCATAATGTTCATAGCCCGATCAGGTGTTGTCACCTGAACCGCGCCAAGAACGTCATCCCAACGCTTCATGACCGTGCGCAGGGTTACATCAAGGTCAGCCGCGCGGTAGCGCGCGATCAACGCTCGCGCTTCTTCCGTGGTCGCCGCCTCGCCGAGCAAAAAGACAATCTCAGCACGGCCGCCAACACGCAGCTCCACTATCGTCTGCAATGCAGCGCACGGGTCGAGGCCTGCGCCGACCTTCCCAGAGAGTCGCTCCCCTAGTTCGAGCGATATGGGATGGTCGAGGGTGCCGTTGCGGCCAAGAAACTCCGTCCGATCACCCGTCCACGCGGTCTGGCGCCCGCCGAGGTCGGCAAAGGCCACACGACCGCCGAACTCGCTGTTCCAGGCGTTGCGTGCGAGCATCACCCCCGTTTCCGGGTCGATCTCGGTGACAACGAAGGGCGCCGAGGCGCTCCGCGAAACGCCGAGCACCCACTCGAGATACGCCGTCACCGAGAGGCGTCTGGATCGGCCTGACTGATTCTCGATGGTGAGGCGGGAAATCTTGATTGGGTCCTCGAGTGGCACGAACTGCAAGAGGTCGAGCGCGACCCCGTGCGATGCGTGCTCGAAGCGGCTGTAACCCTGCCCGTGTCGGGCGATATAAGGCCAAGCCTCCTCGCGGATCGGCAGCACCGTTGGGCCCCACAGCTCGCCACTGTCTTCGTCCCGGACGTATATCGTCTCGCCCGGCGGATCGCTCACCGGGTCATTCGACCACTGGGTGAGCTGGTTCTCACGGCTGTTGAGCGACCATGTGTAACCCGAGCCCGACTCAGAAACCTGGAAGCCAAAGGAAGGGTTCGCAATCACATTGATCCAGGGCGCTGGCGTCCACTGTCCCTCGCCCAGGATTGTTACGTACTCACGGCCATCCGCCGCGAAGCCACCGAGGCCGTTGAAAAACTCGAGGTCGGGCCGCGGCGGCAAGACGTCTAAAGAGTTCGTCGCGGGCGCACGCCGCGCCATTGGAACCAAGGCGACCTCGGATCGCGACTGACGTACGACCTGCTCGGCCAGGGTGCCGCGGCGGCTCAAGAGCACAGCACGCGCGGCGGTTTGGAGCAGGGTGCGATCCTCAGCCGAAATGAGATCTCCCCGAAGAATAAACACGTTTCCGGACGGTTCATCCCCCTCGCGCCGCAAGCGCGACTGGCTGGTGCGGACCTGTGCTTGCAGAGAGGCCTGGAGATCTTGAGCGTAGGACGGAGCCTGTTCGTTCAGGATCACGAGATCGACCGCCAACTGTTTCATCCGCCAGTATTCGTGGGCGCGGAGGAGTTGCCGGACAATTCCCTGATCCTCGGCTTCGTCGATCCGGACCAGAACAATCGGTATGTCGCCGGAAATTCCCTGCCGCCAGAGTTCCGACGGTCCCAGGGCGTTGCGTGTGAGCACCGCGGACGAAGGCCGCAGGATAGGGTCCGAGTACAGGATCCGGCCGGCGAGCTCCTGGAAGAGGTAGGCCTCATCGGGATCCACGCCCAGATGGTGCAACTGGATCCGGGCCTGCGTCCACGCCAAGGTCGCAGCGCGCTCAAACGTCGTTGGATTGTTGTACTCGTCGGCGAGGTCGAGCGCCTCGTCGCGCGATGGCGCAATGAGCGTCGAGAACGTGACTCGCGCGCTGGCACCCGGCGCAAGCCGTATGTGGCGCCGGAGGCTGACGATCGGATCAAGCACCGCGCCGACCGTGTTGGACAGTGGGTGGCCGTCGATGACCGACATCGGCGTTCGGATCCCGCGGCCGCGGCCGAGAAAACGGGCGCGGTCGGTCTCACATTGTAAATCGCCGACGGTTTCTCCTTCGGCGACGATTACGTGAGCCGCCCAGACCTGGGCCTCGTCGTGTGATCGTGGCCGGCGCGTAGCGAGCAGGGCGCCGAGTTCGGGAGCAAATTCCGTCTGCACGAACAGGTTGGAGAATGCGGGGTGTGCTGCGTCCGCTGCGGGCGGCGCCAGCACGATCTCGGCGTACGAGGTCAACTCGACCTCTCGGGTTCGCAGCCCTAGATTCGTGATCGACACCCGGCGCACCTCGGCGTCGTGCTCCGGCGAAACGACGACTTCAAGCGTCGTAGTGATCGCCCCATCGCGCCGGTGGATCTCTACGTGATCCTCGGAAAAAACTACTTCATACGTATCCGGTTCGACCCCGCTCGGCTGGTATGCGGCCGACCAGACCGCGCCGCTGTGCACGTCACGAAGGAAAACGTACGTCCCCCAGGCATCGCGCGTGCGGTCCTCGCGCCATCGTGTAATCGCAAGGTCGCGCCAACGGCTGTATCCGGAGCCCGCCGTCGTGACCATCACCGCGTATCGCCCGTTAGAGAGAAGGTGGATGCCTGGAGCCGGGTCGTGCGCGGAACTGAAGCGACGAACGATCGGTGGAACGAGATCGCGGACGTTGGCGGCCGCTCGCACCTCCTCGACTCTGGGCCGGGCGACTAGGACATCCCGCGGAGTGCGTTCCTGTAACAGTAGCTCGGTGGCTTGCATGCGCGGCGCGGCGTGAAAGCGCCCGCGCATGACACCGTCGTAGAGAACGTTCGCGAGCGCCACGAGCGACATCCCCTGATGATGTGCCATGTAGGCGCGCACGACGGCCACATGTTGGTCTTCGGGGACGCGCGTGGCCGTGTAATCGAGCGCTTCGTAAAAGCCATAGAGGCCGCTCGCGCCCGCGTCGGTGAGACGTGCGAAGTTCTGCGCCGCCGCCTCCGGGTCAATCATCGCGGCCAGCGCCGTCGCGTAAGGGGCGACCACCACGTCTTCACTCAGCCCCCGTTTGAGCCCCAAGCCCGGGACGCCGAAATTCGAGTACTGGTAGGTCAGCTCGATATCGCGCGCGTTGTAGGCCGATTCTGAGACCCCCCACGGAACGCCACGCTCGGTGCCATATTTTCTCTGACGGCGGACGATGAGATCGCACGTCTGGGCTAATAGACTCCCCGACGGAGAGCGCATGACAAGCGTGGGCATGAGGTACTCGAACATCGATCCGGACCATGAGACGAGGGCAGATCCTCGGTCTACGGGAGTCAAAGCGCGACCGAGGTGGAACCAATGGGACGACGGGACGTCACCTTTGGCAATGGCGATGAAGCTTGTGAGACGCGCCTCAGAGGCCAGCAGATCGTAACAACTCGGGTCGAGGCTGCTATCGGGAACGCGGTACCCGATCGAGAAGAGCTTCCGCGTCGGATCGAAGAGAAATCCAAACTCCATCGCGTCGAACATTGTCTTTGTAAGCTGGACGAGGCTCGAAAGGCGACGGACCAGCGCTCCGGAGCCTGAGGCGGAACGGCCGAGGGTCTCGACGAGCGCGTCCATTCGTGTCAGGGCGTCGCTCTGTGCGGCGCCCTCCGTGGCCAAGCGCGCGCGCAGAGTGGTGAGTTCATGTATGGCGGCTTCGCAGTGGTCCGGCGTGTCGGCCAGGGTCGGGAACGAGAGAAAAAAACGCGCGGTCGCCGTTGAACCCAACGCTTGCTCCGGAGTCGTAGCGCGATGAGGGACAGCATTACCAAAGACAAGTCGCGCCCAGGGAAGTGCGATGTCGAGATCGCGCAGGTGACTCTTGATGCCCGCGCGGACGGCCTCCGCCCAGGCGCGCACCTCTGTATCGGCGCTGTCACCCCGTTCCGCAGTCAACGTGTCCGCAATGTCCGCCAGGGTATAAGCGCGCGCCTCGAGCTCACCGAGGCGCACGACCCAATCACCCGGAGTTAAAGGGACCGGAGTGAGCGCCGTGGTCAGAGCGTCGAGTGCTTCATCCAGGTGTTTCCGGGTGACCGTTTGCGTGCGCCGGTCATCGGCGATCGCGCCAGCCGATGCGCGCACGAGGAGGATGGCATCGGCAATCCCGGCGAGCACCTGTGGGCCAAGCAGCGGGCGGTCGATAATGTCCTGGCAGGCCTGTCCGAGCGCGACCAGGTGCCCGGCGAGGTTTCCACTGTCGACCGAGGATACGTATTTGGGATCGAGCGGGCGGAGGTCACGCGTGGCATACCAGTTATAGAAGTGACCACGGAAACGCTCGAGGCCGTTCATCGCTCCGAGCGTGGCTTCGAGCCGCTCGATTGCAGCCACGGTGCCGAGCCACCCGAAGTCGTGCGCGGCGACAACGGAGAGCAGATACAGCCCGAGGTTGGTGGGCGACGTGCGGTGCGCCACAAGGGGTGCCGGCTCTTCCTGGAAATTGTCGGGAGGAAGGGCGTGGTCTTCCGGGCCGACAAAGGTCTCGAAGAACCGCCAGGTCCGGCGCGCAGTTAACCGCAGCATGCGCGTGTCGTCTGACGAAAGAGGCTGAGCCCCGGTCGCGCGCGGTGGCAGGCTGATCCAGTGTGCCACCACGGGTGACAGCGCCCAGAAAAGTACGAACGGCGTCGCAACCAGCCATGCTCCCGGCGGCCCGAACGGGGCGAGGATGGCTGCCACCGCGGCGAGCACTACGGCTCCGCCCATCCGGTGATAGACGCTGCCTAGAGTAATATAGAAAGCAGATTTCGCCTGTGCAGCTGTTACCCACTCGAGTAACTTTCGGCGTGTCACATACACGCGGAATAGTGTCCGGACGATCGCGTCGGTCATCAACCATGCCTGGTGGGCAAGCAACGTCATCGTAAGTGTTACCTGCGACACGGCACGGACCAGATCCGTGGCGACGGCCCGCAAGTGGCTGCGTTTTGAAATCCCGCGGCGATGCGGGATCAGCCCCGTCAAGACGGGCAAGAGGGGAGGGATGGCGATGGTTGCGAGCACGAACGTCGTCCAGATCACAGACGAAGCGAACGGCAGCGTCCACCCGGCAATCAAGGTCAAAAATGCGGCCGGGGCTGACAGCGTCCGCCGGAGGTTATCAAGCATCTTCCAACGGCTGATCGGGGGAATCGTGGTGCGAATCCGACCGCCGCTCGCGTCGCGCGCGGACCCAATGATCCACGGAAGCAACTGCCAGTCACCGCGGGCCCAGCGGTGTTGGCGGGCCGCGGCGACTGCGTAGTGGGGGGGAAACTCATCGAAGAACTCGATATCGGTGACGAGTCCCGCGCGCGCGAAGATGCCTTCAAAGAGGTCGTGACTCAACAAGACATTCTCCGGCACCCGTCCGGCGAGGGCTGCCTCAAATGCATCGACGTCGTAGATCCCCTTGCCGATGTAAGATCCCTCACCGAAAAGGTCCTGGTAGACGTCGGAGGTGGCAGATGCGTACGGATCCATACCGCCCGGTCCCGAGAAGATGCGCTGAAAAAGAGAGCCCTCGCGATCGGTCGGTAAGGTCGGCGTGACGCGCGGCTGAAGCAGGGCGTAGCCCTCGACGACTCGACCGACACGAGGGTCAAACCTCGGCCGATTGAGGGGATGCGCTATTGTGCCGACCAATCGAGCGGCCGATCCCCTCGGCAGCCGCGTGTCGGCATCCAGTGTGATCACATAGCGGACGCCGGAAGGAACGAGAGGTGCCCGGCCACCCGTTGGCACGAAGGTGGTGTCCGTGGCGCCGCGCAGCAAGCGATTTAGCTCATGGAGCTTCCCGCGTTTGCGTTCCCACCCGATCCACTTTCGCTCGCTCTCGTTCCAGCCGCGCCGGCGGTGAAAAAGGAGAAATCGCTCGCTCCCATCTGGGACGGGCCCATGGCGTCGGTTCAGCCGCGCGATGCCCTCAACTGTCGCAGCCAGCAATTCATCATCTCCCGGCATGGACTCCTGAGGCGCGTCTGTCCAGTCGGAAAGGAGCGCGAAACGAAGATCGCCATCGGGGTTCGCAAGGTAGTGCACTTCCAGCTGCTCGATCTGTTCTACAATCTGGGCGTGGCCTGTCAGGAGAGTCGGTACGACGACCAATGCCCGCAGATCCGCCGGCACTCCATCGCGGAGCGCCAGCCTGGGCATCGCCCGTGGCCCGAGCAGCTCCATCACTTCGCGATTCACCAATGCGATTGCCAGATCCGAGGCCGGAACGAGAGCGAGTAGCCCCAGCAGCAGCAGGCCCATTACACCGCCTTCTGCTGCGCCGGAATTGAACAGGAACAAAGTGAGGAAGAGTCCGCTGACAAGCGCGATGGTTCCAAGGTAACGTGACACCGCTTGAGTAACGTAGGCGCGAATAAGCCGGCTCCTGATTGGAACCCGGAAGCCAAGTTCCGGCTCCAAGACTGCACGCCCTTTCGAGATGAGATAATAGCCGGGGTCCCCGCGGCGGTCCGCAGTTGGGTCAGTGCCTGCTTGCGCTTCGCCCCGGAAGCGTTGCGCTTGGAAAACCGCCCGCCGGGCAACTTCAAGCTCATCGTGTGGTGAGCACCGCGAAAGCTCCTCGATGGCATGGCGGTAACGATCGCGTGTCGCGAAGTCGGCAGCGGCAAAGCCGTTGCCGGTCCAGAGTATCGCGTCGACGAGACTGACGCTCTCAAAGAATTCCGCCCAATCGAAGGCGGACATCAGACGCATGCTGGTGATCACGTTGCGCACGGTCACGTTCATCGCTGCCTGCCGCTGGTGCTCGACCCGGACGATCTCATCGGCCGTTTTGCCCTGAGCCGCGAGGTGTTCCTCGAGCCAGCGAAGAGCCGGCATGACCACCGGGTCTTGATCGCGGAGCCGCTGGACGAGCTGCACCGCGAAAGCCGTCGCCAACGGAGCGCCCTCGAACCGCCGCAGGACAGTCGCCGTGGGCTCAATCGAGCGGCCGCTAACTCCGAGCAGGCGGTCGGCCACCGCGTCGGCCTCTTGGCGCGCGGCCCGTCCATGCACGATGCGCTCCGCCACGCGCCGGAGATTCTCCACGAGCACCACACGCAAGGTGATGGCAACCGCCCAGAGTTCGCCGATCGTCAATGGCTGCACGCGCTGGTAGGCGCACACGAACCGACGGAGCGTCTCCGGGTCAAACCGGCTGTCCGTATGGGCCACGAAAGCCCAGGCTAACCCAAAGACTCGGGGATAGCCCTGGAGGTGACCCTCGGCAAGCTTAGGCAACTGTCGGTAAAAGGCGGACGGCAGGTCATCACGGATCTCGCGCAGTTGTTCGTCCACGATGTGGTAATTATCGACCAGCCACTCTGCGGCAGGTGTGATCGCGCGCTCCTCGCGGATTGCCCGGGCAATTGCACGATACGATTCGAGCAGCACCCGCCCGTTGTCCAGCACGCGCGGCAACAAACGACGACCCTTCCGAGGCGTGGTCGTGACCCGCTGGGCGGCGGCGAGGCTCTCGGCGTGCTGCTCCAGACGCTCGGTGCTGAAGAGTTCGGCCCGAATCGGTTCTTCGATCTCCGAAAGGGCGATGGCCGCTTCTGAAGGGAGCTTCCGTAGCAGGTTCTTAAGAAATAATTTCAATCCGCATACCTCTCGGTCATCCTGGCGCGGGGCGGGCATACCCAGGCTATCAAGCTCCCCAGTGACGGGGAACACCCAGAGCCGGTTAATCCTGCACCAGCAATGCCGTCGGGCAAGCGCGGTTCAGTAACATGAAAATTACACGCGATCCGCGCGTCATTTTCAGTTTCATCCAATAAGACCATAGCCGCAAAAATCATACCGTTAGGATTCTCACGCAGGTCTGCTAGGCAACGCTCATCGTAGCGACGAACTTCGGTCAGTTCATCGCCTTCTTGATGGAGTCGAAGTTGAACATCGCGCTCCACGACGCTCCAGCACTCTGCAGCGCGCGCGGCGAGTTGTAAATCGAATCGGTCTTAGCGGCCACGACCTTCTTCTTGAGTTCGACCGCCTTCTGGACCTCCCACGCCACCCAACCGCTTCGGTAGCTCTCTTTGCCGACGATGCACAGGAAGCAACTTGCGTCGCATATACGCGCGGCGAGGTCCTGTTTGATGGCCACCGCCTCAGGACTATCGACCGCGACACCGAAGGACTGATTGTACGACGAGAAATCAAATTCGTTGTTGGCGTCCCATCCGAGCAGCCGATCCTTGGACGCCTTGTCATTGTCATAGTCGTAGCTGATGAACACTTTATTCTTAGCCATGTGCCTTTTCCTTTTTGTCGACGGACTCCCGGTTAACGGTCTCCGAAGGAGATTAAACGATCTTTACCCAGGCGCGTCGCCCTGGCAGCAGGGCCCTTTTCACGTGGGCCTGGGACCGCAGCGGCCTTTGTCGCTGATCACTTGGAAATTTTCAGTGCGACGCCAAGCGGCAATGGGTTTTCACCTATATTCAAAGCCGTGCCCAATTGTGACATCTCGTAGGATGAGACCTTGCCTGTCGAAATTCCTTCTTTTGTTGCGGCATCCAAGGTATCGGCCGTGGGTGATTTGATCAGGTATTTGACATTGCTGTCGTCCTTCAAAGTGACCGAAAGAACCGTCTCCCCCTTCCCCTCCTCCGTCCCCAAGGTTTGAAGCATCGCAATTTGAGTCGCGACGGTGGTTTTGCTCACGGTATATTGATACAGCCAGATGAAGGAACCGATAATAGCGATCATCAGCAACCAGGCATACTGCCCTACCCTTTTCTGCCTCTTCACAGCTCGGCTTCGCTGGAAATCAAAGAAACGGCGGTAAGCCTCGCGTTCCGCCGCCAATCTCTTTGCCGGATCTTGCTCCGCTGAACTTGGAGGTTGATCGAAAGAAAGCCCAATGCTGTTCAATACCATGCCGACAATCACCAACCCTAGAGGGATAGCGACTATTAATAGAGGATGCATAACTCTCTCCTTTCGGATAAGGCGATCAACAATATTAGGCTCCTAGGAAGCTACCTCGGTATTCGATTTAACTTACGTTGACTCGGAAGAGATTGCTGTCTAATACTGGACGATTCTGGCAAGAATTATAGCGCCGCGCGCAGACATGCCCAGTCGCTGTTCGCTATCCACCGTTACCAGATTGGCGATAACCTGCTGTTGGTCGGCGACGTTCACGGCCGCTAGCGAACATCAAGCGACATCCCGGGCTTTAAACCGGCTTCGTGGCGCACATTTTTCGGAATCACCAATCTTCCCGCGTGATCAATGGTCGTTTTTATACTAAAAGAATTACCTGCTGCGGTTCCCGTTAGAAACACAGAGAGGGCGCGTTACGGTTCTGATTGCGTGGATCGTCCGATACGGTGAAGACTTCCCGCGCCTGATAGCTTGCTATATACCTCTACTTTCCTCTACTCTCCTCGGCTCTTACCCACCCTCTTGAAGTCGATATATCCGCGCTCGACATCGGTGTGGATCAGCTGCACGCGTAAGCGCTGGCCGACGTCCACGCCTTCAAAACCACTCACCAGTTTTCCTTCAATGGGCGGATGCAGAATACGGACCCAGGTGCCTTTGTCAGAAGCGCCGGTAACAATGCCATCGAAGCGCTCGCCGATCCTTGATTCCAGCAGCATGGCTGCGGCGGATTTTCCGACCTGCCGTTCGACCTTCTTCGCTGCGTCTTCCTCTTCGGTGCAATGCTTTGCGAGCGCCTGTAATTCGTCGTTATTGTAGGGCAGGGGACGCCCTGCCATCGCCGCTTTCAGCAACCGCTGCGTGATCAGATCGGGGTACCGGCGGTTCGGCGCTGTGGAATGAGTATAATCCTTGACCGCGAGACCGAAGTGGCCGGCGGCACTGCCTCCCGGTAGTTCAACGACATATTCACCGCTGCCCATCAGCTTGATGACGCTGAGGGAGAGATCGGGAAAGCGCTGAGGATCAGCGGCTTTTGCTGAAATGAGGAATTGCTGCAGGGCCTTTGAGTCGGGCTTCGGGGGTAACGTGAAGCCATGGTCAGAGGCAAGCTCGAGGATCCGGTCCCAGCGTCTGGGTATGCGGACCACGCGCCGCAGCGACGGCAACATTTTGGCCGCGAGGTATCGCGCGGTCACGCCATTGGCTGCGATCATGAAGTCCTCGATAATATCCTTGGCCCTGTTCTTTCTTTCGGCTTCCAAGTCCTTGAGCTCATCTCGGTCAAACACCGGACGTGCTTCTATAGTTTCGAGATCAAGCGCGCCCTGGACATGGCGGAGGCCCTTCAGTTTTTGGGCCACGCGATCCTGGAGCCGGAGGTTCTCGTCGAGACCATCGACCGCCCCGATCCCCTGGGGTATCGGCCCGTTACCCTCCAGCCAGCCGGCAACGCTATTGTAGGCAAGCTTGGCACGATTGCGGACCGTCGCTCCAAAGACGTCCGAACTCTGCAACGATCCATCCCCGGTTATGACCATCTCAATGACTATGGCCAAGCGGTCTGATTCATAATTGAGAGAGGTAAAATCGGTCGAGAGTTTCTCGGGCAGCATCGGAAATATCTCGGCAGCGGTGTAGACCGAGGTGGTGTTTTGCCGCGCATGATCGTCAAGTGCCGACTGCTTCTTGACGAGAGCGTCCACATCGGCAATCGCGACCAGGATCTTCACGGCTCCTCCGGGCTTTGCCTCGGCAACGGTGAGCTGATCCAGATCGCGCGAATCATCGTTGTCTATGGAGCACCAGATCAGGTTTCTGAGATCACGGGTTGATTTTTCCGCTCGTGTTGCAGGCCCGTGGATTCCGTCGAGCTCGGCGAGTGCCTGGCGCGGGAAGTCGGGAAGGAGTCCCCTTTCAAGCATCACCCGATAGGCAATGTTCTTTAACATAGCACGGTGTTGTCCGGCTCGCGTATTCATCATCAAGATTTCGCCCTGTTGAGTCTCTTCAAAACTTCACCTTCCGTAAGAACGTCTTGGCCATTTCCACTGAGACAAGTATCACAAGGCGTTTGCATCGCTTGCCCTCTGTCGCTCAGTCCCTGACTTTCCTGTAGCGTCACGGCAGTTCAAATTGAAACGCTTCCGGTCTGATGGTGAGGACAGGGCAGGACGCCGTCCGCATCACCTTTTCGGCCACGCTGCCGAGGAGCATATAGGGCAAGCCGCTTCTACCGTGCGTGCCTATCACGATCATATCCGCTTGGATGTTGTTGGCTTGGCACACAATAGCGCTAGCTGCTTGACCTTCTTCGGTACATTTTTCCCAGTCGACTTTTTCTAAGGCCAAACTGGAGAGGAAAGCTTCCCACTCGGGCTCAATCTCTTCGGGCGAAGGCGGAGGAATCGGCACGGATACGCCCAACTCATGCGCATAGGAGATAGTATAGGAAGGATGCAAGTCCAGAACATGAAAGAAAACGACCCGTCCAGAAAAGCTCTTCGCCAGCATGAGCGCCTCCTCCGCGGCTTTTCTGGCACAAGACGAGAAATCGGTGGGGACTAAAAAGGTTTTGGCTTCGGAACTCAGAAGCTTCTTCGCCACCATTACGGGTATGAGAGCCTTGCGCAGGATCCGCTCGCTTGTACTGCCGAGAAAGGGCTCTTCCGTCTGAGACGCACCACCGACGACTATCAGATCCGCCTGCCAGGCCCTTCCGGCAATGATGAGTTCAACAAATGGTTTGCCCCTGCGCACCTCATATTCCACTTGCAGGCGGGCGAACTCCGGGCTTGCCACTAACGCCTGCAGCGTTGCTCCGGTCTTCTGTGCGATCTGCTCTAGGGTGTAAGGAGAAGTGAGGGGATGCGAGATCCTCTGATAGGAGTCGAGCGGCTCTACCACGTGCACCAGTCGAAGTGTAGCACCACACCGATTGGCAAGAACTACTGCCGATCCTAACGCGACTTCTCCGCCAACTCCCAGATCATGACCAACAATGATCCTTCTTAGCTGTCTCATATACGGGGTCTCCCTTTAGTCGATCTCCCGTGCACCGACCTAACGTTCTCGTCCAAGAGAAGACTGAGTCTCTCGGCGGAAAGGTAATGCCCTAGTAAGGATCGCTCGGACTCTCGTCGCCAGGCAACAGCGCCTCCTCTACGTAAGGAAACGTCTTAAGAGGTCGATGGGCAGCGGTAGAACTATGGTAGAATTATTGTCCGCTGATACTTCAACTAGACTTTGCAGGAATCTAAGGTGCATGGCTTCCGGTTGTTTTTCAATGACCTCAGCCGCATCTGCGAGCTTCTGCGAGGCCTGAAACTCTCCCTCGGCGTGAATGACCTTTGCACGCCTCTCTCTTTCCGCCTCCGCCTGCTTGGCCATCGCCCGTTGCATCTCCTGGGGAAGATCAATGTCCTTCAATTCTACTAAAACCACTTTGATTCCCCACGGCTCCGTTTGGGAGTCCAGGATCTCCTGAATTCGCGCATTGATCTTTTCCCTCTCGGCTAAGAGCTCGTCCAACAGGGCCTGCCCGCAACTGCTCCTGAGTGTTACCTGGGCGAGTTGAGACGTGGCGAAGAGATAGTTTTGCACTTCCGTGATTGCTCGATTGGGATCTATTACCCTGAAGTAGAGAACAGCACTGACCTTGATGGAGACGTTGTCGCGTGTAATCACATCTTGCGGCGGAACATCCATTGCCACGGTGCGAAGGTCCACCCGCATCATTTTCTCAACCCATGGAATAACGTAGGTAATCCCCGGGCCGCGCGCCTGTACCAAACGCCCGAGCCTAAAGATCACCGCCCGGTCATACTCCTTTAGAATCTTAATCCCGCTGATGGCTAACACAACGGCAATGATCAGAACTGTGGCAATCGGTCCAAAAACAAACATAGGCTCTCCTTCGCCAGTTGCTACTCAATCGGACTACGCGGCATTTACCAACGAGGTTTCCCCATATCCCATAGTCTCAGCCAACCTGTCAACAATACCAACAGGACGTATTGCAGAACGTAACTGCGTCAGTGTTAACAGCGACGTGATTATGCCAGGGTATGGAAACGATACCCTGAGCTTAGTAAATGATCAATCCCTAAAGCCGGCTCTCACGAAATTGCTCGCGCTATCATGAATGCTACGGCTGCAGCTAGTCCGCCGATAAACACCGTTTGGATCGCACTACGAAGCGGTGGGGCGCCGGTAAAGTGACCTTTGATATAACCAAAAATAGCCAGCGCGATGAGAGTCGTGATCACCGATATGGTAAGCGCCGTGCTGGCCGTGGGGAGAAAAAGGTAGGGACCGAGCGGGATGAAGCCGCCAGCAATGTAAGCTCCTGCAATCGTTCCTGCACTGATGAGGGCGCGCTTGGGATCGGGTTTCTCAAGACCCAGCTCAAACCGCATCATAAAGTTAACCCAGGCTTCCGGCTGCTTTCTTAGTGCATCCACAATAGGCCTGCTCTCTTCGGCCGTCAGACCATAGGATTGGAACACTACAGCAACTTCGGCGGCTTCAATGTCCGCCTTGTCACGGACTTCCGCTGCTTCTCGTGCGCTCTCGCTCGAATAATGTTCCGCATCACTTTTGGCGGCCATATAACCGCCTAGTCCCATGGCGATTGAACCGGCGGCGATCTCTGCCAGGCCCGCCGTCACAATGATACTTGTTGAATCAATCGCGCCCGACAACCCGGCTGCCAACGCAAACGGCACGGTCAATCCGTCCGACATTCCGATCACAATGTCTCTAACTATTTCGGATCCAGTGAAATGTCGCTCGATGTGCGGTGTCTGTGGCATGAGAGTTGCTCCAGTGACGTGGATCTAAGGAATACCTATCGCGTATCAGCCCCGAACGCCAGGTCCGAGTTACTGCGGATAGTCGTACCGCGTGGGAGAACCGGTGGTTGAAGTGGTTCTAAGCCTTAGGTGATTTTACTTTCTACGTGGACATCTAACTGGTTTCTGTTCGGGAGATATTTGCAGAATCATTGACCGAACAGGCATCTTGCCATTCCGGTTGCCGTATGCAGCTGCGCTCCGCTTCCTGGAGTATTCCCTGTTGTTTTCCATGCCCGACGGAAGGCCAGACTCATCCGAACACTTGGTACCGGAGTCTTACTAAAATTTCTCTGCGGCCTCCGTCTGCGCAACACCGCTTGTTAAACTTCAGCCTTTAATCTATATGATGCTCTCTCCCATCAAACTACGACTTGTTCGCTCCCACTAAGACTTCAGAAATTCCATTTTTGTACTTTGGATTCCCCGTGTCTTATCACTGGGTGCCTTTGGGACCACGGAGCTTTCTTAACCATCCCTCCACCTCGCGCGCCGCCACATCCCGGCTCCCGAGACCGAACGCCAAGGCGACTGAAACGGCAATCGTGCCTAGCAGGATGCCGAATGCCAGATTGACGATATCCGGCGCGATTCCCATCTGCCGCAGGCCCATAGCTGTGGTCAGGACGATAATCGCAAAGCGCGCGGCCTGGGACAGCCAGATCGCCTCCGCTCCGGCTGTGCTCAAAATGACGCCGCGAGCCAGATTGGCCAAGTACAACCCGAGGCCGAAAATAATCCCTCCCATCACAATCTGCCCGGCAAACGTTAGGAAGTTGGCCGTCAGGTCAGCCACGATGGCGAAGCCCAGTAGATCCATTGCTTCGATGGTCGCGAAGAGCATTAAGGCCGCCAGGACTAAAAATCCAACGACCTCGGCGGGCGTGCGTTGGCCTGCTTGCGGTTCGCTGCCTAGACCGATCAGGGCCAATATACGATTGAAGCCAAGTCCGGTCAGGACATTAGTCACCAGACCAGCCACTAGCCGCCCAATCAGATAGGTAACACCGAGCACAATCATTGCCCCAAAGATGGCTGGTACCGCCTTGAGAAGGGTAGTTAACATCTCGGTGGCTGGCCGGGAGATCGGCTCGATTTGAAGCGCATTCAAACTGGCAATGATGGCCGGGATTAGCACCAAAGCATACACGACCGTCCCAGTGATATTAGAGAGAGTTGGACCACCACTTGTGTCCAGACCGACGCGCGCGCCTATTTGGTCTGTCCCAATAGCGGTTAATAAGCCGGTGACGATCTGGCGGACGATGCGCGCCACAAACCAACCCACCAGTAGAATGATGACCGCGCCGAGTAAATTAGGCAGAAAGCCGAGCAGGCTATCAATCATTCCCCGGACCGGCGCCAGCAAGCCTTCCATGCCCAATGCTCCCAGGACGGCCGGTAGAAAAAGCAAAAAGATAAACCAGTAAACCACATTGGGCAAAGTTTCGCTCAGAGGAACTCGAAGACCCTCCCTAAGCCCAGCCTGGGTGCTCAGACGATCTTCCAGTTTGGTGGCGCTCAGGGCCTTGGAAAGGATGAGCCTTAGAACCGCGGCGATTACCCAGGCGGCCAGCAAAAGCGTCGCGGCGGCCAGAATGTTGGGTACAAACTCAAAGAGTTTGTTCAGTAGACGATTGAGCGGCTCGGTAATCAGTGTCAGGCGCAGGGCTTGGAAAAAGGCAATCAGCACAAAGAGCATGATGAGATAATAAACCGCCGTCGCGATCCCGGCCTCAACGTGATAACCGGCCTGATCTTTACGTGGACCCAGCCATACCGCCAGGCGGTTATCGATGGTCGTACGATTGAGCAACTTGCGTACGCCAGACGAGGCAATTAGCGCGACCAGCCACCCGAGCACCAGAATCAAGAGCGCCCCGATTAAAGCCGGCAAGTAATCGCCAACGGTTCGCATCATTTGATCAATGAATTGTTCCATGAGTCTATCCTCCCTTGTCAGGAACGGTTAGGCCGTAGCGGCGGCCATTTGCTTAGGAGCAAATTGGATGCAAGCTTTTTCACGCTTGTAAGTATTTGATTCCATTAACTTGACTTTTTTAAGATTCTCACTCCTGACAAACACGGAGGACCTGATTCTCCGAAATGCAAATTCGAGAAACGTACGCAACTGCGCCCGCTTTGCAGGGCGCCGATTCGATACGCTGTTGCCCGGTGCGTGGACAAAACTTCACCTCCTCCTCCCGCGAGAGGAATCGAACCTACGACTGCTTCGCCTGTTGCTTGGCAGCACCAAAGACTCGTCAACTTAAATATCTGCCCTGCCTCGGGAGGGGGTTCGGTTCAATATTGGACGATTTCGAAAGGAATTATCACTGGCCGCCCGCAGAAGAGCGCAGCTCACCTAGGTGATTGAGCGAGGCAATCCAGTTCCGCCCCCCTCCGGCAAGGCCTTTCTGGGCACGCCTCAAGGGCTCTAACTATGCGACTGTTTTTCACTATCCCCTATCTTTATTGGTTCTTCAGGCTTCTATGCGGAAACCCTCGCCTGCGCTACTTCAGAGCAAGAACTCGTAGATTGCACCGCTGAGGCGCTGAGGGTCGCGGAGCACTGGAAAAGGGCATGGCGCATAGGGCATGGCGTCCTATCCGCCCCTTGCTCTGTGCGCTTCGCCCTATGCTGTTAACCTCTGTGAACTCTGCGTCTCCGTGGTGAATACGTCTTCATAGGAAACCCAGAAGAGCCTCTTTATTCGGAAATCGCCGCGAGAGAAGACTCGGGTATCGCGGTCGCTTCGGCCGAGTCGCCTGCCAGATAAGCGTTAATGCGCTGTTCCATTTGTGTCGGAAACTCCGGCACAGGTCCTACGAGGTTTCCAAGGTACACTCTGAGCATGATTTCTTTGAACACCGGAAGCGCAACTCTGGCACCGGTTTCTTTAGGTCCGAGGGAACGGTTGTCGTCAAAGCCTACCCGCACGGCGATGGTAATTCCTTCGGGGCCGTAAGTCGAGCCCACGAAGAGCGCATCCCTGAACTCATTGGTCGTCCCTGTCTTTCCCATAACGGCAATCGGGAAACCGCGAGAGTCAAGCGCATGAGCCGTGCCGCCGGGAATGCGCACGACACCACGCATGCCTTCCTGAATGAGCGAGAGCGCGGCCTCGTCGATATCGACCGGAAACCTGCCATGTTCCTCATCAACCGCGATCGCGCCCGAATCTTGAACGATCTTCCGGATCAAATACGGCTGGGCGAGAATACCCGACGCCATGGTGCGGTAGGCGTTGGCAAGCTCCAGCAAATTCACCTCGGACGCGCCCAGCGCGGTCGTGGCGTATGGCTGCAACCGCGTCCGAACCCCTAGACTGCGCGACGTCCGCAGAACACTGGCGATCCCAATCTGCTCTGTGATCCAAATCGCGACGGCGTTTCGAGATTCCGCGAGCGCCTCCCGCAGAGGAATCATGCCCTTGAATTGATCGTCATAGTTTGAGATCCATTTCGTGCTCTGCTCCCTTCCATCGGGAACGCTTATGGGTTCGTCGGGAACCATGGTCTCAAGATTAAATTTCCCCTGCCGAAAAGCAGCAAGATAGACAATGGGTTTCATTGTCGAGCCCGGTTGCCGCAGGGACTTGGTGACACGATTAAAGTCCCCGTAGGAGGCGGAGCGGTCTTGGTACAACTGGCGACCGCCCGTCTCGGCAAGGATACCCGCATCGCGGTTCCTCAGCACAACGACAGAGCCCTGGATAAGCCCTTTTGCGCTTGGATGTCGCTTCTCATAAAAATCGAGGCCGTGCTCCAGTGCCTCGGTGACAATTTGCTGCGCCCGGGCGTCCACCGTCGAGTAAACCTGGATACGTCCCCGAAAGAGATTTTCAACAGTGAGGTCCGCGCCCCGGCCTTTGAGATCCTGAAGAATGGCTCCAAGGACCGCGGGCGCCTGAAGCATCTTGTCTTTGCGCCGCGCGATCACTTGAATCGGACGCTGCTCGGCTGAATTCACACTGTCCCGGGAAATGAAACCGTTGGCCGCCATAAGTGCGAGCGTTTGATTTCTGCGGCGCAAGACTCTCTCCGTCTCCTTCGCGCTAGGCGCGTAATAACGAGGCGACTTGGCGATGCCTGCGAGCAGCGCTGCCTTATCAGCGTCATCTACAGTGAACGTGGCTAGAGGCCGGCCAAAATAGTATTCCGCCGCCGTTGCAAACCCGTACTGGCTGTTTCCCATGTAAATGAAGCTGGCATAGCGGGCGAGAATTTCTTCCTTAGCGTTGCGTTTCGAACCGAAACGATTCTGCATCTCTTCTTCGATCCACAACGATAGGCGAATCTCCTCCACCTTACGAACCAGCATGTTGACGCTGCGCGCGCCGATCACGGAAGACAGCGCGCGAGACAAGAGTCCGCCATGCCGGAGCTGGCTGCTGTTTTCTTGCGCCGTCAGATTTTTGAGAAAATACCCGCGCACGAGCTGTTGAGTGATCGTCGATCCGCCCTGCGGGAAAAGCGGTGGATTATGAACTTCGTTTTGCCGCCCCCAGCCTATAAGACGTGCTGCCAGAGCTCCAAGCCTGATTTTCCCCAGCACGCGCGGAATTGTCGAATAGTCAACGCCGCTATGTGAGAAAAAGTTCTTGTCCTCAGTGGCGAGGATCGCATCACGAACAACGGGCGGAATGTCCTCATACCTGGTGATTTTCCGGTATTCTCTTGCCAGCTCTATGAGCGGCTGGCCGTTGGCATCGTAGACGGTACCGATCGTAGGAAACTCAAAGCGGGCGAAACGCTCCATGTCGGGCATGCCGGTTCGGTCAAAATAGATATACTGCAATCCAACTGCGACAAGAGCGGTCGTAATGACTGTTGCGCAAATCAGTAGGTAAACCAAACCACTCCGCCAGCTCAGTCTGTCTAAGCGGATCCTACCGATGCGCGACATCGCCACTAAGGCACCCCGCTGCACGCGTCTGAGCCAAGGCGGAATATAACCCGCCGAGTCCCAGTGTGCCGGTGGGTAAGGCTCCTCCGTCAAGAGTTTTCGCGCGCTTGCCTTCTTCATGCCCCTTTTCGCCCTTTGAGAGCCTTGTCGACCTGTTTCTCGGCCGCGCTCCTTGGCTCTCCCATCACTTCAGCGATCTCGCGAACCAGGAGCTTTCTCGCTCTCTCCAGCGACCATTTGTCGCGCGGCGATAGCGCCTTCGTTTCACTCAACTCAGTCAGCGATTCAACGATTTCAGCCAAATCAAACGCCGACCCCGAGGCAAACAGTTCTGAGTGGTCGAGAATGCGCTGCCGCCAATTCTTCGCTGTACCAGCTACCTTCGCCGTCTTGGCCGCCTTCTTTAGCTGGGCTAGCAACTTCGGGATCTCAGATCGCGCCAGCAGCTGCCGGATGCCTAAGGCTTGGGCTTTATCCATTGGGACGAACAACTCGCCCCCGCCATCGTCCAAGACAACCAAACGGTAAAAGCTTGTCAGCCTGCCATCGATAACTTTCTTGACGACCGGACCAATGAGGCAGGGGCCCTGAGACGGATAATTAACTTTATTCCCGACGGTCAGTATCACGCGAATCTCCTCTTCCCGTTAGATGCCTGGATCATAGTCTGCCTCTATTGATTTTTGTCTTGCTGAGAACACTAGTTCCGTAAGACACGTTTCGAGCGCGGAAATCGCCCAACAGCTAGTAAACGACCGCTCCTGCTTCTATCCGTTTCTTCCGGCTATCGTACTCTTTACGAGATATTCTTTCGGCTTTAAAATCATCCTCCAGCATCTTCATTTGGTAATTGCCTTCCGGCGCCTCTCTCTTGGCCCTCTTTTCTACCTTTGCTTCCTGTTCCGTGGATTTCCTACTTTCCTCTGCCACAGTCTGTTTCCCGCCTTTTCTTTCACCCTTGGTTTCTGGGACACCGGCCGGCCCTGCCACAGACTTTTCCTCAGGGCCTGACTGCCTGCCGCCCTTTCTCTCCTTTGTCTCGGGCGCTACAGCCACTTCTCCACGCTTTTCTTCAGTCCCTCTCCCGCCCCTTCGCTCCACATCTGCTGCGGGTATTGTTTCAGGACTTGCCTGCCTATTCTTGCCTTTGGATCTTAGCTGCTTATCGTCCTTTTCCTCACCCTTCGCTACGGGGCCTTCCGCGGGCGCTCCGGTCTTGCCCTTTTCCAAGTTCGTCTGTTGCCGCTCTTGCACCCTTTCATCGCGGCTCTTCGGCTGGTCCACCGCCTTTACAACCAATGGTTTTGCCACCTGATCGCTGTTGATCACAGACTTGTCCGGCTCCTTCACCAGCGACCTTCGCTGTTTCAATTCCTTCACTTCTATCTTGTTGACTTGCTGCGGCGGCAGCCTGGCGGGCTGGATGGTCTTTACCACTGGAGCAAAACTCGCCCTCTCAGGTTTTATGTCGGGGCTGCCAATGTTTATCTTCTCGGTCAGGAACAGGTTTTGTTTGACATTGACCACCTCGCGCCTTCCGGTCACAAAGGTATCATGGTTGATCACCGTAACACTGTTGTTCACCTGGACATTCATGTAAGTGATTTTTGTGATGTTGATCTCCCTGCGATCGCGTTTCCTAATGTCCACGCTGTACGGCCCGTAGTCACCACGGCCATAGTAAACTTCCCTAGGGGCGAGCGGGACCCACGCCACGTATTCAGCAGTCCTGACCCATCCCACGTATCCGGGCCCCCAGTAGACTTCGCCCCGTGGCGGCGGGACCCAAAACCATCCGATACGGGGCGCAAATGCCCACCTGCCATAATGATAGGGCGCCCACCCCCAAGGCTCATAGGATACCCATACATAATCTCCGCCTCTCCACATCCACTTTCCCGTCCGGTACGGCGCCCAGTCGCGCGATGCCACTATCCTGGGCGTCCATACGTAACCGTATTCCCTAACCTGCACCCAACTTCCACTGTCATCGAAGTCGCTGGAGTAAGTCCTCAGTTCTTCGGGGAGGTAACCGTAACTGTCCCCTCTTGAAGCGAATCTCCTGTCGCGTTCCCGGTTCCAGTTTTCCCAGTCATCGGGCCGTCTGTTGAGCGCGAGTTCCGCGTCCCTTCCCTCTTCAAGCGTCAGCGTCCTGCCCGAGTTGACCCGCGTTCTTCCGTCTCTTGCTTCCGCGTCCACCGAACCCCTGTAGACCGAGACGTCAGTGAACTCCTCGGAGACATCTACTCTGAAGACCGACCTGTCGTAGGCCCGCACTGATGATAACGGCGTGTCGAACTGAACGACATTGCCGCGGCGCCCGGCGTTGTAATCTACATAGATATGCCCCTCGGATAGATAAAACTGGGAAGAAGTACTCTCCAGGGTCAGTATCTCAAGCGCAGAATTCTGGTCCAGCCTCACAGAGGTCCCGGTATTGAGCTGGATCTCGAGCCTTCCCCCTTCCGGGACCCATAACTCGTCGCGTTCATCCAGTGGGGTATTGACAGCGGCAGGCATCCAGTCATCTGCTTCTGCCGTTCTCATCTGCACATCGCCTTCTAAAAAACTGATGCGCACAGACCCGAGGGTCGATGCATGGGCATATGTGGGCAGTACAAGAACCGTCATCACCAATAAAATCACCTTTAATGTCGTCATCCGGGCCTCCTCGCGTGTTCAAAGTAAATGGTACCCTGACTCAGGAAGGGATTCTGTCTAATACTGAACGATTTACAATAATTAATAAGCGCGCGGCCGGCACACATGCGCGCTCCGACATTGCATCCAACAGCTCACAATCACGACGCCGATCAAAAAGAGTTGCTCGAAACTCTCTCCGCTTATAAGGACGGTCTAAACTCACTATGTGCGCAAGCCTTGTGCCAGACCGTGCCGCGAGGGAAAAGCTGGATTCTCTGACAGTTTCTTTAGGCTGTCCGAATGAAAAGCGGGCAAGGTTCGTGGAAAGCGTCGAAACGCTCGACCAAAAGGTCGGGTTAGAGACCGTAAATTGCGTTGAAAGCTAAGGCATTTAAAATGCGATTCACTTGGTCCGCTTTCCGGGACTGGCTTTGAGGGCCGACGCACCGGACGAGAAAGGGCTTGGTCGTTATTTCCTAACTTAGAAGACGAACCTCGGCGGTAAGTGTCTCGTCAGGAGGAGAGAGAGGAGCTGCGGTCGCAACGGAATAGGCTTCCGAATGAGGGCTGCTTTGGATCAATTGAATCATCTGCTCGCGGGTCTCAATCATCGTAGTCCCAACCTTGTCAGCACCCGCGGTGAGCAGGATATTGTTGCTATTTTCGCCTCCTGTACCCCAGCGCCCGACGGCGATCTTGAGATTGGGAAAGCGGGCCCGCAGCCGCTTGCAGAGATATCGTGTCTGGGTCAGCCCGCCGGGCGGTACGGAGGCGACACAAATCATAGCCGGACTCTTCTCGCCAATCAAAGCAACAACTTCGGAGGTGGGCATGGCGTCGGATATAATTTCGACTTCATATCTGGTGGAATCAAGCAGCTGCCGGAACATGAGGAGTGCCAGTTCGTCCGCTTCGTCGTGGGCAGGACATCCCAAGATGCGAACTTTCGGAAGGATAACCGGGGAGTTTTCGACGATCGTCGCAGGTTGTGAAGAGTCTGATGCCTCCGACGAACTTTCAGGCTTCAAACTGTTCAATTCCTCGAGGATCTCCCGTGTCGCTCGGAAAACAAATTGTTCGCCATCTTCTGTCAGCCTGCCAAGCTCCCGGTCCCTCCGGGCGTAATTCAGTGCCGGAATCAGCACCCCATCGAAGAGCTGTTCCTGCGGGTGGGTCTTGAGATGCTCTTCCACGATTTCCGCCGCTTCGGCCTGATCCATAGCTAGCAATCTCTGATAGTAGCTTATGTTTGATTCCATGGCCGGCTGATCGCTCATCAGCACTCCGATAAAATCCATCCCGGGTACGTACTTGCCGAGCACGACAACACAGACCGTGAGTGGGGTGGCGAGGACGAGTCCGACCGGCCCCCAAAGCCAAGTCCAGAAAGCGACTGCGACTAGAAGTCCAACCCCCGAAACACCGGCGCTCTCGGCATAAAGCAAAGGCTCCAAAACCATATTACAGCTGAGTTCCAAAGCCACAAAGATTCCTACTACCAGGATTGGCCACAGCCAACCTTCGAAAACCGCCAGGCTAAGGGCGCTCGGCATGATTGCAGCCGCAAAGGGTCCGACATAAGGAATGAACCGCAACACGGCGGCAAGAAAGCCCCAGAGAACGGCATAAGGAACTCCTATAAGATAAAGCGCTAAACCCACCGCCAGCCCGAAGGAAGAATTGATGATTGTCTGCATGAGCAAATAGTGGCTTATGCGCTGACCCGCTTCTTCCAGTGCCCTAGTGGTAAACGTCAACCGCCCATAACCCACGAAACGGATCAAACGGTTGCGCAGGTCTTCGCGCTGAATGAGCATAAAAACCACCAGCACAATCACGAGGCCGGCGCCGGCGAACCTCTCCACCATCGGGCCGACGGCCAATGGAACGGGCCAAAACGTGGATGACTGCTCGGCCGTCACGACAACCTCACGGGGCTTTTCTTGGACCCTTGCCGGTGCGTCCTTCTTCTGAAATTCCTCCTTCACATCCTCGGCAGTCTTCTGGACTTTCTCTAAAGCACCTCCCTTACCCACCTCACGTATGTCGGCTGTTTTTTGCCTGATATTCTGTCTATATGTGGGCAGCTGGTTAGCCAGGCTGCCAAATTGAAGGGCGACGATCCAGCCGATTCCTCCCAGGAGGGAAAATGTAAGAACCACGATAAAGATGATTGAAGGGAGTCGTCCTAGACCGATCCGTTCCAGGGCGGCGGCAACCGGGCTCAGCAGAAAGGTCAGCATGATCGAGAGAGCAATCGGGATCAGAATCGCTTGAGCCCAATAAAGGGATGCAATAATCAGGACGAAGGTCGCGACGGCGATCAAAGATGGCAAGTTTCCGCTACTGGGATGGCTACTGCTCAAAAAATTGCTTCGACCTCTCGGATTCTTCATTGTCTTAGAGAGAGGCGTCGACTCTGGTTAGCGGGGGCTCCGTTCACTTTCGCGGTACTGCTTTGGTTCATGGGTTGTCTCACGAAGTCAAGTCATCAGCCGCGGTCGCAAACCACGCGAGGCGACGCATGATCGCCAGGGTGAAAGAAGGGAAACCGGCAATGGATGGAAAGAAGGACCAGATCAAAGCCGTTCGATGAGGCTTTTTGGAATCGCAAGTCACTGTCTACCCGTTCAAACCTTTTCTGTAACTCGAAGCGCAACATCTTTTTCCTTCGCCCATAAGCAACCATCGAAGGCGGACTGCTCGACCAGGTGCGCCCTTTGTCTAAGCTGTAAAATTCGAAACGCTGAGCGGAAATCTCGATTTGCTTGAGCATGGTCTGTTGCGACTTGCTTGATCGTGTGTGTCGTCGACCGGATTGCTGCTACGACGCGCGGAACCCACCGTAGCGTGCGCGGCTGCGTGCCGAATAAGGTTTGAGCAAGCGCATGCCTTTTTTCTTTAATTGTTTTACTGCTCACTTCGTAAATTTCTTTCGGCGATTTGTGTGCAACCGTTTGATCGTACTCACGATTCCGTTGGATTTCGCTTTGTTAGGATTCATCATCGTCTCCCTTTGGGTTTTATTTTCTGAACCAGGTGAACTACCTGCGACGCAAGTTGTGTGCCACACGCTTGCGGTAAGGAAAGGGCTGGATTTCCAATAGCTTCTTTAGCCTGTCAGGACGGAAACGAGATGAGGCCCGTCGAAAGCGTCGAGAGTTTCGACCAAAAGGCGGGATTAGCCTGTAATTGTCTCGAACTGGGTCTGAGCATTATTCCAGTTCACCACATGCCATCAATCCGTAAGATATTCGGGTTCTGCTTGAGAGGTTTCTAGTTTAGGGGCAAACTTCCGCGCTTGACGCTTCCCGGTGACACGCCCTGAGTCCACCCGCGCCGCCTCTGAATCACTGGTCCTTGCGCTATAAGATGGCGCTTCCGTTTACTGCTGAACTGGAATGGAAATCGGGGCCGGATTCTCCTCTGTGTTATCGATTGGGTGAGCGCCCAGCTTGGTTCTATCGCCGTTGATTTCCGGGGCTGGTGGCATCCTTAAGGCCTGCTTGACCATATCGCCTAGGTTGCTGATCACGGCCCCAACGGCTGCGCCTTTGATGCTGGCAATAGCAGAAGACAGGTTGCCACTGCCCCGCCTTCCGAGCATATAGCCCACTAGCAGTGACGCCCCAAACATTACCCACGGGCGTTGTTTTACCTGATAGTTAAGATCGAAGGTGTGCTTCACCGCGTCGACGGTCTCCTGCGCGCGCTCTTCCAACATTTCCAGCTTCTCGGTCATTGCCGAACGTGTGTCGTCGATATCTTGCCGGGTGTCTTTTATGTCTTGGCGGATGTCGTCTGCACTGCGAGCCATTGCGCATTCTCCTTCATGGTCTGCGCCCTGTCGTGAGGCGCCACACCGGATTCCCCTGCGTTATGTTTGCCTGCAGCGAGCAGCGCCCCGCCCAGAACGACCAGCACGCTCCCCACGATCCCGTAGCACCCCCAGAGCGCAATCTCGGTAAATGCCGCCAGCATCTGGACCAGCATGAGCATCAGCAACATCCCACCGGCGGCGCCAACTCCTATCGCGATGCCCAGGGCTATCGCAGCGGTCCGGACTTTATCCAGCTCCTCCCGCACTTCCAGCTTTGTCAGCGCCACTTCCTGCTGCAGTAAATCTTTGGCATCGTTAACGATGCCACCCAGCAACATTGCCAAACTCGGCTCCGCGGTGTGTTGCAACCCGTTTGCCATGCGTCACCTCGTGCGTCGGGCCAGCCAATAGCCAACACCAACCCCGACCAGTAAAGATTGGACGGGGTAGCTGCGGATCAAGGCGGTGAGGTCTGTTGCCAGATTGGCGAATCTTTTCTCCTGCAGGTAAGAGCTCGCCGATTCCAGCCCGCCCGCCACTGCCGTTGCTGCTGTGGCCATCGCGCCTTCGTGCGGAGCTTTTTCCCGAATCACGCTCGCCAAGGAACCCATCTTCTCACCAACGACTGTGGCTGCTTGGTTCGCCTTGCTCACGGCAGTCGCGCCGAGCTCCTGTGTCTTGGCCGTCATACCAGCAACAGCCCCGCCCATTTTGTCGCCATACTCTTTTAAGCGCCGCTCGACCGCTTGCTCCGCATATTCGCGCGCATAGCCGTATTTCTCTTGTACCAAACCGATCAGTTTATCCTTCTGACCGCCGATCCTGTCGAAGTCGTCATCGGTGAGTTTGCCCCACCACGCTTTCAGTTCGCCGCGCATTTGCTTCCACTGCCCGGCAAAAACATCTTCGTTCACAGGATTGAACTCCACTATCTTGTCCATCCGTCAGTTACCTCCGTTTTGGACCCCTTTGCATGCTCCGGCCTAGCCCAGACCCAAGAAGCGGATAACGAAGAACACTACCACTATGACGCCAACTATGTAGAAAATACTGTTCATGTCCTTTCCTCCTTTCTCTTTCCATCAGCGATTGCGATCGTACTCACGATAACCGTAGTAAGAATGACCGTAGTAAGGGTCGTCGTACCGCCGATAGTCGTCACGGCGACTGTAGTTATAGTCGTTGTCGTGTCCGTAGAGGGAATGACAACCCCCGACCAAAGCCATAAGAACCGCCAGCATAGTGCCCACCAACATTTTCTTCGTCTTTATTCGTTTCATTTCACGGCCCCCCTTGTTCCGAGCCTGCTAATCACCGCCCTGAGCCCGATCTCGCGGTCTAAGTATTTTAGGTTCCTTGAAGAATTTCAGTGAACCTCGGAATGAAACCCTATGCCTTAAACCGCTTAACGATACGCTGACGAGTCAGCGATTGCTGTCTTCGGAAGCCTATGCACCGTTCGCGCCGAGCCAAGACAACCTCCCCACATGGATCGCGGAGAGGGAGCTGAGAACTCCAAAAACGTTCAGAAGCCACAGAACTACAACAATCACCACAACGCCATTCAGAATCGACTTAATAGATCCTGCCATCGGTATGTAGCGATTAACCAGCCCGAGGAGAACACCAACTACGATCAAGACCACTATGAGTTGAACTAAAGGCATAAAGCACCTCCCTGTTTCCGAGACCGGCGCCTTTAGGGCCGTTCCCGCGAAACTAAGTATGGGCAAGCCTTATGCCACAACTTGTATTGAGAAAAAGGTAGATGTTCGGATAGATTTCTTAACCCGTCAGGATAAGCAACCAGAGAAAGCCCGTCAAAAGCGTCGAATTTCTCGACCAGAAGGTCGGATTGGATGGGAACGATTAGAAGTTGCTTTTGAGGCAGTTTGCTTTTTCCTGTCGATGCTTGAGCAGTGAGAGACTGCGCATTGGTAAACGCAAAGGGAGCGGCAACACCAAGGACCGAGGTTGGATAGATATTTTTTCCGCCTTGGAGTAATGATAATCTTGTGGGCCGTAGCATTCAGGACGTGACTTCCGCGGCAGAGCTGTTCGCTCTCCTCTGGGAGTCCCTCGCCGATATTGTGGGAACCGCCGCCACCGCCACCTTACTGCGTCGCGCGATCAAGCGGGCCGCGTCCCAAAACTCGGGGTTCGAGCCGATTACCGTAGGCCGCAACGGCCTGGACTACGAATACCTTCTCCCCGAGACATGGAAGCAGCCCGGCAACGAGGAAGCCATCGGCGCGCTCCGCGTCGTGGCTGCCGAGTTGCGCGTGCTCCTCGTCGAGCTGACCGGAGCGGTTGTGGTCCGGCGGCTCGCGCGTCTGGCTCCCTTCCGCAAGCTCGGAATCGACTTCAGTGAGGAGGCGAAATGACTGATCACGATTCAACTCTCGAGCGGTTGGGCACCGGATCTACCGCGCTGGACGCAATTCTGGGCGGTGGGATTCCCGCCGGGTCAGTGACGGTCGTCGCCGGCGAGCCGGGCTCGGGAAAGACCGTCTTCACGCTCCAGGCGCTCTTCCACCACGCCCGCCAGGGAAAGAAGTGCCTCTACTTCACCACACTCTCCGAGCCGGCGCTGAAGGTCATCCGCTACATGCAGCTCTTCTCGTTCTTCGACTCTCGCCTGATCGAGGAGCGTGTCGTCTTCGCCGATCTCGGCTCGGCCCTCCGTAAAGACGGCGTCGAAAAGACGTTGGCACAGATAATGCTGCGTGTTGAGAGTGAAGGACCCAACATTGTAGCGATCGACAGCTTCAAGGCCATCCACGATCTCATGCCCAACGACAGCCATAGCCGGATCATCGTGTACGACCTCGCAGTCGAAATGGCGGCGTGGGGGACCACGACGCTCTTGGTCGGCGAGTACACCGCCGACGACATCGGCGTCGCCCCGGAGTTCGCCATCGCCGACGGCATCGTGCGCTTCACCAATGAGCGCCAAGAGCTGGCGGCGACCCGCCAACTCGAAGTTTTGAAAATGCGCGGCGCCAACTACGTCACCGGACGCCACTTCTTCGATATCGCCACCGACGGGCTCATGTTCTACCCGCGCGTGCGCGGACCGGAGATGACCGGCGAGCCCCCGGTCGACCTCGCGGAGCGGCTCGGCACCGGTATCGGCGGACTCGATGCGCTCTTGCGCGGCGGCCTGCCGCAGGCGAGCGCGACGATGGTCCAGGGCGGCACCGGAACAGGCAAGACGCTTATAGGCCTGCACTTCCTCCTCGAAGGCGCGCGACGGGGGGAGCCGGGGATCCTCTTCACGATGGAGGAGACGCCGGCGCAGATCCGGGCGGTCGCGAAGAGCTTCGGCTGGGATCTTGCCCCACTGGAGGCGCAGGGCCTCCTCCTCATCAACTATACCTCGCCGGTGGAGCTCGTCACTGACCGTTTCCTCGGTGAGGCGCTTAAGCAGATCGCGAGGATCGGCGCGCGCCGCGCGGTGATCGACAGCCTCAGCAGCATGTCGCTCGGCGTAGCCTCGCAGCGCCGGTTCCGCGAGCTGGTTTACGCCCTGACCAAGCACTTCCGGGCCGCGGGGGTCGCGCCGCTGATGACCATGGAGGTTGCGGAGCTGCTCGGCACGGCGCAACTCACCGGCCACGGCGTCTCTTCCATCGCCGACAACCTGATCGTGCTGCGCTACGTCGAGGTGGACGGGCATCTTGAGCGCGCGGTGTTCGTACTCAAGGCGCGCGGGACCAGCCACGCCGCGGAGCTCCGCCGCTTCCTGATCGACGGTCGCGGGGCGCGCGTCGGAGCGCGGTTCCAGGATCTGCGCGGGGTGCTGACGGGGATTGCTCAGCCCGCGCCTGCAGCGGGGCGTCCCGTCGAGCGACGCTCGTCGGGGAAGAAGAGGCGCGGACGATGAGTCCGCTCTTTCCGAGCCGATCGAGCCCCGTCGGGTCGGTCGCCCGCACGCTCTACGACATCGCGCAGGGCTTCGACTCGCCCTTCGACACCGAGCCCCGTCTCCGGCGCGCGCTCAAGCTGCTCCGCCGCATTGTCCCCTACCACCAATGCGCGCTGCTTGAAGCGGTGGCCGGTGAGTCGCGGGTTGTGGTCGAGCCCGATAGCTGGCAGGAGCGGGAATCTCTGAGCCCGCTGCTGGCGCGCTTCTTCACCGTCCTCACCGACGACGCGAAGCGGGGCGCAGACTCGGGGTCACAGAAGGCCACCCACCTCGCGCCACTGCTCGCGCACTCGCACCTGGCGGTTCCCATTGTCGGGCTCGACCGGGTACTGGGCGTGCTTTTTGTCCGCGACCGAAAGCCCGGCGCCTTCACTAACGACCATCTGCAGCTCCTGTCGGTCGTCGCCAGCCAGATCGCCGCGTATCTCACCGCCTGCCGGCTCCACGCGCAGGAGGCGCAGATCGCGAGCGAGCACAAGGCGGCCCGCGCGGCGGCCGTAGCGGAGAACCGCGCCAAGGACGAATTCCTGGCGATGCTGGCCCACGAGCTGCGCAATCCGGTCATGGCGATCCGGAGCGCCATGCAGACGATCCGGGCCGAGCGCAATGCCGATATCCAGCGGGCGACCGACGTCGCGGAGCAGCAGGTCAAGCATTTATCGTGGCTGCTCGACGACCTGCTGGACGTCTCCCGCCTGACGCGCGGCAGGATCGCTCTCCGCAAGGAGACGGTCACGCTTCAGGCGATCGTCGCCGAGGCGCTCGAGACCGCGCGTGGCTCGATCGATGCTCGGGGGCATATCGTGTCGGTGTCGCTGCCGGAGGAGCCGCTGTGTTTTGAGGCCGATCCCACGCGTATCATCCAGGTCATAAGCAACCTGCTCGACAACGCGGCGAAGTACACGCCGCGGGGCGGTGAAATCTCGCTTAGGGGACATTACGAGGGGGGCGAGGCCGTGCTGCGCGTGCGCGATACCGGCATCGGTATCGCGCCTGAAATGTTGCCGCGGGTTTTCGATCTGTTCATTCAGATCGATCCGTTCCTGGCTCGCTCCGAGGGGGGCCTCGGCGTGGGTCTCACGCTGGCCCGCACCTTGGTCGAGCTCCACGGCGGAAGCATCAACGCTCACAGCGAGGGGCCGGGCCGGGGGAGCGAGTTTGTGATGCGCCTGCCCGCCGGCGGGCCGGTCACGCGGCAGGGCGGAACACAGGCGACCTAGCGCGGCGAACCCGCAAACCACAACTTTTTTCACAACAGAGACGCTGAGTTCGCTGAGGGTTTATTTATAATTGTGCACCAACGTTTGATGCCCTTCTCCAGAACAGGCACATTGAAATTGATAAGCAGACCGACTGATTGATTAGGATCTTATCCCAAATACGTCACGTCCGAATGTTTTTGTCGTGGTTCGACTCCGCTCGCCACGATAGAAGCATTTGGGAATCTTTTGGATGTTCGGGAATAGGGGAAACTGCCGGTCAACGATTTCACTTTTGAGAGATGCGCCTTTGCAAAATCTCCACTAAAACCACACCGGCAAGATAATAGACTTCTTTTCTGTCATCGGAATATTCAAAGGCCACATCGCTGATCGTTGCTATCAGCTCTCCCAAGGTGGTGTCGATCCTGTGGTCATTACGGTTTACTTTCATGTCGCGTCCTTTCACTTAAAGAAAACAAGAACGATCCTACGTTTCTCTTGAAAGGCGCCGCTGACACGCGTAAATAACCATGTTACCAGCGGTCGTGAATCTTCTTTCCCGGTTAGGGGCAGATTTATAGCCCTGTTGCCGCTATTGCTTTTGGTCTTTCTCCGGACACCAGATTTGCAAGACTCGCTTGGAGCCCGGCAAAAGAGAAAGGCTTGGAAATGAAATCATCGCAGCCTGCCGCAAGACACCGCTGGTGGGCGATGCGGCCGGGATACGCGGTCGCCGCAAGAATGGGTATTTTCCGGTAGACAGGGTGCTTTTTCAGAATCGCCGCGAGCTCGAAGCCGTTCATATCCGGCAATCGCATGTCCATCAGGACGACTCTCGGCGTTTCGCATTCAAGTTTGGCCAGCGCTTTCCGCCCACTCCCGGCAAGGATTGGGCTCCATCCGCACGCAGTGAGAACCCTTCCGAGCATCTCGCGTAGATCACAACAATCCTCAACAACCAGTATCTTCTTTGACAACAACAGCTCTCCTCTTAACAAGGCGTTACCCATCGTGATGATGAGATTGGAGCCTGTCTTTTGGTATTTAGACTTATGGTGGTTCGGAAGGGATTGCTGTCTAATACTGGACAATTTCAAAAAGAAAATTTGCGGGACCCGTACACGGCTAGCCAGTTTGGGCAAGCGTATATCGTCTTGGCAGGGTAAGGGGCGCCATCTTTCGATCGTTGTCGCAGGAATTAGACTATTTGTTGTATCGAGGTTGGCGGGGATATTGCGATTTAATCGCTTCGGGTAAATTCCCCCAGCTTGCTGAAAAAATGGTTCTCGTGCTTCGAGAAGCTCAGCACGAACAGAAAAACTCCAATCGCATGCGGGGATGACCGTTGAGCAAGTGATCCTCGATTGTTTTAGCGTTCGTGCTGCCCTCAGGAGAAATTAATTAAGCCTGTGGTTCAGTATTTTCTCCCGGGGATTGAACTCGCGGATCGGAATCGGGATTTGAGGCTTGGTCCCGAAAGCCGTATTTTGTCAATTTGTAACGTAGCGCGCGTTCACTGATTCCGAGCAGTTCCGCGGCCCGGATCTGGACCCCGTCGGACCGAGCCAGCGCTTCCCGGATCATGCGCCGCTCTACCGCTTCCACTGTAGCCGTAAGGTTGGTTCCTTGCTCATCCTCTGCCTCGGGTTCCTGGACGGTCAAGGGTAGATCGCTGCTCCCGATCACATCGTCTCTGGTGAGAACCACTGCCCGTTCAGTAAGGTTTTCCAGCTCCCGCACGTTGCCCGGATAGTCGTAGCGTAAAAGCATATCCCGGGCTTCACGCGTAAGACCCCGGATCGTCTTGCCGTTTTTCTCCGCGAAGAGCCGCAGGAAGTGGTCGATCAGCGGCGAAAGATCCGAGCGTCTCTCGCGCAAAGGTGGGATAAGAATCGTGACTACATTGAGCCGGTAGTAGAGATCCTCCCGCAACTGTCCGGCCTTAATGAGCGCCTCCAGCGGTCTATGGCTGGCAGCCAGGATTCTGACGTTGACATGGACCGAACGGCTGGAGCCCACCTTCTCGTATTCCCGCTCCTGCAGGACTCTGAGGAGCTTCGCCTGCAGATGCAGGGGCAGGTCGCCGATTTCGTCAAGGAAGAGAGTTCCCCCATCGGCCAGCTCAAAGCGTCCCTGGCGCGAAGTTAGCGCGCCGGTGAAAGCGCCTTTTTCATGACCGAACAATTCCGATTCAAGAAGAGTTTCAGGAAGCGCCGCGCAGTTTACCCTAACTAGAGGACCGGACGCTCTTGGGCTGGCAAAGTGGATGGCCTTGGCAATGAGTTCTTTTCCCGTCCCGCTCTCGCCGCGAATCAAGACCGTCGCTTCACTCGGCGCCACCCGGCGCACCAGAGAGACGACTTCAAGCATCCGCCCGCTCTCGCCGATGATTCCTTCTATGCGATGGCGGCTCTGTAGCGCTTCCCGAAGCTCGCGGTTCTCGGCGATGATTCGATAGCGGTCGCTGACCTGTCGAATACGGAAAAATACTTCATTTAAATTCAGCGGCTTGGTCAAGTAGTCGGTTGCGCCTCCTTGGATTGCGGCGACGGCCGCTTCGATGCTGCCAAAGGCGGTCATCAAAATGACCGGCGTCTCCGGGTTGATGGCGCGCACCGCTTGCAGCAGATCCGAACCCGACATGGTGGGCATCTTTTGATCCGTGAGGATCAGATCGACGGAGTCCTGACGAAAAAGCTGCAGGGCCTTCACGCCGCTTTCGGCTGTGGATACGTCAAAGCCCTGCTTTTTGAGAAAACCCGAAACCATCTCGCGCTGGGCCGGTTCGTCGTCGACCACGAGAATTCGGAAGCGATAGGGCATTTAATCCTCCACACCGTTGATGGGAAGGGAAATCCGGAAGCGGCACCCCTGGCCCGCTTCACTGGAAACAACGATCCTTCCGCCGTGCGCCTCTACGATCCTGCGCGCGATCGCCAGCCCGAGTCCGGAGCCTTTGGCTTTGGTCGTGAAATAAGGCTCGAAGATTCGCGGCAGGTTTTCCGGTGGAATCCCAACTCCGGTGTCCGTGACAGTGATCAGCAAATTCCCGTTCGACGTGTTTGCCTCCAGCGTCAATGTCCCGCCGCCGGGCATCGCCTGAAAACCGTTAAGAATGAGATTCAAGAGCGTTTGTCTGAGATACTCGCGGTCCGCTTTGAGCGTTGGCAGAGTCAGCGGAGCGACGACTCGGATCTGCACCTTCGATTGCTGAGCTTCGCCTTCCACCAATGTGGCTAATTCATTAAGGACATCCCGTACCCGCAACGCTTCGGATTTAATCTCAAGCGGGCGCGCCAACGAGAGGAATTGCTCCACGATCGAGTTGAGGCGGTGCACTTCCTCCAACATCAGTTGTGTGAGGTGAGAATATTCATCCTCATCTTGGGTAGGCCGAAATTCGGTCTTTAGACGCTGCAGTCCCATGGAGATGGCATTGAGCGGGTTTCTGACCTCATGGGCGACGGTCGCAGCCAGGTTTCCCAGTGCTGAGAGACGTTCTCGCTGTAACACTTCGATTTCCAAGGTTTGGACCTGTTGCAGATGCGCGCGCTGGTTATAGAAAATCGCCGCCATTCCTAGGATACCTGCGGTTACGACAGCCAGCCCCAAGGTAATGATGGCGCGCAGGCTGTTGTGCCAGGCGACCTCCGTCGATCCCAGGGAAAGACCGATCTTCAGGAAACCTAGATTGGATTCATCCAGCGCGACGGGATTGACTACCTCAAAGTAACGTTTTCCCTGGCTGGTCTCGACGATCTGGCTAAAAAGCCGACCGTCAACCTTAGCCCTCAAAACCAGGGGTTCTTTTTCTCGCTGTCCGATACGGTCTCGGTCGGTATGGGCTACGATATTCAGGTCGTTATCGAGGAACGCGATGAACTCAGTCTCCGACTCACGGCCCAGCTCCTGGATCTGACGTTGAACTCCGATCTCTTTCTCGAAGTTCAAAATATAATCAGCGTTTGCATGGATCGCGATAATCCCCGGAAAACTGCGGGCGCCGATGGCGATGCCAAAGGGGCTGCCTTTCCAGAATTCTTTTTCCTTGATCCCTGGTGGCAGCTCGGCAGCCTTTTGCTCCTCTTGTTTCCTCGGCAGCCGCCAACGCTTTCCCCACATGAAATTGATCGCCTGCTGGCGGCGCTGAAAGAGTTCTTCGTTCTCCTTCTGCCTTGCCATTACTGCCCGCAGTGCAGCAGGCTTCCAAGGTTGGCCCTGCGGATCCAGGAGATCGATCTGTTGCAGGCGGTTCATAGCTCTGATCTCGTTAAGCAGCGCCTGATCTACTTCGCGAGAGAGGAGCAGCTGGTCAATCAACCGGGCATTGTCCAGGAGACGTTGCCCGATGAGATCCTCCAACAGAGCGTTCCCGACGATGGCGTTTTTAACACTGGTCTCCATGGTCTTGGCCAGCACCGTCCCTTTATCCTCAGTCTGGCGCAAGAATTCCTGTTGAAGCCTTTGAGCTTCAAAAAAAACGTAGAGGGAGGCTAAGACAAGAAGTAGGAAACTTACGGCGAGAAAGTGGATTGGGAGGAAAACTCTTCGCATGGATAAAAGCATTATAGGCACGACTCCGCGCTAATATACAACGACCCCGGGCCAAGTTGGTCCCAGGGGTCGTCGATCCTACATCTCTGGCCTTAATATTGCTCTACCAGAGCGATCTATCTTGCTCATTAGTTACCGTTGCGAATCAGCACCTCGACTCGCCGGTCGCGCTGCCAGCACGCCTCAGTGGATTCATTGCACTGGAGCCGCTGCTCGCCGAAGGCGCCCGTTATGATTTTGTCACTCTGCACTCCGGCCTCAACCAGAGCGTCACGAATGGCGTTGACGCGACGTTCGCTCAGGGCTCGATTGTACGGGTCAGTGCCGCGCGGGTCCGCGTAGCCGTCTATTCCCACATGGATGGGCGGATTCTGCTGCATGTAGGTCGCGATATCGGAGACCTTGCTCATCTCATCAGACCGAATGGCCGACTTGTCGGTATCGAACAGGAAGTTCTTGAACGAGGACCACTGCTTTACCGAAATGGCAGCCGCCGGTCCGGCTGGGCCCTGTGCGCCTGCCGTGCCAAAGGGACCGCCGAACGGGGTCACGTTACCGAACTGATCGACGCGAAGATTGCGCCTATCGACCGAATCGATTGCAACTTTCCCTTTACTCTCGTACTAACGCTTTCAGTAATTCCTTCACGTCATTGATCCCCTCAGCTTTGACCTCGCCCGAGGTAAAAAATCTTATTCTTCCACTTTTGTCTATGATGAGGACGTTGCTCTCGTCGGCTCTCATCTTATAGTCAGAGGACATCTTGCCATTCCAGTCACAGTTGATGACGAGGCCCTCTTTACTAGAATGCTCCCTGAGTTTTCTTTTCCATATCCCCACGAATGGCCACACTGCATCCGAACAATTGATGATGGGCAGTCTGACTAACCCTTCTTTTACGGGTTCCGTCTGCGCATAATACAGTTTGTTTAATTCTTGCTTTAGTCTTTGGTTGTTTTCGACAATATCTTTGGACTCATAGAATATGATAATGACCTTGCCCTTGATCATATCTAACGTCAATTTCTTGTCATCACCCGATTGCACTCTAAAGTCAGGTGCCTCGGAGCCTATTGGGCCGCTTGCCGGAGAAGAACCTCGGGCAGATAGTAAGCTTAGGAGCGTTACCGCGAGTATAAGATTCTTTTGAATCATGTCGGCCGTTGTCTCTTCCTAGGGAGCACAGCAATCGGCAACCCGACCCTCTGCGTCCAATGCCTCTTTAGGCAGGCTGGTCTTCAAGCCGAAAGCCGATCTTGACGGTCACCTGGAATTCTTTGACTTTCCCTTTCTCAACAAGCCCTCTCATATCCATCACTTCAAACCAGTCTACATTGCGCAGCGTCTGGCAGGCCTTCGCCACACCTTGTTTGGTGGCTTCGGCAAAGCTGGTTTCAGAGATGCCGACGATCTCAATTTTCTTGTAGGTTCGTTCCATGAGATTTTTTCCTCAGCTCCCTATTCATGATCGCGCCTCCACGAGCTTTGCTGCGCCGACCTCTTGCTTTAGTTCCCTGACCTCGAGCAGTTCATCGAAGAGAGCGCGGTAATGCACCACCGCTTTGCGCAGCTCCTCGGTGTCGGCCGATCCCTTCTGATCGCGCACAGCGATAGCCTGCGCCGATCGGTAATTTGCCACCACGTCCGGGTGATCGACTGAAATGTCACCCGCGCGACGCTCAAAATCACCCATTGGGTAACCCCGTTTTTCCATCAATTCCCGAACCAGCTGTTCGGCCTGGACGACCACTCCCTTGGGGTTATCGACGAATCGGCCCTGTAACGCTTGCCAGGCCTCACTGAATCTGGCGGCTTCCGGCGGCGCCAGAGGGAGGATCTCGAGCCGCTCGACGCGCTTTTCGCGCGCCTTGAGTTCCGATTCGCCCTTAGTTCGACTACCTAATTCACTCACGGTTCGGTCGTATTCCGGGCCGAAGCGTTCTTGGAGCTTATGGGATTTGTTTCTTCGTAGGTAGACACAGGCCCCAAGAGCAACCAATATCAGGGCCATAAGGGCCGCAACTATAATCCATGATTGAATTCCCATTATTTCCATCTTGTACCTCCATCTCTGATCGGTTTAGCTTAAACTTACGCTAGCCCGGCGTAAATTGCTGTCCAATCTTAGACGCTTTTGAAAACAATTCTCGTGAGGCTCACACATGCGCAGCCTCTCCCTCCATGGCGTCCCATTCTCTCATTCCACCTGCTGCGAGGTCTTTTGCTCGGTGAGAGCGTCCTTCATTTTATCCACCACCTTCTCCGTTGTTTCCTTCACCTTCCCCCCCACCTGATCGAGCTTCCCCTTTCGCTTCAGGCGGTCGTTATCCGTTAGCACACCCGCTGCCTCTTTGATCCGCCCTTTGATCTGGTCGGTTTTTCCACTCATTGCCGTGCTCCTTTCCTTCACCCAGGCGAAACCGCCAAGCGCTTCTCTCGTGTGGTTGTGCGGTAACTGTGCCGCGTTGTTAATAGGTCATGTCTTTATGAAACTGTCTGTTTAGCCCTTAGCTGTCGCAAGCCGGAGATCATCCTTGACCGCGCGCACGCCCTGGATCGAGCGCGCTAGCACCGCTGCATCCAGACGCCGCGCCCCGGTGGAAACCGTCCCCGTTAGCCGCACGACGCCGTTCTTTACCTCTACACTGATGTCCTTGAAGTCAGCCTTCTCAAAGGCCTTCTTCACATCGCTCTCGATATCCTCGTCGCGCACCTTCACCGCCGCCTCTTTCGCTCTTGTCATCACCTGCAAGTCGTTCACGACACGTTTTACGCCGCTCACCTTGCGGGCATCAGCTGCAGCAGCGGTCTTTGCCTCCTGGGAGTGCACGATACCAAAGAGCGTCACCACCCCCGCCCGCGTCTCCACATTGATGTCGAGCGCCGGCGTCCGGCTGTCGGTCAGCAAGGTCATCTTGGTTACCGAGGTAATCCATATATCGCTGGCAGCTTCCCAAATGTTGGACTCTCCCCTACTGGACCGTTTCGGCGTGGGGTCACGCCAGATCTCCGCATCGGCCAGCGCGTCGGGGCTGTTGATCTCACTGGCAACGCGCCCGACGCCCGGCACCCAGGCTGCATCCTCAACAGCGCGCAGGTGAGCGCTCAAGGTCTTCGCCGTGCCGGACAGCAGCACCACGCCCTTGTTGACGGATTTTACCGAGATGCTGCTCTCCTTAAGTGACGCATCTTCCTGCAAGGCCTTCCCAACCCGCTGTTTCAGAGCATCATCGGAGACCTGAACCGCCTTCTTACGCTCTGGGGTAACGACCTGCAGCAGGTTACGCACCTCCTGCACGCCGTCGATCTTCTTGGCGATGCTCTCTGCTTTCTCCTTCTCCTCGGCGGAGCGCACCTTGCCGTGCAAAGTAACCTTGCCGAGGATGGTGTCCACATGGATGGCCGTCCCACTGACCCCCTCCGTGGTTAAGAGAGCGAGCTTGGTCTTGGTGGTAATCCAGGCGTCCGGCGTGGCCGCCTCGACCGGCGCGGCCAGCGCAACAGCCACGACCACAGCGAGCACACTGTGCTTTACCCAAGATGTTCCGTTCATGATTCTTCTCCTGTGCTTTTCTGTTGCTTCGTATCCCGCCCTTCAGCGGATTTTCTCACCGTCCGATGAGACTATTTGCAATCTCACTGAGATTATCCGGATCGGGATCCGGTATGTCCCCTATGTGTTCAAACCTCTTCTGTAACTCCGAGCGCGCCGTCTTTCTCCTTCGCCCATAAGCTACGAGCGAACTCGGATTGCTCGACCAGGTGCGCCCCTTGTCCGGACTGTAGAGCTCGAAGCGCTGACCCTTGATCTCGATTTGCGTTAGCGTGGCATTCTCCAAATGCTAGGCGATCTTAGCCAGATAGCCGGTGAGTTTATTTTCTTTGATGACGAGAAAGTGCTCCGCATTCGTCTCAATCAAGCCCAGGTTCCGAAACCTCTGCATGAACATGCTGATCCGGGGCCGCGTCGTTCCCACCATCTCCGACAATTCTTCGTGCGATATCTTCAGCTCGATGCGAATGCTGCGCGGATCTTTCTTGCCCATGGTGCGGCCGAGCTGCAACAGCGTCTGCCCCAGCCGCTGCTCGCTATCGACCGTCACCAGATTAGCGATCACCTGCTGCTGGTCGGCTACGCGCACCGCCAGGTATTGCACGAACCCCCCAAACAGTGAATCGCGGCTTAAACGGGCAAAGAATTGGCTACACGGTATTTGTTTTAAGATCGATTCTTTCATCGCCGTGGCTGTTTCCTGACGTGCGCCTAGTCCCGCTAAGCACAACTCGCCGAAAACGTCTCCCGCACTGTGAATGGAAAGGAGGCACTCTTTACCATCAGGCGAGAGCAGAAGCAGTTTGACCTGCCCGCTTTCGATGAAGTAGACCATCTCGTCTTGATCGCCGCACGTGTAGATGTTGTCGTGTCGCGCAATCTTGACGGCGCGAGAATTCAGGGTCTCGCGCTGCAATGATTCACCCAATTGTTTTTTGAACAGGTCTGATAGAGGAGTTTGTTGAATCATAATCGTGTCTCCTTTCGATACCCACGAAGATTACAACGGTAGTCTCATTCCCTTTGGGGCTTGGTCGGTCATTTTTTGTCAAACCTCGAAGACGAAACCGTTAACTAACTAATTGCTCTACCGGTTCGTGCCGAAGATCTCGAACTGGCTAAACGTATAGTCTCCACCGCCATTGATAATGGTAAAGCCATCAAAAGATTCCTCCGATGCGCGGTCAATGGTCCGGATGATCTCCTGGTCATCCAGCAGCACTACCATTTCGCCGTCTGTGCTACGGCGCCATTCGAAACTATGAGAGCGCCCGTTTTCTAGCTCCACGAATTGGTCATAAACCTCGATAACCGACGAGCGTCCCGGCGCGATTCGAAGCAGTGCAAAGGCTGGCTTGCTCCCGGGATTATAGATTAGCCGATAGCCCTGGTTACGCTCCCTACCCTGATAGGGACCAAACTCCAGGCGGGCACCGTCCGCGGGTTTCCCTCTGGAAGTCATCTGAAGTTTCACGGCAAAGGCGTTGCTGATACGGAGCGCAGTGGAGATCTCGGCTGCAGATGGCAAGGGCGGCTGGGGAGCAGCAGCGTCTTCCCGTCGTGTCATTCCCTTTAGGATTCCACCTAAAACCTCTAGCGTGGACTTTTCGCCTCTCGGTTCAGATGAGCCGCGAGTTGGGCTCGCCGGCTGAGTAAAAATGCTCCCAAGCCCAAATCGGCTCACGCGGAAGTCACCCTGGTCTACAACCCAAGACGGATTTGCCGTGTAATCACCATCACGAAAATCATCGTATAAAAGTGCAACTCTCCACGGCCAATCGTAGCGACGCACGAGCTCGCGCAGTTGCTGCATCAACGCCGGGTCGGTGCGACTTTTCTCCGCCTTTTGAATCGCATCTTTAAGCTGGTCAACCAGCTCAAGTGTGCGACTTTCCCCCGCGGGCATGCGGTCAACCTGCGCCTTGGCGGAAAAAACGGGAAAGATTGTCAGGTATATGGCAGCGAGAAGAATCCGGTTAAGATGCATAGGACACCTCCCTATCTCTTCCTTTGCAGGACGATCTGAACCCACTATGGAGCAAGCCCTGGGCCACAGCCTTAGTCCCGGGAAACATCATGGCTTCTCCCTGACCGACTCAAGCAACGCTGCTGTTAAAAAATTTACTACCGATTGTCCCGGAGGAAATTCTCCAACTCAAATCGGTCCCGATCGAGAAATCGCCCCTCGACCCTGACGTAATCGCCAGCCCGAAGCGCCTGAAAACGATCGACATCCGATCTCCGAGCGTTGCTTGGGACAGAAACGAAGACCCTCTCCCTGGACTGATCGCGCATTTCGAAGGAGCTACGCTGGAAGTCCACCTGCTCCACCCTCCCATCGACGGTCTGGATCCTGCTTCCGGGCCCGGTAATGCCGCCCCGATCCCAATCCCGGCTGCTTTCTTGGACGCGGATCAAATCCGTATAGGAGTTGCCACGAGAGTCCTGCCTCAATTGCATCGCTACGATATCCCCGCCCGCTAATTGGGTGACCGAATATTCACGCCCACGATAAACTACCCGGGCGTCTGAATTATAGCCGACCACCCGGGTGCGACTATTATTCGGTCGTAAATGAATCTCTCTAGACGAAGTATTTACCTGCTCCACCTCTGCCACGAACTCGTCTTGGCCCAGTTCGAGCGCAGGTCTGCCCACGACGAGCGCCATGCCTTCACAGCCTGCGCTTGCCGCCAGCGCCAAGGCTAGGGCTAAACCCGCCGCACGATTAATTGGATTCATATAAAAATACCTCCTAAGTATTTTCACCAGAGCTCCGCCGGCCAGGGCCGGTCGGCACCCTTTTAGAGTCGGCCGGTTAGGAGCATAATGAAAACAACAAGCAGCGCCACCCCGACGAGACCCGAGGGAGCATAGCCGTATGAGTGATAGCCCCAGCGGGGCAGACCTCCAACCAGGAACAGGATTAAGACAATCATCAATATCAGGCCCATAGCCAGTTACCTCCCTTTAAGTGTTTTGCTCTGAACTACAATGTCTACTAGCAGGCTGCTGAAAAAGGCATGTTTTGAAAAATTGCTCCCTAAAATCATTGAGTTTTTTGCATCGTTTTTTTGCTCGAAAGAGACTTTTTCACACCCTGCTAGAGCAATGGAGCAGTTGTTGTGCCAAAACTGTCGTGAGGAAAAAGACTAGATGTTCCGATAGCTTCTAAAGCCTGTCAGGATGAACATGGAGAGAAAGCTCGGCAAAATCGTCGAGAGTTTCGACCAAAAGGTCGGATTGGATTAAGTAAAATTGACTCGTGCAACGATGCGTCGTTTTCTTGATTTTACGGGGGGAAACAATCGCGAAAGAACGCTATTCAGGCTGGGAGCCGGCACGGCAAGTGAAGGCAAGCCCCGCATTCTAGCGTTCAATGAACAGCGCCCGGCTCCACTCACTTTTTCGCCGTAAGTGGCCGGGCGCTTGTTTCGCGTACCATTCTTTCGGTCGTCAACCCTGAAGAGCCTGGAAATTGAGGATTTGTGACAAAATGTTATCCAAAATGGAATAGTTGCCGTTAGAGTTGCGACCATATCGATAGCGGCTGTTGTAGCCATCTTCATAGCCGCGTTGGAAGCCCTCGCGGAAGTAGTAGTTGTAGTCGTTCCGGTCTATGTAATAGCCACTGTAGCCGTAGTTCGCGTCCCGATAGGCATAAGAGTCTCTGTAGCCGCCACGCCAACGGTCGTCCCGGTCTGCCTTTCCGGCGCGGAAGCCTTCCTCATAACCATAATTCACCGCCTGCCGTAGCATTTTCGCGCCGTATTCGTTCGTCTGGTAGTAGCGGCCGCCACGATTGTAACGATAGATCGGAGCCGTGTAGAAGTAAGGGTCACGATCATAATCGAACCGATCGTTCCGGAGATTTATTTGCTGCTGGCGTAGGCGCTCTAGATACTGTTCCTGAAAACGATACTGCGCCATACGTTTTTGTTGCTGTAGCTGTGCTGCACGCTCTCGTGCGAGACGCTCCTGCTGTTCCAGATGCTCACGGTACTGCACCACACGTCGTTGCTGTTGATTAATAAGCTGTTTTTGCTGCTGCTGTGACAGCCGCTGCTCTTGTTTTTGCTGCTGTCTCTGGTCTTGTTGCTGTTGTTGCTGAACACGCTGTTGCTGTTGCTTCTGATCTTGGTCTGACTGTCGCTGCACGCGCTCCTGCTGCTGTTGCTTTTGCTGGTGTCTTTGGTCTTGCTGCTGCTGTTGCTCAACGCGTTGTTGCTGTTGCTTATGATCTTGGTCTGATTGTCGCTGCACGCGCTCCTGCTGCTGTTGCTTTTGCTGGTGTCTTTGGTCTTGCTGCTGCTGTTGCTCAACGCGTTGTTGCTGTTTTTGTTCTTGCCGCTTTTCTTGCTGATCGTGCTTTTGCTCTTTTTGCTCTTCCTGCGGTTGTTGCTGCGCGTTGCTCGACATGCTCATTCCCACCAATGACATGGTGCCGATGACCAGCGCCATCACCATTCTGTTTATGATATTAACTTTCATTGAATTCCTCCTTTGACGCTCTGACATGTAGAATCTTCAGTTCGATCCGAATGCTGCGCGGGTCTTTCTTGCCCATTTGTGCGAGCCAGCGGTAACAGTTGCCCCCGGCGCGCGAGCAGCCATGGGGCAATCCCCGTCGAGCTACGACTTCTTGGCTCCGACCACCACCAATACGATCCCGCCTACAAGCGCCAAACCGCCTAAGATGGGTGAAAGCGGAATGGTTTTCTGGGTATCTGCGGTGGCATGAATGGGGCCAACATCAATAACCGTGTCGCGGCTTGTGTAGGTGATTCCCTGGTAAACAAAAGCCACCACCCCAAGGACGATTAGCGCGATTCCAATAAGCGTTGCCGGTTTCATACCTAGAAAAACTCCTTCCTTTTTGCAGCCGAAACGGCTGTTAGACTCTTCGCCCTGAATAAGATTGATTACTAGCGCCACCAGGGCAATGACCAATTAGCATCTGGGCGCTCAGTGAGCTTCTTTTCTCTGATCGGCACTACAAATTCTTCTTCACGGCGTCCGCTGCGTCCTGTGTCTTTTCGCCCGCCCGCTCAACATCTTGCCCGAAAGCGTGAATCGTGTTGCAAGCCGCGGTCGTGCCTTCGAAGACTACCATGAGTATTGCGAATATTATCTGGCGCATAGTTGTATCTCTTTTTTTTTCGGATTTAATTTTCTAACATCAATAATGTGGGCATTATGCGCACGGCCAAGTAGCGTACAAAACCCTCCTCGAACAGCGAGTCCGGCTTAAAAGCACAAAGAACTGAGTGTGAGGTATTTGTTTCAAGGTCGTCGATCCCGTGTCCTTACGATTTATTTTCATGCTATCCCCACACGCACACTGCCGGAGAAATCTCCTTCGCGTGTCGCACGCAAAGGAGACACTCCGACGCTGCGTACTCAGGGCAGTGGATCAATCATGCCCGTTAGTTGCTGGTGCTGCGGACCAGCACCTCGACTCGCCGGTCGCGCGCGAGCTGCGCGTCGCCGTATGCGCCCGACTGTATCTTCGCGGCCGGCACTCCGGCCTGGATCAGCGCGTCACGAACGGCGCTGATTCGACGGTCGCTCAGGTCCTGGTTGCGCGGGTCTGTGCCGCGCGGATCCATGGAGCCATCAATTCCAACTCGGAGAGACGGATTCTGCTTCATGTAGGCCGCGACCTCGGACACCTTGCTCATCTCGGAAGTCTGAAGGTCCGACCTGTTGAAAGCGAACCAGAAGTCCCGGAACGAGGTCCAGCGGTCAACTATGCCGACCGGGCCTTGTGCGCCCATCAGTCCAGCTTCGCCTTGCGCACCTGCGGGACCGGCAGGCCCTCTAGGGCCGGCAATACCAGACATGGTGCTGCCTTGTGCGCCCATCAGTCCGGCTTCGCCTTGTGCGCCTGCGGCACCGGAACGGCCGGCTGGGCCGGCAGGACCGACTAGCGTCGCGCCTTGAGGACCCTTATCTCCGGCTATGCCTTGCGCGCCTGCGGGACCAGAACGGCCGGCTGGGCCGGCAGGACCCACTGTGCTAGAGCCTTGCGCGCCTGTGTCTCCCATCATTCCTTGCGCGCCTGCAGGACCGGCAGGGCCTTCTACACCGGCAGCGCCGGCCACGACCGCGCCTTGTGCGCCCGTCTGTCCGGTTTGGCCTCGGATGCCTGCGGGACCGGCAGGGCCTTCTATACCCGCAGGGCCGGCCATGACCGCGCCTTGTGCGCCCGTCTGTCCGGCTGCGCCTTGCGCGCCTGCGGGACCGGCAGGCCCTCTAGGGCCGGCGGGACCGACGAAGCTGGCGCGTTGTTCGGGCTGCGTAGTGCTACACCCCACGGCAAACACCGCGGCAGCCGCCACTAACATTAATCTTTTCATTGCAACCTCCTTTGGTTGGACTGGTTAGAGGGTTGAGTATTGTAGGTCACCTGAAGAATTTCAGTGAACCTCGGAATGAAACCCTACGCCTTACTTTTCTGAAGTACGATAGAGAGCAGGTTGTGTGCCAGACGATGTGATGACGGAAAGGCTGGATGTTCCTATAGATTTTTAGGGTGTCAGCGGGAAAACGCGGGAGGGTTCGTCGAAAGCGTCGAAACGCTCGACCAAAAAGTCGGCTTAGATTCCGCAAGGACGCGTTGGGAACCGACTAATTCATTGCACCCATGAACCCACTTGAATTTTAGGCTCTCGCGCTGCAACGAATTTCAGTCATCGCGTGAACTGGTCCGACAAGGAAATCTATTGAATCATGAGCGCGTGCTGTGTCGATTCCCGCGGGTCTGTGCCGCCGCGCAAGTGACACAATACCGGCAGCGATCGAGTCAAACACCTCTGGCTTTGACAACATCCGTGATTACAACCGAAAGCTTTTTTTCACAAAGGGCTTCGTTGAAAATCATTTATTCAAACGACATACCACAGCAGGTCGAGGCGATTTGAAGCTAATAAGTTACTAATCTTAGTTTTGGTCTGATGCTTGCGAGGGCTTACCAGAGGTTTGTCGTATCGAGCACATAAGCCTTGCCTGAGCCCTGGAGGACGGCGTCATGTAAATGCTTCGTCCCGCCTGGTCCGTCTCCCGCTTGGCGATCCCACAGGCAGATAAAACTGACTTTTCTGGCTCCGTAAGCGAGCGCTTGATCCAGCATCCACAGGTTGACGCAGGCAAAGGGATCTTCGCCAGCGGGCGTAGGTCTCAGATCATGCGGCATTATGCGCCAACCCTGGGCGCGCTCCTTGACCCAAAAAAACTTCTGCCGCCAACGTTCGCCGGCGAAGTCGATGGACTCTTTGAGGAATTCCTCTTCCACAAATGGCAAGTAGATTTCCACGCGCAATCTGCGTTGCAAACAGGATTCGGCAAAGAGTAGATCGCCGCCGCAAGCGCCGCTAGAAATCGCCACATCAGTGGCACCCGCGCCTAACTCATCGAGCAGTTTGCCGATCGCGGCCGCCGCAAGCGGCTCTTTATCAGGCGGAAAGCGCGGCGGCGAGCGATCGGGAGCGTCAACCATATGTCCACTGAAAAGAAAGACTTGACGTGGTGCGGTCTTTTCTTTCTGGTCAATGGCCACGGTCGGGGTCTGTTCTAAAAGCTGGTTCATTAACTTGGCAGTGGATCAAGGGACTACCCGAGATTGTCGTCTTAATGTCCCCCTGGGACTCTTGCGAATCCCAAGTTCAACGACAGTATTCGGATCCGGGTCCTGAATTTCGTCTAGCCGTTCAAACGTTTTCTGTAAGTCGCAGCGTAACATCTGTTTCCTTTGCCCATAAGCAACGATCGATTGCGGGCTGCTCGACCAGGTACGGCCTTCGTCCAAACTGTAGAGTAGGACGCGCTGACCGTTGATTTCGATTTGCTTCGTCATAAATTCTCCTGACCTTCATCCAGGTTTGTTGCGACGTGATGCGCAACCGAGTTGCGTTACAACGTTGGCCACCCCTGAGAGCCGGATCAATGAACTATCCCGCCGCCAGCAGCAGGGTACTGGCTCTCAGGGTCGGTTTTTTGTTCCAAGTGGCCAGTTCACGGGCAGGTAAATGGCCCGCAGTCGCTACCCGCGCCAACGAGAATATCCCCAGCCACCACCACCGAGCAAAAACAGCACTACAATAACGATCAATAGAGTTTCCATAGTCTCTCCTTTATTTGGGTTGTTATTCTTAACTCTGTACACGCACGTTCTGTGCCAGAACTCGTGGTGCGAAAAAAGGCTGTCGTTTCCGACCGCTTCTTTCGGTTATAAGAGGGACAAGGATGAAAGTGCCGTCGCATACGTCGAATCGCTCGCCCAAAAGGTCGAATTTGATTAGGGAACGGTCGTTAACGAATCGGCCTGATCTAATCCGGCCTGACTTCCGGGGTGCCGGTATCCAATTCGCCACGACCTAACGCTTCACGCGCAGTGCGCGCGAGTTCCTCATAGCGGACCCGAAACCGATCGAGGTCTGCTTCTTCAAGCCCTTCAACGTCGAGTAAGGCATTGTGCGCGCCGCTCACCGCGCGAATCAGTTCGTCGAGTTTGAGTTGGACGGCGTGGCTATCGCGATTCTGGGTATTCTGAATCAGAAATACCATCAGGAATGTGACAATCGTCGTACCCGTGTTGATGACTAATTGCCAGGTGTCGCTGAACTTGAATATCGGACCTGCGAGTCCCCAAACCACGATAATCAAAGCCGCGACCATGAATGCAGCCGGGTGGCCCGTGGCTCGTGCCGTCCACTTCGCGAAGCGGGAAAAAGGCGATGAAGAATAAATCACGTGTCATCTGCTTTCGGGCTTCAGATCTGCTCCTCATTACCGGGCGGCAGAGAAGCGATTTAAAAACTTCCCTCTCTGCCGCCGCCGGTGTCATAAGCCAGGTAGGGTAATTTCCGGACTATAGTTTGGCGGCAATAGCTTTGGCCGCCCTTACTACCGATTCACCGGTTTTTCGGCGCGCCTTGCCGACTTTATCCTGAATTTTACCTGCTACGCGTTCAGCCTTTCCTTTGGCTTCGAGGTTGGCATTGCCGATCAATTTTCCGGCCTTGTCCTTGATAGCTCCCTCGATTTGTTTTCCTTTGCCTTTGATCTCAGCTTTGTTCCACATACTCGTCTCCTTTCAGTCTTCGGATCCTCAGAATCTCAGATAGCCCAGGGATCGCCGGCACGGCGAAACCCGTTCGCCCGTGCGCGGACGGCCTAGAACGCGGTGGCTGACCAAGATACTTCCTCCCCACGTGGATCATGGAGAGGGAGCTCATAACTCCAAAGACATTCAGGAGCCTCCTCAGGCTCCTTTTTTTATCATCGCGCCGCCACGCGCTTCTCTGCGATGATTTCTTGCTTCGGTTCCCTGACCTCGAGCAGTTCATCGAAGAGGGCGCGGTAATGCACCACCGCTTTGCGCAGCTCCTCGGTGTCGGCCGATCCCTTCTGATCGCGCACAGCGATAGCCTGCGCCAATCGGTAATTTGCCACAACCTCAGGATGGTCTACTGAAATGTCACCCGCGCGACGCTCAAAATCACCCATGGGGTAACCGCGCTTTTCCATCAATTCCCGAACCAACTGTTCCGCCTGGACGACCACTCCCTTGGGGTTATCGACGAATCGGCCCTGTAGCGCTTGCCAGGCCTCGCTGAATCTGGCGGCTTCCGACGGCGCCAGAGGGAGGATCTCGAGCCGCTCGACGCGCTTTTCGCGCGCCTTGAGCTCCGATTCGCCCTTAGTTCGACTACCCAATTCATTCACGGTTCGGTCGTATTCCGGGCCGAAGCGTTCTTGGAGCTTATGGGATTTGTTTCTTCGTAGGTAGACAGCGGCCCCAAGGGCAGCCAATATTACGGCCATAAGGGCCGCAACTATAATCCATGATTGAATTCCCATCGTTTCCATGTGCACCTCCGTCTCTGATTTGATAACTCGTTAATCCTAGAAACAAACTCATTCGGATTTGTTCCCAACTTTGTACGTCAACTGTTTAGAGTAATACGCCGAATCGGCAGGGATAGCTGTCTAATATTGAACGGTCTTTAAAAGATTTATTTGGGCGGCTCTCCACGGATGGGAGAGCCGCCGCGGATTGTGTTTACCCGGCGCGACGCAAAGAAGGATGAAAACGCGGACCAGGATCCCTCCTGCCACCACAGCCAACACCAGAGCTACCAGTTCCTCTGCTTGCCAGGGGAAGTTCAACACTGGAACATCTCCACCCCGGCGCCGCGAGTTCCGGTGGCTGCCCGCCCAATGGGGTCAGACGGGACAATCGCAACCTTTTGATGCTCCCGGCGAAATATCCTCGCTCGGAGTTGTTGGTCGTTGATTTCAGTCGACGATTTGTGCTGCGCCGGTCGTCTCGATAATGCTCTTGGCCTCGGCCACTTCGTCGGCTGTGCCGTGAGCGATCACTATGTGACGCGCTAACCTCAGAGTTATCGGCCGACGGAGTTGCGGCAGAGCTCGAATGTGCTACTTGGCCCCGCCGCTGGGTCTGTTGCCTGTCAGAGCGTCCTTCATTTTATCCACCACCTTCTCCGCTGTTTCCTTCACCTTCCCCCCCACCTGATCGAGCTTCCCCTTTCGCTTCAGGCGGTCGTTATCCGTTAGCACACCCGCTGCCTCTTTGATCCGCCCTTTGATCTGGTCGGTTTTTCCACTCATTGCCGTGCTCCTTTCCTTCACCCAGGCGAAACCGCCAAGCGCTTCTCTCGTGTGGTTGTGCGGTAACTGTGCCGCGTTGTTAATAGGTCATGTCTTTATGAAACTGTCTGTTTAGCCCTTAGCTGTCGCAAGCCGGAGATCATCCTTGACCGCGCGCACGCCCTGGATCGAGCGCGCTAGCACCGCTGCATCCAGACGCCGCGCCCCGGTGGAAACCGTCCCCGTTAGCCGCACGACGCCGTTCTTTACCTCTACACTGATGTCCTTGAAGTCAGCCTTCTCAAAGGCCTTCTTCACATCGCTCTCGATATCCTCGTCGCGCACCTTCACCGCCGCCTCTTTCGCTCTTGTCATCACCTGCAAGTCGTTCACGACACGTTTTACGCCGCTCACCTTGCGGGCATCAGCTGCAGCAGCGGTCTTTGCCTCCTGGGAGTGCACGATACCAAAGAGCGTCACCACCCCCGCCCGCGTCTCCACATTGATGTCGAGCGCCGGCGTCCGGCTGTCGGTCAGCAAGGTCATCTTGGTTACCGAGGTAATCCATATATCGCTGGCAGCTTCCCAAATGTTGGACTCTCCCCTACTGGACCGTTTCGGCGTGGGGTCACGCCAGATCTCCGCATCGGCCAGCGCGTCGGGGCTGTTGATCTCACTGGCAACGCGCCCGACGCCCGGCACCCAGGCTGCATCCTCAACAGCGCGCAGGTGAGCGCTCAAGGTCTTCGCCGTGCCGGACAGCAGCACCACGCCCTTGTTGACGGATTTTACCGAGATGCTGCTCTCCTTAAGTGACGCATCTTCCTGCAAGGCCTTCCCAACCCGCTGTTTCAGAGCATCATCGGAGACCTGAACCGCCTTCTTACGCTCTGGGGTAACGACCTGCAGCAGGTTACGCACCTCCTGCACGCCGTCGATCTTCTTGGCGATGCTCTCTGCTTTCTCCTTCTCCTCGGCGGAGCGCACCTTGCCGTGCAAAGTAACCTTGCCGAGGATGGTGTCCACATGGATGGCCGTCCCACTGACCCCCTCCGTGGTTAAGAGAGCGAGCTTGGTCTTGGTGGTAATCCAGGCGTCCGGCGTGGCCGCCTCGACCGGCGCGGCCAGCGCAACAGCCACGACCACAGCGAGCACACTGTGCTTTACCCAAGATGTTCCGTTCATGATTCTTCTCCTGTGCTTTTCTGCCGTCTTTCTACGATATGATTTAACTCGAAAACGACTATCCCGCCTTTGAGCGGGTCAAGACATCTCCGTAGCTTATCTTCTTATGGTCCATTGATCATGATATCCTCCATCCCTTACATGGATTTGTTACGACAAGACATGATTGTGCGTGTCGCAACGGATGGTCGTATGCCGCTCAGCGCCCTTAGATTCGGCCCAACAGGAACAGAATCAGGACGATAATTAGTACTACCCCGACGATGCCCGAGGGACCGTAACCGTACGAGTGATAACCCCAGTTGGGCAGACCACCAAACAGGAGCAGAATCAAGACGATCAATAATATCAGCCCCATAGTAAGTTACCTCCGTATTCGATTTAACTTACGCTGACTCGGAAGAGGTTGCTGTCTAATACTGGACGATTCTGGTAAGAATTATGGCGCCGCGCGCAGACATGCCCTGCCGCTCTCAGAGCCAGATAATCAGTGAGTTTCTTTTCTTTGACGACGAGGGAGTGTTCTCGGTTCGTCTCAAGCAACCCGCGTTTGCGAAATCTCTCCATAAACAGGCTGATCCGAGGCCGCGTCGTGCCGACCATCTCCGACAACTCTTCATGCGAAATCTTCAGTTCGATGCGAAGGCCGTGCGGGTCTTTCTTGCCAAGTGTGCGACCTAGCTGCAAAAGCGTCTTGCCCAGCCGCTGCTCGCTATCGACCGTCACCATATTGGCGATCACCTGCTGCTGGTCGGCAATGCGCACGGCCAGGTAGCGCACGAAACCTTCAAGCAGCGAGTCGCGGCTCAAACGCGCCAGAAACTGGCTGTGGGGTATTTTCTTTAAAATCGTTTCTTCCATCGCGGTGGCTGTTTCCAGACGTGAGCCTAACCCGGATAGACATAACTCACCGAAGAGATCTCCCGCACTGTGGATGGCAAGTGGCACTCTTTACCTTCAGGCGAGAGCATGAGCAGTTTGATCTGCCCGCTCTCAATGAAATAGACCATCTCGGCTTGATCGCCACAGGTGTAGACGTTGGCGTGGTTCGCAATCTTGACGGCACGAGAATTTAACGTCTCGCGCTGCAACAAATCACGCAATTGTTCCTTGAACGGGTCAACTCGAGGAGCCTGTTGAATCATGAGCGTGTATCCTTGTGCCCAACTTAGTGGGCAATCCCCCAAGTCGAACTACGACTTCTTGGCTCCAACCACGACCAACACGATCCCGCCCACAAAGGCCAACCCACCCAAGAGAGGGGAGAGCGGGATGGTTTTCTCGGTGTCGGCGGTGGCATGGATGGGGCCAATGTCGATAACCTTCTCGCGGCTTGTATAGGTGATGCCCTGGTATGCGAAAGCTACTATTCCCAGGACGATCAGAGCGATCCCAACGAGCATTATTGGATTGATACGCATACAAGTCCTTCCCTCTTCTTAAAGCCGAAACGGCTACCAGATTCTTCGCCCTTGAACGAGATTGACCACGAGAATTATCAGGGCAATGACCAATAGGATGTGAATGAACCCACCCATCGTGTACGAACTGACTAATCCCAGTACCCACATGATCAAAAGAATCACAAAAATAGTCCAAAGCATGTTTCAACTCCTTTCTATAGAGAACCTATCCTGTCGAATTTCCTATCCGCCCAATGTCTCTCGCCTTTCTTCCTCGTCGGTCATTGGTTGATTCGTTTATAAGTTTCTCGTTTCGACTTCCTCCGTTTATTTTCGTCTTTAGTCACTAACATTCAGCAAATTTTATGCAACGTTCTTGATGCTCCTAACTAGTTGATTTGGCTATATTGTACTTTTAAAGGATTCCGATTCTTGACAATTACATGAGAAGTGATTCGCAAGAATGCAAATCCGAGCAAAGCCAAACCTGCCACCGCTATCACCGTTCCTTCTCGCTTCCTGCGGGGCGGCCCGCGCGGTAGCACTCTTCACCGAAGGAATCTCATCGTTTCCCTTCATCGGTTCAAGCAAATGCCGCTGACTCGGTAGGGCTTGCTGTCCAATGCTGGTCAGTCTTGAAAAGAAATATCCTGCTGCTCGCGTAGATGCCCAGCGGTGGTCTAGGCACGCGTAGCGTTCCCGATCGGGTTTTTCGATTAGCGGTCTCTGGGCGGAACAGAAAATTTTTTCTTGCTTAGTCATTCTTGACCTGCGTCATTATTCTTGTCGGACAGTCAGTTTTGACGGCGGTACGGCCGTGTTATCCGGATTGAGCCCTACCGAAAGCAGTACGATCAATGAATAGATAGCGAAAAAAGTTGCCAGAAGTGCCGCCGTAATATCCTGCTTCACTGTTTTTTTCGAACGGGCCGGCCCGGTCGCAGTCTTGGAAAAAGAGCGATCAGCGTCGAGGCCAGCTTGGTATTACGACAGTGTATGGCGCGGAATTTCAGACGGAGAAGGGCGGCTGGTCTAGAGTCGCGCCTTTTCCGCTTCGAGTTCCTGGACCCGCTGTTTCAGATCGGCTACCGTATGGTCGGCTTTTTTCATCGCGCGATCTTTTCCATAGATGGTCAGCGTTGAGGAAACCGACTTAGCAAAATAGAGAATCCATGCCATGAAGAGTCCCACAAACAACGACCCCACGATAACCAGATACAAGGGGACATCGTTCCAGACATATTCATTGAGTCGGATCGTAACGGGGGTAATGTTTTGCATTCCAAAGTAAGCGATCGCGGCCCCGGAAATAACTGCAACAAGTAATACCAACATATGTTTATAACCTTCTTTCTTTTGCGCCAACCGTACTCTGCCGTTGAATCATCAAAGTCTATTATTTTTTATGTTGCGCTCATTCGGCAGGTGTTGCTGTCTAATACTGAACAATAGTGAAAAAAATTATCGCGAAGCCCGCAGGCTGGCACAGCTGTTTCTGCGTTCGGCCTCCCTCGCGGGGGGTGCTAAGGATTCCCCGTGTTTCCCTTGTTAAGTGAAGCGAAATGCCATACTACGGTTTGGAAATACTCTAATCATAGCAAAAATAAACCTCACTGGTCGGAAGGGTCTATGCAGATGGCGAATGGCTTATCTTCTTCACTTCTCAGATTCGCGGTCCGCGGTTTTTCCGACGGGCGCACGTGTCTATTAACGACGTGTTTAGTTCTGCTGCTTTCTCAGGGCTGCGCAATGCTGCAACCTCCATCGAATATTACCGCGCCGACCGATACGACGGCGCAACCTGCCGCTCCTGAGACTTCACCTGCGCCGAGCCAACTCGCGCCCGATCAACCAACCGCTAAGAAAAGTCCCGCTGTGCCTGCGAAATTACCACAAACCGGGGAGGCTTCGTGGTATGGGGCGCAACATCAAGGGAAGCAGACGGCCAGCGGAACAACTTTTGATCAAGCGCAGCTTACGGCCGCACATCCAAACCTACCATTCGGTACCAAGATAAAGGTTACCAATCTAGCCAACGGAAAATCGGTGGAAGTAGAAATTACCGATCGCGGACCGGTGGCAGAAAATCGCATCATCGATCTATCGCAGGCCGCGGCAAAAGCTTTGGGGATGATGGATTCGGGCACCGCCACTGTCCGGATCGAACTGTCATCGGGTCAATAGGAATCGACACCTGCAGTCGATTGCGATCAGTAGCGGAGTTAGAAGAAGCCAAACCGGGCCTAGCTCAAATCACTGGTTGACGGATCTCAACCAGTGAAGTTGAACCAACTGTCAACAAAAGACTTGACTTCTTTCCCTTAGGGCTTTGCTACCCCTAGGACTGTGGATCCTTTTGTCGGGTCGCGGTCACGCCATGGACGATCGCCACGCCGGTCAAACAGAGAATGCCCACCCCGATCCACTGCATCGGCACGTTGAGCAGATTGGCTCCGATCGCCAGGCCGGCGATCAGTATGATGTATCCGACGAGGTAAATCCCAAATGACATCGCTATCCCTCCTTGACTACCACTTAGGTTGCATTCTTTCCGAAAGCCTCTTTTTTTCTGACTATGAGAATATAGCGGCTCGGCAGGATTTGCTGTTCAATACGGGACCATTTGATAAAAACATCGCGCTGCATGCGGCTAGAGAATTCCGAGAAGGATAAATGGGGTCTCGTTAATTTTTTGCTTTGATGAGTTGAGTCCGTAGATCAGTCTTTTTATGATCTTGCTGCTATCGCTCGGCCACGCGATGGAAACGGGTTAAATTACGAAATAACTAGCGTTAAGTTTTCCCCTGCTTCTCGACAGAGCATTCGGTCAGCGAGACTTTAGGTATAAAAGGCCCGTTCAACTGCTTTGGCGAGGTGCGTTGGCTTTGATCCACTCGGCGATTTCGCCGAGCAGCCGATTGACCGCGCGGTTGCTGGCGATGACGGCGCCGTAGGCGTCGCCGCTGGGCGCTTCTTCGATTATCTCGAATCGGCGGGCGGCGATCACTTCCCGTTTCTCGCTCTCAACCAGCTGCGCGCGAAAGGAGAGTCGCACCCGGCTGGGATTGGAAAAAAACTCCTGTTGCCACTGTAGGATTTCACTGTCCAAGCGAAAATCATCGCGCAACGCGGCAGCGGCGTGCGTCACGGTTCCCCAGCAATTGGTCTTTTCCATGGCTTGAACCATCAGCGGCACTAACAGCCGAGCAGGACTCTCGGCCCACTGGTTGTACGCGTAGTATCGGATCTCATTCGGCCGCAGCAGGTAGGCGATGGCGCTGGTGTTAGTGCCGCCCTGCTCCCGGGGCAGACTGACCACGAGCACGCCGTGAGGCGATGTGCATGACGGCCATTTGTCTGCGGAGAAGTCGGGCGTGATAACGTAACTACGCACCGGCTGGTTCGGTGCCTCCGGAAAAATCGTGCACCCGGCCGCAAGCTGAAATAACACCGCTAGAAGAACGCCGTGGCTTTTTCGCTTACGTTGCATGGGTTCACTCACCCGGTCCCGGCTCCGGGCGGCGTCCAAACACCAGCGACCTGGGATTCTGCTCTACCTGTTGGGTCAGACGCTGCAGCCCCTCGGTCAGTTGCCGGAGTTCCGTGATCAACAAACCGCCTTCGGAAAGAGTACGCTGGACGTCAGGTTGACTCCCGGCTACCAACGAATCGACGCTTTTGGCGGTACGGGCAATTTGCTGCGCCATATTCTCCACAGCGGTGGCGGTTTCCGTGACGCGGGAAACCAACGCAGGCAGTTTTTCAGTCGCTTCTCGGGTATTCTCCAGCGTACGGTCTGTGCTCGAGAAGAGTTTGTCCAGCTGCTTCTCACGTTGTTTCAGAGCCGCTGTCAGCTCCGCCAAATTGACCATGGTTTGCCTGATCGCTGCGCGGCTCTCTTTATCGGTCAGGTCCTTGAGGGACAACGCGATCTCATTCAGGTTGGTCATTAGCGTGGCAGCGGCCTGATCCAGAGGCAATGACGGTTTAATCTTGATCACCGGATAGGGCTGGCCGGGTAAAGGCGTGAGCGGCGGCGAGTCGCGCGCTCCACCTCCCAGATCGAGGAAAGCGAGTCCCGCAATCCCCTGGCTAGCCACGCTTGCGACGGTATCTTCCTTGATCGGCGTGCCCTCGGCGATGTCGAGGACCAGGCGAACTCTTTCGGGATTCTCGGGATCGAGGCGCATGTTTCTGACCCTGCCGACGTTGATGCCCTTATACTTCACTACTGAGTCTTCGGTTACACCCGCTACGGATTCGCCGAAATAGGCGTAATAGCTCCGATAGGTTCTGTGCGGCCCGCCGCGCGCCAACCACAGGACAATGACGATGAGAACGGCGCCGAATAAGGCGACGAAGGCGCCGACCAACACGTAACTTACCTTCGGTTCCATGCCTGCTCCTTAGCTCCCCGCCCGCGCGAGCCTTGAAAATATTCCGCGACCAAGGGGTGGTCCGAGCGCGACAGCTCCTCCATGGTGCCGACCTCAAGAAGTTTGCCGTCACCCAATACCCCAACGCGGCCGGCGACCTGCCAGAGCGAATCCAGATCGTGCGTCACCATGACGATCGTGAGTCCGAGAGTGTATTTCAGCTGGCGAATCAAGTCGTCCAACGCGGCGGTGCTTGCCGGATCCAAGCCGGCGGTCGGCTCATCGAGGAACACCAACTCGGGGTCCAGCGCGATCGCCCGCGCCAGGGCAGCGCGCTTGAGCATCCCGCCGCTCAGCTGGCTCGGATATTTTTCCGCGCTATTGGCCGGCAACCTCACCCAACCGAGCTTGATCCCGACGATCTCCCGGATAAATTCGGCGCTTAGCTGCGTGTGCTCGCGAAGAGGAACCGCGATGTTTTCCGCCACCGTGAGCGCGCTGAACAAAGCCCCATGCTGAAACAGCACGCCGAGGCGGCGGCGGAGTTCCATCGACTCTCGCTCGCCGATGACCGAAAGATCTTTTCCCAACACGTGAATCGATCCTGAATCCGGCCGGCGCAGCATTATCATCTCCTGGAGCAGCGTCGATTTGCCGCTGCCGCTGGCGCCGACAACCGCGAAGATTTCCCCGCGCAGCACCGTGAAGCTGATATCGTCATGGATCACCGCGCTGCCGAACCTCGTGGTCAGGTGGCGAATCTCGATGACCGGCTCGGGAATCGTATCGTCGAAACTCATTGCGCGAACAGGCCGATGCCCATCCAGTCGAGCAGTACGGAGAAAAGCGCGTCGAAGACGATCACGACAAAAATGCTCTGTACGACGCTGACCGTCGTATGGCGGCCGACGCTTTCGGCGCTGCCGCTGACGCAAAGCCCCTGATAGCAGCCGATCATCGCGATAATAACCGCGAACACCGGGGCCTTTCCCACGCCGATCAAATAATCGGTCGGGGTGATCACGCTTTCAAAACGATCGAGAAAAGCGTTGAAGCCGACATCAAGCTGGGTTCTCGCTATCACCATGCCGCCGAAAACCCCCGTCACGTCGGCAAACGCCGTCAAAAGAGGTACGGCGACGACCAGGGCGAGGACCTTCGGTGCAATGAGCAGCTCGAGGGGATCGATCCCCATCGTGCGCATCGCGTTCACCTCCTCCGTTACCTTCATCGTGCCGATTTGCGCCGTGTAGGCCGATCCGGAGCGTCCCGCGACGATGATGGCGGTGATGAGCGGAACGATTTCGCGCAGCATGGCGATGCCGACGAACTCGACGATAAAAACCGACGCGCCATAGGGTCGCAACCCCACCGCCGCCTGGTAGGCGATCACGACGCCCATCATAAACGAGAGCAGGCCGACGATCGGGATGGCTTGGAGTCCGCCCGCTCTTAGGTTGTAGAAGACGGGTTGCCAGCGGATTCGACGAGGGTTCACCAGGAGGCGGAGCAGAACTAACGTGCTTTCGCCGACAAACGAGAAAAAACCGAATCCCTGCAGCGAGGCGTTCCAGGTGGCGTGACCCAATTGCTCGAACATTCCGGGTTTCTGGGGTTGGCCCGCAATCGATTCGCTTTCATCCGCCGAGATCCAACGGATTAATTGCTCGAATTCGGCGCGCAAGCCGCGCAATTCGACGCGGCGCCCTGTCTGTTCCAGGCGGCTCCGAGAACGTCGCACGAGCCAAGCGCCGGCCGTATCCATCGAGGTAATGCCACTCATCTGCCAAATCTGCTGGCCGGACTCTCTCCCCAAAACTTCAGCCAACTGGCGCTCCAAAAAGGGGACATTGGCCATTTTCCAAGCGCCGGCGCAACGCAACGTGCCGTCAGAATCTAGCGATACGCTGGCGCTTGGACGCCGGGCCGTTATTATTGCCGTTTGCATGAAGCTCGTTGACCGGTAGCGCGGCGACCGGGGACTTATGATTCCAGACAGACCTTAAGGCTGCTTGAAAAGGATTGCAGTCTAATATTGGACGATTTTGAAAAAGAAATATCGGGCAGCTCACGGAGGTTACAAGGCCTTTAGGCGATCTAACTAAACGAGGTAAGCAGGGTTACGGGGGTGGCAAACACGCTCTCAATCGGATTTTTTCCGCTTTCCCCTCCCCTGTTTCCTTGACGACCGTAACAAATTTCCCATATTCTAGGTTCTCTTTCGGAGAAATAACCGAAGCTGAGTCTCTGGAGCTTGCCAAGGGCGCCAACGGAGAGCCCAGCCGGAGCGTGTTCTCTTTCTGACAACGCTCGCGGTTACGCAAGTGAAAAAATCGGCGCGCAATATCCATTACGGCATTGGCGGTGTCAAAATCGACGGAACCATCAGAGCCGCACCAAGTTTCCCGGAGGTTATGGATGAATGCAGGCCCTGCTAATCCAATTGTTGAGTCTTCTACGCTCGTCGAATTGCTTCGTTGGCGGGCGCTTCAGCAGCCTGAGCATCGGGCCTATACTTATTTGCTCGATGGAGAAAGCGAAGAGGCCCATCTGACCTATGGGGCGTTGGACTGTGAAGCCCGGGCTATCGGTGCATTGCTCCAAAGCTATAGCGCAAGCGGCGAGCGTGCCCTGTTGTTCTATCCAACAGGCCTCGAGTTCATCGCCGCTTTTTTGGGCTGCTTATATGCCGGCGTCATTGCCGTCCCTCTACCTCCGCCCAATCCGGCTCATCCGCAGCGCACTCTCCCGAGGCTTCTTGCTATCACGAACGATGCTCGCCCGTTGGTGGCACTCACCACGTCATCGATCTACTCCAAGCTTGAGCGTCTGTTCGCGCAAGCTCCGGAGCTACAGGCAATGCACTGGTTGGTCACCGATAATGTTACCAGCAACCCGGCGCGGGAATGGCAAGACCCTTCGGTGAGCAGCGCGACGCTGGCTTTGCTCCAATACACGTCGGGTTCCACCGCGGCGCCGAAGGGTGTGATGGTCAGTCACGGCAACCTTCTCCATAATTCGGCATATCTCACCCGTGCGTTGGAGATCACACCGGACAGCGTGTCCGTAACGTGGTTACCGGCCTTTCACGATATGGGACTGAGCAACGGAATCATCCAGCCTCTGTACACGGCAGGTCGCTGTTTCCTCATGCCCCCCCAATCCTTTCTTCAGTGGCCGGTGCGGTGGCTCCAGGCTATTTCGCGCTACCAAGCCACCGTCAGTGGAGGCCCCAATTTCGCCTATGAACTTTGCGCTCGCAGGATCACTCCTGAGCAACGTGAAACTCTCGATCTCAGCAGTTGGGTTGCGGCTTATAACGGCGCAGAGCCAGTCCGTGCGGACACCCTGAAACGGTTCGCCGAGTCCTTTGCGCCCTGTGGTTTCCGCCCACGATTCTTCTATCCATGTTATGGGCTCGCCGAAGCCACTCTGATTGTTTCAGGCGGACTGCTAAGAGATGAGCCCATTTTCTGCACCACACGAGCGGCATCACTTGAAAAAAATCGCGTCGTGGAGACCTTAGAACAGCAACAGAGCGTGCGGACATTCGTCGGATGCGGCCGGGCTCAGCTCAATACCAAGATTGTCATCGCTCATCCTGAATCGTTGACCCGATGTGCGCCTGATGAGGTGGGCGAGATCTGGGTATCAAGCCCGAGCGTCGCTCAGGGCTACTGGAACCGGCCTGAGGAAACGGAGCGCACTTTCCGTGGCTACCTGGCCGATACCGGTGACGGACCGTATCTCCGCACCGAGGATTTGGGATTCTTAAAAGATGGCGAGCTGTTTGTCACCGGGCGTCTGAAGGATCTGATCATCATCGGTGGCCGTAACATTTACCCGCACGACATTGAATTGACGGTGGAACAGAGTCACCCGGCGATACGGGCGGGTTGTTGCGCAGTGTTTTCAGTCGACGTCGACGACGAAGAACGCTTGATCGTCACAGCCGAGGTAGAGCGCCGCTACCAACCGGCCGATCGATGCACTCAGGATCGGCAAGCGCGCTCTGATCCGAAGGTGCCTCCGCTGCTGGATGTCGAAGCGGTGGTTCGGTCTGTACGGCGAGCCGTGGCAGAAGCGCATGATGTGCGAGTGTACAGGGTGGTGCTACTCAGGACTGGGCGCATTCCAAAAACTCCCAGCGGCAAGGTTCAGCGCCGTGTTTGCCAGGCTAGCTTCCTGGACGGCAGCCTGGATCAGCTCGGTGAGAAGTGAGCGATGGCCGGAAATTCTACCAACAGCGAGATACCGAACTTAATCGATCGGCCCCAAGGCGGCGAACAGGGAACGTCACCAATGGATTCTCGGACCGCAGAAGTCATCCAAGCCTGGTTGGTATCCAAACTTTCGCAGCGGCTGGGAATCGAGTCCCACGAGATCGATGTCCGGGAGCCCTTCTCCAGTTACGGTCTGGGGTCCACGGAGGCGGTCAGCCTTTCTGGTGAGCTCGCAGAGTGGCTTGGACGAAAACTTTCTCCTGCTCTGGCCTATGAATACCCCACCATCGAGACTCTCGCACGCCATTTAGCAGAGTCAACGCGGGCATCGGAGTCAAACCACGCGGCTGAGCAAACCCGGCAGGCGACAACCGAACCGATCGCTATCATCGGCATCGGTTGCCGGTTTCCCGGCGCTCACGGCCCGCAAGCGTTCTGGCAGTTGCTGCGCGCGGGAGTCGACGCCATCACAGAAGTTCCAACGGAGCGCTTTGATCTTCACGCTTTCTACGATCCGGACCCTGCGATCCCGGGCAAAATCAACACCCGCTGGGGCGGCTTCCTCGATCAGGTGGATCAGTTCGATCCCCATTTCTTTGGCATCTCCCCGCGCGAAGCTTTGCGCATGGACCCGCAGCAACGCCTCTTACTGGAAGTGACCTGGGAAGCACTAGAAGATGCTGGACAGGCGCCGGAGCGACTAACCGGCAGCCAGACCGGTGTGTTTATCGGCATCTCGACCAACGACTACAGCCGCATTCAGTTCAGCGATCTAAGTTGTATCGATGCCTACGCCGGCACAGGCAATGCCATGAGCATCGCGGCCAACCGTATTTCTTACCTGTTTGATTTCCGCGGCCCGAGTATAGCAATCGACACGGCCTGTTCGTCGTCGCTCGTTGCCGTCCACTTGGCCTGCTGCAGCCTCTGGAACGGGGAGTCCACTCTCGCTCTGGCCGGGGGCGTGAACCTGATCCTGTCGCCGGCGATTACCATTAATTTTACCAAAGCCGGCGCCATGGCTCCGGATGGGCGCTGCAAAGCCTTCGATTCGCGGGCCAATGGCTACGTTCGCAGTGAAGGTGCCGGCCTCGTCGTTCTTAAGCCGTTATCGAGAGCCCTGGCCGATGGTGATCCGATTTATGCCGTGATTCGCGGCAGTGCCGTGAACCAGGACGGACGGAGCAACGGGCTCATGGCGCCGAATCCGTTGGCCCAAGAGGCTGTCCTGCGAGAAGCCTACCGCAGGGCCGCAGTCTCGCCTGGCCAGGTTCAATACGTCGAGGCCCACGGCACGGGCACATTCTTAGGCGATCCGATCGAGGCGAAAGCCTTGGGCACAGTGCTCGCCATCGATCGTCCCCCTGATACGACCTTGCGCTCTGGGCTCGGTCAAAACCAATCTAGGTCACCTCGAGGCCGCAGCCGGCGTTGCCGGCTTGATCAAGGTCGCGCTGGCGCTCAAACATCTGGAGATCCCACCGAGCCTGCACTTTCAGGAGCCCAACCCGTATATTCCTTTCGACGAGCTCCCTCTCCGAGTGCAGACAACGCTGGGCCCGTGGCCTGCGCGGTCGGGTCCAGCCTTGGCTGGGGTGAGCTCATTCGGTTTTGGCGGAACCAATGCTCATGTGGTTCTGGAAGAAGCTCCCCAGTCCGATTTAGGAATGCAGAATGCGGAATCGAAAATCTGCAATCCGGAATCCGCACACTTGTTACCACTTTCGGCACGTAGCCCGGAGGCTCTCCACTCTCTCGCTCGAGCATACCAAATCTCTCTGGCAGCCCCAGAGTCCACAGCGTCGCTGCGCGACATCTGTTACAGCGCCAGCGTGCGGCGCAGCCACCACGACTACCGTCTCGCCGTGACAGGCCACACCCTGGAGCAACTGAGTGAGGTCCTGGAGGCTTTTTTGCGAGGAGAGGCTCGTCCCGGTCTGTCTTCCGGTCCTAAGGTTTCAGGTCGCCGGAGAAAACTGGTTTTTGTGTTTCCCGGGCAAGGGTCCCAATGGTTTGGCATGGGGCGAAAACTTCTCGAGCAGGAAGCGGTCTTTCGCGAGGTCGTAGAAAGCTGTGACCGGGCAATGCGACCGTACGGGGATTGGTCTTTGCTCGCCGAGCTCACTGCCACCGATCGAGCACAGTCGCGGTTCAACGAAATCGATATCATCCAGCCGGCCCTCTTCGCGATACAAGTCGCTCTCGCAGGCCTGTGGCGTTCCTGGGGTATCGAGCCACAGGCCGTGGTGGGCCATAGCATGGGAGAGGTCGCGGCAGCTTACGTCGCCGGTGCGTTGAGCCTGGATGATGCGGCACGGGTTATTTGTCGTCGCAGCCGCTTGGTCAAGCGCACCGTCGGGCAAGGCGTAATGGCTGCTGTGGAACTTTCCATGGAGGCGGCTCGCCGTGTCCTGGTCGACTACGAAGATCGCGTGTCCATTGCTGTCAGCAACGGTCCCACCTCTACTGTGTTGTCCGGAGATCCGGCAACGCTCGAAGCAATCGTGGATCAATTGCAGCGCCAAGACACGTTCTGTCGTATGGTGAAGGTGGATTTTGCCTCTCACAGCCCGCAGATGGATCCTTTGCGCGCTGAGTTGTTGCAAGCGTTGGAAGGACTCAAGCCTCGGCCTGCGTCCGTACCCATCTACTCGACGGTGACGGGCACGGACAGCAATGGGCTGGAATTCGAGGCGCTCTATTGGGCGAGAAACCTGAGAGAGCCGGTGCTCTTTTCAACGGCGGTTCAGCAGTTGCTGGAAGATGGACATGATATTTTCCTGGAAATCAGCGCCCACCCAATTTTACTCAGCTCCATTAAGCAAGGGTTTCATCACCGCGGCCAAGAAGGCGCCGTGCTCCCTTCTCTGCTGCGTGAAGAAGAAGAACGCACCGTAATGCTGGGATCGCTGGGCGCGCTTTATACTCTAGGGTACCCGGTGGACTGGAGCCGGATCTATCCGGCCGGAGGCCGGTGCGTTCGACTGCCGGTCTACCCTTGGCAGCGGGAGCGTTGCTGGCTGGAGACCGCAGCAGGAGACACCGACTCTCACTGGGAGCAAACGATTGGGAGCCGGATAGGGAAGCACCCTCTTCTCGGCCGGCATTTCAAGTCGGCCCATCCTGGAGGAAGCCACTTCTGGGAAGTCACTTTGGACAAGAGGGACCTGCCTTATCTGGATGACCATCGCATCCAAGGAGTTGCCGTGCTGCCCGCCTCGGCCTATCTGGAGATGGCCCTGGCGGCCGCGGTTGAGGTCTTCGGTGAACAATCCTTTGCATTGAAGGATGTAGAATTTGACCGGGCGCTTTTCTTGCCTGAGAGCGGCACCCACACAATTCAGGTGATCCTTTCTCCCGGCGCAGATGGAGCAGCATCCTTTCACATTTACAGTCGCCCGGGAGAGCAAGCCGGTAAATCGTGGACCTTGCATGCGCAGGGGAAAGCCTGTCCTCAACAGGACAGCGGCACTTCCCCTGTTCCCGATCCGAAGACGCTCGCGGAGTTCCAAACTCAATGCTCGGAGAAGTTCACTGGCCAGGACTATTATCTGAGACTCCGCGAAAGCGGTATCGACTACGGCCCCTTTTTCCAGAGCATCGCACAGTTGTGGCGAAACAATGGAGAGGTGCTGGGTGAAGTCAAGGTTCCTGACGGGTCGGATGCAGAGTTTAGTGGCTACCAGCTCCACCCGGCTATTCTGGACGCCTGCTTACAGATTATGGGAGCTGCGGTAGCCGCTGAAGCGACTGAAAACGGCAACCAAGGCATTTTCATGCCGACCCGCATAGATCAGTTCCGGGTCTGCGGCCGTCCCGGCCTGCATCTCTGGAGTGACGCCCGTGTCCAAGAGCGGGAAGCTGATGCAGTAATGGGAGAGGTGCGGCTCCTCGATGAAGCTGAGCGCGTGGCTGTCGAGATTCTGGGACTTCGCTTCGAATTCCTGGGCGACGACACACAGCACTCCATTGAGAAGGATGAGAAGGATCTCGACGACTGGCTCTATGAGCTCCAGTGGCAGTCCAAAGAGCGCCCCGAAGGACAAGGACCCTCGGAACCTTCCTCGCCGGCTAGCCGGGGAAGCTGGGTGATCTTTACCGACAGCGGCGGCGTGGGAGACGCGCTGGCAGCGTTGTTGGAAGCACAGGGACAAAGGAGCATTCTAGTCGCTCGCGGGGAATCGTACGAGCACACGGACGGTGCGCATTTTCGCGTCCGTCCGGAACAACCGGAGGACCTCCGCCGGCTCTTCGAGGCGGCTCTGGTATCTGATCAGCCGGTCTGCCGTGGAATTGTCCATCTCTGGAGTCTTGATGTTCCGCGCCCACAGGAGACCACCGTGACCTCTCTGAATGCAGCCCGGACTCTGGGCTGCGGCAGTGTCCTCCTATTGCTCCAGGAGCTGGCTCGAACGGAATCGCGCGATCTCCCTCGCCTGTGGCTGATCACGCGGGGTGCTCAAGCGGCAGGGGAAGAGCCCTCGCCCCTGGCCGTAGCTCAGTCACCTCTTTGGGGATTGGGTCGCGTCATTGCTCAGGAACACCCGATGCTCTGGGGAGGACTGGTAGACCTGGAACCCACGGCATCGCTAGGCGATGCTGCTCAGCAGTTGTGGGAGGAAATCTCCGCTCCGGATGGAGAGGATCAACTTGCGTTCCGTCAAGGGCGGCGATACGTGGCCCGTTTGGTGCGCAAGCGCCGATCTGCCACGCAAGAACCTCCCCTCAGGTGGCGGCCTGATGGCAGCTATCTCATCAGCGGGGGACTGGGAGACCTTGGCCTCTTGGTCGCCCGCTGGATGGTAGAGCAAGGGGCTCGGCGGTTGATCCTTTTGGGACGCACGAAGCTCCCTCCACGCTCGAGCTGGACCACGGTAGAAACAGGAAGTCGCTTAGCCCATCAAATCGCCGCCATTCGGGAACTGGAAGCCTTGGGAGCGAGTGTGCATCTGGCGTCGGTGGATGTGGCGGATGAAGAACAGTTGAGCGGCTTTCTCGACGCGTTTCGCTGTGAGGGTTGGCCGCCGATCCGGGGTGTCGTGCACGCGGCGGGAGTGCTGCAGGACGGACTGCTGGTGCAACTTGATGCCGCTCAACTGAATACGGTTTTGCGGCCCAAGGTGATCGGTGGGTGGCTGCTGCATCGACTGCTTAAGGACGCTCCCCTGGACTTCTTCGTACTATTCTCTTCCGCGGGTTCCCTCCTGGGCCAGCCTGGTCAGGGGAATTATGCCGCCGCCAACGCTTTCCTGGATGCGCTGGCGCATCACCGGAAGGCTCAAGGCCAGCCGGCGATGAGTATCAACTGGGGCGCCTGGGGCGATTTGGGTTTTGCTGATACCCCTGGGGGGAGGCGCCTCGCGGCGCGCCTCGCGCTCCTGGGAATCACGAGCATGGCGGCCGATAACGCCCTGGAAGTGCTGAAACGACTGCTCGGGCAAGGCTCAATCCAAGTCATGGTGGTGCCCGTCAACTGGCGGCAGTACCGCGAGTTTTATCCGGCGGGCAGTGAACCACCCCTACTGTTTCAACTTGCACGTGAGGAAGCCGACGTCCCGCGGCAAGCGGACGGTCCGGGAGACAAACAGGGCCTGACCTCCGCTGCCCTCCTGGCTGCAGAGCCGGGGGAGCGCCACCAATTGTTGGAGTCCTACCTGAGTGAGCAAGTGGCTCGCGTGCTCGGGCTTTCCGCATCCAAGCTGGACCTACAACAACCGCTTAGCAATCTAGGACTGGACTCGTTGATGGCCGTGGAGCTGAAGAACCGGATCGCGGTTGACTTGGGGGTGAACGTGCCGGTGGTGAAATTCCTTCAGGGCTTCAGCGTCGACCAGGCGGTGACGCAGGTGCTTGATCAACTGACGGCAGAGGGCTCCAATCCGTCGGCGCCTCTTGTCCAGGCATTTACACAGCAGAAGGGGCACATCGACAACGGAAATGCGGCACAGCTGTTGGCAAACCTTGATCAGCTTTCGGATGAGAAAGTGGATTCATTGCTCGCCGATATGTTGGCTGATGAGAAGGTAGGTGAATGAGCCAGACCTCCCAGGAAACTGCCGATCTTTCACCCAATGAGAAGCGCGCCCTTCTTGCGCAGCTGCTGCAGAAAAAGGTGAGCGGGTCCAAATCGTTTTATCCTCTCTCCGATAATCAGCAGGGGATATGGTTTCTGTGCCAGTTCGCGCCGGAGATCTCGATTTATAATGTCAGTTTTGCGGCGCGCATCGGCTCCGATGTAGACACTCCGGCCTTGCGGCGCGCATTTCAGGCACTCGTGGATCGTCATCCTTCGTTGCGGACCACTATTGCGGTGCGCTCCGGCAAACCCGTTCAACAGATACACCAACACCTCAAGGTCCACTTCGAGGAGACCGATGCCTCAACCTGGCGCGAGGATGAGCTGAACAGCCGGCTGGTCGAGGAAACGCAGCGCCCCTTTGATCTGGAACGAGGACCTGTGCTGCGGGTCAGTTTGTTCACTCGCTCGGCACAGGAACACATCCTTGTGCTGATCGTGCACCATATCGTGGTTGATTTCTGGTCCCTCGCGGTGATCCTGAATGAGCTTGGCGTGCTGTACGCTGCGGAAAAGGTCGGCCGGCCAGCGGCTCTACCTCCGCTTGATCTGCAATACACGGACTTTATTCGTTGGCAAACCGAAATGCTGGCGAGTCCGGAAGGTGAGCGGCTATGGGCCTACTGGAAGAAGCAATTGGCCGGCCCGTTACCCGTGCTCAATCTTCCGACCGATCGGCCGCGACCGCCGATTCAAACTTTTCGCGGCGCCCAGCATGATTTCACTCCGAACGATGAACTGGCCCGGCGGCTCAAGGCGCTCGCCAAGGCCGAAGGGGCGACTCTGTACATGGTCCTTCTGGCGGCATTCGAAGTAATGCTTCACTACCACACCGGCCAGGAAGACATCCTGGTGGCTTCCCCCATGGCCGGGCGGAACCGGGCCGAGTTTGAGGGGATTGTGGGCTTCTTCGCCAATCCTGTTGTCTTACGCGCGAATCTTTCCGGCAACCTTACTTTCCGGGCGTTTCTTGGTCAGGTGCGCCAGACGGTGCTGGCGGCTCTCGAGCATCAGGATTACCCCACTCTTCGCTTGGTCCAACGACTCCGGCCGGCCCGCGACCTCAGCCGCTCGCCGCTCTGCCAGGTCATGTTCGTACTGGATAAACCGCACCGGCTCGCGGAACAGGCAGTACCGGCGTTCGCGCTGGGCGAAACGGGGCTGCGGATGAATTCTGGCGGGCTTGTGCTGGAGTCCCTCCCCCTGGAAAACCGGTCGGCCACTCTCGACTTGGCCATGTTGATCATCGAAACTGCATCATCGTTTTCTGCCTCCCTACGATACAACACGGATCTGTTTGATGCTGCTGCCATCATCCGGATGGCAGGACACTTTGAAACAGTTCTAAACCATGTCGTTACACAGCCCACTGCGAAGTTGAGCGCGCTGAAAGAGATACTCGCCGAAGCCGACAGGCAACAACTGGTCACGGCGCGACAAGAGTACAGAAAAGCCAATCTCCAGAAGTTAAAGACTGTCAAGCGGAAGCCTGTAATTGGATCGCAACTCAGCGAAAACAGCGGCATCACTAGGAGAACATAAAAAACTCGTCAAAAGGTTTGCGCAAGAAGATTTGCTGATCATCGCCGTTGTTTTGATAGCTCACGATGGATGTCGTAATTTCCCAAAGCGGTGTTCCTATTCGGCTTACTGACGAGCGGTGGTTTCACATCGTCGAGAATCATGACGACGTCGCGGGTTATTATGATGAAGTTCTGGAGGCTATCGAAGATCCAGACATGATCTTGCGGGGACATCGCGGCGCGCTGATTGCCGTACGCTCTTTGGGTAGAAGGAAATATCTAGCGGTGATATATAAAGAATTGAGTGCAAAAGACGGGTTTGTTATCACCGCCTACTTCACGTCGCAGATTTCCAGGAGACTGATCAAATGGCGAAAAGGACAGCCCTAGCTAAAGCAGTGGACGATATTTCGGAGGCGGTGCCGCATCTGATCCGGTTGCCCCAAAAAAAGGCATGGATCGATTATGACGAGGAGGCCGATGTCTTGTACATAAGCCTCAAGCGACCACAGAAAGCAACGGATACGAAGCTCCTGGCAGACAAAGGCATCCTGCTCCGCTATCGGGATAAGGATTTGGTCGGCGTAACTGTTTTAGATGCGTCCAAGTCACAAAAACAAAAGAAGGGACGGAATTAAGGACGATCATTTTTGACGGTTTGCGAATTCTCAAAACCTGCAAGTTCCGAATCACGAACACGAATCACGATCACGTTATTTTTCCAGCCGGAGCACGTCTCAAGCTCACGAATCACGGGCATGCATACGGCCCGGCTCTTTGCTCTATGCTCCCGGCTCCCTGCTATGCTGACCACGAACACTTCTCTTGTGAGAGCGCCGGCAAATCCAGTAGAGTAACGCCAATTTTGCCCAGGTTGCATCTGCGAGCTCAACGTTTTGACCTGACCCCGGAGACCATTCAAATCACGCAAATTGACGATTGTCACGCGACGGTTTACAGTGGTGACGTGATCAAAACGTTCGCGGACAAAGCCACCTACGAACTCTATCACACCGGGAGATCAAGGCAGTTTCCGCCGGACATTAGGAAGCGAGTGTTACGGAGACTGGAATATCTTGACTTAGCTGCGACCCTGGAGGACCTAAAGGTTCCGCCCAGCAACCGGCTCCATCAGCTTTCACGAGACCGGGCCGGACAGTACTCCATATCCGTCAATGATCAATGGCGAATTTGTTTTCGATTTGTGGACGGAGATGTTTACGACGTAGAGCTAACGGACTATCACTGAATCGAGGTGCAAGATGACTATTCGGAATGATAAGCAAAGAATTATTCGGCCTACCCACCCGGGTGAAATGCTGCGTGAGGACTTCCTCCCCGACTATGGTTTGAGCGTATCGAGGTTCGCGGAGGCACTCGGCGTATCACGTCAGACTGTCAATGAATTGCTTCGCGAACGCCGTTCCGTGAGCCCTGAAATGGCACTGCGTCTTTCTCGTTTGTTTGGCAATAGTCCCGAATTTTGGTTAAACGCTCAGCGCGCCGTCGATCTCTGGGAAGCGGCAAGAACGATTGGGAGGAAGATCGAGAAGATATCGCCGTTAAACGCCGCGTAATAGCACGCGTGGTTCAGAGGGATTCGGCAGTTGTCGTCAAACGACTTGAACGGAGCGCAGCGGTTGAACGGCTGGAACGATTGGAACGGGCATCAGCTTTCAGACGGTTAAACGCTTGAACGTTGAACTTTTGAACCGGAGTGGAGCCCCGGGTGTTGGGTAGGAGTGGCGACTTCGACCCTGCCGGATTTACGAGTGCGAGCCACATATGAATTTGTGATTATTGAGCGTTTCATTTCAGTAAGCTGAATAAGAAAACCTTATGGCCGAGCTTTCATTTGAAGAGCTAGTCGAGGTCATCCGATCTGCGCAAAGCGCGTATCATAAGCTGGTTGTTATCGCTGGCCCATCCGGGTCCGGTAAGACGAAACTACTGAACCAACTTGCCAACCAACTCGATATGCCGGTCATCAATCTGAGTCTGAAATTGAGCGAAAGATTATTGAACTTAACCAGGCGGCAGCGGAGGCTAAAGGCAGAGGAGATTGCTAGAGACGTGATTGATGAGCCGAGCCAACTGAGCGTATGCGTAGACAATACGGAACTACTATTCGATTCGACGTTGCGCTTGAATCCCCTCGTGTTTCTGCAAGACATTTCGCGCAACCGCCTTATCGTGTCCACATGGAATGGAAAGTACGATGGCAAGATATTAACTTTTGGCTATGGTGATCATCCCGACTTCTTCCGGGAAACACCAAGCGGCTATCCAGTTTTTTCCATCTCGGATAACCAGGTTGAAAGGATTTGATCTGATGAAATACAACGAGCTAATCCAGTTTCAACCCATTGAGTCCGTTATCGAGTTACGGCAGGCGAACAAACTCGACAAGGCGAAGGAGCATGCCTCGACATATGTCATTTCTGAGCCGATGGTTAATCGGCTCTCAGATCTTGTCATTCCGAACCTTCAGTTCGTTGCGCCCCAGGATAATCGGGGCCTATTAATCGTCGGGAACTACGGCACCGGGAAATCCCATTTGATGTCGGTCATTTCAAGCATTGCTGAAAACAAGGATATTCAATCACTCTTGACTAACGACAATGCGCGTAAAGCCGTGTCGCCAATCGCGGGAAAATTCAAGGTCATTCGCTTGGAGATCGGCGCCACGGAAATGTCTCTCCGAGAAATTATCACCGGTCACTTGGAAGAAGGACTTGACCAGTGGGGTATAAAGTTTCAATTCCCTGCCGCTGATAAGATTCGCGAGAACAAGACCGCCTTCGACGCGATGATGGGAGTATTCATCAAGAAATTCCCAAATCATGGCCTGCTTTTGGTAGTCGATGAATTGCTAGATTATCTCCGCAGCCGTCACGATCAACCGTTGATTCTAGATTTGGGATTCCTGCGTGAGATCGGCGAGGTCTGCAAGGATACTCGGTTTCGCTTTATCGCGGGTGTGCAGGAGGCCATCTTTGATAGCGGCCGGTTCGCCCACGTGGCTGATAGCCTGGGCCGCGTTAAAGACCGGTTTCTGCAGGTGCCGATTGCGACCACCGACGTCAAATATGTTGTCGCGAACCGCCTGCTGCAAAAGACACCGGCGCAACTCCAACAGGTTCGTGAGTATCTAGCGCCTTTCGCGAAATTCTACGGAAATATGACCGAGCGGATGGATGACTTCGCCGCGTTATTTCCAATTCATCCCGAATACATCGATACGTTCGGCAGAATTCCAATTGTTGAAAAGCGCGGTATTCTGCAAATCATTTCATCTGACATTAAGGCTCTTGTGGCTAGCGATGTCCCCCAAGATCGCCCCGGCGTCGTTGCATTTGACAGCTTCTGGAAGGCGCTAAAGGAAAACCCTGCGCACCGTGCATTGCCGGATGTCAAAGGAATCATCGATTGCAGTGAGATATTGGAAGCCAAAGTTCGTAGTGCCTTCCCGAAGAAAACCTACCAACCGATGGCCTTGCGCATCATCGAGGGTCTCTCGGTACATCGCCTGACAACCGGCGATCTCTATTCACCGCTTGGTTTGACTCCCGAAGAACTGCGCGACGGCTTGTGTCTCTACCATTCCGGCGCCGCTGATATGGGCGGAGAGCCGGCAGACGACTTGCTTTCGCTGATCGAGAATACGCTAAGAGAAATTCACAAGACCGTAAGCGGGCAATTTATTTCGTCGAACAAAGACAACCGGCAGTATTTCCTCGATCTGAAAAAGACCGACGATTACGACGCGCTCATCGAGAAACGCGCGGAATCCCTCGACGGAAGCACCCTCGACCGCTATTACTACGATGCGCTTCGCCAAGTGCTTGAATGCACCGATATACCTACCCATATAACCGGCTTTCAAATTTGGCAGCACGAATTAGAATGGCAGGAACGCAAAGCTGGACGTTTGGGGTACCTGTTCTTTGGCGCACCTAACGATCGATCCACAGCGGTGCCGCGCCGTGAATTTTATCTCTACTTCGTTCAGCCCTTTGACCCCCCTCGTTACACGGATGATAAAAAGGCTGACGAGGTGTTCTTTCGCCTGACCGGAAAAGATGAGGCGTTTTCGCAGAGTCTTCGACTATACGCTGCGGCATTGAGCTGGGCCACATTTCCTCGGGTATCAAAAAGCAAACCTACGAGAAAAAGGCAATTGAGCATCTCACGGTACTCACGAAGTGGCTTCGCGAGCATCTGTTCCAATCCGTCGAGGTAACTCATCAGGGAACACGGAAGAAATTCTTAGAATGGCTAAAAGGAACGGGTGGCGGTGGGAGTCTGAATATCCGAGATGCGGTCAATACCGTCGCCGCCAAATGTCTTGCCGAGCATTTTGCTAATTGCGCCCCGGAGTATCCCCGTTTCTCAGCACTGGTTACTTACGGACGCGACGGAAACGCACAGCAGGCCGCTCAGGAATCTCTACGGGGTATCGCTCAAACTAATCGCACCCGACAGGCCACCGCCGTTCTCGATGCGCTGGAATTATTGGACGCGGATAAAATTGACCCGTCAAAATCACGGTACGCGCGTTACATCCTCGACCAGTTGAAGGTCAAAGGTCAGGGGCAAGTCGTCAATCGCCAGGAAATTATCACCCCATTGGAACCAGAAATTGAATTCATGGTTCCCGACAAGTTTCGTCTCGAACCCGTTTGGGTGTCAGTAGTATTAACGGCTCTGGTTCACGCTGGGGATGTCGTTCTGGCTATCCCCGGAGCCAAGTTCGACGCTACAAACCTCAACGCACTTACCTCCACACCGTTGCAAGACCTACAAAACTTCAAGCACGTGGAGCGCCCCAAGGATTGGGACATTGGCAGCCTCAAAGCGTTGTTCGAGCTTATGGACTTGGCGCCGGGCATGGCGATTCAGGTTACGCAAGGCGACTCCGTCCCGGTACAGCAACTACACAAAGTAATTAACGAGCGGGTCGAAAGACTTGTTTGGGCAAAGCAGCAGCTTCTCGGCGGCATTCCTTTCTGGGGCCAGAACCTGTTCAGCGGCGAGGAAATGGAAAAGCTTTCAACGCTGATGACGGACGCCAAAGAGTTTCTCGAAAGCCTTCAAGCTTATAATACCCCCGGCAAGCTCAAGAATTTTAAGTACGATGCCGGACAAATCAAAGGTTACGAGACTTCATTTCACCGGCTGAAGGAAGTAGAAGATCTCCAAAAGTATTGCGCGGAATTAGTTCAATTCACCCAATACCTGTCTGCTGCGGCAGCCATGCTTCCGGAGGATCACCATTGGGTGTCGGAAAGCAAAAGCAAGCGAACCGAATTGCTCGCCGAAATTCGCAAACCTAGCCAACGGGAATCCGCAACGTTCAAAGCTGAACTGCTCGCTCAGTTGAAAAAGCTCAAGGCCGAGTACATCAAGATTTATCTCGAACTCTATCGCAAAGCGCGGCTTAGTTTAGCGCAGGACAAGGGGAAAAAAGTTCTCCTTCAAGATTACCGCCTCAAGCAACTCCGTCGCTTAGCCACAGTTGCCTCAATCAACTCAGTGCAGTTAACTCAATTCGACAGCCAACTTGATAAGATCAAGACGGGAACGGCGGTTACAGAAAAGGATCTGGAAAACAAACCCCGATCCCCCGACGGCTTCTGGCCGAGCATGGAAGACACCAGCATATCTGCCGAGACTCGTTTGAAAAACCTGAAAGTCGAGCTTGACCGGATTCACAAAGGCTGGACCAAGAGCCTACTCAACGATTTAAACGACCCGGTGATCCAGAGCAATTTCGACCTGCTAAAGGCGGCTCAAAAAAAGATGCTTAAAAGCTTTATGGCAGACAAAGAACTGCCCGACGACATAAATCAGGAATTCCTCGTCGCCATCCAAAGCGCTCTATCCGGGTTGTCCAAGTTGCCGATCAAGCTCGATGATTTGAAGAAGGTTTTGTTCCCGGACGGAAGTCCTGCTACCCCAAAGGAATTCAAAGAGAGGTTCGCGGACTATATCGATAAAATTCTCAAAGGACGCGATGCCGAAAAGGTCCGGCTGGTTATCGAATAAGCAAATACATGGCGCGATGAGGAACTCGATGCAAATTCGCCGTTAAATCCCCTCAACGGCTTGATCACTGAACAGGCTTGCCCGCTTACGGCCAACATGTTCACTGAACAAGCTGACGGTTGGAAATGATGATTGATAAAGAGTATCAGACCCTTGCAATCTTTTGGCAACGCTTCGCGGCTTTTTGAAACCATGGAACAATCCAAACTTAATCTGCCGAACCAAACCACCGGGCCAGTCGAGTGCCTTGGCGAGACGTTCCCCAGCGACGCAGCCCGGCGAGAGCATTACCTGAAACTGCTAGCCCAAAAACTGAAGGACCCGGAGTTTCGCAAGATTGAAGGTTTCCCGATCGGCAAGGATGAAGACATACTGGCGCTGTCCGATCCGCCTTATTACACCGCCTGCCCGAATCCATGGCTCGGCGACTTCATCAAGCACTACGGCATACCATTTGACCCGAAGCAGCCCTACCACCGCGAGCCCTTTGCGGCGGACGTGAGCGAGGGCAAGACCCATCCAATCTACAACGCCCACTCTTATCATACCAAAGTCCCGCACCGTGCGATCATGCGCTACATCCTCCACTACACGCAGCCTGGCGAAATCGTATTCGATGGGTTTTGCGGTACGGGCATGACTGGCGTAGCGGCTCAACTATGTGGCGACCGCACCGAAGTACAGGCGCTTGGCTACCGCGTGCAGGATGACGGCACGATTCTCAACGAAGAAGGCAAGCCCTTTTCAAATCTCGGTGCACGTCGAGCCGATCCTCAATGACCTGTCGCCTGCCGCAACATTCATTGCCTACAATTACAACATGCCGGTTGACGTTGACGCTTTCGACCGAGAAGCCAAGAAAATTCTCAAGGAAGTCGAAGATGATTACGGCTGGATGTTTCGTACAAGGCATTCAACCGGAGCCGCGGATGCGGAGGTTAACTACATCGTTTGGAGTGACGTTTTTGTTTGTCCCGAATGTGGCGAGGATGTGGTGTTCTTTTCTGTTGCCATTGACCGGGAAACGGGTCAAGTCCGTGACCGTTTCAAATGCGATCACTGCCGGGCCGTGCTCAAGAAATCGGACCTAGATCGCCGCCAAGAAAAGATCTTTGACAAAAAGACAAATAAAGTTGTTGATAGAGCAAAGCAAACCCCTGTGTTGGTGAATTACAAATACGGCGGGCAACGATATGACAAAGCGCCGTCTAAAGAAGACTTGAAGTTGGCAGAAGAAATCGAGGGCAAGGAGATACCGTTCTTTTATCCGAGGGATCGCATAGATCGCGACATTGACATCTGGTATGAGCGGGATTACCGCTCGCTCGGCCTCTATTCGCTGGATGGATTCTTCACTAAGCGAAATCTCTTTTGGTTGGCGTACCTCCATGCAAAGATTTGTCAAACGCCATCTGAACTGCGCAGCCCTCTGCTCTTCGCGTTCACAGGAACGGTCCAGATTGCTTCACGAATGAGCTCGTTCCGCTATGATTCACGGAATCCAGAAAACACCGCCGGCGGTATCCTCAAGGGGGCACTTTACATCCCCTCCCTGTCCAAGGAAGCGAGGGTGTCGGACTTGATGCGTAGAAGGCAGCGCGCGATTTCCGCCATGATGCGCTGTAACGGTGCTTCCCGCGGAACCAATATCATTACCACAGTATCTTCGACTGCGCTGAGCCTCGCCAGCAATTCCCTTGACTACTTGTTTCTGGACCCTCCCTTTGGCAGCAACATCATTTACTCGGAGCTCAGTCTAGTCTGGGAAAGCTGGCTCCGGGTTTACACGCAAGACAAAGAAGAAGCGGTAGTCCACCGGCGGAGAAAGACTGGAACAACACTCGATGGCTATAAATCGTTGATGAAAGCTTGCTTCGCCGAAGCCTTCAGAATCTTGAAACCTGGTAGATGGATGACGGTGGAATTTTCTAACACTCAAGCCAGCGTGTGGAATTCCATTCAGACGTCGCTACAGGAGGTGGGATTCGTTGTTGCTAACGTCTCCGCTCTGGACAAGCAATCTGGAAGTTTTAGGGCTGTGACAACGACAACCGCTGTTAAGCAAGACCTCATTATTTCGGCCTACAAGCCAAACGGTGGTCTGGAAGAGCGATTCTCCAAACGTGGTGAGACGGAGGAAGGCGTCTGGGATTTCATCCGTACACACTTAAGAAATTTGCCCGTGGTCAAACCGAAAGGCGGCCAACTGGAACCCATCGCGGAGCGCGACCCGCGCATCCTCTATGACCGCATGGTGGCCTTTTACGTTGGTCATTCGACCCCTGTTCCACTTTCTTCTGCCGAATTCCAGGCGGGTTTAACAGAGAAGTTCCCGGAGCGTGACGGTGTGTATTTTCTGCCAGAGCAGGTCACTGAGTATGATAAGAAGCGGGCGCAGATGGAAAGTGTCGGTCAATTAGCGATTTTCGTGGAAGATGAGCGTAGCGCTATAAACTGGATGCGAGGGTTTCTCAAAGATCGGCCATCCACGTATCAAGATATCCAGCCGGAGTTCATGCAACAACTCAGCGCTAGTTGGAAGAAGTGGGAGACTCGGCCGGAACTGAGCGCGCTACTTGACCAAAATTTCCTCTGCTATAGCGGAGCGGGAGAGGTTCCGAGCCAGATTCACAGCTACCTCTCGACCCAATTCAAGGATTTGCGGAACCTGGCGAAAGACCATGTGCAGTTGAAGGCAAAGGCCAAGAACCGTTGGTTTGTCCCGGATCCGAAGAATCTTATCCAAGTGGAGCAACAGCGAAACAAAAAACTGTTGGAGGAATTCTGGACGTATCTACCGGATGGCTACACGCGGCCCGCGTTGACGGCCAACGCAGGCCAGATGCTGCCCGGCCTGGCTGCTACCACGTCCGAAGATCCCTAAGGGTAAAAAACTCAAAGAACTCCGCTCCGAGGCAGTCCGCGTTGGCTTCAAGCACTGCTATCAACAGAAAGATTACCAGACGATTCTAGTGGTGGCTGACATGCTCCCCGAAAGCGTGCTGAATGAAGACGAGCAATTGCAGATGATTTACGATACTGCCGTAACACGAACGAGCAACGAAAACTGATGTCCGAAGGTCGCATCATTCGAGAACTTTTGAAGAGTCACGTCCACAGAGACGATGATAGCTTTCGCCGTGCTGCAAAGGACCTGATCCAGCGTGAGCGCAGCTTGAACCACCGTACTCTGGCAGACGATCTTGAGCGAATTCTCTGCAACGGCAATAACGGTATCCGCCTCAAGCCGGCGGGGAAACCCGGAGTTGAGTGGGAGATTCCCAAGGACAAAGACAAGGGTTTCCCGTTACTGACTGTTACCCGGCCTGACTTACCTTGGGATCGCTTGGTTCTCCCACCTGCTGCGATGCGGCAGTTGGAGGCAGTCGCTGACGAGAACCATCGGCGTGACTTGCTTCTTGGCGGGGGACTGAAGCCGAAGCAGAAAATGCTGTTCGTTGGACCTCCCGGCTGTGGGAAAACGCTAGCGGCGTCCGTCATGGCTACGGCGCTGGCGTGGCCACTCGCAACCGTTCGGCTCGATACGGTGGTTTCGTCGTTCTTGGGCGAGACCGCAACCAATCTGCGGAGAATATTTGATTTCATCGGACAGGACTGTTTTGTGGTGCTGTTCGATGAATTCGACGCGCTTGGCAAGGAACGCGACCGTGGGCAGGAGCACGGCGAGCTGCAACGGGTCGTTACCGCTCTGCTTCAATTGATGGACGGATACCAAGGTGAAAGCTTGCTGATTTTCGCCACGAATCACCAATTCATGTTGGACTCGGCTTTATGGCGTCGTTTTGACAGTATTGTTTCATTCGCTCTACCCAAGGAACAGGATCGCTTGCTGATGTTGCGCATTTTCTTCCGGGCTTTTGGTCACACGGACGAGCAGCTTGCTGTCCTGGCTCGTTTGACCGATGGGGCTTCGGGCTCCGACATCGAATGGCTTGTCACTGAGATTATTCGCCGACTTTTGTTGGACGGCCGGAGACAGGTGGAAAAGCGGGACGTCGAAGAAGCCTCAGCGAGTTACCGGCTGAGGGTGGATACGTTATCGAAGATGGACCGCAGCGTTGATATCACACGCAAGGGCAAGAGGAAAGGAACCGGGTCTAGAAGGAATGGCACGTGACCGAGAACATCTTGCTCTACCGGAATATGGTCAACCACTTGTTCGCCGGAAGCGACAGGTAGTTCCACCGGCGACTCCGCGCAACCGGCCTCAGCACGGCAGCAAGCTGCTGAGCGAGGTAGACGCGCTTGTTACTGCTCTTCAGCAGAAACAGCGCGATTACCCAACCGGGTTTAATCCCGCCAATATCTTTCGTGTTGCGTTGAATCCGCAACGAGACCTGGATGAAGCCACGTTGGCACGGATGGGTTTGCGCTTGCTGGCTAAAGATCCAAAGCGCGCGTTGGTTGTATCTACCGACGATGCACAATTCACAGAAATTAGGAGCCGTCTCCAAAGCTATTCAGGGCAGATCCCGCGAGGCGCTCAATACGCCGAGCTTGACGTGATAGAGGACATCTCTCCTCTTACGTCTGAAGACCGCATCGGAAGCCGGTTGCGCAACCGCCCAGTTCAGTCGAGCGAAACACCACCTCTTGATATTGAGGTTTGGCACACAGGCAGACGTGATGATTGCGCTCGTTTTCTGGAGTCGGTTGCCGCGGTCTTGGCACGGTACAACCTTCGGATGACGGATCGCTGGACCGGTGACTCGATTTGTGTTGCCCGCGCCCGGCTGACCGAAGCGGCGTTGCAAGAATTGCTAAACATGCCGGAAGTGAAGGAAATTGATCGACCGGCCCGGCCGGCCTTCGAGCACGTCGAACTTTTCCAAGCCAATGTGGGTGCTATGGACATTCCCGCTCAAGCCCCAGGCGATCTGGTGGGGATTGTTGTTCTCGATAGTGGAGTGATGGAACAACACCCACTCATCGCACCAGCCCTCGGAGATGCCCAAGTATTTCCTGACGCACTAGGTCGGCGGTCGATCAGTGGTCCGGCTGATGCGACTACCGGCGGGCACGGCACTGGTGTGTGTGGCGTGGCAGCTTACGGGGATCTTCTTGCTTCCTTCCGTACCGGCCGCTTCGTGCCGACAGCACAGCTGTTCTCTGGGCGTGTGACCGATGAAAATAATGAATATGACGAGGACATTCTGCTGGAAAGCCAATTCGACCAGGCAATAACCTACTTCCTAAGCACCTATCCGACTGCTCGCATCGTCAACATCTCTCTCGGCGACCTGACCAAAGTATACTCTGACGGTTACCAGACCCGCTTCGCAGCCGCCATTGATGACCTGGCCTACCGATTCGCGGAACGAGGCATTCTGATCATAGTGTCATCAGGTAATCTGCAACCAAACGCGAGTCGAACCCCGGAGGAAACCCGTAGCCAGTATCCGAACTATTTGCTTGAGCCGGAGGCAAGACTCATCGATCCAGCCACGGCAGCATTGGCTGTTACCGTCGGAGGAATTGGGATCGGCCCGGAGGCAAATCGCTATTGGGACCCGGACGTTCAAATAGCGATTGCCGGAGAAGCGGGCTTCCCGTCGCCCTTCACACGCTCGGGCAAAGGCATAGATGGAGCCATTAAGCCGGACATCGTCGAGGCGGCAGGCGACTGGATTTTAGACCGTACCCACCTGAGGAATTCGGGGATTGTCACGGCGGGGAAAAATTTTGCCCAAGGACAATTCCTCGTATCCAGAGCGGGCACGAGCTTCGCTGCTCCCAAAGTCGCGAACCTCGCGGCGCAATTGATGCGTCGCTATCCGGAATATTCTTCCAATCTGATCCGCGCTTTGATTGCGCACTCTGCACAAGTCCCCAAAACCAAGCCAGCGGTGTGGAGCAATCTCAATGATTCGGCAGAGCAGGTTCTTCGTGTTTACGGATACGGCCAACCAAATTTGGAGAGAGCGCTGGATGCCGCGCAAAACGAACCGTGGCTACTATATGACGGTCAGATCGAAGCCGATACTTTCCGGCTTTTTGAACTCCCGGAACTGCCCGATGAGTTCCTCTCTGAACGCGGAAGGCGGGTGATGCGCGTGACACTCGCCTTCGATCCGCCAACGCGCCCGACGCGAAAAGACAGCTACCTTGGATTTTCGATGGAGTTCGCGCTCTACAGGAATTTGGATGCGCAGGCCTTAGCGGACGCCTACAGAACATGGGATCGAAACGAACGCGACCAGCTTGATGACGGGGTTCCTCCGGGGCGATCGGAATTGACCCGAAACAAAATCAATCTGCAGCCATCGTCCAATGTGCGGAATGGTGGGACGCTGCAAAGCGCTTGGATAGAGATCGTTAGACAAGGCTGGGCATACGAAAGAGGAACCCCGCTGTATCTAGTCGTATTGTGCCAGCGGATGTGGGCGCCCGCAGAAATAACACATCAGCGATTTGCTGTAGTAATGTCATTGTCCCATGACAAGGAAACGCTCGACCTTCACGCGCGTCTCCGTCAACGGGTTCCGCTCTTTGTACGACAGCGAGTGCGTGTTTGAGAAATGGCAAAATGTTTGAAACCGGTCAATGGCTATGGAGTATCGAACAACGCCAGCCTTGCAAGGTGGTTGAAGTTTCGCGTCTTTGGGACGATGCCACCTATCACGTCTGGTTTCCCGCGACCAACAGCGTCGTCCGCGCCACGCCGGATCGCCTGAAGCCACTTGATGCCGCCGAGGCGGGACACCCGGCTCGCATACGCTATGTCCTCTACGCTGCCCGTATCGCAAATCTCCTGAGTGAGGATGTTCTGCTCGCTCCGGCGAGCGCATCGGTTATTCCGTTGCCGCACCAACTGAGAGCACTTCGCCGCGCCGTATCACAGGATCGCGTTCGCTTCCTATTGGCCGACGAAGTCGGCTTAGGCAAGACCATCGAAGCCGGCTTGATCATGCGCGAACTCAAGTTGCGTGGTCTGGTGCGGCGCACGTTGGTTATTGCACCCAAGGGGCTCGTCACCCAATGGATGGCTGAGATGCAAACGCACTTCGGCGAGGACTTCCGTTTCTTCTCGCCCGCTGACTTTGCCGCTTACCGCCGCATTGCGTCCAATGAAAATGTCTGGCGCTCGTTTGACCAGGTGATTTGCTCACTTGACTCGGTCAAACCGCTTGAAGCGCGTCAGGGGTGGTCACGAGACGATGTTTCTGATTTCAACAAGGAACGATTTGAGGATCTCATCACGGCAGGATGGGATTTGATCATTGTGGATGAGTCCCACCGCATCGGCGGCAGCTCCGAACAGGTTGCGCGTCATCAATTGGGCCGTGGCCTGTCGGAAGCGAGTCCCTATTTTCTCTTGTTGTCGGCTACGCCGCACCAAGGCAAGAGCGACGCTTTTCACCGGCTCGTATCGTTACTGGATAAGAATGCTTTTCCTGAACCCGGCAGCGTTACCCGCGAGCGCATCCATCCCTATGTGATTCGCACGGAGAAACGCCAGGCGATTGACGCGGAGGGTGATTCGCTCTTCAAACCGCGCATCACCAAATTGGTAGGCGTGAATTGGACAGGCCACGAGGACCAGAAGCAACTCTACGACGCGGTCACCGAATATGTGCGCGAAGGTTACAACCAGGCCATGCGCGAGAAAAAGACGTATGTCGGCTTCTTGATGATCCTGATGCAGCGGTTGGTCACCAGTTCTACGAATGCCATCATTACCACGCTGGAAAAGCGTCTCTCTGCTCTGCAAGAACCCGGCGAGCAACTTTCACTGCTGCCTTTGATGGCCGAGGAGGAGTGGAACGAGTTGGATGGACAGGACCAGCTCGAATCATTTCTCAGGACGCGACTCGCGGCTTTGAAAAACGAACGCGCCGAAGTGGAGTTGCTTTTGACAGCGGCGCGGAAGGTGCAGGCTCGTGGCCCGGACGCTAAGGCGGAGGCGCTGCTCGAATGGGTGTACAAGTTCCAGCAAGAGGAAGGCGACCCGGACGTGAAGCTGCTGGTCTTCACCGAATTTGTTCAACCCAGCAGATGCTCGCGGAGTTTCTCACCAATCGGGGCATATCGGTCGCCTGTCTCAACGGCAGCATGAGCATGGAGCAACGCCAGCAGGTGCAGGAAGCGTTCGCCAAGGAAGTCCGGATTCTCATTTCCACCGATGCCGGCGGCGAAGGCTTGAACCTCCAGTTCTGTCATATCGTCGTCAACTTCGACATGCCGTGGAATCCCATGCGCTTGGAGCAACGCATTGGACGCGTAGACCGTATCGGCCAGGAATCCGTTGTTCGAGCGATCAATTTTCTTTTCGCCGACAGCGTCGAATTTCGCGTGCGCGATGTTCTGGAAGAAAAGCTCGCTGTTATCCTCGAAGAGTTTGGCGTGGACAAAACCAGCGACGTGCTGGACTCCGCCGAAGCCGCGCACCTGTTCGACAACTTATATGTTGACGCGCTGTTGCATCCAGACCGGATTCCACAAACCATCGAGGAAGTGACCGAGACGATCAAAGCCCGCGCCGGTGATGCTCACTCTAAAAATTCCATACTGTCCAATGGCGATGTGCTGTCGCCTGAGGAGGCAAAAAACGCGCTGAATCACCCGTTGGCCGAGTGGGTAGAACGCATGACCGAGAATTATCTGGATGCTTTCGGCGGCAAATACGAAGCCGAGTTGGACAGCATCCGTATCCAATGGCCCGGCGAGACCCAAATGCACCTGTACGCACTCCCCACGCGCACCGGCACGCCGCCACCCAAAACGGAATTGCTTCGGCTCGATCATCCCAAGGTACGCGGCATTCTCTCGCGCCTGCCCCGCTTTGTGCCCGGCATGCCGATCCCCTCACTCCGCTTTTCGTCACTTCCGGCCAACCTTGTCGGTTTGTGGTCGCTCTGGGAACTCAGCATCCTGACGCAAGACCGCGAGAAGCGCCGGATGCTGCCGCTGTTCGTCCATGACGACGGGCGGGTACTGGCGCCGACGGCTCGATTTCTGTGGGAGCAGTTTTGTCTTGAACCGTGGTCCGTGGATCAAACGCCGGCTGCAGCGATGGACGAAGAAGTTTTTCGCAAAACCGAGGCGCTCGCGCACGAGCAGTGCCGCGATCTATACTTGGAGATGCGGCAACGGCACTTGAGCCAGCTTCAGCTCGAAAAGGACAAAGCAGAATACAGTTTCCGTGCGCGGCGCAAACTGCTTCAGGCGATTGGGCTGCCCGAAGTCCGTGAGTTCCGACTGCGCCAGCTCACCCAGGAACAAGCCCAATCGGCGGAGGAGTTCAAACGACAAAGCCAGGTCATACCGCAACTCACGCCGCTGCTCATGTTGAAAGTCTGCTAACCATGTCTGAATGGCGTGAACAAATCGTCCGTCGCTTCGTGCCAAACGTCGCACGGGTCACCGCCGTCTCTGATCCAGACGGCCTACTGCGCGATCCCGGTGTATTCCAAGCCATCCAGGCAAAAGGTTTCTCAATCCTACAGTTTGAAGACTCTGTGTCTTTCCGCTTCGATTATGAAAGCCGTTTTCGCTCGAAATGGGATGCCGGCGAGGAGATCGGAACTGGTCGTTGTCTTTAAACCGGCAGAGCACGAGTTCGAGACGCTGCCTGCCGACGTGCTCGCCAACGCTCATCGCTTGTCCTTCACCCTCAAAGACATTTTCCCCAAGCTCTCGTATTCAGTTATTTCCCAACTGGAGACGGTCTATTTCGACGCGCTTTTCCAGGCCCAACAGCAGTATGGGTCTCAGGCTTACGACGAGGCACAGACCCGCGGTTTCGTTCTTCGGCACGTGTTCGGGATAGAACCGAGTGTGATCAAGAACACAGCCGACCTCCTTCGGATGCTGTTTCAGCGGCATTACAAAAAGTTGAATGTTCCTCTCATGCTGGATGAATATTTGGAAGCCTGCTTGCGCCAAATCCGGGATTTCCGAAGCTGGCCCCTCGATGTCATCCTTCGCAATCGCTCCGCGTTTTGGGAATTCCTTGACGAGAGGTGGCCTATATTCGTCCGCCAGTCTCGCGAATTGACCGGGCAAGTGAAGGAGCAGTCGCCGCCATTAAAATATCTTGGTCCCGATTTATTACCTTTCAACCACGACGATGTTCGCATATACGTCGATAATTTGTTTAAGGACGGGCTTCTCACGCCGGTGGAATGGGCTGGGGCCGAGAATCTAGATCGAGCGTGGATGCGGGTTGGGCTGCTCGGAAATCAAATGGACAACTCGGAATTGCGTTTCGACGAGCTAGAAAAAGATCTGTCGGATGCATGTCCGGAGGTCAACGCAGCGCCACAAGACTGGCTGACGTTTGCGTTTCGCTATGCGCAGGCGATCGCACTTTGGACGCAACTCAGCTCGGCTCGCTCGCTTTCTCAAAAGCGGTTTTCCGAACTGCGTAGCCTTGTGAATCAACGATTTCTTAACTGGCTCGCGAACAACTACGGTGGACTTTTTAACTATCCGGCATCCAGTCCGCTTATGGTTCATCACATACCGGGTTTTATCAGTCATCAGATTTCAAATAAGTTTTGTCAGCGCGCCGCCTTCATCCTGATTGACGGGCTGTCGATTGATCAATGGCTTATTATAAAGGAAAGTCTGAAAAGACAGGGATCGAAGAGTTCTTTGGAGGAAAATGCCCTGTTCGCGTGGATTCCCACGGTAACGGCAATTTCAAGGCAGGCTGCGTTCTCCGGCAAGGTCCCGCGCTATTTCGCGGAAACCATAAAGTCGGGCGGATCGAGACGAGGCAGGGTGGCGACAATTCTGGATCGACCGCGGGTCTGCCGCCAACGCAAACGGAATTCGTCGCAATCCCTGGCGATATTGGTGATCTCGCAACCGTCGGAGACCTTATTACGACAGTAGATTCAAGTCTTGGGATTGACCATTTACAAGATCGATAAGATCATGCATGGAATGCAACTCGGAGCCGTAGGCATGACCGGTCAGTTGCGGACGTGGACGGCAGAAGGGTTTTTCCCTGATCTGATTAATCTCCTTCGAGCACGTGGGTTCGACATATTCATATCGGCGGATCACGGCAATATGGAGGCAGTGGGGATAGGTAGACCGAAAGAGGGGGTCTTGAGCGAAACGCGAGGCGAACGATGCAGAATTTACCCTGACATCATTTTGCGGAAAGGCTGTTTAACGGCATTCCCAGACGCCTTCCCTTGGGAAAATCCCGGTTTACCAGAGAACCTCAGTGCCGTGTTGGCGCCATACGGTAAAGCTTTTACGCAAAAAGAGGCGGCGGTGGTTTGCCACGGCGGGGCGGCGATCGAAGAGGTTTGCGTTCCCTTTATAAGAATTCACAGTCAGAGCTGAACATAACTGCATATGCGCAACAAAATCGAAATCGCTTTCCGGCGCAAAGTCCGGGCCATTTGGTTGGAACAAGGTATGGCACTGGCCGCGCAGGAGATGCCTTGGCGAAATGCCAAAGCTTCTTTAGCCAAAGAGGTTGCTGCAGAAAATGCTGGTGCCGAAACCATTCGCAAAGTCCTGGAGCATATTCGCCGGATTTGGTTTGAGCCTCCCAGTGATTCGATTGCGCTTCGGTCCCAAGCACTGGAGCTTTTTCGAGCAGATAATTCTCGGGATGCCCGCTTCCTGCTGAATTGGGGCATGACAATCGCGGCTTATCCATTTGTCGGCAGTGTGGGCGAAGCTCTCTCGCCGGTTGCTGAAGTTGCAAAACGAGGCTCGCCGCACCGATGTGCAGCGTCGTTTGCGCGAACAGTATGGTGACCGAGATTTTGTTAACCGGATTACACGTTACGTCATTAGTAGTTTTCTCGATTGGGGCGTCATCGCCGAAACGAAAGATGGTGGTGTCTATATTCCAGGGACAAAAATTCGCTCCAAGAATAACGAGCAATTAGCATGGATCGCCGAGGCGGTTCTCATTTCGCGGAACGAGAATCAGATGACACTATCGAAGCTTCAGCACCATCCCAGATCTGTTCCCCTTAGCTCCTGAAGCGTTCAACAGACTTTTCTACTTTGCGAAGCAATCCACGACTAAGAATTACTCGTCAGGGAATGACTGAGGAAGTGGTGTTTATAGAGGGGCAAGAGGATGTCAAGGGAATCAATCATCAAGTGAATAAGCACAATAACTGGTCCGGCGTATAAGAAGCCAATTACTATGACTCTGCAGACAGAGAAAAGGTGTAATTGCTGTAATGTACATTAAGACCCAGAGGTCCAACGATGGTGTAATGGCAGGCTATGACCGGCTCACAACAGGAAGTTATTGAAGGTTTTCGACTTTCACCCCAGCAAAAGTATCTGTGGTTGTTGCAGCAAGAGGACCCCGGCCGGCCTTATTGTACCCAGTGTGCCGTCCTGATCGAGGGAAATCTTGACACAAAGATTTTAGCCGCGGCCGTGCGGAACGTCTTCGATCGACACGAGATCCTCCGCACCACCTTCATTTGCCTGCCACGGATGTCCATTCCCGTTCAGGTTATAAGTGACGGCAGCATACCATCGATCGATGGCTACGATCTGACCGGTTGTGGCCCTGCGGAACAAAAGGCGCGAATCGAGGCGCTTTTTCAGGAGGCACGCCGACTGCCCTTTGATTTTGAGAAGGGGCCTCTAGCTCGTGTATCCATCGTTACTCTGGCGCCAGACAAGACCATGCTGCTTGTCACGCTATCCTCCCTGTGCGCGGACACGGCATCGCTTGGGACTCTGGTGCGCGAACTCAGCCGTGCCTATTCAGCCTGCGTAGGTTGCGAGGAACTCTCCGGCGAACCGATGCAATACGCCGATCTCGCGGAATGGCAAAATGAGTTACTTGAGTCAGCGGATACGCGAGCGGGAAGAGAATACTGGCGCAAGCAGAATATTTCTACTCTTCTTTCCTTACCGCTTTCCTTTGAACGTCAATCTTCGGGACCATCACACTGTGCGCACTTTGACCCGCGTTTTTTAACCTCGCCGATTAATCCTGATACGGCAGCAAAGATCAGAACACTCATACGGAAGTATGACGCGCCGGCTTCTGCATTCTTCCTGGCTTGCTGGCAGACCCTGCTTTGGCGTCTCACCGGCTTGTCAGACATTATCGTCGGGATGGCCTGCGATGGTCGGACCTATGAGGGGCTACCGGAAGCAATCGGGCCGTTGGCAAAATATTTGCCGCTTCACTGTCATCTGAAAAAGGACCTTCGGTTCAGTGAACTCTTGGCGCAGGTTAATGAGTCGGCACGCGATGTCCTCGAATGGCAGGAGTATTTTAGTTGGGAACAAATCGTAGGATCGAATGGGGATATCAAGGCGCCGCCGTTTTTCCCCGCTAGTTTCGAATTTGAGGAACGACCCGCGGGTTGTTCCGCCCCAGCCGTCAAACTATCGATTCACAGGCGACTCGCTTGCGCCGACCGGTTCAAGTTGAAGCTCTCTTGTGTTCAAAGAGAAGATCTTTGGACCATGGAGCTGTACTACGATGCTAACTTGTTCCGCATGGAAGATATCCGGCGCTTAGCGGGACAATGCCACACGCTGCTGGAAAGTGTCGTCCGCGATCCGGAAGCCGCGATCTGTGAGTTGGAGATTGTCAGCGGCGCCGAGCGCCGCCAATTGTTGGTCGAGTTCAACGATACCCAGACCGATTATCCTGAAGACAAGTGTATCCAGCAATTGTTTGAGGAACAAGTCGAGCGCACGCCGGACAACGTTGCCGTTGTGTTTGAGGAGCGGCAACTGACCTACACTCAGCTCAACGCCCGTGCCAATCAATTGGCCCATTACCTGCGCACGCTGAGCGTTGGCCCGGAAGTGCTGGTGGGCATTTGCATCGAGCGATCGTTGGAAATGGTCATCGGACTACTGGGCATTCTCAAAGCCGGTGGCGCTTACGTCCCATTGGACCCAGAGTATCCCAAGGAGCGCCTGGTCTCCATGTTGGAGGACACGCAGGCGCCGGTGCTTTTGACCCAGCAGCGATTGATGGCGGAGCGCATCAAAGATAATGGCGATTCTCGATCCTCGATTGCCAATTCTCGAATTCATGTCGTCTACCTGGACACAGAGTGGGAGGCCATCGCTCAGGAGAGTGAGGAGAATCCGGTCAGTAGCGCGACAGCCAGGAACGCTGCCTATGTGATTTACACCTCCGGTTCAACGGGACCGCCGAAGGGGGTCATAATCGAACATTGCGGACTGAGCAATACACTCAACTGGCTAACCGACATACTCGAGCTGTCGGCTAAGGATCGCTGTCTTCTAAAGACTCCCATCACCTTTGATGCTGCTGGGCGTGAAATCTTCCCAACCCTGATAGGAGGAGGAAGTCTGGTCATTGCCGAAGCTAACGGTCACCGTGATTGCCGTTATCTAGCCGAGATCATCCGTAACGACCAGATCTCTATCTTTCACTGCGTTCCATCCCTCCTGCGGCTCCTCCTGGAGGAACCCGCGCTCGATGGCGCCGTGGCCTTGCGTGCTCTCATGTGCGGCGGCGAAGCCTTGCTGCCCCAAGTGGTCACGCGATTCCAGCACCGCTCTGGGGCCAAGCTGTATAACGTGTACGGGCCGACTGAGGCAATCATCGACTCAACCTATTGGTTATGCGAAGGAGTCGGTGCTGATTCGACAATTCCTATCGGACGACCTATACCTAACGCGCGCATGTATATTCTGGATGAGGCTCTTCGCCCTTTGCCCATCGGTGTTCCCGGTAACCTGTACATCGGCGGGGTGAGCCTGGCCCGAGGATATTTAAACCGGCCGGAGCTGACAGGCGAGAAGTTTGTTCCCAACCCCTTCAGCGAGGAGCCGGGAGCGCGCCTGTATAAAACCGGGGACCTGGCCCGCTTTCTACCCGATGGGAACATTGAGTTCCTGGGTCGTGTTGACCACCAGGTGAAGATCCGTGGGTTCCGAATCGAACTGGGGGAAATAGAAGCCGCGCTGCGCCAACACCCGGCCGTGCGGGAGGCTGTCGTCTTAGCTCCACAAGACGCTCCTGGAGAGAGGCGGTTGGTGGCCTACGTGCTCGCTGAGCGGGAACCCCTCCCCACAACCACTGACCTGCGTAGTTTTCTGAAAGAGAAACTGCCCGAGCACATGGTGCCGGCGCTCTTCGTGCTGCTCGATGCCTTGCCGTTGATGCCCAACGGGAAGGTAGACCGCCGGGCACTGCCGGCGCCCGACCGAACACGGCCCGAACTGGGTAAGGCATTCGTCGCACCCCGCACTCCTACAGAGGAGGTACTGTCGGAGATCTGGGCTCAGGTCCTCGACATTGAACGCGTAGGTATCCACGATAATTTCTTCGACCTCGGCGGTCATTCCCTTTTAGCAACCCAGGTGGTGTCCCGAATCCGCGAAGCCTTCCAGGTGGAATTACCGCTGCGCCGTCTTTTCGAGGTACCCACCGTGGCTGGCCTGGCTGAGAGTATTGAGGTAGCCAAAAATGCCGGGCAGAACCTCCTGGCGCCACCCATTTTGCCGGTTCCACGAGACGGAAACCTGCCTCTATCATTCGCCCAGCAGCGGCTGTGGTTCCTCGATCAGTTGATGCCGGGAAACTCCGCCTACAATATTCCTGCCGCCGTCCGCCTCAGGGGACCGCTCAACTTGGCGGCACTGGAGCAAAGTCTCAACGAAATCGTGAAGCGCCATGAATCCTTGCGCACCACCTTCGCGATGGTGGATGGACGACCAGCTCAAGTTATCGCGCCGGCCTTGACGATCAAGTTGCCGGTAGTTGATCTGCGCAAGCTGCCGGAGACCGAGCGCGAGACCGAGGTCCGGCGGTTGGTCACCGAAGGAGCCGAGCGGCCTTTCGATTTGTCCCAGGGCCCGCTGTTGCGGGTCGCCCTGTTGCGGCTGGGTGACGAGGAATACGTCGGGCTACTGACGCTGCACCATATTGTTTCGGATGGTTGGTCAACGGGAATACTGATCAGAGAGATGGCCAGGCTCTATGTAGCTTTTTTCTCCGGAGGGTCCTTGTCGCTGCCTCAGTTGCCCATCCAATATGCGGATTTTGCGGTTTGGCAGCGGCAGTGGTTGCAGGGGGAAGTCCTGGAGACCCGGCTTGCCTATTGGAAGCAGCAACTGACCGGTGCCTCCGCTCTTCTCGATCTGCCCACCGACCACCCCAGGCCGGTTCTGCAGACTTTCCGGGGTGCGCACCAATCGGTGATGTTGCCCAAGACCCTGACCAAGGGATTGAAAGCGCTGGGTCGCCAGGAAGGGGTCACCCAGTTCATGACATTGTTGGCGGCGTTTAAGGCTTTGTTGCATCGCTACACGAGTCAAGAGGACCTGGTCGTGGGCACGCCGATCGCCAACCGTAATCGGCTGGAGATCGAGGGGCTGATCGGATGCTTCGTCAACGCACTGGTCCTTCGCACGGACCTTTCAGGCAATCCCTGTTTTCGAGATCTCTTGCAGCGGGTGCGGGAGGTATGTTTGGGGGCGTATGGCCATCAGGACCTGCCCTTTGATCGCCTGGTAGAGGAATTGCGTCTGCAGCGGGACTTGAGCCGCAATCCGCTCTTTCAGGTGATGTTCGTGCTGCAAAATGCTTCACTGCGGGCGGTCGAGCTGCCAGGATTGACTCTGAGCCCTGTCGAAGCGGACAGCGAGACGGCTCACTTTGATTTGATTCTTGTGGTAGTCGACGCCGAGCAAGGGCTGACGGTATCATTCGTCTACAACACCGATCTGTTTGAGGCTGCGACGATTGCCCGGATGCTGGGAAATTTTCAGACCCTGTTGGAAGCGGTGGTCGCTGATCCCGAGCAGCGCCTCTCGGACTTGCCGCTCTTAACTGATGCAGAGCGGCAGCAACTGCTGGTGGAATGGAACGATAACAAGACCGATTATCCGCGGGATTTATGTATTCATCAGCTCTTTGAGGCGCAGGCGCAGCGAACGCCTGACGCCATCGCGGTAGTGTTCGAACACGAGCAGTTGACGTACGGGGAGCTGAACCGCCGCACCAATCAACTGGCGCATTACTTGAGGGCGCTGGGCGTCGGACCAGAAGTACTGGTGGCGGTTTGCCTGGAACGATCGCTGGAGATGGTCATTGGACTTCTGGGCATCCTCAAAGCCGGTGGAGCTTACGTCCCGTTAGACCCAGCGTATCCCAAGGAGCGCCTGTCCTTCATGCTGAAAGATGCCCAGGCGCCGGTGCTGTTGACCCAGAAGCGGTTGGTGGCGGGCTTACCTGAATGTGAGGCCAGAGTCATCTGTCTGGATTCAGGCTGGGAGGCAATCGCCAGTGAAAGCGGAGAGAACCCCATCAGCTCAACCACGCCCGAAAACCTCGCTTATGTCATCTACACCTCCGGGTCCACGGGTCAGCCGAAGGGAGTTCTCGTTTCGCATGGCTCGATTGCGGATTACTGCCGTAGTGCTCAAAGGTACTTCGAACTGGACGCCAGCGATGGAGTACTTCAGTTTGCTTCGTTGAGTTTCGATGTCTCATTGGAGGAAATCCTGCCGACACTAATGGTTGGGGCCAAGCTGGTTGTGATGGGTACGGATATGTGGCAGCCGGCAGAGTTTCATCAAAAAATTTCGGAATTTGGACTCACTGTGCTCACTTTTCCGACCGCCTACTGGCAAGAACTGGCTCGACAGTGGGCGGGCGTCCCGGAGCTGGTTCCGAGCATCCAGCCCAGACTCTTCATTGTCGGCGGAGATACGATGTTGCCCGATGGTCTCGATCTCTGGCAGCGAACGCCGGTAAATGCAGTTCGGCTGCTCAATGTTTACGGGCCTACGGAGACGACGATAACGGCAACTGCCTTCGAATTTAGTCCCGGACTTTGCGAGAACAGGACTTTTCAGAAGATTCCCATCGGCCGTCCGCTCGCCAACAGAGAGATCTACATTCTAGACAACTACGGCAACCCTGTTCCGGTTGGAGTTCCCGGTGAGCTCCACATCGGCGGGGTGAGCCTGGCCCGAGGCTATCTCAACCGGCCGGAGCTGACAGCCGAGAAGTTCGTTCCTAACCCCTTCAGCGAGGAGCCGGGAGCACGCCTGTATAAAACCGGGGACCTGGCCCGCTATCTACCCGATGGGAACATTGAGTTCCTGGGTCGTGTTGACCACCAGGTGAAGATCCGCGGATTTCGGATCGAATTGGGGGAAATAGAAGCAGCGCTTGACCAACACCCGGCCGTGCGGGAGGCTGTCGTGTTAGCTCCGCAAGACGCTCCTGGAGAGAGGCGGTTGGTGGCCTATGTGGTCGCTGAGCAGGAGTCCCGTCCCACGGCGAATGACCTGCGTAGTTTTCTGAAGGAGAAACTGCCCGAGCACATGGTGCCGGCGCTCTTCGTGCTGCTCGATGCCTTGCCGTTGATACCCAACGGGAAAGTAGACCGCCGGGCACTGCCGGCGCCCGACCGAACACGACCCGAACTGGAAAAAGCTTTCGTCGCGCCGCGAGATGACCTGGAATTCCAACTCGCTCAGATCTGGGAGGAGGTTCTAGGCGTTCACCCTGTCGGGGTGAAAGACAATTTTTTTGAGCTCGGGGGGCACTCTCTGCTGGCGGTGCGTCTGTTCGCCTTAATCGAGAACCGCCTGGGTAGAAAACTTTCGCTGACGACCGTCTTTCAGGGAGCAACGGTGGAGCATCTCGCCAGTGTCATCCACCAGCAGGCCAAGCCAGGACCTCATTCGTCTTTGGTGGCCATTAAGCCTGATGGCAGCAAACGGCCGCTCTTCCTGGTGCATCCGGCCGGCGGACACGTTTTCCCCTACATTCATCTGGCGCAGTATCTGGGCCCCGATCAACCCTGCTATGGGCTGCAATCAAGGGGACTGGAACAAGGACAAGACCCACACACGCGGATCGAAGACATGGCGGCATATTACATCGAAGCGCTGCAGACCGTGCAGCCCGCGGGGCCGTACCTTCTCGCAGGATGGTCCATGGGAGGCGTTGTCGCCTTCGAGATGGCGCAGCAGCTTCACGCGCAAGGTCAGCGGGTGGCTTTGCTCGCCTTGCTGGATGGGCGGATTCCCACTGCCGATGAAACGTTTCCGGAGGAAGATTCTGAAGCGATCTCGATGGTCGAACGTTACTTCGGCATTTCGTTTGGCCCTATGGAATCTCTGGCTCAGCTTCCCAAAGACGAACAGTTGGCCTTTATGCTGGAACACGCGAAGAGCGCCGGCTTGGTACCTGCGGAGCTTGATGTTTCCCAGGCTCGCCGTTTTGTTAAGCTCCTCAGGAGCGACGTGCGCGCGACGCAGAACTATGCACTGCACCTCTACCCGGGTCGAGTCACTCTGTTCAAGGCTAGTGAGGAGCTTGCGGGAGCGTCTGCTGACCCAACGCTGGGCTGGAGCGAGTGGGCTGTTGAAGGAGTGGAGGTCCAGGTCGTTCCGGGCAATCACGCCAATATGGTTTACGAGCCTCACGTTGAAGTTTTAGCTCAGAAACTGAGCGCATGCATCAGCCAGGCGCTATCGGCCGAGGAGCGCTTCACTCAGAGTCAATCCACCGACCCGACGATGAAGGAGGCTCTCAATGAATAGGGACGACAACGAAGACCATACAATCTACAAAGTCGTCGTGAATCACGAAGAGCAGTACTCGATCTGGTCTGCCGACCGCGAGAACCCTCTTGGCTGGAAGGATGCAGGCAAGAGCGGGTCTAAGACGGAATGCTTGGCCTACATCAAAGAAGTGTGGATCGACATGAGGCCGCTTACCCTGAGGAAAAAAATGGAAAAGCAGGAAGACATTGCTCGCCGATATGTTGGCTGATGAGAAGGTAGGTGAATGAGCCAGACCTCCCAGGAAACTGCCGATCTTTCACCCAATGAGAAGCGCGCCCTTCTTGCGCAGCTGCTGCAGAAAAAGGTGAGCGGGTCCAAATCGTTTTATCCTCTCTCCGATAATCAGCAGGGGATATGGTTTCTGTGCCAGTTCGCGCCGGAGATCTCGATTTATAATGTCAGTTTTGCGGCGCGCATCGGCTCTGATGTAGACACTCCGGCCTTGCGGCGCGCATTTCAGGCACTCGTGGATCGCCATCCTTCGTTGCGGACCACTATTGCGGTGCGCTCCGGCAAACCCGTTCAACAGATACACCAACACCTCAAGGTCCACTTCGAGGAGACCGATGCCTCAACCTGGCGCGAGGATGAGCTGAACAGCCGGCTGGTCGAGGAAACGCAGCGCCCCTTTGATCTGGAACGAGGACCTGTGCTGCGGGTCAGTTTGTTCACTCGCTCGGCACAGGAACACATCCTTGTGCTGATCGTGCACCATATCGTGGTTGATTTCTGGTCCCTCGCGGTGATCCTGAATGAGCTTGGCGTGCTGTACGCGGCGGAAAAGGCCGGCCGGCCAGCGGCTCTACCTCCGCTTGATCTGCAATACACGGACTTTATTCGTTGGCAAACCGAAATGCTGGCGAGTCCGGAAGGTGAGCGGCTATGGGCCTACTGGAAGAAGCAATTGGCCGGCCCGTTACCCGTGCTCAATCTTCCGACCGATCGGCCGCGACCGCCGATTCAAACTTTTCGCGGCGCCCAGCATGATTTCACTCCGAACGATGAACTGGCCCGGCGGCTCAAGGCGCTCGCCAAGGCCGAAGGGGCGACTCTGTACATGGTCCTTCTGGCGGCGTTCGAAGTAATGCTTCACTACCACACCGGCCAGGAAGACATCCTGGTGGCTTCCCCCATGGCCGGGCGGAACCGGGCCGAGTTTGAGGGGATTGTGGGCTTCTTCGCCAATCCTGTTGTCTTACGCGCGAATCTTTCCGGCAACCTTACTTTCCGGGCGTTTCTTGGTCAGGTGCGCCAGACGGTGCTGGCGGCTCTCGAGCATCAGGATTACCCCACTCTTCGCTTGGTCCAACGACTCCGGCCGGCCCGCGACCTCAGCCGCTCGCCGCTCTGCCAGGTCATGTTCGTACTGGATAAACCGCACCGGCTCGCGGAACAGGCAGTACCGGCGTTCGCGCTGGGCGAAACGGGGCTGCGGATGAATTCTGGCGGGCTTGTGCTGGAGTCCCTCCCCCTGGAAAACCGGTCGGCCACTCTCGACTTGGCCATGTTGATCATCGAAACTGCATCATCGTTTTCTGCCTCCCTACGATACAACACGGATCTGTTTGATGCTGCTGCCATCATCCGGATGGCAGGACACTTTGAAACAGTTCTAAACCATGTCGTTACACAGCCCACTGCGAAGTTGAGCGCGCTGAAAGAAATACTCGCGGAGGCGGACGGGCGACAGGCTACCATTCTGAGCGGCGCTGAGCGCCGGCAACTGCTGGTGGAGTGGAACGATACCAAGACCGACCATCCGCAGGATGTATATATTCATCAGCTCTTTGAGGCGCAGGTCGAGCGAACCCCAGATGCTGTGGCGGTGGTTTTTGAGGGCCTACAGTTGACATATCGGCGACTCAATGCCCGCGCCAACCAGCTAGCGCATCATCTTAGAAAGCACGGAGTTGGACCTGATGTTCTGGTCGGCATCTGCATGGAGCGCTCTTTGGAGATGGTGGTGGGTCTCCTTGGCATCCTCAAGGCCGGTGGAGCCTATGTGCCACTGGACCCAGGGTACCCGAAGGACCGCCTGGCCTTCATGATTGAGGATTCCCAGGCGCCAGTGCTGTTGACTCAGCAGCGGTCGCTTGAGGGGCTTCCTGAGCATCGGGCGCGTGTAATTTGCCTGGATACAGTCTTGGCGGCCATCGCCCAAGAGAGCGAAAAAAACACGTCAGCAAGGCCAATGCCTGAGAACCGAGCCTATGTGATTTACACCTCAGGCTCGACGGGAAAACCAAAAGGTGTCGAGGTTTCGCATCAGTCCGTAATTAACTGTTTGCATTCCATCCGACAGCACGTCGGACTGACAGAAAACGACGTGTTCTTAGCCGTTACTACGATCTCATTCGATATTGCCGCTTTAGAGCTATACCTTCCCCTAATGGCAGGTGCAAAAATTGTCTTGACCAGCCGAGACGAGGCCTTAGACGGAAAACTGCTCGTAAACAAATTGACAGGTTGCGAAGCAACGGCGATGCAGGCGACACCGGCCACCTGGCAGCTTTTGCTTGATGCTGGATGGAAAAGCGATGCGTGCTTCAAAATTCTCTGCGGTGGTGAAGCTCTATCTCGTCCGTTAGCCGATGAATTACTTAGAAGGGGATTGCTCTGGAATCTTTATGGTCCCACCGAAACGACTATTTGGTCCACAGTTTGCCGGGTGCAACCGGGAGAAAGGCCCGTACCGATCTGGCCGGCCCATAGCGAACACCCAGATTTACATACTCGACACCAATCTTGAGCCGGTCCCTGTTGGAGTTTATGGCGAATTGTATATTAGCGGCGCGGGAGTCGCCCGAGGATATTTAAACCGGCCGGAGCTGACAGGCGAGAAGTTTGTTCCCAACCCCTTCAGCGAGGAGCCGGGAGCGCGCCTGTATAAAACCGGGGACCTGGCCCGCTTTCTACCCGATGGGAACATTGAGTTCCTGGGTCGTGTTGACCACCAGGTGAAGATCCGTGGGTTCCGAATCGAACTGGGGGAAATAGAAGCCGCGCTGCGCCAACACCCGGCCGTGCGGGAGGCTGTCGTCTTAGCTCCACAAGACGCTCCTGGAGAGAGGCGGTTGGTGGCCTACGTGCTCGCTGAGCGGGAACCCCTCCCCACAACCACTGACCTGCGTAGTTTTCTGAAAGAGAAACTGCCCGAGCACATGGTGCCGGCGCTCTTCGTGCTGCTCGATGCCTTGCCGTTGATGCCCAACGGGAAGGTAGACCGCCGGGCACTGCCGGCGCCCGACCGAACACGGCCCGAACTGGGTAAGGCATTCGTCGCACCCCGCACTCCTACAGAGGAGGTACTGTCGGAGATCTGGGCTCAGGTCCTCGACATTGAACGCGTAGGTATCCACGATAATTTCTTCGACCTCGGCGGTCATTCCCTTTTAGCAACCCAGGTGGTGTCCCGAATCCGCGAAGCCTTCCAGGTGGAATTACCGCTGCGCCGTCTTTTCGAGGTACCCACCGTGGCTGGCCTGGCTGAGAGTATTGAGGTAGCCAAAAGTGCCGGGCAGAACCTCCTGGCGCCACCCATTTTGCCGGTTCCACGAGACGGAAACCTGCCTCTATCATTCGCCCAGCAGCGGCTGTGGTTCCTCGATCAGTTGATGCCGGGTTCTGCTTATAACTCCCCCGGCGCCTTTCGCATTGAAAGTTCGATTGACGTTGCGCTGGCGGAGCGCATCGTCAATGAAATTGTCAGGCGTCACGAAGTCTTGCGCACTACCTTTCGCAGCATCGCAGGTCAACCGATTCAGGTCATAGCCCCGGCCCTGACTTTACCAGTAGCCGTAGTGGATCTCGGGAGCCTTCCCGAACCTAAGCGGGAGGCGGAGGTCAGGCGGCTGGCTGCCGAGGAGGCGCAGCGCCCCTTCGACCTGGCTCAAGGTCCGCTGCTGCGGGTTACTTTGCTGCGGCTGGGCGATCAGGAGCATGTGTTTCTTGTGACGATGCATCACATTATCTCCGACGGGTGGTCCATTGGAGTGTTCATTCGTGAGGCGGTAGCGCTTTACGGCGCGTTTTCCAACGGCGCACCCTCGCCGCTTTATGAGCTGCCCATTCAGTATGCGGACTTCGCGGTTTGGCAGCGAGACTGGCTCCAGGGAGAAGTATTGGAAAGTCAGCTTGGTTACTGGCGGCAGCAGCTGGCCGATATCTCCGTGCTGCAATTGCTCACAGACCGTCCTCGACCTGCAGTCCAGACCTCTCTAGGAAAAAGGCAAAGCGTGACGCTACCTGAAACCCTCTCTGAGGCTCTCAAGGCGCTGAGCCGCCAGGAGGGGGCTACATTATTCATGACATTGCTGGCGGCATTCAAGATTTTATTGCACCGCTACACGAGTCAAGACGACCTCGTCGTCGGCACGCCGATCGCCAACCGTAACCGGCTGGAGATCGATGGGCTGATTGGATTTTTCGTCAACACACTGGTCCTGCGCACTGACCTTGCGGGCAATCCCAGTTTTCGGGAGCTTTTGCGACGGGTAAGGGAGGTCTGTTTGGGGGCGTATGCCCGTCAAGACCTGCCCTTCGAGAGGCTGGTGGAGGAATTACACCTGGAGCGGGATTTGAGCCGCCATCCGCTCTTTCAGGTGATGTTCGTGCTGGAGAATGTTTCGCTGCGGGCGGCAGAGCTGCCGGGTCTGACCCTGAGCGCTATCGAGGTGGACAGCGAGACGGCTCTTTTTGATTTGACCCTTCAGATCATCGACGCCAAGCAAGGGCTGACGGCCGCATTCGTGTACAACACCGATCTATTTGAGGATGCGACGATTGCCCGTATGCTAGGAAATTTTCAGACCCTGTTGGAGGCGGTGGTCGGCGACCCCGAGCAGCGCCTCTCGAACTTGGCGCTGTTAACTGATGCAGAGCGGCAGCAACTGCTGGTGGAATGGAACGATAACAAGACCGATTATCCGCGGGATTTATGTATTCATCAGCTCTTTGAGGCGCAGGTGGAGCGAGCGCCTGACGCCATCGCGGTAGTATTCGAACACGAGCAGTTGACGTACGGGGAACTGAACCGCCGCACGAATCAACTGGCGCACTACTTGAGGGCGCTGGGCGTCGGACCAGAAGTACTGGTGGCGGTTTGCCTGGAACGATCGCTGGAGATGGTCATTGGACTTCTGGGCATTCTCAAAGCCGGTGGAGCTTACGTCCCGTTAGACCCAGCGTATCCCAAGGAGCGCCTGTCCTTCATGCTGAAAGATGCCCAGGTTCCGGTAGTGTTGACGCTGGAGCGGTTGGTCGCAGAACTAATCGAAGATAGAGGATCGAATCCTGTCCTGAGCCCTTCGACCAAGCTCAGGATAAACTCCGCCGAAGGGATAGGAGATCAAGATTCTCGATCCTTGATTGTCAATCCTCGAATTCGGGTAGTCTGTCTGGATTCAGGCTGGGAGGCCATTGCCAGTGAAAGCGGGGAGAACCCCATCAACGTAACCACGCCCGAAAACCTCGCTTATGTAATCTACACCTCCGGTTCTACGGCTCAGCCAAAGGGTGTTCTGGTTTCGCATGGCTCGATTGCGGATCACTGCCGTAGTGCTCAACGATACTTCGAACTGGACGCCGGCGATGGAGTACTCCAGTTTGCTTCATTGAGTTTCGACGTCTCATTGGAGGAAATCCTGCCGACACTAATGGTTGGGGCCAAGCTGGTTGTGATGGGTACGGATATGTGGCAGCCGGCAGAGTTTCATCAAAAAATTTCGGAATTTGGACTCACTGTACTCAATCTGCCATCAGCTTACTGGCAAGAACTGGCACGACAGTGGGCGGATGTCCCGGAGCTGGCCCTGAACATTCAGCCGAGACTCTTCATTGTCGGCGGAGATACGATGTTGCCCGATGGTCTCGATCTCTGGCAGCGAACGCCGGTGAATGCAGTTCGGCTGCTCAATGCTTACGGGCCTACGGAGACGACGATAACGGCAACTGCCTTCGAATTTAGTCCCGGACTTTGCGAGAACAGGACTTTTCAGAAGATTCCCATCGGCCGTCCGCTCGCCAACAGAGAGATCTACATTCTAGACAACTATGGCAACCCTGTCCCGGTTGGAGTTCCCGGTGAGCTCCACATCGGCGGGGTGAGTCTGGCCCGAGGCTATCTCAACCGACCGGAGCTGACGGCGAAGACGTTCGTTCCCAACCCCTTCAGCGAGGAGCCGGGAGCACGGCTGTATAAAACCGGGGACCTGGCCCGCTATCTGCCCGATGGGAACATTGAGTTCCTGGGTCGTGTTGACCACCAGGTAAAGATCCGCGGATTCCGCATCGAACTGGGGGAAATAGAAGCAGCGCTTGACCAACACCCGGCCGTGCGGGAGGCCGTGGTCCTGGCTCGGGAAGACACGCCGGGAGAGAGGCGGTTGGTGGCCTATGTGGTCGCTGAGCAGGAGTCCCGTCCCACGGCGAATGACCTGCGCAGTTTTCTGAAGGAGAAACTGCCCGAGCACATGGTGCCGGCGCTCTTCGTGCTGCTCGATGCCTTGCCGTTGATGCCCAACGGGAAAGTAGACCGCCTGGCACTGCCCGTGCCGGATCGAGCACGACCCGAACTGGAGAAAGCTTTCGTCGCGCCCCGAGATGACCTGGAACTCCAACTCGCTCAGATCTGGGAGGAGGTTCTAGGCGTTCGCCCTGTCGGGGTGAGAGACAATTTTTTTGAGCTGGGAGGGCACTCTCTGCTGGCGGTACGTCTGTTCGCCCTAATCGAGAACCGGCTGGGTAGAAAACTTTCCCTGACGACCGTCTTTCAGGGAGCAACGGTTGAGCATCTCGCCAGTGTTCTCCGCCAGCAAGCCAACCCAGGACCCCAGTCATCTCTGGTGGCGATTCAACCTGCCGGCAGCAAACGGCCGCTCTTCCTCGTGCATCCGGCTGGTGGACACGTTTTCCCTTACGTTCATCTGGCGCGCTATCTGGGTCCCGATCAACCCTGCTACGGGCTACAAGCTAGAGGGTTAGAAGAAGGAGAAGAACCGCATGCCCGGATCGAAGACATGGCTACGGATTACATTAAAGCGCTGCGGACCGTGCAGCCCGAGGGTCCATACCTTTTAGGGGGGTGGTCCATGGGAGGACTGGTAGCCTTCGAGATGGCCCAGCGGCTTCACGGGCAAGGTGAAGGGGTGGACTTACTCGCCTTACTGGATACTCGGATTATACCTAGCGATGAGAAAGATTCCGAGACAGATCTTGACGCAATGTTGCTGGCTGATTTTTTCCGTTACTTCGGTCTGTCGTTGGACCTTTTGGAGTCTTTTGCGCAGCTGCCAAAAGACGAAGTGTTAACCCACGTGCTGGAGCTGGCGCAGAGTGTTGGCCTGGTGCCCGCGGATGTTGAGATTTCCCAGGCGCACCGTTTTGTCGAGCTCCTCAAGAGCGACTTTCAAGCTTCGCGGAACTATGAACTGCATCGCTACCCGGGTCGAGTCACTCTGTTCAAGGCTAGTGAAGAGCTTGCGGGAACGTCTCCTGATCCGACGTTGGGCTGGAGCGAGTGGGCTAATGCTGGAGTGGAGGTCCATGTCGTTCCGGGCAATCACGCCAATATGGTTTACGAGCCTCACGTTGAAGTCTTGGCCGAGAAGTTGAGGGATTGCCTCAACCCCGCGCAATCGGCGGACGAACGCCTCACTCGGAGTTTATCCACCGACTCGTTGATCAAGGAGGCCCAATGAATAGGGACGATGCGGAAGACAAAACAATTTACAAAGTCGTCGTCAATCACGAAGAGCAGTACTCGATCTGGCCTGCCGACCGGGAGAACCCGCTTGGCTGGAGGGATGCAGGCGAGAGCGGCTCGAAGAACGAATGCTTGGCTTACATCAAAGAAGTGTGGACCGATATGAGGCCGCTTAGCTTGAGGAAGAAAATGGAAAAGCAGGAAGACCGATGACCACGGCAACCGCCTTGGACTCCTGGATTGCGTGCCCCAAGCCGAGCCCACAGGCGCTCCTCCGTCTATTCTGCTTCCCGTACGCGGGAGGCGGTGTGTCGATTTTTCGCGCCTGGTCGGATGGCCTCCCGGCGGATGTTGAGGTCTGTCCGGTTCAACTTCCCGGACGGGGCACTCGGCTGATGGAGCCTCCGTTCACTCGGCTCTCGCCTCTCATCCAGGCCCTCGCTCAAGCTCTTTTTCCACTCCTGGACAAGCCTTTTGCTTTCTTCGGCCACAGCCTTGGAGCATTGGTTAGCTTTGAACTCGCTCGCCAGCTCCGCAGACAGTATGCTATGCAGCCTGTGCGCCTATTTATCTCTGCTGATCGTGCGCCTCAGATCCCTAATCGAGATCCAGCTATCCATAACCTGCCGGAGGGAGAATTCTTAGTGGAACTGTGTCGCCTGAACGGCACTCCCAGACAAGTGTTAGAAGATGAAGAACTCAGGCAAATCATGCTGCCGCTGTTGCGAGCAGATTTCGCCGTCTACGAGACTTACGGGTACTCAACCGAGCCTCCTCTCAACTGTCCCATCTCCGTTTTCGGCGGCTTGCAGGATCAGCGGGTGAATCGCGGCGATCTCGAAGCCTGGCGTGAGCAAACGAGTATTTCCTTCTCGCTCAGGATGTTTCCCGGTGACCACTTCTTCCTGAACACAACCCAACCTGTCCTTCTCCGGGTGCTCTCCCAAGAACTGCGCGGAGACGGATGAGAACCGCCACATGAAGGCTGCACCCACCGCCTCTCCTGTTCCTCCGTGGCGCTTGCCACCTGCAACGTTAATTTTAGGAAGCGACGAGGTCCATGTCTGGCGAGCCACCTTGGACCAGACTAAATCACAGATAGAGAATTTCCGACACACCCTTGCAGCAGATGAACAAGCGCGGGCCGAGCGGTTCTACTTCCGCAGAGACCGCGCGCATTTTATCGTCGCTCGTGGAGTGCTCAGAGCTCTCCTCGGCTTCTACTTGAACAAAGCACCAGAATGTTTGTCCTTCCGCTACAGCTCTCATGGAAAGCCTGCCCTGGCCTGGGAATCTGGCGGGGATACGTTCCGCTTTAACCTGTCCCACTCTCACGGAGTGGCCCTTTATGCCGTCACTCGCGGCCGGGAGGTTGGCATCGACCTCGAATATATCCGCTCCGATCTGGAAGTAGAGCAGATCGCCGAGCGATTTTTCTCGCGCCGGGAGATTGCCACGCTCCGAGCGCTACCAATAGACCTGCGGACAGATGCGTTTTTTCTCTGTTGGACTCGCAAGGAGGCCTACATCAAGGCCAGAGGCGAAGGACTTTCACTTCCGTTGGACCAGTTTGATGTGTCGCTGATTCCCGGGGAACCTGCAGCACTGCTGAGCACCCACCGAGGTTCACACGAAGCCCTTCGTTGGTCTCTCCAGGAGCTGACCCCTGCCCCCGGCTACGTGGCTGCTCTTGGTGTGGAAGGACACGGCTGGGGTCTCGCCTGTTGGCAATGGCCGAACCTGAGGCAGCAATCAGTCTGAATGTCGCGATGTTCCGAGAAACGCGTGGCGCACTTGAATCATTTCCCAGCGCTCACTGCGTGCTCTGTTAGTTAGCAGGGTGGGGTAAGGAACCATACAAGCAACTCTTCACCCAGTCAGCCGCCGCCGTTGCCCCTTGATCGTCCCGCCAATGAGCCCGAAGACCGTCACACAACTTGCGACATCTCATTTTTGCCGGGCCCATCTCGCGGCGAGCCGCTTGACGACCACATAGGTGAGCAACGTAACAGGGGTAGCGATGATGATCGATCCAACGAGCATGGCTGCGTAAACGTCCCACCCCTTTTGCAAAACGTCCCACAGTCGTGCCTGATCCAACGTCACTGAATGCTTCACCGGGAGAATCAACTTCCCCAATCGATATTCAGCCAGCCATATCAAGGGCAAAAGTGGGAGATAGAGAATCGAAGCCGCTCCCCCGGCCATAGCGGCGATCACGTTGCGCTTCAGCAGCCACGCCACAACGATGGCCGTGATTTCTGGGGATGGATTCAGAGGAAGAAAACTGGCAAAGATGCCGATGGAGAAGCCGGCAGCGATTTGGTCGGGTGTGGCATTGAGGTGCAACAGCTTTTGCCAAATCTGTCGGGCTCGTTGTTTCAGGGCGATTCTTATCATCGCTCAGGATCGGCATTCTACAGACCGCCCCTTATCTCCATTGCCGACATGAAGACTCATCCGGAGGGAATTCCTCTTTCAGGGCGGGAGTATGTGGCTTGCATGCGCCGCATCACTTGCTATCTGGCCGTCGCGCAAGCGAATCCATCGGTGCGCCCGCTCCATGACTTGAGGATCATGGGTGGAAAAGATGAAAGTCGTATTGTGAGCACGATTGAGCTGTTCCATCACCTCGAGGAGAGCGGCACCAGTGGCAGAGTCAAGATTCGCCGTGGGCTCGTCCGCCAGGATCAGCGCAGGTTCGGTGACCATGGCCCTGGCCACAGCAACCCGTTGCTGTTGCCCGCCGGATAACTCTGCTGGACGACGATTTTCAAGGCCGGCGAGACCGATTTCCAAAAACAGTTTTTGCACCGTTTCTCTACGCCTCTCCACAGGGACACCCTGCAGGAGCAGGGTGAACTCGGCGTTCTCCATGGCCGTCAGGACAGGCAGCAGGTTATAAGCTTGGAAGACGAAACCAAGGCGCTCAAGCCGCATACGAGCGAGTTCCCCTGAAGATAAGAGCTGAAGGTTATTTCCTTCCACCCACACTTCCCCGGCGTCCGCTCGGTCGAGTCCGCCAATGATATTGAGCAACGTGGTTTTCCCGGAACCTGAAGGACCCGCAATAGCTAGAAATTCTCCAGGAGCAATCCGTAGACTCACCCCGCGCAGCGCCGGGATCTCGATGGGCCCTGTGCGGTAGGTCTTTTCCACGTTCTTCAGTTCCACCGCCCACATACCCACATCGCCCTCCAACCCGTGCTCGGCCGTATGCCTTCCCATCGCAACTTTTTCTTCCATGCTCTGCACCCGGGTTAAATCTGCTCTGTTCCTCTGTATTGCTATGCAAAAGTCTGCGTGGCTTGCGCAAATTTCCGGAGATCTCACCACTGAGGCGCTGGTCGTGAGAAAAAATCCGTTCATGCTTCGAGAACCTCAGCACGAACGGGATGGCAGCATTCGTAATTCAAGTGCTTAGCCGTTCGTCCTGAGCACGTCGAAGGGCGAGCGGCGATTTTTTCTCACGACCGCTGAGGGCGCGGAGTAAAGAGTTCTTGATCAAGAAATACTCCGATCTCTGTGAACTCAGCGTCTCTGCGGTGAAATATCGCTTGCTGCTTTGGTTGCGGCTTTGCCGCGCTATGCCTCAAGAAGTTTTCTGATTTTCTCCCAGCCCAAAACTAACCCCGATCCGAAATAAATGTGCCACCAGACAGCAACACAAACTTTTACTGCCTACCACCGGCGATCCATGCGGAAAGCCTCTGCTGTAAGTAACGTTTGCCTTTGCCACTCTTTAAATATCGTTCACGTCTCCTGGCGTCAGCGTCACTTAAACACGCTTCATAATATACAAGCCTCAATGGACGCCTATGGCTAGTTGATCTGACCTGCCCCTTGAGGTGACTTGCCATACGTGTCCTTAAATCCGCTGTCATGCCGGTATACCATTGATGATCCTTAGCGCTCTCTATGACATAGGTGAATACATGGCGTTAAAAATTTCGGATCGGGGCTAATCGCTAGCTTTTCTAAAACACCTTCAATGCACCAGGCAGCTCGGTTCGCGCTGCCTTAAGCGCCGGATAAAGGGATATAACTGTCGCTGTCAGAAATACGATGCCTACTGACGAGGCGATTCGCCACGGGCTCAAGCGCGAGTATATGATAGGGTGAAAAACGAGAGCCGCGGGAAGGTCGCTTTCGAAGACCCAGCGCATATCCAACCCGTGGGTAGCAAAAAAATAGTGGACACTCAAGCCCAGCACCAAACCCAGGGCGAGGCTGATCGCCGTGAGAGCCAGCGATTCGCCAATGATCATTACTCCAAGCTGCAGAGGACGAAGGCCAAGAGCCGTACAGAGTCCAAATTCATAGCGGCGCTCTAGTACTCGCATGAGAATCGTATTGAGTATCCCCAACCCCACCATCGCTAGCACCACACCGTTCATGACATAGTTAAACACCGCGTTCAGCAAGAAGATTTGAACCAGTGTCGGCATGGATTCCCGCCAGGGGAGAACCTCAACCGGAACTCCCGCCAACTGCTTCCGCAAGCCCGTTGCCACCATCAGCGCGTCACCCTCCCGTTCAAGGAGGACGGTTATTTGAGTCACCTGGCCTGGTACCCCGAGCAGTGCTTGCGCCACGGGCAACGGCAAATGGATGACGTGGGCATCGATCGCCTGTATTCCCGTACGAAAGATCCCGCTCACCCGCAGAAGAGTGCTCTGCATTCCTCCGCCAACTGCATCCGTAGCTTCGGTGCGAGGCTGTTGCACAGCCTGCGTCATGAGCACTACTTTGGCCCCGATCTTCACCTCGAGCTTGCGGGCCAACTCAGTGCCAATGACAACGCCAGATTGTTTATCGTCATTGAGATATGTCCCCTCAACTATCCGCTGGGGAATCAGAGATACGGCCCGCTCCTCTTGGGGGATGACCCCCATAATGCTCACGCCGTCCGCGTTGGCTGCGGAACTCAGCAGTCCAGAGGCCACAAGCCGGGGACTCACGCCGCGCAGAACACGCTTCATGGCCTCGGTATGCAAAAACTCCTCGGTCGTGGACACGACCCGGGCCGGGAGCAACAGCTCCTGGGAGCCGGTGTCTTGATACCCCTGTGCCTGGATGACTACATGCCCGGTGCCGAGTCGCACCCCCTCACGAATCATTTCCTCTTGGCCGCCGTCGAGCAAGCCCAAAGAGATCAGCAGCAAGGTAAGACCCAAGCCCAAAGCCAGCGCAGTCAGCAAGGTACCTCGGGGATTGCGCCAGAGATTGCGCCAGCCGATTTTCACCAGCAGGAGAACACCTGTCATCGCTAGACCTTTCGGAGCGCTTCCGTCGGCCGGAAGCGAGCAGCCCGTAACGCAGGGTAGAGGGCGGACACAAGAGCGGTGACGGCCAGCCCCAGAGCGGCCTGACTGTAGGCAGAAAAATCTTGCTGACCGTACCAATGGTGACCCACCATGACTCCAGCCAGAAGCACATCGTCTCCAGCGCCGCCCAAATTCAGCCCATGAACCTGCAAATACCAGAGGAGCGGAGCCCCGATCGCTGCCCCTAAAACCAGGCTGGCTGTCGCCAGACCCGCCGCCTCTGCTACGATCAGACCAACCACCTGAACCGGGCGCATTCCCACGGCCATCAGCATGCCCAGCTCGCGCGTGCGCTCAATGACCGCCATAAGCATCGTGTTGACGATGCCAATGACCGCTAACAGGAAAAATATGACAAACAGAATAAAAGTGATACCGCGATTAAACTGCACGTAATTGGCTAGCTCCGGCACCAGCTCAGGCCAGGCCCTCACCCGGACCGGTAGGGTTTTACTCAGTTGGACCCCAAGTGCCGCCGCCGCCGTCGTCGCCTCGGTTATGGCATGGAGTTTAATACCAACTTCATGGATCCTTGCAGGCGGCAATCGCAAAAGCTCCTGCAGAGAAGAAAGCGACATGAGCACCAGACCCCGGTCTATGGCGTCAAGACCCGTGTGAAAGATCCCCACAACCGTGTACAGATCATTCCCCATCGAACCATCGGCGGCCTGCGTTAACACGATGATTTCCGACCCTACCCCGACACCGATCGTGGTGGCGAATCTATCTCCGATCAGGATACCCTTTGGCATCCGTTCGGTCAGATAGCTCCCTTTTACTATTCGAGTTTGCAGTACAGTAACCTTTTGTTCCTGATCGGGAACGACACCGAGAATCTCCACCCCGGCAGATTGATGGGTAGCGCTTACCAAGCCGTAGGCGTACACCCGGGGAGAAGCAGCATCAACCCGGGGGTCGGCGGCGATGGCGGCAAGCAACGCGCCGACGTTGGTCCCTTGTCGGCCCCCCAGGGTCTGATAAATGGAACGGTTGGGGTAGTAACCCGGAGCGTGCACCTCAATATCAGAGAGAACAAGGGACGTGCCGGTCTCGATCATCTGCTGCCGCAGTCCCGCCATGAGGCACGCAACGAACAGCAGCATGGCGTAGCCGAAGCCAATGGCAGACATGGCGATTAACGTACGCCGGGGATTGCGCCAGAGATTGCGCCAGGCGAGCCCGAGAATCCGTCCACTCATCGCTTCAGATTGTTCAGGGAAAACGTCTCCTCGGCGATTGGCACGTCGAAGTTGACGTTTTTGTATATGATCGCAGTCTGCTCACCAGCTTTGTCCAAGGATCGCATGACCAGACGAGTAGGTATGAGTCTCTTCTTCACAGTTATGTACTCGGAAAAGGTCAGCTCCCGGACCGGTTTCCCGTCCTCGTTGTAGTAACGCTGCCAAGTAGGCATCTGGTCGGCCTGGCGGACCTCCAGCACGATCTTCCCCCATACCACCACCGCCGCCGGCTTGGGAATCAGGGTATACTCATACACCGCGACCCCGTTCCGCGTTCCTTCAAAAGATGTCGTAATGAAGTAGTCGCTGGCGAGTTGACTCTGTTTCACCAGGTCATCGAGGGTGAAGTTACTCCCCATCCACGAGCTCATCGTCATCGAAGCGGGCATCTTAATTGTGCGTTTCGTTTTCGGCAAATAGTACCAGCTATTGCTGCCAACTTTCAGAACGGCCGTGCCCGCATCGTCCGGCGGACTGATAATGCGAAGAAGAATGTTCTCATCTCCGAGCGACCAGATCCGCATCGAGATATTACGTTGCCAGTTTTCATTGGTGATCTGCATTTCCACCTCGGAAATGCTGGATTTGCTGATAAAAAACCGAGCCACCCGGTCCACGATCTCCCGCGCCCGTTGATCCTCCGCCGCATGAGACATTTGACCCAAGCTCAGCAATGCCAGCCCGACGCATATTGCCATACTTCTTTTTTGCCACCGCATAATCATTGATGCTATTGTGCGGGAGTGAGAAAAACAAGAGAAGCGAAAGGGTAACGGGCATTTGTTTAGGATTCGTTCTTCTGATAAGAAATTGATTCTGCTAGCGGACTGCTACCGTGTCATTCATGTGCATCGACAAAGGGACGCGGCCGCACGAGAAGTGATTAAATTTATCCACTTCCATCTCAGCTCAGGGGAAAAATTTGAATTGCCGGCATCGAGATCCGAGGAAGCTCTTTGATGACAGGTCGTAGGGTTGTGATCACTGGTCTGGGCATTGTTTCTTCCATCGGATTAGAAAAAGAAGCCTTTTGGTCGGCTCTGCTTGAGGGGAAATCGGGGATCCGGCGTATCCGGAGTTTTGACGCGTCTTCTTATTCATGTCAATTCGCCGGGGAGATCTCCGATTTTAGGCCGGAAGATTACATTCCGCCTGAGGAGATCCCTAAACTGTCAAGAGCCTCGCAGTTCGCAATGGCTGCGGCAAAAATGGCGATCGACGATGCTCACCTCGATTTTTCTAAGGAGAATGAATGCCGAGTCGGGATTGTTATGGGAACCGGGTTAGCCGGGATGGGCGTTTATGAAGCCCAGCTACGAAGGTTGTTCGAAACCAATAACCCGCGGCGAGTTCATCCTTGGTCGGTTCCCTTAACTATGCAAAATGCTGCTGCAGCAGAGATTGCAATTTCCTTTGGGTTGAAAGGTCCTAATATGACTGTTTCTACGGCTTGTTCGTCCGGGTCCCATGCCATCGGCTATGGGTTTGAGCTAATTCGGATGGGGAAGGCCGACTCCATCGTCGCAGGAGGAACGGAGGCGTGCATCTTACCCGGTGTGTTTGCTGCTTTTTGTTCCCTCCGGGCGCTTTCCATTCGGAATGAAGCTCCGGATCGGGCGAGTCGGCCTTTCGACAAAAGGCGGGACGGCTTTGTGATGGGAGAGGGAGCCGGGATCATCGTCTTGGAAACATTGGAAAGTGCGCGGGAGAGGGAAGTCGCCATTTATGGGGAGGTTATAGGTTACGGAGCAGCTTCTGAAGCAACCCATATTGTCCACCCTGAGGGTACGGGGAGTGAGGCCGCTCGCGTGATGGAGCTGGCACTCCAGGATGCTGGGGTATCGCCCGACGAGGTTGATTATATCAACACCCACGGAACTTCTACTGTGCTGAACGATCTGGTTGAAACCAAGGCTATAAAGAGGATTTTTGGAGAACACGCCTACCGGATTTCGTTGAACTCGACAAAATCGATGATAGGACATACGATCGGTGCCGCCGGAGCGATCGAGGGAATTGTCTGCGCCCTGACCCTTCAACGAGGCGTCATTCATCCCACCATCAATTATGAGGAACCCGATCCGGAATGTGATTTGGACTACACTCCTAATCAAGCGCGAGAGAGAAAAGTAGAGGTAGCCCTGTCCAATTCCTTTGGATTTGGAGGCAACAACTCTTGTTTAGTTATGAAGGCGTTTTCTTAGAGAGAGGGAAAAATGGGAGTGGATGTTTCGGTTGAAGAACGGATTATCAAGGGTCTGGCAAAGATCTTAAAAAAACAGCCAAGTGAGGTTCAAAAAGAGGCCAGACTCATTGAAGACCTCAACATAGACTCACTGGATACCTTAGATCTCATTTTTGAACTCGAGGAAAAATTCAATATTGAAATTCCACAGAACCAACCACCCTTTATCACCGTTCAAGACGTTATTAACTATGTTCAGGAGAAAACAAAGGGAGAGTGAGCCTCCCGTAAGCCCCCCTACCACGGACTTACCTTAACCGAGACCGATCATGAGCGCGGCCAAGGGAGGGAGGTGCACAACCGTCCTAGGCGATCTGTGCAAGATAATCGGCGAGTTTATGTTCTTTGATGATGAGAAAGTGTTCTCGATTCCTTTCAATCAGCCCCAGGTTGCGAAATCTCTGCATAAACACACTGATCCGTGGCCGCGTCGTTCCCACCATCTCGGACAACTCTTCATGCGAAATCTTCAGCTCGATGCGAATGCTGCGCGGGTCCTTCTTGCCCATTGTACGCGCTAGCTGCAACAGCGTCTTGCCCAGGCGCTGCTCGCTATCCACCGTCACCAGATTGGCGATCACCTGCTGTTGGTCGGCAATGCGCACCGCCAGGTAGCGCGCAAATCCCTCAGACAACGCGTCGTGGCTCAAGCGCGCAAAAAACCCAGAACAAGGTATTTGTTTCAAGGTCGTTGCTTTCATCGCGGTGGCTGTTTCCCGGCGCGCGCCTAGCCCGGATAAGCACAGCTCACCGAAAATATCTCCGGCACTGCGGATGGCAAGCAGGCATTCTTTACCTTCAGGCGAGAGCAGAAGCAGTTTGATCTGCCCGCTCTCGATGAAGTAGACCATCTCGTCTTGATCGCCACGGGTGTAAACATTCGCGTGCCGGGCGATCTTGACGGCACGCGAATTCGCGGTCTCGTGCTGCAGCGAATCACGCATTTGTTGTTTGAACTGGTCTGCCTGAGGAGTCTGCCGAATCATGATTTTGTGTATCCTTATCAACGCCCCCGGTGATGACAACCGCACTCTACCTTGTCAGCGCCTTGGTCGATGGTTTCTAGTTCAGGGGCAAACTTCCGCGCTTGACGCTTTCCGGTGACACGCCCAGCTTGGTTCTATCGCCGTTGATTTCCGGGGCTGGTGGCATCCTTAAGGCCTGCTTGACCATATTGCCTAGGTTGCTGATCACGGCCCCAACGGCTGCGCCTTTGATGCTGGCAATAGCAGAAGACAAGTTGCCACTGCGCCGCCTTCCGAGCATATAGCCCACTAGCAGTGACGCCCCAAACATTACCCACGGGCGTTGTTTTACCTGATAGTTAAGATCGAAGGTGTGCTTCACCGCGTCGACGGTCTCCTGCGCGCGCTCTTCCAACATTTCCAGCTTCTCGGTCATTGCCGAACGTGTGTCGTCGATATCTTGCCGGGTGTCTTTTATGTCTTGGCGGATGTCGTCTGCACTGCGAGCCATTGCGCTTTCTCCTTCATGGTCTGCGCCCTGTCGTGAGGCGCCACGCCGGATTCCCCTGCGTTATGTTTGCCTGCGGCGAGCAGCGCCCCGCCCAGAACGACCAGCACGCTCCCCACGATCCCGTAGCACCCCCAGAGCGCAATCTCGGTAAATGCCGCTAGCATCTGGACCAGCATGAGCATCAGCAACATCCCACCGGCGGCGCCAACTCCTATCGCGATGCCCAGGGCTATCGCAGCGGTCCGGACTTTATCCAGCTCCTCCCGCACTTCCAGCTTTGTCAGCGCCACTTCCTGCTGCAGTAAATCTTTGGCATCGTTAACGATGCCACCCAGCAACATTGCCAAACTCGGCTCCGCGGTGTGTTGCAACCCGTTTGCCATGCGTCACCTCGTGCGTCGGGCCAGCCAATAGCCAACACCAACCCCGACCAGTAAAGATTGGACGGGGTAGCTGCGGATCAAGGCGGTGAGGTCTGTTGCCAGATTGGCGAATCTTTTCTCCTGCAGGTAAGAGCTCGCCGATTCCAGCCCGCCCGCCACTGCCGTTGCTGCTGTGGCCATCGCGCCTTCGTGCGGAGCTTTTTCCCGAATCACGCTCGCCAAGGAACCCATCTTCTCACCAACGACTGTGGCTGCTTGGTTCGCCTTGCTCACGGCAGTCGCGCCGAGCTCCTGTGTCTTGGCCGTCATACCAGCAACAGCCCCGCCCATTTTGTCGCCATACTCTTTTAAGCGCCGCTCGACCGCTTGCTCCGCATATTCGCGCGCATAGCCGTATTTCTCTTGTACCAAACCGATCAGTTTATCCTTCTGACCGCCGATCCTGTCGAAGTCGTCATCGGTGAGTTTGCCCCACCACGCTTTCAGTTCGCCGCGCATTTGCTTCCACTGCCCGGCAAAAACATCTTCGTTCATAGGATTATCCTCCATTATTCCGTCCAGTGTTTATTTACGTCTTCTTTTGAAGTTGAAACTTATCCTGGTTCGCGAGGGATTACAGTCCAGTATTAGACAGTTGTGAAAAAAATATCGGGAAGGACCGTCGTATACTCGAATCGCTCGACCAAAACGACGGATTAGACCAGTAAGTGAGAAATTATTGCCGCGGTTTACCTTTACCCCGAAGCGAGAGACTTCAACGAGCGAAAAGTGATCAGTTTTTTCTCTTCCTCATCGTAAAGGCTTAATCGCAGTGACTTGAGGCTTGTACGGATGGTCAACGGTTCGACTGCCTGAAACGCCGGGATGTCATGGTAGCACTGTTGCAGGTTGTAATTGGGTATGTTCGGTCGAACGTGGTGAATGTGATGCAGACCGATATTGCCTGAGAACCACTGGAGAATTTTCGGCAGCTTGAAATAAGAACTACCCTCCAGCGCCACTCGCAGAGAGTCCCAAACTTCGTGACGGGCCCAATACGCATTTTCAAACTGATGCTGGACGTAAAACAACCACAAGCCCAAGGCCCCGCCAATCAATATAATAGGCAACTGAATCAGGACATAGGTCTGAAAACCAATAGTCAGGCCCGCCACTACGCTAACGACCAGAAGCGCCAGGTTGGTGAAAACCACGCTGTTGCGCTCCCTCTTTCCCGCACCCTTGCTAGAAAATCGCTGGAAGAATAAGAACAAAAGCGCCGCACCCGGACCAAACAAGACGAAGGGGTTCCGATAAATCCGGTACGCAAGCCGTTTTCGTGCGGGCGCTGCCAAATACTCCTTTTTCGTCATCGTCCGAATAGCGCCGACGCCCCGACGATCGAGGTCTCCGGCCGTGACATGATGCAAATTGTGGGCATACCGCCAGTCTTCAAACGGTGTGAATGTCACAATACCTGAGACATAGCCCAGGACTGTGTTTGCCCGGCGCGAGGCAAAGAAAGAGCCATGACAGCAATCGTGGAAAAGGATAAAAATCCGTACCATAAAGCCTGCCGCCACCACTGCCAACGCCAGAGTGACCCAATAGGGATACCCCTGTCGAACCGTACCGACCATCAAGGCCCACACCACACAATAAGGAATAAACGTGTCGAGGAGTTGCCAGAGCGATTTGCGGAGATTTGAATACCCGTACTTGGCGATGGCCTGATACCAAGTCGGTTTGGACGTTTTTAGTTTGACAGAAACTGCATCAGCGAGCATATCGTGCCTCCTGCTGCCGAGAATATCTTCCAGCGGTAGTGTCTCCAACGATGTACGCCTCCTTGCCTTCCCCAAAACCGAACAGCTTAACGACCTCCCAGGATCAAAACACCGGCAGCGACAGCAAGCAGAGCCAGTATAGGACCGATAGCTGGAACGTGAATGCTGATCACTTGCAACAGGCCCGTCACGATGAGCCAGATGCCCAGTAAGAGCATTCCCAGGTTCTTTGTCAAGTTCATATTGTTCACCTTTTTCTGTGAAAAGTGCGATTCCTAAAACCGCAGCCACCGGATGCCGCGGTGTCTCCCCGCGGCATCCGCCGAGTCGTACAAATAGTCGCCGATACGCAAAAAGAAGTCAGGATTTTTAGCGAAGCGACTGGAAATTAAGGATTTGTAACAAAATGTTATCCAACATGGAATAGTTGCCGTTAGAGTAGCGACCATATTGATAGCGGCTGTCGTAGCCATCTTCATAGCCGCGGCGGAAGCCCTCGCGGAAATAGTAGTTGTAGTCGCTCCGGTCTAGGTAATAGCCACTGTAGCCGTAGTTTGCGTCCCGATAGGCATAAGAGTCTTTGTAGTTGCCCCGCCAACGGTCGTCCCGGTCTGCCTTTCCGGCGCGGAAGCCTTGCTCATAACCATAATTCACCGCCTGCCGTAGCATTTTCGCGCCGTATTCGTTCGTCTCGTAGTAGCGGCCGTCACGATTGTAACGATAGATCGGAGCCGTGTAGAAGTAAGGGTCACGATCGTAATCGAACCGCTCGTTCCGGAGATTTATTTGCTGCTGGCGTAGGTGCTCTAAATACTCTTCCTGATAACGGTACTGCGCCATACGTTTTTGTTGCTGTAGCTGTGCTGCACGCTCTCGTGCGAGACGCTCCTGCTGTTCCAGATGCTCACGGTACTGCACCACACGTCGTTGCTGTTGATTAATAAGCTGTTTTTGCTGCTGCTGTGACAGCCGCTGCTCTTGTTTTTGCTGCTGTCTCTGGTCTTGTTGCTGTTGTTGCTGCACGCGCTGTTGTTGTTGCTTCTGATCTTGGTCTGACTGTCGTTGCACGCGCTCCTGCTGCTGTTGTTGTTTTGGCTGCTGTCTTTGGTCCTGTTGCTGCTGTTGCTGCACGCGCTGTTGCTGCTGCTTCTGGTCTTGGTCTGATTGTCGCTGCACGCGCTCTTGCTGTTGTTGTTTGTGTTGCTGTTTTTGTTCTTGCTGCTGCTGTTGCTGCACGCGCTGTTGCTGCTGCTTCTGATCTTGGTCTGATTGTCGTTGCACGCGCTCTTGCTGTTGTTGTTTTTGTTGCTGTTTCTGTTCTTGCTGCTGCTGTTGCTGCACGCGCTGTTGCTGCTGCTTCTGATCTTGGTCTGATTGTCGTTGCACGCGCTCTTGCTGTTGTTGTTTTTGCTGCTGTTTCTGTTCCTGCTGCTTTTCTTGCTGACCGCGTTTTTGCTCTTTTTGCTCTTCCTGCGGTTGTTGCTGCGCGTTGGTCGGCATGCTCATTCCCACCCATGACATGATGCTAATGACAAGCGCGAGCACTATCCCGTTTAAGATATTATTTTTCACGGTACTCCTCCTGGTCATTCGGGCACGTAAATTTGAGATAAAGCGTAATCATGATCATTTCTACGAGTCGCTAGACCTCGATGCCCTTGTTTCTAATATGATACATCTTCTTAGAAGACTTACTGTTCATTATTGGACAAAGCGCCAAAAGAATTATGCTGATTAGACTCCATATGGCGCATTGAAGCCTATCAATGCAGGAGCATAGTTCCGGGAAAGTGCCGGTTGATGATTTCGCTTCCGGGGGAAGCTTCTTTCAGCAACTCAACCAAAACCAGACGGGCGAGATCATAGGCTTCTCTTGGATCAGCGCAATATTCGAAGGCAAACTCGCTGACGGTCGCTATCAGCTCTCCCAAGGTAGTGTTGATCCTGTTATCGCTGCGGTTTGTTTTCACGTTGATTATCCTTTCACTCAAAAAACGCTGTTGATCGTCGCTCGTTTTGCGACCCGGCCTAACCTGTGATGTTCTCGAACTGTTCCTGGACCTTCTTCCAGTTCACCACGTGCCACCAATTGGTAATGTATTCGGGTCGCTTGTTGTGGTACTTGAGATAGTACGCGTGTTCCCAAACATCGAGACCTAAAATTGGCAGCTGGCCGTCTGATAATGGAGTATCCTGGTTCGCCGTTGAGCTAGTCTCCAAGTCACCCGTGGACGTCACGGCAAGCCACGCCCATCCGCTGCCCGAGCGATTTTTGGCAGCGGCATCAAACTCTTCTTTAAATTTAGCGAATCCGCCAAACGTCTTTATAATCGCCTGTGCCAGTTTGCCCTGAGGCTCACCGCCACCCCGTGGCGTCATGAATCCCCAGAATAACGCGTGATTGAGGTGGCCGCCGCCGTTGCTTTGCAATGGCGTTCTGATATCGGCAGGCAACTCGTTAGGATGAGCCAATAGGGTCACTAGATCTGTTTTCAGCAGGTCAGGATACTTGCCGACCGCTTCGTTGGCGTGATCGATATAAACCTGATGATGCTTGATGCAAATGCATCGTTTCTTCGTCGATGTGCGGCTCGAGCGCATCATACGCATAATCGAGCGGTGGTAGGGTATACGGATAATCCATATGCGCCGTTTGATAGAGAGAGAGTTTGTTCATCGAGTAAACCTCCTTTGCCGCTTTAGTCGATCCGAGTCAGTGTCCCGAGGCGATTGCCTCACTCGGAGCGGTCGTGAACGTAGCGATCCCAAACTGGCGGCTGCAGATGGTTGCCGAGCATCGCTATTCTGCGGATTGCTCCCGGCGCGAATGAGTGATTGATAAACCCTCCAATTGAGCGCCGACGATCAGATGCATCCCCGCATGATCTTACGATTTAACTTCATGCTATCCCCACACGCACACTGCCGGAGAAATCTCCTTCGCGTGTCGCACGCAAAGGAGACACTCCGACGCTGCGTACTCAGGGCAGTGGATCAATCATGCCCGTTAGTTGCTGGTGCTGCGGACCAGCACCTCGACTCGCCGGTCGCGCGCGAGCTGCGCGTCGCCGTATGTGCCCGACTGTATCTTCGCGGCCGGCACTCCGGCCTGGATCAGCGCGTCACGAACAGCGCTGATACGACGGTCGCTCAGGTCCTGGTTGCGCGGGTCTGTGCCGCGCGGATCCATGGAGCCATCAATTCCAACTCGGAGAGACGGATTCTGCTTCATGTAGGCCGCGACCTCGGACACCTTGCTCATCTCGGAAGTCTGAAGGTCCGACCTGTTGAAAGCGAACCAGAAGTCCCGGAACGAGGTCCAGCGGTCAACTATGCCGACCGGGCCTTGTGCGCCCATCAGTCCAGCTTCGCCTTGCGCACCTGCGGGACCGGCAGGCCCTCTAGGGCCGGCAATACCAGACATGGTGCTGCCTTGTGCGCCCATCAGTCCGGCTTCGCCTTGTGCGCCTGCGGCACCGGAACGGCCGGCTGGGCCGGCAGGACCGACTAGCGTCGCGCCTTGAGGACCCTTATCTCCGGCTATGCCTTGCGCGCCTGCGGGACCAGAACGGCCGGCTGGGCCGGCAGGACCCACTGTGCTAGAGCCTTGCGCGCCTGTGTCTCCCATCATTCCTTGCGCGCCTGCAGGACCGGCAGGGCCTTCTACACCGGCAGCGCCGGCCACGACCGCGCCTTGTGCGCCCGTCTGTCCGGTTTGGCCTCGGATGCCTGCGGGACCGGCAGGGCCTTCTATACCCGCAGGGCCGGCCATGACCGCGCCTTGTGCGCCCGTCTGTCCGGCTGCGCCTTGCGCGCCTGCGGGACCGGCAGGCCCTCTAGGGCCGGCGGGACCGACGAAGCTGGCGCGTTGTTCGGGCTGCGTAGTGCTACACCCCACGGCAAACACCGCGGCAGCCGCCACTAACATTAATCTTTTCATTGCAACCTCCTTTGGTTGGACTGGTTAGAGGGTTGAGTCAGGCTTACTTGAAGAATTTCAGTGAACCTCAGGAGTGAAACCCTATGCCTAGAATTTGTCGAAAATACGCTGACTCAGGAAAGATTGCTGTCTAGTATTGAACGACTTTGAAAAGAATTACTGCGCGACGTGCATCGGTCTTCCTGGAACGCGGTCTCAGCCGACCACTGCCTTCGAGGCTCACGCCCAGAAGCTTTTGCGCTTCCACCGCAAACTCCATCGGCGGCTCCCGAATCGAGCTGACTTCTTGTGAAATCGCTTTGTCTTCGGAGCAGCCGCGGTCTAATACTGAACGACCTTGAAAGAATTATCGTTAGGCCGGACGTATATGACAAACGCTCTAACTTTTCTTTTCCGTTTCATCTTTGGAGAAACATCGCTCCAGGAAGGCTCCCAGAGGGCCGCGTAAGGCCCTTCTCAAAATCGCTTCCAGCTCGCCTTTATCCAGCCAAATCCCTTCACAACTGTCACAGCGATCTAAGACAAAATCCATAAGCTTATAGCTCTCAAGCTTTCCCGAACACTTTGGGCAGGTCTGTGCGCGTTCTTCTCGCCTGGCTACTTCGACCTTCTGTAACTCGGCTTTCATCCCCTCAATCAGTTCGTGCTCTTTCGCGGCAAAATACATATCTTCATTGGCTCGCTCGTCGAACTTCAGCTTCTCTTCCAAGCGATCCTTCCCGATTTCCATCTTTGCTCTCCTAGATTCTACGAATTGTCCGTAGTTAACGCACAATTAAGTGTTTCATGCTTTTGGCTGCTTCTGATCGACGTCCCCGTCATGGCTTTCAATTCCGTGTGCGTCTGCCGATCTCTTTTTATCCTTGATGCTGTCGATGCTCCTCACTTTTAGAATCGCTTGCAATGCGGGTCTGTCGACGACTTCCTTTTGCAGGAGTAGTTTGGCCAACTCTTCTAGCGCCGCGCGGCGAGAGATTAGGAGATCTTGGGCCCTGGTATGAGCTTCCGTCAGTATTTGTTTTACCTCTTCATCGATGAGCCGGGCGGTTTCCTCGCTGTACTCTTTGGAACTGTGAGTCGGCACCGTCAGGAACGTGGCAGTCCTAGCTCCTTCTAAAGATGCTAGGCCTAGTTTTTCACTCATGCCGAATTGGGTGATCATCGTTCTGGCAATCTCGGTCGCTCGCTGAAGGTCGTTCTGCGCGCCGGTTGAGATGTCACCGAATACGATCTCTTCCGCGACCCTTCCTCCCAGAAGGACACAGATCCGCGCCAGCAGTTCAGAACGGGTCAGCAGATAGCGATCTTCCGTCGGCAGTTGGCTTGTGTAACCCAGGGCGGCGATGCCCCTCGGAATGATAGAGATCTTGGAAACGGGATCAGCGCCAGGCACAAGCTCCGCCACTAGCGCATGACCTGACTCGTGGTAGGCGACGATCTTTTTCTCCTTCGGATTGATGACGTGGCTCTTCTTTTGTAGTCCCGCGACTACCCGTTCTATTGCCTCGTCAAATTCCACCATCTCTATGGACTCCTTGTCCTGACGCGCTGCCAGCAAAGCAGCCTCGTTGACGATGTTAGCTAGGTCCGCGCCGACAAAGCCCGGGGTTTTCGCCGCCACTATGGCAAGATCCAGATTAGGAGAGAGTTTTACTTTCTTTGCGTGCAGTTGGAGGATTTTCGTGCGGCCCTTGATATCGGGACGATCCACCAGGATTTGCCGATCAAAACGGCCGGGGCGTAACAGCGCGGCGTCCAGGATCTCCGGCCGGTTGGTGGCAGCCATGATGATGACCCCCTGGTTCGGATCAAATCCATCCATCTCGGCTAAGAGCTGATTGAGGGTTTGCTCCCGCTCATCGTTGCTTGAAAGCATGTTCATTCCCCGGGCCTTGCCTATGGCATCGAGCTCATCGATGAATATGATGCTGGGGGCACTTTTCACTGCTTGAAGAAACAGGTCCCGGACCCGAGCCGCACCGACTCCGACAAACATTTCGACAAAGTCAGAACCGGAAAGGCTGAAGAAGGGAACGCCAGCCTCGCCGGCGACTGCGCGAGCAAGCAGTGTTTTCCCAGTACCCGGCGGCCCCACGATCAAAACACCCTTGGGAATACGCCCACCCAATCTTTGATACTTTTCCGGATCTTTCAGGAACCCGACAATTTCAGCGACCTCTTCTTCGGCCTCGTCGATTCCCGCGACATCGGCAAAGGTTACTCCCGTTGCCTTTTCAATGTACACCTTTGCCTTGCTTTTACCGATCTGCATTAAGCCGCTGCTTGCGGACCCCAGCTTCTTGCCAAGATAGGTCCACAGCAGAAAAAACAGCCCCACCGGAACCACCCAGGATAAAATGGTCGGAAGCCAATTGTTGGTCACCTCCCCTTTGAAGGGGACTTTTGCCGCTTCAAGTTCCGCAGTCAGGCCGGGATCCTCTACTCGCACCGTTTCAAAAGGCAAAGGGTTTTTGCCTTCAACGATTTCCGGAGGAAACTTTTTTATTTTCTCCGGCGTGAAAATTTCCTTAATCGCCGCTCCCTTCAAATTACCATCAATGGTCGTCTCGCGGATTGCCACATCGTTGATCAGGTCTTTTTTAAGCAGAGACTTGAATTGACTGTAACTGATAACCTCGACATGGGCACTGCCAAAGTAGTTTTGGATCATCAAGATGGCGAAAAAGGCCACGATGAAATACCCAATGGAAAGCTGCCGGCGTTTCTTTTCCACAGGTATCCTGTTTTTCTTTCTCATTTCATAATTGGCTCGCAGGCCGGCGAAGAATCCCTTCACAAGCTCTGGCGGACCGGCTTTCGGTGGCATCTTGGCTACCTGTAGGATAACTGAGAGCGGGCCTCTCCGGTTTACGGGCCTACCAATCGATATTTGCATGAATAAGCGGCTTTCTCTTTTTTATTCGAAGAATTATTGATTTAGTCGAAGTCCGGACATGCCGTTCCCACGCCTAATGGGGGGCAGAGGACAAATGACGCCACCTTGTAGAAAGTGTCCGAGCAACACTCACAAAAGTGATAGAGCCGAGGACTGCAGTGCCATATGTGCTAAACGAGGTCCCTTCCCCGATCACGGCCCAGAAAAATAGGTAACTGCCAAAGGAGGCGCCCACGATCCCCAAAACAACATCCAATACCTTGGTGGCATTGCTGCTTAACGCTTCTCCGTAGCCGTCTCCCCCAATAAGCTTGCCCGTCAATAAACCCGCGACCCCTACCACTAGAACCCAAAACAATCTGTTCATAAGAATTTCCTGTTAACTGCGCTACAATTCCGCAATAGGTCCGCTTGACAGTCGAGCGCAGTCCCACTTAGACATAGGACACTCTTCGGATTCAGCAATACCATGGCGCCATCTTTCTCACAGACCGGCCTGAGGAGTGTCGATATCCAGACTACACCGAAAGCCAGAACATCCTCCCTCGACCACCTTTAACACGGAGCCCACGTCCCTCTCGTCTTGGGCCGCGAAGCTCCTCGATTCTTGCTGCGGCGTCATTTAGTTCCTCTCTCACTGTGCCGCAGATTCGAGATCTTTGAGACGCTGACTCAGCCGTTCCTGAAACCAGGTGTTCTTGGGCCACTCCCAATTGACTTGCGGAAGATCCTCACCATGGTAGGAACAGCCGTTCGCTTTGCTCTGCAACCAGATGAACTGCCAGTAGCTCATCTTGTCTTCTTTGTCTCCATGAACACGAGTTCTTGTGAAGGCGTCTTTCACCAGCGCCGCAACACCGCTCCAGCAATCTTGCGCCAAGAAGCCAATCGGGGGTAATCCCGTTTCGAAATAATTGACCTTCATCGCTACCTCCTCGATATTTTGCTTTTTCCCCTGCTAATTCAGGTAATCTTGCACCCAGAGCCACGCCGGACAGGGTCGCTCTACTCTAGAGCCGGCCGGTTAGGAGCATAATGACGAGGACAATCAGCACCACCCCGGTGAGGCCCGACGGAGCATAGCCATACGAGTGATAGCCCCAGCGAGGCAGACCTCCCACCAGTACAGAACTAAGATAATCAACAACAGCAGACCCATATTTAGTTACCCCCGTTTGGAGCTAACGATACTCTGCCTTGCGCGGGATTGCTGTCTAGTATTGAACGACTTTGAAAAGAATTATTGCGCGGCCAACGGAGGGAGGTCCACAACTGTTCTAGGCGATCTGAGCCAGGTAATCGGTGAGTTTATTTTCTTTGATGATGAGAAAACGATCTCTATTCGTCTCGATTAGCCCAAGGTTGTGAAATCTCTGCATAAACAGGCTGATCCGTGGCCGTGTCGTTCCCACCATCTCGGACAATTCTTCATGCGAAATCTTCAGCTCGATGCGAATGCTGCGGGGGTCTTTCTTGCCGAGCGTGCGCGCCAGCTGTAACAACGTCTGACCCAGTCGCTGTTCGCTATCAACCGTAACCAGATTGGCGATGACCTGCTGTTGGTCGGCAATGCGCACCGCCAGGTAGCGCACGAAACCTTCGAACAGCGAATCACGGCTTAAACGCGCAAAGAACTGGCTACAAGGTATTTGTTTTAAGCTCGTTGGTTTCATCGCCGTCGCTGTTTCCAGACGTGCGCCTAAGCCGGACAAGCACAACTCACCGAAAATATCTCCGTCTGTATGGATGGCAAGCAGGCATTCCTTACCTTCAGACGAGAGCATGAGTAATTTGACCTGACCGCTCTCAATGAAATAGACCATCTCATCTTGATCGCCACCATTGTAGACGTTAGCGTGCTTCGCAACCTTGATAGCACGACTGTTTTGCGTCTCGTGCTGCAGCGAATCACGCAATTGTCGTTTGAAGCGGTCTATTTGAGGAGTCTGCTGAATCATGACCATTTCCCCTTATAATTCCCACGGGGCGATAATTGCAATGGCAGTCTCTCTTCCTGAGGTGGTTGCTAGGTCATTATTTCAATTGGTATCCCTAGCCCTTATTTTAAGCTAGTCAAATTAACTAAGATTGTCAATTAAATCTTTACATCAGACATGAAATTTATTATAGATTACCGTATAGGTTACATCAGCGAAAACTGTAATGAATATCAGAGACTTAGTTAAACATCGCCTGCAGGAATTGGGTTACGAGCAGCAGGACCTGGCTGCTGCAGCCCAGGTTACGAATTCTTATATCTCGCAGTTGCTTACGGGAAAGAAACCCTTTCCTGTACCCAATCGGTCGGACATTTATGAAAAGATGGAGGGCTTTTTGAAGCTTCCGGCTGGAGAGCTGGAAAAACTGTCTAATTTGCAGCGGACGGAAGAACTTAAGAGAAAGATCGAAGAACCCACGCGGCCTTTATTTCAAGAGATCCGCGAGTTGGTTTTGCAGAAATGTAAACCTGAGAAGACCAGAGAACTGCGGCCTATTTTTGAGAAAGAACCTTTAGGCGAAATCGAGCGCCTCATCACGCAAAAGCTTTTGGACGTGGCCAAGGGAGTGGCCAAGGAAGAGTGGAAAAACGAGAATTGGCTTCGTATAGTCGCCCGGCTCAATCAAAAAAGCTACGAGGAGATGCGGGTCATCGTGCTGGAGTTCCTCGATACCGACATCTTCAATCTCTCGGTACAAAACTTCGTCTATTTCCTAGAACCGCTCATTGAATCCTGGGACATCGACTTAATGAACTTTGGCATGAAGATTATTTTGGCCGCTGAATTGGGGCGGGAGCGGATGAAGCAGTTTGAGTTTATTGAAAAGGAGCCTGAACATGAAACTGAGGAAGAGGCTGGTCTCAGAAAGTTTCTTCAGGATACCACGCTAAGTGGAGACATAACGCTAGAGGAGATGATATTTCTCAAGCGTCTGAGGTTTAGTGAGAAACGGCCCACGCCGCTCTATTACTACCGAGAATTACAAAGCCTGAGAGATCCCCTTCACTTCCAGGACAAGGAATCGGAGTAAGCGAATCGACCGCTCTACACCTTTACCGCCCGAGACTCGCGCCGCTTGTTTGGTCTCTAGCCATAATTTGCGCTTACCTGTTTCGGTTATTTCCCTCTCTCTTTTGGGACTTTTCTCGCCAGCCACTTGCAAGGTCAATCTCGGGTTGACATAACCACCCGTTATCGAATAGTTTTTCAGCAAAGGAAGCGCGGCGGGCCAGTCCGCCGCAGTCATTGTTGTCGGCTCTGCCGACGTAAAGCGCAGCCAATCGGACGGGGTTGAGCTCAACCGGGGCCCGCGAAAGGAGCAGTAGTGACTACACCAAACGCCAAGTTAGATCCGGAAACCCAGCCTGCCTTAGTACGCGTCGATGTCTATCAAGAGTGGCGCAAGCGCGAAGGCATACCCCTCGTGGGGGGCGTATACATTAAAGACATGAAAGCAGTGGACGTGGGCCCGTGGCCGCGGAAAGGCGATGGCGTCAACGGGGCTCTCTGTTACTTGGACGGAGACGACGAAGCCGACGAGCACATCGTCGAGCTTGCTCCGGGCGCGGCTACCGCGCCCCTAAGACACATGTACACCGAGGCGATCTACGTCGTCTCCGGACACGGCTCCGCCTCCGTCTGGCGCGCCGAGGAAGCGAAGCACACCTTTGAATGGGGGCCCGGCAGTTATTTTGTTCTTCCCACCAACGCGTGGCACCAGTTCTTCAACGCCAGCCTTTCGCAACGGGCGCGATGGTTTTCCGTCACCGACCTTCCACAGCTTTTGCGGCAGTGGGCCAGCGAGAACTTCGTCTTCAACAATCCCTACGATTTCATCGATCGCTATGCCGGGGAGCCCGACTATTTCAGCGCGGAGGCAAAGCTGTACCGCGGCCGGGTCTGGGAAACCAACTTTATCCCGGACATCAAGAAGCTGCCTCTCTACGAATGGAAGAGCCGGGGCGGCGGCGGTGCCAACGCATTCATGGTGATGGGCGCCGGGATGATGGAGTCCCATGTCTCCCGCTTCGAATCGGGCTACTACAAAAAGAGCCACCGGCACGGCCCCGGCGCTCACCTCTATATCACCGAGGGCGAAGGCTATGTGCTGACGCAGCGCGGCAAAGAGCCCCGTATCCGCTGCGACTGGAAAGAGGGCAGTCTCTATCTTTCCGGTGCCGGGGAGGGACTTTGGCTGCACCAGCACTTCAATGTAGGTCCCACCGCGGCCACTTATTTGGTAATGAACCAAGGTATGTCGCGCAAGTACGCCGCCAATCGTTGGGAGGCGCACGAGTCCACCGTACTCCGCACCGGCGAGGTGAGCGGCAAGGAAGGAGGCCACCAGGTTGAATACGAGGACGAAGATCCGGAGATCCATCGCATTTTCGAGGACGAGCTGCACAAGCGCGGGCTTACCTGCAAGATGAAGAATATGGTCCCATCGTGCACCGGCGAGGCCGGCGCGGAAGCCGCCAAAGCTCACTTTCTGGACGAGCACGGGGCATACGCATAGACCGGCCGTCATCACCGGCAGGAAAGCGTTACTCAAGCCGGCCTCGAGCCAAGCCCACGGAACATTGTAGAAGCGCGTTAACGAGCGCGGTGGCTTAATTCTTGCCGCAAGCACGCTGCGATTTTCTTCACGGGATTTCGCAGTGACATTTCGATACCGCCCCTGAGAGTGCGCCACGAGCATCCGCGCGCGCGAAAGACGAGACACAATGCACGATATTCTCCGCGAGCACGATCACGACGGCAATCAGCCCGACGAAGAGGAAGAACATCCTCTCTGGAAGCTGGACACTATCACCCTTACCAGCGTCGGAATCGACGTCGGCACGGCAACTTCCCAGATCATCTTCTCGCGCCTGGTCCTGCGCCGGCTGGGACGCGAGCTGTCCAGCCGCTTTGTGGTAGCGGAGCGAAAGACTCTCTATCTCTCGCCCGTCCACCTGACACCGTATGCCGAGAGACGGGAGCGGATCGACGACCAAGTGCTAGGGCGCCTCGTCGATGCCGCATACCAGGAGGCCGGGCTCAATCCTCAGAACATCGACACGGGAGCCATCATCTTGACAGGGGAAGCGATCCGGCGGGACAACGCCCGGGCGATCGCGGATCTGTTCGCCGCGCAACGCGGGAACTTCGTCTGTGCCAGCGCCGGCCACAACTTCGAAGCGTTATTGGCCGCCCACGGCTCTGGCGCAGTTGCCCTCTCCGCGGAGCGCGAATGCAGACTGCTCAACGTAGACATCGGCGGCGGCACCACCAAGTTGGCCGTGGCAGAGCGGGGAAGAGTGCTGAGTACCGCCGCGTTTCACGTCGGCGGGCGCCTGCTGGCTACCGACAGCTCCGGCGCTATCACCGTGTTGGAACCCGGCGGCCAGGCATTGGCCCGCCAGATAGGCTTCGAATGGCAAGTTGGGGACCGGGTGGCACCAGCAGAGATAGAGCGGCTCGCAGAGCACATGGCCGGGGCCGTCCTCAGTCTCGCTCAGGATGAAAAGCCCGCGCCCGAATTTGGCGCGCTCTGGCTCACCCCACCCCTCGGTGGCCCCAAGAGTTATGACATGGTCATCTTTTCCGGGGGCGTCGGTGAGTACGTCTACGGCAAGGAGTCCAGGTCCTTCGACGACCTCGGCGCGCCTCTGGGTAAGGCACTACAGCGCCGTATAAGTAACGGGGCGCTTGCCTGGCCGCTCGCGCCTGCCCGCGAGTGCATCCGCGCAACGGTCATGGGCGCCGCCCAACACACCATTCAGGTAAGCGGCAACACCATCTACCGCTCCAACGATGAGCTTCTCCCGCGCAAAAACCTCCAGGTCCTTCGGCCCGCCGTAGACCTGACCGATGACATCGACTCCCAAGCGCTCGCGCTGGCCATCCGGAGCCATTTCCACACCTTTGACCTGCCAGAGGGAGACGCTGAAGTGGCCCTGGTGTTCCGTTGGGGCGGGCCTCCCACCGCCATCCGCATCGCCGGCTTCTGCTGCGGCCTCATGGAGGGCCTGCCGGGTACCTTGAGGACCGGCCGGCCCATTTACTTGGTGTTCGACCACGACCTAGCGGGGCTGGTGGGCACCATTCTTAAGGAGGAGTTCGGACTCAAGAACGATATCCTTGCCATCGACGGAGTCACCCTCCGAGACTTCGACTTCATCGACCTGGGCAAGGTCTTGGAGCCTTCCGGAACCGTACCCGTAACCATCAAGTCCTTGGTGTTTCAGATGTAGCCGCCCAAGTTTTCCACGACAGCCCGCGCTCTGTTTGATCACTCCGCAGCCTACATAATCGAGCGCGAGTTACACTCATGACGCTAGTTCGCGACCAGCATTGAGGACTGGGAAATTTCTCAACTCAGTGCGGCATAAGGCACTCCCGCCCGCCTTTCCACGCTCAACGAAGTGCCACCGTCCAGCAATAGACGAGCACGGTGAGGGCCGCGCTACCGCACGCCCATTGGACGCCGGATCCCGGTGGACGGGGCGTAGCGAAAGGAATCAAAATTCCCAAGACAGAGCCGAGCAGGAAGCCGAAGAGGTGAGCCAACACGTCAACGTTCTTTCCCTCCGTCCCCAACATGGCAAGCAGTGCAAGAGCTGCGGCAATGGGGACCCAGGCACGGCGCCAGCCTACTGTCGTTCGCCGGCGCCTTGCCATACCGAGGCCACCGAGAATACCGACAGCGCCGAAAACCGACGTCGAGGCTCCTATCGAGATGTGGGAGGAGCCGTGCAGAAGGGCGTTGACAAAATTTCCGCCGGCACCCGCCAGCAGGACCAGAGCGCAAGCGAGCCCCGGGCCCAGCATGCCAGCCACGGCGCCGAGGAAAAGGGCGGTTGCGACGGCGTTGCTGACGGCATGAACCGCATCCGCGTGCAGGGTGAGAGCGGTCACTGTGCGCCAGATTTCCCCGTGAAGAATCCGGTCAGCATCCGCGCTGCCCCGTCCGAACCAAGGCACCGTCGCACTCGATAGAACAGTGACGAAATAAAACACCAGGAGCAATGCCGCGACGGCAAATCCAGCGATCATGCCTGCGGGCCCGATCGGCTCATCGGCCTCCCGGTGTCTCGGCGTATTCTCCCTCTCGTATGCCGACAGGCCGGCAAGCGCCTTCTCGACCTCTTCCTCCGGCACGCAGAGAAGAAATCCATCCTGAGTCCGACGCACGCTCGGGGACAGGCCTTGGGCAACAAGAACCAGCTCCCAGTCCTGCGCCAGGTTGGAGTCTCGCGTGACCCGCACGGGAATTTCTAAACCTCCGGTCAATGGAACAGCATCCGATAGCGATTTTCCGTTAACAAAATCTTTTCGGCTTGGCGAAGGTCGATCGCGCCCGTAAGGCGCAATGCGTCGCGATAGGCGTAAGTCAGCGGCGTTACAATCCCTCGGTCGATATTATCGGCAAGGTATCTGATTCCTTTTCTCTCAGGTTTGGTGTGCACGCTCTCGATCGCGAATCGCGCGAGCGACTCGGCGGTCAACTCGGCAACGTCGAGGGTCGCCTCGAGATCACAGTAAAGCACGCGGGCGAAACCGTTGAATTCCATCCGCTTGATCCGCGCGCGCGGCGGCTTCCCCTCTCTTTGCCAAAGCCATTCTTCAACCTCACCGAAACCGTCTCGCTCGACATCTAACACCAGGAGCTTCCCCTGCACCAATCCCCCCGCCTCGTGGATGACGAGAGTCGGCCCGTGGCCGCTGAGCTTCGCCCTGCGGGCGTACTCGATCGGCCATGGGCTTGGGTGAGGGATGCAGGCAATGATATGGTGGGCAATCTTGTCCCCCGGGTCGGTCAACAGCGAACCGTAGCCGAAGATGGCAAGATTATTTTGACCGAAGAGCGGAGCCATTCCCTGTGGTTCATAATAGCCTTCATCGCTTTTGTTTCATACCGGACCGTAGGCTTGGTGAGATTGCCGGATACTTCCAGGCGCTTTGCGCGGCAAGATGTCCAGGCTAGTGTTGTTACTGAGGCTTCGAGTGAAGTTGACTCGACACCCGCCCGTGGAGTATTGGTCTTGCTAAACCTGAGCTGAAACCAGACTACCGATGTCATTCGATTATCTTGCGATCATGGCACTGGCCGGAGCGCCCAAGCCGCCGCGCGTTCTGGTAACGCCGTCGAACCCTGCCTGGTGTCCGATAAAAAAGCCGCTGAGCGAGTCGCGCCTTGCGCTCCTGTCCAGCGCGGCGCTCCGGCTTGCCGATCAGAAGCCTTTCATTCCGCGCGAAGACAGATCTTACCGCCTGATCCCTTCCGATCCGGCAGCAGGCGAGATTATCATCGACCACCATTCCGGCATCGGCAGGGTGCCGCGCCAGGATCCTGAGATCGTGTTTCCGCGCTCGGCGCTGGCGGCGTTGGCCAAACGTGGCGTGATCGGCGCTCTGTCGCCGTTTCACGTCTCCTTCATGGGCGGGCTGCGCTGCCACAAGGAGATCGAGAGCGAAATCTCCCCCGCCATTGCCCGCGAACTGAAGCGCGCCGAGGTGGATGTGGCGCTGCTGGTGCCGTATTGACCTTTTTGCCACGAGACCGTAGGTCTCATTTCTCACGTCATCGAGGCCCAGGGCATTCCCACGCTCGTGATCGGCACGGCGCTCGATATCCTGTCGAAAGTCTCGCCCCCGCGCGGCGCTTTTGTCGATCACCCCGTGGGCCGGACGTTCGGCCCGCCTCATGACCGGGCTCGCAACGAGGCGGTTCTGGTCAAGGCGCTGGCTGAATGGCCGCGCTTCGCGTGCCCGGGCGAAATTCGTGATTTGCATTGCGAGTGGCAAGCCGGCGGCAACCGCACATGGGAAGCTGAGTTGCGCGCTGAGCTGCTTCGCGACCGTTGACATCACGCAGGACATGGACCGCACGAGCCGTAAACCAAAGGAGGCAAAACCATGCCCTGGCTTCAAAGTCCCAATGAGCTGCATTGTTTAACGTCAAAAGATCTCGTGTGGTTCTCAGAAGTTCGTTACGTCATCAATCGACGTTCCGGCCAAGCTGGCGATAGCGAGTTCAACCCCAAATACTTCTTCGCCTTGTCCTCAGGGCATTGCTGCCCGGCTTTGAATCTGACTCTTACAGCAGCCGCAAATCGGCCCGCTCTTTAACCTGAGGGTCGGCCTCTCCCGGGCAATTCTATTAGGACCTCTTACTGGCATGATGATGAACAGTGCGACAATATGCGTACGGTTGTGACCAAAAATACCTAACCTTAATCCTTCGACGATTCGGCAGACTTGCATCCCGACCCTATTGGCACGGCTCGTGCTCTCTTACAACAAGCGGTAATTTTCTAACGACGCTGATGCCATGAACTGACAGCCCAACGTGGTCACCAGGGGCGTCAGGGAGCAAATGGTGAAACGGCAGCGAAGCTTGTCGCCGGTTTTTATTTTTGGAGGAGGAAATCATGCCCACGGGTGAAAGAATAATGCTTGCCTCGTTGTTTCTTCTTGAAGCTATGGCCGTAGTCGGGATTTGCGTATTCTACTCCCTATAGTTTCGATCCTTTCGGTGAACCTACCGGAGTTCGAGAACGTCCCGCTGGCTGCGGCGTTACAGGGGAGAGTTCCGGGAAATGATCCGAGTGCGGCCGAACCCTTTTTCATCCGTTGAAAATGAAGAATTTGCGCATCGCATAATTAATCATTAGAGCGGAAAAAAGGTTGGCGCTAAAAGCATAAGTCGTCAGCATGCCGAAGCGCCGGATCAGAAAGCCCATGAGCGCGGTGCCGATCACCATTGCAACGCCTGAGACAAGATAAAACAGCGCAATCTCGATAACCCAATAATGGCGGCCGGGGATAAAAACCCAGTAAATATTAATGACGTAAGCGACAAAATTTGAGATCATAAAAGCAATGCCGTTGCCCTTCATGGAATTTCGCGACCGCGTGGTATTGTCAAGCTCCTGAATCGGCAGCCTAAATAGCTTCACGAACCAATCGTCTGCCTGTAGGGCAAAAAATAATTTCCATGCGACAAGATGAAATACTAGAATGTGGGCTGACACCGCGATGCAGCCGCTAATTCCATACTTGATGAACTGTAACAGCGGCCCCGCCTGATTACCCAACAGTTGATCGAGGAGATTCATCTGGTTATCCAAGCCGGAACATATCTTCTGTCGCATTTGGACCGGAAAGCCAAGATGAGGCCAGCCATGCCTGCTCAGGTTCCGGTGTCGCTGCCGCCGGATTCTCGCGGTTAAATCCCCAGCGTGCCGGATTGTCGAGAATGTATTGCCGAATGCGACTCAAAGAATCGTCATCGCGAATGATGCGTTCGTAGTAGTTCCGTTGCCATAATCGCCCATTGAACGGCGGCCACGCCACGTTTTTCACGCCACGGATATATTCGTTCGTCGTCATCGTTTTATATCTGCAACAGGTTGCTGCAGAAATTCGTCCAGGTCGAGTCGTGGACTCGAATCACCAAAATAATTGGCTAACTTTACATTAACTCCACGTCTGCCGCCAAGTCTGGTATTCCGACGGCCGCAGCCGATAGCGTGCAATATTTCCTTCGTGAAGACTCATCAGTTCGGTTTCCACAACCCCAACGAAACGCGCGCGATCCTCTTCCGCTACCTGTTCAGCCGCCTGTTGCTGGATGAATGCGGTAGCGGCCTTCTTGGTCATTCCGCCGCGCACGACCTCGGCGATAACCTCAGTCATCAGCGTGCGGTAGCGTAGGCGAAACGGATCCGGTTCTCCCAGTGACCTTCGCACCGCCGAGTAGCGCGCACAGGAACGCTCGTAGGCCCAGACAAAGACATCGCGCAGCAGCTCGATACGGTTTAGTTCGTACACTCCTAGAAGTCCATCGATGTAAGCCCGCTGCGGCATGTCGATGAATGACAAAGGGGAGAGATTTTGCCGGATCAGCGGGATATTGGAAGCCAGACGCGAAAGACGCTTGTTCACATCCTCGAAGGGTTGCAGATAAGGCAAATGGACCATCACGAAGAACGACTGCTCGAACGGATCCGCAATAACAGTTGCCGTGTCCAGAATCTGCTGGAAGCATTCCTCGATTAATTGTGGTGCTTCCAGCCGGTAGTAGCTGGATCCGTCGATTCCAACGGGAATAGCGCGCAACCGTCCGCAAGCCCGAGGATCGGCAAGCAGGTTGTCCGATAGCAGCGCATGCAAATTAAGAATGGTGTACCGGTTGAACCCGATTTCGGCCGCCTCCTCGACCAAAAGCTCGATTGCATTCTTGTGATTCAAAATCATCTGCGCCTCCCGAGCATCTTTGCCTTCGGCGCTTTCTCCTAGCTCCAGCAAGCGCTCGGTTTCAAGCAGCGAGTATGTGTTGCCCTCTAGACGGCTCGAGTTCCACGACAGATCGATTAGCAGGCGATTTGAGATCTGCCGCGCGTATGTTCCGGCCGGACGCTCACCGTCCGAGGATCGCCCCGAGTTTAAGAGACGTTGCCGGGTCTCGGCAGAGAGATAATAAGTTTCGTTAGGACGATACGCGTCTAGAAATTCGCGGTTGTATCCGACCGGTTGACGGTTTTGAAGCGGCTCGCGAACGACCTTTTCAATAGCTTTCCCATCCGGAGAAAGTGGGATGGAGGCTTCGCCACGTCCCGCTACTGTACTGCGGCCTGCGGCTACACCCCGCGCTTCTACCACAACGACGGGAACTCGATAACGACTTGCGCGACCGCGCCCTTCAACCGCTAATTTCTTTTGCCGGACTAAAAGCGCCAGACGTCGCTGCAACGTGCGGCGGGGCAACGTTCGATCCAGGGCGATAATGAGGTCTTCGATCGAGGCACCCTCGGGAAACCCACCTATCGCAGCGAGAATTGCCTCTAGATTCTTCTCCGGAACTTGTTTTGGCATCGGGTCTCTCGTAGTGGCGCGATTCAGGAAATCGCGCCACATAAAGTGGCGCGCAAGGCCCTATGCTCGTTTTTGGGGGATCAGAAAACCGGCCCGGAGCAACCTAGTGTCCCTTGAACCACCGAGTAATCCTCGGTAGTTGCTCGCCTTTTCACATCGACAGCTCGGCGGCCAACACCCCTCGCCGCAGTCCTGCCGCTTCAAAGCAATATGCATTTTTTTGCACTAACTGCCGCCCTCAATTTACCAGTTTCATTTGTCCGTAGCCCATCCACTCGGCGCCAGAACGTCGGGATCCGCGAACTTGTCGGATTGCGAGTGCCTTCGTCCCTGAGCTAAACAGGTCACTTCACGAAGGACTTACAATTCATCCCTTCGCCCAGCCAGGTCGCATTCTCGTTTTTTCCGGTCTGTGTGACCTGCTTCCAGAGTTTCTTTTAAGCTTCGCGTCCAACCGTTCGTAGTCCCCCAAATGCGCCCGCATCAAACTCTTCCATAGCTTACCGTGATGCGGGACCACGAGGTGGAGAAGTTCGTGGACGATTACATACTCGCCAATGTCCCGGTCCAGGCCCAACAATTCAGTGCTGAAGTTCAAATTGCCGTTGGTCGAGCATGACGCCCACTTGTTTCTCATAGGCCGAAGAGCCAGCCACCTTACTTTGATGTCTAACTTATCAGCCCAGTGTTTTACCCGGCCTTTAAACTCGTCCCCGTTTTTCCAGCGAGCAGCCATCAAATCCTATCCGCCTTGCTCAGCAATGTAAAAAGCTCGTCGACCATCGCGGTTACCTTGTTGAGATCGTCTTCTTGGGAAAAGATCGCGAAGGTGACTTTTTTCCGCAGCTCTCTCAGTTCCTTTTCGCTTTGCTTCCAACCCGCATGTTCGACAAAGGCGCTCTTGATTCTCTTGCTGATCTCTTCTGCATTACTTAGGCCCGCATCCAGCATCGTCCGATAGACAAAGTAGGTAAGCCCGTCAAACCCTTTTTCGGCCTGCTCTTTCTTCCGCCGCTCATTGTTTTCGACCAGCTTAAACAGCTCTTCGAGCACCTCAGCCGTGGCTGCCTGCCGATCTTCGAAACTCTCCTGGACCGCCTTCGCGCGTTCCGCCATGGCTATCAGAAACGGGTCCTCGCTCTCTTCTTCCGCCGTCTTTTGGATGCTCTTGATCAGGTTAATGACCTTGGTTGTGGTCCCGCCTTCTCTCTTCTTGATGAGTTCGATGGTGTCCTTGTTGATCTCGAACAGGTCCTGTACCTTTTCAACGCCGCTCGTACCCACGTGCTCCTGGACCAGCGAGTTAGTTTTTCGCTGAAACGCTTTATCGACGTAGACCGTTTTCGTATAGGCTGCTCTAACCACGTCGTAAATTCCTGAGAGCGTTGCATATGTCTCCATGTAAGGCCGTAAGAACGCGGCCGGTGAGATGATCTCGTAGAGCATTTCCAGTTCCTTGTATTCCTTGAACAGTTCTTTGCGCAGCCCTTTGTCGCGGAAGTGCTCTATAAGATTGTCCACGTCTTTGTCGTTGAAATTGTGCTCGATGAGCTTAACGTACTCCCGCCCTTTGCCTTCGATCTTGGTCTGGAAAAGCTGCTTGAGAAGGTCCAAATTCTTGACGATCGCGTTGACCTCATCGCTGTCGAAAGCGAGCGCTTTTTCGAGTTTGTCGAAAATGCCGACAAAGTCGATGACAAAACCATGCGGTTTTACCAGTTCCTGCTTTTCGTTTTCATAGGGGCGGTTCACCCGTGCGATAGCCTGCAGCAAAGTGTGATCACGCATGGGCTTGTCGAGATACATCGCGTACAGAATCGGCGCGTCGAAACCGGTCAGCAGCTTCTCCGTGACGATTAGGATTTTGGGGTTCTCGCCGAAGCGTATAAAACTCTTGCGGATGCCTCGCTCCTTCTTTTCGTCCAGGTGAAACTTCTTCAATTTAGGTGAATCGTTGTTATTACCCGTATAAACGACTTCGGAGTATTCCGGCGGCAGGAATTGATCGAGCAGTTCTTTGTAGTCAGCGCATGCCTCCCGGTCCACCGCGACCAGAAAAGCTTTGTAACCCAACGGCTCGACGTTGCTTTTGTAATGTTCGGCCACAAATCGCGCCACGTCCAACATGCGGCTCTTGCCTTTGAGAAAGTTCTTAAGGGTGACCGCCCGATCGAGTATCTTATTCAGCTCTTCAATATCGGCGATCCCTTCGGTCTCCGCGAGGGAAAAGAATTCCTTTTCCATAATCTCGTGCGGAACCAGCAGCGCATTGGGCGCCAGGCTGTAGAAGAGCGGCAACGTCGTCCCGTCCTCGATGCTCTCGGCAATCGAGTACTTGTGAAGATAGCCCTTGTCATCCTCGCATCCGAAGGTTTTGAAGGTTCCCCGGCCATAGACCGTTTTATCGATGGGTGTACCAGTCAGACCGATGTAGGTGGCATTGGGCAGCCCGGCCATCAGGTAATTACCGAGATCGCTGCCCGTCGAACGGTGCGCCTCGTCTACCAAGACATAAATATTCTTTCGTTCGTTGATGTTTGCCGGCATGCCCTGAAACTTCTGAATTGTCGAGACAATGATGCCGCGATAGTCGTTTTTGAGGAGTTGAGCCAGCCGGGCAATGCTGTGCGCGTGTTCGACGTTGTTCAGCCCCAGCGAAGCCAGGTTCTTGAGCATCTGGTCTTCCAGCTCATTGCGGTCGATCATCATCAGGATCGTCGGCTTCTCCGCCTCGGGAGCCTTGAATAGGAGCTCTGCCGACTTGATCATCGTGTAGGTCTTGCCGCTTCCCTGCGTGTGCCAGATGAGCCCGCGGGTAAGCTTCGGGTCCAGAGCCCGCTCGACGACTTTCTCCACTCCCGCCGTCTGGTGCTGCCGCAAGATGTATTTGCGCAACTCCTCTTCTTGCTCGGCGAAAACAATGTAGTCTTTCAGCAGCTTCAGGATGTGCGGGATCGCGCAGAAGCTTTTGACCTTGGCTTCGAGGTTGCCGACCTGCTCGTGCTTCCAGTTGAAAATATTCCGCCGGAGCGTATTCCACGTGACGCCGTAGGCGAAACCTATGGCCTCGGTAGTGGTGAAGAGCATCTCGGGCACCATGACTTCCGGCGTCTCGACATGGTAACGGCGGATTTGGTCCACTCCGAGAGCGATTGCTTCGTCTTTTCCGGCGTTTTTACATTCGATGACCAGCACCGGAATGCCGTTGATGAGAAAGACCACGTCCTCTCGCGTGCCGTAGTGGCCGTTGTGACAATAAAACTCTTCCGTTATCTCATAGACATTGCGGTACTTTTCGCGCGCGCGCGCGCCGTCGTCATAGTCGATCAAGGTCAGGTCTAGTTCCCGGTTCTCTTCGGCGCAGAAGTATTTGCCCTGATTGCGCAGGAAGACAAGAAACTCACGATTGCCCGCAATGTCCGCATTCATCCGTCGCAGTTCGCCGACCAGCGCACCTTCAGCCTCCTTGTATTTCGGATTGAAATTAAGGACTTGCGCGTAGAGCAGGTCGTCGAAGTACAGAGAAGCCAGCCGAGCGCGATCTTCAGGTGTACCGCCGTCGGGATCAAACCCCCGCCGCCGCTCGGCCTCCCCGCGCGGCACATACGTCCACCCGATGTCCTCAGCGTAGGCAAGGATGCGGGATTGGACAGTCTTGTATTCTCCGGGTGCGGGCATCTCTTATGTTTTCAATAAGTTTCCCTCGCCCTCTGGGAGAGGGAAAGGGTGAGGGCATGAATTAGGCGACGTGCCCGTCGAGCTTCCATATGCGCACTTTTATGCCTCCGCGCGCAGCACCGGAGCGGCCATCTCTTGGAGGCGCACCACAACCCGAATCTTTTCCGGGAAAGGCAGCGCCGCCGTCAGCCTGCGGCGGCGAGCTTCCTTCGCGGCGAAAAGACGGGCGATTTCCGGTTTCAGGGTAGCCGCTACTTCCATTTCCCTTCCAGACCGCGGCGCTATGGATTCGCGGTTAAATCTCTGACGTGGGCTATTTCCCGCGGCTTGCTGGGACGAACTTGGCTTGCTTCTAAGGTAACGATCGCGATGCTTTCCCCGTCGAGCGTCGTGAACTCGACTTCATAACCTCTACCCGCTATATGCACAAGCACGACGGTACCGATATCGCCTCTTGCCAGGCCATGCTTCGGCAGATCACAAGTCAAAATCACGTCCTCGAGTTCCTCAATCATGATCGTCTCCTCCTCAAAGGATGAGCGGCTTCCGCGACCAGCTGTTCCGGCAGCTCAGCCTGAATTGCAGTTTTCATAGATTCACCTCTAACCTTCGTGCTTAGCGCGAAAGACTTTCGACGATGCGCACAATTACCATTCTAGCCCGGAACGTTTCCATCCCGCAAATTCTTGACCGGCGTTCATCACCCCCCTCGCCCCGTGGCACATAGGTCCATCCGATCTCCTACGCGTAGGTGAGGATACGGGCCTGGACGGTCTTGTGTTCGCTAGGCGCAGGCATGATCAGGGTTTGTCCTCGATCGCCTCTTTCACCGCAGCCAGCAATTGCCGCTCGCTCGGTAGCTTACCTCTGAGTTGCTTCGGCAGCTTCTCCGTAAGATGGTATTCCGCGACGCCAATAGGATTTGTCTTCGTCTTCAGCGAGAATTCCACCACGATGTCGTCTTTTTCCGCGCACAAGATAATACCGATTGATGGGTTGTCACCGTGCCCGCGTTCCTTTTCGTTGAGTAAGTTTAGGTAGAAGTCCATCTTGCCCGCATACTCTGGCTCGAATGGACCGACCTTCAACTCCACCGCTACCAGCGCCTTGAGAAAACGGTGGTAGAACAGCAAGTCGATGAAGTACTCCTTCTTGCTAAGCGTCAGCCGATATTGGCGTCCGATGAAGCAAAAGCCGTAGCCCAGCTCCAAGATGAACTGCTGCAAGCGTTCGATGAGGCGGTCCTCTAACTCCCGCTCCTTTACCTCCCGTCGGATACCCAGGAACTCCAGATTGTAGGAGCTTTTCAGCGCCTCCTCCGCCTGCTCCGCGAGAAACTCCGGCAACACTGCTGGAAAGTTGTGCGTCTTCCCCTCTGCCAACGAGCGTTCGTAGGCCTTGGCCTTGATCTGGTTGAGCAGTACGTTCCGGCTCCATCCGAGTTTCGCGGTCGCGCGAAAGTAGTAAAGCCGCGCGGCGGGATCCTTTACTTTGTTGAGCAACTCTACATGGTGCCCCCAGGGAATCGTCGCCGCCAATTCTCGCACAGCCTGTGCGAGAATTGATTTATCACCGTGACCTTCAGGGAGACCGCTCTTCAATTCTCGCACAGCTTGCGCGAGAAATTCAGGGGAGACCCAGGCGAAGTAGAATTGTCGCATGCGCCACAGATTTGCCGCAGAGAATCCCGTCAACCCAGGAAAAGCCTTTTGGAGATCACGGGAAAGTAATTCGACTACTGACTCACCCCAGCCCAACTCCGTCTGCTTCTCAACGATCCCACGCCCGATATCCCAATACAGTAGGATCAAATTCTGATTCACGGAACGCGCCGCATTCAGGCGAGCCAAGGCGATGCGCTGCTTTAGCTCGCCAAGAAACTGTGTGTACTCCTGGGTCTTTGCGGACTTTACCGGCCGTTTCATGATTCCCCCTCAATTTCTTCAACAGGCCGCTGAAGATCTGCCGACAGTCCCTCGCCGAATTCTGCAACAGGTTGTCGCAGAATTTCCCCCAGGGCGATTTCGTGGACTCGAATCTTTGCCGTCATCAACCGCGATACCATTCTCCTATTCGTCCCTGGTATTCCACCAATCCTCATACAGCCGTAAGCCGGTGAATCAGGTCCGCGACGACTTTAGGAACTGCACCAGTAAACGGCTCCGTACCGCAGGTCTTAGCCGCCCCGAGCAGAGCTGCGTAATGCAACTCTCCGTCGGGACTGATGCTCACGGGCAGAGTTCGTTGTGGCGACCGATACCATTCCACAGTAATGTGCCCGTCCGGTTCAGCGCCAATAGACGGCACCGATGTGCTGAGCGGTAAAGCCGCCAAAAATTGATGGGCTAAATGGTAGGTCTCTTCGCGTACTCGATCGAGTGCCGTAGCCGTCCCAATTGGGCTGACGACACTCCTCAAAGGTTTTCAAAAGCTCTTCGAAGACGCCTTTGCCGCTATCTAAAGCCATAGGAGTTCTGGCGGCGCTATGTCCACAGCTTGGCCATATTCTAAAAACGGTCCAAAAATACTGGTTTTTTGTACATATCGCTTTTCCCGTCCGCGCAGGAGGTCTAAAAGCCCGGGATTCAGGAAAACACGCTCCCTCACCCCCTTCAGTTCCGCAACGTGTTCGTCCCGCAAACGTATCCGCAAAATTGCCTCGGAATCATGGTGATTTCCGTGCAAGAACTGCGGTCTCGATTGCTAGAATAACATCATACCGACTCTGAAAAGTGGCCTTGTCTGTGTTGACGTACGCGTTTCGTAGATCGTCATGCTCGGTGATACTCAGCTTAGCGTAAAGGTCTCCTAGGGCTGTGGCTTCCGTTGCGAGAAGAGGAGTTACTTTTGTGAACTGGGGGAAGTCTGTTACAGGAAGACTTTTCTGTTTAAATTGATGCCGCTGATTATTAAAGACGTGCGTGTTGACTACCGACTCGACTAATCGACGCATTTTCGAGGCAAGCTCCTCCTTCGCAGCCCTTGAAGGTTCTCCAGGGGCTACCAAAATGTCCGTGATATCTGCCTTTAGTTCATTAACCTTTTCGCTATAGCCAGCAACGACTGCGCAATTCTCAAGCACCTGAACGGATAAGTCGTTGTTGAGACCGCCTTTGTTGAGAGTCAGCTGAAGTTGAACGAAAAACTCCCAGTTGTGGGTAAGAACGACTATTTGTCGCTCTGGATGAGTAAGCGCGAAATCCCTAAGCCGAGCGCAATAGTTGGCAATGAAATTGTAATCGAAGCTGGACGCCGGATCATCGAAGACAATGACCGATTGGGAACATGTTTCAAGCTCTGCGAAGAACAGAGCGAGAGCGTGAACTCTTTGCTCGCCTTCGCTCAATATAGCGTTAATCTCCTTGCCTCCTATCTGCGGCAAGAGTGTTACACACGCATCAGTTCCTCTATTTTCGAGCGTGACACCGAACGCCATCATCGGCTTCTCTGTCAGCGCCTGGTATTCTCTATTTAGGCGCGCCTCGAAATCTGAGACAACGAGCCGCCGGTGAGCTTCTTTCGCGGTGTCGGTTATCTTCTTCAGGAGTGGTGTGAAGGAAGGTAACGTGGAGCCCCAGAACACAGCTTGTGCAGATCTTTTGTCTATCTCTTTTAGCGGTACAAGATATGACGCAATTGCCTGTGCGTATTCCAATGGCTCAATCTCCGCTTGCATTTTTTTCAATGCCGGAACCTGTCAATGGAATGAGACACTCCCGATTTAGAAATTACTGTACAAGATCCTCACTCGGTTGATTTTCAACCCTAGCCATACCCCTCGCCGATGGCCGATCGTTCGTTAATGGGCTTCTATGGAAGCCGTTTTTCTGCTCGACGCCGGTCGTTGATGAATTCGCTACTTCCGCGCACTCCGTTTGAGACATTTCTCTGGGCTTGTTGATCCACACCGCAGCCGGTAACAGAGCGGGCTTGGGCAGGCCCCGCACAAAGCGTTGCGGGTTTCTCTCGAAAGCTTCTTTGAGCACTTCTGCCCGCTGTTCCCGGCGCTTTTCTGCCAGGCCCAAGTGAACCTCGTACGGGGTGAGGTAGCCCAAGCCACTGTGATGATGCTGGTGATTGTACCAGGGGAAAAACTCAGCGCAGAATCGGTGCGCGTCTTGGTAACAACCAAAGCGCTCGGGAAACTCTGGGCGGTACTTCATCGTCTTGAACTGGCTCTCCGAGTACGGGTTGTCGTTGGAGACATGCGGTCGGCTGTGGGTCTTGGTCACACCCAACCCCGCCAACAAAAACGCCACCGGCTTCGAGGTCATCGACGCTCCCCGATCCGCATGTAACGTCAGAGCCCCCGGCTCGATAGGCTCACGCTCTAGGGTCTGCTCGATCAGCTGCTTGGCGAACTCAGCCGACTCCCGATACCCGAGCATCCAACCCACCACGTAGCGGCTAAAAATGTCCAGGATCACGTACAGATAAAAATACGTCCACTTCGTCGGCCCCAACAGTTTGGTGATATCCCACGACCACACCTCGTTGGGCCGACTCGCCAACAGCTCCGGGGCTGCATAGCGCGGATGACGCGCTTGATCTCTGCGCTCGCGCACTTCACCGTTCTCAGCCAGGATGCGGTACATGCTGCGTTGCGAACACAGATACTGCCCCTCGTCGAGCAAGCTAGCATACACCTGGGCCGGAGCCTGATCGCAAAACCGCTCGGCGTTGAGAACCCTGAGCACCTCGTGGCGCTGCTCCCAGGACAAGGCCCGAGGATGAGACCGCTCGGTCCCCGAGCAGGCCGGTGGTTTATCAAACCGGTAGTAGCTGGCCCGCGCGATCCCCACAGCCGTGCAGGCCGGCTTGATCCCCAACAACTCCTGCTTTTCCCGGATCATCCCCATCAGTCCTTCGCGCCGCTCCTGTTGAGTTCGATCCCCAAGATCTCGGAGACTTTTTTTTGCAGCTCCACCAATCCCTCGGCTCGCTCCGCCCGCCGCTTAAGCCGTGCGTTGTCCTGCTCCAGGACTCGGACCTTGTCAATCAATGGATCCTTTCCCTTGGGTGAAGGCCCGCGTCTGCGGGACAACCCCGCCAACTCTCCACGCTCCCGCTGCTTACGCCACTGGGTGAGGTTCGATGAATACAAACCCTCCCGTCTGATCAGAGCTCCGATCTCCCCAGAACGGCTGCAAGCGTCGGCTTCCCGCAAGATCCTTAGCTTATACTCCGCCGTGAATCGGCGTCTGGTCGCCTTGGCCACCACTTCCACCTCCGAAGAAGAGAATTCCTTGTTGCCTGTTGCTTCCAATTCCCACTCCTTACTCGCCCCCTATTCTACACTAAACTCAGGACGGGTAAGTGTCTCATTCAGATTGGCAGAGAGGGTGCCTGCACCAACTCGTCTCTGCCTCCCGCAGCGATTACAATTGCGTTCGCCTTTTGCTCCAACAACTGGGCATACTCGGTAACCAAGGTTCTAAGAACCTCAAGCGCTTCTCTCGCCTCATTTGGTGGATCATTGTCAAGGTTGCAACTCTTTACAATGACCTCTGAGCCGGTCTTTCCCTGCTCGAGCAGATCCGCTGGTAATGTGCTGTATTTGTCCCACTCCCCCCGATCCACAGCACGCACTGCGTCGACGAATTCCCGGGCCTCAACGAGGCCAGCACGTAGGGTCGCGATTTCTTGCTCAAGTTTGTCCGTGAGCAATTCATGATATTTCTTGAACAGTTCGGCTTCGGAACTTTTGATTTCGCGGTGGCAAAGCGGGCATGCCTGATGTTCTGCAGATTCTAAGTTACAAAACTGCGAAGCTGCACGAAGAAGTGCGAGCAACTTGTCCAAAGTCCCATTCGCTGGAATTAGCTCTTTCGCCAACAACTCCTGAACAGTTTGTTTTTCTGTTAGGGCTTTGGCCTTGGCCGCCGGTTGGAGTCCCCACAGCTTTTCGGCAGAATTGAGGAGGATACCGAGAGAAGACAAAAACGCCTCCAACTCACGATGTTCTGCTTTCAGTAGCTTTAGGCCTTCTTCCGATGCCGCCCTTGCCAATTCTGTTGCGGCAGTCTGCTTCTCTTTCAGTATCTCGTGCTGATTGAATCTTTCGCCAATTTTGATTTCTGAGGTGAGACCGGACAGATTCCTCTCGTCGATTGTTGCCAGCAGGCGGTCTTTGAACTTACTGAATTTTGCCCGTACCCCTTCCAACGCTTGTGTTAGTTTTGCCGCGTTACTTTCTTGAGACTGTTGAAGCACAAATCGGAATTCAGACGTCAACGCTTTCGTCCACTCAAAGACGTGTAGCTTATATGGTGTCAAAACCACGATTCGTCCCGGTTCCACCGCGCTTTCCACGATTTTAAGTGCGATCCCAGCGTCGAAGTATTTAATGATGGCGCTTCTCGGACCATAGCCGACAGTTGGAGTCCAGCATTGAACTATCGCGTCGCGCTTAAACTTATAGCTGAACCCCGGTGCTCCCGGCGCAGGTGAACGAACGTTATGAAGTGGCCGGCCTGGCGCCTCCGGACTTGCGAGCACTTTCAGTGATTCACAGATGCTAGATTTACCGCTGCCGTTCGCGCCAAATACAACCGTTATGCGTTTGGTAAACATGAGCTGGAGTGTGGGTTCCAGCAGTTTGAAATTCGAGAATGCGGAAAGCGCCTCAAGAAAATCTCCTGTTGGCGTTGCAGCAAGCGAAAGCATCGTGGCCGCGCCGGGTTGTATCGGCAGATAGCTGGCTTGTTTGGTGAAAATGGCAAAAAGGGTATCGCGGGAATTCTGGTCTAGCGATGATGCTCCACTAATTGCCACGAGATCGGAGACCATTTTGAACCATGGCTCACCAACTTCCCTGGCCAAGTCATTCAGATAACCGATCGCGTCTGTGTAGTTTGGCATGGCTCATTCCGTACCAGTGGCTTCCAGTTTGGACAGGTCGAGGTCCTGCACTCGAATCTGCGCCGTCATCAATTGGTGCAGCAGAGTGCGGAAGAGGTCTTCGAAAAGCTGCTTCTTTCGGGCGTGCTTCACCAGTTTGCAATCTGCCGACTCGAGTATCTGAACGATTTCCTCTTGTTCAGCTTTGGTGGGAATCAGCACTGGAAAGCCTTTCAGCTTTGTTGCGTTGATGCATGCAAGATTGGTTGTTTTGTGAGCGACCGAAAGAAAATACGCCTTCCCGTAAGCACTCTGAGACAAGTGGGCAAAAAACTCAGGCAAGAGGCGGGAACGATTCACACGAACGGCAAAGATGTGGTTCTGATGAATGCAATCTCCCACTTCGCCCTTCCAGATGAAACCCCGGCCGAGTTTGTCGAAATCTCCACCTTCGGTCAGAACGATATCCCCCTTCTGAAGCAGATAGCGATCTTTTTCCTTGGTGCGGATAGTGACGGTCTTCATCTCGCTCAAGTCGAGGTAACCTGACTGAACATTCGCGACCCTCAGATACGGAAGGGTGAGAGCCTCCTTCTCATCAACCTTCCGCCCCTTAGCGACTCCAGTCTGGACTGTGCAGCAATCATTGACAGCCACTACCTCCCAACTCTCTGGCACGGGGCCGATTTCGGTTTGTTTTTGGGGTTCGCCGCGGAGGCCTTCCGTGAAGAATTTGTGAAGGAGCGCCTTTTTCAGTTCAGTGGTCAGCGCGATCAGCCGTTCCTGCTCCTCGATTGCGCTCTGTACTAGCCCTGAAATAAGCGCCAGGGAACACGAATGCTCGCCCGAAGGTCACTGGCGATCTCTTGGCAGCTCGTAAGCGCTCATTGGAATACATATCCACAACAAAAACGGCTTCAGTTGGGTGTGAGAGCCTGAGGTGCTGAGATCAAGACTGATTTTGGACGCATGTCTCCCTTCAACGCTTGTTCCCAGAAGCGAGATTTTTCTACGGCCCGAAATCATATCTATTAGGTTTGTAGCCGAACATGAGCGGTGAGGATGTCGGGTAAAAAGCGATGCGATCCGGCAAGCCGCACTACCAAGCGCCGCCCGCTCTTCAAGACCTTGGCGGCGATGTAGACAAAATGGCGGCGAAAGCGTTTCCACTCCCAGCGCACCACCTCACGGGGCAAAGCGATCTGGGCGATCCACTTGCCGAGATTCCAAGCCAGCCGGGCGATCTGGAGCCAGGCCGAGTTACCCCTAAACTCCGCCACCGGCATGCGCCACCCCGCGATCCCTTGGCCAAACTGTTCGATGACGTTTTCCTGGTCGCAGCGTTGATAGGTAAGATCGATGACCTCGCGAGCCGTGTAAGAGCGCGGCAAATTGGTCAGCACCAGCCGGTAACGGAAATGCTGTAAAGAGTGCTCCCTGCCCATCAGTCTCTTCGATCAAAATCCGCCGCACGATCATCCGACACGCAGCGTCAAGCCCGTGGGGCTGATAGTCGATCTCGCTCAACCACTGCTTTACCGTGCGCAGCCTGCGAAACCCGCGCTCAGCCGCTTTCTGGCGGCGCCAGTTCCTCGTATACCCATGACGAGAAGGCCCGCCTCGTTGCTCGCGCTCGGCTCGAGGAAAAAAGGGCTTCCAGTTCTTCTCCGCAATGGCCTCGACCAGCGCTGCACGGTTGGGATACACCCGAGCCCCAATCGCAAAGTACGCTCCCTCATCGATAGCGGCATTGAAAATATCCGAACGGTCAAAGTCGGTATCCCCACGCACCAGGGCGTTTCGAAAATGGCGCCTGACCCGCGGCAACACCTCTTTAAGAGCCTTGGCCGCCGCATCCGAAGGGCGGGCATTACCCGGCTGATTGACGACCTTCAGGCACTCCCCGCTGCCGCCCAGCGAAACCACCAACGGCTGATACGACCATTGCCCATCGTAGCTAAAGTCCGCCCCTTCTTTCTGTACCCCATAAAGAGGCTTGATGTGCCCGTCAAGATCCACCAGCGCAAACTCATGTTTTTTTCTCTCACGACGCGCCTTGCGCGAAAGCTTCGACCACACCGCCTCTTGGACCTCGTCGATCACTCCCGAGAGCTGCTCGATATCTTGCGCGGTCCTAAACCGACGCAGAAAATCTCCGGCCGTGGTCGGGTCTGGAATCCGACACGCTCCCACCAGCCGCCTAACCGCCTCGCTCCCTTGCAGGACCGCCTGATCCTCCAGACACGTGCCGTCGGCATAAAGCGTGTACGCCAGCGCCAACACATGGTCCGACTCGTGGTAGGGGGCGTGACGCTTAAACAACACCAACGCCTCGTCCAGCCGCTGCGCTACCCGAAACCGCCGCACAAACTGCTGCGCCAGTACCAACCCTCCGTAATGCGTGATCTCGCCTCGTGGATCGCTCTCCAGATGGAGCAATGGGTAACGCATCACCCGCCCTTCGGTCTCGGGCCACGGAAGCTCTTCGGGATCGACGCTCGTACCAGAATTGACGTGACTTGCGCGCTCAAATGCGATAGATACTTTCACTTGGGAGCCCTCTGCTTTTTGGGGTTACGTTTTGTCTTGCAACTCTTCGTATACCTCATTTCAGAGGGCTTTTCCCGTTCTAAATCCATCGCAAAGATTTTCTTATCTCACAGCGCTTATTTGAGGACTAGTCCCAACACCGCCGCAATCTTCCGCTGCTCGGAAAGGGGAGGAAGCGGGATAAGACAATCCCCTAGAACTTCCTTGCTCAAGCGTTGGCGCCCGGTCGTCCCATCCATCTTGCCCGCGAGATCTGAACGGACTGCCGGATGAAGAAGGAGATGAAATAAGAAATACTTGTCGCTGACGCCTGTGATTTCTTGGATAGGGATCACTTCGGTAGTGGCGAATCCGAAAGAGTTCTTCCAGTTCACGATCGCTTGTTTGCCGTTTTCGAATGAAGGTGTAATTTTCGCGACTAGCAGGTCGCCGTTCTCGATGTATGTACCGCTGCTAAGAGCTGAGCCAAGCCGCTCTTGGTATGCCGAAACCATAACACGACCGACCGGAATCACGTCCATTGGGAGGAATGGAACTCGGCTATCATCTTTAATCGAAAGTCCGCGCGGCTTCTTCGTGAACGCATAGGCTTCACGAATCGGTTTGACCTGCCAGTCAGCAGGCAACGCAGACGCATCAAATTCCATACCGTGCTTCCCGCTCCCTCACAATCAACGCCTTCTCCCGCTCAGTGGCGTTTCGATGAGTCATAGACTCACGGCCTTCACTTCGGTGCCACAGCACGGGCATTGAAAGCTTGTGTCGTTCACCTGCTTGAAGCGAAGACCGCAATCCTTCCGGCTCCGGCTTCTTCCCGAATAGGTCACCAGTAGCCCATCGGCCGTCACATCCTCCAGCAATGCGCATGAGGGGCATTCCAGCAGTTCGCGGTCGTCGGTAAACATTCCGAGCGCCCTTGCCTGCCGCTTGACCTGTTCCAGTTGCCGCGCCGTCGCAATAAGGTTTCCCATCCCTCTCTTTTTCACTTTGGTTCCGTCATCCTTCAATCTGTGCCCTCGCCTGAAATTCCGGTATCGCGCGCCGCATGAACTCGTCGAAAAGCGGAACGGTAAATGCCATGTCGCCATGGATAGGGCTGTAAATCATCCCCTTTTTGATCAATTTTGCCCGCACGGGACCGAGGCTGGTGACCTTGACGCCGAGAACCGAAGCGATATCTCCGGATCGGTGAGCACCCGGGCCAAGGTGGGCCATAGCCCGCAGATAGTTCTTTTCACTTGGCGTAAGTCGGTCGAACCGAACACGAAAGAAGTTCTCGTCAAGACGGAGGATGACGGTCGAAGTAGCATCCTGCACGACTTGCATGGTGATCGGTGACTGGTTGGCGCGGTTCCAAGACTGATATCCCCACTCCTGAAGGAAGTAGGGATAGCCCTGTGTCAGGCGAAAAATCTCGTGGAGCGCGTCCGCAGCAAATCTTACCTCGGCGGCGTTGACCGGATCCTGCAGAGCCTTGGCTGCATCGGGTTCCGAGAGTGGTCCAATGTCTGGGAATTGAAACAGGCGCTCGGCGTAGGACTTCGACTCGCCTGCCAGCGCAGGCAGAATCGGCAGGCCGGCTCCGATGAGCACCAATGGAAGTTGGCGCTGTTGCATCTTGTGCATAGCCATGATCAGCGCGCTGAGTTCGTCTTGGGCAAGATACTGGATTTCGTCGATGAGGATGACCACGGCCGTCTGTCGCTCCTGGGCAGCGTCCGCAACCGCAAGAAACAAGTTGGGCAGGTCCACCTCGATGTCTCCACTGTCGGCTGCCCCGCGCTCGGGTTCGATGTCGAGTCCGAATTCGACGTCAGCAACCTTGATCTTCACCGCACTGATGAAACTTCTGAGAACAGCAAGGCCCCGGCGGGCTTTGTCTCCTGCGCCAGCTAGGCGATTGAGATCAAAGAGAAGCCGACGAAGATGAGGTACCAACATGGCGCCCAACGATTTGTCCTCGTGCGCCTCAATCATGATGGTACGGTACCCAGCCCTCTCTGCAAACCGCTCCATCTCATTGAGCAGGACCGTCTTACCCACGCCGCGAAGCCCAGTCAGCAAAAAACTCTTTTCGGGGCGCTGTTGTCGCACACGGGCGAGCAAGATGCGAGTTTGCTCAAGAATGGAGTCTCGACCGACGAGTTCTGGTGGCGGGGAACCCGCACCGGGAGAAAATGGGTTTTTGATTGGATCCATGTTGTTCTCTGCTTAGGCGCACGGAATCATTTATACCAATTTATATCTAATATGAAGTATAAATTGGTATAACCACATCCTAAACGCCTATCTTCTTCAGAATCCCATTCAGCGCGACATCCGTTTCCCTGGCTTCCTCATCCAGGGCATTCAGTTCCTCCACGATCTCCGCGATTGGTCGGTACTCGTCCGCTTCGCCCGTGTGGATGTAACGGCTCGGTGAGATATTGAAATCGTTCTTCGCGATCTCATCGCGGCTGACGATGCGAGAATATTTATCAACTTCCTTCCATGCGGTGAAAGCTTCGGCGATGCGGATGATAGCGTCTTCGGGGATGTAGTTCTTCGGATCGCCCTTCACGAACTCGCGGCTGGCGTTGAGTAGAAAAAGGTTTCCTCGCCTCTCTTTGGGCCTCGCCTTGTTGAGCACGATGATGATGCCTGGCGCGGTGGTGTTGTAGAAAAGGTTTTCTGGTAGGTAGATGACGCCTTCGATCAGGTCCTCTTCGACGAACCATTTGCGAACGTCCTTTTCTTTGTTCGTATTAGCATTGCCGGACCCACGTGAGGCGGCGCCGGTATCGAGGACTACGGCGGCGCGGGCTTTGTCGTTCATGCTCGCGAGGATGTGCTGCATCCAGCCCCAGTCCGCTTTGTTACCGGGGTAACCCGCGTCTTTGGGAAAGCGATCCAGCTCGTCGGCGTCGTAGTCCTTTTCCTTGAACTCATTCTGATTCCACATGGGATTGGCGACCACGCGGTCGAAAGTCTGGAGGCGGTTACCGTGGCGGAACTTGGGTTTGCGAAAGGTGTCGCCGATTTGGATTTCGCCTTCCATGTCGTGAATGATCATATTCATGTTCGCCATCGCCCAGGTGTCCGGCTCGTTTTCCTGGCCGTAGAGCTTGGCGGGCGCGAAAGTCTTGCGCGAGCGCAGGTTCATCTTTTCCTGCAATACCAACTCGCACTTGATGAGCAGTCCGGCCGAGCCGCAGCAGGGATCGTAGATATCCATCCCAGGTTCCGGGTCCATGATGCGCGCAATGACGAAACCAACTTCCGTCGGTGTGTAGAACTCTCCTGCGCTCTGGCCGCTGCCTTCGGCGAACTTGCGAATCAAATATTCGTAGCTGCGCCCGATAATGTCCGGCTCCACGTCGGCAAGGCCGAGCGGTTTGGCGCTAATCGCCTCGATGAGATTGCTCAGCCGGTCGTCATCGATATCGCGCTGGCCATGCGTGGTGGCATTGAAGTCCACACGGTTGATGATGCCATTGAGTAGAGGATTCGCTTTGGCGATATCCTGAAGATGGGTGGTGAGCTGCTCGCCGATCTTGTCCGACAGCGTGCGGATAACGGACCAGACAGGATCGTCAGGATTCTTCGGCTCCAGCGGCAAGAAGAAGCGGACGAGCTTCTTATCGTGCTTGACCAGCTTGAACGCCTTGGCGCGCGAGCCAACCTCCTTCGCGATGCGATCCACCTCGTCGTCAAAAACGTCGCAAAGGCGCTTGGCAAAGATTAACGGAAGGATGAACTCCTTGTACTTCGGCGCATCCTTCGCCCCGCGGATCGAACACGCCGCATCCCAGATCCACGATTCGAGAGATTTATTGTTGGTTCCGTTTGTCGCCATGGGTTGTGTAGTTCTCTGACTGACTCTCGATGCCGCTAAGAGTCGGAATGTTTGCCGGAGCCCTGTAAAAGTTTGTGGATTTTACGCCATTTAGCGAGGGTGTGACAACAGTCAATCAAAAGCAAGTAATCCTTTTCGATCAGCCGTGGCACAAACCCACTTCAGCAGCAGTGAATTGCAGGGCTTCGCGGAACAGCCTCACATCTTCGTGAACGTTAATCGGCGGAGGCTCAGCTTTGCTCATTGATGACCACGCCCCAGCGACGGTTTACTCTGCCTCGTTTAGGAATGGTGGGAATCCACGGGATAAAGCTTGAAGTCTTCGGCAGTGCCTTTTCGAGTTTCCTTAACAACAGAGGTGCAACCGCCTCGCGTTCCAGCAGCACGCCCATCCGCCGGATCGTTCCAATATCGCCGTACTTCAGCGTTACAGAGACCAACTCATTCGGCGTCACCCGCTTCGCCTTGAGCTCTTTCCGAATCCACTCATAGGCTCGCGGGAGGCTATTGAAGCGCGACCAATCGTAGACTCCGTCAAGCAAAGTACGAGCGCGCGACGAATAAACTATTCTTGAGCCCTCCGCCGTTCCTACCGTCTCGATGTCGCCTAATCGTTTGTCCGCTATTTTGATCAAGGTCAGCGCCACCGATCCTATGCGGCGGTCGCCCCACTGCCGATTGTTATAGACATACACTCGCGTCGGCAGCTGCTCATCAAAGCCGTAACGGTTAAAGGCATTTGGACCACAAATTTGATAACGCCCATTCTGCGCGTCGAAGAGCGTGTTTAAAGCCAAGCCTTCATCCGGGCTCCACCGTCCGCCCAGCGGTAGGCGCTCCGGCACGAGATACAATCCGCGACGCACCTGTGCAATCATGCTGGCGCGTGACAGCCGGCTGAGTAATTCACGCTCTTGCTTCGTAGTAATCTGAAGCGGGCCGCTGAGATCACCGGTGCGCAGCGTCCGAAGTTTACGGAACTGGACGAAGGCAAATAACTGCTGCTCCAGCCGCCCTAGCCTTGTTTTCATGACTGTACCCTATAAAGCCAAAATTGCCTCATAAGCAATTAAGCCATAATAGAATACAACAACTCAGACTGCAATTCTCCATCCAACAGCCGGGCTGCCCCTGTAGTAGTGGAGAGCCTTACATTCATGATTCGAGCTTCGCGAAATGTGAAAGTCAAAATGATGGAGCGAGAGACATGACAGGACAATCAAAAGGGCTTTTACTGCCCGGAAGTTTCTTTGCGTCTTCCCACCATCGTGACGAGCACCGCCAGAGCGGCAAGCGGTAGCAGTAATGAGAAGGCAAACTGCTGGTCGTAGGCAAAGCCAACGGGATCTACGCCGATGCGGCTTTTCTTCGAGATCTCGGTCAGCGCCACCGCTGCGGTTGTCCCGAGCGCGCCGGAGCCAACGCCGAATGCCGTCAGCATCGCGGAAAGCATTCCGTAATCGCGGCTGGGAACCGTGGAAAACGCTACCTTTTCATTCGCCGGAATAAAAAGCCCAATGCCGGAGCCGAGCAGCGCGAGAACAAAAACGATCCAAATGAGAGTCGAGCCCGCGCCTAATCTGGCGTAGAAAAACACGCCCCAAAAAATCAGGGACAAACCCAGGATCGCCACCCACCGGGGATTGAAACGATCCGCCAGCCGGCCGCTCAGCGGGGCGAGCATAGTGGTGCAGAGAGGCAGGACCCCCATCGCCAGGCCGGCCGAAAGCGCCGACACCTGGACAACGTTCAGCAAGTAAAGCGGTCCGAAGATAGAGATCGGATAAAATGCGAGCGTCGCTAGAACCAAAGACAGCATTGCCCTAGCCAGGGGAAGGCTCCTGAAATAGAGGAGATTCATCAGCGGAGCTTTGAAGCGCAATTCTCGCCAGACGAAACCGGCGAGTCCGGCTGCGGCCAGACCAAACCAGAGCAGGATCTCCGGGTTATCCCAACCCAGGCGCGGCCCAAGGCTGAGACCGATGAGTACCGAGGGAAACCCGACGACTAAGCTAACGGCCCCGAAAAAATCAAACGACCCTTGTCGCCGTTCTTCCTTTCCTCTGAAAACCAAAAACAATACGACGCAGGTGGCGGCGCCAAAAATGCAGTTGGCCAGAAACACCGCTCTCCATCCCCAGAGATAGAGTATCAGCCCGCCAATCGTCGGTCCGGTCGTCCGGCCCAGAGCAATCGAAGCCGCGAGCGAACCCAAAGCCCGCCCTCTGCTCTCGTGAGTATGGACCGAAGCGATGATCGCTCCAGCCATTGGGGCTGCCATGGCCAAGCCGATCGCCATCAGACACCGCGATCCGAGCAATCGCGGAAACGTTCCGGAGACGGAGGCGAGACCTGCACCCACCGTGTACAGCGTGAGCCCGATCTTGAAAACTGTTTTTCGTCCGACCAGGTCACCCGCGCGGCCAAAACACAGCGAGAGGCTGGAGAGCATGATTGCTCCCATCAAGCCAATCCATTGGACAGCGGCCAGGGTCGTGCCGAAGTCTTTTTGGATCGCCGAGAGCGATACGCTGATGCTGCCGATGCTCTGAATGTGGAAGAAGGTCCCGAGGCAGACGACAATGAGAACTCGTGATTCTTCCCGGCGCAAGATCGAAGTGGCCCTCACCCTTACCCTCTCCCAGAGGGCGAGGGAATTACTCAATGCCCAAAAGCGCTATGTGGAGTTGATCCCGTAATTTCCTACCCTCGCCCTTTTGAGGGAGAGGGTAGGGTGAAGGTACAACGTCGTGAGGGGCACGAAGACCGGATAACAGAAAGGACATTTGCGGGGTTGTAAGAAGAAAAATCCCTCGGTTCCGTTTCAGATCAAGCAGAACGGAGGCCGGGTGCCGTCGGGCGCTGCGCGCTGGACGACGAGCAAGGTCGCGCCTGTGTGGCTCGAAGTCGCCGAATAAGGCGTGTGCGCCGGAAAATACATGCACGAGATTGCGCTATAGCTCTCGCCTTGATAGGTGACTGCTCCCTCTAATACCATGCGCACTTGCTGGCATGGCGCCGTTCCCTCCGGAGTCTCCGCGCCGGCAGCGATTTTTATCAGCTTCACGTTCGGACCGATCTCATTGAAATAGCCTAAATGTTTCACCGCCACGCCGCGCACGCCGTCAAGCGGCTCCCAGCCATAGTTGCCGGTATGCATGGCGACGTAGTTATCATAGCGCGGGGTCGGATAGGTAAATTCCCGTCCGGTTATCCGTTCGAAGATGGCTTCGAAGCTGTCCTTTTTCTCGCCGTCCGGCGCAACATAAAGTCCTTTCTCGAAGCGCCCGATCTGCGACAGCTCGTCCTGCGCTTTTTTGATCTCCGTTAGGTGCGGATAATAGACGGCCGCAGGTCCCGGAAACTGCATGCCGATGCGCACGTTTTCGTCGTAGCCTTCGGCAGTGGTCTGCGGACCGTAGGGAACGCCTTCGGGAAAATAGACGCAATCGCCCGGGCCAAAGATGTCCCGGCCGTACTTCTCGCCGCCGCGCACGTAGTAGCGGATCTGATCGAAACAGTGCTTGTGGCGCGGGTTCATGCGCTCATGGTTATAGACCGACATCCCGACCCGCCAGGCAATGCCGTGCTCGCGGTCGAAGAAACCGAAATGCTTGCTGCGCCTGCCGCCGCCTCTATGCATCGCGCCCCTGACGACGCCGCCGTCTTCGCTGACAATCAAAGGCCGCGTGATCGGTCCATTCATGGCAACGTTCGTCGCGTCCTGGTTCTGTTCTTGTGCGCTCATAAGTAGCTTTCTCCTCGAATTTTCTTTTCTATTCTGGAGGCTCGCGCCCGGCTCTGGGAAACCTCGCGGGGCCCGGGTTATTTCCGTTCGGCTTTGGGAAAACCGTAAGCCTGTACAACTTTCCCTTCCCACTCACTCACGCTCCGGTGATGCTCCCAGCCCACGACCGAAAGCTTTTTCCCTTTGAGCTCTCTTTCCACGGCCCCGCCGCGGACGAAAACCGACGATGCGAAAGGTTCGTTTTCATCCGCGATCTTCTGCGCCTCCTGGCTCGCCATCCACTCAAACCATAAAAGCGCCGCATGCACGTTCTGCGCGGTAACCTGTAATGCCTCGACCTCGCCGAGTCTCAAAGGAACCGGCTCGACAATCGCGTATTGCAGCACTCCCGCCGGGTCTTTCGCCTGCGCCCGCTTCACGCCGGTGTTGTTCAGTCCAATCATCATCGGGATCTCGCCCGCAGTGATGGATAGGAGAGGCCGAGCGCCGCCCCGGAGCCAGATCGGCTCCTGCTGGGCGAGCTTCTGGGCAAAGGATAAGGTCTTCTCCAGACCCCACGCCGGAACCAGACCGGCGATATCCTTGGGACGGATATCCGCGGCGAACTTCCTCCCCTTGAATTCCGGCTTGAGAAGATCTTCCCACACCCTCGGAACCTGACCTGCCGGCACGAGATTTTTGTTATACGCCGTCACCGCAAAACGATTGTAGAATGCCAGAGCATTGCGATGCTCGCCATCGATCAAAGGCGGTGGAATCTGCAGGATGCCGTGCTGGGCCATTCCCAGGACGTCTACTTTTAATAGGTAAGGGATGTAATCAGCGTACCGGTCAACCGCGAGACGGTGCACATCCCAGTCCTTGGCGCCGCTCTTGATCTCCAGGATCTGCCGTTCGTCGCCATCGGTGCCCGTGGTCTCTTCAATCTTGACCTCGATAAACGGGTATCGCTTTCTGAAACCGGCAGCGGAGGCCTTAAGCGTTGGGGGTTCCATACCGGTGAGAATACGAAGTTTTCCTTCTTGCTTCGCCTTGGCCACGATCTCATCGTGGTTGGCGATAAACAAGTAGCCTTTCGCCTCTGCTTCCTGCTTGCTTTTGAGCAGTGCGGCATCAGGAGATGCGGCAAAGGAAACCCCGGCTGCGACGAAACCTAGCAGCAACGCGGAAACGCCAAAATTCACCAAGGCTTTCTTCGTCAAATACTTACTGATTTCTGCCATCCGCTTTTACAAACCCAGGTTGTAGAGGTGGTTAACGTTTCCCCGGTTAATCTTCCGCTTCACGTCCGGGTCGATCCCTTCGCAGTTCCGATCTACGGTTTCTTTAGAGTAAGGCCAGCTGGTCACGCCGTGAGGGAAATCATTGGCCCACAAGAAATTATCTGCGCCGTACACCGGGGTCGTCAGCACGCCCGCGCGGTCGTCCTGGTAGGTAAAAAATACGTTATGCTTGAGATAGTGGCTGGGGGGCAAGCGGTTGAGATTCTGGTCGGAGTCGTAAGCGCTGTCGCGGTCGAACCAGTAGTCCACCTTCTGAACGAGGTTGGCTACCCAACCGACGTCAAACTCGGCGCACACAACTTTCAGCTTGGGGTGGCGGTCGAACACGCCGGAGAAGACTAACGCGCCCACGAACTCCTGTGCGGGAGCTTGTTTGAGAGCAAACCCCAGTCTTTGCTGCCGCGGGTCTTTTTCGCGCGGCCCGGTAAAGTGCGTGCGTGCCGTCCCCTGAGTAGTATTGGTATGGACGTTCATAACCATTCCGGCTTCTTCCGCCGCCGTCCAGATCGGCTCATATTTGGAATCATAGAAGGCTCCGTCGCGAATTCTAGTGGGCAGCAGCATTCCCCGAAACCCCAATCGCGCATAGTGCAGAATGTCCTCGATCGCGTGCTCGACATCGAGGATCGAAATCACCGCGAGTCCGACAAGGCGCTTGGGATTAGCGCTGCAAAAGTCGTGCACCCAGTCGTTATAAGAGTGGAAGATCGCGCGTTGCAAGGGCTCGTCGGCGAGCGCATAGAAGTGACGTGATGGGCTGGGAAAGAGCACCTCCGCTTCGACGCCGTCTTCGTCCTGCGCCTTGAGCCGCGCGGCCGGGTCCCAACCCGAAGGGTAGTCTTCATAGCGAAACTTCTCCATAAAGTGTATGGTCTTAGCGTACTTGGCTGCTTCGACCTCAGAAATGCCTTTTTCCTTACTAACCACCATCCCTATCGAGTAGTGCGAACATCCCATCGGCGGCAAACCCTCCATTACCAGCCACGTCCCCTTCGCCACTCCGGGAGGATCATTTACAACTCGCGGTGCTTTATCGCCGTATAGTTTCTGCACTCTCTCCCAGGCGGCAGGCGGTTCGTTGACATGACTATCGGCGGAGATGAGCTTAAAATCCGGCATAGGATTCTCCTTAGAAAATCACGATTAGATCAAACAATACGGCGGGGGATCGAGATCCGGACCGGCGAGCTGCACGACAAGCAATGTCGCGCCGGTAGCGCTCGCGGTCGCAGCATACGGCGCCTGCGCGGGATAATACATGCACGAGACCGCCTGGTAGCGCTCATCCTCGTAGATCGCTTCGCCGTCAACGATATAGCGGACCTGCTGGCAAGGCGCCGTTCCCGGCTCTGTGCTGGCTCCGGGCTCGAGCTTCACTAATTTGATGTTCGGGCCGACATCGTTGAAATAGCCGAGATGCTTCACCGAGACTCCTGAGACGCCTTTCAGCGGCTGCCACGGATGGTTGTTGGAATGCATGACGACGATGTCAGAATAACGCGCCGGCGGATATTTTATTTCGTCGCCCATGAGATACTCGGTCACCGCTTCGCTCCCATCTTGCTTGCGCCCGTCAGGCCAGACAAAGACGCCGCCCTCGAACTTGCCGATCTGCGACAATTCCTTCTGCCCGCGGGCAAGCTCCTCGGGGTGCGGCTTCGGCACGCGAGCGGGCCCGGGAAATTGCATCGTGAGGCCGATCTTCTCGTCACAGACCGACGCATCCTCGGGCCCGTAGCGGACTCCTTCAGGCAGATAGATACAATCACCTTCATTATAGATTTCGCGGCCGTATTTGACTTTGCCTTTGAGGATAAAGCGAACTTGATCGAAGACATGCCGGTGGCGCGGAGTCGAACGCTCGGCGGAGGTGACATTGACGGCCGCCCTGATGCTAATCCCCCGCTCCTGGTCGAAAAAGCCAAAGTTCTTGCCTCTTCTCCCCGTGACTCTATGCCCCACGTCATTCCACCCCGATTCATTTCCGCGAATCACCACAGGGTGCGTCAGGGGCCCGTTCATGGCGATCTTTTCCCAATTTTCTTTGCTCTGCTGGTGGTGCTCCATGGCAAATTCCTCCACTCCCGTTAGGTCATGATTTTTGCGATCTGTGTCAATGCTGTATTGCGCCGCGCAGCAGAAAGCCGGCTTATTTCGGCTCCGTCGTAAATCCCCAAGCAGCGTGGATTTTCTTCGTGATGGCGGGAATGTATTGCGTCTCATCCCAACCGCCAAATACGACCTTGGCGCCGGCCTTTTTAACCAACTCCCACTTCTCGCTGCCCTCGGCAAAGGGAGAGCCTCTACCGATCTTATCGTAACCCTTTTGGCCCTCAGGGGAGGCAAGCCATCCCGCCAGTAGCACAGCGGCGTTCGGACTCTTGCCGCCCTTCATAACGCCAAGGGTTTCGATGATACCGGTCGAAACTTCCGTCGGCACGGAAACCGCTAGTTTGGCACTCGGATCACGCCGCCAAATCTGCTTGGCCGTTTGATAAAAAGTGCCGCATACCATAGGGAACTCTCCTGCCGCCAGCAAAGGCAAGGTTTCCGCCGGCGATCTCTTCCAGATCGGCTGGTTATTCTTGAGTTTAGTAACGTAGTCTATGGTTTTGGCCTCGCCCCATGCGCGAGAAAGACTCGCAAACACGCGCGCGCGGGTATCCACAACGAATCTTCCCTTCCAATAGGGGTCTAGACAGTCATCCCATTTCTTCGGCACCCGTTCAGGGGGGACAAGGGTCGGATTGTACGCGAGGACATGAAATCCGAAGGCGACGCCGGCGAAATATCCGTCAGGGCTGAAGTGACTTTCCGCCACCTTGGGAAAAAGTTTGTGCCACTCGATAGGGCCGGCAAGCACTCCGGCTTTCAAATAATTACTTCGCAACTCCGAAACCACATCCACCAGGTCGTATTCGACGACGCCACCGATCGCCTCAGTTAAAATCCGCTCTCGCGTATCTGTGCCTCCGATCTGCCGGGTGTGCTCGATCTTGATCATCGGGTATTTTTCGTAAAACCCTTTGAAAACCAGTTGTTCTTCATCACGCGCAAGGCTGCTGCCCATATGGATTGTGCCTTCCTTCATCGCCAGTTTCGTAATCTCGTCAATATTCTTGCCAATCGCGGTTTGAGCTTGCGCAAGCGTGAGACAACAGCAGACCAACAGCGAAGCAAGCACACCGGTCTTTAGCACCTGCGCAAATCGTAAATGAGTCACAAAATCTACCTCCCTTGAAAAATGATGAATCATAAGATGCTAGATCAAACAAAAATCGGGCGCTTTGCCGCCCTGCGCGCCCAACTGTATGACGAGCAAGGTAGCTCCAGTCGAAGTCGCCGTGGTCGAATAGGCTGCATTGGCGGGAATGAGCATGCACGATACGGAATCATAACTCTCGCCCTCGTACAATATCGCCCCTTCCAGCACGTAGCGCACCTGCAGGAACGGCACTTTGCCGGGCGCTGTTTCAGAGTTCGGGTCCATTTTGACGATCTTGATGTTGGGGCCGCGCTCATTGAAGTAACCCAGGTGCCTTACGTTGACCCCGGCAACGCCGTCCAGCGGCTCCCAGGGAAACTTGTTTTGGCGCATGATGACATAGTCGTGGTAGCGCGCCTCCGGGTATTGGACCTTGCCGCCGGTGATATACTCGTGAATCGCTTCAAACGAGTCTTGCTTGTGCCCGTCGGCCCAGACAAAGATCCCTTTCTCGAATCGTCCGATGCCTTTTTCCGGCATATCCTTTTGCGCTTTCAAGATTTCCGGCACCACCGGCGTCTTGAGACCCGATGGGCCGGGAAAGTGAAAGACGATCCGTCTGTTTTCCTGATAACCGTCGGCAGTTTTTGTCGGCCCGTAATAAACGCCTTCCGGAATATAGACACAGTCGCCCTCCTGAAGAACATCCTTGCCGTAGCTTTCCGCGCCGCGATAATAGTAGCGCACGACTTCGTCGACGTGTTTGTGCCGGGGATTTAACCTTTCGGGCGTGTAAGTCGCGATGCTGGCGCGGACGGTAATGCCATGCTCGGGGTCGTAGAAACCGAAAAGCTTACTCTGCCTTCCGCCCCCTCTGTGCGACGCTCCCCGAGTCGGCCCCTCATCTTCTCTAATGATCAGGGTGCCTCTGATGGGATCTTTAAAGGGGTCAACTTTGGGCATGATGGCGCTCCGTTTCAGATTTTGTGATTCTCTCTTGCACATGTGGAAGTATCACCAGCTTGTTAAATGTGTCAACCCTACATCGTCCCGACCCCCCCAAACAATGGCAAACGCTATTTTTACCGCTGAAGCGCAGAGTTCACGGAATGGTTTATTGATTGAGAACTTATTTTCTCTGTGCCCTCGGCGTCTCCGTGGTGAACTGAAGACCCATAGAATGTTTCCCGGAACGCACCCGGCACTACACTTGCGGTCGCTTATACCTCATTGTCCCGGCCACCATCTTGTACTCGAACAGCCGGCATTCGAGGGCGCCGTTGAAAAGCGGGGTGCGCCTGGATGCGGCGAGCCGGATGAGCTTCGGCAGGCGCATGTCGGCGCTGAGAATATACGCGCGCCAGCCGCTGAATTGTTTCTTCAGCAGGTCGCCAAGCTTCGGGTAGAGTTCCGCCAGTTCCTGCTGCTCGCCGAGGCGCACGCCGTAGGGCGGGTTGGTAACGATGACGCCTTCTTTTGCCGGCGCCGAGACTTCGAGAATGTTCGCGCGCTTGAGACTCACCACTGGCTCCAATCCGGCCGCCGCCAGGTTGGCGCGCGCCGATGTTAACGCCTCGTTGGAGATATCGCTGCCGTAAATCGGAAGCAAAACTTTGGGCTTTTGGCGCGCCGTGCTTTGCTGCCACAGATCGCGCCAGTGGCGGTTAGCAAAATTTTTCAGCCGCTCAAAAGCAAAATGGCGTCCCAGGCCGGGCGCAATATCGAGGGCTATCTGTGCTGCTTCGACCAAGAACGTGCCGCTGCCGCACATAGGGTCGAGCAGCGCGGTGCCGGGCGCCCATCCGGCCAGGCGCAGGATCCCGGCGGCCAGATTTTCCCTGAGCGGCGCCTGTCCCGCGGCGATGCGCTTGCCGCGCTTGAACAGCGGCTCCCCCGTGGTGTCGATATAGAGAATAAAGTCGCGATCGGTCAGATGTCCCTGGATCGGGATATCGGGTTGCCGCGTGTTCACACTGGGGCGGCGGCCCGAGAGCCGGCGCATCTTATCGCACACCGCGTCTTTGATTTTGAGGGTGGCGAAATTTAGGCTGGTGAGAGGACTCCGGATGCCGGAAACGTCAACGCGCAGGGTTCGCTCGGGCTCAAACCAGTCATTCCACGGCAGCGCGAAAGCGGCGCGGTAAATATCGTCTTCATTACGGTAACGCGCGCTCCCCACCCGCCACAGAATGCGGCTTGCGATCCGGCTTTCGAGATTAACGCGATAACACAGGGGGAACTCACCGCTGAACTCTACCCCGCCGCCTGTGGCATCAATGGCTTCCGCGTTCAGTGGTTCTAGCTCCTTTGCCAGGAGCAGCTCCAGACCACGGGGGCAAGTGGCAAAAAATCTTTCCATGGGGCGCGGCCATTACCCGAACGTGGCGCGCGCGCGGCTTGGGTTTAAGTGCCGACGTTCCAAGAAGTGAGATAAGTTTGCTGTTCTTTAGAGAGCTTGTCGATCTTGATTCCCATGCTGGCAAGCTTCAGGTGCGCAACCCAATCCTCGACGGCCTTGGGCACCTCATAAACCTGCGGCGCCAGCTCTTTACGGTTTTTGACCGCCCACTCGGAAGCCAGCGCCTGGGTGGCAAAGCTCATGTCCATGACGGAGGCAGGGTGACCTTCGGCGGCGGCGAGATTGACGAGCCTGCCCTCGCCGATTAAATAAATCCTCTTGCCGCTCGGAAGCGTATAGGCGTCGACAAAGTTCCGCACGCCCTTCTCTTCTTTCTTCGCCATCCGCTTCAGCGCTTTGATGTCGATTTCAATGTCGAAGTGGCCGGAGTTACAGATAATCGCGCCGTCTTTGAGCAGTTTCAGGTGTTCCGCGCCGATGATGTGCATATCGCCGGTCAACGTGATGAACAGATCTCCCACCCGGGCCGCTTCTTTCATAGTCATCACTTCGAATCCATCCATGGCGGCTTCCAGCGCGCGAATCGGATCCACCTCGGTGACGACGACTTTCGAGCCCATTCCACGCGCCCGCGAGGCGACCCCCTTACCGCACCACCCATACCCCGCAACGACAACCTTCTTTCCCGCGAGCAAAATATCCGTCGCTCGAATGATACCGTCGATCGTGGATTGCCCGGTGCCATAGCGGTTGTCAAAGAGATGTTTCGTATCTGCGTCGTTGACCGCAATGATCGGTATCTTGAGCTTTCCTTCGCGAGCCAACGCGCGCAGACGAATGACTCCGGTGGTCGTTTCTTCCATACTCGCGATCAGGTGGCCGCTCAAGTGCGCATAATCCTGATGCAGCATGGAAACGAGATCCGCGCCATCGTCCATCGTAATCACGGGCTTGTGATCGAGGGCGGCGCGCAGATGGTTGTAATAAGTTTTGTGATCCTCGCCTTTGATGGCAAAGACCGGAACCCGATCATGCTGAACCAGGGACGCGGCCACGTCGTCTTGCGTGGAGAGCGGATTCGAGGCGCACAGCACGACCTGCGCGCCGCCGGCCTTTAACGCCTGCACCAGATTGGCGGTTTCGGCGGTCACGTGCAGACACGCGGAGAACCGGAGTCCCTGAAGCGGTTTTTCTGTTTGAAAGCGTTCGCGCACTCGTCTTAGGACCGGCATGTCCTGAGCCGCCCACAGAATGCGCTTGCGCCCGAGTTGCGCCAACTTTAGGTTCCGGACGTGATACTTTTTCCCTGCCATCGCGATGATTTCCTCTCCTTCCGCTAGACCTTCGCCGCCGCCTTCTTTAATTCCTCAGCTCGATCCGTCTTCTCCCACGTGAAATAACCCTCTTCGGGAGTTCGCCCGAAGTGGCCGTATGCCGCCGTCCGCCGATAGATCGGCCGTTTCAATTCCAGGGTTTGAATAATGTTCTTGGGTCGCAAATCAAAAACCTCGCCCACCAACCGCGCCAGAGCTTCGTCGGGGACCACTCCGGTGTCGAACGTGTCCACGTGGATCGAAACCGGCTGCGCGACGCCGATAACATAAGCGAGTTGGACTTCGCACCGGCGCGCCAGTTGGGCTGCGACAATGTTTTTTGCGACGTGACGGGCCATGTACGCGGCGCTGCGATCGACTTTGGAAGGGTCCTTGCCCGAGAAGGCGCCCCCGCCGTGGCGTCCCATGCCGCCGTAGGTATCGACGATGATTTTACGACCCGTCAAGCCGCAATCTCCCTGCGGCCCGCCGACGACAAAGCGTCCCGTCGGGTTCACATGATAGACGGTGTTGTTGTCCAGATACTGGGCCGGAATGACCGCCCGAATCACCCCATCGATGATCGTTTCCTTGAGTTTGTGATAGTCCACGTCGGGAGCGTGCTGCGTCGAGATCACGACGTTTTTGACACGAACCGGCCGCCCGTCTTTGTATTCCACGGTGACCTGAGATTTGCTGTCCGGTCGGATGAACGTGGCTTCGCCTCCTTTGCGGATTTTGGCCAGGTATTTAACCAGACCGTGCGCCATCTGAATCGGGAACGGCATCAATTCGGGCGTCTCATCGCAAGCGTATCCAAACATCATGCCCTGATCCCCAGCCCCCTGTTCTTTGTGCAAACCCTCTCCCTCGGTAACACCCTGAGAAATATCCGGGGATTGGCGCTCGACCGCGGTGATAATCGCGCACGTGTCGGCGTCAAACCCCATCGTCGAATCGGTATAGCCGATTTCGCGCACGACCTCGCGCACAATTTCGTTGTAGCTCACTCTTGCCTTACTGGTAATCTCTCCCGCGACCACAACCATTCCGGTCTTCGTCAGCGCTTCGCAAGCCACCCGGCTGTCAGGATCCTCAGCCAGATAAGCGTCGAGGACGGCATCCGAGATCTGATCGCACATCTTGTCCGGATGGCCTTCGGAAACGGACTCGGAAGTAAACAAAAAATCTTTTACCGGCATTCAGGAAACCTCCTCGAATGGATACTGCGCAAGCGGAATCAAAAATCTATAACGAATACCCTTGCGGGAATCAAGTTCATTCTTGTTCATGAAACTTCTTCTCAATGAGCCTTTCGATCGCCCGCGCCACTTCCTCCGCGTCTTCGCCCCTTGCCTCGACCTGGATTTTGCTTTCCTTCGCCGCGCCCAGGGTCAACAACCCCATGATGCTTCTTCCGTCTACCACCTGGCCGTCCTTGGAAATTTTCACCTCGGCGGTATACCGGTTCACGGTTTGCACCAACAAAGCCGCCGCGCGCGCGTGCAACCCCAGTTTGTTCTTGATCTCTAATTTTTTGACCGCCTTCATCGCTCCCTCAGCGTGCAATGTCGCGATGCTTAACATGAATCCGAAAGCGCTCCACGTCTAGGCGCCGGTTGAGCTCTTCCACCAAAACCACCGAACGGTGCCTGCCTCCAGTGCATCCCAAGGCTAAGGTCAGGCTGGTTTTGCCCTCACGCTCATACTGCGGCAACGCAAATTCGAGGAGCGCGGAGAGACGATCCAAAAAGGTTGTGGTCTCATCGCGCCTCAAGACGTAGTCTTCCACTTCCTGGTCGAGCCCCGTTTTACTGCGCAACTGGTCGACAAAAAACGGGTTGGGCAGAAAGCGCACGTCGAAAATGATGTCCGCGTCATGCGGGATGCCGTACTTGTAGCCGAAGGAGATCAAAAACAGGCTCATCCGATGCGGGCTCAAGATTTGACCGTAGTACTGCTCGATCTCATTCTTGAGCTCATGGACGTTAAAACGGCTCGTATCGAGCACTTTGTCCGCCAGCGCCCTCATTCCTTCCAGGGCCTTTCGCTCGCGCGCAATTCCTTCTTGCACCGAGCCTCCCTGCGCCAGCGGATGGGGACGGCGAGTCTCGCTGAAGCGACGCAAGAGTACCTCGTCGTCGGCATCCAAAAACAGCACCTGGACGCGATGACCGGCCGCGCGGAGCTCAGCGAGAACATCTGGCCAGGACTCGAGGAAGCGGCCCTCCCTGAGATCGATCCCGAGCGCGAAACGGGTAATCCCTTCCCGGTACCCCTGGCACAGCTCGATGAACTTAGGGATGAGAACCACGGGGAGATTGTCAATACAGAAAAACCCGTTATCCTCCAATACACGGATGACGTGGCTCTTCCCTGAACCCGCGAGCCCGGTGACCACGACGATATCGAGTCCGTCAGCCATGGAAAGTCAGCAACCCACGGTGAGCCTTAAGCGACGCAATCCGGCAACTGCGCCGGACGCGAATTTTCTAGACCTTGGCGTCCTCTTCTTGGATCGCTCTGAAGATCTCGGCCGCTGAGCTCGCTTGCATGAGCCGGGCGCGAAAGTCCGCGGTCTGAAGAAGCCGGGAAATTCGTGCTAAGGCTTTCAAGTGGTCTCCGGGCGAGTTTTCCGGTGCGATAAGGAGAAAAAACAGATGCGTTGGGTACCCGTCGACGGAGTCAAAGTCCACGCCTTCGGAGCTGCGCGCGAACACCCCGTGCACTTTGTCTATCCCTGCCACCTTCCCATGGGGAATGGCCACGCCCTCGCCGATTGCGGTGCTGCCGATCTTTTCTCTCTCAAGGAGCACTTGCACTAACTTCTTAGCGTCCAGATCTGGGAGCGAACGGTTTAGCCACTGCGCCATTTCTTCGATGACGTCGGTTTTGCTCCGTCCCTGAAGATTTGGGATCGCCATGCCGGGGTCTAGAAAATCTGTGATCTTCAATGCTTTGTCCTTTATGTCCGCGATCTTGAGCTGGATTTTCTGATCTGCGGCTCAGCGCCGTCAACGGATAAATCGATGGCCGCATCGAGATTCCTGCTCTCCTCTCGGCCTTGGAGCGGCCGGCGGGCTTGCGGCTTCGCTTCGGCCGGTTGGCGGTCCCTGAAGTCGACAGACTTTATAAAAACTCCGTTCATGGTTCCCTTCGACGGAGTTCATCCTGAGCGGAGCCAAAGGGCTGAGGGCGGGCTGGCACGCCACGAATCAAAGAGAGGTATGCAGAAATCAAATCCCTTGCGCTCCGCTCCTTCGCTGGACTCGGGACAAGCTCTGGGCTTTGTCGAAGGGCTCCGGTAGAGTTTTCACGCACTGTGTCGACCGGGATTGCCCGGTAACTTCCACATCGCCGAGGAAAATACGGACCGACCTCACTTAGCTTGCGCTCAGGATACGGTGTCAACGCCGGGAAAGACCGGGTATGACGAAAGGTGACTGAAATTTTCCCGTCCGCCATCGTCGTTACGCTTCAACCTACGCTATTTTAACAGATGCGGTTGACGCCGTTTAGAGGAGGGAAGAATACCCATGGCCTCTCGGTATTTTGCGACCGTACGCCGGGCGATTCCAATCGCCTCTTGATTCAGCAGCCGGGCGATGTATTGGTCGCTGTGGGGCTTGCGCGGGTCTTCGCTCGAAATCATCGTTCGGATTTTATTCTTAACGGTCTCGGAAGCCACATCTTCGCCGTTGCCGGCTCGGAGACCGCTCTGAAAAAAGAATTTCAATTCAAAGACTCCTTGCTGCGTATGCACGTATTTATTGGCGGTTGCCCGACTCACCGTGGATTCGTGCATGGAGATGTCCTGGGCGACGTCCTTGAGGACCATGGGTCTTAGACGACTCACTCCATGGTCGAGAAAATCGTGCTGAAATTTGAAGATGCTCTGGGTTACCCGATAAAGGGTTTGTTGCCTCCAATGAATGCTTTTGACGAGCTCCGTGGCCGCTTGGACCTTCTTTCTCAAGTAATCCCTGTCCTGGCCCGTCAGCTCGCTGCTTTGAGCCGCCAGGCGCCGGTACAGGGTACTGACGCGCAAACGAGGCAAGCCCTCGTCGCGCAAAAAAATCACGTACTCGTCACCGATCTTTTCTACGGAGACATCCGGGATGATCGTCCGCAGCTCCTCGGTGTCAAAGCCGCGCGCCGGCTTGGGCTCGAGCGAGGTAATCAGGTGCGCGGCATCAGTGATTTCTTCCATGGTAACGTTGAGCTCGCGTGCCAGCTTGTCGTACCGCTTGGATTCCAGCTGCTGGAGGTGCTCGGCAATGATCCGCGCCGCGAGGCTAGCGCCGAGATCGAGACTCTCGAGCTGTACCAGGAGGCATTCGCGCAGGTCGCGGGCCGCGACCCCGACCGGATCGAAAAGCTGAATCTTCTTCAGTACCGCTTCGACTTCCTCCAAAGAGACCGTTCTCCCGGAACTTGCCACCGCGTCTCGGACCTCATCCAACGACATGGCAAGGTAACCCCTCTCATCCAGATTCCCGATGACATGATGACCGATCACGCGCTCGTCCTCGGTTATCTTCGACATGTTGAGCTGCCAAAGGAGGTGCTCTTCCAGGGAGGTCTTTTTGGCTAGGAGAGTCTCCCATGTCGGCGGCGCATCGTCGTCGTCCCGCTGAGGGCCCTCGGTCAGGGACCCGTGAATTGCGTTTGAATGGCTCTCCAGGTATTCCTGAAAATCCAGCCCCGCCGCATCCGTGCCCGGCTTCACTTCCGTGGTAAATTCCGGCTCGGCTTTTGGCTCTTCCTCGGCAAGGTCGTTTTTCTCTCCCTCTTCCTGCTCTTCCGCTCCGGGTTCTTCCAGGGCTGGATTATCCTGCAATTCCTGGGATATGAGGTCTTCAAGCTCAAGACGCGAAAGTTGCAGCAGCTTGATCGCCTGCTGCAGTTGCGGCGTCATCACAAGTTGTTGCACGAGCCTTTGAACCTGTCTGATCTCTAGTGCCATAGTCAATCGCTATCAGCGTGTTACCAGAGAGCCATCTACGGTTTCACCGTTAAGAGCACCACGTTTTGAGTTTGGAGTCCTAACCCGAAACCCGAACCGCTTCTGCACCCCTCGCATCCACACGTTCTTGATCCTTCTTGAAAACATGTTTTCTCAATAGCCTGTTATAATCGAAACGCTTCACCCAGATAAACCCTTCGGGCTTTGGCACTGGCGGCAATCTGTTGGGGCAGGCCTTCTTCCAAGACCACCCCCTCATTTAGGATGTATGCTCGGTCGCAAATTCCCAGAGTCTCCCGCACGTTATGGTCCGTAATCAAAACTCCGATGCCGATGCGCGTCAGTTGCCGGATGATCTTTTGAATTTCAGAAACTGCAATCGGATCAATCCCGGTAAATGGCTCATCCCAGAGAACAAAAGACGGGGATAAAACCAACGCGCGCGCGATTTCGACCCTGCGTCTCTCACCACCAGAAAGCGTGTAGGCCTTGTGCTTGGCAAGCTGGGTAATCCCCAACATGCGCATCAAAGCTTCAGACCTTTCCATTCGCTCCTCGGGACTGATGTCAAGGGTTTCTAAAATCGCCAGCAGGTTTTCTTCCGCGGTCAGGCGTCGAAACACTGACGACTCCTGCGGCAAGTAACTAATTCCTGCCCGGGCACGTTTGTAAATCGGGAGCTGTGAGATGTCGTTCCCATCCAGCAGAACCTTTCCTTCATCCGGGCGCAGTAAACCTACCAAGATATGGAAGGTTGTGGTCTTCCCCGCCCCATTCGGGCCCAGAAGACCCACCACTTCTTGATCTTTCACTTCGAGGTTGACGCGATCCACGACCCGGCGGCGGTTAAAGGCTTTCACCACGCTTTCCGCCCTAAGAACGTTCATGGCTGTTTGCCGGAAGGTGTTTCATCTCCAGCTTTCTTTTTAAGTTCCTCAGGAAAAATAGTCGCCTTGACCCGCTCGCTTCCCCCCTCGGCGATGGCTCGATCCTCTTCAATGAAGAACACGATGCGGGATCCCGAGATTTCATTGTTTCCTTGCTTTACCACGGCCGGGCTTCCGGTAAGGGTAATCGTCTGCGCGTCGCCATTAAAGATGGACTTGGATCCGGTTGCCACTCGATCCCCCTGGACGATCTGGACATTACCTTCGGCGATAATCTCTTTGACTTTTTTCATGTCCTCGGAGTAGGAAGCAGACAGATTGCCACTATGCATCGTCATTTCCCCTTGCACGGCAACGACGCGCCCGCTGTAGGTCACCATGCTCTTCTTTCGATCTACCTCCATTCTGTCGGAGGTGATAAAAATGGGCGTGTCCTTGTCAAATTTAAAAGGGCCCTGGTCTCCTTTCTTGCTTGCTTTCACGCCCTCCTCACGCGCGCTTATGGTAGGGAAAGGAATCAGGAGAATACTCAGGTTAACGAGCAAAGCAAATGCCGCCCGCCAGGTGTTAAGATTTTTTCTCATTCTCATTTTTGGCCTTAAGCCTGTCGCGTAATCGCGCCGGCTCGATCTTTGTTTTTACCTTGCTCTGCAAGCGAAGCTTTTGATCCTGGAGAGCGATCGTCATGCCCACCCCCTCAAGCTCCAGCCCTTCTCCCTTGAGCGACACCTTGCCAGGGAGAAACACCTGATCTTTGTCCCGTTGGTAAAGAATCTTTTCCGTCTGCAAAACGAATCCCTGATAGCCCACCATGGTATCGCCGGACAGCTCCAGCCTGTCAATCTCCCTGTCCGTCAAATAAATGTGACCATGGTCGGCTTTAGCCTCCAGGATCTGCCCTTTTTTGTCATAATAAGAGAAACTCGGCTTTTGGATGATGATCTCCTTCTCCTCCGTTAGATAACGGGCCTCTTGGCCCGCAATCTCCCATATCTTTTGCCCGTCCTTGACCATGCTGCGGCGAAACTCCTTGACCTGCAAGGCTGTATCCGGTACCGAGTCCAGCAAGGAGAGTGGGTTGTTTTTAATTTCACGCGCCTTCCTTAACCATACCATCTCCCCCACCTTATACCCTACACCAGCTAGACTTAGGAGAGTCGCGAAAAGTAGAATTAATCTTGTCCTTCGACGCGTCACAGTAGACCTTGAAGAGTTCCAAAACTATGAGAAAATAGCACTTTTCTAATGCGGTGTAAAGGTAGGCACGAATTTTGCGAGCAGGCTACAGCTTGTACTCTGAGATCACCTTCTTCCAATTATCTTGCGCACGCAGCAGCAATTCAGCAACCTCCCGCACGGCCCCTTGGCCGCCCTTGTGGGCGGTTACATAATCAACCCTTGATTTCAGTTCTTCCCAGCCATCTCCAATTGTGATCGCCAGGCCCACTGTCCGCAGCAAGGGGAGGTCCATGAGGTCATCGCCGATGTAGGCCACTGCGGGATTCTTGTACCCTTTCCTAGCCTTTATTTTTTCGTACCCCTCAAGCTTATTCCGCACGCCCTGGTAGACGATACGAATTCCAAGCTCGCGGGCGCGGTAGGTCACGACTTTGGAAAAGCGTCCGCTTATCAGCCCCACTTCCACGCCACCCTCCTGAAGCAGCTTGATTCCCTGACCATCGCGAACATTGAAGCTTTTCATTTCTTCCCCGCGATCGTTCATCGTAATCGCGCCATCCGTCAATACGCCGTCAACATCGAGTAACAGAACTTTGATCTTCCGAGCTTTTTTGCGCACGGCCGGCGGGATGGATTTCACGGGGAGAATCAAACAATCCCAGATTGGACAAGATCGTGGAGGTGAATGACGCCCAGAGGCTTTCTTCCCGCCTTCTCTAGAACGAATAGGGAGGTGATGGGATATTTTTCCATAACCGCGACGGCTTCGGCAGCCAACATCTTGGCTTCAATGGTTTTGGGATTGCGCGTCATCACATCTTTTGCCTTGAGCCTAAAAAAGCTGTCTTCTTCTTGCTGAAGGCGGCGCCTGAGATCGCCATCGGTAATTACGCCGACCAGCTTGCCGTGAGAATCCACGACTCCGGTAACCCCCAATCGCTTTGAGGTAATCTCGAACAGAGCCTCCTTCATAGGAGTCCCTTCGCTCACGAGCGGAATCTGGTCGCCGCGATGCATCAGGTCTTCGACGCGCAATAAGAGTTTCCGTCCCAAGATTCCCCCCGGGTGTCGGACGGCAAAGTCTTCCTCCTTAAAACCCTTCCGTTCCAGCAGCACAACCGCCAAAGCATCTCCCATCGCCAACGCTGCAGTGGTGCTCGCGGTCGGCGCCAAACCCAGGGGACAAGCCTCTTCCTCGACGCCGACGTCCAGGACGACATCGCCGGCACTCGCCAGTGTCGAATCCGACCGTCCGGTGATCGCAATGAGGTTGAGACCGTGCAGCTTGAAGTGCGGTAGCAGCTTCAGAATTTCTTCGGTTTCACCGCTATTGGAGACGGCGAGGATCACATCGCCTTTCATCACCATGCCGAGGTCGCCGTGCACGCCGTCGCCTGCATGGAGAAAAAACGACGGAGTCCCCGTGCTCGCGAGCGTTGCCGCGATCTTGCGGCAGATGAGGCCGGACTTGCCTATCCCCGTGACCACCACCTTTCCACGGCAGCTGGATAATAATTCAACGGCTCGGAGAAAACTTTCATCGAGGCGATCTCGAAGCGAGATAATTCCTTTGGCCTCGATATCCAGGACGTCTCTGGCCCGCTGCAACACAACCGCTTTGTTCACTGCCAGTTACCTTTTCACAACTGCGTCGATTTCTTGGACGGTTCGGATCAGCCCCTCGAAGTCTTCCAGCGGAAGAGAGTTCGGACCGTCGCTCAACGCATGATCCGGGTCCTCGTGGACTTCCATGAAAAGCGCATCGACCCCGGCCGCGACGCCAGCACGGGCTAGCGGTGCAATATATCTTCTTTCTCCACCGGACGCTTTGCCAAGCCCACCCGGAAGCTGCAGGCTGTGCGTCGCGTCAAAAACCACCGGATAGCCCAATTCGCGCATAATCGCGAGCGAGCGCATGTCCGAAACCAGGTTGTTATACCCGAAACAGACGCCCCGTTCCGTTACCAGAATCTGTTCATTCCCGGTCGCGACGATCTTGTCGACGACATTGCGCATGTCCCAGGGGGCCAGGAACTGTCCTTTCTTAACATTTACGACTCTTCCGGAACGCCCCACCGCGATGACAAAATCGGTCTGGCGACAGAGAAAAGCAGGAATCTGCAGAACATCCGCGACGTCTTTGGCGGAGTCCACTTGCTCTTTCTCGTGCACGTCGGTCAGCACCGGAACCCCTATTTTTTCCTTAACCTCCCTTAAAATCTCCAGTCCCTTTTCCAATCCCGGGCCGCGATACGAGGAATGCGCGGTTCGGTTGGCCTTATCGTATGAGGATTTGTAGATAAACGAAATGCCAACGCGGTCCGTCACCCTTTTCAGAAACTCGGCATGGCGCAAAGCGGGATCGTGTCCTTCAATAACGCAGGGACCGGCGATGACGGCCAGCGGCTTTCCGGCTCCGATCTCAAATCCGCCGACCCTGACAGCTTTTGTTGTCATGGCCGTCAAGATCAGGTCCGGACCAGCTTGATTCTGGGGATTTCTCTCTGTGACAACCGATTCTGCAGCGCCGCTTTAATGAATCCTTTAAAAAGCGGATGGCAATCAGTCGGACGCGATTTGAATTCGGGGTGGAACTGGCAACCGACAAACCAAGGATGGTCTTTGAGCTCGACAATTTCGACCAGGTTGGCGTCGGGAGAGAGCCCACTTAAGACCATGCCGTTCGCGACAAAGCGGTCGCGATACTCGTTGTTGAACTCGAAACGGTGGCGATGGCGTTCGGAAATCCTTTTCTTGCTGTAGAGCTTGAAAGCCTGCGAGTCGTCCTGCAGGACGCAGGGATAGGTTCCAAGCCGCATGGTGCCGCCTTTTCTCTCAATACCTTTCTGGTTGTCCATGAGGTGGATCACGGGATGTGGCGTGCTTTCGTTAAATTCAGCGGAATTTGCATCGGTCAAGCCGCAAACGTTGCGCGCAAACTCGACCGCTGCCATCTGCATCCCGAGACAGATTCCGAAGAACGGAACTTGACCCTCGCGCGCGAAGCGCACCGTCGCGATCTTCCCCTCACTGCCCCGCCCGCCGAAGCCTCCGGGAATCAAGATCCCGTCCGCTTGGTCGAGAATCCCCGTCGCTCCCTCCTGCTCGACCTGCTCGGCTTCGATACAATCCAGCTCGACTTTCACCTCATTCGCGATGCCGCCGTGAACCAGGGCCTCAAACAAACTCTTGTAGGACTCCTTAAGGCTCATGTATTTTCCCACGACCGCGACGCGCACCGTGTCCCTGGGATTCTGCAGCACGTGGACAATCCGTTGCCACTTGCGCAAGTTGGGCGCGGCCGTCCACATATGCAGCTTCTCGACCAATCTCTCGTCCAGTCCTTGCTCGTGGAAAACGAGAGGAACCTCGTAAATCCATTCGACATCCTTCGCCGTAATCACCGCATTTTCATCAACGTTACAGAACTGCGCGATCTTGGATTTGAGCTTTTCGTCTAAAAAACGATCCGTGCGGCACAACAGAATATCCGGCTGGATGCCCAGACCGGTTAATTCCTTAACGCTGTGCTGCGTCGGTTTGGTCTTGAGCTCCCCGCCGGCGGCAATGTACGGAACCAGGGTGAGATGAATGTAGAGCACGTTTTCTTTCCCTAGCTCCCAGCCGAGCTGCCGAATGGCCTCCAAAAAGGGCAAGCCCTCAATGTCTCCGACGGTGCCGCCAACCTCACAGATGACCAGGTCGTAACCCTCGGCGGCAAGACCAACACGCCGCTTGATTTCATCGGTAATGTGCGGAATGACCTGCACCGTTCCGCCGAGATAGTCGCCGCGCCGCTCGTTCGTAATCACGGTGTCGTAAACCTGTCCAGTGGTAAAGTTGTTCTTGCGGCCCATCGGCGTGGACACATAGCGTTCGTAGTGCCCCAGATCAAGGTCTGTCTCCGCGCCATCGTCGGTCACAAACACCTCGCCATGCTGAAACGGGCTCATCGTGCCAGGATCGACGTTGATGTAGGGGTCCATCTTGAGGAGCGAGACCCGCAACCCTCGACTCTCCATCAGCGCGCCGATCGAAGCCGACGCCAGTCCCTTTCCCAGCGAGGAGAGCACTCCTCCGGTGACGAAGACAAATTTGGTTTTTGCTCCCGCCATACGCCCTAGTGTGCTTTGCGTTCGCTCGCCCGGTAGAGTCGTGCCCTCTCGAGATCTTCCGGGGTATCCACTTCCACGGAAGTTTCGTCCACCTCGACAACCCGAATTCCATAGCCGTGCGCTAACGCTCGTAGCTGCTCCAGCCCTTCTGTCTGTTCGAGCGGGACCGGCCGCAGGCGCGAGAATTTCAGTAAAAAATCGCGCCGGTAGACGTAAACGCCAAGATGGCGATACCCCCACAAACTCCCAGAGGCTCGGTCTTGTTGCCGGGACTTGCGGATATAAGGTATGGGCGCGCGGGAAAAGTAAAGGGCGAAGCCCGCGGCATTCGTCACCACCTTAACGACATTAGGGTTGGTCCATTCCTCGGCGCAGCCAATAGGCGTTTTGGCCGTGCTCATACAGAGGCTTGGGCGATGCAATACCGGCTTCAACGTGCGCGCGATCGTTTCCGGACGGATAAACGGCAGATCGCCCTGCAGGTTGACGACCCATTGACATCTGATTTTCCGCGCCGCCTCGGCGATCCGATCGGTTCCACTGGCGTGATTCTTCGAGGTCATCACCACCTCGCCGCCGAATTCCCTTACCGTACGAAAAATCCTCTGATCATCGGTAGCGACCATGACACGCTCAAGTCCGGGTGTTTCCAGCGCTCTTTCATAGACATGCTGAATCATCGGCTTGCCGTCGATTGTTGCCATCGGTTTACCGGGGAAGCGGGTCGAACCGTAACGGGCAGGAATGATCGCTACAACCGCCATACCAATTCGCGCTTCGAATCCCCCGTGGCTGCCAAGACGAAAAAGTACCCGTTCCCAAAAAAAGAAAATCCGCAGTGACACGGCTGAGACGCGTCACTACGGAGTTAAAATATAACCCTTGCGGCCAGTTGATGTCAACGAAAATTCCGACACCGCTACGGAGAAGCAGGTCCCGGTTTTTGATCCTTTTCGCTCAGCTTCTCGTACAGAAGCCCATAGCGAACCCCCTGATCGCTCACCACGACCTCACCGATCTCAAAAAAAGCCATAACTCTGTCGATCAGCAGTGCGCCGGCTAAAATCACGTCCGCTCTCCCGGGGTCCAGCCCCGGAATCCGTTTTCTTTCCGCTGCCGTTTTACCTTTGAAAAATCCGTTGAGGCGCTCAACGTCGGCCCGCGTCAAACGAGATCCGTGCACCTCGCGGTGCGAGTACATCTCCAGTCCCTTTGTAATCGCGGCCAGAGTGGTGAACGTCCCGGCGATGCCGACGGCCGTCTGAGCTTTGATTGCGGGCAAGGCAGCGCACTGTCGGGTAATTTCCTGATCCACGGCAAAGATGACGCGACAGCATTCCTCCTCAGTCGCCGGATCGGAAACGAGATGACGTTCCGTTAACCTTACCGATCCCAGTTGCATACTGGTCCAACCGGCAACCGCGCCGTCTTTTCCCCAAATCAGTTCGGTGCTACCACCGCCAACATCGACGGCCAGCACGTCCCGGCCTTTTAAGTCCAGCCCCCCGCACACCGCCGAGAAGGAATAGCGCGCCTCCTCTTCGCCGGAAAGCACCCGCAGTTGCCAGCCACACTCGTGCTGTAACCGCTGCTTGAATTCATCGCGATTCGCGGCATCCCGCAACGCGCTCGTCCCTACCACCACGACTTCGTCAACGCCCAATATGCGGCAACGCTCGGCAAAGTCTCTGAGCACCGCCAGAGTGCGGCGTTGGGCGGTTTCGCTGAGAAAACCCGCGTGGTCAACCCCCTCACCCAGACGCGTAATCTCCGCGCGATCGTCGAGCACGACGAAGCTTCCGGCTTCTTGGAGATCAGCAATGAGCAGCAGGATGGTATTGGTACCGAGATCAAGACTGGCAATCCGGCGGGTCGGCCCTCGCGCTTTCATGCCGCGCTGGTCGGCTGGACAAACGGCCTTTCCTCCAACTCGCTGATCCACCGCTCCTGGTCACGCAAGGCTCTTTTGGCCATCAGTTCTTTTTTGCTCCGCCCGCGTGCCGCAGCCGAGAGCGACGGCAAAAGCCCAAAGCTTGCGTTCATAGGCTGAAACTCCTTGCGCGCCGAATCAGAAATGTAAGCCAACAGGGATCCTATGGCCGTAGTTGGCGGCGCGACCCCGGGCTCTTTTTTCGCAAGGGTCCGCGCCGCGTTGATACCCGCGACCAGACCCGTCGCCGCCGATTCTACATAACCCTCGACGCCGGTAATCTGGCCGGCAAAAAACAGGCGCGGGTCGCCGCGCCACTGAAGAGTCGGGAGAAGGTGGCGCGGGGAATCGATAAAAGTGTTCCGGTGGAGGCTGCCGAAACGCACAAACTCCGCATGCGCGAGGCCCGGAATTTCGGAAAAGACCCGTCTTTGTTCCGGATAGGTCATCTTGGTCTGGAAGCCCACCATGTTGTACAGCGTCCCGTCGCGGTCCTCCCGCCGCAATTGGACCACCGCGTGCGATCGTGCTCCGGTCCTCGGATCCCTGAGCCCCGTCGGTCTCATGGGCCCGAAAGCCAAGGTGTCCTTGCCCCGGCGCGCCATTTCCTCAATGGGTAAGCAGCCCTCAAAAAACATTGCCCGCTCAAAAGAATGCGCCGGAAACTTTTCCGCAGCGAGAATCGATTCGACCAATTGCTCGTATTGGGGACCCGTCAGGGGGAGGTTCAGATAATCCTCGCCGCCATCTCCATAGCGGGACGCCATGAATGCCATCCCCAGATCAATGGACTCGGCGGTTACAATCGGTGAGATCGCGTCATAAAAATAAAGATGGCGGGTGCCGAGAAGTCGCGCTAGGGAACTCGACAAGCCGGAAGAGGTCAGGGGCCCGGTGGCGACAATCACCATGCCGTCGGGAACCTCGCTGATTTCTTCTCGTACAATTGTGACCTCAGGCAGTGCTTCGAGCGCCGCAGTCACGGCGCGCGCAAAACGCTCCCGATCAACCGCCAACGCCGAGCCGGCCGGAACACGGCTGGCATCCGCGACCCGGATGATCAGCGAGTCCAGCCGCCGCATCTCTTCTTTCAACAGACCCGACGCGACATGCAGAGCGCTCGACTTCAGCGAGTTACTGCATACCAGCTCCGCGAGTTCCCCGCTTTTGTGCGCTTCGGTCATCTTTTGCGGGCGCATCTCATAGAGTGCGACCCGCACCCCACGCTTGGCCAGCTGCCAGGTCGCTTCCGCCCCCGCAAGCCCGCCACCGATAACGCAAACACGGCACCTCTCTTCTTTATTCGGCAATTTGCACCCGGTAATCACAGTTGGTCTGTGGACAGGAACGAGTCTTGCCGCTTCTCTTTGTCACCTTCTCCACGACAATTGGATTTCCACACTTCGGACACGCCTCGGCCACCGGTCGATCCCAGGTCGCGAAATTACACTCCGGATAGCGGCTGCAACCATAGAAGATCTTGCCGCGGCGAGACTTTTTCTCCAGCAGGGAACCTTCTTGGCATTGCGGGCAACGGATATTGAGGTCGACCGGCTTGTCCAGCGGGCGCACGTTCTTGCAATCGGGATAGCCACTGCAGCCAAGAAAGCGGCCGTACTTCCCCCAGCGCATGAGCATTGGGCGTCCACATTCCTCACAGGTTTCGTTCACCTCGGTCCCGTTGTCCTCGATCACTTCGCCGGCGGAACCCCGGGTGAAGTTCTTGGTATTCTTGCACTCGGGATAGCGCGGACAGGCCAAAAACTCGCCGTTTCGACCCCACTTCACAACCATCATCGCGCCGCACTTTTCGCACGCGATGTCCGTTGGGATTTCTTCGCGCTTCACGTCGCGCATTTCCTTCTCGGCTTTCTTCAGGTCTTTCGAGAACGAGGCGTAAAAACGCTTCAACGCTTTCAGGCGGTTTTCCTTCCCCTCTTCGATCTGATCCAGTACCGTCTCTAATCCCGCGGTAAACTCGACGTTTAAAATATCCGGGAAACTATCGACCAGAAGATCGGTAACCAGAAACCCGAGTTCCGTCGGCAGCAGGGACTTCTTCTCGTCCAACGCGACATATTTCTTATCCAGGATGTTGGAGATGATACCCGCATAGGTGGAAGGACGGCCGATACCATTCTCCTCGAGTTCTTTGATGAGTGTCGCCTGGCTAAAACGCGGCAGCGGCTGGGTGAAGTGCTGATGAGGTTCGAGAGCAAGAAGCTTGAGGATATTGCCCTGCTTGAGGTCGGGCAGAATTCCCTCTTGCGGCTGATCCTCTTCGGCGTCCGCGTCGCCGCCGCCATCCTGGCCTTCGGTATAGACTTTCATAAACCCATCGAACTTGAGTTGTTGTCCGGTCGCCCGGAAAACCGCGGCACCCACTCGCATGACAAATGCGGTCTGATCAAATAGAGCTGGAACCATCTGACTGGCAACGAAACGGTCCCAGATCAGGGAGTAAAGCGCCAACACGTCGCGCCGCAAAAAAGGCCGCACCCGCTCCGGCGCATAATCCATCGAAGTCGGGCGAATCGCTTCGTGGGCGTCTTGAGCGTCCCGGCGCGAGCGATGGGTCACGGGTTTCTCGGGCAAGTAGGGTTTCCCGTACCGGTCCTGGATGTACGCGCGCACGCCGTTCAACGCTTCCGCGGACACCCGCGTGGAGTCCGTGCGCATGTAACTGATGAGCCCGACGGAACCTTCATCACCCAATTCCACCCCTTCGTAGAGCTGTTGCGCGATTTGCATGGTGCGCTTGGGCTGGAAACCTAATTTCTGCGCGGCTTCTTGCTGTAACTTGCTGGTGATAAACGGCGGCGCCGCAAATCGGCGCCGCTCCTTCTTTTCCACTTCGTGGATGACCCACTCCGCTCCTTGCAGCGACGCAACGATCTTTTCAGCTTCGGCTTCTTCGAGCCGGATCTTCTTGTTGTCAATCTTTTGTTCCTGCCACTCGACGAGACGCGCCGTGAACGGGGGTGGAACCGATCCCTCTAACAGGGCGGTCAAGGACCAATACTCCTGGGGGACGAAAGCGCGTATCTCTTTCTCGCGATCGCAAACCAGGCGTACCGCGACCGATTGGACCCGCCCGGCGCTTAGTCCGCGGCGCACTTTTTTCCACAAGATAGGACTGATCTGGTAGCCGACCAGCCGATCCAGGATCCGCCGCGCGACTTGGGCATCGAATTTGTTTCGATCCAACTCGAGAGGATGGGCGATCGCCTCCTGCACCGCGCGCCGCGTGATCTCATTGATCAGCACGCGATGGATTCTGCGCTGGTTCTTGCCGATCTGATCCGCGATGTGCCAGGCAATCGCCTCTCCCTCGCGATCCGGATCGGAAGCAAGATAGATGTTTTCCTTGCCGCGCGCCGCGCGCTTGAGGTCTTCCACGACTTTTCCCCGGCCCTGGATGACACGGAAGTCGGGAGCAAATTCATTCTTAATGTCCACTCCCAATCGACTCTTGGGCAAGTCAACGACGTGTCCCACCGACGCCTTCACCTGGAACTCCCGGCCCAGATACTTTTCCAGCGTCTTGGCCTTTGCGGGAGATTCGACAATGACTAAATTCTTTGCTGCCATAAGATTGTTGGGAATTTCAAATCTCAGATTTCATATTTGCAACTTGATATCTGCAGTCTGAGACCGTTACACCGCCATAAACCTCTTCCCCGGCAGCTGCCGGAGGAAACCACCGATCTCCAGGCTCAAAAGAACCTCGGAAACCTTCGCCGGCGAAAGACCGCTGCCTTCAATCAGGTCATCGATTTGCAACGGCGCGCTTTGAATCAGCTCCAGGATCTTCTTCGCCTCGACTCCCATCTCGGCCGGCAACTCCATCTTTGGAGAGAGCCCGCGAGTCCGGTCCCGCGACCTCAGCTGGGGAGCAATTTCTTCAACAATGTCGTCGACGTTCTCGACCAGTTTTGCCCCCTCGCGAATCAGCTGGTGGGCGCCGCGGCTGCGACTGGCTCCCGCCTGCCCGGGAACCGCGAAGACTTCCCGTCCTTGCTCCATCGCCAATCTGGCAGTGATCAAGGATCCGCTTTTTTCCGTGGCCTCAACGACAACAACCCCGAGCGAAAGCCCGCTGATAATCCGGTTGCGCGCGGGGAAATGATGCGCCAGCGGGCGCGTTCCCATCGGGAGCTCGGAAATGATCGCGCCCGAACCGCTGATCTCGTGATACAGGGATCGATGCTCTCCCGGATAGATGACATCCACTCCTGAACCTAAGACAGCCACGGTTCTGCCACCCGCTTCTAACGTCGCTTGATGCGCTTCGCCATCGATGCCGCGTGCCATGCCGCTGACCACGGTAAAACCCAGGGAAGCGAGATCTCGGCAAAGATCCCGGGCGATCCTGACGCCATAGGGGCTGGCGCTGCGCGAGCCGACAACCGCAACCGCCTTTTGATCCTGCGCGCGGATTCCTCCGCGCACGTAAAGAAACGGAGGAGGGTCCGGAATCTGGCGCAGGCGCTCCGGGTAAGCCGTGCCGGTGATCGGCAAGATCGCAGCTCCCATTTCCTTGATTCGCCTCAGTTCCCTGTTCGCGTCGGCCCAGTCCGAAAACGCCAGCAGACCATGGATCGCCCGCTGATCCAGACCCGCGATTTCCCGCAATTGCTTCTCGGATGCGGCAAACGCCTCTCCTATCGAGGCGAAATGTTGCGCGATCTTCTTTGCGCTTGCGCATCCCAGCCCTTCGATGCGAGCGAGCGCCAACCAGCATAACAGTTCTTGTTCGTCAGCGGGCAACGCGGCTTCTCCGCTCTGATTACCATGCGTCAACCATAAATTTTCGTGACTTGTCAAGCAGAAGGCGGACCGGAGAAAACGCTCGAAAGGCAACTCGCAGAGATGATAGCCGAAAAAAGAGGGGATTTCCAGGCTATCCAGGATCCGGTTAGAATTGAAGCCTCACCTTCGCACGGCTCGGCCTCTATGGGTTCGCGCAACCTCTCTGCGCGGACGAAAAATGAGGCGAATGGGCGTGTAATCCATTTGCAGAGCCGCGCGCAGTTGATGGACGAGAAAACGCTCGTACGCGGGTGTAATGCCGCCGGGAAAATTGACAAACACCGTGAAGGTCGGAGGGGCGGTTTGGGTCTGCGTTGCGTAATAGAACTTCACCTCGTGACCCTGAAACGCCGGCGACACGTGTTGTTTCACCAGAGCCTGGAGCACGCGGTTCAACGGACCCGTTTGAATCTTCCTTTGGTAGCTGATCGAGGTCTGCCCGATCAGGACCATCAACTTTGAAATCCCTTGCCCTGTGCGCGCCGAAATGAATCCCAGGGGCGCGAAGTCAACGAAGGGAAGCCGCGCAAAAACTTCCTTGGCAAACACCGCGGGCTTTCTCTGCCTGGAAGGGATCAGGTCCCACTTGTTGACCGCCAAAACCGCGGCCTTGCCCCGGCGCGCAGCGTACGCCAAGACCTGAGCGTCCTGCCCGGTGACGCCTTCAACTGCGTCCAAAACATGAATGATGACCTCACCCCGGTCCACCGAGCGTAAAGCGCGAATGACACTGTAGCGCTCAACTTTGTCGGCAATTCGCGCCTTGCGGCGGATGCCGGCAGTGTCAACCAGAATGTAGCGTTCGCCGTCCCAGGTCAGAGGGGTATCGATGGCGTCTCGCGTTGTCCCCGGGGTTTCATCGACAACCGAGCGCTCGTACCCCAAGAGCCGATTGACCAGCGTGGATTTCCCGACATTAGGGCGTCCCACCACCGCCAGACAGAGTCCGTGATCGGTCTCAGTCGGTTCTTCCTCGGATGCCTGCTCCTGGGAACCGGAGAAAGCGGCGACGATGCAGTCCATGAGTCGATCCAGACCCAACCCATGCTCGGCGGAAAGCGAAAAGACTTCATCGAGGCCCAAGCGGTAAAATTCGAACAACAAAGGTTGTTTCGCAACCGTGTCAAGCTTGTTAACAGCAAAAAAAATCGGTTTTTGAACTTGGCGCAATCTTTGTACGGCATCCCGATCCATCGGGCTCAAGCCGACCTTGCCGTCAAGCAAAAAAAGGATGACATCGGCCTCTTCAATGGCAAGAAGACTTTGCTCTTGAATCTGCAGCTGCAGCGAAGTCCCGGGATCGGGCTCAAAACCACCCGTGTCAACGAGCAAGAATCTCCGGCCGCGCCACTCCGCCTCCCCGTAGTTACGATCGCGCGTCACTCCCGGTTGATCATGAACGATGGCCTTGCGCCCTCGCGCGAGGCGATTGAATAGAGTCGACTTTCCCGCGTTGGGGCGGCCCACAATCGCCAGCAGAGGAAGCCGCTGGACACGGCTTACAGGCCGAATTCTGTCAGCGCACGCGGGTTCTGCGTCCATCCCTGTTGCACCTTAACGAAAAGCTCTAGAAACACTTTGCATCCCAAAAGACGTTCGATCTCGGCGCGCGCCTGGGTCCCGATTTCTTTCAGCATGGCGCCCCTTTTCCCGATCAGGATTGGCTTGTGTGCCTCGCGGTCCGTATAGATGGTAGCTTCGATGACGATTAAGTTTTTCTCCTCTCGCTCGCGAAATTCATCGATGACTACCGCGGTATAGTAGGGGATTTCCTGCTGGGTCAAGAGAAAAATCTTCTCGCGAATCATTTCCGCGACGATAAAACGCTCGGTCTGATCGGTGATTTCGCCCTCCGGGTAGTAACGCGGCCCTTCGGGCAAAATCTTCGTGATCAGCTGCAGGACCAATTCGACGTTCTCTCCCTTGACTGCGCTCGTCGGAATGATCTCCCTTCCCGGCAACAGGATCGAGCACCGCTCCATTAAGGGCAGCAACTCCAACTTGGCAACCAGGTCGATTTTATTGACAAGAATGAGGGTCGGCGTACCGGACCTCGCCAACATGCGCGCGACATGCTCATCCTCCCCTCCCAGCTTCCTGCTTGCATCGATCAAAAAGAGAATTCCATCAACTTCCGTTAAAGTCTGGGTCGCCGTGTCAACCATGCGCTTGTTCATTAAAGAAGACGGCCGGTGAATTCCCGGCGTATCGACAAAAATGATTTGCGCGTCCGCGGTGGTCCGAATGCCCCGTATCCGATTACGCGTGGTCTGGGGCTTGGGAGTGACAATAGCTATCTTCTCGCCCAAGAACTGGTTGAGCAGCGTCGACTTCCCGACGTTCGGGCGCCCAACAATGGCGACGAAGCCCGAACGGTGCGATAGCTTTTCTCCTTTTGCGATTGAGTCTGGCGGCATAACGTTATAAAAGGCTCACAGCCATTATGGCAACGGGTTCTTCCTGGTTCAAGTTCAGCGCCCAATTGAAAACGAGACCCTCTGTCGGGCCGATTAAGAATTGACCGATGCCGTTCCTGTTCACTTCAAAGATGGAAAAGCGGCTGAGCCGGCGCGTGCTAGCGATGCTCGAACGCTCGCTCTGCCAATTTCCTGAGCTTCAGAGGCACACCATCACGGTCGGTGTGACCCGAGCCAACCTTGGCAGCGCGGTCCTCCTACGTAAAGCTTCCGAGATTAAACTGACGATCCGTCTCAAGGTTCGAAAACTGAGTTACCAAACGATCGGTCACGAGCTAATGCATTTATCGCAAGGGCTGGCGCATCATGGGATGAAACCGGACCGGGGACTCAAATCAAAGACCCCGAGCGGCGAGAAGCAATGCGACATCTGGACGCTGGCTCGCAGCCAGCTTTTCTGTGACGAGGCGCCGACGTACCTTCGATTGCCGAAAGCAGTGAGAGAAAACTGGGATCAGCATGCCCGATCGGTCCGCTCCCTCTGCATTGCCGCCATTCTCAAGCGCGAGTCCGATCGTTTCTATATCCGCTGGCTGGAATCCGAAATCAAGCGCTTGGTGAGCAGGCATCCCGTCGCCGAGCGAGAAGAGCTCCAGTTGAGTCTCCCATTGGATACGGGGATCTAATCCAACCCGTCTTTCGGAGAAAAACCCTATCTAAGCGACAAGTTCTCGGTTCGTACTTAGAACGGATTCCCGATCGCTCAGATCTCAGTCCAGATCGATGTCTTTAATCGGCTTCTCAAGGGGTTCTTCCTTGGCTTTCTTGAGTAGCTCCTGAAATTTGCGATCGAGAACTTTGGCTTTGTCTTTTTCGGCTTCGCGGAGCTGGTAAAATTTTTCGTCACGTTTGACCGCCTGCTCCTGCAGATGCTGCGCCGCATGCTTCAGCTCGGTTACGGCATGCGGCCTCTCGGGCAACTTGTGATCCAAGACCGCAGGCAATGACGGATCCACGGTCAAATCTGCCCCGCAGCACGGACACGTCACATGAATCGTTACGCCATCTTTTTCCGGCATCGTTAACCTTTCTTCTCTGTCTCCGTCGCCAAATCTATCTTCGCCGCTCGGCTGGGATATCTCTTTCGATCTGTTGATTTTTGCCTTTTTAATTTAGCCTTTTAATTTCTCTATCTTCCCCTCAACTCAATCTGCTCCCCATCGGGCCCCCGAAAGACAACCCGGCGCCACCCTTGCTCTCTTGTCTCGCGGGCCGCCGTATCATGCGGCGCCCGGACCATCTCGACGCCGCCCGCTTGCAGTTCAGCCACGGCTTTTTCTAACGGTTCCGCTTCCAAGCAGAAGTGAAAGCCGGCCATGGGAGCCCCGTTGGAATAATGCGTCAGTTCCAAGACCGTATCTCCCAACTTGAGATAAGCGATCCGATGGCCGCCCGCTGCGGCGTGCTGAAAATAGTGCTGAAAGCCAAAATTCCTCTCGTAAAACTGGATGGATCGCTCCAGGTCACTGACGTGAAGCGCGACGTGATCGATTCTTTTGAATCTGTTGGCCATCGCTTCTTTGCGCAATTTTATCTCCGTCATATTACTCGCGCCGGCACTCTACTTGCAAATGCCTCCAGTGCCTCCTCCAGCAAGCGATTAGGCTCGGCTTGGTAGCGCGCGGAGAAGTGAAACGGCACGAGCCGCTTGACCTCGGCCATGCGCGCGAGCTTGCCTGACTGCTCGGCGGTCAGGTGATACCGTTCTCGGGCCTTGGTTTCGTCTTCGCCCGCGAAGCTCGCCTCGCAATAAAACAGATCGGAGTCCCGGGCTAGATCAACGATCTTTTCGACATTATCGGGACTAAATAGGCTGTCAACAACATACGCGATTTTCTGTCCCTTGGTCTCCAGGACTAGCGCCTCGCGCCACTCCTGTAGGGTCAGCTCCTTGCGGGCTCCGTCTTTTGTGCGGCCCCCGAGACGCGTTGTTGCAGACATTCCCTCTCGCAGCGCCTTTTTCAGAGAGTCCAACCACGGACCGCTCTCCAGGTCCATAGAATCAAGAGCGTCCGGCCTGATGTTGAGCCGGCTCTTTTCTTCCAAGCTGAACGCCAAGCAAGGAATGCGATGATCCAAGATCGCCGCGCGAACCGTGAACGCTGCTTCATCGACGAGAAGCCCGCCAAAGGATCCCTCACCCGTCACCTCAGGAGCGAAGCTATTGGCGGCGGCGAAGCGCACGCTCTTTCTTTCTGCCCCCTGAATCTCATGAACCGTGAGCACCAGGGGATAATCCTGGATCAGGTTCCAGGTGTAACCCGCCAGCTTTCCCTGCACGTTGGCAATGATGCCTCTCGGGCCAAAGAGGTCTACCCCATCCGCTCGGTTGAGTGAACAACGAAGCCAGTGATCAAAGCCGTTAAAGTGATCGATATGAGTGTGGGAGACAAAAAGATGGGAAAGTTTGAGCACTTCGCGGGTGCTGAGGCTCGTAACGCTCCCGAGATCGAAAATGAGCGCTCTTCTCTCGTAGCGAAAACCCACGTACAGCCCCGGGTCGTCAAACGGGCCATTCACTAAGCGTGGATCGAAAGTGTCACCCATTTATTGATCGCCGGTTCAGCATTTCATAGCAGCCCAGGAATCCAACGCTTCACCTTTTTCTGATAGTCACTGTACGGCTGGCCAAACTGCTCGACCAGCCTCCTTTCATCGTACCGCACTCGATAGTGGAACCATAGAGCCCTAATTGCTGTGATCAAGACGCCCACCACCGAGTTCAGAGCAAGCGTGACACCCAGTAAGGAAATGATGTGTCCCAGATACATCGGGTTTCGAGTGCAGGCGTACGGTCCGGTAACGACCAAACGCTCCGGCGGCTTGTCGAGCCCAGGACCACCGCCGCCGCGCTTGATCCTGTAGAGACCGCACAGGCGATACTGCAAAAACCCCCAGGGCACAAGCAGGAGAAAAACCGGCTGCATTTTAAGCTGCCGGCCCTGCCGCCAAAGCTCCCAGATCAATACTCCCAGAGGTAACAGCAGGAACGACTGAACCGGAGTGCGGCCAAAAATTTAGCAACGCGATTCAAAGAGCTTGCCCCATGCGTCATTTACTCCTAAAATCCCCGATTTGAATCCGCACGCGCGCTACCCCCCGAGGCCACCGTTGGCGCCAGGCTGCGGCCTAAGGTAAATGATACCGCTCGATCAAACCACTTTGCTGGTTGGTTTTTTTCTCTTGCTCGCGGCCTTCGTCAAAGGTGCCACAGGGATGGGTTTCCCCGTAATCGCGACGCCCACAGTAGCGCTTCTACTCGACATCCGCACCGCCGTCACGATTCTGATCATTCCCAATCTCGTCATGGATCTTACGCAAATTTTTCGCGGCGAGTTCCCGCACGCAATCTTACGCCGCTTTTCGGGCATGTTTTTGTCGACTGTGATAGGGGTCTTTCTCGGAACGATGGTGCTCGTGACCCTGCCTCTCTGGATCCTGAACCTCACCCTCGGCCTTATTGTTCTCAGTTTTGTCGTGACCAATTTCTTTCGCCCACAATTCCACATCCCGCCGCACCAGGAACGGAAACTCTCGCCGCTCATGGGATTGATCGGGGGCTTTCTCAATGGGATGACCAATGCGGCGGGCCCTGCGCTGGCCATCTATTTCTACGGCCTGCGGCTGTCGAAGGTTGAGTTTATCAAGTCGATTGCCACTATCTTTATTGTTACCAAAGCAAGCCAGCTTCTGGCCGTTTCCACCTGGAACCTCCTCAATCGCGCAACTTTTGAACTCTCTTTAGGCGTCACTTTATTTGTCTTACTAGGTTTTTACGCGGGCCTGAAGACCCAGGACCGTGTCAACCAACGGCTTTTCAACCGGGGACTGTTGATACTGCTGTTTGCTATCGGATTAGTGCTTGTGGGGAGGGCGCTAGGATAGGGGTACTGGAATGATGGAGTAATGCATTTAAAACCCCATACTCCCGTGCTCCAAATTCATTGTTCCTCCCCACCTCCGCTCAGCCCTGAGTCTTTCGGGTGCGCTCAGGACAGACTCCGCCGAAGGCTCGATTTCCTTTTTGTCATGCGAGTCGCTGTCATCCTGAGCAAAGCGAAGGGTCGCGGTCGAGATTTTTCACTCCGCGACGCGGCGTTCATAATAGCAGGATAGAAAATTGGAAGGTTTAGTTTTTCACAATCGTCTAGCCCCAAATCGCCCGCGCGGCTTCTACTACCAGCTCCAGCTTGCGCCGTTGTTGCGCGGCTGAGATCGTGTTGCCGATAACGGAAGAAGCAAATCCGCATTGCGGGCTGATCCCCAGTCTTTCGCGCTCCACATAGCGGCTGGCCTCCTCAACACGCCGTCTCAGCGCGTCGAGGCTTTCCAAGGCGCCGCTCTTCGTGGTGATGAGTCCCAGGACGATAAATTTGTCTTCGGGAACGTCCTTAAGTGGCATAAAAGACCCCGAGCGCGCATCGTCATACTCCAGCAGCAGACGCTGCGCTTTGATCGATTGAAAGAGCTGGGCGCTGATGGCCCCGTAGTCTCCTTGTGACAGCCAACGGCTGCCCTGGTTTCCGCGTCAAACATGGAGTGCAAAAGTAACCCCAGGAAAGCCCGCGATGACGGCGTTGTCCAGTTCAACTCCCGCGCTGAGCCATTTGTTCAAAGTCCAACCTTGAGCCTCGTAAAAGGTCCGCGTCGCGCCATCCAGAAGAAGGCCATAGTGAGGCGCATCCAACTGGATGTAATTAGCGCCCAGACGGACTAACTCCTCGACCTCACTGCGCAGTATGGACACAACGTCGGCCAAAAAAGCATCCAACGTCGGGTAGACCTCCTGACCGCGCGACCAAAAGTTGACCCACAGCCCGGGGCTGGGAAGCGTTATTTTTGCGACCCGCGAAGTCTTGCTCTTTAAGTAAACGTATTCATGAACGCACAGGTAACGTTGCCGGACAAGCCGGGCTACGACTCCCAGACGAGACGGCCGGAGGACTTTGTGGACCCCTCGTTGGTCATACCAGTTGCCCCAAAGAAAGGCTCTTAAATTCGCTTCGCCGAAGCCGCTTACCGCAGAGGTCATCTGGCTCTGGAAGGATTGCCGGCGCATTTCGCCATCGGTTACGATTTCAAGGCCTGCCGCTTCCTGCAGCGCAATGGCCTGAGCAACGGCGCGATTTTCAATTTCCTCAAAGCCCTCCTGGCTAATGCGCCCCGCTACGAGTTGCCTCTGCGCGGCGAGCAGCTCAGATGGCCTGAGCAAACTGCCGATTATATCCGCATGAAAGGGAATCACCTTAACAACTCCGTCACGATTATGAGCCGAGTTTGCTTTTCCAGCGCGAAACTTCTAATCCAATCACCACCGACTTTTCAAAGCATAGCCATGAGAACTCTACGCATCATAGCATTTTTGAGCTCCGCACTCCTGTCCGCCGCGGGGTGCACGCTTCCGGTGTGGACCGAAGGTGAGGTGCCGTTCATCGGAACCCCGATCGAGGTGGTCGATCGCATGCTCGACATGGCGCAGGTGAACAAGGACGATATTCTTTACGACCTGGGCAGTGGCGACGGGCGCATCGTCATCAGAGCGGCAAAAAGATTTGGCACCCGGGGGGTTGGAATTGAGATTGATCGTGACCTGGTTAGCCGCTCGCGGGCCATGGCCGCGCAAGAAGGAGTCAGCGATTTGGTCGAGTTCCGTCGGCAAGATGCGCTGACCGTGGACGTTTCCGAAGCTACGGTCGTCACCCTCTACTTGCTGCCGGAGTTTAACGCCAAGTTGCGGCCCATATTCGACAAGGAGCTGAAGCCGGGCACCCGCGTCGTCTCCCACGACTTCGGAATCGAAGGTTGGAAACCCAACCGCGAGGAAAAAATCCCAGACGGGATCTTGCATGAGCACATTATTTACCTGTGGACAATTAGGTAGTGCAGTGATACGAAGCCGCAGCATAAGCACCAAGAAGGAGGGGAGACCATGAGGAAAAGTTGCCGTTCCATTTCAAGAGTGATGTTTGGCTGTCTATTCCTGCTGGCTACCGTCGCGGTGGCGCAGGAGCAGCCCGGGAATCCAGATTACAACTGGCTTAATGGCAAATGGAGGGGTCCAGCTCTTGCCGGAGGCACTCTTGAAATGGAGCTGCGAGTCGTCAACGACAATGAGGTAAAGGGTTCCGGGGCGATCCGCGTAGGACCGAAGGGCACTGTCAAACCTTTGATCACGGGCGTTGTGCAGGGCGATAAGGTCAACCTGGTTACTTCTTATCCGGGGGGCAGAGAATACAAATATCGGTTCACATACACAGATGGAAAGCTCAGGCTAAAACGCAAAGATGACGAGGTCGATTACGATAAAGTAGAATAGACTGAGCCTCTCATTTTTTCCTTGGACATTCGTTTGCTTGAACCCAACGCGGCCAGTCGAAAGTCAGCGTAAGGCAGAGTCACCGTCCAGCCCGTAAAGCCGAAGAGGATTCCTCTCCAGAATCATTTGCTTTGCCTCACTGCGGATATCGTCTCGCTGCTGCAAGGTTCGCGCGGCAAAACGCTCACGGTCTCCATGCGGCATGTCGGAGCCAAAGACGATCTGACCCTCTCCGACAAGCTCTATCGCTTGCGGCAGGAGTGAGTCCTCAACCTCGGCGCTGAAGTAAAGATTCCCTCGCTTCAGGTATTCGATTGGCGCAGCCGCCGCCCGTGGCGCTACCTGAGGAAGCACCTTTGCCAGGTATCCTCCCGCATGCTTGTAGCGGTGCTCCAGCCGGTCGACCATGAAAGGAATCCACAGGCAGCCGGCCTCGAGGAAGGCCAATCGCAAATTAGCAAAGCGGTCGAGCACCCCGCCGGTTGCCAGCGCGACAAAGCCGATCAGCACCGGAAATAAAAACGCCGTTACCGTGGAGGCATAAAGCTGGCTGAACAAATTGTTGATCGCCGGGCACGCCCAGCCCACGTGCACGGCCAAAGTAAGGTTTTCTCCGGCCACGGCTTCATAAAACGGATCAAATCCAGGATGATCCAGTAGCCGGTCACCTACGGTGCCGAGAACCATGACGGCCACGGCGCCAAGCCGCGCCGCCTCGTGGGCTTGCTCCACCGCGCCGGCGATATCGTCAAGGTTGACTACCGCAGCCCACTTAAGGCGTTGACTGCCAGAGAGCCGGTCCCCTAACCAGCGGTTATAGGAGGAACAAAGCGCGCTCAGCAGCGCTGGATTCGAGCTCAGAGGATAGGCGAGAAAAAGGGTCGGATAAATAACCTGCGTGTCGATCCCCTCCTCGTCCATGATTTGCAGCCGCGCCTTGATATCCGTTAGCTCCATGCTCTCGATGCTATCGGCTTTCTGCGCGGCGTGTCGCGTCGGCTTCCCTTGAAAGCTCGTCGGCGTCCCGAGGTTGTGGCAGCCGCGGCCAAGCCGGCGCGGGAAGAGCTGCTCGTCGATCATCCAGTAGGCCAGCTCGTCGATGCCGACGACACGGGGGCGCTCCGCGCGAAAACGCGGGTCCAGGTAGGCATCGCTAAAGGTCGCCGGATTTTCTTCCACATGCCCGTCGGCGTCGATCACTCTCATCTATATTCCTCCGGCCAAAAAAAGCTTTGGGAAAGAACCTCCTTTTTTCCCTGGCCCGGCTATACCCAACCGTAAAATTGTTTTGCGTTCTCGCCCAATATCTTCTCCTTGGCGCTCTCGGACACGTCCTCGCGCCCGCGTATGGTTGAAACCACGTGCGGGAACATCCCGTCCCAGTGCGGGTAATCCGAGGCAAAAAGGATCTTCCCCTCGCCGACTCGTTCGATCACATACGGCAGCATGCCCTCTTCCGGTTCGGTCGCGAAGTACAGGTTGCCGTGGGTCACGTACTCGCTGGGCTTATTCTTACACAACGGCGCTTCTACTTTACCGCGCCTTTCCCATTCCTCGTCCATCCGCTCCGTCCAGTAAGGGACCCAGCCGACGCCGCATTCAAGAAACCCGATGCGAAGGCGCGGAAACCTTTCAGGGACCCCGCCATAAATCAAGCCGGCGAATTGAATCGCAGTTTCCACCGGGCGCCCAATGGTATGCAGATAGAGGAAACTGTCGAACCGGTGATCGCCCGCCGGCCCTTCGCGCCGGTTGTGAACGCACAACGGAACATTGAGCCGCTGCAGCTCGTCATAGATGGGCCAGAAAGTCCGCGACCCCAGATGCTCCTTCATTCCCTGGCTGGCAACGGCGATGGCGACCAGCCCCAGCTTGGTGACTGCGCGATTTACCTCCTTGACGGCAGCCTCGACATCCTGAAAAGGAACAACGGCGATGCCTTTGACGCGCGGGCTCTGTTTGCAGAAATCGGCGATAAAATCATTATAGGCTCGCGCATAAGCAACCGCGAAGTCGCGCTCGATGACCTGGGGCAAGCCAAAACTGCTGGTGGGAAAAAGGACCGAGACATCGATTCCTTCCCGGTCCATATCGCGGAGCCGCGTGGGGAGATCGTTGTCTTCAAGCCCACCCAACCTTCCACCCATACTGGTGTCCAATCCATTCGAGGGTAGCAGCGAACCCGCACGTTGATTGTGTGGTTCGGGTAGATAACTCCGAACGTCGCTACTTTTTTCTACGACGTGGCCGTCAGCGTCAATGATTTTCATGGTCCATACCCCTCCATCGTGAATTCCATTCCGTGCCTTTGGGTCGGAGACTACTCGGTAAAATGCAATGCTGTCAACCGCGCCGGTATGACATTGCTGAGCAGAAGGCCTACGGGAGCTTTGTCCCCGGTACATTGAACTTTCTTCGAAACACTAATATAAGCACCCGAACGGAGGTGAAACATGAAAATCCGTATCTGGGTCGTTTTGTTTTTGCTCTTCGGGTGTTGGCTATGGAATACCGCCGCGGATGCCGCTTCCGAGGGGTATCTTACCGTCGGCAGCCGTGACGAGATCGTCGCCAAAGCCAAAAAAGAAGGTAAGCTCAACGCGATTTCCTCGTTGGATGCGGGGACATTCAAGCCGATGATGCAATCTTTCTCCAAGAAGTATCCGTTTATTGAAATCCGCATGGAGGAAATTGGCGGGCCCGAAGCGTTGCAGCGGTTTCTCCTCGAACTAAAAGCGGGAACCGTCAAGAACTACGACACTTCCGAAGCGAGCTCGGAGTTTTACAAGGAGTTCGCCTCCCAAGCGATGAAATTCGACATTCAGGCCATGGCCCAAAAAGGGACACTCGGAATCAATCCCAAGATGGTGGACCCCGACTACCGCGATGTCGTTTCCGTGGCCAGCGCCATCTGTTCGATTGCGTATAATAAAACCCGTATTGCGGAGGCTGCGGTTCCTGACAAGTGGGAGGATTTTCTTAAGCCCGAATTTAAGGGACGGAAGTTCATGGTGGACATCCGGCCCCAGTGCATGGCCTCTTTAATGGCAGGGATGGGGGAAGAGTGGGTGCTCAAATATGCCCGTCAGATAAAGGACCAGCAACCTGTCTGGGTGCGCGGCAATGCCCGGGCCATGGGCGCTCTCGCAAGTGGCGAACAGGCGCTTCACCAAATGACTTTTTATCAAAGTTGCGTCGAAGCGGCCAAAAAAGACCCGACGAACTCAATGGTCTGCAAGATCCTCGAGCCGGCACCGGTATACCTGCGTGAAAACCAGTTTATCCTCAAGACCGCTCTCCATCCCTACGCAGCTCTCCTTTTCATAGAGCATATGGCGAGCCCCGAAGGCCAAAAGGTGATCGACGAGTACGAGCCGATCAAATCCAGCGTCTATGCCGACGGAGAAGTGGCGAGGCTTACCAACGGCAAAAAGGTTTCCGTCAACGACCACCGCACTTTCCAGAACACACCGAAATGGATGAAGATGGTGGTTGAAGCATACGGCTTTCCGCGAGCGGAGAAGTGATCGAGTACCCTAACGTTAAAGTCCCGGCGCAACGCTGCAGGATTTAGATCGGTAGGCCGCTGCGCCGCTCTACGGAGACGAAACGGCGCCGGCAACTCCCTGCCCTCCAGGCGGCTTGCCAATACGTCGATCACTTCGGGGGCCCTACCGCCGCGGAAGCGAAAGGCATGCAGCTACCGGGATGCATCCGCATACTCGGGTGCGACCTCCAGTTGCTCGATTCCGCCGACCCCTAAATCCGTGCACAGACTGGGCATAGAGCTCAAGAGAAGCGAGGAGTTTTCCATATCCGTACTAAAATGTTGGTGCTCGGTCATAGGCGGAATATTAATCAAATCCCCCGTATCCCAGTTCCACCGCTCACCCTCATGGATATCGTAGCCGCGGCCATTTAGAACAAAAATTTGTTCCTCGGCCATATGGCGGTGTTTTCCGGAGCGGCTCCCCGCTGGTATCTCCTGCAAGTAGAGCCATTGCCGGCGGGCGGCGCAGGATATTCCCGGATGAACAAACCATTTTAATCGACCCTGCTTGGTCCATTCCCAGGGCTGCTCTCGGTAAAGGATGACATGGGTCACTTGCCTGCAGAACTCGACTTCGTCATGCAAAAGCTTTAGATACCGGTCGTAAGTGTTTTCTACCGGAGTGTTCCAGGGCTCCCTTTGCCGGCGAGCCTGGAAGGTGGCCTCAACGTTGGGTTCCGCGCCCAAATAAACGTTGATATCCTCCGTGATGCCCAGAACGCCTTTCTTAATCCGGTATCCGACCAACTCTCCCTTATCATCGTACATGGGTTCTGTCCCTTCGGGGAAGGTCGGTTTCTCTCCGAACTTAATCTGCTCGCGATGCATCAAGCCGAGGACATCGGTTGTGCGCGCCTGGGGAACATAGATCCGGCATCCTAAGTCTCGGTCGCCGCCGTGCTGATGAATCGTGTAAGGCGGCACAGCCAGCATGTCATAGGTCTCGAACAGATAGGTCTCGCCGTCGTTCCATTCCCAGCCTCTGCCTGAGAGGCAGAAAAGGTTAGGAGCGCTGATGTGACGGTGCGCGCCACGCACTGGAGCAGTAGGAGGAATATCGGAGAAATGGCAAGTCAAATCATAGAGCGGAGCTCGGGTGAGCATATCGTAGGAATCGAGGTCACCAGTTTGGTGCGGGCTGCTGGTTCCCATGACCGTCGCTTTAGGAGGGATCGGCTTGAGCACGTGCGGCAATGATCCCGCTAGAGCCGCCTCCTCGTTCTGATATACGAAACGTTTCAACTGATCTGAGCACCGCGATTTTTCCTTGTCTCGCCAACCTGCAGCTCCCGTCATTCGCAACCTCCCTAGAGCAACCTCTTAGTCTTCCAACTTCTAATCCAGCCCGCTAACATGGAATCGCGTCGCCCGTCAAGTTAATAGACCCCTTTGGGTTGAGTCCCAAAGTCTATCATTGATTTTTCATCACAACGGCAGTAGATAGGCAACCGATAGGAGGTGCAGCGTGAAGATCACTCGTTTTTTTGCGTGGGTAGCTTCGGGCTTTGCTCTAGGAGGCTTACTGTTAAGCTTCGGTGCGGATGCCGCTACAGTAGAAGCGAACCTGGCTGCGGCAAAAAAAGATGCTGAGAGCAAAGGTCTCACCTTTCTTACCAGTCACGATGAGATAGTAGCCAAAGCCAAAAAAGAGGGCAAAGTCCGCGTCCTCAGCTCGCTCGAATCGGAGAGCTACAAGCCGATGGTGGAAACCTTTAAAAAGAAGTACCCCTTCATCGATGCTCGTATGGACGAGATCAGCGGGACCGAGGCCTATCAGCGCTTCCTGCTGGAATTGAAGGCGGGGACCGTAAGGGATTTCGACACCTCAGAGGCCAGCTCGGACTTTTACAATGACTCCGCCGCCCACTCCATGAAATTCGACATTCTCGGCATGGCGCAGCATGGGGTGCTCGCCATCAATCCCAACATGGTCGATCCCGGCTACCGTAACTTAGTCTCGGTAGCCACAACCGTATGCGCGATTGCCTATAATAAGGATCGCGTTCCTCCCCAACAGGTTCCTGACAAGTGGGAGGATTTTCTGAAGCCCGAGTGGAAGGGACGCAAGTTTGTTACGGATGTCCGCCCCCAGTGTATGGCCGCCATGATTGCCGGAATGGGCGAAGAGTGGGTCTTGAACTATGCCCGTAAGATCGCTGCCCAGCAGCCTGTATGGGTGCGCGGGAACGCCCGGGTGATGACGGCTATTGCGATCGGCGACCAGGCCATCCATCAGATGACTTTTCGCAATAGCTGCTTCCGCGAGGCGCGCAAGAATCCCACCGGGTCGCTGCAGTGCAAAATCATCGAGCCCGCACCTGTTTACATGCGTGAAATACAGTACGTCATCGAAAGCGCCCCGCATCCTTATGCGGCTCTTCTTTTCATCGAGCACATGGCCAGCCCCGAAGGTCAAAAAGTCATCGACGATAACGAGCCGGTCAAATCCAGCATCTACGGCGATGGAGAAGTAGCCCGTGCGGTTAAAGGGAAAAAAATTATCTTGAACGACTTCAAGACCTTCGACGAAACGCCCAAATGGATGAAGATGGTCATCGAAGCCTACGGTTTCCCTCGCCCAGAAAAGCAAAGCAAATAGTAGGCCGGCGCGCGGGCGGATTGCTTTGCTCCCGATTTAGCGAACTATCGGATGGACGCAACAGAAGTAGGGTTGGGTGAGGCAAGGCCTTTTTCGGCTCAGCTAAAAGTTCAGAACCTTCTCCTGACGCTTTTCCTCGCTTTTGTCGCGTTTCTCGTTGTCACGCCCCTGCTCTTGCTGCTCGTCAATAGCTTCCAAACCGGGAAACCCGGCGCCGCCGTCATCTACAGTCTGGATGGATGGCGCCAGGCTCTCACCACTCCCGGAATCGTCTCGGCAATTTACAATAGCTTTTCTCTCGCCATCACGCGGCAGATTCTGGTCAGCTTCGTCGGGATTTTTCTTGCTTGGCTCCTGGCGCGGACGGATCTGCCGATGAGGGGATTCCTTGAATTCATGTTCTGGCTCGCGTACTTCCTGCCAACGCTGCCGGTGACCTTAGGCTGGATTTTGCTGCTGGACCCAAAATTCGGACTGATCAACGAGTTGCTCTTGAAGTTTCCGGGGATCCACCAACCCCCGTTTGATATTTACTCCTACTGGGGAATCATCTGGGTCCATCTCATGACCCACGGCATTGCCATCAAGGTCATGCTGCTCACTCCCGCTTTCCGCAACCTGGATGCGGCTTTGGAAGAATCCTCGCGCGTGGCTGGGGCCGGACCTTTGCGCACGCTCACGCGCATTATCGTGCCGATTATGCTGCCGGCGATACTGGTGGCCATAATCCTAGGGCTGATTCGCTCCCTGGAGGCCTTTGAAGTCGAACTCATTCTCGGCGTGCCGATAGGGCTTCACGTGTTCTCGACCAAGATTTACAGTCTTATGACCATCGAGCCGCCGCAATACGCGCCCGCGACCGCGCTTGGAAGTTTGTTTCTTGTCGTTCTTCTCCTGATGGTCGCGCTGCAGCGTCTATTGCTGCGCGGCCGGTCATTCGTGACGGTCACCGGCCGCGGTTTCAGTATGCGGCCGATGCCCCTGGGTCGTTGGCGAATGCCGATCTTTTTCATCGTCCTCGCCGTGGCATTGACGATCACCCTCGTGCCGACTTTCTTTCTCGTCCTGGGAACGTTCATGAAGCTCTTCGGCTATTTCACCATCGCCAATCCGTGGACCTTCGATAATTGGAAGCATGTCATCCAGGACCCCATTCTCATCCGCTCTTTGAAGAATACTTTGGTCCTTGGCTGCTCGACTGCCGTCTTAGGTGTTCTCGTGAGCTCGCTTTCCGCCTACGTCATCGTCAAGTCCCGCTATTCGGGACGCGCGCTGCTCGACTTTGTCACCTGGATTCCGTGGTCGATCCCGGGAATTCTGCTCGGCATGTCACTGATCTGGACTTTTCTCTTGATCCACAAGGTGATCCCGTTTTATGGCACCATGTACGCTCTCGTCGCCGCGATGGCCATTAGCAGCATGCCTCTGAGCGTCCAAATCGTCAAAGGTTTCCTGCTGCAATTAGCCGATGAGCTCGAGGAAGCCTCAAGAGTCGCGGGAGCTTCCTGGTTCGCAACCTACCGGCGCATCTTACTGCCGCTGCTGTTACCCTGCTTGATTGTGGTTGGCTTGCTGGAGTTCATTTCGGCGGCGCGCAACATTAGTACCGTCGTTCTCCTGGCGACTGGGCAAACGCGTACTCTTTCTCTGCTGATGTTGGACTACGCCGCGGGCGCGGAGCTGGAGCGCGCCACAGTGGTGTCGGTGATGGTCGTGGCGCTGGTGGTCGGCGCTGCTCTGCTCGCGCGCGTCTTGGGCGGGCGCTTCGGTATTCGCGCCTAGGACCCGCGTTAACTACCAGAGCGATCTGATGTAGCCGCCGTCGACCTGGAGTGTTGAGCCGGTGATATAGCTTGCCGATTCGGACGCCAAAAACACCACGGCGTTGGCAAATTCCTCCGGGCGGCCATAGCGTTCCATAGGAATCTCGCGGCAGCTATCGCGCCGGACTTCCTCCACGCTTATGCCCTTTCTACTCGCCGTCGCCGCGTCGACCTCGTCGAGTCGCTCCGTCTGAATTCTTCCCGGGCAAACATTATTAACCAAGATCGCGTAGGGCGCCAGCTCGCGCGACAGCGTTTTTGCGGCTCCCGCCATGGCTGCCCGGGCCGCGTTTGACTGAATCAGGCCGTCGATCGGCTGTTTCAGCCCCGACGACAGAATATTGATGATGCGGCCCCACCTCTGCGACTTCATATGTGGCAACACGAGTTGAATCAGGCGCATCCCCGAAAGGAAGTTCAGATCGATCGCTCTTTCCCAGTCTTCACGCGTCGATTCTTCGAAGGACTTCGGTGGCGGGCCGCCGGCATTGTTCAACAGAATATCGACTCGGCTGAATTTCTTGATCGCCGCTTCAACTACCCGCTCCACGTCGTGAACATTTCTTAAATCGGCAACCACCGGCAACGCTGCCACCTTGTGTTGTTCTTCTATGAGTCTGGCCACCTCCGTTAGGTTCTCCTTCCCGCGCGCGCAAATGGCCACGCTCACCCCCTCGCGGGCTAGGCCAAGCGCAACGGCCTTTCCCAACCCCTTGCTCGCCCCCGCCACGATCGCGACGCGCCCGCTTAAACCAAGATCCATTTTGCCTCCTCTGGTCTTTCGCTGCTCGGTGGACTACCAGAGCCTTCGAGTGGTTGTCAACCGGGGTGTCTGGTGATAAGGAATTTGCGCGATGGCCGCGATGATTTCTCCACAAGATCTAAAAGCGCTCATGGTAGATGAGCAAGCCTTTGCTTTGTTCGATGTCCGCGAGGCCGGTGAGTACAACGCCCGGCACATCGCTACGGCAACGTCGCTGCCGCGCCGCGAGGTCGAGTTTCGCGTTGCCGATTTGGTCAGCGCTCCAAGCACTCCTGTGGTACTCTATGACGACCTGAGCGGGCGCGCCGACCTTGCAGCCGTCACTTTACAATCCTTAGGCTACGAACAAATTCAGGTCTTGGAGGGCGGGTTGCCAAACTGGGCTGCAGCCGGTTACGCAACAGCATCCGGCGTTAACGTTCCGAGCAAGGAATTCGGCGAAAGGGTGCACATCGAATCCCATGTGCCGGAACTGACCCCGGAGGAGCTTTTCGCCCGTCAAGCGCGCGGTGAGCGACTGATCATCTGGGACATGCGTACTCCCGAGGAGTACAGCCGATTCTCCATTCCTGAATCGAGCAACGTTCCGGGAGGCAATCTCATCGAACAATTCCATGATCTCTCTCAGATCCCCGATACCACCGTGGTAATTCATTGCGCGGGGCGTACCCGCAGTATTATTGGAACTCAGAGCCTTCGACGCTTGGGGCTGCAGAATGTCTACGCGCTGAAAAACGGTACGATGGGTTGGCTTCTCGCCGGGTTCGAGTTGGAGCAACACCCCAACCGTCAAGCGCCAACCCCATCATTCCAAGGAAGGAGTCACGCGGAAACCCTTGCGGCTCAAATCATTCAACAGGAAAGAATCCCACTGATATCCGCGCAAGATCTCGAAACCTTGATTCAGAAGCGTACCCGACGCGCGTTTTATCTGATCGATGTGCGCTCCCTGGAAGAGTATAACTCCGGGCACATTCCAAATTCCCTATCGGTTCCGGGCGGACAGGCAGTCCAGCGGTCGGACGATTTTGTCGCAGTGCGAGCTGGCACCATCGCCTTCGTTTGCGATAGCGGCGCACGCTCTGTCATGGCGGCATACTGGTACCGAAAAATAGGGTTCAAGAATGTCTACGTTCTGGACCGCGGCCTACGATCCTGGGTGGAAACCGGGCACGAGCTGGAGAAAGAAATTCCGGTTGAGCTACCGTCCGTTTTAAAGCAGGCGCAAAACATCGTGCCCTTGATTTCGGCGCAAGAGCTCGGCGCAAAACTTTCTCAGCAGACTCAACCCGTTATCCTTGATGTCGGGAAAAGCACCGAGTACAAAAGCGCTCACATCCCTGGGGCGAGCTGGCTGTCACGCGGTTGGCTGGAACTAAAGGTTCCAACGCTATTCCCCGACCGGGGCCAATTCATCGTGGTTACTTGTCCCGACGGCCGACAATCGGCGCTGGCAGGGAAATCGCTTCGAGATTTAGGCTACAAAAACGTCTTCGTCCTGAAAGATGGTGTGACAAACTGGACGCGGGAAGGACGGCCGACCGACACGGGACTTGCGCGCGCGCTCATCGAACCCAACGACGTCGTCATCCCGGCATCGCAGTCCGGAGACAGGGACGCCATGTTGCGTTACCTTAACTGGGAGAGCGAGCTAGGCGACAAATACAGGACGGCCAAAAAACAAGGAGCTTGATAGCGCGCTTTGATTTAAAAGTTGTCGTATTTGGCGCTGGCAAATACGATTGCGCTGTTTTTTCTCCAAATCGAAACGGAGCCTTTTCTATCCCGCCAGATCTTTGCCGCAGACGTGGATTTCAACGGTATTGGGCAAACCTCTACTCCGTGATTTTCCCCTTAGGTGCGTGCCACACCTTTGGGAATCGCTCCCGCGCGATGGGATCAAAAAAATGGGTTCGGATGCCCGGGCTGAAGCGGAGCATGGCGCTGAGAACGCTGCCGGTATTGAAGTGTTGGTGAACCGTCTGCGGTCCCTGAACGTGCAGCAGGCTGCCTTTCTTCCAGGGAACTTTTACGCCATCGATGACCGTATAACCCTGACCATCGATAATGTAAATCATCGCCTCCATATGGGCGTGACGGCTGCCACAGTATCCTGGCTCTTCGCCCATGATGTTGCTGATACAGACCTCCCGACTTTGAAACCCGGTTTGGCCTCCGCCCATAAGCCATCTCCAGTTCGCGTGGGTGTGCATGGAATCATCCCAAACCTTGGGTTGTCCCGAGTCGCCGGCTCTGGCCTTTTCTTCCGGGTCATGAGTGACTACCGGGGCATCCTCAAACCTGAGCGCGATCCGTCGCCCCCTTTGATCCAGACCGTCAGCCGAAACAGGAGTTTCCAAGGGTCTACTCTGAGTCGTGCCCTTCTCTTCGAACTGTTCGACTCTCCCGATCCCCACCCAGTACTCTAAGTGCAGAGCCGTGCCGGAAAAATATCTGGCCGTCGTAGTGCCCGTGTTAAAGTGCTGGTGCTGGGCTCCGAAAGGCATCCACAGCGCGCTGCCTTTAGCCCAGTCGTATCTGGTGCCGTCGACGATGCTGAATCCCTCGCCGTCCACAATGTAGATCGCTTCTTCGCCATGAGCATGCCTGCCCGTATGGCATCCCGGCGGGATCTCAGCGCTCATGGTCTCCGAGCCCCAGGTGCGAAACCCGTTTTCCGGCGCGCCCATGAGCGCGACGCGAAAGTCTTGCACCGTTTCGACCCACTGCAGCTCTTCTTCATGAATAACCGTTCGAGCTTCCTGCTTCTCTTTGACCGATTTGTCCCAGATTTTTAGCCATTCATCGTAAAAGTTGTCCATAGCCAAGGCCTTTCTTAAAATTCGCCAAAATTGCTGCGCCCGGATATGCCCAGCGGCTCAACGACTGCGAAGGTCAGCCCTTCACGAATTCAATCACCCGCTTGTTGAACTCCTCTTCCGCGTCGCTCATCACGAGATGGCAGCAATGATCGATCAGATGGATTTTTAAATCGGGATGACTCTCCGCCAACAAGGCGCATCTCTTGGCCGAGGTTCCGCCCCGGTCTTCTTTGCCAAACAGATAGAGCTTTGGGATCGGCGCATCGGCGAGGCGCTTCCATAATGGGGCGGCCCCTCCCGGACCCCCCTTTTGCTCTTCTGCAGCTTTGGCCCGCGCCAGGGCCGCCTCAAAGTTTTTGCCGGCACTGAGCAGATACCTTCTTTGAACTTTCTCGGGAGTAATGAGCGCGTGATTATACAGGTCGGCCTCCAATCGCTTGCGCGTGCTTTCCAATGTCGGCGGCGTGCTTTCAACCTCCGGCCTTTCGCCCGCGCCGGGCAAAGGGGGCAGGATCGGTGAGGCCGCAAGAGCGACGAATCCCTCAAAGCGCGCCAGATTATCCAGCACCGCAGGAGCCGCGACTCTTCCGATGGCCGAGTGGGCCACGATCCAAGCCTTCTGAATTCCCAAAGCGTCCATCAGCTTCACGATAAACCTGCCGCGGTAAGCATCAGAAAAATCCCTCGGATTCTCCGAGAATCCGTACCCAGGCGAATCATAGGCAATGGGGCGCAACCCAGCCCTAGCTAACTCCGGGATGTTTTTTTCGTACACCTCCGCCGATGATCCAAGCGAATTACCGTGGAGCAAGATAACGGGAGGCCCACCACCCTCTTGCAGATACCGAGTCTTGATCCCATCTGCAGTAATATATTTTTCTTGTCGAGTAGACATTGAAATACCTCCTTTAGGCATGCTTTGTATTCTCTGTTGCCTCTCTCTTTCGATACGAGAAGTGCCACACGATTCTACCGTTGGGGTATTTCAACGTCCCTCACGGAACCGGACTTGCAGATTTCCCACATCCGGCTCTTCAGCTACCCTCACTTCACAGGTGACAGGGTATAGAGGTTACGATAAATCCTCGGCTTGGGCAGAGGGTAGTATTCAAGGTACTGGGCAAAGCCCTTGCGCGTATAGCTCCGCTTCTGGCTCCTGCGGTTGATCCACTTGTACACGAGCGCCAGCACGCTGAGGTAGTAACGCCCGATCCCTACGAAGTTGCCGCTGAGCCCGTAGTAGCGATAGTGACCCAAAAGCTTCACCCGAAGAACCGCCCACCACTCCTTGAGCTTCACCGCGTTGCGGACCGACTTGAGCCAGCTATTCATGGCCTTGATCCTTTGCCGACTCTTTACTGCCATTCACACCAGCGTGTCAAATATCCCGGCGTCGGGATCCGACAGCTCCGTGAAACAATGCCGGCGATCACCTAAGGGCACTGTTTACCAGCAAGGTCATATACTTCCTGCGGCTTGTTCGTGCTGACCGGCTCTCATCAGTCCGCCGCTTTACAGTAACCCCACCAAAGGAGTAAATTTCTTAAGGCCTCCGGCGAAAAAAGGCTTTAGGGGTCCACATCTTTGAGATGCGCGGCGGCAAAATCTCGAAGGAGAGCCCCATGTAACCGCGGCACAGCGTATCATCACTACCGACAGCCATGCACCAGACAGCCATTTCCTCTACGCCCGTGCCACGAAGATGAGGCTTCTACATAACAGTCCGATCGCCATGCGCGTTTCGATAACGTTCCTGGCAGGTGTCCTTTTATCCCTAGTGGCGACTTCCGCACCTGGCCGGGCAGCGACAAAATCCACTTACACCGAGGTGTTTTATCCAAGAGGGAATCTCCGAATCCAGGCCTACCTCTACAAGCCCGATGGTGACGGCCCCTTTCCAGTCGTCATCTACAACCATGGCGCACGCAGCGGCAACGAGCGCCGCTCGATGCCTTTCGAGCATATCGGCAGGCTCCTTTCCGGCGCCGGGTACCTAGCGCTGGTTCCCGAACGGCGCGGCTACGGCCGCTCCGACGGGCCAACCCTGTCGGAGCAAGTCGGCAAAGACAAGGGCCGGCTCGTTCCACGGTTACAAGCGGAGACCGATGACGTGCTCGCGGCTCTCGATTATCTGCGTGCCCTCCCGTTCGCGGACACGAAAAGGATCGGCATCATGGGCTGGTCGTTCGGCGGCATCGTCACCATGTTTGCCGTGAGCCGCAGCGCCGCGTTCGCCGTTGCCGTCGATCAGGCTGGTGGCGCGTTGACGTGGAACGGAAACTCACAAGTACGTAGCGCGCTCATAACCGCGGCCGAAAAAGCAACCACACCGATGCTATTAATGGTGGCGCAAAATGACCGGACGACCGTTTCGATCACCACCCTTGCCGGGATACTCAAAACGCGCGCCGTGTCGCATCGGATGGTGATCTACGGGCCGTTCACGCCGCAACGGGTAGATCCAGCCACCCCTCCAGGACACAGGGTGTTCTCGGCGGAGGGCATCCGTGTGTGGCAAGGCGATGTGCTCGAATTCCTGGGCCGTTACCTCGGGGCAACATCTCCGGGGAGGCCCGGCGGCGTTGACCCGGTAAACCGGTAGCCCATTTTTTCCGTAACTTCGCGTGTTCCTTGCTATCCGCGCGTGTTCTTTCGCTTAACCAATCGGCAATGCCCCCGAGGGGTTCAAGGGACAAATGCCCCGCAGGGCAAAGTTTGTCGTAAACCATCAGCAATTGGTTACGTCCAATGCAAGTTAGTTCCAGATCAAAACGAACTACACCACAGCAAGCTGTGGGGAATTTACCCGCAGCGATTAAACGGCCATTGGGCTCTTAGCTCCTGTTGCGTTTATTAGATCTCGCTTGCTATCCAAAAACCGGCAAGGATGGGTTCGGATAAGCCGTCCAGGACTCTGGCAATTGAATCATTTGACGAGGGGCTAGCTATGAGCAATCGATTTTCTCGCTTTCGTTGGGCCTGCCTCCTGGCATTTGTCTCGCTCGCGTTTGCCGTGAGGGACGCGCAAAACGCGGTCAGTGCTCCGCGTCCTACATTGGCAGATACTGTGCGCTTTCTTGAACAGTCAACCTTCGGTCCGACATTCCAGCTGATCGCGCATGTGCAGAACGTCGGTTTCAATGCTTTCCTCGATGAGCAGTTAAACGCGCCGATGACGGATTACCCCGACTTGGACTTTTGGCCGCAGACGCGCCCGGCAACCTGCACAACGGCTTGCCAGCGAGATAACTACACGATGTATCCGCTGCAGCGGCATTTTTTTCTCAATGCCCTGTACGGTCAGGACCAGCTGCGCCAGCGCGTTGCATTGGCATTAGCCGAGATTCTGGTTACATCCGCCACAGACGTTCGCCTCCCGAGCTGGATGAGAGGTTACCAGCAACTGCTGTATCGCGGCGCGTTCGGCAACTTCCGCCAGCTCCTCTACGACGTTACTCTGAATCCCGCGATGGGCCGCTTCCTCGACATGGTCAACAACCGCTGCCAGACACGCACGCCTCCGGATTCGAACGTCTGCAGGAACGGCCTTACTTCTCAGCCCAACGAAAATTACGCCCGCGAGGTTCTCCAGTTGTTTTCCGTCGGTACGTTCCTCCTGAATCAAGACGGCAGTCGAAAATTGGACCGTAGCGGTAATCCCATCGCAACCTACGATCAAAACACCGTCGAGGAATTCGCGCGCGTCTTCACCGGCTGGATCCTGGCGCCGGCATTGCCTGGGCCTTCCGGTGTCGGAGGAACGGCGCCGAACTACCGCGATCCGATGGTTGTCCGGCAAGACGCGCAAGGGCGCGAGTCTTATCACGATCACGGGCCGAAAACGTTATTAAACGGAGGTCAATTTGCCGGCGGTCAGCCGGCCGCTCAGGAACTCAACGCCGCGATCGACAACATTGCCTATCATCCGAATGTCGCCCCCTTTATCAGCAAACAGCTCATCCAACATCTGGTGACGAGCAACCCCAGCCCAACCTACGTCCGGCGGATCGCGAAGATGTTTCTCGGCCGCCGCTCCTCCCCCACACAGTTATACGACGTGGTGCGGGCGATTCTTCTCGATCAGGAAGCGCGCGGCGACTCCAAGGACCCTGCCACATTTCCTAATTACGGTAAGCTGCGCGAGCCAGTGCTATTCATCACCGGCCTCTTGCGCGCGTTCAACGCGACGAGCGACGGCGTGTTGGACGCGCTCACCGTGGGAGGTTCCGCCATTGGATCGGCCGAGATGAGCCAGGATGTATTTAATGCGCCATCGGTGTTTAATTTCTTTCCACCCACCGCCCGGGTGCCCGGAGAGAATGGGGTGCTCGGCCCGGGGTTTGCGATCTTCTCATCGCTCACTTCCTTGCGGCGCGCCAACTTTGTCAATCGGGTTTTGTTTTCGACCATCCCGGTTTCCCAAAACCGGCCGACGGGCACGTCGATCGATCTCTCGCCGTGGGACCCGCTAGCGAACGACCCTAATCAGCTGATCGACGCGCTCAACTCGCTGCTGCTCCACGGCACAATGTCAGCCGAGATGCGCCAGGTGGTCTTAAACGCGGTGGCGACCGTTCCGGCATCAAACCCGCGTTTGCGCGTGCAGACGGCGATTTATCTCATCGCGACTTCGTCGCAGTATCAAGTGCAGCGTTGACAGGAGAACGGCTATGGCACTCACCCGAAGACAATTTCTCGGCCGATCCTTCGGCGCGTTGGGCGCCGCCGTCACCTTTGAGCGTCTCGGTTTACTCCAAGCCTTGGCTCAGGCGTGCGACTACAAAGCCCTGGTTTGCATTTTTCTCTTCGGCGGCAATGACAGCGGCAACATGATCATCCCTTATGACGACTACGCAGCTTACGCGTCAGTTCGGGAAGATAGCGGGCTCGCGCTGCCACAGTCCAGTCTGTTACCGATCAACGTGCCCAGTATCGGCAGCCAATTCGCGCTCCATCCCAGCCTCCCAGGTCTCCACGAACTCTGGGGAGGGGGAAAGATGGCGGTGGTCTGCAACGTTGGCCCGCTGGTAGAGCCCACCAACAGGGACTCTTATAGGAACGGCACGGCGCACCTCCCTCTTAACCTCTTCTCCCACTCCGATCAGCAGAATCAGTGGCAAACCTCTGTCGCAGAGGGAGGCAGCTCGGCAGGATGGGGTGGCCGCATGGCCGACAAGACCGCCCAGTTTAATTCTTCCAACTTCCCGGCAATGGTAAGCGTCACCGGGACACCTATCTTCGTTACCGGAAATACCGAGCGCCCGCTTGCCATCGCTCCGTCACCGACGCAGCTCGATGCCGCGTTGCGCCTCGACGGCTTCCCAAATCCCCCGGACAATAGCTTTCGCTATCTCACGATGCAGAACTTGTTGCAGCTGGACCAAGACTTTGCGCTTGTGCGGGGCGCAAGCCGAGTGACAGGCGCGGCGTTGGGAGTGCAACGTACGCTCAGTCTCGTCGGCGATCCAACAGTGTCGCCGTTCCCGTTGAGCCCAAGCACAAGCCTCGGCAACCAACTCGAACAGGTAGCCAAGCTCATCAGCTTGCGCGATTCGCTCGGTATGAGCCGGCAGATTTTTTTCTGCTCGCTCGGAGGCTTCGACAACCATAATGGCCAGGTCGCCGGCGGGAGCCCTGAAACGGGCACGCACGCAAACCTCCTGGCGGAGGTAAGCGGCGCGATGAAGGCGTTCTACGATGCGACGGTGGCGCTCGGGGTGGCCTCACAGGTGGTGACTTTCACGCTCTCCGACTTCTCGCGCACCTACAAGCCCAATGGAACCCTCGGAACCGATCATGCCTGGGGGGCACACCATCTTGTCGCCGGCGGTTCCGTGTTGGGGGGTGAGTTCTACGGCGTGCCCGCCTCCAACGGCACTGTTTTTCCCACGCTCGCGCTGAACGGCCCGGACGATACCGATGAGGGAGGCAACGCAAGAGGGCGCTGGATACCCACGACTGCGATCGAGCAGTACGGCGCCACCCTCGCTTCCTGGTTTGGCGTCTCGAACACAGACCTGCCGGCGGTCTTTTCGAATATCGGACGGTTCAGCCCGGCATCACTCGGATTTTTAGGTTAGTTTTGCAGGCTGGCAAAAGAGAGATCTTATCGATGTGCCGACCAGGGAGATACGAACTTCCTATTCGCCCGCCAGCTCGCAGCTGATCCCTGCGCCCTCTTCGCCAAAGAGTATGGTAACACAACGATATGTCCGGCCCTCCGCCGTTGTAATCGTCGATCGAGACCCCCCGACTTCGGTAACGACATATTGACCTACCCGGGTCGAACGCGCCGGCGCACCGGTGCCATTTCCCGCCGCTGAGAAGCTATTGAGCGCCAGATCCAAGAGCCCGATGGTCGCAACCGCCGCGATCCCTTGAGACTGCTCTCCGCGTAGCATGGTATTTGCCACCTGCCGTTTGACGGTCGCTGCTAAGCTATCGGTCTCCTTATTGATGGTGATCAACTCTTCCCGAATTTCCCGCGCGCGCTGCGGATTCAACGACGGATCGCGCAACGCGATCAGATATTCTCTTCTTCGCAGATCTAAACCGACCAGACGGCTGAACTCCGAGGAGCCTCCCATGATGGCCGCGTGCGTTACCGTTAGCGATTCCGCCATTTGTTGCCGGTCAGGCCACAACTCAGGCTTCGCACCCAGCCTGTGCATCTCGTCCTGATAGCTGTTTAGACCGACCAAAAACGTCGCCCCTGGACTCACGGGATGGGCACAACCAAAAACAACCAGCAAAAACAAACACAGCACCCAATTTGTTTTCATTGTGCAGCGAAAATACCACATTTTAAGAATTTTCAGAAGACGGCAAATAAGGGACGCCGCGCTTTCGTGTCGCTAACCACGCGGGCACTGAGGACTCAGAGAAAAGCGAAAGAGGTTATCATCTTGAACAAACCCTCTGTGCGCGAGCGTAAGCTCATGAATCACTCTGCGGTGATAGAGAATTCGGATATCTCACCGCTGAGGGCGCCGAGGACGCGGAGGGGAGGGTTGGAAACGAACGAACTCTGCGTCTCTGTGGTGAACTACCGCTTTGCTTGCGGCTCGCCGCATTGGGTCTCCGTCAGAATGCGCTTTCCCAGAAACCGAGAAGCGCCGGAAAAATTACGGCTCCAGGTTTGTGAAGTTGCACGCTGAATCAAAGCTGAACCCCACGTCTCCACTGTTCCCATTGAGACTGCCCAAATTGCCGGCGATATAGGCTCCTACGCCGCACGCAATCCCAAAGTGGCCATTGTTCGAAGTAGTGCTGTTGGCAGATTTGAGAAGCGGAAGGAGCCCACCAAATGAATTTTCTGAAGCTCCACCAAGGTTGGCCCCAGCACCCTGGAAGGCTAAGATTCCCTGGCCTGCGTTGGCGTTGATCGTGTTTTTCGCGATATTGGCCTGCGCGCCGCGGTTAAGAGTGATTCCATTGTTGGAATTGTTCCTTATCGTGTTCCCTATGATGTTTGCCTGAGCTGCCCCTGATAACAGGATCCCATCGCCATTGTTCCGAATGGTGTTGGGGCTGGCAACCGAATCAGTGGCGGAGTTAACACCGATATTGGCACTAGCGCTGCCATGGAGAAGAACGCCAACTTGTGAATTGTTCTGTATCATGTTGTTGGTGATCACCGCGAACGCAACCTCATAGACAACGATTCCGGCCGCCATATTTTGAATCACGTTGCTGTTGATCACTGCGTTCGCCGATCTATGGACTTCGATCCCGTCCCTGCCCCCCTTGATCGTAAATCCCTGAACCGAAATCGCCTTGCCTCTGATGTCAATCACCGGAAGGCTCGAATCCGCGCCGGCAATCACCGCCGTCCCTCCCCCCTGGAGAAAAACTTTCACCTTGTCGTTGGGCAGCAGCAAATTTTCATTGCAGGTCCCGGTCACGTTGATGGTATCGCCCGGCCCTGCGGCATCAACCGCCGCCTGTATTGTCTCGCCCGGACAGTTAACCGTCACCGTCGCCGCGCTCGCGGGCGGCGCGAAGAAAATCAGAAACAATGCAAAAACATCGCAAGCGGCGATCCGTAAAACGTCCATAGATTCCTCCCGAGACATTCTGTTGCCGAATATTTGAGCTCGTATCGGAGCTACGATATCCCGCTCAAGGTCCACGTTCAATCGCGACGCGGCTCGCCGCGCACGACCAGATGCCCGACGATACGGGTTAGACAATCCAGGATTTTCCAAACCCACGGACCATACGCGCTCATATTTACCGCGAGAGTAAACACTATACATTCAAACCCAACAAGTAGGCGGGCAGGATGGAATGGTACAGCCAGTACGATTGCGAAGAGCTAATCCGGTTGCTTTTACGGGCCTATTGTGAACGGGAGGACGTTTCGCCCGCGAGTCGAATGGTGGAACCGAAGGGAATCGAACCCTCGACCTCTTGAATGCCATTCCCCCAAAGGGAATTTTGAAAAATGCAGCGATTGAGCGGAAACGGGAGAGAGATCAAAGACTTATCAAGGTTTTTTCTTTCCTCCCGTTTCCGCTCTTGTCCCCTGTTTTTCGCTATCGAGGTAGCACCAGAAACGTGAACGGATTCTGAACGAAAAAACGAAATGAACGCGATACCCCTGGGGGTTCAAGAGGGATGGCAGGGGAAACGCGCGTGGACTTTCTGAACGTGGGGGAGTCACATACAATAAAATGACTTTGGCAACCAAACTGACCTATTCGAGACAAAACCCAACCCGTGCACTGACACTGTTTTTTATTCGTGACCTTTTGTAAAAGCGAAGCGACCCGCCGGACTCGAACCGGTGACCTGCTGATTACGAATCGAGGGCGGATCGTCACGCGAACCGGGAAGACCCAGGTAATCCCAATGATTCCTGTCGCAACCGCAGGGAAAAAAGCAAAGGGGTAACCGGCTCTCGCCAATTACCCCTCGCCTGCGGCTGTTTTAGACTCTGGAAACTAGCTACTGCACCAGGACCGGCTTGTTGGCATAAATCCCGAACGGCGTACCGCCGCCGCCGAGGGCTGACACCGTGACGTTGCAGTTCAAGGTCCCGTCAATCACGGCTTTAGAAGCTGGGGTGGATACCACGTTCGTAACGCAGAGAGCGGCGAACCCCAGAACCGGCGTATTCATGCTAAGAGGCATGCCCGCCGAGCATCCGACGATCGGGAGAATCGCCGTGCAGGCGAGTCTCGCGGGATCAGTGGGTGCCAGCGCGCACTTTGCGGCGTCGCAGCCATTGAATTTCGTTTCAATATCCTTCAGGCATGAGGTGATCTGGCCGTTGTTGAGATCAATGATTTGACCAACGCTAACGGGCGGAATGGGAATCGTTCCGTTGACCATACCCTTGCATTGGGAGGCATTCGTGCTTCCAAGGCTCCAATAAGCGCCGTTATTGGATCCGGTGGGGGAAAAAACAATCGGAATAGACGGGTTGCAAGTGGGACCGCCTGAAGCAGTGGGGTCGTAATTAATTTCCTTGTCACAGATGGAAACCGGGAGACAGGAAGGCGCACCAGTGGGACATGGCAAGTTTGCCGGACCACCCAGCCAGGCAGTCGAAGAAACGCTGATATTCGTGCTCGACGCGCCATTGACAAAGCGCGTAAAGAACAGCGGCGCGTTGTAGGTTCTCGTCACCTTGACGCCACCGGCGTTCTTAGCACTCACTCCCACCCCGCAATGGGGAGGGTTGGCGTTCGGACTGCCGTCACAAAGCTGAACATCGGTGGACGCAATTCCGGCACTTGCGTTCATGACCGCGTTGTTCGTGTTAAAGGCCAGCGCCATCTCGTTAACCTTCGTCTGGTTGCCGCTAGAGTTAGCATTGGGAATCGCCGCCGCCGCCGACAGCGCCGAGGCATCGGTTGCCTTCTGGCCCTGCGACTTCACGTAGACCATCCAGCCGATGTCCACAGCGAGAGCGAAAAACAGGATGCCCAAGAGCATCAAGAAGAGCGTGACGTAAACAATAACGATGCCATGACTGCTTTTCAGTATTTTCATAGGTCTCTCCTTACTTTGCGGAAAAATAGTTGCACCGGTTCGGTCCCTCGAAGCGCATTGTCTCACTGCGAGACATCGTCGTGCTTGGTATTCCGACGAGATTCAAAAACATATAGTTGTAAACCCCTGTCCCAGTGACGGTTACTTGTCTCTGAGCCCACGCACACGAGCTGGCAAGAGTTGTTCGTTCTTCCTGCAATCATCGTAGAAGGACTCCCCGCATAGAGCATGAGCCTACGGGCCTTCTCCAGGCAAAAAAAAACCGGCTAACGAGTTTTCGTTGCCGGTTTCACCATTTGCTCCCTGATGCCCGTGGTGACCACATTGGGCCGTCAGTTCAACGCATCAACGTCAATATAATAATTGACCTCGCGCATAAAGCGTGCCAGAATAAAATATTCAGATCGTGTTCGTCTTTGTCGCGTTTTGACGCGGCGTGGCACTCGGCAACAGACAACAAATGACAGTTCTTTTGACAGCGTGACGGACCAGGGATGCACTTTCTCACCACTCGATAACGATTTTCACATCCTGAGCGGCAATTCCGCGTTGTAGGAGAATTGGACATACAATTCAACAAGAAGCCGACCGGATCGCCACCGACACGAATTGAACTGCCGACACGAGGCAAAAACCGTAAAACCACAAAGTGATATTGAGTGTGACAGAGAGCCCGGGAATCCAGGCTTTTTCATTTTGGGCTTGTTATCGGCTACGGTTTGTCACCTGAAGTTGGAACGTTTCTGGAACGTTTTTTCCAATGGATGAGCCTTCAGCAATTGTAGGAGATTGCGACGAGTTAGCGGACATTCCCCATAGGCCCCCGATTGCGCCCTACAGGGACCTCTTGAACCGAAACGGTTTCGCCTTCGCTCGTCTGCGAGCGATTGATAGGCGCGGAATGGGGTCTGGAAAGACAGGTTAGAGAGGGAAACCCAGGATATCTAAAATAGATTCGAGGCTTCGTATGGCGCGATAACCTTGTTTGTAGAGATAATTGGAGGATGATCGCCGCCTCGCGTGTGACCCTGCACAAAGGTATATTGAACATCGGGATAGTCAGGCCTTTGCAGATTTATTCCGAATTGATCGGTTTCAATTACTTTGTGAAAACTCGGCTTTTTTCCAAATGGTAAGCGACGCCGATGAGAGTCAACGAACGAAGAAGCCCCGGCTGGCCCACTCCTGCCGCCGCTTCCTGTGGATCGGATCGGGTTAAACCTCAACGTGCGGATTTACGCCCAATCTTATCATGTCCACCGCACAATAATTTCATCCCGCCGCTTCATAGATTCTATCGCCGACCTCCATTTTAATTGGAAGTTGTGGAGGGCAAAGGCTCATGCTTATAGCACGCGGCTGCCTCCTGGAGAAGGCTGAACTCTCGAGGAAGTCCTGTTCTAACTCTCTAAGAACTGCGGAGCATAGTCGAGACGCGTCAAGAAGCTTTTTTCTTAAATTTCTTCGCCTCTCGATTGAGCGAGCGAATGAGATCCGTTGCGGGGCTGAAAGGCCTCGAAGGTTTTCCCCTGATCAATTTCCTTAAGCGCGTGCGCCAATTCTCGATTCGAACACGCTTTTTCCATTATACTGACTGCACCCGGCGTTCGGCGCGGACGAAACGAATCTGAACGCGGCGATTCAAATTCACGGCGATGCGGTTGAGCATCGTCAACGAGTGGCCCTCATAATCGGCGTCTTCCAGACGGCAAATGACCGACGCCGTGGTGCCAACCAGTTTTGTCAATTGCCGTTGGCTAAGACCGGCCTGGGCCCGCAAGTCAACGATTTTCCGCGCGCTACCCGTTGCCACGAAAACTCTGACTCGCTCCCTCATCCATTTACTGTGATCCCTATTGTTTGCGACAGCAGGGGGCCAACGCTCGATGTCACGGTTCCAACACGTGAACCCATTTCAACTGGCTTTTCACCGTGTTGTATAAGCGTTTGTCGCCGGTCCAAAATGGACAACCTTCCTCTTGTGCTAGGGCAAGATAAAAAGCGTCGTAAACGGTGGGACGGTTGAAACGACGGGCTAGTTCCCACGCCGATTCTCGGATTGCTTCCGGTTGGTAGAACGTTATCTCCAGTGCTGCAAGGATTTTCGCGCCTTCGTCGGCTTCTTTCTGGGTAATTTCCTTGCGGTAGACCCGATTGCGCAGCACCGAGGTCGTCTCGTAAGTAAATAGACTGGGGGTTACAATCTCAACGCCGGCACGCTCCCAATTCTGCCATGCCGCTTGTGCTGAGTCGCTGTCCGTTTCCGATAGAACAAGTTTTAGCGCCAGACTCGCGTCAACACAGATCTTGGATTCCACGGTCTCGCTCTTCGCGCAAGGTATTCAAACGCTCCGCCGAGTCCGGGAGTGTTTTCTTTCGCCGCCTTTGTATCTTTTGCCGCAGCGCCGCCGCCTGGTCTAAAATATGCAGCCGGCTTCGCGTGGCTACGCCGCGCTGTTCGAGTTCTTCGAGCCTCGCCAGATCTTCCGTGCTAACAAGAGCCGCCTTTGGCTTGCCTCGCGACTCCAAGACAACGCGGGTCTTGCCGTACGCCACTTTGTTGATGAGGCTCGAAAGTGTGTTCTTTGCATGGGCAACACTGGCTTTTTCTACCGCCATAAAGCCATAATAGCCTTTATGGCCAACAAGTCAACTTGGAGTAGCCCGAACGAGAGATCTAGCCAAAAGGGAAATGAAACCTTACCAAGGCGCTTATTAGCAAAAGGCTTGTCCGGACCCGGTTTTGAGATATCGTTCGAACTCCACAGCGCGGCGGTCGTCTTGAAAACCGAGACACGTAACAACCTTCCAAGGACGGTATTATAGATATGTAAAGACGCGCCAGCGTTGTAGGCCTGGAGGCGCTCGTTAGATTGCTAGCGAGGCCTACAGAACTTTGGCTGGGTACAGTTCAGAGCCCCTGGACAAGCTCGGGGCACCATTCGCGAAGCGAATGGTGGAGCCGAAGGGAATCGAACCCTCGACCTCTTGAATGCCATTCAAGCGCTCTCCCAACTGAGCTACGGCCCCACAAAAGAAAACAAGGAAGGTAAATCACGAAAAGTGAACGGCCAATCAAATTGATTTTCTATCCGCTATGTAGCAACTCCTCACGGGTAACGCAACGTTCTCTAGTCATTTCTCTTCACGATCTCCTCGGCGTAACGCTTTGTATTCTCCGTGACCTTTACTCCTCCCAGCATGCGTGCCACCTCTCCCACTCTCTCACGCTCACTGAGCTTTTTGACAGAAGTAAAGGTGCGGCCACGAACAACTTCCTTGCGCACGACATAGTGCGAATTCGCCGGGGCCGCAATCTGCGGGAGGTGGGTCACACAGATCACTTGAAAGGATTCAGCGACCGTTCGCAGTTTCTTACCGACGATCTCTGCCACGGCTCCGCCAATGCCGGCGTCCACCTCGTCGAACAACAGAGTCGGGACATCCCCTTTAGTAAGAACCAAGGATTTTATCGCCAGCATTACCCGCGACAGCTCTCCGCCCGAAGCTATTTTGGCTAGAGGTTTTACCGGCTCACCGGGATTGGGCGAAAAATAGAGTTCAACTTGATCGATGCCCTGCTCCGTCATTCTTTTTCCCCCGAGCACAAACGGAGGATCGTCCTCCCCCTCCTCCAGGGCGTGAAAGCGAACTTCGAAGACCGTCCCGGGCATTCCCAGGTTCTTCACTTCTTTTTCAGCCTCTTTCTTGAACTGTTTGGCAACCCCCAGACGCTCGACTGAAAGCGTTTCCGCTAACTCCCACGCAGACTTGCGTGCCTCCTCGAATGCGCGCTCCAAGCCGGGGATTTCCTCTTCTTCCCGTTGCAAGAATTCCAGGGACTTTTCGAGTTCCCGCTGAAGGCTCAGGATTTGTTCCACGGGCGCGTTATACTTTCTTTTCAAGCGACTGATCTCAGCAAGCCTGTCCTCTGTTTTCTCCAGCGCTCCAGGATCAAACTCCGCCCGATCCGTATAATGTCGCAGGACGGAGGCTGCCTCTTCCAGTTGCGCCTGAGCGCCCTCAAGAAGATCTACCGCCGCTTTGAGTCTCTCGTCAATGTTTGTGAGTTCGCGCAAGCGCAGCGCATACCGTCCCAGGCGGCTCACCAAAGCGTCCTCGGCTTCGTAGAGCAACTCCTCGCCCTCTTTGCACCCCTGGACGAGCCTCTCTCCGTGAAGGAGGACTTCCCTCTTTGCTTTTAGCTCCTCCTCCTCTCCCACGCCCAAAGCTGCGGTCCTAATCTCCTCGAGCTGGGAGCGCAGAGCATCTTCTTCACGCTTTTTTCTCTCCACGGTCTCCTTTGCTTGCTTGAGAAGGCCCCACACCTGCTCAAAAGTACGGTACTTTCTTTTCATTTCCACGGTCTTTTCTTCCAGACCTCCGAATGCCGTCAGTAAGGAGAGATGGGTCTCGGGTTTGAGCAGGGTATGATGCTCGTGCTGTCCGTAGATATGGACGAGCTGCCCCCCCACATCGGCGAGGAGACTCAAAGGACAAACGCTCCCGTTCACGTAGGCACGATTCCGACCCGAGCGGCTGATGATCCTTCTGATCACCGCCTCGTCATTTGCTCCCAACCCCATCTCTTGCAGTTTAATCTCGAGTTCGCTCGGCACCGGAGAAAAAAGAGCCTCGACACTAGCCTCGTCTTCTCCCTGGCGAATCAGGTCGGCGGAGACCTTCCTCCCCAAAATGAGGGCGAGTGCGTTGAGAATAATCGTTTTCCCGGCCCCCGTTTCTCCAGTCAGCACATTCAAGCCGGCCTCGAGATCCAAGGTGACCTCATCAATCACAGCGAAATGTTTTATTCGCAGTTCTCGCAACATGGACTGGCGCCTACCTCTCACCCCACTTCAATTTAGTGCGCAGGACCTCGAAGTAACTCCGCCCTGGGGCCTTAACCAAAGTAACCGGAACTCCATAGTCCCGGGCTTCCACAACATCACCGTTATTAAGCACTACCCCCTGCCGGCCATCGGGACTCAAGAACACCGTATCGCCGGCAGAACGCAAGGTAACACGAATCTTGGATTTGGCGGACACTACAATCGGCCGGTTCGTAAGGGTATGAGGACAGATGGGGGTAAGTGCAATGGCGCCCAGCGTCGGATAGAGGATCGGCCCACCCGCGGCCAAAGCGTAGGCCGTCGAGCCGGTTGGCGTGGAGATGATCAGACCATCAGCTCTGTACGTGCACAGATATTCCTTCCCCACATAGGTCTCCAGGTCGATAATCCTCGAGCGTGCGCCTTTAGTGATCACGCCGTCGTTCAGGACGCGAAATTTTTCGCGCGGACCTTGCTCCCCATAGACCTGCAGTTCCAGGGTCATTCGATTTTCAACTGAAAAATTGCCACGTACCGCGTTTTCCAACAGCGACTCGAGTTCATTAATGGCAACTTCGGTGATAAATCCCAACCCGCCCAGGTTGACCCCAAGAATCGGCACCTCTCGCTCCACCAATCCCGCAATGCTGAGCAGAGTGCCGTCGCCGCCGAGCACAACAATAAGCTCGGCCCTTCGAGCCATCTCCTGTTTGCTACAGGTCTCGGCGCCCGAAGACCGAAAGCCGTCTTCAACCAAGACTTCAAGGCCCTTTGCGTTTAACCAAGAGACGATCCAACCCAGGGTCTCTGCAGCTTTCGGTTCCCCATACTTAGTCACTACACCAACCACACGAATCATTCCCAAGTGCCTCCGACGCGAAACCTTACCACAGCAGGGAAAAAAATGTCCATGGTCCGATCCAGTCACATAAATCCGTACTCAGGGTAGCACTTTCCCCGCACCAGAAGACAGTCCCGGGAGTGTCGATCTCTCAACAGCTAACCAGCTGGCGCTTTTTTCGTTGCCAGACGTAGACAAAAAGAATATAGAGAATGAGCATTCCTACATGATTCTTACGGAACAACTCATCGTCGTTCTGTTCTTGGGTCTCTTTTTTTTTGAAATTATTGTCGAGCTTTATTTGAACGAGGCAAACCTGCGCTACGTGCAGGCCCGCCCGCAAAACCAGCAACTCCCTGCGCTGTTTCGCGAAAAGGTAAGCCCGGAAACTCTTCTCTCGTCGGTAAAGTATACTGTAGCTAAAGGTAAGGTCGAACGTTGGTCGTTGGTCTACGGGGGTCTGGTAAAGCTCTTCGTCCTGTTCGGGGGCGTGCTGGATGACGTAGACCGTTTTTCCCAGACCGTGGGAAATCTGTTTCCGCCGAGCACTCAGGCAACCGGGATTATTTTTTGCCTGGGAGTCAGCCTGCTCCTGTCGATTTTGAGCCTCCCCACCGATCTTTACTACACGTTTGTTCTTGAAGAACGCTTTGGTTTTAATAAGTCTTCTTTGCGTCTGTTCGTAAACGACAAGCTCAAAGCACTGCTGTTAGGCTTCACGATCGGCGTCCCGTTCCTGTTTGTGGTCTTATCCTTGATGCAAGCTGCCGGCTCCTATTGGTGGGTCCACGGCTTTGTTTTCATCCTCGCGTTTCAGCTTTTGTTGGTTATTCTCTATCCCACGCTAATAGCGCCGCTGTTCAACAAGTTTACGCCGTTAGAGGACGGCGAGTTACGCCGGCGGATCACCGCCCTTGCCACGCACCTGGGATTTCAAACCAGCGGCATTTTTACCATGGATGGTTCGCGACGGTCGGCCCATTCCAACGCTTATTTTACTGGGTTAGGGAAGAGCAAGCGCATTGTTTTTTTCGATACCCTTCTTAAAGAGGCCACCATGGACCAGACGATAGCCGTATTGGCTCACGAAATTGGCCATTACAAGCTAAACCACATACGCAAACGATTGATCCTCCAGAGCGCATTCCTTTTGGCGGGTCTTTACCTGATCAGTTTGCTTCTTGATTACGAACCTTTCTTCCACGCATTCGGCTTGAAAAACCCGAGCCACCATGGGGCTTTGGTTCTGTTTGCGCTCGTATCGAGTCCGTTTACCTTTTTTCTCAATCCGCTTTTAAACCATGTTTCCCGCAAGCACGAATACGAGGCCGACCGCTATGCGGTGCTGGAACTCAGAGATGGAAAACCCATGGCGGAGGCACTGATTAACCTCAGCACTACCAACCTCTCCAACTTGACTCCGCACCCCTGGTATTCGGCCTACCATTATTCACACCCCACGGTAAACGAACGGATTCAGGCTATTTCCGGCCTTGAAACCGCTTCGTCGTATATCAAAACGGGTGCATCCACAACCTGAAGTTTCAGCGCGCCTTACCGCGGGCCGGCGCGGCTGCAATGCTCGTGTCACCGAACCTGTGGCGAATGGAGTCGATGCCCCGGTACAGCTTCTCCCATGAGCTTCGTTTCTGAAAGTCGAAGAGAGACTCCTGCCAGCCCGACGCCTGCAGACCGCTTACCGTGACACCCAACAGGCGGACCTTTTTCCCCGGCGTGATGTTCCTGTGCAGGAGTCCAACCGCAACCGCGAAGATCTCCCGATCAAAACAGGTGGGCACCCGCAGCGTGCGCGCGCGAGTCAACGTCTTGAAGTCGTCATAACGGATTTTTACGGCAATGCAGCGCGCGTATCGCGTCTCCTCACGCAATCGCGACCCGACATCTTCCACCAATTGCCACAGCACCTCCTCCATCGTTCCTAATTCGCTCAACGAGTGCTCTAGCGTTGTTTCACTGCCGATCGAGTGACCACGCGCGCGCACTGCAGCGACCGGTCCGTCAAGGCCAAAATAACGCTGCCTCAGATCACTGCGCGCAAGAAGCGCGCCGACTGTTGCAACCCCTTGGCGCAAAAGCGCGCTTTGCGCTTTCGGACCCACTCCGGGAATCGCCCCAACAGGGAGGAAAGAGAGAAATTTTTTTTCTGCACCGTGGGGCACGCAAATCAGGCCCTTAGGCTTCGCGAGACTGGCGGCGATCTTTGCCACCGTCCCATGACTGGCTAACCCCCCCGAGGCGGGCAGTTTCAGTTCCCTTTGCAGGCGTAAGATGATTTCGTGGGCTGAGTTGAGCGGCAAGCCAAAGAGCCTTTCTGTTCCCGTGAGATCCACAAGACCTTCGTCAATAGAAAGCTTGCGCACAACCGGAGAATAGCACTTGAGCAAGGAGAAGACCCGGCTGGAGTACTGACCGTAAACGTCATGGCGCGTGGGTAGAAAGATCGCGTTCGGGCAGAGTCTCCTGGCCTGGAAACCGGCCATCGCCGAGCACACCCCATATCGCCTTGCTTCATAGGAGGCCGAGGTTACCACCCCCCTTCCATTCCCGCCCCCGACGACCACTGGCCGACCTTCAAGCTCGGGATTCAGGGCACGCTCGACCGAAACGAAAAAGGCGTCCATATCGATGTGCAGATACCATCGCATGGCTTCCCGACCTTAGGCGAACAAGAAACGAAAGTCAACAACGCGGAACAACGTGCGGTGCTCGCGGGGATCGCTACTTGGGAATGCCTTGGCAGATGCCTTTTCGTGGTCGCCCGGCGGGCTCAGTGATTTAATGAAGGACCCCTGCAGTTGTCGAGTCTTCCTGTTGCTGAATCTGGCCCGCAGCTAAGAAGATCAGTTGCTTACCGTCACAGTCAATCTTGACCTTATCCCCATCCTTAAAGTCTCCCTGCAGAATTCTCATCGCCAGGGGATCCTGAATAAGCTTCTGGATCGTGCGTTTTAAAGGGCGTGCCCCGTACACGGGGTCGTATCCCTTTTTCTGCCAGAAAGGTCCTGGCCTCGTTCGTAACTTCAACGCTGATTTTTCTCTCCGCGAGCATTTTCGCCAGACGGCGCAATTGTATGTCTACAATTTGTTTGATCTCTCCGCGACCGAGATTATTAAAGATCACGATCTCATCGACGCGGTTAAGAAACTCCGGCTTGAATGCTTGCCGCAGAGCTTCCGTTACCCGACTTTCCATCTCTTTGCGGTTTCTTCCCGCGAGGTCTTGGATATATTGGCTTCCCAGGTTCGACGTCATAATAATAACCGTGTTTTTGAAGTCGATCGTGCGACCCTGGCCGTCAGTCATACGCCCGTCCTCAAGGATCTGCAGCAACGCGTTGAAGACATCGGGGTGGGCTTTTTCGATCTCGTCGAAGAGCACCACGGAGTAGGGCTTGCGCCGCACCGCTTCCGTGAGGTAGCCGCCTTCTTCGTATCCCACATAACCCGGTGGCGCGCCGATCAAGCGCGCGACCGAATGTTTCTCCATAAACTCGGACATATCGAGGCGCACCATCGCCTGCTCATCGTCGAAAAGAAACTCTGCCAGAGCGCGGCATAGCTCGGTTTTTCCAACGCCCGTAGGTCCGAGAAAGATGAACGAGCCCACCGGCCGGTTCGGATCCTGCAATCCGGCGCGGGCCCGCCTCACCGCGTTCGCCACGACCTGGATTGCCGGGTCCTGACCAACCACTCTCAGCTTCAACCTCTCCTCCATTCTGAGAAGCTTCTGGACCTCCCCCTCCAGCATTTTCGAGACCGGGATCCTAGTCCATTTCGCGACCACCTCCGCCACGTCCTCTGCGTCCACCTCCTCTTTCAGCATCTTTTGATCTTTCTGTAGTTCTACGAGCTTTTGATTTTCCGCCGCCAGCTCATTGCTGAGTTGCGTGAGCACCCCGTAACGGAGCTCTGCCGCGCGGTTAAGGTCGCCGTTTCGCTGCGCCTGTTGCTCCTCGACTTTTGTCGCCTCGATTCTTTCTTTGAGCGAGCGGATCCTCTGGATAGCCTCCTTTTCTTTCTGCCAATGGGCCTTCAGGCCCAGAGAACGTTCCCGGAGGTCAGCAATCTCTTTTTCCAGGCGCTTGAGTCTCTCCTTCGCAGCCTTGTCTTCCTCGCGTTTGAGAGCTTGACGCTCGATTTCAAGCTGCAGAACCCTCCGCTCAATCTCATCAATCTCAATTGGCATGCTGTCAATCTCGATCCGCAAGCGCGATGCGGCCTCGTCAATCAGATCAATGGCTTTGTCCGGCAGGAAACGATCGCTGATGTAGCGATGGGACAGGGTCGCTGCCGCCACGATGGCGCTGTCGGTGATGCGCACTCCGTGATGGACTTCGTATCTTTCTTTGAGCCCTCGAAGAATGGCAATGGTGTCTTCGACACTGGGCTCTCCGACTAGAATCGGCTGGAACCTCCGTTCCAGGGCAGCGTCCTTTTCAATTCGCTTTCGATACTCATCGAGCGTCGTGGCCCCCACACAGCGCAGTTCGCCGCGCGCAAGTGCGGGCTTGAGCATGTTCGACGCATCCATCGCTCCTTCTGCGGCACCCGCACCTACCAGGGTATGGAGTTCGTCGATAAAAAGAACGATTTGACCGCTGGCTTCGGTCACTTCCTTGAGAACAGCCTTGAGGCGTTCCTCGAATTCGCCGCGGTATTTGGCTCCGGCAACGAGGGCTCCCATGTCCAGGGCGACCAGCCGTTTGTCCTTCAAGCTTTCCGGGACATCGCCGTTCACAATCCTCTGCGCCAGGCCTTCCACAATGGCCGTCTTTCCGACCCCCGGCTCGCCGATGAGCACGGGGTTGTTTTTCGTGCGCCGCGAAAGAACCTGGACGACTCTCCGAACTTCATCGTCGCGGCCAATCACGGGATCGAGTTTGCCTTTGCGTGCAAGTTCGGTGAGGTCCCGGCTGTATTTTTCCAGCGCCTGATACTTCTCTTCGGGATTGGGATCCGTAATCCTCTGCGCGCCGCGAATCTCTACTAAAGCCTTGAGGATGTGATCTTTGGAAACACCCAGCTCGCGTAAAGCCTTGCCGGTCTCTCCGGCGTCATCCACCATGGCGAGGAGCAGATGCTCCGTGGACACGTATTCATCCTTGAGACCTTCTGCGGCAGCCTCAGCCGCTTCAATGAGCTTTTTCAAGCGCGGTGTGATGTAGGTCTGCCCGGCAGCTGCACCGGTAATTTGCGGCAGGCGATCCAGCCCACCTTGAAGACGCTCTAACAGAGCGGTCACGGGAACTCCCAGCTTCTGGAGCAAGGAGAGAACCACACCCTCCTTCTGTCCCAACAAAGCAAAAATTAGATGCTCGACATCGACCGCCTGATGATTGCGCCGCTCGGCCAGAGCTTGGGCGTGCTGTAAGGCTTCTTGAGATTTAATGGTTAACTTATCCAAACGCATTGTTTAAAAAACCCCCCCGCGAATTGCCGTCAGAAGTTAACCATCATCGGCAGGCCTGTCAAGAAAACGGCCAGCGGGGGCGCGCGCCCGCTGGCAGGAGGTAAAGGAGGGAGTTTCAGGGAACCAGATTTAGAGCTATACCGCGACCCTTTTCAATGGTGAATTCGTGCTCTCCGAGATCGATGGCGGTAGCCCGCATCTTCTCGACCGCCAGAGTGCGCACGCAACGGTCTGCGGTCCTTTTCAATCGCAACACGATGACGCCCGCCACAAGAAATTCCTCCACCCCATGCTGCGCCTGTTCACCGATCCTCGGGACGGGATAGCAGGTCAAGAGGTTGGTCGTCTTCATAGTGGTCTGCAGGAAGTTAATCAACTTGCGCGCCTGATCCTGAATGCGTGAAGTCGAGTCGCGCAACAAAATCAGCGGTCCGACGGGGTCAATAACCAGACGGCGCGCGTCCATGCGCTTGACGTAACCGCTCAAGTCGGTGATCGCCCTCTGCAGATCGACGTCTTTGTCCGTGCCCGCGCGCTTGCTGAAATGAGTGGCAGCATCGAGAATCAAGAGATCCTTGGTGTCGGTATACTTGGCAAGATCCAACCCCAGGGAGCCGGCCTGCTCGACAATTTCCGCCGGCGTCTCGTCGATCGCAACGTAGACCGCTTTCTCACCCTCCATCAGTCCCTGCAGCACGAACTGCATACAGAAGATGCTCTTGCCCGCGCCGGGGGCACCCGTGATGAGATAGGATTTTCCTTCCGGGAAACCGCCTTCGATCAAGGGGTCAACGCCGACGATGCCGGTTGCGATTCGATGCTTTTCCATGCGACGGAACGTTCTTTTTGTAACAGATTTGCCCGGCGATTCAACGGCGCCCATTTGAACCGCAGACAGGCGCAGGCTAGAATCAACTTTCATGTCAACGCACCTGCGACCCCATATCGCTCGGCTCCAAGCCTATGTTCCCGGAGAACAAATCCACGAGGAAGGGATCATCAAGCTCAATACCAATGAGAACCCCTACCCACCCTCGGCTCAGGTCATGCGGGCGTTGCGCCGGGCGATCGACTCCTCGCTCCGCTTATATCCCGAACCCCTGAGCGACACCCTAAGAAATCAGGCGGCCGTCACCTACGCCGTAGAGGCGGAAAACATTCTAGCCGGCAACGGCTCCGATGAGTTGCTCTCTATTTTAGTCCGCTGCCTGATAGGCAAAGGAGATCGCGTAGCCTACCCTGTCCCCACCTACACACTTTACGACACCCTGGTGAATATCCAGGAAGGAGAAAGCCTTACCGTCGATTATCCTCCGGATTTCTCTTTGCCCGAAGGTCTCGCCGCCCAGAAAGCCGCGTTAACCTTTCTCTGCAATCCGAACTCTCCTTCGGGGACCCTGCTCTCGCGCTGCGCAATCGAAAGGTTAGCCGCGGCGGTCACGGGAGTCCTGGTTGTGGATGAGGCCTACATTGACTTCGCTGACAACGCTGACGCCTCGGCGATTCCTCTGGTCAAGCGATTTCCCAATCTCGTGGTGCTGCGAAGCTTTTCCAAATCTTTCTCGCTCGCGGGTATGCGCATCGGGCTCGCATTCGGTGCCCGCGAAATGATTGCGGCCCTGATGAAGGTCAAGGATTCCTACAATCTCAATCGGCTGAGCATAATTGCCGCAACGGCGGCGCTGCGAGACCAAGACTGGATGAAGCGCACCGTCAAGCGCATTCAGCGCGCGCGCCGACAGTTATCGCGGCGTCTAACGAAACTGGGATTTTCGGTCTATCCTTCGCAGGCAAATTTCGTGCTCGCGCGTCGGGACGGACATGATCTGAGACCGGTTTACGAGCATCTTAAAAGCCGCAAAATCGTGGTGCGCTACTTTGACGTTCCCGGTCTCAAGGACGCCCTCCGCATCACGGTGGGCACATCGCGGCAGGTTCAAGCCCTGACTCAAGAGATCGAAACCATAGGCACGGCTTCTCGGGGTAACCCGTGACCGTTATTTTTTCGCGAACTCCTCGAGCTTAACCTTGACGATCCTGCGTCCTTCCATATCCACGATGGTAAGGCGATAACCGTTGTGCTCGACCTTCTCCCCGGCGCGCGGAATGCGCCTGAGCTTGGCCAGCACAAAGCCCGCGATGGTGTGATAATCCGGGGATTCCTCGAACGGCAGCCCGTAGTCGGCCTTCAGATCCTTCAGCAAAGCCGACCCCTGGATAATCATCGATCCATCCGGCATGCGCTCCACCGGCCCGCGCTCTTCGCGGTCGTACTCGTCCCGAATTTCGCCCACGATCTCTTCCACGACATCCTCAAGCGTCGCCAGTCCTTCAACTTCGCCAAACTCGTTGACCACCATGGCAATAGCAATTCTTCGCCGCTGCATTTCTTTGAGCAGTTGGCTAATGGGGAGGGTGCTCGGGACAAAGAACGGGGGGTGTAAGAGCTTGCGCACGGAAAAATCGCCTTTTTCCTGGAGCGCGCGGTAGAGATCCTTGTTGTAGAGAATTCCGACAACGCGATCCAGTTCCTCCTCGTATACCGGGATGCGCGAGAACCCGCTCTCGACAAAACTCTTGAGGACCTCGCTCGAGGGGATGTTGGCCTCGACCGCGTGAATCTCCGTGCGCGGCACCATGACGGCCTTGACGGGAGTATCGACGAATTCGAAGACGCTATGAATCAGTTCTTTTTCCGTCTCGTCGAAAATCCCCTTCGCCGCCCCCTCGCGAATCAGGGATTTCACTTCTTCCTCGGAAATAAAGCTGGTGCCTCCGGCGTGCTTTCCGCCGAAGAACCAGAGCACCGCATTGCTCGAGAAGGTCAGGATTCTCACGGGCCAAGACGTGACCCGAGCGATAAAATCGATCGGCGGGGCGACAAAAAACGCGATTTGCTCGGAAAACCTCAGCGCCAGAGATTTCGGCACCAACTCGCCCAACACTAAGGAAAAATAAGCAATCGGCAACACGACCAAAAAAATCGCCACCGTTTCGCCCCATTCCCGCGCCAAAGGGAACGGTAACCCCTGGATCACAGGTTTGACAAACTCAATGGCTAGCGCCCCACCCAGAGCCGACGCGAAAGTTCCCACCAGCGTCACCCCGATCTGCACGGTCGCGAGAAAACGATCCGGGTCATTTTTCAGACGCGCGACCGCCGCCGCGGATCGCGCTCCACGTTCCAACAAGGTGTCAATCCGCGTCTTGCGGGTCGAAATGAGGGCGATTTCCGAGGCGGCAAAAAATCCATTCGCCAGGATCAGAAAAAATATGAGCCCGACCTCGAACCACAGGCTCTCAGCCAGCATACGCGCTGCTCCAATCTCCGCACGGACGGCCCGGTGCGGCAATCGAGATTCGATTTGCTTTCGGTTTCACTAGAGAAAATGGCCGATGGGACCTCAGCACTTAGAGGACATCGGGGTGCAAATAGAGAGGATCAGCCGGCTGATCCTCCGCGAGCCGCTTCCCTGGAAATCATGCTCTCCGATGCTCGGGATTACCGTGTATTTTAGCTTGCCGTTCGGACCGTGGTACTGAACGCTGGGCATGGAAAACGCCCCCTCAAGGTGTTATTCAATGAAGCGCAAGCCTGGATATTCTTACGACTCCGATAGGGAAAAGGCAAGTTTGCCTCAAAAATCCGAATCTCTTCCTCCCGCTGCGTAAGGAATTCTTCTGTGACTGATAAGTTGCCCGCCAATCTTCCTTTAGCGGCGCGCCCGGCGCCCGGTTCCCGACCCGGCCAGAGGTCGATCTTTCAGGGCAACGTTTCGCGCATCACTTTCCAGAGCCCCGAAAGCCACTACACGGTGGCGCGCTTGGCGATTGAGAACGCCCAACCGGTCACGATCGTGGGCGAAATCTATCCCCTGCGCGAGGGCGAAGAAATCAAGGTCAGCGGGTTTTGGAACTCCCACCCGCGCTATGGGATGCAGCTCAAAGTGGATCAATGGGAGAAAATCGAGCCGGTCACGCTAGAAGGAATAGGAAAATACCTCGGCTCTGGTCTCATCAAAGGCATTGGTCCCGCTTATGCAGGCCGTCTGGTCGCGGCCTTCGGCCTCGACACGTTGACGGTTTTATCACGCGCGCCCCAGCGGCTGCTTGAAGTGCAAGGCATCGGTCCCGCGCGTGCGCGGCGCATCATCGAAATCTGGAACGAACATCATGGAATGCGCGAGGTTTTGGTTTTCCTCCAGGGACATGGCCTCAGTAGCAACCTGGCTCTAAAGATCTATCGCGCCTACGGACAAGAAACTGTCGCCAAGGTCAAAGAAAATCCTTACCAATTGGCCGACGATATTTACGGTATTGGATTCCTGCTCGCGGATCGCATCGCGGGACAGTTTGGAACTCGTCGGGATTCGCCGCCTCGGGTTCGAGCAGGCGTTCGCTATCTCCTGCAACGATCGGCCGACGAGGGGCACTGCTATGTCCCGCTGGAAACGCTTACGAATCACGTCGTTTCTCTGCTCCAGATCGACGAGAGCGCAGTTGCCGACGGAATAAAAGACTTATCCGAACGCGGAGAGGTTGTCCTCGAAAGCCAGGTCGAAGAAGTCCTGCCGCACGTTTATGCGCGCAACCTTTACGAGGCGGAAAAGCGGGTCGCTTTCGCACTGCGCCAGCTATCGTGTGTTCCTCCTGCGATCTCGCTCGCGCGCGGTACCGAAATCATCGAGCGGCTGCAAACACGATCCGAGCTTTTTCTGCAAGAGGAACAAAAGCAAGCGCTTCTGCTCGCCTTACAGCACAAAGTCTTGGTGATCACGGGCGGCCCGGGCACAGGGAAAACCACTCTCCTTACCCACCTCTTGGCGCTGCTACGCAATTTGCAAATCCGCTTCGCGCTTGCGGCGCCGACTGGCAGGGCTGCGAAGCGCATGGAAGAGGCAAGCGGCGAGGAAGCCAAAACGATCCATCGGCTTCTCGAATACAATCCGCGCGACGGCGGGTTTCAACGCACGGAAAAAAACCCGCTGCCGGCGGACGTGGTGATTATCGATGAGGCTTCCATGATCGATCTTTCGCTCATGGATCAACTCCTCAGGGCGCTGGACCCGAAAAGCCGCCTGATTCTGCTCGGCGACGTGGACCAACTGCCTTCCGTTGGCCCCGGAAACGTGCTGCGTGACCTAATCGAATCCCGCGCCGTGCCGGTCGCCACCCTGCGCCAGATCTTCCGCCAGGCCGCGGAAAGTCTCATCGTCGTCAACGCGCACAGGATCCTGGAGGGAAAGGCGCTCTGGCTTCCAGATGCGAGCGCCGGTAAAGATTTCGCCTTCATCGCGCGCGACGAGCCGGAGGAAATTCTCGCTACGCTCAAAGAACTAGTCCAAGAAGAAATCACGCGCCAACTTGGAGAGCCTTCCTTAGACGGCGTCCAGGTGTTGACCCCGATGAACCGAGGGCTTTTGGGCACCATTCGTCTCAACGAGGAGTTGCAGGAGCTTTTGAACCCGAGGGGAGAAACCGTGGGGAGCGCCAGCTCACGGCTGCGGCTTGGGGACCGGGTCATGCAATTGCGCAACAACTACGAAAAAGGGGTTTTCAACGGAGACTTGGGACGGATCGTCGAAGTCGACAAAACGGAAGGAAAGATCACCGTTGATTTCGAAGGCACGCGGATCGCTTATGAGGCGGATGATCTTGACGAGTTGAGTCTTGCTTACGCTACCTCGGTGCATAAGAGCCAAGGCAGCGAATACCCGGTCGTTGTGATTCCTCTTCACACTTCCCATTACATGATGCTCCACCGGAGCATTCTGTACACTGCCATGACCCGCGGCAAGAGACGTGTGATTCTGGTCGGCAGCAAAAAGGCCGTGGCCCTGGCGATGAGAAACGTGCGCGTAGAAAGACGGTTCACAGGGCTCAGGGGCAGGCTCATGTCCCGATCGTGACTCGTGTTCGTGGAGTCCGCCAATCCGAGCACGAGAAGCGATCACAGGTTCTTTCCCGGAGAGTTGACCGCTAGGAGTTTATCGGTTATTCAGGCAGGGATGAAAGTCTTGAGCATTCTGCGGGAATGTCTTGATGGCAAAACCCCGACTCCGGCCGAGGCTCTTTTTCTTTCCGCGGCCGAGGGAGACGAGTTCGATGGGTTGCTTGACGCCGCATCGAGACTGCGTGACGCCTGCAAAGGCAAAACCATCACCTTTTCTCCCAAGGTTTTCATTCCCCTCACCAATCTCTGCCGGGACTTCTGCGGCTACTGCACGTTTCGCAAAGCTCCTGACGAACCGGGCGCAAAGACGATGACGGTTGAGGAAGTTTTGCGTGTGGTTCGCCAAGGAAAAGAGTTGGGCTGCACCGAAGCTCTTTTCAGCCTCGGCGACAAGCCCGAGGCAATTTATCCAGAAATGCGTCGCCTGCTCGCGCGTATAGGGTTTAGGAAAACCCTTGATTACCTCCACGAGGCGTGCGCCGTGGTTCTTAACGAGACTGGCTTACTGCCTCATTCAAACCCCGGCCTTATGGGACGGGCGGACCTCCAGAGACTGCGCGAGGTCAACGTCAGCCTGGGGTTGATGCTGGAGAGCACGAGCACGCGTCTTACCTTGGCCGGTGGTCCCCACGCCAACGCTCCCGACAAAAGACCGCCACTGCGCCTGCGCACGCTTGAAGAGGCGGGGCGGCTGGGGATCGCTTTTACCACCGGTATCCTGATCGGGATCGGCGAGACATGGGAAGAAAGAATCGATTCATTGTTCACGGTTCGGGCGCTTCACCGACGCTACGGTCACGTGCAAGAAATCATCATTCAGAACTTTCATCGAAAACCCGAAATTCCTATGGCGGAGCATCCCGAGCCTCCGCTGCGAGCAATGCTGCAAACGATTGCCTTGGCGCGTCTGATTCTCGGTGGTGACATGAACATCCAAGCGCCGCCCAACCTCAACACAGAGCATTACGTCTGTTATCTGGACGCCGGGATTAACGACTGGGGAGGCGTATCTCCCCTGACACCCGACTATATTAACCCGGAAGCCCCGTGGCCGGCTCTAGCGATCCTGCGCGAGAAAACCACGCAGGCGGGCTTTACGCTCAAAGCGCGGCTGCCTCTCTATCCGGAATTCATTGACCAGGGAGACCGGTTCATTGCGCCGACGCTTCTCCCCTATGTCGAGCGATTGAGCGGCGCAGATCATTTGGCAAAAGCTGGAGGACCGCATGATCGATGTGGAGCAGATCTTCAACTTTGAAGAAGCAAGCGAAAGAATCGACGAACTGCTACCCAAAATTGACCCTCAGGTAGCGTGTATCCTGGAGCGCGCACTCACTGGCAGAGAAATCGGCGAGGCCGAGGGGATTGTTCTTAGCGAGGCGAGCGGGAGTAATCTCGCTGCCCTGGTCGCAACCGCCGACCTCCTCAGACAAAGGCAAGTCGGCCCCGTGGTGACCTATGTGGTCTGTCGCAACCTTAACTTCACCAATGTTTGCTACGTTGGCTGCAAATTCTGCGCCTTTAGCACCGGACCCGGCAAGCCGGATGCCTGGGATCATTCTCTCGAAGAAGTCGCGCGCAGGGCGGAAGGGGCATGGGACCGCGGCGCGACCGAGATCTGTATGCAAGGGGGGCTGCCCCGCGACATGAGCCCGTTCTATTACCGCGATCTGTTACACGCCATCCGCTCGCGCGCCCCAAGAATCCATATTCATGCATACTCGCCAATGGAGGTCACTTACGGCGTCGAGCTCACGGGTCTCCCCATGGAAGACTACCTTTTAATGCTGCGTGAGGCGGGCCTAAATACCCTCCCCGGCACGGCGGCGGAAATTTTGGACGACGAGGTCCGTTACGTCCTTTCCAAAAACAAAGTGAGCGTGGCGCAGTGGATCAAGGTCATCACCACAGCTCATCGCTTGGGCATTTCGACGACATCGACCATGATGTACGGCCACAGAGAAAGCGGAACCCATTGGGTCCGACACATGCTCCTTCTCAGAAGCATCCAGCAAGAGACCGGAGGATTCACCGAGTTTGTTCCTCTGGGGTTCGTGCACCAGAACACGGCTCTTTACCATCAGGGCTTGGCCCGACCCGGGCCCACTGCGGAGGAGCATCTTCGGGTTCATGCCCTCGCCCGCGTCCTGTTGAACGATGCGATTCCCAACATCCAGGTATCATGGGTCAAGATGGGACGGCGCATGTCGCAGCTCTGCCTCAGAGCTGGAGCCAATGATTTCGGCGGCACCCTGATGGAGGAAAGCATCTCCCGTTTGGCCGGTTCCACCGAAGGGCAGATGATGTGGCCCTACGAGTTCCGTGAGCTGATCCAGGGAATTGGGCGTGTCCCGGCAGAAAGGTCCACAACGTACAAAATTTTGCGTCGCTGGGACCGCGCGCGAGCTGCTTCCACCTGCGAAGAGCAAGCGACGCGGTTGAGCGTGCTCGGCCTGGAATCTGCCGTTTAAAGACCCCGGGACCGTCGAGCCCAGCCCTTCGTGGGCTGTGCAAATTAATTAATCCTCACCGTACCATCCTATGCTGGTCGTGCTTACAGGCGGAACAGGCGGGGCAAAGCTGGTCCAGGGCTTGAGCTTGACCGCCGACCCGAAGGATCTCACAGTCATTTGCAACACCGCCGACGATTTCTTTTTGCATGGACTCTACATTGCTCCGGATATTGACACGATCACTTACGCCCTCGCGGGAATCCTGGACGTGGAAAAAGGCTGGGGCATCAACGACGATAGCTTCGCCGTACTCGAATCCCTGGGAAAGCTTGGCGGGGAAACTTGGTTTAAGTTGGGTGATCGCGACATGGCAACGCATATTACTCGCACCCGGCTCATGCGCGAAGGCCTCACCCTTTCCCAGGCGACGCGCGCTATTGGCAAGTCCCTTGGCGTCAAGACCCGTATCGTTCCGATGTCCGACGAGCACGTGGAAACCTCGGTTACCACAGCGCGCGCGAATCTCTCGTTTCAGGAGTATTTCGTCAAGCGCCGCTGGCAAGAACACATTCACGCAGTGACTTTTACCGGAATCGAAAATGCCCGACCCGCGCCGGGAATCCTGGAAGCAATTCAGAACGCCGCAGCGATTATCGTCTGTCCCAGTAACCCCGTAACGAGCATCGGCCCGATCCTCGCCGTTCCGGAGATGCGCGAGGCTCTCCGGCAAACGCCCGCGCCCGTCGTCGCGGTAAGTCCGATCATTCAGGGCACCGCGGTCAGTGGTCCGGCCCATCGCTTGATGAGCGCCGTGAGCCTGGAGCCATCAGCCTGCGGCGTTGCCTCAGCCTACGCCGATTTCGTCGATACCATCTTCATCGCACACGAAGATGAGCTCCTCGGACCTCGAATCGCGGCGTTGGGGCTTCGTCCGGTCGCGGGACACATCCGCATGGACTCTTTAGAGGAAAAGAAACTGCTGGCAAAAACCGTCCTGGAGGCATGCCGCGAAAGAACAACGCCATGAGCGTAGCTGCTCTCATTCCGGTGAAAGGTTTCATCAATGCCAAGCAGCGCCTCGCCGGGATCCTCGGCGCGCGGGAGCGCGCTCTGCTGGCCGAGGTGATGTTTCGTGATACCTTGTCAGAAGCCCGACAGGCGCGCGGCTTCGACACGGTCTTTGTCGTGACGTCGAGCCGCAAGGTCGCTCGGATCGCCACCGCTTTCGGAGCCAGCGTCATTACGGAGCCCGACGAGAAAGGAGAAACACAAGCCGTCGATTTCGGGCTCGCCGTGATTAAAGAGAATGGCATCCAGACGGTCCTTGTGATTCCGGCCGATATTCCGCTGTTGCGCGCAGCGGATCTGGAATCGCTCTGTGAAGAACAGACCCGCGCGCCGTCGGTGCTCCTGGTTCCTTCCCACGACGAGATGGGAACCAACGCGTTGCTCCTCTCGCCGCCTGATATCCTCCGGCTCCGCTTCGGTTATGATAGCTTCTCCTATCATCGGAAAGAAGCCGCCGCAAAAGGAGTTGAGCCGAAGATAATGATGAACGACAGGATTGGGCTCGACATCGACGAGCCGAAAGATTTAAGGCGTTTTTTGACCGTGAGCGCTGACGGTGAAACACGCAAGATCGTGCTGGCCATGAAGATTCCCGACTTCGCGTTCGCTTCCAATCCTCAAGTCCAATGAAGCGCCTGGAAATTATCGCCGTGGAAGGAATTGGGGAAGTCGCCGAGGGGGACTCCGTCGGCAACCTCGTCTGCGACGCTTGCGCGCGCCTTGGGTTGAAGCTGTCGAGCCGCGACATCGTCGTGATCGCTCACAAAATCCTGTCCAAGGCCGAGGGACGGATCGTTGCTTTGGACGCGGTCGTGCCATCTCCGCGCGCTCTGCAGATCGCCTCGGAGCTCGACAAAGACCCCCGCTTAACCGAACTCATCTTGCGGGAAAGCCGCCGCGTGGTGCGCACAGGAGGAACAACCATTATCGTCGAGACCCGCCACGGTTTCATCTGCGCCAACGCCGGCGTGGATCTTTCGAATGCGGGTTCCGGACGCGCAATCCTCCTGCCCCAAAACCCCGACCAATCCGCCGCCCGTGTCCGCGACGAAATCGAAACCCGCACCGGCGCGGCACCCGCCGTGATCGTCAGCGATAGCTTCGGGCGCCCCTGGCGCCTGGGGACGACCGATGTGGCACTGGGGGTCGCCGGCTTGAATCCTCTGAAGGACTACCGTGGCGACACCGATCGCTACGGCTACGAACTGCGCGCCTCGATGGCCGCTGTTGCGGATGAAATTGCCTCGGCCGCGGAACTGGTCATGGGGAAGAAGGATGGTATACCGGTGGTGCTCGTGCGCGGCTATCCCCCAGATTCAAGGAAAGGATCGGCGCAGGATCTTCTCCGACCGGAGGCGGAAGACCTGTTTCGAAAGTTTTAATTGGCATGAATGAAACAGTTACTGTTGCCATTGTGGGAGGAACGGGAAGTTTGGGAACCGGTTTGGCGGCGCGTCTGGCGCAGCCAGGGGTCAGGGTTTTGATCGGCTCACGCGACCACGACCGAGCCCGGCAGGCCGCGGCGACGCTCAATAGGGCGCTCGGCAGGGAGGTCATCGAGGGCCGGTTGAATGAGGATGCCGTCACAGAGGCCGATTTAGCCGTGATCGCGGTTCCATACGAGGGTCATGGCAAAATGGTCGAGGACCTGGCGCCGAGTTTGAGAGAAAAATTGGTGATCGACGCCGTCGTGCCTTTGAGAAAAGGCAGGCCTTTTGTTCCGCCGGCGGGCTCCGCTCTGCTGGAAGCCCAGCAAATCTTGGGCGCGGAAACGCCCGTGGTCGGCGCGCTTCACAACATCTCGGCTCTGGATTTGCGCGAGCCTAACGCTCCCCTTGGAGACATCCTCGTGTGCGGCGACAGCGATGCCGCGAAACAGCAAGTGATCGACCTCATGGCGAGAATCGGCGCCCGCGCGTTTGATGCCGGTCCCGCAGCAAACGCTTACGTCGTCGAAGGAATCACCGGCGTTCTCATCCAACTCAACCGCAAATACAAATCGAAGCACGCGACGCTAAAAATCACCGGGATCTGAGACATGGACACGGCAAATTTTTTCGCGCGCGCCGATAAAGAGAGCGTCGAAGCTGAAATCCGTAAGGAAGGATTCGATCCGATTTTAATTCACGACCCTCCGGCACACGCCTATCCCACGCACCGTCACCCGGAAATCGAACTCCTCGCATTTCTGCTGGGAAACATGACCGTGAAGGTAAGGGACAACACGTTTGCCTGCAGTCCGAGAGACAAAATCGTTATTCCCGGCAATGTCGAGCACGCCGCGGTTGTCGGCCCCGAGGGCTGCGTGGTCTTCTGGTCTGAGAAACTGTGAAGGTTATCTGACCGGATAAGCCTTAGTGAGACTTCCCCAGGAATCAAAATCCGCCAGGCTCTCAAGGACGATCCGCGTAGGGCGGATGATGGGCAATTCCTTCCTGGCAGACCCGTCCAGCGCCTTGCCGGGTGTTAGCCAAACGCTCGCGGCAACTTCTTCGGACTTCACCAGGGCACTTTGGTCTTTCGGCAGGGCCGCGAGATAGAATCGGGTGTCGAATCGCATCGGGTTACCTTCGGGGGTAACCCGATGCATAAAATAGATCAATCGCGCGGCGTCGCAATACAGTCCTTGCGCTCGCAGAACAGAGTGCAGGCTGGTCGTTCCCTGCACCAGCTCCTTGCGCTTTTCTTCCAATTTGCGCTTCAGCTCCTCGTCTATCATATCCGGCGCTGCGCCGGACTCGGTGACGCCCAGTAAGACCCCGGACTCTTCATATAGTTCGCGGATCGCTGTGATCCAATGCCCCAAGGAGAGCTCCGGATTCAACGCATGACTCAGAATTCCTTGCGCTTCGGCCGGTGTCAGGCCGCGGCAGCGCCGGAGCATCTGCGGAGACCAGTCGTCTTGCTCCAGGATGCCGCCGGGAAAGACATAAAAGCCCCCGAGAACATCCATCCACTTCGGTCGCTGCGTCATGAGAACATCGAATTTTCCATCGTCGCTTGGCCGCACGAGGACGACGGTGGAGGCTTTCTTAGGAGCTGTGGATTCCATTAGCGGTTCCTTGTTAGCTCATGTTAAATCTTCCGGTGGGACAAAGCCGTGACGCAGCGTGTTCTCTGTGATCGTGCGCGGTCCTAAGAACTGCAAGAGATAGTCCGGCCCACCCGCTTTCGACCCGATTCCCGACAATTTGAACCCGCCGAACGGTTGGCGTTCGACGATCGCCCCCGTAATGCCACGATTAATATAGAGATTTCCGACCCGGAATTCGCGCCGCGCTTTTTCAATGTGCGCTGGGGAGCGGGAGAAAAGCCCGCCGGTCAAAGCATAGGAGGAGTTGACAGCGATCTCAAGCGCGTGATCAAAGTCCCGCGCTCTTATCACTGACAGCACGGGTCCAAAAATCTCCTCTTGAGCCAGGCGATGGTGCGGGTCAATTTCGGAAAAGATCGCCGGGCCGACAAAAAAACCCTCTTTGGGCGCCTCCATCTCGAGCACGCATTTGCCCTCTCTCTTTCCCAGACCGATATAGCCAACGATCTTCGAATGCGCGGCGGCATCGATGACCGGGCCGATGAAATGCCGCGGATCCTCGGGAGGACCGATTTTCAGGCTTTTCACGGCTTCAACCAAACGATCCAACAGTTGGTCGTGAATCTCCTCTACCAGAATGATACGCGACGCGGCGGAACATTTCTGCCCCTGGTAGCCGAAGGCGGATTCAATAATCTCTACCAACGCCTCATCGAGATCAGCGTCTGCGTCCACGATGATTGCGTTCTTGCCTCCCATTTCGCAAATCACCCGTTTGACGTGTTCTTGCCGAGGTTGTTGGTCGTAGGCGGCGCGCAAGATCTCCAACCCAACATCGCGGGAGCCGGTAAAGGCAATCAGATGAACCGCGGGGTGACGCACAAGATAAGCTCCCAGATCACCGCCCCCCTGGAGCAACTGGCACGCAGCCGGCGGCAAACCCGCCTCCCGCAAGATCTGGCACAGAAGAGCGCCCATTAGCGGAGACTGCTCCGCCGGCTTTACGATCGCGCAATTTCCGCTAACTACGGCCGCTGCCGTCATGCCGGTGAGGATCGCGAAGGGAAAATTCCACGGCGCGATCACAACCGCGATCCCCCTGGGTTCATAGAAATAGAGATTGCTCTCGCCGGGTACTTGCTGGGTCAAGCGCGCTTGGCCTAAACGTAACATCTCGCGGCCGTAGTACTCACAGTAATCGACCGCCTCGGCGACATCCGCGTCTGCCTCGCTCCAACTCTTACCCACTTCAAATACTTCCCAAGCTGCCAGCTCCGCCCGTCTTTGCCTCATGAGCTGAGCGGCGCGGAAAAGAGCCTCGGCTCGTTCTGGCGCCGGAGTGGCTCTCCATTCAGGAGAAAAAGCGGCTGCGGCTTCTAGCGCAAGGTCTGCTTCTTCCGACCTCGCCAAGGGAACCCGAGCCACGATCTGCCGTGGCGCGGCAGGGTTCAAGGACTCAAGCCGGCTTTTTGTCTTTGTCTCTTCGCCTCCAATCCAAAGCGGGTACTCACGACCAAACGTACCCCTGACCTCCTCCAATGCCCGAGCAAAGCGACTGCGGTTCTCCCGCAGCGAAAAATCGAGCAGCGGCTCGTTGACAAAAAGCCCCGGAGCTTGCGCCTCCGTCAGCGCACCGATCGCCGGTCGCCTCCCAGTGGACGATCGCTTCGGACTCGGCGCTGCAATCAGCCTTTCGATTTCCGCTCCCTCGACAAAGGTCTGGCGCAAGAAAGAGGTGTTTGATGTGTTTTCCATGAGACGGCGGATGAGATACGCCATTCCCGGCAATAGTCTGCCGACCGGCAAATAGATCCGCACGCGCTGACCCTTGTCGATGACGGCGCGCCGGATCGGTTCGCCCATGCCGTAGAGCATCTGCACTTCGTACCCTCTTTCGGGCACCCCGAGCCGTTGCGCCGCGACTATCGCATGGGCCAGGCTGCGGATGTTGTGACTCCCGAAAGCCGCATCGACAACGTCATGGCTCTCCAGCAGCAGACAGGTGAGCCGTTCATAGTTCGCGTCGGTCTCCGCCTTCTCCAGGAACACCGGAACCGGCCAACCCTTTTGCTTCGCCCATGCAATTTCGCTGTCCCAATAAGCCCCTTTGACCAGACGCACCCCGATTCTGCGTTTGCGTACGCGCGCCCAGCGAATCAACTCGAGCAAGTCCCGCTCGGCGTCGTGGAGGTAGGCTTGCATCGCAATCGCGACTTGCGGCTCCCGCTGAAATTCGTTTTCTTCGAGCAAGTCGCGGAAGATGCCAAGGGTCAGGTCTTTGTACGCGGATTGCTCCATATCCAGGGTGAGCGCTGCGCCGAGCTGCCGAGCCGCGCGGAACAGGGGCCGGAGACGGTCGCGCGCAGTCTTTTCGCTGTCCGGGTCCAGCGGATCGAAGCGCGCGTAGAGCGACGACACTTTGATCGAGAGATTGACTGGCGGTAGCGGGCCTGCGACCGCTTGATCGATTTGTGCCACCGCCGGCCATCGGGCCGCCATGGCGGCCAGGTTATGCAGCAAATCGAGATACCGCTTTTGCATTGCGAGAGCTTCCTTATCGCTCACGGTCGCCTCGCCCACGACATCGAGAGTAAACGCGGCGGGCTCCTTTCTCAGGGATTCGAGAACCTCTCTGAGCGGTTCCACATCCTCCTCGACGATGAACCGGCGCGCGAGGCGCGCGACGTTTTGGCGCACGACCGGAGCCACCAACCAGCCCGCGTGCAGCGCCTGCGCGAGGAAAACTAAATCGCCAAAGGCATGGTCGACCCGGGCAAAATATTCCTCCAGATGGCGGCCGATCTCCGCCGCCGAATCCAAGCTCGGAAGGACATCCACAAAGCGAAACAGCGCCACGCGCAGAGACTCATCTTTGAGCGACCACTCGATCATTCTCCCCATCCAATCGCGCGGTTCGAATATCGACGGTTTGTGTTTGGTCGCGGTCCGGTAAAGGAATTGCGCCAGCGCCTGGATTTCTTTTTCCAGCCCCAGGGTTTTTTCCATGTCGGTTATTTTAATACGGTTTCGTAAGAGTTTCGAGTTTTGTGTTCCGGGGTCGAGGTAAAACTCCAGGCTCGAAACCCGAAACTGCGACGAACGGTTGCTCCGTCGGCGAATTTCACCTAGGTTGATGTTTCTGAAGGTCGTTGAGTAATTCGAACGTCATTCCGGGCAAGGTGGCGATAACTGGCGCGACCCGGAATCCAGGAATTTCAAAGACGCACGATGCCCGCTTTCGCGGGCATGACGGTAAAGAGGCGAATGACTTGTTTAACGGACTTTGATTCCAGGACACTCTAGCTCTAGCTTAGAAGCACAACATGCTCGACGTGAACCAGGTCCGCGTTGCCGGCCTTAAATGGGACCGGAATCAACTCTGGCTCGCGGTGCCGGAAGAGCGGTTAGTCGCCTGTTATAATCCGGCCACGCGCGAAACCGAGGAGAAGCTTCGTTATCCGCATGAGATCTGGGATCTCTGCCCTTCGGAAGAAGGTTTGTGGATGATGACCGGAGGCGGCCGCCTTGGACGGCAGCTGGTGCTGTGGTCTTTTGACGACGGCGCGGAGCGGCGCGCCTTTAACTGTCCGGATGGAGCGGGAGCGGGCATTACCCTCTACATGAACAGGCTTTGGTTGACCCACCGCCACAACCGCAAGCTGTTTTGCCTTGATCCGCAAAACGGCAAGCTTATCTGGATGATGCGGACGGAAAATGAGACTTTCAGCCCTACGGCCCATGGAAACGAATTGTGGCTTATTGAATCGGACCCTGGCCCGCTCGGCCACTGGGGTCCTTCGGGCCAGGGAAAATATTTCTTCTCGCGCTATGACCCCACGCGTGAGGCCGTGATAGACCGCCGCCCGGTTTCGTTCCCCCCACGATGTATGGGCATGGATGCAGAGAACTTCTGGTATGCGCAAGAGGGGAGAACCGGAGTCCTATCAGCGAAAAAGCACCTTCGCCAGATCTGAACGGTACCTTTCCGTCAATTCATGCTCTGATCCCAAGACCTCAAAGATTTGCAGTATGGCCTCGCGGGCGCCGTCGTCGCGAAAGCTGCGGTCTTTTTTAACAACCTTCAAGAACTCCTCTAAGGCTTCCTGGTAACGCTCCCCCGCCGCCAATACCTGCGCCAACCCAAACCGCGCCTCCAAGTCGTCGGGATGGGAATCGAGAATCGCCCTGAGGACGGATTCGTCCTGCCCTGTCCCTTCTTTGAGTTTCAGCCGGGCCAGGAGTCGCTCGCTGTCCTTTCTCTCCTCCGATGCCAGGGGCACGCGTTCCAATAGCTCGATAGCTCGCTCCCGATCATCTGCGCCCATCAAAATTCGTCCCAGTCCGAGAAGCGCGCCGGCGTGATTCGCATTCTCCCGAATAATTTCCTCGTAGATCGCCCTGGCTTCGGCAAATTTTTCTTCGCTCTGCAGCGCGGCCGCTTCCAAGGCCCGCCTGTCTGCCTCGGAGGGGAGAAACGGAGCCAGCACTTGCCGCAGCGCGGGCTCGGGCAACGCCCCCGTGAACTCGCCCTGCAACCTTGCGCTTTTAAAAATCTTCACTGCGGGAATTCCCTGAATACCGAAGGCAGCGGCAAGTCCAGGGTTTTCATCAACGTTGACCTTCGCCAGCAGGAACTGTCCTTCGTGTTCCTGCGCCAATCGCTCCAAGATCGGTCCGAGCACGCGGCACGGGCCGCACCAAGGCGCCCAGAAATCAACGACGACAGGCACCTCGTGAGAGCGCTCCAAGACTTTGGATTCAAAATCCTGTTCGCTTACTTCAATGGTCGATGAATTCGCCATCAGAAAACTCCGCGCTCCTTTATCTACTATCTTCTATTAACAGAGTAAGATTCAAATTTCACGCAGCTCAATTGCGCTGCACCCGTGTAGTATTGTAACCTTTCTTTGGAGGAGAAAAACCATGGGACGACAACTCAACACCGATGATATTTTTCCCGAATATGTCGTGCGGACGGTGGATGGGCGGACCGTGAAGATTCCGGGCGGCTTAGAGGGCGAGTACGCGGTATTACTTTTTTACCGTGGGGTCTGGTGACCTTACTGCCGGCGGCAGTTAGCCGACTACCAATCCCACCTCGAAGCGTTCAAGCAAGAAAATGTCGACGTCGTTGCTCTCTCCGTCGACCCACTCGACAAAGCGAAAGAGATGGTCGAACGGGAAAAACTGACTTTTCCCGTAGCCTACGGCTTGGCAGTGCCGCGCGACGCGGAGAAGATCGGCGCCTTTTGGGAAGAACGAAGAAAGATCATTCATGCAACAGGTTTCATCCTCGACTCCGAGGGAAAGGTTGCAGATGCGTGCTACAGCATCGGCCCGATCGGACGCATCACCGCAGAGGACGCCCTGAGCCATATTCAACGCTTTAAGAGAAGAAAAGCGCAGGAAGCCAAGTAAAAATTCAAAATAACCAAAAGAAACCCTTTTTCACTTTTATCCGCCCGGCGACGCAGAGTTGACCGGCTGCCAGACTTCGGCGGCGGCTTATTTAAGGACACGCGTGGGCCAGTAAAATTAGCTCGCGCGCGAACCCTTCAGCCACGCGAACCCGCTTTAGCCAACAAATCAGGGCCTGCATCTTTTTAGTTTCTAGGAGACCCAGAAAAGCTACTCTCGGCTTTTCTCCTGCAGTCCGGAATTCGAGTCCTCGTGGTATCCTTCTTCAGCTAATTCAACAACTTCCCTTCAGTCGGTGGCGGTCTTTTGCGAATGGCACGGCCGTTGCTCCCTAACATTAGTGGAGTTTGAGCACAAAGGGAGCATCCGGCTATGAAGAGATTGTTAATGGCGATCGCATTAGGGGCGAGCCTCCTTATAGTAGCCGGCCTTCTGCAAGTTCTGCGGGCCAACGGTCACGATGTCAGGGTCAAAGATCGCCCCATTCTCCACCCCAAGAGCAATGAGGAAGCCATCAACAGCCCGAGCCTCAGCGATATTGAGATGACTACCAAGCGACTAGCTGTCTTTAAGAAAATTCTTCGTCATTCCCCCCTGCAAATCTTGGTCTTTTATTCAACTCCAAATGATGAGGCTGCGATCGAGGAAGCTCGGATGGCCGGCAAAAAGCTGGGTATTAAGCTGATCGAGAGGCGAGTAGAGACCGTTACCCAGTTAAAGACAGAGCTCCATCACATCAAGAACGGCGCAGTGAATGGGATTCTTCACATTCCAGACAACTGGATCGATGGCCATCTCGATCTAATCTTTCATGAAGCAAGGGAAAAGAAAATCCCAACCATGACGTTCGCAGAGACTTACGCCGCTCAGGGTGCCCTCGCCGCCTACAACATGCGCGGCTCCAATGCGAAGGCCGCTCGCTACTATTTGATCCTGAACCTCGAGACCGCCAGGCAGATCGGCATGACCTTTCCCGCCCAAGCACTCAAACGGGCAGATGAAATTATTGACCGCGATTCCAAAACAGGAGACGGTTATGACCCATAGAGCCGCGATCTTCATTATTATTATTGTATTTTCCGTTGGCGTGGGCTTATCCTCAAGACCGTGCGCCGCACAACAAGTGCAGCAAGAGAGTCCGCTGCAGCTTCTCACCAGCTATACAGGCACAAAAGAACGCTTTGCGAAAGAGTCTCCCAACTATCCGGCAAGACCGGACGAAACACTTCGTCGCCTCGACGGCGTTATGGTTCTGGTTGAAGACTTATCTCCTGACGTCGAAGAACACGGGTTGACCAAGTCCCACCTCATGCGGCAAGTTGAATCAAGACTGCAAACAGCGAATATCCCATTGCTGACCAACAAAGAGTGTTTTGATTCACCGGGCAGACCGTACCCGTATTTAGATGTGAACACTCACAACACGGGAATAGGGATATACGGCTACTCAATCAGACTGGAGTTCAATCAGGAGACGCTTCTAGCGCGTGACCGTTCCGTGGAAACGAGCGCGACAACGTGGACCATGGGTAGCATAGGAGTGGTTGGGGCGCGCCACTTGCCTGCGCTCGCCGAAGAGGCGATATCCTTGGTCGATGAATTTATCGCTGCCTATCGCGCCGCAAATGCAGATTAACAATCTGGAGAGCAAAGCGATGATCGAGACAAGCAGATGGCTTCCGGTAGCTGCGGCGCCGAAGCGTCAAACGATTCCGCCGGATCTTGCTTGCGACGCCGGCCGCCAGAGATCCCAAGCCCGGAACCCTCATCCAAAGTGAGCAAATAAGGCAGCAGCCACTGAATCGATTTTGATACACACGGTAGCAAAATACCTACCTCTCATGTGGCGAATCGGCATCAAAAAGCGTAATAAGTCCTACCTGACCTTGAGAGGAGGAAAGAACATGGCGCTCTATGGCAGAAGCTTAAAGCTACTAGTGATCCTGCTCGTTCTAGTCTTCTCCTCTGCCGCCAATCTTACTCACAATTACGTCGTTATTTCGGAAGGCTTGAGCTTGGAGCCGATGAAATACCTGGAGCGAACAGTTGATGCTGTGGAATCCCGCATCCAGGCCTGGGCGAGTGAATTCGCAAAGGAGGGAATCGGCGTCAAGCGACTCATCTCCGCCCCCTACGGCTCAGCGTTTCTTAAATTCAATAAGAAAGGCCTGGACCAGGATTATATGTGCGTCTTTGATCTGGGAGTCCTGAAAGACGCGCCTTCCAACGAGCAGGCTTCGGAACTGATTGCCAAGCTCAATAGCCTCTCCAGGGTGATAACCCATGCCAATGGTCGTCTTCCCAGGACTCCTGCGTTATACCTTTATAACAACGGCCCGGTAGACAGAGAAGGCAACCTCAAACTTGATTCGAAGGCGGGCGCGATGATTGCGCGACAAATCGAGACGATTAAAACCGGGGCAACACTAAGGCATACGTTTTACGACGACAACGGTCGTGTTGTTCCGGCCGATATCTACCCGTTTCAAATTGTCTTACCCCTCAACACCCGCATAAAAATGGCTACCAATACCGTGAAGTACTACCCGGAAATGTTCTCCGGCATTAGAGACATTTCTTTCCAAATGTTCTTCGACGTCGGTATCGAGCGTGGAAACGAGATCACTTACATCAACGTAATTCCCTTATACGATAAAGTAGGGGTTCCCATTCCTTTGTTCGACGCCATGGTAAAAAATGTTTTTCTTTCCGCCGCGGACGCTGATACTTACAAGAAAAGACTCCAGCACTTGCCGGTAAAAGAAATCATTCTGTATTCGATGACGGATCTTTATCTAACCAGCCTTAGAGAGCATAACGCGGGAGACTATCTGAAGGAGGCGAAGCGCTTGCACCAGACTTATAATGATTTGAAATGGGCGTTCTCGCCTTCAGAACAGGCCCGTATCGAGGCCGCGCTCATCCGCTGGTTGCAAAGTGACTGGGCCATGATAGCCGGCGATATCGCCGAACAGGCGGACCGGTGGAAGGACGCCGGCCAGGCCATGAGGGCGACTTTCATCCAGGCGGGGAGCCTGGATGCGCTGGCAGGATTCCTTACCGAAGCCGTGAAACTCGAAGCGAAGCATCCACAGATCAAGACCGAGATGGATGAGCTAAGAGATATTATTGATGGACTGAAGCGCCAGAGAAACCTAACGGAACAGTTTACTCGACTCAAAGCCTTGGGGAGGAGGATCAATCAAAAAATCGCGCCACCCCAGACGGAAATGGTCGAAGTGCAAAAATTGTTCAGCGACAAGCTGCAAGAACTCGGTTTTCGATCAGTCCATATTTACCCGGTAAGGAGCGAAAAATTATCCCTGCTGAAGCGCGAGCTTGTTGACGCGGGGTTAGTTCCAGAAAAAGTCAATTTGCCCCCCGAACAAGGGGGGGTAAAAAAAGTTGGCGGCTACGATTACACTGTGATCGACAAGTTGGGCAAAGACGAAAAGCCCATTAAGACGATACTGTTCCGATCGGTATTCACTGGCGCGCCAGCGGAAAAATTCAGGCAATACTACCAAGCCATTCCTGAGGGGTAAGTCGCATCTTTTGCCCATCCGGAATGTTTCCCGGCAGACAAATGGATTCATTGACACAAATCTTTGTAATCAGCTAGTGTCGCCTCAACGACGGGCTCCGGCCCGGCCGGCATGTCCAGGCGACACATCTACGCATGACTGCAAACCTCATAGATCCAAAGCAGGAAGATGCCCGCTAAAATACTGATTGTAGACGACGAGCCGTTTAACCTGGACCTCCTGGAACAAGAGCTCGCCGATTACCCCTACACCATCGAACGAGCGACGGATGGAGCCGAGGCGCTGGAAAAAGTCGAGTCTTTCCAGCCCGACCTCATCTTGCTCGACTACATGATGCCGGACATGAATGGTCTTGAAGTCCTTAAGGAAATCCGTCGCCGGGGCAATGAAGTCCCCGTCGTGATAGTTACCGCTTACGGCACCATTGAACGCGCGGTCCAAGCGATCAAAGAAGGAGCGTATGATTTCATTCCCAAGCCCTTCGAACCCGATCACATGATCCTCGTCGTAGAAAAGGCTCTAGAACGGGAAGGCCTCAAGAGAGAAGTGGATGTTCTCTCCCAGGAGGTGGACAAGCGCTATCGCCTGGTCCCAGGAAAAAGTTCAAAGATGACCGACGCGCTGGATGCAGCGCGCAAAGCGGCAAACAGCAAAGCCACGGTCTTGCTGCTGGGCGAAAGCGGTACCGGCAAGGAAGTTTTCGCGCGCGCCATTCATAACTGGAGCGAGCGAAACAAAAAACCCTTTGTCGCCATTAATTGTGTCGGTTTATCTAAGGAACTTCTGGAAAGCGAGTTGTTCGGCCATGAAAAAGGCGCTTTTACCGGCGCGCACCAACTTAAAAAGGGCAAGTTGGAACTGGCAGACGCGGGCACCGTGTTTCTCGACGAAGTGGGAGACATCAGTTCTGAAGTTCAAACCAAGTTGCTGCGGTTCCTTCAGGAACGGGAGTTCGAGCGCGTCGGCGGAACCAAGCCCGTCAGCGTCGAGGTCAGGATCATCGCGGCCACCAACCGAAACCTGGACGCAGCAGTAAAGGAAGGCCGATTCCGAGAAGACCTTTTTTATCGCCTTAACGTAGTGCCTATTGTCCTGCCGCCACTGCGCGAGAGACGAGAGGATATCCCGGAATTAGCGAGTTTTTTCCTCAACCGCTTCGCTCTGGAAGCGAAGAAGAAATTCACCGGGATCACTCGAGAAGCGTTAGAAACGCTTGTCACTTACGGCTGGCCGGGAAACGTGCGCGAACTTGCCAATGCGATTGAACGCGCCGTTACCTTGGGAATGGGCCCGACGATCAGCCTGCACGACTTGACGCCCGTGATCCGTGACACCGGAGAAATAGCTCCCTCAGAAAGCCTATCTATTCACGAGGCCGTGGAGGCCACCAGGCGTGAGATAATTTCAAAGAGCGCTATCCCAAACTCGAGGCAACCGCACAGCCGCGGCAAAGCTGCTCGGGCTGCACAAGACTCATCTCCTTAAACTGATGAAGTCTTTCGGAATCGACTAGCGTTTTTCGACTTCGTCGTGAAGCTTCGGCAACGATTGCCGAGCGTCGATGACAAACCGGGCCAAATCAATCTAAAATCCAAAGAATGGGTAACTGAATCCTTTTTGATACTACGCGTATCATAACGTTGCCCTTCTTTCTCCCGATCCGGGTTCAAGCTAGACAGCTCACTAATTCCCGTTGAATTTCACTAACTTCCGTCGTTCGCGTTTTTACGCGGAACTGGCACGGCCATTGCGCTTAGCATTACCAGGGCGATGAGCGAAAATCAAAAACCAGATGGAGGTGACTTATGAAATCCGAGAAGCTGCTTTGGCTTGAGACGGTCCTGGTCTGTCTGTACGTCCTTGGGGCGTTAGGTTTCTCGTTCTACTGCGTGCATTTTCTGATCGGGACCTACGAGCAGATCTCTCTGTCCATGATGGAGCCGCTCGTTAATCTATAATTGGCGACCTTTCAGGCCACTGTGACCGTCGTCGCAGACTCGGCGAGGACAGTCTCGGCTTCTGGCGGCGCAATTTATTGGCCGATCTGGTACTCGCGACCAGTTGAAGCTCAACACCGGCTTCTTTCTCTAAAAATCTAAACCTTTCTGTTACCCCCGGTTGTAAAAGCACCGAAGTCCCCCATTTCCACACGCTTTTAGCCGTTCGACAATGCTCACCCCCCATGAGTCTCAAAGAGCGGGAATCCAGGGAACGTTCAGACTGGCCCCCACGATACCCACCAACCGTGATGGGTATCGGGGAACGCCTCAACCCATCCTACACTGTGCGTCCTCAGTGCCTCAGGGGTTAGCTAACGGAAGCCTGAAGAACCAAACGCCAAAATTGCCTCAGCGAAGCCCTTACTCGAATAGCGGAGCAAAAATGCTATGCCCGCAGCAAATTTGCTACCATCCGGTGTCTGCGCACGCAGTTCAAGATTTTTGAAGCACGTGAACTTTTCTCGCGATTTCAATAACCTACGTCCCTACGCTTCTGACGCCATTACTGGCACAACCATTGCGCATAAAGCCAGGCAACGGAGGGAGAAGTGCTAAAACTCATCGCAAATTTTGCCGGGATCATAGGTCTTACGCTCTTTGTTCATTGCGCTTACGGAGAGCAGGCCAATGTTTTTCGCATTGGCGTGCTATTTCCGGGAGGCCCGCTATCCCGGACGATCGACGGACTCCAAGGACGGTCTCAAGGAGCTGAGACTTCAAGAGGGGAGCCAATTTACCCTCGCCGTTCGGGACACCAAAGGCGACCCGAAGGCGGCGCAGGGAGCCGCGCGGAATTTCGAGCGGGAGAAGGCCAATTTGATCTATGCGATCACTTACCCCGTAATTGCGGCAGCAAAGGAAGCAACGCAGGGTGTTCCCATTGTTTTCACCATAGGAAGCGATCCAGTAGCGCTCAAATTAGTGGATGACTTCGCAAGACCCGGAGGAAGGCTCACAGGGGTTCACTACCTGGTCAGAGACCTCACCGCCAAACGTCTCGAGATTCTTAAACAGATTCTGCCAAGAGTCGGGCAGGTGATCACGTTCTACGACCCTAGCAACCGTATTAGCGTAGAGGCGGCCACGCTGGCACGAGAGGAGGCAAAACGCCTGCGGCTTAAGTTCGTCGAGCGCCATGTTGCATCCGCCGACGAGCTTCTGAGGGGATTGGCCGACCTTAACGTCACCGACGCGGATGCCTTTTTCTACATCCCTGACCCGGTGTTGGTTGGTCAGATTCAACTGACCATCGAAACCACGAAAGCGAAGAAATTGCCGTCGATGTTCCAGGAGCAGACTCTGGTCGCCAAAGGAGGCCTTGCAAGCTACGGGCAAAACTATTATCAGATCGGGCGCCTTTCAGCCAAGTACGTTCAGCAAATTTTAAACGGCGCCCAACCGAAGGATCTCAAGATCGAGACGGTCGACAATGTGGAGTTGGTCATCAATCTCCAGACGGCGAAGCAAATCGGGCTGACGATTCCGCCGAACGTGCTGGCGCGAGCGGACAGGGTCATCAAGTGACAGGAGTGATAGGAATGAGTACTGAGCACTGAGTTGGGCAGGTGTGGAGACTCAGCACTCATCACTCAGTACTCATTCCTTGTTGGGGAGGAGCGATGAAAAATATTCTTTATTTCTTTCTATTCCTCGCGGTTTTGGGCGGTGGCGTAATTGCCGACGCGCAGCAGCCGAAGAAAGTTCCCCGGATAGGATATCTATCGGCGACTGATCCAGCTAGTGAGTCCGCCCGTTCCGAGGCAATTCGGCTGGCTCTGCGTGAGGTTGGCTACTTAGAAGGACGGAACATCGCGATCGAGTACCGATATGCGGAGGGGAAGCGCGATCGGTTCCCTAATCTTGCAACAGAGCTGGTGCGTCTCAAGGTTGATACCATCGTGGTAGCAGGAGGAGGATTGCTGATCCAGGCGGCCAAGAATGCAACCAAGACGATTCCCATCGTTATGATAGGCCAAGGGCCAGATCCTGTCGAGGCAGGCTTCATTGGAAGCCTTGCCCGTCCGGGCGGCAATGTCACCGGCCTGACAAACCTTTCCAGAGAACTAGGTGAAAAGCGCCTGGAAATGCTTAAAGAAGCCGTTCCGAATATCGTTCGTGTCGCGGTTCTCTACGATCCGGCCGTTCCAGGTAGTGTCCTCGAAGTGAAAGATACCCTTCCAGTCGCGGCGCGTGGGATGGGGTTGACTGTTCGGTCTTGGGAAGTGCGAGTCGCAGACGATTTGGATCGGGTATTCGCGGCGATCAGTAAGTGGGGGCCACATGGACTCTATGCCCTCGGCGGCGCGCCATTGCGTGCCAACCGAATACGAATCACCCGTTTTGCCTCAGAGAACCGCTTACCTTCGGTGTACAACGAGCGCGAATCTGTGGACGCCGGTGGGCTCCTCTACTACGGGACCGACATCACGGACAGCTACCGGCGCCTAGCCATCTACGTGGACAAAATTCTCAAGGGCGCCAAGCCCGCGGACCTGCCGGTAGAGCAGCCGACAAAGTTCGAACTGGTCATCAACCTGAAAACCGCAAAGCAGATTGGGCTGACAATTCCGCCGAATGTGCTGGCGAGAGCAGACAAGGTAATCCGATGATCGAACGATCTAAAACCTGTACTGAGCTATGTCGAGTATCGAAATCCGAAATCTAAAATCGTTAGGCGGTTCCGCCAAATGTGCTCGCGAGAGGGACAAGGTAATCAGATAATCGTGAGGCATGAAATACCGAAGAGTCGGATGAGGTTTTAGGGACCAAGACCCTTTACGGCGGCTCGAAACAGTTTTTAGATCTCAAACTGATGATGCTTGTCACCTTACAGCGCGTAAAGAGAAAAACGCAGGGCCCGGGCCGCGTTGATCAGGCGGTCGTCGTAACTCGCAAGCGTTATGGTCTGTCCTTGTTTCTGGAGAAAGTCCATCGACGCGAGATGAAGGGCGTCGAGCGTTCTGACCGGTTTGGGGAAAGGCTCCAGAGCACGCGCCAATACGGGCGGGGAGAGCTCTACGAAGGCGATACGTCCCAACAAAGATCGCACTTCGTCTCCATGCGACCGGGCGAGCTTGCGTGCATGAATCCGCGTCCAAACCTCGTACTCGATCAGCCTGCTGGAAATCAATGGCTCTTGCCAAAGCACTTCAGGCGGGACACGGTCTTCGGCCAGAAGATGCGCGAGCGCCACCGACGTATCGAGATAGATCAACGCTCGCTCCGGTCTCGCTCCAGTTCGCCCTTGAGGTCGTGGAAAGACATTACCGGACTGCGCGGTGGTACGCTTCTGGCCGGCAGCGCCGGCGGGGTTATCCAACCTTTGCGCACCGCCTCGGCCAGCATCGCGTCGGCGAGCAGCGGGCTCCGACTCGCCTCCGGCGGGACGATTTCGGCGACGACGCGGTCGCGATCGGTGACAAGTATGGTTTCGCCACGCTCGGCGAGACGCACATATTCGCTCAGCTTGTTTTTCAGGACCTTTAGACCGACGGCTCTCACGGGTAACAATGTAGCTTCCAGTAGCTACCTCTGTCAAGGGTAAAAATTGAAAGCGGGAGCACGCTAAGCGAGGGAACAAGCTACAGCTGGTGATGAATCGTAAACGCAAAGCAGATGGGTGTGCGAGCGCGGAGAAAGTAACTAAATAGGCAAAGTGCTGAGGACTGAGCAAAACCTGGGTGAACGGCGAAGACCAACAAATGATTTATCAAGATCGAAGGACTCAGCACTCAGTCCTTTGTTTTGCGCTTTGCTTCTTTGGTGCTGTATGAGCAAGGTCGAAGTATCCAGGATCTAACGCCTGCGAAAATTATGATTTCCGAAACAATCGAAAATCTAAAATCCAAAATCCTAAATTTTAGGGGCGGCCCTCGGCGCGGGCGCCTGGTCCGCCATTACTTCTTCATCTCGGTGATACTGATCAGCGGTGGGTTGATCAGCAGTGGACTGGTGGAGATCTATTTTCGTTACCAGGAAAGCCGGGAAAACTTGGCCCTTCTGCAACAGGAAGTTGCTTCGACCGCCGCTTTCAAGATCGAGCGCTTCGTGCAGGAAATCGAGCGTACCATGAAAGGCGCTACCAAGAGCCGCGAAATCGCGCCCAAGGGACTGGCGCCGGAATACCGGTTTGAGCTGGAGAAGCTACTGCTGATAGCCCCCGCAATCACCGAAGTCGTAGCCATGGATACGGAAGGGAACGTGCGTTTGCAGGCTTCGCGTCTGCGAACCGTCCCCCCCGGTGGCAAGCGAGACCTATCGTCCTCAGCGGCCTTCAAGCAGACTAAACAAGGCAAATCTTACTTCAGCCCAGTCTATTTCGTCCGAGGCTCCGAACCGTACATGACCATTGCCATCCCCATCGAGCGTTTCGCGGGAGACGTGATCGGCGTGCTCCAGGCGGAGGTTAACCTGAAATATATCGGCGACGTCGTTTCCGCGATTAAAGTCGGGCGTGCTGGTTATGCCTATCTGGTCTCGCGGTCCGGTGACCTCATTGCTCATCCGGACATCAGCCTGGTGTTGCAGCGGCGCAATGTCGCGCAACTGGAACAAGTAAAGGAGGCTTTCCAACCGATCCTTCCTGGGGTCGCTAAGGCTACGACAATCACTGCGGAGAACGTTCATGGAAACGAGGTATTCAGCTCCTCTGCGCTCATCCCCAGTCTAGACTGGGCCGTCATCATTGAACGCCCGCTGAAAGAAGCTTACGAGCCGCTTTATGCCTCGGTAGTTCGCGCTTCCAGTCTACTTCTCGTCGGCCTCGGCTTGGCTCTCTTAGCCAGCCTCTTTCTCGCGCGGCGAGTCGTCCGGCCGCTCCGAACGCTGCGTGAAGGCGTGGAGCGTATTGGAAGCGGCGATCTGGGCTTTCAACTTCAACTCAGGACTGGAGACGAGATCGAAATTCTCGCCGAAGAATTCAACAAGATGACCGCGCAGCTCAAAGAGTCTTACGCCAACCTGGAGCAGAAAGTTGAAGATCGAACGCGAGAACTCACTGAATCCCTGGAACAGCAGACGGCTACCAGCAAGATCTTGGGTGTAATCGCCAGCTCGCCAACGGACATCCAGCCGGTGCTGGCCGCAGTCGCCGAGAGCGCCGCGCGGCTCTGCGACGCTCCCAGCGCAATTATTTATCGTCGCGACGGTAACATCATGCGGCGAGCGGCAGTATCTGGACAGCTTCGAGTGGCCGTCATGGGAGAGGAAGTTGAGATAAACCGCAGCAGGATAGCCGGCCGCGCCATCGTTGACAGGCAAACGATTCACGTCCACGATATGGCGGCAGAAGTCAGAACTGAATTCCCCGAGAGCATTCAACAAGTAACCGGCACTCGGACAGCTTTGGCGACACCTTTGCTCCGAGAAGGTATTCCTATCGGGGCAATTCTTATTCGCCGGATGGAGGTCCGCCCTTTCACAGAAAAGCAGATCGCTCTCCTGAAAACCTTCGCCGACCAGGCCGTGATCGCGATTGAGAATGTCCGCTTGTTCCAGGAGCTCCAAGACAAGAATGAGCAGCTCGAGGCCGCCAATCGCCACAAGTCCCAATTTCTAGCGAACGTGAGCCACGAGCTGCGGACGCCTTTGAACTCCATCATCGGCTTCACGCGGATCGTCCTGCGCCGGACCCAGGGACAGATCGCCGATCTGCAAAAAGAGAATCTCCAGAAGGTCCTGATCAGCTCGGAACACCTGCTCAACCTGATCAACGGCATTCTCGACCTCTCCAAGGTCGAGGCGGGCCGCATGGAAGTCTACGCGGAAACGTTCTCGGTAAGCGACATCATTCGGGTCGCGACATCGACCGTCGAACCGATGCTCAAAAACGGGCGCGTCCATCTGGTCACCGAGATCGCCAAAGACCTCCCGCTCATCAAGACCGACCGCGATAAGCTTAAACAGGTTGTTCTTAATCTCCTGAGCAATGCGGTAAAGTTCACCGAAGAGGGAGAAATCAAAGTTTCGGCATCGCAGGAAAACGGTGCCTTCAAGCTGGTGGTTTCGGACACCGGCATCGGCATGAAAAAGGAGGCCCTTGATTACATTTTCGAGGAGTTTCGCCAGGCGGATATGTCCAGCACGCGGAGATACGGCGGCACGGGCTTGGGCCTCGCCATCGCCAAGAAATTCGTCAACCTCATGGGCGGCGATATCGCGGTTGAGAGCGAAGTCGGCAAAGGATCGAAGTTCACGATCACGATCCCGATCAGCCTGAAAGTCTAAGACATTTTGGATTTTAGATTACGGGAAGCAACTGATGACACATTTTGGACTTTGGATTGGAGAAAACCATGGATGAGCAAGTATTCAAAGGGCGAACAAAGAACTTTGCGATTCGTGTCATCGAACTCGTCAAAAATCTACCCACAACGAGAACCGCTAATGTGATCGGTAGACAACTGCTCCGCTCCGGAACTTCGGTGGGCGCGAATTACAGAGCCGCCTGTCGAGGAAAGTCCGTGGCCGATGTCATTGCCAAGCTTGCCATCGTGGAGGAAGAAGCTGATGAGTCCGGTTACTGGCTAGAACTGCTCCTTGAGGCCAACATCGTTTCCGCGGAGCGAATTGCCGGGCTTTTAAGAGAATCTAATGAAATCGTCGCAATGACCGTCGCTTCCATTAAAACATTACGCAGAGACAGGTTCCCCAATCCAAAATCTAAAATCCAAAATCTAAAATTGTAGTTGGGACAGGAGACAGGCTTATGGCACAAAAAAAGATCCTCGTGGTCGATGACACCGAATGGAACCGTGACCTGATCGTCCAGCTGCTGGAGGACGAATACACTCTGCTGCAGGCGGTAGACGGCGCGGACGGGGTGAGGAAGGCCGAGCAGGAAAAGCCGGACCTCATCCTCATGGACCTGGGCATGCCAGTGATGGACGGATGGGAAGCGACCAGGAAGATCAAAGCCAATGGTGACTTGAAGCAGATTCCCATCATTGCCGTCACCTCCCACGCCATGGTCGGCGATGAAATCGAGGCGCGCAACGCCGGCTGCGACGATTATCTCCCTAAGCCGATCGATGAGACGGAGCTGTTGAGGAAGATCAACAAGTTCCTCGGGTAATTTTGCCGTGAGGAGTAAAGCGTGAGGAGTGGGCGACAATAAATTTTGGATTTTCGATTTTAGATTTTGGATTGGGGATTGGGGAACTAAGACAGGAAGCACAATTTTTGGATTTGAAAATCATCGGGTGGCGGAAAGGTTGGCAATCAGGGGAAACGGGATGAAACGAAGACAGGCAAGTATGGCTCTGGGCTCTTTGTTCGATAATCTAAAATCGACAATCCAAAATGCAAAATGGCTGGCGCTTTCGGTAACCGCCTTCGTGCTCACGGTAGCTGGGGCTGCGGCCCAGGCGCAGCAGCCGGGGAAGATAGCGCGGATAGGTTATTTAAACATCGGTGCCGAAGTTGGGCAGGTACCTGAAGCATTCCTCCAAGGGCTGCACGATCTCGGTTATGTCGAGGGGCGGAACGTCATCATAGAGTACCGAGGGGATCACCAAAGAAGGGAAGATCGGCTACCGGAACTAGCCGCTGATCTGGTCCGTCTCAAAGTGGACGTGATTGTTGCACTGAGCCCCCCGGCGGCGCGCGCCGCAATGAACGCAACCAAGACGATTCCCATCGTCATCAGGAGCACGGGAGACCCTGTTGAGGGAGGATTCGTATCCAGCCTTGCACGGCCGGGCGGAAACATCACGGGGATGACCTCCATCTCCTCAGAGTTATATGGCAAGCGCTTGGAGTTGCTCAAAGAGGTTATTCCAGGACTCTCCCGCGTCGCCGTTTTGCGCAACCCGGATCGTAGCGCCACCGATTTCAAGAAGATGCAGAGTGCGGCGCAATCATTGGAGCTGCAGCCTCAATCCCTAGAGGTCCGAACCGCAAACGATTTCGAGAGTGCGTTTAGAGCCGCTGCCAAGGGCCGCGCTCAAGCGCTCATTACCATAAGGACACCCCTCATCAATGTTCAGCGCAAACAGGTTGCCGCACTGGCGGTAAAGAGTCGGCTGCCAGCGATCTACGATGAACGTGAGTATGTCGAGGCCGGCGGCCTCATGTCTTACGGGACAAACTTGGACGACCTGCGGCGCCACGCGGCAGTGTTCGTGGATAAGATTCTGAAGGGAAGAAAGCCGGCTGATCTGCCGGTCGAGCAACCGACGAAATTTGAATTTATCATCAATTTGAAAGCTGCCAAGCAGATCGGGCTCACGATTCCGCCGAACGTGTTGGCAAGGGCGGATAAGGTCATCAGATGACCGTGAGGGGTGAAACGTGAGGAGTAAGGCGAAAGAGAACACTTTGGATTGGAACTTCTTTCCCTCGCGCCGTGGGAGAGAGCCTGTCTTGAGCATGTCGAGGGGTTAGGGTGAAGGCCAACACATGAGCAATAGAATATTCTACCTTACGCTTAGCGCTTTGCTCTCTGCGCTTAGCTATTCTGCGTCGGCGCAACAGCCGAAGAGAGTTCCACGGTTAGGATTCCTAGCTGCTGTCTCCCCGGCCGCTTTGTCGGACCGCACCGAGGGATTCCGGCAGGGTCTGCGAGAGCTTGGGTACGTAGACGGGAAAAATATTGTCATTGAGTATCGATATGCGGAAGGGAAGCTCCAGCGCCTCCCCGTGCTCGTGGCCGAGCTCGTGCATCTCAAGGTAAACGTCATCGTCACGGCTGGTCCGCCAGCAACCCGTGCCGCGAGGGAAGCAACTGTTGCGATTCCCATTGTCATGGCGCAGGATAGCGACCCGGTTGGGAACGGCTTCGTTGCCAGCCTTGCACGACCTGGAGGAAACATTACTGGATTGTCAACCCTTTCCTCAGAGCTAAACGGAAAACGACTGGAGCTTCTGAAGGAGGTTGTTCCTAAGTTCTCCCGCGTGGCTGTCCTCGGAAATTCGACCGTCCCGAGCAACGTGCAAGCGTTAAAAGAGACAGAACTTGCCGCAGGGGCGTTCAAGGTACAGCTTCAATACCTAGACGTACTAAATTCCAAGGATATTGAGACTGCATTCCGAGCCGCAAGCAAAGGGCGGGCTGACGCTGTCCTCGCCCTAAACAACCCCGTCCTGTCTGCTCAGAGAACACGGGTTGCTGAACTTGCGGTAAAGAGCCGGCTCCCGGCGATATACGAAAGGTTAGAATATGTGAAAGACGGGGGGCTTATGAGCTACGGCGTGAGCAGTACCGACTTGTACCGGCGCGCCGCTACTTACGTCGACAAGATTCTCAAAGGCGCCAAGCCTGCCGATCTCCCAGTGGAGCAGCCGAGGAAGTTCGAGCTCATCATTAATCTGAAAACCGCTAAGCAGATCGGACTGACGATTCCGCCCAACGTGCTCGCGCGAGCGGATAACGTGATCAAGTGAAAACCGCGCAAGGGGCAAAGCGCAAAGTGCAAGGCGCGGAAGGCAGAAAACCGCAAGAACCCAGGAGAGAAATCATGAGAAAAAAAATCATTGGTTTTGCGGTATGCACCTGGCTCTTTGCGCTTTGCCTAGCCGCCGCGGCGCAGCAACAGGCGAAGGTTGCGCGAATCGGGATTCTGTTCTACGGCTCTCGGAATCAACCGCATCTGAAAACCTTTCAGCAAGGTCTGCACGATCTGGGGTATGTCGAGGGGAAAAACATAGCTTTTGAATACCGCTATGCCGAGGAAAAACCCGACCGTCTCTCCGAACTCGCAGCCGATTTGGTCCGGCTCCAAGTCGACGTCATCGTAACCACGACCTCCCAGGGTGCCCAAGCGGCACAGCGGGCGACGCGGACTACTCCCATCGTGATGACAACCGGCGATCCGATCGGCTCGGGCCTAGCTGCGAGCTTGGCTAGACCCGGTGGCAATGTCACTGGACTGACCGTGCTGTTAACGGATTTGAGTGGGAAACGGCTGGAGCTGCTCAAGGAAGCTTTCCCCAAGATGACGCGGGTGGCCGTGGTGTGGGATCCTGACGATCCGGCGGCCGTTACGGCTTTCAAGGAGACACAAGCGGCGGCGCGGTTTTTTCCCTTGCAGCTTAATTCCTTCGAGGTTCGCAGCGTCGGTGAAATTGATAACGCATTCGCAGATATGCCGAAGGCGCGCGTGCAAACGCTGCTGGTCATCTTGAGTCCGTTAACGACGCTGCATTCAAAAAGGATCGTGAGCCTCGCTCTGAAGCATCGTTTGCCTGGGATGTATGCCACACGGCAATTTGTCGAGGAAAGTGGACTCATGGCGTACGGGCCAAGTATCGGCGACTTGTATCGCCGCGCCGCCACTTATGTTGACAAGATCCCCAAAGGCGCCAAGCCTGCCGATTTGCCCGTAGAGCAGCCTACGAAGTTTGAGTTCTTCATTAATCTAAAGACGGCGAAGCAGATCGGCGTGACGATTCCGCAATCCGTTCTGTATCGGGCGGACAGAGTCATCAAGTAAAGGAAGTAAAGGCAAAAGTAAAAATTATAAATGGAATCCGAAGCAAAAAAGAGACAAACGGAATATAGAAGACAATGAAGAAAAACCTTCGCCTTGCGCTATGCGCTATGCTCTTTGCGCTTAGCTATTCTGCGTCGGCGCAGCCGCTTAAGAAGGTCCCTCACATAAGATTTCTAGCTGCTACTTCCCCTTCTGCCGTTTCGGCCCGCGTGAGGCAATTTGAGCAAGGATTGCGAGAGCTTGGCTATCTAGAGGGGAAAAACATTATCATCGAGTATCGATATGCAGACGGAAAACTCGAACGTCTCACCACACTCGCGACCGAGCTAGCGCGTCTCAAGGTAGACATCATTATCACAGCCGGTCCGTCAGCAACCCGTTCCGCCAAGGCCGCAACAAATACGATCCCTGTAGTCATGGCACAGGATACCGATCCTGTCGGGAACGGGTTTGTCGCTGGCCTGGCGCAGCCCGGCGGCAACATCACGGGGTTGTCCCAAATAGCCCCAGAGCTGGCTGGAAAACGGCTGGAGATCCTCAAGGAGATCGTTCCCAAGCTCGGTCGGGTGGCTGTCTTCGGGACTTCGACGCAGCCGGGCAACACACAATCGCTGAAAGAGACGGAGCTCGCCGCAGATGCGTTCAGGGTTCAAGTTCAATATCAAGAGAGGTGCGGGGTTCCAAGGATATTGAGATTGCGTTCCGAGAGGCAAGCAAAGGGCGTTCTGAAGCAGGCCTCGTGCTCGGGGGCCCCGTGCTCAATTCTCACCGAAGACAGGTTGCCAACCTCGCGGCAAAGAGTCGACTCCCGACGATATACAACATTCCGAAACACGTTGAAGACGGCGGGCTTATGAACTATGCGCCGAACTTTGGTGATATGTACCGCCGCGCCGCCACCTATGTGGACAAGATTTTAAATGGTGCGAAGCCAGCCGATCTGCCGGTGGAGCAGCCGACGAAGTTCGAGCTGGTGATCAACCTGAAAGCTGCCAAGCAGATCGGCTTGACGATTCCGCCGAATGTGCTGGCGAGGGCAGATAGAGTGATTCGGTAAGGCGTGAATGGTTAGGGGTAAGGCGATAGAAGACATGAAGAGGAAAGTCATTGGTCTTACGCTGAGCCCTTTGCCCTTTGCACTTAGCTTAGTGGGCGGTCTGCTCTTTGCACTTAGCTATTCCGCGTCGGCGCAGCAGCCAAATAAAATCCCAGTGGTAGGATCCGCAGGGTATTGAGATTGCGTTCCGCGGGGCGACCAAGGGGCGTGCTGAGGCAGTCCTCGCTCTGGGAGGCGCGGTGCTCAATTCTCACCGAACACAGGTTGTCGAACTCGCGGCAAAGACCCGGCTCCCGGCGATGTATAGCATTCGAGAATATGTGGAAGCCGGAGGACTTATGACCTACGGCGTGAGCGTTACCGACTTGGACCGGCGCGCTGCGATCTACGTCGACAAGATTTTAAAAGGCGCGAAGCCAGCCGATTTGCCGGTGGAGCAGCCGACAAAGTTCGAGTTGATCATCAACCTGAAAGCTGCCAAGCAGATCGGATTGACCATTCCACCCAATGTTTTGGCTAGAGCAGATAAAGTGATTCGGTGAGCACAGGGTCGAGAGCAGAAAACGCTGGAGGAACGATTCCGCCGAACGTGTTAGCAAGAGCGGACAAGGTCATTCGATAAGCGTGAGGCGTGAAGGGTGAGGGGGTAAGGCGACGGAAATCGATTTTTCGATGCTTCGAAGGACTCAGCACAGGTTTTGGATTGAACAACCAGACGGAGTATAGTGGCATAAAAACCCGATGAGTTACGGATCTTATTGGATCTCCAATCCAAAATCTAAAATCAAAATTCAAATAGTGGGGGGATATGAAAAACTCAAATCTATTTTTTGCAGCAATCGTCATGTTAATGGGCTGGGGAGGTATGGCCCAGGCGCAACCGCCAGCAAAAGCGTGGCGAATCGGGGTGCTCGTCTCAGACTTCCCCGCTATGAACGCGCCCCGTGCCGAAGGCCTCCGGCAGGGTCTAAAGGAGTTCGGCTACGAAGAAGGTAAAAACATCACGATGGAATACCGCTATGCGGAGGGCAAACTGGATCGGCTGCCCCAGCTTGCCGCCGATCTGGTTCGCTCCAAGGTTGACATCATCGTTGTGTTTGGCACCAGGGTGGCTGTTGCCGCCCATCAAGCGACCAAAACGATTCCTATCGTCGTGGCGGGCGCGGGAAATCTCGTTAAGGCCGGGCTCGTTCGTAACTTTCGGCAACCTGGAGGAAACGTCACAGGCGTGTCCAGGGTATCCCCTGACGTTATCGGCACCCGGGTCCAACTGCTCAAGGAAGCTTTTCCCAAGACCACCCGCATTGGCGTACTGTTAAATCCGGAAAATCCTGAATACGAAGGAAGTTTGAAACAGATCGATCTCGACGTGCGCGCGTGGGGAATGACGTTTCAACCCGTAGACGTCCATAGTCTCGACCACCTGGAAAGCGCCTTCGCAGCCGCAGTTAACGGCCGCGCCAATGCTCTGTTTGTCATGGCGGACGCTTTGCTCAGCAGTTCGATTCCGCGGATTGTTGAACTGGCGGCAAAGAGCCAACTGCCGGCGATGTACGACAGAGCCGATTTCGTTGAAGCGGGGGGATTGATGAGCTACGGGGTGAATTTAGCTGACTTATCCCGGCGCGCGGCTTGGTACATGGATCAGATCCTGCAAGGCGCCAAGCCCGCAACCTTGCCTCTCGTCGAGCCGACTAAGTTCGAGCTGGTCATTAACCTCGATGCTGCGAAGCGGCTCGGCGTCACGATTCCGCGTAGCGTGCTCGGGCGCGCGGATAAGGTCATCAAATAATCGTGAGGGGTGAAGGGTAAGGCGTGAGGCGACAACCCTTCGTGTCCTTCGCGCTCTCCTCCTTCGTGGTGAATCAAACTGATGGGCTGACCAGGTATCGCATACGACCATGCAAGAAAGATCTGAGTAAGAATGTAAAGTAGGAATGCCTTATGGCAAATAAAGTCCTCATCGTCGACGACGAGCCGTTTAATCTCGATATTCTGGAACAGGAGCTGACAGACCAGGGTTACACCATCGAAAAAGCCACCGACGGCGTGGACGCTCTGGAAAAGGTCGCGGCGTTTAAGCCTGACGTCATTCTGCTCGATTACATGATGCCGCGGATGAACGGGATCGAAACGGTTGAGCGCTTAAGACAAGACGAGAAGCATAAAGCCATCCCGGTGATCCTTTTAACCGCCAAGGGATCGCAAGAAGACAAAGCCCGGGGTCTCGATGCCGGCGCCGATGATTACATTGTGAAGCCGTTTGAGCCCGTCGAGCTTCTCGCGCGGGTGCGCTCGATGATGCGGATCAAAGACATGCATGATTCCCTTGAAGAATGGAACCGTAGGCTGGAAGAGAAAGTAAGCCAACAGGTCGCCGAGATCGAGCGCATGAGACGTCTCAAGCGCTACCTGTCGCCGCAAATCGCTGAGACGCTTCTCAAGGGTGACGATGATGTCTTCAAAAGCCACAGGCGGGAAATCACCGTCGTGTTCCTCGATCTGCGGGGGTTCACCGCTTTCTCAGACAGTGCCGAACCCGAGGAGGTCATGGAGCTGCTGAAGAGCTATCATGCCGAGATGGGCAAGCTCACCTTTCAATACGAAGGAACGCTCGAGCGTTTTGCCGGCGACGGCATCATGGTTTTCTTTAACGATCCTATACGCTGCGAAAACCACGCGGAAAAAGCGCTACGCATGACGGTGGACATGCGCGCGAGAGTAAGAGAACTGCGCCCAGAATGGCTGAAAAAAGGTTACGATCTCGACTTGGGGATAGGCCTGGCGGCCGGCTATGCCACCCTGGGAAATATCGGCTTCGAGGGTCGTATGGATTACGGCGCGGTGGGCAACGTCACCAATCTTGCCGCTCGCCTGTGCGACGAGGCCAAGGGCGGTCAGATTCTCACCAACCAGAAGACCCTAAGCATGGTCGAGGATCTCGTGGTATCAGAATTTGTTGAGGATCTGCATCTGAAAGGCTTTCACCGCGCCGTGGCAGCATACAATGTCTTAGCACTGAAGCAGCGTTAACTTTACGCCCTGCTTGTTTTCGCATCAAATTCTGTCCGCCCCGATTCCCAGTTTTGTCAACCCTGCGCTCCAGAGCCGACAGGCGCACTCACTGCCTCGGCTTTTCCTTTGCCTTTGTGACGATAGCAAGCCGCGTCAGCCCGGCATTGCGAGCGAGGTCCATCACTTCGACGACTTTACCGTGGGTCACCTGCTCGTCAGCCTGGATTAACACCTGAATCCCGCGGTTTGCTGCCGCCCTGTCGCTGAAAATTTTTCCTAGAGCGTCCAGCTCCACCTCGTTCTCATTGAGAAATATTCGGTTGCTAGAGGTAATGACCACCCGGAGATCTTTCCGCTCGCGCTGGACCTCCTGCGCCGTCGATTTTGGAAGATTGACTTGAATTCCCGGAGTCGAGATAAAGTTCAGAGAGAGGGCAAAAAAAATCAGCAGGTTAAAAACCGTATCCACGATCGGCGTGATGTCCAGAGCGCTGTGATTCTTTTGGGTCTTCTTTCGGAACCGCATCCTATTCTCCTGTTTCCTCTTGCGTGAGCAGGTCCACGAGCTGGATCGACCACCCCTCCATCTCCAGGATCAAGAAATCGGCCCTGCTTTGGAGGTACCGATGCATCACCACGGTCGGTATGGCCACGGTGAGACCGGCAAAGGTAGTGATCAAAGCTTCTGATATGCCGCCCGCCAAGGAAGCGGGATTCACAGCAGCCTGGGTAGAGATTACGGAAAAGATCTTGATCATCCCAGAGATCGTCCCCAGCAGACCCAGCAGGGTGCTGATCCCGGCTATGGTACCGAGTCCCTCGACAAAGCGTTCTAAGGCGGCGGTTTCCTGCCGGCCTGCCTCTTCGAGGTATTCTTTGATGATTTCCCTTCTTTTTCCAATATTCTTTAACGCCACGGCGCTAATCCGTGAAATCGACGACCGATTGTTCCGGCAGCGCATCACTGCTTCGGGAATCTCTCCCTTGCGAATCAGATCATCGACCTCTTCGACAAATTTCTTTGGGATCACCTGGCCGCGCCTGAGATTCCACATCCGCTCGATAAAGATCGCTAGCGCGGTAATGGAGCACAGGAGAATCGGATACATGAAAATACCGCCCTTGATAAAGAACTCTATCATTGAGAGCCTCAAAATTTTTCGCGCTAATTTAGCTTAGCCTCTTAGTCATAGCAAAACCTGCTTCTGCCGCGTCTGCTTTGACGAAGCGACGCAATTTTGTCGCCATATTTTTTATCCTCGCAGAGGAGGATCCCTTGAAAAGTGGGTTCTAAAACAATCTGCTATTGCGATAAGGGCAAAAATGAGTTTGTTTTATGGAACTGAATTTCCGTGAGCCAGAGCTAAATTATTTTCTGATTTTTTTCTAAAATGCTATTTTTTTTCTTGACATACAATTCATAGTGTCGTTATAATCTCTTCTGCCACAAAATATGGGAGGGTATGATAGAAAGTTTTATCTTTACGCCTGGGGCCAAATTTCCCACCTAAAAACGGCCCACCCCAGGGAAGTTTAATAAGGAGGTTTCTATGGCAGCAAAGAAAGCCAAGAAGAAAGCCAAAAAGAAAAAGTAACGTATCGTCACTAAATGACAGAAGTGTGGTGTGGTGGAGGCGGTTGTGAGCCCTCCCTGTCCCAGGCAATAAGTGGCTGTCCTAGCCCCTTAAAAACAAGGCTCTCTGGTACTAATCCGGAGGGCCTTGTTTTTTGGTTTCTCGATCCCATCATAATGCCACGAGTTGTGGATGAAAAAGCTAATTGCCGGCCTCGCCGTAGATATCTCCCCGCCTGAGTTTGCAAAATTCAAGTCGCCGTTAATTTTGATCCATGGTCTCTGGACGAACAGCTCGTGCTGGACTGAATGGGCAACGGATTTTTCGAATCTTGGTTGGGAGTGCTGGTCGATCAATTTTCGCGGTCGCGCCGGTCGCAAAGAAGAAGAGTTGCAGAGGCTCACGGTCGAAGTCTGCAAAGAGGACTTGAAGGGGGTGATTCGAAACTCAACATGCCCCCCCGTCCTGTTAGCGCATGGGTTTGGCGGCCGGATCGCTCGCCTGGCAGCCGCAGAAGAAGAAATCTCCGCCTTGATTCAGCTTTCAAGCACACCCACGAACAGCAGCGAAATGTCTCGCCCGTTGAAGCTCCTCCGACTTAAATACGGAACCTTGCTTTTCCTTAGGCGCGCTTTCCCTCTTACGGAAAAGGACTTCAACGAGATCTATCTCAATTGCGTCCCGCGTGAGAGACGCGTGGCGCTCTTGACGCGCATGACGCCGGAGTCCCCCCACCTCATCCGCGATTTTCTAGACGGCAAGCCCGAGCTTTATCCGGCAAACATCTCGTATCCGCAGTTCCTGGTTGGAGGCAGCGCCGACGCGGTCATGCCCCTTGCTTCCCTGCGTCTCTTGGCCGCCGGATGGCATGCCGACCTTCTGGAGTACTCCGATCACGGCCATTGGCTTATGGGCGAATCAGGCGGGGAAAAAATAGTTCGGGATATTCATCGCCGGGTCGTCCAGAAGCTAGGAGAACACATCCTCCTGGCAGATTTTTCTTCCCGAGAAGACAGGAGCTAGAAAGCAGAACCGAGTTCAAAACCTGGACGGACCTCGTGACCTACATCGATCCCACGCTGACAGTAATTTGCGTTGCTGCAACGGAACCGTCCGATGCCTGAGCCGCGCGAACTTCAACCGTTGAGCCAGGCTTAAGCATTTTGCGGTCTGCAGGCACCCGCTTTTCAATAGGCGTGTTCGGCGGCACGAATACTTTGACCTCTCCCTCTTTAAACCTGAGGGTTAACATCGGTCCTTTCACGTCCTGGACCGCCACTTCCTCTACTTTTTCGACATTGGCATTGGTCATCGTACTGCCCGGGCTCGAGGACTGTGGTCTGTGCCCCTCACCGCGCCCTCGTTCGTCCTCAGAAAAGATATGGACCTCTGACGCGCGGAAAGTTCCGTCAGCTTGCTTTACCGCCGAAGTTCCTATGTAGGTCCCGGAGGTAATATCGGAAAGTTTGACCGAAATCTCCCCCCGGATGACCGTTGAATCTGGCACCTTAACCATAACCTGGCCGTTAGGAGCCGCGACTAGTAATTCCTGGCTTTTAAAGGATACGACCTTTCCATTGATCCTGACCGGCGCGCCCCCAGTACCGACTTGGGCTTCGAGGAGGGACCCCCCCCGAGCAGAGAATCATGACGGAAAACAAAGGAACAAGAAGCGAACGCAGAATTTTCATTCGTGTCCTCCTTGAGGCTTCATATACGAACCTCGGGCTTAGGGCAAGACGCTGTCTTCCCATCGCTTGACAACGAATAGGTAGCAGATAGAGTCGTGGCTTAAACTAACGCTTCCAACTGATCGATGAAAGGAAGGTATTATGAAACCAGCAATTAGACGGCCTTTGACCCTCCTGATGATAACCTTCTTCCTCGCGGCCATGGCGCTCTCAGTATACGCCCTCGAAGTTGGAGAGAAAGCTCCGGACTTCGAGCTGGATAGCACCAAGGGGGGCAAGCTCAAGCTCAGCAGCCTGCAGGGAAAAACTGTCCTCATCAATTTTTACCGCAACGACTTTGATCCTACCTGAATAAAGCAATTGCAGGCGTCCGGTTCGGACGAGAATTACGCCAAGTTCCAGGCGGAGAATGCCGAAGTTCTGGGGATCACGGCAACGACGATGTTCTCCCAAAAGGCTTTCGCCGATTTCTTCAAGATCAACTACCCCTTGCTCAGCGGCGGTCGTGACGTCACAATTATCCACAAGGTCTTGAAAGATTATGGAGTATTTGACGAACCCAGGCTTACCGCGAAGCGTGCATACATTATTATCGATAAGCAGGGCATTGTACGTTATAAGAATATCCGCCCCACCAACGGCGAAAAGGATCTTCTTCCCACGGAAGAGCTATTGAAAGAAGTGAAAAAGATTAACCAGGGGAGTTGATCCCCCGGAGTTTTCACCTAAAATTGAAGCTGCCGAGAAGGGACCTCCTAATTGGGTGGTCCTAACAGGGTTGCCGAAAAATGGCTTTTCGTGCTTCGACAGGTTCAGCACGAACGGATATTCTTAATGTTTCGATTCTCTCTCCGTTCGCCTTGAGCCTGTCGAAGGTGAGCGGAGAGTTCTTAGCAACCCCCTAAAGGATCCAGCGTGAAATTTTGATCGAAGAGTGAGAAACCCAATGAGGCCGTATTCCCGTGTTTTTATTCCTTTCTTGGTCGCAGCTCTCATGTCGGCGGGGACCGCAATCCAGGCACAGACGGCGCGCCCTCTTACCGTCAACTACAAGCTCATCCCCAATCTCGGCGAGGTGAAGGATCATCCGATCGCTCCCGATTTCACTCTGGTAAACCCTGAAAACAGGAAAGTCTCCCTAAAGGACTTCCGCGGGAAACTCGTATTTCTGAACTTCTGGGCCAGTTGGTGCACTCCATGCCGTGATGAGATGCCGGCAATGGAGCGTCTGTACCAACAATACAAGGACAAAGGTTTCGTGATTCTCGCGGTGAGCGTCAAGGACAGCCGCAAAGATTCTTTGGCCTTCATCAAAGAACTGAAGCTAACCTATCCAATCGCCCTCGACCCTGAGGGAGAGGTCGGTCAATCGTACGGAGCCTGGGGCTTGCCTGCTTCTTATCTGATCGACCCCAAAGGAATTGTCCTCGCGCGTTTGTGGGGTCCAGCCGACTGGTACAGCGCAAACGCCAGACAGCTGATCAGCACGTTGCTCGACGCGAAAAAATGACCGACCTGAACGCTCTGGTCGCTTTAACGGCCGGTGTTTTATCCTTCCTTTCACCCTGCGTTCTGCCTCTCATACCCTCCTATCTCTCCTTCGTGTCGGGAGTCTCGCTCGAAGAGATCCAGGCGGCGGAGATAAAAAGCCACGTCCAGCGGCGGGTGATACTGAATTCCCTCGCTTTCATTGCTGGTTTCTCAATCGTTTTTGTATCCCTGGGCGTTTCCGCCAGTTTCCTTGGGAGCTTCTTCCTTGACTATCGCGATGTCATCCGGACCGTTGGTGGAGCCTTCATTACCGTTGTGGGTCTGTATCTGTTGGGATTCTTCAAGATCTCGCTGCTTGACCGTTATTTGCAGTTCAACCTCCGCGACAAACCCGCGGGTTACCTGGGTTCTGTATTAGTTGGAATTACGTTTGCTGTAGCCTGGACCCCATGCGTGGGACCAATTTTGGGAGCCATCCTGACGCTGGCCGGGACATCAGGCGAGCCGGTGAGAGGCTTTTTTCTTCTCTCGGCCTACGCGGCAGGACTGGCTGTGCCCTTTTTCTTGAGCGCGCTGGCGCTCAACCCGTTCCTGCAATTCTCGCAGAAATTCCGCCGCTATATTCAAGCGGTCCATTGCGGCGCGGGAATTTTGCTCATCGTCGTGGGGCTGCTCCTGCTGACCGATTACATGACGGTGCTCAATATCTATGCTCTGCGCTTTACTCCCGAATGGTTGATCCAAAGACTCTAAGCGCGTGTTCGTGACCGTGTTTCGTGTTCGCTAGAGCACCCGCGATGATAGAAGGCCACGACCCGTTTTTGTTTCGTTAATCGTTACTGGCGCGGGCTCGTAGATTGGAGACAAGTCCTTCGGGATACCCAGGTCTTAGACGGCAAATTTGAGATCTGAGATCTGCAATCTTCCAGTCCGAGCGCAGCGAGGACCAGTTAGTTCTGCAGGTTGTAGAACCGCTTGCCGTTGTCGGAGAGAATCTGCCTTTTTGCGCGGTCGGAGAGGTCTTCTCTAGCCTCAAATTCACGGATCGCCGCGGCCAAGTCGGCTTCGTGCGGGTAGTCAGAGGCGTAGAGAATCAGATCATCGCCGAGTCTTTCAATGGCGTAGGGAAGCATCCGTTCCCAAAGCTCGGCATGGAAGTAGAGTTGACCGCCTCTCATATATTCGCTCGGTTTCTTCTTCAGCAGCGGCGCCTGATGCGTTCGGTTGCCGTATTCCATATCCAGACGATCCATCAAGAAGGGAATCCACTCACACCCCGCTTCCAGGGAAGCAACCCTCAGACTGGGAAAACGCTCGAAAACGCCCTCCAATACCAGACTCGTTACATGGATCATCTGCGCGAAGGGATGCGACAAAGACCGCGCTTCGATTAGCGAACGGAAAAAGTCAAATCCTAATCCTCGCGACGGCGCCCCATGAATCCCCAACGGCACGCGCAGATCTTGTGCTTCTTGATACAAAGGATCGAAGTGGCGGTCGCCCAACGGCTTGGAAAACCCAACCGGCGCCACAACACCACCGACCATGCCGAGATCCTTTATACAGCGACGCAACTCCTCGGCCGCCGCCTGAGCGTCCTGAATGGGCAGGAGGGCAACCGCTCCAAGACGTTTGCTGAGCTTTATATACTGGTCGGCAATCATATTGTTGTACGCGCGGCAAACCACTACGGCCCACTCCGGATCCTGTATGAATCCCTCTGCCAATCCCGCCGTCGGATAGATCACCGTTTGATCAATCCCTTCACGGTCCAGGACTTCAAGCCAGGTTTTGGGATCGTCCGGCGCAACAACGTAAGGCCTCCCATCGGCCAGCCGCCGTGCCATGCGATGAAATCCATCGAGCGTGGGGAAGAAAGGGAGCTGCAGCATTTCTTTTCTTCCCCGATAGGGAGGCTCCAGGTATTCGAAAATCAGCTCATCTTTTTCAAAGATATGGCCGTCCGTGTCGACTACTTGGGTCGCCATCTCTCCCTCCTATGTCAGGTTGGAGTAGTGGAGTGTTGAAGTAATGTGTGCCCCACCCCTCCTTTACTCCATTACTCCCGTACTCCATCTCCGTGCTCTTCCGCTCAGTCCCGGATCGACTGCGTAAACCACTCCGTTGGAATTTCCGTTCCAACCCCGGCCTTCCTCGCCGCATGATAGACCGCGGCGCAGACCGCCGCGAACTGCGCGCCCATAACACCCAAATTCAAGAACCAGCTTGTCTGGCGTTCAGAGGTTCGGCCCGTCACTTTTCCTGCCAAAAGCTCAGCCAAACTCGGCATCTCCAGAATCTCACGACGCGGCGGGCGCGGGGGAATCATTCTTTTTTCTTCCGGCTGCCCAGCTACATAACTCAAAAAGCCGTGCGCGGCGTAGAAGGCGCCTGGCGGCGGGTTTTCTAGATGAGGAGTGCTCTCACCCATTTTGATCGCGACGTCGACCGCATGAGCAAATCCCGGCTCGGTTTCATCCCAGGTCACGTCGGTGATGTGCATCCCGGCCTCAAGCCACTCGGTTTTAAAAACCGGTTCGATCGAAGAAGTACAACAAGAAACAATATCGACGCCTTTCACAGCGTCGCGCGCAGATGCCGCAGGTTCTACCTCAACCCCATGCTTCGCGCTCATTTCCTCCGAATATAACTTGGCATTACCGGCATGGCTACTGAACACCTTGACTTTACGAATCGGCCGGAATGCTTGGAAGGCTTCGAGATAGGTTCGCGCCATTCCTCCCGATCCAATCATACCGACCACGCGACTGTCCGAACGTGAGAGGTACTTCACTCCCAGGCCCGCGCCGCCGGCAACGCGCATATGCTGCAAGTAACCATCGTTGATCAGCGCAACCGGCATGCCGTCGCGCGCGCTGAACATGAACAAGAGCCCGCAATAAGTTCCCGGCTGGATGCAGTGCTTATTTTCCCTTTGCTCGCCGCTAGATCCCGGCCAGCTCACGATATCGGAGAGCATGCGCGCGACCACAAAACCGTCGCGCTTTGCGCCGCCGGTCATCACCGCCCAACGGTAGTAACTTTCCGGCCGCTCGCATGGCAGATAGACGTCGATCCTTCCCATGGTGGCCGCATTCCCGGCGGTAATGTCTCTTTGGGTTTCCTCCAAGGCCTCCAGCGTCATCGACATCGTTAAGACCCGTTGTACGTCACTGTCTTTAAGGAGCAACATACTGCTTCCCTATCATGCTTGACAGACAAAGGCCAAGTTCTATAGTGAAAAAGTCATGGAAAGGACTCTAAAAGTAAGCGAGTACCATATCTGGGTTGGAGAGGAAGACCAATATCTGTATTTCGGTCTGACCAACTACGGACAGAGTGAACTCGGACAGATCCTCTCCGTGGAGCTACCCAGCATCGGCGAGAAGGTGGAAAAGGGAGAACCTTTTGCGGAGTTCGAATCCGTAGAAACCGTTTCCGAACTCATTGCGCCGGTCTCGGGAACGGTTCTCGCGGTCAACGCGGAATTGGAAAACCATCCCTCCCTCATTAACGAGGATCCCTACCACGAGGGATGGCTCATCGAAGTCAGACCCAAAGACGGAGCTGAAGTCGAGCCGCTGATGGACATGGATGAATACTATCACTTTGTCTTCAAAAAAAAGTCCTGAACCCAGTACCACGGACTTACCCGGCCGGGCTTGGTTCATATCCTTCTGGCGCAGCCCTGACCATTCCCCCCGATCCGAAAAATCCTCGAGTACCGAAGTCGCATCACAGCACTCACGCGGAAACCATTTTCTGCTCCGCGGGAAGGAGGCGCTTTTTTACCTTCTAGTTTTACTCATCACTTCACGAGCGGCAACGGGGGCCTCGCCCTCCACCACTCCCGCCGAGGAAAAACTCGTTCGCTGGCGCCTGGAGATGGTGGAAAAAGACCTGCGCGCGCGCGGGATCACGGATGAAAGAGTCCTCCAGGCAATGAGCAGGGTCCCGCGGCATCGCTTCGTTGACGAGCGCCTGAGCTCCCTCGCCTACGCCGATGGGCCGCAGCCCATTGGCGCGGGACAAACCATTTCTCAGCCTTACGTTGTGGCACTCATGACCGAAATCTTGCAGCTGAAGGGCAGCGAAAAGGTGCTCGAAATCGGGACGGGCTCCGGCTACCAAGCCGCAGTCTTGAGTTACCTGGCACGTGAGGTTTACACGATCGAGATCATTCCCGCGCTCGCCGTGCGGGCAAAACAGACGCTGACCCGTTTAGGCTACCAGAACGTTTGGGCGCGGATTGGCGACGGCTTTTTTGGCTGGGAGGAAAAAGGACCGTTCGACGCGGTGCTAATAACTGCCGCGGCTGACAAAGCCCCTCAACATTTATGGGCTCAGCTGCGCGAAGGAGGCCGCTTGGTCATGCCTCTGGGAAACCCGTGCGCCACTCAAACCCTCGTGCGCGTGACCAAGATTAGAGGCGAGCCGCGCGTGGAAAACTTCACGGGCGTCCTTTTTGTACCCATGACCGGAGCCGTTCAGGAGAGTTTCCGCTGATAGACTGCGTGCCTTCGCGGGATTGTGTAGGCGCGAAGCGATAGACAATCTCTCCCGGGCGTGCCAAACCCAACTCCTCGCGTGCAACCTTCTCCAGGTAGAGATCATCGTGGCGCAGTCTCTGAATCTTGCTCAGCAAACCGTCATTTTCTTGTTGCAGAAGGAAATTGCTCTCCTCGAGTTTTCTCTTATCTTCCATAAGCCGCCAGAAGTGCAAAACCCCGCGCTCCCCGGAAACGATGAGAAAGCCCAGCGCAACCAGAAAAACGCAAAGCCCGGTAATCACCCAGCGTCGGGAAGATTGTGTTGGAGCCATTGCTACGATAAATGCTATATAGCATATTTTCTGTTCGGCTGCTTTCACCTCGAAGATTTGGAGGCCAACCGTGAAGATTGAAGAGGTTCGAGCTCGGCAGGTATTGGATTCCCGCGGCCAGCCTACGGTTGAGGTTGACGTGGTCTTGAGAGGGGGCGCGCGCGGACGCGCGATGGTTCCGTCCGGGGCCTCGACCGGAAAGTACGAAGCCGTGGAACTCCGAGACGGCGGCACACGCTTCGGCGGCAAGGAGGTAAAAAAAGCAATCCGCAACGTTCACCGGATTCTCGCCCCGCGGCTCAAAGGAACGGACGCAAAAAACCAGGCAGGACTTGATCGTCTGCTCAACGAGATAGATGGCACTCCCAACAAGGCACGGCTCGGTGCCAATGCCATTTTGGGAGTCTCCTTGGCGGTCGCGAAGGCGCAGGCTCAGGCGGACAGGGTTCCCCTTTACCGCTACCTGGGCGGCAACGCAGCCCAGACTCTCCCCGTTCCTATGCTGAATGTTTTGAACGGCGGCGCGCACGCGAACAACAACCTGGATTTCCAGGAGTTCATGATTGTCCCGCTGGGAATGAAAAGTTTTGCCGAAGCTCTGCGAGCCGCCGCTGAGGTCTTTCAAACCTTAAAAAAGGTTCTCACGGAACGCAGATATTCGACCAACGTCGGTGACGAGGGGGGATTCGCGCCCGATCTAAAAAGCCACGAGGAAGCCGTCGAGGTTCTGCTAGAGGCAATTACACGCTCCGGGTATCGCGCGGGGCAGCAAATTGCTCTGGCTCTTGATGTCGCGGCAAGCGAACTCTACGCAGAGGGCAAGTACATTTTCAAGAAGTCCGATGGGGTCGGGCGAGATAGCGCGACTCTGGTGCGGCTTTACGAGGACTGGATCCGGCAGTACCCCATTGTTTCCATCGAAGACCCGCTGGGAGAAGACGATTGGGATGGTTGGAAAACCCTGACGCAAGCGCTGCGAAAAAAGGTTCAGATCGTCGGCGACGATATTTTCGTGACCAACAAAGCGCGACTGGCGCGCGGAATCCAATCCGGAGTCGCCAACTCGATCCTCATCAAAGTCAATCAAATTGGCACCTTGAGCGAAACCCTGGAGACTATCAAACTGGCGCGGGCGTCAGGTTATACGACCGTGATCTCGCACCGCTCGGGAGAAACCGAAGATGCGACCATCGCCGACCTGGCCGTAGCCACCAACGCGGGTCAAATCAAAACCGGCGCCCCCTGCCGCGGGGAGCGAACGGCGAAGTATAATCAACTCTTACGGATCGAAGAGGAACTGGGGAAACGGGCCGTTTACCCGGGGAAGAAAGCTTTCAAAGTTTGAAAAGAAGCTGGCGTCTAGACCAGCAACTGAAAGAGTTTTGCGGCTGTGCAGACTAAGGTCGCCTAGCCAGCCGCTGAAAAAATAGTTTCAATAGAGAGTCTCATGCAATTTGACTCGCGGCGACAACCTCCCACCAATTTTTGTCGGGATCGCTAAGCAGAAACGAAACGGACCCATTCTCATTGAGTTCACCCAACTGGATTACGCCCAGATCCTTGCCTGCTTCAGCAAGGTAGCGGTGGGCTCGCATGACATCGTCTTTAGACTCGACCCGCAGAGCGAAACGGAAATTGGGCGAAAGATTTTTCCACTCCTTGCGCACGGCGCAGACGACGTAAGGCTTGCTCTCCGCGGCTTTGACGTAGAGAACATGATCGTTGGCCTGGTGCACTTCCAGCCCCAACACGTTAGCGTAGAAGTTCCCGGAAGTCTTCAAGTCGCCGCAGGCCAGCGTGCCGTGCGTGAAAGCCTGAGGAACGTAGCCGCGGCCTGGGAAGCGTTCCACGGGAAGCAAATTTTTCCAGTGGGGCGCTCTGACGCCGCCCAACCGCGCTCCCCCCGACTCCTTGCGCAGCACCGTCTCATAACACTCGATTTCCCACCCGTTCGTTCCGGGCTCCAAGAAATAGAGCGAATAAGAGCCATGGGAATATTCCGGCTGCCCCAGTTGCCTGATGCCGTAGACTTTCTCTTGCGCCTTCAGATAGTCGCGCGCCGCGTCGACCTCTTTCAGCGTCGCGACCCGAACGCCGAAATGATTATGCATCTGCTTGGCCGGCGCTTCCTGACCAGCCTCGTGCACGACCAGTCGCCAGTCGCTGTTCGGGTTTTTCAGGATCACGCTCTCAGGACCGGCGGCGACCCTTTCGAAGGCTAAAAGATCCGTGAGTACAGGCACGGTCTCTTTCAGACTCCGGCATTCCATGTGAGCATCGCCGAAAGCAACGGGATGAATCATTGATTTCCCCTCCGTGAGATCAACGGGACAAAATCTACCGGCTTAGCCTTGGTGAATCAAACGGAACGAGCGAACCCTCATACCCGAAGCCGCTGAGACCGAAAGCCTCAATGGTTCCACTTTGCCAGCCTCCACCACATCGACAGGAATTCCCTCGATCTTGCGAGGTAGAATTTCTTTCTTCCCTAGGTTAGCTCTAGGAATTTTTCGTTCGACATAAACGACTAGGCAAGGCTCGCCGGTTGGCTTTCCTCCCTTTGTCCGGATGCCGGTGGCGATGCCGGCGACGTTCGGGTAGCGCAACAGTTCGCTTTCATGGCGGGCCTGAATCGCGGCAATTCTCTGTTCTTTAGCGCAATCCAGAAGAGGTTTTACGGGAGCGTTCTCTGCTTTCTCAGCTGCCGCGAAAAATGCCTCCCATGCTTGATGCATTTGCTTTCCCGCCGCCTGCTGCTCTTTTGACCAGCTCGGCTTGATCTCTCTCTTCACGATCACATCCTTGGTATAGTTATTTGCTCCATAACCACCAAGGTAAAGCAATTTCGACGGAAACGGGAGAGCAAAACCCGAGGGCCGACTGGTTTGGCAGCGATCCTATCATGATTTCAGCTGACACTCTTCAGTTTCAAATTTTGTCCCTCTGGTAACGTTCCCGCTCCAGGTCCAGTTCCGTTTTCAATCCCAGTGCGTGCAGCGCGTCGTTGGCCTCTTCGAGCGAGCGAGCGCCCGCTAGCTTGCGCGCTGGCGCCGACAGCGCGTGAAAGAGAACGCTCGGCGAAAGATAGAACGTCAATGCTGCTAAAGGGGTTAGCTTGACTTTACGTTGTCCGCCACGGATTTTCTTTTCTCCCCACGCGCCTCGCGCGCATGCGACCGGAATAGCGCTCGCCTCGGTTTGAACCTCGCGCACAACCGTTTCCATTTCCGCTACCACTTTCGGCGTTAGACCCCAGGCCCCCAGAAAGCCACCAGCCTGAGCAACGCGGCCAAGGGCGGACTCGATCTCATCGGTTGTCAACTCGCCGTCGCTGCCGTAGCCGTAAACCCCCCACAATGCGCGCTGGCCGCGCGCTTCCAATGCCGCAAATGAAGCCAGCATTACCGAATCCGCCAGCGGGCTGCGCAAGCCCGGCTCGGTCCCATCCGCGAGCGAGTCGCCGCCGACATCGAGGCCTACGAGGAGGTCGGCCTCCAGAACCCTTGCCGCCTCTTCCAACCCCTCGGCCACTTCGCTTGGCCCGCCACTGATATCGATGAGTAGGACTTCGTTGTGATAAAGCGCGGCCATCTTTGACTCGGCGAAACGCACGCCGTCGGCAGTTTGCGTCGCGTCATTCGCCATGCCAACGCGCGGGTGTAGTACCCTGAGGTTTTGGATCTCTGCCAGGTTTCGCGGTCCGGGCTTGGGATCGTAAACATAACGCTCCCACGAAAGCCCTCCGAGCGTGAACCTTAAACCGCAAAACTCAAGAAACCGCGCGGTGGCAAGCGCCCCCACCACATCGCCACCGCCACCGACGCCGATCACGAGCGCATGCGACGAAGAACGCAGACGTTCCTCGAGAGAGAGCACAGAAATGCTCATTCGCCGAACTGCGGGGCCAAGTGCTGATGCGTACCAACGGCGCCCGCGTTGCCGTAAATCGATTCGATCTCTTTGCGATAGAGCTCCGCGGCTGCTTTCCGGTCAATCTTGATTTTCTGAAAAGCGGTGACGCTTCTGACCTTCTCCGGAATATCCCTCTCCAGAATGACAAATCCTTTGATCTTCTCGTTCTCTTCGAGCCCCATGTTGATTCCTTCCAGGCTGGCGCGCAGCAATCGCTCCATCTCGGCGTGAGACAGCATCGCAATTTCTCTCCCCAGCTCCATTGCCATTCTCTGCTTGTCGGGGACTAGGAGCGCGGCAATAAAAGGTCGGCAATCACCGACTAGGACCGCGTGGCGGATGAAGGGGTCGCTTTCCAGGGACAGTTCGATGCGCCCCGGGTAGATATTCGAACCGTCGGAGCAGTAAAAAACATCTTTCTTCCTCCCGATCATCAGCAACGAGCCGTCAGCTTCGATCACGCCGAGATCGCCCGTGTGAAACCAACCGTCGACGTCCAGGACTTCACGCGTCGCTTGCGCGTCGCCAAAATACCCCGGAGTCACCGTCGGTCCCCGCACCAGAATCTCGCCGTCTTCAGCAATTCTAACCTCCGTATTGGGAAACGGCTGCCCCAGGTTGCCGGGGCGGACTTCACCGAGCCCGCTCAAGGTAACTCCTCCGCACTCCGTAGATCCGTACGAGCCCAGCAGGGGTATCTTCATCAGCTTAAAAAGATGCATCAACCGAGGCGGCATGGGCGCCCCACCGTAGGAAAGGTATTTGACCCTCCCTCCGAAAGCATCCATGAAGGCAGCCCGTAGTGTCTTTTGCAACCAATCACAGCGCTCTGATTCCGCCGCTCCTGACGAGTCGCGCGCGCTTTTTTTCCGATCCCAAGCTTCGAGCTCCTCCCAATTGCGACGATTCTCTCCCTGCGAAATAATGGCGTCGCACATCGTTTCCAGCACGCGTGGAACAAGGCTCAGGGAGGTGGGAGCGAGGGCTTTAATGGTCTTGAGATCCACCTCGAGCTCGGTTGCCTCCACGACAGCCGTTGTTCTGCCCGTTGCGGCACCTTTATGAAATCCAAACCGGCCCAGGAGATGATTCAAGCTCAAAACCAAAACCACCAGTTCATCCGGCTTGCTCAAGACGATGTCTCCGCCCGATGTAATGTTGGAGACAAGATTTCGCTGCGTTCGCATCACTCCCTTGGGCTCCCCCGTGGAACCGGAAGTGTAGATAATCGTGGCCAGATCGTCGGGATGCACCGACTCCAGAATCTCCGCCAGCCGGCTGGGATCCTGCTTTTCTCCCATTTGCAGGAGGGTGGCCACCGACAAGACGCCAGCCAGCGGCACGCGCGGCGCATCCATAACGATGACGTGAACAAGCAGCGGAAGCTGACCTTTGAGCTTCAAAACCCGCCTTGCTCCGGCTTCATCTTCGACAAAGACTGTGCGCGCCGCGCAATGGCCAAGAATTTTGAGCAACGCAACATCGGATATCCGCGGTGACAGAACCACGTTGGGGAGGCCAGCCGCCAGCGTTCCTAAGTCCGCAAAAAGCCACTCGAGCCGGTTCTCGGAAACAATGGCAACCATCTCCCCTTTGCGCATTTTTAAAGAGTCGAGCCCCAAGATGATCTTTCCAACCTGCGCGCCAAAGTCTTTCCACGAAATCTCTTCAAAGCGGCCCTGGTTCTGGAGCTTGATGAAGGTGCGCTCGCCGAGCTCAGCCACGCGCTGAAAAAAGACCATCCCCAGATGGCGCGCGGAAGAGTCCACAGAAAGGGTTTCACCTGCGCTCATCAGATCACCGGCTCAAAAAGGGCAGGAGCGTACTTCGACCTTCCGGGCTTCTCTAACCGCTTCATTCCGTTGATCTCGCCTCGGCGTTCAAATACATACCCTAGCGCGTCCGCCACATCATCCATGTGCTCTTGAAGGTAGCGCCGCGCCGGAACCGCAAGGCGCAGCAACTCTATTCCAAGGGCGGTTTGCTCCTGCGTCAGCGGCGGTCCCTTGGTGACCCGAATCCCGGAAATTGCGTAAACAAAAGCCGCCAGCGCCTCCGCCGGATGCTGCTCCGCCGCCATGCGAGGCAGGAAGCGCTTCACATCGATGAAGACTCCGTGTCCCCCTGCGGGGTGAACGATCGGAATCCCTTGATCCTCGAGTCTCCGCCACAGATGGTGAACTTGCTCCACGCGGGCGGCAGCATGATGATCATTGCCAAAAACTTCCTTGAGAGCCGAGCTCAACGCCGCCAGGGCCGTGCTCGACGGCTGAGCGCCGTCGATAAAGCTCTGGAAATAGGCCCGTTGAAAGTTCTTCTCGTCCCGCGTGCCGATGAATCCGCCTTCTCGCACGAGAAAGTCTTTCAACGCGCTCAGCGTGCAGCCATCGGCGTACGAGCACGTTTCCCGCACGATCGCGCCCATCGAGCGGTTTTCGAAGCCCTTCTCCCAGCGCTTAACCAAAAAACTGTTTTCTAAAATTCGGCACGCGTCGAGGAACAGCGGAATGCCCTTCGGCTTCAACACACTTTGAACCTGGCGCAGGTTCTCTATCGAGACGGGCTGACCGCCGCAGGAGTTCACGCAGAGCTCGACATAGACGCAGGCTATATTTTGCGGACCCTGTTGCTCGATGACAGATCCGAGCTTGTCAAGATCGAGGTTCCCTTTAAACGGGTCATCCGAGATTACGTCATAAGCGTTGTCCGAGATCACTTGCACGAGCCTGGCGCCGTTGGACTCAATGTGAAAGCGCGTGGATGGAAAGAGCATGTTGCCGAGAACGATAGAGCCCGGCCGTATGTTGAGCTTCATCCAGATCCGTTCTGCAGCTCTTCCCTGTGACACTGCGACCACATAAGGAAACCCAAAAAACCGTTGAAACTCTGTGGTTAGAGATGTGAGGGCAGCGTTCGCCTCGGGGGCCATTTCCGGTCCCGCTTCAAGCGCACCGCAGGCCATGGTCTCCGTAACCAAACCCGTACTTACCGCGCTCACGCCGCTATCTGTCTTAAGATCGATATACACCATCTCCTGCGGCAACAGCTCGGTGTTGAAGCCCGCGCCTTTGAGGGCGGCTTCTCGTTCTTGTTGCGTTGTCTCTCGCAGCGGCCGCACCGCCGCGATTTCGTAGGGAAGAGAAAAAAAACCTTGCCGTTTGTTTGTCACACCGCCACCCTCTTTTCCAACAATGCGAGCGCCTTACCCATAACCTTTTTCTCGCTTGGATAGGCAAGTTTCTCCAATGCCTCGGCGCCGGGAAACCAGGCGGCTTCATCGACCTCGGCATCGTGCATGCCCACGTCACCCTCCAGGTAGCTGAGGAGGTAGAAATAAACGCGCTTGAAGACGCGGCTTGGCTCCTTGCCCTTTTCCTTCAGGGTGAACCAATAACTGATATTATCGAGCCCGGTTTCGATCTTCGCCTGAAGACCGGTCTCCTCACGCACCTCGCGCGCCGCCGTGTCCGCTACCGCCTCGCCTGGTTCGACCTGGCCTTTGGGGAGGCACCAGCGATCACGGACGCGAATTAAGGCCACCTCAGTGACCCCATCCCGAATCCTATGGACAATGCCGCCGGCGGAAATCTCCCGCAACACGTTTTTTACCGGCGGCTCTAAGGGTCGCATTTTCGCAACTGCTCGGCTAGCCATTGGAGATAACCCTGGTCCCCCTGAAGAATTGGCAACGCGATGACCTCGGGGACCGTGTAGCTATGCAGCTCCCGGACCCGATTTGCAAGCCGCGACAGGAGGTCTGCACGCGTTTTGACGATCAGAAGCGATTCCCGGTTGCGCTCGACCTTTCCCTCCCAGCGGTAAACCGACTGCACTCCGTCGACACAGTTTACGCAAGCGGCGAGTCGTTCTTCGACCAGGGTTGCGGCAATGCGCTCGCCCTCCGCCGCAGAGCTTGCCGTCACGTAAACGACGATAAATTCAGTCATGGGAGAAAATCTTACAACCCGCCCTCCCCCTCGTCAATCAGCCGAAGTTTTGTCCGCGTGCACCGGAGGTTATGCTAATACTGTTACAAAGCGCTATCGTCAAGACGCCTCTGCAGGGTCCAAACTTAACCATCCCTTCACGCGCCGATCATTGAAACGCCGTCATAGGTATGTTAAATCCCTGAATTCCTGGAGAAATTTAGCATGGAAAAAATCGACTTCGCAAAGCAAGGAGGCATGGTTCCCGTGGTGGTTCAGGACTATCGCACCAAAGAGGTCCTGATGCTCGCTTATATGAACCAAGAAGCTTTCCGGAAGACGCAGAAGACCAAAAAGGCGCACTACTACAGCCGCTCCCGCGATAAGCTTTGGTTAAAGGGAGAGGAGTCCGGCCACTACCAGCAAGTGAAAGGAATCTTCATCGACTGTGACAACGACACCGTCCTGCTCCATGTCAACCAGCTCGGCGGCGGCGCGTGTCACATGGGATACCGCAGTTGCTTCTTCCGTAAGCGAGCGGGCAGGCGCTGGAGCGTGGTGGGCAAGAAGGCCTTTGATCCTAAGGAGGTTTACCAGAAATAATGGAGCTCAAGCTCGGGGTCCCAAAGGGCAGTCTGCAGACCGCCACCGTGGAACTGTTTAAACGGTCAGGGTGGAAGATATCGGGAATAGAGCGCAGCTATTTTCCTTCGGTCGACGACAAATCGCTGCGCTGCAGCATCGTGCGCGCGCAGGAGATGTCGCGCTACGTCGAGAACGGCACTTTGGACGCCGGAATTACCGGTATGGATTGGATCCACGAAAACGATTCCGACGTGCACCTTGTCGCCGAGTTGGTCTATGCCAAAGCAAGCTTTCGACCCGTACGCTGGGTTCTCGCCGTGCGGCAGGACTCCCCGGTCAAGAGAATCGAGGATCTCCAGGGCAAAAAAATCGCGACCGAAATGGTCAATTTCACCCGCCGTTACTTTGACAGCAAAAACATCCCTGTCGAAGTCGAGTTTTCCTGGGGTGCAACGGAGGCCAAAGCGGCCGAGGGACTAGTCGATGCAATTGTAGAGGTCACGGAGACGGGCAGCACGATCCGGGCTCACGGCCTTCGAATCGTTGCTGAGCTGCTCGAATCGAGCCCCCAGCTCATTGCCAACAAGCGTGCCTGGATGGATTCATGGAAGCGCGAAAAAATCGAGCAGATCAGGCTCTTACTTCAAGGTGCCCTGGCGGCGGAAAGCAAAGTCGGCATCAAGATGAACGTCGCCGAGCCAGACCTCGACAAAGTCATCCAGCTCATTCCTAGCCTTACCGCGCCTACGGTGGCCACCCTTTATCAAACACCGGCGTTACGGGGAGTTAAATGGTTTTCCGTCGAAAGCGTGATCGCCGAGGAAGTGGTTCGCGATCTCATCCCCAAACTGATCCAGAACGGTGCCGTCGGGATCATCGAATACCCGCTGAACAAGGTGATCTGACATAAAAGGACTGCGGCACGAGTGCTGAGAACTGAGTCCATCCCCACTCATTGCTCAGTCCTCATTGCTCAGTCCTGGCGATTCGCTTGCGCCTCGTGTCTGGTTGGTTTCCCCCTGCCCGTCCCGCGACAGGAAAAACTCTTTCGCGATTTCCGGGAATAGCGCGTAGGAAAGAACGTCTTCATCGTTGCGCGCGAGCGCGCCAATCTCTCTTCGCGCCTTGTCCAGACCTGGAGCTAGCAGATCAGCCGGGCGGCAGCTTATCGGTTCTTTTTTTCCCAAAGCCTTTTTTTGTATCTCCCTGTTGATCGGTCCAGGGGGGTCCCCGTAAAGGCCCATCAGATAATTTTTTGTCTCCGTAGCTACAACCGAATAACGTTTTCCGGTCATCACATTCAGTGCCGACTGGGAGCCGACGATTTGGCTTGTTGGCGTCACCAGCGGTGGATAACCTAAATCCCTTCGGACGTCCGGCATCTCGGCCAAGATCGCTTCCAGCTTGTCTTCAGCCTTCTGCTGTCTGAGCTGGGCGATGAGATTCGAGATCATGCCCCCTGGGATTTGCGAGACGAGGAGATCCCCCTTGATCTGGTAATTGACCGGGCTGTCAAATTCCGCATATTTGCGTTTCAAACTCTGAAAGTAACTCGCGATCTCGCCCAGCAGTTTAAGATCAAGACCGGTGTCGCGAGGCGTTCCCATCAGTGCGGCAACGAGACCTTCGGTAGGTGGCTGCGAGGTCCCGTAAGCAAGCGGTGAGAGGGCAGTGTCCACGATGTCAGCGCCGGCCTCGACCGCCATCATGTAGCTCATCGGCGCTAAACCGATCGTGCAATGAGAGTGCAAATGGAGGGGCAACGAAATCCGTGACTTGAGACCCTTAACGAGTTCGTAGGTTACATACGGAGTGAGCAGGCCGGCCATATCCTTGAGACAGATGATCTGGACACCCATCTCCGCCAAGCGCTCACCCAAGCGCAGAAAATAATCCACGGAATGGACCGGGCTGATGGTGTAACAAATCGTTCCCTCGACCAGTTTCCCGGTTTTAAGCGCGGCGGCGATGGCGGCCCTCATGTTCCGCGTGTCGTTCATGGCATCAAAGATCCGAAAGACATCGATGCCGGCCGCGGCGGCGCGCGCCACAAACTCCTGCACGACGTCGTCGGGATAGTTGTGATAGCCGACCAGGTTCTGGCCGCGCAAAAGCATCTGCAGGCGCGTTTTCGGTATCGTCTGGCGCAGCTTGTGCAGCCTTTCCCAGGGGCACTCTTTAAGATAGCGCAAGGCCGCGTCAAAGGTGGCGCCCCCCCAAGCCTCCAAAGACCAGAATCCTACCTCGTCGAGCTTGCCGGCCACAGGAAGCATGTCTTCGGTACGCATCCGTGTCGCTAACAGAGACTGGTGGGCATCACGCAGCACCGTCTCGGTGATCTCGAGCTTTTTTTCCATGCATGTCCTTCCGCGATCGAGTTGCTTAACCGCCGTAGAATTCTTCTTGTTTTTCCTCCAGGCGTTTCTTCTCCGCCGAGTCGACCACGTAAAGACCGTCGATCACTTTGATTTTTGCCGGATCATAAAAATAGCCGGAAGCTTCAAGCCCGTCTTCGTATTCGTACATCTTGATCGCGTCCCAGGGGCAGATCTTTTTGTCCAGCCGGTCTTCCGACTCGGTGCCAATTAACTGCAGCTGAAACTTCTTCGGCACATCGGCGGGTTCGAGAGGCTTGCGGTTACTGTCGTAGAACCGGCCCCCATACTCATAGTAGATCGCTCCGGTTTCCTTATGTTCGTGGATCTTCGTCAAGTCATCGCTAAAACACATCTGGCAGCCGATGCACTTGTCGTTGTCTACCCAGACGCGATAGGGTTTCAAGCCGCCCTGCGGCACCTCTTCGTACAGAAGGTTGATACAGTTCTCCACCGGACAGTGTAGCTCGCACAACGGCGAGCCCGCGCAACTCGAGCAGCTCTCGTTCATCACCGCCAGCAGCGCCGTACCTTTGCGCTTCTTTGCCGTCTCATCGGCCATCGGAAACCCTCCTCATCTTCTTTTTATACTGTGCCCGAAAAAACAAGCCGAGCGCAAGCAGGACCAAGACCCAATAAAAGCGCAGGAGCTGGATTTCACCCCGTTCCAACCAGTAAACAAAGTTGGAAGACTGTGCTGTCAGCTTGGCCAATGCCTGCTCGGCTCCGGCATAATTCCGCGTCTCGCGGAAAACCTGGGACAGCCCGTAAAGGGCGCCCTCGTGGTGGGGGTCAATTCGCAGCGCTTTGTCAAAGTCGTCGCGCGCGAGGAGCCACTCCTTTTGCCGCACATGCACCCAGCCGCGGTTGCTTAGAGCTTCAGTGTAATCCGGGCGTATCTCCAGCGCCCGGTTAAAGCTTTCCACGGCCTTCTGAAAATCCCCTTTTTTCTGCCAGGCTACGCCCAGGTTGTTGTGGGCTTCGGGAAACTCCGGCTTGAGTCGAACAACCTTGGCATATTCCGCAATTGCCGCATCATAGTCCCTATGAACCTCAAGCTGAATCCACCCGAGCAAGGTTCGGGCCTCGACATGATCTGGAGCCAACTCCAACGCCTTGCCGATTTGCAGCTCGGCGGCCTGAGGGTTGTGCAACCTGAGCTCTGCAACGGCCAAAAAAAGATAAAGGTCAGGCTCTCCGCTATATTTCCCCAGGAGAGCCTGAAACGCCTTCTTCGCGTCTTCCGCTCTGCCTTCCCCTAAATATGCTTTTCCTTGCTGCCATTGGGGTTCCGAAGACAGCGTAGCATGCGCCTGTTGGCAAGCGACTCCTAACCCCACTGCCAGGGCTCCGGCCAAGCCCCAGAACCTTAGCATCTATTTCCACATCTCTTTCAGCAGCTCGTCTTTTTTCCCCTGCTCAATGAGCTTGTCGTTTTTTAAGGCCTCCCTGAGGCCGAGCCAGCTAAAGAAGATCACCAAGAGCAGCAATCCCGCAATCGGAATATTATCTGGTTTGGTGACAATCTCCAAGAAATTCTGCCAGCCACTAGGCTCTTGCATAAAGTCTAACCACCTGTAAAATCAAGATTTTTGTTAGATATTAGAAATCCTGGGTAAAGTCAATGTATGGTCATCTTGGAAACAAAAGAGAACTGTCAATGAGGCGCTGTCGGACGCGCTGCCAGGCCCCCGGCTCCAAGGGTAAACCACCCGTTGGCGTTCGGCGTTGCCAAACCGGTTCCAGTTGGCGCACGCGTGCCCGCTATCAACGGCCCGATAGCGAGTCATTCTGGAAACCCCGTCTGTGGGTCGGGATTCAGGGCAAGGTCACTGCTTCCGCGATGCTGCCCGCTTGTGGTAATTCCAGATACCGTCGCGCTGCGCTGCGCGGCCCCTGAGGAGGTCCTTGAAGTGGGGCTGCTCATAAAGCGGCGTACGGTTCAACATCTCGTCAATGAGGTTGTCGGTCAAATAGGTGTATCCCTTGCCTTCCGCGCAGTACGCGAGGTAGTTCATCCGCGCCTGCTCTTCCAGCTGCGCCATGCCCAACACAGCCTCCGAGAGGCTTTTTCCGGTCGTCACGGCGCCATGGCCGAGAAGGAGCATTGCACGGTGATCGCCCAAAAGGGTTGCCACCTCCATGCCTTCCGCATCGCTCTGGATGGTCTTGACGTGGGGGTAAAGCGGGAGGGTATGACGCACGAGCTGCGAGCCTTCCTGACACATTGGTTTCAGCGTGCCCGTGAGGATGCTCATGAGGACGGTGTAGCGCGGATGGACATGCACGACCGCCCGGACCTGGGGGTGCGTCTTGTAGATGCATGCGTGGATCTTCACTTCGGAGCATTGCGTCAGCCCCGGACGTCCCGCGATGAGGAACCCTTCGGTGTCGCACATGATCATGTCGTCCGGCCCCATGATCGCCAAGGCGTCAAACTCATACTCGCGGCCCTTGACGAAGAAGTGATCGGGCTCCGAAGGGACGCGCATGCTAGCGTGCCCGAGGGCTGCCGTCACGCCGGCCGCTAGGCCCAAGTTCGAAAGCACGCGATTCGCACTCGCGACCTCACCCTTTACATCTTCGATCTCTGAGTTCATTTCTAGGGCTCCTTCTACTCAGTCCTCATTGCTGAATTAGTGCTGCGGACTGAGTAATGAGTGCTGAGTCGGAATAGGGAGTGAAGGCACAGAAAATGTTTCACTTCAGTTTTCTTCGTCGAGAACGCTTAAAGCGAAGGTTAACCCGTGCGGTCCTAAACCCATTCCGCCAGCGGGGTGTGTTCGTGAGTCTCTAGGTTACGGCGCTCCTGCCCCGGTTGCATGGAATGATAGGAATCTTCTGTCGCAGCCCGACGATGCTATTTTGCGCCAGAAATTATCCGACGACACCGTCTGGTGTCAACTTCGTCTTGGCATGCGGACAGGGCTGCAGGAGGCGGAAAACAACGAAGTTATTGCGCAATCGGTTAAGGTTGGGGAAAGGTACCGACCAGCTCTGTTAGCCGTTCCTTGGCGCCTTTCAGTATCGGTTCTCCGTCCCCCACAAGGAGGATCTCGAAGTCGAGGGCAAGAAATCCGCGCACGCTCTCACGCAAGCGCGGGGGATCATCCATGACGGTTTCCGGTAACAGCTTGCAGCGTCCCGGCGGGTTGCCAACGACGGCGTCGCCTACAAGCAGGATTTTCCGTTCCAGCCAGTGCAGGGCCACTTCACCCGGTGATTTTCCTGGAGCACCTACGATTACGAACGGTCCGACCCTATCGCCTACCTTTAATTCATTATCGAGCTCGGTACTCTGGCTGCGCGCGTGCGGCGCGTCAGCCGGATGAATGGCGCTGCGCGCTCCGGTACGAGCGCGCACTTTATTAGCGGCGCGCGAGTGGTTGCGATTCGTGAGCAGGATCCGGCTCACGCCGCGGCGCGTCATCTCTTCCAGGTCGTTTTCGGACGGTTCGACCGGATCGATGCACAGATTCCCCTCCGCGTGGATGATAAGATGGCCATTAAAATTGTAGCCGTGCGGTTCAGAGAACCACGGCCAAGTATAGATGTCGTTTAGAATCTCTGTCATCGACCCTCATAGTGTTGAGGACTGAGTGCTGAGCCATGAGTGAGAACCACCCCAATTCCTTGTCCTCAACTCGGCTCTCAGTCCTCGTTGCCCAGTCCTGCTTAGTGCCCTAAGAGGTGCCCGCGGCCCCGCTCCGCATGGCGGAAAATCAAGGACTTGATAACGACCGGAACAGCCTTAGCGTCGGGCAGTTCCTCCCCGATATCGATAAAGTCAAAGTCTCTCAGGTCAATCCCATCGATAGAGATGATGCCGGAGCCGGGCAAAATCTCTTTGTCAATAATATTCCCCACTAGCTTCGCAATGTCAGCATCAAAGACCAGCACCAACGGATGCCCCTGCCCCACATGCTCCTTCATGGCAGCCGCCACTCCCTCGGCCAGGGTGCGAATAAGCGGATAAGACGGACCGATTTCCCAATGGATAGCCAGAGCCGCCGCGCGCTCTGCGTCTTGCAGATCAAAGCGCTGCAGGGCTTTTTCGACAGCGACTTTCACGTCCATGGGCGTGATCGTCTCGCGTTGTTCGATATGGGGAGTGATAACTTGCAGGTTGCGCAGGGGAAGCAGGCCCGGATGCGAAAGGAATATTGTGTTGCCGCTCACCTGAACGGTATACTGAGAAGCGCCGATCACCGTGGCTCGGATGCGTACGTCCGGCATCTTAAAGAGCGTATTGCCGGGCAGGAGTTTCGCCCGTTCGCGCACTTTGCAGCCAAGCTCATTGCCCAGGTCTCCCAGGTCTCTGTTCTCGAATCCATAAATGTATTCAGACACGCCCCCGGAGAATGTGATGATGTCGATAGGGTCTGGAAACGCGACCTCTGGAGTCAGCATCAAGCTTTGTGTCAAAGCGGATGCCGGACGGCGTTCCAGAACCTCATAGAGACAGTTACACAGAAGACTCGCCATAGCATCCTTTTCGCTTGCCTGTAGCACTTTCCCCAAGCTCAGAGAGACCCCAGCGGCGTTGCCGATCGTTGCCCCGGCGTCTTCCAGACGATCGATTTTCCCTTGATCATCCATAGCCACCAGCCGCGCCCCGACCTCCAGAGCTGCCGTGTCGATCACATCGCCACGCCGAACGATGGCAATTTTGCTTGTTCCCCCGCCAATATCGACATTCATGACAGTCAAGTCCCCGGGTTCCTCACGAGTCATCCGTACCGCCCCCGAGCCGTAGGCAGCCAGCAGAGCTTCCAAGTTATGCCCGGCGGTGGCGCAAACGAACTTGCCTGCCTGAGCAGAAAAAAGCGCCGCAATCGCCTCCGCGTTTTTCTTCTTGGCCGCCTCACCGGTAACAATCACCGCCCCCGTATCGATCAACTGGGGAGTCAGGCCCGACTGATGATAGGCTTCGTGGATGAAAGCATCGAGCTTCTGGGTATCGATCGTTGTCTTGTCGACGTACGGGGTGAGCAGGATCGGAGACTCGTAAACGATCTCCCGGCGCACCACAACAAAACGGCTTGAAAGCGCGATTCCCTGGCGGCGCAATATCAGGCGCGAAAAGATCAGGTGCGAAGTCGAGGAACCGATGTCGATCCCGACCGACGTGAGCGAAATTCGCTCCGAGCGCCACATCGGATGGTTTTCATCGAACTGTGCGGGGTCGTCGTGGTCCTCGTGTTCGTCATCGTGTCCCTCATGAAATACGTAAGATATCTCCTGCGCCTCCAAGTCCATGCCGTCATTCCCTCTTTCCTATAGCTCGAAAGTTGCACTGTCTTAACACATGGAGCGGGCATTTGCTACTTTTGTCCGGCCCAACCCGGATAGACAAGGGAGGAAAACCCCGCTAAGATATTGAAATTCGGTCATGGGACAGGAAGAATACCAAGATCTAGCTTCCTTCCTCAACAGGCTGATCCGCAGGCTCACCATGCTCAAAGGAGTGGAGGGTCTGTGCCTGACCGCCACTTGTTTGATCCTGGCTTTTTCGCTTGGCCTCGGCGTTGAGGAGTTGAAGCTCTACTTTCCGTATGCGCCCATCATATACGCGCTGCTGACGCTCGTTTCCCTGGGCGTGGCTTTGGGCTGGACTCTGTTTCAGTTCTTGAGAAGAGTGTCGCGGGAACACGCCGCCCTGTATGTGGAAAGCCAGAACCCAAAGTTAAAGAACAATCTGATCAATTCCCTGCAGCTTTATTCGCAGATCACCAGCCAGAAGCCCACGCAAGGCATGTCTGTGCCGATGGTCTTGGCGCTCCTGCGCACGACACGCCGGCAAATCCAAAACATTCAGGTGAAAGACCTCGTCCGCACCGACGGAGTCAGGAATCACCTCCGGCTCCTAGGAATCGTTTTCGTTCCGGTGTTTGCGATCGTAGTTTTCAACCCCGCCTCCGTGGGAAAGACCTTCAGCCTGCTGCTTCATCCGTTAAAAGACATCCCGCCGGCCGATACCGCCCTTGAAGTTACACCCAAGGGAGTCCGCGTGGCGCGTGGTTCCTCCGTGACGATCCGGGCGACCGCCTCGGGAAACATCCCAAAGTCTCTTGACCTGATTCTCCAAGACGTGCCCAAGACCTCCGAGCAACCAACGGAGGTCACGCCTCGGGTCGAAACCATCCGCATGGACGGATTTGATAACGGGAAGTTTTCCAGCACGGTCCGCGAGCTAGAGAGAACGCTGCGATACCGAGTCGCAACCGGTCCTTTCGTCTCGCCTTGGTACACCCTGGAGGTCATTGACCCCCCGGAAATCGGCAATCTCCGGGCTGTTCTCTACCCGCCCCATTATACAGCTCTGCCCCAGCAAACGCTTCAGGGCGGCAACATCGACGGCATTAAAGGATCCACGATCAGCCTCGAAGCCGTAACCACCAAAGATGTGGTCAAGGCCTATCTTGCCTTTGAGGGCGGGAGAGAAATGCCTCTCAAGATCGACGGGAGAAAAATCTCCGGAAATTTCGTCCTCTTTCAGTCCCAAAAATATCAGGTTCAGGTCGAAGACGCTTTCGGCTTTCGCAACACTGCCATCGTTTACGACGTCACGGTTCGTCCGGACGGGTTTCCGACCGTCGACCTGCTCAACCCCACAGAGGATCTTGAAGTCAACGGTGACGAGACTCTCACGCTTGAGTTCAGCGCGCGCGACGACTTCGGGATTCAAGAGATCAACCTCGTTCCCAAAATCAGCGCAGATCGACAGGAAAAAATATCCATCTACAAAGAAGGCAACAAAAAACTGATCGCTCGGGAGCGCTTCAGTTGGGACCTGGGAAAGTTAGGGCTGCGCGACCAGGAAGAGGTCGTCTATCACCTTGAGGTCCTCGATAATGATACCATTTCCGGTCCCAAGCTGGGCTCGTCGCGCGCTCTGCGATTGCGACTTAAAGACCTCAAGGGAGAGCACGGGCGCGTTGCGGAAATGGTTCAGGACCTTTCCCGGCAAATGCTCGATCTGCTCGCCGATCATCTGGAAAGCCCTGCCCGCTCCAGCCAGGAGTCTCCCGAGGGCGCTACCCAGTCGCAGCCAGATGGGAAGCCTCAGAGCTTCGAGCAAAAAGCCGGAGAAATGATCAAGCAGATTGATGGCCTCATGCAGAGCACCGAAAAAGACCGGCTTTCAGATTTCGCCACTTGGACCGACTTGGACGCCTTGAAACGAAACCTCCAATACACCAAAGATGAGCTCTGGAAAAAGCAACAACAATCCTCCCAACCCGAGGAACAAGCCCAGGCCCGCGACGAGATGGCCTCCGAGCTGGAAAGAATGTCGCAGCTCGCCGAAGAAATCGGCAAACGCCTCGAAGCCCAAAAGGTGGCGCAAACGGGCCAGGATCTCATGAAGAGCCAGGAGCGTTTGATGGACTCCCTTGAGAAGCTTAAAAGCGGTGACACCAAGCTGGATTCCGTGCTCAAAGAAATTTCGCAGCTGGCGAACCTGCTCGGCTCCCTCCAGCAGGCCCTATCGCAATTTGCCTCGCGCCTGCCGGACGAATTCATGAATAGCGAAGCGATGCAGGGACTGCCTTTCAGCGAGATGCGCTCCCTGCTGGAAGAGATCCGCCAGCGCCTGTTAAAGGGGGATATCGAGGGAGCGATGCAGCTGGCGCGCGAGCTTTTCAATCAACTCGCATCGATGGTCGCTTCTCTGCAAAGCGCTCAGCAGGGAGCTATGGCTTCGACCATGGACCGGATGCAGGGAGAGATGATGCGGTCCGCCAATGAGCTGCAGCAGATCGTCCGGGAGCAGCAAGAGATTCTCGTCGACACTGAAGGGGTACAAAAGCAAACGCTGGCGCAGCGGGACCAGATTCTCAAAGAGGAAGTCGACCAGTATCACAACAAAGCCTATGACAGGCTCTCGCGACTCACAGAAGCTTTTCCCGACGACGAGCGCGAAAGCGCCGCGGGCGGGGCGTCGCCGGGGGCGCAGCTTGACGACGCGACAATGAACAATCTGATAAAAAATATGATCGAGCGGTTGCTAAAAAAAGACTTCGCCGCTTTTGCGGAGATCATGGACAAGGCGCGTCAAGAGCTGGCCAAAAAGCGCTCGGCCCAACAGGAAGCAAAGGCCCGGCAGGCTGAGGCGGATCTGAGCGAGCTGCAAAAAGACCTGGAACACCTTTTCGGGCAACCACAAGGGAACCTGGGAGACGATGATAAGAGACGGCTCCGCGACCTCACCCAGCGCGAAGGGACTGTGCAAGGGCGAACGGAGGAGCTTTACGAGAAACTGACCAGCCTTTTCCAGCTTTTTCCATCCCTAGATCCGAAGATCGCCAGGGATATCCAGGAAGCGGGCAAGTCCATGGGAAAGGCACAGGGAAGGCTCGGCGCCTTGGATGCTCCCGGCGCCGTCCCACCAGAGCGCGAGGCTTTGGAGCGACTCTCCCAGTCGCAGCAGCAAATGCAAAACGCGATGGAGCAGCTCGCACAAAGGGGCCAACTGGGACGGATGCCGGTAGGCTTCCTCTTTCGCCGCGGACGCTTTCTTCCCTCCGGCAGGCTCGTGCCACTTCCGGGAATGCCGGCGTTCCCTCAGTTTGACGTTGAAGGGGGCATGACCGGACTGGATATGGAACGTTTCCGCCTCCCCGGCAAAGAGGACTACAAAGTGCCGCGGAGCTTTCGTGAAGAGATTCTGGAGTCCTTGAAGCAAGGCGTCCCGCCGCAATTTAAAGAGCAAGTCGAGAGCTACTTTAAAAACTTGTCAGAATAACTCGAGCTGGCGTTTAACAATGATTGCGCGAAATTTGAGACTACTTTGTTTACTTTTTACTTTTTACTTTTTACTTTTTACTTTCTCTTTTGCCGCCGACGCTCCCGCCGATCCTGTAGCTAAGCAAGCCGAAGAGTACCTTGAGGCCTGGCGCTTGCCGCAGGCGGAACAGTTGATCGCGCAGCTCTCACGCGCGCAGCCCAAATCACCGGAAGTCCTGGACCTGCAAGCCTGGCTTGCTTTTTATCAGGGCCACTACGCGGAATCACTGCGCACCGTGGAAAAGAGTCTCGCCATTGACTCCACCAAGGAGCGGCGCCAGGGACTACGCCTATTGGCGCAACGGACAGACGACACCGTGAAGCAGCTCAAACCCTACGAGAGCGCGCACTTTACCGTGTACCTCGATCCGGAGCGGGACGCGATCCTCGCGCCGCTCGCTCTCGACACCCTGGAAAAGAGCTATCAAGCCCTAGGGGAAATCTTTAACTATCGCCCGCAGGCAAAAGTCCGAGTCGAGATCGCGCCGGATGCCCCCTCCTTCAACGCCATCTCTACCCTTTCGCTGCGCGATATCGAAGAGACCGGGGCGGTGGGGATCTGCAAATTCAACAAGGTCATGATCATATCGCCACGAGCCCTGCTTCAAGGTTACCGCTGGCTCGATTCGCTCAGCCACGAATACGTCCACTATATCATCGTTGCCGTAAGCAATAACAAAACACCGATCTGGCTCCATGAAGGGCTGGCGCGCTTCTACGAAACGCGCTGGCGAAGCCAGCCTCAGCCGAAGAGCAGACCGGACTATCTCACCGTGCCGAACGAGACGCTGTTGGCGCGCGCCCTGGAGAAAGATGATTTTGTCGGTTTCAAGAAAATGGAACCGTCCCTGATTTATCTTGAAACGCCCGAACAAGTTCAGCTGGCGTACGCCGAGGCTGCTTCCGCGGTCGACTTCATGGTCGAAAGGAAGGGCTCCGAGGGCATTCGGCGGCTCATGGCCGAGGTCGCACAGAAGCCCACGCCGCAAGCCATCGAGGCGCTTTTGGGAACCTCTTATAGCGACTTCGAGAAGGATTGGAAGAGCTTTCTCAAAGGCAAAGGGCTGAAGGAGACGGAGGGCAGCCGGATTCGGAAACTAAAAGTCATCGGCCAGAAAGAGGATGAGGAAGCGGTAGAGCTCAAAGAGATCCAATCGGTGGTCGCGCGCAATCGGACCCATATTGGAGATAGACTGCGGGAAAGCGGTCGCATGGCCGCGGCCGCCGAGGAATACCGCCGTGCCTTGCAGGGCAGCCCCCATTCCACTATTATCCTCAACAAACTTGCGCGCGTCCTAATTCATCTGGGAAACCCGCAAGAGGCGCTCTCGCATCTGAAAGCGGCTCAGGTCCTGGAGCCCGACGGTGTGACCACTCTGGTCCTTTTGGGAAGCGCTTACCAGGCAACCAAAAATTTTGGTGGCGCGCGCGATGCGCTCGAACAGGCGATTCACATCAACCCCTTTGACCCGATGATTTATCAGATCCTGTACGAAGCCGATACCGCTCTCGGTGATGGCGCCGGAGCCCAGCACGCCAAAACGACTCTAGAAAAGCTGATGAGGCCAAGATAATTACTAAGGAGTATATTTAACACAAACGTCAGAATCGTTGTTCTATCCGCTCTATTTGCCGTTTTTTGCCTACCCTCGCGCTCACCCCTCTCGCACAGGCAGAGGGGTGAGCGTTTGCGGGATGGGGAACGGAACCGTAACAAAAACAACGACGGTTGTATTAGTAAGTAACCAATCATGATTTCACCCGAGGTTGCCGAGCAAGAGCTAGCCGCGATTGAAGAATTTGCTGCCCGCAGAGAGTTGATGCTGAGCGAGATCCGCAAGGTCATTGTGGGTCAAGAAAAAGTCATCGAAGAAGTCTTGATCGCCCTTTTTTCCAAAGGTCACTGCCTGCTCGTAGGCGTCCCCGGCCTGGCAAAGACCCTTCTCATCAGCACCCTGGCAGAGATCCTCGACCTGGAGCATAACCGGATTCAGTTCACCCCCGACTTGATGCCATCGGACATCACCGGGACCGATATCCTGCAAGAAGATCCGGCCACGGGCAGGAGAAGATTTCAGTTTCTCAAGGGACCCATCTTCACCAACATTCTTCTCGCCGACGAGATCAACCGCACGCCACCCAAGACCCAGGCGGCGTTGCTGCAATCCATGCAGGAGTATAAGGTCACGGCAGGCGGAAGCACCTATCTGCTCGATCTGCCGTTCTTCGTCCTGGCCACGCAAAACCCTATTGAGCAAGAGGGAACCTACCCCCTGCCTGAGGCGCAGCTGGATCGGTTCATGCTTAACATCGAGATCCGCTACCCCCCTTTTGAAGACGAGGTGCAAATCGTCACGCAGACGACCTCGGTAGGCCAAGTCATGCCGAAAAAAGTCATGGACCGCGAGGAAATCATAAAATATCAGGATCTCGTCCGTCAGGTGCCGGCCTCACCCTTTGTCGTCGATTACGCCGTGGCCTTAAGCCAGAACTCACGTCCACAAAATCCTGCCGCGCCGCAGTTCATCAGAGACTACGTCGAATGGGGCGCCGGCCCCAGGGCCTCCCAATACCTCATTCTGGGCGCGAAATCGCGCACGATCCTGCAAGGCCGCTATGCGGTCTCGATCGAAGACATCCAGGCGCTCGCCCCTTCGGTCTTGCGCCACCGCATCATTCCCAACTTCAAAGCCCAGGCCGACGGCGTTTCTTCCCTGGATATCGTGGCGCGACTGCTCGCTGAGGTGAAGCCTTCGGCTGACGGCGTCGGCGCACGATAAGCCCACCTCATTCTTGCACCCGGGCACGTTTTACTTTTACTAATATACGAATAGGTGGCTGAAAAAGTTCGGAATGCTTCGAGAGCCGAGAGAGTTTTTCAGCATCCCGCTAATAAAAAACAGGCCGGACCTGAGGAAGAGCAGCGAATTGACGCGCGTGTAACCGACTGTGGCTGAAGGCGACAAGAACTATTTTGATCCCGCCGTTCTCGCGCGCATCTCCAGTTTAAGCCTGCAAGCGCGTTGGGTCGTGGACGGCATCATGTCCGGCATCCATCGCAGCCGCTCGAAAGGCTTTAGCGTCGAGTTCGAGGAACATCGCGAGTACTCGCCCGGGGACGAGATCCGGCGCATTGATTGGAAAGCACTGGGGAAGTTCGACCGGTATTTCATCAAAGAATACGAAGACGAGACTAACTTAAGAGCGCATCTGCTGCTCGATGCCAGCGCCTCCATGGACTACTCTTCGGACGGAATGACAAAGTTCGCCTACGGCTGTATTCTCACCGCCTCTCTCGCCTACTTGATTCTGCGCCAGCAAGACTCCGCCGGCTTAGTCACTTTTTCCAGTCGCATCGACTCCTTTATTCCTCCCAAGGCCAGCAGGGGGTACTTCATGGAGATCGTTCGCGCCCTCGAGCGGCGGGCGGCAGCCGGTGAGACCGCGATCGGCAAGATCCTCGAAGAAGTCGCGAGCAAGCTCACGCGACGCGGCCTGGTGATTCTTATTTCCGACCTCCTCGATGAACCGGAGGAGATCCTGAAGGGTCTGCGTCTGTTTCGCTTCAAGGGCAATGACGTGATCGTGTTTCATTTGCTGGATCAGGCCGAGCTGGATCTGCCGTTTGATGGCAACGTGATTTTTGAAGACATCGAGGAATTGAACCTGCGGGTCACCAGCGATCCACAGAGCATCCGCTCGACTTACCGCAAGGTCGTGAATGAGTTTGTCGAACACCTGCGCAAGGAGTGTCAGAAGAACTCGATTGATTACCAGCTCCTCTCCACCGCGACGCCGCTCGACCAGGCGCTGGTGAGCTATTTGAGCTGGCGCGGCTAATCCTGGCCATGTCGTTTTTCTTTTTGCATCCGCTTTATCTCTACGGTTTGCTTGCGGCGTCCCTGCCCATTCTCATTCATCTGCTGAACCGGCGCAGGATTAAAAGGATTCGCTTCCCAGCCGTTCGGTTTATTCTGCTCTCGCAGCGCCGCATTTCACGGACCTACCGGTTGCGTCACTGGTTTTTATTAGCGCTTAGAACCCTGGCCGTCGCGTTTCTGGCTCTGCTGCTAGCCAATCCTATTTTCCAGACCGGACTGGGCCTTTTCGCATCCGGCGGCGCGTCCTCTGTGGCTATCGTGATCGATAATTCGCTCAGCATGAAATGGAGCTTGGACGGCAAGGGCTTTGATGCGGCAAAGGAAAGCGTGCGCCGCTTCATCGCCGCCCTGAATGAGGGTGACCGCGCGGCCGTGATTCCGACCAACCCGGCGCCGCAGAGCCAGACGCGCATGCGCAGCGAAAAAGAGCTGCTCCTGAAAGAGCTGAGCGAAATTCCGCTTGCAGCTGGAACCGCGGATTTTTCCGCGGCGTTACAAACAGCCTATGATCTTTTGCGCGAGCCCGCGCCGCAGAAGGAAATCTGGATCATCACGGATCTTGCGGTGACCGGGTGGGACCGCTTCGCAGTGGGCGCGCTAAATTCTTACGATCCCTTGATTCCGTTAAAAATCTTGAAAATCAAACCATACGCAGGCCCGGCTAACGCCACCATCAAAGAGATCGATCTGAAATCTTCGGGGGTGGCGGTGGGGCTCCCGGTACAGCTCGAAACCCGTCTCGTCAATTTCACCAGGCAGCCGATCAAAGACCTCCTCGTGCAGCTCAACCTCGATGGGCGAGGTGTGGAGCAACGCCTGGTTTCGCTGCCTCCGGAAGGGGAAACCGGCGTCACGTTTCAGGTGAATTTGACCAAGCCGGGAAGCCAGCCCGGCTTCGTCACGATCAAAAAAGACGGCCTTGCCGGCAATCCAACTGACCATTTTGTCTTGACCGCCCAGGACAAATTAAAAGTTTTGCTCGTTGACGGCGATCCGCAAACCTCGCTCATTCAAAGCGAAACTTTTTTTCTCACCCGCTCGCTCAATCCGGTCGGCAGCCAGGAGTCCTCGCTCTTTCTACCTACCGTGATCGTGCCTGAGAGTTTGGCGTCAGCCCAACTGGAAGCGTATCAGGTTATCATCTTCTGCAACGTCTCGGTAATCCCGGACACCATCGCGCGGAGAGTCACCGATTATCTACGCCAGGGTGGGGGAGTGCTGTTCTTTCTGGGGAACAGGGTTGACAAGGATGATTACAACCTCAAGCTATTTCAGTCCTCTGCAATCTTGCCCGCGCGCCTAATCGATAGAAAGACCACCGATACAAAAGGTGAAAAAATTGGCAAGATCGATACCAACCATCCGGCCCTGCGGAGTTTGACCGATCCGATTTCGCTCGCATCTCTGCAATCGACCACGGTTCAAGGCTACTTCCGCGGCGAAGTCCCATCGGGCTCCATACTTTTGTCGCTCGCCAACGGCGATCCCCTGGCGATGGAAAAAAAGGTCGGACCGGGCAAAGTGATTCTGTTTACGACCAGCGCCGACCGCGATTGGACCGACCTGCCGATAAAAACCGTCTACCTGCCCCTCGTCCAAGCCCTGGTTCGCTATCTTTCCGGAGACAAAACGGGCGCGTTCGATGCCGGCATCGTCAGTGGCGAGACGAAAACCATTCCGCTTCCCCCATCATTTGTCGGGAAGCGAATCAAAGTAATCAAACCGGACAACAAAGAACGGGAAGTTTCCGTCAACGCGCAAGGCGAGGCCGCAGCTGCCTCGTTTACCGAAAACGATCTTACCGGCACCTATCGTATCGCTTTTCCTTCCCTCTCGGAAAAGCCCGCCGGCGCCCTGGAAATGTACGCAGTCAATCCGCCCTATCTGGAATCGCGGCTCGATACTCTGAGCGAAAAGGACCTGGAAACGAAGCTCAGCCCCATCCGCGCCCAAGTGATTCCGCTTGAAGCCCTGGAGAACGGCGGCAAGCGGGTGGACCTCTCCCTCCCTCTGGCAATCCTCCTTATCGCCACCCTGGCCGGCGAGGGATGGCTGGCGCAGAGGTTCTCTCAGTAACACCCTCCCATTTCGGGCGCTAATGTGTGAAAACGTTGACAAGACGGAGTGACTGCCCACGTTGAGTGCCCTAATGGATTAGTCGGTGAACTAAATGTCGGCACTTGAACGTAAGTGCCGACATTTATTATCAACCTCACATGGGTGCATACATCACCAAGGAAGGTTTGCAGGCGCCGGAGTTGGGGCCTTTTTTCGGCCTCGAGACATCAAGCCACTTGGAGTTTCGTTCCGCGGTCTTCAGCGCCGAGTCGTGTCCAGGCCGCATCCTACTCCGCTTCGCTCCTATTTCGCATGCCGGCCGATGAAGTCGAGCACCGCGCGGTTGTAAAAGTTGGGGTGCTCCCAATAGGGCGAATGCCCGGACTCGGGGATGATCACGACTTCATTGTTGGGGACATGGCGCGCAATCATCCGCGTGATCGAAGGCGGGGTCGCGAGGTCGGCCGAGCCGGTCATCAAGAGGGCTGGCACCTGCAACGTCTCCAGCTTTGCCGGCGTCACCACGTTCGTCTGCTTTTGCCGGGCGCCTTTTCCGGCTAACGACCTGCGGTTCAGCTCACTCCATTTTTCCGTACCCTCGGGATTGGCCGCCCGGTACGAAGGACCAAGCTCCCAAAACCAGCGCGGCAAAGTGTGCTCTTCCTTGGGCCTGATCCGGGCGGCTGTGTCGGCGATGTAGCCGTTGCGGGCAGCGAGATTGTTATTGGATACCGTCACGCTAAGGAGCCGTTCCGGGTGCGAGAATGCGTAATCCGCCGCGACGCTGCCGCCGGCCGCCGAGCCCACCACATGGAACCTGTCCACCTTGAGAAATTCGATCAGGTTGTGCAGGTCTTCCGACCCGATCCCCGGATTGCTCTCGGCGGCAAGGTCGGAGTTGTAATGGTTGCGCCGCGAATACGCGATGACACGATAACCGGCCTTGGCGAACACCGGCTGCTGGTACAGCCAGATCAGCGCGCTCTGCGACGCCGAATGGAGAAACACGACCGGCGCTCCGCTGCCGCCGGTGTCCCAATACCAAAGGCGGGTGCCCGGAAGCTCTGCGTGCCCTTCTTTCGCCGGGACCTGCTCCGGGATGGGCACGGGCACCATCGGATCGTCTAGTTTAGTCGATGGATTGCTCTCTTTCATGGTCTTTGTCCTCCCTAGTAAGGTTATTTTATTCGTCAATGCAATGCCGGGACTTAGGCCGGCCCGACAAACGGCATCTTGATCGTCTCTCGACGCAGCCTCATTCAAACCCGTAAAGCCGGGCGGGATTATCGCTGACGATACGGCGAAGCAACATCGGGTCCGGCGCGACGTCACCGATGAAATCGACGATGTCGGCGTCGTCCGGCATCTGCTTGTGGTTGGGGTGCGGGTAATCGGTAGCAACGACGGTCCGATCCGGCGCCGCCTCCACAAGCGCGCGGGCGTAAGGCAGGACGTCGGGGTAGGGCGGACCAATCCGAGTGATGCGGTCGGCGCAACCGATCTTGATCCAGCACTTGTCTTGACGAGCCAGATCAAGCAGGTAGCGAAAGCGCTGCTGGTCGAGGCCTTGCGTGACGTCGATGCGCGCGAAGTGGTCGATCAGCACCGGAATATCGAAACCCAGGCACATCTCCGCGAGATCGAGAGTCTCCGGCACCAGTTGGAGAACGATATGCCAGCCCAGCGGCTTAGTGCGCGCGGCCAAGTCACGCAGGAATTCCTTGGGCGGCATCGGCGTCAGATGGGCGATCGTATGAAAGCGAAAGGCGCGCACGCCGCCCTCGTGGAGCTTTTCTATGAACGCATCGTCAATGGACTCGTTTGCGAGCCCGACACCGCGGTAGCGCCCGTTGCCGGACGCGATGAGATCGAGCAGCGCGCTGTGGTCGAGGCCATGCGGGCTCCCCTGAACGGCGATGCCGCGCCCGAATCCGAGGTGCGCGTGTACGGCAAAGAGCTGCTCCTTCGGAACGTCATGGGGCGTATAGGGCGGGTTTTCGACGTAGGGGAAGCGCTGCCAGGGGCCGAACACATGGCAGTGGGTATCGCAGGCACCGGTGGGCAGGATCACCCGGGGCTTGCGCCCTGGCGGGCGCGGCGGATCATTGGTGGGAACCGGCGGCTCCATGGCGTCGCTCATTTGAAATAATGGGAATCGCTCCTGCGGCCCAGAGAGGCTAGAGGGACTTGCTTACGCGCGGCTTCACTCAAAGTGTCTTCTCGCCCCGGCCGTCGACATAGCGCGCATTCTGTTCCTTGTTCATCATCTCGTAGGCGTAGCCGATGTCGAACATCAAATTGAACCGCTCGGCATAAAAGCGATTGAAGGCGCGCTTCGCAAACGCGAGCGCGTAGGGCGGCCTTCTCAGCAGCGCGTCGACCATTCGGTCGCAGGTCGCGTCGAGCTCGCCCGCCGGGACCGCAGCGTTGATGCAGCCCCGCTCATAGAGCTCTTTGCCGGTCAATTGCTTGCCCAGCCACAGATACTCGCGAGCCAGCGGCGGGCTCATATGGAGCGGCACGAAGATGGTGCCGCCGTCGCCCGGCACGATTCCGGCGCCAGGCCTGCCGACCGGGGGATTGCCGTCACCCATGCCGAGGTGGTGATCACAGAAGACCGCGTCCTCACGGGCGAGGATGAAGTCGCAGGAGAAAACCAGGCTGGAGCCCCATCCCTTCACCCCGCCGTTGACTTTGGCGATGACCGGCTTTTCGATCTCGATGATTTGCTGGTAGGCGTGCTGGAGAGCCTGCAGGCCGTCCCAGGTCTTGTCCGGTGAATGGCCGTGAAAGTGCGGATGGTTCGCCGCGGTCATGCAAAACACGTCGCCCTGGCCGGTAATGACGACAACGCGGATCTCATTATCGAAGCGTAGCTCTTCGAGCGCGATTCCGAGCTCGCGGTGGCGGCCAGGCCTGATGGGAATGTCCTGCTTGTCGTGGGTCAGGATCGGCGGCGTGAATTCGATCGTCGCACACGCATTTTTCCGAGTGACTTTAATCGTCTGGTATTCCGGCATGGTTTTCACTCCTTTATGGGTTAAGTGGGTTCACCAACGGTACCTAAGACTGCGGGAACATTCTCTAGCGGTGCTTCGAACTCGGCCCAGCACGAACCGTTCATGATCCAATCCTTGGCCGATTGCCTCCTTTGGTAAACTAAGGGCGGCTCTGAACTCTGTTGAAGGCCGGAGCAGCGCGACCACGTGGTCGTGGCGCCGTCAGTCGCCGGCTAGCAGACGCGTGTGGCCGGGAATCGACCGCCATGCGCCGACCTGATGCAGGGTATTCCAGACCATTGCTCCCAGGTTGCAAACGACGGGCTTGCCGACTTCGGCCTCGAGCTGATCGCATACCGGCTGGGACAACCAACTGCCGCCGCCGATATAAAGACCGTCCGCTTCCGGATGATCCGTGAATCCCTGCAGGCCCAGGTCGTAGGCAAGTTGGGCGCTGTCTTTCGTCGAGATCCTGGAGAATTCACTCGGCGTTAGCGACTTGTTGCAGACGCCTACGATCAAGATGCCCTCGCGAGCAAGGAAGGCGCGCAGTGTCTCGTTCATTTTGTCGGTCCACTTGTTGGCGACAAGGATGTTCTTGAGCCCCAGGTGCTTTAACGCGGCGATCACGTTAAGAAGCTGCGACGTTGCCGGGATGCCGGTGTAGTCCGCGATATGCCGCACCAGCGCGTCGTGGGCTTCGACCCCGATCAACAGCGGCAGGGGCACGCCCGTCTGGGTAATAAGATCGACATCGCGGTCCACCAGCATGTCGAGCATCCGGTCGAGGGGCTGGGTCACGCGCTCGACGTCCTCGGCGGTGAACTTCTCAAGGCCGCAGGGCACGATCACTAGGATCACGCCCGGAGGAGCCAGGCGATAGAACTCGTACGCTTGATTCTCAATCACGTGGCGCGGCGACAAGTAGCCGATTTTTTTTGTGGGCAGTTCATCGACGAACATGTTCTTACCTGCGGAAATCCAGATGCGGGAGACACTATCCGATAAAACAGCGCCATGTCAATCTGGCTGAAACCAACGTCACACCTGGAACTGCACAGCCGCCTTGCGCCAGAGCCAATCCATTTACTCAGTTTACCGGTTAACTAAGAATCATAGGCAATCTCTCCGTCAATGAAAGAAATGGAAAACCTACGGCGCGCGTTCCAGTAGCCGGGGGCCGTAGAGCCGGACTGCGTTGTCCCATAGAATTTTCCGTTTGCTGTCGTCCGAGATTGGCTGCTCTGCGAACCAGGGCAGGACCTGGTCGGGATCCGGCGCATCCGGGTGAGGATAGTCAGTGTTCCAGACAAGGTTGTCGTCACCCATGAAGTCGATGACGCCGTCCAGGCCGGGTTCGTCCGGGTCTGCGGATATCACGCATTGGCGCTTCACGTACTCGCTGGGTTTCATCGGCAAGGCGGCGCCTAAGATGAGCCGGCGCCCATGGGAGTGATCGTCCATACGGGGGAGCCAGAAATTAGCCCAGCCGACGTTGGACTCCAAGATTCCAAGCCGGAGGTTGGGGAACCGCCCCAAGACGCCGCTGAAAATGAAGTGCGCCATGGTCACCATGTTGTCCATGGGAAAGCCGATCATATGGTCGAGAGCGCTGAAAAGCTCTCCCCCACGGAGCGCCCGAAAGGGCGCGGCCCTCAAGTGGCGCGACTCGCCATGGACCGAGATGGGGAAGTCAAGATCGCTGGCCAACTGCCACAAGGCATCGTACTCGGGCTCGTGCAACCATTTGCCCGCCGGTAAAAATGGATTCCGCACCGAGACGGCGCCCAGCTTCTCCACCGCACGCCGCGCTTCCAAAATCATCGCTTCGGGATCGCCCCCGGGCAAAGTCGCCGTGAACTTCAGACGCGCGGAATCGGCACTGGCATACTCGTGGCACCAGTTGTGATAGGCCCGGGCCATGGCGGCTCCCGCTTCCTGGTCCTTGACCGCGGTCTCCATGATGCGGTTCGCGTTGGTGGAAAGGATGACCTGAATGTCCCACCCGTAACGATCCATATCCTTTAACCGAATGTCCGGAGACCACCATTTGTCATAAGCCTCGCCGTATTTGTCTGCCATCCACTTGTCGTGATGGGCAGGAATAGGGGCTCCCCGTTCAAGCACGGTGAAGAGCTTGTCATCAGGCGCATAGACGAAGAAGTTGCGCTGCATGCCGATGACTCTGGGGACCCGATCCTTGTACGCCGGCTCTACATAGCGCGCCCACAGATCCTGCGGCTCATGGTGATGAGCATCCGAGTCGATAACCTTAAATCCGTTCCACATTGCTGTTCCTCCAAATAAAATTATCGCGCTCTGATGCCGCCTGCACACGACTAGCGTTTGTGCGCGGGTAACTGAGTCGCCAGAGTCCGATCAATGTGCTCGCCAATCTGCTCAGCAAGCCGAAATGTTTTCGAATCATCCGAGCCCTTGCCCTCGGCGAAAAATTCGGCCGTCTGTTTCTGCGTTTGCAAAAACGGCCGGGCGCGATGAAGAAAATCCTCACTGTATTTGGCGCGCTTCACGACCTTGAAGCTCGCCTGGGAGATGAGCTTGACGGTAGCGGCGCTGCCGCACTGAGCGCAAGTAACGCGGTTCTTAGATCCGCTGCCTACAGTAAGGACCTCGGTTATTGCCTCGCACTTTCTGCACTGGAACTCAAACAGTGGCATAGACTTAGAAGACTTTACCTTAAGAGAGGAGCGCGGTCAGCGGGCGCTAAATGTTTTGCAATGCTTCCACCGCTCCCCGCGCGATTAATGACCGGCGCTCGCGGGTCCGCGCGCCTCTTTTCCCTTAGATTATTAAACAACCGAGCGTGATGTCAACTTGGGGTAGGGGCAATCCGGACCGTTCAGGTAAACCTGAGATACTTTTCCTCCTAGGGATAGTCTACTCCATCAGACTGATTTGTTCGTCAAAGGGCTTAACAGGAGAGAGGATCGTCGGAACCGAGCGGAAACGGTGAAAATCCAGGAGTCAAGCGGCGAACTCCTCATTAAGTAGCCAAGGGGACCGGCTATGTTCTTCGATTCAATACTCTTCTACGTTAGAAATGAAAAAACTGAATTCGTCCAATAGAGTGGAACTCTTTAGCTCTTCGACAGAAGCGAAGCGGGGCACGGTTTGGCACGCGCCCAATCCGAATGACTGAAACATTCGGCCCGCGTGCGAACATTTTTACGTTCTGTTGTTCACTTGCCAACAAAAAGCTCTTCGACCAAGCCCTTATAATAATCCAATTTGGCTTCCGCTTCTTTAGGGTCGATCGGACGGAGCTTGGCCTTGTCGACCGTAACCTTAAGCTCTACACCCTTATGCGCTACCACTTGATCTAAGTTGCTCAATAGAGTCTGCCCCTCTTTAGAGGTAACGAAGTCAACAAATAGCCGGGCCGCGTTTGGTTGGGGAGCCCCCGCCATAGCACCAACGACCTTGAGATCAGCATAAGAGTAGTCTTCGAGCTGCGGCCAATCCACAGGCCCTCCTTTCTCCTTGATATTCTCAACCCCGTCGGCATTTACCGGGATTCCAATGGGAGCCTCTCCTGCGGCTACTTGTTGTATTACCAATGTCGAGCCCCGAGTCGGAGTAAAAACCTGCGCCGAGAGTTTTTTCAGGAAATCCAGACCTTTTTCCTTCCCATACAGGTCGATCATCATGTAGGGAAAGATAAACTTATTGGCATTAAAAATACCGTGTCTTTTCCATCGAGGATTAAGAAGATCTGCGTAGCGACGGGGAATATCGGAAGGGGCAACCATCCTTTTATTATAAACCATAGAGATGATGCTGAGCCGCCACGCGGTCCAATATCCCTCATCTTTCCACGTGTCGCCGTACATATTCCGTTCAGAGGGATAGAATTTTGCCAGCAGCCCCTTTTGGCGCATACTGTACGCTGATGGGCCGTCGGCATCGACGACGTCGACGAGGTGCTTTCCTGAACGCTGTTCAAGCAGAATCCTCTCCAGAACGTTTCTTCCAGACATCCGCAAATACTCCACCTTGACCCCCGGAAACTTTTTTTCGAAGGCTCCTGTGACCTGGTTCATATCGGTTACCGGCATGCTGCCGTAAAGCACCAGCTTTCCCTCCTTACGAGCCTTATCGATAAGGCTGGGATCCGCTGAAAAGGCCGCGCCGATAAATAAAAAAGAGAGCAAGAAAAGGATTCCACCACCAACAGCATTGCGATTCATCTTAGTCCTCCTTGTTTGTCTGCGGGTCCTCACACAAGTGGCCATCTGCTGTACTGACATGTCTGCCTTGAGCTTATGTGCCCTATCTCGCAGTACAGATCCAAATAACCTCCTCATAGCGCCTCCCGCCCTCCCCGCGTACATCCCTGAGAAATATATACTGGCGATGGGGATAAGGAAACTTTAAGGGAGTCTAGTCTTTCCGCAAGGTACCGAAAATCCCCCGCTTCCAGGCGCGTCCAGCTCGTCCTTGAGACCGCCCGAGAGCAGCCGCTTGACTTCGTTCTGCCAGGCTTTTTTCGAAACCACTAGCGATACTTAAGCAGCGCCCGTGCACGGTTGATGTCTTTGTCGTTGAGTTTGATGCTCGGCGTTGTGCGGGAGCCCGTAGCGATCGGGACCGGCTTCTGGAGAACCCGAAGAACTGGGTGGCACCCGGGTGATTGACGATCACGCTCTCTAGAGAGAGAATCGTAGTAGCTTCAGTCGTCAGGAGTGGGATCCGTGGACGAAAAACAACACATCTACTCTCAAGAGCGCATTGAGTCTTTGAACGACCTGGACCGCTGCTTTAAGGAGCTTCAAGAAACAGTATTCGCAGAGGACGCGAACAAACAGTGGATCTTCAGAGGTTACAAGATTAGCTCCGCCAGCTTTGAGACAAGACTGCAGCGGGCGATTTGCAGGTTCGGCTTGAACGCGAGCGACGAATTGGATGCCGAGAGCCGGCGCTCGCTTCAGGACAAAATCCTACAAGAAGGGCTTGACGGAATCGGTCGGCCGCACAGCGTCGCCAGAATTGAGGGAGGTCTGCTCAGGAGGTTCAAGCGCCAATGCCATCATTATACCATGGCGGTCCCGAATGACGACAACATCATGGAATGGCTTGCGCTCATGCAGCATTACGGAGCCCCCACCCGCTTGCTCGACTGGACCTATTCTTTCTGGGTGGCCGTCTACTTCGCGGTAGAAGACGCCGAAAAAGAATGCGCGGTATGGGCGCTTGATTCGAGATGGGTGCGGCAGCGCGTGAGGGCCCAGCTCGAAGAGATTTCTGATCTTATCGACAGCGAGTACGGAGGCGCAGATCCCAACGTCACAAACAAAGAAACTTTTCGGGCGGCCTTTCAATCAAATAGGCAGTTTGTGTTTCCTATCAATCCCTACCGTCTCAATGAGAGATTGGTGATCCAACAGGGTCTTTTTCTGTGCCCGGGAGACGTGTCTTCGTCGTTCGAAGCGAATTTGGCAGCGCTCGCTCAGGACAATGGCAGCAAAAAAGATTTTTCCGGAAGTCTTATCAAATATACCATCAAAAACGATTCGCAGTTGAGAAAACAGATTATTCAGCGGTTCCAGCGCATGAACATGAACCGGGCGACACTCTTCCCCGGCCTCGACGGGTTCAGCCAGTCGCTGGAGATGCTGATGGTATTTCCTCACATTCTGGTCCCTGATCCCGGATGGGAGCCCTAATTGGGGTTAGGTGAAATTTTAAGGCGTCGGGAGTCTTTTTAGCAACGAATCGGGATCTTGTCCCCCCACGCGGCGGGTAACAGCGTGATGTTTTTGCTGGCGTTGGGGAGTTAGCAAAACGACAAATCCGTTAGGGGCATTTATACTCAGGGCTTCTCATCCATGCTCTCTAACTCGGAAGCGGGCATCAGGGGGCGCTGAGGGATTCTAAAGATCAAAGCCCCTCAATCGGGCAAACCACGTCCAGCAGAGACGGCCCTCCCGACGCTACGGATTTTTTGATCGCAGGTAACAGAGCGGAAGGTTGGGTTACTCTTTCGGTCGCGATACCGTAGGCAGTCGCCAAAGTGCAGAGATCGGGGAGATGAAGGTCCGTTCCGATGACCCTCCCGCCGTAATGGCGGATTTGATCGCGCTTCATGTTGCCGTAAGCATCATTTCGAATCACGATAACCGACACGGGAAGCTTCAAAGCTGCGGCCGTCGCCAATTCCTGACTCTCAAGCATGAATGAGCCATCGCCGGTAACGCAAACCACCGGGCGCCCGGGGAAAGCCAGACTCAAACCGATCGCGGTCGAGAAGCCAAACCCAATCGCTCGCATGTCCCCCGAATGATAAACATAAGAAGGAGCAATAAAGCGTCTGATCAGCTCCGCCGTGCCGCCTGCCCCGACCACTACCGCGTCTGTTTCTATGGCTTCTCTCAAGGCGCGGTAGACGTGCCACTGGTCGATTGGATTGCCGGCAAAGAAGTCGTGCCCCAAAAGCCTATCGCGCCAAGTATTTTTTTGCCGGCTGAGATTATCGAGGCGAGAGGGATTTTTTTTCTTAACGGCCGCATGTCGTAACCGTTCGATTATCGCCCGAAGAACTGCCTTTGCGTCACCGAGAATTGGCAGATGAACCGGGTAGATCTTGCCAATTTCACGCGGATCTATATCGATTTGGATGATTTTGGCCCCAGAGGATATAACTTTGTTGCGGTAGCCAAGCGTGAACCCCTCGCTGAATGTTACACCCACGGCGAGAATCAAGTCAGCTTCGACACAAAACGCGTTGGCGAAGGGAAACGCGCCAAAACCCAGGACCCCGACAGAGAGGGGATGATCTTCCGAGATCAACCCTTTATGCGACGGCGTGCTGCCGAAAGGTATGGATAGAAGCTCGGCAAGCTCTCTTAGCTCTTCTTCCCCTCGCGCCCAGTAGACCCCTCCTCCGGCGACAATAATAGGGGCGGCAGCCTCTTCGATCTCCTTTGCCGCCTTGTCCAAGATGAACTGGTCGGGTTCCTTTGCCGTGACGGGTGCGGGCATCCACAGCGGCTCCGGGACGTCAATCTCTTCGTTTTGCAGGTTGCGCGGAATTCCGATATAAACGGGCCCCTTTCTTCCGGATGTTGCTTTGTTGAAGGCCTTCTGAAGGGCCTCAGGGGCTTGGTCTGCGCTCTCAAGGGTGACGCTCAATTTGGTTATCGGCGCAAACATCTCCCGTTGCGGGATCTCGTGCCATGAGGAGACCCCTTTTCCCGCCCGATTGCGTGATACGTCTGCGGCAAGGACAACGACCGGAATGGATTCTTTGTATGCGTAGGCGACTCCGGTCAGAAGATTGGTAACCCCTGCGCCCGCCGAAGCAATGCACACACCCAAGTTTCTGGTGCCCTTGGCGTAGGCAGCAGCCATGTAGGCGGCGGAAAGCTCGTGCATCACCGGCACGAATCGAAGCCGGGGTTCGGAATAGAGCGCGTCGGTCAGGGGAAATATTGAATGGCCGGAGAGGCCGAAGACGTAACGAACACCGGCCTCTCTCAGAAACTGGACGATCAGGCGCCCGACAGACAGCTTCATGCCGCTAGTTCTTCTTCCAAATCTCGGCTACAAACCGCCGGACTGATTCAGGGTTGCTGTTACCGGCGTCATCGGCGAGCGTATACCTGGCGTCCAGCTTGATGCGAGCGTGAAGCGGGACATCGTCCTTCGGAATGTCAATCCGGAGCGAGTTCCTACCTCCCTGGACCAACCGCTGATACGCGATTTGACCCTCACTCGAGAGAAACCAGTTGATAAAGACCCTGGCGGCGTTGGGATTGGGAGCGCGGTTGATGAGAGCGATGTTGCCGCCGCCTGAACCAACCAACCCTCCCTCCTTAAAACCTGCCGGTTTCAAAAGCATCCACCGGCAGGCCTTGCTTTTTTGCGTCCCAGAGACGGATTCTGTCCGCATTTTGCAGGCCGGAAATCACGTACTTCCCTTGCGCAAGCCAGTCGACGAGCTGCCGGGTGTCTCGGGTGATGGCAAGATCCATTTCGGTCAGGAAGCGCTTTACAAACTCAGGCCCCAGCTCCCTGCTGTGATACATGAACTGCAAAGGTTCCAAGGTTCCGCCCGTAAGAGGTTCCGCGACTACGATCTTTCCTTTCCACTTAGGGCAAAAGGTCCCAATAGGATTTAAATTCCCGGGCACTCACCATATTGGTGTTGTAATGGAAGTGATAAAGAGGCGTTCCGGCAAAGGCGAGAATATATCTGTCCTCGGCGTCGCCGTAGATGTGTTTTCCGCCCCACCATTTTGATTCGTCGAGAACCTCCGGCAGGATCAATGCCGGCTTGATCGGATCGAGCAGTCCGGTCCTGAGCAATCCTGATTGCGCCGAGCCGACTCCCCCAATCAGAATGTCAGCGAGATATTTTCCGGCTCGCCTTTCGGACAGAATCCTGGTGACTCTTTCCGATCCTCGGACAGTCACTTCCACAAGTTTGATGTCGGGAAAATTCTTCTGGAATTCTTGGAAGAGAAGCTCCTGGCCGGGAAAGGCGTAAATAGCAAGTCTTCCCTCCTGTTTTCCAGCGCGGAGAATCCTCTCCCAATCTTCCCGCCAGTCCGACCCGGCATGCGCGGCGAGGGCTCCGCTGAAGACTACAAGAAAGACGAGTGCAACCAATGATGCAAACTTTGCTGTTATCTTGCCCACGCGCGCCTTCCGGTTAGTTGCGCTGGAGGTCATAACGGCCCTTTGGCCAATGATTACATAAAGGGAATGGTGAACGGTTACATCTTTTCACACCGTTGATCACACTCGTTCACCGTCGCCCGACTCAGAGCGAACCGAGCCAGCATTGGAAGGAGAGCGGAAAGTCGTTGGGAGTTTTTCCCCAAGACTTCTCCGCAGTTTCGATTTTGCCGCGCCTAATTCCCGGGCATAAGTATTGGCAGGCTTCATAACCTGCCGCCCGAAGAGGCAGGCCCAAATTCTAACGGGCTCGTTCTATCGCAAACTCTCTACCTTGGGTGAGGCGATTCTCTTGCCTCCGGTCTCATCCCCAGAATGCGGGTCTAGATCAGCTCTCGGATCAGCGACCGGGCGATCTCCGGAGAGACACCGAGAGGACGGTGCGAGAGCGGGCCGCCTTCGGCAAGGATTGGTTCGAGTTGATCCAAAGAGGGTAGATCTTCGCGCTTCCAGAAGAGGCCGATCGGAATGACGTCGCCCCACATGTAAGCTTTGTCCATGGCGGCGCGAAAGTCCGTCGGGTCATGGCCCATGTCTTCAAGTTTCTGCGTGCGCTGTTTGAAAAACTCGTGGCTGTTGTCGTGATTGTAGGTAACGCATGGGCTGAAAACGTCGATCAATGAGAACCCTTTGTGCTGGATTCCGCCTTTGATCAGCTCGACCAGGTGCTTTTGCTGTCCTGTGAAACCGCGCGCGACGTAAGTAGCTCCCACGGCTATCGCAAGCGGGATCGGATTGATCGGGTTTTCCACGCTGCCAAAAGGCGTGCTTTTGGTTTGCATCCCCTTAGTGCTCGTGGGCGAGACTTGCCCCGTAGTCAGCCCATAAATCTGGTTGTCCATCACGACGTAGGTGAGATCGACGTTGCGGCGCATGGTGTGGATAAAATGGTTGCCGCCGATTCCATAGCCGTCACCGTCGCCGCCGGTGGCGATAATCTTGAGTTCGTGGTTGGCGAGCTGGGCCCCGGTAGCTACTGCCAGCGCGCGCCCGTGTAAAGTGTGCATGCCGTAAGCATTGATGTACCCCGGTATGTTCGACGAGCAGCCGATACCGCTAATCGTCATGACCTGATAGGGGGGGAGCTCGAGTTCGACGATCGCCTGCTTGAGCGCGGCAAGCACTCCGAAGTCACCGCATCCGGGACACCAATCCGGGTCAACTTTTCCTTTCAGGTCTTTAACCGTTAATTTGGCGCCGATTCGCGGCTCAACTCCACTACGTGCCCGAGCGTCTGTCTCGACAATTGCCATAGGTTCCTCCTCTATTCGTGCTCCTGTTTCGTGCTCGTACAGGAACACGGCCACGGACACGTTCAACCAGCATGCGCGCCTTGCATCCGGACCTTTTTGACCGGCCTGAAGATACGGTGATTAACAGAGCTTCTCTAGACATGAATCTCGTGCACCGGCACATACTTTGTCGTGTTGCCTGCCAGAATTCCCTTGACGCCATCGACAATGTGGTGCGGCATGAAAGGCTCACCGTCGTACTTCCGGATATGGCCATCGGCGGCGATGCCGGTCTCGGATCTGAGATAGCGCGCGAACTGTCCGCTGTAATTGTTTTCAACGATGATAATTTTTTTGCTGCGTCCCAGGAGCGACATGATCGCCTCCCCATGCAGCGGGACCAACCACTTGACCTGGAGATTATTGACCGTGATCCCTTCCTCGTCCGCAAGTTTCTGCGCTGCCTCGCGGATCACGCCTTCCGTCGAACCCCAGGCGACCAGGGTGACCTGAGCGTCGCTCGAGCCGTAGAGTTGCGGCGGTTTCAGGAGCCGCAGCACACCTTCTATCTTGCGCATGCGTTTTTCGTGAATGGCCTGGCGCTTAATTGGATCCGTGAATTCGTCGCTGATGAGAACGCCCTCCTCATCGTGTTCGTCGGTGGCGACGACGTGGACGTATCCCGGCGTGCCGGGAAGGGCGCGTGGTGAAATACCGTCGTCGGTAAAAAGGTAGCGCTTGTAAGTGCCATTTTGCGGCGGCTTGCTGCCGTTTAGGCCGATGACTTCGCCGCGCTCGATCGGCACATTAAAATCGAGCTCTGCCGGATCCACGCTCGACCGTCCTTCGGAAAGCAAGAGGTCCGAAAGAATAATACCCGGGCACTGAAACTTGTCCACCAAGTTGAAAAGCGCGGGCACGGTTTTGAAGCAGTCGGTAATCGTCGTCGGCGCCACGATGATGCGCGGATAGTCACCCTGGCCGGCGCCCATGACCTGCCAGAGGTCGCCCTGCTCTGTTTTTGTGGGCACTCCCGTCGCCGGACCCGCGCGCTGAACGTTGATGCATACAACGGGAACTTCCATCATCGCCGCGGACCCGAGCGCTTCGCTCATCAGCGCAAAGCCGCCCCCGGAGGTGGCGCACATCGCGCGGCAGCCGGCATGGGCCGCGCCGATCGCCATATTGATCACGCCAATTTCGTCTTCGACCTGCCTCACCATGATGCCCAGTTGACGCCCATGCCGCGCCATCCAGTGAAGGACTCCGCTCGCAGGGCTCATGGGATACGCGCAGTAGAACCGAACACCGGCAGCGGCGCCGCCCATGGCCAGCGCCTGGTTTCCCTCGAAGAACGCCAATTTTTTCCCGGTATCGGGAAGGACGAAGGGAAACGCTTTGAAGTGAGCGTTTGCGTAGTCGTAGCCCGCGCGCGCGACGCCGACGTTTTCGGCGATGACGGCCTCGCCTTTGCGCTTGAACTGCAGTGTCAGGATTTCTTCAAGCACTTTAAACTCGACGCCGATGAGACGCAGCACAGCCGCCAAAGCAATGGTATTTTGCACCAGGTCGCCTTTGATATTAGGGGCGAGTTGCTTAACGGAAAATGGGCATAGCTGGACACCATCGGCGGCGTTTTCGGCCTTGATCTTGTCGCCGTTGTAAAGAACGGCGGCACCACGGCCGAGCAGGCGTAGATGGCGATTCATCGTGTCTTGATTGAGTGGTATTAAGACGTCGAATTTGTCGCCCTGGCTCAGGACCGGCTGGTCGCTGGTTCTGAGCGTGAGGAAGATGTGCCCGCCGCGAATGATGGATTGGTAGGCATTATAAGCGTTGAGGTGAAGACCGCGGCGCACGAAGATGCGCGCCAAGATGTCGCCCGGTGTCGCAATTCCCTGCCCCGCCGCTCCGCCGATGCCGATTGAAAGATCAACTTTTCCCATCGCTTACTCCCTTCAGACGGCCAACAAAACGATGTCTATCTACAAAGATGCTCTGCCCTGAGATCTGAGATTCTATTAGCCCCCTTCTGGGCAAGTTGCAAGGTCTTATGCCCGGCTGTTAGCGAACCGAAGGCTCTTTAAGGAATTAAACGGTTCCAACGGTTTCAACTCGGAATGCTTCGAGAGTCTCAGCATGAACGGAATTTTCTCAATCATTAAAATTTCTTTCCGTTCGTCCTGAGTGTGTCGAAGGACTTTGCGAGAGTTTTTCATCACCTGCTAGCGGTCTGCGGCGGAAATTTTTCCAGCAGCAGGTTTTCGTTTGCGGGAAAGAGTATGCGTGGAGTAGCCGTAGAAAACTTCCGCGGCTTCTTTGAGGGTTTCGGAAAGAGTGGGATGAGGGTGTACGGTCTCAGCAATATCCTGTGCCGTGGCGCCCATCTCCAGGGCCAGAGCGCCCTCGCCGATAAGCTCTCCGGCGCCGGCTCCCACGATGCCGACACCGAGAACGCGCTCGGACTCGGGCTCGATAATCAGCTTGGTCAGGCCGTCAGGGCGATCCATGCCCAACGCTCTTCCTGAAGCTGCCCAGGGGAATCGCGCTATCTGGACCTGAATGCCTTTTTCCTTTGCTTCCGTTTCCGTCAACCCGCACCACGCCACTTCGGGATCGGTAAAAACAACGGCGGGAATGACGAAGTTCTCCACGCCACTGTCTTCGCCGATCGCAACTTCGACCGCGATACGCGCTTCCTTAAACGCCTTGTGGGCGAGAAGGACGCCCCCGACAACATCGCCGACGGCATAGATTGCGGGATCCGTGGTTTGCTGCTGCGGATTGACTTTAATGAAACCTCTCTCATCCCGGGTCACTTTGGTGTTTTCCAAGCCCAGATCGGCACAGTTGGGCACGCGGCCGACCGAAACGAGAACACCGTCATAAAGCTCGTCTAGCTTTTGTTTGCCGTACTCCATTGCGACCTTGATTTGTCTGCCGCTCGTGGCCATCCTCAGCACCTTTGTATTCAGGCGCACTTGGCCGAAGGCTTTCTCGGCGTAGCGCATCACCGGCCGGACCAGATCCGAGTCGGCGCCAAGCAAGATCGAACCAAGAGCTTCGACGAGAACCACTTTGCTGCCGAGGGTAGCATACACGGTGCCCAATTCCATGCCGATATACCCGCCGCCAACGACCAGGAGATTCTCCGGCACTTCCTTAATCTCCAACGCCTCGGTCGACGTCATGATGCGCTTATTTCCCAGATCGAACGCCGAGGGTAGTGCCGGCTTTGAGCCCACGGCAATGATCGCCCTGTCGTAGGTGATGAACTTCTGTCCCTCATCGGTTTCAATCCTGAGCGTGCGCGAGTCCTCGAAGTGGCCCCTGCCGCGGAGAACCTCGAGCCCCCGTTTCCGCGCGAGGGTGTCGATCCCTTGACTCAATCTGTCGATCACCGACTCCTTCCACGCCCGCAGCTTATCCAACTTGATGTCGGGCGCGGCGAAGTGAATCCCGTGCGCGCTGGCTTCCCTGGCTTGCCGGATGAGTTGGGTTGTATGGAGCAAGGCCTTGGACGGAATACAACCGCGATTCAGGCAGACGCCCCCAAGCCGTCGGTCCTGATCGACGAGAATCACGGGTTTCCCTTTGTCGGCAGCGTAAAAAGCCGCGGTGTAACCGCCCGGGCCGGCGCCCAAAACCAGCAACTCGGTTTTTAACGATTCCATGGAGCCTTCATAGCTTTAAATCCCCTTCGTTGAGACCTTCCAGCGCCTGCACGAATGCCAGCGCAAAGCGCGCGCCGTCCGCGCCGTCGATGAGACGGTGATCGTAAGAAAGACCGGCCGTTAACACCATCCTCGCCTCGGTGACATTGTTGCGCACAACAGGTTTGAGAACACCCTGTCCCAAACCGAGGACAGCGACCTGCGGTTTGTAGATGATTGGGGTGAAGTGCGTGCCGCCGATTCCGCCCAAATTGGACAGCGTAAAGGTTCCTCCCTGCAGCTCTTCGATCGCGATTTTTCTTTGCCGCGCTTTCTCCGTGATGTGGGACAATTCTAGGGACAGTTGATAAATACCTTTATGGTCCACGTCCCGAATCACTGGCACCATCAATCCTGCATCGGTGTCGACCGCCACGCCAATGTGGTAGTACTCCTTGTAGACGATTTCTTGCGTCGTTTCCTCGAAGCTGGCGTTGAAGATGGGATAACGCTTCAGAGCGACGGCCGCGGCTTTGAGCGCGAAGCTGGTCAGGGTCAGGCGCACTCCTTTGGCCTGATACAGAGGAGCGTGTTTTTTTCGCAATTCCGTGAGCGCGCTGATGTCCGCCTCGGCGAACTGGGTCACGTGCGGAATGGTAGTCCAAGACTCCGTGGTTTTTCTCGCGACCGTTCGTCGGAGCGCTGAGAGGCGTTTTTTGGTAACGGGACCCCATTGGGAAAAGTCGGGGCTGGGGTGGGCCTCCTGCGCCGGCTTAACCTGGACCGCTTTACGCTCGTAAACCATTTCCTGCAGGTGCTGGATATAGTTCTTGAGATCGCCGCGGGCGATTCTACCGCCGCGCTCGGTTCCCCTAACGCGCGTGAGATCGATACCGAGTTCAGCCGCGAGTTTGCGCACCGAGGGCGCCGCCGGGGGCGCTAGACCGCTCGCTGATTCGTAGCGATACTCCGCGGCGCTTAACGCGTTCGCCCGCGTTTCTTCCGCCGCCGTTGGCTCCTCACGAGGGGCGGCTGCGGCCTGTGCTTCGGCAGGGCCCGGCGCTGCCGCGCGCTCCTCCTCTAGAGTGACGAGGACCTGACCGACCGTTATTTCATCGCCTACCTTGACGTGGAGCTTGGTCACCTTGCCGGTTATGGGTGAGGGAATCGGAGCGACGGCTTTCTCGTTCTCGAGCTCGAGGAGAGTCTGATCTTTTTGGATCACGTCCCCTTCGCCGACAGCGATGTTCACTACGGTTCCCGATTCAGCGCCCTCGCCCAGACGTGGGAGTCGAACTTCCATTCGTGTGCTCTAAGTTATCAGATAGTGTAGGGGTGAGTTTTTTCCGGGTCTATGTCGAGATCCGTAAGGGCTTTCTTTACGAGGCTTGCGGCCAGGGTGCCTTTCTTGTACAGGGCGTACAGTGTCGCGATGACGATCGACTCGGCATCGACTTCAAAAAAGCGGCGGAGCACTGGCCGGGTGTCACTGCGGCCATAGCCGTCGGTGCCCAGAGTCGTGAGCCTGCCGGGAACCCAGGGTGCGATCTGATCGGGGACAATCTTCATGTAATCGGAAACCGCCACAAAAGCGCCGGTTTCATTCTCAAGCACAGCCTCTATGTAAGATTTCTTCGGCGCCGCATCCGGGTGCAGCATGTTCCACCGTTGAACCTGGAGGGCCTCGCTACGCAGCAGCTTGTAGCTCGTGGCGCTCCAGACGTCTGCGGATACGTCATAGGTCGCGAGTATTTCCTGTGCGCGCAGGGCCTCTCGAACCAGCGGGCCGCTGCCGAAGAGATGCGCTTTGGACGTTTTGCTCTCAGGGCCCGAGCGGAACTTGTATAGCCCTTTGAGAATTCCCGCAGTCGCACCCTCGGGCATCTCTGGCATCGGGTAATTTTCATTGTACAGGGTCAGATAGTAAAAAATTTCTTCGCCACGCGCGTACATCCGGCGCAAGCCCTCCTCGACGATAACCGCCACTTCATAGGTGAAGGCGGGATCGTAGGCGGCCAACGTGGGCACTGTACTGGCATGAATGTGGCTGTGGCCGTCCTGATGCTGCAGGCCCTCGCCGTTCAGAGTCGTGCGCCCGGCAGTGGCGCCGAGCATAAAGCCTTTGGCCTTGCTGTCGCCCGCGGCCCAAATGAGATCGCCGATTCTCTGGAATCCGAACATGGAATAGAAGATAAAGAACGGGATCATGTGAAAGCCGTGCGTCGCATAAGCCGTGCCCGCGGCGATGAAAGAAGCCATCGACCCTGCTTCGGTGATCCCTTCTTCGAGGATCTGCCCGTCCTTGGCTTCCTGATAGAAGAGCAGGGTCTCGCGGTCCACCGGTTCGTACAGTTGCCCTTTGGGAGAATAAATACCGATCTGGCGGAAGAGCGCGTCCATGCCGAAGGTTCTGGCCTCATCGGGGATGATCGGGACGATTCTTCGGCCGATCCCATCGTGGCGCAACAGCGTGCTCAAAATACGCACGAACCCCATGGTGGTGGACAATTGCGATTCCCCCGAAGCGCGAGCGAATTCGGAAAAAAACTCCGCCGCGGGCAGCTGAAGCGCTTCCGCCTTGATCGTTCTTTGCGGCAGGAACCCGCCGAGGCTTTTTCTTCTCTCCAAGAGGTACTGCGTTTCCAGGCTGTCGAGTGGAGGGCGGTAGAAAGGAGTCTCGACTACCTCTTCGTCGGGTAAAGGCACTTCGAACCGGCTACGGAATTCCCTTAACTCCTTCTCGTTGAGGAGTTTCTGTTGATGTGTGATATTTCTCCCCTCGCCCGCCTCGCCTAGGCCATAGCCTTTGACTGTTTTGGCAAGAATGACCGTGGGAGAGCCCCGGTGTTCCACAGCGGCCTTATACGCCGCATAGACCTTCTGCGGGTCGTGACCCCCGCGCAGCAACTTGTGGATCTGGTCGTCCGTGAGATGGTTGACCCGCTCCAACAAGTCAGGGTAGTTGCCAAAAAAATGTTTCCGGGTGTAGCTGCCAGGCTCGACGGAATATTTTTGGTAGTCGCCGTCGACGACTTCCTCCATCCGTTTGCGCAGCAGCCCGTCGTGGTCCTCTCTCAAGAGAGGATCCCAGTCAGATCCCCAGATCACCTTGATCACATTCCACCCGGCGCCGCGAAACAGTGCCTCGAGCTCCTGGATAATCTTGCCGTTTCCCCGGACCGGGCCGTCGAGCCGCTGGAGGTTGCAATTGACGACCCAGATGAGATTGTCGAGCGCCTCGCGCCCGCCCAGGGTCAGAGCTCCTAAAGTTTCAGGCTCGTCGGTCTCTCCGTCCCCGACAAAGCACCACACTTTGGGCTCGCGCCCCGGCAAAAATCCCCGCGCTTTGAGGTAGCGGTTGAAGCGCGCCTGGTAGATCGACATGATCGGCGCCAGGCCCATCGATACGGACGGAAACTGCCAAAAATCCGGCATCAGGTAGGGATGCGGATAAGAGGGCAGACCGCCGACGGCGGCAAACTCCTGGCGGAAATGGTGCAGACGTTTCGCGTCGATTCGCCACTCGACGTAGGCGCGCGCATAGTTCCCCGGCGATGCGTGTCCCTGGAAGTAGACGATGTCGGCCGGATCGCCGCCGCGAAAAAAATGGTTGAAGCCGACTTCGTAGAGCGTGGCACAGGACGCAAACGTCGAAATGTGACCGCCGATCCCGTGATGAATGCGGTTGGCTTTTACCACCATCGCCATCGCGTTCCAGCGGATGTAACTCTTGATCCGCCGTTCGATCTCACGGTCGCCGGGATAGGAAGGTTCTTCCTCGGCCGGAATGGTATTCACATAAGGCGTATGGACAGTGGAAGGTATCTTGATTCCGGATTCGCGCAAACTTACAAGGAGTTTCTCCAGGAGAAAAGGCGCCTGCTCCGAGTTCTCGTTCTTGAGGCCGTATTCGAGCACGCCCCTGAGCGAGTCGAGCCACGCTTCGGTATCCGAGCCGCTGCGTCGTTTTTCCCCGACTGCTTGCTTGTGCTTGCCGTCCTCGACCGTGGGGTCATCCTCTGGCGGTTTCTTGGGCTCCACTTCCGACCTCATCAATGATGATCTATGATGATCTTTGCGACTATGAAGTACCTGGATTTAACCTTACCGACAGCAAACGAGAACCTCGCCCTGGATGAAGCCCTGCTCGACGCGTGCGCGGCGACAAACGCCAAGGAAATCCTCAGGGTCTGGGAACCGCGAGAGTACTTCGTCGTCTTGGGTTATTCTAGCAGAATACGGTCTGAAGTTAACCTTTCTTCCTGTGACGCGGCGAGAATTCCTGTTCTGCGACGTTGCAGCGGCGGTGGAACAGTGTTGCAGGGTCCCGGATGCCTAAACTATTCGCTGATTCAGAGGATCGGTGACTCAGGTCCTTTCCAAAGCATCACGGAAACGAATTGGTTCATTATGAGAAAAATTCAGCTCGCCCTGCAACCCATTATTGGAGGCGGCATTGAAATTCAAGGCACCAGCGATCTCACGCTCGGCGGCGCGAAGTTTTGCGGCAATTCCCAGCGGCGCAAGCGAGGCTATTTGTTGTTCCATGGCGTTTTTCTCCTAAAGATGGATCTCGGGGCGATCGAAGCACATCTGCCGCTGCCATCCAAACAGCCCCGCTATCGGCAAAATCGTGCGCACAAAGACTTTCTGACCAATATCGAGCTGCCCCCTGAGGCTATCAAACGAGCTCTGCGACGGATATGGAATGCCGAACAGACAAGCCATTGGATTCCGCGCGAGAGAGTTGAATGCCTGGTGGAAAACCAGTATGCAACGCAGGCGTGGGTAGGTAAATTTTAGCATCGGGTTTGTCGTGCCGACCATTGTCAAGTGTCCGATCTGCCGGAAGAAAGTTGCCTTTGAAGGCAATCCTTTCCGACCATTTTGTTCCGAGCGCTGCAAATTAACGGATCTCGGTAACTGGGCGAGCGAGAAATACCGGATTCCCGCAGAGAGCGTGGAGCAAGATGCGACGGAAGAAGATGAAGAGGGGAACGGAAAAAAGAGGACCGGTTAATGGCAATTCACAAAACGGCCGTCGTGGATGAACGTGCGGAGATCGATCCGGAAGTCCAGATCGATCCCTATGTCGTCATCGACGGTCCCGTCAAGATCGGTCCGGGCACGCGCATCATGAGTCATGCCTATATCAGCGGTTGGACGGAAATCGGCCCCGCAAACGAAATTCATACCGGCGCCGTGCTAGGTGATACCCCTCAGGATTTGGCTTACAAAGGAGAGAAGAGTTTTCTGCGCATCGGCAGTCACAATATTATCCGCGAGTACGTGCAGGTGCATCGCGGAACCGGCGCGGGTACGGAAACCGTAATCGGCAACCATAATTTTCTCATGGCCGGAGCGCATGTGGGACATAACTGCAAGTTGGGAGACTATATCGTTCTCGTGAACGGGGCGCTGTTGGCGGGGCATGTGCACGTCGAGGATCGCGCAATTATCTCCGGCAACTGCGTAGTGCACCAATTTGTTCGTGTGGGCGGATTATCGCTGATGCGCGGGCTCAGCGGCACCAGTCGCGACGTGCCCCCTTATGCCATCGTGGATTGGCAACATCGCGTGCGCGGAGTAAACGTCGTGGGACTGAAGCGCGCGGGGTTTGATGAAAAACGGATTCGCGCGATCCGGCAGGCCTTCCAGGTCCTGTTTCGCAAAGGGCGCAATCTTTCGCTCGCCATCGAGGAACTCGAAAGCAAAGGCGAGCTGTCCCCCGATGTAGCGACCCTGTTGGCCTTTATCAGGGCCTCAAAGCGCGGCGTCTGCTTTGGCGCCTACTAATGCTGTGTTGGCGTGCTGCCCACTGCGGCCTCTTCGGCTGGAGCAGGCTCAGCAGGTGGGGGCGCCCCGATAAACACGACTCGCTCCTCGCCCTTCAGATGGTTCGGAGTGATGACATAATCGCCCCTCACAGCAGGGAAAATAATGTTATTGGCCACGTCGGCTCTGCCAGCGGTAAGTACGTAGCCGAGTCCCCCGGTAAGAAGACCCAGGCCCGCGTATGTAACCTTCACCGGACTGTAAAAGATGCTAGCAACGACGGAGCCAAAACCATAGCCAAGGTCCTGCCGCGTCGCCACTTCCGGCGATACCGCCGGTGCAGGCTCCGCAGGCTCCTGGGCCAGGCTAACGGCCGGTGAAAGGCCGACAAGAACAACAAAAACGACAGCCAAAAACGTATTAGTGTTAAACATCATAACGATTTTATACTCTTCATATCTAACGATGTCAATTTTTATTTTGCTAAAAACCCAATTAAGTTTTTCAGCCTTCGCAAATTCACCGGCGTCCTATTCATGCCTCTAATATGAAGTCGGGCGGTTTGAAATCCCCGCTTAACTGGAGTTTCCGGGAAATTGACACCTCGCACCTTTCAGTTTGTGGAGAGGTTATAGAGCCGAAAAGAACAACTTTCAGGTGCCCTGATCTGTTTGGTTTTTTTTCCCGAGCGCTTTTCTGAGTGCGGCCATGTGGTTGTTCAGGTGTCTGACCATAGAAGCTTCGGCTAGGTCAGGGCTCTTTTTCACAAAAGCGTCCAGAATCTGGTCATGTTCGCGCATGGAAAATTCAAGGCGGTCGACTAATTGTAGTGCGAGCAGCCGGGTTTTCTGGATTTCCTGGCGCAACTGGTCGATGAGACGGTAGAGCCGCTCGTTGCGGGCGATTTCGGCTATGAAACGGTGAAACCCTCGGTTTGCTTCGAAGTAGCCCGGTAGGTCGCGTCGTTGGTAGGCGTCTTTGAGAGTTTGGTGGAGTTTTCTTAAGTGCTCAACTTCTTCGGAACGGGCTCGCTCCACGGCCAGACGCGCCGCTAAACCTTCGAGCACGCTGGCAATCCTATAGTGGTCCTCGACATCATCCACGGTCGGTTTACTGACGATAACGTTGTTGTCCGGGAGAAAGGTGACGTAACCTGATTTGGCCAGCTGGCGTAAAGCCTCGCGTAACGGAATCTCGCTCACCTTCAGTGACGCCGCAAGTTTCTCCGGCTGAAGTTTCTCGCCCGGCGCCAGCTTTCCGCCCACAATCGTCTCCCTCAGCTTCTCGGCAAGCAAGCGAGTCAAAGACCTGTACTGCTTTTCAGAGCGGTGGGAGCGGCGGCCAATCACGGACTTTTCTTGCTCCTGGTTTGCTTGCGCACGCGGGAATCCGAGAAGCTGCGCAAGAACCGGCTAAAGGCCTGTTTAACCTTTTGCAGCTGGCTCTTCACGGTAAAGGAATAATAGTCGTCAACCCGGCGCACGTAGACTTCTCGGTCGACTTTGAGGTGCTCGATGTCTTCTCCGCAAGCAAAGAGAAAACGGTCATGCCGGTCTCGGATCAAACCCAACGCCAGAGGCGCGAGGAACCCGTCAGGCGTTACATACAAGATGGTGAAGGTTTCCAGGCGGCCCTCGTGGTCCATCCCGGGCGGGGGTTCCGTGCGCGCCTGGCGCCGCTCGGTTTGGGGGGGTGGAGTCCAGAGATTCTGCACTGATCGCGCCTGCCCCGCCCGCTCAACAATGGTCACAAAGTTGTTTGCGCCCAAACCTCCAGTACTCTGGGTCAGAGCCCGTGTCACGTCGCGCTTAAGATGGAGCCCTACTTCCCCGCGCAATCTCTTGACGACCTCGACGACCTGGGCGACGCCGCTGGCGCCGATAGGATGGCCGCGCGCTTTGAGACCACCCGAAAGATTGACGGGTAAATCTCCGTCCGGAGCAGTCCTGCCTACCGCTGCCGCTTCACCGCCCTTTCCCGGAAGGAAGAAGCCCAGGTCTTCTGTGCTGATGATCTCGAAGGGAGTAAAAGCATCGTGCACTTCGGCGAAATCGATGTCGCGTGGGTTTACTCCTGCCATTTCGTAGGCGCGTTTGGCCGCGATTTGCGTGGCCGGGAAAGAAGTAAAGCAATCGCGGTGGCGCAGGCTTGTTGGCCCAGTGCCTTGCCCTAATCCTGAAATCGTCAAGTCGGTTTTCTCCGCCGTGAGCATGACCGCGGCCGCTCCATCAGTAATGGGGGCACAATCGTAAAGGCGTAGCGGTGTGGCGACCAATTTGCTGGCGAGATAGTCTTTTTCCGAGATCGGCTTCTGAAATTGGGCGCAGGAGTTCCTGCAACCGTTAAAGTGGTTCTTGACAGCGATGGCGCAGAGCATGCGCTGCAGGCGCGCGTGTGACAGACGATACCGCTTGCGGTAACTTTCGGTGATCATGGCCGCCAGCGCGGGCATGGTGGCCCCGCAAAGCCGCTCTTGCCTATCGATGACTTCTGCCAGGATGCGGGTGGTTGCAGCCGTGCTCATATCCGTCATCTTTTCACCACCAACGACCAGAACATGGCGATAATATCCCGAAGCGATTGCCTGGAAGCCGGCATGCAGGGCAGCGGCTCCCGCGGAAGAAGCGGTCTCCACGCGCAAAGCAGGTATGCCTGTCAAGCCCAGAGCCTCCGCGGTTTCCGCGGCGATGTTCCCGGCGCCGGTAAATTCTTCCGGGTTCATGGCTCCGACGAAAATGGCTTCGATCGCCTGATCGTGGGAAATCGATAGAGCAGAGGTTGCGGCCTGGCAAAGAAGCTCAGTGAGCGAATGAGTTGACTTACCAAACTTGGTCATTCCCACCGCGGCAAGGTAAACAGGCTGCATCGACTCATTTTATACGATTGAAGAGCGTGCTTCCACGAAAGGCCTGGATCGCTCGCTGAAAAATAGAAAAAAATGGTATCGGGGCGTGCCGGGTGCCGTGCTTACTCACGACACGGAGGTTAAACATCGCCGCAGCGGATGACACGGCAGTAGGAAGACGGAACATGGATATAGACTATAGCCCCAGAGGGGAAATTCCGGCCGGGCTCCACTTTTGCATGAATTCTGTGGCCGGCAACGATCAGGCGAAACTCGCTTGCATCACCGAGATACGTGGAACCCTGCACCACCCCCCTAAGCGTGTTGTTCTCAGCGTCGTTGAAATTCCCTTCTGTCGAGATCGAAACATCCTCGGGTCGAAAAGCAAGGAGCACATTCTTTTCCAGCTTCTCTTGAGGCGCCTTTTGCGTTGCCCAAAGCTCACCCAAAACAGTCTTGACGCGGACGCGGCCGTTTTTGTCCGCACCCGCTAGTAGTTCTCCTGAAACAATGTTGGCAGCGCCGATAAAGTCTGCGGCAAACTCGTTGACCGGATTTTCGTAGATTTCCTGCGGGCTCCCGAGCTGAGTGATTTGTCCTCTATTCATGAGGGCGATTTTATCCGATATTGCGAGTGCCTCCACCTGGTCGTGCGTCACGTAAACGGTCGTCGTGCCCAGCCGGCTCTGCAGATCTTTGAGTTCCCAGCGCATCTGATTGCGTAACTTCGCGTCCAGGTTGCTCAGGGGTTCGTCGAGGAGAAGAACCTTGGGTTCCGACACCAAAGCTCGCGCCAAGGCCACGCGCTGTTGTTGCCCGCCGGAGAGTCTAGGTGCCAAACGGTCGCGCAGGTCCTCCAACCCCACCAGTCTTAGCGCGGCCTGTACCTTTTCTTCGATCTCCGTACGAGGCCGGCCCCGCGCGCGCAAAGGGTAAGAGACGTTCTTGAATACTGTCATGTGGGGCCAGATCGCGTAGGATTGGAACACCATACCGATATCGCGCTTGTTTCCGGGAATAAAAATACGCTGGGATGAGGAATAGACAAGGTGGGTATCGATTTCTATTTCTCCGCTGTCCGGCCTATCCAACCCCGCGATCGCGCGCAGCGTCGTGGTCTTGCCGCAGCCCGAAGGTCCCAGCAAGGTGAAGAAGCTGCCAGGTTCAACCGCGAAACTTATCCCGTTGAGGGCCGTAACCGTACCCTCTGGGGTTTTAAAAGACTTCTTCAAGTTGTCAACCTGGATCATACCCATTAGCGAATTTCTTCCAAACCGAACCGTTGACTGACCCGGCGCGCCATCAGCGTCAAAACGGTTACCAGGACTACCACCGTCACTCCGAGGGCGTTAAGGCGCGTATATTGTCCTCCCTCGTACAGGTCGAAGATGAGCACGGGAACGACTTCGGTTCCGGCGTGTCCCAGAAGCACCGGCAGGGAAAGCACCTTAAACGTTAACGTTAACACATAAACCCAACCGACAAGCATTCCCGGCAGGATCAGGGGAACAACAATCCGCGAAAAGGTGTACCACCAAGAGGCGCCGCTCATAAGGGACGCGTCCTCCAGTTCTTTGTGTACTTGCGTGAGAGAGACGCTGCAAGCACGCATACAGATAGGCATATACTTACTCACGTAAGCGATCAGCAAAATCCAGAGCGTGCCGTATACGGGAATCGGAATGGTCAAGTATAGCCAGATGAGCGAAAGCCCGAAAACCATGCCTGGGTAGGCGATAGGCGAAAAAGTCAGGGCATCAAGAAGTTTTCTTCCGCGGATGTCCGTGCGAATGACAATCCAGGCGATGACGGAGGTTAAAAACACCGACACGGTTGCGCTGCCAATACCGACGATTAAGTTGTTTTTCAAGGCGTCCACGATCGCGTCGTAAGTCAGGAGCCAGCGGTAATTGTCGAGAGTGAAAAGTTGCAGCATGCGCGCCGAAGGAGGGGCATACCAGGGGAGAAAGGAAGCGTAAAGGATTACGAGCACGGGGAGAAACAAGACCAAAGCAAGGATAAAAAACGCAAGAGCGCAGCAAAAATACCGCGCTTGACCAAGGTCGATCACAAAGGGACGAAATCCTTTGCCGGTGATAACGGCGTATTTTTCCGAATACCGGGTTGCGCGGAAGTAAATAGCGAGACCCGTCAAAGCGATTACGAGATAAACCATGGCAAAGGTCGCGGCGAGATTGTAGTCTGTGGGTGCCTCCCTAATGCTCAGGTACACTTCGGTAGCCAGAACGGTAATTCCCGCGGGCAATCCTAAAATAGCCGGCTCTTCAAAAGTTTCGATTCCACGGATAAAAAGCAACAGCCAAGCCGCAAGCATCGCGGGAGAAACGAGCCGCAAAGTGACTTGGATCAGGGTTCGAATCGTGCCGGTACCTGACATGATCGCGGCTTCTTCTAGGGACGGATCCATGGACCGAAAAGCCGCCGCCATAAGGAGGAAAGCAGTGGAGAAGCTGCCCGCGGCGAACCCCCAGATCATGCCGCCCATGCTGTAGACATCAAAAGGAGGGGTCGAGAGGTGGAAGATCCGTATAAAGAAAAGGTTAATTAAGCCAATCTTAGGGCTAAAGAGTAGCACCAATGAGATACTTTCAAGAATACCGGGAATCATGATCTCGGCAAACACTGAGGCATAGATGAGGCCCTTGAGAGGGGTATTGGTGCGCTCGGTCAGCCAAGCAAGGAAACATCCGATCAAGAACGCGAGGCTGCCTCCTGACAGCGCAAACAGGAGGGAATTCGTGGTTGCCTGATAAAGATTGGGACTCGCGAAGGCTTTGGCGTAATTTTTGAGAGTGAACGAGCTTTGTGTGCCCGGCGGCCCATCCAGGAAGCTGCCGAGAATCACCATGATGATCGGAATCAAAGTCAGATAAACCACAACCCCAGTGATCCCGACGAGGGTCAAAGATCTCCACTCCAGCTTGGTTGTGAACCGCCGCGTCATGCTCGAATTGAACGTTGCGAGCCTATTAGTGACGCTCTGCGATCTCTTGAGAAGGCGTGAGCGAAAACGGGCAACAGGCTTGGCACGACGCCAACGCGCAAAACCCGTCGGACTGAGCTGGGCTGAAACGTGGCGGGTCAGGCGTCATCGGTATGCGCCTCTATTTCCGCAGCAGAAGGTCTTCTTTGATCCACTGATGCACTTCGTTGGTCCTTTTGCCCACCAGCCAGGGGTCTAATGGAAGAAACTTTGCCGAGTCCTGCACCTGTGCAAATTCGGGATTGCGTGACTTGATGCCACGACGCACGGGGGTTCTGCCTATGTCGACACCGATGATGGTTTGTCCCTCGTCGGAGATGAGGTAATCGTAAAGCAGGGCTGCAGCATAGGGATGAGCCGGATGGCTCGCTACCATGAGAGGTGAGAGCGTGAAGATTGTTGGGTTAGGATAGGAGATCCGCAACGGAGCCCCCTTTGAGATGAACTCAGCAACACGGTAACCGTAAAGCTCTGCGGCTACCGGAAACTCCCCGGCGGCGAGGAGTTGAGTCAGAAGCGTGTGGCCGCTGCGGATTTGCGGCCGATTTTGCGCCAGCGCCCGAGTAAATTGTCGTGTTTTCTCCTCTCCCCATGCTTGTAGCAGCCCCAAAATCATAATATCGGGCTCCGTATCCAGACCCACTTTCCCTTTCCACCTGGGCTGGAGCAAGTCGCGCCACTCTCCAGGCGCTTCCTGGTCCGAAACCAATTCGGTGTTGGAGCCGATCAGTGCAGGACTCGTCGCTAGACTTGTCCACCACCCGTCTTTGTCGTAGAGCCTGGGCGGGATGCGGCTTGTTTCCGGTGACACGTAGCGCCCGAGAATACCCGCTTCTTTGAAATTGAACATCTTGCTGGTTCCGGCAATGAGGATATCGACGAGGTGTTTCCCGGCCCGATACTCGATGGTGACCTTGTCTTCGACCTTTCCGCTTACGCCGCGAAAAATAAGAACGTTGAGGAAGGGGTATTTCTTCTTAAAGCCACGCGTAAGCTTGTCAAGCTCGTCGCCGGCCCAGTTAGCATACCACATCACTTCAGCTTCCCTTTTAGCTCCCTCGACGAGCAATCTCTCCCTCTCAACAGGCGGGAGCTTGTTGATCTTTTCCGGCAGGGTCGTGAGAGGTTCTGTACCCCAGAGGGTCGGAGGTGGAAAAAGAAGCAAAACAAGGCCAGCAAGGTATGGCCACAGGACGCGGAAAGGAATACTTGTTCTTTTTGTCATCACACCTCCAGATTACTTCGCGAGCAGAACCGCGCTCGGACGAATGATGTTCTTACCTTCTGCAATTGCGAATTCATTTTCACAGAAGGGACATTTGGCCTTGATGTTCAACCTCTCAAACTGAGGTGAGACCAAGAATTCCTGGTCACAGCCTGGACAAGTAATTCTTATAGAGCTGGCCATAGGTGTTTACCTCCCCGTCTAGACATCGGAAGGAATTTTTGCCAGGCGCGCAGTCCCGATATACTCTTCCAGGTCGAGCTTGCGCAGCGTTTCGTCGGGAACCTGGATTCTGACCTCGAAGGGCTCGGGATGTGCCGGCATCGTTGCGTCAATGCCGCCCTTGGCAACCGTGTATGCCTGGTAGCTGAGGTCTTCGGGCCCCACGGCGTACGCGGTCGGGTCACGTGTTGTCGAAACCATGTTAGGAATCACAATAAGGTCTCGGTCCCAGCGGCTGCGCGTTGCCACGGCCCAAAGAACCTCGGCGTCGTCGAAAATATTGATGTCTTCGTCCACGACCACGATGTGCTTGAGCCTGCGGTCCACGGTAAGCGCGGCCACAATGGCTTCTCGGCCTTGGCCCGGTGCAGTCTTCTTGATCTGAACATAGGCGTGAAAGCGGCTGCAGCCTGAAGAGGGTAGGTGAACATTCTTGACCGTTGGCACCGCCTGTTTGACTGCACGGAAAACAGCTCCTTCCAGGGGTATCCCGCCCAGGTGGTCTTGATCACGCGCCCCGAGATGGATGTCATGGTAGATGGCGTCTCGGCGGTGCGTGATCGCTTGTATTTCGATTACCGGTCGTAAGGTTTCCGGCGAATAGTAACGCGCAAAGTCGGCCCTGAGCCCGTGCCGTCCCCTCTCGTTCGGGAGAATAAGGCCTTCAATTACGATCTCGGCGTCTGCGGGAACCAGAAATTTGTCGCCCCAGGTTTCAGATGGGGTGACTCTTAAAGCCTGGCCCAGGACAGCGCCAATCACCGAATATTCATCGACGTCAATGGGAGCGCGCGTCAACGAGCCCAAGCAAGCGGCAGGATGGTGGCCAATCCAGGCGACAACGGGAGTGGGCTCCCCGTGAATTTTTCTTTCCCGAAAGCGCTCCCAGTTGTGACTTCCTTCTCCCAAACCGATCGTGACCCTTCGCGGTCCCAGGATCCGGAAGGTCTGGTAGGCGCAGTTGTAAATCGTGCCCGTGTCCTTGTCGACCGTAGTCACGATCGAACCCAGGATCGTGCGCCCGCCCTCCATGTGATAGGGCAGAGGAACAGGAAAATCCAACACGTTTACCTCTTCGCCACGAAGAATTCTTTCTTTGACGGGTGCCTCTTGTTTGGAGACAATAACGGGTGGTTTGAGGCTTTGGCTCCTTAGGTCGTAGTCAAGGCCCACTCTCGCGAGCGTGGAGTCCAGTGCTTCCGCGCACAGAGTGCGGCTCGCAAAGAGATTGCTCAATAGTGGAAACCTCGAGAGTTTCCCGTGCACGTTTTTGACCTTGTTGAAAAGCACAATCGGAAATTTGTGCGCTTGGTCGAGTTTGACGAGCAATGCGGACACCTCGAAGCGCGGGTCGATCGCATGGTCCACGGCAAGAAGGTGCTCGGGGTGATGTTGTTGGATGTCGTCGAGGAAACTGTGCAAGCTTTTTATTTTTTGATCGGATTTCATAGATTTCTTTGCCTGGGGGCTATTTGCGCGGGATAGCTGGTTTCTCCGGTAAGATGTCAGCCGCCACTTTGCTCGACGGGCTCAAGTCTGTGCGCGATGTTATTGTTTTCTAACTCTTTGTAGTATTCCTCTCTGACGGCGGGATCTTCCTTGTGGTACGCGATCTTGAAGCCGTATTTCGAGTAAGGGTCGTTGTCCTGCGCGGTCAGCGCCGGATTGTAGTTTCTCCCGCTCCCATATCGAAGACCGCTACCGCGGAATGCTAGCATTCTGTACTCACCCTTCCCAGTGTTGAAGTGCTGATGGAACTCGTTGGTTCGAGGGGCCACCACCGCATAAGGGTTGGTTTGGACTTTGCGGCGATTCTTCTCTTCTCCAGGCATGAAGAGGAGCTCGTAACCCTGGCCCTGGATGACAATCACATGTGCCCTGGCGTCGTGCCTGTGCGCGGTCACATAGGTCCCTTCAGAGGCGCTCATCACGTGCATCCCGATGGAGGTATTGGACATTGCGAGCCGCATGATCGATGTTCGGTTGCCCCTCTCCGGGTAAGGATCGAGCGTCAATTTACGGATGTCAGCAATAAAGTTCGTCTCATAGAGCCGGAGGTTCCAGTGGTTTCCTTTGCCCGAGAAGTAGTCCTGCATGGCATAGGAATACCGGTCCAAGAAAACGAAGTCGTTGTTAAAGACAAAATCCAAGTTGCGGTAGAGATTGATGATCTGCGCCATATTGGTGCCAAACAACATTCTGCACGGCTCACTGCCGGAACTGTTGTATTCCTGATGCCAGGCATTCAGTGGGATGGCCAGGAGTGAACCCTCTTCCCACTCGATAGTCTGCTTGGGCTCTCCTTTTTGCCATATCGTCGTGGCGCCTCTTCCCTTCATGACGTACATCACGGAGTCATACATATGCCGCTCCGGTTTCAATTCGCCTTTTGGAGGGATTTCCACGATCTGAAGGTTATAGATTTCCTGCTCGCCCAGGCGGGTGTAAGCGGCTTTTCCTCCACGCCGCTCCCAGTCTTTCACTGGCAATGTGGCTAAATCCTCGAGGGCGCTACCTTCGTACAGAGGAACGCCCTCTTGTTTGACGAAATCTTGGTAGCAACTCTTTACGTACCACTGATCGAAGGTTGTCGGCGTGTTCATAGAAAGCGTTGGTGGTTTTTCCGGCACAGAATCGCAAAAGCCACAAGAAGCAGATTAGCATATAGATTATCTAAATCTCAACAGTCAATACATAAATCAATTGTCCGGGAAAAATTCCGCCGGTGAAGTCACCCACTCCCGGGCCGGGTATCAGACCGAAGTAGCTAGGGCACCGAGCCCCACAGTCTCAAAGTCTTTCTTGGGCTTGGTGATCGCCAACGGTATTCGAGATAAACCGGAAAGCATGGCAGCGTCTTGTTTCGGAATGCTTCCGTCAAGAGGTAAGGGAACACTTGGATTCGCCCGACGGCAAACACCGGTACGAGAATTTTGGCCCTCGCCTCGATCCTAACTCAACCTTGTATTTCTACCTTTTTTGCTTTCTCCTTGGTGTCGTAGAACACTCGAAAGACGATGAAGTCCTCGCTGGATAAAAAACCTTCTATGGGCGTCCCCACAATATTCCAAATGCCAAGCGTCGCAAACGACAACACGCCGTGCGCGAACGATCGAATTGTTGATCCCCTGGCTCTTTTAACCCGATGGATTTCGGTCAGGCTTCCGTCTGGGTTTTCCTTCTTGTCCAGAATCTCGGAACCGAGCCCGAGAAAACACATTCTCGTATCGCACGCGCTGACTTGGCGCGGAGTCACCCCTTCTTTCTTTGCCGCCATATCCGCAGCCGAGCTTCCGCAACCAGAGCCCAACAGCAACAATCCCAAGAGCCACAATAGACTGAGCTGAACCACCGCCGTAGAACACTCCTTCAAGCGAAACTAAAAATTGGTTTTCTTAGATTCGCTAACGTAGCAACATTTTGTCATTGTTCAAAGGCAGTTGTGCCGTGACCAGGCGAGATTGGCGCCAGCGCAACGCCGGCAAGTTGATACCGTTTGCCGGTCGTTGCCATATGCCCATATTCAGATATAGCCGCATGAAGACACCCCTTAACATCGCAACTTGTCTGTCACGTCTTTCATGGAGATTCCAATTTCCACAAGCAAGGCCATCATGTCACAGCAGAACCGACGTCGTCCGTGAGAACGCGCGCTTGGCGTCGCCCGTGGTCGCGAAACACTTCGAAGTTGAGTTCCGAACGTACGATCTCCGAGGGATTGCCGAAGCGCAGCCAGTAGTCCGTGAGCTCGACTTGCCAGCCTGATCGGGCAACACAGGCTTGAAATTGAATCGGGCCCAGACCTTGGTTAACTCTTCTTCGGTCTAACGACCGGCGTCAGCGGCGTCAACTAATCGTTGTTTTTGCGCTCGACGCGTTCCAGCTCCTCGGCGAGAATCGGCACGCCGAGATTGCAGGCTTCGACTCCCTGGACGACGCATAGCTTGAGCACCTCCATGATCTCCTCCATCGTCGCACCGAGCTTGAGCGCCGTCTTGATGTGCCGGCGCGTACCCGGCGCGTACATATGAGTGTAGGAGGCGTCCAGGGCGATGCTGAAAAACTCGATATCTTTCTGCGTGAACACGTTGCCCTGATAAAGGCTGGCCCCAAAAGCGAAGAACTGATCCGTCCATAATGGGTCAAGCTCAAAGAATGGATCCCAGGCGGTGTTCCATTGCCCGATTGCGCGCATCGTGTCGCAGGCCGGTGTTGCCACCGCGTGTTTGGGCGCTGCTTTCACGCCGGCCTCCTTCGCTTCTTCAAGGAGAATGGGAGCGCCAAGGCTGCAGGAATGGATCGCCAGACCAAAGCCCATCTTGAGCACCATCAGGATCTCCTCCCGGGTCGCACCCGCCTCAAGGGCCGCGCGGATATGGCGGCGCGTGCCGTTCGGTTGCAAGTTCGTAGACGCGGCATTCAACGCGACACAGATCAGCTCGATTGTCTTGAGCGGCAGAATGCCGTTGGTCCAGGGGTTCGTAGATACCTTCACTAATAGATCAGCCCCCTTCGGATCCCACTCGCTGAGTTGTTCCAAAATCGGATCCCATGGACCCGTTTCCTTCAGGTCGGTTGTCGAGATCGCGCTGCTAGTTTTTTTCTTTGTCATATTAAGCTCCCTGTTAGAAAACCAAGCCGCCGTTTGGGCTGATGATCTGTCCAACGCAGTCAGTCTCGTCGGAGGCAAGATGCGCTTTCGTCGCCGCCGCCAGCGTGTCCGGGTTGATGTCGCAGATGACAACGCTGGCGCCTTCCTTCACCATTGCCTCCGCGATGGTTTTCCCCAATTCCTGTCTCCCGCCCGTGATCAGGGCCACCTTATTCTTGAGTTTCATGATTCATCTCCTGTGTTCTAAGGACCGGATCCCACGCGCAGACGATGTCCAGTGTAGATTCCTTCTGTACTGTTCGACGGTGCCAATCAACCGTTGGGTTGGGGACGGTCATATGGTTCCTTTCGAGTTGTTGATTCGGAGGGCCCACAGCAGTGGGATCTTGCGGACCTTCTTTTCCGCCTCTGTGCGAACGCATCTGCGCGGCGGTATCGAGCGAGCAGTTCGACTCTCAGCGTGGCCCACTCGATCAGCGCGAATGGGCTTCCATCATATTGGTTCCAAACTTGTGTGCTAGTGTGATCAGGTCGCCAAGGGCGATTCACCGACTGCCACGAGGATCTTGCCGTCGAGAACCTTCACCGGGTAAGTCGCGACGCCGTATCCGGGAACTTGGAGCGTGCTGCCCGTGGTCACGTCGTAGCGCCACCCGTGCCCGCGACAGGTGACGACCTTGCCTTCCAGCTTGCTCGTCCCCAGCGACAACCCCTGGTGGAGACAGGAATCCTCCATCGCGTAGATCGTTCCGTCCACGTTGAAGAGCGCCACCTCCCTGCCGGCGACGGTCACGCATGTACCCGTCCCCAACGGGAGGTCGTCTAATCGTGCGGCCTCAATGAAGTCAGCCACAATTCACTCCCTTTCTCGTTGGCTTCCGGTTCGCGGCCCGCACTGCACGCCATTGGCGGTTCGCAGGATCGTGCCCCACGCCACTCCCTGCCAATGCTCGGTGCCCCTCGATGCGAACGCGCCCGGATCTACTCGGCGAGCGCGTGCCCATCGGATCCGCTCGCTCGTGCCGTGGCGAGCTTCGCCGAAGGATAGACCTGGAACCCTTTTGCCCCGGTCGGTCGGTTTGGTGGCAGACCGAGGTTGAAGAGTGTTTCCTCGACCGTGTTGTACCAAGTCCCGATCTTGTGGATCTCATGCGCCTGAGCGGGAGTGGCGATCTCGCGACCCAACTCGCGACTGATCCGGACCAGCTTCTCGATCTGCTTCACCGTGCCCATGCGCTCGCCACTCGTCGTGCTCCAGAGGTTGTCCTCGATCCCGATGCGGCAGTGCTGCCCGAGCACGATGCAGAGGGTCTGGATCGGCCAGTCCAGGCGCATTATCGACTGATACGTCCACCGGGAGCCATGCGGGGTCCGGCGGATCAACTCCATGATGTCGAAGGGATTGGCCCCGCAAACACCGCCGCCGGACATGCTGAAGAACCCGTTCACCGGCCCCATGTAGAGGCCGCGTCGGATGAGCCGCTCAACGATCTCGAGACTGTGGACATGGCCGCACGCGAAATATGGCTGTATCTCATGCTCCCTGAGCCGCTTCAGGTGCTCGATGTAGAACTCCGGAGTCGAATCCGCCACCATCTGCGCCCAGAGCCATGCCTTCTTCGGGTCTTCGAGCTGGGTCCCCTTGACGTCGTCGGGCGTCATCAGGGAAGTCACATCAAACAACGAGGTGCCGACGGCGACCGTGACCTGATCCGGCTTGGGCGTGACTTCGGTGAGCATGTGCCGGGTGTCGTACCCCAACCACTGCGCCTTCTCGCCTTCTTTGGGCGGCGCGAACGAGATCGAGCCGCCGAGCTGCAGGATCATCTTCGGGACGGCCTTCTTGAGACGCTCCATCAGGTAGCTGTAGTCGTCCAGCACCTTCGCGATCTTGCCGGTCTTCGGATCGCGACAATGAATGTGCAGGATGGTGGCCCCGGCGTTGTAGCAGTCCACCGCCTTCTGGACCTGGTCGTCCCAACTGACGGCGATGTCCTCCGGGTAATCGCTAGGCATCCAGGACGGGCCCCACGGCGCGGCCGTGATGACCAACGGGTCCTGATTCTCAGGTAATAAAGCGTCGTCGGTAAAATACATGGTTATTCTCCTTTTCTTTTGGTTAGGTCAGAACCACAGGCCGAGGCGGTGGCCTGACGGTTGATCATTCGAAATCAGAGGGCGTGATGCGATCATCTGAATTTTGCATCGTGTTCTTGCCCATTCTCTGCCTTCCTTTCGCTTAACATCGGATCATTGCCTGATCTTTGCCGCGCGCTTAAACACGGACAGCGCTTACGCACTTCCAGTATTGCAAAGTTTTAGTCGTGCATAAATTTCTATCACTTGGCTCAAAAGCCCGTCTATTGGACTTCGGTCCAATATGGAAATTGTCACTCCTCCTTTCCCTTTCTCCAGCCTAACGAGTAGCGCGCATCCCTGCTTGGTGGATGGTCCGCACCTTCACGGAGGCAGCGGCCATTGCCTTCGCTCCGGGATCGCATCTAGCCGGGTGGAACAACCTTAAGAACTACGGAACTTAGGTTCAGTCATGACAGCCGAACTGCCGAGGTTCAATGGTTTCCGCCTTTGGCCCTTTTTGCGAAGACGTCCTTGGTTATTTGTTGGACTTTTTGCTCGTTATCCTCGACCCAGTCGAGCTTAACCGGTACCCTCGCCTTTTTTGCGGTAGTCTCCTCCGAGCCGATGCCCTCCCGCGCGACCGAATAGCCTGCCTGAAGCATCAGTTCTTGCCCCTCGCGTGAGAGCCAGAAGTCAACCAGGAGCGCGGCCGTGTTGGGATGGGGGGCGGTATTGAAGATTGCCGCGGGGCGAATCTCTGCCGGAGTGGGATAGATGAAATGGTAATCGATGGGGGCCCCTTTCTCTTTGAGCTCACGGATTGTCCCGAGACGGAGTTCCGGCGAGGCAGCGAATTCGCCAGCAGCCAAGAGTTGTACCTGTAACGTCCGGCCGCGGCGAAACTGGATCTCCTGAGTGTTCAGCAATCGGTTGAACAATTCCAGCGCCTTTTTTTCACCATACGCAATCAAGGATCCCCTAACAAATGTGTTCGGCAGTGGATCCAAGACCAGTTTGCCTTTCCAATAAGGATCTAAGAGGTCGAAGTATGATGCCGGGAGCTTCGCGCGGTCAACGAGATTGGTGTTGAAGCCGAAGATCGATTCCTGAAGGAAGACGGTAGTCCAGTAGCCCGCTTCGTCTTTATAATCGTTCGCAAAGTGGCTGCGCTCGGGGCTGTGGTAACGCGCGAGCGCCGATATTTTCATAAGAGGTTGTAGCGCGGTCGAACCCCCGCCGAGCACGTCTACCAGATACCGTCCCGCGCGGATCTCAGCGGTTATTCTTTCCGCTAACGCCGCTGATCGTCCTTCCCGCCAGACTTGAGTCTTGATAAATGGGTATTTCTTGCGAAAAGCTGTGAGCAGCGAATCGATCGCCGGGCCGGAAGTCGTTGCATAAACCATTAACGCGCCTTCCTGCTTTGCGCCCTGAACGAGAGCCTGCAAGCGGTTCTCGGGAGACAAACGGTCCAACTTGCGGTAGAGATCCTCCGCGTTCTGAGCCCGGGCTCCTCCCGGCGGCAACGCCAGGAGCAGAAATAGGCCTAGACCAAGCAAGTTTATCATAAAGCCTCCTTTTGAGATTCAGGATTGGCAGGGGCATCTCTGCATCGATGCGGGGCGAAGAGAAAGGCCAACAGAAGTGCAAGAAAAGCCCACCTGCGGTTGCTCACTGCCGCCGTTCCTTTGCCAATGTCAACTCGGACCGCTGCTCCCCTTCAATCCGTTTCGGGGCTGGTTTGGTAGAGCCAGACTTTGAGCGGACGCTGTCTTTTACCGCAGCGCCTCCGATGATGCTGTGGCAGGTCCGGCTCAACTGTTTCCGATTTCGCGAGTCGTTTCTAAATCCAGTGGTCTCAATCGGTGGGTGGATTCTGACGGATACCCCAATGCCCCGCAGAGCAAGAAGCGCCCAAAGGTGGCTGACCAGGTCCATGTCTCCATACCAGTAGATCAGATCTCGATTGAGCTTGGAAATGAGTTGCTGATTTACTGTCGTATAAGTCAGGGTAATAGGAATAATAGGTGCGCCTATCCTTAACGGCGCGGCGAAAGGTACTGACTGAAAAGGAAGGAGTCGCTCTCCGTCACTCGAAGTGCCTTCCGGGAAGAGCAAAACGTTGGCCCCCTGCCTTAACCTCGACTCTATCTCATCGACCAAAACTGGAATCTTGACCTTTTGCTTTCTGTCAATAAAGACCGTTCCGCAAAGCGCGGTCCACTGCCCCAAAATCGGCCAACCACGCACTTCTTTTTTCGATACGAAGATGAGCGGAAAGATACTTCCTAAAACGATCCCGTCAAGGTAACCAAGATGGTTGCTAATGATAAGGTGGCCCTGGGTTTCCAGGCCATGATGTTGTCCCTCTACGGTGATGCGGATCTTGAAAAGAAAGGTCAGAACGGAACAAAAAATTCGCGTTACGCCACTCACCATGCGCCAGCGACGGGCTGGTCCTCGCACGCAAGCTTGAAGATGCCGTAAACACGCCAGCGTGAAGAAAACGGGCCAAAGCGAGAGAAATACAGTTAGTTTCACTAACCGCATCGGGCGCCCTGGGTAGCGGAAAATCTAAATCGCTCGCGGTTTTTGTCATTCAGCTTGCGTATGTCCAGGAGTAAAAACAGATCCGAGGTGCCGAAGTCGTCATCCAGTGCTGGAGGACCACATACGAGCGCGCCCAATTTAAAGTATCCGTTGATCAACCCGGGCAGGCGGAGCGGTAGCCGGGAGCCGTTTTTCGGTTTCAAGGTCTCGATTAGATTGCGAAAAAGCTTTCCCGGCACGGGAAGCACCCGGAACGTTTCCGGCGCGTAATACTGTCGCTTGATGACGGAGAACAGTTCGCTCACCCCCCCGGGGTCCGTGGAATACAGACTCGCACAGCCGAACAGGTAACGGACCCCGTGCTTGCGCACATATTCGGCAATAGCCTGCCACATTACGTCAAGAACTCCTCGGTCCCGATATTTCTTGTGCACGCAGGAGCGACCCAACTCGAGCAACTCGCCGTCCAATTTTTTGATGTTTTTCAGGTCGAATTCGTTCTCGGAATAGAAACCGAAGTTACGGCCAGCGTTAGACCCGAGCAGAAGTCGGTAGGTCCCGATAACCTTCCCGGTGCTGGTGTCGCGCGCCAGGAGATGGTCACATACTCCGTCGAAAGGATCGATGTCGAGGCCGAGCTCATGCGAGGCCTGAAGTCCTTTGTGGAGTTCTCGATTGAACACGTCAAATCTGAGTCTTTGAGCCGCGCGGATTTCTTCGCTATCATGGGTAATCTTTACTTCAAAGGCGTTCATTTGTGCTCCTACCCTTTGTTCTCTTAGTCAAAAATAGCCGCAGACTCAATAGTTGCCGTCGTTCATAAAGACCCAGGCGCTTGGCTGGTCACGATTATGCCCATAAGAACAGCTGTTTGCGTCATACCGCGGATTGATGATATGAGCTTTCTTGGCAGCGATCATGGTTTGTTACTTAGTGCGTCATGGTGAGGCAAAGTCAGAGGTCGAAGACCAGAGACGCCCGCTGACCGAGTTTGGTCGAAATCAGGTGGAGAAAACGGGGCGGGCGGCGGTCACCCGGGGAGTCAGAGCCGCAGAGATCTGGCATTCGGACAAGTTGAGAGCCAGGCAGACGGCGGAGATCTTGGCACGGTTTCTAGCGGCGCAGGATTCTCTCCGCGAGATCGAGGGACTGGCTCCTAACGAAGACCCTACGATCGCTCAGATTGAAATCAAGGGGGCTCCGGATCCGATAATGGTCGTGGGACACCTTCCCCATCTGAGCCGCCTGGCGTCGCTGCTTGTCACTGGCGATCCGGAAAAGAACCGGATCGACTTTCCTACTGCGGCAATCGTATGCCTCTCGCGGGATTCGGATAACTGGAAAGTCGACTGGACCTTGGCCCCGGATCAAAGTTAACGCGCGGTTGACGCCTCGCAAGGGATGTTCTACAAAAAGTAGTCGAGCAACCCGCCTCAGACGGGTGAGGATATGGAGAGAATGGCTTCGGAAACGCTAACGATTACCGATAACCGCACCGGGAAGACTTATCAGATCCCGATTCGCGACGGTGCGATCAACGCTTTGGACTTACGCCAGGTTCGGGTGTCCGAGGACGACTTCGGCCTCTCCGCCTATGATCCTGGTTTCATGAATACAGCTTCGTGCTACAGCCGGATCACGTATGTCGACGGCGACAAGGGCATTTTGCGTTACCGCGGCTACCCGATCGAGCAACTTGCGGAGAAAAGTACCTACCTGGAGACCGCCTACCTCATCCTCTACGGAGAGCTTCCGACCAAATCGCAGCTGCAGGACTGGAGCCGCAACATTACGCATCATACGATCTTGCACGAGAACATTAAAAAGCTGATCGATGCGTTTCACCATGATGCTCATACCATGGGGATGCTGATCAGTATGGTTGGCGCGCTGTCGACATTTTACCCGGAGTCCAAGAACATTTTCGAAGCAGAGTCCCGCATCAAGCAGACACATCGTTTGATCGCAAAGATGCCTACGCTTGCGGCTTTTGCCTATCGGCACAGTATCGGAATGCCCTACGCGTACCCTGACAATGATCTCAGCTACACCGGCAACTTCCTCAATATGCTGTTTAAGATGACCGAACTGAAGTACCAACCCCATCCCGTGTTAGAGAAGGCGCTGGACGTGCTTTTTATCCTTCACGCGGATCACGAGCAGAACTGCAGCACCAACGCGATGCGCGGCGTCGGCAGCTCGCACGTGGATCCTTATTCTGCGATTGCCGCGGCCAATGCTGCGCTTTACGGTCCGCTCCACGGCGGAGCCAACGAACAGGTTCTGAAGATGTTGATCGAGATCGGCTCCAAAGAGAAAGTTCCCGCCTTTGTCGAGAAGGTGAAGCGGGGCGAAGGCAGGCTTATGGGTTTCGGCCACCGCGTCTACAAGAATTACGATCCGCGCGCGAAGATCATCAAACAGACGGCTGACAGGGTGTTCGAGGTCAAAGGCCGGAATCCGCTGCTGGACGTGGCTTTGGAATTGGAGCGCATCGCGTTACAAGATGACTACTTCATCAAACGCAAGTTGTATCCGAACGTCGACTTTTATTCCGGCCTGATCTACCAGTCGATGGGTTTCCCGGTGGAAATGTTTCCCGTGCTCTTTGCCATCCCGCGCACGTCGGGATGGATCGCTCAATGGGAAGAAATGCTCCTCGATGCGGAGCAAAAGTTGGCGCGCCCTCGCCAACTCTATAAAGGACACGAGACGCGCGATTACGTCTCTCTGGAAAAAAGAGGCTAGTGCGCCGGCACTCCCTTAGTCTCTGATCGCAAGCGCTCCGCCGTCGACCGGGAGGTCGATGCCCGCGATAAAGTCCGCTTCATTGCTGACAAAGAACAGAACCACCGAGGCGATGTCTTTCGGCGTTCCTCTGCGTCCGACGAGGTTTTTGACGTAGCGGTTCTCGGGGACGAGGTCTTCACCCACGGGAGATCCGATACGGTTGGGGCTGATCGAGTTGACGCGAATCCGGTGGGGGGCGAGTTGCACCGCAAGTGAACGCGTAAGGTTTAACAGGCCGGCCTTGGCCGCAGTATAGGCGGTCGCGTCCTTGCGGCCCATGTGCCCGGAAGTGGAGGCAATGTTGATAATGTGTCCGCCGCGCTTCTGGTCAATCATGAGACGCGCCACCGAACGGCTGCAAAGAAATACGCTCTTGAGCGATACCGCCATGACTCTGTCCCATTCCTCTTCGGTCACTTCCAAAATGCTTTTCCGGTCCGTGGCGGCAGCGTTGTTCACCAGGATATCGACGCCGCCCCATTTCTGCACGACTGCCGCAACCATCTTTTCCACCTGCGTCGACGAGGTCACGTCACAGAGTAAGGGCAGAGCGTGGTCGGGGGTGCTTTGATTGATTTCACGCGCCACGCGCTCGCCTCGTCCGACGTCGTTATCAACAACACCGACAAGGGCTCCCTCGGCGGCGAAAGTTTTGGCGATTTCTTCACCGATATTTCGGCCTGCGCCCGTCACAATGGCCACTTTGTTCTGCAATTTCATATCGTCTCCTTATCCGCAATGAGTGTTTCGCGCGCCATCTGTCCCTTCTCCATACCTCAAGGGGCGATCACAGTTCAATGATCATGCCGTCTGCGGCCGTTTCCACGGGGAGTTCGGAGCGACGCGCGAGCATCGCTTCTCCCATATGGGTCAGCACCAGACGTTTGCATTGAAGGCGAGAGAGATTTTGCTCGATCTTGTGGTAACTCATATGGGTGCTTGAGTCCTCGTGGTAAAAACAGCACTCGCACAAAAAGAGGTCCGCGCCCCGCGCGTGGTGGATGAAAAGATCGGTCCAGGCGGAATCCCCGGAGTAAAGGATCCGTTTCCCCGCGTGGGTGATCGTTAACCCCAGGGAAACGTCGTTTACCTGATGAGGCACGCGAAAGGGGAAGATTTCGATCCCCTCAAGATTCACCGCTTGATCCGGCTCCAAGACGTGGAAAGACGTTGGTGGAATCTGTTTTGGCTCAGCCGAATTGCCATACATGAGGTGGAAAAGCTGTCGTATACGCTCCTCGGCTCCACGGGGTCCGGCCAGCTGAAGCGGAGCTGAGCGCGGATTAGCGTACTGCGCGTCGATAAAAAAGAACGGCACGCCGGCGAAGTGATCGCCGTGAAGATGAGTCAAAAGAACGGCGTCGAGCTGCGTTGGGTTAAATCCTGCCCTTTTCATCGCCAGTAGGGAGGTCGGACCGCAGTCCAGAAGGAAGAGCCGGTCTTGCGTCTCGACAAGGTAACCGCTCATGTTTCGCCCGCCGCTCCCGAAGGCATCGCCACAGCCAAGAACGTGTAGTTTCATCGTGTTCGTGGCTCGGACTCTAAGGATCGACTGAAATGTGTAAGCATTTAAACGTGTACGCTAGCTTAAAGACATCCAGCACTGCGACGGATTTCATGATTATACCTCCTTCTTTTTTGCACGATTACGGTCACGAGCCGCACGGTATCCCCATGAAACCGCTCGCTCCACCGCGATGCGAATGACCGGACGACTCTCGAGCGCCATGGATCGGTACTGGGGATACTTTTGACGGAGCAAAGCAATTGCCTGTGCATGCTCTTTCCCTTCGCCTAGCACGCGCGCTGTGCCGTGAAGCAGCAGAAACGCGAGCCGGGTCCAGTTCTCGTCGTATCGGTCCACGACGACAGCCACATGCGGGTTTTCTTCAATATTACGCAGCCGCTTGAGCCTCCGGGCTGGAACTCGTTTTGGCTTGGCATCGATTACGCTGTAAACAGACGCTCCGTCACAGGCATAACAGACTGGAATGACATGAGGTCGGCCTTGGGCATCGCACGTTGCCAAATGAGCGATGCGCTGCTGGGAAAGGAAATTGAGTTGTGCCTCAGTCAGTGCCATAGCATTCAATGCGGGCCGATTGACTCTGCCTGAAAGAATCCGGCCCTGTCAAGGCGCTCCGTAACACGCGAATTAAGTTGTTGCTTTTTGGCCCCACCGCATCTAAATTGAGACCGTGCCCACCAATAAAAGGCCATTTTTTGCGCGCTATACCACGAGCCTGTGGCTTCGGTTTCTTCGCTTTAACATCTCGTCGAATAAGAAGCTCGAGGACGAACTCGCGCAGCTCGACCTTACCGCCCCGCAATTTTACGTTCTGGCCACGATCGGTTATACCGGAGGTGTTCCGTTCAGTGAGATTGGAAAGAAGATGATGGTCACGGTGAGCAACTTGACCGGCATTGTCGATCGATTGGAGGAAAAGGGCTTGGTTCTGCGGGATCGCGATGCTCATGACCGTCGAGTCGTGCGCGTCAAGCTCACTCCCAAGGGAGCGAAGGTCTACAAAAGCACCATCCCTTTGTTTGAAAAGAGTGTTTCGCAGTTTTTCTCGCCGCTTGAGAAACCCCAGCAAAAAGAGCTTGCGGCACTTCTGCGCAAGCTGATCCGTGTCGCGCCGCAAGCATAGCGCGGTCTCATTGACAGAGTTGCTTCACAATTATAAGGTTTAACTATTAACCTTCTCTATTATTTCATAGAAAAAAATGGCCGAAGAGAAACAAGCCAAGGGCCCGTCGGGGCTTCAGCGGGTAAAAAAGTGGCTTTACGCGAAGGAGCTTGACGAACGCGGCGCCGGCTGTGTCCTGTGCGGCTCGTGTTACGGCCACGGGCCGGCCAACCCGATGGAGGACAATCCCGGGTTCAAGACCAAATGCCCGCCGTACGAGTTTTATCGCTTTCAGCGCTTCACCCCCAAATCGCGCTGGCTCATGGCGCAGCGCCTCTTTCACGGCCTTGATCAGATCACGCCGGAATTAAAAGAGGTGATTTACACCTGTACGACATGTTTGATGTGCCAGGAGATTTGCGGAGTGCGCAACGACGGGGCAGGTCCCTGGGATATTGCAGTTGCCGTGCGGGAAGAGATCACCGCTCGGGAAGGACCCTTGGAGGCGCACCGTTCTCTGTTAGAGGCGCTGCGGACGCAGGACCATCCCTGGGGAGAGTCTGGACCGCAACGCTCCCGTTGGGCCGAAGGCTTGGGTTTGCGCCGGCTCGGCATTGGCAACGCTGAAACCCTGCTTTTCGCCGGTTGTTCCGCGAATCGGCCGAGCGGAAATCCCGGGGTTGTCGCGCTGGCCAAGATCATGCAACAGGCCGGGGAGGATTTTGCGATTCTCGGAGAAGAAGAAAAGTGCTGCGGTCTTTACGCTAAGGATTTAGGGTTTCGCAGTGAGTACGACCGTCTGGAGCAAGAGAACCTCGGCCGTATTGCGCAGGCTGGGATCAAAAGGATTGTGCTCTCTTGTGGCAGTTGCTTGAGAATCTGGCGCGGTTATCCGGGAAGCGAGATGAGCGGTATTGAATTGCTGCACGGGGCCGAATACGTCGAGCGCATGCTCGGGGAAAAGCGCTTGCGATTCGCTCGAACCGTAAAGCAGAAAGTTACCTACCACGATCCCTGCCACCTCGGGCGCGGGTGCGGTATCTACGAAGCGCCTAGAAATGTCCTTAGAGAGATCCCCGGTCTCGAAGTCGTGGAGATGCCGCGCCACAAACGTTGGTCTTGGTGCTGTGGGGGCGGGGGCGGGGTGCCGGAAGCTTTTCCGGAGCTTGCCGAGTGGAACGCACGGGAGCGTCTCACCGAGGCCACGGAAACGGGCGCGGAGACCGTGCTCACTACCAGCACCTTGTGCCTCAGCAGTTTCGCGCACAGCGGCGCGGCTGAACCCAAGGTGCGAGACCTTCTCGACTTCGTTTGCGAGGCTCTCTAGCTTCGATCTGAGGTTGAGGTAGACAGTGCTCTCTCTCGAGATCATTAGACTTGGCCGGCAATTTTAGGAGATCCTGTGAATAGAGAGAAAATTAGCGCAACCTTGAAGCGTTGGAGCCTTTGTTCAAAAGTCTTCGCCGAACTCTCTCGGGGAACGAACCGGAGCTAGCGGATGCGAAAAGAGCCTCACTTCACGCCGGAGAAGATGCTTTCGCTGCTCGGCATCAAGGAGGGCTCGCTAGGTTCCTGCGCGATCATTCCCGGGCCAAAAGAGCGGAGCCAGATGCTGCTCACGCGTTTGGAGGACGCGCAGAAATCTTTTTCTTTTCTCGATTATGAGATGCACACGGGCCGCTTCGATGGCAAGAGAGTTAGCGTCGGCAACGGTGGTCGCTACGCGGCGGACACCGCCATCACCACGGAGATTCTGTGCGCCGGCGGCGTTGAATGGTTGCTGCGGGTCGGGAGCTGCGGCTCGTTGCAAAGGAAAGTGAAGATCGGCGATCTTGTGATCGTGACCGGAGCGCGGCGCGGCGAGGGTACGAGCCCTTATTATGTACCGCAAAATTTTTCCACGCTTTCCAGCCCCGAGATCGTCCGCGCTTTGGTCGCAGCAGCCAGGTCTCTGAAAACGCGGTTTCACCTCGGCTGGGTCTACACCACCGATGCGCTGTTTCAAGAGACCCCGCAGCTCATCGAGGAACTCGAACAACAGGGAATCGCGGGTATTGACATGGTGACGTCCGCGTTTCTGACCGTGGCGCAGGTGCGGGGCAAAAAAGCCGGCGCCATCATGGCGGTATCAGATGAGTGCCTCACCGGCAAAATGGGGTTTCGCCACCCCCGTTTTCATGACGCTGAGGAAAAAATGGTGGAAGTCGCATGGAAGGCCTTGCAACTCCTCTGAGCACGCGGAAGTTCTCCGAGAGCCCGCTACTGGTCCCGGTGCATTGGTGTGAGGACCATTATCTGGTGCTTGATGAAACCCTGTTACCGGACCAGGTGGCCTATCTTGAAGTCGGAAACTTGGATCAGGCGCTGGCGGCGGTCAAAGAAATGAAAACACGTGCCTTCGGGCAGGTCTTAACCATTTTTCACGCCGTAGCGTTGCTTGCGCATACAACCCGGGAGCAAGAGTTTTCTCGGCTGAAAAAACAGGTGGTGGAAGTAGGGGAACGCTTCAGCCAGGCTCGTTCGACGTTCGATTTCGGGGGCCTGGTGCGCCTGTTGTTTCAGCAGATCGGCGTGCCTTCGCCGGGCACGGAAGTTGGTCCATGGCTGCAGGCAAAGACGCTTGATTTTGTAACCGCCATCGTCAAAGCCCGAAACCAGAGAGCACGCCAAACAGCGGAACTTCTGCCTGTACATTGCCGGTTGTTGACGCACTGCAATGTTAGCGGAGAGCTGGTGGCTGTAGCGCAACATTGTCAGAGGCTGGGTAAAGATCTCTCGGTCATCGCGACTGAGACCCGGCCCTATTTTCAAGGTGCCCGCCTGACCGCCTGGGAGCTTTCTGAGGCCGGAGTCCGTGTGGAGGTCATCCCCGATTCCGCCTGCGCTCAGGTCATGGCTAAGGGAGAAGTCGATGCCGTCCTCGTGGGCGCCGACCGGTCGGCCCAGAACGGCGACATCGTCAACAAGGTCGGAACCTATTCCCTGGCTGTTGCGGCGCACGCCTATGGCGTTCCCTTCTATGCTCTGGTCCAGGAGCCCGGCTCGTTGGCCAACGGAAGCGACGTGCCAATTGAAGAGCGGCCGGTCCGCGAGCTGCTCACGTTTCAGGGTTCGGCACTGGCGCCCGAGGGAGTTCAGGGAAGCTATCCGGCCTTCGATGTCACCCCGGCACACCTGATTTCGCGCTTGATCGGCTTTGATGAGGTATTCACGCCCGCAGAATATCGCCGGAAATACCAGAAGCTCCCCCTCCAGCCCGCAGGCGCGGCACAGGACAAAAAGTCGTTTGTGCTGGTTTACGGGGTGCCGCGGGAAGACGGTTACGCGCGCCTCTCGAGCATTCTCAAGGCGGAGGGCGCTCAAGCATTTCTGGTTCCGGAAATGCGCCCAGGGCTGTGGGGAGCGCAGGTTGTGGCCCATAAGCTGTTGCAAGGTCGTGTCCCAACCACGATTATCTCCGATAACATGATGGGCATTTTTTTTGCGCGCGGTCAGATTCGGCGTGTTCTTTTGTTTGGCTCAGAGCCGGGGGGGAGCGAGCCAAAAGGAATCTGTGGGCTGCTGCTGGCGGCTTTGCTTTCGCGCGCGCATGACGTTCCGATGGAAATCCTCGCGGCGGCGCCCGAGGAGACCCCTGCTTTGGATCGGGACGTGACGACATTTCTTGGCCACAGGGTATGCCCGAAGGGAGTCAAGGCTTACCCGATCGGGCCGGATATCGTCCCGCGGAATCTATTTCACGACGGGTAAGCAGCCCCATGGAAGATCTTAAACGCGCGATGATTCAATGGGGGGCGCGTCTATTTGAGCGCCGGCTCGTATGTGGTTGGGGCGGGAACCTGAGCTGCCGTGTCGGCAAAGAGCAAATCCTCATTACCGGATCGCACGCTCCTCTGGGCTTTCTCTCGCCGGAGGATTTCGTATTAGTGGACAGAGACGGCAAACCATTGAAAACAGGCGAGCAGCCGTCGAGCGAGACCCCGCTTCACTTGGCGGTCTATCGAGGCACTGATGCACAAGCGGTCATCCATGCCCATCCCCCTCAGGTTTTGGTCTTTTCGCTCTCCCACGAGAGCTTCACACCGTTGAGCTTTGAAGAGAAATACACGCTCGGCCGGGTGGCCATTGTTTCGCAGGACACGCCGACTGTGACGCAGCCCGAAGGGGTTATTGCGGAGCTCAGGTTGCGGCCGATCGTCATTCTGCGAGGCCACGGGACAGTTGCCGCGGGCAAGGATCTCCAGGAAGCGTTTCTGTTGACGGATCTCCTTGAAGAGGCGGTGCATTGCCAGCTCTTAAGGACGGAAAACAACCTGAGCGATGCTGGTGGCGCGTTAGCGCCGACCCGCGCTTTGCCGGCAAATGCCTATGTGCTTTTTTCGCTCGCGCATATCAGCGCGCTGGTAGAAGGCGCGAATGGCGACCCCGAGTTTCGTAAACAAGGCAGCGAAACCGGACTCACGACCAGTCTGACAATTGCGCGCGAGGATGACGGTGTACGTTGGACCATGGAATTCGTTGAAGGCCAGATCACTGGTTTTTCGGAACGCGGAGAAGGCGAGTTCGTAATTTCCGGCATGGAGGAATGGTGGCGGGCGATTTTTCAAAACCGCCTCGATGCTTTCCAGGCCACGCAGCAGGGAAAACTGAAGCTGGCACGAGGCGAGCTGTGGAAACTATCTCACTGGTTCAAGCCGTTTCAGAGGGCGTTTACGCTATGGCAGGCGATTCCCGTCCAGTAGACTTCTTTGCCGGCGAACTCCTGGAGCTGAGCGCCCGGAGATACCCGAACAAGGTCGCGCTCATCGCGCGCGAAGAAACGCTGACCTTCTCTCTGCTCGATGAGAGAGCCACGAATCTGGCGCGGCACCTTCAGCGCGAAAAGGTAAAACCCGGCGACCGAGTCGGTATTTTTCTACCGAACTGCATCGCGTTTGCTCTCAGCTATTTTGCGACCCAGAAAGCCGGCGTCGTGACGGTGGTTCTGGACGCGCGGCTCAGAGGCAAAGAGTTGCTTAGAGTTCTTCGGGACGCCGCGCTGACACTGCTGATTACGGACAGCCGTCTAATGGCGGGCATCGAGGAGGTGCGGCCAGAGCTGGGGCAGGTCTCCCTTTGGATTATCGGGGGAGAGGGCGTAGAGAGCTTTGAAAGCCGTTTTTTTCCTCCACCCGAGCCCCTGATCAGACCCGATCTTCAGTCGGGGGACGACGCCCTGATTCTGTACACGTCGGGAACGACCGGAGACCCGAAAGGGGTCGTGCTGAGCTACGCCAATCTCGGTGAGTACCCGCGCGCCATGCGCGAACTGCGCATCACGGATGCGGGCACGGTGCGCGGCTGTGTTCTCCCGATGTCGCACATCGTAGGGCCCTGCGTGTGCAACGAATTGGCGGACAAAGGATTTACTTTGGTGATCTTTGATCAATTCAATCCGGTCACTTTGCTCGAAGGAATCGCAAAGTATCGAGTGTCCGTTTTCGAATGTGTTCCACCGTTGTTCCAATTGGTTCTTAGCGTCGCCAACCTGAGAGACTTTGACACACAGAGTCTTAAGATCGCGGCGATGATGGGAACTACCGTGCCGCTAGCTTTGCTCCGCGCCTTCAAAGCAGCACAGCCGCACGTTAGCGTGATTCAGGGTTACGGTCTCACCGAGACCTCGCCCATGATCACGATCGTCGAGCCGGGGAACGCCGATGCAAAGATGGGAAGCATTGGGAAGCCGGTTCCTGGTGTAGAGGTCAAAGTAGTCGGGGAGCAGGGCGACGAGGTTCCCGCGGGGGAGCCTGGGGAGATCATCACGCGCGGACCCCATGTCATGAAGGGCTATTTCCGGCGTCCAGAGGCGACGGCGGAGCGCATCCGCGATGGCTGGCTTTATACCGGCGACATTGGCCGGCGTGACAGCGACGGCTATTATTATCATCTGGGCAGGAAGGATGACATGATCATCACCGGGGGGCTCAACGTTTACCCGGCTGAAGTTGAAAACATGCTCCACGAGCACCCGCAGGTTCACGAAGCAGTCGTGTTTGCGATCCCGGACGCGAAAAGGGGCAAGGTCATTGCTGCTGCAGTCGTTCTCCGTGAGGGACAAAAGGTTGCGGTGAAGAAACTTCTCGCGTACTTGCGCGCAAACTTGGCGAACTTTAAAGTCCCGCAAAAAATCGCTGTCCGTGATTCGCTGCCGCGCACTTCCAGCGGCAAAGTCATCAGAGACCCGTCCGTGCTCCTCGCGGAGTAAAGCGGCTCGTTCAGGCCCTTTCTGGCCGTTACTCTCCCTCGTAGTAGTCTACCGTGCTGCTCTTCTTGAAGATCGCGCGCAGCGTAGGCTGCACAGAGGTCCAAACCATGGCGGCGACCTTGTTGGAATCCGGGTATTCCACCACCTCGGTCCCGATCATCGTCGAAAAGCACAGGTATTCCAGGGTACCGGCGGAGGTGTTCACAAGCTGGTGCGCCGCCTCGCCGGCGGGAAAGGCGACGTAATCGCCCTTGCGGACGGGGATGCGCTCCTCGCCGAGGCGCATGGTACCCTCACCCTCCAGGATGAAGACCGCTTCATCGTTTGCATGGTGACGGTGTGCCGGAAAAGCGATCTTTCCCGGCGGCACGCGGTACAGGCCGCAGCCAAGCTGTTTGCTGCCCGCCTGGCTGCCGATGCGCTTGTACTGCATCGCGAAGCGCTCGCCATGTGAGCGCTCGTTCCATTCCATTTCATCGGTATTTACCACATGTGGGTGACGCGACATGACTGACCTCCTTATCGCAAAATCTCGACATATCGAGTGCCGATGTCTCGCTGTAGTATACTTGATCGCTACGCCGGATCGAGAAGGCGCGGTATTGGAGGACGCGACGGACGTGGTGTTTCGGCGTTCCCCTTTCGGCGATGGCGGAACTGAAGGATAGAGTCCCGGCTACTCCACCTGCTTGCGCACCGCAATGCCGGCGGCTTCCTCTTGGAGGCGGAAGAGGGACCCAGTGCTTTGGTCGGACCAACCCCGGTTGATAGCCTGGACCATGAGTTGCTCTACCAGAGCTGCGATGGGCATCGGCACGTTGTGCTGGCGGCCCAGCTCCGTCGCAAGGCCAACGTCTTTTCGTGACAGGCCAATGCCGAAACTCGCGCGCGCCTCGTAGTTTCCTTTGAACACCGTCTCCGAGAAGGTTTTTACCAACTGACGGAGCTGGACCTCCAGGCCCCAGCGCATGCAGTCCCACAGAAGCTGGGGTTCCACCCCGGCCTTCGCGCCCAGGATGATCCCTTCGCCAATCGCCAGGCCGATTCCACGACGAACCAGGTTGTGCGCCAACTTGATCACGGTTCCTGTTCCCAGCTCTCCCGTATATACAACCGTGTCGCCGAATGCGTCGAGGATGGGTTTCACTTCCTGGTAGGTTTCGGACACTCCGGATACCAACACCTCTACGCTTTTGTTGGCAATTCCATCTTTACCAACAATAAGCGGCGCATCCATGACGCGCGCACCGCGCAACCGGAACTCGGCGTCAATGCGCCGTATAAGGTCCGGGCTGCTGCTGGAAAGATCCACATAGACACTGCCGTCGTGAACTCCGTGCAAAAGGCCGTTGGCCCCAAGGGCCACTTCCTCAACTTCCCGTGGGCCTGGTAGAGAAGTGAACACGATCCGGCAATGCCGGGCGACATCTGCGGGCGATCCTGCTAACTGAGATCCCTCCTCTATGAAGGGTCGGCTTGCCTCCGGTCGGATGTCATGGACCATCATGGGATAGCCGGCGTTCCGGATATTCCTGACGATGGTCCCACCCATGGTCCCCAACCCAACGAAGCCTATCATTTCCATTTCAGCACCTCGTGCCAACTGGCCAACTTGAACTTGTCAAATGATATCAAAGAAGAACAATCTCTTAGTTTAGTGCTAGGGGAGAAAACACACCAACTGGCGAGTTCAGAATCGCTTACAACCGTGAAAGTCAAAATTCAACAGATTCGAGGGTGAAAAGGAAAAGACAAAAACGGAATTCGACTGAAAAGGCATCCCGTCAAGGAGCACGACGGCGCTTCTCGCGGTAACTTACTAATGAACGCTTTTCACTTGGTCGACAAGCACGGCATCACCGAGCCGCCAACACATCTCACGACCGGCGGATAAACCAACAATTTCTCAGGATGGATTCTTTCCCCAGAGCGAGACGAAAAACCCTTCGTTCACGAGTTCCTGCACCAGGCTATTGTCAAAGAAATCCTCCGCTTTGGCTTGCTTGGCTTTGGGATTCTTGAGGGCGCTTTGCTCCAGGGTCACCTGGAAAGCTTTGGGTTTCACCAGAGGGACTTTCTCGACAAAGTCGTACGCGTACTGGAGACTTCCGTCCAACATGCCCGGGTCATTGACTTTTGTGTAGCGCGCGAAGATGGCTTTGGTTTCCTCCTTTTTGGTGTGCATGAAATGAACCGCTCGTCCATAGGCACGGAGGATCGCTTTGGCACTACTTCTATGTTCTCTAAGGAACTTGCGCGTTGTCGTGAGCCCGACGTGCATGAAGGGGATATCTTCCTTTGCGAGGTTGGCGAGCATCTTTACACCGGCTTGCTCTGCGACGTAAGCCATAGGATATGACATCGGCGCCGCGTAGATCGCCCGCTTTGAAAGGGCGCCGGCGATCTCCGGCATCCCGCCGATCTGAAGCACAGGGACGTCACGGCCCGCCACGAGCCCGTACTTTGACAACAGCATTCGAAGCCCAAAGTCAGTAGAAGCGCCAAACCGGGTCACACCCACGGGTTTCCCCTTTAGGTCTTCGATGCGCTTGATTTCCGGAACTGCCATGACATAGAAAGCCACGACGTTGACGACCGCTCCCATCGCCAGAAGATCCCCGCCCTGCAACCCGCTGTCCACAACGACTTGACTGTTGGCTGCCGAAATCGCGACCTCTCCGGCCAGCATCGCCTGCGCTACCGTTGCCGAGCTAGGAATATAAACCAAGTCTACATCCAGGCCTTCCTGCTTCAGGAAACCAGCCTCTTTCATGACCCAATAGGGAGAATTAAGCGCACTAACGGCAGTCCAGGCGACAACGGTTCTTTGCGCGAACGCGGGTGGCGGCGAAATTAAAACACCGGCGAGAACCAGAAAGCCCAGTAAGCGGATCGTCTTCATAATTCCCTCCTTAACGGCAGCGGGGTCAGATAAGGCACAGACGGTTGAAAGACAACTTATGATGCTTCGACAGGCTCAGCATGAACAGAAAACCATCAGCGATTTCAGATCCGGGCTCGTTTACTCTGCTCGAACCGTGGGTAAGAATCTATTCTACTCTCAGGGATTGGGGCGTCAACTGGCTAAAAATCAGGCGACAGGCGCTAGCCGAAAGCTTGCCGTTTTTTCGCGCGCTAGTTTCTAACGTCGCGATATAACGTCCATCGCGTAACTGTTCTGGCGTGACGGGATGGGTTCGAGCTCGCGCAGGAACTCCCCCACTGCGTCCCAGAACTCATCGCGCCGCTCGATCCCGTAGTGACGCGCCCCCGCCAGGATCACCGTGCGCTGCGGCCCACCCCACTCGCGCGCTAGCGCCGCGCCGTGCTCGACCGGAGTGATGCAGCCGCGCGAGGCGAGAACGAACAGTGCTGGCGCCTTGATCGCCGGCGCGATCGCAGCCGCCCCGTCGAAGGATGGTTAGGCAATAACATGGTATTGTGATACCCGGTCTCGCATATGTGAAGGAAGATCGCAGTGGCTTTCGTATCGGCGCTCTGACCACGCTAAGCGAGCTTGAGGAACACCAAGCAATTCAAGAGAAACTGTTGATTCTGTCCTTAGCCGCCGGCGAAGCCGCTTCGCCGCAGATTCGCAATGCGGGAACCATCGGCGGCAATATTTGCCAGCGGCCGTTCTGCTGGTACTTTCGTTCGGCGAACTTCACCTGTTTGAGAAAGGGCGGTGAGGTTTGTTACGCGGTCACGGGCGACAACCGGTTTCACTCCATCACCGGAGGCGGCCCAAGCTACATTGCGCACCCCATCAGATGTTGCGCCCGCTCTGGTGGCCCTAGATGCGCGTATTAAGATCGTCGGGCCGGCAGGAGAAAGGGTCATTCCTGTGGAGAAGTTTTTTGTGCTCCCGCGAGTGGATTTCAAACGCGAGAATATCTTAGCTCCCGACGAAATCGTCACCGAGATTCAGGTTTCTTATCCGAAGACGGGGAGCGCGGGGTTCTACTATAAGATGCGGGAGCGACAGGCCTGGGATCATGCGATTGTGAGCATTGCGACGATCGTCCCGCGCCGGGGTGAAGTTTGCCAGGACGCGCGCATCGTGCTCGGCGGAGTTGCTCCGATTCCATGGCGCGAGGTGAAAGCGGAAGCATTCCTGCGCGGCAAGAGGATAGATGAAAGCGCGACGGAGAGGGTAGCTGAGATTGCCCTCGAGGCAGCATCGCCGCTCAAAGATAACGGTTACAAGATAAATTTGGCGAAGTCTTTGGTCCGAAGGGTCGTTAACATCGGTCTGAGGCGCTAGCGCGGTTGCCGGGTTTTGATTATCATGTGACAAGGTGCCTGCCTGACAAAGATGTCTTTATGGCAGCTATGGGGGGACATCTTCAGGCAATTTTGGGCATGGTGACGATCAACCAGGAGGCACCTAGGCACTTAATTTCTTTAGAGTGATACCGAGTTACTACAGAATTAACAAGGCATTGCAGCGGGGAGCACAATGAAGCAAGGTTTGGCACATCCATTGCGTCAGCTCTTCTTAGAAGAATTCCCCGGGTTTTAACGTCTAAAGATTCAGCAAGGGTTTTGGGTTAGTCTTATGCATCTCAATGCGATTGGGACGGCGGCGTATTTTTCCATGGATGTGGCTGTCGAGCCAAATATACCGACTTATAGTGGTGGGCTAGGAATCCTGGCGGGAGACACACTTCGTAGTGCAGCGGACCTAGGTGTGCCAATGGTAGGTCTGAGCCTTCTGCACCGCAAGGGTTATCTCGAACAGCATCTTGACCGCGTGGGCAATCAGTCAGAAAGCTCCGCGTCTTGGTCACCAGAAGCTATATTAGAACCATTGCCGGCGCGGGTGTCAGTTGCCGTCGAGGGACGCGAGGTGAGAGTAAGGGCCTGGCAATACTCCATTCGGGGCGTGAATGGACATGTGGTACCGATCGTTTTTTTGGACACGGATTTGCTGGAGAACGAACCCCAGGACCGCGCGCTGACCGATCATCTGTTTGGAGGAGACGAACGCTATCGGCTTTGTCAAGAAGTGGTTCTAGGGTTTGGCGGCGTGGCTATATTGCACGCGCTCGGCTTCTCGAATATTCGCGTTTATCACATGAATGAGGGCCACGCGGCATTGGTGCCTTTGGCCCTACTTGAGTTGCGCGCCGAAGGGGAACTGCTCGACGCGATGCAGGACGGGATCTTAGAAGGCATTCGACGTCAATGCGTCTTCACGACGCATACGCCCGTACCTGCCGGTCATGACCGATTTCCCGTGCACCTAGTGACGCAGGTGTTAGGAGAGGAGCGGGTTACTGCTCTAAGGCAGGTGGGTTGCTGCTCTGACGGGAGTCTTAATATGACCACGCTGGCGTTGCGATTTTCCTGTTATGCCAACGGAGTGTCGATGCGCCACGGGGAGCTGTGCCTGGAGATGTTCCCGGGATTCCGCGTGCATGCTATTACCAACGGGGTTCATGCCGCGACGTGGGTATCCAAACCTTTCGGCCAACTCTATGATCGCTACATCCCAGAATGGCGGCACGATAACTTTTACCTCCGGTTTGCGATAAAAATCCCCCTGGGCGAGATCCTTGCGGCGCACGCCCAAGCTAAGAGAGAACTCCTGAACCAGGTGAGGCAGCGGACATCGATCCAGCTTGACGAGAACTGTATGACGTTGGGTTTCGCGCGACGCGCAACCGCCTACAAGAGGGCGGATCTATTATTTTCGGATCTGGAGCGCTTAAAAAGTATGGCGCACAAGGTGGGGCGCCTCCAGGTGGTTTATGCGGGGAAAGCCCATCCGCGCGACGAAAGTGGCAAGCTCATGATCCGAAAGGTCTTTGAGGCGGCAGCTGCCCTCAGAGAAAATGTGCGGGTTGTCTATTTAGAGAACTATGATATGACCTTGGGGCAAGCAATATGCGCGGGCGTAGATCTCTGGCTCAATACCCCGTTGCAACCGCAAGAGGCCTCCGGCACCAGCGGGATGAAAGCCGCCCTCAACGGGGTCCCGAGCCTGAGCGTATTGGACGGATGGTGGATTGAAGGGCATATCGAGGGTGTAACGGGGTGGGCCATCGAAGATGACGGTGCGACCGGCACGAGCGAAAGTGATTCTTTGTACGGAAAGTTGGAACACATTATCCTGCCCCTATTTTATCAAATGCCGGAGGAGTTCGCCCGGATCATGCGTTACGCAACTGCAGTAAACGGCGCTTTTTTTAATACCCAGCGCATGGTTGCCCAGTATCTCCGGAACGCTTATCAATTGGCCGATTGAAATACCGTTCGGAGCAAAGATTTGTTTCGGTTGCCGCGCACGAAATTTCTCCTTGTGGCGAGCATGCTCTTGCTGGCAGTCCCGCGCGCGCCCGGTGCGGCCCAACAGGGCGTGGCAAGAGAAACGTCCAGATTGGCGCGCGCTGGTAGCGCGGCGACCACTGAAGCCGAACTGACAAAGCTGCGCGCGGAAGTCATCCAGAGAACCGCGGATGCTCGCGAAAACCTGGTAAAGTTACTTGCGGTGTACGAACGAGACCTGCAAAGACGCACCGAAGAACTAGAATTGCGGCGAGAATTTTATAATAGAGAGCTCATTTCGCGCCTGGAACTCGAAGAGACCGAGCGCGGTGTCGCGCAGACGCGCGTGAATATCCAACAGGTACGCCGGTGGATCGCGGAGGATGACATTCTCCTTACGGAGGCGCTTGCCGAAGAGGAGATTGCGAAACTTTCACGCTCTCCATCGGGGAGTTACACGGTCACAAACGCCTTGATCCGGTATAATGGCGGCGCGCCGTGGTCACTTGCGGATGCGGGTAAGATTGAAAGGTATTTCGTAAATCTGTTTGGCAGGGCATTGCCGGTGAGCGCCTTCGGCCAAAGCCCTGTTCATGATCAATTGGGGTACGACCATAGAGACGCGATGGACGTGGCTGTCCACCCCGACAGTCGGGAAGGGCAGGCTCTCATGGACTATCTGCGCAAAGAGGGGATTCCTTTTATTGCCTTTCGCGGTCGGGTCGCGGGTTCCGCGACCGGAGCCCACGTTCACATTGGCAAGCCCTCGATGCGCTTCAGCCAGAGGTAGGGGTCACTTCAATTCAATTGAGTTTGCTAACTGGTGCTGTAGCTCCTTAAGACCAATCAACTGGGTTTCTACCTTTTCCAAGATCGATGATTTCATCTGCGCGATTTGTCCCTGGAGGCTGGAGTTTTGCTCTCTCAGCTGAGTCATCTGATCCTCGGCATCCTCAAGGCGTCCTTGTACGCCTTCGAGCTTCTCAATCTGGCGTTGCTTATCGTCGCCCTCTTGCCTGATTTCCGTCATTTCAGCGAGGATTCTGGCGTTTTCCTGTTTGAGATTCGTAAGCTGATTTTCCATCTCTGGGAGTTGCCCGTCCAGGATTGCCTCTAAGCGCACGATCTTCTCCCAGGCTGTGTCGCGATCCCTTTTCGATTCGTTGGTCTCGGCGGTCAACCGAAAATTCTCGTCTCTTAGCTTGACAATTTGCTGTTCCAAATCAGGCATTCGCTCTTGGAAACTTTCCAAAGAGCGAATCACCTCGAGGCTTGCCTCCCGTTCCTTGCGCAGCCCGGAGATCTGAGCGAAAAGCCGGGTATTCTCCTCGCGCAAGCTCATCATCAATTTTTCCGACTCGGGCAACCGCTGCTGGATGTCTTCTAATTCTTGCGCCGTTTTCTCGCTTGTGCTGCGTTCCCATTGCAGCTGTTCAAGCTGGCTGCGGAGATGAGAATTCTCTTCCCTGAAGTTTGCCAGATGCTGTTCGGTCTCGGGAACCCGCCGCTTCAGGTCCTCAAGTTCTTGCAATGCTCTCTGGCCCTGGGCGTAACCTTGCTGGGATTGCTCGAGTTGGTCACGGAGGCGAGAATTTACTTCCCGCAAGCGTAGCGTTTCTTGCTCCGGTTCCGTTACTCGTTCTTCTTGAAGGGATATGGCTCCGTCATCGGGGAGCGCCTTGAGCTTTGCTTCAAGCTCCTCCACACGGCGCTCTTTCTCTTTTAAATCGCGTTCGGCGACGATGATAATCGCGATCAGAACACCGAATGCTACACCTGCAAGTACGAACCATAATATGATTGGCATATTACTCTTAGATCCCCTCGGCCTGGAAGTAATCCGTCACAGCGGCTCCGCGAAAACTATCACTCAAGATGGATCTCAATTGCAATGCTAAAATTGGCGCTCTTTGACTCTTCTGCGGACATAAAGCACAATTGATGCCAATCGTCGAATCATTGACTCACGGAGGTAAAAACCTCGTCCTTCTTTGTCTTTTCAGTCCTTTATCTACCTAAGACTAGGCGCGAGAAAGCTCCGATCAACGAGCAAAGTTTGCGCAGTATAACAATTATGGCCAATCACCCAGGCCATTGCTCTCGGAACCTAGACCACGGAAAGCCATTGAGCCAATTTTTTCAACGTGCCCACCATGTCGAAAGAATCAGTCAGGATCCGCGCTAAAGGGTCGGCAAACTTGCGCAAACCAACCGGTGCGATCTTTAGGGTAAAGCGCCGTGGCTCCAGTTTTTTCGTGACGTCCTCCCAGCGCAGCGGGAAGGAAACCGGCGCCGACGGAAGCGGGCGGAGCGAGAAGGGCGCTACGATAGTTTTACCAAAGCCGTTTTGCCCCCAGTCGATGTACACTTTTCCTGCACGCGTGCGCAACGGGCGGGCGATCGTGGCAATTTGCGGAATCGACTCGGCGACGAAGGAAGCCAATAGACGACTAAAATCCTTTGCCTCCTGGTGACTGTAGTTGCCCCCCGTAGGAATTAGAATGTGCAGGCCTGTCGCCCCGGAAGTTTTGACGTAGTTGGCGACCTCGAGGTCGTCCAGGATCCGGTGCGTGGCACGGGCCACTTCGACGACGTCCGCGAACGGTGCGCCCTTTGGATCCAAATCGAGAATCAGCCAATCCGGCCGGTTCGAGGGAGCTGATGCGGCAACTCCAGATGTGCAGCGGGATGGCGGCCAGGTTTGCGACGTATTTTAGGGTTTCTGTGTCGTTGACGATGAAGTAATCGATTTCTCGGTCGGCATCCTTAGAATAAATGCGCTCCGTTTGCACCCAAGCAGGTACAAACTCAGGAGCATCTTTCTGAAAAAATGACTTGCCGTCGATTCCGTCAGGGTATCGTGTTAACACGAGGGGTCTGTTCTTTAAGTAAGGAAGGAGGAAGGGAGCAACACTTTCGTAGTAGGCGATCATATCCTGCTTCGCGTAGCCTTCGTGGGGCCAGAAAACCTTCTTGGGATTAGTAATGACGACCTTCTGAGAGGCCGAAACGATCTCGGGTACCAAGGCTGCGCCGCTTTCACGTTGACAATCTTCGGGCCGTTTGTCCTCGCGCAAACCCATGAAAGACGGGTGGCGCAGGCCGCCATCACGCGTCCAGTCACTGAAGCGAACCTCGCAGATCAGCTTTGGCGCCACCCAATAGTGGCCGTGTCCGGTCGGGCTCTTAGAGTGGAACGGCGAAAGCGGTTGCTTTAGGGGCTCAAGTTTTTGCCAAACCATCGCCAGTGTCTCCGCGCTGAAGCCCGTTCCCACTTTGGAGACATAGACCAGACGGGGGCCTTCGTAGAGGCCCAGATGAAGCGCGCCGAAAAACGCGCGACTGTTTCGGGGAGACGTATAGCCGCCGATGACAAATTCCTGGCGCCGCTGGCATTTTACTTTGATCCAGTCGGCCGAGCGCCGCCCGGCGTAAAGGCTTTGTACTCTTTTCGCCACGATGCCCTCGAGTCGTTGCTCGGAGGCCGCCTCAAAGAGACCTTCTCCGTGTTCCGGAAACCATGGGCCGAACTGAATGACGCCGTGCTCGGGGAGCAGTTGCTGGAGAAATTCTTTGCGTGTTTCCAGCGTGAGACTGCGCAAGTCATAACCTTCCAGGCTTAGGCAATCAAAAAATACACCCGTTACCGGAACCGAGACGGAGCGAAAGCGGATCTCTTGCGCGTCCGTTGCATGCATGCGCTGCTGCAAACGCTGAAAGCTCGGCCGTCCGCTTTCGTCCAAGGCGATGACCTCGCCGTCGAGCAAAAAACGTGTAAATGGCAGAGCGCTAAGAGCGCGGGTCACCTCCGGATAGCGCTGCGTGACCCGCTGCTTGCTGCGCCCGTATAGCTCGACCCCTTCCTGCTCGCGGTACGCAAAGACGCGGACGCCGTCATATTTGATTTCAAACAACCAGCCCTTCCCGGAAAAGGGTTTTTCTGCCAGCGTGGCAAGCATGAAGGACTGTGTGGTCGGTTGCACCGCGCGGGGGAGGAGACGGGAAAGCCTCGCAAGACGCGTGCGTAGCGCTGCGACCTTAGTGTCAGTATTGTGGATTTCTTCTACGGTTAGGCCGGAAAACACCGAGGTCCGGTAGCGATCTGTAAGCTCCTCTGAGCTGCTATAGCCGTCAGCCTTTTTTAGCAGCAGCCAGTCCTTTTCCTTCTGTTTCAACCGCACCAGGGTCCAGCGACCGCGCATCCTCACACCGAAGAACTCGATTTCAAGTTTGCCCTGCTCGATCTGCTGGAGCGGGATCAACGGCCCGGTGAGACGGTACCAGCCACGATCCCAGAGGATGACGCTGCCTGCGCCATAATTCCCTTTGGGGATGACGCCCTCGAAGTCAGCATATTCCAGCGGGTGGTCTTCGACTTGGACTGCAAGGCGCCGTTCGTGAGCGCGAACCGAAGGGCCCTTGGGCACGGCCCAGCTCTTGAGCACGCCGTCCATTTCCAAGCGAAGGTCGTAGTGCAACCTCCGGGCCGCATGCTTCTGAACGACAAAGAGGTGGCCGGTTCCTGCCGGGCGCGAGCCAAAAGGTTCAGGAGTCTGGCCCGGGTCGCGCTTGGACCGATATTCCTTCAGGGAGTCGATATTATCTGGGCTCATATTTTATAGAGTATCCTACAGGAGAACTTTTCGTAGCAAGCAAGGGCAAGAATTTCCGTGGAATCGGGCCTTGAATTAGAACGAATTTCTGGTACCGTGGGGCTTCCATGGCGGCACGATCGATTGGCTCAGGGACGATTTCTTTCGGCTTGATCTCGATCCCTGTCAAACTTTATCCTTCGACCAGCGCAAAGAGTATCAGCTTTAATTTCCTGCACGCCAAGTGCGGCGCGCGCATTAAGCAACAACATTTCTGCCCCGTATGCAACGTGGTTGTGGAGCGCTCCGATCTCGCGCGCGGATTTGAGTTCTCCAAGGACCAATACGTGCGTTTTACCGAGGAAGAGCTGAAAGCGCTAGAAGAACAAGTCACACGAGTGATCGATCTCAGCGAATTCGTTCCGCTCAAACAGGTGGACCCGGTATACTTCGACAAGGGCTACTATCTCGGTCCGGACAAAGGCGGCGAGAAGGCGTATCAACTGCTGGCTGAAGCGATGGACAGCACCGAGCGCGTCGCCCTGGCCCAGTTTGTGATGCGTGGCAAAGGCAACCTGGTGCTCATCCGCTCCCTTAACGGCGGCTTGATGCTGCATACGATGTATTACGCCGACGAAGTGCGGGATTTCGGCGAGATTGATAAGGGCCAATCGGTGCGCGTTCGGGAAGGGGAGTTGGAATTGGCGGTGAGGTTAATTCAGGAACTTTCGAGCGCAGAATTCAAGCCCGAGAGATATCAAGACGAGTATCGGCACAAGGTTCTTGACATGGTGAACCTCAAGGTGGAAGGCAAAGAGATCAGCCCCGCCGCGCCGGAGGCTCAGCGCGGCCAAGTGATCGACCTCATGGAGGCGCTGAAACAGAGCCTGCAGAGGAGGCTGGCGGGAGGCACCGAAGCCGCCGTCAAGACGGCGGGTGAGCGCGTGCATGGCCGGACCAGTGAGCCAGCGCCCGCCACTGCGTCCGGAGGTAGAGGTGACCCGCTGTCGTTGCCCGAGTTCCAATCGGCCTTTGAGGAAAGCGGCCTGGAAGTTAATGAACGTGAATTACGACGTAGTTACGCGGGACTCACCTCCCTGAAAGAAAAGAGCAAATTAAGTTGGCAACAGACGCGGGCAAAGATTGTGCATCTGCGCGAAGATCTCAAGCTTGCTTCTTCTCAAGGCCATTTTCTCCCAGGCAAAGAAAAAAAGGTCAAGGCGGCGCGCATTCCGTTGACGGCCCGAGACTGGAGCCGTTACTGAAATTTCGTGCAGCAGTTGGATCCATCGCGGCAGCGCGAGATTGCGAAAGCGCTGAGCAAGGCTCGCGTGCTTCTGGAGGAGTGCGAGGTTCGAAGCATCCCAGTTGACTTGATACGTCTTGCCAAACGCGTTGGCATCCGCAATGTGGCGGAGCTGGATACCCGCCTGGACGGTCAGTTGCTCGAGTTTGAAAGCGGCGGATACGAAGTCGTTCTCAGCAAGTCAGCGCCAGCGACGCGTAAAAGGTTCACCCTGGCCCACGAGATCGCACACCTGCTGCTTTTTCCCCAACAAGCCACGGTACACCACGGCCGTGAGACGGAAGAGCTGTGCAATGTGGCAGCCGCGGAGCTATTGATCCCGACCTGCTTCCTAGCAAAACTTTTCCCCGCCGGCGACGTGGTAACGATCCAAGCACTGCTCAAGGTGCCCGGGCTCTTCCGTTGCTCTCTCGAAGCCGCTGGCTGGAAGGTTTTCAACAGCGGCCTGGTTTCTGGGGCTCTGCTTATCTGGAAGATCGAAAGCTCGGGGGCGGGCGACTTTCTCGAACTCATCGCGGTTCCCCACACGTGGGGCTCGCAGCGCGTGGTTGACCAGGGCCTACGGGTTTATCCCGGGGACTGGCTGTGGGCGGCAGTGATGAATGGCGAAAAGGGCACTCTGCGTTTCCCCAGCATGCTCAGGGGAATGTGCTATGAGGGCGAGTTCGTTCGCTTACGCAAGATGGTTTTGGTTTTTGTTGCGGATGATTTGCGCGCGATCGATGAAAAGGAATTTCCGGTGCCGACTCGGAGCTAGCGAGGGTTTCACGGTGACATGAACCGTGAGCTGCGGTCAAGGAACAGCGCTGTCTTTTTGAGCTCGCGCGGCATCTTCGCTCGCGTCGAATTCCTCTGATGGGTTACCGTTTCTTCTGAACCCCAACCAGCTCCACTGATCGGGATAACGGAGCACCATGGCTTCGAGATGGCGCGAGACTAGAGCCACATTTGCCTCCGTTGCGGCCATCGGGTCGCCCGTTCTGGTGATCTCGACCTCAGGGCTGATCTGCAGGGTCAGCTGGTCCCGGTCGTCTCGGGTCACAAACATGGGCACAATGGCAGCGCCGGTTCGTAGTGCCAGGGTCGCAGGACCGCGTGGCGCAAGGGCGGTGCGCCCCAGGAACTGGACCGCGAATTTGCCCCCTTTAAATTCGTCTGCAATAAGAAGAACAACGTCATTTTTCCGCAGCGCATTAAGAAGATAGCGGACCGATTTGCGCCGCGGTTTAGCGGGAATGGTGCTCACTCCCACTTTCATTCGATGTTCATCTCCGAGTTTGGCGAAGCGTGGGTCGCGCGGTTGTTTGACGAGAGCGCTGAAGGCATATCCCTCGGCAGCCAGGCGCGGTCCAATCATGGTAAAATTTCCCAGGTGGGCGCTCAGCGCGATGACCCCTTTTCCTTTCTGCAAGGCCTGCTTTAGATGCTCTTCGCCCTCGATCGCAACCATCGCACGGATCTGTTCTTTTGAACAATAAAGCGTGCGCGCCGTCTCGTAAGCACTCCTCCCGAAATTCCGCCAGGCCCGACGCGCCAAGTCCTTGTTCGTCCCCGCACGACCACCCGTGGCGGCGTTAAGGCTGCTAAGAGTCTCCTCCATTCGTTTCCTGTACCTGCGCAAGAGAAAAAAGGTCACCTTGGCTGAGAAATCGGTAAAAGCCTCGAGCATACCTGGAGGCAGATGGGGGAAGACCGTCACAAAACCGCGTAGACAGTATTCTCCGATCCGATAGCGCAAGGAGTAGAGTACGCTTTGACGGCGGGGCATTTTTTTATCGTGGCGCGTTTGAACTCTTATAGCCTCTTTCAAAAGCAAACGGCAAGCCTTGAGAAAGCAAGAAGGCGGCGGGTATTGAGCGCCCGCCGCCTTCTCCTTCTTGGTTCCTTGGAGCAATCTAGTTAACGGCTTGCCGCTTTCAATCGTCTTTGGCCGTTCTTGCGCGAGTGCACGAAGGCCGGCTTCTTGCGCGGTCTTCTACGGTTGAGACGATAGATCTTGGCGTGCGGTCGTGCTATGCGTTTATTCTGCTTCCAGGTTGTCAGTCCCTGGAGGACATACTTCGGATTGAACCCCAGAACCTCGCATACGTTGTCGAAGGAGAAGAGCCACGCATCGCCGTCCTCAAAAATCCACGCCTCAGCCTCCCTGAACAGAGCGTTGCCACGACTATCGCGTGCCAACGCGTACTTTTGAAAGCACGTGATAGCGTCCTCCAAGACAGCCAGCATAAGCCTCTTCTCGGGCTCCAAGTATGACTTGCGGCGAAAGGTGTCAAAATACTGCGCTGGAAGAAGCGTATCCTGCTGAAACAGGGATGCGATTTTCTCTTCCACGCTGAGGCTGGCCTCATTGTTCATTAATCGCTACCTCGCTATCGGATGCGGCCTGCATGCCCTGGACAGAAACCTCGCTGAGACGTACTCACCTTCATGCCGCGCTCGAAAGAGCAGAAGAAGTCACCGACATCGGACAAGGTGTCGTCTTGAGGTCCGCTAATGTCGTGCGCGTAAAAACATCCAGAACCCGGTTTTGGACCTCGTTCCAGACGCCAAACATGGTACAGTGGCGCAGGTGCTCGCAGCATTGATCAGGCTCCATACAGAGATTGACTGCGATGGGCCCCTCCACGGCCTCGATGACATGACGAAAAGAGATCTCGCGCGGCGGACGGGCCAAGGCGTAACCACCGTTCCAACCGCGCTTTGATTTGACCAGCCCGCAGCGGATGAGATCCCTAATAATTTTCTCCAGGAACTTTTGCGGCACGCGCTGCTGTGCAGCAATTTCGCCGGCGGAGCACGTTTTTTCCGGCGATTGCAGCGACAGGTAGATCGCGGCGCGCAACGCATAATCTGCCTTTCGACTGATTTGCATAAGGCCCATGAATTTAACCCCTTTCCGCTTCAGTGCAGCGCCGTGCGTAAACCGCTAGGCCGCTCGCTGCCTTGTTTGCCCGATCTGCCCAAGGCCGAGAGGCCGCGCAGGCGCTCGATGATTGAAGGCACCTTTGCGCTGACAAAGGCAACCTCGCTTGCGGTGTTATACCGACTGAGACTGAAGCGTACCGTGCCTTGAAGCAAGTCGGGCGGAACCCCCATTGCCCGGAGCACGTGGGACGGCTCGGTGGATCCGGCGGTGCACGCCGACCCCGTCGAAGCACAAATTCCATATTCGTCCAGAAGAACCAAAACCGCTTCGCCATCGACAAGCGCAAAGCTCATATTCGTGGTATTGGAGAGTCGCGGCGCGCGCAGGCCGTTGATTACCGCACCGGAGCAAGAGACAAGCAGAGAATTTTCCAGTTGCTCGCGCAGTTTCTGCACTTGACCGCGCTCCTCCCCCAAATGCGGCAACGCAAGTTCTGCCGCTTTTCCCATACCGATGATCCCGGCAACATTTTCCGTCCCGCTCCGCCGTCTGCGTTCCTGATGACCGCCGATGAGCAGGGGCCGGAAGGTGATCCCACGACGGACATAAAGAGCCCCGACTCCTTTTGGACCGTGAAACTTGTGGCCTGATATCGTCAGAAGGTCTATGGTACTGTTTTTTAGGTTGAGACGAATCTTACCCGCCGCCTGTACGGCATCGACGTGGAATAGGATCCCTTTGGACTTAACCAGCTTGCCGATTTCCTCGACCGGAAAGATCACGCCGGTTTCATTGTTGGCATACATCACGGAAACCAATGCGCTATCGTCGGTTAAAGCCCTTTGCAACTCGTTTACATCCAAGATGCCGTCCGGATTTACGCCCAGCCAGGTGATCCGAAAGCCTTTTTTTTCCAGGTGCTGGCACAAACCCAGGACCGCTGGATGTTCAACCTGAGTGGTGACGATGTGGCGTTTGCCGGGATTGGACTCCAAGGCAGATAGAATTGCAGCGTTGTCTCCTTCGGTCCCGCAACTTGTGAATACAATCTCGGCGGTATCCGAAGCATCGAGCAGTGCCGCAACCTGCTCTCTAGCTGTTTCGATTTTACGTGCCACCTGACCGCCAAAGGTATGGATACTGGAGGGATTTCCATACATGTCGGTTAGATAGGGAAGCATCTCTTCAACCGCCTCCGGTGCAACGCGTGTGGTCGCGTTGTTGTCAAAGTAAATTGTTTGGGCCATTAACTTTTTTACCCAAGATTAAACTGCGAAAGAGGCGCCACAGCCACAGGACTTCTTCACATTGGGATTCTGGATGACAAAGCCTGATTGCATCAAGGTTTCTTTGTAATCAAGTTCCGTGCCATTGAGGTAGAGCAGGCTTTTGAGATCGACGATAACCTTAGCCCCGTTCTTTTCGAAGACCCGATCCGTGGTTTTGGGTTGATCGAAGTCAAGTTTGTTTTGTAGTCCGGAGCAGCCTCCGCCCACGACTTTAAGGCGCAAGCCCTGCCCTTGCCGGTTCTCATTGGCGATGATCTGGTTGATCCTTTGTGCCGCGCTCTCTGTAATGCTAACTCCAGCAGCCATAATTCATACCTCCATGAACGACTACGACGTGCCGCCGCGAACTTTGTCTTGCTCCCTCTGCTGTGCCGGTAGGAATTCCCTTATTCCGCCAGAGATGGTTGACGCCCGACGAAGCCTTGTTACTTCCTCCACCACACGCCTAGCCGTGAATTCTACTTCTTCGTCGGTATTAAAGCGTCCGAGTCCGAAGCGCAGGGAAGCGTGAGCCAAGCGTGGACTGACTCCCAGCGCCCGGAGCACATGGGAAGGCTCCAGGTTGGTCGAAGTGCACGCGGAACCAGTTGAGACGGCGATTTCCTTCAAGCCCATCAGAAGTGATTCACCCTCAACGTGAGCGAAACTCAGGTTCAAATTTCCCGGTAACCGGTCGCTGGGGTGGCCGTTGAGATAGACCTCCTCAAGCTTCGAAAAGATCCCTTCTTTTAGCTTTTCTCGAAGGCGCGTCAGTCGAACCCTTTCCTGGAGCATTTCTTTGGATGCGAGCTCGCAGGCCATACCTAATCCCATGATGCCGGGGACATTGAGCGTACCGGAACGCATGCCTTTTTCGTGTCCACCCCCCTCGATGATCGGCTGTAAACGGACACGCGGGTTCCTGGCTCGAACATAAAGCGCTCCCACGCCCTTGGGCCCGTAGATCTTGTGTGCAGACAAAGAGAGAAGGTCAATGCCCATGGACTCCACATTGAGTGGGATTTTCCCTACAGCCTGGACCGCGTCGCAATGGAACAAAACGCTGTGTTTTTTGGCAATCCGCCCAATATCCTCGATCGGATGGATTGTTCCGACCTCGTTGTTGGCTGCCATGAAGGAAATAAGGATGGTCCTGTCGTCAATCGTCGCACTGAGTCTGTCGAGGTCAAAGCCTCCGTGGCGATCCACGGCGAGATAGCTCACTCTGAACCCCTTGCGCTCCAGAGACTTGCAGGAATCGAGGACTGCTTTGTGTTCCGTGGCGCAGGTAATAATGTGATCACCCTTGTTGTGGTAGTATTCCGCGACTCCTTTAATGGCCAGGTTATCGGACTCCGTCCCACCGCTCGTGAACACGATTTCACCGGGCGATGCTGCCTGAATAAGCCTTGCAATCTGGATTCTTGCCTCATCGACCGCGGCTGCCGCCTCCCACCCAAAGGCATGGTTACTGCTGGCCGGGTTCCCGAAACTTTCTGTAAAATAAGGCAACATTGCTTCTGTAACCCTGGGGTCAACCGGAGTTGTCGCATGATTGTCCAGGTAAATAGGCAGTTTCATACCCGAGGCCCTCTAAGGTCAGGAACAAATACCAGCTCCATGTATTTATTACGCAACGCCGATGCCATCGACCTCAAACAAGACTAATTTAGTCTTGTTTAATCTAGTATGGTGAATATCCAATTGTCAATGCTACTTTCCGAAGAATAATAAAACGGCGTATTTTATAGATGCAACGCGCTTCGTAAATACTGTCCGGTGTAAGATTGAGACGCAGAGCAAATCTCTTCTGGGGTCCCTTGGGCAATAACGCTTCCTCCTAATTCGCCACCTTCCGGACCGAGATCAATGACGTAGTCGGCGCATTTAACTACATCCAAGTTGTGTTCGATGACCACGACGGTGTTTCCCAAGTTGGTTAAGTCCCGAAGCACCTCCAAAAGTTGTTTAATGTCATCAAAATGCAGTCCAGTGGTCGGCTCATCAAGAATGTAAAGATTGCGACCCGTGGATTTTTTACTTAGCTCCCGCGAGAGCTTAATGCGTTGGGCTTCGCCGCCAGACAGGGTTGTCGCCGACTGACCGAGGGTGATATAGCCCAAGCCAACATCCCTCAGCGTTGCCAGTTTTTTCTCTATGGAGGAAAAATTCCCCAACACCCCCAGCGCTTGGGTCACCGTAAGATTCAAGATGTCCGCAATTGTCATCCCTTTGTAGAATATTTCCAAAGTTTCACGATTGTAACGGGAGCCGCGGCAGACTTCGCAGCTGACGAATACGTCCGGGAGAAACTGCATCTCGACTTTGATGACACCGTCTCCCCGGCAAGCCTCGCAGCGGCCCCCCTTGGCGTTGAAGGAGAACCGTCCGGGTTGATAGCCACGAACTCTGGCCTCCGGAAGCTGAGCAAAAATCTCGCGGATATGCGTCAAAAGCCCCGTGTAGGTAGCGGGGTTTGAGCGCGGTGTGCGCCCAATTGGATTTTGGTCGATATTGATTATTTTTTCAAAATATTGCCAGCCCATGATGTCGTCGAATAGACCCGACCGTGCGTTCGATTGCCGTAAGCGTTGCGCCATCGCGGGATAGAGCGTATCTACGATCAGGCTGCTCTTTCCGGAGCCCGAAACGCCGGTGACACATGTCATCGTGGCGACGGGGATTTCGATCGTAATGTTTTTGAGATTATTGTGTCGCGCGCCCTGTAGGGTGAGAGTTAAGCCATTGCCTTTGCGCCTGCGTGAGGGAACCGGAATCTGTTTTCGGCCAGCAAGGTAATCGCCGGTCAGGGAGTTGGCCGCGCTTTCCTGCATGATCTCTGCGGGGGTCCCTTGGGCGATCAGGTGACCCCCATGAAAGCCGGCGCCCGGTCCCATGTCAATGACGTGATCTGCCGCGAGAATCGTATCGCGGTCATGTTCTACGACGAGAACTGTGTTGCCCAGGTCACGGAGTTTCTTGAGAATCGCTAACAGCCGGGCGTGATCTCTGGGATGCAGCCCAATACTAGGTTCATCGAGAATATACAGTACCCCCGCCAAACCTGAGCCGATTTGGGTGGCGAGCCGAATCCTTTGTGCCTCTCCTCCAGAGAGCGTGGCCGAGGAGCGGTCCAAGGTAAGGTAATTCAAGCCCACGGCGACGAGAAATTCCAGCCGGTCCGTGGCTTCCTTGAGCACCCGTCGGGCGATGACTTCCTCTTGCTTACTGAGAGCGAGGGCGCGGAGAAAATGCAGACACTGTTCCAGGGGAAGCGCGGTGGCCGCAGCGATATTTTTGCCGCCGATCTTCACTTGCAAGCTTTCCTTTTTCAAGCGTGTGCCACCGCATTCGCTGCAAGGGGCCGCGCTCGTGAAGGACTCGCGATCGGGGTAAATCCAATCGAGAGTCATTTTCACGCCGAGTCCGCCGCAAAGTTGACACGCCCCATAAGGGCTGTTGAATGAAAACATCCTCGGCGTGAATTCGGGATATGAGATCCCGCAGCGTACGCACGCCAGTCTTTGGCTAAATAGCATCTCCTTAGAGCTTTCCGAGCCCAGATCATTGACGATATCGATCTTAATAACCTCGGCCCCGTGCCGGGACGCGACCTCCAGGGAGTCGGCCAAACGCTTCTCAATGCCTTCCCTGATCACAAGGCGATCCACTACCAGGTCAAGATCGTGATGCTGGTATTTTCCGATGGTGATGTCGTCTTCGACGTTGTGGATCTGGCCGTCGATTTTCACACGCGAGAACCCCGCCTGAGCGAGTTCCTTGAGCTGGCGGCGATATTCCCCTTTTCGCCCCACGGCGATCGGCGCCAGGATATGGATGCGCGTGTTGGGGGGGAGAGTCAGTATTTGGTCGACGATTTGTTGAATCGTCTGAGCGGCGATCTCTTGTCCGCACTTGTAGCAGAAGGGCCTGCCGATCCGGGCGAAAAGGAGTCTCAGGTAGTCGTAGATCTCCGTGACGGTGCCGACCGTGGAACGGGGGTTGCGCGAAGCGGCTTTCTGCTCGATGGAAATGGCTGGGGAGAGGCCTTCGATGGAGTCGATATCGGGCCTTTCCATAAGCTCGAGGAACTGGCGCGCGTAGGCTGAGAGAGATTCGACGTAGCGGCGCTGTCCCTCCGCGTATAAAGTATCAAAGGCGAGGGAAGATTTGCCAGAGCCTGAGACTCCGGTGATAACCACAAGCCGGTCGCGCGGGATTTCGACATCGATGTTCTTGAGATTGTGAACCCGCGCCCCTTTGAGGACAATACTGGCGCGCACGCCGTTTCCTAGCCGCGCTGCAGCTCCTGCAGCTTTTGTTCGATAATCTCCCGGTACTCGTCGAGTTTGGTCTTGGTGCCGGCCTCGAAACGCAGAACGAGGGCTGGCTGGGTATTGGAGGCGCGGATCAGCCCCCAGCCGTCTGGAAATTGGACGCGCGCCCCGTCCACGTCAATAATGGGGTAATGTTTGCGAAAGAACTCGGTGGCCTTCTCCGCAATGGAAAATTTTTTGTCGTCCGGGCAATCAACGCGAATCTCGGGCGTAGACACCATTCTGGGCACGTCTTCCAGCAGGGTTGACAGGGGCCTGGGGCTACGCGCGAGGAGTTCGGCAAGCCGCACGGATGCGTAAATCGCATCGTCATAGCCGAAATAGCGATCGGCAAAAAACATATGTCCGCTCATTTCCCCGGCGAGCTTGGCTTTGGTTTCCTTCATTTTTGCCTTGAGAAGAGAGTGGCCCGCTTTCCACATGATTGGTTTGCCGCCGTGTTTGGCGATTTCGTCAAACAGCGTCTGGGAGCACTTCACTTCCGATATAATCACCGCCCCGGGATAGGTTTGCAGGAGTTCGCGAGCGAACAAGATCAGCAACTGATCACCCCAAAGAATTTTCCCGTGCTCGTCTACCACTCCAATCCGGTCTGCGTCGCCGTCATAGGCGATGCCTAAGTCCGCATTTTCCTGTCTTACTTTGCGGATAAGATCCTCCAGGTTCTCCGGCACCGTGGGGTCGGGATGGTGAATGGGAAACCTGCCGTCGGGCACACAAGCAAGCTCCCAAACCGTGCAGCCAAGTTCGCGAAAAATCGGCGGCGCGACCGGGCCCGCGACGCCGCTCCCGGCATCGAGCACGACGCGCAGCGGCCGCGCCAGCCGCGGGACATTTTGACGCACGTATCTGTGATATTGCGGCAGGATCTCATAGGACTCCCTTCCGCCGCCTTTTTGTTCCCGGAACTCTCCCTGTTCCATTCGCGTCCGAAGATTCTGGATCTGGCTCCCGTACAGAGTTTCTTTGCCCAGGCAGAGTTTGAAACCGTTGTATTCGGAGGGGTTATGACTCGCAGTGACTTGCACGCCGCCGTCGAGGTCAAGGTGAAAGAGTGAGAAATAGAGCACCGGTGTCGGACAAATCCCGATGTCATACACGTGAAGGCCAGCGGAAAGCAACCCGGCAATCACCGCTTCTGCATAACTGTCTGAAGTCGCGCGACAGTCCCGTCCGACGGAAACTTGGGTCCCTCCCCGTGCACGAACGAGCGTGCCGTGCACCTTTCCCAATAGCTGGGCAAAATCCGGGTGCAAATCCACTTCGGCCAGCCCGCGGATGTCATACTCACGAAAGACGGACGGGTTCATCTTGCCTCCGTCAATCTTTGGGTGCGACGGCACACCCTTGCCGCCAAAAGGATGGCCTCTCGCATGCTGGAACTATCAGCCCTGTTCTTCCCGGCGATCTCATAGGCGGTGCCGTGATCCACCGAAGTGCGAACAAAAGGCAATCCCAGCGTGAGCGTGACCCCACCGAAAAAGTTGAGCAACTTGAGCGGGATGAGCCCTTGGTCGTGATACATGCAGATGATCGCGTCAAAGTCACCGCGCACGGCCTGGAAGAAAATGCTGTCCGCGGGGAAAGGACCCTCCGCTCGTATGCCGCGTTGGCGCGCACTCCGGACAGCAGGAGCAATCCTTACTTTCTCTTCGGGTCCAAAGATTCCTTCCTCGCCCGCATGCGGATTCAAGGCGGCGACCGCGATGCGCGGGCGCCTGAGTCCGAAATACTGCTGCAGCGCTCGATGAGTAAGGTCAAGGGTTATCAGAATACGGCCGGGGGTTAGACTCTGCGGTACTTTTCGGAAAGGCAAATGCACTGTAACCAGGACGATTCTCAGCCGATCTCCTATCAGCATCATCCGGCATTCCTTGGTTTGAGTCAGTTCCGCGAGCAGCTCTGTGTGACCTGGGTAACGGTATCCTGCATCATGGAGCGCCTTCTTGCTGATAGGGGCGGTCGCCATCGCGTCGGCAGCACGCGACAAAATTAATTCAGCGGCGTTCTTAATATAGCAATAGGCGGCTTTGCCACAAGCAACCGACGGACGACCCGGTGGTGCCTGGGCAGGGGAAAGCTGGGATAGGGAGTAGACGGGAACTTGGTTTGCCTGCTTTGGCAGTGGGTCTCCGGGTTGCCATCGAACCAGCTGATAACGATCGTGCGCGGTGCGGCGCAGGATTCGCTGCAGCAGATTCCAATCTCCTAACACAATGGGATGGCAGGAAGCGCGAACACTCGCGGCATCTAGAGCCTTCAGCGCGACCTCCGGACCCACACCGGATGGGTCGCCCATGGTGATAGCCACTCTCGGCTTGGCCATCGCTTCTCTCGCTCGTATCAAGGGGCTTGCGGACGTGCTTGCAGAATGGGGACTCAGTTGATTAAGGAAAGGTTCAAAATGGGTTTAGGGAAGAGAAAAAGCCTTTGGATTCGGTCGGCTCCTTCTTTGGTTCCGGAGCGGCCAACGGATCTGGAGGCACCTCGCCGTCCCCATCCTTTTTAAACAGGGGAAGACCGAAGATGCTCATGATTTTGGTATTGGTCTCCTCTCCGTTCTCATCTTCAATTGGGGTCTCCTTGACGATATACGAAAAAGGATTGAGATAACTGAGGAATCCTGGCTTTTCTTGCTTTGTCTTGCGCGTAGACGACGCCATAAGCTTGTTGAGCGTGACTTCTTTGCTTTCCTCGGGGCGAAAAACAACTCCCGGCAGTTTCACGTCCACGCGGTATTTCTTGCGCAAATCCGTCTTCAGCCACTTCTGGAATCGCTCTTCCATGGTTTTGGCGTACAACTCCTCTTTGATCTTTCCCGCTACTTCCGGCAGTGGCAGTGGCTCCCCTCCCTCCTTGCCTTCCAGCTTGATGAGGTGAAGGCCCATATCGGTCCGCACGGGCTGGCTGACCTCCCCTACGGATAGCTTGGTCGCCGCCGCCTCGATCTCTTGAAGTAAAGTGCCCCGGTTCGTCCAACCCAAGTCCCCACCATCGTTTGCTCCAGAACCCTCCGAATATTGCTTCGCTAATTGAGCAAAGTCCGCGCCGGCGACCAGTTGAGCTCTGATTTGAAGGGCTTTTTGCATCACTTCTTTTTGTTGTTCCGGTGTGCTGTCTTTCGGCAGGGAGAGAAGGATATGACGCAGATGAAATCTCTCACGGGTCAAGAACTTCTTTTTATTTTGCTGATAGTAACGCTCGACATCTTCATCCGTAATACTGACTTTTTCTTGTACCTCGCGACGAATGATCTGGCTTTTTTCGAGCTCCGCTCGCACGGACTCGCGGTACTGCTCCCGGGTTAAGCCCTCGCGGCGGAGAGCCTCGGTGAGATCTTCGTCACTGAGGTCGTTTTTCTTCTTGATTTCGTCAATGTACTGGTCAATTTCTTGGTCCGACAACGAGATTCCGAGACGCTTCACTTCGGCAGTCACGAGTTTTTCGGTGATGAACTGCTCAAGCACCTCTTTGTCTTCGTCCTCAATTTTGTTGAGATCCCCTTTAGGGAATTCTCGCTTCATTTTGGATTCGGCGTAGTCCTTTAGATTACTGAGCGTGTAAGGTTCGCCGTCGATGGCGACTACGACTTGCTCGACGATGGTCGCGGCCAGCCGGGAAGGAGCCACCGCGAGCAATCCCAGGGCCAGCCACAGCCGTATCATGTTTATTGCCATAAATCTTATCAGAACGGCTGGGAGAATTATTTTGATAGCTAACACACTAGCACAGGTCTTGCAACAAACCGATCACCTCAGAAATCATTCCTTCCCAACCGGGCTTCTGGGGATTGAAAGACAATCTGAGGTCTGGGGCGAGCCGGTAACGTTGATTTTTCCCCAGCAACTGGACGAGGCGCTCCGCCTTGACCGGTGATTTCGGGTTGAACTGCAGCGAAATACTACCGTCGCGGTGGCTGATCTGCTCAACCAGAGACTCCTTCAGAACATGCCGCAGATCCATCACTCGGAACAGGTTCTTCACCAACTGAGGCAATGGGCCGTAGCGATCGCGGATCTCTTCCTTGATCTCGAGCAATTCGTCGCGGTCGCGCAAATTGGCCAAGCGTTTGTAGAACAAAAGCCTTTGATTGGTATCAGGAATGTAGCTCTGCGGGAAGTAGGCTGGGATTCCTATTCTGATTTCGGGCTCGATGGTAGGTTTGATGGCCTCCCCCTTGAGCTTCGTGACGGCCTCCTCCATCATCCGGGTATAGAGTTCGAAACCTACGGCTGTTATGTGTCCGGATTGCTCTCTGCCCAGCAGATTGCCCGCGCCGCGAATTTCCAGGTCATGGAGGGCCAGCTTGAATCCCCCGCCTAGTTCGTCGAGTTCCTGCAGGGCATGAAGTCGCCTTTCCGCGTCACGGGTGAGAATTCCCTCACGCGGCACGAGGAGGTAGGCATAAGCGCGGTGGTGGGAGCGGCCGACGCGCCCGCGCAGCTGGTAGAGCTGGGCCAAGCCGAACCGATCGGCGCGGTTGATGATAATGGTGTTGGCGTTGGGGAAGTCGAGGCCGGATTCGATGATCGCAGAGCAAACCAAGACTTGAGAGCGGTTCTCCATGAAGTCCATCATCACCTTTTCCAGCTCGCGGGGTTTTAGCTGTCCATGCGCAACCGCGATCTTTGCCTCAGGAACGAGTTCGGATAACCGCTGCCCGGTGCGCGCGATCGTCTCGACCCGATTGTGGAGGAAAAAAACCTGCCCGCCGCGGTTGAGCTCGCGCAGGATGGCATCGCGAATCACCCCCTCGTCATACTTCGTTACGTAAGTGCGGATCGCCAGGCGGTCCGGCGGCGGCGATTCAATGATGCTCAGATCGCGAATCCCCACCAGCGACATGTGCAGGGTTCGTGGAATCGGTGTGGCCGTTAGACTGATCACGTCCACTTGACTGCGCAGCTTTTTGAATTTCTCTTTATGCGTAACCCCGAAACGATGTTCCTCGTCGACAACGACGAGCCCCAGGTCCTTGAACTGCACATCCTTCTGCAACAGCCGGTGGGTCCCAATCACAATGTCCACCGTGCCCTTGGCGATGCCCTCAAGAACACCGGGGATCTGCCCCGGGGTGAGAAACCGGCTGAGCATTTCGATACGAAACGGATAACCGCGCAGCCGCCGGCCGAAGGTCTGGAAGTGCTGTTGCGCAAGGATGGTAGTCGGCGTCAAAACGGCGACCTGCTTGCCGCCCATCACGGCGAGAAAAACGGCGCGGAGCGCAACTTCGGTCTTGCCATAGCCGACGTCGCCGCAGATCAAACGATCGGCGGGTTTTTGGCGTTGGAGATCGCGTAAGCTTTCTTCAATGGCGCGCTGTTGGTCGGGCGTTTCTTCAAATTCAAAGGCGGCTTCAAACTCACGATAGTGCTGGTCGGGTGCCGGGAAGCCGTGGCCGTCTTGAATTTCCCGCAGCGCGTAAAGATCGACGAGTTCCTCAGCCATGGCCAGAATCGACTTCCGGGTCTTGGCTTTGACGCGCTCCCACGAACTCCCGCCCAGACGGTCCAAAGCCGGCTGGGCTCCGTCGCCACCGATGTATTTTTGCACGAGGTTAATCCGGTCTATCGGTAGATACAGCCGGTCTCCGCCGTCATATTCGAGGTGGACGAACTCGCCCTCGACACCGGCAACCTGGAGAAACTTGAGGCCGCGATAGATGCCGATGCCGTGATCCAAATGGACGACGTAGTCGTCCTGTTTAAGCTCGCTCAGGCTGGTGATGAAGTGGCTGGGATGCGTCTTGCGCGCCTGGGTGTGCTGCCGCTTGCGGGTGCCGAAAATCTCGTCGGCGGTGATCACGACGAGTCTTTCTTCGGGGAAGCGAAAACCCTGGGTCAAACCGCCGACAAGAATCGCGCGCGTGTTTTGCTCGAAGACCTTAAGCGGCGCGCCCGTCTCGATAACGGGCATCTCCAGCTGATAATGGGCCAGGAGCTCTTTCAGGCGGTGGCCCTCCCCGGAGCTGGTGGCGACAAAGAAGACCTTGCTGCCCTCCCACTCCTGCAATCGGCTCACCAAAGCCGCCAGCGAAGGGTCCTTGCCTTGCAACGTGGTGATCTCCTGATGGAGATCGGCGTTGAGATAGGATTTTAAGTTGAGCGCGGTGTCCGGAGAATTGCCGCGAAAAGTGGCAATTTCAAGCGGCTCACAAAGCAGTTGCGAGTAGGTCGCAAGCTGCACGCGCCATTCGTCTTCATTGAGATAAAGGCTTTCGACCGCGGGCACGAGTCGGGCCTCATCCTTAGCCTTGGCAGCTCGCTGCCACGAAAGCTTGGTGAAGCGCTCGACTTCCGCCTCCACGTGCGCGCTCTGGTCGAGGCAGACCACGGTATCCGCGGGCAGATAGGAAAAGATCGATGCGAGCGCAGGATAAAAAAACGGCGCGAGAGACTCCATGCCGACAAAAGGAATGCCGGCGCGCAGCGATTCCAGAATCGCGTTCTTGTCCCGGCGCGGCACTTCGAGATCAGCGGCCCGGCGCTCGATCTCCCGCTCTGCCGCGCGCAAGCTTTCGCCGTTGGACGTAAACTCTCTCATGGGCAGGATCAGGATCTCCGGATAGCTTGCCTGTGAGCGTTGCGTGCCGGGATCAAAGTCGCGCATGCTTTCGATTTTGTCGCCGAAAAACTCCAGCCGCAGAGGCTTCGCATAGCCGGGTGCGAAGATATCGACGATGCCACCGCGCACGCTGAAGTCGCCGCGCTCTTCCACGAGAGGCACGTTATGAAAACCGCTCCGGACCAGCCGGTCACGCAAGGAATCCAGGGAAATCTCTTCTCCCACGACGAGGTAGAGATAAGCCTGTGCCAAGGCTTCTTTGGGGATGACCTTTTGCACAAGTGCGGCGGGCGTCGACACCAGAATCGGCGATTTACCGCACAGCAAGTAATAGAGGCCTTCGAGCCGCGCCGCCACGTTGTCCGGGTGCGGGGACAGGCTCTCGAAAGGTAAAATCTCCCACGAGGGAAACAGGTGCAAGCGGGTTTCGAGCGGAGTGCGCTCTTCTGCTTGCCCGAGGAAGAACGCCATGTCCTGATACAGATTTTCCGCTTCCCGTTCGGTCGGCGCTATCACCAGCAGCGGCGCGTGAGTCAATTCGGTAAGGAGCGAGAGCAAGTACGGACGGGTGCCGCCCTTGAGGCCGTAAATCCTCTTTTCGCCCTTGTTCTCCGGCGCGAGCAGCCCTCGAAGCCGTGCTTGCAAATCGGTTGAAGGCATCAGAAAAAACTACGACTTATACGGATTTTAGGGATTCGCATTGACGCGAGAGGGTTGGTGTGACCGCCAGCCTGGGCTTTTTGCGTCCACACTTCGAGCGCCTGGATCAAGTCGTTGACCTTGATGCGCAAATATCGGGGCGAGTAATTTTCGAGCCGCACGAGCGCCTGGCGGATCATCCGGACAGGCCCATCCACATCTCCGAAATTACAGAAGAGGCGAAACGCCACCGACAGTTGTATAATTCCTTCCAAAAAAGGTTTGTCCTGTTTCTCGCTGGTCTGAAGATAGAGTTCCTCCAGCACCTCGTGCGACTCGAAAAATCGGCCCGCATTGAACAAACGTATGCCTTTACGCAATCGTGCGTCCATAGGCAAAAGCGCAGATCAAAGTTAGCAAGTTCGTCCCATGGGCTCAAGAATGGGCGCCGGCGCTGGTTTGACGATGCGCACACCGGGGTGATAAATCGTTAGACGGAGTTTCTGGGAAATGGACACGTTAGCCTCGGTGGTTCACGACACTCGCACCGTGCGCGGCTATTGCGCCCTGTGCACGGCGCACTGTGCGACGATTGCGACGGTGAACAATGGCCGCGTGGTTCAGCTTGATCCTGATCCGGATCACCCCAACGGCGGGGTGATTTGCATCAAAGGCAAGGCCGCTCCCGAGCTGGTCTATCACCCGGAGCGCCTCAACTATCCACTGATGCGCACGCGGCGCAAGGGTGAGGCAGATCCCGGCTGGAAGAGAGTCAGCTGGGAGGAGGCGCTCGATGACATCACGGGCCGCTTGCGGTCGATTCGCGAGCGCTACGGATCGCGCGCGCTCGCCATGGCCAAGGGAACGAGAAGCGGGACGTCGGTTGACGACGCAGAACGCTGGCTCGGCCGCTTTCTTAATCTGTTTGGCAGCCCCAACTGGGTCTCGACGACGCACGTTTGCAATTGGCATAAAGACACCGGCTTTAGCTACACGTTCGGCGCGAACCTGCCCACTCCCGATCTCGCGCACAGCAATACCTTTCTCTTGTGGGGCCATAACCCAAGCTCGACCTCGCTGATTCTTGCCCACGATATCGTGGCCAACCGAGCGCGCGGGATGAAAACCGTGGTCGTGGATCCGCGGCGCGTCGGCATCGGCAGCCAAGCGGATATTCTCCTGCAAGTACGGCCCGGCACCGATGGCGCGCTGGCGCTGGCGCTGATTCACGCGTTTATGGAAGAGGGCTGGTATGATGCTGGTTTTGCCCGCCAGTGGACCAACGGGCCGTTCCTACTTCGGCTCGACACGGGCAAAGTCGTGGCGGAGAGCGATCTTACGCCCGACGGCGGTTCGAAGCGCTACGTGGTCTGGGACGAGCGGCGCCAACAGCCGGTGTTGTATGACGCTGAAACCGGCGCTTTTGAGCACGAACACATTCAGCCGGCGTTGTTTGGCGAGCGGTCGCTACGGGGGAAGGATGGCGGGGCGATTTCTTGCCGGCCGGTTTTTCAGGTCCTTGCCGAAATCGCCGCTCCGTTTGCTCCGGAGAAGTCGGAAAAAATTACCTGGGTGCCGGCGCAAAGCGTCTGGCGAGCCGCCCAGACACTAGCGCACAACCGGCCGGTGAGCATGTATATGTGGAACGGCGTCGGCCAACACACCAACGCGACCCAGACCAGCCGCGCGATCGCGGCGCTGTATGCGCTCTTGGGGGACATGGATCGGCCTGGCGGCAACGTTCTCTTTCCCAAAGTCAACGTCAGAGATGTCGGCGGCAAAGAGTTTCTGTCCAAGGAACTCGCGGCAGCGCGCATCGGCCGCGAGAGAAAACCTCTCGGCCCGCCCGCCAAGCCGGGAAATTGCGCCGCCTACGACATCTACACGGCGATCCTTGAAGGCCAGCCCTATCCGATCAAGGCGCTGCTCAATTTTGGCTCCAACACAGTGATGTCTACAGCCGACGCGCGGCGCGGCCGCGAGGCGCTTTGCGCCCTGGAATTCAGCGTCGCCGTGGATCTCTTTATGACGCCCACCGCCGAGCTTTGCGATTATGTTCTACCGGCAACGAGCTTTCTCGAAATGGGAAGCCTGACCACGGCTTTCGAGCATCGCCCGCAAGGCAAAACGCACCTGCAGTATCGTCCCGCGGTCGTGGAAGCGCTGGCGGAACGGCGTTCTGATAGCTGGATAATTTTTCACCTCGCCCAGCGGCTCGGGTTTGGCGCGCAGTTTTGGGGCGGCGATGTGGAAGCCGGCTACCGCTATGAACTGGAACCCACGGGAATTACGCTGGACCAGCTCAAGAACGCGCCGGGTGGTATTACCTTGCCGGCGACGGTGGTTTACGAAAAGCATGCGCAGAGGAATCAGGACGGACTTGCTCGCGGCTTCGCCACGCCGTCGAAGAAGGTTGAGCTTTACTGCCATGCCTTCGCGGCGTATGGCTATCCGGCGCTGCCCGAGTATCTTGAGCCGGCGCTCAGTCCCATCAGCGGCCGGACATCGCGGCGGACTACCCGTTAGTCCTGACCAACGCCAAGTTCACGACCTATATCCACAGCCAGCAGCGCGCCTTGCCGACTTTGCGCAAAGCATCCCCGGAGCCGGCGGCTGATATTCATCCCGCGACCGCCGCGCGCTATGGCATCAGGCACAAAGAATGGATGATTGTGGAAAGCCCGCGCGCCGCGATCAAAGTTCGCGCCCGGGTTACGACCAATATTCTACCCGGCGTCGTATGCTGCCAGCACGGCTGGTGGCAGGCGTGCACGGAGTTGAATCTTCCGGGCTACGACGCCTTTGGCGCGCACGGTGCCAACCCGAGCATCCTTATAGGAACGGATTTGTGCGACCCGATCAGCGGTTCGCTGCCGCACCGGTCCTATCTTTGCCGCGTGCGCCCTGAAGAGTGACCGAGCCACGAATTCGCCCGGGGCTTTCGGTGTCTTCTTTTAGAGCCTGGCACTGGGCCAGAGCTTCTTGTCACGGTTGCTGATCCATTCGGAAGAGGCGAGCCAGACGCAGACATCGGACATGGAAAGGAATGCGACAGATACCAGGAAAGCAAAGTTATAGCTCCCGCTCATGTCGTACAAGAAACCTCCAAGCCAGGAGCCCAAGGCGCCGCCAATGCCGACGCTGATTGTGAAATAACCCAAGATCGCGCCGAATTTTTTCCCGGCAAAAATATCCGCGGTGAGCGCAGAAAAGATCACGGCGCGCGAGCCGAACCCGATCCCGAAGAAGATGACATAAACATAGAGCAGCCAGGTCTGGCTGGGGTCGGAGGCTAGAATCAATGCGCCCACGCCGATCAGGGTTGCGAGGATGTTAGCGGTGTAGGCAGCCTGTTTGGAAAAAATGTCCGCGATAAAACCAAAAACCATGCGGCCGAAGGAGCTGGTCAGGCCCATGAAGCCAAAAACCGTGGCCGCAAAGAGCCCGCTGTAGCCAATGTCCACCACGTGGGCGACCTGGTGAGTCACAATGACGGTGGTGCCACTGGCCGCGTTGATGCGCGCAAAGAAAAGCGCCCAGAACTGCACGCTGCGCAAGGCAAGCTTGAGTGTCCATTGGTTCCGGGTTTCTGTTTGCCTGGCCAGGGCTTCAAGGTAGGGACCTCGACTATAGAAGATCAGGACGAGAGGCAAAACCAGGACGGTTACCAACGAGCCGAGAACTTCGAGAGCGGCAGCCCATCCCCAGTTTGCGATCAGCCACTGGATGAAGGGAGCGAGGATGAGGATTCCGGTACCGGTGCCGGCATAGACCAGGCCGAACGCGGAACCCCGCCGGTCGGAAAACCATTCGGAGATCAGGACCACGTGTGGAATCATCCCGGTGAAGCTAAATCCCAACGCCGTCACCAGGCCAAAAAAAATATAAAACTGCCACAAGCTGTCGACCTGGCTTGTCAGGATAAGGCCCAGCGTAAGAATCAGCGTCCCCGCAGCGACGATTCTCTTGACTCCGTAGCGGTCGAGGAGATGGCCGATCACAGGTGAGACCACAGCGTCAACAATAACGGCAAGCGAAAACACCGATGCGGTTAAGGCTCGGCTCCAGTTGTGAGTGTCGAGCAAGGCGACATAAAAGACACCGAATGAGGAGTGAATGCCGCGCGTGAAGCCGAGAATAAAGAAACCCAGGCCGGCAATAAACCAGGGAAACGAAAGCCGCCGCTTCACCTCAACCTGATCCTTAACGGAAGCATTGACTGCATCGAATAGGTAAGAATATTCGGAGTTTTGTAGCAGAGGGCTTGTTGATTCACAAACCGAGCCGTTGTTGTCGCAGATCATTGCATGACGTTCCGTCGTGCGCGAGACGCGGGTTAGACATTTTTAGTACAGTACGATAATTATTTTTTCTCAGATGAATTCCCTGCCGGTGAAATTTGCCGCCGAAGTAGACCGGACCACTCAAGGTCGGGGACGCCAATATTTTTTGCGCGGCGCCGTGGAGATCGTAGAAGGTGACGCAAGGAGCATTGACGCGATGGTTCAGGGGACGCGCCGTTATCATGTGCGCATCGAACGCGCCGACGATTCGTTCGAGGTCGAATGCACCTGTCCGTACTACGAGCGAGAGATCGTCACCTGCAAGCACATCTGGGCGACATTTCTGGCAGCGGAAGAACAAGGATATCTGGGAGGACCGGGAGATCTCCCCGCACACCACCTTCAAGAAGTGCACCCGGGACCGAGCCCTTCCGTCAGGCCCCACCACCCTCAGAGGGAAGAAAAGACCCCTGCGCCGAGCTGGGAACAGCAACTCCACAATCTTCTCGGGACGATGGAGGTCGAGGAAAACCGATCAAGAAACGGATCGCCTCCGGAGCGAGAGTTCGTTTATCTGCTTGAGGTCCATAACACGATGGCCAGCCCGCGCCTTACCGTTGAGATAGCCCAGCGCAGCAGAAAGATGGACGGCAATTGGGGCAAGCTCAAAAACCAAAAGATACGTGTCAATGAAATCGCTAATCTCCGCGATCCAGGCGACCGGCGGGCCCTGGCCGTTTTAGCAGGAGCGAGAGAAGACCTAAGTTATGGTTACTCACGTTACTATGACGATTCGGCTCCCTTCGTGTACGCAATCGCCCAGCCATTGTGGGATATTGTGCTTCCGCTCATGTGCGCGACCGGGCGTTGTTTTCTTCACCGGTCTTTGACCGAAAATGAACCCGCGCCGCTCGAATGGGACGATGGGGATCCTTGGGACCTCTGGCTCAAGATTACGCCTGAAGAGTCCACGCAGCGGTACCTGGTCAGTGGCGTCTTCAGGCGGACGGAACAAGAGATGGATCTGGCGCAGCCTGCCTTACTCGTCGCTGGCGGCCTGGTGTTCTATGATGGCCGGGTCGCCCGTCTACGGGACTTTGGGGCTTTCGGATGGGTGTCTCACCTGCGCGCACATGGATCTCTGCAGGTGCCAAAGAAAGAAGCCGAACCCTTCCTCGCAGAATTATTCCGGCTCCCTCGATGGCCCCGACTAGAGCTACCGGAGGAACTCAGCTTTGAAGAAATTTCCTGCCGCCCGACACCCTGTTTGCTGATTAAACCTGGCTTGCGCCATTCATGGAGCCGAGAGCGCCTGATGGGCGAGCTGCGCTTTGAATACGAAGGAACAATCGTCCCGCACAATCGCGCTGCTCAGGGTATCTATCAGCGGGAACGGCGCCGCTTGATCCGGCGCGACCTGCAGACGGAGGTCGGCGCCGAAAAGCGCCTGATACAGCTTGGCTTTCGCAGGCCGTACTGGAACGCCGCCGAGCCTGGCTTGGAGTTGATGCCGGACCGTCTCCCCAAAGTCATTCGGGCTCTTACCAGTGAAGGATGGCGCGTGGAAGCTGAAGGGAAGGTCTACCGTACTCCCAGCGCGCTGCGCCTGGAAATCAAGTCTAACGTCGATTGGTTCGAGCTGCACGGGGGCGCGCAATTCGGCGCGACTCGAGTTCCGCTGCCGAAGCTCCTTCAGGCGCTCAAGCGCGGCGAATCTACCGTGCGGCTTGACGACGGTGCGCTCGGGATTCTTCCGGAAGAGTGGCTCAAAAAATATCGCCTCTTCGCCGGCCTGGGAACGGTTAAGGGAAATCGCCTGCGATTTACCAAGCAGCAGGTAGGCCTTTTAGACGCCCTGCTTGCCTCCGAGCCGGAGATGAAAGCAGACGCGTTCTTCGAGCGCATGCGCGAAGAGCTTTATAATTTCCGGGGCATTGAGCCCGCGGATCCACCGGCGAGTTTTTCCGGCGAGTTGCGCGATTACCAGCGCGAGGGACTCGGCTGGCTCTATTTTCTCCAGCGCTTTGGTTTTGGTGGCTGCCTGGCCGACGACATGGGACTGGGTAAGACCATGCAGGTACTTGCTCTTCTGGAATCACGGCGTGAAAGCGCCACGGCCGGCTCGACAACCGATCGGGCAAAGCCTCGCCCGTCACTTGTGGTCGTGCCGCGATCGCTCGTCTTTCATTGGAAGAATGAAGCGGCCAGATTCGCGCCCAGATTACGAGTCCTCGACCACACCGGCACGGCGCGTCTGAAACCGGGTGATCACTTTGATGCGTATGACGTGGTCATCACAACTTACGGCACTTTAAGACGCGACGCCCTGCAATTTAAAGACGCGAGCTTTGACTACTGCGTGCTGGACGAAGCCCAGGCCATCAAGAATGCCGGCACGCTTTCCGCCAAAGCTGTACGGCTGCTGCGCGCCGATCGTCGGTTGGCCTTGAGCGGCACGCCCGTGGAGAACCATTTGGGGGAGCTCTGGAGTCTCTTCGAATTTCTCAATCCCGGGATGCTCGGGAGCACGGCAATTTTTGCGCGCGCGGGCCGCAACCCCGATGAGCCCACACGAACTCTCCTGGCGCGCGCGTTGCGGCCTTTTATCCTGCGGCGGACGAAGGGTCAGGTTGCGCGCGAGCTGCCGCCCAAGACGGAGCAGACGATTTACTGCGATCTCGAGCCGCGAGAAAAGAAGCTCTATGACGAACTGCGTAACTACTACCGGTCACGCCTGCTGAAAGGTGTTGAGCACGACGGCATGAGCCACGTGAAGTTTCTAGCGCTTGAGGCGTTGCTGCGCTTGCGCCAGGCCGCCTGCCATCCCGGCCTTATCGATAAAAGTAGAGTGTCCGAGCCCAGCGCCAAGACCGACACGCTGATTGCCCAGCTCGATCAGGTGCTCGAAGAAGGACATAAAGCTCTGGTCTTTTCCCAATTCACCAGCCTGCTTGCCATCGTGCGTAACCGGCTCGATCGGGCCAACATTCCCTATGCTTATTTGGACGGGCGCACGCGCGACCGCCAGGCGCGGGTCGAGCAATTTCAGAACGATCCGAACCCGAAGCTGTTTCTCATCAGCCTCAAAGCTGGCGGCCTCGGTCTCAACCTCCACGCCGCCGAATACGTGTACCTGCTGGATCCGTGGTGGAACCCCGCCGTCGAAGCCCAGGCCATCGACCGAGTGCACCGCATCGGCCAGACCCGCCACGTCTTCGCGTACCGCCTGATTGCCCGCGACACGGTCGAAGAAAAGGTGCTTGAGCTACAACAAAGCAAACGAGATCTCGCCGATTCCATCATCACAACCGACCATAGCCTGATCCACAATTTAACCCGGGAGGACCTGGAAATTCTGCTGTCGTGAGGTCAGATTGGCGACCCGAGACCTGCCTATTCTTGACGCCGTCTTAGAAACAAAGTAAAAAGGTTTTCGTAGTTGCATCCGAGCGATCACTTTATGGATAGCAACTACGGAGGAACGCGATGATACGGATTGATACTAGGACATTGTGCCTGCTAGCGGGTGTCTTGCTCGCCGGTTGCGGTGTTCAGGTGGGTGATAACTCAGCGAGAACGCCAGTGACGGGGTCTGCCGGCGGCCAGACAACCCAAAACGCCAGTGGGAGGCTTGAACATTGCGATCAAACTCTGGGCACGCTGGCCGTGATCGAGGATCAGACGGCAGGCTGGTATTATCAGCTTGTCCGCGAATACAAACTCACCTCTACGGTCCCGCTGATTCGGCTGCTAGTGCAGCAGTCGAACTGTTTCGTGGTCGTCGAGCGGGGCCGGGCGTTTGGCCAAATGCAGACAGAGCGGGCGCTGAGCCAGAGCGGCGAATTGCGCCAGGGTAGTAACATGGGCGCGGGACAGATCGTGGCCGCAGACTACTCACTCAATCCAATGATCACATTCAGCCAGAGGGACACTCGCGGCCTTGGGGGCTTCCTCGGCGGCATTCCGTATGCCGGTGCATTCGGAGCGCTGGCCGGAAACCTCAGAACCAGCGAAGCCTCGACGACGCTTACGCTAGTCGATAACCGGTCGGGGGTGCAATTGGGCGCGGCCGAGGGGGCCGCGTCGAATACCGATTTCGCTGCGTGGAATGGCTTCTTTGGATCGGGTGGTGGGGGAAGCCTCGGGGGGTATACCAACACACCCGAAGGCAAAGTGTTGGCCGGAGCATTTGCCGATGCGTATAACCGGCTTGTCGTTGTGGTGAGAAACTACAAGGCCCAGGAGGTCAAGGGCGGATTGGGCACCGGCGGTGGGTTAGGCGTACAGGGCGGATCGACTCCCGCTTCCAAGGCTCTTGGGCCGGGAATGTAACTATTTTAGACTCTTAACTCGCAAGCTAAAGCCCGGCCTGGGTTTATTTCGGGCCGGGCTTTTTTATCGCGTGTCTTAAGGAAGCCCTTGCCAGCTTGCTCCACTCAGCGCTTGTTAGAGAGATTTGCTCCCGATTTCCACGATCACGAACACGAGCACGTTTTTGTCCGACTGTCTATCCTTCACGTCCCTCAGAGGTCTTGGGCTTTGCGCCGAGGAGAACGGCCCTGGATAAGACTTTCCCTTTGCGAAAAATAGTCAGCGTCACTTCTTTACCCGCCTCGTTTCCGCCGATGAGACGGATAAACTCCCTCGGGCTATCGATCGGGACTCCATCAATCGCCAGGACAATATCTTGGGGCAGGAGATCACTTTTGGCTGCCGGCTGGTCAGGCAAAACGGTGCTGATCATGACCCCACGAACGGGAGAAAGTCCCACGCTCTTGGCAAGGTCCATCGTGACGTCGGAAACTCTAATGCCCAGCCAGCCCCAGGCGAAGTTTTGATTTTGTATGAGTTTTGGGAGCGCTTTTTTAATCACACTGATAGGGACGGCAAATCCCATATTGCCGGTCTGCGAAGCCATGGTGATCATGCCGACGGTATGGCCTTTCATGTCAACCAGAGGACCTCCACTCGCTCCGGGTCCAACACTGGTATCGGTTTGAATGAAGTCGAAACCGAAAGAGCCGTTTTCGATGCTCGAATAACGGCTGACAATGCCCACACTGAGCGAACTCTCGCGTCCGAAGGGATAGGTCACCGCGGCTACCAACTCCCCCACGCGCAGCTTGGCGGAGTCGCCGAAAGCAATGACCGGCAGGTTGCCGGTGGGCTCCACCTTGAGGAGGGCGATATCAATCTGCGGTTCAGTGGCGACAATTTTGGCGGCCAGCCGCTGCCTATCAGCTAATCTGACTTCGATCTGCTCGGCTCGGTCGACGACGTGAAACGCGGTCAGGATATAGCCGTCGGGGTTGATGATCATGCCGGATCCGCGCGTCGACTGTGGCCGTTCCTTCTCGCTTCCGGCGTCGGTCGCGGGTCTGGAGGTGCCGCGAATTTGCACCACGCCTGGCTGCACCGTTTGCGCCAAGCCGATGAACCCGCGGCTAAGCCGCTCCAGTTCCGGATCGAGAACGGTGTTGTCGCCCTCGCGCCAGAGGGTCGAAGTCTGGGCGTGTAAGCTATCGAAGAAAAGGATCTGTGCCGCGAGGAACCAGAGGAAAAAGAAAAACGGGCTTCTTCTTACTAACGCCATGGGGTCTCCTCCGTGGAAAAATCAAACGTTCGGGACTGCGTTGCCGCGTTGAACGGCGGGACGCGCGCTGATCGCATCAAACCACCTCTTCACACTGGGAAAATCGTTCAAATCGACCTGGTGCCGCTCGTAGCGCCCGACCCACGGGTGGGTCGCGATGTCAGCGATGGAGTAGTCATCTACGAAAAACTCGTGTGTTGCCAGATGCTTCTCCATCACGGCGTAGAGTCTCAAAGTCTCTTTCTTGAAGCGCTCGATTGCCTGGGGGACTTTTTGATCGGCGCCGAGAAAATAGTGTACCTGACCGAAAATGGGGCCAACTCCGCCCATCTGGAACATGAGCCACTGGAGCGTCTGATAACGTTTGCTTGGGTCTTGGGACAGGAGCTTGCCGGTTTTCTCCGCGAGATAGATCAAAATCGAGCCCGACTCAAAAAGCGTTAGCGGTTTGCCGCCGGGCCCGTCGCGATCGATAATGGCCGGTATTTTGTTGTTCGGGTTGATCGCAAGAAACTCGGGACTGAACTGCTCCCGCTTCCTTAGATTGATGGGGTGGACATCATAAGGAAGGCCGATTTCCTCCAACATGATCGACGCCTTTTTCCCGTTTGGCGTTCCCCACGTGTAGAGTTCAATCATTACAAGACTCCCCTTCAAGTTAGATCCCCTCGCTGCCATTGCTACGACGGCGCTCTGGTATTGTCATACCGTTTGGATGATCACATCGACCAACGCCGGGTGTCCTTCGCGTACGGTTCTCACTGCGTTGTCCAACGCCGGGCGGATTTTGTCCGGGTCCGTAATCGGCCCTTCGCCGGAAATGCCGAACGAGCGGGCGACGTTGGCGAAATCCACCGGCGGCTTCTCCATGCGCATGCCGACCACCTTGTTTTCCGGCGGGCGGCCGCGCGCGATGGCGATTTTCTCCTGGTGCTCTTCGTCGTTGTAGTAGGTGCGGTTGTTGGTCATCACCGTAAGCAGCGGGACCTGGGTGTTGGACGCCGTCCAGAGCGCGCTGGTCGTGTACAAAAGCTCGCCGTCACGCTGCAAGTTGACACAGACCGTTCCTTTACCGCGGTGCGGGAGCGCGGCGCCCACGGACGCGCCCGGGCCGTAGCCCAGCCCTCCGCCTCCATAGCCGCCGAGATAGAGGCCGGGCTTGTTCCAATCCCAAAGACGCTGCGGCCAGCTGCGAAAGCCGCCGGCGACAAGCAGCCACGACTCTTTCTTGATCGCCTCCCAGACTTCATGCGCCAGGCGCGGCGGCGATATCGGCCGCTCGTCCCAACGGCGCTTGAGCTCGCTTTGCCAGCGCGCGCGAATCTCTTCATGTTGGGCGCCTAGCGCTTTGCGTCTCTGTTCGACAACGTTTTTGGGAAATTTTCCCTGCCGCTTGACCTCTTCGACCAGCGCCGGGAGAAAAACCCTCGTGTTCGCGGCGATCGGGAGATCAACCGGAGCGAGCTCCTGAAAATCGGTGGTCCAGCCGCGCATGGACAAGTCCGCGAGGGTGACGTGGATGACCTTGCAACCAGGCTTGGTGGCCGGCAGCGCGGCGTGAGTCGCCGGATCCTCCCGCACCAGAGCGCCGAAGAGGTCCATCACGTCGAGTCCCAGGACGAGATCAGCGTTGGCCATGAGGTCGCGGTTTTTTCCGGTAAGGTTCAGCGGATGAGTGTTGGGAAAATTCAGGCGCGCGCCCAGATCAATGACCGGCAGCGCGAGAAGGTCCGCCAGCTCAACCAGGCTCAATACGGCTTCGTTGTCTCTTCCCAGGTAGTCGGCGAGAACGACTGGGTTTTGCGCTTCTGAGAGAAGCCGCGCCGCGTCTTTAATAGCATCGAGATCGGCCTGCAACGGCGCCGGCGGGCGAAAGCGCGCAGGATCGGGAATCGGTATCTCTTGTTCCAGCTTTGCTTCCTGATCGGTAACGTCAAAGCAGAGGTACACCGGCCCCTTCGGGTCGCTCATTGCGATCCGATGGCCGCGCAGCACCGATGACGGTATGGCTTCAACGCCGATCGGCTGGTCGTCCCACTTGACGAAGTCGCGCACCAGATTGCCCTGAACCAGCGCCGTATGGATCCAGTCGATCCACGGGCGGCGTTTGCTGGAATTCATCGGACCCGTCCCCCCCATGACCAGAATCGGTGTGCGGTCGCACCAGGCGTTGTAAATGGCCATTGAGGCGTGCTGGAGGCCGACGACGTTGTGGACAATCGCGGCCATCGGCTTACCCGTGGCCTTGGCATAGCCGTGGGCCACGGAAACGGCAATCTCTTCATGGCAACATAAGATGATCTCGGGACCGCGCTTGCTGTCGTAATTCACAAGCGAGTCGTGGATACCGCGAAAGCTCGATCCCGGATTGAGCGCGACATAGTCGATCCCGAGCGCTCTCAAGAGATCAACAATCAAATCCGAGCCGTATTGAGCTGCCATAAAACCTCCGTCAGGATCGCGAACGCTGGTCCACAGGAGCACGATCACGAACACGAGCAACGAACACGTCTTTTCCTAACGCCGTGGCCCGAACCATTCTTCGAACTTCTTTGCCTGCTCGCTCAAATTCACCAGGTTGGCGGCCGAGACCGGCTGCAGATCAAGGCCGATCGGGCTTAGCGCCGAATCCTTCGGCAGCACGTCCGGGCGCGCCGGAACCGACCCGTATTTCAAGATCATGCTCTGACCCTCTTGAGACAAGATGAAATCGACCAGCAAACGGGCTGCATTAGGATGCGCCGCTTGCGCAGAAACACCAATCATCGAGGTCGAAGCGACAATCGGTTTGGTGGTGCGCACCCATTCCAAAGGAGCGCCCTTTTTCTTCAGGCCTTCAAGCGCGTGGGCATAGACCAGACCTAGGGGGAATTCTCCCGCAACCAGGAGTTGCAGCACCTGAGTGTGGCCTTTATGCCACTGGATATCTTGCGTCGCCAGCCCCTTCATCAACTGCGCCGCTCTTTCCTCACCCAACGCTTCCCGCATACCCCCCAGCCAGTCGTATTCCTCGGGATCCATGCCTAATTTTCCCTTCCACTTCGGTTGCAGCAAGTCCGGCCAGTCCTTAGGCGCTTCAGCGCGTGGGACGAACTTGAGGTGATATCCGATGACAAAATAGTTGCTGGTCATCGAGGTCCAAAAATTCTTGGCATCCTTAAACTTGGCGCCATAGGCTTTTCTTTCAGGCGAGTCATAAGGCGTCAGCACTCCCATAGGTACGACTAAAGGGGCCAAGGAGAGATTCAGGACGTCGAAGAAGAGCTTACCCGTATCTTTTTCGGCACGAACGCGATTCACCATGCGCTCGCTATTGTTCTGCGTAAGCTGCACCTTGATCGGAGCGTATTTCTGTTCAAATATATCAGCAACAGCTCGCATGGTGACGAGGTTGCTCCCGGTATACCATGCGACGAGCCCTTCTTTTTTTGCGGCTTCGATCAGCCGGGCATCTTGGCCCAGCGCAGGGAAAGAGGAACACGCGGTAAGACAAAACAGAATCATGCTCACGTGGCCTTTAAGTCTGTTCATCCGAGCCTCCTTTCGAAGTTCAGTTTTCATATCACGGCTAGAGTGTGCCCAACAAGCGGGGCTAATAGCTCGTTGTGGTAGGGCTCGTTTGTTGGCTGAGCGGTCGCTGATTTGCCCCTGTTTGCGCCAGGAGCTAGCGGGCTAGACTCAAGCCTAACGGGCACGAAGGGTATCCACTAGGATGTGGCGGAAAGCAAGTATCGCGCCGTCATTTCTCCGACGCGGTTGCACGACCGGCGTGCAAGGCGAACCCGTTCAGGTTGTAATGTACTTGGCTACATCCTCATCACGTGAGCGGAGTCGTTCTCTCACTTGCTCTTTCACAGTGGTGACGCTGTAGACGGAAAAAGCTTTCCGCGCTGTATCGATGTCAGGAAAATTCCAGAGCGCACAAGCGAGAATCTCTGCCGCCTTCGCCGTCCGCTCGGGTGATCTGTTCGGGCCCACGATTGCTCCAGGATTTGCGCGTACCCATTCAGTGTCGACAATCGTTCGACCCGGCGAGTCATCGATGTGCTCTACGGCGAGGAGAATCTGCCCGAATGGTGCGTAGCCAAGCGGCCGAGCGAACTGTTCATTGATCTCAACCATCACAAAGTACGCGACAACGGGCTCGAACTCGCCAAGAAGCATGGTTGCGATGTCCGCATACGCCGAGTACTGCTGCGGCTTCCGCAATATTCCACATGCGTTTCCAATCCTTTGCGCCACCTCGCCGACGTCGATAGAACTGTAGGCAAGCAGTCGCGCCGCCCGTTGGCCCATTTTGGTCCCTGCGTCGAGGTACCGGATGTTGGGACTTTTCCTTCTAAAGATGCTGAACGGCATCACAAACCAGCTCGAACGGGATTCTGTACCACATACCGGACGACGATAAGCAGATGCTCGTCACGTTGTACGGGAAAGTTCTTGAATCGTCCTTGCCAGACAGGGCCACTACCGCCATCGTGCTTCTGATAGCGCCTGACGTGGCTCGTCGATAGAGCCGCTGCATGAACTGACTCAGAGCTTTTTCGTGACTTCGTTCCAGCGCAAAGTGATTCGGCATCAGGCAGAAAGCGAGGATCTTGACCGGATGGCGTTCCTTCGCATCTCCCAGTAATGAAAGAAATGCTTCGTAATCCTGACATTTGTGGAACACCGTGGCGCGACCGTTACCACGGTTGATTATATGATATGAGTTACCGGCCTGTTGACCCCGAGGAATTCTCGGCACAAGCGCGCTTCTAACACGATCTCGTCAACCTTAGCAATGAAAAAGTAGCTCTTTTCTCTGCTCATAAGGCTGGCGCAGTGGTTCAAAGATAGCGCTGGCATGAAGGACTCTTTGAGCCGGAAAAGAAATGATCCCGTATTTACCTAATCTTTGAAAACTCCACCCTTTTAGGAGAGCATGAGTCCCAACGCCAAGAGTATTTTGCGCCGCGACGTGATTCGGCAAGGCATTCCCCTTCCCGATTCGGACTGCGTCAATGGTGAGATGCCGGCAAGTTGGGCCCGCGCCGGAACAGACAGCGCATACGGTTAGGCCAGGCTCGGTAACGGCGGCTTAACGAGCACAGGACAGGGGAATCTCCACATCTGTCTGAGCAATTTTCCGCGCGCCATCAGATAAGAAAAGAAAGAACTTTGGGGAATCGCAAACACCACCAAATCAGCAGTTTCCTCTTTGGCAACCTCTAAAATTGTTTTGCTTTTCTTTCCTAGCGTCACCTTTTTCCTGATTTTCACCGAACCGCTGTTTCTAACAATCCTTTCGATGAAGTAGTGAAGATCCAACGCCTTTTCAGCTATCAACCGATCGACAGGAATGCGAGTCGGAGCATACGGCATCGGCCATGCTTCCATCGCAGCCAGGAAGTACAACAAAGAATCGCACTCTTTCTTTTCCGCCACATACAGCGCTATGACTTCAGCTTGTGTTTGTTCCGCCAAAGAAACGGCGTACTTGAGCCCGTTGGCGGACTCCTCTGAGAAATCGATGGGAACAAGAATCTTTCGAACGTTATTCATGATCCGCACCTCCTTAGTTTGATGACAGATCTCTTGAGTTAGAAAAATAGCCCGACACGTTCTAACGCGAATCCTTTCTTGCGCGGGTGTGAAAAAAGCACCCCTGACAAGAGGAGAGAAATTAGAGATTCAGAGACACTTTCGAGACATCGGAGAAACTTTCGGAACCTAAAAGGACGCACCCCGTTTGCGACCACAGACTCCCGTGCGCCAAAAAGCCCAGCGATAGGAATTGGACGCTGACTAAAATCCAAAACTGCGCGGCCTTACTTAAAGATACAGAACAAGCCGTTGATCATCGGCGACTTCACGGCAAGCAATGCAGCAATCAGCGCAAGTTGTGTGCCAGCGCCCATTACGGAATTATTAAAAAAGGCGTTTTTGAAATTATCCGCACTGTTGCGACCAAATTCGCCTAGACGATGGCCGACAGTTTTTGCAACTGAGTGGGAAAGACGATTGTAAGTGAAGGATTTTGGCGACAGCCAAAAACAATTCGCTTCGAGCGCGCGAGCTGTTGATTATTCTTCAGGCACGGCTGCACAAATATACGTCGGCGGCTGGAGGAAAACCGCTCGCGTCAATGCTTTCCTTCGGCCCCTCCCCATTCGTCCATGCAAGCCTCACCTGCCTTCTATTTGGACGTGGGTTTTGGCAAAGTTGGAGAAAGTCGAGAAATAAAAGTGACCCACTCCACTGCTTAGCAATGAAAAGGTAAGCTGATCCCCTCTTTTCCCGTGCCGTGGGACGAACCCGCTGCAATTACTGAAACTTAGCCGGGTCCGATCCGCAAGGGCTCCCCCGATCCGATTCCCCGTTTGGTTCGTTTGCGCTCTACGAGGTCGCGTCTTTACTTGACATTCTGTTTACAGAGTTTTCACGGGCGCAGATGATCCTGTGGTGGAGCGTTGCGCCTTGCGTATGGAAATCAATCGACGCGATTCTCAAGCTTTTCCATTGCGGCCATCGGCTGAATTGACTTGGCATTTTATCCGAGATATCTATTTGTCAACGGCAGCGTGGTCGAGCGCTTTTGCGAGCAGCGTGTATTAACATTCCGCGCCGCATCGCAAGAGTACATTCCTTCAAATTGAGATTGTAATTTTAAGTAAACGAGCCTGAAGGTGTTTCCACCGAGGAGAAAGCATGGAACAACAACCGATCAGGTTGAAGTACGCCGAATCCGACAACTTTTCTCCCGGCGGCGGCCTCACCGGCGTCAACAATACCCAGATTACCGCGAAGATTAAAAACGTCGTCTTTGTAAAGGACGTAGCGCTTCATTATGCCCAGGCCGACGGCACATGGGTTGAAACGCCGCTCACCTGGCAAAAAAATTTCGGTTCTTACGACGTCTTCGGTCGAAGCGACAACACTTTCGTCACAACCCAGTTTGTTATCCGATACACGGTCAATGGCCAGACGTTTTGGGACAACAATGACGGGGCGAACTACCATATCGACAAGAGCCGACCTAACACGGTGGGCGGCAATGTGGTGCTGAACAAAGCGACCGCTCACAGGGGATCTCAAGGGGGAGGCGGCTTCGTTTTCACAACATCGTGGGTCGAGGGCGAGATCTTCGTCAAGAATCTCTCCTTCAACAAACGAGTCGGCATACGGTTGTCGACCAACGGTTGGACAAGTTTTCAGGACACCCACGCGTCATTCAATGGCAACGTCGCGGTCGCTACAGGACTTTCGCAGGTCGAGATATGGAAGTTCAAGACGCCGGAACTAAATCTCGATGAGAGCCGGCCGGATTTCAAATTCGCCGTCTTCTACAACAACCTCGATACCGGGGAATGGTTCTGGGACAACAATTTAGGTCAGGACTATACACTCGGCAAAACCGATCTCGCGTTCGACGAATAACCGACCGTGGTGAAGCAAACACGTTGATAAAAAGCAACACTTTTCTAAGCGGAGGATAATGTGGCAAAGAGCACAGAGCGGACATCTTTCACCAAGGACGTTCAGGGACGCTATCTCTGCAACGATATTAACGAAGTCAACGCCTGGAAGAGCAGCGGCGGCCGGCCTTTCGATGTCATCGTTGTCGGCGGCGGCACCTTCGGCGCCGCGATCGCCGAGCATATTTGGTTTCGGCAAAAACAGACCGGCGGCGGTCTGCGCACCCTGGTGATCGAGGCCGGACTGTTCACCGTGCCGGAGCATGTGCAGAACACCGGCATTCAAGGTTTTGCCGACCCAGCCGTACCGTTCTCCTTGAACGAGAACGCGCCGCAGCCGGAGCCGCCGCGCAATGAAGTGTGGGGTGTTCCATGGAAGTCTCCGATTCCCTTCAAAGGCCTCGCCTATGCCGTTGGCGGACGTTCCGTATACTGGGGCGGCTGGTCACCGCGGTTACTCGACGAAGAAGTGACCACGTGGCCCGCCCAAACGGTGGCGGATCTCAACACGCGATATTTCGGCGAAAGCTCGCGGCAGATCGGCGTCGATGAAACCAACGACTTCATCTTCGGCGAATTACACAACGCGCTGCGCCAACGGCTCTTCGACAATCTCGGTGCCGTCGCCGCCGCCATTCCGCTGAGTGAGCTGCCGCCCGCGCCGCTGCTCAAAGGCGGCGAGCAGCAGGCAGATCTGTTGGACCTGCTCGGGCTGTCTTCGACCGGGACTTTGAGCACCGACGATCTGAAAAACATGTTAAAGCTCGAAGCGCCGCTCGCTGTGCAGGCGCGAGCGCCACACGCCGGCTTCTTCCCCATGAATAAATTCAGCACCGTGCCGTTGCTGATGAAAGCGGCGCGCACCGCCGTCTCCGATTCGAACGGCGATGACGCGAAAAAAGAGTTCATGATTCTCACCGATGCCCACGTGCTGTCGCTGCGCAAGGCGCAGACAGCGACAGGTAGCTGGAGAGTCACTGGTGTCGATACCAGCAACGGCTTTATCGAGCTGGCGCCGGGCGGGGTCGCGATCATCGCCCTGGGCACCTTGGAGAGCGCCCGCCTGGCGCTCGTGTCCTTCGATGGCACCGGCATCCCGACGCAACCGCTGATGGGAAAAAATCTCATCGCCCACGTCCGTTCGAATCTTGTCTTTCGCGTTCCCCGCGCGGCGATTCCCGGGCTTGCGCCTACCACGAATGAGCTGCAAACATCCGCGCTTTTTGTGAAGGGGCGCGCTACCAGGTCAAACGGCGATCTGCTCGGCCATTTTCACCTGCAGATCACTGCCAGCGGCGGCGGCAACACGATCGGTTCCGAGGACGAGCTCTTCAGGAAGATTCCGGACGTCGATTTCTTCGATCAGCTGCGCACGTCGACCGACACCCACGTAGCGATTGCGATCCGAGGTATCGGCGAGATCGCAGCCGCGGACTTCAACAATCCAGCGGCGCATCCGAGCCGCGTCGATCTCGATGCGAGCACCGACGAGTACGGCGTTCGGCGCGCTTTTGTGACGCTCACAGCGACTCAGCGCGATAATGATCTCTGGGCGGTAATGGATGCGACGATGAGTCAGGTGGCGAACGTTTTCGCCAATGGTCAGCCCCTACAACTGATTCAAAGCGGCCCCGGCGGCGTCCCCGCGCACGACGGCCTCGGCACCACGCATCACGAGACCGGCACGCTGTGGATGGGAACCGATCCGACGAAAAGCGTCACTGATCCCGACGGCCGCTTTCATCACACCGAGAATCTCTATGCCGCAGGGCCTTGTTTGTTTCCAAGCATTGGTTCGCCCAACCCGATGCTCACCGGCATCGCTGTGGCGCGGCGCACCGGCGACCACATCATCACGCCTCCCGCGTTTGTCGCGGATCCGGGCTTTGAGCTGCTCTTCGATGGCGTGACGTTCGGCGACTGGAAAATGTCGACGATCCGCAACCAACCCGGGCACGACAATCCCGGCACTTTTGTCATCCGCCGCGGCGCCTTTGAGGCTCATCCCGGCACCGACCTGGGCATGCTCTGGCTTACGCGGCCGGCACCGGCGCGCTACGTGCTTCGGCTCGAGTGGATGATGACGGCGCCCGACGATAACTCCGGCGTCTTCGTCGCGTTTCCGCATCCGGAACAGCAAAACTACGACAATACGGCTTACGTCGGCATTAATTTCGGCTTCGAGATTCAGATCGACGAGCTGGCGCGCCCAGATAACGCGCCGATCCATCGCACCGGGGCGATTTACTCGTTTAAGGGACCGACGGACGGGCCGCTAATTGTCCATCCCGTCGGCGAATGGAACGACTACGAGATCACCGTCGACGGTCAAGACTTCACGGTGGCGCTCAACGGGCAAATCGTCAATCGTTTTCATTTCACCGGCGATCCACAGTCGCCCCAGCGCGGCCTACCGTCGACGCCTCAAGACCCGCGCTTCATCGGGCTGCAAACCCACACCGGACAAGTCTTGTTCCGTCACATTCAGTGGAAGGCGCTGTAAACCATGGCGCTGAATTTATTGCCGCTCGGCACTTTGGGCGCGATCGAAAATAACGGCGCCGTAATTTTCGGCATCTGGCTACCGTGGATATCCGCAGCGGACGGCAATGCGATCACGGTAAAGATCATCCACGAGCGCGATCAGTTCCTGCAAAACATTCCACCACGTGAATTTCCGCTGGCGCACAGCGTGCGCGTGCCCTACGGCGATTTTTGGTCGGCGACCGTGCCCATCGCCGGGACACCGCCGGCGACGCCGGGATCGGCTTGGGGCAGTCCTGGCCGTTACCTGTATCGCTATCGCATCGACAATCCGAACGTCGGCAGCCTCGACTGGATTATCGATCCTTGCGCGCGCGAGTTCGGCGTCGGCAAGCTTTCCGCGTTCACGCTCGGCTACCAGCCCTACGTTTGGAATGTCGCGGAGGCAAACTGGCGCACGCCGGCGCTCGCGGATTTAATTCTTTACGAGGTCAACATTGCCGAGCTTGGCGGCGACCTGGAGCGCACGAGCAACTTGATGGCTTATTTAAGCGATCTCGGCGTGAACGCGGTCGAGGTGATGCCGCTCTCCAACGTGGCAGCGTCGGTGGACTGGGGCTATCTTCCCATCGGCTATTTCGGCGTGGACGAACGGTTCGGCAAGCGCTCGGACTTCCAGCAGATGGTCGACGTTGCCCACCAGCATGGCATCGCCGTGATCGTCGACGCGGTTTACGGCCATACCGGCATCGACTTTCCCTACTTCGATGCGTATACGCGCCTCCAGTATCGCGAGAACCCGTTCATGGGACCATTCGCCAAGGATTATTTCAGCAACTTCGGCAAGAGCACCGATTTCAATCGCCAGCTCACCCGCGATTATTTTTTCACGGTGAATCATCACTGGCTCGAGGTCTATCACGTCGACGGATTCCGCTACGATTGCGTGCCAAATTATTGGGACGGCGCGCTCGGTGTCGGCTACGCGACTATCGTCTACGAAACCTACCAGCTCACCAAGAGCAAAATCGCCCAATCTCAACCCTTCTGGAATCGATTCGACGCCGGCGCCGGCGTGCCGATCACGCTCATTCAGTGCGCCGAGCAGTTGGAAGGCCCCGATGAGGTGCTGCGCACTACGTACTCCAACTGCACCTGGCAGAACCGCACGTTCGATGCCGCCAAAGCCGTCGCCCGCGGCGACCGCGGACGGATTTTCGATTGGGGAATGTCGCTTGGTCTATTCGGCTACACCGAGCAAGAAAACACCAACGGCGATCCGATCCCTAAAACCGCGCTGCAATACATCGAGAACCACGACCACGAGCGCTTTCTTTGCAACTTCGGGTTGCACAATCCCGACGAGGCCGGCAATCCGCTTTTCTTCGAGGGCGATCGCAACCTCTGGTACATGCTCCAGCCGTATCTGATCGCGATCCTTTTGAGCAAAGGACTGCCGATGTTGTGGCAAGGCGAGGAATTCGGCGAAAATTATTTTCTTCCTGATTTCGGCGCGGGACGGGTGGCGCTATTGCGCGCGCTGCGCTGGGATTTTTTTTACGACGCTCCCGGCCAAAGCGTCGTACAGTTGGTGCGAAAGCTTCTGCGCATCAGGCGGAGTCGCGCTCAGATTCGCCGCGGCACTTATTTTTTCTTCAACGACTGGCAGCGCTATCAATCACGCGGCGTCCTGCTGTTCGCGCGCTTCGACGGGCCAGCGTACACTCTCGTTGCGATCAACGTCGGCGACATGGATCAGACTGTGCCGTTCTGGTTTCCGATCGGCGGCAACTATCTCGAAGAGCTCCACGGCGGCGCGCTTAACCTGAACGCCATCGCACCGCTCCAGGAAACCCCACTCACCGTCCCGTCCCACTACGGCCGCATCTGGACTGCGGTCGGACCATGACTTTGAGCACCTCGCGAACGATGTCGAGATCGTTTTTCTGCGTTGCTTCGTCGACTACCCCGTTGATCGTAAAAGTTCTAATCGGGAAATGCTAAGAATAACAATCTTCGTGCCGCTGTTGGCTAATGCTTGCGGATGAACTCCAGGACGTTGCGGTTGAAGGCCTCGGGCTGCTCCCAGTTGATCGAGTGAGCGGCCTCGGGTAGCACGATGAACTGGGCGCCGGGGATATGGGCGAGCTGCCGCCGCATAACCCAGGGCGGCGTCTGCAGGTCCTGATCTCCGGGCATCAGAAGCGTCGGCACCCGAATACTCGCGAGCTTCTCGTACGTGATCGTAGCGCGTTGAGGCTGCGCCGGCGCGTCCTGCTGCCGCGAGTTGTGATGAATCTCTAGCCACTGTTTCAGCCCCTCGGGGTTGGTCGCCATGTAACCCATGCTCACTTCCCGAAACTCCGGGGGCCAGCTCGCAAACCCAGGAAGCGCTGTTTTCTGGCGGAGCTGCCGCATTTCCTCGTCGGTGATGGCGCCGCCGCTGGCGGCGATGACCAGGCTGCGAACCCGCTCCGGATGCCAGAGAATGTAGTCATACGCCGCGAACCCGCCGCCCGCCACGCCGACGAGATGGAATCGCTCGAGCCCCAGGTGCTCCGCCAGGGCGTGCAGATCATCTGCGATGGTGCCGGGCTGCGGACCAGTGTCCGGATTCGCAGTACTGCGGCCCCATCCCCGCCGATCGAAGGAGACGACCCGATATCCCGCCTCGACAAAGCCCGGAATGTTATACTGCCAGCTGTCGGCATTGCCTGTGTTCGCGTGGAGCAGTACGACCGGCACGCCGCTACCACCACTGTCCGTGTACCAGAGGCTTACGCCCGGGAAATCCGCCTTCAATTTTTCTCTTCCTTCTCCAACGCCGAGCTCTTAAACTCCGTCCTCATCTCCGACTGCAAGCGACCCAAGCGGTAGGTTTTCCGGTCGATGAACTTGGCGCAATCGCCGAGTGTCGGATGGGCGGTCCCGATTTTTCGCCACATTTCCTGGGCTATGAATCTATAGTCGGAATGGCCCTGGGGAGCACAGCATACTGAGCTTCTTGCGCCGACGGCACGTAGGGTGCGGCCGATGTTTTCGCATACCTGGCGTAGTTGTGCGCGCATATCACCCGGATGAACCGGCGCGGAGTCTTTCTCGCTGCGCGATGTTATCCCGGCAATGAACACAAGCGTCCCGCCTGCTACTGTGACGACTTGGGAATGACACTTACGCACGGGTAAATCTACCGGCCGCACGATCTTTTTTGGATTTGCCATGATTCTCCTTGAGCGAGAATGAGCGTGAACCCAGGAATATCAGATCGGCTTAAGAATGTAAGGTGCAAAAGAAGCGCTTTCTTTGGAACGTGGGAAACACTAATCTCTAGACAGAAAGAGTCTACTAACCAACGCCTTTGAGAATCAACTCGCTACTCATATTGATTTGCGTCGGGGCCAGCGTCTGGGCTTGGCAACAGCCTCCGGTATTTGCTGAACACAATCTTGTGATCAGCTTTGCTAACCTCGAGAAGGGGAGAGTCTGGACTCTTGTGGCCGCGCTATTTGTCCACGGAAACGTTTTGCACCTGTTCGGCAACATGCTCTTTATGTTCGTTTTCGGAAGCACATTGGAGAGGACGGTTGGGTCCGAGAAATACGTCATGGTCTTCTTCACGGGCGGAATACTAAGCTTCATCCTCAGCCTTCCTTTTATGCCCCATGGGACGGGAATGCTGGGCGCCTCGGCCGCGATTTTCACACTGGCTGCCTGCGTGATGTTTGTGAGCCCTCTCAAGTTCTCCTGGCTTTTCCTCGCGCCCCAGGGATTGGTGGCGATTATCTATTTCGTCTACAACGTCATGGTGGTCGCGGAAAAGAGCCGGATACCTGGTTACGATCCCCAAGTTGCTTACGTTGCTCACATCATTGGCTTTGTCATTGGGATCCCTTTCGGGATTGCCTTTAGTGATCGTTGGAAAAGGAATTTTCTGATTACACTGCTGCTCTTCGGGATCTATCTCGTAATCTTAAGCGGCGCATGGAGATCCCTTTATCGATAGCCAGACCCGGCGGGCAAGCATCTGCCGAAGTTCGCCCTCTCCTCCGCCTGTTCAAAGTTTGTCGGAAGATCAATGATAAAAACACCAATCTTCCAAGGACTTACGTCGTTTCGCTGCCTTGAGCAGCGTCGGAATATCTATTTTTCCCTGATACGGTCGCAGTCCTTCTTCTTTACGCTGCGCGGCGAGCATGGCCATACGGTCGGCGAGTTCGTTATCTTGGGCGCCGACATGGGTGAGGTTCGTCAACCAAGCGGCCGTTGCCGACCTGTTGCCGATACTTCCACGTTTCAGAAATTCTCGAAATGACAGGATTCCGGAGGCCAGCAGAAACGCCGCACGGAAATCCGAAGCGGCTAATCTTTAAACGCCGATTTTTTGTACTCCGTCCTCATCTCCGTAAGTCTTAATTTCATGCAAAAAAGACTTACCAAAGCCGAAATACAACCCGGATTTTATTTTCTAATCGTTGGCAGAGGCGGGGCGGCGATTCCCAGCCCGTAAGCGGACACAATTAAAATTCGATTTGGAGAGAAGAAACATTTAGGGTGGGAAGCAGGCGCGTTCAGGCACGATCTCTATTTTTCGTACACCGACCTCTTAAACTCAGTTCGCCGCACGCCTGGGAGATCCGCCTTTAATTTTTCTCTTCCTTCTCCTGACTTGGAGATCAATGGGGACACGCTACTTTTCCGCCCGGCCGAAGCGAATTATGAAGCTAGGTCCCGACTCTGAAGTTCGTCGCGATTCGCCATACTAAGGTTGCGAGCCCGCTTGCGTCAACTCGCTATCCGCTTTCTTCGCAAAGCTGAAATAGTGCGCGCTCGATGGGTGCTTCCTTTGTGACTCCGGATTTCAACCTCGAACCCTAAACATGGAACCTTGAACGCTTCTCACAATCCGTAAAACGCCATCAGACGGACACACTGCGGCTACTCCGTCCTTTCCGGGAACAGCCCCGGCAGCCACCGCGACGCGAGGGCGGCTGGAAATGCGAGCCGTAGCGGCGCGCGCGCGCTTTCAGACGTAAGCACTCCCTTGTCGACGAGGGCCGAAACAATACGGCGCGCTTGGCGGTCGCCGGTGCCGACGATATTGGCTGCGTCGCCGCGCGGCAGCCCGCCGCGATAGAGCACGGCTTCGAGAATACTTCCCGATTTCGGCGGAAGATGACCAAGTCGGATCTCTTCCTCGGTCCACAGGACAATGCGGGTGCGCAAGCGATCCGGTTGAACAAGCTCTTCCATGAACCTCACCTGGTCGATGCAAAGTTCCAGAAAGAATCGCGTGAAATCGGCAAGCGCTTCTTCACTCAAATTGCCGCGCCCATCAAGATCGTTCCGGCGCGGCCGATCGCAATTGGCGAGATGGCTTTTGTAAGCCGCGACATTTCGGGCGAGACCGCGTGCGACCGACCAGATTCCACCGGTAGCCAAAGTCTCGAGGAGAGTCGCGTGCGATACCAGTCTTGCGACGCGCCCATTGCCATCAAGAAAAGGGTGTATCCACAGCAGGCGGTGATGCGCCGCCGGAGCGGAGAGAATTGCATCCGTTTTTCCCAAACGGCCATAGGCGGCCTCGCAACGCGCAAGAAATCGGGGAACTGCACCCGGGCTGATGGGGACATGCTCACCGACCCGCACATCGCGGTCCCTCAGGCGACCAGGCACAACTTTCAGCCGCTCGCCGGTATCGGGATTCTCAATCCAAAGAAGATCATCAGGCAATAGCTCGCAGAAACGACGGTGTATTTCTTTGATGCCTGCGAGCGATAGCGAGCGGCCCGCCAGTTCTTCGGTATCGATCCACCGCTGAACGCTTATATGCGCCTTCGCTTCGAGCTGAAGGTCTCGCTTGCGGGGGTCGTTGCTGTAGTCGTTCTTGAGCGCCCGTTCGATATCGATGGGATGCGTATCGTGCCCCTCGATCAGATTGCTGTAGTAGCAGTTCATGGCTCGCACCAGATCGGCCAAGCCAGTGCGAACACCATCGGGTAGGCTGCGCCGGAATCCGGCCGAGCGGGCGGCCACTTCGATCGCGAGATCGGTAAGTTCACCGCGATGAGGTGAACCTTCGGCGATAAGCAACGGCTCCATCAGCGCTACGGTTTCCTTACGATCCATGACCGCTGAAATGTCCGCTTCTATGTCCGCTTTATCACTCACAATAAGCCATAAATAACACGACCTTAGATCTATTAGTAGTGAAATTTGGCTAATTTAAAGACCGCTTTTTTAGGCATGGATTTGCGGTCTTGCCCTCGTTGGTGCGTGGGAGGTCACAGGGCCACCCAGACATGGTAATTTTGGTAGACATCTGTCCTTTCACATGGACTTGGCGCCGGGGATATGGCGAGTTGGCTCTGCTCACCGGCCATTGCGATTCGAAATACGCGAGCGTTGTTTTTTTCGGCGATCCGATCCGTGTTGATCTGCCCTTAAAGCCACACCGTCAATTCAATCGGGTCTGAAACGATAACATTCCTTGGTGCTTACGGTTCTTGGGAAACACGGCACAAACGTGCTTCTAGCACCGTCCCTGGATAAACCTTAGCAAGGAAAAATTAGCCTATTCCTATTCTCTTCCCGGTTGCGTGTCGACCAAGCGTTTACTATATTCTGCCAGCTATTGAGCCAAGAAATCGATGGTAAAACAGACTCGGGTTTTACTCATTCTATTCAGCTTTCTCTTGCCCACTCTCTCGGCCTGCGGGCCGACGCTGCAACCGCCTGCCATTTCTCCTCAACTGCTTGAGCAGGAAGTTGCGCTCCAGCGCGAGCTGCTTTTCAGGACGGTGGTTGATCGAACAGCACGGCTGCAACGCATTTATTCTCCGCTTAGGATCGCCAATGCCGATCTCTGTGGGTCCAACATCTCTCCGGTCACGGGAATTATTGGGATTGACGCTCAGTCGCTCGCGCCCGATCTACGAGCCGCGGCGCAGCGCCTTTACGGAGTCAGCGATGGCGTCACGGTCATCGATATCGTCCCAAGTTCGCCTGCCGCGCAAGCGGGATTGCACCCCCGTGACGCAATCACGGGTGCCGCAAAGGGCGCAGGAACAATTCCGACCGTATGGGGCTGGAGCACACTCACGGTTACTGAGCTGGTAAATATAATCGAAACGTCAGCCGGTCATCCGATCACTCTTCTAATCCGGCGTGCCGGAAACATTTTTCCACTGGTCATCACCCCGCGCTTGGGTTGTAGCTATCCAATCGAATTGAAGTCGGCTGACGCGTTTAACGCTTTCTCTGACGGCAGTAGAATTGTTGTTTTCACCGGCCTTTTCAACCACGTTCCGCATGATCGCGAAATCGCCGTGATCATTTCCCACGAGCTCGCGCACAACATTCTGGGGCACGTTGAAAAAAGATTAGGCAATGCGGCAATAGGAGGCGCCGCCGGCCTGCTCGTCGATATCGGCTTAGCGGTGGCGGGAATTAATACAGGCGGAGCCGTTTATCAAGCCGCAATGGAAGCGGGAGCCAAGGCTTATTCACAAGAGTTCGAGCTCGAGGCGGACTATCTCGGCCTTTATATGCTCGCCCGAGCGGGATTCGAGATCGCGCCTGCACCGGATCTCTACCGGCGCATGGGCGTGCAGGATCCAGGTAGCCAGGTTAAAGATTACTTTTCGACGCACCCGAGTACACCGGAACGCGCGGTCGCGATGACGCAGACCATCTTGGAAATTCAGGGTAAGACGAACCGGCGAGAAGCTCTGCTGCCGAAAAATTTAGAGGGTCAATCTCTCGCGGTCAATACAGCCGTTGCTCAAGCACCGGCGGTGGTGGCGACCGGTCAAGCGCCATCGCAATTGCCGACCGTGGGCGCAGCACCCCCGAGGAATCCGCCCGCCATAAGCTTTGTTGCTCCAGCTATACAGACGGGCACCGCGTCGAGTCGCCCCAATCCCGCTGGTGCCAGCATCTGCCGGCAGCACCGGACAGCGGCTGCTGGCGCAGCTTTATCTGATTAAAGGACCGATCGTAACTAATCCCCCGCAAACGTATAGTGCGGAGTTTCTGGAAAGCGGTAAGGCGTCCGTGGTGCTATCAGGCCGGAGCCGCCTGACCGGTGAGTTTGAGCTGTTTGGAATAGACCAGTCGGTGCCGGCAAAGTACGCCGCATGGCTCATGAATCCCGATAGCATCAAGCCAGGACACGGCGCCGATGCTAAAGGCTTCGCGGTATTTAGCGACGGGACAGGAACAGAGCTGGAGTGCTCGTACTCGCTCACTCGGTCGACGGGGCGTGGCCAAGGCGTATGCGCGGACAATCAGAACAACACGTACAGGATCGTTTTCGATTAAAGCAGTTGAGCGTGTATCGTGCATGTCACTGTCGTTACACATAGTATGCGTTAGCGGCTTGTTGATCGCGAGGAATTCTCGGCACAGGCCCACTTCCAACACGCTCTCGATGATCCCACGATGAAAAAGTAGCCTGTCCCCGTTTTCGCTCGCATTGGGATCCCTTTCGGGATGGCCTTAGTGATCGTTGGAAAAGGAATTTTCTGATTACACTGCTGCTCTTCGGGATCTATCTGGCGATCCTAAGCGGCGCATGGAGATCCCTTTACCGATAGCCAGACCCGGCGGGCAAGCGTCTGCCGAAGCGGGAATGAAGGTTAGACAAGAGTGATTGATTTTGGCCGCTATGACTATAAAGCCGCCACGCCGGGGTGATGATGACAACAAGATACAAGAGCTGACCTTCCTCAACAACTGGTCCGATTATACACTGTCACATTATCGCTCGTAGGTGGCTAAGGCTTCGTTGAAACCATAAAGCCGCTGAGCGATCATACGATCAATCATATCGAGACACCTGGAACGAAGATTTTTATCGCCTGTTTGGCTGTATGCGCGAATAAGCAACTGACTCAATTTAGCTGTCTCTAGGCCGGCGCCACTTTGCGGATAAGTTCTATCGGAAGCCACGATGTCAAGAAATCGTTCAATAACATCACAAATAATCTTTGGAACATGGGCGGTCGTCTCCTCCAGAGCCATGAGAAGATGCAAGGGGCTATCCACGAAAGCGGGACTCTGAATAAATTTTGTTATTAAATTGGGATAGGCTACAATTGAGTCTCCTATGAGATGCCGGAAGCAACTAGCGGCGGCTGCTCGCACAGTCTTTGCCGGGTCAAAGAACAACCTCCCGAGCGATTGCTCACAGAAATCACGATGATCCGTCCGCTTCAGATTGGCGGCAAACACTTCGGCGGCGCCTTGCCTATGGGCTTCTGTCCCAGACACACACATATCAGCTAACTTTTGAGCGCCCGCCACCGTTAGTGATGCGACGCATATTTGACGAGCTCCGGCAATCTGGACTAGCGGATGCTCGGAAGAAAGCATTCTCTCCATGATTGCTCTTAACTCAGAAAAATGAGTCCTTGAGGCGTAAAATATAAACTGCTCTACGTAACGGGTGCCCAACAGTTGATCCTCTGCATTACACAAGTCTTTGAACAGCGCTACCGCTAAGGCTCGATCGTAGCGCAAGACAGATACTAATACCGTAGCTACACAAGACCTAACAGCAATTGATCTGTCGTTTACAATTTGTTCGAGGGCTGATCGAAGGTACGAAAGACGTTTGCCGTCATGAAAAATTAGTTGCGCTATCGCTTCAGCTGCACTACCTCGGACCGAATTAATGGCAGCTGTGATGATGTCGCCGCCGTAGTAAACTCCCCCGCTAGGAGCTTCTGTTCGCCACAGCTCGCTTTCAGGATCACTATCCTCAATTGCATACCAGATCACGATTTTTATCAGGTCCTCGGGTAGGGCTTCCTTGGCCAACCCCGCGATGAGTTTGACCATCCACTGTCCGCATGGCCGCCCCGGCAATCGATGGCAGCGCTCGCACACATTTCTGATAAGATCAATATTCACTGCCTTACCGGTTAGTCCGCGAAGCGCCGCATTGAAATAGAATGGATGAGCAGTGTCTGGGAAAAAACAAACTAACTTGGCGAAACGGGCGGGATCTTTTTTAACCTGATTCTCGAGAACTTGTGATAATTCGTGTGCGCCGCCGAGAAGACGCTGACCATGTTGTTTCCATGTATCATCGCGGCTACTATAGCGAGCGATGGCCGTCAACCATTGGTCATCTGTCATTCTTTCCGCCGCTGCTTCGGGAACCGGTGAGCTAACATCTTGCATCTCAATGAGTTCTGGTCCGTCGATTGCGTGTCGTCCAAATTTCCTTCTCCATTCGGCTATGCGCTGGCGGACTATATCGGACCGGCGGGATGATACAATACCTTTGAGAAGCAAAAGTTGAGTATAACCTCGCGCTCGACGACCCTCCTTCCTCCGCTCCCATTCGGTGTAGTACCCCAATAGACTATTTTCGAGCTGCAAGAGTTTGTCGTTTGAACAATAAGGGCTGACCGTTTCGATAAGCAGTCTCGTTGCCCAATGCGAACCATCGGGACCACTGATATAACCAGTTTTCAAGCGAGCTGCATTCTCGCAAAGATATGCAACCGCTTCGTCCGCAAAAACCATTCCGTTTGCGGCATAAGCGCGGACCAACAGAAATTGCGCTGCTTCAAAATCGGAGTTTTTAAGTTGTGCAGCAATTGGTGCGAATAATGATGGTTCCTGCTGCGCCATTTGCATTAGTGCTCTTTCCGTTGCGGCCAAAAGCACCTGATCAAGGCTGTAGCCTGATCCATAAAAACGATGCCAGACGGGGTCCTTCCAAGGGCGATCGTTCTGTCGTTCTGCAGTTAATTCCCACACCCGCTCCATAAACGGCAGAACCGCCGTAACGAAATCACGTGGCGCCTTGTTGCCACTTTCCAAAAGCACCTGATCATCCACTTGACTGTCCGGAATGGTTCCAGCTTCACGGTCAAAAGGATTTTTTTGGCCATTATCAATGGTAAGCTTTAGGTGCCGCTGAAGATAATGTCCAATGGCTTCACAGGCCCAGGCTGGGTTATTTTTTGGAAGTGAGTAAATTGTGAGCCAAAAATCTCTCCCAGGGGACGTCTTAGTTTTAGAACCGTCAAATGCACCGTTTGCAATTAAACGAAGAAACAATTCGAATAACTTTCTACTGGTATGAACCTCCCTTATTGCTAAAGACAATAATCGGGCTTCCCACTTGCCTCCGGCTTCGGCGTATGGCTCCAAAAGCTCAGCGACCCTATCTGGAATTTTGTCTTGGTGCGCACCAAGCATCATAAAGACTCGATCTATCACGTCATCGTCATCAGCACCCAACCATTGTTTTACTAAACCCATAGAATCGACCAACCGAAACCATGCCAACGAACGGGCACAAAGATCCCATACTTCACGCGCACACGCAGTATCAAAAATATTTTCAGCACGTTTGTCCATCGTAAGCGTTCATCCGAGAAAGGGCGACACAATATTCCACTCAGCCTCGGAGGGATCGGAAAGACTGGCCAAAAGCGATAACACAACCTGCTTTATGTGAAATCTTATATTTCTGTCTCCGAGCAATCCTTGTACCTCTTCTAGATAGATCGACGGATTTACTTGGCGTTCATAGAGTAATATCTGCCGTACTTGAGCGCGACGAAATAAATGCTGCTCATCGTTAAGTAAAAACGAAAGGAGCCTTTGCCCACTTCTCGTAAAGAATCGCGCAAACGCATAATCAAAAAACCCTTCGTGAAAAAACGCATAACTTCGGCCATCACGAACGAGGACATGTTCGGAGGCCATCGCTTGCGCATCTGCGGAGAATTCGTCCAGAATATCTTCCGGCGCCGATAAGACCTGGTTCTCACTCATATACTTGCAGAGTATGTCTATCACCTTAGTCCATTCGACTGGATGGCCTAACCGCTCGCCAATAACGGATTGCTTATAACTCCAAAAGGCTCGGTAAAGATCTGCTGAGCTTTCAAAATCGAAATTCTTATTCTTTACGAGGCCGCTTTCTGACAAGAGGCTGAGATGTAAAGGAATGGATAAGAGATCTAACTGTCGCGCGCTAAAACGGTCAACGGAAAACCCCAAATCGTTCAATATTGACTTGACGGTATCTTGCGATATCCGACTAATGCTGATCTCGCGCACTCCGCTTCCACGTGACAGGCGACGAAATCGATGATCGTTATCCAAGTCAAATTTCCTGCAGCCTAACAACAATCGCATCTTTGGGTGCGCTCGTGCTTGAACTTTTAAGTCCCATATACAATCAAAAAACTTGGGATTTCTCCCCGACGCCAAACTCACGGCATCCAATTGGTCAATCACGAGTACACAATCGCGTCCATTCGCGACAGCTGCAAGCACCTTCACGGGGGACGCTGGAAGCCCCATTTGTTTGCCGATATCATCGGGAAGCAAAGAGGGATCCAATCGATCCGCTCTTACGCACAGGACAGGAATGCTTTTTTCCAACAAGGCCTCAACGATTTGGACCAAAGTTTCGCTTTTCCCGGCTCCAGCCTCGCCTACCAAGAATATTGTTGGCTCTCCCTCGGCGGAGCTAAGTAGCTCAAGAACCTTACGAGACTCGTCTCGGGGAAACATTTTGCCGCCAATAACGGCGGCCTGATGCGGCTGCAGATAACGCTTTGTAGCATCAGTGAGCGCGGCAACGACGGTCGGGTCTTTACCCCACGCCCTTCTTTTAAATCCACGGAGTTCTAAATGATTCCAGATGTCGAAAGAACTAAGCTCGTGATTCACTTTCTCGAGTGCAAATTCAGCCAAAACATCAGCAGCATTAGCAGAATCTCCATCGACCAACGAGCCAATCCGGCTCTCTATGAAGGAATGTAATGTCTCTTCGTCAATCGTTCTCACGCGGATTCGTTTCAATGCTTGGTAGGCAGCTTCTTCTGAACATCCTCCCCAACGATACACAAGATCATCAAAATTAGCGGCATGAGTTGATTTTCCCAAAAAATTGACCTGAAAGTCATTCCAGGATGAAGCACGTCGAGCGCGGTCCGTCAATTCGTCAAGTGAGGAAGCCGCCTGAGTGGAAACAAAATGGCAGGATGATTTTGGGTTGAGGAGCTTTTCCCAAAAATACGCCAAAACTTGGTTATTGTTTAAATCGGCAAGGGTCCAATCTCCCCTTTTGCTTTGTTGCCGCTTTACCTGATGGCATTCAAGCCACTCTTCCTTTCGGAGCCAAAATTCTATCCCGTCACCTTCGTCACCAGGGGGTTCGAGGCGTATAGAGTTCGCCTTCTCCTCCATCACATCTATGAGACACAAGACAGTCCATCGTCCTTCGTAGCGCAGACCAAATTTTGCAGCCCCTCCACCAGCTAAAGGCATAGGTTTTTAGGATAACATTTCGAGAAGAAGTCCCGCTACCGGAACCATCCCCGCTGGCGCTTAACGGGAAGTTAGGGGATGCTGTGTCCTAAGTAGACTAACCCCGTAGGCACCACAATCTGCGACGCGATTTTTCTTCGCCTTTTCCCGACAACGAATCAAAAGAATCGAAAATCTCTTCATATTCCTATCGCGGTGCCAAGAGAGGGATAAGACGCCGCCCTTTTTGACGGTAGATCTCGAAATCTGAATCCAGGGTAAAAAGCGTCGCTTGAAACGTAAGTTCGATCAGCCGCACTAGGCAGGCATCGGCCAGTGACATTGGTACATTTTCATACCTGCGCATGAGTCGTGCAATTGACGCCGCTTCGTCGTCGAACAATTGTGCAACACTGATTACGCTCCGCTCGGCTAGTTGGATTACGGCGCTCGCATCCCCACCCGCGCGAGCGATCAAAAAGCAGGACTCTGTCAGAACCGCCTCGCAGGTTAATAGCGGCGGACGAAGACGGGCGAATTGTGCTTTGACCCATGCATGTTGCTGATCATCGGCGTCGAGCAACGCGACGATCGGCCCGGTATCAACGATTACGCTTGCGGCCACGGCGTGCGTTGGAAATGATCGCATCAGCGAGCAGTTTTTTGTTGGTCGAGAGATCGCGTCGCCCGCTCCGGACAGATCCCACCAAGTTGCCTGCTAAATCGGCGCAACTTGCTTCGTCGCGACTAACTGAACCCGTGAGTGCTCGCTCCAGGGACTCGCGCACGACGGTTGATTGGGAAACGTTGCGACGCCGCGCTTCTGCCGCAACTTTCGCCCGCAACGCGGGCGGCAGCTTTACGGAAATCAACTCCATGTCGCGATGGTAATACCATTTGTCGCAATTGGCAATACCCATCAGGCCCGACATCCCTAGGATGACACAGCCTCACGGTTCTCATTGGCCAAAACGGTGTCTTCGCACGCTACTTCGGAACGCCAATCATTCGACCCAAAGAAGTTCTCAAATAGCACCGAGACAGTAGGCTTAACTATTTCTCCAACGCCGACTTCTTAAACTCGGTCCGCATCTCCGATTGCAAGCGACCCAAGCGGTAGGTTTTCCAGTCGATGAACTTGGCGCATTGCGCGAGGGTTGGATGGATGTGCCGATTTTCCGCCACATTTCCTGGGTGATGAACCGGTAGTCGGGATGGCCCTGGGGCATGGTGCGGAGCTCGCCGATGTGGACGGCCTCGCGCAGGTTCATTTTCATGTACCAGCGGATCTTGTAGGCGAACGGTACGACGTACTGCGCCTCTTGTGGCAAGTCGCGGTGGATTTTTTCATAAATCTCGGCCGCCTTGTCCATGCAGCGTGTAAAGTCTGGTTTGAAGCCGGCTTCCACGATCTCGTCGGGCGTGTCGTAGCCGTGAGCAGTCGTATAGTCCTGCCGTTCCTGGCTGAGAATGCGGTGGCGCTGGAGGTCGCGATAGCATCCGAGGTTTCCGAGAATGTCAAAAGTGTAATATACCTGCTCGAACGCACGCCCGGGTTTGTCTCTTCTGTGCCGGCGCCGCCGATAGGTGCTCCTTCAGAATTTGGGTCCGTTGGCTCTGCGGCATGCCGGCGACGACTTTGCGCATCTCCGCAAGAGGCTGGCGCGCATAAGGATAGAGCATGGCCGAAATGATTTTCTCTTCCGCTTCGCGGTCGTAGTCTACGAGGGTAACAGGCTCCGCAGAATGGGCAGCAGCCTGCTGCAAGATTTGGGCGGCAAGGGCGCGCGTGCTCGACGATGTATCAGCCAGATAGGGACTAGGCTGGGCGCGCTTCACAAACGAGGGAATCAGCTTATTAAGCTCTTCGTGCATGGACGCGGCCAGGTTCTTCGCTTCAGCAAGCTCGTGCGAGTAGAGCTTGGTTAGCAAATACTCAAAAGCCTGGCCGACGCCGAAAAATCCAGCATTGGTTAGCGTCGCTGCGGGCAGATACCCGCGCAATACATCGCATGCGTGCGCGCGCACGGTGGCGCGGTAGCCGATTTCCGCCCACTTCCTTAGTTTTTCGTCCTTAGCGGCATCCCCGTATCTCAGGGGCTCGCCGGTCTGCGGATGGCGCAACTCAATCTGCTCGATCGGGAGAGAATTTTTCACAAACTCGATTATCGGGTCGATCTGCTGCGAGTAGGTTTCGAACAAAAGGTTCATCGTCTCCAGGTAAGCCTCTCGATGACCCGAGGCCATGATCTTGGGCTCGCGATAGAAGAGATAATTTCCGGCCTCGTCTTTCTGATCGAAGCGCACGTAGCGGGTGGATTTCTCCAGCGGCGCGATGCCGATGCGCGCGTCCTCGAGGATTTTTACCGCAACGTTCGAGATCTCTTCGCACGCGATGTGGGCGCTCCCAAGCTGCGCGACCGAGTCGTCGCCATAGCCGACCAAAACACGGTCATAAAATGCGCGGGCTTTTTTCAACGCCGTGCTTTGATCGTTTGCGGCTGTCTGACCTCCCAACAGGTCGTGCAGCGCTAAATCCGGGTCGCCCAAAAATTCCTCCAGGAAGGTGCGGCGCAGGCTCTTGGTCGAGCGGCTATAGCGGGAGAACAAAGCGCCCGCAACTTCCTGCGGCAACATCAAGCCGAAAACCGGCTTGTCCAGATTTGTGAAGAACGGCGCGAGGGCCTTTGCTTCTTGGGGGCTGAATTGTTCGTCCATCAAAAGTTCCTAACAACCGTCGATTTTCTTCACCACGAAGCGCCACGAAGGCAAAGGTGCACCCTCACCCTTCCCTCTCCCTAAAGGGCGAGGGTAAGAAATTACGGATCGACTGCGCATCGCGCTTTTGTCCATTGAGTGATTCCCTCGCCCTCTGGGTCTTATTGGTGAGGGCATTGTCACTCGCGCAGTGTGCGATTTTGATCTACGAGTCTCAAGCTGACCCGAAACCTGACGCTGAAACCCGAAGCCATATGATACCAGGTTGACAATTCTAGCTGCCTTTGTGCTAATGACAAGAGAAAAATTTTGGCTGGGAGGCAACGGGCAATTGGCAATAGGCAAGAGTGAGTATGCATAGAGGCAATAGCCAATATGAGTTCTAATGAAACGGGCACCGGTTTTTTCTCTGAAACAGAGATTCCCCAGGCTTCGCGTGAATTGGAAGAGCTGCGTTCGGGGGGAGAGTATAAGGTGCCCTTTGAGATTATCCGCCGGCGCGTGGTGGACGACTCTTTGAGCGGCCGGATCGCCATTGATGCCATCGTGGTCGTGCGCATCGGCGCGGTCGAGGAGTTGGAAGCGGCGGGCGGCATCGGCGGGGTGCACGCGCTCGATCTCGCGCTGCGCAAAGTCCTGGTGCGCCACTTTCCCGTAATCGCCGGCGTGCGTGTGATGGAATCCTACACGCATGGGGGCGGCGAAGGAACGGAAGCAGAGGTCATGTCGGTGAAGAAATTCACCGACGGCAAGCGCCAGTGGGCGACGATGCGCAAGTCTACCGACATCGTGGAAGCCGGCTGGCTCAGCCTGTTGGACGGCTATGAATGGAAGATCTGGGCGGAGTCGAAAAAAAAGACGTGAACCGCGCGGAGGGGGATTTAGCCCCGGCGTAAGATCAGGGCGGAATTTTTCGATCCGAACCCAATGCAGTTGCAAAGCGCGACGTCAATGCTTCGCTCCAGGGCGTGGTTCGGAATGTAGTTCAGGTCGCACTCGGGGTCGGGCTCTTCGTAGTTGATGGTGGGAGGCAGAACACCGTCGCGCAAGGCGAGAATCGACGCCACGACTCCGGCGGCTCCCGAGGCGCCTTGCGGATGGCCGATCATCGACTTAATTGAACTCATCGGAATGTCGTAGGAACGGGACCCGAAGCAGTTTTTGATCGCCTGCGTCTCGGTCTGGTCATTGATGACGGTTGAGGTTCCGTGCAGCGCGACGTAGCCCACCTCTTCCTTTGCAACCCCCGCGTCTTGAAGCGCGAGGCTCATCGCCCGCGCCGGCTCCGCGCCGTTCGGATCCAAGCGCACCATGTGATAGGCATCGCAAGTCGAAGCGTAGCCCAGAGCCTCGGCAAAGATCGGCGCCCCGCGGGTGAGTGCCTGCTCCCGCTCCTCCAGCGCCAGGAACCACGCCCCTTCACCCAGAACAAAGCCATCTCGGAGCCGGTCAAAGGGGCGCGAAGCCCGCTGCGGCTCGCTGTTGCGGGAGAGAGAGACCGCCCCCATGATGGAAAAGCCGAGCATGATGGCGTGCGTGATCGTGGAATCGACTCCCCCGGTGACCAGATGGTCCATCAAACCAAAGCGGATCATATTAAAAGCGTAGCCGATGGCATCGGTAGAACTGGTACAGCCGGTTGACAGCACGTGGCTCGGTCCTTTGAAATCAAAGTACAGGGAAAGTTCGCTGGATAAAGTTCCCATGGTTGAGCTCGAGATATTGTACGCGCTGGCCCTTTTCAGCTTGTCCGTAAAGTAGAGGCGGTATTGGCTCTCGACAAAATCCGGCGTGCCCCCGCCGCTGCCCAGAATGACGCCCCAAGAGCGCTTCTCCTGAAGAGTCAGCGAGCGAAAATCGATCCGTGCATTGCGAAGGGCTTCTTCTGCGGCGGCGATTGCCAAAGGCACCGCGCGCGCAACCCGCTTGCGCTGCTTCGAGTCAAGGTAGGCCTCAGCCTGAAAGCCTTTGACCTCAGCCGCAATCTGACAGGGAAGAGACTCGGGATCGAAGGAGCGAATGATATCCACCCCACTGGTGCCGGTCCGGACGCCGTGCCAAAAGGCTTCAACGCCGATGCCGATGGGGCTGACGACCCCGATACCGGTGACAACCACTCGTCGGCGCTGAATCTTCCCATTATCGGTCTTCATCTTGACACTGGGTCGGGCAAACTGTTTGATTAATTCGTGTTAACATAGCATTCGCCAGCGGTTTGTTTAAGACGTGATGTTTAGGGGGCTCAGACAATGCGTTTAGTCATTGCCGGGGGGACGGGTTTTATTGGCTCCGCGCTGCGCGCGCGCTTGCGCGAGAAAGATCATCTGCTCGCGATCCTCACGCGCTCGGAGAGCCCGAAAGCAAGCGCGACGAATGAGAAGTGGATTGCCTGGGATCCGTTCTCCGGCAAAGCTCCCATAGAGGCCGTCGATGGGACCGACGGGATTATCAATCTCGCTGGCGAGCCGATTGCGGGAAAAAGATGGACCGCCAGTCAAAAAGAAAAGATTCGGTCGAGTCGCATCGCAACGACACGTGCGCTGGTTGATGCGGTTGCCGGGGCCAAGGTTAAACCCAGGTTTCTGATTCACGGTTCCGCTGTCGGCTATTATGGCCCGCGCGGGGATGAGATGGTTACGGAAGAGACGCGGCCCGGAAACGACTTTCTGGCGCGCCTTTGTGTTGAGTGGGAGACGGAGGCGAAAAAAATTGCGGGTTATGGAGTGAGGTTGGTTTTCGTGCGCACCGGAATTGTTTTGGGAAGAGGCGGCGGCGCGCTGGCAAAAATGGTCCCGCCGTTTAAGTTCTTCGCGGGCGGGCCGTTGGGGAGCGGCAAGCAGTGGATGCCCTGGATTCACCTGGAGGATGAGGTCGGACTGATCCTCTTTGCCGTGGAGAACGACAGTGCTAGCGGCCCTTTCAATGCCACCGCACCCAATCCCGCCGTAATGAGAGAATTCTGCAGCACGCTGGGCACGGTCTTGGGCCGGCCGTCGTGGGCTCCCGTTCCCGGCTTCGCGTTGCGCCTGCTTCTGGGCGAGATGGCCGACATGCTATTAACTGGGCAGAGGGCGATTCCGGAGCGCGCACAAAAATTGGGCTATAAGTTTCGCTATCCCGACCTGCGCGAAGCTCTTCAGGCTTGCATGCCGCTGTAACCAAGGCTTCGATGTGGAAGAGTTTGCACCCCAAAGGCACGGAGTACGCAGAGTTTTTCTCCCACGGTCTGCCCTCCGTATCCTCGGCGCTTCCCGGTCGAAACATTTTCCAATCGATTCGGCCACTCCGCGATAAACCCATGCAGGACTGAAGGTGCTCCTGCTTAAGGAGAAACAGAAATGAAATTCGGCGTTATATTTCCCCAGACCGAAATCGGCACGGACCCGGCGGCGATTCGCGATTATGCACAGGCGGCGGAGGCGCTCGGCTACGATCACATCACCGCCTATGACCATATTCTCGGGGCCAACGTCGAAAGCCGCCCAGGATGGAAACCGCCCTACACGCATAAGGATTCATTTCATGAGCCCTTTACTCTCTTTGCCTACCTGGCCGGACTGACCAGGAAAATCGGGCTCGTGCCGGGAGTCATCATTTTACCTCAGAGACAGACCGCCCTGGTGGCCAAGCAGGCGTCAGTGGTGGATGTCCTGAGCGGCGGGCGCCTTCGCCTGGGGATCGGCATCGGCTGGAATTTCGTCGAGTACGAAGCCCTGGGAGAGAATTTCAAAAACAGGGGACAGCGTTCGGAGGAACAGGTCGAAGTGCTCCGCGCATTGTGGACTCAGGAGCTGGTGACCTTCAACGGCAGATGGCACAAGATCACCGATGCCGGCATTAATCCTCTGCCCGTGCAGAGGCCTATACCCATATGGTTCGGAGGCGGCGCGGACCAAGTGCTGCGGCGCGTGGGCCGCCTCGGTGACGGTTGGTTTCCGCAGGCAGATCCCGACGAAAGATACCGCGCGATGTTCGAAAAGGTGTGCGGCTACGCGCGCGAAGCAGGCCGAGACCCGTCGGCTATTGGCATTGAAGCCCGGTTAGCCATTCGCGGCCGCCCCGTTGAGGAGTGGGCGAAGGAAGCCTCCCAGTGGAAGAAACTCGGCGTGGCTTACCTTGCGATCAACACGATGAACGCCGGACTCTCATCGCCATCTGCGCACGTCGAAGCGATTAGAAAATTCAAGGACGCGACGGCTGGCGTCTGATCAAGCGCAGCCTTTTAGCCAGAGGAGCGGTAACTGCGATTTCTTAAGCATCGCATAGTCGAAGCACTCCTACAGGCTTTTTCGCGCAGTCTGCCGATTGGAAAGATAGTCGACCTGCCGAGCGTATCCTTTTTGATACACCATGCTGACAAAAAGATACGAATTATTCCCCAATACTCTTAAAACTATCGGTATATTCTTTTGCGAGATTTTCTGATAACAGTGGGGCTTGCATCCGACTTGGGCATGAAACCCCCGATGGCATCAGGATTGCTTGTACCCCGGCTATTGATAAGGTGTTTGGTGAATTCTGGCGGTAAGCAGTCCTTCCCAAGTGGTAGTGATCGTTGAGTAGAGGGTCGCTAGGTCAGACAGTTGCGACCAGTATTGGCGGGAAGAGAAAGCGACATGACTAGCGTAAAAGTTTTCATCTCCTACAGTCCGGCCGACAGAGAGGTCGCGGCTAGGCTTGATCACGTGCTGAGAGAGCACAAAGCCGCGACTTTTATCAACGAAGAGCGCCATAAGGGCGTGGATGTCTTACGCGAGCGCCTGCGGGAAGGAATCGATTGGTGCAGCAAATTCCTGCTCCTGTGGTCCATCAACGCCGCACGCTCGACATGGGTTTCAGAACAGTGGAATCAAGCGTGCAGCCAGAGCAAAAGGATTCTCCCGTATCTTTTAGACAGCTGTCCGCTGCCGGATGTGCTGGATGGCGATGTTTTTATTGCCGGCGACGATCAACACCGGGGGCATGGACAACTTCTCTCGGCTATGTTTGGGGAAGACTTGGCAGGGCCCGACCCGAGCGAAATGTTTCGGGGCGCCTGGTGCGCCACGCTCGCGATCGACGGGCTCGTGGAAGCCACACACGATCTTAAACTTTATGCGAATGGCCAGATTATCGGCAAAGGTCTGATCGGACAATCAGGCAAACTTGCCGATCTCATGCGCCAGATGGGCATGGTGCACCTTCTGAACCTCGAGTTCCCGGTGCACGGCGAGTGGACGTATAAGGACTTTGCGCGGACGCTGACCCTGGACTTCACGTTAGCCGGGCTCGGGGTGAACAGGCGCGAAATCATCCAGGTCGTAATTACGGGAAAAGAACGTTACACCCTCCGAGGGGAAGATGATCAGGGGCGAACCTGGATTGTTGAACGGCCTTTAGGTATTAACACCGGTCGCGAACCCGGCTCGCGCCTGATACCCACCGGTTTCTCCGCGAAGTAGAATCATCCGCAGCGACGGCATTCATGCATTGCCCTCAGCTAAGGGCTTTGCTTTTCGGTCGTGCCAGCTGCGGACTCAGCCACACAATCACTACCGACAGAGCGAAAATGACGATCGAGAGAGAAAAAGCCCGAAAATAACTTTGCGTCACGTCGTAAATAAAACCGCCGAGCCAGGCACCGATAGCCCCTCCGATCCCGATGCTAATCGTGAAGTAACCGTAAATGGCTCCGAAGCTCTTCCCCAAGAAAATATTCGCTGATATCGCTGACAGAACCAACGCGCGCGATCCCTGCCCCAAACCATAAAAGACCGCGTAGGCATAAAGCATTGCGGGAAGCGAACTGTCCTTCATCGCCAGCAAAGCCAATATCCCGACAGACGAAACCACCTGCACCCAGGTGAATACGGTCTCTCCGCGCATGCGGTCCGAAAGGTAGCCGAAAAGAATCCTGCCGAAGATGCTGAAGACCCCCATTAATCCGAAGATGGACGCGGCAAAGAGCTTCGAATAACCGAGGTCGACGGCATGCGCCATTTGGTGCGTGACGACAATTTGATTCCCCAGGCTCGCCAGGATGCGGCAGATAAAAAGCAACCAAAAAGCAGGGCTACGCAACGCCTGGTTGACGGTCCAGTCATTCTCGCTCGCGGTCTGTGCCACAGCGTGCGCTGGCGAGGTTGAGCCACCGGTGAAGAAAAGCTGAACGGGAAGCAAAACCAGGATTAGGGTAACCGCGGCCAGGCCCAGGTAGGCCATAGACCATCCCCAGGCACTGATCATCAACTGCGACAGGGGAACGATCAAGGTGATCCCCAACCCACCACCCGCGTACGCAACGCCCAACGCGATTCCGCGATGCTTGGAGAACGCGCGTGATAACATCGCTACGTGGGGAACCATGCCGATGAAACAGATCCCCAAAGCGGTGACCACGCCGACCCAAAGATAAAGCTCCCAAAGCGAAGAAATGGTCGCGCTCAGAGCCAATCCCAAGGACAGGATGATGCCGCCAAGCACCAAGGTCTTGTAGGGACCCAAACGGTCGGTTAGCGAACCGACAATTGGGTCGCCAATTCCTTCCACAATAATTAGTAGAGAGATCGCGCCTGCGGTTGCGGCTCTTGACCAGTCAAAGGCCTGAAGGATGGCGACATAAAAGATGCTTAAGCTCCCGTGCAGCCCCCTGCTCACAATCATGTGGGCAAAAGAGAGCGAGATCATTGCGTAGCGGCGAAAAGGAGAAGGTTCGAGGTCGGCCATTTTGAACATCTCTAGATGCCGTAAATCCTCGCCGAAAACAAACAAAATTGCTTTAACGTGCTCGACGCCGTCAGGAGGAGCCGGTAGGCTTATTGACAGTTATTGGCATCCGCCGATAGTATCCTGCCATCGTCATAAACTCGGCGCGCACGCAATGGATGGTTCGCCGCGGACCTTACAGACATTGCGTTTTTTAGGGAGGACTAATGAAATTTTCTAACCGGATAGGTTTCCTGGTTTTTGTCGCTCTCGGCTTGACGGTGTTGTTAAGCGATTTGACGCAAGCGGCCAGCATCGCGGAGGTGGCTCTGTACAAAAGTCAGGACCGGCAGGCCAAACTTGAAGAGGGTGCAAAGAAGGAAGCGGAGGTGGTGTGGTACACTTCGCTGTCCGATTCGCCGCGCGTTGTCGAGGCGTTTGCGAAGCGCTACCCGTCCGTGAAGGTCAAAGCGACTCGCCTGACAACCGAGCGCGTGCTGCAACGCTACATCACGGAGACTCAAGCCAACGGACACAGTTGCGACATCGTTGACATCGACGAACCGCAGATGGAATTTTTGCGCCGCAAGGGGACGCTGCAGGCTTACTATACCCCGGTGATCGCGAAATATGACAAACGTTTCGTTCAGCGCCAGGGTTTCTGGGCGGCGAGCCGCGTCACCAATATCGTCCTCGGTTATAACACGCAGCTAGTGAAACCGGCCGAGGCGCCCAAGCGCTACGAGGACCTTCTCGATCCAAAGTGGAAGGGCAAAATGTCTCTGGAGCGAGAGCAAACCGAATGGTTCTTGCAGTTGATGGAGTTTTGGGGCGAGGAAAAAGGCAAAGCTTTTTTCCAGAGACTGGGGAGCCAAGAGTTCCAAATCCGTTCCGGCCATACGCTCATGGGCCAGCTGTTGGTCGCCGGAGAGGACGCGCTTTCCCCTAACGTCTACAGCCATACGATCTCCCGCGACCGGCGGAAAGGAGCGCCGGTCAATTGGATAAATCTCGAACCGGTAATCGGCAAAGGCAACGTCGCGGCGCTTTCCAAGAATAGTCCGCACCCGCATGCGGCGCTGCTGTTTCTCGACTTCTTCTTCAGCAAGGAGGGCGGGCAGAGGGTGATTTTCGAGGCGGGCCGTATCCCGACGCATCCGGACCTCATTCCTGATCCGCCCGAGCTGCGTGAAGGATTTGATTTTATCCTGGTGGACCCGGGAAAGTATATGGACAAGATCGATCACTACGACAAACTTTGGCGGCAGTGGGTTTTGCGCGGAGGATGAGAAGAAAGTAAAAAGGCAAAGTTGGAAGCGTGTTCGTGATCGTGCTTGAGTCATGGACACCACCGGCATGCCCTGCGGAATTGCAAATGGCCAAATTATGGCAAATCTCAAGTTGAAAATCTGAGATCTGCAATCTGCAATTCCGCGCGCAGCGAGGACTCGGCGCGGGCGAACAGCATCGGGGAATGGAGGAACATCATGGCAAGCAGGGAGATGACAAAGATTGTGGGAAGACCGACCCCGAGAGTCGAAGGGGAAGAAAAAGTTACCGGCGGCGCGGTCTACACCGTGGACGTGACGTTGCCGGGAATACTCTGGGGCAAAGTGCTCAGGAGCCCGATTTCTTACGGGCGCATCAAGCACATTGACATCAGCAAGGCTCTCGGGGTTCCCGGCGTTAAAACCGTGATCACCGGTCAGGATGTCACCGGACTCAGAATCGGAAGAAGGATTTGCGACCTGCCGTTTCTGGCGGACGGGATTGTAAGATTTATCGGCGAGAAAGTGGCGGCCGTGGCTGCGGAGACGGAGGAAGCGGCCGAGAGGGCGGTGGATTTGATCGAGGTCGAGTACGAGGACATGGAACCGATTCTCGATCCTCTGGAGGCCATGAAACCGACCGCTCCCTTGCTTCATCCCGATCTTCTGTCTTATCGAGGCTTGCCCACCAAGCTGGAAGCCGCAAGTAATGTTTTTGCTTATTTACGTTGGGGTAAAGGGGACGTGGAGCCGGGCTTTCAACAAGCGGATAGCATCATCGAAAACACATTCGAAACGCAGGTCGTGCATCAGTCCTACCTCGAGCCGCACTCGTGTGTGGCCAAAGCAAATCCCTCCGGCGGCGCGGAAATCTGGGCGTGCACCAAGACCCCTTTCGCGGTGCGCGCGCAGCTTGCCAATGCCCTGGGCACTTCCCAGGAGAAGCTTGTCTTTCACCCGGTGCATATCGGGGGAGATTTCGGGGGCAAGGGCGGGTCAATGGATGTTCCCGTCTGCTATTTTCTCTCGCTGAAAAGCGGCCGCCCGGTAAAAATGATCATGGACTACAGCGAAGAGTTGGTCGCCGGCAACCCGCGCCATGCGTCGATCATCAAAATAAGGACCGGGGTAAAGAAAGACGGAACGATCCTCGCTCATCACATGGAGTTTATTTTCGACAGCGGCGCGTACGGAGCGATGAAACCCGCGGGGTATCTGGTAGGCGCGTCAACCTGCGCGGGACCATACAAAATGGCCAACTGTTTGATCGAAGAAAAGATGGTCTATACCAATAAGGTCCCCTGCGGTCACATGCGGGCTCCGGGGGATCCGCAGGGCTTTTTTGCCAATGAAAGCCATCTGGATATCGTCGCGCGCAAGTTGGGCATGGATCCGGCGCAGTTCAAAGGAAAAAACATGCTGCGCGACGGCGACGTCATGCCGACGGGTGAAACGATCATGCACATCCGGGGCGTCGAGGCACTGGATCAAGCGATGGCCCTTTCGGGTTACAAGAAGCCGAAGCCCAAGAACGTGGGGCGCGGGCTGGCCTTCTCGGAGTGGAGCCCTAACGGCGGCGAGGGCACTGTCTTCGTCAAGATCGATGAAGAAGGAAAAGTGACGGTGTCTTCGCCCGTGGTCGATCAGGGGGCCGGCGTATTCACGGTAATCTGCGAAGTGGTGGGTGAAGAGTTGAAAGTCGCCACCGGGGAACTCGAATTTGAACAACTGGATTCGCGCACGGTGCCGAGCGACGGCGGCGTCGGCGGCAGCAGAGCGACCCGAGTTTACGGCAATGCCGCTTACGAGGCCGGGGTGAACGCAAGAAGACAGCTCGTTGAAGTCGCCGGCAAGCGCCTTGGAGTAGCCGAGAATGAACTCGCCTTGACGGACGGATTTGTGACCCATCCGCGCACGAAGCGGCGCATGAGCTTCGCCGAGGTGGTCAAAGCCAAGGGTTCACCCGTTCAGGTCAAGGGGTACTACAAACAGACGGGAAAGGCGCACGAGGCTTCGATTGCCGCACAGATCGCAGAGGTTTACGTCGATCCTGAGACGGGTCAGATCACGCTGAAGCAATTTATCTCCGCGCACACCACGGGCAAAGTGATTAATCCGCTCATGCATCAGGGGCAGATCGACGGTGGCATTGTCTTTGGGATCGGCTACGCTCTGACGGAACATCTTTTGATCGACAACGGCAAAGTTATCACCACGAATTTCGGCGACTACAAGATTCCCAATATCCAGGACATTCCGCCGCTGAAGACCGTGGTGCTTGAAACGGTGCCGCATGGACCCGGACCGTACAACAGCCTTGCGATCGGAGAGGTGGCCAACGTGCCGGTCGCGGCGGCGATTGCGAACGCCGTTGAAGATGCTACCGGAATTAGAATCAAGGACCTGCCCATCACGTCGGAGAAAGTTTTCCACGCGCTCAAAGGCGGGAGTTGAGAGTCGCGTCACGTTTTAAAGTGAAGAGTTTATTTATGGATGATCGTAGAATATCGTGACCCATGAGTTTTATGCTTCGACAAGCTCAGCACGAACGGAAATCTCAGTCTTTCTGGTACCTAAGCCGTTCGCTCTGAGACAGTCGAAGTGAATGGCTGGCACTTTATTATGTGCAGCTCGAATCGATAAGGTTCAGCCGACCTGAGGGACGGCAAAAATACCTGCGAGGGGGTGCCCTATGAGTGATGGATTACGCTATTATATCGCGCTCAACGGCGGCTTGAAGGTCATTCAACACGGCTCGGGCCCGCCGAGCACAGTGGGAGAGTGGTTTGACGGGCTCACGGTCGACGCTCTGTGCGGACCGCGCCAACGTCCGGAAGTTGTTTTTGCCGCCGTCGCTTTGCATGGGGGATACCGCACGCAGGACGGCGGGCGAACGTGGGAGAAAGTACTGGAAGGCGACGTGAGAACGTTCGCCGTGGATCCGTACGAGGAGCGGCTAGTCTATGCGGGCACAGGGCCGATTCGGCTGCTCCGGAGCGAAGACGGCGGCGGCACGTGGGAGTCGTTGGACGGGCTCCAGCAGTTGCCTGACTCAGTGAGATCCCAGTGGAATGTCCCGGAGGCATACCGCGGAGTCCAGCATCCTCATGTGCGCAACATTTTTATTCATCCGGATGATACGAATCTTCTCTTCCTGACGCTCGAGCATGGCGGCGTCGTTCTGAGCCGCGATCGCGGTCGCACGTGGGAGGACGCGAGCGCTGGAATCGCATACCCGGACATGCATCTGTTGAGCAACTATCCGGGAAGCAAAGAACGCTACTACGTGTCTTCCGCGCGCGCCTTTTTCCGCAGCGACAACTACGGTCATGAATGGCGGCGGGTGGAAAACGGAATGCCCTGGGGCAACACGGAGCTTTATAGCTATTCTCATGACTGGATGTTTTTGCCGGGAAATCCTCCGCGTATGATCCTTGGCGGCGCCAAGGGGTCTCCGGGCGTGTGGCGCCGCGAGAAGAGAAACCCTCAAGGATTTGTTCTTCTCAGCGACGACGGCGGAGAGACATGGCGTCGCCCTGTAATTGGTTTGACGCAGACAATGCCGTGGATGCCGTGGGCCGTAGTGTCCCATCCCACCGAACAGAACACCGTCTTTGCCGGCATGGGCGACGGCTCGCGCGGTTTTGGATTTGATCCAAAGCAGACAGGGAGCGGCGCGTTCTACGTGACACGCGACCGCGGCGACTCCTGGGACGCGATTATTCCGGAAATGCCGTCGATTCTGACTGCCTGGGTTGCGGCGGGTTAGAGATCAACCAAAAGCTCGAAGCGCGAAACTGCCAAAGCGGCTATGTTTTTGCTCCATAAATCCATCTGCCCGGATCTCTGGCGTATTCTTCATAGGAACCCGGCGTGGTAATGCCCGGGATCAGCGCGATCCAGTCCTCTTTGAGAATCTCTGCCGGGTCACCGTAGTTTTCGGCAAGCTTACGCACCTCGGGGTGATCCAGTGCGCTGAGATGTCCCTTTTCGATGACCGGGTACTGTTTCCCATCTTTTGCGGCGACGATCAACGTGGGAAACAACAAGTGGATGTGCAGGTGACCGTAGAGGATTCCCTTTTGACCGGCCCATTTTTCCTCGTCGGACCGCCACATCGTGCCGAAGCCCATGTGGATGACCCCCGAGCGGCGGCGCTCCCATTCGAAACCTCCGGAGGAGTGGCGTTCAATGTGACCTGGGCGGACGATTTTCGGGTTTGTGCCGATCGCCACTTCCCATAGATAAAACAAGCCGGGCCGCGGAAAACAGGGGTACGAAGTATTTTTACTTTCTAGTAAAAGATCGCGCCACGCATCTCCGTAGGCGCCACCGCCCTGCAGCTTGACGATCTGGCCCGCTTCGAGTTCCACCTTGACTTGCGGGAAAGCCCGGTTGAAATGGCTGGTCGTTCCCGCGACCACGCCCGCGGCATCTTCTTTCGTAATGATCGGAGGAACGGGATGGCCGAAAAGGTGGCCATTGCGTGGCGTCGAGCAGAAGCCGTAACGGGTGCCGTCGTAATATTCGTCCCAGTAAGTCCACGAGATGTCGGTTCCTTCGGCATCCGTAAGCCTCGCCCGCCCGCCGCGACCCTTCTCCCAGATGATCTCCCAGGTCTTCTGATTGATGAGCAGGTGAAGATCGAGCGGATAGAGCGTTGCGCTCTGGAGAAGATGTTCGGATTGCAGCCACGGGATCTGCTCATAGCGATAATCCGTCTTGGGAATTGGGCCTCCCTTGCCGTGGACCAGGAGGTCGTAACCCCGGCGTGCGGCAAAATCTTCAATGTAAGGCATTCCCTCCCACCGCCGCGGATTTTTCTCCCACGGCTCGCGGCGCATGATGACCTGCACTTCGTCAAGATAATCAAACTCCTTTTCACGGTCGCCGATGTCCGCTATCAGGATATCGACATGGGCCCCTCTTTCGCGCAGCGCGGTTGCGATCGCTTCGGGAACCTCTGAATCGTATTCCCGGTCTACGGCAATGAGCACTTTGTCGCCACCTTTGGTCTTTCCGTAGCCGACAAAGCCGATGTGGCTGTCCCGATTTTCGCGCCAAGACGCGAGCGCGCGGGCGAAGGGCATGAGTTCAGCGGTTTGAAGAGCGGGGTTTGCCGTCCTGCCGCCGGCGTCTGGAAGGGAAATTCCAACTTCGTCTGTGACCGAACACATGGGAAACTCCTTATCTGCTCGAAAAGCGCCGCTTCTTGACCCAGGACAAAATATCGTAGAAGGAATGATGCTGGGGGAATCATGTCGCTGCTCACGCGCAGGCTACCTCTGTGACCATCGCCGTGTCAATGAGTCGTCAGTTTCGTGGTTCGTGATCGTGCTCGTGGACCAATATGACACTCAAGCCGCGCAGCCCGGCAAACCGCAGATTGACAATCCGAGCAGCCGATTCGTAATATGGTACCTGAAGTGGTGCCAGGGCAGAAAGGAACCAAGAGCCATGCGCGAATGGGAAACGATTTTTCCTGAGAACGAAAGAAAGATTTACGAGAAAGCCGGATACCGCTCTAAGCAAGAACTTGGGCGTAACCCGGCCCTTCTGATCATTGACGTGCTGCTGGGGTTTACGGGCACGAAACCGTTGGAAATTATGGCGGCCATCGATGAATTCCCGACGAGCTGCGGCAAAGTGGCCTGGGAAGCTTTGCCCAAGATCCGCGAACTTCTCGAAACGTGCCGGAAAGCCGGCATCCCAGCGGTTTATTCGACAGGCGATTCAGAGTTCAAGGCGGTGTTCGGCAACGCGACCAAGCGCACAGTCGTGCAGAAAGATTTCGAACGCTTGGCGATGGAGTTCCCCGAGATGATCAAGCCGCGGGAAGGCGAATACATTGTGCGCAAGGCAAGAGCGAGCGCCTTCTTCGGCACCCATCTGATTACATATCTGATGAATCGCGGGATAGATAGCCTCCTGGTAGCCGGAACCACGACGTGCGGCTGCGTACGCGCAACCGTCCTGGACGGCTATTCGTACGGAATTCCGGTCTTCGTCGTTGAGGAGTGCGTGTTTGATCGTTCGCAGACCTCGCATCTGGTGAATCTGTTCGAGATGAACAGCAAATACGCCACGGTGATCACGCTGGGGGAGGCGCTGACCTACATCAAGGGGTCGAAGGAAGGGCGCAAGCGAAGACAGCGGGTAGCTGATAATAAAAGATCGTGATCGTGATCGTGTTCGTGTTCGCAAACGGCACGAAGCGGAGTCAATAGCGAGTCGGCAATTGCGGTGACCACTCACCATGAATTCGGAGATTATCGAAAAGCAGTGCAAGGCGATGCAGTCAGCGCGGCTGGATGCTCTGATCGCCCTTTCCCCCGAGAACGTAACCTACACGGCCGGCTTTGTCGTGCCTTCTCAATCTTTGATGCGCTGGCGACACGCCTGCTGTATCGTCACCGCTGACGGACAGGTTGCCATGATCGCGATCGACATGGAAGAAACAACAGTCAAAAGTCTGGCCGCGATCCAGAACGTCCGCGTGTACCGCGAGTTCGTCGATGATCCGATGGACACTCTTGCCAGTCTTTTGAGCGACTTGAAACTTGACCGTGCCAGGATCGGCATCGAGATGGATTTTATTCCCGCACGGGACTTCCAAATACTGGCGCGGAGATTTCCGCAGGCGAGCTTCGTTGCAGCCGAGGATGTTTTCGCCCGGCTGCGAGAAGTAAAAACCGCTGATGAGATCGAGCTGATGCGCAAGCTCAGCAAGCTCACAGACGATGCGATCGGAAACACGCTCAAGCGGGCGCGCGCGGGAATGACAGAGATGGATCTTGCCGGCTTGCTCACGAGCGGGATCTTCGCGGGCGGCGCCGAGAACTTCAAGCTTATGATTATCGCGTCAGGAGAGCGAAGCCAGTATCCCAACGTCGGGCCTACCCGTCGGGTCCTCAAACGGGGAGACCTCATCCGGATGGAGATCTTTGGCATTCTAACCGGGTATCATGCCGGGATCTGCCGCACAGCGGTTGTCGGAAACCCCTCACCCGAGCAGGAAAAGATCTGGAAAAATCTGATCGAATGCAAATATCTAGTCCTGGATCTGATCAAGCCGGGAGCGCGGTGTAAGCGAATCTACCAGGCATTTCTGAAAAGATTCAGCGAGCTGGGCTTTGCGCCGATCAGCTTTGTTGGCCATGGGATCGGTCTGTTCCTGCATGAAGAGCCCTACCTCGGGCGTTACGGCGATAGAGTTCTCGAACAAGGCATGGTCATCGCGATCGAGCCGCTGGTTTACATTCCGGGACGCATGGGGCTGCAGAACAAAGACATGCTCGCAGTCACGGAGAGCGGCTGCGAGCTCCTTTCGGATGCGACAACCACGGACCAACTGATCGAAGTTCCGTTATGAAGATCCGGCGCATCGAGACGATTCCCATCAAGCTTCCCCCTCGAAGGGTACATCAGTGGGCAAGCCTGACCACACCGATTGGGGTCTATGTCATCATCAAGCTACAAACGGACGATGGATGGATAGGTTTGGGGGAAGCGCCCGTGCTGAAAGATTGGGGCGGCGATCACATGAAATACTACGGTGAGACGCCGCAAACGACCGTCCATATCATCAACGATATCATCGCTCCCGCTGTTACCGGTCAGGACCCGTGCCGGATCGAGTATCTCCATGGCCTCATGGACAAAGCTGTGAAGGGCTATCCCTACTGCAAGGCCGCCATCGACATGGCGCTCTATGACGTTGTCGGCAAAGCCTTCGGTGTCCCGGTCTACCAGCTTCTGGGCGGATGCTATCGGGAGCGGGTGCCAATTGCTCATAGCCTCGGTCTCATGGAAATCGAAAAGGCCGTTGAGGAAGCGGTCCAAGTCAAAAAAGAAGGAGTCAAAACTATTAAACTCAAAGGAGGGATCGAGCCCGAACGCGATGTCGCTTTGGTGAAAGAGGTCAGGAAAGCGATTGGTCCTGAGCTCGCTATCGTCGTGGACGCGAATCAGGGCTATCCCACTCCCAAGGTCGCCATCGGTACCATTCGGAGAATGGAAGAATACTCGATCCGCTACATGGAGCAGCCCGTCGAGGGGCTTGACGCCATGGCGGAGGTGACTCACAACGTGGATACGCCGATCATGGCCGATGAGAGCGCGTGGACGCCGCAGGACGTTTTGGAAATCATCCGCAAGAAAGCCGCGGACATCATTTCCCTCTACACCACAAAGCCGGGCGGTCTGTTCAAAGCCAAGAAAGTGGCGGTGTTGGCGGAGACCGGGGGGCTCCAGTGCAATGTTAACGGGTCCGTGGAGACAGGAGTGGGCAATGCGGCGAACTTGCATCTTGCGGCGTCTACGGGCGCGGTTAGTCTCGCCTCCGTGATCCCCGTTTCAACTCCGAAGGGGAAGGGAAAAGGCGGTGTTGCCGGAGTGTATTATCAAGATGATCTGATCACGGAAGCTTTCGGTTTTGCGCACGGCGATGTCATGGTTTCTTCCAAGCCGGGACTGGGCATCGAACTTGACGAGGACAAACTCAAGCAGTATCGCGTGGAATAACGCGTGCCCGTGAACGTGCTCGTGTGCGGTAAAGGGAGGAGCCACGGACACGGTCACAAACACGAACACGATCACTTATGTCGATCCGCAAAATCGCTATCCTCGGAGCCGGAAATGGCGGCTGCGCGGCCGCTGCTGACCTGACCCTTGGAGGCTATGAAGTCCGCTTATACTCGCGTTCGCCGAGCACCATCCAGCCCATCGTTGATAAAGGCGGAATTGAAACAGTCGAGGACGGCAAGGAAAGACTGGCTCGGCCCGCTCTGGTAACCTCCGATCTCAATGATGCCATCGGGGGAACGGACCTCATCATCATTGCCGTTCCCGCAGTAGCGCACGCGAGTTTCGCCGCAAAACTTGCGCCGCAACTTCAAGCAGAACAGGTTGTTCTTCTCAACCCGGGACATACGGGAGGGGCTCTGCATTTTGCCCATAGTGTGAAGAAAATAAGGCCTAACCTGACGCCTCGACTCTGTGAGACGGTAACTTTGACTTACATCTGCCGGCTCAAGGAGCCAGCACGCATCGAGATCTATCGTAGAACCACTCATCTGCGCTGTGCCGCGTTTCCGGGGAAATTTACGGGTGAACTGGTCCCCCTGATCCAGGCGATCTTTCCCAATGTGGTGCCTGCCCTCAGTGTGATGGAAACAGGGCTCTGCAACATCAATGCTATCATGCATCCCGCCGGTATGGTCGCGAATGCGGGCTGGATCGAAAGGCATGCAGGGGATTTCTGCTTCTATTCCGAAGGGATCACTCCCGCTGTTGCCAACATGATCGCGAGGGTAGACGACGAGCGGCTAAAAATCGCCAAGAAGCTGGAGCTACCGCCGCTGGCCTTCGTCGAGATCTTCTACCAGGCTGGACTCACCACTGACTCCGCACGCGCCGGCGGCTCGATCTATCAGGCAATTCATGAAAGCGCGCCAAACAAAACAATCAAGTCCCCGCCGAGCCTGGATCACCGCTACCTGAACGAGGATGTCGGTTACGGCCTGGTTCCGATGTCGGAGTTGGGGAGACATTTGAAGATCGAGACTCCCGTGATCGACGCCCTTATCCTCCTGGCCTCAGAGATGAATCGCACTGATTACCGCAAACAAGGCCTGACCCTGGAAAAAATGGGGCTTGCAGGAGTCAAGCCCGGGGAGCTCGAAACTGTGATCCGGGAAGGCTTTTAAGGAGATTTTATGCGCGTTGGGGTTTGCTTTGACGGGTTCTATTCGATTCAAGAGATGCTCGAGTTGGCGAAGCTGGCAGATGAAGCGGGCATGGAGTCGGTCTGGATGTCCGATCACCTCTGTTTTAGAGATTCCGTCTCCTCTGCTGTTGCTTTCCTCACAACCACCAAGAGGATCACGGTGATTCCGGCGCCGCTTACGCCGTACTCTAGGCACCCGATGATCACCGCCATGGCGATTGCGACAATGGAAGAGATGGCTCCGGGAAGGGTCGCCGCCGGCCTGGGGACGGGAAATGCGACCGCGCTGGCGGAAGTGGGGGTGAAGGTAACGCACCCGTTGAAAATGATGCGCGAATACGTAACTGTCCTGCGCAGTCTATTGAGTGGCGAGACGGTTCAGTTTAAAGGCGAGTTTTTCGCTATCAACGGGGCGAAGATGAGCTTCAAGCCTTCCTCTCGAATTCCCATTTACCTGACGGCAGTCAAATCAGGAATGCTCCGGCTTGGCGGCGAGGTTGGGGATGGGGTGCTGTTGTCCGCAGGCTGCGCGCCAAAGTACATCGCCCGATGCGTGCAAGAAATTGAGCGAGGCCAGGCGCGCGCTGGGAGAGCGCTCAAGGACACAGACGTGGCGGGTTTTATCACCACATCGGTTTCCGACAACCCACGCGAGGCGATAGACGCGAGCAAGACCTTTCTCGCCTACATCTTTCGCAACCCGCATCATGCTGAGAATGTCCGTATGGGCGGCGGTACGGTTGATCACGAAAAGTTGGCCGACGCGGTTGGGAAGAGAGACTGGGAGGGAGCCAAGAGGCTTATCAGCGACGAGGTCGTCTTTGCTCACTCGATCACCGGCACGCCCGTTGAGTGTCGCAAGCGGCTGGAAGATTTCGTCAAAGAAGGCTTGGACCTGCCAATCTTGCTTCCCATGGGGACTCAGGAGGCCAGGAAGAAAGCCGTCGAAATGGCAAGCCATCTCTAAGCGAGCCTTTTGGAACAGCTCTGCGGAGTTTTCGGTCGGGTCTAGCATGGATGACGTGACCCACAAAAGGTCTGTAAAATTCTTTGAAACCCAGTTTCAAAAACAGGTTCGTGAGCGCGAATATGGGTTGAACCCATTCGAGATCCTCGCCCTTGACTACATTAAGGGTTCGGTCCTCGATCTCGGCTGTGGGCTTGGAAACTTGAGCCTGGAGGCGGGGCGGCGAGGGCACCGGGTCGTGGCAGTTGACGCCAGCCCAACGGCGGTCGCCCGCATCAACAACGACGCGCAGCGTGAAGGACTGCCGGTAGAAGCGTTGCAGGCGGACATCGATAGCTGGACCATCGGCCCGCGATACGACACGATCGTCGCCATCGGTTTGCTGATGTTTTTCCGCTGTGAGCATGCCCTCAACCTGGTGTGCGGGATTCAGGAACAGGTCAATCCGGGCGGGCGTGCTGTTGTCAATGCGCTTATTGAAGGAACCACGTACATGGGAATGTTTGACCCGGATAACTACTGTTTGTTCCGGCGCGGCGAGCTTGAGGAAAAGTTTGCCGCCTGGAGTATCTTGGTCTCGCGGCATCATGCGTTTCCTGGCCCCGCGGAAACACGGAAGGAATTTTCCACGGTAATTGCAGAGAAGCCTGGAGGTTGATCACGAGGCTCAATTCCTTTAACCGTAAAAGAGGAGATCCATGGCAGAACGCAAGGAGCAATCTTGGGTACCGTTCAGACCCAGTCCGGCAGATCTAAAAGCGATCGCGGAGGATGTGTCTGAGATGCCGGCTATCCAGAAAGAGCTGGTGGATAGAAATAAGGATCTTTACTTTCCCGACCGGGTCGCGCACCAGTACCAGATCGCAGGTTCCAAGGTCGTATTCAAGATCGCCGATAAGCTTCCGGTAGAGCTGCAAGGTGTGGGTCTTTTTGCGCCCGGCGCGGAGCATATAGGTATTGGGCGAGTCTCGACCGGGCTCGGCACGCCCCATATCGAAACGAATCCTGATTTTCTGGGAATTATGGTGGCGTTTGAGACGCGAGAGGGCCACAGGGTTGATTTTCTCGGTATCAATGATCCGACCGCCCCAACGGACAATCACCGCGATTTCATCGATGTTCTCCACGCGACCGCGGAGTCTGCCGGCGCCGAAGTTCCACTCGCCGGCAATTGGGGCGAGTACGACGTTTTTAAGCTCATCGCCGAACAAGGAGAATTTGCTGAAGCACTCAAGGAGCGAATGGGATGGATCAAAGCCGAAAGGACTCTTTCGCACCTGACAAGGCAAACGATTCGGACGTTCCATTCGAGCACCGCCTATCAAGCCTATTGGACCGGCATTACGGAAGTGAGCGGTATTGCGGGAAAATTCACTCTGGTTCCGGTGCGAGATGAAAACCGACACCCTGATATCCGCCCGGGTGAGCGGCACTTGTCGGAAGACTGGAAAACGAGGCAGAGCGAAGGGAATCTTGAGTTTCGGCTCTATTGGATACCCTTTTTGGATGAGAGTAAAACGCCGACGAAGGAGCTCACCGCGCGCTGGGCAGAAGAGCATAAGCAATTCGTTGGCACGGTTACCTTTCCCAAAACAGACCCGGACTCGGAAGCAGTAAGGCAGTGGGCAACCCTTGCTTCAGAGATAGGAGCCAACCCCGGCAATTGGGTTCACAATAGAGACCATAGCATCAAAGAACCTGCCACCGAGTTTGGAGTCGCGCGCAAGATTGCCTACCAAAAGAGTCAGCAAGGTCGAGGCGTCTTGGAGCCAAATTATTATCAGTCCGTGTTTATCACCGGACAAATCAATGCCGAACTCGCGCGTGAATTACAAAGGCGCCGAGAGGAGAAAGACCAAGCGGGCCACGTCCGCTGGGCTCCGTAACGCATCGCCGCAGATTGCAGACAGACAAGTTCGATCCGTTTGTTCGGTCGATTTTTGGAATTGTAGCTGGCACCCGCCCGTTTGGAGAATCGATTTCATGAAGATTAAATGGCTTGCCTGTGGCGCATTGATTGTGCTGCTGACGGGTTGTCAACGGGTGACATGGAAAGAATTTAGCTCCAAGGAAGGCATGTTTTCCGTACTTTTGCCCGGGACGCCGACCGTGCAGACGCAAAAGTTAAATACTCGAGCGGGGGTTCTTGACCTTTATTTTTTCGTTGTTGAGCAAGACGGTTTTCAGTATTTGGTATCCTACAATGATTACCCCGAAGCAATGATCCGAGAAGCCAATGCAGACAAGGTTCTGGATGGCGCGCGCAACGGAGTGGTGGCAAATGTGCAAGGGAGGCTCTCGAGCGAGTCTAGAGTCTGGCTGGCTGAAAATCCCGGACGTGAATTGAGAATTAAGATTCCTGACGGCAGGCAAGCGATGCGAACCCGTCTTTACTTCGTGAAAAACAGACTTTATCAGGTCGGAGTCGTGAGCTCGGAAGATGGCTCCGCCTCTGAAGATATCAGCAAGTTTCTCAACTCGTTTAAGCTCCTGACAAAATAAGTTTGAATACGGCGCTGTGGCAATTGTCCGTAATGAGCGCGTCTGAGATCCCAGGCAGGCAATCCGCTCCGCTCTTTTCCCGGGGCGACGCGGGTGGCGTCCGGCCGCGGCCTCCGCTGTTTCGAGCCCTCGGGCGTGAGGCCCCTCCGGCCCAGGTCGATATTCGTGGTGTACCCTATCGGATGGTCGAAGTTTTAAAACATGACTCGTGGGCCGCGACCGCGTTATACGAGAATGCCGGCGACAAGAAAATTTGCAAGTTCAATAGGCAACAACCGATCTGGGGCATCCCGATGACGTGGCTCGGAAACCTGCTCGGGCGCCATGAGACGGCAGTGCTTCGCCGCCTGGAGGGTTTGCCGCATGTGCCACCTTGGGCCGGCGCGGTTTTTGTCGGGGGCGCTCGCGTTCCCGGCGCGTTGGCACGAAACTATATTCCCGGCCATCCGCTGGGGCATCACGAGTGGGTGGAGGATCATTTTTTCTCAGCATTAGAGGGATTGTTAGCCGAGATGCGCCGGCGCAACGTCGCCTATGTGGATATGCATAAGCGCGAAAATATCATTGTCGGCGATGACGGCCGCCCGTTCCTGGTGGACTTTCAAATCAGCGTGGTGCTTCCCAAGCGTTGGCCCGGCAACTCCTTGCCGATGCGGGCTTCGCTGCGGCTCTTGCAGCGCGCCGACGCCTACCATCTGCTCAAGCACTATGCGCGGTGTCGCCCGGACCTAACTGGGTTCGGTAGTCAAGACCTAGCTGCTAGAAGACCCTGGTGGATTCGTATCCATCGCTTGGCGGCCAAGCCCCTCCGAAGCGCGCGCCGGCGACTCCTGGTCGCATTGCGTATTCGCGCGGGCCGCGGCTACGCGGCTTCGGAACACTTTCCCGAAGATGTCGTCCGATCTGACAGGCGCGGCCAAAAAATCGCCACGCAGTCAGCCGAGGAACGTCATAGCGACGACGAAGCTTGAGTGACTTTGGGTCTGATGCCATTAGCGTGCTATCAATCTTTCCGCCACGCGGGTGAAGATTGGCTTTTGGACACGGGATGGCTTAGCAATCACGCAAGGGGGATGCTATGGATGTTTTGCAAGTGACCGGCTACCGAATCCGCCCGCCGCACCTGATCGCTGAAGAAAAGGGCTTCTTCGCGCGACAAGATCTGAAGATCGATTTCCACACGACGACGTACGCCCCCGACCACAACCGTGGCATGGCGGAGGGGCGTTGGCATTTTACCCTGAGCAGCGCGGACACCATGATTGCCCGCACGACAACCGACGGCGTCGATTATGTCCTGTTCATGCAGGCTGAAGAAGGTTTAGATTCGTATCTGATCGGCCATCCGGACATTGCTTCGGTTGAAGCGTTGCGCGGAAAACTTTTGGCGGGCGATCCGGGTGATTCGAACTTGGACTTGATTCGAAAGAAAATCCTGCATCAGCACAGTATCGGAGAAGGCGAGTATTCGGTTGCGATCATCGGCTCATCGCCGGTTCGATTGCGCGCATTCAAAGAGGGCCGCGTTGCCGCCGCGATGCTCACGCCGCCCAACAGCGATGAAGCGATTGCGGCCGGAGGCCGCGTGCTTGCCAACGCCGCGGACTATGTTCCCCACTGGCCCTTGACCTGCGGCTGGACGCTGCGCTCTTGGGCCGAAACAAATCGGGAGCTTATCGTTCGCTTCATCCGTGCCTGGGTAGAGGCCACGGACTGGATTATGGTTCCAACAAACAACGCGGAGCTATTCGAGCTCGCGACGCGAAAGCTGGGGTTGACGCGCTTGGCAGCGGCAACTGCCATCGGCAAAGTTGTTCCGAAAGCCCGGATCAATCCGGCCGCGATCCGAGTCGTGGTCGACTTGAGAAAGGAAATGGGCGTTTACAAGCCGCCCTTTTTGCCGCTCGAGCGCTTCTACGATTTCACCTATTGGTGCGCGGCGACCGGACTGCCGGCTGCGACGTCCTGATCGGAGGTGAGGTTCCAATCGTGCGGAAACTCACAAACAACCATGAGCAGGATCGTCATTAGAAATCTCACCAAGACCTACAGCGGCGGCGACGTGACGGCGCTCCAGGACATTAATCTTGAAGTCGAGCCCTACGAGAGTCTCTGTGTTTTAGGTCCCAGCGGCTGCGGCAAGACCACGCTGCTTCGAATCATCGACTCTCTGATCCCAAAAGACCGAGGCGACATTCTCATCGATGGACAGCAGGTGACCCAGCCCAGGCCCGACATCGCTATGGTATTTCAACATTTCGGACTGTTTCCATGGAAGCGGCTGAGCGAGAACATCGTCTACGGTTTGGAGCTTAGAGGAAATTCGAAACAAGAAATGGCGGCTGCCGTCGAACGCTACATTGATCTCATGGGTCTCAAAGGGTTCGAAAACGCGTATCCTCACCAGCTTTCCGGGGGCATGCAGCAGCGTGCCGGACTCGCGCGCGCGCTGGCGATCAACCCCTCGCTGTTGTTGATGGACGAGCCTTTTGGCGCGCTCGACGCGCAAACGCGAGAGCTGATGCAGGAGGAGCTTCTGCGGATTCTGGAGACGGAAAAAAAGACCTTGATCTTCGTAACCCACAGCATTGATGAAGCGATCCTCCTGGGCGACCGCATCGTGATGATGTCGCGGCGCCCGGGTCGCATTCGCGAAATCTTTCCGGTGACTATTTCCCGGCCAAGAAGGATCGCGTCGGTCCGGGCCCATCCGCGCTATCCCGAGCTTAGAAATTTAATCTGGGAAATGCTCAAGCGCGACCTCGACGACAACCAACGCGGGAGAAGCCAGCCATGAGCCGGCGACTCAAGGTCCGTCTCGTTTCGCTCCTCGTCGTATTCAGCGTCTGGGAATTCTACGGCCGGCGCGTAAACCCGATACTCTTTACCTATCCCACCGCCATCATGCGCGCCTTCGTTGGTCTGGTCGCTTCGGGAGAGTTGCAGAGTTATATGGCAGAGAGCCTCTTGGTCTTGCTTTACGCCTCGATTTTTTCCGTCGTCGTGGGTGTTGTCCTTGGCGTGGCGATGGGGCGATTTGCCGTGGTAGAGTGGGCGGCGGAAATTTACATCAACGCGCTTTATTCCATGCCGATGGTCGCGGTGGTGCCGCTGATCGTCCTGTGGTTCGGCTTCAGGGTTCCGGCGAAGGTGATCGTCGTATTTCTTTTCATGGTCTTCCCAATTCTTTTGAATACTTGCCAGGGAGTGAAAGATGTCGATCGAAATCTGTATGAGGTTGCGCGTTCATTTTGCTCCACCGAGCGGCAGCTCTGGCGCCATCTGATCATCCCTTCGGCGCTCCCTTTCATCGTGGTCGGCGTGCGTCTGGCAATCGGACGGGGCCTTGTCGGCATGATCGTCGCGGAGTTCTACACCTCGGTTACGGGCCTGGGATATATGATCGTGCGCTACGCGAATGCCTTTGAGACCGACAAGCTCTTTGTCCCTATCGTTGTAGTTATGCTATTAGGGGTGGGATTGATGTGGCTGGCAAAATGGGTGGAAGGCCGGATCGCCCCGTGGAGACATTTCGAGGGAAAAGAGTAGCGAAAAAGGAGGCTTTTATGAAAAAGGTTCTTTTATTCCTGGCGCTGCTTGGGCTCTGGCTAGTTCCCGTGGAAGCGCAGGTAAAACGAAAAGTGGTCTTTGGTGTCCCGGTTACCCCGCCCAACGTGGTGCACATCCCACCCTATGTCGCCAAGGAGATGGGCTTCTTCGGAGAAAATAATATCGACGTGGAATTTGTCACCTTCGAAGGCGGCACACAGACCGTGCGCGGAAGCGTTTCTGGCGGACTCGATATCACAGGCACAAGCTCCGATCCCGCCATCATCGCGGCGGCGAGAGGTGCAGGCACCAAAGTGCTCGGCACTTATTCGCATAAACTCTCCCAGTCAATGCTGGTCCAAAGCGATATTAAGAGTTGCAAAGATCTCAAAGGGCGAAAGATCGGGATCCAGGAGGTCGGGGCGTTCAACGAGGTGATGAGCCGGGCGGTATTGGCGAGCTGCGGTCTCACGCCGAAAGATGTCCAGTATGTTAACGTCAGCACCAAAGGGCGCGTGCCCGGACTGCTCACCGGCCAAATTGATACCGCGATCCTGCACGTGGACCAAGCGCTCGTAGCGAAAAAGAAAAAGCCGGATCTTAATCTTCTTGTGAACCTCTGGGAGCCGCTGCCCAAGTGGCTCTATGCGGTTTACATCGCGCCGGAAAAAGAGATCGGCAGCAACCGCCAACTGTACGTAGATATCATGACAGCGCTGATCAAGGCGAACCGCTTCATGTACAACAACAAAACAAAAACCGTCGAGATCGCGACCAAATACACGCAGCAGGACTCCGACGTCGTGGCGCAAACATACGACATACTGACGAACGCCGGTGCCTGGCCGGTGAATAACGGCCTGCCCAGGGACATGGTAGAGTGGACGATCAACAAACAGGTGGAACTGGGTTCGATCAAGGGCGAAGAGAAGCCGAGTTATGAGAAGCTGATCGATGTCTCGGTGATTCAAGCCGCTCTTAGCAAAGCCGGGGGCCGTTTGACCGGGGACAAGCGCTGGGACTGAAGAATCGTCAGGTATTTTGAGCGCGAACTAGGCACGGAGCGGGCAGCAGGGCCGGCGCGGTCCGAGAAAGCCGTGCGCGTTATTGACCACTTCATGCCTGCCGTAAGACCCATTTCTTCAAGTATTCCTATTTCGCGCGTTATGTAGTCCCTTCCCTTCGCAGCAGCACTGAGGAATGGTAGAGATCGCGGACTTCTGATTCCCGACGGCATTCGCGCGCGCTAGCCTCGGCGAATTCGCAATCGATGGCTGAACGCTCAACCAAGATCCGCTCGCTATCAGGGTACCGTGCCATGGCTGTCCAGCTCATCGCGGGCAGTGTGACGCTGTACTACGTCTGGGCTTTTACTGTCGGTGTCGTCTCGCCGCAATACTTTCGCGGCATCGCCATCCTTTACAGTCTGGTAGTTCCGCTGTTTCTATATAAGGGGTGGCGCGGGGACAGTGACGACGCGCCCTCTATGGTTGACCTATTGTTAGTTGCCGGGGCCACGGCGGGGGTTGTTTATTGGATGGTCGAGCATGAGACAATGGCCTATCGCGCCGGTGACTATAATCTGGTCGACGTCTGGATGGGGGTTATCGTAACGCTTGTTGCAATTGAGGTGGCGCGGCGTGTGTTGGGAATGGGCATGGCGCTGTGCGCGATCATCCCCATTCTTTACGCTCTATTTGGCAACTACCTACCCTCCATCATCGGACACCAAGGCTACTCGATCCGCCGCGTGGTGGAATATGTTTACCTTACCTCGGATGGCATCTTCGGGATCATGGCCGAGGTGCTTGCCTCGTTTATCCTTCCGTTTGTCGCCTTCGGCACATTTATAGAACGGGCCGGGGTAGCGCAATTCTTTGTCGACCTCTCTCTGGCGGGTCTCGGAAGAATCGCCGGAGGTCCCGCGCAGGCATCGGTCGTATCAAGCGCGCTGATGGGAACGATCAGCGGCGACAATCTCATTGCCGAAACGGTGACGCAAGGCGTTATCATGAAACGGGCCGAATTCCCGCCTCATATGGCTGCGGCCGTGGAAGTCGCGGCTTCCGCCGGCGCAGCCGTTATGCCGCCGATCATGGGGGCCGGCGCGTTCGTTATGTCCGAAATGACCGGCATTCCGTACATTCAAATCGTCAAGGTCGCCTTTATTCCCGGCCTTCTCTATTTCCTGTCCGTCGGCCTCATGGTTTATTTCGAGTCGCGAAAGCTGGGGTTGCGCGGTCTCCCCAGGGAGGAGCTTCCGCGCCTGCGCGATGTGTGGAGCCGGGGCTGGTATCTGCTGTTACCGCTCGTGGTTTTAGTGGGCTCGCTCGCTTTCGATTATTCGCCGCAAAGAGCAGCGCTGCACGGTATCGTAGCCACGATTGTCGTGAGCTGGTTGCGCAAGGAAACGCGCATGGGGTGGCTTGAGATCTGGCAAGCCCTGGTCGGCGCAGGGAGAAACAGCTTATTGGTTGCCGCTATGACAGCAGTCGTGGGAATCTTTATCGGCGTGCTGGCCCTGACCGGGATCGTGATCAGGTTCCCCTACATCTTGGCCGAACTGGCGGGCCAGAGCCTGGTGCTCACGATCGGGCTAATTGCGGTGGCAACCTTTATCCTGGGATTGCCGCTGCCGATCACCGCAACCTATCTGATTGTCGCGGTCGTCGCAGTGCCCTCGCTTCTCAAGCTGGGCGTGTCGATGCTATCGGCTCACCTGCTGATTTTCTGGCTCAGCCTCGATTCCAACTTTACTCCTCCGGTAGCCCGCGGACCTTTTGCGGCCGCGGCGATCGCCCGAGCCGACCGGATAAAAACAGGCCGGAGCTTCTTCAGAATTGCCAAGATCATTTATGTGATGCCGCTACTCTTCGTCTACAGCCACATTCTCTTTACCGGCACGCCGGCGCAGAATCTTTGGGCCGTCTTCTCCGCTACCCTCGGCACTGTGCTTTTTTCCATCGTTAGCACCGCGTTCTTTTACGTGAGGACCACTGTCTTGGAGTGGCTGCTGTTGGCCGCCGCCACTGTTTTGGCGTTCATCCCTTCCGTGGCAAGCGGACTAGCCGCTGTGGCGATATTTGGCACCGTCTATCTGTGGCAGCGTAAGCGGGCGAGTGTCTCGTTAAGCACGGGCGAGGCGGTCGAGGTTACAACCAAATAAATTAGGCCTGCACCTCGTGCCGGAAATTTGCACGGTCCCACGATGAGTATTAAGGAAGTATGATCGCTCTTGACACTTGCCCTAGTGCCCCAGTACTGTCGCGCTTAAAAGTCCTGATGTTTTTTTTCCCGGATAATGTTTTTCGTTAAACTTGGGAGGAAAGTTATGACAGTCATTCTCTTTAAGCTTATCACCATAATCTCGGCTTCGGCCTTGCTGATAGTAAGTTCAAGCATCCCTGTTTGGGCACAAAGCCCTGCATTGCGTCAGGCCAAGAGCGCGGCCGAAGCTAAAGGGTACATCTTCGAGACCAATCACGAAGCGATCGTCGCGAAAGCTAAGAAAGAAGGGCAATTGCGAGTCCTCACCACCTGGAATTCAAAAGTCGTGGAGCAAATGAGCAAAGCCTTCAAGAAGAAATATCCTTTTATCGATGTTGTTGTGGAGGAACATGGCTCGGTAGAGTCGGCCCAGCGCTTCCTGCTGGAACTGAAGGCGGGGAGAGGTCAGGAATGGGACGTCGTCCGGCTCTACACAGAATTTTATGATCAATATCCACCCTTTCTGAAAAAGTTCGATCTTCTCGGTATGACAGAGCAAGGCATTCTCGCAGTCCCGCCGAAGGTGATAGATTCGCAAAGGCGAAATACCCTTTTCCTCACCAGTGAGGCAAGCGTGGTCGCCTACAATAAGAAGCTCATCGCAGAGGACAAAGTGCCCGATCATTGGCAGGATTTCCTTAAGCCTGAATTTAAGGGCAGAAAGTTCATCACGGATATTCGACCGCTTGCGCTCGCAGTATTGGTACCTGGATGGGGGATGGAGAAGGTGCTCGATTTTGCCAAAAAAATAGCCGCTCAGGATCCCATCTGGGTCCGAGGCCATACCAAACCTTTGACTGCCTTAATGGCCGGTGAATACCCGCTGTTTCTAGGTCCAAACTATGGGTCCGTTAGGGGAGTTCAAGCTAAAGATCGTCTAGGCGTTGTCGGTTACAAAATTCTCGAGCCAGTTCCCCTGAGAATCCACGAGGCCAACGCGGTCCTTGAAAGCGCGAAAAATCCTTACTCAGGCCTTTTGCTGTTGGAATTTGCAGCATCCGCTGAAGGACAAAAGATTATTGACCAATACTGGCCGCTTGCTGCTTCGGCCTTTGCACCTGGTTCTCACCAGGAGGAAATATTCAAGGGGAAGGCGCTTTCGATTGTCGATGCGATTCATTATGAGAAACTGGATGACTACATGGATAAGATCGTGCAAGCGTATGGCTTTCCGAAGGAAACGAGATAAAAAAGAATATTTCTGACACTTGTCAACTGCGCAGGATCCAGGCTCGGTGCGCCGACACGCTAGAAACGTAACCGGTGCATGCTTGAGAGTATGCGTTGACATAATAGGCTTGTGTCGGATAGGGTTGTCGTTACTCACAATCGCATCTGCCAGCGGCACGATCCCATCGATGTCAAGCGGGCGAGAAGCGATTTCAGAACTTAACTATCACGAGGTTTAAAATGAACTTGGAAGGTTTTATTTCCGCAGACTCACACGTCAACGAACCCGAAGCGGCTTACGAAAGGATCCCCAAGGAATTGCGCGTGAAGGGCCCCCATTTCATTCAGGATCCTCCCGGCAAAAAAGGCCTCTACATCGCTTTCGAAGGCCACAATCCTGATCCGGTCGGCAACACGTTCCTGGCGGGAACGGGGCGCGACCCCAGCGTCGTCCAGGACAGAGTAGAGAACTTCACCTGGAACCGTTGGCGCGGACCATGGGACCCGAGCGCTCGGCTTGGTGACATGGACCTGGACGGGGTCAAGATTGAGGTACTCTATCCCAGCATGGCGCGAAATTTCTACAGCCTAAAAGGCCGGGACACGCCGCTCCAGCTCGCCGGCCTCCAATCCTACAACGACTGGATGGTCGACTATTGCAATGTCGCCCGCGACCGCCTGTTCGGTCTGGGTCTTTTGTCCGTACTCGACTCCGAATGGTCGGTCAAGGAGATGAAACGTTGCGCCGAGCTGGGCCTCAGAGGCGTAATGCTGCCGGCCAATCTGCCCTCCGACATGAGCTACTCCGAAGCCAAATTCGAACCAATCTGGGCGGCTGCCGAGAGCATGGATTTCCCGGTCCATTTCCACATCAATGTGCAGCAGAGCGCCGATCGGGACGCCTATGAGTTGGCGCGGAAAGACCCCAGCATGAAGGATGCGGGCAAGCGCTTCGTCAACCGGTCGCTCTTTGAGGGCCCTCGCCTGTTGACGGATCTCATGTTCGGCCTGGTCCTCGAAAGGCATCCGCGTATGCGCGTCGTCTTCGCCGAGTACGAGCTGCTTTGGATCCTACCGTTCATGATGCGGCTGGAAGGCAATGTAAGGCGCTTCGGGATGGAGCATCCCGATATTCCCCATATGACGACGACACCGAGCGAAACCATCCGCCGGCAAGTCTACATCACATTCCAGAACGACCCGGCCGGTGTGGCGGCGGCCGAAAAGTTGGACCTCTTGGACAACCTCATGTGGTCGAACGATTACCCGCATGGCGGCTCCACCTGGCCCAAATCGCGCGAAGCTGTCCAGGCTCAGGTCGGGCATATGTCGGACGAGATGGCGTGGAGGCTCACAGTTGGGAACGCCGCCAAATTCTATAACATCGCAGCATGATGTGAGACGAAGAAAAGGGGGGGACATTCCACAAATATAACGATGCGCTTTTGACTGGTCGTCCTGCTTTTCGCACGCTCAGTTCACGTTGGGTTAACTTTTCAACCAGCTCAACAAAATAATCGCATCCTGCCGGCCGTCCCGAGCTTCAACCCGTAGTGCTGTTGGATCGCCGCGGTGTTGGCTAGATGCACCCGGTGCTCTTTCTCCATCAGACTCGCCAACCAGTGCCCGTTGTAGGTCGCCGCCACCGCGATTCCCTCCAGCGAGGATACACACGGCGAGAGGCCCTCGGTTCAGGCCGTTCAATACGCCAACCCATTGAAAGCTTTGAGTCAAGAAAGCATGGAGCAAACAGAGTCACACAAGCCGCGCGTCAGCGCGCTCACGCTGTTCCTCACCTTTTCCCGGATTAGCCTGTCCGCCTTCGGCGGCGCGATGTTCTGGGCGCGGCGCGGCCTGGTCGAGCGCCAGGGCTGGCTCACGGAGCGGGAGTTCGTGGACTTGTTAACGCTCGGCCAGCTCCTGCCCGGGCCGAACGTGCTGAATCTGACGGTGATGGTCGGGTATCGTTTCGGCGGCTGGAAGGGCGCCGCGACGTCGGTCGCCGGGTTCTTGGGCTGGCCGTGTCTGGTGGTCATCGGCATGGGCGTCCTGTACCAGCACTACGGCGCGCTGCCGCAGGTGCAGCGGGCGTTCGCCGGCATGTCCATCGTGGCGGCGGGGCTGTTGCTCGCCAACGCTGTCAGGTTGGCGGTGGTGTTGCCGCGGCGTTGGCGGTCATGGCTGTTCGGCGTGCTGGCCTTTGTGGGCGTGGGAGTCTTGCGCTGGCCGCTCCTTTGGGTCCTGGGTGGTCTCGCGCCCTGGGCCGTCTTCGCGGCCTGGAAAGAGAACGAGTGATGGACCGCGTCGACCTCGGCGCGCTGTTTTTGCATATGTTGGCCCTCTGGGTCGTGGCCGTCGGCGGTCCCTCGACGATTCTGCCGGGCATCCACCGCTATGTAGTGGAGATGCACCACCTGATGACGAGCGCGCAGTTTGCCGAGCTCTACACGTTGGCGCAGGTGGCGCCTGGTCCCAACGTCATGTACGTCACGCTTATCGGCTGGTATGTGGCGGGGTGGGCGGGCGCGGCCGCGACCACGGTCCCGCTGCTGGTGCCGGCCACCACCCTCACGCTGCTTGTCGGGCACCTCAACGAGCGATATCCGAATGCGCCGATCGGCCGCGCCATCCGCCGCGGCCTGACGCCGATTACGATTGGGCTGATGTTCGCGAGCTCGAGTATACTGATGCGCGCGGTGAACCATGACTGGCGTGGGTACTTGATCACGCTACTCACCGTCGCCGTGGTCCTACGCAAGCCATGGAACCCGCTGTGGCTGCTCGCGGCTGGCGCGTTGGCAGGCATGGCCGGCTTCGTCTGAGCACCGAATAAGCAAGACCCGCCCAGGGTTCGGCTTGGCCATCCGGCTCAGGCTGGTAAATGTGCTCAACGGCTTGAACGATTTGGGCGGCTGGAACGGCTTGTATCGCGCGTTGTATCAGCGCGCGTCGAGCAGTTTCTCGATCTCGGTGGTAACTCGCGGATCCTCGGGCTCAACGGCGCTTTCGAACACGGCTACCGGCTGTCCCGCCTGGTCGAGGAGATACTTGTGAAAGTTCCAGCGTGGCGGCTTCCCGGTCTTCGCGGCAAGCTCATGAAAGAGCGGATTTGCCTTTGCGCCGACGACGGACGTCTTCGCGAATACCGGGAACGTGATGCCGTAATTCACCTGGCAAAACTGCGCGATCTCCTTGTTCGATCCCGGCTCCTGGCTGCCGAAGTCGTTCGCTGGAAATCCCAGGACCGCGAACCCTTTGTCGCGATAACGGCGATATAACTTTTCCAAGCCCTCGTACTGCGGCGTGTAGCCGCACTCGCTCGCTGTGTTGACGATCAGCAGGACTTTGCCGCGGAACTGGCAGAGCGAGACCGGCTCATCCATCAGAGTGGCGAATTTGTGATCAAGCATAGAGGGACAAGGAGATTCCGCTGCCCTGCTCGAGGTTGGAGAAGCCAATACTGCGAGCGCAACGACGATAAGTGCGTAGATCGATCGGACGAGCATGTTCTTCCTCTTTCCTGTTTCTCTTTTCTACCACGACTCAAGCCACTATACACCGGAAAATATCCCTGGCCAATCGTAGAAGCCTGAGCCCCGCTCACTATTCTTTGAACGGATCGATTTCCGGATGGAACTCTTTTCCTAATTTAGATACCCGCTGCCGCCGCCTTCGGCTTCGGCCAGCGCGAGATTGTGACGGAGCGCGTCCAAATGCGGGTGGATTTCCAGCGCGCGGCGAAAGCAGACCGCCGCTTCGCGAAATTCGTTTAACGACATGTGGCAGAGCCCCTGGCCGGAAGCGGCCCCGAAATGATTCGGGTTGCGCCCCAGCGTTTGCTGACAATCGGCGATTGAGCCGCGAAAGTCGCGGCGCATGAAGCGCACGGTCGCCCGCTTGTTCCAGCCTTCTGCAAAGCCGGGGTTGAGCTCAATCACTCGGCCAAAGAGCGCTTCGGCGTCGGCTAATCTTTGCCGTTGCATCGCGTCAACCCCGGCGCGAAAGAGCCTATCGATTTCAGCATCCCCCGACCGGCACCATTCGCGCCAGAGAATTGCTTCGGCCGTAGCGGCAAGCTCCGGATCGTCGCCTTTCAAAGCTTCTAGAGCTTCTTTTTCATTTGTTGGAACCATGAATCGTTACCGTTAAACGTTTCATGAGACTGGAGGATAGGTGGATGCGCCACCGGTTTAACAAGTTTCACTCAGTTCTCAGAACTCACAACTCAGCACTGCTTTTTCATCCACTCTGCCACCTTTTCGACTACCTCGTCCAATACTTCATCTTCCGATCGCCCGGCGCTTTTCAGCATGTGAAACGAATGATCGCCGCCGTCGACGACGAACAGCTCGGCGCGTTTGCCGATATTAGCGCACAACGGCTTGAGCAATTTTAGGTCGGCCAGCGCGTCGCGCGAGCCTTGAAGAAAAAGCATGGAAATTTTGATGTCGATTAAATGCTGGCCGCGCTCTGCGCCGGCCCGGCCGCCGCATGCAGCGGAAAGCCGAAAAATATCAAGCCGTGCACCCCATCCAGCGGCTCTTTCGCCGCCGCCAGCGAGGTCATGCGCCCGCCCATCGATTTCCCGCCCGCGAAAAGCGGCAAATCGCCCGCGTGTTTCTTGGCAGCCGCCACGGCCGCCCGCGCGGTATCCGTGAGCACGCTCTGGGGATCCGGCCGTTTGATGCGTTTTTCCGTGTAAGGAAACTGATAGCGCAATGTGGCGACGCCGCGCTCCGCAAGCTTCGCGGCGGCCTCCTCCATAAATCTGTGGCGCATCCCCGCGCCGGCGCCGTGCGCCAGCACGAGCAGCGCCCGCGCTTCGGCGGGCTTCAGCAATAATCCCGAAACCACGCCCGCCTTTTCATTGACGGCGAACTGAATGTCTTTAGCGGCGCTTGTCATCATTTTGCTGGATCGTCCAATCAATAATTTAAATTGCCGGCGGCTGTTACAGTCCGATAGCAGATTATCCCCGCTATCACCACTCCCGCGCAACAGTTCTTTCCTGCACCGGTCACCACGATTACCCGCGTCTCTTGGTCCTAGCGCATCGGTGAGCGGTTGAAACACTTTCCGTGCAGCAGCGGGCTCATCGCGTTGCGCCTCTCGGGAGGACTGAAGGTAATCATCGTTATGCCGTCCGTTTGAGTCGCGATCAGGTGTCCGACGGTGTAGTCATGATAGGTTATGCTCGCATTTCCAAAGAACGCATCGGCGTGAAAACAAATATTGACGATTCGTCGGGTGCTGGTCTATAAAACATGCGACGCTAAGAAAAACTCGGATCGACCGGCAAATGCAAGAAGCCAACCCCGACACGGCGCTAGAAACGGGAAGATCGGCCCGCGGATTGAGAGGCCGTCGCCGCCTTATGATCGCGATCCTCATCGGCATTCCGGCGTTTGTCTTTGCCCAGTCCGACGCTTCGTCATCGCCTGTAATGGCGACGTTTTTTGAGCGCATCCAAGCGACCATCGCTCTGATCTTAGACGATCCCGAGCGCCGCGAAATTGCGTCCGGCGCGCTAGTCACACTGCTGGCGGTCGTCGCTTTACTTTACGTTTTTCGGGTAACCAGGCGGCTGCTGGATTCTACCTACAGAGTGCTCGACAGCTGGCGCGGCACGCGCATCCCGGCGCTCAAAATTCAATCCTACGAAGTCCTATCGGCGGATCGTATCACCGACCTGATCAAGGGATTGGTCAAACTACTCAGGACCGCCGCCTTGATTATTACCTTATATGTCACGGTCCCGGTCGTTCTTAGCCTGTTTCCCGTGACCCGAGATTGGGTGACGTACCTGATGCCCTACCTGATGGCGCCGGTGTATCAGCTATTTTGGGGCTTAGTCGCTTTTCTACCGAATCTTTTGTCGATCATCGCGATCGTGGTCGCGACCCGTTATCTACTGCGATTCTTGAGGACCGTCAGTGCGGAGATCAAGACAGGGGCGATTATCTTTCCCAGCTTTCATGCGGAATGGGCGGATCCGACGGTTAAGCTTTTGAGCTTTATCATAATCGTGTTCGCCGTTGTTCTCATCTCTCCCTATCTCCCCGGCTTCGGTAGTCCCGCGTTTCAGGGCATTTCGATTTTTCTCGGCGTGCTGCTTTCGTTGGGCTCCACTGCCGCCGTCGCCAATATCGTGGCCGGCACTGCGCTGACTTACATGCGCGCCTTTAAATTGGGGGATCGCGTACAGATTGCCGATACCACGGGTGACGTAGTGGAAAAAACTTTATTGGTAACCCGATTGCGCACGATCAAAAACGTTGAGATAACGATACCCAACGCTTTGGTGTTAGGCAGCCAGCTAATCAACTTTAGCGCGCTGGCGCAGGACCCAGGTTTGATCCTCCACACCAAAGTCACCATCGGTTACGATGCCCCTTGGCGACAGGTGCATGAGCTGCTCATCGGCGCCGGCAAGGCGACTCGCCACGTGGTTGCGGAACCGCCGCCCTTCGTGCTGCAAACCAGTCTCGATGATTTTTCGATAGGCTACGAGTTGAACGTCTATACGCAGGAGCCCAGCCGATCGTTGGAAATCCTCTCGGAACTCCATCAAAACATCCAAGATCGTTTCAATGAAGCCGGTATCGAAATCATGTCGCCGCGCTTTTCCGCGCTGCGGGACGGCAACCAGCCGGCGATGCCTGCCGAGCATCTGCCGCCGGAAGCCGCAGCCAAAGGGTTTCGAATTCTCCCGATCAAATGATCACGACAATTTCCCGGGTCGTTCCCAACCGGTAGGAATGAAGGGGACGCCACACTCTTTTTCCACCACAGAGAACGAATCGTCACCCTCGAATGCGAAGGAAGAGTGTTCCCCGAGTCCCAGCGCGTTATAGACGCCGCCGCGTGAAGTCACGTCGTAGATGGCTGACTCCGTCGGCAGATGCCGGCTGACTATTTTCTTCGGCCGACCACGGGAATTCATCGTCGACTCAAGCCCAAATTGTTTCGCGATCTTGATTACCCCAGTCTTCTCCACCGAACGGGCGACCGAGCTGCGCACTCGACCATAGATCAGCAACTCCGATCCTCTGTCCGGTTCGTCCACAAATTCAATCCAGTCTTTCGGTCATTCTATTGGCCACTGATTCGAAAGTCGGACGGATTTCCATCCGCCCGAACAAACCGGCATAAATCGACTAGTGCCCCTGTTCGGCCCGGCCTAAGATGTTCAATTTACTTGGGGGAATAATACTTGACATGTGAAATGTTTCTCTTTAAAGGATTATTAATCCGGCCAAGAAAAGCTCCGAACGGCGTAGCTAGGATTAGCCTAAGACTAGACTAATTCCGCCAGGTGTGGTGGTTTCCTGCGGTGCCAGGGGCTGTTTGGCGGCTCCCGATCACCAAGCCCGAACCAAGAAACGCAAAGGATCCACGAAATGGGCAAGAACTCGACGACGAGAGAATCCGACCCCAAAGCGTTGGAATCGTATTTCACGAAGTACCCGGACGTTCCCAAGGAGACGATTCTCAAGCAACATCTCCTGAGCCTCGGTCATTGGTTTAGCGACGCCGCGCTCCAAGCTACAGCAGGCGCGCTGGTCAAATCGTACCGATTGTTCTCTTACGATCTCGTACCGATGTCCGAGTTGAAGAGGGGCGAGCATCGGCGCGTTCCCGAGCACTTCGTTATCCTCCATGGGCCCTACGGCATGCGCCCGGTATCGATTCAGACTTCGCTGTCGCCCTATTCCCCTTACCTGATCGACGTGGTTGACGGCCGGCTTGTCCTGACGACGGAAGGGCGCGTGCTCGCCGAGGTGCGCTACCCGAAAACCCCTGACTATTATGCGAAGAGTTTGCCTGATGGCACGCCCTATCATGAGATCGTGGCCTTCGGCTCGTTCATTACGATCTTTCGTAATTGCCAATACTGGGGGGCGCGCGAAGAGTGTAAGTTCTGCGACATCAACGAGAACGCCCGCCAGATGAAGTTGTCGCGCGATTTCACCTTGACCGCTCCGGTGAAATCGGTGGCGGACGTCGTGCGCGTTTGCGAAGAGGTCGCGAGCGACGCCCGCAAGCAGGGCGCAGGCACGCACGGCTTCGTGCTCAGCGGCGGCACCATTACCAAGACGTTGCACGGAAAAACCGAAGCGGACTTCTACGAGGAGTACATACGCGCTATCAAAGAGAGCGCGTCAAAGCCACGGATTACCTTTGAGGTCAATGCGCGGCCGCGCGAAGAGGTGGAACGGTACAAGGCCGCCGGTGTCGACAACATCCACTTCAACATGGAGGTGTGGGATCGGCGGCTCTTCGAGTGGATCAATCCGGGAAAGGCCGAGCGCATCGGGTGGGACAACTGGGTGCGCTGGATGTGCGACGCGGTGGAGATTTTTGGCACGGGGAGCGTGCAGCCGAGCTTCGTGTCCGGAGTCGAGATGGCGCGTCCGCACGGGTTTCAGTCCGTCGCCGAAGCGGTCAAATCGTCAAGCGCCGGCTTCGAATACCTGATGTCGCGCGGGATTCTGCCGCGTCCGCAGCAGTGGCGACGCGAGCCGTCGACGGCGCTGTGCAAGGAAGCCGAGCAGCCGCCGGTGCCGTTGGAATTCTACATCGAGCTCACGCGTAATTGGTACGAGCTCTACCAAAAATATCGCGCAAACCTTCCGGTGTTTGGCAGGCGAAACCCCGGGCTCCTTCCCGAGCGCAGTTTGCTCGGCCCGGTTCACGGCGCCTATGGCGACTATGTTTTGCTGAGCGAGAATTTACTTCCGCACGATATCGAAGAGCAGATCAACCGGCGCAGCGTGCCGTTTGAAAATCTCGGTGGAGGCGCAATTGTTTCATGACATTTCAGCCGACATGCAAAAGGTAATGCGCGCGCTGGAGGAACAGACGGCGCGCGATCAACGGTCGCTGCGCAGTGTTTCCGCGGACGTCGGACGCTGCCTTTCGCTCCTGGCGATGTCGGCCCCGCCTGGCACATTTCTCGAGCTGGGTAGCAGCGGTGGCTACTCCAGTCTGTGGCTGTCGCTGGCCGCTCGTGCGAAAGGCGTCACACTCACGACGGTCGATCTCGATGAAAGGAAGGTCGCCTTGGCTCGCGAGAACATCTCCCGCGCCGGAGTGGCAGGTTCGGTCCAAGTCTTTCATGGCGACGCTCTCGACTATGCGACCCGTTTCGAGGAGATCGCGTTTTGCTTCTCCGATATTGAGCCCCCGGAGTCCAACGCCACGGTCTACGAGAAGGTGGTCCCGCGCCTGGTGCCCGGTGGATGGCTCGTCATCGATAACGTAACTTCACCCCGCATCCAGACGGAGCTCCTGCACCGCGCCGAAAATGATCCGCGAGTAGACTGCGTGCTCTTACCCTTTCCAAAGGGAGATCTCATCTGCCGAAAAATTTGAACCCAGGCTAAGGTTGACCGGCAGTTTTTTTTGCGCTTCCCAACGCGTCTGACGGCGGCAAACACCACGGGGTTGCGTTAGCGATGCAGGTTCCTGCACCTATCACCCTGTCGCCCGGAGCTCCTACTGGGGATGGGAGAGCGAGGGCCGCCGCTATAATACTCCGGAACACCAAAATCCAAAATTCCAATATTCTTAGATTCCAGCACACCAGTTTCCACTAAAGCCCGCCGCTGAGGTCGGTCGCAATGTGCTCGAATTTTGTTCTGAATCCGGCCGTGGTGAGCGATTTTCCCCCGCTTGAAACGGCGCGCGCCAAATTTTCGAGGCGTTGTGGGTTTTCAAAATCCTCCCGTTCCAAGCGAATCATATATTTGCGGGCCACTTTATAGGCCAGTTTCAAGATATCGACGGGCCGTACGGCGGTCTTTTGGGTCTTACGATCCATGAGATCCTCAAACTTGAGATAGTGTAACTGACCGCCAACGATGCACACCAGGGCGCCGTCGAATCTTGACGTTGGGCCCTGTGGGTTTAAAAGAAATTCCACCGCCCCATAGCCGAGGGTCTTCACATACTCGCAATCAAAAGCCACCGGTGAAGCACAGCGCAACTCATAGCCGATGGTTTTGTGCACGATGGTAAGATTTTGGCCGCGCTCCGCGAAGCGCCGCTCCACTAGATTCTTTAAGATATCAGCCAGATCGAGATCGGCCAGGCGCAGATGGCCGTAGCTGTCGTGAAGAATGTGCACGCCTGCGATGCTCGTAAGCTCTTCCACTGGCATGCGCTCAAGCAGGCCTTCGGCGATGACGGCGACGCCGTCGTAACGGTGCCATAACGCTTGCCGCTTTAGAATAGCGCCTTCCAAAAGATCTCCTACGGTTTCCAGGTGAACTGCGCCAGGGAACTCTTCCGGTACCACCGAAAGAGTCGCGCCGGCAGCCTTCCCGACGCCGAGCGCTAGATGTCCTGCGGTTCGTCCCATGACCACGACAAAGTACCAGCGATGAGTGGTGCGGGAATCCTCCATCGAATTATGGACGATTTCGAAGCCATACTGGCGCGCTGTCTCAAAGCCAAATGTCGGCATCTCTCCCGGAAGGGGCAGATCGTTGTCGATGGTTTTGGGAACGTGACACACTCGGATCTGTCCAGCCGAGAACTTTGCCACCTGGCTCGCCGCGTACATGGTATCGTCACCCCCGATCGTTACCAGGTATCCGACATGCAACGCTTTTAGCGCGGCGACGACCTGTTCCATGTCCCGGGCTTTTTTGGTTGGGTTGGCGCGGGACGTATTGAGAATCGAGCCGCCGGCGAAGTGAATGCGCGAAACGTCGTCGTGGTCAAGAACTTTAGTCCGATCGGTTCTTTCTTCCATCAGATGAGAAAAGCCGTCGTAAATCCCGACTACCTGATGACCGCGATTACCGGCCTCAAGGGTAACTGCACCGATAGCGCCATTGATTCCCGGAGCCGGTCCTCCGCCAACGAGTATGCCGACCCGATGTCCAACCGGCGAATCACAACTTGAATTGTGATCCATCTTTTTGTTTCCTTTTTGATGCCGGATGATCAAATTGAATGATCGTGTGGGCTGTTAAAGCTGTGCGAGTGCAATAGACGTGCCACCACAAAGCAAAAAAATAACGCGATCTCTGCATCGCATCCTGGATAAGTTCGAATCGACTTGAACCCACGCCTAACGCAACTTTCAAGATGCACTAGAAATATGCAGTCAGTGACTGAATTATCATCACAGCGAACGAGACTTCGGTTCCCTCTTTCTAATCAAGGAGGCGGCGGAAATGCTACCTCGGAGTCCTTCCACGCGGCCCAGAGCCCTGAGGTTAGCGAGGGAACCTACGGAGAGCTTTTGAAATCGTTGAGGAATTTCCTTTGATGCTCCAGCTCTCGAAGCATTCTGAACCGTGTTTCATCAACAACCTTCCTGGAACACACTCTCATGATAGGCTTGGCAGCACGGAATAAAAGTTGCTTGCGCTAGGGGGTTGACAGTAGATTGCAGTAGCGGAAGAATGTTTTGAACCGCAGCACTCGGGAGGCTAAGAGTTATGTCTACCAAACTCGCCATTAATGGATTCGGTCGCATCGGCCGGCTTGCCCTGCGCGCCATGCTCCAACGGCATAAACAAGAGCTCACCGTGGTGGCAGTGAACGACATGGCAGACTTACCAACCAACGCGCATCTCTTTCGCTACGATTCAACCTATGGGATTTTTCCCGGCCGGATCGAAATCGGCGAGGGTGTCTTAAAAATCGACGACTGGGAGATCATGGTCCTCAATCAAAAAGACCCCGCGCGCCTGCCTTGGCGAGAGCTCGGCGTCGATATCGTTATCGAATCCACCGGCGTCTTTACCGACGGCGCTCAAGTGCGAGCCCATTTGGAAGCAGGAGCAAAGAAAGCGATCATCACGGCGCCCGCGACGAACGAGGACATCACCTTGGTTTTGGGGGTCAATGACTCCACCTACAATCCAGACAAACATCATATCGTGTCCAACGCCTCCTGCACGACGAACTGTCTCGCTCCGGTAACCAAAGTGCTGCACGAGATTTTTGGCATCGAGCGCGGGCTCATGACTACGACGCACTCCTATACCAACGACCAGCGGACGCTGGACCTGATGCACAAAGATCTGCGCCGGGCCCGCACCGCGGCCATGAACATTATTCCCACGACCACAGGCGCGGCGAAAGCAATCGGTCTTGTCATGCCGCAACTAAAAGGCAAACTTCATGGACTGTCGCTAAGAGTCCCCACTTCGACGGTCTCCATTGTCGATTTGGTGGTCGATCTCGAGAAGCCGGCTTCAGCCGAAGCCGTCAACGACGCGCTACGAAGCGCCGCGGACGGGGCTCTAAACGGCATCTTGGAATTTTGCGATGAGCCGCTGGTTTCCACTGATTTCCGCGGCAACGCTGCGTCCTCAATCGTTGACGGTCCATGTACCGTCGTGATGGAAAGTAAGATGGCCAAGGTGCTATCCTGGTATGACAATGAGTGGGGTTACAGTTGTCGCGTGGGCGATCTGGCCGCTTTCATGGCCGAAAGAGAACTGTAACCGCCTTTTCTTCCCGTTACGAATTCAGCCGCTGTTGCGGAGGCCGGCGGCGAGCCCGTTGATAGTCAGGAGAACGGCACGCTTGACTTTTTCATCAGTGTGGCCGGCGCGATAACGTCTGAGTGCTTCCACCTGAAGGTGATTGAGCGGGTCGATGTAGGGCACACGATTGCGAAAACTGCGCGCGAGCCAAGGATTAGAATCCAGTAATTCAGCTTGTTCGGTGATCGTGAGCAGATGGCCGATGCTGGACTGGATGTCTTGGCGGATACGGCCGAAGATAAGGTTGCGGAGCTTTTCGTCGGGCACCAATTCGGCGTAAAGCGCTGCGATGTGGATATCGCTTTTGGCGAGAACCATGTCCATGTTCGACAGTAAGGTGCGGAAAAAGGACCAGCAGCGGTACATTTCACGCAAAAGCTGCAGGCCGGCTGCCTGTCGCCGAATAAGAAAAACATCCACCGCGGTCCCAAAGCCGAACCATCCCGGGAGCATCATGCGCGCCAACGACCAGCTGAAAACCCATGGAATCGCGCGCAGCTCTTCGATGCGCTGCGATGTTGTTCGCGACACGGGCCGGCTGCCGGCGTGCAGCTCAGCAATCTCGGTGATGGGCGTAGCCGCGCGGAAGAAATCGACGAATCCGGCCGTCTCATAGACCAGCGACCGGTATGCGCCGTAAGCCTCTTCCGACAGCTCCTCCATGGCCTCGAGGTAGGCTTCTTTTACTTGGGTGTTGGGCCTGACCAGGGTCGCCTCCAAGGTCGCAGCCACCAAGGTTTCCAGATTGCGGCGTCCGATATCGGGATCGGCGTATTTGCTGGCAATGACTTCCCCCTGCTCGGTGATGCGAATCTGACCCGACACGGTTCCCGGCGGCTGCGCCAGAATGGCTTCATAGCTGGGCCCGCCGCCCCGTCCTACGGTCCCGCCTCGGCCGTGGAACAGGCGCAGCTTTACGCCGTGCCGCCGGCACACCTGCACCAAACCGACCTCCGCCTTGTACAGTTCCCAGTTCGACGTTAGGTAGCCGCCTTCCTTGTTGCTATCGGAATAACCCAACATGATTTCCTGGACGTCTCCACGTTCCGCCAAGAGTTGCCGGTACAGACCCAAGCTCAATAGCTCATCCATGATTGCGGTCGATGCGCGCAGGCCGCCGATCGTTTCGAACAACGGCACGATGTTCATGGCAATCGCCGGTCGTTCTCGCGGGCGCAGGAAACCCGCTTCCTTGAGCAACAGCGCGGCTTCAAGGAGGTCGCTCATCGCCGTTGTGGTAGAGACAACGGTATTCGGCAACGCTTGGCGTCCGTAGCGTTGGTACAGTTCGGTTGCGGCGTCGAAGATTTGCAACTCTTCTTCCGTTTCGTCGCTGTAGCGCACATGGGGAGAGCGTAGCAGGCGCGGAAGCTCCAGTTCCTCCAAGAGCCAGCGTTGGCGGTCGGACTCGTCCAGCCGATGATACCCATCGCGTCGAGCGCCGACACGAAAAAGCTCGAGGTTATACTGGATTTAGTTGAAATTTGAATGAGTGGCTCCACCGTGGGACAATCCACGGTTGAGCAAATAGAAAGGAGCCACTCGTATGAGAGAAGACACCATTGGGAGGAAGAAGGCAAGCCGTTTGTTCCAACAACTGCGAGGCAGGAGGTGGTTGTTAGGACGGATGCTGGAGGTAATCTCTGAAGGCAAGCGGGGGTTGGACGGATTAGCTTTGGACTTAGGGCGGATGGTAGCCGAGGCGGTGATGTACCTGGAGCGCGAGGAGATAGCGGGTCCTGATTATCGGCCCTACAGCTCAGAGGTGCGCAAGTGGGCGACCCAGCCGGGGTCGGTTTTTATAGGGGACCGCAAGGTCAAGGTAGAACATCCTCGGCTTCGAGGGGTTGAGGGAGAGATGGAGCTAAGGACGTACGGGAAGCTAAAGAAGCGGGGAGAGTTTTCGGAGGAGCTGTTGGGGCGAGTGCTTCGGGGGTTGGCGGGCCGCAGATACCAGGAGACGCTGGTGGGAGCGGCCGAGGCCTTCGGGGTGTCGGCCAGTTCAGTGTCTCGCCACCTCGTGGAGGCGACGGCAGGCAAGCTTAAGCAATTTCGGGAGCGCAGCCTCAAGGGCGTTCATTGTTTTGCTGTGTTTCTCGACACCATCCATCGAGCAGGAGAGGCTTTCATTATCGCTTTGGGGCTTGATGTGTCCGGGAGAAAGCACGTGCTTGGGTTTTGGCAGGGGGCGACCGAGAACCACGAGATCTGCGAGGCGCTTTTGTCGGAGTTGGAGAGTCGAGGGTTGGCGTTATCGAAAAAGATTCTCTTTGTCACGGACGGGGGCCAGGGGATCATCAAGGGGCTCAGGCAGCGTTTTGGTAGCGGGCTGATCCACCAGAGGTGTACGATTCACAAGGATCGAAACATTCAGCGCCACCTGGCCAAGCGTTGGCGGCAGGAAGCGCATCGGCGGTTTCGCGCGGCGCTGGAGCAGAACAGTTACGCCGATGCCAACAGGATGCTTAAGGACTTTGAGCAGTGGCTAAGCCAGATCAACGAATCGGCGGCTGAGTCGTTGAGGGAGGCGCGCGAGGAGATCCTGACGCTTCACCGGCTTAAGGTCCCGGCGCTGCTCAGAAAGACGCTTCACTCCACCAATCCGATAGAGAGCATGTTCTCCACCGTCAGGGACTGCGAAGGCAATCTCAAGCGCTATCGTGGGAGTCGGATGGCCCAGCGATGGTTGGGAGCGGTGCTGCTTCACTGCGAGCAGGGATTCAAGAGGGTTAAGGGATACGCAGCCATCAAACAGGTGGTGGCAGCAATTGACGCAGAGCAGGCTGAAGGTCGCAAGCTAAAATCGGCAGCATGATGAATTCAGGCAGGAGTCACTCAAGTAAATTTCAACTAAGAACTTGACAACCTCAAAAGCTCGGCCACGATCCGCTCGTGCACCGAGCTGTTCTGTCTGAGATCCAAAGCGGCCAGATGAAACCCAAACACCTGAACGGCTCGCCGCAGGCTGCGCAGGCGGCCCCGCGCAATAAGAGCCGAGCCGTTAACCACAAGAGAATCAGCGATGATTTCCAAGTCCCGTCCCAACTCATCTGGATTGGCATAGGGTTTCGTGGTCGAATTCGACTCCCGCTCCGTCATGAGAGGATCAAAGGCTCGCTCGGTAGCCGCGACCCGCCCGTAAACTCCGCTTAACGCCAACCGGTAGGGTTCGTCGCGGCGATGCTCCGACTCGTCCGACGAAAGTGAGGCAAGCGCACGCAGTCCCGCAGTCACCTGCACGAGTTGGAGGGACTGCGAGAGTTCCGTTTGTAGCTGACGGAGTTGGGTCAGATAGAAGTCGAAAGCCACGGAAGACTGCCGCTGCAGAGCGTAAATGAGGACGTCGTGAGTTACGTAGGGGTTGCCGTCGCGGTCCCCGCCGATCCAACTCCCCAACCTTATAAAGGGGGGAATCCGGAAGCGGGCGTCAGGCCAATGAACTTGGAGCAGATCCTCGAGCGCACCGTACAGTCGCGGCAGCTGCTCCAGGAAAGTGGTGCCGTAGTACGACAGACCATTGTCGATTTCATCGCGCACGGTAAGCCTCAGCTCCCGCACGGCCCGCGTCTGCCAAAGAGTCAGAATGCCGCGCCGCAGGCCTTCTTCGTTCAGCGCCCGTTCCTCCGGTGTCTGCCGGAACCGGTCCCGTTTATCGAGAAGCATGGCGATCTCCCGCAAGCAATCGAGAATACTCTTGCGCTGTACTTCCGTGGGGTGGGCGGTCAAAACCGGAGAAATCAAAGCATCGGCAAAAAACGACTGCAGCTCTTGCGACGCCAAATTCGCCAGCCGGTCGAGCGCAAGAGCCAAGCTGCCTTCCTGGGGTGGCGAACCCGCCAACTGATAGGCGCGACGGCGCCGGTTATGGTGCAAGTCCTCGGCAAGATTACTCAGCTGGGAAAAACAAGTGAACGCCCGCACCACCGATAAGGTGGCGTCGTGGCTCAAACTGTGAACCGTCGCTTCGAGTTGATCTCGCGCTTGAAGATCGCCATCCCGGCGAAAGCGAACCGCAGTCTGGCGGATATGCTCGATCCGGTTGAATACCGCTTCACCCTCTTGCTCGCGCAGATTTTCGCCGAGCAAGCGCCCGAGCAAGCGAATGTCGTCTCGCAGGGGCATGTCCTTATCGATCGCCGCATCGGGCCGCTCATCAGAATTCATGGTGCCTCCTGAACCGCGGGCTTCCTCCGACCGACGGGCTGAAATCTGTTATCCCGGCGGATGTTTTGGTTGCCAGTTCTGTGTTGGGAATCTGCTCCGTAATTGACGATGATATACGCAAACCATGTACCAATGGCGCATTCGCCTGATCTGCGAAGTGTGTCAGCCCAAGGGTTGCTGCAGACTTCATATGAGCCTTCACTCTAGACGGCAGGCACCACCACCGCTCTTCTGCCCGCTCGCCGAGGGTGGCCCGGCATGCGTTGCGCACCACGTACCGAAGCACCATGGGCAGAGGCTCGTCCTGTTCGATGGGAAAGCTCTTGAATCGGCCATAGTCAATGTGCGCCAACCGGTCGTGTGACGATGCGCGTACAGCCGCTGGCTGCCAATGAAATTTGATTTTCATCAAAGAGCTGCTCTAGTCACCGCGCCTCCAGGTAACGAGCTCAGAGTCTAGGGTTGGCTAGAAACGGCACGTCCAGTCGTTTTTATATTAACCGACGGTTCAGGAAGTTCCGGCCTATCAAGATTGAATCGAACCGCGACCAACCGCAACCATAATTTCACAAGTTGGTGCAAAGCCAGGTGGGGTGCACAGATCGTCTGCGATACGGCTGCGTAACCGGCGGGTGAGTTTGCCGATTATCGGGCCGTGGGTGAAGTCCTTGGCGCGCTTTGCCGCGGCTCGCTTTGGCCTGAAATTCCGCCCTCGTCAGACTCTGTATTCTAGTCAATCGTTGGCTAGCCTATCGATCTGTAACTTAAGGTCCCGATTCCGATCCGCTTCGCGCAACGTTTGCAGATCTGTGCCTACGCAGCCGTCCGCAGGATTGGTCGCTGGCATCGTAGTGCTCTGATAATACCCAAGCGGCTCAATCAGATTGTCACAGATGGTCATGTCTGCGGCGATCGTGATTGGCATCCTAGATATTATCCGCTGGCCGCACTGGCAGCTATCTATTCGCAATTTGGAGATTGTTCACTACTTCTTTTACGCCGTTCACCCGTCGGGCTAACTGCTCAGCACGGATCTTCTGTTCGACCGATTCTACCGTGCCGTTGAGAGCGACTACTCCGTTATTGGTATCAACGTCCACGCGAACCAGGTTTGCGGCCCGGTCAGCCACGATCTGCGATTTGACAGAGGCGCTGATGGTTGCGTCATCGATGTTCTGACCAGCCGTTTTGCCCGTGAGAGCCTGGCAGCCGGTTACCAATAATCCTGATAGCAGCAGCGCTGCCCAAGCTTTAGCTCGTTTTCTTTTCTCCATACAAACCTCCGATTTAGTTTTTGGACTATGAATAGCTCAGTGAAAACGGCGCGAATTCTTGCGCGCAGAAGTTTCTCCTATTTATCCGGCCTTCCTTAGAAGCACGGGCACCGATGAGACCTGATGTTCACGGGGCGAAGCCGTTGTTGGATGATCTTGCCGGAACGCTCGTGGGGTTAAAAAGACGTGTGACCTGTCGCGTCCCTCGACGTGCTGGTCGGCACCCGACCTAAACAAAGCGCCTCTAATGTAATTGGGGTCAATTCTTACAATCTCACAAACACTCTCGAAGCTGAAGATCCAGTTGCTTTCAGTGCTCAAAATCCAATCTTTTGTTGACTGAAACACCTTTTGCTCCTTGCGCCTCTTGGCGCCCCGATACCGCAAGAAACATTGAATCGCATCGTCGAGCACTGCCAACATGAGAAGAGTCTCGGGACAGCGAAATAACTTCGGTTCGAAGATATCATTGGCCTTCGCGGCCCTGATGTCGCCGATCCGGAAAGGAAGGCGGTCCGGTTCCTCGGTATAACCTCCCACTGATGGACCGCGGTGTATCGGCGGCAACTGCCGCCCTTTGTTTTGTTTCGTACGCGCGGACATTCCATTCATATCCTTTCCTCCACTCTTCTCGTTGCTCCAATCAGAGTCTAAGCAATCACAACGCCATCGCCCCGGTAAGCGTCAAAAATAATTTCAAGCCCCGCCTCCACTATGCGTGGGCAAGCCACGTGCCAGACGTCGTTAAGGAGCTAAAACGCTGGAACCCTTTATCTTTTTTTCTTTCCGAAAAACTGTTCGATGCGAACCAGCGACAGATAACAATTACCAGACGCGTTCGTGGGACAGTTTGCACCAGGAAAGTTGCCTGTAGGAATAATTTCCCTCTGTAGGGAATTTCCTCCTGTATCTGCGCTGACCGCAAATGAAGTAGGAATTGCCAATCGCTATAAAATCAATGTTAATAGATCAGTGGCACAAGCCTTGCTGCTTTAAGCACGAAGCAGCCTGCTTGCAAAATCCAATCTTTTTCCAACTCAACACGCAGGCAGGCATCGGGGTGCGGCAAAACCGCCGGAAGGAAGGAGATAGAACGTTATGCTGAATTGGTCGCTGACGTTTTTGGTTATAGGATTGATCGCCGGAGTTTTAGGTCTGTCGGGCCTTGCCGGCGCCGCCACACAAATCGCCTGGATCTTATTCGTTGTCTTCCTGGTCTTATACCTCATCAGCTTTGTTGCCGGGCGCCACAGACCCCCCATTTAAAATCCAGAACATCAGCGACGTTCCTATTAAGGAGAAGATCAGGATAACAAACGACTGATGTTAGAGGTTCCGGAAAAAAGCTCTTTATTAAGGATGGGACGGATTCTCGGACAAGGAGATAAAGAGTAGTGAACCCAGAGGAGGCTATACAAAAATGAAACCTGCGACGCTCATTGGCATCATTCTCATCGGCCTTTCAATGGTTTCCTTCGGTTATCAGGGGATTAAATACACCAAACGCGAGAAAGTCGTTGACATCGGGCCGCTTCAAGCGACAACGGAAAGGAAAGAGACGATTCCGCTCCCGCCCATATTCGGAGCGATGGCATTCGTGGGAGGCGTAGTCTTGGTCTTTGTCGTATCCAAAAACTAAAGCATCCAGAATTGGACAAGGAGAATCATGCATTGGGATCAAATCGCCGGACCGTGGAGACCGGTCAAGGGAAGGGGAAAGGAGAGCCTGATTCCGATGGGGAAAGGCGCGCCATTAACTGGGATATTGTCAATCGTGTCCTGGACAGCAATGCAGCGGTCCAGCCTGACGGCACACAGTTCAGAAACTCAACTCTCGTACCGGCTCGCGTTTAGATGAACGACAAGATCACAGCACCGCCACCCCCGCGTGGACTTTTTAGCGACAATGACGCGTCTGCGGAACGTCAATCCAGTGCTCCTAGACCAAACATCCATCAGGTAACCAGGGTTCTGCAGCCGGTCGACATCCGCTCTCTGACGCTGAGCGGTATTTTCATTCTGTTGGTGTTGTCCGCTCTAAAGATTGGCAGTAGTTTTTTTGTCCCCGTCGTTTTGGCTTTTCTCCTGAATTTCATGTTTGCTCCGCTCGTCAGAAGCTTGTCGCAACTCCGCTTACCTCAACCCCTCGGAGCCGCATTGGTCTTCTGTGCTCTTATCGGTTCCTTGACCTACGGAATCTATAAACTCGCCGCTCCCGCAAGTGGTTGGATGTCCAGGTTACCGGCAAGCATACGGCAGATCGAGGACAAACTGCAAAGAATAAAGCTACCAGTCCAGGAGATCAGCAAAGCAAGCCAAGAGGTTGACCGGATTACAAGCTTAGATCTCGGCCAGAAGACTCAGAAGGTCGAAGTGAAGAAATCCGGTGTGGGGGAGATCTTGCTGGATCAGACTCAGGATTTCGTTGTCGGCGTGGTTGTCATGCTTCTTCTGCTATTCTTTCTCCTAGCATCCGGGGATCTGTTCCTGCGTAAACTGGTCAATCTGCTGCCCCGACTCCGGGATAAAAAATGCGCCGTCGAAATCTCGCGGCAGATCGAACACGATGTTTCCAGTTACCTTTTAGCCGTCACTGCGCTCAACATCATGTTCGGAACCGCTGTGGGTCTAGCAATGTTCCTGCTCGGGATGCCTAATCCGGCTTTATGGGGTGTAACGGCAGGGTTCCTGCACTTCATTCCTTTTTTAGGTGCGATCGTTGGTATCGGTACCGTGACCTCCGTCGCTCTCTTGACGTTGGATCACACGACAACAATTCTCCTTGTTCCCTCGGTCTATTTTGCTTTGAATCTGCTCGAGGAATACTTACTTTTGCCCTTCGTCATCAGCCGCCGTTTTATGCTTAATCCGGTTATCATCTTCTTATGGTTGATTTTTTGGGGCTGGCTGTGGGGCATACCCGGCGCGCTGATGGCGGTTCCACTTTTAGCGATTTTAAAAATCATCTGCGATCGCGTTGAGCCACTTTCCGCGATCGGCAAGTTGGTCGCGCGCTGACCCCATGTCCGAGGAGACAATATTGCAAGGGCATTCCAGCAAGGGGTATCAAAAAACAGGAAAAACAAGAGAAAATAAAATGCTGCCCCCCCATTTCACGGCGAGACGAAAACTCGATCCGGCTGCAGACCCACTTCTTAGCTCCACCCGGCGAAAGCCCGGCTCACCCGTCCCGCAAGCCCGCGCATTACTTCTTCAGCTTGGCGCGCTCCAGCGCCAGCGCCAGCGCGCCGCGGGCCTGTGGCTCCTGTGCTGGGGCGCGCTTGGGTTCGGACGGGCCCTGACGCGCGCCGCGCGCCGCGCCCGCCTCGCCTGAGCGCAACCCGGTGGCGGGTGCGTCGTCGAGGCGCATACTCAGGGAAATGCGCTGGCGCTTCTCATCAACTGCCATCACCTTCACCTTGACGATCTGCCCGGGTTTGACGAGTTCGTGCGGGTCTTTCACGAATCTGTTCACCATCGCGGACACATGCACGAGGCCGTCTTGGTGCACGCCGATGTCGACGAAAGCGCCGAAAGCGGCGACGTTGGTCACGACGCCCTCTAGGATCATGCCGGCCCGCAGATCGGAAGGAGACTCGATGCCCGCCTCAAAGGTGGCGGTCTTAAATTCGGGGCGCGGATCACGGCCCGGCTTTTCCAGCTCAGTTAGGATATCGCGCACCGTCGGCACGCCGAATTTGTCATCGGTAAAGGCGGCGGGCGAAAGACCCTTCAGCACCGCCGGCTGGCCCATTACTTCGACGATGCTTTTACCGATGCGTCCCAGAATGCGCTCGACCACCGGGTAGGCTTCGGGGTGAACCGCGGAGCGGTCAAGCGGATTGTCGCCGTCGTTGATGCGTAGGAAGCCTGCGGCCTGCTCGAAGGTTTTGTCGCCGAGACGTGGTACCTTGCGGATCGTTTTGCGATTCGGGAACGCACCGTTGGCATTGCGGTACTCGACGATGTTTTTTGCCACCACGGTGTTCAACCCCGACACGCGCGCCAGCAGAGGCGCTGAAGCTGTATTAACGTCCACGCCCACCGCGTTGACACAGTCTTCGACGCTCGCATCGAGGGCGCGCGCTAGCGCGCGTTGATTTACGTCATGCTGATATTGGCCGACGCCGATCGACTTGGGGTCGATCTTCACCAGCTCGGCCAGCGGATCTTGCAAGCGCCGGGCGATAGACACGGCGCCGCGCAAGCTCACGTCGAGCTCGGGAAACTCGGCGGCCGCCAACGCCGACGCCGAATAGACCGACGCGCCAGCCTCGCTGACCACGATCTTGTGCACATTCCGTTGCGGCATTTTCGCGGCGATCAGCTTAATCACTTCGGCCGCGAGCTTGTCGGTCTCGCGGCTGGCAGTGCCGTTGCCGATCGAGATCAGTTCGACGCCGTGCTGCACGACCATGCGCGCCAGGGTTGCCAGCGATCCCTGCCAGTCATTGCGCGGCTGGTGTGGATAGATCGTCGCTGTTTCCAACAGCTTGCCGGTGGCATCCACGATCGCCACTTTGCAGCCGGTGCGCACACCGGGGTCGAGGCCGAGCACGGCCTTGCGCCCTGCAGGTGCCGCGAGCAACAGCTCGTGCAGGTTGCGGCCGAAAATCTTGATCGCCTCGGCTTCCGCTGCTTCGCGCAATTGCATCAATAGCTCGGTGCTGATGTGCAGGTGGGCTTTGACCCGCCAGGTCCAGTCGCAAACTCCGGCTAACCACTTATCGGCGCGCCGGCCGCGGTCTTCGATGCCGAAATGCGCTGCGATCATCGCCGCGCAAGGATGCGGGACCAGCGCCTCCAGTTCCTCTCCCAGGCTCAGTTCGATGGTCAACACCTCCAGGCTGCGGCCGCGGAACAGTGCGAGCGCGCGATGCGACGGAATAGTGCGTATCGTTTCCGCATAGTCATAGTAGTCGCGAAATTTTTCTGCCGCGGCCGTCTCTTTGTCTTTCAACACTTTGGAGGTAACGACGCATTGTTCCCACATCCGGGCACGCAGTTTGGCGAGCAGCTCGGCCGTCTCGGCGAAACGCTCGGTAAGAATGTCGCGCGCGCCGTCGAGCGCAGCCTTTACGTCCGGCACACCGTCTTCGGCGCCAGATTTGTCATTGACGTACTTCGCCGCTTCTTGCTCCGGGTCGAGCGTGGAATCAGCGAACAGCGCATCGGCCAGCGGCTCCAGCCCGGCTTCACGCGCAAGGTGCGCCCGCGTGCGGCGTTTCGGTTTATGGGGCAGATAGATGTCTTCCAGCGTTTGTTTGGTGGCGGCTGCCTCGACGGCGCCCCGTAGCTCATCGGTGAGTTTGCCCTGCCCCTCGATCGATGCGAGAACCACCGCGCGCCTTTCTTCCAGTTCGCGCAGGTACAGCAGCCGTTCTTCAAGATTGCGCAGGTGCGTATCGTCCAGGTTTCCGGTCACCTCCTTCCGATAGCGTGCGATGAAGGGCACCGTCGCCCCTTCGTCGAGCAGCCCAATCGCGGCGGCGACCTGCTGGGACCCGACGCCGAGTTCCTTGCTAATGGTTTGGACAATTTTGATCTGTGCAGTTTGCGAAATGGTATTGCTCATGGATGATCGACCTGCGAATGCGACGGAATTTTTTTAGAGTGAAATCAGTCGGTGCCATGCGCGCCGCAAGACCGGCCAAGCTTGTGCGCGGCTATAGGATGCGGTTGAACCATAGAAGGGAAGGCCTCCTACCGAGGATCGGGCTGTGCGAGGCATACAGGCATCTACCTTTGTTTATTGTCAGCAGGCAAGAGAAAAAGAAGAATGTCCCATTTAATTTCCCGACACATCGAAATAAGCAGGGTGAAAAATAAGGTTCGAGGGCCCAAGCGGATGCGTCTGTTACCTCCCAAACAAATCATCGAACATTTTTTGATAGTAGGCGGTTTTCGCCTCGTCTTCGGGCGAAATAATGCGCAGCTTTGCGCGATCGACACCTATCGTGGGTTGGACATCGCTCCGTCCCGGGACTTTTCCGAGCTTGCTCATCAGCTGCTGTCCGTCTTTGGAAATCGCGAATTCCACGACCAGCCGGGCAGCGTTCGGATGCGGCGCTCGGGCTATGACGGCCGCGGGATGGGGTTCGCCATAAAGTGGATCGTCGATTCGGACCCAATCGACAGGACTGCCTGATTCCTTTACGTTTTCGACATTGTTGGCGTTGACGGAAAACGCGATCGGTAATTCTCCCGCGCCCACGAGAGTGGCCGTGAGTGTTCCCCCATCACGAACCTGCGGGTTTTGTTGCGCGAGCTTGTGCAGAAAATCTTCACCTTTCTCGTTACCGTACAATTCGAGCATTGCGGCCAGAAACATAAAGTTGTTTCGATTGGCTCCGAGTTTGCCCTTCCATTTTGGATCCGAGAGATCGGTGTAATGCCTGGGGAGATCCTGCTGCGCGACGAGCTTGGTATTATAGGGAATGGAGTGCACGGTGGGGTAGACATCGGTCCAGTACCCTTCCTTGTCCTTGAAGCGGGCATCGAATGCCTTGCGCTCGGGGGAGTCAAATTTAGCCAGCAGATTCTTGTCTTTCAATGCGTGCAGGACGGTGCCCTCCGTCATCACGGCATCGACGATGTCCGCTCCGGCTCGGTTTTCGGTCAGAATCTTTTGCAAGATCGTCGTACCGGAGGCGCGATAGATTTCCAATTTCACACCCGGGTTCGCTTTCTCAAACGCGCTACGAAACGCTTTGGTATCGGCGTTCGCCAGCGAAGTATAGAGCAGCACCCGTCCCTCTTCTTTGCCCTTGGCGTAAAACGAGCTGTCCGCGGCGCTTCGCGAAACGAAACTGCAGCAACACACCAAACCCAAGATGGTAGCGAAGTAAAGTTTCATGGTCTTCATAATCGCGATCTCCTTGTTGGAGGGTGCTTGTCGAACTTTTGCGATGATACTTCGACGGTACCAAACCACCGGGCTGTGTCAATAGCCGTGACACGCAAACGGCATGTATCCATGGTCCAAGAAATGGTCCATGATAATCTCAATTGTCTGGCCCCTGAATATCTTCTCAGCCAAGTGAATTTCGCGGCGTCTGGTTAAATCCGGGGTGTCGGGTTCACCTTTAGGAGGATCATCCCAGTTTATGAATCCCAGCGTGCCGGCTGAAACATAATTTCCGAGGCCTTCTTCCTTTAGCTTGTCGATGCGTTCGATCAGTCTGGTAAACCTGGTATCAAGCTGGCTTGTCGCGATCGGAAGTTTGAAGCTCACTAATTTAAACCCTTTCAGAAATACGGTCCACGCCGCAGTGTGCGGTGGCAGATGCGGTACGATATCGTCGTGGTATTCGAGGCGCCAGGTTTTTGATATCAACTTATCGTCGAATAGCGCGGCGAATCCCGCGTCACCAACCCGCGGAGCCGCGAAGGTGTAAATCGCGGTAGGGTCAAAATTGTTTTTCCACAACTTATACCCGGCGAGATAGGCTAATCCACCACCCTTGCTATGGCCGGTGATGTATAAGGGGTTGGTCTTGTCATGACTTGTTTGCAAAAACTTAATTAAATCCGGCCAGAGGGTGTTCAACGACGCCAGAAAACCCTTATGGACCTTGCCCGGCAAATCCGCCCCGCTCACCAACGCGGCGTTGGCGTCATTCAACCAGTCGTCCACAACCACTTTGAAAAATTTCTCCGGATCTTTGAAAATCAGGGTGGGAGGCTGTGTTCCGCGAAAGGCGAGGATTGCTTCATTATTCGTGGTGACTCCGTAATAGCAGGCATTGATATTACCCAATCCCGTTGGACAAAAGAACGTACATCCATGCGGCTTGAAACCAACAATCCGGAGGTCATCATTGAGTTCCGGATATGGCTCGAAACTCTGACCTTTCCCGGGGATCGCATAGGCCAAATTACTGGCGTGGCTTAACCGGCAAGCGAGCCGTATATCCATGATTTATTCTTCCTTTACCGCACGGAGCGGGAAAATTCCGCCTGCGCCGAGCTGGGCCAATCGAATCGCCGGCGCTCCGGCGCCAGATCTCATTTCAACTGTGGCTCGTCGTGGACCCGTCCCAAAGAGTTTTACTCTCCGGCCGGGAAGCTCTGCTTATCCGCGAGATCGCCGGTGGCGCCGAAAGAAACCAACGTGTCTGAAGGGCCTTCGTTCATACCGGAGCTTTGCCCCCGAGGCCGACTAAAAAAGCAGAAGAGAATCTCACCGCATCGTGAAATTCGCCATGCCATGGGCCGCGAGCGGCACTCTAACGACACTGCGGCCAGCCCGTGCTCCCACCTCCCACGTTAGTCCGTCCGGATCGAGCAAATTAGTGAGCTTGACGCCGCCCGGACTTGGGGGCTCGCATCGGCCGTGCCATAATCGTTTCGCGCCGCGGCGCCGAGATTGAGCCGCACCAACGCCTCGGTGTCGTCGAGGATGCGCGAATAGTGCAAAAGAAAATAAATAAACGCGTCGTGCCAAATCGGCAGGAGCGGGAAAGACATCATGCTGCGGGGTGAAATCTAGTGGGCGGGTAGATCGAAGCGTTTCGGCCATCGGTTCCTCCTGAGCCGGTTTTTATCCTACAACGTTGCAGTCGCCATACAAGCCCGTCACTGAATCTTAAAGAAAAACCGCTTCGTGATAGGAAATCACCGAGGGGGATCGCCAATTCAATAAATCCCAACCCGCCCTCAGCGGTGTCAATCTTTTAGCCGATTCTAACCAAAAAAGATTTCGCCGAGCGTCGTAATTGCAGTATAAATCGGTGGCGAAAGGCCGGTACACACTCACCGAGCTGAAGATCGCCAGCAGAAAATGGCCTAATTCCACGGGTCGGGTGTTGCCGGTAATGATTGAGGCGACGCCGTTTGAGGCCATGCCTGCCTACCTTAAGGCGGTGACGGTTCTTACGCCCGAAGGCACCGTCGCCGCGGAGGTGCTGATGGAGGTCGCTGATCTGGCAACCGCGCATGGAAGCGAATCGAAGAAGGCCGACCTGCCGGATGCGGCTTTGGAGTCTTATTCATACCGGCCCATCGAAATTCGCTTCGGTCGGGGCGTCGCCGGCGCTTATCCGGTGGCGGTGACAGGATCTCCCGCCGGGAGCCTGCCCGCTCAATCGTGTCCATTGGATCCTGGCGTACTGGAAACCCTGCTCTGGTCTTCGGGAAGCGCGATCGAAGGCGCCCTGCGCCGCGCCGAAGCCGGCACCAGCCTGCTGCCCTCGGAAGAGAACGCAAAAAGCGTCGGCGCGAAACTCTACGAGATCCTGTTCTCTTCGCATCTACAGCCCTACCTTCAAGGCAGCTTGCGTGCCGTGGACCCCCAGCGGCACGAGGGACTGCGTTTTCTCATCAACACGACCGAGGCACCGGATCTCGCGCGGCTCCCGTGGAAATTTCTTTACAACCCTCGGCAGGAAGACTTCATTTTTTCCGATCAAATGAAGCCCGTGATCCGCTGGCTCGACGTCGACCAGCCCCCGCCCACGCTGGTGGTGGAACCGCCGCTGCGCCTGCTCATGGTCATAGCTGCGCCGAAGGATCGTCCCGAACTCAGTGTCGGCACCGAGCTGGCGCACTTGGACGACGCGCTGCACGATCTGGTCGAGGAAGGGCGCGTCGAGACCATGCGTCTGGAGCACGCCACTCTTGAAAGCCTCGACGACGCGCTGCTCAAGAACAAACCGCATGTTCTCCACTTCATCGGCCACGGGGATTTTGTCGGTGATGACGACGTCGTGTTTCTGGAAGCGGAAAATCCGCCCGGGGCCGCCGATCCGATTGCCGGACGCCGGCTCGCCGTGCTCTTGAGAAATTATCTCGGATCACTGCGTTTCGTCTTTCTTAATAGCTGTTTGGGCGCGGCGGTGTCGCGACGGGACGGTGCCGCCGCCGTCCGTAGTAACCGCTCCGCCCGTAAAACCACCGATAGCGGGGGTCGAACCCCCAACCGAAACCAGTTCCGCGGTAACCGTGGCCGAAAAGAGTTATCGCGAACCGTTGCGCGCGATGCGCGAGGGAAACTCCTCCGCCGCGCTCAGCCGTTTAGATGAAGCTCGACGATCAGATGCGGACGGTTCGGTACTCGCTAAACTCCCGGAAGTGCGTAAATCATTATTCAATAGTCTCTTAACCGCCGCCAGTAAAGCTATCGCGGCGCAAAAGCTCAAGGCCGCCGAGCAAATCGTACGACGAATCTTGTCGGTGGAGCCGAATCATCCGCAGGCCCGAGCGATGGTCGACAAAATAGCGACGCTGCGGTCGACCGTTCCTCCGACGTCGTTCCCTCCCGCAAGCTACAAAGTCCGACGGGGCGACACGCTTTGGAGCATCGCGGCCGCGCGCTACGGTAACCCGAACCTATGGCCGAGAATCTACAACGCCAACCGCGACCGAATCGCAAATCCGAACTTAATCACTCCGAGCCAGACGCTTCTAATTCCCGGCGGTTCGACAGAAAAGTAGCCGCGGCCCGAGGGAATAAGGAAGACGCGAACCTCTTTCTTGACCGGATCGACCGTCTCGATATTAGCCTTGCTCGATGCCCAGACGAGCACGGATCGCCCCGGGTGAATTAGTTTACCGCGCCCTTAGCTAGCTCTGGTGCAGGCTATGGCGAAGGCGCAACGGTGATCGAGAATCGCTGCTGAGTACCTGGCCGCTTGATATGCCGGCCAGACTGGGTCGATTGCGTGAACGCGGTTCAAACGGAAGCCGAATTCGAAGAGCTGCGGAGGTGCGTGAGCCGTGGTACGCCATAGGGTGGCGAAGGCTAAAAGATGCAGATCGCGATGCGCTCGGGTTTGAATCTACTCTTCATCCGCACGGCAGACCGAGAAATAAACACCTTGAAGGGAAACGTTCGCGGCCCCTCTTCTTCTTTAGAAACACGCGACCTTAGTGGTTTAGACGCCCAAAAACCAGCCTGGCGCTTTTTTTCTCCCGGTCGTGCGAACCCAATCTATCACCCGATCCAAGTCTGTCTTGACGGTTTCATAATTTGCCGGCCGGCTCGCTCCTTCACCAGGGATATTTGATTTCATTATCTCCAGTTCTTTTGTAACCGCATCGATCGTCATCAAGGCCGGCCTTTTGATTAATGGTCGAGCGTTTTGCACGAAGCGCTCAGCCTGGTTGAGTTCTGCCATAGTCTTTTGTCGATTTTTGATCGACCATTCGTACACCTCGGCGTTTTCCACATGAAATCTCGCTTCGATCAAATCTTTTTCCACGCTAGTCGGGGCATAAGACTCATACCAATGAACGGTGTCATTTTCGATTGGCCACTCGGCCAGGATCTCCGCCCGCTGCCAGACCTGAGCCAAATGGTCCGCGATATTAGTAAAAAATGCAGATAGTTGACTGAGGTAACGGGCGTCGAGGCGAACGGAGTGAGCGCGAACCTGAGGAGCACCTTCGCTAAACTCAGTGAGGTCACTTTCAAGGTGTTGCGTTCCGGGAGCGAGTTTCTGCATCGTCATTATCGCCAACAGCAAAAACATGAAGGTTAAATTCAGAAACGGTAGACGCCACATTTTTGCATCCTCACCAAAATTTCCGCCTCAGCGGTTAGTAAGCAATTTCACTACCAACACTCATATCATATTTACGGTTTTCGCTCATTCGTGCCGGCAATGTCTCGGAGTTTTGGGATTGCTCATCGGTCACCGACCCAGCCCGGCTTGGAACGCCCACAGCTTATCATGAGGAAAACAACTTCTTAATACCCTCTTTGCTCAGGGGATGATTTCTAACTGCTTACCGTCGTCTTCAGCGCGGCGAAAGCGGGGGCCCAAGAAATTGAGACATTCCAAAGTACCATTGCGAGCACGCACGCAAGGCTGAATCTGGCAAGGAGAAATCCTCCGCTCCCGGAGACTACACGTTGCCACTTCTCTCAGCAAAGGTTCATTCTCTTCTCGATCGCAAGCGAATGACGGGAATGCCTTTCGCCAGCTCAGTTAACTCTTGTGCCTCTCCTGGCGCCTGCCGCCCAAGCAATGTTGCGGTGAGCCATCGGTATGCTTTCGGATGCCGCCGCGCGTAGCCCCGCATTTCTTCTTCTGCTTCCCTCTGAGATAGTCTGATTGCGCCTACTTTTATCCGGCGGCATCCCACCTCTATCTCGGCTTCAGGGTTCTGCTGAAGATTTTTGTACCATTCGGAGGCTTTGCCCCAGCCGGAGCAAACTATGTAGGAGCGCGATTCATTGTCGTGGCGGACTACCTCCAAAACGGTTCGTCGCTGGAGACCGCTTCTTCGCCCGGTGTGTTTCAGCAATAGAAATCTGCCGCCCAGCAGACATCCTAGTCTAATGCGATACAAAAGGACCGGCGCCCGCAACGCGAAGCGGAGCAGGCCGCGACGAGGATTTTTGTCGGCCAGTCTGTTAGACATCGCTCCCCTAATAATAACGCAACAAAAATGCCACACGGCTTCCGAGGCTGACGCATAAGACAAAATCGGGAGGTAATCTAGAAAGCGAAACGCCGTATGTGCACGATGGTTACACGATAGGCATTTGCCGGGTGTAAAAATTCACATACAAAAGGATGGAAACGACCTATATGTCTTACTGCTGTCCAATTTCTGATAAAAACACCGGGCGGATAATTTGATCAGAGGGAGACCACCTTGATCGCAGCGTTTCGTTGATTAGGTTAGGTTGTCGCAACGAATCCGACAGCCGGATTTACTTCTCCGAAATCGGACCGCCATCGCCCAAAGGCTAACCACGCACAGCGCGTTGGTTTTCACCGCCAACCGGCTCGGGCAAATCAACCCAAGTCCCGCAAATGCTGCTCGACCACGGTTTGCTGGCCAACGGCCACTAAGGCCAAGTGACGGTCTTGGTCGGTTAATTATTGGGCTCAAGCTTGCTTTCTGTCCCGCTCGTGAAAAACTGTTGGAAGAGGCACAGGGAACTTATAGTAACCAAAGGCTTCATTGCCACGAGGCTAATGAAGCTTGCAAGCGGCCGGACTAACTGGGGATTATTTAGATTCGGCTAGTAAACGATCAAACTACAGAGGAGGGAGAACCATGGCAATCAAGCTTTATTGGGGCAGCGGCAGTCCCTTTGCGTGGCGGGTTATGCTGACATTGGAAATAAAAGGACTGGCGTATGAATCGAAACTCTTGGAGTTTTCCAAAGGCGAGAACAAAACGCCGGCCTACCTTCGGCTCAACCCGCGCGGCAAAGTCCCGACTCTCAAAGATGGAGACTTCGTCCTCTACGAGTCGCTCGCAATCATGAGTTACCTTGATCGCAAATATCCCGATCCGCCGCTCTTCGGCAAAACGCCCGAGGAAACAGGCTTAATTTGGCGGACGTTCTCCGAATGTGAATCCTATATCGTGAGCGCCGGCGACAAAGTCGTTCGCCCGATCTTCTTTGGCAAAGGATTGGACAAAGTCGAAGATATCCAACAGGCCGCCCAGGCGGTTCGCCACGAGCTCAAAACGTTCGACGAGCGCCTGGCCGGTTCGGATTGGCTGGTCGGCGATAAGATTTCCGCCGCGGACATCGGCGTATTTCCGTTGGTCCAACTGCTCCTCCGCGCTGCGTCCAAAGAAGCCGCCCAGCCGTTTAATTTAGGCTTGCTCCCGCTCGCGCAAACCTTTCCCAACGTCGCCAGATGGGTGCAGCGCATCGAAGAGCTACCCAATTACCAGCGCACTTACCCGCCGCACTGGCGCCAATAGCACAGTTTCAAAGTTGCGATTCCAAGAAACAGGAGGACTTCACTATGGCTACTAAATTTGCCGGGGCATGTCTCTGTAGCGCCGTCCGCTACGAGTGCTCGGCCGATCCGGTATTTGCGGGCAATTGCCACTGTCGCGACTGTCAGAAGGCAAGCGGCAGCCCGTTTGTGGCAGCGATGGCCGTACCCGCCACGGCGCTGAAGATCACCGGCAATGTCAAGTACTACGATACGAAAGCCGACAATGGAAACATTTTTAGCCGCGGCTTCTGCCCCGAATGTGGCGCGCGCATGTTCGGAAAATCCAGCGGCCTCCCTGATCTCGCGATTGTTACCGCCGGAAGTCTCGATGACCCGAGTTGGTTTCGCCCGGCAATGGATTTTTATGTATCCAGCGCTCAGCCCTGGGATCATATGAATCCCGCGCTTCCGAAGTTTCCCAAACTGCCGGCGTAACGACGCGCGCAATGTGCTTGCTTGGTTTACTGGTTGGGTGAAAACCCGCAGCAGTTAACCCTCGCCCGACGCACGACTGTACTACCGTCCCGCTTTCGTCGCCCATCCCAGCACGACGTGGATCGGCCGAGTTCCGGCGTATCCTAACATCAAGGAGGTTTCTCCCAGAGGATCGCCTGGGATACTCGTGATTCAGGTTTAGTGGACCCTCGGCTCGGTTGACACCCGTTTAACACAATGGGTATAAACTTTTTTATGCAAAACTTGCGGAGACAACATGGCAACGTTTGATCTCGTCATTGAGGGCGCGCAGGTTTGGACTCCGGCAGGAGTGATCCAAGCCGACATCGCCGTCGCAGGAGAGAAGATTGCGGCGCTCGGTATTCCGGGATCCTTCTCTCAGGCAACAAAGGCGATCGATGCCAGGGGGAAGACCGTCATCCCAGGCCTGGTTGACACCCACACGCATCATCGCGACCCCGGTTTTACGCACAAGGAAGATCTCACCACGGCAACGCAGGCGGCGGCCGCCGGCGGCGTCACGCTCTCGATCGGCATGCCGAATGTGAATCCGCCGACGACGAACGTCGAGCGCTTCCGGAAACTGATCGAGGACGGCAAGAAAAAAGCGATCGTTGATTTCAACCACAATCCGTCGGGAACCGATCCGGAGGCCATTTCGAGCCTCGCCGAAGCGGGCTGCCTGGCGTTTAAAATCTTTATGGTGCGGGACACCGGTCGCGATTATCCCCACATGCCGGGAATCGGTTTACACCACCACGGCGAGCTGTTTCGCTCTTTTGAAGCCGTTGCAAAAACCGGCTTGCCGCTCATGGTCCATCCGCACGATCAGGATCTTATGGACGTGATCGAGCAGAGATACTGGGCCAAGGGAGACAGAAGCCCGCAAGCGTACGCCAAGGCGTATCGCGATTTTGACGGCATCATCTGGGACACCGCGATCGCGACCTTGGTCCGCTTCCAGAAAGCAGCCGGGACAAAGCTCCACATCCTGCACATGAGCACGCCTGGCGGTTTGGAGCTGGTGCGCCGGGCCAAGGAAGAAGGGCGGCCGGTAAGCTGCGAGGTAAATCCCTGGGCATTGTTTCTGGCGACCTGGGAGAACGTCGAAAAGCTCGGTCCTTATTGTCTTGGTTTCTGGGTTCCGGAGGGACACGTCGAAGCGCTGTGGAAAGGAATCGCAGACGGCACCGTGGATGTCGTAGGAACGGACCATGCACCGCATACGAAAGAAGAAAAGGATATCGGCTGGCAGGACATGTGGAAGTCCCCCGGGGGCGAACCGCAGATTCAGGACTATCTCCGCCTTTTCTTAACCGAAGTCAATCGCGGGCGGCTGAGTTTGGATCGGCTGGTCCGCATCGCCTCTTACAATCCGGCCCGGCTGTTCGGTGTCTATCCGCGGAAGGGCGTGATCCAAGTGGGATCCGACGCAGATCTGGTGCTTATCGATCTCCAAAAAGAAGAAACAATCGAAAACAAAACGACCTATACCAAGGTCGGCTGGACGCCCTACGACGGCCGGCGGGTGAAGGGAGTCCCTGTGATGACGTTTGTCCGGGGCAAAGTTGTTATGGAAAATGGGGTTGTGATAGGAAAACCCGGTGACGGGAAATTTATCCCTTCTTTGCAATAGCTCAAGGACAAGGCGAAAGGCGTACAACAAATGGGAACAAAGTTAAAATTCGGATTACTGTTGCCTCACTTTTGCGAGTATGGCTCAGTAGAAAGGTGCCTCGAGGGAGCGAAAAAGGCCGAGGCTTATGGGTTCGACTCGGTCTGGGTCAGGGACCACCTGGTTTTCGAACCACATGGGATGGAGGGCGAAGATAATACCCACATCGAGGGGTTGCTGATCCTCGCCGCCGTCGCGACGGTCTGCAAAAAACTGACACTCGGCACCGGCACGATGATCTCGCACCGCCACCCGATTCATCTTGCACAGGCGATGGCAGGTCTCAGCACGATGTGCAGCAGCAATATCATCATGGGTCTCGGCCTCGGCACGTTTCCCCATGAATTCGAAGCGGCGGGTTATAAGAAGACTACTTTGCAAGATCGCGCTAACATCGCGAAAGTCAACGCCCTGCTCTGCCGCCGGTTCTGGGCCGGCGAAAACGTCAGCTACAAAGACGACTATTACGACTTCAAAGACGTCGAGCTCAAACCGACGCCGAGCAAAAAGATTCCCATTTGGTACGGTGGCGGCACGCCGGCCTCCTGTCGTCGCGCGGCGGATTACTGCGATGGCTGGATGCCCGGACGTATTCCCACGGCCACTTTCAACAAGATGGTCAAGTACCTCGAAGAGCAGTGCAAGCTGGCGGGAAGACCGATGGTTACCACCGGCGCGATCCCCATTACCAGCATCGATAAAAACAGAGATGTCGCGCTCAGCAAGGTGAACGTCAAGGGTCTGATCAACGAAGGCAATGCCCCGAGCAAGAAAACTTGGGTCAAGCCGGCGTCCGGCACCTTCTCCAAGGTCGAGGACATCGAAGGCCTGCTCATCGCCGGAACACCGGCGGATATCGCTCGCGACACGAAGAGATATGAAGATGCCGGGCTTAATCATATCGTTTACGATCTCCGGTTCCGTTACGCCGACTGGTACGAACAGATAGACTTGTTGGGCCAAGAAGTTCTGCCGGCGCTGCGAGCGTGATCGTGCCCGTGTTCGTGAGCGTGAGGAGAAAAGGCGATGCGTAGAGAAAAGGTTACGTTTTTCAGCGAACGCAATAAGTTAAGCGGCGATCTCTATCTGCCGGACGGGGGCAGCGAAAAACCGTACCCTGGGATTGTTCAGGGCCCGGGTTTCCTCGGCCTTAAGGACGCTAAACATTACATCCTGATGTTCGACAAGCTTTGCGGAGCCGGCTATGCCTGCCTTTGTTTCGACTACCGCGGTTGGGGCGACAGCGAGGGCGCCGATCGCGGCTGGGTCATGCCAAAATGGCAGGTGGAAGATATCCGCAACGCGATCACCTACATGCAAACCCGTCCCGAGATCGATCCGAACCGCATCGCAACCTATGGCTCGGGCGGAACGGGCGGCGGCAACGCGGCTTACGTTGCCGCCATCGATCAGCGCGTCAAGTGCTGCGTCTGCTATCTCGGCGTCAGCAACGGCCGTGATTGGCTCCATTGCATGCGGCGTGAATACGAATGGGTCGACTATCTCAAGCGCGTCGAAGAGGATCGAAAAAAGCGCGTGCTTACAGGCGAGGGCGAGATCGTCAGCGCGCGTGAGGAGATCATGGTGGCAACCCCGGAGCGGAAAGCCACCAGTATCAAGAAAGAGGTCGAGTCGAAAATCCCCGATGCGATGCCGCTCCAGTGCGCCGAAGCGATTCTCGAATATAGTCCTGAAGACGTCGTGCATAAGATTTCCCCACGCGGCGCCTTATTTATCGCCGTAGAGAACGACGCGGTGACCCCGGAGGAACAATCCATCCGGCTGTATGAGAAGGCCGGCGAGCCGAAGAAGCTGGTTCTCTACAGACAAACGACCCACTATGGCATCTATAATGACTACTTTGACGACGTTGCCGCCAACGTGATCGATTGGTATAACCGCCACTTGAAGTACCGCAAGGTCGAAATCACCGAAAATCGCTAGGAGTGACTCATGCATAAGATTCAGTTTGGCGTTCGCGTTCCCAATTCCGGGCCACTTTGTTCGAAAGCAAACATCGTCAAGGCAGCGCAAGAAGCAGAGAACCTGGGATTCGACTCGGTCTGGGTTCATGACCATGTGGTGTGGAGCTCCGAGATGCACCGCCATCATATCTCCTCGGGTGCCACAGAGGCGATTCAGGAAGATCAGGATGCCAATTTCTTCGAGGCGTTGACCACGCTTGCCTATCTAGGAGCCGAGACGAAAACGATTACGCTGGGTGTGGCGTGTCTGGTTATGCCGTGCCGCAATCCCGTGTATGCGGCGAAGCAGACCGCGACGGTCGATTGGCTGTGCAACGGCCGGCTTATTGTCGGCGTGGGATTGGGTTCGAAGGCGACGCGGGAGTCCAGCGAATTTGAGGTTTTCGGTGTGCCAATGAAGCCGCGAACGCGGCGAACCAATGAATATATTGAAGCAATGAAGGCGATCTGGACGCAGCCGCTCGCTTCTTACGAGGGAAGATACATCAGCTTTAAGAACGCGGAGGTTTTTCCCAAGCCGGTGCAGAAACCACATCCGCCGGTTTGGGTTGGCGGCTGGATGGACCTTGCGGCAATCCGCGCAGGCAGGTACGGAGAAGGGTGGATTCCGGGCTGGCTCTCGCCCAAAGAAATGGGGCACGGCTGTCAGGTTCTTGAGCAGGCGGCAAAAGAAAAGGGACGCGACCCGTCCAAGATCACGATCGCGGTCGAGAAGCTGGCGGCGATCGCGCGCAGCCATGACGACGCCCTCAACCTTGCTCTCCCGACGATCCGCGAGAGCTCGACCAGCTACGAACGTGACATCGATAATATCCAGTTTGCCCTGGACCGCCACATCATCGGCTCCGTGGTTGAGGTGCGCCGCAGGCTCGATGAGTTCATTGAGAACGGAGTACAGCACTTCGAGCTTAAGATCATCTATCCCAGCATGGAGAGCCTCTTCCAACAGATGACTCTGTGGTCCGAGGAGATTATTCCGCACTATGATTAGTCGTCTCGGGTTTGGAGTTTAAGCTGAAACCTGACACCAGAAACCTTTGTTAACAGGAGATACGATTGAAGATTTCATTCCAGCTCAATGGCCGCGCGGCGGAAGTAGAATTCGAGGCGCAAGAAACGCTCGCGGAGGTTCTCCGCCAGCGGTTGAACTTGACGGGCACCAAAGTTTCCTGCGAGGTGCAGGTCTGCGGCGCCTGCACGGTGCTGGTCGATGGTTTACCGGTGAGCGCTTGTACGTTGCTGGCGTATGAAGTGCGCAATCGCCATGTGCTAACCATAGAAGGCCTGGCAGATGCGGACGGTACCCTGCATCCAATCCAGCAGGCGTTCATCGACGAGTTTGCTTTCCAGTGCGGCTACTGCACGCCGGGGATGATCCTCGCGACCAAGGCGCTCCTGGATGAAAACCCCGCGCCGAGCGAGGCGGAAATCAAGGAGTACATGGACGGCAACATCTGCCGTTGTACGGGCTACCTGCCGATTATCAAAGCCATTCAGCGGGCCGCGAAGGTCATAAGCAATTCAAGATTAAAAGTGCAAAATTAAAAAATGAAAATAGCGACTGCGACTTGCAAGCGTATCCATAGCCAGAGCAACGAGGAAAAGCGCGCATGAGCGAAGCCGGCAGCAGCGAGTTCCGCGTCGTCAATCACTCTGTGCCGCGGCGCGATGGCGCGGCCAAAGTCACAGGGCACGCTCTCTATGTCAGTGACCTGAACCTGCCGCGCATGGCTTTTGCCAAGATCCTGCGCAGCCCTTATGCGCATGCCCGGATCGTGTCCACGGACGCGGCCGAGGCGCTCGCTTATCCTGGAGTCATTGCCGTGCTCACGGGTGACAATATTCCATCAGGGATCACGCCGTATTACGGCCACGCGGTGAAAGATCACCCGTTGATTGCAATCGAGCGCGTGCGCTACATCGGTGAGCCGGTGGCGGCGGTGATCGCCGAGGACGAGGGAGCGGCGGCGGCGGCATCAAATCTCATCGATGTGAGTTACGATGAGTTGAGGGCGGTTCTGACTCCGAAAGAAGCGCTGGCGCAAAACGCGCCGCTGCTGCACGAGCGCCAGTTCACGGCGGGGGCGCTGCGCGGGTTCGAGGGGGAGGTTACCGCGGGCAAGGGGAGCAACCTTTGTCAGGAAGCGCACGTCGGATGGGGCGACGTCGAGCCGGCGTTCGCGTGCGCGGCGGCCGTAGTAGAAGGCGAGTACTATTTCCCTATGGCGTACGCCTATGCGATGGAACCTTACGTGGCGATCGCCGAAGTGAGTGAAAACGGCGTCACGATCTATTCTTCGGCGCAGCACCCGTTTATGGTGCGCAACGACTTGACCTCGGTGCTCAACCTTCCGCTAAGCCAGGTTCGTCTCGTTGTCCCGTTCGTCGGCGGGGGATACGGGAGCAAGTCTTACACCAAGATCGAGCCGCTCGTCGTCGCTTGTGCGCTCAAGGCCAGGCGACCCGTCAAGCTTCAGTTGAGCGTGGAAGAGGCGATCCTGACCACCCGCAGCGACGACGCGCTGAGCTGGATGCGCACCGCAGTAGACGAGAACGGTAAGATTATCGCGCGCCAGGCCAAAATCTATCTCAACACCGGCGCGTACGCGGAAAACAGTCCTCTGGTCGCGGAAAAAGCCGCTAATCGCGCGGTCGGGCCGTACAGCATTCCTAACGTCCAGATTACCTGCAGCGCCGTATACACGAACACCGTCCCGGCAAGCTCGTTTCGCGGCTTCGGCTGCGCGCAGGTAACGACCGCGGGAGAAGCCCAAATTGACGAGCTCGCGGCGAAGATCGGCCAGGATCCGCTCCAGTTCCGGCTTGCAAACGCGGCGCGCAAGGGCGAAGCGTTCTTTCGTAACATGCGCCCCTTCGACGGTAATCTGAATGAAGATCTCAATCTTGTTGCCGAGGCCTTGGAGTGGAGCCAGCCGGCTCCGCACCATCATGGCCGCAGCGTCGGTTGTTCGGGGAGCGACGCCGGGGCTTACCCGCTTACCTCGGCGGCCGTGCGCGTGCACGCCGACGGTTCAGTCTCCGTGATGACTGGCAGCACGGAGCTGGGACAGGGTAGCCACACCGTTCTTGCACAGATCGCGGCGGAGGAGCTGGGAGCATCTTTTGAGAAGGTGCGGGTCGTAAGCTCGGACACCGCGATTACACCCTATGATCGCTCCACCGGGGCAAGCCGCACAACGACTTTGATGGGACGGGCAGTGTTGGAAGCAAGCCGGGAAGCGATAGCGCAGATGAGAAGCATGGCCGCGCAGTTGCTCTCTGTCAAAGAAGAGGAAGTAAAGCCGGTGAGCGGCGGTTTTCAATGCGGCGAGGCGCGCCTGTCCTGGAAAGACGTGCTCAGCCGTTATTTCGGGCTCCCCGATGGGGACGTGCTCGGGAGGGCCTATCTGCGAAAGACCGGAGACCTCGCGCAGCTACCGGTGTTCTGGGAGGTGGCGTGCACGGGAGTGGAGATCGCGGTCGATGAGGAAACCGGAAGTATCCGGATAGATAAGCTGGCAACGGTCGGGGACGTGGGTCTGGCGATCAACCCGGCGCTCGCCGAGGGCCAGGACCTCGGCGCTGCGGTCATGGGCATGGGCATCGGTCTCTTTGAAGAATTAGTCTACGACGGGCCGCAGCTCATGAATGGCAATCTGCTCGGATACCGCGTACCAAAGTTCTCCGATCTGCCGGCGGATATTAAACTGCAATTGGTGCAGCGGCGCGACGGCGTCGGTCCCTATGGTGCCAAGGGCGGCGGCGAGGCCTCATTGAACTCGATGCCGGCCAACCTGGCGAACGCCTTATTTTCCGCCACCGGTGTGCGCGTGCGGCGGGCGCCGCTGACGCCGGAGAAAGTCTGGCGCGCCCTGAAGCAGAGAAAGGAATGAACAGCAGCCAGACGGCGGTGCGAGGGCAAAAACCGTCGACTGATTGCTGATCACTGATTACTAAAGATTATGATGCCGCTAAGACGTTTTACGATCCATCAACCGAAGAGTTTAACCGAAGCCTGTGAGATGCTCGCGCAGCATGGGGAAAACGGCCGGCTCTATGCCGGAGGCACCGAGCTACTCCTTGCGATGAAACATAACCTGCTTCGCTACGAGCACCTCGTCGATGTCAAAGTCCTGCCGGGCCTGAATCAGATGGAGATCACCGATTCTCAACTAGTGATCGGCACGACTGTGACGCATCGCGCGATTGAGAAGTCGCCGCTGGTTCGTGAACGGCTGGCGGTTTTTGCCGAAATGGAGTCTCACGTGGCGAACGTGCGCGTCCGCGGCACGGGAACCCTGGGAGGCAATCTCTGCTTTGCCGAGCCGCACTCGGACCCGGCGGCGCTGTTGCTCGCGCTCGGCGCGCGTGTTCGCGTGCAAGGCAACGCGGCGACCCGAACGGTCGCCATGAGTGATTTTATTGTCGGGCCTTACGAGACTTGCATGGCTGCGGATGAGATTCTGACCGCGGTCGAAATTCCGATTCCGGAAAAATCCGCACGCGCGACATATCTCAAGTTTCAAATCCACGAGCGTCCGACATTGGGGCTTGCGCTGGTCATGAACACGGAAGATTCGGGACACGCGATTAAGGCCGCGCGCGCGGTTGTCGGGAGCGTTAGCCTGACACCGACCCGCTCGGACAAAGCGGATGCTCTTCTGGTGGGTCCCATAGCGCAAGTCGAAAGACGGCTGCGCGACGCCGCGGAGGCGCTCGCCGACCAGGCCGATCTCGTCGATGATCTCGAAGGCGGCGCCGACTATAAGCGGCATTTGATTGGCGTTTTTCTCAAACGCGCATTCAACAAGGCTTTTGAAGGTTCCGCTCCCGCGAGCCACCACTGAACTGAAACGCCCAAAGTCAAAATGTTCGTTTTCTCCTTTACGCCCCTTTCCTTCCCTTGTCCTTGCTTCACTTTGAAAGCAACCTGGCCTTAGTCGATTAAAAGAGGGGCTACTTTTGACAGCTCTTTTTGCGTGCATGCGGTTTATCTGGACCTTATCGAGTTCCTGCTTTCAGACTTTGAGTTGGTCCGCACTAACTAAACTAGTGCTTTCCCTTCTTGCACTACAGCGCAGGGGAAGATCCATAGTAGTGCTGGTAGTACCAGGAAACGATCTCCCAACCTGTTGCGAGCCAAACGCGCTCATGCGAGCAAATATATTCTAGCGCCTTATCCAGGTACTTGATCCGAAACGGCAGCCCGATCACGTACGGATGCAGAGGCAGAGCCATGACCCGGCCTCCTTCGGCGCCTTCCCGGTAAAGGGTGTCAAACTGATCACATACGATGCGCAAGTATTGTTCCGGCGCATAATTCCCGTGAAACAATAAAGTGATGTCATTGATGCCCTGCTGGTAGGGAAGAGCAACCATGCGCCCTCTTTCGACGCGCATGGGCACGGGCTGATCATCGCAACCCCAATCGCACACGTACTCGAATCCTTCCGCGGCAAGATAGTCTGGCGTATGAAAAGTTTCCGTCAGCCCCGGCCCTAACCACCCCTTGGGAGGCTCGCCGGCTGCGGCGCTAATTGTTTCACGCACCTGGCGGATAATCTGCGCCTCTTCCTCGGGTGGATAGTCACTCATGCGAAAGCTGTTGGTGGCCCCATGCCCCAGCCACTCCCACTTGCGCTTCCTACCCTCTTCGATGATGGCCGGGTGGTGCGCGCATACCTCTGAATTGAGCAAGACGCTGGCTCTGATCCCGTACTTGTCAAGAACCTCCATCATGCGAAAAACGCCGACCCGGGAGCCATAGTCGCGAAGTGCATAACCAGCAACGTCGGGAACGTGGCGGCCTCTGGGCGCGGAACCCACCGCTCGATCAAAATGGAACCACTCAATGTTCGGGCACACCCAAAAGGCCACGCGCGCGTCGTTCGGCCACGTTATTTTCCTGCGCCGGATTATCGGTAGATAATCGTACCGCGAATTTTCCATCGCTTCCTCCATACCCTCCTTGGAATCGAAAATCGGAATCTCCTTTCCATACCGCCAATCCCAACCTCGTACAAACCCAAAACGAACTCCGCGACAGCGTCATTTCTTGGCGCGCGACGTCAGCCGCCGTGTGAGCCGCTCGAGGCCTCGTTGCATTGCGCTGCGATCATGATATCCATTGTTTTCACCAGTTGAAGTCTGTGCGACATGCGACACTATAAGATTTCAACAGATCTGATGTGGTGGGATAAGAACCTGCGCCAAGCTTTCCATGATGCCCTAGTCCGCGCCGACAATTTTGGCCGGAAGCCCAAGCAATGAAAGACGGTACCGGTGCCGCGAGCCTGATCGCCCAGGAGCGACTGGCCGAGATCTTCGCTGAGATTCCCTGGGCGGTCTGGGAATCAGTCGTGAGGAGAGAGCCCGAATGGGAAAATATGGCGCGCTTCTTACCGGGTTACGGGTTCGGCCCGTTCGCCGCTCTAATGGTTGCCGCCGGGCTCACCGATTATTATTTGCACGGCAAAGCAGATCTCGCGTATTGGCCGGCGCTGCAAAGTCTTTTGGTTGCGTCACCTGTTCCGCGCTCGCCGGTTGAGCTGCTGGATCGGCTCGTGCCCTTCTATCAGGAAGAGCGCGATCCTCAGCGCAAGGTCAGGACTTTGCAAACCTACCTCACAAGCGGCCTTGCCCGCACGTTGTGGAACGACGCGGCGGGAAGCGTGGCGGCACAATTTCCTCGGTTCCGGCGCGACCTCGCCACAACGCTCGCGCAAGCCGATGACGACAACCAGATCGCTTTTGCCATGAAATGCTTGGGCCTGAGCCTGATGATGGCAGGGGAAAAACAGTTTAACGCGCGCTTGCTTCCGCTTCCCGCCGGCTCGCGCCTGCGCAGGCTCACCAAAAAACTCAACTTCAATTGCGCCGGGCAACAAGCCATCCGAGAATTGTGGGACGAGATATATGCCTTAATTCGGAAACGTCACGGCCAGCTTTCCATGATTCACCTGGATAGCCTTCTTTGGCAGATCGCGCCGCTGGATCGGGCGCAACTACTCGCCTATTTCGACGACCTCGGCGTCCGGCCGACGGGTGTGAGGCTCGCGCAACTTTTGAGCCAACAGGCCTGACCGCTGCCCGCTCCTCGCGGCCGATCCTGTTCTTTTGCGCGCATCCTCGGTCGTGACTGACGTCGATGAGCTTGTTACTTTTCTCCCCGCCGCAAACTTCTTCTTGACTTTGCGCCGGATTAGCGGTTCAATGTTCGTGGTTAAGTCTTGCTGAAGGCTTCGTGTTGCCAGCCCACTGGGACTCTTGGGGAAAGGAGGTCATGTGCAGCCCCTTAAGAGCTTCTCTTCAACACCGGGTCCTGAACCGATTCCTTCTCTCTCCTTTCTTTTTCGCCTGCTCCCAGACCGACCAAGGCCGAGATTCTTAACCCGCTTCAATGATTAGAGTGCCCACGACAAGCTTCAGTCAACCGCACCGTTTTTCTCCGATCAAGACGAATGACAGGATTTTGCGACTCGAGGACCATCTCCCGAAGGAGGTAACTTAGAAATGGAATATCGTGGAGAGTTCGAAGACCTGATCCGTAAAGATCGTGACTTACGCCAGACGAAGGCATGGCGAGGAAATTTTCTCGGCTATCTCGAGAAAGTCAAAGAGGATCATTCCCTCGCGAAGCTTGCGCACGCGCGCGTCCACGATTTGATTATGAAGCCCGGTGTCAGTGACATCCAAGAGACCGAAGATGCGCGTACCAAGAGATTGTTCAAGGATGAGCCCGTAAAGGTCTACAACTTTTTTGCGGAAGAATTTTTTGGCATCGAGAAAACCGTCGCCCAGATTGTTCGTTATTTCCACGCTGCGGCTCTCAAAGGAGAAGAGAGCCGGCAAGTCTTGTATCTCATGGGGCCGGTAGGCTCGGGAAAGAGTTCGCTGGTGGAAAAGATCCAGCGCGGGTTAGAGCAAAGCGAGCCTTTCTATACCATTGAGGGCTGCCCGATGTTTGAGGAGCCACTCCACTTGATTCCGCGCCACCTGCGCAAGGAATTCGAAAAGATGCTGGGCGTGCACATTGAAGGCGACCTCTGCCCCGTATGCCGTTACCGGCTCAAGGAAGAGTTCAAGTTGCGCTATGAAGAGTTTCCGGTGTGCACGATGGAATTTTCCAAGCGCGCCCGGGGGGGGATTGGCGTCGTGCCTCCCGTGGACCCAAACAACCAGGACACGTCCGTGCTGATCGGCAGCGAAGACATCTCCAAACTCGACCTCTATTCCGAAGGCGATCCCAGGGTTCTGGAACTGAATGGCGCCCTCAACGTCGGCAACCGCGGCATGGTCGAATTTATCGAGGTGTTCAAAAACGAGGTCGAATACCTGCACTGCATGATCACCGCCACGCAGGAAAAGGTGATTCCCGCGCCCGGAAGGCACGGGCTCGTGTACGTCGACACCTGCATCATCGCGCACTCCAACGAAGCGGAATGGCAGAAGTTCAAGGCCGATCACACCAACGAAGCCATTCTCGACCGAATTGTGGTCATCAAGGTGCCCTACAATCTGCGTCTCTCGGAAGAGGTGAAAATTTACCAGAAAATTATCCGGCACTCTGACTTCAAAGCCCACGTGGCGCCTCACACTCTGGAGGTTGCATCGATGTTTGCGATCCTCTCCCGCCTGGAGCCTAGCAACAAGTGCGACTTGATCACCAAACTCAAGCTCTATAACGGCGAAGAGGTGGTGGAGAAGGGTCGCGCCAAGAAAATCGAGGTGCAGGAGTTGCGTGACGGCGCCAAGAAGGAAGGGACGACGGGAATTTCGACGCGCTTTATCATGAAAGCCCTGGACAACGCCCTTTCCGACAACGTGGAGGGGAACTGCATTAACCCGATCAACGTGCGCGAGGCCCTCATCAACATGGTCAAGGAAGCGGACGTGCCAGAAGATACGCGCAAGCAGCACTTGGAATTTCTCCAGGATGCGCTGCATAAGGAGTATCTCGAAATTCTCGAGAAGGAAATCACGCGCGCTTTTGTCTATTCTTATCAGGAGCAAGCCGAGGCTTTGTTCCAAAACTACCTCGACCATGCGGAAGCCTACGTGAACAAAACCAAAGTCAAGGATCGCAACACCAAGGAAGAGCTGTCACCCGACGAAAGTTTTATGAAATCGATCGAGGAACAGATCGCGATCATCGGTCCGGCGGCGGAAGGCTTTCGCCAGGAGGTGATCGCCTACCTCTGGGCAGCCAACCGGCGCGGCGAGAAGATCGACTACCGCAGCTACGAGCCCCTGAAAGAAGCAATTGAGAAAAAACTCATGACTTCGGTTCGGGACTTGAGCCGGATCATCACGAAGTCGAGGACGCGGGATGAGGAGCAAAGTGAAAAATACAACGCCATGGTGCGTAATCTCCTCGACCACGGGTACTGCCCGAGCTGTGTCGATGTGGTGTTAAAATACGCCGCGAACAACCTGTGGAAGGACTAGCTGTCCGGGCAGGCGTTTTGCCTGCTCAACCCTGAATGCATGGATACCGTCTTTCGCCCTTACCATCCGTCCTCCGGCGAGCGCAGCGATCGCGCCGCCGGCGACCGCATGCGCCACCGGCAAAAGGTGCGCGAAGCGATCCGCCAGAACGTTGGCGACATTATCGCAGAGGAGCCGATCATCGGGAAAAACCGCGATCGCATCATTAAGGTTCCGATCCGCGGCATCCGAGAATACCGCTTTGTCTATGGAGAAAACGTGCCCACAGTCGGGCAGGGCGGAGACAACGCCCAACCGGGCCAAGTCGTAGGGCGTGGGCAGGGGGAGCAAAGCGGCAATCAACAGGCGGGCGACCAGCCCGGGGTCGACTACTACGAGACCGACGTCACTCTGGAAGAGCTTATCGAGATCATGTTCGAGGACTTGGAGCTGCCGGACCTCGACAAAAAACATTTGCGCGAGATCGAAGTCGAACAGCAATTCAAGCGCAAAGGGTATCGCAGAAAGGGAATCAGGGTGCGGCTCGATAAGAAACGCACGGCCATTTCACGGATCAAGCGCAAGCTGGCGACGCAGCGGGATCAGGAAGAAAGACCGCGCGCCGACCGTTTCCCCTTTCACAACGATGATCTCATCTATCGGCATACGGTCGCCGAGATGCGCAAAGAATCCAACGCCGTGGTCCTTTGTGTCATGGACACCTCGGGTTCCATGGACAGCCTGAAGAAATATCTGGCGCGCAGTTTTTTCTTCCTCCTGTACCAATTTCTCTGCACGCGCTATCAGAACGTGGAGATCGTCTTTATCGCGCACCACACCGAAGCTCACGAGGTGACGGAAGAGGAGTTCTTTCATAAGGGCGAGTCGGGCGGCACCTTTATTTCTTCCGGATATCTTAAGGCGCTGGAAATCATTCAACAGCGGTACCATCCGTCCTTGTGGAACGTCTACGTTTTTCATTGCTCAGACGGCGATAACTTTGAATCGGACAACGCGGAGGCGCTGAGCGCCGCCAAACAGATCGCCGAGGTTGCTAACCTCTTCGGCTACGGCGAGATCAAACCTCTGGGCGCCGGTTATTACGGCAGCAGCATGATCCAGTTCTTCGCGCAAATCGCCATGGACAACTTCCAAACCGTCCAGATTCAACGCAAGGAAGACGTCTGGCCGTCCCTGAAAGTCTTTTTGAGCAAAGACCGCGCGCGCGAGGAAAACGCCTGAGCTATGATTGCTCCCTATACCGTCACCGACCTGGAACAGTGGAATCAGCGGATCCTAACGCTGGCGCAGGGGTACGGCCTCGATGTTTATCCGCAGGAATTTGAGATCTGCGATCACGAACAAATGCTGGCTTACATGGCCTATTCCGGGATGCCGTCCCATTATCCCCACTGGTCCTATGGCAAGAACTACGAGAGACTGAAAACGCTTTACGACTACGGCATCTCGGGACTTCCCTACGAGATGGTGATCAATTCCAATCCCGCCGTCGCCTACCTCATGCGCGATAACAGCTTGCTGCTCCAGATCCTAACCATCGCCCACGTCTATGGCCATAATGACTTCTTCAAGAACAATTTTACCTTCAGAACAACGCGCCGGGAATACACCGTAGAGACGTTCAAGGCGCACGCGGACCGCGTGCGCGATTACGCGGAGGACCCCAGCATTGGTCTGGAAAAAGTTGAGCGCGTTTTGGATGCCGCCCATGCGGTGTCGCTCCAGTGCCGGCGCAACCTGGCGATTCACAAAGAAACACCGGCGGAAGAACGCCGGCGGCGGCTCGAGGAATCGGTTCCGGCGCCGGACCCGTTCCGCAGTATTCACCGGTCGCAAGACTATGTAGCTCCGGACCTGCACCAGGTGCCTCTTTACCCCGAGGAGGATCTGCTGCTTTTCATCCGCGACCACAATCTCTATTTCAGCGATTGGGAAAAGGATTTATTGACGATCGCCCACGAAACAGCGCAGTATTTCATCCCGCAGATTGAAACCAAGATCATGAACGAGGGATGGGCCAGCTTTTGGCACAAGCGAATCCTGGAAGCGCTCGATTTACCTCAGGGAATGAAGTTGGAGTTCATGGTGCGTCACAACCAGGTTTTGAGTCCCACGCTGGGCACGGTCAACCCCTACCACCTCGGGCTTAAGGTCTGGGAAGACATTGAAAAACGGTGGGATAAACCCCCGCCGGAAGATATCAGAGAGTTCGGCCCACGCCGAAAAAAGGGGACTGAAAAGATCTTCGAAGTTCGCGAAGTCGAGAGGGATGCCTCCTTCCTGCGCCGCTTCCTGACGGAGGAATTGGTGCGCGAGCTTAATTTGGTGGAATACCGAACCCGGGGCAACGATAGAATTGTCAGCCGAGTCGCCGACGCGGACAGCTGGAAAGCCATCAAGGAAAACCTGATCGGAAACGTCGGCATGGGCACGGTCCCCGTGATCAGGATCGAGGATGCCGATTACAACCATAACCGGACACTTTTGTTGCGACATTACCATGACGGCAGGGACCTACAGCTGGAATACGCCGAAAAGACCCTGAAGCACCTCTTCGAGCTTTGGGGCAGAGAAGTGGTTTTGGAAACTTCGATCAGCGGGAAGAAATCTCTCCTCTATTTTTCTCACGATAAGATCACCATCAAGCCCTTGCAGTGACGGATCCGGCGCTACGATCGGCAAGCTCTCCACTTGGCTGTTACTGACAGGATGAAGTTTGCGCCGCCCGAAGCGAGCCTCCCGCGATGATTACCGCAAGCGCGCGCAAAATAGCTTTTCTCGGGATTCCTCTGATCGGTCTTATTGTTCTGGCCCTGGTCCTGTTTAACTTGAACAGAATCATCGAGCGCAACAAGAAGGTTTTCCTTTCCCAGGCCGAGCAAACCCTCGGGCGCAAGCTATCCGCGGAAAGCATTCGCGTCAGCTTTTGGAACGGGATCAAGCTGCGCTTGAAAAACTTCGTCATCAGCGATGATCCGGATTTTTCGGCAGGCAGCTTTCTTCGCGCGGGCGAGCTGGACATCAGCTTGAAATTTTTGCCGTTGCTGAAAAGGGACCTCCAGATCGAGCGCGTCACGCTTCACAATCCGGAGATCGCCATCATCCGCGACGAGGAAGGGGTCTTCAACTTTTCCAGCATCGGCAAACCAGAGCGCCCGAGGGGCACGGAAAGGAAAGCGGCAGAACACGGTCCCGGGCGAGAAAGCGGAGGAGGCTCGCCGCTTCTGCTTTCCTGGCTCGACGTCACCGGCGGAAGACTCCGTTACATCGATAAAAAGGAACAGATGAATCTACCGCTCAGCGAGATCGACTTCAGCGTCGAAGAGGGGGGTCCGGAAAGACCTTTTGTGGTAAGGCTCTCTGCAGCCTTTTTGACCGATAAACCTAACCTTAAAGTGGAAGCTCGCGTGGGTCCGCTCGATTCCGGGCTGGCACTCGTCGATATTCCGCTTGACGCCTTGGTCACCATTGATCCCCTTGACGGTGACAAATTGAAGGCCGCTGCGCCGCGGCTAAAGTCCCATCTCCCTGGGGGCTTAGATTTCTCCGGCCTGCTCACCCTCAAGAACATGCGCATCAAAGGGACCTTAAGGGAGCTAAAATTAGGCGGCGTTCTCGATCCCAGTCAAGATGCGCTAAACTTTGGAAGCTTTGGCCCCAGCAAGCACCCGGGTCGGCCCCGGCGTTTTCTGAATGGCAATCCCACGAAGAACCGATACACGTCGGATTCGCGGAATCTGGGGAACGTTAACACCCCCTAAGAAGATCCCGTGATATTCGGCCTGGGCCTGCTGCCACCTTCGATCGCAGGGTGCTAGGCCGCATCTGTCCTCACGGATGCTTTGTCCCAACCTTCTTCCCTGTCCGAGTCCGGTGACAAAATCACTGCCCGAGTGAGACAGAAAGTGCCATTCTGGCATCTAATTGACACATCGGTGGTTGTCGACAGAGGCGGTCACGTGAAGCTGCATACCGAGAATCATTGCAAAAAATCCGTCGTACACTCGCAAACGGCCCTGGCACAAATTATGCGTGAGCTGATGCAACTAAAAATGTTGCATACGCGGAAAATACTTATACCTGATGTCCCACCGCCAAGAACCACCGCAGGCAGTGTTAGGTTCCAGCGGGGAGCCCTGATAGCTGGCATCGGTCTCTGCGGGCTTACCGGGTTCATCGTGGTGATCCTACTAGTGCTATGAGCAGGAATAGGTAGAGCGGGTATGACGGGCAAGAAAAATCTACCACGGCTTTCGGAGGTTTTTGCTCGCACAGCTATGACAATCCTGCTGGCAATAGGATTAATGGGGTGTGCGCAGGTCGCCTCCCAGCCCCTTCCCCCTGACCAACTCGCTGCGAATCTCGCTCCCCTCCTGAAGGTTGAAAAACGTGCGGATCAAGTCAGATATTACGCGCTACTTCTTGACAACCTGGGGGGAATCGGTGAGGAGAACGCGGCGGCGATAAAGCAGCATCACGACATCTATTACGTCTACTACCTGGCGGCGAACTTCAATCTGGCGCGCGGTCACATTGATTCCTACCTCGTGCACGTCAAGCTTGCCGGCAAGGAGTTGGATTTCATGGAAGCGATCCTCAAAGAAAGCATGGCCGCGCTTAGCCGGACTGATCCGGAAGTGGGAAACCGGCTTTCGCGCTTCGGGCTTTAGTTCTTGTCCTAAGCACGGCCGACCAGATACCGCGTGCGGTTGGCGCGCGTCCTGTAACTGCCCCGAGCAACTCGATTTCTCTACTCGCGCGTGGTGTCTCAGCAGTTCGCCACATCATTGTCGCGCCCTTCCGGCCAAAATCTCCACTGCTCCTTTCCAAAGAGGGTTAAGGCAGTAGCGAAGAACATTTTCCGTCGGCAAAAGGACACCGAGCATTGGCGTGCGACTTAACCGATGCCATAGGTTGGAGTCTTCCAATAAACTTCGGAGACACGACACTCACTTCAAGCAAAAAATTTCTTCTCTTATGAACTCAATTGGAGTAAATTGTCACTGATATCCTGATAAAAGGAGGCAACGGCAAAAGTGTCTATGCATAAAAGAGGATTTTCGGCGATCGCGATTGGAGTGCTAGTTTTCGTTCATGCGGTCTCGTCCGTTTCCGCGGGATCGCGTGCCGCCAGCCACCGACGGCATGAGCCCGCAGTGGAAAGCTCTCCCCCCTACGCTAGCGCGATCCTCACTGAAGCCCAGACGGGTCAAATCCTCTTTGAGCAGGACGCTCACAAAGAGTGGCCGCCCGCTTCCCTGACGAAAATGATGCTGATGTTGATCGTCATGGAGAAAGTGAAGCAGGGCGCCATTTCCCTCAGCGACCCGATAGCGGTCTCCGCCAAGGCAAGCAAGATCGGCGGCTCGCAGGTGTACTTGAAGGAGGGAGAATCATTCCCGCTTGAGGAGATGATGAAGGCGATCGTGATACACTCAGCCAATGACGCCTCGGAGGCCGTAGCCGAGCGGATCGGCGGGAGCGCTGAGGGCTTTGTCGATCTGATGAATCAGCGAGCTCAGGCAATGGGCCTCAAAGACACTCACTACGTTAACGTCCACGGCCTGCCGCCGGAAAAAGGACAGCCTTCCGACCTCACAAGCGCTTACGATATTGCCATCCTCGCCCGGGAACTCGTAAAATACCCGGAAATTCTAAAGTGGTCCGCCACCGCCAAGGACTCTTTTCGTGACGGTAAATTCGTCCTCGAAAACACCAATCACCTCATTGGAAAATTTCCCGGCGCGGATGGATTAAAGACGGGCTCCTACCACGAGGCAGGATTCAATCTGGCCGCTACCGCGCAGCGTGACGGTCTTCGGCTGATTTCGATAACTCTAGGGTCTCCCCGACCGCGAATTCGTTTCAGCGAAGGGGCACGGCTTTTGTCCATGGGTTTCAACGGCTACCAACTGCTAACGGTGATGAAGGCCGGTGCGGCAGTTCCGCAGGAGGTTAAAGTCAAAGGTGGGGAGGTCAGTGCCATCAGTCCTGTACTGGCGCGCCCGGCCCAAGTTTTCGTCAAGCGCTCCGATGCCAAGGAGGTGAAATACAGCCTTCAGTTAAACAACCCCGTGTGGGCGCCGCTCAAGAAGGGGGATAAACTGGGAGAACTTATTGTCACCCTGGGGAGCCAACAGATAGCGAAGTTTCCCTTGATCTCCGCTCACGACATCAATGAATCCAATATCGTGAAGCGCTTGTGGGACAGAGTATTCTAAAGAGAACCAGACCGGTTGACGGTCTACGCTCAAAATCCCGCAAAGACATTACAAAATTCTCTGCCGCTTGTTCACCCCCTGCTAGACTACGGGACTCCCTGTGCCGCTCGAATCGCAAGGCCCTGTGCTACGGACGTCAGCTCGTCGCCCTTGCGCAGCCTGGCCGGACCGCCGAATTTGCTGGAAAAAATCTGCCGGATTGCTGGCACAAAGGATGAACCGCCCGTGATAAAAACGGCATCGATATCCCGCGGGTCTACGTGACATCTCTGGAGAAGCCTGTCGATGCAGTCGCTTATCATACTGAGTTCAGGGCTAATCCATTGGTCAAATTGCTGCCTGCTGATTTTCTCCTCTATGTCTACCGGGCGATCCTGGAAAACAAACGGGCTAACCGGATTCTCAGACAGACTAAGTTTCGTTTCTTCAACGGCGTTATAAAGAGGATAGCCGAGGTCATTATCGACGATATGGATCAATGCCTGGATCTTTTCCGGTTCCAACGCATCCGCTCTTATTTCCCGGAGCAACTCCAGGTTCTTCTTACTTTTCAAGAAAGATAAGTAGTGCCATCGCTCCAGATTCCGGAAGATCCACGAAGGAACGCGCAACACGTGGCCGAAGGCTGATCGATAGCGAGAATTCAAACCCACTTTCGGCGAGACCAGCTCCCTGACCATCTTGCTATCAAAGCTATCACCCGCGATGCCGACACCGTCGCTACCTAGGATCTCGCTCGATTCAAGGCTGTTGCCTGCCCGCCAAGATTGGAGCCTGATCAGCGAGAAATCGCTGGTGCCGCCGCCGAAGTCTGCGATCAGCACCAGCTCCTCATGGTCCAAACCCATCTGATATTTGTAGGCGGCAGCTACCGGCTCGTACTCGAAGACAACCTTCTCGAATCCCGACCTTTCGAGCGCTGCGCGCAGCCGCGACAATGCAAACGCGTCGTCCGCCTCATCCCCCGCGCCGCTAAAATGAACCGGCCTGCCGACCACAACTGGTTGTTTCCCGATAACGCCGAACTGGGACTCGGCTCTTTCCCTGAGACTTTGCAACAGCAGCGCTATCAGTTGCTCCAGCGTATAGGTGTCTTGAAAGATCTCCGTGTGCTTGAACAGCCGGCTCGCCAGATAGGACTTAATCGACTGAATCAGGCGACCGTGGGTTGGGGCGGCGAGATATTCTTCAATCGCTTGATGGCCGGTCGCCACATGGGGCCTACTGCCGGCAACCGATTCCTCGGCGCCAAAGTAGAGGACTGACCTGAAAGTCTTTTTCGCCTCGCCATTGAAATCGAAGGTTGCCAGCTCAACGGTCCCGTCTTGCTTGGCAAACGCCATGGCGCTGTTGGTGGTACCGAAATCCAGCCCTACACTACGGTGCAATTGTTCAGTTTCCTTCCACGAGTGCCGGTAAAGCTCTGGGGAATTCTTGTCGCAGTCGGGCCTCAGTCTACCAAACCCGTACACCAACTTCACGCGCCAAGCTTCTTTGCTGATGCGCCGCTTACGGCTCGGGGGGCATCAACTGTCGGAGCTCGGTTCCGAGGGTATCCCGATCAAAAAAATACCTAGTTGGAATAGACCGCGATCACGACCGCTCCGGTTCCTATACCGAGCCCGGTTATTCATGCTGCGGAAGAAAATGTCCGAGGACAGAGGCTTATTGCCCGGGACCAGAGGCTCACTCCTTGGGCATATTTGCCTGTGAATAATCCGGGCCAGTGTAGCGCGTCATAAATGTGGTGACTTTGATTGTCATTTTGATTGTCATTCTGAGCGAAGCGAAGAATCTCGCCTTTTCAAATACATGAGACCCTTTACTTCGTTCAGGGCCGTGCGGGAAACCAATGGATGCCGCGCGAAGCTCTCGACTCCTCCAAACCCTTGCCTCTTCTCTGTTCTAACGGTAAGACAATCCCATAGGAGCACGATCTCTTTGTTACTATGGATCCGATGCACTTGGCGAGCCAGGGGGATATCTTCCTCCTGAAGGGAGTTGCCTTCCGTGACATTTAAAGAACATTATGGACCTTGGGCCTTGATCACTGGCGCCTCCTCTGGGATTGGGGCGGAGTTCGCCCGGCAGTTGGCTGATATGGGTTTGAATCTGGTCCTCGTGGCACGGCGCAAACAAAGACTCGATGATTTGGCACAGCAACTCGAAAGCAAAAACCGGATCCACGTAAAGGCCATCATCGCAGACTTATCGCAAGCTGATTTCCTGCCGCTTATTCTCGCGGGAACACAATCCCTTGAAATAGGACTCCTTGTTAATAACGCCGGAATCGGTTTGGCGAGAAAATTTTTAGACCATGAACTAGAAAGGGAGTTGGCGTTGCTGGATGTCAACTGCCGCGCGCCCCTTGTATTGACTCACGTATTTGGACGCCAAATGGCGGAACGTAAGAGAGGTGGGATCATCTTTGTCTCTTCCGTAAGCGGCTACCTTGCGACTCCGTTTGAAGCCAGTTATGCCGCGAGCAAAGTGTACGAACTCTTCTTGGCCGAATCTCTGGGATACGAACTTAAAGGGGTTGGTGTGGATGTCTTGGCTCTTTGTCCCGGCTCGACAGACACCGAATTCCACAACCTTTCTGGCTCGCGTCCTGTCGCCGCAATGGCAGTGGAACCGGTGGTTGCTCTCGCCCTTAAAAACCTGGGGAGGAAGCCGGTTGCCATTCCTGGCTGGCATAATCGGCTGTTAGTCTACTTACTAAAATTCACGCCGCGGCAGGTCCATACTATCCTCGCCGGTCGTATCATGGACAATCTTGTCACTACCTGAAATTTTTGTATCAAGATGCCGCGATGCGCGTGCAGGAGCCTAAGAAAAAAAATTGAGCGACCCATAAATACGCGTCACCGGTGTCGGCGGCGCGGATGCGGCGCAACAAACAATGATTGTCCGGAGATTATCGATATGATTAACGTCCATGATCCGATTCATAGGTCGATTCGTCCCGCCGCGCCGCCAGTACCTTTGACTTCGAATTTCGCCCTTGCCGGGATGCACATTTTTGTAAACGTCGCGCAATTATTTATTCTCCCACTCTATCTTCTGCCGAAAAGCATGTGGTGGAGTCTTATGACTATTCCCATTGCTGCTTTGAACAACCCTTTCTGGGCCCTCATTCATGAAGCCATCCACGACCTGTTCAGCTCCTCGAGTCGAATTAACATGGTTGCGGGCAGGTTGCTGTCTGTTCTTTTCGGCTCGCCCTTTCACATTTTGCGCCTAACTCATCTCTCGCATCACAAGTTCAACCGATCGCCCCTGGAGAAAGGAACCGAGATCTACAATCCGAAAGAGGTCTCAAGGCTCAAAGCCAGCTTCATGTACTTTTTTTATATTTTATGCGGCCTTTATCTATTGGAGATCGCCTCTACATTGTTTTTCTTCTTGCCGTTAAAGATCTTCCGCAAGCTGCGGCAACGTCTGGCCGACCAGGGCAACGTGCAGGAGAAATGGTTGGCGAAGAAATTTACGGACACCAGACTGATCCGGGAGATTCGCATTGACGGTATGGCGATTTTGTTAATTTTTAGTCTTAGTGCGTTCTGTTACGGCGCGCATTGGAGACTCCTGTTAAGCCTTCTGCTAGTTCGAACGTTTTTTATCTCGTTTATGGATAATGTGTACCATTATGGAACTGCCTTAAACATTACACTCTCCGGCCATAATCTTTGGTTGCCCCAGTTTTTCTCTACACTCCTGCTTAATTTCAACCTCCATCGCGTCCACCACCGCAATCCCAGTGTTCCTTGGACAAAGCTTCCAGAAGTCTTCGCCCAGCATTCTGACAGATTCGATTGCAACTTTTTGACCGGGGCCTTGAATCAGCTGCATGGTCCCGTACCCCAGCTAAACCTCGCGGCCCATATGGAGGCTATGCCACAGGTAAAAGCTCTTCGCCGCAGCAAGATCAATTGACGACTATGATAAAAGGCGATTTTTGGAGACTTGACCTTCCGATCCTGATTCTACTGCTGGGAGTTTTCTTTGGATTCAAGCTCGGTGACCGCGCCTTATGGTCTCCCGTGGAAGGCCATTACGCTGAAATCGCAAGAGAAATGGTGGCCTCAAAAGATTATCTCACGCCGTCGCTTGCCGGCATGAAATACCTTGAAAAGCCGCCGTTTTTCTATTGGCTCGAGAGCGCAAATATTAAATTGTTTGGACTCAGCGAGTTGTCACTGAGGTTATGGCCCGCTGTATTCGCAACGATGGGGTGCCTCGCGGTCTATTTCGCCGGCACCAAGCTCTTTGAGCGCCGGGTTGGATTAGTTTCCGCAGCCGTGCTTGGCACCAGCAGCCTTTGGTATGTAATGGGTCATATCATTAATCTCGACATGGCCGTCTCCACTCTAATTAGTTGTGCCTTGCTATCTTTTTTGGTTGGCAGCGTCGAGAAACCCGGATCCAAGCGGCGGTTTGCCATGTGGGGCCTTTTTGTCTTTTCGGCCCTGGCGACCCTGACTAAAGGTTTGATCGGATTTGTCATTCCCGGGATGGTGATTGGAACCTGGATAGGGCTCCTGGCCGAGTGGAATATACTCAAAGTCATGTACATCCCCTCAGGCGTCGCGTTTTTCCTGCTGATTGCTGCTCCCTGGCATTTTCTCATCTCCCGGGCCCACCCAGGCTTTTTGAGGTCGTACTTTTTCGACGAGCATTTTCACCGGTATTTGACAAAGCCTAGCGGGCCTTTTGAGCAGCCCTGGGCGTATATCCCCGTCCTGCTGGTGGGAGTATTTCCATGGATCGTATTTCTGCTGCAGGCGTTGAAACACAACCTCAGCTTTCCATGGGGACAACGGCAACAGCATAAGGAAGTTATATTTCTCGTGTTGTGGGCAGGACTGGTCTTTCTGTTTTTTTCCGCTTCCAGTTATAAAGGCGTTCCTTACATTCTGCCAATGCTTCCGCCCCTCGCAATTTTGATTGCGCGATACATCGAGGCCGCATGGGAGTCACCCCGTATTTCAGGTGTTCGCTCGGGTGCTTTCACCCTTCTTGTTTTGCTCCTGCTGCTGGTGATCGCCGGTCTCGTGGGCCCCCAACATTACTTAGAAAGATTTGCGAATTGGCCCGCCTTGGAGGCACCTGTGGAAGGCACGGTTGCTTCAGGCCGTGTAAACGAGTCCGGGGATCTATCAGGTTTAACGCCGTACATCCATGCTCAGAGCGCGATCCTCATCGTGGGAGCCTTTTCGGCCCTCGCATTGGGTTTCGCTAACAAAGGTGCTTTTCGCTGGGGCTTCTTATCTCTCACCCTGTGCTGGGCCCTATTCTTACTTGTCTTGAATAGCAGCCTGCCTCTCCTCGACCAGCGCCGCTCGGTTAAAGCTTTAGCGGCTGATCTCAAGCCCCAATTACATTTTTCCGATGAAGTGGCATCTTATCACGCGTATTACCAGGATCTGCCGGTTTATTTGGAACGCCCGGTAGCGGTTGTCGGTTGGAAAGGAGCTCTCCAATTCGGAGTGGAGGTCAATGAGCATTCAGGCGGTTGGATGATGGATGACGCCTCGTTTTGGAAGCGCTGGAACAGTTCGGCAACCGTTTACATGCTGACGGAAGAAACAACGTATGAAAAATTGCGGTCGCAACCATCTTTCAAGTGCCGTGTAGTGGCTCGGGGTCTTTATGACGTTTTGTTGTCCAACAAAGCAACCTAGAAGGTCGCGAACTGCCCCCCGACCTAATGATGGGATTGTCCGCTAGACAAAAGACCGGCGCAGAGGATTTGGCCTTGAACGACAAGAACCGTTTTAGCAAAAGCGCAGCGTGCAAGGTATACAGAACCTGCCATCGGCAATTTTGACGTTTCCATAACTTCGATGGACCAACTGAAAATTCTTTTGCTGGTCAGCATGGTATCGACATTACTCCTTATGTTGATCGCCGAAAAAATCCGGCCGGCGCGGCAGTTCCCATTTCACCATGGTTGGATGTGGATCGGCATTGGCGTCATGGTGTTTTTTATCGCCTTAGCGAATACCTGGTCTCTGGTGCTTCCTAAAGGGTGGTTACACGAACACCGGCTGGTTAATGGGGAGTCCCTAGGCATCGCCCGCGGTATAGCGGTTTGGTACCTGTTCAATACCTTTGTGACTTACTGGTATCATCGTTTCCAGCACCGTTTTTCCATCGCGTGGCGCGTGTTGCATCAAGTGCATCACGGCGTTCCAAGGGTAGATATTCCTAGCGCCTTGGTGGCGCATCCGCTTGACGTCATTACTTCGACAACGCTCAGTATCTTCGTCACCGCCTTCTTGTTGGGGCTCGACTCGCGCGCGGTCGACATTGTCGGCGTGCTGCAGTTTTTCATCGCGTTGTTTCCGCACTGGAACGTGAGCACACCGAACTGGATTGGTTATTTCATTCAACGGCCCGAGGAACACATTCTCCATCATCAGCGCGCGGTGCATGCAGGTAATTATTCAGATTGGCCATTCTGGGACAAAGTCTTTGGGACCTATCGTCACCCGGTAGAAGAACCGGTGCAGGTTGGATATGAGAGAGCCGGATTTTGGGAACAGCTGAAGATGCTCGCTTTTGTTGACGTGAACGCGGGCGGCTACGGCAACCAGCAGAGTATTGAAGCTTCAGCCAGCATCAGCGGCGTTTCCTCGTAATGGAGAACTGATCAGGAACGCTCAAGAAAACAACATCGGAAATAACTTGCAAACAGGTCATCGGTTCCTTTCTGTCCCGCTTCAACGGTGTCTCGCAAGGGGCCGCCACCCGCGGCGGGACGTGGATACGTACCATTTCTTCCTCCTCGAGGAAAGCATGGAGGAACAATCGATGGCTATAACAGATCTCTTTGGGTTCTTTTTCATGATTTCGGCTCTACAGCCGGTCATCACCCGGCGCATGCTGGAATATTCCCGCCAGCGGCTCATAGCGAAAATTGAGCACGAGCGCGGCTCGCGCGTGATTCTTCTGGTGCACCGGTAGGAAACCATGAGCTTGTTAGGTTTTCCCGTTTACCGCTACATCGATGTGAACGACTCGGAAGAGTCATGCGCGCCATTCACATGACCGACAGGGAGATGCCGATAGATCTGACAGTGGAGTACCTTCCCGGCCCGCACAGCCGCAGGCCCGCGCCCTCAACACCGTAATCAAACGCTCCCCATCGCCGGAGCTGGGAGGGCAGCACTTTTAGGACTTTCCCTTTTTTCGGCCAAAATCTCGAAAATTTGAGAGTTGCCTGATTGGATTCTCCTGAGAAATTTTGGAGCGGGCGACCGGGATCGAACCGGCGACCAGCGATCTCTCTCTCTTGCTGCTGCGGCACATCAGGGCCATCTTCCGGCTTATCTCCTTCAAGGGCTACTGATGTGAGTATGCGAGCGGCAGTTGCAAGTCTCGCCTATGAGGAGTAGGTTTCACCTGTCTATTGGCCAGAGTTGCCTTCCGGAGGTTTAGCCTATGCCCAAAGCACCGATAAGCCGAGCCCGGCGATCGAAGCCAGAAGTAGAAAAGGAATTCAGTAAAGTCGCGGAAGAAGTCGCGGAGCAAAAAGAAAGCAGAGACTCGAAGACCGAGGAGCTTGCCAGACTGCGCCAGGCAGAGATACAGCAGGCAATCGAGGGGATTTCCGTGGAGGGGGTTGTGCAAAATCTTTCGAACCTGGGCCTGGAGATTTCCAAGGCTCTTGCCGAGATTTCAGGAAAACTTGTTTCCGAAGTGGAACGGTTAAACTCCATCCGCGAGGCTGTCGCTCTGCAAACGAAAGAATTGGAGCGGCTGCACAAGATCGATATTGCGGCCACTGCCATCGACCATCTCGTCCTGGACTACGAGTCGCAGAAGCAAAAACTAGAAGCGGAAATATCGGCTCAACGCGAAGCCTGGTCGGCAGAAGAACTGCAGCGGGCTCGCGAACAGAAGGAATACGAGGAGAATCTCAAGAAACAGCGCCAGCGCGAAGTAGAAGACTACGAATACAAGAAAGTCTTGGAGCGCAAGAAGGCCCAGGATAAATACGAAGAAGAAATGCGCCTCCTCGAGAAGAAGAACAAGGAGAAGCAGGAAGAAATCGAGAAGAGCTGGAAGCAGCGCGAAACGGCTCTCAGAGAAAAAGAGGAGGAGTGGACCCGCCTCCGCAAGGAAGTCGACGAAATCCCCGCCCGGCTTCGAACGGAGGTTGATGCGGCCGTTAGCAACGCGGTTAAATCAGCAGAGCAGAGGTTTGAGCAGGAAAGAATTCTGCTGAAAAAGGAGAGCGAATCGGAAAAGCGAATCGCCGAATTGCAGATTAAGGCCTTGCAGGACGCGATTGCGCGGCAATCAGCGGAAATCGAGAAACAGCAGGCTCAGGTCGAAGAAGCCAAACGTCAGGTTCAGGACATCGCGGTTAAGGCGATCGAAGGAGCATCCGGAGCCCAGGCCTTAAACCATATTAACAAGATCGCAATGGAGCAGGCGAAAACCCGCGCGCCTCAAAGCTAAAGCCTGAAAAGCACTCATCCATTCTTCGATGGATGCGACTTATTGCCGGCACGCGCATCGTGCGCGCGTAGCGAGTTGGATGAAGAACCCCACCGCAAGCAGTGGCGTATCGAAGAAAACGCACTTCGAGCGAAATTGTAGGTTGGGTGGAGGCGCAAGGCACCGATACCACCGGGGGGACGATGAGTATCGCTGCCGCTCAACCCATCCTACGCCGGAATCGCTGCGCAGCAAGCTGCGGAGAATTCACCCGTAGCGATTGAACTCGCAAGAGCACGACGCAACCCATTTACGAGACGAAGGACTTCAGCGGTTGCCCAACGGCGGGATCTTTGAAAAGACTGTCGCTGCGTCCCGCGTAGCTCGCCACTTAATGCTTTCAAAGCGTCTACCATAAACCCGCGCCCGAGTTTGGAGTCAGTCGAGGATGTGCTTGTCGATATAACTGCACACAGTGTTGTAATAGATTTTCCAAAATAGAAGACTGGGCGTGCGAAACTCCTTGAAGTTCGCATCGATATATTGTTCGTTTTCCAGTTCCATTTTTCCCCGATCATTATCGTAGAAAAGAATGCCCGGAGTCTTATCCAGGCTATAACTTTTCTGGTAATCGGCAGTGATAGCTTTCGCCGGCTTGCCGTTTGCAACGACCATCACGCCGTAGGTCGAAAACTTGTCCTTATATTTGACCGAGATATAGCGGATCAGAGTTGCCAGCCTCTGTGATTCCGGATCCACGTTAGAATAAAACATGACCACGACCGGTATTCGGCTCTCGCGGATGGTCTTCGAATAGCTCGCGCGGGGTAGCTCGCGCACGGGAGAATCGCGGAAGATTTCCTTCACGGGGAGTGCCGCCAAAGCTCTGATCTTAGACATGTCGATCGTTTCAGCGGCACTCGCCAGCACGGGAAACCCCAGGAAAGCAAAAAAGAGAGTAGTTACGAATCGTTGCAAACAAGTCATCGGTGGCGCTTCTCGGGACGTTTCTCGCAAGTCGTGACTACTTTTCCTGCGCGCTCTTTGAAAAGGCTCGAATTCTCCAGTACAAGTCAACAAATGTAGCAGTCTCAACCGTAGGGAGGTCTTTTTTGACTGCATTCGCGACTTCATGTCCAAGAGGAGTTAATTGATAAACTCCTGGCGGAGGATTTGACCCAATTGGACTTTCGTTCTCGACCATGCCCGTTAAACGAATCAGTTGTTTCTCTAAGAGTCGGCTCACGATATCAAACTCACGTCCGCCCATGGAAATCCATGCGCTCTCTGGAGCAAGACCCGCCAAATGTCTCAGAAAAGTGACCTCAAGGTCGGTCAACCCTGCAGTCACCAGATGCACGCGAGCGTCATTAACGTACTTCTGTTCCTTTAACCGTGATCGCAACTCGTCACGCAGTTCTGTGACGGCCCTCCTTGTGTCACTGAATTCGATCTTTTTATGACCAATTGTGCTTACGTCAAATAAGAAAGGGTCCTCGTCATCTCGCACAAGAAGCACTTCAGACGGATGACGGCACGCGAGCGCCAGCCCAACCTCATACATGACATTACCGTTGCGGTAGCGTTTACCACTCTTCGAATCCGTACCGATCGTTGAGACATCCGCAAGCACGAGCTGTGAGTGCGCAATCCCCTCCATGATCTCTGTCAGGATCGAGTCGCCACTTTTTGACAAATCTACCCTGCATGGCTGCAGCTTTTTTCCGTTGACTTCGATCCCCTCGATTGCTGGAGCGATGACCTGTTCGAAGCGCCGCTGATAATCGCCGCCAAAATCCATCGCAACGAAAACTTGCGGTAGCAGTTCCAGCCGCCAAAACGTTCTCAAAAAAACCTGTGGATGCATAGGATATTATACTTCTATCCGTCTAACATTTGCCGCTTACATCTAATTCGCACAGAACCCCCGCACTCGCCATATAGTCAGACTCGTGCGCCGACCGATAGGATATTACACTTGAAGCGTCAAAGTCGAGCAGGCAGGGCAGAGGGTAGTGTCCTAAATTCAAATTAGGACACTACCGGGCAGAGCAGTTCGGGCAAGGGGACGGGCTTGAAACAGCTACGAATTAGGAGTTTTGGAGCGGGCGACGGGGATCCTCCGCGCTCCGCCGATTCGTAGCACTGCGCTCACGGAATCGATAGTACCCTGAAGCTGCTCCTTCGCGCTCTCCGTCGCGGCCTTTGGGGCAAGCGTTAGAAAGAGCACCAGCACAATCAACCCGAAACTAAGCCTCTGTTCTTGGCCGACAATGCCATTCGGACTGAGCAAGAACCGCGAGCGGTTGATGGCGTTTTGGGCACTTTTCGCTTTTTCGGACGAAATCCTTATTGCGCCGAAGAATCAGTAATTGATTTTTAAGGATTTGGAGCGGGCGACCGGGATCGAACCGGCGACGTCCAGCTTGGGAATATTCTAGCGAATTGAACGTTTTTCCCCTTGAAAACAAAAGCTTACGCTACGTTTTCTATCTCCGAACCTGTTTTGCTGACTTTAATGATTTCAACTACTTTTGAGCTGTCTTCTTTTGTCTTCGGCACGTTTATGGCACGCGGATTAGCGACGCTATGACTTCCGTCATATCGTATCGCCACCTGTTTCGAATTCGTCCCGACGAGAGCAAACTTGGCCGAATATCCGCGTGAGGTATGTTAGCAGAAGTAGATGTTCTCTCTCAGAGTCTTCCCCGCTTTTTGGGTTCCGCCGACGAAACTCGCTACTGCCATTCACCGCCAAGTACCTTGCAGAGCGCAACGAAGTTCGACGCCATCGTTGTTTCGCTTTGCGCCAGTTCACTTTCCGAGGCGAAGAGCCACCGCTGCGTTTCGAGCATGTCGAGAACATCGCTAAGACCGCGGACGTAAAGCTCGGTCGCCATTTCCACGGCGGAGCGATTGGAGGCGACTTCATCGAGCGGGGCTGGCGCGAATTCTCCCGATGTCAAAAACGGACCAGCTAATCGTCGGTCCGATGGACCACGGTTTTTCTGCCGCGCGTAAATCAGTCGCTTGCGCTGATGTTCTGCAAACCATAGAAGCCGGTCAGCGAAAACTTCGGAAAAGGATCGGCCATGGCCGCGCCGAGTTGCGCCGTGGCAGCGGTAGTTGCCGCTCGGCCACGGGATGTCAGGGCGGCACCTGAACAAGTCCGAAGGCAAGCCGACAAGAACCTCGGGCGGGAGTTTGGGAACCGGCAACCGGGGGCGCGCGACTCAGTCGCGCCGCGCAGCCGGTGCCGGGCCGCACGCCGCCACCCGCGGAATCCTCCGGGCTTCCTCAAACCTCTGCAAAGAAAACGATCACCGATCGGGGTTCCGCCCTTACGGCGGATGAAGGAGCTGGTAGGGCAGCTTCCCAGTGAACGATATCCTGGGGCGAAGCGAGACCGGTGTTGATCCAGCGGCGCCATGAGATGCCTGGACGACCGATCTGCGGCAGCTCGAAATCGAGAGCTTCCCAATAGGCGTTCGCGATCAGGTGAACGGTTACTCTTTCGTCGGGCATTTCTACCGTGAGCGCGATACTGTGCGAGGACATCTTCCAGTCGGGCTGGCCAACCTTAACGCCATGCCATGTCAAATTCGCCCCGCGGAGGAGCCGGTTGAGGCTTATGCGCTGCCGTTCAATCTCCGTACTCCGCAAACGGCGGCGCACGTTGAGCAGCGTGACGAACCGGTGAACGTCTGCATGCTTCGCGAGGAGCCGCCAATCGAACCAGCTGGTTTCATTATCCTGACAATAGGCGTTGTTGTTTCCGAACTGCGTTCGCCGCCCTTCGTCACCCATGAGCATCATGGGCATACCCGCAGAGAGCATGGTGATGGTCAAAAAGTTCTTCACTTGCCGATTTCTGAGCTTCTCTACGGCGGGATCATCGCTGGGACCTTCAACGCCGCAGTTCCAGCTTCGGTTGTCGTTGCCGCCGTCGCGGTTGCCTTCGCCGTTGGCTTCGTTGTGCTTTTGGTCATAAGAGACGAGGTCGTTCAGCGTGAAGCCGTCATGACACGTCACAAAATTTACACTTTGCTCAACCTCGCGTTCTTTATGGCCGTAAATCGCGGGGCTGCCCAGCAAGCAGTCAGCAAAGTATCCGACGAAGCCCTCGTCCCCACGAAAAAAGCTCCGCACGTCATCTCGGAAGCGTCCGTTCCACTCCTTCCAACTGTCGCCGATAAAGCTCCCTACTTCGTAGAGGCCGGCCGCGTCCCACGCCTCCGCGATGAGCTTGGTGCCGGCGAGCGCCGGGTCCGATTCAATGTCCCACAATACAGGAGGATTCGGCATCGATTGGCCTGACTCATCGCGCCCGAGAATCGCCGCCAGATCGAATCGGAAGCCGTCCACATGCATATCCTCGACCCAGTAACGGAGGCTGTTCACGATCATCCGGCGGACGATGGGATGATTGGCGTTCATTGTATTGCCGGTGCCGCTGTAATTGGCGTAGCGGGCGCGATCCTGGTTGAGAATGTAGTAAGTGCTGTTGTCCAAACCACGGAAGCTCAGTGTTGGACCGTTGTGGTCGCCTTCCGCAGTATGGTTGAACACGACGTCGAGAATCACTTCAATATCTGCCCGGTGCAGCGCCTTCACCATGTCGCGGAATTCGTCCAGAGGACCGAGCGGGTCCTGGCGCGAGCTATACGCCTGGTGCGGCGCAAAGAACGAGACCGGCGCATAGCCCCAATAATTGACCAGTCCAGGCGGAGCATCCTGAGGATCGAACTGAAACACCGGCATCAGTTCGACGGCAGCCACGCCGAGTTCCTGCAGATATGGAATTTTCTCGATCAGACCCGCAAAAGTGCCGCGTTTTTTCGCCGCGACCCCGGAACTCGGATGGCTTGTGAAGCCGCGCACGTGCATCTCGTATATGATCGTCCGGGAGGAGGGCCGTTTGAGCGGCCTGTCACCTTCCCAAACGTACGCAGACGGGTCCACCACTACGCTCTTCATCGCGGTGGCGGCGTTGTCGCCTTTCTCTCGCGCAGCTTCGCGACTGTAGTTCCTGGGAACAACCACGCCGCGGCCGTACGGGTCGAGGAGAATCTTGGCGGGATCGAAGCGCATTCCGCTCGGAGGATCAAACGCTCCCTCAACTCGATAGCCGTAGATCTGCCCCGCTTTGACGCCCGGCACGAAGACGTGCCAGTAGTGATAGGTGCGGTTCATCGCCGGGTCGATGCGAATCACCCAGGACGCGCGAGCGTCGTCGGCGCGATCGAACAAGAGGAGCTCGATTCCGGTTGCGTGCTTCGAGTAGACGCTGAAGTTCGCTCCTTGACGAGAAACGGTCGCACCCAAGGGAGAACTCCGGCCTTCTGTGGTGGGTTCCGGCATTTTGCTCAAACTAAACTCGGCTTTGAAATTCCCGGAGATCTCGTGCCAGCGGCACAGGTCGTGAAAAAATTCCGTCCGCCACATCAGCTCGCTTTAGCCAGGCGGTTTGTGTTTCTCGTCAACTCGCATAACGATTCGAACTCGCGGCCCGACAACATCTCCTGCGTACACCGCCACGTCCAGTTCCCCTCCGCACGGCCGGGAACGTTCATTCGGGCCTCGTGCCCTAGATTGAGCAGATCTTGTAGCGGAGCGATGGCGAGCGCAGCCGGAGAGGACCAGGCGAGGCGCATCAAATTCCACGTGACCTGGCTGCTTTCACCTTCCGGCGACTTCAGATATCGCCACAAGTTTTGCCGCTGGTCTGCCGGCAGCTCTTCATACCATCCACGGCTCGTAGGATTGTCATGGGTGCCGGTATATACGACCGTGTTGGGGACGTAGTTGTGAGGCAGGTACGAGTTATCTAAACCGCCGGCGAAAGCAAACTGCAGGACGCGTGTTCCGGGGATTTCAAACTGTTCCCGAAGCGCGCTAACGTCAGGCGTAATCAGGCCCAGATCCTCAGCGATGAATGGTAGTACACCTAACTCTCTTAGTACCGCGGTGAAGAAATCAGCGCCTGGACCTGGCACCCACTGGCCGGATTGAGCCGTAGTTGCCCTGGCCGGTATGTGCCACGCGGCTGCGAACCCACGGAAGTGATCCAGACGGATCACATCCACGTGAGCCAGCAACGCGCGTAAGCGATCAATGCACCAGCGATAGCCGGTGCGGCGGAGAGGGTCCCAATTGTAGACAGGGTTGCCCCAGAGCTGTCCCTGGGAGCTGAAATAGTCGGGAGGAACGCCGGCCACAAAGCGCGGCCTCTGACGTTGGTCCAACAGGAACAGCTCCGGGTTCGCCCATACGTCGCTTGAGTCAGGAGAAACAAAAAAAGGCAGATCACCAATCAGGCGCACGCCCTGAGCGCGCGCATGTCTCTTTAGCCGTTCTCCTTGTCGGAACAACAGGAATTGAGCAAAGCACACTTGATCGGTTTCGCTTGCCAGATCGCGCCGGGCTTGCGCCAAAGCTGCCGGCACGCGCTTGACCAGCTCCGTGGGCCACTCGGGGTAATAGGCGTCGTTATATTTAGCTTTCAATACTCGAAACAGCGCGTAGTCTTCCAGCCAGTGCGTTTGGTCGTGGCAGAACTCTTGGAACGCATCCTGTAACTTCGCGTGCGCGCCGGTGCTGAAGTTAATCCAAGCCCTCTCGATCAGCCTGCGTTTGAAGATGATAACCCTGCTGTAATCGACGGCGGTTCCCGAGAATGAGGGTGGTGTGCAGTCGCTTGCGCGTAACAATCCATCCTCGATCAGCCAGTCCGGGCTGATCAGGAGTCCGTTGCCGGCGAAAGACGACATGGATTGATACGGAGAGTTGCCATACCCCGTTGGGCCCAGCGGCAACGCCTGCCACCAGTTTTGTCCTGCATCATGGAGTTGATCGATCCACTTGAGCGCGGCCGACCCCACATCGCCAATGCCGTACGGCGAGGGCAACGACGTAACGTGCAGAAGCAAGCCGGAGGCGCGGTATTGCGCCGGAAACGGGGGAAGACTCACTGGCCGGCTGTCGTCGCTCACTAGCGTGCCTTCCGCTGTTCGTGAGCTGAATCAAAGGACTTTAGCGCGTCGTTCACGATCTCTTGAGCTTCGCCCACAATCGCATCCAGGTGGCTCTGATCCTTAAAACTCTCCGCATAGATCTTGTAGATATTTTCGGTGCCGGAGGGCCGGGCCGCGAACCAGCCGTTTTCGGCCACAACCTTGAGGCCGCCGATCGGCGCGCCGTTACCTGGGGCGCGAGTCAGTTTGTTTCTGATTGGCTCGCCGGCGAGCCGATCAGTCGCAATCGCCTCCGGAGATAATTTTTCCAGCAACGCTTTCTGCTCCGGCGTCGCCGCCGCGTCTATGCGTGTGTAATACGATGTGCCGAACTCGGCTGTCAGTTGCTGATAATGCTCGCCCGGATCCTTACCCGTACGGGCGGTGATCTCTGCAGCCAGAAGGTTCGGCACAAGCCCGTCTTTATCCGTTGTCCAGACCGTGCCGTCGCGCCGCAAAAATGTTGCGCCTGAGCTTTCCTCGCCGCCGAAGCCGAGCGAGCCGTCGATGAGTCCTTCCACGAACCACTTGAAGCCCACCGGAACTTCAAACAGCCGCCGGCCAAGCTTGCTTACCACGCGATCGATCATGGTGCTGCTGACAACAGTCTTGCCGACGGCGACTGATTGCGACCATTGTGGCCGATTGGCGAACAGGTATGAGATTGCAACAGAGAGATAGTGGTTCGGGTCGAGCAGCCCCTGGCTGCGGCTTACAATTCCGTGCCGATCGGCATCGGTGTCGCTGGCAAAGGCTACGTCGAATCGCTCCTTGAGGCCGACCATACGTGCCATCGCATACACCGACGAAGGGTCCATGCGGATTTGGCCGTCCCAATCGACTGTCATAAAGCTGAACGTGGGATCGATGACATGGTTCACGACCTCCAGATTGAGTCCGTAGCGCTCGCCAATGGCATCCCAGTAGGCCACGCTGGCGCCCCCCAACGGATCCACACCGATGTGAACCTTGCTCTCGCGGATTGCCTGCAGATCGACCACCGAGGGAAGATCGCTCACATAGGAATCAAGGTACTGATAGGGATGCGTAGTAGGGGCGCTTCGAGCACGTTCAAACGCTACTCGCGCCACCCCGCGCAGGCCGTCGGCAATAAAAGCATTGGCTTGTTGTTCTATCCATTCGGTGACGTGCGTGTCCGCGGGTCCGCCGCTCGGCGGATCGTACTTGAATCCGCCGAAGCGCGGTGGGTTGTGCGATGGCGTGATGACGATGCCATCCGCAAGGCCGGTCTTGCGGCCGCGATTGTAGGTGAGAATCGAATGCGAGATGACCGGGGTAGGAGTATAACCATTGTCAGCATCGACCATCACATCGACGCCATTCGCCGCCAGTACTTCCAAAGCGCTGGCAAAAGCGGGCTCGGAAAGCGCGTGCGTATCGATGCCGATGTAGAGCGGTCCGTTAATGCTCTGCTGCTTGCGGTAGAGGCAAATCGCCTGCGTGATGGCGAGAATGTGCCACTCGTTGAAGGCGCTATCGAGCGCGGAGCCGCGGTGTCCGGAAGTTCCAAACACAACGCGCTGCGCAGGCACCGACGGATCCGGCCGCCCCGTGTAATACGCGGTCACCAACCGGGGCACGTTGATCAGCAGCGACGGGTCGGCAGGCTTGCCTGCTGGAGAGATGGCCATGGATTATTCCCTTTCGGCCGCAGTCGAATCGAAATTCGTTTTTTCCGTATGAATCCAGCGCTGCGACAAAACATCGCGCACCGAGTGAGCGATCGCCTCGAAGCGTTCACGAGCGCCGATCGCGCTCATTTCCATAACGTTGTCAAAGACCAAGTAGCGCTCGTAGAGGGCGTCGCTCGTTCCGGTGAACCAAACCGGCCCGCAGCCGTATTGCTCGATAAGCCGCGATCGCTTGTCGGATCTTGTCGAGATCGCGTCAACGGAGTTCTTTGGTGTTTGCGCTTTCACCACGTTTTACTCCTTTCTCAATTCAGAGAAACTTTGTTGCTGCTCGCACCGTATCAGGTGACATCTCCCCGCGGCGGGCCAGATCTAAAATGGCCACTTCCAATCCGTGATCTCGGGACGATCGACGCCGAACTGGTAGGCGTGTTCTTGACACCGGATCCGCTGGTTGACCAGCGCCTCGCGAACGCTGGCGCCGGTGACACGGAAACGGGGCATCCGGTCGATGGCATCGATGGCCAGGCTGAAGCGGTCGGTCTGATTACGGATGGCGAGCTCCAGCGGCGTGTTGATGTTTCCCTGCTCTTTGTAGCCGCGCACATGGATATTGTGCTGACCGGGCCGACGGTAGACGAGGCGATGGATCAGCCACGGATAAGCATGGAAGTTGAAGACCACCGGCTTGTCCGGGGTGAAAATGGCCTCGAACTCGACGTCTGTCAGACCGTGGGGGTGTTCGGTATGCGGCACCAGTTTAGCCAGGTCAACGACGTTCACGAACCGGACCTTCGCGTCGGGTAGGTGCTCGCGCAGCAGGGCAGTGGCGGCCAGGGACTCCATGGTCGGACAGTCGCCGGAGCTCGCCATGACCACGTCGGGTTCGGCCCCTTGGTCGTTGCTGGCCCAATCCCAGATTCCGAGGCCTTTCGTGCAGTGCGCGATCGCCGCCTCCATATCCAAGTACTGTAAGTGAACCTTCTTGTCCGCGACGATCACGTTGACGTAGTTGATGCTGCGCAGGCAATGGTCGGCGACCGACAGTAGAGTGTTGGCATCGGGCGGCAGGTAAACTCGCACCACGCTAGGGCTTTTGTTGGCCACCACATCGAGAAAGCCAGGGTCCTGGTGCGTGAAACCATTGTGGTCTTGCCGCCACACCAGAGCGGTGATCAGCAGGTTGAGCGACGATATCTTGGCGCGCCATGGCAGCTCGTTGCACTTTTCCAGCCACTTGGCGTGCTGATTGAACATCGAGTCGATAACGTGAATGAACGGCTCATAGCTATTGATCAGTCCATGCCGGCCGCTCAGGATATAACCCTCCAGCCACCCTTCCACCGTGTGCTCGCTGAGCATCTCCATGACGCGGCCGTTTGGGGCAAGCTCCCCGCCGTCGGCGTCTTCCGGGAAGTACTCGCCGAGCCAGACCTTCTTGCCGACTTCATAAATGGCTTGGAGTTGGTTGGACTCCGTCTCGTCTGGCCCGAAGACCCGGAAGCTCTGCATGTTTTGCCGCATAACTTCGCGGAGAAAGTTACCGAGGGTCGGGACGTTGCCGGCCAGGGTCGCGCCGGGTTTCTTGACTTCAACCGCGGAGTTGCGGAAATCCGGCATCTCCATGGGCCTCCGTAGCAAACCGCCATTGGCGACTGGGTTGGCACTCATCCGCTTGTTCCCTTTTGGCGCCAGCGCTTTTAATTCAGGGATTAGCCGGCCTTCTCGGTCGAAGAGCTTTTCTGGCTCGTAGCTGCGCATCCAGGTTTCCAAGACCTTCAGGTGACTGGGGTTAGCGGCGATGTCCGTCAGCGGAATCTGGTGCGCTCGCCAGAAACCTTCCAGGTAGTGCCCGTCCACCTCCCGCGGGGCCGTCCAGCCCTTGGGGCTGCGAAGAATAATCATCGGCCAGCGTGGCCGTAAGGCCTTTCCGGTGCGCCGCGCCTCCTCCTGGATTTTGCGGATCTCCAAAACACACTGTTCCAGGGTGGCGGCCATCGCCTGGTGCATGCTAGGTGGGTCACTCCCTTCGACAAAATAAGGTGTGTACCCATAGCCGACGAAGAGCGCCTCCAGCTCCTCGTGGCTGATGCGGGCTAAAACGGTGGGGTTATTGATCTTGTAGCCATTGAGGTGCAAGACCGGCAGCACGGCCCCGTCCGTGATCGGGTTGAGAAACTTGTTACTGTGCCAGCTAGTGGCCAGGGGACCGGTCTCTGACTCGCCGTCGCCCACCATGACGAGAGTTATCAAGTCTGGGTGATCGTAGACCGTACCGTAGGCGTGCGAGATGCTGTAGCCCAGCTCACCGCCCTCATGGATGCTTCCGGGCGTTTCGGGAGTAGCGTGGCTGCCGATTCCGCCGGGAAAAGAAAACTGCTTGAAGAAGCGCTGCATCCCCGCTGTGTCTTCACTCTTGTCGGGATAAATCTCGGAGTACGTCCCCTCGAGATAGGCCTGGGATAGTACAGCCGGCGCACCGTGGCCGGGCCCTGAGATATAAATTGCGTTCAGGCCGTACTTGTTGATCAGCCGGTTGAAGTGAATATACGTAAAGGCCTGGCCCGCGTCCGAGCCCCAGTGGCCGAGTAGCCGGGACTTGGTGTGTTCCAGCTTGAGCGGTTCTCGCAGCAATGGGTTGTCCTTGAGGTAAAGCATCCCCAGGCACAAGTACAGGCTGGCCCGCCAGTAGGCGTCGATCTTGTCTAACTCGTCGGCACTGAGCGGGGCGCCCTTGACAGTCGAGCGAGCTGTGCCGTACGCGGAGATTGCTCCGACATCACTAATTTCTTGTGTTATGGTTGCCATGATTCTCATGCTCCTTTCGCGGGCAATACCCGTTTTGTCCCATCGGGGCTGACGCTATTTCTCTATTTCTTGTCTTTCATTATTGAGGCAGTCAGGCATGTTCGTTTCCACCGGGCTGGCTTATCGACGAACCAACCAACTGCCGCGTCTCGCGCATGATAGTCAGATCCTCACGCGTGGCGATGACGAGGATACGCACCGCCGAGGTCGGCATGGCAACATCAGCGTCCGGCTTGCAAGTTTCGTTAGCGGTTTGGTCGAGTTCCAGCCCCAGGTAGTTCAGGTTCTCGCAGACCCGCTGGCGGATCTCCGCCGCATGCTCGCCCACACCCGCAGTGAATACCAAAGCATAGCGAGTCGAGCGTCCGGATTGTGTGGCAGCGCGGACAGAACCTGGCGCATATCGGACGAGACCCCCGAGACTCCGAGCAAACCGGATTCATAATTGAGAGCGTGATCGAGCTCGTTCACGTCCAGCCCCTTGTGCCGTAACAGGTGAACAAGCATGCCTGGGTCAACAGTGCCGCTGCGGGTCCCCATCATCAGACCCTCGAGCGGCGTGAAGCCCATGGAGGTATCGACACAGAGGCCGTTACGGACCGCCGACACCGACGCGCCATTCCCCAGATGGGCAATAATGAGACGCAAATCCCGCCGGCCGATCATCTCTGCCGCCCGGCCGGCGCAGTATGAATGGCTGAGTCCGTGGAAACCGTAACGACGCATGCCCCACTCGCGCGTCCACTCCTGCGGCACCGGATAGGTTCGGGCCGTCTCGGACAGGGTTGCGTGGAAGGCCGTGTCAAAGACCGCTACCTGGGGGATCCCTGGCAGGACTTGCTCCACCGCTGTAATGCCATCCAAGCTGGCCGGGTTGTGAAGCGGCGCCAGCTCCGCCAGTTCCCCGATCACTCGTTTGACCTCCGGCGTAATCCGCACGGCAGTGGTGTACCGCTCGCCGCCATGAACGACGCGATGTCCAACGCCTTGGAGTTCGCCAAATACGCGCAACGGCGCCGACGGGCCAGCTTGTAGATCCTTGAGGATACGGGCGGCCGCATCACTATGTTTTTGCAGCTTCAACTCCTCGCGGACCTCTTGCTGTCCCGCGCGGCGAAAGATCAAGCGCGTTGGTTTTGTCGTCCAGTCAATGCTGCCCTCGACCAGCAACAGCTCGTCCTCCGCCTCGAAGAGGCTGAATTTGAAGCTGCTGGAGCCGGCATTGCAGACCAGAATTTTCTTTCTCATCTCCGGGATAACCATTTCCTCGGTCATAGCCGTTCGGGTTGGCTCTCGACATGGCGAGTGTCGTCCCACAGCCGGATTACCGGCTCAGACAGGTTGTGCTCGTAGCCCAACGCACTCAGGCTCGCGGTGCTCAGCACGAAGTATTTACCGAACGAGGCATCGAGCCCGAGCCAGCGAGCGGCGAATACTCGCAGGAAATGGCCGCTGGAAAAAACTAGGACGTCACCTTCGACAGCGCGCACGCGTTCCACCACGCGGTCTGCCCGCGCGCCGACGTCGTCCGGCGATTCCCCTGCGGGGCAACCATCGCGAAACAGCTGCCAATCAGGGCGCTCCTTGTGAATGTCAATCGTCCGGCGGCCCTCATACTCGCCATAGTTCCATTCGAGCAAGTCCCGGTCGATTTCAGCCACAGCTCCAAAGCCGGCCAGCTCGCAGGTTCGTGTGGCACGCTGTAACGGGCTCCTGAATACCTTGGCAAAAGAGAGTCCACGCAACCGCTCCCCCAGCCGGCGCGCATTGCGCTCCCCACGTTCTGTAAGCGGCAGATCGGTAAGTCCCGTGTGTTGGCCCGTGAGCGTCCACGCGGTTTCCCCGTGTCTGGCCAGGTAAACGATCGGAAGCGCATCGCTCATGGGTTCACTCCTCTCGTGCTTTCACGACGGTCACCGCCGCCGAGCTACCATGCGTGAGCGCACACGTACACATCGACCCATTCGGTTCCAAGCTCGTTTGATTATCCGGGTCTGCGCAGGAATTGCCGCCGAGGCAAGTTCGTGATGCCGCGCCCAACCGCATAGGAGCATCGCGGTTAATAGAAGTTTGAAAAAGAATAGTAGCTCGATCATGGGTCATCTCCTTGTGTTTTCATTCGGAGAGCAACGACGATGCCAACAAAATAAAAACGCCGTTAACCGCCTCTTAAGTTTCAGAATTCGCACAGTTGTCTCTGGTCGTGCGTTGGTTATAGAAGATATCGTGCCAAGAGATCGTATTCTGACGAAATTTTCGTCAGACCTTGTTTGCTTTCGGATTCGATATTCGGATTTCGCATGTGCTGCACGATTATTTTCCCCGCTCTCCATCGACTGCAATTACCGTCTTGGCAATTTCCCGGCTAAGATCTGCTACGGTTTCACTGAGGGCCGCTACGGAGGCGTCAATGGACTTTTCCTTTGCCGGTCGCGTCAGGCGTGATTCTTTGAGACTAGGCGCTTTCTTGCCGGTTTCATCTATGACCGCCCAGCGCGCCGCCAATTCGGCTTCTCGCGCTGAATTGGACTCGAAGCGAAGCACTTGGATTTCCACTCGATAGTGGGGTTTTTTGTCAATCGGCCATGGGTAAGCGACAATCGCGTCGGTGCGCAGCAATAGGGAAAGATTTTGCGTTAACACGCGGGTGAAGTTTTGGTCTAGCGGTTCCGCCCAGCGGTCGTATTCGAAGAGATCAAACCGGTTCTGTTCGACCCGCGTTACTATCTCTTGCCTATCAAGGTAGCCAGGGAATCGGACCGGACCGATGCCTAGAGAAATCTGTCCCGAATGATCCGTATCTGCTCCCGTGTACGGGAGGGAAGACAACGCAAACAATCTGGACGGAATAGGTTTTGGAAAGATACTGCCACATCCGTCAAACGATAGACTCATGAGTCCCAGCACCATTCCTGTGATCGCGCGCTTCACTTTCCCTCCGGGTTTTCCGGATTACCGGATATGATCGCCTGCGGGTTTCGGTCTAAGGTGTTGGCCAATACCCGTACGGAGCGCGCGGCACCCGTTACTTCTCGAAGACTTTTCGTGAGCTCGTAAACGGTCGGAGAGTTGGGATCGATGGTTCCGCGCAAGCTTATAATGGTTGTTTCCGCTTCCTTCATGGTCGCCGCGATTTGGTCAATAGCGCTTTGCGCGGCGGTCAAGGTTTGGTGGAGGTCGCCTGACACATTTTCGATGTTATGGTCGGCTGTAGTTGTCAACTTCCGAAAGTCAGAGATCGCGCCGCGAAGTTGGGGCATTGCTTGGTCCACCGACTGGAGAATCGATTTAACCGTGGGGGAGTTGACGCTGACTAGTTGGCCCACTCCATCACTGGTTTTCGTAAGTGAGTCTATCAGCCTTTTAAAGTCGATTTCTTCGAGCTTGTTAAGGATCCGTTCGACCGCACCCTTGGCCTGCTCCAGAGAGGTAGGCAAGGTCGGGATTTCAGGGTATTTATTATTGACATTGTCTTGCTGGACAAAATTGATCGGGGTTCCTGGAAAAAAATCGAGAGCGACATAGAGCAATCCTGTAACCAAGCTCTCCATCTCGAGTTGCCCTCGGAATCCATCAACAATCACCTTATGGAGCGCTTCGGGGTCCACCGCGATAAGCGGGGTCGCCCCCCTTAAAGTCAATTTCTCCAAGTCGATTTCGATGATCACGGGAATCTTGTTAACTTCCGCGCCTTTTTCAAGCTGTAACCTGATGTCTTTGACCGACCCAACCTCGACGCCCTTGAACTTGACCGGCGCGCCGACGCGAAGACCGTTAACCGAATTGTCGAAATAGAGCACGAAGTCTCTAGTCTGCCGAAACAGCCGTCCCGAACCTAAGAGAAGAATCGCAATCACAATTAAAGCCACTGCGCCGATGACAAAGGCGCCGATGAGGGTCGGGCTGACTTTTGTGCTCATATTTGTTCCCCTTCCCCTCGAGTGAGGAAGCGATGGACCATAGGGTTCGGCGGATGCGCCAAGAGCTCCTTCGGGTCACCGCTGGCGGTCACCGTCCTTGTTTCCGCGTCGAGGAATACGCTGTTGTTGCCGATGGTGAAAATGCTCGCCAGTTCATGCGTGACGACCACCACAGTGGCGCTGAGACTATCGCGCAGTTCGAGAATCAGATCGTCGAGCAAGCGCGAGCTGATGGGATCGAGACCGGCTGAAGGCTCGTCAAAGAAAAGAATCTCCGGATCCAGCGCCATGGCACGGGCTAAGCCGGCGCGCTTCTGCATGCCGCCGCTGATCTCGGACGGATAGTAGTCTTCGAACCCTTTCAAACCGACCAGGGCAAGCTTCAGCGATGCGACCTTCCGGATTTCTCCCGGATTTAAATCTGTGTACTCTTCCAAGGCTAAGCCGACATTTTCCGCCAGCGTCATCGAGCTCCAGAGCGCGCCGCTCTGGAAAAGCACGCCCGTGCGTCTGAGGATCTCCTGCCTTTTGGCCGTATCGGCTGTAGTGAAATTTTCGACCCCGTAAAAAACTTCTCCCTGCGCCGGCTCGTTCAGACCGATCAGATGTCTGAGCAACGTGCTCTTGCCGCTCCCGCTGCCGCCCATGATGATAAACACGTCGCCATCGTTGATCGTCAAGTTGAGATCGCGCATCAAAACAAAACTGCCGTAGGCCATTGTGAGATGACTTACGGTGATGGCTGGTCGTTGGTCATTTCCGTTAGCACGTTCTCCAGCCATATCAGATGCCCAGGACGTAGAAGATGACGGCAAAAATGCCGCAAGCGGCCACAATGGCCACGATGCCCGTGACCACGGCGGAGGTTGCCGCATCGCCGACGGCGGAGGAACTGTTACCGCATTGAATGCCCCGCAAACAGCCTGAGAGCGCGACCAGCACACCGTACACCGCGCTCTTGAAAACGGCTCCGAAAAGGTCCGTCAATCCAACCGCATGGACGGTCTCGCGAACGTATGTGGTCCAGGATAGATCGAGCATTCCCATAGCGACCGAAGCCCCGCCCAACACACCGACGAAATCGGCGTAAAGACACAGCAGAGGCATCATCAAGACTAAAGCGATGACACGCGGCAGCACTAAAAATTCCAGAGGCGAAAGACCCAAAGTCGTGAAGGCGTCAATTTCCTGGGTCACTTTCATGGTGCCGAGCTGGGCAGCGAAGGCCGCCCCGGTCCGTCCCGCCATGATGATTCCCGCCATCATGGCGCCCATCTCATGCACTATGGCGATACCGACCAGGTCCGCCACATAGATCTGAGCGCCGAACTGTTTCAGCTGCACCGCGCCGACGAAGGCGAGAACCACGCCCACCAAAAAGCTGATCAGCGTGACGATCGGCAGCGCCTGGGCGCCACACTGCTGGATCAAAAGAAAGAGATCCACAGGCCGGAAGCGCGCCTTCATGCCGAAGAGCCGAACGAAGGTAACCGTCATCTCTCCGAGGAATTTGAGCATCTCTCCCAAAGAGTCGCCGGCGCCGATGGCCGAGATGCCCACGCGTTGGAGAAAAGATATTTCGGCCTCTTCTTTCCGCGCGCCTTTTTTTTCCGGCACTGCCTCGGCCAGTTCCAGGAGCCGGCGCACCCCGGCAGGTAAACCCGCGCGGTCTATATTAATTCCGCGCTGGCGGCACAGTTCCGAGAGTTCAACGAGAAAAGTTAGAACGCTGCTATCCCACGAAATCAGCCCCTGCGCGTCGAAGGCGACACCGCGCACCTGCGCGGCGGATTGAAGTTCGCGGTCAACCAAAAACGCGGAAGGGAATCCGCCTCGCAAGCGCCAGGCGCCGGAAAAGCGCACCAGAAGCCTGGTATCATCGCCGCGCTGAAAAGAGACTTGATCTTGTTCAGCCATATTACTTGTCTATGAGGCGCTCTGCCGACAATAGGTCAAAACCCCTGACCGACGATCCCGGAGTCAAAACTCACCTGTTCCAAGTTGCCTTGCCGGTTTCCGCCATTAAGAACTTCAACAGCGATCCCCAGTCGAAGGGCTTCCTTGGCGCACGTCCAACATACCTTTATAGGGTAAGTGTCAGTACCTCCGGAACACCTAAGTGCCACAAGGTGCGGAACGGTTGCGATAAGAGTTGCGTTGTTTAATGTGCAGTAAAAACGTTGTTGGGGTGTAAAGATGGATAAAAAAGCTCTGTGTCTGATAGACGCAGAGCTTTGGTCTGTGCGGTTCGCGAGGGTGCTTCGAGGCGTGAAGTCGCACGGCTCTATAGCGTGGGACTCGCTACGGTTGAACGATGGATGGAGCGGGCTCGAAATAAAGCCCTGGATGAGGTGGACTGGACCGATCGGTCTTGTATCCCTCACACCCTTCAGCGCACTCATGCGACCATGGAGGAATTGGTGCTGACGGTTCGCCGCGAACTTAAAGAAACCAGTGCCTTGGGCGAGTATGGTGCTTTGGCGATTCGCAAAGAGCTGCTCGATCGTGGCGTTGTCAGCGTTCCCTGCGTGCGCACCATTGGCCGCATCTTGGAACGGCGCGGCGCTCTGGATGGTCGTCGCCGTATTCGTCATCGGCCACCGCCGCCAGGCTGGTATTTGCCCGAAGTAGCACAAGGGAGAAGTGAACTCGACAGCTTTGATGTGGTTGAAGGTCTGGTGATTGAAGGCGGAATTAATGTCGAGGTCCTTAATGGAATTTCCCTCCATGGTGCTTTGGTTGCCTCTTGGCCGGATGGCGCCATCACGGCGGCTAGCACTATGAAAGCACTCACTGAGCATTGGCGGATTTTTGGGCTTCCCGCTTATGCTCAGTTCGATAACGACACCCGGTTCCAAGGGGCTCATCAGTTTCGGGACTCTATCGGTCGCGTCATGCGACTTTGCCTCAGCCTTAACGTCATCCCTGTCTTTGCTCCGGTCCGGGAGACTGGCTTTCAAGCTGCCGTCGAGAGCTTTAATGGCCGTTGGCAAGCCAAAGTGTGGCAGCGCTTCCATTATGACTGTCTGAGTTCTGTCCAGGCGCAATCGGTGAAGTACGTAGCTGCGTACCGCGCCCGACTTAGCAGCCGTATCGAACAAGCCCCCACACGACGAGCCTTTCCCGATCACTGGCAACTGGACCTCCAAGCACACCCTGCTGGTCGCCTTGTTTTCCTGCGCAGGACTAACGAGCAGGGACAAGTTGGACTTCTGGGACATAGCTTTGCCGTGGATAAAAACTGGCCCCATCGTTTGGTCCGAGCTGAGGTTGACTTGGATTGTGGATCGATCTGTTTCTATGCGCTGCGACGCAGAGAACCTACTTCCCAACCACTTCTTCGAACCGTGGCCTATCAACTGCCGACAAGGACCTTTAGAGATCAAAGACACTGACTCTGAATGCATCGTCAAAACCATGTGTTCCGAACGTTCTGACACTTGCCTCAATTCAACTTACACCGTTCCGGAGGTACTGACACTTGTCCCTTTATACTTAACGCATCGACTCGACGACTTGCAGAACCGGGAGAGTGTCTCTCCTGAAGGTTCGGTCTCTGAGACAGAGAGCCCGGGGCTAAGTATCCAAGAGGGGCGCACCTAACAAAGTGTGACGGCCACAGAGCCGGGCCACGTATGGCAGCCAGTCTCTCTTCGGTCAGGGAAGTTAAAAACATAAGAGGTCTTGTGCCTCGATGACTTGACATCCACATAGCAGCGAGGTCGAAGGATCCGAAACAAACAACAACCATAAAAATCAAAGTCACGGAATCTGAAACGCGCCCCCTTTAGAAATTTTCTCTTTTTTGAGCATTTGAATTTGGGTCGAATTTCGGATTTTGAATTTCTTGGCCCGTTCACTCCACCGGACAGGGCTTCACGTTCCAAATGTCCTTCGCATATTCGGCAATCGTCCGGTCGCTGGAGAATTTTCCCGACCCGGCAATATTCAAAATCGCTTTTCGCGCCCAGCCCGCGGAGTCGGCGTAAAGCTGGCACAAGCGTCCATCCGCCTCCAGGTACGACTTCAGATCTGCCAGATGCATGTAGTAATCGCCGTGGGTCAGCAAAGCGTCGCGCAGGGGCTCGAAAATACCCGGCTCATTGCGGCTGAAGTGGTTGGAAAAAATCAGGTCTAGCGCAGCGCGGGTTTCCGGCTCGTTGTCGTAGTGCCAGTGCGGGTTGTACGAACCACGGCTGGCGGCCACCTGCTCTGCCGTGAGACCGAATAAGAAAGAAGTTCTCCTCGCCGGCTTCTTCTGCCATTTCGATCGTCGCGCCGTCGCGCGTGCCGATGGTCAGGGCGCCGTTCATCATGAATTTCATGTTGCTCGTGCCGCTGGCTTCGTAGCCGGCGGTGGAGATCTGGTTGGATACATCAGTCGCTGGGATCAGACGCTCGGCCAATGAAACGCAATAATCCGGCAGGAACAGAACCTTCAGCCGCCCTCCGACGTCCGGATCGGCATCAATCACGCCGGCAAGATTGTTGATGAACTTGATGATGACTTTAGCCAGCTGGTAAGCGGCCGCGGCTTTGCCTGAGAAGAAGAAAATTCGCGGCGTCATATCCAGATTTGGATTTTCCCGCAGCCGATTGTAAAGCACCACGATGCGGAGCGCATTGAGCATTTGCCGCTTGTATTCGTGAATGCGCTTGATCTGCGAATCGAAGATGCTATCGGGGTCTACCGCTTGGCCGGTGGTGCGCTTAAGCCAGTCCACGAACTGCGATTTGGCTTCGCGTTTCGCCTTGAGAAACGCCTCATGAAGACTGGGATCATCGGCCATGGCTTTCAGCTGCTTCAATTGACTGAGATCCTTGATCCAACCATCACCGATGGCATCGGTGATGGCTCTTGAGAGGCCGGGGTTCGACATCAACAGCCAACGGCGGGGAGTGACGCCGTTGGTTTTATTGTTGAAACGCTCGGGAAACATTTCGGCCAAGTCTCTGACCGTTGTAGTGCGGAGCAAATGGGAATGGATGGCCGCGACTCCGTTCGTGCTATGCGAACCCACGATGGCGAGATTGGCCATCCGCACCTTCCGTTCTGCGCCTTCCTCGATGAGACTCACACGCTGTACCCGTCCTTCATCGCCGGGAAATCGCGCTCGCACGTCATCGAGCAACCGCCGATTGATCTCGTAGATGATCTCGAGGTGACGCGGCAGCAGGAGCTGGAACCATTCGACCGGCCATTTCTCCAGAGCCTCGGGCAGCAACGTGTGATTGGTGTAGGCCAGCGTTTTTACCGTGATGGCCCAAGCGTCGTCCCAACCGAGATGGACCTCGTCGAGCAAAATCCGCATCAGCTCCGGTACTGCCATCGTCGGATGCGTGTCGTTGAGCTGGATGGCGACTTTGTCGGGCAACGTGTGCCAGTCGGCGTTGGCCATGCGAAAACGGCGCACGAGATCCGCGAGCGAGCATGCAACCAGAAAGTATTCCTGCACGAAACGCAATCCCTGCCCCATGGTTGTGTGGTCGTCGGGGTAGAGCACACGTGTAAGCGATTCGGCCCCGAGGGTTTCCGTCAATGCGCCGACGAAATCACCGCTGCTGAATTCCTGGAAGTTGAAGTAATCATGTGCCGCCGCGGCCCAGAGCCGCAGCGTATTGATGGTCTTGCCGCCGTGGCCGACAACGGGTCGATCGAACGGAATCCCGATCAGATTGTGAGGGCTGACCAACGACCGGGCGCAAAGCCCCGCCGCGCACTTCGAACGAGCAGTTGAGATTGACATTCACGGTTTCGTCTTGGCCGCGCGACTTCCCACGGGTCGGGGCGCCGAAGCCAGTTGTCCGGAAGCTCGTGCTGCCAGCCGTCCTGAATGGATTGTTTGAACATGCCGTATTCGTAGCGCAGGCCGTATCCCATAGCCGGAATTTCCATCGTTGCCATGGAATCCAGGAAGCAAGCCGCAAGACGCCCGAGACCTCCATTCCCCAGGCCGGCATCCGGCTCCTGTTCCAGCAATTCGAACCAGTCGAGGTTCTTTTCCTTGATGGCTGCTCTCGCCACGGGATCGAGAAGAAGATTCGTAACGTTGTTGGCGAGAGAGCGGCCGATGAGAAATTCCATCGAGAGATAGTAAACACGCTTCGCATTTTGACGCTCGTACGTCTTTTCCGTACGGATCCAGCGCTGCGACAAAACATCGCGCACCGAGTGAGCGATCGCCTCGAAACGTTCGCGAGCGCCGATCGCGCTCATCTCCATGACGTTGTCGAAGACGAGATGACGCTCGTAAAGCGCCTCGTCAGTTCCAGTAAACCGAACGGGTCCGCAACCATACTGTTGAATAAGCTTGGCCAGTTCCGATTCCGTCAGTCCGGCAAAGCCGGAGCTTTTTTGGTTTTGTGCTTTCATCCTCTAATCCCTTCTAATTTGCTTGTCGCCGGCAAGATCGCGTCTGCCTGCGAATAGGTCTTCGGTTTCACCATGGCCCTGCCGTAAGGGTCCCTTGAATTCTCTTTAAGGGCGTTCCCTGCCCGATTGCGAGTCAGGGACTGAGGTACGAGGCGATTATACGCTTAAGGTCCGCTACGGACAGATTATAACCAAGAACAGCCTGCAGCCCTTCATACTCGGCCTTCTTCACTGCAGCTACCGCTGCGGCGTATTGAGCCTCCGTAGCCGTCCCCGCCTTCCTCCCATTGCTTTTAAGCCGCAGGTTTTCGTTTTGCAGCGTCAAGGCTTCGCGGGTGACACCGATCAGGTTCTTTGTCTGTTCCAGTTTCCTGTATGCCTTGTCCACTTCTACCTCGATCCGTTTTTCAACGCGGCGAAGGTTCTCGTTGGCCTGTGTGAGTTGCTCCTTGCGTTGAGCTACAACAGCCCGCCGTTTACCCCAATCGAAGATGTTCCACGTCATCTTCACCTCGAAGACGCCGATATTCTTATTCAGAAAAGGGACGCCGTTCTGATAGCCATAGTGGCCGGACAGGCTTATATCCGGGATATAATCAATGTAGGCAGCCTTTACACCGCTTTCGGCCTTCTCTACTGCTTTTTGTGCAGCCTTTATTTCCGGGTTCTTTTCGCGGGCCTCCTGCACGTATGTTTCACGGGTATTTGCAGTAGGTTCTGGCGGGGGGGGATCGACAGGGTCTATATTCGTATCAAGGGGCAGGCCCAGAAGGTCATTCAGTTCCGAGTTGAGATCGGCTATCTGAACCTCTGCGGAAAGAAGGGAGTATTTGTTCTGGAGGAGAACCTCGCTGCTGCCGATAGCGGCGACCTCGAGCACATTTCCCGCAGCCACACTGTCTTTCGCTTCACGGAGGGCTTGCTCACCGGCTGCGACGGCGGCAGAAGCGGCATCCCTCTGTTTCCGGGTTATAACCAAGCCATAAAAGAGGCGATGGGTGGCAAAGATAACATCCGTCTTGGCCTTGTCCAAATCGGCCACTGAAATTTGCTGATCTGCAAGGGCCATCTTGTCCGCCTGGTATGTCTTGAGTAGTTGCGTCAGAGGCTGGGTGACGGCGGTATCACTCAGGAACGGGTTATTGGAGCCCTGATCGATGGGGATATCATGAGTGGGGAAGGGACCCACACCAGGTACTGTGCCCAGACTGCCCGTGGGAACGTTAACCTGTCGGCTGCTCGTAATATGGAAGTAGATCGACTCGTTCGAAAGGTGGGGAAAATAGTCCGCCCGGACGCTGTTCCTTTTCTCGATGCCTTCCCGGACTTTTGAGCTGGCGATTTTAAGGGACGAGTTTTGGGCCACTGCAAGGGCAATGGCTTCATCGAGAGTCAGTGTGCGTGTTTCGGCGAAGGCTTGCCCCGATCCAAGGAAAAACGCCAGGGCAATCATGAGCGCGGCCGTGGGAGCCTTCTTGATACGCGATCTTACGACAACATAAAGCACCGGTACGACGAGAAGCGTGAAGAACATGGAGAAAATGAGTCCCACGGCAATCACGGAGGCAAGGGGACTCCAAAGCGCCGATCGAGAAAGAATCATTGGAGTCACCCCTACCGCTGCAGCCATGGTTGTAAGAAATATTGGCCGCAGACGACGCTGCCCGGCCTCTGTAGCTGCTTCCTCGAGGGAGTGCCCCTCGGCAATCTTCTCTTTAATATAATCGATGAGGATGATTGCATTTCGCACCACGATACCGCATACGCTGATAAGGCCGATAAATGCCATGAAACCGAAGGGGTTATGGGTAACAAGCAATCCGCCGTTGCACCAAGAAGGGCTAACGGTATCGATGACATAACGACGAGGGGCTCCGAGATGTTCCGGAATTGGATGAGAAGCACAAGAAAAATAGCGACAAGGCTGATACCAAGGGCACCGAGCAGCTGAGGCATATTGTCATCCTGATTGAATTTTTCTCCTCCGTAGTAGATGCGGTATCCGGGAGGCAGCTTGAGCGCCGCGATCTTCGGGGCAACGGCGTCAAGCAGGGTAGAAGCGTAAAACCCCCTCTTGACGAAGCTGCGCAGCGTAAGTGTCCTGACGCCGTTCCGGCGCACGATGCGGCTCGTCTGCCATTGAGGCTTGACATCGGCAATAGCCCGTAATGGCACTCTTGCATGGGTGAGCTGGGATTCCATGTACGCATCACTTACGTCGTCAAAGGAAGAGCGCTCGTCCTTCTCGATGCGAAGGAGCATTGTCACCGGCCGGTCTCCCTCCCAGAAGATCCCGACCGGCTTGCCGTCAAAGCCGCCTGATAGGATCTGAGAGACCGCACCATGGGTCAGGCCGAGACGATTGGCCAATTCATTATCCAGATCCACGTCAACCATGTAGGAGTCGTTAAAATAGTCACGATGGACATACCTGGAAAAAGGCACTGCCCGAACAATATTTTCCACTTCCGTTCCTATCTGTTTCAACGTGGCCATGTCGTCGCCTGAAATCCGGATTTCTATGGGGGCCTCCTCTACCGACCCCTGCTTCAATTCCTTTACGATAACCATTGCCTCAGGAGCGACAGCAGCCAATTTCACTTGCAGGTCGGCCACAAGGGCAGGCGTCTCTTTTACGGATCGGGTGTTGACAATGAACTGGCCGTATGCGCCATCGGGCTGTTGGGGGTTGACATTGTAGTAGAACCTCGGGGCGCTCTGCCCGACAAAGCTTGCGTAATGGGCCACTTCAGGACGACCGGCCAGATACTTTTCGATCCTGACCATGGCGGCATCCGTTGCCTCGATTCGCGTACCCTGGCGCATCCAGACATCAATCACAAACTGGTTGCGTTCGGCAGAAGGGAAGAATTGCTCCGGTACCACCTTGAAAAGAAAAGCGCCGGCACAGATGGCTCCGAGTCCGACTGCCATCGCCACCCCTTTTCTTCGCATAAAGAAGACGATCGCCTTTCCGTATACATTCTGCAGGCTGTCGAGGAGATTGAACGATTTCTTCTTGGCCCGGCCCTCGTCGTCGTGGAGTCCCTTCTTTATGAAAGATCTGCAAAGGAAAGGCGTGAGCATGCAGGCTACAATGAAGGAGACGCTAAGAGCAATGGTCACGGTGAGCGGGAGGGCAATGATGAATTCACCGGAGGTACCCGTGAGGATGACCAGAGGCAAAAACGAACATATGATGGTCACCGTCGCCGTAAGAACCGGGACAAAGACTTCCGTAGCAGAGCGCCACGCTGCCTCCGCTATCGGCACCTTATGATCGAGGAGTTCCACATAGTTGTCCGCGATGACGATGGCGTCGTCGACCACGATACCGAGGACTACGATCAGCGATGCAATCGATACCTGGTGTAAGGGGATACCGACGGCGTTCATGATCCCTACAGTTGTACACAGTGTAACCGGGATGGCCAGGGCCGCAATAAGAGCGACATGAAACGGCAGAAGGATGATGGTGACCAGGATGACCGAGCCAATGGCAAGCATGAATTCATGGCCCAGGTTGGCAATGCGCTCCCTCACCATATGCGGCTGATCCGCGATAAGATCGACTTTTATATCGGGAGGCAGGAGAGACCGAAGCTGAGTCATGAGTTCGTCAAGGCGATCACCCAACTCGGTCACATTTTTGCCCTTCTGCATTTCGACCGACAATAACACGCTCGGCTTTCCATCGTAGCGGACAAGGAACAGGGGGTCCTGGTAGCGGCGCTCGACCTTTGCGAAATCCTTGATATAGACGGGCTCCCCTGTTTTTGAAACATCGACCAGAACATTTGCGATCTGGTCTTCCGTGGTAAACGGTCCCGTTGTCCTCATTGGGATCTTAGAACGGCCGGTCTCGGCCGTTCCCGTTCCCGTGATAATGTTCCTCTGCTCCAGTGCCTGGATGATGCGGATGGGATCCGCAAAATACTGGGAAAGGCGGGCAAGGCTTCCTGTGATCCACACCTGCTCGCTCTGGTCGCCGTAACGCATCATCTTTCCCGTATCCCGGACGGTCCGGAATCGGTCCTGTATCGTGTCAAGATAATCGCGCAATTCCCTGTATCCGTATCGTTCCCCATGAACGGCCAGGAGCATGGCCACCGTGTCACCGAAATCCGAGTTGACAATCGGGCCGCGTACACCGGAGGGCAGTTCCGTCTGTGCGGTTTCAATCATTTCGTTGCGGAGCTTGGCCCAGAAAAGATCGGAATTCTTGATATAGTCCTCCAGTTCGACGTTGATGATGACGAGCCCGGGGCGGCTCGTGGAATAAGTCAACTCCTTTCTGACCTCAGGGAACTTGAAAATGTGTTTTTCAAGCGTTTTTGTGACCTGCTTCTCGACCTGTTCCGAGGTAGCACCAGGATACTGAGCAATCACAAGGCCTGTCCGGATGGTGACCGTGGGATCTTCAGTCCTGGGCATTTTCATAAGGGCGTGAATCCCGAGAGCAAGGGCCATGGCCGTGAGAACGAGGACGACGGATGGATAATGGAGGGAACTCTTGATCGGATTCATCGTGCTGACCTCCGTTGCTTGTCAGAAGCGTTTTCCGGTGGCGGGGTTGCTATGGTAACCGGCATGCCGTCACGGAGATGATCCTGCCCCGCAATAACGATCGACTCGTTTCCTGAAAGACCTTCTTTAATCTCCACTTCGGTGCCGCGAAATGCGCCTATCTTCACCCGCTTACTGTACACGCGCCCCTGCTCGGGGAAGTAAACGAAAACAATCGTCGCTCCCTGCTCGTCGCGGACGAACGCTTCACCCGGCAGGGTCATCATTGATATCTTCTGGTCGCCTACGATCTTGGCCTCCGCCACCATCCCGATTCTTATCACGTGCCCAGGGTTGGGCACCCTGATGCGGGTCATATAGGTCCTCGTGCCCGGATCGGCGGAGACATTGATGATGCGAACGGTGCCCTCGAAAGATTGGTTCGGCAGAGCAGGAATCGTGATAGACACCTTCTGCCCTATTTTCACAAGGTGTACATCTGTTTCCGGTACGCCGACGTTCGCCTCCACTGTGTCCAGCTGGACGATTTCAAAGACCGGGTGGCCGGCAGAGGCCGTATCGCCGGTCTCTATCAACCTTTTTGAGATGTAGCCGCTAATCGGGGCATACAGTGTGGCATCGGAAAGTGCTTTACTGGCGACCTGTAGCTGTGCGTCAGCTTGATCGTACGCCGCCCTGTAAAGCTCTTTGTCTTCTTTCTGCCCGCCCGATTTCGCCTGCTCGTACTGCTGTTTCGCCGTTTCGTATGCGGCCTTGAATTTCTGAAAATCATTGGGCGCCAGGCTGTTTGATTCATACAGCATTCTCATGCGGCGGTATTCGTCTTCGGCTCGCTCAAATGCAATGCGAGCCTGCTCCAGCACCTCAGGCCGGACAGAATTCATGGCCTTTTCCATTGCTGCATGTGCGTTATCCTTTTGTGCTTGTGCAGTTTTTACCGAAAGCCGGAAATCAGTAGGATCGATCTGCGCAAGGACCTGGCCCTTTCTCACGTATTCACCTTCTCGCGGCCCGACAAAGATCACTTTGCCTGAAACAAGGAAGGTCGGAACGGAAGGCGCATCGGGCGACACAACAGATCCGCTTACCGTAACGGTGTGGTAATCGGTCACACGATGTATTTTACCTGTAACGATGGGGATTGGTTCGGTCGTCGATTCCGTCTTCTTTTCCGGCGAACAGGAAGCGACCAGGACAAGGACTGAGATGAGTGAAATGAAAGATGCCAAAATCCGAAGAGCAGATTTCATGAACCCCTCCTGACGAGCCGAAGTAAGCAGCAGTTCAACACGACGTTATATGATTCCGACTCCTTCAAGTCAGCCCGTAGGCTTTGAGTTGCCTGGCGGTGCTCGATACGAATACTTTGAAAACGACCATAGTGGGTATGGCCAGCAAAACGCCTGGAACATCGAACAGGATGCCGCCGCCCACGACCCCGATCACTACCACGAGGGGATGAAGCTTGACCGCACCACCAAGGATGAGCGGTTCGTAAAAAACGTTCTTGAGCAACTCGGCCAGTCCCACGGCGGCAATCATCCAGATCGCGATGTTCTCTGTGTTCACCATCGGCAGGAGCGGGTGGATTTCCTCCGCCAAGAGGGCATAGGCCAGCCCTCCCATCAAGGCGACCCCCGAGCCCAGGTATGGAATCACGTTGGTCGCGCCGGCGAAGATCCCGATGGCAATCGCCCAATGGGGGGGGACGCCCACGAAAGGGAGGAGCAACGTCACGGTAAGGCCCAGCAAGGCGCACTCGAGGAACATGCCGCGCATGTAGTCGCCCAGTGCACGGTCGAGATCTGCTAGGACCGTTAGCGCCGGTTCGAACAGACGGTTAGGGACCGCTCTGAGAAGGCCGCGCTTGATCTCGCCGGTGTCCCGCAGCACGAATAGGAAGATCAGGGGTGCTATGATCCAGGTGGAAAGGATGTGGCCCAGCGCCGCGAGAGGCGTCTTCAAGGCCGGTATCGGCGTCTGGGCAACAGCCGGAGGTGCTGCTCTAACCGCCCCGGTTTGGGGGAGTGCTGCCAGCTCGCGCACCTTAAGCGTCTGGAGATTTACGCGATAGTAATCGAGCAAATGGTCGGACCCGGGCGGCGCCTCGGGGCCACGAGGATGCGAGGCGAGGAACTGGGTGTGCTCTTCCGGCGTAAGGGCGAGAAGGCGGTTGATCTGATCCACTATAGGGTCCAGCTCGCCTTGCGCCAATCCGTAGATCCAATTGCCTCTGGTCAGCGATTGGTCAAGCCCCATCAGGTTCTTGTATCCTTCGTTGATCTTGTAGATCGCGCGAACCTTGAGCTCGGGGGCCTCGATTTCGGTAGGCATGATGGAGCGTACGCGATTCGCGATGAAAAGAGCTGCAAGCACAAATACGAAAAGTAACAGCCAAATCCCCAAGCCTCGCCGCACCCGGTGACGCTCTAAGCGGGTAACGAGGGGGCGACAGATGTACGCTATCAAGCTGCTGACCGCAACGGGAACGATGAGGCTCCGCAGCCTCCAAAACAGGTATGCGGCAACGAGTGCGCCGACGGCAGCCACAACAGACTTGAAGAGCATTCCAGCAGGGCTGAAGTCATTGCGGGGGCTCACTGTTCAGGCCCCCTTCCTCATTGAAATACTCAGCCTCAAAAACCATCTGCAATCTCATGGAGATGATTTGGGCCAGCTTCTTGAGAATTTTATTCGCCAGGAGTGGAAAGTTGCGACCTAGGGCGTCCAGGTCGGGACGGCCGATGGCCACCAACGAGACTGGGCCGCGAGCACGGCCCGAGGTCCAGTGAACCACATCTGCCCCCATGGCCGCTAACTCTTCTAAGGTGGCGGGCGGCTCCAGCATGACAAGGGGCACTTCTTCCCCATTCCGTCTTCGTCTCACGATCTCAACGACACCACCTCGCACGATGTACATCGCCGTGCCGGGTTTCCCCTCTTCAAAGATGTATTCGCCATCCCGGTAGGTCCGTTCGTGGACGATCCGGGCGAGCTGTCTGAGGTCCCCCTGCGTGAGGTCCTCGAAGAGAGACACCTGCTTGAAGAAGTCCACGAGGCTCGGGCCTCTCTCTCCCGCTGCCGTTTTCGGAGGGGGGCCGTATAGCGCGCGCGCCGGATCTCGGGTATCCAACAAGTCCGCGTGCTTGTGCCACGTGAGCAGGATTTTCTTGATTCCGGCGATATGGAACTTCTCTTTCATTAAAGTTACTCAAAGAAGTTTATTTTTGATCCTTTTGGTTGGGCTTTCCTTCGCGTCTCCGTTGGGAGATTAGGAGAATAATGATTCCTATGGCCGGCACCACGTAGAACCCTATCATGAGGGGCAGCGATAATTTTCATGTTGTTAACCCTTTGGTATATCGAAGGTCGGCGAGGCGGTACGTTTCGGCGCCCACGCCAGCGAGCGGCGAATACTCGCTGGAAATGGCCGCTGGAAAAAACAAGCACGTCACCTTTGACCGCGCGCACACGTTTCACAATTCGGTCTGGACGCACAGCAACGTCGTTCGGCGATTCCCCACCCAGACAGCCATCGCGAAAGAGGTGCCAATCAGGCCGCCCCTTGTGGATATCAATTGTAAGGCGGCCCTCATGCTCCCCGTAGTTCCATTCGAGCAAGTCTCGATCGATTTCAGCCACAGATCCAAAGCCAGCCAGCTCGCAGGTCCGGGGTATGCGCTGCAACGGGCTGGTAAACACCTTGACGTAAGTCACTCCACGCCACCGCTCCTGAAGCCGCCGTGCGTTGCGCTCCCCACGTTCTGTGAGCGGCAGGTCGGTACGTCCCGTGTGTTGGCCCGAGATCGGCCACGCGGCTTCTCCTTGTCTGGCCAAGTAAACGATCGGAAGCAATTCGCTCATCGGTTTACCCATTTCGTTTCTCCACGACGGTCTTGCCAGCAAACATGATCACCGCCAGCGTGCCACCATGCGAGCACGCCGCACCACCGCAAATCGCGCATAAACGCCCTCGCGGGCATCGTTTCGGCTGATGCTGACGAGATCGTTAATCCCGCCAAATCGCCCATCGCCGCCAGCGAGCGCGCGCAACCGGTTGCGCTCCATAATTTGATAGCCATCGAAATGAGTCCAGTGTGGCCACTGCCCCCAGCCCCGATCGCGACCCAAGCGCATGTACAAATCGTAGGGAATGCAGATGAGCCGAAACTCCAGGGGATCCAGTCCCAAGCGTTCAGCCAAGATCTGGTTTTGAAAACTCATGAGCGCCGTCTCGATCTCCCGACGAGCGCGCCCGTGACGCATCGGAAGCCCTAGAGCTGCCAGTAGCTTTGATGGCGCCTCGGCAGCTTCATTCTCGGCAAAATCCTCGATCAACATCGTTTCGGCGGAGACAGGCGTGAGATACCGCGCTCCTCCCGAGTTGATAAAAATCTGCTTTATGAATTGTCCCCCCAGGACTCTAAGTTCCTCCGTGACCATTTCCTTAGGAATTTGCGATTCCGCCAGACCCTGCGATCGCAGTGCGCCTTCGCGCTCCATATCGGGAGTTGAGGGAGTCGTTTTCCAGGCGTGTGCATAGATAACCTCTACGGCCGCTCGCATCTCCGGAATCGCTGCTGCAACATGAGCCTCGGCGAAACCAAGCTCCCGCGCCCGCGCGGCTACACCTGTTGGGAACGGTGTCTCCAGATTCACCGGGCATTCGTACCGGCCCTTCAGAGCTGAAGCACCTTCAGAAATTTCCGCTGCCCCGTGTTCTTTCCGGTCGCGCAATTGTTTCGCCAGCGCCCGCAGAGCGGCAACGTCACCCCGCTCCGCGGCTTCCAGGGCAAGCTGCTCGACTTGTGCGCTATCGCGCTGCTGCGAATTTTCTGGTAACGCCGTGCTCGCTACTTCCAGGCCGGAAAAATAGCTGCGCCGCTTCTCATAGAATGCGCCGAGGCCGGAGTCGTTTTTGCCTAGCGACGCGAACGTATCGAGCAGCTGTGTGCGTAACACCGGTTGACTTGCTTGCGACTGCGGACCCAAGTGCTTTCCGGGGGAAAAAGGATCAAAAGCTACCACCTCCGCCTCGTACACATCCTTTCCTATGCCGGCCAAATGACTCCTCGCAGTCATGGTGTGGCGTAGCTCGTCCGCCTGAGCAGAAAGCTCGGCTGCTTGCGCCCAGTTGCGTTGCAGCAGGGCCGATCGGGCGCTATGCACAAGTTCATCGATCTCTTTCTGCATTGATCCAATGGCTCGATAGCCTGGTTCATCCAGCGTAGGCCTGAGCAGTTCGCGTGCGCGCCGTAGATACACATCCCGATAAATCGTGTCAGCTTTAGCGGCGGCCATCAAAAGATTAACGGTGTCGATCGTATTTGTATTTTTTTCCATTAGCGTTTTTCTCCACAAGGTCGGCGGATTCCTTTAATCTTTGCGTTCATAACAGTTCATTCCTGCTACTACTGCTTATTGTTACGCCCGTTCTTTGAGTATCCATTCACGGATGTACGGTGGACAATTCGTGATCGTCGCGTTATCTGTTTCCAAATTCGCCAGGAATCTGACTGCGTCTCGATCAACGAGCTTAACGCCTGTCAAATCGAGAACCACGGGCTTACTATAGCTTTCCGTTAACCTTTTCAGTTCCGGCAGATCCTCGGCCTGGATGCGACCACTAAGAGCGAGCGTCACGAGATCCCGACGCTCTGATGTTTCAATCCGAATCATTGGACCATCATAGAGATACGTCACTTCGATTAGGCAATGTAAATGCCAATCGCAACCGGTTGATACTTCGATGATTATGCGAGTGGAAGGTGACGAAGAACTCGTAAATTTACGAGGTTCGTGAAAAATGATTTGCTTTTTGGCGGGAGAATGAAACGGCTAGTCGAGGGCTTTGAAGCGATGCTTGTTAATCTTCAATGAGCGAATTCTTGATTCCAGAGTTGTTGATGGAATGCCGAGTTTCCTAGCGGCACCGGCAGGTCCCGATACTCGCCCTTGAGTCTCGGCGAGGGCGGCCTCGATTATCTTTTTCTCCCGATCCGGCGGTAGTTTGGAAAGCGTTCCCGTTGCCGGTTCAGCCGTGCCGGACTCTGTGGGCAACCAACTCTCGTCAATCCAGAAAACGTCGCTTTCAGAAACAATGACGGCCCGTTCAATGACGTTCTGTAGTTCGCGAATATTGCCCGGCCATGAGTAGGACTGAAGTAAGTCCAACGACTTCTGGTTCATGCCCCGGATTCTTTTGCCCATCTTGCTGGCATAGCGATCGATGAAGTACTGCACCAGCATGGGAATATCTTCTTTGCGATCGCGCAGTGGACGGATCTCGATGGGAAACACCTGAAGCCGATAGTAGAGATCGCTCCGAAACGTCCCGTTCATCATGGCAGCCTTCAAGTCACGGTTCGTGGCTGCAATCACCCGAACATCGGCGCGGATCGTTTGAGTTCCACCGACACGCTCGAATTCCCGCTCCTGCAGAACGCGCAAAAGAGCGGTTTGCGTTTCCGGCGGAAGCTCACCGATTTCATCGAGGAAGATCGTCCCTTCCTCGGCCAGTTCAAACCGGCCCAGACGCCGCTGCAAGGCCCCCGTAAACGCTCCTTTCTCATGGCCAAACAGTTCGGAGCCGATCAGGGCGAGCGGAATCGCTGCGCAGTTTACCGCGACAAAAGCCTTGGCGGACCGCTTCGACCTTTTGTGGATGGCACGAGCGATGAGCTCCTTTCCGGTCCCGGTTTCGCCGGTGAGGAGCACCGTAGCCTCCGTCGGCGCAACCTGCGATACATGCGAAAGCACCTCCTTCAGGGCAGCGGAGGAGCCCACGATTTCTTCGAACATCGACGCTTTGTCGATTTCTTCGCGCAACGCGACATTCTCTTTTCGAACCCGCTCTTCCGCCCGCTTGCGATCTTCAATGTCCGTCGCCGTTGCATAGCGTCGAATCACGTTGCCCTCTTGATCGCGGAGCGGATTCGAACGAATTAAAAACCACCGGTATTCACCGTCCTTACGCCGTAACCGGAGCTCTCCTTCCCACGGCTCGCCCCGCAAAACCGCACGTTCGCGTTCCTCTAACGCGCCGCTCGCCACATCCTCCGGATGAACAAACTTCTTATAGAAATCTTTGGCTTGAATGTTCTCCAAGCTTGTCCCGAAATATTCCCGCATCGCCTGATTTTCGTACAGGCGCCCGCCATCAGCATCCATGACCAGAACGTGCTCGGGAACAAAGTTAATCAACTGCCGAAGCTCTGCTTCATCCTGTTCGAGTTTCTGTTCCGCAATCTTTGCCGCTGTGACATCTTTCACTGCCCCGATGAATTCGACATCTCTGGAATCATCGCTACGTCGGTGGGCCGTAACATGCAGGTATTTGATCCTTTTGTCCGGCATTAGCAATCGATGGTCGATATCGAAATCCTTTCCGCCTTGGGTGGCCCGCTCGATCATCTGGCGCACAAAAGCTTTGTCCTCCGGATGTACCCGCTGGATTACGAGTTCTACCGTCGGTTGCGTCCCGGGGTCGTATTCAAAAATCCGGAACGTTTCCTCAGACCAGAAGATTTGTTCAGTGGACACAACCCAGCCGAAGCTGCCGGTCTGACTTAGCCGCTGGGCTTCCGCCAGGTAAGCTTCACTTTCGGCAAGATCGCGATAGAGAAGGCTGTTCTCGAGTGACATGGCCGCTTGCGACGCCAGTACGTTCAATACTGTCAACCGAGCGGGCGTAAAGATACGCGCAGCCAGGTTGTTCTCCAGATACAGGAGCGCAATCAGAGCACGCTGTTTAACCAGAGGCAGGCAGAGCACTGAACGTGCACGCTTCTCACGGAAATACTCGTCCGCTGAAAACGGATTCTGCGCTGAGGCATCCTCTATAATCACACTTTCCTGTGTGCGTGCGACATAGCGAATAACTGACTCGGGAAGTTCAGCCGCGGAGACGGGTGTGTCGCGCAGACAAACCATCACGGTCGTGCCGCTGGTATTCGCTTCCGCCCGGATCGATAGTTCGCCACCGTGCGCCAGAATCAGCAGCCCCCGTTCCGCGCTCGCTTGCTCGATGGCCGTCCGCAGGACCGTCTCGATGAGTTTTTCCAGCACGATCTCGCCTGAGACGGCTTGCGACACCTTGACAACGGTCGCGAGATCCAGATGTTCTACCGGCACCCCGATCGTGCTAATCGGGCCGGGTACTGGCTCGTTCTGCCGGAGGTACGGATAGAGCCTATCGAGTTGCCGCACTTTCCCGTCGGCTCCCCATCGAACATAGCCGTATCGGGCGGTTCGCAGATATATATCCGAGATCTGCTCAAACCCACGTGCCGCGTAGAAGCACGCCGCCCGTTCGTAGGCGAGCGCCTCGTTCTGGACAAAGCCGTTTGACCGTGCCGAGCGGATGGCCTGTTCGTAAAGGTCCATAGCATCGAGCGCCCGGTCTTCAATACGAGCGATCTCGGCCCGGACCAGTGCAGCGCGGTTCGCAAAGTTTTCCGGACAATACTGCACCCACACCTCGAGCTGCCGACAGTGTGCGGCCAGCGCTTCGACGTGCTGCTGCCGTTCGCCGGCGGGCGCAAGGTCGAACGATGCCGCGTGGGAAAGCGCGGCATAAAAATGGTATTCAGCCGTTTCAAACTGTGACAGTGAAGTCCACAGCAACCGTTCTGCTCTGGACGCGGAGTCGAGTGCGATTGCATAGTCGCCGGCGAAAAAGCGCGCCTGCAATTTGCGAATCCAGTACCAGCATTCTGCGAACGCCCAATCCCGGTTCTCTGCAAACCGCCGCTCGATCCGACGCTCATCAAATTCTGCGTGGTCAAAGGACCCGAATACTGAGGTCAAGCCGCGCAGCGTCCGGATCAACGCCAGCTGGGTCGCGATCACATCGACTGCAAAATCGAAGCGGATCTTCCGCACAAACGCGAGACCATTTTCGGCCTCGCGTTGTACCTCTGAAAGCGGGTCGCCGGCCGCGAGCAGGTTCGTGTTGAGCTGGTAGCAACAGAAGGCGGCATGAGTAAGATCGCCATCCCGATTGGCGGCCTCGAACGCTCGGCGCTGCACAAGACGAGCAGCCCGGACGTGACTGCTCCACGCCATGAGGAATCCGCAGACATGATACGTCCTGGCCTCGAAACGCCGGAATCCCAGTCGTTCGACGAGTTCGTAGGCGAGCTTCGCCAACCGAAAGCCGGCCCGGTAGTCGCCAAAATATGGCCCAATAAAGGTGGCAAGCTCGGCATAGGCGTAGCCTGAGGCATCGCAGTTCCCGTGTTCCAGAATGAGACTGACGGCGCGGCACATCAACAAGCAGGGAAGGTTGGGATCGAGAGTTAAGGCAATCGGAACCATTCTCACGAGGACATGAATCGTCGCAACCGCTGCCGCATCGCTCGCCAGCGGAAAACCAGTGAGTTCCTCGATGGAGCGGCTGCCGAGCAGAGATCTCATTCTTTCATATTCGCGCAGAGCATCCTCTTTGCCCGGATGCGCCGGCCATTCGATTCCCACACGTCGGAGATACTCAAGGCCGACGACACGGGCACGCTCCACATCCGTCATCGCGTACAGGTCGATCCGCAAACAAGCAACGGTTGCTTGTTCGGTCTCATTGGCGCCACGGTTCGAAAGCACGATCAGGCGCTCCTCGGCGAGTACAAATTCGCCCGTCAAGAACTCACATTCCGCTCGATGCAGCTCCAGCCCAAATTTAAGCTCGTGCAGGCGCTCCCAGGCATCATCCGGTAATAGTCCCACACCAGTGGTGAGATACGTGAGCGCCGATGCGTACGCAGTAGACTCTTTCGCGCGTTTGCCTGCAATCAGGTTCAGCTCCGCGAGTTGCTCGCGCTCGTCTCGCGATGTGATTAAGGCGACTCCGCGGTTGAGCTGGTTGACGATTTCGAAGATCGCATCCTCCCGTTCCTCCGGCGGCGTATGCGCCACCAGCAGCCTTCCGATCCGGAGATGCGTTTCGGCGCGGGATTGCTCTGGAATGAGCGAATAGGCGGCCTCCTGCACCCTGTCATGGATGAACCTGTACGAACCTTCCTGCGGGGTAACTAGCTCGGCACGGAGCGCCTCAAACAGATCCGCATGGACCTGCGCCTCCGCTGTGCCGCAAACCAGAGACAACGTGCCGACCTTCGCGGCGTTACCGAGGCAGGCGAGCTTCTGGAGGGCGATCTGACTCTCGACCGGCAGACGGCCCAGTTTGCCCACCATGAGCTCGACGATATTGTCTGTGTACCCCTCGGCACGAATGCGCTCGAGATCCCAGCACCACTCCCCCTTGCCATGATCGAACACGAGCAGCTCCTCGTTCGCGAGGGCTGACAGGAGCTGGATGGCAAAAAACGGATTGCCGCCGGTCTTCTCATGTACCAGTTGGGCGAGCGGCGCGGAGCGCTCCGGTTTGCAGCGAAGCGCATCCGCAATCAATTGCGCCACGTCATCACGGAGAAGCGGCGCCAGCGTGATCTCTTGAACCGGCGCTCCCGCCTGACGGATCGCATCGAGTTTACGCCTGAGCGGATGAGAGACATCGACTTCATTGACCCGATAGGCTGCAAGCAGCATTAAGTGCCGCACATCCGATTGAGTCAGCAGGTCTTCGATGAGATCCAAGGTGGCAGCGTCGAGCCATTGCAAGTCGTCGAGGAAGAGCGCCAGCGGATGCTCCGGCCGCGCGAAGACTCCAATGAAGCGCCTAAACACGAGCTGAAATCGGCGTTGCGCATCTTGTGGAGATACCTCGGGCACCGGCGGCGGCTCTCCGGTAATGAGCTTCAATTCGGGAACCAGATCCACAACAAGTCGCGCGTTCGGATTCAGCGCCTCCTGCAGGGCGCCGCGCCAACCAGCCAACTCCGTGTCGCTCTTCGCCAGAATCGGTCGGATCAGGCTCTGAAAGGCTTGCGCCAGCGTCGAATAGGGAATGTCGCGCTTGTACTGATCGAACTTGCCCGACGCAAACAGCGCGCGCGGCGGAACCAGCACCTTGTGCAACTCGTTTACGACCGACGATTTGCCGACACCCGAGTATCCCGAAACAAGGACCAGCTCGGGAGTGCCGCTTGTGAGGACCCGATCGAACGCCGCGAGCAACATCTCAACTTCGCGCTCCCGCCCGTAGAGTTTCTCGGGGATCACAAGGCGGTCCGGCGCGTCGTGTTCGCCGAGCGGGAACTCGCCGATTCGGTGCTCAGCCTCCCACGCATGGAGGCATCGCTGCAGATCATGCTGGACGCCGGCCGCCGTCTGATAGCGTTCCTCCGGCGTTTTCGCAAGCAGCTTCATGATCATTGTCGACACAAAGGGCGGAATATCTTTTCGCCGTTCGCACGGGGCCACCGGCTGTCTTGCAATGTGACAGTGCACCCATTCCATCGGATCGCTAGCGCTGAAAGGCAAAGCGCCGGTCAGCGTTTCGTATAAGGTCACGCCGAGAGAATAGAGATCGCTCCTTGAATCGATCGAACGATTCATCCTGCCCGTCTGTTCCGGAGCCATGTACGGAAGTGTTCCCGCGATGAACTCGGGAGACTCGGGCGATTGGCGCTGGCGCGGAAGCCGTGTAGCGATTCCAAACCCCGTTAGCCGCACCTCGCCTGTTGCGGGATTCACTAAAACATTCGCGGGCTTAATTTCTTTGTGAATGAGCCCACGTCCGTGCAACCCGCTCACTGCTGCGCTGAGGCCGATCCCCAGCCGCAAAAACAGCCCCAGCTCCATCGGCTCTGTGACAAGTCTATCGAGCGGCTCGCCCCCGGAATCCTCCAGCACGAGCACGCTCCGACCCTGGTATTGCGTGAGAGTCAGCGGCCGCACGGCCCAGTCTGCATCAAGCTCCTCCTTCAAACAGAGCTCGTGCTCCATTCTCCTGAGAGTTTCAGGAGCGGGCCGTTCCAACACCGGCGCTAATATAAGGAGATGGGAGGGACTTTTATCCGTTTGACTCTCAGCGAGGCCGCGGTACAGGACGAACTCGGCATCGTGACGGAGAGTTTCCAGCTTGTAGTCTGAAACGTTCATCGCAACGGGCTTCGCCCTGCCTGTGTTTCGGAATCACATGTGACTGTCGACGAGAGTAATTGACATACCACAAGGTGATAAAAGATGCACATCGCCGCTCGTGCGAGTCGTCTCCTCGTAACAGGAGGCACAAAGAAAATGGCGAGCCAAGAGTCACGATCCGATTCTTTCAGAACCAACATGCCGCGGTTCTGCGGCGGAAACTTTGGGCGTTGGCGCTCCATGGGGTTGTCGCGCTGTCTCCAACAGCCGATAGACCGACTCAACGTCGCGCGGGTTGATGTACTGGGCGATGTCTCGCTCAAGAACCAGTTCCCGCGCCCATTGAAGTCCGACACGGATCTTCTTCTCGAGCTTCGGCAATTTCATCAGGTAAACGGTGCGCCACAGCATCCATCCGATAACTCCGGAAAACTTGAGCCCGAAGATCCTGGCAACACCCGTGCGCCGGCCGATCGATGCAAGCTGCCCGGGCGCCTTGTACACGAAGGGAGTTGCTCGTTCTCCTTTCAAGCGGGCGCAGATGTTCTTAGCAGCTCGCCGGCCCTCGCGAAGAGCGTGCTGGGCGGTCGGAGGGTAGGGATTTTTTGAAGTTGGATCGATGATCGCTGCGCAGTCGCCCACCGCCCACACCCCCGGAAAGCCGGGGACTTCCAGAGTGGAGTCCACAACGACCCGCCCCCGCTCTAGTTCGAAGGGCGTGTCTTTGAGGATGGGGCTGGGGGAAACACCACCGGCCCACACTAATATGTCGGCCGGAACCGCTTCCCCGTCATCACAGTGCACCCTTCCATCGGCGTACGCGATGACCTTAGTTTTGAGTTTTATCTCAACTTGGCGCTTTCGGAGTTTCTCCTGCGCGTACAGGCCCAGCGCTTCGCCGAGTTCAGGCAGGATGAACGGTCCGCCGTGGATCAAGAGAACGCGGACTTCGAGCGGATCAATCCCGCCGTAGTACTGCAGGCTCTGGCGCGAGAGATCATTGATGGCGCCAACGGTCTCGATGCCGGCGAAACCACCGCCCGCAACGACGAAGGTGAGCATCCGCTTCCGCCGCTCGGGATCGGGTTCGACACTGGCGCCTTCCAGCATCGCGAGTACTCCAGCCCGAAGCATGAACGCATCGCTGAGCGTCTTTATGCCCAGCGCATGTTCGGCCACACCCGGAATTCCAAGGTAGTTCGTCTCCGATCCAAGCGCCAGAACAAGGTAATCAAACGGCAAATCTCGTTTAAGCTCCCTGAGCCCATAGGAGATCGTCACGCGACGGGCGGAGAGATCGATCGTTTTAACCTCCCCAGTCAGAACCGTTACGCGCCGAAGCAATTTGCGAAGAGGATTGCAGATGTCAGCGGGCTCAAGATCGCTGGCCACCACCTCGTGAAGCATCGGGGTGAAGAGACTGAAGTTATCTCTGCTGACAAGCGTCACTTCGACATTGGTCCGCTTCGCTGCGGTCCGTTCCAAGTACTGTGCGGCCTCCACGCCAGCGAAACCGCCACCCAAAATGACGATCCGCGTTTTTTTCGCGGCAGGTTGGGCAACACGCTCGCATTCAATCGGGCGCGAATTCTTGTCAGGTAGGTTCATGCAAATTCCTTTCGTGGCTTGAACAGAGTGATCACTGTAATACCGTTTTCTTGATCGCCGATAAAAGAACTTGGTCTCATGAGCGCGATTTCGAGCCTGGGTTTCCATCACTGAGCACTCGCACCTCGCGTTGCGGAAAGGGAAAGCTTATCCCCGACGCATAGATCGCATTGTAGATAGCGACGCTCAAATCGCTGTGAACCTGCTGAGAATGGAGTACTCCGTCCAGACGCGCAGCTCGAAGTTGATCGAACTGTCTCCATAGCTCATGAACAGGCAACGAGGCGCAGGCTGTTTCAAAACTTTCGGATGAGCTCCCGCTACGCCCTCGAGAAGCTCGATCACTTTCGTTGGAGCGGAACCGTAATTTACGCCCACCGGCAAGTCGAGGCGTCGCAGTTTGTCCGTGAGCGTCCAGTTCGTCACTTCCTGTGTAATTAGATTCGCATTGGGGACGATCATTTCAGCTCCTTGCCCGGTCCGTATCGTACTTGCGCGAATGCCAATGCGGCGAACACGCCCCTGGAGATTACCAACCTGGACCGCTTTAGTCGTGTTTTTGAGCTCCAGGGCTAAATTCGCGTGCACCTGGGGAACGAATCTGTCTATCGTCTCGACTTCGTGGGTGTCAGGAACATTTGTAGCGAAGCCTCGAATCAGAGTGTCAGCCTGCATCGCCTGGCTCGCCACTTCTTCCAGCGGGATCACCGCTGGTGGCACCGGAGTTGTCATTGAACTTTGTCTAGCGCCAGTTTTGGATGGGTTGGCCGTTCCTTCTTCCGCAGCATTGCCATACGCCCCGGACACTAAAAGGAATAGTCCGAGCAAGTGTATCCAACGAAAGCGGGTTAAATTCACTGTCCGGTCTCTGATGTTTCAATCCGAATTATTGTTACGAGCAACACGTCGGTTCGATTGCGCAACTTGGGTGCCAGTAGTAACCGGTCGATAATTCGATGATTGGGCAGTCGTGACAGTGTCGAGGACTCGTAAATTTACGACTTTCGTAAAAACTGACTACTTTTTAGAGACTCTATCGCACGAAAAACACACGAAGTCATCCTGAGTCCCTTCGGCGATGCTCAGAACAAGCTCCGGCGAAGATGGTTTTTGCAAGCGTAAGAAAGCCGCTGCCTGCGGGAATCAAGTCGAATAGGTTTTGATCGGCGCGATCTATTGAAAGTTGGCGATGTCGATTGGCACTTACGGCTTCGTAAGTCGTGGCATGTTTGTTGCTCTAAAAAGCCATCATGAAAAGCAAAGTCTTTGTCGGAAGGAACAGTATCGTGCCGATCACGCCGTTTCGCGCTTTATGCGCCTACCCTTCCTTCCGTCGGTTCTAGCCATATCGCGAGCGGAGGGTTGTTGGCAAACCAAGACGGAAACCAGTCGAAGAGTTCCTCAACCATGACCTACGGAGGCCTGTCGTTATGGCCCCTTTAGCTGACAGCATAGCGATTTTGTTGCCTTTAGGCTTGGCCGTGACACTGACCCTCTGCACGGTCATCATTCATGCGTTGGTCCTGGTGCCAACCATCCACTTCGTCCGTTACGAGTTAAGACATGGTCATGCCGGCGTCCTACTCTGGAGGGACGTGGGGATAGTAGCCGGAGCCACGCTGGTCGCACTCGCCGCGCATTTGGTCGCGATAGCCACGTGGGGCTTGGTGTTCACCCTATGCGGCGAATTTTCCCAACTTCCAGCGGCTCTTTATCATTCCGGAATGAACTACACGACACTCGGTGATTCCGATAACGTCATGTCGCCCTCGTGGAGATTGTTGGCATCCCTCGAAGCGGCAAACGGCATGCTGATGTTTGGCGTGTCAACCGCTACGCTGTTCGCGATAGTTCAGCGATTATTCCAGACCAGATTCAAGGATTGACAGACACCGGCCCAATCAGACTTTCCCTCAACTGGGACATGGTCAACAGCGGCGTGATAGATTTACGAGAGATTTTTGGAGCGGGCGACCGGGATCGAACCGGCGACGTCCAGCTTGGGAAGCTGGCATTCTACCGCTGAATTACGCCCGCTCGGCTCGCGGTAGGGATGAACCCTACATATGGGATAATCCCCCGCTTGTCAATTCAGTCTTCGGACGACCACAGGGGGTCGCCCCTACGAATGTTCGCGAACCTGAACCTACCGGAATCAGACGGCGACGAGATCGATCTCAATCAAAGCGCCTCTGGGGAGCTCAGCGACCCCCACGGTGCTGCGCGCCGGCCGGGCATGCCCGAGGTAATCCTCATAAATCTCATTCATCGCCGCAAAATCACTCATATTCTTTAAGAACACTGTTGCCTTGACCACTTGATCCATGGACGACCCTGCTGCTTCCACAACTGCTTTCAAATTCTCCAACACCTGCTTTGTCTGCGCACTGATTCCCCCCTCGACCAGATTCCCCGTTTTGGGATCGAGGGCGATCTGTCCGGCCGTATAAACAAACCCGTTGATCTTGATCGCCTGTTCGTAAGGACCAATGGCCTTGGGAGCGGCACTGGTGCGAACAGCTTCTCGTGTCATGCTTTTTCCTCCGGCATTAATGATTGGAGCTTTTTAGTATAGCAAAGGAGGCCAGGGGAAAACACCCGTTAGTATCGAGAACCCAGCATCCGGAGAGGCCGGCATTTTTCCTTTTTCGCCTGTTGCCTAATACCTGTCGCCTTTGTACCTTCTTGTTGTATGACTCTGCTAACCGCCCACCGCATTCTCATTTCCGCTGCCATCGTGTTTTTCCTATTCTTGTCCTTGTGGGAACTGAATAACTATCTCAAAACCGAGAATATCTTGGCCTGTGGGGGCGCCGTTTTGTACCTCCTCGTCGCCGGCGGATTCGGCGTTTATTTAAAATCGCTGAAACGTTGGTATCGGTAGCGCACAACCAAACACAGCACCGATGCTGGTGATTCGTGATTCGACAAACTGCGCATCACGAACAATGAATCACGCCTAACCGATCTCCTTCCAGACCTTAGCCAGGCTATCTCCATAAACGCTCAGGTCCCACTCGCAAAAATGGCCGAACGGAGTCAACCACACCTGATAACCTCCCTCACGCAACCTATGGATCAGTTCATTGAGAAAATTTTGGGCAAACTCCGCCGAAGCATTCTTGCCACCAAGGTGAGTGAAGGCGTGGAACACGATATTGTGGAGACCCCGCTTGTTGGCCAGCCATTTGATGTGCTTGACAGTCTGACGCATGGCCGAACCCCGTCGGCCAGGCTCTTCGTCCCGTTGCTCGGCATGCACAAACATCACGAGCGCGTCGCGTACTTCTTCTTCATCGTTTGGTTGCGCGGCCCCGGGCAGCGTCTGGGCAAAAGCCTTCCACCAGAAACGCTTCGCTTGGAAACACAAAAGCTTCATTGGGACAGAAAATTAGCACAGTCTCTGTCGAATCCATAGGAAGCGGGACCGTTGCCTAACGAGTCTTGGGCTGCTAAGTTGCCAGCCGATGAACTCCGAAGGTTTCCTTGCCGAGATCAGCGAAGAACAAGTCCGGCGCGAGCGCCAAAAAGCCAGGGAGCTGCGCAAGACTCAATGGTGGAAGCGGCGACGCTCCGCCGGTGTCTGCCACTACTGCGGCAACAAGGTATCTCCGCGAGAGCTAACCATGGACCACGTTGTCCCCATCGTGCGCGGCGGAAAAAGCACCAAGGGAAACATCGTAGCAGCCTGTAAGGCATGCAACAACAAGAAAAAGCACAGTCTATTGATGGACTGGGAGGAGTACGTCAATCGTTAGTCGCAGTTCCGAATAACGAGACCTAAAGGACGATCATGCAGGAATTGAAGCGATTTCTCGGCGGGCGAGTCATTGTCAAAGTCGGTGATATCACGAAGGAAGATGCCGACGCGCTTGTCAACGCCGCCAATAGCTCGCTTATGGGCGGTGGCGGAGTCGATGGAGCGATCCATCGAGCCGGGGGTCTGGAGATTTTAGCCGAATGCAAGAAAATTCGCGCCACCCAGTACGTCGACGGTTTGCCTACGGGACAGGCAGTAATCACAACGGCAGGGAAAATGGCGGCGCGATATGTAATCCATACCGCCGGACCGGTTTACGGACGGGGTGGAAAGGACAAAGCAGAATTGCTGGCCGCCTGTTATCAGAATTCTCTGAACCTTGCCGTGGAAAAAGGGTTTAAAACCGTTGCCTTCCCGGCAATTTCAACCGGCGTTTACGGCTATCCCATGGACGAAGCCGCCCGTGTTTCATCTCAGGCAATTGCGAACCTCCTGGCCTCTGACTCGTCCCTACAAGAAGTGCGGCTTGTCTTTTTTGCCGAGAAGGATGCGGCAGTTTTCCTCAACAACCACGCCTTCGAAGATTGATTCACCAGACAACTGGGAAAGGCGAAAAATGGCAGTGACGAGTGGAGCAAACCCGAAACCTGACACTTGAAACCCGATGCTGTTAACCGCCTACTCTGCCAATAATTTTTCTAGGTCGTCCCATTCGATGACCGGCCGCGAACAGGTAAAATTGTGGCACACGTAGACAGTCGGTTTGCCGTTGATCTGGCCTTTTCCCTCAAGCAGGGGCATTGCTTCTTTTAACGGGGTTCCGGGAGCAAAGACCTGGAGCGTCTGGCTCGGCAAATAGAGCCGGCTGATTTTGCCGAGCAGATCCTGTGTCGCCTGCTCGCTCGGGTCGGCGATTAAAACAATTTCTTTGGGCTTTTCCAGATAGAAGTCCAAGGCAGCCAGCATATGCGCAAAACCGAAAGGCTGCCGTTCCATCGCGTCATAGTAGAGACGGAGCGTTTGCTCCGCTTTTTTCAGGTATTCCTCGTTGCCACTGTAGTGATAAAGGCGCAGCAGCGCCAGCGCAGCCATGGAGTTTCCCGAGGGAACCGAGCCATCGAAAGCGGGCTTGCCGCGCGTGATCAGCTTCTCGCCCGATTGACCCGAAAAGAAAGACCCTCCACCGCGATCGTCCCAAAACTCATCTGCCATCGTGTTTGCTAACTCTCGCGCGTGTGTCAAAAACTCGCGCTCCAAGGTCGCCTCATAGAAATCCAACAGGCCGACGATAAGAAACGCGTAGTCATCGAGAAAGCCCCGCAGCCTTGCCTGACTGTCCTTGTAAGAATGGAGCAGGAACCCGTCCGTGACCATGCGGCTGAAGATAAATTCCACCGTCTGTCGCGCTGCCGCCCGGTAGCGGCTTTCGCCGGTGATCTGGTACGCCGCTGCCAAGCCCGAAAGCATCAGACCGTTCCAGGAAACGAGAATCTTTTCATCGCGAAACGGTTTCACCCGCTTTTCCCGCTCTTGAAACAGTTTCAGTTTGGCTTCGGTGATCAATTGCGCGATTTCATCGACCCCTTTCGAAAAATACCTTGCCGCCTGTTCCACGCTCAGAATTGGATGCAGGATGTTCCTGCCTTCGAAGTTACCCAAATCGCTGACGTCGTACATGCGGCAGAATATTTCAGCTTTCTCCTCCCCTAGGATCTCTACGATCTCCGCTGGGGTCCAAACGAAAAACCTTCCTTCTTCTCCTTCACTATCGGCATCCTGGGTGGAATAAAAACCCCCCTCGCTGTGGAGCATCTCGCGCAGGAGATAGTCCACAGTCTCCTCAGCGACCCGCCGAAACAACCGCGTGCCCGTAATACGAAAGGCGTCGACGTAAACGCGCACAAGCTGGGCGTTGTCATAGAGCATCTTTTCGAAATGAGGAACCAACCACTTGGCATCTACCGAATAGCGATGAAACCCGCCGCCGAGATGATCGTAAATTCCGCCCTCGGCCATTTTGGTCAGCGTATGGGTTACGACTTCTAAAGCGCCCTCGTCCTTGGACGTATGGTAATGACGGAGAAAAACTTCGAAAACGCCGGCGTTCGGGAACTTCGGCGCCCGCCCGAATCCGCCGTGATCAGGGTCATAACCCGAAAAAAGTTCTTTAACAGCGTTCGCGACCTCATCGCGGGCGAATGGGCGCTCGCTTCCAGACGATGTGCCCAGGCGATTCAGCGTGCCGAGAATCTCAGCCACACTGCGCTCAACGTCTTTGGGTTTTTGGTGATACGCATCGGCGACAGCGCTGAGTACGCGCGGAAAGCCGGGAACTCCATAGCGATCCTCAGGGGGAAAATACGTGCCGCCGTAAAAGGGCTTCCGATCCGGCGTAAGAAAGACCGTCATGGGCCAGCCCCCGCGACCCGTCAGGATTTGCACCGCATTCATGTAGACTTCGTCAATGTCCGGTCTTTCCTCGCGGTCGACCTTGATGTTGACGAAGAACTCGTTCATCAAGGCCGCGATTTTCTCATTTTCAAAAGACTCGTGCTCCATCACATGACACCAATGGCATGCGGAGTACCCGACGCTGAGCAGGATCGGCTTATTTTCACTCTCTGCTTTTTCAAAAGCCTCCTCACCCCACGGATACCAATCCACCGGATTGTGCGCGTGCTGCAGGAGGTAGGGGCTAGTTTCGTGAATCAAACGGTTCGTGTGCATTGAAAATGACCGTGTTGAGACGTGCTGGATAAGCGCGAGTTCTAGCTAGCTTAGCTCGGACTTGCTCCTCAAACACCCATTAACACCCTACCTATTTGATGTAAAGCTACTCATCTAGAGCGCCCGACGCGCCTTTTTAATCGAATTCGTCCGAGCAAGACGGCTGGAGAGTCATGAATTTCACGCCGGGCAGATCCGTGCTCGGCCTCGCAGTCAAAGAAACCGGGGAAATGAGGACTACCCCGTGGAACAAAAGGTAACTCCGCAGGGCAGAAACGAGCTAACGCACCTGCGGTATCGCTGTGCAGGCAGTATTTGGCTTCAATTTCGATCGTAACGCCCCAGCGTTGACGATCCGGAGTGAAAAAATATGACAAGGCCCATGACGTTTGTCATTTCTCATTCTCTACAGACCCTCGCAAACAAGAGCACCGCCGGACATAACATGTCAAAAACGCATTCTATTCCCTTGGCACGATTTCTGCCCAGAGTGATCGTTGCGGGTACGCGGGACCATGTTACAGGCAGGGAGAATTTTTAACCAAGCGAAATGATGTTCAATACGGGAGGGAATATGGAACAGTTAATTATTGCTTTTTCGCTGTCTCTTCTTATCTCGGTCGGAGGCGCGATTATCGTCATCCAGGGTCAGAGGAAGAAACGGGTAAAAAGGCCTGTGGGAGCTTCGGCACGCTGGGGTCTGAATTCTCGATAGAAGCATTCGAGAATAACGAACTCTTACAGGTCTGGAAATTGCTTAAACAGTTTGAACTGGCGCAATTGTTGACCGGTCAGAATTAACTATCTGTGGGCCGTGCACCCCGGGAAACAGGACCTAGAAAATAAACCACTGGATCACGTAAAGAGCGATCACGACACCTAGAACTTTGACCAACATTTTCTCTCTTGAGTTCATTGTCCCACCACAGAAGCGTTTTTTGCCGACAGCCACCTAAAAGAAGCAATCTCAGTATTTTCGGATTACAGCAACTACCACGCCGCGCACTTCTACCTCACTGGCGGGTAGCTGCAAGGGCTTAAGTCGCTCGTTCGCGGGTTGCAGCCGAATCATTCCCCCATCCTCGCTGAAAAAGCGTTTCACCGTCGCTTCTCCATTGACCAAGACCACCGCAGTTTCCCCGTTTTCCGCCGTAGTCTGGCTCTGCACCACGATCAGGTCCCCGTCGCGGATTTGTTCGTCGATCATCGAGTCTCCTCTGACTCTTAGCACGAAACAATTCTCTCCCCGCACCAATTCCGCCGGCACCGCCAGCGTGTCTTTCATCTCCACCGGCTCGATGGGTGCGCCTGCCGCCACCGTGCCAAGGAGCGGAAGGTCGGCAACGCCAGATTTTCTGCGCACCGGGCTGACAATTTCCACCGCTCGACTGCGGTTCCAATCTCTGCGGATGAACCGCTTGTCTTCGAGATTCTTTAGATGCTTGTGCACCGTCGCCACGGAAGACAGATCAAAACGGCGCCCAATCTCGTTCAGGGTTGGGGCGTAGCCGTGGCGCGCCGTATAGTCTCTAAGATAGTCCAGGATCTCCTTTTGCCGCTTAGTTAGCATCATAGAGACGGATCTGATCTCACACAAACGCAGGACACAACAAAAGAAATCGCTTCAGCGGTCGGCAGAGGGAGGGGCCTCGGTGACTTCGATCGACTTAACGCGCCAACCGTCGAGCTTCAAGGGGTCCTTGGCGCCCAACTGGCCATGCCACCATTGAAAGCTCTGAATGATGAGATCGGTAAGCTTAAGTCCGATTCCCGCATTACTGCCGCCGACGAGTTCCTCATGGGTCAGTTCAATTACGACTCGCTTCATTCGACAAAACTCCTTTCGATGCGGTCAGGCTTGGCTCAGTCCGTGCTTGCAGCGAGCACTTGCCCTTGCGGGCACGGGCTATGCAACCAGCGCTGGCAAGAACCGCCGAAAAATAATTTCCAACAGAAAAAGAATCGCAGCGCCAAAGATCAGCGGACCCCGCAGTGGCTCCGTTGCAAGGATCACTTCCTCGCTCTTACCAATTTGTTGTGGCCGGGGATTAATTTCACCACCCGTTGCGCGCGCCAGCTTCTCAAGGAGCGCGAGATTAGGGACCTGCCGCGGTATTTCGCTCCCCAGCCGGAACGGCATCGTATAACCTACCGCGGGGTACGGGATCCTCTGTCCGCTTCTGTCTTCTGCAAGTTCAATGCGATAGTCTCCCGGCGTCGATATCGGAAGGTCAGCCTGGTAACGCCCCGGCGCTACCCTCTTCATCAAGCCTTCGCTCTTTGCTTCCTTGCCACTCACCGAGTAGCGGAACTGGCTCCCGGCGTTTCCTTCTTCGAAAACGTACAGGTCCATCACCGGCCTTCGGTCTCCCATGTTAATCCGTACCTCATGCGGCGGCACGGACTCCTTGGGCGGACGCAGCCAGTCAAAAATTCCGCTCCAGAAATCTTCTAATCCACTCCAGGATATCCACGATCGTGTCCAGTATCCCTGTAAGTCCGTCGTAAAAGCAACCGTTCTGCCCCTTCCATAACTCCACGAGGCCAAGAGCGGAAAGCGCTTCTCGTCCTTAGATACCATCAGGTCAAGGTGGGCGCCACGTTTGATCTCGGTCTCGATAAATCCCCTGACCGGCGGATAGGTTCGCTCTCGAAAGCTTGCCAAGAGCGCCGAGCTTCGCACCGGGATTGGCAGATACTCGCGCTCAATCGGAATCTCCGCCTCCGGTATTTCCCGCACCTGTTGTGCCACCAACTGGGGCAGGGTACGCGGGTCATAGGTGTGATGGAAGAACCCTCCGCCATACTGGCTAATTCTTTTAAGGAGCGGAATATTGGCCTGGTCCCCGATCGCGACAGCGGAAACCGTGATTTTCGACTCTTTCTTCATGACCGACACAAGGTCGATGTAATCCCCTTGTGAACCGCCGGTCTCGCCGTCGCTCAAGATTATGACGTACTTCCGATCCGCGCTCTCCCTTTCGAGCAGCCGTTTGGCTTCGATCAGGGCCGGCCAAAGATAGGTTCTTCCGCCAGCCTTCAAACGATCGATCTGGAAGCCGATTGTGCCGCGAAGTCGTTCGACGCTGGTAAGCGGGACAACCACGAAAGGAGACACGTCAAAGCCGACGACGCCGAGAAGATCATTGTCCTTCAGCTGATTCACCACGCCTTTGGCTGCTTCCTTGGCGTAAAGAATCCTATTATCGTCGCGCATGCTGCCCGACTTGTCGATCACCAGAACAAACGCGCGGTTCTTTTCTTCCTTCTTGGGTTCCCTCACCTCCACGGGTAGAACGGTTTCAATCGCCGTTTGCCGGTAACCCCCAGGGCCAAAACTGTGGTCAGCCCCGAGCATCAAAAAGGCATTCCCCGAGGCCACATGGCGCTCAATGGCGGCCAGATAGCTGCTCGGAACCTTCTCTCTCTCTACATTGTTGAAGATCACCACGGAAAATCCGGTGGGCGCCGGAGGCTGCCCATTGGGAACAACAGCTGTGACCTCAAATCCGCGCCGCCGGAGAATCTCCTCCAGATATCTCCCTTGCCCCGCCTGACCGCTCAGAATCAGAACTTTTTCTTTCGCTTGCACCGAGATCCATGCAACCGCCCGATTATTTTGCGAGTACAAGTCGGTGTTTGCCTTCGCGGCGGTGTAGGTTGCCTGAAAGGAGTTGAAAGTACCCCCGCTTAAGATGGTCTGATAAGTCAAAATCTGACTTCCCGGCTTCAACCTGACGCGCTCGTCTTTGAACGGCTCCCCGTTGCGGCGCAAACTGAGCATTCCCTCAACGTCTCCTTGATTGTGGTTTTCCACCACGATCCGAACACTGATGCTTTCCCCGCTCACCCCATGGTGGGGCGCAACGACTTTCTTGACTTCGACATCGGGTAGCGCGACGGGTTCCGTCGGCAGCAAGGGAAAAACCTTGATATTAGAGAGCGTCAGCGCCGGCAGCAAGCGCTCCACTTCGCCTTGATTCTCCCAGCCGTCGGTCAATAAGAAGAGACTGCGCGGAGTTTGTCCCTGGCTAATCAGTTGGGCAAAAAGAGTTTCCAGATTCGTTTGCTCGGGTTGAATGGCAGCGCTCGCGGTTTCGCCCGTCAACCATGGTCTCCACTCCCGCACCTCGCTCGTATTGCCCGCAAAGACAATCCAGCGTCCAGCTCCGGAAGGCACGAGCTTCTCCTTGATTGTCCGCTCCATCCAGGCGCGCGTGGCGGCCGGGATACTGCGTGAAAGGTCAATCGCCACGATCCGCTCCTCGCGCGGCGCGCTTACCTGCGTGGTCGAGCGCAGCACTTCAGGCCCGGTGAGAGCCAGGACCAAGAGCCCAAAGATGAGGGAACGCCAGAAGAGCACGGACCGAACGCTCGCGCGCCAACCCATCCAGATAAGCGGCAGAAGGAAGAGAAGCGCGAGAAAGAGCGGTTGCTCAAGGCGCAATGGAGGGAGCCAGTTCATGGCGAGCCGGATGCTCCTAGCGGGACCTTGCCGCCTGCGGTTGGAGAGCCGGCGGGTTCAAGAACCTTTCCAGAACCAACAACGCGACGGCAACGAGAATCAGCACCATCCACAGAGAAATAGACGCCGGCTTTCCGTCTACGTTCTTCGCTTCGTCCGGCAATCGGACCGCAATAGGATGCAAAAGATCTGACTCTGCCACGTTGGTGAAATTAACTGCAACGGATTGTTTCACGTCACCCCCGGCGATCTGGTAGAGTCCCTGAAAAAAGGTGGGCGTAAACTCATGCGTGCCGGGCTTGAGGGCGATGCGTTCTCCGCTTGGCGTCAATACTAACCCACCTTCTTTGAGAGGCGAAAACTCAATCGGCTGGCCCGCAAGTATTGCTCCCGCGCCGAGCGCGCCGGAGAACCACTTGAAAAGATTCAACGTAAAAATCGACATCGGCAGGTTCTCCCTGCCTAGATAAGGCAAAGGGTCGAAGCCTAGAACAGCATAGCGAAAACCCTCATGCTCCATAGTAAGCGCCAAGGTACCGCCTGGACCGTCGAGAATCGGCTCCGCAACCGCGCGCGCCGTCAAAGCGCGCGCGTAAGACGGGCGAAAGAGTGCAAAATTAACGTAGTCGGTCAAAGGATGCGGTTCGCGCCAGCTGGAAACGACTGGACGCTGAATCGCCGGACCGACCCGGACCAGGGCGTTCTCGCTCGGAGGAAGGATAAACAGCGCGTGCCTTGCCGGCAAAATGTCTGGCATCGAATAGTGGAAGAGCTCGAGCGCATGGCGCGCTTCCCGGTATTTCCCATAATCTTCAGGCGCAATCACTTTTACGCTCAAGCCCGGTATCGAACGCAAACTTTGCACGACCTCTGGCCGCGGCGACACAGCCAGAACCTCCCACCCTTTAGACGAGGATGAAACCGCAAATTGGCGGTTATCTAAGGCCAAACCATCGCTGACTTTCAGTTCGGCCTCGTATAACGGCAAAAAAGCCAAATCATCAAAGAAAATTTCCACGGTGCCACCGGCGGCAATGGTTACGTCGCGATTCGAAAGGGTTTTGCCTGCGCTGTTTACGGAGATCTTGAATTTTTCTTCGCGGGAGGAAAAACTCCTTACCTCAGCGCTGGCTCTGAGCTTTTGCGACGTGAGGGAAACCGGGCTAACCTGGAACGCCGTAAGGGTCAGGTTATCTTTTGGCGCGCCTATCGATATGACTTTGATAACTTCACCCTGATGTTGGACGGGGTGATCGGTGAGGAAAAAGACACGGTCGTAGCTTCCTCTTTTCATCAGATCGGACAGCGTCCGACCCAGGTCGCCGCCCGCGTCCGGGAGGTCGTAGGGTCGGAGCGTTCCCATAACGGCTAACGCTTTCCCCGCTCCCATGCTTCCCTCTCCGATTTGCGCCAGCCGGGGCGCGGTAACAAAAAGATCCACCCGCCCCCCTACCGGAAGATCCGAGAGCAACTTGCGGGTCTCTTCTTGAGCGATGCTGAAGCGGCTTTTGCCGTCCTCGGCGGCCTGCATGCTTGCGGAGTTGTCCAAAACCACGGCGATTTTCCTCGGCCGAACTGCGACCACCGGCTCCCCCAGGGTAAATAACAACAGTGAAAGCAACAGCAATTGCAGAAAAAAAATCGGCGGCACCCTGAGCCACCTCCAGCCGCGCCCGCGAGGGCGCGCGACCAACTCGCGCACAATGACGAGGCTGGAAAAGACGGTTCGCCGAGGCTGGGAGCGGATCAAATAAGGAAGCAGGAGCAGCGGAGCCACGGCAAGAGCATAAAGCGCGCTGGGATTTAAGAACTCCATGAGACCTATTTGAAGAGCCCAATCGCGGGCAACGTTTCGAGCACGAAATCCCCCAGGTCCTGGTCGGTGACATGGAGCGAGTAGTGAATCCCCGCTTGGTGACAGAAACTGCGAATTTCCCGATTATGCCGTGCCAAGATTTCTTGATAGCCTGCCCTGAGCTGCTCGTTCCACAGAAGTCTCTCCGCCGAACCGCTCTCGCAGTCAATCACTTCAACGCCGCCGCGGGCGAACGGCGGATCCATTTCTTCGCGGCTGAGAACTTGGACCACGCTAATGTCGAGGTTGAAGGCCCGCAGGGTATTCAAGGCTCGTTGATAGTCCGGCGGCACCATCAGAAAATCGGAGAGGAGAATGGCTTTGCCGGGGCGGCGAATTCTCTTTAGTTGCTCTGCCAAAGCTAAGGCGAGATCGATCGCGCCGTCGGGCGTGGCGGCAGAGACCATGCTCACCAGGTCGATCAGCCGGTGCCGGCCCTGGTAAAACGGAGACACCGGGGCACCTGAACCGGCTTGCAGGAGATGCAGCTTGACATGATCGTGATTGGCGAGCACGACATAGGCTAGCGCTAAGGCGACGTGGCACGCGCGCCTAAACTTCTGCGCGGGTGACGGGTATCCCATCGAGGCGCTGGCATCGACGAACAGGTAGACGAACAGATCCACTTCCTCGCGAAACAGCTTGACGTAGAGACGGTCGCTGCGGGCATAGATGCCCCAATCGAGATAGCGCAGGTCATCACCCGGAGAGTAGCGCCGGTAATCGGCGAACTCGAGACTGGTTCCCCGTCGCGGCGAAGCGTAATTTCCCGAACGGCTGCCGAGAAACTCCTTGCGCGTTAGCAGCCGCAGGCACTCCAGCCGGCTCAAGAACTCAGGCGTAAAGGGTTCGGGTAGCACGATTCAGTCCTTAGAGACGTCGCGCAGCAGGGCGGCGATGATCCGATCGGGGCTCACGTTCTCCGCCTCTGCCTGAAAATTGAGAATCAGACGATGCCGGAGTGCAGGATAGATAACCGCCTCAACGTCGTCATAGCTCACGTGGACCCGGCCCTCGACAAGCGCGTTTCCCTTGGCCCCGAGAATGACGGCCTGAGCTCCCCGCGGGCTTGACCCGAAGCGGATATACTCTTTCACCTCGGGCACCACCGCCCCCTCCGCCGCCCGATGGTTCGTTTCCTCGGTGGAGTTCGGCGGGTGTGAGGCGTGAATAAGACGGACCACGTAACCTTCGAGGGGCGGCGCAATAATGACTTGCCGCAACAAATGCTTCATCTCGCTTATGGTATTCTCCCAGTTGCCTTCGATTACCTGACGGATGTCCTGGTTTTCCGTCCCTGTGGTTCGATCCAAAATCTCCCTCAGGTCCTCGGGTCGCGGCGGGAAGACCAGGAGCTTGAAAAAGAAGCGATCCAGTTGCGCTTCGGGAAGAGGGTAGGTTCCTTCCAACTCGATCGGATTCTGCGTCGCAAGCACCATGAATTGGGCGTCGAGGGTGTAAGTTTCCCCAAACACCGTGACCTGTTTTTCCTCCATGGCTTCCAAAACCGCGGATTGCGTTTTCGGGGTGGCGCGATTGATCTCATCGGCGAGGACGGTGTGGGCAAACAGGGGGCCTCTCTTGAATTGGAATTCTCTTCGCCCATCGCTTTCCGTGAGCACCTGCGTTCCGATAATGTCCGACGGCATCAAATCCGGCGTAAACTGAATGCGTTTGAAGGATAGTCCCAAGGCGCGGCTGAGAGACTTGACGAGCAAGGTCTTGCCCAAACCGGGCACGCCTTCGAGCAGCACGTGCCCGCCGCCAAAAAAAGCGATGAGAACCCTGCGGATAATGTCCTCGTGGCCGACGATGACTTTTTTAATTTCCGCTTCGAGACGCAAAAAGTTTTCGCGAAATCGCTCCGGCTCGATCATCTGTCACCTAACGAATCAGCCCGCGGTATTCTAACGGGAGCTGTTGCTTCTCGCGCGCGCTTTCAGGCCCTGACGCCGGCGGAAGAGGAATGTTGCTCACCGGAAAGTTCGCTCGCGGGGCTCGTTTACCTTCGCCTCGCCCCGACTTGGAGGCGGTCGCTTCCCCCTCGGGAAGCTCAACTGTGACGTACCCGGCTCCCCGAAGGCTTTTTTCCCCAAGCTCTCCTGGCTGCTGATAACGCTCGGGATTCGGACCCCCGGGGATTTCACCCTCCTGAGCCTTGCTACCTTTCCCCTCGGTCTCGCCGCGGTTTGATCCTTCATTTTCTCCTTTGCTATTGGGCTCCTGCTTCAAGCGTTCTCCTTGGCCTTGCCCGCCCGTTCCGGCTCCCTTTTCTTCCCCCTGCTTAGGTTTGATGGGATTTCCATCTTGACCCTCCCGTTGCTCCGTTGTGGCGGTCCCTCCCTGACCTTGCCCGCCACTTCCCTCGCTCTCTTTGCTTTGACCTGCACCTCTCTGTGGTAAATTACTGCTTATACCGCCGCTCCCCTCGCTTTTTCCCTGACCCTGCTGCGTGCCTTTCTCAAGCCCCTCCAGGGCCTGCTCCGCTTGCTGCAGGGAATTCTTGGCGCCGCCATCGTCCGACTTTGACCCCGCTTTCTGCTCAGCAATTTGTTGACGCGCTTGTTCGATCAAGGATTGCTTTTCCTCGCTCGTCAGCTTTGATTCTTGAAGTCGCTGCAAAAGGGTTTCGAGACGCTTGGACAGCGCGGAGAAACGCGCTTCGCGCCCCAGGTCCCGAGCCAATATTTCAAGTTGCTTTGCCGGCGCAGAAGGCGCAGAAGCAGAATCGAAATAGAGGAATAAATGAAACAGCAGGAGGAGAAGGACGGAACTTGCAGCGGAAAACCAAAAGGATCTCTTGAGACGATAGGGGAATTGCAATTTGATGTTGAACTTGCCGAGGAGTTCTCGCGCCTCGATGCGCAGGCGCTCGTGCAGAGCAGGAGGATAACCCTTGGGCTGGACCGTGACCAGAGTTAAGAACCGATCTTTTCCGGCCACTCGCTCATCCATTAACCGCGCGACAAAAAGTGCTCCCGGACCACCTCTGGCATAGTAGATCGCACCTCCAAGAAACGCGGTCCCAATCAGGCTCAAAGCCCAGAGCATTGCCCCTGCGTGTCCCACGATTCCATGAAGAACTAAAGACAACGGCACATAGAGGAAGATCAAGAGAGGAGGAAATACCAATAGCACCAAGTCCCATAAGCGATGCTTTTTCAAACGACCTGAAACGTGTGCTACGGCCTTCTCCGGCGACTCCCAGTTTGCTGGCATGGAGTTGTTTTCCTCCAGTTCAATATACAATACCCAGCGTTACACCAGAAGTCCGGCAGGCTATCGGGTGCTTTGGGCGCCGATTTGGTAGATCCTGACCGCCCGATTGTGCTCTGCCATCGTTACGGAAAAGAAATGGGAGCCATCGTTCTTGGAAACAAAATACAGATACGGCACTGAAGCAGGATGGAGAGCGGCTCGCAGCGCGGATAGTCCGGGGTTGCAAATGGGTGTCGGCGGCAGCCCCTGGATTAGATAGGTATTGTGCGCGGTGTGCGCTTGAAGGTCTTTGCGTGTCAGATTCCCAGAGAAGTTTTTTATCCCGTAAATAACGGTCGGATCGCTCTGCAGAGGCATGTTGGATCGAAGCCGATTGTGAAAAACCGCCGAAATTAGAGGGCGCTCGGCTTCCAGACCGCTCTCCTTTTCGATCAGCGAAGCCAATGTCACGACTTCGTGCGGGGTCAATCCGATGTCATCGGCTTGTTGATTCATGGCCTGGTCAAACGCTTTGCGAAAGCGCTCGACCATGGTCACGAGAACATCTTTCTCTGTAACAAACGGCACAAAGTAGTAGGTATCAGGAAACAGATAGCCTTCAATCCCTGTCTCCTCCAGGTGCAGAGATCTCAACAGCTCCGGATCCTCCGCCTGTTCCAAGAATTGGGCTTGGTCGACGATTCCTGCCTGGGCAAGAACTGCCGCGATTTGATTCACCGTCAATCCCTCTGGAATCGTCACACGCCGGAAGACTCCTCTCCCATGAACCATCCGATCCAGGATTTCCCCGGGCGCGATCGGAAGATCAAAACGGTAGAGTCCCCAATGAATCTTGTTCTCCCTAGCGGTCAGGGTTGCCCAGATAGAAAAAAGTGTTTTATTGGATATGACGTTGGCCGCTTTAAGTTTCCGGATGACTGAAGACAAGGGTTCACCTCGTTCCACTTTGATCTCCACCGCCTCCGGCGAAGATTCACCCGGGAGGTAAACAAACGCGAGCATAAACGCGCCGCATAGAAAAAAAGAGAAACAAACCGGGAGTAAAGTGAGATAAAGGACTTTCACAGCCTTAAAACCGTACCGTTCAAGGGAATGGGAGTATGAAGGTCAACAGCTCGGGAACTAATTGTCTGTCAGGTTGATCTTCATCCAGCCCTCGACCTGCCTTAAGAAGCCCGCGAACGGATCTTCACCGGGTTCCGGCGCAAAATAGGCCTTGCGCATGTAGTCTAGGGCTCCGGAATAATACTCGAACTTTCTGGAGAGTTCCTGAAATAAGATAAAGCCCGTTCGATAGAGCGAAAGATCCAGCTCTGAGACGGTCCAATACGACCTTCTTCCCTCTTGCAGGTAATAGTCAAACACCTCCCTTCCTTCAACGTAGGAGCGGAAGATCCCCGTCATGAAAAGCGTGTAATCGCCAAGATACTTGCGCACGGCTCTTTCCTGTAACAGAGAACGTTCCTGGTCTGCCTGCGGCCGAGATTGAGCTAACACTTCGACCACGCTGTCGAGCTTCTTGCCGGTACGGGAACGGACCTGATAAAGACGATCCGCGCGCGCGAATTCGGTCAAGACTGCCGCCAAGTAATCCGCCACCGTGGCATCGTTGATACCCAGTTGCCAAAAACTCTGGCGCGTCAGGTTCAGGAAGAACTTATTCAGGCGATCGGTAATGATTTTCTTCTCCATAACCTTATTTCTCGCTCCGCAAGCTGCGCTTTTTTTCCCTCATTATCGCACACCGTCGTGATTAGACAAGCTTTCTTTACTGCTAGCGCTTTTATTAGACGGGGATATAATAACGGCATTCGACATACCGCCGCATAGCCCGCAGGAGCTTATTATGAACAAAGACCTGAAGGAAGACTTCTTTCGCCTTGATGGGGCCTGGGCCTCTTTTGAACTCATGGCGATCCGCAAGAGAGAGGACTACCTGAAACCATTCCGTGTTTTAAAGTGTAGGATCGACGATCAGGTTGATTTTCACGATCCGGAGGCCGTTCACAGCTCGACCGAGGCCTCAGTCCTGATCGAGATCTTTGGGGCGAGCGAGCACGTGGCCGCAGCGGGCGCGGGGCCTATTCACGCGGTCGACAATGCCCTGCGCAAGGTTCTGGAAAAACACTATCCCCAGCTTGCCGAGGTGCGACTGCTTGAGTTCGATGTACGTCTCTTGCGGCGCGGCGAGCTCTCCGAAGTCCTGGAAGACGAAGAAAAGGGCGCAGAAGCGCCTGTAAGGGTGTTAGCGATCTTTTCTGACGGCAAGGAGAGCTGGGGCACCGTCGGGGTCGCCGCCGACATCCTGCAAGCCAGCGTGGCGAGCATTATCGACGGATTGGAATGGAAACTGCGCAGCGAGTATAAACAATAGCCAGCCATCTCTTTTCCAAACACCAACCGGGAGAACACTTCTCTCTGCGCTTCGCTGTCGAACTATCCCCTGCTATAGTGTCCGCGAATGAAAAAGAAGGAACACGAGATCCTCCTCAAAGGGAGCATTTTCGTCCTGATCGTCGGGCTGATTTTTCTTCTCAGCCACTACGGGCCGCAGCCGCTTTCTGACTTAGAGCACCTGCTGGAAGATCTCGATCCCGCTGCGTTTCACTCCCGAAAGGAAAGGATCGGCAGGTTTCTTTTATCCTTCGGCACCTATTCATCGGCGGTCTTCGTCCTGCTCCAGGCACTCCAAGTCGTCGCCTCCCCGGTCCCGGGCGAATTAACGGGGTTGCTTGGCGGCTATATGTATGGCAAGGCATTCGGCTTTTTGCTGTCAACGATCGGCCTGACATTGGGCTCATGGCTTGCGTTCGAGCTTGCCAGGCTTCTCGGCAAACCCTTTGTCGATAAGTTTGTGAAGAAAGATATCCTTGAAAAATTTAACTTTCTTACCACCAACGCGGGCACGATGATATCCTTTATTCTTTTCCTGTTTCCCGGGTTTCCAAAGGACTACCTCTGTTATATCCTCGGTCTAAGCCCGATGAAGTTGAGCACGTTCTTAATCACATCCACTTTGGGCCGCATGCCCGGGACTTACTTGCTAACGGTTCAGGGCGCAAGCATAAGGAACGCGCATTATCTGACCGCGGTTCTAGTCCTGGGTATTTCAACGCTCGCGCTGATCGTCGGCTATCTCTATCGGAGGCCAATCTTTCACTGGATCAAGGAAGTATGGCATCGCGATAGCGGACCCTAAGATTTTAAGACCGGCATTGACACTTGGATGTTCACACGCGGACAGAAGCGCTCCTAAGGCCGTTACAAAATGCCGGTTGTCTTCAGGGCTTGAGCGGCGAGCACGATGCCAAAAAGCGCGATCATTATCGCTGAAGCCTGCGGCAGCCAACGGCCAAACAGCGGCCTTTCAATGGGAAGCGTTGTCATGAAGCGCCGCGCCGAAACAATCACGAGGCCGATCGAAATCAGCACGCCGGCGAGCCCCGAGCTAAAAGCAACGATCAAGAGCAACCCGAAGTCGACTCGGCCAAGCGCAAACTGGAACGCCGATAATCGCGCCGGGCTCTTTCTCGCGACCGGGCTCGCACGGGAACCGGCCGAAAAGATTTATGAATTGTGGGCGCTTGCCGGCAATGAACCCGTACCGGCCGGGCTCTTTACGCTCGACCGGCAGGGGCGCGCGCTCTTGAAGCTCGCGGTCTTACCGGCAGACAAGACTTTCGATAAGTTCGCCGTCACGGTTGAGCCGGCAGGCGGCGTTCCCAAACCGACCGGTCCCATGCATCTGCTGGGTAGCCTATGAGGTCGAATTCTCCTTGCCGGGTAAACGTCAAAAAATTGGCAAGGCTCTGACCATCGCCGGCTCCGACTCGGGTGGCGGCGCCGGCATTCAGGCAGATCTCAAGACTTTTGCCGCTCTCGGGGTCTATGGCGCATCCGTGATCACGGCCGTGACGGCTCAGAACACGCGACGAGTGAGCAAAATCTTTATGCTGCCCCCGGCTATGGTTGCAGCCCAAATCGACGCTGTGATTCAGGATATCGGTTGTAATGCCGTCAAGACGGGCATGATTGCCAACGCCGAAATTATAAAGGTTGTGGTGCAAAAAATCCGTACCTACCGTCTGCGGAACGTTGTAGTTGATCCGGTGATGGTCGCTAAGTCCGGAAGCCGATTGCTGCGCCGCGACGCTATCCGCGCGCTCCGCTCTCATCTGATTCCTCTAGCCACCGTGGTCACCCCGAACCTTCCCGAAGCTCAAGAATTAGCCGGATTTATAGTGAAGACCGACAGAGCCATTAGAGAAGCGGCCCAGAAGATCTGCGACATGGGCGCCAAAAGCGTCGTGATCAAGGGTGGTCACCGCAAAGGACCTGCGACCGATGTCTTCTACGACGGTAATCGATTCGTGGAGCTAAAATCAGCGCGCATCAAAACCCGGCACACGCATGGCACAGGCTGTACGTTCTCCGCGGCAATTGCCGCACATCTGGCGCGGGGATGCGATTTGGAGGAGGCAGTAGCTCTTGCAAAGCAGTTCATTACTCAAGCAATTAGGAAAGGTTTTTCTGTTGGCTCCGGTCACGGCCCGGTGCATCACTTTTATCGATTCTGGCGCAATAGATAGAGACCGGAACAGAAACAGAAAAGTACGTTTTTCTCCGTCTCAACTCTCTAACCCGCTAGGGTTGCGTTCCGACCACGCGAGGTTGACGCCAATGAAACTGCACGGCTCACACTTTACATTCATGGCATCCGTCCAAATCGATATGCTATAGGTTTAGCCGTGATTTACCAGCGACTTTTCCGCCCAATCCTGTTCTTGAAAGACGCCGAACAAACCCATGAGCAAACGTTGAGTCTGCTTTCGCGCCTGAGTTTCATGGAAGGCTTGCTAGAGAACCTCTATACGGTGAGGGACAGCCGGCTTCAGGTTGATCTCGGCCCACTGAGATTCTCCAATCCTGTCGGTCTGGCCGCAGGTTTCGACAAGAACGGAGAAGCCCTGAGAATTTGGCCCGGCTTTGGTTTCGGCTTTATCGAAATCGGCGCCGTCACGGCTCATGCGCAACCGGGAAATCCCAAGCCGCGACTTTACCGGCTGCCCAAGGATCTTGCTTTGATCAACCGCCTGGGGTTCAACAACGACGGGGCAGAAGCTATCAGCAAAAAACTAGACGCGCTACGACAACAAGGCGAATTTCCAGGAGTTCCGTTGGGAATCAACATCGGGCGCAGCAAATTAGTTGATAATAAGGACGCGGCACAAGACTATCTGTATACATTTCAAAGACTTTTTACCTTCGGCGACTTCTTCACGCTCAACGTCAGCTCGCCGAACACACCCAACTTGCGCGACCTCCAGGGAAAGGACCATCTTACAGACCTGCTTGGAGCCTTCCAGGGCAGGAACAAACAGCTAGCGCAGCAGCAGAAAGTAAGCCCCAAACCTGTCTTCCTCAAAGTTGCTCCCGACATGGACTTTTCGCAATTGGACCAGATCATCGAGGTAGTTTTGGCGCAGAAATTGACCGGCATCGCGGCCACTAACGCGACGGCGTTCATGAGGGAGACTCTTGTCACGCGGACCAATGAGCCCGGCGGCCTGAGCGGAAAACCTCTCAGAACCAAGGCCACCTCGTTCATTGAGCATATTTACAGGTCAACCCAGGGGAAGCTGGCGATCATCGGAGTGGGCGGAATCTTTACCGCAGAAGACGCTTATGAGAAGATTACCGCCGGCGCCAGCGCCGTCCAGATCCTTACCGGTTTCGTCTACGAGGGACCCGGGGCGGTCAAGCGCATCAATCAGGGACTGTTGAAGCTGCTGGAGCGCGACGGTTTTGAATCCATTTCCGCCGCTGTCGGCAGCAAAGTAAAATCTGCGATCGAAAACAAATCTACAGTGGGAGGTCTGTATGGAAGCGCAAACTTTTGAGATCAAAACCCCTTTATTAACCGGCGGGCGGAGCCAGATGCCGCTGTCCCGCACCGATCTTGTTTCCGTGATGCTGAACTACTACACGCCCGGGCGCAAGAACAGCCTCCATAACCATCCGGGCGAAGACCATACTTTTGTCGTGCTCGACGGTGAGGTAACGTTCTTCGACAAGGACAACAAGAGCACGGTCCTTACGAAGGGACAGGGAATTATGATTCCCGGCGACTGGCACTACTGCTTCCAAAACACCGGCAAGGGAGATCTTGCGATGCTGCGCTTCGGGGCGCGCAAAGACAAAGCGAAAGTCGTGAGAGTCGATAGCAGCGGCCGGACGAGGGGCGAAGACGCCACGGAATATGAGCACGTTGACGGCAATCCGATCGCAGGCGAGTACTGGCGCTTGTCGTGATGGCGACCGCCCGGTTCTCAATCGAGCGGCTACTGTCCGGCTAGGAATATTTGCAGTGGGTTTCAATGAAGATCACTGACATCAAGACGATCCGGTTGCGCGCGGCTGTCCCAACCGTGGGTCAGGTGCAAAGTCGCAGAGGCGTAAGAACTGCCCGGTCCGCTCTGCTCATCGAGGTCCAGACCGACGAGGGAATCACCGGGATTGGATCCTGCTCCGGCAACGCCACGATCATCGAAGTCATCGTGGACAAAGTCCTCAAGCCGCTTTTAACCGGGATGGATCCGACAAACATCGAAGCGGTTTGGGACAAAGCTTATTTCCGCGGCGGCACAAGAGAGTTCGGCGCGCGCGGCATCGGGGTGGTGGCGCTAAGCGGCATCGATATCGCATTGTGGGACATTGCCGGCAAAGCGCAAGGGGTGCCTGTCTATCAGCTACTCGGGGGCGCGAAGCGCGACCGCGTCCCGGTCTATGCCACGGCGCTTTATCCGGACAAAACCGGGACCGTCGTAAAAAACGCAGTCGGAATCAGGGAAAAAGGATTCCGCGCCCTCAAGATCAAGGTGGGGTTCGACTTGGCGCAGGACATCGAGATCGTGAGCGCCGTGCGGAAGGAACTCGGCAACGATTTTACCATCATGACAGATGCCAACCAGGGTTATCGGATCGATGCCGCCGCGGCGGCCGCCGTCGCGTTTGCAGACCTCGGCGTTGCGTGGCTCGAAGAGCCGCTGTTCATGGAGGACATCGAGGCCCACGCTGAGCTTAAGAGACGTTCTCATCTTCCCATTGCGGTGGGGGAAAACCTCCAGACTCGTTATGCTTTCCAGGCATTTATGGCAAGAAGCGCCGTTGATTTCTTGCAGCCGGATGTTGCGCGCGCCGGCGGCATCAGCGAGATCATGCAAATTGCTGTGATCGCCGAAAAGTACCAGCGACCGATCTCGCTTCATACCTGGGGGGATGGAGTGGCTTTAGCTGCCAGCCTGCATTTGTCGGCGGCGCTGAAAAATAGCCCGATTATGGAACTGGACCTGACGCACAACCCGCTACGCACCGAACTGACAGATTGGCCTCTTGAACAGCACGACGGTCTCATGACGCCGCCAGAGGGCCCGGGACTGGGAGTAAACTTAAATCCCCAGGCGTTGAAGAAATACGCTTTTGCCGGGTCCGAAGAAATCGCTCTATGGCAGAAACCGCTAGCGATCTGATAACGGTAGTCTCTGGAAAACCATGCGCGCCAGATTTTATCTTCTTTTAATTTTTCTGCCCCTTGTTTTTCCATTTTTGGTTCAGGGGCAGGCAACGTCTCCAATCCGCGCCGCCTATACTTCGATAGCCATTCAAATGACTCCTCTTTATTTGATGAAAGATCTCAACCTTCCGCGCAAGCACGGCCTCGACGTGGAAATGCTTTACATCCCGGTAAGCTCGCGGGCGGTTCAAGCCGCTCTGGCGGGGGAAATTCAGTTTATGACCAGCGGCGGTGTCGCCAACATCAATGCGAATATGGCGGGAGCCGATTTTGTCGGCCTGACTGCAACCCTTAACACCTTTATCTTCAAGATTCTCTCCCAGCCAGAGATCAAAGGGATAGAGGCTCTCAAGGGAAGGAGGATTGGGATTTCGCGGCTCGGCGGCGCCAGTGACTTCTCGATCCGCTATGCGCTGGACCGGTGGAAGATCCAGCCCGAGAAAGAGGTTGCCATTATTCAGCTTGGCGGTGAGGTGGAGTTGACCGCGGCCCTGCAGAACAAAGGGATCGACGCCGCCATAGTTTCTGAACCCTTCGCCACGTTACTGGAACAATCGGGTTTCAAAGTCCTCTATGATTTAAGCCGGCTCGACGTTCCCTATACTCTGCACGGCATCGGGACGCGGAAAAGTTATATTCGCGCTAACCGGGATACCGTGATCAGGTTTATGAAGGCCTACCTGGAGGGAATCGCCATCTTTAAGAAAAATAAGGATCTCGCGCTCAATACCTTAAAGAAGTACGCCCGCCTTGAAAACGTCTCGGTGATGCGCAGCATCCACGACGAATACGCCCAGAGACTGATCCGCAACGTGCCCTATCCCAGCCCGGAAGGGATCCAGACCATCATCGACCAGCTCGCAAAAACCCGTCCCCAGGCGAAGACGCTCAATCCCGACGACTTTATCGATCCGACAATCCTGCGCGAAATCGATGCAAGCGGATTTGTGAAGCAGCTCTACGGGCAATAAAACTCCGGTCAGTAACCGCCAATCCGATTTTGCGAGAAGGTCCGAGCGCCAAGCGAAGAATCTCTGCCTCGTTAGCGCTGACTTACCACCCAGGTAGGATAACCTACAAACTCAAAACTTCAGCCTTCGCAGCCCACGCGTGTGGCCGCGCGCCGGGATTCGGATAGGTCCGCCCTTTGATTCAGGTTGTCTCCAAAACTGGAATTGTTAAGATAACATCGCTCCCCGATGTACAAAGAAGATACAATCGCAGCAATAGCAACTCCCCTAGGTGAAGGTGGTGTGGCTATCGTGCGCGTGAGCGGGCCGGAGGCCGAGCGGATCGCGAAAGCGATTTTTGTCCGTGGCGGCGCGCGCAACGGCCATCTTCGTTCTCATACCCTCCATTATGGCACGATCCGCAACCCCTCGACTCAGGAGATCCTCGACGAAGTGTTGTTGACCGTCATGCGCAAGCCGCGCAGCTATACCGGCGAAGACGTCGTAGAAGTCCATTGTCACGGCGGTTCTTTTTTGGTCCGCGAAATCTTGGAGCTGATTCTGGCCTGCGGCTCGCGCCAAGCCGAGCCCGGAGAATTTACCAAAAGGGCCTTTCTTAACGGACGACTGGATCTCGCGCAGGCTGAAGGTGTACTCGATCTCATCAGGACGCGCACGAGCGAGGGAGTCCGCCTCGCACTTGGGCAGGTCCGCGGAGAGTTGTCCAGATGGGTTGTGAGCCTGCGCGCGGAGCTAATTGATATCCTGGCTCAGGTCGAAGCTGGAATCGATTTCCCGGAGGAGGAAATCGAACTCCTCAGCCGCGATGAACTGGCGGGCAAAATCGAAAGGTTCAAGGCCAAGATTTTGCATCTCATTGCCAGCTACGAATGGGGCAGGCTGTTTCGTGACGGCGCCAGGGTTTGCATCATAGGGCGGCCGAACGTGGGGAAGTCGAGCCTACTCAACGCTTTGCTGGAAGAGCAGCGCGCAATCGTAACTCCAGTGCCCGGAACGACCAGAGACATAATTGAGGAAGGCATAAATCTCGGCGGACTTCCGGTTATTCTTTGCGATACTGCCGGAGTGCACGAGACTGAGGACCAAGTCGAACGGATTGGTGTCGATTTTGCGCTCCAAACTCTGGCGAAATCCGACGCTGCCATCGTTGTCCTTGACGGATCTTTATCCCTGATACATGAAGACATATCCGTTTTGATGGCCGTGAAAGCCAAGAGGCATATTATTGTTATCAACAAAGACGACCTTCCCGAAAAGTTGGAAGTTGCGGCGCTCGATGAGATCGAAAACAATTCTCCGGTGCTGAGAATCTCGGCCAAGATGGGGAATGGTATAGACCGGTTAAAAGAAAGTCTCCGCGACCTTCTGTTGGGGGTTGAAACGGTACCCGAAATTGTTCTAAGTAACCTCCGGCATAAAGCCTCCCTCGAGAGGTGCGAACAAAGCCTTATTCAATCTATTAAGACAATAGAGGCGGAGCTTTCCGCAGAGCTTATCGCTGTCGACCTTCAGCAAGCGCAGCAAGCACTTGAGGAGATTCTTGGGATAGTTTCAAATGACGATATTTTAGAACATGTTTTTAGTAAATTTTGTGTTGGAAAATAAGTACTTAAAGTTTATATATTGACATGCTGAACAAATTGTTTCACGTGAAACATGAGTCGAGATAGCTACGATATCATAGTTGTGGGCGCCGGTCATGCTGGTATTGAGGCATCTCTGGCAGCAGCTAGAATGGGCTGTAGTACCCTTATGTTGACATTGAATCTGGACCACATAGGCCAGATGTCCTGCAATCCTGCTATCGGTGGAATTGGGAAAGGACACCTAGTAAAAGAAATTGATGCTCTCGGCGGAGAGATGGGTCTTGCGATCGACGAAACTGGGATACAGTTCCGAATCCTCAATACTAAGAAAGGCCCTGCGGTTCGCGCGTCTCGAGCCCAGGCTGATAAGGCGCTCTACCGCCAAAGAATGAAGCGAGTCTTGGAAAATTGTCCCAATCTTACCTTGCGCCAGGCAAGCGTTGAGCGTTTGATCGTAGAACAGGGCACCGTCAAAGGGGTCGAAACTCAAATAGGCGAAGGCTTCTACGCTAATAAAGTCATCATCACCACAGGTACATTTCTTAAAGGCTTGATCCACGTCGGAGATCGAAACTATTCTGCAGGAAGGGCGGGCGATTTCGCCTCTCAGGGTCTTAGCGACTCGCTCTCTGAGCTCGGGTTTAGGATAGGGCGTCTAAAAACGGGTACCTGTCCAAGGCTCAACGGAAAAACTATAGATTTCTCGCGGCTGCAGGTCCAGCTTGGGGACAACCCCCCGGCGCCATTCTCGTTTTCTACTAAACAAATAACCCAGAGACAGGTTCCGTGTCATATAACTTACACGAACGAGCGCACCCATGAAATTATCCGTGGCGCGTTACCCCGCTCCCCGATGTATTCCGGGATCATCAAGAGCCGCGGACCACGTTATTGCCCATCCATAGAAGATAAGATTGTCCGCTTCGCCGATAAGCTCCGCCATCAGATCTTTCTCGAGCCTGAGGGATTAGAAACGGTTGAGATCTACCCCAATGGGCTTTCCACAAGTCTACCACTGGACGTTCAGGTAGCAATGACCCATTCCATTGAGGGCCTAGAGGAAGCAGAGATCATGAGACCCGGCTATGCCATCGAATATGATTATGTCGAACCAACACAACTGCACCCTTCGTTAGAGACTAAACTAGTGAAGGGTCTCTACCATGCGGGACAAATCAATGGCACCACAGGATACGAAGAAGCCGCCGCACAGGGCATCATGGCCGCGATCAACGCGGCATTAAGCCTGCGCGGGGAGGAACCGTTGGTGCTAAAGCGCGACCAAGCCTACATAGGAGTACTGATCGATGACCTTGTAACGAAAGGAACTGACGGCGAACCTTATAGGATGTTCACATCGCGTGCGGAATATCGCCTGCTTTTACGGGAAGACAATGCCGACCTCAGGCTATCTGAATTAGGCTATCGGCTCGGCCTTGCGCGTGAGGCCGATTATCAAACAGCAGAAGAAAAGAAACGAAGTGTAGACAATTTGGTAGAACAGCTGCACAACGAGAGCATTAATCCAACAAATGAGATTAATCGACGGCTTGAGAGCTTGAAATCGGCACCGCTACGTAATCATTGCTCATTGGCGCAGCTCCTCCGCCGCCCGGAAATGACCTTTGATAACTTGAAATTTTTCTCTCCGGCATTGGCGCGGATCCCAGCAAGCATTGCTCTCCAGGCAGAAGTCGCAACTAAGTATTCGGGCTATATTCAGCGACAGCTCGAGGCCGTTGCCAGATTCCGTAAGATGGAGGATGCGCGGTTACCTGAAGACCTTGACTACGCGTCAGTTCAAGGCCTGTCTAGGGAGGTGCGTGAAAAGCTTGTGCACGTCCGTCCACGATCCCTTGGACAGGCATACCGAATTTCCGGTGTTACACCAGCCGCAATTTCCATCTTGTCCATCCACCTAAAGAAGCAGCATCTTGGCTGACAAATCTTTCAGCGAAAAGTTGGAAGAGGCTACGGATGCCCTAATAACGGGAAGCAAGATACTTGGCGTCGCCATCTCTTCATACCAGGTTGACCACTTCCTATCTTACATTTCTCTTCTTCTACAATGGAACAACACTTTCAATCTCACCTCCATTTCGGACCCGGTAACAATCGTAAGATTGCACTTCCTCGACTCATTGGCTATTGCGCCTTTCCTCGACAAATCGGGACCGCTCATGGATATAGGAAGCGGTGCCGGCTTTCCCGGAATGCCGCTCAAGATTTCGTTTCCAGAAATGCCTATTACTCTGGTAGAACCACGCCGCAAGAGGGCAAATTTCCTACGTGCTCTTATTCGCCGTATCCAAGCCAAGGGAGTCAACGTTATCGAGGGGAGAATCGAGCATGTTAGTAATGATCTTGCTGGTTCATTTTCTACCGTAGCTTTGAGAGCTGTTGGCAATCCTCAGCTTTTTTTGTCAGCAGCAAAAACATTATTGAAAGCCGCCGGTAAGTGCCTGATAATGCACGGCCCCAAGGGCAAGATCTTATTCAGTGACGTTAGAGATCTCGCACTACGAGAAGGGTTCCCGGACGCCAGAATAGAGAGCTACGCAATCCCTTTGGGCAAGGAATCTAGAACACTGCTTGTTCTTTCCCGATAACAAAATTGTTTCACGTGAAACTATTTTCCTTCACTTTATAACCTTCCTATGCTATTAATTAGCCTGACTATACGTAACTAATTGATTTAAATAACTAAATTGGCACAAATAATAGCAATATCGAATCAGAAAGGCGGCGTCGGGAAAACTACAACTGCGATTAACCTAAGCGCGTATTTGGCAGTAAACCGGAAACGCACTCTGCTAGTAGATGTCGACCCTCAAGGAAATAGCACAACCGGGCTCGGCGTCGACCGAGCGGGGCTAACCCGAAGTCTTTATGACGTCCTAGTCGGCGCATGTTCAATATCCGACGTGATTGGCCCGAGCGAGATTCCGTTACTATCGTTTGCGCCCTCGACCAGAGATTTGGTGGGCATCGAGATTGAGTTTGTCAGCGCTACTGAAAGAGAATGGCGTTTGCGCGATGCGCTTGAGCGGGCCAGGGATAACTTCGATTATATTTTGTTGGATTGCCCCCCTTCTCTGGGGCTCCTGACGTTAAACGCGCTCAGTGCCGCTGATTCATTGCTTATTCCATTACAATGCGAATATTACGCTCTCGAAGGCCTGAGTGCGCTCTTGGAAACGCTCAAGCTGGTACAGAGGGCTTTGAACCCGAGACTCTCTCTCGAAGGAATTCTGCTTACAATGTTCGATACCCGCAACCGCCTCGCCCATCAGGTGGCCGAAGAAGCCCGAGGGTATTTTCCCGGGCTCGTCTTTGAAACCGTTATCTATCGCAACGTGCGCCTAAGCGAAAGCCCAAGCTACGGAAAACCGATATTGCTCTACGACCCGCATTCTACCGGAGCGGAAAACTATTCGCAGCTGGCGCAGGAAATTATTCGCAACGGGGAGGTTAAAAGGAGCTATGGACAAGAGGGGACTGGGTAGAGGACTAAGGGCCCTCATACCTTCGGCAGACGCTCCGGAAAGGCCGGAGCAGTTTCTCATCGACATCGAAAAGATCATCCCAAATCCCTTCCAGCCGCGGCAGCTTTTCGACGAGCAGAAGATTGACGAGCTTGCCGCATCGATCCGTACGCAAGGAATTCTTCAACCGCTCCTGGTGCGCCACAACGGAGACGGATACGAGTTGGTCGCGGGTGAGAGAAGGTGGCGTGCCGCTTTGAGAGCGGGTCTGAAGCAGATACCGGCCGTGGTGAGGTCCGTCACCGACCACCAGGCCCTCGAACTGGCTTTGGTAGAAAACCTGCAACGCGAGGACTTAAACCCTATTGAAGAGGCGCGCGCGCTGCGCCGGTTGCAAGAAGACTTTGGGTTCACGCAAGAGGAAATATCTGACAAGGTCGGCAGGAGCCGTCCTGCCGTGGCAAATTCGATACGGCTGCTACTTCTTCCCCAAGAAGTGCAGAACGAAATTTCCGCTGGGAAGCTCTCTGCGGGACAGGCTCGCGCTTTGCTTGCCCTAGAGCGGGAAAGTTTAATCCTTGCGGCGGTTCGCGAAGTCATCACCAACGGCCTTTCCACCCGCGACACCGAACGGCTCGTTCGGCGGGTCAAACATTCCCGCAGGCGCCGCAGAGAAAGCCCATCCCTCGAACCTGATCTCCAGGACCTTGCAGAAAAGCTGCAAAAGTGGCTCGGCACGAAGGTTCGCCTCACCCAGCATGCAACCACGGGGAAGGGGAAGATTGAAATCGAATACTACTCCCCGATGGACTTGGATCGGATCAGCCACAAGATTATCAAAGATAGCGTCTTCGGGGGGTAACTCTCGAAATTTTTCGGGAAGCTCTCTTTTGACAATGATGAGACTCAATGTTATAGAAAAACCCTCCTATTAGCTGCGCTTCCAGCAGGCCATCAGGTAGCGCGTGATCGACGCTGGTTTCAGCCGCGTAGGAGTGGGCAAGGGGAAGGTGGAAAGCCAAATTCCACAGTGCCGCGCTCGGCTGCGAGCCGACCAGTTTTGATAACGTTGGGTCGAGCGCCGGTCTCATCCCCATAACCAACTTTATTTTCACGACCGATAGGAACAAGTTAGGCTCCTTATTAACGAGAGCTTCCGCTAAATCATTACCGACGTAACAGGAACCTAGAGCCGCGACGGATCACTAATGATCAGCATCGACTACTCTGTTTGGCTTCAGATTGTTTCTTTTCTTATCTTCTGGTTTCTCGTCAACAAGCTCTTGTTCAAGCCCTATATCGGCCTCCTGGAGAAAAGAGAAGAAAGCACGGAGGGCGCCAGGGCTGAGGCGGTTGAGATCACCGAAGAAGCGGATCGGTTGAAACTCGAGTACGATAGGGCTATTGCCGAAGCAACGCTGGAGGCACAAGCCATCAAAGACACCATTTGCTATGAAGCTGCCCGCGAGCGCGAGCAAATTCTTAACCAGGCGAATGAAGAAGCGCTGCGGCACCTGCAATTGGCACGCTCTACGATTCAGCGAGAGTTCGAACGCGAGCTTCAACAGGCGGCTCACGAGGCGGAAACCCTCGGGCGCGCAATGGCCGAAAAAATTCTCGGACGTCAAGTTTCATGAACTTGATCCGCGCCATCGTCCTTGTCCTTGTTTGCGTCGGACCCGCCGCCGCGGCGGAAGCGCACGCCGCGTCGATAAACCAGATCTGGTTTCCCCTGATTAACTTCCTTATTTTCCTATATCTCCTTAAGCGCTTTGCCGTACCGCTCGCACGCGACTACTTTCGCACGCGACGCCAGGGGATTGCCCGGTCGATCAACGAGGCGGCGGCGGAAAAGGAACGCGCTGAAGCCAGGCTGCGGGAATACAAGGACCGTTGGGCGGGTGTCGGGGCAGAAATCAAGAAGATCCATGAGGCCTTCGTCGCCGACGGTGAGAAAGAAAAGGCGAGATCCCTGGCGGAAGCGCAAACGCTGGCGCTTAAAATCAAAAGCGACGCGGATTTCCTTGCCGGACAGGAAGCCCGGATCGCGCAACAGAAGCTGCGCGCGGAGATCGCTCGACTGGCCCGTGCTGCGGCCGAGAGAACCGTACACAACCAGTTGACCGCAGAAGACAACCGCAGACTCATTGACGAAGCTGTGACCGAACTCGGAGGACACCTGTGATCGCTGCCGGACTCAGCCGTCGGTATGCCAAGGCGATCTTTGAGCTCGCAGTAGAAGCCCGTGCCGAGGAACTAATCGGCCAGGAGTTACAGAGCTTTAGTGACGCCCTCACCGGCTCGCCATTGGGCTCAGTCTTAAACAATCCCGCTTACGCTCTTGCCATGCGCAAGAACGTCCTCAGCCAGGTAACCAAGGGGTTACAGTCGTCGCCTTTGTTGATACGCTTTCTTTCTCTTCTCCTCGAGCGACGCCGGCTGGATTCCCTCCCCGACATCGAGCGCCGTTACAAAAAGCTGCTCAACCAAGCCAAGGGAAGAATCGATGCGCGCGCAATCGCCGCGAGTCCCTTGGACGCGCACGCGCTCGATCGGGTGCGCGTCAAGCTCGAGCAGATGTCCGGAAAAGAAGTGCTGCTGCAAAGCGAAACGGATCCCGGACTGATCGCAGGGTTGGTGGTCGAATTAGAAGGCAAAACCTACGATGGGAGCGTCCGCGCCTACTTGGAAGCGCTGACAGACACAATCGAGCACGGAAACTGAGCACGGAGGAACGATGGAAATCGGAAGCGCAGAGATTAGCCGCATCATCAAAGAGCAGATTCAGGACTACGACAAGGCGATCCAGGTCCGCGAAACCGGTACCGTCTTATCTACCGGAGATGGCATCGCCCGAATCTATGGCCTGGACAAAGTGGCCGCCGGGGAGTTGCTCGAGTTCCCCCACTCGATCTACGGGATTGCTTTGAATCTCGAAGAGGACAATGTCGGCTCCGCCATCTTCGGTGAAACCCATATGATCAAAGAGGGCGACACGGTCAAGCGCACCGGCAGAATCGCCGAAGTGCCGGTCGGCAAAGGCCTCATCGGGCGCGTCGTGAACGCCTTGGGCGAAGCCATCGATGGCCGCGGGCCCATCGACACCCGGGATAAGAGAAGAATTGAAATCAAAGCGCCTGGAATCGTCGCGCGGCAGCCGGTCAAAGAACCATTACAAACCGGACTCAAGGCGATCGACGGGATGATTCCCATCGGCCGTGGCCAACGCGAGCTTATCATCGGCGACCGGCAAACCGGAAAAACGGCGGTTGCGATCGATACGATTATCAACCAAAAAGGCGGCAATGTTACCTGCATTTACGTCGCGATCGGTCAAAAACGCTCCACTGTGGCCCAGGTCGTCGATAAGCTCAGGGAATCCGGAGCCATGGACTATACCATCGTGGTTGCCGCCACAGCTTCCGAGTCCGCCCCTTTGCAGTACATCGCGCCGTACAGCGGTTGCACGATTGGAGAACACATTCGCGACAACGGTGGCCACGCTCTTCTGATCTACGATGATCTTTCCAAGCATGCCGTCGCTTACCGGCAGCTTTCGTTGCTGCTGCGTCGGCCGCCGGGACGCGAAGCCTTTCCCGGCGATGTTTTTTACCTTCACTCCCGTTTGCTGGAGCGCGCTGCGAAGCTGAGCGACGCCCGCGGTGGCGGTTCTCTTACTGCCCTTCCCATTATTGAAACCCAGGCGGGTGACGTTTCGGCGTATATTCCGACCAACGTGATTTCTATCACCGACGGCCAGATCTTTCTTGAGAGCGATCTTTTTTACTCCGGCGTTCGACCTGCGATTAACGTGGGAATCTCGGTTTCGCGGGTCGGCGGCAACGCGCAGATCAAAGCGATGAAGCAGGTCGCAGGCACGCTGCGTCTCGAGCTCGCGCAGTACCGGGAGATGGCGGCCTTCGCACAGTTCGGCTCCGACTTGGATCAGGCGACCCAGCGGCAGCTGAATCGCGGCAGCCGCTTGGTGGAGCTGCTCAAGCAAGGGCAGTACGAGCCGCTTTCAGTAGAGAAGCAGATCTTGATCATCTTCGCCGGGACAAACGGCTTCGTTGACGACCTACCGCTTACCGCGCTCAAAAAGTATGAGCAGGAACTCTATTCGTTTATCGAATCGAGGCACGCCGATATTTTCGCCGATATTCTGAAGAAGCGTGAATTGGATAACGACCTGCGCGCCAAATTAATTGCGGCGTTGGAAGAGTTCAAAGGAATCTTCAAGGCGTAATGGCGACCCTAAAGGCCATCCGCAAGCGGATCAGCTCAATCCGCAACACGCAGCAGATCACCAAGGCCATGAAAATGGTGGCCGCGGCCAAGCTGCGTCGCGCGCAGGAAGCGGCGGTGCAGGCACGGCCTTACGCGGAGAAAATGACCGAGCTGCTAAAGAACCTCTCCGCCCGTGTCTCTCGGGAGGCCCATCCGCTGCTCCAGGTCCGGGAGGAAAAGAAAATTCACCTCGTGCTGTTTACTTCGGACCGCGGGCTTTGCGGCGGTTATAACGCCAATCTGCTCCGCGCTGCGGAAGCGTTCATTCGCCGCGAGCGCCCCGGCAAGGAGATCCACCTCGTGTTGGTGGGTCGCAAAGGCGCCGATCATTTTCGTCGTCGTCGAGCCGAAGTCGCCGACCGTTACCTCAACATTCTCGCCACTCCAGCCGAAGAGCTGGCAAGTGAAATCACGGAAAAAGTTATCGAGCGCTTTGTCACGGGCGACACAGACGCGGTTTACCTGATCTACAGTCGCTTTCGCTCAGCGCTGTCGCAGGTCCCGACCTTGGAGAAACTGTTGCCGGTCGCCTTGTCGGAAACCGGAAACAGCGATCAGCTGACCGAATATCTCTACGAGCCCGGGGTTGAGCAGCTGCTCGCGAGCCTGTTACCGAGAGTCGCTGAAGTTGCGGTTTACCGGGCTCTTCTCGAGGCTACGGCAAGTGAACATGGCGCGCGCATGACCGCGATGGATTCAGCCACCAGCAATGCGTCGAAGATGATGGGAACCCTGACCTTGCAAATGAACCGCGCGCGTCAAGCCTCGATCACCCGTGAGCTCATGGAAATCGTCGGCACGGCGGAAGCTTTGAAGTGAGGGATCGAACGGAGGAAAGGTTGCTATGAACACGGGCAGAATCACCCAGGTCTTGGGCGCGGTCATCGACGTGGAATTTCCCGGCGGCGCGCTCCCGCCGATTTACAACGCTCTTAAGGTCAGCAATCCGGCGATCAACAGCGAGCAGTGGAACTTGGTGGTCGAGGTCGCCCAGCATTTGGGAGAGAATACGGTCCGTTGCGTCGCCATGGACACTACGGAGGGACTCGTGCGCGGCATGGACGTGATGGATACCGGGGCTGGCATCACCGTCCCGGTCGGCCCCGAGACTCTGGGTCGGGTGCTAAACGTGATTGGCGAGCCAGTCGACGAAGGTGGGCCCGTCAATGCGAAGAAACATTATCCGATCCACCGTCCAACTCCGGAATTTGTCGATCAGGAGACCAAAGTTCAAGCCCTGGAAACCGGCATCAAGGTCGTCGACCTGCTCGCGCCCTATGCGCGCGGCGGAAAGGTCGGACTATTCGGTGGCGCCGGTGTCGGAAAAACGGTTATTCTCATGGAACTGATCAATAATGTCGCCCTGAAGCACGGCGGTTATTCGGTCTTTGGCGGCGTCGGTGAACGAACCCGTGAGGGCAACGACCTCTGGCTCGAAATGAAGGAATCCGGCGTTATCAATAAGGCTTCGCTGGTCTATGGGCAGATGAACGAGCCCCCGGGGGCCCGCGCCCGCGTCGCCCTCACGGCGCTAACGCAGGCGGAATATTTCCGTGACGACGAGGGTCGTGACGTGCTCCTCTTCATCGACAATATTTTCCGTTTTACCCAGGCAAACTCCGAAGTTTCGACCTTGCTTGGACGTATGCCTTCCGCCGTCGGTTATCAGCCGACGCTGTCCACCGACCTGGGCGAACTAGAAGAGCGCATCACCTCAACGCATAAAGGCTCTATTACTTCGGTACAAGCGATCTACGTTCCGGCGGACGACTTGACCGACCCGGCCCCGGCAACGACGTTCGCGCATCTCGATGCGACGACGGTCCTTTCGCGCCAGATCGCTGAGTTGGGGATCTATCCCGCGGTAGACCCCCTGGATTCCACTTCTCGTATTCTCGATCCCCATGTTGTCGGCGCGGAACACTATAATGTCGCGCGCCAAGTTCAGGTCATCCTGCAACGCTACAAAGACTTACAAGACATCATCGCGATTCTCGGCATGGACGAACTGTCCGAAGACGACAAGCTAACCGTCTCGCGCGCGCGCAAAATTCAGCGCTTCTTGTCCCAGCCGTTCCACGTCGCCGAGGCTTTCACCGGAACCCCCGGCGCTTACGTGGAGCTGAAAGACACCATCCGCGGATTCAAAGAAGTTGTCGACGGAAAACACGACGATATTCCGGAGCAGGCTTTCTACATGGTCGGTACCATCGAGCAGGCTTTAGAAAAAGCCAAGAAGCTGGCGGCACAGTAACAAAGAGGCTGATGCCAAGCGATTTGAACAATCATGGCTGATACGATCCGATTTCGAGTGGTGACGCCAAGCCGGCTCCTTCTCGACGAAGAAGTCGATGAAGTCACCGCACCCGGCGCTTTGGGCGAGTTCGGTGTGCTGCCGAACCATATCGCTTTCTTGTCCCTTTTGGAGCCCGGGGAGATGAGTTATAAGCAAGGGACGGCAAACCGATACCTGGCCGTGGGCGGTGGGTACGCCGAAGTGTTAGAAAATGTGATGACGGTGCTGGCCCCCGCGGCGGAGTTCGCCACGGAAATCGATACCAGCCGGGCAGAACGCGCCAGGGAGCGAGCCGAAAGACGAATGACCGAGCTAAGCTACGAAGAGAAAGAATTTCGCGCCGCCGAAGTCGCGCTCCGCCGGGCTCTCGTGCGGCTCCAGGTTGCAGGCAAAGCGGCCGGACGCTAAGCAAAGGAGGTCTCTATGGCAAAGGCGGCGTTCAAACCCCAACGCACGATGTGGAGCAAGCTCTTCACCTATGACTACTGGATGGAGTCGACCGGTATCCCCATCCATAGAGGCTTCTACATCGAGGACCTGCGCACGGTGAAACTCGGCTGGTGGGAGCAACGCGAGTGTCATAGCGCCTTTATCCAACTTGCGGGCCAAGAGGGCGTCAGCTCGGCGCGGGTGACTGAGATTTCGCCCGGGGACAAGCTACCGCCTTTGAAGTTCGCCCTCGACGAGGTCGTTTACGTCGCCTCCGGTCGCGGTCTGACAAGCATCTGGTACGACAACGGCCCGACAAAGAAAAACTTCGAGTGGCAGGAACACAGCTTGTTCATGATTCCACACGGCTGCACCCACCAGTTCAGCAACATGCAAGGCGACAAGCCCGTGCGCTTGCTTCACTATAGTTACCTCCCGCTGGCGATGTCGGCGGTCTCGGATCCCGATTACTTCTTTAACAACCCTTACCTTAGCCCCGATGACCTGGCCGGTGAGGATGCTTTCTACTCTGAAGCGAAGATGGTGACCCAGGCCGCGAGTTCCAATCCCTGGGGGCGAACCGCCTATTGGTACGGCAACTTTTTCCCCGATATGAGGGCCTGGGACAAGCTTGACGCGAATGCGAGAAGAGGGGCGGGGGGCAAAACTGTTTCCATTATGTTTCCGAACTCTGAGGTCTTCGCGCACATGTCGATGTTCGGCTCTCAGACCTATAAGAAAGCTCATCGCCACGGTCCCGGACGCGTCATTGTGATTCCCGCGGGCGAAGGTTATTCCGTCATGTGGGAAGAAGGAAAAGAGAAGGTTGTCGCTCCCTGGCACGAGTGCAGTGTTTTGGTGCCGCCCAACCGCTGGTTCCATCAACATTTCAACGTCGGCGCCAAGCCCGCGCGCTATCTGGCGTTACACTCCCCGATGCAGTTCTATGGCCATGCCGAAAAGGTTGAGGATCGCGCCAAAGACCAGATTGAGTACCCCGACGAGGATCCCTGGATCAGGAAGAAATTCGCCGATGAACTCAGCAAACGGGGTGTGCAGTCTCTCATGCCTGATGAGGCGTACACCAACCGCGACTACGAATGGTCCAAAGCTATGGGCAAGCAATAGTGAGAAAATTTTTATGAAACTGAGGTAACCTAATGCACGATGCCGACGAAGATCACGAGCATTTCGACTTTTCCGAGCTAGGACCCGATGCGATCATAGAAGACATCGAAGGTCTGGAGATGTTCACGCTCAAGAGCGTGGGCATCGATATCGGTTCTTCAACGTCTCATCTGGTTTTCTCCCGGCTGACTCTAAGACGTGAGGGCGCGGCGTTGTCAGGCCAGTTCAAAGTGACCAACCGCGAGGTTCTCTATCGCTCTAACATCATGCTCACCCCTTACCTCTCGGGAACTCTGATCGACATTGAAAAAGTAAAGCGGTTCATCGAGACGGCTTATGGTATCGCGGGGCTCGCAACCGAAGATATCGACACCGGCGCCGTGATCATCACCGGCGAGGCGCTGAAGAAAGAAAACGCCCAACCGATCGTGGAATACTTTGCCAGACATTCCGGCAAGTTCATCTGCGCGGCCGCGGGCCACAATCACGAAGCACTCCTGGCTGCTTATGGGTGTGGCGCGGTCGATCTCTCGAAAACCGAGCGAAAAACCGTCCTCAACGTCGACATGGGGGGCGGAACCACCAAGTTTTCGCTCATCGAGGGCGGAGTCGTAACCCAGACAGCCGCCGTCAGCGTCGGCGCCCGGCTCATCGCCTTTGATGACAACGACGTGATCACGCGAATTGAAGATGCCGGCGCGCTATTTATGAAAGAATCCGGCCACACCGTGGAACTGGGGAAAAAAGTCAGCCCGAAGCAAAAAGAGGACTTCGCCTCGCTCATGGCGAAAGTGCTCTTTGAAATCATTGAGCATGGGCCGTCTTCGCCTCTGGCCAAACAACTGATGGTAACCCCGCCTCTCAGAAATTACCGCGGCCTTGACCAGATCGACCATATCGTTTTTTCCGGCGGCGTTTCCGAGCATGTCTATAATCACGACCAAAAGTCTTATGGGGACGTCGGGCCCATTTTGGGCAAGACCGTCAGGGACTATGTGGCAAAGCTGGGCAAAAAGGACCTGGTTCGCGAGCCTACAGAAGGTATCCGCGCGACCGTGATCGGCGCGGGAGAATACACGGTACAGGCAAGCGGCAACACGAGCTATATTTCGAATGCCCAGGTTCTGCCGGTTTTTGGTTTGAAGGTCATTCAGGCATCCCTGAAGAATGGCGACGCTGTCGTTCCGGTGCTGAAGCAGTCCCTCAGGAAGTTCGACCTGACCTCATTTACCCCGGGGCTCGCCCTGTCCCTTTCGCTTGACGGACAACTCGACTATAAGACCATAAGAAGGGTAGCCGAGGGAATCGCGGAGATCTTGAACAAATCCGAAAACCGCAAAAGCCCGCTCTACCTAGCCCTCGACCTGGACGTCGCAAAATCATTGGGCGGCATTCTCAAAGAGGAGCTCAAGCTTGACCGTGATGTGATTGCCATTGACGGCATCGAAGTCGGCGATCTAGATTACATTGATATCGGTGAACCGATGGGGATCACCGAGGTCATCCCGGTGACGGTGAAATCCCTGATGTTCCCCGGAACCAAGCTGAACTAGAACAAATCCCATAGGGAAGGAGATAACTTATGGCAAAGGCAGCTTTCAAACCGCAGCGGTCGATGTGGAGCAAGACTTTCACTTACGATTACTGGATGGAATCCACCGGAATTCCGATCCATAGAGGCTTTTTCATCGAAGACTTGAGAAACGTGGAACTCGGCTGGTGGGAGGAGCGCAAGTGCAAGAGCGCCTTTATCCAGCTCATGGGACAGGAAGGCGTGAGTTCCACGCGAATTACCGAGATCCCACCGGGAGAAAGCACTCAGTCGCTTAAGTTTGCTCTCGATGAGGTCGTTTATGTCGTCGATGGAAGAGGTCTCACAACCATCTGGTATGACGCGAGCAGCTCCAAGAAGAGCTTCGAGTGGCAACAGCACAGTATGTTTGTAATTCCCCATGGCGCTCATCACTCGTTCAGCAATATGCAGGGCGACAAGCCGGTGCGGCTCCTACACTACAGCTATCTTCCACTGGCCCTGTCCGCGGTTCCCGACCCGGATTATTTCTTTAACAACCCCTATCTCGGCCCGGACGGCCTCAGCAACCAAGAAGAATTCTATTCCGAAGCCAAACTGGTCCAGATGCCAAAAGCCGATGAGGGTTTGGGCTTGAGCGCATTCTGGTACGGCAACTTCTTTCCCGACATGAAGGCGTGGGACAAACTCGATGCGAATGCGCGCCGGGGAGCTGGAGGGAAGAGCGTTTTTATCCAGTTTCCGGATTCCGAGGTCACGGCCCACATGTCAGTGTTTGCGCCCCAGACCTACAAGAAAGCGCACCGCCACGGCCCCGGCCGAGCCATTATCATTCCCGCCGGCGAAGGTTATTCGATCATGTGGGAAGAAGGGAAGGAAAAGATCGTCTGCCCCTGGCACGAGTGCAGCATGCTGGTGCCGCCCAATCGCTGGTTTCACCAGCACTTCAACGCAGGCGGATCGATGGCTCGGTACTTGGCCCTCCACCCGCCTATGCAGTTTCACGGCCATGCCGAGAAGGTCGAGGATCGGGCGAAGGATCAGATCGAGTATCCGGACGAAGATCCCTTTATCAGAAACAAGTTTGCGGGAGAGCTTTCCAAGAGAGGCGTGAAGTCCATCATGCCCGACGAGGCCTACAGCAATCGCGACTACGAGTGGTCCAAGGCCATGGGCAAGCAGTAAGATCTGACGATCCGTGGTGGTAAAACCCCTGAATGCAAGAGTCGGCTTTCTTCTCACGGTAACTGGACTCCTTCTCGCTGCGACTACTGCCGGCGCCCAGTTCGACCAGATCTTGAAAGGCTTGGGTGGTGGTTCCGGGCCGGCTTTGAGCGACGCCAAGATCGGCTCAGGTCTTAAAGACGCGTTAAAGGTCGGTACGGAAAATGCCGTCGCCTCAACCGGAACCGTGGACGGTTACTTCAAGAATCAGGCAATCAAGATCCTCATGCCAAAGAATCTCCGTTTTTTGGAACAAGGGTTGCGCGCCGTAGGGTACGGTCCCCAGCTGGATGAGTTCGTGTTGAGCATGAACCGAGCCGCCGAGCGCGCCGCCCCATTCGCCAAAGAGATTTTCTGGGATGCGATCGGAGACATGACCATAGACGATGCGCGCAAGATTCTGATGGGAAACGACACCGCCGCGACAGACTATTTCAAGTCCAAAACCAGCAAGAAACTGGCGACGGCTTTTCGCCCAACCGTTGAGAAGACGATGAATGAGGTCGGCGTCACGCGGCAATACAAAGAGCTGGTCGGACGATACGAATCGACACCCTTCGCCAAGAGCGCAACCTTCGACATCGACGGCTATGTCGTCAATAGGGGGATTGATGGTCTGTTCTACGTGGTCGGGCAGGAGGAAAAGAAAATTCGGACGAATCCGGCGGCGCGGGTCAACGACTTGTTAAAAGAGGTCTTCGGCAGCAGGCGCTGACTCTCCCGGCGCGGAGATGTTCGAAAGGCTTAAATCGGTACAGCAGGATCTCAAACAGAAGCTCACCGCGTACCGTTTAATTCTCAAAGATTCGCGCACGCCCAAGCTGGCCAAGATTCTCCTTGGAATAGCGGTCGGCTACCTGCTGCTTCCGTTCGATCTCATCCCTGATTTTATCCCTGTCGTCGGCCATCTCGATGACCTTATTATTGTTCCAATCCTGGTGATTCTAGCTCTTAGAATGATCCCGCCGGAAGTCATCGAGGACTGCCGGAACCAAGCGCGCCACCTTTAAAAATATCGTGTTACCTGCGTGACTTTGCCCAATGGAAAAGGAAAGCGAAATCGAACGGCAGGTCAAGGAATTGACGGAGCGCCTGCCACGCTTCCCAGACGGACGAATTGACTATTCCCACTCAGAGGTGGCTCTGGTGGTCACGTGCTTTGTAACGTTTCAAGACAAAATTCTTCTCCTTAAGCGCAGCGACAAAGTGCGAACTTACCGGGGTAAATGGAATACCGTAGCCGGCTACATCGATGAGCCCAAGCCGCTTCGGGAAAAAGCGCTCCAGGAGCTCAGCGAAGAGCTCGGAATCTCAGCCGAAGATATTGAGAGCATCACCTTCGGACAACCTTTTGAGTTTCATGACCTTGCAATCAAAAAAACCTGGCGCGTGCACCCCGTTCTTGCCGCGTTGAAACGCTGGGTAGAGATTAAGCTGGACTGGGAGCACGATGATAGCCGCTGGATCCTACCGGACGAAATCAAGAATTTTGACATCGTTCCCAGGCTCGAAGACAGCCTGCAGAAAGTTCTTTTCCTGTAACCAAGACCCGGTTGCCTTTCTTTCATGAGCACCTACCTCGCGCTCCAGGCGGCGTTTTTCTTCGCCTGTTCCCATGTTCTAATCCGGCGGGGATTGGTAACCTCGAATGCCATAACCGGCTCCCTGATCTCACTATCAGCCACCGCGCTGATGAGTTGGACTCTTGTCCTCTTTACCGTACCGCTCAAAAGTCTCCTCACTCCCAACCTCTGGTACTTCATCCTCGCCGGCATCTTTGCCCCGGGGCTCGGCCGTACCTTAACCTACTTTGGAATCGAACGGATCGGCGTGGCTCGTTCCGTGCCGGTCGTGAATTCCTCGCCCTTGTTCTCCTCAATCCTGGCGATCTTCGTTATCGGGGAGCAGTGGCCCTTCCAAAACTTCCTCGGCACCTGCTTGGTTATTTGTGGTGTGATCATTCTGTCACGAAGCCAGCCCGGGCAAAAAGACTGGCGTTTGGGCGATCTTCTCCTTCCCATCGCAGGCGCCTTTGCTTTCGCAATCTCTTCAAACTTGCGCAAGCTCGGCCTCCAGGAAGTGAACGTTCCCCTGATGGCAGCGGCGGTCACGGCCACCACGGCAGTCGCCTTTGCTACGCTGCTACTGCACTTCCAGGGAGGGCAGGCCGCCCTCCGTTTGTCAAAAACTAGCTTGCGCTGGCTTCTACCCGCTGGCATCTGCAATAGTACCGCTACGATCTCCGTCTTTTTCGCTCTCAGTTCCGGCAAGGTTGTGGTTGTCGAGCCTCTGGTGAGCACGAACCCCGTACTCTCCATTCTCCTCACAGCGATCTTTCTCAGGGATTTGGAAGCCATTACCATGCGCGTTGCCTTGGGCGCTCTTTGCGCCGTTGGCGGGACCATTCTTCTCGTAACCCTTTGACAAACAATCAAGACCGCGTTGCTGGCACACGCAACAAAGCCGTATCTACCTTGACATTAAGTTCATAGTTAAATAGTTTAAGTATAAATTTTCTGTTGAGGTCTCTTGATGAAGCTTCTTTTTATTACCCCACCCATGGGAAATTGGGCGCCTTGGGGCCGTCACTTGGCCGCCAATCCCTTGCATGCCAAGCTTGCGGCTTTTATCCGTGAAAAGCGCAGCGCGGAAGTCGAAGTTCTGGATTGTCGCGCGCTTGATCTGGATGACAACCAGATGATCGACGAAGTGCGAAGGCGGCGGCCGGATGTGGTCTTTTTCGGCAACATCATTGCGGCCGCAGGCGGGGCGGCACAGCTCAATCGCTTCCATGCGGCAATGAAGCGCGTCAAAGAAATGGACCCAAACATTATTACCGTCGGCGGGGGAATGATGTATACGGCGGTTCCGACAAAGATCCTCCAGGAACATCCGCAGATCGATTTCGGGCTCGTCGGCGTTTTTGGCGACAACGAGTATCCGCTATGGGAACTCCTCGAGCAACTGAAAAGCTCCGCGCCCAAGTTTGCCGACATCAAGGGCCTTTGCTACCGCAATGGCGATCAGGTGATCCTGACCCCGCAGGCCGAATTGATTAAAAACCTCGACGAACTCCCGATACCGGCGTACGACCTGTTTCCGATGGACCGCTACATTGGCTACTCCATTTTTCCCAATTACAATGAGGCGGTGACCTCACGAGGGTGCGAGGGCGCGTGCCACTTCTGTTACGAGTGGTGGTTGGTCGACCCGCGCAATCCCCGTGACTTCACCTCGCATCGCACCCATAGCGGCAAGAGAGTCGCGGACGAAATGGAGCTGCTGCATCGGCAATACGGAGTCAAGACTCTTACCTTCATGGATGACGACTTTAACTCCGACCGGCAGAAAATGGTCGACTTGGTAGAGGAGTTGGAGAAAAGAAAGCTTGATATGCTCTGGTTCTTCCTCGGACGGGCGCAGAGTTTCATCCGTGATGCGGATCTCATTGCTCGTCTGCGCAAAGTCGGTTTGGTCCAGGTCCTGATCGGGATCGACGGCGGCACGGACGAGGAAATTGCCGAAGCCCGCAAGGGCCCGATGAAGGTCGGCGTTAGAGAACTCAAGGACTTGTTCACGTTCCTGCGCAAGAACGATATCTCCACGGTCGCTACCTACCTTAATGGTTTCTGGGAGGATGACGAGGCCAAGATCCGCCAGCGCGCCAAAGCCGTGGACGAAATCGACCCGGATATTGTCATGATCCAAGTTTTGAACCCCATTCCCGGCTCACCGATATGGAGGCGCGTCGTTAAAGAAAACCTGGTCGAAATTGACGATCTCAGCTTGTGGGACCTGGAACATTGCGTGATGCCTACGAAGCATCTCACGCGGCAGCAGCTCGGCGAGTTGACCGGTTGGGCCTTCCAGAGTTTCTATGGCAGACCGGGAAGGGTCGAAAGAATACTAAACGGCTATCGGTCGCCCTATGTACGGGATAAATTTCTTTCCTTCAAAGAAAACGCGACCAAGTATCAAAAGGGTGCCGCTGAAGATGTTCAGGCGATATAGTCCTCGCTATGCTCGGAATCCCAGAATTGCAGATCTCAGATCCAAAAAAATCGGCCGGAAGCCTTATTGAGGGTTTATCGTAAAATCATCTTTCGGTGCGGGATGCCTGCTTCCATAAAGATTGCGCCTCTGCAACGAAAGCCCAGCTTCTCGTAGAAACTCGTCACCGGTAATTGGGCGTGGAGAAAAACATGCGCCGCGTCCTTTCTTCTGGCCAACGCAACCGCGCGTTTTAAGAGTTCCCTCCCAACACCTCTCCCGCGATAGGTCTTCAAGACCGCCATGCGACCAATCTTGGCCGTATGACGTTTCAGCACCACGCGAGCAGTTCCTACCGCGCTTTCTTGAACCAAAGCCACGAGATGGATCGCCTTCCCGTCATCGGCATCCAACTCGATTTCGCGCGGCACGCCCTGCTCCCGGACAAAAACTCTCATCCGAATCGCGAAGGCTTTCTCTAGGTCTTGCCTGGACCTGACTTGCCTCAATTTTAGTTTCATCTCAAAGATTGCCAGGACTTTGGCTCTGCTCCTGACTTTAGCATGTCTCGCCCGTTTCATTCTCTTCCCGCTCAGGCAGCAACCCCTGAAGATGTGCTTGCACAAATCAACAAGTTGCCCGCGGGGCGAACGGGATAGTCTCTTATCAGGTTCTAACCCCTTGTGGAATGGGGTTGTAAAGGACCGAGAATATAACCTCAGGAGCGTTTCACCACAGCGTCAGGAGTCAGCCCGGGGGACCATGGGTACGCTCTTTGGCTGTGAGTAACGTGACTAAGCACCATCAATTCCGCAAAGCGAATTCCCACCGCCTTGGTATTAATCACGGGGGCGCCAATCTGCGGTTCCAGTTCTTCCGGAGAAATTTGATAGGGAACAACGTTGCCGCCAAGGGGGACAATAGCTTGGGCGCCGGCCGCGATCATCTCACGACTAAGTGCCACAATGCGCTCGACGGCCAGCGCGCGTTGCCGCGGGATATCGTGTTCGGAAAACTTGAGCGCGCGAATCTCTGAAACAAATTTCCCCATGCGATAGCTTTCCACGAGGCGCCAAACATAGGGGATATAACTATCCGTGGGCGCGATCAAAGCGAAGCGGTCGCACAAGCAAGTAGCAAACTGGCATGAAGAGCGAAGCACCCCTACCACCGGGAATCCGCACTGCCAAACGCGCGGCTTCCACACCCGGGTCGAACGTGTTGCTCTGCACCACCGCATCAAATCCAGAACGCTCGGCCTCCATGATTTTTTTGACAAGAGCAGGAGTCTCCAGAACGTGATGTAGTCCTGCCAGGGCATTTCCCTGCTCCGTTTGGTGCTGAACATCCCCGCCTCCCAGATCGTCTGGATAATGAATTTCCACAACCGTGCCCGGAGAAGCATGGCTATTAAGTAGTTTAAGAATACGCTCTTCGCGCTCCCGCCCGCCTTCACGCCTGTGAGTGTGATTCAGGAACATGATGCGCATAGACGTTACTCACCTTCCTTGTTTGTCGCAAGACATTTCCGAGCGGCGTGGCCTCTTCGAGCCTACCCGGTCTTCAATAACCCACGCTTGTCCGTGCGCTGAATTCTAGAATTTCTTCCGGCGTACAAGGTTTGAAGGAATTCTCGGGCCAGTGAAGTAAGGGCTTTCCGCCGATCGTAGATAATGAAGGACTCGAGTTCCAGGTTCTTTAATTCCGGAACGTTGATTATCTTCAGGTCTCCCCTCATGACTTCATGCTCAACAACGTTTCGGTATAAGATTCCCACTCCGATCCCCATTTGCGCAGCTGCCTTCACGGCCTCGGAGTTCTCACATTTGACGGCGATATTCGATTTGTATCCACGCTCCACAAGAAATCGTTCGATCTTACCTTCTTTCCTGACAATTGCCTGAATTTTTGAGAGCGCTCCCGGCGCCTCTTGCTCTATAACGAACGGACTCGCGCCCGCGATAACAGCAACCGCCTCGAGGCTTTTGTATGGCAACAGATTAATGTGCGGCGATCGCGCGGGCACAGTCGCCAGCGCTATCTCCAATTCCGCGTTTAGAATGCGCTGTTCCAGGACGCGGCTATTGTTGGCCTCGAGCAAAACGCGCACCAACGGGTGCGCTTGCTTGAAGATCGCGAGGATCTCTGGAAAAACGTTTATGCAAAACCCATGGGTTGCGCCGACGGCAAGTAAGTTTGCTTCTCTCTCGTCGGGCTTGATGGTAAAGTTCCGCTCGACGCCTTCGATCTGGATCAAAATCGGTTTGATGGCGTCGAGATAGGCGCGCCCGAGTTCGGTTAATTCCAGCCGTTGTCCGATCCTGCGGAAAAATCTCCCTCCGTTCTGCTCCTCAAGAAGCTTGATCTGCTGCGAAACAGCGGACTGGCTGACATGGAGTTCCTCGGCCGCTCTGGTCATGTTGAGATGTATAGCTACCGATTCGAATGTCTTGACCTGATTCAGATTCATGGTTGCCATCTCGGTATAAGAGATCCCTCAGCCGCCATAGCTATCCGCCTGCTTGAGCGATGTCAATAAGGTTGGCTTATGACCATCATAAGAAGAAAACGTTGGACATACCCCCGCTTCTTAAATAGTAGTGGCAAATGAAGTTTTTAAGCATAAAGGAGGAAGTGACTATGGCAGGTCGGCGAATATTCCCATTCTTGTTTGCTTTGATGATATTGTTCGGAATCACCAACGCTTCTGCCCAGCTCACCGTCGAAGAAGTTGATTTGGGTGGCGGCGCGCTCGGCCGCTATCGGGCTCCAGCGGTCGGGCCAGTGTCCCACATCGCAACCCTTGCGATCCATCGGACCTCCGATTATCGGAACCACGCGTCAACGACGCAGTTGGCAAATCGAGGCTTCGGTACTCTCGGCATCAGAACCAGGTTCGGCAACAGCGAAGCCGCCGTAGACTTCGAGCAAATCGCTCTCGATATACGCAACGGAATCCGATTCCTGAAGGGCAAAGGGCACACCAAGATTATTTTAATCGGGCATAGCGGCGGCGGACCCAGCACCTCGTATTACCAGGCGCTACTGGAAAACGGCCCATCGTATTGCCAGGGGCCTAACAAACTTACCGAGTGCCCGTTTACGGGAGCTGAATTCACGGCTGCGGACAAGGCCGATGGAATCGTTTTCCTCGATGCGCATCCGGGCGTCGGGGTTAATCAGCTGCGTTCGCTTAACGCCTCCGTAAGCAATGAGAAGAAACCATTTGGTCCTGCGCTCAATAAAACGCTTGACCCCTTCGACCCGAACCACGGCTACAATGAGCTTGGTGACTCGACCTACTCGGATCATTTTGTCGACAAATACGCTCAGGGGCAGTCGAGACGTATGAACGGCCTGATTCAAGAAGCTCAGCTAATCAAGAAAAAGATAGCACTTGGGTTGATTGAGACGGCTGATCCGAATGACCTGACTCAGCACCCGTTTCCCATCTTTCGCGCCAACGCGCGGATGGTGCAACTTAGCACGGAGGTCCAGTGCTGCACCCAGAACCCGACCAAACTTCTGCAAGACAGCACCGGTACCCTCTCTGCTCCGCAGATCATTCACACGGTGCGAGTTCCTCAGCCAGAGATCAGGGACGCTGATGAAGATGAAAACGAGTTTGAAGATTTATCGCTCACTTCGTTCTTGAGCGCCAATGCAATCCGATCCAAGCACTCGCTGGATGAGAGCAAGATCGATTGGTGCAGCACTAACAACTCCACACCGTGCGCAGCCGCGCAGATCCACGTGCCAACTCTAGTGATGGCCATGCAGGGGCATTACTTCATTCGTGACGGTGAATACATCTATGAAAGCTCGGCGAGTATGGATAAGCAGTTTGTGATAGTGGAAGGAGCGACCCACGGCCTCGGGAACTGCAATGCCTGCGCGGCTTTGCACGGCACTGGCCCTTACATGAATGTTCCGCTCAATCTTTGGAACTACGTCGCCAATTGGGCCAACGCGCGGTTCTAGCCCCAATTCCGGAGTGAGTTCGAAGCTCGCTCGTTATACTCCCCGCCGGGCTCAACTGAAATCTGGCGGGGAGTCCTACTCCTGCATGCCAGCATCCGCTGGTTGTTGTTCCCCAACCAGAAGAACGCGACCGTTCTGCCACTTGACAACGCCCTGCGTTGGTAGCTAGTTTGGCGCGACTCCGAGATGCCGTCAGCAAAGCGCGGCTCCCGTTGTTCCGATCGTGCCGAGTCGCGGATGGCGAAGAGATTTAAGGGTAATTTCCACAAAGAAGGTGCATATGATGCGACAGAAATTCAGGTCCATCATTCTGACGGTGGTTTTTGCTTTCGGTGCCGGTGCCGCCGAGTCCTTTGCTCAAAGTAATCCCGCCTACATTCAATTTTCTCCCAGCGCTGTGAAAGGCGCGCTCTACAAGCCGGACTCCGGTGCGGCGCCCCACGTCGCCATCCTCGTGATGCATCGCACATCGAATGTGATGGCCAGTTTGGCCTGCACGGAGCCGGCAAAAAGAGGATTCATGGTTCTATGTATGAACCCGCGCTTTGACAACAACGAAGCTCTGGTAAGGTGGGAGACCATAGCTCTCGATGTAAAGTCCGGCGTCAACTTTCTCCGCAAGCAACCGGGGATCACTAAAGTACTGTTGTTGGGCGGCAGCGGCGGGGGTCCAACGATGAGCTTTTATCAAGCGGTTGCGGAAAAGGGACCATCGTACTGCCAAGGCCCCAAGAAGCTCGTGCAATGCGGGAACGAGCTCGTGGGACTTCCCCCCGCTGACGGAATCATATTCCGCGACGCCCATCCGGGAAATCCGGTAAATGGACTAAGAAGCATCAATCCGGCAATTGTCAACGAGAACCGGCCCGGCGAACTTGATCCGTCCCTGGATCCGTTCAATTTCAAGAACGGTTTTAACCCAAACGGACCCTCACACTACTCCGAGGGTTTCAAAAAGAAATACTTCAGGGCGCAAGCGGTGCGGATGAACAGGTTGATCGATGCGGCCTTAGATAAGGTCGCCCGGATGGGAAAAGGCAAATACCATTACCTCGACGATGATGCCTTCCTTGTGGTGGGAGGAGAAGGAGCGCGCCTCATGCAACTTGATCTCAGCATCCATCACAGCACGGTCAAGCCCCAGAAACTGCTTAAAAACGACGGCACTATCGTAACGCAAATTGTCGAAAGCGTGCGGCTGGCTAACCCGTCTCTTGCCAAATCGAGCAAAACCTTCGAAGACGGCACCCGGTTCTTGACCGTCAGGTCCTTCTTGAGCGCGAATGCCACTCGGGCGACAGATTCCATGGACGGCATTGATGACTGCTCAACCAACAATTCCACGCCCTGCGCCCTGCGCGTTATCTCGGTCCCGGTGCTCATCGCCGGCATGGGAGGTCATTATTTTATCCGCGACAACGAGATCCATTACGAAGTTGCAGCAAGCCGCGACAAGGACTTCATCGTCATCGAGGGCGCGAATCATGGCATCACGCCGTGTACCCGCTGCGAGCAGTCGCCGGGGCAATACTCGAACACGGTAAAAAACTTCTTCGATTACGTGGCCGCGTGGATCAATGGTTCATTTAACGGTGCGCCGAGATTTCCAATATAAAGGACTAAGTCATAGCTTCTACAGAGAGCATTAAAATGTGAACAAGAGTAACCGAGAGACCGAAGATAACGCAGTGTACCCCGGCCCCTCACGTTTTGAACAGCAACGAGCCCGGTGAATCATTATTGGGTTGTAAAGAGCGCGAAGACTGACTGTAGAAAAACACTACCGAGACGATGTCTTTTGTTTGCGCTGCTTCAACAAAGGAGGCGTATTATGTTGCATTTTTTCAAGTCTCTCGGCCTAGGAGTGTGTCCGAGTAATCGAAAAATCGGCAAATTCGGGGTAGGAAAACCCTTGCCGAGCTGCCGATCGTCGATCCTGGGGCATCCTGTGAGGTCGATTTTTTTCAAGCGACATTACTCGGACAGGCTCCTAGCGTTGTTGATGGTTATGTGGGTCTGGGATGATGTATTCGCTGCTGACACGAAAGCCTATACCTTCATTGCGAGTCACGATGAAATTGTTGCCAAGGCTAAGAAGGAGGGAAAGCTTCGCGCCGTCACAACCATGGATCCTTCTGACATTAAAGCGTCTAGCGCTGCCTTCCAGAAGAAATACCCGTTCATAGACATCAACGTCGTAGAGAGCCAAGGGGTAGCAGCCGCCCAGCGATTACTGCTCGCGATTAAGGGCGGAGCGGCAAAGGAATGGGACATCATTCTGGTCTCCACTGACTTCCGCGACGAATATCCCCCATACCTTTGGAAGATTGATCTTCTCGGAATGGCCAAGCAGGGAGTTGTGAAGATGCCTCCTCCAATGATCGACGGCGAAAGTAAAAGCATCCTTGGCACCCACACACTCTTCCAGGTCACAGCCTACAACAAGAACCTCGTTCCCGCTAACCTCGCGCCCAAGACCTACGAAGACTTCCTCAGGCCGGAATTCAAGGGCAAGAAGTTTGCTGTCGATATCCGACCCAAAGACGTTGCTGGATTGGTTCCAGTGTGGGGTCTGGAGAAAACTTTGGCGTTTGCTCGAAAGGTTGCGGCTCAAGAGCCGATCTGGGTACGCGGTTCCAGCAACACGTTGCCTCGTATCCTCGCAGGAGAAATTCCGATGATGATGGGTCCTAACTATGGCAGTGTAAGGCAAGCACAGCTCAAGGACCCGAGTGGCGTGCTGCAATATTCCATTCCAGAGCCTGTGCCCGTAAGATTTGGCAATTCCCTGGCTATCTTGGCGACCGCGGAGCATCCTCATGCTGCGATCCTCTGGCTGGAATGGTTGGCAAGTCCCGAGGCTCAGAAGATAGCAGACGAAACCGAACCGTTCGCCTCTTCCATGTATGTGCGTGGCGGTGCGGTAGAGCAGGAACTAAGAGGGAAAAAGCTCTCCATTGAGGACACGGAGGCCCTCCGGCATGCCCAAGAATGGCGAGAAAAGTTAGTAGATGCCTATGGGCTCCCAAAGGCCAAGTGAATAAAAAGAGACAAGACAAAGTAGCAAGACTGTTGGCACAGTCGGGAGCAAAACGAATACCGTTGGCAATCGGTTTGCGGACCTTCGCGCTGAGAGTAGATTGCCAAAATCCGTGAGAACGGCATGGCATGGTAGCGCTACCCAAGACGGTAACGGTGATAAGCAAAGATCCTGAAGGCCTATGGATTCCCCAAGGCTGACTTCAAGTAGGTAATTGAATACACTCTCAACCTAGGAGAAAGACATGGCAAGGAACGGATTCAAAATATTCGACTCGGACACACACGTAGGTCCAGCAGCAAACATTTTGGAAGGGTATCTTACAGAGCCTGAGAAGCAAAAGCTAAAAGCTTACGAGCCATACAAGTCCAAACACCAAAGGACGGGTCATGTGACGTACACGCGAGGCATTCGCGAGTATCGCAGGCGGCTCGGCTCATTGGAAGCCGAAACGAAGGGACCGCGGCCCAACAGAACCCGCATCGGAGAGCCGTCGCTTCGAGTTGATGACGATCCCGCGGAACGAATCAAGGACATGGATACGGAAGGGGTAGACGTCAATCTAACACTGCCCTCAGCGTGGTTTGGTACCTTTACCATGAGCGAAGATGTGGAGCTCGAAACGGCGATGTACCGCGCGTACCACCGTTGGATGGCCGATTACTGCGGAGCATTTCCGGCCCGGATCAAGGGCATTATCTTTATTTGCTTTCGCGATGTTCCGGGCAGCCTAAAAGAACTGGAACGCTGCGCAAACCAAGATTGGCCGCTCGCCGCTTTTGTGTATGCTCCCTCCGGAATTCCGTTGGACCACCCGGACCTGGAGCCCGTGTGGGCTGCCTGCCAGCACTACGATCTGTCGGTGGCGCTGCACACCTTCACGGCTATGCCGCCGTACGCGCCGGGTGGACTAGACACATGGGAAAACCAATGGCTACAGCGCTCCGCGGCACATCCGTGGTGCGGCATGCGCAATATGGCTGCGCTGTTGGGGACAGGTGTGATGGACCGCTACCCGAGATTGAGAATCGGCGTGCTTGAGGCTGGACACGGTTGGTTGCCGTTTTGGATGGGCAGAATTGACGAACATGCCCGGTCGATACCAACGGCGCTCCCGGAATTGAAGATGAAACCCAGTGAGTATGTGCTTAACGGGCGTTACTTTCAGAGCATCGAACTGACCGAAGGAGAGAAACTCACCAAAGCTGTTATCGACATCGTGGGCGAAGATATCCTGATGTATGCTTCTGACTATCCTCATGCAGAGAGTTGGTTTCCTCAATCCGTAGACATCGTGATGCAATGGGATTTGCCCGAACGCGTAAAACGCAAGTTGTTCTGGGACAACGCGGTCAGGTACTATAACAGGTACCATGCTGACTAGAGATTCCGCTCACTCTAAGAGCAAAATCCGACAGAATTAGATTCACCGTCGCAAGGAGACAATGGCATGCCCGATATCAAACCCACGACCCGACTGAAACAACTGATTAACAGAAAAGACCGCGTGCTCGTAATCATGCACACGCCCAGCGTGGCGCATGCGCGCATCATGGGAAAAGCAGGAATCGAGGCAGGTTTCGTAGGTACTGACGGTGTTGTTGGTGCGTACACGGGACTTGCAGACGTCGGTGTCGCCACAATGACGGAGTGCGTGATGATCGGCGGCTGGATCGCCCGCGGCGTGGACTTCCCGGTAATGCTGGACGGAGATACCGGTCACGGTGGAATCATGGCTGTGCGCCGCATGGTGGCGGAGTGCATCAGAGCCGGACTCGCGGGGCTGCGCCTCGATGATCAGCCCATGGAAAGCAAACGCACGACCCAGATTTCCGGCTTGGAAGTGGCGCCACTGGATTTGGTGCGTGCACGTTACCGCGCCGCCGTGGATATGAAGAACGAAATCGACCCTGATTTTGTAATCTCGGCGCTCTGCTACGCTCGGGAAGCGGTTAACGGCGGAATGGAGGAATGCCTGCACCGGCTCAAAGCCTATGAAGAAACCGGGGTGGATTGGGTACAGATGCAGGCGCCTCATTCGGTCGAGGAGATTAAACAAGGGCGAGCGGTGGTTTCAGGTCCCTTCTCGTTTCATAACGGCAACCTTCCTCGAATACCGACCCGCAAAGAGCATTTAGAGATCGGCGTCAACATCGCGTGGCATGCAGGCTTTGCCAGCACGGTCACTTACATAGCGCTGTGGGAATTCCTTAAAGACTTCCAGGAGCGCGATGTAACTGCATGGGAAGACTTGCAGGAAAAGCATAAGGACAATCCTTTTCGTCGTGGCTTGAAGCAGTTACGGCTGAGTATCGAAGAAGGAACGGAAAAGCAAAAGGAATTAGAAAAGCGCTACTTCTCCAAATGAGATGATGGAAGTAGGATCAATTGGCTTTTGGAATAAGGAAATTTCTGGAGGGATCTATGAGCGGGTACGGATTGGTTTCGGCCGACTCCCATGCAAATGAAGTACCGGCAACGTGGGAGCGCGTGCAAAAGAAGTACGGTGATCGAGCTCCAAAGGTTGTGTGGAATCCCGGCGAGTCAGAGTTCGGCCCGTATCTGGTTATCGACGACTGGGAAACGAGCCTTGAAGGACACAACCGTGAATCCTGCGCTATGGAATTCGTCGGCATGGTCATTGGCGGGTTGGGCCTCGGCAGCGTCGTCGGACGAACATCGTCGAAGTCTCTCGATTTCCGCAAGAACTTTCGGTTCGAAGACTGGCCCGGGCCGTGGGACTCGACGGCGCGGCTTAAAGATATGGACCGCGATGGAATAGAAGTCGATATCATCTATGCCAGCCATCTGCGCCACATTTACGGGCTAAGCGTCAAGGACGAGCCTTTTTTCCGCGCCATTGCGCAGTCGTATAATGACTGGCTGATGGAGTACTGCAGCGTAGATACGAAGCGGCTTATCGGTCTGCCGGTACTTTCCATCCTTGATGTTGAAGGCGCAGTGCAGGATTTGACCCACTACAGCAAGCGAGGGGCTAAAGGTTTCATGATTGCGTCATCGACGCCTATCGGCAGTAACTACAGTGACAGAAAGTTCGACCCTTTATGGGCGGCCGCGCAGGAGACAGACACTCCGCTTTCCCTCCACACCACGACCGGAGCATGGAAAAAAGCCAAGTTCCATCACCCGCGGGTTCGTACTTGCATTCGCGGCGAGGGCGAAATTCAAACGTCTCTTTTGGAAATGATTTACGGCGGTGTTTTCGATCGTTTTCCCCGCTTGAAGATTGTCGCCGCAGAATGGGACATCGGTTGGGTCGCTTACATGGTGGCTAAATTTAAAGACTACGATCCTAAAGCAGGCCTCCAATTGGCTCCCGCCGAGTACTTTCGCCGCAACATCTGGTTTACATTCGAGAAAGATCGGGCAGGTATTTTGACCGCGCCGATGTACGGCGAAGACCGGTTTTTATGGGCGAGCGACTACCCGCATGGCAACACGACATGGCCGGATTCAAAACAGATCGTCGAACAGCAGTTTGAAGGCATTTCTGATGAAATTAGGCGTAAACTCACGCGCCAGAACGCGATTGATCTCTACAAACTGGAGGTTTGATCGTAGTATTTACGAATTTATGGTTACGGCAGCACCAGACGGAGGTTTTATGAAGCAGTTAGGCCCGTATGCGGCCTTTTCTTGCCTAGTGTTCGGCGTTCTAGCCCTGCCGCTTTTCGCAGCCGCGGCGGAAGGCTATCATGTCAGTTCCAGCCATGACGAAATCGTCTCTATGGCTAAGAAGGAAGGAAAACTGCGCATTCTCACAACCATGGATGACGCCGACATTAGAGCGAACACCGCTGCATTCAAGAAGAAATACCCGTTCTTAGACGTCCAGGCGCAACAAAGCCGGGGAACCGATTCAGCATCGCGGTTACTCCTTGAGATCAAAAGCGGAATGGCCAAAGATTGGGACGTTGTGCTGGTGTCCGCGGACTTCTATAGCGAATATCACCCGTACCTCTGGAAAGCAGATGTCCTTGAGATGGCGAAGAAGGGAGTACTCCAAATACCACCGCCCATGATTGACCCGCGCAACAAGAATGTCCTCGCCGCTTTCAGCTATTTCCAGGTGACAGCGTACAACTCAAAGCTTGTTCCCCCCAACCTGGCGCCGAAGACATTGGAAGACCTGCTACGAGCGGAGTTCAAGGGGCGAAAATTTGCCGTGGATATTCGACCGAAGGACGTCGCCGGGCTAGTTCCCGCATGGGGTCTGGAAAAAACTTTGGATTTCGCGCGTAAGATTGCCTCCCAGCAACCGATCTGGGTTCGCGGCGGCTCCAGAGTGATGTTATCTGTTATTTCAGGAGAGATTCCGCTGATGATGGGCAACAACTATGGCAGCGTCAGGGAGGCCCAGCAAAAAGATCCTTCAGGTGTTCTCCAGTATGCGATCCTTGAGCCGGTGGCCGTTAGATTCGGTAACGCCCAGGCGATCTTGGCTGGCGCGCGACATCAATACGCCGGATTGCTCTGGCTGGAATGGTTGGGAACTCCCGAAGCACAGAAAATCATTGACGATACCGAGCCTTTCAGTTCTTCCGTCTATGTGCGTGGCGGCGCGGTGGAACAAGAGCTTCGTGGCAGGAAGTTATCTGTTGTAGATTGGGACCAGTATCCGCGGATGGAAGACTGGCAAGCAAAAATCGTAGAAGCCTATGGCTTTCCAAAAGCCGATACGAAGTGATAGGCAAGTCTCATAACTAAAAAACAAGAGCCGCAGCTTGAGGGGAGCGAGCACGTATGTCCGAGGAAAGAACGACGACGCGGCTTAAAAAACTGATCACCAGGACAGATCGCGTGCTGGTGATGCTTCACCCGCCCAGCGCCGCCCACGCGCGAATCATGGAAGCCGCTGGCGTCGAGGCAGCTTTCGTGGGCACGGGTGCAGTGGTCGGGGCTTACACGGGCTTTCCCGACGTGGGTGTGGCGAGCATGATGGAGTGCGTGACCATTGGAGGTTGGATCGCCCGCAGCGTCAGTTTTCCAGTCATGCTGGACGGCGATACGGGTCACGGAGGAATCATGGCGGTGCGCCGCCTGGTGACGGAGTGCATTAGGGCTGGACTTGCCGGATTGCGTCTTGACGACCAACCGGGTGAAACCAAGCGTGGAACACAAACTGCGGGAATCGAAGTAGCGCCGCTTGAACTTGTCCTCGCCCGTTACCGGGCAGCAGTCGACATGAAGAACGAACTGGATCCTGACTTTATTATTATGGCGCAGTGCTACGCCCGTGATGCCGCCAATGGCGGTTTTGATGAGTTCTTACGCCGCATCAGAACCTACAAAGAAGAGGCCAAAGTGGATTGGGTTCAGTTTGAGTCCCCTCATTCCATAGAAGAGATTAAGCAAGCACGGGCTGCCGTGTCGGGCACTTTCTCCGCCCAGAAAGGTAAGCTCTCCCGAATCTTATCTCTGAAAGAGCACCTCGAATTGGGATTGAATGTAGCCTGGTACTCCGGTTTCGGCACGGCGGTGACCTATGCAGCCCTGTGGGAATTCTTGCAAGACTTTCAACAACGAGAGCTGGCAGCGTGGGAAGATTTCTGCGCGGCACATAAGGATAATCCTTATCTACGCGGCGTCCGCGCTCGCATTCCGGAGGGGCGGGAAAAACAACGAGAGCTGGAGGAGCGCTATTACCCAAAGGGGATGCTGGAGAAATATGGCCGCTCTTCCGGCAAGGGCTGATCTTTTGCTGCGAAGACCAAAGGCTACACGATGAAGCCGATCTACCCCCTCAGGAGGTTCATGAAAGCGTATTGTCTGAGAATACGCGTTCACCTTCTATTTGACGAGCAGTAGAGACGTGTCACACAATCGCTTTAAGACTTTTGCTGCGGACACTCACGTTACACCCGATGCCACAGTCAAGTGCCGCCGGAGATCATTGCAGCACAGAAACAAATCTTAAAGGGAACGAACTGAGGAGATTTTATGGAGCTCGGAAAATACATCGTCAGAGCTAGACCCGGCGTTTTGGGCGGCCATGGTGAAGAAAAAAGACCGCTGCGCGAACGCATCACGCTGCCGGTGAAGAGGCATATTTTTATCAACAGAGATTCGCACCCTGAAGCTGACGTTTATATCGCCATCCATGAAGCCGTGGATCTTCCGGCGGTTGTTCCTGATTATCAGGTGCCGCATTTTCATAACACAGACGAGTTCTATTTCTTTCTTGGCAACAATGCGGATCTAACCGGTCTCGAAGGTCAAATCAAGTTTGACGGCAAGGTTCACAGGATTGTCTCACCCGCAACGGTCTATATTCCGACCGGAGCAGTCCACGAGTACAAAGTCACGCGCGGGAAGGGCAGCGTCGTTGTACTATTCAAAAGCCGCGGCTATACGCACGAAGGTAAGGAGCCCGACGTGGACAAGGGAATCCGTGAGGCTGGCAAATACGGCAGTTACATTTTAAAAGCCGAGGTGCGGCCCACAACGGAGATCAAATACCATACCGAGGCCGCCCCTGGCACCCGCTATGTCTTCATCGACGAAAAGAAGAAACCGGAAGCGGATTTCTACACCGTGGTACGCAGTGTCTCGGATATTAAACCGACACAAGTTGGCTATGTGGACAAGCACACACACAACTGTGATACCTATCACATCGTGATCGGCAGCGGTGAGAATCTGACAGAGTTGCAAACCGAGTTCGTCCTTGGCGACGAAAAGGTAGTCGTGGATAGTCCCGTCGGCGTTCACATCCCCGCCGGAGTCCCGCACTCGCAGCGGATGGTCGGCGGCTCAGGTCACTTTTTCAACTTTGTGCCGAAGCGCAATTACAACGATAGTTTGGTTTGACGACTCCCTGTGACAAAAGAGAAACCTTGCCACGATCCCTTTGGTCTGGGGAAGGTCTTATCCTATGCCACGCGGTTCAACCGCGATATCACCGCCGAGCGGCTGGTCGTGAGAAGAAATCGTTCATGCTTCGAGAGGCTCAGCACGAACGGGATAGCGTAATTGGTAACTCAAGTAGTTAGCCGTTGCTTCCCGGAAAGGCCGTAATTAGACTATGCCAATCTGGGTATCCCCGGAAATGCTGCAAGATGCATTGTCTCTCTCACCTAAGTTGACCCTTTAGCCAGGCGAGCGCCGCAGGGTTTGCCAACCAGGCTTCCACAAAGTTCGCCACATAGATGATCGCCTCGCTCTCATCCCCCCAGCCATACGTACCGGGCAAGTAGCGCGGCATCTTTTTCCCGCCAGAGAGGAATTTCGGGACATGGGGGTTTTCCTTCCTGGCAACACGCAAGGCTCTGAGGGCCGCCGGCGGTCCGCCGCTACGAAACTCCATTAAAACCCTCGTCCACACAAAGGAAGCCGAGCCATCATCAGAATACTGCTTATAAAGGCGGGCGGCGCCCGAGTCGTCACCGCGCCTAAGATAGCAGGCCAAGAGCAGATCACGAATGCCCTGATTGTCGTTGGGATTAAGTTCCAGCAGCGATTCATAGTGGCTGATAGCTTCTGTTTCTTTCCCCAATTGCCACAGACATTCAGCGAGTCCCTGCCGCGCCCGCATGTAGGGGCGGGTCTCGATCATGCCCCAGAAATGTCCCTTGTTTTTCTCAAAAAAAGCGGGGCCTAATGCTCGCTTGCCGGCTTCCATCCCCTGACGATAGAGATCACACTTTTCTTCGAGTGACCTGGCCTCCACTTCTGCCAGGACGTTGTAGGCATCGGCGCAGTCGCAGGAGATCGCCAGAGCTTGGCGTGCAAGCTGGGTCCCCTCGCGCGGTGTCGCTGCATCCCACGCGTCATAGACCAGATCCTGGGCCTGTTCCAGCGGTGAACGAGGGGCAGAACGCGGCAGGGGATCGCCGATGGAAACATTCTCTTTGAGAAAAAGATTGGCTTCCTCCACGCTCTCGAAGGTCTGCCCTTGGAGCAAGCGGGTAACATCAGCCATGAGGCGTTCCATTCCCTGTCGGTTCGGTAAAGGTGGTGGCGTTCTTTTAACCCTTTTGCCCTTTGTCTTTTCGGACATTCAGGTCTCCTCTCCTCGTCAGATACGATGTCATAGACGCCCGATATAAATGTTTCAGAACTGTTTGCGTGCTCAGGACAGCAGTTGGATGGAATTCTCACTATTTATCCGCTCACAATGGCCTTTATGCTCCGTCAGCAGATCCTCTAGGATGTCAGTGAGGACATGGGTTTGGTTACCCCGGCACCAAAGACCCGGAACAGCCGATATACCACGCTCCGCCGTTCCTGGCTATCGAGTAAGCGACCTTCCTCTGTAAGAATTTGGGCGATGGGTCGCGCATACTCGTCGGGGATCGTGTTTGAAAATCGCCGCACAACCAACAACGAGTTGGGCTTTGCAAGACGTGCGACTTCTATACCGAGTAAGTAGGCACCGGCTTCTTCGAAGGTGACTTCCTTCCCATCCACCTCGGTTCCAACGGCATGATCGAATCGCCGGCTCCGGCCTGGAGCTTTCTCGCACTGCTCGAAACAATACACGATATCGATGAGATCACGCGCACGTTCTTCTGGACGGTCCAGGTAAGACACGATCTTTAGTAAAACCAAGCCGGGGATCGTTACGACCGGGACGGTAAGATCATCGGTAACCTCTTCGTCGCGCGCGCACTCAAACGCCTCTTCAAACCCGCAGGCGGTCATCACGCTGTCTCCGTAAGGCCACGCCAGTTTGTCTCCTTGAACGAGGCTTGGCCCAAATGGGATCAGGTCCATACGGGTGTCTTCACCAAGCCAAAGCTCGTGCGCGACTCGGCCTTGCCGAAATCCCTCTTGTATGAGACGTTCGCGGATGTGGTCGAAATCCTCCCAGCTGCCGACTTCTGCGACGGTATCTTAGTAGTTCGGTTCATAAGTTTGGCAACGTATTCATCTAAGCCGCCAAGCAAAGCGAATTAGGTTGCGCATGAAGCTTTGTCATCATTGCCCTAAGGTCGTCACGCGTGAATTTCCACTCGAATGGCGCAGCGATGTTCTCATAGTATTGTTGGAAGCCAAGGAGTCGGTTTTCGACTTCCGCAAGCGAGTTGAAGTCGTTGGGCGTGAGCGCCTTGCGTTCAACGATGGAGAAGTAGATTTCGATTTGATTGAGCCAGCTTGCGTGGACCGGTCCATGCACCGGGACGAGGGTGGGGAAGGCTGCTTTGAGGCGCCGAACACACGGCTGGCCGCGATGCGACGAGCCGTTGTCCATGATCCAGAATACTCGGTGGGCGTCGCGATACGGTGGCTGCGTCATGACCTGGGTAACCAGGCGATTGAACGGCTCGATGCCGGTGGACTGCTCGCAACGGCCGAAGAATTTCGCGCGATGAACATCCATCGCGGCGAGGTACGCCCAGGCGCCGCCCCGCGCGTACTCGTGCTCGACACGAGCAGGCTGGCCTGGACGGGGCGGCAAGGAGGCATGCTTTCGAATGCGCGCCTGGATGCTGGTCTTCTCGTCAGTCGAGAGCACAAACTCGTCCTCTCGCAGGGGGCGGCCTTCCCAGTGCCTCGCGTACAGGTCGAGGATACGCCCGGCTTTCGAGATAAATTGCGGATCGCGCGGGAAAATCCAGGTGCGATGTTGCCAAGGGCGAATCGCATCCTCGTGCAGCCACCGCCAAACGGTCTTGTTGCTTAAGGTCGCCACGATGCCTGAGCGTTGCGCCTCACGCACGATATCTGCGGAACTCAAACGGGAAAGCGGCACGCCCAGCGTCGCTGGCAGCTCACACGCGATGGCCTTTACCTGCACGACCACCTCTGGGGGGAAAAACCGGGGGGCGGCCCGGTCGGGCTCGCTCTTGCAGTCCTGGCAATCGCTCATGGAAGAACCGCTTGCGCCACAGACTGACCACATCACGTCCGATGTCCAGGGATGCGCCGATTTCATCATTGGCTCGTCCCTGTGCCGCAAGCAGGATCATCTTGGCACGCAAGACCTCGAAATACGGCAACGTATATTTTCGCGCGCGGCGTTGCAAGACTTCTCTTTCCTGTTTCGAGAGCACGATTTGGAACGGGCTGGATCTGGGCATTCTGACCGTCCTCCGTCGGGATGACGGTAGCAGAAACAGCAGAAATTAACAATGACTTATACATCGCCATATTTACGCGAATGACTACTAAGTCTCTCGTTTCCCGGCTTCCCGACCCAGCTGTTCCCCGGAAATCCAACACAATCTGAGGCACCGTCGCGCCAATCAGAACGAACCGGCGTCCCTCCAGAGCGAGAACACGCGAGAGAATCCTAAGCGCCTCGACAGCTTTAGGGTCCATCTTCCTGGATGAGTGTGGTCAAGTACCGGTCGTAGAGGACCTTGGCTGTTTCCAGCTCTCTCTCGCGGCCCTGGAAAGTCAGCTCCGCATAGACCAAGAGAGGGTGGGCGACCCGCCGAGAATGAGGCATCTCTAGATCGAAAGCCACGAGCGACGAAAATTGTCTCAAAACCGTCACCGGCCCCTCGGCAGAAGGAAGCCACCTAAGCCGCTCCATGAGATCTCGGGGCCATTCGTCCACAAGGAAGGTGAGCTGCTGGCCTCGGAAGTGACGCGTCAGGATGTCAGCTGCAAACCCGCCCGTGAGCGCCCAAGAAATATTCTTATGCTCAAGCTCGTTTCGAAGTGTAAGGAGTGTCTGTTCCAGGTCGCCCTCTGCAGGCTGATAGCGTCCGATAATCAGACCAGGGCGTAGGCGCCCGCCATATGCCCCAACCCAGAGATCCAATAACTTATTCTTCTGCGTCAATCTCCACTCGTCACGGCCCTTCTGGACCAGATATCCCTTAGACTTCAATTCTCGCATGACGATGGAGACGGAGCCTAACGCCACCCCGGACCGCCTTCGCTATATCGCGATAGGGTCCCCAATTCTTTGGAGCTTGCGTCAGGAGGACATAGAGCACTTTCAACCCACTCGGCTGCGAGAGCCGCTCGCTCTTTGCTTCCGCAAGTTGCTTTGGCCTTGCGCCTTGGATTTGTATATGGAGCTTACCCGGCCAATTGAGGTAGACGTTACCCGCAGCGTCGGCGAAATTCACGCCGGCACGAATCAACCGCTGTGCTAGATTGGGAGGAATATAGTTAGAGAGTAGAAGCGGCTTCGCTTTGGTCCCTTGAGTGTAACGCTCCAATTGAAGGAGTAAGTGCTCGAGACCAGGCGCACTAAAAGTCCGTTTAACTTCAACGAAGTAGACTAACTGGCCCGCGTTCGTGCGAAGAACCAACTTGGCATCAGCCCCGGGCGGCAGACCGTTATCCTGATCTCTTAGATCAACGTCTTTTATAGCCTCAAGCGCCCGGAGGTTTGCCAGACACACCTCGAGGGTCTCTTGTTCGGTCTTCATGGCGTTCACTATAACATAGCGTTCACTAATAGTGAACGGGAAGAAAAAATGAACGCAGTGCGTGTTTTCGACGGTACTCTACAGGTTCTTGGAGTTGCCTTCCGGAGCGAAGCATGCGTGACCGGACACCACCCACAACTGCGACACCTACCACATCGTCATCGGCACAGGTGAGAATCTGACCGGACTGCAAACCGAGTTCGTCATCGGCGACGAGCGGGTAATCGCCGACAGTCCGGTCGGCGTTCACATCCCCGCCGGCGTGCCGCATTCGCAGAGAATGATCGGGGGCTCAGGGCACTTCTTCAATTTCGTGCCCAAGGGCAATTACAACGATAGTTTGGTTGACCACTCCTGATGAGACAGACCTGATTCGTTTTTCTCGGCCTAAATCTAATGGCGTCCCATCCATCTTGAGCAATTTTGGCCTAATGATCGGTCTCCTGCGTCAGAGGATGCCCGGACCCTAGTTCTTTCTTAAGATACTCAACGGCCTTTCTCACTCTCCACAAGGCAACACCATGCGCGCGCGGACCGGGACCTGTTCTCGGCTTGGAGCGTTCACTAAATCCGACCGTTCGCTCAAAGTGAACGGCAAGCAAACGCACGGCTCGTATTTGATGGTAAATCTAGGTTCTGCCGCAACTTTCGGAGAGGAGTTATGACGGAAACGTGTAGACTCGTGCAGCGGCGATCCAAAATTCAAGAATTTTCACGAAACAAAAGCCGACGCCAAGAATTGGCGTGCATTCATGATCTACAGTTATCACAGAACCAGGGGAGCTCATGCAGGCGGAGTTTACCGGGCCAATCTTGCTTCTCCCCAACGAGCGCACCGGATAACAGGACGCTCACGGCTCTAAGAGACCTCCCTTGCTCGGTGGCTCGCCGCTTGGCCCGCCGTATAATCTCGTCCTCAATCGAGAGGCAGATTTTTTGTTTCATGTTCGTGCCTCTATCTGAGCCAGAAACATTCAAGTCAGCTTATCGAGATCACTTCGTGCTCACGCGCCAGATTTTGTTGCCCGCATCATCGGCGACGAGCAACGACCCGTCGGCCCATACCGATACCCCGACCGGACGGCCATAAACGTCCCGAGTTTTCTCACCGGCAATAAACCCGGTCAGGAAGTCTTGAATCGGACCGCTTGGCTTGCCCGCGATTTTGTCCTCTAAGACCCGATCGCTTTAAAGAAGCCTTCTTTCTCCAGCTCATCGAGAAGCGAAGGGTCCACGAATTCTTGCGGGCTGCGGTTCTTAACGTCCGGAGTCGTTTCGGCATAAAAGTCCAGGGTATCTTTAATCCCCGCCATATCGACCCTCGGGGGAAAGGAAAACCGCGGCGCGTAATAGTTGTAGGTAGCGTTCAGGATCTCGCTGTCATGCAGGCGCATCCTGTTTTCAAATATTTTAAGAACTCTTTCCCGATCCTTCTTAATGAGATGCACGGCATCGGAGTATGCTTTGAGAAACCGCTTCACGAGCTCGCGGTTCTCGCGCAAGTAGCCGCCCCGGACGTAAACAGTGGATTGCGAGAAGTTCGATCTCATTTCTCCCATGTCAGCAAGCACGCGATAGCCCGCCTTGACTGCTTGGGTCAGGTGCGGCGGCGACAGCAAGGTCGCGTCGACTCTACCCGCCGTCAGCGCCGCAAGGCGCGTCGGTGCATCGCCGCCGATGATCACGTTGACTTCCTGACGCTTCAGACCCCACTCTTTCAGGGCCAGCTGGAGGGCAAGGTCATTCGACCCCCCGAAGTTCAGAATCGCGATTGTCTTCCCTACCAGGCCCTTCGGGGACTGGATCTCAGGTTTTGCGACAAACGCGTAGGGAAACTTATTGTAAGAGGCCGCGAGGATCGCCACATCCGACCCGCGTGCGCGCGCCAACAGCGGTGCCGTGGCGGAGCCCGTAGCAAACTGGGTGCTGCCGCCGAGCAACGCAGCCATTGAGCGGGCGCCGCCGTTTATCATGACCAGGTCGACGTCAAGGCCGTACTTGTCAAAAATCTTTAAATCCTTAGCCACCCAACTCGCGCTTTGGAACCCCGAGACTCCACCAAAGTCCGCGACAATTTTATCCACCGCATAGGCTCGACCAAATAAAAGCACAATCACAACAAAGGTCAAAAGGGCTTTGACAAAAGTCATACGTTCCCCCAAAAGCCTAAACTTTCCATCCCTTGACGGAGATATCGATGCCGTTCCCTTCAAGATCGTGCAGGCGAAACTCGGCGAAGGGAATACGTTCGGGCCTCCTATCACCGCGCGGGACGCCGGCCTTTTCGGCCCGATCTCGCATTTCCTCAATGTCCTTCACATGAAAGCCGAAGTGGTTAAAGCCCGGCTTTTCCTCTCCGGGACGTTCGAAAAGCAAGGCCAAATTAAAATACCCGTCAGACACGAAGATCGAAGAACGGTCCGAGTAGGCCACCTCGCGCATGTTAAGAGTCCCTGTGTAAAAATCCGCCAGGCGTTTTGGATCAGGCGTATAGAGCGCGATGTGACGTATCGGAAACGGACCCGGTTGCGGCGCCGAAGGAACGTCCATTTCAGCAACCTCGACCAGATTGCCATCGGGATCGGCGCGCTGCGCCGCAGAGCCAGACACGAGATTTTTCCCGCTATCCTTCTCTACCCGTCCTTGAAGATGCTCCCCGTCTTCGACCTGAAAGCACGCCGCATAGAGCCCCGGCATCGGACTGCCGTCAGTTTTTCGTAAAACGAGATTGAACCTTCCGTCCGAAAGAACGCTTTCCGAGTTACCCAGCGAAACCGGTTTGAGCTCGAAAACCTGGCGGTAGAAATCGGCCAGCCGGTTTGGATCTCTGGCCACGATCGCCAGACCACGTAACTTCGCCATTTGATGTGCTCCTTTCTCTTTACACCGGACTAGATCATCGGTCTCATATCGTGATTCGTCCTACTACACTTGAAAGTTCTCGCAGCCAGCGCAAATTTTCTGCAGCATTTGATGAACCACTTTCTAACCACGAAGATCTCGAAGGCGACGATGGATTCGGAGATAAATTTTTGTTCTAAACTGCGCGCTCTTCGTCCTTCGACGGTGCTCGGGATGGTGAGCGTGTCGAAGCACGCCCTTCGGGGTGAAATTTGTTTTTTAGTTGCCGCGCTGCGTTAGCCACGAGCAACGTGTGGTTTACGAGCCATATGCGCCTAATGAGCGCCCTTACCAAACAGGGACTGGTAGAGCTCAGTCCATCTCTTATACTCCGCCTCGTACTGGTTCTGCGGCACCAGAAAATCAATGTACAGTTTCTTGAAGTCGGGATACGGGTTCTTGATGCCCTTGCGCACTGCGCCGCTGCCGCTTTCCATCATGATCTGCTGCCCGGGCTCTGAAAGAATAAAGTCCATTAACAGCGCGGTTGCATGCGGATGCGGAGCCTGATTCAACGCTGCGACATAGCCGGCGGCTGTCGGCGCAGGTTCCAAAACTCTGTAAGCGATCGGCGCCCCCTTCTTCTGCAGTGCGATCGGGTGCGAGATTGACACTGGAATCATCATCATCACCTTGCCCGCGGCCACGAGCTGTGCGACCTCTCGCGCCGCCCCGTCTTGAATCGCAAAGCCCTGCCGCGCGAGCTTGCGCAGATACTCTTCGCCTTTGAGGTGGTATAAAGCACCAAAATATTGCACTGCCTGGGCATTATTTTGCGTGCAAAGCTTGCCCCGCCAGCTCGGATCGAGGAGATCCTCGTAACTGCGCGGCGCCGTTGATTCCGGCACAAGATTCGTATTGAAACTCATGACCAGAGGATTTTCACGGTCGGCAAAGAAATAGTGATCGGGGTCGATAGCCGCGGCCGGTATCGCCTGCAACATCGGCGAGGAAAATTTCGCCAGGGCGCCTGCCATCTTCAATCCCACCGCTCCCGGATACGAAACTTCCACCAGGTCGATGTCGTGTTGGCCAGCCCTATACTCTTCGACCGCTCGCTTGAGCAGCGTTGCGGTTTCGACGCGCGCCGTTTCAAGACTGAGAAACGGATACTTGAGCTTGAAGGCGGCCGCGATTTGATCACGCGTTTCGGGATTGAGAGTAGCGAACCAGACTATTTTCCCTTCCTTCCTGGCCCCTTCTTCCAGCAACTTCTGGCGCTCCGCTCCGCTGTAAGTCAGGATTATTTCAGCAGCAATTGGTCGCTGGGCCGCTGGTTTCGATTCTGCAGCCGTTGCTCCCGGCGTCCGGAACACCATTGACGCACAGACCGATAGCATGGCCCCGATCAGTGCCCGGGGCAGGAACGAGCGGGCTCGGCTGGTTTTCATCATACTTTTACCGTCCAGTAGCTTGGCGTGAGGCTGAGCGTAGCCCAGGTAAACCTCAAGCGTCAAGCAGGACCGACTGGTCTGAACTGCTTATAGAAGACTGGAGTCACGGCATTGGAATGAGCGCACGGACTACTCACTCCACCAATCTCCGACTGGCGCATTTTCAGCCGTCTGCTTCGTTGTCTGCCCAACAAGTAGGCGTCCATTTTTTTTCCTTACTTTCGCAACACTTAGTGACCGTAAATGATATCAGCAACCCGCGGGGGAATACCATCGTGAAAACACTGGTTCGAACCTTGCCTATCGATCGTTGAATCGTCTTTAGCTGTGGATGGCTTTTTTGTCCCGCGCTACCGGGGTTGTATTGGAACCCATGCAAGACGCTTGCGCGCATCAATATCAAGAGCTAGACAAGTCGCTACCGCGAGGTGGCCCCGTGGGTCGTCCGGCGCCGTTACCGGGATCGCTTTCGGCGAGCTTGCCCTGTTCGATGGCGGCACCCGCTCTGCCGACGTCATCGCCAACGAACCGACAGTGTGCGCGTCTTAGCTATAGCGAAACTCGACGAATTGGCCGTTACCAATCCGCAGATTCGTAGCAAGTTGGTGTTTACCGTCGGCGCGAGCTGTCCGCTCGCCTGCGCCGGGCGGATGCGGAAATCCGTTCTCTGGAGGAGTAACGGTAAACGGAGTAGGATGATGCTTCTTGTTCGATTCACTCGGCAGTAAAAATAGCGGCAAATTGATGTATTCTGCGGATGGTTTTTCCGAAACTCATCGGGGGGATTTTCAAGGACTCACCGCTGCCTCTACCAGGGTTTCACAACGATAGCGCGCTGGACATGTATCGTGATACACCGAATAAGAGAGTCGCTTAGCTTCTTGATTTAGGAGCCAAACATGAATAACGACGAGCGCCAAATGATCATGAGCGATATGAGCCCTAAACAACACGCGCTCTATCGCCAAATTTTGAGCGCGGCTCTCGCCAAAATGCGCGCTTCCAACGGGCGGCGCATGACGTTCAAAGAAATGCTCGTTTCCGGTACAATCTCTGTGCCCGTAGATTTGCTTCCTGCCGTAGACGCAATTTGTACGCGCGACTCCATGGGACCAGAGGTGAACGAGCCCGCCAGAGATTTTCGTCTCAAGAGATTGGAACGAGACGAATATGTTAACCTGTCCGATTTCAGGAATCATCGGCCCGTAGCCTTGATCTTCGGCAGTTATACCTGACCTCCTTTTCGCTCCCAGTCGGGATGCTTGGAACAAGTTTATCAGCGTTATCGGGACCAGGTAGAATTCTTTCTCGTGTACCTTCAGGAAGCGCATCCGACTGATGGGCGCCAGGCGAAGAAAAATGTCGCCGACCACGTTCTTTATCGGCGCCACCGCACCATCGACGAACGAGCCCAAGTGGTACAGAGTTGCGCTCTCAATCTCGAGTTAACCATTCCCGTTCTCGTCGATGACATGGATAACACGACCGACGAAGCCTACGGCGCAGTGCCCGAGCGCCTCTATCTGATAGGAACGGACGGCAGAGTCGCGTATCGCGGCGGCGTAGGGCCGCACTTTTTGACGTGGACGATTGGCAAGAAGCGATACAGTCCTACGTGGATAACATCCACCCGGGCGGCGGCCGTAAAGAATGACCGTGGAAATTTCTTTTCTCGGCACCGGCTCACCGTATCCTGATCCTAACAGGGGTAGCTCAGCGATCCTCATCGATGTGGGATCTGCGAGGCTTTTATTGGACTGTGGGCGCAACTGCGTCCAGCAGATGGCGCACATGAACGTGCATCCGGCGACGGTCACGCACTGTTTTTTGACCCACGCCCATTACGATCACGTGGCCGATTACGCCCTTTTGGTTCTTACCTCATGGCGCTTCGGCCGCCAGCACACGCTGCGGGTCTATGGTCCCCCGGGAACACGGGCGATGTCCGACGCCCTATTCAACGAGGCCTACAAAATCGATATCGCAGCGAGAAAAAAATTGCAGAAAGGGGAAGCCCAGTCCGACATCGACATCAGCGTGCAAGACCTGCGGCACGGTGCCGTGATCGAGGGTGAGGGATGGAGGGTTCAGGCTGTAGAGGTAGAGCACTGGCCGATTCCTGTTTCCTTGGGCTTTCTGGTTGAGGATGGGATGCGAAAGCTTTTCTTCAGCGGTGACACTGCCCCCTGCGACGCGGTCAGAAATGCGGCTTCCGGCGTGGATCTCTTGATTCATGAGGCGATGTACTTTCCAGAGGACTCCGGCCACTACCGTGGCCATAGTCATCCCGCCAAGGTAGGCGAGGTGGCCCATCAGGCCGGGGCTAAGCAGCTCGTCTTGACCCATCTACAACCCGACGTCGAAGCGGAGCGCTTGTTGAATGACTCTGGCAGTTATTTTACCCGGCTAACCACCGTAGCCACCGATCAAATGCGGCTCGTGCTCTGACAGGACACGGTGAGATCCCCGAGGCGATCATTGGCCAGAGGCTGGGCTTGAATCATCCAACGATAACCCTGGAGGAGCTTCTGCAGGACCGGGTTAAAAGGAACCCTCGCAGTCCTCTGATCCTGTTCGAAGATCGCATCCTCACGTACGCAGAGTTCGCGCGCGACGTGCATCGCGTTGCCAACGCGTTGGTTCGCCTGGGCATCGAGAAGGGAGACAAAATCGCTCTTCTTCTCCGGGAACTGCCCGGAGTTTCTCTTCGTTGTTTTTGCGGCCTCCGAGCTTGGTGTCGTTTTCGTCCCGATCAACACTTCCTTCACCGCCGAAGAAGCTCACTATGTCTTGCATCATTCCGAGTCCTCGTTGCTGATTACGCAGCAGAGTTTTCTTCCCCTGGTCGAAAGAATCAGAGACCGGTGCCCGCACCTCAAACAGGTCATCTCCTGGAAAAAAATTAATGAACCCGAGGTCCTTGAGTGGGATGAATTTCTCCACGGCACCGCTGGGGACCCGCCCGGCGTCTCAATTCACCCTGAGGACCTTGCCTCGGTTACCTATACATCCGGGACAACGGATCGTCCCAAAGGAGTCATGCTGCACCAATACGCCTACGCATTTGCCCCGGCGAAAAGGGCTGAAGCTCTTGGTTGGAACGACACGGATAGAGTCTATGTTTTGATGCCGCTTTTCCATGTCAACGCGCTCTGCCACATGGTAATCGGTATGATGTCGGTTGGCGGCAGCGTGGTCTTGCGCGAAAAATTCAGCGCCTCGAGATTCTGGGATGAAGTGCGGGAATATCACGTCACGACCTCGAGCATCATGCGCACGATCCCCAACATTCTGATGAACCTCCCCGAGAAGCCGGACGATGCGCAAAATCCTTTGCGTCAGGTGGTCGCGCTGCTGCCGCCGGAGCGGCACGTCTACTTTGAGGAGCGCTTCGGCTTGACCGCTGTCCCTTCTTACAGCCTGACGGAGGATATTCTCAGCGTCATCGGCCCGCTCGACAAGACCAAAAGAAAACTGGGAAGCTGCGGCCTTCCCAACGCTCCCGATGTCCACAAGCTGCGCATCATCAACGAAAGCGGCGCCGATTGCCGTCCTGGAGAACCAGGAGAAATCACCAAACAAAGCCCCACCGTGATGAAAGGGTACTTCAAGAACTCCGAGGCTACGGTCGAAGCGTTAAGAGACGGCTGGTTGTACACGGGTGACATCGGTTATCTGGACGACGATGGGTTTCTCTATTTCGTCGACCGAAAAAAGGACATGATCAAACGCGCAGACGAAAACATCGCGGCCGAAGAAATCGAGCGCGTCTTGAACTCCCATCCGCTGATCGTTGAGTCGGCCGTCATCGGAGTTCCCGACCCGATCCGCCAGGAAGAAGTCAAGGCCTGCCTTGTGCTCAAACCGCCGGCCACGTGCGAAACGCTGCCTCCCGCTAAAATCTGGGAATTCTGCCAACAACATCTCGCCGTTTTCAAGATCCCGCGCTACCTCGAATACCGCGCCGAGCTTCCCAAGACGCCCACGGAGAAGATCCAGAAAGCGCAACTGCGCCAGGAGGCAAACGGTCCGTCCCCGCTGTGCTTTGACCGGCTGGCTTCGGACAAGACGTAAGCTCTATTGACAAGGATTCTATCCTTGTTAAAGTAAGGACATGTCCAAGGTCACATCGAAGCTTCAGGTTACTATTCCAAAAACTATCGCCGAGGCATACGGTATTCGTCCCGGAAGTGAGGTCAGCTGGCTGCCGGCCGGCGATGCCATCCGTGTCGAGTCGGCAAGCACGTTGCGCCGCCCCAAGGTGGATCTCCAGAAACGCCTCGCGCTTTTCGATCAAATGACGGAGAGAATCGAACGCCTTCCGCCCGTTAAAGCTGCAGCCCCTGACTCCGGTCGCGGTTGGCGGCGAGAAGAACTCTACGCCGAACGGCTCGATCGTTATGGCCGGCCTCGTCGACACTAACATCCTCGTCTATCGCGTCGACCTACGGTTTCCCGCAAAGCGCGCGCAGGCCACAACCTTTCTGCGCAACGGTCTTGAACGAGATGAGCTTCGCATAGCGCATCAGTCGATTGTCGAGTTCGTCTCGGCCGTGACACGCCCCCGTGGTAAAAATGGCAGCATTCTTCCTCAGGACGAGGCGGTGAGGCAAGCCGAAGCTCTTCTGGACACCTATCCCGTTCTCTATCCAACGGAGGAAATCCTTCGCCTTGCAATGCGTGGGATCATGACCTACCGCCTGTCCTGGTTCGACGCCCATATGTGGGCTTACGCTGAGTTCTACGATCTGTCGCCTCTTTACACCGAGGACTTTGAACCCGGCAGCCGGATCGGCAGAGTGGAAATCGTGAATCCGCTGACCTAGTAGCACAATCAATGGCACTAGCAACAAACCCGGCTAGATTTACAAGCCGAGTTGGAAAAGCTCTCGTTAAGCCCTTCTAGCGAGGTTAAGATGGCGAAACTCTCGATCAGCGAACAGATCGTACAAGAAGAAAAGCGCAATTCAGGAAAGACGGCATCGTCTCCGGGAAGCAGCCCAAAAGTTTGTCGAGATTTGTGCTGAGTTCATCGCTGCGTGCAAATGCAGGTTCGCCACGTGCTAAATCGGAAGAGGAACGGCGGCCTAAAGACCATCGCTACGAAAGGAGCTCTTGCCGAAAAAACAACGGGAGCCACGTCGTTAAGGCTGACTCCCGGCAGCAGCGAAAGCCTTTGACCTCGTTTTTCCAGTCCGGATGGTAGCGATGGAAGCAATCGCAGGAGAGGTCAGGGCCACAGAGCGCCTTAAGAGTTTCACCTCCCATATCAACATCCGTGGAGGTCCATTCCCAGATATTTCCGCGTTTTTTTTGTTCTCCGGCATCACAGGATGACTTCCACTCATCAACGGTAGGCAATCGCCTCCCTGCCCGCTGGCAGCACGACACCGCGTCATGCCAGCTCACCAGGACCACGGGCTCATCCTCCTCGCCTGCAGCAAACTTGCCATTAACCCAATATTCAGGCGGCGGATGGTCTGTCGCCACCACGAACTGAACGTATTCACGGTTTGTTACTTCATGCGGATCAAGCTCCGCTGCTAGCGCGAGATAGACGGGGAATAAAACAACCAAGAAGTGAGCCACTCTTCCCCGATTGTGGGGGGTGACCTTACCTGACATGAACTACAGGACCGCTGCCGCAAATTCTCTCAGCGTATCAGCCCTATCCCCTTCCCCCACTCCATACGGAATAATCGCAATCTGATTGATGCCGCTTGCTTTTAATCGCCCCACCTGAGCACGGCATTCCTCTGAGGTCCCCGCGATGGCAAACCTTTCAACGAGCCAGTCGGGAATGACTTCGGCGTGGTTCGCCTGCTGATCCATGTGGTGATAGTAGTCGTAGGTTTTGCGAATCTCCGCGAGAACCTTCTGTTCCTTGGGATCGAGCACGTAAGGCAGAGGGTGCGCGACGACGCGCGCGACATGGGCTTTCACCGCATCCTTCGCCGGCGCTTCGTCCGAAACCGCGCAGGGAACCCAAAGCACCAGATGGATATCTTCAAGCCTCCGTCCGGCCGCCATCGCGCCCGCCGCGATCTTTTCTTTCGCGTGCGCGATGTATTCATCCGCCACGCCCACCAACACGATGATCCCATCCGCAATGCGGCCGGAGAGTTCGAGCATTTTCGGTCCGCTGGCGGCAATATAGACGGGAATCTTGCTCTTTGACGGATGTAACAAATGAATCTTGCCCGTATCGAGCTGGACCTCTTTGCCGCTGAAAAGTTCGCGCGTCTGCTGAACGGTCTTTTCGAAATACTCAAGCTTAGACGGCTTCATCCCCATGGTTTCGACCGAGCTGTCGCCCAGTCCAATGCCCACGATGAAACGTCCCGGCGCATACTCCTCCAGTGTCGCATAGGCACTGGCAACAACCGAGGGGTGGCGTGTCAAAGGATTGGTCACTCCTGTCCCGAGCTTGACCCTGGTCGTGTTGAGCGCCATAGCAGCCATATTCACATAGGCTTCACGCCAGATCAGGTGCGAGTCCCCCACCCAGATATGGCTGAAACCCAGATCCTCAGACAGCTTGGCCAGTTGGATCATCTTCGGCAGAGGCTCGGTGGGGAAAAGTCCGACGCCAAAAGAAAGAGCGTTCACTTAGCATCCTCCGATCATTGCCGGTCGTGCCGGCGGCGGCGTTTGCTGGCTCCGACCTCCAACCTGAATCTGTCCATCGATCATCACAACCGAAACTCCGGGAAGGTCCCCCTTGGAAAAAGAATCCAAAGCATTGGTCGCCACCGAACCCTCAATCCGGTCAAGCAGTACGATATCCGCAGGTTTTCCTTCTTCGATCAAACCGCTCGCTAGCCCATGGGCACGCGCGACGTTTCCCGTCGCCATTGCAATCGCAACTCCGGGCGGCACCTCCGCGACGGAAGAGAGAAAAGCTATCTCCCTGAGCATCCCACGTGGAATCACTCCGGTTCCCCCCGGCGTGTCCGTTCCGATGAGAACACGATCGTAGGCCTGCTTCACCTTGATCGCGCGCATCAGCGAAAGGCCCATCCGCAAGTTTCCTGAACTGCAGATCTCGACGAAATAATCCGTTTCCTGGACGATCTGCTCGACCTCGTTCTCGGGCATCGGGATGGGCCCGCCCGTGATATGACCCACGACATCGGGCTTAAGTCGCTTCACAATCTCTACTCCGGCAACCTGGCTCACACCGGAGCGCGAAACGCCGCCGGAATGAATTTTGACCTTGATTCCCCTTTTCCTTGACCACTGGACATAGCGCTCGGCCTCGCCATCCGGGAGCAGGCTGTAATCATAGAAAATAAACTTGACCAATCGGATTCCGGCCGCAGCAATGACATCGAAATCGGCCTCTTTGAGGCCGGGAACAAGGAGCAGGGTTCCGGCAAAAACCTTCACGCCCGATGGACGCAGGTTGTCAAAGCAGCGTTTGGCAACCAGCGCCAGAGAAACCGCCGTCTGGGGGTCCGGCGGCAAAGGCAAGCCCGGCACATGCAGCTCACCGGCAGAGACCAAAGCCGTCACGCCTCCGTGCATATAGTGCGTAATCCAGGAGAGGCTATTTTGCGCCGGCGTAAATTCGCCAAACGTGGGGTGTGAGTGGGAGTCGATGAGCCCGGGGACCGCAGTAATGCCCGAGGCGTCGATCACGATATCGGCCGGACCAGTGAGCCCGTTGCCAATCGCTTTGATCATGCCGTTCTCGACATAAATAGAGTCGGCCTGGCGCAGCGGGCTGTGCAAGTTCCCCGTGACCAAAGTCCCGATATTTTTGATGACGACAGACGACATCAGAGATCTTCCAATAGAAGCAACGACAGCCACCATAGCAAAGGTACTGCGCAAGGAAAAGCTGCGCAGTTTGCTTTTTACACGTAGTTCGAAGCAGGAGCTAGTTTTTCCACAGGCTGATGCTATCCTTCTCTTAAGATGCATCACTTCGTGTGGAACGTCTCCCCCGAGATTTTTAGCTTCGGCCCGTTCCAGCCCCGCTGGTACGGACTGTGCTTTGCGCTCGGCTTCCTTCTCGGATATGAAATCATGGCCCAGTTTTACCGTCGGGAACGACGCCCGCTCGAAAACCTGTCGAATCTTTTGCTCTATCTTTGTCTCGGGACCATTATCGGCGCGCGGCTCGGGCACGTGTTGCTTTACCAGCCTGATTACTACCTGGCACGGCCGTGGGAAATTCTCATGATCTGGCATGGAGGGCTCGCCAGCCACGGTGGTTTTGCTGGCGTTATGATCGCAATCTATCTCTACCTCAAGAAATATCGCGACATGAGCTTCATCGAGCTTGCCGACCGCCTTGCCATATCGTGCCTGTTGGCAGCAAGCTTGATCCGGATCGGCAACTTTTTCAATTCCGAGATCCTTGGCATCCCCTCCAACCTGCCGTGGGCCATTGTGTTCGCGCAAATCGATAATATTCCACGGCACCCTGCGATGCTTTACGAGGCCGGCGCTTATTTTTTCGTATTTTGGTCTCTCTACATCGCATACTGGAAGACCAGCATTATTCGTTTTCCTGGGAGGGTTTTCGGCACGAGTCTTGCTGTCTGTTTTCTTGCCCGCTTCATGATCGAATTCGTAAAGGAGAACCAGGTACCGTTCGAGAGCAATATGCGCCTCAATATGGGACAGCTGCTGAGTATTCCTTTTATTGCGGCCGGCCTCTATCTTATCTTCACTTCAGGAAATAGGGCCGCCAAACAGCGACCTGTGAGAACCCGTGACAGTACTCAGAGCACCGCGCACAGCCGCCGCGGCGATTAGGAGAGCCGCCAAAGGATCCAGGAAGTTTGTTCGATCATGAATGCAAAGGGCGGAAAAGTACGAGGGAAACGAGAAACAACCCCACACCAAAGAGGATAATCGACGGCCCAGGAATAAAAGAAAACGCGTGCGCGATAAAAAGTCCAATGACACCGATAATCCCTCCCAAGAGGGTTGATGCAACAATGAACCCCTTCATGCTTTTCGCGACATTTTTCGCAATCGATGCAGGAATGATGGTAAGCGCGCCCATGAGAAGTGTTCCCACGAGTTTAATCCCCAGAGAAACAACCAGCGCAAACAGCGACAGCAGGAGCAAATCAAACCAGCGCCCCACGCCGTGGACCCGTGCAAGATCCGGCGTGGTCGTGCGAAAGAGAAATTGACGCGCGCACCATATCGCCAGCGCGGCTGCGGCCAGGGCAAGACCCGTCGTGATGACAAACGCGAGGCGTGACAATGCGGGAAATTCACCGAAAAGAGAATGAATGATTTCCTCATCCGGAATCGTCAGGACCCCGATGGCTAAACTGGTCGTAAAGAGGAGTCCCACCAGCGCATCGCCGGGGAGCGTCGTGCGCCCCTCCAGCCACCACACGATCACTGCGGCGGCCAATAAAAATATCAAGACACCCCAAAAGGGGTCGATCGCATAGAACAGGGCAAGCGCGATCCCCGGAAGCGCGACATGGGAGAGCGCGTCACCTACGAGGGCCATGCGCTTCAAGATAATAAACGCGCCGACGGCGCCTGAGGCAATTCCCACGGCAGAGGCGATTACCAGTGATGATACAAGCGGAAGGTCCATACTATTGATGATGAGCCCTTTCCTGATGTTCGTAGAAGCCGCTTTCGCCAAAAAGCCTTGTCAAATCTTCAGGGTGCAGCACCTCATGCGGTTTTCCGTGGCACAACATCTCCCGATTCAGACATAAGACCTGATCCGCGTAGCGATAAACAATATTGAGCTCATGAGAAATCAAAAGGATGGTCGTGCCCCTTTCCCTCTGCAATCGCTGCAACAGATGATAGGCCGTTTCCTCAAAACCAACATCAATGCCGGCCGTGGGCTCATCAAAAAGCATCACCTCCGGATGATCGAGCATGGCCCAGGCAATCAGCAGGCGCTGCAGCTGCCCGCCGGAAAGCTCTCCCACCGGGCGCTCAAGCACCTCTTGCGAAAGCCCGACCAATGAAAGCTCGTGCGAAAGGTGTTGGAGGAATGTCTGATTAGGAAACCAAAATTGTTTTGCTTTCAACAAAAAAAATTCGCGCACGGTGAGGGGCACGGTTTTGTCCACCGGAAATTTTTGCGGTACGTAGCCGATGCGTAAACCCGCGTGCCACTCGATCCTTCCGGAAAACGGCACGAGTCCCAGAAGTGCTTTGAAAAGAAGGGTTTTGCCCGCGCCGTTGGGACCGATTACCGCCAGGGCCTCTCCTCTGCGAACCGTAAAGGAAACCCCGGACAGGAGCGTCAGGCCATCAAGCATGACAGCGCAATCGCTCACTTTGAGAACCGTGCTTTGTTCCATTAGGGTCTCACCGGTCGCGCGCTTATTTTGCCTCTGCTCGCTCATTGAGACAAGGCGGTCCCGAAGGGGAGAAGACTCACCAATACGACACTGGCAAGGCTACAGATCGATACGACCGATGTGGCGCCCCCTCAGCCGACAAATAAATCGCGCACAACCTCTTTTGCAGCGTCGGTGTAAGCCTGGCCCAGATTCGTCGCGCTGGGCGTGGAAACAGCGCGTTGAACGCGTCTCTCCCAGAGCACGGCACCATCGTCAATTCGTAGGAGCTTGAAATCAACGAAAACGCGAACGAATTGTTGCGTTTCCCCTTGCCACCGCCGGATCTCAGTGACGAAGATCCCGCCGGAAAGTTTTCCCTCGCGCGCGATCCGAACGGCTCCCTTGATGTCGGCGGGAAAAGGCGGAAAGCGCGTGTCCTTAGCCTCGGGAACCGAGATCCGAAAGCCTCTTTGTTCAAGTTCGGCCCGCAAGTTATCGCGCAACAGATCCATCACGTTTTGCCTATAATCGGACGAAACTTTTCCGCTCATCTCTGCAAGCGAGCGCAGCGGATTATTAGACGGCAACAGCAACGGCAAGCCGGTGCTGTTCTTCACCTTCGCTAACCACACGGTTTTCTCGCTGAGTGATTGGGCCTCGGGCAACGGCGCCCCGGCTATTTTCGTAGCGCAACTGGTCATCGACGCGGCAACGCACACCAGCACCAACATTGCCGCCCGTGTCTTGGCCGAGAGCCGGCTTACTCCGTAAGCAAGAAAGATCAGGCAACATCCCAGAGTCACGTCGGTGGGTCCCAAAGGGAGATCTATACGCACAGAGCCGTAGAAGCCGAAGATCGCCATGACCAAACCCAGCAAGGAAGAAAGCAACAGGAAAGAGCTCATCCGATTCACTAGCGGCCGCGCCGCAAGTGCCGGCAACACGAGAAAGCCGAAAAGCAAAAGCGGACCAGCCATGATCACGCCAAAGGCGATGCTAACGCCGGCGAGAAGATACAGCAGAATATCCCAAATGATCTGACGACCCTTCAGGAGAAAGGCCAAATCGCGATCGAAAGAAGTCAAGAGAAACTCCCGCCGGAAAACCAGCATTGCCAGAAGCACCAGCCCGAACACGACCGCCAAAAGTTTCAGTTCCCCTTGAGAGAGCGCGATCACTTCCCCCTTCAGCAAATTGAGAACTTCGATCTGTCCGGCGGGATTAAAGACGAGAAAGAGAATGGTCAGAGCGCCGGCGAGCGCGTAGGCTGCGGCAAGGCGGCCTTCCGCCAGGCCTTTTCCACGCTGCTCCAGATAGCCGAGCAGTCCCATTCCCAAGAAAGTAAACGCCAGTGACCCAACTATTGTGATCCCCCGTTCGCCCTCCCCCAACTGGGGCAGAAGGCCGACCTGCTGCAACCAGAAAGTAAAAGAGACTCCGGCACCGGCTATCTCAGGAAGCGTCAATCCGAGAAATATTGTCCGCCGAAGAACGAGATAGCAACCAATCAGCGGACATACCAGCCCCATGATCGCGGTCCCCAGAAGCGCGGGAAAGAGCAGATAAGAAGGGCTGAGAATTTCCAGGAAAGTGTTCATCGCTAAAGACCTGGTTGCCTTTCCTCAATCCATATTTTCCCCTTGTCGACGCGCACGATCCTCTCGGCAACTCTTTGCACCATCTCAAGATCATGGCTGGAGAAAAACACCGCCAGGCCATTCCGCGTAAGCTGGATGAGGAGTTCAGTGATGCTCCTTCGGGACTCCTCGTCCACTCCGGAAAGGGGCTCGTCCAAGATCATGATTCTCGGCTTGACCATCAGGGCTCGAGCAATAAGAATCCGCTGCTTTTGCCCGCCGGAGAGAGCAAAGAAAGATTTCGTGATTAGATGGCGCATACCCACTTGCTCTAAGACTTCACTGGCCCTTTCCTTTTCTTCAGAAGGGAGAAATTGATAATAGCGCACGCGGCCGTAGGCTCCCATCTCCACGATCTCGGAAACACTCAAGGGAAAGTGCGGATCGAGCGCGGCACTCTGGGGAACGTAGCCAAAATTAGCTAACGGGCAGGCACGTGAAAGAGAGCCGCCAAGAATCGGCAACAGTCCCAGGATGGCTCTGAAAAGCGTCGTCTTACCCGACCCGTTAGGTCCGGCTAAACCGATAAGGCTGCCGGGAGAGATCGCCAGGTTGACACCCTGAAGAACTGGCGCCGAATCGTAGCCCAGATTGACATTCTGAAGGGAAACCAGAGGGAGAGATTCCTCTAACGAATTCCTCCCTCTGGCGTTTCTTATTTCGTCGAAATTTTGTTCCAATTTCATCAGGCCTAACTAACCGCCTGCACTAGAGTACGGACAGTATAATCTATCCATTTAATATAGCTATTGGTTTCCGGCTGTGCTCCGGCGTTGCTGTAAAGACGTAGTGCTTTGATGCCTGTCTCGGCTGAGATTTGCTGGGGAAATCGCGGATTCTGAGCACCGTAAAGGAGTAATTGGGGCTTTTCCTGTTTAATCTGCTGTACCAATTCCACGATATGATTTGGCGTGGGCTCAATTCCGGGCTTTAACTCAATGCTCCCTACCCGCTTCATGCCGAATCGATCAGCGAAGTATATCCATTGCGGATGATATTCCACATATTTGACACCCCGTAAAGGAACTGCCATCTTTTCCCAACGCGCAATCCAGTTATCCAGTTCCGCCACGTAGGCTTTGAGATTTTTGTCAAAAGCTTGCTGATGTTGGGGAAAATTACGCGACAGGCCTGCGGCAATGTTCCGGGCAGCGATCTTCGCGTTTACCGGGTCCAACATATAGTGCGGATTCCCCTTAGGGTGAAGGTCTCCTTCGGAGCGGTCCACAAGCGTCGGGGCCTCCAGCACTGGTACTCCTATGGAGCAATCTATATAACCCGGTCGGCCCAGAAGAATTTTAGGATTGTTTGCCACCTCTAAAAGCGCAGGAAGCCATGAATGCTCGTCATCCAAGCCTGTTAAGACGATTACGTCGGCCCGGTTCAACCGCGGGACAAAGCTCGGTTTCATGGGAACACCGTGAGGGTCTTCAACGCCCGTGGCCAGACTATCCACACTGACCAGCTCTTTGCCAATCTGGCGGGTGATATCGGCCAAATCGGGAAATGTCGCAACCACTCGGATCTGCTGCGCGAAGACTAATCCCGCCTGCAGCCAACCAAGGGCCAGCGCAAGCCAAAACAGTTTCCAATTTTTGTTCCTCAATGCAAACTTCATAAACACGTTCCTCCGTTTAAATTCCTAACGTCCCAAAAAGCCGTGGGTGTGCGCACCGATAACCGTCGTCCACTGGAGAAAAAATTGACTCCCTTTTTCCGCTTTGTCAGCGCTAAAATTGTTATTCAGGTAGTAGTATTGAAACCGCAGGCGGTTAAATTCGCTGATGTTCCAGGTGAGAAACGGGGAGTAGCTGATTGTCCGCTGGCTCGGGTTGTCAATAATCGGAGCGTAATCGATTTGAAACCCGGTCGACCAATTCTTGTTTAGCTTGAGCTCGCCGTAAGTGTACCCGCCGTAGGATTGCTGGCGCTTCGCAACGCTGTCAATCGGGAAGCGCTCGCTATTGGCATAGAACTCCGACCCCCACGTGAAACCCTGATAAACCGCGCTGCTGAGAGGTTGGTAGCGATAAGTTAGATCAATGCCGTTGAGAACTCGATCACCCCCAGAGGCATTGCCGGGGAGACGCACTGACGGCGTATAGGCAAGGCTCGTGCCCAGCTCGACACTATGATTGTCGCTCAGGTCAAAATAAGTGCTGAGCCTTCCGAGATAAGTAAACTGACTCCAAGACCGCAACTTGGCATTATCCAGTCTATCGTTCCCCTCTCCGATCTTGTTCATTCCGCCCAGCGTCGCTCTTAAGAAAAACGGCGTGGGAAAAAGATAATTCACTTCCATGCCGTCGGCTTGGGTTTCGCCTCCCACCATTCTTTCTATGGAAAGTGGCTCGTTCACGAAGGGCAGTTCATGCTCGTGAACTTTGGGAAAACGACCGAAATCGGCCAAGAAACGGCCCCCTTTCGCCGTCAAGTTCCATGGGAGAGACGTGGTCACCGCCGCGGCTTCGTCTATCTCGACGCCATCCGTTGTTCCGTTGATAAAGCTATAGAGCCTTGCAAACGGGTCCACGGAAGCGGCAATTCCCAGCTCTGCGCTGCGAAAATCAAATTTGCCTCCGGCGCTGCCCCGATTTTGGACATTCGCATCAAGCACAAGCCCGATTGCCGGGTTCAGAGCCATCGGCGCGCTTTGCACCGCCTGAACCGATTTTTCTACTTCTCCCAGCCGAGTCGAGCTGGCGGATCTTTCTTTTTCCAGTTGATCGATGCGTTCCAGCGCGCTCTTCAACTGCTCTTGAACGATTGCAAGCTGTTTCTTCACGGCTTGCAGCACATCTTCCTGCGCCAGAGCGCTCCTTGAATATGAACACGAGCCAATAGCTATGAACAACGCAGCGATCCTGCGTGCTCTTCTCCGAAATAAATGCATATTCTACCTCCCTCATAAGCAATACCCTTCGCCCTCCCGAGTGATTGAAAACGGGAGAGCAAATCAAGCATAAATAATCTAGAGAGAGGAGATCTGCGGCGGAGCACGAATGGTCTTGTAACTAACCGAATACCATTCAGTGGCGTAAAGCGGCGGTAGAATTACCGCCGAAATTGCGAATTGTGAGATCAAATAAACTTGGATGGGGGCCAAGTCTAGGAGCGTGAGATTACCGTGCTGGCAGACACAGTCTTCCTTAGCCTGAGCTCCCGGGGTGTAGAAATGGTGATGCAGAGGCAGGAAAAAGACGAACAGCAGTATGGCGGTTCCAACGAAACGGCGTTGGGCCCCGCCCAGTGAAGAAAGCAGCACAAGCCTACTCGTAACCGATGTCTTCCATTAAAGCGGTCGTCCGCCCGGGTTTAACCCGGGAAAGCTGTTTCTGCCTTCTGCCAACTTATGATCATCTTTCCATAACGCCAAGATGCGTCGCGCCCCTAAAAACCTTTTCGCGTACCACGGTTGATCCAACGCGGTAACAATGACCTTTCCAGGGTCGCTGGCGGCATGGAGAAATTGATCGTGCCCAACGTACAGACCCACGTGATTAGGACTCTTACCCTTAGAAGAAAAAAAGACCAGGTCGCCGATTTGCAGCTCGGATTTGGCGACCTGTTCACCCATCTTAAACTGCTCGTTGGAGGAATGGGGCAATTGAATTCCAAACTTCTCAAACAACATTTTGACCAGACCCGAGCAATCCACGCCAGTTCTTTCTGACATTCCCTGCCAGCGATAACGAAGACCCACGAATTCCATGCCCGATTTCACTAGCCTGTAGGGAAGCGATCGCAAGTCAGGACTTGAATTGAGGAAACCCGGGCCTGTGGCATGGGGATTGAGCGCGGGAAAATTTTTTTGTATATCGGTCCTGGTCGTCTTTCCTTTCACGCGTCTATGAAATAACCCCTCGGCATCGGACGCAAAAGCAAGAGCCTGCCAGCTCACATTAAGCAGCAGAGAGAAAACCACCAGATAGGATAGAATCAGGAAGATGATTACGTCTTTACTTGGAGGATTCATCGCGCACCCACCCTTTGATGAAAAACCCCTGCTCACATAAGCGAGCAAGGAAATAATGACAACTCGTGACTGGAACAGAGACCTATAAGAGGTCCGTGGGTGGCGCCCGGGCTGCTTGGAAATCGACGTGAAACCACGCTGCATTACGTGGCTCAAAAATAACGATGAGCCAGCTTGAAACGCTATGGAAAACCCCTGCTTGTGCCGTAGCCGGCCCGGTCTGCGTCAGCAGCCCATGAACACAGCTACACTCCTTGCTGAGCTCAGCGGCTTGCGTCACAGCATGGAAATGAAGAGGGAGAAAGAATACCGTTAGAAAAAGGAGCACCGCGGTGACACGCAGTCGCTTGCGGCTCACGTTTGTCCGGCAGGATAAAGACACGGACAATTTCTTAACCCAATGACTCCAAGCTGTCAAGCACAGGGCCCGCTCACGCGCGACCAACCTTGTAGTGTCGGGGGTCGACTTCCGCACAAAAATCGACTTTGAGAGCGCCATCAAGAGCAGAAACAGGTGTCTCATTCACCACCTGTGACGGAGCGTGACTGAAAGCGTCGGCAAATGAAGCCGTTGTCCTGGGTATTCATTCGATTTTCTTCCAATCTCTTCGAGGCTGACCTGACACAAGTTGGCTCGAATCCGTTCTGGTTTTTGGGGGAACGACCCGCCTATCAGCGGCTTGTTGTTTATCATCACGACATTTGCCTGTCGGGTCTTGTTAGCATCGTTCTCGTAAGCCAATCAGACGCGCCGAGTTCGCGATAACTGGAATTGAGGACAGCTCGTGTACCAATGCACCGGTTACCGGATTGAGAATCCCCGGAATGGTTAGTCCCACTGCGCCAGCCAGCACCCCGAGAGAGAAGACAAGATTCTGTTTGATGGCTCGCATGGCTTGCTTAGAGAGGGTTAGAAGATATGGAAGTTTTGCCAAATCATCGGCCAGCAGCGCGATCTCTGCGGTCTCAATCGCAACGTCGGTACCGGCAACGCCCATGGCTATTCCTACATCAGCAGTGGCCAGCGCGGGGCCATCGTTCACACCATCGCCCACAAAAGCGACCCTTCGACCTTCCGCTTGGAGTCTTTTCACAATCTCAACTTTGGTCTCGGGTAAAGTCTCGGCGTAGACCTCGCAGATATTGAGTTCAGCAGCAATTTGATTGGCGGTTGCCCAGTTGTCGCCAGTGACAAGCACGGTACGGATACCAAGCGCGCTAAGTTGCTTTACTGCGGTTTGCGCCTCAGGCCGTAGCACATCCTGCAGGGTAAACACACCGGTAACTTCCTCGCCGATGGCTAGACCCACAATCGTTTGCCCGGCAACCGCCTGCGCGCTGGCGGTAGCTTGCAGATTCTCAGCTGAGAGCAGACCCTGTTCAACCAACAGTTGCGGGCGTCCTAGAAGCAGCCTGTAGCCATTGACAGCCGCCCGCACTCCTAAGCCCGGCATAACCTCGAACTCCTCCGGATCTGGTATCGAAAGACTCCGCGCTTGAGCTGCTTGAACGATGGCTCGGCCCAGCGGGTGCTCACTGAATTTTTCCGCTACCGCGGCAAGACCGAGGATGTTGGTTTCTTCCAGGCCGTTGAGCGGGATGACCTGAGTCAGCTTCGGTTGCCCTATGGTAAGCGTGCCGGTCTTATCAAAAATCACCGTATCGATCTTGGCGAGCGCTTCAATGGTGGCCCCCTTCTTTACGAGACTTCCCCGCAAAGCCGCGTTGCCGATCGAAGCCACGAGGGCGGTCGGCGTCGCGAGCACCATGACACACGGGCAAAAGACAATCAGCATGGTGATGGCTCGCATCATATCGCCACTCCACCACCAGAGCAGCAAACCCAAAGCAATCGCGGTTGGAGTATAAAATTTAGCGTAGCGATTCAGCATCCTCTCGATCGGGGCTTTCTTCTCTTGAGCTTCCTCGACCATCCTGCGAATCTGACCCAGGGTCGTCTCCTGCCCTACGTTCGTCGCGCGCACCTCGACCGTACCAACCTCGTCAAGAGTTCCGGCAAAGACCGTATCGCCGGGCTGCTTTTCAACAGGTAAGCTTTCCCCGGTGATCGCCGACTGGTTCACTGCCGCTGTTCCCGTAACAACTTCGCCATCCACCGGGATGCGCTCACCGGAGCGAATCAACAACACATCCCCGGCCATCACTTCCTCTAACGCAACGACGATATCATTTTCCTCTATACGGACAGTGACTCGATCAGGCAGAAGCCTTGACAAGGCTTCCAGCGCTTTGCCGGCGCGCGCAGCGACAAAATTCTCGAGCATCCCGCCTATCAGTAGTAGCACCGCCACCACCGCAGCGGCAGAGTATTGGCCGATAGCGATGGCGGCAGCGGTGGCGATCGAAACAGGAATATCCGCGGTGAAGTCACCCTGGCGTACACCCTGGAAGGCTGTCCACCAGATGAACATTGATCCGACCAATGCCGCCGCTAGATAAAATGGAGCACTGGTCTCACGCGGATCACCGCTGCTCAAGAGCCCTTTGGGATTGTGAACCGTACCGATAATCAGTAACAAGAAACTAATCAGGGTGAAAAGTGTGCTCGGAGCGAGGAGAAAATCGCGGTAGTGTTGAGTGAAGCCCTTGACACCGCGAGCACAGGTAGTGCAAAAACCTTCGGAAGGAACCAACATCCGCTTTTTCCCTTGAAACCAAGATGCAAGGACGTAAGATAGAATACCCCCGTAAGGTATATGACGACGGCTGGTTTTGCAACTTTAAAGTGAGGATCAATGGCGCACGTTATTAGAGACAAAAAGAAGCTGCTAAATCGAGTGCAGCGGCTGCGCGGGCAGGTGGATGCGATTGCAAAGGCTCTGGAGCAAGAGCGGGAATGCTCGGTAATCCTCCACACCATTGCCGCCTGTCGCGGCTCTTTCGATAGTCTTATGGCAGAAATTCTGGAAAGTCACATCAGGTTTCACGTGATCAATCCCGATCTCGATCCACGTTCGCTACAGTCCAAAGCCGCCCAGGAACTGATTGACGCGCTGAGAACGTACTTAAGATAAGCGGCAACTAAGGCCCGCGACGATCAGACGATTCTGCTAACAGGATGAGATTCTTCAACGTCCTGACAGCTGGCGCTTTTCCTCCGGAGACTCGTCATAACCCAGGACCTCTTCCCACGGCACGGTACAATGAGCCCAAACCAATGGCTCAAATCTTTCCCACCACTGGAGAGAGCGGTCCGTCTGACTGAGAACCCGCACAAAAAGCACCATGTCCTGGATGCCACCCCTCGGGAGCGCTGGTCCGAATGCCGGCATGATTCCTTTCCCATCGGTGATAACCCTTCGAATGTACGCAACGCTGTGGTTCTGAACCGTTGTGCGAAAATCAGGGACATAAACCGGCAGCTTCGCGGCAATCGGGCCGTTGCCTCTTCCGGAAGGCCCATGGCAACCGAGACAGCGTTGGGCATACAACCTTTCCATCCGTTCGCCGCCTGAGCAGCCCAGAACAAAAATCAGCAGGAACAAAAAAACCGGCATTTTCTTTTCGTGCGTCGCGCGCTCAAGTATATAGCACAAATGTCATCGGCGTGTTGACAGGCAGCAACGGCGCGTTTTCAAAGATACAAGATCCTATTTAGTCCTTCCACCTGAGATTCGGACTTACCGTTCTGCGATCACTTGACTTTCTCATGCCGCGCGCCCACAATCGCCTTGGTTAATCGTGAAGACCCGAGTCACAACCACAATCGTTTGCGCGCTCTATCTGAGCGTGGCGCTCTTCTGCGGCGTTCTGCACAATCACCACGACGGCGATCAGTGGGATCATCACGATGACTGCGCCGCCTGCGCATGGAAACTCAACGCCGCCGCGAATGTTCCGATCGTCGTACCTCTTTTCCTCACCTCCACTCTTGAAACGCCGCTCCAGGGTTTTGTGTCTACCTCGTATTCTGCTCCGTTGTTTTCCTTCTCGCTGAGTCGGGCTCCTCCTTTCGCTTTGGCGTAACTCGGCCAATTTAGGTCGCGTCCCTTTCAGGAACCGAGCGCGCATTCTCGAATACCGAAGCTCGGACCAGTTGTGTGCGCGCTAATGAAAACCGGGCCACCCGGTGCGGTTTAGACGTTCACCGCACTGGATGACAAAACATCCGGGTGTTTAGCGACTGAATTCATTCTCGCACGATGTTGATTAAGACGAGGAAATAACTCATGCCAAGCGCTGTTTCTGAACCGGGAAAAAGAGAACTCGCGTTAGAACAGCTCCAACGTTTGGGCGTGGCAGCGCTTTGGCTGGGGGGAGTGTTCGGTGGATCCGCTATAGCCGCAGCATTCGTCGCCGAGCGTTTGCAGGCCGGCATACCCTCGAGCGACCTTGGATTTCTGCTCTGGGGCACAGTGGTTTCGTTCATCCACTTCCTGTTCTTTCGCCTTCAAGCCTATGATCAGCGTGGGACGGCGCCAGCCGAGGCGACAACTACCGGTGATGAGCAACAAGCTCAGCATGACCCTTGGTTGCCATGGTTTCAGCGCGACGGTCAGATTATTTGCCTCGCGGTCGGGGCATTGCTGGCGGTGATTTTTGGTGTCCTTCCCGGGAGTGCGCCGATGAGTGCGCCTTTATCCGCCGATTTCTCCAGCACGATTCGGTTGGCAAGCATCTTATATCTGGGGATGTCGTTCGCCTTGTATTTTCTGGTTCAATACGTCGCGTTCGTTCAACAGCAGCAGAACACACGGAAGCTCGACGCGCCGTTGCACCTGGCGCGATTAGGCTTCTGGATTTGCTTGATCTGCGCAGCGTGCCTGTTCATGTCCTTGTATGCAGGCCTCGATCTCACTCTGTGGCCGGGTCGGGCTATCGGTATGGCCACGTTGCTGTTCGTGGTCGATGCCTCGATTCGAGCCGGGGTCGCGGTATTTCAAACACGCGCCAAAAGCCTGGACCCGATTCCCCTGGGCGGCGGTTTGGTTTTGGAAGTTCTCTTTCGTGGTGGCAATCCGTGGCGAGCTTTTGTCCAACATGTAGAAACGTCTCTCGGCGTGAAAGTAAGCGAACATTGGTTGTCCAGATTCCTGCGCGAGACCATCGAGCCTCTCATTCTAGTGGCAATCATTCTCGTTTGGTTGTCCACATGTTTTACGGCTGTACCTACGGAAAGCCACGGCGTGCGCGTGTACTGGGGACGCTTTGTCGAACCAGCCCTAGAACCGGGCTTGTACGTCACCTGGCCGTGGCCTGCCGAGAAGATCGAAATTGTGCCGACGGAACGAGTGGAACAATTTTCTCTCGGTTTTGAGTACGACCTTGGAGGGCCAGCGTTGTGGACTGAGGTTCATTATGAAGGCGAGAAGAACCTCCTGGTTGGTAACGGCGAAGAACTGCTGTCGATCAGCGTGCCGATTTATTATCGCATCAAAGATCCCATCACCTACTTGAAAACCATCACGGATGCGCGCGAGGCGTTGATCAGTCTCGCGTATCGACAACTTCTCAGGGTAACGGAAGCGCGCGACAGTTTTCGTGTGATGACCGTCGAACGTCAGGAAATCAGCCGGGCGTTGAAACAATCCCTGCAAGATGAAATCGATCGCCTGCATCTTGGATTGGAGATCGTGTTCGTGGGATTGAAAGACATCCATCCGCCCGTCGCGGTCGCCCCCGCGTTTCAGGACGTCGTCAGCGCAGAGGAGCAAAAGTCGGCGCTCATCTATCAAGCCGGGGCTTATCGCCTGCAGACCGTTGCGGAAGCCAAGCAGCAGGCCTACCGTCTGCAAACCGAAGCGGAGGCTGCGCTCGCGCAGCGCACAGCTCTGGCAGAGGGCGAAGCCGCACGCTTCCTGCTGCTTGCCACTGAGGATGCCGCGGAGAGGAATTTGTTCCGCATCCGATTCCGTCTGGAGGCGCTGGAGAAAGCGCTCGCCATCCCGGACAAGGTGCTGATCACCGGGCCAGCCGCCACGAAGAACCAATTCTATCTTGACCTACGCAGCCTTGACACGCCGTCACGTAAGCAGGGGACTGATCTATGAAGACACAAATTATCGTTCGCGGTTTGATTGGCGCTTTGATCAGCGCGCTGATGTTGTTTGTCATGCTGACGTTCCAAGTCCGGCAAAATGAGCGCGTCGTCCTCACCCGTTTCGGACGACCGGTGCGCGTGCTTGTCGAGCCAGGGTTGTTCGTGAAGTGGCAGTGGCCTATCGAAACCGTCAACCGCTTCGACGCGCGGTTGGACTTTTATGATGCGCGCATCTCGGAAGCGCTCACGCGTGACAAACGCAACGTCATCATTCCGGTGTACGTTGCCTGGCGCGTTGACGATCCGCTTAAATTCCTTCAGTCGCTAGGCAGTGCGCAAAACGCCCGCACCAAGTTGGAGGGTCTGGTTACCAGCGCTGTAACACCGTGCTAGGCGGCTACGATTTCGGGCAGTTGGTATACACCAACCGCGACGAACTCAGGATCACCGAGATCGAGCACACAATTACTGACTTGGTCGCGCAGCAAGCCAAACAATCGTTCGGCGTTACGGTCGAACAGGTCGGCATCAAGCGGCTGGCGCTGCCCGAGATTAACACCACGTTCGTCTTCGAACGGATGCGGGCCGAGCGGGCGCAGTTCGCCGCGCAGTATCGCGCTGAGGGGCAACAACGAGCCGACGAGATTCGCGCGAAAACGGATGCGGACAGGACTATCGTGCTCGCGGCGGCTCGCCGGTATGCCGAAGAGACACGGGGCAAAGCAGAGGCAAAAGCCGCACGGATTTATGCTGCTGCGCACAAAAAAGATCCGTCCCTATACAAATTCCTTCGAGAGTTGGACGCGCTAAAACAAATCACCGGCACCAAGACGACACTCGTGCTGGACACGGCAACGCCGCCGTTTGACCTTCTGCATCTCGCGCTCGAGGGCGAATAGGATGACTGAACTCATTACAGAGCGATACCTCGGATTCGGCTCGGCAGCGTTACTACAGGCGATGAAATAGAGCGTCAAGCTCCTGCGCTGGGGGTTGTTGCTGCTGGCTCTGATCTACCTCGCTTCCGGCATAACGGTAGTGGGTCCGAATGAAACGCATTCATTTTACGGTTCGGCACGTTGCAGCTCGCTCGCTATGGTTCGGGTCTGCTGCTGGCGTTGCCTCAGCTCATTGATGAAGTGGTAAGAGTTCTCACGCAGAGCGATCAAGAAATACAGCTCAACGATTGGGATTCGGGTTCACCACTATTTGCCGACAACTCGCCAAGTCTGCATCCCGTGCAGGACGGCTATACACTGACAGGCGACGCGAACATTATTCGGGCAAAGTTCTCGGTGCGCTACCAAGTATCTGATCCCGTTGCTTACGTGCTGAATGCCAAAAACCAGCCGGCGTCGTTGGAATAGATTCTCTATCAGGCTGCCACCGGGGTCATCGCGCACATGAGGGTGGATGATGTGCTGGCTTCGGGTCTCAACAGCCTCCGCCAGGAGGCAATGAACACAGCGCAAACACGGCTTGATCAGCTCGGCCTGGGCGTGCAGTTGCTGGCATTCGAGGTGCGTGAAATCACCTCTGCTCGGCAGGTGCTGCCGTAGTTTCAAGAGGTCGTAAGCGCCCGGGTAGCGTAGCGCACGCGCGTAGAGGAAGCCAACAGCTACCGCGCCTCGCAGGTGCCGGCCGCACAAGCCGAAGCGTACCGTATCAAACAGGAAGCTGACGCCTACGCTCAGGAATCGGTGGCGAAAGCAACCGGCGAAGCGGCGGCATTTGAGGCGATCGAACGGCAGTATCGGGCAGCGCCCAATTGATGCGTACACGGCTCTATGCCGACGCGCTAGAGACCATCCTGCATAACCTGAAATCCGCGACGATCCTGCAATCGAAGGCCGGCACCCTCAAGCTACTTCTTCCGCCGCGCACCAACGCCCGCTAGGCAACATGTCGCTATAGAGACAGGAGGAGCAGAGAGCCACGACACCCCAGCGCGAAGGTACCGATGCGCGCACCTATGTCTCCAGCTCAGGCTCGGCCTGTTACGATCTCGGTAACGACAGCAAGCTCCGACTACGCCTCGCGTTAGTGCTTCTCGGCGCGTTGTGCCTCGCCATCGACGGCATGATCTGTTTCGTTCGTCCCGGTCAATTCGATGTGGCGACGACTTGGGCAATGATCGGCGCAACGATCGTCGCGCTCCCCGTGCTTCGCGACGCGATCGGCGGGCTCAAGTCCGAAGGCTTCGCCGCTACCAAGTTCTACATGGACCAGTTCATTACACTGGCGGTGGTCGCCTGCTTTGCCATCGGCCAATACGTGACCGCCGGTTTGGTGGCGATCATACTCGTCATTGGGCAGGTACTGGAAGAGCGAAGCATGCTGGGGGCGCAGGAAGCGCTGGATCGGCTTCTGAGGCTCGCGAAAGTCCGTGCGCGGCGTTTGCGTAACGGCGTCGAAGAAGAAATAGACTCTGACCGCCTTGCACCCCGTGACCGAGTGCGCGTGCGTCCGGGCGATACCATGCCGGCGGACGGGCGTGTCCTAAGCGGCTATTCCACGGTTAATCAAGCGACGATCACCGGTGAATCCATCCCGGTAGAAGTGGAACTCGGTGATGAAGTCTTCGCGGGCACGGTCAATTTGACAGGGTCGATTGAAGTTGAAATCACGAAAATCGGCGACCAGACCGTGTTAGGACGCGTCCGCAGCATTGTGGAGGAGGCCCAGACATCGCGCGCTCCGATCATGCGGATCACAGAGGAGTATGCCCGTTATTACACGCAGTTGATCCTCATTATCGGCGGCTTCGTATTGTTCTTCACGCGCGACGCCACCCGCGCTATCTCGGTGATCATCATTAGTATCCCGTGCGCGTTCGTGCTGGCCAGCAGCGGGCATGATCGCTGCCTAGCCTGTTCCTCACGACTGGGCATCCTGATCAAGAGCGTGCAGTTTCTGGAGAAAGCAACCTCCATCGATACGGTTGTCTTCGACAAAACCGGCACCTTGACCACGGGACAGTTGCTGTTGGAGGCCATTGAGCCTTCAGGGACATTCAGCGAACGCGAGTTGCTGGTCCTCGCCGCCAGCACGGAGAGTCATTCATCGCATCCTGTGGGGCGCGCCATTGTCGCGGAGGCACGGCATCGCAACTTGACGTTGCTGGAGGCCACGGAGGTCGAGGAAGTGCACGGTCACGGCGTCTCTGCCCGTCTTGCTGGACGCGACGTACTTATGGGGCGCGCATCATGGCTTGGGGCTCGAGGCGTGACCGTCAACCTAGACGTTCGCGAGGCCCACAACTTAAGCGTCCTGCATCTGGCGGTGGATGGTGAACTGGCGGGAACGTTTCATCTCAGCGACCGTGTGCGCGGTGAGGCTGCCGCCGCTGCGCTGCAACTCGGCCGTCTCGGGATCCAGCGCATGATCATGCTTACCGGCGACCGCGAGCTTGTGGCCGAGACCGTCGCCGCTCGCGTGGGCATCCGCGAGGTGCGGGCTGATTGCCTGCCGCAGCACAAACTGGAAGTGATCAACGAACTGAAGCGCCAGGGCCACCGCGTGCTCATGGTCGGCGATGGCATCAACGACGCGCCCGCGCTCGCCGCGGGTGATTTGAGCGTGGCCATGGGCGCGCTGGGTAGCGATGTGGCGCTCCAAACCGCCGACGCGGCGTTGATGACTGACGACCTCGGCAGGCTGCCGGTTCTGCTGGCGTTATCGCGGCGCACGGTACAGATCATCCACCAGAACCTTCTGGCCGGGTTTGTGTTCATCGTGCTGGCGATCATTGCCAGCAGTCTGGGATGGGTCAGTCCAATTGCCGCGGCCTTCATCCACGAGTTCAGCGGGTTTCTCGTTATTTTCAACAGCGCGCGATTATTAAGGTTTGAAGGGGAACCCGTGTGATTCGGTCGCGGACTTCGTTGCTTGCAATTTTGTACAGCTCCTGAACAAGGAGTTCACGCAAAGGCGCAACGGTAAAGTCACGAACGAGTCGTTTAATCCCTTTGAGTTTTGCAACGCCTGCATTAGAAACGATATGGCATCCATATGAATCGCACGATCCTGATCAGCTCGATTCTGGGTATCATCGTTATTGGAATTGTTTCGTATGTTTTCGTATGACATAGAATGCCGCACCGAGAGTCCCAGAAATTGGAGGTGGCGGCAAGCTTCTACCCGCTGTATTTCTTTGCATCACAAATCGGCGGGGAAAAAGTCGCGGTGCTGAACGTGACGCCAGCCGATGCCGAGCCGCATGACTATGAACCGACAGCGCAAGATATCGCCCGTATTGAAAGCAGCCGCGTTCTGATTCTCAACGGTAACCTCGAGCCATGGGGAGACAGGATCGAAGAGAACATCGATCTGAAGCGCACGGTCGTCTTAACTGCGGGCCAGGGATTGACCACTCAACATGTCATTGAAAACGGGGAGAATATTCTTGACCCGCATGTATGGCTCTCTCCGCCCCTCGCGAAACAGATGGTGGATAAAATCGCAGCGGTCCTAGCGCACGCGGATCCCGGGAATGCCGATTACTACGGCTCCAATGCGCGGATTCTGAAATCGAAACTCGATGATCTCAACAACGCGTACCGTCAGGGTCTCGCGCATTGCGCGAAGAAGGACTTCATTACCTCGCATGCCGCATTCGGATATCTCGCGACGACGTATCATCTGAAGCAGGTGCCAATTGCAGGGCTCTCACCCGACGCCGAGCCTTCGCCGCGCCGGCTTGCCGATATCGCGAATTTTGCGCGAAAAAATAATGTGAAGGTGATATTCTTTGAGAGCCTCGTGTCCCCGAAACTCTCGCAGACGATTGCAACGGAGATCGGCGCTCACACCATGGTTCTCGATCCGATCGAAGGCGTCACTAACGATGAACGTGCCGCGGGCAAGAATTACCTGACTAAGATGCAAGAGAATCTCGCCAACCTCAGGATCGCACTCCAATGCGCACGGTAGATCATAGCAAAAACATCATTGAGGTAAAGCATATATCGTTCTCCTATAACAGCCGTGAAGTCCTCCGTGACATCAGTTTCACGATCCATCGCGGCGACTATCTCGGGATCGTGGGCGGAAATGGAGCAGGCAAGACAACGTTAATGAAGATTATACTCGGGCTGCTTAACCCCTCATAGGGTTCCGTCAAGCTCTTCGACCAGGATGCCTCGAAATTCAAGGACTGGTGTAAAATCGGCTACGTATCCCAGAAGGTGACGAACTTTGACATGAATTTCCCCGCGACTGTCGAGGAAATCGTTCTGATGGGCCGATATGGGCGGCGCGGAATGTTCCATCGCCTCAAGCGCGAGGACAGGGATAAAGCGCGTGGCGCCCTTGAGCAGGTCGATATGTGGCAGTATCGCGACCGCCTTATCGGCGATCTGTCGGGCGGCCAGCAGCAGCGCGTGTTCATCGCGAGAGCGCTCGCGGGCGACCCCGAGGTCATCTTCCTTGATGAGCCGACCGTCGGTGTAGAACAGCATATCAAAGAGGAGTTCTATGCTCTGCTTCGAAAACTCAACCAGAAACTCCACTTGACCGTGGTTCTCGTGACGCACGACATCGAGAGCATAGCGCATCAGGCAATGCACGTCGCTTGCATTGATCGAACGGCGTTCTACCACAACTCGCTGGACGAATATTTCAAGGAGACCCATAAGGCTATTCACCCCCATCCCTAATCATGCCCGATATCCTTCAGTATGGTTTTGTGGTTCGTGGCATAGAGGCAGGCGTAATCGTGGCTCTGATCGCTCCGCTGATCGGCACGTTTCTCGTGCTCCGCCGCTACTCACTGATCGCGGACACCCTGGCGCACGTTTCGCTCGCGGGAATCGCGCTCGGCTTCTTGTTCAACATTAGTCCTATCCTCACCGCGCTCACGGTTACCGTGGTTTCCAGCATCGGAATCGAGCGGCTAAGAAATACGCGACGCATCTACGGTGAGTCCGCCCTTGCGCTCTTTCTTTCTGGAAGCCTTGCACTTGCCACTATTCTCTTGAGTCTTGGTAGAGGCTTCAATACCAACCTCTTCAACTATTTATTCGGGAGCATCGTCACGGTTACACAAACCGATATCTATACCATCGCCACCATTGCGGTCATCGTGGCGGTGGTACTGACCTTGTTTTATAAGGAGCTCGTCTACATCACCTTCGACGAAGAGTCGGCACGAGTGTCTGGCATCCCGACACAGTGGATGAATACGGTTCTCATCGTGCTCGCGGCGCTCACCATCTCACTTTCGATCCCAATTATCGGCGTGCTCCTGATCGCGGCTCTCATTGTGATTCCGGTCATCGCAGCGCTGCAATTGCGCCAGAGTTTCGCCAAAACCATTTGGTATGCCGAAGCGATATCGCTGTTCTCCGTCCTCGCCGGCATCGTCATCTCCTTCTATCTTAATCTCTCCACGGGCGGAACTATTGTCCTCGTTATGCTTTCAGTCTTTCTGTTGATCCTGGCCACAAGGCAACGCACATAAACCAAGCGCGCGACCACCGCGTGCGACGAGGGTCTCGCTAAAGAGCATAAATTCCTCTATAAGTATGGGTTGACATAACTTTGGCTGGTATTACTGGAAGAAAAAACGTACCAATCCATGCCGAAGATCTCTCGCTTTGGAGTCTCCCTTGAAGAGGACTTGCTGCGCTCGTTTGACCGCAGCATCGATGAGTTGGGTTACGCCAACCGCTCTGAGGCGATAAGAGATCTGATCCGCGACCACCTCATTCAGAAAAAAGTCAGTAAAGGGGAGGGAGAACTCGTCGGCGTGGTTAGTCTGGTTTACGATCATCGGACCCATCACCTGGGGGATATTTTGGCCGACATGCAGCACAAAGCCAAAGTAGCCATCAATGCTAGCCTGCACATCCACCTGGATGAAAACAACTGCCTCGAAGTCGTTGTCATCAGAGGCGCCGCGGCAAAGGTGCACGAAGTTGCGGGAAAGCTCATCGCCACCAAGGGAGTGGAAAACGGCAAGCTGGTAATTACAACCGCGCAAATAAAGGACTAAATTTTTTTCTCCCCGGATAGCACGAATTTGGAAAATAGTGAGACCAAGCTGTTCGTCGGCGTGCTGGTCCCAACTGGCCGGTGCCCTACCTTTCAAATTCTCTCCGTTTACGCCCTCAGAACGATTGGAGTATCGGGATTTGTCAAGAGACGCCGAGCGCGTCACCCCAACCATCTCAAGAAACATCGGGTTCTCCGTCTCAATCTTCTCAAGCCTCTGAGCCTCCGTCCTCCAGTAAGCCGGTCGAGGTTTACGTCTGGGAACAGCTACCCGTAAGTACCGCTTCCGAAGAGAGCATCAGGCGGCTGGACTTCGAGCTGCGACCCACGACGACGCCCAGCGACATTCTGCGGCTTGTCCCTGGTCTTTTTGTCTCCCAGCACCAGGGAGGGGGCAAAGCAGATCAGATTTTCGTCAGAGGTTTCGATGCGGATCACGGGACCGATGTGGCTATTTTCGTCGACGGCATTCCTGTAAATTTTCCCAGCCACGGCCACGGCCAGGGTTACGCCGACCTTCACTGGTTGATCCCGGAAACCGTGGATCATGTCGAAGTCTATAAAGGACCCTACTTTGTGCAGTTCGGCGATTTCGACACAGCCGCAGCGGTCAACATTGTCACCAAAAGAAGAGATAAGGACACAAGTGGAACGATAACGGGTGGAAGCTATAGCCAACAGCGCTACTTGAGTATTCTTTCTCCTCCGGAAGGCACCCCTTTGACGCCTTTTATCGCCTTCGAGGCCTATCACGATCAGGGACCCTACAAGAATCCCGAGAACTTCAACCGCTTCAATGTTTTCACGAAATTGACCCTGCTCTCTACGGCTACATCCAACCTGAGCTTCCTGGGGACCTTCTTCAAAAGCTACTGGAATGCTTCGGGAGAAATTCCGCTGCGCGAGGTCGAGGCCGGGCTTCTCGGCTGGTTCGACGCGATCGATCCCAGCGAAGGCGGAAAGACCGAACGGCAGAATCTCAATCTGGTCTACAATTATGCCGATGCCAATCAATCGCTCAACGCGCAGGTCTGGACCACCTGGTATAATTTCCAGCTGTGGTCGAATTTTACTTTCTTCCTGAACGATCCGGTCAACGGGGACGAAATCGAACAGACCGACAAGCGGTTTGCGGGCGGGAGCTATCTAAACTACCGGCGGCACTACACCCTCTTCAATATCCCCACCGAAACTCTCATGGGCTTTTCCAGTCGCACCGACAGCGCTCGCGTGGGGCTTTTCCATGACGTCAAGCGCCAGCGCCTCAGCACCACGACAGATTCCTTCGTTAATCAGACCAACCTCGCCTGGTATGCGCAGCAAGAATTTCGGCCCAATTCCTGGTTCCGCACCCAGATAGGTGTAAGGTTTGATAAGTTTTTCTTTGACGTGGCCAATGATGGAGACCCGGCGGATCCGGCAAACCGAATTTCCGGAAAGGCCGAGGGCTTTATCGCGAATCCGAAGTTGAACTTTATCCTTTCGCCGTTCTCCGACAACAGTTGGGTTCGAGGTTCGAACATCTATCTGAATTTCGGCGGCGGCTACCACAGCAACGACGCGCGCGACGTTGTTTCCAGCACAGGCCAGCCGGTGCTACCAAGGGCGCTCGGGGGAGAAGTGGGATTTAGAACGCAGCTTTTTGAGCGCTTAAATTTCGCCGTCGACTACTGGAGGCTCCATTTAGCCAGCGAGTTGGTTTGGGCCGGCGACGACGGAACCACCGAGGTCAAAGAGGCAACCCAGCGGCAGGGAGTCGAGGGCGAATTCCGTTACCAGATCCTCGAGTGGCTGAGCGCTGATCTCGATATCTCTTACACTTGGGCTAAATTTGTGAAGACCGGCGACGCCGTTCCTCTAGCCCCTCGTTTCGTGGCTTACGGCGGATTCAACGTCCGGTTCCCATGGGGGCTCGAAGGCCGGATGCAGATGAACTCCGTCGGCCCTCGTTGGGGCGATGAAAACCGCGTCTCTAACATCCAAGGCTATACGATCCTGGATATGCTTCTCAAATACAAATGGCGCCGGTATGAATTTCTCTTCGCCATCACCAACCTCACCAACACGAAATGGAAGGCGGCCCAATTTTACCACGAGTCGCGACTGCCTGGAGAGCCGCCCGGCGGAGTCAACGACATCCACTTCACGCCCGGCGGGCCCCTAACGATACAAGCGGGAATGACGGTTCACTTGTGGTGAGCGAGACCGGGACCGAAGTTCATGATAAGAGTCGCGCTTGAGTCTGGCTGCTCGAAGGCGACGTAAAAAGCCCTCTAACCTTGAAGGAAAATCAAATCCTGCGTAAATTAGACCCCGTCGCCGCGCATGCATTGAAGGCAATATTCGTTTTCTCCGTTCAATAAAAAATCTAAACAGGGATCAAACTTCTCAGATGACAACCAAAACCCCCTACGGTCACAAGACCGTTTTTAGCATTATCTGCAGCGCTCATTTCTTTAACCATTTTCAGTCCACCATGCTTGGGGTTTTGTACCCCGCGATGATGAAAGACTTGGGCTTTGGCTTTATCGCGATCGGCTCGATCACGGCCGCCTATAACATTGTCGGCAACCTCCTGCAAGGTTTCAGCGGTTTCTTCGTGCCTTATGTGCGGCGCGGCGTATTGCTTGGAATTGGCAACGTCATCCTGGGAATCTCAGTGCTGGCTACCGGTTTTGCTTCCAGCCTGACGCAAGTTCTGGCCACGAGATTTGTCGGCGGCGTAGGTTCCAGCCCACAACACCCGGTGGGATCAAGCATCCTCGCGAGTTACTTTGAAAAAGCGCGCGGCCGCACGCTTGCCTTCCATTCCGCTGCCGGCCAGTTTGGCGGGCTCTTGGCGCCGATTCTCGCCGCCTTGCTCGTCGTCCATGTTGGCTGGAGAGGCGTGTTTTGGATTGTTGGCATTCCGGCTGTTGTGCTTGGGCTCACCTGTCTTGTCTTCAGAGACGCCCTGCGACCTGCAACTTCGGCGGCTGAAAGGACCAGCAGCTCTCATCTGGGATGGCCTGCCTACAAAAAATGCTTGCAGAACAGAAACATCATGGTCCTGTCTCTCGTTCTCATGGTCGGCGCTGCTGGTCGCGGGCAGGGAATCAACGAGACCTACATCGTTCCCCATTTTGTCAACGATTTTCGGATTGACGTTACTCATGCGGCATTCTTGTTTACCCTTATACAAATAGGGAGCTTTCTCGGTCCACTCTTATGGGGTTGGGCCTCGGACCGCTTCAATCGAGTACTGACGATTCAAGCGTCCCTTCTTTTGTCGGGACTTTCGAATCTATGGCTTGCGTGGCAGGGGCACGTTTCGCTTTTGCTTCTGACAAACCTGGTCATTTACGGAGCCGTCGTTTCTTCGCGTCAGACGCTAACTCAAGCGCTGTTGAGCGACATGGTGGAGCCTGAGGTCCTGGACGCGGCTTTTAGTCTTTACTTCCTGATCGGTTTTATTTCGATCCCGTTTTGGACCGTCGCAACGGGATGGGTTATGACCCACTACGGCTTTAGCATGGCCTTTAGCCTCATCTCCAGCTCCTATCTGATTGCGATGTTCCTGCTTCTGTTCCTCCGCGCATCCCCCGGGGAGCACGCAAGACCATAAGGGTGTTCGTTATAGAGCGCTACTGAAATTGGCTTTCTATGTTTGACTTTATCGACGTATTGATCAAAGGGGGGCCTGTGATGGTCCCGCTTGTTGCATGCTCCATCATCTCGCTTGCGGTCAGCATTGAGCGATTTATCTTCTGGAAGCCTATCCGGTCGAAAGAGCCGGTTGAGAAAATGTTGGACCTGGTTGAGAAGCAGGACTTCACCCAGGCACAGCAGTTAGGCCAAAGCTCTGCGCTCCCGACTGCCAGAGTCCTGGCCGCAAGCCTAAGCCACCGAAATGCTTCGCTCCCCAAGGCGCTAGAGGTTTCGGCCCAGGCTGAAATTCCCGTGCTCAAGAGACGGCTTACCGTTCTTGACACGATCATCACGCTCGCCCCATTGCTCGGTCTGTTGGGAACGATCACCGGGATGATCAGTTCTTTCGGCATTATGTCCGAAGCCGGCCTCGGACAGCCTCATGCCGTCACCGGCGGCGTCGCCGAAGCGCTGATTGCGACCGCGACCGGACTCCTCATCGCGATTCTTACGCTCATTCCGTACAACTATTTCTCCAACCGAGCCGAACGCGAACTCGAAGAGATCGAGTACTACGGCTCGCGGCTCGAGTTTCTGCTGAGCGAGCAGGCAGGAAAAAAGTAATGCGGCTCGCGCGCCGCGCAGCCAAGAAAGCCCGCATCGAGATCATTCCCATGATCGACACGATCTTTTTCCTGTTGGTCTTTTTCATGATCTCGACTTTATCGATGAGCCGCTACAGCGGCCTGCCGGTCAACCTACCGAAAGCGGCGACCGGCCAACAACCACCCAGCGAGAGCGCATCGGTGACGATGACTCCCGACGGCAAGGTATTCATCGACAAGCAAGAAGTTCCGCGCGAGAAAGTTCGCATCGCTCTCCAACAGCGCGTGTCAGCGAATCCGAACCTATTGGTTTTGATTAACGCCGACGAGCGAGTCGAGCACGGGTTCGTGGTCGGCGTGATGGACGACGCGCGGCAGGCCGGCGTAGCAAAAATGGCTATTGCCGTGAAACCCAAGGATATCCGGCAGTGAAAGACGACTTGCTGAGCATTTCTCTGTTCGCGTCCTTTTTCATTCACGGCGCAGTGATCGTTCTCGCCTCGGTCATCATCAAGCAGACGGCCCACTTGCACCGCCAGGATTTTCTGCCGATTAGCCTTGTCGATGTGCCGCGCCAGCAGCCAGTCAAGCCCATTCAAAAGATGGAGGCGCCTCCCCAAGTCAAAAAGCCGCTGCCGCCTCCCAAGATCGAAAAGCCCAAAGAGATCAAGCCCCTTGTTAGAAGTGAGCCTGTCCAGCCCCCACAACCCCCGCCACAGGTCGCGCTCAAAGAAAAACCTTCGAAGCCTCTTGAAACCAAGCCCGCCCCGATAACCGAATCCGAAGCGGCTCCTCCGCTCTCCCCGACAGCCAGGGTCGAAGGGGGCGGCAGCGAAACAGGCGCCGGCAATCTTTTCGGCAAGGGCGACGTCGCGGTGGCGCCGGGATCAGGCACCGCCGGGGGTGGCGCTGGCACGGCTGATTCCGGATTGGGGAGAAGTTCCGGAGCGCCCGGGCTTCCGCAACCAACTACGGTCTTGCGCACCAACCGCGCAGCAAAACCGCTACAAACCGTTAGAGCTTCGTATCCTCCGCTGGCTTTGCGCATGGGACTGGAAGGTGACGTCACACTAAGAATTGAAGTTGACACGGAAGGTAAGGTCACGAAGGCGGAGATTACCAAGAGCGGTGGGCCAGGTTTCGATGAAGAAGCTCTCAAGGCGGTGAAGCAATCCCGCTTCGAACCAGCCCAAAAGGACGGTAAGAATGTCCCTGCCGAGTTTACCTATATCTACCGCTTCCGGCTGCGTAGATAATCACAAGAGTTCCCGTTGGAAGGCTTAACAAAAACCAAGCCCAAGGAGGTCGCCCATGTCAAAGACACCGGATTCATCGGAGCATCACCGCCATCACAGTCCCCACGATTGGCATTCTCAAGAGTATGTTTCCAAGTGGGCTGAGGGTCAGGATCAAAAAGAGATAAATCGACTGGAGCCGTTCCAGCTGATGGCGAAAACCATCCCCTATGACAAAAACGCAGCCATCAGGATTTTAGACATCGGGGCGGGATACGGGGCATTAACCCAATTTCTGCTCAACGAGTTTCCTAGCGCTACTGCCGTATGCCAAGATGGTTCGGAAGAGATGACCAAGCTGGGGTTGGAGCGCATGGGTAATTTGAGGAGCCGTTTTAGTTATATTTTTTCTGACTTTCGCAAGCCCGGCTGGAGCCAACAGATCAAGGGACCTTTCGAAGCCGTGGTGTCATCGATTGCAATCCACAACGCGCGCGAAGCCGGCATCATTCGAGCCATATACAAAGAGCTCTTTCCGCTCGTCAAAACGGGAGGTTGTTTTCTCAATTTCGAACTTCTGACTCACCCCTTGGAGAATCATTTAGCATGGCTAAGGGAAGCCGGCTTTGCCGGCGTGCAATGCTTCTGGCAAGGCGAAGAACGGAGAGCGCTATTCGGCGGGTTCAAAAAATAACCCGTACTTTGTTCCAATAACGATCCGCTGCCCCGGTTGAGTCGCGAGTCTTCCGCTTTTCCAATCAAGTGCAACTCGCTAAGGACGCCTCGTTCTAGTTAGCCGATCATTGCCCTGCGGTAGCATGAAATACTAAAAGGTGCTATCAAGACTTTGTGCGTTGCTTGCTCGCTTCTGACCGCTCCCCAACCCAAGTGGTCGACCGCTGGGGCTCCCGCGCTGTGTTCTCAATGCGGACCGTTTCCAGATTTTGTGTATCAGGAGCTGCAAAGACCCATGATCATCAATCGTAGCATAACACTCATGGCTGTAACGGCGATCGTGTTCAACCTGGTTGCCTGTCAGAGGAGAGAGGAGAAACCTGAGGCGAAGACGGAAGCGAAATTGAAGGTTGTGACTACGGTCGCGCCCATTACCAGCATCGTGGAAAACGTGGGTGGCGACCGGATTCAACTCACCGGAATCATACCAGAAGGAATCAACTCCCATACTTTCGAGCCCATTCCCTCCGACAGTCAACTACTTTCGAGCGCCGACCTGATCATCATCAACGGGCTTGATCTCGAGATCCCGACCGTAAAGCTGGCCAAGGCAAACATGAAAAAGGGAGCTGCGATTCTATCGCTGGGCGACAAAACCATCAGCCAGAGCGATTATATATTCGACTTCAGCTTTCCCAGGGAAAACGGCCACCCTAACCCCCACCTCTGGTTGAATCCCCCGTATGCCATACGTTACGCCGAGCTGGTGCGCGACGAACTCATCCGCCTTGACCCCAAGAACAAAGAAACGTACGAAACCAATACCGCTCAATATCTAAAAAAACTCACCGCTCTCGACCAGGCGATCAAGGAAGCGGTGAAAACCATCCCGGCAGGGAACCGCAGGCTTCTCACGTATCACGACTCCTGGCCCTACTTTTCGCGGCGCTATGGTTTTCAGGTCATCGGCGCGGTCCAGCCTTCTGATTTCTCCGACCCCAGCCCGCGCGAGGTAGCACGCCTGATTGACCAGATCAGGAAGGAAAAGGTTCCTGCGGTCTTCGGCTCAGAGGTTTTTCCCAGTCCCGTCCTCGAACAGATCGCCAGAGAGACGAAGACCCGCTATATTGATAAGCTCCGTGACGACGAGCTGCCGGGAAAACCCGGCGCGCCGCAACATTCGTATATTGGCATGATGATCGAGAACCTTACAGTTATGTTTGAGGCCTTAGGAGGCTCGAGCGGCCCGCTAAAACAGGTCGACCCCGCTCCGGTTGCAGGCTCGCACGCCGATTATCGGATCAGAAAATAAGGAAATTTTCGTGAGCACAGACCACTCCCCTCACAAAGCAGGGCGCGGCAGCCTTCATCCCCACGGAATCGAAGAGCCGCCGGATGCCCACCAGATTGTTACGCCGCTGCTCGAACTCACCAAGGTGAGCAGCGGTTACGGGACCAACACGGCGATTCAGGGTGTTTCGTTGAAGATTTGGCCAGGCCAGTTCGTGGCCGTCGTAGGCCCCAACGGCGGCGGCAAAACCACGCTTTTGAGAACGATTTTGGGCATGGTTTCGCCGCTGACGGGCAACGTTGCCCTGCGCGGAAAACAAGTTACCGGATCAGCCCTTGAGAAAATCGGTTATGTCCCTCAACTCGAGACCATCGACTGGGATTTCCCGATCATGGTCGAGGAAGTCATCCTGATGGGGCTTTTCCGCAGGAATCACTGGCTGCGCGGCCCAAGCAAGGAGGACCGGGCAAAGATTCATGCCGTTATGGAACGTCTGAACCTCAAGGGCCTGGGCAAGCGCCATATCCGCGAGCTTTCCGGCGGCCAGCAACAGGCGGTGTTTCTGGCGCGCGCCTTGTTGGGGGAGCCGGACTTGATTCTCCTGGATGAGCCGACGGCAGGGCTCGATATTCGCTCGCGCGACGACGTGATTCACTTTCTGCACGAGATCAATCACCATGGAGTTGCGATCGTGATTACCGCCCACGATCTCAACTGGGTCGCGGCGCATCTTCCTTGGGTCGTCTGCCTTAACCGCCGGGTCGTTGCCGAAGGCCGTCCCCAGGAGGTTTTTACACCTGAGGTCCTCCGCGAGACCTACCGCGGCGACATGGTGGTCTTCCTCCACGACGGCATGATCATGATCGGCGAAAGACCCCATTCCGATTCCTAGAATGTTCTTGTCGCTGCCGCTTCAATATGAATTTTTTCGCCACGGCCTGATCGCCGCGATGCTGGTCGGAGCACTCTGCGGATTCATCGGCGTTTACGTGGTCTTGCGCCGGATGAGTTATATCGGTCATGGCCTTTCCCACGCCATTTTCGGCGGTGCCGTCCTTAGCTATGTCGTCAACATCAATTTCTTTCTGGGCGCCGGCCTGTGGGCTCTCATTTCAGCCGGCCTGATTCATCTCATCAGTCACCGGCGGTTAGTAGGGGCTGACGCCGCGATCGGCGTCGTAACCACTTCGAGCTTTGCGATCGGCGTCGCGATCGTCTCCACCTATCGCAGCTTTACGCGCAACATCGAGGCGGCCCTGTTCGGCAATATCCTGGGCATCACCCGGCAAGACCTCTGGATCGTTACCGCAATTTCTGTCCTGGTTTTTGTCGGCCTCTTGATCATCCGCAGGCAACTCCTGTTCTCTACCTTCGATCCGGAGGTCGCGGCCGCGTACGGGATATCCACAGGATCGGTTGATTTTATATTTATGATGCTGCTGGCCGTCACCGTGCTCGCCTCCACGCAAATCCTGGGGGTGACCCTGGTCGCAGCTGCGATCGTCATCCCGCCCGTGATCGCGCGTTACCTCACGCGAGGTTTCACCGCGCTTCTCATTGTATCGCCGGCTCTGGGAGCATTCTGCGGCGCCGTCGGCATGTACCTGAGCTTCTACCTCGACATCTCTTCGGCCGCCACGATCGTTTTGACGTCGGCATTTTTGTTCGCCGGGCTTGAGGTGGCCTTTTCCTTGCGCCGGCGCTTCAGATCCCCCGTCGCCGGCGGCGCTTGACATCGTGGCACAGCCTGAATTAATAGGGATGCAACTTCCGATGTGCCGCCCTAGAATCAAAAAGAAAGATTTCCGTATCACTTGCCTGGTCGCGGCGGCGGTCTTCCTTTTCTTCTTGATTGAGCTCACGCCGCACCGCGTCCATCACATGTTCGATGAGAACGCGGAGAACACCTGTGTCAGCTTCACCTTGAGCAAAGGCTGCGTGCTGAGCGCGCCTTCAATTCCTTACGTTGCCACCTTCGCGACTCCTTTGCAGCTTTTTCACACGTCCCCCAAGGTTTGGATTTCTTATCTTTCCCCATCGCCTTTCCGCACAAGAGCGCCTCCCGCAATCTGAGTTTCGCTCCATTGTGATCCACACAGAATGCCGTTTCCCCTGACTGGGGAAACGCAGGAAACCCGTTCGCCTAGGGAACGGGTGGAACGAAATGACGGAGGCAGATAATGCGACGACGTTACGCCGCCTTTCCGATTCCATGTCTTATTTTGGTTTGTTGGGCCGGGTTGGTCCACGCCCACGGCGTCGTGGGGAAACTATTTCTTCCCTCGACCCTTGTCTTGGAAGATCCGTTCGCGTCCGACGAGATGGATCTGCTTCAATACAATACACAGCCCAAAAACGCGGAAGGAAGAGAAACCAGCGTGGGCTTTGAGTTTTCCAAGCGTCTCACGCCGGACTTTGCGATCAGCGTCGGCTGGGAATATCTATTCTTCAATCCGCGAGAGTCAGGTGAACATCGGACTTCGGGAGCCGGAAATCCCGAATTCGGCCTCAAATACGTCCTTCTCAAAAACGGCGAGCGTGAAAGCATCTTGAGCGCCGGCTTAACGGTCGAAGCCGGGGGAGTTGGCTCGCAACGTGTCGCCGAAAAAGTCACTACCATCTCACCGGCTCTCTACTTCGGCAAAGGCCTTGGCGATCTGCCCGATGCCTTAACCTACTTGAAGCCCTTTGCCATCACCGGACAGTTCACCGTAAACAATCCGGCCAACCGCACAACCGGCAGCGGTGATGACAAGGAGCGCAATCCTACCACGATCGACTATGGATTCGCGGTGATCTATAGCGTTCCCTACTTGCAGTCCTTTGTTCGGGATGTCGGCCTCGGTGCGCCGTTTAACCGTCTTTTTCCGCTCGTAGAATTCAATTTTTCAACGAACGTCTCCAAACCGAGCAGGGGTCAAACCACAGCCTTTGCCAATCCCGGTATTATCTGGGCGGGACGGTATGTGGAGCTGGGCCTCGAAGCGCAGGTACCGTTGAATAATGTTTCGGGAAAAAACGTCGGCGTTAGAGCGTTGATCCATTTGTTTCTCGACGACCTTTGGCCCGCGGTCTTTACCTGGACACCCTGGGGAACCATCGGCTCGACACAAAGATGACCCGCTTAAGCACAGTCGTGCCCGGCTCAGTGCTGGCTTTGTTTTTGATGCTTACGACCTTCCCCAAGGCGGCACGAGGTCATGCCTTTCCGGTGCGCTCCGAGCCCAGAGTGGGCTGGACGGTCGCCGTTTCGCCACCAAAAGTGACGATCTGGTTTGATGGCGAGCTTGAGCCGGAATTCAGCATGATTGCGGTCTACAATTCGGCGAAACAGCAGGTGGACAAAGGTAACAGCCGCGTAAGCGGACCGGACGCCAGCGTGCTCGAAGTGGATCTTACGCCGCTGGCGCCGGGCACTTATCACGTTTACTGGAAGGCGCTCGCGAAAGACACGCACGTCACCGAGGGAGACTTTACTTTTGCTGTAGCCAAGAAGTGACATTTTGAACTTCACCGGAAAAATGAAATGAAAAGGCTTTCGAAATTAGTTCTCATGAATTTTGGCGCATTGATTTTTTTCCTCCAGGCAAAGCTGCGCAGACTTGCGGAGACACAAATGGATTTCACCTGAAACCCCTGGGCCCGGCGAATTACATTTTGGAGTGGCAGGTACTTTCAGTGGATACAACATCGCCGACGACATGCTGCGGTTCACGGTCATTTCGGAATAAAAGTAAATAAATTATGTTCATTATCGAGGGAGCCGCGTCCGCATTAACCTATAGCACACTGGCCCTTCTTGTCGGTGCCTTACTCATGGCGAGTTTTTTATTGCCTCAAGGCGAGCCTGGCTATTTTCTTCGGCAGCTCCTCTCGTTTGCGGTAAAACTTCTTCCGCTGTTTATCGTCGGTTCTATTGTTTCACTCATCATTCAGGGAACCAAGCTAAACGGCGGAGCGTTTCCGACCTGGGATCTCCTTAACCGCTACTTGCGGTATACCCAGAGCGGGAAAGTCTGGAGCGTGCGGCAGGTTTATGCGTTCTTCCTTTTGGCCGGGATGTTCTGGTACGGTCGAAGGCGAAACGATCGTACAGGACTCCGCGTCTGGCTCGTCTTATCCTTGCCGCTTGTCGCCGGCCGCAGCCTTACGAGCCACGCCGTCGCGGTGCGCGAATCCACAAGACTCGCCGTTTCCGCGGATGCACTTCATCTTTTAGCAACGGCGGTTTGGGCCGGTGGGCTGCCGATTTTGTTCTGGGTCCTGCACCGGGGCACGCGACGGTTTCACTTGGCTCCATCCTGGACGGCGGAGACCGTACGGCGGTTTTCTTGCCTCGCCTTGAGCGCCGTCGCCGTGCTACTGACGACAGGAATCTATCAAAGCTGGATCCAGGTGCAGCGGCTAGACATCCTTTTCGAAACTCCGTACGGACAAGTTCTGATATTTAAACTATTCCTTTTTTTCTGCATGGTTGCTATCGGAGCGCTTAATTTTCTATCAACTAAGCCGAAATTGCTCGAAAACGCAAAAGCTAAAAGGCTTCCGAATCGGCTCCAAAGAATAATGCTAAGAAGAATCGGCGGCGAAGCCGTTTTGGGTCTTGGGGTCTTCTGCGTCACGGCGTTCCTAACCCTTTTGCCGCCCGGCATTCATAGTCTTCACCAGATCAGCACAGGCGGAAGCAGCGGGCTACAGGCTTACCCCGAAAGGTTGAACATCCTAACTTGGTTGGGCTACCTCTTAACCCCCGCGCCGAAACTTCAACCAGCAGAGGGGGCCAAAGTTACTATCCTCTCTCCGAAGCCGGGGGAAGTATTTCACAGCGACGAAGTTCCTTTACGTTATGTATTAGTTAAGGGGAAAAGAGGTAATCATGTGCACGCCTACGTCGACGGCCAGCTCATGGGCATGTTCAGCGATCCTAGCGGCGGAACTTTAACCGGAATCCGACCCGGCGAGCATATTCTTGAGGTCAGAGTCACAACTGAAGATCATCTTACGGAACTGGACGCCAGAGCCGAGGTTAGTTTTGTGGTGCAATGATTCTATCCCCTCATCAAAGAATCTGGACTAGAGCGCTATCCCGTTGCTTCTTGTTCGTCGCGCTCTGTTGCGCAGCGCCGTTAGCCTGCAACCGACAAGGCGGAAAAGGTCTGCTCGAAGTGCAAATCAAAGATCATCGCGCGGCCATCGGCGATTTCTCAAGTGCGAATATAACCGTCGAGTTTATCCGGCTCAGTCCAAAGGTCGGTTTAAAATTCTGGCAGATGGGCTGGATAAGTCTGAACCCGGCTGTAAACCGCGTCGATTTGACGCAATTCGTCGGTCACTCTGCCGCGACGATTTTTAAGGCGGAGATCGATTCGGGCTCCTTCGAAGGCCTCGAACTCAAACTGAACGGCGTCGACGGGGTTTTGAAGAAAGATTCTGTCCCCGTTCCGATCAGCAACAAACTCATACCCGTGGCTCTTGCTTTTTCCGTCAACCCGGGGGAGGTCACCAGGATTGTCCTCGATCTTTCGGTAATGGATATGAGTGACCACCCACCTGAAGCCTACCAACTGCAGTTGCTGGGTTACGCAGTCTACAGCAACGGCAGGCTGATAAACAAAATTCCGCCCGGATAAAGGTGGGGACAACAGTTAGGCTGTGATTCAACGTGAAATAAAAACAGGAGGAGAAAAAAATGAAAAGTCTGACTGTAGCGGCTCTCGCGGTCATAGGGGCGCTCTCAGCGGTGCCAGGCGTGGCTCAAGAGGGAGCCATGAAGGGCATGGAGATGCCGATGAAGCAGGGCGAGAAAATGGCGCCCCAATCGACCCTCAAGCCGGCTCAGGGAGCCAGTGTTAAAATCATTTCTCCTAAAGCGGGGCAAGTCATCAAAGGAGACTCCGTACCGCTGGAGTTCCAGATGAAAAAAGGCAAGATCGGCGAGCACGTCCATGCCTATGTCGACGGCGAGATGGCGGGCATGTTTAAGAGCTCCAAGGGAACATTGACGGGGATCAAACCGGGGCTGCATACCCTGGAGCTTCGAGTCGTCACCCCCGATCACAACACCGAACTGGATGCGACCGACAAGGTTACCTTCACAACCAAGTGAGCCTAGGCTCTCGAACGTGCAAGTTTGGCCTTGAAAATTTTCTCCAGGGATTTGGAAGCGATTCGTCGTCCGTTCGGTGTTCGCTTCGCCCATTGCGGCTTGCAGTTCGGATTTCGTCCCGCCCAATAAACCGGGGCGATCCGAGTCTCTCCGCTTGGGCGCCAGGACTTCATTCGGCGGCCAGAATCCGCATCATCGACGCCCTTTTTTGCGCTCCGCCACAATTCACCTTGGCCATAAGGCACGACATCGGTTAAGCACCATCAATGAGCCAGAATAGATCGAATCTGTCGTCGAGCCGTGCGGCGCTAATATCTCGGGCGTCATGTCCATCTCCACCGTCAGCGGAATATCCCCCGTTGACGCAGCGGAAAATCGCGGCAAAACCGATGATAACGGTGCGTGCCGGTATGTGTGGTTTCCGGTTGAAGATTGTAGCCAAGACCCGCCGGATCTGTTATATCGTCGCAACGCACTCGCCGTAATAAACGGAGTCCGCCGATGAACGAAGCCGCCACGCCTTTGCCCGCCCCACCCAGCCCCACACAGAGCCAGAGCGCCAATCTCTCCGATACCTTGCTGCGCATTGCCTGGCTCTCGATTCTCCTCGGTCTCGCCATTGAGGTCATTCTGCTGGTTATCGCCACTGGCGCAGGTAAGCTTCCGGGGGTTCAATCCATCGCCGCCGATCTCGCGCAAAAAATTTCTTGGTCCGTGATCGTGTGCGCCGGATTGGCCTTCGGAAAGGCGGCGTCGAAAGGTCAGCCTTCGTGGATGGCGCTAGCCGGCTTGGTCTCTGCGCCCATTGCCTTCAATGTCGCGCGCACGTTGCACAAAAGTGTTTCCTTTGCGCTCAAGGTGACGTCGCCCGGTGCCGGGGTAGCATTTCCGTTTTTGATTGCCGGTCTGAAGGGTCTGGAATACGCCGCATTAGGGATGCTGCTAGTGTAGTGCGTCCAACGCTTCTTTACATTTGGCAACTTTGGCCATAATGCGCTCCACGGATGCAGTCCACACAAAAACCTTGGGGTTTTGATTGTGATTGTTCAAATATTCTTCGATGGCAGCGATCAGCTCCGAAACATTTCGAAATGTTCCGCGACGAATACGCTTGTCGGTAATTTCGCGAAACCATCGTTCGACCATGTTTAACCAGGAACTGGAAGTTGGAATAAAGTGCAGATGAAATCGTGGATGGCGCCGCAGCCAGGATTTCACACGGGGATGCTTGTGGGTTCCGTAATTGTCTGCGATCAGATGAAGGTTGAGTTCGGATGGCGTTTCGCTGTCGATTTTCTTTAGGAAACGAATGAATTCCTGATGCCGATGGCGCGCCATACAGTCGCCGATCACCTTGCCATCGAGCATGCTCAGAGCCGCAAACAACGTGGTGGTGCCGTTGCGCTTGTAGTCGTGGGTCATAGTCCCGCAGCGGCCTTTCTTCATTGGCAGACCCGGCTGAGTCCTGTCCAGGGCTTGGATTTGACTTTTCTCGTCGACGCACAAAACCAGGGACTTGTCGGGAGGATTCAAATACAGCCCCACAACATCGATGAGTTTGTCCAGAAAGTGTTTGTCACGGCTGAGCTTGAACGTCTTGACCAGATGCGGCTTGAGATTGTGCTGCTTCCAGATGCGGCGGATCGTTGCTTCGCTCAAACCCTGGGCTTCGGCCATACTCCGCGTACTCCAATGGGTTGCATTGGCTGGCTTGGTATGGAGAGTCGCTTGGACGACTGTGCGGATTTTTTGATCCGAGATTCTTGGTATCCGTCCTGGACGGGGCGCGTCCTTTTGCAGTCCCGGCAATCGAAGGGTCAAGAATCGCTGCCGCCACAGTTGTACGGTCGGGCGCGACACCTTCAATCTCTGAGCGATCTCCTGGCTCAAAACCCCGCCGGCTGCCATCCGGATGATTTGGGCTCGCTGTACCATGCGCAAAGAAAGACTTCTTCCGTGAGCCCAGACCGACAAGACAGAACTTTCTTCGGGCGACAGTATGATGGGTTCTGCGGTTCTCATAAGATGGCAACATACAGCTTACCCCATCATATGTAAAGCTATTTATGACGCACTACACTAGGTTGGGTCGGCAAGCGCGTGAACCCGGGTGCCTCCGCTTACGTTGGGGTGGGTTGCCTGGTCGGGGTGGTTTTCGGGACCCTGATCGCTGGCCTCTCGGCGCCTGGAGAGTTCAACGTGCCCAAGGCTCTGCCTCAACTCATCAACGAAGTGTTGTTTCCGATCGGCTGTTCGCTCGCGCTTTTCGCCGCGGAGGCCATCGGCAAACGAACAGCTCCATAGCAGATAGTTGTTTCTGGGGAACCATTTTTTCCCGTCGCCGTCATCGGCGTTCACAATGGCGCGTTCGATCATCCCCGGGCGCTTGCCGCCGCTCACGGTCGCTTTTTATGCTCTGTTTCCGAAGAACGGTCAGGTGTTCCAAGGGGACCAAATCCCTGTTAAGTTTATGCTGGTCACAGGAAGGCGCGAGCAGCTCCACGCTTACGTCGAAGGCGAGTTGATGGGAATGTTCAAGGGTGACAAAGGAACGCTTACCGAAATCAAACCGGGAAATCACACTTTAGAGCTGCGGGCGGTGATGCAAGACCACCAAACCGAATTAGAAGCCACTGATCGAGTCAAATTCGTGGTTCAATGAAGGCGACGAGACCGGCTCAAAAACTCGCCCTTCTTTGCGCGTCAGTTGCGGTTTTGCTGATCCTCCCCGCCGCTTATCTGCAAACCGCCGAACGCTTTGCCTACCTAGAGGATCCTTTAGTGGTCCTGGAGCGCTATCTCCGGGCATCGTACGCCCGCGACTATATAAATGCGTACCGCTACATTGCCGCGGAAGATCAACGAATCAAAGACCTGGACCACTACGCGCGCGAACGCGGGGTCCTTAGCGGCTTCGCCCTCGAAGCGGCAAGAAAGCTCGCCGAATTTATCGAGATCACGGCCAGTAAGAAAACCGTGGGCGCCAACCGTGCAGAAGTCGTTGCCAAATTTAAGGTTCCTGATGCAAACCGGCTTTCCCCGCTGCTTCTATCCTGGGATTCCTACCAACTAAACGCCCTTCCCGCCGCCAGGCAAAAACAGATCCTCGATTCTCTTGACAAAATGAAGCGTGACGGGAGTCTCAACATGATCGAAGGTGAGGAAACATTTCAGTTGGTACGAGAAAACGACAGCTGGAAGCTTTTTCTCAACTGGGCGGCAGGCGTGAAGATTATTTTTCAAACCTCGGTCCCGGCCTCCGCCCAAATCGAAACCTTCCTGCCGCAAAAAGAGGTCATCACGCAAACCGGCCAGCTCTTTAACCTCTCTCTTAAGATCAGGAATCGGGGCACCCAAGAAGTCTTTGCTCGAATCGGCCATCTCATCGAGCCCAAAGGGGTGGCCGACTATCTCGACTTGGTGGAATGCGGTTTTCTCCTTCCAATCAGGCTTCCGCCGGGGACGGATGAAGAGTATTCCAGCACTTATCTTCTCAGCGGAAACATTCCCGACGGCGTACGCCAGCTCACGGTTACCTATGACTTCAAAGTGGAAAAATAACTTCCTTTACGCTCTGTTATTTCTGCTATCGGTAGGCCTGAGCCTCCGCGCCTACGCTCATGTTCCCGGCTCGCCGCAGGCGAGCAAAACCGCGCGCGTCGTCGTCAATACCTCCGTTCCCCAGTTCACTTTGGTGAACCAGGACGGAAAAGTATTCAAGTCCGCGACCTTGCGCGGCAAGCTGGCGCTGGTGACCTTCATTTACACCACCTGTCCCGACATTTGTCCCCTGCTCACGGCGAAATTCGCGCAGCTTCAACGCATGCTTAATCAGCAGGGAGTGAAAGATTTTTTTCTCGTCAGCATTACCACCGAGCCTGAGGTGGACACGCCTGAGGTTCTGAAGGCTTATTCGGCCCGCTACCGCGCCGATCTGAGCACATGGGCTTTTCTGACCGGCGGCGAAGAAGAGATAAAACCCGTGTGGCGCTCTTTTGGGGTTACGGTAAGGAGAAAAGCCAGAGGATTGGTGCAGCATACTACCCTGACTACATTAATCGACCGTCAAGGCATCCGCCGGATCAACTATTACGGCGACTCCTGGCTCGAGAAAGATGTCTTTCGAGACATGACATCTTTGCCCGGGAGCCGCTGACTTTCTATGCGCGACCTCATTGTGCTAGTCAGTCTCCTTTTGGGAACCACGGGAACCTTGTGCGCCTCGTTTCCCGCGCTCGCGGCGGAGGGGACAGGTCAGCTCGCCGTGCGCGTGACGGATCACCGCGAGGCCATTGGCGACTTCAAAAGGCTGGAGATCGCCATCGCGAGCATCCGGATTAAACAAAATCCGCGCCTCGAGTTTTTCCGCTCCGGATGGACCCATCTGACACCTCAATTAAACCAGCTCGACCTGACCCAATACACCGGAAGCCGGTCGGCTTTGATCTTTGACTCGAACGTGCCGCCAGGCAAATTCGAAGGCTTCGAACTCAAATTGAGTCGTGTGCAAGGGGTTCTTAAAGGCGGGCAACCGGCGCTGCGCTTGAAATACGCTCTGTACCCAGTGGCCTTGCGCTTTTACGGTATCCCCCGGTGTCACGACCACCATCATGCTCGACCTGATGATTCTTGATTTGCGTGACCATCCGCCGCGCGGCTATGAATTGCAGTTGAAGGGTTACGAGGTTCTGCAAAACGGGAAACTTGTAGAAAAAATCCCGCCGGGGTAAGAAATGAACCAGCGCACTATTCGTTATGTCCTATGGGGTCTGTGTAGTTTTATGCTAATTGCACTGTTGGCGCAGCGCCTGTTGAGTCCCAGGATTCGTGCCATGAGTAGCAAACGGGCTGCGGCGGGGCTCCAAGACTTCGGCCGTGTTCCTGATTTCACTCTGACTGAGAGAAGCGGGCAGCCGCTCGGCCTGGCGGACCTGGGGGGCAAAGTATGGGTCGCTGACTTCATTTATACGACTTGTCGCGATACCTGTCCTCTTCAGAGCGCGGAGTTGGCCAAGCTGCAAAGTGACATGAATGGAAAACTCGATTTCAGGCTAGTGTCGATTTCCATCGACCCGGAGCATGATACCCCAGAAATACTGTCACGCTACGCCGAGCGTTTCCATGCCAACCCGAAGCTTTGGTTTTTTCTCACCGGAGACAGGGATAAGATATTTCAGCTCGCGCAGCAAGGTTTTCACCTCAGCGCCGTGCCCCTTGCCCAGGAAGGCTCGAACGCAGGTGACGGGTTTATCCACAGTTCCCGCTTCGTTCTGGTTGACGGCAGGCACGCAATCCGTGGATATTACGATAGTAGCGACGCTGCGGCCTTGAGCCGGCTGAGAAAAGATCTGACGATTTTACTTGCGGAGCACCGAGAATCGTATGGCTAAGACCTCCAGAAAAAACAAGCCCAATAGAAAGACCGAGCGCCACCGGGTTTCCTTGCGCCAAGCCCCCAATTGGCCGCTTCTGGCTCTGAGTCTGCTTGGAGTCGCACTCGCCGGCTATCTGACGTTCACCGCATGGACCGGCACATCGGTCAAAGGCTGTACTACGGGCAGCGGCTGCGACGTGGTGCTAAGCAGCAGCTGGTCGACGCTTTTTGGCTACCCAACATCGTTTTGGGGTTTGCTCGCCTATGCCAGCCTCGCCGGAATCGCTTTCATCAAACGCGCTGACACCCACTGGCAACTCGCGTGGATCGTTAGCCTCTTTGGGGCTCTGTATAGCGCGTACTTGACCGGCGTCTCGCTCTTCGTCCTCGACGCCGCCTGTCCTTATTGTCTAACGTCGCTCGCCTTGATGACGGCGAGTCTCGGACTGGTGACCTACCAACGACCCGCGGACCTTGCGCAATTTTCATGGCCTCCTTGGCTGGGCAAAACGCTATCCGCTGCGGTTGTTGGTGTTTTGGTTTTGCATCTCCACTACGCCGGAATCTTGGGCAGGCCGCCGGCACCTGAAGATCCAACCATCCGTGCCCTGGCCGAACATTTGACGAGGAGCGGCGCCAAATTCTACGGCGCCTACTGGTGCCCGCATTGCAAGGAACAAAAGGAAATGTTTGGCGCGTCGGTCGATCGCTTGCCTTACATTGAATGCAGTCCCGGCGGGCCCCAGGCTCCGCAAGCGAGTGAATGCGAGGCCGCAAGGGTTGACACTTACCCGACATGGTTTATCAATGGCGAGCGCCATGTGGGAGTCTTGGGCTTTAAAGATTTGGCCGATTTTAGCCATTTCCAGGCTGCACCCGCGCCGCCGTCATAGTATGCAGGTGCAGGCAAGTACGAAACGAAATCGATAGAGTGAACATGTTTTTACAGGAGTCCGTCAAAATGAAGGACCTGAGCAAGATTTTTGTCTTTTTAGCTGCGCTGCTAACGTTGGCGTGGATAAGCGGCGAGAGGTCAGCGTACGCGGATGCGAGCAAATACCCCGAATATGCTCAGCAAAGCCTTCCTCCCGATATAACCCCGGATTTCATCAATCTCGACGCCCTCGTCAATGAAATCATCCATCACAAGACGCCCCTGATGATCGACGTGCGTAGCGCGGAGGAATTTCAAGAGGCGCATATCAAAGGCTCGATCTCGATTCCCCTAGGTGACTTTACTCGCCGGATCGGCGAGATCCCGCGTGACCGTGCCCTTGTGCTCTACTGAGCTTGTCCCCACCACCTGGCCAGTTTGGCCTACGGCATTCTTTACCAACAGGGATATCGGAACATGAAAGTTCTCTACGAAGGCTTGCCCGGATGGGCCGAAAAAGGCTATCCGATGGAAGGCACCCAAGCTAAGCCGTGAAGCCGCGGCGTTAATTCGGTAGAAAAGTTACCCCGCAGTTGCTATTGGCGCCGACTCATCGCTAAACAACGATCTCTTGCTGCGCCGATGGAAGACTAAGCGAGCCCCGTCAGTCGTTCGGCCGCTTCCCCGCCTAGCCTAGATCGTTTTGCTTGCTCCCCTAGGAATTGCCGTTATGGGATGCTAGATAGCGCCCGTTGCGCAACACCTGCCCGGGCGTCGCGCCCGTGGGCTTTCCGTGATCGAGCAATACCTCCCCGTTCGCCAAGGTGTAATGAATGCCATCCGCGAGCACGCGCATCCTCCATCCGTTGTTCGGAAAATCGTGTACGATTTCCTGTTTTCTCGGCTGTATCGTGTCTGGATCGAATATCACCATATCTGCCGCCAGGCCCGGCCTTAGCATGCCGCGGTCATAAATCCCATAAGCGGACGCGGAATCGAACGTCAGACGGCGGACCGCCTGCTCCAGAGACATGATTCCTTTTTCGCGCACCCAATAACCAAGAAGCCGCGTGCTGTAACCCACCTCAGAATGATACTGAACGTGCGCGCCGCCGTCCGAGAGACCGACCACGACGTAAGGGCTGTTAAGGAGCTCAGAGACAGCGCTGCGATCGGTATTCCTGTGGCAAAACCCGAAACTCGTGTCGAGTCCTTCCTGCACCGCCAGGTTGAGAAACGCATCCAGGGGATCCTCACCCCGGAGCGCGGCAATTTCCTCAATGGTCTTTCCCCTCAGGCTCTGGTTTTCAGGCAACGCGGGCTCATCCACCATAAGGATATCCCAGCGCTTGCCGAATCCATTATCCGGTAGCTCGAGGTCCGCTCGTAGTTTCTTCCGCATCTCCGGGTCAGCGTACATGCGGAGCTTCTCATCGTCTGTGACCTGCATGATGCTCAACCATGTCGGCATCTGGCGGAAGAACTGGGAATTTTTCATGTTGAACAGGATCACCGCGCTGTTCGGACTGCACAGCGGCACCGCGCGGGTCCCTGCGCGCGCTTTTTCCGCCACAAACGCCAGATGCTCCCGCCACCGGTTAGGCGCATAGAGACTATGTGTAATGCTGTTGTAAATGACCTGACGGCCCGAGGCTTCCGAAAGCCGGCTCATTAATCCTTCCTTCAGTTCAGGCCCCGCCCCACCACCGCTCTGCATGACTCCCGTTCCTACTTCCCCAAGGACTTGCGCCAGCGCAAACATCTCCGCCTCCGGGGCGAACGCGCCAGGAATCAGCTTCCCCCGTACATCGAAATGGCTCATGTTGCGTGAGACCGACAACCCAAGGGCTCCGGCTTCCAGAGACTCGCGCAGCAATCCGCGCATGATTTCCAGCTCGCCCTCGGTCGCCGCGCGCTCCTGGCTCGCTTCGCCCATCGCATAAAGACGCAGCGCCGAATGGCCGACCAAGGTGCCCACGTTGATCCCTAGCCGTCGGCCCACCGACTCCATGTACTGGGGAAAGGTTTCCCAGTCCCAGGGCACGGCCGCCCGCAAGATATCCATCGGAATGGCCTCTACCTCGGAGAGCATCCCGGCCAATTGTTCATGATCGGTAGGCCTCACCGGCGCCAGCGCCAGGGAGCAGTTTCCAATGACCACAGTCGTCGCGCCGTGATAACACGAGAACGTGCACAGCGGATCCCAGGTCACCTGAGCGTCGTAGTGACAGTGATTGTCGATAAACCCCGGTGCAACCGCATTCCCTTCGGCATCGATGACCCGCTCAGCGGGACCGCTTAAGCGCCCCATCTCTACGATCTTGCCTCGCTTGACTCCGACATCGCCATGAAACGAGGGCATGCCTGAGCCATCAATGATCCGACCATTTTTTACCAACAGGTCATAGGCCATAGTCGATTCTCCTTTTGTCCAGGGTTTTCGAAGGTCTGGTCACTCATATCACTCTGCTTTAAAACCTGTCAACGGCCCGGTCTGTTGACACGATCTCGGAACTTGGATTATCTGTCGTCACGGGCTAGCTCAAACTCTTCTGGGGGTGAATCATGCAACGCCGCTCTTTTGCCAACACAGCAGTTCTACTCGCTATCTCCGCGCTTTTCCTCTCCAGCTCCACGGCCGGCGGCGCTGCGGCCGGCGATCCGGTCGCAAAGGCGAAGCAAGAAGCCGAATCCAAGGGCTACATCTTTGCCGCCAGCCATGACGAAGTCGTTGCCAAAGCAAAAAAAGAGGGCCGGCTGCGCGCCGTCACAGGCCTCAGTACATCGGCGATAAAGCCCATGGTGGAGGCGTTCAAGAAAAAGTATCCGTTCATCGATACTTACGTCGAAGAGATAGAAGGCACCGACGCTTACCAACGATTTCTGTTGGAGCTCAAGTCGGGCACGTCCAAAGGTTGGGATTGTACGTACCTCCCTTACGATAACTATAAAGCGTTTCTTCCCTACCAGATGAAGCTCGACATTTTCGGCATGGTCTCTGCCGGAATATTGAAGTTTCATCCGAGAATGGTGGACCCAGTAAACCGTAACACCGTTGCTGTCAACACGATTCCAGGTGTGGCGGTCTACAATCGGAAAATTATCTCGGAAGACAAGGTCCCGGATAAATGGGAGGATTTTCTCAAGCCCGAGTTCAAGGGACGGAAGTTCATAGCGGATGTGAGGCCGGGCTCGGTCGCCGCGCTCGTGCCCGCGTGGGGCTTGGAAAAGACCTTGGATTTCGCTCGCAAGCTGGCCGCCCAAGAGCCGGTATGGCTGCCGGGGGGAACCAAGTGCATTACCGCGACGCAAGCAGGGGAGTTTGCCCTCTGTCTAGCCGTGCAATTCAGCAGTATTAAGCGGGCTCAAGCCAAGGATGCCGCAGGCATCCTTGGCTACAAGTTCGTGGAACCGATTCCGATTCGGGTGGTCTCGAGGATCGACGGCGTTTTGAGTATGGCCGAGCACCCAATGGCGGCTCTACTCTGGTTGGAATTCCAGGCATCGCCAGAAGGTCAGAAAGTGTTGGAGGATTACGGCCCCGTTCAGGCGTCGATCTTTACCCCGGGCTCAGCCGTCGAAAGAGAAACAAGAGGGAAAAAACTTTCAGAGGTGGATTGGGAGCAACTCGGAAAAATGGATGAATGGGAGGCGAAAGTCGTGGAGGCCTATGGCTTCCCCAAGGCCAAGTGACGAGAACGCATGATGGGACAAAGCATACGAATAGGTCTCCTCTCGCCCGGAACCGCCGACCGACCTCACTTTGAAAGTCTCGGCCAAATGCTGCCGCCGGAGGTTTCACTCTCCCACGAAGGACTGGGGCTACTGCAGGATTCCTATGACGACCTGGCGGGGAAGACCGGCGAGATCATCGCGCGTGCCGTCGATTTCGTGCAGAGAAACAAAGTCGAGGGTCTGATTGTCACCGGCGGCTTCGTGACTCTGTTCAATCCCGGTCTGGAAGCCGAAGTGGCCCAAGCCGTTCGCATCCCGGTTACGAGTGCGGTTTCTTCGGTTACCGCCGCGCTCGCCGCCTTGTCAGTCAGGCGCGTGCTGCTCGTGACGCCGTTCACTGCCGACATGAATGCGGTCATCGCGAAGCATCTTAATAAGCTCGGCTTTACGGTCTTTTCCGGCCCGTCGTTCGATAAGGACCGAAAGCCCGGCGCCGGCGTCAAAATCAGCCCCGAAGAACTGCTACGTAAAGTCGAAGACGGCTTCCGCCAGAACGCCTCCGCCGAAGCCATTTACTTTCAGGGCGCCACGCTCGATCCCTTGCCGATCATTCAAAAGCTGGAGGACGCGGTGGCGGTCCCGGTGATCGCGAGCAACCCCGCGATGTTTTGGAATATCCTGTCGAAATTAGGTGCGAAATTTTCCATCAAAGGCTACGGAAAACTGCTGTCATCCTGGCCTGAACTGAAGCCGGCAAGCTTGTAACAAGACGCCGCGCTACCGATTCGAGGTAAATGCTAAAGGCTTTCAATGAAACAAACTTGCTTTGTCTGTCAAATCTTTAACTGCGAGAACCGCGGTGCCGTGCAAGTTATGAATGAATTGTGTCAACGGGTGGCTGCGCGAGGTCTCGATGTCGAAGTGAAACCCTACGCCTGCTTCGGCGGGTGCCAAGAGGGACCCAATATTGTCGTCTACCCGCAGAAAACTTGGTATGCCGGTGTCAAGCCGGAAGACCTCCCGGAGATCGTGGAGGCGCTAGCCGGCGGCCCGGCCGTCACTCGACTCGACACGATCAACCCGCGCTTGAAAGAGCTGGTATACGGCCTGTTGGACGCCGGCGTGACCTAGTAACAATCCCCGTCCCGGTCAGCTTGCTGCGGAGTTGTTTGTTTTTTCTCTGTGTTCTCAGCGCCTCCGCGGTGAACCAAAAGCCTGAAGACTTTTATTTGCAGACAATCTCCCCTCTCCGCTACGCCAGGTTCAGCGTGTTAGCGGCGAACACCTCCTCCGGCTTCACCGCCCGCGGCAGGATCTTCTGCTCGTGCGCGAACCTAACGATCGCCTCCAACGCCTTGCGATTGGGTGCCAGACCGTAGGGGAGCGGATCGTCACCCACGATGCTCCGACGCTTGGCCAGGACCTGGGCGTCGGCCGGCAGCTCGGCGCCTGAGCTGAGCTGCTTCAGGAACTGCGCCTTAGCGGCCTCGAAGCCGGCGAACAGCCGGGGCGCCAGCGAAGGATCGGATTGGAGGAGCGCGTCCTTGACCACTATCATGTGGTTAATGGGATAGATGCCTGTCTTCTGGTACCAGGCGGCCTCGGCCGCGGTCGCGTCCGAGATAAGCGGCTTGACGTCCGGAGAGTCGACCTTGCCGACGCCGATCGCGGCCGCGAGTTCACCCTTGACGAGCATCTCAGCCAGGTTCGCCCCAGCTCGCTCCATCACGTTGGCGGGCTTGCGGTATTCCTGAACGTGTTCTTCGTCGACCACGACCCAGGTAATCTTGTCGAGATCGACGCCGTACTCCGTCGCGAGAATCCCTCTTGTCCAGACACCGGTGGTGACAGTGTACGCGCGGACGCCTACCTTCTTGCCCTCGAGATCCTTCGGCGACTGCACGCCGGACTTTATATTATAGACAATGGCGGAGTGGGAGAACTGGCGCAAGACGAAGACGGGCAGCGCCGTGAACGGTTTGTCGTGGGCTTTGGCCGTCAGGTACGTCGTAATCGCCATCTCGCAGACGTCGAAGTCAAGCGTGCGACACATGCGGCGGAAAGCGCCGATGATCGGCGAGATCTCGACATGCTCGAACTGGACATCGGGCACCGACACAGTGCCGTCCTTCAGGCCTTTGGTGTGCGGGTAGGTCGCGATTGCGGTCTTGAGAACGGTCATATCATCCTCCCCCATTGCATCCTTATTCTTACGTCACCTATATCGCCGCGCTTGACGAAGCGTCAAGGCCAAAGAACTCTATTAAATCGGCCCGCGCACATGTCTCTCAGAACGATTCCGACATAACCGCGAATCGGGGACTGCTGAATCGTCCGGACTTGCTGCCTGAAGAACCCCCAACAAGAGGCCGGAATGGTCCAGAATAAATATTCTTTACCCGCTACCCCATCGGCAATATGTTTTTACTATTCCCAAGCTGCTCAAGCCCTATTTAGATTCGATCGAAAGCTCTTAGGAAAGCTCAGCCAGTATGTCTATCAGCCTCTCAAGGAGTTCTTCCAAACAACCCTCAACCGAAAAGAAACGATATCGCTTAAAAATAGCCTTCGGGCACATGCCACACCGTCCCCAAGGGGACGCTAAATGTCGGCGCGCGCGAATTCCCTATTCCGATGGCGAAGATCTACTCGACTAATCTTACCGCTGATAAAGAGACAGGTCTGGGAGGTTGGTCGGATCAACCGATTCGCGATGCCATGACCAAGGGGATCAGAGCGAACGGCGAGAAACTTCTGCCTGTCATGCCCCAGTAACGAATTTAGCCGCCCGCGGCGCTGGCCAGGCTGCAGAAGACGAGATCCTGGTGACGGCCCCCACGGCTGAGCGCATCAAGGTTATTTCGTTTTGGAAAACCTGGGCGAGCGCAGTCTCAAGAACGTTGATACGCCCGTGCAAATCTACCGGGTTATCCTGCCGGGAGTCTATGATCGAGTTACACGGAGCAAGTAGGGTCGGTTTGACCCCAGCGAATGTCACAATTTGGGCGCGGTTTAACTTTGTGCCAGCTGGACGAAATTTTGTAGCTCGCTCGTCTCCAAGTCCGAATCGGCCCAAGAAGTCATGCCCGCGTCAACCAGTAAACCAGAGTATTCCGAGGCGAAGCCGAATCCTGCGACTACATGCTTCGCATTCGACATCGCGCCGGCTTTAAAGTATGTTTGAAATTGTATGAATGATCTCGCCCGCGCCTCGGACACCGTGCGCGGTTACTGCGCGCTGTGCACGGCGCACTGCGCGACCATCGCAACCGTAGCTGATGGGAAGGTAGTCCGGCTCGATCCTGATTACGAACATCCCAACGGCGGCGTTATTTGTATCAAGGGCAAGGCCGCGCCGGAGCTGGTCTACCATCCCGACCGGCTTAACTTTCCCCTGAAGCGCACGCGCCCGAAGAACGATCCCGATCCCGGATGGAAAAGAATCAGTTGGGACGAAGCGTTGGACGGCATCGCGGAGCGATTGAATTTCGTCCGCGAAACCTATGGTCCTCGCGCCCTGGCGATCGCCAAAGGGACCGGGGGCGGAACTTCGGTTTCCGACGCGGAGCGCTGGTTGTCGCGCTTTATCAATCGCTTTGGGAGTCCCAATTGGGTTTCGACCACCCACGTCTGTAATTGGCACAAGGACACCGGTTTCACTTACACGTTCGGGGTAGAGCTCCCTACGCCGGACCTGGCGCACAGCAACGTGTTTCTGCTCTGGGGCCATAACCCAAGCTCCACTTCGTTGATTCTCGCTCATGATATTGTTGCGGCGCGGAAACGCGGCATGAAAATCGTCGCGGTGGATCCACGCCGCGTTGGAATTGCGGGGCAGGCGGATGTGCTGCTGCAAGTGCGGCCCGGAAGCGACGGGGCGCTGGCCTTGGCGCTGATCGATGTCGTGATCACGGATAAGCTCTACGACGAAGCCTTCGTGCGCCAATGGACAAACGCTCCTCTCCTCGTCCGCGCGGATAACGGAAATCCTTTGACGGAATCGGATCTGAGTACGAGCGGGTCGCCGCAGAGATTCGTCGCGTGGGACGAAGCCGCCGGCGCTCCGGCTGTGTACGATCCTTCGGTCGGAAAATTTGCAACGCAATCCGTGCGACCCGCCCTTTTGGGTGAGCACCGAGTAAAAGCCAAAGACGGCGCTGAAATTCTATGCCGGCCGATATTCGCCGAGCTTGCAAATCTCGCAGCGCGCCACAGACCCGAGGCCTCGGCCGTGATTACTTACGTGCCCGCCGTGAAAGTTAGGCAAGCCGCGCGGCTGCTGGCGGAGAATCGCCCGCTCAGCATGTATATGTACAACGGCGTAGGGCAGCACACCAATGCCACGCAAACGAATCGCGCCATCGCGGTGCTCTACGCGCTTCTCGGTGATTTCGATCAGCCCGGCGGCAACGTCGTGTTCCCCAAGGCTCCGGTGAACGCGGTTTCGGGCAAAGAATTTTTACCCAAGGAAGCCGCCGAGCAAAGAATCGGCCGCGAGCGAAAACCGCTCGGACCGCCGGCGAAGCCGGGTAACTGCGCGGCTTACGATATTTTCACCGCAATTCTCGAGGACCGTCCTTATCCAGTCAAGGCGCTGTTGAATTTCGGCTCCAACACGGTGATGTCCACCGGTGATTCGGAGCGGGCGCGCACAGCGTTTCGCGCGGTGGATTTTGCCGTGGCGGCGGAGCTGTTCATGACGCCGACGGCGGAGCTTTGCGATTATGTGCTTCCGGCCACGAGTTTTCTCGAGATGGGCAACCTATCCACCGATTTCAAACACCGGCCGCAAGGCCGCCTTCATCTGCAATATCGTCCGCTGGTGGTTCCGCCGCTGGCGGAGCGGCGCTCCGATACCTGGATCGTTTTTGAATTGGCCAAGCGGTTGGGCTTCGGTCGCGACTTCTGGGATGGCGACGTCGAAGCCGCCTATGCTTATGAACTAGCGAGCACCGGCCTGTCGTTGAATCAAGTCAAAGCGTCCGGCGGGGGAATTACGCTGTCCGCTCCAGCGCGCTACAGAAAATATTCGGCCCCGACCGACAAAGGCGCGCTGCGCGGCTTCAACACGCCGGATAAAAAAGTGGAGCTTTACTCGCACATTTTTGCCGCGCATGGCTTCCCGCCGCTGCCGGAATACGAGGAGCCGCTGATCAGTCCCGTGAGCCGGCCGGATATCGCCTCCGAGTATCCGCTCGTGCTGACCAACGCGAAGTTTACGACTTTCATTCACAGCCAGCTGCGCGGTCTTGCGAGCCTGCGCAAAGCCTCTCCCGAACCGACCGCCGATATTCACCCTGACACGGCAAAACCCTACGGCATCAAGGACAAAGAGTGGATGATTGTAGAAAGCCCGCGCGGTTCAATTCGGGCTAAGGCGCGAGTCACCGACGCCATCACCCCCGGCGTCGTCTGTTGCCAGCACGGATGGTGGCAGGACTGTAAAGATCTCAAACTTTCCGGCTACGATGCCTACGGAGAAGCATCGGCCAATCCCGGCTTGCTGATCGGGTCGGACCTCGCCGATCCCATTAGCGGCTCACTGCCACATCGGTCCTATCTCTGCCGCGTGCGCCCGGCCGAGTGAACTGATCGCGCCCCGCGAACTTGACGCGAAACACACTCTAGCCACCGGTACCTATGAGGGACACCCACAGAGCGAGAGGAGGGTCTCCGAATGGCGCTCAAGAAAACAGAACTGGTGCGGATGAGAGCACCCGCGAAGGGCAGACAACGTGCCCAGCTTCGTCCGATTGGTGTGATCCGATCCACTATCAAGAAACGCAGCGGAGCCCCCAAACAAGGTTCGGAGGGCGCGCCCGATGCCTGGCTTGAATTGCGTCCGTTTGCGGCGCAGGGTCTTGACGGGCTCTCGCCCGGCAACGACATCATAGTGATAACCTGGCTGCACCGAGCCCGGCGCGACGTGCTGCAGGTTCGTCCGCGCTCGGACCTCCGCCGTCCCCTTACTGGCGTCTTTGCGACGCGATCTCCTGACCGGCCCAATCCACTGGGCCTTCATCGCGTCACCGTGCGCAGGATCGCCAACAACCGGCTGCGGATCGGCCCCATCGAAGCCATCGACCGCACACCGGTCGTGGACATCAAACCGGTGCTTTCAGGCCTCCAAGACTTCTAGCAGGCAAGGTCCTCCGTGACTTCAGCGACGGGGATTCTTCGGCGCTTCAGTGGCTAGACGGGGAAATGGCCGTTGAGGTTCTGGAGAACCCAAAATCAGGGGCGGATGTCTAGGTCTGTCCGTAAGCCAAGGCCAAGTTGACATAACGTTTCCTTATCGGATACTGTTCGCCCAAAACCGCGAATGGAGGCTGCTTTTCTTTGTCCGACTCGCCATCGAGCTGTTGATAGCTGGCTTGCAAGCGGCTGATAGAGCCGGTTTTCAGTGATTCGCGTCGGCCTCCAAAAAGCAAATTCCTATCACCTGAACGGCCCCGAGACGAGGTGACGGTGCCGATGCCGATTACCATCGGCGCCGGCGATTTGAAGTGCTTTCATTCGACAAGAGACAGGCAATGAGCAGCAAACCCAAGGTTCTGATGATCATGACGCTCGACACCAAGGCGGTGGAAGCGCAATTCATCCGGCAGACACTAGAGGCCGAAGGGGTGGACGTGGTTCACCTCGACGCCAGCATCCGCGAGTCGACCGATCCGAACGTCGAGATCGCGCCGGAGGCCGTCGCCGCGGCGGCCGGCAAGACGATCCAGGAGGTTCGCGACCTGCGTCACGAAGGCAAGTGCCATGCGGTGATGATCGAAGGCGCCGTGAAGTGCGCGCTGGAGGCCCAGGCGAAGCATGGCTTTGCCGGCATCATCGGTGTGGGCGGATCGATGGGCACCACGCTCGGCAGCGTCGTGATGCAGGCGTTCCCGTACGGCCTGCCGAAGGTGATGGTGTCGACGATGGCATCGGGCTTCACCCGGCCGTTCGTCGGCGCGAAGGACATCATCATGGTGAACCCGGTATGCGACATCGCCGGGCTCAACAGTATCACGCGCGACGCGTTCCGCAACGCGGCGATCGCGACCGCCGCGATGGCGAAGAACTATTCGCCGGTGCGCACCGAACCGAACCCGCTGATCGCGATGACGACGCTCGGCACGACCGATCGCTGCACCGTGCGCGTGCGCAAGTCGCTGGAGCGCAAGGGCTACGAGGTGATGGTGTTCCACACGCTCGGTACCGGCGGCATGGCGAGGACCAGATCGTGCGCGAGCGCGACGTCACCGCGGTCGTCGACGTGTCGCTGGTCGAGATCAACGATTACCTGAACAACGGCCTGTGCAGCGCCGGCCCGGACCGCGCCAAGGCGGCACTCGAGAAGGGCGTGCCGGTGATCTTCGCGCCGGGTAACGCGGACTTCATGCTGTCCGGACCCATCGACATGGCGAAGACGCAGTTTCCGGGCAAGCGTTATCACATCCACAACCAGGCAATTACCGCGGTGCGCACGGAGGCTGGCGAACTGCAGCAGTTGGCGAAGCACATGGGTGGCCTGATCGCCACCGCCAAGGGGCCGGTCTCGTTCTTCGTGCCGCTGAAGGGCTTCTCGCACCACGACAGCCCCGAGGGGCATCTGCACGATCCGTCGCTGTGCGCGGTGTTCTCGGAAGCGCTGAAGAAGGCCCTGCCGCCGTCCGTGCCGGTGACCGAGTTCGACTGCCACATCAACGATCCGCAGTTCGCCGACGCGATCGTCGAGCAGGTGTTGGCCTCGATCCATTATGCAGCCAGTTAATTTAAGAGTTCGGCTGCTCTTTGGAAAATATCGCAACATCTTAAACGCAACCCGCCCATTTTTCTTCACGACGGCGATCGCGCCGAAGTGGAGATCGAAGGAATTGGAATGTTGAAAAGTCCCGTGCTTCGCAATGAATAAGCGACAGGAACAAGCATGAGAACTCAAGTCGGAATCATCGGTTCAGGACCATCGGGCCTACTGCTTGCAAGATTGCTGCATCTGCAAGGGATTGACACGGTCATCATCGAGAATCGCAGCCGCGACTATGTGCTAGGTCGCATTCGCGCTGGCGTGATTGAACAAGGCATGGCAGATTTGCTGCGGGAAGCCAAAGCGGGCGAACGTATGGATCGTGAGGGTTTGATCCACGAAGCTATTAATATCGCATTTGACGGCCGGCTGGAACGGCTTGATTTTCCCAAACATACGAATGGAAAAGTTGTGATGGTCTACGGCCAGACCGAAATCACACACGACCTGATGAAAGCGCACATCGATGAGGCAGGGGGAACTGTCCACTACGACGCGCCAGCGATCAACGTGGAAGGATACGATACGGATACCCCACGAATCATATACGAGCAAAACGGTCAACGCAGCGAACTCGTCTGCGATTTTGTCGCAGGTTGTGACGGCTATCATGGCGTTGCACGTCAAAGCGTTCCAGCAGATAAAATCAACACTTTTGAAAGAGCGTATCCGTTCGGCTGGCTGGGAATTCTCTCTGATGTGCCGCCTGTCATGGATGAACTCCTCTACGTCAATCATGCACGCGGCTTTGCGTTGTGCAGCATGCGTTCCCACACCCGCAGTCGCTACTACGTGCAATGTGATACCAACGATAAAGTGGATAATTGGAGCGACGATGCTTTTTGGGATGAACTGCGCCGCCGCCTTCCTCCCGATGCGGCTGATTCTGTTACAACGGGGCCCCGTCTCGAAATGAGCATCACGCCCCTGCATAGTTTTGTCGCTGAACCCATGCGCTTTGGTCGGCTCTTCCTGGCAGGCGATGCCGCGCACATCGTCCCGCCCACAGGGGCAAAAGGACTCAAACTTGCGGCTTCGGATATTTATTATCTCTCCCGCGCCCTGAGCGCCTATTATAAAGAAAAACGAACGGACTTGCTCGATCGTTATTCTGAAACAGCCCTGCGCCACGTTTGGAAAGCCGTCCGCTTTTCCTGGTGGTATACATCGCTCCTGCATAAATTCGGCGATGATCCCATGAACAGGCGTTTACAAATTTCCGAGCTTGATTACCTGACCGCATCCGATGCCGGGCGAACGGTGTTTGCTGAAAATTATGTCGGCCTGCCATATGAGAAGTTTGAATAACGCAATACGGTGAGCCGCGAAGCGAGACGAACCGTCAGCGTACCGCCTTCATCCTGCAACCGACAATATTGGCGCATCCATACCTCTCTGCCGCGTGCGACCAGCGGAGTGAACTGGTCGCGCACTGCGAGTCCGACGCGGAACGTACTCTTAGGTGAAGGCCGCTCTTGAAAAGATCCTTGCCTTACCGATCCAAACCCTTGGCCTATTTCTTTTCACAAGACGAAACTGGAAGAAAGGTCATTCGCGACAAGCAATCGTTGCCATGATTTCGCAATTGCGAAAACGTCGCAAGTATCACGGAAGTTTTCGCTAAGGCCAGACCAGAGGGAAACGCACAAAACCTTTGGCGTGGACTGATGGTGGAGTTTTTGACGAAGCTTCGCTGTGACCGAGGCTCCTTAGTGAGTCTGGTTTGAACGAGAAAGAACCGTTATGGTATGAAGGGTAAGGAATACCAATACCCAAAGAGGAGACAAATAGAACGATGGCCATGAAGAAAATTGCTATTTCCTTGCCCGAACCCGTGCTGGAACGGGTCGATAAACTTGCGGCGAGTCGCGGCGAGTCGCGGAGTCACCTGATCGCAACCGTGCTTGACCGCGTCGCACGAGCCAAACACGATCGTGACATCGCCGCGCAGATCGACGCGCTCTTTAGTGACGAGAAGATCGCAGCTGAGCAGAAGGCCACGTCTAAGGACTTTTTGCGGATGTCACCATGGCGCGTCGAGAAGTGGTAATTCGTCAGGGAGATCTGTTTTGGGCCGCTTTCTCGGGCGGGCGCGGCTCGGAGCCCTGGGGTCGCAGGCCGGCGCTAATCCTGCAGCACGACCGGTTTAATACGAGTCGCTTGAATACGGCTGTGGTCGTCGCCATTACTTCCAACCTCCGGTACGCGGCGCTTCCCGGGAACGTTCGATTGCGCAAAGGCGAAGGCAATCTGCCAAAGCCATGCGTGGTCAACGTCACACAGGTACAGACCATTGACCGAGCGTACTTGATCCAGAAAATAGGAACTCTTTCACGCCATTTACTGCGCCGTGTTTGGGAAGGTGTGCGCCTGGTCCTGGAAGTCGCTGACTGAGAGGCAATGCTTAAAAATGTCAAAAAAGACCTGAACTAGATTGAAGCTATCCAAAAAGTGGATGATCGTAGAGAGCCCGCGCGGGTCACGGACGCGATCACGCCCGGCGCCGTCTGATGCCAGCACGGATGGTGGCAGGAGTGCAAAGATCTCAAACTTTACCGCTACGATGCGTACGGAAAAGCATCGGCCAATCCAGGCTTGCTCATCGGCTCGGACCTCGCCGATCCCATCAGCGGTTCGCTGCCCCATCGGTCCTACCTCTGCCGCGTGCGACCGGCAGAGTGAACCGATCCTGCCCCGCGAATCCTACGCGGAACGCACCCGTACAGAGCCGAGACTGCCTATAGCTTAGCTCATCCACCGCAGCGATGCTTATCACATTTTCGCAATTGCGAAAACGTAGCAAAGGTATCGTCTGTGGTACCGCCCGTTATGGGAGGAAGAGCGGGCCGTCACGGGTCCCGACCCCTATTTGTGGAGCTTGCAAAAAACACGCGCCGAGGCGGAGAAGCTCCTTGCTTAATGCCACCGCCAAGTTCTCCGCTACGGAAGTCCGATCCCGAGATGTTCTAGCAGAGCACGCTCTGAACGTAGGTGCCCCGTCGGGGAACGAATCAGGAAAGTCGAATCGGATTGAAGCGACGATTGAATGAAAGAGGTGGCTTTCCAGATCCCGGCGGTACTCCGAATTTCCCCTCCCTAAAAAGGAACTCACCGTTCAGTAGAAGACCTGTTTTCGAGGCTTGTCCTGCGTCCGGTATAGACAAAATGATCCGGTGAATATACCGGGGTTGGCTGGATGCCTCTGCCTGCATATTCCAGTGTTCGAAAAACATAATTTATAAAGGAACCGGTATATCGATAGCGCCTAATACACGCTTCGAGCTGCTTTTCAACTTCCTCTTCATATCCTCGCCAGCGCGAGAGCAAAGGACATCTGTCAATCCAGTCGTCGACGGTATACCTGATAAGCGCCATTAACTCTTGGCGAGCCAGTACATTCCCATTTTGGGCAAGTCGTACGAAACTGATACTGATCAAATCTCTGGTCCGTCTATCCTCTGCCTCCGCAAAAGCTATAAATACGTACATTTTCGTCCGGTACTTTCGTAAGATCGCTTGAACTTCTGCATGGTCTTCATAGGGAAGCGGATCTTTTTTGATTTTCGCAGGAACCCACCGTCTCTGAAATTTCCGGTCTAAGGCATGGGTGAGCCGATCCCAGTCGATCCCGCCATATTCTCTGCGGACATTCTGCTGAAGGAACTGATAACAGTGAGGCGCATGTTTTCGTATCCATGAACTGTTAAAGATATTGGGTTGGTTTCTTGAGAGTAAGTGGTTCAACGTATCGACAACATTCTTGAAGTCCAACGTTGCTTCCCCTCGCGTGTGATACCGAACGCACCCTCCTGGCTACGATTAAATCTCCGTACGACGTTCCTCAATCAGCATTCCAGCGAACTCGTTCTCATAGCTGGGCCGGACATCGTGCCAAGTGGGCTCGAGCAGCTCATGGCGCGGCACGTCATGGCTGGCGAGATGCATGAAAGGCCTGCCCATTCAGTGCAAAGACTCCCTGCCATAATTTCACAATTGCGAGACGTGAAAATGCCGGCGGTTTCTGAGCAGCAGCATCACCGTTGACTCACGGATGTGGTCTTTATAAATCCCGAGAGAGCGTCGAGGATTCTCCGCACCTCGCGGGGGTGTTTGAGTCGGTATTGCGCGTGCCGACCTTCCGTCTCGTATCGTACCACCTCCGCAAGCCTCGAGCCCGCGAGAATATTGCTGGTACGCGGTACGCTCCGACTGATGGCTTTGGCGATCTCACCGGTGCTCATCTGTTTGTTTTCAGCGAGCAGGGAGATCACGTTGAAGGCAATCGGATTGCCGAGAAGACGACACAGCCGAGACTGCCTATAGCTTAGTAGTCATTCGTGTAAATATGGCGATGTATAAATCATTGTTAATTTCTGCTGTTTCTGCTACCGTCATCCCGACGGAGGACGGTCAGAATGCCCAGATCCAGCCCGTTCCAAATCGTGCTCTCGAAACAGGAAAGAGAAGTCTTGCAACGCCGCGCGCGAAAATATACGTTGCCGTATTTCGAGGTCTTGCGTGCCAAGATGATCCTGCTTGCGGCACAGGGACGAGCCAATGATGAAATCGGCGCATCCCTGGACATCGGACGTGATGTGGTCAGTCTGTGGCGCAAGCGGTTCTTCCATGAGCGATTGCCAGGACTGCAAGAGCGACCCCGACCGGGCCGCCCCCCGGTTTTTCCCCCCAGAGGTGGTCGTGCAGGTAAAGGCCATCGCGTGTGAGCTGCCAGCGACGCTGGGCGTGCCGCTTTCCCGTTTGAGTTCCGCAGATATCGTGCGTGAGGCGCAACGCTCAGGCATCGTGGCGACCTTAAGCAACAAGACCGTTTGGCGGTGGCTGCACGAGGATGCGATTCGCCCTTGGCAACATCGCACCTGGATTTTCCCGCGCGATCCGCAATTTATCTCGAAAGCCGGGCGTATCCTCGACCTGTACGCGAGGCACTGGGAAGGCCGCCCCCTGCGAGAGGACGAGTTTGTGCTCTCGACTGACGAGAAGACCAGCATCCAGGCGCGCATTCGAAAGCATGCCTCCTTGCCGCCCCGTCCAGGCCAGCCTGCTCGTGTCGAGCACGAGTACGCGCGGGGCGGCGCCTGGGCGTACCTCGCCGCGATGGATGTTCATCGCGCGAAATTCTTCGGCCGTTGCGAGCAGTCCACCGGCATCGAGCCGTTCAATCGCCTGGTTACCCAGGTCATGACGCAGCCACCGTATCGCGACGCCCACCGAGTATTCTGGATCATGGACAACGGCTCGTCGCATCGCGGCCAGCCGTGTGTTCGGCGCCTCAAAGCAGCCTTCCCCACCCTCGTCCCGGTGCATGGACCGGTCCACGCAAGCTGGCTCAATCAAATCGAAATCTACTTCTCCATCGTTGAACGCAAGGCGCTCACGCCCAACGACTTCAACTCGCTTGCGGAAGTCGAAAACCGACTCCTTGGCTTCCAACAATACTATGAGAACATCGCTGCGCCATTCGAGTGGAAATTCACGCGTGACGACCTTAAGGCAATGATGACAAAGCTTCATGCGCAACCTAATTCGCTTTGCTTGGCGGCTTAGATGAATACGTTGCCAAACTTATGAACCGAACTACTTAGCTCTTCCACAGAACCGACACTTATCATGTTTTCGCAATTGCGAAAACGTGGCAAGGGTTCAGCTCGGAGGTATGTGGGTGGGGTGTTCAACGCCTCGCAGATCGGAGCAGAGTGCTACGAGCGGCTCGCCAACCCCGGCACTAAACCCGGATTCCGCAGTTACGCCCACGAACTGCGGGAGCGAGGTGTGCGCGTGGAGCAGCGAAGGGGATAGAAGCGTAAGGTTTCAAAGTCATGTTTGGTACTCGGCACTCTGTTGCCCAATAGCTGAAAACTCGACTCATTCCACCGGTGCTCGCAACCTCCCTCAGAGGTAGAGCCCCATTGACTTCGCTGCGGAAGGTCTGCGCCTCGCACTTTGTTTCACCTTCAACTGCGGAATCCGGGCTAAAGACGGTGAGACGTTGACGTGCTTTTTCCGGGAACGATCTAAGTCGGATGCTGACATGAAAAAAACAGTCCGCGACGCAAAAAAAGCGACTTTCATATCGGTTTGACAGGTACAGAAGCAAAATGTAATGAGTTCTGCAGAGCCGGAAGCGATCATCAAAGGAGGGCCGATTAATGGAAGAACATACCTCGAAGAGCGATCCAATTGTTATTGAGCAGCCGGGCATGCGCTTGACCGTCGCGCACCGGCAGGGTCTCGGCGGCAAAGATGAAGGGCTGACGTTCGACATCACGACCGCCGGCCCAAAAGACGGGGGAAAGAGAATCCTGCGCTTCGATTGCTTTTACAAAAACCCTCATTACCACATCGGTGCCTCAAGCGAACATGCGGCTCGAAACATGAAAGATGAAGGCATCGGAGACCCGGTCCGCCGGTCTTTGGAGCAGCTCAAGACTCGGTTTTCCGCAATGGTCAAACAAGCCGGATACGAGGAAATCGCCGAGAAGATCGACCAGCAGGCGATTGCCGATCAGCTCACCGAGTTAGAGCCGGAAATCCTCGCTAAATACTAACCGGCGGCGGGCCGTAGGCCGCCAGCATGCACAAACTTTGTCAGGCGGCGGCTCGGTTTTGCCTCTGCCTCGTGCGCCCGGCGGAGTGAACTTGTCGCGCCCCGCGAATCCGACGCGGAACAGACTTACGTGGGTGAAGGCCCTCTTTTTTTGGGTTAATGAAGCAACCTACCAAATCATTTGCTCTCTGCGTCGATAACCCGACTCTGAAGCCTCGCTTATTTTCGGCAAGGTCTATGGGATTCTCTCCGACCCCCGGGCAGCAGAAATGACTGAGTTTGTATCTCCGTGAGTTGCAGAAAGCGCCGGTAAGTTAATAGAGTAGGGTGAGTCTGACCCGGAGCCTTTTGTGAAACATTTTAAGGTCGTCGGCAAGCCTCATCCACGGCTCGACGGCGTGGAGTCCGTCACCGGTCACGCCACCTACACTGTGGATGTTGCCTTGCCGGGGATGCTCCACGCGAAATTGTTTCGTAGCTCCGTACCGCACGCAAAGATCCACCGCCTCGATGTGACCCCTGCCCGCGCGCTGCCCGGCGTTGCTGCCATCCTCACCGCCGACGAAGTGCCACGCAAACGCTTCGGCTTTGCCATTCAAGATGAGGAACTCCTCGCGCGCGAGAAGGTACGCTACGTGGGTGATGTCATCGCCGCGGTCGCGGCGGTCGATGAGCCGACCGCGGATCAGGCGCTCGAGTTAATCGAATGCGATTACGAGCCGCTGCCCGTTGTCCTCACCGTGAACGAGGCGCTCAGCGAAAACGCGCCATTGGTTCACGCAGAGCTGAGCTCTTATCGGCTGAATTCGGTTCTCGCCCGCGACTGGCGCCCCGTAGCCGGCACCAACATCGCCCATCAGGCATCGTTCTCCAAAGGAAATATCGAGCACGGCTTTGTCGCAGCCGACGAGATCTTCGATCATACTTTTCGTTCGCAACAAGTGCAGCATTGTTCGCTGGAGCCGCACGCGGTCGTGGCCGCGTGGGACGGCGATCGTCTGACCTTGTGGACCAGCACCCAGAAGGTTTTTCTTGTGCGCTCGGGCTTGGCCGACCTGTTCGATCTGCCGGAAGACAAGATTCGCGTCATCGGCAGCAAGGTAGGCGCCGGTTTTGGCGGCAAGAACGCTATGCGCCTAGAGCCCCACGCCGTCGCGCTCGCGCTCAAGACCGGCAAACCGGTGCGCCTCGTCAACAGCCGCGCCGAAGAGTTTTCTGCCGCCGCCGGCTCGGTGCCGGCAATGGTCCGGGTCAAAACCGGCGTAAAAAAAGATGGTACGATCACGGCGCGCGCGATGGAATTTACCTGGGACACGGGCGCCTATGCCGAGGGACTGGCCGGCAGCAACCGAGCGCTCAAAGACGGCGTCGGACCTTACAAGATCCCGAATATTCGCGTCACCTCGACCCTGGTCTACACCAACAAGCTGCGCGGCTGCCCGTTTCGCGGTCTGGGCATCCCCGAAGCGGTTTGGGCCGGGGAATCGCAGATGGATATTATTTCCCAGAAGCTCGGCATCGATCCCGTCGCGCTCAGGCTCAAGAATTGTCTCGGCACCGGCGACGAGACTCCGGCCGGGGATCGCGCGCATTATATAGCTTTGCGCGAGTGTCTGCTGAAAGTGGCGGATGAGCTCGAGCGCTGGAAGAAACGCGCGCCGGGCAATCGCGGATTCGGCGTTGCGCTGCTGCACAAGTCGCCCACGACTTCAGTTTCTTCTTCCAACGCCCGGGTGCGGCTCGACGCCGCCGGCAACGTCGAGTTATTTATTGGCGCCACGGACGTTGGCGGTGGCACGGGCACGAGTCTCGGACAGATCGCTGCCGAAGAGTTGGATTTGCCTTTAAGCAAAATTCGCGTGGTCATCGCCGACACCGAGTTGACGCCCTTTGATCATGGCACCTACTCGAGCCGCGTGACTCCCTACGTGGGGGCTGCGGTAAAGCTCGCGGCGGCGGACGCGCGCCGGCAGATACAGGAGATGGCCGCGCAAATTTGGCAAGTGCAGGCCCAAGAGGTCGGCTGCGTCCGAGGGAAAGTCAAGGTCAAGGGCCATAGGCCATTAGCGCTCGCCCAGCTCTTGGCCGAGGGGCGCGTTGAGGCGATCATCGGCGTCGGCGCCAGCCGGAGCGAACCGCTACGGGCCGCGGCTGCAGCCAAGCAGCACCGAGATTCGCGCGCGCCGGGTTGGCCGTTCGGAGCCCAGGCGGTCGAAGTCGCGCTCGATCGCGAGACCGGCGTCGTCAGACTGATCCGCGTCATTTCCGCGCACGATATCGGCAAAGCGATCAATCCGCTGGCGGTTACGAGCCAGATCCAGGGTGGGATCATGATGGGGCTCGGCTATGCGCTATCGGAAGGGCTCACGTTCGACGGCGGCACAATTATCAACGCGAGCTTCGCTGACTACAAAATTGCCACCGCGCGCGATATTCCGGTCGCGACTCCGGTGATCGTCGAAAAAGATTATGCTTCGGAGCCCTACGGTGCCAAGGGCGTCGGCGAGATGGCCGTGTTCGGTATCGCTCCTGCCATTGCCAACGCGGTCGCCCGTCTAACCGGCGTGCGCATTAAAGACCTGCCGATGTCGGCCGAGAAACTGCTCGCGGAGCTCAAGCAAAAGAGAAAATGACGGTCGGACCGCCGGTTAGGCGTCACGGATATTCGCTTTGACGCGTTCCATCAGTTCCGGCGTCACTTGGCGAATGCCGTGTTCCTTGGCGTGCTCGGCCGCTTTCTGAAGTATTTCCTCTACTGTTTCGCCCCGTACGATGTGCTTACAACCACTCGACGGGTCTACCTTGGCGCATTCCAGCATCTTTGCCATGGGTTCGCCTCCTGATTTCACGGGATCCGCCGCTCACCGTAAACATTCTATACTCAACTTTGATGAAGGCAATGCGCTTTGTAAGCCCTTCCCCCGGATCATATGTTGGGATTTTTAGCTAGACAGCGAAAATAACAAGGGCATTCTGGATACAGTTGTTACGCCGGCGCGCATCGCATAGAATCGCCCGCATATGAAGTACTACGACATTTCTCTGAATCTCTCGTCCGAAACGGTCCGTTGGGTTACGTCGCCTCCGTTCGAGCTGATCGCGCGCCGGCGGATGAGCCGAGGAGACGCCAACAACTCCTCGGCTGCCAGCATGAGCGTGCATTCAGGCACGCACCTCGATGCGCCTTTTCATTTTGTCGAGGGCGGAGCGACGATCGACTCGCTGCCGCTCGATCTCTTCATTGGCCCGTGTCTGGTGCATGCGGTCGAGGCCGATAGGTATATCACCCGCGACCACGTGGAGGCGCTGGAGCTAAAGAGCGAGACGCGCGTGCTCTTCAAAAGCAAAAATTCCCTGCTGCTGCACAAGGGCGTTTACGATCCCGACTTCACCGCATTTTCCGTCGATGCGGCCGAGGCCTTGGTGAGACGTGGAGTCAAGCTCGTGGGTTTGGATTACCTTTCGGTTGCGCATGCCGACGAGCAGGTCCCGGTCCACCGGGCTTTTCTCGATCACGGCGTTGTCCTGCTCGAAGGAATCGATCTTTCCGAGGTCGCGCCCGGGCGCTATGAGCTCATCTGCTTCCCGATCCGGCTGCGCGGCGCGGACGGCGCTCCGTGTCGCGCGGTGCTGCGGAAGCTGCGCGCATAAAGCTTGTGTCGTTGTATCAACGAGTTGGTTGAACCCCGGATCAATGATTGACGTGGCGTGCAAATGAGTGAATCGGGCGCTGTGCAAACATTCGGGAGGAATGAAAGTCTCCCCGGTTTCCGATGTTTTGTCGCATTGCAAGACCCGACCCTGCCGACCATCGGCGGATCTTTGACTTCTGTGGTTGGGGGCTGCCGCTGAGAACGAGCGGGACTCAATCTAGGATATTGCCGGTCCAAAGTTCTTTGAGGAATTGCTCCGGCGGCATAATCTCCACGCCGTCATCGGTTTTGCGCCGCGTCCTCTCTCCACAAATCACGATTTTTCTTTTCAGTCGTACTTCTTCGCTTAAAGCGTTTAGGCCTTTATAGTCACGGGGTGACACCCGGGTCTTGGATTTGACTTCAACACCGACCGTGTCCCCGACGAGGAAGTCCACTTCGAACTGCGATCGGCTGCGCCAGTAAGTAAGCTCGCAATCTAGTCTGCGATAGTCGAGAAAACTCCGTAGTTCTAGAAATACAAGGTGTTCCAGGGCCCGGCCATAAGGGTCGGAAGCAGGCTCGATCACGGGCGTGCGCTTAAGTGTATTGGCGACGCCGACATCGAACAGGTAGAACTTTGCCGTGGCCACGGGTTTTCGCTTAGAGGTTTTCTGATAGGCTGGCAGCTGGTGCCCGACCAACGTGTTTTCAAGAATCTGATAATGCTCCCGCACGGTCCTGGGTGGAAATCCAGCATCGTCGGCGACCGCACTGAAGTTGATTTGCTCGCCGCTCGTCAGCCCGGCCACTTCAAGGAAGCGCGAAAAATTCTCAATGGATCGGGTCAAGCCCTCGGCCCGGATCTCTTCATGAAGGTACGTACCGACATAGGCTTTCAGGTCTTCCTTGTAATGTTCGGAGTCGATAATGGCCGGGAGACTGCCGCGATTCAGTCGATCAAGCAGTTCTCTGATAACCCAACTCTGCGGAGACGAGAGGATGCAGTCGGCAAACCCATGCGCGGCCGCCCAGAAGATTAGCGGCGCCTCGTTTTAGCTTTCTGGCGCTACTCCCCGTGAGGACGAAGCGCAGCTTCTTGTTACGCTCAAGCAGTAGTTGGACTTCGTCGAGAAGGGCCGGCAATTTTTGGATCTCATCGATGACTACCACGGACCGTCGCTCATCGAGGGTCTGGCGCAGGTACTCTGGACGGGCGCTGAGCTCGCGAAAGGTGTCCGCTTCCAATAAATCGTAAAAGGCTGCATCAGGGAAGATCTCGTGCACGAGGGTACTCTTGCCGGTTTGGCGGGGGCCAAAGAGAAAAATCGATTTGTGCTTGAGAATTTCCGTGAGGTCGAGAGAACGCTGATACATTTCAGCAGTTATCTTGCCAAAATTCATGTAATTCGGCAAGACAGTTGCCAGATTGCATAAGAATGTGCTCGATTGTCCAGGCACTTTACAAGCACGGCTCGAACCAGCCTATGTCTCGGCCTTGTCCAATTTTGGAAGTTTTTAGAAAAAAGAGCAGAACGACGCGTAAAGCGATTATCGAGGTATGCAAAAAACGATTGAAGGAATATGACAATGCGTAAGCAAAAGAAAAAGCGTCTAGCAGCGAAGGGTTGGAAAGTGGGCTCCGTTAGAGAATTTTTGGGTCTTTCCAACGAGGAGTCCGCCTACATTGAACTGAAGATCCGGCTTGCGGCGGCGGCAGCAGCAAACGGGCCTATCTCAGTTGGACCTCGCGGCAAAACTCCAATCCAGCCAATCGCGCGTCGCCAAGATGGAAGCCGGCGACCTCTCGGTTTCGTTGGACCTATTGATCTGCTCTCTTATCAGTCTCGGAGCGTCGGAGCGCGAGTTGTCTCAGATCATCGTGACTCCGCGAGCTGCATAGCCCAACGACCGCTCATTTCCACGTTTTCGGAATTCCGAAAACGTGAAAGTTCGTCCAAATGGGATTTCAGACCGTAACGTTGTTCTTCAGCTAGCGATCAAGTCCAGCCCCGTGCAACTGCGTGGGGCGAATCACGGATCGACCGGCGCTTTGACAAATGAGTAAATCGGGCCCCGTGCGAAGATTCGGGAGGAATGAAGGTTTCCCCGGTGCTTCCGACGTTCTTGGGTACCGTCCCGTTTTTTGCCGTGCAATATTCATGCCCTGGTGATACTTTCAAAAGCGTTATGAAAGTTGCGGTCTCCATTGCCGACCCGCTCTTTAAAAATGCCGAGGCTCTGGCGCGTAAGCTTAGAAAGCCTCGTAGCCAGCTTTATGCCGACGCTGTACGCGAGTATTTAAACGCACACGACCCGAAACCCATTATCGAAAAGATCAATGCCGTCTTGAGCAAAACGGGCTCGCCGCTCGATCCGTCCCTCGAACGCGCGCAATTCGAGACACTGTCCGATGAGACGTGGTGAAATCTGGTGGGCTTCTCTCGCCAAACCGCGTCCGGTCGTTATTATTCCATCGAATTTCTTCAATGAGAGTCATCTCAACTCTATTGTCGTCGCTTCCATCACGTCGAATCTCAGCCTGGCCGATATGCTTCGATGCCAGAATTTCGCCTGACATCGGCTAGCTGCATGGCCCCCTGGCGGTTACGATGACGGGACTTTCACCCGCTGGGGAATGATAGCTTCTCTGGCACGCCAAGACCCCGTGCCTCGAAGGCAAAAAGAGAAATGGAAGACATCTGGTAGCTGCATCCCTAAGATAGTCGCGATATCAAAGTTTGACCCCGGATGACCCCCGAGCAAGCTGCGCTGGTGCGACCTCCCAGACTCGGTTCAGACCGGAGATCAATGCCAGACCGAGTTCTCAGAGTGCATACTTCAGGCGCAAAAACACGCGTCTAAGCGCACTTTTGGCGATTGTTTTTTGACGGGTTGCGTTGGTCCGATCGGATCAAGCAGGCCGCCTGTTGACAACGTTCACAAGGTCTGTTTACATTGTTCACAGCAATGGCTGACCGCAACGACGAACTAGTTGGCATAAATGAAATCGCCGATCTTGCGGGGGTGTCTCGTCAGGCCGTTGCTAACTGGAGAGTAAGGTTTGCCGATTTTCCAACACCGCTAGCTAAGCTAAAGGCAGGTCCGGTCTTTAGCCGCTCACAGATCCGTTCATGGTTGAAGAAAAAGGAGAATACCTATGACACATGTTTTGGCAACTATAAATTTAAAGGGCGGCGTTGGCAAAACCCATACGACTGTTGCGCTCGCTGAGTTTTACGCGGTGGAGTTCGGCAAAAATGTTTTGGTCATCGACCTTGATCCACAGACAAATGCTACTGTTATGCTGATCGGCGAAGATCGATGGAATGCTCTCAATAAATACGGATTCACGTTGGCTCGGCTTTTTCAGGATGCCCTGGACCCTGACAACTCCAAATTTCTTCTTGAGAAAGCACTGCAGAAGAGAGTTTCCGACGTTGCCGGCACAACTAAAATAGACCTACTTCCCTCCAGCTTGGATTTAATTGATGTCCAGGATCGTCTATCGACAATACCAAGCGGTAGGTTCTATGCCATAAACCCCATCGACATTCTTCGAAGAGCAATCACATCGATACTTGATGACTATGACATAGTATTGGTAGATTGCCCGCCGAACTTAGGAATAATCACCCTTAATGGGTTGAGAATTTCGAACTGTTACATAATTCCAACAATCCCCGATATCCTATCTACCTACGGAATCCCACAGATTGTTAAACGAGTAAAAGATTTTTCCCAACAGATTGTTGAACCAATTGAGCCTCTTGGTATTGTCATTTCCAAATATAGGGTTCAATCTACTGTGCATCAAAACATTCTGAAGCAACTTAGAACGGGAAGAGATGCACCGATGTTCAAGAGCATTATTAAAGAAGACGCACAAATTGCTGGGGCGGCTGAATATGTCTCAAATAAGCGGACGTTAAAGCAGAAGTACGGATACCGGGGAGAATTCGAAACATATAAAGATCTCGCTCAAGAAATCCTGCAAAAATTGGAGGATTAATTAAGTGACGCTCAAGCAGCGCCTGAAAGCCCTCTTTGATGTTATCACGCAACAGGCTGAGCAAGACCCTTTGTTTGCCGAAAATCTTTCACGAGCCATCGGTTTGTCATTAAAGGAGGGCGATAACACAAACAGGCACGATCAGGCTAGTTCAAAAGGTCGGCCAGCAAGACGAGCGGTAAGTGTGCTGGATCCTGTGGGTTTGGCTGCGGAGGGTGAGGAGATATTGCGTGATCGGCTGACCGCGCTCTCTCTAGAACAGCTGCGGGATATCCTAAGTGAATATAGAATGGATCCAGGAAAGCTTGTTATGAAGTGGAAGACGAAGGACCGCGTCATTAGTCATATCGTCCAGGCGGCACTTAGTCGAGCTAAGAAAGGCGATGCCTTTAGGTGAGTCTTTTCGACAGCCAGATATTCCGATCTCGTCTCTTTTGCCGCCTATAGGAAGCTGGACATGGATACCGAACCGGAAAACCGAACGCGAATCCTATTCTCGACTGGAGATTTTTCATAGAATCGGTCACTCAGCGGGTTTTTTCGGCGAACTTTCGACTAGCTGGGTTCTTCTGGCCCTTCAAACCATGTGCCCTGTTATCGATTGTCCGGCTACAGTCATAGGGACAAAGATCACTATTCCGCATTGATCCTGCCCATGATTAGAACACCTCGCGCCATTTCGACTGAACGCTCCCGTTTGATGGCGAGCGTGAGGCAAAGAGGTACAACCCCAGAGTTAGTCGTTCGCAAATTGGCTCATGTCCTAGCTCTGCGCGTCCAAACTAACGGCAAGGGGCTACCGGGTTCGCCTGACATCTTTAGTTTAACGCCTAAGCGAGTGCGTTCGTTCACGGTTGCTTTTGGCATCGACACCCGGCCTGTAAGGCAGCATCTACTCCGAAGAGTCACCGTGAGTTCTGGCTAGAAAAGTTCAGGGCAAACGTTCAACGCGACCAACGCAAAATACGCAAGCTCAGGTCGATGGGTTTCCGCGTCATGACAATTTGGGAATGTCACGTAAAGTCGCAGGAAAATCTCGACCGCATCGCTCGTAAGCTCTCGCGTTTCTTTACTGCACCCTAGTCGACAATGAAAACAGTCGATAACGGCAAGGTCGAGACGTTTGTTTTGTCTCAAGACGGTACGCGAATCCACCGATTCGTAATAACACGGAATGGCAAGAAGGTTCGAACCGTCTTTGGTTTGAATAAATCCATTAAAACAGCTCAGGATTCACACGAGCACCTGGCCAGTCTTGCCGATCAAATGTTTATTCGGTCGAAACGTTGACCGAGAGGGAAGGAACGCGGAAGGTTTATTAGAGTAGCGGACCTCTTTAGCGGCTGCGGGGCTATGTCTGTTGGTGTGCAGGAAGCATGCCGCGCTCTCGGGTTGCGTTTTAAGTCGGTACTTTCTATCGATCTCAGCGAAAGCGCATCAAATATTTATAAGGCAAACTTTCCGGAAGCCGATGTCAAAGCGGTCGACATCCGAAAGATTTTTCGCGGCAAGCTGTCAGCTCGAATGACGGAGGGAGAGCAAAAGCTCAAGAAAGAAGTAGCTCGCGTTGACCTCGCCATCGCGGGACCACCGTGCCAGGGACACAGCGACCTCAATAATCATACTAGACGTCGAGATCCCAAAAACGGCCTCTACTATAGGATTGCACGTTTCGCCAAAATAATCCGCCCAAATCATCTTATTATTGAGAATGTTCCCGCTGTTATTCACGACCGAGGACACGCAGTTAGTCGGACGAAAAACGCGTTAAAGTCCTTAAAATACCACATTCTCTTCGATGACGTCGTGGACTTGGCGGAGCTAGGGATTCCACAGAGGAGACGTCGGCACGTTCTCGTGGCCTCGTTAAAGCGATCTCAAAAACTAACTGATCTCCTTTCGTATCGGCGCCCGAAGCGTTCGGTCAGTTGGGCTATTGGCGATCTTCTCAAAGGAAGTAATCCTTCAATCATGGATCGATGCCCTGGGCAGACAAAGAGAGCCAAGCGACGTATTCGTTATCTCTTCGAGCATAGGGCTTACAATCTACCTAATCGAATGCGGCCCGCATGCCATCGATCGAATAATCACACTTACAATTCAGTGTATGGCCGTCTTTGGTGGGGTAAGCCAGCGCAAACCATCACAACTGGTTTTATGTGCATGGGCCAAGGGCGTTTCGTTCATCCGAAAAAACAGAGAACGTTGACTGCCAGGGAAGCTGCGCGATTGCAATTTATACCCGACTTTTTAGACTTTGGTGAAAAAAATGGAGTGGCGTTGCTGGCAGAAGCCATCGGGAATGCCGTGCCTCCGAAACTAACGTATGTCCTAGCGTTAGAGCTACTGAGATGATCATTCACTTGAGCTGTTGTTGTTACAGATTATCAACCATCGTCTGGATCCGTTCGACTTTTTTTTTGCCGTTCCAGGTAATCTCCGTAACTTGCACGTGCATGGTCGATAAGCCCTTCATATGTCATTATCCGTGCCCTGTAAGGTCTTAAAGCGTCTTCGTCTCTGGAAGCATAGCCGGTTGGGTAACCTCCGACTAAGACAATGATTTCAAAGTTGGCCGAAAAGCTACCATCGAGTTCTTTTGCGAGGGCAGCCATTATCTCGGCGTATTTTCTTACCTGATTTATAATTTCGGGCACAGTCAATGCTCGTCCGCTACGCTTCAATTCCACTATTAGATCCTTACCCGAAACTGTCAAATATCTGATGTCGTACCTCGACAACTGTCGATTTCGATCTAATCCGAGCTTTTTGGCTCTGAGCTGTTTAGTGAACCTTTTCTCCTTGCGGACATCGCGTGTCGCTCTTTCCCAAGAAACGTCCATCAGCCACAGATTTCTGTATATTTTGTCTTGCAAGAACTTTTCTTTCTCATTACGATCTACTAACCTTTCTACTTGTCTGAGTACTGTCCATCGATTTTTCGCAACCTGGTAGTAATGTGCAACATCCAGGTCAGCCATAGAACTCATGATCTTGCTCAAGCTCCTCGCATCTACAGTCGGCAACTCACTGAGCGTGGTTAAGTTTCCTTTGAGTGCGAGGGTTTCGAAAGCCATAATACCGTATTTGAAAAGTTCCTTTCTGTCGTCCTGACTTGAGACTGGCATGCCTTCGATTGTAGAGATAAGCTTCTCAGCCTGTTTTCGATTATCAGCTGTCATGTCAGCCAACCATTTTTGTAATATCGGATGTCTTTGAAGCGCCTCTTTTACCCCGACTTCTTTTCGCCACTCAGTCCATTTATCAGCAATGTATTCGAGGCGGTCTTTTAGATAATTGCGTAGCGCCGCGAATCGGGGATCGTCCTCTTTCAAACTTTGACGATCGCTAGTGGCAATATCCGTTTCAGTATCGATATCTAGCCAATCGGCGTTAATTTCGCCGACGATATACTCGGCAAATATCCTTGAAGTCCGCGCGAACGATAGAAGATTCTCGTGAACCAGTTTGCCGGGGCCATTACAACTATCCCGTTGTTGTCGAACTGACTGTCCTTCAAATCTTTCGGAAGTGACACCGTGCCAATCCATCCGTACACCTTGTCGTTCACTAGCCCTGGTTCACTAACAATATCGGTCACTACCTCGGCCTTTCGAACCTTCCTGCCGTCCTTAGCTATACGAAAGGATGCACTGTCGCCAAGACCCCATACAAATTGTAGCTTGTCCCAATATTGTCGCTCTTGAGGCGTCACATCCTTCCCGTTTACGGTGACTTTAACTTGGTTCCCCAGAACCGAAAAACGCCGGGCAAGATTAACACGAACATAATTTGCATGATGCTTCGCTTTTTCTTTAAGTCTCGCAGAATAATTCGCGTGCCTTTCGTGTCTGGCAACTTCGTTTCGACATTGTTAAGGGGAAGCGGGTGGTAAGATTTCTTCTGCTTTGCCTTTTTTTCAATTTCCTCAACCTGCATCATGAAGGCTGCCCTCCCAATCCTCACTCCCCGTACGGGGATCAGTCTTGATGGATCGTACTTCGACTTCGTTTGCGATTGCGAACGCTGACAGCTTTCCAATTCCTTTTCGTCCCATAGGAAGGCCGAATTTCAAAGTCTTCGTTTCGCCTGAAGCCCTCTTATCGTAACCGACGGTAAGGAATTTTTTATTTGCGTCTTCCACATTCATACCGAGGCCGTTGTCGTCGATAAGGACTTTGGCGTCGTCAACAACAATAGTTACTTCCGTGGCATCTGCGTCGTAAGCATTCGCTACCATCTCAGAAATTACCGCTGGTACGTTGCTGTAGAGACCGATGCCTAGATGCTTCAATACTTGGAGATCAATCGTCAATTCGTAGGGCGAGACCTGAGCGGAAGTTACCACTACCTTACGAGAATTTTTGGTGACCCGCCTTGGGTTCGTCATATAACGTCTACGGGTCGGCTAAGTCTGAGCACTTGCGGCCAGGCGGCGATTCTGTCGGAGCGATCCTACGGCACGCTTTACCTCGGTTAGTGTATGATATCGATCAGCCATGAAAGCGACGGTTAATGCGACTGGACTCATTGCTTCGTCGTAGTGTTCGGTAATCCATGTCTTTCCGTTTTCGAGCTGGCGCAAGCCCTGAACCGCCTCGATCATCTTTTGCTCGACCCACTCCTGAGTTATCGATTCGATCTTTGCAGCTTTGTCGTCATCTCCCTCAGGGTTTGCCCACTCGTTGACTGCAGCCAGGATTGCCTGATAACCACGAAATTCGCGGTTCAGGAGCAGGATGTTCGCGGTACGCCCGTCGGTGCCGGCGAGGGCCGCCGCCCGATCCCGCAGGCCGTCACTATTGCCGTTGACTATCGAGAAACCGTCGGATTCTTCCTCGCTCACCCATTTGGGGTCTAGGTTAAAGACGCTGCCGGTATTCGTTGCAGGCTCGCCATTTTGCTCGTCCAGGTCCGTGAGGAGCGCACCGATGCCGCGACTCCGGGGCCCAGGTGTACTGCGAAGCCGCGACTCCTTTGGGCTGGATGGCTGGTCCGGCATAGACCCGATCACTCCGGGGCCGGTCAACTCTGCTGTAGCCCGAATGGTGCCCTGCGGTTTACGCCGGAAGCGCCGGGGTCGAAGCAATTGCATCACTTCCTTTAGCCGCTCTCGGATTCGTTTTGCACGGTCGGGATCCTCAACTTCCAGACGAGCCTGTTCTTCCGCCATAGTCCGCCGAATCTTATTGGGCATCTCTGAACGGAACTGATCGGCCCACATGAGCCACGCTTCGCTCTCAAGGACCGGAGTGCCTCCAACGAGTACGTGTGCTCGAGCAAAATCAGACGAGACTGTCGTTCCTTTAGGTTCAAGCACGAAAGCTATCCGATTTTTTCCATAGAGGACGCCAAGCCGCGCAAAAAATGGATTCGCTTGATTCCTCGTTCTCCAGTCGTGGAGCTCGTTCTGAAACAAAATGGCGAAACTACCAGCACTGGCAGTTCGGCTTGAAACGTCTGTGCCAGGACCGATTGGAAAAACCCACCAATGTATATCAGCCGGCGGCACGCCGCCCGCGGGTCGCCAGTCAGGGAAACTACTCCGCGCCACCCCTCACCCTGCCGGTCAGCAGCGTTGTCCCAGATCTCGGCGGTGCCATCGACCACTGTTAGATTGAAGGACTTCCCGCGGCCACGCATTCGCTCACTGACTTCCTCAATTGTGTGCGGCCACTCTTCCTCGTCTCCGCTAGGTACTCTTACAAGCACCTTAATGCGCCCGTTGGAGAGCCGGAAAAAGCGTGCATTGAGATATCTCAGTAGCCATCCGTTTGGTCAACCGGATGGGACAAAGGTGTTGTCTTCTTCCGTGCTTCCAAGGAAGGTGACGACTGTTCCTGACCCGAGCTCATTGATAAATGCGGGAAATGCTGCGTCCGAAGTGGTCACGACAAGCTCGCCATCGGTTCCCGTCGGGATGAGCCCATATTCTTTTCCATCCCAGCCTAAATGGATTCGGGTGCGTTCACCATTCTTCAAAGACTTGATCAAGAGACCCTGCTTGTGACGGGTCGGGCCGCTGATCTTGAGTCCCATTCCCTGATTACCGCGGATTGATGGTTTGTGACCCGCCCCTTGCACAGCGAGCGTCGTCGTGTACTTCTCCAACTCTGACCTTGTCATCCCGTCACCACCATCGGCACAACAGATGTACCACCGACCGGTGCGCGCGTGGAGGTGCCAATCAACATCGAACTCGACCCTGCCTCCCTCGTTGGAGCCATCGGCCTGCATACGACGTTCGATTGCCTCAAGGGCGTTCTTTAGAACTTCACGGAATTCTTGGTTGGGCAGAAGCTCAGCGGAAAGTTTTTCGGCGATGAAATCGGCGTTCTCGACGCGGAACATAGGAACCTCCTCCGAATGCGGCAAAATGGCCGGTGGCGTTGGAAGCCTCAAAGACCGCGAACGAGAAGGACTAATGTCGTGCTCGGCCGCGATCCCTGAGGCGGACTATGCTTACCATACCGGAACTGATGCCACAAGCATGTTTTCGCAGCCAGCCTCTACCACCAGTTTTCGCCACCATTGCGTCCCTGCAAACGATCAAGTCTTTTTGTTGAGTGGACCCAGGTGAAATGCTGGGGGAATCTTCGGGGTGATCAGACACGGCAATCTGGACAATCTTTCCTGAACTGCGTATTCCGACCCAAATCGGCACTTGTTCCGATGCAAATCGACACCCCTGTTTAGGCGAGATTTCCGTCGGGTCGGACCACGCCAAGTGACTGTCTTTTCAGTATTTTTCTGCGAAATGAGCTATTTACAGGCCTTAGAAGATCATTTTTGGTGGCAAAATTACACGCGTAAAGTCATCGGTCAGCGCTCGAATTTGTGTTTTGTTTTTGGATTGAATCCGCATCGGGAGAACTTCAGGCCAAGGCGGGACGCCGAGCTGTCGCCGTCGCGGCTGACACACAGCAACAAAAGGCCCTGTGTTGCGGCTCTAGAAGGTCAGCTCTACGAAATCGCCGGGACGGAGGGCGTTGACCGCGGCAGAAACTTGCTCTTCATGAGCTTGAATTTTCGGCCAGCTCGTCGTTAGGCAGCACCAGGATTGCCAGTCGTAGCCCGGTCAGGTTCTGTTGGTAGCGCAGATTCTGGTCGGTTGTAATGAGCGCGTCGAAACGCGTTTCAGCCGCTTTGAGCAGAGCGCCGTTATCGAGATCGGCCCAGCCCATGTCATAGGCCGTGAAGACGGTGTGGTTGATCAATGCGCGACGCAACGGAAGTGGGGTTCCGTGGTCAAAAGAACTCTCATGCCTGCCTGGCGGGAGATCCGCAATCACGCCACAGCGAGACTGCGTTCCGCGTGACGCAGGACAAGCTCCACCTGTTCACGCGTCACGCCGGGGAACCACTCCAGAAAATCATCAACTCGCGCGCCGTCTTCGAGGTTCTCGAACAGCGCCTTGACTGGCACTCGTGTACCTCTGAACAGCCATTCACCACTGACTTTTCCCGGAACGCGTTCGACGGCAGGACACTGGCTCCAATCAAGCATGAAGCAATCCTACGTGATGCACTGCTTCGCTGCAAGGCCGCGTGAACAGAACGAGGGCTTTGGGTGAAAAATCCCTCTCGCCACGCCTGACTTCACCCACTCGCTTCAGTAGCCGTTATGGCGGTCGGGAAGAGGATGGGGTAAACAGCAGGCGGCAAAGAGGAAGTTTCACCCCACCTCCAAGGATCGAATACCCCGGTGCATTCTACCACGTCATGAATCGTGGCCAATCGTGCCGTAATATTTTCATGGAAGACAAAGGGCGGCAGAGCTCTCTCGGCCTGCTGCCTGACATTGCCCGGCTCTGGAAGGTGGAGATCTATGCCTATTTCGTCAGGTAGACGCGAGTCAAGATCCGCATCACGCGAAAAAGGTCATCGTGGCCGTTTCCAGGTTGTACATCGCCCCGGCGATTTTGATCGTGCCTTTGGACTCGAGTTCTGCCAGCACAGGACTCTTCTTGCGGATGTCGGCTATCGTCAACTCAACGTTTTTTTGTGCCACAGCGTCAACGTAGGCAGGGTTCTTCGAGGATTGTTCGCCTTTGAATGTGGTGGCTTTTACCGCCGGTTTGATCTTCGCGAGCAGGCCGGTCAGGTTGCCCAGCTCGACGTTGTCGATGGCGCCTTTGATCGCGCCACAGCGGTGTGCCCCATCACTAAGACGACCTTCGCTCCCGACACCTTGCAGGCGAATTCCATACTGCCCAAGATGTCGTCGTTCTCGATGTTTCCGGCCACACGGGCGTTGAAGATGTCGCCGATGCCGAGATCCATGATTACTTCGGCAGGCGCTCGCGAGTCGATGCAGCTAAGGACTACTGCCGAGGGATACTGCCCTTTCGCGGTGGCTTTCTGTTCGTTGAGATAGTTACGCGAGGTGCGGAGGCCCTTGCTGAAATTCCTATTGCCGCGCTTCAATGCCGCCAGGATTTCATCCGGCGTCATCTTATCGCGCTTTGCTTTGCCCAACGCGTCAGCGTAGACCAGGCTGCCGGAAAGGTTCGCGCCGAAAATCCCGGTAATGACCGCACCGCTCGTTAATTTGAGAAAGGTTCGCCGGCTTGAATCCTGACAATGTTCCCCTGACGCAGCCTCCACGGTTTTTGATCGCATGACGATTCTCCTCTCGTTGGGTTTCTTCGGGGAACGCTCGTATTAGCCGAAGTCTTAATGAGTTGCAAGTCTTCTTTTCGCAGCTTCTCATGCTATTCCACGTTTCCGGAACTCCGGAAACATGATACATACGCGCAATCCGTCACGCGTTGCGCCGGCTGTCCAACGACCCGCAGCTGAATGCTATTCGCTAGCGGAATGAATTAGGGTCTGGTCTGAGTATCGACTTCTGACGGCGTCGGGCAGGGAGAACCCCGATCTGGAGTTTCCAGAAATACCTGCTTGACCCGGCTGCTCAGCCGATACGGTGTGCGAACGCGCTGCGGAACCCGGCGATCCGCGCATTAACGAGCAGATTGAAAAATCGCTCCCGGCGCGCTGATTTCACTCCCTTGCCTCAGTAGCCGTAACGCTCCGCGATAGCATGAGCGCGCTGGTACTCCGGCTCCAATTCGCTCTGTCCTCTGAGCTCCTTGTAGGCCTCCTTCACCAGATCCTGAGCGCAGACGCTCGCAACGGGAGGCACGTCGTAATTCAATCCGCCGATCAGTTTTTCCTCCCGCAGCATATCCTCGAATCCCGTCGCCAGTCCGTCGAGAGGAAACGGCTGCGATTCCAGGAAGTGTATGGTATAGCGTTTGGGGTTGTGGATCCGTTCTTCAGGGTCCGCCGTTTCCAGCCGAAGCCGCTTGTCGAGATTATAGAGAAACTCGAAATTCTTCGGCATATCGCGCACGAACCAATAGGAGCGAATCAGTCCTTTGAGAAAGTTCTTGACCAAATCCGGACGCTCCTCGAGGATGCGCCCCGTGGCCGCGATGATCCGCTGCGGGAAGCCATTCGGGTACTGATCCCTCGGCACGACAAGGATATTGAAGCCTTCCTTCTCTCAGCGATTCCGCCGACGGCATGGGCACCGGGGCGCATTCTACTTTGCCGTTCTTGAGAGCCTCCACGTGAAGATGCTCCGAGACGCCGCATCGCACCCATTCCACGTCCCGCTCGATATCCAATCCGGCCTTGCTCAGCTGGATCTGTATCGCCCAGTGACGAAGGCTATTGAAATCGCTGATGCCGACGCGCTTGCCTTTCAGATCCTTCAGTGACTTGATATGCGGCGGGCCGACCCAGGCGTTGGTGTGCTGGTTTCTCCACCCGGCGATGATATAGACATCGGCGCCCCGCGCTCGTTGAAAGAAGATGGTGCGGGACTGGACATCCAAAGCGATATCGATGGACTTTTCCTTCATCGCTTGCGAGATGCCCAATTTCTCCAGACCGAAGGGCACCATGGCGTCGCGCACGATCTCATAGCCGAGCGATCCGTCACTGGTCTTGAGTCCGGCATCGTAGAAAAAATTCATCTCGTGCGCCGCCATCACAGGCAGTAGATGCAGCACGTGGTAACAGGTCGGTGCAATTCTCAATTTGCCGTTTAACATGAGATCTCCTCCAAATATCAGTGGTTCAAGTCGTTCAACACGTTCAATCGCTTCGCTCCGTTCAAGCCCTTCGCCGGCAAGCGCGGTTCAAGCACATCGGCAGCCGCCGTGACTCAACACGCACCAGTTAGAACACGATTGTTCCAAACGTTCAACCGAGAAACGTAAGGTCAGGTCTTGCAATCACGTATTGACGTAGCTGGGAAATCCACTTTGCTGATTCGAATGACCATAATGATCACAGGCGCTCTTGCGTATATTAACGTCAGCCCTGAGCTTTGTACGTCAGGCTTTTCTTTTAGGCTGCGGTGTCCGACTGCAAATGTCGATTACCGTAGAATCGACCTGTGATTTTTCCAATCCAAACGCTTCCGCCAGCAGTTCGTACGAGCGCTGGCGCGGCGCCGGATTGTACGTCCACGTGACTACCACCAGCTCGTCGAGTTCCAAACTTTTCGCGAGCTCTTTCAGTCGCGCGGCGACCTGCTCTGCAGATCCGACGATCGCCTTGCGGCGCAACTTCTCGGATATCACCGCCTCCGCAGAAGAGTACGGGCGCGCCGCTTCCTCTGGCGGCATGAGCGGCAGACGGATGCCTTGCTTCCGATCTATCATTACGCGCTCTCGGGTTTTGAACTGGTGCAACGCTTCTTCTTCCGTGTCGGCCGCCAGCGCCCACACGCAAATCGTGGCGGTTGGCCTGGGATTCATTTCACTGGGGCGATAGTTCTTGCGGTAAAGATCCAGCGCTTGCTCGACTCCGGTGCCGTCGCTGAAAAAATAGGCGAACGCGTACGGCAAGCCAAAATAGCCGGCGAGTTGAGCCCCGTAGTCTGAACTGCCGAGTATCCATAATTCCGGAGTGCTCGGCCCGGTCGGTTGGGCAACGACTCCACTGAAGGGATGTCCCTCAGGCAGCGGGGTCCCCGAAACCCAGTGTCGCAGCTCTTGCACTTGCCGGGGGAATTGGTCAAGGACGTTCTGTGGATTCGGATTGAGGGCAAATGACGTCATCGAGTCCGATCCGGGAGCGCGTCCTATTCCCAGGTCGATCCGGCCGGGGGCAATGGCCTCCAGAACGCGGAACTGCTCGGCAACTTTCAGCGCCGAATAGTGCGGCAGCATGACGCCCGCGCTGCCGACGCGGATGCGAGGCGTGGTGGCCGCGATCGCAGCCATGAGGACCTCGGGCGCTGTTCCGACGATACTGCCGGAGTTGTGGTGCTCCGAGACCCAGTAGCGATGATACCCCAGCGCGTCACAATGGCGCGCGAGCTCGAGCGTTTCTCGTATCGCAGCGTCCTGCCCTCTACCCTTGGACGCCGTCGATTGATCGAGTACTGACAATCTCATGGGTGCCTGCTTGCGGGGCGTTTGGATGGCCGATTATCCGCCGGCAAACGGATTCCCCATCAGACGTTCTTCTAAATCCAGCAGTTCAATTAGCCGGCTTACGTCTTGAGCGTCGTGCACATGCCACCAAGATTCGAGCGCCGAGCGGCAGCGATCCTTCCCGATCACCGGCTCCGCCAAAGCAAGAAACTTCTCTTCAATATGCCGGTCTTCCATCGGATTATCGGGATGCCCTAGCGGATTGACGACTTCGACGCAATAAATGGCGCCACTGATCGAAGTCGCTCTGACTCGGACAAGTGTTTTCTCGGGCAACAACGCTTCGATGCTTTCGTCCGGGATGACCTTGATCTTCGCCATGAGCGGCCTCAACGAGGGATCGCGAACGGCTGTGTCGCTGAACGAAGTGACTCTGATCGGTCCGTCCACGAGAGTTCGCGCGAAGATGTAAGGAAGGCTGTGATCCGCCGTCTCTCTCGTTTTCGGATCCCATTTTTCGGGCTCGCTACCAATTTCAAACCAGGTAAACTTCGAAGTAAAAACTTCAATCTCTTTGAGTTCGCTCGGGTCGACCTTTGAACGCAGCTCCAACGCTGCCCACACGGCGGGCTGGCCGTTGGTTTCAATGGGCCAGTATTTCAACTGAACTCTGGGCGTTAAATAGGCGCCGCCCCGGTTCGGAAATGGTGCCAGCTCAAACGGTCCGGTGACTTTTTCCCATAGCCCATTTCGTCCCTCGAACGCGTTGCCGGGTCCCGTCATCCCTTCCGCGGCGAGCAGCGCGGCAAAAAGCCCGTTACGCGCCGCATAGGCCGTGGCGACATTCTTCCACGAGGTGAGTTCTCCGGATCGCGTGACGCGCAGCGGCAGATTGGAAGCCGCCGCGATCCCCACGGCATTGCCGCTAAATTCGATCGGCAGGCGCAAGAGATTGCCCACGCCCGCGGCGGTCGCGATGCCGATGGCGTAACCTTGATCCCAACCCTGCCGGCTTAACTTGGTCGCGTCGCTCAAACGCGCGAATATTTCATAAACCACGATCATGCTGGCAAGCAACCGCTTTCCGTCCGCTTGCATGGCACCCGCCAAAGCCAGGAGCGCGCCTAGACAATCACTGGGATGTCCCCCTGGATAACGGTCGTTGAAATCGAGATTGCGGATCATCGCAGTGTTGATAAAAGTTGCGGCTTCGGCGGGTAACCGGTCACCAAAACATAGGACGCGACCTGCGTATTTGCCCGGCGCCTGCCCTTGCGCCAGTCTTCTGCCGATTTGCGCCGGCTGGCAGTCGTAGGCACCGAGCGCGCAGCCGAGAGAATCGACAAGCCTTTGAGCAATGGCATGCACCGTCGCATCGGTCAAGTCTGCAAACGTTAGCGAAGAAGCGAATTCAGCTATGACACTAGTGATTCGATCCATTAGTAGACGCCTTTATTGAAAATCTCCATGCGTCTCCCGTTTCTCATCGAAACTGGCAAAGCGTTCGAGGAAAAAAGGCCCGGGCCCATGTCGAGGGTGGGACGCGTGTCAGTCCGGAACATTCTCCGGTCTGGTGAAGGCTTTCTTCTCTCTTTCTTTGTGCGCACGGTCCAGCAGTGAAAGTTAACTCGAGACAGGTTTCGATCGATGACCTGCCCTGGGCGGTTTATCTGGCCGGAACCAAGCTCAATCCTTCACGCTTTGCGCTGGCTGAAAGATCGATGAGCCCGTTGGTGACTTCAAGAAGCAGGTAGTGGTCCCAGTCAGCTTGAAGTTCCTGGATCGTGCGGCGGTAGTCGCCGCGCGCTAACCGGCCCTCACGGCGCCTGCGAGCAAAGGTCGCGCAGGCTTCCACCTAGGCAACGACGGTTGTCGCAACCGTCTCCCCAGCGCGCTCGTATCGAGGTAAAGCTTCAACGCCTGTCCTCGATGACGGCTTCAGCCACGGAAGGCCCCTTGATCTTCGGCGGCCGCTTAGCGCCCCGCGGCTTACCTCCTGCCCAGCGAGCCCCACGTTCTCGAACCATCCCCTCAATCCCCTCATCCAGCGGAGTCTCCGCCGCCGAAATCACCGCGACCGCGCGCCCCCTCTCGGTAATCACGATCCGCTCAGCCGGCTTTGACTTTCCGAAGATATTCGCTAAGCCGGTTTTTTAGCTCTCGAACCGCTACCGTCGTCATGGGTTCTCCTCTGGAGCCACATTGTCAAGGAGCCATCTAGAATGGTGACTTTTAGAAACCCACTTCAGACAACCCGCGTTTAACGTCCGCCCTTTCACCTCGGCGCGGGGTAAAACCCTTGCGGCGATGAGTGGCGTCACCGTTGATCTTCGTACCTCATCACCCAGCGACACGCTCACCACGAACGGGGTGGCGTAGATCGAAATTCAAGCTACTGAGCCGCTCGTCCTGAGCTTCGTCGAAGGGCAACGGCTATTTCTTTACAACCTCCGAGTCCAATACGGTTTTTATCTCCGTGGCGCGCCTGATAGTATCTTTCTGGATCTTGATTACTCCCACGCCTCGGAAAGAAGACAGCGAGGTCGGCGGCAGTAGTTACCGGGGCACTGCGCAAAGAACTCGCGGACGGACCGATCTTGCGAACGATGCTCCGCCGCCTACGTAGAAGATCCCGGGCCGAGTCCGCGACGATCCTGTGATGGACCCACGATGATCAGTCGAGATTGGATTAGCGTTGCCGTTCAGAATGCATTGGTATGCCTCGCCGCGTACCTGGTCGGGTTTTATTTCACGGGGTTATTTCATGGCAGGTCGACGAGCATCGGCGGGTTGTGGTCGTTGGTTTCCGGGATTGTCGTGCTGCAGGCGACGTCCCGTGAAACTTGGAAATCGGCGGTGCTGCGCGTGCTCGGAACGCTGATCGGAGCGACCGTCGGCGGCTTCTACCTTTACCTTCTTCCCTTCACCCCAATTGGAATGGCGGTGTCCATTGGGCTTACGGTTTTGTTGTGCCAGGCGCTCAAGGTGCCCGATCATGGTCGCTTGGCCGCCATCACCGTGGCGATCATCATGGTGATTTCGAGCGCCAATCCCGAGTTGTCTCCGTTCGCGAACGCGTCGCTGCGCTTCATTGAGTCGGCTATCGGTGCTGGGATAGCGGTGTTGGCGGTGCTGCTTTGGCCCAAGGCTGAAGAGGCCGCCTAGGGTTTAGCCAGCGATATTTGAAAGTTTCGGTAGAGTTTTGGCGTACGGAATCGCAAACGGACCACCCGCGCGACGCCGCAGAGTGACGGCGGAGGGACGTCATCCCGAGCGGATGCGAGCGATCTCAGAAAGACTTCCCCCTTGGGTCGAAATGCGTGCGCCTCAGCGGAACGAGCCGATCGCCATCGCGAGTTCGCGCACCCGGCGGCGAATCTCCCGCTCATCGGCGGTGGTGAGCACGCCTTCCCGCAGCACGATGCGCCCGTCGACGACCACCGTCCGGACGTCGGCGCCCTGCACTGCATACGCAAGATGGGAAATCGGATCGTAGAGCGGCACCAGATTGTCCTCGTCGAGATCGATGATCACCAGATCGGCGCGCTTGCCGGGTTCGAGGGAGCCCACCAGGTGATCCAGCTTGAGAGCGCGCGCGCCACCGATGGTCGCCATTTCGAGCGCTGCCGCGGCGGAAACCGCCAGTGGATCGAGACGGATCCCTTTGTGAATGAGCGCGGCGGCCTGGATCTCTGCGAACAGGTTAAGCGTATTGTTGCTGGCGGCACCATCGGTGCCAAGGGCCACGAGGACGCCGGCGCGCAGCATGTCGGGAACCGGCGCAATGCCGCTCGCGAGCTTTAAGTTACTGCGCGGATTGTGCACCACGCACGTCCGGGCCGCCGCCAGCAGGTCAATTTCCTCGCCGTCGACCCAGACACAGTGGGCGGCGACCAGTCGGGGGTCCAGGAGGCCGAGATTGGCCAGGTGACGGACCGGCGAGCGTCCGTAGCGGCGGCGGATGTCGCGATCTTCCTCCTGGTTCTCCGCCAAGTGTGTGACGACGGGAACATCCACCCGCTCCGCCAACGCGTGCAGGCGGCGGTAAAGCTCCGGGCTCACCGTATAGGGTGCGTGCGGTCCGAGCGCCGGCACGATGCGTGAGTGACCATGCCAGTGAGCAACGAACTGCTCGGCGTCGGCCAGTGCGCGCTCGAGCTCCGGTGCCGTGGACACGGCGGACTCGAAGAAGACCTGCGCGAGAACGCCGCGCATGCCCAGAGCGTCGACGACCGCCGCGACCTCGCCTTCATAGAAGTACATATCGCACAGCGTGGTCACCCCCGAACGCAGCAGCTCGGCAACGCCGAGGCGGCTCGCCCAGCGGACGCTTTCCGGGTTGATGAATTTTCGCTCCGCGGGCCACACGTGCTGCTCCAGCCAGGTGTGGAGCGGCAGGTCGTCGGCCAAGCCGCGGAAGAGAGTCATTGGGATGTGCGTGTGGGCGTCGATCAGACCCGGGATTACCAAGCATCCGGTGGCATCCAGGATGGTCGCGGCACGGTAACCCGCAGCGATCCGTTCGCGGGAGCCAAGATCGGCGATCGCGCCGGCGCGAATCGCGAGCGCGCCGTCGGGCAGGATGGTGCGGCGCTCGTCCATGGTAACGACGATGCCGCCGAGCACAAGGACGTCGGCCGTGGCGCGATTGGAGTTATCCGGCGTTACTGGGGTTGGAGCCTTCATGGCAACATTTTGATATCTTGTGGTTTAAGCCGCGCCGTTCGCTCTACGGACCCTCCCTGCTTCGCATATCGGCGCGGAAATATGCGTTTTGATATCCCCGGAGGATGCATACGGCGTCGACAAGAGCAGGGCTACCGTGGCTGACTTGTTCGCTGGCCCACCTGAGCGACAAAATCGATCGGGTCTTTCCAGACAGTTTTTACAGCCTGGTCATATTTTACCGCGCAGCTTATGGGTAATCTATCGACCTCGAGATGTTTTTTATCTTGTTGTCGAAGAGATGTGAAGCCCGACCAAACGCGCGACCAAGATAGTTAGATAGAGGGGACCAATCAACGCTTCAAGAATGGCGAGCGATCTCACGACGGGTGAATGCGGGATAATATCGCCGTATCCCAACGTGGTTAAAGTTTCAAAGCTAAAATAAACAAACTCAAGCAAGACGCCTTGACGGATTCGCTCCACATCGAACTGACCAATCGCTTGGCCTCCCGCTGCAAAAGAGCCGGGACTAGCAAGAGCAATGGACATATAGAGTAAGCCCCAGCTTAGACCAATCAACAGGTACACGCATACAGAACCGGCGATGGTATTGGAGGTGATCTTTCTCTCCCGGAAAATGGCCCCAACTATCTCGATGCTCGTCAGCGTCAAGAAAATAAACCCGGAAATCTGTGCGAACACCAACCAGGACACATCCGGCGTGAAATAGTTAACGCTTCGTGCGAGCAGGCTGATCAAAGCCGTCCCAACGACAGACCCGACGTACTTGCGATTGTTTGCGACCGCATTAACGGCAGCGAGCGAGACAAGAAGATAAAGGACCATGTTGACCGTGGCCGACATGGGCTGGTGCTCCTTCAAAGGTACGATCAGGAGAACCAGGAATAGCGATCCGAGAAGAAAGAAATATTTCCCTTCGTTAAGAAAATTCCTTCGCATATCACTGTTCCCCGCGCATCAGAAGTAGCTTAAAGGCCGGCCTCTCGTCTTAAAGTCACTGGCTAGCGTTTAGGTTGAACCCATGCGTGTGGGTCTGCCACGTAGAGTAAAGATGCCTATCCACAAAAATAGCGCAATCACAAACGGGTCCGGAACCCTAGATGCACATCGAGTTCAACAATACTTAGCAAGGCGCTCTCCAATAGGGCTGTAGCTCCGACAAATGCGATAAAAAAGCAACGCCATCGGCAGAAGCAAAGAACCGAGAAGAAGCGCTGCCCAATGTGGCAGAGACCCTATCCAAATCTGCAGATGTATCAAGAGGCCTTCGAGGCGCACCAGCATTAAGAACGCATCTTACGACTCATCGTCTTACAACTGCAAATGACCCATAAGTAGTGAGCGCCTTGCGGCTCAGGTCTTTACTCTCGCCGTTTGCGAGCACCGATTAAATCAGCGGGTTAGGGATCTCGGGTAAAACCATCAGGGTCTGGCTAGCGCCGCGGCAGGTGCGCGTGATACGCGGCGCCGGACGGGATAGAACAATTGACCGGTGCGCGCGTATTGGGATAGGTAGTCCTTATGGACAGTATTCAGGACCGCTTTCTTTCGCGGCTATTGAACCCGACCTCTTTATGGGGCGGTCTGATTTATGCGTTCCTGTTCTTGGCGATGGCGATTATCATTGCCCGCCTGATTCGCGCTTTTGCTGAGCGTTCTAAAGAACATCTTCCGGACGTTACCGCAATCAACTTCGTCGCCCAACTCCTGCAAGTTGTTGTGTTTCTGGTCGCCTTTATCCTTTATGCCCACCTGGTACCGATTCTGCGGTCGCTGGGGACAGCACTGCTTGCCGGGGTTAGCGTCGCTTCGATTGTGATCGGAATCGCGGCGCAAAGCACTTTGGCTAACCTCATTGCCGGTCTGTCGCTTTTGCTTTATCGCCCTTTTCAAGTAGGCGATCAGGTGCAGCTCAATACCCCTAAGGGCTTAATGAGTGGGACTATTGAGTCCTTGTCACTTGGATACACCAGCCTGCAGAGTCCGGATGGGGAACGGATCATTGTACCTAACAGCGTGATGAGCAGTGCAGTCATTATCTTGCTCCCGCCCAAAAAATGCGTGGCTTCTTAATCCCACACAGTACGAACCGGCCAGATTCCTGAACTCCACCGTCGCCGGTAATGAGCGGCAGCCCGCCCTTGTGGGCGTTAAAAAGTGGCTCCTCCGCTTCTTTGCCGAACGCGGTGCTTCAAACCGATCACTTAAGGCGCCGGCCAAGCTTGAGCGGTTGTCTCAGTGTGATAAGGTGCGTAAATGAAGCACTCCGGTCACACGAAATTTGGCATCGCCTGGTTTCGTCCTGAACAATGGTCGCGGCTTCTTGAACTGTCCGACGACCGTGACCAGTTGGAAGCGACTTTTGCCGAGTGGGAGTCCTTAGCCGAGGAACAGTTTCGCGCCTTTCAGGCCCAAGGCATGAACGTAGCGAAGGTCATTGTTGACGTCGAGGAGCTTTTGGCTTTGTGCAAGGGGCGTGGGTTATCTGTCGACGCCGGCGCCAGATCCCACTACGCGGCTGACGTGCTTCGGAAACAAGACTTGCACTGGGCGAGGGCTTAACCCGGGCGCCGCGGCGTCCGGATCTCCTGCTTACTGCTTTTGGGATTGCCACTCCTCCTAGAGTCCGATAACTTAGAGGCGCGTATCGATGCGGGAAGCCATCATCAAAGCCTTTGACGAAAGTCTGGAAGCAAAGAAAGCCTTCCTGGAACGGAATCTCGACGCCCTGATCGCAGTGATCGATGTCGTGGCTCAGGCCCTGACTCAGGGGAATAAATTGCTTCTCTTCGGTAACGGCGGCAGTGCCGGCGATGCCCAACATATCGCAGCGGAATTTGTCAATCGGTTTCGCATCGAGCGGCCGCCGCTTGCGGCGCTCGCGCTGACCACGGATACCTCCGCCATTACGAGCATCGCCAACGATTACGAATACAGCCAAATCTTCGCCAAACAGGTGCGCGCTTTGGGTAAGGCGGGCGATGTCGCCCTAGCCATTTCAACCAGCGGCAACGCCGCGAGCGTGCTGCAGGCGGTGACGGTGTGTAAAGAACTCATGATTAAAACTATAGGTCTTACCGGGGGGGATGGCGGTAAGCTCGCCGGACAGGTTGACTACCTTCTCAAAGTCTCCGCCACCAAGAACACCGCGCGGATTCAGGAGACTCATATCCTCGTCGGCCACGTCATCTGTGAAATGGTGGATCACAAGCTGTTCGCGACCTAATTAGCCGCCAAACCCTCATGTCCCAGTTGCGTCGCCACCGTCCCTGTGAGCAGCAGTTCCAATCGCCGCAACCCTCGTTCCGATGCAGCTCGATGTTCTGATCTTTGGCGGCGGGGCGGCTGGCCTGTGGTGCCTGGACCGCTTTCGTCGGGCCGGGTACTCTGCGATTCTCCTGGAAGCGAACGCTTTGGGTAACGGACAGACAATCCAGGCGCAAGGTATTATCCATGGCGGTGGAAAGTACGCGCTGCGTGGCGTGCGGGATTTCGCTGCCGTCAGGTCCACGAGCAAAATGCCTGAAAGGTGGCGGCGCTGCCTGGCCGGTGAGATCGAGCCTCGCCTGACCGGCGCGCGCGTTCTTTCACACCGATGTTATCTATGGCTCCCGCGGGGCTCGTTGATCGCTGCCGCCCAATCATGGGGCTTCATGTCTGTGGTCACCCGAGCCGATCTATTGGCAACTCGGCCGGAAAAGGTCGCTCAGGCGGAGTGGCCGGGGGCTTTGCGCGACTCGGCGACCGCCGTTTACGCGCTCGCGGAGCAAGTTATTTCGACCGGTTCATTGCTGCAGGCGTTAGCGGCTCATCATCAACAATCCATTTTCCAATACGACTTGACAACCACCCGCTTCGCGGGCACCGCCGTCCACATTGCCGGAACCGCCCTGCGGCCGCGCGCGATCGTCCTCACGGCCGGCGAGGGAAACGCTAAACTCTTGTACGCAGTCGGGATCAAGGGCGACCTTATGCAGCGCCGGCCGCTCGGCATGGTGCTTTTGCGGGGAAAGCTCCCGCTGTTGTTTGGTCACTGCATCGTGGGAGGAAAGACCAGCCTGACTGTCACCACGGCAACAGATGGCGTTTGGCAGATCGGAGGAGAAATCGCAGAACGGCTGGCGCATGAGAATAACATGGACTTAGCCCGCGCCAAGGCCATGAGCGAGATTCGCCACCGGCTCCCAGGGCTGGATTTTGCCGAGGTCGAGATTGCCCTGTATCGTGCTGTCCGTGCCGAGGGGCGGACCAACGACCTGCGGCGGCCCAGTGGCGTCCACGTAAGTCGCGTCGCGCCTCAGGTCGTGGTCGCTTGGCCGACCAAACTCTCTCTCACCCCGGTACTCGCCGACGAAGTCTTCGCGCTTGTGACTATGGAGCTGAAGGAACCGGCCGGGTATAACCAGGAGTCGCCGCCTTTATGGCCCAACCCTCCGGTGGCGCGCTACCCTTGGGAGGAGGCCGAATGGTTCCCCGCCGTCTAGGTCAAACCGGGCTTGCGGTGAGCCCGATCAGTCTTGGGACGACCAAGCTTGGCAGAAACACGGATGTTAAATACCCGAACCCGTTTGAACTCCCCTCCGATCAACGGGTCGAGGAATTGCTCACAACCGCTCTCCAGTTGGGAGTGAACGTCATTGACACGGCGCCGGCGTACGGCGAAAGCGAGCGCAGGCTCGGACCGTTTGTCGCGGCGCAGCGTGAGCGCATCATTCTCTGCACCAAGTGCGGCGAGCGCTATGAGAATGGCCGCTCGATCTACGATTTTTCTCCGCTCGCGATCGGCAAGTCTGTTGATGAGAGCTTGCGGCACCTCAGGACGGACCGCATCGATGTTCTTCTCCTGCATTCCGACGGCCGGGACGTCGAGATTCTCAACCAAACCTCAGCCCTCGACGCGCTCACGCGCTTGAAAAATATTGGTAAGGTCGGCGCGGTCGGAATCTCGGCAAAGACTGCGGCGGGAATCTTGGAGGCCCGCCGAACGCTCGACGTTGTGATGGCGCCGTTCAGCCAGAAGGATCCGTCGCTAGCCGAGGCGCTGGGCAAAGCTCATGACGCCGGTCTTGGCGTTATGGCCATCAAGGGGCTGTTCAGCGGCCACCTTGAACCGGCCGCCGCGATCGACTTTGTCCTGCGGCAGCCGTTCATCGACTCGCTCGTTGTAGGAACCATCGACCCTGCCCACTTGCGCGCGGCGGTGGTTATAGCAAACACCTACTCTCTCCGGGAAAACGCCTGACTCTGGAGAGCTTGTTCACTACACTTCCCCGCGCGGCTCTGCAATAGCCGCGCGTCGTGGTTTGAGGAGGCGGTAAAAAAACCCCAAGGTCAGCGCAAGGGACGTCGTGGCGGCAAGCGCTAACCCAAGAGCCGCGCCAAAGGCTGCGATAAAAGCCCCCAAAACCACTGATCCCAGCGAATTCAAGCCGCGCTCGATAGCGAAGACACTGGTCACCCGACCCAGAAGCTCCCCCGGGACGTCATATTGAATCACCACCCGCGCCACGGTGCGAAACGCAACCTGGCCAGCACCGACGAGGCTCAGAAGCGCCAGGCCAAACCAAAGATTCGGCGCCATACAGAAAAACACAATAGCGAGCGAATTGAGAATCGCCGTTACCCACAGCAACTTCCTCGTGTCCTCGCCCTCTGCGCGCCCCGCCAGAACTAATAAGGTTACCACAGCGCCCACGCCGGGGGCGGACACCAGCAAACCCAACCCTTCCGGCCCTACCTGAAGGATGTCTTTGGCAAACACCGGCAAAAACCGCTGGTAGGCGCCGACCAGAATGCTCGTGGTATAGGCAACTCCCAGGATTGCCAATATCGTCGGCGCGCCCCCGATATAGCGGAGCCCCTCTTTGATCTCAGCGATAAAATCCGGCCGAACGTTACCGACTTTTTGCGCTGGGCGACGCACAAAAAGCATCTCAATCCCGGCGAGCACCAGGACGATGGCATCGAGCACGAAGCAGCCCCCGATACCAAGCCACAGAATCAAGATCCCTCCCATGGACGGGCCCAGCACGCGCGCGCCGTTAAAGCCAAATGAAGACAGCGCTACTGCATTCATGATCTGATTCTCCGGGGCCAGCTCGCGAATCAACGACTGCGTCGCCGGCGGGCTGGCGCTTTTCATCACCGACACCAGGACCTCCAAAGCAATCAGATGCCAAACCGCCAAGACGCCGCAATAATAGAGTAAGACCATGATGCAAACGGGGACTGCCGAGAGAAACTGAATCAGGGCAAAAATCCGCACGGCGTTGTAGCGGTCGGTCAGGGCGCCGGCAAAGAGGGCTAGCGTCAGGCGCGGAGCCGCTTCACAGAACCCCAAAATCCCGAGAACCCAGGCGGACGAGGTGACGTCATAGACATACCACGATACCGCGACGTCACGCACAAACTGTCCGGTAGAACCAAGAACGTCGCTCGACCAGAAAAGAGCGAAGTCGCGGTCACGCAGCGAGCGAAAGATGAAAATCGGTGAGGCCTTTCAACGCAGCAGTGCCTCTCTTATAGCCTTTCTGCGCTGCGGAGGAAAGAGTACCAGCGCCGAATGCGCATCAACGACCGTGCTTTACCACGACGTGCTTTTTCGTTACATTGAGATGGGAGCAACGGCACCCAGTGACGGTTCTTTCCCGACTCATAACACTGCTCACGGACTTCGGTTATGACGATCCGTTCGTCGGCATCATGAAAGGCGTCGTCTCCCGTATCAATGCGGCGGCGCGTTTCATTGATCTCAGTCACAACGTGCCGCGGCAAAACGTTTTCTGCGGCGCTTTGATCTTGCGCTCTGCCGTGTCCTACTTTCCGCCCGGCACCATCCACGTCGCCGTGGTTGATCCCGGCGTTGGCAGCAGCCGGCGCCCGTTATTGATTGAAACGGACGGCGCTTTTTATATTGGACCCGACAACGGTGTTTTGAGCCTTGCATTGAGTGACAAAAAAATCACCGCCATCACCGAGCTCCATAACAAGGCATACTTTCTCACACCGACAAGTGCGACGTTTCACGGACGAGATATCTTTGCTCCCGTAGCTGCCCATCTCTCCCTTGGTGTTCCCGCCAAAGACTTTGGTCCTGGAGTCGACAACTACGCGAAACTCGTGTGGCCCCAAGCGGTCCAATTTGACGGGTCGGTGCAAGGCGAGATCATCTATATAGACGGGTACGGCAATCTGGTCACCAACATCGCGCAAAACGAGCTGAAAACCATTGCGCACAAACCCCTTACCGTCTCACTGCGGAGCTTCACCCTTCCAGGCTTGCACGTAAACTACAGCAGTGGCTCCGGGCAAGATTTGGTCGCCCTAATCAACAGCTGGGAACTTCTGGAGATTGCCCGGTTCTGTGGAAGCGCGCAGCTGTACACCGGCGCCCGGGTTGGCGATAAAGTCCGGGTCGAATACGACGTCTGAGGATAGGGTAGATTATGAATGGCAAACCGAGACTGTGGCTTCACGTTGTGCTCTTTTTGGCGACCCTCGCGACCACAACCATGGCCGGGGCGATGCTCAGCGGGGTCGACCTATTGCGTCACCCCGGGCAATTCAGCGTGGGACTCCCGTTTTCGTTAACCTTGCTCACCATTTTGCTCGTCCACGAACTCGGTCATTACACGACCGCTCGCATTCACGGGGTGCAAACAACACTGCCCTTTTTTATTCCGGCGCCTACATTCATCGGAACCTTTGGCGCGTTTATCAGCATGCGCTCAGCGCCACCTGATCGGCGGTCGCTCTTCGACGTTGCCGCTGCGGGGCCACTTGCCGGTTTAGTTCTCGCAATCCCTGCGGTCATTCTTGGGTTGAACCTTTCCTCTATTGATGCCAACGAGCAGAGCGGCGGCGGCGTGACTTTGGGCTCTTCCCTGCTCCTGGCTTTACTAACCAAGGTCACGCTGGGCCACTTCCCACATGATGTTAATATCGCCATTCACCCGGTAGGATTCGCCGGGTGGATAGGTCTTTTCGTCACGGCCCTGAACCTTTTGCCTGTGGGCCAGCTTGACGGCGGCCACATCACTTATGCTCTTTTTGGCTCACGACACGTCTGGATCTCCCGCCTGGCTTTCCTGTTTATCTTTTCGCTGGGCTTGCTCAGGTGGTGGGACGGTTGGCTGGTGTGGGGAATCTTGCTACTTTTCCTCGGCTTCCGGCATCCCCAGTGCCTGGATCCGTCTACACCGCTCGACTTTAAGAGAACCGTCTTGGGCTGGGGGATGCTAGGGATTTTGATTGTGACCTTCATCCCGGCGCCCTTCTCCATCAGCGAACCCACGGCGCAAAGAAGCCGTGCAGCTCCCCACTCTCGACCCGTGCAACCCGAGACCGAGCCGATAGGTGAGGCGATATGAGCGAAAGACTCTCTTGGCACCAATACTTTCTGACCATCACTCGTCAAGTGGCTGAGCGCTCGACCTGCAACCGGGCCAAAGTAGGAGCTGTTATCGTTCGCGACAAGAACATCATTGCAACCGGCTACAACGGCGCGCCTGCCGGCATGCCCCATTGCACAGACGCGGGGTGCCTCATCTATCAATCCAAAACCCCCGACGGTGAGATCGAAGAAAACTGCTTCCGCACCATTCACGCCGAGATCAACGCCATTGCCCAGGCGGCAAAGAACGGCGCCAACATCAAAGATGCGTCCATCTATATTACGCACACGCCGTGTATTCACTGCCTCAAAGTTCTGGTGAATACCGGGATTAAGGACATTTTCTACGAGCGCCCCTATAAGCTCCACACGCTCACGGACATTCTACAACACACCCAGGTTCGATTGGAAAAAGTAGACCTGCCGTAAATAAAAAAGGCGGGGCCCGTTCCCCCGCCTTTTTTCGTCTAACGAAGACGCCTTCAGATCTTACCTTGCAAGAAGAAGGCGATCACGAAACCGTATAGCGCAAGGGCCTCAATGAACGCCAAGCCGAGAATCATGGGAAGCTGAATCCGGTCTGCGGCATTCGGATTGCGGCCAATGCTCTCCATCGCCGCCGCCGCCATACGCCCTTGACCCAACGCGGCGCCAAACGCGGCGGCGCCGATCGCCAACCCCGCAGCCAGCGCAATTGCTGCCTTAGCCGATGAGTCGGTTTGGCCCGCTGCGCCTTCGGCCGCCGCAGCAAGGGCTGCAAGGCCCAGCACCACGGAGATCATAAGAGCGAAGACTACTATCCTCTTCATATTTGTCCTCCTTTCCAGCGGGTTTTCGGCTCCATCTCCTCTGTCCTCTTCCTATCAACACTGCCACCCGCTTAATGCTCATGGCTGACCGCCATGGCAACATAGATAATGCTCAAAATCGTAAACACCGCTGCCTGAACGACTGAAACCAGAGATCCCAGAATGTAAAAGATTACGGGAATCCCTAGCTTTGTCAGATCCGTAAAAATCTCCAGCACCAGATGGTCACCGGACATGTTTCCGTACAACCGAATTGCGAGGGAGATTGGACGAAACAGATGGGAGAAACCCTCGATCAAAACAAAAAGCCACGATAATATCAGCATCGGACCCAAGAACTGCTTGAAATAGCGCGGCCCATTCTCCCGCACGCCAAAATAGTGGTAGGCAAAAAACGACACCAGCCCTAGGCCAAGATTCGTCCAGAAAACGCTTGTCGGCGGCACGAACCCGGGAATGAGACCCAAGAAGTTACTGAATAGGATGAAAAGAAAAAAACTTACGAACAGCGACCCATACTTGCGCCCGTGGCGGCCCATAATGCTGTCGCTCAGGCCCACAACGATATCCAGCAAGACTTCAAGAACGTTGCGCACGCTGAACCTTTCTTCCGGCACCAGCGGATCTTGCGACCTTAGGAGGGCGCTCTTAAAACGGAGCGCGAGACCGAGCAACAAAATCATGACAAACCACGCCGTAACCGTATGCTCGGGCAAGCGGCTCAGCGGATAAGGAAGCAAGGAATACCACGTAAAGGGCTGTTCCATCGTTCACGCACCTAAACAGGACCACAAGCGCTCCAGCGTTATCGCCATCAAGAGGCAAGTTACGCCGGCCATAAAAGATAAGGGCTCCAACTTCAACCGAAAAAGAAGCAGCGAGAGGAGACCCAAAAAAAGCGCGAGTTTCAGAACCAACAAAACAATCCCGGCGCGAATTTTTCCTTTCCCGCCGAGTGAGGTCAAAACCCATTGCACCCCGTATACCAAAAGCAAGAAATTGATTCCTGCGAACAACGTGCCGAGGACCAGCGGTCGTAATTCCAACAGGCCCCACGGAGCCAGAAATCCGAAAAGGCCGAGCGCAAGCACCCCCTGCAGAACCTCCACTTTTAGAACCATCGCTCCCAGCGGCGCTGCTTTCATATCTGTTTCTTTGAAAAATAACGCAGATACTGGATTAACCGTACCACCGCTGCCACGAAACCTAGAACGGCACAAATTACCATTGCCCAAGGCGCGGTCTCAAACTCGTGGTCTAAAAACCACCCTAACACAAGGCTGCCCACGATTGTGCTGGGAACTTCCAAACCTAGGGCGAGATACTTTCCAAGCTTGGCAAATGAAGAGAAGGCCTTTTCAGGTTGGCTCATACCGGCCTGCCTCTTTCGTTGGAGTCAAGGAGAGTGTCTAGCATGCACCTGTTTAGAGGTCAAATGACTGGCGCGTGCGCCGCCCAATCCTCGAAGGCCCGAACGGCGTCCTCGATATCGCCCATTGCATGCGCCAGCGACACAAAGGCCGCCTCGAACGGCGACGGCGGGAAATAAAGACCCCGTTGCAGCATGCCATGGAAAAAGCGCACAAACAGTTCTCGGTTGCACACCCGAGCATCAGCGGCGTTACCGACGCGCTCCACGCCAAAAAACAACGTCAGCATAGATCCAACCCGGTTTATCACCGCTTTCATACGATGCTTTCTCAACACCTCTGTTAGCCCGTCCTCAAGGACCTTCGCTCGTCGCTCCAGCTCTTCATAAACTTCGTGTTGCCCAATGATCTCCAATGTCACCAAACCCGCAGCTACCGCCAATGGGTTCCCTGACAGCGTGCCCGCCTGGTAGACCGGGCCCTCTGGAGCGAGCAGATTCATGATCGCTTTCTTACCCCCGAAGGCAGCCAGAGGTAGTCCGCCGCCAAGGATCTTGCCCAGGCAGGTCAAATCCGGCTCCACACCGTAACGCTCTTGTGCCCCTCCGAGAGAGACGCGAAAGCCCGTTATCACCTCATCGAAAATCAATAGCGCACCGGCCTCGGTGGTTAGCTCTCGTAATCGAGCCAGGAATCCTGTCTCCGGTGGAATCACGCCCATATTCCCGCACACCGGCTCAACAATTACCGCAGCAATATTCTGTGGATATTGCTGAAAGAATCCCCGGACGCTATCGCTATTATTAAATGTTGCGACCAGGGTTTCCCCGGCGATTGCAGCGGGCACTCCGGCACTGTCCGGCAAGGCCAGCGTCGCCAGACCCGAACCTGCTTTCACAAGCAATCCGTCCGAGTGCCCATGGTAACAACCGTCGAACTTCACGATCTTGTCTCGACCTGTGTACGCGCGCGCGAGCCTGAGCGCACTCATAGCCGCTTCAGTTCCAGAGCTCACCATACGTACTTTTTCTACCGTTGGTATCCGCCGACAAACCTCTTCGGCAAGGCAGACCTCCCCTTCCGTCGGCGCCCCGTAGGTTGTTCCCTTGGCGGCTGCTGCTTGTACAGCCGCGACTACAGCACTGGGCGCATGGCCTAATATCAGCGCGCCCCAGGAATTCACGAAATCGATATAAGCGTTGCCCTCGACATCGTAGATACGGCTCCCGGCGCCGCGCGCAATAAATCGTGGCGCGCCGCCAACAGCATACCACGCGCGCACCGGGCTGTTGACGCCGCCAGGAATTTTTTCACTTGCTCGCGCGTAAAAGTCTTCCGATGACATCGTGTAAAAGTTCCTAACACCCACTCATAGTACTGTCAACGCGCGCAGTTGAACGCGACGACAACCTTATTTCCGCGGCGAAAAAAATTTTTCTTGCAATGGTGTAGGAAAAGGTTTATGAAATTCACCTGCTTCCCGGAATGGGATAAAAAGCTTTCCATGCAGCTGCTGAGCCAAAGTTAGAAGCTCACCTACCGGTCAGGTCATGGATCACGATGGAATCTGGTGAGCTCAGGTGAGTATTCGTATCCGGCATAGCCAGTCTAAGGGGACTGGTTTCTCCTGTGTATATACGGACAATGATAGGCCGTAAGATATCGTTTTATAGATGATTTTAGGCTTATCCACAGGTGTTGATAAATATGTTTGTAACTAACGTTATCTCGCAACCAGACGACGCCACAGGTTCCTAAGAATGGACGCGCCGGGAATTTGGCAAGCCGCGCTCAGTGAACTTCACCAGCGCGTTGGAGAGCAGAACTTTGACACCTGGATCAAACCTGTTCGGGTCCGCCAGGACCAGCCGGATGAGTTGGTTCTTGAAGTTCCAAACAAATTTGTTCGCGACTGGCTCGCGGATAACTTCCTTGCTGTCATCCGCCAGACTCTTGCCGACCTTGCACAAAAACCTGTTAACGTGAACATCGCCATTAACCAACATCTTCAACCCACTCAACCACGTGCTGCAAAGGAGCACGACCTACGCGAAGCCAGGCGGCCTGCACGCGTTACCAATCTTATCCCCAAATACACTTTCGACAATTTTGTTGTCGGTGGTAGCAACCAATTCGCACACGCAGCCTCCCTCGCCGTTGCCAACCAGCCCGGAGAGCATTACAACCCTTTTTTCATCTACGGCGGCGTTGGACTCGGCAAAACACACCTGATCAACGCCATTGGTCACAGAGTATGCGGCCGGCGACCCGAGCTCAAAGTGTGTTACCTCAGTTCCGAGTCATTCATGAATGAGCTGATCGCCTCACTACGGCGCGACAAGATGGACGAGTTTAAGTCCCGGTTCCGTACTTTCGATGTACTCATCCTCGATGACGTCCAGTTTCTTGCCGGCAAAGAGAGAACTCAGGAAGAATTCTTCCACACGTTCAACTCACTTCACGAAGCACACCGTCAAATTGTCATCACGTCAGATAAATTCCCTAAGGAGATCCCTGAGTTAGAGGACCGATTGCGCAACCGATTCGAATGGGGACTGATCGCGGATATTCAACCGCCGGATATGGAAACGCGGGTAGCAATTTTACAAAAGAAGGCCGAACTCGAAGGTGTTCACATTCCCCACGAAGTCGCGATCTTCCTTGCCTCTCATATCGACTCCAACGTGCGCGAGCTCGAGGGCTCGCTCACACGACTTTCAGCTTTCGCTTCTCTAACAAAGACAGAAGTGACCGTGGATCTCGCAAAAGAAGTCTTGCATAATACCCTCAAAGGAATCCACCGAGCCATCAGCGTTGAGCACATCCAGAAGGCCATCTGCGATTACTTCAACCTACGGATGGCCGATCTAAAGTCAAAACGCAGAACAAAGAACATCGCTTTGCCGCGCCAGGTCGCCATGTATCTCTGTCGCAAGTACACACCCACCTCATTCCCGGCGATCGGCACGATGTTTGGCGGCCGCGACCATTCTACCGTTATCCACGCCTCCCGGACGATCGAGAAGAAAATCAATGAAGATCCCGCAATGAAGGCAACCCTAGAAAGAATCGAAAAAAATCTAAAACCCTAGTAGGGACAACCTGTTGGCAATATAGAGCGTAACATGTGGAAAAGTTCCCTGAGCCTCACGCCCTTTCCCTTCCAGGGGACAAAACAACGCTCAGGGTAACCAAGTGTCAACACCTTAAGTCGTTGAGCAGCCAAGCAATTTATAGTTTACCCGCGCTATTCACAGGTTCTACGAATTCTTCTATAGTATTACTTAATAAGAACCAGAGTAGAAGGTAAATTCCAAACCTGTTGATTACCACAGGGGGAGCCATGCAGATTAGAGTAAAACGCAAGGAGTTTTTGGAAACACTTTACTGGACGCAAAGCATCGTGGAACGGCGCCACACGATGCCGATTCTGGCGAACGTTTTGATTGAAACCGATAAAGGAGACATTCATGTTACCGCAACCGACCTTGAGGTTGGTGTGCGCGGTCGACTTCAAGGCGAAGTCGCAAAGGATGGAGCAATCACGCTGAATGCGAAAAAACTCTACGAGATTATTCGCGAAGCACCAGAAGAAACAGTGGAGGTGAAGCGACTGGAAAACGACTGGGTGGAGGTAAAGAGCGGTAAGACACTATTTAAAATAGTCGGGATGGATGCGCGTGAGTTTCCTCAATTTCCGGTGTTCACAGCCGAGCAGCTTTTACCCGTGCCTGCGCACGTGCTCCACGAAATGATTGAGAAAACTCTGTTTGCGGTTTCAACGGATGAAACAAGACACAACCTGAACGGCGTTTATCTGGTAGAGCGCGAAGCCGGGAAGTTGTGCATGGTAGCGACGGACGGGCATCGTTTGGCATTGATAGAGCGGGATATCGGCAGCCTGGGTTTGCAAAAAGGCGCGATCCTTCCCCGTAAAGGATTAGCCGAGCTCAAGAAACTGCTCGAAGAAAGCAGAGATGGGCTGGTTGCTGTAGGGATTAAGGAGAACATGGCGCTTGTGGTGCGGGAGCCTGTGGAATTATTTATGCGTCTGATCGATGCCGACTTTCCGGATTATACAAAGGTGATTCCCAAGGAAAATCCGTATGGAGTGCGTGTTGCCCAGGAAGGTTTTCTTCAGGCTCTCCGGCGCGTCGCGATCCTTTCCAATGAGCGGTATAAAGGAATCAAACTTGAGGTGAAAGAGGGGAAGATGACGCTTTCGGCCACCAACCCGGATCTTGGAGAGGCGCTGGAGGAAATCGATGCCGAGTATCAAGGCCGCGGATTAACTTTGGGATTCAATGCCAGGTATCTAATCGACGTTCTTGGCGTCCTGGGCGACGGCACGGAAATCGAGGTGAAATTCAAGGATGAGCTGAGCCCAGGTCTGATGAGGAAAGAAGGGGACGAAGATTTTCTTTACGTGGTGATGCCAATGCGTCTCTAGGTTGCCTTGAGTACCCGCGAGTGCGTTGGTATGCTCTGTGCTCAGAATGGCGGTCGAAGAACATAAAGCGCGGGCCCCTAAAAACGTTGCCTGCTTTATTCTGACGGTCAGCGATACCCGCGACCAACTAACAGACCATAGCGGTGCATTAATTAAGGACCTTTTGACAACGGGCGGTCACCTGGTAGCTGGCTATCAGATCGTCAAGGACGAGCCCGAGGAAATAGCAAGTGCTTTGGAAGCCTGCCTAGCGGACCAGGTGACTCGCGTGGTCATCGTTAACGGGGGCACAGGAATTGCGGCGCGTGACGGTACCTATGAAGTGGTGAGTGCGTTACTAGAAAAAAGGCTCGATGGCTTTGGGGAAATCTTTCGTTTTTTAAGCTTTCAAGAGATTGGTTCTGCGGCTATGCTGAGCCGAGCGGTGGCCGGCGTAACCAGGGGGAAGGCGATCTTTTCGCTCCCAGGCTCGCAAGCGGCGGTTAACTTGGCGCTCAAGCGCTTAATCTTACCTGAGTTAGGGCACTTGGCGGCGCAGCTTCACGGCTATGAAGGTAAAAGTTAAGTTTTTTGCCATTTTGCGTGAAAAGGCGGGGGCTGGAGAATTTGTCGAGGATGTTGTGGCGGGTATGACCGTTGGCGAGCTTTGGACTTCGCTACAGCAAGCGCACCCCGGTCTTGCCGTACCCGGCTTGCGCCTCCTTTATGCGGTGAATCAGAGTTACGTGGGCGCGGATCATGTCCTTCAGGAGAAGGACGAAGTTGTTTTTGTTCCTCCCGTGAGCGGTGGGTAAGAATGTTTTGTCTTACAGATAAAGCAATCCAAATCGATGAGCTAGTGCGCTTCGTCACACAGGCACAAAGTGGCGCGATAGTCACGTTCATCGGCACCACGCGCGACCATAACGAAGGGCGTAGGGTGTTAGCCCTAAGTTACGAGGCGTATGCCGGTATGGCGGAGAAGGAGTTGGCGCGTGTTGGCCGCGACGCGAAGGCGCGCTGGAACATCGAGCAAATCGCCATTGTCCACCGCGTTGGTCGAGTAGATATAGGTCAAGCAAGCGTGGCAATTGCTGTCTCCGCGGCGCACCGTAGCGAGGCGTTCGAGGCTTGCCGGTTTGCCATTGAAGAGATCAAACGGAGCGTCCCCATCTGGAAGAAAGAGCTGTTTGAGGGAGGGGAGTTGTGGATTGGGACGCAAAGCGGGCAGCCGTTAGAGTCTTACCCGCTAAAGTAGGGTCATTATAATAAGCTCGCCACTTCCCCGCGCCAGTTCTATAAATCTAATTCCGCGCTCCAGTGCGGCACGTATTCCAGGGGAAAAAACCGGCTCCCAGTGCTCATCTTCCTTCGATGCGGTAGATGGATTCTTTCGGCAAGGAGCCGATGAACTTCTCTAGGGCAGCGCTTGCATAGGCCGGGTCTTTGGACTCCAAAGTAACTTTGACCCGGTAGTCCGGGTTGTCGAGAACCGGGTAAGACCCAAGAAGGAGATCGGGAAAATGCACCAGGAGATCATTTAGATGGGTGGCTATCACCCCTTCTCCCTCCTTCACGTAAACCAGCTTGAGGAAAAACGGCGTATCACGAAAAGCTTCTTTAATGGTATGGAAGTGCTCCCGCATAACCTTTGGAATCCCCGGAAAGATGTAGATGTTACGCAGCTTGACGATCGGAGCATAGACCGAGCCGGTGCCGACAAGTTCCGCCCCTTCCGGCACCTCGGCCATGCGCAGGCGCGCCTCGTTGAGGTTGTCACCGTGGCGTGCACGCAGTCGTCGCACGAGCTCCGGATGACGCACGACCTTAAGACCGAAACCATGGGCAATCCCCATGATCGTAACGTCGTCGTGAGTTGGACCAACGCCACCGGTGGTGAAAACCAAATCGAAGTTTTGGGAAAAGGCCGCCGCTTCTGCGCCGATTAACTCGACATCGTCCGGAATCACGGCAATGCGGGACACGTTCACCCCCAAGCTACGCAACTCCTGACATAGAAAATAGGAATTGGTATCCTGCGTTTTACCGGAAAGGACCTCGTTACCGATAATAATAATGCCTGCGACTTTAGACATGAACCGGAACCTCCACGCCTGCGACCTGGCCAGGGCTAAGGGCAGGCATAAGCTCGTATTGCGATACCCTGTTACCTTAGGTGTCGAATTCGCTGCAGCTCTGAAAGTAATGGCACTTTGGGTTCGAGCATACGAAGCGGCACTTGTGGCTAACAAGCTTGAAGCCGCAAATCGGGCAGAACTCCCACCAGTTTTGCTGTTCTTGAATGTCTTGTTTTACTTTTTCCATCGGGTACCTCGGTCACTGTTGTGGTTTTTGCACGCATGCTTTAGCGACACGCTCTCATTGAGGCACATGCGCGAGACAGGCAAGCGGGTCCGCAAGACTCCGCCTGCACTCATTGGTGATTTGTGCCGGGCTCAGCTCGAAGGTCTCGTTCAGGTAGTGTGTGCCCAAGCGAAAACAGTAGGAAGCGTCTGACGGGTCACCAAGGGCGGCGCAAAAGGGAAAGGCATAAGTACCGTCCCACGTATTGTCGATGAGCGCATAGAGAAGACCGCGAATACAACCTTGGCGGTCCCCGCCGGGTGCAAGCTCACATTTTGCCGCGGCCGCGCGCGGCGGTTGGGTCCGTGCCTCATTCGCGAGGTCGCGGCCGATGGACTGGACGCAGTCGTTGCGGTAGGAGGCCGCCCTGGCGCACTCTTCAAAGAGCCCGGATAGCGACAGCCCCATTTCGATCATACGTGAAGTCTGCATGACGTAGCACTCGCTCCGATATTGCGGGGCAACCTGATTGCATGGGTAGTGATAATCGGTAGCGCTCACAAAACGTTTTTCGGGGGCGGCAGCCGTAATGTTCTCCATGAAAACCCCACCATAGCACGACCGGCGGCTCCAGAGGTCTGGCAGTTGATCACAAATCTCCAGGGCTGCGGGCAACTGGTAGGCGCCGAAATATAGAATGGCGTGGCCGAGGCCGTGCAAGCACTGGTAGCGAAACCGCAGCGCAACAGTCGGAGTGCAGGCTTCAGCGACTTTCTTTTGCAGAGTCGCACGGGTTACATGCGCGGGTGCGGTGCCAGTCTCGCCCCACAAGAATCGCTCCACAGCTCCATGGTAACAGCCCGACTGGCAGGTCTGGTTACAGGCACTAAAGGTATCGTGAATGCTTTGGGTGCGCTGGAAGAGTTCGCGCCCAACGGCATGCACGACCGGATGGCAGGAAAGACGGAGTTCCGGATCGCGCTCCTGGTAACGTTGGATCAAGGTCAAAGCCTCGCCGGCTGTTTGCTTGGTCAAGAACTCGCGGAACAATAGGTTTAGGCACTGCGCGCTTCCCGTTCTCTCGCTGAGGCAACGTTTGATCGCGGTAAGCAGGGCAGGTTCTGCCTCTGAGCTTGGGTCAGTTTGCGCGGCGGCTTGTGGCGGGCCGAACCCTAGGACCAGAAGTAGCAGAAAAAAACCTCCCCTAGTGATGGGTTCATTCATGTTTTTTGTCCCAGTGACTCTTTAAAGCCGCCGCTCCGTAGAAAGGCAAAAGAGTAGCCGGTTGGTTCGGGCTGTAAAGCAAAAAGAGCCTTGAGGCGTCGCGCCCGAAACATGTTTGCTTCGACGCAGCAGTCACGCGCGAGCGCTGGCTAATCTTAACCGCGTTCTCCGCGCTAACGTCCTTACGCTTCCTCAAAGATTCCTTGTAATAAAAATCCGTTTTGTTGACAAGAGTAAATCCTGCTATTGGACTTCCTCGGGGTGCCATATTATATTTTGCGTGAGATTATGAGTCAGCTGGTCGTCGGGATCGAAAGCGTTACAAAGAGGTACGGTTCTATTGTTGCGCTGGACGGTGTATCGCTGGAGGTAGAGCCCGGCAAGATCTTCGGCCTGCTAGGAGCCAATGGTGCGGGAAAAACGACGACGGTAAAGATTCTGGCAACTCTCGTTCGGCCTGATCAGGGGAAAGCTGAAATCTGTGGCATCGACGTCGTCAGAGAGCCGCGCCGGGCGCGGAGCGTCATCGGTTATGTCCCACAGGAGCTAACCGTTGATCCATATCTAACGGCACGCGAGCACCTGGACTATTACGCCGGTCTCTATCATCTTCCGGCACCAATTAGAGAGGCCCGCATTAAGGAGCTAGTGGCGCTGTTGGGACTGACAGGAGCGGAAAACCGGCGTGCCCGGCATTTCTCCGGGGGCATGAAAAAAAAGCTCGACCTGGCCTGCGGCTTGATGCATCGCCCCCAGGTAGTTCTTCTTGACGAGCCTTCGCTAGGTTTAGACTTGAGCGTACGTCACAACGTCTGGACCTACATTTCGAACTTGAGGGGTGAGGGGACAACGGTTCTTCTTTGCACCAATTATATGGATGAGGCGGAGAGGCTATGTGACGAGGTGGCGATCATCGACAAGGGTAAGATCGTCGTCGTCGGGACGCCTGACGACTTGCGCAGCCAGCTCCATAGGGATCTGATAGTGCTGGAAGTGGCGCCTGCCGACCTGAATGGGCAGGCAGGACTGGAAAGGCTTGAGCACGCTTTGCGCGAATGGGCCATTGTTCGGGAAACCGATCGGGATACGACTCGGCTGAAAATTTATGTGGATGCCAATTCAACCGCGCTAGCGCGCGTTCTACAAACGGCCGGCTCTATGGACGTTCCTATCCAATCGGTGACGCATCGGCGTCCCGGACTCGACGAAGTATTTCTCCACTACGCCGGGCATGGTCTTCGAGAGGATGCATAACGGAATGGCGCAGATCGTAGGCGAAACGAAAGTTCACTTGGTTCGTTGGCTGATTCATTTGCGGCGCGAGCCTTATAGTATGGCGTTCAATTTGGTACAGCCTATAATCTTGCTTATTTTTATGGGTGGAGCATTTCAGCGGGTAGGGGAGTGGGTTGGTGGAGGGGATTACCGCGCTTATCTTTTGCCCGGGGTTTTAGGCCTGACCGTCTTTGGTAACAGTATGGGGGGGGGTATCCCGCTGCTCTTTGACCGGGAGAATGGTTTACTGGAAAGACTGATGGCAACGCCAATTACCCGTAGCTCAATCCTCCTTGGACGCTTTCTGGCAGTGCACGTCAACACGCTCATTCAGTGTTTGCTGCTAATTGGCCTGGCGCTACTCTTTGGTATTCGTATCGCTACAGGGGTGCCCGGGGTCTTGGCCCTCCTCTTCATTGGGCTGTTGCTTGGTTTTGGCGTAACGATAATTTCTCTAATACTTCCTTTTATGCTGGAAAATCATGGTAGTTTCTTCGCTATCATCGGGCTTACTACTTTGCCGCTCACTTTTCTTTCCTCTGCTTTTGTCCCTGTCGATTCTTTACCTGGGTGGATGAGAGGGGTGGCGTGGGTTAACCCCATGACCTATGCCGTTGATGGCATGCGCGGGCTTGTTCTCGTGGGCTGGGATGGGGCGCTGATGCTGCGCGTGCTACTTCCCTTGCTGCTATTTGACTGCGTCGTCTTTTGGTGGGGCAGCCGTATCTTGCAGAAACACATGGCATGAAAATAACCGGCAGGGCCGGCATATCTGCAGATATTTTTTGAACTTTTGGCGCTCTGTGCCAAGCAGCCGAAGCGATAATTGACAAAATTGCTCTATTTGCCTTCAAGAGCCAGGAGAGAGAAGAAGTGCGGTCGAAAACAGTGAAGCTCTCCCACGCAAAAAACAAAACAGATAATTGAATCGCGTAGTTATAACTGGTAAAATTTATTTATGCTTGCTTTTGGAGGCTTGGAGATGTTTGCTCCCAGGTTTTGCATCGAGAAAAGAAAACGCGCAAGATCAAATTGAGCGCGGCGAGCACTGCAAAAAGTTAAAACAGCAGCAGCCCGAGCCATAAAAAAGAAGTTTTAACGCTAACAGGAGAATCAGATCATGGGTCACAGACACGTGGCAACGCCGCTAGTGGTTCTAGTGCTCGCATTTGCGGGTTGCTCGGCGCCGTTAACGACTCGCGAGAAGGGAGCGGGGATTGGTGCCCTTGGAGGGGCGGCGGCCGGCGGTATAATTGGCAGCGCCGTTGGGCATCCAGGTGCGGGTGCAGCCATCGGAGGCGCACTGGGTTTGGGCGCCGGCGCATTGATCGGCGACCAACTGCAAGGTCAAGAGCAAAGGCAGCAAGAGCAACAGGCAAGGATCAATCAACAACAGCAGGAGATTGAAAGAAACCGCGCGCTTCTCGAGGAGCTCAAGAAGAGGAATATCGAGGCGCGTGAAACCGAGCGCGGAGTCGCGGTTAACCTCCCGAGCGTGAATTTCGAGTTTGATAGCGCGAATCTTACCCGAGAAGGGCAAGATCGCGTGAATCAAATTGCTTCTGTTGTGAATCGGCAGGCGCCTGGCAGAAGGTTGTCGGTTGAGGGCTATGCAAGCCGGGAAAGAGCTGACCAGGAGGCCTACAACCAGCGTCTCTCGGAACGGCGCGCCCGCAGCGTTGCCGATGCCTTGAACTCCGACGGCGTGGACCCCAACCGGATCACTTCCCGTGGCCTGGGAACCAGTTCGCCCATCGCGTCAAATGATACCGAAGAAGGACGGCGCAGAAACCGGCGCGTCGAGGTCATCATTGAGAATTGATTTTGAACTTCGGCTCAACCCCCGCGAGCAGCCGCTGAATGTTCTCGCGGTGACGGACAACGATCAACAAAGCCAAGACAAAGCTTAGTGCGACGAACGGAAGCGGACACCAAAGAAGCCACAAAACTAGCGGCGCCAGCGCTGCGGCAATCAAGGAAGCAAGGGAAACCGCGCGGCTGCTGACCGCAACCACGGCAAAAACGAGAGCTAAAATCGCGGTAGCTGCCGGCGCCACTGCCAAAAGTATTCCCAAGGCCGTCGCGACCCCCTTCCCTCCCCTAAATTTTAAAAACACCGGGTAGACGTGGCCGAGAAAAGAAGTTAGTCCAACCCAGAAAATCGCCCACGGTTCCAAGCCAAAATACAGAGCGAGAAGCACTGGCAAGAGCCCTTTCAGGACGTCTCCCAGGAGAGTTAGGAGACCCCGGCGCCAGCCCACGACTCTGGCGACGTTCGTAGCGCCAATATTCCCGCTTCCCTGGCGGCGGATGTCTACACCGGTCAAAGACGCAAGCAGGAATCCCACAGGAACTGATCCGGATAAGTAGGCCAATGCCACAAAAATTAACGTTTCCACACTTTACCTTTTATCCCGATTCCGTCGTATCGCGCTATTCCTCTAAACGTTTTAGTTCCACGTCTTTTTTCAGCGCTTATAGATGCCGTCTATCACCCGCAGCTAGCATGGTCAAATCGTGCCTCTTCTTGAGATCCAAGGGAGTGAAAGAGACAGGATTTTCGCCGCGAGGATTACCTTTGCGACCCCCCTATTTGACACTACTGGTCAAGTGAACTAAGAGGGGGCTTGTTGAAGCGATATCATGTGTTGGCGCAAGCAATTCCTAAGAGGCTGGAAGGTTCGATGGCGTCATACAAAGGCGTAGTCACTGACCACCTATTCCCGTCGCTGGATGGAGACCGCGAGATTCTCACCAGGTTGGCGCCGACGTCATCGAAGGTCGGTGCCGGCGCGAAAACGAGGTTATTGCGTTAAGCAGCGGTGCCGATGCCATCTTGAATCCTTACGCTCCAATCACAGAGAAGGGGCTCCGCCGCCTGTGTGACAACCGCGACCAGCGCCAATCCGGCCGGTGGATCGAGATTCAATCGTTTCGGTAGCGCGTCTGAGGTATCGCTCGGCAAAAAGGAACAGCGCCCAAAACCGTAGCCCATACTGAGCACAAGTTCCGCGAATTGAGTTAACCGTCGTTTAGGCGGAGAAAAGACGTTGAAAAAAGGGCCTCTCACGCCCAACGTTATACGCAAATGGGGGTAAACCATGCGGTTCGGCATTGAATTCGGCAGTTATCCGACGGAGTTGGACCGAGTTGAGGTTTGCCGTGATGTGTCCCGGCGAGCACAGGTCGCCTACAAGAACAACTTCGAGGCTCTTTTCGTCGCGCAACATTACGCAACCGGCCCGGATGCAGCCATATTACAGTCTCTTCCTCTGTTGGCTTATCTGGCTGGCCAGGTTCCAGGAATGTACCTCGGAACGTCGATTTTTCTCCTCCCTCTCCATCCCGCGCTCATGGTCGCTGAGTATACGGCGACGCTCGACAATTTGTCGGGCGGCAAATTTCTTTTTGGAGTGGGTCAGGGCTACAGAGAGATCGAGTTCAAGTCTTTCGGAGTCGAAAAACGACATCGCAGGGATCGACTGGTCGAGGCACTTGAGGTCATCCGGAAGCTTTGGACAGAAGACGAGGTAACATTCCATGGCCGATTTTTTCAGCTGGATGGAGTAACGATCGCGCCAAAGCCCCTGCAGCAACCGAGCCCTCCTATTCTAATGGGGGCCGACACGGCGAAAACAGTCGCTAAAGTACCGGAAGTCGCAGACCACTGGATCGCCAGCCGACGTCACTCCAAAGCGTTTCTGCGCGAAGCCGTTCCGGTTTACAAAGCGGCGCTGGAGCAAAACAAGAAGCAGTTCAAAGGTCTTTTTATTTTTCGTGACCTCTGCATCGCGGATAGTCTAAAGGAAGCGGAGAATCGAATTAGAGGTGCTTACGAACGGCGATATCAACGCTACCAGCGGGAGGGCCAACCCGGAGAACGCTACGATCTACCTTTTGAGGAATTGAAGCAAGACCGGCTTATACTTGGAAGCCCCGCCGAAGTGGTTGAGCAAGTCATGGCCTATCACGAAGAATTTGGCGCCGAGTTCATGTGGTTCATGGTGGACTGGCCGGGGATGGACCCGCGGTTTACTCTGGAATCGATTCAACGATTTGGCGAGGAAGTCATCCCGCAGATCAAGCGAGCGACGCCAGTGTGTCCAGTTCCGTAGCACGAGGCTTACCTGGCAAAGAATCCGGTTCGTATCAACATCCAGCCTGCAGGGCGCCTAACCGTGCGCTTTCCTTTCCTTACCGCGCAAGCAGCGCAGAACTTCGTATAGTCCTCACCGGTGTTTCCAGTTTGGCTTGCGCTTTTCGAGAAAAGCCCTGACCCCCTCTTCCACGTCTTCTGTCTTGAGAAGTTGATTCAGATAAATCTCCTCGGAGCGCTTCAACCTATGCGCAAAATCTTGCAGCGCCGTCTCGCGCAAAGTTTTCACCGCGATCCTTAAGACCGCGCCGCTTTTCGCTCTCAACTCGTCCAGAAAGCTCTCCAACGTCTGGTCTAAATCCCGCCGCGGAACCACCCGGTTCACGAGACCGATCCCGCAGGCTTCGTGTGCCGAAAGGCGCTTGCCGGTGAGAATCATTTCTGCTGCACGGTGATAGCCGATCTCGGATGGAAATCGCGCCAGCGCAACCGGTGGATAGCAGCCGACGTGGATCTCGGGGGTAGCAAAGAAACTCTCCTCGGAAGCCATGAGGAAATCGCAGCAACTCGCAAGCTCACAGCCGCCCCCCAGGCAAGCCCCATCGACGGCAGCAAGGGTCAACTGTGGAAGACTGAAAAGCGTTCTCATCACACCATGAACGGTCTGGAGCATTTCGGGAACTTTTTCACGGGTGTGATCTCCGATATCGACGCCGGCGGAAAACGCGCGCTCGCCATCCCCGCGCAGCACCAGAAAATCCAGTGTCGCGTCTTCCTTGACGGAGTCCAGGGACCTTCCAAGCTCGCGTAATAGCTCAAGGTTCAATACGTTAAGCGGCGGGCGCGAGAACGTGACATAGCCGGTACGCGCGCTCTTTTCGATGGTGACACCCACTTTTATCTCACCGCTCAAGTTCTCACCCATTTAGTCTAGTCGCCTTGCTTTTACAAGGACCGTGCCACAACGGCTCCATTTGACAAAGATACAATCCGAAGGCATCCTAGAATCACGCCAGAAACAGGAGGGAAGTCGATGAAACGTTTCATCCGTCTCGGAGCCGCGCTCTGTTTGGGAGTGACTCTGGTTGGCCTACCCGTTGCCTCCAGGGCCGATCAATATGATGACAGTCAATCGAATCCGTTGCGGGTCACCGCCTACCTCCTGAACCCTTTCGGAGTCGCTTTAGAGTGGATAGTTTTCAGACCCTTCCATCGTCTTGTGAGTGGAACCAAGACTCAGGAGTATATTTTCGGCCATCAGCCTCACCCGCCTCTGGTTGACGACTCCCAGACTCGCTATGACTATGGTGTCGCGCAAAAAGCTCCGGCGCCCGAGCCAACAGCGCCAAAGAATAACACTGCCACCGAGCCGACCGCTGAGAAGGTGGTGATCAAAGAGATCCTGGTGGAGAAGCCTATTACCAAAGAACTGACCAAGGTTGTCGAGATCGAGCGAGTGGTTCTCCCTAGCATCGCCTTCAATTTCGACAAAGCCGACCTAACCGATTACGGTAAAGGCATGGCCTACCTTATAGCTCAAAAGCTGAAGGAAAGAAGCGATACCATCATCGTCGTTGAAGGACACACCGACGCTAACGGGAGCGCGGAATATAACCTTAAACTTGGGGAGCGCCGCGCCGAGGTGGTCCAACGAGAGCTCGTGCTGCTCGGCGTTGACCCTGCACGAATGTCTGTAAGCAGCCTGGGTGAATCTCAGCCGCTCATTCCCGAGCAGACAGAATGGGCCCGGGCGGTCAATCGCAGAGTAGAGTTCAAAGCGACGGTCCGGTAGCCAAGCCCCGGACTCCACAAGTAACCGGCGTTCCTCCTTTCGCAAATCTTAAGTGAAGTACCAGCCCAAAGACCCCTTCTATCGCAAAGCGAAAAAGGAGGGGTATCGCTCCCGCGCCGCCTATAAACTGTTGGAAATCAACCGGCGTTACAGGCTTTTGCGGCCTGGCAATCGCGTGCTGGACCTCGGCGCGGCCCCAGGGGGATGGATTCAGGTGGCCGCGCAGTTGGTTGGAGCTGAGGGAATGGTGATCGGGCTAGATCTTAACCCCATTGTCCCATTCATGGAAAAAAACGTCGTCCTACTCCAAGAGGATATCAGTAAGCCGGAGACGGCACTAAGGATTAGCAAACTATTGGGTGGCGCGGCGGATTGTGTAATGTCGGATCTGGCGCCCCACTTGACCGGGGTCCGCGACGGGGACGTAGCGCGCGCAATCGACCTCTTCCTTTATGCTCGCGACGTTGCCGTTAGACTCCTCGCCCCGGGGGGGAACTTCCTGGCGAAAACGTTCCTGGCACAGGAAACCAATGGGCTGGTAGCCGAGTTGAAGCAACATTTCTTCTCTATCTCACGCACGCGTCCGGACGCAACTCGCAAAGCTTCCTCAGAGATCTACATTGTCGCTCAAGGTTTCAACAGGGCAAAATGACCTGTCCTCTCGCACGCTGGAGAGATGCTATTTTTTCTCTTTGTCTTTCTGTTCCTGGATATTGTTCTCAATTTCTCCTATGCCTTTCTGGACACCTTCGTACATCTTTTGTTCCTTCTGCGCTGCCTCTTGCATAACTTTCTGAACGTCAACATTCTTCGCGCCTGAAGCCTCATCTTTGCCCTTGCAACCGGTGCCGATGCAGACCAGAATGCCTGCGAGAATAAGAAGGTTCTTCGTACCTGCCATTTATGGTCTCCTTTCGTCTCTAACCATCGCCAGTTCCTTGTAGCAGGTAAACTGCTAGGAGCACAAACTTAGCGATCAGGGTCCTGTTAACTAATATCTTAATAAACGCCGGGTGAAAGGTGGGAAGGGGGCTTACTAGCGCCCGCCGCAGTCGATCGATTGCTGGTTTCTTTCCTTTGCGTCTCTTTTCGGCTATTTCTGTGAGCTATGGGACGTCGTATGACCGCTTTCTGCGGTATCTTCCTGGCCGGTATTTGTTTACTGGTTGTCCCCCTCCTGTGGCAAAGGCGCGCGCAGGGCTCTGCCGCGCGCGCGTTCAGTACCAATCCCGGCCTATCGGTCTCTAATCCTGGAACTTGGCGGCTTGTCCAACGTGGAATCGAGTTGCGCACGGCTACGTTGGAGCGCGCTGAACCGCAGCAGGTGATTGATTTGAAACTGGTGCGTATGGATCAGCACTGGATCACGCCGCAGATTCTGTACGGTGAGGAGCTCGGGTTTAAGTCCGCCGATGTCAAGACCTTCGCCGCGAGAAGCGGCGCGTTCGCGGTTATCAACGCCAACTATTTCGATGAGCAGGAAAGACCTTTGGGCCTGCTCAAAACAAACCGGTCTCGGCCTCATTCCGGCCTGTCAAAAAGTTCACTATTTACCGGCGTCTTCGGGCTCAGAGACGATCGCGCCTTTATTTCTCACCGCGACGAGTTGGCTCTTGAAGGGGTCAAAGAAGCGATCCAGGCTGGGCCGCTGCTCCTGAACAAAGGCACTCCCTTGACGGTCACGCGGGGCGCGGCGAGACAAAGTCGCCGGTCGCTAGTGGGTATCGACAGAGATCAAAAACTGGTTATCGCTGTCACGGATACTTTTACCGGAGGCCTCACGTGGGTCGAGCTGCAGGAATTCTTTGACTCTCAACTCGGCCAGGTGCGAACCGTGGATCTTCTCAACTTGGATGGGGGAGGCTCGGCGCAGCTCTACGTGAAAGGGCCCACCCTGGAAGAGCATGTCCCGGGAGCCACACCGGTCCCGGTAGCGATCGGATTTTTCCAAAAGCAGAACTAGCGTGACGCCCGCTGGCGGCTGCGCCTACAGCCGCCAGCAGCGCCGCGGTTTGACCCTCCCCGGGCTAAATGCTAATTTTCTAACTTCATCGCCGCCTGGCCACGCGCCGCACGGAAACGGAAAACCATGAAAATGAAAGAACATGTTCGCGCTATTCTCGAGTTAATCGGCGAAGATCCAGACCGGGAGGGGTTGCTGAAGACCCCGGCGCGGGTCGAAGAGTCCCTCAACTTCCTGACCGGTGGTTACCAAATGGATCCGGATCAAGTTATTAACGACGCCCTTTTCACCGAAGATTACCAGGAGATGATCGTGCAGAAGGACATCGACTTCTTTTCCCTGTGCGAGCATCACTTGCTGCCGTTTTATGGCAAGGCCCATATCGGCTACATCCCGCACCACAAGATCGTGGGCGTTTCCAAACTGGCGCGATTGGTGAACGTCTATGCACGCCGGCTGCAAGTTCAGGAGCGCCTCACCAACCAAATCGCCACCATCATTATGGAAAAACTCAATCCCCTTGGGGTTGCGGTGGTGGTCGAAGCGGAACACTTGTGTATGCGCATGCGCGGGGTCGAAAAACAGAACTCTCTTATTATCACCAGCACCCTGTTGGGAGCGTTTCGCACGCGCCAGGAAACGCGCGCGGAATTCATGAATCTAATTCGGCAGAAAGCATAAGCCTGTGGAAGTTCGCTTCAGGGATGTCGGCCCAGGAAAAATCTTCGCCGACCTCTTAATCCTGCCGGTTCTGGAAAATCCTTTGCAGGATACAGTGATTGGCCGTATCGACCGCATGATGAAAGGGCAGCTCAGCGCGCGCATTCAAAAGGCCAAGTTTACTGGTAGCGAGGGCGCCGTTTTGCTGCACGCTACGGCCGGAACTATGGCGGCCACTCACCTGTTGCTCGCGGGTTTGGGCAAAGCGAGCGAATGCAACCTGGACACTTGGCGCAAGGTCGCCGGGCGCGCAAAAAAAGAGGCCGCTGGATTGGGCGCGGAGGAGCTTGCGTTCTATCTGCCGCAGGCCAGCGATCCCGCAGCGATCGCCCCGACTATCATAGAGGGACTCCTGTTGGCTTCCTATCAGTTCAACAAATACCGTTCGGAAAACAGACGCGCGCCGGCGCTGAAAGGCTTGACATTTGCGCGTCCGGGTCTGAAGCGCGCGCCCGCTCTGGACCGGTCGGTAAAATGGACACAAGAACTCGTGCGCGGAGTTTTCCTGGCGCGCGACTTGGTCAACGAGCCGCCTTCGGTGACCACTGCCAGCTACCTTGGCGAGCAGGCGCTGCTGCACTGTCGCGGTCGCGGTGTCCGTGTCGAGGTGTGGAACAGGAAAAGGATCCAAGCAATGAACCTTGCTGGGCTGCTCGCAGTGAACCGCGGCAGCACCGACGAGCCTCGTTTCATCGTAATCCATTATCGACCGCCAGTGAAAAGCAAAAGGAAGATAGCCGTTATCGGCAAAGGGATTACGTTTGACTCCGGCGGTTTGTCGCTGAAATCGGCCAAGTCCATGGAAACGATGAAGCTCGACATGTCCGGCGCTGCCGCGATCATCGGAGCCATGAGCGTCGTCGGCCGGCTCAAACCGTCGGTCGAAATCCTGGCTTACATTCCCTGCACCGATAACCTCCCCAGCGGGAGCGCCCAGAAGCCGGGAGATATCATTCGCTACCTGAACGGTAAAACAGCTGAAGTCGTCAACACCGACGCTGAGGGACGGTTGATCCTGGCAGACGGCCTGGCCCTGGCCGCCAAGCAGAAACCCGACTGTATGATCAATCTAGCGACCCTGACAGGGGCATGCGTGGTTGCTCTTGGACAGGAGATTGCAGGCGTCTTTGGCAATCACCAGCCGCTGGTGGAAACCATCGCCCGGTGCGCCCGCGAAGCGGGGGAAAAAGTCTGGCAACTTCCTCTAGCGAAAGAATACCGCGAAGACATCAAGAGCAGCGTCGCTGACATCAAGAATGTTGGGGGGTCTCATGGCGGGGGCGCCATCACGGCAGCGCTTTTTCTCCACGAATTCGTCGATAACATCCCCTGGCTGCATCTCGATATTGCTGGGCCAGCCTTCACAGAGAAAGAGACTCCCCTGTGCCCCAAAGGCGGCACGGGTTTCGGCGTGCGCACGCTGCTCAAATTCTTCTCAACGTTCAATTCGTGAGATTTTCGAAAAGAGGCGAGAAATATGGCAACGATTACGCAAGTAGGAGACGATAATTTCGACGCGGAGGTAATCCGCTCCAGCCTGCCCGTCCTCATCGACTTCTGGGCGCCCTGGTGCGGGCCCTGCCGGGCGATTGCTCCGCTCGTCGAGGAGCTGGCGCAGCAATACGAGGGCAAGCTCAAGGTCGCAAAAATGAACGTCGATGAAAACCCTGTCACGCCTTCACGTTACGGTGTGCGCGGGATCCCCAATCTGCTGCTGATCAAGGACGGCACGGTCAAAGATCAGATCGTCGGCGCGGTCCCCAAGGCCAAGCTCGTTGACGCGATCGAGAAGGTGGTAGTCTAGAGTAGTTTCGAATTTCGGATCTCGGGTTCACGCGAGACCCGGAACTTAAAAACTAAAACAGCGAAGCGTAGCGTTCGACTAGAAAGTGAACCGCCGCATGCTCACATTAATGAGCAATCCCACGGCAACCATCATAGAGACCAACGAAGAGCCGCCATAGCTCAGGAGCGGGAGCGGAATGCCGACCACAGGAAGAACCCCGGTCACCATGCCGACATTGATCACTACCTGCCATAAGAAAATCGTCGTCATGCCAATGGCTAACAGCGCGCCGAAGCGGTCTTTCGCGTGCGCGACAATCTGCAAACAGTAATAAATGAAGGCAAAGTAAATCGACAATAGGATCAGGCAGCCCACAAAACCCCACTCCTCGGCAAAGACCGAAAAGATAAAATCCGTGTGCTGCGCGGGCAAAAAGTCCAGCCGATTTTGGGTCCCGTTGAGGTACCCCTTCCCAAACCACCTCCCCGAACCTACCGCAATCTTCGACTGAATCACGTGATAGCCCGATCCTAACGGATCAAGATCAGGATTCAGGAAGGTCAAAAGCCGCTTCTGCTGGTAGGGCTTGAGAAAGTGCCACGCTACTGGGAGGAAGATCACACCGGCGGAAACCAGGTACAGCAGGGAGCGGACGCGCAGCCCCCCGACGATCAGGACGCTGAAGAAAACCAACCCAATGACCACGGCCGTGCCCAAGTCCGGTTGAATCAAAACGAGCAGGATCAGAGGTAAAAGGAGAATGAACGGCCCGCCCAGATCGCGCAGGCGAAAACCCTCAACCGGCTCGTCATATTTGAGATAGGAGGCCAGTACCCACACAATCGCCAGCTTGCTCAATTCGGAAGGCTGGAGCGCAAAGAACCCCAGGTGAATCCAACGCTGCGAACCTCCGCCTACGGCGCCGACAAAATGAACGACGACCAAAAGCAGCAGAACGGCCACATAGAAAGAGTAAGCCACGTGATCGATGTGGTGGTAATCAAGCGTGAAGAAACACACCATGGCAGCCGCGCCGATCAAAAACCAATAGAGTTGTCGTACGGCCAATCCGGTCGAGTGCCCTTCACTGAAATTATAGGTCGCACTATAGATCGTGAGGATGCCCAGGAAAACCAAGCTTACACTGAGGCTCAGAAGGGTCCAATTGAAATGCGCGATCAGCCGGCGATCAATTTGCACGACTTTCCCGTTCCAGCCCGGCCTGCTTCAGGTCGGAGGGGGGCTCGTTTTTGAGCGCAAAATATTTTTCGATCACCTGCTTGGCGATGGGCGCAGCCGCTGCGCCTCCGTGCCCTCCATGCTCGACGAGCACGACGACGGCGATCTCGGGCTTATCCGCAGGCGCGTACGATACAAACCACGCGTGGTCGCGCACGAGATAGGCGAGATTCTCACTCTTGACCGTTGCGCCTCGCATCTCGGCAACTTGCGCGGTTCCTGTCTTCCCCGCTATCAGTACTTCAGCGGAGCGCGCGCTGCCCCCGGTTCCCGACGCGTCATTGACGACATCGCGCAGCGCGTTGTGGACCTGCTCCAGTGTCGACGCCTTCAGCGGAATGGAACGGATTTTCTCCGGACCATATTCTCGGATTACTGTACCATCCAAGGACTCCACCCGCTGTACATACCACGGACGATACAGGGTGCCACCATTGGCGACTGCGGCCATCAAGTTGGCCATTTGTAAGGGAGTCACAGTGACGTAACCTTGGCCGATGGCCACCGAGGGGGTCTCGCCGGGGAACCAGGGCTGGTGAAAGCGCTTGAGTTTCCATTGACTATCAGGGATAAGGCCGCTTTTCTCGTCATCGAAGGCAATGCCGGTTTTTTCTCCTAAGCCCAGCAGGCGCGCATACTTGGCGATCAAATCAACGCCGAGTTTCTGGCCCACTTGGTAGAAATAAACGTCGCACGACTCGACGATTCCCTTATGCAAGTCAACCCACCCATGACCCCTGGGTTTCCAGTCCCTGAAAGAGCGGTTGCCGACAACCAAGAAGCCGGGATCAAAGATCGCGGTTTCCGGCCGGATCAGCCCTTCCTCCAGAGCGGCAATGCTCAGGACAATCTTAAAGGTAGACCCCGGGGGATACTGCCCATAAATCGCGCGGTTGTTGAGCGGATGCATCGGGTTCGTCAACAAACCCCGCCACTCCTTGGCGGGGATGCCGCGCGCGAAATGATTGGGGTCAAAAGCAGGAGCGCTCACCAAAGCACGCACGGCACCGGTGTGCACGTCCAAAACGACGACTGCTCCCTCCTTTCCCTCGAGCGCTTGCGCTGCAGTTTCCTGCAGATCCCGATTCAACGTGAGAAACACGTTGTGCCCCGGAACATCCGGTACCTCATAGAGGACTCCCACGCGCCGACCCAGGGCGTCCACTTCTACCTGCTGGCCGCCGTTAACCCCGCGTAAATAGGGTTCCATCTCCTTTTCCAGGCCGAACTGGCCGATTTCGTCTCCCATCGTGTAGGCTTGATCGCTTTGCACCTTGAGCTGAGTGCGGGTAATCTCGCCCACATAGCCCAACAAATGTGCCGCCATTCCATTTAGCGGATAACTGCGCCGCGGACGCACGCGGAGTGTTACCCCGGGGAGTTGCAACTGATGCGTTTCGACGACCACAACCGTGCGCCAGTCGACATCTTTATCGACCACGATCTCTTCGAAGGGGGGGCGGGACTTGTTTTGTTCATAGAGCGCCAATAGGTCCTGCTCTTGCCAGCCGAGGAATCGCGCTAACTGGCGCAGTGTCTCGGGTGGATCGTCCGCATCCTCCGGCACGAACAGGAGGTCGAAGGAGGGGCGACTATCCACGAGCAATTGTCTGCGGTCATCAAAAACCATGCCCCGCGTGCCCGGAACCTTCTTCAGGCGAATACGGTTCTTTTCCGAAAGAAAAGTAAAGCGCTCGCCTTGAAACATCTGCAGTACCCACAGGCGACCCACCAGGAACAGGAACGCGAGGGCAACAACTGCCATGATGGCGTAGACGCGTTGGCGTAACTCTGACCCCGTGTCTCTGGGAAATGGAGACGGAAACATAACGACTAGGAAGGCCTGCGCAGCGTTTCCAGATGATACTGCCCGCGCTTCAGGAGAACGAATACCCCGGGGGCCAGAACCGCTGCACACAAGGCTTCCAGGAACATGTAGCGGAGCAGGCTCACCCAAGTGTACTCCCCGGAAACAAACAACATCCAAGCCACGATCAGAGCCGCCGCCTTAATCCACCCGGCGACGAACACCAGCGCAGCACTCCACAGCTCATTATGAATCCAGATTCGGCGCGAACTCAAGTAAACAACGAAAAACACCAGCGACATGGCGAAAGTATTGAGGCCCAGAATCGGACTCGAAAAAACGTCGACTGAGTAACCCATCAAGAAGGACCCTAACACCGATCCCACCGTGGGACGGTACAGGCCCAAATAGACGCACAGGATTAACGTTAGATCGGGGACAACCGGCCCCAGAGGAAGCAGATGAAAAAACGTCATCTGCAGCAGGAGCGCGAGAAAGCCAAAAAAGACAAAGAGCAGCGTTAGCTTGATTTTCCCCATAGTCACTCTTTTAGCACTGCGTCCCCAGATGGCACGACGATGACAGCTTCCACCCTGGTCGGGTCGGCGGCTAACATCACGCTCACCTGTTGAAAGAGGCCTTGCCCCTTTTTCTGGACCTTATCGACCTGTCCCACCAAAACGCCTTTGGGGAAAACGCCATCCATGCCAGACGTGATTAACCGGTCTCCCACCTGGAGATCCTCGCTGCGCCGGACATATTTCATCACGGGTCCTTCGACGATAGATCCCGCGACAATGCCGCGCGCCCGACTCCTTTCGCAAAGCACGTCCACGGCGCTGTGCGAATCCGTCATGAGCAGCACTTTCGCAGTGCGGGCGGAGACCGCGATAATCTGTCCCAGAACCCCGACTGCGGAAATCACCGCCATTCCCTTGTTAATTCCGTCCCGTGCTCCCTTGTCGATCGTTAAGCTCTGAAACCAGGTGCTGGCGCTGCTCCCGATCACGTTTGCGGCTACGGAATGAGCTGGAATCCGTTCCCTTAAGTCCAGTAGCTTCTGCAGCCGCCGGCTTGTGGCATCCGCCTCATAGAGTCTTTGCCGCTCCGCCTCTAGTTTGATGATTCTCTGTTTGAGGCGCTCACCTTCTTCCACGGCGCTCATCAAATTGGCGTACCGCGAGGTCAGCCCGCGCACGCTCACGAGCGCGCCTTGCGCAACGCTTTGAAAGGGATGCATAACGTCCAGGAGCAATGGCCCCACCGGGTCCCGACGCAGGTGCCCGGTCGAGGCCATGATCAGAAGGTAGAGAGAAACCAGAACCGAGAGAAAAGAGGTAATTAGGACCTGATTCTTTTGGATCAATACGAGCATGAGAGGCTGGGCCCAGAGAAAAAAACGGCGGGCATGCCTGACTTCAGTGCCTAGTTAACCGCCACCTCCCTCAGCAATGAGATCTCGTCCAAAGCCTTTCCCGCCCCCATCACCACAGCCGTGAGGGGGTCCTCGGCAAGCGTGACCGGCAAACCCGTCTCTTCCCTAAGGAGCACGTCCAGGTTCCTGAGCAGCGCCCCTCCGCCGGCGAGCGTGATACCCCGGTCCACGATATCGGACGCGAGCTCGGGCGGGGTGCGCTCCAAGGAAATGCGGACGGCCTCGACGATCTGATTGATCGGCTCAACCAGCGAATCCCGAATCTCTTCATCCGTGATGACGACAGTCTTGGGAACACCAGCGACGAGATCGCGCCCTTTGATCTCCATGGTCCTGATCTCGTCGTCCGGATACGCTGAACCAATCGAGATTTTAATCAATTCGGCGGTACGCTCTCCGACTAGCAAATTATGCTTCCGCTTGATGTACTGGGATATGGCCTCGTCCATTTTGTCCCCGCCAACGCGGACCGATCGAGAGAAAACGATGCCGGAAAGCGAGATCACGGCCACTTCCGTAGTGCCTCCGCCAATATCCACAATCATGCTTCCAGTCGGTTCGGTGATGGGAAGACGCGCCCCGATGGCAGCCGCCATGGGCTCTTCAATCAGGTAAACTTCGCGCGCCCCGGCTGATTCCGCCGACTCGCGGACGGCTCGTTTTTCCACTTCCGTGATTCCGAAAGGCACACCGATAATGATCCGCGGGCGCACCAGCGTGTGGCGGTTGTGCACTTTGCGGATAAAATAACGCAGCATCGCCTCAGCGATCTCAAAGTCCGCGATCACTCCATCTTTGAGCGGTCTGATCGCCACAATGTTGCCCGGCGTTCGACCGAGCATCTTCTTCGCTTCCGCGCCTACGGCTAACACCTTTTTGCCGACCCGCTCGTTGCGCTGCTGCACCGCGACAACGGACGGTTCGTTGCATACGATCCCCTGGTTTTTGACGTAAATCAGCGTGTTGGCGGTCCCCAGATCGATGGCCAGGTCATTTGAAAATAGGCCCACCAGGGAATCAAATCCCGGAATCATACAGCAACCCTCTTCTCCTTAAACCGATAAATTACTGGAGTGAAAGTAACAGATTTATTCCGGCCAGGCAATATTCAGAATCCACCTTCCGATCGGAATATCATCACAGGGGACCCGATGATCAAAAGCATCCCGATCGTTGCAATGGGTCAGGGTATCCCTTATGATCAAAATCATTCAATTTCGCACTCCAATTGCCGATGCTAAGCTTTCTGCGCAAACGCAAGAGATCATGGATCATTACTTTGCTCCTGAGCATTATTGTGGTCACGTTTGTTCTGTACTTTGGCGGCAGCTTCTGGAACCGATCCTCATCTGACACGGTCGTTGAAGTCAACGGTGAAATCATTAGACAACGGGATTTGGAAATCAATTTCCAAAGAACCCTCGACGTCTATCGTGACCGGTTTAAAGGTTCTCTAACGCCTGAATTGATCAAGAACCTGAACATCAAGGCGACGGTTCTCGATGAGTTGATTCAACGGCGCCTGCTGTTACAGGAAGCCCAGCGACTTGGGCTTATCGCCTCCGAAGACGAAGTCGTGCACGTTCTGACCAGTCTGCCGGCTTTTCAGGTCAACGGACAATTCAGCAAAGAACGTTATCTAGACGTTTTGCGTTACCAACACACGACCCCGGCCGAATTTGAGGCCGAAATGAGAGAAGAGATTGCCATTCGCAAGCTGCTTGAATTGATCCGTGACAGCGTTCATGTGAGCGACAGCGAGGTGCTGGACCGGTATCGATCGGAATCGGAAAATATCAATCTCGACTATGTGCGCGTAGCGGCCGGCGATTTTCTTGACGAAGTCAAAGTCACCCCGGAAGAACTCAAGACCTTCTATGACAAAAACCGGGACGCGCTGAAAGAACCTCTGCGCGTGCAGGTTGAGTATATCGCCTATCCGTTCGCGCAATTCTCCTCCCCCGCGCAGGTCAGCGACAAGGAAGCGGAAGAATTTTACCAGACCCAGCGCGAGAAGCGTTTCCACGAGCCCAAAACGATAAAGCTGCGCCATATCTTATTCCTGGCAGAAGGCGCGGATAAAAGCGCGCGCGCCGCGGCGCGCCAGAAAGCAGAAAACATTTTGGCCGAAGCGCTCAAAGGGAAGGATTTTGCTTCTCTGGCAGATCAATATTCCGAGGACCCGTCGCACCCTGCGGGAGGAGAATTGGGCTGGTTTACACCGGGACAGTTACTGCCGCCAGTGGAACAAGCCGCCTTCGAGTTACGCAAGGGAGAGATCAGCAAAGTCGTAGAATCACCCCTTGGTTATCACATCCTAAAAGTCGACGACATAAAAGCGGAGAACACCAAAACGTTTACCGAAGTTAAGGCTCAGATCGTTGCCGAACTCAAGCACGAAAAAGGGAAAACCGAAGCTCTGAGAGCCGCCGATCAGGATCGCGAAAAGCTCATTTCGGGCGCCGCCTTTTCACAAGTCGCCAACGAACGAGGCCTCCAACTCATTACCACCCGGCTGTTTTCACGCGGCGAAAGGTTACCCGAGGTCGGAAACGCGGAGGAATTCTATGACAAGGCGTTCTCGCTCCCGGTGAAAGAAATCAGTCCTCCGATCCAAGGCCCGGAAGCCTACTACCTCATGCGCGTCAGCCAGAGACGAGAACCGGTAGTGCCCAGTTTCGACTCGGTTAGGGCCCGGATTGAAGCGGATTTAAAGAACAAGAAGGCCTTTGAGTTGGCACTGCAAAAGGCTAATGATCTACTTACTCAACTTAAGAAGGAAAAGGATTTTACCCAGTTTACAAGCCAGCAAGGTCTCAAGGTTGAGGAGACCGGCTGGTTCCCTCGTAACGCCGCTCAGCTCCCCAAGGTCGGCGGCCTCCAAGATCTCAAATCGGGCGGCATCCTGGTGTCGCGCTACCAGCCTCTAGCGGACCGCGTTTATACCCAGAGCGATGCGGCTTATCTGTTTTACCTCAAGGGGAGCAAGGAAGCCGACATGGAAAGTTTTGAGAAGGATAAAGGTCGGCTACGCGCTCAAGCGCTATCTCAAAAACAAAGCAACGCCGTGCAGAAGTTTATCGACTCGCTGAAAGCGCGCGCTCGTATCAAATTCCTGTCCACCGAACTCGAGGCAAGTTAACGCTCACCAGAGTCCTGACTTTCCCAGGTCATCCTGCCATGGAAATCTTGCTCCTGCGCCACGGCGAAACTGACTGGAATCTTCAAGGACGCTGTCAGGGAGTATCCGACCTCGATCTTAACAGCTCCGGGTTGCGCCAAGCTCAGGAGGTTGCCCGCAACCTGCACCGGGCGCCGATCGCGGGGATCTATTCAAGTAATATGAGGCGGGCAATCCAGACCGCCGAGCTTGTCCGCCAACACCATACGGATCTTCCCGTTCTCATTGACCGTGACTTTCGGGAGCTCGACCACGGTTATTTGGAGGGGCTTACCTTTGATGAAATCAAATCGAGATACCCAGAGTTCATCGGCCGCTGGAGAGTGGCTCCCTCTGAATTGAAGGTCCCGGGCGGGGAGAGTCTCGCGGAGGTCGACCTGAGGTCGTGGGACGCATTACAACGTGTGGTGCAACGCCATGCGACGGGGATCTCGTTGGTGGTCACCCACAATTTTCCCATCCTTTCGATGCTCTGCCGCGTTACCGCAACACCTCTCGACAACTATCGCACCTTCCGCACGGTACCGTGTGCGGTAACCCGCATCCGCTATAACGAGGAGCAGGGCTGGCAGTTGGTTCAGGCGGGCCAAAGCGGCTCCACTGCCGCACGGAGTGTGGCAAGGGCCCAATTCTAGCGCGAATCTATTTTCTGATCTCGGAGCAACAAAAGAAAAGATCGGCGGGTGTGTCGATTGAAGACGAACATCCCCACAGCAACCAGGATATAGAGAAAGGAATAGTACATCCGGAATCTGGGGTCGGGGATCAGCAGTTGGGTGAAAAACAGAAAAAAGATCATGGCGGCCTCGGCCAAAGAAAACGATAGGTTTGCCAAAATGGCCACGGCAAACAGAGACTGCGCGGCGGTGAGAAGAATCTCTTCTGTCTGGCGCTCGTCCATGTCCATGGGGATAAATCGCCCGGCCGAGAACATATAGACGAGCGGCAGCATTCCCACCAACAAGGTCCACTGATTGACCTTGGAGGACAATAACGTCCCGATGCTGGCGCCCGGGTTTGCCTTCAGAGCGAACAGAACGGCCACGATAAACTCCGGCGACTCGGAGGCCAAAGGCGCAAGCCACTGAACGAGAATAAATTCCTCGATCCCAAAATTCCTTCCCGTTTCCAGCAGCCCCTCGGCGAAGGGCTCCGCGGCCATAAATATGGTGAATCCCGAAAATAGAAAGAGAAGAATCGTAACGGCGCGCCGCCGCACTTGGCCCCACCGTGCAATCATTTCCGCCGGTCCGCCCAATTCCGGCTCCACATGGGCGGCACGCGAGGCGGCACGCATGTAGAAAATAAAGATCGCAATCATCACCACTGCGTCGGTAATATCCAGCTGTCCCTTGAAAGGAATGATAAAGGAATAGACCGTTGCCACGCCGAGATAGAGAACCTCGATTTTGTGGTCTGGCTCAAGCTGGAAAGAACGCTCACCCGTCTTGATCCAGTAAGTAAAAACGACGCACGCCCATCCCACACCGATCAGAAGGCGGTTGGCCCCGGTCATATTGGCCATCGCGTACTGCGTGTACTGCGGGTCTTTACCCGCGTTCCAGGCAAAATACATATCCACGGCGTATTCCGGCAGAACCGCGATCAGAGCTAAAAAGGCCAGCGCCAGAGTCTGTGGAATATCAAGCTGTGCCAGTTCAGCTCCCCACGAGAGTAGAAACGCGGCGCCGAAAATGGCGACCCCGGCGCTCAGCGCCTGCCATTCAGGCGCAAGATGAACCGCGGAGAAATGAAGGACAGTCCATTGCAAAGCGACCAGGACGAATGAAAGTAACCAGAGCCCATTTTTCATCTGTACACCGCGTGGTTGCTGTCGAGGTTGACGTGATGCAAATCGTTAGCGAACCTGAATCGGTTGGTAATCGAGTTATCGGATATCAGTTGCCGAATCAAGGCAGGTCGGGAATAAACCCGTCTTGGGTAATCCTAGAGCGTCACAACGGTAAGATTTTTCCGTCTCATCCTGGCTTTGGGCATGGCAAGCGGATCGGTTGTCTTATCTTATTCGCAGTGATAAAAATTGCGGGCTTCCAAGGAGGTCCCAGCCGTCAATGGAATGGGAATCGGTCCTCGACTGGATTAAGATCGTGATCATCGATCTGACCCTGGCCGGCGACAATGCGCTGGTCATCGCGATGGCGGTGCGAACACTGCCGCGCCGGCAGCAACGTTTTGGAATTCTTTGGGGTACGATAGGTGCCGTCTTTATCCGGGTGATCCTTACGTTCATGGCTGCGCAGGTCCTGCAGCTACCCTTTCTGCAGCTACTGGGGGGGCTTCTGCTAATCTGGGTTGCCTTAAAGCTCCTCCGCCAAGATAGCGGAGGTGAAACGAAAGTCCAACATGCAACAACCCTCTGGGAGGCGATCTGGGTCATCATCGTGGCGGACCTTATCATGTCGACTGATAACATCCTTGCGGTTGCGGGAGCCTCAGAGGGAAATCTTCTTTTATTGCTTTTTGGTTTGGGCCTCAGTATCCCCATCGTGGTCGTCGGAGCGGCGTTCGTTGCGACGCTGATGAATCGATTCGGGTGGTTAGTCTTGGTGGGGGCTGGAGTCCTTGGCGAGGTTTCGGGCAAAATGATTGTCGATGACCAGTTCATCAGGGTCAAGCTGGGCGAACTCCAACAGCCCATCGAGTGGGGGATCCGCATCGGACTGACTGTGTTAATCGTAGTCATTGGGTTGTTTCTCTCACGCCGCCCCGAGCCAATTCAGGAATCCTAATTGTGTCGCATCTGGGGCGGAGGTGACTTCTCTCCGTTTTAACCGCGGTCGTCTCGCTCTGACCCCTGGCGGATGGCTAGCGTCGGTTCCCTCGCCTTACTCCGCAGCTTCCACAGGGCTTTCCTCCCGGTCCTGCTCCACAACGTTTACTCAGCGACAGAAAATTCCTCATTGTTTGCCGTCACAACGGTTGCTTCCGTTCTGGACCGCTCCGCCGTCCACTGCACGGCAAAAGGAGCGAAATACGCCGGCTGCAAAACTTTGTCCGCTCACCCAACCCAATATCGGGGTAAGTGCTCCCCTGATTGCTCACAGCGCCCAATACAAACAAGACCTCGAACTCCTTTTCTTTCGCGGAATCATTTCTCGGCCCGCGGAAAACCCGAGACCTCGACGATTTTCTTGGCGTACTCTCCTGTTTTTTCGAAATGATCCCAGGCGACGATGGAAACCTTTTTGCCTCTGGCTTGCAGCTCGTGAGCCGAGCCGGGACTCAAAACGGATGCTGTCGAGTCGACTTCGTCTAAAATTTTCTGTCCTTCAGGACTGGCTTGAAATTCTAACCATAACAGACCGGCATACGGATTGGCCGCCGTCGCGAGAACTGCCTCGGCTTCCGTCAATCTTACGGGGACCGGCTCCACAACCTTATACTGTATGACCTTTCTTACATCTTTTTCTTGCTGTCTTTTGACGGCTGTGTAGTTTGCACCAAGTACGACTCCCCATTCTCCTGACGCCATTTGCGCAAGTGCGAAAGAATCCCCATTGAACCAGATAGGATTCTGCGCTGCTAATTTCCGCGCGAAGTCCAGCACCTTTTCCAATCCCCAAACTGGAACCAATGCGGGGAGAACTTTAGGGTGAACGTTTACTGAGAATTTCCGACCTTTAAATTCGGGTTTCAGAAAGTCCTCCCAGGTGTTCGGCACTCCTTCTGCCGCTACAATTTCCTTGTTATATCCAACAACTTGCATGTTGCTCTGCAACGCCACTACATGTCTGTGAACGGGGTCGACCATTCTGGGCGGAAGCCGCAGCACGTCGTGTTCGGCCATGCCGAGAATGTCAAACCTCTTTAAGTAAGGAAGGTATTCCGAATAGGAGTCCCAACCAAGATAGCTCACGTCGGAAGTAGACAAACCCGATTTCATTTCTTGTAACAGCCGCTGGTAGACTTGCACTCCGGCAACTTCTTCAGCGTTGATATCGAGAAACGGATACTTCTTTCTGAGACCATTAACGACAGCTTTAATCGTCGCCGTTTGTTGCGAAGACAGGACCCGCAACTTTCCTTCTTTTTTGGCCCTCTCCACTATCTCGTCATGGTTTGTAAGGAATAGGTACCCATTGGCCTCAGCTTCTTGTTTGGCCTTAAGTAAAGCGAGGCTCGATGTTTGACAATAAACCGCACGGGCGAACCCGCAGTTGCTTAACAGAGCTGCCACGAAAAAGGATACCCGTAAGGTAGGTAATTTCATCTTCACCTCCGTTCACCGCGACTTCGCCGGGCAAACCCGTCAATCACTCGTTCAAGAAAGTCCATAGAGCCGCGCTCCATTCTCCCAAGCAAGCTTGCGCTGTACTTCTTTGGGAAGGCCTTTAAGTACCTTCTCCGCCACTTGCTGCGATTTTGGCCAAGTCGAAACACGATGAGGATAGTCACTAGACCACATGTAATTTTCCGCACCAAAGACTTCTGTCCCCAGGGTGCCGATCCGGTCCCTGAGAAAAGTGACGTGAACTTGGCGCCGGATGTATTCGCTCGGAGGAAGTGAGAGAGTCTTGCCGGACGGAATAAGAGTCCGCTCCATGTTGTCATCCATCTTTAGAATAATTCCCACCCAACAAAGTTCGTACTCCGCAAATACGAAATGCAAATTTGGAAAGCGGTCGAGAACCAATCCAAAGATTAAATCTACCAACGTGACCTGTGGCTCGATCCAGGCGCGGATGCGCCACTGGAAGCGCTCGAGGAGCCGATTCTTCAACCGACCCGAGGCTCCCCTGTCTCGTCCCTGCACGGTATTCTCATGAAAACTCATGGGCAGACCTACGTCTTGTCCAGCGTTCCACAACGGATCAAAGTCGGCTGAGGCATAGTTCTGCCCTTCGGGAAGACCCGAAGGCAGGACCGCGCCCTTGAAGCCAAGCTTTGCGCAGCGCCGAAGCTCCTCAATCGACCATTCAATGTCCAGCACGGACAGCATGGCTAGAGGTATCAGCCGCCTGGAATTGTAACTGCAATACTCATGAAGCCAGTCGTTGTACGCCCTCAGGCAGGCAGCTTGTAAACGCGCATCGTTCAGGCCATACAAAATGCGGCCCATGCTGGGATAGAGAACTTCCGCTTCAACACCGTCGACGTCCATGTCCTTGATTCGCTCCACTGGATTCCACGGCCCCTGCCATTGATCCCAGTTGAACTGCTCGACGGAATTGCGGAAATTTTCCCCTTTAATGTCCTTTCCACCCAAGAACGTTATTCCGACCGGTTCGGGGTGCAAACCCTCGATAACAAAATAAAGGCCGCTTAACCCAGGAGGATCCTGCACAATGCGAGGACCGCGCTCGCGAAATTCCTTTGGAACTCGCTGCCATGTCTCCGGTGGTTCGTTCACGTGAGAATCAACAGAAATCAGCCGCATCTACGACCTCCTATTAACATTTTAGCCATCCGGTTAAGCCTATAGCCCGTACGGTTAAGCCGTGTCAATGCAGCGCTACATGTAACCTTCAAGCATTGACACGCGGGCAGGAGTAAAATAATACACGCGAAGGAAAGCAAACGGCGAAAGGGGTGTCGAGATGTGGAACGGATTCAGGGTCATTGATGCCGATGCGCACATGCATGAACCACAATATCTCTGGGAACGTTATATCGAGCCAAGATACCGCGAACACGTTCCCAAAGTTGCATACATGAACGGGACGTTCATGGTTTACGAACCTGATGGGAAGTTTGTCCCTACACAGGACATAGAGAAACGCCCCGCGGAAAAGATTAAAGCGATGGAGCAGAAGTACGGCGAAGGCTACCGCACCTGGTGGGCACCGGAGACGCGCATCAATGACATGAACCGTCATGGTTGGGACATTCAGGTACTGCTGCCCACGTCGAACAATGGGTACTTTGGATGCCAAATCGCCTTGAAGGACGTGGAGCTAGGCGCTGCCATGTGCCGGGCGTACAATAACTGGTGCTATGAATACTGCGGCGTCGATCCAAAACGGCTGAAGTTCGTGGCGCTCGTCCCCGGATCAGACACCGGCGAAATGATCAAGGAAGTGCGTCGGGCAGTGGAAGAACTTGGGGCCATTGCTGTTAGGAACCCTCTTCTGCCCGCCGACAAGTGGTTACACGATCCTGAATACGACGTTCTTTGGCAACTGGCATCTGAGTTAGATTTTCCGATCGCCATTCACGGAGAATTCCGTCAAAGATTCGCTCAATACAAGCGCCTTCGCCTGCTCGAAGACACAACGAGTGGCAGACACGTCTACTGGGCATTGCGTAATCTTGACCATGCCATGGCATTTCCTTACGACAACTTGGCAACGCTCGGACATTTTATCTGCAGCGGCATCCTCGAACGTTTCCCCAAACTGCGGCTCGGAGTACTGGAGTCTAACGCTGGGTGGATACCTTTTTGGCTAAGCCGCCTGGATACGCATACTCATGGACGTTACAACGCTTTTGGAAAACTGGAGCATCTGTCGATGTTGCCCAGTGACTACTTTGTCAGGCAATGCACGGCGACGTGCGACAGCGACGAGGCGGGCCTGCAGTACGCCGTTCAATTTCTAAAGGGCAAAAATATCGCCTGGAACACTGACTACCCCCATCCTGATGGAATGGATCCAGTCAAGGCGCTTCCGGAGTTCGATGCCCACCCGATCTCGGATGAGGCCAAGCGCAACATTCTTTGGGACAACGCGGTTACGCTCTACGGCACTAGAATCCTAAGCGGTTCTGCCGGGTAATCCTGGCGTTTGCCTAGCGAGGTTGCCCTGAGAGGAGCGGGTATGGTGATTACGTTCAAGATTTCCACGCTGGCACTTATCGCAGCCGTTTTGCTGAACGGTAAAGCGTTCACCGCTACTGTCTCTACCCCGGGTAAGGAGAAAAGAGAGATCGACACAAAAGGTTATACATTTATCGAGACTCACGATGAAATCGTCGCCAAGGCGAAGAAAGAGGGAAAGCTCCGCGTCCTTGCGAGCATGGAGCCCGCAAACATCCGGGCCACAACCGCTGCATTCATCAAGAAGTACCCATTCATTGACATCTATGTTCAAGAGACCAGAGGCACAGAAAGCGCGCAACGCCTCGTTCTCGAGATCCAGAGCGGAGCGGCCAAGGAATGGGACGCAGTGGTCGTCTATCCTGACTTCCGCAGCGGGTATACGGGATATCTCTGGAATGTTGATCTCTTAGGTATGGCCGAGCGGAGCGTGATCAAAATTCCGCCTCCCATGATTGACCACCAATACAGAAATGTTTTCTCGGCTCACACACATTTCCAACCGACAGCTTACAACTCGAAACTTGTCGCTCCGCACCTCATACCAAAGAATTGGGAGGACCTTCTTAGGCCCGAGTTAAAGGGCAGAAAGTTTTCCGTCGATATTCGCCCAAAAGATCTCGCCGCCTTAGTTCCGGCATGGGGTTTGGAGAAAACTCTGGATTTCGCCCGCAAAATCGCTGCTCAACAACCTATCTGGGTGCGCGGAAGCAGAGCGCTAAATTCTTTGATCACCGGGGAAATTCCGATCGTGGTTGGTCCGAATTTTTCGACCGTGAAGCGTGCTCAAGCGAAGGACCGAGCGGGCGTGTTGCAATACGTTATCCTAGAGCCGGTGCCCGTGAGGTTCGGCAATGCCCAGGCAATTTTGGGTAGCGCGCCGGACCGTCATGCTGCCCTTCTCTGGCTCGAGTGGCTAGCAAGCCCCGAAGCCCAAAATATCGTGGACGAATACGAACCGTTTGCTTCTTCGGTTCACGTAGCAGGCAGCATGGTAGAGCGCGAGCTACGAGGCAAGAAGCTTTCTATTGTTGACTGGGATAATTACTACGATGTTGAGCGCTCGGAAGCCAAGATCGTGGAGGCCTACGGGTTTCCAAAAGCTGAGGCGACGAGATGAGTCGGGCAACATTTCTACTTTCCTTATTCGAGAAGTGGCTAAGCTTCGTAGATAGGAAACCGGATCCAGCAACGGCTCGCGAGCGATTCTTGATACAAGAATCAAGACCACCCCCCCTTTCTTTTTGTTTCCTCTTGACGTGACTTCTAATGAGCGACGCCTGTGTTTGCTATTCTAAACCGCTTTCGACTAAGAGTCTTTCATATGAACGGCATGACCGAAGCGCAAAAAACACGCTACCGGAGGTATCGGAAATGAAAAAGACAGAAAAGAAAGCTTTCGTCCCGACGAGCAAGGCCACCGATGAAGAGATTATCCGTTGGACAAAATCTCATGATGTGTTTGATCGACTCGAGGCCGGCGTGTCTGAGGTAGTCGAGGATCACAGCGATTTAGACCAGATCCTTCGGGAAGCCATTTTCCAGGACAATACGGCCCAACTTAATATGCGCTTGCCGCCAGCCATGAAGGCCGTGCTGAGCAAGCTTGCGCGCCAGCGCACTACGGACGCGACGACCCTCGCTCGCATATGGCTCGCGGAACGGCTGGCACAGGAGCTCAAGCAGGGTGAACCGAGGTGAACAACTCCTGGATATGCGCTGGCGAGTTGACTACTATCCGCAGCCAGGATGAAAGCGGCAACGGAGGACTCTAATGCCGCTCAATCGCCACGTCCTGCGGAGGTAACGTGTTTTGAAGTCCAAACACGCACGCTATCTCTTGTTGGGCGTTTTGTGAACAGGCCGGTTTTGCTTCCTGATCCCTATCGCTTTTTCCCAGTCGAGATCTCTTTTCCCGGATGAGACACTAGCGGCTTTATGGAGATTACTTTCCCTTCCCGGAGCAACTTTTTTACCTTTCCTCTCGTTTGCCGGCGAATATAGTCGTTGCGTTCATCCTCGTTATCAAACTCCAGTACCGTTAACATCTTGTCGAGCAGATCTTCGTCCTCCGGCAGGATGAAATCAGCCATAGTCCCTTCATCTTCAATCAAATAGAACTTGCCGTCTTGTTCCGCGGCGAAAGCGACTCTACCCTCGAACTCATCAACTTGATGCATGTTTGGAAAGCGTTGATGAAGATCAAATTTGTACGGCAGATGTTCCATGCGCGTTTTTCAGTTCTCCCGTCAGGAGGATTTTTGGCCTCGACGAAAATGCAATAGTCTGCGTCCTCGATCAAAAAGGTCAACCGCGGTGTTCGCTATGTCACCGACGAACGCGATCAGTTGGTCGGTCGGGTATTTGTCTTTAAGTTCCGGAAAAAGCGTGATGTAGTCCTCGAGGATCCTATTGTAGACAGTCGTTAGGGTGTCGCGAGTATCGTGCCTATACAAGTAATAGAGTGGATGGAGTGTCCGGGACGCCGTGGAGCTGGAGAAAAGAGGGATTCCCTCAAAAACACGCCGCCTTTCCGCGGTCGCTCAATCCGAAGCTGAACACGCCTTGCTTATTTGGGTAATCGCATCGCTCGGCGACACACCTCTATTCCCGCTCGTCTGAAAGCTCCACGCCCTCTCCTAGATACGGGCACGGGAATGTTGTCATCGAATCACAACCTGAACTGAGCTCGCAAAGAACTCGAAACACTCCTTGCCGGCCACGTGACCCCAGTGACCGCGACCCCACGCGGTATATCGTCCGCGCGAGTTCTCATCGTCCTTTTCTGCCTATCGTGGATTGACTTTTCTATCACACCTATTGACATGGCCTGTGAAATGTAATCAAGAGAAATTGATGTGACATGGCGCTCTGTCCAATACGTGTGTTAAAACCTCCGCGCAACTTTTTCCTACGATCCACAGTCGGCGCTCCAAAACCAAAACGAGGGAGGTGACTTTATGGAGAAAAAATCCTTGTGGTTTACAACGACGCTTTTCCCGCTTGTTGTCTTTGCCCTGCTGGTCTTTCCCGCAGCCGGGATGTCACAGACCGTCGGTAAGACGCTTGAGGAGATTGAGAAGCTGGCGGTCAAAGAGGGAACGGTGCACATGGCCAACTCGCTCAGAAGCGGCGAAGCAAAAGAAGTCCTCAAGGGTTTCAGTCAAAAGTACCCGATGATCAAAGTCGAGCAGACGCAGGTCAGCGGTGTTCGCCGGGCCGAGCGCGTCCTGAATGAAGCGACTGCGGGGCTGGTAGAATTTGACATCTATGACGTTCCCGGAGGAATGGTAAAGACCTTTGTGCAAAGAGGAGTGCTCACCCGTGTCGAGTGGCAGAAGCTTTTCCCAAACATTCCCAAGCTCCACCTCAGCGAAGATGGTTACTTCAATGCGCTGGGCTTCAATTTGCGCGTTATTGGGTACAATCCTTCTCTAGTTCCGAAGGAGCGGATTCCAAAAGATTGGTCCGATTGTCTTGATCCCTATTGGAAAGGCAAAATGGCCGTAGACACGACCCCGCGGTCTTTGGTCGGCTTGTACAACGCCTGGGGGGAAGCAAAGATATTGGAATATGCAGCCCGCTTAAAAGATAACGAGCCCATCTGGGTCAACAGTCAGTCGCAAGCTATCGCACAGCTTGCGGCGGGCGAATTCTCTATGCTTTGCGGTGCGCACTCTTCCAGCATGCTCAGTGTGTTAAGACGAGACCCTACGGCCAACCTGGCGCTGGCGATACCTCGAGAGGTCCCTGTCGCCATGAGTCTGAACATGGCATTAATGAAAGGTGCGCAGAACCCAAACGCGGCCTTGCTCCTGGTTGGCTGGTTGACTTCTACTAGAGACGGTCAAGAGGCCTTCGAACGACTCGGAAGAGGTTCGCCCTATGCTGAAGGAAGCAGGACATGGAAACTGCTCAAGGAGGCGGGCGCTAAACCCGTTTTCCAAGGATGGGAGCGCGCCGAACAGGAGCCCATGCTTGCGTCAAAAATTATCGCCGCATGGGGCCTTCCCACTGCGAAATAGAATCGGCGCGGGTGGTTACAGTCTTAGCAAGTGCTGCAACAGCGTCTTTCATGCTTAAAGAATCTAGCTTGAACGAGTTCTATCCAGTGATTTCCGCCTTCTATCCGTTGGTTCCTTCATCATGGCCAGGATGGCTCTGAACTCGTCAAAGGCACCCAACCCGCTAGGGCATGGTAGGAGGCCCTGTGGATTACCGCGCCAGGCGTTAACATGAAGTCTTATGGCAGTCCTAAAGGGAGGCATCAATGCTAGACGGAAAACTCAGAATAGCTCCGACCTGTTATCATACGCTTCATATCGTCCCGATCATGGCCGCCCATGAGATGAACTTTTTATACGACGAGGGCCTCAAATCCGCCGATGGATCTCGGGCGTATGAAATCCTACGGGACCCGATGGTGCCTTTCGGCCTAGAGAAGCTGGGGATCTCGCAGGGGATGAAGGAACGGTCGGTGGATATCGCGCTCGATGTTCAATCCCGGACGATCTTTTTCCAGCGGGCGCGAGGCGCGGACATCTACATCATCGCGGGCTGGAGAAATCAGAGACCGGGCGTCATTGTGGCCCCGCCTCATATCAAATCGCTGCAGGACGTGAAGGGCAAACGAGTCGGGATCAGCGACTACAATAGCATTCGCCATTGGGCGCTGCAGATTCAGCTGCGTAAGGCGGGGCTGGACCTGGAGCGCGACGTGGAATGGGTGCGGATAGGACCCTCCAGGCAGCGTCATTTGGACGCGTTACGGGGCGGCAAAGTGGAGTGCGCGCCGCTGTCGTCTGGGGATGCGGAAGATCTCCAGAAGGAGGGGTTCAACATCCTTGTCAGACCTGCAGATCAATATCCTAACGGACGTCCCGAACGGATCATCGCTGCTACCGGGCGGATCCTTGAGGAGCGCCCCGATTTAGTCAAGAGCTTTCTCAAAGCGCTGATACGGTCCTATTGGTTCTGCCGCGATATGCCGAAGAACTTTGAGTACCTCTGTCGCCTCCATAAACGGCTGCTAATAGAGAGTGCGGATCCAGAAGAACGGGAGAGATTCACTTGGCGTGCGTCACGTGACCTGGAGGTCATGCCTTTTCCCATCGACGGCAAGGCCACGGGGTTGGAGCAGATGTTAGAGGACGAGGAAAGGATTGGCGGGCTTGATTACAATGTCCCGTCGATCAAAGAGGTCTGCGCTCAGGACCTTGTCGAAGAAGCTTTCCAGGAACTGAGAGCGCGAAAAGAGCTCGATCCGGAGTATCAGCGGGTCGGCGCCGTAGCAGAAAAGTGGGGTTATTAGAGGACTCGAAAGCCGGGGGCTCCTCTTTCGTTGTAGTTCGAGTTCCCCTGAATCCCTGGAAAGAATAAAAGGCAACCGGGTAGTAGAAAACCGCGCTTGTGAAGGAGGATGTGCCATGTTCGAAGAAGATGCTCCGAAGCGAAGAGTGGGCTGTCTTTTTCCACTGACGGTGATCGATTACAATCCCTACGAATTTTACGAGATAGCTCCCAAAGGATTCTTGTTGGCCCTGGTTCCCTTGGGTTTGCAGAAATTCACGCGCGAGGATGCCGAACGAGTATTTGCCCCCATTGACGAAAAACTCGAGCTGTTAATGCAGCGCGGCATAGATGTCGTCGTGCAGGCAGGGACACCGTTAGCGGTGCTCGTGGGGCCCGATTTTCTGGCCAAGCTGTTAGCCCGCATTGAAAAGAAAACGGGGGTCCCAGCCGTCTCGATGATGCTCAGCGTGGTTGCCGGGGCAAAGCATCTCGGCATCAAAAAAATCGCAGTTGCCAACAAGTGGCATGACGAGATGAACGCGACCTTGGGGGAATTTTTTGCTCGGGAAGGCATTTTCGTCGCCGGCGTCTTTTCACGCTCTCTGGCTCCGAGTCAGTTTCTCAAAATGGGAGATTTAGAAAGCATGAATCTTGCGTACGAGCTTGGAAAGGGCGCGTTAGAGCGACATCCGGATGCCGATGGCCTTTATATCGGTGGGGCTGCCTGGTTGACATTACCGGTGGTGCGGCGTTTGGAGCAGGAATTCGGAAAACCAGTCGTTACGAATCAAGTGGCGACCATGTGGCAACTGCTCCACGTCTTGGACTGTTGGAAGCCAATCCCGGAATGCGGGCGACTACTGAGCGGCAGCTGAACGTCCTCGGTCTCGTGTCTTCGGACGGCAACGATGAAAGGGAGCCGTTCAATTACCTGCCAGCGCCTTAACGAAACTCCAATCGGCTACTTGTTTCTCGGAAATCTCCTGCTTCAGGCCCATGGTTTCCTTGTCCAGCCGCAGTTCGTTCGCGAAACTCTTCTTTCCAACGGCTCCGTTTTCGTTCAGTGACTGAACAGCGAAGTCGTAAATCTTCCCGACGTATTGGTTGCTGATGCTTAAATGACTTTTCATGATGTCCAGCGTTTCTTCCTTGTTGTTTCTAAAGAACCTGAGACCTTTCAGAGTCGCCCGAATCATTCTCTTGATCTGCTCGGGATTGCTTTTGATTTTTTCTGCGCTCACTCCGAGACCGCCCAGAGGCAAATCGACCATATCGCCGAAATACAGGATGTTTTTTAAACCCAATTGATCGGTCTTCTCCAGGAATGCGACATCCAGCGGTGTTGCATCCACGGTGCCGGCCTGCAATGCGGCCAGCCGGGCGGAAGACCCGCCCATCGAAATGAAAATGACATCTCGATCTGGGTCCATGCCTGCCGCTTTCAGCGCCTCTTTAACCATCACATACGGCGTGGAACCGATGGAACTGATCGCGACTCGTTTCTGTTTCAAGTCTTTGAGGTCGTTGATTCCGGGCTTTCCCACCAGGATGTGCAGCGGCCGGTCCCACCAACCCATGACGGCTTTGACCGGCAAGCCTTTTGCCGCAGCTCTGATCACTGCTCCGCCGACGCTCGAGTAGTCGAGCTCACCCGCGGCCAGTGCCGTCGCCTGCAGGCCGGTTGTGACCACGATTGCACGGGCGTTCAGACCCTCCTCTTTGTAGAAGCCTTTCCGCTTGGCGATCTCCAAAGGGATTTCATAAAGTCCCACCGACGAAATGGCCACATTGACGTCCTCCGCGTACGCCGGACGACAGATGGACTGCGCCACCAGGCAAAAAATCCACGCCAACGATGCTCCCATGAGGCGGAATGATGGTCTGCGCATTGCCATGACCTCCTCTCAAAATCTGAGACTCTTCAAGGTGTTCATCGGCTTCGACCGCGGGGAAACTTTATTAGGACTTGTTTTTGATGACACCTGCGCTCCCAGTCCGACCCCATAGCCGCGCCGGGTTTTTCCAGGAGGTCCGTGGGCATGCATGCCGTAGTGAAAGCCGAAAGTCTCGTGACTCGCCTGCAAAGGCCGCGCGAGCTCGGCCCGCGAAGCGGGGTAGATGTTCGGCATCGGCCGGCGAATAACGAGGCTCGTGAATTTTGTCGGTAACGCGAGCAGCCGATGGGAGGGAAACCGCGAAACTCGGCCGTCGCCGCGACCGTCTCGGGATCGTGAAAAGTGAGCGACGGCCACTCCATGCCGGCGCTCAACTCCTTGACGTTGTCCCAGGGTACGGCCAGCCGGATGCTGTAGAAGCGCGGTCGATCGTCAGGCGGCACGGCAGCACGGCGGCCTGCAAGAGCATCAACACGGCCGGACCGAAAAACGCGAGCGTGACGACGCCGATCAAGATGCCGATGAGATTGCCGCCGAACCAGGAGATCCAGAGGATGAAAGCGGAAACCAAAGCCATCAGCAGGGCGAGAGGCAGAACGAACAGGAGCTTGCGGTAGGACTGCCGTATGACCACGCTTTCTGAGGATCAGCTCAACGGGCACGCGGGTTCCGCGGATGAGGGGTTTCCCTAACATCACCTTTGGATTAACTTCTATACGATCGGTGACCGTCATTGAAATCTCCCAGGACTCGTATTTTGGCACTGTCCCAAGTACAGCGTCAAGCCCGAGGCTCCCAAAGGAGCGACCTTATTTTATTACTCCGGATTGGCCACGATCACGAGCACGAACACGGATTCCTCGGAGATCGGGGGACACCATCAATCCACGCGGCGCCGTACGCGGCGTGATTCCGGGCAAGGCCGATTATTCGAGAAGCGGATGAGCCCTGTGCTTACGTGCTGATGCATCTCCACAACGAAATAGCAAGATACAAGGCCCGAGCCTCAACGTTGCTTTGCGGCAACTCTCTTCGACGGGAGTGCAACCTATCCAGCTGGTATTGGGGTGGGCCAGCAGAAAACAGGACGGAAGCAAGATATTGAGACATCGCGCGTGATTGTATTGATTCGCTTTTAAGCTAAAATGGATTTAGTGGAAATCCAGCATTATCTCACGGCGTCCGGCAAAGATCCTTATCAGCGGTGGCTAGACGAACTCAAGGATCTAAGGGGGCGAGTTGCTATTCAGCGTCGGATGGATCGGGTAGCTAACGGAAACTTCGGTGATCACCAGTTCTGTCAGGACGGAGTCTGGGAGTGAAGAATTCACTTCGGCCCAGGCTAGCGCGTGTATTATGGGCGCGAGGGAGAGACGGTCGTAGTTTTGCTTTGTGGCGGATCAAAACGTGCTCAATCGGCGGACATCAAGGAAGCGGCCGTTATTGGCTCGACTACCAGCGAGGAAAAAATGAGTCGGAAATTAAAATCGGCGTTATCCCGTAGCCACGAAGAGGCGACGATAAAGAGTTTTCGCAAAGACCCGGTGTTTGCCGCGGAGTATTTGAACGCCGTCCTTGAAGACGGGGACCAAGAGGAATTAATGCTCGCGCTGCGCCGTATGTCCGAAGCTTTTGGGGGCGTTCAAAAACTCGCCGGAAGGGCGAAGTTGAACGCCAATACCCTCTACCGTACGCTTTCGCCAAAAGGGAACCCGGAACTGAAAAGCTTGAGGGCGGTTCTGCGGGCGATGGGAATGCAGCTCACAGTCCGTCCCCTGCGGAAACGCGTCGCGTGACTCAGATGGCGACTCCAGCTCTCCGCGTGAGTTACGCTCCTATCGAAAAGATCCAAACAACGTCAAACCGGAAGCAAATTTTCATTGTCGCGACCTTTTTGATACGGAAAATGAGGCTCGGGCGTGGGCTACCTCTTTGTCCTCTGGACTCTTGGGAAGCCGTAAGCCTCGATGATCTTTTTCTGCCAATCTCCCATTTTTTGCTCATGCTCCCAATCAAGCACGGAAAGCTTCTTTCCGCTTAGCTGCTGCTCTACGGCGCCACCCCGGACGAAAATAGAGGAAGCAAGGGGCTCGTGCTCGTCCGCTATTTTTTGCGCCTCCAGGCTTGCCATCCACTCAAACCACAGAAGAGCCGCATACGGGTTCTGCGCCGTGACTTGTATCCCTTCGAGCTCGCCTTGCCTCAAAGGGACCGGCTCCAAGATAACGTATTGCAGCACTCCCGTCGGGTCTCTCGCCTGAGCCCGCTTCACGCTGGTGTTGTTCGCCCCGACTATCATAGGAACCTCGCCCGCGATCACCGCAGCAATGCCCCTGGCTCCTCCACGAATCCAAACCGGCTGCTGAGCAGCCAGTTTCCGGGCGAACTCCACGGTTCTCTCCAAACCCCATGCCGGGACAAGTGCCGAGATGTCCAGGGCACGGATGTCCAGCATGAACTTTCCTCCCTTCAATTCCGGCTTGAGAAGGTCTTCCCAACTCGTGGGAATCAGATTCTGGGGAAGGAGATTCTTGTTGTATGCAGTGACCTGGAAGCGATTGTAGAAGGCTAGAGCGTTGCGCTGTTTGGGATCGACCATGGGAGGAGGGATCTGCAGGACCCCGTGCTCGGCCATTCCTAGAATGTCGACTTTCAAAAGATAGGGCACGTAATCGGCGTACCTGTCGGTGGAGAGACGGTGAACATCCCAGTCTTTGGCTCCACTCCTGATTTCGGCAATGTTTCGTTCGGCAGCGTCGGTCCCTGTGATCTCCTGAATGTGAAGGTCGATAAACGGGTACTTTTTGATGAAAGCAGCCGCCGAAGCCTTCATATTTGGAGGCTCCATGCCTGCAAGGACACGGAGTCTTCCCTCCTTCTTGGCACCGGCTACAATGTCGTCGTGACTGGTAAAGAAGCTGTAGCCCATTCCCTCTGCTTTCTTTTTTGCTCCGAGCAGCTCAGGCCCAGGCGATGCGGCATAGGAAAAGGTCGTTGTGCCAAGACCTAGCAGCAGGATGGAGATAGCTTGGGTTAACAGAACTCTCTTCACGATCACACCTCCCTTCTTATCTAAGGAGCAGGCGCGCTACTATTTTGTTTATAGTGCTCGGCTATTCGAAATAGGCCCCATCGATTAATACCAGGGGCTCCTTTTTGTTCTCCGCAGAATCACTGGGAAGGCGCTTCCCATCCGGACCAAAGCGTGCCGGAGACTTTCATTTCCCATAACGCGCAACAGCAGATGGGTCCATCCCGGCGACGCGCAGCAGGATCAAAGGCTCGTTCCCGCAGCTCTCGAAGCGATAGTAAGCGCCCAGAGGTATCATAATTCCCTTATAGCGCCCGAGCGTGCCTATCTGGCCTTCCGTTCCGTAGAATGTGGCTTTGCCTTGCAGAACTATGAACGCATGATCCTGGTTGTGATGGGTGTGGAGAGCATTCTCTCCTCCCGTAGCGTAGCATTTAACGCCAATCGTCAGCCTCTCGGTTTCCGCCGCTCGCCGACCGTGCCTGCCCTGCTTTGCGAGCTGGATTTTAAAGTCAAAAAGCTCTGGCTTTGGCTGTGCGCCGCTCGCCTTGGAATCTTGAGCGGCTACATTTGGTTGTTTTATTTTCCACCTCCTGATTGTTTTTTAATCCACGGTTCGAACCTCATGCCGCCTTCAGATCAGACTTGTTTAGGAGTAGTTGGCGATATTCAGTTGATACAGGCTCGCCACATTCAACCGGACCAGCTTGACTCGGTCTTCGTTCGACAGATGGCCCAGGTCGCGGGCGATCTGGTTCCGACTTCGGTAGCCCGTATTGATGTGGAGGCTTATCGGCATCGCAAGATCCTGGGCGGCCGCCCAGAAAGACTCGTAATGGCTCGAGGTGAACGGGAGCTCCGGAGGGGGAAGCTGCCAAATGGAGGCGCCACACAGCCCCTCCTTTTTACATCGCTCGAGCTCTTTGGCGGCACGGTCCGCGTCATATGCTGAGATCATGGCAATACCTAACAGCCTGTCGGGCGCGGTCTTACAGTACTCGATCAGCCAATCGTTGTAGACCTGAACGCACGCCTCCTGCAAGGCCGCGTCTTCGATATGGAAGAGCCTTCCTCCAAGACTCGGGTAGAGCAATTCGGCCTTGACGCCATCCATCGCCATCTCCTTCAGGCGCTCCACGGGATCCCTGCCGCCGCGGTGTTCCGCGTGGCTTACCGGTTTACTCTCCTCGACCCTCTGGCTCTCTTCGATGCCCGGGCTTTTTAGGTGCAGGGGCGGCCTGCCTCCTCGAGCTTTGGCTTGCTTAAAAGTTGAGCGCACGGTCGCGAAAGACAGGGGATAGCCATTTTTCCCACAAGTCTACGGGTTCCGTCACATGTGAGTCAGCCGAGATGAGAATTTCACGTTCAATCCCTCTGACTGCTGAAACGACCGATTCTTGAGTGCTCATAGATCAGACCTCCTCAAATCTTCGGCTAAGCGTTTACGTGTACTCACTGCTCACAAAAAAGCACAGCTGGAGGCAGCGGGACAGTATAAAGAACCTGTGGGTACCGTTTCGTTCCACTTGCCACAGCCGGCACGTAAAACCGGCCTTAAGGGCCGCGATCTGCCGCGTTAAGCATGCTGCGCGGCGCGACTAGCGTCTGACCAACCGTGGCCGGGTATTCTGGAGTGAGTTGAAGACCGGCTTGGTTTAAGTCTTTGAACAATGGTTATGCGTCCACCCACAGGATCGATCCATCCGCTGTGAACAATAAACCGCAGCGGAGATCACGATCTTTCAGAACGCCGGCAGATTCAAGTAATTTTGCGTAGGTTCGGACCTGAGCTGCGTAATTAGGATAGGTTTGCCCTGCCGGGCTGGGCGGGGGCGTGTCAGTTTTGAAATCAATAACCGTAACCTGACCGTCGTTAACGGCGACTAGATCGATGTAGCCGTTCACGAGCTGGCCGTCACTCCATTGACCAGCGACGGGATACTCGAGCTGGAGGCTGGGTCCGAGTGGGCCGCCAAACCCGGCAGTTCTCAGAGCTTCCAGCGCTCGCGCCACATCAGAAACCGCTTCTTCGAGATGCTCCGTTAGGCCGTAGAGTTTAGCACCGCGATCCACCGCTTCCTGCGCGGCAACTCTCTCGTCCCGCAGCACCATACCAATCGCATAATGCACCACGCTTCCGAAAATCCCGCCAAAACGGCCCTCACGGTCCTTCAACGGCATCGTTCCAAGCGCCTCCTCCTTTTCCGAGTCGGAAGAAACGCGCGCCAACGCTGATACACTTACAGGGCAGAAACGAGGTCGGGCGGCTTCTACGGATACCTTCTTCCACCGCTCCACTACTTGCTTTTCCAGCTTCGATCCGTCGCCGGGGGCTTTGCGGTCGATCGCTTTCAACTGCCGCGACCATGCCGGCGCTGCGCCATCTATGTATTCTTCCGCTGTTTGAACCAGAGATGCAGGGGCATCGGCTAGAAAATCGCCGCACACCAATTTTCCCGGTGAGACGCTCCCCGCTTTAGGTATGATTAGCAGATCGCGCGCGCGCGTGGCCGCAACATAGGCGACGCGTCTCCTCTCCGAATCGAGGTATGTCTGCTCGGTTTCGCGAATGCCAAGCTCTGCCGGTTCCTCCCACGATAGTCCGTCGAGATTGATCATCCAGCCGCGACCGTCGCGCTCCATGCGCCACGGACTGGCCTGCAACCGCGCATCCCACTGGCCTTTCCCATCCCAGATCACAACCACGGGAAACTCAAGCCCCTTCGCCTGGTGGACTGTCATTACTTGGACGGCTTCTGCTCCGACCGGATGCGGCGGATCGAGTTGGACCGGATCGTCGATCCACTCACGCACGCGCGCGGTTACGGCATCATAGTCTAGCCTTTCGTCTGCGGCGATTTTCTCAACAACATGGCAGAGCTCACGCAAACGGGCCAAGCGCTGCGCGCCGTTGGGGCCAAGCGCGACCGCGCGAGCAAAAGCGGTTCGGTCAAGAAGTTCGCGCGCGATCGTTCCCGGCGATTTGTCGAACCGCCGCTGCCGTAGTTCACGGATTAACTCACGAGCCGCCCGGGCCCGATTGGCCCGCTCATCTTCTCCATCTCCGCCGCCGGCTCTTAGAGTCTTGTCTCGGAGCAGATCTACGAGATCTACCGCGAAAAACGGAGGCCGCAGCAGCGCCGCCTCGGCTACCCCGTCGTCCCTATCCGCCAAAGCTCTTAGTCCGAGCAAAAACTGGCGGTGCAGTGGATCTTCAAGAAACATCATGCCACCGCGTGAAGCGTAGGGAATTCCCTGGGCGTCGAGCCTTGGGAACAGCAGCGAAAGCCGCCACGTGGAGACCGCGAGGATGGCGACATCGCTGTAGCGAACACGCCGTTGGCGTCCATCGAGAGGGTCTATAATGCTGAAGTCGCTATCCTCAACCAGCCACCGCAAGTAACGGGCTAGCACTCGCCCTTCCAGGTCACGATAGTCATCGACGCCGTGTTTTTCACCATCCTTGAAGTCAAATGGCAAAACGTGGACAGCCACCTTGGCAGCGGCTTCGCGCCCCGGCGCCAGCGGTTGTTGAAAGACCTTTCCGGTTGCTGGATCGAAGGCTTTGCCATCGGGAGACGTCCCAAGGATGCGCGCGAAGCGGTCGTTGAACCAGTGGATGAGCGGAGGCACGCTGCGGAAATTAGCCGACAATTTTGCTTCCACATGATCGTGTCTTGCCACGACCTTTCGAACCCGTTCGTACATGGCGATGTCTGCCCGGCGAAATCTGTAAATCGATTGCTTTGGATCGCCGACCAAGGTTAGTTTTCCGTCCGCTAGTATCACATCCTCCCATTTGTTCGCGCGTGGCTGGCGTTCGCAGAGGTAGAGCACGATCTCGGCCTGCAGCGGATCGGTATCCTGGAATTCATCGACGAATATATGGTCAAACCGCCGTTGGTATTCTCCCCGCGCCGACTTATCCCTCGCGAGCAAGTCCCGGAGCTTCACGAGAAGGTCAAGCTGATCGAGCTGCCGGCGCCTGACCTTCACTTTCTCATAGAGCCCGACGACGACCGGGAATAGACGCACGAGCCTTCCGGCCATCCAACGGTTGAGTGGTGCGCACAGATCTTCCTTAAGAGATCGCTGACGCTCCTTATCCTGTCCGTTATAAGCCCTCCACACCTGCCAAGCGGTATCGTTGCCAGCAAAGGTATCCCTTTTTGTCACCGGATTTCGCGGCGCGCGCTCGAGCTGCTGGCGGGTTTCACGAAAGATTTCTACCGGATCATCAAGCCTGCAGAGCCTCCCCAGAACGCTGGCGGTTTGCACAATCCAATCGGAACCAGGCGAGCCCCTCTTGACTGACTTCGCCAGTCTTGCAAATTCATCGACTGCCTTTCGGAATGAAGCGAGATCGAACGCCGGCGGTGGCAAGTCGGGCGGTGGGACATCGCGAAGGCGGATAAATCCTTCCACAAGCGCATCCAGGCCATAGTCATCGCGCCACTCCCCCTCCCGTGTCTCAGCACGCAAGCCCGCGTTGAGCGCATCAAGAACGGTTTGCGCGGCTTCATCCGCGCGCTCCCGCATATCGGCGCCTGCAAGCTCAGCAGGAAGAGTGCCGTTCTGAACCGCTTGCAAAAGAACCGCGAAGGTCTCCCGGATCAGCTCCCCGTCATCTTCCGCGATGTCGTAGGACGGGCTAAGTCCCGCCTCTACGGGTCTGAGCCGTAAGAGCCGGTCGGCAAAACTGTGGATGGTACCCACGTAAGCCGTATCCAGCTCGGCAATGGCATCGCGGAGCTGCGCTTCCCGGTTGGTGCCCACCGCCACTTGCGAGAGTTCTCTAAGCAAGCTTTCCCGAATGCGCAGGCGCAGCTCGCCGGCCGCCTTGCGCGTGAAAGTAATGGCAGCGATGCGTGAAATCGGTATGGCGCCGTTGCTCTCGTTTTTCGGCGCCACCATTTCGACGAGGCGATCGATGAGAATCGTGGTCTTGCCGGTTCCGGCGCCCGCATCGACAAGCACGTTTCGCTCGCGCTCGGCAATGGCACTTTCGCGCTGCGCTTGATCAGGAGGCAATTTACGGGCTTGACTCGCCATATCGATCTACTTCTACCGTTGCGCCGTCTTTAACCTGGCAAAATTTGCCAAGGGGCCACTCGCGTTGGCAAGCAAAACACTCGCGCGAGTGTAGGCCCCATCGCCGCAAACCGCGCGGAAGCAGCAGTACGTACAGTTTTGACTGTTCGGCGTGCGTGGAAATTGCTTTTGCGTAAGGAGATCAGCCGCGATCTCCAACCACTCGGTTGCGGCGGGCTTCAGTAACGTTTGGAAGTCCGGGCCAAAGACACGCACACCGCTGGGTCGGCCAAAGTAGGCATAGCCGGCCTCAACACCTTTGGGCAATTTCCACTTGTCAGCAAGAATTTCTGCAACGAGGCCATAGAGAGCGATCTGGAGATCCAAACCCGGGTCTGGATTCGCTTCCTTACCCATTCTCGGATGCGCGCGCGCTGTCTTTAGATCTCGAACTGCCGCCCTTTGTCCGCCAATTTCGATGCGATCGATCCGGCCCCGAAGGTGTAGCAATCTTGTGCCGATCGGGAGCTGAACGGCTTTCGGATAGCCAAAGGCCTGCTCGGTAACGAGGCGCGTATCTTTTAGCCGGTCCCAGTCATACCGGAGGAGCTCGCGCAGGTCGCTACTCAACCTTCGCCGCTGTTGTGCCTTGACCCCGGCGCCGACGAGCGGGTACTGCTTGAGGAATTCTTGAAAAGCGCCATCAACCAACTGATCTGCAACCTTGAACCAATCCGTCAGACTGCCCTTATGGGCGCAAAACTCGCGGCCATTTGCGGCATAGAACTTCGCGGCGACCTCATGAAAAAGCAACCCGTAGTACGGCTGGCCGATCTCACGCTGCGGCGGAGGCGCCGCCGGCTCCTCGAACCGCAAAAGACGTGCGAGAAGAAACGCGTGTGGGCAGTTGAGCAACTGTGCAAGGCCTGAGGCTGAAATGGGATAGTCCGGTGATAGCCCCGGCATGGGCAGTTGATCTCCAAGGTCGCCCATCATCCCGTCCATCGGCCCGGGAGCAACATCGTTGATGAGTTGGTCAATCCTCTCCAGGTCGAGGGCAGGAAAACCGCGCCAACGTGCGGGGAGCCCAAACACCCGTGTGGCCACGCCGTCCTGCCACGCGGGCTCGCTCAATGGCAGCTCACGCCGGAAACGATTTCCGTCCTCGCGCGCTGGAATAAAAGCATCGCGCGTAAGAGCAGTCCGATCGGGAATCACTGAGCCGCGCTCACCCGTAAGCCGGTTCGGACGAGAAAGCGCCGCCGCAGCTTCAAGTATGACCGACGACGGCTCGCGTTCGGACCGCTCCAGGTCGAGTCGCGAGGCCGAGAGCGCGATGACCCGTTCTGTGTTGCGGACGGTGACATCGAGCGCATGCATGTCCGCCAGCGCCCGGTCCGCAGTAACCGGCAACAAAACATTCTTCGCGCCGCTCCGCGCGTTGAGCGCTTCCCGAAGCGCATCGGGAATCACCGGATCTTCCCGCGGGAGCGACGGAAGACGGCCTTCGGCAAGGCCGATCACGCACACGGCTGTGAACCGAAGACCAGCCGTCCCACCTATGCCGCCGACATAAACAGCCGGCTCACCAAGACGGCCGACCGGAACCCGCGTGGAGAGAATCACGTCCTCAATGACCTTTAATGCGTCGTCACCGGCGAGAGACCCACAGGCGACATCCAACGCCATGGCAGACAGACGCCCGTTTAAAATTCCGTGACCTGCCTCGCCCGGCTGGAGGAGCCACTGGTCAAAGAAATCCTGCAACATCGGCCAGAGGGAGGAAAGCGGGGTGTTCCGAATTACACTGCGGGAAATTGTTACTAACGTGTCCAGGGCCGGACGAAGCGCACGGAGGTCGACAACCAGCCGCTTGAGATGCCGAACATTAAAATCCAGGTCCTCATTGCCTTTGTCGGCCGCGTCTTCGGTCTCCAAGATCTGTTTTTCTAATTCCGCCTGGCGCTCGGCAATACGACTCGACCATTCGAGGGCGCCCTCGGGCCAGGCTGGGTTGCCTCCGACGGTGCCAAGAGACCAGAGAAGATCCATGGCGGCTCCGCGCGAGAGGTGTCGACCGGCCTCGTCTGAAAGGCGAAGAGCAGGGGCTAAATCAGCCAAAAGATCGGCAGCGAGGTGACCGCGCAATGCGCGAATTGCCGCCAACATACGCGCGCCTGCCGCAAAGGTGGTGAGTTGCAACCCTCCCGCAACATGAACCGGGAAGTCCCCGGTGTGCCAAGGCAATCTCCTAAGCCGGTCGGCAACGAGACCTCCCAACGGGTCTAGCTCCGGGACAAGAACCGCAATCTCTTCGAGAGCTACCCCGTTGTCCACCTGGCGAGCCACCCAATCGGCCGAGGCGTCCAATTCTGTCTCCACGCCGGCATGCTCCTCCAGATCGACAGTGCCATCGGGTCCTTTGCTTCTCGGACGGTCGGAGTCGGCGAGAACAACCGGCGGCTCAAAAAGGTAGGACGCCAACAAGTCCCGCTCGCAGTCGGCTATGCGAGGCGCTTTCGCCGATTCGAGCGCGCGGGCAGCCTCCGCGCCGAGAAGTGTTTCCATCCGCTCGACATAACGCCTCCGCACAGGTCGAGCAGCCAATAACGCAATCGTCACTTGCGGAATCGCACGAAGAAATCTCGCCTCGGCAGCAGTGAGGTCACTGGTCGCACACCCGATCACAGGTCCTGGAAACGGCCAAGCTTCGGGGTTCTGCTCAAGTGCGATGGCTGCATCCCGATAGATGCGCTGGGATGTCCAGGAAAGGCCTGCGGACTTATCGAGGGCCCGCCAGATGGTTAGCAGATCCTGCAGTTGCGGCGCCGCGCCTCCAATGTCGATATCTTCCGGCCGAAGTCCAGCTCCCTCCAGATCCGAAATAGTCCGCGCAAACGCGTCATCCCAGCCCGGAGCGGAGCGCAGCAGCTCAACCGGAAAATGGCCAAGGGAAAAGTCAGAGCGAAACAGTGCCGCCAATCTCGTTGTGCGAAGAAGCTCCTCTCCGGATTCAAACTCAACGCCCGCTTTTCGTAGCGCCTCCGCCGCGGCAACCTGCGGGCTCACGAAGCGCGTCCCCGCAAGCGCGTCAAGGCGACCGGCTCGAATCAGCTCCCGGCGTAGGGTATGTGCGACGGAGGATTGCGGCACCAGGACCGTTCGGCATGGCAGCGGTCCTTGAACCGGCAGCTCCGCTACCAGTTCTGCCCAATCACGAGAATTCCAGACGATCTTTACGGCCATAACTAAGCCCAATCAGTTGATCTGGCTTTGATTCTTAATGCTCGCCATTCTCTACCTTCTATCCCGGCCATGCAATTGCGGAGCAGGTCAACCAAACCGCCGCTTTACTCACTGCAGGCGGAACCCGCTTAGATGGACGACTCGGCCTTTCGCCACCAGGCCTGCGGCCGTAACATTGGGCGCCGTGAAGCGCACATCCATGCCCTCGCCGACGGCGGGGAAGGTCTTTGCCTCGGCCTTGGTAACTGACAGAAGGAGTTCTTGCACGGCTACGGCCGAAGGGGCTGAGACCGACTTTTCCCGAGTGCTCTCGATGGCATCCAGAGCATAGCTCCGCACGAGCTTCGGCAGTAGCTTCTTCAAGGTCGCTGGGGAGTCGAAGAGATCGAACCCGATGACTTCGCCGTTGATGGCAAATGGCTGCGCCCACCTGCCGATCGACAGCCGTAAAGGCGCCGGCGTATTCATCGATTCGCTTCGTATAGGTCTCGTAGATATCGAGCATGGCGGAGGTCGGAGACTGCACCTTGAGACAGGCAGCTTTGGCGCCGATTTCTTCCCATACCGCCTGCTGATCGGATCGGCGCTCGCCGCTCGCCCGAAGTGAATCCGACACCTGAGCCATTTTCTTTGCCCTTCCGCGTGCAAAGTGGGCCTGCGACGAGGTCGTGAACTGCGCCGACCTCGGGCTCCAGCGGCCGGCCTCCACACATGATACCGGTATGACGATCGTCCGATTCGCCGGCGCCAGAATGGTGAGATTGAGGATGCGATTCTGCTTCGCGCCGATCAACTCCTCTCCGTCCAAGAGCAGTACCGGCTCATCGCTCTCATTGTTAAGTTTGAGATCGGGCACGCTGCCTTGGACCGAAACCTCCGTGATCTGAACGAGCCCTCGGGCAACGGCGTCGTCCAAGGTCAGATAGTCGGCCGAGCCATTATCGCCATCGAGCAGCGGGAAGATCGTCATGTTGCCGAAGGTCGTCTCTGCACCGAGCTGTACGTTGGAGAGCGCACCTTCGATTGTTTTCTTTGCGTCTACCTGCTCAGTCTTAAAAACTCTCATGTTCCACCTCCTGCGTTATTTCATTGCCTCGATAGAGCGGCTTCAGTTCACGCTAGCCTCGCCGCCGCTTCGCTGATACCCCAGGAAAGCGAGCGCCAAACTGAAGTCTCCGACTCCCCTTTTGGAATCGAAACCGTACGCCAGGGAAAGCCGGCCGTACGCGACTTCCATACTTCGCATGGCCTGCCTCTCGACCAGGGAGCGCCAGCATTTTCTGCAGAGATCGTGACCGGGCCGGTAGACCCAGCCGGCGCGCGCGTGGCGGGCGCGCGATTTTACGACGATGCGGCGGCGGCATTCGCAGTAATGAGCCATAAACTCTTCTCTCCTTTCTTTCTCAGAGACGGATGTTTATTCGCTTCCTCCGATTTCCTGTCGCGGAACGACATGCGACACACCTGTGCGCGACCTGGTGGCCGCATAACCTTCCTAAGCTAGCACACGGGTGTGACAGAATAGGTCACACCGCTAAGTTAGCGACAACTCAGGGGATTTTGGTGGGATACTGCGCGAGGCCGGCGGAGAGCTTGCGCAGAACGGTTTCGACCAAGGCCGGAGGCTCGAGGGCGGTGGCATCTTCACCCCAGGAAAGCACCCATGAGGCTATCTCATCGAGGCCCCCGGCCTGCAGGGTAACGATGACATCGCCGCCTTCTATCTCTTCGATTGTTTGCGTCGGGTGGTATTGGCGCTCCCTTACGAAGTGGGCGGCTTCGCGCCTGATCCTGACGCGGATCGTTTGCGGTGCCTCTTCCATGATGCCGAAGCTTTGGTCGAGCTTTTCGGGAGAGAAGTCCTTGCGGACGGCGAAAGTCACTTCCGTCAGCTCGACGTGTCGGATGCGCTCAACAGCAAATAGGCGATACGCCGCCGCGGTATGGGAGTAGCCGAAGAGATAGAGCCCGTTCTGATAAAGCCGGAGCGCGTAGGGATCGACTTTATGCTCGGCCTCCTTGCCGCGGTTCGGCCTTTGGTGTCGAATAAGAGCCGTCCTCTGGAGGAGCAGCGCTTTTTGCAGGGTCTTGAGCGCCTGCGTCTGCTTGTCATAACGGCGCAGCGGTCTCAGGAGAGGGAGAAAACAGTGGCCGATCCGCTCGAGATGATTGATCGTGCGCTGGGGAAGGCCAGATGTGATTTTGGCCAGGACGCCGTCGAGATCGCTCATAAATGGCGTTCCCGCAAGATAGTCCAGATTACTCCTGGCGAGATAAAGAGACATCAGCTCCAGAGGCGTGAGCGAAATCGGCCGTAGGCCTCTATAGCCCAGCGGCAGTTGCCAGGTCCGCTCGCCCGCCCCGTCGCTCTGCGCCAGCGGGTGGCCCTCTTCCTCGATGCGCGCGAGATCGCGGTAGACTTGCCGGCGCGAGACGGCGAACTCTTGACCCAGATCGTTAACCGTGCAGGCGCGCGCGGCGAGAGCGCGGATCATGCGCGCCAGACGCTCGGCTTGGCTGTATCGCTTCGGACGTCGGCCCATATGACTCGTGATTTACGGCTGGTCAGCGAGAGTTATTTCGTTTCATTCGATCACCAGACAGGCACCAAAGGCCAGAATTTCTGCCTTAGAACTGCGTTCTTGAAGGGGAGCTTACGGTCGCAGACACGCAATCGGCCATCAACAAAAGACTCCCGACCCCGGCCGCCACCGGAGAATTCTCCCGACCCCAAGAATGCCACTCGGAAAATGTAGTTCTTAATGGGTCAATAGTTCAGCGACTGAAATTTTGAGTGCCTTTGCGATTCTTTCCAATGTCTCGAGCGTAGGGCGATGTTTTGCCGCCTCGATACGCGAGATGTTACTGCGCATCATTCCCGACGGCGGTTGCGAGTTCCGTTTGGGTGACCCCCCTCGCTGCGCGAAGTTTTCGAATCCTGGCCCCCACCTCGTGAGTTGTTTTTGCCCGAACCGTACGTCCGCGAAAATACGGGTACGAAGGCTCGGCCTCGCGAAGCACTCGATCCCAGGGAACTTCGTAGCGGTTGCCCGAAGCTTGGGTGACGCGAAAGAAGAACCGCCCGCGGTCGACTTGGACATTCACAAGATCGCTGCCGTCATCGACCTCCAGCGAGGAGCGCGGGAAACTGTACTCCTTGCCGCTGTCGAACGTGACGACGAAGCGATCCTCACCGACTGAAAAGCGCGCGTCGCGAATCTTTCTTCCCAACTGCCGCGTCAACGAACGATCGTTGGTTTTTAGTGCTACGGCTCTAACCATCGGTTATCCCCTCGAAGACTTCTTGTATCCCAGCTCTTCTTGATACTTTAGGACCTGGCCCGAAAGATCGCCGTCCATCGCAATCTGGTTCTCGATATCGAATCGGCCGACAAACTCGTCGCCGCGGTAGATATGCACGTGATAAGGTCGGTGATCCCCGGAATAGGTCGCAAAAATATAACCCCCGCGCCTTTTCCGACTCCCATTGAGATGGTATCATCGTTGATACATCCGGGCAAGACAACAAAAAAGAAAGATGAAGTATTTTAAGCGTTGCGTTTTTGACGATATTGGCAGGCAACGTTGTCAGGTGAAAAGGTTCTGGCGTAGGAGCTTTGTTTTGCCGGGCTGGGACAAGTATCCGGTGACGGAGGGCCACCTACTAATCATCCTGAATCGTCACGTCGCCGACTATTTCCTCGGTAACAGCAGAGGAGAAGACCGCGCTCTGGGCCATGGTGGACGAGGGCAAAAAGTTATTGGAGGAACGCTTCCAGCCCGACGGATACAACGTAGGGATCAATGTCGGCACCGGATACTGTCGCGCCATCATCCACGGAATTAGTTTGACCGCCGCATGTAGGTCATAGACCGTGCCACTTTTGTCAACCACCTGGTCTTCTCTAACCCACGGGCGAAGCGTCGTATCGTCCATAACGCTCATTTTGATGTTTTGAGAATTCTCAAAACGTGAAACTGTCCAGATAGCGGAATCTGAACCGCCGCCGAGGTTCTCCCAGGTTAGGGGAAGACTTCAATCTTCTCCGGATTGATGGAGATCAGCCGGGACCCGGCAAATAGGGCAGCTTCAATATCGATCCACTGGGAGGTGAGAATTCCGAAAAGTCGGATGTTGCTGCAATTCCCAAGCGCGACGTGTAAGACTTGTGGCGGCGCACCAAGAATCAGCGCCCGGTCGTAGAAGTCATTGTCTTTCGTAGTAACGACGAGTTTCTGACCTTTACCTCGGTCCCACAACTGAGTGTCGGTAGCCGTCAAAAGGTCGAGATCAGCCACATGTTCTGCTTCGTGACCACGAGCGCGCAGCCAGATACAAAGATCCGGCGGAAGATTCGCGTCGACAAGAAATTTCACTTGCTAAGAAGAACTTCGCGATGGGCAGCCTGGCGCGCTGCATATTCGAGGCACGCGTCGATGTCGGCTCTTTCTAGGTAAGGAAAGTCCTTTAGGATCTGATCCCCCGTCATGCCCCCGGCGAGCATTTCGAGGACATGGCTCACAGTAATACGCATTCCGCGAATCGTGGGTGCTCCGCCGCAGACATCAGGCTTAATAGTGATTCGTTCGAGATGCATAACGTGTAGTGTATCTCAACGTCTCCCAAACGCAAACTGAGAATAAGCGCCGCCCAGGCCTTAGACCCAAACGTCAATCTGCGCCACCGGCATGGCTAGAGATTCTCGATCTCAATGTCCTGAGCCGTCAACGCTTTGAACGGAGCGCAGCGGTTGAACGCCTTGAACGACTTGAAATCGAACTAACCCTCGAAGGCCACGTCGGCACCGATGCCTCCGAGACGGACGAACACCGGACACGATCACGAGCACGGAATCCCGAAGATCGGGCGATAGCACCAATCCACACGGTGGCGTGCGCGGAGTGATTGCGGGCAAGGCCGATTATTCGAGAACCTGATGAGCACGGCGCGGGGACTCATCGTGACACTTTACCAAATCCGGTCGATTCCATACTGATCGAAGACAGGATCGGAGCTTACCAGATGAATATTCTCCACCTGTGCTTGCGCCACCAGCATTCGGTCGAAGGGGTCTCGATGATGGCTGGGGAGCCCCGCTTGCGCGTCGGCGTACTCGACCGTGATGGACAACACAGTCATGTCGAGGTCGGCCATCGCCTTTGTGATCCACTGCCTGTAGGGCATCGACAGAGACAGCTTTTTCAGTCCGACCTTGATGGCAATCTCCCAGATCGTCGCCGCACTGAGCAGCAGGTCGTTGTTCGGGTCCGTGATGCCAGCATGAGCGGCAGGGCTGAGCAGATGGTCCTGATCGACGTACCAAATCAACGACTGTGAGTCGATCAGAAGCCTCATTCCATGTACTCCTTGAAGTCCTCCAGCGGGGCGTCAAAATCTGGGGCCATGTACAGGACGGTCCCCCGTAATGTCCCCGGACGCCGGGGCTGGCGTTGGCGCGAGCTCACCGCTGGCACCAAGCGGGCTACCGGCACATTCTTTTCCGTGATTATGACCTCATCGCCGGGCTGGAGCTTGTGGATCAACTCAGAAAGTTTCGCCTTTGCCTCTTTAATCGATACCGCAGTCATGGCTCATACCCTCCTAACGGTCACTGGACGCAATGCCCAACCGAGCAAAGACCTCCTCTGGCGAAGCCTGATGGATCGCTGCCGGCAGATTTCCGTTCGAATGAAAAGAAGGTAGCACAAGAACGTGCTTAACCCGTTAACCAGAACCTAGTCAAGCGCGCGACCGCGCATACCCTTCCGACGCTTACGAACACCGGACACGATCACGAGCACGAACACGGATTTTCCCCGATATCGGGGAATACGGTCAATCCACGCAGGGGCGTGCGGGGGGTGATCCCGGCAAGGCTGATTATTCGAGAAGCGGATCAGCGCAGTGTTTACGTGCTGACGCATCCTTGACAACCCAAATAGCAAGATCCAAGACCTGACCCTATTCATTTTCCGCGGCAGGCCGAGCAAATGACCGGTCATCGCGTACTCATTGACGAGCTCTGGAACCCCGCGCAGCCACAGTCCGGAACAGCGCCGCTTGATTCCACCGGGTTCGTTGTTTCCGTTCGTCCCAAGGACGATGTGAGAACCCAGCCAAGGTTCGCATTTGCCGTTGTTTGCTTGTGGGACTCGAGAGCGGCGATTGGAACAACTGAAACTTTTGGACCGTTTGGAACCTCCATAGCTGAAACGTTTTGAACGGAGCGCAGCGGTTGAACGTTTGGAACAACTGGAACCGGCTTCAGTATTCGATAGCGCGAACCATGTTTAGATCAATGTAGAGTAGACACCGATGCAGATGCTCGTCGGCCTCGATCGCGGTGGCATGATAACGATCTTCCCAAAAGGCTCCCTGGCGCCCTTTGCGCTGGTTGTATTGCTGCCCCGTGCGCCCAGCAATTAACTGTATGCTCTGCGCAATAACGTTTGGTCCGGTGTCTTTTACCAAAAGATGGACGTGGTTGGAGGTCACCATATAGTTGAGCACCGAGAGGCCGAAGCGTTTCTTGGCCTCGAACACCCAGCGCAGGTAACGGCGCCGATCGCGCTTCCGTCAGTTCCTGAGACTTGGAAGTTCCAAATCGAATTGCTCTTTCCTTAGACTCTTGAAACCTGAACTTTGAACCGCCGGAAGGCTTTGAACGGAGCGAAGTGGTGGAACGACTGGAACGATTGTAACAGGCTGTTCTCTAAGCTAGACCGCGCCATTTGTACGAGCTTCTGACGCTAAATCAATCGGTGGCGCTAGGCTAGCCACGGGAGTTGTCCGATCGCTGAAAGCTTTAACGTTCGTCTGCGATCTCAAATCTCCGAAGTGGGTCTCCGTAATCGTTCAACTTGCGACACGGCTTATGTTTTTGTAGACTTTGAAACGCCGTAAAGGAATAACCATGGCTAAACGGAAACCACCGCAGCGTATGACAAAGAAAAAGTTTGTCAAAATGGTGACCAGCGGCACCCTCTCTGTCGATCGAGCCATCGGAAACATGGTCGACGAGCTACAGCGGTACGAAAGGAAGTACGGCATGCGGTCCGAGGTTTTTTACGCCTTGATTCCTGGTACCCCGGCGGAAGACCAGCCGGATTTTCTCAATTGGGCGATCTGCTATCGCAGTTATTTTCGCGCTTTGCAAAGCAAATTTCCCCTTAAAGAACTATCTCGCTATGCTATTTGAGGGCCGCCAACGCGCCGCGGCCCTCGATCGCTGTTGGTCGATCTATTTGTCGCTCACGCGCGCCTTCATCTTTCCTGAGGAGTTTCATGCTGAGTTCCCAGTTGCTGTAGAATCCGTTCTCATTAGCGCTACGTTGCAGTTCACGGTTCCCATCGGCTCAGATTTAACGCTGTGTTTGCGCGAGGAATATGTTTTTGAGCGCCAAAGATTGATGGTAAACCGCTACAGCTATAACGTGATTGATGTCACTGGCAACAACGTGCTTCGCGCGGATAACCTGCCTTTTCACCGGACCGACTATCGTCGGCGTTTATTGCGGCATCCGCCACACCATCTTCACGATGAAAGGCATCGCGTCCATTCCTTCAGCGGCGACCTCGACGAGTTTATAGCCCGAGCCCAAACGATCCTCTCTTCGCGGTAACCTAACTAACCGTTTTTGTCTGGAGCCGCAGTCCGAACAGCGCCAGTTGATTCCCCGGTTGCGTTCTTCCGTTTCGTCCGGCGAACTCTGCGGGACCGGACTTTGACGTTCCCGATGTTTGGTTCGCAGTTGCAAAAGACCTTAAACCAAAAACAGCGCCCCCCCTCCGGGTATGACACTCATCTGCACGGATTTCGTGTGGGCCGTTAAGCCTGTTTTGTCCCGTTGAATAGAACGGAAAAGGACTTTGAACTCTTGAACCTTGAACTTTGAACCGCCGCAAGGCTTTGACGGAGCGCAGCGGTTGAACGACTGGAACGTTTTGAACAAATTTCTTGGTAACAGCGATGAGTGATGTGCCAGACGTGACCGGGTAGAAAATAGCGATTCGCGCGCGGCATCGGTTGTGTCTTAAAGCGACCTTTTCACCTCGAAAAAACGCGCTCTAAGCCTCTATACCGCGCTATTTATACAATCTTCGATCGTTAAATCAATGAGTTGGCTCGGTCCGACCCAGGACAGTTTCCGCCCCTTTCGGGAATGACAGCTCGGAAATTGCGCGACTGTTTAAGAATGCGCTGGAAAAGAATTTTAAAGGCGCTTATCGGCGTGTGATCTTTGCCATTCTGGACTGGTCACCGGAGAAGCGGTTTATTGGACCGTTTGAACGGTACTTGGTGCTGGGAGCCCTGGGTTGAAGCAGCGCGGATGACAGTCTAAAATGCGTTTTATGAGTATTGACCTTCCCAGCGTTGTCGAACAGCAGCTTCGTGATCTCGCCAAAAGGCAAAACCGCGACATAGCCGAGATTATCGAAGACGCCGTCCGACAATATCTAGAAGCGGCCGCTATCACAGACGTCGACCCGAATCAGGTAGCCGAGACCCAGGCAGAACTGCTTAGCGAATTACCCGATATCGTCAAGTGGGAAGCTGACGACGCGTGAAGCGTGGCGAGATCCGGTGGGCTGAGTTGCCCCCTCCGGTCGGCAATCGGCCCGTAATCATCTTAACCCGGGATGCCGTCCTTGAGAACATTGGCTCCATCGTGATTTCGCTTGTCACGCGCACTATCCGTCAGCTCCCGACCGAAGTAGTCCTCGGCCGTGGACAGGGATTACCAGTCCGCTGTGTTGCGAATCTAGATAATATCCTTACCGTTCCCCGGCATCGTTTGACACGGTTAATGGGTGCATGCGATGCCGGCAAGATCGAGGAACTGAATCAAGCCATAAAAACCGCCCTCGACGTGCCCTAAGAAAAAACCGCCGCACCCATGCCCCAACGCTGCTGGCGGTTGGCGCGCGGCATCGGTTGTGTCTTAGAGCGACTTTTTCACCTCGGAAAAACGCGCTCTAAGCCTCTATACCGCGCTATTTATACAATCTTCGATCGTTAAATCAATGAGTTGGCTGGGTCCGACCCGGGACTGTTTTTGCGAAATTTTATGAAAACGTCATATGAAAACGTCAAAGGTTACGCTCATAGCTGACGCCTTGTGCGTTCACGTCCGGATTTAACCGGCTCCTTGTTCAAAATGACTCCGGAGCGCTTAAATTTGCCTGGTGCCGGAGTTCCGCATCTGTCTCATGCAACCTGTCAATTGCTGTGTAGTGTCACCGGTATTGCGTTAGCTCTGAAAATTACATCCCCGCCGGTCGACGTGGCCTACCGGCCCGCGCCAGGAAGTATGCCACCTCGACCATCGCCCAGGTATCGTGGCGGCAATAAATGCGCAGCTTGTTCTCCAGGTCGGCCTTGCGTTGGGCTGTGACTTCCGGGTCCAGCACGGCTATAAGTACGCCACCTGTTCCCCGGTTCCTTCCTGCACCTCCTCGAGCGCACTGTAGTCCATGTCGGGCGCGATCACCGGCAGCACTTTCTTGATGCCTAAATAACCCTCCATTCGCGGGTGATAGTAATACTTTCGCACTAGAGGCGATAGATCGACGAGACGACCGATATAATTTTCCAGTAGCGCCGAATATTTCGGATGGCGCTCGGCAAGTTCTTTCATACGGGTTTTCTCATAGGTCTTGAAGTAGACAAAGATCGGCCCGTCACCTTCAGGCGGAATGGCTCGCAGCAGCGCCTCGATGCACGGCACTGAAGGATCCTCCCCCGAAAGATCCAGAAACTCCCGATGCTCGAACGCGCCACCCTCGCGTTCGATATGGCACGACCACTGAAAGGGAATCTGCTCGTACGGCCGCACGCCCACCCAGTGCGGCACGGGCAGGTCGATGCCCTCGAAGTCGAAGAAGTATCTGGGGAAACGAAACCCGTCCATTACCTTGTCCGCACCCGGGGCAAGCACGGCCTTTCCCGTGCGGTGGGCCCGTTGAATCCGCCGATAAAGCTTGGCCTCCGCTCCGACAAACTCGGCGGGCTTGGGCTCTAGTATGGAAGTATAGCCCTTCGTTTCCCATAGCTTTCTGGCTAACTTCTTCCCCGCCGCATCCGGCAGCAGATCGATCGGATGCGCTGGTCCGGGGAGGGTCGCGCTCCTCGCAGAACTCAATAAACGGACAGAGATAAGATCCGTGCATTGCGGACCGGTGGCAATCTTCGGCATTTTCCCCTTGAGTGTTTTCGCGGCGCCTTTCTGCCAGCCCGGCACCATCGCTGCACGCTTCTGAGCTTCCCGTGTCACGTCCAGTTGCCGGAAAAGCCCCGCATAGTCGCCCCCGCCGGGGTAGTGCCACTGGCTGTTAAGGAGATTGAGCTCGGCACGCCTCATGGGTACCCACTTGCCCGCATCACCCACACTTGGATCGCGAGGCGTTTAGGCGGGCTCTTCGGGCGCGCCGGCGTGATCTTGTCATTCTTTAATGGAAAAGTGGATGCCCTGGTTTCCCGCAGCACGTAGCCTCTAGAGGAGGGCACCAGGGCGTCGGCGCGGGCGTAGAGTCCCGCGTGATACAGCGGCACCTCGGCGGCGGGCTTGCGGCGCGACTTTTTAAGCAGCAAGAGCGCGCTCTTGGCAGCCGCAGCTTTGTCCTCACCCGCAGGCGACCAGATTATGTCGGGACCGAGCTGCACGCGAGCTTGCGCGCCGACGATGTTGCCGTCGGTGGCGCGACGGTAGAGCGTCGGATCGTCGGTAGGAATCAAATCGAAGCGTTGATGCTCGAGCCAGAGCTTTCGCGGGCATTGAAGGAAGGATTGTAGGTCGGACTTGGTGACGATGGCGGCGCTCCTGATTCCGAGCTTTTATTGCGTAAAAATTCAAAAAACAATGCTCGCGTACGGTCTCAACTCCGGCGACTAAGAATCGGCAGTCCACCGTTTTTAACCTGAGTTGAATTGTCCTCGATCGAATCACATCTCGCACAATGGTCATTTGCATGGCATTCGACGAAACTCCAGAGTCTCATCGTACCATTTTTATGACGAGATCCTCTACGCAGGGAACGTCATCCGATAGGGATCGAGTTCTTCAACCTCTCGGTCCTCGTCGAGCCATTGGCCGGCGCCGAGCAGCACACGCATCATCTCACAGCGCTGTTGAACTCGGGCCGCCATGACTTGTTCATACGTGCCCTGTCTGGAAGCAGTACACAACGGTCACCTTCTCGTTGACGCCCCTGCTGCCGCCGAGACGGTGTACTCGACCAATTCGTTGTTCCATTGCGGCTGGATTCCAAGTGAGATCGAAGAGCACCACATGCCGGCAGTAGTGGTGAAGGTCGATACCCTCTTGCGCCTTGGGTGTCGCGATGAGGACGAGGGGAGCGGACGGCAGGTTGAACTTCTCGACGTTGCGTTCGTCCGGATCGGTGTCTGCGTCGTGGCGAACAACAATCGGTAGACGGCGACCCCGGCCAAGGATCGGCTGAAGATTCTCCCAGGCAAGGGGACTGCCGTCGCCGAGCCGCTTCTTATGGCGATCCCCACCACTTGCGGACAGAAGTGAGTTCGACCTGTGGGCGATCCGCGGAATGGGCCATAACTTTGACCACACCAGCCGCGTATTTCCGGTCGAGCCTTAACCATTTAGCGACCTTCTCAACGTGTCGGCGAAGTCGATCTGCATGTTGCTCCCCGACACGGGCAGTCTCCTGCACGACAGTTGGTCCTGGAGTAGACGGGGCGAGCGCCTTCGATGTCTCCAGGCGCTGCGTGAACACCACCACCTTGTATATCCAGCCGAACAAGTTCCGCCAGCCGGTTACACGGCGACTCGCAACTTCGGATCTTTCAAAGCTGATCGATCCGAGACGACAGCGTCAAATGCACGGCTCCAGCGATAGTCGGCTCCTTTCAGAGGCGACTCCTCAAGCGACCTACGCGCAGCGGCCAAGATGAGCACAGCGACTCGCGCCGACTTGCGATGTGGGTTCTCCGCCCGCCGTGCAGGACACCGTCGATGAGCCTTTCCAACAGTAACGTCGGCACGAGGGCTTCCGCTGATGCCTGCCCCGCTCCAGTGCTTCGGTCGTCCGCTCGCGATCATGGTCCCAGGTCGCCCGGACCATGTGCCGCCTAAGTTTTTTTCGAGATGGCTCTTTCCTGGAAATGAACTACACGCGCTGCAACTGCTTTGCGAAACTCATCGAGGGGAAGCGCGCGGATCGCATCCTCGAAGGACGCCCGAGGCGCCGCGTGCGTGGGAAATCGAGGAGACGCTTCCGGAACTGATGCACGGAAAGCGCGAAGGGCGTCGCCGTGACCAGCATGCACTTGTCGAAACGCTTGCGAAGCAGCCGAGCGATAACGTGGTGGCGCGCCGTGCCCTCGAGCTTGTGGGCCTCATCGACGATGAGCAGATCGAAGCGAGCGCCGTGGCTGAGCCACGCCGGGCCTGGATATGGTCGAGTGTGTCCCACATTAATGCATCCGCTTTCTCGTTCCACCGGCGTGTGTCGCGATCCAAACAGTTCAATATTTGTTGTGCAAATTTCCGATCGATTCGCTTTCGAGGAATTTTGCGGCGAAAATCGCACTCAACCCATTTCTTGATCAGCTGACGGCGCTCTTCTTCCGTCAGACGCATCCGCCGCCACCGATAGGTCTGGCCGAGTGCGGCGTATAGTATCTCCCCATCGGCTTCCTCATCCGCGAATTTCTTTAGTGTTTCGTACGATGCAAAAGCGAGATGAGGAAGGTTTCCGTTGGACGCATCGGCATGCAGTTTCATCGATGTCTGCTGATACCGGCGTGTGGTCATCCGTTTTCATCCCACTTATTTCTCCAGTGGCTTCCGACGCACGTCTTCAGTTCCTTCCATCGGTTTGACCAAACGTTGGCCATGTGACCGCTATGCGTTAAGACCAGCACGCGCGCCCGCGGCCGGGTTGCAAAACGAGCAAACGCAACGGCGAGAGCAATGTAAGTTTTGCCCTTACCAACCTCGTCGGCGAGCAAGACACCAGGCTCGTCATCTTCGTACAGCCTTCGCCAAAGTCCACGAGCCCGATCGTTCTGCGCAAGGAGTTCTGGCCGGTAACGCGCGCCAAGGTGCTTGCCGGCGATCGCTAGATCGATATCCTTGCGGGGGCCAAAGCGAATCATGTCGTTTCTTCCAGGGCCTTTATCGTGACGCGCAATTGTGACCGAATCGCAGGAGAGAAGTTCGCAATCCTCAATCCTCGTCGGAGCCGTTTAGCCCCTGCGCGCCAGCCTGCCCGATCCCGCGTTGAAGGCGCGACGGTTGAGAGATTCTTGGCCACACGCCAAAGCTCGAGACGAACCCAGACTCGCCAGACCTGCTCATGTTGTTTGGTAGGGATAGCGGATGGGTCATGGGAATCGTAGATACGGTGGAACAATTTGAGCCAACTGTTTCTCAATCGAGTTCAAACTTTCATCACCAAACCTCTCCTCTACATAGCGCATCCTTCGCGCAAGGTCGCGCACACGCTCAGACCATGTGAACCCGGAACCCGAGCCCTGGTCTTTCTTTCCCCTGGATACGTCGCGTCGGCTTTCAGCATAGTCTCCCTGGTGAGATCCGTGCCGAGCATCCTCAACCAATCCTCGGGAGTTTGCTCTGTCAGAGCTTTCTTGCACGCAGGAAAGAGCTAACGGGCACGTCGATCGGGCAGCACCCATCCACGGCGCCCCCGCCACGCTTGCGTGTCACTAGCCAGCTGATGGAATCGATGAGCCGGAACGGCTGGATGCGTGTCTCATCGTCGAGGGAGAATGGGCGACCCGCGTAACGAAGAACTGTGCGACGAGCATCGCCGGGTTTCTCCATTCGAGTCGTAGCGTATGATGTAACGGATCATACGTCGCGTGACGCAAAGGCATCCACGCGTTTACCCGGTTTACAGATGGCGCCACGAACTCGGCATCATTGATCGAGCGTCCCTTGGACCCGATAGTCCGAAGTAGGCGCCTCGCATCTTCCCAGCGTTCATTGAAGATCCAGGCAGCCTCGATGTTGCACTGAGTCGCTGGTGCGAGCAGGGCGGCAAATGTCATGTTGGGCGAGCCAACGAGGATGTAGGCACGTTGTGTTCGCTTCGGAGTGCGACCAAGCAGGCGAGCTCCCGCGTAACGGTCCAGGCTCTGGTTCGACCGGGTGAAGCACAACATGCTCAATTAGTTGCCGCTCAACGGCCTCGAACATTTCGCGACAGCCCTGGACGCGAAGCGGTTCGGCTTCTAACTGCGGCAAGTAGACATGCAAGTGTGCATTAGGATAGCGCTTTACAAATTCCCCCAGCCACTTGTCATCGAGGGGTAGCTCATTGGACTGGTCCTTCTCAAAAAAGGGCGCAACGAGATGAACTTCTTCGGCAAATCTTGGGGCACCGGCGAGAAACCGCTTGCCAATGGGATCTCAAGCTTGTGAGGAACTGTCCAGGGAGATTCTCGGTGCGTTCGCTGATGGTCTCTTCGAATATTCGCTCGGCCGCGGTGACTCCTGGAATCGCTTTTAGCAGCGCTCGAAGCTGGCGCGGGAGCGCCTTCCCACCGGGTCGGTGCAATATCGCGATCTCGCGATTGCGGTTACCACCCGGCAGGCGTGAGGTTCATTGAGCCGTCGGACCAGACGACTTCGCTTCGAAAGAGGGCAATGAACAACTTTGGATGGAAGAGCCTCCTGGAGTTCGGCCAGAATGACACGTTGAAGCCAATGTGATGGCCGCTGTAGCGTGTTCTGTCGCACACGACATCAACCGGGAGGCGGGTGAAGGACCGGCCTTCGCTCATCTCGCCTTCACAGGCGACCTCAGCGAAGCGGGCAAGTAGCTTCTCGAAGAACTCCGCGTTGAATGTGTAGGTGCAGGCGAGAATCGCTTCCGGCTCGCCCAGTTCGCGGAAGATTGTTAGCCAGCGTTCCTCGAGCGAAGCCGAACTTTCAAGAAGCATGGGGCCTCCTTCGGGTCTGGCGGAGCAACGTGCGCAGGTTCGTGAAACGGAAGTCAGGCACGCCCTGGCCTGGTTCCCATCGCTGGAAACCTGCCGGTATGTCCCCTAGGTGCAGCAGCCACGGTTCTGTCTGCCTCACGTCCTGCGTGACCGTTACGTGCAGGCGCAGCAAAGTGTAAGCAGGCTCCCTGCCGCGCGCCAATGACGAGAGCGCATCTGAGATTGCCGAGCGAAGTGGACTGCCATTGGCCCAGCTAGCCGGAAAAGGATCGGAAACTGGAACGGCGGCCGCGACGGCAGCTGTAAGTTTCGCCGCATCGAAGTGGGCAGCGTTTTTTCGCCACGCACGATCTCGCGAAAACCCTTCAGAGCGGCCGCCTCAAAACGAACCACCGGCGTCGTCGCCTCGGCGAGACGCGCCTGCTCTTTGTCAAGATGCCGTCGCGCTATCTGCCCCCACGAACGAGCCGTTGGACGTGCTAGGGTAGCGTTGGCTGCGCGCATCATTGCCGCACTGGCCTCGTTGAACAGTCGGCCTCCGAGACGGCTACGTGCCGCCTCGAAGTCAATGTCAGAAAAAGCCTTTTTGCCGCCGAAGACGAGGTCCAGCTCCGAGGCGGTGAAAAGTTGAAATCCATCAGTAACCGGTCCGTCGCATCCTCGACAACCAGAAGAGAGTCCGTTTGGACGAGCCCCATGCCGCGCAGCGACACGATGTAGTTGCCGACAAGTCCGTCGCCCGCTGATCGACAAGAATCGGCGCCCAATTCGGGCCGGAGCCCATTGCAAAGCTTTTTGACGACGTTGATGCCGCCGCTGATCCGCCGCTCGAACCTGTACCAGTACTGCTTGAGTGCCCGCTCGAATGGCGAAAACCCTTGATTGAAGATCGTGGCATCAATCGATGACCCGGTCGACTTACGCGCCCATCGAAGTCCGACGAGTGTCCACAAATACTCGTCTGCATCTCGGGTAGCGCCTGTTAATAATGGTACTAGCGCGTCGGCCATCGCCTCACGTAGGGCATCAAGGCCGAGAGGATCGACGGACCGAATTGAGTCGCGTTCAGGCGGCTTATTCCAAAAGAGACTTGAATCCAATTCTAAGCTTTCTTGTTACGGGGTCGCTCACGCTATGTTTCGGTAATTTGAGCATTTTCCGGCCTTAGCGCGGCACCGCTTCTTTCTTAGAGCGATTGTTTTACGTCAAAAAACCTGCGGCTAAGCTTTTAACCTGCGTATATTTTGCAAACTTTTATCGTTGAATCAATATCTTAGACGGGTCCGGCCCGAGGGGCCCTGCCTTTCTACATCTGTAAACCTCCACCGATACTCGCTGGGCAGTGCCTTCTCAAGCTCCCGCAAGAAATCGACCATACGTTCAGAATCCCGGGCAAAGGGATGTTTGAGCTTCTGAGCACGTTCGCGTAACCAGGGGGAATAATTGAATGTTCAGTTTTCACTGCCTGCCTACCTGACCTGGAGAAATAGGTGTTCGATTAAACCGCAGGGCCGATTTTATCTGCTTGCTGTGGATATCGTAAAGCGAAATGTGCCGCAAGCGAGTTGTTCCGGACGAGGGAGCCCTGAGATCGGAACGGGGTCAATGTGTCCATCGGCTTCACCGGCGGGCATTACCTCGGTGCCGTCCTGTGTCGCTGCCAGGACCGATCACGTCATCAGGTATTACATGATTGCAGAAACGCAGTTTGAAGCCAGAACCGCAGGGGCATGAGTCGTATTCACCGGATGGTCGTACTACTCCCCAGTACAACAGATCTTCGTAGGCATATAACTTCGCGGTCATACACAAGCAGTCTGCAATTCTCGCGAGCCGGCGCAGCCCTGTGTCTGCCATCTGTAAGGACCATTTCCACGCCTCCGAGAAAACAGTTTGTATTTGGTCAAAGTCGCTTGTGACTCTCGACGAGATTTCGACATAGACGAAGTCGGAGAATCCACCTTGACGGCCTGCCCGTGAGTAGTAAGCGGAGTTTGCGCCTAACCCTGGATGAACGACATCGCATAGACGCTCGTAAATAGAACGAAGATCCGGTTTCCCGAGTTGCTTGGCCGCTTTGTCTATGAAGGTAAGAATATTGGTCCGCTCTGGACTAAGCTCGCTAATCATCTTTCTCTGACGAGTTCCCCACAGGGGCTGAGCGATAAGCCGACTAGCATCTGCGCGCCATTGAAGGACGGCAGGTTCGTTACGTAGGGCTCGTGCGCCCTCCAACGGCCACGTTCGGGCAAGCAGTATGGACTTAACGCAAAGCGCGGCGGCGTTCTCTAAAAGTGGACGTACCAGAGCCGACGCTACAATTAGTTGTTTATCGTCGAACGCATGCAGCGCGGCAGTGACAAGCTCGCGACATCGCCAGGAAGCGAGAAGACGCCAGGCGCAGATTCGCGAGTGGATATCGAATAGTGTCGACGCGGCGCGCCATTCCCACGCCTTGAGAGTAGGGAGACGTGGCAGTGTTGGCGGTAGCTTACCGACGTCCATGTAGTAGGATGAACTGGGCGGCACAGAGGCAAAAAGTTGCTGGACAGCGCCTGCCTCGCGATGAATCTGGCGCGAATTCCACGTAGTTGTCGGCCGCTGGTGAGCGTTCCTTAGAATTGTCCACTTCCACTTTTAATCCAACGGCTAAGCTCAGGCGGAGTGCGAACCATAGATAAAACATTTGGGGCGCACATCCATCCCCAAAGCATAACCCCAGGGAAATCCGCCAGTCAAACGCACGTGCTATAGGTTTCTAGTGGCGATTCGTGAAAACGGGACTGCCTTTTTGCCTTGCGATGCTGAGGGCAGTGTGGGTTTGATTCCGGCACTCGCCGAAAAAGGACTTCCCACGGCTTGAGTTGATCGCACCAAGAGCAGGCCAGAGGTTATGCAAGTCGGCGTCGGCAAACTTATAGGTGGGGTGATCGCATTGACGATCGGCACAGCCGAACTTTTCAGCGATCCAGTCCGCAGCGTAGACGTGTTCAACTGAGAGTCGCTCCCCTTTTTTGAAACGTACTCCGCAGTAGAGATCCCAGCCCGCCGCCGTCATAGAGCTGCGTCCAGAAATAGTTCCGCCTAGCATTTTCATAATGTGGAATTCTAGTTTGGCCTTGTCCATGAGCCGACGCAAAAAAAGCCAGTTCCAGAACCAAAGCGAGGCCAAGTATCGAGAGCGTTCTTCTCATGTGCGGGTTAAAGATCTGTGTCACCGGGTTGCATTTCTACGACTGAGTCGGATAATCAGTCAAATGGTGTAGGGCATGTCAATTCTGGTTTAGGAATGGAATTTAAGTACTACAAGGAATTGGTCAGCACAATTTCAATCGGGAAGCAGCTACCCGATGCGGTCTATGTTCATACGACCGCACTCGATGTCGTGCCGTTAGAATTGGCGGCCCATTTGGCGCGAGTCATTGTCTCCTTGAAGCTTGATAAGAAGGAATGGAACCTCGTCAAGTTTTTCAAGAGAGACTATAAGGTCGCCCTGCTGAATTACCCTGGTTTTTTCGACGACGCCTATCCAGCTCTAGAGCGCGCCTACACGCTAGACCTTGAGAAAGGCATCTTCCGGGAAAGCATCTATCGAGATTCGGCTAACCCGCCGATTCTGCACCGCAAGGAATCATTCCTTAAACCAGACCACCCGTCTGTACCTTTGTTTCAAGCGATAACACGGGAAGGCGAGCAAGCAGGCTTGTACGCAAATCCGCGAACGATAGGGTTCAAGAAGTCATGGGAACGGCTTATAAGCCGACGGGGTTATTTACTCGACAAAATAGGTCGACTTAAGCCCAAAGCTAGCATCGTTGGTACGTCGGTTTCTGGGCCTGCGAACGGAAAAGTTAGGGTCGAACGGCACCTCACCGCAATCGATCGCGACAAACTTTCAGCGCCTATGCAGGCTCTGGCACGTCATAACTATTTAAATGGTACTTACTCGGTATTCGATTACGGCTGCGGCAAAGGCGACGACGTCAAAGAGCTGGAGGCGCATGGGCTCGACGTGGATTTCTGGGATCCTGTGTATCACCCGCAAAGGGCTAAACAACGGGCTGACATTGTTAACCTCGGTTATGTCATCAATGTCATTGAAGAACGAAAGCCAATTAAGGGAGATTTTCGAGTTAAAGAAAATCCGGGCGTTGGGTTGGTTTCACTAGATGAACTATCTCCATATCTAGAAGCAGATCGAGCGACGAAAGAAGGCAGTTCTTTTACGAGGAATAGCGCAGAGAGAATTAAAGAGCTAAAAGACATTTTATTCGAAGGAAGGGCAAGTTTCACCTCTTGAGCTAGATTATGACCCGAATACCGGGAAGGCATTCTTGAGAGATGGTAATCATCGCGTTGCTGCAATGAAACAGCTAGGCTGGACACACGCGGTCATACGTGTTGACCGTGCGAACCTGCACGGCTTTGGTGTTGACACTAAGCTAAAACCTACTCATACAGAAGCACATCCTCACGGTTTCGGGCCAACAGACTTAGGCTTAGGAGAACCAAAGCCGGACCAGCCAACGGCACCATTTACAGCAGCATTACGCTTTCCGAATGGTGAAATTCAAGTTGCTAACGAAGAAGAAGAGCCGTTGTCAATAGGTGTGTAAAAGGGTTAGGCGGCGTCCCTGTTCTTTTGGATTTCTTCTCCGTCTTCGTATCGCGTTCCATCAACCACTTTTGCGACCAACTCTGGCGCATCGAGCTTTCTGAAACTCATTTCGGCTACCATCAGCGTCTTCCAGATTAAGTAGGTCGCATTGACCTGTGATTTGAATCTTCTTGACGCTGCGGTTCTCAATCTCACCCGTGAGAACGGAGATTCCACCACGTTCGACGTTCTCAGGTGCTTCCAGTGCGCGCGGGGAAAATCATAGTAGGCAGTCAGCCGATCCCAGTTCTCTACCACCGTCTTGACCGCCTTGGGGTTGTGGCGAAAGGCTTGCTCAAATTTCTTTCTCTCCGCAAGCGCCTGTTCACGGCTTTCAGCATACATCATGGCGTTAAGATGCCTCTTGGCTTGAACTTGCTCCTTCTTGCTCACCGCATCCATCACGTTGAGCATCTTGTGGTTCCAGCAAAGTTGCTCCTGAGCCTGGGGATAAACCTCTCCCACCGCTGCCCACAATCCGAGGTTGCCATCGCCGACAAACAGCCTGGCGCTTTTCACCCCGCGCGATTTCAATTGCCGCAGCACCAAAGCCCACGACTCCTTACTCTCCCGATACCCTACCTCCAATGCCAAATAACCTTTGCTCCCATCCTTGTTGACCCCAATCACCACCAATAACGCCGCCTTCTCTTTACCGAGCCCCGCTTTCACGTAAATCCCATCCGCCCAAAGATACGCCCAGTCCTTCTCCTCAATCGGCGTGCTCTTCCACTGCTCATATTCTCCCTGCCATTTCTCCTTGAGCCGCTGTAACGATGTAGCCGATAGCGGCGCCCCTTCCCCCAGTAGCCCTCTGAGCGCCAATTCAAAATCTCCACTGGCCAACCCGTGAAGATAGAGTTCCGGGATCAGATCACGCACTTGCTTGGTCTGGCGCTTGAAAAACGGCAATACCTTCGAGATAAACCGCTCCCCCAAATCCCTCACCCGCGGGCGCTGGATCTCTACCGTCCCCGCGCTCAAAGTAAACCGCCTGGTCTTGCCATAACCGTTGCGATACCCCGGCTGTTCCAGTGCGTTACCCTTGCGCTCGCTTTTCTCCCGACCCAGCCACTCCGTGACTTCCTGCTCTAACAGATCTTGCAGGTGCTCCCGAATCTTCTCGCGCGCAAACTCTTCCAGCGCATCGTAACAAATTCCCTTTGACTCCTTCTTCTCCCTATGCTCTTCTCTCATCGGCGTATCCTTTCCCTGCCTGTTCCACCAGGCAGCCTTTCGTTTTGGGTTTACGAAAGGGTACGCCTACCTAATTCTCATTTCCACACTTTTTGATTATAGCTCAAGAAGAAACTACCCATGCTCAAATGTTTGAGAGGCTTTTTAATAGAGAGAAACATCCAAATTTAATTTCTGAGCATGATCCAGAAGTCGATACGGGATTTGTTGATTCTAAAGGCCGCTATTACTCTCGTGAAGAGCTAAGCTCATATATTGGTTATAATGCGGATACTTTCGGTGGTGTTGAAAACAAAATAAAGCGGGAAAAGTCTACCGAGGCGTTTAAGCTGGAAAAGCCTTTAGCGAACGACGCCAGGTCTGTTACGATCACGTCGAACGCAGAATTACTGGAGCGGTTCCCTAAGCTAAGTTCTTGACGCTAATCGCCGTCAGCCCGAGCTCTTCTTTATTGCCAGGATGCGCTTGAGGAGCAGACCTTTCTTCTCCCGGCGCCAAAATATCCGACGGGAATGGGTCTAACTTACCAGCGAGAGCGGATTACCGCGACGCTTCGGTCGATGCCCAGACCTTGTTTGACCACACCAAGAACTTTTTGACGATTTCTGGCGACCCTTTTTGGATTTCGGACGGTGCCCACGAATTTGAGTTTTCGGAGCGCCGCCGTGCTATCGCCGGATCCAGAACCTCAATGGTCACTTCAAAACCGGCCATTGATGGTCACCGCAAAACCGGCCATTAACGGAGAGCGTCCGAGACAACGTTGTTTTAGCCTTTTGCCTCCTGGTCAGGCAAGCCCGTTTTAGTTCGCCAGCTGCGCGGGCCGCATTTTAGGACATGTCCGTGATGCAGTAGGCGATCGAGCATAGCGGTAACCGCCGCGCTGTCACCGAGTAGTTTCCCCCAGTCTTCCACCGGCCGATTCGAGGTCATCAAGGTGCTGGCGCGTTCGTAGCGGCGCATGACAATCTCCAAGAGATCCTCGGCGGCAGTTGATGGCAGTTTGCGCATGCCGAGATCATCGATGATCAGCAGCGGCACGGTGACCAATAGTTCCATGTACTGCTTGCGTGAGCCGTCGACGGTGGCCTCGGCGATTTCATCGAGCAAGGTATGGGTCTCACGGTAAAGGACGCGGTAGCCTTGCTGGATGGCGGCCAGACCGATGGCCTGAGCTAAGTGGCTCTTTCCGGTACCGGGTGGGCCTAAGAACAAAGCGTCTTCATGCTTGGCGATAAAGGCCGCGGTGGCCAGATCGAACACCAGAGAACGGTTGAGTTTTTTGTTGAACTGGAAATCGAAGTTGTCGAGAGTTTTTTGCGGGTCGCGGAACTGCGCTTGTTTTTTTCTCCGTTCAAGGAGTCGGTCACTGCGCCGGGAGAGCTCGTCAGAGACCAGGCAGGAGATGAGATCGATGGGGGCCATGGATTGGGCTTGGGCCTGCAGTAAACGGGTCTCCAAGACGGCGGCCATACCACCGAGGCGCAGTTGTTTTAGGGCGCGGTTGAGTTCAATCAGATTCATTGGGGTTCTCCTTGGTTTTGAGGTTGATCAGATCGCGGTACTCGGTCAGTTCACGGATCAGCGGATCGATATGGCGTAGAGAGGGCTGGGGACGGCGCTCCAGATAACGGCGTACAAAGCGGTAGTTCTCTACCCCGAGATCCAAGGCTGCGGCGCAGGCGTCGTCAACGGCAGCCACCCCGTATTTTTTAGCCAGCGCCAAAACGCCCAGGATACGGCGAATGCCCAGTTGGGCTTCATTACGATAAATGGCCTGGCAGAGCTGACCCATGTGAGTGCCGGCCTTGGCAGCGCGGGAGAGCAGTTGCACGGTTGAGAGCGGAGTTTTCTTGGAGCGGTCCTCATCGTGGATGCGGTAGTTGCCAGGGAACTGGCGCAGGTGCTCGCGCAAGAGCTGATGAGAGCGCGGATCGAGGATGCGCACGTGGAGTGAATCCCATTGGACGTTGACCACACGGCCGATCCAGCCTGGGGGTAAGCCGTAGTAGGCACGCTCAACTTCGACGCAGCCGTCCAGATGCACCACCCGCTCGCCGTATTGGTAATAGCGGAACGGTTCGAGGGGCAGCGGCTGTAAGGACGGCTTTTCCTCGGCGAACATGGCTGCCACTTGCCGTTTGGTGGTGCCGTGGATGCGGGTATCGGCCCAACGCTGTTCCCAGTGATCGAGGTACGCCTGGCCCTCCTCCAAGCTTTCGAAGCGCTGTCCCTTGAGTGGAGTTCTCTGTGCATGTCCGACGCCGGATTCCACCTTGCCTTTTCGATCCGGATCTTGGACTCGGCACGGCATAGCCACCACGCCGTAGTGATAAAGCACATCGCGGTACAGTGGATTGAGCGTGGGATCGTAGATGTCAGCGGCCAGTACGCCCTCACGCAAATTGTCGAGCACCACCACGCGCGGGCTGCCACCGAGACGACGAAAGGCTTTCTCATGCAGCTCGGCCCACACCTGGGAGCTGGAGCGAAAGACCAACAAGCGGACCGACTTGCGACTGTAGCCCAGCGTTAGCACGAACAGCCGTGTGCGCCGGTATTTGGCGCTCTTTTCATCGCGCACCATAGGACCCGTACCGTAGTCGACCTGAGCTTCTTCTCCGGGCGCGGTTAGGATGATTCCTACGGCTTGAGGTGAGTGAGCGCCGCGCAGTTTACGGATAAAGCGTTTGACCGTTTGATAGCCGCCGCTGTAGCCGTGCTGATCAACCAGATCCTGCCAGATGGCCGTGGCATTACGTCCGCGGCTCAGCCACACCGCGATGCTCTCACGATAAGGCTCGCAGGCACTGGCAGTGATCGGGGTACTGGCAGCTCGGGGGTGCTGATCCGGTAGAATCGGGCCGCCCGAGTCGGTGGTCACCTTATTGGCCGGTTTTGGCGCACTGCAATCCGTGGGTGACTCAGGGCTTGGGGTTGAAGCTCCCGGTCGTCCCCACCGACCCCGACCGCGCACGGCGATCCCAGCCGCTTTCAGATACGCGCCAATGGTCTCTCGACGTACGCCCGTGCGTCGCTCGATATGACGCAGTGACCAACCGAGGCGCCCAAGGGCTATTACTTGCTGCTGTTTTTCTTCGTTCAAGACATTGCTCATGGCGCGCGAGCCTAAAAGGCTTCGCGGCGCTGTCAATGTCTCAAACGCTTCTACCGTTGGCCGGTTTTGAAGTGACCCTTAATGGCCGGTTTTGGGTGACCGCCGAGGATCCAGAAGGCTTTCCCGATACCAACAGTTACATTCCACACTACGTTCGTAGCCTCCAGCCAGACTGGAAGCCTTGGTTAACTGCGATTTGAGCCTGTGGCACCATCACTTCGCGATACTTGTATAGGAAGCCGTCTTCACCCAATGCTTGTAGGTTCTCGATATTTTCCTTGAAGCAGTCGGTGTAGTCTTCGAGAAATTTGGGTCGTTCCCTAGCGACTTCGAGCGCTCCGAAATGGAGCTTGGCCAGCCGCGGCAAGTAGACGCTGAGGTCTGGAAGTACGTCACCCTTTTTAGAATTTGTCGTAGTCTCGACCGGTGTGAGATTCCAGAGCAGGTCGTGGACAACAAAACTCCACGGCAAGAAGTGGTCAATCGCAAAGTTGGCGCCTAGCGGTTGCTCGGAATATATGTCCCGGAATTGGTGCGGTTTACGGGAGTGCTCGAAGGCAGCGCGCACGTGTCGCCAAAATTCACGAGCGGTTGTGAGTTGACGCTCCGTCGGAGCCTGCATTTTATTCAGCACACCGGGCACGTTCGGATTGCGGGCCTGTAAGTAGTGCGCGAAGTGATATTCGCCGAACGCCTGCACGATAGCCATGTTCTCGACGAGGAAAGCACGCCACAAGCATTTAGCCGGATAGTTCCGGCATCGAACCAGTAAGGACTAGCAAAAGGCGTTTGCTGGCTTTGCCTCGCTAATTCTTCAATCAAGCGGTCTCGCCGATGGTCTTGGACCCCGCGCAACTTCTCGGCGAACCAAGACGTAAGAAAACGGGTGGGTACATGACGCTTGAAATAGTCAAGCTCTGCCCTTGTTTCGCTTGATCCTTCTACGAATTTACGAATGTTTTCAGGAGAAGTGTTAGGCGGCAGCCCAGATTTCTGTTTGACCTGTTGAATCATCTTTTGGAACGTATCTAGCCGACCAAGCGAGAGACGATAGAAGCAAACCGGGTGCCATGCAATAGTTGTCATCTCCGCAAGGATATCTGCTAATTCCAGAGAGAAATCATTAGTTCTACGAATAAGTGAAAGTAGAGCAAGGAACCAGAGAAACTTGTAGGACGTGGTTGTGTCGCCGAAAACCTGCCCTAAATAAAAAGTCTTCTCTGGGTACCGGAGCGCAACACTGGCAAGAGCGGGAGTTTGCGTGTTTGAATTGTCTTGAGCCATTTTGTGCTTGACACCCACGACGTGCAGGATCGCAATCCCAACAGCGCGGAGTGTATGATGGGCTTTTGCTCAGAACCAGGAATGAACATGTCTATCGTCAACCTTTTGATAAAGCCCCGTATTCCGGAGAAGGCCCGGAACATGGATACTTCTGGACGAACCCAGTCAAACCTTAATGTCGGTCCCAGTGCTTTCCAAGATTGCTCGAAGGAGTTTTTTTCCGCGCGTTAACAATAGTCCCCGAAGGGTGGCGACGATTAATAAGCTCATTATGAAAACGGAGGGTACACGGAAAGACTTCCGAGCAGATGTTCGAGACAAGCCGTCTAAGCGCCGCTTGGCTCGTGACTTCCTCTCGGACTTCACCCAAATATATCCAGACGGTTTCTCGATAACGAGGCTCAATCAGCCGTATTAATTTTCGCTGAGCCACTGACAGGCAATCATCGGCAAGTTCTCCTAACTCCCGTTGAAGCACAGGATCTTGAGAGACAAAGGAGGGGTCAGCAAGAAGCTGCTCTAGACAGTAGAGTTCCAACAAAGGCTCAAAAAGATTTAAAGATTTTCGCGGAATCGCGAACAGCACCTGGTGGTGATCTTGTGCCTCTCGTGCGCGTCGAACGCTCTCGTCGATTTCCGTTTGGCTATCGGCGATGACATAGTAAATCTGGCCGTCGATTTCTTTGAATTTGTGAAAGGCCGGATCCCAGCCCAGTAACCTGTCGAGATCTCTGAAAGACACAAACAGACCGTCGAAGTGTCGGTTGATACCGAATTCTTCGTTATGGCGGTGCGCTAATACTGCCGGAGCTGAGAACTTGGACGCGATAAAGGCAACTGGGTCAAAGTGACCTTCGTACTCTGCCTTTTTGTGACGCAGCAGGCTTACGAGATCAATGTCGCTGCCTTCCCAGATACGATATTCTCCCCCGTGGCGTCGAAACAGTAATACCTTCTTCTCCACAAGCCCACGAAGGACCCGGCGTAAAGCTTCCTGCTCCTGGCCTGAAAGGTCCCGAGCGCTAGCCCTAGAACCCCTTCGGTTGAAGGAAGCTTGGAGCGCTCGTTAATGATACTCAGAATTCCGACGGTTTTGATAATTGAACGCGCAAGCTCGTCCTCTGTTCCGATTCGCTCTAATGCTGTGTTGATTTCAATGTAACGACGATAGGTCCCCCCGACACCGGTATCCCGTAACATTAAATCCGAGAAGTAGTCGAAAAGATCGAACACGCGGACAAAAGGCACATCTTTCTTTTCCGCTCGTTCGAGAAACGCGGGGCACAAACAACCCGGTTCTTGACCCAAGAGAAAGTGAAAAAGGGTGCGCTCGTTTTGGGCAATTCTAGCTGAAAGCGGGGGGAGCACATATAAAGCGACGGCATCTAGAGGATATACATCACACAGGATACGATCCAAATCCATGGTGGATTTGAATGCGCTAAATGCGGGACCTCCTGAGCCGCGCTGACATAGGGCTCCAACTTCCGCTTCAGGATCTGGACTAGTGGGGCCGTATTAGAATTACGTAACTTTTTCGTGGCCTGGCCAATAAGGTCATAGACCTGAAGACTGTCCTCGACGAAATGGAATGTTCTAAAGCGCCCTTCAATCTTCGCCCATTCATTCCTTATGTATACGGGAAGACGGTGAGCGTATTGAGTAAAGCCTTGATGCAGCGAAAGGATCAGATGGATCTGATTCTTGCCGCTACGGCTGCTTATCTCGGCAAAGCTCTGCAGAAAGAAAAGATCCGCGGGGCGAGGGTTCATTTGTTGAGCTTCGAGGACTTTGCCAAATTCGTCATAAATAACAACAATACCTTTATACCCTGTCCGTGTAAGCTCGGCGGCTGCTTTTCGGTAAAGGTCCTGAGCAGACAAGGATTCAAGGCGCCTTTTTTCTAGCGCCTTCTGCTCCTTCGGCAAGTCAATTTTGTTTAGCAATCTAGCTAGGCCAGCTCGCTTGAAGGCGGCGTTTAGCTCTACCGCAAATCTCTCTTCTAATGGTCCCTCATCTCCGGAGAGAACAACAACGATATACCCTTTCGGGCTTGTAATAAGAGACTGAACAGTTTCAGCTAGCGTAGGTGACAGAGGGCGTATTCGTTTTTGTACGTCTATAACGGCCTGTCTGATTGATTCATCTCCAGCCAAAAGAGCTAAAAGAAGCAAAAGCAGAGATGACTTGCCGCTACCGTAAGGTGCAATAATCGCTGTTGCACGGTCGCGATTAGTCTCGTCGAAAGTGAGAAACAGGTTTTCTAAAACCCCTAGAGATTTCTGGGTTGGCAAGTATGAGGCTACGATTTCCTGGCTATCGCGGTCCAATTTTACATTGATCGAGCGATACGGCTCTTTGGGTGCTGAAAAATAGGAAGCTCATTGGAGGAAATATTGATTTCTTCATTGCTGTTCTCCAATGAGGCTATAATAACGCCGCAATATTTCCTCAGGCTTCTCGGTCTTCAAGGTAATAAGATTTAGGCCGGCGGTTTGGCTAAAACCGATCATTCCCCCGCATTCGTCAAGCCTAGTTAAGTAACTGAAAAGCAACTCGGGATCGAGGTTAAATATGCGTCCCGGACTATTTTCTGCATAGAGAGCATCACGGAAGGAAATTTCGCCTTTCATTAACGGAATACCTGCGCGCATCTGTGTAAGAGCATAAGCAACAACCAAGTCCGGAATGTATCCGTCTTCGGGAGAAAGAGTCCTATAAGATTTCGTTTTAGGCAGATATTCTAGAAGATTAAGAAGGGACAAGGGGCAATCGTATGATTCTTCAGGAGAGAGCTGATGGGTTTTTTCGATGGTTCGCGTATAAGTGCGTACAAAACAGCGAAAATCCTTTTCAAGTGACCGCGGAGAAATCTTTTTTCTGGCGTTTACCTCAACGAACCCTTGCAGATGCGTCAGGAACAGGTCTTGGGTGAAATGCTTGACTCCAAATTGATTGAAGAACCAAGTCCAGGTTGTGCCGTGCTTGAGATTCGTGGCCAAATGATAGTGAAGCAGCCATAGCGTTCCTTCATCCTCCATGTATGGGTCAAACCGCATCACGAGGTTACCGAAAGGGGTGTACTTTAAAGAGTACGTTTGCTTGCCATTGTTTCTTTCTAGCTGAGCCTCGGCCAACTGGGTGGCTTGCAGCCAATACTTTATTGCCGAGACCATGTTTTTACCCACCCCTAAAAGATCTACTGCATCCTCTTTTGAGAAAACGTATGGGTCTTTGCCAACTCCAAGCAGACCTTTCCGCAACCATCCCTCACGTATATGGAAGCTTTCGTGCGCAGCAAAAAGCATCTCTTCCTCAGGTTTTCAGAGAGTTGTGGGTTCGTTTGTAAACCACAAAAGATTCTCGGAGAAGCATTACTACCTCTTTCGGGTGCTCGTAAAGAATTTTTTCTATATCTGCAGGATATCTCCCGACTGAAAGAAGCAAGTCCTCCTCTTCAACACCAAAGTAAGCAGCAATCTTTTTAATTAACTCGAGCGAGGGCTTAGCTTTTCCCCTCTCAATGTGGCTGATGTAGGTGTAAGAGACATTGAGGTCGCGAGCTAGCCGTTTGATTCCGAGATTCTTTTCTTCTCGAAGAGCGCGGAGCCTGGGGCCAAAATCAAGCATGACTAAATCTTATATATTGTAGGTTGACTCATTTTGTCAACCCCTTATTAGGGAAAAATTTCAACCCAGCCTAAGATGGGAGGGCTTAAGGATGCTGTGCGAGCGTGGTTGCCGTGCAATGAAAGGCCGGAAAAGCGTCGATCGTGGCTCGGCTTCGTGATCCTGAAACAAAACATAAGGGAACCCGCACGTTTCGAGACCTCGAAACGCCGTCCCGCTTCCTCTCTCCCTCAACCAGATCTTGCCTGACCCGAATTTCTGCGGAAGAGACGCTACCGATCCCTTTGTGTTGGCGAAAACTATCGAGCAAAAACTTCAGCGCATCTACCAACTCGCCAACCAGCACGCCAGTCCAAGCCCCTGAACCACCACAGCCCAGCCCCCAACCGCTCACCCGTGAAGAACGCCAAGCGCTGCGGGAGATCTCTGAATTCTTGGGCACCATCAACATCCATGTTGGACCTCAGAAAATCACCCGTCGCAGGGTTACATCTTAAATGACGCAATGATTCCCCACAGGGTTACATTCTCAAATGAGTTGACAGGCCCCCGGCCAGGGGGTCAAAAGTGGGAACTTTCACGTTTTGATAATTCTCAAAAACGTCAAAATGAGTTCAGAAACGAGTAATTACCGATTATGCTGGAGTGTACTGACGGCTTCGACCTCTGGATCCCTGAGCGGGCGGCATCCTCCGCGGATTTGAGCAGGCTGGCGGTAATTTCCCCATCGACATACGCTTCACCGCAGTTTGCGCAAACACGCGCTGGAACACCCTTGAAGACCAGGGTAGCCCCGTCCCTTTCCAACGTCACTGTAGTCCGTCCAATCTTTGTTTCACCGTTCTTGCAAACAACGCATTTCATCACGTCTTTCTCCTTTTGAAATCCGTCTCCCGCTCCTCTGGATCCGGCTTATAGACTGGGATAATCTTCGATGGCCTATCCCACTTGTTGTTTACGCGGAAAGCCTAATCTCGATTTCTGCCCCAAGAGCGCGCGCTACTTTCTTAAGCGTGGGCAAGGAGACGCGATCATAGTTTCCGCCCTCCAAACGCGCGATGTTGGGCTGTTGCATGCCAACGCGCCGTGCCAATTCGGCCTGCGTCCAGCCCTTCTTCAGCCTGGCTCTAATCAAGCTCTGGGCGAGTTGGAATTCCGGCCCGAGTTTTTCGTACTCCTTCCGAATCTTTGCGTTCTTTAGAAGTTGTTCTTTGTGTTGGCGAAAGTTCATGGTTTACCTCCGTGACGCTGAACATAATCTTTCATTCGCGCTCCTGCTGTTTGAAGCTCCCGTCTTGGTATCTCTTGGGTTTTTTTCTTAAACGCATGTAAAAATATTATTTTTCGACCGCTAACCGCAAAAAAGAAGAACCGGTAAATTTCGCCGAAAGACGTGAACCGCAGCTCCCTGAGTTTTGGAACATTAGGGATACTCTTGACCCAAGGTTCCCGCAGAAGGAGACCATATTGCTCCAACAGCTCCACAGAACGAATGAACTTTGCCTGGGCCTGGGGTGAAAGACCGTCTACGAACTCGGCAACAGGGTTCGAACCTGCAGCGGTCTGATAGTACTCAATTTCCCATGGCTGCAAGCTTTCCACCGGCTGTTTATACCATATATGGTATGATGAGCCAAGGGTTTATGAAGTGAGGATGAATTTTCTCCCGAATAAACAGGGGGAAGAAAAGGGGACGCGAACCTTTCTTTCCTCCACTCTCGGGGTCGGGGAGGGTTTGCGGATGGCGTGCGAGCGTGGTGGTTACGTGCAATCAGAGAGGCTGGAAAAGCGTCGATCGTGGCTCGTGGCTCGTGCATCGTGAAACAAGACAGAGGGAACCCGCACGTTTTGAGACCTCGAAACGCGGTACCCGCTTTCTCTCTCCCCAATCCGATCTTGCCTGACCCGAATTTCTCGGGATTTTACGCTATTTCACTAGGTTTTTACAAATGAACGACGACTCGACCCGGCAGCGCAACTGGATTAATCCGCTGATCGTCGAGCAGTGCAAGCCCAACAAATCCGCCACTTCCATCTGGCTATAACCATGCCGCTGACCCTTCCACGTTTCGGGAATTCCCGAAACGTCGTGAGGACGGGAATTGGGGTGGGGATCAGGGGTGATATTACAAAAGCGTCGATCGTGCCTCGTGTTCGTGATTGTCAAGAAGGGCGGCGCGGGGCAAAGCGAAGAAAAGGGAACACCCCGGATAGGGAAACGGGTTTCGCGCTCGGTCACAAGCGTAAAACAAAGCGGTAACTTGCACGTTTTGCAATTCTCAAAACGTCAAAATGATCGGCTCAGCGACACTTCCACGTTTCGGGAGTTCCCGAAATGTCGAAATGACGCGGTCGCTTCAACTCGCTAGGAGATAAAAAGGATACCGCGAGGCTTTTCTCGGCTTATACCCAGTTCGATTAACCCCCTACAACCGGCTTGCAACCCACGGCCGGCCGTGTAAAATTCCACTATGTCCAACGAAAACCTACTTTCGCGAATCACTGTGGATCCGGAAATATGCCACGGCAAGCCTTGCATTCGAGGGCTACGCTATCCGGTAGAGACTATTCTCGAATATCTCGCCGGTGGCGACACGACCGAAGATCTGCTGAAGGAGTTTCCGGACCTGGAGCGCGAAGATATCCTTGCTTGTCATGAGTTCGCGCGCCGGATGTTAACCGCCAAAACCATCCACTTGCCGCTCGCATGAAGTTTCTCGTGGACGCGCACTTGCCACCGAGCCTTTGCGCGGTCTTGGTGCGACACGGCCACGATGCAAATCACACGCTGGATCTTCCGGCGAAAAATGCCACAAAGGACTCCACCCTTAATCAGCTTTCGGTCGATGAACGAGCGAATCGTGATTTCGAAAGATTCGGACTTTTTCTATTCCCATCTGGTTTTAGGTCGTCCGTGGAAGCTTGTCTTGGTCAAAACGGGAAATATGGCCAAGGAAGAGCTGTGTTCTCTTTTCGAGCGTCATTTGTCTGAAATGGAAGCTGCTTTGGAACAATACACGCTGGTAGAAATAGATCAGGCTGCAGTCACACCGCTGGTATAAATCGCTTCCGTGGAATCTAGTAGTACTCAAAAACAGAGGCAGGTGCGTATTCCGACCCAAATCGACATCCATTCCGCTGGCAAATCGACACTCGTTCCGATCCAAATCGGCACTTGTTCCGACGCAAATCGACACCCCCGTTTACGGTGAGCTAAACGAAGCGACGCTGGATAACCCGGCTGCTATCCTCCCTGGCGCAACAACCCAGGAGGAGGATGAATGGCCAATACGAGGTTATCCATGCGTAAGATCAAAGATGTTCTGCGGCTGACCCACGACGGTCATCTGAACACCCAGCAGGTGGCCCTGAGCTTAAATATCAGCCGCAGCACCGTCAAAAACTATCAGGAACGGGCTCACAAAGCCGGATTGTCGTGGCCTTTGCCAGACGGCTTGACCGAAGAGGCGCTGGAGCAAAAACTGTTTCCGCCGCTGTGAAAGGGGCTGGGGGTGATCAGACTTCTATTTCTCGACTTTCTTAAAGTTTGAAAACCATCTCGGTGGTCACATCTCGCTTCTCGCGCAATATCTCGTGCTCTGTCCACACGGGAACGCGGAGGGGTCGGCGGTTGGTGTGCGAGCGTGGTGGTTACGTGCAATGAAAGGCCGGAAGATCGTGATCGTGGCTCGTGTTCGTGATCGTGTCGGAAAGAAAATCATGGCTCGTGCTCATGATCCGAAACAAACCAGAAGGAACCCGCACGTTTTGCGACCTCGAAACGCCGTCCCGCTTCCCCTCTCCCCAAACCAGATCTTGCCTGAGCCCCAAATTTCTGCGGATTCTATGCGATTTGGCAGGGTATTTACAACCCCCAGCCAGGGGGTCAAAAGTGGGAACTTTCACGTTTTGATAATTGTCAAAACGTCAAAATGAGATCTGCGCATGCGGCTGACGGGATATTTCCACGTTTCGAGAATTCTCGAAACGTGGAAATGAGAGCCAACTTGGATTTAAAACCGTTTGTAAGGCTGGCTAAAGCGACACGGCAGGGATCGTCAAGGTTCGCTGTGGCTTTTCGTGGCGCTCGAAGATACCGTGATACAGAGAGTCCATCTTCTTCAGGACATCCGGCTTAAAATACTTCTCGCCGCACTGGCGGCAAACGCCGGCGGGGACGTTGCTCACGACCATCAGTTGTTTTTGCCGGCGATAATCATAGTCAATAGTCTGCTCGACTACCTCTCCGCCGCAATACGTGCAATCCGCATAACGGTTCATGACCGCCCTCCCCTGGTTCTCGGATCAGTCCACTTCGGCGCCGTCGGTGTATAAACGGTAATGAGCCTTAGCATTCTTTGACTTTCACCCTTCATTGTTGCCCATCCCAGAACCGCATGGAGCGGGCGACTTCCGACAAAACCCAACACCAGGCAGCTTTCTCCTCGTGGATCGTCAGGATACTCTTCCAGCAATTCTCCATGCTCGATTATTGCCGCTTCGATCTCTATTAGATCCAGATCCTCTTCGAGCCTCTCCTGTTGAGCATGAAAGCTGACTTCGTATTGCCCATCTCGAAGGAGCTCTTGGATCTCCTTTAGATCCATGGTGCATTCTACGTAATGGACACCGGGACATCAATCGGTTTGAGGAAGGAGACCAGGAGAAGGCTTAAGCTTACGGAAAACTAGCAGGGTTCAGGTTGAGCTAGCCCGGGTTTTGCGTAGGGAATAGGAGGAAAAATAGGTACATTCGCTGACCACGCCGGAGGGTTTGCGGATGGTGTGCGAGCGTGGTGGTTACGTGCAATGAAAGGCCGGAAGATCGTGATCGTGGATCGTGTTCGTGATCGTGTCGGAGAGAAAATCCTGATCGTAGCTCGTGCTTCGTGCTCGTGAAACAAACCAGAGGCAACCCGCACGTTTTGAGACTCGAAACGCAGTCCCGCTTCCTCTCTCCCCAACCAAATCTTGCCTGACCCCAAATTTCTGCGGATTCTATGCGATTTGGCCGGCTTTTTACAAGAGACGGCAGGAGGGCGAAAAAATCTGATGGGTTTAGACGTGGAGGAGGTTGGGAGTCGGCGTCAACCCTACGGCTTTTGTAGCATTTCGCACCATTCCATCTTTCCTCTCTGCATCACGATCGTCACCTGCGGTGACTTGCACGTTTTGACAATTGTCAAAACGTCGAAATGAGAGATTTCGCCCGCATCCGGTGCCAGACTTCCCTGATCATTCCCCTGCCGCTAGCTACCTTTCACTGACGCTTCCAAATTTCGAGAATTCCCGAAAGGTGGAAGTGAGCTCTGCGCATGGTTCAACGACAACCACTTGTGGTGGTTCGCGGTCGAGCTATTCTTTGACGGCGCTGACAGCCAGACTATAGAACCCTGGATCTTTATTTAACTTCGAGAGCGTTTCCACCGCGAACAAAAAGGCCTCAACTGCCCGCGTGTCCTCCCCTTTGATGCTTGCAACTTCATTCATGATTGTGGGTACATCCAGGCCGGTCTTTTTCGCCAGTTCGCTTAGGGATGCCTTTCCTTGAAGGTACTCTTCGGCGGCGTAACCGAGTAACTCTCGCGTGGCCTGGTCCTTAGCGAGACGAGCGATGTATCCAGTCTTGCTCATCTTTTTAAGCCCGCAGAGACGCCTCAAAACCTGATCCTCTTCATCGGTTAATCGCACAGTAACTGTCGTTTTCTCGCGTTTTTCCTTCTTCATCCATTTTCTCCTTGCCGTCGGATTTCCGCCAAGAGCCTCAGCGCAGAATGGATCCACTCGGGTCTCAGAGTTCCCCGCCGCATCATTCTGGCCAAAGCCTGTAACGCCCGTTCCAGCGTAATCCGTTTCTGTTCATAGAGCCCAACCAAGTAGGCCAAGGAATTGACGACCTCAACTCCCGCTGCATGTGCGGCCTCATAAGGTCTCCAGTCATCAATAAGCAATAGGAGCTTTAGTTCTAGAGCTAGATTAATAGCTGCTTTTTCCCCATCTCCATACAATTTAATCTTCTCCGACTTTGGCGCAGCCCCTTTGATGCGTTTGTCGGTTAGTAATGCCTTGAGTCGGCGGCTTGTTGGGTTATCGCGTCCCAATTCGTTTTCCACCGCCTTAGCGCAGATCAATTCAAAATCCGAAAGCAAGAACTCGACAAGATCCATATAAACTGCATGGACCCAAAACGAGCTGTCAAAAGTGGCCGCTCGCATCGATTGAGACTAACTTGCTTTCATTTTGAAAGCAAGCGATGAATCCCATCGGAACTCTGCAAGCAAAAAAGGGGTGAGGACCGGGGTCTACCATCGGACTTTTATTTCCCTACTTTCTCTAAGTCTGAAAAAACCTGAGTGGTCACGTCTCGCTTCTTGTACAATACGTCGTGCTCTGTCCGCATGGAGACGCGGAGGCCTTGCGGATGGTGTGCGAGCGTGGTGGTTACGTGCAATGAAAGGCCGAAAATCGTGATCGTGGATCGTGTTCGTGATCGCGTCGGAGAGAAGATCGTGATCGTGGATCGTGCTCGTGAAACAAAACAGAGGGAACACGTTTTGAGACCTCGACCCACAAGGCGTGAGGGGTAAGCAACTGTCTTAAAAGTCAAGTGGTCTGAAGGAAAGAATTTTCAGCCCAACGAGTTTTATGTTTGATCATAGAATTCAGAATTGTGAGCAGCTTGCGCATACAAGCAACCAGGGCGACTTTGAAAACCTTGCCGTTGGCTCTCAGGCGCTTGTAGAAGTCGCGGATGACACAGTTGCGTCTGGTGGCCACCAGCGTGGCCATGTAAAGAGCACTGCGCACCGAAGCTCTACCACCCCAAATGGAACGCCGACCCCTAAGCACGCCACTGTCGCGATTGAAGGGCGCGACACCAGCCAGAGCCGAGATCTGTTTGCGGTTGAGTTCTCCAAGCTCGGGCAGCTCGGCAAGCAGAGTACGACTGGTGACAGGACCAATGCTGGGAACGCTGCGGAGCAAGTCTTCGTTGTGTTTCCAGATCGGGCTTTGCCGAATGCTTCGGTCCAGGTCTTGGTCGGCGCGCTCCAGTTCCTGTGCCAACCAGCGGATGTGAGCGTCGATGCGTTTTCTAACAGTCTTGGAGGCCGTAGCCAGCCGGTTTCTCTCAGCCCCGATCATCTCGATGATTTGTCGTCGCCGAGCGGTGAGGGCTCTAAGCTCCAGGGTGAGCGCATCGGGCAAAGGACGCAGTGCCGGGCGCACCGCTTCAGCGAAGCGGGCCAATATATCGGCATCGATGCTATCGGTCTTGGCCAATTGTCCGGTGGCCTTAGCAAAGTCTCTAACCTGGCGCGGGTTCACCACGACGACAGGCAGCTCAGCACCAACCAGAGCATGGGTCAGGGCACGTTCCAGTCCCCCGGTGGCTTCCAGCACAATCCATGCAGGTTGGATTTTAGCCAACCGTTTGACCAAGGCCTTGATGCCGGATTTGTCGTTGGCAACCGATTCTCTCTGGCCCGTGGGGCGCATAGCAACATCGAGTTGTGCTTTAGAGACATCGATGCCGATAAAGATCGGGGGGACTTCCAAAACTCTATCCTCCTTGATTTTAGTCTCCTCCAACTCAGCTCAACCTTGCGTAAGATGCGGGCTTTACTAACCCAGGCAACTGTTCGAGCTTTTCGGGAGGCAGGACGGGACGACCCATGCTTACCCACGGTCTCTTACGACCTAGGAGTGAACGATCTGTCCCATCCTGTTTCGTACTAACTATGTTCATAAAAGATACTTCAAAATGAATATACAAGGAGTGAGGGAGGAGGGGGAGGGAACCAAGGCAAAAGTAAAAAGGTAAAAGTTAAAAAAAAGGGGGAGGTCGGGAAGAGGAATCGGGTTTCGGGTTCTGGCACAAGCGTAAAGCACAAAAGTGGCAACTTTCACATTTTGACAATTCTCAAAACGTCAAAATGAGCTTTGAGGATGAGACTGACGGGATACTTCCACGTTTCGAGAATTCTCGAAACGTGGAAATACCGATCTTAGGCGCTGGAAAGCAGAATATGATCGGAGCGGCGCTTAGGAACGCTTTTCGCTGTGGTGGTTCCGAACCTCTTCGAGTAATTCATCCACGCTGTAGTGCGAAAAATACTCTTTCCGCCACCGCTGGTAATCAAAGGGCTCGCGAGAAACAAGCGCAAGGAAACGCAATGCGTCCACCGGCCCCAAGCTGTCGCTCAACGCCCTGACGGCCTGCTGTCGCAGTTCTTGTTCGGTGAGTTGTTTAGCCATGTGCCGCTACCTCGATCAAGTATGGCACAGGGGTTTAGAAACCCGAAAGCGAGTCCCAGACATGGGGCCTGCTTGAGCTGCTTTCGGGCCACCGGCTCGAACCGGCTTAAATTTCAGGGTTCATGAAGCGGGTTGCCGAGAGATTCTTTCCCGCAGAGAAGAGATTTATGCTTTCTAAGCTATTCGTGCATCAAAAAGGAACGTTCCAATTGACGTCCCGGCGGCTGAATTGGCGATAAACTGGGACCTCCAAGCATTTTTTGCCTTAACCCCCAGGGTCCAGCGCGAAAACATAAATCCGATCAGGCGCTGAATTACGGCAATGGTTATGGGTTCTGACGTTGCCGGTTAGCTTCCCTATCTCGTTCGCCCTCTACTGTATTGAACAACGCGAAGTGTACGTCGGCCAGTAACTACGGAGTTCTTGACATTTCCATCATCGAACCAGCCGGGAAGAAATGATAAGAAATAGCCATAATCAGCTCACACTCGAAAAGCATTCAATATACTCGACCAGTTAACCAGAGATGAAAGTGTGTAACCATAAGCACACAAGGAGCGTGCAAAGTTATGGATAACACGGTCGGTCAACACGGGCTCAAGAGGCTCAGGGTGACAGTCGACGGCAACGAGGCGGCGGCATCGGTCGCACACCGCGTTAGCGAGGTGATCGCCATCTATCCGATCACCCCCAGTTCGCCCATGGGCGAACTGGCTGACCAATGGTCGAGCCAGGGAAGCAAAAATCTCTGGGGTAACGTCCCGGACGTAGTCGAGATGCAGTCCGAGGCTGGCGCAGCGGGCGCCGTGCACGGTGCGCTCCAGGCGGGTGCGCTGGCAACGACCTTCACAGCCTCCCAGGGGCTGCTCCTGATGATCCCCAATATGTACAAGATCGCGGGGGAGCTGACGGCCTTCACGATACATGTGGCGGCGCGCACCGTAGCCACTCACGCGCTCTCGATTTTCGGCGACCACTCCGACGTGATGGCTTGCCGCCAGACCGGCTTCGCTATGTTCTGCTCCGGATCGGTGCAGGAGGCTCACGACTTCGCCGCGATCGCGCATGCAGCCACGCTGGAGTCGAGAGTGCCGTTCCTGCATTTTTTCGACGGCTTTCGCACTTCCCATGAGATCGCGAAGATCGAGGAGCTGAACGACGACGATCTCCGTCGCCTGATCTCAGAGGATAAAGTGCGCGAGCACCGAGAGCGTGCGCTGACTCCAGACCGGCCGGTGCTGCGCGGCACCGCCCAGAACCCCGACGTATTCTTCCAGGCTCGCGAGTCGGCCAATCGCTTCTACGACGCCTGCCCGGCGATCGTGGAGAAGGCGATGGAGCAGTTCGCCGCTTTGACGGGTCGGCGCTACCGTCTGTTTGACTACGTTGGGGACCCACGGGCGGAGCGCCTGATCGTGATCATGGGCTCTGGGGCCGAGACGGTCGACGAGACCGTGCAGTACCTCACGGAGCGGGGAGAGAAAGTTGGCGTCATCAAGGTCAGGTTGTTCCGGCCGTTCTCCGGGGCGGCGCTGATCGCGGCGCTGCCGTCCACCACCCGCTCCATCGCCGTTCTCGATCGAACGAAGGAGCCCGGAGCTGTAGGCGACCCGCTTTATCTTGACGTCGTGACTGCGCTCGCCGAGGCGCGCACCGACGGCAAGCTATCCTTGGCCTCCGAGCCGCGCGTGCTCGCAGGCCGCTATGGCCTGTCGTCGAAGGAATTCACGCCGGCCATGGTCAAGGCAATCTTCGACGAGCTTGCGAAAGAACGGCCGCGCAACCACTTCACCATTGGGATTGTCGACGATGTAACGCACACCTCGCTCGTTTGGGACCCGTCGATTCGCACCGAGGCCGAGGATGTGGATACGGCGCTCTTTTACGGACTCGGCGCCGACGGCACGGTGGGAGCGAACAAGAACTCGATTAAAATCATCGGCGAGGAAACCGACCGCTACGTCCAGGGCTACTTTGTTTACGACTCTAAAAAATCGGGGGCGATCACGATCTCACACCTGCGTGCCAGCCCTCGCCCTATCGGCTCGGCCTACCTTATCACCAGCGCCAAGTTTGTCGCCTGTCATCAGTTCGAGTTCGTCGACAAGATCGACGTGCTCGAGCACGCCGCTCCCGGTGCGGTGTTCCTGCTGAACGCTCCGGCAACCCCGCACGGCGTGTGGGAGCGCCTGCCGCGCGAGCTGCAACAGCAGATGATCGAGAAAAGTATCCGCTTCTTCGCCATCGATGCTTACGCTGTGGCCAAGGAAAACGGTATGGGCAGCCGCATCAACACGATCATGCAAACCTGCTACTTTGCAATCTCGGGCGTACTGCCGCGCGACGAGGCGATCGCCAAGATCAAGAAGGCGATCGAGAAGACCTACGGCAAGATGGGAGCGGACATGGTACGCCGGAACTTTGAGGCGGTAGATCAGACACTCGCGTATCTTCACGAGATCCCGGTGCCCGGTGCGGTGAGCGCCATCCGTAACCGGCCGCCGCTCGTCTCCGAAAAGGCGCCCGATTTCGTGCAAAAGGTCACTGCAGTGATGATGGCTGGCAAAGGAGATCTGCTTGCGGTGAGCGCCTTCCCCGTCGACGGCACATGGCCCGTGGCCACCGCCAAATGGGAAAAGCGCGCCATCGCTCTCGAGATTCCGGTCTGGGACACGGCGATATGCATCCAGTGCAACATGTGTGCGCTGGTTTGTCCTCACGCTGCAATCCGCGCCAAGGTCTACGACCCCGCCGAGCTTGGGAATGCTCCGGCAACATTCATGTCGACGCCATACAAAGGTCTCGATTTCAAGAATAAAGCCTACACGATCCAGGTCGCGCCGGAGGACTGCACGGGCTGTAATCTGTGCGTCAACGTTTGCCCGGCCAAGGACCGGACCAACCCGCGGCATAAAGCGATCAACATGCAGCCGTTGTCTCCGCTCCGGGAAGCCGAACGCGAAAATTACGATTTCTTCTTGGACTTGCCAGAGACCGAACGCAGCGAGGTGACGCGGCTTGACCACAAGGGCTCGCAATTTCTCGAGCCCCTCTTCGAGTATTCGGGGGCGTGCGCGGGCTGTGGCGAAACGCCCTACATTAAGCTACTCACCCAGCTTTTTGGCGATCGGCTGCTGATCGCCAACGCCACTGGCTGCACATCGATCTACGGGGGCAACCTGCCCACCACTCCGTACACAACGAATCGCGACGGACGCGGTCCGGCCTGGTCCAATTCGCTGTTCGAAGACAACGCAGAATTCGGCTTCGGCTTTCGCCTGGGAGTCGATAGCCACATGGCGGCCGCTCGCGCGCTGGTCGAGCGGCTCGGGATGGAACTGGGCGACACCCTGGTGAAGGAGCTGCTTGGCGCCGACCAGACGCGTGAGTCTGGGATCGCGGCACAGCGCGAACGCGTGAAGGCACTGCGCGAGAAGCTAGCCGCAATGGACGCGCCCGAGGCGCGGCGGCTGGAGGTACTAGCCGATTATCTCGTCACGAAAAGTATCTGGCTGCTGGGCGGCGACGGCTGGGCATACGACATCGGTTACGGTGGCCTCGATCACGTGTTCGCGAGCGGCCGCAACGTCAACGTGCTCGTCCTCGACACCGAAGTCTATTCCAACACCGGCGGCCAGCAATCCAAGGCGACCCCGCTTGGCGCGGTCGCAAAATTCGCCTCAGCGGGAAAGAGCACGGCAAAGAAAGATTTGGGACTGCTGGCAAACAGCTACGGTCATGTGTACGTCGCCCGCGTGGCCATGGGGGCAAAAATGCCGCAAACGGTGCAGGCATTTCTCGAGGCCGAAGCCTATCCTGGACCTTCGCTCATCATCGCCTACAGCCATTGCATCGCCCATGGCTACGATATGGCTCACGGCATGTCACAGCAGAAGCTGGCGGTGGATTCCGGCGTATGGCCGCTATACCGTTTCGATCCGCGCCGCCTCGCCAAGGGCGAACCGCCGCTCCATCTCGACTATGGTCCGCCGAAAGCGCGAGTCGCCGACTACATGCGCAACGAGTCGCGCTTCCGCGTGGTCGAGCGCACAGACCCCGCGCGCTTCAAGCATTTTCTCAAGGAGGCTCACGAGGCCGCGCAGAAGCGCTACGCGCTCTACGAGCAGCTCGCGGGCATCACGGTGCCCCAGGTTGAAGCCAAGGGCGAAGACACCGACGTCTCGAAGCCGGCAAAGTAGGAGGGCCGCATGGATCTCAGCACAAATTATCTCGGAATCAGGCTGCCGCACCCCCTAGTCCCGGGCGCGTCACCGCTGAGCGACGATCTCGATACCGTTAAGCAGCTCGAGGACGCGGGTGCCGCGGCGATCGTTTTACGCTCGCTTTTCGAGGAGCAGATCACCCGCGAACAGGAAGCGACCATAATCACTGGGACAGTCACGACGATGCTTTCGCCGAGGCCGTAACTTTCTTTCCGAGCCCCGACTCCTTTGTGCTCGGGCCGGACGAGTACCTCAATCACGTCCAGCGCGTGAAGCAAACGGCGCGGATCCCCGTTATCGGGTCGCTCAACGGCATGACTCCAGGCGGCTGGCTCTCCTACGCGCGCCTGATCGAGCAAGCCGGAGCGGACGCTCTGGAGCTGAACGTCTACCACGCTCCGACCGACTTTAAGACGAGCGGAAGCGAGGTCGAGCGCCAGACCATTGAGATGGTTCGCGAAGTGAAACATGGATTGAAAATTCCGGTGGCGGTGAAACTTTCGCCGTTCTTCACCGCCTTCGCCCACTTCGCGCACCAGCTTGACGGCGCCGGCGCCGACGGGCTGGTGCTGTTCAACCGCTACTACGATCCCGATATCGACGTGCAGGAGCTGAACGTATTGCGCACTTTGCAACTTTCGGACTCTTCCGAGCTGCCGCTGCGTTTGCGCGGGATCGCCGCGCTTGCAGGACGCGTTAAGGCCTCACTCGCGGTTACCGGCGGGGTTCACACTGCCCTGGACGTAGTGAAGTCCACGATGGCGGGGGCGCACATCACGCAGATGGTGTCGGCGCTGCTTCAGAACGGCCCCGGCCACCTCAGGAAGGTTCGCGCCGACCTTGAAGCATGGATGGAAGAGAACGAATGGTTCTCACTTAACGAGATGCGCGGCAACATGAGCCAGGAGCGGATTCCCAACCCACAGATCTACGAGCGCGCCAACTACATGCTGATGCTTCAGAGCTGGGAGCGGGTGTAAGGCACGTACCCCGCTGTGGTGTCCTCGTCTGAATTTTGAGCCGGAAGAACTCTTATCAGTTACGAGGATCTTTTTCCTTTTCCAGTCGTTCCACCAAAGGCTCAAGATGGTTCACTGAGGTTACACCAAGCCATAAGGGAGGTTTTGTCGGGCTCCGGCTTTCTATTCTAGACAATATGAGTGACCATGGGCTTGGGTCTTGTCCATAAAACCCCTGCCCATGATACTTCCACGCTTCGCGAATTCCCGAAACGCCGAAATGATAACTTACGCGCAAAACTAAGGGGCCAAATCTTTTTTGTTGACAGTCAATGGCACAGCACAAGCTTCGGACCAGGGATTCCGCAAAACACACGAAAACGCGGAGGGTTTGCGGATCTGTGCGAGCGTGGTGGTTACTTGCAATGAAAGGCCGGAAGATCGTGATCGTGGCTCGTGTTCGTGATCGTGTCGGAGAGAAAAGCATGGCTCGTGCTTCGTGCATCGTGAAACAAAACAGAGGCAACCCGCACGTCTTGAGACCTCGAAACGCCGTCCCGCTTCCCCTCTCCCCAACCACTGATATATGGATTTTGAAATTTTCCACCGTGACATCCCGTTAAAAAAGCCACTCTATAGAGAAGACACCATTAAAGCCTTTTCAAGAGGTGTTTACTCTAAAAGGGGGCCTTCCGGCCGGTCGCCCCCCCTCTTCCAGATCTTGCCTGAGCCCCAAATTTCTGCGGATTTTATGCGATTTGGCAGGGTATTTACAACCCCCGGCCGGGGGGAGCCAGGTTGGCCAGGGAATATCGAGCTACCAGCAGCAACCAATTGTCTTTTTAGAAACGAAGATGAGCGGTGAGAAAGAGAGTGACGGGATACTTCCACGTTTCGAGAATTCTCGAAACGTCAAAATGAGAAGTATTACTATAACTCCGTAGATGCCTGAACGACCTTCTCCAGTCCCTTGAGCAGTTGCTTCATTTCCGGCCTGTGCTTCAGCCAGTACCGGACTTCTTTTCCGCCGGTATCGTATCGAACCACGTCCATCGCGCGCAGCTTGGCTAAATGAGTGCTGACAGTCTGAATCGCGCGCCCCGTCAGCTTGGCCAGCTTCGTTGGCGTCAGCGGAGCATTGGAGCCAAGGAGAACAACCAGCTGATAGATCACCGGATTGCCCAGCAATCTGCACAGCCGGGACTCCCGATATCTCGCCTCTTCCATGATCCGGCATCTAAACCAAGCTTTCTCATCTGTCAAGAACACTTCCACGTTTCGAGAATTCTCGAAACGTCGAAATGACAGGATTCGGAGACCGGCAGCCAAATTGGCTTAAATTTCAGTTTTTATAATTCTCAAAACGTCAACTGGTTCCGCTCCTCGGTACATCATCCCAACGCAATCGAATTTCTTAACTTTCCTACCTGATCACCCCCAAAGAGGAAAATATCCCAATGGTCCCATCGCCTTCATTTTTTGGATTTCACTTTGTCGGTTTCCGCCTCCGCCAACTCCTTTTCCAGCTCCCCAAGCGGTGGCAGGATTTCCCCAATCGCGTCTTTAACCTTCGGCAAATCGTGACGCACGATACGCCACACCCGCTTCAGATCAATTCCCTCATAGGCGTGGATCAGAACGTCGCGAAAACCAGCCATCAGACGCCATGGAATCTCAGGATGACGCCTCCGATATGTTTCCGGCACGCGCTTAGCTGCTTCGCCCATGATTTCAAAATTACGGATCACGGCGTCCTGCGTCATGGCATCTTTGAGAAACTGCTTCTCGCCGCCCTTCGTGTAGCGCTGGATCTTCTGCGCGCACTCCAAAATATGCGCGAGGTAGACGCGGGAATCTTTCTTCACAAGGGCTTGGCTTCCGTCAAAATGCGCCGGCGCAGTAACCAATAGAGGCCGTTCGTAGTTACGACATCGACTCGCTGCCCAAGGAGTTCTTCCAGCTCTTGGACAAGCCCGGCAGGAAACCACGGACTCGTCTCCTCTCCCGTGTCCACGAGCAGATCAATGTCGCTGGTCTTGGTTGTTTCTCCCCTCGCCACCGACCCGAATACCCGTATATTTCGGGCACCATGTTTCTTGGCAATTCTAAGGATCTCTTCGCGTTTTTCCCGCAAGATGTCTTCCACTAAATTTGTCTTTTCAGATCGTGCCATCGATAGCCTTTCAGAAATCCGTCTCCGCGCCTCCCAAATATAACAGGGATGGCTGGGCAAACCCAAACGACCTAATCGCTTATCCAAACCGCACCTGGATGCACGCGAACCGCGTCCCCGCAACACCCATTTGGGGTCACTCAGACTCTTGTTTCCTGACTTTCTTCCAAGTTTGAAAACACCTGGCTGGTCAGGTCTTGCTTCTCATGCAAGGCTTCGTGCTTTATCCTCACGGAGACTCGGTGCGTTTGCAGATGGTGTACGGGCGTGGTGATTACGTGCAATGAAAGGCCGGAAGATCGTGATCGTGGATCGTGTTCGTGATCGTGTCGGAGAGAAAAGCATGGCTCGTGCTTCGTGCATCGTGAAACAAAACAGAGGCAACCCGCACGTTTTGAGACCTCGAAACGCCGTCCCGCTTCCGCTCTCCCCAACCAGATCCTGCCTGCCCCAAATTTCTGCGGATTCTAAGTCATTTCCCCGGATTATTACAAGCGGCGGGTTAACCAACCTTGGGCCGTGCTCACCTCTTTTGCCGATACTTCCACGTTTCGAGAATTCTCGAAACGTCGAAATGAGACCGGTCCAGGCTAGGTCAGAAAAGCCCGAGGGCAAATCGATTTGGGTCTCTTGCAGCGGAGGCTTGAAGCCAAGTAAAAGTTACAGGTTAGGCAACTTTAGCCAATTCGTTGTCATGCCGCTTGCTCTATTTTCAGCTCTTCAATGCGTGACAGGGCAGGCCTCATCTTCTTGATGGTAACGAGCACTATGGGCCTTCTCCTCTTCTTTATTTGTGTCTCAGCCAACTGCCGGCTCCAGCGGTTGAATGGTTCGTCCCCTTCAACACGCATGGAGACCACAGCATTTCGCGGAACCTCCTTACAAAAATCCGGATGTTCAAGAACATACTTCTCAAACTCAAAAATCAGGTCGAGGTTCTTCGCCGCCATCCCCTTTTCTCTCTTGGTCATGGGAAATCTCCTTTAAGAAACCTTTCACGATAGATCCACCAGTTTTCCTTCATATCTCTTTCCGCTCTTGTCAAAGCCTCACTAAAATTCAGTCGCAAGCTTTCCTTTTGCCGTTTCCTTTGCAGATTAAACCGGTCTATGTGCGCGTATCCGTGGGCCGTGTCATACCGGATCGCGCCCCTCCACGCACCGTTAATATCGAGCGCGTAGCCTGCCTGTCGGGAAGCTCGCGGATATCCGAGATAGTGATCCTTCGGATGCGGCGACTTTACCGGCGTCTGATACCAACAGTTGGACGTCTACTGTGGTGGCGCACAACGAGTATCCGGACGACATCGCCAACGACGCGAAACAAGAAATGATAAGGGAAACGCTGCAAGTTCACGCGGCGGATATCGCGCTCCCGCACTGAGAAAGCTTCCGGCCTCTCTTCGGCCTGCTTCATGTAATGCCGCAGCTCCGCATAAAAGTCATCGGCAAGCTCTGGAGTCGCAATCCGCTCGTAATACCCCATGATCTCGTCGATATCCGAGTATACCTTCGGATGTAGGACGAGCCGCATCAGGTTCGGCGGCGATTAACCTGTTGATCAACCTGCTCCAACGATAGGCCGCCCGAAGGATTCGCATCAAGCTCCGCATCGCGCCGAAGCGCCTCCGCGATACCCTCATCTGCGTCCTGAAGAACGGGTGGTAGCGATCCAAGAAGGTGAGCCGCGAGGACAGCTCTTTCGTTCTCAGATAGATCTAACGCGAGCTTTTCGACTTCAATGATCGTGGCCATGGAATAAGTATAATCGGCGCTGCCTTGGAAGCAAGCAGATTAGTTCGCCTAAACCAAATGCCTAGTGGTAGCATGAATCAACAACTAGGGGAGAAATAAATGGGACGCGAACCTTTATTTCCCCCCACTGTCGGGGCCGGGGAGGGTTTGCGGATGGCGTGGCGAGCGTCGTGGTTACGTGCGATGAAAAGCCGGAAGATCGTGATCGTGGATCGTGCTTCGTGATCGTGGCTCGTGTTCGTGCATCGTGAAATCAAGCAGAGGGAAGTTGCACATCTTGAGACCTTGAAACGCCGTCCCGCTTCCCCCAACCCCTGCGTGCCTGACCCAAATTCTTTTTCGGCGATATTAAGTCATTTCACCGGCTTATTACAACCCGCGCCTTCCGAACTATGATCACCCCCGTAATACTTCCACGTTTCGGGAATTCCCGAAACGTGGAAATGAGAACCTCAAGGCAATTTGCTGGTTGCATGCACAACTTTCTCGATCGCCTTCAATAGAGCGAGCGTGTCGCGCTTGTGCTTCAGCCAGTAATGGACTTCTTTCCCCTTGGAATCATAGCGCACGATGTCCGCCGCCCTCAGCTTGCCCAGATGTTCACTCACGGTTTGCACCGAGCGCCCGGCAAACTTGGCGAGCTTACTCGGAGTCAGTGGCCCGTTGTCCCCTAACAGCAAGACCAGTTGGTAAACAACCGGGGTGCCCATCAGCCGACACAAGCGCGAACCCCGAAATTTCGCTTCTTCCATCGTGACGGGTTTATGGCAACGAGCGCGCTTCTGTCAAGCAACGCTTCCACGTTTCGGGATTTACCGAAACGTCGAAATGAGTTTAGGAACGAGTAATTACCGATTAGGCTGGACTGTACTGACGGATTTCGACCTGGATCCCAGAGCGAGCGGCATCCTCCGCGGATTTGAGCAGGCTGGCGGTAATTTCCTCATCGACATACGCTTCACCGCAGTTTGCGCACACACGCGCTGGAACACCCTTGAAGACTAACGTAGCCCCATCTCTTTCCAACGTCACTGTGGTCCTTCCAATCTTGGTTTCACCGTTCTTGCAAACGACGCATTTCATCACGTCTTTCTCCTTTTGAAATCCGCCTCCCACTCCTCTGGATCCGGCTCGTAGACGGTAATCACGATATTCTCGCCATCATTTATGTTGTCGGCTACCACAACGTGAATGGGTCGCGGACCGCGCCACCCGAGCACTAAACGACTCGGGTAGGGAAGATCAGTGGGATAGTCTTCGATAGTCTCCCCTGTCCTGATCACATGGCGCGCTTCTTCGTCAGTGATGCCCCGCTCTTACATACGCTGGATCGCATGGACCCGAAATACCAATCGGTCAAAAACCACATCACAACCCTTTCGTCATGTTTATGGTCTCTTGAGTACTCTTGCCGATTCGCATCCTCAGTAAAGCCGTCAGATACTCGTCAATGTTACAATGGATTCGAGCTTCGGAAAAGAGAACAAAAACACAGGATGTAGAATCGGGCCAGACTTCCAAGTTTGAAAAACCTAGGTGCTCAGGTCTTGTTTCCTGCACATCCTTCTTTGGTCTTTCCGCACGGAGACGCGGAGAAATTGCGAATGGTGTGCTAACCGGGTGGTTCGTGCAATCAAAGGCCGGAAGATCGTGATCGTGGCTCGTATGTCGTGATCGTGAAACAAAACAGAGGGAACCCGCACGTTATGAGACTTCCGAATCGCCGTCCCGCTTCCGCTCTCCCCCAACCAGATCTTGCCTGCCCCGAACTTCTGCGGATTTTATGCGACTTCGCAGGATTTTTACAAGGGACAGGACGGAGCCATAAGGCGTGAGGGGTTAGGGGTGAGGAGTAAGGGGTTTAAAGGTTAGTGCTGATACCGAGCAGATAGGGCAGGGGCAAAGAGCAGGGGAAAAAACGAGTGGATCAGCGGCACTTCCACGTTTCGGGAATTCGCGAAATGTCGAAATGACGAAATGCGAGAACGTTGATAGAGTTTAGCTGGCCCTGGCTAGGGCCTCTTGGTTCTGTATGACGATTTTAGGATCGGGGTTTTTTTGGGGAATAGGAAGGGACTGTTCCTTGAGCAATTCAATATGTTCCTCCATACCCCACTTGGCTTGATACAGGCAATCTTCGATCGAGTGACCGATGCCGGTGAAGCCTTCAAGATCCGGTGAATAGAAACCGAAGAAAGTAGGATCTTCGGTGGCCTCGATGACCAATGAATATTTCAAATCAATCACGACACCTCTCCTTATTGCCGCTTCAAACCTGCAGCCTTTAGAATGGCATTACAGGTTCCCGTAGGTATTTCCTTCGCTCCATGATAATCAACTCGGATTAGTCTGTCTACACCAGGTTTGGCGTAGTAGCGAATTGAACCTTTCTCTCTTATGAGCTTGAATCCGTTTTGCTCTAACAGTCGGATAAGCTCGCTAAATTTCATATTTGATTACAGCCTTTCTATTCGAGACTCATGCATTAGCATTCTTGGGTTGGAGGACTAACACGAAAAGCCGGTTGTTTTTTCTCCGTGTCGAGCTGAAGAGTATTATCAAAACCTGCGTGGACTCCGGCGCGTCAAAGCAAGGATGAATGGTCAAAGCTGGAAGCGGGATAAGAAAAGTGGACGCGAACCTCTCTTTCCTCCACTGTCGGTGCCGGAGAAGGCTTGCGGATGGTGTGCGAGCGTGGTGCTATAAAATGATTCTCAAGGCCGGAAGATCGTGATCGTGGATCGTGTTCGTGATCGTGTCAGAGAGAAAATCGTGGCTCGTGCTCATGATCCGAAACAAACCAGAAGGAACCCGCACGTTTTGAGAAAAGGTCAAGTCCCAAATTTCCTGTAAAAGCTCAAGGCGTTGAACATCCTCTTCTTGCACATATCAAGCAGCGACCTCTTGAGCAGAGGATCGCGTTGCCGTCTCAGCTCGCAACTGCTGGAGTTGCTTGATCGCAGCCGGCGTCATCTTCACCCCGCGCCAGCGCTTGGACGCTGTCACCAGGCTGGCAAAGAGCAGCGCCAGACACGAGCGCTCCGTTGGAAAGCGAGGAATCACTTTGGTCCGCCGGCGTCCTTCACCGTTGAGCCGTTCCAGCCGATTGGTGGTTCGAATCCGATGATGGTGCAGCGCCGGGAAACGAAGATACGTCACACACTCCTCGAGGTCCCGCTCCAGACACTGCATCGCCGCCGAGTAGCGGTCACCAAACCGGGCGATCAACGCACGCCCGCGTTTGAGCGCCAACGCATGGCTCGGCGCCAGGAAAACCTGCCGCACGAGCCGTTTGATCTGCCCTTGCGCCATACGGGGGAGCTTGGCCAGGATGTTGCGCATCTTGTGGACCTGGCAGCGTTGGCGAAACGCACGCGGCCACATCCGTCTGACGGCTTTGTGCAAACCCGGCGCCCCATCGAAAATCACCAGCAGCGGATCTTTCAGTCCCCGCGCCACCAGGTTCTGAAAAAAGCTCAACCAAGCATCATAGGACTCCCGGGGACCCAGGTCCAAGTCGAGCAACACCGGCCGCCCATCCTCCAGCAACGCATAGGCGCTCAGCACTCCCTCTTTCTCATCGGTCCCCTGTCGGGCGGCGTGATACTGGCCATCCAAAAACAAGTACACCACATTGAGCTCGCTCAGATCCCGCTCGCGCCAGGCCTCAAAGTCGCCATTCAATTGCTGCCCGATACGGCTTACCGTGCTCTTGCTCAAGCGGCTTTCCCCAAAGCTCTCGGCATAGAGATCTTCGATGTCGTGGGTCGAGAGCCCCCGCACGTACATCCCGCGCACCAATCCTTCCAGATCGACGCTGCGATGCCCCAGCCGCTCGACCAGCTTGGGCCGAAATCGCTCCTCGGTGGCGCGCAGCTGCGGCACCGCCAAGTCCAAAAGCCCCGACTCGGTTTGCACCCCCTTGGGCTCATAGCCGTTTCTCCAGCCCGCCCGTGTGCGCTGCCCCCGTCGGTAGTGCCCGCGCCCCAAAAAAGCCGTCGCCTCCTCTTCAATGGACACCTGCAGGATGTAGCGCGCCAGCGATCGGACAAAACCCCGCATCACTGGCTCCGGCTGCGCTCCCTCAGTCGCATCTCCCCCAAGCAAGGCTGTTACCTCTTCCTTCATCCGTACACTCGGTGGTATTCTCTTCATGGCGTTGACCTCCTCCCGGCTCCGCTGTTACGGAGCCTTTCTGGTTTTTGGTTTACTTGGGAGGATACTCAACGCCTCTTCATTTTTACAGGGAGATTAGCACATGACCCGTTTTGAGCCCTCGAAACGCCGTCCCGCTTTCTCTCTCCCCAAACCAGCACTTTGCCTGCCCCGAATTTCTCCGGATTCTACGCTATTTCGTTAGGTTTTTACAAATGAATGGCGCCCCGACCCGACAGCGCAAACTGGAAGCCCAAATGAACGAAAAAGAAACCCGCATAGGTTTCGCTCCACCGCATCCCAAACAATGTCGGTGTCAATTACAAAGTAGTCGTGAACAAGGATGTGCCGCATGCCTATGATCTCTGTCCATGGGATGTCCGGCTGTTGATCTCGCAGCTCTTTGGGGGAGCGCATATGCGGCTTCACCGACGATCTGGAGATGACGCACAAACCAATTCTGGATAAGCTCGTCGCTCTCAAACGCCTGTCGGCCGCGCATGGCGTAACGTTCGATACTGGCTATTGCATCGAGGATGTCTCGAAGGCGCTCCTTGGGGTCCCTCACAACGCCTCCGCGTCTTTCAGGACGTGTTCCCGAATTCGCGGCTTGAGCCCATGCTCGGTCACAACATCCACTTCCAAGCCAAGCAAATCACGGAGCTCCATCAACAACCCCCCCAGGTCGAGCAGAGTGCGGCCCGGCTCCATATCAACTAGAAAATCCACGTCGCTGTCCGGCCTCGCCTCACCACGGGCCACAGAACCAAAAACCCGAACGTTGCGGGCCCCATGCTTAGCGGCGATACGCAGGATCTCTCCCTTTTTCGCGTTTAAAAGCTCGGTGATATCCATGTCTCCACCCTCTTCTCTGACTTTATACTCATTCTATCCCGTCGGAGTCCCGGTTTGCCACCGTGAAAAAGGATTACGGCGGTCGAGGACCGGGGTCACTCAGACTTTTATTTCTCTACTTTCTCTGAGTTTAAAAAAACCTGGCGATCACGTCTCGCTTCTTGTGCAATAGGTCGTACTCTGTCCACATGGAATTGCGGAGGGTTTGCGGATGGTGTGCGAGCGTGGTGGTTACGTGCAATGAAAGGCCGGAAGATCGTGATCGTGATCGTGGCTCGTGTTCGTGATCGCGAAACAAAACAGAGGGAACCCGCACGTTCTTAGACCTCGAACTCCCCAAACCGGATCTTGCCTGACCCGAATTCCTGCGGATTCTATGCGATTTGGCCGGGCTTTTACAAGTGCAGGGCGGAGCCAAGTTAGAGGTGAAGCGGGCGGTGAGATCGTCAACCAAGTCTGGGCCGTGCTCACCTCTTTTGCCGATACTTCCACGTTTCGGGAATTCCCGAAACGTGGAAATGAGAACCTCAAGGCAATTTGCTGGTTGCATGCACAACTTTCTCGATCGCCTTCAATAGAGCGAGCGTGTCGCGCTTGTGCTTCAGCCAGTAATGGACTTCTTTCCCCTTGGAATCATAGCGCACGATGTCCGCCGCCCTCAGCTTGCCCAGATGTTCACTCACGGTTTGCACCGAGCGCCCGGCAAACTTGGCGAGCTTACTCGGAGTCAGTGGCCCGTTGTCCCCTAACAGCAAGACCAGTTGGTAAACAACCGGGGTGCCCATCAGCCGACACAAGCGCGAACCCCGAAATTTCGCTTCTTCCATCGTGACGATGGTTTATGGCAACGAGCGCGCTTCTGTCAAGCAACGCTTCCACGTTTCGGGAATTCCCGAAACGTCGAAATGAAAGATCTTAGGCGCTGGAAAGCAGAAGTAGTGATCGGAGGGGCGCTAAGAATGCTTTTCGCTGTGGTGGGTCCGAACCTCTTCGAGTAATGCATCCACACTGTAGTGCGAAAAATACTCCTTCCGCCACCGCTGGTAATCAAAAGGTTCGCGAGAAACAAGCGCAAGGAAACGCAACGCATCCACCGGCCCCAAGCTGTCGCTCAACGCCCTGACGGCCTGCTGTCGCAGTTCTTGTTCGGTGAGTTGTTTAGCCATGCGCCGCTACCTCGCTTAAGTATGCCACAGGGTCTAGAACCCGTAAAGCGAGCCCCAGACGCGGAGCCCGCCGTAATACGATATCACCGCAAGTCAACATAATCTCCGCACCTCCAGCTTCTGCCGATGCCAGATGGGCCGCGTCTAGCGAGGGGATGCCTTGGCGCGCGATCTGCCGAGCGCGTTCCTCAAGATCAGAGTTTACCGCGACTGATTGCTCGGATCGGGCTTCCCAAATGGCAATCTCGTCCCTACGGTCGGGTTTGGGGTGCTTGTCATTTTCGAAAGAAAGCACCCAAGACCAAACCAAAGTGTCTCTGCCTTCAATAATACGTTTCAACACATCAAGCACTGCTTGCGTCTCTCGACGGATTCGCTCCTGGCCTTGATCGTCAAAGGGACGGTTGAAGCAGCCTAGATCAATGTAGAGCCGCATCCCAGGTACCCGAGGTTCTCATGCCGCGGTCCGCTGCAACTCCTAGGGGAGAAGAAAACGGGACGCGAACCTTACTTTCCTCCACTGTCGGAGCGAGGAGGGTTTGCGGATGGTGCGCGAGCGTGGTGGCTACGTGCAATGAAAGGCCGAAAATCGTGATCGTGGCTCGTGCCTCGTGATCGTGAAACAAAACAGAGAGAACCCGCACGTTTTGAGACCACGCAATGCTGTCCCGTTCCTCTCTCCCCAACCAGATCTTGCGTACGTGAATTTCTGCGGATTCTATGCGAATTGGCGGGGATTTGACAAGGGCGGGGGGTGAAGCCGTAAGGCGTAAGGAGTGAGGCGTGAGGAGTAAGGGGACGGGAACCAAGGCAAAAGTAAAAGTAAACAGAGGCGGGGAAACAGGTTTCGGGTGTCAGGTTTCAGGTTCCGGCCTAAAGCGGAAAGGCGGAGCTTTCACGGTTTGATGATTCTCAAAACGTCAAAATGAGTACTGCGCACGGGAACTTAGCGACACTTCCACGTTTCGGGAATTCCCGAAACGTCGAAATAAACAGCTTGACCGTAGCGGTCTGCCAAACGGCGCCGGAAGAGAAGTCCGTGAGACGGAGGTTCGGGACAATGAGATGACGTTACCTCCCAACTCCAAGAATGCGGGTAACAATACGCCGAAGCGTAGGTAAAGACGGTGCGCCAAATAACTTCCGTATCAACACCAAAGTAGCCGTGAATGACAACGTTCCGCATACCCACGATTTTCGCCCATGGACCTCCGGATATCGCCTGCGAACGTTTGCTGGAATCTGTCTCGCCGCCTCTCCTATAACTTCCAAGGCACGGACTACCGCAAAAACCTTTTCCTCGTTGCTACGAAGTTTTCCGCCTTCTCCGCGTAGCTTAGAATATCGCGTAGGTAATCTGTGTAATCTCGCCCACGCTTCAAACCGGAACAACCTCTGCTAAAATGCGTTCACCAATGGCGGGTCTTAAGGCTGTTTTCATAACAAGGTCGACTTTTACACCCAACAGAATACTCAGGTGTTCTTGGGTCCCACGAACTCAAAAAGGCTGGGCGCGCGATCGAACTCTACCAGAATGTCGATATCGCTGGTCTTCCGCTGGCTACCGTGCAGATAAGAGCCAAACAGTCCCAGTGACTTGACTCGGTATTGCTTACGCAGTTCGGGCAAAACGCTGTGTAGGTTTTCGCGAATCCTATCCTTTGAAATCCCGTTTTTCTTCTTTACGGTCCTTTTCATCTTTAAATCTCTACCATCTCTTGAACTCAACTGATTCTATTTGATTCGGCGGCGTTCTGACAGGGATCTCTTTTGAAAAAATCGGGGTCTTGGTTCTTGTACAGCACCTCTCGGTCTGTCCTCACGAACGCGGAGGGTTTGCCGATGGTGTGCGAGCGTGGCGGCTACGTGCAATGCAAGGCCGGAAGATCGTGATCGTGGATCGTGGATCGTGTTCGTGATCGTGTCAGAGAGAAAATCATTATCGTGGCTCGTGTTCGTACATCGTGAAACCAAACAGAGGGAACCCGCACGTTTTGAGACCTCGAAGCGCCGTCCCGCTTCCTCTCTCCCCCAACTAGATCTTGCCTGTCCCGAATTTCTGCGGATTCTATGCGATTTGGCGGGGCTTTTACAAGTGCAGGGCAAGGGACGGAGCAAAGGCAATCGGCAAAGTGTTACCTGTTGACGTCTACGAACCGACCTTGTCCTTTACGGATCAACTCCCTTAGACTCGCCTCGATTTTCTTGTTGATGAGCGCTTCCTCGAATGCTTTGGTAATCGCCTCCGTATTAGATGAAACCTTCAAGGTCTTTCGGGCCTGCCTTAACAATCTCTCATCCAGGAGAACACTCGTTCGTCTTTCGTCTCCTAAGCGATCCGGGTTGCAAGCGACACCAGTGAAGCCTATTATCGGGACACAGCAAGGCCTTAAGGAGGCATGAGAATGGCTGTAGCGCTTTTATTTGCAGGCTGCCTCGGACTTCTTTGTGAACTGTTCTGCGCGGGTAACGCTTCTGCTCAGACCGCGCTCTTTTATCAAGGCAAAGCGATTCGGATTGTCGTTGGGTCTTCTTCCGGGGGGCTCTATGACGAATACGCACGCGTGCTGTCGCGCCACATGCCCAAATATATTCCGGGGAACCCGAGCATTATCGTCCAAAACATGCCGGGGGCGGGTTCATTGGTGGCAGCCAACTACGTTTACGGAGTTGCAAAGCCCGATGGCTTAACACTTGGGATGCCGAACAGTACGTTTTATCTGGATCAGCTCCTAGGGAGAAAGGAAGTCAATTTCGACGTGCGGAAGTTCACATTCATTGGCAGCGTCGATCAAAGGGACCTAATGATCTATATGAGAGCGGACGCGCCGTGGAAGTCTATTGAGGATATCATTAAAGCTGCGGAGCCACCCAAGTGTGGTTCAACGGGCACAGCAGATCTAACCACGATTTTGACGGTTGTGGCCGCAGAGACGCTGGGTGCTAAATTTAGACTTATCAGGGGCTACCAGGGCGCATCCCAGATCGATCTCGCAATGGAAAAAGGAGAAGTTTATTGCCGCGGGACAGGGATACCCACTCACTTTGCCCGCGAACCGTATTTCACGTGGCATAAAAATGGATTCGACCGCCACCTCCTTCAAACCGGAGCTCAAAAGGATCCCCGGTTAGGAGACGCACCCACGTTAAATGAGCTTATGGATAAAAGGAAAACGCCGGAAATGAGTCGAGGCGTTGCTCGGGTGTTGTTGAACTCAGGAACTTTAGGTCACCCGATGATCGGAACCCCCGGCATTCCCACCGACCGCCTTGGCATTTTACGGGATGCTTACCTAAAGGCGTTCAAAGAGCCGGAAGTACTAGCCGAAGCACGCAAGAGGGGACTTGAGATGGAAACTCTGGACGGCCAGCAATTGGAAAACGAGATGCATGCGATAATGGATCAGCCGCGTGAGGTCATCGAGCGAGTGAAAAAGCTGATAGAGTAGGGGTCAGGAGGATGAGCTTACACGAGGGCTCTGCTGATCGCTTGGAAACTCGCGTCTGCTTTTGGCGAGGCTCTTGTTTCTTTTTGATAATGTCCGGCCACTCTTTCGGTGCGAGGAACTCCTAATGATAAACGGCTTTAAAATAATTGATGCTGACGCGCACATGCATGAACCACAGTACCTTTGGGAACGATATGTTGACCCCAGCTATAGAGGTCGGGTCCCAAAGGTGGCCTTTATGGATGGGACATTCATGGTGTACGAGCCCGATGGGAAGATTATTCCGAAAGGATCCTTTCAGCATCGTCCGCCTGAAAGCACATGGACAATCATGGAGGAAAAATATGGCGAGGCGTACCGCACATGGTGGTCGCCTGAGACGCGGTTAAAGGATATGGACAGGTTTGGTTGGGATATCCAGGTCCTTCTGCCTACCGGGAACAACGGGAACTTCGCTTACAGGGTCGCCCTAAAAGATCTGCAGCTTGGTGCAGCCATGTGCAGGGCTTACAACAATTGGGCGCATGAATATTGCAGCGTTAATTCTCGCCGGCTTAAATTTGTCGCGGTGCTGCCAGGGTCCGATGTGAGAGAGATGATAAGAGAAGCCCGCAGGGCGGTCGAGACACTTGGAGCAGTGTCGGTGCGTAACCCCCTGCTGCCGGAAGGGAGATGGCTGCACGAAGCTGAATACGAGCCGCTGTGGTCATTGGCCTCGGATTTGGATTTTCCGATAAGTGTCCACGGGGAATATCGGAGCCGGCGTTCGCAGCCCTTTCTCAGGCTCGAAGGCGCAAGTCAGGACGACGTTCAGCTTGCCCTCAGGGGACTCGACCATGCGCTTGGTTTTCCGTGCGACAACATGACGACGCTCGGTCAGTTTATTTTTACTGGTATCCTAGAACGTTTCCCCAAGCTCAGGTTGGGAATCCTCGAATCAAATGCCGGATGGATCCCGTTCTGGCTCGGGCGCATGAACGAACATACGCACGGTCGCAACAGTGTCATCGCAAAACCAAAGCATCTATCCATGCTCCCAAGTCAATATTTCGCGCGCCAGTGTTACATCGCCTGCGATAGCGACGAGACTGCGCTTAAATACGTCGTCGATTATTTGAATGGTGAAAACATAGTTTGGAACACAGATTACCCGCACCCTGATGCCATCGAGCCGGCCAAAGCTTTTCCTGAACTCGACAGGCAGCCCATTCCAGGCGAAGCGAAGCGCAAAATGTTATGGGACAACCCCGTGAAGCTCTATGGGCCACGGATTTTGAACTAGGAGCCTGTCCGAGTAATGTCGCTTGAAAAAAATCGACCTCACAGGATGCCCCAGGATCGACGATCGGCAGCTCGGCAATGGTTTTCCTACCCCCGAATTTGCCGATTTTTCGATTACTCGGACACACTCCTAGGTCGGCAGCATGGACCGGAGGCTCTGAGACCAGAGCTCGAACGCACAACGGGTCAAATCTTTTTGTTTATAGCAAGTTAGTTCGTCGGCGGGTTGAGCACGACTCGCTGGCTCGCCATCCGCAAACCCGCCGCATATGCTTGGGTTTTTGCCTCGGCGTCCCAGGCTTGGGCTGTGTCATTTCTCAACTTCATACCTCTTGCACGGAACCGCTGCTCTTAGGTCCTCCGCTTCTTTCGGCCCTTTAGGCTTTTCTCTGTTCGACCTTTGCGGAAAGCCGTCGCTTCCTGGTCAAGCATGTCCGTTTCAATCTGTTCAGCCTACAACGCGAGCCATGCCTTTCGCTCCCTTGGCGGTATCCTACCCATCGCCGGCACCCTGATCGCGTCTGCTAAAGGCCCTGACCAATCGCGGTTGGCTGGAGCTAACCGCCTAACCCTCTTTCCCGCATCGTCCAGCTCCTCTTCCTCGAATGCACGGCCGATCTCAGTGACAAGCTCCCAGTGCGGCCGACCGGTGTGCTGTTGAAAGAGACTGCCAAGAAGGATAAACCGCTGCGTTGAGATAGCTTTTTGTGGCTGGCCCCTGGATCCGGAAGGCAGTTCTGACAGCATGCGTTCGGCTCGTTCTAAATAATGGTCCAATGGAAAGCCGATATAGGTCAGAATAGCGGGCTTCTGCCTCAAGTGCGAGATAATTTCCCGCATAAGCGGGCGTAGCCGCTCTTTGCCGTCAAGAAGCACGCCGCGAAGCTCGGCAGCCAGAAATCTATTATTTTCATCCCGACTTTTTAGTGTCTGTAGAATCCCTACAATTCTCAGCAATTCACCGATAGGTACCCCTCTCTGGGCGGCTCTGAGAAGCGTCCACTTATAATCCTCACAAAACTGTTTGGCCCATTCATGTAGTTTCCCCCTCATGGAGCCTTGCCAGGCCTGAAGCGCGCCTTCGAATTCGGAGCGGACAATATTCACCGAGAATTCCTCCAATAACGTCCGGGTGTTGTGTGACCGAACTATTTTATAACCGCAGCTGTGAGGACAAAAGGCTTACCAAAGTCTCCGCAGAGGATCGAAGATCAGAAAGAGGCTCAGGACCTTGCGCAGCTTGTGGTCAAGTATTTCGGGGATGAGATCCGGGAAGCCTTGATCGAAGTGGAGAAGTCGCTTTCGGCTAAAACTCTCAAGCCAGAGCGGCCCCTAAGGAAGAGAAAATGCGTGGGAAAATGAATAGCTCGCGGGAACGTGGCAGAAAATCATTGTTTATTAGCATCCGAAAGGCACCTGCTCAAAATCTGCTACCATATGCTTACAAAGATGAAAAAACACAGACCCCCATCCTCAGTTTCGACGCTCTCCGCGCCATCGGCCGAATCGTCCGCGCTATTAAGAAGCGCCTCCAGCCCGATCATGATCGGGCCAAATAGTAGCGTAAAATCAGGTACTTTGGCCAATGCCCAATGGCTTCTGGCCCAGCTTGCCGCAAAGATCCTAAGAGGGGAAAAAGGGGGAAACCGATGAACCACGTTGGGTCAACCCTAACTAACCCGCTCATCACCCCAGAACACCGAAGGCGGAAAGCTATCGTGTATCTCCGCCAGAGCAGCGTTGAACAGGTTGAGAAAAATACCGGCAGCCAAGCCTTTCAACGAAACCAAGTTGAGTTGGCGCGCGCATATGGTTGGCCCGAGGACTTGATCACAGTCATTGACGAGGATCTCGGTAAGAGCGGCTCCTCTGTGGATCAGCGCACTGGCTGGCAAAGGATGCTTGAGGAGATCGCCGCGAACAGAGTGGGGGCGGTCTTCGCCGCGAATATTTCCCGTCTGGGCCGTGAGGTGTTGGCTTTGGAGCAGTTGCGTGTTCTCGCCCAATACCACGGCACGCTCCTTTGTCTCGATAACCGGTTCAGCGACCCCTGCAATCCAAATGATACGGTTCTGACTCAGATCACGGAGAGTATCGCCCAATATGAGAATAAAAAGCGCACCGAGCATATGAGCAACGCGAGGATGGCCAAAGCCCGCCAGGGAGCGGTGGTGTCCTCGTTCCCGGTGGGGTGGATTAAAGGCCCGGACGGGAAATATGATTACGATCCGGCAGTCAAAGACGTGATCCAGACAATCATCGATACGTTCGGGCAACAACGGTCAATTCGACGAACGTTAAAGGCGCTCGTCCATGCCGGGATCAAAGTACCGTCGCGCCGCGGGAGACAACTGCTCTTTCTACCACCAACTCTCAACAGCGTCAGGCGGATTCTAGTAAATCCCGCCTATGCGGGTATTTATGCTTTTGGAAAGACCGAATCCCAAAGAGGCGCTCCGATCTTGGCTACTGGCCAATCGCCCCGCGTCAAAGTCCCGGAGCACCATTGGATCAAATGGCCTAATCATCACCCGGCATACATGACCCCGGAGCAGCAGGAGGAGATCAAGCGCATCCTAAGCAATAACCACTTTGTCCGTCGTGGTCGTCCCGGGCGCGGGCCGGCGCTCACACAGGGACTCCTGCGCTGTGCGGTATGTAACAAGTCCTTGAGCGTGAATTATCACCGCGGTAACAGTTACAGCTATGGTTGCGGGTGGGAACGTGAACCTTGCACCCGGTTTGTCAGTTACGAGTTTGATAAATATATTCTCGAAAGGGTTTTCAAAGTACTCACGACTCCGCCGCTTGAGATGATAAAGGCGGCGCTGGAGGAATCCAGGAAGCAGGAGCTAGCGCACCGTGACTGGATTGCGGCTGAGCGCGAGCGGCTTGCTCATGAAGAGCGCAAAGCCCGCGAGCGCGCTGACCTCGCTCACGGTAGCCTTCGGCGCGTTCACCTCGATGCGCTCGAAAAGCTAGAAAAGGTGCTTCAGGAAAAAGAACAATTCGAGCAGAAAATCGCTCTCGATCAAACGCCGCCGAAAAACGAAGAATCGGATGGGGAATTAGAGGAACTCTGCCGCCTCGCCGCCGAAGTCCCGGCCTTATGGCACAACCCACTTGTGACGCATCAAGAACGAAAAGAAATTCTGCGCTGCGTCATCGATCACATCGTGGTCGCCGCGACCAAGGAGAAGATCGACGCGACAATTTTCTGGAAAACCGGGGGCGAAACGCCGCTATTAATCTGGCGCGGGATCGGGTGCTATAATTTGATCCGAGAACTCCATGCCCAAGGCTTAACCGTGTTTGAGATACACGAGTGTCTAGCGAACGGGAAAACGTCGAACGGGCAAGCTGTGACGATTACCGTAGGCAGACTTTATATGATTTTGCGCAAGCTCGGGTTAAAACCCAATCGATTTTCCACCGCCTACCTGGCGTTGCGACAGCGAACGGTTGAACTCAATCGCGCCGGTAAGCCCGTCGAATGGATCGCCGACCACTTCAACAGCGAAGGATTCCAAAGTGCCTCGGGGACGCCGTGGACACGCGACATGGTGTACGGACTGATTCGCGGGGCAGGCCGTAAAGCTCATCGGCTTGAGGACCTTCATCAAAAAGCCATTACCGAAGGGCGCGAACGTGGGCTCAGCTATCGGGAAATGGCCGCTGAATTCAACGAAAAACAGCTTCGTCGGAGGGATGGCCAGCCCTGGAGGGCGATTGATATCAGAAGAAGGTGGACCGGTCTTAACCGGCTTAATCGTGACCGGCAGCAAAAGGATAAACTCCAAGGTCACGATCCCGATCGCGATTAGGGAAGAATGACGATGAACACCAACACGGCTAAACAGCAAAGAGAAACGGCCGTCATCTATGCGCGCGTTTCCTCGGAGGAGCAGGTGCGGGGGTATTCCATCCAGGCACAGCTCCGGGCCTGCCATGAATGGGCTGAAAAACACGGCTATACCGTTACAAAAGAATACATCGAGGAAGGCCAATCGGCATTCCGTAATCTGGAGAAGCGCGAGGCGCTCAAAGAAATGCTCGCGGATACCGTCAGCAAGGAGCGCGCGTTTAATCTTATAATTGTCCACAAGCTCGATCGGCTGTTTCGCGATACCCTGGAATCCTCCACCGCCCGGGCGATCCTCAAGCGCGAGCGGGTGCGGCTTATCTCGGTGACCGAGCCGATGGTCGGCTCCGACACCCCGGAAGACTTCTTCATGGAGCATTTGATCGTCGGTATGGCCGAATTTTATTCGCGCAATCTCTCCCGTGAGATCATGAAGGGACTAAAGCAGCGCGCACTCCAAGGCCACCTCGTTTTCCGCCCGCCCTTCGGCTATCGAAAAGAAGTCATAGAAAGACAGGAGGGCCACAAGCGCACCCGGATTATTAGCCGCCCGGTGGTGGATGAAAAGGTGGCCCCGATAGTTCAGAGGATCTTTAAGCTCTACGACGAGGGCATGGGCTATAAATCGATTGCCATGGCGCTCAACAGCGACGGCTTCAGAACCAACAAGGGGCATCTCTTCCGGGTCATGTTTATCTCGCGCACACTCCACAATCGGGCCTACAGCGGCATCCTCGATTACCATCTCGATCGCGGTCGAGGCCCAAGAGAGCCTATCGTGATCCCGGGATTCTATCCCGCGATCATCGCCCAGGATCTGTTTGCCCGGGTACAGGAAAAACTCGAAAGCGAAAGCGCGGCGTTTCAGAATTCTTTTTTTCATCGCACCGAATATCTTTTGAGCCGCCTTGTGGTGTGCGATTTTTGTGGCCACCACTATTTGGGAACGGCGGCGAAATCCGGCAAACATCATTACTATTCTTGCGGCACCTATTTGAAACGCGGTCGCAGCGCCTGCCAGGCCCCGCTGCTCAATAAGAATAAATTTGAACAGGCCGTTCTGGACCAAATTCAGGCCCAAGTCTTAAGCGAACAAAACGTGCGCAAATACATCGATCTGATACTGGAGCAGACGCACCAGTCAAAACCCGAGCAAAGTGCTGAGGAAAAAGCCGTAGAGCTGGCTGTCGAGGCTGTTGAGGCAAAGCTCCGGCGCTGGGAGGAGACCTTGGAAACGGGGCTGTTGTCGCTTGAGGAGTGTGCCGGTCGCATCAAAGAGCTTCGCCGCGAACGCGAGGAGCTCTTGAGCCGTAGGGTCGATTTACAGAAAAAGTCTCGAACTCAAAAAAAGATCCTTCCCATACCGACTCGGCTGATGGACCAGTATATTCGCCAGTTGCAGAACAGGCTTCGAGCGAGAAAGATCGGCTACAAGAAAGAGTTTCTCAGGGAAATATTGAAAGAAGTAAGAGTCCGTGGGAGTGATGTGCGGCTTACATACCGATTGCCGATGACAATAAGAACTCCTGCCTCGGACGAAAAAAAGCCGCGGAGAGAGGAGTTCTTTACACTGTATCAAATGGTGGAGCCGAGGGGAGTCGAACCCCCGACCTTCGCGTTGCGAACGCGACGCTCTCCCAGCTGAGCTACGGCCCCGCGCCTTAGACTTGAGCTACTTGCGAGAAAAGATATCTGAAGCGGACATATTTATTTGAACTTACTGGGTGCTGTTTAAGCTACCAATTCAAGACTCATAAAGCAACGTCTCGTTCGCGCAGCGCACGCAGGACCACGTCAAAGATATTGTCGACAAATTTCTCCGAACCTTTGTAGGTGAAATGGCAGATGTCATTAAAATAGTCGCCGCGCTTAGGCATAAGCTCATTTTGATCGACAAAATACGTGTTCTTGTAGTCTTTGGCGACCGCTCGGATAACCTGATTGTGGGCGGAGATCCCAGCTACCACGTTTTCCGGTTTACCCCATTTTTCAATCGGCGCCCCGTGTATCGTGTAGTCGAGCTTTTTATCGTCAAATTTTTCCTTGGTGTAATCCGCCGGCACGTAATAAGCGAAAGTCATTAATAAAACCTTTTCCCGCTTTGATGCCGCGATAGCCAGAATCTTTTTGAGATTGTCTTCAAAAGACTTGGCGCTTTTTATAGACCGACCATACTCGACCCATGATGGCTTTGGCCAGTGCTTAGGAACGCTGTTCGATAAACCCAGTCCTTCTTGTGCCTGCATCAGCAGCAAATTGAGCGTAAAGGGTAAGGTGGTGAAGCGAATAATATCATCGTTCTTTTCCAACAGAACGATCTGTTTGTACCAGGAGTAGTGGGAGTAGTCCGGCTTAAACATGGATGGTGGTACATTATTGACTCTTACCTCGTTGATGCCGTGGTAGAATATAACGAGATCAAAATGCTTGTCCATAAGACGCCCGTATTTGTAGTAGCTGTCGGCGGAGGAATGAGCGGACTTGGCAAGGTTATAAATTCTCACGGGTTTCTTCGTCTCATAGGCAAGTCTTTCTTCCAATATTGCTGCGATGTTACCGAAGTTCGGGTTCAGGACCGAACCGCCCAATAGCAGGATATCGATCTGACCGTTATTCGCCGGAATCGCCCTCTTTTCTACCCTTTTCAATTCCGGATAGAACACATAGTACATCTTCTGAGGGGAAAAAAAGGGGACGCCAAATGTGACGGCCCAAATCAGCCTTGATGAGGCTTCGAACACGATGAACAAAAACAGGAGATATAAAGGGAGGAAGATGATTGCTTTCCTGCGCGGCATCGAAAATTTACTCATTTCAGTCTCTCCGGATATGTGGTGTTAACAGGCCGACGCATGTTGCCACTCGGCGACGGCAGTTGTCAACGGCGGGACTTAGACTGCCGCCAAAATAGATCATCCGTCAAAAAAGATCGTCTCAGGCCGGGTCGTCCCTGAGGGCGCGCGCGGAAATTTATTACCAAGAACCACCGTTTATCGAAAGATCACGGTCTCGCCGAAGGATTGACAACAACCCAACGAATCTAATAGGGAGAGAAATGCGGGGACCCAGCGGGTGTACATTTCTTGCCAGAAAGCAGACCCCCCGAAGTTCATCTCATAGGTGCGATACCACCGTGCAAAATCATGTTCCAAGGAGGCCTGCCGTGAAGAAGGTCAATATTGGTTTGGTTATGCTGCTAATCGTCGTCCTCCGACCCGTTCTGACTGCCGCACAATCTCCTTTGATCGAAAAAGCTAAAGCGGAGAAAGAGGTCACGCTCTACGGGTCAACGAACGCCTCCGTGATGCAAAAGGTGATTCAGGGTTTCGAAAAAAGATATCCGTTTCTTAAAGTCAATTACAATCGAACACGCGGCGACAAGGTCATGCAGAAAGTTACCACGGAACAAAAAGCCGGCTACTTCCTGGCTGACGTGATAAACGTCAAAGGGTCGTTTATCTATTGGCTCAAGACGCAAGGGGTTTTCGACCGTTATGAGTCACCGGAGCGCAAATACATCCGCGATCTGCATAAAGATAAGGACGGTCTCTATACCGGCGTCTATACCAATTTTGAATTCATCGGTTACAACAAAAAGCTAGTTTCCGCGGCGGAGCTGCCGAAGAGCCCAAAGGATCTGCTGAACCCGAAGTGGAGAGGGAAGATGGCTTTGGACTCCAGGGATTACGAGTGGTACATCAGCCAGATTCACCTCATGGGAGGAGAAGGCAAAGCCGGAGAGTACATGAAACAGCTCGCCCGGCAAGACATCCAAATCCGCGACGGCCACGGTCTGCTGGCGCAACTTCTCGCCGCCGGTGAATTCTCTCTTCAACTGACCTTGCGGGACGAACTGGCTGAAGAGCTAATGAAAAGCGGCGCTCCGATCGACTGGGTGGCGTTTGAGCCAGTGATCCCGAATGCCGCCAGCGGGGTGGGCATAGGCAAGAACCCTCCGCATCCGAATGCGGCGCGGCTGTTTATCGACTTTGTGCTTTCGCGCGACGGGCAGGAGCTCTATCAGAGCACAGGGAGAACCGGCACCCGAACAGACCTTGCCCCGCCTAATGAGCGGATCAGGAAATTAAAATATGGCCAAATTGATTGGGCGAACTACTTCGAGCGGTTGAATAAGTTCGAGAAGGAGTATGACGGACTTTTCGTGCAGCGGGAATTCTCAGGCCAACGGTAGCGCTCAGCGCAAAGTGCGCCCGACTGTCTGCGTTAACGAGGAGGCACCATGCCGATAGCAACGGCTGCGGGTATTTCCACATATTATGAGGTCCATGGTTCCGGACCCGCCTTGCTCATGATGGGATCGGGGAGCTTTGATTCCACGGTCGAGCGCTTCTCAAGTAATGAATGGAAGGGCATCCGGCCCTTCGAAACCTTTGCCCAGCGCTATACTTGTATCCCCTATGATAGGCGTGAAGCCGGCCGCTCCGGCGGGCGGGTGGAGCGGATCACCTACCGGAGATACGCCGACCAAGCGAAGGGGCTTCTCGACCACTTGGGCTTTCCCCAAGCTTACGTTTTGGGCGTGTGTATGGGTGCCTCTGTTGCCATGGCCATGGCCGTCGCTTATCCGGAAACCGTGGCTGGGATGGTGTTGCACAAGCCCGTGGGCGGACCACGCTGGGTCATGGCTGGACACGAGCGCTTCAACATTCACCACTTGTTTGTCAAAGAGCATGGACTCGACGCGGTGGTCGCATTGGCGCGTGAAAAGCGGACTTTCAACAACGCGCCTCAGGCTGGTCCTTGGGCGGCCGTAATCGCCGACAATGAAAACTTCGCGCAATCTTTCGTTAAGCAGGATCTAAAGAGCTATATCGCCTTGGTTGGAATGCTGGGCCGCACCTTGTTCGATCGTGATACGGCCCCTGGAGCTGAGCCGGAGGAGTTGATGCGTCTCCCGATCCCGGCGCTGATCACGCCAGGACATGACCCTAACCACGCGACGTCTGCCGCACGCTATTTGGAAGAATGCTTTCCTCAGGCGGAGTATTGGGACGTGCTTGTGGACAAGCAGAATCCTGAGAGCATTAGGGATCGCACGCTTGGGTTCCTGGCTGAGTTGCGCCATGTCGCTTAGCGGCAACTCAGCGGTTGCATGTTTGCGCGCTTTCCATGAGCTGTGCCTTGGGCACGCTGTCGATGGCCATCGTTGTAAAGTAAATTTCTAGCAGGAGGCCGACGTGATCGAAACCGATAGAGAGGCGCCTGGTTTTGAGCGGATCGTATCCAAGGACGCAAGCATGGAAAAAATCCTGTGCGATTGCATCTTTGGCGAAGGTCCCGTGTGGAACGCGCGCAAAGGCTACTTGCTCTGGGTCGACATCGCCGGCAATAAGATTTTGAAATGGACTCCTGGCGAAGGGGTGACCACCTTTCTCACGCCAACAGGTCATGCCAACGGTATGACCTATGATCGCCAGGGAAGACTGGTCGTGGCCGGATACGGGTCGCGCACAATATGGCGCATGGAGCATGACGGCCGCATCGTTGTTCTCGCCTCCCACTACCAGGGGAAGAAGATCAGCACGCCGAACGACATCGTAGTGAAATCCGACGGCTCGATCTACTGGACGGATTCTTTTGGCGCGCTGTCGCATCCCGGATTTGCTGGCGACGACGTCCAACGCTATCTCGATTTTTGCCCCGTCTTCCGGCTATCGCCGGACGGATCGACTCTGACCGCGGTGGCCGACGACTTTGAGAGCAACAACGGCTTGGCTTTCTCGCCCGATGAGTTGTTGCTATACGTCAACGATACCCGGCGCCGTCATATTCGCGCGTTTGACGTTCAACCCGACGGCGGGCTCAAGAACGGGCGGCTGTTCTACCAAATGGAAAAAGAAGGCAGTGGTCCCGACGGTATGAAGGTCGACGTCGAGGGAAACCTTTACTGTCGCGGCCCGGGCGGAATCCACGTCGTCAATCCCAAAGGAAATCTTCTCGGCCGCATCAAAGTCAACGATTTTAGCAACATGGCTTGGGGTGACGCCGATTGGAAGACGCTGTACGTCACAGGCCACGCTGTAGTCTATCGATTCCGGCTCAACATCCCCGGGGTTCCGGTCTGACGAGGAGGAGAGCTTTCATGGAGTGGAAATTTGATCTTGTCGCCGGACCTTATGACGGGCCATTGTACGGACCCGTGTGGGACGGCCAGTCGCTGCTCTTTAGCGTCATTTCGAAAGACATGATCCTTGCCTATGACCCGTCGAGCGGCGAGGTGACTGAATTTCGCCGCTACATGGCGGGCATCAAAGGCATGGCGTTCGACACCCAGGGTAACCTGTACGGTTGCCAGAGCAGCGCACGCCGCATCGTGCGCTTCAACCGTGACGGCTCCACCTCATTAATGGAAGAACAAATCGTCGGGAAATTTCACAACCAGCCCTACGGCCTCACCGTCGACGGCCAGGGGCGCATCTGGTTCAGCGATCCGATTGATTCCGCGCCCACGCGCGGACCACAACTGCAACCTCCTCTGGAACACCAGTCCGTGCTGCGTTTGGAGCCTCGTGCCGAACGCAGTTCGCAGATCAAACGAATGACTCACGACACGCAGTCGCCGGGTGCGATCTTGCTGTCCCGCGACCAGCGAACGCTGTACTTAGCGGAAAGCAGTCAGGCAGCGAACGGGAAACGAGAGTTACGGGCTTATCCGATCGACGACGACGGTACCCTGGGCTTTCACACAGTGCTGCATACGTTCGGCGCGGACCACCGTGGCGTTCATCGCGGCATTGGCGGCATGTGCTTGGACAGGGAGAGCAACATTATCGCTTGCGCCGGTTGGCACAAAAGCGGACCCGGCCCCATGGTCTGCATCTTTGCCCCCTCCGGCCGCGTCCTGGAGACTCACCCTGTACCTGCGGACGAACCCTTAATGTGTACCTTCGGTGACTCTGACCTGGGCACCCTATACGTGACAACGCGGGGTGGACATCTTTACGGTGTTCGCAATATCGGGCGCCAAGGATGGGCGTTGTATCCGCGGAGTAGTCGGTGATCAGTAGTCAGTGATCAGCGGACTCGGCGCGATTCGAACTCTTGAACGGCTTGAACCATTTAAACATTCAACTTGTTTAAGCAAGGAAGGAGGTTTTCATGAACGCAGCGCAAGCCATCAGCAAGATCCTCGTTTCCGAAGGAGTCCGCGTGGGAGCCGGGATCGGTGGGCAATCGATCGAGCGCCTCGCCAATGTGCTGGTTAGCGAAACTGACATCAACCTCTGCTACGCGCGTCAGGAGCGGGTGGCCGTGGACATCTGTGACGGCTACGCGCGCGTGTCCGGCAAGCCGGGTATTGTCTTCACCGACCATGGGCCAGGCGCGGCCAATACGATGGCGGGGATCGTGAACAGTTACGGCGATTCGATTCCGCTGCTTTTCTTCGCCGGCGTCAACCGGCGCTTCGAGGTACCGCGCCGCGGCCAGAAGGAGCTGGCCATTGGGGACGTTTTCAAGTCGGTCACGAACTGGACGGCGACCATTGTGGATCCGAGCCAGATCGAAGATGTCCTGCGGCGTGCTTTCGTCTCTCTGCGAGCGGCGCGCCCGGGGCCGGTCGTGGTCGGCATTCCCTACGACCTCTGTGCCATGGAAGCGCCGGAATTTCGTTATCGCGGGGCGCCGGAGCGGATCAGGAGCGCCGGTGATCCTCAGGCTGTCGAGAGCGCGGTGCGCGCGCTCGCAAACGCCAAACATCCGTACGTGTGCGCAGGCGCCGGTGTACTGTTTGCCGAGGCCACTCAGGAAATGGTGGAGCTTGCCGACTTCTTGACCCTTCCGGTCGCGTCGACTCTCAACGGCAAAAGCGGTTTCCCGGAAAACCATCCTCTCGCTTTAGGCAAGGGAGGAGTCACGCGCGCTACCTACGCCACTTTGCAGGCAACCCGCTTCGCACAAGAAGCGGACGTCATTTTAACCGTCGGTTGCAGTTTACAGCGGCATGCGTTTCTCGATCCGATACCGGATGGCGTCACCCTAATTCAGATTGATGCCAATGCCTATGAGCTATGCAAAGAAGCCCCGGCGGATGTCGCGATTCTGGGAGACGCCAAGCTGGTCCTGCGTCAAATGATTGATGCCGCTCGCGCCGTGCTTCCTGCCGGTCGGTTACAGCCCCGCAATGATGTGGTTCAGCGGATCGATCGCCTGCGCCGAGAGTGGCTGGAATTCTCAATGCCGATTCTCACGTCGGATGAAACGCCAATTAACCCGTTCCGTGTCACCGGGGAGCTATGTCAACTCGTCGATCCGGCCAAAACCATCGTCTTGCATGACGCCGGCTCGGTGCGCGGCTCAACCTGTCAGCACTATGTAGCCACTGTTCCGCACTCCTTTATTGGTTTTGGCGTTCAGAGCGCGATGGGCTGGTCGCTGGGCGCCGCAATCGGTGCCAAGTTGGCGGCTCCGGACAAGTTGGTTGTCGCCTTCACCGGGGACGAGGCCTTTGGCGAAACCGCCCTCGATCTTGAGACCGCGACCGCCAGTGCCATCCCAATCCTGATGATCATGATCAATAACCGCGCGTATCAGGACCGAGCGGCAATCCGAAAGGCGAAAATCAAACCGGTGGGTGACTACTGCGCGCTGGCACGTGCTCTAGGGGTCCACGCTCAGCGTGTCGAGGAACCAAACGCTCTACGGGCAACGCTCGGCGAGGCTATCAAGCATGTCCGGTCAGGACAAAGCGCGCTCGTCGAGGTCATAACCAAGCGAGTCGCAACGAGTCTGTATCCATACGGGAAGGGGTAAAGGATTCGGGATGCGGGATTCGCGATACGGGTGCGGAAGCACTCGACACTCTGCCCTGCCCAGTACTAGCTGAAGGTTTGCACGATAACCCGCCTGTCGGCGAAGATCAGCAAGGTGCGGCATTGTTGTTCCTTTACCTGGCATCATCTCTTCTCCTTAGAGCGAATTATAATAAAGGAACTACAGAATTTCTCTTGCGGGATAGACGAATAAGAGACCTCAATTGCATCAAAACCGGTATGTCAATAAAGCTAAGGAAGTTGCCGTTAAGGGTGGCGAAAGACCGGTCCCAATTTCGTTGGCACGTTCAACAGGCACGATCAGTCGCAGCGAAGCAAAACTCGCCAGCAATTTCGGCCCTACGCAGAGGTGATCGAAAACCCTGGACCTGGCCTAAAGGATGGTGCTACTTTTCACTGACCACCGAGCGCAGGTAGTCTTTGACTTGATCCCGGAGTTCGGGCCTTTTCAAAGCGTAGGCCACGGTGGCGCGCACAAAACCGACTTTATCGCCGACGTCGTAGCGATCGCCGACAAACTCATAACCATAGAGGCCCCGGTCACGAACGAGCTGGCCCAGTGCGTCAGTGAGCTGGATTTCGCCGCCTCGGCCCGGCGGGAGCTTTTCCAAGATGGAAAAAATTTCCGGGCGCAGCAGGTACCGGCCGATGATCGCTAACTGAGATGGCGCGTCTTTCATGGCGGGTTTTTCAACCGTGTCGGTGATCGAATAGACCCTGGGGCCAACGGCACTGCCTTTAATGACTCCGTAGCGATGGACTTCTTCCATCGGTACTTTCATAAGCGCGACTACGGATTCATTTTTTTCCTCGAAGATCTCAAGTAGCTGTCCGATGCAGGGTTTGGTAGAATCGATAAGATCGTCTGCGAGTAAGACTGCAAACGGCTCGTTGCCCACCAGATCGCGAGCACAAAGGACCGCGTGTCCCAACCCCAAGGGTCTCTTTTGTCGCACCGACACGACTTCGATCATTTCGGAAATGCGGCGCAGGGCTTGCACAGTATCCCGCTGACCACGCTCCTCCAAAATCTGATTAAGTTCTGGGGCGTCGTCGAAGTGATCTTCAATACCATCCTTACCCCGTCCGGTCACGAAAATGACCTCCTGGATGCCGGCGCCTACGGCTTCCTCGACAACGTATTGGACGGTGGGAATATCGACAATGGGCAAAAGCTCCTTCGGCACCGTTTTCGTCGCCGGCAGAAAGCGCGTGCCCAGACCCGCCACGGGAATAACCGCTTTTTTCACCTTCATCGGTGAGCTCCAAGAAAGAAAACTCGCTTTTTATAACACAGCAGCAAGGGGTTAGGAAACCACATCACCCAATTTTGTGAATCTCATCGCGAGATCCCTCACATTTGTTCAGCATGACCCTGGACCAAAAATGGGTCACTATCTATTTCGCTCGTTGCTTGACAAGTTCCGGCGCGTTGCGTAATCCGTCACTAGGCGGCAGTTGGAATGAGAATCGCTCACGGTGACTTGATATCCGGGATCGGCGGCGACATGTTCGCAGCGGCACTGCTCGACTGCGGGCTTTTGCTGTCAACCCTCGAAGCGGAACTTAACAAAATTCCTTCGTTGAAGTTCCGCCTGCAAGTAAGCAAGAAAACGCTGTACGGGATCCGCGCGAGGCGCTTTCGCGTCATTTGCGATGCCAAGGAGAAAGACCGCACCTGGAGAGGAATCCGCTCCCTGATCAAGCGCAGCCTCTTGCCTGCGGAAGTGAAAGAATGTGGCCTTGAGATCTTCAACCGGCTAGCTCATGCGGAGGGGAAAATTCACGGCCTAGCGCCGGAGAAGGTTCACTTTCACGAAGTCGGCGCAACCGACTCCATCGTGGACGTCATGGCCGCAGCCGTCGGGATACACCACCTCAAGATTTCTTCGTTCTCGTTTTCTCCCGTTCCTCTGGGGCGGGGCCTGACGGCGAGCCGCCACGGTCCGCTGCCGCTTCCGGGCCCGGCGACGCTGGAGTTGCTCAAAGGGATCCCTGTGGAAGGAACAAATCTGGCGGGCGAGAACGTGACGCCGACCGGAGCCGCAATCATCGCCACGCTGGGAACAAAGTTCGGCGCGTGTCCGCCAATAACCCTAGAGCGGATCGGGTACGGCGCCGGGGAGAGGAAATTCTCCGACCGGCCTAACGTTTTGCGCATCATTCTCGGGCAAAGCACGAGCACCACGGAGCACGAAGAAATGGTTGTCTTGGAGACGAATATCGACGACATGAGCCCGGTGATCTACGACTATGTCATCGAGCAACTCTTTCACGCAGGAGCCCGTGACGTCTTTCTCACACCGATTCAGATGAAAAAAAACCGCCCCGGAACTCTGCTCACTGTCATCGCCGAGCCGTCGCGCAGAGAAACGCTCGCCAAAATCCTCTTTCGCGAGACTTCAACGATCGGCATTCGCTACTATCCGGTGCGCCGCCTGATCCTCAAGCGAGTGTCAACAACAGTCAAGACCCGATTTGGCGCGGTGCGGGTCAAAACTATCGAACACCCGGACGGGACCAAAAGAGCAACGCCGGAATACGAAGACCTCAAACGCATCGCGGCGCATAAGAAAATTCCTCTTAAGATTCTTTACGACGAGATCCTGAGAAATGTCGGACATCCGTCAAGGGCCACGACCAGGCAAAAACCCGCGTGAATTTACCGGTGAAGAAAACTTTTTGGTTGTGGAGGAGGATTATGAAATATCTATTGATTGGAACCGTATTGTTGGGGGCATTTATTGTTCCGGGATCGGCATTGCCTGCGGCGAAGATGAAGCGTGGCGGCCGCCTGGTCCTTGGAATGATTAGAGATGTGAGCACCCTGAACCCGTTCTTGCGCACTGCGTCCACGGATCAAGCCGTGCGCAGCCTCGTGTACGAGACGCTCCTGGACTTCGATAAGAACGGCAAGCTCGTCCCCTCCTTAGCACAATCGTGGACCGTGTCGCAGGACGGTAAGACTTATACTTTCAAGCTTCGCCGCGGCGTAAAATTCCATAACGGCAGCGAATTGACGGCAGCGGACGTCAAATGGTCAGCGCAATACGCCATCAATCCCAACAACGCGGCTACGGGAGTCACCTATTTAAAGAACGTGCAGGAGGTGAACGCCGGCGACAAGTTTACGATCCAGTTTGTGCTCAAGGAGCCTGAAGCAGTGTTCCTTTCCAACCTGGCGACGCTTCGTCCCTTTCCAATCATCCCCCAGGGTTCAGTCCCTAGCGCGACCGAGAACCTACCGAGTTTCCCCCCAGGTACCGGCCCGTTTGTGTTTAAAGAGTGGAGCAAGGACAAGGAGCTATCTTTGGCGCGGAACCACAACTACTGGCAGAAAGGGCTCCCTTACCTGGATGAACTGGTTATCAAACCGATTGGGGACCCGCAGGCCCGCTTCGCCGCGCTGCAAGCGGGCGACGTGGGGATGATCGAGAGGTCTCCTTATGACCTCGTCAGCAAAATCATTAAGGGCGAATTTCCCGATTTGCGGGCTACGGCAGGCAAGTATGCCGGGCTTCGCCGCATGGTTTTCAACTTCACCGCCGCTCCCTTTGACAACATCAAGCTGCGTCAAGCCGTCCTTTACGCATTGGATAAAAAGAAATATATCGACGATGCCTTTTTTGGTCTCGGAGATCCCGTAGACCAGCGCGCCTTCAAGGGAAACCCCTGGTATGTCGAGCTTCCTGAAGTGAAACGCGATTTCGTCAAAGTTAAAACGCTCCTCGAAGAGGCCGGAGTCGGTCCGGAGTTCGCTATCGAGCTGCTAACACCCGCTGGGCAAGGCGTGGAAGAGAGTGACAAGATCATTCAGGAGCAACTCGTTAGCGCCGGGATCAACGCGAAGCAAACGATTGTTGAATGGAACGCCTACCGGAAGCGCCAAAGGAGCGGGGAATACATGTTTAACATACGCGGCGGCACGGTCGGCAGTGACCCCGGCGAGATTTATCCCGAGGACTTTACCTGCACCGGGGAGGAGGTTAAAGCCAATAACCGCACCAGGAACTTCGGCGGTTACTGTAACAAAGAAGTCGATCGCTTGCTCGAGGAAGCAGGAAAAATGACCGACAATAAAAAGCGCTACGAGCTCTACTCAACGGCGATCCGCGCTATTTATGGGGACGTCGCGGAGATTCCCCTGGCCTCCGTTCCGCGTTACTTTACGTATCGAAAAAACATCAGCGGATTCGAGACCGACTTCGACGCCCGCATCAACATGACGACCGCCGGTCTCTCCCGGGTTTGGGTGGAAAACTCTCAAGGTAAGGGGCAACAGAGGTGAGAGATTAGACCGGATGGCTGCGCGTTCCCAACCGGTCACCCTGCACGTCGACGCGTGGCCCGCATGGGTAGTCGATCAGTTGGACTTTGCACTTGGAATGCTTGCGGGAGCGCTACGCTCACGCAGGACAAATCCTTCTATTGAAACGGTGTACTCGTTTGCCTGGGGAAGGTACCGGATGCAGGACTGGGTGGGATAGTAGCCGCTGATGGCCACGGCTGCCGGCGACTTTAGTGGAAAGCAGGCAGTGGGTTGGCTCAGCAAATACTCGCGCGTTACCATCTCCTCAAGAAAGGTGACGCGGCCGTCATAGACGCCATAGATCCAGGATCGCGTAAACTTCTGCCCCTTGAATTCGGGGCCCGTCTGGTCAATCAGGTGATTGCCCATCGCCGGCGCTACCGCGTCGACGTTCTTAAAATCCGGATGAACATAATTGAGCGGCAGGGGCTTGGTAGCCAGTTCGAACTGGTCGCAGCGAACAAATTCGGGACCGCACGGGCCGGATCCGATGGCAAAAACCTTCTCGATCGGCTCGATGTAAAAATGGACGTCGAAATGCGGGAGGTCATATACCCCCGGGGGGATGTGGCCGAAGGGGTTCCAGTTCAGACCCACCCATTTGAAGGGTATCTCCGAACGCCGCGCCGCGTTGCTTGGTAACGGAATGACCCATTCGTGGGAAGCGAAGCACTCTGTGTCCAGGTCAACCTTCCCATCCTTGTTCCGGTCAAAGCAATGATGCCCATCGGAATGTGCGGTGGGGAGCCCGTCCAAAGCGCTCGCCTGGAAAACGATGCCGATTGCCGTGGGCGCCCCGTTCCTGTCGAACTCCGCGTAGCTGGACACCGTCCCATTGCCTACCTTGGAATTGGCGCCGAGCCGACGCTCGCTTGACAAGCCAGCCGGGTTACTGGCTGCACAACCTGTGACCAGCAGAGCGGTGAGTAGTAAATTGACTTTTCGCATCGTGGTACCCGTGGCACAAAATTACTTCATACTCCGGGCCGCAGACTGCGGTTTTGCCGCCTGCCATCTGTCAAGCTTTACCCGCGCCCCGTTGGTCGCTGGATCCATCGCTTTGTCGTGTGCAGGCGTCTTCGCCGCCAGCTCAATCACGTAGCCGTTCGGATCACGGAAATAGATGGAATGGACAACTCCGTGGTCGGAGATGCCGCGCGTTTCGATGCCTTGAGACTTTCCCCGATTTAGCAGCGCTTCCAAGATCGGCGGGTCGACCTCCAGGGCGAGGTGAAGATCAAAGTCGTGCTGTGGCTTAAACTCGAACGGCATGTCCGGCGCCTCGAAGAAGGCGATATAAGAACCGTCGTCAAGCTCGTAGAAGGTATGTAGCGTGCCGGTCTTTCGGCCGGTCTTCGTTTCCGCAATCTCGAGCGTGCCTGCGAGCCGGAGCCCCAGAAAGTCTTCGTAGAATTTGCGCGTCTCTTCCGAGTCGCGGCAGCGGTATGCAGCATGATGGAGCTTTTTGATCATTATCAACCCTCCTTTGAGGAGTCCGGTCGTGCGGTCAGATAGCATCGAACTGAAGGTCTTTAACCGAGCCGGCCCAACCGTAAAATCCTTCGTTTACCTTCTGCCAGCGCGGAAGCGCCTTCATTTTGCCGAGCCAACGGCAGATGTTCGGATAGCTGGAATAGTCGCACCGGATGAGTTCTCCGAGCGTCAGCAGGGGCGCGCCGAAATAGTCCGCGATCGTCATCTCGTCGCCACAGAGATACGCGTTGTGTGGGCCAATGAGATTCTCGTCGAGGATCTTAAGCCATCCCTCGGCTTTCTCCTTTCCCCAGGCGAGCGTTCCGGCTTGCTGCTCGTCTCTCGCCCGGCGGTGATGCGGTAGGACTTGAGGATAGACAAACCCGTAGCCTAGATCACGATAGAGACCGGTGTTTAACCAGTCCATCCTTTCGTTTATCCGAGCCCTTTTGCGGAGATCCGACGGGTAGGCGGGGGAGCTGATCTTCTCGGCAAGGTACTTAAGAATTGCCGAGCTCTCCGTCAGGCGGAAATCGCCGTCTTCCAGCACCGGCACCTGGTGGTTCGGGTTGATCGCAACGTAGGCTGGTTGGAGGTGTTCGCCGGTCAGGATATCGACGATTTGGAAGTCGATGTCGAGCCCGCTCTCGGCGGCAAACAGCATGATCGGCCGGCTGGTCGTGGAGGCCGGGTGATAGTAGAGTTTCATCATATTCTCCTCGCTGAATGATCTATAGTTGAGAATTTATCTGCTGCAGATATTTTCTCCACGGGGTCCAATAGTATTTTTCCCATCCCTCGGTTACGCCCTGAACATCCTGATCGGCTACATTAACGTGAACCAGCTCGATCCGGCCTGAATCGTCGCTATCTGGCCAAAACGTGAGGACCAGAATCGAGTCGACGTCCTCGGCACGCCAATGGCCGGATCGCCAGGCCTGCACGATCAACTGCTTGGGCACGGTGTATAGCATGCTTCCCGAAAGCATGCCATTGAACGCGCGAAATGCCGAACCCGGCGCTGAACTGATCGTGACCGGGATCCCCGTAATCGCTTCGTGAATCTCGGGGTCAAGATACATGTCGTACAGCCGTGCTGCCGCTGCCGGCAAGATAGCGCTCTGCTGGATCGTCTTGGGCATAGAGATCCTTTAATACCTACGAAGCTGACCTTCCTTCCTCTATCTTATCTTTGCTGCAGAACCGGCGCTAGCGGTCTGAGGTCGAGTTGCTGTTCAAATAGGTCGCTAAGAGACAACCTCTTAGACTCCAACCCCTCAACATACGGAATCGCTCCCAGACAAGGGACCGCAGTCAAGGAAAGTAAAGCTTCGGCATTGGTTTCGGTGGCAAGCGATGGTTGGCTCTCCAGGTGGTTCAAGACATAGCCGAACACGCGCAGTCCCCGGCAGGATGCGTGTTCCAGTGTGAGTAAAAGGTGGTTAATGACCCCGAGGCGATTGGCGGCGACCACCACGACCGGGAGCTTCAAGAGGCCTGCAAGATCCGCGTAAGTGTAATGCGGCAAGAGAGGCACGAGCAGCCCGCCGGCACCTTCGACTATTGTAATATCGTGAGCCGAGCTGATCTCGTCGTAAACATCTGAGATCAACGAGACGTCAATCTTTAGCCCTTCCCTCCCCGCCGCGACACTGGGGGCAAGGGGATCACGCAGGCGATACGGGCAAATTCGCTCCAAAGGTTCTTCACAACCCGAGGCTTCTTTAAGGTAAACGGCATCCTGAGGAAATAACTCTCCGTCCCTTTCCTGACACCCGGTCTCCGCCGGTTTCATCACGCCTACTTTGTACCCCATCTCTCTATGGAGAGAAGCCAAGCCACAGGCAACGAGAGTCTTGCCCACGCCGGTGTGGGTGCCGGTAATGAGAAGTCCGTTCCCCATCAGTTTTTCGTGACGGCCAAAATCGAATCGCGTGTCACATCCAGAAGCGTCTTCAGCTCCTTGTCACCGAGTGAAAGGGGCGGCATCAAGATAATGGTGTCGCCCAGAGGGCGGATGATAACGCCACGCTGGCGCGCTTCGCGTATGACCTTATGGCCGATGCGTTGGTCCGTTGGATAGGTTTTCCTGCTCCCTTTGTCTTGAATCAGCTCGATGCCGATCATGAAGCCCCATTGGCGCACGTCGCTGACATGTGCCAGCGGCAGAAACTCGCCGTTTAAACGCTGCTTCAGGTAGGCGATTTTGGGCTGCATCCGAGCGAGAATCTCCTCCTTTTTAAAAAGCTCCAGACTCGCGAGCGCGACGGCGCAACCAAGCGGGTTGCCTGTATAGGTATGACCGTGGAAAAAACTCTTGAACTCGTCATAGTCACCGAGAAAAGCGGCAAAGATTTCCTCCGTGGCCAGCGTTGCAGCCAGAGGAAGATAGCCGCCGGTGATTCCCTTAGCCAGGCAAAGAATATCCGGGCTCACGTTGTCGTGCTCGCAAGCAAACATCTTTCCCGTGCGTCCAAAGCCCGTTGCCACTTCGTCCAGAATAAAGAGAGTCCCATGCTTGCGGCAGATCTCGTGCAGGGCCTGGACGTAGCCAATCGGCTGTGCCCACATGCCCGCCGCGCCCTGCATCAAGGGTTCCATCACCAACGCCGCGAGAGTGTTTTTGTGTTCTGTCAGCTTATCCTTAGCCTCCTCGACCGCGGCACTTAACGCTTTCGATTCGGCCATCCCTTTGTAGTAGCGAAAAACATGGGGCGGCGTCAGGCGTAAAACCGGAAAGAGAAGACTCTTATGAAAGCGGTGAAAAGTCTCAGAGTAGCCCATGCTCATGGAGCCGACGGTATCGCCGTGATAGGACTCCGCTAGCGATGCGATCTGCGAACGCTGGACTTCGCCTTTGAGCTGCCAATATTGAACCGCCATTTTCAGAGCAATTTCCACTGCCGTGGCCCCATTGTCGGAGTAGAAAACCCGGCGCAAACCGCCAGGAGCGATGCCAACGAGTTTTTCCGCGAGCTCAATGCCCCGTATGTGACTTAGACCCAAGAAGGTAGAGTGGTCGAGCCGGTCGAGTTGTGTCTTCAGTGCGTCGTTTAGCTCTTGCTTCCGATGCCCATGGACGTTGCACCAAAGCGATGAGACGCCATCCAGATACCTCCGGCCGTGAACGTCTACGAGATAGTGTCCGTCGCCCTCGCTGATAATGCATGGATCTTCGCCCATCCATTCCTTCATCTGCGTAAACGGATGCCAGAGGTAGGTACGGTCCAAACGCTTAAGTTCGTCGTAGTCGAATGTCATCGCGGCGTGTCTTCAGGACTGAGCAACGAGTACTGAGGTTCGAGGCTCGATTGTACTCCGCCTCAGCACTCAGTCCTCATTGCTTCCGTGTTTTACTTCTTCGAAGGCTTTAAGCGCCCGATGGAGATGCTCATGACTGTGGGTCGCCATTACTGTGGCGCGCAAGCGCGACGTCCCGGCCGGGACCGTGGGAGGGCGGATGCCCTGACAGAAGACTCCTTTTTCCAAGAGGCGCGCGGAGAGAGCCATGCATTTGATCGCGTCACCGATCATCACCGGCTGGATCGGACCTTGACCTTCTCCCAGGGTAAAACCGATTTTCTTCAAGCCGTCTCGTAGCGCCCGGCAATTATGCCAGAGCGCCAGGCGGCGCTGTGGTTCCTTTTCCAAAATCGCAACGGCGGCAATAGAAGTCGCGAGCACGCTGGGAGGCAAGGCAGTGGTGAAAATGAAAGTTCGGCAGCGATTGATAATAAGCTCGCGCAAGGCCCGGCTTCCCGCCACATAGGCGCCAAAGCCCCCTAACGCCTTTCCCAAAGTCCCCATCTGAACCAGGATTCGATCTCCGAGCCCCAGCTTGGCGACGATGCCAGCGCCGTTGGGGCCAAAGACCCCGGTCGCATGGGCCTCGTCGACCATCACCATAGCGCCAAACCGTTCAGCCAATTCCACGATCTCGGCGAGAGGAGCCTCATCGCCGTCCATGCTAAAGAGCGTTTCCGTGACGATGAGTTTCTTCGCGACACCGCCCGTTTTATTCAGTTCTTTCTCTAACCGGTTCAAATCACAATGAGGATAGACACTCACGCGCGCTCGCGTGAGGCGGCAGCCATCGATCAGGCTGGCGTGATTCAGCGCATCGCTCAAGATCGTGTCTCCCTCACCCACGAGGCAGGAAAGAAGCCCCGTGTTAGCCTGATAGCCCGAGTTAAAGACCAAAGCGGCTTCCGTTCCCTTGAGCCATGCAATGCGTTGTTCAAGCTTCTCATGCAGCTCCATATTGCCTGAGATCAAGCGCGAGGCGCCTGAGCCACAGCCGTAGCGGTCGATCGCCTCCTTCGCCGCTTGGCGCAAAGCCGGATGGTTTGCCAGGCCCAGATAATTGTTGGAACAGAAATTGAGAACTTCCTTCCCGTCTACCATTAAAGTCGGCCCCTGCTCCCCATCAACGCGGCGCAGGCTCCGGTAAAGCCCCGCACCCTTCAGGGCCTCCAGTTCTCTTTGGATAAAATCTGCGGGCATTAGAGACTAAATTTATCGCAGGGATAAGCCCATTAGGCAACCGTGGCAGGCTTGTCAAAGGGCTCCCGTGTCACGTACTATTGATAAAATTGCTCTAGCCAGAAGGTAGTTCTGGAACTTGTCGGTCTCATTATTAATAAAGCGCCACTAAAATCCGCAGACTCCTATGAGCAAGCTAGCGCGTTCATCACCCCGTTGCATCATCATTACGGGACCCAACGGCTCTGGAAAAACTACTTTTGCGTGCGAGTACCTGCTCAAGGACGCCGATGTCGTTCATTTTGTTAACTCGGATTTGATTGCCGGCGGCTTATCCCCTCTGTGCCCAGAATTGGTGGCGTTAGCCGCGGGGCGTCTATTTCTTCGAGAACTCGACCGGCTTGCCCGCGCCAAGGACGAGTTTGCCTTCGAAAGCACTTTAAGCGGACTTACCTATCTCAGGCGGCTAAACCAATGGAAAGCCGCCGGTTACCGTCTCGAAATTATTTATCTTCGAGTCTCCTCGCCTCAATTGGCGCTTCGGCGTATCGCTGCCCGGGTTAAACAAGGCGGTCACAACGTACCTTCACGTGACGTTCGTCGCCGCTTTTCGCGGAGCTGGAATAACTTCGTAAAGCACTATCGGCTTTTAGCCGATGCCTGGAGTGTGTATGATAACTCTGGAACGACCCCTCGATTGTTGGAGCAAGGGCCATGAAGAAGCGAACTAGAGTAAAGAAGGAAACGCAGGAGTTCTCCGCTGCCGTCGGTCGCGCGCTGCGGCGCGCCGCCAAAGTTGCGCGTAAAACCGCCCGGATGTACGGCACGCCGATTTACGTTTGGAAGGACGGCAAGGTCGTCGCGGAAAAACCGTAGTCAATTCGTTATCTGAAGTACGGCTAATTGGTCTCTTTCCGCGGCTCCCGCAGGCCTTTCTGAATTGTCTCGAAGGTCGCCGGCAACGCACCGGAAGCGAGAAGGTTCTCATTCACCGGGTGCTCAGGGGCCAAGACCGGCTTTCCCAGTTTGATGACAGATTGTGCCAGTTTAAACGTGGCACTTCCTTCCGGCGCCCGCAGAACCAACATGACGTTCGCCAATCCTGCCACTAGGTGGTTTCGCCTGACGGACGCATCCCGGCTGATTCGCTTCGCGTGAGGGCTGCAATGAGTCAGCAAAAGCAAGCGGTCCTGATTGAGCAAGGTTTTCAGTTCCTGAAAAAAACCGAACCGGTTTATGCTTTTTGCAAGGCAGATAATAGTACGTGGTGACTCCGGCAGTAAAATTTTTAATACCTCTTTCTCAAGAGGAGAATGCCATCCGCCAATGAAAGACATCTCTAGACGGACCAGTTGTCTTAAGAGCTCGGCGGTACTTAGAATTAGGTTGGACTCGCCTGCGCGAGCAGACACGATCCCGACGAGCGGCTGCTTAACAAGAGAAGTATTCCCAAGATACCAAAGCGTCGACGGCCTTCGGCCAAACAAAGGCACCACGTGCTCAGGAACGTCGAGCGTCCGATAATCGACTCCGGCCGGCTCAGCAACGATCGGGGCGAAAAAGGGATGTACTTTTTCTCGCTTCATCCGGGTCGTAAAGTGCATACGGTTTTTGCCTTTCCAAAGCTGTGTTTCAAAGCAGAACCCGATTTTCAATCAGTCATGTCTGCTGCCATGAGCGAGTAATTTATCGTAAGGATACGCTATTTTGGCAACACGTAAAGGGATCTTTTAGTACTTGTAAACGGGCGATTAGGTCGCGTAGAATCGGCGAAATTCTTGGGTATGGCTCCGCAGGAAGAGTGTGAATCAGAGATGTTTGTGAGTTGGAACCGTTGGTAGCGGAGCCCCAAACCAGCGAGTTGTTTGCTGATTGGCATTACTGGTTGGGCCCGGGCTATGAATTTTAGCCGAGTACGGTGAAGGAGAGTTTATCCACTGGTTCGACATACTTTGAGAATGAATTAGGAGCAGTCAAAGAGGAAGTAGAAACCACGACGAAGATTGATATCGATACACTCAGCGAAGTGGAACTTATCGATTTGAACCACCGGATCGTCGAGCGGCTACGTTTTTTTGAACCAGATGCGCGCGCACTCGCAGATGCTGGACTATGGGATCGGCGAACGTGTAACGTTTCATCCGGAGGGGCATCCGCCTTTGATCGGAATCGTGACCCGGTACAATCGAAAAACGGTTACCGTGATCACCGATACAGGACAGCATTGGAACGTTGCGCCAGGGCTGTTGCGCAGAGCCGATTCGCGCGAGCGGACAGACACGGATAACGCCAGGGTCGTTCCGATAAAAAGAGATTGAAACGCGGGCGGCGCTTTACAGTCATGGCTGAAGATCTGGACTTCATCCTTTCGACCGAACTCAAGGCGGGCATCGCTTCGGCTCACGTCGGAGCCGGCAACTTCGACACCAAGGACCTGATGGGATGGGAAGCGGGGAAAGAATAGGAATGAACAGTCGCGCCCAGAACGAAAAGCAATTTAGAAACTGGGAAGATTCGCCTAACGGCGGAAGACGCTATTGGCTGGATGTGCTGGGACGTGCCGGGTGGCGGGCACGTTATCTAAAAGAGGTTGACGCGCAGGAATTGACACTCCGCTTTTGGCAGGAGATCTACGACGAGCAGGGCAAGCTCATCGAAGTGCACGAGAAATATCCGGTGGATAAAGGCCATCAGAAAGTATAGGATTTATTGTATGACTATCACAAAACAGACCGTGGCCGATAAAATCGCGGCGTACTTGCGCCATGACATTTCCCTCGCGGAGTTGGTCAGTTGGGCGGAAGAGGCGATGATGGAGGGAGAATTCGCGGAGCAAGATGTAGGTGTCATATCCGATGCGGTGGCACGACTTGGAGTTGCCGATGTACGCGCTTTCGGTTTGACGTGGGAGGACTGCGAGCAATTGCTACGACAACTCGGTTATACTGCCCGTGTGGACATCGTAGCGGCATAATCGCTGGCGTGGTGTGCTCCAGGTTCCTGTCCTAATCCGAACAAGCGCTCACCAACAGTCAAATTCTTGTCGAAAACCTCGGACGCCGGCCTCAGGACGGCGGTACCTGTAGACTTACATGGCCAAGCCCAAGATCGTTTTTGCCTGTCAGAATTGCGGCTACCAGTCGCCGCGCTGGCTCGGCAAATGCCCGGACTGTAACCAGTGGAATAGCCTGGTCGAAGAAACGACCGAGATCAATAAACATACCCGGGCGGAAGTGAGCGGAGGACGCCAAGATCCGTCCCGTCTCTCGCAGATTTCAACGCAGGAAGAAGGACGGGTTCTCTCCGGCATCGGTGAATTTGATCGGGTGCTTGGCGGCGGCCTTGTTTCCGGTTCGGTCATCCTGATCGGTGGTGATCCGGGAATCGGCAAATCGACGCTGCTCCTGCAAGCTTTTACTGCCCTGAGTCAAAAGGGCCTCACATCCCTTTATGTCACCGGCGAGGAATCACAGCGCCAAGTCAAGATGCGCTCCGAGCGGCTCGGAATCACTTCGGATCACCTGCTGATACTTAGCGAGACCTCACTGGAAAGGATCTTGGATCAGATCAAGAAATGCAAACCTCACCTGCTGGTCATCGATTCCGTACAAACGGTCTACAGCTCAAACTTGCCGTCGGCGCCGGGGAGCATCGGGCAGGTGCGCGAGTGTTCCGGCATGATCATCACGCTGGCTAAGCGCAGCAACCTGAGCACCTTCTTAATCGGCCATGTCACCAAGGACGGCGCTATCGCCGGTCCCCGAACTCTGGAACATATGGTTGACACGGTGCTCTATTTCGAGGGGGACACAGGCCATAACTTCCGGATCTTAAGAGCGGTAAAAAACCGCTTTGGATCGACCAACGAGATCGGCGTCTTCGAGATGAAAGAGGCGGGCTTGCGCGAAGTCAGCAATCCATCGGAACTGTTTCTTTCCGAGCGACCGATCCACGCGCCCGGATCGGCTGTCGTGTGCAGCATGGAAGGGACGCGGCCTATTTTGGTGGAGCTCCAGGCGCTCGTCAGCCCTTCATTTCTCGCTGTGCCGCGGCGCACAACGATCGGCGTCGACCACAACCGGGTAGCGCTTCTCGTGGCCGTTCTGGAAAAAAAGATGGGCGCGAAGCTCTTCAACAAAGACATCTTCGTCAATGTCGCCGGGGGCGTGCAAGTTGAAGAGCCGGCGGTTGATTTGGCTATCATCGCCGCCATTCTCTCAAGCTACGAAGAGAAGGCCCTGGACGCGAAGACCGTTTTTTTCGGTGAGGTCGGTTTGGCCGGGGAAATCCGCGGCATCGCGCAAGCTGAAGCGCGCGTCAAAGAAGCCGCTAAGCTGGGCTTCACGCGCTGCATCCTGCCCAGCAGCAACCTCCGGCAGCTGAGTCATCTCGAATCCCCAGAACTCAGTGGCGTAACCTCGCTCCGGGACCTGTGGCAGATCCTCTTTCCGGGGTAAGAAGTGAGGGGTGAGGCATAAGGGGCAAAGGGATACGGGATGCGTGGGGTGGGATCAACGCCAAAAGAGCAAACTGAAGATTTTCAATTATAAAAAATCTAGAGTCTGCAATTTGCAATTTGAATTGGAGCCGTGAGACGTCAGTCTTGGGTTGGGTGTTTGTGGCGTCGGAACGCTGATGTGGTCATTCTGAGAAGCCTCAGGGCGACGAAGAATCTCGATGTTTCACAGCCCCCAAAAGATCTTCCCTATGCTCACGATTTTTAGCTCCCTCGACCCGCGTCACTCAGTTGATCCACCGTCTAAACCAAGAGCTGGAGTAAGTCTGAACTCATTGGCTGCTTGGCTATGTCCCATAGCCCGATGCTGCTCACCACTCCGGACAAGTGGTGCCTGATACAGATAGACCGCCTGATCTCTCTGTCTTCCGGCAACACCCCTGGATCCATTTTTCATCGCTGAACCCAAGCCTTTAAGGTCCACAACCGGTCTTATCACTCGCAAACCGAGTACAAAAAGATTCCACACTACAGGCGCTGCGAAAACAGTTTTCCAAAATTTGGGAAATTCACTCGGTCGCTCCGGAAATTAGGAATGACGGCTGCAGAGGACTTCTTGATTTATTGAATAGTTAGCGCCGTGGCAATTCTTTTGCGTTAATTCCGCTCGCGAGAGTTTACTCATAGCCAACGAATAAGGGGAATTTCTAGTTATGCTGACGAGACAAGAAAACAAACTGGTGACGGAGGTAGGAGCAGGGACACCGCTGGGTGAGATTATGCGGCTCTATTGGCTCCCCGCCTGCCTCACGGAAGAAATATCCACGCCGGATTGCCCGCCCGTGAGGGTAAAAATCCTGGGTGAGGAGTTGGTCGCCTTTCGCAACACCGACGGCAAGGTCGGTTTGTTAGAGGAGTACTGCCCGCATCGTTTGGCGTCGATGTTTCTAGGGCGCAACGAAGAGAACGGACTGCGCTGCGTGTATCACGGCTGGAAGTTTGATGTCGATGGCGACTGCACGGATATGCCCAACGAACCTATCGAGAGCCGGTTCAAGGAAAAGGTCTTTCTGAAATCTTATCCGACGCGCGAACTCGGGGGAGTCGTGTGGACCTACATGGGACCAAAGGAAAAGATGCCGGAGCCACCTGGTATGGAATGGCTTAGAGCCCCGGCTGCGCACCACAATGTGTCGGTGACCCACGAGTACTGCAACTATCTGCAGGCCATCGAAGGCGGCATCGATACCGTCCATTCGTCGTTTCTCCACGATAACAACCTTTCAGACCTGACCCATTTCAAGCGCTTGGATCAGGCACCCAGATTGGAGGTCGAGCGAACTCCCTACGGTTTTCGTTACGCGGGCATAAGAGATATAGGGGAAAAGGGCCGATACGTTCGCATCTACCAATTTGTCTTGCCGTTCCACCAGTTTAGGTCAGCTCAAGTGGTGTACGAGCATGGGAGCGGGTCACGCAAATCGATTCCTCAGATAAGAGGCCACATGTGGGTGCCGATGGACGATGAAAACACGCTGATCTTCAACTGGATCTTCGCCATCGAAGAAGATAAGCCTCTAACGCGGGAATATATTCACAAGTATGAGGCAGGCGCAGGAAGAGGGCCCGAAGGAGAGACAAGAGTGCGTCATCGTACCCGCGCGAATGACTGGCTTATTGACCGGGAAGTGCAGCGCACCAGGACCTATACGGGTATCAAAGGCGTGAACACGCAGGACTTGGCGGTTCAGGAGAGCATGGGACCTATTGAAGACCGCACGCGTGAGCACCTGGGAACCACTGACAAGGCGATCATTGAGCTGCGCTACCTTCTGCTGGATTCCATTACGGACTTTAAAAAAGGAATTGAACCGCGTGGCCTGGATCCCAAGACTTACCGCGGGATTCGCTCCGGCGACCTCGTCCTGCCGAAAGGTATCAAGTGGCAAGAAGCAGCAGAAGAACTCCTGGTCGCAAAGTGGTAAAAGGCCGCTTTGTGGATTCGGTAGGACAACATTTGATCTGGTTGGATCGGCAAACAATTTCGAAGAAGTTGTCGGACTGATGGCAACCAAGATCAACAAGGAATGTATCCGGTGCGGAGCGTGCAGAACGCCATGTCCGAATAGCGCTATTTCACGGGGCGAGGAAATCTTTGTCATCGATCCGGTTCTATGCACAGAATGCGTTGGTTTCTATGACCGGCAGGCGTGCGCAGACGTTTGTCCGGTAGACAGCTGTGCGCCAGACCCCGACCACAGCGAAACCGAGGATGTTTTGATCGAGCGAGCACGTACTTTGCATCCGGAGATCGATTTCGGCGAGACGTTTAAGTCCCACTTCCGAAAGTAAAACTTACCGACATTCCGGTTGCGCTCTGTTTTTTGCTCGCTGCACAATATTTGCCCAACTCTTGCTTCAAGCTGCGCTGAAGTTGCACAATACTGATCGAGGCCAACCAAGCCCTAAGGAGGAGAGGAATGTTATCAAAGGAAGAGAATCGATTGATCACCCAGGTAGGACCGGGGACCCCTATGGGAGAGGTAATGAGGCGCTATTGGATGCCTGCGCTTCTGTCGGAGGAATTACCGGCGCCCGATTGTCCCCCCGCACGCGTGAGGCTTCTCGGCGAAGATCTGGTGGCATTCCGGGATACCGAGGGAAGAATAGGTCTACTGGAAGAATACTGTCCCCACCGGCTCGCGTCGCTGTTCTTAGGCCGGAACGAGGAGAATGGTCTTCGATGCGTCTACCACGGCTGGAAATTTGACGCCCAAGGGACATGCGTCGATATGCCCAACGAGCCCGTCGAGAGCCGCTTCAAGGACAAGGTGCGCATTCAATCCTACCCAACGGTAGAATTAGGCGGCGTTATCTGGGCCTATATGGGTCCGCCGGAGAAGAAGCCGGAAGAGCCGGGCATGGAATGGAGTAGGGCACCAGAAACTCATCGCTTTGTGTCGAAAACCCGTGAGTACTGCAACTATGTGCAAGCCGTTGAGGGCGGCATCGATACGGTCCATTCCTCTTTTCTTCACAACAACGACCTGGCAAACAAGCGTCATTTTAAGCGCATCGATACCGCTCCGCGCTTAGACGTCGAACGAACGTCTTATGGTTTTCGTTACGCCGGCATACGCGATCTTAAAGAGATCGGCAACTACGTCCGCATCTACCAATTCGTGCTGCCGTTCCATCAGTTTAGATCGCACCAGGTCGATTACGAAGGAAGCGGCAATCGCTTGGCGGTACCCACCATCCAAGGCCACATGTGGGTGCCGATGGACGACGAAAACACGATGATCTACAACTGGATGCTCGCGGTCGATGAAGACAAGCCGCTGAGCCCTGAATATATCCTAAAAAGGGAAACGTTCTCCGGTAGAGGGCCTACTGGCGAGGGTGTCATCCGCCACCAAACGCGGCAGAATGACTGGTTGATCGACCGGGAGATCCAGCGCACCAAGACATTCACAGGAATCAAAGGTCTTAACAACCAGGATCTAGCCGTTCAGGAGAGCATGGGACCCATCGTCGACCGCTCACGCGAGCACCTTGGAAGCACCGACAAGGCGATCATTCAGTTTCGCAAGTGCCTGCTCGATGCGATCCGCGACGTCCAGAACGGGATCGACCCGCCCGGCGCGGATTCCAAAACCTATCGGGCTCTCCGCTCGGCGGATGTCACGATCGCCAAAGACACCGATTGGCAGGAAGCGGCGAAAGAAAAACTCGTGGCGCGCTGGTAAGCGTTGTTCGTGTTCGTCGCTCGTGTTCGTCAATCGGACTAGAGCCCGAACGATAAAGAAACAAGCGGTCTTTGTCCGCCTACCAGGGCTGTTCGTGTAACTCTTGTAAGAGAAGCCGGGGTTCGTTATTAGTTATTTCCGTGCCGGAGTGGTGGAACTGGTAGACGCGCTGGACTCAAAATCCAGTAGGGGTAACCCTGTGGGGGTTCGATTCCCCCCTCCGGCACCAAGTAAAATCCGTTACTTAGTGCCTTCGGATGCAGGATTCTCAGGCTGGTGCGTGCGCTCATTGTGCCCAAACTGTGCCCGAACGCTTATTGATTCGCTCTTAAGGCCACGACCTTCGTCGTTTGCTCCTGGCTTTGGGCATGTTGCCAAGTGCGTCGTGCTGCCTCTCTCAAATCATCTTCGCTGACGATATTGTAACGATCGAACAGGCTCCTAGTTTTGTGCCCGCTCACATTCATTGCCACTCTTTCAGGGACGCCAGCGCGAACCATGTTCCTAACGGCGCTCTGGCGAAAGTCGTGGAATAGCTTTCCCGCAAGCCCCGTCTCTTTGCACGCCTTCGCCCAACTTTCGCGGAAGTCGCGGATAGGGTTTCCCGCACGATTAGATGGCGGGCGGTTTTCTTTTCTTAGCAGTGCTAACGCTTCGGTGACTTCTCGTCCTTTCGCCTCGATAATCGCTATCAACTCTTCGGGTGTACGGGTGTCTTCATGAAACCGCCGCCTTGCTAACGCGCGCCCGCTTGCACCCGTCTTCAACAGACGGCGCCCCGATCAAATATGGGATAACCCTCAACTGCCGGCCGCTAAGTGCCTCGTTACCGTCCATTTCCGTCTAGTTTTGTATGTACGAAGAAAAATCACAACCGTAGCTTGATCCAGGGCCTCGACGAGAGCTATTCAACAAAGGCCCACCGGGACCCATGTCCGGACGAAGTTCGCTCCAGTCAAGGGCACTGGTAAAACTTCAATAGAGAAAAGCCCCAGCAATATAAAAGAATCGCTGAGGCTTCGGAAATCGGAGGGTTGATATATTCGTTATCGGGAATCGAGCTTTTTTTGGCGCAAGAAATTCTCTCGCGATACCGGGTTCCGATGCGGTCTTGTCAAAAATAGGTCAAATGGTGTAGTGACAACCTAGGTTAGTCGCGTCGCAGTCGAGGAGTTTTAGTGCTAACCCGGGAGTGCGAGAAGGAGTTGTCATGATGGCAAAGATCGTATGCTCGTTTTTCATTGCAATTGTTGTTGTAAATACCGCCGCCGCCCAACAGGGTTCGCTGGAAGAAAAGGCCAAGCAAGAGGGGCAGCTGGTGGTTTACGGTGATACCAACTTGCGCGACCTGCAAATTTTGGCGAAGGCTTTTCAAGCAAAGTACGGATTCATGAAAGACGTGAAACTCCTCAGCCTGCCGATCGAGAGGCTGTTCGCGAAAATCACCACCGAGTTCCAGGCAGGGACCTATAACCCCGACGTGATCACGATGTCAGCGGGGCAAACGGTAAGTGCGAAGCAGGGGGGTTGGCTTGCGAAATACGTCTCACCAGAAGCGAAGTTCTATGGAAAAGGCTTTAAAGATCCGGACGGTTTTTGGACCAGCAACTACATGAATACCAACGTGATCGCCCTCAATACCAGGCAGGTGCGCGCTGAAATCTATCCTAAGAGCTACCAGGACCTTTTACATGAAGGTTGGAAAGGCAAGATGGGTATCAACAACGCTCACTATCGCTGGTTTATCAACATGCTCGAGCTGATGGGGGAGAAAGAAGGTATTGCTTTTATGCGCGCGCTGGCCCGCCAGGAACTACATCCCGCGGGAAGCCAGAGCCTCCTGGTTCAGCTGCTGGCGGCGGGCGAGATGTCGTTAGTGGTAAACGTTAATGGGCACTCGGTGGAACAGCTCCGGGTAAAGGACGCGCCCGTTGATTGGGTAGCGGTAAACCCTGTGATTGTAAGCATCCATCCTATAGCGGTTTCTGCAAGGGCGAAAAATCCGAATTCCGCTCGCCTCTTCGTCGATTTCGTGCTTTCCAAAGAGGGTCAAATCCTGATCAGCGACCTGCAGAGAATTCCGAGCCGGACTGGCGTGCTCCCGAAGCTGGAGCGGCTCACCAAGGGACTCGTATTGCGTCCTAGTGATCCGGTGTTTGAGATCAACAATTTGCAGCGGGGCGAAAAGCAGTTTCGGGAAATTTTCAAGTTTTAAGGAAGCAAAGCAGTCTCGAAGCTGACAAGGGTTATGGCCAGACCTAGGAGGCCCTTCATGATTCACCCCCTTGCTCGCCGAGGGCCTCGTAGTCCGAAAGATTCCGTACGGCGACTTCTCCTAAGAGCAACACGGAACTGGGAACGAATCAAACGTTGTAGTAGGCGCCGCCGTTCACATGGATGGTTTGCCCTGTCACGTAGGAGGCCTCGGGACTGACGAGGAAACCGATGACCGAGGCAAGCTCTTCAGGTGCACCAACGCGGCCTACCGCTGTCTTTCGGTCTGCGCCGCCGCCGGGCTGCTTCTCTGTCACCTTATCGTTGAACTTGCCCGCATTCGGCAAGACATTGGGAACGTTATCATACCACACGGCAGGCCGCCGCGTCCGGAATGTGCCGGGGACCACGTTATTCGCCGTAATTCCGTATCGGGAAAACGCTTCGGCAAGGGTCCGAACCAGCCCACCCAGCCCCATCTTCGCCGCCTGTACGTGCACTCTGGTTGTGCTGTGTTCATAGGCGCCGACGCCTGATGTGGTGATGATTCGCCCCCAGCCGCGCTCAATCATCTGGGGCAGCACGCATTTGCTCGTTCGGAAGCAGCTTGTGAGATTGACGTTGAGGACAAGGTTCCATTCGTCCTCAGTGATGTCGAGGAAATGATTGAATGGCCGAATGCCCACCATGTTGACCACGATGTCCACGTGACCGAGCTCCTTGGTCGCTCGCTGGACCATGGCCTCCACGGCAGGGCCAGATGCTACGTCAGCAATAATCGGAAGTGCCCTGACTCCATAGGTTCGGCACTGCTCGGCAACTTCATCGATTTCGCTGTGGTTTGTCCGAGCGTTCACCACGACATCGGCGCCCAGCCTGGCCAGTTCGACGGCAGTGGCCTTGCCCAGGTTCCGACCGGACCCGGTTATGAGTGCTACCTTGCCTTCCAGCGACGACATGTCATCCCTTCCTAGATGGGTCGCACGCGTCCTCGGCGTCCCGAGCAATGGACCACCGGTCGCGGTGCGCTGCGTCTTCTCTTGCGCCGCGTAGACCACGCTCGGATGCGTGCGGTTGCCGTCCCCGGCCCTACCGAAACAGGGCCAGGACGGCGGGTTCAGGCCAGTAAGCGTCCAACGCGACGTGGACCATATCCTCTCTTTCGACGTTCCTCGGCTACATATGCGCGAGCGCGTCTTCGTCCTTTTTCCACTTCTTCCTTCCATTCCGCCAACGATTTGCCGATCTTCTCGAAGCCGTTCTTCACTCTAGGATTATCTATTGAAATCTCCAACGTTACGAACGCGTGCACTTTTTTTCTTTCTTCTTTAGGCATAAATTTTTCTCCCTCGGTGAATAGAAAAAAGCGCACGATTACGTGCGCGGCATTTTACCACCGTCGCGAGGTGGGAGTTTGTGTGTGGTTTTCTGGTTCGGAGCGCCACCGGCCTGGCGATCCACCATGCACTCTTTATTCATGTTCGAACCCAAAAGTGAAGCTAATCCAATAACATAGCCCGTGTGTCTTCGATTTTGACGGTTGCTACTTATCATTTCAAGTAGCGAGATCCTGCGCAATCTTTGCGAGCCTATATTTTTCTATGCGGCGTAGCGGCAGCGGTTGATGGACATTAGCCATTTTCTCAAATTAGTATGCCATCGATATCCAGATTAGTTTTTTAGCTATAACCTTATGACACATCTCATTCTATTTCCGAAACCGTTTCGGTTTTTGCGGGTATTACTGGGCTAGGTCGTGACGTTTTGGGATCGGTTTCTAAATATATGAGAAGCCGTATCTAGCACAACTATAAAAATATTTACCGCTTTCTGCTGCCTTGCTTCCTAGTAGTGGCGTGGTTCAAATCCACTCGCCCCAAGCACGCGCTATTGTGCCCGTGATTGTGCCCACACTACGAAAACTCGGGAGCAGCAATGAGCACGCACCAGCCGCGAATTGCTTCGAGAATTGTACGTTTCGCGTCTCTCGATAACTGCTGGTTGAAAGAATGCGAGGACTCAAAATCGTGCCCTTTCGGGCAAATCTTTCCTGGCTCCGGATACGCGCAGCATGGGCGGCGAACCACATATCTGCAGGCGCGAGAGCAGCAGCAATTGACAGGGTTCCATTTTCATCAACATGGCAGAAAAAAAATCTAACGGAAAAGGAGGAACAAAAAAACAGACGGAACACAGTTCCGACGGCTTTAAGTGAACCAAGAATGTAATGCGAGCGTGGCGGAATGGCAGACGCAGTGGACTCAGACCAAACTTGAGTGCTCGCGCGGGAAACGGCCGATGTAGAACTGCTCAAAGTCGGGGAAACCTTTCAAATGGCGATCCCGAGCCAAGCCCGGCCGGGCACACGCGGCCGGGAAGGTGTAGAGACTAGACGGGCAGCACCTAACTTGCAGATAAGTTCTGCAATATGGTGAAGGGATAGTCCAGACCCCCAAACCGACGTTTGCGTGTAGTAAAGCGCGCAAGCGGCAAGGGCAGCGAAAGCTGTAGCGGGTAAGAAAATCCACCGGGCTCACGCCCATGGGGGTTCAACTCCCCCCGCTCGCACCATTCTTTCTTGCAACCTTCTTTTTTTCCTCTGCTCTCTCCTAGAGCAGGGGGGTGCCATTGTCAGATTAACGAATCAGGCTGACACGGTGAGACCGCCGAACGCAGAGAGGAGGGGCTCACCTAAATCTGACTCGCAGGATATCTCCAAACGGAACGCTATTATCAATCCTTCCGTAGGCCAATTAATGCTCCCGGAAACAGCGCAAGGTGTCGATCTAAAATATTCGCTGCTCACGACGTGCAGAACACCAGTTTTAGCTCTGCGGATCAAAAGAATTTGCCACAGGTTTGATTCGATGGAGAAATCAGTTCAATCCTACGCCTAAAAAACTTAGAATTAGGTGTGCGCCAGTCGGATCTCCAAAATGGTCTTATCCGGGAGTGATTGCCCCACGTCGACACCGTGAATTTCGGCGCCGGTATGGGCCGATAGAGGACGGATATCGATCATCGTGTTTCTCATTGCGGCCGGACCTGCAAAGGGGTCGCCACCTAGCGCTTGCGCTTTCGATGCCGGCGAATGAAATCAAGAACGATATTGTTGAAGAGCTTTGGATGCTCCCAATAAATCGAATGGCCGCATTCGGCGACGGTAACGAGTTCGCTCCGGCGGATGCACTTCGCCACCATCCGCATGATCGACGGCGGCGTTGAAGAATCCGCATCGCCGGTAACCAGCAGCGTTGGGACTTTGATCTTGGTCAGGGTTTGCGCCGTAATAAGGAAGTTGTTCGCCTGCTGGCGGCCCTGGCGCTTGGTGGCGTGGTCGGCCAGCTTGTCCCAGGCTTTAAGGCCTCTTGGGTTGGCCGCAATATACGAGCAACTGAATTCCCGATACCAGCGCGGCATCTGGTTCCATTGTTTAGGCCGGATCGACTGGGCGCTTTTCCAAATATTACCATTGCGGATACCGGCATAGTTACTGGTGATCGCCAAGCTTAGAGTCCTTTTGGGATAGGAAAGCGCAAAATCCGCAGCAATGCTACCGCCAGCGGCGGTGCTGACGATATGGGCCTTTTCGATGGCCAACGCGTCGAGCAGGCCGTCGAGGTCATCGGCGGCCGAGTGCTTGTCGCCTTTGCGCAAGTTGTCGGACTTGTAGTAGCCGCGCCGGGCATAACTGATCACCCGATAGCCGGCCTTGGCAAAGACCGGTTGCTGGTAAGCCCAAACCTTGGGATCACCGGTCGCGGCCGGATGGAGAAAGACCACAGCCTCGCCCTCGCCGCCGGTGTCGGCGTAGAAAATTTTCCTGCCCGGCAGCTTGGCCAGGGCACGTTTGGCCGGCACCTGCTTGGGCAGGGGTATGGGATTCATTGGATTGGCGGCATTATTGCGGACAAAACGTTCGCTCATTGGATACTCCCCAGTTTCATTGCGAGATTCATGTTCTGTGGTAAGGGTGCGGGCGGCGACCAGCCGATTCGGCAACTATGGTCATACCACGTTTCCAGTCCGGAATCGACTTGGTTTACAGTGCCATCAACTACACTCGCGGTTGCGTAACATAGCGCCAAATCACATTATGTATAGGAAATTTAAACCACCTTTTTTTCTGGCCCGAGCAATATCGCCGGACCGGGGAGCTGTCAAATTTCTTTCTGTTTGATGAAAATCCCGGGTTTGCTTCGGCTAACCGGACTGATATCCACGCGGTAGGGTATCACGCACAATGAATCACTCTACAGGGCTAAAAACCTGTGCAAGTTTTCACGGCAGGATTGAACGGTAAGACGCAACGCACAAATCTCACAAGATTTGGTGAGAGAGACAACGCAAGTTGGGCTCCGACCGTGACGTCAGTGTACTCGATGTCCCGATTTCCGGCAGCACGCCGGCTGCCGAGCAAGGCACGCTCACATTGTTCGGTGGCGGCGACGAGAAGATCTTTCATAACGCCGAACCGATTTTTCGTGCGGTCGCACAGCAATATTTCTATCTCGGACCCTGTGGTTCCGGTACGACAATGAAACTTGTCGTGAATACTCTGCTGGGTGTCGGAATGCAGGCCATCGCCGAGGCCGTTGCCCTTGGTCAGAAAGCCGGGCTCAATCGCGATCGACTTTTCGAGGTGCTGTCCCACACCGCGGTGATTGCTCCGGCACACGCTGGCAAGCTCGCAAAGGCGGCGCGCAATGATTACACTCCTCAGTTCGCAATCCGGCTCATGAACAAGGACTTCCGCTTGATCCTAGAGACGGCGGCGAAATCTTGCGCGCTTGGATTCTCACAAGGAGGAACGGGTCTAAGTGAAACCAAGGTCTAACGTGTTTGAAGGGATGGGACCTGGCGAGATTCAGGGTTTGAGACTTACACATTTTCTTACACAGTTTCACATCTGAAAAATAATGGACTAATAATTCTAAATAGTTAGAACTACACGCGCTGGACTCAAAAGCGTCTTTTTTCGGGCAAATCTGTCCTGGCTGAGCACACGCCATCTTGCGCGAGAGCAGCGCCACTGCTAGTGGTCTACTTCATCAACATTGTAGGAAAAAAACCCAGCAGAAAAGACGGAAGAAAAAATAGGCGGAACACAGATCTGATTGGATCGCCGATTCCTAAGTGAACCAGCAATGCGAGCGTGGCGGAATGGCAGACGCAGTGGACTCAGACCAAACAACTTGAGTGCTCGCGCGGGAAACCCGCGATGCAGAACTGCTCAAATTCGGGGAAACCTGTCAAACGGCAATCCCGAGCCAAGCACGGCCGGAAACGCTCCCGGCCGGGAAGGTGTAGAGACTAGACGGGCAGCACCTAAGTTGCAGACAAGATCTGCAATAGGGTGAAGGGATAGTCCAGACCCCAAACCGGCGTCAGCGCGCCGTAACGCGCGCGAGCGCCGAGGGCAGCGAAAGCTGTAGCGGGTAAGAAAATCCACCGGGCTCACGCCCATGGGGGTTCAACTCCCCCCGCTCGCACCAAATTTTCCTGGGGTCAGACCGGACAGATAGGTATTGACGTAAGTTTCCAAATCCCGCGAAGCGCTGATCGAGCGGCCTTCGCCCTCTGATACGAAGCCGTCACATTCGCTGCGGCGATTCGTCACTCGTTCGACGCGTTGTTCGTCTTCACTGCCGCGTGCTAGTGTTCGAATATGAGCGCGACCCGTATCAGTTGCCACGTGAACGCGCCCCGTGCAAACGTCTATCGCGCGCTTCTCGATGCCCGCGCGGTTGCGACGTGGATGGTGCCGAATGGCATGACCAGCAACGTGCATGAGTTCGACGCCCGTGAAGGGGGCTCGTTCCGAATCTCGCTCACCTACGACGCGCCGACCGGGACCGGCAAGACGACTGCGCACACCGACACGTTCCACGGCCGCTTCGTGAAGCTCGTGAAGAACGAGCAAGTTGTGGCAGTGGTTGAGTTCGAGACGACTGATCCCGCGCTGCGCGGCGAGATGACGATCACGTACGCCCTCGCCGATGCAAACGGCGGCACCGATGTCCTCGCCGTGCACGACGGGCTGCCGCGCGGCCTGTCGCCCGCCGACAACGAGGTTGGCTGGCGGATGTCCCTCGCGAAACTCGCGGCGCTCGTCGAAGCTGGCTACTGATACTCTCGTTGAGATAATCGGAACATTTTCATTCTTCATTCCAATGGCCCTTCAATTGATGCAAGCGGAAACGCTTCCACCAGCAAGGGTAGAGGTCTTGGCGTTGCGCTGGCTGGCACTCTCTTACGTGTGCACAGCCCAACTATGTTATCAATAGCGTAAGCGAATAAAAGAAGGACTTGCCACGCGGGCGTGGCGGAATGGCAGACGCAGCGGACTTAACAACCTTGAGTGCTCGCGGGGAAAACGGCGATGCAGAACTGCTCAAATTCTGGGAAACCTTAATTTAACTGTAATAACCGCCTTTAGGAGGGGATCCGAAAAGTGTCATAGCGGACTGCATATCCTCTTTTGGAAAGCCTGCAAGGGATTTTCGATGATCCTCAACGGAAGACCATTTTTCCACTACAAAAAAATTATCTGGTTTCTCGATGTTCCTCAACACTTCGCACGACAGGCATCCGGGGCTTGAAGAAATGTAAGGAATTAACGACTGAAGAAAATCATAAAGACTTTCCTGCTTGCCGGGAGCCGCTTGAAATTCGCCGATGTGAGTAATGCTCATATATTATCCTCCTACAAATAAAAGCTGCCTTTATCGTCGCTATAGCATGATCTTCCCGCCGCTGACATCGAGACAATGCCCTGTAATCCAGGAGGATACGTCCGAAGCCAGGAACAAAGCGGCTTGCGCTACGTCTATCGGCTCGCCGATGCGCCCCAGCGGAAATTGACTAGCGACTTTCTCTTCCATTTCCGGCGTCATGGATTTCCAGGTTTTTTCGTTCCGTACCGCAGAGGGGGCAATTGCATTCACGCGAATGCCATATGGCCCCATCTCCTTTGCAAGATGTCGCATGAACATCAGCGTTCCGGTTTCTGCTGCGCCATAAGCTGCTGAAGCAAGTGAAATAAGCCGCCCGGCGGCGGAACTCATGAGGATGATGTTTCCTGAACCCCTGACTTTCATATCGGGCAAGAAGGTTTTCACTGTCAGGAACTTGCTGGTAAGGTCGCTGTCGATGCTGTTTTTCCAGAGCGCTTCGTCCATATCGAGAATGGATACGGGTTGGCCCATCCCTCCCGCAAACACCGCCAATACGTCGATTACACCGAATTCTGACAGGATATTATCCCGCAGCCGGGCAAGCTCGGTCGTTTGCGTGACATCCGCCGCAAATCCCGCGCATTGAATATTCTCCGCCCGCATAGCTTCAGTGATCGCTGCAATCGCATTCTTGTCGCGGCCATGAACCACGACTTTCGCCCCTTGCTGCCCGAAAGCACGGGCAGTTCCTGCGCCAAGCGCTTTCGATGAACCTGTGACCAGGACAATCTTTCCGGCCAGATCAGGGTAAGATGCGGGAGGTGTGTGCTCACTCATGGCGCTCTTCACGTGCAGGTGGTTTCTGCTCCACGGTTTCTGAGGGCAAAGAACGGTATCGGAACGAGTGCAAGGAATAGCGCCGCTCCCAATGTGACCAGAGAAGGAACAAGTTCCGGCTTTGTCACCATGATGAAGAGGATGCCGAGCACAAGACCCGTCCGTATTTGCAACGATTCCCAAAGCCTGCCCCAAAGCCTGCTGCGCTTCGGCGGCATTTCCTGTCCCTCATCGCCGCTATAGATCGCCTCAAGCCTCACGAATGCAGGCCTGCTCAGCGTGGCGCCGGTGACGGCGATAAGGACGAGCGCTCCGAAGGACGGCCAAATCCACGGGGCCTCGCGCCACGATTCTAGTGCAAGATAAATGGCCGACGCCAGCAGTGTCAAAACCGAGGGAATACCGATGCGCGGCACTAACCTCATAAGGCTCCACCATATCCTGGCTGTCTCAATACTCTCCGCCTGCTGCAATTTGAACAGTGCTATTCGTTCAACGGACAGGGCGACAAACATTCCGATTGCAGCCAATATGTGGAGAAAAACAATGGTGGAATAAAGGCTCATGATACACCTCGAATTTTTAGATTGACTATGATTCTAATATAGAATAGTTAGATTATCAAACTATTCTATATTTACCAAAAATGCGCTATTCTTGGCATTATGAGCAAAAAACAAAAAACTCCGGCACTGGTCGCACTTCAGCTGGCGGAATTACTGCCCCGGATGATGATGCAGATGGTACGGCTCGGGGATTCCCTGCCGCGATCAGCGACCGGCCTGACGCCCCAGCAATTGCGTATGCTTACCGCCCTCGATTTTGCCGGAGCGCCGATGCGAATGTCCGATTTGTCAGGACAGTTGGGCGTAGGCCAAAGCACGGTCACGGATACGTCCAAGCGCCTAATAAAAATGGGTCTTGTAGAACGTGAACGCTGCAGCGACGATGACCGGGTTGTTTTTCTTTCCCTTTCAACCAAAGGAAGAACCATAGCCCGAGATTTGAAACAGGCACGATTAAAGGTCTTTGAGAAAATTTGTGAAAAGCTGGGGGCGGAGGATTGTCAGAAGCTTTTGGAAAGCCATAAATTTATTTTGGAGAAATACGAGCGGTTGGTTCTCTGATTATTCATCATATCGAATTGTCTTTTACCTGGAAGCTGAACTCCCAGCCACAAAGACGATAGCCTGACAGCATCGAAGAGCAGGGGAGGACAGGGGGCTTTCAGATTGTGAATTCACTTTCGGAAAGCATCGCTATTTGATGCTTTGCGCTGGCGAGATATATTGGCATGAGAGCGGATTTCAAAACGAGGCAGGGCGAAAGTTCTTTGGGGGGGCTGGCACAACAGTTACGATGACGAGATCCTCTATGTTTTGTACATATTGGGACGAGATAAACTCGAATGGGCTGAAAGCTCCCCCTTAGAGTACGGCTGTGAAGTGCGCGGCGAATGCGAACGGTTCGCGTTTCTTTACAGACTTTCTTGTTCTAAACCTGTTGTAAGTTCGTAATGAGGCAGTTCAACTGGCATGTGAGACTTACACATTTTCTTACACATTCACATTTTTTAATAAAAAATTATAATAATTACATATAGTTAAGCAGACACACACGCTGGACTCAAAATCCAGTAGGGGTAACCCTGTGGGGGTTCGATTCCCCCCTCCGGCACCACTTGATCCTCAGGGCTCGATTGACTAATCCGACTGGGAAAAATTTTCTCATCCCCTTTTTTGTCCGCGCTATCAAGAGCCAATCGAATAACAAACTGGCTCAACGGCCTCTGGCGACCTACACGAGCGCAGGACAACGGCGAGACAGGGCGGACGTAGTTCTCATCTCATTGAAAACGACCTACCCACATCGATCAGGGGGGGAACTAGCCCCTCAGTTATTAAAAAATCGCGCTATCTCCTGTTTAGATCAACGGCCCAATTTCGTAACTGACTTCTAATTTTTTCTGGTGATATCAAATTACCAGCTTTTTACTTTCCGCTGACACTGTCCCGGGAATTATTGATTTTTCCCCTTAAATTGGACCTTTGAATCTTTGGATAAGCTTGACTCATGCTGGTCGCCAACTTACGCAAGGCTGGGGTAAGTGAAGATTTCTTGCGCCACACCAGACCGATGGTCCGAGCCGCCTCGGGGTCGGCGAAACGGCGCACACGCAGATTATTAATTCGCACCTCGCTGCGCACCGCGAGAGACGGCAACAATGTCACCCCTACGCCGCCCGCGACCATGCTGATGACCGTGGCGAGACTTGTTCCTCGGAACTGATGGTCTTGCGCTTTGGCGCGAAAGCAGAACTCCAGAGCCTGTTTGCCAAAGCAATGTTCGTCTTCGAGCACCATTACGGTTGCTCCGCGCAATTCGGCAGCCTTGGCAGGCGCGCTTTTCGCCACGAGCGGACTTCCCGCCGGCGCCACTAAAACAAATGGATCTTTTGCGATCACCTCGCGCTCGACATCGCCGATTTCCGCTTCCAGCGCCAGCAGAGCCGCGTCGATAGCACCTGATTGAAGGGCGTGCGCGAGTATATGAGTCTTATCTTCCAACCAGATCACCGTCAGATGCGGATAGGCCTTGTGCAGAGCCGGCGTCAACTCAGGTAACCAATAGGGCGAAATCGTCGGAATGACGCCGATGCGTAGCATGCCGGAGAACGGATCGATGCAACGCCGGGCAGTTTCCGCGAGTGCGTCGGCCGCGCGCAATACCGCACGCGCACTCTCGACGAAATCCCTGCCCACCGCGGTCAAAACAACACGATGGTGATCACGATCAAATATTTTGATGGCCAATACATGCTCGAGCTCAGCAATTTGTAAGCTCAGCGACGGTTGAGACACATGACACTCATCAGAGGCGCGATGGAAACTCAGTAAATCGGCAACCGCGACAATGTATTGAAGCTGGCGAAAGGAAAACGCATGAGGACTGAAATTCATAATAGGTGGAGCCTATCACAAAGATTTAAAACATGTATTGGCAAACATTTTTCGCAGCTTATAGTATGTTATCAAGGCGTAGTCACGACTGCTGACGAGAAGTCCCGATGTTAAAGGAATACGCACGGGAGCTAAACCCCTGAAAAGGTGAGAACAGCAACATTATAGGTAACCGAATTAATTAATGCAGTGAGTAAGTCCCAACCACGAAAGGAGACAAATTATGGATGATATTAGCAAGTGCCCTTACAATCACATTGCCGGCGTCGGCAGGACGAACCGCGACTGGTGGCCGAACCAGCTGCGGCTGGAACTGCTGCACCAGCACTCGGCGAAGTCCGACCCGATGGGCGAGGCCTTCGACTACGCAAAGGAATTCAACAGCCTCGACTACAAGGCGCTAAAGGCGGACCTGGTCAAGCTGATGACCGACTCCCAGGACTGGTGGCCGGCGGACTTCGGCCATTACGGGCCGCAATTCATCCGCATGACCTGGCACGCCGCCGGGACCTACCGGATCACCGACGGCCGCGGCGGCGGCGGCCGGGGCCAGCAGCGCTTCGCACCGCTCGACAGCTGGCCCGACAACGTCAACATCGACAAGTCGCGCCGCCTGCTGTGGCCGATCAAGCAGAAGTACGGCAAGAAGATCTCCTGGGCCGACCTGATCATCCTTGCCGGCAACGTTGCGCTGGAGTCGATGGGCTTCAGGACCGTCGGCTTCGGCGGCGGCCGTCCGGACGTATGGGAGCCGGACGACGACGTGAACTGGGGTGCCGAGATCGAGTGGCTGGGCGTCGACAAGCGCTTCAGCGGCGACCGCGATCTGGTTCAGCCGTTCGGCGCCACCCACATGGGCCTGATCTACGTCAACCCGGAAGGCCCGAACGCCAGCGGCGACTACATGGCCGCCGCCAAGGATATCCGTGCCACCTTCGGCCGCATGGCGATGAACGACGAGGAGACCGTCGCCCTCATCGCAGGCGGCCATACCTTCGGCAAGGCCCATGGCGCCGTCCCGGAATCGCACAAGGGTCCCGAGCCTGAAGGCGCGCCGCTTCAAGCGCAGGGCCTGGGCTGGATGAGCGACTACGGCACGGGGCACGGCGCCGACACGATTTCCAGCGGTATCGAAGTGACCTGGACCAAGACCCCGGCGCTGTGGAGCAACAACTTCTTCGAGAACCTGTTCAAGTACGAGTGGGAGCTGACCAAGTCGCCCGCTGGTGCCAAGCAATGGGTGGCCAAGAACGCGGAGGAGATCATTCCCGACGCACACGACCCGTCGAAGAAGCATAAGCCGACCATGCTGACCACCGACCTGACGCTGCGCTTCGATCCGGAATTCGGGAAGATCTCGCGCAGGTTCCTCGACGACCCGCAAGCCTTCGCCGATGCCTTCGCGCGCGCCTGGTTCAAGCTGATTCACCGCGACATGGGCCCGCGCGCCCGCTACCTGGGACCGGAAGTGCCGAAGGAAGAGTTCCTCTGGCAAGACCCGATTCCCGCGGTCAACCACAAGCTGGTCGACGATAAGGACATCGCCTCGCTCAAGAGCAAGGTGCTCGCTTCGGGGCTGACGCTCTCGCAACTGGTTTCCACCGCCTGGGCGTCGGCGTCCACGTTTCGCGGCTCCGACAAGCGCGGCGGCGCCAACGGTGCGCGCATTCGCCTCGCGCCGCAGAAGGACTGGGAAGTCAACCAGCCTGCCGAGCTGGCGAAGGTCCTGCAGAAGCTGGAGGGCATCCAGAAGGAGTTCAACGGCGCTGCCTCGGGCGGCAAGAAGATCTCGCTCGCCGACCTGATCGTCCTGGCCGGCTGTGCGGGCGTTGAGCAATCTGCGAAGAATGCCGGCCACAACGTGAAGGTTCCCTTCACCCCGGGGCGCATGGACGCCTCGCAGGAGCAAACGGACGTGGAGGCCATGGGCGCGCTCCAGCCGTTCGCCGACGGCTTCCGCAACTACCTGAATGGCAAGTACGCGGTCACCGCCGAGGCGCTGCTGGTGGATCGGGCGCAATTGCTGACGCTGACCGCGCCCGAGATGACGGTCCTCGTCGGAGGCATGCGCATGCTGGGGACCAACGTCAACGGTGACAAGCACGGGGTCTTCACCTCGAAGCCGGAGGCGCTGACCAACGACTTCTTCGTGAACCTGCTCGACATGGGCACGGAGTGGAAGCCGGTCTCGCAAGACGCGGACGTATTCGAAGGGCACGATCGCAAGACGGGCAAAGTCAAGTGGACCGGCACCCGTGTCGATCTCGTCTTCGGTTCGAACTCCCAGCTCCGCGCCTTGGCCGAGGTTTACGCACAAGAAGACTCGAAGGAGAAGTTCGTGCGTGACTTCGTGGCTGCGTGGGACAAGGTCATGAACAACGATCGCTTCGACCTCGAGCGAAAGGGCTGAGCGTGGGGGCGCGAGGGACTAAGGCCGGCGCTTAGGTTCGTTACCAATACCGTTGCAGCAAGCGCGGGCTATCCTCTGCGGTTCGCCCGCGCTTTGCTGTTCACGGGTGTGTGCCGAGTCACCTGGCTACGAGCACATTGTGATGGAGAAGCGCCGGCCTGGCCCGGGCTGAGGCAAAGCTTGCACCAGAAACCAAGCGGTCCCTTGCGGAAGATCTCGAGGCGTAGGACGTCCCATGGAGAAAAGCACCGGCAGAAAGACCAGGCAGCTTGAAGTTGTGTGGCACGAAATTGCCGGCGACAACTCGCATCCCACGGCCGATCAGATCTACCAAAGGGTGCGCAGTCATATCCCCAACATCAGTCTCGGTACGGTCTATCGTGATCTGCACAAACTGGTGGCTGAAGGGAGACTCCAGGTGCTGACCCTGGGTCGGACGCAGCTCTTCGATCCGTTGCTGGACTCGCACCAGCACTTCATTTGCGAGACCTGTGGACGGGTGTATGACATCTTGGTCGGTAAGGGCGAAGAGATCCTGCTCGCCTCCCTGCTCCAGGGTGGTTTCACCGTGACCTCCCATCGGTTGGCATTCTTTGGCGAGTGCAAGTCCTGTTCCGGCTAAAAGGAGCGGTGAGCAACAATGAGGGCGGTGTTTCAAGACAATCTGAAACATCGCCCTTTTTTTGGCCGTCACTCTGCTGGTCAATGTTTGGTTTGTTCACGAGCGTCTACTCTGTGGCCAGAGTCATGATGGGCCGAGCCTGGCGGCAATTCGCAGAACGGCCCGGTATCACCAGGTCGGGCTGGCGTGAGCAGGGGATAGCGGTGAGCGGCCCCTGATTTTAGGGGTAAGTCAACGGAAAAGACGGAAGAAAAAATAGACGAAACACAGATGATCCGGATGGATCACCGATTTCTAACGGCTATAAGTGAACCAGCAATGCGAGCGTGGCGGAATGGCAGACGCAGTGGACTCAGACCAAACAACTTGAGTGCTCGTGCGGGAAACCGCCGATGTAGAACTGCTCAAAGTCGGGAAAACCTGTCAAATGGTAATCCCGAACCAAGCCCCTTAAGCAGGGGAAGGTGTAGAGACTAGACGGGCAGCACCTAAGTTGCAGACAAGGTCTGCAATAGGGTGAAGGGATAGTCCAGACCCCAAACCGGCGTCAGCGCGCACTAGAGCCGCGAGCGCCGAGGGCAGCGAAAGCTGTAGAGGGTAAGAAAATCCACCGGGCTCACGCCCATGGGGGTTCAACTCCCCCCGCTCGCACCATTTTTCCTTACGGCCTTCCTTTTTCCTCTGCTCTCTCGTAGCGCGGACGGGAGGGAATAATGGGCTAACGTTTGAGCTCAGCCGCCTGCGTAGGCTGGAGCGAAGGGTTAGTTAGGTCTCGCCGCGCAGGATGAAACGCTTTGGGGATCGCGACCCTCTGGGTTCTGATTCTTCATTGGAATTTCGCAGAAACTCCCCCGATTGGGCTGCTCAAACCGCCCCCGCCCCCGCTTCCGAGACCCGCAAACCGCTCGGACTTGCCCTAGCGCACCTGGGATTTCCCCGGTTTCGTTGCTGCCGCTTGCGCCGTGGGGTTGGGCGTAGGCTCGCCGATCTTCCGGAGCGTGTTGCGATCCGTATGGTGGAACGGTTCCGCCTGACCCGGGATGACTAACACAGTGTCCTGCTCGTAGGACCACGTTCCATCGACGTTGATCGAAACCGTGATGCTGTAGCTCTCCGTCCTGAATGCGTACTCCAGAAACGGATTTGACACGATCCCATTCGTCTCGGACCCACGGACCGCCTGGAGGCGAAACGTTCTCGCGTCAGCCGCAGCGCGACCGACAGCCATCGCCGTTTGTCCGCGCGGTATCGAAAGCGTCTGGATCACGGTGCCCGTCGCCGGTTCCCATAGCCAATAGCCGACCTGATCGTGAAATGTCTCGACGTCATCAGGCTTGACGATCCGCGTGTGGTAGCGCAATCCGTAGAACAGTTGCGGCCCATTGGTCTGTGCATCGATCGGCTGCAACTCCACGTGTTCGATGAAAGCCTGCTTTTCGGGGCCGTCAGGCTTCGGGTTGACGTCGAGACCGCGCGTGCCGGTCCAGATGCCTGCCATCCCGGTGAGCGGTCCCAGATTGGCGAGCGTATCGACGTCCGGTTCGGGTTCCGTGTAGATGTCTTTGGGGAAGTCTTCCATGGTCGATCCATAGACCTAACGTATAACGTTTTATCCCCAAAGCCTGGAAATAATCAAGTTGCGGAGAGATCGCTAAGGAGCGACGGGGGGATAAAACGTGTTGGACTAAACTGCGGAGCCGCACGCACGTTGTGGCTATGCGGATTGTAAAGCAGCGGTGCTGCGCAGAGTGGGGTGCTTTGTTAGCGATAGAACGGCATGTGGGTGAAGGTTGAGATCGACGCCGATAGATTTTGTGTGATTAGGAAACGCCTGTCACTTCCACCTCTCCCAAGCGCCCACTACGTCTGTAAAGCTCTTTGTCACTCATCCCTACAAGACGCGTAACAGATTCTGACGCTTTTCTCCCCCCAATACTCTATCCCGCTTCTTTGACGTGATAGAAGGTGCAAAGGCCGATATCTTCTCCACGCTGCAAGTTTCGCTGCACATACTCTTCCAGGAAGACAGGTCGTAACGCGGGCTCTGCGTAGGACCTTAGGCAAACTGCTCGAATCTCCTTCCGAGCTATCGAATTTGCGACCTCTCTATCGCCATTTAAACCGAAAGCAGTAACGAGCGGGTAGTCGAAGGCTGTGGGATTATCCAAACCCGATACTAGATAGTAAAATCCAGCTTCCGGAAGAAGCAGAAACAGCGAATTTCCACCCAAACTTTGCTCCGCAAGCGCTCTAGCGTAAAGCCTAATCTTGTTGTACTGATCGGTACCTATCGGAATCCTATAAAAATGCGGTAAGGTTGCCAGCTGAAATGCGGGTGTCTTGAGGGCGGCAATTTTGCTGACTTGTTCGAATAGGCCGAAAGCGAGCCAGGCACTTATCACTACAGAGACAGCTGTGGCAGAATGTCTTGATAAGAAGGGTTTTATCCGATCGTAGACAAGACTGATTCCAAGAAAGATCTGCGGAACAGCATAGACAAAATGGTCATGATCGACACGTGGAAACACGCCAAGAAAGGCGGCGCCAAAAAAGATAAGCACCGTTAGAACGAGTTCTCGCCCCTCTTTGTCCACCCGCAAAACTGCTATTGCTAGAGCCACCAGCGCTAACGGTGGCAAAATGAAATGAGCGCTACTATAAAACTCATCAAAGCGCACCCATAAAGGTGGAAAAAGTAATCCAGCGAGGCGCTCCAGCTGCCCGGCATAAGAGACGGCCGCCGCGTTAAGGTAAGTCGTCTTGTTGAGAAATCCGTAATCAATAAATCGATTGATTCCTCCGCTCAAGTAGATTGTAGCGAAAATCGCGGACACCACAGCGCCAAATCCGAGCGCGGAAATAGAGGTAGAGCCGAGAAGCCTTGAAGTTTTTTGCGGCGCCGCTACGCGGCTGGCGGCAACTGTGAGCAAAAAAGCGACGAAGGCATACCCTCCGATGTTCTGCTTCGTGGCGAAACAAAGACCGGCGATGACTCCGGCGCCCAAAGCGCAAATGAGCGTTATTCGATTGTCGGCAGGATTTAACGGCTCGCGCTTCACCCACGCAACAGCAAACGCAAAGGTGCCAAGAAAAAAAACCTGTGCCAACGGTTGATAAACTGCGTGTGGATAGGGAGGAGCATAAACGATTAGGGCTAGCGCTAGTAGCAAGGGGAAAGAGCGGTGTGGTGCGAGCTGTTTTGCGATGTGACAGGTGACAAGAATCGTGAGAGTAAAACAGAGCGCGACAATGATCTTGACAATGAGCATCTCATCGCCGAAAACAGTGACAAAAAGCCCGGTGATATAGACCGAAAGCGGGGTGACACCAATGAAAACGTCACGATAGAGGACTTCCCCATTGTGCACTCGCGTCACAACCTGAAGAAACCAGCTTTCATCGGCGTAGTTGACACCGTTACTCAGATTCACGGCAAAGCCGTACACGAACAATCCAAGGCCGCCGGCAGTCCATAGAGCAACCTGCCTACCACGGCGCCCAACCATTGAGTGGAATTCCCGAGGAATGTCCCTCTCTCCTCGGTTAGAGTCGTTCTCCTCTAAACAATTGAAACGGAAGCACTGCGCGCCAGACGCCAACACGTTCCAGCATTTTTTCTAAACGTGCACCCCACGCGATGTTTGCAAAAAAGGGCGGGAAGAAGCCGAATCGCGACATTTGGATGGCGGTTAGACCCACGGACCGCATTGCATCATAGACGATACTCCACCGCATCCGCAAAATACCCTTATCTCCCTCCCACGTCATCGTTGGCGAAAGCATCATTTGAACGTAGTAGAGTAGATTGTAAGGATTGGGTTCCAGAAAAACGAGGCGTCCGGAAGGCTTGAGCAGATCCGTCATTGAAGTAAAGCTCCGCTCCAGATCATGGAGATGATGCAACACAAAAAAGCCGATCACGGCATCAAATTTTCCCCGGAGTTCCTGCGGAGCTTTAATGATGTCAGCACAGTAGAGCGGAATCTCATAATGACCATCATCGAACGCTCGCATCCGATCCAGTAGCACCGGGGATAGCTCAAGCGCTTCGATTTTGATACCTTTTCGGGCCAGCTGATATGTATATCGACCCATTCCCGATCCGATTTCCAGGACCCTTTCCCCTGGTAGAATATTTCCAAAACGCGTCAATTCCTCGACATGGCGCCGCAGATACGGAGTATCCCTGGGCAACAGTCGGGGCTTTACCGGACCGTCATAATATCTTCGCTGCTGCCGGTTATGGGCCTCTATTGCCTCGTTAGAATCCATCAAGCTTCACCCGGTAACAGGCGGTTGAAAACGCGCTCCAAGATAATTCGACACGCGCGACGAGTGGCCAGCGCCGTTTGTTTGAGCATCCGAAAGTTTCCATGGCAACGGCTCGCGAACCAACCTACGCCACTTCCAGGCCAAAATCCATAAAATGGCCCGCCGGGCACTTTTGAGCCGCGCAACGAAGGTATACGCCGATTTTCCGCTTGCTCGCGGGGCGCGTGTCACCGGAATGGAGGTTGAGGGCAAGCGCGTACATCCGATCATGGCTACGACGAATGGTGAAGGCCCTTTCATGACGATCAGACGTTCGCGCATCTGCTGGCTAAGAGCCACAAAAATGCCTCCATCGGACGGCACGCCGCATAACAAGTGCAGCAGCTTCTTGAATAGCCGGGATGTAAAGAGTCGCCCGAAAGACTCGTAACGCCCTCGCCTTCCAGCAAAGACCGCCGAGTAGCCCTCTTCACCCTTAGACAAAAGCTCTGGAACTGCTTCCGGGGGATCTTGAAGATCAGCGTCCATCACAATAGCCCATCTTCCTCTGACGTAGGTCAGTCCGGTCAAGACGGCTTGGTTTTGACCGTAATTGCTTCTCAATACTAAGACTCCAACCCGAGGATCCCGGTCAGCTAGCGCGGTGAGCACTTCTAAGGATCCCGCAGGGCAGGCATCGTCAACGAAGACTATCTCAAACTCAAGTTTCCGCTCTTCTAAGACATTACACAGCCGGCGATGAAGTTCTTTGAGCGTATCCGCATTGCGGTACACGGGCACCACGATGCTTACATCAAATCTCCCGTGACGCTCAAAAGGCGACATGATCACTTAATAAACGTCCGCGGTAAATGTGCTGATTGAGCCGAAGCCAAGCAAGGGTTTTCTCCAGGCCCGCACGAAGCGAATGCTTGGGTTCCCATGCGAGTAGTTGCCTTGCCTTGTGCGTATCGGCAACCCAGCAGGTTGTATCCCAGGCTCGCGCCGGATATTCGCCCCGCCGAGTTCTCAGGGTCTGGCCAGAGACAGACTCGACCATTGCCACTATCTCTTCGTTGCTCCATTGCTCGCCCGAACCTACATTGATGATCTCCCCGGTTAAATTCGCGGCTTGCGCGGCGAGTAAACAAGCTTCTACAACATCTTCGACGAAGACCCAATCACGCCGATATCCCGGCTGGGTCAAAGCGATTTCTCCATTTTGAAGGGCTGACATCATGGCCTTAGGAATAAACCGCTCCGGTGACTCCCAGTACCCATAAACCAAGAAAGGCCGCAGGACTACAATTGATCGCCCGCTGGCACGCGCAAACTGCTGACATAGAAGGGTTGATGCTGCTTTCGTTGCGCCAAATAATGTTGTCGGTTGCGGGTAGTCTGACTCTTGAAGAGGTCTCTTTCTGGCACCATATTCCATCGAACTAGACACGCAGACAAAATGGCAATCACTCAGCGCAGAAGTGATTTCGAGCAGGTTAAACGTCCCGGCCACATTCGTTTGTAAGGTTGCCCACCGCTGCTCTGCGGATGACTCGGCGCGGCTTACGGCTAGATGAAAAATAATCTCCGGTGCTATCTTGCAAACGATCTCCCGCAACAAAACGCGATCAAGGAGGTCCACCCGATGGAGTTTCACCTGTGACAAGATTTGTTCCATTCGCCATAAGTCAGTGGTCTGCCGAACAAGGGCGTGAATATGTGCTCCGGAATCCAGCAGAGTTCTGGTCAAATTGGCGCCGATGAAACCAGACGCGCCCGTGACCAATACTCGCCTCCCCCGGAAGTCCATAAGTCACGTAGAGTTTATCCAGCAATCGCTATTGGCCAGGCCGCGATAGCCAATTCCAAATCCCGCCTGTCTTGAGCTATTTGCTCTGGCCCTCTCGTTTTCGCCACGCGAATCGCCGCCAGTATACGAGGCACCTCAACAGCCATATTACGGTTGTGAATGTCTCTATGAAAAGACCGCCTGAGAAAGCTGAAAGTGCATTGCAATCGCGCCATTTCGCCGATGAGCAATCGGCAAGGGATAGGATGCCCGCGATCCGGCAGAGTTAGGCCCCCAAACCCGAAAGGAATCTGAAACGAACGTCTTATATTCTCGACCGTGCCGTCTGTCAAAGGCGCGAAAATATTTGGCGTTTTCCGCGCAATAGCCAAGTCATTCAATCCAACGTACGCTCGTGACAGCGGTAAATGAGCCAATCGTTCAGCTATACAAATGGCCTCGTTGGTTTCAATCAAGATGCCCACCGCACAGCGCCCTCTGACCCCCGCTAAGATCGGTTCGACGTCTCCCACAGAACGAACCATCGGCAGGAGGATCTCGTCGACTCCTGCTGCAACAGCCTGCTCAATCTCGTCAGCGGTGCCGGAGTAGTAAGGATTGATGCGGCAGACCACCTTAGCTTCCGTGCATGCTCTTACCCGTCGGAGATCTGCTAAAGTGTCGCGATTTATTTCGGTATCAGCAGACGACTGTCGCTCCGCCTTGCCGATGTACTCCCAATCGACGATGATCTCCGTGACGCCAACCGAAACGGCTCTCCCGATAAACCCTTCATCGGTAGAGAATAGGACCAGCGAAAACCTTTCCGTCACTCGTCACGCCTTTCGGCAAACAGCCACGAGTGATGATCCGCACGGCCAAGGAATGAAGTCGCCAAGTATTGCTTCGATTTGGTTGATCCACGTTAAAGCAGAATTTATGACGGGTAACGGACGCTCTTCCAGGTTACACATTTCGGCACTTTCGCGGCCGAGCAACCTTGTCAGAATAACTAACGGGAGAAGAATAAACTGATAGTGACGGATTTCACAAACCTCTAGTCGCGAATCTTTTATTACTTTGTAGAGTCGACTCCGGGTGTAACGGCGCAGGTGACCAGAAACGTCGTCTCGATAGCTCCACAGCCACGGCAGTGCAGGAACTGTGATTAATGCCATCCCTCCCGGTCTTAATACTCGCTGGATCTCTCCGAGGACGCCCCGATCGTCCACATGCTCGATAAGATCGAGCAGTATTGCCGCCCCGAATGCGTTCGCCTTCAAAGGCAAACAGGCAGCCTCACCCTGTAGCAGGGTCGCGTTGGGCCTCACCTGATGCAGGGCCTGCAGGCCCTGGAGGTGCAAATCCAATGCGATAACGCGATAACCTAGAGCCATAAGTGTTTCCGCTGTAAAACCTGTCCCGCAGCCAACTTCAAGAGTTTTCGTGTGAGGAATGAAATGTTTCCTGATGAGACGTGTAATAAGACTTCTGCGTCCGACGAACCAAAAGTGCCAGCGTTCTAGTTGAGACAACCGCGTCAGGCGCGATGGGCTGTAGTGCGGCGGCTCTGTCTTCATGGAAATCTTCACCTTCCCCGGGGATTTAGACGAAATCGGTTCTCAAGTCAACTTTCGCTTTGACCCAGCTCCGCGCTCGCATTTGCGCCTCTGTCCAGCTTGTTTCCGCTTTGCCGGCCCTGCGCTAAATCACCAGGGGAGCTATGCTGCGCGCGGCACAATTGGGTTACTCACGGGATCTAGCGGATTGAGTGTGATAAATGGCGGTACGTCTCGGTAGGTGAAGGCGATTACCAGACTCAAAATTCAGTAGGGGCAACCCTGTGGGGAGGGTCGAGTCCCCCCTCCGGCACCAGTTATTGTTCTGAGACGCTCAAGTCCTCATTGAGAGGTACAAGGGCAACACCGCCTACATCGATCTCAAGGAAGCGCAGTGGGAGCGTCTTCGACTGATGATCGAATCTTCCGGAATCTATTTTACCGAGAATATCGAAGGCAACCATTTCTTCTTCATTGGCTCTGTTGGCGCCCGCACCACTGTCGAGAAGATCCGGCGGCTCTACGCACGCGTTAAGAGCATCCCCTTCCATCGCCGCAAAACTGCCGAAATAGGGATAAAGAATGAATTGTGGTATTCTTGCGGAACGATCCGCACTAAAGTGGAGCTGATAGGTGTTCTCAATCTGTTGATTGGTTAGGAACGATGCTGTCCGATTGGAGCGTGTGACTTACACAAATTCTTACACAGTTTCACACATATAGAAATATAGTCTAATAAATACCCGTAGTGAACTGAACACTGAAAGGACTCAAAATATAGTAGGGGGTAACCCTGTGGGGGTTCGATTCCCCCCTCCGGCACCAAGCAAACAGCCTCTTAGACGACCCGCGTTACCTTCCATCTCGCTTTAGAACTTCCTGACATATTCGCACTATGGCCAATCCAAATATTTTGCAACTCGTCGAGGAAGCGTGGTTAGCTGAAGCTGGGAGCAAAAAAAGAGTGCTGGACCTTAGCTGTGGGGACGGTAATACCTCTTGCCTGCTAAGTTCTCATGGATTCGAAGTGGTCGCGACATGGTATGTTGGCCAGCCAAATCTAACAGGCTCTATCCGGGGTGTCGCGGGAGTGAACTTGAATCATTACCTTCCGTTTCGCGCCGACACCTTTGATGGTGTCAACTTGATTGAGGTGATCGAACATATTGAAAATCAAGCCCAGCTTATCCGTGAATTTAACCGTGTATTGCGTAAGAACAGTTTAGTGATCATCACGACGCCCAACATCCTCAACATGTCCTCGCGCCTGCGCTTTCTGCTCACGGGCTTTCTTCGAGGGCGCACGCGCCCCTTGCACTATACCAAGGGACCCGAGGTTGGCCGGAATATTTATCTCCTCCATTTCTACGAACTTTACTATCTACTTACCCACCATGGCTTCGAAGTTCAGGCGCTGCAAAGACGTAAAGTGAGGTTTGGCTCGAGGTTTTTCATGTTTCTACTTTATCCCTTCCTGGTGATGTTCAGCGTTTTGGAAGTGATCCTGAAGGAGAAAGATCCGGTGCAGAGGCGCAAGAATTGGCACGTGCTGAAGTTTATGCTTTCTCCCGCCCTTTTGCTTTCGGATAATCTCGTAGTGGCGGCACGGAAGAAATAGGGAACTTCAGCCCGCTAGTGTCCCGGTCGGCGGGAACAGGTTCAAGAGTTCTCGCACATCGTCAATTTTCTCGCTTCGACTCAGCATCTCTAAGAGGCGGGTGAGAGTCGCCTCTTCGAGTCCGCCCTGGCGCGCGCAAGCGCGGAATTTTGCCGCGAGTCTTTCCCAGGTCAGCGGATTTTTTGGATGACCAGGGGCGTAGGTGACTGTTTCTTCGAAAACCTCCGTGCGGGTTCGCACCTGCACGGTAACCTCTCCTTCGCCGGGGACCTCGCGCTTTCTCGCGGCATCGACGATACGGACCTTTTGCACAAGGTCGCGCATGATTGGATCATTGACGTGCGCGGCGTCATAGGACTCTTCATTGATGGTTTTTAACGTCAGCCCGGCTGCAAGCAAATACTCAAGGCAAAATTTCGCCTCCAGGCCGGTCGTTGGCCGATGATGGATCAGCACGCGGAAGGTGTTGGGCGCGGCCGCGCATGCGATCTCGACCACATCGTGCGCGCTCACGTGATGGCGTTCAGCAATCTTGATAATCGCATCGACCGCACGCTGCGAGCTATAGGGACACGGGTAGGCCTTGAAAGCGATTCCGGGTTGCAAGAACCTGAAGCTCTTGCCAAGTTTCTCGTGCGTTTCGTCAGACCTCAATGCGCCAAAGAATCCACCGTGCTGGTCGAAGATCTCGGGGTTAGCCGTAAACCCCATCAACGAAAGCTGCGCCGCAACAATCCCATTTCTGGCGGCGTTGCCCAGATGGAGGGGCTTCACCATGGTGCCAAAATTTTGGCTTAACCCTGCGGTCATGGAAGCGGCAATCCCCAGGGCAACTTGAATTTGCTTGCGTTCCAAGCCGTATATTCGCGCTGCCGCGGCGGTGGCGCCGAGCGAGCCGCACACACCCGCCGGGTGAAAACCTAACTCTTGAACTTCTTTTCCCATTCCCTTGGCGAGCAGCGTACTGACCTCGACACCCACGATGTATGCCTCGATCAGCTCGCGCCCGCTGACGCCTTTGCTTTCCCCTGCGGCTATGACGCACGGCACCATGACCGCGCTCTGATGACCGAAATGATCATAATCGAGCGTGTGCGCAGCAACGCCATTCGCCAGCGCGGCATTGGCGGGCGCGGTACGAAGATCGCGTTGCGCGAAGACGCCGCAGTTACCCTCACTTCCCTGGCTCCGAACCCAGCGCGCGGCGATTTGCGCGCTGTCCTCGCGGCTGCCGGCCAGCATGACTCCGAACGAATCGAGAAACGCTTCACGAACGCGCGGCAGAAGCTCTGGCGGCGCGGCGCGCAAACTAAATGAAACAACAAAGTCGGCAATGTCTTGGGTCATCGGCATAGAATCAGCCCCATTCCTTGCGCTCACTGCTCGAATTGCTTCACGAAGCCTTCGCGCACGATCTCTTCCACGAGTGAATTATCGATGAATTCCTCGGGCTTGGCGCTCTTTGCCGCGGGGTTCGTCGAAGTCAGCAGCAGGCTCCTGATATTGTCCGCCTCGACCTTAGGGATAAGCGGCAACTTGGCGGCAAGGTACTTCTGGTATTCTCCCATGAGCTCGTCATCGCTGCTGCGAAAATAAGACTTTAGCGCGGCCCGGGCCCTTGTCGGCTCTCTTTTAATGATGCCAATGGTCTCGATCTGCGCCTTGATGAACTGGATCATCGCGTGCCGGCGCTCTTTTATTTTTTTATCCAAGGTAATGAGACCCGTATACCACTTCACGTTGATGTCCTCGGGCACGACGAGCGCCTTGAGTCCCTTTTTACGAAAGGCCATGTAATTTTCGTAGGAGGCAAGCGCTGCGTCGAATTGACCGCTCACGACCCCGGCCAGGGCGGACGGAGTATCTCCCGCCGAGAGGATTGTCGGTTGTTGGGTGCCCTTATCAAGCCCGTATTTGGGAAAAATGAACGCGCGCAGCATGTGCGCATATCCTCCTCCGAGGCCCGGCACGGCAAACTTGCCGGTACGGAGCTGTTCCATGCTCGTCACTTCGGGTCGAACCAGAGACGTGAGCATCGCTCCAGTTATTGAAGTTAGCAATGTACAGGACGGGAGTTCCTGCGAGCCGCGCGTTGATCAAAGCCGGTCCGGACGTGTTGATGACATCCGCCTCGCCGCCCAAAAGCGCAGCGGTTGCAATGGTGCCGCTGCCGATTCGAACAATGGTTGCATCAAGCCCGTATTTTGGATACAGGCCGAACGTCTCGGCCAGGACCGGGATCGCATGCCTGGTCCCCGTGCCGCCGAGAATGCAGATAATCCTCTCTGCGGAAACACTATCGCGGGGACGGAAACCTTGGGTGAGCGCGAGCGCGACGACCACAATGCATGCACGGACCCAAAAATTGACTTTACCGTATTTGATCATCGTCTTCGTTAACTCCTTTCACTTTTTCGGCAAGTTCGGAAACTAAAGCGTGTGGCTCACCGCGGAGGCGCTGAGGGCGGAGAGAAAAGAGGTTCCTTAATCAATTAAGCTTCCGATCTCTGCGAACTCTGCGTCTCTGCGGTGAATCTCGCTTCCTCTACCCACATCAGGCTCCATCGGGATACAGCAACGCTGTCAGCGTCGCGCAATCTTCTAGCCTCTCCAGTTCCTCGCACACCCGGTTGAGCTTCTCCGCCTGGTCTGGTGCGAGAGCAGTTGTCGCCAGCCCCGTGAATTTGTCGATCATCTGCTCGCGCGTCATGGGCTGCAGCGGGTGGCCGGTCGGATAGTCGCGCCGCCGCTCGAACACCCGGCCGTCACGCAAGCGCAAAATTACCCGTCCCGGGTTCTTCTGCAGCACAAGGACATCCGGACTCGCTTGGCGCTCCTTTTCTCTCTCCAACTCCATCGACAGGTCGGGGATAAATTCGACTTTTTCGCGCGCCAGCCGCAGCAAGGCTTCTTCGCGTAAGGTCTCGAGCGTAAATTCCGCGGGCGTTACCCGGCCCTTAAGCAATGCCGTCGCGATGCAGAAGGGCGCGCTGTACTGCGCGGCGATGATGGTCGGGAAATCCGTACGCGCGTGAATGGGAGTGGTCCCTGGCTTAAAAATTGTTACTTTCTCCACGTCCTCCGCGCGGAAGCCGACCTCGCGCTTAAGCTCGAGCAAGATGTCGATGGCGGAATGAAATCCAATCGCACACGAGTAGGATTTGTAGCCTATGTCCATCATGGCCCAGTGCTTGCCCAGAGAATAGGTAAGCTTTGACGGCTCGTTCTCGAGCGCCAGTGCTTTATAGACGTTTTGCTCGCCGTCAAAAATCTGCCGCGGACCTAAGAAACCTTCAGCCGCGAGAAATGCCGCCGAAACTCCCCGTTCCGCCGCATACCCCGAGTGCGTGCGCCGCGACCATGCACCTTCTTTGTGGGACTGCATGGTTCCGCCGGCCTGCTCTCCGGCGAGACCGAAGGCAACGGCCATTTGCTCTCCGCTGAGCCGCAGGACCACGCCGGCAGCAGCCGCAGCGCCAAAGCCGCCAAAGATCGCCTGCGGGTAAATGCCGCGCACCATCAAACCCTCGCCGTCTCGCGTCTTGCGGGAGGCCATGCGCACCCGCGGCGCAACTTCATGACCAGCGACCACGGCGCTAATCAGCGTCTTGCCGCTTGATTTTTCAACCTCACCCGCGGCCAGAGCAGCCGGCACGACAAAGGAAGCTGGATGCATGCCCGCCCAGGGGTGAAAGTCTTCGAATTCAATTCCAAGACCAAAGGTGCCGTTGGCAAAGGCTGCGCGCGCGGGCACGGTCTTTCTGCCAAACCCTATGATGGTGGCGACGCCAGCGCCGTAACCTTGCTTCGTGGCAAAGTTGGCAACCGTTTTCCCCCATGGCGTGTTGCGGCTGACGTAAAGGGCTACGCCGAGAAAGTCTCTGATGCTCCCCTTCGCCTTCGCGACTACCTCATGCGGAAGAGCCTCAAAACGGATTCCAGCTGCGAAGTCTGCTAGCTCCTTCGTACTCATTGCCCTTAATCCTTCTCCGGGGAGCGCGAACGTTAAAGCCCGATGCGGTACAAACCGTTGGCGTTTTCGCGGCCGACCTTGCGCTTGACGGCAGGGTCTACGCCGGTGCTCACGCGGTCCATCGTCTGCTGGGAATAAGGCCAGGTTGTGTTTCCGTGCGGGTAGTCGCTCGCCCACATGAAGTTATCCTCGCCGAAAACGGGAGTTGTCAGCATCCCCGCCCGATCGTCCTGAAAGGTAAACCATACGTGCCGGCGCATGTAATCTCCGGGCGTCCTTTTGAGTTTAACATCCGAACCGTAGGCAGTGGCGCGCCCGTAACGATAGTTCGCCTGTTCATACATAATTGCCACCCAGCCGATGTCGTACTCGGTGCAAACAATTTTAAGGCTGGGGTGGCGATCAAAAACGCCGGAAAACATCAGGTGGCTGATGAAGGCCGTCGCGGTTGCGATCCTCTGGGCGCCGAAGAAGTCAGAAGAACCCTCGGCGGTCAATCGCTGAAATCCAAACCAGCGCGGTTTTACTCCCTGAGCCGGTCCCCCGAGATGGATGTGAACCACCAGTCCGAACTCCTCCGCGGCGTTCCAGATCGGCTCATATACCGGATCGTGATAACCCCCGTCCTTGATTGCATAAGGAATTTGCGCCGCCTTAAAACCGAGTCTGGCGTATTCTCTGATATCCTCAGCCGCCTTTTGTGGTTCGAGAATGGAAACCAGAGGAACTCCGACAAGGCGTTTCGGGGCATAGCTGCAAAATTCGTGGAGCCACGCGTTGTAAGAACGGAAAATCGCCCTTTGAAAGGGAGCGTCCGTAAGGCCATAGAAAAACCTCCCGACGCTGGCGAAAAGGACTTCGGCGGCGACGCCGTCCGCATCTTGATCTCTGATGCGGGCAGACGGCTCCCAAGAAGCGGGAAAATCCTCGTACTTAAAATTCTCGTGAAAATGGATGCGCTCATAGTGTTGGTCCATTTGAACGCTGCCAAGCCCCGCGGGCTTACTCACAACATGCCCGATGGAATAGTTGGAACAAGGACTCGGTGGAAGCCCGTCTGTCATCACCCAGATCCCCTTAAACCCCTCGGGGTCTTTGACAACCTTGGGAGCTCTGTCTCCATATTCCGTTTGCACTCTTTCCCAAGCCGCAGGCGGCTCGTTGATGTGCCCATCCGCCGAAATTAGCTTAAAATCCGCCATCTTATCCTCCGCGCAGAATCACAACAGATTGGTATCCCGACACACCAGCCCTGTACCACTGCCCCGGTGTAGAAATCAAGGCAAAGGGGCGGAAAAATCCGGTAGTGGTTCAGTCTAACTGAACCACTACCAAAAATCCTCTGGAATTTGTCGGCCTTTTGTCGTACTCTTCAAGAAAGAACAAAAAAGCTTCGCCGCGATTACGGCAATGGTGGATGTGAGGGAGAAAAAAAGTATGAGCGTAGAAGCATCTCGCTGTTTCAACGAAGCGAAAACCAATTTAGCTTCCGCGAGCGCGGCTTTCAGCCGCTCGGTCTCGAGTTCGTCATATAAAGACCTCCACACGGCGCACACGCTGGCAATTAAAGGCGTGCTTGCCGCGAAGGGTGGTAACCTGCCGCCACAGAAGCACAAACTCGTCAACATTTGTGAAAGCATCGGCCTTTGGGCCGTAATGCCCCCGAAACTTAAAGAACACCTGATTGCGATCGATGGCGTCGAATGCAATCCGGTGGATCGTATCGAGGAATCCCGTCTTGCCGGATTAACGATCGACGAGTGGAAGGAACGGTTGCAGACCGCGCCGAAGTTTTTGTTCTTTATGGAGAACCACGTTGCTTCCAACCCGCAGATTCTCGGCGGCCTCACAGTTTCGTAAAACAACCCGTCGTGGGTATTTTTCCCGGCGCTGCAGTTGGGCTAAACTGGGCCCCTGGCGCGCGCAGCGGGATCAGGTCGAAGGGCTGACCGCTTTCCGTCTTGCGCGGCGCACCGGATGACGAGCGGTTCTAATCGTGCTGGAGCACAACGCAGGAATGCGGCGCAAAGCGCAAAAAGATTCGATCCCCTTCGCCCAATTCGCTGGTCGCTGGCAGTTTTGTGCGCACGACGTGCGCGCCGATGTCAACCTGACAGTCGATAAAGTCCCCTAAAAAAACCGCCTTCTTGATTTTTCCCTCCAGGATATTCCCTTCGCCGTCCACGGCTTGCGAGCCATGCAGGCTCTCGGGACGGACGGTCACCAATACTTTAGATCCCTTTGGACTTGATGGAGAGAGGGGACAGCGCAGTTTTCCTTGTAAAGTTTCGACCAATCCTAGGCCCCCGTTGGAACCCTCGATCACGGTTCCCTCAAAGAAGTTGACCTGGCCGATGAACTGAGCGACAAATTTCGAGCTGGGGGTAAGATAAAGCTGTTTGGGGTCTCCTTCCTGCAAGATATGGCCGTTGAACATCACTGCAATCCGGTCCGACATGGCAAGAGCCTCAACCTGATCGTGCGTCACGTACACAGTTGTAATGCCCACTCTACGTACCAGTTCCTTGATCTCGACTCGAAGCTCTTCCCTCAGTTTCGCGTCCAGGTTGCTGAGAGGCTCATCGAGAAGCAAGACCTGGGGCTTGGAGACAAGCGCACGGGCCAAAGCCACCCTTTGTTGTTGCCCGCCACTCAAGTAGGGTGCGGGTCGATCGGCCAACGCCTCCATTTGCACCAGCGCAAGTGCTTCCATCACGCGCTGGCTGATTTGTGATTTGGGAAGCTTTGACCTGGTTTGTTTGAGAGGAAAGGCGACATTCTTGAAAACCGACATGTGGGGCCAGATCGCATAGGATTGAAAGACCATGCCAATTGGCCGTTCGTTCGGCGGCACGAAAGTCGTCGCCGAAGCCACCACTTTATCGCCGATCGCAATCTCGCCTCCATCCGGCCGTTCGAGACCCGCGATACAACGGAGCGTGGTACTTTTCCCACAACCGCTCGGCCCGAGCAACGTGTAGAACTCCCCGGGGGTGACTTCGAAGTCAACCCCCTGAAGCGCATTGACTCGCCCATCCATCGCCTCAAAGCTTTTTGCCAACCCTGATACCTTAACGCGCATAAGTCCCTCTCAACTTTGTTGCTCGCTCACGCGCACGATGAAGCGTCGCATGAGTAAGGTCAGCGGAAGCAGCGCAATCATAAGCAAGACCCCCAAAGCGGAAGCAAGAGGGACGTCGCCGTCCGACCAGTATTGCCACATCAGGACCGCGAAGACCTCGTTTCTTTTGCTCGCAAGCATCAGGGGAATCGAAAACGCACGCAAGCTATGAACGGAGACCCAAATCCAGCCGGCCGCAAAGGCAGGAAAGATAAGTGGCAGGGTTACGGCGAGAAGGGTTCGGGTCGAAGTGGCCCCGCACACATAGGCGGCCTCTTCCAGCTCCTTTTGGATCTGCACAATAGAACTGTTCATCAGCCGTGTGCCAAAAGCGACGTAGCTCACGATCAATCCCATCGCCATAATCCACAGCGTTCCGTAAATGCCAAGATAACTGAGCGGGGCGGTAAGGTAGGCCATAATCATGGCCAACGCAATAACGATCCCAGGAATCGAATGGGGAAGAAACAGAAGCCCATCCAACACGGCCCTGCCGCGAATCTTTGTGCGCACGACAATCCAGGAAACAAAGAACGCAAGCAGCATCGTTGCCGTAGCCGCCAACCCCATGAGAATCAGAGTGTTCCACACCACCGAGATAATATGCGGCCTTGCGATAACCTCCAAGTAATTGCGTGCCGAAAGCAGCGAAACCGCCTCCCATGACGGTGGACGATAGCTGGGGAGCAAGGAAGCCCAGAGGAGGATCGCAAAGGGTGCCAGCACCGTCAACACAAAATACACCAAAAACATTCCGAGCGCGGCGTAACGCCACCGTCCGAGCGAGATCACCCGGGGTCGGTATCCCTTGCCCGTTATGGTCGTGAAACGTTCCGCGGAGCGCACGGCGCGGCGATATCCCCAAAGGAGGAAAAGCAGAATGAACATGTAGCTCACGCCGAATACGGAACCTAGACCGTAGTCGACGGGCGCTTGCAAGCGCACTGTAAAATAGATCAAGGTGCTCAAGACAAAGATCCCCGCCGGTAATCCCACTGCCAATGGCGCCTCAAACGACTCCATGCTGGAGACAAATTCATACATGCCTGCCGTAAGCACTGCCGGGAGCAATACCGGAAGGGTCACTCGGAAGAAAGTGCTCCTGGAACTGGCCTTAGACACCCGGGCGGCTTCCTCAAGGCTTGGGTCCATCATGCGAAATGCCCCCACGACCATCAAAAAAATCGTCGTCACCCCTCGAAGTCCATCCAGAAAGACGAGACCGCCTAAGGAGTAGATGTTTAGCGGGCCTTGCGCAAGCTTAATGCCCAGCGGCTCTAAGGCTGCGCGCAGGATCAAATTGATGGTGCCTGTCTTCGGCGAAAGCAAAAGCGCCCAGCCCAGCGCGAACAGGACTCCCGGAATGGCCATCGGGATGAGGATCAGGATCCAGGCCAAATTACGCATCGGCATATCGGTGCGCTCAATCAGCCAGGCGAAAAGAATCGCGATGGCAAGAGTGATGACTGTTCCTAAGGCTGACAATAGAACGGTCGTACCCAAAGCTTGGTAAAAGGCTGGCAAAGAATAGGCAGCAACGTAATTCTGTAACGTCCAACCCTCCGGCATTGCCGGGTGACCAAGTTGAAAACTACTGACGACTAACCGAACAAGCGGAACCAGAATCAGCAACAGCAGGAAAGCCGTGACAAGAATCAAAATCACATTGCTCTTGATCTGGCTCCAAAGCTTTCCGGTTCTGATTTTGCTATGGGTCAATACTGCGGTGCTCATTGGCGACTCCCCATTAGGTTGAATCTAGATGCAGTGGGCTTACTTCGCAGCGCAACCCTGACGGGATCACTTTCTTGGCGGCGGGGTCTTAAAAACCGTGATGCGCTGGATTTTTTCACGCTGCGATCCATCCTTCAGTTTCGGGATTCAACCTTACGCTCTTATCTCGATTTACCGGCGAGGCCCCAAACACCGAGGATCTTTTTGGTAATCGCCTCTTCTGAACTGTTGTCTTCCCAGCCTCGCATGACGAGCTTCGCGCCCGCCTTATGGACGAGCTTCCATGTTTCCGTCCCTTCGACGTAAGGCGACCCCCTTCCTATTTTGTCATAGCCTTTTTGTCCCTCCGGCGACGCTAGCCATCCGGCCAGGAGGATCGCGGCATTGGGATTCTGCGCGCCTTTTAGAACGGCCAAGGTCTCGCTGACGGCTACCGGAGTCTCGTTAGGAAAAGAGACCGCTACTTTGGCCTTTGGATCACGCCGCAAAATCTTGTTGACCGACTGATAATAAGATCCGCAGATCATCGGATACTCGCCGGCGGCCATTTGCGTCAAAGATTCTGTCTGTCCCCGCTTCCAAACCGGCTGGTTACTTTTTAATTTCGCCGCATACTGGAGAGTCTTTTCTTCGCCCCATGCAACGGCCAGATCGGCAAGGGTCTTCGGTCGAGTATCGACCACGAATCTTCCTTTCCAATAAGGATCAAGGCAGTCCTGCCACTTTTTCGGTACTCGATCGGCGGGGACCAAGGAAGGATTGTAAGCAATGATGTGGTTGCTCCATCCCACGGCAACAAAGTACCCGTTGGGACTCAGTTGAACGTCGTTAATGTTCGGATAGAGCTTGCGCCATGGAAACGGACCCGCCAGCACCCCGGCTTTTACGAACCGGGCCTGCACTTCGGAGGAGATATCCGCGAGATCATTCTCCACGACGCCTCCCAATGCTTCGGTGAAGATCCTCTCGCGGCTATCACTCCCGCGAATACGGGACGGTTCCACTTTGATCTTGGGATATTTCTCGTAGAAGCCTTTGAAGACCAACGGCACCTCATCGGACTCCAAAGCGCTGGCGATGCGGACCTGGCCCTCCTGCTCCGCTAATTTGGTGATCTCATCGAGGTTGTTTCCGATCTTTGTCTGTGACCAGGCAGCCGGAAGATAAATGAAGCTGCCGATGAGCACGAGAGCCAGCAACGATAAACGGCTCAAGTTAAAACTCTTCATAGCATGCCTCCTTTAAAAACTTTTTGGCGGAAACGCGGGAGACCCCACCTGTGTCCTACATTCCTGACGCAATGCCTTTTTTCGCCAGCTCGGCGTCGAACATTTCCCTCACATCCTGATCCTCTTCTTCATACGGGATCTCATACCTGCTTTCCGACTTGCCGTAATTGATGACCGCAGGACGATGGAACGCCAGATGCCGTACTGGCTCGTGTCCGGTGTTGAAGTGTTGGTGAAACCAACCGGCCGGTGGCGAGAGCAGGCTCCCCTCATGCCAGTCGTATCTCCTTTTGGGCTCTCCGGGAGCCCACATCAACGTGTAGCCGCTGCCATTGAGAATGTAGATATGCGCTCCGGGGCCGTGGCGGTGGGCTTTCTTGTAGGTTCCGACTTCGAATTGCGCGACATGCGTCTTCATCACATTGGACGCCATACAGATAAAAGTGTGCCTCATTTTGTTACCGCGCCAGTTTCCGATCAGCCGGTTCGGGGTCATGAACTCGCGGATATCGGCAATGAAGTTGGTTTCCCACAACCCGCCTCTGATCCCTTCGACAAACTTCTCGCGCCGGAAGTAGTCCTCTTCGCCGGCGTAGCGCCTCCTGAATTGAAAGTCGTTGTTAAAGATGAAGTCCTGGTCGTTAAACAGATTCATCATCAAAGGCGCGCTCGTTACCGCAACATAACGCGCGGGCTTTTTTCCGTCCGCATTGAAATGCTGGTGCAAGCAGTTAAGCGGGAGGGCGAACACGCTCCCTTCTTTCCACTCAAAAATCTGTTCGCGGCCGTTCTCCAAGCGAACCGAGGTCGCGCCGATTCCGGCGACGACGTACACTAGTTCCTCATAGAGTTGCCGCTGCGGATTGAGGCTCTTTCCCGCGGGAATCTCGCAAACATAGGCATCATCAATGCTCTGTTCGGAAAGATTGATGAAGGCACCCGAGCCGCCCCGACGCGGCCACTCTTCAAGAGGCAAGGTGCGAATATCTTCAACATAGTGCCCCTGAATGACGGGCAACCCTTCTTGCGCGAGGTACTTTTTATAGGTGCCGTACTTTTCATTCAAATACTGCACGTAGGGATGCGGTTCGGTTCTCGCTTCAGCTGTCATTGGCATCGCTCCTTTGCTTGCACGGTTTCGCGTTTCGAGTGCGAGGCTTCTTGGTCAACTCGAAACCCTAAACGTCTCTCAATCCCAAATGGGTCTTGGCGCGAACAGGACTTCGGGATCGCCGTACTTGGAGGCGATCTGGCGCAGTTCAGGATCGCTCCACGCCGTCAGGTGCCCCTTTTCCCACACCTTTTGGCCGCCCAGGTACACCGTCGGCTTCATGCACACGGCGTTGATGTGATCCACGACTTGGCTCTTTGAACCTTCCTTTTGGCTGAGCCCGCCCAGATGGAAATGAAACCAGCACTCGTGGTTGTGCGCCAAGTGGTCAAAGCGATCCGGATCTACGCGCGGCTCGAAAGGGACAAAAGCGCGCGGGCTCGCGCCGCTATGCCACGAATCAACGTAGTAGGAGCGCTGGCCGATCCTGGCGGTCTGCTCTTCGAATAGCTTGCGGTATAACTCCGCTTCCCAGCCGCCTTCGATGTGAACCACATAATTGTTCTCGACGACCAGCTTCACCGGGTTTTGAAAGCGGATTTCGGGCAAGCCCACTCTGCGCGCGCCCCAGGGATAGGTGGAGTAAACCATGATGACTCCGTTGGCGTTTTCCGACTCGGAAGCCCTGAAGACGCTGGGCGGGAAGGAGACGTTCATGCCGCCGGAACGCTTTAAATCCCGGCGCCAGGCTGCAAGCCGGGGCGGGATCTCTCCGGAGATGTCGGTTCCATCCTCCGAGGCGACCCGATAAGTCTTGCCCTCGATGAGCATGGTATTGACCTTGCGCTCCAGATAGTCCTGCACCTCGACCGGAAAGCGCGCCCAGTCTGAAGTCATAGTCGCGAAGTCGCTCGCATAGTTGCGAAACCGGCGCACCTTCTTCTCGAGCATGAGGTCTAACATATGGGTCTTGCCAATGCTGGAAATGTTTTGCACAACCACGTCCGCATAACCGATCGCGGCGCGCACTACCGGCGAAAGCTCCTGCCACCACCCCTTGGCCAGTTTGCTCGTCCACAAAATGTGCGGTTCGGCGCCGATTTCCTGCGTAACGGTGGCAAGGCAGTGAACCACGAAGGGATCGACCGACGATCCCAACTCGTTCAAGATCACCACCTGATTACCAGGAGCAATCTTCATATAGTCAACTAGGGCATTGCGGCATCCCTGAAGCAACTCAGGCGGAAATGCAGGAAAACTAGTGTTCACTTTCGTATACCTCCGACAAATGATTTTCTAGTGCGCCGCCATTTTCTTAGGACACCCTGCGCCGCAAGATAATATGGTGGGCATCTACTGCCGCCATTAAATCGTAGCCCTGGTTTAGGTATTCGCTCACCTCTCCCACCCCCACGACCTTGGATTCGAAGGTGGGATTCTTGGCGCCATCGAGTTGGCTGCGCAGATGCTCAACGGTCTCCTGAAGCTTTTGAATGCGCTCTTCCTGATAGCGGATATAATTGTGGGTATTCAACACCTTGAGCTTTTCCGCCACCCGGTCTCCCATTCTACCCAGGGTTTCCCCTACTTCGGTGAGTTTTTTCCCCTCGTCTACATAGTGCTTGTAAGCAAACGCCTCTTCGACCTGCGTTAGATTCTCGCGATGGATATTTTCAGTGAGCGCGATCAGCCGCGTCTCCTCATCGTCTAGATCGACGACTTTGGCGCTGATCGTGCCCACTCCTGCCAGATTGGAAGCGCGCCAGCGCCGCTCGCCGAGAACAATCTGGTAGCGCTCGCCTACCGGCCGCACCACGATGTCTTCAAGCAAACCGACCTTGGCGATGGAATCCGCGAGCGAACCCAAGGCCTCGGCGTCAAAAAATTTCCGTGGCTGGTGCGGGTTCGGCTCTATCCGATCGAGAAGAATCTTCATATAGCGGGCGCTTTCCATTGTCTGCCGCAGGCGCCGTTCTGTAACTTCGGCGGATGCTGCCGCTACGCCCTCGCTTGCTGTCCCCTGGCACAGAACGAATTTTCCCCAGCCGCACTTGCATTTCTCATATGGGTAAACCTGGCCGACAGTATAATCTTCTTCCGGTCTTAGCCCCAGTTCCCGCTTGTCCAAGGCCCAGGGAATCAGCGCCTGACAGTATGTGCAGCGAAACTTCACTTCCTCATTCATGATCGACTCTGAAACAAAGTTCAAAATTTGCGAATTCACCATCCGCTCAGACCTTACGGAAGCGATGGCGTATTGGCCCACCTGGGCCTCCCGCACTCTATCACGCCATTACTCCGTATTCCCCTCTCTATCCCTGGACCCAGCTTTTTACCTCTTACGCCGCTTTGGGCTGAGGAATTTCCTCCGGCCAGTTGCGGATGAAAACCGGCTCCGAAGGAAATCCCAGTACGTTGAGATAAAGATACTCCCGCCACTCAGGAAACTTTTTGACGTTCTCCAGTGGCACGTTAAATTGTTTGCGGAGAAACTCCCGCCGCGAGGGATCAAAGATGGTACGCGAGGAGTTGTTGAGAGCGTGAGCGTCGATCGCGGCAATCCTCTTGCGAATCGGCGCCTCGCCGTATTGCTCAATTAACTCCCACACATAGTCGTGAAGCTTCTGCAAGATCGCATTGTGGTGCCCGCGTTCCTCCGCGTGCACCACGCGCTCTTCGAAATCGAGAACTTTGGGCGTCGTAATCAGAATGCTTTGGATGGTTGCCGCCGTGCAATGACCGTAAGGCCAGAGGTTGCCGGCGATCAGGTAACTCAAGAAATCGCGCTTCATTAACTTTAAATGTTCCACGCGCGTGGTGAGTCCGTACTCGTGCTCAAAGTCCGGATCGGGCTTGGTGTGATCTTTTTTGGGGTTCAGAGCGTTTCCCTGCTGGATATATCCCCAGCCATGGCCGGCTTCGGTGCGGATGTGGTCGGCGAGCAGCAGGCGCCACTCCGGATCCATCTCAAAATGGGAATAGGCGTAACAGGCGGAGCCGACGATGTTTTCCAGCTCGTCGCGCCCGCGATACGCGAGCCAGCGCGCGAGCAACTCGCGCTCGGCATCATCTTTAGGCTCGCGCTTCTGCGAGCCCCGGCTGTTGCGCAGGTTCTCCACCCACTCGCTAATAGGATTATCGTCACTATACGTGATCTTCTTTCCAACTCCTCGAATGTCCGACATAAGAATCTCCTTTCCTTTGTTCCTGTTTCAGATTACCTTTTCATCTGTCTGCGGGCTGAGGTCTTCCGGGCCCCTTTCTGCTGCTGCCTTTTTCCTTTAGTTATCTGCTACGCCGCCTTGGGCTGGGGAATCTCTACCGGCCAATCCTTGATGAATACCGGTTCCGGACCGAATCCCAGCACATTCAAATAAAGATACTCCCTCCACTCGTGGAATTTGACCACGTTCTCGATGGTGACATCAAAATGCTTCCTCAGGAATTCTCTTAACGGAGGATCAAAAACGGCGCGCGATCGGCTATTGAGGGACTGAGCGTCGATCGCGGCGATTTTGCGCCGGATTGGAGCCTCTCCATACTCCGCAATCAGCTCCCACACGTAGTCGTGAATCTTTTGCAGGATCTTGCCGTGGTGCTCCCGCTCTTGGGCATGGACCACCGTGCGCTCGAACTCCAGCACACGGGGGTTGGTAATCTGGATGCCCCGCGTGGCGGCCGTGCAATGGCCGTAAGGCCAGAGATTGCCCGCGATCAGGTAGCTCAAGAAATCGCGCTGTTGTAACCTGATATGATCGCTTCGGGGCACGAGGCTGTACTCAGTTTCAAACTCCGGGTCCGGCAGCGCGTGATCACGACTCGGGTCGGCGCCGTTGGCCTGTTGGATATAACCCCAGCCGTGACCGGCTTCCGTGCGAATGTGATCAGCAAGCAGCAGGCGCCACTCCGGATCCATCTCAAAATGCGAGTAGGCATAGCAACCAGCCCCGACGATACGTTCCAACTCGCCGCGGCCTCGATAGCCGAGCCACCGTGCTAGGAGTTTGCGCTCGGCGTCGTTTCTCGGCTCACGCTTCTGCGCTTTACGCTGCTCGCGTAGCTCCTCGATCCAATTGGAGACGGGGTTGTCATCGCTGTAGGTAATGGGTTTACCTACTGCACGAATATCTGCCATACAAATCCTCCTTTACAGCCTGCTGAAAAAACTCTCCGGTCACCCTTCGAGGGCAAACCTGGGAATATGGAGCACTGGGGTAACGGAGTAGTGGAGATGTCAGTACTCCGCTACTCCATTATTCCAATCTGATTCTGTTCCGTTTATGCTGAGTTCGTCGAAGCATTCAGACCACTTTTCAACAATTTGTGTCCAGTTTGGCAACTCTCATGCCGCCTTGGGCTGGGGTATCTCTCGTGGCCAGTTTTCGATAAGGACCGGCTCCGGTGGAAAACCGAGCACGTTAAGGTAGAGATACTCCCGCCATTCGGGAAATTTCCTTACATTGTCCAGTGGAACATTGAAATGCTTACGCAAAAACTCTCGCCGTGGTGGATCAAATATGGTGCGCGAGCAGCTGTTGAGGGCCTGAGCGTCAATTTCGGCGATCCTTTTTCTGATCGGCGCCTCGCCGTATTGCTCAATCAACTCCCACACGTAGTCGTGGAGCTTCTGTAGGATCGCATTGTGGTGGCCCCGCTCTTCCGCCTGTACGACCCGCTCCTCAAAATCGAGAACTTTGGGGGTCGTAATAAGAATGCTTTGGATGGTCGCCGCGGTGCAGTGACCGTACGGCCAAAGATTGCCCGCGATAACATAGCTCAGAAAATCTCTCCGCTGCAGCTTGAGGTGCTCCACTCGAGGAACAAGACCGTACTCGCGCTCAAAGTCCGGATCGGGCTTGGAGTGATCTCTCCTGGAATTGAGCGTGTTGCCCTGTTGGATATAGCCCCAGCCATGGCCGGCCTCGGTGCGGATATGATCCGCGAGCAAGTACCGCCACTCCGGATCCATGTCAAAGTGGCAGTACGCGTAACAGGCACAGCCAACGAGCCCTTCAAGCTCGTTACGGCCGCGATAGCCCAGCCAGCGCCCGAGTAACTCACGCTCGGCATCGTCCGTGGGCTCGCGTTTTTGCGCGCTCCGTTTCTTGCGGAGATCGTCTACCCAAGCACTGATCGGATTATCATCGCTATAAGTGATTTTTTTTCCGACTCCCCGAATATCCGGCATAGATACCTCCTATTTGCTTTTGCCTGTAGGAAAGCCCCAGGCTTCTAGAATCCATCGGACCACCTGATTTTCCTGCTCGGGCGTGAAATCCCACCCGGTAAAAAGGACCTTTGCTCCAGCCTGCTTGACGAGTTTCCCCGTAGCGCTGCCCTCGTCATACGGCGATTCGCGGAAAATCAGCCGGTAGGTTTTCTGTCCCTCATCGGACGCGAGATAACCCGCCAAAAGAATCGCGGCATTCGGGTAGCGGGCACCTTTAATCACACCAAACGTGGCAAACAGATTCGCCGGTACTTCCCTGGGAACGGCGATCCCCAAGGGTATTCCCGGGTCGCGGGACAAAGAACGCAGAGCCGACGAAAGATAAGCCCCGCACATCATCGGGTTTTCACCGGAAATAACCTTATTCATGGACTCAGTGTTCCCCCGGTTCCAGACCGGTTTGTTGGCAGCGAGCTTGCGTGCGTAATCAACTAGCTTTTCTTTTCCCCAGTGAGGGTACAGGCCGGAGAACGTGTTGGCTCGCGTCTCGACCAGAAACTTACCTCTCCAGTACGGATCCAGGCAATCACTCCAATCGTGCGGGATGCGTTCCTTTGGGACCTGCTTTACATTATAGAGGATAACGTCGGTCGAGCTTCCGGCGGCAACCAGCAGCTGATCGGGGCTAATAAAGATATCTCTAATCTTGAACATTCCTTTCCAGTCGAACGGCCCCGCCAGCAGCCCCACCTTTTCGAATTTGGGAATCAGCTCGCTTGAGATATGCAGCAGATCGTAGTCAACCTGGCCGCCGAGAAGCTCGTTCAAGATCTTTTCACGGCTTTCCGTACCCCGACAGCGGGTGTATTCCACAACGATCCCCGGGTACTTTTCCCTGAAGGCTGCGAAGAATTTGTTCGCGTCCTTCTCGTCGGGGTCTGAAGAGCAAACTCTGACCTTGCCCTCTTTCTTTGCCAGCGCAACGACTTCGTCCAAGCTCTTGCCAAAGGTTTGCGCGTCGGCCCGACTTGCTAGAAAAAAGCCAGAGGCAATGCACACTGCCAGGATCGCTGCCGACCTGGCTAACCAGCTTGTTTTCGCATCCCTCATGTCGCACTCCTTTCGATATCGCGGCCTTTCATAAATTCGTCCTCACGCCGCCTTGGGCTGGGGGATCTCTTGCGGCCAGTTCGCGATAAACACCGGCTCGGGCGGAAACCCGAGAACGTTCAAATAAAGATACTCACGCCATTCGGGAAACTTGCTTATGTTTTCGGTGGTGACAGCAAAATACTTTTTTAGAAATTCCCGCGTGGGAGGGTCAAAAACAGTGCGCGAGCGGTTGTTAAGAGCCTGGGCATCGATTTGCGCGATTCGACGTCGAATCGGCGCCTCACCGTATTCCTCGATCACCTGCCAGATATAGTCGTGGAGTTTTTGTAAAATGGCGCCATGATGCTCCCGCTCTTGCGCATGCACAACGGTGCGCTCAAACTCCTGCACGCGCGGGAGCGTGATCTGGACGCCTCGCGTTGCGGCTGTGCAGTGCCCGTAAGGCCAAAGATTCCCGCCGATAAGGTAGCTTAAAAAATCTCGGCGCAGCAATTTTTGGTATTCCACTCGCGGCATAATTCCATACCGGCGCTCAAACTCTACGTCCGGCTGAGAGTGGTCTCGACTGGGGTACGCGACGTTGGCCTGCTGAATATATCCCCACCCATGACCCGCCTCGGTACGAATATGGTCTGCCAGAAGATACCGCCACTCCGGATCCATCTCGAAGTGTGAGTATGCATAGCAGGCTGAGCCCACGATCTCATCAAGCTCGGCTCGACCCCGGAAACCGAACCATTGCGCCATAAGCTCCCTCTCGGCGTCGTTCTTCGGCTCCCGCTTCTGTACTTTGCGCTTCTCGCGGAGTTCTTCGACCCACTTTGAGATCGGATTGTCGTCGCTGTAGGTGATCGTTTTTCCTACGCCTCTGATGTCTGCCATAAAAGCTCCTCCTTGAGTTTTGCAAGTTCCAGTTGAACCCGAAACTAGAAACGCTATTTCACTTGTCCCGCCGGGAACCCCCAGGCTTGATGCAGCAGACGGCTAACTTCGTTCTGCTTGTCGGGCGTCAAGTCCCACCCGGAATAATAGACCTTCGCGCCAGCCTCTTTGACTCTCCTGCCGGTTTCGGTGGTCTCGTCATAAGGAGACTCACGAAAGCCGACGCGATAGGCCCTCTGCCCTTCGTCGGTTGCGAGATATCCCGCTAAAAGCATGGCGGCATTCGGGTTGGTCGCCTTTTTGGCGACCGCAAGCGTTGCGTAACTGTCCGCGCCGATTTCTTTGGGGATGCGGATCGCCAGGTTCATTGTGGGATCTTGCGCCAGGAGCGTGAGAGCCGACGACAGATAGGCGCCGCACATCATCAGATACTCGCCGTTGGCGATCTCTTGCATCACTTCGGTTTGAGCACGCTTCCACACCGGTTTGTTGGCCGCCAAGCGGCGCGCGAAATCGACCAGCTTCTCTTTACCCCAGACCGGATACAGGCGCACAAACGCGCTGCCACGTGTGTCGACGACGAATTTGCCCCGCCAATAAGGATCGAGACAGCCTTCCCAATTACGTGGCACTCGCTCCTTAGGCACAAGCTTTGGGTTGTAAACGATCGCATCCATCGAGCTGCCGGAACTCACGAAGAATTTATCCGGGCTCACGTAAACAGGCTTCATGCCGAAGATGCCGGTCCAATCAAACGGGCCAGCCAAAACCCCCGCCTTCTTATATTGCGGGATCAGCGCATCGTACACTGTCAGAAGATCATACTCTACCTGCCCCGCGATCAGTTCCGTCAAAATGCGCTCCGACGTCACTGCGGGACGACAGCGCGTGTATTCGATGGTGATGTCAGGATATTTTTTCCGGAAGGGTCTGAAAAACTCTTTCGCTTCTTTCTCGTCAGGCGTGCCGGCGCAGAACCGAACTTTGCCCTCTTTCTTGGCGCGGGCAACAATCTCGCCCAAGGTCTTGCCAAAATCCTGGGCGGTCGCCAACGCGGCAAAGGCCACGACTAAGAACCAAGACAAAAACGTGACAGGTAATACGGCGCTATGATGTTTCATGAGGTGCGCCTTCTTGCTTGCCTTCGATTCGAAAAGCTCTTCACTTGCGAAATCCCCAGGTTTGAAGCAACCAGCCGACAACTTCATTTTCCTGCTCAGGAGTAAAATCCCACCCGGAAAGAACAACCTTTGCGCCGGCTTGTTTGATTCTCTTGCCAAACTCGCTGCCTTCATCAAACGGCGAGTCCCGGAAAACGCCTCGGTAAGCTTTCTGGCCCTCATCGGAGGCAAGATAGCCTGCCAGCAGCAACGCCGCGTTCGGGTAACGGGTATTTTTAACAACGGCCATGGTCGCGTAAAGGTTTGCCCCCACCTCCTTGGGAATAACGATCCCCAACGGGGTGTCCGGCGCGCGCGCCACGATTCTCATTGCCGAAGAGAAAAAGGACCCGCACATCATCGGATGCTCGCCGTTGGCGATCAAAAGAACGGCGTCGGAATTTCCGGCAATCCATATCGGTTTGTTCGCGGCCAGGCGCCGGGCGAAATCTAGCAGCTTCTCTTTTCCCCACAAGGGATAGAGGCGAACGAGACTTCCGCCCCGGCTGTCGACAACCAATTTTCCCTTCCAATAAGGATCGAGGCAATCTTCCCAGCTGCGTGGGACCCGTTCTGTAGGAACCATTTTTGTGTTGTAGACGAGCGCATCCGTGGAACCTCCTGCACCTGCAAAGTAGCGATCTGGACTAATATAAGGGTCTCTGATGCCAAAGAGAGCCTTCCAATCGAACGGACCCGTCAACACGCCCGCTTTTTTGTACTTGGGCATGAGAGAATCATATACGGTCAACAGATCGTAGTCGCTTTGACCCGACAAAAGCTCTGCCAGAATTTTTTCTGAGGCGGTCCGGGGTGTGGCACGAGTGTATTCGACGTCAATTTCGGGGTATTTGTCGCGGAAGCTTTTAAAGAACTCCCTTGCTTGCCTTTCATCCGGGGTGCCGGAGGTGAACCGTACCTTACCTTCCTTCTTGGCCCGCGCGACGATCTCGGCAAAGGTCCTGCCGAAACCTTCGGGCGCGGGAGAAGCGGCTTCGACGAAGCTAACGGCCAGAAAAAGGAGGATGAGAGGGAAAAGGATCAACACCATTTGTCCTCCGTCAGGGGCTCATTCTTACTTTTGCCTTCTTACTTTTCCTCAGTACCTGCCTACGCCGCCTTTGGCTGGGGGATTTCCTCAGGCCAAGTCTCGATGAAGACCGGCTCGGGCGGGAAGCCAAGAACGTTGAGATAGAGGTATTCCCGCCACTCGGGGAATTTACGGACGTTTTCGATTGGGGCGTTAAAATGCTGGCGCAGAAACTCCCGGCGCGGCGGATCGAAGATCACGCGCGAGCCGGTGTTGAGGGCCTTGGCGTCGATCTCCCAAATCCTCTTTCTGATCGCCGCTTCGTCGTATTGCTCGATCAGCTCCCAGACATAGTCGTGTAGTTTCTGCAGGATAGCATCATGATGGCCGCGCTCCTCGGCGTGTACCACCCGCTCCTCGAAATCGAGCAGCCTCGGCGTCGTAATCAGGATACTTTGGATCGTCGCCGCGGTGCAGTGGCCGTACGGCCACAGGTTGCCGCCGATGAGATAGCTAAGGAAGTCGCGCCTCATTAACTCGATAAAATCCATGCTGGGTTTGAGACTGTGCCGGCGCTCAAACTCAGGGTCCGGCTGGGCGTGATCGCGCCCCGGATCAAGCGCGTTGGCCTGTTGAATGTAGCCCCACCCATGGCCCGCCTCGGTACGGATGTGATCGGCGAGCAGATAGCGCCACTGATAGTCCATGTCGAAATGGGAATAGGCATAACAAGCGGAACCGACAATGACCCTCAGCTCGCCCCGGCCGCGATAACCCAGCCAGCGCGCCACGAGGTCCCGCTCGGCCGCGTCCTTGGGTTCGCGCTTGTGCGCATTTCGTTTTTTACGAAACTCCTCGACCCAGGCGCTGATGGGATTATCGTCGGTATAGGTGATCGGCTTGCCGACTCCTCTGATATCTGCCATGAAACACCTCCGTAGGAAGATTTCGTGCTACCACCGCGAAAGCGATGGGCCCATTCCGTGTCTCCAAAACTTGAGGGTTCCACCACCCTCACGAACGGGTCTTGTCCCAGCTCTCACATATCGCGGGCATCCTTTGAGGTCAATAACTAAGGTCTAGGGTAATTGCCGCGCAAACGCCAAACAGGCAACCCATTGAACTAACCGTTCGAGCTGGTGTATCGTTGGCGAAAATCGCGAGGTCAAAAAGCATGAAGACATACGCTCTAACGAAAGCTTTTTTGTCAGTACGCTGGGCCTACTTTTTTCTCGCGCTGAGTCTTGCTTTGCCATGGGCGCAACGTTCCCAGGCGCAAACGCACGACCAGCTCGTTGAAGCCGCAAGGAAAGAAGGCGAGTTCAACTACTATGCTTCCATGGATCTCCAGGAAGCTAACCTTCTGGCCGGCAAATTCAAAGAGAAGTATCCCTTCTTGGACATCAAGCTGAATCGCGCGGATAGCGAGCGACTCCTCACAAAAGTGCTCGCGGAAGCAAAGGCGAAGAAGTTGGGGGCCGACGCCATTCAGACCGTTGCGTTCAGCATGTACACGCTGAAAAAGCAGGGAATTTTGGGACGCTATATGCCGGTGGATAACCGCTTTTATCCCACGGATTTCAAGGACGATGGGTATTGGACCACCGTCTACTACAATCCCTATGTTATCGGTTACAACACAAAACTCATGTCAAAGGAGAACGTGCCCCAGACCTATGACGATCTCCTGAAGCCCATGTGGAAGGGGAAAATGCTCATCGAGGGCACTAAGGCGGAGTGGTTCGCCGGGATGCTACAGATTATGGGCAAGGAAAAGGGCATGAAGTGGATGCGCGACCTCGCTAAGCAAGAGGTGATGAACCGCGTGGGCCACGGCCTGCTTATTCAACTGGTAGCAGCGGGCGAGGCAGTGATGGACATCGATATCCCGGCCCCTTCCGTGGACCGCCTCAAAGTGACAGGCGCGCCGGTTGACTGGGTCGCGGCCGGGCCCGTGCCGGGAGTCATGATCGGCATCGGGTTGGCGGCGCAGAGCGCGCATCCGAATGCGGCTAAGCTCTATATCGACTTCATCCTTTCACGCGAGACGCAGAAGTTGCTGCAGGAGCGCGGGCGGTGGCTGGCACCGCGCACGGATTCTTCTCAGTCGGTGAAAGGATTGAGGATCGTCCCTGTTCACGCATCCGAAGCCGAAAACCTTGAGACTTATGCAAAGAATCTGAGAGAGATTTTTGGGCAGTAGGGCTTGATCTCTCACCTTTACTTTTGCGGCAGGACTTCTTTCACGAGCTTGAAGATGGGGGTGAGGTCCTGATACTCGGGACGGGCGAGGTCGAAATATCTCTTTCCCGGCTCGAGCCTGTTGGAAGGGTCGACGTCATCCTTCGCGATGTCGATTCTCCGTGAGTTGTGGGCGTCGGGCCTGCCGAGCTTTTGAAAAGCGGTCTGTCCCTTGCGTGATAGAAACCAGTTGATGAAAACTTTAGCCGCATTGGGATGAGGGGCACGATCGGGGAATCCCAAAGTGCCGCCCGACGCGCTTGAGCTGCCGCCCTCTTTCCAATCCTCCGTGTCGAGGAAGTCAACGGGTAACCCTTGCTCTTTCGCTCTTCCGATCTGACCGCCAGCCGAACAACGGATGCAAAGCGGCACCTTTCCTGCCGCAAGCCAGTCGGTCATCTGTCGCGAATCTCTGCTCACCGTTACCTGCATCTCGCCATAGAGCTTTCTGATGAAGACAGGCCCAAGGTCGGGATGATAATACAATAACTGGAGCGTGCCCCCCATGCCGGCCGCCGTCGGGTCAAGCGATGCCATCTTGCCCTTCCACTTGGGATTGACGAGGTCCCAAAAAGACTTGAAGGCACTCGGATCAACCTGCCGCGTATTATAGCTTACCTGACCGGACTGTGAGTTCGCCACGAAAGCGAAGATGTATTTTTTCTCCGGGTCGATGTAGCGATGCTCTCCCTGGTACCACCTGGAAATATCGACGACCTCGGGCAGGATGAGCGTGGGCTTGATCGGCTGCAAGGCCCCGGCCGTGTAAAGTACGCCATGCAGCGTGTTGGCGCCGCCGCTGAAGACATCGGGAATGTACTTGTCACCCCGCCTTTCCGCCAAAACCCTGGGGCCAAGCTGTGACCCGGCTCCGACAACCGTTGTGAGCTTTATATTGGGATACTGTTTCTTGAATTCCTCAACAATCCGATCGTATTCGTAACAGCAACCATAGAGCGTCAACTGGCCTTCGGCTTCGGCCGCGCGCAGCGTTTTCTCCCATGCGTCTTTCCAACCAGACTGGGCCGAGACGGTTTCAGCGAGTCCGGAAACAAAGATAGAGAGGGCACTGGCCAAAAAGACTGCGGGAAAGCCATAACAACAGCAATGGGCTCTCTGCATCATCAAGGCGAAACTATGGGAGGATTCGATTCGTGTCAACCGAGCGGCGTTATCGTTTCTACGATATCTGTTGGCGGAAGTCGGTCATGTCAACTCTCTTCACGGTGTCATTGGTCTGGAGAAGCGGAACAGCCTCAAAAAGACAACTCAGGGCAGTGTCTTAAAAAAAATCCGGAATGCTTCGACAGCCTCAGCATGAACGGAATTTTCTCAATCATTTCAAATTTCTTTCCGTTCGTCTTGAGCTTCGTCGAAGGACTCCGAGAGAGTTTTTCAGCATCCCGCTAGGCGGTCGGACCCGTTTCACTTTCTCGCATCTTCTGTGATACGTTGAGCACGTTTCCTGGATTGCGCCTTACCGCGAAGGTTTATCTCTTGCGAATCCAAGAGGCGTAACCCATAAGAGGCTCGCGTGACAAATAAAGACACAATCATTGATGACCTTCTGGTTGGTTCCATAGATCTGCACGTTCATGTTGGTCCGGACCCGTCGCATCGGGCGGGTGGAACGCGCCGCTATGACGTCGCGCAGGTGGGTGAAATGGCCAAGGCGGCGGGTCAGCCCGCAGTCGCCTGCAAAAGCCACCAGCAAGTAACCGCTTCTCTCGCAAGTTTGGCCAGCCGCATGGTGCCGGGAGTGAGGCTGCTCGGCGGCATCACGCTCAACAAGACCGTCGGCGGTCTCAACCCGCATGCGGTGCGCATGGCCGGCGAGCTGGGCGCGCGCATCCTGTGGTTCCCCACACACCACGCCGCGCATCATAACAGCACGTTGGTCGAAGGCGGCAAGGGCGACGATAAGGGGATTCGCGTCCTTGACGCGGAGGGAAAATTACTTCCCGAGGTCCATGAGATTCTCGATTTGGTGCTGCGCTACGATATGCTGCTGGGCACAGGCCATATTTCGTTTCCAGAGGCACTGGCAGTGGTGGAGGCGGCAAAAGCAAAAGGGATTATGCGCGTTGTCGCCAACCACCCGCTATCGAAAAATTCCTCTCGCTTCACTGTCGCCGAGGCCAAACGTTTGGCAGATCTGGGCGCCGTTGTGGAACTTACGTTTGTCTCGATGATGCCGTTCACGCGCGCGAAGACCTCCACGCCGAAAGAAACGGTAGACGCGATACAGGAAATCGGCGCGGGACGTTGCATCATCAGTACCGACTTCGGCGCCTATGCCACGCCGCCGCCACCCGAAGGTTTGCGCATGTTCATCGCAACCCTGCTGAACCACGGCATGGCGCCGGAAGATGTTGACCTAATGGCGCGGCGCAATCCGGTACAACTGGCAGCGCTGTGAACCCTTTGGACGTTTTGAGCTCTTTGAACCGTCCAGGCAGCGTGGCGTGTAAGAGCGGCCTGATGAAAGATGATCGGTTTATCATGTGTTAAAAAATGGGTCTTCTCCCTATCGAGTGGGTGAAAATAGCATAAAAAAGGGGTTGATTACGAGGGAGATTTGACGGTTTCACCGGTCGAGAAATCTGGCATGATTTGGGGATGCGAAAACATCGACGTTTGTGGGACACGTATCGCTTCCCCGGGTTTCGTCCGAGATCCACGATACGAGGAATCTTTGGTGATCCGAAGGCGCGTATTGTGTAGCTCGATCGGCGGGGGAAAAAACGGTTTGCGCAGCCTGCGGCTATATCAAGCGAGGATGGTACGATCGCAAACAGCGTTGGGTTCGGGATTTGGCGTGTGGAGATTATCGCATCTACTTGGAGATCGAGGTGCGCCGAATCGATTGCCCGCGGTGCATGAAGGTGAAGCAAGAGAAGCTGGAATGGTTTGCGGACAATCCGTTCTACAGCAAGCGGTTTGCCTTCTTTGTGGGACGGCGCTGCCGGGCCATGACGATCAAAGACCTGGCAGAAGAAACACACCTGGATTGGAAGACGGTCAAGGAGTTGGACAAGCAGTACATGGGCGAGCAGTTACGCAGGATAGGCAGTCCTGCTCCCAAGGTCATTGGGGTCGATGAAATCGCGATACGAAAGGGACACACCTATCGCATCATAGTCAGCGACCTTTTGCGCCGTCGCCCGATCTGGTTTGGCGGCAAGGATCGCTCGGAACAAAGCATGGATGAGTTTTTTAAGTGGCTAGGGCCAAAGAAAAGCAAAAAGATAAGACTTGCGGTCATGGACATGTGGAAAGCGTTTCGCAATTCCACGCTCAAGGCGCAGCATGCGCCAGGGGCCGCCATTTTGTTCGACAAGTTTCATGTCCTGCGTCATCTCGGCGAAGCCTTGGACCAAGTGCGAAAAAGCGAGTACGGCCGGCTTGTGGGCAAAGACCGAGGGTTCATCAAGGGGCAGAAGTATACCCTCCTATCTCACCGAGAGAATCTGACGACCGAAGGGCGTCGCAGTTTGAGGATGTTGCTTAAAGCTAACAAGCGGCTCAATACGGCCTACATGCTCAAGGAAACTTTTGGACAGCTTTGGGACTATCAGACAGAAGGCTGGGCCAGACGATTCTTCGAGAACTGGCGCGATGCTCTGAAGTGGCAGCGTCTCAAGCCCTACGAGAAATTTGCCGACATGATCGAGAGTCACTGGGATGGTATCGCAGCGTACTGCAAGCCGCAGAACAAGATTGCACTGGGTTTCGTGGAAGGATTGAACAACAAGATTCGCGTGATCCAGCGACGAAGCTACGGCCTGCGCGATGAGGAGTACCTATGCCTCAAGATTCTCACTTGCATGCTTCCGCCGATCTAAAATCATGCGAAATTTATCCACTCGCGAAGGAGAAGATCGTAAAAAATTAACGAGCACTTGAGGAGGGATTATGGCTATCAAAATCAGCGGTGTTCAGGTGAGACGGCTCAAAATGCCGCGTGTCGACCCAACCTGGAGAACGTCGTCGTATGCGGCCAGTTCTATCGAGGGATTTATCCTGGAAGTCGCCGCCGACGGAACTGTGGGAATCGGCGGCACCTCCGCCCACCCCAGCAACATCTCGGGTGACGACCTGGAAGCGGAGCTCAACGGTCCCGTGCGCAATCTCCTGATGGGCGCCGATGTCTATGAAGGCAGCAAGATCAGGGAAGCGCTCAAAGCCGCCGGTCTTCACTCACGCGCCACGATCGCCGCGGATCTAGCGCTTTACGATCTTCTTGGCAAGCTCGCGAACTTACCCAGCTACGTGTTTCTGGGCGGCAGGCTGCGCGAGAGCGTCAAGGTTGTGCGCATGGTCGGAATTAAGACGCCGGATGATCTCAAGAAAACCGTCGGTGAGCTCGTGAATCAGGGCTTGACCCACTTTAAGGTGAAAATCGGCACCGGCCTGGACGAAGACCTTGAGCGCATTCGCGCGCTGCGCGAATGCTTTGGCAATAAGATATGGATCGGTGTCGACGGTAACGGCGCCTACGACGTCGACGGAGCAATCGCGCTGAGCAAGGCTCTCGAGGCCTATCAGGTGCACCTCATCGAGCAGCCGATTAACTACCGGGATCTCGACGGCCTCACACGCGTCACCGCCGCGAGCCCGATCGCGATCATGGCCGATCAATGCGTAGAAGATGTGGAATCTGCGCTCGACGTCTGCCAGCGACGGGCCGCGCACGTGGTCTCGATCAAGTCCACCAAAATGGGCTTTCTCGATGAATGCCGCCGGATTACCGAGGTTTGTCACGCTTTTGGTGTGCGCGTCCACGTCGGCGGTTCCGCCGTGCCCGCCGTGGTCGATGTTGCTTCAGCGCACTTGGCGGCTTGCTTGCCCGGAATCGATGAAGAGGCGGAAGTCGGCGAGTTCCAGGCGGTTCAGGGAGATCCGCTCAAAGGTGTGGTGATCCGCGACGGCCGGATGGAACTAGGGACAAGCCCGGGGTGGGGCCTCACCCTGGCCAGGTGATGGCGCGTTCAAGCAATTTCTCACCCTTCAAGTTAGGCGGTGGATATTAAGGTACTCCCCGTACTTCGACGTATGGACAAGAAATCAAAATTAATGTACTACCTAGCGTTCTATCGGCAGAGCCCGAAAAGGGAGGAGAAAGCTTTACCTCTTGAATTTGCACAGCGCTGAAAATTAACTGCAAAACCCTGCGGTGGCCACAGGGGCCAAGAGGGTGCTTCCGAGAGCCATGGGGATGACTGCTGTTTCATCGAGGCCGCTTCGACGAGAGGGGGAGGATTTTGTATGATCGGTAAGTTTTTTCTCTGCGCTCTTATTTGCGTTTTTCTAAACCTCCACAGCATCGCGCTCCAGCCAAGTTACGCCCTGGTTATTGTTCGGGAGACCTCGATGACTGATAGTGACCAGGCCCTCGATGGATTGAAGGATCTGGTTCGACTGCTGCGCGCCTCCGGCTTAAGAACGTCAGATTTAGAATCAGTCTTGGTGGACTTACACATCGATGAGGCAGGTGCTGCGGCAGGCGGTCTGATCCTTGACCAACAAGACTCGGGAACCACGTTGTTCCCAAAATCGACCACCTACAACGGCTTTCTAGTGTTAACCTCCCGTACCCGTATTGTGCTCCGAGGGACTGCGATCAAAGATCTTGAGAGTCGGCAGTTCGGCGTGCCAGATCTTGACTTGAATAACTCGGCGAGGGCAGGGATGCACGAACTCCTGCACGCGATGATCCACAACAGCAATTGTTTTAAAGGCAGCGTCGCCGACGAGGCAAACCTCATTCATACCCTCGAAGGCCATGTTGCCGCCAGGGTGCGGATTGATCTCTTGTTTCGGGCCGGACTAAATAGCGCTGCCACTAGCGAACTGGACGGACTGAATGACGCAATTCCGAAATTGCTGGAGACGGAACCCGCCTGGGAGCATTGTTACGCTAACCTCGGCCATGCTTTTGTCGCCGTCGATTTTGATACTTTTCCAAACGCCGCGCTTGTTCTGGAGGGCGACAGGATCGTCAACCAATATCTTCAGAGCGGAGTTGTCTTCCGCGTGGCCGACTCTAGTTTCCCGCCAAGCCCGAGCACCGGCCTGTACGCGGATGACGCGTCCCAGGTGATGAGTTTCTATCCCGGAATGACGCCGCCGAATATTATACAGACCAACGGCTATTTCCCGGGCGCGGGAGTCGGATTCACCTGTAATTCTGATCCCGGGGTGGATTTTTTGAATCCAGTTTCCTCGGTCAGCGTGCGGATTTTTTTTGATGCTCGCTCTTTGCCGGAAAAGGTGCGTTTGGTCGCGAAAGACTGGAAAGGGAAAGTCATTGCTCAAGACGAAGTTGATTTGGCGACTACCGCAGAGGCGACGACTCTCAGCGTGTTTGACAAGAAAAGACGGATCGCGTCCATAGCGACGGAAGGTCTAACCGGGAGCAATGGCTGCGCCGCCTACGATAACCTTGCCTTGTTTCCATTTTCGCCGTAGGCAAAAGCCGGACCTGGGTACGAGTCCCTGCTCCCACCCGAGTAAGCCTGGTTTACGAATTCGGGCAGGCAGTCGGAGAGTTCGCCTGTCTCCCAATCGCGATACCAAAGTTGCGTTTGACTCTATCTCTTCTCCGGTCGCGGAAAGCCAAAGGCTTTGGCGATATCTTTTTCGTAACTTCCCATGCGCAAATAGTGGTCCCACGCAACCACCGACACCTTCTTGCCCTCGGTCAGTTGCTGATGGGCAGACCCGGGAGTGAAGAGCGATGCGGACAGATCCACCTCATCGAGAATCTTCTGTCCTTCCGGACCGGAGACAAATTCCAACCACAAGAGCCCGGCGTGAACATTCTCCGCCCTGTCCAACAGCCCTTCGGTTTCTGATAACCGGATGGGAACGGGCTCTAAGGCCTTGTAGCCCAAAACTTTCGTCGGGTCCTTCTCCTGAATTCTGACGAAAGTTTTGTAATTGGGGCCCATGATGAGCGGGAACTCACCCGCCTGCAATGCGGTAATCATGCGCGCGTCCCCCCTCATCCAGATGGGCTTCTGCGCGGCGATTTTCTCGGCGAAGCTCAATACTTTTTCCAGGCCCCAGGCCGGGACCAGCGCCGCGAAAACCTTGGGCCTCACATCGACGGTAAACTTGCGACCTTGGAATTCCGGCTTAAGGAAATCTTCCCAGTTGTTCGGAACCTTGTCGGGCGCAATCAACGAGTTGTTGTACACCACTACCTGGGCATTGCTCTGAAGGGCCACGATGTTGCGGTGAACTGGGTCTACCATATCGGGCGCCAGCTCGAGCACGCCCTGCTGTACCATCCCCAACAGATCGACCTTCTTTTGATGGGAAAGATAATCCAGATAGTAATCAGGCGCCGAGTAGTTGACGTCCCACTGGGCTACACCCGCCTTCATTTCGGCGATCATCCGCTGGTAAACTTCGGTCCCGCTGACCTCCTCCCAGGTGACATCAATAAACGGATATTTATTCTTGAAAGCCCGACTGAGAGCCTTAAGAGACGCGTCGTCTTGAGAGCTCAGAACTTTCAGCTTGCCTTCTTTTTTGGCGCTGGCCACGATCTCAGCGTGACTAGTAAAAAAGATGTACCCCTTTGCCTCAGCCTCCTGTTTTGCTTTTAGCAACGGGCTTGAAGTTTCGGCGGCGAAAGCACCCGCGGGAACGATCCACGATACGAGAAAAAATGTAGCGATCCAAAGACAAATTGCCTTCATGGGCCTCTCCTTTTCGTTGTGGTTTAGCCTGTACAAGACCCTATGACATTATTGGCGCCGGTTCTACCCCCCTCCACAAAAAAGTGCGCTGCCTTATTTGGCTTTTTTCGCTTTGGGGCATCAAAAACCGTTTAATGGTGTTGATCCGGTCCGTGATCTTTGACAGATCCATTTTCTACATCTTTAGTCTTACATCTATGGTAGGGATGCAGCGACAATTATACCAAATGTCCTGCCATGAAACAGGCAAGCAGTGAAGGTGGACGAGTTTTAGTGTGGTGTTCGCGAAAACCGCTGATAAATGTTGGGCATCATTGCCGGCAAGCCGGGCGAGTCAACGCGATCCGCAAGCCATAAGATGAAGAACTTCCGGGTCTTGCAAGGTGATGAGCTGGAGCGCCCGGTGGATGAGCGCGCGCAATTTACTTTCAGACAATGAGGGGTACTTTATCCCGCCTGATTCGCCCGCTTGGAAACGGCCTCGGCGCTGAGCCCGGAGGCCCATGGATAGGCTTTCAGGCTATGGAGGGTCTTGCTGCTGACCATTAATTCGGCAAATCGGATTGACACGGCCTGCGTATTGACGACGGGAATGCCGACCTCTCGCTCCACTTCCTCAGCGGAAACCGCCGCCGGGATTAACCGCGCCGCGAGCGGAATGAGAGCTTGCGCACCGCCCGCAATTAACTCACGCGTCACTGCTATCGTACGTTCCAAGATCGCGTCGTGGTATTTGCTCAGGTCGCCAACCTCATACATGCCGATAACCTTAATGCCGGTAACAAAATGGGTCATACGGTAGGTCTCCACCAGACGCCACACGTAGGGGAGATAGCTTTCGAGTGGCACGGTAAGGGCAAAGCGGTCACAAAGCGTCGCGGCAAAATGGCAGGAAGCGCGCAGGGCCCCCACCACCGGGATGCGCACGGCGAGCCGCGCCGCTTCGACTCCCGGATCAAACGCGTCGGTCTGCACAACCGCGTCGAAACCGTCGCGCTCCGCTTCTATAATTTTTTTCACCAATGCAGGCGTTTCCAAAACGTGGTGTAACCCGGCAAGTGTCTTTGTCCTTCGCTGATGATGCAACACCTCGCTGCCGCCGAGGTCTTCAGGATAATGAACTTCAATGGTCGTGCCTGGAGAGGCGTACTGGTGCAGCCTCTCTAAGCGCCTGGTTTCGCTTTCTTCATCTGAGCCACGCACAAAAGTGTGGCTGAGTGCCATAATACGCATTGCTTGTCATCCTCTCTTTCTCGAACCGAGGGTTCCCGCTTCATGACCCTTGAGAATATTGCCACTGAAAATTTTTGTCCCGATAGGCATCTTCCGGCATGAGAGAAGTGAGACCCCTTTGGGCAAGCTCAGCGGAAAACTTTTTGCGGATGATGGGGTCTTCATTGGGGTACTCGATCTGGTCGCGCTCGCGGTCTGCTACTTTCTCGCTGTTCTGCATGAAGCCCTTGGGAAAGTGAAACGCGAGGTATCTTGCCGGGGTGGCGCCGACGTTAAAGTGTTGGTGAAACCACCGATTCGGCGGGACAAAAACGCTCGCTTCGTGCCAGGGAATCTCGACTCTCTCGCTCCCCTCGGGCCACATGAGGGAATATCCTTCTCCGGCGGGAATCACAATCAAGGTTCCCGGCCCATGCCGGTGCGCTTTCTTGTAGGTCCGCGAGGGGAAAACCGACATGTGATTGTACAGGGGCGAGGTCGGGTAGCGAATCCATACCACGTGACCCCCAGCACCTCTTATTTTGAAGGGTTCGAGACTGTCCCACGCTTTCATGTCCGGGAAGAAGTTGCCCACCCAGTAGTTCTTCGCCTTGGTCGGACTATCCGATTGGCGTACGACTTTCGCCTGAGAGTAAAAACCGGTGCCGTCCTCGCCGTACAGGAGCTTTGGGTCCTGATAGGAATTATTGAAGAAGAAATCCGGGTCCGGGTTAAGCGTCAGGGCCAACGGGAGAGTGTTGTAGTGCAGAAGCCGCGCCGGTTTCGCTCCCTGCGCATTGCCCAACTGGCAGGAGTAATTACGCGGAATCAAAAACAGGCTGTGTTTTTGCCATTCAAAGGTTTTCTTCGGTTTTCCTTCGGCCCAAATGGTCGCTAATCCCCGCCCTTCGACAACGTAGACGATTTCGTCCAACACCATCCTGAATGGAAGCATGGATTTGCCCGCAGGAATTTCCGTGACCCGGGTCTCGCTGACGCCTTCCTGTCCCGCGAGCTTGACAAAGGCAGTATAGCACTGGCGCTCTTCCCACCATCCAAGCTCCAGGGTTCTTAAGTCCGCAATGAAATAGCCCTTATGCGTAGGTACTGGGAGGGATGCCAGCCACTGGTCGTAAGCCGACGTCCGGCCCCACGGCACATTGACTTCGTTGATGTCAGGCCTTTTGTTAATAGCAACAGCTTCGCTCGACATAGATAACAACCTTTCGCGGATTATCCTCGTGGCTTACGCGGCTTTCACTTCGTGTCCACTCTGGGAAAGCCCAGAGCTTTTACGATCTGCTCTTCGTAGAGTCCCATCTTCAAATATTGTTCCCACGCGACCACGGAAACCTTCTTGCCGCGAGTTAGCTCCTCATGCGCCGAACCGGGGCTAAAAAGCGAGGCCGCCAAGTCAATATCATCCAGGATCTTCTGTCCTTCCGGGCCGGCTTGAAATTCCAGCCACAACAGTGCCGCGTGCGGACTATCCGCTGTTGCGAGCACCCCCTCCGTTTCACTGAGCCGCACTGGAATCGGCTCCACCGCCTTGAAACCCAAAACGTCCTGCACGTCTTTCTTTTTAACCCTGACGAAGGTTTTGTAGTTCTGTCCCATAGCGAGAGGAAATTGACCGGCCATCAGGTACGTGATGATCTGGGCGTCGCCGCGCGACCAGACGGGATTCTGCGCCGCGATCTTCTTTGCGAAGTCCAGCGTTTTCTCCAGACCCCACGCGGGGACAAGTGCGGCAAACACCTTGGGCCGCACATCGGCGGCGAATTTCCTGTCTTTGAATTCCGGCTTCAAAAAATCTTCCCAGGTAGCCGGCACTTTGCTAGCCGAAATCAGCTGTTTATTGTAAGCAACAATCTGCGCGTTGCTTTGCAGCGCAAAGATGTTACGGTTGACCGGGTCCACCAAGTTCACGGGCAATTTGAGCACCCCTTGTTGCGCCATGCCTAAGACGTCAAATTTTTTCTGATAGGGCAGGTAATCCAAGTAAAAATCAGGGGCCAGATAGTTCACGTCCCACTTCGCCAAGCCCGCCTTCATTTCCTGAAGCATCCTTTGATAAACCTCGAGCGCATTCACTTCCTCCCAGCGCACATCAATAAACGGATACTTCTTTTTAAACGCTTCCGTGATCGCTTTTAGCGAAGCGTCGTCTTCGGAGCTTAACACGCGGATCTTCCCCTCTTTTTTCGCTGCGGCCACAATTTCGTCGTGATTGGTAAAGAACACGTATCCCTTCGCCTCAGCCTCCTGTTTCGCCTTGAGTAGACCTGGCGCTGGTGCAGCAAAGACATTCAGTGCTTGTAACCACGACCCAACCAGAAATGCGATAACCCAAAGAACCCTTGTTTTCATACTACCCTCCGTTGTTTTTCTTTACCTCTTCTCTGCTCTGGGGAACCCAAACGCCTTTACAATGTCCTTTTCGTACTCTCCCATTTTGAGATAGGTTTCCCAGGCCACAAGCGAAACTTTCTTGCCTCTGGCCAACTGCTCATGAGCCGAGCCCGGGGTAAACACGGATCCGGCTAGATCAATCTCATCCCTTATCTTTTGTCCCTCGGGACCAGCCTGAAACTCCAGCCACAGTAGCGCAGCGTGAGGATTTTCGGACGTAGCCAGAACACCCTGTGTTTCACTGAGCCGAATCGGAACCGGCTCAACGATCCTGAGCCCGAGCACTCCGTTAACGTCCTTCTTCTGAACGCGGACGAAGGTTTTGTAGTTTTGGCCCATGGCGATCGGATACTGCCCCGCCATTAAGTAGGTTATGATTTGCGCGTCGCCGCGCAACCAAATGGGTTTCTGCGCCCCTATTTTTTTTGCGAAGCTCACTACTTTCTCCAGGCCCCACACGGGCACCAATGAGGCAAACACCTTTGGTCTTACATCGGTCGCAAATTTCCTGTCCGCAAATTCCGGCTTGAGAAAATCTTCCCAGGTAGCTGGGACTTTCTCTGCTGAAATCAGCTCTTTGTTATAAGCGACGATCTGGGCATTGCTCTGGAGCGCAACGATGTCACGATTAACGGGGTCCACCAGACCTGGCGGTAATTGGAGCACACCCTGTTGCGCCATCCCCAGGAAGTCAAACTTCTTCTGGTAGGGAAGGTATTCCGGGTAATAGTCAGGGGCCATATAGTTGACATCCCATTTAGCCAATCCGGCCTTCATCTCTTGCAGCATGCGTAAATAGACCTCAGTTCCCTCAACGCCCTCGAGGCGGACATCGATGAAAGGGTACTTCCTCTTAAAAGCCTCCGTGGTAGCTTTAAAGAGAGTCGGATCTTCGCCGCTTAATGCGCGCAACTTCCCCTCTTTTTTGGCTTGAGCCACGATTTCCTCGTGATTGGTAAAAAAGATGTACCCTTTGGCCTCGGCCTCTTGTTTGGCCTTGGCTAGAGAGGGGCTCGGCGCTGCCGCAGCAAAAACGTTAAACACTCCGACCCACAACCCGATGAAAAATCCCGCGATCCCAACAACTCTCGCCCTCATTATGACCTCCTCTGTGATGTCTTGTCTTTGGCTTTACCGATTGCGTTTCGCGTTACCATAAGGTTATCCGAAAAAAGGAGCAGCGTCTCACCAAGCAAGCTTCGGGGGATATTCTTCTCGCTAGAACTTCACTGCTCGCAGGCCCACCGCCCGGATAGGTCTTTAGCACCGAAATATGGAACGAGCGCGCATGTTCGCCTATAACAAAGCCTGGAGAGGGGTGTCAATGGCCTAGCTTGCCTTGACAGGTCTTAAGGGGAGTGATAACCCGTTCAAAATCCACAATAACTAATCCGGTTTGCAAATTCATCCCCTTTTATTAAGGAGACGGACGCATGGTTTATGACTTGCTGGTAAGAAACGGCCGCATCATTGACGGCTCGGGAATGCCGTCGTTTCGTGGTGATGTTGCGGTTATTAAAGGAAAAATTGCGGAGATTGGACGGCTCAGCGGACCTGCCGGACGCGTGATCGACGCTGACGGTATGGTGATTGCCCCAGGGTTCATTGACAATCACTGTCATTATGACGCCCAGGTGACCTGGGATCCGCTGTGCACGTTTTCGTGCCATCACGGTGCGACAAGCGTCGTCATTGGCAACTGTTCCCTGACCTTGGCGCCGGCCAAACCCAGCGATCGCGAGAAGGTCCTCGGCATGCTTTCCCAGGTCGAGGCCATCCCTTTGGATATCTTGCGGGCGGGAATCTCGTGGAATTGGGAGACGGTTCCCCAGTACATGGACGCGATCGCTCGGCGGCTCGGAGTGAACGTCGGCATGTTGGTGGGCCATTCCCCCCTTCGGCTGTATGCGATGGGGGAGGCCAGCCAGGAACGGGCAGCTACCGAGGGCGAATTGAACACCATGCGACAGGTTGTTCGGGAGGCACTGGAAGCCGGAGCCCTTGGGCTTTCGGTCACGCGCAACATGAGTCATTTCGATATCGAGGGAAAACGCATTCCCGCAGCGGTAGCGCCGGAAGAAGAACTCATCGCCTTGGCGGGCGTGCTTGGAGAGGTAGGGACCGGAGCTATCCAGAGCGGCGGCGGCGCTGCTCTGGAGCTGAAGAATCGTTTAATGAGCCGCCTCTCCGAGGTCAGCGGGCGGAGCGTTGTTTACAATCAGATCCAGCAGAGCGCGTTTGCCCCGCACCGCTGGAAAGATCACCTTGCCGTGGTAGAAGAAGCCTGCAAACGGGGAGTCCGGGCGCTGCCTCTGGTCAGCCCGACCGTTGTCGTGCAGCATTTTACGATGAAAAACTGCCAAATCTTTCGCCAGATGCCAACCTGGTTGAGCTTGATCCAGGTATCTGACGACGAAAAGCTCAGGGCTTATAGTGACCCGGAGACGCGCGAGAAACTGCGTGCGGACCTGGATCTACCGGATTCGGCCTTCTTTAAAAGATGGGACCTCGTCATCGTCGAGGAGCCTTATTTAGCGAAAAACCGTGCGCTAAAAGGGAAGCATATTGCGGAAATTGCTAAAGCACAGGGTCGAGATCCGTTCGATTTGTTTGTCGACCTGGTCGTGGAAGAAGAACTGAACACGCGCTTTGCGTTCGGCAACCGCAACACCGATCGTGACGCGGTGGGCCATCTTCTCAGCAGCCCGTACACGGTCGTGGGCCTCTCTGATGGCGGCGCGCACGTGCAGTTTCACTCCGAGGTGGGTTACAGCACGCAGCTTCTTGGTTATTGGGTCCGCGAACAGAAAATCATGTCCCTGGAGCAAGCCGTGCGGCGCTTGACCTTTGATCCCGCGACTGTCTTCGGGATCCATGATCGCGGGCTTTTAAGGCCCGGACTTGCGGCCGACATGGTCGTTTTTGATCCCGATACAGTAAACCCGGGAAAGGAAGAAGCCGTGCATGATTTGCCAAACAATGGATGGCGGATTCGGTTGCTGGCCGAAGGAATCCATTACACGGTGGTGAACGGAGAGGTGCTGATGGAGGGGGGGCAGCACACCGGCGCGACGCCGGGTCAGGTGCTGCGCAATGCTCGTTACAATGCCCTACACAACGGGTCTGCTTGATCCATTGACGGCGAGTTCTTTCGCAAGATACGTTGTGACTATCCGACCGTTCCTGAGGCAAAACTGCGGGGTCTGGAAAGATTCTCTTTCGGGGAGTCTCAGATTGCTTTCAGGCATAACCGTAACGTTGCTGGCGCTCTCATGGACGACCCCGCGGCGGTTGTGATCCCGCAATGATGGAACCATTTTCATTAACGAATCAGAATCAAGGGAGGTAACTATGGCCGAAGATGGAAAAATCGTAACCGGTCTCGGCAAGGCCGAAACCCACCGGATCCTTGTTCGGGGGCGTGATCTACTTGAGGAGTTGGTAGGTAAAATCTCTTTCACCGAGATGACCTGGTTGATGCTGATGGGCCGTATGCCCACAGCGCCGGAGACACGGATGATCGATGCTTTGCTTGTCGTTTTGGTGGAGCATGGAATGGTCAGCAGCGTGGTGTCCGCGCGTCTGACCTATGACACGGCCCCGGAGGCGCTCCAGGGCGCGGTGGCGGCTTCGCTACTGGGAGCCGGAAGTGTGCATCTGGGATCATCAGAATATTCGGCCAAATGGATGGTTGACGTCCTTGCGGGTAAAGGCGCGGATGCGGATCTAGACGCGATCGCGAAGTCGGTGGTTGAGGAGCATGCGCGGGCGAAAAAGCGCATTGCCGGGATTGGACATCGCACACACCCGGAAGGAGATCCCCGGGCTGTACACCTGTTCAAAATCGCACGCGAAACCGGGGTCTACGGCCGCTACTGCGAGCTGATCCAACGGGTTTGCGCCGCTGCTAAAGAGAAGCATGGCCGGGCTTTCCCACCGAACGTCACCGGCGGGATCGCCGCCGTCGCCCTGGACCTGGGCGTCCCGTGGCAATTGACGAAAGGTTTCGCTCTGATCGGGCGAACCTTGGGCACGATCGCCCACATCGGCGAGGAAATTCGCCATCCGATGGCGCCGAATATCAACAGAGCAATCAAGGCCGCGCTGGTTTACGAGGTGGAGCGGGGGAGCTGATCGCCTGATTGCGGAGGACGAATTGAAATGAGTGAGGCGCTGCCAGGAATACGCGTCGTGGAGATGGCAAGCTACGTCACCGGGCCTTTTGCCGGCGTCCTGCTGGCCGATCTGGGCGCCGATGTGATCAAAGTCGAAGAGCCCGGCAAAGGCGATCCGTTTCGCGGCTGGGGAGATAAACTCTACGCGTCGAATTTTCGCAGCCTCAACCGGAACAAACGAAGCGTCACGTTGGACATTCGCAATAACGAGGGCAGAGATCTTCTTCTTAAGCTTTTGCAGACCGCCGATGTTTTCATCGAGAACTTTCGCCCCGGCACGATGGACAAAAGGGGCCTAGGCTATCAACAGATCCAGAAACTGAATCCGCGGATCGTCTACTGCTCTATTTCTGGTTTTGGCCCGCGCGGTCCTTACAGGGACCTTCCGGGCTACGACACTGTCGGGCAAGCGATGAGCGGTCTTCTGAGTCTTCTCACCGACCCGGGCGAACCCAAGGGGATGGGGATCTCCTTTTCTGATCATCTTACCGGAATGTACGCTTGCTACGGAATTTTGGCCGCCCTTATGAACCGTGCGATCACCGGAGAGGGGCAGCAGGTGGAGACTTCGTTGTTGCGCGCGAGTGTCGCGTTCATTTCGGAAAATGCCACCCGTTACTTCGAGGACGGAGAGGTGCCGCGGCGCGCGCACCGGACACATCATGCCGGCGTTTTTGCTTTTGAAGATCGAAACGGGAAGGCGTTTGTCCTTCATCTCTCCTCCCCCGATAAGTTCTGGCACGGTTTATTTGAGGTTGTCGGCAAGAAAGAATGGGCCAGCGATCCACGGTTCGTCAACCGCAAGGCACGCATCGAAAACTATGAGGAGCTATCTACCGCGTTAAAGGAAATCTTTCGGCAAGGCAACAGAGACGATTGGATCCGCCGGCTGCGGGAGAAAGACGTTCCCTGCGCGCCGCTGAACGCGCTCGACGAAGTTTTTCAGGACCCGCAGGTGCGGGAGTATGGATTCCCGGTGGAGGTTGAGCATCCGCGGATGGGCAAAATGCAGTTGGTTGGTAGCGGAATCGAACTGAGCCGGACCCCACCAAAGATCAGAACCGCGCCGCCGATGCTGGGAGAGCACACCGATCAAATTCTCAGCGAGCTTGGTTTTGATCGGGACGCAATCGGAAGCTTCAGAGAAAGCGGCGTGCTCTGATCGTGCCTGGCGCGACAGGCCGTGGTGAACAGATGCAGAGATAGAAAGGATGTATGATGAGACCACCGGTTACCGAGCGATTTGCTGCGTTTGTCGCTGAAACGGATTATTCCAGCCTTACTCCTAAGGCAATCGAAAACGCCAAGCTGCATATCTTGGACACCCTGGGCGTGGCGTTCGCGGGATATGAGCACCCGGTGGCAAAGATCGTCTTGGACTATTGTCGATTTACGGGCGGTTCCCCCCAGGCGACGATTTGGGGTTCTCAAGAGAAAACGTCGGTTCCCGGAGCCGCCTTTGCTAACGGGCTACTGGCGCACGCAATCGATTACGACGACTGGGATGCGATCGCGCGGGTCGGGCACCCGAGCTGCCAGGTTGTCGCTTCCTCACTTACAACTTCCGAGGGGACAGGCGCTTCCGGCAAAGACTTTTTGAAAGCGTACGCCGTGGGAATCGAAATCGCCACCCAGATTGCTGCCGCGTGCCCGGATATCATCAAGCGAGGTTTTCATAGCACGCCGATTTACGGCAGCATGGGCTCGGCAGCGGCGGCCGCGAGCGTCTTGAGACTCAAAGCAGATCAGGTGAGGGCATCCTTTGGCATCGCTGCCTCTGCCGCCGGGGGACTCTTTCGCCAGCAAGGGTCAATGGTGAAACCGTTTCATGCCGGGAACGGCGCGCGCAATGGAGTCGAAGCTGCGCTCCTGGCACAACGAGGCTTTACGGCGGATGAAGCGATCATTGAAAACCCGATCGGCTTTTGCGATACATTTTTCTTCGGCGACAACACGTGCGACTACGAAAAAATGCTCGCCGGGCTGGGTAGCCCGTTTTACATTGATTCGCCCGGTCTATCTTTCAAGCTCCACCCGTGCAGTGCGCCCCAGTTTCTCGCGGCGGACGCAACGCTCCATTTGGTGCGGCAGCACCATATCCGCTTTGAGGATATCGCAAGCGTTGAGCTCCGCTTGAATCGGTTTCGCTACGAGCGCCACTATCGCCCGACGGTGCAGTCCGGCCTGCAAGGCAAATTCACGACGAATTACGTCTGCGCTATCGCGATACTGGAAGGCCGGCTGGACAGAGCAAGTTTTTCCGATGCGAAGACGAAGGAACCGAAGGTTCAAGAGGCGATGAGCAAGGTTAAAGTGGTCATGGATGAGACGATCCCCGAGCAGGGAGAATACTGTCCGGTTGCAATCGAGCTAAAAAACGGCAGCAAGTTTCAGTATACCGCGACGATTCAAAAGGGACACGCAAAGAATCCGCTTACGGAAGACGAGGTCGTGGAAAAATTTCGCAGCAACGCCAGTGTCATGATTTCAAAGGAACAAGGCGAAGCAATCATTGCGTGCGTTCGCGGTCTTGAAACACTCAGCAACGTAAGAGAACTTACGAAACTGATGGTTCCTTGACCTGCTCGTTATCTGCCCTCGTCGGCGCCCCATGGTATTTCGCGAAGCGGTCTCCACCAAAGAAGCCGCAGGACCCGACCGACCACAACTGCATCAATCAGTTACGGTGGTTCGACCCCCGATTTCACGCGATTTGGCAGTTGATAGATGGCAACCCCCGTAGAGCAGCTGGAGCACGAACTCATCACGCGGCCGGATCAGGTAATGGTCGTTGCGGGGATCGGCGTCTCTTTGGCCACATGTGGCAACCATCCGTGTGCATCCTGGAAAGGGCTTCTGCAGCACGGACTTCAACACTGCGAGGAAGTATGCGGTACACCGCCGCCGACACTCAAGGCCTACCGGGAAATCTTGAGTGATCCTACTGCGCCGGCTCACGCTCTTATTGGCATTGGTCAGTTCATTACTGATGAGTTGAATAGTCGGCGTCCAGGTATTTTTGGTCGATGGCTTTCCGACTCGATTGGCAGCATCGTGCCAACTGACACTAGGCTGGTACGTGCGTTGGCTTTCCTCGGTGGGAAGCTTGCAACTACGAACTACGACAACATAATAGAGGCCGGCACTCGCCGCTCTCCCATCACTTGGCGGGATCGAGCGCTCGCGACGGTTTTTTTCCACGAATCCACTCAGGATGTGCTTCACCTCCACGGATATTATCGCCAACCCGACTCAATTATTCTCGGTCCTCGCTCCTACGAGGAGGTCTGCCGCGACGAATTTCTCCAGAGCGCTCTAAGGGGCTTGATGATCTCTGGCACATTGGTGTTTGTCGGGTGTGGGACAGGGCTTGAGGATCCAAATTTTGGAGTATTGCTCGCATGGGCGCAGTCTATTCTCGCGCAGTGCCAGCACGCGCATTTCATCCTAGTGCGATCCGGAGAGGTCGATGACTGGCGGACGCGCCTGAAGGCGATACCGATTGATCCGATAGCCTATGGTGAGCACTACAGCGATCTCACACCCTTCCTCGAGGGCATGGCCGAGCGAGTTCACCGACTACGAGTCCGTGAACCACTGTCGTTGCTTTCCTCTTCCCAAACGAGTTTTGATGCCAAATGGGAGGAACTGGAGAGAAATCGACAGAATCTCACACTGCTGGAGTACTTCCAGAGATCGATTATCCTGGCGGCGGAGTTGGGGCGGGCTGGCGGACTGGCGTCGCGCCGCAATGGCGTTTTCCGGTCGGCTTACGTCGCGAGGCGAGCCGCTCCTTGTCCCTGAGTACGTCGAGTTCGCTTTAACCGCAGTCGAGTGGTTACTTGATGACGATCTTCCCTCGCTAGCTGCGACCCACCTCGAGGGGATCAGAAAACGCCTCGGGGGAACGGATATCTCTGCTCAACACCTCGCGCGATTCCAGCAGTTGCGCGTCCGGTGCATGGATGCATTGTGCGCTTACACGGAAACGCTACGTGCGATCGAGGAAGCACTGCCTCATGCAAATGATGACGAGCGAGCTAGGCTTGAGGCGGAACGGTCCGAAATCCACTTTCTTAAAGGCAATTTCGCTCAAGCGATTGCTGATCAAAAGTAGGGTGTTATGCCAGAGTCTGCGTTATCCCAGAATCCGAGTCGGTTCTTTCTTGATCGCGTGTCTCCCGCAATCAGAAAGTTTCTAATAAAAGAGCGTATCCGTGCGATGGAAGGGCGCGTTGAGGAGGCTTTAAAAGCGCTGGACGATGCCGTCCAATTGGTGACGACCGAGCGCCCTCATGATCTGGTGGCCGTGGGACTATTATGGGCGGAGTTGCTGCACCTCGATTTCCGATACGACGACGCGCTCGCGGTCATGGAGAAAGTCGTTGTTCCTCATTTAGCTTCTTTGACACCTGAAGAGCGATTGGGAGTGGAACGGAACCGAAGTGGTCTCGAGTTCTACGTGCCAGGACCAGACACAGCCCTCTTTTACAACATTGTCGATCAGGCGCGGTTGCTCGACTTCGAGTGGCTCGATTACCGTGACTTGTTTGTCGCCAAGCAGAACGCCGACAGCGGAAAACACTTCGAGACTCTTCCTGTCCTCTGGCAACAACACCGTCGGGCTTACTCGCACGGCTGTTGGGTGGCGCAACAATGGGCGAATCAACTTTTGGCAAAGGAATGCATTCATCTAAAGGAATGGGAGGACGCGGTTCACCACGCCATTCTCGCTCGCGACGCCTCCCTTGTGAGGGACATTGCCGACGGTATTCTCTCCACGCGCCTCATCGTTTTGGTGGACCGAATCGTGAACCGGCTCCTCACCACAGCCAATCTTCGAGCGCATTTTGTTGTTGCATCTAAACTATTGAGTGCTCTTGAAGACGCAATACCTAACACCTGCATTCCAAAGATAGGTGAGTGGCTTCTGAAGAGAGCGCGAGAGCCATACAAACCCCTGATTCGCGCAAACCACGTGACGGCGGCGTGGGAAACGATCGCGGCGATTGCGGTAAGGTTCCCGGCCCATCTCGCTCAAGAAGTGGTTGCGGTTGCAATAAGCAAACTTAACAATCCTCATCTAGACATTTTTGAGCGCAAAGAGATTGTTCGGGCGCTTGCACCTATGGTCCAAGTCATACCATCGGCTGAAATTGCGCCACTGGCGACTGCCACTCTTCCGCTAATTACCGACCGATCCCATTCTGTCGACTACAATGCAGTTGTTAATTTGCTGTGCCATCTTGCCAACCGAGGTGGTACGGAGGTGAGGGATTTCGTGGCAGCCTCACTGTATTCACCAGGCAAGCCGATTAGTCGAGTTCTAGCCCAAGTAGCGGACATATTCGGAAAGGCAGAACTATTCGACTCGATACGGCTTCAAGGACTGGCCGAGCAGGTCGAGAAAGAGATTCGCCGCCAGGTTCAATGGCTGGAACCAAATCAAGCTGCTGAGGCGGTCGCGGAGCAAATCATGGAGTTCAGCAGTTCGAAATCTGGACGCACGTTGAAGGTTTACGTTGCTGGGCTGCAAGGACTTCATGTGCTGGCTCAACATCGGAAGAAGTTGGATGAACCAAAAATCCGGAACCTTCTAGAGGCAATTCTTGACTTGGGCCGAAACAAGGATAATTTCTGCACCAATCGCGAGGCCTTGCTCCATGCCTTGATCGAATTTGCAGACGTGGCCTCTCCCGCGGACCTGAGTCAGGGTCCAAGCGGCGCTTGAACCGTTAGCTCGCGGTTTTGTGGAGGAGTCCTCCGAGTATCCAACAGCCGTAGAAACAGAAAATCCAATGAACCCATTTAAATACCGATCCGGTCGACCGGAGAATGTACAGGGGATGGCATTAATTGCTCTTGCGGCGTTCTCTGCTGGTGACCCTGCCGCAGCCAAACGCCTAGGAGAACTCCTGGAAGATTCTGTTTGCGACCATCGTCCAGAAATCCGACGAGGAGGGTACGTGGCCGCGCGACGAGTCTCGGACGTGCCGGAAGGGGTAATTCTCGGTATTCTCGCAGGGTTGCGTGATCCAGATCCCAACGCGGCTGCAGTGGCTTTCGCTGCACTAGCCAATCAGACCACGTGGAAGCTGACTCGAAACCACTGGCGAGTTTTTCTCATGGCGACGCGGCTCGTCCAACGCACGGGAGAACCGACGCTTCGCCGTAATGCGGCTCACGCGTTAGTCGCATGGTCGTCCGAATGTCTGCCGCAATTTAAGAACGATCAATGCGAGCTGTTGGCGGAATTTAGTAACGACATCTGTTGGTCTGTAACGCACTGCACTTGACCGTCAGCACGACGAACCATAGTAACGGCAACTTAAAGTCGAATCACTTTGTCAGAAAAGTCGAAAAGAAAAGAGCAAAAAAACGGGAAAAAGAGGAAAAAAATAGTCGGGATCAAAGTTATGAAAACACCTTTACGCTTTGCATGAACAGGCTCGGGTAATGGCAATCGCTAAAACGTCCGTCCCGGGTCGTCAGTGGCCTCGTCTTGGATAATGATGTTCCCGTCAATCGCACCCGCCGCGCCCATTCTAAATGTAAGGAGAAGACCGTGCCTGATGAGGACGAAAAAACAATCTGGTAATATGCGCAAACTGTGGACACCAGGGCCGAAAACATCGCATCCTATACGAGAAGACAATCAGAATGGATGAGGAGTTTGGGCCTCCTGCGTACTATTATCATCGTCTCGTAGAATGTATGGGGTGCGAATCAATTAAATACGTCATTAGCACTTCTGAACCTGACCAGTTTGCTCCATTTGAGAATCCAGAAACTGATATTAGAGTGTATCCTGATGCCCCAGGAACAACTCAGCAAAGGTCACCGGCAATTACCCAAGACGAAGCCACCGACGATGAAGGAAAATTACTGATCCCCGTCCCGGTTTGGAAAATGTACAAAGAGACCATCGATGCACTCAACGCAAATATAAGAACGCTTGCGGGCGGTGGCCTAAGAGCAACTGTGGAAGCCATTTGCCTGAACAATAAAATTACAAAAGGAAACTTGCAGAATAAGATTGACGACTTGGCACAGAAGAATTTATTCACTAAAGCGCAGGCGGAACTACTACACGAGGAGCGTTATATAGGGAATGCAGCTTTGCACGAATTAGAAACCCCGTCGGCACAAGATATTGAAGACGGATTGGGCATCGTCGAGGGATTAATCAACACAATATACATTCTTCCTTCCAAGGCCAAACGGTTAAAGCACCGCCGTGAGGCTAAAAAGCCAAGCAACCGTCAAAGCGGAAACTAAATAAACGTCGCACAACATCTGATTTGCGACATTACGAATGGGTCACGCCGAAAGGCTTGGCCCATTTTTTTATCAATCCCCCTTCCGATAACGGCTTGACGAGAGAAACGAGCGCGGAGTATTTTAGGGACCGTGGATATATCTATGATCATTTCCATCATGGCGCTTGTAATCTCTGGTCTAATTCTTTGGTTCTCATGGCGTGCGTCACACTCAAATTGTGTCATTTGAACAGCGACGACAGGAAGTCCGGCAGACCTTTCTCGAAGGCCAATTACTGACTAGCCAAGGAGGCGAAGGGCTGAACCGTGCGCTCTAGCTTGACTGCGCGTCCCCTGCGGCGATATACGTTGTCGATTCCGTCAGAACGGGAGGCGAGGAGCTGCGAACAGTCTGGCAATGAGGGAGGACCGCTGCCAATGACTTTTTTCGATCCGAACAATAAACCTATAACGTTGGAACAATGGCGAAAAACGTACCAACCTTACTACTTCTTGGGCGGGCCTACCCATGGACAAACACTGAATTCACGAAACCAAAGCAGTAGGTACGTTGAAGCACAGATATAGAAAAGGTGCTTAATCGCCCACAGGCGCAGGTGTTGACTGCTGACGATCTGAAATTGCTTATGGGTTGGAAGTTGGGTGAAGTTGACCATAAGCTCTCGGAAAGAAGTATAACATTTCGAAATGATTGGCGGGATCATTTGATCTCGCGAGGTCAATACGGAGCAAAAGATTTTTCCACGGGGATCACCTACCTTGGTCAGAACACGAAAACGTTTGAGGGGAAGGCTGCGAGCGATATCTTTGAATCGTTGGCGACGGCGAGGTCCCAATTGCCCAACTTTGGGCCTGTCTACTGGTTGACAATCATCTACTTCGCAAAGAGAGGCCAATGGCCGATCTTTGATAAGTTTGCGTGGATCGCCAGTTCATGCAATTTTGGCAGGTGCAATGGTGGGTACTGGAATCCCTAACCATTTGATACATCGATTGCCAGGTTGGGCCGACTACCTTGACTACGTCGCTAACGTAAAGAGCATTTTTGGACGTCAAAACATCCCTCGCCAAGATGACCAATGCTTATGGGTCTATGGCCATTTCGTCGGTGTAACTCGATCGGAAAAAGACCGACGAAAGAGCACACTGGCAGCTCGCGTTTTCCGGGTCCCGTGCAAATGTTGTCGGAATAGTTGAAGGTAAGATCACAGAACCCAATAAAGGCTCCTACGAGATCAACATACCCAGGAATTGGCATTTGCTTCCTTCGGTCCCGCCAGGTCCAGGCTTAGCCATAAAGCTCCGCTATCACGGTCGCGCTTGTGATTGCGTCCTTCACAGGAAACCAACGCTAGTTTGGATTTCGACAAACAGTCGCAGTCCCTTTTATAACCCGGTCAGACTGTATGATTTTCTCACGGCTATCGGTAAGAAGAGAAACGACCCTTTAAATATAAAAGTAGAAGGCACCGATTTGGTAATTCAATGATGAAGTTTCCGAAAGCGCCTGGTCAAAACATTCCCGGAACATAAAGCCGCATCAAGCAAGTTAAGCTGTAACTCCAGCGCGATTTCATCCTGAATGCTCCTTCAACCAAAGGCCCGGATTGTTTTGTGAAAAAGAGCGCACATCTTACCTTTCCGCGACGGCCAGCTTGATGCCGTTCAACGACGCATTGAGAGTCTGCCATCGGCCTTCCGGGTCAGTGCTCTCTAGGGATCTCCGAAAAGAGGACCCGCGGACTCCCGAACGTTTTCGCGGCGGTATGGACTTTCTGACTTTCTCGAAACTCGCGCGGCTCAGAAGTGGCCGTTTGAACAAATTACGGCAGCGGTCGAGCGCCTGCTCAAGTACGGCCAAGGCGGTTTGTGTTATCCAGTGATGGCCGATCACGGAAGGTAGTTCACGGTGAACAAATGCCAAAAAAAGCTGGTATCAGATAATAGGCGAGGCCAAAACCTAGGATGGCCCATTGAATCATAATGCCGACCGCAATGACCTTTCCTACCGCACCGAAACCGTACCACCATGCCTTGATGATCCACAGTCCGACCTTAGCCGGGAGTCTTACTATTTGCCGGTGCCCGCTTACTTCATGCCATTGTAAGCACAGGTAGCAGTAAAAGATTGACACCTCTTGAGGTGGTTTGGGCATATGGTTTAGCCATATACCAAACGCAGAAAAACGGCGAACTTGGCGCTCTTGCTCACCGTCTCCCCGTTTTGATAGTGTCGCTTTTGCTCCGGTATCTACACGCCAATGAAAGCAAAACAGAACTCCCACAAACTCACCCCCCAAGAAGATCGGCAGTTGGCAAGAGTCGCGGCCGTACTGGAGGGCGACTACGGAGAAGAACTCCGGCAGACGTTGAGAAGGTGGATAGGCACGTTTTTTCGCTACCATCAGCTCAAGCAACGTGGCCTTGACGTTCGGCTAGTATCGCCTCGCCCCGGTCTTGAGTTAGTTCGCATCGATACAAAGCGGAAAGTGAAATGATCACCAAAAAGATGCTTTCTTTCCCTGCCTACGATTCCCCGGCGCTTGACCGTGAGGACACGTTGCTCAGGATCAGACAATTGGAAAAAAGAGATTCAGGAGAGCATAAGGCGGATTGAAGAGCTTGAACTTACTCTTCCCCGGAACCGCTCTGGGTAGAATGGCTGCAATAACCTGCCGTTACTGCATGGGCGAGAAAACGTGCAGGACTGACCAGCTTGTGCAGCAGCGGAGAGCGAGGAATTAGCAGTGAAAACAAAAATAGTTTTTTGTTTCTTGATTATATTCGCTGCGGTCAGCGTTCATGCTGAGCCAGTATATTTGTCTTGTTACTTGATCGAGTCTGGGGGGGAGAAAAACCCTATTGACATCACGCTAGATGAAGCAAACCAAAAGGTAATGTGGGTACTCCAAAATGGGCGAACTGCAAACACGACGGGTCTTTTCAAAGCCGACAGAGTTGTTTTCTTTGATCCAGGAGGGGGTTACCCATTGCAATACACGATCGATCGAGTGAATTTGTCGTTTCAACGAACGCTTACTATTGAAGCCAAACAGTGGAACAATACTGGGATGTGTTCTATTTTACAGGCCCCTACGAACCGCAAATTTTAGTCTGTGCGGGTTGTCAGACGAGAAATGTTTTGTTCGATAGCTTTAACTGACTGGCCGCCTGCTTCGCCGACCTGCCGGTGGAGGAGCCGACGAAATTTGAACTGGTGCTCAATCTGACAACCGCCAAACAGATCGGTCTGACGATTCCACCGAACGTCCTGGTGGGCGAGCGGATAAAGGTGATCAAATAACCGCTGCAAGCCAGATCGATAACGCCGGTATATCTACGCCTTGTTCAGCATGCTGAGTGGGAAGACCTAGGGATGATCTGACTTTCTATTCTAGACAATCTTGTCCGATCGCGCGTCGGCTCGTCACAGACGGAGAGGTTATGGGATCTGTTCCCTCGCCACGGTCATCCCTAACTGGGTGGCGCGGCGGCAGCACCAAAAAAAATCAGCATCACGAGACGTGTCAGGCTTGCCTAACTCTATTGGCTACTTTTCTTTGAAATCGGAGATCCGACAGGCAAATTGCCAGAGAATTGAGCCGAAAAGGAGTCGATTCATGGAAAGCGGCAAGTGTAAGCGGCTCCCCTAGTGGTTATAGGCAAGGGTTCCGTCACCGGTGTTTCAACTACGAAGCGGTTTTGGCTCCATGACGCCGGGCGACCGTTTTCCAAAATTTGTCGTGGGAAACGCCTTTGCCCGCTTTTAGGCTTCTCCGTGATTTCTTGAGCAAGTGCTGGAAACGACGCGAGTGCGCCAATATCAGCCGTTCCAAATCGTCGTCGTCTTTCGGGGCGAGCAGTACAGCTGCAGCCTTGCCGTTGCGCGTGATGACGACCGGCCCCTTGCTCTCGCATTCGTCTACATAAGCACTGAGATGGGCCTTCACGTCCACGAGCGCTGCCGATGTACAGCCGATTGCCGTCTTTCACGCCGATTGCCAATATCGAGACGACTTTACCCTCGTGATCCACATCGTAGAAAATACGGAACGTATTCCTCGGCCCGAGGCGTAATTCCCATGTGGCGCCGAACGAAGCCGGTTCTTCAAAAGGGGGGAAATCAAGGGTCACACCTTCTAGACTTTCTTGCTTTTTGTTTCGTTCATCCGCGCAGGCACTTTTGAATTCAACTCCACAACTTCTTGCTCGCGATCGCTGCGCCGTCGCGCAGGGCGCGCAGCTTGGCCCAGGCGATTTGCGGATGGACGCGGCCGCCCAGGCCGCAGTCGGTGCCGGCGATGACATTTTCTTAGCCGATATTTCAGCGAACGTGATGATGCGATCTTTTAAACCTTTCGGGTCTACCATCGGAATTTAGCAGGTTAGCGGGAGCGGAGCGAAACGAGTATAAGGGTTTCTGACGGGGGTGTGGCTCTTAGGGTCAGTGGCCTGTGTATTCAGGCTCACCCAGTCTGAAATGCCGCCTCCGTCACCTGCATCATCCGAGGGGTCGACCGGGATGGTGCCATATTCTCACCAGAATACGTGGCTCTGTAAGTAGACGAGACCGAAGGATGATGAGATCGATCTTGTTCTGCAGAAGGGGGGCTACGTGTCAGAGGAAAAATCATTAGAGTTGAGAGTCAGTGTGGATGTGGGGTATCGGCGCCACAGTGTGGCGATCGGGTTATCCAGCGGAGAGGTGCTGGAAGAGTTTGAAATAGATCACCGGCCCGAAGGGTTCAAAGATTTTTTTACCCGCATTGAGAAGCACCGAAAGACAACAAACAGTGCGGTAGCGGTTGCGATGGAAGGTTATAACGGCTATGCCCGGCCGTTAGACAGCCTTGTTCGTGCACGGGGCTATCGGCTTTACAACCTCAACAACTTAAAGTTTGCCCGCTTCAAGGAGATTTTCCCTGGAGCGGCCAAGAGCGACCGGATCGATGCGCGCAAGGGATTGGAGCTGTTTCAGCTAAGCGATCATCTGCCGTTGGCCAAGGAGGTACTTCAAGAAGTAAGCGGCACGCCCAAGGAAAACGAAGTTCTCAAGCGCTTGACGCGGCGTCGACGAAGATTAGTCAACGAGCGGGTGCGGGTGGTGAACAATCTTCAGGCCGATCTGCAAGCGGTGTGTCCGGGGCTATTGGAGATCACCAGAGAAGCGAGTAACCAGTGGTTTCTAAATTTTCTGGTCAGCGCTGAGACTCTGCCTCAGATCGCCGGGCTCAGACGACGCACGCTACTAAAGATCCCGGCGGTGGGAGTGAAAACTGCTGGTGTCATTTTGGTCTGGCAGAAGCGCGCTCACTTTAGTGATGAGGTCGAGTGGGTCGGCGAGATGATCCAGGAAGATGCCCGGCGGTGTCTGGAACTTGATGAGAAGATTAAGCGCTTGGAAGGCAATATTGCCGAGGTCGCCAAGGACTCCAAGATCGCTAAGACCCTTCGGTCGATTCCCGGGTATGGAGCCACGTGCAGCTCAGAGCTGGCCGGAGAGATCGGTACCATCGAGCGGTTTTCATCGCAAGGAAGCTTCTCGTTATATCTGGGCATGTCGACGTTGGACAACAGGTCGGGAAAGTACCAGGGCACCAAGGCTCCCAAGCACGTCAACACTCGCGCCAAAGCCGCGATGATGATCGGCGTGGACCGTCATCGTAAGTATGTGCTGGAGTCGCAACGATACTACGAAAAGAAACGAGCAGAGGGAAAGAAGCACAACCAAGCCATTCGAGCTCTGGGACGACACCTATCTCGGATCATCTATAAGATGCTCAAGGAACAACGAGAGTATGAGATTCGCCCTGAAAAGGGGAATATCAAAGCCAAGGTCAGGTCGAGATCGTTGCTTAAAACGGCTCTACGGAGGTCGAAAATTTCAGCGAATAGCTAAAAACACAAAAATATCTACAGAGCCGGTAAAGACCGGGCTTGTCTCTTGAAATTCCCAGCGGGATGATCGGACCTGCGCAACTTCTCTATTTGGCGACATAACATAGCATAAAAGGCGTCGTTTAAGAGCTTAGCGCTCGGTTTTTGAGGCGCAAAAGCAACACCCAAGGAGAAGCGATACTGATTCTTTGCGGTCAGGTTGCGATCACAGAAGTTGGAGCGAATATAAGAAGACGCGAGCCTATTTGACGGATTTACGAACCCAATTACCTTTTCGGACTCGTGAGGGGCGTTTGGTTCGATGACGCCGGGCGACAATCTTCCAGAATTCATCGTGGGACACGCCTTTGCCTGCTTTAATGCTTCTTCGTGACTTACTAAGCAAAGCTTGGAAAATCCGATCGGCTTCTACGGTATGTTCTTCTCCGGCGACAACACGTGCGACTACGAAAAGATTCCCCCGCCGGGCTCGGAAACCCGTTTTATGTGGATTCTCCCGGGCTCTCGTTCAAACTCCACCCATGCCGCGCGCCCCAATTCCTGGCCGCCGACGCTGCATTCTGCCGCGACACACTCAATCACGATTAGCACGGTTCGACACCGCCTCGGGGTTGAGCCCGGGAGCCCATGGATAGGCCCTTTGGCTGTGCACGGTCTTGCTGCTTACCATAAGCTCGGCGAATCGTATTCCTACAGCCTGCGTGTTGATCACTGGTATTGCGACTTCCCGCTCTACCTCCTCGGGTGCAACCGCCTCCGGGATCAGGCGCGTTGCCAGTGGGACGAGCGCCTGCGCGCCTCCTGATACCAACTCTCGTGCAACCTTTACAGTGCGCTCCAAGATAGCGTCGTGATATTGACTGAGATCGCCGACTTCAAAAAGATCGATAACCCGAATACCCGTGACAAAGTGCGTCATGCGGTAGGTTTCGACCATGCGCCACACGTAAGGAATGTAGCTTTCTACAGGAACAGTAATCGCGAACCGATCGCAAAGTGTGGCGGCAAAATTACACGAAGCGCGCAGCAAGCCAACGACCGGGATGCGCACCGCCAATCGGGCAGCTTCCACTCCGGGGTCAAAGGCATCGATCTGGACGACTGCATCAAAACCCGCGCGCTCCGCTTCGATAATCTTCTTCACCAGAGCCGGCGTCCCCAAAATGTGGTGCAGGCCCGAAAGGGACTTGGTCTTCCTGAGATGGTGCAACACCTCTCCTCCGCCCAGATCCTCGGGATAATCCATTTCTATCGTTGTGCCGGGTGAGGCATAACTCTTGAGTCTGTCCAGGCGACGCTTTTCGAGTTCGGCGCTGATGTCGCGCACAAAAGTGTGATTTAATGCCATGATACGCATCGATTCTTCTCTCCTACTACGGGTGCACAAAAATTCCTCTCAGCTACTTCACAAGCTCGCGCGTGCACGGTGCGCCGTGTTCGTGGTTCGTGTTCGTGAATCCGACGCGAGCACGAATACGTTATTATTTCTCCGCTCGCGGAAACCCAAATGCCTTCACTAACTCTTCTTCATACTTGCCCATCTTGGTGTAGTGCTCCCAGGCGAGCACGGACACCTGCTTTCCCCGGGTGATCTGCTCGTGCACGGAACCCGGACTGAAGATCGACGCGGCCAGGTCGACATCGTTGAGAATTTTCTGCCCTTCAGGGCTGGCCTGAAACTCCAACCATAAAAGGCCTGCATAAGGATTGTCCGCCGTATTCAGAACCGCTTCTGCCTCCGTTTAAACGCGTGGGATACCAGAGCCTACGTGTTAAAGGGAGATTTGTGCCACTAAGCACTAGTGCTTCACCAATAAGGGGACCACCTGAGAGATGTCTTCCACCTCCTCCAGGCGATTTACCGTCTCTATGACCTGCCCCATACCCTGCTCGTCCAGCACCGCCGAAGCCAGGCTGCGGAACTTGGCGTCAAGCTCTTCCCGAGTGAAAGGGTTCTTCGGGGAACCCTTTCGATTTAGCTCCTGCACTTCTATAACCCGCCCATCCACTAGCTTTGCTTGCATCCTCGCCCCATAATACGCATCCCCGACCATTTTGGGATCGGAGTGCACGTGAACGTTTTTGGCCACGGCCATAATCCGGGGGTCCTTCCACAGACTGGGGTCCATGTAGTCCCGAAGGTCGATCCTACGCTTCACCAGCAGCAAGCCCAGGCTGAAGGCCATGCTGAACTGGGCTGAGATGGTGTCCGTGGGCTCGGAAATATAACCCACGTGTGTCACATATTGCTCGGTGATCCAGACGTTTATCTCCTCGACCTGGTCTGCCTGAAGCTGGTGCTCTTGCATCATGCGCCCCATGGCCTGGAAAGAGGTGTGCATGCCACCATCCGTGGGAAAGGGCTTGATGATGCGCCCCTGGACGGCGTACCAGTTATCCCCCAGGCTCTCAAGGATCGTCTCCATCACCTGGGGATCCGTGACGCCGCCAAAGATCCGGCATATCCCGTAGAGCCCCTCCAGAATGGTGGGAGGCCCGGTCAGTCCTCGCAGAGCCAGCAGGGCTGCCATCATACCTGCGCGCGCGGCGATGGCGGCGTGCAACCGCTTCACTTCGCCGCCACTCCGCGCATACTCGTGGGTGCCCGAGGAGTGGCTCCCGGCAATTGCCAGGGCGTGGACCATCTGCTCCCCGTTTAGACCCAGAAGTTTTCCCGACACAGCCGCCGAAGCAAAGGGTCCTAGCACAGTTTGAGTGTGAAAGTGATTATCCGCTGGTAAAATGACCCGCCCTAGTCGGGACATCACCTCATAGCCCGCGGTAATCGCTAGTAGGAGTTCCCGCCCGTTGAGGTGCCCCCGCTCCGCCAGGGCCAAAGCCGACGAGACCGTAGCGGAGCCCGGGTGGCCTCCTCTGAGATACCCGGTATCGTCCAGCTCACAGGAATGGGCAAAGTTGGCGTTAACGAATGCCGCATCCGGGGCCGAGACCCTGGTGCCGTAACCCACGATGGTGCTCTCCGGCTTGCCCCCAAGCTCTCGGACCACCTCGTAGGACGGCTGGGTCCAGGGAAGAGTGGAGCCCATAAGCATGATGCCCCACTGGTCCAGCACTGCCCCCTTAGCTGCCTGGACTGTCGCTTGAGGCAGATCCTCGTACTTCAGGTCAACGATGTATCGGGCCAGTTCCCTGGTTACCGCTCGCTGAGCCATAACTCCTCCTTGTGCTGGCGGGTTTGCTTCCTTATCCCGCCGGTTTTCTCTGTTACGTTATCGATGTCCTTGGCTTTGCGCATCCGCACGTGGGTCCAGGGCTCCTTCTGGTACTTCAGCTAGAAGCCACACAGGCTGCCGTCCTGGGACCGTTTCCGGTTCAACCGTGAGTCTCGACAATCACCTCGTTGCCCTCCACTGTATGTATGGGACACCTAGTCCGAGACTCACTCCATGTATTCCACAACCCGGGAGAACCGGGGGTCTTCCGCCCTCAGCACCTCGGGCTGGCCCAGCTTGTTGATATACATCGGCAGGAAGGTGACCCGCTCCACGCATCTCCGTGCCAACTTTGTCTTAGCGTTCGCCGCTCGGACGGCTCGACGAAATAACTTTGGGATTGAACTTGGTGTGAACAATCTCCGCGTTAAAAGCTTCTTGAGCAATGCAAACCGGCTTCGATAGCGAGCACGGCGTGCTAAACATGGAAAGCGCACCACCAGCAAGGGTTACCGATACGTAGTTCAATGATTATCTACTACCTCCGCCTCTGTGATTCGATTTCATCAACTCTGAAAGAAATACGAGGCCGAACTCAGGCCGTTATTTGTTTTTGTCAACGCTGGGAAAACCATAAGCCTTCACAATCGCCTTCTCATACTCGCCCATCTTCGGGTAATGCTCCCACGCGAGGACCGAGAGGGGTTTTCCGTGCGTAAGCTGCTCGTTAATCGAGCCGGGTGTAAAAATCGATGCCGCCAGGTCGACATCGTCGAGGATTTTCTGGCCCTCGGGGCTGGTTTGAAATTCGAGCCATAGCAAACCGGCGTAAGGATGGGCAGCCGTGTTTAAAACCCCCTCCGCCTCAGTCAGACGGGCCGGCACCGGCTCAATGACCTTAAAGCCCAATATATTCTTAGGGTCCTTTTTTTCCTGCACTAATTTGAATGACTTATAATTGGATCCCAGGCAAAGCGCCACCTCGCCCGCCAGCATCGTAGTCATAAGCCGCTGCTCTCCGCGGAACCATACGGGCTTCTGGGCGGCCAATTTCTTTGCAACAACCAGGGTTTTTTCCGTTCCCCAAATGGGCACGAGTGCCGCCAGCAACTTTGGGCGAATGTCTAGGGCGAATTTCTTCCCGCTAAATTCCGGTTTCAGAAATCCTTCCCAGGTGTCCGGCAGCTTGGCGGCAGAGATAAGCTCCTTATTATAAACAATCACCTGGATGTTGCTCTGCAAAGCAACGACGTGCCGATTCACCGGGTCGACTAATTTGGGTCCCATCTGCAGCACCCCGTGCTCCGCCATGCCGAGCATGTCAAATTTCTTCTGGTAGGGCAGATACTCGTTGTAGAAATCAAAGGCGACATAGTTCACGTCCCACGAGTTCGCCAAGCCGGCTTTCATCTCCTGTAAGATTCGTTGATAGGTCTCGAGGCCATTGATTTCTTCGGCGCTAACATCGATGAAGGGATATTTTTTCTCGAACGCCTCGGCAATTGCTTTGATCGCTCTGGGCTCCTGCGAACTCAACACTTTGAGTTTGCCTTCTTTTTTGGCCTGCTCTACGATCTCGTCGTGGCTGGTATGAAAGATATAGCCCTTGGCCTCTGCGTCTTGCTTGGCTTTGAGCAGAGACGCGCTCGGTGCCGCCCCCGCACCGCTCGAGGCGATGAGCCATGATCCGATGAGAAACGAAGCAAACCCGATATATTTTTTTACCTTCATCCTGTCCTCCTTTTTCTGATGGTCAACGTTTACTCGTGGTTATTAAGCTTGATGATTGTCGCGCGGCTGCATGACTGGTTGGCCGACAGCCTCTTTCACAACGCCTGCTATTCTGCACGTCTATAAAATGACCGCAGTCGTGTCAAGTTGTCCACAATGAACGGTAGTGGGGTAATTGTGCGAATGGCTCAAGAACGAAGCCTTCCGCCCGCACCAATAACCAAGATCATATAATTACATCCTCCGCAGTACTATTGGCTTTCCATCATTTCGGACTTCTTATCCAGTCCGCAATTGCGCTTCCGATTTCATGCGGACAGTCCTCTTGTATAAAATGAAGCCCTTTGACGGGAAACTATTTTCTGGTTCGCGGGCGCTCGACGTCTTGCGAATACTTCAAGCGTGATACGAAAGCGTACCCGGCCAGTGATGTTGCGGGTCCGCGTGCGGCGCGGCTTAAACTATTTTTCCTTTTGTCGGTCCGAATTTGAACCGGCTCGATAGACTTGTAACAAATCCGCAGGAAGGCTAGAAACAGATGATAATGCCAAGGAGGACACTCGATGGAAGATAAAATGCGCGTTTGCATGCCGCCCGATCCAAACCCGCAAAAACCCAAATTTACACCACCACCAGGTACTTGCGATACCCATTGTCACCTCTTTGGACCTCCGCAGGTATTTCCCTATTCCGAACGGCGTCGTTACACTCCGCCCGCGGCACCATTCGAGCACTACATGATGATGCTGGACGTGATCGGTGTTGACCGTGGGATTGTCGTTCAGCCTAATGTCCACGACACCGACAATCGGGTGTCGATTGACGCCATCGCCCGGAGCAACGGGAGGTTCCGTGGAGTCGGACGCATCGATGACGACACCAGCGATCAAGAGCTGCAGGCGATGCATGAAGGTGGCATCCGCGGGATCCGCTTCGAGTTTGTCGAGGGTCGCCGCGGCAGCACCAACATACCCCTTTTCGAGCGCATGATAGAGCGCATCCGACCATTCGGGTGGCATATAGAGCTTCATGTGGACCCCAACGTCTTGGTGCAGCATGCAGACTGGTTCCGGGGTTTGGACTTGATCTCGGTCGTCGACCACTTCGCGCGAATCCAGGCCGCAGACGGGATCGATCAACCCGGCTTCCAGTTTTTATTGGAGCTGATGGAACGACCCAATTACTGGGTAAAGATTTCCGGTGCCGATCAGCGTACCAATGCACCCTATCCCTATGCCGACGTTGTGCCCTTTGCGCATGCCCTGATCGCAGTGGCCCCGGACCGGGTCCTGTGGGGCACCAACTGGCCGCACTCCAACATGTTCGTGTATGGACGCACGCCTAATGATGGCCTGTTGCTCAATCTCATGCTCGACTTCGCACCCGACGAGTCAATAAGGAATCGGATCTTGGTGGACAACCCGGCTCGCTTATTCGGCTTCGACGATTGAGCATCACGATTTATCTTAGTAGCGTAGTCAAGATAGCGGTTGGATCGGGCCGATGAATTTATCCGCCGACGGCCGTTTCATAGCAGAAGCTGATCAAAGAACTTGAGACTCCGGATTGATACAGCCATTTGGCGCATCGGATGAAGTCGGGTCTTCAGTCTGGCGGCACTGACTGAATCCTTACTATCGTCCCCTCAGCCCTCGATGTCGGCAGCATGCTGCGGAGCGGGCGTGCTTGCCAGCCTTGGCCAATCAGCAATTAGGAGTGGAAACATGTATAGAATACCAGCGTTGAGCCGGGACGAAATGGACGCGGAGCAGCAGAAGATTTACGACGAGACCGTGGCAACCACGGGGCGGGTCGGCAAAGGACCATCGGTCGGCTACTCGTATTCGCCGGGCCTCTGGCGGCTTCACAACGCATCGAGCGCGCATCTCCTTGATTGTTCCTTGACACAGGCGCAGGTTCGGATCGTTTCGCTGATGACGGCGCGACACTGGAAATCCGCTTACCCCTGGAGCGCGCAAGCGGAGACGGCGTTGGCCGCCGGCGTCGACCGCGCGGTGATCGAGGCCATCAACGCGGGGGAACAGCCGAAATTCATGGACAACGCCGACGAGATGGTGCACGCCGTGGCGTGGGAGCTGCTGGCGACCGGGTCGCTGGGAGACGGCAGCTTCAAGGCTGCTGAATTGACGCTTGGCTATCAACGCCTCGCCGACTTGGTCGGAGTAATCGGTCATTTTACTACAACCGCGCTGATGGCTAATGTTGTTGGCGCTGAACCGCTGGGGCACGCGCCATCGCACCTCAAGCCTTAAGCGCAAAGTTTCCTTGAAAGATTACTGCTCAACCAAAAAGCTGCACGGCGGAAGAACGCATATCTGAGCACAAGGCGTGCTGAAATCCTTTGACCTGGCCCCAACACGGCGCGGCAGCGTCCTGCTTAGCCATCTCACAACCCTGTCAGATTCATTTGCTACTACCCGTGATTGTATTACGTTGACGTCGCTGGGGTGCTTTGATAACAGTGAAATGTCAACAACATCTCTTTAAAGTTAGGAGAATCCTATGGCGACTAAGATCACTAGCGTAAGTGTCACGCGTATCAATCTACCCCGAGCGGACCCTGCTTGGAGGACCTCGATTTACGCGGGAACAGCCGTCGAAGGATTCATTTTCGAAGTCAGGGCCAATAAAACTGTGGGTATCGGGGGCAGCGCAGCCCACCCGCTGGTCATTTCCGGCGACGACGTCGAAGCGCAGCTTAACGGTCCGGTCCGGGAGATCCTCATGGGAGCCGACGTCTACGATGGCAGCCGTATTCGGCAATCTCTGAAGGAAGCAAACGTTCACAGTCGCGCGTCGATAGCGGTAGACCTGGCGCTTTACGACCTCCTCGGCAAAATCGCGAAAGTTCCCGGATACGTACTTCTGGGAGGGAAGTTCCGGCCGCGCGTCACCGTCGTGCGCATGGTCGGTGTCAAAGCACCACCCGAGTTAAAGGCAACGGTCGGTGATCTCGTATCTCAGGGTCTCACGCACTTCAAGATCAAGATCGGCACGACCATAGACGAGGACGTTGCCCGCATCCGCGCCCTGCGCGAAGCGTTTGGCGATAAGATATGGATCGGCGTGGACGGGAACGGCGCCTACGCGGTCGACGCAGCCATCGAACTGAGCAAAGCGCTGGAAGCCTATCAGGTCGGCCTGATCGAACAACCCATACCCGACGAAGACGTGGAAGGCCTGGTGCGAGTCACTGCGGCAAGCCCGATTCCGATCATGGCCGATCAATGCGTCGTGGATGTTGAGTCGGCTTTAGCCTTATGCCAGCGGCGTGCCGCCCACGTGGTCTCCATCAAAGCGACGAAGATGGGTTCGCTCGATGAATGCCGGCGGGTTGCCGAGGTGTGCCACGCCTTTGGTGTCCATGTCCACTTAGGCGGCTCGGCGGCGCCCGCCGTCGTCGACGTAGCCGCGGCGCATCTGGCGGCGTCGCTTCCCGCAATTGACGAAGAGTGCGAAGTTGGAGAGTTCCAAGCGCTGCAGGGAGATCCGTTTAGAGGAGCCCTCCTACGGAACGGGCGAATGGAGCTCGGCACCAGCCCGGGTTGGGGTCTTACACTGGCGCGATGATAGGGTAAGCTGTTTGCCGCTTTTAGCCGGGGTCTGCCACTACCGCGCATGTTTCGACACCGCATCCGCGCTCAGGCCGGGAGCCCACGGATAAGCCTTCAGGCTGTGCAGACTTTTGGTATTGACCATTAGCTCGGCAAAGCGAATACCCACGGCCTGGGTATTGATCACCGGCACGCCGATTTCGCGTTCGACTTCCTCAGGCGCAACCGCATAGGGAATCAGACGTGCCGCTAAAGGCACGATGGCCTGAGCGCCGGCCGCGACCAACGCGCGCGCTTCCGCGACCGTGCGCTCTAAAATGACGTCGTGGTAGTCTTTTAGGTCGCCGACCTCGAACAGTTCAATCGCGCGAATGGCCGTAACAAAGTGCGCCATGCGGTAGGTTTCCAGCGTCCGCGCCACGTACGGCGCATAACTCTCCAGCGGCACCGTAATCGCGAAGCGGTCGCACAAGGAGGCGGCAAAGTGTAGCGAGGCGCGCATCACGCCGACCACCGGGATGCGCACGGCCAAACGGCAAGCTTCCACTCCGGGGTCAAAGGTATTGGTTTGCATGACGGCGTCAAAGCCGTCGCGCTCGGCTTCGATAACCTTTTTGACCAGCGCTGGAGTCTCCAGGATGTGGTGCAGCCCGGCCAGAGCCTTTCCCTTGCGTATATGATGCAGTACGACACTGCCGCCGAGATCTTCCGGACAGCCGAACGCGACCGTTGTGCCGGCAGAGGCGTAGCTCTGCAAGAGGTCGACGATCCGCTGCTCGCCCGCCGCGTCATATTCGCTCGTGGGGGTATGGTTTAGTGCGAGAATTCGCATAAGATCGCTTTCTTTTTCTCAAGCTTGCGTTATAAGTGCTGCGTTTGCGTTGTTAACGAAATTGTCACCTAAGGTGGACCGTACTTCGTGCTCGTGTTCGTGTCCGTGAAATCCGTACGAGAACGAAAACCGATCACGATCACGTCATTTTCTCTCCGGCCGCGGGAAACCGTAGGCCTTCACCAGCGCTTCTTCGTACTGGGCCATCTTGGTGTAATGCTCCCAGGCGAGAACGGACACCTGTTTTCCCCTCGTGAGTTTCTCGTGAGCCGACCCGGGGCTCAGGATGGACGCCGCCAGATCAACGTCGTCGAGGATTTTCTGGCCCTCGGGGCTGGCTTGAAATTCGAGCCACAACAAGCCCGCGTGGGGATTTGCGGCCGCGTTCAAGACTGCTTCCGCCTCGGTCAAACGGGCCGGCACCGGTTCGATCACCTTGTACTCCAAAACCTTTCTGGTGTCTTTTTCCTGCACCAATTTGAACGACTTGTAATTGGGTCCCAGGCACAACCCAATCTCGCCGGCAATCATAAATGTCATCAGACCCTGTTCGCCGCGAAACCAGATTGGCTCCTGAGCGGCCAGCTTCCGCGCCATATCGACGGTTTTCTCAATTCCCCAAAGGGGAACCAACGCGCCTAGCATCTTGGGCCGAACGTCCAGCGCAAATTTCCTGCCCTTGAAGTCTGGCCGCAAAAAGCCGTCCCAGGTATCCGGCAGCTTGCTGGCGGACATCAGCTCTTTGTTATAAGCGATGACTTGCATATTGCTTTGCACGGCCACCACGTGCCGGTTGACCGGGTCAACCAGCTTCGGTGTGATTTGCAGCACGCCCTGTTCGGCCATTCCCAGAAGGTCGAATTTCTTTTGAAAGGGGAGGAACTCGCTGTAGAAATCAAAAGCGATGTAGTTGACATCCCAGGTTTTTGCCAACCCGGCTTTCATCTCTTGCAGCATCCGTTGATAATTCTCGAGCCCTATCAACTCCTCCGCGCGGATGTCGATGAAGGGATATTTTTTCTTGAACGCCTCAGCCATCGCTTTGATTGCTCGGGGCTCCTGCGAGCTCTGCACGCGCAGCTTGCCCTCTTTTTTGGCGCGCTCGACGATTTCGTCGTGGTTGGTAAAAAACACATAGCCTTTCGCTTCGGCCGCTTGCTTCGCTTTTTGCAGAGCCGCATTCGGCGCCGCGGCGGCAAAGAGACTCGCGGCCAGGGTCCAAGAGCCGACGAGACATGCTGCGAACCAAAAATACTTTGCTTTCATGATTCCTCCTTTTGTGTCTCGGCGAACCGGTTCACTTACTCTCCCAAAAGCTTTTTGAGCTTTTGCAGAACCTCCGGCGGCTGATTGACAACCTCTTTCATGATCGCTTCTTGTTCATCGCCGGTTGAGGGATCGAGCTCCATATTGCCTTTCTTTGCCTCAACTAAAAGATCGGGGTCTTTGAGCGTTTTGGCGTATGCCTCGCGCAAGAGTCTCACGCGATCGGGCGGAGTCTCTGGCGGCGCGATCATTGGGTGGCCGTACTCGTCGCCGGCAAACAACACGCGAATCAGGCGCCGGCTGATCTCCGGCGTTTTGTACTTTTCCATCAGCTCATAGAGAGTCGGCACGTCCGCCGCCCGCGGATCGCGTTTGCGGCCGGTCTGAACGAGGTGACGGTCGAAATTGTTTTTGTGCCACGTGCCAAAGGGCTCGCGCCCGAAGTGCGCGTATAGCGTCATTCCGGCGCACACGATCTCGCCCTTTTCCACCGCCAAGTCGATTTCGGAACCGCCGGGGTAGCCCAAGACCATGGCGAATTTAATACCCAGAGCTTCCTCCAGGGCGCGAACCAAAATATTGCTCGCGCTGGAGGTACCCGAGGCGCCGCACTTGGGCGGCTCTTTGGCTTTGGCAACATCTTCGATCGTCCGATAGGGAGTGTCGGCACGGATATACAAAATCGCCGGTGTTTTATCCAGGGCGCCAATCCAGCTCAGTTTGCGCACATCAAACTTGACTTCCGGTTTGTCCATGAGCTGGTCGAGGTAAATGTAGCTGAGCGGCATGCCGATCGTTAAGCCATCGCCTTTAGCGACGGAATAGATGTAGTTGGTTGCGACCAACGAGCCTGCTCCGGGCATATTCTGCACGATGATTTCAGGATTGCCGGGAAGGTATTTTCCCATATGCCGCGCGAGGAGCCGCGCGGCGCGGTCGTAGAAGCCGCCCGGCGGCGAACCGACCACGAGACGGATCGTTTTGCCCTGATAGAAAGGCGCCGTTTGAGCGGTTGCGAGCCTATTGGCACAGATTAACGCCGCGAGCAAAACAGCACCAAGTGCTGCAACTGAAGTAAAATGTTTCCAGCTAAACATCCTGCGCCTTGTATCGCATTCTCATCCAAATATCCAGATACCCAGCCAAGTTTGTGCGACTCGATCACGAGCCGGTCTTCAGGGCGGAATCTCTCGCTCTAAGCACAGAATTTGGGGGAATGTCTAGAAGGCGTCGGACGCAAGGATTTGCTTTGAAGCGTGTACCGATCATGGTACAGTAACTCACCAGAGCCAAAATTCACCTGCGGAATGGAACGTGCGACGCGACTCAAGAAAATTCCGGCTGCTTTTTATCAGAACGGTGCTGGCCGGGAGCCGGTGAGGGAGTGGCTTAGGGCTCTCGACGCCGAAGACCGTAAGATGATCGGAGAAGACATTGCCACTATCGAATACGGTTGGCCCATCGGCATGCCCACATGTCGCCCATTAGGGCAAGGTCTCTGGGAGGTGCGTAGTATGCTCCGAAATAACCGGATCGCGCGCGTGATTTTCGGGATCGTACGAAACCAGATGGTACTGCTGCACGGGTTCATAAAGAAAACACAGCAAACGCCGGATGAAGAGTTGTCGCTCGCGCGCAAAAGACTGAAGGAGATCGAAAAATGAAAAGTCGCAAGAAAGGCCGCATTGGCTCTTCATTTGATGATTTTTTGAAGGACGAGGGTGTTTACAACGAAGTGGAAGCGGTTGCGGTGAAGCGGGCCATAGCCTGGCAACTAGAAGAGGCGATGAAGACCCGACGCATGAGCAAATTACAAATGGCGCGCCGGATGAAAACGAGCCGCAGCCAACTCGACCGGCTGCTGGATCCCTCTCATGGTGGCGTAACTCTTGAGACTCTCGCACGTGCGGCGCAGGTGCTCGGCCGCCATATCCGAGTGGAGCTTGTCTGATACTCGGGCCAATGAAAAGCTACGCCGCAAAGCAATTGCTCGGTGATTGGCCGGGGCTATTCTCCGCATATACCCTCTTTTGCGCTTCTTACCGCCCCGCACAATTCCGGCTTGACTCATCCCCGCGAGCGGCGTTATAGCTGCCCAGTCGATCGCGGTTAAGCCCACAATACTTCAATGTTCGGAGGAACGATTAAATGGAATGGAAAGAAGCACTCCCTCTGTTGCAAGAGAATCACTCCGGAGTCGCGATCAGTATCACGCCGAAGGGCCGGGCGCAGTCGACCGTGGTCTCGACGGCTGTGCTGGATGGCAAGGTCGGGTTCGCGTCGCGCTCGCACACCGTGAAGGTTAAGAACATCAAACGGACAGGCCGAGCGACCGTCACCGTTATCAAGCTCGACAACCGGCGCTACGTCACCGTCGAAGGCCCTGCGTCCGTCGAGCCTTGGCAAGACACGCCGGCGCACATCAAGCGCTTGAAGGAACTCTACGTCGCCATGGGCCGGGCCCCCAAAGGGACAGACGAGGAATTTGCCAAGCAGATGCGGGATGAGGAGAGAAGCCTAATTCTCGTCACTCCCGAGCGCCTTTACGGCAGCCTCCGAACAGGCGCCTAGCGGGGACGCTGAAAGATTGGAGTATTGGAGTGGTTGAGTAATGTGGCTTAAGATCATCTTTGTAATGTGGCGAGACCATAAACCTTATGATGAGAATTACCACCTGGCCAACATGGCCCGATAGACAAAGCGGCATGAAAAATAATTGAGGGGGCTTGACAAACTTCATAGAAAGTCTGCCCTGAGCCAGCCGAAGGATCGATTTTTTCGCGCGCCTCGCCGAGGCCTGCCTCGTGCGCATGACCGAAACATCAAATATTCACCACGCCTCAAACCCAGGTCGAACCAACCTGATTGATCTCTTGATGTAGATCTCTAATGTGGGCTTGATATAAGCTTTTGGAGGCGGTTTTTGGGTAGCGAAAAGCACGGTTCGAGGCAGAGAAGAGCTGCGTCACGCGAACCGTCATTTCCGTACCCGGCCTTGTCTGGCGCGTTACCCCATCGTTGCCACGAGCGAGACTTTCTCCTGAGATTTTCCCGCGACCGAACCAGGATGGTCTCAAAATCGTGAATGAACGCGCGCGAGTTTAAGCGCCTTTACATCTACTGGGGCCTGTGCTAGCCAACCTGAGCGGAAATGGATCGGAAATGGGTTGGTAATGAACAGGAAATTAGCCGGTGTAAAAATTATGAATCGTTAATGATTTCAGAATATTATAAAGAAACATGACGGAAACGAATACGGAAATAAAAGCGCCAGTGGCAGACGCAGTAATTCGCTACCAGACACCCGACAAATGGACAAAATACAATTTAATCCACGTTGCGGAGCAGTTGGTGCAGGCCAAAGCCGCAGTGCTTGCCCTGAAAGAGATCCCTTACCAACGAGATTGGGCCGAGTCACTTCAGCAGATCCAGCTTAAGCGTGAGGTTGCGGGAACTTCCCGAATTGAAGGGGCAGAATTCACCGAACGGGAATTAGAGGCCGCGCTCAAGGAAACGCCTGAACAACTGCTCACGCGATCCCAGCGGCAGGCGCACGCGGACGTTCAAACATACCGGTGGATTGCCAAGCTGAGCGACGACAGGCCGCTTAATGGCGACTTAATTCGTGAAACTCATCGCCGCATAATCCTTGGCGCAGATGATGACCACTGTCCGCCGGGTCAGCTCAGAAAGCGGGATGAAAACGTGACTTTCGGAGTGCCTCGGCATCGCGGCGTGGAAGGCGGGGAAGAATCTGATGCAGCCTTTATAAAGCTGACCGAGGCCATCCAACGGGAATTTCGTGAACATGACCCGCTAATCCAAGCGCTGGCGGTGCATTATCACCTTGCCGCCATGCATCCCTTCCTGGATGGCAATGGTCGAACCGCACGGGCAATCGAGGCTCTCATACTGCAGCGAGCCGGCCTTAGGGATACGTGCTTTATTGCGATGTCAAATTACTATTACGATGAGAAAACTGCTTATCTTAAGACCCTGAGCGAGGTACGGCCGGGTAACTACGATCTAACGTCTTTTCTAGTCTTTGGGCTAAATGGCATCGAGCTGCAGAGCCGACGGTTGCTTGCTGAGATCCGGCGCCACGTCGCAAAGGGAATATTCCGAAATTTAATGTTTGATCTGTTTCAACACCTTCAAACACCGAGAAAGCGCGTTATTGCGGAACGTCGCATAGAGGTCCTAAAAATTCTGCTCGAAACGGACTGGATCACTCTTGATGAGCTCATCAAAAAAACCAGTCGCACTTATTCCTCTCTAACCTCTCCCCGCAAAGCGATAATCAGAGACCTGAACTACCTAATTGGCCTGAAAGCCGTGAAATACGAAAAAATTGGAAACGGCCATAGACTGGCTGTGCGGTTAGAATGGCCTACTGAGATTACTGAAACGGCTTTCTTTGAACACGTCAAAAATCTGCCTAAGGCGAAGACTTATTCGTTTCTACAATAATTCTATTACCGACGCGAACATGCACGGCGATCTACGGTAAGAGCAAGCTCCATCTTTTCCTAACCAACCTTCTTCGGGCGACAGAATTCAATCGCGTTCTTGTCAAAAACATTGGCTGCGCTTTCTTCTCCTAATGTCTCCAGAACCAGCGTGTAATCGTCATCTTGGTAAGGCCGTGGGGCGCGGGTGGCCGGCAGGTCGGTGCCGAACATGAGCGCCCGGGGATTGGTGTGCATAGAGATCCGTCAGCGCTGGACGAGCATCGAAGTCAACTCGTCCGAAGCCGGTGGCCTTGACCCGCACGTCCTTTTCGGCGAGTTTAAGCAGCATCGGAAAGCCTGCCTTGGAGAGACCGAGATGGTCGATGCTGACTGCCGGCAACGATGCCAGCGTCTCAAAAAGATCGGCAAGCTCGGTCGAATCGACATACAATTCGGTGTGCCAGGCGGCCAGTTGATGAACGCGCCGCGCCATCCTTTCCAGGTAATGGATTTCTTCCGACCCGCCGCGCCTGACGTTGAAACGAACAGCGCGAACCCCTGCGCTGTCGAGTTTCAGCAACTCCTGTCCGAAATGGTCTGCGGCACTTGCGTGACGCCGACAAACGACGGGCCAAGCACTTTCAAAGCATGAAATAGATAGGTTTGATCAAAAGCCTGGAAAGAGCCGGACACGACCGCGCCGCCGCAAAGATCGACCCCGTTCAAGCGCGTCTAAATAATCCTCGCTGGTAAACGCGTCGGGCATAAATCCTTGATTGGGGCACGACGGGAAAGTTCTTGTCGATGATATGAAAATGGCAATCAAAATACTTTGCAATTGAGTTCAATCAATCTCTCCTGTCAAATTTTGGCTATCCGTTAGGTTTAAATCAAACGGCCCTGCCAATCCCGTATGCGAAGAAAATTAACCGTATTTGCAAACCTAGTAATTCTGCCCGCTGCACACAAGAATAAGGGGCGTGCCAAGCGGGACGGGTTCGATTTCCGTCATTCGCGGCGTTTTTTATCACACTAAATCGTTTGCTTTTACCCAGGTGTCTAGTGGTAGCATCAATTTACAACTAGATCCCGCGATGGGCGCAAGATGAAAAAGTCTTCACTGAGCTGGTTCTCAGTGAAACTGGACAATCAAAGGAGATAATTGGAAATGGCGCAGGACTTTGTCGGTAGCAAGCGCTGGGTGCGGCCGGCGACTCAGTATGAGATTTACATGCAGGAGCAAAATCTGCCGATCCATCGCGGCACGGTGGGGTTCTACGACATCCGCGACCTGACTTTGGCGTCTTGGCAGCGCATGGGCGCTCAAGGCGCGTTCATCGAGCTCAACGGCTGCGGCGGGCTCCAGGGGATATATGTTATCGAGGTGCCCAGTGCCGGCGCCATTACTGCTGAAAAGCACATGTATGAGGAGATCTTCTACGTTCTCGAGGGGCGCGGTACGACGGAGATCTGGAGTGGCGGCGATGCGCATAAGAAGCAAACCTTCGAGTGGCAGGCGGGCAGCCTCTTCTCGCCACCGCTCAATACCTGGCACCGTGTCGTCAACGCAACCTCCAGCCCGGCGTTACTACTTGGCGTGACCAATGCTCCGCCGGTCTTCCACCTGTACCGGAGTCAGGACGCGCTGTTCAACAATCCGTACCAGTTCAAGGACCGCTACGACGGGAGCGCGGAATATTTCAAAGCACGCAGCGAGCTGGGCAAAGATCCGCGCCACGGCCGCGCGCGCAACTACGGGAATATTATCCCGGATGCGGACCGCGTAGAGCTGCCGCTCGATGGCCAGCGCGGTGTGGGGCATCGAACTTTCTTTTGGAACCTGTCGGGAAATAGCTTTCAAGGGTTTATCGCGCAATACGCGCCCGGTCGCTACTCCCGGTGTCACGCTCATGAATCGGGTCCGGTGCTGCTGTGTTTAGGCGGCAAAGGCTACACCCTCACGTGGCCCGGCGAGGTGGGGACGACCCCGTGGAAGGACGGCAAGGGCGAATTGGTCCTACGACAGGACTATAAGCCTGGCGGCATCGTGAGCGCAGCGCCGGGCGATGCCGGCTGGTTCCACGGCCACTTTGGCGCATCCAAGGAACCTTTGCGCGTGCTCGCGTTCCTGGGCGGCTTTCCCAGGCCGGTCAAAGGTGTGCCAGGTATAGATTGGCGGGGATTGAATCTCGACATCAAACAGGGCGGCAACACGATCGAGTACCGTGACGAGGACCCTCATATCCGCAAGATGTTTCACGAGCAATTAGTAAAGGAAGGCGCAGCCCTCAATATGCCCGACGAAATCTATCTGTGAGCTGTTCGAAGCTTGCAGCGTGAAATATTTTTTGAATCATTTGTAAAGATTGTGCTCAAACAAGACAGCTAGTGTCCTGTCCCAGAAGTTCACAAAAGAAGTCGGTGGTCTCCCAGCGTCATATCCGAAAGCGGGCATCCAGAAGCATCGATTATCCTGGATTCCGGGTCGCGCTAGCTACCGCTATGCTTGCCTGGAATGACGATTGAATTATGTGACCAACTTCTGAGACGCCACACTAGCTACATTGGACAAAGCAAAATGACGACAAAAGTAAAAGACGCGCCCCTCCGCTCTCTGCGTACGCTCTCCGCCATCAAGGCTGCGTGCCGCACAACGTTCCGTTATAGTCACACTGTGGCTGGATGGGGGGAGTGAGTTGGCGTTGGGCTTCGTTCAAACGGAATATTTGGTCATTCGTCTTTTTGTTCGGTTCGCAGCCGCAGATTTGGCTGGCTGCGCAGCTGTACCCGACCTCGGTCTCCAGCTTGAGAATTTCGGAAACGCTGTGCTTGGCAAGCCCCGTACAGGCCGCTGCCACGAGTGCGGGATCGGAAGCAGCGGTGCAGAGTGTCGCATCGCAGGTGAAGCCAACTTGGATCCCCTTCTGGTTACTCTGCTTGTACTCGCTGCATACCTCCCGGCAGCTCGCGTTGGGTGGAGGCGGAGGGATGAAGCCGTCCGGCAACAGCGGACACCCGGTATCCCCGGGAGCATCGGGCCAGCAATTGTGGGGAGGGATCGGGGGGATCGGAGGGGTTGGGGGTTCTGGCCGGACCGTGTATGCGGCGGACCAGACATTGTCGCCCCCGAGACCGCAGGCATTCCCGTTTGGGTATCCCACTTGGTAAGGGCCCGTGTAGGTCGGGCAGGCGCACTGCACAAGTTCATGGCCAGTGACTGGATCTCTAGGTGGAAGGCCGGTGACCGGATCTACCGTGCTCTTGCAGGGGGCCGTCATACACCCCGCATAAGGGATATTAGGTTCGTTGGGGCCGGGGCACTGTAATTCGTTGGCCGGATCTATGGGGTAATCGCCGTCGAGCGCAAGGCTGAAGGTCGAGATCAGGTCCGCGCCGGGAATCAAGGTTTTCTTCCTGATGGCGCGGCACACTGGGGCCTCGTGGGGGCCCCACGGTTGGCAGTCGCTGCCGTCGCTCCCGCACTTCTTCACGGTGTCAAGGTAAACATCAAGGTTCAAGATGGCATTGATGTCGACAAAGTATGGGTGCCCTTCGGGAATCGCGTAACAAGTGCAATTCGCGATCCCTGGGTTCGACAAGTCGCAGGGGGTCACGGGTCCTGGTCCGGAGTAGTAGCAAAGTGCGATTTTTGCGCCTTTGCATGCAACGAAGTTTTGCGGCGCTAACAGTATGTCCGCCCACGCGGGAGTGGGGGTACCGTCAACAACAGTCGTCGGGAGTGTATTGAGCCTAAAGTGTTTGTGCTTGGTAAAGTCGTCAAAATTGAAGGGCGCGCTGGCGGACGGCTTGGAGCGTGAGGACGCCTGGTCTGCGCTGTAGCTACGGCCCGGGGTCTCCAACAAGCAGAGCACGCCAAGCACAATCGCCCAGCGACGCCAACTATTTCTGCTGTGCGACGGCGTTCCCGTCTCCGCCGGTTGAATCTGTTGCAGGGGCTCTGTCCGGAATTTCCGATATGGACGCATGTTTCTTCCTTCCGTGTGGCTAAGCGAGCCGCCCCCTACCTGCCGTTCCCTCGGTCCAGAGTAGATGACATAGGAACACCCTCGGGATTCGTGCATGACCCGGTCTTGAGTTCCTACGGGCAGCAGGCCATTCGGTAACCAACTCTCGATGGCGAGGCTAGGGCGATCCCTCGAAGAACGCGTGAATGTACGCGAATTCCCCATGTGTGTCAACGTCAATGTCCCAAATTCGGACGCCGCACTACGAAAGCGAGTCGAGGATACTCACGCCCGGCGTGCTATTTCCACTTTTCGAGAATTCTCGAAAAGTGGAAATGAGGACACAGTTATCAGTCTATCTCTTTTCCGCCCGGGGGAAGCCGAAGGCCTTTACCATTTGTTCTTCATATGCGGCCATCTTTAGGTAGTGGTCCCACGCGAGCAGCGAAACTTTTTTTCCTTGAACCAACTGCTCATGAGCCGAGCCGGGAGTGTAAATTGATGCGGAGAGATCGATTTCATCTCTGATCTTTTGTCCCTCAGGACCGGCTTGAAATTCGAGCCACAAAAGGGCCGCGTAGGGACTTTCCGAGGCGGCCAGAACGCCTTCGGTCTCGCTAAGCCGAACGGGAACGGGCTCCACGACCTTGTAGCCTAAAACCCCCTTGACGTCTTTTTTCTGCACCCTGACGAAGACTTTGTAGTTTTCTCCCATGGCCATAGGAAACTGGCCGGCCATCAAGTGAGTGATGATCTGGGCGTCGCCCCGCAGCCAGATCGGTTTTTGAGAAGCCACCTTCTTGGCGAAGTCCACCGTTTTCTCCAAGCCCCAGGCGGGGACAAGCGCGGCGAAGACTTTAGGGCGCACATCCACGACAAATTTCCTGTCTTTAAACTCCGGCTTCAGAAAGTCCTCCCAGGTAGCCGGGACTTTCTCAGATGAAATCAGCTCCTTGTTGTAGGCAATGACCTGCGCGTTGCTTTGGAGGGCGACGATGTGCCGGTTAACGGGATCCACCAAGCTGGCGGGCAGATTGAGCACCCCATGTTGCGCCATCCCGAGGATATCGAACTTTTTTTGATAGGGAAGATAATCCGGATAATAATCAAAGGCCAGGTAGTTGACATCCCACTTGGCCACGCCCGCCTTCATTTCTTGCAGCATGCGCTGATAGACTTCGGTTCCATCAACGTCTTCCGCTCGAACGTCAATGAACGGGTATTTTTTCTTGAATGCTTCGACGGAAGCTTTAATCACATTGGGGTCTTCAGCGCTTAACACGCGCAGCTTTCCCTCTTTTTTGGCTTGGGCCACGACTTCGTCACGGTTGGTAAGAAAAATGTAACCTTTGCCCTCGGCCTCTTTCTTGGCTTGCTGCAATGCGGGATTGGCGGACGCGGCGGAAAGACTTGATACCCCCACACAGGACCCCGCGAAAAAGTAGATAAGATACCAAAACACCATCTTCAAATTACCTGATCTCATTTCGCACCTCCCGATCTGTGTTCTTCGGCTCACACCGCCCACAAAGGCACTCCTCGGTCTTTCCAGTATCATGCTTCGGCAAACGGGAACTCTCTCCCGGCTGTTCCGCGCTAATATCCCACCCGCTCAATCACGGGCTGGAGACGTTCAAGATTGCGCTTGACCTCCTCGGTTTGCGAGACTTCCGCCCAGGCCTCTTCGACCAGCTCGGTGCGTACGACCGCGTCAATGTCGGCGCGGCTGATGGATGAAGAAAGAATACCCGCGCTCTGGTGCTCCTCCAGGATGCGCGCGATGCCTTCCTTGCTGACTTGACCGTCTAAAGGGAAGAAATGGTCGTCCATCAGTATCATCGGAAAGAGGTCGCGCATGCGCTCGGCTTCATCCGGGTTGTTAACCCGGAGCTTGGCCTCGACAAAGCGAAAAAACGGATAGTTCTCTCGGATGCGCATGAATTGGTACGCGCGAATTGAGGCCTTCCAGTAGCGTTTGAGCAGCTCCGGATTGCGCTCGATGAACGACTTGCGCGCTATGGTCACGCGGTCGGGTCTCCCGTGCGGCTTGTTGTCTTCGACGAAATCATAGAGTTTGTTGAAGCCGCGCTCCAATAACTGCGGCACGAACGGATTCTGCACGATCGCGGCATCGGTTTCTCCCGCCAACAGGGGTTTCCAGGCTTCCCGCAATGAGCCGTATCGGTAGCCGATCTTCCAGTCCACGTCCTGATCCGGGTCCATTCCCGCTTTGCGCATTTGGTGCTCGTACCACAGCGTCTGGATTCCACCCTTGTACCAATCGCCGACACGTTTGCCTTTTAACTCCGCGATTGACTTGATTCCAGACGCCGCTACCAAAGTGCCGCGAAGCTGGCTCCGCCAACCGCCGATGATCCGTACCTCATCATTGCCGATGCCGCGCTCGGCAAACGGCGTCCGCACATGGACATCGGGAATAATGTCGATGCCGAAAGCGACCATGTCGCGCACCACAGTTCCAACTTCGTCGTAGCGTTCGCCGCCGGGGCGGCTCGAACTAATTGCTGACGGGTTGATCTTCGCGCTGACGACCTCCACGTCCAGGCCTTCCTGGGCAAAGAAACCCGCTTCCAAGGCTAGTGCCGCGTGCTGCACATGAAACGCATGCCAGCAACCGTTACCGACTCGTAACTTCAAGTTTTTGCCTCCACGAAATAAATTGTCCTTCGTTCATAAAACTCAGGATTGGTTCACGACCATCAGGGCCTTCATTCGCTCAACAACCTTACGTAGCTGGGGCAATGACTTCTGCCGCCGGCTCGAGCCCCTTGGGTTTGCTCAGTTCTCGCTGCCTCTTGCTCGCCCTATCTCAGTTCACAACGCCCAACAATTTCTTCATCCGTTCGATTACCTCTGGCGGTTGTTCCATAAGATCTTTAGTCAATGCTTGCAATTCTTCTCCGGAGGTAAATTCAACGTCGGCTTTGCTCTTTTTCGCTTCCGCTAATAGTTGGGGATCCTTTAGAACCTTGGCGTACGCCTCGCGTAACGTCTTCACGATTTCCGGTGGCGTGCCTGGAGGAACAACCATAGGCCGTCCAAATTCTCCGTTCGACAAGATTACCTTAGCGACTCGCCGGCTGATCTCCGGCGTCCTGTGCTCATCCATTAACTCGTAGAGCGTCGGCGTGTCCGGTAGCCTTTGATCCCGCTTGCGTCCGGTCTGCACGATATGGCGATCGAACCCTCTGCTGTGCCAATCCAAGTACGGCTCGCGCGCAAAGTGAGCGGAGATATCCATACCACGGCAGACGACCTCACCCCGTTCCACCGCCATGTCCGTTTCATTCCCGCCCGGATAGCCTACCACCGTGTTGATTTTTGCGCCCAAGGTCTCCTGCAAAAGGCGCGCGAGGATATAGTCTTTTCCGGTCGTGCCAGTTGCACCGCATTTAGGTGGCTCCTTGGCCTGCAGAATCTCGGCAATCGATCTATAAGGAGCATCGGCGCGCATGTAGAGAACCAAGTCGTTCTTTTCCTGGGTGCCAATCCACATGAACTTGCGTACGTCAAACGTGACTTCCTTACGACCTACGAGCTGGTCCATGTATATGGTATTTAACGGCATTCCAAGAATTAACCCGTCGGGTTTGGCCACGCTATAAACATAGTTTGCGGCGATCACAGAGCCCGCGCCGGCCATGTTTTGCACGATGACATTTGGGCTTCCTTCAAGGTACTTTGGCAGCTGGCGTGCCAATAGACGTGCCCAGAAGTCGTTAAACCCACCCGTCGAGGTGCCTACGATGATCTGAACTGTTTTTCCCTTGTAATAGGGATCAGCCTGAGCTTCAGGTGGAGAAAAAAAGCCACCGCTCCAACCGACCCAGAACAATAGAGTCAGGCCGATACGGAAAATAGCTGATCGTACCTTCATAAAACCTCCTGCCATAACGCTTAGCGAGCTGGCATATGGACCTTTGCGTCTAAAACTATCATTTCCCCGTCACCAACGCCCAGCGCCAGAGGATTGATATCGAGTGCCGCAATTTCATCCTTGAGTTCGGCCGCCATCGTTGCCACCTTCAGGATGGTCTCGGTCAGGTCATCGAGGTTGAGTAAACCCTTTGCCGCGGCCTTCTCGAAGATCGGAAACGCTTTCAAATCAGAGATCATATCAGAGGCTTCGCTCCTGGTGATCGGAGCGATGCGAACGGAGTAGTCGCGCAGGACCTCGGTAAAAATTCCTCCCAGGCCAAAGAGCACGACCGGCCCAAACGCTGCGTCATATTTTGCTCCCAGGATCACTTCGTAGTCATGAGGTACGAACTTGTCGACGCTCACCTCCGTGGCCTGTGGTGTTTCCTTCGTAAGGGCAGAAACTCGTTGTTTTATCGACTCGTACGCTCCGGCCATCGCGCTTTTGTCCCAGATCGGGCGGCTTACCACTCCCACTTCGCTCTTGTGTGCCAGGTCCGGCACCACGCCTTTGAGGATCACCGGAAACCCAATTTGCTGTGCGGCTTCAAGCGCATCCTCGTAGGTGCCTGTTATCATGCAAGGTGTTGTCTTCAGTCCATACTCGTGGAGCAGGTCCCGGGTGGCCGCCTCAGGCAACATGAGCTGTCCCTGATGCTGCCGAAGAATCTCCGTGACTCGCGGCCCGGGTTCTCTCGAACTCCGGTCAGTTGTTACCCCCTCCGCCTGCCGCGCTGCGCAAAAGCGGCCATAATCGATAAAAGCCCGGAGAACCCTAAAGCACGCGTCCGTGCCTGCCGGAAAGACCGGAATATGATACTGGCGAAAGATCGCCGCGATTTCCTCTTCGTCGAGAGTGATGATCGCCGCCGCCGCTTTGTGCGCTGCTTTTACCGCCGCACAAAAGTTCGAGGCGTATTCGCGCCTCACGGCGAGCGGCCCCAAGAGCATGAGCAGGCAATCGTTCGCTTTATCCGATGCAAACGCATTGCACACCGTGGCAAGAAAACCGGCGCGGCGTGACTCGCCGGCAGTATCGAACGGGTTCGCCAGGATCGCGGATTTCCGTCCGGGGATCATCGCTTGGGTTTCCGCTGAAATCTCGGCCAGGTCGACGCCGTATTCCTCGGCCTTATCGGCCATCAGACTGGCCCCCGCGCCGGTTGATGTCATGACCATCAACTTGCCTGACGTTGGCCGAGATTGGTGCGCGGCCATTTGGGCGGCGGCTAAAAACGCTTCGACAGTATCGGTCGCGACAACGCCGAATTGGCGAAACGCGGCTTGGTAAACTTCGGCGGCGCCTGCCATCCGCGAAGTGTGGGCCAGTGTCGTTAGAGCGCCGCGCTCGGACTTGCCTACTTTGAGCGTCACGACGGTCTTGCCTAACTCGTGGGCGCGCTCCACGAGATGGAGAAAGCGCGCGCCATCTCTCAGCCCTTCAATCAGTAACGCGATGACTCGGGTTTGCTCATCCTCAAGGAAGAACTCGAGATAATCACTGAGCCCGAGATCGACTTCGTTGCCGCTGCTGACAATGTAGCTCAACCCTTGACCGATTCGCTGGGCGCGAGCCGCGAGCCCTCCAAGGAGGGCTCCGCTCTGAGAAGCGATCGCGACCGGACCCGGCAACAGGCGCAACCCAAATGAAAAGTTGTAACCCAGCGGAATTCTCTTGCAGACGTTGTAAACCCCGTGACAGTTCGGTCCACAAATCCTGATGCCGTGGTGCTGGACCAGCCCGGCCAAAATCGCCTGGCGCGCTCTTCCTTCGTGCCCGGCTTCGCTGAATCCTCCCGCGCCGACGACGAGAGCCTTAACGCCTTTACGGGCGCACTCCGCGGCGGCCTCGGCGACGAGACCGGCTTCCACCATGATGATCGCCACGTCCGGAACTTCCGGCAGCGCAGCAACGGAGGGATAGCATGTCACTCCTTGTATCGTCTGCGCGTGTGGATTGACGGGATAAACGCGGCCGGTGAATTCGGCGGCCAAGAGATTGCGCAGCGGGTAGCCGGACTGCTTTTCCACATTGGACGATGCGCCGACGATAGCGACCGAAGCGGGGTTGAAAAGCGCGCGAATTCGCTCATCGAGCATAGAAATCGGAATCCTTTGTGCTGGTTAACTTTGCCAGCGCTGGAGACCGCGTGTTGACGCAGAAACGCTCTCCAAAGCGCTTGGCAGCAGCGACGAGAGTCTTACCTGATCGATGAAACAGCCGATTGGCCGTTGGCTCCTTCTCTCTCCAAGTTGTCGGATCGTTGAGAGCTCCTGATCGGCTCTTTCCACGGCGATGGCGCTCCGTTGTATACACCGGGACCCTTTATAAAATGCTTCGCCTGGTCCAAAGTTTCAATAAAGGGCATGTCCATGGCGTAAAGCTTATCACCACGAGGCCGGGGACCGGCTTTGGACACATGCCCCCAGAGCGGGTGGCCGACGATCTCCTCTGCCAACCACACCGCCGCGATGAGTTTTTCCAAGTTCACTCCGGTAGGGATCCCCATTTCTTCGAGCATGTAAATCAAATCTTCGGTCGGTGCCAAGCCGGCCGCGCGCCCGTTGCCGCAAAACGGGCAACCGCCCATGCCGCCAATGGCTGTCTGCAGCCGTAGCGTATCCGTGCTCGACAACGCCTTGACCGCAGCGTAGGATGATACGAGCGCCATTCCCCGCGTATTGTGTAAATGTAAATTAAAGGTCCGGATAGACGGCCAGCGCTCTTTGATCGCGATCAACTGACGCTCGACCTGGTCCGGCGTATTCCACCCCATGGGATCGGAGATACTTACCCGGGTGATAGCAATGCCGGCTTCCTTCCAGAGCCGATACTGGCGCTCGAGCATATCCATTCGTTGCTCTGGGGAAACATCACCCGTCCAATTGGAGCCCCAAGCAGCGCTGATCCCGATGCCGGTTTCCGTAACCTTCTTGGCCTTCGCCGCCTCGACCACCCGAGGCCAATTCGCAATCTGTTGCGCCTGGGTGCGATTGATATTTCTCTGCGCAAAGACATCGCACATGTAGACTACCGTCTGAACTCCGTCTTCTTTCTCGGTGAGAGGGGGCACATATTGCTTGATCCGTTCGCGCCCGATGTCGTTTAACGCGGTAGCGACGTACTTGACGCCCGGCTTTGGATGAAATCCCTTGACCAGCTCCTCGATGCATGCCATCTGCGGCACCCACTTGGGGCTGACGAAGGAGCCGACGGCAATTTCCTTGAGACCGGTTTCCGACAAGGCGTCGAGGAGCCGAATCTTGTCCTTGACGGGAATAGCGGCGCTCTCGATTTGCAGGCCATCGCGCATGCCCTCTTCAGTAAGGATAACCTCAGGATAGTTGCTCATGTTTCTTCCTCCAAGATGTGAGGCTGCCCTCACTCGCCTTTCCACGACGCCGAACGCTTCTCAGCAAATGCTCCGGCGCCCTCGCGCGCATCAATGGCCTCATAAGGGCTCGGCCCCGGCGCCATCTTGAGGGCAAAAAATAACGGGTTTCCCAGAGACTTGACTGCGAGCTCTTTGATGCGGCGCAGCGAGACCGGGGCGTTTTTGGCAATCTTTTCCGCGAGTGCGCCAGCAGCCGGAAGCAACTCGGGCAAGGGAACCACCCGGTTAACCAGCCCGATGCGCAGCGCCTCTTGCGCAGAAAGATGATCGCCGGTAAAGAGCATTTCCATGGCCAAGCCGCGGGGTATGACGTATTGCAGCATCACCGAAGCGAAGTTTGCTCCGCGGCCAACCTTTACTTCCGTTAGCCCAAAAGAAGCATTCTCTGAAGCGATGCGGATATCGCAGGCCAAAGCCAGCTCGCAACCTCCAGCAAGGGCGTAGCCGTTGACCGCGGCAATGACCGGCTTATAGGTTTCGATAACAATCGTGCTGGAGTTGGGTGGCTCATCTAATGCGCCGTAATCCGGGCCGACACGATAGGGCTTCTGTGCGAAAAGCTCTTTATGCTCTTTAAGATCCCCGCCAGCGCAAAAGGCCCGATCGCCAGCTCCAGTGACAACCGCCACCTTGACCGAGGGATCATAGCGCACCTTACAAAAGGCATCGATCAGTCCCTTGCGCACTTCCTGCCCCAACGCATTCATGCGCTCGGGCCGGTTAAGCGTGACGTACGCAACCGCCCCTTTTTGCTCATAGACAACGTAATCTGGCATAATTTCAACCTCTGCTTATTTTGTTTGTTCTCATCGTCGTGAAACCAACGGCAAGTTAGCACCGGCTAGGGATCGAATTCAAGGACCCGGGACATACGGGGCTGAAAAGGAAGCACCGTTTCACATTCGCAAGCTTTCTATGCTAGTTTTTCTTCAGTCTTAAGCTAGGAGGTATGATTGAAAATGGATTGGGGAATGAAAAATCGCTTTGCCCGGATCGTCAAGCCTCAAGACGGCCGGGCCGTCATGCTGGCCGTGGACCACGGTTACTTTTTGGGACCCACGTCGGGTCTGGAGCAGCCGCGCAAGACCATTGAACCGCTGCTCCCTTATGCCGACTCGCTGATGCTCACGCGAGGGGTGCTGCGCACATCCGTAGATCCTGGTAGCGCAACACCGATTGTTCTTCGGGTTTCGGGTGGAACCAGCATCCTGAAAGAGCTTTCCAACGAGGACATTACCGTCTCGATAGAAGAAGCCCTTCGACTGAACGTCTCCGCCATGGCGCTCTCCATCTTCGTCGGCTCGGAGTACGAAAAACAAACCCTGGTCAGCCTCGCGAAGCTTGTCGATAAGGGAGAACGCTACGGAATTCCCGTCCTAGCCGTCACGGCTGTCGGTAAAGACATGGCGCGGGATGCCCGCTATCTCGGTCTCTCCTGCCGCATTGCTGCCGAACTCGGCGCGCACCTGGTCAAAACCTACTATTGCGATAGTTTCGATGAAGTCGTGGGTAGCTGTCCCATCCCGGTCATTATCGCGGGCGGCAAGAAAACGCCTGAACTCGAAGCGCTCGAACTGACTTTCAATGCCATTCAGCACGGCGCCGTCGGCGTCGATATGGGGCGCAACATTTTTCAGTCCGACTCTCCGGTCGGGATGATTCGCGCCGTCAGGACCATCGTGCACGAAAAGGCAAGCGTCGACGAGGCCTACAAAGTCTACGAGGCGAGCAAGGAGAGCAAAGCTCGTCGGGCGGCGGGGTAACCAATCTTCGTGTTCGTGACTCGTGCTCGTGATGAGGGTCTCAAGTCACGAATACGGGCGGCAATCACGAGCACGAGCAACGATCACGAACCACGATTCTATGCGCGTCGCAATGTACTACAATAACCACGATATCCGCGTTGAAGAGATGCCCGTACCCGCAATCGGACCCGGGGAACTTCTGGTGCGGATCCACGCGAGCGGCATCTGCGGGTCGGACTTGATGGAGTGGTATCGGGTTAAGAAGGCACCGCTGGTTTTAGGACACGAAATCGCGGGCGAGATCGCGCAGGTCGGCGAAGGTGTCATTGACTACAAGCCCGGAGACCGCGTTTTCGTCTCGCATCATGTGCCTTGTATGACCTGCCGCTATTGTCAGCGCGGCCACCACTCGGTTTGCGATACGCTGCGCACCACACACTTTGATCCCGGCGGGTTTTCGGAATACGTACGCGTGCCGAAAATCAATGTCAAACTCGGAACGTTCATCCTGCCTGAAGAATTATCGTTTGAGGAAGGGACCTTTATCGAGCCCCTGGGATGCGTCGCGCGCGGACAGAGATTTGCGCGTTTGGAGAGAGATCAGACGGTGCTTGTGATCGGCAGCGGGATCTCTGGTTTGCTCCACGCCCAACTTGCGCGGGCGCAAGGAGCTCACGTACTGGCAACGGACATTAGTGAGTACCATTTGAAAGCGGCGCGGGAACTGGGCGCGCATGCAACGATTCACGCCAACCAGGACGTAGCAAATCGCCTGAGAGAATTGAATGACGGCCGTTTGGCGGACTTGGTGATCGTGTGCACGGGCGCGACGGCCGGAGTCACCCAAGCGCTCCACTGTGTTGAGCGCGGCGGCACGCTACTCTTTTTTGCCCCAACGGCAGACGGCGTCAACGTCCCGCTGCCGCTGTTTGACTATTGGCGCAACGAAATTTCCGTTCTCACGACGTACGCGGCGGCTCCCCAAGATATCGCTCAGTCGATTGACTTGCTCCGCGGCCGTCGTGTGCGCGTACGCGAAATGATTACCCACCGTCTCGGCTTGACCGAGACCCCGAAGGGTTTCGAGTTTATGGCACATGGTCAAGAGTCCATCAAAGTCATTGTCGAGCCGCAACGGTCTTGACCCTCAAGCTTTTGCTCCCACCTTGCGGCCCACCTTTCATTGCTCCCTTCGCTGCTGAAAATTGCCCAGCATAAAACTCAGAACGGAGCGGGGCCAACCCGGCGGTCATTCCGCGTGCCAGACTGTGTGAAAACTCATCGGAACTCTTCGACGGGGCTCAGAACTTGTCCTGAGTCCATCGAAGGAGCGAACGGTAAAGTACTTGATCGGATTAGATCGTGTTTTCGTTCGTGGTGAGCGCAGTCGAGCCATGAACGGAGTTTTCAGGCAGTCTGTTGCAAAGCAAAACGCTAATTTTCCCCGCCATCAGGTAGCGCTTTAAAGACAATTGGTTAGAAAATGCCCGCCGGTGGCGTACCGTTTTCGCCCTTGATATACTCTTCATCGATCGCTGCGAAAGAGAGAGGAGGAGTGGTCCATGCCTACACCTCTTCGATTGTTGATTGTCGAGGATTCCGAGGACGACGCTCAGCTACTTGTGCGAGAACTCCGACGAGCTGATTATGACGTCACCTTCGAGCGCGCCGATACGCCAGCTCTCATGGCGGCGGCGCTGGCGGTTCAACCCTGGGACCTTATCATCTCCGACTATACGATGCCTCACTTGCGCGGGACCCAAGCCCTTGAGCTGCTGAAAAAATGCGATTTGGACATTCCTTTTATCTTTGTGTCCGGAACCATAGGGGAAGAAACCGCAGTCGCGGCGATGAAATCAGGCGCGCAAGACTATCTTGTGAAGGGACAACTGCGACGTTTGATCCCGGCTGTGGAACGGGAGCTACGTGAAGCAGAAATAAGGCGTGCGCAGAAGCGCGCCGCCGCACAAGTGGAACGCGAGCAGGAGCGCTTGCGCGCCCTGCACGACATCAACAGGGCTATCACCTCAACTCTAGACCTGCGCGCCGTTTTGTACGTCTTGTTAGACGTCATCGAGCCTCTGTTACCGGCATCTTCAGCAATAGCGATTGAATTGCTGAACCAAGACAGCGGCGTGCTGGAGCCGGCGGCTTGCCGCAATATTCCTTTAGAAGACTGGAAAGCCTATCTCTCGAGCTCCGCGTTAAGGGTGGACAGAAAGCTGCTCAGTGACAAGACTCCCATCGCGGTCGCAAATGTTCAACGAGACACGACCGTCCCGAACCGCAGTTTTTTTCACAAACACGAATTGGTTTCTTTTATTGGGGTTCCGTTAATTGCCAAAGAGAACCTCATTGGGATTTTTGCCCTTTACACCAAGGAAGAGCATCGATTTAGCACCGAAGAGGTCCAATTTCTGACCACGCTCGCGGATCAGGCAGCAGTCGCGATCCATAACGCTCAACTTTACGAGCAGATCAAAAGACAAGCTGCCGAGCTGGAAAAGGTATACAAAGCCAAGGCTGAGTTCCTGAGCATTATGTCGCACGAGTTGCGGACGCCGCTCAGTGCGGTGCTAGGATACACAGACATCCTCTATAACAAAATCACAGGAGAAATGAATCCCGAGCAGGAGAAGCTGCTGGCTAAGATCATGGCCCGATCCAAGGATATTTCCACGATCATCAACAGCATGTTGGAGGTAACCCGATTGGAAGCCGGTGCCATAAAGGTCGACGAGGTCCTCGCCGATCTTGGGAACCTGTTAAGCGAGCTTAGGTACAGTTACGACGCGCCGTTAGAAAACGGGCTAACGCTGCTGTGGGACTACCCGCCGAATCTACCGATGATAAAAACGGACCGGGTCAAGCTTAAGCATATCCTCCAGAACCTTATCAACAATGCGATTAAGTTCACGCATAAGGGGAGCATCACGGTTTCGGCATGTGTGGGATCCAGGAGAACAAAATTAGAGGACGATCGATGGCAGAACCTCGCAGCGAAAAAATCCTTTACCGGGACGCCGGTATCGGAAGACTACGTGGAGTTTTCCGTCGCGGATACCGGAATCGGGATCCCGCGGAAAAGCCTGCCGCTTATTTTTGATATGTTTTGCCAAGGCGATCGCCCAACAGCGCGATCTTATGAAGGCGTGGGACTCGGGCTTTACATTGTGAGAAAATACACCGAGCTTCTTGGGGGAAAAGTTGCGGTTGAAAGCGAACCGGGCAAAGGTTCGCGGTTTCTGGTCTATCTGCCCATCGGGCCGAGTGCGTTCTCCAAGCCCTTGAAGCCGCTGCCATTTCGCTAATCAAAGGCCGGCGCTCTTGACTATCGTTGTCATTTTCTGTCACCGCTGACAGGATTTGTCAGCACCTATCGCCCCTATCCTTATCTAGAGCAAGTACTTACCAACCTGGCATGTCCCTTGCTCAATTGACTCAAGGAGTGATGCTGCAATGGAGCCCAAGCCGAGTGACCTCCAGCTACTGAACCTGGCGGACGCCGCCTTAATTCTACAAGTTTCTAAACGAACCCTCTTGCGGATGGTCCATCACAGAGAGGTGGCCGCCTTTAAAGTGGGTGGCCAGTGGCGGATTCGCGAAAGCCTCCTGAGACAGTGGATTCGCAGCAAGGAAGTCGAGGTCGAAGGCTACAAGGGCTGAGGAATTGTTTCCGCGCGTGTAAGCCCTCGGGGAAGATTTAGGGTGAGAAAGGAACCGTCGCAGAATTCAAAGGCATTCCGAGATCTTTCAGTCATCGGTCTTATTGCCATTGGCGTTTTTGTCCTTGGGTGTCAATTTGAGGCACTCGGGACCGCTGCAGAATGGGCAAATCGTTACGATTGGTGGCGACTTGATGAGATCGCGACCGTGCTCGTTATCTTACCTACCGCCGTGAGCGCCTTTTTTTGGCGGCGCTGGTTAGAGTTAAAAAAGGAAAATCAGGAGCGGGTGAAGTCGGAAACCGAATTGAAGCGGACGCTATCGCGTCTCCAAGCACTCCGCGAGATTGAACAGGCCGTTAACTCAACTTTGGAGCTTCAGGCGGTGCTGGACGTCTTTTTTAGAAAAATTGGACTTCTTTTTCCATACTCTGCGGCGACCATTAGGCTGATCAACAAAGAGACCGGGCTGATGGAACCGGTCGCCTGCTGGAATGTCGAGGAGACGGACTGGAAAGAAAGAACGCTGCCAGGGACACCTCAGACGATTCAGGATGTGCTCGACAAAAAGGGACCTGTCTTTATCAAGAACATCCAGTCAAGCGAGAAAGCTTCCGATCCCGCGTTTTTTAAAAGATATGGGCTTTTGTCATACGTTGGCCTCCCGCTCATGGTGAAAGGTGAGGCTCTCGGGGTTCTCGCCATCTACACGAAGTTCGAGCATGAGTTTGCCGACGATGAGGTGACATTGCTGCTTACGATTGCCGGCCAGGCTGCCATGGCCTTGCACAATTCCCAGCTCTACGAGAAGACCAAAAAGCAGACGCTGGAACTGGAACGGGCAAACCATGAACTCCATAGGCAAGAAGTGATTCAAAAGCTGCTTAAAGAGGTCAACGAGGACATCACGCTGCTCGAAATCGACCCTTTGCTCAAGAAGGTCACTGAGAAAGTCAAACAAGCCTTCTTTGTGGATATTTCTGATGTCAGGCTGTTCGGAGAGAAAAGCGGTCGGTGGGTCACCGCAGCTGGGGTCGATGATGGGTGCGAGCAGTGGCGCGCCACCACTGGTATCGGTGAAAAGAGGCGCGACTGGTTTTTCCGCCAGCATAAGCCTCTGCACGTTCCCGACATCGAGAAGGAGCCTGAGCTCTTCCCCGGCGATGGAAAGTTACACCAGCGCGGCATTCGCGGTTACCTGGGAGCACCCATCTTATCGCGGCAAGGGCAAGTCGTCGGCGCGGTTCGCGCATTGAGCTATCGGCCCAGGTTCTTCAGCGAGCAAGAAATCGCGCTCCTACAACAACTCGCAAACGGCGTTGGTATTGCGATCGAAAATGCTCGTTTGGTCGAGCAGATAAGAACTCAAGCTGACGCCCTGGAAAAACTCAACGCGAAGCAGGCGGAATTTACCGCGATGATTGCCCACGATCTGCGCTCGCCGATCCAGAACATCAGGGGCGTTGCTGAAATGATGGGTGACGGCATCTTCGGCGCCGTCAACGAAGAACAGAAAAAGTGGCTGGGCAAGGTTCTGACCACTAGCGTTGAGCTGGTCGATTTGGTGGGCGATTTCCTGGATCTCTCCAAGATCGAGGCCGGACAAGTCGGTCTCGTGGAGGAGGAATTGGATCTGCAAGGACTCATCCGGTCTAGTCTCGAAAGCCATCTGCCCATGGCTCGGCAAAAGAATATCGCCTTGCGTTATCACGCCACAACACTTCTTCCCCGGATTCACGCGGATCCACGCCGTTTACAGCAGGTCCTGGCGAATCTCTTGAGCAACGCGCTCAAGTTCACTCCAAGCGGGGGCAATGTTGAAGTTGTCGCACGTCAAGAAGAGACTTCAACGGTGCGAATTGACGTTCAAGACAGCGGCGTTGGCATCCCCGCCCCGGAAGTGGACAGCCTTTTCCATAAGTACCAGCAGACGACCAGCGGCAGGACTTCTCGTCATAGGGGGACGGGCCTAGGGCTCGCGATTTGCAAGACGATCGTAGAGGCCCACGGCGGCAAAATCTGGGTCGAAAGCGAGGAGGGAAGGGGTGCAACTTTTTCTTTCTCTCTTCCGGTCTGTCGGTCTCCGCACGCCTCTGACGCGGCTCTGAAGACGGCGCAGGGAGACGAGCCTTCCTCATGCACCACATCAACGACAAATTAGCGCGGATCCTGGTCTGGATCGCGGGAGTTGTGGCGATCGTCATTACCCTCGCAGCGCCAATTGGATACTTCCTGCTGGAGCTTCAAAGTCACAGGGGAAGCCTCGAGTCCGAGGCGGATCTCAACGCGCGCTTGCTTTCTCCGGCAACGGGTCTCGGACCCGAGGGATTACGGTTCGAGAAAACCGGGCTCGAGGAATTCCTTGCGCGCCGGCCGCGATACGGGTACCCCGAGGCGCGGCGTGTTTTTGACCTGCAGAACCATCCGATCGCCGAAAGGGCGGACCCATTAGAAACCCCCGTCTTGACGCGCTCAGCAGATCTTCTCTATTTGGGCGTCAAGGTTGGCAGAATCGAGATCGCCCGCTCTTTGCGCCTTGCGCTGATTAGAACCGCCTCGATCGCTTTGTTAGGAGCGTTGCTCGGTTGGCTTACGTTTCTCGTATTCAAGGTAGTCCCGATGCGAGCTTTACGTCGGGTCTTGGCGGAGAATACGCGCCTCCTGGAAAGCACCCGGCGTAACGCCCGCGAGCAGGCAGCCCTCAATGCCATTGCCGCCGCGACGGCCCGGTCGCTGAATCTGGATGCGGTCCTCGGGATCGCTCTCGATAAAGCGCTGGCGGTTACGGGCCGCGATCAAGGCTATATTTGTCTCAAGGATCCGAGCAGCGGGAAGATCACAGTGGCGGCGCACCGCGGTTTATCGGCAGAGCATATCGATTTCTTGTCGCGGTTCCGCATTCGTGGGGGGAGGGGCGACGCAGTTCTGGAGAGCGGCAAGGTTGTCGTTATCAACGACACCCGCAAAGAGTATTTGGAGGGGGAAACGCCCCGTTATGGGAGCCGCGCGATTGTCTGGGTCCCGTTGAAGTCGAAAGGCCTGGTCATCGGAATTCTGACAGTCGCCACCACCACGGTCATTCCATTCGAGCCCGCGGAAGTCAAATTCGTCGAGGCGATTGGCAATATCATCGGTGTGGCCATCGACAACGCACGGCTCTTCAGCGCCACCGAGCAAAACTTGAAGCGCATGCACACTTTGCTCGAGATCGACCAGGCGATCACCTCAACCTTGGATCGCGGAACCGTTTTGGCCTTGTTGTTAGAGAAGATCAGTCGCGGCCTGCCCGCTTCGGCGATTACGGTCGAACTCCTTGATCCCGAAACCAAGCGTATGGAGCGTCTGGCCTGCTGCAACCTGGACGAGGCCGAGTGGAGATCTCCCAAGGAGAAACAAGGTCTTAGGATCGCTAATTTCGTGCTCCGGCAGAAGGTCCCGTTGAAGATTGGAAACCTGCAAACCGACCGAAACTGGGGCGACGCGGAATATTTCCGTAAGCACGGCCTGGTCTCCTACATGGGTATCCCTCTGATTGCCAAAGGGGACATACTAGGGGTGTTGTCCACTTACACCAAATACGAGCACGAGTTCAGTGACGAAGAGATCAAACTTCTCTCCATGGTTGCAAGCCAGGCCGCGATGGCCATCCAGAACGCGCAGCTTTATGAACAGACCAAGACGCAAGCCATGGAGCTGGATAAAGCCAATAAACTGCAGGCGGATTTCACAGCGATGATCGCTCACGATCTGCGCTCGCCGCTAACGAGCATCATGGGGGCGGCGGAAATGATGGATGGGGGTCTTCTGGGTCCCGTCAACGAGGAGCAGAAAAAGTGGCTGTGCAAGATTCAGGCTACCGGGCGCAAGCTCGTCGATCTCGTCAGCGACTTTCTGGATCTTGCCAAGATCGAGGCCGGACACATCGGTCTGGTCAAGGAGGATATGGAACTCGAACAGCTAATTTCATCGACGCTGGAAAGTTATCTCCCCCTGGCTCAAGAAAAAGGCATTACTCTGCGCAACTTAACTCCATCATTGCCAACCATTCACGCCGATCCGCGACGCTTGGATCAAGTTCTTTGCAATCTCCTCGGGAACGCCATCAAGTTCACAAACCACGGAGGTTCGGTCGAGGTAGGAGCGTATCTCGGAGAGGGATCGGAGGTGAGAGTCCATGTCAAGGATTCCGGGGTGGGTATCCCGAAAGAGGAGATCGCGGGCCTGTTTCAAAAATATCGGCAAGCGACAAGCGGAAAGGCGTACGGGAAAAAGGGTACGGGGCTTGGCCTGGTAATCTCTAAAATGATTGTCGAAGCGCACGGCGGCACGATCTCCGTCGAGAGCGAAGAAAGCCGGGGCACAGCCTTCTTTTTCACCTTACCCGTTGCCGTTCCGAACGTAGCGGCTGATAGCTCCAACCGGCTACAAGTATCGGCGGCTATACGGGCATGACGCCGTGTTTTTTCTTTGGTCGGTGTTCTTTCTTGTGCCGAAGAATCTCCAGAGATTGAATTAACCGCTTGCGGGTCTCGGCGGGACGTATCGCGGCCTGCGCGAACTGTTTCGAGAGCGCCTCGAACGGTCCGCTGAACCGCTCGGTGAACTCAGCGATTTTTTCTTTACGCATTTGCTCCGGATCGGCTGATTGTTCAATCTCTCTTTTGTAGATCACGTTGACGGCGCCGCCACCGCCCATCACCGCCAGTTCCACGGCCGGCCAGACAAAGAGTTGATCCGCGCCCATCTCACGGGTGCACAACGCCTGCTTCGCGCCCCCGTAGCCTTTGCGCAGTACGATGGTAATTTTGGGCACTGTCGCTTCGGCATAGGCATAGAGCATCTTGGCGCCGTGGCGGATAATGCCTTTTTCTTCTTGCTGTTTACCCGGGAAAAACCCCGGCACATCCATCAAGGTAACGATGGGGATGTTGAACGCATCACAGAACCGGATAAAACGAGCGGCCTTGTCCGAAGCGTCCACGTCTAAACTGCCGGCGAGAAACATCGGTTGATTGGCCACGAACCCGACCGGGTAGCCGTCGAGCCGGCCTAAACCGATGACAAGGTTGCGGGCAAATTTGGCTTTGATCTCGAGAAAATCGTGGTCATCGACGACGGCTTTGATGACCTGAAGAATGTTGTACGCCCGGCGCATATCCTCCGGCACGATTTTCTCAAGGGAATCGAGAGCGCGCTTCGGATCGTCTTTGGTTTCTTTGTGCGGCGGCTCGGATTCAAAATTAGACGGCAAGAATCCGAGCAACCGGCGAATCATGTCCAGGCATTCTCCGTCGCTCTTCGCCACCAAATCCGTGACGCCGGAAACTTCGGAATGGAGTTTAGCGCCGCCCAACTCCTCCATCGTCACGGTTTCACCCAAAACCTCTTTGATGACGGCCGGCCCGGTGATGAACATCTGGCTGGTATTTTGCACCATCAGGACGAAGTCGGTCAGCGCCGGAGAGTAGGAGCCGACGCCGATACAAGGGCCCATGATCGCGGAAATTTGCGGAATCACGCCGGAGGCAACGCTGTTCTCGAAGAAGATTTTTCCGATCGCGGAAGTGACGGAAAGCCCTTCCTGGATTCGTGCCCCGGCGGAGTCATTGAGACCAATGAGGGGAATACCCAGCCTGCGCGCTGTCTGGATCACATAGGCAATTTTTTCCGCATGTGCGCTGCCCACGGTGCCGGCCAAGATCGCACGATCTTGAGAAAAGACATACACGGACCGCCCATCGATCTTGCCGAAACCGGTAACAACGCCGTCCGATGGCAGCTTCTTTTCCGCCATGCCGAAGTCCGTGCACTGGGTCTCGGCAAGCATAAACTCTTCGACGAAGCTGCCAGGGTCCAAAAGCTTATCGATCCGCTCGCGGGCCGTAAGCTTGCCTTCTGAGCGCTTCCGGGCAGCGGCCTTTAAGTCGCCGTCGATGGCGGTCTTTTCTAAAGCCGCAAGTTTCTGTTCAAGATCGTCTCTTGATGGTGACATATGATTTGCCCGCTCAACCGCCAACGATCCCCATACCTGTGAGGACTGAAAGCATCACCGCCGCGGCGATCACGGAACCGATCTGGCCAGCGGCGTTGGCGCTCATGGCATGCATCAGGAGATAACTCTTCTTGTTGTACTTCTGACCTTCTACCTGGGCGACCCGGGCGGCCATGGGAAAGGCGGAGATACCCGCGGCGCCAATAAGCGGATTGATTTTGCCTCCGGTCAGCAAGCACATGAGCTTTGCGAACAGGACTCCAACGACCGTGTCCAAACTTATCGCTATCAGCCCGAGGGCCAAAACCATAAGCGTTTCGCCGCGCAAAAACCTTTCCGCTTCCATGGTTGCTCCGATCGACAGTCCCAAGAGCAGCGTGACAATGTTGGCGATCTCGTTTTCAGAGGCGCTTTTCAAACGATCGACGACTCCGCTCTCGCGCATGAGGTTGCCTAGCATGACGGTCCCGATAAGGGGTGTTCCAATCGGTGCGAGGATTGAGGCGCCGATGGTGACCCCGATCGGGAAAATGATCTTCGTTGTTTTCGACACCGGTTGTTTCACGACTCCCATGACAATTTTTCGTTCTTTGTCGGTGGTGAGCCAGCGCATGATCGGCGGTTGAATGAGCGGAACCAGGGACATGTAGGAATAGGCGGCGACGGAAACCGCGCCTAAAAGATGCGGCGCAAACTTCGAACTCACATAAATGGCTGTCGGGCCGTCACAAGCACCGATGATCGACACCGCTACGGCGTCGAGTTTGTCGAAGCCGATTGCCAAGGCCAAGAGTAAGGTAAGAAAGATGCCGAATTGTCCCGCGGCGCCGAGCAAAATGATTTTCGGATTTTCTAACAGTGGCTGGAAATCCGTCATGGCTCCGATGCCGACAAAGATCAGGACCGGAAAAACCTCTGTCAATACCCCGTTGTTATAGAAGAACCGAAGGATGCCCTGTTCATCCATCAGGCCGGCCAGAGGAATGTTGACCAAGATGGCTCCGAATCCGATGGGCAAAAGAAGTAAGGGCTCATACCCTTTGCTGATCCCAAGGTGCAGAAGAAGTGAACCGGTCACGATCATGATGACGTGGCCCAAGCTCATATTTGTAACGCCCAGGAAAAGGCCTTGAAGGCCGGAAGCAATCGCTGAATCCATGGACTGTTTCTAGCCTTTCTGAGATGCCGATTCCCCGGGTCGGTAAGGAAAGATTTTTTTCAGTAATAAAATAAGCAGGCTCAGGCACCACAAGACCAGCATGGTTCCACCCATGCCGATCAGAGCCAAGGTCCAGCCAAAGGTCCAATTGTCCATAAGAAAATCAAAATGGAGTACCGAGATCGCTCTATTACTCCATGAATTCTTCGGGGTTTTTTACAATCGCGGGTAACTACTCGATCTCAGCCAGGATATCTTCGGCCTCAACAGCTTGTCCCGGTGAGACGTTGATCTCTTTCACGGTTCCCGATGTCGGGGCTACCACGGGAATCTCCATCTTCATGGCTTCCATAACGATGACCACCTCGTCTTCCTCAACCGCGTCCCCAACTTTCTTTTCGACGCGTAAAATCTTGCCTACCATGGGTGCCGTGACGGGTGTTGCCAAGTTATCCTCCTTAATGAGTTCAGCGCTTCGCGTCTCGGGTTTCGAGTCGATCCGAAACTCCAACCCGAAACCCGAAACCAGCCAAAGTCACCTGCCATTTAGTAGAGTTTCCCTGCCCTAATGTCAACCAAGACTCAATTGATTTTGGTTTCTTAATAGGCTATTAGCATAAACTAGTTTTCCTGGAGGTTAGACGCCATGGCCAAACCCGCAACGCAAGTCGACAATGTAATGGACAACATCCCTTATTACGAGAAATGGCAACAGGAAGAGGGAATACCCATCGTCAAAACTTTTTTTGTCCAGGATTTGAGGAAGGTTGAACTCAGACCCTGGAATCGAACTGGCGGCAACGGGGCCTTCATCAATATGGAGGGTGCGGAAGGGACAACCGGAGCTTACGTGTGCGAAATTCCCGCGGGGAAAAGCCTAACCCCGCAGAGACACCTCTACGAGAATATGATTTACGTTCTCAAGGGCCGGGGTGCGACGACCCTTTGGAACGAAAAGGGAGCCAAGCAAACTTTCGAATGGCAGGAAGGGAGCCTCTTCGCGCTTCCCCTCAATGCCTGGTACCAGCACTTTAATGGCCAAGGCAACGAGCCCGCCCGGCTGTTCTCCGTCAATAGTATGCCGATCGTCTTTAATCTCTTTCACAATGAAGATTTTATTCTCAACACGTCTCGTGATTTCACCGATCGGTTCGACGGGGAGCCGGAGTATTTTAGCGGCAAAGGAAAAGCGCACCCGGGGCGCATCTGGGACACCAATTTCATCGCTGATGCTCGTAATTTCAAACTCGAGGAGTGGAAAGAGCGGGGCGGTGGCGGCACAAACGTCATGTTGGAGATGGCCAGCGGGTCGATGGCCGCTCACATTTCGGAGTTTCCTGTCGGAACGTACAAAAAAGCCCACCGCCATGGCCCGGGCTTCAACGTTATCGTTATCAGGGGAAAAGGTTTCTCTCTTTTCTGGAGAGAAGGAGAGCCGATCAAACGCTATGACTGGCAGGATGGCAGCGTCTTCACCCCGCCCCCGATGATGTGGCACCAGCATTTTAACACCGGCGCCACTCCAGCCCGCTACCTGCCGCCGCGTTTAGGTTCAATAAAATACAGCCTCGGTGAACAGTTTGGCGATGTCTCAAAAGTAGACAAGGACGTCAAGGCAGGCGGTAACCAGATCGAATACTTCGACGAGGACCCCTCAATTCGCAAGATGTTCGAGGAAGAACTGGCGAAATCCGGAACCCATAGCCGGATGAACCCCGACTTCTATAGGAAGCCGGTTTAACACCCGGTACAGACAGTTTCTTCCCTACCGCTTTTCTGCGCCCCTGGGGCCGGGAAGAAACCGCCCCGCGCCCGGCGCTACCCCGTCACCTTGCCATCTTGCGCTACCAGTTTGCTGCGCGCAAAGATCGCGACCGGAAACTCTTTAACCTTGACTCCATCGTGCGGAGTCCATCCGCTTTGCTCAGCATCGCCCCGTTGGTAAGCATCGTCTTGTAGGTCATGCCCGCCAAGACCAGATCGACGTCGGCTCCCGGCCGCAAATTGCCCTTCTTGGGCCACAGACGAGCGATTATGCTGGAGGATCTAATCTGCGCGAACGCACACCGGGCGGCCGAGAGGGATTATTTCTCTTTCTTGGAGATCCTTGAGTCCCGAGCAGCGCCATGAAATTCGGCATCGCTCTACCGAACTATGGTCCGGACGCAAACGCGGAGGACTTAATCAATATCGCCAAACTGGCCGAGCATCTCGGTTATGATTCGCTCTGGGCCACGGACCATGTCCTGCCGTCAAACCTTTTTCCCTCAGTCTATCAAACCATCTACGAGCCGCTTACGGTGTTGTCATTTCTCGCCTCAATCACTGAAAGGGTCAAACTCGGCACCTCAATCCTGGTGCTTCCGTTAAGAAACCCAGCGGTGGTAGCGAAGACCGTGGCATCGCTGGATTCGCTTTCTCACGGCCGAGTCATACTCGGCATAGGCGTGGGTGGAGGGGAAGACGACCGGCTCGAATTCCAGCACGTGGGTGCAAACTTCTCCAACCGGGGGAAACGAACCAACGAGTACATCAGCGCGATGCGCGAATTGTGGTGCAGCGCAGAGCCTAAGTTCGCTGGCAAGTACGCCAACTTCGCGGACGTGGTGGCTGAGCCCAAACCCGTGCAACCGAGCGGCCCGCCGATTTGGGTCGGCGGTAAGAGCGACGCCGCGCTCGCCCGGGCGGCGGTGTTAGGCGACGGCTGGCATCCTAACTATATTGGGATCGAAGAGCTAACGTGCGGTCTTTCAAAGCTTAGATCGATGCGCATATCGTCGACGAGGTTCATTGTGAGCCTTAGAGAACGTGTCAGGATTCTCAGGCCGGGAGAAAAGCCGCCACAGGGTGGCCGCTCGTCGATTATCGGTCCGGAAGCCGCAGTCGTGCAAAACCTCAAGCGCCTGGCCTCGGCCGGCGTGGACCACTTCGTGTGTGTTCCGATCGCCGACAGTCAAGAGGATTTCGCGGCGCAGATAAACAAATTCGCGGACGTCATTGGCGGGTTCTCTCCGTAGAGAGGGAGGATTGATGCAAAAAAATCTTCTGAGTCTTGCCGTTGCTATCGCGCTGGCTTCGGTATTCGGGTGGGCCCAGGATGGCAGCGCCCAAAAGCCCGGCGGGACCCTAACTCTTGGCATGTACTCCGATATTTCGAACACCGACCTGCACCGCACAAGCGGCAACTCGACCTCCCAGTTTGGGCTTCTAATCGCGGAGGGTCTGGTAGAGTACGACGAGCAGTGTAACGCCGTTCCCGGTGTGGCCAAGTCGTGGAAAGCCTCGCCGGACGCCACCGAATACACGTTCACCTTGCGCCAGGGCGTGATGTTTCACAACGGGCGTGAACTGACCGCAGAAGATGTAAAGAAAAGCTATGAACATATCATGGATCCCAAGACGCGCTCGCCCAGAAGCGGCGGCTTTAAAACGGTCAAGCGCGTTGAGGCGGTGGACAAGTACACGCTCACGTTTTACCTCACTGGGCCTGATGCGTCCTTTCTCGACGAGCTCGTTTCTCTGGTCGGTTTTATTACTGCGGAGGAGAGTTTCGAGGCTAAGCCCTCACGTCCAATAGGCACTGGCCCGTTTGAATTCGTCGAATGGCAGCCCAGGCAACATGTCAAGCTCAAGCGCTTTGCCAATTACTGGAAGAAGAATAGCAAGGGCAACCGCCTCCCGTATGTCGATGAAGTGATCCTGAAACCAATGGTTGATGACACCGTGCGCTACACGGCGCTCAGAACCGGCGACGTGGACTGGATCTTCGAGCTGCCATTTGAGCAGGTCCCCGGATTAAAGAAAAATCCTCCGGCGGGTGTCGTTCTAGCGATCAAACCGGGTATGCGTTGGTTGTATCTCATGCTTCAGACCCAGCATGGTCCGCTAAAGGACGCGCGCGTCCGCCAGGCCATTGCCTACGCCTTGGATAAAAAGGGGATTATGAATGGACTCACCTGGGGTATCGGCAGTCCGGGGACGCAACCTTATACTCCCGGGTCACAATGGTACTTTCCTATCCAGGACCCCTACGCGAAGCCCGACCCGGAGCGCGCGCGAAAGTTATTAAAAGAGTCGGGCTATGATAAAGCGGTAAAGCTCGACACGATCGTGCGCAATGAAACCATCATCATGAACCTGGCGACCTTGGCTCAGGCGCAACTTAAAAAGGCTGGCATCGAACTTCAATTTCAGGTCATGGACCGAGCCACGCACCAGGCGCGGCAGGAGAAAGGCGACTGGGATGTTAATCCGGGGCACCTGGCCTACTACTCCGACCCGGATAGCGTTTACGGCAACTACATGTACGGGAAGAGCCCGCGCACCAACTATGGTCGCTACAAAAATCCAGAATACGACATTTTAATAGAGGAGGCGCGGCGGATATCGGACACGGGTAAGCGCAAAGAACTTTATCGCAAAGGATTAGAGCTTTTGATCCGAGATGTTCCATATGTGTTTATGGGGCATCTTCCCGTGGCTCAAGCGGCTCGTTCCTACGTGAAAAACATGAAGACTAATTGCCGCGGCGATGTGCGCTGGTTCGGCGGCGGAGTCGACCATGCCTGGATCGAGAAGTAACTTCGAGCCAACGGAGAGGTTAAGGAGCGGTTTTCGTATGAGCACGGTGTGAAGCCCAACGCTTTTGGGACGAAGCGCTCCGTCCAGGCGCGTCCTTTCTACCGGAATGATAGACTACGAAATAACTTCCACCTTCGTTGAGCTTCGCTGCGTGCACTTCAGTCTCTCTCGAACGGTTCCTGGCCGGTCCTCTCCCAGGATCACTTTGTATGCACCTTTCGGATCTTGTGAAAAGTCGCTTGAAGCGCTGATAGGCCCTAAAAACAGGGTTCCGGGCTTTTGCTTTTTATGTCCTGCCGAGCGTCCGATTCTCAGGTTCGGACAGTCTGAAATGAGCATCGGTCAAACTGGAGCATTCGCGAAAGCTTAGGCCGTCCATTTCCATGCGAATGTCAGTCGTCCAAAACCTCAATTTACGCAGGCAAACCCGTTTTCTCAGGTATTCCTAGCATCAAGTTGAGGTTTTGAATCGCCATGCCGCACGCCCCCTTGCCGAGGTTGTCGAGAGTTGCCATGAGAGTTACGTGCCCGCTAGGGTGAGGCAGCACCCGCAACTCGATTCGATTAGTGTCGTTGCAGGATTGGGGATCGAATGTTTTCTCATCCATACGTGCGCCGTCAGCTAAGGGAATAACCTTTACGAACACCTCGTCGCAATAACGCTGGCTAAGCACCTCCCAGAGTTTCCTTCCGGCAGCAGGGTCATTAAGCACCGCCGCATGTAGGGGAACCTGCACGCGCATACCACAGCGAAACGGACCAACGGCCGGAAGGAACTGTGGTTCCCTTATAAGGCCGCTGTACCGTATCATCTCGGGGATATGCTTGTGCACCGCGTCGAAAGCGTAGGGAGCCTCGTAGGTCAAGGATTTCAATCCCCCTTCTGGATTTTCCCAGCGCTCAATTAGGGAGCGGCCGCCGCCCGAGTAACCCGACAGAGCGTGAATCACCAAAGGTGCGTCCCTCGGGAGCAGCCCTTCATCGATAAGCGGCCGCGTGAGAAGGATAAATGCCGACGAATAGCAGCCAGGATTACTAACCAGTTGGGCGTTCCGAATCTGGTCACGCTGGGTTGATTGCAACTCCGGCAGCCCAAAGACCCAACCGTCGGATACCCGGTGCGCTGTGCTCGCATCAATTACCCGGATGGTGCTGTTTTGCACCCAATCTGCGACCTCGCGCGCGCTGTCGTCGGGCAAGCAAAGAATTGCGACATCGGCTGAGAGGATCGTTTTGCGGCGAGCTTCGGAATCCTTCCGGCGGTCCTCAGGCAGAGTCACGACTTCGATGTCGCTACGGCCAGATAGCCATTCCCGAATCCTCAACCCGGTGGTCCCCGTGTGGCCGTCGATGTATACCTTTGCGCTCATTTCTCAACCATTAACAAGTAAGTGTTTCGATCCTGGGTGCTGATAAGAGATCCTTCTCTTCTTTCCCAGTTACAGGTGCTTGTTCAACCTTCATACTGTGAAACCTCGCTAGTAAATTCTGCTGGTGACTTCCGGCGGGATATTGGGAACTCCACAATCTCCGAAGAGCAAAATCTGCTGCAATATCCTTCAATAAGCCGAGTTTTGTCAATTTCTTCTCCCGACAAACGCTGCCCGTGGGCCGGTGTATCCAGATATCAGCCTGCAGTATAGCACGGTAGTGCTCAACGAATCTCAACACGAAACTCCCTAAGGAATCCTTTGGCTTCTCCTCTCCGAACTCTTTGACATCATTCCCCTAAGAATAAGCGCCGTCTTCGCCTCCAAACTTGTCCATTGCAGCGGGCATTACAACCGATCGGCGGGGCTGAAGACATCCTTTCCGCCCCGATTTAACACATGGGTGTAAATCATCGTGGTGCTCACGTTGGAAAGCACCGTGATCGTGCTCGTGATCCGTGGTTGCCCCGTCGAAGATAGCTGCCGCCCCCTAAAGTAACTGGCCTTCTAGCGATATACCCTGGATCTGACAAGCGAGTTTGACCAGCCTGCGAGTGAATGACATGGCGTGGAAACAGAAAAGCCCGAGCACTTAAGTGTCGGGCCTTTCGAAGTTCTGCCCGTTGCGGTTGAGCGATCGCGGTCTTCAGCCTCCCGCCAGCTGCTTCTTGATATTCTCCACGAACTGGCTCAGCATCTGGTCGGCCTTCTTACGGATGATCGGCTGGCCGAACTCCCCGATCTTGCCCAGGATGCTGACATCGGTCTCCATCTCCATCTCGGTCTCTGTGGCGCTTAGCTCTTTGAGCTGCATGGACGTCTTGCCCCGCACCGCTCCCGCCGCCATGCGATCGGCCGCCTCGGCCCTCAGCGCCGCCTTCCAGTTCTGCTTGTCTCTCTCTTCCAAGATGATTTTTCCCGTCAGGTTAAGCCCGATCGGTCCCACTCGTATCTTTAACGTCCCCTCGTAGGTGGTCTCATCAAGCTGCTTGACGCTCTCGACCCCAGGGAGCGATTTCGCCACCTTGGGCACGTCCATCAAAAACTCCCAGAGCAACTCTCGCCCCACCGGTATGACTGCCTTTTGCTGAAACTTCACTTCCTCCCCTTTCTCCGACTAACTGTCTTTTTCGCCTTGGGCTTAGGTGTGCTCTTAGCGACCGCGCGCGCCGCTTTGCGCAGCTGCCCCAGCGCCTGCTCTAGCGCCCGGCGCACAAACACCCCAACCATCTCCTTTTTGTAGCCCGCCGAGCCCCTAAGGTCGCTGATCGGATCGACTTCCCCTTTGGCCTTCTCCCCCGCTTCTCTTAACGCCTCTGCCTTGACCGGCTGCCCCCTGAGCACCGCTTCGGCTTCTTTGGCCCTAATGGGGGTGACTCCCACGCTCCCTAACGCGATGCGCACGTCTTCAAAGACTTTGCCCGTCTTGTCTAAAGCGACTACCACCGCCGCCGAGACAGTGGCGTAGTCGTCTGCCGTTCTCGGTAAAAACTTAATGAACACCCCGGCGCTATGGGCCGGCTGCTTGGGAATCGTTACCTCGGTGATCAGCTCCTCGGGCCTTAACACGGTCTCGTAGTAGTCTTTAAAGAACTCCTCTATCGGAATGACCCGGCTTCCCTCAGCACTACCCGCCTTCAGGCTTGCCCCCAAGGCAATCAAGCTCGGTGGCGGGTCCTGGTTGGGATCGCCATGGGCGATGCCCCCTCCAACGGTGGCCATGTTGCGGATCCGCATGGTGGCGACCTTGCGGTAGGTGTCGGCTAAAAGCGCAAAACGCCGCTTTACTAAGGGGTTGGTCTCAAGCTCCCGATGGGTCACTAAGCTGCCGATCTTTAGCCCCCCGTCATCGGCACTGATCTGGTCGAGCCCCCGGACCGAACGCAGACTGATTAACGCAGCCGGTCGCACCAAACGCTGCTTCATCATGATGATCAGTGCCGTGCCCCCGGCCACTAGCTTGCCCTCGCTCCCGTATTGCCTTAAACCCCCATAGACCTCTTTCACACTTCTTGGCGTTAGATATTCAAACGGTGTCATGGCTTATCTCATCTTCCCAAATTGGTGCGCCTTCTGAATCGATTCGATGATCTTGTAGTACCCCGTGCAGCGACATAAATTGCCCATCATCCACTCCTTGACCTCTTCTTGCGTAGGCTTGGGCTTCTCATCCAATAAGGCCTTGGCCGCTACCACCTGCCCCGGAGTGCAGATCCCGCACTGAAACCCCCCGTAGTGAATGAAGCTCTTCTGCACCGGATGAAGCTCCCCGTCCTTGGCCAAACCCTCTACCGTGGTGATCTCGTGCCCATCGGCAAACACTGCCGGCGCCAAACAGGAGCTGATCATCTGCCCGTCCATCAGCACTGTGCATGCCCCGCATACCCCAACGCTGCACCCTTCCTTGGTCCCGGTCAGCCCCAAGTCGTAACGAAGAAAATCTATCAATAGCCGCTCGGCCGGCACCTCCTTGCTCTGGCGCTTGCCGTTGACTTTGAGCGTGATCTTTTTCTGCATCGCTTGTCCTCCGTGATCGGGTTCGGGTTTTGATTTCCGCCCTGTTTTCGGATCCCCGGTCCTCGATCGTCGATCCGCGGTCCTCAAAACAGGTCCTCTTATAGAAGGATTTGACTGAGACTGCAAGAAGGTTTCGACCGACAACTGAACATTGCGCCGTGATCGACTTGATCCAACGGGCCGATCAAGGTGAGCGACCTAAACGGTTTGCACCATCCAAATTGTTCAAAGAGCCGTGCAAACCGTTTTTTGTCAGCGGTTAGAGATTCGCTGGGTCTCCTGCGCTCGGCAGGATAATCGGGCGGAAGCCACTTTTCTCTTCAATTTCCCGGGCAACATTTTGCGCGCGGTCCAACTCGGGAAATGGACCAATTCTGACCCTGTAGCTCGTGCCGCTTTCTTGAGGAGCCATTTCCATGTGAGTCTGATAACCAACGTCATTCATGCGCTGGTTTAAAGATTCGGCGCGTTCGCGGTCACGAAAGGAAGCAACCTGAACAATGTAGCCGCTCGACGAGTGAATCTGGCGCTGTTCTTCAGGAGTTAGGAGAGGAGACGTGGCCTTTTGTTGGACGGCAGGAGGTATAGATCCGTTTTTCAGTTGTTCATAGTGTTCAAAGCCGTACTGCAAAAGCTTTGTCGTATCGCCCCATAGGTTTCGCGAACCTAGGATCGAAACAATAAGTGTCGTGCCATTCCGTGTCGCGCCCCCAACAAAACACTTTTGCGCGGCGAAAGTGTAGCCGGTTTTGCCGCCGATCGCGCCATCGAAGCTCCATAGAAGGCGGTTATGACTACGGATTGGGAGATGACGCACTGTCTTTCTCTTCTTCCAAGTTGTCGTAAGGTCGACGGTGCTTGTCTTGGTCTGCACGATTTTTTTAAACTCGGGATTTTTCATTGCCTGATTAAAGATCACCGCCAGGTCACGCGCGCTGGAGTAGTGACCAGGGGCGGTCAGGCCGTGGGGGTTGACAAAATGAGTATTTTTCGCGCCCAACTCACTGGCTTTGGCGGTCATCATCTCCGAAAAATGCTCTACGGAGCCGCCGATAGTTTCCGCGAGCACGAGGCCCGAGTCATTCGCAGAGGTCAGAAGAAGGCTGTAAAGCAAGTCTTCTATAGTAATCGATTGGCCGGGTCTGAGGCCTAGCTTCGACGAAGGAACACGGGCCATAGACTTGCTCACGGTGACAGTTTCCTGCAAGCGTTTGCTGTCTAGGACGACGAGAGCCGTGACGATCTTGGTTGTGCTCGCGGGCGGAAGAGGCATATCAGGCTCGCGTTGGTAAAGGACCCTACCGGAGGCGTCCATGAGGTAGACCGCCCGGGCGGTGATCTCATCGTCAGAGAAAAAGGAAGCGGAGCGCGAGACAGAGGGAGCAAGGAGAAATGAGACGACAGCAACAAATGCTAGGAGTTTTTGACGACCTTTCAGGAACGGGTTTCCTCCTCGTTGCTTCGTTGGAAGAGATCTAAGCGACGAGTCCGTCTCTTAGGCGGTGATAAAGTACCACTTATAACATAATTTTTCGGCCTGATATACCCTCACGTGTCCTTTGCTAACGGCCGCTCCAAGAAAAAACTCAATTTCTCGCCCAGACTCTCCATTCTTCTTCTGCTGCCACGGTCGAGAAGCACCGTTTCACCGCCGGTCAATACGAGGCGCAATGAGTGGACGGGAAAATAGGTTTGACCCACGGTTGAACCAGCAACTCCGGCGCCGCTGTAAACCTGGTCCATCCCCACTCTGAAGTGGGTGATCTCGGCAAAGTCGAGACACAAGACGCGGCGGCTGATCAGTGTTGACTTTCTGAGCACGACTTGGGCCGATTCTCGGTCTAAGACGATGCTGCGGCGGGCGGAAACAAGAAAGGCTCCAATTCCAAGAAGCACTAAGTTCATAAAGGGAAAATACCACAGCGATCCGACCCGGCTGCCGAACCCCCTTATCCTGATCGCCGCTAAAATAGGGACGGAGATAGAAAGCAGAGCCAGCGCCAGACCAAGGCACAGCCACCCGGGAAAGCGCGCTCCTTGCCACGTCAAAAAGAGGCGCAGCGGAGTTTCTTCCCGGACGTGAAAGCCGAGGCGGCTTCCAACCGACTCGAAGTGGCGCGGTTGCCCTTGCATCTTACTGGGACGCGCGTGTTAAGAGCTCGACGCGCAGAATCTGGCGGCTATTGGAGCTGTTGGTGGATTGCCTCGAGAAACTGACGGGCAGGGGAATAGTTGGGTTCAATGGCAAGGGCTTTCTCAAACTCTTCCGTAGCTTTGTTGAGCATTCCCTTGGCCATGAAAACGCGACCGAGATTGCAGTGCGGGTAATGGTAGGCCTCATAGCGGCCGGCGCGCGTGGCCTTCTCGAGCCACGGTATTGCCTCATCGAGTTTTCCTAGATCCAGGAGATAGGCACCGATGTCATTATACGGGTTACCGAAATCGGGATCTAAGGCAATTGCCTTTTTGCATTCCTCGATGGCCGTAGCGTAGTTTCCTTGGAAGCTGTAGGTCCATCCCAAAAAGGTGTGTGCTTCTGCTGTGGGACAGGCACCGATAGATTCCTTGTAAAGACGGATAGCGTCGTCGAGTTCGCCTTGCATCTGCCGCCGGTAGGCTTCCTGAAAGAGTCGCAAAGCTTTCTCGCTGGCTTCTCTCTCCCCCATGGCTTCCTCCTAGTCAGTTGTGGTTCGAGTTGTCAGTGCTTATCCTGACGCGGGGTCACACCCTGCTTCTTTAGCTCCTTGTCACTTTGCGCGCGGAGGTTCTCGCGCTCCCCCAAGGCTTCGTGACGGATGCGCTCCTGGCACGGGTCGCAAATGCCGCCGCGCAGTTCCACTACCTTGCCGCAGACCATGCACCGCTTTGTCACCGTTTCCATAAAAACATTCTAGCGCAAAGCGCTCTTCCCTCCAACTCCTATTTAGCTTGTTTCAGTTTAGGACCTTAATATTTACCGGATCTTCCAGAATCATTTCCAGTCCGTATTTGGGATCATCTTTGATTACGCCTGTCACCTCGACCTCGCGACCTTCGTATTGCAAGAGATTGATTCTGCTGCGCTCGAACAATTCGGCTGCCGAGGAGAAGATGACACCGGCGAGAGCCGATTTTGCTGGTCCAAAGTTGAGAAAGTAGGTATTGCTCCGGTCGGAATGACCGACGCGGTAGACGCGACCGCGCACGCGCACTTCGCTTCCGGCCAGTTGGCGCAATTTTCGCAAATCGCTGGCCTGCACGAGAGAAAGCTCTGCGGCTTGGGGCAGGGGCTCAGTCGCAGGGGTGTAAGTGACGACGTAGCTACGACCTTCTGGTGTGTCGTGGGAGCTATCGGGCTCACTCCAGCGCTGGTAAAGGAAGTGGCAGAGAATACCAAGGACGAAAGCACTGCCGCTTGCCGCCACGAGCCAGGGAATCCGCTTCATGGTCTCTGATCCCAAAGAAGGAAGAATTCCTTGCGATAGTCGTCGGCCAGGGGCGTGGCATCGCTAAAATAAAGCAGATTCTCATGGTTGAATTTGTCCGCAGAAGCGGTCCAGTTATAGGAGCCGGTGAGCACCACGCTGCGATCGATGACGGCGAACTTCTGGTGCATAAGACCGCTGTTTTTGTCTGTAACCTGCGGCTTCAGACCTGAGACACGGCGCACTCGGATGCCCTGTTTTTCCAGAAAAGCGCCCTGGGAGTTGCTATTCTCCTGATCGAATTGCCGGTCTAAAACGACCTGAACGCTGAGTCCGCGCCGGTGCGCTTGCACCAGAGCCTGGGCGATCTCTTCGCTGGTGAAGGCGTAGACGGCGACCAGCACCTCCCGCTTGCCCTGCGTGATCGCACGCAAGATGTGCTGGGCACAAGTTCTAAGCGGTGTGAAGCACGCCTGAACGGACATTGCGGGTACACTTCCGGCTGAACCTAGTTGCAAAAGAAGGATAGGAAACAAGCGCGCAACTCTAAACAAACAATTGGGTCGCACGGGTAACCGTCTTTCCTAAGCAGACGTCTAGAATGAGTCGTTCCAGCACCCTTGCCGGCGGTGTGTTGCTTGACTTAAGGCGCATATCGGCGTCGCGGATCTCGCTCAACGTATTGAGGAGCTCTAGCGTTGTGAAGTTCTGCGCTCGCTGCAGGGCCATGTAATCGGCGTAAGCACTGCGCGTCAGCAGCGGCTGGCCATTGCTTAATACGCTTGCCTGAAACTGCGGGAAGGTCAACGAGCTTTTCCAACGTTCGCGCAGCTCTCTTTCAATGAGGGAGCGCGCGGCCAGAAGCCGACGCACCTCGCTGGCGAGCACCGCCAGGATCTTCAATGGGTGATCTCCCTGAGCTAAGAGCCGGGTCAAATGCGCGAAAGCGCTGAGAGCGTCTTTTTGCGCCAGCGCCCCCGTAAAGTCAAAGATCCAGCCCTCTCCCTGATCAAGGAAGACCTCCTCGACGTCGCGCGCCTGGATCATCGGTGCGGCGCCGACGTAGAGGAAAAGCTTTTCCAGCTCTTGGTGCAGCGACCATAACTGGTCGCCCGCCCGCTGCAGGATCAGTTCTTTTCCCGTGGCTTCGATCCTTTTCCCGGCCTCTTTGAGACGCCGCTCGAGAAACGCCACAAGGACGTCGCGCGCGACCTTACCGCTGCGCTCGCGCGCTAAAGTAAAATCCAGCACCTTGCCCGTTTCTTCAAACCGCCGGTACAAACGCGTGCGCCGGTCGACGTGCACAGCGGTCAGCAAGAGGGTAGCCCAGGGAGGCAGACCCTGCTCCATGATCTCCGCAAGCCTCTGGCTGCCGCGCGATTTCCCCTGGCCGGGTGCCATTTCGCGGCCGCGACAAAAAGCGAGAATCTCCTCTATTTGCGCCACGTCCTTTTCGTCATCGACGGCGCAAAGGCTGCTGATCTGAGAGATCGAGAGTTCGCCCTGCGTGCGCTCCCACTCTTCCTGTGTCCAGCCCTGAAGGCCCAGGAGATCAAGGAAAAGACGCGCCGCCTCTTCCTGCTTCCCTTCGCGCCAAAGGTCCAAGACTTTGGCCGCGACCTCGCCTTTGCGTTCCTGGGCAAGAAAGTAGGGGGCGTTGTCCACGAGCACGGCCTTTTTGCCGGGGAAAAATGGCGGCGTCATCAGCGCCGCTTCTATTTCTTCCCAGGATGCGCTGCGGCCGTCGAATTTCTCTAAATTGAAAGCCCGATCTTCGTTGGGGACAAGGTCGTCCAAGAGCGCCCTGGTGGCGGCTTGGACCTGATAGTCGTCTCCGTACAAGAGAAACAGTGACGGGATGTTGCCTTTGGCTATAGCGATGCGAATTGACTCCAGGGCGGAACTCACGGCGTTACCCCTTGCGTACCCACATGCGCGCTTTCTCGTTCCAGATGAAGTCCGATTTCCAGACCCTGAGACCGATAGTATAGCCTGCGCCGGACTTACTGACGAACGCGCGTTGGGTCGAGTGGGGGAGTTCGATGCGCGCGACAATGAGCACTTCCTTCTTGGGTCCCCTGGCGACGAGAATACGATCCCCTACTTGCATGGTCGCTCGCCCCTGACGTTTATCAGCCATGGCTCCCAAGAAGTTACCATTGCCGGTGAGTTACGGCAAATTCTAAAATCACCATAGGCTTGGAACGTCCCAAAAACGAGCGCTGTCGAGAGGCAAGGGAGTGCAACGATCTGACGCCGGTAAATTGTTTTAAAGGCTCACGTCGTTCAAGCTGAAAAGTTGGAATTCTTGACAAGAACCGGTGTTTCTCTGATAGGCTGGGAGTCTCAGCGATGAATGGAAACTAAGAGAGAACCGAGGCTCTCGATATTCACGCTCATTATGTTTCCAGGGAAAGTCTTGGGATCGAGGATTAGATGAAAAGGACAAGGATTATGGAGGAAAACGCCGCCCGGTTGCCGGGCGTTCGCGCGGACGGGTAATTTACGCCGTTGTGCGCGCTTGTGAGTATGCCCATAGCACGTTCTCGCGCACCCGCGGTTGCGGGGGCATTTTACCCCGCCGACGCTGAGGAGCTAAAGCGACTTATACACGAATGCTTTGTTTCCAACCCCCTGGGGCCCGGGGGCACGAGGGGGGCCGAATCAAAGCTCCTGGGCGGCATGGTACCGCATGCGGGTTACACCTATTCCGGCCCCTGTGCGGCGCACTTTTATGCGCTGGTTGAGGAAGACACACAATGTGTGCTCGTTTTTGGAGTCAATCACTGCGCCATCGGGTCCCAGGCAGCCTTAAGCGCCGCAGAGTTTTGGGATACGCCGCTCGGCAAAGCAACTGTCGAGCACGCGCTCCAGGACCAATTAAAGGCCAAGGTCGATTTCTTGCGCGTCGATGACCGCGCGCATCTGCAGGAACACAGTATTGAAGTCCAGGTGCCGTTCCTGCAAACAGTTCTCCCCCGGTTCATGTTCGTGCCGCTTTCGCTTGGGCACCTTGGCGAGAGTGAGTGCGCCCAACTTGGACGTGCTGTCGCTGAGGCTTATGAGGCTCAGGTGGTTGCCGGGAGAAAAACAATCTTGCTCGCAAGCAGTGACTTGAGCCACTACCTGTCACCGGAAGAGACCGAAAGGCTGGACGCAATTGCGTTGGAACGAGTTCTGGCTTTGGACCCTATCGGACTGCTCAACACGGTCGAGGAAAAGGATATCAGCATGTGTGGGGTGATCCCCACGGTCGTAGTGCTCTTTGCTGCCAGAGCCCTGGGTGCAACAAAGGCCCGCCTCCTCAAGCACTGCCATTCAGGGGACGCCGTGCCGATGCGCGAGGTCGTGGGTTACGCCAGTGTAGCGATAGAATTCTAGGCAGGAATAATGGAGCGGTAGTCCACGGCGAACGAAGAGGTACGTGGAGGTATGGGGTGTTGGAGTGCGGGAGTATTGGAGTAGCGGGTCCTAAACGCATCACTCCATTATTCCATCACTCCAGTACTTTGGTCTCTGTAAAATTTGACTTCCCTGCGGTCGTTTGTTAGCTTACCCCTGAGCTAGGGGTGTTCGTTAAGCGAACTGAGAACTCAAGATGGCTTTCTTGAGTAACCCTCTGAACCTGATCCGGATAGTACCGGCGTAGGGAAGCGTGCGATTCGCAGTGCCTGTCTGGTTTGCAAGAAGACAGGACGAGTCCAAAACCGTGTTCCCGGACGTGACGGCGTCGGACACGGTTTTTTGCTTTTACGAATCATGATCATTCACATTAACGGCGAACAACGAGAGCTTGAATCCGGGCTGAGCGTGACCCAGATACTCGAAGAGTTGGGGATTCGTCCCGCCCGGGTAGTCGTGGAACTGAATCGCGAAGTGCTGGCCCGCGACGCGTTTGCGACCACGGCCCTGAAAGAAGGCGACAAAATCGAAATCGTCCACTTTGTCGGTGGCGGATAAGGGGAAAGTTATGGAAGACCTGTTTCAACTCGCCGGAAAGAGCTTTAAATCACGTCTCATCGTTGGGACCGGAAAATATAAGGACTTTCGCGAGACACAAACTGCCATCGAGGCCTCGGGGGCCGAGATTGTTACCGTGGCGGTGCGCCGGGTCAACATCACGGACCCCAACAAGGAAAACCTGCTCGACTATCTCGACCCGAAGAAATACACCATTTTGCCAAACACCGCTGGCTGTTATACCGCTGACGAGGCGGTGCGTACGTGCCGTCTGGCGCGCGAAGCCGGAGTTGGGAATATGGTCAAATTGGAAGTGATCGGAGACGATAAAACTCTGTTCCCGGATATCCCGGCTACCCTCGAGGCGGCTGGCGTCCTGATCAAGGAAGGCTTCGTAGTTTTGCCCTATATTACGGACGATCCGATTGCGGCAAAAAGGCTCCAGGAAATGGGGTGCGCCGCGGTGATGCCGCTGGCGGCGCCGATAGGTTCGGGGCTTGGGATCCGCAACCCTTACAACATCCGGATCATCCTCGAGCAAGCTAAAGTTCCGGTGATTGTCGATGCGGGAGTGGGCACGGCTTCCGACGCGGCGGTGGCCATGGAAATGGGTTGTGACGCGGTGCTAATGAACACGGCCATAGCCGGCGCCAAGGACCCGATCCTCATGGCGGAAGCGATGAGACTTGGCATCGAGGCGGGAAGAAAAGCGTTTCTCGCCGGGCGCATACTCAAAAAGCTTTACGCTACCGCCTCGAGTCCCCTGGAAGGGATTTTGGCCTAGGACAGCTTTGGTATTACGCGCGCCGCAGTTTCCTCTCTATCTCGTTAGCGATCGCCACCAGACACAAGGGAGAGATCTGCTTTGGCTTCTCGAAGAGGCGTTGAAAGGCGGAGTCAGAGCAGTGCAGCTCAGAGAAAAGGATCTCAGCGGGCGCGAGCTTTTTCTCTTGGCGGAAAAGACTAAGGAGTTGTGCGCAAAGTACGGCGCAGTTCTTTTCATTAACGACCGCATTGACGTTGCGCTAGCGGTCGATGCGGACGGTGTTCAACTGACGAATTTATCCGTACCTGTTCACGCGGCAAGGGAGCTTCTCGGGGAGAGAAAACTCATCGGGGTTTCAACCCACGCGCTGAAAGAAGCGCAGTCGGCCGCGCGTGCGGGCGCGAATTTCGTTCTCTTCGGGCCGGTCTATTTTACATCTTCAAAAGCTGCTTACGGCGTGCCGCAAGGGTTGGAGCTCCTAAAAGAGGTTGCGCAAAATGTTCCCTGTCCGGTTTACGCGATCGGCGGAATCAACGCGCAGAACGCAGGCGCAGTAAAAGAGGCCGGAGCGCGGGGCATCGCCCTGATCTCGGCCATCTTGAGCGCAGCTAATCCCAAGCAAGCCGCCGAAGAATTAACGAGGCTGGTTTAGAGAAAAAGCATGGAAGTGGCGCGGCAGGTGTGGGAGTATTTCCAGACCTATCCTCTGGCTGCCTTTAGCATTGCCTACATCGCCGGTTGGGCCGCCTCCGTAACCGTCGAGCGGGGAAGACGCAGAACATGGGTTTTCCATATCTTGGTGGGTATCTTCGGCTCTTGCCTCGGTCAATATGCTTTGGTTTATCTTGGGCTAAGGGAAATATTGGAAAAAGTCCCTGAGTTCCGCTATCTCTTTGATTTTTTCATCGCCTACTTAGGATCTTTTGTCGTTGCCGCGATTGTTCACTTCATCAAACCGCTATAGCGATTGGACAAACCGCGAAAGCTTGTGAAAGAAGGCCGCTGTCTGCTAAAATCCACCTGCTTTTCGGGTAGCTCCTCTTCGCGTTTGCCTTGCGCGCCACCCTAGCTCAGTTGGTAGAGCAGCTGATTCGTAATCAGCAGGTCGCCGGTTCGAGTCCGGCGGGTGGCTCCAAATTTTCAATACTTAAAGCCAGTTGATACCTTCGGCATCACGGTCACAGCCGTGGTGATAGTAGAGTCGCACTCAATTTCTTTACCGACTCCAAAATGGGTTGGGGCTAACTCTGACCTTGTTCGTACTCCGGTCGTGCAACTCATTCACACCACGATCTCCAGATGGAGTTCGTCTGCCACTCGGGGAGTTGTTTTGCGCCCCCCGTTCTTCGTTAAATCGACCAAACCGGCATCGGTCAAGCTCCGAATGTCTTGATAAACCCTCTTAAAGTCACGATGCGCAAGAGCCGCAAGTTCGTTGATGGAATCGGGATGACGCTTTCGGATCAATCTGATCAGCTCGAGTTTTTTAGGAGTCAGGAATCGTCGGAGAGCCTCCGGACTAGTGAAAAACAGCCTATGCCCTTTAGGCTTCACCTTCTCGCCTGCCGCCGCGGCTCGTGCCGTCACCGCCGCTTCGTTAAGCGTATCATCGAAATCGCGAATGCCGATCTTTATTTTTCTGACTTTCACTGTTTTTTTCTCCTCACTGCGGCAATGTCGGCTCTGAAGTCCGCAATCAAATGATCAATCCCCCCATAGGCGTACAGGCTTTCTTCCCCCATCACATGGCGATGGTGACCTTTCGGCCAGTGATTATCGTAACCGACGACCCGATCTCCTTTCGCGGAAATAAGCGAGAGCGAATAATCGATTCCGTCTGGACTGTTCTCGCTCGTCGGCACCTTCCAGATTTTGATGACCACGTGCCAACCATCCTCGTCATAAACCTCGTCATGTTGGAGAAGAACGGCCCGCCGCTTTCCCGCCATTATGGCAATAAATGCCATAACGCACGCGCTCCTTCAAGACTCTGTATGAAAACGACTCAGTAAAAGAGTCCGAGCAGGCTCGCGTCATTCCAACGCGGCGGTGGAACGATTGGAATCCGAGCGGCGGAACGTTTGATGCCTACCCGTCCAGGTGAACGACTAAGGGAACTCTCTAAACGGGACGGTGGGTCGACATCCCCGGAAACTCAGGGGAAGTTGTTGACTAGCTGGACAAAATAGGTTGCCTGGCTTGGGTGTGAGGGATCGTTAGATTGGACGGCTCGGCTGGACGCTTAGGCGCATCGAGCAGGGCACCGGTGTGCGCCGAGAAATTGCAGGCACATCCTCGTAATGTAGTGAAGATGCTCACCGAATTATAAGATCGCGGACAGATCCTGGGGGTAAGCCCATTACACTTTGATGAAAAAGAAGAGCCTGTTGTTCCGTCATGCTCGCTATGAGGTCGGCCACAACGCGGGCACGATCCCGGTTCTGATGCATCTGAACTTGCAATAGCGATTCCCGGAAAGGCTGCGGAATGATGCCGCGATTTTGTTGAATTTGGTTGTGCCTGCGCGGCGCCAGAACGCGGTCACGCGTGCGGGTTGGGGCGCTTCGCGGCGATCGACGCGGTCGAGGCGATAGCCGGGCAGTTCATCGCCTGTGAACATGAACTTGCGAACACTGCGATCGCTGGGCGCCGTGCTGCGGCCCGCCCATTCGCTGTAGCGGTGTCGTTCCTTTAGCGCTTCACGTTCCGATGCCTCCATCGCGACTCCTCCCTTAGCCGACAGCGCGCCGCTGCCGGGTGGCGGGCTGGGTTTTTCAAGGCTATCACCTCTGCTTGTATCCCCTGGCCTTCATGCAATCTTCAAAGACCCGCTGCCTGTTGCCAGAGCCGGCAAGGCTCGCCTCACGCTCGCACTCGTACAAGTCGCGGTTATAGTTGCGATCGCTTTGAGGTTCGTAAGATGATCCGAGGGGCTGCCAACAGCTAGCCAGAAGCACTGCCACTATGATTAGTAATCGAAACTTCATGCGTCATACCTCTGCCGCCTTCGACAGTGTGGTTCTATTTTAACAGCCTTGACTCCGTGCGCCAGGTGGCGTCTGGCGACCCTCCCGGAGGCCCGCCAGCTCTCTCCTTCGCGAGTTTGAGAATTAAATTCCAAATTTCAAGATAGCCGTAGTGATCTCGTTGATTGTCAAGTTTGCTTCCTCTCCAGAAAGCTTTATTTTTAGGCCACTTTCACGTGGGCCACCAAGATTATTTGATGGCACACCAATTGCTCCTTGTTATTTGGTTTCCCCAAAATCATGCCAGGAAGGAGGTGAAGGTGTGATTTACCTTAGTCCCTGGGCTGGTCCGGCGGCGAATACGTGAACCCAAAGGAGGTGAGCGTTATGACAACCTTAATGCGCTGGAACCCTTTTCGGGAATTAACGAGCTGGCATAGGGATATTGATGAGCTGTTCAACCGCTTTCTCCCCTCTTATCCGTTTGAAAAAGAACTGGAGGAGATGGCGATGACGCCAGGCTGGTTGCCTGCGGTAGAATCGTTCACGAAAGAAGGAATGCATGTCGTGCGGCTGGATCTGCCGGGTGTCGATCCTAAGGATATAGACATCTCTGTGGTGGATGATTCACTGATCATCAAAGGTGAGAGGAAAAAGTCCGAAGAGGCCAAAGAGAAAGGATATCACTACAAAGAAACGGCCTATGGCAGATTTGAGCGAAGGCTGGCCCTGCCTAAGGGCGTTGACGGAGATAAAATCAAAGCCAACCACAAGAATGGGGTCCTCGAGGTTTTGATTCCCGTACCGGTTGAGGTTACCGGTAAGAAGGTCCCGATCCTGATCGAAGAAGGCCAGACCAAAAAGCTCGCCGCCTAGCTAAACTAGGTGATTCACACCAGCGCAGGGACTGCCAGGACGGAAAAGAGCCCTCAAGAGGGGGCTCTTTTTTTATCCAAAACTCATTCTCGATGCTCCGGCCGAGGAAGCAGTCAGTGGCGTGGTCGGGTTTCCAAAGTGGCTACGCTGTCGATCTGGTGGAAGCTTCACTTTGCAAAACAATTATAGATCCACGCGAACAGCGCGCCGCCGATCGCCCCATCGAGAATGGCATAGAGCGTACCCACAATAACGTTTCCAATACTCGCTGCCGTCTTATATCCAGGATAGACGGAACTCATTAAATCAAGGAAGGCCGCCCCGTAAGGAGGCCAAATTAAATTGACCAGGCCAACAAACAAAAAACAAAACCCCCAGACAACGGCCGCCGCGTAGGTCAGTGCCTTTACAGATAGCCTCATGGATATACCCTCCTTTCGCCAGTCTGAACTATCACCGCGACTATCTCTGGTAAAGGCAAAAGTAGGACCCCGGAGCACCGGAAAATTGGTTCCAACGCGTCTCGCTCGATGGGGGTAAGGTCCGTCCCTGGGAGGTGTACGGGTACACGGGGTAGCAGCCGTTCTGCTCGCGCGGGCAATGATCGTTGCCGCGGAAGATTTGATCGGCAGGTCGCTGCTCCAAGTCCGGCGGTGGCTCCAAATTTTTCCAATAACTTCGAGCCTGTCATTCTTTCAGCACCAGCCTTGATCTTCCGCGCTCTGTCCGAGTTCTTCATGAAACAGCTTTGCGCATCGGTTGGACCACGGTAGCATCCGGCTGTTTTTGGAGGTAGGACTTCAGTTGCTCTGGCGCCTGAGCCAGCTCCACTGACTATCGGTCGGCTACGTCGTTTCAGTTCAGTGGCTTGTAAGAGAGGTGGGGATAAACACCCTTACCACGCGAAACTCGCTCTGCCCAGCCGTTGCGGTACCGTGAAATGAAATTTCGAGGGCTTTAAGGTGAACACTCTGTTTGACACGGGTAATGGCGTAATGCAAAATCCAATATCAATGTCTCTGCCATTGCATCGGAACTGTACAAACGGCGAGTCAGGCTCGATACTCGATGAGTGAGGTTGAAATAAACAGAATCAAAAAAGGGCGTTACGGAGAGTATTTTGTTATTCTCCAACTGATCCAACAGGGATTCGACATTTACCCTTCATTGGTTGACGATAGGGGTGTTGACCTAGTCCTGAAATAAGCGCCAAGGGAACGCGAGCCGGCACCCGCAGTTCACTGGCGCTTCCCAGAGCGAGATCCTTGTGTAGCCGAAATAATCTCTCAGGTCTGCAGCCGAGCATGAGCGGTGAGAATGTCGGGCAAAAACCGATGCGATCCAGCAAGTCGCACTACCAAGCGCCGCCCGCTCTTCAACACCTTGGCAGCGATGTAGACAAAGTGGCGGCGAAAGCCTTTCCACTCCCAGCGCACTACCTCACTGGGCAAAATATCACAGCGGTCAAAGTCCGTATCCCCGCGCACGATGGCATTTCGAAAGTGGCGCTTGACTTGCGGCAACACCTCCTTAAGAGCCTCTGCCGCCGGCTCCGAAGAGCGGGCGCTACCCGGCTGATTGACTACCTTAAGGCACTCCCCGCTGCCGCCAAGCGAAACCACCAGCGGCTGATACGACCACTGTCGGTGATAGCTAAAATCGGCGCCTTCTTTCTGTGCTCCATAAAGAGGCTTGATATGCCCGTCGAGATCCACCAACGCAAAGTCGTGCTTCTTTCTGCGACGCCGTACCGTGGCGGGCAGCTTCGACCACGCCGCCTCCTGGACCGCGTCAATCACCCCAGAGAGCTGCTCCACGTCTTGTGCGCTCCTAAAGCGGCGCAGAAAATCTCCGGCTGTGGTCGGGTCTGGAATCCGACACGCTCCCACCAGCCTTCGGACCGCCTCGCTGCCTTGCAGCACCGCTTGATCCTCCAGGCACCTCCCATCGGCATAAAGCGTGTACGCCAGTGCCAGCACATGATCCGACTCGTAGTAGGGGGCGTGGCACCTAAACAACAAAAGCGCCTCATCCAGCCGCTGCGCTACCCGAAACCGCCGCACAAATTGCTGCGCCAGCACCAGCCCTCCGTAATGGGTCATCTCGCCTCGTGGATCGCTCTGCAGATGAAGCCGTGGATGACGCATCACCCGTCCTTCGCTCCTGGGCCACGGAAGCTCTTCAGGATCGATGCTGGTACCCGAATTGACGTGACTTGCGCGTTGAAATGCGATAGATATTTTCACTTGGGAGCCCTCTGCTTTTTTGGGGTTACGTTTTGTCTTGCAACTCTTCGTATACCTCATTCCAGAGGGCTTTTCCCGTTCTAAATTCAGGCTAAAGAATTTTTTCATTCCACAGCGCTTATTTGAGGACTAGTTCTTCGCAATCCTCGTGGCATCTACATTGATGTCCAAGTCAAAAGTGTGTGGACAGCGAAAACACCTCAGTGGTTTCAAATCCAAACTCAAAATGAGGAAATCCCAGTCAGAGAGAACTTCTTTATAATCTGCTTGGACAAAAACCAAGATTGCTGGATCTTTCCGTCAGCGGTTTTTTTCGACGAACGGTACACGACAAAATCGAGCAAGAAAAAAGGCGGCTTCACTTTTGCCTTGGATCTTGCGAGAAAAAGACGGGGGAACGATAAACCAAATGGGGAACTACTCAAGGGTTACAAAAACGCCTGGACGCTTCTCCTTAACTTTTCTCCGCAAACACTAACAACGCCACCCTGCCTAACGGTTCTCGGGTTCTGATGCTAAACGGCACTAATTTAGTGCGTGGTTTCACGATACATTGGCGCAAGGAAAACTCCCGTCGTCGCTGGCTCCGCGTCAAGCGTGCAAGATGGAGGAGCAATATAGATGGCTCAAGTCCCTTCGCGATGATCAGCTGAAATTCATCGCCTATTATGAATACTGGCGAAACAAAGATAAAATTAGACCTGAGGATTTGGCTCAACTTAAAATGGGCCTTATCTTCTTTCAAATAGTGGACCAATTGAGGCCGGATGTGTTCTCGCATTTCACGGCTGCGTTTGTGGGTCCTTTTGAGTCTCAGAGTGAAGCTACGAACTGGATTGGAGAGGTCGCCGGAGTGGCATCGCCGCCTAATGGTTATGATTTTCGACCGTGGCAGATCGTGCGATACATAGGACATCTTGAGCCTGAACAAAAGCTCGTCTCCGCTACTAAGAAAGTTCAAGGGACAATCACTGAATCAGGTAATTTGAGGCGTGAGAGTTTTTTCATTTTACGGCCAGACGTAGGTGAACAGATGACCTTTAGCGCAGGGCTCTACGATGATTGGTTCGGCAAGGCACCGCCCCCTGAAGAGAAGGGGAAACGTTATTCAGTGGAATTCAGGGAAGTGAACTATAAGAGAGGGGATAAAGTAATTAAAAGGGAGTTCAAGATCGTTACAATCCAACGTCTCTCGAAGTAGGGGCAAACACCCACGCGGTCCTCGGTGGTGTCAAAGGCGCATCCGACCCGCCACATCCCGAACAAGCCAGCGCGAGCGTGGACTCTGAGCGTCTGTTTAAGCAACCGAGGCTAACCCAGGGACAGAAGGAAGCTTCCACTTGGTATTTCTTTTAGCCTCCGCGTGCGCGGTGATATTTACCTTCAGCATATTGCGTAGGGTGATATACCCTCAGCAACACGCTGAAGCAACAACGGCAAAAGGAGCCTGAGAATGATGAAAGCCCTAGCTGCGGTCCAGGCTATGGCGTTAATAGTGATGTTGATTTCGTATTCTTGTCGCGATTCCAACGGACAGGTTAGTATTACAGGACATCTTGGAATCGAGTTAGGTATGACAAATGGCCAGCTAAAAGCTGCGTTGATGAATCATCCTTGCATATCCAAAACAACAGATGGCCAACCTGTCTTTGAGCAAGTCCCATTAAAGCCTTACTACAGAACGTTTTGCAGACATAGCCCGGAACTCAACTCAGAAATAACAATATGGATCAAACCAGACACCGGAGTCGAACAGATAAGAGAGAGCTTCGGTGGGCAAGCGGTGGCGGATATGACGGTTACAAGGCAGGAATTTTCCAGGTTGAAGACGGAACTTTCAAAACAGTGGGGGAAACCGTCGCAAGAAAATCAAGACCTTGCACTTTGGAAAATCGGAGACCGCGCCGCAATTCTTCGATTAATTCCACCTGACCGTCCCCTGAGCCTCCCTGTCCTCAAAATTGTCGTTTCGAATAATGGGCTAGAATCCGAAGAAATGAGGAATACGATTTCGGGAAAAGTATTCTAGCCAAGCAATGACCGCCTTACTTAAAGGAGCCGGCATGGGGTACATAATATTTATTGCGCTCCTCTTGATTCTTCCATCCTGCCAATCACTCATGGCTTCCGTCCAACGAGAAGGTTTTTAGCGAATTCACTGACTCTGAAAAGCAAGACCGAAGCGTGCAGCGACGCTACCAGTACCCTTTCGATTTTGTAATGACGGCAGCGCGGGAAGGGGTTCAAAACTCAGATTTTAAAATCACCAACGAAGGCCCTGATTTTTTTGTAGCGGAACGTTGTTGCTTCAATCAGTGGGAGTGGAATGAAGTTGCAGGGGTGTATCTGAGGCCGGTGAAGCAAGACGGCGAAGGAACCGAAGTCGTTATACGAACGCGGTATGCGCCGGATGTGTTCGCAGTTTTCTCACTGGGCTTATCGGTCGTTGCCCAAGAGGACGCAGCAAAGCAGTATAGACTTCAAATTTTTTCAGCGATAGAAAACCAGATTGGACTGTTGCGCCAAAAATAGTTCACGCAGATCAAACCGTCTGCGGCGATCACCTGACGGCTTCTGTATTGGTCCAGGGTTCCGGGGGACGATCTTGTGAAGCGTAAGGAGTTACCTCGTGAGGCAGTGGCAGCCAGGCTGCGTGAGCACCAGGAGCGCGGCTTTCACGTCGACTCACGCCTCCTGCGCGAGGTTCATCATCCAGGTCAACTCTCGCTGCTCACTCTGGAGACCGAGGGTGACTTCCTTGGCCTCGTATGGCAGTCGGTGGAGGCCACGCGACCGCTTACGCCTCCAGGGCAGCCCCGGTCCCTTCAGGACTGCGCGTTCCAGCTCAGGCATTTCCAATGGACCTTTAACTCTTTAGTTCTGGCGGGCTACGAGTGGTTCCAGAAGTGCGTTGCCATCGACGGTGCATTCGACCTCGAGAAGTTCGGTTGGGTCGCCGTCACACCCCTCGTCGCGGGTGAACTCCGAGAGACCCCACATGGTAGCCACTATGTCTACGACGGAGTTCACAAGAGCATCGTCCTGGCGAAGAGGCTCCTTCGTGGGGAGCTTCAGTACAGTCCGGTGGAGGCGCTGCTTCTGGAGCCAAGGCGTAATTGAGACGGCGGGCTAACCAGTATGTGGCGCTACAGTAACAGCGGTGAGCTTCTGGGTCACAATCCGCGCGGTCGGACCGCCGCGCGGCTCACCCGCCCGCCCGTTAAGCGACGGGAACGGCAATGAGTAACCAGAAAATGAACTGAAACAATTGAGACCGCGAAAGGGCACCAAAGAGCGTTCCTGCAGCTGGAAACGTCTTGGAGATCCTTGCCTCTCGGTACCAAATCCAGAAGTAAAAGGATGAGCCCGAGTTCGACAAACAAAGCGGCGGACACAACCCCAACTGGCATTCCCAAAGACGGTATAGTAACGGTAGATTGGACAACGTAATTAGGCATGGTGGGGAAATTATAGTTTGCCAGCCGTACAACCTGAGGAACAGATAGAGTTACAACTTCAGGTGCACCCGTCTTTAGGTCCTCTGCCGAATATGGTGCGGAAAGAGCCTCGGTTTCAAGGCGATACCACAGAACCCGCCAACCGTGTATTGAGATATCGTATTGAGGCGAATACTGCCGCGCTGCATTAACCATGTTAAGATCGGCCAGTTTTTTCAAAGCGGCGGCGATATTATGGATCGGCTCAATCCGACGTTTGCCGGTGACCTGAAAAGACGGCAGCGCAGCCTGATCACTTTCCGTCTTAGGAGTCTTGCGCTCTTGGTACGGAACGAGAATTTCCCTCCCAATTGGCAAGTCAGCATTGTATTTCAGCAAACTGCCAACGGTCCACGTAGCGGCAGCTGGTTCACTGCTTTTGAGTTTTGCCCATGCAGGGTCTAATTCGAGTTGTTCTAGCTCTTGCTCTAAGTGAATCCTCAGCCCGATGTACTGGGCCAGCGCATCCAATGCTTGAGTTTTTTTGATGAGAGGTAGGAGCGAGACTGCAATTGCCGCGAGCACGAGCGCGGTGAGGGCTGCACGAGTACAGGAGTTTGAACAGCGAATGTCATGGTCTACTGCTCCAGGATCTTTCGGTTGTGCCACCGGATGTTCCCTATACTACCTAGGTAAGAGCCGACTATTTGAGCTTGTCTGAGGTGTGCGAATCGTCTGCGCCGTTCGCGTCCGGTTTCGATATCTGCCGCGACAGGCGATACGCCATCCAGCCCAGCACGCACACACCCAATATCAGGCTTCCCCACAGCGCCCATTTCTTGTAATCGGGCGGCTTACGCAGTCTTGCGGCTCCGGACAGTGTTACCTGCTCGCCGAGGGCTGCGGGCTTAACCTTGAACTCGCTCTCGGTTTTGTAGCCCGGAATTAACGAATCAATGGGATAGGACGCCGCCTTCGCCTCGCTGTTACCGTAGGCCAGTTGAAATGGGCCGGCGCCGCGCGCCGCGAATACGAGTTTTTGTGGCGGCCAACCGATGTGAATCACCGGCACCCCGGCGCCGACGCCACCGCCTTTTTGATCGACGCGCAGTAGCCAGTAACGTTCCCCGCTGCCCGCACCGCGATTTCCGGGCTCGTCACTTCCTCGCCCTGATGTTGCAGCCGGTACGTTAGGGCGCTTGCCCGCGGGCGCCAGTCATCGGAAGGATTTGCCCGAGCCAGCACTTGCACCTGCACCAAGGTATTTACTTGCGGCAACTCCACGCGCAGCCGATCGAACGGAAAATGACCGGCGAGATCGTACACGTATTCGCCTGGTTTGCCGGAGACCGGTAGCGCGGTGAATGCCTGCCATACCCGTTCGGCTTCGACCTTGCCCGCAGCGGGTTCGGCGCGCACGCTCAGCAGCTCAAGCGGCGGCTGGCTCTCGGGCCACGAGACGCGCAAATACTTGTATTGCTCGGCGCGCAGCTCCACGCGCTTCTGGCGTAAGCTACGCCCGCCAAAGTCCAAGCTCACCAGCGAGGCGTTGTCGGCCAGCACATTCCAACGCGCAAGATCGTTGCCGCCCTCGATGCGCACTTTTCCGGCGAAGCCGTCAGCGGAGCTCTTCCAGTCGAACTGCAGTGCCTGTACCGGCCGCTTCAGCCCGGAGGCGTCGAGCACGAAGCCGCGCAATTGCCTTTGTCCAGGGGCGCCTTTGCCACGGTTCCGGATGTTAACGATCGTACCATCGGCTCGGTTGTCGATGCGCACATTTAAATCTTCAAGGCTGCTGCCACTTTCGGCATACAGTGGAAACAGCGGCAGACCGACCGCTACGGCGGTCTCCGTGGTGCTGGCAGCACGCGGTCTGAAGGCGTGCGGCACAACTTCGCCGCGCGCGTTGAATACGCGAATGTCGCCGAGATCGCTTCGGGTCACCCCCCGATAAACGGCGGCGGGGAGAGTGATCTCATACAGCGCGTCCTTCGGCATCGGCATGAATCGCGATGCCGTACGCGAAGTCCTCCGGCCGCTCGGCGGCGCCCGCAAGCATGCTCTGTGTCAACAGCAGGAGGGCGACGATCTGTTTCATTGGCTCTCCTCCGCGCTGGACGGCGGTACCGGCGACATATAGCCGATCACCAGCATCAGCAAGCCGACGCCAATGAACGACACGATGCGCTCGATGCCGCCGACGTTCGACAAATCGACGAAGAACAGCTTGATCACGACCACCGTCATAAGCCCAGCGCCGGTCAGCCAGAGGTGCCGCAAGCGCAGGCGCGTCGCGCTTAGCATCGCGCACAGCGCCAACACGCTCCAGAAAATCGACAGCGCGGCCTGTACCAGCATGGAATGGAGCATGGCGTCGAGGAGAAACGGCACGCCGGCCCAGTGGTGCAGAGTTCGCAGCAGTATTCCGTTGAGCCAGACAAAGGTGGCGATGCCAAGCGTGCCGTAGGCAAGTTCTGGCGCTTTCAATTCCGGCGGCGCGAAGTCGGCCAGGCGGATGCGCCTTAACCAGACGAACAAAGCCAGAAGCACGGCAAACTGCGCGAGATCAAGGGGGTTGAGCAGCGGCAGATACGGCAACGGGTCCGCATCGCCGGTGCTGTAGAAGTTCACGTAAATCATCCACAGCCACAGGAACGCCGCGACTGGGGTCGCGCCATCGCATAAATAGGCTTCACGGTGACGCGCCACCGGCCAGGCGAGGCTTTCGCCGCGCGCGGTGAGCCACGCGAGCAGCACTCCCGGAACGAGTGCCCACCCGATCAGTTGCCATACTCGGCTCCCTTGCACCATGTCGCCGATCAGCCACGAGACTTCCCAAGCGCCCAATGCGGCGAGCAGCCACACGCCGCCTGCGTGCCACCAGCGTAAGGGTTGGGCATCGTTCTCGTCGCGGCGGAGCAGCCATAGATGTGTACCAAACGCGAGCGGCCAGGTCACAGAAATGTTCGAACGGGTGCGCGGCGCGCGCGGTTTCAACCACCGCCTGGACATACATCAGCGGCAGGAGGACCAGCGCCGGGTAGCGAGCCTCCCGCCACTGGAGGCGGTGCTGCAGCAGACTGAGCACGGAGCACGATGCAACAACAAACAGCAAAACCGTATGAACGTGGTAGACGGATGTGACCTGATCGATGATCTCGTTAAATCCCCCGGCGAACCACCACAAGATTCCCCAGCCGAATACGACAAGCGCAATATACCCCTCGGTCTTGCTCACCTGCGCACGATGCCGCCTAAGATACCAGGCGCAGAACAAACCGGCGACACTGATGAAAACAGATCCCAGATAAAAACTATTGAGCACCGGTACTGAGGCGGCTGCCCTGGGAAAATCGAGGACCAGGGCAAAACCGGCGGCGAATTGCAGCACTATGCCAAACGCGCGCGCCAGAAGTCTTTCCTGGCGCACCCCGAGCCAGACGATGGCGGCACCCTCCAACGCCCACCGGGGTCAAGGCCCGAGCGAGGGATGGCGAGAGTGACGAAAACAACGCCAAGAGCGATAAAAGCCTCGACCAACAGGCGCAGATTCTCGTGCACACGCGCGTACAGGACTTTTGCGAGCGACAAATAGAAAAAACTCACCGCAAGCGCGCTAAAGGCGGCCCCGTATTCGATGTCACGCACCAGTGCGGATTGTAGGCCGAACGCGATCAGGGGTGTGCCGAACACCAGCGAGCCATCTACCCGGCTCTTGATCGTCGCTTCCTGGCATATCGCGAACAGCACGGCGATGGTAACGTAGAACAGGAAAAAAAGGATCAAAAACGGTTCGGTGCTTGCGAATAGTTCGGGACGGTAGTAGCGATTGCCCCAGATCAGGCCGATGACGAAAGTGAAAATGAAACCAAGGAGATTGAGAGAGCGCCACGCCTTGTACCAGGCAATCGCGAGGATGCCGAAATTCACAAGCGTGTAGAAGCTAAACAGCATCACATGGCTGCCGCCTCCGGTCGATGCGAGAAGCGGCGCGAGAAAGCCGCCGGAGACCCCCATGCTCGCAAGCGCGCGTGAATCCTGCATCACGGCCAGCATGGCGGATAACACCGCCATTGCGGCGAGCAGGACGAACACCAAGCCGCTCGGCAGCAACTCGTAGAGTCTGAACGCCGCAAACACCGTCAGATAGAGCACGCCGATCCCGCCGCCCTGCATGATTAGGCCGTAACCGGGACGCGACAGGCGCAGGGACCAGCCGATGGCCAGCAGCACGATGGCGCCGAAGGCGACACAGATCAGCCTGACCTCGATTGGGATATAAACGTTTTCAGCCGCGTACTTGAGAAGAAACGCGACGCCGAAGAACAACACGATAATGCCGAAGCGAACCAGCGCGTTGGGTCCGAAGAAAAAATTCCACAACGCCGAGGGCTGCTGCGGCGGAGGCGCCGCAGGAGGTCGCGTCGCCTCGTGTTCCGGGGCAAGGACGGATGGTGCAGCGCTCGTTGGTTGTTGTTCAGTAGGTTGGGCTTTAGCCTCGGCCTGAAAACGCACTGCGGTGAGTGGCGGCGCCTCGAGGGGGGATGGGACGAGAGCTGTTTCCTTTGAAATAGAGTCGCTGGAGGAGGCCTGTTGCGTTTCGGCAGCCGGAGCGGTGGCGGTTCGCTGCGCGGCGGGAATCGCTTCCTCTAGCACTTTGACGCGTTGGTTCAACCGTCGCAGAGCGACCTCGACCTCGCGCAAACGGTCGGAAAGGGCGGGAGCACGATTGGCCGATACGGCCCAGCCAGCGACGGCGCCGACCAGAGCGCCGATGAACGCACCGGCTGTGCCGCCGATGGCGCCAGCGACGGCGCCCGCTAATAACCCCAGAAACCACATGCCTCGCTTCTACTCTCCGTCACCGCATGAAATGCGGCGCAGGTCATTGAATTTGCTCCCTGGGCGGCGCTCGATACTGCCCTAAAAGCCGTAGCGGAAGGGATTGTTACCTAAAACGTAATGATTATCCACCTCTTTTTTCCGTTTATAGAAATCGTTTTAAGCTTGGCATAAAGCCATGGTCGTGGTGTTTGACGGGGACCGTCAAGTCTGCCTAATGTCCTTCTGACAGCGAATAGTTTGATTGAATAACCGGCTTACGAGTGCGGCTCGTAAGAAATAGGAGAAGAGCGATGCCCTTGGCAAAGGTTCGCGGTGTCACGACCAATTATAAAGTCATCGGCGCTCACGGCCCGTGGGCGGCGCTTTCGCCCGGCGGGCGGCGCGACCTCGGCGGCGTCGAGCCGCTGGCAAAGCACGTAGCCGAACTCGGCCACCGAGTGGTAATCTTCGACCGGCGCAATTGCGGTGCGTCCGAGGTCGTCATCGACGGTACGGACTCGGAATACAAAATTTGGGCCGATGATGTCTTCGAGTTGCTAAGCCAGTTAGGTGCGCTGCCTGCCTTCGTCGGCGGTAGCTCGTCGGGTTGCCGAACGGCGTTGTTATTCGCACTGCGCCATCCCGCGGCCGTTCGGGCTCTACTTCTGTGGCGCGTGACCGGTGGCCGATTCGCGTGCGAGCGCCTGGCACAAGAATACTACGGCCAATACGTTGAAGCCGCCAAGCAAGGGGGCATGGCCGCGGTGTGCGAAATGGAGCACTGGAAAGAGCGCATTCGAGCGCGCGCGGAAAACCGGGAGGCGCTGATGCGCATGACGCCGCAGCGCTTCATCGAAGTCATGTCGCACTGGCGCGAATACTTTATTCAAGGCATCGATTTGCCGGTGATCGGCGCGACCGAAGAGGAGCTGAAGTCGATTACTGTTCCTGCGTGCATCATTCCCGGAAACGACAATACCCATTCGCGTCAAACCGGCGAGAACCTCGGCCGGATTTTGCGCAAGAGCGAAGTGCATGTTCTCTTTCCAAAGCACTACGACCTGGATCTAAGCCCGAGAGAGGAATGGGACGAAAAAGCCGGCGAAATCGCCGCGATCTTCGGGGACTTCATGAAGCGGGTGGCCAGCGCGTAGATCCTGGTCAGTGGTGAACGCGTAGATTGAGCTGAGAAAGCGCCGCAATTTGTTTATCGTGCTATTCAATCAAGCGGCACTTGATACGCGCTTCTCGTTGGTTTCCGCGACAAACTTACTTTTGGGATTTGCGGCGCGCGATTGCAGCCTCCGCTCTGGGGCTGATGGCGCGCTGCACCACGACGTTGAGCAGAGCCGGCAGTCCCGATGCAAAAGCCCGCCGCAGCGCTGGCTCCAGATCTTCGGGACGCTCGACGAACTCGCCGTAACCGCCCAAACCCTGGACGACCTGATCGTAACGAGTCTGATATAAATCAGTGGCAACGGGGCGTCCGTACAATCCAAGCTGAATTTGCCGGTCGATGCCCCAGGCGGAGTCGTTGCCCAGCAGAGCCACGATATTGAGCTTGTGGCGCACTGCGGTATCGAACTCCATTGCGTTGAAGCCAAAAGCGCCGTCACCAGTCAGCATGATGACCCGCGAGTCCGGATAAGCCAGCCTGGCGGCCAGCGCCGTGGGCAGCGCCGAGCCCAACATTCCCAGGCTGGAAACGTAGAACCAGCGCTTCGCCTGCAGCGCCGGTAAATTCGCCCTGCTGAAATGACAGAAGTCGCCGCCGTCGAATACAATGCAATCGTCGGGACGGAGAATGGATTTAATCGTCTTGGCCACGACCATGGCATGCATCGGCGTCTCTTGACGGGCCAAACTTTCGTACCACTCGAGCTGCGCAGCGCGCGCGGCGCGCAATTCCTCCAGCCATGGGAGTTCCTTCCAGGTATGATTCGAGGCTTCTCGGGTCATCTGCTCAAGGACACCGGTCACATCGCCGACCATCCCCACGGCGACGCCTCGATTGCGGCCAATCTCCAACGGCGATGGGTCGATCTGGATGATTTTGGCAGTGGCGGCGATATTCGGCGGGCGGCAAAATCCGATGTTAAAATCCTGCTTTCGACCCAGGAGGACGACCACATCGGCGTCGCGAACTTTACCGGCGACGCGGTTTAACCCACGCTCGAAGAAACCAAAAGCGTAAGGGTGGTCGTCCCGAATCAGGCCGCGGGCCTGCTCTTCTGTCAGCACGGGCAGGCGGGTCGTTTCAACAAAGCGCTGTAGGGCCGCGCCGGAAAGTGTATATCCCGCGGCGCTGCCCGCGAGCACGAGAGGTCTCTCGCCCTGGCGCAAGAGCGCGATGGCCTTAGAGACAAGCTCCGGATTGGCGAGCGTTGCCTCCCGGGGGCGGTATTCGTCGGGTTGGTAGAATACGACAGCATCTTCATCCACGCTTTGTTCCTGGACGTCGATCGGGATCGTCAAGTGAACAGGCCCACGTCGGCCGCTGAAAGCGAGGCGCAGCGCGCGGGCTATAAACTCAGGAATCCTGCGGGCATCGGGCACTGTGAACGAGCCCTTGGTTACGGGTTCCGCCATTCCCACCTGGTCGATCTCTTGTTGAGCGCCGCGGCCGAGATCGAATGAATCAGCGCAGCCGGCAATGGAGAGAACCGGGCTTTCCGTATGCATGGCGTTGGTGAGGCCGGGTATTGCGTTGGCGAACCCCGGCGTCGTATATATGCAGACGCCGGGCTGCTCCGTGATTCGCGCCCAGGCATCTGCCATATGAACCGCTGCTTGTTCATGGCGCGTGTCGATGAAACGAAAGTCCTGATCGGCCATCACATCCAGAAACGGCAGGATATGATCTCCGGCCAAGCCAAAAATATTCGTTACGCCTTCAAGTTTCAGCGCCCTGCAAATCAGGTGACTTCCGGTTACACGTGTCATAGCCGCCTCCTAAGGTTCGTCGCAATTTGCCATATCATGCAGAAGCATTCATGAGAAGACCGGTAGTGACAGAAGAATAAACATCAGTGCGGCTAAATAAACGTGACTTGTTGCGAGAGCCTGTTGACAGTGGAGGATCTCTTGGGGGAGAATCCGTTCCCGGGAGAGTTCATCAACAATTAAAAAGGTCGCGCAGCCGACCAGGCTGGCAATAACAACCGAGCGCATGAAAGGAGGGTCTATGTCAGTGCTAAAAGTTGAGGGTGTGACGCACTGGTCAATTCCAGTGAATAACCTGGAGGAATCAGAGAAATTTTACGGCGACCTGCTTGGCCTTAAACCGGTCGGACGGCTTGGCAATGCGGTCATGTCTTGTTTTAGCGTTGGCGATCACAACATCCTGCTATGCGAGCGCGAGAAACCGGTGGAAAAACCGCAAGGCGGAGAAGAGCGGGTGCACCATTCTTTCACCGTGAGTCCAGAGACGTTGGTGCGGGCTTGCAAGGTTTTTTCGGAAAGAAAGGTTCCGATTACCGACCTGGTGTACCGCGCAAAAGGCCACTTTACGGGCCGGGAGCTTTATTTCCTGGATCCAAGCGGCAACAGGCTCGAGCTTCGTGATCCGACCTGGAAGGCCGGCATGCCGGAGCCTAGCCTCGAAGAAGTTGTACGCTCGTAAGGGAAGAAGGATGAAATATCCAGGGAAGGGATGAAAACTCTTTCATCCCTTCCCTGGATCGGTTAGCCCAACACACTCACGCCGAGGTCGGTTACACGGCGACTTTCTTCTTTTGGCCGGCGGTCTGCGGGGTCAGTATCTGAAGCTCATCGAGCAAGCGCTTCATATTCTCTTCGTACAGTTTTTGATGTTCCGCCGAGAGCGGTTTCGTCGGCCATCGGGGATACTCTTTCACTGCCAGTCCTCTAAGGCGCAGGCCTTCCAGAGTCACACGCCTTCCGTAGCCGCGAATGGGCGCCATCCGCTCGCTGTGCTGTAACAGCAGAACTTGTATTTTTAGTGCCCGTTCGTAATCCTCGGCCCAGATCGCCTCGATCAACTGGACGCCGCTTTCGGGGACCGTGACCGGCGTTCCCGCCGCGATACTCCCTTTCACACCGATCAACATGCCTGGCAGCATCTGGGTAATTGGAATAAAGATGATAAACTCGCGCGACAGCACGCGCAGGTAGTTCACTGCCTGGTCGATGTTCCCCATCGCCAACTTCGCGGCGAAGATATTCGGCACCGCCTCCCGCAGTTTCGCCATCATTGCCGGGGGGATTGGGTATCCCGAGTACTCGGGATTGTTGTACAGCAGCATCGGCAGGTCCACCGCCTTGCCCACCATCTTGTAATGCTCGATCAGTTCCCACTCGTTGCGGTCGCTGTAATAGTAGGGACCGACGACGCCGATCCCGTCCGCGCCGATCTGTTTGGCATGAAGCCCCAATTCTATGCTCGTATACGGTTCCACCGACCCGACTTGGACAATAACCGGTACCCGATGGTTCACGCGTCGCACCACGCTCTCCGCCACCGCCTTGCGCTGGTCAATCCGGCAGGCCGGACCCTGACCCTGGGAACCGAGGACAAAAAAACCATGGACGCCGTTGTCCAAGTACCAGTCGGTTAACTTTTCGATCATCGGCAGGTCTGGTTCTCCTTTACCATCAAATACCGCTGGAATCGGCATCACCAAACCTTTCACTGTTTTGCGCAGTTCATTCAAAGTAGCCATTTCGTACCTCCTTAACTAGTTAGTCGTTACCATGCCAAATTGGGTCAATGACGTAAATCGATTCACGCCCCTTATCGGACTGAGAGGGATTCTATAGCCAGACCGAAGAATGTGTCAACAACTTCCGGGCTTAGAATCAATCTTGCGCGCAGACCGGGCTTCGGTTTCTGGATCAGCCCAGGCTGAGTTTTCTTCCCTCGTAGCCGGCATTTAATTGGGCGCTAGCCGGACTCTTCCCCCGCGCGCATGGTATACGCGGGCATCATCCCGACCATCTCGAACGGTGGTCCCCAACAAACAGCTATGGAACCTACCCTGCGGGGCGTGGGAACCCACGTGGGCAAGGCCTACGATGGCCATCAGAAGCAACGAGAACTCGAACCAAGGTGATGCCGCAAAGGCGACGATACTGATCCCGTACAATGCACACGGATTGAAGTGAGTGCAGCGGCGCTAACTATCGGCCAAGAGTGGCCACGATTCGAGTAGCTTTCCGTAACCATGGATGTGGTAGCTGAGACCGAGCTTGGAAAGCATGAACCAGAGCATGGCCGGATTGCTGGCGACAACGGTGGTTTTCAGTTCGCTTTCGATTTTGTCCAAAACTTTTATCGGGTCGAGGACGGCGCCCTGGAAATAAACGGCGTCCACGTTGCCGACCTCGCCCATACCTTTCTTTGTGTGCTCGAAGACTTCTTCCGGTTTTAACTTGATGGCATCGCCCAGCTTGTGAAAGGGACAGGGCGCCAGAGCGGTGACGCCAGCTTTGCTCAGATGCTCGCAAACCAGCTCGTTTAACCGCTCGTCGAAGGGCGTTAACAAAAGAACCCGGCTCGCATAGACGGCCCTGAGAGCGGCAACGCAGGCGTGCAATGCGGTGGTAACGGGAATGGCCAACGCAGCACGGAGGTCATTCAAAAGTCCGGGATTCAGAACCTCCGGTGGGGCTGCGGTAACCATGACTCCGTCCCAGCGATGCGTGTTCACCAGCTCCTTGGTTTTCTGGACAATCGAGCTTTTTTTGCCCTCGATCTCGTAAAGATTGTTGCCGTACAGGTCCAGCCCCTTGAATTCGACACTGACATCCGTGGGAATTGCCGGCGTCATGCTGCCATAGTGAGAGCGCGTGGCGGGGCCACAGCTAACGAACGCGATTCGTGCTTGGAATTTTTCCGCCATTCTAACCTCGGTGGTCTTTTGCTGCGGCTAGTCTTCCAGCCTGAAGCCCACCTTGATCGTGACCTGCCAGTAATCGACTTTTCCGTTATCGATGGTGCCTCGCGTATCGACCACCTGGAACCAGTGCATGTGGTGAACGGTCTGCGAAGCTTTGGTAATCGCATTCTGAATGGCGTCCTCCATATTGGTCTTGGAAGAGCCTGTTAGTTCGACGAGCTTATAGACGTGGTCACTCATAAGTCCTCCTCAGAGATCGTTCATTTCTCTAATCGCCATAACCTATCACGAACTTGGCGCCAGTAAATAGCTTGATCGTGTCCTTTCGGTGGCAGCACTGCATTGACAGCCTAGTTTCACTTTTGATATGGGACGTAGCCGGTCTTAGCAACGGAGACGAAAATGACCAAATGGAGAGCGCGCATCGGCTACCTTTCCCCTTCCGTGTTCGAGGTTCCATCGGACTGGAGCCGAATTCTCCCTTCCGGATTGAGCTTAGTCGCAACGGGACTCAATGTCCGCGCGCATACGCCGGAAGAGTTTGACCGCGCCATCAGAGAGCTTGAATCGGCCTTGTCGGTTTTTACCGCGGAGGAAGTGGATATTATCCTTGTCGCGGGGATCATGCTGGCAACGCAACGCGGCTATCAGGCTGAGGGCGCTGTGATCCGTTCCGTGTCGCAACGGTTGGGGATTCCTGTAGGTACCGTGATGAGCGCGAATGTCGCGGCGCTGAGAAATCTCAACGCGAAAAAAGTGATCATCGCGACAGCCTATCTGGCAAAGATCAACCAAGCTTTGCAGCGCTATTTCGCAGACGCCGGCTTCCAAGTCGCGGGCATGAAAGGCCTTGATGTCGTAAAGCCGGTCGATCTGGCGAAGCTTCCGGAAGATGCCTCTTATAACGTTGCGCGCGCGCTTTTTCATGAACATCCCGACGTCGATGCCGTGCTGATTCACGGACGGTGGCATTCGCTTGGGTATGTCGAGAAGCTGGAGCACGAGATCGCCCGCCCGGTTGTTTCCAGCGTCGCTGCTTCTCTTTGGTGGGTGCTCAAGACCTTGCACATGGACATGAGGATCGACGGCTGCGGTCAGATTCTTGCAGGCCGGTGAAGGTTTCACAATTCGGAGTTCCACGTCTTGAGCTTCGAGTGGAACCCGAAAACCAGATCGGAAGCGCCAAACTCTACGTTAGTGTTTGAACTAGACGCAGAGATCGACAAAAACGCCGTCGGGGTCTGCGGTTGCGTGTCCGCCGAGCTTGCAGGCTTCGAGGTTTTGCCGCTTGCGCGCGCCTTCCCGCCCTATATCAATTTTGCGCGGCGCAGAGTCGGGAAAAGCCCGCGCAAGTTCGTCGATATCCTTTATGGCCGCCTCTAAGTTTTCCACCTTGAAGCCGATGTGGTCGAGGCCGGCTCGCATGCCCCTATAGGTGGTTGGATTCCAGGGGCGAATCACCAGGTGGACCCGGCCATCTGTGAGATAGAAGTTATCCTGGTCCGAGAGACCTTCGACAGGGGTGAACTCGAAGACTTCGTGGTAGAATGCAGCCAGACTGTGCGGTTCCGCGGTGCGAATCGCGAGGTGATTTAGATACCGGGGCTGTTCCCATCCGCTCTCAACGTAGCCTTCCCTGACGTTGGGCATTCCCTTTTGCGAGAGATCGAACAGGTTACCATCCGGGTCATGGGTTCTCAGGCCGGCAAAAGGCACATGTCCCGGGCTCTTGCCTACCATGATTTTTGGATATTTCTCCTGCAGCTTGTCTAGGACCTTTTGGACGTTGTCGACCTCGAAACCAAAATGATCCAGACCCGCGGGGAGACCTGCCTGGCGCTGCAAAAGCGCAACGCCGATTACTCCGTCGCTGATGTGGCCGCGTTCAGGATTGTAGTCGCCTTTGTCGTCGGTCATTCCTGTAGTGATTTTTTGCATGTTAAAGATTGTTTGATAGAATTTGGCCATTCTGTTGTAGTTATCGGTATGAAACGCGACATGCCGAATCGTCGTAAACATAATCTTCTCCTGGGTCTTCTTTGACCCGAGCTGTATCCGAAGTCGTCGCGGCAGTCAAGGGGTTTGGTTCGATTATTAAGGAGGCATCGATGAGCGCTGTGGAATTCCGAATCGCGCCGGGAACAGAACGGGATGTCCCGCTGCTTCTGAGGCTTATTCGTGGTCTCGCTGCTTATGAGCGGCTCGAACACGAAGTGGTCGCGAACGAAGAAGGGTTGCGGCAAACGCTTTTTGGGCCCCGCCCAGGCGCGGAAGTCTTGATCGGATATGCGGGCTCAGAGCCGGCGGGCTTTGCTCTTTTTTTTCCGAATTACTCAACGTTTTTGGGCTGTCCGGGGATATACATCGAAGACCTCTTTGTTCTTCCTGAATGGCGTGGCAAGGGCTTGGGCAAACACCTCCTCGTCAGGATTGCGGGGTTGGCGGTTGAGCGGCGCTGCGGCCGATTAGAGTGGTCCGTATTGGATTGGAATGAACCCGCAATCCGCTTTTATCAGAGGCACGGGGCTCGGCCCATGGACGAGTGGACCGTGTATCGGCTTACAGGGACAGCCTTGAAGCAACTCGCTTCAGAGGAGCGCCTTGACAAGTGAGCTAGCCCTCCCCTTGGTCGTGTTCCTCGATATCAAGTCGGAAGTGTTTCCGCGCCCCGAGGGAAGGGGCGGTTTTGTCGCCGACGGTTCGCCGAGCGCATAGCCCGAGCCAAAAGCTGTAAAGCGACGTCGCGGTATGTTCCTCGACCACGAGGTGACCTTGAGCGGATTTGTAGTGAAGCGTGACCCACCGGCCGCGCATGGACAGCCGGGACAGATAGGCGTGCTTTAAATCGAGAAATTCACCAACCAAGCGCAAAGTTTCCGAAAGAGATTGCGCGTCTGGGTAAACCTGGGAAGCGCCGCGCTGGGATCGGGCTTTGAGTTCGAGCTCGCGTAAGTTATCCTGGGTATAGTGGAACTCGAAAGAGGTACCGGACTGCTGAGAGAATAAACGGTTTCGTATTTTGAGCCAGTTTCCAAGAAAATTAATCCTTTCGCGCGCGGGCATGGAGTTCGGTGGCGCTTTAGCGCAACCCCGGATCCAATACTCAGGCCCTTTGATTTCTAGATCAAAATTTTCCACTTCGAGGGTTTCGAGAGCGGCGCCGATAATCCGGAACGCCTGAGCGTAACCAATAGTTCCCTCTTCCCCTTTCTCTCTGGCATTTAACGGCACGCTCATATTTCTTAACCCGCAATCGGACGAGCCACTAAAGCAGGGAAGCAAGTCGCATGCCAGATTTTTGGAAAGAGGGCTGTTGGTGTAAAGCTTAATGGCGGGCAATTTGGAACGGTCTCGCAAACCTTAGGTATTTCCCGGTGAACATAAATGGGCGCCTGTTCAAAATTTGTGCGACTTCTACCACTATGAGTTAAGCGGAGCATTGCACCTTTGCCAGGGGTTGACTATGATAAACGGCAACGCAAATTGAGGAGGGTCGGGTGTGAATTATGGTGGTTTACGATCTGATCTGCAAAAAGAAACATTCTTTCGAGGGGTGGTTTCCCAGCTTTGAAAGCTATCAAGAGCAAGCCAAGATGGGTCAGATTACCTGCCCTACCTGTGGCAGCAGCAAAGTCGAAAAAATTCCCCATGCCTGCGCGGTGATTTCACAGAGGGGCGACAAAGAAGAACGCAAGCCTGTTCCGAAGATACCCAATCCTCCGTTGACCGAAGCCGAGGCAACTGAGGTGCTCTTCAAGCTACATCATTATGTGAAGGAGAATTTTGAGGACGTGGGGGTGCGCTTCGCGCAAGAGGCAAGAGAAATTTTTCACGGCCAAGCAAAGCCGAGGCAGATTCACGGGACCGCAACGTCAGAGGAACGGCGAGAACTTGACGACGAAGGAGTCCCTTTTTATACGCTTCCCAACCCCAAACTTGACAGCTAAAAGGGCACGCGGGGCCGATCATTCTCGCGACACAGCCTCCTTGGAAAAGCAGGTACCTTGTGCCAAAGTGACGCTCCCTCTAGGCACAAAATTGCGGTCATAGTCGACCGACGCTTCTATCGAGCCCCATTTAGCGGCCTAGTGCTCTCCAGTCAGGTTTTCATTGCTCAGTTGTAGATACTCGTGAACCATATTGGGTGCTGTGCGAGTTGACTTCTTGTGCGGAAAGTGATTGATTTTTTGGCTCGGGTTTCTAGAAAAATCCCCAGGGAGTAGACCCTCCGGAGTTCCAAAGCGACCTTTTAATTCCCTAAGTGAGGTATTCGTATGGCAAAGCTGTTTATTGCAGGGGAAAGTCGGGATTCGGAAAGTGGGCAGGTTACAGAGATTCGTAATCCAGCCACTGGAGAGGTTGTGGACGCGGTTCCGAAGGGAACTGTGAACGACGCACGCAAAGCCATCGATGTCGCTGCGGCGGCGCTCAGGAAATGGTCGGAAATGGCTCCTGCTAAACGCGGATCGATTCTCCTCGAGGCGGGCCGTCTGATTCTTCAACAAGAAAAAGAATTGGCAAATCTGCTTACTCGCGAGCAGGGGAAGCCGATCCGGGAGTCGGTCCTGGAGATTCGCCGGTTCGTTCATACCCTGGAACATTACGGCGGGATGGCCAAGAGCCTGCGCACTGCGGCGGTCGTGCTCGACACAGGGCGCCACGGTTTAGTTCTGCGCAAACCCATCGGAGTCTGCGGCGCGATCGTGCCGTGGAATTTCCCGGTATCGCTCATGGGCAACAAACTAGGTCCGGCCTTGTTGGCGGGCAATACCGTTGTTGTCAAGCCGGCTGGGACAACGCCGCTCACCGATATTCGCTGCTGTCAATTAATCGATAAGGCGATCCAGGGAGGAGGGGGTCCGAAGGGAGTTATCAACGTGATTACGGGCTCTGGAGCCGTTGTCGGCGAGGAACTGCTCGTGAGCCCGATTGTGCGCAAGATCGGCTTTACCGGGGCTACCGATACTGGCAGGCACGTGATGCAATCTGCCGCGAAGGATTTCAAGCACGTCACGCTGGAATTGGGCGGCAGTGATCCGATGATTGTCTGCGAGGACGCAGATCTTGACCGGGCCGTTAGTGCGGCTTCGGTAGGGCGATTCTTTAATTGCGGGCAGGCTTGTCTGGCCGTTAAGAGGCTTTATTTGGCCGACAAGATTGCGGATGCGTTTATTGAGAAGCTGGTGGACAAAGCAAGGAAGCTGAGAATTGGCAATGGGCTCAAGCCAGACAGCCTCATGGGGCCGTTGCATACCGCCGACCAGAGAAAAGAGGTCGAAGAACAGGTCGAGGACGCGGTCAAGCGCGGGGGTCGGGTGCTTTATGGTGCCGAGCGGCCCCAAGGCGGAGACTTCGATAAAGGTTTTTATCTGTTACCGACTCTCGTAACTGACGTCGATCCCGAATCCAGAATGCTTAAAGAAGAGGTTTTCGGGCCCGCTCTGCCAATCGTGAGAATCAAGGACCTCGAACAAGGAATCGAGCAGGCCAATAACTCCATTTTTGGTTTGGGCTCTTCGGTGTGGACTCGTGACATCAACAAGGCTATGTTGGCTGCGGAGCGGATCGAGGCGGGCTACACCTGGATCAACTCAGCTCAAATCATATACGACGAGCTGCCATTTGGCGGCGTGAAACAGAGCGGCATCGGCAAGGAACACGGCGAGGAAGCGATTGAACACTACACGGAGTCCAAATCCGTCGTGATCGCGACCGAGACGCGCTCGGAGGCTGTGGGAGGTGAGTAGACCCTAAGAGGATTTTAAATTTCAGAGTTCAATACTTGTAATCTGCCATTTGCAATTCCGAGCTTAGCAAGAACCCATGAAAGTCGAACTGCCCGACACTTACAATGCGGCAACCACGTTTGTGGATGCGAACATCCGCCAAGGTCGCGGTCGCAAGACTGCCATCTATTATCGGGACGAAAAATTTTCCTATCAGGATGTTTTTGAGCTCGTCAATAAGACCGGCAACGCGTTCAGAGATCTCGGTCTAGAGGTCGAACAGCGCGTTCTTTTGCTTCTGCCGGATTGCCCTGAGTTTGTCTTTTGTTTTTTTGGCGCGATAAAGATCGGTGCTGTGCCCATCCCCACCAATCCATGGATGAAAGCGCGCGACTACGAGTATTTGCTTGAGGACAGCCGCGCACAACTTTTGGTCGTTCATGAGTCGGCGTTGCCTGAGTTGGCATCGATCTGGCACCGGTCCCGTTACCTCAAACATGCCGTGGTCATAGGTAGGGATAGCGGTAAAGCGCTCGCGTATGAGCCGCTGGTTGCAAAATTTTCTCCACAACTTAACGCACAACTGACCAGCAAGGACGACGTTGCTTTTTGGATGTATACTTCCGGCAGTACCGGCTCGCCCAAAGGAGTCGTCCACCTTCAACACGACATGATCACGATCACGGACCTTTTTGTCGAGCCGGTTCTGGGGATGACAGAAGACGACCTTTGTTTTTCTGCTTCCAAGCTTTTCTTCGCTTACGGTTTGGGTAATTCGCTCTACTTTCCGTTTCGCTTTGGGGCCTCTTCGGTCCTGTGGCCGGAACGGCCGGATCCTGAGCAAATTCTTCAGGTCATCGAAAAATACCGCCCCACATTTTTCTTTTCCGTGCCCACGCTTTATAACCGTTTGCTTCGGGTGGAGAAAAAATACGACCTAAGTTCTGTGCGCATCTGTCTCTCGTCAGGAGAGCCCCTGCCACCGCCGCTTTTCCACGAGTGGAAAGATAAATTTGGACTGGAGCTTCTTGATGTCGTGGGTTCGACCGAGGCAACGCACGATTTCCTTGCCAACAGGCCCGGGCGGGCGCGTCCGGGAAGCAGCGGTCAGGTGACGCCTGCCTTCGAAGCCAAGATCGTTGATGATGAGGGCAGAGAAGTTCCCAGCGGTGATGTGGGTCATCTGCTCGTCAAAGGGGATGCCAACTCGCCCTGCTATTGGAACAAGCAGGAGCAAACTGAGAGGACGATGCTCGGCGAGTGGTTGAAAACCGGAGATACTTATTACCGTGATGAGGAGGGCTACTACTACTACTGTGGGAGGTCGGATGACATGCTGAAAGTCGGAGGGTTGTGGGTTTCTCCTATCGAGGTCGAGAATACCCTCCTGGAGCATCCGGCGGTTTTGGAGGCTGCCGTAACGGGTCAGACCGACAAAGACGGCTTGGTCAAACCAAAGGCTTCGGTTGTCCTGAAATCAGAGTATCGCGCGAGCGAACAACTTAAAGAGGAACTCCAAGCGCTCGTCCGGGAAAGGCTGACGCCGTACAAATATCCCAGGTGGGTTGAGTTCGTCGAAGATCTTCCGAAGACGGTAACCGGCAAGATTCAGAGGTTCAAGCTGCGCCCGCGGAGTTAGTTATCCATTTCGAGGATCTGCCATGAGCCTGAAAGAGCTAAAAGAGCATCTCGCGTACTCGTGTAACGTGTTGGCGAAAGAGGGCCACTGGGACAACATCTTGGGTCATGTTTCCGTTCGCCTGCCAAAACAGGGCCAGATTCTTATGAAGCCGCACGGCTTCGGCTTTGAAGAGATCCGGCCGCAACACCTTATCGTTTGCAATCTTGATGGCAAGAAGATCGAGGGTAAGTACGAACGGCACTCAGAAATCTTTATTCATACGGAGATTTATAGAGCGCGCCCCGACGTGAACTGCGTGGTTCATACACACCCTCCGTACGCGACGGCGTTCGGGTCTTTACGGCTTCCTTTGCGCCCCATCAGCCATGAAGGATCGATTTTTTCTGACGGCTTGCCTCTTTTTGACGATACCACCGCGCTTATCCGCACCCCAGAATTGGGCGCGAAGGTTGCACAATCACTGGGCAACTGTCGAGCGATTTTGATGAAAAACCATGGATGTTCCGTCGTCGGCGGATCGATCCAGGAGGCGACGCTCTACGCCGTCTTCCTGGAAAAAGCGGCACGAATCCAGATCCTAGCGCAATCCGCTGGTGATCCGTCCTGGAGCAGCGATGAAGAGGCGAGGCTCAAGTTTGAACAAATCTACACCCCCCATCGACTGGGTTCGATGTGGAATTACTTCGTGCGTCGCGCCAAGAAATTCCGCAAGTCAAGCTAACGGCGAGAGTTTAGCCCGCCGATGAATGGCTGAACTACTCGCCGACGCCGCCCTTAAAAACCCCCGCTTTTTCCAGCTCGGCAACGAAGCGCATATCGATAAAATCATTGGGCTTAGCGGTCTTGGCCGCGGGATCCTTCTCCGCGATGTCGGCGAGAACGGCTTCCATTCCTTTGCGACTCACGTACGGGATCGTTTCCAGGTATTCCCGGAATTGACTGTAGGTGTCCTCCTGGATGTCGACTTCTTTCACTTTGAGCTGATTCTGGATCATTTTTAGCGAGGCCGCTTTGTTGTTTTTGAAGATTTGGATACCTTCCGCGTAGGCACGCACAACTCGGCGCACCGTGTCTTCGTTGGCCGCGATATAGCCACGGCTTGTGCCTACCGCGACCGAAACATATTCGGGTCCATCCTTTGCCAGGTTCATCAGTTCTTTGAATCCTGCCTTCTTGGTCCTGCTGTTGGTAGGCGGCGAGACGATTCCAGCATCAATCTGACCAGCCGCCAAAGCGGTAAAAATATTGGGCACTTCTAGCAAAGGCAGAATCTGATAGTCCGAAGGCTTCAGACCGGCCGACCCCAAGGCAAAGAGCGCCGAGGTGTGGGTGGAAGACCCAACCCGGGTGATACCGATCTTTTTGCCCCGTAAATCGCTCACCGACTTGAATTCCGGCTTGGCCATGAGGGAGAAGACCTGATGGTTGGTGGCGCCGGCAACAAGGGCCAAATTTGCGCCCTTCAGATTGGCTTGGGCTGCGTTTGAACCGTCCATGAACGAGAACGCGATTTCCCCGGCTAGAATCGCTTGAATGCCCCTGGAACTCGAGGGGAGGTGGATCAACTCGACCTCGAGGCCGTTTTTCTTAAAGAGTCCTTCCTGTTGGGCCATAAACATCCCGCTTTGGGCGCCAGTGACGGCGGTCCAGTTTATGCGGGTCTTCGTCTGCGCCCACGAGGAGGAGTTGAACAATAAACCCTGGAGAACCGTTAATAGAAATATCCAGAAGCAATACATGACCCCTCTCCTTGTGGATTTATGGGACTGAAAAGCCGTATAACAAACCTGGTCTTTGCGGTCAATTGTCGCAAACAGGCAGATCGCTTGGAGGAGAAGCAAAATGGAAACAGCAGTTGTCGCTGGCGTAGGACCAGGACTGGGAGCATCACTGGCACGGGCATTAGCGAAAGAAGGATACGCGCTGGCGCTGCTTTCCCGCCGCGTTGAATCCAGTCAGCCGGTGGCTGATGAGATCAAAGGCGGCGGGGGCAAAGCCAGGATGATCCCTGTTGACGTGACGAACCGAGAAGGCGTTCACCAGGCCGCGCTTCAAGCGCAAGCGGAATTCGGTCCGATCACTGTCCTGGCGTATAACGCGAGTGGATTCGGGAGAGGAAGTTTTCTCGACCTCGATCCTGCAGTAATCCGGCAATCCTTCGAAGTCGGCGTTATGGGTGCCGTGCACTTGGCACAGGAAATCATTCCTGAAATGCTCAAGGCGGGACATGGAGCGATCTCACTCACCGGAGCCACCGCCGCGCTCAGGGGTCGCGCTGGATTTGCACCTCTGGCAATCGCGAAATCTTCGCTGCGGATCCTAGGCCAATCGCTGGCGCGCGAGTTTCATCCCAAGGGAATTCACGTGGTCCATGTTATTGTCGATGGTCAAATCGATACGCCAAGACTCCGGGCTCGGGAGCCGAAGCGGCAGCCGGAAACCGTGATTCCACCAGACGCGATCGCTGCGGCCATTGTGCAAGTCTTCAAGCAGCCGAAAGGCGCCTGGACGCATGAACTAGATATTCGCCCTTACGGCGAAAACTTTTGATCTTTGATTTCATGGTGCCCGGCGATCGGCAAGACCTGGGGGTTGGCTTGTGTGCCGTCCCGCAGAGCCCGTACCTGCGCGCCATAGATATTCCAAATCGTCTCTTCAGTGAGAATTTCGGCCGGGCTGCCGGAGCAATAAACCGCGCCTTCCCGTAAAAGGACAAGCTTGGGAAAATAGAGCGAAGCGGATTGAGGTCGTGGAGAGCGCTGATGACCGTCAGTCCGCGGCGTCGGCTGAGATCCAGGATCAACGCGTGAATCTGAAGCTGATGTCTGATGTCGAGAAAAGTGGTGGGCTCGTCAAGCAGAAGGATCTTGGCTTGCTGAGCCAGCGCACGAGCGAGTATGACCCGTTATTTCTCTCCGCTGCTCAGTTCGTGGAGATAACGATCTGCAGGGCTTGCGGCCGTGGCATTCGCCTGGATCCACACGCTCATCGGTTTTTTTTGGGAATGGCGTCACGGTCATCCCCTTAATCTTCTCAGCCTCGGCCAAGAAAGCGCGATGCAGTTAGGGGGAAATCCGGGGACCCGGGCGAAGGACATTATCGGAGCGACCTTGATAGATCCGGTGGGTTTTAACTGCGGGGATTGACACCAGATCAGACCAGAATTGACCGTTTTGTCCCTGCTCTGAACCCATTCCCGCTTCGATGATGATCTCAGGAACGATGGCGATGACAAACTCAGGGCTCAGAGACGGCCAGCCCGTGCCGTCGTCGCTGCAATGATTGCTACCGCTAGCCAGAGCAATCAGCTCAGCGATGTAGGTTCCCGATCCTACGGCAATCAGTGGGCGAGATCCGACTGCAATTAAAACGCGCGGGCGTGGGGACTTTGTGAGCTTGCGCGACACGGCTTCAATCTCCCGCTGGATCTTTCCGACGAGATTCTCGCCCTGGTTTTCCTTCCGTACCAGCGCCTCTAGGTTTCTTATCGAACTGAAGCTATCGTTGATGGTAGAAACACGTACGAGAACAACCTTGAAACCGAGCGCCGTGAGTCTGTCAAGTCTTTCCTGGTCCGCGCGTTCCGGCAGGGCGACGATCAGGTCGGGGTTCAGCGCGAGCAAGGATTCGATACTTGGGTTCATGAATGTGCCTACTTGGGGAATGCGTTTCGCCGCGGCAGGGTAGTCGCAAGAACCCGTTACTCTGACCAGATGTTCTTCCGCACCCAAAGCAAAAAGAATCTCGGTAACGCTGGGCGCAAGAGAGACAATGCGGGGGTTTGTGCGTCCGGACGCCACGCTGCTACGAATGTCGCTCGCGGCCACCGGGCCCACAAGGAGAACCAGGAGCGCCATCCCGCGAGCCAAAGGGCCACAGGCCCAGTCTCCGCTGAGATCTGTCAACATTCAACGGGTTGCGCGCGATCCTTCAAAGACATCAATGCAGGCGCCATAGGCTTTTGTCAAATCGTTTGGCATGAGCGTCTCGTCGTGATACAAACGCCCAGCATTAGTTTATACGGAGACCGAGGATGTCAAGAAAATTGCATTTGAGTTTGGCGTGTGGGGAATACGAAATCGTCCGGCCTCTTATTGAAGGTCTGGTACAGCCGGATGGGATTGAGCTTACGGTATTGACCGATATGACTTCGGATGTCCGGCACTGGAGGATGATTCGAAATCGCGAGTTTGATGTTTGCGAGCTTTCGATGTCTTCGTACCTAATGGCTAGGTTTACGGGCCAGGCGTTCACCGCTATCCCGGTGTTTCTGCATCGGCGCTTCCGGCATGGGTTTACGTTCATCAACGCGGAAAAGGGAATTCAAAAGCCGGCGGATCTCGTCGGGAAAAGAGTTGGGTTGAGGAATTTTCAGGCGACAACCAACCTTTGGGTTCGAGGGATCCTCGAGCGCGAATTTGGGGTTGCCCACAAGAAACTTTCCTGGTTTGCGCAGGACGAGGAGGAAGTTGAGTTTACTCGACCGCAGGATCTGATTCTGCAGCGGACGCCTCCCGGTAAAGACGTAGAAAGTATGCTGGCAGATGGGGAACTGGATGCGCTCATTCACCCGGAGATCATCCGGCCATTGCTGCAGGGGGATCGGCGAGTCAAACGCCTTTTCGAGAATTACAAGGAACTGGAGGTTGATTATTACCGGCGGACTGGGATATTCCCCATCATGCATACGACGGCGATTAAACAAGAAGTGGTCGACCGCGATCCGTGGGTTCCGCTCAACTTGATGCAAGCGTTCCAAAAAGCCAAGGAGATCGCCTATAAAAGGATGGAAAATCCAAGACGGGTTCCTTTAGCCTGGTTTCGAACCGCTCAGGAAGAGCAGGAAGAAGTACTCGGCAAAGATCCTTGGGCTTATGGACTAAGCACTGCCAACCGAAAAAACCTGGAAACCCTGATCGAATATTCATTTGAGCAAAGCTTGATCGCGCGCAGGATGGCGCTTGATGAGTTGTTTCACGAGAGCACGCGCTAGCTTTTCTTGACCCCCTAGCACGGGCAGAAAAATCTTTACAGTAACTCAGCTCCGTGGCGAGTTCGGCGCGACTTTCTTTAGCCAATTACCTCATTCTTTTTTTGCCCCCATTTTTTTGGAGCACGAATTTCATCATTGGCAAGGCTCTCGTGGGCTATGTCCCCCCCTGGACGCTGAACACCGGTCGGTTTAGTGTTTCGGCAATGATTTTGCTGCCGCTTCTCCTTTACCGGGGCGGTTGGCACAGTATTCGAAAGCAGTATATCCCAATTCTGATCTTAATGAGCCTGACTGGCGTCACTGCTTTCAACAGCATCCTGTACACCGGATTACGCCATACCAGTGCGATCAATGCGGCGCTGGTCAATTCAACGACTCCGGTCACCACTGCGTGCCTAGCCTGGGTCCTGATCGGTGAGAGAATGCATTGGCAACGCGTCCTCGGTATTGTTCTCTCCTTTTGCGGTGTGGGCTGGATTGTCGCGCGTGGTGATCTCGACGTGCTTTTTCGCCTGCGTTTCAATGCTGGAGACCTCATGGTGTTTTTCGCTACCGTGCTGTGGGGTTTCTATTCCGTCATGGCGAAGAACATGATGCGAGCGTTGTCGCCGTTTGTTTTGACTGCGGTGACGACTGTCATCGGAGCGCTTTTTCTTTTTCCGGCGAGCTTCCTCGAGCTTTCCACCCAACACGCCGATCTTGCACGCATCGAAGTCGTGCTCGCGTTGGCTTATCTTGGTGTTTTTCCGTCGTTTGCGGCTTTTTTGCTATGGAATCGCTCGATTTTGACCTTTGGTCCTGGCCGCGCGGCGCTCGTTTACAACACTCTTCCCCTGTATGCAGTGGTTCTTTCCATCTTCCTCTTGGGCGAGACACTCATGCCCTATCATGTTGTAGGCGGGTTGGGAATCGTTGTGGGGGTGATGATAGGGAGCAGCGCGGGCGGAGTCAGGAGTGGAAAAAATCTCTGATCGTGTGCACCACAAGCTCTTGTTGTGGTAGGGCAAGCTCCGGGTACATGGGGAGAGCCAGAACTTCTGAAGCAATGCTCTCGGCGTTTGGAAAATCACCATCGCGGTAGCCCAGATCAGAGAAGCAGGGTTGAAGGTGCAGCGGGACTGGATAATACACCTCAGATTGAATTCCGTGCTCTGCTAAGTACTGCTTGAGTAGGTCTCTGCGCTCCACCCGGATCACGTAATAATTAAAGACGTGGGATCTGCCGGTGCCGGCAGCAGGCAGGTGGATGATCCCATGGCCCAAGAGCCCGGTAGCGGCAAAGAGGTCATGATAAGTCTTGGCATGCATAACCCTCTGTGCGCACCATTGCTCAAGGTGGCGTAGTTTGATTTCGAGCACGCGAGCCTGAATCACGTCGAGACGGGAGTTGATGCCGATCAACTCATGGTAATAACGGGAACCTTCCCCATGCATTCGCAGCCGCCGGACCTTCTCCGCCAAATCCGTATCGTTTGTTGCCACAAGCCCGCCATCGCCGATTCCCCCCAAGGTTTTGGTGGGGAAAAAAGAAAAACAACCGAGGGCGCCGACCGTCCCAGCACATTTGGAAGTTCTGTCGCCCGCGAGAGCGCGAGCCCCCATAGCCTGAGCTACATCTTCGATGATGAAAAGTTGGTATCTCGTAGCTAAAGCACTGAGTGGGTCCATATTGCAAGCTTGACCAAAGAGATGGACCGGGATCAGGGCTTTGATTCGAGAACCGCTTCTGTGATGCCGCCAAGCCCCATGTTCTGAATCGAACTCAGACCGCTCAAGCGCGGCCGCGACAGTTTCTTTGTTCATAAGGCAAGTTGCCGGGTCGACGTCTACAAAGATTGGGGTTGCGCCCAAGCGCACGATGCAGGACACGGTCGCGAAGAAAGTAAAAGTCGGGACCACGACACCGTCGCCCCGCCCGATATCAAGCGCCATTAGAGAGAGAAGCAAGGCGTCGCTTCCGGAAGCGACGCCGACCGCAGCCCTGCAGTCAAGGTAAGATGCGACCTGTTTCTCGAAGCTGGCTAAGGACGGACCCAGAATAAAGTGCTGGGACTCGAGGACGTCGTCGACGGCTTGGCGAATCTCTTTGCGGATGGTCTGATACTGTGCCCTCAGGTCGAGGAGCGGGACTGAGAGCGAGAGTGCTTCAGACATTGGTTTTGATTGCAGAAGAACCGCCCTTCAACGTGTCTTCGGCGATCTGGGCGAGAAGCTGATCGTTCTGGTGATCGAGGGCGTAGACGCGGAACTGCACGACTTTGGCCGGGATAAAGCGCAGTAGTTCTGAAAGCGACTCCTTGGTGATCTCGCTCGTCGATGGATCATAGATGTAGATCTGCTTTTTCCCCATGGCAAATGGGTTCTCAGGTCTCGGATCTTGAGTTGCCATGTCAACACGAAAAACTAGGTCCCGAGCAGAATCAGGAAGCGCGGTCCGGATCCGCTTTTCCCAGTCTGCTTCCTGAATCAATTCGATGCCGTAACGGAGTTCGTTGAGTGACAGAGTTCGGTCATAAGCCATCTTCCACTTGATCTCGCGGTTAAGGATGAGTCCCCATTCTCCTGCGAGTTCCTGATTCTCAGCGGTTTCTCGATGCCAGTGGGAAACCTGTTCGAGAAGAGACCAGTCGGTGAGATAAAGGTACTGATCCATGTGGTCGAGGGGGTTGCCGGGGAAAAGTAAGCGCATAGTTGCGGGAAATATCTCCCGCAAGTGCAAGTCGAGGGCGCGCGACGTGCGGTGATAGTAGACGTTCGTGTATAAATAGAGGCGGGCGTTCAAAAACATGGTCAGCGCCGCGTTACCTGCCCGGTGAAGTGTAAGCCCCTCTGGGGAGATGAACGTGTAGTAGATGAGCCGCTCCCGGTCGATTGGACCGACGGACACGCCGCACATGTAGGAATCGCGGGAAACATAATCGAGGTTATCAAAGGTAAAGATGCCGCTCACCAGTGGCTGGAGAAGCCGCAGCCACCGCGGTTTCGAGGGGTCGTCTTTGCCATCCTTCTTAATCGGAAAAGCAATGTCTTCAGGACACAGTCGCTCTCCCTCCGCAAACGGCCCGCTGGGGCTTCGCTGTAGCTCATGAATTACATCGCCGAGTTTTTCTCTGATAATGAACTGGCCCAGATCCTCGTGGGTGATCCCGAAATCCACCAAAAAGTTGTCGTCGAAGAAGTGGCCGAACGGGCCATGGCCGACATCGTGGAGCAGACCAGTTACCCTGAGATACTCTTCGATAAAAGGGAGAGAAGGGCATTCCCCGCCGAGAGTCCGGCAAAGCGAGGGATAGAGATGCCGGGCGAATTCTCCGGCAAGGTGCATAGCTCCCAGAGAGTGTTGAAAACGACTATGTTCTGCCGAGGGATAGACCCAACGCGTACTTTGGAGTTGGTAAATACAACGGAGCCGCTGAACCCAGGGCGAATCGATGATGTCTTTCTCAGTGACTTCACCGACCTTCCCTGGCACAGTGAACTGGATGTAACGGTGGATGGGATCAGCGATCAGCGCGATCCCGTTGTATTCAGTCTCCTGAAACCCGGTCATCGGCGTTAGACCTCGAAAGTCACGCGCGCGGTCCATTGGCTGCCGGTCTTTTCCATTCGGCACTGCTCGTAGAGGACCGAACGGAGCTCTTGTCGGATCTCGTGAATATCGGGGTTGAATTTTTCCCCTCGCACTTCAGCGCGGACGTGGTTGTCCTTGATTTCCCGGATGTGGAATTCTTTGAGCAAATAACCGCTCCCTTGAAATACATAGAGAAGCTCGCGGATCCAGTTTACGATCAAATCGTCCTGGTCGATGCCTTCTACTTCAAGAGGGAGCTGCTCGAGCGCTCCAACCTTTTCCAGGTCTGACATTAGGTCGAACAAGGCAAAAGCCGAATTGCTGAGCAAGTCCCCTTGGGTTTTGCCGACCACCCTAATGGTCAAGTCTGAGGCATGTTTAGAAATATGATATTTTTCGTTGCTCATGCCCGGTTTATTAGACTGGCTGCAAAGCCTGCTCCAAATCCGTTATCAATATTGACGACTGTGACTCCAGCCGCACAGGAGTTCAACATTCCCAAAAGCGCCGCTAGACCGTTAAAACTTGCTCCATATCCTACGCTGGTTGGGACCGCAATGACCGGCTTGTCAACCAAACCCGCTACGACGCTGGGCAAGGCTCCTTCCATCCCAGCCACGACAATCAGAACCGAGGCCCCGAAGAGCTTGTCCCGGTTCTGCAAGAGACGGTGGACGCCCGCGACTCCGACGTCGAAAAGTCGCTCAACACGATTTCCCATCATCGTGCCCGTCAAGGCGGCTTCTTCGGCGACGGGAATATCCGATGTGCCGGCGCATACGACTAAAATCGTGCCCTTTCCGCGCAGGGGAATCGGTTTGCCAATCCAGGTGGCGACCCGAGCGCGCGGATGGTACTGAAGCTTCTTGAGCTGTTTGGCGAGGGCGGTCATCTTTTCTTGGGACAGGCGAGTAATGAGCACGTCGGTCCCGAGCCGCCGCATCGCGCGCGTGATCGCAGCAATCTCTGCGATCTGTTTTCCTTCTCCCATGATCACTTCGGGAAAGCCTTGTCTCAAGGAGCGGTGATGATCAACTTTGGCAAAGCCGAGATTCTCGAAAGGGAGGTGGCGCAAACGCTCCATCGCCTTTTGTACAGAGATCTTACCTCTCTGCACCCCTTCAAGCAGTCGCGCGAGTGATTCTACGTCCATGGGTGATGGGACAGGGTTTGCGACGCTCAGTTCCGAAAATGATCGTATCCAAGAACGGGGAAAGCCAGACGCTTTCCCCGCCCGTTGAGAACGCTTATTCCGCGCGCCGTTGGCACGCAAGTCCCAATTCTTGTTACCGCAACTCCCAGTTTTTTTCTGATTTTTTCGAGCCGGGTGCGAGCTCCCGCGCGCGCGGAGAAAAGAAGCTCGTAATCTTCACCGCCAGTAAGGGCATACCTAGTACCCTTAGTCCCGGCAAGGGATCGATAAGCCCGAGAAAGTGGCAAAGAATTCTCCCACACCACTGCACCAACCCTGCTAGCTCTACAGAGATGACCAAGGTCTTGCAGCAGGCCGTCGCTGATGTCAATCATGGCTTTCGCGAGCTTTTGCCGCGCCAGAGTCGTGCCCGCTCGAAGGCGCGCGGCCGGAAACCGATGGCGCGCCACGAGGTAAGAAATGCCGATTTTCTTACCTCGTTCCTGATGTTTCTTGAGCAGATACAAACCCAGAGAGGAATCGCCGAGAGTTCCGGTGACGTACAGGTCATCTCCTACTCGTGCTCCGCTTCGGAGAACCGGTCCGTAGGGCGCGTACCCGATCAGGCAAATGTTGATGAAGAAGCGAGCAGCAGCGCTAGTGTCTCCACCTACGAGAGTTGTCCCGGATTGGAAGGAGGCGGTTTTTAAACCGCGAAAGAATTGCTGCATATTCTCACTTTTGAAGTGAGCCGGGATTCCTAGTGAAAGAACAAAGTAAAAAGGCTTTCCCCCCATGGCCGCGAGGTCACTGAGATTCACCGCGAGCGCTTTATATCCGAGTTCGAAAAAGGATATCCACCGCAGGTCAAAATGAAAACCCTCGACGAGAAGATCCGAGGTGACTAAAAATGACTGCTTGTGCCAATCGACCCAGGCAGCATCATCGCCGATTCCGAGGCGTACACCCCTCCCCTTGGGAGTAGTCCTCCTGATCTTGTCGATGAACCCAAACTCACCTAGTTCCTTGAGGCTCATTGAAGGTTAGACATGAATGACGCGTTCTCGGCGTAGCCTTTCCAGAGGTGTTTCTCTCTTGGAGGCTCCCTTTTCTTTGCGCGCAAGCTTTTTGTCCCTATTGGCCCTGCGCAGGGCGCGGGCGGAAGTGGCGCTGCTCAGGAGTGTAACTTTCAAAACATCCGCCATATTTTTGGCAAAGACAAACTGTAGCTTTCGGCGCAATTGTTTAGGAATTTCCTCCAAATCTTTTTGATTTCGTTCCGGCAAAACAACCGCATGGATTCCTGCTCGATAAGCTGCCAGGCATTTTTCTTTAAGTCCCCCGATGGGAAGCACTCTACCCCGCAGGGTAATCTCTCCCGTCATGGCTACATCTCTGCGGACCGCGCGCTTCGTCAGTGCTGAAATCAATGCGATCGCCATCGTGATCCCCGCGGAAGGCCCGTCCTTGGGAATGTCTCCTGCCGGGACGTGAATATGAATGTCAAGTTTTTGATAGAACTCCTCTTCAATCCCCAATTTCCGCGCCTGGGAACGGGCGTAGCTCACCGCAGCCTGCGCGGATTCCTTCATGACGTCGCCCAATTGGCCCGTCAAAGTAAGGTTTCCCCGGCCTTTGGACAAAGAGGCTTCCACATATAACACTTCTCCCCCCGTGCTAGTCCACGCCAGCCCGGTCGCCACCCCGACCTCATCCTGTTCCTGCTCCGTCTCTGGAATGAATTGGGGAGGCCCTAGGAACAAATGGAGATTACGCGCCGTAACGCGGACAGAATCCTTTTTCCCTTCCGCAATTCTGCGCGCCACTTTGCGGCAAATAGAAGCAATCTCGCGCTCCAAGTTTCTGAGACCTGCTTCCTTCGTGTACTGGGAAATAATGCGAGTCAACCCGTCCTTGGAAATATCCAAATCATCTTTTGAAACGCCGTTTTCGCTGAACTGTCTGGGAATGAGGAAGGTCCGCGCTATCTCCTCTTTTTCCTCGTTCGTGTAACCAGACAATCGCAGGACTTCCATGCGGTCTTTCAGCGCGGGCGGAATTGGGTCAAGAAGGTTTGCGGTGCAAATAAAGAGAACGTTGGATAAGTCGAATGGCAAGTTCAAATAATGATCACTGAAAGCATGGTTCTGTTCTGGGTCGAGGACTTCCAAAAGAGCCGCAGAGGGGTCGCCACGAAAGTCAGTGCCAACTTTGTCGATTTCATCGAGCATAAAAACGGGATTGTTCGAACCCGCTTGTTTGATTCCTTGGATAATCCTGCCGGGCATCGCGCCAACATAAGTGCGTCTGTGGCCGCGAATCTCGGCTTCGTCGTGGATGCCGCCCAAGGAAATCCTAACAAAGTTTCTTCCCAGGGCCCGGGCGATGGATTTTCCCAAGGAAGTCTTCCCGACTCCGGGAGGGCCGACGAAGCAAAGGATAGGTCCTTTGATTTTCTTTTTGAGCTTGTTTACCGCCAGGTATTCGAGAATACGTTCCTTGACTTTTTCCAAATCGTAGTGGTCTTCGTCGAGGACGTACGTCGCCTTTTGAAGGTTGAGATTGTCCTTGGTTTTCTTGCCCCAGGGTAGATCCACCAACCAATCCAGGTAAGTGCGTACCAAGGCCGATTCCGACGATTCAGGGTGCATCTGCTCCAAGCGCTTCAGTTGCTTCTCCGCTTCCCGTCTTGCATCGCCGGGCATTTTTGCCTTTTCGATCTGCTTTCTCAACTCAGTGATCTCTTCCGCGCGTTCGTCGCCCTCCCCGAGCTCTTGCTGGATTTGCTTCAGCTGTTCGCGCAGGAAGTAATCTCGCTGGGTCTTGCTCATTTCTTCCTTAGCCTGGTTTTGGATCCGGGCTTGCATGTTGGAAAGTTCCAGCTCACGCGTGAGCAGATCATTGATTTTGTTGAGTCGACTGACTGGATCCGCGATCTCCAAAACGGCCTGACTCTCCTCGATTTTTAATCGCAGGTTTGAAGCTACGAGATCAGCCAAGACGCCGGGATCGCTGACATTGTCCGTGACCATGACGATTTCAGGAGGCAAGTTTTTGAGGCTCAGAATCTGCTCGATTTTCTCCTTGACGTTGCGCATCAGAGCTTCGATTTCGATTGACGGTTCCTCCAGCGCGGGCTCGACGATTTTACGAATCTTGACCTCAAAAAAAGGTCGCTGCTGTAAGTAGTTCTCAATCTCACCTTTACTTAAGCCCTGAACCAAGATCTTGATTCGTCCATCCGCGAGTTTCAGCATGCGCATGATCGAAGCAACCGTCCCGACGCGGTAAATATCATCAGGGTTCGGATTGTCCTCGCTGGCATTCTTTTGCGCAACGAGGAAGATCAGGCGGTCTCGCGCCAGAGACTCCTCCACAGCGCGGATGGATAGGTCCCGGCCCACGAAAAGAGGCAGCATCATGAAGGGGTAGATCACAATGTCCCGGATCGGGAGTAACGGGAGGACGTCGGGGATTTCGATCTTGGCTCCTTTGGCTTGCTGAGATTCAGGAGTCCACTGTATTTCATCCATGAGAGTCCCCCTTTTCCTAGCTTGTTATCGATGTCACTGGGCACGAATGTATTCCATAGGGAAGCAGCGGAGCGGGAAATAGAAAACAAGATACGAGGAAGAAATTGGACACAGAAGTTAGGTCGATAGGCTATCCGAAAGCAAGGTCTAGCCGAGTATCTCTTTGACCTTATCAAAGAAACCCTTTGATAAAGGGTGAACCTCCTCTCCCCCAAGCGCGGCAAACTCCTTGAGCAATTCTTTTTGGCGTGGGGTAAGGTGAGTGGGTGTTTCGATGTTGACTCGTACCAACTGGTCTCCTTGCTGATTGCCACGGGGATCTTTTACACCCTTCCCGTGGATGCGGTAGATTTTGCTCGTCTGGGTTCCGCTCGCAACCTTGATTTTGACCTTTCCCTCAAGAGTGGGCACGTCAATCTCGGCGCCGAGAGCGGCCTGAACAAAACTAATCGGGACGTCGCAAACAATATCCTGACCTTCACGGACAAAGATCGCATGGGGATTGACTTTGATTACCACATAGAGGTCCCCAGGAGAGCCTCCTGAAGTCCCATTCTCTCCTTCTCCTCTTAGCTTAAGTCGTGTGCCCATGTCTACTCCAGGAGGAATTTTTACGCTCAACGTATGGAGTTGCCTTACCCGGCCAACGCCCTCGCAGGTTGAACAAGGCTCACGAATGATCGTTCCGTAACCGTGGCATTGAGTACAGGTCCGTGAGACGCTGAAGAATCCCTGCTGCATCGTAACCTGGCCGCGTCCGCGACAAGTCGAACAGGCGACCGGGGATGAGCCGGGTCTAGCGCCAGTTCCACGGCAAGTTTCGCAGGGCCCGTGCCGGGGAATTTTGATTTTCTTCTCGCTGCCAAAGACGGCCTCTTCAAAGCTAAGCTCCAAATTGTAGCGGAGGTCTTCGCCGCGTTGCGCTCGGTTACGGTTGCGGCTCGCGCCGCTACCGAAAAATTCGCCAAAAATATCTCCGAAAATATCCTCGAAACCCGCAGCAAAATCGAATCCGCCGCGGAACGGGCCCGCCTCACCAAATGCGGTGTGGCCGAATTGGTCATAGAGGGATCTTTTCTCTGGATCCGAAATGACCTGGTAAGCCTCAGAAATTTCTTTAAAGGTTTCCTCCGCTTGCTTGTTTCCCGGATTGCGGTCGGGATGATACTTCAATGCCAGTTTCCGGTAAGCTTTTTTAACTTCTTCTTCACTGGCGTTTCGTTCTAGCCCCAGGAGGGCGTAGTAGTCTTTCTTCCCCTTCAATCGTTGGCTCCTCGGAAGTAATTTTCTCCGGCTAGGATTCGTCGTTATATAACGAGAAAGCCCCTCTCCTCAATCCTGAAGAGCAGGGGCCCTCTCGGGAAACAAGGATTCTTTTCTGGTTACTTCATCTCCTCGAAATCAGCGTCCACAACGTCCTCTTTTTTCCCTTCACCATCCTCAGGTTTGCTCTGATTCTGACCGGACGCATGTTGCTGCGAGGCTTTCGCGTACATGGCCTCTGCCAGTTTGTGCGAGGCTTGACTGAGGGATTCCGCAGCAGCGCTAATCGTTTGTACGTCCTGGCTCTCAAGAGCTTTTTTTGCCTCTTCGAGAGCTGCTTCAATATTCGCCTTGACTACCGGGTCCAAGTCACCACTATAATCCTTCAGAGACTTTTCAGTGGTGTAGATCAGAGAATCCAGATGATTGCGGGCTTCGACGAGTTCTCTGTGTTTCTTGTCCTCGGCGGCGTGAGCTTCCGCGTCTTTGACCATGTCCTTGATTTCATTTTCACTGAGGCCACTTGAGGCCGTTATCTTGATCGATTGTTCCTTCTGGGTTCCGAGGTCCTTGGCCGAAACATGAACGATCCCGTTGGCGTCGATATCAAAGGTAACCTCGATTTGCGGCATTCCGCGCGGCGCGGGAGGAATCCCGACGAGATCAAATTGCCCCAACAGCTTATTGCTGGCTGCCATTTCTCGCTCCCCCTGAAAGACCCGAATCGAGACAGCCATTTGATTGTCCTGCGCAGTGGAAAAAATCTGGCTCTTGCGCGTTGGAATAGTAGTATTGCGCTCGATTAGCTTTGTGAAAACGCCCCCCAAGGTTTCGATCCCGAGAGAGAGGGGGGTGACATCCAAGAGCAACACGTCTTTAACTTCACCTTTCAAAACCGCCGCCTGAATCCCGGCTCCCACAGCCACGACTTCGTCAGGATTGACACCCCTGTGCGGCTCCTTGCCAAAAATCTTTCTGACGCGATCCTGAACTGAAGGCATGCGGGTCATTCCCCCTACCAAGACGACTTCGTCGATATCCGCTGCTGTCAAGCCGGCGTCCTTCAATGCCTGTCGACAAGGCCCTTCGGTTCTATCGATCAAGTCAGCACACAAAGCTTCGAGCTTGGATCGTGTCAGCTTGATATTGAGGTGTTTGGGGCCATGTTGATCCGCGGTGACAAATGGGAGGTTAATATCGGTTTCCATGGAAGAAGAAAGCTCACACTTGGCCTTCTCGGCAGCCTCCTTCAGACGCTGCAAGGCCATGCGGTCTTTGCGTAGATCAATTCCCTGGTCCTTCTTGAATTCATCGGCTAGATAATCCATGATTTTTTGATCAAAGTCCTCACCGCCGAGAAACGTGTCACCATTGGTCGATTTGACCTCAAACACTCCGTCGCCAAGTTCAAGGATGGATATATCAAAAGTTCCCCCGCCAAGGTCAAAAACGGCAATTTTCTCGTCTTTTTTCTTGTCCAGGCCGTATGCTAACGAAGCGGCCGTGGGCTCATTGATAATGCGCAACACGTCGAGTCCCGCAATCCGTCCCGCGTCCTTTGTTGCCTGCCGCTGGCTGTCGTTGAAATAGGCGGGGACCGTAATCACGGCTTCTGTGACTTTTTCTCCGAGGTAGTCCTCTGCCGTCTGTTTCATTTTTTGCAGGATAAATGCGGATATTTCCTGGGCACTGTATCGCTTGCCCCGGATCTCTACCCATGCGTCTCCGTTGTCCGCACGCACGATTTTGTAAGGCAGAACCTTCATTGCTTTTTGGACCATAGGGTCCTCATAGCGACGACCGATGAGTCTCTTCACTGCGGAGATCGTGTTCTCGGGATTCGTAATCGCTTGCCTGCGGGCAATCTGACCTACCAAGCGCTCTCCACTGTCGGTAAAAGCGACTACCGAGGGAGTTGTTCGACTTCCTTCAGAGTTGGCGATGACGACGGGATCGCCGCTTTCCATGATGGCGACACAGGAGTTTGTTGTTCCCAGATCTATACCGATAACTTTACTCATGATTTTTTCTCCTCAAATACGGAGTCTTCGTTAAATAGCAGGGGATATTTAATCATCGTTGCCCTGGTTTTCAACCTTACCTATCACTCTCGGTGTCACTGCTTTTTTTGGGCGGTTTAGCGGTACTTACAAGGGCGGGCCGCAGAAGCCGGTCAAACAGGAAATATCCTTTATGATGTTCCTCGACAACGCTGTTAGGGGGAAGCTCTTCGGTCTCGACTTGGGCCATCGCTTCATGCTTTTGCGGGTCGAAAAACTCGCCCTTGGCAGTGATCTGCCTGATGCCATGTTTCCCTAAGACATCGAGAAAGCTCTTGAGAGTCATTTCCACTCCTTCCAGCAGTGGCGTCCCATTGCCTCCTCCTTCCGCGTAAGTAACCGCACGTTCTAGATTATCAAGAATCGGTAAGAGGTCTCTAATCAGGCTCTCGTTGCCGTAACGGAGCGATTCCTCCTTTTCTTTGGCAGCGCGCTTTTTGAAATTCTCTAGTTCTGCTACCTGACGAAGGAAGCGTTCATAATGTTGTTTAGCCTCGAGATCCTTCGCTTCTAGTTCGCGGTGCAAATTCTCGAGCTCTGCGCTAAGGCCAACCTGTTCAGAGTCAGATTTTTCTTGCTCATCCGGTTCCATGCCGTCTGCTGCCTTCTTGCTCGTCTCTCCCATAATCTTGCCCGGCTACTGAGATGATGTCCGGAAAAATTAATCACCTGGATGCCTATTGTCAAGACACCCATTGCGCAAACTCGTTGATTTTCAATAGAATTTATGGATTTATAGGTGGGCCGCGAGAGTTTGTCTGGTCGTGTCCACTTCGTACCTAACCAAGGCCATCGTTTTGCACTCCCGACCCTTCGGCGAGTCAGACAAAATCGTGTGTTTTCTTACGGAGGGGTATGGAAAAGTTACTGGTATAGCCAAGGGAGCCAAACGCTCGAACAGGAGATTCGTTAATTCTCTCGAGCCGTTTTCTCTCGTAAACCTCCGTTTCCAGGATTATCCGCACCGTTCCTTGGCTTTCATTCATGATTGCGTATTGTTTCAAGGCTTCAAGCAGCTGACACGGAATCTTGACCGAATCGCATGCGCGTCCTATGTCACAGAAATCACCGGCGAACTGGTGCGCGAGCGCGAAGACAGCTGGGAAATTTTCCGGCACCTCCGTGAAGGACTTGTTTATTTGGATGAGAACGAAATCTCGGGGGTTTTCTTAACGTTCTTTGAGCTTAAGCTACTACGGCTAGCAGGGTATGATCCGATGTTTGAAGGCTGCTGCCGTTGCAAAAAAAAGTGGCGCGGAGGGGCGGGAAAATGGTCGTTTAGCCACCGGGATGGCGGTATTCTTTGCTCTACATGTTGCGATTCAAGAAGGGATATTGTCGCGCTTTCTGAGGAAACTTTGCGCGCGTTCGTTGGTTTTCGCGGTCAGGAGTGCTTCATTCTAGATTCTGCGTTGACCGATCCAAAGGTACTGCAGGAATCCCGCTTTCTTTTGCCGCGTTTCATCCAATTCCAAATTAACAAACCATTAAAGTCGGTAAGGTTTCTCGATTCCTTTTGCACTTTTTGATGGGCCGCTCTGAGATTTCAGTGTACAATAGAGAACACATCATGCAGGAGAGGACTAATGAAGGGAAGCAAAAAACACGTCTATTCCTTCGGTAAAGGTAAAGCTGAAGGCAAAGGAACGATGAGAGAGCTACTAGGGGGCAAGGGGGCAGGACTTCACGAGATGACGCGCGTTGGAATTTCTGTCCCACCAGGATTTACGGTCACGACAGAGGTATGCATCTACTTCTACAACTATGGGGCACGTTACCCCAAAAACTTGCAGGGAGAAGTAGAATCGGCCTTGGAGCGAATCGAGCGGTCGATGGATCGGAGCTTTGGCGACAGAAAAAACCCACTGCTCGTTTCGGTCCGTTCTGGAGCGCGTGAATCGATGCCCGGTATGATGGATACGGTGTTGAATCTGGGGCTCAACGACCAAACAGTCGAAGGATTGGCGGCGAACACACACAACCCACGTTTTGCTTACGATTCGTATCGGCGTTTTGTACAGATGTACGGGGATGTGGTCATGAGAGTGAAGGGTAATGGCGAGGAGGATCCTTTTGAGAGTATCCTTGAGCGCAAGAAAGAGCAACGGAAGATTCGGTTCGATACGGAACTCGCGGCGGAAGATTTGAAAGAGATTGTTGCTGAGTTTAAGACCGAGATTCAAAAGCAGTGCGGAAAGAAATTCCCGGAGGACCCACGAGAGCAACTCTGGGAAGCAATGGGAGCGGTTTTTGGCTCTTGGAACAACGATCGGGCCAAAGCGTATCGAGAAATTTACCACATACCGGAAAGTTGGGGAACTGCAGTCAATGTGCAAGCCATGGTTTTCGGTAACAGGGGAGAGAGATCTGCTACCGGCGTTGCCTTTACACGGGACCCCGCGAGTGGTGAGAGACGAATTTACGGCGAGTTTCTGGTGAATGCCCAGGGAGAAGATGTCGTCGCCGGGATTCGGACGCCACGCCCTATTGCTGAACTCAAAGAATTCATGCCGGGATGTTTTAAAGAATTGGAGCGGGCTTGCAAGATCCTGGAGCGGCATTACAAGGAAATGCAAGACATGGAATTTACAATCGAGGAGGGGAAACTCTGGCTTCTCCAGACGCGCACAGGTAAACGGACCGGCCTTGCTGCCGTGCGCATCGCAGTGGATATGGTGGAGGAAAAGATCATCTCCAAGAAACAGGCACTGTTCCGGATTGAACCGGATCAGCTCAATCAACTCTTGCGCCCGATTTTTGATCTCAAGGACAAGGAGAGGGCAGCAAAAGAAGGTCATATCCTGGCTAAAGGTCTTCCCGCGGGTCCGGGAGCGGCGACAGGCCGAATCGTCTTCCATGCGCAGGACGCTGAGGAATGGAAAAGAAAAGGCGAGAGGGTGGTTCTCTGCCGAGTTGAAACGAGTCCAGACGATATTCGCGGTATGGACGCAGCCGAGGGAATTCTCACTGCTCGCGGTGGGATGACCTCTCATGCTGCGCTCGTTGCCCGGCAGATGGGGAAAGTCTGTGTGGCCGGATGTGAAGAACTCAATATCGCCTATGATGCCCGACAGATGCGCATCAACAGAGTTGTCTTGAATGAGGGTGATTGGATCTCCATAGACGGGACCACAGGAGAAGTCATCCTCGGTCAAATCAAAACTCTCCCTTCAAGAGTGCTCCAGGTATTGGTGGCAAAGACCTTGGATGCAAAAGCTTCACAGGGCTACCAGCGTTTTGCCAAGCTCATGAAGTGGGCCGACGAGTCGCGCAAGATCGGTGTCAGGACCAATACGGACCTGCCAGATCAGGCAGAAGTTGCCATGGCGTTTGGTTCGGAAGGCATCGGGCTTTGTCGCACTGAACACATGTTCTTTGAAGGGGATCGAATCCAGGCTGTGCGGGAGATGATTCTAGCCGAGGACGAAGCCGGCAGACGTAGGGCATTGGATAAGTTACTCCCCATCCAAAAGCAGGATTTTAAATCCATTTTGAAGATTATGGGGGATCTTCCAGTAACGATCCGGACGCTCGACCCGCCGTTGCACGAGTTCCTTCCAAAAACAGAAGGTGAAATCGCGGAGCTAGCCAAGATCATGGGCGTTGCAAAAGAGACCCTTACGATGAAGGTGGAGGTTTTGCAGGAGTTCAATCCCATGCTCGGGCAGCGTGGATGCCGTTTGGGAATTTCGTACCCCGAGATTACGGAGATGCAAGCACGAGCCGTCTTCCAGGCGGCGTGCGAGCTGCGGCAAGAGGGGAAGAACTCTTTTCCCGAGGTGATGATTCCTTTGGTAGCTACTCGACAGGAACTCCGCTTGCAAAGGGATATCGTCGAACGAGTCGCCGAGGAGACCATGAAGCGCTATGGTGTCAAAGTTCGTTTCATGATCGGCACCATGATTGAGCTCCCGAGGGCCTGTCTCGTAGCCGACCAGATTGCACAGGAGGCGGAGTTTTTTTCCTTTGGCACCAACGATTTGACGCAAACTTGCTTAGGGCTTTCACGGGACGATGCGGGTAAATTTCTTCCTAGTTATGTGGTCGAAGGGGTCTTCCCTGAGGACCCCTTTGTTAGCATCGATCAAGAAGGCGTAGGTGCCTTGATGCGCATAGCAGTGCAAAAGGGTCGAAAAACGCGCAAAGGTTTGGAAATTGGTATCTGTGGAGAGCATGGCGGTGATGCTAAGTCCGTGGCCTTTTGTCACGAAATTGGTCTCGACTACGTAAGCTGCTCGCCTTACCGGGTTCCCGTTGCCAAACTGGCAGCCGCACAGGCCGCGCTGGGAAAAAAATTCTAGCGCTCCGTTCCGGGTTTACGCTCTTTTATTTGACAGCAGAGCGGATTTTTACGATAATTCGACTACTTTCCAACGCAACGAGTCCATGGAACCGCATATTGCTGAGCTTCTGGTTCGAGGCGGCGTCGTCGCGCGCGAACAGCTCGACGAGGCCCTGGAACGGCAAAAGAAAAATGGTTCGAATCTGGTCCAGGAACTTGTCAGTCTGGGATCAACCTCTGAAGACCGGGTATCGGACTTTCTCGCTCAGCACTTTAGTATCGAGAAGATAGATCTCCAGCAGATTGACATCGAAGAGAGCGTATTCAATCTGGTTCCCCCTCATATTGTGCAAAAACATCAGCTGATCCCTTTAAAAGTCATCGGATCAACCCTGACGGCTGCCATGAGTGACCCAACCGATCTTGCCGCGATCAACGAAGTCAAGTTTATCACGGGCTATGGGGTGAGGGTCGTTCTCGCCACTGGATCTTCGATCAAGAAGATCCTCGACCAGCGCCAGGGATCAGTGAATTACGATGAAGTTCTCAAGAAACTGGGCGGGAGCGAGATGGAGGTTATTCGCGATGAGGAAGAAATTAATCTCCAGGAGCTGCAGAAGGCCACACTGGAGGCTCCCGTCGTTACCCTGGTCAACGCGGTCTTGTCGGATGCAGCCAGCCGTCGGGCGAGCGACATCCATGTTGAGCCCTATGAGAAGGTGTTTCGGGTGCGTTTCCGTGTTGACGGAGTGCTCCATGAGATTATGAATCTACCGCTCAAGCTGAAAAGTCCTTTGGTCTCGCGTTTGAAAGTCATGGCGGACCTGGATATCGCCGAGCGGCGCCGGACCCAGGACGGGCGCATCAAGCTGAAAATGGGAAGAGGGCAGGAATTGGACATACGAGTCTCCGTGGTTCCCACACTTTTTGGGGAAAAGGTGGTCATGCGCCTTCTAGATAAGGGGAATCTCGAATTGGACATGATGAAGCTGGGATTTGATGTCCAAGCACTGCGGGATTTCCAGGAAGCCATCCATAAACCGTATGGGATGATACTTATCACGGGTCCCACCGGTAGCGGGAAGTCTACGACCCTGTACTCCGCTCTGGCCGAACTTAACCGCCCCGGCGTCAATATCTGCACCGCTGAAGATCCCGTCGAATACAACCTCATGGGAATCAATCAGGTCCAGGTAAGAGAGGAGATTGGCTTGACCTTTGCCGCTTGCCTAAGGTCTTTTCTGCGCCAAGATCCGGATATCATCATGGTCGGAGAGATTCGAGATCTGGAAACCGCGCAGATTGGGGTCAAATCAGCTCTTACCGGACACCTCGTTCTCAGCACTCTGCATACCAACGACGCTCCATCTAGCCTTGATCGACTTGTCAATATGGGAGTCGAACCATTTCTAATCACCTCGTCGGTTAACCTGATTGCTGCACAAAGGCTGCTGCGCAAGATTTGCCGTGAGTGCAAGGTGCCTGCTGAAGTCAGCCCGGAGGCGCTGATCAATATCGGGATTGATCCCGCCGAAGTCGCATCAGGAGTCGAAACGTACGTCGGCAAAGGTTGTCCGGAGTGCAATGACACCGGCTACAGGGGGCGAGTGGCGGTTTATGAGGTGATGGTGATGCATCAATCGATTAAGGAATCAGTGCTCAAGGGCGCGTCCACGGATGAGCTGAAGCGCGAAGCGATAAAGCTCGGTATGACCACGCTCAGAATGAGCGCTATTCAGAAGGTCCGGGAGGGTATCACAACAATTGAGGAAGCCGTCCGGGTGACGGACTCCGACAAAGTTTTTGCCTCGGTTTTTTCTTCAACCATTTAACTTCTTATCCTTAGATCTATGCCAGTTTTTTTGTGGGAAGGTAGAACGGTTCAGGGCAAGAACCTGAAAGGTGAGATGGAGGCGGTGAACCAAGCCGCCGTCCTCGTCCGTCTGAGAAATCAACGGATCCAACCTGTCCCGGGGCGCGTACGAGAAAAGGGTAAGGGGCTAGAGAAAGCAATTACGATCCCGGGATTTGGGCCAAAAATCAAACCTCGGGACGTCGTGGTTTTTACCCGCCAGTTCTCTACCATGATCGATGCAGGGCTGCCCATCGTCCAAAGCCTAGACGTGCTCGGCCAGCAAACAGATAACAAAGCCTTCAAGGATGCGCTGCGCGTGATTAAGCAGGACGTCGAAGGCGGTCTTACGCTGGCGGAAGCGATGGGGAAATATCCCAAGGCATTCGATGATCTCTACGTGAACATGGTCGCGGCTGGAGAGGCGGGCGGAGTTTTAACCGCGATTCTCAATCGCATCGCCGTCTTCATGGAGAAATCTGCCAAACTGAAAAAAAAGGTCAAGGGGGCGATGATTTATCCCGCTACGATCATTTTTGTGGCTGTGGTGGTGGTCACGATCCTTCTCCTGTACGTGATTCCTGTTTTTGCCGAGCTTTACGGAGGAATGGGACGCGCACTTCCTGCCCCTACGCAAATCACCATCAACATCAGCAACTGGTTTCGGGCGTATTTTCCTTACATGGCAGCGACGTTAGCCCTGCTCGTCGTCGCGGTGCGCTTCTATTATAAAAGCGAGGATGGACGATCACGAATTGACGCGCTGTTGCTAAAACTTCCTGTCGTGGGAGATCTCTTACGCAAGGTCGCGGTGGCACGCTTTGCCCAAAACATGTCCATTTTGTTGAGTTCGGGAGTGCCCATGCTCGACGGTCTGGCGATCACGTCGCGAACGGCCGGAAACCGGGTTGTTGAAAGGGCGGTGTTGCGGTGCCGCCTCAGCGTTTCTCACGGGAGGACGCTTTCTGAGCCTTTAACAGAATGCAAGATCTTTCCACCAATGGTGTGCCACATGGTTGCCGTCGGCGAAACGACCGGCACACTTGATTCCTTGCTCAAACGGGTCGCCGACTTCTTTGAAGAAGAAGTGGACGACGCGGTGGCGAATCTCACGGCCCTCATGGAACCGGCAATTATGATCGTCCTCGGAATCATTTTGGGCGGCTTGGTCATTTCCATGTACCTGCCAATTTTCCAGCTTGGAAGCTTAGTGGAATAAGGTGAATCTTTTTTTGGAAGAAGATGAGCGCGCAGCCCTTATCCGGCGCATCAAGTGGCTGCTCTTTCTGCGCGTTGTGATTCTCTCCTTTTTTCTCCTCGCGGTCGCCATTGTTTATCTCGTCCGCGGCGAGCCAGAAGATCTGCACGCGTTTCGCGGGCTGCAATTTCCGGTAATCGGTGCCTATATTATCTCTTTAGCCTCAGCTCTCGTTTTGGGGCGCGTTTCCAATCTGATCTTGTTTTCGCACTTCCAAGTTAATTTTGATGTCCTGTTGATCACCGGCATCGTTTCGATTACGGGCGGCCTCTACAGTCCCTTTCCCTTTCTTTACAACCTGGCGGTGATGAACGGAAGTGTCCTTTTGTTTCACCGTGGAGCACTCACGACGGCGATCTTTTCCAGCCTGTGTTATGGAATTCTGGCGTTGTGGACATGGTATCAACATCCCGTGGGTGGGGGGTCGGCAACGGGCGCTCTCATCATGAACCTGTCGCTCAACTTGCCCAGCTTTTTTATCATCGCTTTTCTGGGCGGGGTGCTCGCGCGCAGATTGTATGAGACTGAGGTACTGCTGAAAAAGAAGCAGAGAGATTATCTCGACCTAGAAGCGCTGAAAGAAACTGTCATCCAGGGCGTCGGAAGCGGTATCGCAGTGACCGATATGAAAGGGGATATCAATTACATCAATGGCCAGGCGCGCTCCCTTATATCGCTCTCTGAAGAGACGGTCAAAGGGAAAAACCTGGCCCATATTTTTCCAAGGCTTGCCTGTGATTTTAATGGTGGTCTAGAGTCGCGGAGGGTGATCCTCGAGGAATTTGAATTTGTCGATTCACAAGGACGATCCAAGCAGTTGAGACTAGCCCTGGCACCTTTAAACGATCAGCAGGAAAAGCCTATAGGGTATGTGGCAATCTTTGAAGACGTGACCAAACAGAAAGAGCTACAAGAGAAAGTTCGCCTCGAAGATGAAATGCGTAAAGCTCGGGAACACGAACTAACACACAACGGGCGCGCTGTTGGAACTGCGGCCCGTTTTACTTTCGAAGGAGTCGTTGGGAAAAGCGGCGGCATGGATAAAATCTATGAATTGATTCAGAGAATTGCAGCGGCCACCACCAATGTCCTCATTACGGGAGAAAGCGGGACGGGGAAAGAATTGGTGGCGAGGGCGATCCATTGCAACGGGCCGCGTCAAAACGGTCCCTTTGTGGCGGTCAACTGTGGCGCCATCCCGGAAAATTTAATGGAAAGCGAGCTCTTCGGCCATGTTCGGGGAGCCTTCACGGGTGCCGTTTCGGACCACGACGGGCTCTTTAAGCGTGCTGACAGAGGGACGGTCTTTCTCGACGAGGTTGGGGAACTCCCACTCCATTTGCAGGTCAAGCTACTGAGGGTGCTCCAAGAAAAGAATTTTACTCCTGTAGGAGGAAATAAGACGGTTAAGGTTGACGTGCGCGTGATCTCGGCCTCCAACCGGGATCTGCGCAAGGAGGTGGACAAAGGAACCTTTCGTGAGGATCTTTTTTATCGACTCAATGTCGTTCAGATAGCCCTGCCTCCTCTGCGAAATAGAAAAGACGATATTCCTCTCCTGAGTCATCATTTTTTGGAAAAATTTGCCTCGAAACTCGTTAAAAAGGTTGAAGAACTTTCCAGCGATGCTCTCGTTCATCTAATGAGTTATTCGTATCCAGGTAATGTCCGGGAACTCGAGAATATTATGGAGCATGCCATGGCGATGACAACCACGAATATTATCACTGAAGCCGACTTGCCGGAGTACATCAAAGGTACTCCTATCGCGAAGGAGGTTGATCTTTTCGAAAGAACCGCTCCCGGAGGGGCAGAAGCCTTTTTTGGCAAGAACATTTCTCTGGACGATGAAATCGCAACTCATGAAAAATGCTTGCTCATTGGGGCGCTGCGCAGGACCCATGGTGTTCAAAAGAAGGCAGCCGAACTTCTTGGAATTAATTATAGATCGTTCAGGCATAGACTTGAAAAATATGAGTTAATGAACGTTAAGCAATATGGGATTGATGCGGAAGAGAAGGTCGAACCATAACATAAAATGGCAAATCTCCGAGGCGGGTTTTTGCAGCAACGTGCCTGAGTGCCCTTTTTTGGCAATTCCAAATAGTTTCTCAACTTTCAGGAAGGCTACGTAAGGTCTTGTTTTTCCAAATGTTTCGGTCTACGTCACCTCGGTCCATCCTCAAGAAGCCTAGCGAATGAGAACGGGCATTGCTTTTGCGTGTGTCAACTACAGGGTCTTTGTTGATGGTCCATTTTGTATGTTGGGATGTCGAGGGTGCGGCTCTCGCGAATGAAGCCTAAACACGCAGGGGCAATGAATGGATTCACACTCATTGAGATCCTTATTGTTATCGCTATCTTGGGAATTTTGGCGGCTATCGCTATCCCCCAGATGGCTACTTACAGAAGGCGGGCCCTAGACTCTCAAGTTCAGTACGATGTTAAAAATGCAGCTATCGCCCAGGAGGCTTACTTCGTTGACATGAGAACCTATGCGGGAAGTGTTGCAGAACTCTCAGGAAACAGAGGCTTCCGCCAGAATACCAACGTTAACATCGCTGTTACGGGAACCACCGGCGGCTTCGTGATAACCGGCACGGTAATTTCCGGCTGCTCGCCGTCCAGCGGTACCTGGTCTGTCGACAGCTCAGGGGGACAGATCGTGGGAACGCCATGTAACTAAGGCGTGAAAAAGCGGAGTTACACAGATTTAAGATGAAGAGCAAATTTATGATTGGGAAAGGAGCGAACATGAACCATTTAAGGTTAAGAAGCAGCGAGGAGGGTTTTACGCTCATCGAGCTGCTCGTTGTTATTGCAATCATCGGAATCCTGGCAGCGATTGCGATCCCGCAATTCGCGGCTTATCGCAGGAGAGGCTATGATTCACAGGCCAAGTCTGACTTGAGAAATGCCGCAACGGCCCAAGAAGCCTACTTTACCGACAAGAACGCTTACACCAGCAGTATTAGCAGCTTGACCGGCACCTACGGTTATCGGCAGAGCGCCAATCTCACGATGGGGGCAACAGGAACTTCGACGACCTTTGTTGTAGACGCTACCGTTGCGTCTGGCTGCGCGAGTGCGACCGGAGTTTGGTCGTTTGCGAGTTCTAGCGGTGTCATCACGGGTACTCCATGCGGGTAGGTCGATGCCTTAGACCATTGGATTGATGGTTTCAATATAAGGGGAGGGGGTCTTTACCTTTCCCCTTTTTTTTGGGCGCAAAATTTTCCTTCCGGTTAATTCACTTCATTCCCCTTATTGATAGTTCCATGAAGGAGGTGAACCGACAAGACGCAGCCTTCTTATTAGTCTTGGTCGTCATAGTTCTTTGGTTCACTGGCGGAATGATTTGGAACAACCAAATCCCGTTCTTTCGGGATCTGGGTCCCTATTTTTATCCCATGCGGTTCAGCCTCGCGGCGGCTTTCCGTGGGGGAGGACTGCCACTTTGGGATCGCCACATGGGCATGGGATTTCCTTTGCTGGCGGATTTTCAGTCAGGAAGCTTTTACCCTCCGCATTTTCTCTTCTTAATCTTTCCCTTCTTTACCACGGTCCGCGTCCTCTATGTGCTGCATTATCTGGTAGCCGCGTTAGGTGCCTACGGGCTTTGCCGACATTGGGGATACCCACCGTATCTAGCGGTGATTGGCGGAGAGCTATTTACACTCGGTGGCACGTTGGTTTCTTTGAGTAATGTGCTGAATCATTTCCAGACCGCCGTATGGCTGCCGTGGATTGTCCTTTGGTGGGAGAACACGCTTCTCTCAAGCGATCAGAAGAGCTTTGTGTATCTCGCGCTATTGTCAGTGGTTCAATTTCTTGCGGGATCTCCTGAGTTCTACTTGATGACTCTAGCGCTGCTGCTTTTGGACACGTTGAGAATCGGCTATGGGACGAAGCGTATCAAACTAGCAAGAGCCTTGCTTCTCTTTGGCGGTCTTACCATCGTGGTTATAGCAGTGAGCATGGCTCAGCTTCTTCCAACCGCGGAGTTATTGTTACAGTCTCGCGGCAGTCATCGAGTCGACTACTCGGAAAGCTCTATGTGGTCACTTCAGCCGTGGAGCCTTATGAATCTCTTCTTTCTTGACAAGGAAGTCGATCCGAAACTTGTCAACGGCATCTATCCGCTGTTCCTCCAGAAGATTCCGTTTCTTATCAGCCACTACCTGAGTCCACTTTCTATGCTTGGCATTCTCCTGTGGTTTACCTGCGGGGCGCGCAGGGGGAAGATCCTGCTCTCAGCGGTTGTTGGCATGTCTGCGATTGTTTCCATGGGAAGCTATACTCCGGGATACTATTTAATTTATCGATATCTACCGTTTGCTGATCTTTTTCGCTTTCCCGAGAAATTTTTTTTCCTAACCTATGCTCTGGTCATATTTATTACACTGAAAGGTCTGGATACCTTTCTAGACCCCAGATCGGTTTCTTCGAAAGCCGCGTCGGCGGCCCTCTTGCTGACTTTGGGCTTTTGGCTTGGCCTCTACCTCTATAGTCGTTTTGAAAGCGTTACCCTAGCACGGTTTATCGCCTGGACCAGCCAGGAAAATCTCTTCACTCCTGACACCGCGAAAAAGACCTCAGCTGCGCTGTTAAATCTTGAGAGACAAGTTGCGCTGGTCACGGGTTTCTGTCTGCTCTTGTTTCTCGGAAGCAAAAAAAAGCTGAGCTCTGTCTTGCTTCATTTTCTCATTCCGGGTCTCCTCTTTGTCGATTTGAGCTCAGCCAATAAACCTCATCACCATCTCCTAACACCAAGCTTTATCGCGCGCGGGCCAAAGATCCTGGATGCCCCCAATCCTGATCCGCACCGGCTATTTTATTATCCCGCTCACTCCCACCTGCACCCCAGTTTTTATGTCCTCGTCCGAAATCCACCGCCCTCATTTGCCGAGGTTCATGCCATTCTGTTTGCGAATCTTCTGCCCAACACCGGGCTATTTTACGGGTTTGATTTTATGCAGGAGATTGACGCTCTGCGGAGATGGCCTTACCTAGAATTTCTTAACTTCGCGGACCGGCAATCTCCCGAGAAGGTCTATAAACTTTTGGGTGCGCTGAATATCCAATACCTCATTAGCTTTCAACCGTTAACAGGTGGCGGAATCCGTCTTGTTCGCAACTTTCCCATGTACCCATCTTGGCTATATGAGATTGATGCTCGTGTTCCGCGCGCGTACATCGTTGGCCAAGTGACGGCGGAGACCGATCCTTCTAAAGTCCTGGAAAGGCTTTCAAGCAATGAGTTTGACGGCAAGCGTGAAGTTATTTTGGAGCGGAATTTGAATCTTTGGTCCGGAGGTGAATTCCATTCGTGGGCCAGGATCCTGAATTATACCAGCCAACGGGTGACGCTCGGGGTCTGGCTGAGCAAGGCTGGCGTGTTAGTCTTGGCGGATTCTTACTATCCCGGATGGCGTGCCTATGTGGATGGCGAAGAAAGGCAGATTCTGCGAGCGAATCTCTTTTTCCGTGCGGTTGAGTTGCCGGCGGGGAACCATCGGGTCGAGTTCCGCTATAAGCCGCTCAGCTTCACGATCGGTGTGGTCGTCTCATTGCTATCGCTCTCGAGTTTCGGCGCTTGGATTCTTTACCAAGGGTTTCGGCAAAGAAAACGTGCAGCCTGATAAACGAATAGGTTTTTCCCCTGAACTCATTCCCCTTTTTCTTGTGGTTGTATTCGTTTTGGCTTTCTTCTTTGAGATGATCGCCGATTCGCAGGTTCCGTTGTTTCGCGACCTGGGGCCGATCTTTTACCCGATGAGATTCAGCCTGGCTTATAGCCTTCAGGCGGGAGAGCTTCCCTTGTGGGACTCTAAACTCGCGATGGGTTTCCCCCTACTGGCCAATTTCCAGGCGGGAGCCTTCTACGCACCTAATCTGGCTTACGTCCTGTTGCCCTTTTGGACCGCGGTAAAAGTTACGTTTATATTTCACTCCCTCGTTGCCGCGGCGGGCGCCTATTGCCTTTGCCGCTTTTGGGGCTGGTCTCGCTTCGTTGCAGTGATTGGGTCCGTACTGTTCTGTTTTTCGGGTTGCATGATTTCACTGCTGAATTTGCTAAATCACTTTCAGTCCGCGGTTTGGTTGCCCTGGCTGATTTTGTCATCAGAAAAGCTTTTTCTTTTCAGGACCAAAAGCGCACTTTTTGGTTTTGTGCTCGTCGCAGCCACGCAGCTTTTCGCCGGATCGCCGGAATTCTATGCCATGACGATGAGCCTGGTTTTACTCAATGGTGTAAAGCTGATGGGAGAAAGAGAACTTCCGTTGAGGCGCATCCTGTTACCCTTCTTACTGGGAAATGGTTTTGCCGTTGGACTCTCCATGTGCCAGATTCTTCCCGGCTTAGAGCTGCTCAGGGAAACGGCTCGCTTTCAGGCTCCGTCTTACGGGAGCAGTACGTTTTGGTCTCTGCACCCGGGGAGTCTATTGAACCTGATATTCTTAGACAAAGAGGTCGATCCGACCTCTTTTGCCAGCTTCCAGTCTTTTTTTGACCTCCCGGCTCCGTTCTTTATGACCCTGTACGTAGGGGCGCTCTTCCCGTTTGGGTTGTCGAATTGGTTTCTGACAGGCCGAAGAACTCAGCGATGCGGTCTAGCGGGCATCATTCTTGTTACGTTGGCTCTCTCGCTGGGCAGCCACACCCCGTTCTATGGTCTACTCTATCAGTACGCACCACTGATGTTTTTGAGTCGATTTCCGGAGAAATTTTTCTTCGTTCCTTTTTGTCTTTTAGTGTATACGGCACTTCAAGGTTTGGCCGATCTACTGAAAGAGTCGAACGAGCGTAGGAGCTCCGGGTATTTAATCGGGCCCGCGATTCTGTGTGCAATACTTCTTGTCTGTTATATAGGATTGCAGGCTAACGGACACATGGCAGTTGCGATCTCCATAAACGACATTCCGGCATTGCTCTTTTCTTTGGAGAGGCAGATAGTTTTGCTTATCGGTGTCGGCCTTCTCCTTTTCTTACGGCAAACGAAGAAAATTCAAGTGAGTCTCTTCCAGGGCCTAGTTGTCGCGGTCGCGTTCATTGATCTCTATGCTGCGGATGCGCCCTATCGATTTCTTGCAGACCAAACTCTACTCTCGAAACGGCCTGAGGCTTTAACCCTCCTCAAAGGTCGGGATTTTTACCGACTCTTCTATGTCTCTTCCCCACTCCCGCTTCATCCGGTCGCCGCACTTTTCTCAGGCGCGAAATCCCCGGCTGATCAGGCCAGGTTCGCGCTTGAGACCCTGCGCCCAAATACGGGACGATTTTGGGGAGTGAACTACGTGCAGGACGTTGACGCTCTCGCGCGGCGCTCTTATTCGCTGTTCCTTGAGGTTGCGAGCGGGTTATCGAGAGGCGATTTGATCCGGCTTTTGGCCAGAATGAACGCGAAATACATAATTAGCCTGGCGGAATTCCGCGCGGATGGTCTTACTCTCCTCGCTCACTTCCCCAAGCATCCGTCATGGTTTTATCGGATCGAGCAAGTCACTCCGCGGGTCTACGTTGTACCCTACGCGAGCTATGAAAAAGACCCGAAACAAACCATCGCCAAACTGGGATCTCAAGAATTTGATCCAAATGAGTTTGTTCTCTTGGACGAACCCGTTCGGCTGTCCGAAACGCGGCATTTTTCCGGAACGGTAAGAATCCTCTCCTATACAAATCAGCAGGTCGGTCTTTTCGCGGTTCTCAATGCCCCTGCAATTTTAGTTCTCACGGATGCGTTTGCCCCCGGATGGAAGGCGTATGTGAATGGGACTGAAACACGGATCCTAAGGGCCAATCATTTTTTCCGTGCGGTGTTACTCCCGGCCGGCCAATCCCGGATTCTTTTCGAATATGAACCGGATTCTCTACGCCACGGTATCATCGTCACGGCGATGAGTGCATCGCTGCTAGTAGGAGTTGCCGGCACACGGCTTTCCATATTTGCGCTTTAAACTGAAGCCGCGCGATGATGTTGCAAATAAGAAGCGCGAGCACGAACCACTGCCAAATGTCCAATGCGGAGAAAGAAAATCCTGGGCCCAATTATGGACTGCTCCGTAATCTGGTTTCGCTGCTGATCCTCGTGATCATGGTGGTATGGTTTACCGATGATGTTCTAAGAAGCGGCAAGGTTCCTTTCTTCCGTGATCTCAGTACCTACTTTTATCCAGCAAAGCTCGTTTTGGCGCGGAGTTTCCAGGCCGGGGAAATCCCTTTCTGGAGCAAGCAGCTCGGTATGGGTTTTCCGTTTCTGGCGAATCCTCAGTCCGCCGTCTTCTATCCGCCTAACCTTGTCTTTGCTCTGTTACCTTTCTTCAGTGCCGTCCGGTTCCTTTTCGTCGCTCATTACCTCGTCGGTGCCACGGGCGCTTATATGTTGTGCCTTCGCTGGGGCATCTCGCGGCCGCTCGCATTGCTGGGCGCGAATCTCTTTGCATTTGGGGGCGTGATCGTCTCGCTTAGTAACCTGATGGATCATTTTCAGACGGCTGTGTGGATGCCCTGGGTCCTTTACTTTATTGACAGATGCGTTTATCGGCTTTCGCGAAGGAATTTTGTGATTCTGGTGTTGTTTTGCGTGATGCAATTTCTTGCAGGTTCTCCGGAGATTTGGCTGATGACCGTGTGTCTGGGCTTTCTCGTCGGCATCAGAGCCAGGGCAAACGGGGAAGATGTGTCCTTTGGGCGAGTGTTGTTGGTTCTTTGTGGAGCGCACCTCATTGCGGCCGGGCTTGCGATGATACAAATTATTCCTAGCCTGGAGTTGTTTTTGGAATCCTGGCGCTCCGAAACGATTCCCTACAGCAAGGCCTCAGCATGGTCTATTGATCCGTGGCGGTTGATCAATTTTTTCTTCTTAGACAAAGAAGTCAATCTGCATGCTTACAACGGACTGAGTTTGTTTCTTGCGAAGGAACCGCCATTCCTGCTCAGCTTGTATCTAGGCGCGATCGCTCCGCCGGGTCTCTTACTCTGGATGACCAAAAGCTCGAGCCGGGAGAAGGCAGTTATGTTGGGATTGGTCTTGGGCACCTTGCTTCTAGCGATGGGGAGTTATGTACCGCTCCATCGGATATTGTTTGACTTTTTTCCGGTTCTGGGGCGCATGCGGTTTCCGGAAAAGTTTCTGTTCCTCACCTTCGCGCTGCTCTGGTACATGACGCTGAATGGTCTATCACAATGCTTGCGGGACGAGGCAACCGCCGACCGGCGCTACCCCTATATTGCGTTTGCCGCCGCCCCGTTTCTATTCCTGAGCGTATATGTTTTTTACCGACTGCATCTTCTTGATCTGATTGCCCTGGTGGCCCGACGTACAGGGACGCCGCTTTATGATGCCGGAAACTTGAGAATCGCTTCAGGCGTGATGGTGAATTTGGAAAGGCAAATCATTCTCCTGACCACGATTTCTGTTCTCTTGCTTCTGTGGAAGAAGGGCATCGTTCGTTGCGGAATCCTCCAGGTGCTGCTAATGGCCATAACTTTTTGTGATCTAGCCTCGGCCCATCAATCCTATCACTTTTCATTGGCGCCTGACGTGATTGAGGAGGCTCCAAGAGTTCTATCCTCCCCCGATCGAGAGATGAACCGTGTCTTCTATCTTCCACAGTTAGGGACCCTGCATCCCAACGCCTATGTCGTGCCAAAAAAGGATTTTGCGCACACGATTGCCGCGGTTTTCTCGTCTCTCACCCCAAACAGCGGTGTCTTTTTTGGGTTCGAGTATATGCAGGAAATGGACGCGTTGAGGCGAAAGCCCTATGATTTGTTGCTCCGGCAAGGCGGCCATCTTTCGCCGGAACAATTATTCCGGCTGTTGGGCGTTTTGAACGTAGCCTACGTGACCAGTCCCCAATTTTTCTCCAATCAGGAAATCAGGTTAATCGAGAAATTTCCCGAACACCCGCTGTGGCTTTACGGAGTCCAGACGGTCGTTCCCAGAACTTACATTGTCCCGGAAGCAGTGTTGGAAAAAGAGCCAAGAAAGATCCTGGAACGGCTTGCGAGCCGCAACTTCAATCCACTACGGCAAGTCATTCTGGAAAACGGTATCGGGCTTTCTCACCGAGAAGGATTTCGGGCGGCTGTCGCGGTCGTGCACTATTCGGATACGCGGGTAAAAATCCGCGCCTTTCTTAACGGTTCGGGAGTGCTCGTGTTGGCCGATTCCTTCTACCCGGGGTGGCGGGTCTACGTGAATGGGAAAGAAGGGGAGATCCTGAAGGCCAATTTTTTTTTCCGCGGCGTCGTTCTGCCGGCAGGAACCCATATGGTGGAATTTCTTTACAAGCCGCGGTCTTTTACCTCGGGTCTGGCGGTTTCCTTGACCACCCTCTGTGGAATCATCCTCGTTTCTGTAACCAGGGGCTTTAAGAGGGAAAGGGCTTATTAGAACTGTGTGTGGGATTTACGGCTACTTGTCATCGAAAGAGCGGGTTCTCCCTGAGATCTTGCACGCCATGGGTGAAACCCTGAGCCGCCGGGGCCCGGATGATGAGGGACAGTTCATCCATCACGGCGCGGAACTGTCTATCGGACTCGGCCACAAAAGACTCAGCATCATTGACCTTTCTCCTGCTGGCAGACAGCCGATGACGAACGAAGATGAAAGCCTCTGGATTACTTTCAACGGCGAGATTTATAACTTTCGGTCCCTGAGAGAAGAATTGAGCCAAAAAGGGCACACGTTTCGGTCCAACTCCGATACCGAAGTCGTTCTTCACCTTTACGAAGAATCCGGTCCTGAGTGCCTGCTCCGGCTGCACGGTATGTTTGCGTTTGCGCTTTGGGATGGCAAGAACCGCACCCTTTTCCTCGCCAGAGATAGAATCGGGGAAAAACCCCTGCATTACTGCCTGAGCAACGGCGAGATTATTTTTGGCTCGGAGATCAAGGCGCTATTAAAGCATCCTAGGATCTCTCGTGGACTGGATCTAAGATCGTTGAGCAAGTATCTGACCTATGAGTACATCCCGGCGCCGAACACGATCTTTGAAACCGTCAAAAAGTTAGAGCCCGGCCACTTTCTCATCTACCAGGATGGCCAGGCGAGACTGCGCCAGTACTGGGACGTTCCCTTGACGGACAATCCGATGAGCTACAAGAGCGAGGCCCACTACGTGGAGGAACTTCGGGAGAAGCTGGCAAGCGCCGTGGAGTCGCAGCTTGTTGCCGACGTGCCGGTGGGAGTGTTTCTGAGCGGGGGGATCGACTCTGGCCTGGTCGCAGCTCTAGCGACCAGGAGCAACCGGGAGCTGGAATGTTTTACAATCGGTTTTGAGGAGCGCTCCTTCGATGAGAGCCGATTCGCAACGCAGGCAGCGCGGGCTCTAAATATCAAACACGAATTGATGGTTTTCAATACGGCCGAGATGTTAAAGGGGGTGGAGCAACTTCCGAACTTTCTCGACGAGCCCTTAGCAGATGCTTCCATCTTGCCGACTTATCTGCTTTCGAAATTTACTTCCGGCAAGGTCAAGGTTGCCTTGAGCGGAGACGGTGGCGACGAGCTATTCGCAGGGTACCCAACGTATCAAGCCCACCGGTTAGTAACCTATTACGATAGCCTGCCGGGATTTCTAAAGAATACCCTCAAAAACCTGGCTTCTCGTCTTCCCGTTTCGCATAAGAACATCAGTACCGATTTTAAGATCAAGCAGTTTCTAAAAGGTGCCGGGGTTTCATCGGAGATAAGGTTTTTTATTTGGATGGGGGCTTACGTCGACGAGGAAAAGAGGGACTTGCTTCATGATGAGCTCAAGTCAGAGCTCGGGCATCACAATACCTATGAAGATATCTTTCATTACATCAGCGCAAGCCGACTGACAAAGGATCTTGAACGGATTCTCTATCTGTCGATGAAGCTTTACCTCCAAGACGACGTCCTCGTCAAAGTCGACCGTGCCAGCATGGCCAACTCCTTGGAAATCCGGTGCCCGCTGCTGGACCACGGGTTCGTAGAATTTGTCTGCAGCCTCCCGCTGGTCTATAAGCTCGATGGCCTTCGGACCAAGGTCCTTCTAAAGAAAGCCGCTCAGGGCATCTTACCGGAGTCAATCATCCGCCGGCCCAAGAAGGGGTTTGGCGTTCCGATCTCGCGCTGGCTCTGCGGCGAGCTGAAGGAACTCATGACCAATCAGTTGAGTGAGGAGCGGATCACGCGGCAGGGATTCTTCAACTATCCTTATATCAAGCGCCTGATGGATGAGCATCTGCAGAAAAAGAGAGACCACCGGAAACTTCTCTGGCCGCTCATTGTTTTCCAGATCTGGTATGACCGCTTCATGCGGGCTTGGCCATGAAACAAGAATTTTTGCGACTGCTGGCATGTCCGAGTTGCAGGTTTGAACTCCAGCTCAAGGAGTCAGTACCGGAGGGGTTGGAGGTTCTCGAAGGGACACTTGTTTGTCTCGGCTGTCACAAAGAATTCCTCATTGCTGGCGGTATCCCCAGGTTGCTCTGCGGTTTCATGGAGACTTCGACGGCCGAGCGCTTCGGCTATGAATGGAAGAGTTTTCCTCATATTACCCAGGACTATGAAAGACAGTTTCTCGATTGGATTCGCCCGATCGGGAAGAACTTTTTCGAAGGCAAGGTCGTCCTGGATGCGGGCTGCGGGAAAGGAAGGCACGTACGCTTAGCCGCTGGCTTTGGAGCCAAGTTGGTTATTGGAATGGATGCCAGCGAGGCCGTCCAGGTTGCCTACGCCAACACCAAAGACCTGGGGAATGTGTTCCTGATCCAGGCTGATATTTGCCATCCTCCGCTGAAGCGGGAATTTGACTACATTTATTGCATCGGCGTTCTCCACCATCTCTGCGCGCCAGCAGAAGGCTTTAAGGCTCTGGCTGCGCTTTTGGCGGGTGGCGGAATTCTATCGATCTGGGTTTACGCAAGAGAGGGCAATGGATGGATCGTCATATTCGTGAATCCGCTGCGAAAGCTGGTAACCTCCAAGATGCCACTTTTCCTGCTGAGAGGGTTGAGTTTTCCCGTGTCCGCTCTCCTCTCTGCCACGTGCAAGATGCTTTACAGGCCCCTAAACCTTCGTTGGGGTTCTGTAGCGCGATGCTTGTTTTACAACGACTATCTTTTTTATATCTCCGGTTTCTCATTCAAGGAGATCCATTCGATCGTTTTTGATCACCTTCTTGCCCCAGTCGCCTTTTACTTAGAGGGTGATCAAATCTCGTCCTGGTTTAAAACCGCAAATTTCACTGACATACGCATCTCCTGGCACAACAAAAATAGCTGGAGAGCTTCAGGCCAAAAGATTGATGCTGCAAAACACGCCCACTCATTCACTGTCCGTTAACACCGTCAGAGCTTGCGTCTGCGTTCTAGCCGGTCTCTTTATTTTGCAGGCGATCGCCAGTATGTGGAATGACGCGCCCACGTTTGACGAAATGGTTAGCCCAGCGGCTGGCTATGCCGAGCTGTTTACCGGCGACTTAAGACTTGTGAACGATCACCCCCCCCTCGCGAGAATCCTAATAGCTCTCCCACTCTTGATTTTTCGACCGGCTCTCCCGCTAGAGCACTCAAGCTGGCAACAGAAAGAAAAGATTCAGAAATACCGATACGATTTTGCCGAACAGTTCTTTTACGTTGCGAATCGTACGGCTGATCGGATGCTGTTCTGGAGCCGGATTCCAATCGTTATCTTATCACTTGTTCTTGGCTTGCTCGTGTTTGAATGGGCCAATGAGCTTTACGGAGCTGGAGCGGGTCTCTTGGCGTTTTTCCTGTATAGCTTCGAGCCCAACATCATGGCGCATTCCCGCTTGGCTACCAATGATCTTCTCGTGACGCTGTTGATTTTTTCCACGATATATCAGTTTTGGTCCTACCACGCTGGACCTTCCTTGAAGGGCCTTCTACTCACGGGGGTTCTTCTCGGGCTCGCCCTACTGTCGAAGTTTTCGGCCATTGTCCTGTTGCCGATTCTGGGCATTTTAGCGTTACTGGCACCGCCCCGCTCGCTTGCCGGAAACGGTTTTCCGCTCTTTGTTGCTGTTACAAGAGGGCGCGCAATTGCGCGAAGGGTCGCGATCGCCCTTGCGGCCCTATTCAGCGTCGTCGGCGTGGCGGTGACGCTCCTCTTGATCTTCTACGGAGCCAGTTGGAAGCTTGCCCTGGCCGGCGTTCACCATGCTATCGTTCATTACCGAGCTGGCCAGCTCGCGATTATCGGTCACCGCGCATTTCTTATGGGCGATTATTCGACTGATGGTTGGTGGTACTATTTTCTGATCGCCTTTGCGGTAAAGACTCCTGTCGCTCTGTTAATCTTTATCTTTGTTGCCCTTGCGCTCGTCAGTTTCAGAAAGAACGAGGCGGAATACTTTCTCCTGATTCCCGTCGGAGTCCTATTCTGCGTGGGGCTGGGAAGCCATCTCAATATAGGACTGCGGCACATTCTGCCGGTTTATCCGTTCCTGATCGTTCTCGCCAGCAGCATTGTCACGATCCGGGTTAGCAGGCCGAGATTTTTTGCGGCTGGTTTCTGCGGACTGGCGCTCTGGTATCTTCTTTCGACCCTGAGAGTCTTTCCGAGTTACCTTGCTTACTTTAACGAGTTTGTGGGCCCCGATCGGGGATACTTAACCCTTGTGGATTCCAATCTGGACTGGGGACAAGACGTTAAGAGATTGAAGAAATTCATGATGGAAAAGGGAATCGAGCAGATTTATTTGAGTTATTTTGGCACCGCGAGCCCATGTTATTACGGAATCAAGTTTATATTTCTTCCCGGTTCCCCATCGAATTGCGGCGAAAGCCCTGAACCTCGGTCGACTCACTTCATCGCGGTCAGCGCGACAAATCTCCAGTCTGTCTATTTGCCGGTTGATTCCTACGGCTGGCTGAAACGATACAAGCCAATGGCACAGATTGGCTATTCGATCTTCGTCTATGATATCCGAAACGACGCTGTCGCTCATAATAATCTGGGGATTGTTTTTCTTCGGTACCAAATGCTGGCCCAGGCGCTGGAAGAATTCAAGCTCGCGACGGAACTGCAGCCGAGAAACTCCACGGCGCGCTTCAATTTAGGCGTTGCCTATGCTTTTCGGTCTGATTTTGTCGAGGCGGAAAAGTCATTCCTGAAGGCTCTGGAGTTGGATCCGAAGAACCGTTTAGCAAGGAGGGGATTGGAAATCGTGCACGCGCGAGAGGCCCTTTGACTCTTTCTTATCGATCCGGCCACAGCCAGCTCGGGAAGCTGGCCTCGACTGCTGTTGTTTTCTTTATTTTTTCTTCTCTCGTTTACTTCTTTTCCTATCCGGAGGCGGATAATGATCTTTGGGGGCATCTCTTCTTTGGCAGAGAGATCAGCGTCAGTGGAACAATCCCGACGCTCAACACTTATTCCTTTACGGCGCCGGACCAACCGTGGATCAATCACGAGTGGTTGGCTGAGGTGATTTTTTGGGGCATCTATTCGCGGTTTGGATCAAGCGGCCTGATTCTGCTTAAGACGGTCGTGGGTGCTGGACTCCTGTGGGTTTTAAACCTTACGCTCAAAGCCCACGTTTCATCTCCTGTCATTCGTCTTCTTTCGCTGGTTTGGGTGATGGCGCTCTTGTCTCCAGGGTTCGACGTCAGGCCTCAAGTTTTCACGTTACTGTTTTTTGCGCTCGTTCTGTTTCTCCTCCATCGGAGTGAGGCGATGGGTGAGAAGGTCCTATTCCGGATCGTTCCGCTGACGGCACTGTGGGTCAATCTTCATGGCGGGGTTGTGGCGGGCCTGGGTGCCCACGCCATGTTCACCGGATCTAAGCTCGTAGGGCTACCTAGCAGAAAAGCCAAAATCCATGTTGGAATTTCGCTCCTTCTGTCGCTCTTGGTTCTGGGCTTCAATCCTTACGGGCTCCGTTTGGTGACATTCCTGGCGAACGATCTTTTCTTGGATCGCGCCATTAGTGAGTGGCGCCCTATCCCTTTTCTTGGTGCTTCTTTTCTTGGCTTTAAGCTAACGGTTCTTTGTCTTGCGAGTTTTTCTTGGCGGAGCCAAGCGTGGCAACGTTGGGATTTCTGGCTCGCAGTTCTTGCGGGTTTGCTTGCCTTCCGTCATCAACGCCATACCCCTCTCTTTGCAATCGCTGCTGCTCCGATGCTCGCGCGAGGACTGGATCAGCTGTTTTTGCTGGTAAGGCTAAGATTCGGGGAGGTCGTAGGGGAAAGAGCCTGGCCATGGCTTGTTGGAGGGTTGCTTGTCGCCGGGGTTTATCAGATTCATGCGATCGGACGGATCCATTGGGAAAATGGGTTTCGGATTGTTGTCAGTCCCTTTGAGTATCCGACTCAAGCGTCCGAATTTTTGCAGCGCAATGGCATTCGAGGGAACCTGGCGGTTCCTTTTGACTGGGGGGAATACTTCATCTGGAAGCTCTACCCCGGAAGTCGAATTTCCATAGATGGACGTTATACCACAGCCTATCCGATGAGGGTCATCGAAGACAACTGGGGGTGGATGGAAGGGAAGAAAAGCTGGAAAAACCTGTTGGAACGCTATCCCGCCGAGATTGCGGTCACAAATCGGTGGCATCCCGTGACCGCGCTCCTGCGTCAGGATCCCGAGTGGGTTTATATCTATTCCGATCCGGTCGCTTTTGTCTTTGTCCGGAAGGTTGCTTCGCTGGAGCCCGTGCTAGAAAAGTTTAAAGCGAAGGAGCTTGTGCCCCCGTCGGCTCCTCCTCTTTATTTTCCTGGTTAATATTATTCGTGTTTAGCCCCGGCTTTTTCTTCTTTGATGAAATCGGCGATGAGTCTTGGCACGCCGCCACAGCTAACGCAACGGGGTGATTGTGGTTTAGTGCCGTCGGGGTACCTCATATGACGGAGATAAAAAGGCTTTTCCGTGCCGACGTAGTCATCGTAATAAAACGCAAGCTTGCCACATTCACTGCACTGAAGATACTTGGCCATGGAGTCTCCTTGAGATGCTCGACACAGGTGTCGTTCTTCGGTTTCCCGGTAAAAGTTGCTAACCTGACGGCTCACGGGCGGGTCTTTACTCATGGTGTTTGTCCGCCCACAGAATACTCAGGAACTTCCGCGAGGTCAAACCGCCGCTTGTCTGTCGGAAGCGGTGCCATCGCGGGCGAATTCTCCAAAGATTCGTTATCGAAACTGTTATGAACCCTGAACGCGATTCTGGTACAATCTGCGAATCGTGACAATGATTTGACCCATAAGGAGATGGGAATGTTGGGAGCCCGTTTAACTGTCTTTTTGGTTTTTAATCGCTGCTGCCGGGTTGAACGTCGGTGTTGGAAGCAAATCGCCTTTTTTACCGCCCGCAACCGAAACGCCCTGGATCCGGGGCTAAAGTTGCACACGAGGACGGCGAAGCTTTCCTCAAGATCACGCCGCGCTTTTACGATCTCAAAGACAAACGGGCCGTCGTTTATCAAAAGATGGCGCAAGTTTACGTCGGCGCCGGAGACATGGGCACAGCTTTATGCTGTCTGGAAAAAGGGGCAGCCGAAGCGAGCGACAATGGAGATTTTCCGGGAGCGCAGAGTCTTTGGTTAGCGACGGCCGACCTCGCCGAAGAAGCAAATGACGTCGAGAAAGCGATTCGAGCCGCGCGCGCGGCATTGGCCTTGAACCCACAAAACACCTTGACTCAAGGAAAACTCCAGGAGTTGGATTCTAAAGCGTCGGAGAAAGCTTCCTCGGCTCGACTTGATTGACAGATTTCTTACCTCGCCCCATAATGGGCATCGTTGAATACCACCGTGCGCTCCTTAAGGAAAACCAGAAAGAGGCATCCCGTTAAGCAGTGTTCCCTTCTCTATCTCATTCTTTTCAGCCTTTTCCCCCTTTCTCAGGGGCGCGCAGCCGAAGACGTGCAGATCGCGCACGAACTCCACTGGGCCGTGACTCGGGAGAAGTTTGAACTTGCCCTAGAACGTTTGCATCCCGACGGAGCAGCGCAGCACAGTTTGCCCCTCATTCTCAGCCATGGACTCTTAGTTAACAGTTCGTTTCTCAATTTCGATGAAGACAACAGTCTTGCCCGGTATCTGGCGCAACAGGGATTCGACGTCTGGAATCTCTCTTTTCGTGGCACAGGACGGAGCCTGGCTCCACTTAAGGATCCGCCGAAAAACTGGAACTTGGATGTGTTCGTGGAGCAAGATATCCCGCAGGTGATTCAATACGTTCTCAAAGAAACCAAGAGCTCGAAGGTTGGCTGGATTGGCTTCGAGTTGGGGGGAGTGCTTGCTTATGGATATCTGGGACAAAGCCCGGACCCGCATGTGGGGGCTTTAGTCACAATCGCAGCGCCCGTGACATTCAATGAGCCGCAGCAAGACCCGATGAAGAGTTTGCTTGGCCTTAATGAGCACCCAACAGCGAAGAAATTTCTTCTTTATGTTAATGGTCCTTCACTGATTCGCTTCCTGGTTCCACTCGTGCCCGAGCTGGGGAAACTTTTCTACAATCCAGACAATATGGACGATGAAGTGAAGGAAAAGTTTTTCGATGATGCCTTGGCCGTGATCAACCCAGGTGTTTTTGACCACCTTTTGCTTATGTTGGAGCGGGGCGAGGTTGTGTCATCTCGTGGGTATTTTCGCTATCGCGAACACCTGGGCAAGATTCGGATTCCGGTTTTGCTCATTGGCGGAAGGCAGGACTTGATCGCGCCGCCAAAAGCGTTGGAACAAGTCTATGCGCGTTTGGGATCAGCGGATCGGACGCTAAAAATTTTTGGATCCGAGAACAAGAAGGCAACCGCCTACGGTCATTTCGATCTGGTTTTGGGCCGCGACGCCAAAACAGAGATTTTCCCGGTCATTGGACAATGGCTCAAACAAAGGCTGGGAAGACGTTAGATCCGCTTTGTTTCGCGTTTCTGCTATACCGGCTGTGCCTTCTCGGTTGCGCGCTTGGTAGCAGCGCAACTCTTTACCAGATCAGCGGCCTCCTGGGCCATCTCAATGATCCCGTACCCAATCTGCTGTTGGTCGCAGTGCTCCTGGGGGCGACGATTTATTCCTTGGCGGTTTTCCTGTCGGTGAAGGAGACCTCCCTGGTTGGACGTCTGAGCTGGTATTTAGTCCTAGCGATCCTGATCACCGATCTTGTCTTGGGCTTGGTTCCGCCGACAGCGAGAGATGAACTGACCCACCACCTTGCCATCTCTCGTCTCTATGCGGATCAGGGCCGAATTTTTGAAATTCCATTTGTTTTGCCCTCATACTATCCCATGCTTGTGGAGATGTTCTATGTTCCTTTTGTGCGCTGGGATTGGGATTTTGTTCCCAAGCTGGTTCACGGTCTGTTTGGGCTTTTGACGGGACTGTTGGTTTACAGCTATCTGTCCTTGCGACTGAATAGGATTTACGGACTTTTGGGATTGCTCTTTTTCGTTTCGATCCCGGTCATTCTCCGGCTGAGCAGCCAGGCATATGTCGATTTGGGACTGGTTTTCTTTTCTACCGGGTCGTTTCTCGGCATCTTGCAGTGGCAAGAAAATCAATCACAACGCTGGCTGGTGGTGGCGGGTCTCATGGCTGGATTCGTCTTGGGGACCAAGCCTAACGGAATTTTGGTTTTTTTTCTTCTGTCCTTGCTCCTCTTGTTCCAACTAGGCGGAGAGGGGGCGACGCGCGCGATGAGGGCCAAGGCCTTACTGTTTTTCGCCAGTGCTTTTGTTGCTTTCAGTCCGTGGTTGCTACGTAACTTGTTTTGGACGGGGAATCCTGTCTTCCCTTTTTTCTTGAATATCTTCGGCGGAGGTGACAAGGTCACAGGCGATCCGGGATTGGGAATCCTGACGAGGAGACGACTTCTCTATGGAGAAAGCTGGTGGGAAATTGCAGCCGTGCCTTTGCGTATCTTCTTTTCAGGCCGTGATGATCAACCGCAATACTTTGACGGCGTTCTGAACCCCATGTTGCTGGTCTTTTTGCCCTGGGCTTTCAAAGGGAAGTGGTATGAAGAGAAGCGATTATTGTTCTTTTTTGCGCTCTCCTATCTTCTGTTCGCAGTTTTTCTCACGGACCTGCGGATTCGCTACCTCGTGCCGATCTTGCCCCCGCTCGTTATCCTTTTGGTTTACGCCGTCCACAATATTTACTTGCGCATCGCTCGTCCCTGGATTCTCGTTACGGCTGTGGCGAGCTTACTGGCCCTCAACCTGATTTATCTGGCTTCGTATTTTCAGCGAGTTTCTCCCCTCGCCTATATCCTGGGAGAGGAAAGCCGAGAGGCTTACCTTACGCGGGCAATCGGCGAATACCCGGTCTTCCAATACATCAATGAGAACCTTCCCGTTTCGGCACGGATTTATCTTCTCTTCGTGGGACGCAGGGCTTATTATTGCCGCCGCAGCTATTTCTACGATGGTGGTGAACTCCCCTGGGTCTTGCTGCAAACCATCAACACCGCCGAGGATCCAAGAGGCATCGAAAAGCAACTGAAAGAGCGGAATCTCACGCACTTGATGGCGCGCGAGGAGCTTTTGCAGAGGTTTTTGATCCACAACCTGCCGGCGCAAAAGCTCGGCCTATGGCAGGCTTTTAAAGAACGCATGTTGAAAGAGTTGTACCATGCGCGCGGATACTCTCTGTACCAGATCAATGGCTAAAGATTGCGAGTTTTCAATCATCCTTCCAGTGTTCAATGAGGCGCGGAACTTGGCGACCCTTCTGGAGCGGCTGGGAGCCTTGAGCCTTCCCAACGCGGAGATCATCCTCGTCGATGATGGCTCAACGGACGGAAGCGCACGCATGGCAGAAGGAAAAGAAATTCGGGTGATTGCGCACCCCTATAATATTGGCAATGGCGCGGCAATCAAGAGCGGAATCAGAGCCGCCTGCGGCAGGCTATTGGTCTTGATGGATAGTGACGGGCAGCATCAACCGGAAGACATTCCCAAGCTTGTCGCCGAAGCCGAGCGCTACCATATGGTTGTGGGCGCCCGCGCCAAAGGATCAAAATTACGATTTCACCGCAATGTGGCAAATTTGATTTACAACGCGTTCGCTTCCTACGTTACCAAGTTTCGAGTCCAGGACCTCACGTCGGGTTTTCGGGTTGTGCGGCGCGCGGATGCGCTTAGGTTCATCGACCTTTTGCCGAATGAGTTTTCCTACCCTTCGACGCTGACGCTGGCCTTTTTACGCTCCGGACTAACTGTTAAATACGTTCCGATTCACAGTTTGTACCGAAGCGGCCAAAGCAAGATCAGTCTCATTTCCGATGGCCTTCGGTTTCTGCTGATCATTACCAAGATCGCAACCCTCTTTTCTCCGCTCCGAGTTTTCCTGCCAGTGAGTGGGTTTTTTTTCATTACCGGATTTGGATATTATTTGTATACCTATCTTACCGAAGGCCGTTTCACCAATATGGCGGTTTTTTTGCTCACCACAGGCGTCATCGTTTTTATGTTAGGTTTAGTTTCAGAACAGGTGGCGCTTTTGCGAATGGAGCGGCATTCGCGTCCTTTGACTGAAGGTTCGGATGGGAAAGACTAGCTCGAGGTAGCGCGTGAAACCAGCGCGTTCTTCAGCCGCTTGCCTGTGTAGATGAGGCAGTAACGAAGCAAGTTCAAGGCCACGCCGGTACGGTAAATACCCCGGATGGGATGATGAAGCCTGAAAATCTGCTTCAGATCCCGTAGGTTTCGATGGGATCTTGGTACTCTCAGAGTTTCCAGGAATTCGCGAAAGCTCAGCTCCCCAGGGCGGGCTGCAAGTGTGGTCCTGCGGTTATCGATTGAGACCGCACAATCGGTGGCAACCAGGAGCGGGATCCGCCGCCGCCGACAGCGCAAGTAAAAATCGTGGTCAGAGTAATAACTGGGAAGATTGACCTCGTCGAAGAAGCCGACGCGCTCGAACACCTTCGCAGGGATGAGAGCGCCGCGGCCCCCCAGGATAAGCCGGGTGTGCAGGAGCTGGGGGGTTTGCAGTTGCTTTTCCTTCCACGAGAAGACGAGCGTGGGGAATCCTAATAAGAAACAGGTGCCTGCCGTTACGGCTGTCACTTGATTGGTAACAAAATCTTTTTGGATCGGCGCAACGATGGCCTGTCCGACTTTCTGTGCGTGTGCCAGCAGCCGGGCGATGGTGTCGGAATCCACGTAGCAGTCATGGTTCAGAAGCATAATGTGGCTGGCTCCTTCGGTCAACGCCGTGCGAATCCCCAGATTGGTGGCTCCCGCCCACCAGAGCGTGGGCAGGCCAACGACGCAATGGGCCTCCGGATAGCCGGTTTCCAAGGCTTTTTTCATCTCGTTGTCGACGCCGTGGTAAACGACCACGATCTCGAGGTTGCGATAAGTGCTAGCGCGCAGAGCGTCAAGGCATCTTTGAGTTTCGTTCCAGCCGGTGAACACGGGGATAATGATATGGACTTTGTCCATTCGTTACTGCACCAAGCTTTCGTAAAGAGCCACGTATTGCGGTATAATGCGTTCTTCGGAGAACAACTCTATAGCGCGTACCCTGGCTCCGCGGGCCAGTTGCTGCCGGATTTCAGGATTTTTCGCGAGTTTTCTGGACGCGTCGGCAAAGGCTTGGATGTCATTGACAGGGCACAGAATTCCTGCGACGCCGTCTCCGACTACTTCGGGAAGAGAACAACAATTGGTTGCAATGACGGGTTTTCCGCAGGACATAGCCTCAATCGCGGCCAGGCCAAAACCTTCAAATCGGGTGGGAAACAACAGGGCGTCGCATTGATGGTAGGTATCAACGAGGTTCTGATCCCCGGTAAGCCGGCCTAAGCGAACCATGTTGGGTGTTGTGGCGATAGTATTTCTGCCGTTGAGTCCTGACGTGAAAAGCAGATTGAAATCTGAGCCAAGTTTTTCCATGATGGGTGCCAGCAAATCGGCTCCCTTTCTCCTGGAAGGATTGCCAACAAATAACAGGCAAATCGATTGTTTCTTGTCGGAATCGTCGAACCGCGGGTGAAAGCGCCGCGTGTCAATCCAGTTATGAATCACCTGTGCGGACCCGATATTTAGCGTTTTCGAGAGAGACGCTCGAACAGAATGACTCACTGCGGTTGTCGACGAGGCGGCGCGAAAGGAGGCCCTCATGAAACGCCGAATTAAAGTTTCATGGTAGACTCGCTGGACTATAGTCTTATAGGGTCCGTACATCGGGTCCAAAACGTTCAAGTGTTCGGTAACGACCAACGGAATTCCGGGGCGGGCGAAAGCAAACCCGCTCCAGGAGTTGGCGTGAATGACCCGCGTGCCCGAAGGCGGTGGAAACGATCGAAGCAAAAAAGGAGCAAATTCATAACGTTGGGGGAAGCATGTGGTCTCGGTCGTAACCCCGAAGCGGTCGAGAACGGCGGCGAGGCGCTGTGTGAAGACGTCAGTTCCGGTCTCTGCGCGAATCATGGGAAACCAGACTTTCATTGCAGGATCTTAAGTCATTCTCTCTGGGGATGCGTCAATCAACCGCGAAATTGGCAAGTTTCGTCACTTCTACCACCATATCCATGATAAGAATGCAACCCTGCTTGGACCGCTTGCTCTGCTTGTTCACCCTGGCGGCTGTTTAGGGCGGTATCAAAGCTCTCTGGACCATCCTGGGTTGGCCATTAGTGAGATGAGCATCCTGATGATTACGTGGAATTTTCCGCCCCGACGAGGGGGCATGGAGACCCTCATGGGGCATCTGTACCGGAGCATTAAAGCAAAGCGGTCTGTGTCTGTGATCACAGCTAACGGCGATGCGTCGGATGGGGGACAAGAGGGTATCTACCGGCCGGGGTTCCGTGGTCTTGTTCCCTTTTTTGCGTATGCCTTGTTCAAAGGTTTCCTCCTTCTCAAGGAAAACCGCGATATCAAGATCGTGTTGGGGGGGAGCGCATTGGTTATTCCAGTGATCGTCATCCTGGCGAAGCTTTTTCGCGCTAAGAGCGTCGTTTATGTTCACGGATTGGACCTTGTTCATCCCAACCTGCTTTACCAGATTCTTTGTGTGAAATGGATCCGGCAGTGTGATTCCGTTATCTGCAACAGCCGTTTTACCGCCTCTTTGGCCGAGGGCAAGGGAGCAAGAAACGCTTCGATTCAGGTTATACCGCCGGGTGTCGATACCGGATTCGCCGAGGTCAGCCGACAAAAGAAGAGTGATGTGGCTTTGGAAGGAAAGAAAGTGATCCTCTACGTTGGACGACTGGTGCGGAGAAAAGGAGTTGCGGAGTTCCTTGCTAAGTCCATTCCTAGCATCTTCGCCGCGATTCCGGAGGCTTGTTTTGTCATCGTGGGTGAGAATCCTGTAGAATCTATGGTGCACCGAGACGATATCTTCGGGGAAATCAGAAAACTAGTCCTGGAAATGCGTCTGGAAGATAGAGTTCGACTATTGGGCTGGCTTGATGATGAGGAACTGTTGAGGTTCTATGGAGCGGCGGATTTGTTGGTTTTGCCGGCGCTTCCGATAGAGGCTGACGTTGAGGGATTTGGGATCGTTATCCTGGAAGCGGCCGCCGCCGGCAAGCCTTGTGTCGCGACCCGCATCGGAGGGATTTCGGACGCCGTGGAGGACGGCAAAACGGGAGTCCTTGTGGAACCCTGGAATTATGACGAGATCAGCCGGGCTATCACGTCTCTTCTACGCGATGATACTCTCAGGTTGACGATGGGCGCCAACGCCCAGAGAAGAACCAAAGAGCAATTCGAATGGGAAAAGATTGCGGAAAAATATGAAGCGCTGTTTGTGGGGTTGGATTCTCGATGATCGTCGACGGCCTTTAATACAGGGATGGAGCGCGGTATAGAAAAGCCGTCGACGCCAAAAGTGATCATCCAACCGAGTCGGGGATGGTCGCCGCTCTTTTTGCGCTCGATCTGGGAATACCGAGACTTGTTGTATTTTCTTGCCTGGCGCGACATTAAAGTTCGTTACAAGCAAACTTTTCTTGGGATTCTGTGGGCGGTGCTTCAACCCGTTTTCATGACGTTGGCCTTCTTTGTTTTTTTTGGCCGGCTCGCTAGCGTTCCCTCCGAGGGCATTCCCTATCCCATTTTCGCCTTTTGTGGAATTCTTCCGTGGCAGCTTTTTGCGTTCGCCCTGGCGGAGTCCAGCAACAGTTTGGTTGCCAATGAAAGACTGGTTACCAAAGTTTATTTTCCGCGTCTTATCATTCCGCTCGCTTCAGTATTGGCGGGATTGGTAGACTTTTTCTTTGGCTTCTTGGTTCTGCTCGCGATGATGTTCTTTTGGGGCATCACTCCCCCTGCTAGCGCTTGGACACTTCCGTTTTTCATCTTTTTGGTCCTAGCGGTTGCGCTCGGCGTTGGGCTTTGGTTTGCAGCCCTTAACGTGCAATACCGTGACGTCCGCTACACGATCCCATTCATCATTCAGTTTTGGCTCTTTCTGAGCCCTGTTGTGTATCCGACGAGTCTGGTCCCTGAACCGTGGCGGGTTCTCTATGGTGTTAATCCTATGGTGGGGGTTATCGAGGGACTACGATGGGCTCTATTGGGCAGAGGTGGGGGTCTGGGACTGGAACTGGCCACATCAATCGTGACCATGTTGGTCCTACTTTTGGGTGGCCTGTACTATTTTCGTCGCGTCGAGAGAAGCTTTGCGGATGTGATTTAACCGATGGATCAGCTGGCCATACGAGTGGAGGGTCTATCAAAGCTTTACCGTATCGGTCGGCGGGAAAAATACTACACATTTCGCGAGACGGTAATGAACGTGTTGAACGAGACTCTCCATGTCTTTCGCGGAAATCAGGGCGCTCCCGTCAATGGTGATGGTGACACCATCTGGGCGCTCAAAGATGTTTCCTTTGAAATCAAGAAGGGAGAGGTGGTTGGTGTCATCGGTAGAAACGGTGCCGGCAAGACGACCTTGCTGAGAATCTTATCGCGTATTACGGAACCGACCGAGGGGTATGCCGAAATCTATGGACGTGTGGGTTCACTCCTCGAAGTCGGCACGGGATTCCACCCTGAACTTACCGGGCGCGAGAACATCTATCTCAACGGCACCATTTTAGGCATGAAGAAGCGGGAGGTCGATCGGAGATTTGAAGAAATCGTCGCCTTTGCCGAGGTGGAGAAATTCCTGGATACTCCGGTAAAGCATTACTCTAGCGGGATGCTCATGCGTTTGGCGTTTTCGATTGCCGCGCACCTGGAACCAGAGATTCTCTTGGTTGATGAGGTCTTGGCGGTCGGCGATGCAGCGTTTCAGAAGAAATGCCTAGGAAAGATCGGGGAGGTCACGACAGAGGGTCATACGGTTCTTTTTGTCAGCCACAACCTCCAGGCTGTCAGAAGCCTTTGTAATCGATGCCTGTTGCTCAAATCCGGAAGACTGACTGTTTCTGGAGACGTTGAGGTATCGGTTCTTGGATATCTCAACGAACTGGAAGCCCATTCCTTCCCAGAATTGGACCTGACCAAGCGACCGCGTCCAAAAGAAGGGGCTGCCCTTGGCAAATCTCTGCAATTTACCAAAGTCAAACTAAAGTCTCCCAATGGCAACGCCGTCATCCAGACCGGGGAAGCGCTCGAGGTTGAGATGGAATTTTCTTGTGTAGAAAGATTTTACAACGTTGTGTTTGGCGTCGGCATTATCGCTATGGATGGCACAAGAATCGTTCAGTATCGGAGCAGCGATACCATTGGATTTGTCGAAACCTTAAAGCCCGGATCCTACGTGCTGCACTGCAGGATCGAAAACCTGTTTGCCGCAGGTCTATATACGCTAGAGCTGGGAGCGCGAGCTGACACCAAGGGATTGGATTGGTTACCGGACGCTCTGTGTTTTCGCATTATCGACTCGCTGCCCTATGAATCTTTTTGGCTTGAAGCGAGAACTGGGTATCTGAAGGCGAAGGCAGATTGGAAGTTTCTCAACCGCCAAGGGATGGTTTGATCTTTTGAGGTGCGCTAAGCTTTGCCCCCTGGTTTCGGTCGTGATTCCCTGCCTCAATCGTGCGGATCTCCTGATTCCAACGCTCGAGAGTGTTTTGGAACAAGATTATTCGCGTCTCGAATGCATTGTTATTGATGGCGGTTCAACGGACGGAACGTTGGGTATTCTCAGAAGATACGCGGGTAAGCTACGATGGGTATCAGAGCCCGACCACGGTCCTCCTGACGCCATTAATAAGGGATGGAAAATGTGCAGGGGCGAGATTTTGGCGTGGCTCAATGCGGACGATGTTTGGACACCGGGAGCGGTCAGTGAGGCGGTTGCCTATCTAGAACAATGCCCTGATGTCGATGTGGTTTACGGTGACTGTGGAATTATTGACCGGGAGGGGAAGCGAATTGCAACCGCTTACCTTCGGGACTGGGATCTTCACTATGCCGTCGAGCACTGCGACCATATTATTTATCAGGCGGCGTCGTTCATGCGACAGTCGATTCTTGAAAGGGTTGGATGGCTTTGGCCCCAACTCTGTCATGATCATGAGCTTTGGCTGCGTATTAGTTTAATGGGCGGCAAGATCCAACATGTTCCAGCTGTGCTGGCTTGCGCGCGGCATCATCCGGAAAACCTGGGGTATCAGCCCGAGATCGTCATTCCGCTCAAGCGCGCCATCACGAAGCGGTTCTTTGAAAACAACCTGCTTCCAGAAGGGCTAAGGAGTCTTCGCAAGCGAGCGCTCAGCAACGCGTGTCTTCGTGGGATCGACTACGTTTTCTTGAGCGCCGCAACTTGCTCGGAAAGCGCGCTGCGGAGTTTAAGTTTGGTGCAAGAAGCAATCAAGGCGGACCCATCCAACTTTGTCGGCGCCGTTAGGTTTTTGCTCCGGGTCGCAGATATGATCACCGCCAGGATGCTCAAGCAGTACCTGCCCCGACAGATTTATGAGCGGCTACGAGCGATCAAGCGCTATCTATTTTCAACAAGGCCTCTCGGTCGTCTGGGCAGTCGCGGCGCGCGAGTCGTATCGAGAGGCACAAGTTAGCGGTAATAAAATTTATGGAAGCTTCTCTAAAGAATCGACAAATCGCGGAGGTGGAAAGTTTCTGGGACCGCAGGCCGTGTAACATCCGCCACTCCCCAAAGAAGATCGGGACGCGTGACTATTTCGATGAGGTTGAAAAGCGCAAGTATTTTGTTGAGCCCCATGTTCCGCGGTTCACCGAGTTCGAGCACTGGCGGGGGAAGAGGGTTCTTGAGATCGGGTGTGGAATTGGGACGGATACGGTAAATTTTGCCCGTCACGGAGCTCGGGTCGCGGCCGTAGATCTTTCCGAACGTTCGCTTGAAGTCGCGCGCCAACGCACTCGGCTTCTTGGCTTGACAGATAGAGTCGAATTTTACCATGCCAATGGGGAAGAGCTAACTTCTTCCCTTCCAATTGAACCGTACGACTTGATCTACTCCTTTGGCGTGATTCATCACACGCCGCGTCCAGAGCGAATCGTGCAACAGATGACCTCTTATGTTCAGCCCGGAACCTTGATCAAAATCATGGTATATCACCGCTATTCTTGGAAAGTCTTGTGGATTCTCTTGAATCAGGGTCAAGGTAGATTCTGGCGTCATCGGGAGTTGATAGCCGAATTTTCGGAGGCCCAGGAAGCTTGTCCGGTAACCTTCACCTTCACTAAGAGAGAAATCACGCGACTTCTAACCCGCTACGGCTTCAAGGTGAGGGAGGTCCGGGTTGAGCATATTTTTCCCTATCGGGTGCAGGATTACGTTCAGTATCGTTACGTGAAGGAATGGTATTTCCGCGCCTTACCGTCGGCAGCTTTTCGCTGGCTGGAAAGGCACTTCGGCTGGCACTTATGTGTGACTGCAGTAACTCCGTAATAAATTTTCCTTGCCAATGCTAGAAGGGAGCGGTTAATGGAGGGAAAGATTTTTACAGTCAATTCGCCGCAACGTATCTCGATCGTGGGTCTCGGGAAGCTGGGCGCCCCGTTCGCGGCTTGCCTGGCTGTGAAAGGTTTCCAGGTCATCGGGGTGGATATTGATGACGAAAAAATCCGATCGGTCAACGGGGGACAACCTCCGGTTTTTGAGCCGGGGCTTAAGGAATTGATGCGCATGTCTGGAGCAAGGTTTCGGGCAACGCGCAATTATGAGGAGGCGGTTTGGAACTCAGAAGTGACGTTCATTCTTCTTCCTACCCCAAGCGAGAACGACGGCGGGTTTTCTCTTCGCCATGTACTCCAGGCTTGCGCGCGCATCGGGCTGGCTCTGCGGCAAAAGGCAGCCTTTCATCTCGTTGTTCTTACGAGCACCGTGTTGCCGGGTTCCACCGGAGGTGAAGTGAGACAGACGCTCGAGAAAAACGCCGGGGCAGCATGCGGAGAGAGCTTTGGCTTATGTTACAGTCCTGAGTTCGTGGCGCTCGGAAGCGTGATCCGTGACCTTCTCAATCCTGATTTCATCTTGATTGGGGAATCTGACCGTCGCTCGGGAGACCGGCTTGTCTCCCTGTACAGGAACTTTTGCGAGAACGATCCACCCATCGTTCGGATGGGATTCATCAACGCGGAAGTGACGAAATTGGCTCTGAATACCTTTGTGACCACCAAGATTACCTTTGCTAATATGGTGGCCCGGATCTGCGAGCAACTCCCTGGCGCGGATGTCGACGTCGTGACTTCCGCCCTGTCCATGGACACTCGTATAGGCGGGAAGTACTTGAAAGGAGCGATTGGATACGGTGGCCCGTGCTTTCCCAGGGACAACCTGGCCCTGGCATTTCTGGCTCGGAGACTAGGGGCAAAGGCTACACTGGCTGAAGCCACAGAGCTCGCGAACCGGGACGAAAGCCAGAGGCTTGCAAGGCTGGTGAAGTCGAAACTATCCACTGGTGGAAAAGTGGGGATCTTGGGCCTTGCCTATAAGCCTAACACGGATGTTGTGGAGGAATCGCAGGGGGTCTTGCTCGCGCAGGCACTCTTGGCGGAGAGTGTTCCGGTTTGCCTTTACGATCCAGTCGCGGCCCAAAACGCCCGCAAACTGTTGGCGGAATCGGCGCTCTTCTCCGAGTCGGTGGAGGAATGTGTCCGGTTTGCCGATGTGTTGGTGATCGCGACCCCCTGGGAGGAGTTCAAGCGCCTATCTCCGGCGGCTCTAAACGGCGATGGTTCCCGAAGGGTGCTGATCGACTGCTGGCGGCTGTTGGATCGCAGCGTCTACGACGGGATAGTGGAATACATTCCCGTGGGCGTTGGTGTGACTGTGAGGAACTGATGAATTGGGACGGGCGAAACGTCTTGGTGACGGGAGGGGCCTCTTTTATCGGCTCCCATCTGGTTGATGCCTTGGTAGCAAATGGCGCGCATGTTCGAGTGGTGGACAACCTCAGTAGCGGCAGGCTGGAGAATGTGCAGACGCACGTTCAAACAGGCCACATCGAGTTTTACCATGCGGATCTTCTCGACGCCGAGGAAATCCGTCGCGCTGTGGCTGGCAGGGAAATCGTGTTTCACCTTGCCGCAGAGCACGGCGGTCGGGGCTATGTGGACCTCCATCAAGTGGAATGTTCGACAAACTTGATTCTGGACGGTTTGGTGTTTCGTGCCGCGCTTGAAGCTGGCGTGAAAAAAATCGTCTACGCCTCTTCGGGATGTGTTTACCCCAACCATATCCAAACCAACCCGAAGCAGGAACTTTACCTGACTGAGGAGATGGTGGGTCCCCCGTATGATGCGGACAACATGTATGGCTGGGCAAAGCTGATGGGCGAGCTGGCGCTAGAATCGTATTATAAACAGTTGGGAATGAAGTCCGTGAGTTGTCGATACTTCACGGTCTACGGCCCCCGCGGCATAGAAAATCATGCCGTAATGGCGATGATCGCCCGTGCTTTCATCGGCGACGATCCCTTTGAAGTCTGGGGCACCGGCGAGCAAGTGCGCAATTGGACTTATATCGATGATATCGTTAGCGGGACGCTCCTGGCCGCTGAAAAGATTGACGATGCGAGGGCGGTGAATTTTGGTACGACGGAGAGAATTCGGGTGATGGATGCTGTCCGAGAGGTGCTGCGTTACACGGGCCACAAAGCAAAAATTGCGATCCGCCCCAAGATGCCTACGGGTCCTCTCAATCGGGTGGCGGCAAATGAGCGGGCGAAAGAGTTGCTTGGCTGGGAGCCGACGGTGTCTTTCTTTGAAGGTCTACACCGAACCATAGACTGGTACTTTGCTAACAAGGATAGATCACAAGTGAAGGTTAACCTCGCAACCATGCTGACAGAACGGCATCCCGGCTGATGGACTTTGTGGGTTTGCCTTACGTCGTTGTTTCGATCTTCGGGGCGGTCTTGGGGAGTTTCTTGAATGTCTGCATTGTGCGTATGCCGAAGGAAGAATCTTTGATCTATCCCTCGTCCCATTGTCCCGGTTGTGGAACACCCATTCGATTCTACGATAACATTCCGCTGTTCAGTTATCTTGTCTTGCTCGGTAGGTGCCGCTCCTGCGGGGTAAAAATTTCGCCGCGCTATTTTTTTGTGGAGTTGATCGCAGCCGTCATGGCCGTCGCTTTGCTCCATGTATTGGGGTTCGGATTTGCTTTCTTCGTAAATGTTCTGTTCGTGGCTGCGCTGATCGTGATCGCATTCATTGATCTGGACGTGAGAATCGTGCCAGACGTCATCAGCCTTCCCGGTATTGTGTTAGGGTTGGTCTTTGCTTTGATCAATGGGTGGGCCATTCCCGAGGCATCTGAAGCCATTCCTTCACCCTTAAGTTCGCTTTTGGGAATTGTTGTCGGCGGAGGAATCTTGTGGGCTGTTGCCTGGGGATATCAACTCATTAGTGGGGTTGAGGGCATGGGAGGTGGAGATGTGAAGCTACTTGCCATGATTGGCGCTTTTTTGGGTTGGCCATCAGTTCCGCTGACGCTTTTTTTTGCCTCTCTTGGGGGTGCTGTCATTGGTCTTGCGCTGATGTTGACGAAGGGAGTCGGGGGAAAATACGCTCTCCCTTTCGCGCCTTTTCTTTGCTTGGGAGCGATTGCGTACGTGTTTTTTGGCAGAGAAATCATAGCCTTCTACGCCGCTTTATCCTCTTAGTTGGGTTTTCGTTTCTGTCAATTTTTGCCAACCTCAGCGTTTTTGTCAGCGCCATGGTTCAAAAGTGGCCCGTTCCATGCCCGCACTTTCTTTAGATCACTAATAAAATTAACAAGTTATTTGACGTCTCGAATTGGTTGCCGTGCTTGGCATGTCTTTAGCTTAAGCCAGGTGAGACATATGGGTGCGCCTGCAAACATTGCAAAAAACGGAGTTAAAACCGCTAGGTGTGGTTTTACTGTAATCGAGCTCCTCGTGGTGCTAGCTGTTATGGGCTTAACCATCGGAGTTGCCGTACCGAGTTTCCTATCGTGGCTGCCAGGTCTGAGACTGTCTTCCGCCGCGCGGCAGGTTGCCACCGACCTGCAGCTCGCGCGCATGCGGGCAATTTCTCAGAACTCTGCTACGACGGTCACTTTTAACGTGTCGGGAGCAAGTTACATGTTTGGAACCGATTCGCGCAACCTCGGGCAGCTTTTTCCCGGAATCACAATAGCTTCGGCGGCGAGCAACCCTACTTTCACGTCCAGGGGAACCGCCAATACCGTGACCATCACTTTAAGCAACGGCGTAAGCCAGAAATTAATCTGTGTCAAAGCCGTGGGTCGAGTCACGATCAAAGATTCTAGTTGTACCTAAACGGACGGGAAGTGGATTCGGAGAGTTTCGGGCAATGCCGCGGCGCAACTCGATCAGGACCATGAAACCTAAACGTCAAGAGCGGGACGGCTTCACACTCATTGAGGTTCTAATCGCTATGGGTATCTTTACCGCGGCGGTTTTGGGTGTGGCGATCAGTGCGACATCAGTGATCAAGGCGAATCAGAGCAGTTATTCGACGACGATCGCTATTAACCTGGCGCAGGACAAGCTGGAAGAGCTCAAGGCTTTACCGGCAAGCTTAGCTTCTGGCGGTCCGGTTACCGATACCATCAATGGCGAAACCTTTTCTCGCGGTTGGACGGTTACTTCCAATTCGCCCATTACCGGGATGATGCGGATTGCTGTTACCGTTACTTGGACAGACTACGGCAGTCATAGCATCACTCTCTCGTCTGCGGTGAAGGGGTAGCGATGATGCATCATCCAATTCAGCAGCAAGGCTTCACTATGGTTGAGCTTTTGGTGTCGATGGTGCTGACTTTCATGCTCTTGGGAGCTATCTACAGCGTCTATCGTGTCCAAGCCCACACCATGAAGGTGCAGGAGAAGCGCCAGGAAGCCCAGGAGTATGCGCGGGCGGTCGTGGACATGATCGTGCGGGAGATTCGCAACGCGGGCAGCAATCCCCTGCAGGCGACATCGGGAACCAATTGTGCAGGCACTCCGACTTCAGGCACGCCCGGGGTGGTTAGCGCAACGAGCACCACCATTGCGGTTACTTATGACTATCGCAGTAGCGCTAGTACGACCACTCCCGACGGGAACTGCAATAGCGCCGATGAAGAGATTACCTATTCTTACCAGACTCCAGGCCCGCAGAATTGTCCGTCGGGCAAAGGAGACATTGTCCGCACCGCTAATGGCACGACCGAGCCGATAACGGACTGCAACGTAACCGCCTTCTCGTTGGCGTACTATGCCAAAGACTCTTTAACGGTGATGTCACCTGTGGTGGCGGCGAACGTTCAACGAGTGAAAATGACCATTACCGTTCAATCAAAAAACCCGGACGGCGAGTTCGGTGGGCAGGTCACCTCCACCGTCTACTCCAATATCAATTTGCGCAATCGCGGGCTCTGAGCGCGCGCATGCGGAGGCATTGATGAAAAGGATCTTACAAAACAACCGCGGGATTTCGCTGTTGATCGTCGTGATGGTCATGGTTCTTTTGCTGTCCATGACCGGCGCCAGCCTTCTTTTCAGCGCGTTAAACTTCCGGTCGGCGAACAACCTCAGGATTAGCACTACGACGCTACAGGCCGCAGATGCCGGAATCCAGCACGCTTTAACCTTGATCCCCTCAGGAGGCACCTTTTCCTACACGTCACAAACGACGCTGGTTAGCTCTTATACTTTTACCACGGGCTACAGCTACACCGTTACGGCACTGAACGACTCGGCCAGCAGCGGTGGTAACACGCGGGCGATTTTGACCTCAACGGCGCAGGGACCCAATAGCGCTCAAAAGGTCGTTGTCGCATATGTGACGCATGACGCGGGCGCGGCTCAAGGACAGGGAGCGGTCTACATTCCGGGCAATGCGAACGCGATAGAAACGAGCTTCTCCGGGAACTCGTTCCTGATCAGCGGCAACGACACAAACTTTAACGGTTCGGCCGGCTCGGCTGCGGCAAAACCGGGAATATCTGTCACCGATTCGGCGCTCCAAACCGAAATCACGAATAACACCACCTCTGACGGCGGCCTGGCATCGAATCAAATGGACAACGTAATCGGAGCGGGAGGCTCCCCGAGTGTGCAAACGGTTGCTGCGCAGAGCATGACCGTTACCCAAATAGGCGATGCGTTTCTCGGTTATTCCCACACGACGCTTGCCGCAGGGCACTATTCCGGCAATTCGAGCTGGGGCACCGATGCGAGCCCACGCATTACTTACATTACCGGCGACGCAGATATTTCGGGAAATATTAGCGGGTCTGGAGTCCTTATCGTCGATGGAACGCTCTCGATACCGGGTAATATCACTTTCCACGGTCTGATCATTGCACGCGGTCCAGTGCAAGTTGATATTACCGGCAGCGTGCAAATTTACGGCGGCATCATGCTTGCGGAGAGCACCACCCCGGACGCTGGCAACGAACTCTCGATGCGGGGCAACGGCGCGATCTATTACAGCTCGCAGGCTTTCAGTATGATCAATTCGTACTGGTCCGCGGCACTGCCCGAGCCGGCCAAGCTTTCTTCCTGGCAAGAAAGATTCTAGGCGCTCTCAGGAGTAATACATATCAGACGGGAAATCATGCGTCTTGACTAGACGCATAAGGGCAAGCTATGTTCGGGCATGCTCAGGAGCGAAGCGAAGTGCTCATTGTTGGCTTCGGGCTTTACCCTGATGGAACTAGTGGTCGTTTTGTTCATTCTGAGCATCTTGGCTGCTGTTGCTGTTCCCAATTGGGCGAACCTTCTGCCGGTTTACCGGCTCAACAGCGCCTCACGACAAATTCAATCAGAGCTGCATAGGGCGAAAGCCCAGGCGGTGGCGGCCAACACCGATTTTCAGCTGATTTTTTCATCGACCTCTTACTCTATCGAAAAAAGAAACGGCGCCTTATGGGCGGCCACCGGGGAAAACAAGCCTCTTCCGGAAGGCATTGACATCCGGAGCACCACCGCTTCGCGCCTCGGGTTTACCGCCCACGGAACTGCGACTCCGGGAACCGGAGGCACAGTCAAGCTTTGCAATGTTCAGGGAGCTGGAAAGAACGTGGTGGTGAGCAGTACCGGGCGCATTCGCATTTGCCGGCCAGGAAAGTGCGATGGAACCTGCTAAGCGACCGAGATTTGAGCGTTATCTTCGAATCGATGACGCCCGAGGATATACGCTACACGAAACTTTAATTGCCATGGTGCTCATCAGCTTGGGAGTATTGGGGTTGGCCATGAACACGAATGGGGTAATTCGAGGAAATCACAGGAGCGACACGCTCACGGTCGCGACCAACTTGGCTCAGGACAAAATGGAAGAGCTCAAAGCGCGCGGGGCGTTAACGAATGTGAATAATTGTGCGGGGCCGGGAACTGGCCTTGAACCAGCGGACATTAAGATCACGGCTACCGGTGTTCCGGGAGGGATCTATGATCGCTGCTGGGCGATTCAGGACTCGACTCTAGGTGCGGCTTTGAAGCAGGTCGACGTCACTATCTCCTGGCAGGATCATGACCTGCGTAGTGTTACCTTGTCGACCCTGGTTTATCGCCGATAACTGATAAGTTGTGAAGCGGGTCGTCGTTCACGACAAAGGTTTTACCGTCACCGAGTTAACCATTGGGGCCCTGTTTGCCATGGTTGTGATCGGGTCGCTTTACGGCTTTTATCGGGAGCAGTTGTTTGGACTTCTCTCCCAAGAGGCGAAGACAGCGACCTTGGAGGATGGTCGGGGGGCTTTGGATATGATGGTACGGGAAATAAGAAATGCCGGCGGATGGTCAGCAGGGGTTGTTCCATCAGGTTGTGCCAGGATCGTGGAAGCAACGGCTACACGCATCCATATCCAAGCCGATCTGGATGGGAACGGAGACTGCAGCAGCCTCAGCGGCGAGGATGTTTTGTACGATCTCTCGGGCCCAACCTCGACCTGCCCCGGTACAACGATTCGGCGGAACGGTAACTGTTTAGTTGGCAATGTGTTGCTGGGCCCAGCGAGCGACTTTCTTTCCTATTATCGCGCCGGGAGCACAACCCCTCTGAATCATCCGATTACCGATTTTGCTACGGTTCAGAGGGTCAAAGTCGTTTTTTTGGTCCAAGTAACTAACCCGAATCCCAATGTAGGGGGCGCGATTAAATCCGTACTCTCATCGAGCATTGACTTTAGGAACTAGACACGGATGATGCTTCCTCAACGGTATATCTTAGCGAGCGAGCGAGGAATCGTTCTTGTTACCGCGCTTCTGATCCTTGCGCTGTTGATGGCCGGTGGTCTCGGAGCGATCTTCTCGACACAGACAGATCTCAAAAGCAGCGCGAATCTCAAAACTGGCAAACAGGCGTTTTATATCGCGGATGCCGGGCTTAGCCGTGCTTGGCAACAACTCGATGACGGCGACGGAATCAACGATTTCGCGATGCTTATAAATGGTACGGGAACGGTTACCCTCTATAGCAATGAAACATTTGCGGGTGGAAGCCATACCGTGGTCGCCGAGCTTCTACCGGGGCCCGGCCCCAGACGCTTGAAAGTTACCTCAAGCGGGTGCCAGCCTGCCGGTAACCCATGCCCTTCAGGTTACTCCAAGTCGGTTCTGGAGGCTCATCTGAGACGGGAATCGTTATTCCCGTGCGCGATCTGTAGCACCGAGAGCGTTACCCTTTCTGCGGGGGCAAGTACCGACAGCTATGATTCGCGTCTAGGTCCGTACGTTTCCCAGGCAGCGGGCAGCAGTGGTCACGTACGCAGCAATGGCAGCGTTGTTCTTTCTGGACCGGCAACGGTGTTGGGAGGGGATGCGTTTGCGGGTTCTCAGGTGTTGATCAGCAATGGTGCTACGGTCAGCGGGGTTGTGACGGAAGGCGTGGGTGCGCGGGATATTTCTCCCGTTGCGCCATGCGGACCCCCGTACCATGATGGAAGTGGTATTGCAGGAGGATCTTATAATCCTCTGACGGGAGAACTGCGCGGTTCAGGAATAGATGCTATAATACTGCCGGATGGAAGTTACTGTTTCAGCAGCGTCGATCTTGCCGACGCGAGCTCTCTTGCAATCAATGGTCCGGTGCGGATCTACCTGACGGGCCACACTAATCTCACTGGTGGCGGCATTGTCAACGCGACTGAGAAGGCGGAAAACCTGATGATCTTTTCAAGTGTTGCCTCCGCAAATCTAGGCGTGTCGATTGCCAGCGGAAGCGCGGCCTATGTGACAGTTTACGCGCCGCGTGCTAAAGTTATGGCTCTCGGACCGGGCGACTTGTTTGGAGCTCTAGTCGGGGAGAATGTGACGAATTCGGGTGCTGTGAGGTTTCATTACGACCAAAAGTTGACGGATAACGAAGATGGCAAGGTCGCCTTCGTTTTATGGAAGGAAGTCTTTTGATCCAGCAGCTATGATAGTTTGTCTGGGTCAACTTGCCTACCTTACTGGAACTCTGATAGTGCCTCAATAGCAGAGATTTTCCTTGGAGTCGAAGAAGTAGTCTTGTCAGCCTAAGGGGGGAAAGATGGCCACGGACAAATCCAGCGCAAAGACCATAATAGTGGTCGACGACAATCCGGATATAGTCAACATTGTCAAGACGATCCTGGAAGGTAAAGGATATAATGTGATGTGTGCGTACAGTGGAGCGGAGCTCTTCACCAGGTTGAAGGAAAAAAAGCCGGACCTGATCATCCTTGACATCATGATGCCGGAGATGGATGGGCTGGAAGTGCTGACACGACTTAAGGGCGTCCCCGATACCGCCTCACTCCCGGTGATCCTGCTTACCGCCAAGGTCCAGTACGAAGATGTTTTGGGAGGCTATAAGTTGGGTGCGGATTATTACATTACGAAGCCGTTCACAAGCACGCAGTTAACCAATGGCATCAATCTCCTTTTAGGGGAAGGAAAGCTGTAGATCCTTTCCGTTTCGACCCGTTCGCTGTGCGCAGGGGCCGGTCTTTGGATTAATCACCCCCTGCGGTTAGTGGCAACTGATCTTCCAAGGACGGACTCTGAAGTGCTTCGTCTGATCTCGTTCGAGGGGGGTGACGGAGCGGGAAAAACCACCCAGCTCAAGTACCTGGAGCGTTATCTCACTTCTATCGGGCACAGTTACGTTTCCACGTGCGAGCCGGGCGGAACGGCGTTGGGAAAAATCATGCGCCGGGCTCTGCTGGAAGCAACCGAAGAAGGGATCACACGAACTGCCGAAATCTTTCTCTATCTTGCGGACCGCGCGCAGCACGTTAAAAAGGTCATCCGGCCGGCCTTGGAAATCCGACAACTCGTATTGTGCGATAGGTTCGCGGATTCCACGCTTGCCTATCAAGGTCACGGCCGAGGATTTGATCTTGGATTATTGCGGTCGCTGAACCACATCGCCAGCGATGGCATCAAACCGGATCTGACCCTCCTTCTCGACTTGCCCCCTGCGATGGGATTGACTAGGACCAAGGAGCGCCGTTCCTTAAGTGGTAAGAAAGTAGAGAGCTCAGAGCGTCGCGACCGATTTGAGGAAGAGGACCTTCAGTTTCACGAGCGGGTGCGCAAAGGATTCCTTGAGTTAGCCCGAGCTGAGCCGGAACGTGTCATAGTCTTTGACGCTTCTTTGTCCCCTCTGGTGGTTCACGAGCAGATCCGGAGGGTTATTGATGAGCGGCTAACGGGAAGCTGAAAATGCCCTTCGCAGAAATCGTGGGTCATCAAAGGCAGTTGCAGGCTCTTAGGGTCAGCCTGGAAAATGGCCGCCTGCACCATGCCTATCTCTTTTTCGGCCCCGAAGGAGTCGGAAAGAGAACGGTAGCCGAGGCGCTAGCGAAAAGCCTCCACTGTCAGGAGCGGCGATTTGACTTTTGTGACCGATGTCCCAGCTGCGTGAGCATCCGTGACAGAAACCATCCTGACGTGCACATAGTGGAGCCGCAGACGGGGAAGAAGGAGATCAGCATTCGCCAAATTCGCGAGCTGACGGAGAAAATGTTTTTGCGATCCTTTTCTGGGCGGACGAAAATAGCGCTCACCGATCCTGCGGAGCTCATGAACTATCATGCTCAGAACGCTTTGTTGAAGACTCTTGAGGAGCCGCCTGAAAACTCAACTCTAGTCCTGATCACGAGGAATAGCGGAGCTCTGCTACCAACTCTTCTATCCCGGTGCCTGCGCATCTCTTTTGGCCTTCTCCAGATCACCGAGGTCACTCATTTTCTCACGCTGCGAACGGGTTTAACTTCTGCTCAGAGCCAGCTTCTTGCCGCTCTAACCATGGGCAGCATAGGGCAAGCGCTGGCGTGGAGTGAAGGGCAAGTCAAAGCCGAGCGCAAGGAATCGATCGAACGCTACTGCGCATTGCCCGAGCGCGATTATCGTACTGCGCTGGCGTTCGCGGAAGAGCTGGCGAGCGATAAAGAAAAGTGCTTTAGGGTATTACAATGGATCGAGGGGTGGAACCGTGACGTCCTGGCCCTGCAGGTTACCAATACAAACAGCCTAATCCGAAACGTGGATCTCATAGAGAGCCTGCGGAAGCAGGCGCTCTCAGGTCGCGCAGAGCAAACGCTTGCTGTTTTGTCTGAGTTGAGCCGAGTCGTGGACGCGCTGCAGAAAAATTACAATCGCCGCATGGTACTGGAGAATTTCTTTGTCAGACTTTTACGCCGGGACGCTTGTGAAGGGCCCAAGGTGGCTACTGCTCATGGCTAGAACCTATCTCACGACGCCGCTCTACTATGTGAACGCGGAGCCCCACCTCGGTCATACCTATACGACAGTGGTCGCGGATACGGTGAAACGCTACTTGCGTCAACGTGGTTGGGAGGTCTTTCTCTTAACCGGCACCGACGAGCATGGGGACAAAATTGCTTTGGCGGCCAAAGACCATGGCATGGAGCCGAAGGCTTATGCCGATCGCATCAGCGCCCTCTTCCGCTCGACTTGGGATACTTGTGGTATTGCTTATGATCATTTCATTCGCACGACAGATTCCTACCATGAAGAGATCGTCAAGACCATTCTGCAACAGATTTATGACGCAGGCGATATCTATTTCGGCGACTACGGCGGTTTCTATTGCTTTGGCTGCGAGCGATTTTACACGGAGAAAGAATTGGTCGCAGGTAAGTGCCCCGACCACCAGAGAGAACCTACCTTTATCAAAGAAAAGAACTACTTCTTCCGTATGAGCAAATACCAGCAGCAACTCGTGCGGCACATTGAAACGCATCCTCAGTTTATCTATCCGGAACGCTATCGCACCGAGGTCTTGTCGTTCTTGAGTGAGCCTCTAGAAGACCTGTGCATTTCGCGACCCAGGAGCCGTTTGGAATGGGGCATCCCTTTGCCTTTCGACGCGGAGTACGTGACCTACGTCTGGTTCGATGCCTTGGTCAATTATGTCAGCGCCCTGCAAGCACGGAGTGATGATTCTTTCCGGGTGTTTTGGCCCAAGGCCCAACATTTTATTGCCAAAGACATTCTCAAACCCCATGGGGTCTTTTGGCCGACCATGCTGATGGCCTGCGGGTTCCCTCTTTACGAACGTCTCAATGTCCATGGTTATTGGATCATGGAATCCGGAAAGATGTCGAAGAGTACGGGCAACGTTGTGCGGCCTCTAGAGATGAAGCAGCGCTTCGGCATGGACGCTTTTCGATACTTCCTCTTGAGAGAGATGGTCTTTGGGCAGGATGCGACTTTCTCGTTGGAATCGATGGTCACTCGCTTCAACGCAGACCTTGCCAATAACCTGGGCAATCTCATTGCCCGAGTCCTTGCCATGCAGGAAAAGTATTTTGGTGGGGTTGTGCAGCCCCTGATCGAATCTTGGACAGACGAGGATAGATTCCTAAAAGAGAGTTATCGGCAAGCGGAAAGTGATCTGGAACATCATATGACGGGGTTTTACTTTCATAGAGCCCTCGAGGCGGTCTGGGGCGCCATTGACCAGACGAATCGATACATCGTGCAGACCGCTCCCTTTACCCTGGTTAAAGACCCGGCAAAGCACAGTCGTGTCGGGGAGATTTTGCATCATCTGACCGAGTCGCTCCGGGTCATAGGGTATTTTCTCGTTCCCTTTCTGCCTGAGACCGCAAAAGAAATCGAAGCCCTTCTAGGTCTTTCAGAAGACATCGCGCGAAAACCGCCTGAGTGGGGTACAGCTCTTACTCCTGGGCATAAGGTTGGATCCCCTAAAGTTTTGTTCCCGCGGATCGAGTTGGACGCCGAAAAATAGATGGAGCCCGTGGATCCATTAGGATTGGTGGACAGCCACGCTCACATTCAGGGCCCCGAGTTTGCCACAGATCTGAATTCAGTTCTCGCACGGGCGCATGATGCCGGCGTGGAAAAAATCATCGTCGTGGGCGGCGCAGGGGACATGTCGAACAACACCGCTGCGGTTGCGCTCGCCGAGTCATGGGCTAATCTCTATGCCACCGTAGGCATGCATCCCCACGATGCTAAAGACGTCGGCGAAGAGGATCTCCAGGAACTAAAAAAACTCGCCGCCTACCCAAAGGTGATCGCTGTAGGGGAAACCGGTCTGGATTACTATTACAACCATTCGCCACGCGAAGTTCAGCACAGAGTTTTCACAGAATTCATTCGCCTAGCGGGCGTGACAGGGCTTCCCCTGGTGGTTCATGAGCGTGATGCCGCACAAGAAGCGGCAGAGTTGCTTGGAAAAGAAGGTAAGGGGAAAGTCCGGGGCGTGATCCACTGCTTCACCGGTGATTATGACGCAGCTCGTGCCTATCTCGATTTGGGATTTTATCTTTCTTTCACCGGCATTATCACGTTTAAAAATGCTGAGCCGTTAAGAGATGTGGTTCGGCGAGTGCCGTTGGACAGCCTGTTCGTCGAAACTGATTCCCCCTACCTGACGCCGGTTCCTCATCGAGGAAAACGCAACGAACCGGCTTACGTAAGGCTAGTCGCTGAAACCGTTGCACGCGTCAAGGGGATCACTTTGGAGGAAGTCGCTCAGACGACAACCCGCAACGTTCGACAACTCTTTCGGATCTAAGAAACGAAGAGTCACCGGGGTTGGGGCGGTGAACGAGGCGGGATGGCGCTTCGTTGAGAGTGAAGCGGACGGGATCGGCTCCGGGGAACCCGTTCGCTGAATCAACCATCATGGGCTCCCACCACCGCTGACGCGCGCCCTTAACGACCCGGCGGCACATACCCGTCGGACAATGTCTTCAAGAACGTAACAATGGAGGCTTCTTGATCGGGTGTCAGATGCAGGTCGCCGAGTTCGGTGTGGTTCACGTTGTCTTCGACTTCTGGCGGCGGCCAGCAGCCGCCCGCGAGTGCCTCCGCTTCGGTATAGGGCCCCGGACAAACCGGCTTGACGTCGCGAGTATTGTAGAAGTGGACCAACCCTTCCAGAGTCTTGAAGTATCCGTTGTGCGTGTATGCCTTTACGAAGCCAGGGTACGGCCGCTTGTCGACGTTGCGGAGCGTCGGAACCTTTTGCTTGCCGCGGTTCTCGTCGGCAAACGCCTGATAATCCGCCCTGGTGCTAAGGAATCCTCCCAGGCCCTCGTCTATAAAGTTCGGCTGCGTCTGATAGACGGGATTCTCAGGACTTTTCGGCACACCCAGGTTGTCATAAGTGAAGTCCGTGAGCAAAGAACCGTTCGCTTCGCGGCCTTTGCCAATCACATGACAATTCGTGCACTTCGCTTTGCCTTCGAACAGGTTTAACCCTTTCCGCTCATCCTTAGTCAGTTTAACCATTCCTTTCAGGTAGTAATCGAACTTCGAACTGAACTGGTTTACCTCCGAAGAGGCCTCGTACGCGGCAACAGACAGACCGATATTGTCGTATGCGGCATCAACCTTGATCCGCTCCGCCGCCGGCAACGAGATAATGGCACCCTCCGCACGGCACATATTATACATGCTCGCGGGCCAAAAAATCGTGCACGACCCTGCACCCCACACGCTGTCGAAGGCGGTAGCGTTGGTCGCGCAAACTTGATAGACCACGCACGCATTGTCCCGCAGGCCTTGTTCTACCGGGTTCAGAAACGGGCCCTGACCTTGGTCCGCAGCAGGGTTCCCCAGCTTTTCTCCCGTGGCGCGGCCGTCCCAAAAGTTGCCGCCGATAAATAGCGCTTCTTTATGCTCGGTTTTGATGTGCAGGACGGGACTGGGAGTCGCGTAGGCTGCACTCGGAGGTTTGCGGTTGCCGAAACGACCGGCAATCGAGCCTTCATAGACGGCTCCATGGGCGTTGATGTCTTCCTCTGGTCCAGTGAATCCGGTGTCTACAGAATGGCATGCTGCACAGGCTTGATTGGTGTTGAGCGAGAGATTTGGATCGAAAAATATCGATTTTCCGAGCTGTTCTTTAGGGGTCAAACCCTGCCCACTGCCAGCCACGGCAAAAAACCACAGCAAGGAAGCTCCAAAAACTGCTGTTAGGATCAATGGCTTTTTCTGAATCATGGTTGACCTCCTTAGAAGAGGAAATGGCAGATCGGTTGTCCCTAAGTCATGAAACGCCTCCAACTGCTATGAGGGAGCGCAAGTTCTGTGCCACGACGAGTTGCAAAAAAATTCTTGTTTTTTGGTTCACTGCGGTAATTTTGGATTGAGATGATTGAGATAATTCCCATCAAAGAGAAAATAAAAATCCGCCAATTGCAAAACTGCGAAGTATTGAAGTAACCGAGGTTTAGTTTGATCAGTCTGGGCGTGGTGTTGCTTCTTGTGCGGGTTCGTCCAAACAACGGTGCTCATTTTCTCTGAGACCTGAACGTGTATTCCTGGTCACGCCAGTCCTTCGGCGGCGCTCGAGGATAAGAATGTCAGCCATGCCGATATGGATGAGGCGCTTGCTTGTCTGATCTGTCGTGGGGTGATCTTCACGCCCCAGCAGGATTTCCAAAATAGCCCGCCGCTGCTATGTCAGTGGCAACCCCTCTCTCCGGAAAACAGCCAATAACTCGTCCGGTTTACTCCGGCTTTTTGTTAGACGTGTAGTGCTCATTTCCGTGCTGCTGAAATGACGCTCCCGTTCTTCCGCAAGTCAATGGTTTCCGGATTCAACTAATCCGTCAGACGACCTCAATTTTCAATATTCCTCCAGGCTAAGATGACGGACAGCCGCGGAACAGTTCGTTCAACGAACCCGTTTCATAGCTGCCCTAGTCGCTATGCCGCCTTTGGCACGGCCAAACCTAACCCTTTGGCAACACCTTCGCCGTACGCAGGATCTGCTTTATAAAAGTGGCCAATCTGGCGCTCCTGGATTTCTTTGGGCACGGGCTTCATTGCACTTACAGTGTTCCCAATCAACTGACTCCTTTGATCGGCGTTCATCAGCCGGAACAGATTCCCTGCCTGGGTGTAGTCGTCGTTGCCGACGCGGTGATCATAGCGATCGGCATCCCCGGAGATCTTGAGCAGGGGCTCTTTCACACTCAGATCTTCCACCGGCCCGCCAAAGCTGTTGGGCTCATAGATCACCGCTCCTCCGTAGTTGCCGTCAAAGCGCATGAACCCGTCTCGATCAAACCATCGGCTATGCTTATTCCCCTTGTTGCTGGCTGCTATTTCTTCATCATCATTGCGAGATCCTCGGAAAGCGCCTGAAGGTCTTCCTCGTGTGCGACTTCGTCCTGAAGGATTTGCAGCACGATGTTGTAGGTGACGGGGTCCTTTCCTTGAGTCGCGTCAAGCAAGCGCTTGTAAAAGCCAATGGCGCAGCGTTCGCCCTTGATGTTTTGATTCAGAATCTTCTCCACAAAAGGGTCATCCGGCGCATCGTAGCCGCAACTGGTCACGTCGTACCACTTTTTCGGCTCCGTCACTGGCGTACCTCCGAGCTGGATAATCCGTCCGGCGACCATACCGGCGTGACGGAGCTCGTCGGTGGCGTGTTGCAGTAGCTCGGCGATTGCGGCCTCCTTCATCGGCCCCTTAACGACCTTGGCGCCGAGCCAATATTGATAATAAGCCAACCACTCGTCGGCGAACGCCATATTGAGCAGCTTCAACAGCTGTTCTACGTCCATGCCGACGATTTCTCTTCCTTTGGTACCCATAATATTTTCCGCCCTTCTGTTTGATTTTAAGGACGCTGTAAACGTCCTGATCGCTGCCAGTGTTCACCGCCGTCAAGTGACGAAAGCCCGCGTTTCGTCGCAAACGCGAAACGGCGGGCTCTGGGTTCGTGACCGCTGGCCTCTCTGGATAAAGCACCAATTGTGCCATGCCAAATCGCTCGAATTTTCAAGGTTGGGCGACAACACAATTCCCACTTTTGAAAACTTGCGCGTCGAAAAACGCAATTCTGACAAAAGTATGGGTCAGTGTTTAGTCAGCACACAGGGGTGGTAGAAGTGCGAGCAAGAAGGGAAGTTCAAGCACGTCAACCGAGGGCCTTGAGGTGTTGAGCCGGTAGGCAATTCTTCAGCAAGTCGATTCCATACGGCGGGCCAAATTCGTTTTGGGCTATTTGCACGCCGAATGAGACTCGATGGCTGGCTCAGTGAGGTTGAATTGAGGAGTATGACAATTGCCTGGAAACTGCCTGGTTATGTTAACGAAAGGTCTAGTTTGACGAAAAGGGGGTGGTGAACATCCTTCAGGATATGAAGCGTGCCGGTGCCATAGTGGTGACGGACGGCTCCTTTGTCGCAAAGCGCAATGTCACATCTTCGGTTTTTTTCATTGCATTCCTCCTAGAAAAGAGGCCGATGCCCCTCCGTGTCGTGGATCAGCTATCTCTTGCATTCTCAGGCATTTCGACTCCGTCTACACCAGAACAAACCCCGCGAGGACGCAATGAATCTTCGCGGATCATTTTGCATTTGATTCCCAAGGCAGCCACATTTCGCGGAGCGGAAGCAAAATCAGCCCTGCATAGCCAATCCACAGGCCGATCCAGGCCGCCATCAAGACATAGGCAAAAAGCGGCGACTGAACACGAATCAACCAAGTGCTTCCCATGTCAGCCGTATGAGAGAAAAATGTCATCAAGATAAAACCCAACTTGGCGCTCCGGGCTATCGAAGTAGCCAAAAAGAGGTGGGACAGAATGAGAAAGACAACACTCATCATGAACGTGTGAAAATGGGTTTCCTCGAGCAGGGCGTTGAGGTTTTTCGGGAAGAATATCTGTCCCTGGATCTCTCCACCCAAATAATAGGTGACGATGCGTTCGTAGCTGAAGCCGATGCGATAGACTTGCAACGCCCAAGTTGTGCCCAGTCCACCGATGACAAGCAGGAGAAAGAGGGTGTAGACAAGTCGAATCTCGAACGACGCGTCGCGTAATCGAAAAGATGAATGCGCAAAGCTCTTCATAACCTAGGAATTTCTTGCCAGCCAGTTTTGGACTTGAATCCGCCGGTAAAGAATAACGGACCGTTCTCCGGAATCACCGCAGCCTCGGCTCCGGCAAGCCGGGCGACAATCCGAAGGGCGTCTCTACCCAGGAGAACCAATGGTTTTGTCAGCGCTTCAGCGCCGGTAGCGGTAGGGGTGATTGTGGTCGCCATCCGTGGCTCCGAAGCGGCCGCGCCATTCTTGGGGTCGATCAAGTGCCCATATTTCTGGCCCCCAATGGTCCAGAACTTTCCCATGCTGCCGGATGTGGACAACGCGATATCGCGCAGGTAGATCAGGCCACGCACCCGGTCGTCGGGCCCTTTGATGCCAATTTCCCAGCCGGGTTGTCCAGGCGGAGTTCCCATTGCGAACATGCTGCTGCCGCCGAAATTGATCAAGGCCGCGTGGACTCCCGCTCGGCTGAACCTATCCACGACACGGTCCACTGCGTAGCCTTTCCCGATGCCGCCAAGATCGATTTTCATTCCTGACACGACGAGCTCCGCCTGCTCGCCGCCGTAAAGCTTGAGCTTGTCGTAACCTACTTGGCGGAGCACTCTCGACAGGGAATCGCGATCGGGCAACACGCCCGCGGATAGACTTTCCCGCCACAGTTCCACCAGCGGCCCCACGGTTATGTCAAAATACCCGGCAGTTTCTACGCTGAACTTCAGAGCGAGTTTCAAGAGATCGTAAAGGTCCGAAGGGACTGTCGTTCGACCCTTGCCGGCAAGTCGATTTAATCGAGAGACGGAGCTGTTCCGATCATAGTTCGATAAGATCTCGTCGAGGCGATGGACTTCTTGAACTGCTTCCCGGATTAAGTGCTTCGCATGATCGGGCTCCGAATCCCACAAAGTGATTTCCAAAAAGGTTCCCATCTGGTAGTGAACCTCTTGGACTTGTTGCAACCCCGCGAAAGCGCGGACGGGCGACCCACAGAGAAATAAGAGGATGAGAACCCTTGCGCTTCTCTTCATTGTCGCCCGGCGCCCCCGAGATAGACGATTTCCAATAGCGCCAGCGCCTTCTTGCTGCCGCGTCCAATTGCTTCCACCGACATGGTGGCGCCGCTGATATTCTGAATATCACGATAGGGGAGGAGCGAATCCTTCAGTTTTTTCCCTTCGTACTGCCGGAGAAAGCGGTGATCGCGAACCTCACCTCCGTACGCTTCCCGGTAGACCATCAGCGCTACGTCTTTGATCTTGCGGTCGGTACCGACGCCGACGACAAAAGTAATGGGGCGATGCTTACCAATCTCTTCGACGATCACGGCATAGCCCAGAATCGTATCCCCCTTTCGCGCCACGAATGTCACGTAGGAGTCTTCCCAGAGCGACGTTTTCGTGTTTCCCATCCGTTGGCGAATTTTATCTTTCAGTTCGTCACTCGAACGAATCACTCTTCGATTAAATGAGGTAGCCTGAGGAAAAACCGCTTTGGGCGCGTCTTCTTCCTTCAAGAGAACCCCCTCTTGTCCAAGGGCTAAAAGGGGTATTCCCAACCAGAAAACGAAACAAACGAGCCGGAGCCCAATTGGCGATAGATTTATTCTAGAATCCAAAGGTCAACCCTATGAGTACGGCATTTTGAAAATATTGGTTCGATGGCAGGAAGTTCGTCACGCTGGCGAGACTCTGGCCTTTATTGGTACGGGTATATTCATAAGCGAGCTGCAGGGAGACTAAGGGAACCGGCCGGTAGGTAGGGCCAAACGTGAAACGATTGAGAAGCCGGTTTTGCGTGTCGAATTGAGTCAATGAATACTGGTAAAGCCGATCGCTTTTATCAAATTGTGAAACCAGACTTGTTCGAGCCGAAGAGTCGCGATGAGTTGGGGATTGGCGAAATGTTTACCTAAAATCGTGTTGCTCAAGAATTCGGGCCAAAAACGGTAGCGAAAATCGATCCAGTAGCCTTGCTTGCTGCTCGCCAGGCTGGCCAGTTCGAATTCGATCTCGGTCTCAACATCGCCGACTTCACCTTCGCTTTCGCTGTTGATGGCTCTGCGCGCGAGATTACGAGCAACATTGAACACCCCGTTCCATTTGGTGTAGACATACTCTGCCTCGATCTCAAAGGGACCCCCCAGGTTTTCTTCCCGTCGAAAGAAATTGAAAAAGACGGGCTCGTTGGCCAGATAGTCAGGAGTATAGCGTCCCCAATATAGCGACGCGCCGACTTCATCGCCGAGCCATGGGCTATAGGCCCAGCGGGTGCCGACAGCCTTCCCCGGCTTAACGTCCTGAGAGAATGTTCCACGAGTTGGTTGGATCTCAACCTCATAAGCTAATTTCGCGGTATCCCCGGCCCGCGTCTGGCTGATTTGTTCGATTTCGGGATCGAGCGCGGCCCCGTTCATAACGTACCACTGATAGTTGAGCTTTCCCGTGGCGCCCAGCGAAATATCTCCCAGAAAACCCACACCAAGCTCGGGCCATGCGGCCTCTGCGGGGAGGACGGGCACGCCGCGGTCGACCAGGCTGCGACGCGGAAGATCCCATCGGTTATCGTCATGGTTGATGTTGAATCGTCCCAGCGGAACCAAAACGGCGCCACCGCGGAATTTGCGCCAATCGCCGATGTCGTACTGCATCCACGCCTGCTCCAGTGAAATTTCCGACTGATTGGTGCCTTCAATCGCCTGGGCGCTCGTTAACCCGCCGCCGGGCGTTTTCGTGGTCGTTTTTTCAAATTCCAGTTCGGTGAATCTTTCGAACTCGAGTTCCATATTGGCCTTCAGTCGCTCGGTGATAGGACTATCCACCGTCAAGACGAAGCGGCGGAAGGTAAAAGTGTTGTGCAGCTCGTCCAGATTCGAAGTGCCGTAGCGCATTGAACCGTAGGCACCGACCTTGGTTTGCGCAATGAGTCTATCAAAGAAACTTTGTCCTTTCGCGGTGACCTCTGAGATCACGTCCTTTTTGACTTCTGCTTTGATCGCGGCGCGCTCGTCCGCCGCCTTTTTTTCGCGCGCCGTGTCCTCCATTTCGAGTTTCTTTTCCAACCGTTCTAATTTTTGCCTGAGCTCTCTAACCTCCGCGGCAAGGTCACTTTCCTGCGCGGAGCCGAAAGATGGAAAGATCAGTAGCGCCGAGAGAACCCCAATCCACGTTTTCATTTTTGACTCCTTTCCGAGTTGGCTATTCGTAGTCTTCGTTGAGCGATTTTAGGAACGCCACGAGCGTGGCGATGTCGCCGGGCTGCAGCGCGATGCCGCTGAGCAAAGGGTCGGGATTGCGCATTGTTCCAGCGCGCGCGAAGTTTGAAAACTTCGCATACAAACCAATCACACTCTCTAAAGTATCGGACCGGCCCGTGTGCAGGTATGGCCCTGAATGGCCGAGATCGTGTAACCCTGGCGTTTTAAATCGCGCAATCGCCATTGTTAGAGCTAGAGCTGGGTCATCTAAACACTTGCGTCGGCGGCGCGTGCCTTCGCACAGAATGTCTCGGAGGGTTTTCTGCGGGTGCGGTAGGTCGGGATTGGCAAAGACATTCCATACCCCGATATCAGTGTGCCCGGGTTGGTCACTTGAGGGTATATCGAGAAAGGGCCCGAGGGCACTGGGGCGATTGAAAGTCGGTGGCAGAAACAGATCAAAGTTGGCCGTGCGGGTGGTGAGGTCCGGGATAGCAAGGGCGGCGAAGGTACCGCCACCGTGAATGTTGTCGTACTCATCCTGGGCTGCGCCGGTATTGTGGAAGCTAAAGTCAGTGAATTTGGGTGCAGGGTGACATGCCACACAATTGCCGATACCGCCTAGGGCTAGCGCCGCGCCGGGTAAGGGAAGGGAGTCCGGTTCGCGAAGGAAGGCCTTTAGTCCTTCCAATTCGAGCGGTCCGAACTCGAAAGGCTGTTGGTGGAGCGCGAAAGTTCCGTCGTCGGGAGTGACAAAGCGGGGTTGCTGGAGTTTATCAATCAGCTTTCGAAGACGCCGGCTGTAATGCGAGTCGGGCTCGCCCACGTCCGGACCCGCCGGCAGCAAGTTCTTCCGCAGAAAGATATCGTAAGGAGAGCCAGAAAATGCCCCGGCGAAATCCTGCGCGAAGACCAGAGACTGCACGTACGCACCGATGAGTTTGGCTACGGCGTCGAGGATTTTCTCGTCGCTTGCTCTATCAACTCTTATTCGCAAGCGCCCGGGAAGGCGGAGTTCCCGTGGAATGCTGGCGTCTTTTCCTGCAAGGACGATGCGGTATGACCCGCCAAAGCTGCGCGCAAGCTCCCCCTGACCGTCGTCGTCGCGGATGATATGCGCGATATGCGCCACGGCCCGAGCGCGCTCGTTAGGGAGCCAGCCGAAGTTTCGTCCAGTGAGTGTCCCGCGGACAAGGTCTTCTATGCTCGTGAACTCACCGTCGAAATGCAGAAACAAATCACGTCGTTTCAGCAAAGCGTTCACGAGAGGTGGGAAGTTGCGAGGGCTTGTGAGTTTACCATCCGGTCGCGGCGGCACCGGGCTGCGGCGGGCAAAGTCGGCGTAAGTCCGATTGCCGCCGTCTAGGAACTCTTTCTGTTCGTCAACGAGGTGACAACTTCTGCAGTTCATAGAACTTCCGGCAAACGGGTCGGGCAATGGATCGCCTGTTGTCGTTGTGAAATCCATTGTCGGATCCCCGGTGGGCACCACGGCGTTCGCGTTTCCAGCTGAGTTCGCAAAGAAAAACTGGGCAAAACGTGTTTCCAAAAACAGGCGTTCCCCAATGGCGACGTCGGCAGGATCAGCCTCTTCTTCCTGACCTAGAGCGGCTGGCAGTCGACCCAAGGGGCGATGATGTACAGGACGCAGGCCAAGGCCACTCCAATAACACCAAAGTGTCGGAGCAATGTTTTTCGCGGTTTCATGTTTCACCTCTTCCGTCGGTAATGGAAATAATCGGTTTGACGCAGTTGCATTTTTCACAGCCTGGAGTAGCAATGCAGATACAACCGGAGATTTTCTCCCCCTTCTTAGCAGCAGATTGATGGAGCCGGAGTGCCATGCCATTTCACAATGCATCAACCTCGGCAGTGCCCACCTCAAGGACCGACAAATGTTCAACCTGCTTCATCCCTTGGTCCCGAGCCATAGCGACCGTTGAGCTCAAACTGAAGTGTGGGACCTAAGTCCGTGAGCGCATCCCAACAGAAACCCGAAACAAAAAAGCCCGGAACACCCCATCGGGTGACATCCGGGCTCTGGATTCAAAACCTCTGGCCTCTGGATAAGTCTTTTAGGATATTATCTCGATTGTTTTTCTCATATCATCCTCCAAAGCGATGATGACGTAACGCTTGCATCGGCGACACTTCAGCTCTACACCCGTAGGTACTAAACGTGCGACCAAGCTACCGCAGACGCAGCGCAGCGATTTCTGAGCTTCGTCGTTTGTACTGTTGTTGCTATTCTGGTTCATAAGATATTGCCATTTACGCAGCCGCCTCACGCTGTCGACCAGACCACAAAACCGTAGCGACGAGGGCTACGACCATGAGACCCTGCGCTGCGAGAGTCTCGATCGTAGGATAAACGCCAAGCCATGGCACCTGGGGCGGAAATGGTAGCGGTGTGGAACTAGACCAACCCGCAGCTTGCAATTCTTTGACACCATTGCCTGCGAACACAAACGCCAAAAGGTAAAGCAGAGCGCCCGCAGCGCCGAAAAAGTACTTGAGTGGGATTCGTAATCCTAATTTAAAGATCGCCCAAACCAAAACAGCCAAGATACCGAGGCCAGCGACGAATCCCCAGATCACTAACTGCGGGGAACTGGGGCTTTGCAACCAGAGCGCCTGATAGAAGAGCACAACTTCGAAGGCTTCGCGAAAAACGGCAAAAAACGACACTCCGACCAGAGCCAGAATTCCTTTGCCGGACAGGGCCTCGTTCACTTTTGCTTGAATGAATCGCTGCCACTTTCTGGCCTCGGCTTTCGTATGGAGCCAATAACCCATATAAAAGAGCACCAGCGCGGCTCCTAGGGTAATCAAACCTTCCATGATTTCCCTATGGCTGCCACTAAGAGTCAGGACGGTCTGGGCCAAAATCCACATCAGCAATCCTGCAGCGACGGCAAGAACCCACCCCAGATGGACATATCGAATGGCTTCTTTCGCCCCCATAACCCGTAGTAGCGCTAGGATTGCCGCGAGAATAAGAGCGGCTTCGAGACCTTCGCGCACAATGATCAACGCTGCATTCAAAAAGAGGTACCAACCGGAAAGCGAATTCTCCCTTGTCAGAAGCTGGGATGCGTGAGCCAGCTCCGCGTCAATTACCTGCTTCTGGCGCTGAACTTCGGCTACGGGGTCTCCGCGCTTTATGGAAGAACGGAATTGCGTGAAGCGAGCCTCTAGAGCACGGCCGAACGAAAGGTCCCTAGCGAACAATGCTGGCTCGGCAAGGTCGAAGCCGTCAATATAGGACTCGACAGCTTTTTGATACGCTTGATCCTTCTCCCCCTTCTCGTAAAGGTCCAGTGCTTCGCTCAAGAGGGTCTTTGCTCGAAGCAACGGATCCGCCGTGTTCTCCTCGAGTAATCCTCGTCTCAAGTATGCCAGGGCTCTCCAGCGATCGGATTGTGCCGGGAAGTAAGATTGCAGCCGGTTCTCCAATTCCTTATCTGAAAGATTCGATAGGGACTCGATGCCGATCAATTTTTGAGGCAGCTTTTTCGATTCGAGTAACCGCTTCCCTTCTTGTGCGGTATCGGAAAGAAAGCGGAGGGAGAAGACATAGAAAGCAACTTGCCAGCGTTCGCTTACGGTCAGGGCTGAAAAATTGGGCATCGCTGTGCCCGGGACGCCAAAGGTCGCAGTATTGAACGCCCGGAAAGGAGAAAGGTTGGCCATGACCTGTGAGTCGTTGAAATTGGCCGGAGCCGGTTCCTTGGGCTGCATGGTCGCGCGGCTTGGACCATCTCCTTTGCCCGATTCTCCGTGACACTGAGCACAAGTTTCGGTGTAAACTTTTCTTCCCGCTCCAAGGGCAGGTGTAGTTTTGGGAAAGGTTTCAATTCCGTATGCCGCAACCAGCTTTTGTCTGATGCTCTGGGTAAGTTCAGCAACGCGTGCTTCGCTTTCGTGCTTTTGAACCTGAGCTTCCAGCTGCTGAAGAATGGGCTCGACTCCGGCCTTATCAACTTTTTCCGTTGCCTTAAGCTGCGCAAATAGTTGGAGCGCGTTCGCTGTAAATTCCTTCATCTCCTGGTATTCATCCTGGCTGATCACTTTTCCGTCCTTAACGGCATTGTTGTAATCTCCGCCGATGTAATCGACCAAAGCCAAGAGCCTTTGAGCGTCGTCAGCACCCAGGACACAAGGGACAGCTAAAAAGAGAGAAAAGCACAGGGCTAGAAAGTAACTCACGTTGCGGTTCAGCCGTATCGCCATAAAGACTGCTTTCGCTCACGATCGGGGATTACAGTAAAAAAGAAGGGTGAGCTGCATCATTGTCATCCATGCGATTGTGTGACAGCAAAATGCACTTGTTCCCTCCCTTGAACTTGCTGAACGGGTCAAATAAGATAACCCCGTCAGACCTCGGCAGCATTCAGCCACCTGATAAGTTGGAGCCACTGAACTCAAGAAGTTCGAATACACTAATAAAAAAAGCATGTCAAGCTTATGGAGAGCTATAAGATGACCCCAACGGCCGAGGATTACCTGAGAACGATCTTTGTCCTAGGAGAGGATATGCAACCGGTAATTGCCGCACGGGTCGCCGAGGAGATGGGAGTTTCGCCTTCGACCGTAGTAACAACGCTCCGCCGGCTGGAAGAACAGGGATGCCTGAGAGTCGAACACCGAAAGGAAATTCATCTGACCCCTAAAGGCAAAAAGGTGGCCGAGGAGACGCTGCGGCGCCATTTTCTTACGGAAAGGTTATTAACCGACGTGTTGGGCATGGATTGGGTTAAAGCTCATCAAGAAGCGCATCGTTTAGAGCATGCGATCTCAGCGGAGGTGGAAGAGCGATTGGCCAAGCTTTTGAATCATCCAGCAACCTGCCCGCATGGGAATCCGATTCCTTATTCCGGCTCGCCGCAAGCGCGCCCAAAGCAGGTTCCTTTACATCTCGTTCGAGCGGGGAGCGAGGTCGTTCTGCAGTGTGTTACGGAAGGAGGGGAGCGGAATGCGCGCCTGCTGGCCTTTATGCAGGAGCATGGGCTGGCACCCGGAACCCGACTCAAAATTGTTGACACGGCCCCCTCGCTCGGCACGATGAGCCTGCGAGTTGGCGCAGGCGACGAGATCATCCTCGGTCTGGAAGCCGCAAAAAAAATTCGTGTGCAGTAAAAGTCGTTTGGCGGCAGTCCTATCGAGACAAAAGACTAGGTCGCACAGGAACTTTTACGACTGGGTTGCCTGAGGAAGGAGAAATTTCTTTAAAGAGTCAGGGATGTGCTCGGGGTTAATTCTCTCTTCGGCGAGCTGGTGGAGAAGGAAATCAATCCGCTCTGCCAGCGGTTCATCCCGATCGACAATGATGAGATCCCTTCCTTTGACCCGACACCGGCCGCTACGAGCGTGGTACCCCGCTTCACGCAACAGTTTTTCGGTTCGCACCTCGATATTTTGTTTTTCGGCTAACTGTACCAGTTGGATAAGAATCGTTTCTTTTCTTTTGTTTTCCGATCTCATCTTGCGTATGCCTTATTATCTCTCATCAGAGTCGTTCTGTAAAGCTTTCGGTTGCGAAAACAGCTACTTGTAAAAAGTTCGCAGCTTGCTATCTTTGACCTGAGAGCGACCCAAGGAGAACAAGAGCGATGCGCAACTAACTATCGGCCGTGGCGATCCAAAACAAGAAATCTGGCGGCATCTTGTTGGTTTCCACTACGATTCTCTCCGGTTTGCCGGAACCGATAGTTCGATTCTTTTTATCAGGATGACGCATGAAATTTTCAGCTGCCGCCATCCAGATGTTGGCGGGCGACGATAAAGCAGCCAACTTGGAAGAGGCTTCACAATGGGTTCGCAAAGCCGCATCTGAGGGCGCAACGGTTATTGCTTTACCGGAAGTTTTTAACTGGCGCGGAGATAAGGTGAAAGAAAGAGGATCTGCGGAACCGATTCCTGGTCCATCCTCGGGAGCGATGGCTCATTTGGCGCATGAGCTGGGTATCTATCTGCTCGCAGGTTCCATCCTTGAGGAAATCTCTGGGAGGGATAAGGCGTATAATACCAGCCTCCTCTTCGGTCCATCGGGGCAACTTCTCGCGAGCTATCGCAAGATCCACTTGTTTGACGTTGATCTAGCCAACGGTGTTTCCGCGCGGGAGTCAGATACGCGAGCGCACGGCGAAAACGTTGTTGTAGCCAAGACGAGGTTTTGTCCGATGGGTCTTTCCATTTGTTATGATCTCCGCTTTCCCGAACTTTATCGTGCCCTTGTCAGACAAGGATCTCAACTGATTTTTGTTCCCTCCGCTTTCACGGCATACACGGGACGGGCGCACTGGGAAACACTTCTCCGCGCCCGGGCAATCGAAAATCAAGTCTACATGATTGCTCCCGATCAGTTCGGCAAGAATCCAAGAAGCTTCGAAACTCATGGCCATTCGATGATCATCGATCCTTGGGGCAAGATGTTGGCTGAGGCCCCTGATGGCCCGGGAGTGGTCCTCGCAGAGATTGACCTTGATTATCTAGCGCGGGTTCGTGAGGAGTTGCCCGCGCTTTCCCATCGACAGCTCATTTGAGTCGGTAGAACCAATTGGGATGCCTGCCGTAAACGTTGGCCATGATTTAGGCAATCCGCTCAATCTTTGAGCAGTTTAGTTCGCTTGCCTGAAGTCGTTTTCACTTTCCGCCTGAGCAAAAACCCAGAAAAAGAGCTATCCCGACCTTGGTTGAAATCTTGGCATGGGAGTTGCCCATCATGAGAGTTGCTCTTTTTGATGGCAGAAGCAACTTGCGTCCGGTGATTCTATAACCCAGAAGAGGGAAAGGGATAATTAAACTGAGCCAAACAACGGTTAGGAGGGCATTGCATGAAAATGGTTGAAGCGATTATCAAGCCGTTCAAGCTCGACGAGGTTAAGGATGCCCTCACGAAAGCGGGTATCCAGGGAATGACTGTCAGTGAAGTTAAAGGTTTTGGACGGCAAAAGGGTCATACGGAGTTGTATCGCGGCGCAGAGTACGCGGTGGATTTCTTGCCCAAGGTCAAAATCCAGGTTCTCGTTTCCGATGACAAGGCGGCTCAAGTGGTTGAGTTGGTCATGCAGACTGCTCGTACCGGGAAAATCGGGGACGGGAAAATTTCTGTGACCCCGATAGAGGAGGTCATTCGTATTCGCACCGGTGAAAAGGGACCCGATGCCATCTAGGATGAGATAAGAAGCAATCGAAGGGAGAAGTCGCGATGAAGCGAGAAAGAGGAAGGATTTGGAAACTGTGGGTTCAAGCATTGCTGCTCGTGGTCGTGATCCCCACACTGGCCTATGCGCTGGACGGAAAGGTGTTCAATGCGGAGGCAAAGAAATTAGAAGCGGTTCCTGAGGCAAAGTTGTGGGTTGATACGGTCTGGACCATCATTACGGCCATGCTGGTCTTTTTCATGCAAGCAGGCTTTGCCATGGTCGAAGGAGGGTTCACGCGGGCGAAGAATACCGCAAACATCATGATGAAGAATCTGATGGATTTCGCCATGGGTTCGATCGCTTTTTGGTTAATCGGGTTCGGCATCATGTTTGGCAACGGCAACGCGTTTTTTGGCATGACCGGTTTCTTTGTCACGCCCGGTAGCGGGGAACTCTACGATGCCTTGAACTGGACGAGTGTGCCAACCTTAACGGCTTGGTTCTTCCAGCTCGTTTTCGCCGCGACCGCCGCAACCATTGTGTCCGGGGCGATGGCGGAGCGGACAAAATTTGTTTCCTACTTAATCTACAGTTTCTTCATCTCGTTAATTTTCTATCCCATTGTGGGTCACTGGATCTGGGGCGGCGGGTGGTTGGCGGAGATGGGGATGCTGGACTTTGCCGGATCGACGGTGGTTCACTCCGTTGGTGGTTGGTTTGCGCTAATTGGTGCCATCATGCTGGGTCCGCGACTGGGGAAATACGACGCTTCGGGAAAACCTCTTGCCATTCCCGGCCACAGCCTCTCGTTGGCTACTCTGGGAACTTTTATTCTGTGGTTCGGTTGGTTCGGATTCAATCCCGGGAGCACGATGGGCGCTGATGTGGCTGCCATTTCCTTGACTGCGACGAATACGAATCTCGCGGCGGCGGCGGGGGCGATTGCGGCGACGATCACCTCTTGGTTGATTTTTCGCAAGCCGGATCTTTCCATGGCCCTGAACGGGGCACTGGCGGGATTGGTAGCGATTACTTGCTCGTGTGCCTTTGTTGATCCGTGGGTAGCGATTGTCTTCTTCGGCTTTGTTCCGGGGAGCGTCGTCGTGTTGTCGGTGATGTTTTTTGATCGCATCAAGATCGACGATCCGGTGGGAGCAATTTCGGTCCACGCGGTATGCGGCTCACTCGGGACCGCGTTGTTGGGATTGTTTCATAACCAACAGGGCCTTTTGTACGGGGGTGGGATGAGGTTTTTCACGGCGCAAATTGTGGGAGTGGTTAGTGTCTTTTTGTTCTGCGCGGTGGGCGCGTTTATTCTGTTCGGGCTGATCAAGATGACGGTAGGGTTACGCGTGTCTGAGGAGGAGGAGGTTGAAGGCCTCGATATCAATGAACACGGCAACGTTGCGTATCCAGATTTTGTTTCCGTAATGACGGGAAGTTCGAGGTCGATCGCCAGCGGTGCTATGGCTAAGGTCAGCGCCGCGGGGTTTCAACCTCGGATGGCCACAAAGCCAGAAGGAATCTAGCTCCGTGGTGTGTATGGCGCCCTATGAGGGTCTTAGTCATAGATGATCATCCGCCGTCCAAATCTTCTGTGACCCGAGCTCTCAATGAGGAAGGATGCGACGTTGTTGGCGAAGGAACCGATGGGAAGACCGCCGTTGAATTGGTCAAGATCGTATCGCCGGATGTTGTGCTAATGGCGGTGGGTCTTCCCGACATGGATGGAATAAGCGTCGCCCGAAGGATTATGGCCGAAAGGCCGTTGCCGATCCTTTTGCTGACAAGCCGTTACGATCGGGCAACTGTCGAAGAAGCGAAGAAAGCCGGTGTTATGGCGTGCCTCACGAAGCCGCTTAGAAAGGAAGAGCTTGTGCCCAATATCGAACTGGCAACGTCACGATTTGCCGAAATCATGTCTCTTCGGAAAGAGAATGCAAATCTAAAAAAAACCTTGGAGTCGCGCAAGGCTATTGAACGCGCAAAAGGGATCCTCATGAAAAACGGGCAACTTTCGGAAGGTGAAGCGTTTTCATTGATGCAGCGAAAGAGCATGAACACACACAAACCCATGGTGGAAATTGCGCAGGCGATCATTTTGACAGAGGAGATGGTAAAAAAGTAGCCAGATTTTTCGCTCTGGGTGGGCGCTCCGGTTGAAAAAAAGACTAGGTCCGGTACAATGCGTTTTTGTTTTTCTCTTAGATACAAACTAGAGTAGTCGAAAAGAGAAATGTTTGGTGAACTACGTTTCAATATCTTTTCGCGACGTTGGGAAGTGTTTTCGCCACGGCGGCCAAAAGACTGGAATTAATGTGGTTGGGTTCTCAGGTCGTAAACATTGCTTAAAGACGAGCAACTAATTTCGGTGATAATTTCAAGGAGGTTGACACGATGAGCAAGGTATTGGTGAGTTGGTTGTGGGTTTTTAGTCTCTTGGTCTTTTCGCTCGGGCCGGTTTACGCGGCCGAGCCGGAACAGAAACCAGCGGAGCCGGAACAGAAAGCGCCCGAGCCTGCAGAAAAACCATTAGAGCCGGGTTGGCTCAGTTTAGACAGCAGTGTTGGGGCCGCGGACCAGTGGATCGCACTGCACAAGTCCTCTCTCGAAAGCGCTATCGGGCTCGGCATAAGCGGCTACCTGGACACCAGTTACCAATGGGGTTCAGACCATCCTAAAAGTCCGGCCCAGATGAGCGGTCGCTATTTCGACCAGGACTACAACAAGATCGACTGGAACGATTTTCATATCGAAATCGACAAACCGGAAAAGGATTGGGGCGTTGGCTTCCATTTATCTGGTGACTTCGGCCTCACCGGAAAGCTGTTGAGGCAAGCGACATTGTGGGGCCCGACATTGGTCAAGGAACCTTCAGCCGAGTTGCGCGAGTCCTACATCACCACGACGATTCCCATCGGTGCGGGACTGCAATTCAAGGGCGGTCTGTTTGTCACGACCTTGGGAACCGAAATCCTTCTAGCGCCGGGAAATTACAACGACACAATATCGCGCTCGTTCGCCTTTAACTACGGTGTTCCGTTACGTCACCTGGGCACCCTTTTTACCTATCCAGTTCTCAAGACGCTCAGTGTGAGCGGCGGGCTCGTGACGGGATGGGATGACCCTTTCGATAACAACGGTTCACCGTCGTTTTTGGGTGGAGTCACCTTTACCCCAAGCGACGCGTTCAGCTTGGCAAGCAATATCGTCGTTGGACCCGAGCAGTTTCATAACACCAACAACCAACGTTTTACATGGAGCAATGTAGCCACGATCAAGCCCATGGATCCCCTCACGGTCTACTTCGAGTACACCTTTGGGACTGAGCACCAAGCACCGACGCCCACGGGTAATAAAAATTCACAGTGGTATGCCCTCGCCGCTGTCGGATCTTGGAGCTGGACGGACCGCTTCAGCACCGCGCTCCGAGCCGAACTCTTCTTGGACGAGGGAGCATCGAGGACGCAAGGCTTTGCAGCGACCAAACCTATAGCCAATGTTTCTTTGGGCGAAGTGACAATGGCGGGGACGTACAAGTTTACCAAAATGTTCCTCGGGCGAGTGGAATTCAGGCAAGACTGGGCCAACCGAAGCGTCTTCAAGAGGGGATCGAGCGCGGCGGTCCCCAACCAGACAACCTTGGAGTTGCAGCTACTCTATCAGTTCTAACGCAAGGATCTACCAGGTTCGAGTAACAGAGGGGAGACTTTGTGTCTCCCCTTTTGTTTGGCCCATGCGGTGTCGGCGATTCCGGCGCTAGTTAGCAATCTCAGCGCAAGGATAAAAAAGCTCTGCGGCTCAACTCCAGAGCTGCGTTTGGCAAAATGCCGAAATAGAGGGTTGCCGCGAGCGTGACGGTTAGGGTCGCGTAAAGATAAGGAGAGTTGCGCATCGATTTTCCCTCAACTCCTCCCTGCTCCATATACATCATGACAATGACCCTGAGGTAGTAAACGAGGGAAAGGAGGCTGTTGAGGACGCCAATGATCGCCAAGTCTGTATAGCCCGACAAAACCGCTGCGCGGAACAAATAAAACTTGCCGGTAAACCCTCCTAGAGGTGGAAAGCCCGCTAGAGATAACATGAATACCGACATCGCCATGGCCAAAAAAGGCCGCCGGAATCCGAGACCGGCAAAGTGGCGGTATTCTTCGTTGTCGTCGTCGTCGTTTTTTAAGGCCAGCACCACAGCGAAAGCCCCCAAGGTCATGGCTGCATAGGCCATGAGATAGAAAAGAAGGGCAGAGCCACCAAATTCATCCCCTGCGACGACCGCAATCAGGAGATAACCGGCATGGGCGATACTGGAATAGGCCAGCATTCGCTTCACGCTCGTCTGTACGATCGCGAGCAGATTGCCCAACGTCATCGTCAGAATCGCCAGGATCCAGAAAACAATGCTCCATTCCTGACTCAGAGGCGCAAGCTGGTGCACGATGATCCGCCCCCAACCGGCAAAGGCGGCCGCCTTGACGGCAACAGCCATGAAAGCGGTAACCGAAGTTGGGGCGCCTTCATAAACATCGGGCGCCCAGAAATGAAAAGGCACAGCGGCTACTTTAAAGGCAAGACCGATCACGATAAGAAAGGCTCCTGCCCTTAGAAGCAAATTTGACTCGTGGGCAGCCTGGATGAGATGAGTGCCGATACGGGAGAGATTCGTGGAACCCGTGGCCCCATACATTAGTGCAATGCCGTATAAGAAAAAGCCTGTGGCAAATGCCCCGACCATGAAGTACTTCATCGCCGACTCGCTCGATTGGGCTCTTTCACGCCATATGCCGGCGAGAACATAAACACCGATCGACATGGTTTCGAGGCCAAGAAAAAACAGAATCAGGTCGTTAGCCATCGCCATGAGAATCATGCCGAGCGTGGAAAAAAGGATCAGCGCGTAGTATTCACCGGCGGGGATCTTTGTTTCAGCCAAATAGCGCACGGAAAAAAGAATGCAAAGTCCCGACACCGCTACGAACAAATTGGTGAAAAAAAGCCCGAAGTTGTCAAGAATAATGCTATCGTGGAAACCGGTCTCTTGACTCCCCCAAAGAAGCCACGCGATCGCCCCAACAATACTCAATCCGATCAAACTTATGGTAGCCAGCAGCCCTTTTTCATTCTCATTAAGAAAGAGGTCGAGGACCAGGACGGTGAGTGCGGTGAGGGTGATCTCAGCCGCGGGAAGAAGAGGAGTTAAGTTGAGTTCCATACCTATTCTTAAGCGGGCTCTGGTTCTCTAATTTCAGTGGAGGAACCGAAAGCGTCACTTTTTTGTTTTCGATCCGCTGCAGAATCAGTTCGACTGCCGGCCTCATCCGGCGCAAAAAAGGATCAGGGTAGATGCCCATGACGAAGATCAAAGCCAAGATGGGTGCGAGCGTGGCCAGTTCGCGGGCATTGAGGTCTCGAAGCTTTGCATTTTCCGGTCGATTTAAGGGACCAAAGACGACGCGACGAAACATCCAGAGCATGTAGATAGGCGCCAAAATCATTCCGCCGGCCGCAGCTGCAGCCCAATAGGGAACAGTGGCGAATGCCCCTAAAAGGATGAGAAACTCTCCGATAAAGCCGTTAAGACCGGGAAGCGCAACAGACGAGAAAGTGACGACCAGAAAACAGGACGAAAACAACGGTAGCGGTTTCCACAAGCCCCCGAAGTCAGCGATCATGCGCGTGTGGGTTCTTTCATAAATCATCCCGACAAGGAGAAACAGCGCCCCGGTCGAAAGACCGTGATTCAGCATCTGATAGAGGGCGCCTTCGAGTCCGTTGGCATTCAGGACAAAGAGACCGAGGACGACCAATCCAAGATGGCTCACCGAGGAGTAAGCGACGAGTCTCTTCAAATCTGCCTGCATCATTGCCACCAGAGCGCCGTAAAGGATGCCGATGACGCCGAGCGCAATCAGCAGCGGTTGCAGGTTGAGGGCGACGTCAGGAAATAAGGGGATCGCAAAGCGCAAAAAACCATAGGTTCCCATCTTTAACAGCACGCCGGCCAGAATCACTGAACCAGCAGTCGGTGCTTCGACGTGGGCTTCCGGGAGCCAGGTGTGCAGCGGAAAAATTGGTACTTTGATCGCGAAAGCGAGGGCAAAAGCGAGGAAAAGCCAGAACTGTTCTTCATAAGGCAGGTTGAGATCATAGATCCGAAAAAGGTCGAAGGTCAGGTTTTGTGTGAGGTCCGCCTGGCGCACGGCAAGAAAGATAATCGCGATCAGCATCAGGAGACTGCCGCTCATGGTGTAAAGGACGAATTTGATTGCGGCGTAAACGCGCCGTGGCCCGCCCCAAACACCGATGATGAAGTACATCGGAATCAGCATCACCTCCCAGAAAACATAAAATAGAAAGAGATCGAGAGCGACAAAAGTACCGATCATTCCGGTTTCCAGGATGAGTATGAAGAACAGATACTCTTTGACCTTCTCGGTCACAGTCCGGGAGGCGAGAACGACAAGGGGGGTGAGAAACGTTGTGAGCAAGACCAGGAAGAGATTGATCCCGTCGACGCCGATGAAGTAGTCGATGCCGTATGCAGGAATCCAGGCAACGCGATCGATAAGCTGGGGCGCTGACTGCGTAGGATTAAAGAACCAGAGCATCCGTAGCGACCAGGCAAAGGTCAATGAGGTAAAAAACAGCGCCGTCTTGAAGAGCGCACCTGTTGCGTGGCGCGGCAATGCGATGAGACATAGTGCGCCGAGCGCGGGGAGAAAGACCAGAAGCGTAAGGGTTCCGGGAAACGTGCTTACCATATCTGACCGAATGCGTAATACCCAAGAATAATCAGCGTGCCTAGCAGGAAAACGAAGAGATAGTGCTGAACGTATCCTGACTGCAGCCGCCGCCAGCGAAAACCGATGCTCCAAATGAACCGCGCCACAGCGTTCACCGTGCCGTCAATGCCCCTCGGGTCAAAGGTATCCGCGAGCCACAAGGCATAACGTGTTAGAGGACGAACGAATGCAATCTCGTAGAATTCGTCAACATAGTATTTATTGAGTACCAAATTGTAGGTTATTCCCTCTGGAGTTAGCCCACTTGGGCGCCGATTCGGACGAGCATACATGGAATAGGCAAGCACGGCCCCCGAGACAGCGATTCCCAGTGTCAGGGTCAGAAGCAATAGCTCCGCGCTTAGGTTGCCGTGTGAGGCTTCGCCGTAATGGGCGAAGAACGATCCGAACCATAGATTCCACCAGTTACCTCCCATGAACTCGGGAACTCCCAACCAACCCGCGAGACTCGAGCCTAAAGCGAGCAGAATCAAGGGTAAGGTCATAACGATGGGTGATTCGTGAATCCCGCGGCGCGTGTCCTCCGTCGCCCGCGAGTGCCCGTGGAAAACGAGGAAGAACTGGCGAAACATATAGAACGCGGTCAGGCCTGCGGTCAACCAGCCCACGAGCCAGAGCCAATACGAACCCTTGGCAAAAGCAAGCCACAAGATTTCGTCCTTGGAGAAGAAACCGGCGGTCAGCGGCGCGCCCGATATCGCGAGCGCGGCAATCAGGAAAGTCCAGTAAGTTACAGGAAAATGAGCTTTGAGCCCGCCCATCTTTCGCATGTCCTGTTCCCCGTGGAGACCGTGGATCACGCTGCCCGCAGACAGGAACAAGCACGCTTTGAAAAACGCGTGGGTAAAAAGATGAAAGATTGCCGCGGAGAAAGCGCCGATTCCAATAGCCAAAAACATGTAACCCAACTGGCTCACGGTGGAGTAGGCCAACACACGTTTGATGTCATTTTGCACGAGAGCGATGGTTGCGGCGAAGATTGCCGTTGAGGCGCCAATCCAAGCAATGACTTCCAGAGTTGCGGGAGCCAGGGTGAAGAGAAAATGCAAGCGCGCGATCATGTAAACCCCAGCCGTGACCATAGTCGCGGCATGAATGAGCGCGCTCACGGGTGTCGGTCCTTGCATCGCATCGGGGAGCCAAACGAAAAGAGGGATTTGTGCCGACTTGCCTGTGGCGCCGGCAAAGAGGAGCAGCGTAATCAGAGTCACTTTCGCGGGCGCAAGCAGATGCGCATTGCGCTCAAGCACGGCAAAATTGAGAGACGGGATTCCCTGATTGCTGATTTCCCAGAAAAGCAAAAGTATTCCCAGGATGAATCCAAAGTCGCCAATGCGATTGACGATGAAGGCTTTATTCCCGGCGATGGTGTTAGCAGGGTCGTGGTACCAAAAACCGATCAGAAGAAATGAGCACAATCCTACTCCTTCCCACCCGACAAAGAGAAGCAGGAGATTGTCTGCCACTACCAGTAGAGCCATAAAGAAGATGAAAAGGTTGAGGTAGGCGAAGTAGCGAACCATGCCTTCGTCGTGGCCCATATAGCCCAAAGAGTAAACGTGAATCAGAAATCCGATCCCGGTGATCACTAGAAGCATGATGGCACTGAGCCCGTCGACTTGCAGTGCGACGTCGACTTTGAAAAGGCCCGATTCGATCCAGGTGAAGAGATTGTCCTTTAACTCCCCGCCGCGCGGCAGGATGGAAAAGGCATAAAGGGAGAGAAGCAATGAAATGGCTACAGCCAGGCAGGCAAGAGCCCCTGCTGTTTTCCGACTCATGCGGTTGCCCAGAAGAACGTTAAGGATGGCGCCGAAAAGCGGTATCAAAGGAATCAACCGCAGCAGCGTCCAGTCGCTTGTTAAAGCGATAGGTTCCATATTACCCCTTGAGAAGATGCATTTCCTCGGGATCCAGGGTTTGGCGGTGGCGGTATCCCGCGATGATAATCGCCAGTCCAATCACCGCCTCGGCCGCGGCCACGGTCATGACGAAGACTACAATCACCTGGCCTTCCATGGAACCCAGCGCGCGTGCGAAGGCAATGAACGTCAAGTTAATCGCGTTCAGCATGAGCTCAATGGACATCAAGACGATAATGAGATTGCGTCGAATGATGACTCCGACGACTCCAATTGAAAAAATCAGAGCGCTGAGCACGAGGTAGTAATGGAGCGGAGCCATCATTGCTTTATTCGCCGCGCTAGCGTCACTGCTCCGACGATGGCGAGCAGGAGGAGGACCGACGCAACTTCGAAAGATAATACGAAGTCGGTAAACAGGGTTTGGCCCAGTGCTTCCGGGCTGCCGAACTGACTTCCGATCTGGTTCGTGGGCAATGCTTGAATCGGGTACGGACCCGGCATCACGAAACGTATGAGTTCTAGAGCGAGGAGGCCGCTCGCAGCGGCGGTCAATCCCCATGCCAAGGCAGATCCTCGTTCCACAGTCCCGGGATTGAGAAGCATGAGAACAAAGAGAAACAGCACCATGATCGCGCCCGCGTATACCAGGATCTGCAGAGCGGCGACCATCGGCGCGTTCAAGGTAAGGAACAGAACAGCCATGATGAACAACGCCGCAACCAGAGCCAGAGCGCTATGAACCGGATTTTGCGCCAGAATTACAAGGAGAGAAAAGCCAACCAGGAAAGTTGCTAAAAGAAAAAAACCCATGACCTCGATGCTCATCTTATGCGACCTCTGTTTTCCGACGAACTCAAGCAGCAAGAACGACGATGCAAATTGCCGTAAGGATGAGATTGGCAAGTGCGACGGGCAAGAGCATTTTCCACCCCAGCCGCATGACCTGATCATACCGGAATCGGGGTAAAGTCCAGCGGATCAGAATAAACAACCAGCAGAAAAAAACAGTCTTCGTCAGGAAAGCGGCTATTTGGAGCCCAACGATGACCAGGTGCGGCACCGTGAGCTCGCCGCCCCAAGGAAAATGGAAGCCATCGCGAAACAGGAACGGGACTTGCCAGCCGCCAAAAAACAGCGTTGTGATTAGACCGGCTGCCGTCACCATCTCGGCAAACTCTCCGGCAAAAAACATTAGAAATTTGCCTCCGGAGTACTCCGTGTGGAAGCCTGCAACGAGTTCCGATTCTCCTTCCGGGAGGTCAAAGGGTACCCGTTTCGACTCTGCGACGGCCGCGGTGAAGAAAAGGAAGAAAGCAACAGGCTGCAAGACGATGCCCCAAGCCGGGAGCCACCCCCAAAGCAGGTGGCCCTGCGCGCGCGCGATCTCCTGGAGTTCAAGCGTTCCGTAAACCATCAGGATCCCCATCACGGAGAGCCCCATCGCGACTTCGTAGGAGATCATTTGAGCAGAGCCGCGGATTCCACCCAGCAAAGAGAATTTGTTGTTGGAGGCCCAGGCACCGATCACAATGCCGTAGACCCCTAGAGACGCCATGGCAAAAACGTATAGGATGCCAATGTTGATGTTGGCGAGTTGAAGGTTAATTTCCCTTGATCCAATGATCAGAACGTCGCCGAAGGGAATAACCGCAAAAGTGACCAGAGCAGGAAACAAAGCCAAACACGGGGCAAGGGTATGCAGGATTTTGTCCCCATAGGGTGGAATGAAATCCTCTTTGGTGAGAAATTTAATTGGGTCGGCGAGTACGGTATTGACAAGTCCCAAACCGGCAAAACCCATCAGGGACGCGCGATTGGCACCGATCCGGTCTTGAATCAGAGCGCTGCCCTTTCTTTCCACCCAGCCCATGACTCCTGCCAGATTTAACACCAGGAACAGAACGATGAAGCTCTTAATCCCAATGATGCTGAGTTCGAAGAACATCGTGCGCTTTTAAGATCCGAGCTGCGCGCCCAGCTCGCCCAACGTTTCGTAGGTCAGCGTCTGGTACGCGCTGATTTCCGCTGCGATCTGTTGGAAGATTTCCTGGGAGCTATGGTACGAAGCTTGCACACCGGCTTCGGCCAATAGACGGCTGAAGACTTCCCAGTCTTGGAGGACGTGATGCGGAGCAACAAGCGCCGCGCGTACCCTTTGGACTCTTCCCTTCCGATTAGTATAGGTCCCCTCTTTTTCGGCAAAATTGCTGGCTGGGAGGACCACGTGCGCGAGTTGGGCCGAGGCGCTCAAATAGGCGTCTTGAACCACCAGAAAAGAAAGCTTCTTAAGAGCATTCGGGATGTCGGGTCTCTCGGCAGAATAAGAGAGCAGGTCTTCGCCGACAAGATAGAGGCTCGAGAATTCATTTTGGATCAGCCGCTGCAGCCAGAAATCCATGCTCCCATCGGTACCGATTCCCATGTCTCTCGCCCCGCGAAAATTGGGAGAACGGTCCGGACTCATCAGGATCCTTGCGGTCTCTGAAAGCCCTCTTTCCTGATAAAAGACCGCTGAAACAGCTTTCGGACTCAGGTGCTTTAGCAATCGAGCGAAGAGAAAGGCTTCCTCGTTGGTGTTCCGGCCCGAGATAAGACCGGCGACGCATTCGGTGGCGCTCAGTCCTGCGAAAATTGTTCTGAGGGCTGTTTCCCAGTCCGTCGCAACGAGTCCCCCTTCTTGGCGGATCAAAGGCGAGCTGAGACGCTCACCTTCTGTCAGGGAGTGGAAGCAGTAGCGCCCTTCGTCGCAGATCCAGTGACTGTTCACTTCTTCGTTGACCCGCGGCTTAAACCGGGAAATGCGGTTCTGGTAAGTTTCCACCTGGATGTTGCAGCCCGTGCTGCAGCCAGGACAAATCGAAGCCGTGCTCGTGAGGTACCAGACACGAACCTTAAAACGAAAATCGCGGTCGGTGAGAGCGCCTACCGGACAGATATCATTGACGTTCGCGGACAGCGGGTTATCCAGGAACTTGTCCGGGAAAAGGGCGATGGTTGACTGGTCCCCGCGATTGAGGATGGTCAGCTCTTCAGTGTGCGTGACTTCCTGGAGAAAACGGACGCAGCGAGTACATTTGATGCAGCGCTCAGCGTCGAAGATCACGTGCGGTCCAAAAACGTGTCGCTTCTGGTTGTGCACCTTGTTTTCCTGAAAGTGGCTGCTCATTAGATCGTGCTTCATGTAGTAGTCCTGCAACCAGCACTCTCCGGCCTGATCGCAGATGGGACAATCCAAGGGGTGATTAATGAGCAAGAACTCCATCACGGCGCGGCGGGCATCGAGAACCTTTTGAGTTTGGGTTCTCACGACCATCCCCTCGGTTGCTTGCGTATTGCAAGCAATCTGTAATTTGGGCATCTTTTCGATCTCTACCAGGCACATGCGGCAGTTGCCGGCGATCGTAAGCTTCGGATGATAGCAATAGTGCGGGATCGAAATGCCCTCGTCCGCAGCTGCTTCGATAACGGTTTTCCCTTTGGTAACTGTGGTTTCGTGCCCGTCGATTGTGAGTTTAACGGTGTCCATGCTCTAAAGGGGCAAGGTGACGCATTTTTGCTGCTTGACATGGGCTTCGAATTCAGCGCGATATTTCTTGATAAAGGCAGCTGCCGGCATCGCGGCCGCGTCCCCGAAAGGACAGATCGTGTTGCCGATAATGTTTCCGCTGACGTTCAGGATCAAGTCTAGGTCCTTCATGGTTCCCTGCCCGTTCTCAATGCGGTGGAAGATCTTCTCCATCCAATGGCAACCCTCGCGGCAAGGAGTGCACTGGCCGCACGATTCATGGGCAAAAAAACGCGCAATGTTCCAGGCGGCCTTGACCATGCAAGTCGTCTCATCCATGACAATCACACCCCCGGAACCCAGCAGCGAACCTGCCTGTTGCAGCGACTCATAATCGAGACGCACTCCTTCGATCTCATCGGCGCGCAGGACCGGCATCGACGCGCCGCCCGGGATGACCCCCTTAAGCGTTCTTCCGTTAGCGACGCCGCCACAATCTTCTTCCAGGAAACGCTGCAATGGATATCCCATCTCAAGCTCGTAAACTCCAGGGTTTTCGATATGGCCGCTGACGCTGAACAGCTTGGTCCCTTTGCTTTTTTCCGTTCCCAGGGCGGCATAGGCCGCCGCACCACGGTCGATGATCCACGGAAGCGCGGCCAGGGTCTCGACGTTATTGACAACGGTGGGACACCCAAACAATCCGTGAGTTGCCGGGAAGGGAGGTTTCACCTTGGGCCAGCCCTTGCCCCCTTCAAGCGACGAGATCAACGCTGTTTCTTCGCCGCAAATATATGCGCCCGCGCCGCGGTGCAGGATCAATTCTAAATCGTAGCCAGAGCCCAAGATCGATGCTCCCAAATAACCGGCTTCTTTTGCTTCCTCAATCGCCCTTTCCAGGACACGGCTGCCGAAAGCGAACTCACCGCGGATATAGATGAAGGCCATATGCGATCGGATCGCGTATGCTGCAATGATTGTGCCTTCAATCATCGCATGCGGATCCCGTTCAATGAGAATTCTGTCCTTAAAGGTGCCGGGTTCACTTTCGTCAGCGTTGCAGATCAGATATTTGGGCTTGGGGCTGTCCTTGGGAACAAAACTCCACTTCATGCCTGTGGGAAAACCAGCCCCGCCTCGACCTCTCAACCCTGAGTTCTTCACCTCCTCGATGACTTGCTCAGGGGATATCCCCTGAAGCACTTTTTCCAGAGCGCGATACCCGCCGCGTGATTTGTAGACTCTCAGTGTATGCGAATCACGCGCTTCAAGGTTGCGGAGGAGCAAGCTTTCCATCTGGCTGGTTCAACGTGGATCGGGTGACTGCAACTCTTCCAAGCTCTGGATGATTGCCGCGACCGTCTCTTCGGAAAGATTTTCGTAGTAGTCGTCGTTGATTTGCATCATGGGCGCCGTACCGCAAGAAGCCAAACATTCGACTTCAGAGAGAGTGAACTTGCCGTTCGGGGTAGTCTCGCCGACTTGGATGCCGAGCTTGGATTTGAGAATCGCAGTGATTTTCTCGGCTCCTTTAAGCGCGCACGGAAGTGTCCGGCAAACTTGGATATGATGGTGCCCGATCGGTTTCATATTGAGCATGGTGTAGAAAGTCACCACTCCGTAGACCCGAGCCACGGGCAGCTGCAGGATTGTCGCGACATAATCAACGGCTTGGGAGCTCAGATGGCCGAATTCTTGTTGCGCCAGGTAAAGAACGGGCAGCAGTGCGGCCTCTTTTTTGGGATAGCGCTGCACGAGTTCGGTAAACTTTCGCAGCGCCGCCGGGGAGAACTCTAAAACCATCTCACACCTATCGGTCGCATTCGCCGCCGATCATGTTGACCATGCCAAAAGTCGGAACGATGTCGGCTATCATATGGCCGCGAATCATCTCGGGAAAAGCCGCCATGGCGATAAAGCACGGGGGACGCACGCGCAGCGTATAAGGTTTGCCTCCGCCATCGCTCACTATATAGAAGCCCAATTCACCGTTTCCCCCCTCGACGGCAAAGTAAACTTCTCCAGGCGGTACCTTGATCCCCTCGATAATGATCTTGAAATGATCCATCAACCCTTCGATGCTGTTATAAACTCTTTCCTTCTGTGGCAGGATAAAGCGAGGATCATCGATCGCAATGTTACCGGGGGGAAGGTTCTTCAGGGCTTGCTCAACGATGCGCATGCTTTGCTCGATTTCTTGCACGCGGCAAACGAACCGGTCGTAATTATCGCCTCTGGATCCGACCGGCACGGCAAAGTCCATCTGATTGTAAACCAAGTAGGGTTGAGCCTTACGGACATCATAATTGATTCCTGTGGATCGTAAGATAGGACCGGTGAGACTATAACTCAAAGCCGTTTCTTGAGAGATGACCCCGACATTCGACATGCGATCGATGAAGATGCGGTTGCGCGCGAGCAGGCGGTCGCAATCGCTCAGAATGCTTCTTGTTTTACGGAACGCTTCTTGTACTTGCTCCGCGAACTGGTACGGGAGATCATGCTTGACTCCGCCGATGCGCGCATAAGTGACGGTTAGCCGGGCCCCAGTCACCGTCTCAGTCAACCTCATGACGAGTTCGCGTGCTTCTATCATATAGAAACCTACCGTGATGGCGCCCAGTTCAGATGCTGCCATGCCACAGCAGGTCAAATGATCAAAAATGCGCGAAAGCTCGCTCATGATGACGCGAATGAACTGGCATCTAGGGGGTGGCTCAATCCCGATGAGTTTTTCAACTGCTAGGGCGTAGCCGAAATTGTTGATCAGAGGAGAGGCGTAGTTCAGACGGTCCGTGTACGGGATCACCTGTGTCCAAGTCGCCTGCTCACAGCTCTTGGCAAAGCCCCGGTGCAAGTAGCCCACCTCTACGTCGCAATCAAGAACCTTCTCGCCCTCGAGCTTTAAATTAAATTTTATGGTTCCGTGGGTGGCAGGATGAGATGGGCCCATTTGCAGAGTCATGACTTCCGAAGGTAGATTGTTTGCTCCTGGTTCCATATTAGTTAAAACTGATGGTGTTTAAACCTTAGTTGAAAGCTGATGCCTCAGGCGCAAGAGCTTCGTCTCTGATCGCTCATCCACGAAAGTTCCTTCGATCTCTCTTAAGGGAACAAGCGGTTGACACTGGTTAACGGGATAATCTTTGCGCAGAGGATGTCCTTGAAACTCTTCGTAAAGTAAGATTCTGCGAAGGTCAGGATGACCCCCAAAACGAATCCCGTACATGTCCCAAACTTCACGTTCCAACCAGTTCGCTGCTTTCCACAGCGGGGTCAACGAATCGACCACGGGATCTTCTTCAGGAACGGGCACCTTAACGCGCAGCCGGAACTTGGTACGTAACGAATAGAAGTGGTACACGACTTCGAAACGAGGCTCTTTCCTTCCCAGGTAGTCGACCGCGGTGATATCGGTGAGGAAATCCAGGTTCAGTCGTGGATCTTCTCTAAGGAACAGAACCGTCGCGAGTAGTTTGTCCCGGGTGATAATCATCGTGTCGTGGCCATGTTCGTTGGTGAGTTCCGATATGTCTTGGCCCAGTTTTGCGCACAGGTATTGGCTATTGACGCCCTCTTCACTCATGAAATTTCAGTCCCATTCGAGGGCGTTTTTCTTCCAAATATAGATATAGGCGATGATCAGGATAGATAGGAAAATCGCCATTTCGACTAGGCCGAATAAACCCAGGCGACGGAAAATAATTGCCCACGGGTATAAGAAAACGACCTCAATGTCAAAAATCAAAAATAACATGGCTACTAAATAGAATTTAATCGAGAATTTGACGCGGGCATCGCCCTCGGGCGGATTCCCAGATTCAAACGGTTGCGCTTTGGCAGGATTGCTCTTTTTGGGGCCTAGGGTTTCCGCAAGGGAGAGCAGGGCGACTACGACACTTCCGGCGACAATAAAAAGAACCAACAAGGGGAGGTAGGGATGATGCATATCTGGGGTTCATGACCCGCGTAACGTACCCGGTAAAGAATGCGAGAAAGTTGGAAGTTACCAGGAAGTTCGTCATTTTTTTGTATTGAAAAAGCGCGCGGATGTCAAGGAAAGTTGACCAATAACGTCCGCGCTCCGAAACGGCTATCTTACCGCTTCGAGGGTCACTCTGACCTGTTCTTGCTTTCCGTTCCGCAGTAACCCCACGGTTACGGTATCCCCAACTTTGTACTGTTCCAGAACAAGAAATAAATCGTTCGCCGAAGTGATCTTCTTGCCCTCAACGGCGATTAGCACATCTCCCAGACGGACACGTCCCGTAGAATCTCAGCGTGTCGGACGTATGCCAGCGCGTGCAGCTGCGCTTTCCGGAGCAACATCATAAACGATGGGCCCGGCTGCACCGAGCTCTTGAGCTATTCGATCCTCAAGCAGTTGCACCCCAAGCCCGGGACGCGTAACCCGTCCGAAGCGGATAAGCTCAGGAACAACACGATTGACGGTGTCGACCGGGATTGCGAAGCCAATCCCGGAGGATGCCCCTGAAGGACTATAAATGGCTGTGTTCACGCCGATCATACGACCAGCACTATCAAGCAATGGACCACCGGAGTTTCCAGGATTGATGGCGGCGTCAGTCTGGATAACCCCTTGAATCGGGTGTCTGGCTACGGATTCGATTTCGCGCCCCAGCGCGCTAATGATCCCCCGGGTTAGCGTTTGATCCAAACCAAATGGATTCCCGATCGCGAAAACCTTCTGTCCGACTTGAAGGTCCTTCGAGATTCCTAACGGGATTGGCCGGAGTTGGCCGCGAGGAGCGTCGATCTTCAGAACCGCGAGGTCTTTATCTGGGGCGTTCCCGACGCGGCGGGCTTTCCAACTCGAGTGATCCGCGAGCGTGACTTGAGCCACGTCGGCATTCTGGATTACGTGAAAGTTGGTGACGACGTTACCGAGTTCGTCCCAAATGAGACCTGAGCCGGTGCCCTCTGGAATCTGCAGGAGATTAAGCGTGAACAAATCCTGCCGGATGGTTAGGGTTGTAATATGGACCACCGACGGGAGGACTGGCGGAACAAAGCGATGGTTGCTTTTTCTTTCTGCGTTCAGATCGCCTGGAGGGGTAATGGCCTTTGGCATAGGCCGCGACTCTGCTCTTTCAGCCGACAACGATCGCGTGAGCAGAACCGTAGCCAAGAGAAAGATGAGCACAACCCACGCATAACGGCAGAGGCGGTTACTAAATTGAAGACGCTGTTTAGATGACATAGGTAGGGGTCTATGCCGATGATTCACTGCATGGGGTCATCCCAGCGTGGCACAAATTGTTGGGCATTCTTAGTGAATGGCAAACGAGATGGCTGCGGCAGCCTTTCTTTTTCCTCTTTTAAATGAGTTGTGCTCGGGCGATGGTCACGTAATTTGCTTGGGCTTGACTTTTGCGGCTTTGGGCAGCGTGACTAACAGCAGGCCGTTCTCGTATTCAGCGGTGACACCCTTTTCTTCAATAAGGAGCGGTAACGATCGAAGCTCGCGAAGGAGATCACTTGATCTTGCCGCTGGAAGATCCAGGGTTTCCGACTTCAAAGAGGGAAAGGAACTTGCGCATCGAGAAGATGGAACCTTTTCTGCGGGCAGATCTGCTAACGCCGCGCAAACGAGCTTCTAACAGAGTGACGGTGCGATTTGGCGCGATTAACTTTTCAGTGATCGCCTCAGCGAGATATTTACTTCGTCTCCATGATCTGCCGGTTCCAGAACAACTGGGAGAGCTCGGTTCACAGTTTCCATGAATTCAAAACGTAGGTCAGCGCTAACAAAGGAAAGCCTCTAGAGTGGCACGAGGGCACGGTGATTCCGTTGATCCACTATATACTGATGGGATCAAAATGCGGGAGAAAAGGCAGAATGGAGTGGGTGGGTCGGGTGTCCCAAAATCGAAAAGGGGCAGCCCCATTCGAAGATGCCCCTTTTCGATTGCTGTCGCAATTTGCTTATTAGTAGTCGTCACCGTGTGGCATCGGCTGAGCTTCTTTCTTCTTTTCGGGCCTATCGGCAATCATGGCTTCTGTAGTGATCATTAATCCCGCAACGGAAGCTGCATTTTGCAGTGCAGTGCGAACCACCTTGGTGGGATCGACAATCCCGGCCTTGAAGAGATCTTCAAATTCTTCAGTGGCAGCGTTGAAACCGTGAGCTCCTTTGCTGTTCCGGATCTTATCCAGGACTACAGAGCCCTCCGCACCGGCGTTTTGTGCAATCCATCGGGCAGGCTCCTCAAGGGCCTTTTGAATAATGCGCACGCCGGTTTGCTCATCCTCCGGAACCCTCAGGTTCTGTAGGCCCGCACTGGCGCGAATTAAGGCCACTCCACCGCCAGGAACGATGCCTTCCTCTACAGCAGCGCGCGTCGCATGCAGGGCATCCTCGACGCGCGCCTTCTTCTCTTTCATCTCAACTTCCGTAGCGGCACCGACTTTGATGACCGCGACACCGCCGGCGAGTTTGGCAAGGCGCTCTTGCAGCTTCTCCCGATCGTAGTCTGAGGTGGTTTCATCGATCTGAGCCCGAATCTGCTTAATTCGGCCTTCAATCGCGGCCTTCTTTCCGGCGCCCTCAACAATTGTAGTGTTGTCCTTGTCAACGATGATGCGTTTTGCGCGGCCCAGGTCTTTTAACGTGACGTTTTCAAGCTTGATGCCCAGCTCCTCGGCAATCATGCGGCCGTCCGTGAGAATCGCGATATCCTCCAACATGGCTTTACGGCGGTCGCCGAAGCCAGGTGCTTTCACCGCAGTGCATTTCAGGGTCCCGCGAATTTTGTTGACGACAAGCGTTGCTAACGCCTCGCCTTCCAGGTCCTCCGCGATGATGAGCAGAGGTTTGCCGCTTTTGGCCACGTTCTCCAGGACGGGTAATAAGTCCTTCATGCTGGAGATTTTCTTCTCATTGATGAGAATATACGCATCCTCAATCACCGCTTCCATTCGTTCCGGATCGGTGACGAAATAGGGAGACAAATAACCACGGTCAAAGCGCATTCCCTCGACCAGCTCAAGGGTCGTTTCAAGGCCCTTGGCTTCCTCCACGGTAATCACGCCTTCTTTGCCGACTTTATCCATCGCTTCGGCGAGAATATCACCAATAGTTCTATCATTGTTTGCGGAGATGGTTCCCACCTGGGCGATTTCCGAACGGTCCCGGGTTGGTTTGGAAATGCCCTTGAGCTCATCGATGACTTTCGCGACTGCCTTATCGATTCCCCGCTTTATGCTCATTGGGTCATGCCCAGCCGCGACCATCTTGAGGCCCTCGGCAAAAATCGCTCGGGATAGGACCGTTGCCGTTGTGGTTCCATCACCAGCGACATCGGAGGTCTTGCTGGCAACTTCCTTGACCATCTGCGCACCCATATTCTCAAACTTATCCTCGAGTTGGATTTCCTTGGCGACAGTGACTCCATCTTTGGTGATCGTTGGGGCTCCCCAGGACTTTTCTAACACCACGTTTCTTCCCTTTGGCCCTAGCGTTACCGTAACTGCGTCGGCCAGAATATTGACACCGCGCAAAACCTTAGAACGAGCATCCTCGCTAAATCTAACCTCTTTTGCTGCCATAAATTCCCCTCCTTAAAACTTATTCAATCACTCCGAGAACATCCTCTTCACGGAGTATAAGATGATCTTCTCCGCCGATCTTTATCTCTGTTCCCGCGTACTTCCCAAAAAGAATCTTATCCCCAACCTTCACGTCCAGAGGGATAACCTTCCCGTCCTCATGTTTGCCGGAGCCGACCGCAATCACGCGGCCCTCTTGCGGTTTTTCCTTGGCTGTGTCCGGGATGATGATTCCACCTTTGGACTTTTCTTCTTCCTCGAGTCTCTTAACGATGACCCGGTCATGTAACGGGCGAACCTTCGTAGCCATAGGCATCCTCCCTTAAAACTATATTTTATCTTGTCAACTAACGGTGAAATTCGGTGAAGTCGGTGTGCAATTTAACTTCGATTCTTGAAACGTCAAGGGGTGATGGGTTAGTTTGCTGGAGAATTCTTGTGCGCCAAGAAATCTCGAGCGGGGGACTAATCTATGGAAGATAAGCCGATCAAAATTTGGGGAAGAAGAGATTCATCCAACGTCCAAAAGGTTCTGTGGTGTTGCGCGGAACTTGGTCTTTCTTACGAGCGAATCGATCTCGGAGGTCGATTTGGCGGTAACCAGGAGAATTCCTATCTGCGTCTTAACCCAAACGGGTTGGTCCCCACAATCGAAGATGGCGGTTTTGTCCTTTGGGAATCAAATAGCATCATCCGCTACCTTGCCGAGAAATATGGTCGGGAGAGGTTGGTGCCTGTTACTGCTGAGGGTCGAGCCAATGCTAACCGGTGGATGGACTGGCAACTGACAACGATAAGTTCAAGCATGGTGCCCCTTTTCTGGGGGCTCATTCGGACTCCGGAAGAGAAGAGAAACCGGGATATGATCGAACAGGCATTGAAGAAAGCGACCAAGACCTGGGAGATTTTGAATAAACACTTGGCAACGAGTTCTTTTGTTGCAGGCGAAAAGTTCAGCATCGGTGATATCCCGCTGGGGGTATGGGTGTACCGATGGTTCAACCTTCCTATAGAACGGCGAACCATGGAGCACCTGAACACTTGGTATGGTCGTCTCCTGGAGAGCGTGGCATACCAAACTCAGGTAATGATTCCTCTGACCTGAACCGTCGAGCGCGCGTTCAAAGCGTGGTGCCCTAAGCAGCCGAGCGATGACCAACTACTTCATGAAAAACTTCAGTGACTCGCTGCTGTATTGAAGAAGGGGTCCAAAATAGACACCGAACAAAATCGTGACAGTGGTAAGAACTCCGAGAAGAGCAGAGCTTATCGGGGTCATTTCTACGCTAGGCGAATTGGGCTCAGGAAAATCAAGAAACATGGTTTTTACAATTCTCGCATAATAGTAGAGTGATATGACGCTATTAATAATTGCCACAAGCGCAAGGATCACAAATGCTCCGCCTTGCTTGATCACGGCGGCAAAGAGGAAAAACTTCCCCGCGAACCCTGCCAGGGGCGGGAGACCGGTCAGAGAAAAAAGAAATATCGCCATGCACACCGCCAGGCTTGTAGCCCCGCGCCAAGCGAGGCCACGGTACCCCTCTATATCTTCTCTTCCGGTAGCATTAGCGACGATCATGACGACGAGGAAGGCGCCGAGGTTCATGACCAGGTAGACCATGATGTAGAACAGCATCGCCTGTAGGCCATCGTTGTTCAATACCACGAGTCCCATTAAAATGTAGCCGGCATGAGCGATTCCCGAGTAGGCCAGAAGACGTTTGACGTTTTGTTGATTGAGCGCGCAGAGGTTACCGACGGTCATAGTAAGCATACTCACAAATAGCAGGGCGTTCGGCCATTCGACACCGGTAACGGAAATCCAATTCCCGCCTTCCGCGAGACGTGAGGCTGCCGGGAAGAAAAACCGTATCATGATCGCAACACCCGCTGCGTTGGACCCGACGGAGAGAAACGCGGTAAACGGGGTAGGGGCACCTTGGTAAACGTCTGGAGACCACATGTGAAAAGGGACCAAGACAACTTTATAGCCAAAGCCGGCGAGGATAAGAATAAAGGCAATGAAAAGCGTTACGTGATTCGTCTGGCCTTGGAGCAAAACTTCACTGATCCGCGCGTAGTCGAGGCTTCCAGTCATGCCGTAGATCCAGCTCATGCCGTAAATCATGATGCCGGATGCCACCCCGCCATAGATAAGGTACTTCAAACTAGCCTCACTCGAACGGCGATTGTGAGGTAAAAAACCCGTCAGAATGTAAGAAGTTAGACTGGCCAGCTCCAAGGAAAGATAAGCCATGAGGAGGTTGCTCGCCGAGGCCATGAGAAACATGCCGAGGGCCGAGGTGAGGAGGATAGCGTAATACTCGCCCTGATGGAGACTACGGACCTCGTTGGAATCCCATGACATCCAAGTCACAAGCATGACGGCGAGCAAAAAGACAACCTTGAAGAATAAGCCAAAGTTGTCCAGCACGACCATGCGATGGAACAGCCAGCCTGGTGTGGCTCCGTAAAGCTGCAAGGTTGCGAGAAGTGAAAGGAATGAACCTACCAGGGCCAACCCGGCCAGACCCCGTTTCTGCTCTGTTACTAAATCGAGCAGCGTGATCAGCAGAATCGTACCGGTCAAGATGATCTCAGGAAGAAAGAAAGTCAGGCTCTCTAAATTGCTTAGGTCCATGGCGGGTCTAGGAACTAAGAGGAGCGAAAACCTGGTTTAGCTGGGTAATGGACGCGTTCAGCAGATCCAACACAGCGTTGGGGTAAACACCAAGGATGATGACAATGACCCCGAGGGGGACCAAAGTAAATAACTCGCGTGCATTAATCTCGGGGAGTGCCTTGTATTTGTCGTTGACTGGGCCCAGATAGATCCGCTGGATGGTCCAGAGGAGATAACCGGCCGTCAGAACTACACCGCTGGCTGCTAGAATGGTGAGAATTTGGTGCTTTTGCCATGCTCCGAGAAGTACGAGCACCTCGGAGATAAAGCCGGATAGTCCCGGAAGGCCCATCGAGGCAAAAAAGGCCAGCACCGTTACCCCTGTGTAGACGGGCATCACGGCGGCAAGACCACCGAACCCTTCGATATCTCTATGGTGGGCACGGTCATAAATGACTCCCACAAGGAGGAAGAGCATTGCAGTGATGGTCCCGTGATTAAACATCTGTAGTACGGCACCATTGACCCCTTGGGGAGTGAAGGTCGCCATTCCAAGCATGACGTAACCCATATGACTTACGCTTGAATACGCAACGAGTTTTTTTAGGTCCTTTTGCGCCATTGCGCAGAGCGCTCCATAGATGATGTTAAAGGTCCCCAACGCGCCGAGAAAGTAATACGCAAGATCGGCTGTCGCCGCAGGAAGCATGGGGAAGTTAATCCGCAAGATTCCGTAGGTGCCCATCTTCAGGAGGACCCCTGCCAGGATGACCGAGATCGCCGTGGGCGCCTCGACGTGCGCGTCCGGGAGCCAGGTGTGAAAAGGAAAAGCCGGGATTTTAATGGCAAAACCAATGAAGAGCGCCATCCAAACGGCGTGTTGAAAGCCCCATCCCAATCGATCAAAAGGCCAGAACGGCAGAACCTGAGTGCTGTACTTGGCGCTTTGGGCGATAAGTTTGGTCATGTCGAAAGTATGCGGTTCGCTCGAAAAGTATAGGGCCAGTAAGGCGATGAGCATCAGCACGCTGCCGAAAAGCGTGTAAAGGAAGAATTTGATCGCGGCGTACTCTCTACGCGGACCGCCCCAGATACCGATGAGAAAATACATGGGCAGGAGCATGACCTCCCAAAAGACGTAGAAGAGGAAGAAATCTAAGGCAACGAAGACCCCCATCATGCCGGTGTCGAGAAGAAGGAAAAGCGCAAAATAACCTTTAACTGCCTTCTCAATACCCCAAGAGGCGAAAATGCAGATAAAACAGAGCAACGCCGTTAAAAGGACCATCGAGATGCTTACGCCGTCGACGCCCACGAAGTAGTCAATGTTATAAGCAGGTATCCAAGCATAGTGTTGCTGGAACTGAAAACCCGGATTGCTGCGATCAAAGTTAACAAACAGCCACGCTGCGAGCAGAAGAGGCGGGACGGTGAAAAGCGCGGAAACCCAACGGATAGCGTTGGGTTTGCTGCTCGGCAGGAGAAGAACCACAACCATTCCAGCCAGGGGAAAAAAGGTCATGTAGGTGAGCACATTATCTGCCATCTCTAGAAATCTCCTATCTCAGTCAGCTCCAGTAGCGCAATTTGATGATCGCAGCGGCGAGGATCGCGCCGAGAATCACATATAGGTAACTATTGATGTTGCCGGTTTGCACCCTCCTGAATCGATCGCCGGCCGCAAAAGTCAAGTCTGCAATTGCGTTAACGATCCCGTCGATGATCCAGTTGTCAAACAAGCCATTGATCCACGAAACGATTCTGGTGACCCACGCAGAGCCGTTTACGATACCATCGATGATATATTGGTCGAACAGAGATCCGATACGCGCCAAAATCAAAGTTCCGTTGACAAAAATCGCCTGATAGATTTCATCGAAATAGTACTTGCGATCAAACAAACGGTAGAAAAATCCGCCGGCGAGGTTGGCGAAGCGCTCCGCGGAAAGAGTGCCTCGGTAGTATATGAGGTAGGCGATGAACAGTCCGAAGGCCGCGACAGAGATGGAAACGGCCATCAAACCCAGCTCAAGCGCATGTTGGGGATGCTCCTCGACATGCGCGCCGACCACCGGCTCTAGCCAGTGGTCAAATTGGCTACCACCGAATACTCCAGGCAGCCCAATATAACCGGCTAGAACTGCACCGATCGCCAACACAACGAGTGGTAAAGTCATGCTCTTGGGTGACTCATGCAAATGCTCTTGCGTATGGTGATCCGCGCGGCACGTGCCGAAGAACACCATGAAGAACTGGCGAAACATATAGAAAGCTGTCATGCCGGCGCCCGCGACTCCGAGAAGCCACAGAAGTCGGGAGCCATGGGGGCTGGAGAATGCGAGCCAAAGGATTGCGTCTTTGGAGAAAAATGCGGCGGTAAACGGGGTGCCCGCGATCGTAAGCACGGAAACGGCAAAAGTCCAAAAAGTGTAGGGCATGTAGTCTTTGAGGCCGCCCATCTTCCGCATGTCCTGTTCGCCGCCCATGGCATGGATCACGCTGCCCGAACCAAGGAAGAGACAAGCTTTAAAGAAAGCGTGGGTCATGAGATGGAAAATAGCTGCGGTATAGCCACCCACACCCACACCGATGAACATATAACCGAGTTGGCTAACGGTTGAGTAAGCAAGCACCTTTTTAATGTCGTTCTGAGTTAGCGCAATGGTAGCTGCCATTAGAGCCGTGAACACGCCGATCCAGGCGATAACATGTAGCGTTTCAGGCGCCATAGAAAAGAAAAAGTTGAGGCGTGCCGTCATGTAGACTCCAGCGGTCACCATGGTGGCCGCGTGGATCAGCGCGCTAACCGGTGTCGGCCCGGCCATGGCGTCGGGCAGCCATACGTGAAGCGGAATTTGCGCCGATTTGCCGGTAGCGCCGACGAAGAGAAGAAGAGTTGCGAGAGTGACAACACTGATTCCCCAAATCGTTTGGCCTTGAAGGGTTGATGCCCATTTGGCCATCTCTCGGAAGGTCAGTGTTGCGTGACCCTGCGCGTCGAGAGACCAGAAAAGCAGAAACATGCCCAGGACGAAGCCGAAGTCACCGACGCGGTTGACGATGAAGGCTTTGTTACCGGCGCGAGTATTATTGGGATCCTGGTACCAAAAGCCGATCAAAGCATATGAGCAGAGACCGACACCTTCCCAACCGACAAACATGAGGAGCAGGCTATCACCCAGGACCAGCGTCAGCATGGCGGCAGTAAAAAGATTTAGCAGGGCAAAAAACCGCCAGAACGCTTTGTCGTCATGCATGTAGCCGATCGAGTAGATATGGATCAGGCCGCCGATACCGGTAACGACCAGAATCATTACGGCTGAAAGAGGATCCACTAGGAACGCCATATCTACTTTGAGCGACCCCAGATTGATCCAGGTGTAGAGGTTATCGATCAGAAAGCGTTGTTCGGGATTCAGTCCCTTAAGGGTTAAGAACGCCTGCACGGATAAACCGAAAGCGAGCACCACCGGAGCACAGGCAAGAAGCGCGACGACGCCTTTGCCCATTCGTTTTTGCACCGTCGAGCCCAACAGGCCGTTGATGCCCGCGCCGATTAACGGGAGAAAAACAATCCAGCGTAGATAGTCGGTCTGTATCGGGTGATCCATACGTTAAAAAAGGCGGTCAATCATTCCTTTAAGGTCTCGGCTGCCTCGACATCGATGGTATGAAAGATCCGGAAGATCGCGAGCACAATCGCGAGACCGACGGCGGCCTCGGCCGCGGCCAACATGATTACAAAGATCGCGTAGATTTGTCCGTCCACGTTCGCGCTCGTGTAGTGGGAGAAAGCCACGTAATTGATATTCGCTGAGTTGAGGATCAGTTCGACCCCCATGAGCACGCTGATCGCGTTGCGTCGCGTCAGAACCGTGTATAGGCCAAGGGAGAAAAGGATGCCACCGATTGTCAAATAGGTTTCTAGGCCGATCGCCATGGCAAGCTCCCGTCAGTCTTTGGTTTCCTTGCGCGAGATCGTGGCAGCGCCGATAAGGGCTACGAGCAAGACCACTGAAGCGAGCTCAAAGGGTAGAAGATAGCTTTCCAGGAACAGGTCGCCAATGGTGGCGGTTGTTGGCGCGTATGAGACTTCCTTGGCTTTGAGCCAAGTGGTTTCGCGCACTGTTTGAACGAGAAGAAAAATAAGCACCGCTATCAACGCAAGGGCGGGGATTCGACCCACACTGCGATTGGTGATTTCAACGTCTGTGATGCGGTGCGTCAGCATGACGGCGAACAGAATGATGATGAGAATGCCGCCTACATAGATCAGGACTTGAACGCCCGCGACAAAGTCCGCCCCCAGAAACACGTAGAGCCCAGCGACACCGGCGAAGGTCCCCAGAAGGGAGAACGCGGAGTAAATGATATTGGTGGAGAAGGCCACCATAGCCGCCGATAGGATAGTTACAGCGGCGACCACGATAAAGATGATCGTGCTCAGGTCCATGCTTTCCGCTCGCGATGTGGGATCCGAGAAAGCCGCAGGCTTTCCGGCTCAATTACAGGAAGATCCCGTTGGGATCAAGAGCAGCGCGGGTCAAAAGGAAGGCCTGCCCTGCTCGAAGTTACTATCCCTCCTCAGCGCCTGCCCCTCCACTTTTCTCCGGGGTGGCAAATTCATCTAGGTATTTTAGACCGACTTCAACCTTCCCAATCATTTTCGATTCCGTTTCTCCGCCCTTCTTGGGTTTGTACAACGGAACCGGCTGGGTAACAAAGTGGCGCACCAATCCAGCCGGATTGTAACTGGCCCCTTCGAATTCCTGGGAATGACGGATCGACCCAGTCGGACAAGCCTCAGCGCAAAGGCCGCAGTACATGCATTTACAGATATCGATGTCAAAGTGGGTGAATCCCCGCTGCTTGGTTTCCTTATTCATCTCGATGCCGATGGTGATGCAGGTAATCGGGCAGACCCTTTCGCAGGCAAGGCAACCTGTGCAGATGTCCATGTCGACTTCGAGAATTCCGCGATAGCGCAGGGGCAGTGTTTCTTGAACCGGCTTCTCTATCTTGTCCGGGTATTGGATCGTTGAAGGACGGCGCACCAGATGCGAGAAGGTAATGGCCATACCTTCGAAGATCGTGGTAACCACTTCGACAATGTTCCGTGCATAACTAGTTACGGTGTCCATAGCTTTTAAATATGTGGTTTAAAATAGAGCGTCGGTCGTGCTTTTTGGATCTGGTAATTCACGCGAATGAAAAACCGCGCCAATATCAACAAACCCAAGACGAACATTGCACTACTCAGGAGACGATTTCCCTGTGGCCAGATCAACATCCAAATGGCCGTTCCCAATAGGCAGAAAAACGAAAGCGGTACCATGTACTTCCAGCAAAGCGACATAAGCTGGTCAACTCTAACACGGGGTAGGGTTGCCCTGACCCACATGGCCACAAAAACCCACAGGTAGGCCTTCACAAAGAAGAGGATAAATTGAAGCACGCCCTGTAGAGTCGGATTGTCCGTAAGCGGTGGAATTTGCCAGCCCCCAAGGAATAAGGTTGTGGCCACAGCACCAATCACGTAAAGGTTGCCCCATTCTGCGAAGAAGAAAAAGAGGAAGCGCATGCCGCTGTACTCCGTAACGTAACCGGCAACCAGTTCGGATTCGGCTTCGGGAATGTCAAAGGGAGTGCGGTTTCCCTCAGCTAGAGCCGCGGTAAAGTATAGGAAGAAAGCGGCGAAGGTAAAAGGGTTATAAAATAAGTACCAATCCCACGGAGCCCAGCCTTGATTCTTGATAATCCCTTGCATGCTCAGGGTCCCTGCCACAAGCACGATATTGAGAATTGCTAACCCTGCGGGTATCTCGTAACTCACAATCTGTGCCGCCGAACGCATGCCGCCAAGGAGGGACCATTTGTTGTTTGACGACCAACCAGCCATGAGAATGCCAACCACGACCAGCGAGGTGACGGCAAGGATGTAAAGAATGCCGATATTGAGGTCGGCGACAATAAGTTGGCTCCCAAACGGAATTACGACGAAGGTCGCCAGAAAGCCGACAAAGACGACGTAAGGGGCCAGCGAAAAAAGCCACTTGTCGGCGTCGGCAGGGATAATATCTTCCTTGAGGAGGTTTTTGATTCCATCCGCAAGCCATTGCAGAATGCCCTGAGGCCCAACCCGATTGGGACCGACTCGCGATTGCATCCGAGCCCAGACCCTGCGCTCCAGCCAGCTCGTGACGCCGGCGAGCGGCGCGACAAAAAAGGACAAGACGGCAAAGGCGGCAAGGAGCATCGCAATAGCGTAGACGGCCTGCCGCGGTGTCCCGGAAAAGTACCCTTCTTGAATCAACTTATCGATCAGGGCTTGCATGGTGTGCGTTGATTAGCGGTCGATCTCCGGCGCGTCGACGTCCAGACTGGCAATTAAGGCGATCAGATCCGCGACCATGAGGCCGCGGCTGATCTTCTCGATCAGACTCATAGCGGTATACGAGCCGGTGCGGATACGAACCCGATAAGGGTATTCACTCCCATCGCTGACGACGTAGAAACCCATATCTCCGCGTGCGCTTTCAATGCGGACGTAGACCTCGCCGGCAGGCGGTTTGAACCTTCGCGGCACTTTGGCGATGGCCGGCCCGTGTGGCAACATCTTTAGACACTGGCGCAGCTGCTTGCAGCTCTCCTGCATTTCAAGCACCCGCACCCAGTAGCGGTCATAGCAATCGCCCATCGTTCCTTTTCCGCCGGTGCCCACCGGAACTTCGAACTCCAGCTCGGGATAGATCGAGTAAGGGATGTCTCTGCGAATGTCCCATTTTAAACCACAGGCACGCAGGTTGGGCCCTACAATATTATACTGAAACGCATCCTCCAATGTGATCACGGCAACGTTCGCTAACCGCTCAATGAAAATTTTATTGTAAGACAGCAGTCGATTGTATTCATCGACGATCGGCTCAAAGTGATCGAGAAATTCGGTGATGCGACCGCAGGTTTCTCCGGTGATGTCGTAACCAACGCCACCGATGCGAATATAGTTATAGGTCAGCCTTGCGCCGCAAATCGTCTCCATCAGGTCGTTGATGGTTTCCCTCTCCCTTAGAGCGTGAAGAAAGGGCGTGATGGCGCCGATGTCCTGACCGAAGGTTCCTACGGAAATCAAGTGGCTTGCGATACGGTTGAGTTCGCAGGCGATGACCCGGCAGAACTCGCCCCGGCGCGTGACCTCGATGTTCGCCAGCTTCTCCGCTGCCATACAGAAGGCCTGGTTAGTGAACATCGCAGCCAGGTAGTCTGCGCGATCGGTATATGGGACGTAGCCGTGCCAAGTCACCTTCTCGCCGATCTTTTCGATCGAGCGGTGCAAGTATCCGACATCGGGAACGGCTTCGCTCATGACTTCACCGTCGGTTTTAACGACGAACCGAAGCACACCGTGGGTACTGGGGTGCTGCGGGCCCATACTGATGGTCATATCTTCAGTATGAAAGATCGGCTCTGTCGTCGGAGTCGTTTTGCTCATAATGGTTTACCGGAGCAGTTTTTCTACCAAGGGGGCCCTTTCGGTGCTGATCCCGTCGTATTCTTCCTGTTCCACATAATCCTTGCGCAAGGGATGACCGACCCAATCTTCCGGGAGCAAGATGCGTCTCAGGTCGCTGTGGCCCTCAAAAATCACGCCGAATAGATCAAAAACCTCCCGTTCAAACCAGTTAGCTGCCTTCCAAACGCTTTCCATCGTCGAAACGTGCGGGACCTCGCGGGGAAGATTCACCTTGAGGACAGCCTGATGGCGATGGGTATAGGAATAGAGGTGGTAAACCACTTGAATCCAGTTCTCTTTGGGCAGGTCCAGTGCTGTTAGATCGGAAAGAATCTCGAACCGAAACTCCGGCTCATCGCGAAGGTAGGTACAAACCTCCACGATGACTGCAGGGTCAACATAAAAATAGGGTTCTAAGACACTTCCGTTAAATTCACGGACCTTGCCTGGAAACCGGCGCTCAGTCTTTTCGTACAGCTCGTTTGCTTCCATGGGTTAAGCCCCGACGGATTCCTCCGTGGCGGGCTTTCTAACCAGCCACCGCTCCCGCATCATTTTTTGCTGAATTTTCAGCAGGCCTTCGGTAAGAGCTTCAGGACGCGGCGGACATCCAGGAACGTAGACATCCACCGGGACAATCTTATCGACGCCTTTGCATACCGAATATGCCAGTTGAAAGAGCCCCCCGCAGTTCGAACAGCTTCCCATGGAAATAACGTACTTCGGGTCGGGCATTTGGTCGTAGAGGAGCTTTGTCCGCTTGGCCATCTTATACGTCAGGGTACCGGCGACGATCATGAGGTCCGACTGGCGTGGGGTCGCGCGGGGAACACAGCCGAATCGATCCAGGTCGGCGCGTGGGCCGCCGGTCTGCATGAGCTCGATTGCGCAGCACGCAAGACCAAACAGCATATACCACTGCGAGGAAGCCCTTCCCCAATTGAGAAGGCTATCCACTTTGGTAGTGAAAACGGTGTCCGGCAAAGAGTTAAGAAGTGGTTTCACACATTTTCTCCCGTAAACCTAGGGATTGATTTTTTTGACCCAATCCAAATCGCCCTTTTTCCATGCGTAGACTAGGCCGATTAGAAGAATTGCCAGAAAAACGAAGATTTCACTAAAAGCAAAAAGTCCCCGACCGTTTTCGATCCAGCGACGAAAAGTTGCGGCAACAGGAAAAACAAAAGCGATCTCAACTTCAAAGATGATAAAGATCAGTGCGGTGATGTAGAAGCGTATGTTGAAGTTAACCCATGCGCTGCCCGTAGCTGGCTCGCCGCATTCATAAGAGGAAAGTTTACGCTCCTGAGGGTTCGCCGGGCGAAGGAGGCGGCCGATAAGCAGGTTGACACCCACAAAGGCTGCCCCAAGAAACGTAAACACTAAAACGTTAGCAAAATCAAACAACATATTTTTTCATCGGCAGTTTTTATATAGGCACAAAAGAACATTAGGGTCAACTAAATGACCCCATCTAAGGGAGAGGTTCGTGCAGGTTGGTGCTCATTTTTCTAGCAATCGGGCAGCCGTTCAGAACTCGTATTTTGTCTTTCTATACGCCTTCAGAAAATCTTGACAATCATGAGGCCATTTGTTTAGCTGGGTCTATAGAACAACCCTAAACGAACTAGGGGGGTAAAGATATGGCGGAGCCAGCGGCCGAAGAAGTGTTGTTGGATGTTCGGGTAGCAGAAGCTTCGAAGCTGTACAAGTTTTACCTAAACCAGGAGAAAAAGATTTTGGGGGCGGTAGCGGTGGTGGTATTTTTATCGGTGTGGGAGTTGATGGGGGGTGTCTTACAGGTGGTCAATCCGATGTTTATGAGCGCGCCGTCGTTGATTGGCAAGGCGGCGGTGCAGTTATTTGAGAGCGGGGAGATCTGGAATGACTTACGGGTGAGCGGGCTAGAGTTTTTTTGGGGGTATGTGTTATCGGTGATCGTGGCGGTGCCGTTTGGGATCGCGGTAGGGTGGTACAAGCGGATGAGTTACATATTTGATCCTTTTATCAACGCGATGAATGCGACCCCGAGGGTGGCGTTATTGCCGTTGGTGATCATCTGGTTAGGGATAGGGATTATCTCGAAGGTGGGGATTATTTTTTTGGGGGCAGTGTTTCCGATCCTGATCAACACCCGAGACGGGGTCAAGACCACGCCGTACAATTTACTGAATGCGGCGCGCAGTTTTGGGGCCTCGCAGTGGCAGGTATTTAGGAGTGTGGTATTACCGTCGACGGTGCCGTTTATATTGACGGGACTGCGGTTAGGAGTAGGGCGGGCGTTGATCGGGGTGATGGTGGGAGAGTTGTATGCGGCGACGGCGGGGATAGGGTTTATGATCACGGTGGCGGGAGCGACGTTTCAGACCGACAAGGTGTTTGTTGGGGTGTTGATCTTTGCGACTTCGGGGATGATCGCAATGGAGTTGTTGACCAAGCTGGAAGCGCGCTTCAGCAAGTGGCGCCCCAAAGTCGGCGCCGCCGAATAGCTAGCTTCTTTTGAGGTGCATTAGGATCTCGTCCATTCTGTTCAGTTCTGTGCTTGACTGCCTGCCGGAGAAGCGCGCTCTCTGATAGAGCGCGGTCATCTCCTCGGCGCATGCGATGCCAAAGGCTTTGGCTCTGTGACTGTATTCGTCAGGGGTTTCCCCCGGTCCTTTCCGTAGAGATCTCTTCTTCCCCAACAATTTGAGAAAACAACGATAGCGGTCGGTCGCCTGATTACATGGGTTCTTTAGGAGGAATAGGCGGTGTCCAAGCCGCCCCGTCAGCAGAAATACGGCTAAACCACTCCCGAAGAGGACCGAGAGAATTCGCATCCAACCGGCACGGGTCGCAGGAAAAACGCCGAATTTTTCGAGAGAAAATCCGTGCAGCCCTGCAGTAAACCAGTGCTTGGGCTGCCGCAGCGCGGTAAACAGCTGGTGTTGTTCGGCAAAGCTGAAATTAACCACGTAGCGGTACCAGCGCACTTGCAGGTAGTCAAAGAAGTAGGTCATGGCGCTGAAAGCTCTTTGCGATCCCTGGGGTGCAGCGGGAGTCGGGTCTAAAGTGATCCAGCCCCTTCCTTGCACATACGCCTCGACCCAGCTGTGCGCGTCGCTTTGGCGGACCAGATAGTATTCACCGTAAGGATTCCAGTCGCCACCCAAGTAGCCGTTGACAACGCGCGCGGGAATGCCAAGACTTCTCAGCATGACGGCGAGGGCCGACGCAAAATATTCGCAGTTACCTTGTCTGGCTGCAAAAAGAAAAGCGGCCAAAGGGTCCTTTTCTCCGTGCGGGAGACCTTCGAGGGAATAGCGGTAGTTCTCTTTGAGAAATCTTTCCAAGGTGTAAGCCCGTTTTTCTTCGGCTTCAGTGGTTTCCGTGACTTTTTGGGCCAATGCAACGACGCGGGAGTCTACGGGAGGGAGCTGAAGAAAACTGCCATTTGCGGACTCATCAGACGGTGCTTCGCGAGTGTCGGAGATGACTTCGTAAGAGACCTCAAACGGAAGCGGATAGGCAAAGCGCAGATTCCCCAGCGAATCGCGATAGAGGCTTCCGAGCCGGCCGGAGATGGTCGTTGGCCTCCCCAGAGCAAACAGCGCCGCAGATCCATTGGGCTCTAGGATGATGCTTTGCCGAAGAGGAATCCCCGCGTCGATTGCGTTCTCCCCGATCAGATAGGTTTCTCCACGCCGTTTTAGCGGCGTGGATGCTGTTTTGCTTCTCTGCCACCGCTGTCCGTCGAAAAGATCAAGCGTGATTCCACGCCAATAAAGAGACTTGCCCGGAGTGATTCGAGCCCGATCTATGCTAACCCGCATGGCTATCGCGCTGCTCTTCTGGATCTCCGCGACCTGGCCCAATGTCAGTAAATCGGAAAATCCCGTAACTCCAGAGCCACTGGCCCAAGTCTCGTCTAACAGCCGCACGCTCAGGCGTGGAAACGTGACGAAGAAAAACAGGGTCAGGATGAAGAGAGCAACGCCGGTACTGGCGGCCAAGCCTAGAAGCGCAAAGGTGATGGCAGGAGTTTCCGCCGCGTGCTCTTTGGCGGCGTTTTCTGTTGCCTCTTTGAGTTGCAGGAGAATCAACACCCAAGGGGCGAGAAAAAGGTAAGCGAGAAAAATTGCCGCAAAAGAAATTTCCAAGCTTAGGGCGGAAGAGGCCACCACGCTAAAAAAAGAAAGCAGGTAAAGCTGCAGCCAGTCGCGCGTTTTCTTCGGCGTCAAGATCTTTACGGCTTGAAGCGCAAGCAAGAAGTGAACGAGTTCCTCAATCGGTGGGGCGCCGAGGACGAAAATGGAGATTACCGTCAGAGCAAAGATTGCGATCATGGCAAGGTTCGCCGCCAAAGCCGGCAGAAACCCTTGGCGGCCGCGGAGGTCAATGAGGACGCCTGCTGCCAATGACAGGATCGTGATGACCAGGTACAGAGGGGACAGTTCGCCAGTATAGATCAGGCCCAGGAGTCCCAAGACAATGAGCAGATAGGATGAAAGCAGAAAGACCACGCTGAATTTCATAGGGCCACGATCTCGCAGAGTGGCAGCGGTTGGGGCGGGGGAAGTTCGCCTTTAAGGAACACGCCGCCATGCTCACGCGCCACCTGCGCGCGCCACATCTGAAAGCCTGTTCCTACGGGTTCTTGTACGGGAGCGACAAGAGCCAAGTGTCGCAGGGCAGCTTTTGTTTCGCGCCCGTTTGCAGTGGGTTGAAAATGCTCTTCCCAGGTTGCAAAACTGACGGCCACGCCGCCTTTTGCCAGCGAGCGCAGCAAGCTGGCCGCGCGCTCGACCGCGTGCTCGAACCTTTCGCCCGGGCTGCCCCGATTGTCGAAGAAGAAAGGGCGCGGGTGCTGGATTTGTTCGGCGAGTTCTTTGACCATCAGCTGGGCGGTGCGAGCGGACGTAGGCCAGTGCACGAGCCGGTGGTCGTCCTCAGGTAGGGCCGGCCGCAGGCTTAACACCTCCTCGCCGGAGCGCGTCTTTCTGCTGCCGTTATGGTCTCTACCCGTTACCCAAGGGTGAAGTGGCGGAAGCTCCCCGTGACCGGGGTAGGCCAGGAAGGAGTCTTGCAGGGGGATCAGACGCACTTTTTCAAAGAATCCAAAGGGGAACCGGGTGCTCAGGCGAAGCCAACGGAAATGGTAGAGCCCTCGTTTTTCCACCTGAACAAAGTAGGAAATTTTCTTTCCCGCCCCCGGCTTGAGGGAGGCCAGATAGCCGAGTTTACGCACGGGGGAAAAATCACAGCTGTTGCTGATGTCGACCGAGTAAACAGTTCTACGAGCGTGGGTGTTTCGTACGTCAATGACAATCGGAAAAGGAACGCGGGCGGTTACCTCGCGGGGAACGTGATGTTCGACTTTGATCCTGCGCAGCACCGTTTCCGAAAGAATGCCAGAAACAATCACTGTGCCGAGAAGAAACCCGAACATTAAATGGAACAGATTGTGTCCGGTATTCGTCGCGACCAGTCCCATGCCCACGGTGATCGCACAGAAGATCCAGCCGCGTGGGGTGAGATAAAGACGGCGATACGGATGAATCAGCAGACTGAGGATATAGCGCAAAGCCTTCACAAAGGAACGTTGATCTCTTCGATAAGCGCGCGCAGGATTTCCTCGGCGCGCCGGGAATTGGATGGGCCGCCGCCAGTCTCCGTGAGGAGGATACGATGGGCTAGAACTGGCACACAGAGCTCCTTAATGTGGCGTGGCAGCACGTAGTCGTATCCTTCCAAGAAGGCGAACGCCTGCACCGCATGGTACATCGACCGGGCCGCACGCGGGCTTGCCCCAAGAGCAATGGCCGCAGAGTTCCGGGTCGCGGCAATGATGTCCAGAACGTAAGAGACCAAACTGTCGTCAACCCGGATTTCTTCTACCTTTCCCTGCAGCGCAATGATTTCCTCGGCCTTCATCACGGGTTTAAGGTCGCGAGCTAGGAGCGTTCCCATGACTACCTCGCGCTCTGCGTCGCGGGCCGGGTAGCCCATGGAAATCCGCATTAGGAACCGGTCGAGCTGCGACTCGGGAAGAGGAAAGGTCCCGGCAAACTCAATGGGATTTTGCGTCGCGAGGACCATGAAAGGCTCCGGCAAAGGGTACGTGTGGCTATCAAGACTTACTTGTCCTTCATTCATCGCTTCCAACAGCGCGCTCTGAGTACGCGGCGTTGACCGGTTAATCTCGTCTACGAGAACGACATGATGGAAGATAGGCCCGGACTTTAGGTGAAACTGCTGTGTTGCCGGGTCGTAGATCATGGTGCCGAGAATATCGGAAGGCAGAAGATCGCTGGTAAGCTGGATGCGCTGGAACGAACAGTTAAGAGAGCTGGCTAAAGCTGAAGCTAGACTCGTCTTTCCGACCCCGGGGACATCTTCGATCAGAAGATGCCCGCGCGCTAGAAGGCAGATAACCGCCATGCGAATGGCATCGTCCTTACCCCGAATTACCAAACCGATGTTGCTAATGAGGGCGTCAAGTTGATCTTGCATCATGCCAATAATAATCCCTTTTCGAGTTAAAAAGAACAAATCTGCAAAGTGTCCGTGAGTGGGTCTTAGATCAGTCGAGCAACCCCTATGCCAATTTCGTTGTGAGAAATCATTTTTAAGCGGGAGCCTTTTCCAAAGTTCTGGGTAGCCAGGGTGGTACAAAAAAGGACAGTGAGAACGAATAAAGAACGAAAATGAAAGTTCCTACGCGTGCCGAGTCAAGGCTTAGAACGTGCGCCTCGCCAGGCGCTTTTCCATGCGGCGCGCGAACGTTGACATGAGGAAGTTTATGGAAAAATAGACCCACGCGACCGCGAGAAAGGTTTGCATCGGGTTTTGGTACTTGGTAAAAAAGATGACGGCCGCTCCCGTCATTTCTTCGAGACCGAGTGCCCACGCGTACGAGGTGTCCTTGACGACTGTCACAAACTGGCTGGTTAGCGGCGGGATCATGCGACGCAGGGCTTGCGGGAGCACGATGTGACGCATGCATTGGATGCGCGAAAAGCCTTGCGCGAAAGCTGCGTCCCATTGTCCCCGATCCACCGAGTTGATGCCGCCGCGGATAATCTCAGCCGTGACCGATGAGACAAATGCGGTCATGCCCGCAACCGTAGCCCAAAAGACAGGCGCCGAGAAGCCCAAGGCGACAAAGATTTTCCCGGTCTTGAGACGAACGAAAAGCATGACCAAAAGCATGGGCAAGTTACGTACCGTCTCAACATACAAAGTCGCTAAACGTCCCCAGAGCCAATGGCCGGAATAACGCGTGAGTCCCAGGACTACGCCCAGAGCAAAACTCAGGACGATCACGGCCACTGCCATTCGAATGGTAAGCCAGAATCCTCTGCCGATGAAGGTGATCGCTTCCCAGCTTAGCAGAGGACCAAAGCCGTCGAAGAAACTCACGAGGGCGTTCCTTGTCGCAGCCAACCGGCTTGCCGTTCGAGCCGAACGGCAAGGAAGGACAGCGGCAGGGTGATCCCGAGATAGAGCAAGGCGGCCGTGCTGTAGGCTTCGGTCGTGAGAAAATTTTGTGCCTGCCAATTGTCCATGCGGTAAAAAAGATCGCCGGTCCCGACGAGCATCGCGACTGCGGAATTCTTGACCAGGTTGAGGCACTGATTTGTCAGCGGGGGCAGAACCACCGGTGCCACTTGAGGCAAAATGATGTGGCGCATTAAACCGACGTAGGCAAATCCCTGGGCGAGCCCGGCATCAAATTGGCCGCGCGCGACCGAGCCAATTCCAGCTCTTACGACTTCGGATACATAAGCACCGGTGTAAATTCCCAGACTTAAAACACTGGCCCAAAAAGCGTCGATGTTGACTCCCAGGTACGGGAGGCTGTAGAAAACGAAGAATAGCTGCAAGAGCAAAGGCGTGTTCTGAAAAAATTCCACGTAACTGCGCGCCATCACCCGTAGCGGCCTCCACGGTGCCGTCGAGGCGACGCCTGACACAAGACCGATTCCGAGGGCAAGGCCGAGCGCGAGAGAAGAGATCTCAAACGTTACCCACAGGCCGGGAAGAAAGACCGTGTCCAGCGCCCGGAGAACTTCGAGCCAACCCCGCATAGCAGTCAACTGATCCCGTGCTTTTCCATGAGTTGTTTGATCGTGCCTGCCTTCTCAAGCTTTGAGAAGGTTTCGCTGACCCAGGCGCGGAGATCGGCGGCATCTTTGCGAAAAGCTGGGGCATACGGTTCTGACGAGAGTCGGTCTTCCAGAACGATCATTCTTGGATCCTGGGCCGCGTAGCCCAACAGGATGGAGCGATCTGTCGCCATGGCGGCGGCGCGCCCCGATTGCACTGCTTGGAGACAGAGAACGTAGTTGTCGAGTTCCAAAGTCTGCAGTTGGATCCCCGCCTCTTTTGCGCGCTCGACGATGCGCACGGCGCCCGTCGAGCCTTTCTGGACGGCGACGGTTTTTCCATTGAGGTCTTTCAGGCTTTGGATTGCCCCGTCTTTAGGTGCGAGAATTCCCAAGGCGTCGGTGAAGTAGACTGGGCCGAAGTCCACCTCTTTCTTGCGGTCTTCGGTCACCGTCATTGTTGCCATGATAAAGTCGATTTCTTTGTTGTCGAGAAGTCCGATCCGCGTCGCGGCGGTGACATGGACGATCTCCGCCTTGTTTTCGTCTCCAACAAGCTCTTTGGCCAATAGTCGGATGATGTCCGATTCAAAACCTTCAATTTGACCCGTGGCGGGGTTCTTAAAGCCAAATTTGGGCACGTCATATTTGCCGCCAACGATGAGGGTCCCGCGTTTTTTGATGGCCGCGATGTTGGGTGACTCAGTTGACTCGCGCTTGCATGCGGCGAAAGCCAGCAAGACCATGATCAGCAAAAACCATTTTCTTCCCATCCTGTCCTCCCGGTCCTTGAATTCAATCTTCAGAGAATCTTTGCCAAGAAAGCTTGGGTGCGCTCGTTTTCAGGGCGCGAAAAGAATTGGTCGGGTGCTCCTTCTTCGATAATCGCACCCTCGTCGAGAAACAAAATGCGGTCGGCTACCTGTCGGGCAAAGCCCATCTCGTGGGTAACGCAGATCATGGTCAGGCCCTCGTGCGCCAGGTCCACCATCACGTCGAGTACCTCTTTGATCATTTCGGGGTCGAGCGCCGAAGTGGGTTCGTCGAAGAGCATGATCCTCGGTTTCATTGAAAGGGCGCGGGCAATCGCCACCCGCTGTTGCTGGCCACCGGAAAGCTCGGCGGGGTAGGAGTTCATTTTCGCCTGCAGGCCGACGCGAGCGAGCCAGTACCGCCCGTTCTCCTCGGCATCCGTCCGAGGGACTTTTTTGACGATCGTCGGAGCCAAGACGCAATTTTCCAGAGCCGTCTTGTGTGGGTAGAGGTTGAAGAGTTGGAAAACCATGCCGATGTCTTGACGCACTTTATGGACGAGCGCTCCAGCCGCTGTGATGTCAATGCCGTCAACCCGGACCCGCCCGCTGGTAACACGCTCGAGCTGGTTGATGCAGCGGATCAACGTACTCTTGCCCGACCCGCTCGGTCCGATCAAAACGACCTTTTCGTTGGTGGCGATTGTTAAATTGATCCCTTTGAGGACATGCAGAGCGCCAAAGTACTTGTGGACGTCTTGAAATTCGATCACCCGTTACCTATTGGTTATGCAACTTGGCCTGGCGGGATCGCCGCGGACAAAACTTCGCCGGCTTGAGACACCCAAGGCGTGCGTCGTGATATTAGCCCACCATTGAGACGCGCTCAGGGCGAATCTTATAGAGAACGCGGACTTCTCCAGGCCGGCGGAAAGGGTATTTTTCTTTGCCTAGATACTTTTGGGCGAGCTGGTCGATGTGATCATCAGCCCCTTGCTCGGTGATCTCATCGACCTCCCCGCGGATTTCCATATAGCGATAAGGATCGTCGGGGTTGGTAATCGCGAGCGCAACCTTCTTGTTTCGTTTCATGTTCTTATCTTTGATCCTTCCCCTGGCGGGATTGATCCGGACGCAGGTACCATCATGGTCGCACCAAACTGGGGTCACGTGCGGACTGCCGTCAGACATGAAGGTAGCAAGGGAAGCAAAAGGCTTTTTTGTGAAAAGGTCCGTAAAAGCATCGGGAATCGTTGCTGCCATACTGCCTCCTTGATTGCATGCTGCGTGCTCGTTAAAACGAACTAGAGATCGTAAATGGGGGTGTGCAGAGCAACGTGTTTTCCCATCGCGATCGCCCCGACGATATCCGCCCGGCTGACGATGCCGAGTAGTTTGTCGCCGCGCATCATGGGCACCCGCTTGATTCGATGTCTGGTCAGCAAGCTTGCGACCTCTTCCACGGGCGTTTCCTCCTTCACACTGATGATCTTCTTGCTCATGATCGCCTTCACTTGCTTTCCCTTCTTGCCCACGATATCGGCCTGGGTGACAATGCCGACAATCTTGTCGTTCTTGTCTCGGACGGGAACGCCACTAATGTTGTTTTTGGTAAGCAAGATCGCCAGCTTCCGAACCGAGGTCGAAGGGGTTACCGTGAGCACCTCTTTGGTCATGATGTTTTTTGCTACCAATTTCCGCGCCTCCATTTTTTTCCGGGCCCCGCTGGCCCGTACGCTCTACGTTTTGTCTTTAACATTACTTGGGATAAGGCATCAACCGTAGGCGCCCCTCAATCGCTTTCTGACCAACGCGCGATCGGTGACACCGAAAGCCTTCTTGATTGCAAGGGTTGGCTGGGCGTGTCAGATTACACGCAGCGCGAAAGTTAATGTGCATCATGGTGTGCGTGCTTTCAGGCCGCACGCGATCAGGGGTGAAAAAATATGAAAGTGGGACTCATTGGAGTTCGAGGATCGGGGAAGACGACCCTATTTAACATGCTAACCGGCTTGCAAGTGCAGGTTGGCGGCGCCAAAGACGAGGTCCATCTTGGAGTGATAAAAGTTCCGGACCAGCGGATTGACTGCCTGGCAGCGATCTTCAAGCCGCGGAAGGTTACCTATGCCGAAGTTCAGTTCGCCGATTTTCCGCCGCAGGCGAAGGAAAACGCAAAGGCGAGCGCGACGCTTCTCAGTCAGATGCGCGAAGTTGAGGCGATTGCGCTTGTTTTACGAAGCTTCGACGCCGACTCGCAACCCCTAAAAGAGCTTGACGAGCTGTTAGACGAAATGATTCTCGCGGATCTGGCGGTTGTCGAGAACCGTTTAGCGCGGTTGAAGAAAGAAAAGGGCAAGGAAGGAGAAGGGCGAGTTTTGCAGCGCTGCCAGGAAGCATTGGATCAAGGGCTGAGTTTGCGGACCGTGTCTCTTACGCCGGACGAAGAATCGCTGCTTTCCGGCTTTGGATTTCTCAGCCGCAAGCCGGCTCTTGCGCTCTTTAACTTGGCGGACGAGCAAGCGGGGAAAAATCTCGCTCCGGAATATAGCCGTGAAATGGAGTCGCGCGGAATTGAGGGATTCGCCGTGTTCGGCAAGCTGGAGATGGAAATCGCTCAGTTGAATGAATCCGACCGTGACGCGTTTCTGCTGGAGGTCGGTCTCAAGGAAACGGCGCGCGCGCGCTTTATCCGCGCGTGCTATCACCTGCTCGATCTGATCAGTTTTTTCACGACCGGGGAAGACGAAGTCAAGGCTTGGACGATTAAAAGAGGGACGCCGGCAAGAAAGGCCGCGGGGAAAATTCACAGCGATATCGAGCGCGGGTTCATCCGGGCAGAAATCGTGACCTACGAGGAATTCATTGCCCTGGGGAATGAAGTGAAATGCAAAGAGGCGGGAAAGCTCCGGCTCGAAGGCAAAGATTATACCGTTCAAGACGGCGACATCATCCATTTTCGGTTTAACGTTTAGTTTCCTGAAACTCCCCGCGCCTTGTTTGCAGCTTGTCTTACCCGGCGCCATTTGCTAGGTCTGCGGCGAATCCCTTCCCGGAGAAATGTGCACTATGAAGACTCTCATCCAAGGCGGATTTGTCGTCGGCTTCAACGGTAAGGAGCACGAGATCTTCAAAGACGGCGTTGTGGTGTTTGAGGGCGACCGAATCCTGTTTGCCGGTAAAGTCTATGCCGAACCGGTGGACAAAACGATCGATGCCCGAGGCTGCCTCATCGCCCCGGGCTTTATCGATACTCACTTCCACTCCGGCATCAATGCCAGCGACTACATTCTTAATGATTCGACGAAGACGGATTTTTTTGCTTCCAATTATCTGGCGCACGGCGGGCCGACACGCGCAGGGGCGCATGCCGCTCATTTCAAGGATGTCGATGTCGGGCAACGTTTCTCGCTCATTCATGTTTTAAAGAGCGGTGTAACGACGACCTTTGATATCGGGGGTCCGAGCGGCGAACCCGATCGGTACGTGGACATGGTCGATCAAGTCGGGATTCGCTGTGCGAGCGGCCTGAGCTATAAGAACGTGAACTTTTACCACGATCGCGAAGGCCGCTTGGAGTATGATTGGGATGACGCTCGGGGCAGCGCAGGTCTAAAGCGCGCGATTGAGTTTGCCAAGAAAAATAATGGCTCGTGTAACGGGCGGATGACCGCCCTGCTGTTTCCGGGCCATGTGGATTCCTGCACGCCAAGCCTTTTGAAAGAAACTCGCGCGGCGGCCAGGGAAATCGGGGTCCGCGTGCAGATTCACGCCACGATCAATTTGTTCGAGTTCCACACTGTAATGCAGCGCGAGCGCTGCACGCCGATCGAGCTGCTGCACAAGATTAGCTTCCTCGATCCGGAGGTTTCACTCTCCCATTGTATTTTCATCAGCGGCCATAGCTGGCTCGCTTATCCATTTGGAGACGACCTCAAGATCATTGCCGACTCCGGCGCATCCGTCGCTTATAGCCCGCTCAAATATTTGAAGCTGGGAATCGTGATGGAGTCCTTTGATAAGTATCTCAAGGCGGGCATCAACATGGGCATCGGTACCGATACCTTTCCAAAGGATATTGTCTCTGACATGCGTTACGCTGCGCTTGCCTCACGCGTTGCCGAGAAAAGTTTTCTGGCCGGCCATCCGCGCGACGTGTTCAACGCGGTGACAGTAGGCGGCGCGAAAATGCTCGGCAGAGATGATCTGGGAAAACTACAAAAAGGGGCGAAGGCGGATATCACGATCGTGAACCTCAAAGATATCGCCTTCGGTGCGGTTCGAGATCCGATCCGATCATTGATGGAGACGGCTGTCAGCCGGGATGTGCGAACCGTTATCGTCGACGGCGAAACCTTGGTCGACAACGGCAAGTATCTTCGTCTGGAGGAGAAAGAATTGCTGGAAAACGTTCAAGCCAAAGGGGAGCAGGTGTGGGACAGCGTCCCCAAATGGCACTGGAGCGGAAAGAGTCTGGACGAAGTCGTCCCGCCGGCATTTAAAATCCTATGAGTCTTTTTTGCGGCCGAGCTACTGAATTGTGATAAGTCAACTGGCCTTGTAGAGTCGCGGTTACCTTAGGGAATCACGTGGCGGAAGGGTGGAAAATCAACAGGACGGCGATCTTCTTCTTTGTTGTCTGGTTACTATTCCTTTGGGTTTTGGCTTGTCTCCTCGGGATCATAAATCCCGCAAGCGCAAGATCGCAACTCTTCATCTTGCTTTTCGTTGCTGTCGCTCTGTACTGCTTGAAAAACCGATTACAGTCCAAAAAGTGCCCGCGATGTGGAAACCGAAATTGGTCTCGTGCAAAATGTCCTCACTGTGAATATGATTTTTCCGAGGACGAGAAGTGGTCCAAGCCATTCTGTGAGCCTTGAACCGCTAGTTTGAAACAAGTGAGGACCGGTGCAGATCTATTTGGCAATAGGTGAAGACGAGGATGAAATTAGGCAGTTGCACTAGCCTGAAGGTCTGCCCTTTTTCGTCACCCTAATATACGAACCTTGATAGTTATTGTAGTTAGCGTCTCAGTTGTTCAAAACTGACGACGTCTCCCCATAAATTCTCTTTAACAAGAAAGCGAGAAATCGCTTTCCCGAAACAGTTGTCTTAAGACAGCATTCAATCGGTGTAGCGAAGGGACAATCCTTCATCGCCGGAAATCATTACCCTAAAAACTCTTTGAAATCAGCTGGATTTTTGCAAAGCGTATCCGGCATAGTGTTTGCACCAGCGATAAGAGGACCAGCGAATCTAGCAACAACAGCGGGAGGATTTGGCTCAGGCGCTTAGCTATCAAGCCTTGCTATTAGCCTTTGGCTGAGCTTTGCGAATCGGGAGTTGCCATCAGGGCGCGCCGCGGGCGAGGGTGGTCACCGTTAGGCGTACCGATGTGGAAATCTCAGCATCTTGAATGGGCCCGAACCGGAGTTTATTCTTAGGTCCATGGACGGCCAAATGACCGAGCGACGGGAAGGGAATCCTTTACAGAGCCTGTATCAGACTCTTCTCGAGATTTCACAAGCGATCGCATCGCACCGAGACATCGACGAGCTTTTTCACGAGCTTGCCCCGCGCCTTCACCGGGTCGTACAATTCGAGTTTGCCAATCTGATACTCTACGAGCCGACACGCAAGGTGATGAAGTCCCATGTCCTGGAGACGCCCGATCCCGGCTACGTTTGCCCGGCAGGGGAATGTCCGATGGAAACACCTGGAGGTTGGGTCTGGCAAACGCAAGAGCCGTGGGTCATCTCTGATCTGAACAGCGACACGCGGTTTCCCGACTTAGGACGGTGGCTCTGTGATCGGGGAGTTCGATCGCTGTGTGTCGTTCCCGTTACAACGGCGTTAAGAAAACTTGGCGCTCTGGCATTCGGGAGCATGCACGAAGGTGCCTACTCGGAGGCCGACGTGACCTTTCTTCAACAGGTTGCTCGACAAGTGGCCGTCGCGGTAGACAACGCGCTCAACTTCGAGCAGGCGCAATCCGTGCAGCAACAGCTGAAAGAGGAACGGGACCGTCTAAGGTTGTTGTTGGAAGTTAACAATACAGTCGTCTCCGTGCTCGATTTGCACGAACTGCTCAACGCGGTTTCTGCTTCGTTGCGGCGTCTGGTGCCGCATGAATATGCGAGTCTCTCTCTTTACGATGCGGAAACCCAAAGTTTACAGATTCACGCTCTGGATTTCCCGGTCAGTAAGGGCTTGCTTCAGGAAGGTCTCTCGATACCCGTCGAGGGGTCACCCACGGGTCGGGCGATAACTACACGCCAACCCGTTTTCATTACTCGCAGCGACGTCGAGCAATTCGGTTCTGATGTGGCCCGGCGCATTCTTGCCGAAGGTCTCAAATCTGCCTATTGTTTGCCCTTGATTTCTCATGGACGTCCCCTCGGCACGCTTGTGGTAGCGAGTCTACGCGAGGAGACTTTTCCCGAGAAGGATGCGGAATTGCTTCAACACGTCGCCAATCAAATCGCGATTGCGGTAGAAAACTCGCTTGCTTTTCGTCGGGTTGTGGAACGGGCGAACAAACTCGGCGAGGAAAGGCTTTACTTACAGGATGAAATCCGCACCGAATACAACTTCGAAGAGATCATCGGTGAGAGTTCCGTCTTGAAACGGATCTTGGAACAACTGGAGACCGTGGCGCCGACAGACTCGACAATTTTGATTCAGGGTGAGACCGGCACCGGCAAGGAATTGATTGCCCGGGCCATCCACAATCTGAGCGCGCGCCGGGAACGAACTCTTGTGAAGGTTAACTGTGCCGCGATTCCTACCGGCTTGCTTGAAAGCGAGTTGTTCGGGCACGAAAAGGGCGCGTTCACCGGCGCCATTGCGCAACGAGTTGGTCGGTTCGAATTGGCGCACCATGGCACGCTCTTTCTCGACGAGGTGGGAGACATTCCCCTCCAACTCCAGCCCAAGCTCCTGCGTGTTCTCCAGGAACAAGAGTTTGAGCGGCTGGGCAGCGCGCGAACGATTCGCGTGGATGTTCGCGTGGTCGCGGCCACGAACGCGGATCTGGCGCAAAAAGTGTCGGACAATCAATTTCGTCGCGACCTCTATTACCGACTGAACGTCTTTCCGATCACGATCCCTTCGCTGCGCGAGCGGCCGGAGGACATTCCTCTGCTCGTGCGCTACTTCGCGCAAAAATACGCGCGACGCATGAAAAAGCCGATTGACTCCATTCCTGCCAGGGCGATGACGGCCTTGACGGAATACCGTTGGCCCGGCAACGTGCGCGAGCTCGAAAACTTCATCGAGCGCGCGGTCATTCTTTCCCGCGATGCCGAACTCGAAATTCCGCTCGCTGAGCTCAAGCAAACGGCGAGACCGCTTGCGGTTGGCCCGGTCAATGGTCTCGCTACTTTGGAGCATGCCGAACGCGAGCACATTGTGCGCGTCCTCGGCGAAACCAATTGGGTGATTGGCGGGTCCGAGGGCGCCGCCGCTCGACTCGGCATGAAGCGGACCACTCTTCAGTCGCGCATGCGAAAGCTAGGAATCACGCGTCCCCAATAAAGCCCATATTTCGGCGCCTGCCGATAAATCGTCAGACTTCTTTCGTCACACTCCTTAGCAGCCCCAAAGGTGAGCGACCTGTAACTTTCCCGATTCGCGCGGTTAATCCTGTTTCGCACCAACGATCCGCGCCTTGGCACAGTGCTTGCTCGATTTTCAGTAGAACGAGAGAGGAGGTGAATCTAATGAAAATTGCAACGACATTTTTTGCAGCGCTGCTTCTGACCGCCAGCCTCCTGGTGACTGCTGCTGCCGCAGCCCCTGAAGATTGGAGCGAGCAAGCCTGGCACGCTCACATCGAGGAGCTGCGCCAGCTTAAGCAAGACCAGGAATAAGCGGTGCAATGGCCTAACAAGCATGAGGAGGGGCAACGCCCCTCCTCATGCCGTTGTGCCGCGTGCGCTGAATCAAGAATACAATAGACAAATAGGGGAACATAATTCCTGAAGGGAGAAGTTGATGCTTAGGAAACCGCTGAATCTGGAGCCGGTAGTCGTTTCGGTCAACAATCCGGTAGCGCTAAAGCACGGAGACTCGGTTTACTGTTGGTGTGATCCGATCGTCGAGGTGGATGAAAATGGACGGGAAGTAGTGGTCCATAAGGAAGTATCCTGGAACTGACCAAATCATCAACAGTCGGAGTGATGATTTGTAAGGAGCAATGCTTATGAGTACGTGGCAACTTATTTTTCTCCAGAGCAGGGCGAATAATTGCGCCTATGACGAAGATGATTTACCGGCGCAAAATTGGGCCTGGCCCCAAGGGACCTGGTTCCAAAAGCGTCGGCATTACCTGCGCGAGACCCAGCGAAAATACGCCCGCCAAAATAGACCGAGCCCACCTTCAAACAGGTTTAGGGAAGTAGCGTTTGTCGATCAAGGAGGAGAGTGTCCTATGAGTTTTTCGATGGTGCCATTGCCTCTCGCCGAAAGGGAAATTCCGGCTCAGGCACGAGAGGCTTTGCTGGAAAACCGCCGTCGCGGAGCTCCTCATGCAAGAATATGGACTGAGCTGTAGCGAAGCCGGTCAGCTCGTGGAAGTCGCCGCGTGCGACTTGGGTAGATAGGGGATCCTGCAATGCCGCAAGGCGCTGCAGGGCGTGATGGTTTCGCGAGAAGGTTAGGAGCGCGGAGGAAAAAAATGAAGCAACGACGTTTGGGCAAAAATGGCCCGATGGTTTCGGCCATGGGTCTTGGATGTATGGGCATGTCGGAGTTCTATGGATCGCGCGATGAACCGAGTCGATCGCGACGATCCATCGGGCGCTCGACCTCGGCATCGGATTTCTCGACACCGCGGACATCTATGGCATGGGCGCCAATGAAGAGCTTGTGGGTAAGGCCATCAAAGGCTGGTGGGATAAAGTGATGCTCGCGACCAAGTTTGGCATCGTTCGCACTACCGATCTACGAATAGAGCTAAAGCGCAGCCCCATTTTAGTTTCCAAGATGCAAACTTCGTTGGACGAGGAAGCCGACGTTATCGCGGCGCTCATGGAGGGGTTTCTTTGCCGCGCAGCCCTATCGATAACTCCGGACATCAACGACGCCATCATTTCGGCACCTGCCAATAACTCGGCACAGTTTCTTCGTCACATCCAAAAGCATTCAAAAATGCGACCGCCGGAACTCCGTGAATCTGTAACATTTCCTGAGTCCTCTGACTGTCAAGGAGCACTTGGCACGAGACTTGTTGAGATTCCCTAGAGAGAAAGCCGAAAGGCCTTCGATCCGGAAAAATACAAAGGAGGATTTATGTCGTCACTTGAAAGGAAATCTGCACTGGTTACGGGCAGCTCTCGCGGTATCGGCCGGGCGATCGCCGAACGTCTGGCTGCCGACGGAGCGGCGGTCGTTATCAACTACACGCACAATCGGGAACCGGCCCAGGAAGTGGTCGACGGCATCGTTGCGAGGGGCGGTAAGGCCATAGCCGTCCAGGGCGACGTTTCGAAGCCAGCTGAAGTGCGGCGCTTGTTCAATGAAGCGGAGAGAGCGGTTGGGCAGCTCGACATTGTTGTAGCCAACGCCGGCGTGTATCTGTCGAAACCGCTCATCGAAAACACCGAAGAAGACTACGACGCGGTGTTCAATATCAACACTAGAGGCATGTTCTTCACGTTACAGGAGGCCGCCCGTCGCGTGCGCGATGGGGGTCGGATCATCGCCGTTTCGACCGGAGGCACAAAGATGCCGTTTCCAAACGCCTCGCTTTACCTCGGGAGCAAGGCGGCGGTGGAACAATTCGTTCGTTCGCTTTCGCGTGAAATCGGTCCGCGGAACGTTACGGTGAACGTCCTCTCACCGGGATTCACTGCCACGGATATGCTCAGCAGTGACGAGATCCGTCACTATGGCGCCTCTCTATCGCCGTTCAACCGCATCGGCACGCCGCAGGAAGTGGCCGACGTGTCCGCATTCCTTGCGAGCGACGCCGCGCGCTGGGTGACCGGGCAGAATCTGCAAGCCGGCGGCGGGGTTGTGTGAGACAGCGCGGCAGAAATAGGACTACGAAAGGTCCCTATGACCAGAACCCATGTCGATATAGCGATACTGGTACCAAAGGCCGATGAACACGTCGCTTTGGCCCAAGCCTTTGGATGGGGCCTCACAGGCTCAGACGGAAAAATTCGTTCCCAAGGCGCCTTCAAGGTAACGTCGTACCCGACGCGGGGGAAAGCTCGCCCCGAATGCCAGAGATGAGTTGTTCCGCTGTTCCCGCCGGCACATATTTCAACCCTTTCGCGAAGTGAAAAATATGCTTGGGTGGACGCCTTTTTCCTAACTTATTGAATGCATTATTGACTTCAGCCAAACTTCTGGATCTAACCAATTGTCTCAGTAATCCAAATTCGATCAGAACAGTATCGCCTGCATTCGCGGGGTCTGTCGTCGGAATGTCCTCCTGGCCCCACGCCATTCACCCAAGACGCCAGCAAAAAGCGCGCTTCCTGCTCAGTCGGAATAACCTTTTCCCTGTGTTTATAGAGTATCAAAAGCTCACGGTAGGTTAGTAAACTCTGCGTAGTTTGATAGGCAGAAGCTTTGGAGGTTAGAAGTTCCCGAAACCGTTTGAATTCTCGTTCTTCTGAATCCGCGAGATCGGAAATAACTTTCTTTGCGATATAATCGTGGCTGACCTCATAATACGGATCAATGTGTCTCACCAACCTCAAGTCTATTAATTTTTCTAGCGCGCCTTCACAGACAAAATTCTCCAGGCCCGTGTCCGATGCGATTTCCGACAAAGTTCGTTGGGCCTTTACTCCGTAGCTTCTCACAAGTGATATAAGCACAGCTCGGATGCGCCCTTCACTATCCTGAGCGTACTGTAAAAGCCGATTGAGGTAACCTCCGATTACGCCTTCCATGCCGCCGGCTTCTTGGTAGTTCTGAATCATGTATGGTTTTTGAGCCTTTTGCGTGGAAGACCAAATGTGCTCAATTAACATTTGGAGGTAGGGAGGGTAGACACCGGAAAAACCCGCTACACTGCTTGATACTAATAGATCACGCGGAATGCGTTTCTCTTCAACATCCCTTAGGGCGAAGGACACCGACAAATCTGTGGCAATCCTTTTTATTCCCCCAGGCATACTCGTCATTTATACCGCTTAGGTAGTGTCGGGTGAGACCTTTGGGAGAGCCGCTGATCTGTTGCCAGTACTGTCCGAGACGGCCTTCTAAGTCGGCACGATAAGAGATTAGAACGCGCAATGATGGGTCGTCCAATTCATATATCGACCGAAGTCCTTCGAGTAGTTGTGTTGTCTCATGGACGTCCTGAGCGGCGAGCACGTCTTCAAACTGATCAATAATCAACAGCACACCCGTGTTTTTCAGCGCGGAACTTGTCTCAGCAAGCAGAGGAAGAAGCGGTCCCTTGTACTTAGCCGGCCCTTCGAAAATCGTTGTCTGAATCTTCTGAGCTATATCCGTGCAGGGAAGTCCTAATGGCCGAGTGTAAATCGGCCTCATTTTTAAATCGGCACAGGCTGGAATAAGACCTGCGTGAATCAATGATGCCTTACCTACGCCAGAATCTTCAAGTAATAGAACGATCGGAGAGGCAGCAAGTTGATCAGTTAAGTCTGACGTATCTCGTTGTCGGCCAAAAAGATAATACCGATCGCTGCTCGTAAGAAAATCAATTCCCAGCGGCTCTTTGAGTGACTTGGCTGCTGCACAAAGGCAGGAAACCGATCTGATATCTTCCGGTACACATCTCGGACAATGGAAAAAAGAAGATCATCGGCTGATTTGAATTGAGCGCAAGTGTGTTTTTTAGCTTTTTCTTTGAGCCGTTTGAGCCCTGACTTAGCCAGAGGAGTGGGTTCTTTGTATTGCTGCCCCAGGTGGAGTCCTCTTCGATTAAATAGAGTAAGATATCGCTGACAGTTCCTGTGCTCAGCGCATGATTCGCTTCATCCAACTCAACATCCGTTATGGATTTGCCCGCGCTAGAGGCTACGCTTCCGTAACGGTGCGCGTAGATGCTACCCCCCTTTAACGACTTCCAGTCGGAACTCTTCGAGGCCATCAGCTACACAACTTGTTACGCGACGACTACTCAAAGCCGAACGTCACTGGTCCAAGAAGAGCCGATATTTCGGCGCCTGCCAATATGGTGGCAGATTTTCTTCGGCACAAGCCCTAATAGCCTCGTTCGGCGCAATCGTTAATGCCTCTAATTTTGCGCACTTGTGGGCCCTTTCTGGTGTCGGTGCCTTTGGCACTGTGATTGCTCACAGCATATGTAGAAAGAAAAAGGAGATGATTCCAATGAAGATCGACACATCGTTTTTCGCGGCCCTGGTCCTGGCTGTGACCACTCTATGGGCGCGGATGGCGGTTCAAGGAGTTGAACAGGCAGTTGTCTCGACAGCGCTTGAGTATTGCCTGAAGCGCATCAAGGTTCGGGTTGGGAAGTAAGGAATCGAGGGAAAACTTTCGTGAGAGTCAAAAATAAGATCTTTTTCATCGTTTTCATCCTATTGGAGTTTATTGGTCGAGTATTCTTTCCCGGATACGCCGCCGCTGAATCCCCAAAAGCGATCGGCGAGGTCGTGCGTAAGGAAATCTTTCCGACTGGCGCGGCACCGGAAAAGAAACGTCTTAATTTAGTTTCATCTTTCGCGTTGACGGTCGACGGAGAGAGGGTGGGCAGCATCGCTCTATACGATGACCCCGCAACCGAAAGACCTGCTGATTATTTAGAGCTTTACGACCACGCAGGGAACCTCCTGGCCGTCAGTTGGTTCGATCGATTCGGCATCGAAAGGACCGCTGTCGATCGCGGGATCCTGGAGGATGCCGACAAACCCGAGGGAATCTTTGTCATTCTTTTGGCTGGCGAATCCCTATGAGGTTCCTGTTGACTTATGTTGAAAATCACGACTCACACTGACGCGACAGCAACTACTTTGGAACTCGAGGGAAAATTAGCGGGACCCTGGGTGCAAGAACTTGAACGCTGCTGGCAGGAAGCAGTCCAGGTCAATCGGCCGGTGAAGGTACGGTTGAAGGTAGTGACGTTCATCGATGGCGCGGGGAGAAAACTTCTGGCCGAGATGCATCGGCAGGGAGCCGAACTCATAGCGGATGGATGCATGACCAAAGCCATCACAGAGGAGATCGAGAGAGGATGACGAATAAGCTGGGGCGCGTTACGAAAGCAAGCGACAGCTGTTCGCGGATTTCTGGTTCCTCTGGACGGGTTGAACGGGTAAAATTGCACTGAAACATGGATGTAAAGAGAGCGTGATAAGCCAGACGTTATGGAATACACGATGATCGCTAGCAGTCTTAGAGTGTCGCGCATCGTACTGGGGACTTGGTCGATGGGCGGTTCGATGTGGGGCGGCAGCGACGAAGGGGAAGCAATTCGTACGATTCACGCGGCCCTGGAGCAAGGCATCAACCTGATCGATACCGCTCCCGTCTATGGATTCGGCAAGTCGGAAGAAATAGTGGGGCGTGCTCTGGCTGAACGGGGGCGTCGCGAGGACGTGATCCTTGCGACCAAGGTTGGACTTCAGTGGCGCGATTGGGAGGTTGTGCGCAACTCATCCCGGCAACGGATTTTGAGCGAGATAGAGGACTCATTGCGGCGCCTCAAGACGAGTTATATTGACCTCTACCAGGTTCACTGGCCGGACCCGCTGGTCCCGATTGAGGAAACCGCCGAAGTGTTGGCCGCCCTCTACCGGCAAGGCAAGATTCGCGCGATTGGGGTGAGCAATTATTCGCCGCGGCAGATGGAGGAGTTCCGGGCCGTCGCTCCCCTTCATAGCACGCAACCACCGTATAATCTGTTCGAAAGGGAGATCGAGCGCGATGTGCTCCCGGCCGCGCGACAAACGCATCTCGGCGTCCTTGCCTATGGGGCGCTGTGCCGCGGCCTTTTGAGCGGCCGCATGCGGGCGAACTCTCAATTCCAAGGAGATGATCTGCGCCGTATTGATCCGAAGTTTCAACCGCCCCGGTACGCGGAGTATCTTAAAGCGGTCGATCGCTTAAATCAGTTTGCGCAACACAATTATGGCAAGGGAGTTCTCGAGCTGGCTGTCCGCTGGTTGCTCGGCCTGAGGCAAGCGCCTGTACGGCAGCCCGCTATTGGGCTCGGGAAGCACGTCGCGCGGTCTGTTCGACAGTGCAAGAAATGTTGACGGCCAAGAAGCATTTTGCGACCGTGGCGAGCGCGGATCGAGGGAGATAGGCGGGGAGAGGCCAATATTGGACGGACATGGGGGCATAAATGAATCCAGCCGATCCAGTTTATCGAGAGCCAAAGGCTCTCGATCTAATCTTGAATAAGGCTTTCGGTGTTCTGGTGGGGCTTGGCCTTGGCCTCCGCCACAACTACCTCGTGCAAGTACGGGGCCGCAGCACGGGCCACCTGTATTCCACCCCAATCGATCTGCTGGAGTTCAACGGAAAACGTTTTCTCGTCGCCGGCCGCGGGCGCACACAATGGGTTCGTAACGCTGAGGCTGCGGGCGAAGTCACTTTAAAGAAAGGTCGCAAGCGACAGAACTTCCGCATTCGAATCGTGCCAAACGGGGAGAAACCCGAAATCTTGAAGGCGTATCTTGATCGCTTCAAATTGACCGTTCAACGGTATTTTCCGGTGCGAGCGGGTTCTGAAGCCTCAGCGTTTGCCGAGATAGCTAAACGGTATCCAGTTTTTGAATTGCTTCCGTAAGACGACGAGTCAATATGTCCGCGCACCTTTGCTGTCGCCCGCGACTCGTTATGCGATTCCGTTAAGTCAGGCGATGCCACCGATCATTTCTATTTCGAACTTGACCAAGACCTACGCTTCGGGCCTTCAGGCGCTGAAGCGGGTCAACCTCGAGATCCGCAAAGGTGAAATCTTCGCCCTGTTGGGTCCCAACGGCGCCGGCAAGACGACGCTGATCAGCATCGTGTGCGGGATCGTCACTCCGACCGAGGGGACGGTAGTCGCAGACGGCCACGACATCGTGCGCGATTACCGCGTGGCGCGGTCGAAGATCGGTTTGGTGCCGCAGGAGCTGACTACGGACATGTTCGAAACGGTGTGGGCCACGGTGAGCTTCAGCCGGGGACTTTTCGGGCTGGCGCCGAATCCGGCACACATCGAGAAAGTGCTGCGCGACCTGTCGCTGTGGGAGAAGCGCAATGACAAGATCATGACGCTGTCGGGCGGTATGAAGCGGCGCGTGTTAATCGCCAAGGCCCTGTCGCACGAGCCGCGGATCCTGTTCCTGGACGAGCCGACGGCGGGCGTGGACGTGGAGCTGCGTCGCGACATGTGGGCGCTGGTACGCGGCCTGCGCGAAAGCGGCGTGACGATCATCCTGACTACGCACTACATCGACGAGGCCGAGGAGATGGCCGATCGGATCGGGGTCATCAACAAGGGCGAGCTCATCGTGGTCGAGGAGAAGAGCATGTTAATGAAAAAGCTCGGCAAGAAACAGTTAACGCTCCATCTGCAACAGCCGATGACGGCGATCCCCGCCGGGCTGGCCGAGTGGCGCCTGGCGTTGAAAGCCGAGGGAAGCGAGCTGGAATACACCTTCGACACCAACGAGGAACGCACGGGCATCCCGTTGCTGCTCAGGCGGATGAGCGATCTGGGGATCGGGTTTAAGGATCTGAACACGAGCCAAAGCTCGCTCGAGGACATTTTCGTCAGCCTGGTGAGCGACCGCTCGTGAGCGCAGCGATGAACACATTGGCGTTCAACCGTCACGGGGTCTGGGCCATCTACAAGTTCGAGATGGCGCGCGCCGGGCGCACCCTGCTGCAGAGTCTGGTGACGCCCGTGATCACCACCTCGCTCTATTTCGTGGTCTTCGGCGCAGCAATCGGATCGCGCATGAGCGAGGTCAATGGCGTGGTCTACAGCGCCTTCATCGTGCCCGGTCTGATCATGCTGTCGCTGTTTACCCAGAGCATCTCTAACGCCTCGTTCGGCATCTATTTTCCGAAGTTCACCGGCACGATCTACGAGATCTTGTCCGCGCCGGTGTCCTATCTGGAGATCGTCATCGCCTACGTCGGGGCGGCGGCGACCAAGTCGATTATGTTGGGCCTGATCATCCTGGCCACAGCGGCTATGTTCGTGCCGATCCAGATCCTGCACCCGCTATGGATGGTCACGTTTCTGGTGCTCACGGCGACGGCATTCAGCCTGTTCGGTTTCATCATCGGTATCTGGTCGAAAGGGTTCGAGCAGCTGCAGTTCATTCCGATGCTGGTTGTGACACCATTGACCTTTCTGGGCGGCGCCTTCTATTCGATCGACATGCTGCCGCCGACGTGGCAAACGGTCGCCCTGTTCAACCCGGTGGTCTATCTGATCAGTGGCTTCCGGTGGAGCTTCTATGAGTCGGCGGACGTGAGCGTGCGCGTGAGCCTGGCGATGACGCTGGGATTTTTCATGATCTGTCTGGCGGTGGTGGGATGGATTTTCAGGACGGGGTATCGGCTGAAGAGTTGAGGGGGAGAACTATTTCATGAACGAGAGCCTTTCCTCTACTCTATCCTTTTTTCTTCCAGGCATCTTGGCATAGAGTGTCTTTGGAGCAGGCGCTAACTCCCGCCACCAAATTCCGTCTAGACAGACCGCAGCTATCGATGATATCAACCTCGTGACACATGATGTGTTGATCGCCACGTCAAGAAAATCATTCTGAAACAAGTAGGACAGCGCAGAAAGAGGCAACCTTATGCTCTTGCTGAACAACGATGACATCAGAAGCATTTTAAACATGGAGCTCACTATGGACGCTCTCGAGCAAGCCTATCGAGAGCTTTTTGTCTCGAAAGCCGTGTGCCGCCCTCACGTACAAATTCATATACCGACTTCCGATCCATCAAAAATGTATCGTTGGGGAACGATGGAGGGCGGATCGTCGGTGAGCGGGTACTTCGCCATCCGCATGAAGTCGGACATTGTCTATGAGCAGGAGTATGCCGGAGTTAAAACCGAAGAGAAATACTGCCTGCGACCCGGTCTTTTTTGCGGTCTTATTCTTCTCGTCAATATTCAGACCGGTGAGCCTCTGACTTTGATGAACGATGGCTACGTTCAGCATATGCGTGTAGGGGCTGACGCGGGAATCGGAGTCAAATACATGGCTCGAGAGGACTCCCAGACGGTCGGGATGCTAGGTTCAGGAGGTATGGCCAGGACGTACAGCGAAGCCATAGCCTTGGTGCGGCGGGTCAAAAGAATTCAAGTCTACAGTCCCACGAAATCTCACCGAGACGAGTTTGCACAGGAGATATCAGAAAAATTTAAGATTGAAGCAATCTCGGTAGACGAGCCGAGAAAAGTATTTGACGGAGCCGACATCATCGCCGGCTGCACTGACTCTTCCGTTCCTGTGATACCCGGAAACTGGCTTGAAAAGGGAATGCATGTGGTTAATGTAGCCGGAGGATTGGACAAAGAAGGCTTGCAGCAGGTGGATGTCGCCCTCAGATTCGGCACAGCACCAGCGCCCGTGGGTCTTCCGGAATTCAGGCTCCACGACGAATCGATAAAGTATGTCGCGCTCCCGGAGCAGCAGCTAACAAGGATTAAACGCAGCCACGGAATCGTAGGAGGAAAAAAGGTCGTGTTCCTTGAAGATATCCTGGCTGGCCGCACTCGGGGTAGGATGTCTCAGGAAGAGATTACCTATTCAGCGAGAGGAAAGGTCATGTGCTAATCTCCCTGTAAAAATGAAGAGGCGTTGAGTATCCTCCCAAGTAAACCAAAAACCAGAAAGGCTCCGTAACAGCGGAGCCGGGAGGAGGTCAACGCCATGAAGAGAATACCACCGAGTGTACGGATGAAGGAAGAGGTAACAGCCTTGCTTGGGGGAGATGCGACTGAGGGAGCGCAGCCGGAGCCAGTGATGCGGGGTTTTGTCCGATCGCTGGCGCGCTACATCCTGCAGGTGTCCATTGAAGAGGAGGCGACGGCTTTTTTGGGGCGCGGGCACTACCGACGGGGGCAGCGCACACGGGCGGGCTGGAGAAACGGCTATGAGCCCAAGGGGGTGCAAACCGAGTCGGGGCTTTTGGACTTGGCGGTGCCGCAGCTGCGCGCCACCGAGGAGCGATTTCGGCCCAAGCTGGTCGAGCGGCTGGGGCATCGCAGCGTCGATCTGGAAGGATTGGTGCGCGGGATGTACGTGCGGGGGCTCTCGACCCACGACATCGAAGATCTCTATGCCGAGAGCTTTGGGGAAAGCCGCTTGAGCAAGAGCACGGTAAGCCGTATCGGGCAGCAATTGAATGGCGACTTTGAGGCCTGGCGCGAGCGGGATCTGAGCGAGCTCAATGTGGTGTACTTGTTTTTGGATGGCCAGTATCACGCCGCCCGACAGGGGACCGATGAGAAAGAGGGAGTGCTGAGCGCCTATGCGTTGCTGGAGGATGGGCGGCCGGTGTTGCTCGACTTGGACCTGGGTCCCCGGGAGTCCTATGATGCTTGGTTGAGCTTTTTTCAGAACCTGGTGGCGCGGGGACTGAAAGATCCGCTGCTGGTGATTTTCGATGGGGCGCCGGGTTTGCACAAAGCCGTCAGACGGATGTGGCCGCGTGCGTTTCGCCAACGCTGCCAGGTCCACAAGATGCGTAACATCCTGGCCAAGCTCCCCCGTATGGCGCAAGGGCAGATCAAACGGCTCGTGCGGCAGGTTTTCCTGGCGCCGAGCCATGCGTTGGCGCTCAAACGCGGGCGTGCGTTGATCGCCCGGTTTGGTGACCGCTACTCGGCGGCGATGCAGTGTCTGGAGCGGGACCTCGAGGAGTGTGTGACGTATCTTCGTTTCCCGGCGCTGCACCATCATCGGATTCGAACCACCAATCGGCTGGAACGGCTCAACGGTGAAGGACGCCGGCGGACCAAAGTGATTCCTCGCTTTCCAACGGAGCGCTCGTGTCTGGCGCTGCTCTTTGCCAGCCTGGTGACAGCGTCCAAGCGCTGGCGCGGGGTGAAGATGACGCCGGCTGCGATCAAGCAACTCCAGCAGTTGCGAGCTGAGACGGCAACGCGATCCTCTGCTCAAGAGGTCGCTGCTTGATATGTGCAAGAAGAGGATGTTCAACGCCTTGAGCTTTTACAGGAAATTTGGGACTTGACCAGAGGAAATGTGCAAGGAGTGCAATTTTATTCGGTTGCGGGAAAGGTTTACGAGCGAGCCAGGGAAAGGGGTCTCGGGCGAGAGCTTCCTACAGACTGGTTGTTGCAGGACATAAGAGATTAAACGAGGCCCATTCACGCTTTTCGCCAGCGGAGACGTTACGGCTTTAGCCGGTACTCAGTTAGTTATTAGCTAAAACATTTGACCTCTTAAACGTACCGGGCGCACATCCCCAAGCAGGTAACGTTTTTTGACAACAACGAAGGTAACGGTCTCCAATTTGCCGCCTGCGGCGCGCTTGCTAATCAAAGGGCCTTGAGAACGGGCCCGGGAAGAGAGCGTGCTTCGGACTGATTCCTGCAGGAAATCAGGGACTCACATAACCGAACATCGGCTCTCATGCTTCACATCGATAACGCGGAGGCGAAAGTGAGACAAGTAGCTTTACGTTGGAGGCATTTTCTATGACGCTGTTTTTGAACAATGAAGACGTGAAACAGGTGCTAACGATGGATATGACTATCGAGGCTCTTGAAGAGTCCTACCGCCAGGTTATGGCTGGAGAGGTTGTTTGCAGGCCCAAGATAACTCTTCGTCTGCCGACACGCGACCCGGAGCAGGTATATAACTGGGGCACGATGGAAGGCGGGTCGTGCGTCTCTGGATATTTTGCGATTCGCATGAAATCGGACGTGGTTTACAAACGCGAATACGGCAGAACCCGCACGCGCGAGAAGTATTGCGGGAGACCCGGCCTTTTCTGCGGATTGATTTTTCTTATGAACGTCCATAACGGCGAGCCCGTGGCTCTTATGAATGACGGGCACCTCCAGCACTTGCGGGTTGGCGCTGATTCCGGAATTGGAGTGAAATATATGGCCAAGGAGAATACAGAGGTCGTGGGGATGCTCGGTTCCGGGGGAATGGCACGTACTCACCTAGAGGCGTTCGTGCGGGTCCGAAAGATCCGAAAGCTCAAGGTGTACAGTCCGACACGAGAGCACCGGGAGACTTATGCGCGCGAGATGGCCGAAAAGCACGGAATCGAAGCGGTGGCCGTAGATCATCCGCGGGAGGTCTCTCGCGGAGTGGACATCGTGTGCGGCTGCACTGATGCGCAAGAGGCGGTCATTATCGGCGAGTGGCTGGAGGAAGGAACGCACATTATCAGTGTAGGGGGTTATTGGGACGAGGACACTCATGAACGCGTGGATGTTTCATTACGCCTCGGCACCGCGCCGGCTCCCCTTGGTCTTCCCGAGTGGCGCGTTGAAGACGAAGGAGTTGTTTATTCGGTACAGCCCAAAGGTGAAAGATGGCAGGGCCACGCGATCCTGCGCCGTGAGAATCAGGAGAGGAAACGGGGGGTGGCTCTTCCAGGGAAAACCATCTATCTGGAAGATTTGTTGGCGGGACGAGCGAGGGGGCGGGTATCGGCCCGGCAGATCACTTTTTCGGAGAGAGGAAACATCCAGGGGGCACAGTTCTACGCCGTTGCCGCTAAGGTCTATGAAAAGGCGCGGGAACAAGGTCTCGGGCGAGAGTTACCTACGGAGTGGTTCCTTCAGGACATCCGGGATTGAAAAGGTACGCCCGAAACCGGTCGTGTGGCGATGCGCGTGTTGCCGTGGCTGTGCGTGATCGTCGATACGCACCTGCGCAATCCCGAAGACCGGCTGCTGTACCTGTGGGTTCTAGGCTTGCTTGGGTGAATAGAGTGCAGCTGGGGAGAGACAATGCGTCTCCATTTCATTTCGACGTCCAGGTTACCGGTCACCTCTTTCCGATCCAGCGATGAAGGACGGTGTTGCATCCAATTGCGGCGGTGACCTGCTAGGACCCGCCCCCCAAGTTCCTTGCTAATGGTATGACCAATTTTAATGTGTGCGGGTGCAATCGTATTGCTCATCGATAATCGACCTGCGAATGCGAGGGAATGTTTTAAGGTGAAATCGGATCTCCGTCATGCGCGCGCAAGCTCGTGCGCGGCTATAGGATCCGATTGAACCACAGGAGGGAAAGCAACGCCGATACAAGCGCCGTGACCGCCGCCGCTGCGGAAAACAAAGCGCTGATTTCCATGTTTTTCTTTTCCAGTAAGAAGCGAGAGTTCAAAGACGCGTAGACCTTTTTCAAGTCCGTTGCGGTGCCCGCGTGGAAATATTCGCCGTGGGTTATCTTGGCGATCGCCTTGAGCGTCTCCTCGTCCAGGCGCACGCGCATGGACCAGCCCTCATAGCCGAGGGTCTCTCCGCTTGTCGTGCCGAATCCCACGGTGAAGACGCGAACGCCGCGGTCCGCGGCCATGCGGGCCGCCTCGAGGGAGTCGGGGCCCGTGGTCCTCTGACCGTCAGTGAGTAAAATGATGGCGGCGGATGTGTAGGAGCCCGGCTGAACCGGCTTGAACTCGGGCTTCTCCGCCTTGCGAGCCTCGTCAAGCGGGACGCCGCGCGGGGCGTTGCGGCCGTAAATCAACGAGCTCACATCGATGCCCGCGTCCGGAAAAATGGTGGCGAGGGAGACAATGATCCCGCTCCCAATTGCGGTGCCGCGTTGCAGTTGGAATCGATCGATCGCGGCAACAATGTCATCGCGATTTTGGGTGGGCGGCTGGACCACCGACGCCGTTGCGGCGAAGGACACCACACCGATGCGAACGTTTGCGGGCTGCTCGGCGACAAATGCCTTGGCGGCAGCCTGCGCCGCGGAAAGTCGATTGGGTTGCACGTCTATGGCCCGCATGCTGCCGGAGACGTCCATGGCGAGGATGATAGTTTGGTGTTGGGACGGCAAGGTGATAACGGTGGCGGGACGCGCAGTCGCAACGATCATCGCGACGAGCGCAATTAGGAAAAGAAGCGGTGGAATGTGACGGCGGAATCTCTGGCCCGTGCCCATCGCCTCTTTCACCATGCTCAAGCTCGCATATCTGAGCGCGGCCTCTTTCTTCCGGCGCAACAGATAGAAGTAGGCGCCAACGAGTGCCGGCACAATGAGGAGAAGCCAGAGCATCTCAGGCCATAGAAATGTCATGGCTCCCTCTTAAGTGCTGGGACAGGTTTCCACCCGCCGCCAATTGGCTGCGCCGCTTGCGCAGGTCGGCGAACCGCAGAATGGCATCGACAAGATTATCGTTTGTGGACAACTCCAGCGCATCCACGCCGGCCTGACTAAACGCTGATCGGAGTTCCTTCTCACGCCGCTCGGCCAAAGCCGCGAAGCGCTTCCTGAAAGCCCGATCGTGAGTGTCGACGAATAACTGTTCGCCGGTCTCGGCGTCGCGCATAACGATAAGTCCCAGATCGGGTAACTCCATCTCCAACAGATCGTAGAGCCGCACGGCCACGATCTCATGGCGCCGCGCAAGGTGGGCCAGCGGCTCGGCCCAGCCGGGCGCGCTAATGAAATCGGAGACGAGGAAAACGAGGGAGCGTCTTTGCATGACCCGAAAAGCGGTCTGCAGGAAATCGCGCAGGTTCGTCGCCGCCGAGCCGGAGCGCTCCGGCCGCGAAAGCATCTTGTGGAGGATGTGGAGCGCGTGGCGCCGGCCGCTCCGCGCCGGAATCACTGTATCGACGCTATCGCCATAGAACATCGCTCCAACGCGATTCCCGTGACGGGTCAACAGCTGCGCCAGCACGGTAACGAATTCGATGGACACAGACTGTTTTTTGATATGGGCGCCGAAATCCACCGACGGACTCAGGTCCAGCAGGAACCAAGCCGTAACTTCCCGATCTTCATTGTACACCCTGACATAGGGCGTCTGGAGACGCGCGCTGACGTTCCAATCGATATAGCGGACATCGTCGTGATACTGGTACTCGCGCAGGTCGGCCAGATCGAGCCCGAAACCGCGAAACAAGGTTCGGTAATCGCCATAAAGCAGCCCATCCAGACGCCGAATCACCGTCCACTCCAAGCGCCGCAGAATATTCTCAGCCCCCGGAGTGGGAGAGGATGGCCCTTGGAAAGCGCCGTTTACCGTGCCGGGTTTCGCTCTAGCAGGCTGCTGAAAAGGATTCATAGGGTTCGGTGCAACCGGGATGATTGGAGTCCTGGAGTGCTGGAGCATTGGAGGGGTGGATTGAAACCCGATACTCCAGTACTCCTATACTCCATCACCCCAATCCTAACCCGCGGCGACTTTGACATGTGTCTCCAGCGGCTTAGCTGGAGCCGCGATGTGCTGCATGATCCGATGGATCAAATGATCTGGGGTCATCCCCTCGGCGAGGGCCTCATAGGTCAGCACGAGGCGGTGCCGAAATACATCGGGCACCAGATCCTTCACGTCCTCGGGCAGAACGTAAGTGCGTCCGCGCAGAAACGCGAGCGCCCGCGCGCCCTCGATGAGATTAATCGAGGCGCGAGGGCTCGCGCCGAATGAAACGTACTTGGCGAGGTCGACGACGCCGTAGCGATCTGGATCCCGCGTAGCGGAGGCGAGCCGCACCGCGTATTGCTTGAGCGACGGATCCACATATAAGCTCCGGCACTCGCGCTGAAGCGCTATCAGTTGCTCGGTCGTAGCCATGGGGACAATATCGTTTGCAATGCCCGTGACCCTATCGACGATGACGAATTCCTCTTCCTCGGTTGGATACCCAACGAGCACCTTCATCATGAATCGGTCCACCTGCGCCTCGGGCAGCGGGTAGGTTCCCTCCGTCTCGATCGGATTCTGCGTGGCCATCACCAGAAACGGCTCGGGCACCCAGTGGCTCTCCCCGGCGATCGTGACTTGGCGCTCCTGCATCACCTCGAGCAACGCGCTTTGCACTTTTGCCGGAGCCCGGTTGATCTCATCGGCAAGAAGCAGATTGGTGAAGACGGGACCCAACGAGGTGCTGAAGTCGCCGGTCTTCTGGTTGTAGATGCGCGTTCCGACCAGATCCGCCGGCACGAGATCCGGCGTGAACTGAATTCTCTTGAACGACCCGCGAATCGTTCTGGCGAGCGTCTTCACGGTAAGCGTCTTGGCGAGCCCCGGGACGCCCTCGACGAGCAGGTGTCCTTGGGCCAGGACGGCCACCAGCACACGCTCAAGGAAATGATCCTGGCCGACGATGACCTTCTTCACCTCATAGAGGATGCGCTCCATAAGGGAAGCAATTTCGCTGGGGCTTGTTTCTTTATTGTCCATAGGTACCTAAAAAATTCCGATTCCGATGTCGCGCTAGAAGTTTGCTACAAACTGTAACTCGGAGTCTTTCAACGGGGCTCAGAGCCTGCACTGAGTTTATCGAAGTGACGAACGGGGGATTATTGAAATGATTGAGAAAATTCCGTTCTGCCGACAATGCGATGCGTGCGGTTCTCGAAGCATGAAGCACCTCTTTCCGTAACTTCCTAGAACGGCGGCACTCCCACGGCGGCGGCTGCATTCTCGATGGGAACCGCAAACCCGATACCCACGAAAAAACGCTGGTCTGTAGGATTCAAAATGGCGGTGACGATGCCAACAACCTCGCCCTCGGCGGTGACCAGCGGCCCGCCGGAGCTTCCCGGATTAACCGCGGCGTCGAACTGGATGAGATTCGTAAGCGCGCGCTTCCCTTCCGGGGAAAGAAATTCGCGTCGCAAACCGGACACCACTCCCGCCGTCACTGAAGGACCGATGCCGAACGGAAAGCCCACTGCAAACACTTGGTCGCCCAATGCGAGGTTCGCGGTGGATCGCATGGTAGCTGCGGCGAGGTCGTCGGGAATCGTTTGTGCCTGAAGCACAGCCAAATCGTTTTCGGGCTGGAGGCCCGTGATCGTGGCGTCGGATTCCAGCCCATCGGCGAACACCACTTGTATCCGCTTGGCGCCGGCCACGACGTGGAGATTGGTAAGGATGATGCCTTTGTCAACGATGACGACTCCGGTGCCCACGCTCTTCTCTATATCCTTGCCCGCTTTGTCCGCTTCCAATCCGCGCACGCGAACAACGGAAGGTCGAATGAGCTCGTACGCCTTCGCCGCCGGCGACGGAAGCGTGTTGGTCTCCAGCGTGTGAAGGACTGCGGCGTTGATATCCTGCTGCGCGATTTGGCGCGGCGAAGGCCTGATCGCCGTATAGGTCAATACGCCGAGCATGGCGATCAGCCCGCCGGCTCCGACCCATAAGAGCCGTTGACGGCGCGCGTAGATGTTGCGCCATGAAATGCGCGCTCGTTGACTGGCCACTTGGGCGGAAGCGCTATCGCGGGGACTTGTGAGTTGGTCCGGATGCGCGGTCGGGGTCGCCCGCCCGGTCATCGACGAGCGGCTGGAGCTGTAGAGCGTTACCCTATTCATATCAGCTGTTCACGCGGTATTAAAAAATGCCGAACGGTCCCAGCGTATATATTCGTTTATTCTGAGCTCCCTCGAGGGGCTCCTATCAAATTTCGCGCCCGTTAACGAGCCATATGACCCTTCTTCGGCAGCGTGTCCGGCCCCGCTGCGGCTCAAAGCTCAAGTTGGGCATACCGTTACTTTACCGAATTGTTTCGGTTTCGAAAAGAGGCGGTGGGACAACAAGCCCCAGAAGTCCCTAACAGCTGCGTTTCCCGTCGGTTGACATGTCTGTCCCTGCCCTATAAAGCAGAACTCAATTGATCTCGCGGAGGTGGTTATGCCCAAGATTCGTCATTTGGCTATTCGTACCGAAGATACCGGAAAGCTCGCGTCTTTTTACGTAGATGTTTTTGATATGCAGGTGCTGCACAAAGATCAGGAAGAAGGAGGCGCTGTTTATCTCAGCGATGGTTACTTCAATCTAGCCATACTGCCCAATCACGAGCAGAATGCGCCGAACGGGCTTTATCACTTTGGCTTTGAGGTAGAAAACGGCGAGGTGATCGTCGAGAAAATGAAAAAAATCAACTACCCTAAACTGCCGAAGCAGCGCCCCAATGGCCGGCCTTATGCGGAGACCCGTGGTTCCGATCCCGATGGCAACTATTTCGACATTTCCGAACACGGATTTCTTAGGGTAGAGCCGGTTGGGGAGAAGAAGCCGAGTTAAACAGCCTAGAGCGAGAACATCAGTCCGGTAGCAAGGTGTCCCGTCATGCTCATCATTGACTCGCAAGTCCACATCTGGGCAGTGGAGACGCCGGAAAAACCGTGGGCGACCGGTGACGCCGCTAAGCCGCATCGGCTGGAACCTCTGGGCCATGAAGAACTCTTGCGCGAGATGGACGCCGCGGACGTGTACCGCGCTATTGTCGTACCGCCGACGTGGGAGGCGGACCGCAACGACACTTCGCTGGAAGCAGCCCGCTTATTCCCTGATCGTTTTGCGGTGATGGGACGATTGGCACTCGATCATCCGTCGAGCCGGCAACGCATCGCCACATGGAAAAGCCAGCCTGGTATGCTGGGGATTCGCGCCAGTTTTCGTTTTGGCCGTAGTCAATCGTGGCTTGACGACGGCACCGCGGAGTGGTTTTGGGATGCGGCCGAGCGTCACGATGTGCCTGTCATGGTCTTTGCCCCCCAGGCAGTTCCGAAGTTCGGCGAGATTGCCGCGCGTCATCCCGGACTGCGTCTGATTATCGATCACATGGGACTGAACGCGGAATTAAAGGGTAAGCCATTGGGCCCGTCCGTTGACACTTTGCTCAAGCTCGCGTCGTTGAGCAACGTCGCCGTGAAGGCCTCCGCTCTTCCCTGCTATGTCACCGAAGGTTATCCCTTTTCCTCTCTTCATCCGCACATTCGCCGCGTGGTCCAGGCGTTCGGTCCGTGGCGCGTTTTTTGGGGCACTGACCTATCCCACCTCCCCTGCCCCTACCGGCAGGCCGTGACGTTGTTTACGGAAGAACTGGACTTTCTCTCCGCCGCGGACAAAGAATGGATCATGGGGCGAGCCATTGCCGAGTGGCTGAACTGGCCGCTGCCGCCGCAACCACGACAATAGTACCGAAGTCCGTCATTCCCGTATGCTTTTAGGGGGGAATCCTGGGGATGTTCGGGCTGGATCCCCACTAGAGACACGCCGGGTGGTGACGACTGAGTGAGGGACCTCGATGAGTCGGATACCCGGCAGCTTGCTGCGGAGTCGTTTATTCTTCTCTATGCCCTCAGTGCCTCCGCGGTGAGCCACACGAAAGCCTGAAGAACCTCGACTATCGGCAGGGCCTGAGTTCTACATCGACGTGTCCCGCTGAATTCCTGCCGTGATCGACAGAGTGGCTCTCCGCATCGCTGAGGAAAATCCCCTCCGGCGAATTTGGGCCGTTTAGCAAGCGGCAACAAAACAATCGACATGCATTTCACCACGCTGCTAACTAAGCTCGCAACCCGCCGTTCCAGCCGAACAAGGCTGCGAGTTCATTTTTTGAAGCGATCGGACCACGTCACGGAGAAAATCTGATTGTATAAGTCCAGCCCCAAGAGTTTCGCTAAATCAGTATCGTGTCCCATTAGTGTCCGGATGTTAATTGAACAAATTCAGTTGATTAGGTGAAACGGCCTGAATATCATCGGTGATGATGTTGTTAAGATGATGTTGTTAAGTAGTTGATCTAATGGAATTCGTTCGAACATGGTCAAGCTCAAGATCTGTAACATTTCATATAAGCTCGCCGAGAGGTTGAGGCGCTTTTTGACAATAGCGACGAGCACGTAAACCGAGACAGCAATCCAGATTTGGGTTTTGACGGCGTTCTCGGAGGTGCCGAAGAAGACTTTGATACGAAGATGCTGCTTGATCCATTTGAAAAACAACTCGACCTGCCACCGGCAGCGATAAAGCTCGGTGATGGTGAATGCAGGCAAGGTGAAATTGTTGGTGAGAAAGACCAACCGCTTGCCGGTTGTGGGGTCTTGGAATCGCACGCGACGCAACGGCGTGTCGAAGTCCTGACGAGAGTAAAAGCCGGTGAGTACGATGGTTTGATCGCAAATCAAGCCCGTACTTCGATCGACCGGATGGGAATAACGACGCTGGGCTTTGAGGTTGGATTTGGCTCGGGTGACAAAGAAGCTTTTCGCGTCGTGCAGCCGATAAAGCCGTTCGAAGTCGATGTATCCTCGATCCATGATGTAGAAAGCGCCCGGCTCGGGCAACAACAGGTCCAGAACGTTGACGTCGTGAAGTTTGCCATCGCTGATGTGAAGAAACGAAGGGATGTTGCCGCGCAGGTCCAACAGCGTGTGCAACTTGATGGCCGCCTTGGTCGAGCGAAACGGAGCCCAAGCAAACACCGACAGGCACAGGTCGATGGTGCTGGCGTCCAGAGCGTAGACCGTGTCCTTGAGGTCGACGCCAAACGATTCGGCGGCATAAAGACGTCGGGCGATGGCAATGAGCGATTGGGCAAAGTCGGCATAGATGCGCCAGTCGCGAGTCTCGTTGGCATCGGCCAGAGTACTGCGCGAAACCCGGCTCTTGATCCCCATGTGGTAGAGCTTGCCCGCCTGCGCGCGCAGACACGCTTCGATGTCGCGCAAACTTTCTCGATAAGTCAGTTGAGCGAAGGCCATGCAGAGGTATTGGTCGAGACAGGAAAAGCTCTTGACCTTGTGCGCTCCGCCATAGCGCGCCACGCAACGGCGAAACGTGGTCAGCGGCAAATGCCGCGTGACTTGCGCGAATACCAGTTTGCCCAAGTTCATCAATGCCCCCTACGAGTGAGTTCCTCGCAGGATCGCAAATCGATGTGGCACAGTTCAAATCGAGACCAACAAATATCATGAGTTGTCTATTTAAAATCAACCAATTGGCGCGTTTCTACTGCTTAACGTCCGGACAGCAGTGATCGTGTCCCTCAATTCCGTAGTCCAAAGATCGGCACGACAGATCTCGGCCCATGCGAAGTGCTGCCTCAATACCTTGGTAGTAGCCGGGAAAGTGAGCGAGCGTGCGATAGCCCATACGCTTATAGAAGAGCTGGGCTCCTTTGTTCCCCACCCGCACTTCCAGAGTAACATTGAATATGCCCGCTACGACGGCGCATTTCTCGAGCCACTGAAGAAGCTGGCGTCCGATGCCTGCTCGCTTATAGGGCGGAGCCACGGCGAGCAGGTCCAAGTGCGCGTCGTCGTCTCCGTAACGCATGATCGCAAACCCGGCAATGTTACCGTGAATGCATGCGACAAGTACGTTCACATTGGGGGCGCGAATACTCGCTGCTACCCGCATAGGTGTCCACCGCCATCGAAGACCGTATTCAATTAAATCCCGTGACAAGGTGGCAATGGTGGTAGCCTCTGCCGCGCGCGCCAATCGCAACGATAGCTCAGAACTGGTCATGAGACGTACGGCCTAACGCACAGCGTTTTGTCCCCCCAAAGCCTGGGAGCAATCAAGCGAATCACCATGGTGATCGAATCTCGTCTTCGGTGACGCAGCGAACTGATGCGCTCGAACTGGGAGACAATAAAGCGGTGCCCCGATCGATTACGCAGCGCTCGAGTTCTCGCTGATTGCGTTGGCAGATTTTTCAGCGGATGACGACCGCGATCGCATGGCGGACGGCGGCTTTTGGCTCGATCATTTTGCGCCCGGCGTGGCGGCGGACGAATCTGCTTCGTGGGTATCATTGCTTTCTCCCGATTCGAGATTCAACAAGCGAGCGTCGATGTCGGCGAGGAGTTTTTCATAGACCGCTTGGCTCAGCACTCCCTGATGAAAGGCATCGATGATTTCTTCTTTTTCCACGAGCAACAGATGGCGCCGCGCCCATTGCACTTCCTCCTCGTGGATTTCCCTCTGCTCAATGTGTAATTCGTGAAGCTTCGCCCGGTCTTGCTCACTCTGACGCTCATACTCGCGGCGCAGGTCGGCGAGCACTTCCGGTTGGGTGAAATAGACATGGGACATTCGGTCTAGCTCCTGCAGCGCAGCGTTGGCGGCTTGAAGCTTGCCGCGGGTGAACTCGTAGAGCGCTCTTTCCTGGTGGCCGCGCACGATCCCGAGCCAGCGCAGAAGCGGCGACATCGTCAAGCCGTGAACGAGAATGGACAAAATGACGACGCCAAAGGTCATTGAAACCAACAATTGGCGGTGCGGAAAGTCATCCGGCAAGCTCAGCGCGAGCACCATGGGCAACCCGCCGCGTAAGCCACCCCAGATCAATACAACGCTCCACGCCCATGAAATTCGTTCTTTAGTCTTGCGTAGCAGCAACCAAGCGCCGAAGATCACAAAAGCGCGACCCAGGATGACGATCAGGTAGGCGACGAGTATCGCCAGCCATGAAGCGAGCAACGCTTGAAAGTTCACTTCCAGACCGATCAGAAGAAACACGATCGAGTTGAGCGCGAACGCGACGTATTCCCAGAAGGTTTCCACGGCAATGCGCGTCAACGGCGACATACCGACACGCGCCGCATAGTTGCCGCAGAGCATGCCCGCCGAAACGGTGGCGATCACGCCGGAGTACCCGAAGTGCTCGGCGGCGAGAAAGGAACCGTAGGCGACGATCGTCGTCAGCGCGATCTCGATCATCGGATCGTCCACGCGTTTGACGATTTGCGAAACGGTGAGCCCGATGGCGATACCAATGAATGCGCCGAGACCCGCGATCTTGACAAAATCGAGCGCCAATTCACTGGCGGTTACCGCCGCGCCGTTGATTAGGGCGAGGCTCAGAGTGAAAAAAACGATTGCGGTACCGTCATTGAGCAGGCTCTCGCCGTCGAGCAGCAACGAAAGGCGTTTCGGAACGCCGAGGGTTTTAAAAATTGCGATCACCGCGATGGGATCGCTGGCGGCGATCAGCGCGCCGAACACGAGAGCATTTTTCCAGGTGAAGTCCTGGACGAAATGCAGAGTATTGGCGACCGGAGTCAAAATCACGGCTGTCAACGCGATCGCCACCACAACACCGGGTAGGGCCAGTGAAGAAATCGCGAGGCGGTTGCGCCAGAACTGCTTGAACTCGATGTGAAACGAGGCCTCGAAAAGCAGTCCCGGCAGAAAAATATTGAACAACAGCGCTTTGGTTAGATGGGGCGCCTTGAAGGCCTGCACCAGCCCCAGGCCCAGGCCTGCGAGTACTAATGCTACGGTGTACGGGATCGCGAGCCGTTGCACGGCGATGGCAACGGCAGTGGCGACGATGAAGAGGACAATAAAAATAATCTCCGTTTCCATGACAGCGACAAATTTATATCAGACGCTCGCGTATTGTAAGATCATCCGCCCGTGTGATTTAAAGCCGTTTTGGATCGCCAATTCAAAATGAGCCGTGGATTTCGAACTCACAACCTGTTTTCAGTGCGATTCCGGTACGCGCCATTTGCTTCGGCTCCAGCCCGTCGCCGGCGTCGTGTGCGGCTGATGAGCAAGTTGCCGACTTGCAACGTACAACCGACTAATTCCATTTAGTCAACAATGTCCCCAAACACTCCCATTGCCGGAAGATAAGCCGACGCGGACGCGGTTTATGACTGAACGTCTGCTGATGGATGAACGTTAGCGGCCCGCTGAGCAGGACACGGGAAAATGATTAATGGCCACAGCCGGAGAGAAAATCTGTGGGGAAATTCCAAGGACAACACTAATTTATTTGTTTGAAGGTTTTTTTTCACTCACACCGTTACTGAATCCTCATGTGTCCGCAAGAAATTCTCCCACGCTGACCGCGACGGGGCGACTTTTTCTTGTAGCTTCTGCTTGCCGGTTTCACTGATTGGGGTGAAGTTGAGCGCCACCTGTAGGTTTTCTTCCAGGCGCGCCATTTGCTCGCAGCCGATGATGACGCTGGCGACTGGCTGGCTGAGGTGTCGAAGTCGTGGCGGCGGAGCGCTTCGGCCATGGCCCCGCCGTCGTTATGGCCGGTGATGCCAATGAAGCGGACGACCTTCTCGTCTTTGAGTTGCTGGACCGCTGACAGTACGCTGTTGGCGCTGCCGATGCGGTTGAGATCGTCGAGATTGCTCAGACTGTGGATCTGAATCAGATCGATGTAGTCGGTTTGTAAGAATTTGAGGCTCGTTTCGACGGAGCGCAGCGCTCCGCCGCGGTCTCTCGGATCGATCTTGGTTGCCAGGAAGATTTCCTTGCGGCGCTTTTTGGAAAACTCCCCGAGGCGTTTTTCGCTCAATCGCTCCAGCGGGCGGCGCGTGTAAGCCCCGGCGGTATCGAAGTAGTTAATGCCGTGGGAAAAAGCGCGTTCAAGCAACGCCTGGGCCGCATCCTCGTCAGGGATGGAACAGAAGCGAGAACCGGAGCCGAAGCCGATGCAGGAAATCATTTCACCGGTTTTGCCGAGGCGGCGTTTCGACAGCGAACTTGCGGATGCTCCCAACGATCTTTCCGCAGTACCTAGCACGACTGCGGCCGTGGTGGTTTTCAGAAACTCGCGACGGGTCCAGTGGGTTTTCATGACTACTCCTTTCCGTTTTGCAACCGAGGAGAATTTGCGACATTATCTTACTCTAAGTCCGGTCTCTGCTGCCAGCGTCACTATTCGGTGCCGCCGTTCAAACGTTCAAGCCGTTTAGGAATCAATGAGATCGTTTACGACCGGCGACTTTCGAGGTGAGATTCGGATCCTTCTCCGAGTGTTGCGCGCTGCACGGCCCGATTTCTCAAGTTTCGCGTGCGCCGGCGGCTGAGGGGATTCCCTAAGAGGATCTCGCTGGTGCTTGCGATGGTGATCGACCCCGGCATGTTCGACAAGCCGGTGCTGCTCAGCACGGGGCTCGCAGCGCAAGAGAACACCACCTGCAACCCGAACGCGCATGGAGCTACTCGATCCAGCCCGGCTCGGCGTACACGCCGTCCTGGGGTGGCGGTTTCGCGACCGACCCGAGCTACACGCAGACCGAGGCCACGTTGATCGCCTACAGTGGCCTCACCACCTGCTGACGGGCACAAGCATACACGCGCGCACGCACGCATAGCCAAGGGTCGTCGATACCGTGGGCGACGCCGTTGAACGGGAAAGACTGCTGACTGCTGCCCAAGTGCGGGAGCATCCCGAGCACGCCGACGTGATGTTCTTCGAGACCGCCCTGCGACTCTTGCGCGAGGCGGCGGTTGCGGGGACGCCCGTGCGTGTATCGTTCGTCGAGACCCACGGCGCAATCATCGAAGCGGTGCGCGCTGACAGGTAACTGACCTGTCGGTCGACTTTTCTGATTGGCCGCACGTCCGCTGCCGCGCGCGACCGTGCTATGTGTGGAATCCGTGACTCCGGATTGGCCACAAACAACGCGAGGCAAGCTCTACGGACAAAAAAAGGGAGGCAATTCGCCTCCCTTTTTTGTTGCGGTTTAGGAACCTGTTAGTGCACGCTTATTTCGATCTGGCGCGGTTTAGCCTCTTCCGCCTTCGGCACGCGGATCTCGAGGACACCGTCTTTGTAGCTGGCTTCGATGCCATCCTGTTTGGCGCTCTCCGGCAGGGAGAAGGAGCGCCAGAACTTCGCGGTGACCCGTTCCACATGGCGGTATTCAACGCCTTCGGCTGGCTTCTCGGATTTTCTTTCTCCGCTGAGAACCAGCATCCCGTCCTTCACTTCCACATTGATGTCTTCCCTTTTCATTCCGGGAAGCTCCGCGCGTATCAGATAGGCATCCTTGGCTTCCAATACATCCACCGCAGGATGCCACTTCGATGACCCGGGTTGCGCCCAGGTGCGGTCGAAGGTCTCATCGAATAGGTCGTTGAACACATAAGGAAGGTTTCCCAAACCCGCAAACGGTTCCCATCTTACTAGTTCCATAATCGTTACCTCCTTATACCGAACTGATGTCAGAAAGCTAAGCACGCCCTTCCAGGCTGTCAACCGACTTGACAAACGTTCTGTCCGTGATTACGCGTGATCCTCGTTTCTGGGTTAAGCAAATAGAAAGTTGCGGATTTTAAACTGGAAACCGCAAATCAGTTAGACTTGATCGCGAGGTTGATATCCTTCAGGCGTGCAACTCGCACGAGTAGTTTTGGCGCAGACCTATTCTTGACTCGTTCGGATCAATCAATGTAGCGTTGCGCGTTGCTTCGACGCGGAGCTATTGCCCGGCTGACTTGGATTGCGCGAACGGGCACACGAACGTCTTCGCGCGCGGCGAGATAGGCCGAGCGCGGTTTGTGGCTAGAAGCTTGCTAAACGATTAGCGGCAATAATAGCAGCCTCCTGAGCAAAACATGGGAGAATGACAATGGCGATAACCGGAGAGAAAATATACGAATGGGACAGACAACCGCGGATGCCGGCGCCACCGCCACCGCGGGGAAGCTGTGATTGCCAATTTCACATCTACGACGACCCGGCGAAGTTTCCGCCGCGGCTCAATGCGCCGTACCCCGCCGATCACAAGCGCAACGTTCGCCGAAGCGCAAAGGATGCACAAGGCGATCGGCTTCGATCGCGGCGTCATCGTCCATAGCGCGGTTTACGGCAGTGATCACCGCCTCCTGCTCGACGCTCTCGAAAGCCTTAAGGATCGCGACCGCTACCGCGGCATCGGCATTGTCGATGACCGGGTTTCGGACACGGAGCTTGAGCGCCTGTATGCGGCCGGGGTGCGCGTCGCGCGTTTCAATTTTGTCCGGTTTCTTAGCCTCGATCAGGGCGAGGCACAGGTCAAGCGCTCGATGGCGCGGCTGCACGTGAATGGGGACGACCTGCTCAACAATTCGGATCTGTTGCGTTCGTTCAAGGACGAGCCCATGGTGATCGACCATTTTGGCCACGTCGGGTTCGAGGGCGGGATGCACTGGCCGGTGATCTATTAGGCACTCGACATGCTGAAGCAGGAGAATTGGTGGATGATGGTGTCCAACGGCAATCGCGATTCGAAGATGGATCCGGGCTGGGACGACGCGCTTCCCTATGGAAGGCATTCATAGATGCGGTGCCCGACCGCATCATCTAGGGCACCGACTGGCCTCATCCTCAATGGAAAAAGCGGATGATGAACGACGCGGAGGAAGCCGAGCTTCTTTACCGCTACGTCGATGGTGACATGACGTTGCTGCGGAAGATCCTGGTCGACAACCCTGCCAGGCTGCACGGATTCAAAGAGTAGCGGTCAAAAAGTCGAGGTCTAAATGGGGGTTTTCTGTAGCAAGAGGGCATACCTTACGTCGGAAGGGAATTTAAAGGGGGACGCAAACCTTTCTTGACGCATTCTAGAAAACCCGCATCGTGGAGGTAGCTAGGGCGGGATTTGACTTCCTGGGTTCCACCGCGGGTTGCCATCATGGTGAAGCGGGAGCAGGAGTCCCAGCGGTGACCGTCGGTGAAGGCGATGACAAAGGCTTTGAGGGGATTAAAGGGGTCGGCGATCGGAACCCCGGGAATAGGCAACCGTCGTATGAAAAAACTAGAAATCGATCCGAATTCAATTGAAGCAATTCAAAGGTCATGCTATCGTCCCATTTCAGATGGAACGCCAACTTAAGAACATTATAGTGGCTCTGGTTCAATGGTTTGATGCCGACTATCACGCGGCGGGCGCGGTGACCAGGATTCGCGATATCGACAAAGTTAACTGGCTTCGCTGCCTGCCCTTCGCCATCCTCCACTTAGGTTGCCTTGGAATCTTTGTCGTGGGTTGGAGTTGGACCGCGGTTTACGCTGCAATCGGACTTTATCTAGTCCGGATGTTCGCGATTACCGGTATCTATCACCGTTACTTTGCGCATCGCACGTTCAAGACCTCGCGCATGGCGCAGTTTGTTTTTGCTATCTTTGGCGCGTCGTCGGCGCAGCGGGGACCTCTTTGGTGGGCGGCCAACCATCGCAATCATCACCGTGAATCGGACACGCTTGCCGACCCACACTCGCCGGTGCACTACAATTTTTTCCGCTCCCATGCCGGTTGGTTTATGTGCACACGCTACTACGCCACCCAATACGAGCGAATCCGCGATTTCGCCCGCTTTCCCGAACTGGTCTGGCTGAACCGCTTCGACAAAGCCGTGCCCGCCGTTTTGGGCCTCGGCGTGTACCTCAGCGGCCTCTGGCTTGAGTATGCCGTGCCATCCCTCGGGGTGACAGGGATGCAACTGTTTGTCTGGGCATTCGTACTCAGTACAACGGTGCTTTTCCATGCCACCGCCAGCATCAACTCGTTCGCTCATTTATTCGGCAACAAGCGCTACGACACTGGCGACGAGAGCCGCAATAACTTTCTGCTGGCGCTGATCACCCTCGGGGAAGGCTGGCACAACAACCACCACAAACACATGGGCTGCACGCGCCAGGGATTTTTCTGGTGGGAAATCGACATCACCTACTATGGATTAAAATGTCTTTCATGGATCGGCGTCATTTGGGACCTAAAACCGGTGCCCGCGAAGGCCTATAACCGCGACGAACAATTGCCGCGTAGAAAATACTCATCCGCCGCCTGATCCAAGCACTAGATTACTTCTCAGCTATCCGTGTCATACTCGCCTGAGTCTATTAACTTATCACGCCGTCCTGCAACGAAACCGTCTCTCGCCTCAACGATCTTCGCCATCCGCGCTTGGACCGTGCGAGGCAATCGGTAACAGCGAAGATCTACGCTCTCGTCGATTTCGCACGAGATGAGCTTGTTTTTCAACGAACACATGAATTGAATACGGTGAAAAAGATTTCCGTGTAGATCTGACAGAGGAGTGAAAGATTAGACAGGTCTCTGTCCTCACCGGGAATAAAGCAGCCGACTTCGCGGGGAGGAAAGCGTAATGGAATCATGTGATATTCTGGTGGTCGGCGAAGGCATCGCGGGCTGTACCGCGGCGCTCGCGGCCAATGCCGTGGGAGCAAACCTATTAGTCCGAAGTTCCCGCCCGTTTTCTTTCTAATAGCAGTGTAATTCTTTGGTTTGTCAAGGCATTTGGGGTTTTTGCACCAGGCATGTATTCCCATGTATATGGCTTGTAGTCAGTAGCAATATGTGCTATTGAGTTGCCATGTATATCGAAATCGTCCCGAACCGCAATTCCCCGCCCGCCGTTCTTTTGCGCCAGGGGTGGCGCGAAGGCAAGAAGGTCTACAAACGCACCCTCGCCAATCTCACCGGCTGGTCCCAGACACGTATCCAAGCACTTCGCCGCGTGCTCAAGGACGAGCCCCTGCTCAGTTCGCCGGAGGCCTTCGTGGTCGAGCGCTCGCTGCCCCATGGCCATGTGCAAGCGGTACTGGAGGCGCTCAAGCGCATCGGCCTGGACAGCCTCATCGGGACCAAGCGCTCGCGCGAGCGCGATCTGGTGCTGGCCATGATCGTGGAGCGGCTCATCCATCCGTGCTCCAAGTTGGCCACCACCCGGCTCTGGCACAGCAGTACTCTGGCGGAGGAACTTGCGGTGGGGGATGCCACCGAAGACGATCTGTACGAAGCGATGGATTGGCTGCTTGAGAGGCAATCGCGCATCGAGCACAAGCTTGCCGCCCGCCATCTGGGAGAGGGAGCACAGGTGCTCTATGACGTTACCAGCAGCTACTACGAAGGTCGAAGCTGCCCCTTGATGTGCTTCGGGCACGACCGCGATGGCAAAACCGGTCGCCCGATTGTGGTCTATGGGGTATTGACCGATGCGCAAGGGCGCCCGATTGCCCTGCAAGTGTATCCGGGCAACACCGCCGATCCCACCACGGTGCCCGATCAGGTGCACAAAGTGCGTGAGAAGTTTGCTCTGGAGCAGGTAGTGCTGGTGGGCGATCGTGGCATGCTCACGCAAACGCAGATCGATAAGCTCAAGCAGTACCCGGGGCTGGGATGGATATCGGCGCTACGCTCTTCGGCCATTCGGGAGCTGGTCGAAGCCGGCACGTTGCAGCTCTCGCTGTTCGATGAACAGAATCTGGCCGAGATTAGTTCGCCTGAGTTCTTGGGCGAGCGGCTCATCGCCTGTCATAACCCGCTGCTGGCCGAGGAGCGGGCGCGCAAGCGCGAGGACCTGCTCCAGGCTACTGAAAAGGCGCTCGCGGCCATCGCCCGCCAGGTGAGCCGCCGTACCAACAAGCCTTTGGGTGCGGCCGAGATTGGCAAGAAAGTGGGCGCGGTGGTCAATCGCTTCAAGATGGGCAAGCACTTTGAGTTGACGATCAAGGACGGCGCGTTTAGCTATGCGCGGCGCCCACAAAACATTGAACGCGAGGCCGCACTCGACGGTATCTATGTCATCCGCACCAGCGAACCGCCCAGTCGTCTATCAGCTGCCGATACCGTGCGCAGCTACAAGAATCTCGCGCAGGTGGAACGCGCCTTTCGCTGTCTGAAGGGCATCGATATCCTGGTGCGCCCGATTCGTCACCGCGACGAACAACGCGTCAAGGCACATCTGTTCTTGTGCATGCTTGCCTATTACGTGGAGTGCTCCATGCGCAAGGCTCTTGCCCCGCTGCTCTTCGACGACGAGCAACTCGATCAAGATCGCAAGACCCGCGATCCGGTGGCACAGGCCAAACCCTCTGCTTCGGCAAAAAAGAAAAAGGCTCTGCGTGTTAGCACCGACGGCCTGCCGATTCACAGCTTTGAGACGCTGCTGGCAGAACTCGCCACCCGTTGCCGCAACCGATGCCGAATCAAGTCCGATCCCAACAGCCCCACGTTCTCTCAACTCACCCAACCGACACCCCTGCAACAACGCGCCTTCGAACTGCTACGACTGTTGCCAGTAACGGGAAGTTCGCATTCCTGAAAGTGCTCATCTAATCAATACGTTAACTCTGAAACGCTGCGGGAACTTCGGATTAGTGATCGAGAAAGCGCCCAAAGACGTTCCGCACTCAAATACTGCTTTTTCTGGTGGATCATTTCGCCGTACATCGCCAGCTTATCCTGCAGAAAAATTCTATCAGGACATGATCAGCCTTTCGGGAGGAAGAGCCGATCCTGAGCTCACCAAAATCATGGTGGAAGAATCTCGGAAAGCGCGCGAGTGGCTGACCGTACTGGGAGTGCCGTGGACGAGTAAAAGCCGGGATCCCGGAGCATCCGATCAGGTGGACGGACAAGGAAAAGCCCTGGCGGAGATCTTGCGCCGGGCTGTCGCCGCTAGAAATATAAAGATCCTCCATGGGACTGCAGCGCACAGTCTGATTTTGGAAGGCGAAAGGATCCGAGGCGCGCGGGTAAAAACCCAAGCGGGCAACTCAGAAATTAGATCGCAAGCGGTAATTCTGGCCGCCGGGGGATTTCAGGCCAACCCGGAGATGGTTACGCGCTACATCGGCCCGGGCGGAAACCATCTTGTTCTCAGAGGGTCTCCATATAACACGGGTGATGGCATCCGCATGGCTTTGGAAGTAGGAGCGAAAATCGATTGGATGGATGACTTCCATGGCGGCTTGATTCACTACGGCTACAAGCAGCATCTCCAAGAAGGCGCTATGGCAGGAATGAGGAGTATGAAAAAATACGAGGTCGGGATCTTGGTAAACCAGCAAGGAAGCAGATTCGTCGACGAAGGGGAATACCCGTCCGATAAGACTTACGCCAAATTCGGAAAGATTGTAGCACTCACACAATCAGGTGGGGTTGCCTATGTCATCTTCGATTCTGCTACCAAAGAAACGATCAATCCTGACTACACCGGACCCGACAGAGGACCGATCGAGGCCAGGAGCATCCGCGAACTGGCGACCAAGCTGGAAATCGATCCCGACGCGCTCGAGCACACGGTCACGGCATACAACGACAGTATCCAGGGGGAGAAGTGTCCCTCGTTAAGACCTCCGAAGACAAACTTCGCACGTAGGATCGAAAGATCCCCCGTTTGCGCGTATAAAGTTACCGGCGGATTCACGTTTACTTTTGGTGGTCTTTGGACAAATACAAACGGTCAGGTGCTCGACGGTAGTCGGAAGCCCATCCCGGCGCTCTATGCTGCCGGAGAAATCACTACAGGCATCTTTTACGGAAACTATGCTGGCGGCTCATCTTTGCCACGTTGTGCCGTTTACGGTCGAATCGCCGGCGAAAGCGCCGTTGAGTATATTCGGCAATAGGATCCCGTCAGGGTAAGGTGGGCTGGCACGATTTCCCTTGGCTACTTGGTTCAAACACGCACCTGTTGTCTGGAAACTTGACTTTCGTCCTTGTTCGCAGACTCAGCACCTGTTGTGCTTTCGTTATGCAGCGATTGTTTCCGCTAATTGACATTCAAATTGGCACGGTGCAGCCTTGATCCAGAATAACCGAGAGGTTGATCGGGTCACGTGACGGCTACCGTCTATAGCGGCATTCGATATTTCAAGCGAAAGTCCAGAGGTTTCAACAGAGGCCACTGGAAAGGAGCCGTCATCTGGTGCTGGGTTCTCGGGATCGCGGGGTTCTTCGCGCTCAACTTGATCTATCAGGTTATGCGGAAGCCTGGCGAGATCTTCGCCCCGATCAGTGCATCCTTATCAAAGAGTCCCGTGTCTACCTGGCAGAGTTACGGGGCGCTCTTCGCGGAGCATTCCACAAGCATTATTGCACCTGGACTTCTTGCCGCGCTGGCCCAAGTCGAGGGCAACGGGAATCCCATCGCCCGCACCTACTGGCGCTGGCAATGGTCGTGGAGGGCTTTTGAGATCTATCGACCGGCTTCAAGCGCGCTCGGCATGTTTCAAATCACCGACGGAACATTCGCGACGGCCCGGAGGTATTGCATCCGGGATCACGCGGTTGTCACCGATGGTCCGTGGTACGACCTACGTTCCTGCTGGTTCAATAGCTTCTATACCCGGACGCTACCAAGCCATTCCATTGAAATGACTGCTGCGTACCTCCACCAGAGTGTCGTCGATATCCTGGCTGCGCGTCGTACGGCCAAGGCCAGCCTGGAGCAAAAGCAAAGACTGGCTGCCGTGATTCACCTGTGCGGCTTGAAAAGAGGAGAGACCTTCGTGGCGCGCGGCTTTCGGATAACGCAAGGCGAGCGGTGTGGGACTCATAGCCTGCGGCGCTATCTCATTCAAATTGACCTAATGAAAAAACGCTTTGCTCGATTGGCAGGGAATTAACGGAAGCAATCCCTCGTCTCTTCTCCCCCGACTCAATGTTCTGTCCGGCAGGATTTCTGTTGGTGCGCAGAATTTTATTTTTCAAGTAACCGGTTCAGCTTCGCTAAGTCTCTCTCTACCCACATCGCATCTTGCGCAAACTCTTGATCTGACATGTCCGGCTGGCGGTATAGCGTAAAAACGAATTCACTGCCGTCGTTGTTGGGGAAGACACGCATGGGGTTATAGACCTTGGAAAACTTATAGCCCGGAGCGGAAAAGCGCGTCAAGCTTTATATAGTCGAAGGCAAGGCAGTAAAGTTGGTGGGCCGCTGCGGATCAAACTTCTACGACCCGACTTTCCTTCCATCATGCTGGTCTCCTTTTTATCCGGACGGCTTGGCGCAGTCGATCGGCCAACTTTTCGTAAACTTCTTGCCGGTGGCCGATGGCGAAGATCCTGATGACCCGTGCTTTGCGATCGACTTCGTAAATGATACGGAATCGCCTGACTTTGAATTTCCACAGTCCCGATAGGTCCCGCATCAGAGGCGCGCCGGCGAACGGGTCGAAGCTTAAAGACCTGAGAGCCTGTTTGACGCTGCGTTATACGTCCGGCGGTAAGTAGCGAACGACTTCCGCGACGTGCGGCGGAATATCAGGCCGATAAATGGCTATTTCTTCCGACGCCTCCCCATAACGAGCGATTCTCCGAAAACCGCTTCAAAGGACCGTCCTTGCCCCTCCCCCCTGGCATAGAAATTTTTGCTCTGAGCGATCTGCTTCATCAATACCGGGTCGCTCAATACATCCAAGGTATTTTTCAGACGTTCGTACTCGTCGTAATTGACCAAGACGGCGGCGGGTTTGCCGTTGCGCGTGACGACGATTTCTTCTTCCCGCTCCGCCACTCCTGACACGAGCTCAGGCAGCCGTGTTTTGACTTCTGAAATGGGCAAGGTTTTCGACATGGAGGGGCTCCTCCCGTAGACCACAATTCTAGTCTATGCAAAATACTCCACCAACCGGCAAACGGTCAAGGCGGGTTGGCCTTCTACGACTCCACTATCGTTGTTGACCTGTCGAACTCCGAGTGACCCAGTGTCCTGGACAACGCGACTTGCTGGGGCTTGAACCCCACCATGAGATGGGCGCGATGGGACTCGGGGAACGCTTCTCCTTCTTCTTCGCACGCAAACTCCCGGAGCAGAATCAGCACCTCGCTGAAGTGATTCTCTTGCGCCCATTTCGGTGGAACGTAGTCGGAATGGTATCCGGTGTCGACGACCACGCGTTCGTGGAATCTCTTGGTGAGCCGGTCAAGAAAAGGCTCGCAGCGATCCGAGGTAGCCCGGTTCCAAAGGATGCGGTAGACGTTCTTGAAAAACTTGCTCGGAGTTCTTCGTCAACAGACAGGCGTTACGGGCGTAAGCGGAGAGCACCGGAGAATGCGACGGCTGGCCAGACTGCCGAGCTCCGCACCAAGCGGGTCGCTGGGGGTACCCACGTTGGCGATGAAAGCCCCAAAGGCTGGGGCGTCGAGCGCGCCCAGCGGCAGGTCGGGTTGATCAAAGGTAAAGAAGATCTGCTGATCGGCGAAGGAGACGTTCTGCTGCACCAGGCGGTCACCCGGCAGCAGTTCGACGGTGATGACCGACAGCGGGGAATTAGCCGGCAGCGCCAGATCCGCCAGTCGCTGGGCGACCGCCTGCTCGTCGAACTGGGCGATGCTCATGACATCCCGGGTTTTCGGCGGAACGGGCTTCCCTGAGTTGTCGTGATCGACTTGCGGCACTGCCGGCGCACGTGCAAGTAGCACGTTGCGACGGCTTGCCCCATCAGCTTGCGTCACTTGCGCATAGAGCAGCACCCAGATGCGGGTGCGCGGGTCTCCCGCAGTGGGCTGCGTCAAACGTTTATCGTTAAACACGGCAGTCGCGTGGGGCGCAGTGACCACGATGCGTGGTGGAAATGGAGGCTTATTCGGAGCCGGCCGCACGCGGAGCGCCGCACAGCGCAGCGCGGGCGGCGGGTGCTGCACGCCTTTAACCACCAGCGGACGCCCGAAACGCGCTTGCGCCGTGGACCAGATCAGCTTGTGACCGACGCGCAGCTCGTAAGTCCAGAAGCCGAAAAGCTCGGGCGCGTCGGGATCGAAGCCCGGCGGCAGCGGCACCATGAAGTGCGTTGCCCGTACCTGCCCCGGGAGCGGTATGGCCTCCGGCATCTCCTTCATTGCATCGAGACCCGAGCTGTCTTCGGGCTGATTGGGTACGATCACGCGCATCGGCTCAGGGTCGATGGCAAGCGGCGGCGGGTCGTGCGGGTTGGGGAGCAGGGACTCGATAATGTCGAACCAAGTGGTGGGTCCGACCGGGACGTCCGGCGCTGGAACCAGCAAGTGAGTGATCAGTCCGGAGAGCAGCGGGTCGGGACCGTAGGCCAGGACTCGCGCAAACAGCACGTCGTTAGGATCCGCCACCGGCTGATCAAACTCGAACCACAGCACCCGCCGGCGCGGATCGGTCGAAGAATAGGCATCGTCGCGTTTATAGGGTGAGAGGGCGACGCCGGCGGACACGAGCTTGGGTGTCTGGCGCGGCGCCACGGCCACCGGCAGTAAGATAGGTAACGACTGTGCGAGCGCCTGGCCCGCTGCGGGCGGTAGGGCGCGCAGTCGCGGCTCGAGCACCCATTCCGGGGTGAGTGTCGTGGGAAAGGCGTCGGCGGTGGGCTTGGGATCCACGGCGTCGAAAAAAACTAGTCTGGTGCGGGCGCGCCGGTCGGTGCCCGGCGGATCATCACCGGTCACGGCGATTGCGGGCACGCTGAACGGAACTTGCAGTTGTCCGATCACGCGTAGCGGTTCGGCCGGTAGTTCGCGCCGGCTGACGACGATGCCTTCGTCGTCGAGCCCGTCCCAGGTCCAGTCGCGATCAATCTCAATTTGAATCGCCGCAAGCCAATGCCCAAGCAGCTCGCCGTCGCCGGCGAAAGCAATGGCACCGCGATCGCCGGACAGCGTGTGGCGCAACGCGCCGGAAGCACCGAACACGACCCGCTCGCCCGGCCGCGCGCCTAGAGTCAACCCGTTAGCCGCAAGCCCGAGGTGCGCGGCAAGGCGCTGCACCATGTCCGGCGCGGGTTGCAGCATGATGCCGTTGAGCGTGACCTCCGGCGCTTGGGCGGCGAAGAGTGCCACCTCGGACTCCGCCGCTGCGCGGGTCGCCACATCGGCGGTCAGTCCATCGCGCACCCAATCGGCGCCGAAGTAATCCGGCTTGTCGGCGCAGACCGGAGTCAGGCGCAGGCGCACGTCCCGACCTCGTGGTATCGGCAGTACCGTTACACCCGCCGCGGGCGCTGCCAACACGGCGACGTCGGCCTGATCGACGTACTGCAACGTGATCGGCAGCGGCGCGCCCGGCGTGAGTACATCCAGTGGATCGAAAGGCGGGAATGCCAACTCCGTGACATACAGCTCGCGAAACTCACCGTCGCGCAAACCATTCGGACCCGGGTCATGCGCCGGTGCTCTCACTTGGACCGACACGCGCAGATGCGTGACGTCGGGATCGTTTGCGCCCAGGGCATCCCCGGCGTTGCGTGCTGCGGGAGCGTTCTGAATCACCTTCGCGATCACCGCTGGATCGTCAATGCGGGCGAACACCATTTCCGGATAGCCGATCAGCGGCCGCCATGCGTTGATTGTGCTTACCGTTGGAACCGGGGGCGTGGGCTCTCCGGGTTCTGGCTTGGGCACGTCCGTAGCCAGACGCGCGGATTTGGGCGGAACGTGACGCAGGAATCGCGCCGCCGCAATCGGGTGCGGCGCTGGGTTGGTCGCGTCGTCGCTCACAATTGGCCCGCCGCCCGTCAGGTCGGCGAAACGGCAGCGGAACTCGTAGCGATTCCCGTAGCGCAGGCGTACGCCGGGTTGTACCGCGCCGTAGGTGGGCGCGGGAACGGCCAGCGGATTTTTGTTGGCATCCAACGGGGAGGTCCCGGCGAGCTGGAACAGGGTCGTATCGTTGACGACCAGCGACCCATCCTGCCAGCGCGTGAAGTGGCGCGGCAGCCACGCCACGCCGTCGGTGGCATGGATACTGCGCGTGGGCGTCGGTTCAACGGTAAGCTCGTCGTTGAAGTCGGCACTAAAGATTGCGTTCGCTGGCGGCGACGGAAATTGCAGGGGCGCGGGAGCGCCCGCGTCATTGGCGGAGAAGGCGCGGCACAAAGATTCCCACTGATTGAATTGCGGATCATCCGGCATCCTGACGTCCACGCGATAGCCGGAGACGCCGAGCGGTGCCTCCATCACCTTGGGAAGACTGCCGAGCCGTGCGCGTAGACCATCGAGCTGGCGATTGAGCCAGGCCGTGACCTGTTCATCATCCCAGCCCAGGTCGATGCCCGCGTCCGTCGCCGGCTTAAGCTCGTTATGGCCGCTCGAGGCGGCATCGGCCGTAATCGCTTGCGCGGCGTGCGCGACCTTGGCAAAGCCATCGTCGTAGATTGCCGCTTCGGCCAGCGCCTGTCCGTAATCTCCCGCAGCCGTGAGTCCTACCGGAAAGAGCACCGCAGCAAACAATCTGCGCGCCGCTTTTTCATTTAGCGCCGGCAGATGGGCGGCATAACTCCGTACGGCGTCCGATATCAGCGGCTGCACGGGACCGGCGGGGTCAAGCTCGACATACAGCCAACCGCCGGCGCTGAGGAGCGTTGGTGATGCAACCGGAATTGAGAGGTCGTGAATCAATCCCAGGGCACGCGCCAGCAGCGGCTGGCGCAGCGCGAAGCTGAGCACGGCTCCCCAGGTAGTTGTAGACGGCGGCTTGGGATCGTTGCCGAGCGCCGGCACCGTGTCGCGCAGCGCGCACGCAAACTCGTCACCGGTGGTTGTTCCCGGGCCCGGCCGCTCGAAGGTGAACGCTTGCGTGTAGCTGGTCGGCAACTGCTTGCGAATGTGCGCGCCGCTCAGTCGTGCCTGGCGGGTCGGTATCGGGGCCGGCGCGGTGACGTTGAAGTTGGCGGCAAGCGCCTGGAGCAGAGCCGCAGCCCCATCAGGGGCGGTGGCGGTGAACGTCATCGATTGAGCCCCGGCCACGCCGCCCGGGTTGGGACCGAGGAGTGAATCTAGCCCCGGCAATACCATAGCCCGCAACGCCCAGTCGGTCCCGGCGAATGCCGGAAGACCCGCTCCCGGCGTCTGCGTCGGGTCACCGGCAGGCAAGAGCAGCACCCGGGCTTCAAGCACCCCCGCGGCCCAGAGCTGCGGGAACACGAGGAGCGAGAGTCGAACGTCAGCAAGTGCCATCGGGTCGCCTTATCGTCATACCAAAGGAATATCAATAGCCGGGATATGGATGTCCTGGCGGAACTGCCAATACCCGTCCCAATCCACATCCACTACCCAGCAGATGCTGATGTGAATGCCCGCCGCAACGGAAGCCGTAAGCCCGATGTCAAACGGGCCAATCGGATTCGGCGGCGGTATCGACGGTGGTAGATACGGTGGAGCCAACAATTGGGGTGGCGGAATGATGCCGAGCCCTGCCGCGAGCGTAATGGTAGCGCTGGCGAGCCCGGCAAGGACGTCGACGCTGGCACGCCCGGAGAGTATGCCGCGCAGCTCAAAGGGATCAGGACCAGTGTTGAGCTCGATGGCGAGAGTCACGCTCGCGCTGCCCGACGCGATCCCGAGATCGATGGCGAGTCCAAGACCTAGCCCGCCCTGTACGAGCATGTCCAGACCATTCTTGCTAATCGCCACCTGGACGACGCCTGTTCCGGCGAGCGGGGAGACAATCCAGCGGAACGGCTTCTGCGAGCTGCCCAGCCCCGCCAAGAAACGCACGTCGAATGGCGCGAGCGCAACGTCAAATCCCATCTCGACGGCGACATCCGTGATTTGCCCCGCTCCCAGGGGTAGATTGGGCAGGGCAAAGGCGTTGTGCACGGTGAGCCGGCCCTGGGAAAATCCCACGTGGAGGCCGGCGCCGCCCGGCAGGAAGCGGGCGACCTGTTGGATGTTGGTGAAGATCGTCTGCAGGGCCTGGAGGATGCCCTCGTAGCGAATGTTGAGATCGACGACGGTTGGCGCGGTGCGCTCGTCCGCCTTTACCGTCGCGAACATGCTGATCAGAGGATTGCCTTTAAACCGTACCGCAAAGCACGCCCGCGTTAGCGATAGTTGCCAGCGCGGCGATGCCGCCGGACTCACCTGAATAGACGCTTTGGTTGGCTGATCTTTTTCATCGTGATACTGGATCACCACTTTGATGGCATCGGCCCCCCCCAATTCCGCCAGCACGGCCTCTCTGGTCGCCCCCGTTGATCCGATCGTGAAGGTCTCGCTGAAGCCGATCTCGCCGCTCGCGATGGATAGCGCTTTTAGCGTCTGAAAATTGAAGCTGTCGGCGAGGCCGGGGAAGATGCCGGCAGCATTGAGCAACGCGCCCATGTCCGCCAGTTGCGGAGTCTGGGGCATGGTAATGGGATCGGGATCGTTGCCTACACGCGGCTGCCCGAAGAAGACTTTCTGCGTACCGAGCGATTGCACCAAGCCATAACGCATCGCCGGGGTGCTGGCGTCGCCGAGTTGCGTGATGTCCGCGGGGTCGGCGAAGTGCCAGCGGCCGGAGCCGGCCTGGGTCGCATTTGGGTTGATGAGGGGCACAGGAAAAGTCGGGTCGAGCGCGCTCGGCGCGTTCTCGCCCTGCGCTATGCGTGCCAGGCTCCAGGCGCCGTCGCGAGGCAGGACCGGCGAGCCGCGCGCTGCGGCCACGAGATGCGGCGCGTTGCTGTCGGTATTGCAGCCAGCGTCGATCCGGATTGCGCGAAACACCATGCCTGGATTGGCGTCGGTACCGCCCAGTCGGAGCGCGCAACTGATAGGCGCCCGCGCCGGGCCTTTTAGCAGTAACAGATCGAACACCTGTTGCGCGTTGGCGGGACGAGTGCGCTGCACGCTTTGTCCGTCGTTTGCTACGGTGGTGTATGTAGGACCTCCGATCTGGATCCAGCCGGCGGCACCGCGCGTTGGCGTGGTGCCGCCCGACGAGCCGCCCGAGACTACCAGGCGCGGGTTCGAGCTGTTGACAAAGAGCACGTCCGCGTCAAAGGTGACGGCTTGCCAGGCCGTCGGCGGATCGCCGGATCCGGGCCGGGCCGCCACATCGAACTGCGCGCCGTCGAGTTGAATGTTACGCACGTTGATGAGACCTTCGACGGCGCCGCGATGGCGCAGTGGCGCAGGGAAAGCAGGGGGCACGGCAGGAACGCCCTTCAGATCACCTGTGTACTCGAACCGCCCGTCACTCGCCGGCACCCAGCCGCTGTCCTCCCGCAGCACCCATCCTCCCGCCCTGCGGTCGATGGTGATCGTGCGCACCACGCGGATAAACCACGGGTGCAGCACGCTCTGCATCTGGATGACCTCGTGGGTCGTGCGCCCCACGAGTACATCGAAGCGCGCTTCGATGATGGCCGGACCCGCCGCCTCGGGGTCGCGCCAATCGCTAAGCAGACTTGCGCCGTAACCGGAAAGGTCGTAGCGGCGCAGCGGCACTCCGTTGGGACTGGCGAAGCCGAAGTCGCCGTCGAATCGCGTCCGGATATTTTCGCTGAGGACGCCCTTCGCGTAATCGTTTTCGTTGCTGAGCTCGACATAGCCCGGAAGCGTCGGGTCGCGATTGCTCGGGTTGGCGTTCGGAGGGCCGCCGATGGCCAACTGCAGGCCGCCAGTCAAGTTGGCGGTGAAATCCGGACGATTGAAAAAGACCGCGCCGCCGCCGGGAATGAAGCTCGACTCAGGTCCGGAGTTGGGCTCGCGCCGCGTCTGCACTTGCGCGATCAAACCAAAGGGCAGGGGCAAGCGGGCCGTGAAGTGACGGCGCTGGTTCATGGCGTCGTGGTAGGTGGCCAGAAGCGGAATTGGCTCAACCGGGCGCACCTCCTTGGCGTCGGCGGTGAGAAGCGCGGGGCCGCCGTCGTGCGGGGGCGGTGGCAACGGCATGTCGCCGCTGCCAGGCTTGGGCGTCTTAGTGAGCATCGGCTCCCACGAAATCGGCGGCAGCGTGACCACACCTACCTCGGAGGCCTGGGCGACAATAGCAAGGCCCTGCACATTGACCGATGCCGCGCCAAAGGGAATCGCGACACCAAACTGGTCGGCGTTGCTCGACACGTCGAGCAGCACGCGTTGCCCGGCCCTGCTTGCGAGCAGAGCCCCGCGGCCGATTGCCGGTTGGTCCACTCCCGGGCTAGCGGAGAGCGGCGAGGGCTGCCCGGTTTGCACGCTAAAGGCAAGGGTCGCAGTGGCCGGCTCAGGCCAGTTAACAGAGGCGGTGGTCCAACCGGTGTCCACATCTTGCTGGCGGTCGAATTCGAAATTGGCCGCATACGGGTCTGGCAGCGTTGGCAGGAGCGAGCGGTGCGCAAAGCGGATCAATAACAAACCTTGGGTTAGGTGGTCGCCGGCCAGCTGGCCGGTGACGAAAAGCCAATCCGGCGGCCGCACTTTGAGCAGGGCATTCTCGAGCGCGAACGCGATATGGGGAGCGCTGGAAGCGCCGGGATCATTGCTTAGTACTGTTCCTGTGGTGCCGGCAGGCAAATCGAGTAGCGCGAACCAAGCGATTGGCATTCGGATAGCGACCCGGCCCCCGTCCGCTTGCAAGGGTCGATCGAGATGTCCGTTTGCCTGCCCGGCGAAAAGCACCGCTTCTGCGCCCGGTTGACTCATGTAGAGCACCGTCGAGCCGGCGACACTTTTGACATCGATGCTCGACCGGCGCGGCGGGTCCGACGCTGGCTCATCCCACAATCGCAGCCGGTGTGTAACATCCGACGCACTCACCGTGGCCCAGAGCGTCATCGTACCCGGCGCTAAGCCGAGGGCGGATTTGGGGAGTAGTGCAGGCCGCGGAAGTCCCGTCCAGCTCGCGTGCAGCGGCGCGCCGAACTCGAGCCACAGCGAGCCTGCGCCCGCCGCCTCGCCGAGCGCCTGGGGTGTTGTAACCGCTACCGCTAGTGCCCAACCGCTGCGAGTGATCGGGGCCGGGCCGCCGATGGTCCATGACGCCGATTGCACCGTGGTGAAATCGAAGGTAGACGGCGCCGCGTTACAGGGAACCACAACGGAGCGCGACAGCGGGTCGTAAAAGGGGAGGGCCTCGGTGCGCGAAAGGTCAAAGGCGCTTCCGTAGGCCGTCGCGCTCGAGTTGCCCAAGCCGACAGTCATTGTACCCGTGGAGTCCAGCGCGAGTGTCATCGTCGCGGGCAAGTTGACCACCGCGTGAGTCGCATCCGTACCCGGCCCACTGGACGGCGACGGGTTCTGGGGGGCATTAAGCTGGAGGTGGAGCAAGAACTTCCAGTTACCGCCTAGGGTGATGCTGGAGTTCGTGGAAGCCGTAATTCCATCTAGCTCCACCGTGCCCCCCCGAATACCGACTCCGACAAACTCATCCGGCGGGCGGCCAGGCACGAGGATTTGCGCGGGGAGCCACACACTGCCTCCACCGAGCCGCCGCCGAACCGTCGCGGTGAGGCGGCGGCTTAAAGGTAGCCGCGCGATCACGCGCGCAACGTTCAACGGGCCTGCCTGCGCGAATACGGTTACAAGCCTGGGTAAGAGAAAGGTGTCGATCCAAAACCGCTCGCCGAGTTCGTTGACAAAGGGGCCGTGGCTTGCGCTGGGGCGCATCGCGCGGCTCCAAGCGGGAGCTAACGGGTCGACGTCAACTAGCGGTAACGTGCGGATTCGGACAACGGTGCGAGCGGTGACAGCGGTATCAAGCGAAACTGCCGGAGATCGAGCGGTCAGCGTGGTTCCGGGAAACGGTGTCGGCCCAGGCAAGTCCGCTATCGCGGTTGATGAGCGGCTTGCCGCGGTCTGAACGAGCGACAGGTCGCGCTGCGCCGTGCCGCCGAGTGACTCAGTGTTTTGACCTCCGTCCAGCGCCGCGCGAACATCACGCAACGCCTCATCGAGGTCGCGGCGGGTTGCGCCGTGCTCGGGGCGGAGCGAACCGAGGACCAGAAGAGGATCAAAGCTGCGTTCGGCCATTTGCGATCCACAAGCGGCCGGTCTGGGTGAAGACAGTAACGATCACCGCCGGCATTGTATTCGCGCTCATGTCAGCACGGAATTTCCTACTCGCAAAAAATGGCACAGTCAACCGCTCACCGATACTCGCGCCCGTCGCTCAGCGCTTATTAACAAGCTCTTCAAATTTTCGTAACAGACCGCTGATCTCGTCGAACCCTTTTTGCCAGAACTTTGGATCGTGGATGTCGACGTCCAGAGGCTTGAGCAAAGCCTCTGGACTGTCCGAACCTCCGGCCTCAAGAAGGGCGATATATTTCGGGAGGAAGCTTTTTCCCGTTTCCCGGTACATTCGATAAAGCGAAAGGACCAAGAGCTGGCCAAAGACATAGCTGTAACAGTAAAAGCGACTATGGATGAAATGAGGGATGTAGGACCAGCCCCAGCGATAGTTGTCGGGAATTTCCACAGTGTCGATGTAGTACTTGCTGTTTGCCTCGATCCACAAACTGCCAAGGTGGTCAGGAGTCAAACGGGTGTCTTTTCTGGCCGAGAACGCCGATTCCTCGAAGCGTGTCAGCACATTTTGACGAAATACCGTAGCGAAAATGTCTTCTATCTTGCCCGCGAGAAGAGCAATCTGGACTTGAGAATCGGTCTGGCGCTCTAGCAGATAGTCGAAGACCAGCATTTCCCCAAAGACGGACGCTGTCTCGGCGATTGTGAGTGGAGTATCATAGTTCAAGAAGGTCTGCTTGCGGCTTAAACAACCGTGGAGGCCGTGGCCGACCTCATGCGCAACCGTCATTACATCTCTCAGGTTGTCCGTGTAGTTGCAAAGGATGTAAGGATGAAGTTGCGGCGAGGGCGAAGCGCAGAACGCGCCGCCGTGTTTACCCTTGCGAATCTCCGCATCGATCCAGTTTTTGGTGAAAAACTCAGATGCCAGCTCGCGAAAGGCCGGGGTAAAGGCCGCGAAAGCTTCGAGAATCACCTGCCGGGCTTGCTCATACGGAAACGGACCGGCCTCTTTCGCCACCGGCGCATACTGATCGTATAGAGCGAGCCTCGGAAGCCCGAGCAGTCGGGCCTTAAGCTTGAAGTAGCCTTGGGCAAGGCCGTAATTCACCTCCGTGACCTCCATCATGGCGTTGACCGCCGCAACGTCGATTTCATTGAATAGATGGCGTTGGACCATCGGATTCGGGTAGTGACGGAGGCGGTCCATGGTTAGGTGATCTTGGATGAGATTGTCGTAGACGAATGCGAGGACTTGGCCGTGCCGCGATAGCTCTTGGTAAAGTGTCTCCATCGCTCGTCGGCGTAGCTCACGGTCGGGCTCGTGGAGCAGAGAAAGAATCTGGCTGAGATTCAATTCCTCATTATTCCCGCCTCGTTCGAGCGCAAAGGTCAAAGAGGACGTGATCTCGGAAAAAAGGCGGCCGAAAGCGCTGCGCCCGGTGTTGTCTTTCTCGTTGACGATTTTCTCTTCCGCTTCCGATAGCCGGTGAGGACGAAAACGGCGCAGGCTTTTCAAATAATGGCGGTAAGTCTTCAAAATGGGATGCTCGACTAATTGCTCCGCTGCGCCCTCGTCAAGCTCTAGCCATTCTAGTTCAAAGAAGAGAAGGAGGTTCCGGATATCGGTAATGCGCTGCTCTACCTTCTGCTCGAGGTCCTGGTACTCGGGCTTCAAAGAGTCTGCAGCATAGAGGAGGCTCGAATAACTCGCTACCAGGCTGAGCGCCTCCTCGATCTGTTCGAGTTCTTTCAACGCCTCGACCAACTCCTTCGGACTCGGCCCTCCAGGGACCGCGATGGTGTTGCGAAAGCGCGCCAAACTCTGCGCTCGCTTTCGGTACTCGTTCAGGCAGGCCGCGATTTGCGGATCGCTATGAGACAGGAATAAGTCGCTTAAGTCCCAGCGGATGCCATGAGCGCTGCCGGTTAGGGCTTGCGTTTCAGACATGAACGGAAGTTTATCCGATATCGCTTGATAAACAAGCCGAGCCAAACAACGGTCCCTGCCCACGGGCGCTTTCGGCGGAATTCACTAACGCACAGAACGTTGACAATGTAGAGAGAGCATTATAGCTTCGCACCATGAGGTTTAGTCGAGAGGGGTTTTCGATGAAACGGAAGTTCGGCGCGGTACTGCTCTTCCCTCTTATATTGACCCTATGCAGATTGAGTTCCGCCCAAATCATGTCTGCACGGCAAGGTCAAGGTGGGAACCGTGGCCAAGGTCGGATCTCCGGCGCTTCGCCGAGCCGTTCTTTGCGGCATTCAAAGCCGCCGCGTCACCAGCCTGCCGTTTTTCCCGGTTCATCTCTCGGCGACGGGGATGTATCGGTATCAATCGAGCAGACGCAACCAAGCCCCCCGCTGCTGCCGGAAAAGCCTGTCCAAAAGAAGTATTACGTTCCGCCCCGATGGGTGGCCCAGAACGGGGTCGAAGTCTTAATGCCGAGCTTCTGGACTGACGACCCTCAAGTGGCTGGGGTGAAGGATCCGGGACAAACTCAACCGGTGCTAATCGAGTATTAACGGTGGCGGAAAGAGACCGGACGGGGAGCGAAATGATTTGCTATTCCGCGACTTCTTCGGTCGCTCCGCGATCGTGCCTCCGTAGATACATCCGGACAGCCATGTCGTAGAGGTAGGGAACCGTGAGCTCTTCGGTGGTGGCGCTGAAAGGCGTCTCGTAGCGAAGTTTGATGCTACCGTTTTTTTTCGAGAGTTCCTGGAGCTTGGCCCGTTTCTGGTCGAGATAGGCACCCGCTGCGCGGAGAACTTGTGAAGGGCTGTACGCATCCGGCATCCCATGCGGATCGCGGCGCCGAGCCTGACCTTCACGCTCAATTTGCTCAATGTTCGACGCCGTATAATCTAATTCCATCTCCTTAAGTAGTAATTGGGGCTGAGCTGCTTCCTGAGCCGCATTACCCTTCAGTTTTTGCCAGAAACTAGAGTGCTGAGCTTGCGGGGTGGGCTGAACCTCAACCACCTGTTCACCCCTGATATGGTAGGTTTCACCGACCGACCGCAAATTGAAGGTTTCACACCGAGCGGCCTCCAAAGCTTGCCCAAGAGCGCGGAGAGTTTGCGCGTAAGTAGCGATCTGCATTCTGCCCTCCTTCTCTGACCCCAGTGCCAGCCTAAATGCGAAGAAATACTATGGAAAACAGCCACTTGTCAATAGTTTAGCGCTGCGGATATCCGCTGTTCGGCGCTGTTCGCCTGCCCGCAGCATTAAATTTGAAGCTGCGCCAAATTTGTGCTATAAGTGTCCCGTTCTGGACTATGGAGGTCATTGAACGCGGCATGTATAACGACTTCTTATCTAAGATTCTCGAGCCGGACACCATGTTACCCTTTCAATTCTATGGAAAGAGGCAACTGTCGGGCCACGTAGATGGTCAAAAAAAGCTCATGCTTGCGATTCTTCAGGACGCCGTGGAGTGCCTGGAGAAATACCGAGCTTCGAGGAATAGCATTCAGCAGGAGCTCTACCAAGATTCAATGAACTGGATCTGCGACCCCGCGGTGGACTGGCTGTTTTGCTTTACTAACGTTTGCGATTTTTTGGGTTTTGATCCTTCCTTCATGCGCCAGTCGTTGTTAGAGCGGGAGGAAAAGGCACGGAAGCAAGTACCGGTTCGAGGAGCCGAAGTCGCGCGCGCCGACAGATCTGCAAAACTATCTTCCGCGGTCCCTTAAGGAATCGAGTTCTCCTTTAAGAACTTCACCCCGGGGTGATTTTTCACCAAAGATTTTTAGAGCTCGCTCCCACTGCGCCGCTGCTTTTTCATCTTCGTCCTGCAACAACAGAGAACGCCCCAGGTAATAGTAGGCATCACCGAGACGGTCCATCTTCCCGTACACGGTTCCCAACCGTTGCGCCGGCTCCGGCCAAAGAGGCGCCAAATTGTATGCGTTGAGATAAGCTCCGGCGGCATCGCGCAGTTTGGATTCTTGCTCCAACAATTCTCCGAGGTAGATGTAATTAAGAGGTTCCCTGGGCGCTGCGCTCAATGCCCGGTCGAACGCCTCATGGGCCAAGCGATACTCTTTGGTTCGAGTGTAGAGGCGACCCAAATCGCGGTCGATTCCGGGGCTCTTTGGGTTGAGCACTCTGGCGCGCTCGAACTTTTCGCGCGCCTCAGGTAACATCCCTTTGTCAAAGTAAGCCACACCGAGCAATTGCACCGGCTCTGCGTTTCCGGGGGACTGGGCGGCGAGCTTCTTTTCCTCGGCGATCACTGCGTCCGATTCATGCCGCTCGAGGCGGATAAGCGTTTGGATCTTTTTTATTGGATCCGGACCTGGCGCTACCGGCTCAATCGGCTTCATCGAACGAAGCAATAATTCTACATTGGCGATCCGCTCCTGAGACAGGGGGTGGTCCAACAAGTACGGCGGAATATCAACTGGATTTAAAATTTGGTCCTGATACAAAACTTTTTGGAAGCTCAGCATAGCGTGTGGATCGTAGCCCGCTTCCGCCATGTATTTGAACCCCAAGGTGTCCGCCTCCATTTCCAACTGCCGGGTAAACGCGATTTGCCGTGTGGCTGCCACGGCTTGGCCCAACGCCAAGGCCGCTGGGGCGCCGGCGCCGCCACGCGTCGCGAGCAGTGCCCCAAGCATCGCGAGAAGGCTCACCGGGTCCAGACCGGACATGCGCACCATGTGATGGTTTTTCGCGTGAATCGTCTCGTGGGACATGACCGCGGCCAGCTCAGCGGTGCTCCTCACTCGATCCAAGAGACCGGAATAAATATAGATAGAGCCTCCCGGGACCGAGAAGGCATTAAGGTCTGACTCCTCCACCACAAAATAGCGATAGTCAAACTGCGGTGGTCCCATAACAGAGAGCAGTCTCCGGCCCAAGTTGTCCACATACCTTTGTACTTCCAGATTCGACACAAACTTGAGCTGTTTCTTAGCCTCGCGGCGAAATTCCCGGCTGATCTTTACTTCTTCATCTTCGCTAGGCGGAGTTATGCCAGGAACACTCGGGACACGATAAGAAGCGCAGCCAGTGATGAGAAATAAGATGAGCCCAACCCATAGATTAAGGACGTGGCGCGAGAGGAAGGATCGAACCCCAGCTATCATTGGTGAAGTATAGAGAGTGTTGACTAGGTGATCAATAGCGCTCCTACACGGTGCAGGAGTTGACGACCAGACCCTTAGCCCCTATCCTCATATACCATCAACATTCCGAGGAGTGGTCGATGACGACGAAATTCTTAATTCCAACTGAAAAGCTTTCGTGGAGTTGTGACCTGTCACTGCTTCCTTTCAATTGCACTGCGGACATGGTGCCGTTGGAGGATTTTATCGGCCAAGAGCGGGCGATTCGGGCAATCGAGTTTGGCTTGGGGGTCGGCAAGCCGGGCTTCAATATCTTTGTTACGGGTCTCACCGGTACAGGTAAGACGAGCCTGATCAAGAACTTTTTGAAAAAGGTGACTCAAGATAAAGCGCCTGCGCGTGAAGACTCTGCCGGTCCTGAGGATTGGTGCTATGTCCACAACTTTGACGATCCTGATCGGCCCGTGGCTTTGAAAGTGCGCCGGAGTTGGGGAAGGGCTCTTCGGAAAGACATGGATGACTTTGTCCAGGCCTTGCGACGCGAAGTCAGGAAAGTCTTTGAGAGCGAGGATTTCGTGCGCCAGCGCCAGGTCCTGGTTGAGGAAATGCAAAGAAAGCATCAAGAGGTTATGGAAGGCCTGATGATCGAGGCCAGGGAAAGCGGCTTTAGCTTGCGCTTTTCTCCCGCCGGAATGGCTTTGATTCCCCTCAAAGATGGCAAACCGATGAGCGAGGATGAGTACCTCTCTCTGCCTGCGGAAGCGAAGGAAAGTCTAGAGAAGAAAAGATCTCTGATTGAGCACAAGGTCGAAGAAGCCCTGCGCGGCGGAAAGAAGTTAGAGCGCGACGTCACCGATCAGCTTGAGAGCTTGGACCAACAAGTGGGAAAAAATTTGGCCCGCATCCCTTTGCTGGAGCTTAAGGAAAAATATGGACCCGATCCGAAGGTAATCCGCTATCTCGATGCTGTGCGCGATCACGTGTTACGAAATCTGCATCACTTTAAAGCCGCTGGGGACCGTCAATCCGGAGCGACGAGCCCCGGTGCGGATGCAATGGACGGAATGGGCGATCCTTTTCTTCCGTACCGCGTCAATGTCTTTGTCGACAACAGCGATACCCAAGGTCCGCCGATTATCATTGAGACCAATCCGACCTATCACAATTTGTTTGGCGTCATTGAAAAGCGGCCCACTCTGGGCAGCTTTGTTACGGATTTTACCAAGATCAAGTCCGGTTCTATTAGCCGCGCCAATGGAGGGTATCTCGTTCTCTACGACCGCGATGTGCTGGCCAACCCGGGAGTCTGGGAAGCGCTGAAAAGAGTCATCAAAAACCGCGAGCTCTCTATTGAAGAGCCGGCCACCGTCTTTGGCTGGTTGCCGCCGCAGGGGTTAAGGCCGGAACCCATTCCAACCGATATTAAAGTGATCATAATCGGTGATCCATTGCTGTACCACTATCTGTCGACCGTGGATCCGGACTTCCGCGAGACGTTCAAGGTGAAAGCGGACTTTGATTTTCAAGTGGCCCGCTCGCAAGAGAATATTGTGGCCTATGCGTGTTTCGTCAGCGCTTACTGTCGGCGTGAAGGGTTGCGGCACTTTGACGCCGGCGGCGTTGCGCGGATTATCGAGCATGGTGTGCGAGTGGTGGGGGACCAGGAAAAAGTCTCCACCCGGTTCAGTGAGATCGCTGACGTGCTCGTCGAAGCAGATTATTGGGCCGGTAGAGGCGGGGCGGTTTTGGTTACGGGAGAACACGTTCAAAAAGCGATTGACGAAAAAGTTTTCCGCTTGAACCTGGTGGAAAAAAGAATCCAGGAGTTCATCGCCAACGGAACTCTTCTCGTGGACGTGGAGGGCGCCGTTGTCGGACAAGTCAATGGCTTGGCGGTGTACCAAATGGGTGATTTCAATTTTGGCAAGCCATCCCGAATCACCGCCCGTACATTCATGGGGCGCGGCGGGATCATTAATATCGAGAGGGAAGCCAAGCTCAGTGGCAAGACCCATGACAAAGGAGTGTTGATTCTCAGCGGCTACCTGGGCGCGAAATATGCGCAAGACCAACCCCTTGCGCTCGCCATCAGCATTTGCTTCGAGCAATCTTATGAAGGCGTGGATGGTGACAGCGCGTCGTCCACGGAACTTTACGCGATTCTATCGAGTCTTGCGGGGGTTTCCATCAAACAAGGAATCGCCGTGACCGGCTCGGTAAACCAGAGCGGGGAAATCCAGGCCATCGGAGGCATCAACGAAAAGATCGAGGGCTTCTTTGATGTCTGCAGGCTCAAGGGTCTCAACGGCGAACAGGGAGTATTGGTCCCGCGAACCAATTTAAGAAACCTCATGTTGCGCCGCGACGTCGTGGATGCCGTCAAGAACGGGAAGTTTCGCATCTATGCGGTCAGTTCGATCGATGAAGGCATCGAGGTGTTAACGGGAGTTGCGGCTGGACAAAGAGATGACAAGGGCCGGTTCCCGCCGGCCTCGGTCAATGGCCTCGTGGAAAAGTGTTTGGCGGAGTATTCGGCGAAGGCCAGGCGCTTGCGCACAAAGGAAACGGACGACTCTCACCGCGGATCGGCGGCGGACTCAGAAAGAGAGGGGCACGCCCGGACTTAGCCGCAGCTTTTCTCGGCAAGATGACGTTAAAATTCTCAGCGACGAACCCGCGTGCAAAACGCATCGCGCTAATCCATGAGGCAATAGAGCATGATCCGGTCCGGGCGCATGCAAAAACAAGGTGCATGCCGCGAGAGCGAGCTAAAACGTCGAAGCAAACGAAATAAATTCGCTTGCGCGGCCAAATTTCGACGGTGATTGCCTGCATGTGTCCAATTCTGGGCGCCGCGGTCTTTTCGTCCTCCAAGTTCCCTTGAAATGGCGCCGTGGTTGTGTTAGCAAAAGCCAAATCGTTTAGGACGGATCAACAAAGATGTTAAATTGGCTGCCAGAAGATGTGTCTACCTTTGGCGGAGAGATCGATTTTCTCTTTTACGTTATTTACTATATCACCGGCGCCGCTTTCATCTTGGTGACGGTTTTGATGATTGTTTTTCTCATCATGTACCGGGAACGAGAGGGCCGTCGCGCCACGTATACCCACGGCAACACGGCCTTGGAGATCACCTGGACAGTTATTCCAGCGATCATTTTCATCAGCCTTTCGTTTATGAGCGTCTCTTCCTGGGGAAAAATCAAAGCCCACGCGCCGCCCAGTGATTTCGAACTCCAGGTTACCGCCAAACAATTCAACTGGGAAGTTCTCTATCCTGGGCCGGATGGAAAATTCGAAACCGCGGATGATTATCAAACGGAAAACGACATTCATGTTCCAGTTCACAAGGTAATTCGAATTCACCTCAAGTCGAAAGACGTGATCCACAGTTTCTTTCTGCCGAATCTTCGGCTGAAGCAGGACGCGCTTCCTGGAAAAGATATCCTGGTGTGGTTCGAGGCGACGAAGCCGGGAAAGTACGAGTTGCCGTGCGCCGAGTTGTGCGGCTTCGGCCATTCGGGAATGCGCGGCTGGCTCTACGTTCATACCCCTGAAGATTACCAGAAATGGGCGCAAGAGACTTGGACTCAAAAACAGTAGACAGTACCCGCCACAGTTTGGAATTCTCGGCAAAATGGAGGAAGTTTGAAGATGAGTGACCCTGCAGCCACGGCAGCGCCTGCGGTCCACGCCCACCACGACGAGCTCGGCTTCTGGCGCACCTATGTTTTCTCGACCGATCACAAGATGATCGGCCGGCAATTTTTATTCCTAGGGCTATTCATGTTGGTGATCGGCGGGCTTTTGGCGATGACGATGCGCTGGGAGCTTGCCTGGCCGGAAACGGCCGGTGCCCGGGCTGGGCTGGATCCCGGAACCCTATGCCTATGACGGAATCATTCCGCCGCAGACCTACAATGCCTTCTTTACCATGCACGCCACGATCATGATCTTCTTTGTTGTCATGCCGATCATGGTTGGTGGCTTCGGCAATTTTCTCATTCCGTTGATGATCGGTGCCGGCGACATGGCCTTCCCGAAGCTCAATATGCTCTCTTTCTGGACCGGTTTCGTCGCGGGCCTGGTGATGTTGTCCGCCTTCTTGGTCCCGGGTGGAGCGGCGGCTTCCGGCTGGACTGCCTACGCCCCGCTCTCGGCGGTTGCCGCGTACACCGGCGTGAACTGGGGGCAAAACCTCTGGATTATCAGTCTGATGATTCTCGGCGCCTCCTCGCTGATGGGCTCGATCAACTACATCACGACGATCGTGAACATGCGCGCGCCGGGCATGACCTATTTCCGCATGCCCTTGGTGATCTGGTCGCTTTTCATCACCGCAATTTTGCTTTTGCTTGCTCTCCCCGAATTAACGGCGGCGCTCGCCATGCTGCTCTTCGACCGCCTCTTCGGCACCAGCTTCTTTCTTCCTCAAGGAGGAGGCGAGCCGCTTCTCTGGCAGCACATGTTCTGGTTTTTCGGTCATCCTGAAGTCTATGTGTTGGTTTTGCCCGCGATGGGCGTGACTTCCGACATCCTCGCGACGTTCTCGCGCAAGCCGATCTTCGGGTATCACGCGATGGCGTTCTCGATGATCTCGATTGCGTTTCTGTCATGGATCGTTTGGGGCCACCACATGTTTATCAGCGGCATGAATCCGCTCCTCGGCACGGCCTTCATGATGTCGACAATGGTCATTGCGATTCCTTCCGCGATTAAGACCTTTAACTGGCTAGGCACTTTGTGGGGAGGATCGATCCGCTTTACCACGCCGATGCTTTTTGCTCTCGGATTCGTTTCCAACTTTCTCATCGGCGGCCTGAGCGGCATCTTCATGGCCGCCACACCAGTCGATATTTTCATCCATGATACCTACTACATCGTCGCGCACTTCCATTACGTCGTCGCCGGTATCATCTTCGCGTTGTTTGCGGCGGTTTACTATTGGTTTCCCAAGATGTTCGGCCGCATGATGAACGAGCGCTTGGGAAAAATCCATTTCTTTCTCACCTATATTTTCTTTAACGCGACCTTCTTCCCGATGCATATCCTGGGGGTGGGCGGGCATATGCGGCGCATTTATAATCCGACCCAATACGAATTCCTCCAGCCCCTGCAAGGGATTAACGTTTTCATCACGGTCAGCGCCTTGATCCTGGGCCTCTCGCAGATTCCTTTCGTGGTGAATTTCTTCTGGAGCCTGTTCGCCGGCAAGAAGGCGGAGAGAAATCCGTGGCACGCGAACACCCTCGAGTGGAGCGCCGCGTCTCCGCCACCGCATGGAAACTACGAGGTAGCTCCGACCGTCTATCGTGGCGCCTACGAGTACAGCTCGCCGGAAGTTCAGGAAGACTGGCTGCCGCAGAACCGCCGATTGGGAACAGAGCCCGCAGCGGCCCGGGCGCACTGAGCTGGCACATGACCGAACGCAGCGATCCTGCCCGGCGAGACGGCTTTTGGCCACACCGACTTGCGTTGCTCACGGCCGTAGCGACCTTGCCTCTTTTGTTTGTCGGCGGCCTGGTCACGAGCAAAAGCGCCGGCCTTGCCGTGCCCGACTGGCCCACGACCTTCGGCTACAATATGTTTCTCTACCCTTGGTCGAAGATGGTTGGGGGCATTTTATATGAGCACAGTCACCGCCTTGTGGCCTCAGCCGTCGGCCTGCTGACGCTCATGCTAGCGCTCGTGCTGTGGTTTAATGAGAAGCGGCGCTGGTTGCGCTGGCTCGGAGTGGGCGCTCTTGGCTTCGTCATTCTCCAGGGAGTGGTGGGCGGGCTTCGAGTGGTCTTGGTCGAAGGGACGCTGGCGATCCTTCATGCCTGTTTTGCGCAGGCTTTTTTTGCGCTTGCCGCAAGCTTGGCTCTGTTTACCTCTGAGGAATGGAGGGAGAATATCCAAAAGCTTCAGCGCGTAGATGCCGGACGCATCCATAGACTTTCGACCTTAACAACTGCCCTGATCTACCTCCAGGCGGTTTTCGGTGCCGTTCTGAGGCATACCGGAGGCGGTTTCGATGCGCACCTCTTTGTTGCTCTCCTGGTTGTCTTTCATGTCTTCTTGCTCGCGGCGCGGGTGCTAAAAGTCAAACCGCGGGTCCACAAGCTCGCACGGCCTGCGATCATTTTGTGCGGCCTGATGACGTTGCAATTGGTTTTGGGTTTTGGTTCCTATCTGGGAAAATTTGTCGCGCCGGGCGAGAGCGCTCTGACGCCCGCGGCGGTTGTGCTTCTGACAACGAGCCACGTTGTTGTCGGCGCCCTCATGCTCGTCGTTAGTCTGGCTCTGACGTTAAGGTCTTATCGATGGCTGGAGCCTTCCCGCGAAGTCTGGAGTCGAGGATTTATTTCGGAGCAGATTTCCACATGACCTTCAGCACCGGAGCACTGGATCTAGCTTTGGCGGGTGGCTACCGGAAGGCAGCCGATTTCGGCGAGCTTACCAAGCCGCGGATCACGGTGATGGTTCTGGTGACCACATTTGTCGGGTTTTATCTCGGTTCCGGTTCCATTCCCGATTATTTCCGGTTGATCGAGACTCTCATAGGTACGGCGTTCGCGGCCGGCGGAACACTGGCTCTCAATCAATTTCTGGAGCGGGATGCCGACGCGGTGATGGAGCGGACGCGCCATCGGCCTTTGCCTGAAGGGCGGGTTCAGCCAGCAGAGGCTCTGGTGTTCGGCGTCGCACTTACTGTTTCAGGATTGGTTACGCTCTGGCTCGTCGTCAACGCTCTCAGCGCGCTCGTCACTGCGACCATCGTGATCAGCTATCTTTTTGTTTACACGCCGCTCAAGCAGAAAACCTCCCTGTGCAGCGTTGTCGGAGCAATCCCGGGAGCGCTCCCGCCCGTTATCGGCTGGACGGCCGCCCGCGGCGAGCTTGAGGCGGGGGCCTGGGCGCTGTTTGCGATCATGTTCTTGTGGCAGATTCCCCATACCCTGGCGATTGCCAGATTGTACCGAGAAGACTTCGCCAGGGCAGGGATACGATTCCTTCCGGTGATCGAACCTGATGGAGCTAGCACTGGCCGGCAGGTTTTAACGAACTGTGCGGCGCTGCTTGCGGTGAGTCTGGTGCCGACGTTTCTTCAAGTAACCGGTTATGTTTATTTCCTGGCCGCGTTTTTTCTGGGGGCGGTGTTCCTGGGCTCAGGCCTGGGATTGGTCAGGTCGCAATCCTCGGCGGCTGCCAGGCGACTGTTGTTTGTGTCATTAATCTATTTGCCAGTGCTCCTCGCGGTCATGGCGTTGGATCGGATACCGCTGTGATTTTATCAGCGTCCCCGGGGAGAGAATCGGCGCTTTGGAATCTTGTTAGCCTTGCTCGTATTGCTTACGTGGGGGCGACAATCGTGTCTGTTATCGCCCGTTAGTTCATGACGAGGGCAACCCAGGACTGAGTAACAAAGACTGAGTCCGGAGAGGGGTGCTCACAGGTCAGCACGCATACCTCAATTCTGGAATACGAATATGGTCCGAGAATCAACGGCACGCCAGGCTGTCGAACCAGATGCTGAGCAGGGACTCGGTGTCCCTGCTTTTGGCGATGGTCAACCTCCTTACCCGCCCTTTGTTTCTCAAGAGCCGATCATCAGTAACGCGCGCTTGGCTGTGCTGATGCTTGTCGCAGCCGAGGCGATGTTCTTTGCCGGCCTGATCGGCGCATTCATCGTCTTTCGGCTGAGCAGCACGGACTGGCCGCCACCGTTTCAGCCCCGCTTACCGGTTCTCGTTACTGGCATTAACACGCTTGTACTGCTTGCGAGCGGCGTTACCATGAACTGGGGATTGCGAGAGATTCGAAGGGGACAACTTGGCTCTTCGGTGCGTTATCTTTGGGTTACGGCAGCGTTGGGAACGCTGTTTCTCTGCATTCAAGGGTACGAATGGATTCGACTGATTCAATTTGGCCTTACCGTATCGAGTGGAGTCTATGGCGGGACCTTTTACACTTTGATCGGCTGTCATGGGTTGCACGTGTTCGGAGCGATTGCGTGGCTGGCTGCGGTTCTGGCGTTGGCGCGTCGTGGCCGGTACACCGAGCAAAGCCACACCGGCGTGGAGATCTGTGCGATGTACTGGACTTTTGTCGTTGGGCTCTGGCCAATCCTGTATGGACTTGTGTACCTGTATTAACGCCAGGCAAATCCGAGGCAGACTGTTTGACAGAACCGTTTCGATGCGGTAACTAAAAAAACTATGAATCGCAGGGCGATTTTTTGGGCTGTTTCCGCTTTAACCGTGACGCTGATTGTGCCGGCGCTCGCGCTGGCCTGTTCGGTTTGTTTGGGTGGGGCGGATGGCAATGATCCGCTGACCGACGCTTTTAACTGGAGCGTTTTGTTTCTTATGGCGATGCCGTACGCCATCGTTGGCTCAATCGGAGGATGGATATTTTATCGCCATCGCAGCGTCCGGAAGCGCGAGATGCCGGAGAAAAAAGCGCCCCTGTTACGCTTGGCTTGGAATGATAAGGAGAGTGGAAGATGAGTGAAGCGGCTGTGATGCATGCAAGGGTCGAGCCCGCGGAGTCGCCCCTCACGCCCGAAAGTTGGGGCAAGCTCGGCATGTGGGTTTTTCTCGCGGGGGACGCGATGTCCTTTGGTGCGTTGCTTGTTGGCTATGGTCTGCTGCGTCATGCAAGTTCCAATTGGCCTTTGCCTTTCGAAATCTTCGGTATCAACCTCACCGCCTTTATGACTTTTTTGCTGATTTGTTCCAGCGTCACCATGGTCAAGGCGCTGGAAGCGGTGAGGAATGACCAGCGAAGCGTCGCCAAGACCTATCTGCTCCTGACCATTGTTGGGGGCGCTGGCTTTCTCGGACTGCAAGCCTTCGAATGGAGTCACCTGATTGACGAGGGGCTCAAGATCTATGGGAATCCCTGGGGTTCTGCTCTGTTCGGCACCACGTTCTTTATCATCACCGGCTTTCACGGCATGCATGTTACCGGAGGTGTGATTTACCTCTCCGTCATGCGGGCGATCGTTTCCAAACCCACGACCCCGCTGGGACCGGGGTGGGCCTATAACGTCGTGGAAATCGCCGGTCTTTACTGGCACTTCGTGGATCTTGTTTGGATCATGGTTTTTACCTTCATCTATCTTGTCTAGGGAGAAAAGAGAATGGCCGACGCGCACCCGAGCACAAACTATTGGATGATCTGGTTTTACCTTTTTATGCTCACGCTGATCGAACTTGGCGTGATCCATCTTCCTCTGGCCAAGGTGGCCATCGTTGCGATGCTAGTAGCTCTTGCCTGCTACAAAGCCTTGCTGGTGGCGATGTATTTCATGCACCTCAAGTTTGAGCGACGCACGCTGGGCATCATCGCGCTGACTCCCTTTATCCTCTGCGTCTTCCTGATTCTGATGTTGATTCCCGACATCGCGTGACGTTCGTCCTTGTTTTCTTTCTCTGACCTGGCCAGTGTCAACGCGGTTCTCAACAGCCTGAGCGCCGTGTTCCTGGTCTTGGGTTTCATTTTCATTCGCAACAAACAGATCAGCAGGCACAAGGCCTGCATGCTGGTCGCCTTCTCGGCGTCCACGCTTTTTCTCGGCTCTTACATCCTCTATCACTATCAAGTTGGGTCGGTGCCGTTTCGAGGCACCGGCTGGGTTCGCCCCGCCTACTTTACACTCTTGCTGTCGCATATTGTCCTGGCCGCGGCGATCGTTCCCATGGCGTTGGTAACCTTGGCGCGCGCTTTGAGAGGGAATTTTTACCAACACCGTCGCATTGCGCATTGGACTTTCCCGGTTTGGCTTTATGTTTCGGTGACGGGAGTTATGGTGTACTGGATGCTCTATCATTTTTAGTCGGGCGGTTGAGAAGCCGGCGATCGATCACGGTCCACAAGTCACAGATCCATCTCACGGAATATCCATTCGTGGCTCCGCCCGCATACGAGCGCATGCGCTGGGTGATTCTGGCACTCGTCAGCTTGTCGCACATCGTGGGCGCAACCGGACAATACAGCATCAATACGCTCGCGCCTTTCTATCTGCATGATCTGGCGCTCACCCGGACCGAGGTCGGTCTTTTCTTCACCGCCTTCTATGTCGGGATGGCCTGCCTGTCCTATCCCGCCGGCTGGTTAGCGGATCGTCTGGGAGTCGGTAAAACGACGCTCGGGGGCCATGTTTTTTTGGGCATTTTTATTCTGGCGGCGGCTCTGGCGCCATCCTTCGGATGGACTTTTGCGAGTTTCTTGTTTGCGGGTCTGGGCTATAGCTTTCTCAATCCCGCTTCCACCAAGGGCGTGATGGGCTGGTTCCAGGCTGGGGAGCGCGCGACCGCCATGGGCATCAAGCAGACCGGCGTGCCCGCGGGCGGGGTGGTGACGGCAGTGGTCGCGCCCTCGCTCGTTCTGTGGATTGGGTGGCGCGGAGCTTTAGCCGCTTTTGGCGTCTTGAACGTAATCTTCGGTTTTATTTTCTGGGGTTGCTGGCGCGAGCCGCCAACAGGTGGCGAGATCTACTCCGAGATAAAGCCGGGCAATACCTTGGAGATCGGCCCGTTTGCCCTCAGAAAGCTGTGCGCGATCAGCTTTGGCACGGCCGTTCTTTTGACCGCGCAGATGGCTCTTCTGACCTACCTGCCGCTGTACCTCAAGGAGGTCATAGCCTTTTCGCCGTACTGGGCAAGCCAGGCGCTCGCGCTGGCGCAAACGGGCGGAATGGTAGGGCGGGTGAGTTGGGGCGTGATCAGCGATCGGGCTTTCGGCGGTCAACGCAAGGGTGTTCTGGTTGGGATAGGGATGGGATCTGTCGCGCTGCTTGCATTGCTTGGTCTTGTCACAGCAGCCACGTCACCTTTGGTTCTGCTGCCGGTTATCTTTCTTTCCGGTGTCTGCATGATCGGATATCAGGGGGTCTCCTACGCGCTTATCGGCGAGCTTGCGGGGAGCGCGCGGACCGGGTCCGCGCTTGGCATCGTCATTTCCGTTAACTCGCTGGGCGCGATTCTCGGCACGCCGCTTTTCGGTTATCTCGTCGACAAGACCGGTTCCTATCCGGTTGCCTGGAGCGCCCTCGGGGTAACCGTGTTGATCGGAGTCCTGGCCCTGAAATTTTTTTTTGAAGAAACGGCGCCAGCCGGCGGATCCGGTCACCCAACAACTTCGTAGGCTTTGACCTCTACCTTGGAGACGCCCATCAGAGCGCGTGTGTGCTGTTGAATCTCCTTATGTGCGGCACTGCTGCGATAAGCGTCAATTGCTTTCTGGCTTTCCCATTTGCTGAGCGAGATGAACTCGCCGGGGTTCTCCCGGCTGCGCAAAAATTCCTCACCCACGCAACCGGGTTGCTTGATCATCAGCGGCGCGCAGTCCTCTTTCCACAGCCGCTCGGCTTCCGCTGCTTTATCGCGTGGAACGCTGACGATAATCATGCGCGTGATCATGGGTTTCGTCCTCCTTCACGTAAGATGGCTCAAGCCTAGCGAATACGGATTGGGCGGTCAATACGCCGTCAGATGAGCGGTTGCACTCCAATTGGGCTAAATGTAATTTGAATCGGGCACTTCTGAAAGGAGGTTTTATGCGTATGAGGAGGATTCTCCTTTCGATTCTATTTATCGGGCTTTTGGGAGTTCCGGCTGGAGCTTCGGACCAGGCGCGGTCAGGTCCCGCTTTCCATGAAGAGGCCGGAAGTATCTGGGAAGGACTGAAGCAGCATTTGGAGGAATGGGGCGGGCGCCTGCGCGAACATTTCGATTATTCTTCCCCGCAGGAAGCAAGGCCGCTCATTTCGTTCATGCTCAGCAACCAGGACAAACTCCAGCTCTCTTCGAGCCAAGTTCAGACTTTGGAGAAATTGCGCAACGATTTCCGCCGCCAGTCCATCCGCCTCGATGCGGACCTCAAGGTTGCCGAGATGGACCTCGCGCAACTACTGGATTCAGATTCCGCGGACATGGGGAAGGTGGAGTCGAAGGTGCGCGAGATTGAGAAACTCAAGGGCGACCTGCGGCTGGCGCGACTGCGGGCAATCGAAGAGGGCAAAAGGATTTTATCCCAAGAACAGCGCGTAAAACTGAAGGAACTTTTGGGCGGCTCCCAACCTGACCGTTCGCACGCGCGCGCGCGGGAAACCACTTATCGACTGGCTCCATGAGAGGGATTGGCATTGTTGGATGCGGCGCGATCGGGCGCGCCCTGCTCAAAGCGTCGGAAGATGGAATCCTCAAGGTTCCTTGTGTCGGGGTCACGAGCCGAAGTGAGTCCAACGCAAAAGTTTTTCTCTCCACGCTGCGCAACCCGCCTCCGTATCTCGATCAAGGCGCGCTGATAGCGGGATCCGATGTCGTTGTCGAGGCTGCGGGAGCAGTGGTTTTTCCCGAGCTGGCAGAACAAGTATTCCGCGCCGGCAAGGGCCTGATGGTTATCAGCGTCGGCGCCCTGCTGGACTATCCGGAAATCCTCACGCGCTCGAGAGAGACGGGCTGCGGGCTCTACGTTCCTTCCGGCGCGATTGCCGGCCTTGATGGCATCAAATCAGCGTGCGTGGGTAAGGTCGCGCACGTTACCATGACAACGCGCAAGCCTCCCGCCGGCCTGGAGGGAGCACCGTATCTGGTGGAACAGCAGATCTCGCTTGCGGGGTTGACGGAAGAGCAAGAGGTATTTGCCGGCACGGCGCGTGAAGCCTGCAAAGGATTTCCGGCGAATGTCAACGTTTCGGCGGCGGTGAGTTTGGCCGGTATCGGTCCTGATCGCACCACGGTGCGCATTCTTGCCGTCCCCGGCCTCAAGCGCAACTGCCACGATATCGAGGTCGAAGGGGAATTCGGCTATCTCAAGGTTCACATCGAGAACATTCCCAGCGAAAATCCGCGCACCGGTCGTTTGACCGCGCTCTCCATCATCCGCTCCGTCCAAGACGTCGCCGACGCGGTGCGCATCGGGACGTGACAAGAACGTGAACAACGTTGAGCTGATTGCGCGGATGCTCGAGCACGCGGGAGTCCGTTGGGTATTCGGTGTTCCGAGCGGCCCGGTCCTGCCTCTGATTGAGGCGCTGCGCCACAGCGCGATCGATTACGTTCTGTGCGCCAGCGAGACGTCGGCAGGTTTTATGGCAACCGCCGTGGGACAGTTGACGGGCAAGCCGGGAGTTGCGGTATCGACCCTGGGGCCGGGCGCGACCAATTTGGCAACGGGTGTCGGTTGTGCCTGGCTTGATTGCGCGCCGGTCCTCGCGATCACCTGTAATGTGCCGACCCGATGGCTTGAGCGGCGCATCCAGATGAGAATTGACCACCACTCCCTTTTTCAACCGCTCACGAAGGCAACTTTGCCGTTGCGCGCCGATCAGGTGGCGGGTCCACTGGCCGAGGCCATTGCCCTTGCCTGCAGCGAAGTTCCGGGGCCCGTGCATCTGGATTTGCCGGAAGATGTAAGCTTGGCTCAGGCCACAGAAGCGCCGCGGATGGCGCGGGGTCAAAACTGCCTTGCGGATATCTCAACTGGCGCGGCGGAGGCCGTGCGCGCAGCCCTGGCTCAAAGCCAGCGGCCGCTGGTTGTGACCGGGCTCAGCTTCACGCGCAGCAAGTCGGCGGCACAGCTCCGCAGATTTATTGAGAGGCAAAACCTGCCCTTTGCCTCAACGCTCCATGCCAAAGGATTTTTACCCGAAAGTCACGGCCACTGGGTTGGGGTAGTGGAAAGGGCCAGGCGCAGCGATATGCGCGCATTCATTCGCAAAGCCGATCTGATTATCGCGGTTGGCTACGACCCCATCGAGGTGAACTATGAGGAGTGGGTCGGCGACCTTCCCGTCATCCACTTAAATACGCAGAGCGCGGACGTGGGCGCGGAAGTAACAATGCTCTTCAATCAGGGCGGGGATATGGATCAGGCCATAGGCAAGATCAGCGAGCTTCCGCAGGCGGCGAATCAATGGTCTAGCGCTGACTGGGAGGCCCACCGGTCGGCATTGGACAAAGCTCTCCGTCCCCTTTGCCGTGGCATTGGACCGCATCATGTGCTCGATACCGTGCGCGAAAAATTGCCTCGCGACGGCATCTTGGTCTACGATATCGGCGCGCACACGCACCAGATTGCCACGCAGTGGCGGACCGATCTTCCCAGGACCTGTCTTTCGACAAACGGCTGGTCATCGATGGGGTATGGGATGCCGGCAGCCTACGCGACCAAGCTGGTTTATCCGGAACGCCGCGTCGTGGCGATTGTCGGCGATGGCTGCTTTCAGATGACGGTCGGAGAGCTTACGGTCGCGAAGCGCTTGGGCCTCGCGGTCCCTACGATCGTGCTTAACGATGGCTGGCTCGGCCTCATCAAGGTCAAGCAAGAGCGGAAAAACTACGGCTATTCGGGTGTCTTTCTTGGAGAGCGGGCGGAATCTCCGAGCCACTACTTCGGCGTCCCGTGCCGGGCAGCCAAGAATGAGAAAGAGCTCCGCTCCGCGATCGACTGGGCCTTTACGCTCAAAGGTCCAAGCGTTATCGAAGCCTTTATCGACGTCGAGCCGTACTCGAAGACGGTCTACGACTAGCGTCTGCCTCCGGCCCTTCTTAAATTCTGGAATTCCAGGCCTGGGACGGGTCGGACTTCAATGACTTTTCGATACTCCTGTTCGCTGCGCGTGTAAAAAATCTGCGCCTTCCGAAGTGCCGCAATTTGGGCAAGCCTTTGATGGGTGTCATCAGCGACAAAAAGAAAGGTAACCTTGTCAAGCAGTTGGGCTGACCGTAACTTTATGACGACCTCGTCCAGGAACGAGATGGAAATTAGTTCTTGGCCGCGTAGATCTGCTAGCAGGGACTCGCCTGTTTTGAGATATTCAACGACTTTGCGGTAGGCCTCATTTCCTCTCGATCGAGTAACGGTCGACGGCGACAGCTTGTTTATTGGTATAATTCGGCTCATTTGATCAGCTTGCCTTCAAAGACGTCGAAGTGGTAAACCGGTGAAGGTTTTCTCGTCTAATGGCATCCTCATCAAAGTTAAACCTTTCCCAAAACCGTTGTCTTGCCATGTATTCACGCGCCGGTTGGGTCTCCGGCGGCCGAACGGTAAACCGATGTCCGAGAGCATTATGATGACGTAGGTACATCCCAAGGTAAACTAGGGCGAACGGTGAAAAAAAACTGATCCCAGACAGGTCAATTTCGGAAACTGGTCTGCTCAGCCGGATCTGGGAGCAAAATTCCCCGATACTGTAAAAACTGAGACTTGTCCCCATGGTTACTTGCCGGGAGATCGGGATTAATCTAACACTTTGTTCGCTCCCGCATCATAAACGTACACGCTTGGCTCGATAAAACTTCACCACTCCTCTTAGCCAGTTACTCATGTGTTTCCCCTTTGCCCCCTCCATTACATCTTATCCCTTAGCCGACGGCTCGCCTCCGAACCTCATCTAAAATCGAGACGAGTTCATCTACCTCGGCGGAGCCAAAGACTCCCTCCACTCCGCGGGGGTTAAAGTCGGTGTACGGCGACTGGTAAAGGAGCCGGGCATCCATCGAACCGTGCTCAGTCAAATGGTCAATGATCAAGTTTAGGAACTCGATTTGGTTAGCGCGCAAGGTCTTGCCGGCAATAAAGGCGCCCAAAGCTTTCTTCGCAGCTTCACGTTCCAGTCCGATCAGCGACCGAACGAAAAGACCTAATCCGTGGTTCGTTTCTTTGGCTTTTTGCACGTCTTCAGCGTTGCCGATGCCGCTTTCTGAAAGCATCCGCTCTAACTCCGACAAATCAGTCGGCGTCAGCGATTCATTCATCCGGAGCTTATACACGGCGATGTGATTTTCATTTGCTTTGAGAAACTGCCGCGCTTTGGCTCGGAATCGTTCGAAATCACTTGGCGTTGAAAATCCAGGTAAGGAGAATTCTCTTTCGCTACCCATTAAGTCTTCGAAGTCGGTATAAATGGGCTTTCGCTGCTTTTTCTCGATCAACTTTACAAGCGAACGCAAGCGCCTTCGGACGGTCTCCAACATTGGCACCGTGACATTCTGCCACCATTCATCCGTCTGCAGGTCCAGGATCAGCGGCAACTCGGCCTGGATCATCGGAATGCTGGCTTCATCCTGGAGCAGACCTGCAATGCCCTTTACCTGGTCACGCAGGCGGACAAATGAAGGCTCCTGGCGCAATACCGCGAGCTGCAGATTCAGAATCAACAAGTCGAAACGCTTCGCCTCTTCATCTTCGGCATCAAGCTCCGTTGGCAATCCCGCAACTTCGTGCGAAAGTTCGGTATACGCAACACCGTCTAATTGATTCCATGCTTCGGTGGAAGCGTATTTTTCGACGAGGCGGCGTTTCGGCCGTACAACGAAGTTATTTACATTCATCGCCGCCACTTCGGTCCGAAGCAAATCTGCCGTAGCTCGCCTCATCTCCGCGTAAGACAATTGCGATCCGTAAGGCTCGGCAGCCTCGCCTGTTAAACCGCCACCATCTTGCCCTTCGTCAATCGAAACCTTATTGTCTAACTCCCCAATCAACTCCAGACGCGTGTTAAACAAACGCTTGGCGAGAGGCTCACTGGTGTTGCCCTCTGTCGGCGGGAGTTGTTGAGAGAAAAATTCGAGGTTCTGACAGTAATCAAAGACATAGAAAAACTCTTTATCCTTGCCCGGCCCGAATAGGTCGGGACAAAGCCGCGTTCCTCGCCCGAGCATCTGCCAAAATTTAGTCTTTGAGCGCACGAGCTTGAAGAAGACCAGATTGACTACCTCCGGGATATCGATGCCGGTGTCGAGCATATCCACGGAGATCGCGATATGCGGGTCTTTGGTCGGAATGGAGAAATTATCAATCAGGTTCTGAACATACTCCGTCTCAAAGTCGATGATCCGCGCAAACTCTCCTTTGTAGTGAGGGTAATTGATATTGAACCGCTCCGCGATGAACTGCGCATGGTCGTGATTTTTGGCGAAGATGATGGTCTTTCCCAAGCGATCCCCGCCGGCCACTTTAAGGCCACGCGTCATTAGGTGCTCCAGCACTTTGTCCACGGTATCTTTGTTGAAAAGCCAGCGGTTTACCGCCTCGGCTTCCACGCGATTGGGTATCGTACCGTCATCGTTCCAGTCCAGCGCATCCCACTCTTCTTTTTCTTCTTCGGACAGTTGCTCGTATGAAATTCCTTCCCGCTGGAATCGTAAAGGTACGGAAACCGCTTTCGGCGGCACGAGGAAGCCGTCTCTGACCGCTTCGTCAAGTGTGTAGTTATCGGTTGGCACGCCATTTTCAAGGTTAAACAATCTGTAAGTGTTTCGATCGACTTCGTCCTTCGGTGTTGCGGTGAGCCCAACCAGTAGAGAATCAAAATACTCAAAGATCGCGCCATACTTTTGGTAAACCGACCGGTGCGCCTCGTCGATGATAACCAGATCAAAATGGCCGACTCCGAATCGGCGCTGCCCGTCGCGCGCCTCTTCAATCAACCCCATCATGGTCGGATAGGTCGATACATAAACACGGCCCTCGGTATCTTTCTCAGTCACCAGATTCACAGGCGAGGTGTCGGGAAGAAATTTTTTGAAAGCGTTCACTGCCTGTCGCACCAGTGCCACGCGGTCCGCGAGAAACAGCACCCGCTTTACCCAGTTGCAGCGCATCAACAATTCGCAGAGTGCGATCACCGTCCGCGTCTTCCCGGCGCCCGTTGCCATTGTCAGCAACGTCTTGCGGTCCAGGTCTCGCTCAAATGCTTCACCCACTCGCCGGATCGCCCGCGATTGATAGTAGCGTTCAACAATAGCCTCGTCGATTTTGGCGTCGGCGAGACACTTCCGAGCCGCGCGCCGTTGAACGAGAAGTTCCAACTCCGCTTTCTTATAGAAACCTTGCACCGGGCGTGGCGGATAATTCACGTCGTCCCATATCCAGTGGTCGTAGCCGTTGGAGTAGAAGATTACCGGCCGTTGGCCAAACTGTTTCTCCAGGCAGTCAGCGTACAGCTTCGCTTGCTGTTGACCAACTCGCGAGTCGCGTTTCGTGCGCTTTGCCTCAACAAGGCCGAGTGGTTTACCGTCGTCGCCCCAAAGCACGTAGTCTACGAAGCCTTCGCCCGTATTGTTGGGCATGCCATTGACAGGAAACTCCCGGTCCTGTGGATTGGCGAGTGCCCAGCCTGCTTCCTTCAACAACAAATCGATGAAGTAGTCGCGTGTTTCGGCTTCCGAGTAATTGTGATTGTCTGGCCGCGCGGCGTTCTGCTTCTTTGCTTCAGTAACTTCGATCCGTAATCGTTGCAGTTCATCATCTAACGCTTTCTTGCCGGTCAACAATTCGGAGAGTTTTTCATCACGCTCGCGAAGCTGGCTCTCTAACTTCTGCAGTTGTTCCAGCGTCTGCGGCGAGACCGAGCTGCTCTCAGGAAGCAAATCCGGGTTGAATGAAAGATTGTCCGCCGGCTTCGCTCCACGCGCATAGGTGCGCGCCAGCCAGAACATGAAGTGGAAAAGCTCCTTGGTCGCCGTTAGCGCATCGAGTTGCCGGACCGGCTTGTGACTATGAACGGCGAGATTTCCGAGGTCTTTAACGACTTTGATCTTGGCGAAGATCGCCCGTCCGACGGCATTCCGAAAAGACAATGCGTGAATTAAAGCGCTTAAATGGTCTTGATAGGGAAGTTTTAGAGCGGCGTCATGTTTGTAAAGCCAATGGACCGCCAGTTCCAACGCCCGGCGAGCGTGGAAGCACGAGCTCCGCGAGTCCGGATACACCAGCGACTCCGCCTTTACCGCCGGGTCGAATAACAGCGGCCATTCGTCGCGAAGAAACTGGAATTGTGAGTCGGGAGTCGCCATCTCGCGATCCTAAGATGATAGGAATCCGTAGACCTTTGCTTTCGGCATTTCTTTTACCCGCTTGAAAAACTCGCTTTCGGTAATCTGTGCCGGCCAATCCAAGTTGATGGAAATGATAGAGTCTAATTTATCCGCCTGTTGTTTGAACTCGATAGCCTGCAACGCGGCTAGATAAGATAAATCGCGTATCAACGCCTTTCGCGGATTTTTTACGTGATACAGTCTGGCCGTTTGTTTGATGAATTCAGCGACATTCTGACTTCCATGATCCAACAGCAGTTGCAGCAACTGCACGTGCCGATCCGACATGACCCGCTTTCGCGGCGAGCGCAGCCGGCCGAATAGATCCGTCATGGTGTTGCGATAAAGCGCCTTGGCAACCTGGAGACGGATCTCTGAAAACAGCCTGTTGCATTGCTTCTCGATTCCCTTGAGAGCGAATTTGAGAAACGGCGTCAGATCGTGACTTAACGCGCGCGTTTCGGCAAGCGCATTCAGGTAACCCGTCTTCTCCTCGTAATAGTAGTTCGACATGGCGATGAACAGCGTATCGCGCAAGCCAACACGCTGGAGCATCAACGCTTCCAGCGCGCGCGCGGTCCGGCCGTTGCCGTCCAGAAAAGGATGCATCGCGGCGAAGTGGTAGTGGAGCGCCAGCGCCTGAATCAGTGGATCGTGATCGCGAAAAATGGTTCGCGCCGCCTGGCACAACTGTCGCAACGCGGCTTCGCAATGATCTCCGCCTTCGACACCTCGATGACGCGGCGTGCCAAAGGTCACGTTATCGTCTCGTCCCCTAAGCCGCCCGGGGGGACAACGATCGTCGTCGCAACCGGAGACGATGCGGCGATGGATCTCGCAAACCAACGACTCGTCAACCGGCCGATCCGTTTCAAGCTTGGCAATCCAACGATAAGTCGCCAACGCGCAAGCCGCTTGGCGCTGCGATCGAGTCTCAAGTTGTTGCGGCGTCTCTCGCATCGCCGCGTCCAGTTCTCTTTCCGTGAACTCCGCGCCTTCGATCCGCGATGTCCCGGCCACCTCCCGCTTGAGCTGGATTTGCTGGAGTTGCTCCGCCCAACTGCGTTGATAGGGGATCTGCGTCAGCGCCAACATCGCCGCCTTCGCTCCCAACAATTCGACTTGGACCGCCGCTAGATCGAATAGAATCCACTGCCGGGGCATCTCATACGGGATCGTCATGAACCTATTGTAGCCCAGTTCATTTCCGAGAGGAATACCTTAAACCGCCCAACAGAATCGTTATATATCGACTGGTTACACATACATCGCGCACCGTCGCACCGTTTTTCATTTCCCACTTCATTTCCACGTCATTTCCGTTTCGTCACCCCGGCGAAGGCCGGGGTCCAGGCTGTCCGAACTTCATGGCCGCACACTAAGAACCTGGATTCCGGCCTGCGCCGGAATGACGGGGCCTGACTTCATCCATCGCACGCTGTGCACTACGCAGCGGGCCAGTTACGTCCTCTTCAGCGTCACCCCGGCGATGGCCGGGGTCCAGTCATAGCAGCGTTTCATATAAATCCACCCAATCTGGATTGGTCTTTTCAATCAGATTCATCTTCCATGCACGTTTCCATTCCTTGATCGCTTTCTCCCGCTGGATAGCCGATTCCATGGAAGCATGGGGTTCATACCAAACGAGTTTGTCCACACGGTATTTTTGGGTGAATCCTGCTACAACGTGATTCCTGTGCTCCCATATTCGTTTGATAAGATCGGATGTGACACCGACATAGAGTGTCCCGTTGCGACGGCTGGCAAGTAGATAAACACATGGCTGTTTCATCGCTACAAAGAAATATCGTCACCCCGGCGAAGGCCGGGGTCCAGTCTGTTCGACCGTTTAAATCGCAATACCCTAAGACAGCGCTACCGTCATCCGCACGGCGCCAGCGGGAAAAACGAATGAAAGAGAGATAACCTGGATTCCGGCTTGCGCCGGAATGACGGGCCTAATGTCGTCCGGCTGCCTGCTTTGAATTACGCAACTTACGCAACGGATCAGTTACGCCCTCTTCAGCGTCACCCTGGCGAAAGCCGGGGTCCAGGTTCACCGATTCACACAACTCGGTCACAACTCCCCTCGAAAGGCGCGAGGTTATACTGGATTTAGTTGAAATTTGAATGAGTGGCTCCACCGTGGGACAATCCACGGTTGAGCAAATAGAAAGGAGCCACTCGTATGAGAGAAGACACCATTGGGAGGAAGAAGGCAAGCCGTTTGTTCCAACAACTGCGAGGCAGGAGGTGGTTGTTAGGACGGATGCTGGAGGTAATCTCTGAAGGCAAGCGGGGGTTGGACGGATTAGCTTTGGACTTAGGGCGGATGGTAGCCGAGGCGGTGATGTACCTGGAGCGCGAGGAGATAGCGGGTCCTGATTATCGGCCCTACAGCTCAGAGGTGCGCAAGTGGGCGACCCAGCCGGGGTCGGTTTTTATAGGGGACCGCAAGGTCAAGGTGGAGCATCCTCGGCTTCGAGGGGTTGAGGGAGAGATGGAGCTAAGGACGTACGGGAAGCTAAAGAAGCGGGGAGAGTTTTCGGAGGAGCTGTTGGGGCGAGTGCTTCGGGGGTTGGCGGGCCGCAGATACCAGGAGACGCTGGTGGGAGCGGCCGAGGCCTTCGGGGTGTCGGCCAGTTCAGTGTCTCGCCACCTCGTGGAGGCGACGGCAGGCAAGCTTAAGCAATTTCGGGAGCGCAGCCTCAAGGGCGTTCATTGTTTTGCTGTGTTTCTCGACACCATCCATCGAGCAGGAGAGGCTTTCATTATCGCTTTGGGGCTTGATGTGTCCGGGAGAAAGCACGTGCTTGGGTTTTGGCAGGGGGCGACCGAGAACCACGAGATCTGCGAGGCGCTTTTGTCGGAGTTGGAGAGTCGAGGGTTGGCGTTATCGAAAAAGATTCTCTTTGTCACGGACGGGGGCCAGGGGATCATCAAGGGGCTCAGGCAGCGTTTTGGTAGCGGGCTGATCCACCAGAGGTGTACGATTCACAAGGATCGAAACATTCAGCGCCACCTGGCCAAGCGTTGGCGGCAGGAAGCGCATCGGCGGTTTCGCGCGGCGCTGGAGCAGAACAGTTACGCCGATGCCAAGAGGATGCTTAAGGACTTTGAGCAGTGGCTAAGCCAGATCAACGAATCGGCGGCTGAGTGGTTGAGGGAGGCGCGCGAGGAGATCCTGACGCTTCACCGGCTTAAGGTCCCGGCGCTGCTCAGAAAGACGCTTCACTCCACCAATCCGATAGAGAGCATGTTCTCCACCGTCAGGGACTGCGAAGGCAATCTCAAGCGCTATCGTGGGAGTCGGATGGCCCAGCGATGGTTGGGAGCGGTGCTGCTTCACTGCGAGCAGGGATTCAAGAGGGTTAAGGGATACGCAGCCATCAAACAGGTGGTGGCAGCAATTGACGCAGAGCAGGCTGAAGGTCGCAAGCTAAAATGGGCAGCGTGTGAATTCAGGCAGGAGTCACGAGTAATTTGGACTGAGAGAAGCTGACAACCTAAAGGCTCGGTGTTGGAGTGAGGCGAAGAGCGCGTCCAGCTCAGCCTGCGACCCCCGCTGCGCCGTCTTCAGCTTCTCTACCGCTCGAACTCGTCGGGCGAATTCGCGCTGAAACTCGACGGGGGAAGCGGTACAGGCACATTCGCTTTGATAAGCTCGCATTTAAAGTCCAGACAGTGTCCTGCGACTGTTTTGCGAAAATTGGCGTATGTATGCAATGAGTGTTGAGAGAGACAAGATACGCTGGGTCAACCAGTCGCAAATTGGGAGAAATCTTATCAGAGTGTCTGAGGGACATGACAGCTCGGGAAAGATCTTTGTGATTATGGCGAGCGAAATCCCGATTGCGCCGACGCGCAACGACCACATGTCCCATTGGTGAGAGCATGTCTCCGGGAAAGTCGCGCGCTTGAAGTTGGAGATAAACTTGCGCCTCGCTGAGTCAATGGCCTCGGCCCAGCGGATCGTTGCAGCGTTGTAAGATCCGAGTACGGCAATTCGACATGGTCGTTGAATTCCGGGTGGATGACGGTGCCGCTGCCAAACGAGACCGTTCGCATCGGCCAGCACATTCAGCGGCACACTTCGTGTCTTTGGTAGCGGGTCGCCGAAGAGGTCGAGGAAGAGGGATTGGGTGAGGGAGTCGAGTTGGGCGAGGGCGGCGCGGCGCTTGGCCCGCAACGCCTCCGCCCGGTCCAGCACCTCCGCAATCCGCCGCTGCTCCGCCAGCGGCGGCAAGGGGATTTTGAACGCTCTACAGCAGTCGCGGGAGAATGCCGAACGGTCGCGCCACTGTCAAGCTGCCGAGGTAGCTCCGCATCGAGCCGACGTCAGCCAAAGTGACAGAGATACCGCGATTCGATTTCGTGAGCTCGGACGAAGACGTGCGTCGAAGTTCGCCGAATGGTCGGTCGACCGGCAAAATCTTCGCGATCGGCCGCAGTTCCAGACTAGCGCCGTCTTCGAAACCAGAATGTCGAAAGCTCGCAGCAAATCGCGTCTTCACGCTGCATGCTCGATCGATCGAGATCGAACAGCGCAATCGTCTGCAATCCATTCGCCTGCAGCATCGAAGTCCGGCCTTCCGAGTTTACGGCTGCAACTTCGCCCGGGCTTGGTCAGTCGCGTCGGCATTTCGGAAACTCGCGACTTCGCCGAGACCGTCTCCATTCGCCAGCGCATGGACGCTTCGGCGACTTCACTTCAGCATCCCCTCCAGTTCCTTCATGCCCTGCTGAATCTCCGCCTCCAGTTTGCCGAGGGCTGCGAGGATTTCGCCCGGCGGGCGGTGCGCGACTTCGTCGTGGACGACTTCCTTGTAGCGGTTGAGCGAGAGGTCGTAGCCCTGCGCGGCAATGTCGGCCTTGGGCACGCAGAAACTTTGCGCGGTGCGCGGCGTGTCTTACGCTCGGCTTCCGTCGCGCTGCGCCCAGCGCGCGAGGATGTCGGGCAGGTTGTTCTTCGCGTGTTCGTCCGCGGTGAGCGCGACTCTTGGGCACTGGGCCGAGCTTTTCCGGCGGGAGGAGTTCGGTGCGTTTGTCGTCGAGCGACATGCCGTCGGCGTCCACGTCGTAGAACCAGACGTGGTCCGTGCCGCCGGAGTTGGTCTTGGTGAAAAGGAGGATGGCGGTGGAGACGCCGGCGTAGGGCTTGAACACGCCGCCGGGCAGCGAGATGACGGCGTCGAGCTTCTGGTCCTCGACGAGAATCTTGCGCAGCGTCTTGTGCGCGTTGGACGAGCCGAAGAGCACGCCGTCGGGCACGATGACGGCGGCGCGTCCGCCGGGCTTGAGCAGGCGCAGGAAGAGCGCGAGAAAGAGCAACTCGGTCTTCTTCGTCTTGACGATTTGCTGCAGGTCCTTGGCGGTGTTCTCGTAGTCGAGCGATCCGGCGAACGGCGGATTGGCGAGGACCAGCGTGTATTTTTCCTCCTCGCCTGCGTGGTCCTGCGCGAGCGAGTCGCGGTAGCGGATGTCGGGATTTTCCACGCCGTGCAGCAGCATGTTCATGCTGCCGATGCGGAGCATGGTGTTGTCGAAGTCGAAGCCGTGGAAAAGACTCGTGATGGAAGTGCCGCGACAGTTTGGCGTCGCGAAAGATCTCCGGATGGTGCTCGCGCAGATATTCGCCAGCCGCGACAAGAAACCCCGCCGTGCCGCAGGCCGGATCGCAGAGGATGTCGGTCGGCTTCGGCGCGACCATCTCGACCATGAGCCGGATGATGTGGCGCGGCGTGCGAAACTGGCCGTTCTGACCGGCGGTCGCGATCTTGCCGAGCATGTACTCGTAGAGGTCGCCCTTGGTGTCGCGCTCCTCCATCGGCACCTGGTCGATCATATCACGACCTTCGCGAGCAGGCCGGCGTGGGAATCGTGAAGCGCGCATCTTTCATGTGATGCGCGTAGGTCGACTCATCGCCGCCCAGTCGTGCGGAGGAACGGAAACACATGTTCGCCGACCACTGTGAACATGTCGGCGGGCGCGAAATGCTTGAAGCGCGACCAGCGATAGTCCGTCGTAGGGCGCGGCGACCGCGGATGGTCGTCTTGCCTTCGGGGAAGAACCGCCGCTCGATGCGGCTTCTTCAGCCGGATGGCTTTGAATTCTTCGAGCGTGTGCAGCTCGTCCAGACGCTTGATGAACAGCAGGTAAGTGATCTGCTCGATGACTTCGAGCGGGTTGGAGATCCCGCCGGACCAGAAGGCATTCCAGATTTGGTCGATTTGATTGCGAATTTCGCCGGTGAGCATGGGGGTCGGCGTTACGTAGATAAGGCAGTGTAAAATTTCGCCAAATTTTACGCTATTTCTCATGTTTGGGACAAGGGGCTGAGCATAGCGCTACAGTCACCAGGCGTTAAGCATCCACGATGAGACGTAAGCCGTCACGCGTTGGGGTGAGGAGAAAACCATGATCAAAAGGCTGCTTGCAGCCGATAGCTTGTCAGGGATACTTCCGCGTGTCGAGAATTCTATGTTGCGGAATGTTGCGGAATGCGAATAGAACCCGCCCAATTGGTGAAAACTTTTCAACTTTATTTAGCTACACCACCGGTTGAAAGTCGAGTCAGAATGTGCGGGAATAGGGTCTCGATTTGCCTCCAAGTTAGATCAATGCATGCGGTGAGGGAGATTCTAAAATGGACGTGAAGGAAGCCGTGGCAACGGCGAAAAGCTATATCCAAAACCTCTTCGGAGAGGAAGGAATTGCAGAGTTGGGACTAGAGGAGGTTGAATTCGAGGACATAGGAGATTGGTTAGTTACGATACGGGTTCACTCGTTCCTGGGATAGACCTTCCGGTGTACTTCAGGGCCTTACCTCCACAAGGCGTAGCTATAAAGTGGTGCGAATCCACCACGGGAGCGGGAAATCTTCGGTAAAGAACCGGTTGCCTGAAGTCGTCAGCCAAAGTATGGTGCTCGATACCAACCTTCTCGTCCTGCTTGTCGTCGGGATTACGGACCGCGCCTTAATCACAAAACATAAGAAGCTCAAAGCATTTCTGCCCGCAGACTTTGATCTTTTGAGCGATCTCATAAAGAAATCACAGCAGCTTGTTGTTACACCGAACACACTCACAGAATCTTCAAACCGTATTGAGCAGATCGACATGCCCGCCCGAACGCGAAACTTCGTTATTTCAGAGCTGATCCTCGAAACACATGAAGATTGTTTAGCAAGTAACACCGCGGTCCAGGCGAAGGAGTTCATCCGTCTTGGGCTCACAGACTCGGTGCTACTCGACATTACCGACAAATCTCGATTTCTTCTCACAACCGATTTAGACCTCTACCTTGCTGCCCTCCATCGCGGGGAATCGGCCTTCAATTTCAATCATATCCGCCTGGCCGCCTTCGACACCCAATAGTTGCTGATTAGGAGAGTTCCTGGCGGGTCGCAAACCGGCCGGTGGCTTGACCGTTCATTGTGGAGTATTTGAGCTTGACCGAGCGGATACGGAAGTTATGGAAGATGCTCCACGTTTCGAGAATTCTCGAAACGTCGAAATGACCATCGTTAGCTTACCCTCACCCTTGCTCTCTCCCGCAAAGCGGGCGAGGGTGAGTTGCGATTAGTTAGTTGGAAAAGCGCTGCGCCGGCCAGCCCTCGACCGCCAGGGTGGCGATGAGGAGAATCGCCACGGGAAGAGAAAGCTCGACCCGCCTGTCGCCTTTGTCCAGTGGTTCCAGTGGAGTCACCTGCGCCCGGATGGGGTCGAGCTTAGCCGCTAGATCTTTTTCGTTAAGAGTTTCGAGCCGTGACTCCAGATAGGGCGGATTCAGGGCGTACATTTCCGTGACGTCGCGCGACTTTTTTGAGAGGGACGGGAAAAGCATCGCCCCTAGCGAAATAGTTTACCACGCCCTAACGAAATCGTGGTGACAGACGAAACGAACTCCTTCATGAACCGGAAAAGGGGGAAACGATTCGCGTCCCCCCTTTTTCTTCGGTTCCTCACTTCGCGAGCGGATCGGGGCGGAGCTGGAAGTGCACAGCGAGCGGCTTGGAGCCCTTGCCGCGCTCCATCAGCCACGGCACCCGGTCGCCGCTCGAGCTCCACAATCCGCGGCCTTTCCAACCCGCGTTCGGATCATCGATGCGCCCGTCGAAGCCTTTGGCGTAAAAGCCTAACGGGTAAGGCACCGTCAATCGGATCATCTTGCCATCTTTCAGCGCGAGCAGACCGTTGTTCAGGTTGCCGGTGGACATCGGCACGTCCTCGCCGAGACCGAACGTGTTGTGCTGATCGACCCAGGAGTAGTAGCTGGATTCGGCGCTGTTTTCTCCGATTCCCTGGAAGCCGGGACCGGGATACTGATAAAACGTCCACCCCTCGGGACAATGATCGCCCGTCGCCTTCGGTCCGTTGAGCGGGCCCTTGCACTTCCTTCGGTCGAAGCTGGCGAGATGGCCGCTGGCGAGCGATGCCCAGACGACGCCCTGCTTGTCGATGTCGGCGCCGCGAATCCCGAAGCCCGGCAGCGGTATCTTGTAGATCTCGGCGAGCGCAGTTTCCGAAGGATTGGGTCCCGGGTCGATGCGCACGACCGCTCCCGGAAACGCGCGCGTCGAACCCCAGACCGAGCCGTCGGCCGGGCTCGGCATCACGGCGTAGAAGCCAGCCGAGATGCGCTTGTCCTTGGTCGGATCCACCGGCTGGTTGGGCTCGACGTAGGCGTCGCGCTTGCCGTTGCCGTTGGTGTCGAGGATCATCGGCGTCCAGCCCTGCGCTTTCGCCGCGTCGCCCGTCTCGTCGAAAATCTTCATATCGAACCAGCCGACCACCTGGCCGCCGCCGCTGGTCCACAGCCTGTCGTTGGCGTCGAACTGCAAATGATGGGTTCCGAAGCAGGTGTCGATAAACGTGTACGTCATGGTCTTCGGATCGAGCATCGTCAAGTGGCGGCTTGCGCGCTCCACCGGGAAGGCTTTGGCCGAGGGATGGGCAGAGCCTTTCTTGCAAAAGGCCGGATTGTCCCGGTCGCGGATCGCCGCCGCGAACCACACGCGCCCCTTGCGGTCGAACATGCCGTTGTGATTGTTCGCCTTGCTCGTCCATATCCGTTCGTCGCCCCAGTAAGGCGACGGCTGCATCGGGCCTTCGCGCATCGCGACGGGTGTATTCGAGTCGCGAACGGGGGTCGGGAGGTTTTTAACGCTATTTGTTTTCGGATCCAAAATCGGAATGACGTCGACGCTCAACTCGGTGGATCCATACACCGGGCCATAGGCGTTGACCGTCGGATAACGCCGGTCCGAGGCGATCAGATCGTGGAGGTAATGCTTGTCGTCGAGCCATTCCCAGGTCGTAACGACGATGTTGCGCTCGACGCCTTGCGGCCGCGACGGCTTCGCGTGGGGCAGCTCGCCCTTGGCGATCCGGTCGGTCCAGTCCGCGAAATACTTAATTGGCGCCGCGCCAAGCTCGTTGACCATCGTGTTGAACATGGTCACGCCGCCTTGTCCCGACTGGATGCGGCGCAACCACGCTTCTTGGGAATTGCCGAACTTGCCCAGAGGGAACGGGACCTTCTCGGGAAACGTGCGCATGGCGCGCACGCCCTGCGAATGGCAGTTGGCGCAGCCGTTCGACTTCATCAGGTTCAGATATTCATTTCGGGTCAACTTCGCCGGGATTGTTCCCTTGCCGCCGAACTCGCTCGCATCGGGAATCTTCATCATCGAATACCAATAGATTGCCGGATAGTATTGCGCCGCGGCGGCTTCGTTCGGCGCCACCACCGCCTTCAGGTTCACTATCTTGCCGGGCTCCGCCTTGACCTTCGGCGAATCGACGAGGCCATAGCCCCGTACCCATAGATCGTAAGTCGCTTTCGGAAGATCGGGAACGACATAGCGCCCGCGATCGTCAGTGACCACGATCCGGGCGAAGCGCGTGGGAAGCTCGGTGGTTTCCGCGATCACCCACACCCCGGCTTCCGGCCCTTTGGCGCTGGTGACTACACCGCCGATGTCGTCGGCATCGATGCGAACGGCCGCGTCGCTCCCGGGCTGCGAGCCTTGCTGGGCAGCGGAGGCGGCGATGAGCGCGCCGATACCGATTACAAACGCGGCCACGTACACGAGCTTCGTCGTCTTCATGTCAGGCTCCTTTCGTCTCTTGTGCCGAGTCCCGGCAACTCAAAACTATCCGACAATAAACCGCCGTGTCAATGAGGCGAGGACAGGCGCGCGGATCGGGGCTGCGGTGAGTATCCGCTTCCCTTTGCAATCTACTGCTAGCTAAGCTAGTGGGGTGCTCCCCAAATCCGTTGACGAATTCGGGCGTCAGTCCGGGCAAGTTGGCGATAGCTAGCGAGACGCGGAATCAAAGGCTTCTGGATACCCTTTCGCGGGTATGACGGCGGGTCGCTCGCTGATTTATCTCGCGAACTTGTTCCAGGACATAGTCAGTCGTAAGGGCGATGCAGAAACTCCATTGTTGCCCCACTCAAGGGCAAGTGCACCCGCCGGCCCTTTGACCAGATCTATGAATTGTTTGGCTCGTATATTTGGATTGACTCGAGCGCCCGTGGTCAGAGCGCAAGGCTTAAGAGGCCAGCGACGGGCGAGAAAAAATTAAAGGCCCTTTTTCTCCTGCCAATTTGCGTTGCGAAGCGGGGGATTGCCTGCTCGCCGAACAGTCGCATGGAGCGCTCAACAAATTCGAGATCAGGATCCCGAAGTTCATGAGACGAGCGATGTGACCTATACCGGATCTTGGCGTACCCTTCGATCTGTTCGATGCACTCCGAAGGTTCGCCGATGATGAAATGCTGTCGGTTCACCTTGATTTATTGGATGGTGCTTCCTCGAACGCAGCCTCAGACGCGCCAGTCATCGATACTAGCGAACCTGAAAGAGGGGCTGGCCGATGTGGCGGCATCGGGGGGGATCAGGAAACGGAATCCACGCGGAAGAGTTCCTGTTTGCCCTTGCCTTGGATTGCCAACGGCCCGAGGGACTGGCCACGGCAGCGTGAGGCGAGGAGTCGCCAGGTCTCGCCGTTGACGCAGACAGTGCCCGGTTGCGCCGCCTCCTCTATGCGGGCGGCGGTGTTTACGGTGTCGCCCCAGATGTCGTACTGATACTTACGCCGGCCGATGATGCCGGCGACGACCGAGCCGGCGTGGACTCCGACGCGGACCTGCCAGTGGGGTGGTAGGGAGTGCGCCGCCGCCACCATCGCCAGGCCACAGCTGACGCCATGGAGCGCCGGGTTCTCTAGCGGCGCAAGGAGACCGGCGGCGGCCATGAACGAATCGCCAATGGTTTTGATTTTCTCGAGTTGATGCTGCGCGGTTAGAAGCTCGAAGGTCTCGACGAGAGCTTGTAGGTTTTGGAGAACTTCCTCGGGCGTGTGCCGGTCACACCAGGCGGTGAAACCGACGATGTCACAGAAGAGCACGCCTACATTCTCGAAGCGACGGGGTTGGACGACGCTGGTGGATTTGAGTTCCTCGGCGACCTCGTGCGGCAGGATGATGTGCAACAGCTCGTCAGAGCGCTGTTTCCCTTGTTCGATCTGACGAAGGTGGAGTTGCTCGCGGTCGCGCAGGCGCTTTTTCTCCAGGCAGGCGCTGATGCGGGCCTGGAGCAGAACGGGGTCGAAGGGTTTGAGGAGATAATCCTCCGCGCCCAGCTCGATGCAGTGCGCGACGCGATCGGTTTCGGAAGAAGCGGAAAGGACAATCACCGGTATAGCACGCAGAGCTGAGTCAGCCTTCAACTCGTCGAGCACTTCGTAGCCACTGAGCTCGGGCATCTGGATGTCGAGTAGCAGCACGTCGAAAGGTTGGGCACGGAGTTTCTCTAACGCGTGCCGGCCGTTCTCCGCAAGCGTTACCTGGTGGCCGAGGCGCGCGAGGCGGCGCCCCAGCATGGTGCGATTGCTTTCGTCGTCGTCCACGACGAGGAGCGTCCCGGTGATAACAGAGGCGGCGTCGCACCCCGCAGACCGAGTAGGAGAGACCGTTTGGCGACGGATGAAGGTGGTGACACCACTCTCTGCGGCAGGTGACGGCAAGCCGGTGCCGCCCACTGCCGGAACGAAGTGTTCGACAACACACCGGAGCAGCTCCCGCCCGGCGGCGTGGATGCGTTCGAGGTCAGCCACGAAGGAATCAAGGGCACGCGCGCGTGCTTCTTCCTGCAGCATCTCGGCGTAGCCGATGATTTGGTTGAGCGGAGTGCGGACTTCGTGATCGAGGAGATTACGGTTGGTCTGGTAGCCGATGGATTTTGTCGGCTCAAAAAGGTCGTTGATCACACCGAGCAGCCGTTTGCCCGAGGTGTGAATGTGCTTCAAGTCGGGCAGGAAGGAGTCGAGCGATTGGTCCTGCGCTTCTTCTATCAACATCTCGCAGTAGCCGATGATGTGGTTCAGCGGTGTGCGCAGCTCGTGTTTGAGGTTGGTGGCCATTTAGCCGACAGTAGGTAGGAAGACGCGAAAGCGACCCGGTGAGACCGGGGGGGATCCCCCCGGACCTTGGGTCTCTCGCCTGCCCAGTTTCCTACATGCTCCAATAAATGAATGATAGATCATCGTATGTCAAACCAAGCCTGGCTTGCCTCCTCCTCGGAGGCGCTGTTCCGGAATTGCGCAATTGCATCACTTTGCTTCCTAGGAAGTGCTAGCCGCGGACCTTGGCGAGCGCCCAGAAGTTTGCGCCGAGGAACAAAGCGGCCTAGACCGTCACGCCGACGCCTTCCGTCACCGTTCCGTTCGTACCGTTGCTCGCCGGGGCGAAGTTCGTGATGATGCCCAGCATGAAGATGCCGGTGCAGGCGCTGATCGTGGCGACACCGAGCGGCCAAGCAGGAACCGCTTCCACCATGCCGCCTCCGCTGCAACGGCAAAGACCACGCCGTTGATCGCTGCCACGGCGGTTATCGCGAGCACATATTAGGATCATAAACGCCACGACAGCTTCGCCGCCTTGAGGTCCCGCTCCCGCTTGCAGTCTCGGAAATACGCATCGAAGCCCCCCAACGGCCAGAGCAGCAGATAGTGAATAAGGTACCAAACCGTGGCCCAGCCGTCGCCGCCAAACAAGAAGGTTTTGATAGGAGACATCAATACGGCGGCCTGTTCCTCATCTAATCAACTCCCGAGTATTTGATCAGGGTGGAATCTCCTTGACCCCAAACCTCCCTCTATTATGTTAGGTTAACCTCAAGGGATGCGAACGCTGGATTTACCTATCTTCGAAATCGAGCAGCCATTGCTCGAAACCCTGAAGCCGCAAAAGCGGTTGGTTCTCACCGCGCCTACCGGCTCGGGTAAATCGACGCAAGTGCCGCAGATGCTGCTTGACGGCGGTTTGCTTCGCGATGGTCAAGTGACGGTCTTGCAGCCGCGCCGGCTGCCCACGCGCGTGCTCGCGGCCTGGGTCGCGCAAGCACGAAACGTAAGACTCGGCGGCGAGGTGGGCTATCAGATGCGGCTGGACAACGTTACCTCTCCAGCCACGCGCATCTGTTACGTGACCGAGGGCGTGCTGCTGCGCCGGATGCTGGCCAATCCCGAGCTGAAGGGTGTGAGCGCGATCGTGTTCGATGAGTTTCACGAACGGCATCTCTACGGCGACATCACGCTGGCTCGCGCCCTGCAAATTCAGCAATCGACGCGGCCCGATCTCATTATCATTGTGATGTCGGCCACGCTGGATATCGCTGCGGTGCAGAACTATCTTCACCCTTGTGCCGTGTTGTCGTCGGAAGGCCGCACTTACCCTGTCGCCATCGAATATCTGTCCAAACCTGCAGGTGACGCGCCCGTCTGGGAGCGCGCGGTCAAAGAACTCCAACGCCTGCTGCACCGGCATCTCCAGGGCGACGCTCTTGTTTTCATGCCCGGGGCGCATGAGATCACTCGCACCGTGCAGGCGGCGCGCGATACGCTCGGCCCGGAATTCGTCGTGTTTCCGCTGCACGGCGAATTGTCGCCGAATGATCAGGACGCGGCGGTCGCCCGCTATGACCGGCGCAAAATCGTCGTCGCCACTAACGTCGCGGAAACCTCGCTCACCATCGACGGGGTTCGGCTGGTGATCGATAGCGGACTGGCACGCATTCCCCGCTATGACCCGTACCGCGGTATCAACACGTTGCTCATCGAGAAAATCAGCCGCGCCGCAGCCGACCAGCGGGCAGGTCGCGCGGGACGCACCGCGCCGGGGCATTGCTTGCGGCTATGGACGGCGCATGAACACGCGGCTCGCCCTGCGCAGGAACTTTCCGAAGTAAAGCGTCTGGAGCTCTCGGAGGTGATGCTCACGCTCAAAGCGAGTGGCGTGGACGACGTGAAGACATTCCGCTGGCTAGAGGTCCCGGATGCGCGCGCGCTGGAACGCGCCGAGACACTGCTCACCGACTTGGGAGCCATTGACGAAAAGACGAGCGCCATCACCGCACTCGGACGGCGCATGCTTGCCTTTCCGGCCCATCCACGCTACGCGCGGATGCTGCTCGCCGCCCACGACTATGGGTGCGTGCGGCCCGTGGCGTTGATCGCCGCCCTGACACAATGTCGGGATTTGCTTGTGCGTCGGCAAGGAAAGCAAGTTGAAAACGCGCGCGACGATCTGTTTGGTGACGAGACGGAGTCGGATTTGTTTGTCCTAATGCGCGTCTGGCGCTACGCCGAGCGCAATCGGTACCACATCGAGCGCTGCCGCCGCATGGGCGTTCACGCGCAAGCCGCGCGCCAGGTCGGGTCGTTGTTCGAACAGTTCTTGCGGATCGCCGCCGCCGAGGGATTGGACGTCAGCGAGAGGCCGGTCGCGCACGATGCTGTGCAGCGTTGCGTGCTGGTCGGGTTTTCCGATCATCTCGCCAAGCGTCTAGGCCCCGGCGCGCTACGCTGCGAACTGGTCCATGGCCGGCGCGGTGTGCTCGCGCGCGAGAGCGTTGTGAAAGCACCTCTCTTCGTCGCGTCCGATGTGCGCGAGGTGGAAAGCAGCGGCGGAAGGGACCGAGCGTTGAACGTCATGCTCAATCTGGCCACGGGGGTCAAAGAGACGTGGTTGCGCGAACTTTTCCCCGAGGACTTCAAGGAAGTCCGTGCCGTTGTCTACGACCCGGCATTGCGGCGCGTCGTTGCCCGGGACGAGAAGCGATTCCGCGATCTGGCCCTGGAAGAGAAACTCGCCGAGGGACCGCCAGCTGAGGAAGCGGCCGGAATTCTGGCGCGTGAGGTTGTGGCCGGGCGCTGCGTCCTGGAGAACTGGAACGAAGCGGTTGAACAATGGATCGTGCGCGTCAATCGGTTACGGGAATGGATGCCGGAGCTCAAATTGCCCGTCATCGAAGAAGAGGACCGGGACGCCATGATCGAGCTCATTTGCCACGGCGCAGTCAGCCACAATGAAATCAAAGATCGACCTGTTTGGCCCGTCGTCAAGTCATGGCTGTCGCGGCAGCAACAGGCGTGGATCGAAGAATATGCGCCGGAGCGAATTGAGTTGCCCCGCGGTCGCACAGTGAAGGTCGTTTACTCCTTCGAGGGGGCGCCGACAATTGCGGCGCGCATCCAGGATCTGTACGGCATCAAAGAAGCGCTCTGGATTGCCAAGCGCCGCGTTCCCGTCCGCATTCAGGTGCTCGCGCCAAGTAACCGCCCGGTGCAGGTTACTGAGAATTTGGAGGGTTTCTGGCGGGATACCTATCCGAAACTCAAACAGGAACTTAAGCGCAAGTATCCTAAGCATGAGTGGCGCTAAGACATGCGGAAAGGGTAAGGCGTGAAAAGTGAGGAGACAACTGTGGACTTTCGGAGATTCGCTGTCTAGTTTGTTCCGTCATTCCGGCCAACCTGGCGATAGCGAGAGTGAGCCGGAGTCCAGGAAAGTCAAAGGCTCTGGATGCCGTCCCTTCGACTTAGCTCAGGACATGCTTTCGCGGGTATGACGACTAAAGGCTGCGCCGCTAATCAGCGGGCGAAAGATTTCACCGGCATCCTCACTTGTGACGCTCCGGGGTGTGGCTTGAGTTCTGACAATCAGAGCTTATGCCGCCCCGGCCGCTACCGTCACCTGTTCTTTGACGCCTTCGACCCAGTTTGTACTATTTGGCAGCACGGTCGACACAGCGCGAAAACGGTAGGCTTCCGGATTGCGAACACCCGGGGGAGTCTTCCCATGGTCACGCAGATCCTTTGCGACTCGCAGCAAGATCCTGCGCGCTCTAATAATGCTTATGTCCCCCGAGGTGAGATTTTCTTTGGTCCGATCCAGGATCGGGGTCGGTCCCTCATTCTCCTGGCAACATTTATCTTGAAGATTGACCCCGGCAATTCCCAATCGCCGCGTCTTGTGCGTCTCCCAATTAATCAGATAGTCGTTTGACCTTGCGGCCCTGGGCTTGATGAAACCGTAGGGTTTGTTGTCCACAGGGACGTACGTTTCCTCATCGTAGTACCGGGTCTTCTCTTTAGTGGTCTCCATAGTGCGGCGGCTTGGAAACCAGCGAAAATACCACTTGACGCAGCTCTCGTCGTCGACCGGAATCCACATTCTTCCTTCCCGGGTATCGCCTCCCGGCGGCATGGTGTAGAAGGGCAGCAAAAACTGATTTACGCGCCACAAGCTCTTATCCTCACCCATGGCCCGCCTGGCTCCGTACATGAAGCCCGCAGGCGTGTCGACGAATTCTATGCGCTCCGGTGTCCTCACCCCTGACTTGCTGGCAAATATTTGCTGAGCGGGTTGATGCTGCCGACTGATCTCATCATCCGCCAGGTCATAGGGGGAATGCAGCCACATGACGTGAGTGGGATCGATCCCACCTTCGAGGGCCTGCAGGTAGTTACACTCCTGGTAGAACGGGCGAAAGCTACGCTGGTCGGGTGGCACCATGGTGAACTCGAACTCCGGCAAAGCAGGCGGTTCTTTGGATGGGCCCATGTAAGTCCAGATCACCCCCCCATGCTCAGCGCAGGGATAGCCCGGATGGCGGATTAAGTCGGTGAATTGCTGCTCAGGAGGCACGTTGGGCATTTCCATACATGCTCCAGTAGGCGCGTATTTCCATCCGTGGTAGGGGCAACGAATCCCGTCATCCTCAATTCGGCCAAAGTACAGGGGAGCCAGACGATGCGAGCAGTAGGCGCCGACCAGGCCTAGTTCGCCTTGACGGGTGCGAAAAAGGACAAGGTCCTCGCCGAGCAATCTGATCCGTCGCGGTTCGCCGCCAGGCTCTTCAAGAAAAGTCACAGGTATAACCGGAATCCAGTACTGCCGAAACAGGTCCCCCATGAGCGTGCCGGGACCTACTCGGGTTATCTGTTCGTTCTCCTCGCCGAGAACGCCATTCCCAAACTTTGCATCTCTGGAGTCATTTGAGCCACTTGTAAATCCCTCCCTTATTGCGATTTCTAAGTGAAGATTGCATCTGGTACCGGTGAACACCACATCCGATCGCACCATCTCTAGCGATATTACCTGTAACCGAGACTCTAGTCCGCCATGCCGCGGCAGTCAAACATTCGTTGACTGGTGTCTATTGCATAATCCTTCCGCCGTTCACATGAATGGTTTGGCCGGTCATATGCTTGGCTGAGTCGCCGGCGAGGAAGGCAACGGCTAACGCGACGTCTTCGGGTGCTCCGGGGTGACCCATCGGGATTCGTTGGTTTGCTTGTTCCCATTCGGCGTCGGAATAATGGGAGCGGGCCCGCGCGGTTGATATTCGACCGGGCGCGACGGCGTTGACGCGGACACCCGTGGCCGCGAGCTCAAGCGCCAACGATCTTGTGAGACCGAGGATGCCGGCTTTGGCGGCCGAATAGGCGGCGCGATTTTCACCGCCGCTGAATCCGATATCGGAAGAGATGTTGACAACGGCGCCGCATTTTTGCTTCTTCATGATCCCGACCACGGCGCGGCAACAGAGAAACGTCGACGTCAGGTTCGCGTCGATGACCGCTTGCCAGTTTTTCAGTGGAAACTCTTCCAACTTGTGTCGATATAAGCTGCCCCCGGCGACGTTCACGAGAACGTCGAGACGGCCATGGTCCGTCATTACTTTCTCAAATGTAGCGTGGACCTCGGCTTCCTGCGTGAGATCGGCGCGCAGGAACTTTAATTCCACGCCGCGTTTGTGGAAGTCGGCGACGACCTGTCGACCGGCTTCGGCGTTCATGTCCAGAATCACGACGCGGTAATTGTCTTTCGCCAAGCGATCGGCGACGGCCTGACCGATTCCTCCTGCGCCTCCGGTAACGACGGCGACCTTGTTCATGGGCAACACCTACTTTAAACGACTTAGCTCAAGGGCGTAACCGGCGTCAAGCGCGCGAGCGCGCAGCATTATCGGATGGTCGAGGTGCGGGAGGCTGTGCTGAGAGAAGCCCAAAAGCGCTGCGCAGCCTGCGTTCTGGGGTCCGCAAACTAAGAAAGCGTTGAGGTTCAGCGGCGCTCCTGGGATAAGCGCGGGTCCATCGCGTCGCGGAGCGCGTCGCCGAGCAAGTTGAAGCTTATTAAGGCAAAGAAAATAAACAATCCCGGGAGAAAGACCTGCAGCGGCGCGATGAAGATATTGGTCGAGGCGTTGGTAAGTAAATTGCCCCAACTGGGGGTAGGGGGTTGAATGCCCAGGCCGAGAAAACTGAGCGTGGTCTCGGCGCGGATCGCCGCCCCGGCGTCCAAGGTTGCCGCGACAATGAGAGGCGCCAGGGAATTGGGCAGGAGGTGACGCAACATGATGCGCCAGCGGGAGGCTCCGAGGCACTGGGCGGCCAGAATGAACTCTTGTTCGCGGTAGGATAAAACGGCACCGCGTGCTAGGCGGGCGGCAGAAGTCCACTCCAACACGACCAGGATAATAATGATGTTGAACAGTCCAGGACCGGCCACTTTGGAAAGAACCAAGAGCAGAACGATGCGTGGAATCGTATAGATGATGTCCACGATCCGCATTAGGATGTTATCAAGCCCGCCGCCAACATAGCCGGCCAAAATTCCTACGAGTCCGCCGATGATCACGGTGCTAAGCCCGACCGTTAGACCGACTGTCAGCGAGACGCGCCCGCCGTACATGATACGCACCCAGGTATCGCGGCCCAGTTCGTCGGTCCCGAACCAGTGGCGCGGCGACGGGCCATTCATCCGTTCGGTGAGGGAGACTTGATCCAGTTGATAGGGAAGCAGGTAGGGGCCAGCGATAACCAGTAAAAGCAGCGCCACGAAGAAAAACAGGCCGGCGTAAGCCACGCGGTGCTCCTTGAAGCGGTGCCAAACCAGTTTCCAGTATCCTTTTTGGCCTGCTACGGCTTCCATGGACTCATTTCTGGTAGCGAATGCGCGGGTCCAGAAGCCCGTAGAGAACGTCGGCCAGCAGGTTAAAAAAGACTACCAGGAACGCAATGGTCATAACCACGGTCATGGCAACGACGAAGTCATTGCCCATAATCGAGGTGTAAAGAAGCCGCCCCATTCCCGGATAGCCGAAAACCGTCTCCACCACCGTCGATCCGCCAATCACTCGCGGCATCGTGACGGCGATGATCGTAACGACCGGGATAAGCGCGTTTTTTAGCGCGTGCCGTCCTATGACCACCCGTTCGTCCAATCCCTTGGCGCGCGCGGTCGTGAGGTAATCCTGGCGCAGCACTTCGAGCAGGCTGGAACGCATGTAACGCTGCACTTGAATGATTTCCGATGTCGCGAGGACGATGACCGGTAGAATCATATGTCTAACCTGGTCCAAAATCGCAGCCCACGTCCCAGGAGTAAGGCCGGGCGTCATCATCCCCGAGGTGGGAAGCCAGCCAAGCTTTACTGCAAAGACGATAATCAGCATTAACGCCAACCAGAATGCAGGTATGGAATAACCGATAAACGTGGTTACCGTGAGCACATAGTCCCAAATGGAATATTGCCGTATGGCAGAAAAGATACCCAGAAGAATCGCTAGCATCTTTCCCAGAACTACGGCCGTGATCGTCAACCACAGGGTATTCTTGAGAGTCGGGATGACCAAATCCAGAACCGGCTGGCCGAACTCGCGCGAATAACCGGGGTTGAGTTGGAGCAACTGCCAGAGCCATTTCCAGTATTGCACGTAGATGGGATCGTCGAGACCGTAAAGAGCGCGCAAGCGCTGATAGTCTTCCGGCCGAAGGTTGGGGACATCCTCGAGCATGCTGTAGAGCGGGTCCCCGGGCATCAGATGAAGTAACGAATAGATCAGAACCGAGATGGCGAACAGCAGCGGCACCATCTGGAAGAGGCGGCGAATCACGTAACGCAGCAAACCGAAGCACCTCGTTTAGCGTTTTGCTTTTAGGACGCGCGCGAGCCCGCAGGGGCGAGTCGTCGCGGTTTAGCAAGCACGAATCGTATCCTTTTCCTCAACTGTGGAGAGGCATTTCGGTCCGGGAGAAAGCGGTAAACGATGCGGTCCCTTTTGGCTCGACCCAAAGGGTAATTGGGAAACGCCTCCAAGGTTACCTGGTCACCGTCCCCCCACCAACTAGCTGATTAGGTATTCTTCTTTCCACCAATCTTGGGCTGCCTGGCCATTATTCTTGGCCAGTGATTTTACCCAGAGTTTGGTCGTGGATTTGCCGGGTCCGTTGACGTACGCGAACCCGCGACGAATCGACTCAATGTGACGGATCTCTTCAATTGACCCGCCGCCGCCGAGGTTGACTTCCGGTCCGAAATTGCGCACGGCCCAAAAACGGTGGCACTGCCTGGTGTCAAAGGGCAGTTGGCCGCTGATCTCGATGAAGACCTTATCGACGCCGACGGTGTCGACGATTTGGCGGATCTGATCCGCGCCGGCCGGCTTCTCCCCGTAATCGCCAATAACCTCGCGAATCACGCGACTTTCCAAATAGACGTGCTCACAACCGTCCGCTAGTAGCCCCCTCATCCCGGCAACCACTGCCTCGACATTCAACAATCCATTTCCGGCTCTTGCCGTGTCGCCTTCCTTCCACTTGCTGCCTACTTCGCCTTCGAGTCGGAAGCCTAGCTCGCGCGCCATTGCGGTGTACCGGAGCTGATCCTCTGCGGTTTTGTTATTGTTTCCTCTCTCGCCCAACTTGATGTGCTGGGTATCGATCTGAACATGGGTAAACCCGAGGTTGCGCGCCGTGCGCAGAAATTGATCGGCTTTTCCCTGGTAATAGGCAATGGCAAAGGTCGGATCATCAACGGCCACATTCACGTTGTAGTCGCGATACAACTTGACTCTCTCCTCGATCATACGAGAGGGCACGATAAGCAGATACGAGGGCGTGAACTTGACGCCGTCGAGATAAGCGCCGTAGGCTTCCAGCATCTCTCTTAGCCAGGACAACGGGTGGCCCTGGTCTCCAAGAGTCGTAAGGCCCGCCGTGCGTGGTTTTTTGTTCCTTTGGGCTAGCTGCAGAAAATCAAAAGAACGTTCCTCCATAGAGATCTCCTCCTCAATTTTCTAGACAAATTGACCTTTTTTTCCGGTTCTTCCCCTGGTATTGGATCAGTGTTCTCAATGTTCGGCCATTTCTCGGGCAGACCTTCGAGCATTTGGGTGCCGGCGCAAAAGATCGTCTCGTGGCGGTAAGCATGTGCCCTTAACGGGGATCCGCGGCGCCCAATTACTTTTTATCCCACACGTGCATGTTCCACGTGTTCATGTTGTTGCCGCCGCTCTCGATTCGTGGCGTTACGCCCGTGAGCCCTTTCTTAATGACGATAATCTCCGGCGTGTAATAGAGGGGCAAGTGCGGCAAGTCGCGCGTGTAAAGCTTGACGAAGTCGGCTTGCAATTCAATGGCGCGTTTTTCCGAAATGATGGTGTTGAGTTCGTCCATGATCGCGTCCGCCTGAGCGTTCTTCCATAATGTCACGGACTCTGTCGAATAGCGGTTCTCTGGCGTGGGCGTGCCGGCGCTGTGGTAACGCTCGGCCCACTCTTCGACGACCAGGTTATGCCCGCCTATCATGGCGCCGGGCCAGCGGTTGCGAAACTCCTCGGAGTTCAAGAGACGGTCGGGCATGTTTTTGATGTTGCAGACCACGCCGATCTTTTTCCAGTAGTCGATGACGATCGCTTGCGTCTGCTCGTCATCGCGATTGCCCGCGGCGGCTCTAAACTCAAACTCCATGCGCTCTCCATTGGCATTAACCAAGACGTCATCTGGACCGGGCTTCCAGCCGGCCTCGGCCAAGAGCTGCTTCGCTCGGTTTGGATTGTACGGGTATTTGGTGGCGACGGCGTCGGCACGTTTGAAGGCTTTACGAAACGGCGACATGGGGAAGTTGATCACGGATACATATCCCTTGAATAGGCTCTTCACCATCGCCTGGCGGTCGATCGCGTGCAGCAATGCGCGCCGCACGCGCACGTCTTTGAACAAAGGATTGGTGCCGCTCAAGTTGACCCAACGGTGCGATACCGGCCGTAAAGAAACGCTTCCCAAACCCTTGGCTTCCCACTGCTCCTTGAGGATTACGGCGCCCTCGAAAGAGACGGTGTTGCGGATGGCCAAGTCGACTTCGCCCGCAAGCACGGCGGACAGGGCGGTATTTGAGTCTTCGACGACCCGATAGGTAACGCGATCAATCTTGGGTCTGCCGAAAACGTAATACGGGTTAGCTTCGAATTCGACCAGCGATCCATTCCCCCAGTTGACGACCTTGTAAGGCCCCGTCCCGATGAACTTCTGGTTCCAGTAATCGTTACGGCTCAGGGCCTTCATGTCCCCGGCCCTGAAAGCGTCTTCCAAAATATGTCTGGGCCAAGCGCGCAGTTGCTGTTTTTGAATGGCGTAGCCTTCGTTGTAAAGAGACTTCCACGAAATCACGATGGTTCGATCGTCCGGCGTCTCGATGCTTTCGATCAGATCGGGCACCAGCCGGTCGCGCAGAGGGAAATCCGGGTTATGGTGAACCTCCCAGCCGAATTTAAAATCCTGGGCGGTATGGGGTTTCCCATCCTGCCAGCGCGTGTTTGCACGGAGGCGATAGGTCGTCACCATCTTGTTGTTCTTTTGATCGATCTTCCAGGTACCTTTTTTTACCGACGGCAGCTCCCCGACCAGCCACGCAAAGCGCTCCAACAAAACCGGGTCTTGACCCGCGAGACCGGCATCGGCAATCCCTGTTAACTCAGTGTCGGAGCGGCCATGGTTGCCAAAGCCCGCCGTGCGCCGGCCACCGAGGATGACGATTTGCTTTGGTCTCGTCTGGGCCGCGCGCGCTGGGTGCGCGATCCAAGGCGTGAGCGCAACGCTTGCAGTCGCCGTCCCGGCGATGCGCACAAAATCCCTACGGGTGATTTCGTTTGCGCCTTTAGATTTCATTTCGTCTCTCCCATCGGTGCCTATTTAACGCGCTAAAATTTGTCGCAGTTTCGATCAGAGCGATATTTATCGTCGGTGATGATGCTTTTCAAGCCCACCAGACGGCGCCGTTGAACCGTTTTTACGACGCTCTATGGTGTCTGGGATTGAAGTTGGCCTGGGTGCCGACGATAATAGCGGTCCAAACTTTAGACCTTGGTCCATCCACCAGCCGGGGCTTGACCTCTCCCGGGGAGGAACTCGACGTCTTTGCGCGGGCCATAACCTTTGACCCGGAACCGGGTCTTCCCGAGCCGCTCAATTTCGATCTCCAGAACGTCGCCGTCATTGAGCGGCCCAAGCCCCTCATGATAAGTGCCCGTCGCAATGACATCGCCCGGACATAACTGCACGAACCTGGTGAGCCAGGCGATTTGCTCGGGAATTTTATAGGCCATGAATTTAGTGTTGTAGTCTTGGCGCGCCTTGCCGTTGACCCATGATTTTACCACCAGATTGTGCGGGTCGGAGATCTCGTCTTTGGTCGTAATCCACGGGCCGAGCGACGCATAAGTGTCCTGGCCTTTGGGCAAGAACTGCGTCCGGCGGGTCATTCCGCGCGCGGAGATATCAAAGAACGGCACGTAGCCGAAGACGAAACTCATCGCGTCCGCCAAGGCGACGTTTTTTGCCCGCTTCCCGGTTACGAATGCCAACTCGGCTTCCGGGTGAAAAACAGTGACGGGAGGAATGTCGGCGAGTACAATCGTGCCATCGGGGCCGACAAGCTCCGGCGCTTTGTAGAAATACTCGATCGTTAAGCTGTCTTTCGTACGGCTGGGGCTATCGAGATAGTTGACAAAAGCGGCCAGACATTTGTTCGGCTGCGGTATCGGAGCGAGTAATTTTACGCTGTTCAGAGGAACGCCGCTTTCCCGCTGCACGATTTGTTGGAACTGGTCGCGATAAGCGTCAAAGCCCTCGATGATCTCTTCAATCACGCGTTTTGGCCCCTTCTCTACGCGGTGAGAGATCGCGCTGCTGACGTCCACGACCTGGGTGTCGTTTTTGAGCACCCCGATGCGGTCGTCGTTGAAACGAAGAATCTTCATTTAAAATGCCTCCTCACCTAATTTAGTTCGAATCGCGTGGCACCTTTTTCACCGATTGTCAGCTCGCCGACGGAAACAAGCCCTTAGACTGGTACGACCATTGATTATCTGATAGGGCACATTCTTGTCTACAGAGAGGTGCAAATCATTTACCAAGCCGGTGGTTGCGAAAATTTGTAGGGACGACCCCCTTTGGTCCCCCGAAACTTATCATGAGCCGATCACCATCAAACGAGCTGCAAGTCCTGAGCGGAGGCGCCGTCCAGAAAGGATTGGAAAACGTTGCTCGGGTGTTTCAGGAAGAGACCGGTCATAGCCTTTTACTTACGTTCGCTACGGCCCCGGTTCTGCGTAGTACAGTCGAGAAGGGCGAGGCCCCTTTCGATATCGTCATAGCCCCTGTCCCATTGGCGGAGAATTTTGAAAAGCGCGGTCTGACCCTCGCCGGTAGGACCGCGGTAATCGGCAGCGTCAAGGCCGGGGTTGTGGTGCGCGAGGGCGTGCCGGAGCCGGATATCTCCTCTGCAGAGTCGCTCAAGAAGGAAATACTTGCCTGTCACTTGCTCGTGTTCAATGAAGGATCTTCTGGTATTTTTGTAGAAGAAATGCTGGATCGTCTGGGCGTTGCGGCGGAAGCGAAGGCCAAGACCACGCGCTTGCCGAACGCGGAAGCGGTGATGATGCACCTGGCGCGCAGCACAACCGCCAACGAGATCGGCTTCGGACAAGTCACTGCAATCCGCCTCTACGCCGACCGAGGCGTCAAATTGGTTGGCCCACTTCCCCCAGAGATCGGCAACACGACGACTTACGCGGCGAGCGTGCTAGCCGGAACGAGGACCCCAGAGCTGGCGGAGCAGTTCATTCGTTTCTTAGTCACTCCGTCCGCGCAAGAGGTCTTGCGCGCGACCGGCGTCGAATGATTCGCCCCGCATCTGCGCGAAGGTTACGCCTCTAAAGTGTCAACGTCCGCGATTTCGACGACACTAACCCAGCGCGGCAGAGCCGCAACCGAAAATCGGAATATCTCGCGCAAAGGCGCAAAGCATGTCCTGAGCGAAGTCGAAGGGGCCGCAAAGGAAAAACGATTCCAAACTTGGCGTCTTGGCGCGAGCAAAGGTCCGTGTTCGAGAGTTACTGACATCGGAAAATTTGCGCAAGCTGCGGAAACTTTCAAGCATAGTAGGTTCAATTGCGGGATATTGCCAACTAGGCGCGACGGATATACAATAGCTCATGTATATCTTTTAGCTCGGGGGGTGCTTATGCACGTTGCCAAGTGGGGTAATAGCCTGGCGGTCCGTTTGCCCGCGGCGGTCGTCGAAGCGCTTGATCTCAAGGAAGGGGACAATATCGAGATCGATGTCGCGGGAGTTCGACGTTTCGAGATCAAAAAAGCGCCGGGAACCCGGGAACTGCTTGCGCGCTTAAGAAAGTACCGCGGTCGTCTACCCGCCGATTTCCGGTTTGACCGAATCGAGGCCAATGCCCGCCGTTGAGACGTTTTTCGATACTAACGTCTTGCTTTATTTGCTCTCGGGAGAAACGGCCAAGGCTGATCGGGCCGAAGAGCTTGTCGCCGATGGCGCCGTCATCAGCGTTCAGGTACTCAATGAGTTCGCCGCAGTCGCCTCGCGCAAGTTACGCATGTCATGGACCGAAATCAGAGACGTACTTAGTCCCATTCGCGCCGTATGCGAGATTCAGCCGGGAACGGTCGAGGTTCACGACCGTGCCGTCGAAATCGCGGAGCGCTATGGATTCTCATTTTACAACGCTATGATCGTGGCTTCGGCACTGCTCGCAGGATGCAAAACACTATATTCCGAATACCTACAGGATGGGCAGGTCATAGACCGTCAACTTAGAATCCGCAACCCGTTTGCTTGATCGTGAGCGTGATGCTGAACCCGACTCCACGACACCCCCCACGACACAATTTGACCCAAGATCAGCTGCAACTTCCCCGTCCCTTTCAGCAGGGTGGGTTTCGTCACCTGGGCATCCGAGGCCGACGCGGGAAGGATGCGAGCGACCCGGTAGCGATGAGACGTCACCAGGACTTCTTGTCCTTCCCTCACCAAGCCAAGATAATGGTTTAGCTTCTCCTTCAAGGTTGCTACATTTACTGTAATCATTACCAGATTATAGTCGTATATCTGTCATACTCTCAATCAGCACATGGAAGGCGAGCATAGGGGTGATCGTGGCATGCTCGGAAGTCGGGGCCGGCGCATTCTAACCCCAAACCGTCTCTACCCATTTGCCGTCCCTAATGATTTCATCCGCCGTGATCAAAGGACGGCCGAGGTGACGCGCGGTCGCAACAATCACTCTGTCCGCCGGGTCACGAATCGCGCGCAGTGGCACGGCTTCAAAGAGAATCTCGATGGTGTAGGGTTGAATCTGAAAGTTCGTCGATCCATGCAGCTCCTCTGCCCAACGGCGAAAGGAGACGGTGAGCCGGATCACCTTCTTTTCTATCAGACGGGCCGTCTCCTCAAGGACAACAATGGGCACGACGATTGAATGTTTCCCTTGTTCTGATTCCTGAAAAATACGCTGGGCTCGTCGTCCGAGTCGCTGCCTTCGGTCGGTCGCCCAAAAGATAAGAGGATGCGTGTCGGTAACGTAAATCACTTGAGGCCGGAGACAAGCCGTTCTAATGACTTCTCCCGTTCTTGTCGTAATTGGTCTAGCGCGTGGTCTAGATCTCCAACGAGCTTCATACTGCCGCGGAGCTTGAGAGCGGACTGTTTCGGAGCGCGCCGATAATGTGCAAGCTCTTCTTCGACCCGGCTGTGCCACTCAGGATTGACCAACACCGCCTTGACCTTAGACCGTTGCGCTATGGCCACGGGGCCTTTGCCTTTATCGACCTCGGCGACCAGGGTGCTTAGCTTGGCCCGCGCTTCAGTTAAAGAAAGTTGCTTCATCGCGTCAACCTCCAGTTGTACAGCTATCTGTACAGGAATAAAACCCGGGCGTCAATCGGCCTCGCCGCGGCGCCCGTCAGCCCAAACCTTTGTGATCGAGTGGCGACTTTATTGACACGTAGCCGCACGCTTGATTACAATCCGAACCGCTATCAAGCGGATCAGGACGCTGTCATGAAACTGGTTCTTTATGATGATGCGCCCACTACTGCGGGGCGGCGCTATCAGCCGGGGATACTGACAGACGATGGGGTCGTGGACATCGAAGCGGCGGTTCGCGAGTTGCCTCATTGGTCGCCGCAGCATCTCATGGCATCGATCATCGACAACTTCGACGGGTTACGATCTCAGTTAGAGTGTCTCGCGAATTCCGGCACGAAGCTGCCCCTTGCGAGCGTCCAACTAAGGCCGCCCCTGCCGCGCCCCGGCAAGATCCTCGCCTGCATCGGGAATTACTGGGAGCACATGCAGCGCGAGGCGCGCCCGCTCAATATGTTCCTTAAATCGTCCGACGCGGTCATCGGTCCCGGCGACACGGTCGTCCTGCCGAATTTTACCGAGGCCCATGTGTTTCACCACGAAGCGGAGCTGGCCATCGTTATCAAGGGGCCGGCCAAGGACGTAGCCGAGCCGGACTATAGGAAGGCCGTATTTGGTTACACTTGCATGATCGACGTATCGGCGCGCTACGAGGGCAGGCGCACGTGGCGGGCGGGCAGTTGGATGGGTAAATCTTTTGACACCTTTGCCCCGCTTGGGCCGTGCATTGTCACCGCCGACGAAATTTCGGAGCCTAATGATTTAACGGGTAAGTGTCACGACCTCCGGAACACCTAAGTGCCACAAGGTGCGGAACGGTTGCGATAAGAGTTGCGTTGTTTAATGTGCAGTAAAAACGTTGTTGGGGTGTAAAGATGGATAAAAAAGCTCTGTGTCTGATAGACGCAGAGCTTTGGTCTGTGCGGTTCGCGAGGGTGCTTCGAGGCGTGAAGTCGCACGGCTCTATAGCGTGGGACTCGCTACGGTTGAACGATGGATGGAGCGGGCTCGAAATAAAGCCCTGGATGAGGTGGACTGGACCGATCGGTCTTGTATCCCTCACACCCTTCAGCGCACTCATGCGACCATGGAGGAATTGGTGCTGACGGTTCGCCGCGAACTTAAAGAAACCAGTGCCTTGGGCGAGTATGGTGCTTTGGCGATTCGCAAAGAGCTGCTCGATCGTGGCGTTGTCAGCGTTCCCTGCGTGCGCACCATTGGCCGCATCTTGGAACGGCGCGGCGCTCTGGATGGTCGTCGCCGTATTCGTCATCGGCCACCGCCGCCAGGCTGGTATTTGCCCGAAGTAGCACAAGGGAGAAGTGAACTCGACAGCTTTGATGTGGTTGAAGGTCTGGTGATTGAAGGCGGAATTAATGTCGAGGTCCTTAATGGAATTTCCCTCCATGGTGCTTTGGTTGCCTCTTGGCCGGATGGCGCCATCACGGCGGCTAGCACTATGAAAGCACTCACTGAGCATTGGCGGATTTTTGGGCTTCCCGCTTATGCTCAGTTCGATAACGACACCCGGTTCCAAGGGGCTCATCAGTTTCGGGACTCTATCGGTCGCGTCATGCGACTTTGCCTCAGCCTTAACGTCATCCCTGTCTTTGCTCCGGTCCGGGAGACTGGCTTTCAAGCTGCCGTCGAGAGCTTTAATGGCCGTTGGCAAGCCAAAGTGTGGCAGCGCTTCCATTATGACTGTCTGAGTTCTGTCCAGGCGCAATCGGTGAAGTACGTAGCTGCGTACCGCGCCCGACTTAGCAGCCGTATCGAACAAGCCCCCACACGACGAGCCTTTCCCGATCACTGGCAACTGGACCTCCAAGCACACCCTGCTGGTCGCCTTGTTTTCCTGCGCAGGACTAACGAGCAGGGACAAGTTGGACTTCTGGGACATAGCTTTGCCGTGGATAAAAACTGGCCCCATCGTTTGGTCCGAGCTGAGGTTGACTTGGATTGTGGATCGATCTGTTTCTATGCGCTGCGACGCAGAGAACCTACTTCCCAACCACTTCTTCGAACCGTGGCCTATCAACTGCCGACAAGGACCTTTAGAGATCAAAGACACTGACTCTGAATGCATCGTCAAAACCATGTGTTCCGAACGTTCTGACACTTGCCTCAATTCAACTTACACCGTTCCGGAGGTACTGACACTTGTCCATTTAACGGTAAGATTCTGGAACTGCGGCGAGCTTTATCACCAATACAGCACCAGCGACATGGAGCACCGCGTGCCCGAGCTCATCGCCTTTGCGACCAAGATCATGACGATGTACAGCGGCGACGTTATTTCGTGCGGTACCAACCATGAAGGGTTGGGGCCGCTGCAAGAAGGCGACTTGGCGGAAATCGAAATCCAAGGCATCGGCCGCATGGCGGTCAAAGTCAGCGACCCGCTGAAACGAACCTGGGAACGTGGGGTCTACATGGGCCCGGACTCGACGAATCCCGTCGCTCGAAGGCCGCGCAAAGGCGACGGTTGATATCGTCTTGAATAATCTTCAGCGAACTCTGCATGCAGCCTATACGGTTGCTCGTCTAACCGGTGTAAGTCCGGTCGCGGGAATTGGTTGTTTGCCCGCGTAGTGATACTCGACATTCCCGAGGGGTGACCCAGGAGGTGAAAGCTCGAATGTAAATGCCCTTGCCGGAGTAGGGCTAGCAATTCCATCGGGCCGTAGCATGAAGCGAACTTTGCAGGCTCGTTACGCAATCCGCGCATTGGACCGGCCAGCGTGGACACGCGGGCGCCGACCTTTTGCAGAGATGGGGAAGGCCAGAGGGGGCGATGGAGTAACAACCCAAAGAAGTCGCCTAGCCGCCGGGGTACGGAAGATGGCACGATGGGAAAAGACAGGCAGCTTAAATTAGGGACCTTCTCCTCTGCAGCCCTGAGCAGACCAACGGGCAAGGACCCGCTGGATAATACATAAACCGGTGGGAGGGGAAGAGAAGCTCGGATGAGGTCATAGTAAGCAGTGATCCGGTGGGACAACATAACCCGCTGGGGAGCCAAGGACCTCTGGACTGGATGGTTCAGGTAAGAGAGAGGGAGTTCCGCTTGGACGAAAGTCCCGCTACGGATAAAGGCTCTCTTTGGAGACCGGGGCTTTAACCGCGTATAAGTCCACGGTGTCTGAGTGAATGCGGGTCTGACGCTTAAGCTCAACATGGGGGACGAAGGTCGTGGTTGAATTCCAGTTTGAAGCCGTACTGGGGAAAACCCGCTGTACGGAATTTTAGAGAGGGAGGAGGAAACGCGCTGATGGTCTGGTGGCCATTTGCCCCGAAGCCCGAAAGGGCGGACACATCGGAAGTCACTGACCTGTACAGCGGCGCGCCTCCTCTCTACTCGACGCCTCCGGTGGTGAAAAAAGAATTCGGATATCTCACCGCAGAGGCGCGGAGGACGCAGAGCAAAGAGTTCTTGATCAAAAAAATCCGAACTCGGCGAACTCTGGGTCTCTGTGGTGAGTACTGATTCGCAGCAGGCCCGAAGAACCCAAAACTACGCCACGGACTTCTGTCCCAGTGGACCGGTGTATTCAAGGATGTCGAGCCTGTTTAGGCGATCCGTAGTCATCGTGTTGGGTCTCTTCACGGTAAATAGTTTGTCGCTCGCGCTCACTTTCCTTTGGGAAAGCCCCACGCTTGAATGATTTCTTTGGCAGCCTGCTCCTCTTTCGCGCCTTCAAATCCCCATCCGCCCCATATCGGCTTCGCCTTGCTCTCCTGGAGTACCTTCCAAGCCGCGCTTCCTTTGGTGAAAGGAGAGCTTCTGCCGTAGAGCTCATAAGCATCCTGGCCTTCGTCTGTCAGCGTGTAGCCGGTCAGGAGCAAGGCCGCGTTCGGATTCTTTGCTCCTTTCATCACCGCAAGAGACTCGCCGATGTGAATCGGTAAATCCGGCGGTATGACATACTTCAGATTGGCGCTGGGATCCCTGCGCAAGACGTTCAAAATCGTGTGGTAGCCGAAGCCACAGGCGATCGGAAACTCACCTGCCGTCAGCTGCGTTAACGTCTCTGTTTGACTACGAACCCAAATGGGGTTGTTGTTTTTCAGCCGGGTGGCATAGGCGAGAGTTTTCTCTTTGCCCCATCCCGGATAAAGGCCCGTAAAGGTCCGCGGGCGCACATAGACGGCAACCTTGCCTTTCCAGCGCGGGTCCGCACAGTCCTCCCAGGTCTTGGGTGTTTGATTGGCGGGAATCAGTTTTGGATTGTATGCGATAACATAGCGGCTGAATCCCGAGGCGGCGAAGTAACCATCGGGGCTGAATTGCGACTTGTCGAGATCGGGGAAAAGCTTGGTCCATTCGAGGGGGCCGTACATAACCCCCGCCTGGATGTATTGCGTATGCAGCTCGCCGGAAACGCTCACGAGGTCATCCTCCACCATTCCCGCGATGGCCTCGTTGAGGATCCGCTCGCGTGTATCGAGACCGCTGACATTATTGACCTCGAAGGAGAGCCCTGGATACTTCTTGCCGAATCCTTGGGAAAGCGCTTTGACAATCGGCCCTTCCCAAGATGTCGCGACCCGCACCTTGCCCTCTTTCTTGGCGCGCTGCACGATGTCGGCGATATTCGTGCCGAGCTCAGCGGCGGGAATCTGTGCTGTAGCGCAGAGCAGAAACAAGCCGGTGAAGACGAAGGCCGCAAAACACGCCTTGCATTCTCTGAGAATTTTCATGAGCCACCTCCGTGGTTTTTTAGAAGATCCCTTCTTGTCGATCGCCGGCCTTGAGCCGTTTGACTCGCATCAATTTTGCTGTTCGCTGATCTGAACGATGAAACGGCGCATCATCAGGGTCAGGGGGATTAAAGTGAGAATTAACAGGACTCCCAGAGAGGCCGAAAGCGGGGCCGTCCCTTCATCCCAAAACTCCCACAGAAGCACCGCGAAAACTTCGTTCTTTTTACTTGCGAGCATCAGAGGGATGGAAAAAGACCGCAAGCTGTGAACCGCGACCCATACCCACCCGGCTGCAAACGCCGGAAATAAAAGCGGCAGAGTAATGGCGAACAGGGTTCGGATCGGGGTGGCGCCGCATACGTAAGCTGCTTGCTCCAGTTCCTTGTGGATCTGGATAATAGCGCTGTTCATGATGCGCGTTCCAAACGATATGTAGCTGACGATTAAGCCCACGGCCAGGATCCAGACCGTTCCGTAGATGCCGAGATATTTCAATGGTGGGCTCAGATAAGCCATCATCAAAGCCAGAGCGATGACGATACCGGGAATTGCGTGGGGAATGAATACGATGCCGTCGAGAACGCCGGTGCCCTTTACCCTGGCGCGCACGATGACCCAGGAAACAACAAAAGCCAGCAGCATCGTGGTGCTGGCTGCAATCAGCATGAGCACGAAGGTGTTCCAGAGCACAGAAAAGACGCGCGCGGTGCTGAGTACCTCTGCATAGTTTCTCAGGGAAACAAAAGACAGCGCTTCGACGGACGGAACGCGGTAACTCGGTAACAGGGAGGTCCAGAGCAAAATTGCAAAAGGCGCGAGGACCGTAAGAAGGAAATAAACGACAAACAAGCCCAGCGCCGCATAGCGCCATTTTCCCACGGAAATGACGCGCGGGCGAAAGCCCTTCCCGGTAACGGTCGAGAAGCGCTCCGAATGGCGTACGACGCGGCGGTAACCGATAAGCAAGACGACCATCATCATCATGTAACTGACGCCGAACACGGCGCCCAACCCATACTCAAACGGGGCCTGGAGACGGGTCGTGAAGTAAATCAACGTGCTCAGAACGAAAATGCCCCCGCGCAGACCGACAGCCAGCGGCGCCTCGAAAGACTCCATACTGGAGATGAACGAATACATGCCGGCCGCCAGGATAGCTGGCGTCAAAGCCGGCAGGGTCACTTGAAAAAAAGTTGCGGCCGGACTGGCTTTGGATACCCTTGCCGCCTCTTCCAAGCTTGGATCCATCAGGCGAAACGCTCCCACCACCATGAGAAAAACCGTGGTTACGCCGCGCAGGCCGTCGAGAAAAATGAGGCCCCACAGGGAATAGATATTCAGAGGCCCGTCCGCGAAGTGAATCCCCGTCGTCTCGAAGAGGCTTCTAAGAAAAACATTCATGGCGCCGGTCTTGGGTGCGAGAAGGAGAGCCCAGCCAAGAGCAAAGAGAACTCCCGGTATCGCCATCGGGATCAAAATCAAGGTCCATGCTAGGTTGCGAAACGGCATATCGGTGCGTTCGATCAGCCAAGCGAAGAGAACCGCGATGACCAGGGTCAAAAAGGTCCCGATTGCCGCCAGCAAGAGCGTTGTTCCCAGAGCCTGGTAAAACAACGGCATGGAATAGGCGGCGACATAGTTTTGCAGCGTCCATCCTTTGGGAAGGGCGGGATGCCCCAACTGGAAGCTATTGATGATGAGCCGGGTGACGGGGACCAAGATCAAAAACAGGAGAAACCCAATTATTACGATTAATATTGCGTTATTCCTGACCTGGCTCCACGACAGCTGAAACCTGGTCCACACGCTGGGCTGGACCATTACATCAGGCTTCATCTACCGTCCTCCTGGCATACGCTTCCATATATAGTAGGCGCGCAGCTTAATGAGTTTCAGGTACTACCTTCGGCGACTCCTATCATTCGAGGCAATGTTGTACAAGGGGCTTTGAAGGATTCGAATGCTTCTCCGAAGCCTCTTGACGCAAATTTTCCTTTGCGAGATGATCCGCCGCTATGGAAGCAAAAAAGATCGATCCATTTCAGACGGATAGCTCCGGTAAGCGAACACTCCGTTCGTTTTCGCTGGCAGAGCGGGATCGGCGTTACGTCCAGGTGCGCAAGCTCATGGGCGAGCGAGATCTTGAATGTCTGTTAGTGCCGGCAACCGACGCCGGCGAAGCGCAAGCTAATTCACGCTACTTAAGCCAGGTTGGCGGCGTGCAAGGCGGCGCGTGGGTTGTGTTTCCCGCCGCCGGCGAAGCCACGGCGATCGTGTCTGCCGAACGCGAGTGGCGCATGTGGACGGCCAATTTGATCTGGCCCAAGGACCTTCGGTGGGGCAATTTCTCACAGCTCGTGCCCGATCGGGTGAAAGAGCTCGGTTTGGCGGGTGGACGTATCGGCGTCGTTGGGCTGGTCGATCAGTACATGCGCCCCGAGGGCGTCATCCTGCACGAAACCTGGAGCCGCATTACCGCGGCTCTGCCCCAAGCGAAGTTTGTTCCCGCCAACGACGTGCTCGAGTTTTCCCGCGTTGTCAAAGGACCGGAGGAGATTGAAGTCATTCAACGGATTACGGACGCGAATGAAGACGCCATTGCCCAGATGATGGAAGTGTCACGGGCAGGCGTGGAGGAAGCAACCGTCTGGATTGAAATGGCCAAGGTCCTCATCAGTCACACCGCCGATTATCCGGCGCGGCTCTCGCTGGGTTCCAACGGGCGGACGGCTAATGCGAGTAATACGATGGGTTTGCCGATCCGAATGGAAGACGGAGGCGTCATGAGTCAGGAAATTGACGCCCGCCTCCAGGGATACCGGGCGCAATCGAATCATTCCATTTTGACTGGAAAGAAAAACGCGGATCAGTATCGCGCGGCGATGAATGTGGCGATTGAGACCTATCTGCACCTGGTTGATTGGGTTAAGCCGGGAAAGACGATCGGCGAGTTCCTCGACGAGTTTGTCAAGTTCGCCGATAGCTGGGGTGGCAAAGGGGACGGGGTTCTCATCCACACTAACGGCCTCGGACAAGACCGGCCGCGCGTTGGACCCGGCCCCAACGTCAAGGACCGGGACATGGCGATTCAGCCCGGATTTACTTTTAGCATCAAGCCGCAAGTCGAGATGAAATCGACGGGCACCAGGGCGCAAGTGGGTGATCCGCTTACTGTGGGGGAGCATGGCGCCCGGCGGCTCGGGCATCGAAAGCTCGAGCCTTTTGTGTCGGGATAGGGGTTTGAACCCGGCACACCTCACCCCCACGAATAAGGGAGAGTGGGCCAGTGTCATTGTCCGGTAGCCGTTTGCCTGCGCGCTCGCGCAGGCAAGCTTCAGCCTCTCGAACGCGGGCGGGGAAAAATTTTGAGTCCTCGGCGGCCGAACCTCAAAAACAAATTCCTGTGATTTTGACGCTGTTATATTTGTGTCCTCCCGTCCGAAGCCGTTTTTTGACCTCGACCCTCCTCAGAGTAAGGGTAGGAGTAACGCGGGAATAAACGGAGTATAATGAACGTTCTGATGCTAGGATTAGCTGGGCGTTGATCGATCGGAGGTGTTTCATGAGAGTCAGGCATCTTCACGTGTTGGGCTTGCTTATCGTCTTCGTAAGCTCGTGGCTGCCGAATTCCCTTGTTCATGCTGCCCCTGCGAGTCCTGCAGTACTTAAGGCCAAGGAGGAAGCTGAAGCAAAGGGTTACATCTTTGAGATCAACCACGACGTGATCCTCGCCAACGCCAAGAAAGAAGGAAGGCTGCGTGTGTTCTCATCGTTTGAGCCACCGACGCAAAAGCTTTTGGCCGAGGCTTTCAAAAACAAATATCCCTTCCTCGAAATTCGCATCGACGAAGTCAACGGGCCGGACAATACCCAGCGCATGCTCCTGGAAATGCAAGGGGGCGTCGCCAAAGCGTGGGACGTCAACTATATGACAACGGATTTCTACGACGATTACCTGCCCTATCAGCGAAAGTTCGACTTGATGGGAATGGCACAACATGGAGTTTTACAGATCCCCATTGAGATGATCGATCCGGTACACCGAAACATCGCGGCATTTTCCACTAAGGCTCAAGTGGTGGCCTACAACAAGAAGCTCATTGCCGCAGAGAAGGTTCCTAATTCCTGGGAGGATTTCCTGAAGCCACAATTCAAGGGGAGAAAGTTCATTGCGGAGATCCGCGGCCAATACATCGCCACGTTGATTCCAGCATGGGGCCTGGAGAAAACCGCCCAGTTTGCCAAAGCCATGGCGGCACAGCAGCCAATCTGGGTGCGCGGGGTGGCGCGCGCGCTGGCTGGAATGGCCAGCGGAGAATATCAGATGTTTATCGCGGCCAATCTGAGTAGCTCAAAGAGAGCCGTTGACAAAGACGCGACCGGAAACATGGCTTACAAGGTTCTAGAGCCCGTTCCTTCGCGGATCGGTGAACACGAAGCGGTCTTCTCTGGAGCGGAGCATCCTTATGCAGGACTTTTGTGGCTCGAGTTTCTCGCAACCCCTGAGGCGCAAAAGATCATCGACCAAGGCAGCTTTGAAGGCTCGCATTTATTTCCCGGTACCCTTTCCTATGAGGCCACGCGCGGAAAGAAGCTGTCGATGGTGGATTGGCAATACTCGACAAAGATGCAGGATTATCAAAAGAAGATCTTTGAAGCTTTCGGTTTCCCGAAAGCGGAGCAATAGTTACGGCCTCGGCGCGTCCTTGTCAGTTTTTTTCATGGCGATCATGGCCGTGCGCGCAGTCTTTTTACGCGATCGACGCGACGCGCTCGCTGATTCTTTCGGCCGGGATGCGCAGGCGCCGGTTCTGATGGTCATCGTGCTACTTGTCCTCGATGGCGTTATGTTCTGGCTCGGCGCCAGAGTGCTCAGCCGGCAGTTGGCGTAAGACGCAATGACACCGGAAGAAAGAGAAGAAAGACTCGCGGAGATGAAGGCAAGACGGCGCCGCGAGCGCTGGAGCGCCTTTTTAACCCCGTTCATCACCCTCATGTCGATCGTCATTTCCGTTTCACTGCTCATGTACCTGATCAAGAGCTGCGGCGAGCGCAATCCGCAAAGCCCCGGCGTCCCGCGCGTGCCCATTCAGCGGATGCCAAATCCGCCAGAGTCTCCCAAATAAATTCCGTGAAACAGGCCTCTGTCAATACCCCCAAACGCTCGTACATGTTTATCTCATACATTTGAACCCTGAGCACCTCTGTGGCATAGAAAGTCTGTGCCCACGTGGTTGCAGCTTTCCTTTAAAGCCTCGCCCGAGGCGCTGGACACCGTTTCCAACTTTCTCATCGAACAAGGTTCGCCGGGAGTCGTGCTTGAGAAGAACGAGGTACGCGCTTTTTTTCCTTACGCTCAGGTGAGACCGGAGCTGCGGCGTGATATTCAGCGCTTTCACAAAGCGTTGGGAGAGATCTATCCAGGCTTCCGCGGTGAGGGTCTTCGTTGGATCTTACTCAAGGACAAGAACTGGAAAAATTCGTGGCGCCGGTTTTTTACGCCACAGCGAATCGGAAAGAGTCTATGGGTCGCGCCGCCGTGGGTCAAGCGCCCTTTATCGAAGCGGCGACACCTAATTGCGATCGAGCCCGGCATGGCGTTTGGCACAGGAACGCACTTTACGACCCGTACCTGCCTGGAGTTTGTTGAGCATGTGACGGGTCTCTTGACCGGGAAGAATTTTTCCGCCCTCGACGTGGGGACGGGCTCGGGCATTCTCGCGATCGCGTTGGCGAAACTGAGAGCCAAAAAAGTCTTGGCCCTCGACATCGATCCTCTCGCTCTCGAAGTGGCGCGCACCAACATCCGGCGCAATCGGGTGGAACACATTGTTGCGTTACGCAACTCCGAACTCGAAGAGATACCGCAAAGCTTTGATATCGTTGTCGCCAATCTGACTGCGGAAACGATCATCGAATTGGCCGCGCAGTTTCACAAGACACTTTGCTCCGGAGGTTACCTAATCCTCGCGGGGATTTTGCGGCCAAAAATGCGCGCGGTCCGGCGCGCCTTGGCGCGGCTGGATCTGCTGCGCACAAAGAGCGACAAAGAGTGGTCCACGTTGCTCCTGCGCAAGAAAGGTTAACGTGGCGCGAATTTTTGTTCCGCGAGGAGACATCGAAGGGGAACGGGCAAGAATCACAGGCGCAGAGCTGGATCATCTGCGCGTTTTGCGCCTGCGACCCCGCGACGGCGTGGTCCTCTTTGATGACACAGGATTGGAGCACGAGGGCTTTATAGAATCCTGTAACGCGACCGCGGCCGAGGTAAGAATCGTGCGCTCCTATCACTCTGATCGAGAGTCCCCGCTTGAGGTGATTCTAGGCCAGTGTCTGGGTAAGGGCGAGAAAATGGATTGGGTGGTGGAGAAGGCAGTCGAATTAGGCGTCCGGACCATTGTTCCCTTGTTTTCGACGTACACCATTCCGCGGCTCGATGAGTCAAAGATGAGCATGCGGCAAAGTCGTTGGGGAAAGATAGCTTTGAGCGCCGCCAAACAGTCCGGTCGCACGCGCATTCCGGAAATTATCAGGGCGATGAAACTCCAGGATTTTATCCACCAAGAGTGGCCCGGGACGTTAAAGCTCATGTTTTGGGAAGCGGAGTCGTCTCAAGGGATTCTTCGTGTTAAAGAAGAGGTCGCCGAGGTTCGATCGGTTCTTCTTGTCGTGGGGCCGGAGGGTGGTTTTGCAGAGCCGGAAGTGAAGGAAACTGTGCAAAGCGGCTTTCGCACGGTTCACTTGGGACGGCGGATTCTCCGGACGGAGACCGCCGCGCTCGCCGCGCTCGCGGTTGTGCAGCTTCTCTGGGGCGATATGGCGTAGTATAGTGGCTCTTTTGGTGTACAGTGATGGAGTGTCCTATCTGTGGATTTGTTTGTTATGCGCACGAAGACCGTTGCCCCCAATGTGGGGCTCAGTGGATGATCGAGGAGGCTGAGGAATCTCCGGATCTTGAACTTCCATTGGACGATACTTACTCCCGCTTTCGTGAACGCGTACGAAGCAGACAGCAAACTAGAAATATGAGAATGGTCCAGTGGGGCGGTTGGATGCGGCGCTCATGCGCGTTTGTTGTTGACCTAGGGGTCTTGTTTTGTTTTTCTCTTCTATTGTCTTACTTGACCTACGTGGCCTACAGTGTCGGTGTGGCGGCCCATCAGAGCTATCCAGCGCCCAACCTGGCTCCTTTTTGGCGCCTTTCCATGTGGGGATCTCTGTTGCTCTTCGGTTGGTATTTTGTCCTGTTCCACGCCATGGCTGGAAAGACGCTCGGGAAGTGGTTGTTGGGACTGCGCGTCGTGGGCCGCAACCAATCCGGGATCACGTATCGCCAAGCTGTCATACGCTTGATCGGATATTTCGTCTCAGGCTTTCTGGGCCTCGGGTTTTTATGGATTCTTATCAGCCAAGAGCGCCGGGGATGGCATGATTACTTCGCAGGAACTTGGGTGATCCGGGAACGGGCAGTGAGAAGTGAGCAATGAAGAGTGATAGGAAGCCGCATCGGAAACTCAAAAATTTGGCAGGCCAGTGTGGACTTTGTTACGGAGTTATATAGAGCTGGAGAATTTCCCTGTGCAAGAAAGGCTTGGCCTAATCGCACAGCTCCAGAGGGCTGCCGTCTTGATTCCGAGCAACATAGCGGAGGACGCGGCAACAAAATACCAGGGAGCTGATCCAATTTCTGGATATTGCGAGTGGCTCTTTGAGCGAGCTAGATACTCAATTGGAAATCGGCTTCTGTATAGGACACTTGAAAAGAACAGTTTGTGACCGTTTTGTAGCAAGTTGGAGGAAATGAGCAGGATGCTTAACGGACTTATTGCATCCCTGGCAAAGAAGCCTTGAAGGACCGCTTCATTGCTGACTGCTCACGGTCTCACACCTGCGGAAGGGAATGGATATGGGGGCCCTTAAGATCGGGGTCATCATGGACCCGATCCAGCATATCGATATCAACAAGGACACGACCTTCGTGATTATGCTGGAGGCGCAGCGGCGAGGGCACGAAGTCTATTACATGGAAATCCGAGACCTCTTTACCAAGAGCGCGCAGCCCGGTGGAGCTTCACGACCCGTGCGCGTGGTGCGGGGCAAACCTCACTTCGAGTTGGGGTCTTTGGATACGAGGCCGCTCACCTGGTTTGACGTCATTCTCATGAGGAAGGATCCGCCGTTTGATCTTGACTTCTTTTTTGCCACGCATCTTTTGAGCCTGGTCGATCCCAAGCAGTGCGCGGTCATCAATGACCCGCATGGTTTAAGAGAGGCGCCTGAGAAGTTGTACGCGCTCAACTTTCCTGAGATCATTCCGGATTCAATTGTGACCGGCAACATCAACCGGCTCAAAGACTTTATGGATGAGCACGGAGGGGAAATGATTCTTAAGCCGCTAGAGGGCGCAGGCGGGCGCGGGGTCGTGCATCTCAACCGTAAGGACCGAAACGTTAATGCGCTTCTCGAGCTCATCACGATGGAAGGGAAGGTCCCGGTGATGGGCCAGCAATACTTGCCGGAGATCCGTGTGGGCGATAAGCGTGTGCTGGTGCTGAACGGCGAGCCGATCGGCGCGCTTCTGCGAGTTCCGCGCGAGGATGACAACCGCGCCAATATCCATGCGGGAGGCGCATCGGCGCCGGGACAAATCGCCCCGCGCGACCGGGAAATATGCGCGGTGCTTGCGGAACCTTTCAGGAAGCTGGGCTTGTACTTTGTGGGACTGGACGTCATCGGGGGGTTCGTGACCGAGGTTAACGTCACGAGTCCAACCTGCGTGCAGGAAATCAACGCTTTCGATGGGGTTCAGCTTGAAGCAAAGATCGTTGACTTCATCGAACAAAAGGCGCCTAAGTCGTGATCGTGATTCGTGAACGTGTTCGTGAGTTTGATGCTCTGAGTAAAAATCACGATCACGAACACGGATTGCTCTTTTCGGGAATAACGATCACGAGCACGAACACGATCCATCGATCCCCGATCTTGACTCCCTTCGACTTTTAGGCAATATTTCACCTTTCAAACTTGTGGCCAGGTAGCTCAGTCGGTAGAGCAGAGGACTGAAAATCCTCGTGTCGGCAGTTCGATTCTGTCCCTGGCCATATTTAAACCCTCAACATCACTCACAAATTTTAATCCTCGCCCTTTACGCAGAAGAAAAACGTCCGGGAACCTTTTGTGTCTTCTTTAGCGGCCCTTTATCCGTGCCCTGTCAAATAAATCATTATCGAGTAACGCGGCGTGCGCTTCATGCCAACCGCCGCGAATCAGGAAGTGGCATTCTTAGCGCCTAGCTCGAATGACAAAGGGGGATCTATTTCCAAGCATGGAATGCAGATCCAATAGTTTCCCAATCGATCTAGTTTCTTCCCGCAGTGGCATAACGGAGTCTCGGTCTGGGTCTGGTATTCCTTTCCCTTTTTCTTCTCTGGAGTCGCTTCGTGTGCCATTAGTCCATCTCCTTTTGCAGATTTCCTAACGAGAGAAGCACGAACCGTACCAGGACGTGTATGTGGAATTATCGTTGCGGCACAAGAGCGTGTCATGGCCGTGATGGACCCCACGGTGACAAACCGTGACAAGACGATGACAGGAACCGGTGGCCAGCCGAATCGCCTTGCCGGAAGGCACATGCGTTAATTTTATCCGGCGGGCACCGATGAGTTTCGAAAGGGGGATTCGCGGAAAAAGGGTTTAATAAGCGGGCAACATTGGCCGCCGGCTCTTCGTTATTTCAGCGCCTACCTCAACTTCGCGACCAGGGGCGGCGGGAGCTTGAAGATTCCCGCAACCATCTTTTTGGACTTCGTGGCGTCAGCTAGACACCAACTCTGAAAAGATTCGTTTACTTGCGCGCGGGGATGCGCCAGAGGTAGAGAGTCGCAGAGTCACCCGCCTGAATGGTCTTCTCCGGTTTCCAATCGCCCATGTCGAAATCATGAGACACCACCCTGGAACCCGGTTTGAGCTGCTTCAAAAGCGTGGGCCGCAACTTCAAATTTACCTCAGGGAGAAGATACATTGTAACCACCGATGCTGGGCTCACATCCACCGTCAAGATGTCTTGCTGCCGAATCTCGACCAACTTCCCGACGCCGGCCTTTTTGATGTTTTCGCGGGCTTCCTTGATTCGCTCCGGATCGATCTCAAATCCGATCGCCCTGACGCCGTACTTCTTAGCTGCGGTGACGACAATCCGGCCGTCTCCTGAGCCAAGATCGTAGACCACATCGCCCTTCTTGACCTCTGCCAACTCAAGCATCTTTGCGACGACGTCCTGATCAGTCGGCACATAAGGCACAATTTTCTTGGATTGCCAATCGCTGTCCTGAGCCAAGGCATAACGGGTCGGGGTCGTTAGCCATTCTGACGCGACCAAAGACACACCCGAAAGCAATGTCGCAAACACAAACGATAACCCCCGCGCTTGTTTCATTTTGACCTCCGTAAAATTTCCGCTTCTTCCGTAGACGATGGAATCACTGGCTTTCTTCAAATTACCGCATTTTAACTAGCATTCTTGTCCCGGCTTTGACAAACCCCGAAAGTCGCATTGAGCAGGCGCGCCGTATGCAAACGTCGCGAATCGCTCAGGCGACATCCTGGGGCGGAAAAGGGCGCGGGCGTACCCGAAGGGCTTGAATCGCGCTCCGGAGCACTATATGACTAATAGTCAAATATGACTGCAAGTCGTGTTATCCAAACGCGCCGCAACATCGCGCCGCCGGATGACCGCCGCGCACGCCGTAAGATTGAGCTTCAGGAGCGCATCTTGCGCGCGGCGTTAGGGCTCTTTGAGCGCCAGGGCTTCTTTGCTACGACGGTAGAGCAAGTGACCGCGGCGGCGGACGTTGGCAAGGGGACGTTTTTTAATTACTTTCCGAGCAAAGAGCATGTGCTCGCCGGCTTTGGCGACATGCAGCTGGGAAAAGTCCAGGCGGCGGTTGTCGAAGCCGAGGACGAAGAGCGTCGCGCGCGCGAAGTGTTGGAAAGGCTGATTTATGCGCTCGCGCAGGAGCCGGGGCGAAGCCAGGCTCTCGTGCGCAGCCTGTTAGTTGCCAACCTCTCGAGCGAATCCGTGCGTAAACTCCTGCGCGTTAAGCTGGCGCGAGGGCAGCGATTGCTGGCTCGAATCATCGCCCATGGCCAGACGCGGGGAGAGATCGATACGCGGTGCAGACCCGCCAGCCTGGCGCGGGCCTTTCAGCAGACTTTTATCGGCACCTTGCTTTTGTGGGCGGTCTTTCCGCCGTCGAACCTAAAGGATTGGCTAGCACCCGCGTTCGACGTTTTCTGGTCGGGTGTTTCCACCAGGCCGCACATGGCGAAGCCGGATCAGCACCGTGGCCGGCAAACGAAACGCGGGCGCGGCAACCGCGCACGGGCGAAACGACAACGACGAATGAGCGAGACTCGTCACGGCGGCGGCGCCCTCTCGGCTGACAGTGAAAGAGCCAGCTCAAAGGGAGTTTTGGAAGCCCCCCCGAGGCTGTTCAAAGAATAGCCTGCAGGTTAGTTAGGGGAGGGGGTTCAAGCGGCGAAGAAGAGGCGGTTCCGAAGAGCACGACAGAATAGCGGCAGGTAACGTATGAAACGAGTGGCGCTTATTGCGGTGTTGTTTGCCGTAGTCGCCGCAGCCGGTCTGTTGTGGTGGCTCAATCAACCCGCTAGCGAGGCTACCGAGCTCGTAGTGCACGGGAACGTTGACCTGCGACAGGTGCAGTTGTCGTTCAACAATAGCGAGCGCATTGCCGCCGTGTTGGTCCAGGAAGGCGATCGTGTGCGCAAAGCCCAGGTGTTAGCCCAGCTGGACACCAGCCGTCTGAAGCCGCAGGTTGCGCAGGCCGAGGCCCAAACTGCTGCCCAACGGCAAGTCCTACAACGGCTCCGTAACGGGAGCCGTCCAGAAGAAATCGCCCAGGCGCGCGCGAACGTCGATTCTGCCAAAGCCGACGCCGAGAATGCTCGGCAACAATACGAGCGCATCAAGAGCGCAGCTGAGATGTCTGCCGGGCGGGCCGTACGGCTGCAGGATGTCGATAGCGCCAAGGCCGCCTTACAAGTGGCTGAGGCAAAGGTCGTGGTCAATCAGCGAGCGCTGGAGCTGGCCGTAATCGGGCCGCGCAAGGAAGATATTGCCGAGGCAGAGGCGCAGCTACGGGCCAATGAGGCGCAGCTGGCTTTGCTCCGGCAGCAATTGATGGACGCGCAGCTTCTAGCGCCAATAGATGCCGTCGTGCGCACGCGTATCCTGGAGCCGGGGGATATGGCTTCTCCACAGAAACCAGCGTTCTCGCTGGCGATCACTGATCCCAAGTGGGTGCGAGCGTATGTCTCCGAGCCGGACTTGGGCAAGGTGCATCCCGGGATGGTAGCCTCGGTCGAGGTGGATAGCTTTCCGAACCGGCGCTTCGACGGATGGGTCGGGTTCATCTCACCCGTGGCCGAATTCACACCGAAGACCGTTCAGACTGAGGAGTTGCGCACGAGCCTGGTTTACGAGGTGCGCGTGTTCGTGAAGGACCCGTCGGACGAATTGCGCCTCGGCATGCCGGCGACGGTGTACCTGAATCTCGATCAGACACGGAAACAAGGAGAAGGGGAGGTAAGAGAGGAAACAGTCAACCGATGAGTGCTACCGGAACAAGCGGGGTTCTGCGCGGCCAAAACATTCACAAATCTTTCCGTCGCGAGAGCGGCGAAATCGTGCACGCGCTGGACGGAGTCTCTTTGGAGGCGGCCCCTGGCACGCTTACAGCTCTGGTCGGCCCCGACGGCGCGGGCAAGACTACGTTGATTCGTCTGGCAGCCGGGCTCATGTTTGCCGATGAGGGCGAGCTCAAGGTCTTGGGCGTCGATGTGGCGGCGGATCCTCAGCAAGTCCAAGAACGGATCGGCTATATGCCGCAGAAATTTGGACTGTATGAAGACCTGACCGTCCAGGAGAATCTGGATCTCTATACCGACCTGCACGGCATCACCGATGATGAGCGGCGCGAGCGCTATCCGCGCCTCATGGAAATGACGGCGCTGGGCCCGTTCACGGGCCGGCTGGCCGGGCGGCTCTCGGGTGGAATGAAGCAAAAGCTAGGCTTGGCTTGCACGCTGGTTCGCTCGCCGGAACTGTTACTGCTGGATGAGCCGACGGTCGGGGTCGATCCGCTCTCGCGCCGCGAGTTGTGGGAGATCATTTTACAACTCGTCAACGATCAGGGATTGACCGTGCTCATTAGCACTTCTTATCTGGACGAGGCCGAGCGCTGCGGGCATGTTGTCGTCCTGCACCAGGGCAAGGTGCTGGCGCAGGGCCGGCCCGAGGACGTGGGTGGCCTGGCGGATGGACGCGCGTACGTGGCGACGCCGCCCGCAGGGCAGAAAGCCAGCGCGTTCCAGGCGCGATTGCTGGATCAGCCCGGCGTCCTCGACGCGGTGCCGGAAGGCGGTCGCGTGCGCGTGGTAAAAGATGCGGACGCGGGCGATTTTCTTCCGGGGGTAGCGATCGAACCCGTGCGGCCCAGGTTCGAAGATGGATTCATGGTGCTATTACGACAAACAAGGAGCAAGGGAGATAAGGAGAAAGAGGGCTTCTCGTCCTCGGCTAACCGTCTCACAGTTTCCGAGTCTTTCGGCCTCCCGGTCTCCGTGTCCCCTAGTCTGCAAACCAGTCAGCCTGTCGTCGAGATACAGGACTTGGTCCGGCGTTTCGGCAACTTTACCGCCGTCGATCATGTCAGCTTCGATGTGCAGCGGGGCGAGATCTTCGGCCTCCTCGGCCCAAACGGCGCGGGCAAGACGACAACGTTCCGCATGCTCTGCGGGCTGCTTCCGGCTACGGGCGGCAGGCTGCGCGTCGCCGGCGCCGACTTGCGCTACGCGCGCGCGTCGGCGCGCCAGCGGATTGGCTATGTCGCGCAAAAATTCTCGCTCTACGGGCAGCTCTCGGTCGCGGAGAACCTGGAGTTTTTCGCCAGCGCCTACGGCTTGCGCGGCGCTCGAAAGCCCGACCGCATCGACTGGGCGCTGCAACAGTTCGAGCTCGGCGCGCTGGCCGGCTTACCCAGCGGCTACTTGCCGGGCGGGTATAAGCAGCGGTTGGCAATGGCCGCGGCGCTGCTGCACGAGCCGGAAATCCTGTTTCTCGACGAGCCGACCAGCGGCGCCGACCCGCTGGCCCGCCGCGAATTCTGGCGGCGCATCACCGCCCTCTCCGAGCAGGGCGTCACCGTAATCGTGACGACTCACTTCATGGAAGAGGCGGAATACTGTGACCGGGTGGTGATCCTGGACGCCGGCCGTGTCCTGGCCCAGGGCCCGCCTGCTGAGGTTCGCCGGCGGGCCCATCATGAAGGGGCGCGCGAGCCGACCATGGAGGACGCGTTTATCGCAATCGTCGAAGAAGCACGCGTGACCGATGCCAGCCGATCGCCAGAGCGGGGAGCGGCTGTTTGATGAGCGTATCCAATTCAAAGCGCGATCGGTTTTCCGCGAAGAGGCGGCGCGTATGGTCCCTCGTGCGTAAAGAGTCGCTTCAGGTGGTGCGTGATCCCAGCAGCATCGCGCTCGGGATCGTACTCCCGGTAGTATTGATTCTGCTGTTCGGCTACGGGCTGTCTCTGGACGTCATGAACGCGCCGGTGGCCGTGGTTTTGGAAGACCCCTCGCCCGACGCCACAGAGCTGGCGGCCAGCTTCCAGCTCTCGCCATACTTCGACGCGCAGCTTTTGACCTCGATGCCGCGCGCACAGGAACTCATGCTGGCGCGCAAGGTCGATGCGATCGTGCGCATCCGCCCTGATTTTAGCCGCCAGTTAACCCTTGGAGACGCGGAAGTACAGGTTCTCGTTCACGGAACGGATGCCAACCACGCGCGCATTATTCAGAGCTATGCCCAGGGAGCAGTGGGTCAGTGGGCGGCGCGCCGAAGTGCCGAGGGTAGAGGAGTATTGCTCGGACCGGTGACGGTGCAGAACCGGCTCTGGTTCAACGAAGCCAATGAAAGCCGCTATTTCCTGGTGCCCGGCCTGATCGTGTTGATCATGACACTGATCGGCGCATTCCTGACATCATTGGTAGTGGCGCGAGAGTGGGAACGCGGGACGATGGAGGCGCTGTTCGTAACACCCGTCCGGCCCGACGAGATTTTGCTCGGCAAAACCATCCCCTACTTTGCGCTCGGCATGATCGGGTTGGTGCTGTGTCTTTTGGCCGCTAAGTTTCTTTTTCACGTTCCTTTCCGCGGCTCGGTGACCGTGCTGAGCGGGGTTTCGATGCTCTACTTGCTGGTGGCGTTGGCGATGGGGCTTTTGATCTCGTCTACGGTCAGAAGCCAGTTCGTGGCCAGCCAGATTGCTCTTCTGGTTACATTTCTGCCAGCGGTAATGCTCTCGGGATTTCTTTTTGATTTGCGCAGCATGCCGGCAGCGGTCCGAATCATCACCTACGTGTTGCCCGCTCGCTACTATGTGACGTTGCTGCAGACTATTTTTCTCGCAGGCGACATCTGGACGCTCATTGTGCCGAATGCCGCGGTGCTGGCGGCAATGGCGACACTGTTTTTCGTTCTAACTCGAAGAGTGACGCGAAAAGAACTAGCTTGAGAGCCGCTATGCTTGATACGCTCCTTCGCATTCTGGCGCTTACGCGCAAAGAGCTGCTGGCGATTCTCAAGGATCCGCGCAGCCGCTTTAGTCTGCTGGCGCCGCCGATACTGCAGTGTCTGATCTACGGATACGTGGCAACTTACGACTTGAACGAAATTCCGTACGCGGTGTTCGATCAAGATCGGAGCGCCACCGCGCAAGAGTTGCTCGCAGGATTGGACGGCTCCGGTGTGTTTCGACGCGTGGCTAACCTGGATCGGGCGGCAGACATTAGAAGTATGATCAATGAGCGGCGCGCCCTGCTGGTGATTCAGATTGATCAGGATTTTGAGCGGCGTCTGCTTTCCGGCGCGCAGGCCAATGTGCAAGTGATCGCCGATGGCCGGAACTCCAACACCGCAGGCACTGCCATGGGCTATGTCAACGTTATCGTCGAAGCATTCAATGCCAACTGGCGGACAGATCATGGTCAACGCGGGCCGCCGATCCGGGTTTCGACACGCGCGTGGTACAACCCGAATTTAGAAACCCGCTGGCATATGATCCCGGCTTTGATCGGGACGCTCACGTTGCTGCAGACACTTCTTCTTACCGGACTGTCAGTTGCCCGCGAACGCGAACAAGGAACTTTTGACCAGTTGCTCGTGACCCCCTTTCGCCCCGTCGAGATCATGGCCGGGAAGGCATTGCCTTCAATGCTCGTCGGGGTTGTGCAGGCGACACTTGTCCTGTTGGTGGCGCAACTTTGGTTTCGCATCCCGTTCGCTGGATCGTTTCTAACTCTCTACGCGGGGCTGAGCTTATTTCTTTTGGCGGCGATCGGGATCGGGCTCTTGCTCTCGTCGGTCGCGGCGACCATGCAGCAGGCGATGCTTTTTTCGTTTCTTTTGATTATGCCTTTTTCGCTCTTGTCAGGGCTGACGACGCCGATCAGCAGCATGCCTGAAAACCTTCAGTACCTCACTCTGATCAACCCGTTGCGATACGCGATCGACATCGCCCATCGGGTGTATCTCGAGGGAGCGGGACTCCCCCTCCTGTTCCCGGACTTGTGGCCCCTGGCAATCATTGCCGCCGTTACGCTGCCGGCCGCCTCGTGGATGTTTCGTCACCGGCTCACGTAGCAATATCCAAAACAAACGGGTTATAGGAGGTAGAGGAATCAAAGATGAACCCCGTGAAGTTAGTCAACAAGTTTCGAATCGCGACCACAGGCTTGATGTTCCTGGCCAGCGGTTGCGCGGTAGGGCCCAACTATCGGAAGCCCGATCTTGCGGTTCCCGCCGGCTGGCAGGAAGGGCAACAGAGCGGCGTCGACGCGAAGTCCGTAGAGCTAACCCGGTGGTGGACGAAGTTCAACGATTCGTTGCTGGATTCTCTGGTGGAGCGCGCAGTCAATTCCAATCTGGACCTGCGGATAGCGGAGGCTCGGATTCGGGAGGCGCGGGCATCGCGGGTAGTTGCCGCGTCCGGTGCCTGGCCGACGCTCGATGTATCAGGCTCGTACACGCGTAATCACGCCAGCGAGAACGCCATCGGAGCGCCCGCTCAGGGCGCCGTGGTAGCGCCCTCTGGCGGCGGCAATTTGGATCAGAACCTTTATCGGACCGGCTTTGACGCCAATTGGGAAATTGACGTATTTGGTGGGGTGCGCCGCAGCGTTGAAGCCGCGGACGCCACGATCGACGCGACCGTGGAAGACCGGCGCGACGTTTTGGTAACGTTGCTTGGCGAAGTGGCCAAGAATTATATCGACCTGCGCGGCTTTCAGCGCCGGCTCACCGTAGCGCGCGCCAACCTGAAGACCCAGCAAGACACCTTGGGACTGACGCAGGTGCGCTTTCAGGCGGGGCTTGCCAGCGACCTGGATGTGGTGCAACAGGAAGCTCAGGTCAACACCACGGCATCGCAGATTCCTACCTTGGAAAGCTCTCTGAAGCAGGCGGCCTACGCGCTCGATGTTCTTCTTGGGTTACAGCCCGGCGCGCTTTGGGACGAGCTGGCAAAGGAAACGGAGATTCCCGGCCTGCCGCCGGAGGTCCTCGTCGGATTGCCCTCCGATCTTCTCAGACGGCGTCCGGATATTCGTCGCGCCGAACGGCAACTTGCCGCCGCCACGGCGCAGGTCGGCGCCGCGACCGCAGACCTGTACCCGAAGTTTTTCCTGACGGGGGTTCTCGGCCTGCAGAGCATCAGCGCAAGCGATTGGTTCACGGGCGGCAGCCGTTTGTGGTCCATCGGGCCCAGGATCAGCTGGCCGGTATTTGACGCCGGTAAAATTCGCGCCAACATCGAGATCCGTAACGCGCAGCAGGAGCAGGCGCTAACCCAGTACGAAAAATCAGTCCTGAGCGCTTTTCAGGACGTGGAAACTGCCCTGGTGAACTACGCCAATGAGCAGGGGCGCTATCGCTCCCTCACCGACGCGGTCGCCGCCAATCGCCGGGCGGTGACGATGGCCAATGAGCTTTATATCAGGGGACTCAATGATTTTCTCAGCGTCCTCGATACGCAGCGCGCGCTTTATGCCACGGAGGTCGAACTCACTCAAAGTCAGGCGACGATGGCGTCGAATCTCGTCGCGCTTTATAAAGCTCTCGGCGGCGGCTGGGAAACGAATTGAACTGGCAGATGAAAGGGCGCTGAGAAAGAGACGGATAATCTCACATGCGATGAGCCGCAATGGCGCCGTCACAGGGTTTGGCCGTCGCAAATCGCTGAGTGCGTGAAATCTTGCGCGCCAGATTCCGAGGTTTTATCTTGATGGCCGGGTGATCTTGGGGATGACCCGAGCCGGCATTTCTGTTACCATTGAACTCCTGTCGTTCAAGCGACAGGTTTCGTGAGGCACGGTTTGTGGTGAGTGGCTTTTTGAGACTGCTTGCGAGCCTTCATGCGAAGGCGAACACCTACCAACTAGCGGCGGCCACCGTTTGGGGAATCATTCTCGCTTTGATCTTGGGGATTATTGATTACAACGGACCCGATGGGAAGTTCAAGGCAGCGGATCACTGGTTGCTGGCGACCGTGGGTCTCAGCGCGATCATGTATGCTTCTTTAACCTTCCTGAAGATGGCGGTTCTAGCGTTCTGGAAAGGGGACAAAGAAGAAGAAACCGAAGCCGACGACTAGCAGGTCAGCAACACTTTTGTTTTTCGCATCAGTCATCGCAGAACACCGTTGCCACGCCGATGCGCGTTTTCGTATGCTCCGAAAGAAGAGTCAACGAACCACCGCCCCGGCGGCAAAGACGGCAAGAGTCCCGATCGAGTTCTAATGGAGAGTTAGGAGCACGAGACATGGTCAAGACGCAAAGAACGCCCCGATTCACGAAGGAAGAAGCGCTGCAACGGCTCACGCACGCCGTGCACGGCAATGCGCTAAACTTCTACTCCATGTATTCGAGCATCCTGGGGGGCATCGTTACGGATCCGGCTCTGATGGTGCTCCCGCTGGACGATCACATGGTGCACCGTGGGCATGCGGTGTTTGACACGGCAACGCTGGCGCATGGAATGCTATACCAGCTCGATCCCCACCTGGAGCGGCTTTTACAATCAGCGGCAATGGCACGCATACCATTGCCGTTTCCGCCGGCCGAGCTACGGCGGATTATTTTGGACACAACGGCGGCCAGTGGGCAGCGGGAGGGATCGGTCCGCTATTGGCTTTCCGCGGGCCCCGGGGGTTTTGGTTTGGCTCCGAGCGAATGCGTTGGCAGCAGCTTCTACGTGGTTGTTTTTAAGGCCGAAAGGTATCCGGAGTCATTCTATACGGAAGGCGTAAAGGTGGTCACAAGCACGATTCCGATCAAGCCACCCTTTTTTGCTAAGGTTAAATCTACGAATTACCTCCCCAATGTTTTGGTTGTAGTTGAGGCCAAAGAACGCGGCGCTGACAACGGCATCTTTCTTGAGAGCCGAGGCATGGTGGCAGAGAGTTCAAACATGAACGTGGCGTTTGTCACGCAGGAACGCGTCTTTCGCCATCCACGCTTTGATGCGATTCTTTCCGGCATTACGGTGCAACGGATCTTGCACCTTGCGCAGCGTCTGGTTGAGGAGGGTGCGTTAAAGGACGTTGTGGTGGCGGATGTTGGCCTGGAAGAGGGGCGCGCCGCCGCAGAAATGTTGCTTTTGGGAAGCTCGATCAAAGTCGCACCCGTAGTGCGGTGGGATGATCGAGCTGTCGGCGATGGCAGACCGGGGCCGATCGCTAGAAGGCTGCTGCAACTTTGGCGAGAGGATGTGCAAAGCGCAACAGACCAACTGGTTCAGGTGCCGTATCCGTGACCCATAGTTGAGAAAGGGCTATCCGCGCTTGCCGAGCGGCGAGTTCCGAGTCTTGAGTTTCGAGGTAAGCCCGAACCCGAATGGGGAAACTCCTAAGTCTTATTTATTAAGGAGGAATATGTCATGAAGTGGATTACACAAGGAACACTGGCTTTGATCCTGGTTTTTCTTACGGGAGAACAGCTATTCGGGCAGGCGTTCGTTGAATACGGTAAGGGGTTGGGTGGTGTCAAAGCTCCAACCGGAGGAATCAGCAAGGGGAGGTCACAGGGAGTGCACCGGGGCGGGGCCACGGGCCAAGAAGGAAGCGCACCGGCGCCCGTGGTAACTTTTCCGGCTGCTCTCTCTATTAAGGATGAGGATACTTATCTCTACGCCCAACAGGACGAATATTCGGCGCGGGTCGAGAAAGCGCAAAAAGGGGCCACGCTTACGCCGGTGGGTCAGGCGAGTACAAATGGTGAAAAGTGGTATATGGTTCGCTCTCAACAAGGTACAATCGGGTGGGTAAAGGCGCTGGCTGTGAACGAGATTCCGAAAGCCGAAGAGAAAAAGAACGCGGAGGAAGCGCAGCAAGCGAAACAGGGTCCATGAATACCCCGTCCGATTCCGTTGCTAGGGACGAACGCCTGACTGTTCCTGAATAACCAGCAAGTCATGTTCCCCCAATTGAAGAACGGGGTCGCCGTCTTCGTCGTGCCAGGTTCCCAGTTCATCCTGATCAAACCTAACGATTAACCGATTACCGGCTTTATTGAGCACTTCCTTGACGCTGCCGGCGCGGTGCGGCATCCAGGGATGATGGCCTACCACTCTAACCCGGTAACCTTTTTCGAATGTTTGTTGCACCGTTTCCTCCTTTTCGCGCGAACTCCGCGGCGCGGTCGCGGTAGCGCGGATGTCTCTCGAATTGTTAGACGTTTCCTGGATCGTTTTGTTCACGCGGAGACAGCACCGCGGACGGAGGAAAAATGTTTCAGCGGTGCGGCGCTTACCCTAGCTGGAGGAACGATGGCTCAGGGCGAGTAAGTTCTATCCCCGCGCTGGGTCACGAAAAGCTCTGACGGCAGCTCTGTGCCGATGCCTTGGGCACGGGCTTTCTCGTAGATGATTCTTGCGGTGGCGGCAAACTGGATCCCCATGCCGGTGTTATTTTTGAACAGGGTAATTTCCTTGTCGTCGTTACGGCCGCGGCACTGGCCCGTGAGCAGTTCCCCGAGTTCGTGGAGATCTTCCGCGCGGACCAGACCACGTTCCAATCGGTCAAAGAATTCTGCCTGGCGGTCGAGAAAAATCTGTTTCTTGTAGCCGACCACGATCAGCCCGGCGCGGCGGATGACGTCGTCATCGAGCTCCTTACGCGGCAGATAGCCGTCCCCGCCGACAATGCTGTTGACGTGACAACCTTCTGCAAGCCACGAACCCTTAATCACGGGATCCACCGTGTTGGTGGCCGCCGTCACGAGATCGCTTTCGCGGACCGCTTCCTCCGCCGTATCGACCGCGGTAACTTCGATGCTGGTTTTCCCGGTCATCTCGCGCGCGAATCGTTCGCGGTTTGCGCGCGTTGGGCTGTAGACTTTTACGGTTTTGATGGGCCGGACCGCGCACGCCGCGAGCACCTGCGTTCGCGCCTGCTCCCCGGAGCCCAGCAGCCCCATGACCCTTGCATCAGCACGGGCGAGCACTTTCGCGGCAACCCCACTGGTAGCCCCGACGCGCATCACGGATGGGATGTGATCGTCCATGATCGCCAGAAGCTCGCAGCTCTCCATGTCGAAAAGAAACACCATGCCGACAAAATTGCCTGGATAAACTCTCCGCAGCGATTCGCCCACGCGGTCTTCGCGCGAGAAACTGGAATCGATGCGCAGCGCCATCGATCTTATCCCCGGGACGAGTCCCATGATGTTGTTGAAGTAATATTGTGTGCCTTCCTCTTTGCCCGGGGCCTGGACGCGCAGGCGCGCGCGCGGCGCGCTGAGGGCTTTTCCTTCACCCATCTCCCGAAAGGCGGTTTCAATGACTTCAATCTCTTCCGCCATGGGAACAAGATCTTCCATCTCGTGGTTTTTCAACACCCGGACCATTGGCTGTTCACCTCCATTCGCCGCGGGAACACGGCCGGTTTTTTTCGGACTAAGGCACGGAAAGCTCGGTTTTCGGGTCGAACAAATGAATCTTATTGTGATCCATCGAAAAATGCATACGCTCATTCACGCGCGGCGTCTCGTCCGGGTCGCACAGCGCGACAATCTCTTGACCTCCAGCCCTCAGATGGACCGCGGCGGCCGATCCCAACTGTTCGTGGAGTTCCACGGTCCCTTCGATAGAAACAGAATCCGGCTGCGCCCCGGCGCTTAGGTGCTCCGGCCGTATCCCGAGAGTCAGTTCACGACCGACCCACTCGCCCGAGAATTTGAATCGCCCTCTCGGCACGCTGATCTCAAGCCCGTCGGCGGTCAGACAAAGACCGGAGGCTCTGTTAGCGACGCGGACGGTCAAAAAATTCATCGGCGGCGACCCCATGAAACCAGCGACAAAAAGGTTGTGCGGATTTCTGTAAACCTCGAGCGGATTGCCTTCTTGCATGATCACGCCTTTGTTCATGACCACGATGTGATCGGCCAGAGTCATCGCCTCGACTTGGTCGTGGGTGACATAGATGACGGTCGTTTCAACCCGCGCGTGCAGTTGTTTGATCTCCGCGCGCATGCGCACGCGCAGCTTGGCGTCGAGGTTGCTTAGGGGCTCGTCAAAAAGAAAGACCTCCGGCTTGCGAACGATCGCGCGTCCCATCGCGACCCGCTGCCGCTCGCCGCCAGAAAGCTGGGCGGGTTTGCGCTCCAAAAGTTCCGTGATGTGAAGCATCTCTGCTGCTTCACCTACCCGCCGTTGGATTTCCTTCTTGCGGTGCCCGCGCAGCTGGAGCCCCACGGCCATGTTTTTGTACACGGTCATATGAGGATAAAGGGCGTAGTTCTGAAAGACCATCGCGATGTTCCGGTCCTTGGGCGGGACCTCGTTCACGAGCCGCTCCCCGATATGAATCTTGCCTCCGGATAATTCTTCCAGCCCGGCTATCAGACGCAGTGTCGTGGTCTTTCCGCAGCCCGATGGTCCGACCAAAACGACAAACTGCTTATCCGGCACCTGCAGATCGAGATGGTTGACGACCACGGTTTGGCCGAAGGTTTTGGTGACATCAGTGAGAAGAACGCGAGCCATAACTTCCTTCCGACCAGCGAAACACCCAGGGGCCTCTGCTGATAGTGTCCGCCAAAACTTTCCCATCTTCCATTGCCCGAGGGTCAGGACGGGAGCGTGGCCGCACGCCCCGCGGTAACCGACGATGTCCACTGGCTCCTCCTGCGCAGGGGCACGATGGCTGCGGGTGGTTGTTGATGTTTTGGGTTGAGTCCACCAATAAAGGCTGAGCAGGCTCACTGTCAAGGAGTTTGTTTTTGCTCTCCAGCCGAGGTTCATCGGCTTTCATTTCACAAACCTTGATGATAAACTCATTCGCTGTGTTCGGTTGTCGTTGCTTCTCCGTTTTTCCAACCGCGATTTAACTTGCCGATCCCGATGTGCCTATGAAGTACCTGGCGATTTGCGAGGACGATTTACTTTTCCAGTTTATGGGAAAATTGGCGATGAGGCCCAGAGAGGTCCTGTTTCTTGTGCAGAGCCGAGAGGTATCAAGGAGAATCCGGAGAAGGGGCGGAAGTAGCCAATGGGGTATTCTGGATAACCCGGAGACTTATGAGAAAATCCATGCGCACGCAGCCCGTCAGGCGATTCTTTTCCTGCGCGACGCGCCCCTCAGGGAAAAGGTCTATACCCTCCTCAGGTCGTTGCGCTCGAATCTTTCGATTCTCTCCCTTTCTCCAGGAGTGGAAAATGCGGCGAAAAAAAGAGACCCGTTCTTGCGCCATGTGCCCTTGGAGGACGTCTTCAAAGAGTTTTGTGCCGCGCAACTGCTCGACGTATTAAATCAACAGCAGGTAGAAAAAATCCGTACGCTGTTCCGCGAAAAGGATAAAATCCAGATTTTGCTGCAGCACGACCCGGACCCGGACGCCATCGGAAGCGCTCTCGCTCTGCGCGAGCTATTGGGGCGCAACCGAGCGACCACGCCGATCGTAACTTTTGGCGAGGTGACGCGACCGGAAAACCTTGCCATGCTGCGCCTCCTCGACATTCAAATTGACAAGATCACTCACGAAGAGCTGCATCAGGACCGGGCTCGGTTGGCGCTTGTGGACGTTCAACCTCCCTATTTTGAGCAACCGCTAGGCAGGGTAGATCTCGTCGTGGATCATCATCCCATGCGAACCTCATTTAAGTCGCGCTATGCCGACCTCAGGACCCCGTATGGAGCGACCTCCACGATTTTCACCGGTTATCTCAGAGCGGCGGGCATCAAACCCTCCCAGCGACTGGCTACTGCGCTCCTCTACGGGATCAAGACCGATACACTTTTTTTGGAGCGGGGAAGCCACGCCGCCGATTTGGAGGCTTTCACGTATCTTTATCCGCTCGCGAACCGGGCGCTGATCATAAAAATGGAACGTCCCGCTTTGCCGCGCGAGGATCTGGAAGCGTTTGGCCGTGCCTTGACTCGCTTACAGCTTGAGGACGGCGTGGCCGTGATTCACATGGGGGAAATCCGCCGGGAAGACGTGATCCCGCAGATGGCCGAGTTGAGCCTCCAAATCGAGGGGGTGGAATGGAGTGTGGTGTCCGGACTGTGTGGCGACCGGGTGGTGATTTCCGTTCGCAATGTGGGGTACGTGGGCAGCGCCGGTGATGTCATGAAGAGACTGTTCGACGAGCTGGGCAGCGCCGGCGGGCACCGCACCATGGCCAAGGCGGTGGTGCCGATCGAACGCTTTAAAGAACACTTCGGAGAGGTCAGCGATAAAGTGATCCGCGAAGCCGTGGTGCGCTTGATCTCGCAGGGGGCGGATTCGACCGCGTCCTAGGGGCAGCGTTTATTGACTTAGAAATCCTGATCTGGTAGTAAGGCAAATTCAGTCCGAGCCCGAGGAGGAGTTAATGACGTACATAATTGCTGAGCCCTGTATCGATGTCAAAGACACTGCTTGTGTTGACGTTTGTCCTGTAGATTGCATTCATCCGACCAAAAATGAAACGGAAGAATTCGCCAAGGAGAAAAAGCTGTACATCGATCCAGAAGAGTGTATTGACTGCGGAGCGTGCGAGCCAGTGTGTCCGGTCGAAGCGATTTTTGAAGAGGCCGCCGTGCCGGACAAATGGAAACAATTCATCCAGATCGACGCAGATTATTACAAGGCGCGGAAGGGTTAAAGGTCAGTGGACGTGGCTCCAGGCGTGGTAGGAACTGCGCACCAGTGGACCAGCCTCCACGTGACGGAAGCCAAGCTCCCGGGCATTTCTACCGAGCACGTCAAATTCAGCCGGAGTTACGTAGCGCGACACCGATAGTTGGTGGGTGGAAGGTTGCAGATACTGTCCCAGAGTCACTATATCACATCCCACGTCGCGCAGGTCCCCTAACGTCAACATCACCTCTTCAATCGTTTCTCCAACCCCCAGCATCAGTCCCGACTTGGTGAGAATCTCCTGGCGCATTTTCTTGGCGGTGTTGAGTAGCTCCAGAGAGCGGCAATAAATAGCGCCGGGTCGGACCTTTCGGTAAAGCCGGGGAACGGTTTCGATATTGTGGTTCAAGATGTCGATGCCAGAGTCGACGACGGTTCCCAGCGCAGAGCGGTCGCCTTTGAAGTCAGGAATAAGAACCTCCACGCGGATTCCGGGATTGAGCGTTTTGAGCCACAAGACAGTTTGCGCGAAATGATTGGAGCCGCCGTCGGGAAGATCGTCACGGTCCACTGACGTTACCACGATGTGGGAAAGCCCCAATTCTTTGACGGTTTGGGCGACCTGTTGAGGTTCCTCGGGATCGAGCGAGTTTGGTTTGCCCTTGCTGATGGCGCAGAATCGGCAGCCGCGCGTGCAGGTGTTGCCCAGGATCAAGAAAGTGGCAGTCTTGTGACTCCAGCACTCGCCGATGTTGGGGCAGCGCGCTTCCTCGCAGACGGTGTGGAGTTTGCGTTCCCTCAAAATCCGCTTGAGGCGGAGATAGTTGGGACTACCGGGGGCTTTGACTTTGATCCAATCTGGATGTCTTCGGGGCATAGTTCTTCCAGCTTCTGGTAACCAAATTGCGTAACGAAATTACGGACCCACTCTTCTTTGACTTCACCGAGAGAAATTTGTTCTCCCAGCTCTTTTTCCATCGAAGTCGTTTGCGCCCAGGCAAGACCGCAGGGGACAATGCGGTTGAAGTAACTCAGGTTCGTTGACACGTTCAGCGCCAAGCCGTGGTAGCTCACTCGCCGGCGCACCGCGATGCCGATCGACGCGATCTTCCTTTTTTCGATCCATATGCCGCTCCATGGCGGCATCCGCCGCGCCGGGATGCCAAATCTTTGCAGGGTTCTCATCGTTACTTGTTCGAGACGGCGCAAATAGCCGTGAACCGCCTTTCGCAGCCGCGAACGTAGGTCGATGATCGGATAGACAATGATCTGGCCCGGGCCATGATAGGTCATGTCCCCGCCCCGGCTGGTGCGATAGAAGGGGATTGCTCCTGGATTGAGCAGGTGCTGCTCCTTTCCACCGTGCCCTAGGGTGAAAACGTGCGGATGTTCAAGCACAAGCAAGATATCGATCAGCTCGCCTGCCTGCCGGCGCTCTAATAGTTTTTCCTGGAGCGCGAGCGCGCTCAGGTAGTCGATCGTTCCCAGATCTTTGAAAAGAAGAGTCCGCATCGCGCTGTATAAGTTTTCTTAACTGCGTGTGGGAGAGTTTGCAAGAGAAAACCTGTGGTTCCATGCCTTAGTTGGCCGGGCCACGAAGCGCCAAACCGAAAGAATCATTGACATGACACAGAGCCAGTCGTAAAGTCGCTCACCAAAAAACATGTTAGGCGTTTTTATGGCACGCTCTTCGCATCCGTGGCTTGTGCGCAATGACCTGGATGGTTTCTTCGGTCTGATGATCGACAACCTGATTCAGTTGATTCTCATCGTCAGTCTGTGCCGGGAACTCATCCATCTTCCCGATTCCATCATCTTCCAGGAAATACTTCCCGGCGCGGCGATCTCGATTCTGTTTGGCAACTTCTTTTATGCGTGGCAGGCGCGCGCGCTTGCCCGCGAGACCGGGAGGACCGACGTCACGGCACTTCCTTATGGGATCAACACGGTGAGTCTGTTTGCTTATGTCTTCTTCATCATGCTGCCTATCTATCAAGAAACGAAAGACCCGGTTTGGGCCTGGAAGGTGGGACTGGTTGCCTGTTTTCTCAACGGCGCCATTGAGATTGTTGGAGCCTTCATTGCCGAGCGGGTGCGCCGGATGACACCCCGGGCGGCTTTGCTCTCGGCCCTAGCGGGGATCGCTGTCACCTTCATCTCGATGGATTTTCTGTTTCGCATTTTCGAGAAGCCTCTCATTGCCCTTGTTCCCATGTCGCTGATTCTGGTTTCCTATTTCTCGCACTATCGTTATCCCGCCGCTCTGCCGGGAGGGTTAGTGGCGATCCTTGTGGGAACGGTGTTGGCGTGGGCGCTGGGCGCCATGTCAGACCAAGCTTGGAGCATAAGCTTCGCGTTCACCTTGCCCGCGTTTACCGGGAGTCCACTCTGGGACGCCCTCTCGGACCCACAATTCTCGAAATATTTCTCGGTCATCCTTCCGATGGGGATTTTCAATGTGGTTGGGTCTCTGCAGAACATCGAAAGCGCGGAGGCTGCGGGAGACCGCTACCGGACCTTCCCCTCCCTGATGGCCAACGGCATCGGGTCTATTGTTGCCTCGCTCTTTGGCAGCGCTTTCCCGACCACGATCTATATCGGGCATCCCGGCTGGAAGCGGCTTGGGGCGCGCTCCGGCTACTCCGCTCTCAACGGAATCTTCATTAGCCTCCTTTGCTTCACGGGCACGATTAACACGGTTCGGACCTTTATTCCATTGGAAGCGGGAATTGGCATTTTGCTTTACATCGGCATCATCATTGTCGCGCAGTCATTCCAGGAAACGCCGAAAGAGCACGCCCCGGCAGTAGCTTTAGGACTCTTCCCGGCTCTGGCCGCCTGGGGGCTGCTGATGGTCGAAACGGGGCTGAAAGCGGGAGGAAAAACATTGTCGACAGTAGGCCTGGAATCATTTAGTCAGAGCCTCGCGATTCACGGGATGATCGCGCTCGAGCGCGGCTTCATCTTCACGTCCATGATCCTGGCGGCCATTGGTGTGTTTCTCATCGAGCGCGCATTCAGGCGTGCCGCTTTCTGGTCCCTGGCGGCCGCGCTATTCTCCCTGGTCGGAATTATTCATGCCTATGAAATCACTCCAGGAGGCGTCTCGTCGCGCTTCGGACTCTTCGAGGCGCCGGAGTTTGCCCTGGGCTATGGGCTGGTCGCTGTAATCTTCTTTGCCATGAACTGGAACGAGACTAGGCGGAACAAAGGCGTCAGCCGGTAACTGTTCCGAGGAGCCGATGTTTTCTTTTGATCAGTCTTTTTTCTACGGGTGTTTCTTTAACTGACATATCGCCATTTTAGCATTTTTAAGAAGTCCATGTGCTCGCCCGGTAGTTACGGAAGCAGGCGGGTTTCGCGTAGACCAGAAGGGCAATTCAAACAGTTGAACCAAGCGAACTATCATCCGCCGACGAATCGATCGTGGACGCTGTGTTTCTCAACCTCCGCGAGATGTCGCTCGAGACGGGACAGAAGCTGCTCTTCGGGCATGAAGCCAACGATGCGCTCGACAGGCGCGCCGCGAACGAAGAGAATCAGCGTGGGAATGCTCTGGACATTGAAGCGTAGCGCCGTCTTCCCGTTCTCGTCTACATCTAATTTGGCTACCCTGAGCTTTCCCTGATAGTGCTCGGCAACGTGCTCAACCACCGGTGCCAAGGCTCGGCAAGGGGTACACCACGTGGCCCAGAAATCAACCAGAACGGGCGTGGTTGATGAAAAAACATTGTTTTCAAAAGTATCATCGGTAACTGTTTGAATTCCTTGTGTTCCCATATTTTTCTCCTGATCACTGAAGGAGAGTCGGATAAAAGTCGGTCTTAGCGTTTGGATCCGCCGCTTTGAGCGCGTCCTGAAGCCAATGCCAAACCACTCCCCTCACGTACCCAGGGTCGAGATCAAATACCGCGCAAACCCCGAGAAAAGAAAAAGGCCAGCGCGGGTCGTCGCCGAAAACCCACTGCAGATCCTCGGCAACCTGCTTTTTGTGGCGCGGATGCCCACAATAATCGCGGATCTCGACCAGCGCATCCGTCAGCACGGCGGACCGCCAGCTCTTTCTCCGACGACCAATTCCCGACGCTGCTTTTCTGCTCGGAAAGGACGATTCCACCAGCCAATATATCTTCCACAACGCGAGGAATTCCGTGTTCCAGCTCGGCTTCGGCTTTCTCTGACATCATTTGACTACCTCCAAGGTGTCAATACACCCGTTTAACTGCATATGCACCTATTTAGTTCCAAAAAATTCACTCCGCCTGAACGACCTTCACAATCGCTGACAAGTCGGATAAAAAGCGCCGGATCCGCCTTTGCCCAAAGGTATTTACAACCTTTGTCTGTGCCTTTTGCCACAGGGGATAAGCATTCGCCAGAAGCTCTTGTCCCTCCCTGGTGACGGTGATCTCGCGCTCGCGCCGATCTGTGCCCTGGCTCACCCGAACCAAGCCCTGCTTTTCTAGCGGTCGAAGGTTGCGGGTCAGGGTCGTTCGGTCCATCACCATGAAATCCGCTAGCCGATTCATGGTCGTTGTACCCAGCGCACTGCTGGTCGCCAGTAGCCCAAGCTGACTGGCGCGCACGCCGCTTGCACGCAAGGCCTGGTCATAGAATTGCGTGACCGCACGCACCGCCTTGCGAAGATTGCCACAACAACATAGCGGGCCCTCTTCCTTGAGGCGTGCCGCAACATCGAACTTGCGAGGCATTATGGGTGAATATACACCCTTTTTGCGGAGTGTCAAGGGCGGAGTTGCGGCCGTGGTGCCGTAAGATCAGGGTGGCGCAATTAAGGAAAAGTAAGAATGAAAAAAGTAGAAAGGGAAGCGAAAAAAAGGCAAAAAAACAGACACGTGATCGGGCGCAACCAAAACGGCGTCAGCCAAAGTATTTCATTGCCACGCGGCACGTATTGACATGGATGATTACCGTGTCACGGGTCTCAATCGCGTAGCCGCCGCCTAAGAGCGCCGCGACGGGGATGCCATGGGTTTGGCAGAGCTCGAAGACGAGCTCGTCGCGTTTTTTCAGTCCGTCAATGCTCAAACACAAGTCGCCGAGTTGGTCTTGTTCGTAGGGGTCGGCGCCCGCTTGATAGAGAACGAAATCGGGTTTAAAACGCTCGACGATGGCGGGCACGGCGCGTTGCAGATGGTCAAGATACTCGCCGTCACCAACGCCGTTGCGCAAGTGAATATCCCAATTGCTGTCCTGCTTGAGCGGATAGAGGTCGCGCTGGTGGATCGAAAAGGTATACACCGTTTCGTCATCTCTAAAGATGAAAGCGCTGCCGTTTCCCTGATGCAGGTCGCAATCGATCACGGCGATCCGGATCCCGTGATTTTGTCCCTGTAGCTTGCGGACCGCGACTGCCATGTCGTTGATGTAACAAAAGCCTTCGGCGTGGTCAGGGAAGGCGTGATGGAACCCGCCTGCCAGATTGACGGCGCAACCTTGCTCCAGCGCCTCCTCGCAAGCTCGAACCGTTCCTCCTGTCGCTAGAAGAAATGCGTTTACGATTTGGGGCGACAGAGGCAGCTCCGAGGAGTCGGTGTGAGGCGACGAGCGCCCTTCGAGGAGATCGGCAACGTAGTCCGGCGTGTGCACGAGAAGCAAATCCTCGCGTGCCGCGGGCGGGGGCTGGATCACGCGGCGTGCATGGCCCTGGGACATTAGTTCGCGATAAACCAGACGGTATTTTTGGATCGGAAAGACGTGAGTACCTAGATTTGCATAGTAGCCGTCACAATAGACAAAGACCGTCGGCACTAAAATTCTCCGCGGTAAAATCCCTTTTGCCCCCGGCTCTCTTCGATCCCAACCTCAATCAGATGGAGTTTGACGCCCGGGTAATAGCGCCGGACCTTGCGGCGGATCAGACTGGCCACATACTCAGCCAATAGCTCGGTGCTGGTGTTCACTAGCGGAAGGAGAATCACATCCCGCCGCGGCAGAACCAGGCGCTGGTTTTTGTAAAGGACGCCGATCTCATGGCGCTTTTTCTGAATCCGCAAAATCGGACTGGCCCCTTGGATGAGAGTGCGATGGTCCAGCTGGTCGCAAACCTGCTTCACCAGAGGCTTGAATGTGATGAAGTTGAGCAGGACGCCGGCGGTGTCTAATTCGCCCCCGACGGCAACAGAGATTTGGTAATTATGCCCGTGCAGGGCTTCTCTTTGACCGTCAGCAAAAAGGAGGAAATGCGCCGACGCGAAGTTAAAGTAGTCTTTCTCGACAACGATGCTGAAACGACGCGACATGAGCAGACGTTAGCCAAATAACCGAAGCCATGCAAGCCGGGATTCACGGTCGTGCTTCGTGCCGGGTGCAGACTTTTCCCAAATCAAGCGGCGGATGGTTTCTTGACATAGGCATTCGAGCAGACTATGAGATGCTCAAGACTCAGTTTCGCGGTGGAGAGGGAAAAGATGACGGGAACAGTTAAAAAAATTATCCGTGACAAAGGCTACGGGTTTATTGTCCCCGATGACGGGAGCGATGATGTCTTTTTTCACCGCTCCAGTCCAGCGCCCCGCGTGCGCTTCGAGGACATTTCCGAGGGCGACAGCGTGCAGTTTCAGGTCCGACGCGGGGAAAAAGGACCGGTCGCCTTCGATCTGAAGATTCGCTAGCTCCGATAGTTTCTCAAGTCCCAGGCACCCAGACTTTAGCGCGCAAAGATGGCGATGATTAACAGCGGCGAAAGAGGATTCGGTCTTCCCAAGTTTAGCGTAAAAGAAAGGGATCGGCGTTGGGGGCGCGTGCGAGAACTCATGCGCCAAGCTGGTCTGGACGCCCTTGTCGGGTTTCCTAACCAAAGCCATTGGGACCAATTCCAGGCCGATGTTCGCTATCTCACGCACATTGGCGGCAATCAGACCGAAGGCGCCGTCGTTTTCCCCGCCGCGGGGGAGGTTACGGCTTTTGTGCGCGGGGCCAACGAGATCGAGTGGTGGAACATCGCTCAGGACTGGATCAAGGACATCCGCATGTCCCGCAGAAGCTGGGCGGAGCCCGTGATTGAAAGGATGAAAGAGCTTGGGCTGTATGCGGGGCGTATCGGCGTCTCCGGCTTGCAAGGCTTGCTGAGGGCTCCAGAAGGTGCGGTTGTGATCGGGATTTTTGATAAGGTCAGGCAGGCTTTTCCCAAGGCCAGCTTCGAAAACGCCACCGAGCTGCTCCAAGAGGCCCGCTCCATCAAGGGGGAGGAGGAGGTGCTGTTTATCGAGCAGGCGGCGGAGATTCTCGACCGCGTGGTGGAAACCTTGCTGGAAAAGATTCGGCCCGGTGTCATGGAGAACGAGGTTGTCGCGCATCTGTGGTATACCATAATCGCGAATCGCGGTGACTACCCGTGTATGACGCACTGGGGCGCGGGTTCGGGAGTGCCCTGGGCGAACCGCATTGCGCCCCAGCGCGGGTTACAACCGGGCGACATGATCAACACGGAGCTCGAGGCCAAGTACGGCGGGTACATCGCGCAGACGGTTCAAGCCGCGTGTCTGGGCAAGATTCCGCCTGAACTTGCCAATTCCTTCGCGGCCAGCGTTCGAGTTTTTGATGCGCTGGTGGAGTTTATGCGCCCCGGAGTTACCTTCCGGGAGATCGTGACCAGGTACCAAAAACTCGTCCGCGAGTCAGGGCATGTTCCTCAAGGGATGCTTCTCCATGGCAGAGGTTTAGGCGAAGACCGGCCACAAGTCACGGGCTCGCTCGCGGGCGCAATCTATCATACTCCGCAGTATACGATGCACCTCGACCTCCCGCTCGTCGAAGGCAATGTCTTTGTCCTCAAGCCCGGAGCGATGCCGGGGAATGCGCCGGATACGATCCGTTGCGGGGATACGGTTGTGATTGCCCGGCAAGGGGCACGACGGTTGGGCAAGCGCAAGTTCACTTTTCCGGAAATTCTCTGACTCACCCGCGCCGCTTCAATTTTCTCGTCCTGGCGTCTAGGAAAGAAAATGCAGAGGAGAGCTTGGGTCAAGAGATTCACTATCGAGGGTCTTTTTCTCATCGCCATTATTTTCCTGGTCGTCTACCTGACGATCATCCCTCTCGCGGTCATGGTTGTGGGCAGCCTTCAGAGCGGTCTCCCGGGGACCTGGTCGCCCGTCACTTTCGATAACTACGCGCGCGCGTTTGCTAATCCGGCTCTGTATGCGGCGATTGGCCATTCGATTCTCTATTCAGTCGGAGCCGGCCTGTTCTCGTTTTGTCTGGGGACGTATCTCGCTTGGCTCGTCGAGAGAACGGATCTCCCGTGGAAGAGCCTTGTCTATGGGACCGTGTTTTCGGCCATGATGATCCCTGGAGTGCTTTTTACGATCGCATGGATCCTTTTGCTTTCGCCGACCGCGGGTTTGCTCAATGTCTGGGTCATGAAGCTCTTGGGATTGAGCGCAGCCCCGTTCAATCCCTACGGGATGGAGGGAATGATTTTTGTCTCCGGGATTGATGATTTTTACACCCCCTTTCTCTTCATGGCGGCAGCCTTCCGTTCTATGGATCCTTCTCTGGAGGAAGCCTCGGTTGTGTCCGGCGCAAGCATGCTCGGGACGTTTTTCAGGGTGACGCTGCGGCTCATGTTGCCTGCGGCCCTGGCCGTTTCGCTGCTGATCTTTATCCGCGGGTTGGAGGATTTCGAAGTGCCGGCTCTTCTGGGAATTCCCTCAGGCATCTACGTCCTATCCACGGAAATTTATCTTTCTGTGCGGCGTCCTCCCACGGACTTCAATTTGGCGGCAACCTTTTCAATCTTTTATCTGGTTGTGGCAGTGGTGGGGCTCTATCTCTATTTCAGAGCCACGCGGGGCGCGGAAAAATTTGCCGTCATTACCGGGAAGGGATTCCAGCCCCGGATCGTTCATTTAGGCCAGTGGCGCATTGCCGCATTGGCGAGCGTTATTGTTCTGATGAGCGTCGCCGTCTATCTGCCACTGCTCGTTCTTGCCTGGACATCGCTCCTGCCGTGGTACGCGCCGCCGTCGTGGGAGATGGTCCGTGCCCTGACGCTGAAAAACTTTGCCTGGATGCTGAGAGATGATCTGATTCTGACTGCGGTCCAGAACAATTTCGTGGTTGGCTTCAGCGCCGCCGCTCTCGTTACCCTGTGCGCGGCCCTGATCGCCTGGATTGTCGTGCGTACCAAGATTCGCGGGCGCCATTTGTTGGACGGCCTGGCCTTTTCTGCCGCTGCCTATCCCAGCATGGTGCTCGCGCTGGCGCTCATCTGGTTCTACCTGACGGTGCCGATCCCGTTATATGGAACGCTCTGGATCCTGATCGTCGCGTATATTACCAAGCGGCTGCCAACTTCGACCAGAATCTGTAGCGCGGTGATGTCCCAGATCCGCGGCGAGCTCGAAGAGGCCTCACAGATTTGTGGCGCGGGATTTTTCAGCACCTTTCGCCGCATTCTCGTGCCGCTGTTAGTCCCCGGTCTGTTTGTAAGCTTCGTGGGCACGCTCACCATGACTTTCAAGGCGCTTTCATTGCCCGTTCTTCTCGGTCACTCGGGAACGGAGCTGGTTCCCGTTTTGCTATTTGACCTGTTTGAATCCGGGCGCTATGGGGAGCTTTCAGCTCTAGGCTGCTCTACCATCATCGTCATCAGTGCTTTGACGCTGGCCTTTCGCCCCTTCATCCGGCGGTATGGTATCAGTCCCTCTTGAGCCGCCCGAAGTATCCGCGAAGACTGCCTATGCGAACGTGGCGTCATTGTTTGACGCGGTTTAACAGGAGTAATACGGTAAGAGGGGTTGCGGCCAATAATCCATCGGCGCAAGCCGACGACGGTGCGATAATCCGATAGAAAAGCAAGGGGGCGTGACTATGAAATGGCTTACTCTATGCGCGAGCTTGGTTTTTCCGTCCGTTGTGTTGGCGGCCAGCGCCGAGGATGTATTTCTGCAACTGAATAAGCTGGCGCCGGGCGAGCGGTATCAGCGGCTCGTCGAGGGGGCAAAAAAAGAGGGAGAAATAATGCTCTATTCTTCCTCCGGCCTTGATGAAATCCGGGCGTTAGTCAAGGCATTTGGGAAGAAATACCCGTTCGTTCAAGTCCGCTACAATAAGAAGGGCGGAAGCCAGTTGTTTACCGTGGCGCAGATGGAATTTATCGGTAAGAAGTATCTGGTGGATGCCTACTGGGCAGGGTACTCGACCCTGGGCCCAATGCTCAAGGAGAAGGGAATGCTGGCGCGGTATCTTTCTCCTGAACGAGAGGTTGTGGCGGGCGAGTACAAAGATAAGGAAGGCTTCTGGACGGCGACGCGCATCTCCATGGCGATCTTCGCTTATCATGCGAAAAAGGTTCCCGCCGACAAGGTACCGAAAACCTACTCTGAGCTGTTGGATCCCTTCTGGAAGGGAATGCTCTCAGTGGACAGCAGCCCCGGAAGATTTACACATTTGCTGGCTGAGAAATACGGTTGGGAGAAAACCGAGGATTTTCATAAGAAACTGGCTGCGCAGAACCTGAAAATCCACCGCGGTAGAACCGCCAGAGTTCAACTCATTTTGGCGGGGGAGGCTCTCGGAGCGCTGGACATCAACGCGGATAACATCATCGGGATGCAAGGCGAGGGAGCGCCCCTGGACTTCGCGATAATGGATCCAACCTTGCTTTCGTTAACGGCGGTGGGATTGCCGCATACGCCGCCGCACCCGCACGCGGCGGCGCTCTTTTACGACTTCATTCTTTCCAAAGAGGGCCAGGAGGAATTGGCCGCGGAGGATAATATTCCGATCCGCGACGACGTGGAGATCAAGTCCAAAGAACTGGGAAAACGGTACCGGGAAGGGAGAACGCAAAAGAAATTTATCATCCAATCGCCTGCCAGCTACGACCCGGCAATGGAAGAAAAATACGACCGGCTTTATATCGACACGCTGCTCAAGAAGGGCAAATAGAAGATCGGGGCTACCGTTTGGCAAGAATCAAGCTTGTGCTCGGTAGGGTCTCGCGTATTTCCCCGTAAAATTGAATGTCTTTAAAGCCCGCTGCCTGAAGCCAGCGGCGATACTCAGAATACGTGTAACATTCACCACCCGGTGTATGCGTGAGGGTATAAACCGAGAAACGCAGCGGAAATGTCGGTCCGGTGCGCTCCTCGTTGGGGAGGAAGTCGTTTACGACAAAGGTTCCGCCCGGCTTCAGGAAGCGGAAGGCTTTAAGAAAAAGTTCCTGGTTGCCTGCAGGTGACTCAAAGCGGCAGAAGTTACTGGCGAGGACGAGGTCGTAATAACCATCCTCGAGCGGGGCGGAACGAAACTCGCCGTCGATGAAGCGAATCTTTCCCTTCAGACCGCGCTCGCGATTGAGCTTGCGGGCGACCGCATTGACGTTGGGCCAATCGAGCTGGGTGATTTCGGCTGACGGGTCTCGCTCGACGATTGTCATGCCGAAGATACTGGAACCGCCGGCAATGTCGAGGACGCGAAGTCCCGTGTTCTGCTCGCCGATTTGTAGGATCCTGCACAGCTCGGTGGCAACGGGTCGAGCGATCGGGAGAATTCCAAGGACGAGCTTCTCCCAAACTTCAAGCTGCCCGCCTGTGTCCATTCTCCCCAGCGGCTTGCCGGTTTTCAGGGTCTCCTTGAGATGGGCCATGCCGTCCCACATCGCCAGCGCAACGTGGCGAAAATCGCCGATGTAGTCAGGCGTATCTTTGATCAAAAATTTCGCGCTGATCGGCGCTAAAAAGTATTGCCCCTGACGTTTTTCCACGAGGGCCAGGGCGATGAGACTGTCGAGGACGATGCGAGTGGCGCGCGGCACCGTATTGGCTTCGCGCGCGATCTCCTCATACGAGTGAAAGCCGCGGGCGATGAGAGTAAAAAAATCGTATTCCAGCGCGGCGTCAAGAATTCGGCTGTTGCCAAAGTCAGCGAGGATGCGGAGAAGGGGATGGAAAACAAGCCGGGCGGGTGGAGTCGCACTCATCGGCGGTATAGGCCTTCCTTGTTAACGAACTGGTAGACGCCTTCGAAGAACCAGGCAAAATAGGCGGTCCCACAGCGAAGGCAGTATTCCAAGCTAAAGCCCGGCCGCGTCTCCGCGCGCCCCTCTTCTAGCATCTTTTTCAACACCATCCAGTCGAGATCGGCGTGAGCCATGATGCCGTCGTGCTCCTCGAGATCCGCTTCGGCGTGAACACGAAAATAGACGATCTTGTCTTCCGGAAACCTATAAGCCTTACGCAGCGCACCGCCGAAATACCTCGCCCAGTGACCGACCGCCTCCTCGACGCAGAATGACGCCCACCATTCGGCCATGGTCCCTTCGTAGAGCACGCCGCGGTAGTACTCCAAGAAAGCGCGGCACTCAGGGAGCATCTGGTACTCGATCATCTCATCGTTGATGAGGCCAAAGTTCCGTCCCTGTTCGAGAACGATCTGGATATGGCCAGGCGGCTTCGGATGAATCATTTCGTCCGCCACATGGTTGGCGAAATGTTTCTGCAGCTCGGGATGGCGCTTGAAGAAAGGCAGGTGACGTTGGTAGGCGACACCGTGAAAATTATTGATCTCTGCCACGAAACCGTACCAGTTCTGCCAAAAGACTCTGATCGCCTCCATCGGCAGCGTGCCGTTGCCCATATCGGTGTGGAAGCGACCTTTGAGTAACCAGCGGTCGGCGATCTCCAGCAGATACTTTTTTAGATCCGCGATGACCGCATCCGCTTCCTGCGGCGATAGTTTTTTGCCTGAATAATCTTTATTTCCCAGTCCAGACATCGTGTTCTCCTATGGACGCTGTCAGGTCGATTCGGGCCCGAGTGCTCGTCCCTATATGAATTTGTCAACGACTCAACGCCGAAACCGTTCAGTACAGTGCGCCCGGGTTTAGGATATTGTTTGGATCCACAAGCTGTTTGATCTCTTTTACAAGGTCATAGAGGTTCACCAAGCGCTGATAGGGATAGGGGCCTTTGGTGCTGAGGGTTGGCGCGGTCCAGACCACGCCGCGCTCGTTGCTGAACTGTTGCACCATCCCCATCCACTTCCTTAGTTTGCCGACATCCGCTTCATCGTAGGGGTTGTAGAAGACAAAGTACTCTTCTTTGATCGCCAAGTCGCGCGTCACGTAACTGTCATGCTGCGGCGCGTGCTCGGCGTCCCAGAGTCCGCACTGCCGTTTCGCCACCTCGTCGAGATCGTACATCTCCGATAAAAACGTGAGCGGGTACATTTTGGATGTGACCGCAAACATGCCGGCATTGCGGACGACCGAGCCACACCAGCCGTCCGGCCCCATAATGTGATAATCCGGCCAGCCGTGGAGGCCGTGCTCTTGAGCTTCAGCGCCCATCGATTTCGCCGCAATCTCGGCGACTTCGACGGCACCGGCCGCGCCGTAGATTCGCTTCATCCGTTTTTCTTTGAAAACGAGTTCATCGGCGTCGCGGGCCATGATCACCGTCTTCAGAAAAAACCACGCGTCCTCAGGAATCTTGCTCTTATCGTAGAGCCCCTCTGTCATCGGCCAATGGTATTGCCAGCGGTCGGTAAAATGAATGTCGTAGACGACTTCAGTCTTGACCAGCTCCATCAAGGCGTTCTGGGCGCTGCCCAGCTGATCGCGGTGAAACGTGTAACAGTAATCATGCAGCCACTCGCGCCGTCCCTCGATGGCGCGCAAGCAAACTTTGCTGATGATTCCCATGGAACCGGCGGCTAAGGTGAATAGTCCCAACAGATCCGGTAGATGAATCCATTTTTGAAATGGGCCGAAGGTGGTCCCTTGATTGGCCAAAGCGCCGAGCTTGATTGTTTCCCCGCTGGCGAGTATGACCTCTAGGCCCAGGACCATATCCGCGATCCAACCGTAGCGTGTCATGCCGTAGCCGATGCCGCCTTTGTTGACCATGGCGCCGATCACGACGGCCGGGCCGTAGGTTCCGTAATTCGGCAGCATGAGCCCGTGTTGTCTCAGGGCGTGGTGAATGGCATAGACGCTGGCTCCTCCCTCGGCAATCACGTACTGCAGCGTCGCGTTGACTTCCAGAATCTTGTCCATGCCCAGCATGTCGAGGAGAATGCCGCCCTTCAGGGGCGAGCTGATACCCATACCGACGCCGCCCTTGGCGACAATAGGAATCTTGTGCTCGTTCGCGAACTGCAGAATCTCGCTCACCGCATGGTGGCCGTCCGCGGTGGATTCCACGCGCACAATCACGTCCGGCAGCGCCGTGTAAGCCCCGTAAGCGAGGGTGTGCTGGTAGTTGATTTTGTCGATCGGGTTGGTGGAGACGAACCGGGACCCAACGATTTCTTTGAGCCGGGCAACGATTTCGTCGAGGGAAAGCATGAGGGAGCGCAATTAAAAATGAAAAATTAAAAATGCAAATGAAAAACGCGAATCGGAATTGAGAACGCGAGATGACAAACTTCCAACTTTGAGATTGGCAATTTGCATTCTCCAATTTTCATCGCACCGCCTCAAAGTTGCAGATGGCTCCCGCCGGTGATGAGAAGGTTGGTGCCGGTAATCATGTCCGCCTCGTCTGAGGCAAGAAATGCGATGCTTCCGGCGATATCTTCAGGATAGAGGTGTTTTTGCAGGGGACGAGTGTGCCGTACCCTCTCCTTGAAATCCTCCGGCATGATGGCCGAGGCTTCGGTTAACGTGAAGGCGGGGGTGACAATGTTCACGGTGATGCCGGCAGGTCCGAGCTCGATCGCCATCGTCTCCGCGATTGATTCGAGCGCGGCTTTAGCGGCAGCATAGGCACCCATCCTGGGCAGGGGTTGCTGCGCGAGCCGGCTACTCACGACGATGATCTTGCCTTTCTTTTTCCCCTTCATTCCCGGGAGAACCGCCTGTGTACAGTTGTAAATAGCACCCAACTCGTGGACCGTCGCCGCCTGCAGAGCCTCCCAGGAAAGCTGGTTCAAAGGCTTCATTTCGAATGGAAAATAGGCGTTATTGACCAAGACGTCGACGGCGCCGTAGTTCTCCTCGATAGCCCGGGTCATTGCGTCGACCTGATCTCTTTGAGTCACATCCGCTTGAAACACCATTCCTCTTGCACCCGACTCCTCAACCCCACGAAGGACCGCTTCGGCAAGGTCACGCTTCTGCAAATAGTTGACGATGACTGTCGCACCCGATTCCGCCATTCGTTTGGCCGCCGCCGCGCCAATGCCGCGGCTAGCGCCGGTGATCAAAGCAATCCTGCCACTGAGGGAACGTGTGTCTTTTTGCGCCATTTTGCTGCTTAAAGCTAAGCTCGTTGGTGAGGAGCGACGACCGGCAAGATATTAGTTTATATATAAACTATTGAACGGTTAGAGCATTGTCAAGGAAATTGCGCCTCAGCCGTTGCAGCAACGCGCTCCCTGGCAGCGCAGAGGAAGCGATGCACGGCGCGGACACTGAACGCGATAAAAGCCGAGCGTTTAAAGTCCAGATCTTTGCCGTGCGCAGCAGAGCCATTTGCGACAGGTGCCCGACGAGCGATGCTCGGCATGGCAGGTCTTGACAGGTCACGGCCATATCATCTACATCTTCGCGGCAAAGAAACGAGAAATCGTTCCGGGATCGTGGCAGTCTATCGAGGCATGCGATAGTCGGAGTACAGAAGCGTGCGTCTCCCTGACGGGTCGAAGCGATATGAGAAAAAGGCAGCCATGAGATATCTGTCTTGCTCAAACCTTTATTCCACGGAGGTTTCTATGAACACGAACTTGGAGCCAATCAATCTTTTTGATTTTGAGGCCGTCGCAAAGGAGCGCTTGCCCAAAGAGGAATACGACTACATCGCCGGGGGTGCGACCGATGAGATCAGCGTGGACCGGAACAGCCGCGCCTATGCATCCTGGGCCCTGCGCCCACGGGTGTTGCGCGACGTGAGCGCGCTTGACCTGTCTACTACGGTGTTGGGGACCAAGGTGAGCCTCCCGGTTCTGATCGCGCCCTGTGGCGGACATAAGCGGGCACATCCTGATGGGGAGGTCGCGACGTACCGTGCGGCGACGGCCTGCGGGACCATTCTCGCGGTTAGCGCAAACGCAAATACTTCATTTGAAGAATTGGCCAAGGCCGCTACAGGCCCTCTCTGGGTCCAGCTGTATCCGTTCCGCGACCGGGAGTTGACCAAAAGCTGGCTTAGCCGAGCGAAAGAAGCGGGGTATAGGGCGGTTTGCGTTACTTTGGATTCTCAGTGGCCGCCGAAGCGGGAGCGCAACATCCGCAACAACTATAAAAGAACCCGAGGCGCCAACTATCCAAAAACAGATTCAGCCGAGGCTCCGAAAGCGGGGAGAACTCGGCGGGCCGGAGAGGGAGCAGACCCGGCGGCCACTTGGAACGATTTGGAATGGATCAAATCGGCGACCGATCTGCCGGTGGTCGCCAAAGGTATCATGACGGGTGAGGACGTCGAGCTATGCGCTGAGGTTGGAGCCGACGCTGTGATTATCTCTAACCACGGCGGTCGGCACCTCGACAACACCTTGGCGACGATTGAGGTTCTCTCCGAGGCTGCGGCTGCAGCTAACGGGCGCATGGAGGTTTTGCTTGACGGTGGTATTCGGCGCGGCGCGGACGTGGTGAAAGCCCTGGCGTTAGGGGCCAAGGCCGTCTTCATCGGTCGTCCGCTTTTTTGGGGTCTGGCCGTGGACGGCGAGCAGGGAGTTGTCCGTGTGCTAGAGATTCTCCGCGAGGAGATCGAGATCGCCATGGCCAAATGTGGCAGGCCCACGGTCGCCAGCGTTGACTCCACGGTTGTGGTCAAGGCGCCTCGTTTGTGAGTCGTCCGTGTTCGTGTAGAAGATCAAGAAGCTCAACTGCGTGTCTCGCGCATTGATTTTGTCGCTGTGAAAAAAGCATGAGCCAAGCGACAAGCTGGTCGACCGCCGACATCCTTGCCACGGTGCACCGCACCTGGGGATTCTCCGAGCTGCGTCCGCTCCAGGAACAGGCGATTCGGGCGGGTCTCGAGCGGCGCGACTCGCTTGTGGTCATGCCCACGGGAGGCGGCAAGTCGTTGTGTTATCAGGTCCCCGCTGAGCTTGCGCAGCGGACGGACATCGTAGTCTCGCCGCTGATCTCGTTGATGAAGGATCAGGTCGATGGGCTGCGCGAATGTGGCTATCCAGCGGCGGCCCTATACAGCGGCATGCCGCTTGACGCCGTGCGCAAGACCGAGGCTGAGATTGCCGCCGGCCGCTACCGGCTGGTGTTCGTGGCGCCGGAACGCCTGCTGACGCCGCGCTTCCTGCAGCTCATCGAGCGGCTGCAGATACGCGCCTTCGCCGTCGATGAAGCCCACTGCATCAGCCACTGGGGCCACGACTTCCGGCCGGAATATCGCCAACTGGCCGAACTCAAGGCGCGCTTTCCGCACGCCAGCGTGCACGCGTACACGGCCACGGCCACGGAGCGTGTACGCGCCGACGTCGCCGAGCAACTGCGTCTCAAAAACCCTGCGGTCCTCGTCGGCACGTTCGACCGTCCCAATCTGGTGTACCGCATAGTCCCGCGTGTCGATGCGCAAACGCAGGTGCTTGAGGTGCTGCAGCGCCATCCCGGTCAAGCGGCGATTGTCTACTGCATCAGCCGCAAGGACACTGAAACCATGACGGAGGCCCTGCAGGCGAATCGCCTGCGCGCCGCTTTCTACCACGCCGGTATGGAGGCGGACGAGCGCCGGCGGACGCAGGACGCGTTTGGCGCGGAGGAGGTCAACGTGGTGGTAGCGACGGTAGCATTCGGCATGGGCATCGACCGCAGCGACGTGCGCTGCGTCATCCACGCCGCCATGCCCAAATCGATCGAGCACTATCAGCAGGAGACCGGCCGCGCCGGGCGCGACGGGTTGGAGGCAGAATGTGTGCTTTTGTATTCGTCGGCCGACGTGATCCGCTGGGAATCGTTGATCGCGAAGAGCGCCGCCGATGCTAGCGCCCCTGGCGAGGTGATGGCCGGGTCGCGCGAGCTGCTCGAACACATGCGCCGCTTGTGCACCGGGGTTTATTGCCGGCACCGCAAGTTGTCCGAGTACTTCGGGCAGGGATATTCGAAGCGGAATTGCGACGCGTGCGATGTCTGTCTGGACGAAGTCGAGGGCCTGGCGGACGCGACGGTCACGGCGCAGAAAATCCTGTCGTGCGTCGCGCGTGCGGGCGAGCGATTTGGCGCCGAGCACATCGTCGACGTGCTCTTGGGCGCCGACACCGAACGCGTGCGGCGTTGGCGCCACGAGCAGCTCACCACTCACGGCCTGATGAAGGGCACGAACCGCAAAGCGCTCACCAATATGATCTACCAGCTCCTTGACGGCGGCCTGCTTGACCGTACCGCCGAGGAGCGCCCGGTGTTGCGGCTCAACGAACAATCGTGGGCGGTCCTGCGCGGTAAACGCACCGTGCGCTTGCTGCGCCCAAAAACGGAGGTTCGGGAAACCCACCTCAACGAACAATTGTGGGCGGGCGTCGACCACGGTTTGTTCGAGAAGCTGCGAATCTTACGGCGCGAAGTCGCCGACGAGCGGGGCGTGCCTGCGTATGTTTTGTTCAGTGACGCCACGCTGCGCGACATGGCACGCGTCCGGCCGGGATCCGCCGCCGCGTTTCTCAACGTGCGCGGCGTCGGAGAGCGCAAGCTGGCCGACTTCGGAGCGCGCTTCCTAGAAGGCATCGCGGCGTATTGTCGTGCCCACGGGCTGGTGATGGACGCGGCGATCGGCAGCCGACCGCACCGAGAACGCAACCGCATGGTTCGACAAGCTGACGATAAGCCGACGGACAGAAAACAGACCGCCTTTGAGCTCTTCGCCAAGGGGGCGACCGTAGAACAGGTCGCGGCAACAACGGGCCGCGCGCCGGGCACGACGTGGGGCTATCTCGCCGAGTTCGTCCAGACGCGGCGCCTGCAGCGAGTGGATCCGTGGATCGAGCAAAGGACTTACCGTGCCGTTGCCGACGCGGTGAACCGCCTGGGCGCCGCACACCTGAAGCCTATCTTCGAGCACCTTGGCGGCAAGGTGCCCTATGAACAGATCCGTCTGGTCGTCGCGCACCTCAACGCCTTCGGCAAAGTTTAGGCGCGAGGAGACTGAGGTAGCCCGCTTGCCTGAGCGATGATCTCATCCACATTCTTCTCCAGGTCGAGCGGCCGGTTGGTACGCCTCGCGTCGCGTTCCTGCACCAGAGCGTAGATCTCGAGTCGGTTGCCCTCGGGGTCAAGGAAATAGCACGACACGGTGTTTCCTAACTCCACGTACGCGTGGCTTACGCAGTGATCGACTGGTACGCCCCGCGTCTTGAAGCGTTCGTAAAACTCCTTGACGTCGGCCGGGGTCTCTACGCGCCAGGCGATGTGGCCGATGAGCTTGGCTTCGCCCTCCCGTCCTCTGGCGAGGGCGAGCTGGTGATCGTCGATCGTCGGATCGGGTGTCATAAACACCATTTGCCCTGGGCGCTCGTGGGTCGTAATGAGCCCGAGAACATCGCGGTAGAACGCCACCATCTTGTCCAGGTCGTTGACATAGAGCACTACGTGACTTATCCCTTTGATCTTTGGCATGTGACAGCTCCTTCAGACGGTTTATGGGCAATGTATCCGGCGAGCGGCGCGAGATCAATAAGAAAATCTTTAGCGTCAGATCTCGCGGAGGGACGTCGCTGAAAGCAAGCAGTGGTTAGAATCTCGACTGGCCGTGCGATCGGATTTGAGGCATGATAGCACTTTAAGGTGAGCGATAGCCTAAAAACACTGACGCGCGCGGAACAGCCTGATGAACGGTATGATCCCGAACCGCGCTGGCCAGCTTTTATCGCGATTGTCGCAGTCGGGGGGCTCTATACTGCCCTACCAGACGCCCTTACTCTAGGCCCGCGGTGGCTCTTCCCTTCTCTCGTCCTGGCCTTGCTGATTCCGTCCGTGGTTTCCTTTCATACCGGCAGGCATCGACTGAACGCCATCTTTGGGTTTGCAGTAGATGGTGTGCTCACCGCGGGACTGATCATCTCCGTCATCCTCCTGGTCAGCGCTCTGCCAACAAACAAAGAAGCACCACAGGCCCTGTTGCTTTCGGCGGCTTCGCTCTGGGGCACCAACATTTTGGTTTTTGCGTTATGGTACTGGCGACTGGACGCGGGGGGACCGTATCAACGGGATAAGATCGCCGGCCACCAGGATGGGGCCTTTCTCTTTCCGCAGATGACGATGAGCGAAGAGGCGCTGCGAAAAGCAGGCCAGCAGGACTGGTCGCCTGATTTCATTGATTATTTGTTTCTGGCCTTCAACACCAGCACCGCGTTTTCGCCGACCGACGCGCCGGTGCTGGCAGGGTGGGCAAAAGTTCTGATGATGCTGCAATCGCTGCTGTCACTGCTGATCATTGCGCTGCTGGCCGCGCGCGCCATCAACATTTTGTGAGCGGCTGGCCAGCGCATTCTTTGAGACGCATTGACAACTTTTCGGCGGCGTGATTTAAAGCTCTCGCGTTAACAGCACAGCGGGACAGAGGTTTTTGGACGCAGATCTGAGATCCCAGGTTCGAATCCTTTTCAGCCTCGCCTTGATCCGTATCCTGTTTTCGTAAGTCGGAGGTTTCTAAAGTAGTTGGCTGGTTTGCCGCAACGACGGATATGCGCCGGACGTCGAACTGAGCGCTCTCCCCTGCAAACGGTTCGACCGAAACTCTAAGTGCCTCCGAGACGCTAGCCGTAATCCGAATACGCGGTTGTTGCAGCGGAAACACGTAAAGTCAATTTGACGGAGAACCGGATGAGAACAAAGAAAAGCTTTATGCGCTTTCTGGTCGCGCTCGCGCGCTCATATTACAATTCCCGAAGGGTCTTAGGGTTTAGTGGCTTCTTACTATTAGCGATCAGCTCATCAACGCAGGCTCAAGACGGAAATTTGCTTTGGGCCAAGCGGGCCGGCAGCGGAGGGGCCCCGAGCATTCCCCAGGATGTCGGCCAGGCAATCGCCGTGGATGGACTTGGGAATAGCTACGTTACCGGGCAGTTTCGCAACACTGCGACCTTTGGTCCGGGTGAATCCAACCAGACTATATTGACGGCGACGGGCGCGAGCCAAGAGATCTTTGTCGCGAAGTACAATCCCAGCGGCGCGTTACAGTGGGCCAAAAGGATCAACACAGTCGAGGGACAAGGAAACGGTATCGGAGTCGATGCTGCCGCGAACGTCTACCTGACGGGGTATTTTAATTTTTCAGGAACGTTTGCGCCGGGAGAAGGCAACCAAATCACGCTTACAGGCTTGGGCAACAAGGAAATCTTCATTGCGAAGTATGACACCAACGGCAATTTCCTGTGGGCCAAGCAGGCCGGCAGCTCCTTCACCGATCAAGCGGAGGCGATGGCGGTGGATGCCTCAGGCAACAGCTACGTGACTGGCCGGTTCGGCTCATCCGCGACGTTTGGTGCGGGAGAGGCGAACCAAACCGTGCTGACGGCGAGCGGTGGCGCCGAGGACATCTTCGTCGCGAAGTACAATTCGAGCGGACTTTTGCAATGGGCGAAGCGCGCCGGCGGCACTAGCACTGACCACGGATTGGGGATTGCTGTCGACGGCGCGGGTAACAGCTACGTGACGGGCATCTTCAGTCTGACCGCGACCTTTGGTCCCTCGGAAGCGAACCAGACTGTGCTCACGGCTCCGGTTGGGGGCAACACCGACATTTTCGTCGCCAAGTACAATTCGAACGGCGCCCTGCAGTGGGCCAAACGCGCGGGCGGCCTTGAGCATGACCGCGGCGTCGCAATAGCGGTGGAAAGCGGGGGGAATAATTATGTGACTGGTACCCTTCGAGGCCGGGCGTTCTTCGCTCCCGGGGAAGCGAATGAAACGTTTCTCGACGCTTCCGCCCTGGGCGAGGAAATCTTCATCGCAAAATACGCTGCCAATGGTGCGCTCCAATGGGTCATACCGGCTGGTCAGGGGTTTGGTGAGGGCATCGCCATCGACGCGCTCAGCAACAGCTACATCGCCGGTTACAGCGGCGATGATATCTTGGTAGCAAAGTATGGACCGAGCGGACTCTTGCAATGGAGTAGGGGAGCGGGGAGCACGGGTAGCGACCGTGGATTTGGCATTGGGCTGGATGGCTTGGGAAATGTTCTGGTTACCGGTCAATTCGCCGCCACCGTAATCTTCGGTCAAGGCGAAGCCAATCAAACTACGCTGATGTCGGCGGGGGCCGCTGACATTTTCGTTGCGAAATTCGCTGCCGGGAGTTTGCCGGGTGTGGTGAATTGTCCGACCAATTCGCTGCAAGCGGCGGTGAACTCGGCATTGCCGGGAGAGACCATCACCGTCTCGGGCGCCTGCGCGGAGAACATCTTGATTCGTAACGATAAGGTGAGGGTGTTTCTGCAGGGCGGAGGCACCGCAGTCATTAATGGTCCGGATCCGAGCCGTCCAGCGCTTGACAGCCGGGGTAAAGCCGTATCGATTCAGGGCTTTATCATTAGGGGGGGCGGTAGCGGGATTGAGGTGCAGCGTGGCGCAAATGCGGTCATCAATGGCAATGTGATTGAAACCACGGGAGGCCATGGGGTAGTGGTGAACCAGTTAGCATTTGCGGTGCTCACCAACAACACGATTCAGAACAACGCAGGGGATGGAGTGGTGGCGAAGGAGGGATCTGCGGCGCGCATAGGGTTCAGTTCGGGGAACGAGCTATCGCCGAGTCCCAATACGATTCAGATGAACAGTGGCAATGGGGTTACAATTTCAGGATCATCGAGTGCCCGGGTTGTGGGGAATAACATCAATAATAACGACGGACGTGGGGTGGTCGTGATGGGCGGCGCGCAGGGAGATTTTTCCAACAACGCAATCAATAGCAACGGTGGTGACGGGATCTTGGTAACTCAAGATTCGGCGGCACAGTTGGGTGAGGACCCGGGGTTGTTTGCAGCGGCTAACACTGGTGCGGGTAACGGTGGATTTGGGATCAGCTGCGATTTTGGCGGTGCGCTCGACGGCCTGATGGGGACACTCACGGGCAACATGGGTGCGACGGCCATTGACGCCAGTTGCCCGAATAGCTTGAGTCCGTGATTTGGCTATAAACAAAGCGGCACGAAGGTTTTGAGCGGTGCCGATAAACCGCACGGGTCAGGGCTAGGCTTCCGCTGCGTGTGAAAACGCCGTGTAGCCTTCGGCGATCAGAGAGATCACTTCGTTTTTTGCCGGGTTGGCGTTGACGCCGATGGGATCCGCACCGTTTTGGACCGCAACAATCTGATCGCGCAGCAGTTTTCGGAACAGAATGATGCCGCGGTCCGATTCACCGAGGTGCTCGTTGGCACGATTTGCTATCGAGCCTTGGGTTTCCCAGGCCATGTGGTCCTGACTGGAAAAATCTTCCATATGAAACTCGCCGGCCTCGTTCCTGGTGGCGACAAACTCTGCCGGCGGGTCCTCGGGCTGCGCCGCGATCGCGCTGTTTTTGGTCGGGCGGAATCGGAACTGATAGATCTGTGTATTTGTGTCGTCGATGGGAGTGCGAAAATGCATCGCGTAACCGCTGCGCACAGGCACGAACAGGATGTTTGGGAAGATCAGCGGGTGGGGAGCTTCAACCGGCACGTCCTTACCTGCAAAGACCCTCTGCTTTTGGATCCCGGCCCAGGTAGGGTGAACCACTAACTCGAACTCGATCTTGCTCAGCGGTTGATAGTGAAAGGGCACATGGTCAGGGTCTCCCTTTAGCTTTAGGGTGTGGGAATGGAGATAATAAGTATGAGTCGGGTCCACCGAGTTCTCCATCGCTTGCAGCCAGTTGCAGCGCAAGACCTGACAGATCTCCACGCTCTTGGCTCCGTCTTGCCGCATGAGCACATCCCATTTGGGCAGGATGGGTTTTTTCTCCCGCGGCCCCATGTAGGCAAAAAGCAGCCCGGCCAATTTCTCTACCGGATAAGCGGGATGCGAAATTTTCTCCTTGAAGTTCTCTGAACCCTCAAAGGGCTGCTCCACGCATTTGCCGCATGCGTCGTACTTCCATCCATGATAGGCGCAGCGGATGCCGTCGGGCTCGACAAATCCGTAGTAAAGAGATGCCCCTCTGTGAGAGCAGTGCTCGCCGACCAGACCATAGGCTCCGCTCTGGTCCCGGAACAGCACCAAGTCTTCGCCGAGGACCCTCAGCCGTTTTTTTGGTTTCGCGTCGCTCAGCTCCGATGCGGCGCCGACCACGTGCCAGTAACGCCTGAGAAGTTGTCCTCCCGGTGTCCCGGGGCCAACCTGCGTGAGTAGCTCGTTCTCTTCTTGAGTGAGCATGAGGCGGAGCTCCTTTTTCTCGATCGACTACCGTTGGAACGTCGGTGTTACGCTTGACCTGTTGCCGCGATGGTATTGGAAGGCCGGCGGGGTGTCAATGTAGAAGTAAAAAGGAAAAAGGCAAAAGGAAAAAGTGAGACAAAGAATTAGCCAAGACGGACGTGATTGCTCCAGCGATTGGTCTTTACAAACGCTTAGCGGTAGCCCTCGGCCTGCATGCTGAAGAGATGGGCGTAGATGGCTCCGTGGTTTAGAAGTTCCTGGTGGGTGCCGATTTCCGCGATCCGTCCTTCCTGAATGACGACGATCCGGTCGGCCATACGCACGGTGGAAAACCGGTGGGAGATCAGAATTGCCATTTTTCCGTCCGTGAGTTCTTGAAAGCGACGGAAGATCTCATATTCGGTTTCGGCGTCCAGAGAAGCGGTGGGCTCATCCAACACCAGGATCTCCGCGTCTCTCATAAAGGCTCGGGCCAGAGCAATTTTCTGCCATTGTCCCACGGAGAGCTCATGGCCGCCGTGAAACCAGCGCCCGAGCATGGTCTGGTAGCCATCCGGCAGGCTCTCAATAATCGGATGGGCGCCGCTCTTGCGCGCGGATTCGATGATCTGGTCCAGTCGGTGCAGCGCTTCGATCTGGCCAAAGCCGATGTTTTCGCTCGCCGGCAGGTGGTAGCGCACGAAGTCCTGAAAGATGACGCCGATTCTTTGCCGCAGCTCAAGGGGGTCCAGCTCGCGAATGTCGATACCGTCGATCAAGATCATGCCCGCGGTCGGATCGTAGAGGCGGCTCAGGAGTTTGATCAAGGTCGTTTTGCCGGCGCCGTTAGGCCCTACTAATGCGATCTTCTCGCCGGGGCGGATGCTGAGGTCAATCTCGCGCAAAGCCCAGCCCGCGCTCTCCGGATAGCGAAAGCCGACGCCGCGAAATTCGATGCCGCCGCGGAGCGGGACGGGCAGCCTTTGATGTCCGGCGGCGACGCCCATCTCGGGCTTTAAGCCGAGAAAATCGAACAGGTTGGCCATAAACAGATTGTTCTGGTAAATGCTGCCGACCGCCGACAGAATCGCTTGAAACGTGGTTTGGCCCTGGCGAAAAATGCTCAAGTAAAGGGTCATGTCGCCGAGTGAGATTTTGCCCTGTACGGTGCGCCAGACAATCCACGCATAGGAGCCGTAAAATCCCAATGTGGCGATGACACCCAAGCTGAAGCCCGCGACGGCGCGCCGCAGCGCAAGCGACTTGTCTTCCTGAAAGAACTTTTCGAACAGGGTCATATAGCGCGCGAGCAAAGTGTCGCCGAGGTTAAAGAGCTTTACCTCTTTGGCCGAGCTGTCCTCTGTCAAAAGACGGGCGAGGTAATTGATCTGACGTGATTCCGGGGCTCGGCGGGTGAGCAGTCGAAAGCCCTCTTCCGAGAAGCGCGTCTCGGCAATGAAGGCGGGAATGCTCGTGACCAGGAGGATCACGACGAGCCAGGGACTGAAGCGCAGCAGGAGCACGGCAAACGAGACCAGGGTGATCGTGCTCTGCACGACTGAGAAAGTGTCATCGATCAGATCTACGGGCTTGTAGCCCGACTCGCGGCGGGCGTTCTGCAAGCGGTCGTAAAAATCAGGATGTTCGAAGAACGCGAGGTCCAGGGTCAGCGCCTTATGAATGATCTCACCGCGAATGCGGTTGGCGAGTTGGAGCTGGATTAGTTGTTGGATCAGCCTGCGCGCTTGATTGAGGCCGGTGCTCATCAGGAAAAGAGCGAGCTCGAGAACTAAGTAAACAAAAACCGTCTTGATCCGTTCAGGATCAGCGCCCCGCTGGATCGACGCCACGACCCCATCCACGATCAGCTTGCCCACCCAGGCTTGAGACGCGGGCAGGAGCGCGCCGCCCACCGTGAGAAAGCCCAAACCCACGGTGGCCCAGGGACTGGTTTGCCAGACGAGCTTGACAGCCTTGGGAGTATGAGCGAAGGAGCGGCGGACTTCCTGCCACTTTTGCAGCATCGGGTTCATGGAAAAGCCTCCTAACGGGATACGGGAGCATCAAAGAGCTGGGCCCGGTGCGGCCTCGCACTAAGCGCAGAGCACGCGGCTTAACCGTCGAGCTCGGGATAATACCGAAAGATTCCTTGCTGATTGAACGGCAAGCGCCTCTTGGACGAGAGGTACGCGGCGAGCCGGGGGCGAGCCGCGACGCGATCGTGCAGCGCGACTAGGCGCGGGTATTTGGGTTCAAGGCGCGCCAGCGCGCGCGGAAAGGCGTAGCGCAAGCCGGCAATCATCTGGAACATCGATAGATCGACGTAGGAAACCGCTTTGCCGGCGAGATAGTGCACACCCTGTGGGTTGCGCTTGAGCACTTGCTCGAAGTAACCGAGGAACTTCTGCAGGCGCTCGGCTCTGAAGCCCGCGGTGCGGCGCTTTGCCTCACGTTTCTGCTCTTCATAGTATAGACCGCCCGAGATCGGATGATGGGTATCGTGCACTTCGCCCATCCAGTCGGCAATCGTGAGCTGCAACTGATCGATCCAGAGCCGGTTCGCCTCGTTTTTTGGTGCCAGGCCCAGGCGCGGACCGAGATAAAGCAGGATGTTCGCGGTTTGCGCGATGACCAAGTCGCCGGCTTTCAGGAAAGGCGGCGCGAACGGCGGGTGCTTTAACGACCGGTTTTCCAGCAAGCGCAGCAGCGCCGCAACGCCCCCACCGGCGCGCTGGGACAGGCGCGCAACATCGACGTAGTCTGCGCCCGCGTCCTCGAGCGCAAGCCGGACAAACTCGCCGCGCCCCTGAATCTCGGGCCAGTAATAGAGCTCGTAGCGCATAGTTGGACCTCCGGGTTAAACTTATAATCTTGCCGCTTGTTCGATGAAGCGGCGCCTATCTCACTCCGTTTGGCCCATTTCGAACGCTTCACGGTAGACCATTTCGATCCGCTTCGCCTCTTCATCGGTCAGCTCTTTGAACTCGCGGTCGCGCGCGCGCCGCGACAGGTTGCCGCCATTCTGGTGCAAGAAGCGGAACAGGAGGTCGATCAACCGCTCGGGCATGTCGAGGAAGGACGCCACGTGCTGGCGGAATCGATCGTAACGCCGCAGGAAATCGGTCTCGGCGGGGAGATCCTCGTTCGATCGTCTTCTGAACGCATGCGTAGAGGAATTCCGCATGCGGCGTGGCGTCGAAGAAGCGATAGAAATCACCCGTGTCGTTCAGAACGCGGACGTTGAACTCTCGGTCGGCTCCCATTCGATCACCGGCAGCAGCCGCTGCGAATAGGCTTTCCAGCACGCTCCGATAGTCGTCGATCCGCTCCAGGATCGCGGCGGAGACCGGAAAGACGACGCCCGGCGGATTGAATCCGCGCTCGAGCCAGGACATGGTGGATCAGGTAGCGGTGAATCCGGCCGTTGCCGTCCTCGAACGGGTGAATGTAGACAAAGCCGAAGGCCAGGACCGCGGCGGCGATAACAGGGTCGAGCTGTCTGCGCCGGGCCGCGGTCGAAGGCAATCATGCCGTCGATAAGTGCATGGCAGGTCTTCGTGCCGGGCGCTGATATGGTCGGGCAGCGGCATGCGGGTTTCGCGGTCATGCTCGCCGACGAAGCCGCCTTCCTCGCGAAGCCAAGATTCACGAAGCGTGCATCGCCGATGACGATCCGCTGCAAGCGCAGCAGCTCGTCGACGATCGATCGGCTGGCGGCCGGCTTCGCCGATGGCGCGGCCCCATCGCTGGATACGGTCCTGCGGCGGGCGCTCGCCTTCGATCGCGTAGCTCGACTTGCGAATCCTTGAGCAGCAGAAACGCCGCCGTGCGGGCGAGCAGGTCGCGCGGGACATCGGCGACGATCTCCTGCGCGCGCTGCGGCAGGTTCATGGCCGATGAATCGCTCCAGCGCTTCGGTGCGAAACACCAGCGGGCAGAAATCCGGCGTGCCGGGCAGGTTGTTTTTGACGCGATGGCGCGGGGCGTTCTCGCCCTGCGACCGCCTATTGCTGCTCGGGATCGACGACCGGGACATAGCGGCCGGCCTCGCATCCGGAAGATCCAGGCGCGTCTGCCGGTCAGCCACTCATAGAGGAACCAGATGCGGCGCGCGTAACTTCCGGTCGGGCTTTGCGCGCACGAGCTCCTCGATGGCGGCGGGGCCGGTTGCCAGGAACAGCCGCTTCAGGACGGCGAGGTCGAGGCCCTCGTACTTGAGGGCAAAGGTCAGGTGGCCTTCAAGCGTGGCATGCGGAGCATGGCGCGGCGTCAAAATGCGCCAGCCGTCTTCTTCGATGACCCGGTGATGCTCGCCGATGGCGGACAACGTGCGGGGCAGGGGCACTGCGAGGCCATAGGCGTCGATCAGCGCGCCATAGCCGGCCGGCGTCGCCCTCTCAGGAAGCCGCCTTTCCTGAAAAACCGTAACCGGCCCTGAAAAACGATACTGATTAGTGTCATTCATGCAGATTTCGTATATCGCGGTGAAAATCGAAAATTATACGCATAATTCATGAAAACCATACTAGCATGTGAAAATTGATTCTTCAAAAATATTTTGCAAGTTGAAAAATCCATAACATCTCGGAATTCCTTGCTGACGCCCATTCTTTGAATTTGTTTTTTGAATTGATATTTTGAATTTATCAAGTATACTGAACCATGAAGTTTTGATTCAGACACTCGTAGGGAGGCCATATGATCGCCAAGCAGCTTGAAGGGCTCATTATTGACGTTGCTCATCGAAGCCAGACGGAAATGGTCCAGCGGTTTCAAAATCTGCGGAATACCAGCCTGTTCCCAAAAAGCAGGGGCAAAAACGCGGAGGATTTGTCGATACCGCAGATCTCCGCAGGCATCCTATCAATCGTTCCGGCAAAACCCGGCTTCGCCATGTACACGATTGGGCTGTTAAAGCTCAAGCCTGTCGGTGGTCAGGAAGCCTCGTTTTTCGGCGCAGCTAGCCTGGGCGAAGCGATTAAAATAATCCTAGAGAATAAACATGCACTTGAAGCCTTCCTCGAATTGCGCGTATCCGCAAGCGAGATTGATGCCCACGGCATAGGTGGTACGGCAAGGATCATCTACAAAGACGGAGACAGCGAAAAAACAACTTTCTTCGTCCATGAAACAGCCATCTCCCTGTTCACAAAGGGCGCCGAACGGACCTATAACCCGCGTGCCGCTCTTTTGCAGGTCAGCACAGACATTGTCTATTATCCTGAACTCTTTCACCGGATCGCACGCCTCCTCGAACGCGAACGGGAGCGCAAAGAAATTGATAATCCGATTGCCTCTCAAGCAGTCACTCTCTAAATGACTACGCCTGCGAAAATTACTCCGACCGCTGTCCGTTATATCAAGCTCGGCGAGGCCGGCACCTGGGAAAACGAGTGCTTCGAGAAAGGCATTATTCGTATCGGCTTCGGCAGCGCAGACAGCCAACGCTTTGAACTATGCCAGTCCAGACGATGGAACGACCTTGCCAACTCCTTCATTGCGGAAGGTAAGGACAAGGCGACAGCCACCCGCTTCACCAACGAATTACGCCTCTATTTTGAAGACGACGGCGAGATCCTCTGGATCACGTTCATCGGTGAGCGTTTATGCTGGGGGAGGATGGACCGCGCAAAGGCGCAGCGGCATGCTGACGGCAGAGGCGTGTGGCGGCCGATACGTGACGGCTGGCGTTGCACCGACCTGAACGGAGAACTATTGACCAAAGACCGGCTTTCGGGCGTGTTGACCAAGCTCGCGGCGTATCGGGGCACGTCCTGTGACGTGGATGCCCGCGATTATGTGATTCGACGCATCAACGGCCAGAAAACACCCGAGGTAGAACGCGCACTCGCCGTCTCCAACGAGATGAAGAATGCGGCGATCGCCTTGATGAAGCTACTGGGACCACGCGACTTTGAGCTATTGGTCGATCTTGTTTTTACAGCGAGTGGCTGGCGGCGAGTGGGAACCGTCGGTAAGGCTCAAAAGACGCTCGATCTGGACCTGATTTTGCCGAGCACCAACGAGCGCGCGTTCGTCCAAGTCAAATCAAAGACCACATCAGCCGAACTCGCTGAATATATTGCCAGAATTAAGGACGGTCCTTATGACCGGATGTTCTATGTATTTCATTCCGGCAAAGCAGATACAGACGATCCACGCGTGACCGTCATAGGACCGGAACAACTCGCGGATTTAGTGATGGATGCGGGCCTGGTCAGTTGGCTAATTCGGAAGGTCTCCTAACTAAAATAAAAGTTCGGGGATCGGTGCCATGCGTTGTTGTTTGGCGGCTCCGTCAGCGGTGGACGTTCAAGCCGGGCCTCTCATGGCAGAAACGCGCTTGTACAAAGAGGGCAGAGAAGACCCTCCATCCCCCGCAACACATCAGCCTGTCGGATTTTTTAGGTAGGCCGCAGCTATCTCAACCGCTTTTTCAGGAGCGCTCTTCGTAATCGCGCTTACCAGCTCTTTACCCTTTTCCTTCCAGAAACCATCAGGAACCCGCGCATATTCAAGGGCCGCCTAGAGAATTTCCAGCCTGTGGACCCATCCAGGAACACGCGTTCGCAAGCGGCTTGTCACATCTTCGTGCGGATGGCTTGGCCACTTTCCAAGAACAAACTCAGCGCCACGAAAATGATTTCGCAAAAACACCAGGGTCTTTTCTCTCAGAATTTCGTGTTTCCTAAGATTATCCCAACCATCTTTTAGGGCTTCGCCGGAGGTTTTGGGGTCGTAATCAGGAGAGTCTCCAAGATTTTCAACAACCTCGCGCCAAGATCGCCATTCATCGAGCAATCTATCGACTTCCTTGGCGCACCATGCCTTGTTGGGATTCAGAACCTCGAACGGACCGAATTCCTTCTCTTGCAAGATTGCCATTCCCTTGGTCCTCCCTCGTTTGGGACTTCTTTCCTCCAGGCGCGTCTTGGCGGATCTACTCATTCGGAGCGAAAATGTCATGCTCGACAGCGATCTGGCGGAACTTTACGAAGTCGAAACCCGGACTTTCGTACAATCCATCAAACGTAACATCGACCGCTTCCCTGACGATTTTGCTTCCCGGGTTACCCCAACAAGAGTTTCAAAACTTGAGATCACAAACTGTGATCTCAAGCTAAGGCGGCCGTCGCTGTCCTCTCTATGCCTTCACTGAGCAAGGCGTCGCCATCCTTTCCATCTTCCTGCGCAGCAAGAAAGCCGTTCAAATCAGCATTGAAATCGTAAGGGCTTTCGTTTACATGCGCCGACTCCTCGCCTCCAACGAGGATATCGCTCGCAAGGTGGCCGAGCACCATCGCCACATCGCCAACCTTTACGACCACGTCGGCAAGCTCATGCAGGTTCATCACGCCAAGAAAAGCCCCATCGGTTGCATTCACCCAAAGGATTGACCCGCTATTTGGACTCATGGGACAGGATAGCAAATACGTCTTTAGCCTCAGCTCACCCCCGCGGACGTACACCGTTGTTAGTCTAGGGCTGACGTTCACCACTTGGCGACGTTTGCCTTTACAGCCTCAACGAAATTCGCAAAAATTCCGGCCAAGCTGACACGGCCAGACACTTCTTTGTCGTACTCAGTCACCTTGCCCCCGTCAAACGAGGCGCCTACGTAGAGCCCTTCGCCTGAAAGAGACGTGATTTCCGCAATCGTCATTATTGTCGGGTGGCTGTACTTGTGAAAGAATGTTTGAGCGTCTTTCAACGCCTCGACGCTGTCTTTCCGAAGGCCAAGCCTTTCGTGTTGTTTCAAAAGGTCGCGTACTGCGTCATTAGACGAATACTTCTCTTCAATGAAGCGTTGCAGCACATCTAACTGTTTCGAGGAACAAAGAAGCGCAAGCGCTATAGACTCGACTGCTTGGCGAAAAAGATTACCGGCTGCAATGGGATGACCGGAGAGAAAAAGCCGCATCGACTGTACGTGAAGAGTTATGGCGCAGTAAACCAGTGCAGACACATAGGCTCGCCCCTCTTCTTTCTCCGCTCGTGCATCCAACTCTCGCCACGCGAGGACCGCATTGGCCATTGCGGCCCCAAACTCTTTAACTTGTTCCGCATATCGCCCAAGATAGCAATTCCGAACCTCCGGATCATCGGAGGTGATCTCGGCGATAATTTTGCTCTCGCATTCCGCGAATGATTCCACTGATGAGCCTCAATTATTAAGTCAGCCTGCCGCACGCGGCGACAAAACGCTGTCCGCCATCGCCGTCCATACCGGACAACTCAGGGCTTCCTGGAGCCTGCCTTATCTTTAGCCGCAGTCGGTGAGGTCGAGGGCAACTTTCCAGCAGTCGCGGTTACCTCCAAGGTGAGCGGCACGCCGTCAATATCACCTAAGTGCACTTTCGTCATTCCTGCGCTCGGCGCCTCCCCGGCCCGCGCGTATAACCAGTGCTCGATTTTCGGCTGCAAATCGATGACGTCAAATTCGGCGTCTAGCTCGATGCGCACGATCTGACGCCGCTCGCCACCCGGCATGATGGCGGTCGGGCGAATAGAAGGCTCGTAAACAATCCGCCGGCGATGATGTCCTGCGGCCACTTTCTCCAGGTCGAGGATGTATGTGCCAATTTCCGAAAAGGGCATCGGTGACCGGCTGCCGTCGGGGAATTCAATCATGGACGGTATCTCCTCTACGCGCGAACCAACAGCAACCATTTGAACATCGCCATGGAATTTCACATTCGTCCTAAACTGTCCCGCAATGGAAAGGAGCTGAATCCACGGCAGAACATCGACTTTCGTCAAGTGGCAGCAGACGATACCGTGGTATTCCGCTGCAGTTAGCGCCTCATCGGCGAAGCCGGATGATGAGACGAAGACACCTTTGTCAACTCGACAATCCCTTAGTTTCGTCACGAACGCTTCGATTTGGGGCTTGTCAACTGGCCGTTTCTTTCTTCGGCACTCGACGCCGATTCGAAATGGCGTCCCAGCAACAATCGCCTCGATAAGAACATCGAAATCGCGCATCCTTTTGGTGACGGCATCTCTAACACGCGCGTGCGGCACGACTTTAACTTCTTCCCGTGGCTCCAATGCGCGCTTTATCGATGCAGCGATTTCCTCGAAGTCTCGACTATCGCTTGTCATAGTTGCGCACAAGGATACCAGTGTGTCGGCTCGGATGCTAGGCTGAACCTGCCGCATGCGCTGCGCCGTCTTTACCAGTGTTAAAAAATCTGCCTCGACGATCCGCAGGCTCTTATTGAAATATCGGACCACTCCAACGAGGCCGGAACTTCGCAGGTTCACGGCCGCGTCAAATGGCCTGTCGGCGGCAACGCCTGATTCGCCTGCTCTTTCCCCGATAATCACCCTGCTCGCATATCTGTTTCCTTGTTCGTGGCCCATACCGCTGTATCCCGCGCAGCCGTACTGTTGTTTTTCTAACACCTCTTGCGGTAGAAGGGGGAATCGCTGATATTCGCCTCCGGTGCAAGAGTGGCAGAAAAAGACCAAGTACCGGCAGCCCCTGAAAAAAAGACCCTTGCCGAAAAACTTGTGGTGCCAGTCCTGATTGCTCTATTGGCTGGAGGGACCGCACCATGGTGGTACAACGAGCTCAAAAATTTTTTACTTCAAAAAATGTGGAAACAGTGAAGAAAGCCACTTCACCAACCCCTTCTCCACCAGAATCAAGGTTGAAAACAAGCGACAACTTCACGGCGGAATCCCGGCCAGGCGATGGCGATGCCCACCCGACAGACGGTCAGGTAACACCTGACGAGGACTGGTGTTTTGACACCGATCCCACAAAGGTACAGTTCAAGGTTGACGGCCACGACAATAATAATATCTCCACTGACAGAATGACAAAAGTAAAATCTATCAGCAGGAACCTTATGGTGTTTACTGTGATCAACAATCCCGGAGACGCTCGCTATCGTACGTATGTCGTGGCTCACGCATACGTTCCGGAATACAAATGTGAATGAGCCTCCGCACTCTTCTCATAGTTGACGACACTACAACTCCTCGCCCTGCATAGCTTGCAGCGCCTCTTCGATTTATCGCCACTCGCTCAAACGAGAGCTCTGGCAAACCCCCCTGCGCGGGGCCGGGCTCTATGCGCGTCCCGCGCACCACGCCCCCTGACGGAGTCATGGCCATCCGGTAACGATTCCTTTCGCGCACATCGTGCAGCCTGCGGCTGCGCTCTTTCCAGATTTTCCTAAAGGGGCCGCCCCTCGCGGGAAAGCCGAAAACTTCGCGGGAGACTCTTGCTTTTTTGGATCCCTGCATAGAAAACACGGAGATCTTTCTCGTTTTCTTGCTTGCGCTTACCCCCGGTCTTGGCGACGGCCAAGGATGCAGCAGTCCGTAGTGTGCGTGCCGCACCGTAAGACCAACAACAGAAGGAGAGACAGAAAGTAGTGTCGTAATTTGATTTCATTCGCCATTGACGGCATGTTTTGGAGTCACGTTGGCTGCCGAGTTTTGCATAAAGCCTGACTTCGCCAGGCGCGGATCGAACAGATTGAACCCGGAGACCATTTTTTCCGGGTATCTTTGGCCTTCCGCGTTTCCTATGCATGAACAACCACCACCCTTACCGCCGACTCCGGCCAAGTTACCCGAGGGATCTGAAAGAAGATTACATGACGTTTAGATTTATTGCCTTTTACTATCGTCGCCCAGGGCCCGCTTAAAAAACGCCAGCAAATCCGAGTATATTTGGGGTTCGGCGCTTCTGTGAATCGTTACACTAGGTGCATCATCTAGTGATGCCCCTGGAATTTGAAACTCAACTTGAACCCTTCCGTTTTGTGATTCAGGCTCGAAAAACGTCATTGTAAATGGCATTGGGCTGGACCAATACGCCACGTCGATACCGGCTTGTTTTGCCGCATTGGTGGTATCTCTAATCATGGTTTTTAGAGTATCTTTCTGTCCCCCATGTAGACGAACATGATAATCGAGTAATGCGTCATCATTGTTGTCCAATAGAACGAGTTTGTTGGGTCGTTTGAATTTTTCAAAAATCTTGCGGTTGAATGCATCCCCACCGTTATACCAAAATGCCCATACTTGCCCTGCTCTTTCTATTTCGCTCCAAAATGGAGGGTGAGATTTTCTTGTTCTCAATTCTGCACTGACGCGAGTTAAACTCGCTTCTGTTTTTGGCTTTCTCTCCCATATAAGAGCTATGACACTTAGAAAGAAAATAAGAGCACCTATTCCTTCCCAAATCTCAGCGCGTAATCCAAGCGCGATGTAATCTTTGGCGTCCAAGATGTAGCCACCCGTTGTGACTATTGGTCCGACAATAAGACCTAACCGCTTGAAAATTTCTCCTTTTGACATGCTAATTCGTCCACCGAAACATCGGCAGAGAATAGGCGAAACCATAGGATTGTGGCAAATAGAAAAAGACGGGAAAAAAACTGGGACAACAATCCCAAATTAGGACATTACCAGACAGAGGGCCCTGTTGACCGATGAAATCTGCGGAACCAGCTTTTCCGCGAGAGTTCTCGCCGAAAGTTGCAAATTGATGCGGCGACCGATCCTTGTCTTTTGCCGCGCGGACGCTTAGCATCAACGCATGTCGGACAAGAAAGCAGTCGTGCTCTTGAGCGGCGGAGTCGACTCTTCGACGGTCCTCGCGATCGCGAAGAATGAAGGGCGTGAAGCGCACGCGCTCAGTTTTCGCTATCAGCAGCGCCATCAGATCGAGATCGAGGCGGCTAAGAAGGTCGCGAAGTTCTATGCCGTCACCAGCCATCTGATCATTGATTTCAACCTGAGAGCCATCGGGGGCTCGGCTCTTACAGGGGATGCGGAAGTTCCGAAAGGACGCAGCTCGGAAGCCATCTCCCAGGGGATTCCGGCGACCTATGTGCCGGCGCGCAACACGATTTTTCTCGCGTTCGGCCTCGCTTTGGCGGAAAGAGTCGAAGCTCAAGAGATTTTTTTCGGCGCCAATCAACTTGACTACAGCGGTTATCCGGACTGTCGCGAGGAGTACATCAAAGCCTTTGAGACAATGGCCAATCTTGCGACCAAGGCGGCGGTCGAAGGCAAGCTCAGGGTTAAAATTTGCGCGCCGCTAATTCATATGACCAAAGCGGAGATCATTAAAAAGGGAGTGGAACTGGGCTTTGGACTATGCGTTGACATGGAGCTGTTATGATCCGGCCCCTGGGGGTTTGGCCTGCGGGCTTTGCGATAGCTGCCAGATCCGGCTCAAAGGCTTCGCCGCGGCTGGATTCAAGGACCCCATCGCTTACGCGGGTTCCGGTTGATTGCGCGCGCGTCATGGACAGGATGCGCGCTGCCGATTCCTCTGGTCGAGAAACTCTAACAGCGAATAAAATGTTTCGTTGACCGGAGCCTGCCTGCTGTGGCGGCTGAGGACGTCGCGCACGATACCGTTGAGAGCCTGGTATTCAAGCGGCTTGCCGTTTTCTAAATCCTGGAGCATCGACGGCTTGAAGCCGCCGAGACCCTGAGAGAAGCGAAGTGTTTGTGCGGCGATGGACGGCTCGAGACGGATGCCCTGGCATGCAGCGGCTTCCCTGACCTCTTCCATGCAGCGGACGGCAAGCGCGGTTAACGATTCGGAATCGAGGATTGCCTGAACCGGAGCTTGAAGTAAACAGCAGAGCGCACAAAAAGGCGCATTCCAGACTAGCTTCTGCCACATGACCTTGTCAATCTCAGTGCTGATTTCACAGGGGATGTTTGCCTGGGACAAGGTTTCATGAAGGTGCCGGGTAGCTTGACTGACGGTGCCGTCCAGTTCGCCGAAGACGATTTTTCCCGCAGCCGAATGCTCAATCACCCCCGGATAGGCCACGCGTGCGGCGATGAAGACTACACCAGCCCGGGTTCGGTCGGGCCCCCAGAGTTGAGCTACTTTCTCCGGGCCGTCGACGCCGTTTTGCAGCGTGAGAATCGACGTGTCTTTGCGCATCAGCGGTTCCAATTGCTTTGCCGCGACCTCGGTGTCGTAGGTTTTGACGCAGAGTAGAATTAAGTCTACCGCACCGACCGCGGCGGGATCGGCGGTAAATAAAGAACGGATATGCTGATCGCCGTTGAAGCTTTTGATGGCAAGCCCGTTTCTCTGCATCGCCTCGAGGTGTTTGCCACGGGCCACAAACGCGACCTCGAAGCCGGCTGCGGCCAGCCGGGCACCGAAATAAGCACCCACGGCCCCCGCACCCATGACGGCGATACGCATGTTTTCTCCTGATTGCGTCCGACTCTAACAGAAGAATTTTCCTTGTCAAATTCTCCCGCCTATTTAGCCTTGGAACAAGGTGTGCTATGAACTCCAATAGCGATGGAAAAGATCAAGCCGTTGCCAGACTACTTGGCTCTGCAACAGCTTAAAGACGGTGAGGCGGTGAAATTCGACGGCGCGGAATATACCGTTGTCAACCACACAACTTTGGCTTCGGGCGAGCCGGCGCTGATTTTGACGCGTGCAGACCAACAATTCGTAATCGGCGCCGCGCAATTCTTTGCTGGAGCCAACTCTAAAAATTGAGGCGAGCAAGCCATGAGCAGAATCAAGATGACCCTCGCTTGTTGGGACTATGACCGCACCCGAGCCCTGGAATCGGGACAAGTCCAGGTCGAGGGTATCGACCTGACCTATTTGCCGCTGCGTGTAGAGGAAACGTTTTGGCGCATGCTCCGCTATCAGGAGTTCGACGCCGCGGAAATGTCTTTCGGCTCCTATCTGCTGTCGCGGGACAGAGGGTTCCCTCATTTCGTTGCGATTCCGGTTTTTCCCTCGCGCGCGTTTCGCCACTCCTGCATCTACGTGAACACCGAAGCGGGGATTCGCGAGCCCCAAGACCTCATCGGGAAAAGAGTGGGCGTTCCCGAATATCAGATCACGATGGCGATATGGGCAAGGGGAATTCTCGAGCACGAGTACGGGGTCGCGCCGCAGCGAATGAGGTGGTTTATCGGCGGCGAAGAGCACCCGGGGCGAGTGGAAAAACTAAAGCACGATGTGCCCGAAGGGGTTGTGATCGAACCCATCGGTCCGGAGAAAACCCTGTCCTCCATGCTGGAGAAGGGTGAAATTGACGCGATGATTTCGGCGCATATGCCCTCACCGTTTGTACGGCGTTCGCCCAAGGTCAGACGCCTCATTGCCAATTTTCCGGAGGTGGAAAAAGACTACTACCGGCGCACGAAAATTTTTCCCATCATGCACACGATTGTTGTGCGCGGCGATGTCTACGAGCGTCACCCGTGGGTGGGCCAGAGCTTGTATAAAGCCTTTGCGGCGGCGAAAAAAATCTGCCAGGACACGATGTATGAATTTTCCGCTCTCAAGTACATGCTGGCATGGTCTATCGCGGAGATGGAAGAGGAACGAGAAGTCTTCGGGCCGGACTTGTGGCCTTACGGCGTCGAGCCTAACCGGCATGTCCTCGAAACCCTCATCCAGTATACCCACGAGCAGGGTCTGATCAAGAAGAAGCAAGAAATCAACGATTTGTTCGCCCCCAACACCTTAGAAGACTACAGGATTTAGCAGATCCGCGAGCGAGCGCGAACCGATGCCGGAAGAGAAGAAAGAACCGCTAGAAGAAGCCAAGTGGTGGATCGATCGAGGGCCCGATAAACAGCGCCAAAAAAAAGGCGAGCTGGGTTACGGGATTATCGAACAATGGGTCTACGGATTGCTCCACGACTACATTCAAGATCAGGCGGTTAAGAATGTGGTCGATATCAACCAAAAGCTGTACAAGGAATTTTCGGCCGGACCCGGCGAATGGAGTTATCTATCGCTCGGCGTAGGCACCTTCCCGGGCGGAAAGCTCAACCGGATCAAGGGGATGCTGAGGGTTCCCGGATATGCGCGCGCTTTGGTTATTGATGCTGGCTATTCCGTCCGGATCTTGATCACGGGGGAACCGGTAGGAGAAAGACTGGTCGACATTAACTTTACCGACGCGCCTTCGCTGGATTACTGGATCCGAGGCGAACTTGTGGAAGAAAGGCTGTTTCAGAATTTTGACGACGCGCTAAGGAAGATCAGAGGCACAATCCACCGTTACCTGCAGGTGACGGGCCCTGTCTAATGGCAGCCGCAGGTCTGCGGCGTGCAGCCGCAACCGCCGCCCGACGCTTCGCTCGAGTCGCGATTGCCGGGCGAGCTAAAGACCGAAAGCTTTCGCTCGACCTCTTTGCTCTGACAATGCGGACAGACAGCGCTCTCCCGGCTGGACAGAAGAATTTGCTCGAAATCCCCAGCGCATCGCCGGCAGGTGTATTCGTAGATAGGCATCGTTTCTTTCCCCCCTGATTTTTGCTTAAACTCTTCTAAGTTTTCCGCGCGCCTTTTTTTCGATTGCTGGCGCTGCGGTTGTCCCCAGCTCTAACGGAACGCTGGCGGTAATCTCCAAGCCGTAGCCGGAAAGACCGACCAGGTTCTTGGGGTTGTTTGTCAACAGGCGCATTTTGCCTACGCCGAGGTCCCTTAAAATCTGCGCGCCAATTCCATAATCGCGAAAATCAGGCCGGACAAAGGAAGGTTTGCCATCTCTTTTTTCCCTGTCCGGAAGAGACGCGGTCAACGCCGGCACCAGCTTGTTGTCCCTGATTTGAAGGTAGACGATAACCCCCTTTTCCGCCTGCGCGATTTTTTCCATCGAGTATTTAATCACGGCGCCGGTGTTCAAAAGGTTGAAGCCGAAAACGTCTCCCGGTACGAACTTCGAATGCATCCGCACCAGGGTTTCCTCGTGGGGGGAAATAGTTCCTTTAACCAGCGCCAGGTGTTCCGTATCATCCACATGGGTGTTATAGACCGTGGCTCGAAACTCGCCCCCAAAGCGAGTCGGTAAGCGCGCCGAAGCGACCTGATAGACAAGACAGTCATAGCGGAGCCGGTATTGAATCAGGTCCGCGATGGTCACGAGTTTAAGTCCGTACGTGGCGGCAAATTTTTCCAGATCAGGCAGGCGCGCCATCGTTCCATCATCGTTCATGACTTCACAGATCACGCCCGCTGGTTTCAAGCCTGCCAATCGAGCCAGATCAACCGATCCTTCGGTCTGCCCGGCGCGCACCAGAACGCCTCCCCTTCTGGCCTGGAGAGGGAAGATATGTCCCGGGGTCACGAGGTTTTGCGGCCCCGCATTGTCCTCAATGGCGGCTAAAATAGTTTCGGTTCGGTCCGCGGCCGATATCCCGGTCGTGTTGTTTGCTGCGGCATCGATGGAGACGGTAAAGGCCGTGCCGAACGGGGAAGTGTTTTCCGATACCATCATGCGCAGTCCCAGCTGTTTCACGCGTTCTTCCGTCAGCGGAAGGCAGATTAAGCCCCGTCCAAAGCGCGCCATGAAGTTGACCGCTTCAGGGGTAACTTTCTCGGCCGCCATGCACAAGTCGCCTTCGTTTTCCCGGTTCTTGTCATCCATCAGGACAACCATTCGTCCCTGACGGATGTCTTCGATGGCTTCTTCGATGGTTGCTAGCGCCATTTCTTAACTCGCCGCTTTCCTTAAGATCTTAAAGAGGGGGTCCAATCTTGTCAACGCGCTCAGAGACAGGTATTGTGACCTTGTATCATCTCTATCATCCGGGCGATATTCAGGCAAATTGCAGCGCGAATCTCGTATGGGTATCTTACATCGCTCCCTGCGCGGGCTCGTCAAAATCGATCTCGACATGAAGGAACTCGACCGTCTTGCGTGGAAGGACTTTTCCAATGGACTATTCATGGCGCGGTTGGCGCGCGAAGATACCAAAGAATTGGTTCTTTACCGCATCACCGAAGAGGCTGACCCGTCAGCGTTCGCGCGTCACGAGCATGTTCAAGGAGAGTTTTATTTGGTTCTAAAGGGGAAAATCGCGGATGAGACCGGGGTCTACGACGAAGGCGAAGTGGTCTATCTTGAGCCGCATTCGATCCATCGGCCGCGGGCTATCGGCGAGACTGTGGTACTGGTACTCTGGCCTGCAGGGGTCAAGATTGTGGAGTGATCGAGCCCCAGCGGCTCTGGGGCAGGTTTCTGCCAGCTCGGCAGCGGAGAAAGGATAGAACAAGATGAAAACTCTCGGTTTCATTGGCACGGGGGGGATGGGGAGCGCAATGGCGGCGAACCTCATCAAAGCCGGTTATCCATTGGTGGTTAACGATCTGCGACGGGAAGCGACGAAGGGTCTGGAAAGCCAGGGGGCCGCGTACCGGGAAAACCCACGGGCAGTTGCTGAAGCCTGTGAGGTCGTTCTCTCCATGCTCCCCTACAACGAGGCGGTGCACGAAGTGGGTTTGGGAAAGGACGGGTTGGTCGAAGCTACGTTAGGAGCGAAGATCTGGATTGATTTCAGTAGCATCGACAAGCAGACTATTGTGGATGTCAACCGTGAATTGACCCGGAAAGGGTGGAAGATCTTGGATGCGTCCGCGGGCGGTGTGGAAGAGCAGGCTGCGGCGGGCGCCCTGTCCTTTTGGGTCTCCGGGTCAAAGGAACTGTTCGATGAAAACCTCCCCGTGTTTCAAGCCATGGGAAAGAGTGTTCTTCACGTCGGCGACACGGGTAACGCAAAGCTGGTCAAGAACGCCATGGCGATGTTTGCCGCCATTCAACATCTGGCCGTCACCGAGATCTTCTGGTGGCTTAAGAAAGGGGGCCTGACGGAACAGGCATTTCAAGCGATCCTGGTCAATTCGCAGCAGCGGTCGGAGGCGCTTGAGCGCATTCTCCAGACTCTCATCAGCCGACGGTTCAAGCCGAGAAAGTCGTGGATGCCGAAAGATGTCGGTTTCGGCTTGGATATGGCGCGCCAGATGGAAACACCCGTGCCCTTGGCCGCCTTGGCTTACCAGCTTTTTTCCATCGCCCAGGCCACCGGCTTTGACGGCTTCGAGGCCACCGGGATTGCCTACCATGTCTACGAACTGATCGCGGGACAAAAGGGCACAGCGGCGGCGAAGGGCGAGAAGTAGTGGTGAATGGGGGACTTGAATCGTGGTCGCGCCAGAGCGAATCTCTCGCTTTCTGAGTTTTTTACTGCGCCATAATCCTAAGCAGTATTCGCTTCAGTTCGACCGCCAGGGATTTGTGCCCTGGAGCCAGCTTCTTTCCACGGTGCAAAAACGCTTTGAGGGAGTTACCGACACGCAGCTTCGAAGTGTCATTGCAGAATACGACAAGAAGCGTTTTGAACTGGTCGACGGAAAGGTGCGTGCCACCTACGGCCATTCCGTCCCTGTCGAACCGGACTTGGAACCGGTGCTACCACCGACGCAGCTTTATCACGGAACCGCACGCGACTTGGCTCTTAATATCCTTAGACAAGGGCTCAAGCCGCGGGATCGTCACCATGTCTATCTTAGCACGTCGACGGAAGAGGCCATAGCCGTGGGAAAGAGACGGGATCCGCTTCCGGCTGTTCTGATGGTTGCGTCACAGTCGGCGAACTTCGACGGGGTTCAGTTTTATCACTCGGGCAATCTGTATTTGACAGACCAGGTTCCGGCGCGATTCTTGTCACGTTGGAGGAGCCAGAAAACTGAGATTCCACGACCCTGGGCGGTCTCTTGGGATTAGGAAATTCTCTTTTAAGATTAAGAGGATAATGAGATAACCTGGTGCAAATTCGGCAACTTGACTTTGACTCTATAAAGACGTTATAAATGGCGATCCTTACCTTAGGAATGCCGCCGATACAGTAATTAAACGATAACTACCCGTTGCTGGTTGGCCCCCCGGAGCGGTAACGGATGGTTTTATACCGAGATGAAAAATCACCTTAGGGAACTATTGACCCTCGCTATTGAAAAAACGGCAAAGGGGGGAGACTTGAAAGCAACAGAACTCCCCCCTTTACTTCTCGAACCTCCGAATCAGAAAGACTTTGGTGATCTCGCGACCAACGTCGCTTTGATCTGGGCCAAGAACTTGCGCAAAGCGCCCCGCGCCATTGCCGATTCGATCCGGAAAAACTTTGAGGACCCCGAACGGATTGTTGCGCGAATCGATGTGGCGGGCCCAGGGTTCCTGAACTTTACTTTTGCCCCCAAGTTTTTTTATCGACGTTTGCGAGAACTCGCGCGTGCGAGCCAATGGGTACCGGATATTGGTCACGGAGAAAAAATTCAGGTAGAGTTTGCCAGCGTCAACCCGACCGGGCCGCTGCATGTGGGACACGGCCGGGTAGCCGTCATCGGAGATGTTCTCGCCCACTTGTTGGAAGCCGTCGGGTTCCACGCCGAGCGCGAATACTACGTCAACGACGCGGGTAGACAAATCGAGCAGCTGGGTTTGTCGATCTATGCTCGTTATCAGCAGCTAGCCGGGCGGGAAGTGCCGTTCCCCGAAGAAGGCTATCCCGGGGAATACGTCAAGGAACTGGCGGTTCGCGGACGCGAGCAATGGGGAGAAAAACTTCATACTACAGAGCCCGAGGAGGCGGTTGGGTTTCTCAGTCGCTTTGGATGTGAGAATCTGCTTGCGGGGATTCGCGATGATTTGGGTGAGTTCGGGATCACCTTCGATTCGTTTGTCAGCGAGAGGGCGATGATCGCGCGCGGCGAAGTCGAGCAAGCCATCGAGTTCTTGCGGAGCCGCGGGTTGATTTATTGGCACGATGGCGCCCAGTGGTTCCGATCGGCAAAATTTGGCGATGACAAAGACCGCACCGTCGTCAAGAGCGACAGGGCGCTCACTTACTTCGCCAGCGATATTGCTTATCATCGGAGCAAGTTTAAGCGCGGGTATCAACGGCTCGTCAATGTTTGGGGTGCTGACCACCACGGTTACGTGAGTCGGTTGAAGGCCGCTCTCCAGGCTTTAGGCTATGATCCGCGTTTGCTCAGCGTCGTCCTGGTCCAAATGGTCAACTTGACGCGACAAGGCGAGCCCGTGAGGATGGGAAAACGAAGCGGCGAGTTTGTATCCCTTCGTGAGGTGCTCGATGAGGTCGGCCGAGACGCCGCGCGCTTCTTTTTCCTGATGCGGAAGGTGGACAGCCATCTGGATTTCGATCTCGAACTGGCCAAGAAGGAATCGACCGAGAACCCGGTATTTTATGTCCAGTATGCGCATGCGCGCATCGCCAGCATCTTTGAACAAGCCCGGCAACACGGGTTTGCCATCGAGGGCTTGGCCCCCCAAGAAGTTGAGATCGAAAGACTGACGCTGCGCGAGGAGCTGGATCTGATCAAGCGTGTCGTCCAATTCTCCGAGACCGTTGAACATAGCGCCGCCGGGCTGGAGCCGCATTATCTCGTTTCCTACCTGTTGGAGTTGGCCGGCGAGTTTCATCGCTATTACAACCGCTTTCGTGTTCTCTCGGAAGACGAATCGCTGACGCGCGCGCGACTCTTGCTGGTTCAGAAAGTGCAGCAGGCCGTGAGGCTGGGGCTTGAACTTCTCGGCGTCGCGGCGCCTTTGCGAATGAGCAGCCGGCAGATTCTGGAAGAGTCCTAGGCGCGGAGAACGAGAACGGGGAGAGAGCGAGCCAAATCCACTATGGCTGAGAACCGAAAGGAGCAGGGGGCTACCCGCTACTATTTCAGTCGCGGCCAACTGGTATTGTTGGGAAGCGGCTTTACATTGACCTCGGTGGTTATTTTCTTAGCGGGCATTTTCATCGGGCAGAAAATCGAGGAAAACAAACTGCTCAATCGAAGCGACGCCCCCCTGGTCAAGATTCCGACTCAAACCCTGCCCTCAGGTACGGCGCAGGGTGCCCCGGCGGGAGAGGAGCCAACGTTCTACGATGCGCTGGCCAAGGGGGCGGCAAAGTCCAATCCGGCGAAAAAGGGCACGGATGTCCCGCAAGCGGAAGCCAAGACAGAGGATAAGACCAAAGCGAAAAAATTGGCAACCAAAACGGACGCCGGTCCGGCCACGGAAAAGACGGAAGGCAAAGCCGAGTCTCCGAGCCAGGGTGAATGGACGGTTCAGGTCAACGCGTTCCCCCATGAACGTGACGCCAGGAATCTTGCCAAGAATCTCGGCGATAAAGGATATGATGCTTATGTGGTGCCGGTTGAAAGCAAAGGCAAGGCCTGGTACCGCGTCCGTGTCGGTCATTTTCCGACACGGGAACAAGCGAAGGAATTACAGGATACCATGGTCAAAAAAGAAAACTTTAGCACAGCGATCGCTGTCAGTCGTTGATGGGTAGGGTAAGGCGCGGAACCATCAGAGGCAGGGCTCATGAATATTAAAGAAGCTATCGCGCGACTGGTGAATAGGGTTGATCTGAGCGAGGTCGAGACCGTTGCAGTCATGAATCAAATCATGAGCGGGGAAGCGACGCCCTCCCAAATCGGCTCTTTTCTCACCGCGCTCAGAATGAAAGGCGAGACCGTCGGAGAGATTACTGGGGCCGCGCGAGTCATGCGCGAGAAAGCTCACCGCGTGAAGGTCAAGTCGGACTGCGTTCTTGACACCTGTGGCACAGGGGGTGACGAAAAGGGTACGTTTAACATTTCTACGACCGCCGCGTTCGTCGTTTCCGGTGCCGGGATAACGGTCGCCAAACACGGCAACCGCTCAGTGTCCAGCCATTCCGGAAGCGCTGATGTCCTGGCTTCCTTGGGAGTCAAGATCGATGCTCCTAGGGAAAAGGTCGAGGAGTGTCTGGATCAGGTTGGCATCGGGTTTCTCTTTGCTCCCCTGCTGCACGAGGCGATGAAATACGCGGTGGTGCCGCGCCGCGAGATCGGCATTCGCACGATTTTCAACCTCCTTGGACCCTTGACCAATCCAGCGTTAGCGACGCACCAGCTTGTCGGTCTCTATGACGGCAATCTGGTCGGGTCGATTGCCGAAGTCTTGAAGAAAATCGGTAGCCGGCGCGCGATGGTGGTGCACGGAACCGACGGATTGGATGAACTCTCGCTTTGCGCCGTGACCCAAGTTTCTGAGCTCCGCGATGGCGGGGTGCACCATTATCAATTAGCACCCGAGGAACTGGGTTTGCAGCGGTGCCGCTTGGAAGATCTCCGTGGCGGGGACCCGGCGGAGTGCGCCGACATCACCAAGCGAATCCTGCAGGGCGAGAAGGGGCCCAGACGGGATGTCGTTCTGCTCAACGCCGGGGCCGCGCTTTACGTTAGCGGCGCGGCTGAATCGATTGCGCAAGGAATACGATTGGGCGAGGCTTCCATCGATTCGGGCAAAGCAAGAGAGAAGCTAGAGCTGCTCATTGAGATGACCAATCAAAGTTGAGTTCGGAGTTCCCGTGCGGACGATCCCGTAGAAAGCCCAAGAGACTTCGTCCGTTGTTTTGCGATGGCAAGCGAATATGTTTCTCGACGAGATTATTTGTCACGTGCGCGCCGAGCTAGAAAAAAGGCGCCGGAGGGTTCCGCTTCGAATGCTCGAGGAACGCCAGCTTTTTCGAGTTGCGCGGAGAAATTTTGCCGCGAGTTTGCAAGGAAACAGACGCCACATCATCGCGGAGGTGAAACGCGCTTCGCCGTCAAAGGGGCTCATTCGCAGTGACTTTGACCCCGTAGAGATCGGCCGGCAATATGCGCACAACGGAGCCAGCGCGCTTTCGGTTCTTACCGAAGAGCGCTTTTTTAAGGGAAGTCTCGTTGATCTGGAGCAGATTCGGAGCGCGGTATCGGTGCCGCTTTTGCGCAAGGATTTTATTTTTGATCGTTATCAGCTGTTCGAAGCCCGCGGGTTTGGCGCTGACGCGGTGCTGCTCATTGTTGCGGTCTTGAGTCCGGCACAACTTGAGGATCTCCGGCAGGAAGCCGAGGCGCTTGAGCTCGACGTTCTTGTCGAGGTGCACACGGAAGAAGAGCTTGAGCGGGCGCTCGCGTCGGGGGCGCGGATCCTCGGAATTAATAATCGGGATCTATGCACCTTCACGGTGGATCTAGCGACCACGGAAAGATTGGCGCCCGCTGTTCCACCCGGGGTCGTGGTGGTTTGCGAGAGCGGCATCGACAGCGCGGCGCAGATCCACAGGATTGAAAAGTTAGGGGTGCGCGCCTTCTTGGTTGGTGAAACGCTCATGCGCGCCGCAGATCCAGGGGCGAAGCTGCGGGAGTTACTAACGTGACCGCAATCAAGGAACAACCACGGGCCGACGAGCACGCGCACGAACCACGAACACGAAAGATGGTCAAGGTTAAGGTTTGCGGCATCACGAATATCGAGGACGCTTTAACGTCGATCGAGTTTGGAGCAGATGCCCTGGGATTCAACTTCTATCCGCCCAGCCCGCGTTATATCGCACCCGAACAGGCACGTGAAATCCTGCCTCAGTTGCCCCAGCGTCTCTGCAAAGTGGGACTCTTTGTCAATGAAACTCGGGCTCATGTGGATGCGGTTCTTGACGCCTGTCGTTCGCCTGACCGGCGACAACTTTTTACCGCGCTTCAGTTTCACGGCGAGGAGAGCGGCGAATACTGCCAGGGATGGGATTTAAAAGTCATCAAGGCCTTTCGCGTCAAAGATCAACAGTCGCTGCGGATGATGGAAGGATTTCCGGCGAACCTTTATCTCGTAGATTCCTGGGCTCCGGGTTATGGGGGATCAGGCGCGCGCTTTCCGTGGAGTTGGCTTCCGGGATTGGCAGCCGACCGTCTCATTCTGGCGGGTGGCCTGGAACCGAAAAACGTCGCCGAGGCGATCCGACAGGTCCACCCCTACGCCGTCGATGTGTGTACGGGAGTGGAGGCAAGACCAGGGGTAAAGGATCATGCAAAAATCAAAGAATTTATTCGCGCGGCTAAGGCAACCTGATTCCCAGGGTCACTTCGGCGTCTACGGCGGCCGTTACGTTTCCGAGACGCTGATGCCGGCTTTGCTCGAGCTCGAGCAGGCTTACCGGGAGGTCCGACGTGACACGCCTTTCCAGCGGGAGTTTCGGCATTACCTCAGTGAATACGCGGGGAGAGAGACACCGCTTTACTTTGCCGAGCGGCTAACCCAAGAGCTGGGCGGCGCCAGGATTTACCTCAAACGGGAGGACCTCTGTCATACGGGCGCGCACAAGATCAACAATACCTTGGGGCAGGCGTTGCTTGCCCGGCGGATGGGGAAAAAGAGGATTATCGCCGAGACCGGAGCGGGGCAGCACGGCGTTGCCACTGCCACCGTGGCCGCCCGATTTGGTATGCAGTGCGAGATCTTCATGGGCAAGGAAGACGTCCAACGGCAGTCGCTGAACGTTTTTCGCATGAAGCTGCTGGGAGCCGCCGTACGCGTGGTGGAATCCGGAACCAATACGCTCAAGGACGCAATGAATGAAGCCCTGCGCGACTGGATCACCTTCGTGCGCGATACCTACTACCTGATTGGGTCGGTTGCGGGACCGCATCCCTATCCGATGATGGTGCGTGATTTTCAGTCGGTGATCGGCAAGGAAACAAAAAAACAAATCATCGATTTGGCAGGCCGGCTGCCGCACTACCTGATCGCGTGCGTCGGTGGAGGCAGCAACGCGATGGGGCTTTTCTACCCCTTTCTCAAACACCCGGAAGTAAAGATGATAGGCGTTGAAGCGGCGGGGCTAGGCCTAAGGAGCGGCCGCCATGCGGCATCGATTCTCGGCGGTGAAGTGGGAGTGCTGCACGGAAACAAAACCTACTTGCTGCAAGATCGAGCAGGGCAAATTCGCCACGCTCATTCCGTCGCTGCCGGGCTCGACTATCCCGGTGTCGGACCGGAACATAGCTTCCTTCACGACGCGGGGCGGATCCAATTCGTAGCGGCAACGGACAAGGAGGCCATCGGGGCCCTCAAGACCCTAGCTGAAGTTGAAGGCATTATCCCGGCTCTAGAGAGCGCGCACGCGATCGCCGAAGTTATCCGCTTGGCGCCGCGGCGTCGCAAGAAAGAAATTATCGTCGTTAATCTTTCGGGGCGCGGGGACAAGGATATGAATACGGTAGCGAATTACTTGGGAGTGAAGCTGTAATCGTGACTCGTAATCGTGACCGTCACGAACACAAAGTCACGGACACGAAGAACGAACAATGAACCGGATTGACGCGACGTTTGCGGCGCTTAAGAAACGGGGAGCAACGGCTCTGATCCCGTTTGTCGAGGCAGGAGACCCGGACCTGGATAGCACGCTGCGGCTCTTGCGTACGCTTGAGCGCAACGGCGCGGATCTCATCGAACTGGGAGTCCCATTTTCCGATCCTATGGCGGACGGGCCCACGATTCAGCGCGCCTCTCAACGCGCCTTGAAAAGGGGCACCTCGGTTCGCGACATCCTCGATCTGGTCCGTAGGTTTCGCCGGCAGTCCGAAATCCCTTTGGTGTTATTTGGCTACTATAACCCGTTTTTTCACTTCGGCACGGAGCGCCTGGCGCACCAGGCCAAGAAGGCAGGGGTCGACGGTCTGCTGTGTGTTGATCTTCCGCCCGAAGAGAGCCACGAGCTAAAGCGCGAGTTGGACCGGGAAGGAATGGAACAGATTTTTCTGCTTGCGCCGACCAGCGGGCCGGAGCGTGTCCGGTTGGTGGCGCGGGAGGCGCGCGGTTTTATCTACTATGTTTCGGTTACCGGAGTTACCGGTGCGCGCAAGCGCTTCGTCGAGCCTCTTGAGAAACAGCTAGCGCGCGTCCGGCGCTGGACTTCGCTACCGCTTGCGGTGGGGTTCGGTGTTTCGACGCCGGAGCAGGCGGCGTGGGTCGCGGCGTTTGCGGATGGAGTGGTGGTGGGAAGCGCGTTGATTCATTACATGGAAAGCGCCCGGCGCAAAGAAGAGAAAGTGATCCGGGCAGGTCGATTCGTGGCGCGGCTCAGACGCGCCATGAATTCAGGGTCAAAGAAAATCTAGCGCGATGCGGAATCGCGCTGTGACAGGACTGAGCTATGCGCTCGTATCGTGATACGGTCGATTACATTGCCAATCTGCGCGGCGGCGAGATTGACCTCAAACTGGATCGGGTAAGGCGGGCGCTCGCGCTCTTTGATGATCCACAAAACCGCTATCCCTCCTTTCATGTCGCCGGCACGAACGGCAAGGGGTCCACCGCCGCCATGGTGCATCAAATCTTGTCTCGGCAAGGCTACCGGGCGGGTCTGTACACTTCCCCTCATCTGGTATCCTTTACCGAGCGGATTCGCGTTGCCAATGAGGAAATTAGCGCCAACGAGGTGGTCGAACTCGCGGCACTGATCCAGCGGCGTGTGGAGGGGCAGGGGCTGCAGCTGACGTTTTTTGAGTTCGTCACAGTGATGGGTTTGGTGTATTTTGCCCAAAAGAACGTCGCGGTCGCGGTCGTAGAAGTGGGGTTGGGGGGGAGATTGGATGCGACCAACGTCGTGGTTCCCGTGAGTTCGCTGATTACGACGATTTCCCGGGACCACGAAGCCTATCTTGGAAATGACCTGCTTTCGATTGCGCGCGAGAAGGGCGGCATCATTAAGCAAGGGGTCCCGGTGGTTTGTGGCCAGTTGCCTGAAGAAGTGCATGCGCTTTATCTGGAGCTTTCGGGGAGCCGACAGGCGCCGGCGTACTTTTTCGGGGAGCACTTTACTACTGTGCTCAAGGGAGCAGAAAGGTTTGATTATCACGGGCTCGAATGGAGATTCAAAGATCTGCACCTGGCTTTACCGGGAAGCTTTCAGAGAAAGAACGCGGCAGTCGCGCTGGCGGCTCTGGAGGCGGCCGGGCAACATTTTCCTGTAAGTGAAGCGGCGGTCCGGGAGGGTTTGGAGAAAGTGGTCTGGCCCGCTCGCATGGAAGTTGTATGGCAAAAGCCGCGGGTGATTCTTGACGGGGCTCACAATGGCGAAGGGGTGATGACGCTTGTCGCGGAGATAAAGACGCTGCTAAAAACCCGCAAAATCAAACTTCTTTTCGGCGCCCTGCAGGACAAGGACTGGGGGCTAATGCTGGGGAATCTTTGCGCTATCGCGCGCGAGGTGGTGCTGACGCGAGTCCCCGTCGGGCGCAGTGCGGAGCCCGAGGCGCTGGCCAGCGCGATTCCTACGGAAATTCCTTACAACATTATTGAGAGTCCGCGCCAGGCTCTGCGTTTTCTTTTGAATCAAGCTGGCCCCGATGATGTGATACTTGTGACCGGCTCGCTTTACCTCTTGGGCGAGGTGCGGCCGTATTTTACAGTGGAGAAAAACGTTGAACTGCTATTGGCTGGCACGCGCGTATAGATTGATGCGGTTGCGCCGAGGATTGATTTTCTTTGGCTCGGTCCTGGCCGCTCTATGGGGCTACACATCCAGCTTCGGCCAGGATGCGCAAACCTCGCCTCAGAAACCAGAAAGCCCCATCATTATCGATGCAGATTCCCTCAGCGTCAACCGGCGCACGCAGGTTCTGGAAGCTCAGGGAAATGTAGAGATTCATCACGAGGAGATGATCCTTAAGGCTGATCAGGTACGCGTCAATCAAGCAACGCAAGATGCCGATGCCAATGGGAACGTGTTTGTAGATCATCGTGACGGATGGCTCAAGGGCGAATCCGTGCACCTTAACCTGGAGAAGGAAACAGGTGAGATTGAACGGGGAGAAATCTTCCTGGAGAACAATCAGCTAAGTCTTAGTGGCCGGCGCTTTGAGAAGTTTACCGGTCAGGTCTACCACGTCGATGAGGGATTTTTCACAACTTGCCTCTGTGAATCGGGTCCACCGAGCTGGAAGATCGCGGCAGAGACGATCGACTTGCAGCGCGGGGGTGACGCGGTGGTCAAGGGAGCCACCTTCTATCTCCTCGACTATCCGATCTTCTATTTCCCGTACGCAGTTTTCCCGGTTCGGACCGAGCGTCAGACGGGTTTGCTCTTTCCGAACGTCGGCTATTCGGGCAAAGACGGCTTTCAGTATCAACAGCCTTTTTTCTGGGCGATCTCAAGAAACAGCGACGCAACGATCGCGCCCGATATCGAGGGAGTGCGGGCGGGGATCTTCGGGGAATACCGCCATGTTTTTAGTCGTGACACGCAGGGGCAAATCAGTCTGTCCTATTTTAACGAGTGGCACCACGACACCGATGGCATCGACCCCCACCTGGCCGATCCCAACATTCCGAAAAACCGCTGGAGCGTGATGGGCAGCCATCAGCAAGGCACGCCGGCGGAGTTGATGACGTTTAGTGACATCGCTGTTTTCAGTGACGACCTTTTCACCAGGGACTTGCTGCACGCCATCGATCTCAGCCGCAGCCAGTCGAGGTTGCTGAAGACCTCTCGTTTTAGCCCTTCACGCCTGGGCTTTGTTCGAAGCTGGGAGGAAACCGAGCTGCGCGGGACGCTCGACTACTATCAGGATTTTATTCAGCCACAAACGGGAGCCTTTCAGAGAATTCCCCAGATGGTCTTCAGGGGGAGTCGTTTTTTTGGGGAAACCATTCCGCTGCAATTCCTGTGGCGCGCGGAGGGGCTGAGCTACATTAGAGAAAAAGGCGCCGACGGTCTGCGCTTTGACCTGCACCCGCAGTTGCTGCTCCCGTTCCGCCTGGCTTCCTATCTCTCTGGTTCTTTCGGTGTGGCGCCGCGCGAGACGTTCTATTATTTGTATCGCACCACAAACCTCTCTGATCCAAGCAGCCCCTTTGACCGGACCACCTCCCGGTCGCTCGCTGAAATCACCGGCAATATTGGAACTTCACTGACGCGCGTGTTTTCTTTCCCGAGCCTGGAACTTAAAGAACTGAAGCACGTGTTCGAGCCGTCGCTGTCGTACCTGTTCATTTCCGGGGCCAATCAGCAGAATATTCCGATCATGGACGAGGTGGATCGGATCAATCGGAGAAACATCCTAACCTTTTCCCTGATGAACCGTTTCTGGGGCAAATTTGTCCATGAATCTTCGCCGCGTTTGGAGGACCAAGACATAGAAATCCTGGACGCGCCAGCAACGACGGAGCTACGCGAGATGGGCCATCTAAACCTCGCGCTGAGCTACGATATTAATGCCGAGAGAAGGGGCGGCGATACCCTTTCCGATCTCGATATGCGGCTTGTTTTGCATCCACTACGTTATATTGACTTAGGTTTGAACCTGGGAATCAACCCGGGTCCCTGGAACCTTCAACAGGCCGGGATTGGTTTCAGTATCCGGGACCCGCGCCCGATCACGCGCCGAGTGTTGGATCCGGATTTTGTGAGCCCCAACAGGATCGATCTCAGTTATCGCTATATGCGGAGAAACTTTCTGAGTCCCCTTGGCAATAATGCGAATCTGATTACGACGCCTTGCCCTCCAACCACTCCCACGAACGATTGTTTGGCTTCTCAAACTCCGCAAGATGTGGTGGGGTCCTTGAACATCAATTTGAGTTATCGGTTGACGGATCATCTGCTCGTTCGCCTCGCTTCCAATTACGACACGCCAAGCAAGCGATTTACCAGTAATCGTGGTACGATTAAAATACTCTCTCAATGCGAATGTTGGGTGGTGCAGTTCTCCCTCAACCAATCCACGAACCCGAACCGAGTCGGTTTCGATTTTCAATTCATGCTTTTGGGCCTGGGCTCAAGCGGCACCAGCGTTGGCTCGCAACCGTTGACGGGGTTCACTCGATGAGCGGGGTTATCCCCCGCGGGAATCCGCTGTTTGGGTGCTCGGCGGGGCGGGCGCGGATTTTGCCCGCGGCCCTCCGAGCCTTCGCTGGTATGGATCGGGGTCTCATCGAGGTGAAAAGCGAGGGCGGCTTCGGTTTCCGTGTGAAGCTCTAAGCTGACCGAGGCGCGACGGCTATGGAAAAAGACTTGTTTGCCCAGAAGGTAGCTTTAATCACCGGCAGCTCACGTGGTATCGGTACGGCCATCGGGAGAAGGTTTGCGCGCGCAGGCTCGGTCGTCGTGGTGAACTATCGCAAACCGGGTGGAGCATCCCAAGCAGGCGGAGAAAAGCTGTGCGCGGAGATTCGTGACGACGGAAGCCGCGCGCTGCTCATCCAGGCTGATATTGCGCTCAAGGACAGCGTGAAAAAAATGATCGGTGAAATCCGCCAGCAATGCGGCCGGTTGGATTTTCTCATTTTGAACGCGGCGCGGGCTCCTTTTAAACCGCTGGAAAAGCTTCCTGAACGAGAGCTAAGACAGCTTGTGGAAACCAATTTTCTTGGTAACCTATTTTGCATTCAGGAAGCCGTTCCGTTGTTGGAAGAAACGGCTGGAAAGATCGTCTTCATTTCCAGCCTTGGAAGCCGCTTTTACAGCCCGGCCTACCCCCTCGGTAGCATGAAGGCGGCGATGGAGTCTGCAGTGCGCGATTTGGCGGAGAGCTTGCGCAGCCGTAAAATCGCGGTAAACGCGCTCTGCGCCGGCCTGGTCAAAACCGACTCGTTCAAGGTCTTACGCCAACTTTGGGACGGGCTGGATCGCATGCCCGAAGAGCTATGGGTTGAGCCCGATGAGATCGCTGATGTAGTTGTCTTCTTGTGCGGACCTGCGGCACGGGCGATACGGGGACAGACACTCATCGTTGACAGGGGACTAAGCAGCACGCTCTTTCGGTTTTCGGGTCAAGGGTGATCTCTGAACGATAAAAGCGCCAGGGGCGAAGGAAGGATGATGAAACAGACGCTAGTGACGGACCAAAAGGTATTAGAGGCAGTCGAAACGAACATTGCCGAGACCCTCAGAATTCCAGCGGCGAAGATCACACCCGAGAAAACACTCATCGAGGACTTGGGGGCCGAGTCTCTTGATTTTCTCGACATGAACTATCGCATGGAACAAACTTTCGGCATTCGCACGGCGCGGCATTTTATCATCGAGCATGTCGAGGAGCTTTTCGGCGAAGGGACTGCGGTCGATGAGAACGGGCGTCTTACGGAGAAAGGCGTAGAAGTGTTAAAGCTCCGGCTCGGTGATCATCGCGATTTGCAGGCTGGCATGGAATTGGAGGAAGTTCCGTCCTTTGTGACTGTCCAATCGGTAGCCAACGCGGTCATGGACGTTCTTAACACTTTGCCGCAACAGTGCACTTACTGCGGCCGATCCGAATGGAAGTCGGAGGACGGCACGCGCATCCATTGCGGCGCGTGCGCGAAGGCCGCGGTATACGCCAGCGGGGATGACCTCGTTAAGGATTGGCTGCGGCAGGTGCAGGAAGAGAAAAAGCTTTTCTAGGTCAGGCTCTCACCTGCTTCCTCATTATTAGAGCGCGTCATGTCTCAATCCCTCCCAAGGCGCAGAGTTGTGATCACGGGTTGCGGGATGGTCACGCCCCTAGGACAGAATACCGCGGAGACCTTCAGTCGGGCGGCACGCGGAGAGTCCGGAATTCAATGGATTCGGTCGTTTGACACGACCGCTCTGCCCTGCCGCATCGGGGGTGAAGTCAATGACAAGTGGTTGGACGGGTTTGGCGACCCGAAATCAGCCAAGCTGGAGAAGTTTGCCGCGCGTGGTGTCAGGATGATGATGGTTGCCACCCGCGAGGCGGCGCAGCAAGCCAAGCTGGAGCAGATAGACGACCGGGAGACCATCGGTGTTGCTTTGGGTTCACATGGGGACAATCCCAGGTTGGAGGATATTTTATCGCTCCATCGCTTCTACGATGGTACCGGCTTCGATATGGCGCGTTTGCTCAAGGCAGAAGGATATCCCTACTTGCACTTCTTTCGCAGGAAACCGGACATGGGTATGGCGGTTCTTGCTGGTGCCTTTGACTGTAGAGGAAGTAATTATTCGATTGTGTCGGCGTGTTCGGCCGGAGCTCAGGCGATCGGCGAAGCCTACCGGTTGATCCGGCAGGGTAGGGCAAAAGCGATGATTGCCGGCGGTTGCGAGGCAACTCTCGATTTTATGGGATTATTAGGATTTGTATTGATCAAAGCCCTCGCTGAGCGTTACTCAACGCCGCAAACTGCCTCGCGACCCTTTGATCGAAAGCGATCCGGCTTTGTCATGTCGGAAGGCGCCGGGGCGCTTGTTTTGGAGGAGCTGGAACATGCCCGCGCACGGGGGACGACGATTTTGGGTGAGGTCTTGGGTTATGGGGATTCGGCGGATGCCTACAGGATCACAGACACACATCCCCAGGGAGAAGGTGCCGTCCTGGCGATGAAGGCCGCCTTGGAAGACGCCTCACTCACTCCCGCCGATGTTGATTACATCAATGCGCACGGCACGTCCACGACTCAGAACGATGCGGTGGAAACCCTGGCGATCAAGAACGTTTTCGGAGAACGGGCAAAAAACATTCCGGTGAGCTCCAACAAGTCCATGCTTGGGCACGCGATTGCCGCAGCTGGAGCCATAGAAGCCATATTGACTTTGGCGGGGATGCAGCGCGGGCTCATTCTGCCCACGGTCAATTATGAATTCGCGGATCCTAAATGCGACCTCGATTATGTTCCCAATGTCGTCCGGCAACAGAAACACCGCGTCGCGCTGTCAAATTCTTTCGGCTTCGGCGGGCAGAACGCCTCTCTGTGCCTGGGGCGGTTTGATCCATAGGCATTGCGTTTAAATTGCGGCGGTACCGCCATGAACAGAGAAAACCCTGTGGTGATTACCGGGGTTGGAGCCATGACTGCTTTGGGGCTTGATGCCAGGGCCACTTGGGAAGGGTTCCTGTCGGGAAAACAGGGCATAAGAACTCTCGAGGGATTTGACGCCGCAGGATTTGCTTGCCGCGTGGGCGCTCAGATCCGCGGGTTTGATCCGGTTGCGCTGGGATTCAATTCTAAGTTAGCGCGTGTCCTGGACCTGCATTCCTTTATGCTGCTCAAATGCGCGCGCGAAGCTTTTGTTCAGGCCGGTTTGAACTCTACAGAAATTGCGCCGGAGTCGATCGGTCTTTTTGTTGGGATGGGAATGGTCGATTATAAGATCCAAGATCTACTTCCGGCGGTGGTTGCCTCGATGGATACCGGCGGTGCCTTGGACATGGATGTTTTCTACGCCAGAGGTTATCAGGAAATCTATCCGCTTATTACCCTGGCGATGCTCAATAACGTGAGCCTCTGCGAAGTGGCCATTCAACTGAACATTCGCGGTGAAAATAGCGTGTTCTCGCCGCACGCGGCCTCCGGCGGGCAAGCGGTCGCCGAAGGAGTAAAAACCCTGTGCGAACAAAAGGCCAAGGTAGCTCTGGTGGGTGGGGTCAGCGAGAAGATTTCTCCGTTGGGGTTAGCGCGCGCGCACTTCCTGGGACTTCTGAACACGACTGATGCCGGTTTCATGCCGTGTCGACCCTTTGCGGCGAACAGAACAGGAACCGTGCTGGGTGAGGGCTGTGGAATCTTGAGTCTGGAGTTGAGGCGAGCGGCTGACGAGCGCGGGGCGCCGTATCACGTCATGATCACGGGTTGTGGATCTGCCTTTGAAGCCCAGACTGGCTGCCGCGCACCCACAGCCAACGCTGTAATACGAGCGATGCAACAAGCCTTAGCCAGCGCGGCGCTCAATCCAGCGGACGTGGATTTGGTCATTGCCCATGGGGATGGAACGCCCGTCGGGGATGCAAACGAAATTGAGGCGATTCACCAGGTGTTTTCCCGTTGTCTGGATCGGATCTTGGTTTTTTCCTCCAAAGGTTTCTTCGGCCATCTGCTGGCTGGAGCGGTTGCGGTCGATGTCGTCTTGGCGACCCACATCATTGCACAAGGCGTGATACCGCCGACTCTCAGTTCAGTGACCCCCGATGCGCGCATAAGGTTTCCGCTGGTAACCGAACGGCCGTTAAAATGCGCGCCGCGCCGGGTGCTGCTGAATTGCCGCAGCGACGAGGGCCAATGCGTTTCCTTGCTCCTCGAAGCCGTTGACTAAGGGGAACCATGCGGTTTTTGTTCTACGATAAAGTCGCGGAGTTAGAGAAGGGTCGTTTCATTGTTGGGGTCAAAGCCTTTGCTCTCTCGGAAGAGTTCCACGGACGCCATTTCAGCAAAGCACCATGCGTTCCCGGAGTGATTCTTATCGAGGCCATGGCCCAGCTCCTGGGCTGGCTGATATCCTATTCCTATGACTTCAAAGTTTTTGGAATTATGTCGGTACTTGAGCGGGTCGAGGTTGCAACTGAACTCAGACCCGGAGTGCAAGCGCAGATCAGGGCTGAGATCATTGCAACAACGCAGAAAGACACTCTGGGAAAAGCTTGGATGGAAGCCGCGGGCGGTCGTGTTGCCGCAGTAGAGCGGATCATCTACCGACATTTTGCAGAAGCAGAGCCGTCCAGACTAGCCCGGCAGTTTGGTTACTACAGCGGGATGAAGGAATTTCCGCGTGATCCGGAAAATCGGGAATAGCCGGAAAGTCGGGAATCGATGGAAGCAAAGAGAAAAGTTGTCGTCACCGGTCTCGGTTTGGTGACACCTCTTGGACTTGAAGTTCAAGAGAACTGGCGGAAGGCCCTTACGGGAGTGTCGGGGTTGACTCGGCTAACCCTTCCAGGCACGGCGGGCTCTCCCATGCGGGCGGTTGGGGCAGTTTGCCAACAGGATTGGGACAGGGTTGCCAATCAGTTCCCTGGGGACGCTTCCACGGAAGGAGAAAGAAGGACTGTGTTTGCCCTTTGGGCCGCGCGCGCGGCGCTCCTAGACGCGAACTTGCTGGATCCTACATCGGGCCACGAGCGTTGGGGCGTGATGCTGGCTGCCGGATTGGGGATCTATCTCCCGGAGGACATTCACCGATGGACGACGCCCGAGGGGAAATTTGATCTTGTCAGCTTTGCGCGCGAGTATGCCGATGTTCATAAAGAGTCCATGATCCGAAACCCTTCGCACCGCGCCGCCGCGCTTGTCGGGCAACGGTTTGGCTTGTTAGGACCTAACGGCACGGTAACGTCGGCTTGCGCCTCGGCGACACAAGCAATAGGCGTGGCCTTTCGCACCATTCAGCGCGGAGAGGCCGATATGGTGGTTGCGGGAGGTTCCGACTCAATGATCAACCCAGTAGGGTTGGTTGGTTTTGCCCTGTTGCAGGCCGCCGTTATGGGTCCTGGGGAACCTGGAGCTGCCTGCCGTCCTTTTGATCGCAAGCGCTCGGGGCTGGTGATCGGCGAGGGTGCTGGAGTGGTTATTCTCGAAGCGGAACAGCACGCCATCGGGCGCGGCGCGCGGATCTACGCGGAAGTGGCGGGTTACGCCTCGTCGATGGATGCCTACCAGGTGACGGCGCCGCATCCCCAGGGGCTCGGGGCGGTGCTCTGCATGCGCGGCGCCTTACGGGACGCGGGAATGGACCTTACGGAGGTGGATTATATTAACGCCCACGGGACCGGCACAAAACTTAACGACGCAACGGAAACACTTGCCATCAAAGAAGTTTTTGGCGCGCGGGCGTACGACATCGCTATTAGCTCGAGCAAATCTCTGATCGGTCATCTGATGGCGGCTGCTGGCGGGCCGGAGTTTGTTTTTACTGTGCTCACCGTGCACACCGATCAAGTCCATCCGACGATCAATCTGACCCAACCCGACCCGAAATGCGACCTGGATTACGTCCCGAACGTAAAGAGGTCACGCACGGTTCGGGCGGCTCTGTCCAATTCCTTTGGGTTCGGGGGCCAGAATGCGTCTGTCATTGCGCAGAAATACGCGCTCTGAGAAGGTTAAGGTTGATGGCGCGGTTTCGTCCCGGAATTGATTTGGTCGATGTAAGAAAACTGGCGCGAATCTTTCGCGACCGGGCCGGATTGGTTGAGGCGGTTTTTACCGAACGGGAAACCAACGAGTGTCTTCAACAGCGCGAACCGTGGAGTCATTTCGCGGCCCATTTCGCCGCGAAAGAGGCCTTTCTAAAAGCTCTGGGATTGGGCTTTGATTCGATGGGAAGCACTCGGGCTGTGCGCGAGCTCGAGGTTGTTTGCGCCGGAGAGAGGCCTCACATGGTCGTTCACGGATGGCTTGCCGGGCTGAGCCGCAAGATGGGGATCTCCGACTGGAGTGTCTCTCTGGGAGAGGCGTGTGGTGTCGTGGCCGCTACGGTGATTGCAGTACAACGTAGCGATGCAGCCGATCGCTTCCGGCTCCGAGCTCAACAAAGGTGAGATATAATGCGGTACCTTTTGGTCGATAGAATCCTGGAGTGGCAACCGGGGCAGCATATGAAAGGCGTGAAAAACGTCACGATGAGCGAAGACTTTTTGGACTATCATTTTCCGAAAAATCCCGTCATGCCCGGGATCTTACTCCTGGAATCGCTCGCTCAATTGGCGGGATGGCTTGAGGCGGTTTCGTCCGGCTTCGAGCATTGGTTTCTGCTGCACAGGGTGGAGCGCTGCATGTTTTACGGTTTTGCTTTTCCCGGAGATTCGGTTGAGTTGCGGGTCGAGCTCAAGACCGGGAATCCCGCAGGGGTCGCGACCTTCGAAGGTGTGTGCGCAATTGATGGCAAGAGAAAGGTGGTAACGGAATTCTCGGGGGACAGAGTTTCGCTGGCGGAGCTGGAGGATGTGGAGGAGCAAAAACAATTTTTCCGGGTTCTGACAGGCAGCAAATATCAAAATGTCCGATAGAGAAGTCGTGGTCACCGGCCTGGGATTGGTGACTCCTCTTGGCCTAGGGGTTGAAGAAAGCTGGAATCATCTAAGAGATCTCAAGACCGGGATTTCTCAGCATCGGCAAGATGATTTGCCCGACTGCTTTCGCTACGCGGGCACGGTCGCACCGTTCGAATTCCCTTCAGTGCCAGCCAGTTTGGTCGCGCAGTTGAAATTTCTTAACCGCGGTGCTCTGTTGGGGCTCGCCGCCGCGTACGAAGCGATGGCGCAGGCTTGGGCCAGCGTACAACTTATCCCCCCCGCTTTCCGAGCGCTTTACATTGCCTCAGGCGATTTCAGCAAAATTGGATATGAATTTCTTTATCCTGCTACGGAGGAGGAGGCGGTATCGGGGCGACGACCGCCGAACTATGAAAGAATTAATCAGCATGCCCTGACCCAGGTCTATCCATTTTTCTTGCTCGAATCGATCTCAAACAATCTTTTCAGCTTGCTCTCGGCTAGTTACGAGTTCCGCGGACCAAACACCTGCCTTGCCAGCCTGTCGCCCTACGGCAGTCAAGCGCTGGAGCTGGCGTATCGTTGCGTTCAGTCCGGCAAAGCGGAAGCCGCACTAGCGGTAGGTTACGGTCACTGGACCGGTGCGATTCCCGCGTATGAGCTTGAAGGTCTCGGTTTGCTCTCGCGCTGCGAGCAAGGGGCGCGCTCTTTTAGGCCTTTTGACCGGTTTCGCGACGGGTTCATCCCGGGAGAGGGCGGCGCGGCGATTTTGCTCGAGGCATCTGAAGTCGCAGAAAAGAGCGGCGGCGCCGTGTTGGCGCGGATTCGCGGATGCGGGAATTGTATTGAACTCTCGGAACGGGGAGGGTTGAGTGTGCCCCCCAAGGTCACCGAGCGGAGTATGCGCGCGGCGCTCGAAGAAGCGCAGTGCTGCGGCAAGGATCTAGGTTTCGTTCTTGGCCACGGCAGCGGCACGCAAAAGGGAGATCGTTCCGAGCTAAGGTCTGTGCTTGAAATGATAGAGGCGGAATCGGCACGTATACCGGTTTGTGGCCTGAAAGCCTATACTGGTCATATGGGAGCGGCCAGCGATATCGCCGAAGTTATCCTGGGAATCAAAAGCGCGGGATCCGGCATGGCCCCGGCAACTTTGCATTTCGCGCACGCGGAGAAAGAATTTGCGCATCTCGCGATCTCGGAAATGCACCAGCCAGCGAACGGGAATTTCTTTCTTTCGGTTAGCTACGGTCTGGGAGGGCAGTCCTCTGCGCTGGTTGTGTCTGTGGATCGTTCCTAGTTGCGTCTGTGAAACGAGCGAGGAAAAAACCGGGGCGCGGCAAGGCGATTTGTTGGATCGAATACGGCGCTGCCTATTGCGCGGTTCGCGTTGCCCAAACAATGCCGCTTCGGTTGGGGCATTTTCTGTCTCGCGTGGGGGGCTATTTCATCTACTATCTAGTACCCCGGCGGCGCAGGATCGCGCTCGAAAACCTGCGTCGGGTCTTTGCCGGGAAGAAAAGCGAGCAGGCGATTCGGAAGCTCGCACGGGAAAGCTATTACTCTTTTGTCGCTTCTCTGTTTGAGGCTGCCAAATTCGTTGCATTGCTGCGTGACGAGAACGGGCTAAACAAAATCAAAGCGGCGCGAGCAGGTTGGGAACATCTGTTCCAGAAAGCAAAAAGAATTCATGATACCTCGGGGGGCTGCGTTTTTGTCACTCCCCATATAGGCAATTGGGAGTTCCTGCCTTACGTCAGCTTCGGCGCCGGAATCCCTTTGGTGATCGTGGTTCGGCCCTTGGATAACCCCTATTTGGAAAGGTTTCTTGCCTTATATCGCGGCGGGAGCGGACAGATTGTTGTGCCAAAGAAGAATTCTCTCTATTTTCTTCAAACCGCGTTGCGTCAAGGGAAATCGGTTGCCCTGTTGCCGGACCAAAGCACCATGAAAGCCATCACAGTCAATTATATGGGCCGAAAGGCGACCACAACCCCTATTCCCGCTTTGTTAGCCGTACTTTATAACCGGCCGATTGTGGTCGTGGCTTGCTGTCGCGCGTCGACGAAGTTCCGCTACCAAGGCTATGTCAGCGATCCCATCTGGCCAACGGCGGGCGCGAGTGAGAAGCCGGAAATCTTTCGTCTTACCCGAGCTATGAATCAGGAGATGGAAAACATCGTTTATCAATACCCGGAGCAGTATTTCTGGATGCATGACCGTTGGAAACAGTATCGGACACGAGGGGAATTGTTCCAGAACTGACGAGGGTGCCTTTACTGCCGGGAATGCTGTGAGCCTGGTTGGAAAAAACGCGCTGATTACGGGTGGCGCATCGGGAATTGGTCGCAGCGTCAGTTTGCGCTTTGCCCGTGACCGAATTAACGTCGCGATCCTCGACATCGATTTAGCCGGGGCGAGGGAAGTTGCAGAACAGGTCCAAGCTTTGGGCTGTGAGGCAGCCGCCGTCCAGGCGGACGTTGCGAGGCGTGCCGAAGTCGACGCTGCAGTTGACGAGGTCCGGAAGCGGCTCGGCATCGTCCAGATTCTGATCAATAGCGCAGGAACGGCGCAGTTTGTCCCTTTCGATCGAATGGCTGAAGACCAATGGGAGGCGATGATGAACGTTCATCTAAAAGGCGCTTTCAATTGCACCAAAGCAGTGATGGGCGATATGGTCGACTCCGAGTGGGGCCGGATCGTCAATATCTCTTCCGTGGCGGGGTTGGGGGGTGCGCGGGGATTGGTGCATTACTCCGCGGCCAAGGCGGGACTCATCGGGTTTACCAAGGCGCTGGCGCGGGAACTCGGTCCGATGGGTGTTACCGTAAACGCCGTTGCTCCCGGGATGGTCGATACACCGATGCTGCGTCGGCAGGGAGTTCGCGCCGTGGTTAAAGGTACCGTCCGACAAACACCCGTAGGTCGCGTGGGGAAGCCTGAGGATATTGCCGGGGCTTGTGCGTATCTTGTCTCCGAGGAGGCGGGCTTTTGCACCGGACACGTGTTGAACCTGAACGGCGGTTTTTATACCTAGATCGTCGCGCGCGCCGCAGCGTTGGACCCCCCGCGTATCAACCGTAAGCGCTCCCAGAGACAAAACCAACTGCCAGTGCGAAGCTGCACAAGCGGAAGTCGAAAGTGGATTTGTTGTCTAGCTTTTATGCGGCGTTGGCGGCGCTCGCCGTTTGCCAGGCTTCCCTCATGCTGCTGCAGGCTTACGAACATCGGCGCTTTTTTCACAGGCGCGCGCGCCGCGAGCTCACAGGGTTGTTCAACCCACGGGTCGAATTGGTCATCCCCTGCAAAGGAGTCGATCCGGAATTCGACCTTCTGGTGAAAGAATTACTCGGGCAGGATTATCCTGCGTATGGCGTGACCTTCGTTGTCGAATCGATGGACGATCCTGCCTGGCAAAGTCTGGAGCCGCTTCTTGGTTGTCCGCAACCTGTTCCGGTGCGCTTGTTAGCCGCGGGCCAAGCGTTGGATTGCGGGCAAAAGATTCAGAACTTGTTGGTGGGTACGGCGGCACTTGATCCGGCCGTTGAAGTGATCGCCTTTTTAGATGCCGATGTGCGCGTCACCTCAAGGTGGCTGAGGCTTGTGGTGGAGCCGCTGCAAAAACCCGATACCGGAGCCGTGACAGGATATCGCTGGTTTGTTCCTTATCGCAACGACTGGCCCAACGCCGTGCTTTCAGCTCTGAATGCACCGGTTGCTTTCGCCCTCGGAAATCATCGATGGAATGCTATCTGGGGTGGGTCATGGAGCGTGCGGCGCTCCACCTTTGAGCTCGCCGCGGTCCGCCAAGCGTGGCAAGGAGCGCTGACCGAAGACTACCCAGCCTGGAAGGCTATTAGGAAAACTGGCCTTCGTGTGGTTTTCGAACCGGGGTGCCTTTTGGCTTCGCCAGTTCAGTGCACATGGAACACTCTTTTTGAGTTTGGCCGGCGCCAGTATTTGATCACCCGGGTTTACGCACCCGGGCTCTGGTGGTTAGCGCTTCTGGGCGAGCTGCTCTTTAGCGTGACTTTTTGGGGTGGACTGACCTTGGAAGCGGAGCGCTGGCTCGCTCGTGAAGGGGTGACTTGGATCAGTCTGGCTTTGGTAACCCTGTATGGTCTGGCCGCTCTTCGTGCGAGGGTCCGCCAGTCCGTTGCCCGCGTCGCGTTTCCCGCATGGCACGATGCCCTCCGGCGTTCACGCGTCCTGGATATTTGGGCGCGGCCTTTCTTGGCTCTCTGCAATCTGGGCCTTATTCTAGCGTCCGCGTTCGGTCGCAGAATTACCTGGCGGGGGATCCGATATCAGCTCGACGGGCCGGAGCAAACCCGGGTCCTTAGTTACCGGCCAGCGCCGGGACGACCGGAGTGACGCTGCGGTGGGGTGGCAGATCTCTCGATTCCTCGATAAGACGATGTTCTTCGGGTCTGGCCGTCAAGATCACCCCTCCGGTAGTCTGTTTCAAAGGGCGTTTGAATCATTGGAACACCGTCGCGCTGTACGCATCGCGCGCAGACTTCGCAAGCACTTAGAACCTGGGGAAACTGTCCTCGATCTCGGTTGCGGGTCGCTGATGGTTGCCGCGGAAGTAGAAAAAAGAGTGCCGGTACGCATCATAGGGCTCGAAACCATGGACTACCGCAAGAGCCCGATACCGTTGGTGTTGTTCTCGGGGGGCCAAGTACCGTTCAAGGATCGGTCATTCGATTGCGTCGTAATCGGGTTCGTCCTGCACCATTGCATGGATGGGGGCATTGAGGTCCTGCGCGAAGCGCGGCGCCTGGCGAGAAAGAAAATCCTGCTGCTTGAGGATCGCTATGATAACGCATTCGAACGCATGATCACCAGGCTCGTCGATAAAGCTCTCAATTGGATGGAAAATCCCGACACGCCCACACCGTACCGCTTTCGCTCTTCAGAGGATTGGAAAACCTTGTTTCGGCAGTTGGAGCTAAGGCTTGTCTCTACCGAGAGAGTGCGCACGACGCCGGTTTTGGAGACACGGCAGATCCTTTTTGTGCTCAAACCTTAGGTTAAGCGCGGACGCGATCCTAGTCTGAAGGCACTAACGATTCCCATATAGCACCAGAAAAGGTAAGCGCCATGGGTGAGTTTGCGCGCGGCTCTGCTTGTGATCGTGAAAAGCGAAACACTAGGTCTGCCCGCGTAATCAACCAGAAGCGTATTGGCAAGGCCCACGCCGAGGAGAACGATAAGCGTTAACAGGGCTGACCAAGAGCCGAGATTCCGCGATCCGGCTCGCGTCGCACGCAAAGTTGAATAGCCGATGGCGATACCGGCGGGCCATACCAGCCAGTCGTGCCGATTGTGGGTAAGATGAGAAATCATGAGCCAAAGAGCAGCGCAGAGGAGGGCGGTTCCAAAACCTGCTAACACGGAAAACTCTTGTCGAGTCGGTGCGAATGAATTTGCGTGGTCCGATGAACCAGGAGGCTTAACCGGCGAAATGGCAGGCTGGTCGTGAGCGAACGCCTTGATGAGGGGCGCGAGCTGGGAGGTGATTTTCCGGTCTTTATCCTCGGTCCAATCCGGATGGACGTTGGGATTATAGGCTTGTACAGAAGCAAGATAGTCGGAGAGCCGTCGCTCAAACGTTTGGCTGAGCGGAAGCTCAAGCTCACGATAGACCCGGTGGATCTCACCTATGGGATCCGCAAGCAGATCTTGGAAACGGACCTCGGTAATCTGACCTCCAGGCATCCGGGCGCGCGCCTCCAAATAGCTCTGCTCGGTCGCAAGATATTCGCGCACAAGGATTGGTTCGATTGCCTCCTTAGGAAGAGGATCTTCCATGTTGTAGAGACGCTGGACCAGTTGGAGAAGGGCGATATTAGAACGCATCACAGCCCGGGGATCTCTGGTGACGTGGATGAACTTTGCTTGGGGAAACAGTTCCAAGAGCAAACGCACCCGGGCCGTGTGACTCGGACTTTTGAGCAGCAGTTTCTTGTGTCGGGCGATAAGAGAAATTTTATGCACGAAAGCAACTTGGTAACGCCGCCAACGCGACAGCTCGCTGGCAGTGAGGTGGCGGAGGTTGTGGAACCGGCCGTAAAATTCATAAGCCTGGGGCAAGACTGCTCGACCTGCTAGGGCCGAAGCAAGCGCCCAATTGTTGAGAGCGAAATCATCTTCTGAAGGCGCATCAGGGCCGAAAAGCATGGGATCCACCTGCCGGGTTGAGGGCATGAAAGGGATCAGAAAAAAACGCAGGAAGGTCCAAGTCAAAATAAAGCCCTGGGGAACTAATGCGTGGACCCAGGTCGGGGAAAAAAAGTTCGGATCCCGGCTGAGGAGATACTGCAAGTGCGTGGTACCCGAGCGATAGTATCCCAAGATAAACACGGGCGCGCGGCTTTGGTTCGAAGGGGAATGTTGGCAGCGCAGAAACACATAGAAGATCAGGCGCTCGGGAAGCGTTACAAGGGTAGAGAGAAAAGAGGTTGCCAAGGCAAACAGAAGACGCGGCCAATAGCGGATCGGGATAGTTGCGCGGGGAAAGAACAGGAGCCTTGCCCAGACATCCAGAGGAGCCAAAGCCATGAAATGGGGATACGGAAAATACGGAACAGGAAAGAAGCGTGAAAGGAAACCAGGCATTTGTTGCAGTATGCCATGTTCTCGGGAAATGGCCACACCAAGCCGCAACCTTTAGCCAAAGGTGATGGCCATGAATCGATACTGTTATTTGACTGGCGCGGCGACAAAGACTATCAGTAGCGTGAAGCGGCTCATGATACGATCGTTGTTCCTACCATGTGTCGGCCAGCGGAGTTAAGCCGTTTGGACGCTTTCGGCAAGGGATCGGGAAACCCGCTGAACGCCCAGGGAGTCGAGGTCGTCAGCAAATCCTCGATTCCTTCGGATCGTGTTCAAGCGGGTTGGCTTGGCCGAAAGGTTCTAGTGACTGGAGCGAGTGGATTTCTCGGCTATCATGTAGTTAAAGCGCTAATTCAGGCCGGCGCCTCGGTTCAAGCCTTGGTTAGGAGCCCGAAAGACGTTCCGAACCTTGCTACGGCAGGCGTAACTTGCATTGAGGGTAATCTGGAAAATGCTTCCGTCCTCGCGGGCGCGTGCCGGGGCTGCGATTATGTTTTTCACCTGGCCGCCGCGGTGGACTTTGGCGGTGACTGGCAACTTGACCGACAGGTCAACGTCGAAGGGACACGGCGCGTCATCGAGGCGGTTCGAGACGTGGGGGTTGACCGCCTGGTTTACACCAGTTCAATGGTGACGATAGGCGCGAGCTATTCGCGCGTGGTTCTGGACGAACAAGCGACGTGGAATTTGGAGTCTTTCCAGGTTCCTTACGTTACCACAAAGAGGGAAGCTGAATACCTGGCTCTAAGCGCCGCGGATAGGAATTTAGCGGTAGTGGTTGTCAATCCAGCCGCTACGGTGGGTCCAGACGACTTTGCATCGAGTCAATATGGAGCGCTATGCGACCGATTCTGGCGGAGACATATCCCGTTTTATTTTGCGGGCGGAAACTGCTTTGTCGACGTGCGTGATGTCGCGTTGGGGCATCTCTTGGCCGCCCGCCACGGAGTGACCGGCCAGCGTTACATCCTGGGCGGAGCGAACCTGTCCTACGCGGGTTTCTTCCAGTTGTTGGCCCGCGTGGCCAAGAAACGGATTTTTCGCATGCGGTTGCCTCTCTTGCTCGGACCGGTGCTGGCATCCGTTGACGAGCGAGCGAGGCAGGGCCGGTCAAGGCGACCTTACTTGACGACCCCTCAGGCGCGACTTCTCGGCCTATATTTCTACTTCAGTTCGGCGCGTGCCGAGCGCGAACTGGGCTATCGGGCGCGCGCAGTGACCGATACGCTCGATGACACTTACAAGTTCTGGTTGGGACTTCGTGGAAAAGCGTAATTCAGGCCCAGGCTCCTCGCGGGATGGAGAATTCGCGATCAACCGCGCGCATGGGTCCTGAGGCCTCCTCAGCCGCGCTGAACTGTTTCCCCGAGATACGTTGTCAGGCCGTTTGCCGTTTTAAATCTTTCCAGAGCGTCGTCAGGAATCTGAATGTGAAAGAGGTCTTCATATCGACTCTCTCGAAGTTGGATTCGACGCACGCCTGAGCGTCCGTCGAGTGTCGCCGTCCAAAATTGTGAGGCTTGGATGCCTATGCGAGTGACCAATCCCTTTCCGGTGATACCTACTTGGTTTCTCATGCGCTTGTTTTTCGGTGGATCAGGGAGTTTCGTTGCGGGGGCTTGAAGCTTGACCCCACGTCAAAGTTGATCGTGTCAACTTTAACCCGCTGCTGGCCCATAATTCTTGGCGCGCGGTCTGCTAGGTGCCGATGCGATTCCCTGTTCGCGAAAGAATCCTGGTATAATAGAGAAAATTCATGAGAACGTCGCGGGCCAATTCAACAAGCGTGCTGGTTTCGGCCGGGGAAACCTCCGGCGATCGCTATGGAGCGGGGTTAGTGCTGGAAATCAGGGCTCTCCTGGGGGAGCGTGTGCGTTTTTTTGGTGTTGGGGGGAAGGGCATGGCCGCGGCCGGCGTCGAGCTCGTCGCGGATTTCACGGCCCATTCAGTCGTTGCCTCGGTGGGGTTTCTGCCGCATATGGCCTCCATCTATAAGGCGTACAGGAATCTGATGCGAATGAGCCGGCAGCAGCGACCGAGTTTGGCCATTTTGATTGACACGCCGACCTTCAATCTGTTCTTGGCGAAACGGCTGAAAAAGCTGGGAATTACTGTAGTCTATTTTGTGAGTCCCCAGATCTGGGCTTGGGGTTGGGGTAGGATCAAGCGCATTCGAGGCTGTGTTCGAAAGATGATTGTGATCTTTCCTTTTGAAGAGGAACTTTATCGCAAAGAGGGGATTGATGTCAGCTATTTCGGACACCCGTTGGTGCCTCAAGTCAGAGCCACCCTCAGCCGGAATGAGTTTTGCCGTCGGCACGGATTGGATCCGTCGTCTCCTTTGATCAGTTTCCTGCCCGGGAGTCGTGCCGAAGAGGTTACAAATGTCCTCCCTACTCTCATCGGCGCCGCGCAACGCCTGGGCACGGCGTCGCAATTCGTTGTGTCTGCCGCCCCGAATATTCAAGACGGCCAGATCCAGAGCCTGGTGCAGTCGAAGCTAAACCCGGATTACGAGGGGCTGAAAATCGTCATTGTCAGGGAAGATCTGTACGACGCCTTGAGACATTCCGCCGCCGCTGCGGTGTGCAGCGGTACTGCGACCTTGGAAAGCGCGTCGGTTGGCACTCCTTTCGTGATGGTTTATCGGATTGCCTCATGGCGCTGGGCGTTGCGTCATTTGTTTGTCCGTGTTCCCTATTACTGTATCGTGAATCTTATCGCGGGACGCGGGGTCGTGACGGAGTTGATGCAAAATGAATTTACCCCGGAGCGCACCGCGATGGAAATCGGAATCCTGTTGAACGACCCGGGTAAGCGGACCGAAATGACTGTGGAATTTGCGCGCATTCGGGCAACGCTCGATCGTGGAGACGCGTTCAAGAGCGCGGCACTGGCGGTTGTCGAGCTCGTGGAATCGACAAAGCCATGATCGTTTCTCGACCGACGAAGTTTTTTATCATCGAGAAGCTGCTTCTTCCGCTGGCGATTGTGCCTCTGCGCGGCCTGATCAAGACCTGGAGGATCTGTCCCCCAGAAAGTCCAAAGATGACGGAGATCGCGGCGACGCAGCGCCTCGTATTAGCCACCTATCACGGGATGCTTTTTCACCTGCTGGCTTTTGCGCCGCTGGCTTCGCTTCACGGCCGTCGCATTGTTGTTATGACGAGTCCAAGTTATGACGGGCGACTGTTGGCAGCTTTTTTGAGGCACTTTGACATTGGCAATGTAAGCGCTTCGAGCCGGAGTCGTAACACTGCTGGCAGTAAAGAATTCATTCGCAGAATCCGCGCCGGGGATATCGGGTTGATCGCGGTGGACGGGCCGAGGGGCCCTCGTGGTGTTGTCAAGCCCGGGTTTCTGAGGATCGCCGCGGTGGCCCGGGCGCATTTGCTGTTAGCGGCAACGTCCGCGAACCGTGGAGTGAGCTTTCGAACCTGGGACCTAGCCCATCTGCCTGGGCCTTTTGCACGCATCGTTCTGTCGATGCAGCTGCTTTCTCCGCCCGGAACGGAAGAAGCCGAACGAGGCGTCTCATGCGCGGGGGAAACCCTGCAAATGATGGCACGTCAAATCGCAAGCCCCGTCGTTGGTGGGTTGGTGGAACAAAACGACGCGACCAGAGCATGAAGACCTCGGCACGGTTGTTCGCGGGGGTAGAGTTGGGTTTACTCTTTGGCATCTGGTTTTTAACGGTCTGGGCCGCGTGGCAATGGACCGGGGCATCCCTTTGGACGGCGTGCGGTTTCTTAGCGCTCGCAGGGATTGTGGCAACCTCGGTGGCCATTCGCAGACCCGAGTGGAAAGCCTCAGGGTTTCGGCTCGATAACCTGAGACCAGCTTTGATGGAGGTTGGTGCCATTTCCTTCGGTCTGCTAGGTATTTTCTTCCTCCTGATCTGGGCACAAGGAATCTCTTTTCAACCTGCGTCGAATTGGCGGGTAATTCAGCTGGTGGCCTCGGGCGTGTTACAGCAAGCGTTCTTCCTCGGCTATTTGTTTCAGCGCTGGAACGCGCTGCTGCTCGACCCTGGCGCTGCGGTCGTCGCGAATGCTTTCTCTTTTGCTTTGATTCACCTGCCGCATCTTTACCTCGCAGTTTTGACGGCCTTCGGGGGCTTACTCCTTGGTGTTCTGTACCTGCGCACCCGTAACGTCTTGGCTGTGGGGTTGGCACATGGTTTACTCTCAGCCTTGCTGATGCCCACGCTTCACTCTGCGGGTGTTCTCGTCACGGCCCAAATCGGGCCGCCAGAGTTGTTTCCTTTAGCGGCGCAATTGGCGCGTCAGGTCCGCCGGGGAGACCGGATTGGAATTGGACCCCACGGCATTGCGCTGCGGCAACTAGGAGATGGTTTGACCGTTACCGTCGAGGACCTGGGAGATCCATCCGGCTCCGATGAGCTGAATCGTGACTCGCTGTTCTCTTTCCTCGGATCCAGTACGCGAGTCTTCTGTTTCCTGTCGGAAGAAGATTTCGAGAGATACGTTAGGCCGGCGCCAAGCGGCAAGGTTTTCTTGTTAGGCGAGCGCTACGTTTGGAAACGGCAATTCAAGTTCAACAAAACACTCATTCGAGAGCTTTTTCTGGGCTCTGGAGATGTTCCGGTGCTGGCGGCTTTTCGCCACAGAGTGCTTCTCCTCTCGAACCGGCCCGCAGCTTGACGCAGGGGCAAAGTTTTGCTGGGGGTAAAGGTCTAAAAGTCATGCGACCGCAACGATCACCGCGCAGCGCGGCTGTTATCATATGCGCTTTGCTTCTGGCCGGGGCCGTCGTTGGCATGGGCTCAGTCCGGCGACCTTATGGGGTTATCGTCTCAGAGCAGGAGCTTTGGCCCCCACGTCCTGCAACGCCAATGCAAACCATTCGCTTCCGGGCAGCCGCCTTTAACATCCACAGCGGGCGTGGGGTTGGAGGGAACGAGAATCTTGCTGAGACGGCTAAGGTTGTTGAGGGCTTTGACCTTGTCGGACTGAACGAAGTCCGCGGGCCTTCGCTCCTGCACAGCCAGAATCAGGCGGAGGAGTTGGGTCTCAAGCTTGGCATGGCCCCTATTTTCGGGCCCAGTGAACGCCGTTGGTATATCGCAAGCTTTGGCAATGGAATGCTCAGTCGTTTCCCCATATCGAGCTGGCAGAGCCGCCCCATGCGTGTAGAAGGGAAACACAGTTATCGCGCTGTGATCCTCGCGCGAGTTGCGATTGGGACCGTGGCGGTGGCGGTTATCGTTGTGCATGTGGAGCGAGGCGAAATGCGGGATTCTCAATTGCGGGAAATAGGCGATCTTTTCGCGCAGGTCCCAGCGCCGGCGCTTCTCCTGGGAGATTTCAATGCCGTCCTTTTTCACCCAGAGCTGCTCCGGATTTCAAAACTTCCTGGGGTCATTTATGCTGTTCGGGCCGAGCCAGGCTCACGCCACGGCGACCACATTTACGCTAAGGGTTTACTGGTTAGACGTGGAGGCATTGTTTCCAATGACGCCTCCGATCACCCGTTGGTTTGGGCTGAACTGGAATATCCTGCTTCGCCTGACCACGTACGTCGCAGCGGCGCTCCGTTACGGAAGCAGGCTGTAAATAGGGAAGCGGGTCGCCTGAACTCAAGAAGCTCAGCAATCGGGGAGTCCGATGACGCTAACTGATCACTTTGTTAAAAGCCCTTCGGAATTTAGTTCACGCAACAGGTTCTCTGTCCTCGGGCTTCTTTTTCTTGGGTCGGTGCTTATTCTGTTTCCTGGAATTGGTGAAATAACCGGTGTCACGGCAAAGGATGAATATTTTCTCATTTACAGAACCGCGCTGACGATGATGGAGCGCAACGAGTGGTTAGTGCCGTACCTGGACGGGGCCCCAAGAATCCGAAAGCCCCCGATGGTCAGTTGGCTAACTCGAGCGAGTTTTGAGCTTTTGGGGGCATCTGTGACAAGCGCCCGTCTGGTGAGTGTCTTCTTTTCTGGCCTGTTTGTTTTGGTAGTCGCATTGATCGGCTTCGAATACACGGGAAACTTTAACTATGCTCTTTCTGCCGGCCTGATTGCCCTTTCCACGGGTGGGGTGGCCGTGCAAAGCAGATTTTTGATGCTTGACATACCGACAGTGACATTTGGCGGGTTTGCAATTTATTGGTTTCTTATATGGTGCAAGAGCCAGCATCCCTTGTTGCTGGTCGCGACAGCCGTGTCGCTTTCATTTGGCGTTCTCACAAAAGGACCGGTTGCAGTTGTCCTCTTTGGCGCAGGTGTCACGGCGCTAGTTTTAACAAACCAGGAAATCAAATCTACGTTCCGTAATGGAAAGAAGGCTCTTTTCGCGTCATTATTGTTATTCCTGGGACTGTCTTTGCCATGGTTCGCCTATGTTTACTGGAAGTATCCGGATTATACTTCTGTCAGTTTGCAACTCGAGTTGGCGGCTCGGCAGATTGGACATTTTACTTTCCAACCTCTAGGTGCTGCGGCCGCGCTTTCTCTCCCGTGGACGTTTCTACTCATTTCTTCTTTGAGCGCTTCCAAGGCCGCGTCAGTAGTTCAAGCGGAGTTACCTTTCCGTCGTGTGAGAACCTTTCTCATACTCTGGGGCGGATTCAGTCTGGTGCCGTTTTTCTTTCTGAAATTCAGCGAGCGCTATATTCTGGGATCGGTAATTCCGATCTCTTTGCTCTGTGCCACCGCGTTCCTCAACGGTTCTAAGCACGTTAGGCCCTGCTCACGTTTGGGAGTGTTTGCGACATCCGTTCCTGTCCTTGCGGCGATCGGTTTCTCTTGGTGGTTTAAGGCCTCTTTGAGCGAGCTGATATTGGCCGGCGTGAGCTACTTGATTTTTGCGGTCGTTTGGTGGCGAAGCGCTGGGATCTTGCCGATGGCCATATCGGCAAGCCTGCTCTGGACCGCGGTGGTTGGGTTCTTATACCCGACGTTCGGAGCCAACGCAATTCCCGCAAGGGTCGTGGAGAGGGTGAGAGGAGAGAGAGTATTTCTGTATGGGGAAGCCCCGGCGGCGTTTCTTCCTGTCTTATTAGGACGCAGCCTCGAACAAGTAGACAGAATTGATTCAACGCACTTTCTAATGGGGCAGCGGTGCCCTTGGATCTTTGTCGGAGAACAGGTTCTGCCGAATTGGAAAAAAAACCTAAGATCGCTGGGAGTCGTGCTTAAACCTGTCAATTCTTACAAAACTCTCGGGCAGATCGAGGATTTGCTCAAGTCTGCCCTTAGAGGGGAAACGCGGAGTCAGTGGATTTTGGCATTTCGTAGCAGAAGTTTGGAGCCGGTGAAAGAGACTATTTTTTTGTACAGAGTGCAGATCCCCGGGATGTGTGAGACGAACTCAACGAATCCGCAACGTTCGGAGCTCTTATGATCCAGGGTTTCACTGAGTCGGCCGACGAATCTTGGCGCGGCCGGAAAGACCCACTGGTAGTAAGAAATTGAAAAACAAATTCACGTTGTTTTTGCTCGTATCACTTTTAGCCTTGTTTGGCCTTCCCGGAGCGGTTCAGTTCAGGGGGCATGTTTTGCAAACTGCGCCGAGCTTGCGCGGATCCTTCCAGCGGTCTCCAGCTTGGCTGACCGTTCGCCAGTTATCACCAAACGCAGCTTTTTCTTATGAAGGGAGCGCGACCATCGTTGGAACCGCTACCGAAAAGCTGCACATGCCTGATGAAAATCCATCGTTAATTCACTACGCCAAGCCGTACTACGAAGCAGCATTCGTCATTCCTGAAGGCACGTTTCCGATGAATCACGGTTCCTCATTAGTCGAGCTGGACAATGGCAATGTGTTTATTACCTGGTTTGCCGGTAGCGAGGAAAGGGCAAGTGACGTACAAATCTACTCCTCCACCTACCGGGCTAAAACACACGACTATTCGCGCCCGAGCGCAGTGGTTCGGAGTGGAGAGAGGTCGGAATCCGCGTTTTGGGCCGACCAATCGATTGGCAACACGGCCCTATTTTATGATGATGAGATGGTCCTTTGGCTTTTCTACAATGCCATACCGATCCCTTATGGCGGGTGGAGTACTGCGGTGGTCAATTACAAGGTATCCTACGATAGGGGTCAAACATGGTCGAGGTCTAAGCGTCTGGTCAACTTTTTCGGCAATCTGATGCGGAACGCGCCCTTGCGTTTACAGAGTGATAAGTTCCTCATCCCTCTGTATACAGAATTGTTCACGCACAAAGGCTATGTGTGCAGGGTTAAACATTTTAAGGGCAACATTGTTTCCCAAAATTGCGATGGCACAATCGATGTAAACGGAGCTATCCAACCCGCGTTGGCTCGAACGCAAGAAGGTTCGCTGCTGATGTTACTAAGGGATCAGGCCAAAAAGAGCGTACGTCGGTCGTGGTCCTACGACCGCGGCGAAACCTGGACGCCGGTAGAAGATCTAGGACTCCCGAACCCCGACGCTGCGGTGACTTTAATTTCACTCGATGACGGACGGATCCTGCTCATTTACAATGATTCCGCGGACAGGCGGGCGCCTTTGTCGATTGCCGTTTCTAACGACAGTGGCAGGAGTTTTCGCAAAATCAGAGACCTGGAGGCGGCCCCTGGAAGTTTTTCCTATCCCGCCGCCATTCAAACCAAAGACTCGTTAATTGACGTCACATACTCCTACAACCGCAAAACGATCAAGCACGTCAGATTCAATAAAGAGTGGATGTTTGCAAACGACTAACGCGTTCACCAAGTGAGCATGCATAAAGCAACTGAGGCGCGAGTCATGGAGCGCGGGGGCACACGAGCGTAACCGTGTCGTTCGAGCCCGGGCGATAGGAATAACCGCCCTGGGCTAAGCCCTAAGGCCTTGGGAGCGCCTTGCGCTGCCACAAGCTCACGGTGCATCCGCACTCGGGAAATTGCTTCTGCCAAGAGGGATGGAAAACACGTTGCGATGAAAGAAGTTCGCGGAACTGCTGATAATAGTCCTCTCCGCGAAAATAGAAGGGAGACCCCGGAGGGATATCAATGAACACCACCGTATCGGATGGCGTGGTCTGCAGCCACTTTTGAAACTTCAACTCGTTCTCATGGGGAGACGGGCCGAATCCGTTCGGCATCACCTCGAGTCGATCTCGATTATGATAGCGTTCCAAAAAAGTCCATTGAAGGAAATGTTTGGCGGGTACGGTGGCAAACAGGGCGACGTGTCGAGACTGTTGCAGATAGGGCAAATAGTAGTCGGCGAGGTCAAGAGTGCTGCGGCCGAGGTCTTGGTGGCCCACCTCCGGCGAATGACCGGGTGCGAAGGGGTCTTGCAATTGCCAAACGGCAACCAATCCCACCAGGGATGTGGCGAGCGCGGTTTTACGCCGCCGTGATGTGAAGCCGTAAAGGATCTGTGTCGCCCCGCTTCCAGCCAGAATCCAAGCTGCCGGGATCCAGCTATGGAGAAAACGACTCTTGCGGTTTGGGTGCGCAATGGTCAAGAAACCCGCGAGGATCACAAACAATACGATCGCTGACGTGCCCAGTTTGAGCCTGCGCACCGTAAACACCGCAACCAGCATCAACACGAGGGCGACCAGAGCGCTCAACGTCCCGGTGTGATAATCTTCCTGCAAGCGGTTCCAATAAAAATCCAGGCCCCAGAACAAGCTCGTGGGTGAGTTAGCCCCATTCGCAGGACTCAAGAAATAAAGGAAATAGGCAAGTCTCTTGGGAAGCAAGAGCCAAAGCGCGACGGGCCAGAGATGCCAAAGCAAGACTTGACGCAAGCGAAAGTCTAGGGCTTGACTCCAGGCTCGGCCACTTTTTTTCCACCACAGGATGCCGCGAATAAAGAACGCGACATAAGCGACTTGAAGGAAGTTGTGATGGGATCGCATTGAGATGGGTTTCCCCCACAGCTCAAACCGCCATCCACCCGTTAGGACCACGATGAACATCAAGACAAGAGAAGTGAGCGCGACCCAATTGAGGGGATGTTGAAGTTCTTTTGCGGCCCATGCGCGCCAGTTTACGGTGGCGATTCTCTCGCGCACGAAGGACCACGCTACTTTCGGCTGGTCGGTGATTTGAGCCGCCAGCAAACCTGCCACTACCAGCAGCCAGTAGTTGTATTTGAGGAAAAAAAGGGCCGTTAAAGCGAGCGCGAGGTATTTGTAGGCACGCTCCGAGGGCTCTTGGACGGCGACGAGGTAGAGGTACAAGACGAGGAGCGACAGGCAGGATCCCAGACTCTCGAGCATGACATCGGTCGCAAACACCCGGTGGGCCGGGCTGGCGAGAATGAAAATCGCTGCGATCCACCCGGCCAGGTTTCGCCCTCTTGGGACCGTTCGGCGTGCAATGAGGAAGCCCAAAACGACGGTTCCTATCCAGCCCGCTAAGCTAGGAAAAACCGCAAGTCGATAATCGAGTCCTCCGACCAACAATAGACCAGCGACTAGAATGCCGTGCAAGGGCGGCCAAACCCGAGCCCCCTCAAGGTCTACAAGGAGGTTCTTGAGATCGAGCTGGCGGATATCTAGAGCCAAGCTGAGGCCGAGCAAATAATGCGCGTTGCGGTCGTTAGCCATTCCCGCCCAGCGGAGACGAGAAATCTGCAAATACTCAAGGTAGATAACCAGAGCGCTCGAAGCCGCCAGGGTAATCACCAGGATCAACATGAGCCGATCCAGTTTCTTCTGCTTTAGCGCATTGCCGGAAATTGCCATGGCAGAAAAGGGTCTCATGGCGAACGCGATTCCGAAAACGCGTCGATCATCCGAGTTTAGTGTGGTCAGTCACGGTTGAGATAGCGGGCCTTCAGTTGCTCATAAATGCTTTTCTTGGGAAACGAGGCGCCCTTATCGACATGATTCCGGCGCCACATCTCATGATAAAGGTGCAACGCGTAGGAACTCTGCATTGTCAATTTCCATTTCCTGGCGGTGATGGAAGACCCATTGATAAATTGGCGCCATTGCCATGCATAAATCGGACAAAAAGTACCGGGAGGAGCCACGTATTTGGACAGACCGAATTTTCCGACTGCGGCTGTGATCAATTTCGGTCCTGTCTCTCCGAAGGCTAATTTGTCGGGCCTACGACGGGCAGCTTCGTGATAGCAATAATTCATGATTTCGGAGGCAAGCGGGGCTTTAATAAACCAGTTGGCGATATGATAGCGCTTTCTTAAGGTGAGGAGCTGTCGACCCGTAGGGACGCTCGCAAACAGGTAGTCCATCGCAAACTGAACCGGCCTCAAACAAACCACATCGGTGTCAACCCAGTAGCCGCCCTTTTCAAACAACAATCGATACCGGAAAAGATTCGCGAACCCCGAATAAGTATCGTGATGTCGGTATTTAAAAATTCTTTCCGCGCGTATGATTTCGTTGGCATCTTTTAAAGTCGTCCCCTTCGGCACTCCCTCCATCTCATTGTAAACGTAGAGGTGAAAAGGGTGGCCATTCCGGAGGAAAGAACAGACAGACAGTTGCTCCATTACAGACAATCTTTCACCGACCCAGAGGCTTTGAACTGCAGGAGGCTCTGTTCCAGAATTGGACATCATTGTTTGTAAGCCTTAAAATGACCTTTCCCTAGCATGTGGTCGGCGGAAGTTGAAGTATCCATGGATTCTATCCGAATTATTGCACAGCGATAAACAGTAGCGTGCCCAATGCCGATTCACTGCGTCAGACAGCCCGTGATCCTCATGGGGATGAGTCGGTCCGGGACAACGCTGGTTGCGGAACTGCTCAGTCGTTTCGGGCTGTTTCTTGGTTATTATCTCCGAAAAGATCAGGAGTCGACATTTTTCTACTCTGCGAACAACGATCTCTTAAGGCGCGTCCATGCCTGCTGGGATCATCCGGCGCCGATGCGCGATTTTTTTCAAGACCAACGTGCCGTAGAGATGACCACCCGGTGCCTGGAAGCCGATTTAATGTCCTATCGGCTGGTACGATTCCTCGGAACGGCGCAATACCTGAGGCGCGGAGGTCTTGGCCGACTTGATCAGCCATGGGGATGGAAAGATCCAGTCAATGTTTTCACTTTGCCGCTGTGGTTGAAGCTTTTCCCGCAAGCCAAGGTTGTTTTTATTGTCCGCAACGGAGTCGACGCTGCCAACAGCTTGGCGATCCGAGAGCAAAAACTGGCATCGAGGCGGAAGCGGGAGTTCCCCAGGCAATTCAGCAAAATCGGCATCCAATCAAAATTGGCGCGCGCAGGTTTCAAGGGTGCGGTTCGTTGCTTGTCCCTGGAAGGGTGTTTCTCCTTATGGGAGGAATATAACGCTCAGGCGCATGAAAATCTCTCTGCGATCAAAAACGATAGAATCATCATCAGGTACGAAAGTTTTCTCGCCGATCCAAAGCGTCATTTATTAGACCTCCTTTGTTTCTGCGAGGTCGGGTTGAAAGACGGTGCCGACCTTGATTCCGCCGTGGAAACGCTTGACCCGGGACGAGCCCATGCTTTTGTCCGGGACCCTTACTTGATAAGCTTCTATGAAAAGGTCAAAGCCAGTTGCTGGATGGCCCAGTTTGGATATGCCAATTTACCTAGTGATTGTGGTCTCGATTCTTCGGTTTTCTCCAACCTTTAGTGTGCGGAACTTGGTTTGACATCGCTAGGGGTCGTCGGATACAGCTTTTTCGAGACGATGTGTTTGGATTCTAGAGGAGCAACGCATTGGAACCGCATTGACGGTTCTGAAAAACTCCGTGCCTACCGTCAGTATCATCATCCCCACCTATAATCGGAAGAACCTGCTGCTCGAAGCTCTCGGGTCGGTCTTTTCTCAGACCTATCGGGATTACGAGGTCATCGTCGTCGATGACGGGTCCACGGATGGAACCGGTGCCGCTCTGGAAGGTCTGGGCGCGCGGATACATTATATGTACCAGGAAAACGCGGGTGAGGCGCGAGCGCGCAACCGAGGTCTGAGCGTGGCCCGCGGCGAGATCGTCGCCTTCTTGGACTCTGATGATGTTTGGAAGCCGGAGCTTCTCGACGCCGAATTAGCGATTCTTGGCGGTCATTCCGAGGTCGCTTTGGTGTGCGCGCGGTCGCTCACCGCCGGTGAACCATCCGAGAAGCTTATCTCCGAGAAAGAAATTTTAACGGGCGATTTGTTCTCGCAACTGTTTCAGACGAACTTTGTCAATAATTCAACTGTGGTAGCTCGAAGGCAGCGCCTGGAACAGGCGGGTGGTTTCGACGAGGGCTATTTGACCTACTACGACTACGATCTCTGGCTGAAAATTGCTCGACAACACGCGCTGGCCTATGTGAATCGCTATCTCGTCACCTGCGGGCGGCAGGCAGACAATCTGAGCAAGAGCCGCACCCGGTCTCGTGAAGCCATCTTAGAAATTCTTCGCAAGAACTATGATCCCTCCCGGATTGATCCCGCCGCCTACCAACGACGGCTCGCCGACTGCTGTTTGACGGTTGGCCGAGTCTTTCTTGATCGCCGCGAACTCGACCGCGCGTGGCGATACTTTTGGCAGGCCCAGCGCTTGACGCCTTATCGTTTGCGGCCCTATCGCTACCTGATCAAGGGGCTTTTCCGGACATTGTTTCCGGCTGCCCACCGATGAGCTGGTCATGCCCTTCTTGCCGATCCTCTGTTACCATCATGTAGGCGTGTCGGGTCGATCGGAGGGACACCCTGACCTCTGGCTGTCGCGGGAGCAGTTTGCGGCGCAAATGGCTTACCTCAGCGAGAAGGGCTACCGTTGTTTGAGTCTACGCAATGCGTCGAACTACCTGATCGGTGACGCTGAAGTTCCTTTTCCAGCGGTGGTATTGACTTTTGACGATGGCTACCGGGATTTTCATCAAGGCGCCTATCCGATCCTGCGTCACTATGGCTTTGGCGCGACGGTTTTTGTGGTGACGCAAGCCGTAGGAGGATTGAGCCGGTGGGCCGGAAACCCGGAGTTTGCGCTCATGAATTGGGAAGAAATCACTGAACTCCACCGGGAAGGCGTGGAGTTTGGTTCCCATTCCACCAGCCATCCACGCTTGACTCGCGTTCCGCTGCGGGTGGTTGAGGACGAGCTTCGCCAATCTCGAAGGATCCTGGAAGATCGTTTGGCGACGGCCGTTCACAGTTTTGCCTATCCCTACGGAGCCTGGAACTCGTCGGTAGAAAAACTAGTGGAAGAGACCGGGTACGGTCTTGCCTGTTCGATGCTACCGGGCAACCTTCACGCTCGTCGCCAGCGATTTCGCCTTAAAAGAATTGCCGTGGCTGAGTCGATCTCAGTGCCGCAATATGCAAAGAGACTGTCTCCTCTCTACGATTATACCTCGCGCCTCCGCCGTTGGCTTCGCCCCGTGCGGCGTCTGCGCAAGTGGCTGAGCTGAATTTTTCCGATTGGGTCTATGTCTCGGGACGTCCAAAGTGCGCAAGGTTGAACCCGAAAGATTGACGTGGTTGGTGGCGGAAGGTTTTCCTAGAGATCAGCTTCTCGCTTCCCTATCCGCTTGGTCCGGGGGGCAGGTGCTGCGCCAGACCCCGAGTCGTTCTGTCCGGCTCGTGCAAACGGAGCGTGGCGCCTGGGTCGTTAAGCATTTTTATCATGGCTGCGTTGGGGGGATTTTAAAGTCCTTCGTGATGGGTACCCCGGCTGCTCGGGAATGGAAGGCGCTGGTTATCGCTCGCGACAAGGGGCTTCCTAGCGCTCGGGCGTTAGCCTTGGGGCAAGAGGGAACGGTAGCGAAGCGAGAAAGCATGCTGGTTACGCAATCTCTGGAGCAAACATTCTCGTTAGCGCATTATCTGCGCTCGCCTCAGAAATGGGCTGTCAGGGAGAGATGGCAAGTCGCGTGCGCGGTGGCGTCGCTTGTGCGCAAAGCGCATGATCTTGGTTTCTGTCATCGCGACCTTCATGCCGGGAATATTTTGCTCCGAGCGCGGGAGACGGCAATGGAAGCCTATCTCATCGATTTGCAGCGCGCTTCGATGAACGGCTCCCTCAGCTTGAGGAAACGTCGCCAGGATCTCGCCATCTTTCACGGCGGTTGCACGGAAGCGAGCCGGACACAGCGCATTCGCTTCCTCAAGCACTATCTTTCTTTGCCGCCCGTATTAGCGCTGAACCTTCACGCTCTGGCGCTCAACATCGAGCGCAGCGGATTGCGACATCGTCATGTCAACTGGCGAAGAAGGCAAAGGCGCTGCTTGCGCCAAAACCGGGACTTTGCGCGTGTCCGCCTTGGAGATCTTCGCGGCTTTGCGCGCCGGGAACAATGGGAAAATTTTCTCGCTTCTTTGCTATCAAAGACGGAAGGGTTTCTGCAGCTCCCGGGAGCAGAGGTTGTCAAGGACTCGAAAACGACAACCGTCGCCGTAGCGGGTCCCACCGCGAGCCGGTTCTACATCAAGCGGTACAATTACCAAAGTCCTGCTTATGCCGCGAAGGACCTTTTTCGCACCTCGCGCGCGCGGCGAACCTGGATGGCTGCCAATAGTCTCCACATGCGCGGGATCCCGGTTGCCCTTCCGCTCCTCTATCTCGAAAGACGTCGCTTGGGTATTCTTTGTGAAAGCTATTTTTTCACCGCGGCCAGGAGCGGCGTGCTGGTGCGGGACATTTTTCGCGGCTACGATAAACTGGCCTACCGATTTCAGGAAAAGCGTATTCTTCTGGATCAACTGGCGTGTCTTCTTAAGACGATGCATGCCCGTGGCGTTGCCCACAGAGACCTGAAGGGGAGCAATATCATTGCCCAGACGACTTCCGTCGGAGCCTACGATTTGTCGATCGTGGACTTTGACGGGATCCGTCTCGGGCCTGTTTCCTGGCGCAGGCGTATCAAGAACCTCGCTCGCCTTGCGGAGGAAAGCCATCGTCATTGTTGCTTCACGCGAGGTGACCGCCTCAGGTTTCTCAAAGCTTATCTCGGGATGGAAGAAAGTAAGTGGAAGTGGGTCTGGTCTCGGGTAGCTAGGTTGTCAAGGCCTCTCTGAACCATGGTTCTCCCCGGTCGCGTAATATCCTGAGGGTTTTTTTGATCCGGTTTGAGCAAGACCGGCCCAATCGCGAGCCCTACGCCGAGAACGAGCAAGAAGGAAAAGGACAGGGAAATTCGAGAGGACATGTGGATTGCTTTTGCTGTCGTTTGCGTCTTTTGGGTAGCCATCTATTATAACCTCAGCACCGCGGTTCTCCAGTTCGCGTGGATTTGCTTTTTCGGCGCGGAAGCCTTATTTGTAAACGAAGTACTATTACGCTGCTTCTCTGTCCATCGAGGCGTCCATCCCTGCGAATCGTCCGAAAGAAGTAATGATTTTACACGGGGCGCAGCCGCTGTAACCTAACCATGGAACGTGTTGGCTTGATTGCCGGTTCCGGATCTTTTCCGCTGTTGTTTGCAGACGAAGTGCGGCGTCTAGGTTATAGCGTGATCGCCGTCGCCCATACCGGCGAGACCCTACCCGCATTAGAGGCCAAAGTTGACAAGATTTTCTGGATTCGGGTGGGGCAGCTTGGCCGGCTTATTTCGCTGCTAAAGCAAGAAGGGATTACGCAAGCGGTGATGGCGGGGGCGATCAAGAAGGCAAGGTTTTTTACGAATATTCGACCTGATCTTCGTTCGATTAGAATCTTGCGGGGACTCAAGGAGCGAAAAGACGATTTTGTCCTGCGCGCGGTTGCGGACGAATTGGAGAAGGAGGGCATTTTCGTTGAAGGGGCCACCAAGTTCGTGCCCGCGTTTCTCGCTGTTCCCGGGACGCTGTCCCGTCGGGTACCGGGCCGCCAGGAATGGGGGGACCTTCAATTCGGCTTTGCTGTGGGGCGTGAGATTGCTCGTTCGGGAGTGGGTCAGTGCATCGTAGTGAAGCGAAGAGCGGTTTTGGCCGTCGAATCGATGGAAGGTACCGACGAGACGATCAAACGAGGCGGCCGCTTTGCGAAAGGCGCTATTGTCATCAAAGTGTGCAAGCCACAGCAGGACCTGCGGTTTGATTTACCGACCATTGGTCCTGGCACCATTCAGGTTATGCGGGAGGCGGGAGCAGCATGTCTCGGCGTCGAGGTGGGCAAGACCGTGATTCTTGAACGCGCCGCGATGCTTGCACAGGCTGACGCCGCAAGGATCGCGATTGTGGGCTTGGATGGGTCGTGAGATTACGGCGTCGGGTATTTGCATGTGACAACGCCCGATGCTTCCGCTCTATAATTTTTTTGTTCTTCTGCTGACGCCTTTTCTCCTTTTATATCTGTTGGTTGCTCTGTGGCGGCGCAGGGACTTTCGCGCCGGGTTTTGGGAGAGGGTGGGATTCTTTCCGGTCACGGAACGAACCGTTGCTACCGAGCGGCGGCCGGATGAACCCTGCCTGTGGATTCACGCCGTCTCAGTGGGCGAAGCCATGGCAGCGATCGCATTGGTTCGGGGCCTGAGAGCACGATGGCCACGGTGCCACCTGGTTTTTTCCACCTACACACCCGCAGGGCGCGCTCTGGTTAAGGCAAAGTGCCCGGAAGTGAACCGCCTGCTTTACTTTCCCCTGGACGTCTCTCCTATCGTTGAAGCCGTAATTCGTAAAATCCGGCCCAGTTTGTTTGTGCTCGTGGAGACTGATATCTGGCCCACCTGGGTTCACGCACTCGCGCGAAGAAAAGTTCCTGCGGTCATGGTGAACGGACGAATCTCCCAGCGGCGCCTCTTCTGGCGGCCGTTTTATCGAAGGGTGCTGATGCACTTCACCTACCTCTGCATGCAAACGGAGGTCGATGCCGAGCGTTTAATCCGTGTGGGCGTTGATCCGTCGAAGGTAGCGGTAACCGGAAACATGAAATTCGCCCTGGCAGCTTCACGGGAAGGAGATCCTGAACGTCTGCGCCGAGAAATCGGTCTTCCCGCGGGGGCCCGTGTGCTGATAGCCGGAAGCACTCATCCCGGCGAAGAGGCAGAGATTCTGCGTTGCTACGAGCAACTGCGGCAGCGGGACAAGGAATTACTTCTGCTCGTCGCGCCGCGCCATCCGGAACGGGTGGAGCAATTAGAAAACCTCTTCCGTGCCCGGGGTCTTGACTGCGTACGGCGCACTCGAATGAATAGTTCCGCCGCGGCCTGCGTCCGTTCGGTTATCTTGCTTGATACGATCGGTGAGTTGTCGAAAGCCTATGCGTTGGGAACCTTTATTTTTGTTGGCGGTAGTTTGGTAAGGCGCGGAGGTCACAATATCCTGGAGCCGGCTTCCTGGGGCAAGCCGATTTTTTTTGGTCCTTATATGGACCATTATTCGGGCATCGCTGATATGCTGGAGAGAGAAGGGGCCGCCATTCGCGTACGGAGCGGTGAAGAGTTGGCGCGGCAAATCGAACGGTTGGCACGTAACCCTGACCAATTGGCGGAAATGGGGCGAAAAGCCGCTCTTTTCGTGGCGCGAAATCAAGGTTCTTTGGAAAAAAATCTGGACGTCATCCAGCGCATTCTCAAACGGTGCAGTTAATGGCATCGTTGCCGCGTTCCCTCCTCGTGATCAAGCCCAGTTCTTTTGGCGACATCGTGCAGGCGCTGCCGGTGCTGGCGGCGCTCCGCCAAGCCTGGCCCGGCGCTCGAATCGATTGGTTGGTAAAGGCGGAATGGGCCGGGTTGCTGGAAAAACATCCGTTGATTGATCAGGTTCTTTTGTTGCCGCGCGCCTTAGCCCAGTGGCTGCAATTGCTAACGCGCCTGCGCACCGGCGACTATGATCTGGTCATCGATTTGCAAGGACTCTTGCGCAGCGGCTTGCTCAGCCGGATTACCGGAGCGCCAGTGAGAGTTGGGTTCGCCGACGGTCGCGAAGGCAGCCCATGGTGCTATACCCATCGCGTACGAGTTGAGAATGATGCCACGCACGCGGTAAAACGCTACCTTGAGTTGATTCGAGGCCTGGACGTCTCCATTGGGGATGCCGTCACCTTTCCGCTCCCCGAATGGAAGGCGGAAGGACGATGGGTAAAGGGTTTGCTCATGGAGGCCATGCCGGGCGAGCCCAAGACCGTCTGCGTCATTCACCCTGCAGCACGCTGGAAAACGAAACAGTGGCCGGGGGAGCGTTACGCGGAGTTGGCGGATTGGTTAATTGCGCGCAAGGGATATCTCGTTGTTCTTGTGGGCGGGAAAGACCAGGCCAATCAGGTTTCTCATGTGATCGATCGCATGCGGGAGCGCCCGTTGAATCTGGTTGCGCGCACCACCCTAGCGCAGCTCGCCGTTCTGCTCCGGCAGGCGAACTTGGTCATTACCAACGACTCCGGCCCGATGCACCTTGCCGCCGCCGTGGGCACACCCGTGGTGGCGATTTTTGGTCCCACCGACCCGCGGAAGGTGGGGCCCTTCGGATCGGGACATATCGTATTAAAGAAAACCGTTGACTGCTCCCGCTGTACCCGCAACCGGTGTGCGCAAGACCTGTTATGCCTTAAGGCGATCACAATCGAGGATGCCCAAGAAGCCGTGGAGCTATCGATGAGCAGCAATCTGTTCCGCACGCAGGCAGAGGAAGATGCCTGACCCCAAGCCCTTGTTGGAAATGGATTCCGTCATAGAGCCCCATCTGCGGATTGCCATAGTGCGCCCGTTCTTTACGGCGAATAAGGGCGGCGCCGAGCGCTATGCGCTCGATCTTGCAGGAGCCTTGGTCGCGTGCGGGCACAAGGTCGACCTTTTTGCCAACGAATGGGATCGACCCGAGCGAGCGGACTTTCGCTATCACCGAGTGCGGATGGCTCGCAAGCCGGGGTGGCTTCGGGTTTTGACCTTTCACTGGAATCTGCGCCGCGCTCTCGATTACGCGTGCTACGATCTAGTGCTGGGAATGACTCCGTTTGCGCCGCAACGCGTCTTTTGGTTGGGGGATGGTCTGTACCGTGTCTGGACCCGAGTGGCCTGGCCCAACGCTCTCGCGCGCTGGTTGATGTGCGCGAAGCGGGCGGTGATGTTGATCAATTTGTGGCTGGAACGGCGCATCATGAAGGGCGGCGCGGAGAACTTTATTGTCAACTCCCAACTCGTCAAAAAACAGGTCATGAGAGATTATGGGGTTCCAGCCGAGCGGATTTCGCTCGTTTATCCGGGTGTCGACCTGGCTCGCTTCCATCCGGGGGTACGCGGACAGTGGCGTAAGAGCGTCAGGGAGAAGCTGGGGGTCCGCGAGGATGAAACGCTTTTCTTGTTTGTGGCAAATAATTTTAAACGAAAAGGACTGGATCTCATTCTTCATGCCCTGGCGGAGATTGAGCCGGCGCGCGCGCATCTGATTGTGGTTGGATCCGGCCGCCGATGGTTATTTGCGCGGCTCGCTTCGGGTCTCGGAGTCAGGGCGCAGGTAACCTTCGTTGGTCGCGCGGGCCATGTGGAGCAATTTTATGGCGCCGCCGACGCGTTTATATTGCCCACTCGCTACGATCCCTTCGCCACCGTATGTCTGGAGGCGCTGGCGTGCGGGCTGCCGGTGATTACGAGCAACATGAATGGTGCGGCGGAACTGATTCGGGCGGAAGAAAACGGGCTCGTGGTGAACTTGTCAACCAGGGGCTCGCTTGCGCACGCCATGCGCTTCTTTCTAGATCCTGGCCGCCGCTTCGCCGCCGGGGAAGGGGCGGCGCAAACGGCCAAGAGCTTTTCTTTCCAGGACCACATCCTGCGCATGACGGCGACATTAGCGGCAATGGGCGCAAAGCGAGATCTTCGGTTCAACCTGGTTCAACCTGAGCGAAATCTGGTCATCAACCGCGCTTTTCTCCCTTTGCTCGAAAGCCGAGGACTGACCTCCTTGGCGGCTTTCCTAGAGGCGCGCGGCGCCGAGCAAGTCGCTTACAATCGCAGCAAGCAGATCCATTTGTATCACTTACAGGCACAGGACAAACCGGTAACGCTATACTTGAAACGGCACTGCTCGCGGCCGTCACGGATGGATTTGTGGCATAAGCTGGTGCGGCGGAAATTGGTCTCGGAAGGCATGAGAGAATGGCGTAACATCCTGGAATTTAAATCTTGCGCCCTTCCAACGGTGGTTCCGCTGGCCGCCGGAGAGCGTTTATTGCCGAGCGGGTTCAGGGAGTCGTTTGTCATGACCGAGGGGTTAGATAAGCATGTCGCGTTGGACCAGTATATCAAAGAACACCTCGCGCCACCGCTTGACGCGCGCCGCCGCGGCGAGAAACGCGGGTTGATCGCAGCCGTAGCGTGCTTGACCCGACATCTCCATTGGCTCGGTTTCAATCATCGAGATTACTACTTGTGCCACTTGTTTGTGCGGCCAGGAGATGGCGGTGCGGAAGATCTCCGGATTATTGATCTCCAACGAGTCGGTTATCACATGCCGCTCAGCGCCCACTGGATCGTGAAGGACCTGGCGGCGCTGCACTACTCGTCGCTGGGCTTACCTTTGACAAACCGGGACCGGCTGCGTTTCTACGCGCTCTATAGCCGTGGGCGGCGCGGCCGCAAACGACAAATAAAGTGGGTACTCCGGAAGTCAGCCGCTATTGCCCGACACGACCTGCGCCTTCGCCAGTCCGACGGGCAGGAGAAAGCACCTCCGTCAAATGGCGGAGGCTCATTAGGGAATCCCACTACACAGAACCTCAAGACCTCCGAGCGCATCCCCGCGCAACTCTCCTCGTAGGTTTCGGGCACGCGGCCAAACATTCCAACAAAGATCAATGTCTCGTGGCTTCAGGTTGAGTTCGGTACTTGCCGCTCGGGTCTGCGCAAGCGCAGGTGAGCCTGTTTCAATGGCCTGGAAGGATGCGATAGACCCGGTAAGTGTAGAGCCGTTTTCCAGAACCTTCGGAGAACTCCGCCGCAAGTTCGAGGTCACCGGAGCGAATCAGCGCTTCGATCTCCCTCGCCTGCGGATTTTCGGAATCCGAGCCAACGAAGCGGACTCCTTGTTTACGTGCTTGGTCAATGACCGCTTTATAATCCCCCTGAAGTGGGATGCGTTGCGCGCTTGCATGGAAAGCAAACTTCCGCGATTTGGCCACGACGCTACCCTCCCGCGGAAGGTGTTGCCGGACCCACAGTCCGGCAAGGCGGAGCGATTGGCCGCGATCGTCGCGCCTTCTGAGGGAGGCTGGAATAACCAGAAGGAGCACCAAAGCGACTACGGCTGCCGGAGCCCAGCTCACTTGGGGAAAGCGTGCTCTTACCTCCATGACGGCGGCGGCCAACCCGGCTCCGGCGAAGGGTAACAGATAGAGGACTAACAAAAAGAAATGGTGCCCCCCCAGGTAATCGGCGCCGCTCTGTACCGCCACCCCCAAGACGATAAGGAAGTGCAGTCCCGCAAGGTTCGTCAGGAGGATCAACACGGGCCGCTCAGTGGAAATTTTTCCCGAACGGAACGCAATCACTCCCCAAATGGCAAGGAAAAGCACGACCGGGTAAACACCATTATGCAGCGGCTGTTGAAAAATATAGATGTTACGAGCCGTGCGCCGCAGCCAACCCGGGCGTTCGGGAGCGCGGGGCACAGCCAAGCGTTCTGTTGGTTGCGGCTGCACAGCGGAGGTTTCTTCACCCGTATTGGAGGGGGAGTTCTCTTGCTCCGGAGCCGGCCCCGCGAGGGATCCCAGCATCGCCTGAACGCTCTTTTTCTTCGAGAGTGTCAAAGCCCCCTCCTGGATGCTCAGGTGGGCGACGTAAGGTGAGGCGACCAGAGCCCAGCCCATTAAGGGCATCAATGCCCAGAGTATGCGCGCGGAAACGCGCCGGGTCGGTTCCACCGATGAATTCGTCGACGGCTCGGGTTGGAGAGCATAAAGAAATGCGAGGCCGATCGCCGCTTCCATACCTTCGGGACGTGAGAGATACGCCAGGCCGCTCAGAATTCCTGCGACGAAGGCGAAGAATCGCGTCTTGTTTCGGTGCGACCATAAGCCTAACCAAAGTGACATCGCGACCAGAAAAACTGTTGGACTATCCGAAAGCGCCCGGATGCTTAACCGCACCGCGTAGGGGTGGATCGCCCATAGCAACGTTGCTCCCAGCGCCGCCTGGCGACCGGCTAGCTTGCGGGTGATAAAAAAGAGCGGGAATAGGACGCCTAGATTCAGCCCGCAGGACAACAAAAGTCCCGCCACTTCGGTTGAGATACCCAGCTTTTCTAGTCCAGCGATCAGCAGAGGGAAAAGCGGCGGGTAAGGATAGGCCAGCACCGTTTCCCAGGCGCCGGCGCGGACGAATTGCGCCATCTCAAAATAAACTGCACTGTCAAGGGCAACGGGATCTGTGTGACTGATGCCGATAGCGCGAACGGCGATCGCAAGTATGACAATCGACAAAACAAGCCATCGTTCGTGGACGAAGCGTGGAAAGCGCTCTTTGGATTCACCGTTCTGGGGTTGGGGATCCGCCATTCTCTTTCTTGGTAGCAGAGAAACTTTTGCCTGCAAAGCCGCGCGTTGGGTTAACTTGCTTGACCTGCTACGAGAGCGGCTCGATCAATTCCGTAAGATGGGTTGAGCCCTGCGACGGATTTTATCCTGAGCACAGCCGAACGGACCCAGGACGGGCTCCGCATACTGGAACGATAACGCCAAACGATGAGTATCGGCGCAGAGCGCCTCCACGTATCTTCCAATCTGTCAATGTACCCAGCCGCGCTTGGATGACAAAAACAGCCCGATTTGTTATTGATTAAACGTTGGGTCAAACAGCGTTTCGCCCCTGCAGCGGCCCGCAAAGATATGCGCAAGATTCTTGTCACTGGTGGCGCCGGGTTCATCGGCTCCAATTTCGTGTGCTTTTGGATCCAAAGGCACCCTCAGGACCGACTTGTGTGCCTGGACAAGCTCACCTACGCGGGTAACTTGGAGAATCTCAAAGAGGCCGATTTGCATGCCTCGTACCGTTTTGTCCATGGAGATATTTGCGATCGCGCGCTTGTCGATAGGGTCTTTCTGGAAGAAAAGATCGACACTGTTATTCACTTTGCCGCTGAATCACACGTGGATCGGTCCATTCTCGGCCCTGAAGAGTTCATTCGCACCAATGTTCACGGCACGTTCACCCTGCTGGAGGCTGCCCGGTGCCGGTGGGGTTCAGAGCGTGCCATAGTACGAGCGGGCGCGCGGGACACGGTTGAGGTAGACTACAGGTTTCTCCATGTCTCCACCGACGAGGTGTATGGTTCCCTCGCTGCCGATGACCCGCCCTGTTTAGAAGCCAGTCCTTACGCGCCGCGCAGTCCGTACTCCGCCAGCAAGGCGGCGGCCGACCACCTCGCAAGCGCCTACTGTCATACCTTTAATTTGCCCGTCTTGATTACCAACTGCTCGAATAACTACGGCCCGTATCAGTTTCCCGAGAAACTGATCCCGTTAACGATCCAGCGCGCCGTACATGAGAAGGCGATTCCGGTTTACGGCGAAGGTAAGAATGTAAGAGACTGGATTTACGTTGAGGATCACTGTGCGGCTCTGGAGGCGGTTCTGGAGCGCGGGCGGATCGGCGAGACTTATAACATCGGCGGCGCAAATCAATGGCGCAACCTCGACTTGGTGAATCTCATTTGTGACCAAATCGACGAGAGGTTGGGTTCACGGGGTTCTTCTCGCCGCTCGCTCATCCAGTTTGTCGAGGATCGCCCCGGTCACGATCTGCGCTATGCCATGAATATTTCAAAGATCAGTCGAGAGCTGGGTTGGAAGCCTACGGAGTATTTGGAAACCGCCGTTTCGAAGACCATTGACTGGTATCTTAACCACCAGGCCTGGGTTGAGCGCGTGATGAGCGGGGAGTATCGGAACTATTTTGATGTTCAGTACAGCTCGCGCCTACACGCCGCAGACCGTAAAGCCTGATTTCTTTAAGCCGCGCAATCGATGAGACAACTTTTCCGCTACCGTGAGCTGATCAAAAACCTGGTGCTGAAGGATCTCAAGCTCAAATACCGAGATTCCACTCTGGGTTTTCTCTGGTCTCTAGCCAACCCGCTACTCCTGATTTTGGTCTATAGTTTCGTCTTCACGCGGGTGCTGCGCGTGGATATTCCTAACTTTCCGTATTTCTTGTTGATCGGGATCTTGCCCTGGACCTTCTTCGCCAGCTCCCTGACCATGTCAACGGGATCCGTCTTAGATAACGGTGCGCTGATTCGAAAGGTCTGGCTTCCGATTGAGGTTTTTCCGATTGCGACGGTCCTGTTCAACCTTGTGCAATATCTGTTGGCTCTTGCGGTGCTGCTCCCCGTGGCGTTGTTGCTTTTCCAAGTTTCGTTGTCCTGGTCGGTGTTGGCGTTCGTCCCGGTTTTGATCCTTCACGTCGTATTTACCCTGGGCCTGTGCTTTCTTTTTTCCAGCGCTACGGTTTTTTATCGCGACATCAAGCACTTCACCGAGATTTTTTTGATGCTGCTGTTTTGGCTGACGCCCATTGTCTATGACGTTCGAATACTTCCCGAGTCCGTGCGCCGGACCATCTCGATGAACCCGGTCTCTGCTTTCATTGCCGCTTATCAGGACGTCTTTTATCGGCAGGGAGTCCCGGATTTGTCGACTTTTGTTGTGCTTTTTTTTCTGAGCTTGCTGTCGTTGAGCCTGGGGTACGGTGTCTTTGCTGCCTCTAGGAGTCGGCTTGCCGAAGAGGTTTAAGTGGGACCGATTGAAATTGTCAATGTCTCGAAGGCATTTACCATTCGGCACAACAAAAGCAGTTCCTTGAAGAGCACTTTCGTTGGACTTTTTCACAAGCGCTTTCGCGAAACCACCGAGAGACTTTGGGCCTTGAAAGAGGTGTCCTTCACTGTGAGTGCGGGGGAGACCCTCGGGCTGATTGGTAGAAATGGATCGGGGAAAAGTACGCTTCTGAGGATCATTGCGGGGATCTACCGGCCCACTGAAGGCAAAGTGCGATTCCCGAACGGAGCGCTGGTTGGCGCCATGATTGAGCTTGGCGTTGGGTTTAACCCCGAGCTGACAGGGCGGGAGAACGTTTTTCTCGGGGCTTCGGTCTACGGGCTGGCGCGGCAGGAAATTGAGGCGATTTATGCGGATGTGGTTGAGTTCTCCGAACTGAGCTCATTTATGGACGTTCCCATCAAGAACTATTCTTCCGGGATGCAGGCGCGGCTCGGGTTCGCGTTAACCGTAAACCTTGCTCCCGATGTACTCGTGATCGATGAAGTCTTTGCCGTTGGCGACGAGGCTTTTCAAACAAAGTGCATCGAGCGGATGAGAGCATTTCGCTCCCAGGGCAAAATCATCGTATTTGTCTCGCATGACCCGGAAACCGTCAAACGCTTCTGTGATCGCGTCAGCCTGCTCGATCACGGCGCTCTCGTTTTCACGGGCAAGCCTGACGAAGCCTTCGAGAAATACCACGCGCTTCTCGCCCAATAACCCGCCCGGCGTGAGTTTCCCCCGGGGCCCAACGCGCGTAAGTTGTCAATCGATTGTCGCCGAATGTCAAGACAAAGGTCCGTATTGTAGTTTAGAAAGCTGGGGTCTTAACGTTTCTCTTAGGAGAGGGTAGTATCGATCCAAACTTACTTGGAATCAGGAGTCCTGCACAGGGGAACTGGGGGCCGATTTCTGAAGGGAAGGTTTCTTAACCTTGGACAGCCGGACAGCCCACTTATGAGGTTGACAACGACATCGGCTTCTTACTATAGCTCAACCTTGGACGATGCCTGCCGGGTTTGCTAGGAGGACGCTCTTATGACACATTATCGATCACCGCCGATCGCAGATAGACATATCTGCGTCAAAAACGCTTTATTTATGAACTGGATAAAAGGAGAAAGAACATGGTTGCCACATTAATTTTAGCTTTATTATCAATCTTCTTCACTCTTTCCTCCCCTGCCTGGGCGGTCAATGTGAATTGTCCTACGGATTCCTTGCAGACAGCCATTGATAACGCGAATCCCGGAGATAGCATTTTTGTGAGCGGTACGTGCACCGGAAATTTTCTCATCCGCAACGACAAAGTCAGAGTGTTTATCCAACCAAGCGGCGCGTGCCTGTCGGCTACCATTAACGGCGGCGCAAGCGGTACGGCCCTCGATATTCGCGGTAAAGCGATCAGCGTTACCTGTATGATCATTACCGGTGGCGCGAATGGGATCGTGGTCCAGCGGGGATCGAACGCGGTTCTTGACCAAAATCTCGTCCAAAGTGCAACCAACCAGGGGATTACGGTAACCTCGCTGGCTTTCGCCGTGATCACCAACAACGAGGTGAAAAGCAACGCCGACGACGGGATTGCCATCTCGGAAAGCTCCGATGCGCGTATTGGCTATAACAACAGTGCTAACGGCCCTGCGGGCCCCAACAATATTCACAATAACGGCAATCGCGGGATTGTAGTGTCGCGATCATCTGCAGCTCGGATCACGAGCAACAATATCCACAACAATACAAGCGACGGCATCCGAGCTGCCCGGGGCGCGCAAATCGATGCCTCCACCAACACCATCGATGGCAACGGTGGCGACGGGATCTTTGTCACTGAAAACTCGGCGCTGACGGCCGGCGGGGATACTAATACGCTTTTTGTAGCAGCTAACAGCACAACTACAAACAACACCGGCTATGGGATCAGGTGTACGGCAGGCGGCTCGCTCAACGGCATTATCGGGAGTATCAATGGCGCCAGTGGACAGACCAGCGTTGGCGGCAGCTGCCCTAATAGCTTGGTTCCGTGATCAATTCAGAGACCCAATCAGGGCCCTTGCCGCATTCGTACCTTTCCTGCTCATCTTATTCCCTCTCCCTGCACCGTCTCTGGTAGGGAGAGGGATAAAGCGACTGTGACGACAAGCATGATGAAGATGTCGGACAAAACGTTTTGGACAGCGATGCTGATTCTGACTCTATTGATCTTGTGTCCGTTGAGAGCCGCGGCGCAGCAGACGTTTTATTCTGTCGCGTCCTTCGATGACCAGCTCAGGATCATTGATGCGACGACGGGAGCAACGGTCTCCAGTGTCACGATCACTCTGGCTGGCAGCACAGTAGGATGGGCCAATGGTTTGGCGAAACACCCCCAGACGGGACAACTTTTTGCAGTGCTTTCACTTCTGCCGGACTGTAGTGGATCAGGCCCCTGTGCGCGAGAATTGGTCACTATTGATCCGGCTACTGGAATAGCGACTGACGTGGGCAATACCGGCGACGCTTTTGCCGGTATTGCTTTTAACTCGTCGGGAACGCTTTACGGCGTGACCGGGGACGGAGCAATGATGCTCGTGCCGGAGACGTTGTACACGCTGAATACCGCGAACGCGGCACCGACGTTTGTCAGAACCCTGGGCAACGGCGATGCGGGCGAGACAATCGCGTTTGATCCCGATGACGGCCTCATCTACCATGCTTCGGGACTGAATTCCAAGGTATTTGAAACTATAAATCCTAACACGTTGTCGGTTACCAATGTTCCTCTGAGCGGCTTCGTCTATCAGGAGGCCGTTGCTTTAACCTATTGGCAAGCGCAGGGAGTTTTTCTCATGATCGACACGCCGGCCTTCCCGCCCAGTTTGATGCGGGTCACGCCGGGAGGCGTCGTCAGTTTGGTAGGCAATGTCGATCACTTTTCCAAGGGGATTGTTCCCACGGGTCCGGGCAGTAAGACGTTCAACGTCGACTGTTCGCAAATGTTTTTGCAGGATGCGATCAACGTTGCGCAGTCCGGGGATACAATTTTGGTGTCAGGTTTCTGTGACGAGAACGTGCTGGTGCGAAACGACAAGGTGAGGCTGTTCTTGGACGGAGGAGGTGGGGGAGGTAGGGCAGTGATTGACGGCTTCGATTTGAGCCGCCGGCAATCGACGTTCGGGGGAAAGCGATTTCGATTCAGGGCTTTGCGATCACAGAAGGCTCAAACGGGATCGAGGTGCAAAGGGGCGCCAACGCGGTCATTGACAAGAATGTGATTAGCGGCACGGGAGGTCATGGGGTGGTTGTGAACCAACTGGCCTTTGCAGTCCTCACCAATAACACGATCCAGAACAACGAAGGGGACGGGGTAATGGTGAATGAAAGTTCCGCTGCTCACATCGGGTTTAACAATAATACAGACAGTGCGGCTGCGGGCAATGTAATTCAAGGCAATAGCGGGAATGGGATTACAGTCGGAGGCTCATCGAGCGTGCGGGCGGTGGGAAATAACCTTAACGGCAACGGCGGCCATGGGGTGATCCTGATGCGCGCCTCGCAGGGCGATTTTTCCGGCAACCCGATCAATAATAACGGTGGTAACGGGATTTTTGTCACTGACGACTCGTCTGTGCAGCTGGGTGATGACCCGGGTCTGTTCATAGCGGCGAACCTCGGCTCCAATAACACCGGATTCGGGATCACCTGCAATTCTGGCGGCGCGCTTACCGGCCGCACCGGGACTCTGACCGGCAACATGGGACAGACGAGCATTGACGCCAGCTGCCCGAATACCTTGAGTCCGTAATGGATCTATAGGCCCTCGTCCAAGATCGTTGAATTGAAAGTTTTTCACTCTCGCCTTCAGTTCTTCTTTTCAGAGAGCCTCTCGGCGCCAACACTTTGAGCGCGACGGGTAGCGCAACCCCGAGCCAAACAGCAGGAAAGGCAAAATGGCATGGTGAAAATGTTCAACAGAACTCTTTCTACGTTGTTTATTGTTACGACTTTATTGATTCTGTGCCCATTGAGAGGCGAGGCCCAGCAGGCGTTTTATTTTGTCTCCTCTTTGGATGACCAGCTACGAATCATTGATGCGACGACGGCAGTAACGGTCTCCAGTGTCACAATCAGTCTGTCGGGCAAGGTGGTTAAGTGGGCTAACGGTTTGGCTAAACACCCTCAAACAGGGCAGCTTTTCGCACTGCTAACACTGTCTTCGCTAGAGTGTGATATCGGTCCTTGCGCACGAGAACTCGTCACTATTGATCCGGCTACCGGAACAGCAACTGACGTGGGCAATACCGGCGACGCTTTTGCCGGATTAGCCTTTAGCTCGGCGGGGACGCTTTATGGCGTAACAGGAGACGGAGCTGTTGTGCCGGAGACGCTGTACACGCTCAATACGGCGAACGCGGCAAAGACGTTGGTCGGAACCCTCGGCAATGGCGATTCCGGCGAGGCGATTGCTTTTAATCCCGATAACGGCCTCATTTACCATGCTTCCGGGCGAAAAACCAGGATATTTGAAACCATCAATCCGAGCACACTCTCGATTACGAATGTCCCGCTGAGCGGAGTCGTCTATCTGGAGGGGGCTGCTCTAACCTACTGGCAATCACAGGGCGTTTTTCTCATGATCGATACGCCGCCGGGCTTCCCGCCCAATTTGCTGCGCATTACGCCGAGCGGCGTTGTCAGCTGCGTAGGGGGTGTGGATCACGTAGACGCAAACGGTATCGTAAGTTGCGTAGGGGCTGTGGATCACTACGGTAAAGGGCTTGCTCCCACGGGTCCGGGAGCTACGACGTTTCATGTGGACTGCTCCCTGATGTCCTTAGAGGCTGCGATCAACGTCGCCCAGTCCGGGGATACCATTCTGGTGACGGGAACTTGTAGAGAAAATGTTCTGGTGCGCAACGACAGGGTGCGGGTGTTTTTGAACGGAGGGGGGACGGCAATAATTAGCGGTTCCGATCCGACCCGGCCGACGCTGGATGTTCGGGGCAAAGCGATCTCGATTCAGGGCTTTACGATCACTGGCGGCTCAAGCGGGATCGAGGTGCAGCGGGGAGCCAATGCAGTCATTGACAACAACATCATTGACAGTGTGGGAGGTCCCGGGGTGGTGGTGAATCAATTGGCGTTTGCGGTGATGACCCACAACACGATACGCAACAATCAAGGGGATGGAATTGTAGTGAAGGAGGGTGCCGCGGCGCGTATCGGGTTTAACTCGGGAAATGAGCTACTACCGAGTGGCAACACGATTCAGATGAATAGCGGTAATGGGATTACAGTAGCGAGTTCATCGAGTGCGCGGATGACAGGCAATGCCATCAACAGCAACGGGGACCATGGAGTAGAAGTGATGAGCGGGGCGCAGGCGGATATTTCCAACAACTCCATCAATAGCAACGGTGGTGACGGGATCTTTGTGACTCAAGACTCGGCGGCGCAGTTAGGCGAAGACCCGGGGCTATTTGCAGCGGCGAACAGCGGTGCGGGCAATGGAGGGTTTGGGATCGGCTGCGATTTTGGCGGCGCGCTTGACGGGATTATCGGGACTCTTACTGGCGGCATGGGACAGACGAGCATTGACGCCAGCTGCCCGAATAGCTTGAGTCCGTGATTTAGCTTCGAGCGGCCTTGTTCGGTAACGAGTTATACAAGTTATATCACCTCCACCAAGCCAATCTTTCTCATCCTCGGGACCGGCTTCAAGACCACCACGTTTCGGAGGAGACTATTATAATAGACGTTTGAGCTGCCGGGAGATGCTGGCACAGAAAAAGCATTGGACCGGACTTTCCTGGTTTAATATGAAATGCGTCTCTGTCAAGAAATCGAGGGCCGCCGGAATCAGCTCAGATATAGATTTGTAATTGGGTAGGCTTTCAGTTGCAATGAAAGGAAAACGAACATGTTCGGCACCGTGGTTTTAGCTTTAGCATCAATAATCTTCATCTTTTTTTCCCCTGCGGAGGCGGCAACGATTAATGTCAATTGCCCGCCGGATAACCTGCAAGCAGCCATTGATAGCGCCGCGCCGGGAGATACGATTTCGATAACCGGGACTTGCACCGGGAATTTTCTTGTGCGCAACGACAAAGTCAGAGTGTTTATCCAACCAAGCGGCGCGCCCTTCTCGGCGACCATCAATGGCGGCGCAAGCGGCACGGCCCTCGATGTTCGCGGTAAAGCGATCAGCGTTACCGGTATGTTGATTACCGGCGGCGCGAACGGGATCGTCGTTCAGCGGGGAGCGAACGCGGTTATTGACGGTAATGTCGTCCGAAATGCGACCAACACCGGGATCACGGTAACCTCGCTGGCCTTTGCCGTGATCATCAACAATGTGGTAAACAACAATGGCGCCGACGGGATTGCCATCACGGAAAGCTCCGACGCGCGCATTGGCTGGAACAACAGTACTAACGGCCCTGCGGCGGGCAACGATATTTACAATAACGGCGATCGCGGGATCCTAGTGTCGCGGTCATCTGCAGCCCGGATTACAACCAACAACATCTTCAAGAACTTTAGCCACGGCATCTCCGCCGCCTGGGGCTCGCACATCGATGCCTCCAACAACCAGATCGATGAAAACAGTGGCGACGGGATTTTTGTGACTGAAAACTCGTCGCTGCAGTCGGGCGGGGAAACTGGGATCTTTGCTCTAGCCAATGGCACAAATATTACAAACAACACCGGCTTTGGGATCAGGTGTACGGCAGGCGGCGCGCTCAACGGTCTGATAGGCACTCTCACCGGTGACATGGGTCCAACGAGCATTGACGCCAGCTGTCCGAATAGCTTGAGTCCGTGATTTAGCTCACAGTGTGTGAAAAATGGCAGACGACCCTTCGATAACTTTTCTTACAATAGCGGGTTGGGGTGGGATGCATGGTTTTGTGCGCAAACGGGGTGAAGCGGCTTTACATTTGAACCCGAGCACAGTACCAAAGAGATAAGAACAATCACGATGAATGTCACAAAAGAATCTGCACAAAGGCATACTGACCTGTATCGTATTCAGTAGGCTCTTAATTACTTCCTCTATCGTCAACGCTCAAACCTTGAGCGACCCGGGACTCCAGGTGAGTGAGGTTATGGTGGGGCTGAATTCGCCCACGAGCATGGCTTTTATCGGCCCTGGCGACCTCCTCGTGCTGCAAAAGAACGACGGGCGGGTTCGACGGGTTATCAATGGCGTACTTCAGCCGGGGCAGGTGCTTGACGCCGCTATTGATAACGATTCGGAGCGCGGGCTTTTGGGAATCGCGCCGCACCCAAACTTTCCCGCCATGCCGTTCATCTACCTCTACTATACGGAGAGCAGCACAGGAGGCGATACCTCGGGTACCCCCGCGCCGGTGGCCAACCGGGTCTATCGCTACACCTGGACCGGCAGCGCCTTGGTTAGTCCTGCTCTCATTTTAGATTTGCCGGTGACGCCAGGGCCGAATCATGATGGCGGAACGATCACCTTCGGTCCGGACGGCAAACTTTATGTTGTCATCGGGGATCTAAACCGCAACGGCCAGTTGCAGAACTTTCCAGGCGGCCCGGCTCCGGACGGCACGGGGGTGATCTTGAGGATCAACGACGAGGGCACTACCCCGAGCGACAACCCTTTTGTCCTGCAAGGTGCCAACTTGTCGAAGTACTACGCGTACGGGGTTCGTAATTCCTTTGGCATGGCCTTTGACCCAGTTACAGGCAAACTCTGGGACACGGAGAACGGTCCAAATGACTACGACGAAATCAACCTTGTCGAAGCAGGGTTCAACAGCGGCTGGGAACAAATCATGGGTCCCGACGCGCGCGATCCTCAAGGGGTTGGAAATCTTTTTCAAGTTCCGGGTTCACATTACAGCGACCCTGAGTTTTCCTGGCTCAATACTGTGGGCCCGACAGCGATTGTATTTCTGAATTCACTGCAGTTGGGCCAACAGTACAGAAACGATGCCTTTGTCGGAGACATCAATAACGGGAGGCTCTATCACTTTGAGTTCAATGCCGCGCGGGACGGGCTCATTTTCCAATCGCCCGCCCTGGCTGACTTAGTGGCTGACAATGACACCGAGCTGGGAGAGCTTGTCTTTGGCACCGGTTTTGGGGGTATCACGGACCTTAAGGTGGGGCCGGATGGATTTCTTTATGTGCTCTCTTTTTTGCAAGGCAAGATTTTCGTCATAGCGAGAAAACGATCGGCTGACTGTCCGAGCGACACGTTGCAGGCCGTAATTGACAACGCATTACCCGGCGATCTCATTTCTGTGAGCGGCATCTGCAATGAAAATGTGCTGGTGCGAAACGACAAGGTGAGGGTGTTTTTGGATGGGGGAGGGACAGCAACCATCAATGGTGCAAATCCGAACAGTCCCGCTCTCGATATCAGAGGCAAGGCAATTTCAGTGGATGGTTTTATCATTACGGGAGGCTCCAACGGGATCGAGGTGCAGAGGGGAGCGAACCTGGTAATCAACAACAATGCAATTCAGAACACCCAAGGCGATGGGGTAGTGGTCAACCAGTCGGCGTTTGCAGTCCTAACGAACAATATGATCGAGAGCAACCTCGGTGATGGGGTTGCGATCAAGGAGGGAGCGGCGGCGCACATAGGGTTCAACTCGGGGAGCGAATCGTCGCCGAGTACCAATGCGATTCAAGGCAATGGCGGGAATGGGATTGCGGTATCGGGATCATCGAGCGCCCGGATAGTGGGGAACATCATCAGCAGCAATGGCGGTGATGGGGTAATGGTGAGTGGGACGTCACAGGCCGATATTTCCTTCAACAGCATCGACAGCAACAGTGGGGATGGGATTTTTGTGGAGCAAAATTCGGTGGTGAATTTGGGCGAGGAGACAGGCACTTCGATTTTTGAGAGGCCGAACAGCACGAGCAGCAACAATAGGGGATTTGGTGTGGGGTGCACGGATGGCGGAATCGGCGATGGTCGGCAGGGAAGTTTGAGCGGCGATTTGGGTGCCAAAAACTTCCCCGGCGGGAGTGGGTGTAATAACAATTTACTGTAGCTCAGCTGAGGTTGATGAGAACTGATCCACCCAAATTCTAGTCGCGAATCGGGGCGGCCAGAGTCTGAGATTCTGGAATAGGAATGCATGTGTCAAATTAAGCAAGTCATGGTCGGCACGCGACAGCGAAAAGGCGTAATAGCATTGCTGGGGATGATAATTTGTTTTCTGGTATTTCTCGTGCTCGCCAATCCCAGTTCTGCGCGGACACAGAGCGTAACTTTTACTTTATTCTGGCAGGACAATTCAAACAACGAGGATGGATTTGTCGTACAGCGCAGAGAACGCAGAGAGGGGGATCATTTCGTTGATGTTGTAAGCGTTGGGGCCAACGTCGTTTCTGCAGAAGATACAATAACTGATAATGTGGGAGGCGTGACTTATTGTTATCGCGTGCTGGCGTACAATAGTACGGGGCGCAGTGCTGCATCCAACGAGTCTTGCAGAGCGACGCCAACCCTTGGTCCCGTAATAATTACCGTCAACTGTTCTACCGCTTCAGTGCAAGCGGCTTTGTTGAGCGCGTCACCCGGAGATACGGTTTCGGTTAGCGGGACCTGCGATGAAAACGTCCTGGTGCAGAACGACAAGACGATGGCATTTCTCGATGGCGGAGGAACGGCTGTGATCAACGGCGTAGATCCAAGCCTGCCAGCGATCGACGTGAGAGGCAATGCAATAGTCATTCAGGGATTCACGATCACCGGAGGCTCAAACGGGATCGAGGTACAGAGGGGGGCAAAAGCGCTGATCACTGACAATGTGATTCAGAACACCGGTGGCAGTGGGGTGGTAGTGAATCAGTTGGCGTTTGCGGTGCTGACCAACAACACGATTGAGGGCAATGCGGGGGGCGGAGTTGTCGTAACGGGTGGGGCGGCAGCACGAATCGGGTTTAACAACGATACAGAGACGATGGCGAGTCCGAACACCATTCAGGGGAATAGTGGGAATGGGATTTCAGTTGCGGATTTATCGAGTGCGCGGGTGGTGGGTAATGTAATTAGCGCCAATGGCGGTGATGGGGTTATGGTGGGTGGGAGATCACAGGCGGATTTAGCTAACAATACGATTGAGAGTAACGGTGGGGATGGAGTCTTTGTGAGTCAGAATGCGGTTGTGAATTTGGGAGAGGACAGCGGCAGTTCGATCTATCAGTTGCCAAACAGCACGAGTGGGAATAACGTGGGTTTTGGTTTGGGGTGTACTGATGGTGGGGTAGCCAGTGGACGTCTAGGGACACTGAACGGTTTCAGCGGGCTGATAAGTTTCGACACTAGTTGTATCAACGATTTACTGTAGGCCGTGCGCTATCGTTTTGCGCGCGAACCCGACAGAGCGGCTTTACATTTCGCGCCGCGCACACTAATCACGATGAATGTCACAGAAAAATCTGCACAGCGGTATACTCATCTGCCTCGCGTTAGGTAGGTTTGTCACAAGTTCTTCTCTCGTCAACGCGCAAATTCTGAGCGATCCGGGGCTCCAGGTCAGGGAGGTTGTGGCAGGGTTGAGCTCGCCCACGAGCATGGCCTTTATCGGCCCCGGTGACATCCTCGTCCTGCAAAAGAACGACGGCCGGGTTCGGCGGGTTATCAATAGTGTCCTGCAGCCGGGGCAGGTGCTCGATGGCGCTGTTGATAACGATTCGGAGCGCGGGCTCTTGGGAATCGCCACGCACCCCAACTTTCCGGCCACCCCGTTTATCTATCTCTACTATACCGAGAGCAGCACGGGCAGCGATACTTCAGGTGCTCCCGCTCCACTGGGGAACCGGGTTTATCGCTACACGTGGAATGGCAGCGCTTTAGTCAGCCCTGCTCTCATTTTAGATTTGCCGGTGACGCCGGGGCCGAATCATGACGGCGGAAAGATCCTCTTTGGACCGGATGGCAAACTCTATGTGGTCATTGGGGATCTAAACCGCAACGGCCAGTTGCAAAACTTTCCCAACGGCTCCGCTCCAGACAACACGAGCGTGATCTTAAGAATCAATGACGATGGGACAATTCCAACCGACAACCCTTTTTTCTCTCAGGGCGGTAACTTGTCTAAGTACTACGCGTACGGAGTTCGTAATTCCTTTGGCATGGCTTTCGACCCGGTCACAGGCAAACTCTGGGACACGGAGAACGGTCCAAATAGCTACGACGAAATCAATCTTGTCGAGCCAGGACTGAACAGCGGGTGGGAGCAGATCATGGGCCCCGACGCGCGGGATCCGCAAGGTGTCGGAAACCTCTTTCAAGTTCCGGGTTCACATTACAGCGACCCCGAGTTTTCCTGGCTCAACACGGTGGGCCCGACAGCGATTGTATTTCTAAATTCATTGCAGTTGGGGCAGCAGTACAAAGACGATGCCTTTGTCGGAGACATCAATAACGGGAGGCTCTATCACTTTAAGTTCAATGTCGTCCGGGACGGGCTCGTTTTTCAATCGACGAGGTTGGCTGATCTGGTTGCGGATGATGACGCTGAGTTGGGAGAACTTATCCTGGGAACGGGCTTTGGTGGAGTCACGGACCTTAAGGTTGGCCCTGATGGACTGCTTTATGTTCTCTCGTTTATCCAGGGAAAGATTTTTGTCGTCTCGCGAAAACTTTCGGCTAACTGTCCCGGCGATACATTGCAGGCCGTGGTTGACAACGCATTGCCCGGCGATCTCATTGTCGTCAGCGGCACCTGCAATGAAAACGTGCTGGTGCGCAACGACAAGGTGCGGGTGTTTTTGGATGGAGGAGAGACAGCAACAATCAATGGCGTAAATCCGAATAGTCCCGCTCTCGATATCAGAGGCAAAGCAATTTCCGTAGATGGCTTCACCATTACGGGCGGCTCCAGCGGGATCGAGGTTCAGAGGGGAGCCAATGCGGTAATTGACAACAATGTCATTGACAGCACCGGAGGGCACGGGGTGATAGTGAACCAGTTAGCCTTTGCGGTGCTAACCAACAACACTATTCAGAACAACACTGGGGATGGAGTCTTGATCAAAGAAAGCGCCGCTGCTCATATCGGGTTTAACACGGGGACTGAGTCCGTGCCGATTGCCAATACGATTCAGATGAACAGTGGCAATGGGATTACAGTCTCGGGCTCATCGAGCGCGCGGGTGGTGGGCAATGATATCAATCATAACGGAGGCCATGGGGTTCTGGTGAGTGGGGCGCAGGCGGATATCTCTAACAACGCGATTAATAGCAACGGCGGTGATGGGATAAATGTAACCCAGAACTCGGCTGTGCAGTTGGGCGAGGACCGAGGGCTATTCGCGCCGGCGAACAGTGGTGCGGGCAATGGAGGATTCGGGATTAGCTGCGATCTTGGCGGCGCGCTTGATGGTCTTGTAGGGACTCTTACTAGCGGCATGGGACAGACGAGTATTGATCCGAGCTGCCAGAATAGTTTGAGTCCGTGATTTAGGTTCGAGCAGCCTTGTTCGGTAACGAGTTAGATTACCTTTACCAAACCAATCTTTCTCATCCTCGGGAGCAGCTTCAAGGACGGCTCTGTTCCAAACGAGCAGCAATCACAGCATCTGCCGCCTTGCATCCGGGGGTTTTGTACTTGTCAATGATCTCAGGTTTGGCTCGTTGCCCGTTAATTGTGACCTTCTTGGAATAGTGATTGAGAAGACGAAATAATAAAACGTTTGAGCTGCCGGGAGATGCCGGCACAAAGAAAGCATTGGACCGGACTTTCCTGGTTTAATATGAAATGCGTCTCTGTCAAGAAATCGAGGGCCGCCGGAATCAGCTCAGATATAGATTTGTAATTGGGTGGGCTTTCAGTTGCAATGAAAGGAAAACGAACATGTTCGGCACCGTGGTTTTAGCTTTAGCATCAATATTCTTCACCTTTGCCTCCCCTGCTGGGGCGGTCAATGTCAATTGTCCTGGGGACTCTTTGCAGGATGCCATTAACAACGCGGCCCCCGGGGATACGATTTTTGTGAGCGGCACGTGCTTCGGGAATTTTCTTGTGCGCAACGACAAAGTCAGAGTGTTTATCCAACCAAGCGGCGCGCCCTTCTCGGCGACCATCAATGGCGGTGCAAGCGGCACGGCCCTCGATGTTCGCGGTAAAGCGATCAGCGTTACCGGTATGTTGATTACCGGCGGCGCGAACGGGATCGTCGTTCAGCGGGGAGCGAACGCGGTTATTGACGGTAATGTCGTCCGAAATGCGACCAACACCGGGATCACGGTAACCTCGCTGGCCTTTGCCGTGATCATCAACAATGTGGTAAACAACAATGGCGCCGACGGGATTGCCATCACGGAAAGCTCCGACGCGCGCATTGGCTGGAACAACAGTACTAACGGCCCTGCGGCGGGCAACGATATTTACAATAACGGCGATCGCGGGATCCTAGTGTCGCGGTCATCTGCAGCCCGGATTACAACCAACAACATCTTCAAGAACTTTAGCCACGGCATCTCCGCCGCCTGGGGCTCGCACATCGATGCCTCCAACAACCAGATCGATGAAAACAGTGGCGACGGGATTTTTGTGACTGAAAACTCGTCGCTGCAGTCGGGCGGGGAAACTGGGATCTTTGCTCTAGCCAATGGCACAAATATTACAAACAACACCGGCTTTGGGATCAGGTGTACGGCAGGCGGCGCGCTCAACGGTCTGATAGGCACTCTCACCGGTGACATGGGTCCAACGAGCATTGACGCCAGCTGTCCGAATAGCTTGAGTCCGTGATTTAGCTCACAGTGTGTGAAAAATGGCAGACGACCCTTCGATAACTTTTCTTACAATAGCGGGTTGGGGTGGGATGCATGGTTTTGTGCGCAAACGGGGTGAAGCGGCTTTACATTTGAACCCGAGCACAGTACCAAAGAGATAAGAACAATCACGATGAATGCCACAAAAGAATCTGCACAGCGGTATACTGATCTGCCTCGCGTTATGTAGGCTTCTCACAAGTTCTTCTCTCGCCAGCGCTCAAGTGTTGAGCGACCCCGGACTCCAGTTAGATATTTCTTCCAACAACATCGACAACAACAGAGGAGATGGAATTTTTGTTGGGCAAAATGCGGTGGTGAATTTGGGGGAGGATACCGGTATTTCGATTTTCGAGCTACCCAACACGACGAACGGGAACAACGGCGGTTTCGGTGTGGCGTGTGCGGACGGTGGGATCGCCGATGGGCGCCTGGGCACTCTGAGCGGCAATCTTGGTCCCACTAGTTTTCCTGGTGGCAGCGGTTGCAATGACCTGCCGCAGCATGACTGGCGGCTCAGCTCTCTTCTCATCCCTGCAAAAATAGTGGAAAGATTTTCTCGTTTATGATCAAGAAGGATCTCACCATCTCCAATTATAATCTGGCAATTTTGGGTCTAGACGTGACTTCTAAGTTGCGGTATGGAACTTGCGCCAGCAGGATTCAAACTCAGTTAGGCAAGGAGGTTAAAATGTCGAAGGTCTCTTTTGTTGCGCTGTTTTGTTCTACGACGATCTTCTTACTTCTGTTCCAAGTTGACCTTGCGAGAGGCTGTGGCGTTGCGATTGGAGGCACGCCTTATGCTAGCGTTCAGGCAGCGGTGGATGCGGCTAACCCAGGGGATACCGTTTCTATAAGCGGGACGCCGTGTAATGAAAACGTGCTCATACGGAACGACAAGGTAAGGGTGTTCCTTGTCGGCTCAGGAGGAGCCACAATCACGGGCAACTCTAACAGTCCTACGCTCGATATTAGGGGAAAGGCGATCAGTGTTAGCAACTTTACCATCACGGGGGGGAGCAACGGGATAGAAATCCATAGGGGAGCGAACGCCGTGATTAGTAGCAACACGATTCGAAATGCGGCAAACACCGGAATCCTGGTCTACGAGCTTGCCTTTGCGGTGATCACGAACAATACCGTCCGGAACAATGGCAGTCATGGCATTGGCGTGGGTGGCAACTCGAATGCCAACATCGGATTTAATAACGCTAGTGACGCCGCGGCTAGCCCCAACACGATTCAAAGCAACGGGGAAAGGGGCATTTCAATTGAAGGTTTTGCCAGCGCCCGCATCGTGGGAAACACGATTAACCTCAACGCCCACGAGGGGATCGGGATCGCGGGCTTCTCTTATGCCGATGTCGCTAACAACCATATCAATGCAAATTCCGCCGATGGGATTCTGGTAGCTGGAGGCATTGCCTCATTGGGTAGTGGCGAGACGCCGAGCTTTTTTGACCAGGCAAATATCACTACTGTCAATAACGCAGGCTACGGGATCCAGTGCTTCAAATTAGGTGCCGCTAGCGGCGTGCTGGGAAGCCTGAATGGCGACCTGGGTGTCAAGAACTTTCCAACCCAACCATCCGGGGCGGAGACATGTTTTGATAGCACGACCCCATGACTTGAATGCTTTTCCGGGGATAACTTTTCTTAAGGGCTCATTCCGTACGACCTGACTCCTACTATTCAACCCCGTTCGTGCCCGCCCTTCGACCTTGCTGAGGACAGGGGCGTCGAGCATGAACGGGGTTCTCACACAGCTCTCGATCAGCCCCCTATGTCAGGATAGATGTCGCATCAGGAAATAGAGGAAACCGGGGCGAGAGAGAAGGACAAGCAAGTGAGTGAGCAACGATCGGAGGAGTTTAGAAGAGCGGCGGTTCGGAAGTTTCGGAGTCGAGGGTCGCGGTCAGTGGGAGAAGTGGCCAGAGTACTGGGAGTGTCGAGTTGGTCACTTTATCAATGGGCGAAGCGTTATGGTAACGATAATGGGATGAAAAGGAATCGAAGACCGTGGGATCGAAGTGCCCAAGAGAAGCTGAAAGCGGTGATCGAGTTTGAGGGATTGGAGGGCGACAAACAGGGGGAGTATTTGCGCCGGGAAGGATTGCACAGTGATCACATCGCGGCATGGAAGAAGAGCATGGAGGCAGGGTTAGAAACTGGTGGAGGAGCCAATCAGGCAACGCGTGCGGAGAGAGCTCAGGACAAGCGCAAGATCAAGGAATTGGAGAAAGAGCTCCATCGCAAGGATCGAGCGTTAGCGGAGACCACCGCACTGTTGGTGCTGAAAAAAAAAGCGGACTTGATCTGGGGCAGCGGGGACAACGAGTGAGCGTGGAAGATCGCCATACCTGCATGGAGTTGGTCAGGGAAGCCAAGGCCAGTGGTGCTGGGCGGGCGGCGAGTTGCGAGGTGCTCGAGGTGAGTCTGCGGACCTTGGAGCGCTGGGAGAAAGAGCCCGACAAGGGGGATCAGAGACGGGGTCCTGACACGGTAGCTACCCACAGCCTGACCGAGCAGGAGAAGCAAGCCATCGTGGAGGTCTCTAATAGCAGCGCGTATCGCGATCTGTCGCCGTGGCAGATCGTGGCTCAGTTAGCCGACTCGGGGCGTTATCTGGGTTCGGAGAGCAGTTTTTACCGGGTGTTAAAACAAAAGGATCTGCTTTCGCACCGCCAAAACAGCAAGCCCCACGTGCATAGTCGGCCCAAGGATTTACTAGCCAAAAATCCCAATGAAGTGTGGAGCTGGGATATCACGTATATGAACAGCGCGCTTAGGGGCGGCTATTATTATCTGTACTTGGTGGAAGATATTTTCAGTCGGATGATCGTGGGATGGACGATCGAAGAGGTAGAGAGCGCCGAGCATGCCGCTGAGCTAATCGAGCGGGCCTGCCAAGAGCAAGGGATTTTAAGGGAAACGCTTACGCTACACTCTGACAATGGCGCGCCGATGAAAGGGGCTACGCTGCTGGCTACCCTGGAGCGGCTTGGGGTGGTCCCCTCTTTTAGTCGCCCGTCGGTGAGCGATGACAATCCGTATTCTGAGTCGCTGTTCAAGACCTTGAAGTACCGTCCCTCCTATCCGGATGGCGCCTTTGGCGGACTCGATGAAGCCAAACAGTGGGTAGGGCGCTTTGTTCAGTGGTACAACACCGAGCACCTCCACAGCGCGATCCGCTTTGTCACTCCCGGGTCCCGACACCTTGGATTGGACAAAGCGATTTTAGACAAGCGCAGCGTCGTGTATGAGAATGCCAAACGGCTAAACCCTCTACGCTGGTCACGCCACACCCGCAACTGGTCAGCGATCACCGAAGTGCATCTCAATCCCAAAAAGCACAGGATCGAAACCCAACAGCTGCTAACGATCGATACCGGCAGTGACCGCATCGCTTCGAAACCGCGGCCGCAGTGCTCGCAAACCAGTGGCCCAATGAAGCGAAATGCCCACGCCAGTCGGGTCAGTTCAGAAAACGCCTTCCACAGGGGCTCTATAACGAACGATCAGGAGTCAGGGAGGGATCTACCTAGGGGCAAAAATCGGCTGAGCGTGGATCTGCTACAGTCATCACGTCGAAGCTCGATATCTCGCTTCAAGCAGACCATGGATTATCCATCGTTAGAAAATCTCCCTTAAACAATCAATGCGACATCTATCTTGAAATTCACCGTCAGTCTGGCAATCCCGGCAACTGTTGTTTGAGATTGAATAGTAGCGAGTCACCGATACGAACCACTACTCACCCGTGTGACGACTTGACACGAGCGCTCGAAACGCGAATCATTGATAGTTAGAGGATTTGTGAGAACCAGAATCGGCGCAATCGTCGCACACCAATATAAGCCGCCTGTTTTAGTGATAACTCTTTCCTTGTTGATTCTCGCTCAAATTCACTTTGCATCTGAAGCTTTGGGTCAAAAGAAAGCCGGACAATTGGAAGCTGAAAAGCTTCCGGCAAGTCAAATGGCCTTTCCAAAGAGCGAGATCCACGCCTTTGTAGGGGACCCCAATAACCCTCTGAAGATTTTTCTCGGAACAGCGGACGGATTGGAAGTCAGTGGAAACGGCGGCAAATCATGGCGTCCGGTAGAGGTTGGAGGCAGCCACGAAGAGGTCTTCGCGCTCGCGCAGCAGCGCTCCAATCCTAACACCTTGTTTGCAGGTAGAGGCGACGGTCTTTGGCGCAGCGACGATGGCGGGGGGTCGTGGGTCGCCTTGCCTTATTCGGGTTCAGTGCCGGTGTCCATCGCATTAGCTGAGAGCCAGCCCGATACTCTTTATTTGGCGACCGCCCGTAGTGGGGTCTACAAAAGCATTGACGGCGGCTATCATTGGACAGAAGCTGGCAAGGGTCTGCCAGAGGCCAGAGCAGGCGCAAGGCCCGAGGAAGTTCATATGCTTGTGGTTGACCCGTCAGACGCCAACATTGTCTACGCTGCCCTTCCGATGCGCGGCATCTACCAGAGCGTTGACGGCGGGGTGGCCTGGCATGAATTCAATCAGGGACTCTCCATGGCAATGGCACGCGCGGTCGGCGCGCCCAAAATCGTCGCCAATCCGGAGGACCCTACAGGCTTGCTCGTAGTCTTCAGGGAAAGAATCCATTCCCACCTGATCGTAACGCGACTCTACATGCTGGCAGAAAATCAGCGGTGGTTACCGGTTGAAGCAAAGCTTCCCCTTGAATTTCCCGTTCTCGGCTTCGTCGTAAATCGGGCTACCCGAAAGCTTGAATTCTGGGGCAAGGATGCCACTTGGCAGATCCCTTTACCCGAAAGAGCAAGGCATTAGTCGAAAATGGGGCCTAATCACGAAGCCCTCGGGATCTTCTTCAGGCTTACATTTGCCATTTACCTAAGCGCTCTCTTCCTTCCAGATACGGGAAGAAGCGACACGAACGTCGGCAACATTGCGGTAGTCGAGACGGATGCCACGATCCTGCAGCCCGGTGAGCCGTTCGATCTGAACAATGAAACTCTCACCTTCACTCCCAAGTCCGGGGGCGGCTATACGGTGACCGCGGGAGCATTAAACTTCGACAGCAATTTGGGGGTTGACCTAAACCTGGCCGATGATGACTCGCGCTTTCAATCTTTGGGTTTTACGTTTCGCTTTTTCAGGATCAATTACACAGGGGTGTTTATCAACTCGAATGGAAACCTGACGTTCGGATCAAGTTCGTTTGCGTCTCACTTCAATGTTTTTTGCGGTGGCGGCGTGAACGTGATTTTTGATCCTCGGTCATGCCCCGATGCCGCAAACGTCCTTGATCAGATGGCTGCAGACTTTCCGCGCATCGCCGCCCTTTGGCAGGATTGGGATCCGAGCGTGGGTGGGGGCGGGGTCTTTGTCAGAACCGCAACGGATCGATTGGTTGTCACGTGGAACGCTGTGCGACCCTTTGGTGGGGGCACGGCCAGGACCTTTCAAGTGGTTCTCATTGATAATGGGGTTATTCGCGTCAATTACAAAGCGGTGGCATCCACGCCCGGCGGGGGTTACCTTGTGGGAGTTTCCCCGGGCAGTGTTAGCGGGTTGCTGGTCACCACCGTGGATTTCAGCCAGGGCAGTGCGTCCTCCATCTCGACGCTGCCGGATTTTGAGCCGCTGGTTCAGGTATTCGGCAGCGTTTCCAGTCCTCTGGTTCACCTGCCGGCAGTGGCGCGGCGCTTCTACGGCACTCACGGCGACGATTACGACCAGCTGCTGCTGTTCAGCAATTTTTTCCAAGCCATGGGCGACGCCTTTGCGTTTGAGCTGTCAGTTCAGAATACCGTAACGGGTATCGGAGACGCGCTTTATGATTTCTCTTCTTTTTCGGGGAGCGCGGGCCGGTTGCAAAGCGGTGTGAATCTAAACCGGCTTGATTGCTATCCGAGTGATCCAAACCAGATAGTTTCCAGCGGTCCCTGCGGCGGTCTAGGCACTAATGCAACCGTTGATTTAATAGGGCAGGAAGCGGGACACCAGTGGCTGGCCCTTGTCGATTTCAACAACGGAGGCGTGTGCAGGGATCTCCTTCGTGGCCGCGACCTGGCTCACTGGAGTTTCTTTCACGATACCAACGCTTCAGACATGGAAGGAAACAAATGGCAGGACAACGGGGACGGGACCTTCACGAGCATTGAAGCTACCAAGCGCTATAGCGCCCTCGATCACTATATCATGGGCCTTCGCTCTGCAAGCGACGTGCCCACGTTCTTTTTCATCAACAATCCCTCCTCAGCCCATTGCCAGATCCTGGACTCCTCAACAGGCGAGCGCTCCTGCGCTCCCCAGACCGGAGTCACAGTCTCAGGGACGCGGCGCAACGTGACCATCAATCAGGTCATCAGTTGCGAGGGTGCGCGGTCGCCGAGCAGCGGTTTCTCTGGTGTCAATCCAACGTCAACCTGGAAGCAGGCTTTTATCCTTTTGGTTCGGGCCGGCACAACGGCTCCGCAGGCCGATATCAACAAAGTCGACGCGATCCGTTCCGCGTGGGTAGCGCATTTTAGTGCTGCGACCGAAGGACGGGGCAATGTTGATACGACGCTAGCAGGACCCTCGGTTGCCATCGGCGACGCAACGGTGCCGGAGGGAAACGCGGGGACGGTGACGGCGGACTTTATGGTGACGCTATCGACCGCGAGCGCTCAGACCGTCACGGTTGACTTTTCTACTGCCGATGGATCTGCCACCGCGGGAAGCGATTATGTTGCTCAATCAGGAACCCTGACTTTCAATCCTGGGGAGACGACAAAAACAATTACTGTTGTAGTCAATGGTGATACGGTTGACGAGGGAGATGAGACCTTCTTTGTCGATCTCACCTCTGCCACTAATGCTTCGATTGGAAATGGCCAGGGTGTCGGGACAATCATTGACGATGATGGCCCGAAAATTGTCTCGGTGAGCTGTTCTAACGCCTCTTTCCAACAGGCTCTCGAGGGTGCGTCGTCCGGGGATACCATTTCAGTGACCGGGACCTGTAATGAGAACGTGCTGGTGCGGAACGACAAGGTGAGGGTGTTTCTAGACGGAGGGGGGACAGCGGTGATCAATGGTTCAGATCCGAGCCGTCCGGCGATTGATGTTCGGGGGAAGGCGGTTTCGATTCAAGGCTTTACGATCACAGGGGGCGCCAACGGGATCGAGGTGGAGCGAGGCTCCAACGCGGTCATCAACAACAATACGATTGACAGCATGGGAGGTCATGGTGTGGTGGTGAATCAGCAAGCCTTCGCGGTGCTGACCAACAACACGATCCAGAACAATGCAGGGGATGGAGTACTAGTCAACGAGGGTGCAGCAGCTCGTATAGGATTTAACTCCGGGAGCGAACTGTCGCCGAGCGCGAATACGATTCAAATGAACAATGGCAATGGGATTACGGTTGTTGGTTCCTCGAGCGTACGGGCGGTGGGAAACAACATCAATGGTAACGGCGGCCATGGGGTGATCGTCATGGGGTCGTCACAAGGAGATCTTTCCAACAACTCGATCCACAACAACGGTGGTGACGGCATTTTTGTAACTCAGGACTCGGCTGTTCAGCTAGGTGAAGACCCGGGCCTGTTTGCACCGGCTAACAGCGGTACGAACAACGGCGGATTCGGGATTAGCTGTGATTCGGGTGGTGCGCTTGACGGTCTCATAGGATCTCTCACCGGCGTTATGGGTGCGACGAACATTGATGCCAGTTGCCCAAATAGCTTGAGTCCCTGAATGAGCTTCGGCTTCCAAGGAAGGCCCTGTTTATTATCGCGCGCCTGGTCCAAAAAGCGCTTTCTTCTTGGCTTTGTCGAGGACTACAATCTCGGCTGCTCATCTAACTCTTCAGCCTTTAGATCCATTGCACCTCATCCTCCTGCCGTAGGATGATTTCAAGGGTACGATAAATGGACGGGCCTCTCTAAACTGCAGACGGTCCTTGGGGGGCCAGGAGATTAGCACTTTTTGGCTGATTTCATTATAAGGAAAACGATGGAAGATGTGACAGGCGCGCCGATCGTGATTGGCGGATTCGGGGGATCCGGGACCAGGGTTGTGGCGAGGATTGTCAAGCAGGCGGGGTATTACATGGGGACAAACTTGAACGAGTCCGAAGACGCAATGGAATTTGTCGAGTTTTACGATCGTTGGATCAACCGTTATTTATTACGCTGGTTGGTGCCCTTCTACAATGAAGAAAATGATCTGATGGAGTCGGATTTCCGGAGCTGTGTGTCCCGGCATCGCCGGGAGATTGCCGCGGAGGATGCCCGTTGGGGATGGAAAAATCCTCGCAGTATCCACGTTCTGCCGTTCATCCACGGGCAATTACCCAACCTCAAGTTTATTCAGGTGGTTCGAGACGGCAGGGATATTGCCTTTTCGACAAATGATGTACAGCTCCGTAGACACGGATCCGCTCTCTTGGATCCTATTCTGCTGAATGCGCCACCTCCCATAAGGACCGCGTCCCTCTGGGCCAGGATCAACATGGAGGCGGCTTCTTACGGGGAAGCCCAATTGGCGCGGCAATATCTGATCTTGAAATTCGAAAGGCTCTGTCAAACGCCGCACCAAGCAGTGAAAGAAATTTTTGATTTTTTGGGAATGAATCATGACAATGTGGCGGTTGCTGCTCATGAGGTTGTTACCCCTTCGTCTATCGGTCGCTGGCAACACGGCGACGGCGAGATTCTGAAAGGCATCTATGCACACGCGGGCGAAGCGTTGCGAAAGTTCGGCTACTGTTGAAGGGCTCTGAGCCGCCAAAGTTGATGTGGGCGGGAGTTCCACGAGATGAGGCACGAAAGCGTCAAAGGGGCAGTTTGCCGTTATGATGCGGCGATTTTGGCGGAGTCAATGCTCATTTCTTTCTGCAATTTTTCTGCGCCGCGCGCTACGGCTATTTTCCGGCTAGAGCCGGGGTCGGACAACCTTTCCGAAGCGAGAGTGATATTTCCCCATCGTGTGGAAGGTTGCACCGGGATGACGGGCGACGGCGCGAGGATTTATGTCTTGTCGGTCTTTGAAGGCGCGTACCACTTGATGGCTCTGACAAGAAACGAGCTTGAATTCGTATTCTGCCAACCGTTGCCCGAGGTCAGAGATGGCCATTCGCTTCTCGCAAAGGACCGAAAACTGTACGTGGTTTCGACGGGCACGGACGAAATTATCCGCTACAATCTGGCGCCGCAAGGCGTGAGTGATCCCCAAGTGATCTGGCGCGCCACCGCCTCTGGGACCGACACGCATCACGTAAACTCGATAACCGAATGGCAAGGGAATCTCGTAGCCTCCGCGTTTGGTCCTCAATTCGGAACGTTGTGGACCAGTGCCCTAGAGGGTTACATCCACGACATTAGCCGAGATATGCGCATTAAGAGCGGCGTTTATCATCCGCATTCTCTTTCGGTGCGGGGTGATCGTCTCTACTACCTGGAGTCGCAAAGGAAACTTCTTTGCTCCCTGGGCGGCCCTCTCTTTTCAGTCCCTGGTTATCCCCGTGGCGTGTGTTGGCTTTCCGACGATCTCGTATGCATCGGGAGCAACGTCGGCCGCGGGCTTTCTAAGAGCACCGGTTTGATCGCTAACCCAGCAGATCCTGGAAAACCCAGTGGAAGCTGTGGCATCACCGTGGGTGACGTCAAAACCGGTCGCCGTGTGAAGCAGCTAGATCTGGGCTGGGTCCGGGGCGAGATCTATGATATTCTGGTCGAGAATGCAAACCAAGGATGAAGTCTTGCTTAATGCAAAGCGCAAGAGTTGAATTTTTCGTTAGAAATCCTTTCTGGCTTGCTGGCCATTTTGCATTTTTCAATTTGAACTTTGTTTTTTACATTGGGTGCTGTCCAACTTCATTAAGTGAATATGTCCGCCCATTTTAATCCGCTGAGCTATCCGATTCTCTTTTCGAGCCCGAGAAGACTCAGCCCCTATTCGGGATGGCACCAGCACATTCCGTTTGCGATGTTCCTCTTGGGTTTGCTAAAGCCGGGGACCCTCGTGGAGTTGGGAACTTTTTCCGGTGATTCTTACTGTGCTTTTTGCCAGGCGGTTCAGGAGCTGAAATTGAGCACGCGGTGCTATGCCATCGATACCTGGGAGGGAGACCCGGACACGGGTTATTATGGACCTGACGTCTTAGAGAGTCTAAAAGAACATCATGACCCTCTGTACGGCTCTTTCTCTCGATTGATCAAAAGTACTTTTGATGAGGCGGCGAAAGGTTTTTCGGACGGAACTATTGACCTGCTGCACATCGATGGCTACCACGCCTATGACGTGGCAAAACATGATTTTGAGTCCTGGCTCCCGAAGATGAGCGAGCAGGGTGTTATCCTTCTCCACGACGTCAACGTTCGAGAGGGCGATTTTGGCGTATGGAAACTTTGGGAGGAGATTAGCCAGGAGTATCCTCATTTCGAGTTCATCCATGGCCATGGCCTGGGCGTGCTCGCCGTGGGCAAGAAACAGCCCGAACCATTCCAAGCGTTCTTAGGCATGGCGTCCGAAGACGGCCTGCTCATAAGGAATTTCTTTTTCCAGCTCGGGTTACGGTTGAGCCTCAAGGGAGAGCATCTGGCGCAGCTTTCGGCTGAGCGCGAGGAGTTTAAACGGGAGAGCCAACTGCTCGAGGGGACGATACGTGCTCAAGAACGGGCGACCCGCGAAAGAGAAATAACCAAACTAACAGAAGAACGCCAACGGACTCTAGCACAAAAAGATGAGCGGATCGGTAAACTCGTCGAAGACCTGGAACAACTCGAGCTGGAGCACGCCCAGATACGGCAGCAACTGGCGGCGTTAGAAAGCAGCTTAGCTTGGCGGCTCAATCTCAAGTGCCGAAAGGTAAGAGACGGACTGTTCCCCACCGGTACGAAGCGCCGCGCGCTGTTCGACCGTGTAAAGGATTCCTTCAAAGTGTTGATCCGTTAGCAGGGAGAATCCCCGTCTACCGGCTCACCCTTCATCCACGATCGTTGTTGGTGCCGGGAGAGGCTCGCCTCCTTGACAACCTTCACGCGAGATTAATCTGGAGGGACAAGGTCGAGGGAAAAAATTCCTCGTCACTCGACGCGCTTTTTCATCCGCGAAGACGCCAAAAAACGCAAAGGATGTGTCTTGATATGCCACGATCGGAACTAGGAGCTAAAAGGCCGCGCATGAATTGTATTTCGCGGTTGGGGGTGTTAGGTTGCTGGAGTGGCGAAAATCAGGGGTTGTGCGGGTTTTACCCTCATCGAAATCCTTATAGTTGTTGCTATCATAGCCTTACTTGCATCGATTGTCGCGCCAAATCTTCTGGGCCGGTTTGAAAGGTCCAAAGAGCAGATCGGAAAGGCCCAGCTAGAAGTGCTGTCGGCGGCCGTGCAGTCTTTTTATGTCGATCTAGGGCGCTGCCCGGCGAGCCTGAATGAATTGCTGTCTTCGACCGACAAGAAATGGCGCGGGCCATACTTATCGAAGCAAACGATCCCTCTGGACCAGTGGGGCAGAGAATATCAATACAAATGTCCCGGCGAGCATGGTCCCTTCGACCTCTATTCTCTCGGTCCCAACGGAACGCTCGACGATCAAGCTTTAAAAAACTGGTAACGTGTTGCGTGCTACTAGGGCAAGTCTTAAAAGAGCGTTGCGCGATCAAGGACGAAGATATTGACAAAGCCTTGCGCATCCAAAAGGAGGTCGGCGGCTATATCGGCCAGATCCTCATCCAGACTGGGATCGTCAACGAGACACAGCTCTTAGAAGCCCTTTCCGTCCAGCTCAATCTTCCACTGTTTAATCAGGAAGAAACCGAAATTGACTTCGAAGCGATTCATTCCTTTTTTAGCGCGCAAGCCGACCTCAAATATCTCTTGAGAAACGACGTGCTCCCCGTGGCTGTCGATAGCGAGCGAAAAACCTTATCGCTCGCTACCGGCGACCCTTTGAACACCTCAGTTCTGGATTATCTCACGAAAACGACCCATTACCGGATGCAACTTTACCTGGCGCCGGAAAGCCGGATCAAGGAACTTGCAAAGTTATTTCTCATCGGTGACGGGAGCAATTTTGTTTCCTTGGAGGCGAGGGATGATCCCGAAAGACTGAAGGAAATGGCTTTCGAAGCGCCCGTGATCAAGTTCTTAAACGTTCTGCTGAACCGCGCGGTGGAACTGAGATCCTCCGATATCCACCTGGAGTCCGCGGACCGAGGCTACAGGGTCAGGTTTAGAATCGATGGCATCCTCCATGATCTGGAACCGCTCGAAGAGGTCTTCGGCCTCGCGACCATCTCCAGGATCAAGCTTCTCTCTGGACTTGATATAGCTGAAAAGAGACTTCCCCAGGATGGAAAGTTTTCGACCAGGATCGCCTCCAAACTCCTCGATATCAGGGTTTCCACCATACCGATGATTAGAGGCGAGGGCGTGATGTTGCGGCTTCTTTATCGAGAAAGGCTAAGCTTCGATATCACCAAACTAGGACTGGAAGCTGATCACGTAAAGACTGTGTTAGAGTTGATCGGAAAGCCCAACGGGGTTCTGTTGGTCACAGGGCCGACAGGGGCAGGCAAAACTTCCACGCTTTATTCCTGCCTAACCGGTCTTAATAAGAGCGAGCGCAAGATCATCACGATCGAGGATCCCGTTGAATACCAGCTTGAAGGGATCAATCAGGTCCATGTTAAGAGTGAGATCGGGCTCACCTTTGCGAGCGCTTTGCGCTCGATTCTCAGACATGACCCCGACGTGATTATGGTTGGGGAAATAAGAGACCGGGAAACCGCTGAGATTGCGATTCAATCGGCCCTGACCGGGCACCTGGTCTTGTCGACTCTCCATACTAACGACGCCCCGAGCGGCCTTTTCCGGCTGATTGATATGGGGATTGAGGACTATTTAATCAATGCGTCGGTGCTCGGCATCGCCGCGCAACGTATTATCCGCAAGAATTGTCCTCACTGCAGCGACGAGGATCAACTTCCCGAACCGGTCCTGAAGGAGTATGAGCTGCACCAGATTTACGACCGATTTAAGAGCCTGTTAAATGGTGGAGTCCGTTTCCGGCGCGGGCGGGGTTGCGCGAAATGCGCTGGGACCGGATATCGGGATCGGACCGCTATTTTTGAAATCTTTGATTATACCGACGAGCTCAAAGACACTTTCATAAGAGGAAAATCCCTCGAGGGGCTAAGAACCCTGTTGCGCAGGCAGGGTTCTTTTCGAAACCTGCGAGAGGATGGAATGCTCAAGGTTTTAAAAGGGACGACCACCGTTGAAGAGGTCTTGAGGATCAGTTGAGCGATTTTGCCTACAAAGGTGTCGACGTTTCGGGCAAAGGCGTCGATGGCGTGGTTTCGGCTGCGGATCTAAGAGACGCCAAATCCAAGCTCAAACAGCGAGGTCTTCTAGTCCTTGATTTGGCGCAAAAAAGACGCGTCGTGAGCAAGATCCAGATCGGCGGCCGAAAGATCAACGACGAGGATATCTATAATCTCTCCAAGGAGTTGTCGATCCTTCTAGGTTCGGGGATGAAGATCGATTTTGCCTTCAGAACCATGATGGACTCGGTTTCTAAGGCGGAGCTGCGCGCCACGCTGGCGGGGATCCTCCAAGATATCAGCGGGGGGAAGAGCGTGGCGCAGGCCTTTACGGATAGCGGCAAGTTCAGCCCGCTGATGACCGCCACGATCCATGTGGGCGAGAGCGTGGGGGATCTCAAGACGGCGTTCGAAAATTTTGCCGCTTACATGAAGTTTCAAATAAACTTCAAGAACGAGATCCGCAACGCCATGACCTACCCTGTGTTTTTGCTCGGCGCCAGCCTGATTACCCTGATCGTGATCTTTAAATTGATCATTCCGAGGTTCTTCAGCATCTTCGGCGAGACCTCGCTTGTTTCCCTTCCCCTTCCGGCGAAAGTGTTATTTGCCATGAGCAACGCTTTGGATTTCTCCAGCCTTTACGCGCTGGGCGTTCTGGCAGCCGGGTTTGTCGTTCTCAAGAAGTCCGGCTATCTCAACCAATGGTATTCTCGCGCTCATGCCGCGATGATTTTTCTTCCCCTGCTCGGAAACCTCACCCTATACCTGGAGCTGTCGCGTTTTTCCTACTCGATGTTTTCCATGTTGAACAGCGGCATCGAATTCATCAAGGCGCTCAGATTGTCGGCGGGCTTAATTCAGAACAAATATCTGCGTGAAGCGATCGAAGCTGCGATGGCTCAAATCAGAGAAGGAAAAAAAATAGCGGCGGTCTTCGCGCAAATTTCCCTTCTGCCCAACATTGTTGCCAACATGATCATGGTTGGGGAGGGAAGTGGAAATTTGAAGGAGATTTTTTTTGAGATTCACCAGATGTTCGATGAGAGATTCAAAAATACGGTCAAAAGGGTGCTGATTCTCGTCGAACCGGCGATCATCACGTTGATGGGTCTGATTGTCGGGTTTATCGTGCTTTCCTTGATCCTTACGGTCATGAGCGCCAGTAATATCAAGCTCTAGCACGCCCGAGTGTCGAGTACTGAGTGTCGAGTGTCGAGTTAAATCCGCAGGCCGAGAGTCTGTTTCGCTTTAGCGCCAGGACTCAGAAGAGATCCGGGTTTACCCTGATCGAGCTGCTGCTAGTCGTCTCCATGATCGGCCTCCTGATGGCGGTGAGCGTGCCCGCCTCTTACAACATGTATCTGAGTTACCAAGGGTCCCTGAAGGCCGAAGAGGTATTCATCTATGTTTCGAAAGTCCGCCGGGAATCTTTCCTCTACGGTGACGAGGTCGTGTTAGCTTCACAAGAAGGACTTATCCAGAGCGATGACGGCCAGTCCGTCAAGTTTCCCGATGTCTTTGTCCAGATTGACAGCCCCATCAAGTTTTACAAAAACGGGACCACCTCGGGAGGGATGGTGAAAATTCGCACTGGCGCTTCCGTCTACCGGTTGACCATCACGCCGCCTTTCGGAGAGCTGTTGCTGGAGAGAGAAAGTTGACAAACGAAAGAGGGTTTCTGGTCCTGGAAGTATTGGTGGCTGGTCTGATCCTCACTGCCAGTATCGCAGCTACGATGTACCTCTTCAGGATCGGGGCAGCAAACTTGGAAAGAGTGAATAACTCCAACCTCCTGTCCTCGAAACTGCCCCAGGCGGTGAGTCTTATCAGGGAACTGGATGTCGACGCGGAACAAGGCTCCGAGGACTTGGGAGACGGAGTTCGGCTGGAGTGGAGATCAAAGCTGGTAGAAAGAATCAAGCCAGGCCAGGTGAACCCAGAGCTTGCCGGACTACCGGGCATAGGAATTTTCGAGCTGGACCTGTTCCGGGTCGATTTTAGTCTGGCGCATGAAGACCGGCTAACCAGGGAGTACGCGATTAATGTTTTTAGGTACAAAGGCCTCCAATCGCCTTCTGATTTGTTCTCTTAACAGGTTGCTGAAAAAAACTGCGGAATGCTTCGAGGGCCTCACTATGAACCGAAAATCATCAATGAAATGAAATCAAATCCCCCTGTTCGTCCCTTCGATAAACTCAGGGCAGGCTCTAAGCCCCGTCCTGCCAAGGGCTATACGCTGATCGAGGTGCTGATTGCCACGGCCATCTTTGGGGCCATGGTGACTCTGGCCTCCATGGCACTCAACCAGGGGCTGAAGCAGTATCAGGGTCTGATGGAGCGAGGGTTAAGCTTTTGGGATCATGCGCGTTACATTTGGATCCAAAGGAGTTTTAACTCGGCGACGGATTATTATATTTATACCAGGGGTGAGGGGTGGACTCCTTATTTCATCGGGGATCAGGAGGTTATCTCCTATGTTTCACTTGCGCCCCTGGCGGGAGACCTGCCGGTGGTCGTGTGGATCCGAATGGAAGACGATAACAACGGAAAGCGCTCGCTCGTGTATTATGAGCTGCCGGTCTATACCAAGACCTATGCGGAGATCGAAAGGGCATCGGTTTTTGCCGATTACAAGAAGGGAAGCTCAATCCGGCTGGTCGAAGGGGTAGAAAATTTGCAAGTGAGCTTCTATGGCTTTGACCTCATCCGGCGGGAAAACCGGTGGACAAGCGATTACGACGCTCGCAAGAAGAGGTCATTGCCGAACCTTGTCAAAATCTCCTACGGCGACGATGAGCACAAGAACAGCTTGATCCTTGGTATCAACGTGAACTCGACCATGAAGACGACCTACAACGAGACTTATCGGGGTTTATGAGTCAGAAAGGTTCTGCGACCATCCTGAGCCTGCTGGTGTCGGCGGTGATGATCACCGTGGGCATCGCTTTCAACTGGGTTGTCAAAGAGCACCTGAAAGCCGCGGAGGGATTGAAAGCGAAGGCGGAGGCGATGATGCAAGCCCGATCAACTTACGACGGTCTGATCTTTTCCATCCTTAGCGGTCAGGTAAGGCAAACGGAGATTCTTTTCACTCGGGCGAGAGGTGTGTTGGGAGTCGAGGGGATTGCCCTCGGAGGTGCCGGAGTCAAGTTGGGGAACGAAGTCTTCGTCCGAGTCCAAGACAGCAGCAGCGCCATTTCTCTTGTCAACCCGGACCTTGAGGTCTTAAGGAGACTGATCCTGTTAGAAGGAGGGGAAGCAGAGACCGCCAACACTATTGTTGACAGCTACCTTGATTGGGTTGATCCGGACGACTTAGCGCGCGTCAACGGAGCAGAATCTTGGTACTACCGCACCCAAGGAAAACCGTACGCCCCGAGAAATTTTCCGGTCCAGTATAAGGACGAGTTGGCCTTAGTCAGAGGCTTCGATGCAAAACTTTACGCGCGGGTTGAGCCTTACCTTACGGTGCTGCCTTCTATGGGCTTCAATCTAAACACGGCAGATGATGTGATGCTCAGAGCCTATCTGGACATCGATCAAGAAGCCCTCGACAAGCTGAAAAACTACCGCGCGCAAAAGCCTCTTACCTCTGAGACCGAAGTTTTCGCTGTGACGGGGAAACAAATGCGGCGCGACCCCGAAGGCATCTATTTCTTTCCTTCTCCCTTTTTCGATATCACGATCAAGGTCGGCAGCCCAAGAAGTCTGTACACGATGAATGTCGGCGTTGATATCCTGCCGCGAGCGACCTCGCCGTACAGTGTGGTTTATTGGAAAGAAGGTTAGAGTGTACGCCGCCTACTGGCATAAAAACGGCCTTGAAATCTATCGTCTTTCCGGCAACCGGGTCGAGAAGATCGCCGCCGGAGCCGCAACGGAGCTGCAACCGTTCAAGGGATTGGGAAAGAAGCTCCTGATCGTGAGCAATTCCAATTCCTTGCATTTAAGAAAACGTTATCCCGCGATCGCCGAAAAAGACCTTAAGAAGGCCGTTGGTAATGAGATTGAAGAACTGTTTCCCATTCCTACTCCATCGTTTCATTGTGAAATATTTGAGAAAGAAAAGATGTATACCCTGGTCGATATCTGGGCATGGGACGCTGCCGAGGCTGAGCGCATCAAAGAGGTCTTCAATTTTGCCTACGTTGTGCCTGAAGAACTTGCTTATGTTTCTGGCCAACCGGAGATTATTCTCTACCGAGATTCTGAGATCACTGCCGTCGCGGCCTATGCGGAGGGCAAGTTCCTCGGGTCCACTTCGTTTGCCGGCTCGGTCACGCTTGAGAGATTGAGCCTCTTCATTAGAGGCCTGGGGCAATACGCCACGGCGCTCAAGACTCTAAAGGTCTATGGACCTCTTCTATCGGACCTAAGGCCGGAAACCCTGGAGGTCATCCAAGAACCGAAAACAGAGCACCCCTTGTGCCTGGATCGCATCAACGATATCAACCTCAAGGAGTTCCGCGCGCACACAACGCAAGTCTCGGCCGGTATTGACATCGCTTTGAGAGCGGCCGTCTATATTGCGCTGGCCTACGCGATAGGCTTATTCTTAACGGTCCGAAACTATGACTCGGCGCTGGACGCGTTAAGCCAGAAGCACGCGGAGTTAGCAAAGGAATTGGCCGGCGCGCCTACAGAAATCAAGAAAGACCATTCGGAGGCATTGCCCGAGCTAGAGAAAAAACTACAGTCCAGGGTTTCTCCACTCGACGTTATGGAGGTCCTGGCCGACCGCCTGCCGCCAAGGAGCTTCCTGTCACGATTGGTCGTCAACGAAAGGAGCGCGGAAGCCTCCATCTCCTCCAAAGATCCGCTCGATGTCATCAATGCCATCAGCAAGGCGCGAGGGATAAAATCGGTCAAGCTCAGGGGCGCGCCCACAAAAGACGGGCAAAGCGATTTCTACAACTTCCTTCTTGAAATTGGGTTATGAACTTCAAACTCCCAAGCCTGAGAGCCATAGGTCCCTATCTCCTGGTCTTATTGATCACGATCCGGTTTCTCATCATGCCCTTGAATAGCGCGGCAAAGCAAAAGAAATTGTTGCTGGCGGAGCGCCAGGAGCTTTACGCGACCGAGCAATCCCTGCTTCAGCGACGGCTCAATCAAGAAGCCGTGCGTTCCCCCAAATGGGACGATGAAACCCTGGCGCGACTTTTTTATCCCAAGGATGCGCTGGACCCTGTGATCCAAGCGGAACTGGTCAAGCGGGTGATCGAAGCTGCGGAAAAAAAGGGCTTGACGGTCCTTAATTTTGAGTTCCCGGATGTCGCGCGCGACAAGGAAGTCAGCGAGATCGGGGTAATCCTCAGGTTCAAGGGCCAGCCGCGTGGGCTGGTTGACCTGTTGAAAGAAATCGAGGACTTTCCGAAACCCGTAAGCATCAAGTCCGTGGAGAGCTCCAAGAGCGGTGCAGATTTTACGATCGTGCTCTCTATTGCGGCGTTCAGGATCGAGGGATGAAGAACTATTTGCCTGATGGAGCGGTCATTGTGTTGTCGTTGCTGTTAGTCTATTGGTGGGTGGACAAGCCGCCGCCGAGCCTTGAGAGAAAGATCGTGGCACCGGTCAAACAGGCTAAGGGCGACTTCAACCAAAAGGCTTCTCTTGAAATCCCGAGAAAAACAGCGCGCGATTATCCGGAGCTCGAGGTAAGAAATATTTTTTCCCTTGATGGCTTGTACATGCTGTCATCAACCCAGCAAAAGCCGATGCCCGAAGTTCCGTATACGCTCTTGGGCGTCATTGTGGGAAGGCCGAAACAGGCGGTCTTCAGAGATTACTTGGGGGCGGTTGTTTCCGTGGGTGAGGGAGAGGTGCTGGCCGACGGCTTTGTGATCGCGCGCATCGAGACCCTCTCGGTGATGGCCAAGCGCGGCGAGGACGAGAGGGAATATAAGATTTTTCAGCCGAAAAAATCTTGACTGAAACCAACGTCACAATGCCCGTTACGTCCACTCCATCTTCCTTTCGCCGCACGCTCACTCTAACCTTGCTAGAGAGACTGTGTCGTAATGATAAAAAGGCCGCATTTGTTATTCTGAACAAAGTGAAGAATCCGCGTAGCGTTCTGGGCGCAGCGAAGAATCTCAGTTCCTTCACTACGTTCAGGACAAGCCTTCGGCTAAGACCTCAGAATGACACTCCGACACGGTCGCCAGGGAGTGGGAAGGGTGCCGGTCAAGAACGCTTCGAGAAAGTGAACGGAGACGTAGCCGGGTTAAGAACTTCTATTTTCGTCTTTGCCGGGAGTCATCTGCGCTGAGCCGAAGAGCGGACTCCGGCGCACAAATCGAATTCTGAGAGAGCGGAAGTGAAAAAAGGCTTAACTCTTCTTTTGCTGATTCTGATGGCCGGTTGCGCGTCCCAGCAGAAGGTTGCGCCGGTGATTCCGAGCGTCCCGCAGGCGGAGGCGCAAAGATCTACAGAGGCAAAGCCGGAGCCGGAAGTCGCTGAAGAAAAGAAGCCCGAGCCACCCACAATCGAGCAGCTCGCGCTCCCTAAATTCGAAAGAGCGGCGCCGCCGAAGGAACTTCCGCCCTCTCAGCCCATCGATCCCAAGAAACTCGTCCCCACAGAGGAGCCCTTGATGATCAACGTGGAGAGCATGCCGCTCCCTGACTTTATCATTCAGGGCATCGGCGGCACTCTCAAGGTGAACGTGTATATCGACGAACAGGTCAAGAACATGAAGGACACGATCACGCTCAGGATGGGGCGACCGCTTCCGGCGCCTGACGTTCTTACGCTAGCGCTGGGTGTGCTGGAGAAAAAGAACCTCATCGTCGAGGAAAAAGCCGGCACCCTTTATGTCTTCAGGGCAAGACCCGTTTCGCAGGGACGCCGGGATATCAGGGTCGGCCGGGATGTCCCTGATAGTCCGGCTGAGGTTCTGCAGGTCGTTGTTCTCAAGTACGCGAGAACTATAGAGATGGAGCCGCTCATCAAGCAGTTCTATCCGACCGGCGTCACGGTGAGCTCGTACCCGCGGCAAAACGCGCTGCTGCTATCCGGCCAGGCGTCCGCCGTCAAGGGCGTCATGGACCTCATTGACACGTTTGATGTTCCCTACGTGGAAGGCAAGAAGGCCCTTATTTTGAAGCTTCTGTACTGGCAGGCCGATGAATTCGTAAAGCAAATCTCCCAGATCCTTGAAGGGATCAACATTAACATTGCGCGCAGCCCAAGCGATCCGGGAATTCTATTTATCCCGATAAGGTTCCTCAATAGCGTGCTGGTGCTTGCGCCGGACGACACTTCCGCGAAATACGTCCTCGAATGGAAGGATCGGCTCGATACGGCGGAATCCGCCGGAACAGAAGAGAAAGCATTCACTTACGTGCCTGATTATGCGAAGGCGACGGAGATCGTAGACTCGATCAAACGAGTTTACGGGATTTCTTCACCGCAGCTTCCAAATTCCGGCCAACCGCCCGTACAATATCCGGGAATGACTCCGGCTTCGAGAACTACGGTAATCCTCAATGAAGCTCAGCAGGCACAACAGGGAGGCGCTCCAGGTCGTCAGGCACCTTCTCAACCGGGCGCGATTCCGGGACTCAGGATGGCCGCCGATGAGAGAAGAAATGTAGTCATGACCGTGACCACGCCGTCAAATTACAGAAGCATCCTCGCCCTGTTAAAGGAGTTGGACACGCCGGCGAAGCAGGTCCTCATGGAGGCCACTATCGCCGAGCTAACTCTCTCGGGTGAGCTTAGCCTGGGGTTTGAATTTTTTCTTAAGCAGAAGGTCAAGGACGGCACGCTCGACATCAGTACCCTCGGTGACGTACTCAAGCCGCTTTCCCCAGGTGGCGCGGTAGGAAGTGGGGGGCTCACCATTCAGTATCTATCTGCGACCGAGAAGGTGGCGGCTCTCCTGGACGCCCTGCAAACTGACAGCAAGATCAATATCCTTTCCCGTCCCCGCCTGATGGTCTTGAACAACCAAGAAGCGACGATCCAAGTAGGTTCGGATGTGCCGACCGTCAGCAGTCAGGTTTCCGCCCCGGACATCAGCACCGGCACTCCGAGCATACTCCAGAACATCCAGTACCGGAGTACCGGTGTCATCCTCAGAATTAAACCAACGATCAATTCTAGGGGTCTTTTGACTCTCGACATCTCGCAGGAGGTGAGTACCTCGACAAGTACCGATCCGACAAATCTCACTCCCACAATATTGACCCGGAGGGTGCAGACATCCGTCGTGGCAGCGGATGGACAAACTGTGGTTCTGGGCGGCATCATGCAAGAGAACAATACGGGAGGCCAGACCAAAGTCCCCTGGTTAGGCGACATCCCGGTCTTGGGCTTCTTGTTTAGGAAAGATACTTCAAAGAAGGATAAGACCGAGCTGATCATCCTGATTTCGCCGCGGATCCTCGCCAGCGTGGATGAAACCACACGGGTTACGGAAGAGCTGAAGCAAGATCTCAAGTGGCTAAAGTGAAAAATTTTATTTTTCCCTTGACAATTGCGGTCAAATGTAGACAATTGCACGAAATGGTTGCTCTGATAACGAGGTCTCGCCTGCAGCCCCAGATTTTACCAATGAGGAGATTTGTCTAAAGGCCTTGAACCAAAGGCCGGATTGATATTCTTGCTTTTGAGCATCCAGAAGGATGCTGAGGATGCCTGTTTTAGAGGCGGAAAAAAAACTAGTTGGGGCTTAATTTACTCTTGACAGGGGCGTCAATGTATATTAATTCCTTTAGCGACGTGCCTTGGGAAGACCCCGTGGGGATGGGCAAAGGGGGATGGTGGCATGTAAAAGGGTGAGTGATGAAGAGAGGCGAGTTACGGCTGAGAATCTTTAAGCAAGTATCAAAATTTCACAACAGTCATTCAACAGTTTCAGGAACAGCAAAGGAGGATGAAAATGGGTAAGCATGTGAGGTCAGGACTTTTGACCATGTTAATGGTCGGATTAATGGCGCTGCCCGCGTTTGCTCAGGGTACCGCCACTGTGAACCACGGCGCGGCGAATACACCTATACGGGTTTCAAAGGAAGTCATGGGGGGGGCAGGGAGAACTTTAACCATCGTTCCGCCCGCAGGCTTAAATGGTGTGGTGTACGTCAACGCGCAGGATCTTTTTTCCGCTAACATCGTAACTGTCAACTTAACGAACGCAACATTCGTGGGCGGGCAACAGTATCGCATGTGTGATACTGCAGGGGTCGAGGTCGCTAACTTCAATAGTCCCGGGCCAGTGGCCTCAGCTCCGTTTCAACTTGTCGCCTCGGTCCTGCTACCCAATCAACTCCACTTAACAAGCGACGTGGCTTGCGCTGCGACAGACAACCAGTTTCGTTTTGTATTTCTAGGCAACAGCGGCGGTAATCCGGGAGTTTTAAACGGGCTTGTTAACTTCAGGACCATAGGCGTCGGCGGCACTCTTATTGACCAGACCAACAACGCAACGCTTGTAACCGCCGTGGCAGAGTATTCGATGTTTATCCGTTCATCACAACACTTTGTTGACGTGATTGCGGGGAACGGCAGCACATTTACACCTCAGACCGGAACCAACCTCGTTGGAGCCCTTGGAGTCTCCCCGGTTATACAGGCTGATAGCCTTCAGGGCACCGGTGCAGCCAATTCCTGGAGTTACCAGATCGCAATCGCTCCTACCGACGTTGATGACGGGACCTTGGGCCTTTCAACGCAAGCCCGTATCACAGTGACGGACACCAATAATTTCCAGGGTGTGCAGAGAGCATTTATCGCGGATGCTGTCGGTGCGGTCTGCGATAGTACCCAAGCCGTGGGTAGCCCGCAGAATCGTGCTGGGGTGGACAACCCAGTTAACGGCTCGTCCTTTTTGGTTCCGGCGGCGCTGTTTTCGGCAACAACCGCTCCCGGAACGGTTAACTTTCGCATGTGCGTGGTGGCCAACGGCGTTGATTTCCTCGCTGCACCGAGGGATATCAGCGGAACCATATCGATTGAAATGTGCACAGGTATCGGCCAAACCGGCTGCTTGCCACCGGCTCCAGTAACCGGCGTGGTTCAGCATTGGGATCTCTCGGGTGGCGATATCCGGATCTCGGGTCTGCGGGCTGACGCTGCAACGAATAACAATACGTTGATCAACCTTAACAATCTTGGTCCGACAGACGGAGGGATTGTTAGGCTGCAGGTCTACCGGACGCAAACCATTAGCACCCAAGCCGCTCCAGCCTGTACCATCGCACCTGTTCCTGGAGTCACGATCCACGCCAATGGGGGCCACCAAATTACAGGGCAGGAGATCAACGCGTTGTGCCTCGCACAGGCACCGGATCTCAACCAGATAGTTTACGCTGTCAGGATGATCCTTTCGTATGCGCCGGGGAACCTTTCGGCTAATGCCTTCCGGCAGTTCCCGCTAGGCCCTATTTTCCTCGAACTTCCCGTGTTGAAGCTCGGCAACGCATACCCGAATGAATAGCGTTGGTATTGCCTTGCCGTAACTTAAGGCAAGACAGGTATAAAAAAGGAGGGCGACTCGCCCTCCTTTTTTTTCGCCTATTTATATTCGAGCCAATCGAAACCTGCCGTCTCGTGTGTTAGCTTAACGTGTCGGATTCCGGTGCTAGGCGTAGTATTTTAAGGCGCGTTGCGCGCCATGGGCGGGATCCATGAGGCGACGTTTCCGATCGTGGATATCGATCGCGCCGCCTACCGCATAGTTGCTGTGGGAGCCATCTTCGCTTGACCATGATTTGCAAACCACGGGGCTGAGACCTTGAAACAGGACAAGGAGCGGGAGCTGGACGCCAGCCTCGCCGAGCGTGATAGAAAGATACGCGAGCTTGAGGCTGCGCTAGCTGACCGTGATAGAAGGATTGCCGCACTCGAGAGCGCGCAGACCGGCTTGCTCTGGGAGCTCTTGTGCGCGTATCGTAGAGCAAAGGACCGCGCCTTTCCTTACGGAAGCAGGCGCCGGGCTTGCTATGACTTCATGCTGGAAAGCTTCAAGGTTGTGAAATTGCTGATCAGGCCGCCTGTGCCGGGACAGCGCATCTATTTACTCCGTCCCATATATCACCGTCTGCCGCTTTCGCTCCGCCAAAAGCAGCACCTCAAAGCGTTGATCGGCCCTTGGATATTGCCCAAGCAGGATCCGTTGGGAGACGTGCAACGGCCCGCGCTGGAGCCTCCTTTTCCTTTGGAGGTCCGTCCGCAGCCAACGAATACCACAACCTCAGTGTTATTTCTCTGTGATTGGCTCCCCGCTATGGACAGAGCGAGCGGAGCTTTGCGCATGTTTACCATCCTGCAGATGCTCCGCGAAAAGGGTTATGACGTTACCTTGGGCGCGGATCACGACAAGTTGGAACACGTTTCTTTCCTCGGCTCAGCGGAAGCGGTAAACCGTTACGAAGTAGCGCTCGGTAGAGTCAACATTAAGATTTTTTACGGCTTTGGTGAAATCATGCGGCACCTCTATGAGCAGGGACATCTCTATGATTTTGTTTTCCTGTCATTTCCGGAAGTAGCTTACCGCTATCTACCGTGCGCGCGGGCGTACGCGGTTCACGCCAGAGTCATCTACGACCCGGTCGACTTACACTGGGTGCGTTTGGAGCGGGAGGCAGCCATCAAGGACGATCGTCAGGCGCGTCAGAAGGCCGAGGATTACCAAAAAATCGAGCGCTTCAACACTGCCGCCGCCGACCTGGTGATTGCCATCACGGGAGAAGAAAAGGGACAACTTCTCGCGGCGGTTCCGAATGCCGAGATTGAAGTCATCCCGAATATTCATCAGTGCGTTGATAGCCCAGAGGCTTTATCAGGTCGGAAGGATCTGTTTTTCATTGGCTACTTTATGCATACGCCGAATGAAGACGCTGTGATATACTTTGTTGAGAAGACCTTCCCCCTGATCCGACAACAGCTCCCCGAGGTCGTTTTTCATATTGTCGGTAGCGGCATGACGGACGCCGTTAAAGCTCTCGCGCAGCCGGGCGTGATTCCTGTCGGTTACGTGCCTGACCCGTCCATCTACTTTCATCGTTGCCGGGTTTTCGTCGCCCCGCTGCGCTTTGGGGCCGGCATGAAAGGGAAAATCGGTCAAAGCATGAGTTTTGGCCTGCCGGTTGTGACGACTTCCATCGGTGCCGAAGGAATGCACCTTATCGATGGAAGACACGCGCTGATAGCGGATTCGCCTGAGGATTTTGCCCGTGCCGTGGTAGAGCTCTACGGAGACGATAGACTTTGGGAGACCCTGTCGATCGAGTCCCTGGCCCACGTGCGAGCGCATTTTTCCAAAACCGCCGTGCAGGCGAAACTCGCCGAAGTTTTTGCGCCAGCGCCGCAGCGTGCGGCGTGCTCGGTCATCCCATGAACGCGCAGGGCTTAAACGAACTCGAGTGGTAAAAGGTTGGAGGTCGGATGAGTCAACCTGTGCTGCTGGTGGGCGTCTACCTGCTGGATAAGCCCAGCTATATTATCCCGATCGCAACCGAGCTGGGCAAAGCCAGCCGCTGGGAGGTGGAGCAGCGCTGGCTGGCGCTGGGGACGGGCCCGATTCCCGACGAAGTCGTTAAGGTTACGGCGCGAAAGGCCGCTCCCCCCGGAATGAAATTCTTGCTTCTGAACCAGCTCCTGGCAGAGACCGACGTCGATCGATATGAGTTCGTCGTGGTCTGCGACGACGATATCGTTCTGCCGTCCGGGTTTCTCGACCGGTACCTTGAGTTGGTCACGCGCTACGAGTTCGCTCTTGGACAACCCGCGCGGACGCACGAAAGTTTTATCGATCATCCTTTCGTCGAGCAGCTGGATGGTCTCGCGGCACGCTGGACACGTTTCGTCGAGATTGGCCCTCTTTTTTCCGTGCATCGGCGAGTGTTTTCCCTGCTATTTCCGTTCGATGAGACCTCTCCAATGGGCTGGGGCTACGATTTTTTCTGGCCGTCGATTATCGCCGATGCGGGATTGAAGATGGGTATTGTTGATGCCGCTCCCGTGGCCCACAGTTTTCGGAAGCCGGTTTCTTATTACGAGCATGGCGCCAGCAGTAAAGATATGCAGAGTTTTTTAAGCCAACGTCCTCACCTGACCCCGGATGAAGCTTTCTACATCGTTGAGTCCTACGCTTCTTGAGGGTCAACTTTGGCCAGCCACCCGCCCCTGCTGAGCGCTATCCTATGCACCTTTAATCGTGGCGCGCTGTTGTCTCGCGGGCTGGAGAGCATTGCGAGCCAAACGCTGGCTCGAGAAGACTTCGAAGTCATCGTCATCGACGACGGTTCGACGGATGACACGCGCCGGGTTGTCGAGTCCTTTGAACGGCGTTTTCATCTCCGTTATGCGTACCAGTCCAACGCCGGGCTGGCCTCGGCCAAGAACCACGGGATTTACTGCTCCCGAGCCCCCATTATTTTGTTTCTCGACGACGACGAGGTTTTCAGTCCGAGCCTTTTTGAAGAACACATCAAAACGCACCTCGCGCATCCGGAAAACCACTATGCTGTGCTTGGGTACACAGGGCTGCATCCATCGATTGCAGACAAGCCGCTGATGCATTTCGTGACGGAGGTGGGGTGCTATCTATTTTCCTATCCGCATCTGAAGCATGGAGATCTGCTTGACTATACTTATTTCTGGGGCGGGCGAACTTCGTGCAAACGGACCTTTCTCATCCAGCACGGCGTGTTCAATCCGGTGTTTCGTTTCGGCTGCGAGGATATTGAGCTCGGTTACCGCCTGTCCAAGCACAATCTTCAGGTGAAATACAACGCGCGCGCGATCAGTACGATGATCCGGGACATTTCCTTTGATGCTTTCTGCGCGCGTCTGGTCCGGCAGGGTCAATCGCAGCATGTTTTCAGTCGTCTCCATCAGGATGCTGAAGTTCAGCGGTGGTGTAAAGTCCTGGGTGCTGAGGACAAGTGGCAAAAAACCGCGCCGGTTTTCGACAAGATGCTCCATTCCGCACGGGAACTGAATCGTATTGTCGATCTCAAGCTGGAATTGGGGTTAGGCCTTGACGATCTTACCAAAACACTGCTCCACGGCGCTTATCACAACGCTTTCCGGGCTTGTAACCTGAAGGGCATTTGGGAAAAGAAGACAAGTCGACAGACTCAATCCGCCGAAGCACAACTCCTTGCCGACGACGGTTTAGCGGTACCCTCGGTCAGGCTGCGCACGCTTGTTGCGGGAGAAGGCAACGGCGATCTTGCGAATTACTTTGCGGCCGGAGAGCGGTGCGCTGCGATGATCAGGCGGATGCTGAGGACCCGGGGTTTAGATATCGACACCTTTGGTGAAATTCTCGATTTTGGCTGTGGCTGCGGGCGCGTCATTCGCCAGTTTCGCGCTTTGAAGAAAGCAAAATTACATGGGACAGACATTAATCGTGAGCAAATAGAGTGGTGCCAAAGAAACATTCCCTTCGCAAGATTTGAAGTCAATCAACCGTACCCGCCGTTGTCCTTCGAAGACGAGACATTTGACTTTATCTATGCCTTTTCTGTTTTTACTCATTTGCCGGAATCGGTCCAGTTCTTATGGATGACCGAACTCTCGAGGGTTCTTAAGGCTGGGGGTTATCTGTTGATCACGACGCATGGGGAAAACTATGCGCTGCTGCTTGATCAACGGGCGCAAGCAAGGTTTCAAGACAACGAAATGGTTGTGTTTAATGAGGAAGACTTTCACAATCCGTTGACCTACGGTAAGTGCTCCGCTTATCATCCGGAAAAATATGTAAGGGAAAAGCTGGCAAAGACGCTTGACGTAGTCGACTTTGTCAAGGGCGAGGTTATGGACACGGCGCACCGATTAATAAGACAGGATGCCTACCTGTTGAGAAAGCCGCTCGCGGGCATTAGCAAAGTCGAGAGCAGGAGCAACTAGCCTCTCAGCCGCTTCTCTGCCGCGTGACGCTTCCACAGCATTGTTGCAAGGCTCAAGTTACCTTTTGAATTCGAATGAGGTAGAATCGAGCGAATCTATGCCTTTTACCTTCTCTCGGCTGGCGATTCCCGACCTGATCCTCATCGAGGCCAAGGCCTTTGTTGATGAGCGCGGTTTTTTTTCTGAGACCTTTAGAAGGTCGGAATTTTTAAAGCACGGCATTCCGTGCTCTTTTGTTCAGGACAACCACTCTCGTTCCAGGCGAGGAGTGCTCAGAGGACTGCACTACCAAAAACAGCCGGCGGCGCAAGCAAAGTTGGTGTCGGTGATCAGGGGAGAAATCTTGGATGTCGTCGTCGACATCCGTAGAGGGTCGCCATTCTATGGGCAGTGGATGGCGGTGGTCTTATCCGATCAGAATCACCGCTCTCTGTTCATCCCCGAAGGCTTTGCGCATGGGCTTTTGGTACTCAGTGAGGAAGCAGACGTCTCATATAAGGTGACGGCGGAGTACTCGCCGGAGAATGAAAGGGGGATCATTTGGAACGATCTTGCAGTGGGGATCGACTGGCCTATTAAAACACCGATTCTTTTTTCCCGTGATGCTTGCCTTCCGGTCTTGAAAGACGCGGACAATAACTTCGAGTATTCCGCCTAAATACGGTTCGGGAGGATTATGCGTGTTGCCGTAATCGGTTCCCAGGGGCAGTTAGGAAGCGATCTAGTAAAGGTTCTATCTGCTTCGGAACGCTTTGAAGTCTGTTCTCTGAACCATGCCATGCTCGATATCCGGGACCGTGAGCAAGTCACGGCGATTGTCGGTAAAGGAGGGTTCGATGTGGTGGTCAATTGTGCCGCCTTCACGCGCGTTGAAGATTGCGAAGATCTTCCCGCCGGAGCCCTCGGGGTTAACGGGCAGGGAGCGTTCGAGGTCGCGCGCGCCTGCGGCGCATCAGGCGCTCTGTGTGTCTATATCAGCACGGACTATGTCTTCAGCGGGGATAAAGGGTTGTCGTACTCGGAGGATGACGTTGTTGGGCCCGTCAACGTGTACGGTACTTCGAAGCTAGCTGGAGAATTGCTCGTTCGCCAGGCCGCCAATCGCTGGTTGATTGTGCGCATTTCTAGTGTTTTTGGCAAAGCCGGATCACGGGGAAAGGGAGGCAATTTTGTCGAGACGATTCTCTCCAAGGCACGTTCGACCGGGCAAGTGAAAATCGTCAATGATATTTGGATGTCCCCCACCCATACGCGGGATGCCGCCTATTGCATTGAAGAGCTGATCCGCCTGGGGGTATCTGGGCTTTTTCATGCGCCGAACAGCGGCCGCTGCACCTGGTTTGAATTCGGCACTGCAGCATTGAGGATGGCTGGTATCAGCGCTCGGGTTGAACCTGTCTGTTCCGCTTCTTATCCCACAAAAGCACGGCGCCCGCGTGATTCTTCTCTCAGCAACAACCGTTTGGAAAAGATCCTGAGTCACCCAATTCGCCATTGGGAAGAAGCTTTGAGGGCTTACCTAACAGAAATGGGCCATGTGAAAGGGCCCGGACAGATTATCTAGCCGGAACTTCAGGCGTTTGTTACCGCTACTTCACTCCTGTTCCTACTATGGATGAGGCTCCGCCATTGGTTCCCGTGGTTGTGATCCACTGGCAGGATGTCGGTCCTACGCAAAGATGTATTGATTCCATTGCCAGAAGTGAGGGGGTTCGCCCACACCTAATCCTCGTTTGCCACGAAGTCCAACATCGAGGGCAACTCAATCTTAAGATTCCTCCCCAACTTCCTTGTGATCTTCTCCTGGAGGCGAAAAATCATGGCTTTTCGGGTGGCATGAACCGGGGAATCGGGAAAGCGATGGAGAAGGGACCGGAGTGGATATTCCTGTTAAACAACGATGCCGTGTTGGAGAACACCACTCTGAGTACCTTGCTGAAAGCGGCGACAAGAGAAAGCGCGGTTTCCATTATTTCTCCGGTTATACGAATGATTCAGGATCCGGCGAAGGTCCAGGTTGCCGGAGGACACTTCAATCTTCGAAGCGGACGAATCAAGCACAGCCATCGACTTCCCGAATCGGCTAACGAATGGGTTCCGGTCCAATTGGCAAGTGGATGCGCGATGTTGATTGCAACCGCCTGTTTGAGAAAGTGGGGTGGTTTTGATGAGAGGTATTTTGCCTACTTCGAAGATGCTGAAATTTGCCTGCGATACCAAAAAGAAGGGGGTCGGGTAGGCATTGTGACCAGCGCATCCGTCCTGCATGAAGGTGGCAAGGGAGACCCGATACGCTTTTATTACAACGTTCGCAACCATTTTCTAATTCTCAGGGACTATGGAACTTTCCTTTTTCCGCCTTTTGCACAGCTTCGAGTCCTATCGATTCTGCTTCGATATTTGGCTTTTCTTGTCCTTCGGCGACCCTGCCCCATCGTCCCGGGGATCGCGATGATTTGGAACGGCTATTGGGACTATCGCAAGGCGCGCTGGGGCCAATTTGACGCGAAGTGAAGACTAACTACGAACGATTTGCCGTCCCGGCTGTTTTTACCGGTGCGATGCTGGTGTGTGTGCTCGTGTATACGAATGTTCTCCGGCATCAGTCCCCGCCGAAGTGGGACGAAGCGCAGCACATGTTGTTTGCGTGGCAGATCTGGGCGGACTTCATGGATGGAGATGTCATCAAGTTCTTGAGAGATAGTCATGCGCAGTTCTACTGGGGGTTCCTACACTCGTGGTGGGCGGCTGGGTTCATGACGGCATTCGGAGTGACTGATTTTGGCGCACGCATTTCGAGTTTTGCGGCAATGATCTTAAGCAGCTTTCTGGCGTTCTATGGGGGAAAAGAGCTTTATAAAGAAGGCGTGCCATGGACGGGGCTCGTCGCGGTGGCGTTATTCTTGATGTTTACATCCTTACCGGGCCTGGCCTCGCAGTGCATGATCGAGTCGCCGGCGATGATGATGTCATTTTTCGCGCTGCTGATGTTTATCCGTACGGAACAAAGAAAGACCGGAACCAGTTACGCCCAGTTTGGGTGTGCCCTGGGTGGTGCGTTCTTGATGAAGTATAACTTTGGCCTCGCACTTATCAGCGCGTTCGCCATCGTTGCGGTAACGGAACTTTTGATTAACCGCGAAGCGTCTTACTGGCGGAGCGTGATTCCCGTGCTGGTACCGCTGGTTGTGGTATTCCTTTTTTGGTTGATCGTGCCTGAATTCCGTCTCGGGCAGTACTTCGAAACGCTCGTGAATCGTCCCCAAGGTCCGCAGGAATTTGGCTGGGCGTATCTCATGTATTATCCGAAAGTCATCTATTCTGAGGTGGGCTGGTGGGCGCTGTTGTTTTTGGGCGCGCTGCCCTATGCCGTTCGGCATCTGAAGGATCGAGCGATACGCTTGTTGTTCTGTGTTTGCGTCGTGTATTTCGGGATGATTTTCTTTCACCAGACCAAAGGTCCGCGGCATATCTACCCGCTTTACCCGGCGCTGATCCTGCTCGCGGCATTTGCGCTTGTGTCCTGGACGAGCGCGCTGTGCGAGAATTTTCCGCGCTTGCGTGCGGCACTGCTCTCGTTGGTGATGGTCGCGATGTTTCTTCGTCCCGTAACGGCGTTAGTGAAGCCGCGGATACCCGCCGAGCAGGAGCTAATTCCCGCAAAAATCGCCACTTATGCGGGCGATCAGGTAAGGGATGCAAAGAGCGTTTTCGTCATCGGTGAATTCAATGAGCTGCCGGCTCACTTGATTGCCTGGGAGCTGCGCAAGCGCGGCAACCGGATTCCCGTGCACCAGAGCATGGATTACAAGCAGGCGCTCGAGGGCCTGAGTGCGTTTACCCCTGGTGGGGGAGATCCAGCGGATCTTTCCAAACTCGTGGAGCTACTCAAAAAACTTTCGGTGGATACGGTCGTCACTGTCGGTCTCAAGAAAACGTCGCCGTTCTATGATGAGGATTACAAAGCATTCAACGATTGGAAACACAAGTATGTCGACCGGTTCGAGTCGGTGCCGGAATATGGGAAGATAGCATCACGGGACTTTGCGTCGGTTGGCGTGCCGGTAACTATTTACCGCGTGCGTTAATGACCCTTGTCAGAAACAGAGCGTCAGGCGAAGGCGGCCGCAGGTAGGTCATTATCTGACTTAGTCCGAAATAAATTTTGCGCTCTTACATGTGATTTCCCACCCCCGCGCCGCTCGCTGAGCACCCGGGGTTGGGTCAGACGGTTATCGAGTTGCCGCGGGGCGCGGATGAGCCGTGGGGAGCAGGAATGGCAAAGTAAGCGCGGTGAGCGTTGTCAGCGTCGTGCGCGGTCGGTGGGCAGCGCTCTTTTGGGCTGTTATCTCAGCGGCGCGACCGGGCCGCGAGAGGCCTTTATCCTCTTTTATGCGGTGCGCCGCTTTCCAAGAGCGCGATCTCGCGGATTGTGGGGCACCTTCAGGGCATGTTTTCCCAGTGGCACGAGCGGTCGTTGAAGACGGAGTCGGTGGTGTTTGTGAATCTGGATGCGATAGCGCTGCGCGGCTCGCCAACAAGATAGTTGCGGCGCCAGTATTGGTCGTTTTGGGGTCAAAGGGGATGGACCGAAGATCGTATTGGACTTAGGCTTTTAAGTTGATGGTCGGTGTTGGGCTCGGCGTAACGGCTTGGGATCAAGTTGCGTCCGACACGGTCCCTCGAAGCCGGAGGTATTTTAAGCAAAGAGAAGACCCTGTAATCCTTGACCCTGGAATCCTGCGCAGCTGGTTGTTAACTTAGCAATTTGAACCTGTTCCCACTGTGGCGATGGAGGTAGGACCGGACGATGCTTCGCAGTTCTGGAACGCGGCGTCGCAAAAGCGTACGAGGACGCTAAACCCTCTTATCTAGAAGCGGCTGTGCCACGGGAGCAGCACGAGCGTCAGGTTTATTAAAATCGCAGGCGGAAGCTTCACGAGGCTTCTGCTCGTTCTATAGATGTTGTTTGATTCTCTCCCAGAGTGTTATCTCCGATGAGCAGTTCCGCTACCATAAAGGAAGTTGCAGGAGGGAGAGTTTTTCTTTCTCAAAGTTGGCGAACGCTGAGCGGTTTTCTGGTTCTTTTCTATGGGGTTGTGATTTTGTGCACGTTCCTCGACTACGGCATCACCTGGGATGAGTACCTCCAATCGACATACGGTGACTATATCATTCGGTGGTACACAAGTTCCTTCCATGATCAGAGCGTTCTCACTTACAAGAACTTGGAATATTACGGTGGATTCTTTGACGTGGTCGCGCAATTAGCGACCAGAATCTCTCCCGTCGGGATTTATGAAACCCGGCACTTTGTTAATGCGTTGTTCGGCCTATTGGGAATTATCGCCGTGTATAAAATCGGCAACTATCTCGGAGGTGCATTCGCGGGGTTCCTTTCCGCGCTATTTTTGCTTCTCACACCGAGGTTTTACGGGGATGCTTTTAACAATCCAAAAGATATTCCTTTCGCCTGCCTCTTCCTTTTCTCGATGTACTATTTGATCAAGGCGGTCCGTTATTTACCCGCTATTCCCGGAGTATTGATTTTCAAATTAGGGTCGGTGGTGGGACTAACGCTTGGAGTCAGGGTAGGTGGTGTCCTACTTATAGGTTATCTGGGATTGGCATTCGTGTTGTGGTCCATATGCGAATGTGTCCTGCAACATCGGCAATTTTCACAGGCTGCCAGTAATCTGGGATCCGCATGGAAGCAATTCGCGGTTGCTGCTCTTGAGATCGGAGCGATTGCCTATATTGTCATGATTCTCTGGTGGCCGTCAGCGCAGATCCGGCCTCTCTATCATCCCTGGATATCTCTGTGGCAATCGAGTCGTTTCGAATTTCACGGCGACGTGTTTTTCGAGGGCAGAATAATCCCAGCCATGGAGGTGCCCCGGTATTATGTGAGTAAATGGTTTTTGATCACACTGCCCGAATTCTATTTTGTTGGATTTTCTGTTTTTCTGCTATTGACGGGATCCTACCTTCTACGATTCAAAAAACCTTTCTTACAGATTTATCCTAGTATTGAGTACGCCTTGTTGTGTGCTTGGATTTTTCTTCCAGTCATATTGGCCGCGGTGATGGGCTCTACGGCTTACGATGGCTTGCGCCACTTCCTTTTTATAATACCGCCACTCTCTCTCATCGCTGGCATCTCGATTGCCACAATATGCCAGAACGGCCAGTTTAAAATTGTTAGCGTAGGCGTAATATGCTTAACAGTGATTTCCATGATGGTAACTGCTGTAGATATGATACAGTTACACCCATACGAGTACATCTTTTTTAATCGCCTGTTCGGCAAGGGCATAAAAGAAGCTGCAAAATCGTTTGAAACCGAATATTGGGGAAGCAGCTATAAAGAGGGAGCGGAGTGGATTAAGGCGAATTATAGTATTCCCTCTGATAATGAAAAGATTACGGTCGTGAGTTGTTCCCCGTTCTTGTCTACTAGCTACTATCTGCCTAAAGATCGATTCAATTACGTCTCAATCCACAATTATCGCCACACACCGACTCGCTACCCAACTTTATTTCTCGCCACGACGCGTTGGAATTGCAATCAAGAACTTAACGGTCGTGTTGTCTATATCGTGGCGCGGAAGGATACTCCGTTACTTTATGTTAAAGAGATTGCTAATCACTAGGCCGCACTATTCATTGTTCGGCGAATATTATAAAAAAGCCATCGATGCCGTGTCCCGCCCGGCCGCTCATAAACTCGCTCACTTGTAGTGATTCTCGCCGCCGCTTTTACAATAGCCATAGCAAAACGCTAATCTTATCTGATGGGTTTGGTCCAGCCGTGATTAGAATCGATTCCTCAAATGCTGTATGCATGATGAACGGGCGATGTAGGAGTGCTCAACTGCCTAATTTAGGACGAAGGCTAAAAGTTCCCGGGTACGTCTTCGACTCGAATGACAGTTTCGTCATGGTTGCCCGCCACCTTGAGAATCACCGAAAGAGTCTCGGCCGCGGTCCGGTCCCAACTAAAAGCGGCGGCGCGCTCGAAGCCCTTTTGGCGGAGAGCGTCGCGCAAGTTTGAGTCTTCAATTAGCTGCAAGATTTTACGCGCAATATCAGCCGCGTTGCTCGGGTCACAATAGAGCGCCGCATTACCGCATCGCTCCACGAGCGCAGGGATTCTAGAAGCAATGACCGGGCACCCCAAAGCCATAGCTTCCAGGGGAGGAAGCGGCGAGGCTTCATAGTAAGAGGGAAACACGAGGCACGACGCATCCCTGTACAACTGAACCAACCGGTCCACGCTGACTTGCCCATCAAAGTTGACCAGTTTCTGAATGGTTGGCGGGATGCTGTATTTCGCTGGTCGTAAGCCTTTCCCACAACTGCCCACGACGCGGAGAACCAAGCGCGTCTGATTGTTGACGATGCTCATCGCTTCAAGCAGTGTCTGAAGGTTTTTGCTTTCTACCAGGGAGCCGACGAAAAGCACGAACGATTCTTTAAGTTCATGCGGAGACTTATGAGCCTGTTTCATCTCGTCTCTAAAGGCGCGGGGAACGCTACCGTTTTGCACGCGATGGATTCTGTCGACGGCCCCGGGAAAACGACTCACCAGTGCTTGCTTCTCCGATTCTGAAGGCGTGATGATGGCCTTGGCAAAACGACAGATGAGGCTTGCGAGAACGCTGTATATACATCGGAACAAACCCGTATAGGAAGTTGGCTGGTACAAAAAAGAGAGGCTGTGGACGGTCACGACCACCGGCTGTGCAACTAGCAAAGAGGCGATAGGAGCCGTATTGCTCGGGCAGAACAGCACCCCGCCCTTTGCAGCTAGCGGTAATACGAGCTGCTCCCAGATGTGACCGGAAAACCAGCCGACCTGACGCATGCGGATATACCGGACATCAAAATCTATCGAGCACCCAGGGGGCGCCAGCACCTCGATCCTGATGGACGACGCCAGCTTTTGTTCGTTCAGGAGGGCATCGAACGCTGACAGGACCTCGCGCCCGTACCGTTGCACACCGGTGACGGGTTGCGAGAGAAAGCGACCGTCAATGAAGACCTTCATGGGCCTGGTTCTTGAGCTTTCTTCCATTTGGCGGTTTGTGCGTGCAGTTTCCGGCATTGTAGTGATTGCGCGTTTCCAGGTTAGAGTCTAAATTCTCTTGCGTTAAGGAGCAAGGTTTCCCGCAGTAGAAAACAACATCCAAGTTGTATCGTCTCCATAGTTTTTTGTCTTCCCACCATGGTAAATTAAGCACCGGCAAAGGAACCTTTTTCTGTTGATGTTATGAGAGTTGCCATTGTTCATGATTGGTTGACGGGAATGAGGGGAGGCGAAAAGTGCTTGGAGGTGTTTTGCGAGCTTTTTCCCGATGCTGAATTGTATAGCCTGATCCACGTCACTGAGCGCGTTTCAGCAAGAATCAATGCCATGAAGATCCACACTTCGTGGATCAATCACCTCCCAAAGATTGAGCATTATTACCGGTATTGCCTGCCGCTATTCCCGGGAGCCATAGAGCGCTTCAGGCTTACTGATTATGATCTCGTGCTTTCCAGCAGCCACTGTGTCGCCAAGGGAGTTTCTTCCCCAGGGGCCGTCCACGTTGCCTACGTCCATTCTCCGATGCGCTACGTCTGGGATATGTACGAGCACTATTTTGGCCCGCATTCTCCCTGGGCTGCCCGGTTGGGAATGTCGTTATGGCGTCGTTCGCTACAGCGTTGGGATGTTCGTTCTGCTGCGCGAGTTGACGCTTTTGTCGCCCCTTCAAAAAATATTGCCGGCAAGATCAGAAGCATCTACCGGCGTGACGCTGCGGTCATTTATCCGCCGGTTGACCTGGAGCGCTTCCAGGTCCGCGAGTCACCTGAGTCTTATTACCTAGTTGTATCGGCTCTGGTACCTTATAAGAGAGTCGATATTGCCATTGACGCCTTCAATAAGCTAAAACTCCCGTTAAAGATCGCCGGTGAGGGCCCGTTGAGATCCTCATTACAGAAGCGGGCGAGTTCAAATATCGAGTTTCTCGGATGGGTTGACGATTCGGTTCTGCCGACTCTCTATGCCTCATGCCAGGCGCTCATCTTTCCGGGCGAGGAGGACTTTGGCATCGTCGCGCTTGAGGCCCAAGCGAGCGGGAGGCCGGTGATTGCCTATGGTCGGGGCGGCGTGTTGGAAACGGTCATTCCGTTGCCGCTTACGGTCCGGTCGGTTGCTGAAGCTGCACCGACAGGGATTTTCTTTGCGATGCCCAATGTTGCAAGCTTGATGGGCGCCATCGAATACTACGAAGGTCACAAGCGGCTCTTTGATTCCGGTCAGATCAGACTGCATGCATCGTCTTTCTCCCGTCCCAGATTTAAGGAACAGATGCGGATTTTTCTCGACGACCGGCTGGTGGAATGGAAGCAAGGAGGTCTCGAGCGTGCTTAGGCAGCATAGCCAATTTTTCAAGAGCCTCATGGTGTTGAGCGATCTCTTTTCCTTAAGCCTCGCGTGGTGGGCTGCCTACGGCTTGCGTTTTTCCGCTCTGCGCTATTTCCCTCCCGAATCGCACGATTTCGCCGATTATTTTGTTGCCTGGCTTTTTGTCCTGGCCATTTGGGGTACCGTCTTTGAAATCTTCGACCTTTACCGTCCTCGTAGGGTCACTACCCGCTGGCGTGAAGTGGTTGATTTGTTTAAGGGATCGCTCCTGGCTCTGCTCATCTTTTTAGGATTGATCTTTCTTATCCGTAACCTGGTTCTCTCCCGATTGGTGGTTGTTTTTTACTGGACTTTGGCACTGGTTCTTCTGAACGTAAGCCACTTCAGCGTTCGTCAAACCTTGCGCGTTCTGCGCCGCAGAGGTTTTAACCTGCGTCATATCCTGGTGATTGGCACACGGCCAGAGGCGCAGAGGGTAGTCCAGACTCTTGAGCGGCACCAACAGCTCGGATTGCAGCTGAGGGGGATCGTTTTGCTGGATGAAGATCCCCCGAATCTCTCCTTATTCGGGAGGTTTCCTATACTTGAGCATAGGGAAGCCGCCTTAGAGCTGATCCGCGCGGGTGCCATCGACCAGGTTTTCATTACCCTTGCGCTGGGCGAGTCCCGGCGACTGCGCGAGATTCGCGATTGGCTTGGCGATGAGCCCGTAACCACGCATTTTGTCCCTGATTTGGCAGCGGATCTTATCTTGAACGGAAAGGTGGAGGAGTTTGACGGGCTCCCGATAATTACCTTGCAGGACTCCCCGCTTTACGGTTGGAATTCGGTGCTCAAAAGGAGCTTGGATCTATGCCTCGGCGGGATAGGTCTTGCCTTATTGTCTCCGCTCATGGCGTTGATTGCCCTAGTGATCAAACTCAGTTCGCCCGGCCCAATTTTTTTCCGCCAGGAGCGGATGGGGCTTGATGGCCGGCGCTTTTCAATGCTCAAGTTCCGCACGATGGTTGAGGACGCTGAGAGAGAAACGGGACCGGTCTGGACCGGTCCCTCGGATCCTCGTGTGACTCGGATCGGGCGGTTTCTTAGACGCACCAGCCTCGATGAGCTACCGCAGTTGTGTAACGTGATGAAAGGGGAAATGAGTCTGGTGGGGCCTCGTCCCGAGAGGCCCGAACTGATCGGCAAGTTCCGCAAAGAGGTACCGAAGTACATGTTGCGGCTTAAGGTCAAGGCCGGCGTGACCGGATGGGCACAAGTTCACGGCTGGCGGGGCAACACATCGATTGAAAAACGTATTGAACACGACATGTACTACATCGAGAACTGGTCTCTTTGGCTTGATTTGAAGGTCCTTGCTCTCAGCCTGGTGCGCGGCTTTGTCAATAAGAATGCCTATTGATTCCCGACCATCCGGGTTGCGCACCGCCCCCGCTAGCGAACTAGGGAATCACGCCGGTTTCGACCACGAGGCGATTCTGCTATGATGAGTCTTTGCTATTTTCTATGGAACCCCTGAGCGCGAAGCGTGTGGAAAAGCCATGGGGCTACGAGCTTATCTGGGCGCACACCGACCGCTACGTCGGCAAGGTCCTTCATATCCGTAAAGGCGAATCTCTCAGTTATCAGTACCATAGGGTCAAGGATGAGACGATCTATGTGCTTTGCGGGCTCTTGGAGCTGGAAGTTGGAACAGAAATGGAAAGAAGAAAAATGACCCTGGTTTCTGGCGATGCTTTTCATATTAGCCCGGGTACGAAACATCGGATGTTGGCGATGGAAGATTGCGACGTCCTTGAAGCCTCGACCCCCGAACTCGACGATGTCGTCCGTTTGGAAGATCGTTATGGGAGAGTGAAATCGTGAGGCTTCCTCGCAAGTTACCTGCGCTCCGCAGAAATTCCCGTTGTTAGAAGTTCTCATGGAGAGTTATTCTGACGTTGGCGAGCGTCTGGTTCGAGAAGGATTGATTTCCTCCGACGATCTAAGGAAGGTGGCGCGCATTCGCGCAGAGCAGCGCGCACCCCTGGTTCGCCTCTTCGTCGAATTGGGGTTTATTTCGGAAGAAGACCTCCTGCCGGTGCTCAGCAATCATTTCGGTATCCCCCATGTCGTGATCAAGGACTTTCCCATCGCTGAGCTGCCGATGGACTCGCTGGTGGGCGCGGTGGATTTTCTCAAGTTCTCACGTTTGGTGCCGCTCAAAATCGAGGGTGAAGAACTTGTGGTTGCTACTACCGATCCCATGGACTTAACCTCGCTGCACGCGCTCGCCGTCGCGACCAGTTTCAAAGTGAGACCCGTTCTTGCGCGGGAGAAGGAAATCGAGACGCGTATCGAGGCGCTCTTTAACCATGTGACGGCCGCAAGCGCCACCGCGGGTTTGGCCGCGAACGCACCACTGGGCGCGATGCCCGATGAAGAAGACGTCGAACACCTCCGCGACATGGCATCGGAGGTCCCGGTGATCCGTTTGGTGAACCAGATGCTTGCGCGCGCCTTGGAAAGCCGAGCCTCAGACATCCACATCGAACCCTTCGAGGAGCAACTCAAGGTGCGCTATCGAATCGACGGTCTGCTTCATGAAGTAGAATCGCCACCGCGGCAATTGAAGGCGGCCGTCATCTCGCGGTTGAAGATTTTGGCGCAACTTAATATTGCAGAGCGACGTCTGCCGCAGGACGGCCGCATCAAGACCCGGATCGCCGGTAAGGACGTGGATCTGAGAATCGCGACGATTCCCACATTGTACGGGGAGAGCGTCGTGATTCGACTACTTGAGCGCTCGCAGATTTTTACCGATCTGAGCGCACTCGGGTTTCCCAACGACGTTTTGGGGGATTTCAGCGCCATCATCGCGAAGCCGCACGGCCTCGTTCTCGTGACCGGCCCCACAGGCAGTGGGAAAACAACCACTCTCTACGCGGCTCTGAGCAAGATCAACGACCCGGCAAAGAAGATCATTACGATTGAAGATCCCGTGGAATACCAATTGACCGGTGTCAACCAGATCCAGGTCAAACCTCAGATTGGCCTCACGTTCGCTAACGGTTTGCGCTCTATCGTGCGCCAAGATCCCGATATCATCATGGTCGGAGAGATTCGAGATTTTGAGACCGCGGAGATCGCGGTTCAAGCCGCGCTAACCGGACACTTAGTGCTGTCGACGTTACATACCAATGATGCCGCGGGAGCCGTCTCTCGTCTGTTGGAAATGGGCGTGCAGGATTATCTTCTTGTGTCCTCGCTTTTGGGCGTCGCAGCGCAGAGACTGGTACGGCGACTCTGTCTCAGTTGCCGCGCGCGCAGGGAGCTGGATCCATTATCGGCAAGCGATTCGGGTCTGGGTCCTAAGAAGGGAGAGGCTCCGGTAGCGGTTTGGGAAGGTGTCGGGTGTGACGAGTGCAGCCATACCGGTTATATCGGCCGCATCGGAATTTTTGAGTTTTTGAAGGCTACCCCCGAAATGTGCAATCTCATTGTGCAGCGGAAAGAAGCAGGCGCCATTCGCAGCCTGGCCCAGGCTCAAGGCACCCGTCTCCTGCGCGAGGACGGCTGGGAGAAAGCGCGTACTGGCGTGACTACTCTGGCAGAGGTCCTGCGGGTGACCAGGGAAGAAGGCTAAAAAGACTTTAGATTTTGGATTTTCGATTGGGAGTTAGCAAATCTAAAATCGGCAATCGAAAATCCAAAATTGAGATACGAGATGGCCGTTTTTCAATACCGGGCTGCGGACCCTTCCGGTAAGGTCGTAGAAGGTGCGATCGAGTCTGACGCGGAAAGCGGGGTCGTGACGCGTCTTCACGACATGGGTTTTATTCCCTTGCGCATCGCGGTGCCAGGGCAAAGACTGGTATCAGGAGTCTTCAGGAGCGATGCGCTCTTCGCTCGTAGGGGAACAAACCAAAGACAGCTCCTACAATTCACCCAGGAGATCAGCACTTTGCTCGGCGCAGGGCTGCCTCTTGATCGGAGCCTTTCGGTATTGGTGAACCTGGTCGAGGGGGATAATCTGCGCGGGGTTGTGAGCCTTCTTTTGGAAGGGGTGCGCGCGGGCAAATCGCTCTCCGCGGCAATGGCCGAACATCCTGACGTGTTCCCCCGCCTATACATTAACATGGTCCGGGCGGGAGAATCAGGCGGAATCTTGGAGAGTGTATTGCGCCATTTGGCGGACTACCTCGCGCGCTCGCTTGAACTCAAGGAAGATGTCCGCTCTGCGCTGACCTATCCCGCGGTGGTGGTTCTCGTTGGAGCCGCTTCGCTTAGCGTGCTCTTTCTCTTCGTGATCCCGAAGTTTTCGCTTTTGTTCAGGGATGTTCACCAGGCGCTCCCGTGGTTAAGCAGGCTTCTGATTGATTTTAGCGAGGGACTCACGCGGTACGGCTGGATCGGGCTCCTACTTTTCTTCGTTGCTGGGGTTGGCTTTGCGTTCTATATCCGTAACCCCGAAGGACGACTCTACTGGGATACCCTGCGGCTGCGATTCTGGTTGGTTGGAGACTTGCTGCGCAAGCTTGAGGTGGCGCGGTTCGCACGGACGTTAGGAGCGCTACTCAAGGGTGGGGTGCCGCTCCTTGAAGCCCTGGGAACGGTTCAGGGCGTTGCCGGCAACCGCTTCGTTGCTCGTGCTCTGATGCAAGTCCAGAGCAAGGTTCGGGAAGGAAAAGGAATGACCGGGCCGCTTTCCGAAAGCAATATTTTTCCGCCGCTCGCTTTGCACATGATTGCGGTCGGAGAAGAAACTGGAAAACTAGAAGGGATGTTGAACAATGTTGCCGATCATTTTGATGAGGAGGTGAAACGGACAACCAAACGTCTAACGTCCCTGTTAGAACCCGCTCTCATCTTGGTTATGGGATTGGTGATTGGAGTTGTCGTGTTATCCATGCTCATGGCAATCCTCAGTATTTATGATTTACCAGGGTAAACAAGAAAGCACGCGAGATCTGGGACCGAAGAGCCCGCGGAAAAGGCGGGTTTCGTGCCTCGATAATTTGGTGCTTCGAGAGACTCGGCGGACTAGAAAAATTCCGATCGTTTCAACCCTCCTTTCGTTTTCGATTTCGAGAAGCCCAGGCCGGGCTTTGTCGAAGGTTGCACGAGGAGGCTATCGCCGACCTGCGGGAGGGTTCTCGCTTATCGAGCTGCTGGTGGTGATGGTGATCATAGGCCTGCTCGCGGCGCTAGTTGCGCCGCGCTTCATTCGTCAGGAGGAGAAGGCAAAGCTCAAAGCGGCCCGGGCACAGATCGAGCTCTTGGGCACTGCTTTGGATACCTTTCGCCTTGACGTGGGTCGTTACCCGACGAGCCAGGAAGGACTAGACGCATTGCGGCGGCAGCCGGGTGGGGTTGAGCGCTGGGACGGTCCCTATTTAAAGAAAGATGTTCCCTCAGATCCTTGGGGAAAGCCTTACGTCTATCGCAGTCCCGGAGAGCACGGCGCGTACGATCTCTTTTCTTACGGAGCCGATGGAACTCCAGGAGGGGAGGGAGATAATCGTGACGTTACGAGCTGGGAAAGCTGAGGGGCGATGGAAAATTAAAAGTGCAAAATCAAAAATGAAAAAGGAAAAATTCCGCATCCCCAAAGCGCCAGGAGCTTTGTCTCAACGGGGTTTTTCTCTTGTCGAGCTTCTCATCGTATTGCTGCTTCTGGGCGTCGGAAGTCTCATCGTGCTGCCGGCGATCGATCGGGGGCTTAAGGGGAGAGAGGTCAGGCAAACGGCCTTAAGTATTGCCGCTACAGCCCGCAGTCTGCGCGGGAGGGCGATTTACGAGGGCGCTCCCCGGCGTCTGATTCTGGATCGCGCCGAAAATAGCTATCAAGCACAGGGTGGTAATAAGGTCTACTTGTCGACGCACGTCAAATTCTCAGAGATCATCGGCGGAGAACCCGGGGAGAGGCAGGAAAGAAGATTTATCTTTTTCCCCAATGGCAGTGTTCTGGGAGACATGGTTGCCGTTGAAGGAGAAGAGAGCGCGACCTCTTACCGGGTACGTCTCGATGCGCTTTCCGGCCGCGTGGCGGTAGAGGAGAGCCATAGCTGATGACCACGACGATTGGGCGTTCCGGAAGGGAGAGCGGTTTTACCTTGCTGGAAGTGGTCGTGGCTTTGGCCATCGTTGCTTTGGGCGTGGTAACAGTATTAGAAATCTTTTCGCTCGGCCTTCGCCTCGCGGCCAGGAGTTCGGAGGTATCGCAAGCACGGCTCGATGGGCAAACCGTCATGGATGAGGTTTTCGTCTATGGCGGCCCGCAGTCAGGCAGGGAAGAGGGCTCTTTTTCTTCAGGTCACCGCTGGAGGCTTCAAGTCAGGACCCTGGGAGAGCCGGCCGCTTCTCTTGCGAACCCGTGGGAATTAAAGGAAATCGGCCTTGAAGTGCGTTACCAGGAGGCAAATCGGGAGAAGCAGCTCGAATTGAAGACGCTGAGACTATCCAAGAGAAGCAATTCGTGAGTGTTAGAGCTGGCAAGCACGCCGCCGGTTTCACTTTAATCGAGGTGATTCTCGCCATCAGCATTTTTTCCCTTATCGCGGTGATCCTTTACGGAGCCTTATATTTAGGCCGGCGCGCGGTAGAAAAGGGAAAATTGTCCGCGGAGGCGGCGCAGAAAGAAAGGATGCTGGGGAGTTTCCTCTCAAGTTATGTTCGTTCAACCTTTCCCTATCGGGTTTCACCGCAAGACCCGTCAGTCTTTTTTATCGGGGAAGGTAGCAGGATCACTTTTGTTTCGGCTCTCTCACGCGGGCTTGGCGGCAGAGGCATGGCCAAGGTTACAGTCGAGTGGGACGGGCAGAAGGGAAGCCCCCTGACGCTGGCGGAAGAGATGCCAGTTCGCGTGTCAGGTGCAGCGGAAAGCGCCGGATATGGGAATCGCGTTGTGCTATATCCAACGGTAGACGACTTCCAGGTTGATTATTTGTCCCCTGAGGGAACGGAGGATCAATGGGTTGAGCGCTGGGATGGTGCTGAGAAAAGAACCTTGCCGCGCGCTATCCGCTTTCGCATGCGCGCTGCGGGAGGCCCGGAAAGACAATGGGTCCTGCCCATTATGATAAAGGCATTGATCCGATGAGAAGTGCTTCCTTTCACTCTACCACCCGCAAGTTCGCAAACCAGCGCGGCGTCGTTCTGGTGGTGGTCTTGTGGCTATTTATCTTTCTATTTGTCGTTGCCCTGGACTTTTCTGCTTCCATGCGCGAGGACGCCACGGCTGCGCAGCGCTATGGAGAGGACGTCGACGGCTACTACCTTGCGCTCGCCGGGATTACGGAAGGGGTATACAGTTTGTTGCGGGAGCCGGCCCAAAGTGGGGAAACGGAAGCGGCACAGGCGTCAGAGCCGGCAGACGGTGTGTGGAATGAAGGCCAATTAGGAACGGGGCTGTATCGCGTGCGAGTCGTTGACGAAGGTGGGAAGATCAACTTAAACCGCGCCGATGAGGAAACACTGCGGCGCGTCTTCAAAAATCTGGGCGTCGAGGAGGAGCAGGTCAACGTCCTGGTTGACTCAATTATGGATTGGCGTGACTCGGACGACCTGCACCGGGTGAACGGCGCCGAGAACGACTACTACCAGGCCCTACCGTATCCCTATAGCGCCAAGAACGGCACGTTCGATGCCGTCGAGGATTTGCTCTGGGTCCGGGGAATGAGTCCGGAGCTGTTTTACGGCCTTGAGGACGACGGCGTGCACGGAATCGACTTGAGGGATATTTTCACCGTGGACAGCCAGCTGACGCGGGTGAATCTGCGCACAGCGAATGCTGCCGTCATCCACGTGCTTTTAGGGGTGTCGCTCAAGGAGGCCGAAAAATTCGTGGAAGAGCGCAGAAAGCTCTCCGAAAAGACCTTTGCGGATCTGCTCAGACTGTTTGCTCCCTCGGCGAGCGGGCTGTTGCAGCAATATTTTGCTTTTGTTCCCCCCTCGGTGGTCGCCATTGAAGCGGGGGGATACCACGATGAGTCCAATGCCGAACGCAGGATCAAAGCGGTAGTGCGACTTGGGGGAGGCAATCGCAGCGTCGAGATCCTGCGCTGGATGGATGACGACGCGAATCCCCTGGATAGGAAGCGAGGATGATTCAGGCGCGTTGGCTCCAATCCCTGTCGCGCGCGGATTTTCTCAAGAGCGTGGGACTTTATGTGACGCGTAACTACGTAATTTTGGCGCGTCTCAGCAAAGATCTCACTCGCCTAAGCCTGGTAGAGCAACAGGTGCGCGAGATTGAAGACAGCGGTGATGCGACAACGCGGCGCCACAGTTTGAGCCAAGCGATCCGCTCGTTGCTCCCGCATTTTAATCCGGTGCGTGATCCCTGTTACCTTTGCCTTTCTTTGGATCAGGCAGTGAGCTGCCAGGCATTTTTCCCGCAAGCGGTTGCAGAGAACCTATCGCAGGTTCTGGATTACGAAGTAGGGCGGCTGCTGCCGTTTCGGCGTGACGAGATGTACTACGATTATCTGGTGGCCGGCAAAAAGCGCGATAAGCTTAGCGTTATGCTCTTTGCCGTCCCAAAAAGAACCGTAGATGAGGTTCTTGATGCGCTTGTGGTCTTTGGCATTAAACCCAGGGGGGTCGACACCAGCGCTACGGCGTTGGCGAATTACCTACTGTTTTGCAACGGGGAAAGGCCGGAACCGGCCCTGTTCTTGAGCGCGCACAATGGCTGTTGCGAAATGATCGGCCTCGATCGTTACACGGATGGCTGGAAGAGACAGCGCTCGGAGATGCTGTTTGCGTATTCTCTTCCGGCAACAGGTTGGGCGCGCCTGCTCTCCCGAGAGCTCGTACGCGATTGGCAACTTGAAAATGCCCAATTTTTTACGCTCGGATCGGACGGGGAGATGTTTTCTTCGTTCATGGGGGAATTGGGCCCGGTTACCGATCTGGCAACACAGGGCCGGGAAAAACTCAGTGGTGAGTTCCAGGTCGGCAACGACATGCTGATTCCGGCGCTGGGCGCGGCGCTCAGAGGCCTGCGCGAGGCGCGCTTCTCCGTCAACCTTCTTCCGCAGCCAGTCCGTCAGGTGGAAAGACGGGGGCTTTCGCGTCTGAATCTGTTCCTTGTTGTCCTCCTGCTGTTGGCCTTGGTTGCATGGGGAGGAAGCTCTTCACTTAAGGATGAGATCCGCTTACGCCAGCTTCAGGCGGAGAACCAAAAGTTTGCGCCCGCTGTCGAGGCGCTGCGGCAGGAAGATGAAGAGCTAGCACGAGCCAACAAGGAACTGACCCTTCTCCTGTCGCTACGCAACCAGCGTGGGGAGATCTTGCAAGTATTAGATGAACTTTCGCGCATTGTTCCGGACACAGCCTACCTCTCCAACCTTCGTTACCGGGACGGCAGCGTCGAATTGCAAGGCAATGCCGAGAACACCTCGAACCTGGTTCCGATCCTGGAGCGTTCGCCGGTTTTTAAGAATGTCGGGTTCAATGCCCCTTCGAACCGAGGCAGAGACAACCGCGAGACCTTCTCCCTTAAAGCAGAGTTAGAAAATCCGCGATCGGAAGGAAAACAGCCGTGAAGCGGCTCTGGCAGAGACTGTCCAAACGCGAAAAGGGCTTGGTTTTATCGGCTTTGATCGCGTTCGCTTTGGTTGTGGGGCGTTACCTTTTACTCGATCCCTTCCTTGAGCGCCGCGAATGGGTGCAGAGTCAGATCGAGATCCAACCGCAACACCTCGCGAAGAATCTTCGCTATTTGGCCCAGAAAAAGGAAATCGAGGAAAGTCTCGAGCGCGTCCGAGGCGAACTCAAATCCCTGGAAGCAGTGCTTCTTGCCGGCGACACACCCCCGGTTAGCGCCTCTAATCTTCAGGAAATCCTGCAGAACGCGGCGGCTAAAGATGGTGTTCAAGTGATCACAACAAGATTTCTCAATCCGGAGCCAATGGCTCCTTTCACCAAGATTCCAATTCAAGTAGAAGTGGGCGGTCAGCTGGAGCAAGTCATCAACCTGATCAAGAGTCTCGAGTCGGCAGAGAAGATGCTTGTTATTAACGAGTTAAACCTGCGCTCGCTGTTTGTCCCGGCAGCCCCACGCCCGCAGGTTAACCCCGCGTTGCCGGTGCAGAATCTCCGTGCCAGTCTTGTGATTTCTGGCCTCGCGCGTATTCAGTCTACGCCACCGCCCGGAGAGCGGGGGGATCAGAGTCGCGGGAGATCCTCAGAAGGAAATCCCCCAAGTAAAACTGCTACGCAAAGGTAATCTCGTGATTTGACCTGGGGGGCATTCGGGGCTACATTAGGGACGTTTTTTGGGGAGGCAGAGATTCTTACGCGTTCTTCGCTGTTGGGCGTAGCTCTCGTGATCCTGACGGGCCTTGCTGGATTCAGGACCTACGAGCTCTGGCGAGTGGGACCATGGGAACTTCCGTCCCCCGGTAAAGAGAGAGCGGTGGCGGCGGTTGAGGGAAAGTCGGCGCCGCCTCAACGCCCAGTGCTCGCGAGCACGAAAAACATCATCGAAAAAAATTTATTCGATCCGGAACGCGGTCAAGGAAAAAGTAGAGAAGGCGAAGTTCAATCTGCGGCTGCACAACGGGTCCGAGCCATGGTGCTTCTGGGAACAGCGATTCTCGGCAATAGCCGCTATGCCATAGTTCAGGGACCCTCTGAAACACGGTTTCCTCCCGGGAAGCCGCAGCCAGTTCAGTCGAATCAGATTCGACTCAAGCTCGGTGATAGCGTCGAAGGATTCAAGGTCGCAGAAATTCAAGAGAAAAAGGTTGTCTTTGAGCGGGGTGCGACGAAAGTGGAGATCTCTCTCGACTTCATGCGCAAAGTCGACGACGCCAACGTTAGAAGCGGTGCGCCCGGTATTCCTGTTGGGCCAAGGGCTCCCACCCCGGTCCCGCGCAGGGTGCCTGGAGAAGCGCGAGAGTAATGCGCCGCGAATGGATCAGGATGCGTAGAGTTTTGATCGCGATTCTAATCGCCTCTGTCTTCGGGATGGTAGCGCTTCTCAGGGCACAAGAGGCGGCTGACCAGGAGGAGCCTTCGAGTGAGGTCCAACCTCCGGCAACATCTCCGGCTCAAATCCCCCCGGGCGTTCAACCATCTCCGGCACCGACGCCCCCGGAGCGCCGGATGGTACCGTCACGCACTCCTCGCGGCGGGATGATTTCTTTGAACTTTAATCGCGCAGATCTTGTTGAAGTCATTCACATCCTGGCCCAGCACCTTGGGATCAACTACACGATTGATCCTGAGGTCAGGGGAACCGTGACAATCTACAGCGCGCAGCCGATCAGCCAGGAGGATCTATTCCCAATCTTCCATCAAATTCTGCGGATCAACGGAGCGGTGGCGGTCAAGAACGGCGATCTTTACCGTATCGCGCTGATCAAAGACGCTAAAGGAATCGCACGCCCGCAAACGCAGGGCAAAGAGGATAGTTTTGCGTTAGAAGTCGTTCCGCTGCGCTTCTTTTCCGTTGCAGAAATGAAAAAGCTTCTCACGCCTTTTGTGACGCCGGGAGGCGAGATTCTTGACTATCCACGAGGCAACTTTCTCATCATCGTTGACCTTCCTTCCAACATCCGGCGGCTCGTCGACATCAAAGACTTAATCGACGTCAATACCTTTGCCGGAACGCACATGGAGCTTTACCAACCGAAGGTTGCCAGTGCAGAGGATTTAGCCACCGAGATGGCAAAGGTCATGCAAGCTTATGCTTCCTCCGCGCCGCAGACAGAAGGATTTGCCGCCCAGTTCATTCCGATTCCGCGAATTAATCAACTCCTGGTCATTAGTCATAGTGCAGCTGCCTGGACTTATGTCCAGCGTTGGCTCGAAAAGATTGACACGGTGGGAGAAGGTCCGGGAAGAAGGATCTTCATTTATCCGGTTGAAAACGGCAAAGCCACCGATCTGGCAGACATTCTCAACGAGGTTCTTGGTTTGTCCTCGGGCGGCACCACAAGAAGGGAGCGTCCAAGGACGCTTGAGCAAATACACCGCGGCGGGCTTCCGGGCTCCACCGGAGCGGGAACGCTAGGAGGTCAGTCTTCGGGGCCTTATGGGACGACGCCGTCAATGACAGGGACTCCATCCACAACCGGGAGTGCTTTTGCTGCCGCGGCAACCCCGGCTCAACCTCCTCCAGCAGTGATTGCGCCTCCTGGGGTGGCCGCGCGACCGAGCGCGCCGCCACCCCAGCAGCCGGGGGTGAAGGCAGAGGAGCAACTCCGCATCGTGGCGGATCCCGCCACTAACTCACTAATTGTTTACAGCAGTGCACAGGAATTTCAAAACATTAAGAGTATTCTAAAAGAGTTAGACATCATGCCGAGACAGGTCCTGCTGGACGTGATGGCTGCGGAAGTCACGCTCACGGACAGTCAATCGCTCGGGATCGAGTATGAGATACTGGCGAAAAAATCTGGTGTAACGATCTTCAACCAGACCTTCCCATCACAGGGCGCCATACGCAGCGGTATTCTTCCCTCCGGTATCATCGGTTCTGCGCTATCCTCATCCGATTTCACGCCATTTCCTCCAGGGCTCAGCGGCATTATTGGAAGCAACGATCTTAAGGTTTTCATCAACGCCCTGATGACGGATTCGCGGGTAAAGGTTCTCTCCTCACCAAGCGTGCTCGCCACGGATAATAGTCCCGCCCGTATCCAGGTCGGAAGTGAGGAACCGGTGCCGACGGGCACAATCACCGCTGCAGTGGGCCAACCAACCGTGTCTTCCAGTACGACCATTCAATATCGGAGTACGGGCAGAATTGTGACTATCATTCCGCAAGTCAACTCGCAGGGATTGGTCAACCTCCAGATACTGGCCGAGTTTAGCCAGCGGGGCCCGAATGTCAGAGTGGGAACAGATGATTTTCCCTCTTTTGCTACAAGGAACGCAGAGACAACCGCGGTCGTTCAGGATGGCGAGACCCTGGTGATCGGTGGGATCATCGCCGAGAATAAGACACGGGATCGCAAGGGAATCCCCTACCTGATGGACATTCCCGTTTTGGGTCGGTTCTTCGGAGGCACCACCGACACAACAGACCGAACTGAACTGCTCTTGCTGATCTCACCGCATGTGATCCGCAACACTCAGGAAGGGCGCGATGTCACGCAAGATTTTAAGCAGCGGGTATCCGCGGCGGCGCGTGAGCTCGAAAGAATGAAGAAGGAACAAGCTCAAGGAAAACCCGTTACTCCGCAGCCACCTACCGCGCAGCCATAAAAATCGGAAGCACAAATCTCTCTGCCTCTGTCCTCGCCCAACAGGACCAGAGCCTTGTCGGTACGTTCCTGACAAGGCTGTAATAGTGCCTTAAGTTTGCCGGATCCGCCGTGCGCAGCGTTGGCGGCAAAGAATTTTTTTTGCCGATCGCCTCGTGCCCCGCAAACCTCTCAAGAATTCTTTATTGTTGCGCGCCTCTCCGAAAATTGACAGGTTCAGCTGATGAAAAAAAACTTTCGGGCATTGTAATTGTACGCCAGGCTTTTGCCAACGTGTTAAAATGGCTGAAATTTTCAAGGCCCGTGTTCAATGCTCTTTTTCCAAATCTACTTTGACGATTTCGAATTCAAACGCGTTCGTTTCCAAGTGCGCGCGTCAATTGCGGCGCTGTGTTTGGGGATCGTTGCCGGTGCTTCGTTGCTCCACGCAGTTCCGGCGGTGCCGATGAAAGCTTGGTCGTCGGCGAGGTATGGAGAAAAATCTTATCGACTCATCGGCGCTCGGCATCGAGCCGCAGCAGATGCTGCTGCATTTGAAGCTGCACATCGTTAAGGTTGAGGATGTCGAGGGCACAGAAGATTTTCTGCGGGGTCAAGAGGGTAAAACGATCGAGGTGCACTCGAAAGAGCTTAACTCACCTTTCGTTGCGACCCAGTCAATCAAGGTCCGTATTACGTTTCGGGGTGACGAGAGGATGGAGCGGTACTGGTTGATGGGGAGTGCCGAGGTTAAATCCAAGTAAAGGACGGTTTATGACACCCACACACACTCGAGTTCAAAAGTCCACGTGGCTGGTTTTTCTGGTGATCGCTCTTCTGTTTCCGGCGCGCCTGTTCGCAGTTCCCGCGCGCTCGGTCGTCGAAACGTTGGAGCAACCGGATGGCAGTGTCATATCCGTCCGTCAGTTTGGAGACGAGTGGAACAATGGGCATCGAACGTTGGATGGTTACACGATCGTGCGCGACCAGCGGACGCGCTTTTGGATGTATGCGGAGCAAGGTCCAGCAGCTGGCTTGCGGCCGTCTCCCTTTATCGTGGGGCGCGATCGTCCGGTCGGGATTCGCCGGCTGCTCCGCGCTCAGAGAGCTTCTGCCCAGAACGGGTCGCTGTCACAACCCGCTGTGCAAGGCCCGAGCGCGGCGACGAACCTGGGCGGACAGCCGCTGTTGATTATCTTTGTCGATTTCACTCCCTCCGCGCGGGTGGGAAGCGCGGCGGCGAGCTTGGCGAGCAAGTTTTTTGGCGCCAGCAGCAGCGTGAAGCATTCTTACGAGCAGGTTTCTTACGGAAACTTCTCGACAACCCGGCGCCGGAAACCAACATGTCCTTGGGCGGCCTAGCCAACGACGGGATTGTCAGCGTGGCGTTAAACTACCCTCACCCTAATACCGGCAGTACGATTGATGATCGAAATCGGAATCTTACACGCGATGCCCTATCGCGGCGGATTCGTACGTGGATTCGAACCTATCTTTCAGGCGGCGACAAACGCGGATGTCTGCCAGTTTCTACCCGGGACGCCGAGCAGCGGCGAGTACTTTCTGATCGAAAATCGTCAGAAGACAGGATATGACGCGGGCCTGCCCGGTTCCGGCCTGCTGATATGGCACATCGATGCTAGCAAGTCGGGAAATACACAGGATGCTACCCCGGAGACAACTTACCGTGCACTACGACCACACACTACAAAGTCGCCCTGGTTCAGGCGGATACTCTGTTCAACCTGGAGAAAGGCAACAATAGGGGTGACGCTGGCGACCCGTGGCCCGAATCAGCGGGGGAAACCGCCTTAGATGACGCTTCCGGTCCCCAATAGCAATCTTTACAGCGGGAGCCCGAGCGCTGTTAGTGTTTCAGGGATCAGCGCTTCAGGTCCGATGATGACAGCAACTTTCGGCGGCGCCGACACGACACCGCCGAATACGCAAATCACCGGTGGTCCGTTATCCGTGACCAGGCTGACCTCTGCCGACTTTACCTTTACATCCACAGAGCCCAACAGCACGTTCGCCTTCAAGCTCGACGGAGGAGTTTTTACGTCTTGCGCGATCCCAAAGAGTTACAACAATCTCGCGGCTGGAAGCCACACGTTCCAGGTTCAAGCGACCGATCAGGCGGGCAATTCGGACCCGACCCCGGCAAGTTACAGTTGGACGACTGACACGATTGCCGCAGACACAAACATTACGAGCGGTCCAACGGGGACCATCACCGTGAACAGTGCAACATTTAACTGGACGGGATCGGATAACGTCACGCCGGCGGTAAACCTGGTATACGCCTACCGTCTGGATCCGATCGAACCGAGCTTTTCAGCCTTAGTAGTGCAACGACCAAATCGTACATCAACCTGGCTAACGGGAATTACACGTTCTACGTGAAAGCGAGAGATCAGGCAGGAAGCGAGGATACAGGGTCGGCGAGTCAGAGTTTCACTATGAGCGTTCCCGTCCCTTCTTCCATTCAGTTGACCGCGCCCAACGGCGGGGAAATCTGGAAGACGAGTAGCAGGCACACGATCCTATGGACCTCAAGCGGAGTCACAGGGAATGAACGATTCAGCTCGCTGTTTCGACTCCATTTGCAGCTATGTGGTAGCGGTGTAAGTCTCGCATGAGCCAGTGGTAGGCTAGTGCAGGGTCAACCGCGCCGCAACCCAAAGACCGAATCAGGTGTGATACGATCAAGAAGCATCGCCAAACCGCTCTCGTCCCTCTCTGTCAATATGAATGAGACACTTACCCGTCCTGAGTTTAGTGTAGAATAGCGGGCGAGTAAGGAGTGGGAATTGGAAGCAACAGGTAACAAGGACTTTTCTTCTTCGGAGGTGGAAGTGGTGGCCAAGGCGACCAGACGCCGATTCACGGCGGAGTATAAGCTAAGGATCTTGCGGGAAGCCGACGCTTGCAGCCGTTCTGGGGAGATCGGAGCTCTGATCAGACGGGAGGGATTGTATTCATCGAACCTCACCCAGTGGCGCAAGCAGCGGGAGAAGGGAGAGTTGGCGGGGTTGTCCCGCAGACGCGGGCCTTCACCCAAGGGAAAGGATCCATTGATTGACAAGGTCCGAGTCCTGGAGCAGGACAACGCACGGCTTAAGCGGCGGGCGGAGCGAGCCGAGGGATTGGTGGAGCTGCAAAAAAAAGTCTCCGAGATCTTGGGGATCGAACTCAACAGGAGCGGCGCGAAGGACTGATGGGGATGATCCGGGAAAAGCAGGAGTTGTTGGGGATCAAGCCGGCCTGCACGGCTGTGGGGATCGCGCGGGCCAGCTACTACCGGTTTGATAAACCACCGGCCTGCTCGGGGACCGAGCGGTCTCATCCTCGGGCCTTGTCCTGGGAGCAGCGCCACGAGGTGCTCAGGGTTCTCAACGCCGAGCGGTTTTGCGATCAGGCTCCGGCCCAGGTGTATGCTAGCTTGCTCGACGAGGGGCAGTATCTGTGTTCGCAACGCAGCATGTACCGCATCCTGGCTGAGAACGGTGAAGTGCGCGAGCGCAGAGATCAAGCGCGTCATCCGCGCTATGCAGCCCCGGAGCTGTTGGCGAGTCGGCCCAACGAGGTGTGGTCGTGGGACATCACCAAACTATTGGGGCCGACGAAGTGGACGTATTTTTATCTGTATGTGATCCTGGACATTTTTAGCCGCTACGTGGTGGGTTGGATGCTCGGGTATCGGGAGTCGGCTGAGTTCGCCAAGCAGCTGATCGAGCAGACCCTAGAGCGTGAGCCTATCGAGCCGGGGGCTCTGACGTTACATGCGGATCGGGGAGCGTCGATGACCTCGAAGCCGGTGGCGTTTTTGTTGGCGGGGTTGGGTGTGACCAAGACCCACAGCCGACCGCATGTCTCCAACGACAACCCGTACTCGGAGAGCCAGTTCAAGACGATGAAGTACCGCCCAGAGTTTCCCGAGCGCTTTGGTTGTTACCAAGACGCGCACCGATTCTGCGCTGAGTTTTTCCCCTGGTACAATCACCAGCATCATCACAGTGGCTTGGGCTACCTCACCCCGTACGAGGTTCACTTGGGCCTGGCAGAAAAGCGCCGGGAACAGCGGGCAGAGGTACTCAAAGAAGCCTTTGAGAGAAACCCGCAACGCTTTGTGCGGGGCCTGCCCAAGCCCGCTCTATTACCGGCTGCGGTGTGGATCAACAAGCCCAGAGAAATGTCTCAAACAGAGTGCGCGGAGGTAGCGAATTCATCAACGACCGGCGTCGAGCAGAAAAACGGCTTCCATAGAAGCCCATTAACGAACGATCGGCCATCGGCGAGGGGTATTGGCTAGGGTTGAAAATCAACCGAGTGAGGATCTTGTACAGTAATTTCTAAATCGGGAGTGTCTCATTCCATTGACAGGTTCCGCGTTCCTGAAGGTTGTTTCATCACCGAAATAAAGATTCTCTCGCTGCCACTGCGTAGGGCCAGACTAGCTGCCAATTTCTTCAACCATCCCGATGCTCGCGTGATGTGCTGAGCCAGCCCGAACTGAGCAGGGCGCTGTTGTGGAAAAACTCACCTAATAATGTTATCAGTCGGTGGTTTCAATGCCTTGGTGGAGCGAGATGGGATCGACTGAGGCATTTGTCAAGTTTGTTAAGCGTGGAGAAAGAGCGACGCGCGGGCGGAAAGCGAGGGCGATAAGGTGAAAGGCTATTCAGAGCTGCTGGCGTCTTTCGTTGCCGGCCTCGATCTGAATGACACCCCATTGGCGGTGCGGGAAAAGGCGAAGTTCATTTTCCTCGACACATTGGGAGTGGCCCTTGCCTCTTCGACCATGGACTTTGGCGTCATGGTCTTGGCGGTCGCGCGCTCTTTGGGGGGTGGGAAGAGGAGCCGTTTGATCGGGACATCGCATAAGGTTCATCCTGCCAATGCGGTTCTGGCCAACGGCACCTTGGCCCATGGTCTGGACTACGACGACACCCTGGAAGAGGCCATCGTGCATACCGGCTGCTGTGGGGTTATCACCGCGCTCGCGGTCGGAGAAGCGGTGGGCGCCAATGGCCGGCAGGTGCTCGAGGCAGCGATCGCCGCGATTGAGGTCATGTGCAAGGTCGGAATGGTCGCGCCAGGACGATTTCATGCGCGCGGATTTCATCCTACTGCCGTCTGTGCCACGTTCGGTGCTGCCGCCGCTGCCGGGCGATTATACGAGCTTTCAGTGCCTCAGATGATCGATGCTTTTGGCGTCTGCGGCAGCCAAAGCTCCGGCATTATCGAGTATCTCGCAGACGGATCGTGGACCAAGCGGCTGCACCCGGGGTGGTCCGCCCACGGGGGGATTGTTGCGGCGCTATTGGCGCGCGAGGGGTTTCGCGGACCCGTCACGGTGCTGGAAGGGCGGCATGGTTTCTACAAGTCCTTCGGCGGAGACGGAGACTATCAGTGGGAGAGGCTAGAGGAGCTGGGGCGGTCCTGGGAGATCCCGAAGATCGCGTTTAAGTCCTATCCGTGTGGCTCAATCTCTCATCCCTACATGGATTGTGCTCTTCGGCTGCGGCAGAAATATTTGCTGCGGCCGGACGACATCGAGGAGATTCGTTGCCGCACGGCAGAGGGACCGGTGCCGCGTCTCTGGGAGCCGATAGCGGACAAGCGCCGCCCGAAAACCTCCTACGGTGCCAAGTTCAGTTTGCCCTACAGTATTGCCTGTATGCTGGTGCGTGGAAAAGCTGGCCTCGAGGAATTTACCGAAGAGACGATTCAGAATCCAGAGCTCCTTCGGCTCGCTGAAAAAGTCAGCTATGAGTTGGATCCTAGCATCGACTACCCGCGCCACTTTTCCGGCCATGTTAGGATTCGAATGAAGGACGGCCGGACTTTCGAGGAGAACCAGCCCCATCCGCGCGGTGGTCTCGAGAATCCGTTGCCGCCGGCAGAGATCGAAGCAAAGTTCCACGCCAACGCCGCCCTCGGGCTCCCAAGGAAGAAGACTGAGCAAATCGCTGCAGCGGTAAAAAACCTGGAGACCCTTGAGGCGATCACGGACTTAACCCGTGTGCTCGCATCCCGCGCTCGCCCCCCCGGGGGGTCACAAGCTGGCGCCAGCAACGTTTAGCGTTCCCTGGCTTCCTTTCCCTGCCTGATCTTGTCCCAGGTCTTGATTCTGTCCTGGATCGTTTTCTCAAAGCCCGAGTTGGAGGGAACGTAATATCTTTTCCCTTTGAGGTCTGTGGGGAGGTGGTCTTGCTCGACTACATGCTCGGGAAAATCGTGAGCGTAGCGGTATTCGGTTCCATAGCCGAATTTTTTCATGAGGGGTGTGAGAGCGTTGCGGAGATGCAGTGGCACGGGGAGCGCGCCTTTCTCCTCAACGTCCTGGACTGCGGCGAGCATGGCTTTGTAAGAAGCGTTGGACTTTGGCGCGGTTGCCAGGTATGCGGTTGCTTGTGCCAGAGGGATTTTGCCCTCGGGAAGACCAACAAAATGAAAAGCCTCCTTCGCGGTGACGGCAACTTGTAGGGCCTGGGGGTCGGCGTTGCCAATATCCTCGGCGGCAAAAATGATCATCCGGCGCGCGATGAACAGGGGGTCCTCGCCCGCCTCCAGCATGCGCATCAGCCAGTACAGAGCCGCGTCCGGGTCGCTGCCCCGCAGGCTTTTAATGAAAGCGGAGATGACGTTGTAATGTTCCTCGCCGGTCTTATCGTAAAGCAGCGACTTCTTTTGCATCGACTCTCGGATCAAGGGAAGATCTATGGTTTGATCACCCTTGCGAGTTTGCAGAAGGGTGGTAGCCGTTTGCAGAGTGTTCAGAGCTACCCGGGCATCGCCTTGCGAGTTGTCAACGAGAAATTCACGTGCGTCAGCGCTGATTTGCAAACCTAAAGAACCCAATCCTTGTTCACTGTCCATGAGTGCCCGGTCGATGATCGAACCGATTTCTTCCGCTGAGAGGGGGTAGAGCAGCAAAACCTGACAGCGGGATAGGAGGGGCGCGATTACTTGGAAAGAGGGATTCTCAGTGGTTGCACCGATCAATGTTACCGTTCCTTGTTCAACGTGAGGCAGAAAGGTGTTCTGCTGTGCCTTGTTGAAGTGGTGAATTTCATCAACAAAAAGAACCGTTGCCTGGTCCAGTCGGCGCAACTGTTCGGCCTCTTCGATGATTTTTTTTAGATCTTTAACCCCTGCGGTGACGGCCGAGAAATGGACGCAACGAGCTCCGCTCGAAGAGGCGAGGATCTGTGCCAGTGTGGTTTTTCCACATCCTGGCGGGCCCCAAAAGATAAGCGAGTGGAGCCGGCGCGCGTGAATCAGCTCGCGCAACAGCCTTGCCGGACCCAGCAAATGCTGCTGTCCGACAAATTCCTCCACGCTTAAAGGACGCATGCGTTCCGCCAAGGGAGCGCAGGAAGCGGGCGCCCGGGTGGAGGCGGGAGCAAACAGATCCACTTACCGGCTTTCCTCGACGAGTCGTGCCTCGCGACCTTTTCGGCCTCTGAGGTAGTAGAGTTTCGCCCGGCGCACCTTGCCCTTTGAAACAACCTCAACCCTGTCGATGCGCGGAGAATGAAGCGGGAAGATTCTTTCAACTCCGACGCCATAGGAAATCTTCCTTACGGTGAAGGTCTCCAGGCTTCCCTTGCCCGAGAGACCAATCACCACGCCTTCGAAAACCTGAGTTCGCTCCTTGTCACCTTCCACGACTTTAACGTAGACGCGCACCGTCTCGCCGGGTCGTAACGTCGGCGCCGGGTTTTTGGCCTGTTCAGCCTCAAGGGCGTCAATGACATTCATGCATCCTCCATTTTTGTCTGGACTCGCTCACCGGGTTGCGACTCAGCCCAAAAGTCGGTCAAAGATAATTGCCGCAGCGGAGCGCACAGACAGATGATTATAGTCGGTTCTTCCCACAATGGGTTCTAACACGTGATCTGCTTGAGCTAGGACGTCTTCGGTCAATCCCCAGCCGGTTCCGAGGAGTAAAAGAATTGGCCTACGATCTTTTCTTAGCATTTCCCTCAAGTTTGCGAAAGAGACCCTGCCGGCACCATCTTTAGCGGTGGTCGCGATGAGAATCGGTTTTGTCCCGCATTCCTGTTCGATATCGAGGATGGTCTCATCCAGCGTTCCCTTGAGCCGCGCCAGCGCGAGCGCCACCTTACGCGTGTCGTTATACTGGCTGCCATAGCCATGTTCCCAGTGGTGGATGATCTTGGCCGCAAGTTTCTGTAACCCAGTGACAGAGTGGATCACATAAAATGCTGCGACGCCATAAGTGCGCGCGGCGCGGGCAATATCATGAATATCCATGTTGGTGATCGCGGTGGTCACAACTTGGTGGTTCTTGTCGTAAACCGGGAAATGAATCAGCGCGACGTACATCGGTGCTGTGGCAACCGCAAAAATGCTTTTTTCCTCTGGCGTCAGTGTTGCTTTTCGCCACAGGTCAGGACGGCGTTCCCATGTGAGTTTGAGACTCATCATCCGCCGCCAAGCCTTGACGCGTTCGTGGTCGCCGGACAATAAAACCTCCGGCACCTTCAAACCGAGGTGATTTTCAGGCCGGGTGTATTGTGGGTACTCCAGGAGACCCTCAGAAAACGAATCTTCTTGCGCAGAGCGGACGTTGCCGAGGACGCCGGGAATCAAGCGGGTCACGGCATCGATGACGACCAGAGCCGCGGTTTCTCCGCCGCTTAGAGTGTAATCTCCAATCGACAACTCCTCGTCGACAAAGTTCTTCACGCGATCGTCTACACCCTCGTAACGTCCGCAAACGAGAACCAAGTCGTCCTCAGCTGAGAGTCTTTGGGCCTCCTCTTGGGTAAACACGCTCCCCTGGGGAGTCAGCAGAATAACACGCGGGCGGCGGACCTTCGCCCTCAAATCCTCAATAGCACTGATGAACGGTTCGGGTTTCATGATCATCCCTTGGCCCCCGCCGTAGGGGTAATCGTCGGTAACACGATGCCGGTCGTTCGCGTAAGCTCTTAAGTCGACCAGCTGGACGGACACAAGCCCCTTTTTTTGCGCCCTTTGCAGGATGCTGTGGCTCAAAGGGGAAGCAAAAATACCCGGGAACAGAGTGACAATCGTGAAATTTGTCATGACTAAGGAGAGGAAGGCCGGGGAGACTAAAGATCTAAAAGTCCGGCCGGTGGATTGATGATGATCTTGCCTTGAGCCAGATCGACTCGTTCGATGATCTCGCTCACCGCGGGAATGAGATATTCTTTCCCCGCACCCGTCACAATATAGAGGTCGCCCCCCTGTTTGGCCCAGACTCGCGTCACCCGACCCAGGCATCGGTCGTGGTGATCAAGAACCTCCAAACCGAGGATTTGGTAGTGGTAATACTCTCCGGCCTCTAGTGGCTGAAGGTCACTCTCATCGACGCTTACAACGGAGCCAACCCAAGGCTCGACTGCGTCAATGGTGTCCATCCCGGCGATCTTGAGCAAGAAGCCTTTCTTGAAGGCTTTGCAGCCTTCAATCAAGCAGTCTGACGAGGTGCTTCCTTTTTGAAGATGAATCTTCCGGACCGAAAGGAAAACCGTTGTCTGCGGGTTGTAAGGATGAAGCTTAAGCCACCCGAAAAGTCCATGGGTGGTGACCAACTCTCCCACGGGAATCAAGGGCTGTTACTCATGCTGTGCTAACGACGAACTTATTTTTCTTCGACAATTTCCAGGACCACCTTCCGGTTCGCCCTGGAGGCGGCGGCGTTCAGGATTGTGCGAATCGACTTCGCCGTTCTTCCCTGTTTTCCGATAATGCGACCGAGGTCTTCTTTGGCGACCTTGAGCTCCAAGACCGATGCGGTCTCTCCTTGGGTTTCCTTGACTTCTACCGCTTCGGGGTTCGAAACCAGAGACTTTGCCAGGTATTGCACTAGCTCTTTCATGAAGGAGGTTACCTCCTGTCGAGAGATTAAAATCCTTTGCTAGCCGTTGCTAGGCTGACTCTTTCTTGCCTTTTTTAACAGGTTGCTAACGGTCTGCGAAGGTTGTGCTCCGCTCTTGAGCCAGCGGTCGATCTTCTCCGCGTCGATTTTCACGTCACTAGACCTGGGGTTATAGGTTCCCACTTGATCGATAAAGCGACCGTCGCGAGGTGAACGCGAGTCGCTCACGACAACCCGATAATAGGGTTTCTTCTTCGCACCCATTCTCTTTAGACGTATTTTTACGCTCATAGCTTTCTTTCCCTTCACTGAAATAAACCTGGGACCCGGCCGAACAGACGGCGGGTACCCAGGCGATTGACTCGCTGCATCATTTTCTTCATTTCCAGGAATTGCTTGATTAGACGATTCACTTCCGTGACAGTGGTACCACTGCCGCGGGCAATCCTGCGGCGCCGACTGCCATTGAGAATCCCGGGTTGGCGTCTTTCGTTTGGGGTCATGGAATTGATCATGGCGTCCACCCGTTTGAGTTCCGTTTCTGCCTTGGTGAGATCGACTTGTTGGGTTAGCTTTTTTCCTCCCGGTAGCATTTCCAAAATTTCTCCGATTGAACCCATCTTGGAGATCATGCGCAGGTGGTCTTGAAAATCCGCCAGAGAAAACTCTTTGCCAGCCAGCTTCTCGAGGCGCAGGCTCTCCTTTTGCTGATAGGCGTGCTGCGCTTTCTCAATCAGGGAAACAACGTCTCCCATTCCTAAAATGCGTGACGCGAGCCGATCGGGATAAAAAGGTTCCAGTGCGTCTAGCTTTTCCCCAATTCCGGCAAACAGGATGGGTTTGCCTATGGTATGGCGCATGGAAAGGGCGGCCCCGCCGCGCGCGTCTCCGTCCAGTTTTGTCATGATGATGCCCGTTAGATTTATCAGCTCGTCGAAAGCCTGGGCCTGCTTAACTGCGTCTTGGCCCGTCATCGCATCCGCGACCATAAGAATATGGTGCGGCTGGAGAACTTCTTTCATGGTTTTCAGCTCTTGCATCAGAGCTTCGTCGATGTGGAGCCTGCCGGCCGTATCAACAATGAGCGTGTCAAAAAAACGGCTGCGTGCCTGTTCCAGGGCTTGCTGACAAATGATGACCGGAGAGGTTTCCACCTTTGAGTCATGGACCGGAATGGAAAGCTGCTCTCCCAAAGTCTTGAGTTGCTCAATAGCCGCGGGACGCTGGATATCCGCAGGAACGAGGTAAGGCGTTCTCTTTCTTTCCTTCTTGAGGTACGAAGCCAATTTTGCCGCGGTGGTGGTTTTACCTGATCCTTGCAGGCCCACCAGCATGATCGCAAGCGGCGGCGTTCCTTTCAGACTTAACTCAGACTGGGCCTCGCCTAGAAGAGAGGTCAGTTCATCCTTGACCACCCTAATGAAGTGCTGCTCGGGCGTGAGGCTTTGGAGGACTTCCTGCCCTAACGCCTTTGCGGTCACGGCGTCGAGGAAGGCTTTGACAACTTTGAAATTGACGTCGGCTTCGAGGAGTGCCAGGCGAACTTCCCGCAACGCTTCCTGGATGTTGCTGGAGCTGACTTTTCCCTGACCCTTCAGCTTCTTAAAGGTCAGTTCTAGTTTCTCGGCGAGTGCTTCGAACATGAGGGGGTAGAGGATTAAGCAGTTATTTTTTCAGGGGAAAAGCTATTTTAGAGTAGTATGAAAGGGGTTTTGAGTCAAGGTAGGGAGAGAAACAAAAGCCCCAGCCCGTAACAGCCTTGAGACGGGCCGGGGCGAAGAGGTTGGCTACATCATTCCACCCATTCCGCCCATTCCACCCATTCCACCCATTCCACCCATTCCACCACCCGGAGGCATGGCAGGCATGGGCTTATCCTCTGGAATTTCGGCAACCATGGCCTCGGTTGTGAGCAGGAGGCCCGCTACGGAGGCAGCATTTTGTAGGGCTGTTCGGACTACCTTGGTCGGGTCAATAATGCCCGACTTTAGCAAATCCTCATATTCTTCCGTTGCCGCGTTGAAACCAAACGCGCCTTTTCCCTCTTTGACTTTTTGGAGGGCAATAGAGCCATCGACGCCCGCATTGTTAGCGATCTTTTTGAGCGGTTCCTCAAGGGCGCGTTTGACAATCATAACGCCCGCGCGCTCGTCTTCAGGAACCTTGAGTTTATCTAATGTCGCCGCGGCCCGAAGCAGGGCTACACCGCCGCCGGGTACGATTCCTTCCTCGACTGCGGCCCGAGTTGCATGCAAAGCATCCTCGACACGAGCCTTTTTCTCCTTCATTTCAATCTCGGTTGCCGCACCCACGTTGATCACAGCCACTCCACCCACGAGTTTGGCTAGTCGCTCTTGTAATTTCTCTCTGTCGTAGTCAGACGTTGTGTCATCAATCTGGGCGCGGATCTGCTTTACACGGCCTTCGATGTCGGCCTTTTTTCCGCCTCCGTCGATGAGCGTCGTGTTGTCTTTGTCCACGACGATTCGCTTTGCTTTACCCAAATCCTGCAGAGTTACGTTCTCCAGTTTGAGCCCCAGTTCTTCTGCAATTAATTTGCCTCCGGTCAAAATGGCAATATCTTCCAGCATGGCTTTCCTTCTGTCGCCGAAGCCGGGCGCCTTAACCGCCACGCATTGCAAGATGCCACGAATCTTATTGACCACGAGGGTTGCCAAGGCTTCGCCTTCAATTTCCTCCGCGATGATCAAGAAAGGTCTTCCGGTCTTGGCAATCTCCTCCAAAACAGGGAGCAGCTCCTTCATGTTCGAGATCTTCTTTTCGTGAATGAGAATGTAAGCGGTTTCGAGCACAGCCTCCATGCGCTCCGGGTCAGTGACAAAGTAAGGCGAGAGATAACCGCGGTCGAATTGCATACCCTCGACAAGTTCCAGGGTCGTCTCCAGACCTTTCGCCTCCTCGACGGTTATGACCCCTTCCTTCCCCACCTTGTTCATCGCTTCTGCAATCACTTCCCCAATGGTCTTGTCGTTGTTGGCGGCAATCGTTCCAACCTGGGCGATCTCTTTGGGATCCTTGGTGGCCTTGGACATACTCTTGAGTTCCGCAGCGACCCCGGTAACGGCCTTGTCAATGCCACGCTTGAGCGACATCGGATCGTGCCCCGCGGCGACCATCTTGAGGCCCTCGGCATAGAGCTGACGTGCCAAGACGGTTGCGGTTGTGGTCCCGTCACCGGCAATCTCCGAGGTTTTGCTAGCAACTTCTTTGACCATCTGAGCGCCCATATTTTCAAACTTATCTTCCAGCTCTACTTCTTTGGCTACGGTAACACCGTCTTTGGTGACATTGGGCGCGCCAAACGACTTGTCGAGCACCACGTTTCTTCCCTTCGGCCCCAAAGTGACCGTCACGGCATCGGCGAGAATGTTCACGCCGCGCAGGATTGCGTCGCGCGCTTCTTGGCTAAATTTTAGTGTTTTTGCTGCCATTCTGTTTCCTCCAACTTTGGTGACTTAGTCTTCAATGACCCCTAAGATATCCTCCTCTCGGAGAATCAAATGTTCGATTCCATCAATGTTAATTTCCGAGCCGGAGTACTTGCCGAAGAGGATTTTGTCATTAACTTTGACTTCCATGGGAACGACTTTGCCGTTCTCGTCAAGTTTCCCTTTTCCTACCCCGACCACCTTCCCCTCCTGTGGTTTTTCTTTGGCGGTGTCCGGAATGATGATTCCCCCCTTAGTCTTTTCCTCCTCCTGGACACGCTTAATGATTACGCGATCCTGAAGCGGCCTAATCTTCATGCCTTCCTCCTTTCCCAGTATTCGTTGAAAGTCTAAGACTTGCTAATAATAAGCAGTCGGATGAATTGCCACTTGGCAAAAAAATACCGTATTTATGTGTAAGACCGGAATTCTGCTCTGTCAAGCCTTTAGGACCTGTCCCGATGCTTTTTCAGCTCTTCTTCACGGTACTTACGGTAAAGGATATCCCATTCGCGGCTTCCCGGCGGCACCGCACGCGAGAGAGATTGGATCTTCTGCCGTACGATCTCGTCCAGATCGCTCTCATGGTTAAAAAAATCCGCCATGACCCTCTTGGCTTCGCGCAGCGCCGCCGGGGGGTTGAGGATTTCGGCAAGATTCGCGGCGCGCACCCCATCTATAACCAGATGGGCCAGACGGGCAATGCGGGTGTCGGAAACACGGCTCATAAGACAAACCCCTTTTGCTGGGCCAATTTCTGCTTTATCAGAAGAAACATTTTGTGTTCATCCAGGTCGTTTCCGGCGGGCTTGTTGGCAGCCAGTAATTTACGGGCTTCCTGCTCAATTTGCTGCTCCTCGGCAAAGTTTTTCGCTATAATGTCTTTGATCGTAGACTTTACGGCGGTCTTGTCTGCTTTGAGGACGATTAACTGCGCGCCCGATAGGTCTTGAAGCAGAACTTCCGCGAGCTTTTCAATCTCTTCGGGCTTCATGTTTGCTGGTTGTGGAAAAGTTGTGGATCGTTGTCAAAAACTTGTGGAAAAGATCGGCTACAACTATTTACTTCGCATATGCCTTAACCGCAGTGGCGGTGCTTGTCAAGCTCGCCAGAGATTGGTTAGCCATAAGGCAACGGAAATTTGGCTCCAAATTAAGGCCTTGGATACCCTTAATAATGCTTCGAAAGGATCGGTGGGACTTATCCACAGGCTGGCAGAGCGCTAGTTGCTGACACATAACTTAGGCTGTGGAAAACAACGTGATTGCCATAAAACCTGGCCCGTTACACTTTGGAGATAGAATCGGTGTAGTTGCCCCGGCCGGGTCGGTAAACCTTGAACGGCTGGAGGCCGGAGTTGTCGCCCTGCGCGGCGCAGGATTCAACGTTGAACTTGCTCAAGGGTTAACTGAAAAGAAAGGGTATCTCGCAGGTAACGAAGAGCCGCGGGCAAGAGCCTTGGAGCAATTCTTTGTCCGCCCTGATATCGGAGCGGTCTTTTGTGCGCGCGGGGGGTTCGGCTCCGTGCAGCTTCTGCCGTTGCTTGATGCAGACCTTGTACGCCAGCACCCGAAGGTCTTTGTGGGCTATAGTGATGTGACGATTCTGTTAAATTGGCTGCGGCAGACATGCGGGCTGGTGACCTTCCACGGTCCGATGGTAGCCATGGACATTGCTGCGGGTATGACCGGACGGACTCGGGAGTTCTTTTGGAAAACCCTTTCGGGCGAAAAAACGCATTGGGATATCAAGGTGCCACAGATTATCCGGGACGGGGTGGCAGAAGGCGAAATGGCTGGAGGATGCCTTTCCCTGCTCGTGACAACACTAGGAACTTCTTACGAAGTAGATACCAAAGGCAAGATCCTTTTCCTTGAGGATATTGGCGAGAGGCCCTACCGCATTGAAAGAATGCTTACGCACCTTAAAATGGCCGGAAAGTTTAACGAGATAAAGGGATTGGTCTTCGGGAGTTTTAGCCAATGTGAGGGCGATGGCGCGCGGGAAGTGACCGATATCATTGCGGAGTTTTTTTGCGATGCTGCTTACCCGGTAGTGATGGGGTTCCCGGCTGGGCATGGAGATGAGAATGTGGTCCTGCCGTTCGGCATCAAGATGAAATTGGATGGCGATGCGGGCACGGTTTCTTTGCTCGAGTCGCCGGTAGCAATTTAGGCCCGGCATGGCATCCGTTTCTGATCCGAAGGCAAAGTCGAGCTTCAGGAGCGTCGATAAGGCATTCCAGGAGGCCGTAGAACAGGGTGTCTTTCCCGGGGCTGCCGTATTGGCCGCAAAAGCGGGTCGGATTGTTCTTGAAGCCGCCTATGGGTTCCGTTCGTCTCGAGCGGATCGACAGCGGATGCAAATAGATGATGTCTTTGACCTGGCCTCTCTCACGAAACCCCTGGCGACCACAACCGCCTTGATGGTCTTGGTGCGGGAGGGAAGAGTCGCTTTGGACGACCCCGTAAGCCAATTTGCTCCAGCTATGGTTGCCCCGCAGACGCAGAAAATCACCCTGCGCCGGCTCTTAACCCACACCTCCGGGCTCCCGGCCTGGAGGCCCTACTACCAGCAGGCTCTGGAAATAGAAAAGGCAGGAGTCAAGGGCTTTGTCGGGAGCCACGACGCGAAAAACTACATCTTCAAACAGGTACGCAATGAAGAGGTGGCGTCCCTTCCTGGTGCGCGCGGCGTATACAGCGACCTGGGTTTTATCCTTTTGGGTGAAATCGTGGAACTGGTTGGGGGGTGCGCATTGGATCAGTATTGTGACAAAGAAATCTTTGGTCCGCTTGGGCTGGAGTCAACTTTCTTTGTTGATCTCAACGCAAAGAAGCTGTCTCGCAAAGCGGGCATTAGATTCGTGCCCACACGGAAGTGTTCGTGGCGCGAGCGGGTTCTCTGCGGGGAGGTCGATGATGACAATGCTTACGCGATGGGCGGAGTCGCCGGACATGCGGGTCTTTTTTCCTGCCTGCATGACCTGCATCAATTGTTGGTTCGCCTCAGAGACTGTTATCAGGGGAAAGAGGGTTTTCTGAAGACTGCGTTGGTGCGCGAGTTTCTCTCCCGGGACACAGCCGTCAAAGGGTGGACCTATGCTCTCGGCTGGGACACGCCATCGGAGCGGAATTCTTCTAGCGGTAAATATTTTTCTCGCACCGCGGTAGGGCACCTGGGGTTTACAGGCACCTCTATCTGGTGGGATTTAGAACAGGACTGCCACGTGATCCTGCTGAACAATCGCGTTCATCCGACCCGGGATAACGATAAGATAAGCGCCTTCCGCCCCCGCATTCACGACCTTATCATGGAGCGACTTCTTCAATGACTCCGGGACTGACTCTAGGCGGTCACGTGCATTTTGTCGCCATCTGCGGTGTGGGGATGGCCTCGCTTGCGGGTCTACTCCATGCGCAGGGCTACAGGGTAACCGGTTCGGATCAAAACGTTTATCCGCCGATGAGCACTTTTCTTGCGGAGTTAGGGATTGTGGTCTGTTCCGGATACCGCAAGGAAAATATTCAAGGCTGCCCGGATCTCGTCATCATCGGTAACGCCGTTTCTCGAGATAATCCCGAAGCGCAGGCTGTGCTCGAAAGAAAAATCGCATATATGTCTCTGCCCCAAGCCCTGAGCCAGTTTCTCATCGGTTCGAAGAAGTCCATTGTGGTGGCGGGTACGCACGGAAAGACCACCACAGCCTCTCTGATGGCCTGGGTTTTGAGTCAGGCAGGATGGGATCCGAGTTTCTTTATCGGCGGGATTCCGCTCAATTTTCGCAGCGGGTTTGGGCAGGGAAACGGTGGCTGGGTGGTTACCGAGGGAGATGAGTATGACACAGCTTTCTTTGACAAGGGGCCGAAGTTCTTGCACTACAAGCCGGACAGGGTCATTCTCACGAGCCTGGAATTCGATCATGCCGATATTTATCGCGATCTTGATCATCTCAAGGAGGCGTTCCGCAGACTCGTTGAACTTCTTCCTTCGTCCGGGATTTTGATTGCGTCTTGGGAATATCAGGCCGTGAGAGAGGTCTGTCGCTATGCGTCCGCACGGGTGATCTCGTATGGGACTCCCGGAGCAGATTGGGAAGCGGGAAACATCAAGGTTCAGGAAAACAAGACCTCTTTTGAAGTATTCCAACACCGGCGCTCTGAGGGGACTTTAGAAATCTCACTCGTTGGCCGGCACAATGTCATGAACGCTCTGGCGGTTTATGCCCTGGGAAAAGAATTGGGAATTGTACGAGCGGTGTTAGCACAGGCGCTGGCAAGTTTTGCCGGAGTAAGAAGGCGTCAGGAGCACAGAGGGACAGTAGGAGGAATCACCGTAATCGATGATTTTGCCCATCACCCGACGGCCGTCAAGGAAACCATTGCGGCCATCAGAGCTGCGTATCCGGGGCAAAGGCTTTGGGCTATCTTTGAGCCCCGCAGCCAAACGAGCCGGAGAAAGATCTTCGCAATTGAATTTGCTTACGCCTTGGCGGCGGCGGACTTTTCAGTTGTTGCGGGGCTCTACCAGCCGGAGAAAGTTCCAGCAGAAAATAGGCTTTCTCCTTCTGAGGTTGTGGCGGAGATCAATCGCCGCGGTGCTGCACGCGCCGTTTTTATTCAGAAGGCTAGCGATATCGCCACCCATGTCAGCTCCGAGGCACGCGCCGGTGACGTGGTCTTGGTGATGTCCAACGGCGGTTTTGACGGAGTGCAGGAAAAAATCTTACGACTCTTAAAGGCGAGGCACGAATGATCAACATTGAAGAATTCAGACGGCTGGAGCTTAAGGTTGGAACCGTGCGCAGCGCCGAGGCGCACCCGAATGCGGATCGACTGCTGGTGTTGCGTGTCGATTTAGGATCGGAGGAGCGGCAGATTGTAGCGGGGATCCGCCGCTCCTACATTCCGGAAGAGCTGGTAGGGCGACAGGTCGTTATTGTCGCCAACCTAGAACCGGCAACGCTCAGGGGGATCGAAAGCCAGGGCATGCTCCTGGCAGCAAGCGATGGTGAGCGGATTGTGGTTTTAACACCCCAGAAGGAAGTCAGTGCAGGGTCTAAGGTCTCTTAAACCGGCGCCTTCTCCGGGTAAAGTGAGGGTTACGTAACCATGGGTTCAAGCCATAACGGACGTCCTACTTTCTGTCACATTGACGTTGGTGCCCTGAGCTGGAACTTCCGCCAGGCGAGAAAAAAGATTGCCGCGGGCGTCAAGATCCTCTCAGTAGTGAAGGCGGATGCCTATGGGCATGGGGCGAGCCGGGTGGCGCGTGTTCTCGAGAATGAAGGGAGCGATGCTTTTGGCGTTGCGACGGTCGAGGAAGGGGTGGAGCTGCGCCAAGCAGGAATTCGTGCGCCCGTCCTTGTTCTGGCAGGAATCTATGCTGGACAATCGGAAGAGGTAGCGCAAAACCGTCTGACCCCAGTAATCTGCGATCTGGAAATGTTGCGCCAGGTCGAAGCGGCGGTATTGCGGCGTGGTCGCACGCTGAATTTCCATCTCAAAGTGGATACCGGGATGGGACGTATCGGTCTCTTGGCGTCCGAAATTGATTCGTGGTTGCCCTCATTGAGGGAGGTGCGGGCGTTGAGGCTAGAAGGGGTGCTGTCACATTTCTCTCAAGCGGAAAGCGTCTCGGGCGAATACACTCAAAGTCAACTAGAGTCGTTTTTATCCCTTCTCGAGCGCCTGAAGGAGGAAGGCCACGAACCGTCTGTTGTCCACATGGCAAACAGCGCGGCTGTGATCACGTTGCCGCGCGCGCATTTTTCTCTGGTCCGTCCCGGCCTGTTGCTTTACGGAATTTACCCGTCGCCACACATGACCGGTATCATCGAATTAAAACCCGTGCTGTCGTGGAAGACAAGAATTCTTCAAGTGAAAAAAGTGCCGCACAGTTCTCGAATCAGCTATCGAGGCACTTTCGTAACACAGAGAGAGAGCCTTATCGCCACCCTTCCGGTGGGCTATGCCGACGGCTATAACCGGCTCCTGTCTAACCGCGGTGAGGTTCTTGTTCATCAACAAAGAGCCCCGATTGTCGGCGCCGTATGCATGGATTTGACTATGGTAGATGTTACCGCTATACGAAATGTGAAGCAGGGAGATGAAGTGGTCCTCGTTGGCAAGCAGGGTGAGCAGTCTATCTCCGTTGATGAAATGGCTACTTGGGCAAACACCATCCCTTACGAGATTCTTACCTCTATTGGCGCTAGGGTTCCACGGTACGACGAAGATCTCTAATTCAGGATTTCCAGGGAGGCAGCGTTCGTTGTGGCGAAGATTCAGCGGGCATTGATTAGTGTTTCCAATAAGCAAGGTGTCGCAGAAATGGCTGAGGCGCTTGCACAACTTGGGGTCGAAATCATCTCTACCGGTGGCACGGCGGCTTTGCTGCGTGAAAAGAAGATTGCGGTGCGAGACGTTTCTGAAATGACCGGATTTCCAGAAATGATGGGCGGTCGTGTGAAAACTCTCCATCCCAAAGTGCACGGCGGGATCCTTGCCCTGCGCGACAACGCCGAGCACGTGGCGCAGATGCAAAGTCAGGGAATCGTACCCATCGACCTTGTTGTCGTAAACCTCTATCCTTTCGAGGAAACCGTCAAGAACCAGGCTCCGCTGCCTGAAATCATCGAGCAAATTGACATCGGCGGCCCTTCGATGGTTCGGTCCGCGGCGAAAAACCATGCGCATGTCGCTGTGGTTGTGGACCCTGCCGATTACGGTGCGGTACTAACAGAGTTACGAGAACAAGGTGGTGAGCTTTGCGCAGGGACACGCTTTCGCCTGGCCGTCAAGGCCTTTGGACATACGGCGCGCTATGATGCCGCGATTTCCAACTTTTTGAGCTCGCTTGATAGAGAGCAGAAGCCGGGAAGATGGAGTCAAACATTGACCCTTCAGTTTACCAAACTCCAAGACCTGCGTTACGGAGAAAATCCCCAGCAACAAGCGGCGTTCTACGCGAGCAATGACTACTCTGGGCCCTCGGTTGCTACCGCGCGACAAATCCAGGGCAAGGAGCTCTCGTTTAACAATATTTTGGATGCCGACGCCGCATTGAATGCCGTTTTAGAGTTTTCGGAGACGGCTGCCGTGGTGATCAAGCATACCAATCCCTGCGGGGCTGCCATCTCAAAGATTTCGCTGGCGGATGCGTTTCGCAAGGCACGCGCCTCCGACCCGGTTTCTATCTTTGGTGGCGTGATCGGTCTGAACCGCTTGGTCGACGAGGAAACGGCTAACGAACTGCAGGGGATTTTCCTGGAAATCGTCATCGCGCCGGCCTTCAGCCCTGAGGCAAGGGCGGTGCTATCCGCAAACAAGAGGCTGCTGAATCTCAGGTTGCTTGAGGTCGAGATGAAGCCGCAAAGCGGCGGCGGGTACGATCTCAGACGCGTCCAGGGCGGGCTCTTGGTTCAAGACTGGGATAGAAGTGTGGTTGATGTCAGAGCCTGCAAGGTGGTTACCAAACGCAAGCCTGCGCCCCAAGAGTACGAGGCGCTTGATCTTGCTTGGCGCGTTTGCCGTCATGTGAAATCCAACACCATTGTCTTTGCCTCGCGGGATCAAGTGCTGGGCGTGGGCGCCGGCCAAATGAGCCGCGTCGATTCAGCTAGAATCGCGGTGCTGCGGGCACAAACGCATGGGCTTGGTTTGCGGGGGTCCGCGGTCGCATCGGACGGCTTCTACCCGTTTCGCGATGGCGTCGATGAAGCTGCTAAAGCAGGTGCGACGGCGGTCGTTCAGCCCGGAGGATCGATCAAAGACGACGAAGTCATCGCGGCAGCCGACGAGCACGGTATCGCGATGGTCTTGACGGGGGTCAGGCACTTCAGACATTAGGCGCTTATCTGAATCATTAAAGCTAGGCGTGATGAAGCTCCTTGTTGTTGGCAGTGGCGGTCGCGAGCATGCCCTGGTATGGAAAATAAGCCAGAGCCCACAAGTCAAAAAAGTCTATTGCGCTCCGGGCAACGCGGGCATTGGAGAAAGCGCCGAGTTGATTGCCATCGGCTCAGACGAGATTGAAAAACTTGGCGATTTTGCTAGCCGCGAAAAAATCGATTTGACAGTTGTAGGTCCCGAGCTTCCGTTAACCTTGGGCATTGTCGATCACTTTGAAGCTCGAGGAATGAAAATCTTCGGCCCTAACCGGGAGGCGGCAAAGCTTGAGGGAAGCAAAGCTTTTACGAAGCAGATTCTTGCGGAGAATGGAATTCCAACCGCTTCCTTCCGTATTTTTTCCGATAGCCGCTTGGCGCGCGAATTTGTCCGGCACTGCGATCTGCCTTGCGTGGTAAAAGCTGATGGCCTGGCTGGGGGAAAAGGAGTGGTCGTGTGCTTAAACCACGCAGAGGCGGAGTCGGCGATTGAAGAGATTATGGTACGGAAGGTCTTTGGCGATGCTGGAGAACGAGTCGTCATTGAAGAGTTTCTCCGGGGTGAAGAGGCGTCTTTTATGGTTTTACTTGACGGCGCACACTATTTGCCCTTAGCTTCTTCACAGGATCACAAGCGGGTTTTCAACGGTGACAAGGGACCCAATACTGGGGGGATGGGGGCATATTCACCGGCACCGGTTTTGACGGCTAAAGTTGAAGGCCTTGTGATGAGCGAGATCCTCGAGCCGCTGGTCAGAGGGCTGAAAAAGAGGGGGATTAGCTATCGCGGTCTTCTCTACGTGGGTCTTATGCTGACGGCGGAAGGTCCTAAGGTCTTGGAGTTTAATGTCAGGTTTGGGGATCCTGAATGCCAGCCGGTATTGATGCGGCTTGAAAATGATCTCGTTTCGCTGTTGGAATGCACGATGCGCGGGGAGCTGGATCTGGTGCGGGCCCAGTGGAGCACGCAAACGGCGGTTTGTGTGGTCTTGTGTTCCGGCGGATATCCAGGAGCGTATGCGAAAGGGAAAACGATTCGCGGGTTGGAAAAACTTCAAGCATGGCAGAACGGCTTTGTGTTCCATTGCGGCACGGCACGCGCTGGCGAGGAATGGTTAACTGCTGGGGGTCGTGTGTTGGGGGTGACCGCGCTCGGACGCGGCATTCAGAAGGCTGTAGAGGAAGTGTATCGCGCAGTTCGTGAGATCGAGTGGGAAAGCATGCACTATCGGACGGATATCGCTCGGCGCGCCCTACAGTGATGCGCCCAAAGGAGTCTGCCAAGGGAGTCTAAATGAGCAATAAGGCGGAGGTTGCCATTCTGATGGGGAGCGATTCGGACCTGCCGGTAATGGAGGAGGCGGAAAAGAGGTTAGAACACTTCGGTATCCCGTACGAGGTGCACATTCTTTCTGCACACCGATCACCGCATCAAGCGCTTGAGTTCGCCGCTCATGCACGCGAACGCGACTTTAAGGTCATTATCGTTGGGGCCGGAGCGGCTGCGCACTTGGGTGGCCTGGTTGCTGCTAACACTACGATCCCGGTGATTGGGGTGCCCATTGATTCATCGAGTTTGAAAGGGCTGGATGCTCTGCTCTCCACCGTGCAGATGCCCGCTGGGGTGCCAGTGGCAACGATGGCGATTGGTAAGGCAGGCGCGGCAAACGCGGCAATCTTTGCCGCCCAGATTCTTTCTCTTGCGGACGAGAGTTTGGCGTTGGCGCTAGACCGTTTCAAACAGGAGATGGCTTGTGGCGTTGAAGAGAAAGACAAAAAGCTGCAAGAAAATCGACAAAACCGACAACTTTCTAGTTGAGGCGCTCGAAACTCTCAATCATGGACAAGTGATCGGTTTCCCGACGGAAACCTTTTATGGTTTGGGAGCCGATGCTCTCAGTGCGAGGGCGGTCAGGTGCGTTGTCAGGTTGAAAGGGCGTGCCCCGAATAACCCAATACCGGTTATCGTTGCGGACCAAGGAATGCTCCGTTGCGTTGTTACCGCAATCCCGCCTCTAGCACAATTGCTTATCGACCAATTTTGGCCAGGACCGCTAACGCTCGTGTTGCCGGGGAATCCTAGGCTTCCTAAACCGCTGCTCAATCGTCGTGGTGGGGTTGGGGTTCGCGTATCAAGTCACCCCCTTGCACAGCGTCTGGTCTCGGAGTTGGGACGTCCGATCACAGCGACCAGCGCAAACCGCTCAGGTCAGACTCCGGCACGGACCCGGCAGGAGGTTCTCGATTACTTTGTTGCAAGCGTTCGCGTTGTTCTCGATGGCGGTAAGCTACGCGGAAAAAAAGGTTCAACCGTGGTCGAGGTGGACAAGGATCAAATCCGGGTGATCCGGGAAGGAGAAATTAAGCGGGTGGCACTGCAAAAAACGTTGCGCTCCGCTTCATAAACTCTAACGGCATGGTTCGCATCGCTCCGTTTCGTGGCCTGCTTTACAATCCAAAGCGGATCTCAGACATTTCCAAGGTTGTCGCACCGCCTTACGACGTGATCAACCCGGAAGAGCAGGAGAGGCTCCACCGGCGATCACCTTACAATATTGTGCGGTTGATCCTGAACCAGGAGGCGAATTCCTACGAACAGGCGTCCGCGCTCTTCAACCGCTGGCAAAAAGAGGGCGTGCTCGCGCGTGAAGAGCATCCCGCGATCTATTTTCTGCGGCAACGCTTCCGCTTGCGCACGGGAGAAGAAAAAGAACGCTTGGGGTTTTTCGCTTTGGTCCAGTTGGAAGATTTTTCCGAAGGCAGTATCCATCCCCATGAGCGCACGCTTGAGGGACCGAAGGAAGACAGGTTGCGCCTGATGCTTGCCTGCCACGCCAACTTGAGCTCGATCTTTGCCCTCTATTCGGAGCCCAAGCAGACCATCAATCGCGTGCTGGCCGAACATACTCAAGGCGTGCCCCCAGCCGTCGCCACTCAAGACCCCAACGGCGGTGCTAGCCTGCTGTGGTCGATCCGTGACACGGAGCTCATCAGCGCCGTGCAGAAGGCCATGGTCAATCAGCCTCTGCTCATTGCCGATGGGCACCACCGCTACGAAGCTTCGTTGAGGTACCGGGATCACTTGCGGCATGAACGGACGAACTCAAGCGGTCGTGAAGCGTTTAATTTCGCGCTCATGCATTTTGCCAACACGAAGGACAATGGTCTAGTGATTCTGCCGACCCATCGCCTGGTTCGGGGTTTTACCCCCATTCCCTTTCGTCGTCTAGAAGAGTTGCTGCAAAAGTATTTCTTCATAGAACCCTATCCCAAGACCCGCGACGGCCGGCGCGATTTTCTCAAAGCGCTGAAAAGTGGACGTAAAAAGCGTTATCCTATTGGCTCTACCTTCGGCAATGACCCGCGGTATTTGATCTTACGGTTAAAGAGCAAGCGCACGATGAAAAAGTTGGCCCCGGAGATGAGCGCGTCGCTGCAGGAACTCGATGTGAGCATTCTCCACCGCCTCATCTTGCAGCACATTCTGGGCATGAGTCCAGAAAGGCAGTTGCAACAAGGGGTCATCCGCTACCTTGAGGACGAGGAGGAAGCTCTTGAAGCCGTCGATCAGGAGCGTGACCAGGCCGCATTCATTCTCAACCCACCACAGTCGGAACAAGTCTTCTCAGTTGCGCTTCAGGGGGAGAGAATGCCCCAGAAAACCACTTTCTTTTACCCCAAACTCCTGAGCGGCCTCGTCATCAACAAGATCGACCCTGACGAAGAGTTTGCCCCGCGACAATAAGGCTTGAACCGGCGGGGCTGTGCGTGTATTTTTGCACGGGATTCGCTGATTTTATGGCACGGAACCGAAAGCCCTCTCCGCAAGAACTTATTCACCTCACTCTGATTGAGGATATTAACACCCTCATCAGTCACTCGCAGAACCTTCAGGAGACGTTAAGGAACATCGTCGCGACCGTAACCGAGCGCATGAAAGCGGAGGTCTGTTCGCTCTATCTGTTGGACCGGCAAAAGAGTCGCTTGACCCTCTGTGCCACCACGGGACTGGAACCCGAGGCCGTGGGTAAGGTTTCGATGGGAATTAGTGAGGGTCTGACCGGATTGGTGATAGAACGTATGAGTGCGGTGAGGGTGGTCGACGCGCAGGCGCACCCGCGCTACAAATATTTCCCGGAAACCGGAGAGGAACGCTTTCACTCCTTTCTGGGGGTGCCACTCGTAGAAGGGAAAATGCCCCTGGGTGTCCTTGTCGTTCAGACCTCGCGTCGGCGCCAGTTCTCGCGCGATGAGATCAGTCTTCTTCGAGCGATTTCTTCTCAAGTATCGAATATTTTGATTCAAGCACGACTTTCGGAGTCGATTCAGACGAAAGAGCGAGAGCGAAAGGAATACCACAAGCGGCTGGTTGAAGCTCTCAGAAAGCTGAGAGCGTATGAGGGCAGGCGTCGGGAGCGGCCCGTTGCACGACAAGGTCAAAAATGGGCTGGTCGTCTTACGGGGTTAGCGGTGGCGCCCGGATTTGGCCGGGGAACCGTTCATGTTCTGAAGCCGCGGCTGAATTTGAGCTCGGTACGGAAGGAGGGAACGCGGAAACCAACACGAGAGCTGAAAAAATTTCGCGCGGCCGTGGAAAAGGGTCTCGAACAAATCAACCAGGTAAAACAGAGCATGAAAATTCTCCTTTCCAAAGAGGAAGAAGCCGTATTTGATGTGCAACGCTTGATTATTGAGGATCCCGCGTTGATTGAGCGCGTCGAGAAGAAAATCCTGCGCGAAAAGGTGACGGCGGGGTATGCGGTGTGCAGCGTTTTTCAGGAGTATCTGGGGCTCTTTACGCGCATTGAAGACGAGTACCTAAGAGAGAGGTCCGCGGATGTGCGCGATGTGGCGCAGAGAATTTTGGAAAATCTATCGGGGGCCAACAACGCAAAGCCGGTTTTGCCGGAAGATCCGGTGCTGGTCAGCGAGGATCTCCTACCCGCGGATTTGTCCTTAATCGAGGGCGGCCGGTTCCGCGGCATTGTGCTCGCAAAAGGGGGTGTCACATCACACGCGGCGCTGCTGGCAAAATCTTTCGAGATCCCTACGGTCGTCGGTGTTGAGGGTTTGCTGGAGACATTACGTTCGGGCGACTCTGTCATTGTCGACGGGAACTCCGGCGTTGTTTTCGTGAATCCGAGCCCGGAAGTCATTCACGAGTACGACCGCCTCGAGCGAGATTACGTGGCCTTCAATCGCGAGCTCGATGAAATACGGAATTTGCCTTCAGAGACTCAGGATGGCCACCGTGTATCTTTGTATGCGAATGTCGGCTTACTCACAGACGTCGCGTTGGCACATGTCCATGGAGCCCAGGGAATCGGGCTTTATCGGACCGAAGTTCCGTTCCTGTCGCATCTGGACTTTCCCGGCGAAGAAGAGCAGTACGATCTCTATCGCCGCGTGGTCGAAGACATGCAGGGAAAGCCAGTAACTATTCGCACGCTAGACATCGGCGCCGACAAGTATCCGCTTTACGTCCGCAAAGTGACAGAGGAGCCCAATCCTTTCCTTGGGTGGCGCTCGATTCGAATTTCCCTGGAAGTGGTTGAGCTATTCAAAACCCAATTGCGTGCGATCCTGAGAGCGGGTGCCTGTGGTCGTGTCCGCCTGTTGTTGCCGATGGTGTCGAGCCTGGAAGAGGTGCTCAGAGTTAAAGAAATTTTGTCCCAAGTCAAGGAAGAGCTGAAGTCGGAGGGAGTGCCCTACGACCATCAAATGGAACTGGGGATCATGGTGGAAGTGCCCGCTGCGGTTCAGTTAGCGGCGCGCTTCATTCGCGAGGTGGATTTTTTTAGCATCGGAACCAACGATTTGATTCAGTATCTATTAGCGGTGGACCGTAGCAATCCTAAGGTTGCCGATCTTTACCAACCGTTTCATCCCGCGGTTCTTGCGGCGCTGATGGAGACCATTCAGGGCGCCAAAAGAGAGGGAAAACGGGTGGGGCTCTGCGGTGAAATGGCCGGCGATCCACTCTGCACGCTGCTGCTTCTGGGCATGGGCCTTGAAGAGTTCAGTATGGAGGCCTTTTTTGTTCCAATCATCAAAAAGATCGTGCGCTCGGTCAACTATCAAGATGCTAAGGCCGTAGCGCAGATTGTGCTTCAGATGGACGGCCTGGGCGAAATCAAGCGCTATCTGTTCGAGCAGATGCGCGATCTGGGCTTAGTGGAGATGATGGAATTGCACCACTAGGGTTGATTTTTTGTCCCGCCCGCGCTAGCTTGTGAGAGTTCGAACGATCGTTCGAACTAATCCGTTTTGGAGGCAGGCAATGACGAAGATATCCACCTTTGATGATTGGATTGACTACTTTAAACAATGGCGCGAGGACATTGGCTATGATTCATCCTTGGTCGGTGACTACCAGTTTGAGACCAAGCTCGGTGAGCTGCATAGCCCGGAAATTGAGTTTGGTGACTTCAAGGGGCAGCGGAAGTGGGAACGGGTGGGTCAGATTCCCAATCAATCGATACGAGACGCCCTGCTGAACCTAATCGTCTATCAGGGCGATACCGAGTTTGCTTCCGTCGAACAACAGAAAAACCTTTTGGATACGGCTCCGACGGACTACGACCGCCAGTCCTTAATTCGGGTAAACTGTGAGGAGATGCGCCATGGGTGGCAAATGTGCTATCTTTTGGTCACTTATTTTGGCGACTCCGGCAAGCTCGAGGCGCAGAAAATGCTAGAGCGACGTGCCTTCCAGAAGAACCGGCTTTTGGGTTCTTTCAATGAACCCGTCAACAACTGGCTTGACTTTTTTACTTATACCCAATTCATTGACCGGGACGGCAAGTTCCAGCTCACGATGCTGAGCCACTCTGCTTTCGCTCCGCTAGCGCAAAGCGTCACGGCCATGCTGAAAGAGGAGTTCTTCCATATGTTTACCGGCAATACGGGGTTGACGCGAATTATTCGGGCGGGTGCAATTCCGATTCCGATTGTGCAAAAGTACTTTAACAAGTGGCTTACCACGGCCTATGATTTGTTTGGGACAGATCATTCTTCCTCAGCCCAGTGGGCTTATGTTTGGGGGCTCAAGGGTCGTTTTGATGAACATGAAGCAAAGGAAGAGGCAGACAAAGCCAGGCTCAATGAGCTGTCCCGCGCCCACTATTTTAGCGAGTGCCATCGCTTAGTCGACGAACTGAACAAGTTCGTCCCGGAACACCAAGCCAGGCTCACGATGCCGGATTTTAAGTTTCACCGTTCGATCGGTGAGTTCGCAGGCCATCCTTACAGCGTGGACGGAAAGTTACTTTCGGAACAGGAATATAAAAGGCACGTAGCGGAGGTTTTGCCCGGACCTGAAGACGAACGTATACTCCAGGACCTTTTTAAGGACAAGAACTGGGTCCTGCAAATGAATTAAGCCGTAACCATGGGCCAAAGGAGAATCCGGTGAAGCAGATCTGTCTTGTCTGCCAGAATGTTGATTGTAAAACTCGGGGCGCCGAAGCCTTGATGAAGGAGTTGGAACGTAAGGTCACGGAAAAAGGGCTGCCCGATGTCGAGGTGCGGCCCTACATGTGCTTTGGTGCATGCCAGGAGGGTCCCAATGTTGTTCTTTTCCCTGAAAAGAGCTGGTATGCCGGGGTGAAAACAGATGATCTCGACGATATTATCAATCACCTTTCCGGTGGTCCCGACGTGAAGCGTCTGGACAAAATCGATCCGTCCCTTAAGGATCTTATCTATCAGTTGTTAGACACCGGTGTTTTCTGAGCGCGGCCATGCAAGGCATTCTGTTTCCCAAAGGCGTGGCGGAGGAACGGGAAGGGTTCAACGCTTACCGTGCGCGCGGGGGGTACGGCGCACTCTCCAAGGTACTCAAAGGCATCCCACCCGCCGATGTAATTCACGAGGTGACCGAGGCCGGGCTCCGAGGGAGAGGCGGAGCGGGTTTCCCCACTGGCAAGAAGTGGTCCTTTACGCGCGGCTGTCCCGAACAGCCCCGTTACGTGGTTCTAAACGGTGGCGAGGATGAGCCCGGAAGTAAAAAAGACCGCTTGCTCCTAGAAAAACTTCCCCATCTGATCATCGAGGGCGTGATTCTTTCAGCTTACGCCGTAGGCGCGGCGAAAGCTTACATTTACGTAAACCAACAATATAGCGCAGCGCTGCAGAGTGTGAGAGAGGCGTTGAGCGAGGCAAAAGCAGCGGGCTATTGGGGCGAACGCATCCTTGGCAGCGACTTTAACCTCGAAATGGCGATCACGGAGGCCCCGCCGAATTATGTCGCCGGAGAAGATACCGCGGCGTTGGAAGTCATTGAGGGTAAACCACCGCTCCCGCGACAGAAGCCGCCCTTTCCGGCAACCGCCGGACTCTTTGCCAAGCCCACTGCTGTCAACAACGTTGAGACGTTGGCGAATATTCCTCCCATCGTGGACAAAGGCGCCGCGTGGTATCGCAGGTTCGGCACCGCGGAAAGCTCGGGAACGATGATATTTTCACTCGGCGAAGAGATGCACCGCCCCGGTATTTACGAGCTTCCTTTTGGCACGCCTCTACGTTTCCTGATTGAGCAGTGCGGTGGCGGCTTAAAGAGCGGGAAGAAAATCAAGGCGATTCTCCCCGGCGGACCGTCGTCAGCTTTTTTGCCCGCCGATAAGATCGACGTAGCTTTGGATCACAATTCCGTGCGTGAAGCGGGGTCTTCTATTGGCTGCGGCGTCGTGCGAATATTCGCTGAAGATGAATGTGTCGTTGAGGAAACGCTGCGGATTGCCGAATTTTTCGCTCGCGAATCTTGTGGGCAATGCCCGTCCTGCCGCATGGAAACGAACATGCTTGCCGCGATGCTCAAGAAGGTTCAACAAGGTCAAGGTGGTGCAGCCATTATGGATCAGTTTGCGAAGGTGATTGCCTTCAACAAAGGAAAGGGCTTTTGTAACCTGATTAATATGCCCGGACCGCCGATTGAAAGCGCGGTCAGGCTATTTCCTGGAGACTTTGACGCCCACCTCAACCGCGGGCGCTGCGCCTCAAACTAAGTAGTTCGGTTCATAAGTTTGGCAACGTATTCATCTAAGCCGCCAAGCAAAGCGAATTAGGTTGCGCATGAAGCTTTGTCATCATTGCCTTAAGGTCGTCACGCGTGAATTTCCACTCGAATGGCGCAGCGATGTTCTCATAGTATTGTTGGAAGCCAAGGAGTCGGTTTTCGACTTCCGCAAGCGAGTTGAAGTCGTTGGGCGTGAGCGCCTTGCGTTCAACGATGGAGAAGTAGATTTCGATTTGATTGAGCCAGCTTGCGTGGACCGGTCCATGCACCGGGACGAGGGTGGGGAAGGCTGCTTTGAGGCGCCGAACACACGGCTGGCCGCGATGCGACGAGCCGTTGTCCATGATCCAGAATACTCGGTGGGCGTCGCGATACGGTGGCTGCGTCATGACCTGGGTAACCAGGCGATTGAACGGCTCGATGCCGGTGGACTGCTCGCAACGGCCGAAGAATTTCGCGCGATGAACATCCATCGCGGCGAGGTACGCCCAGGCGCCGCCCCGCGCGTACTCGTGCTCGACACGAGCAGGCTGGCCTGGACGGGGCGGCAAGGAGGCATGCTTTCGAATGCGCGCCTGGATGCTGGTCTTCTCGTCAGTCGAGAGCACAAACTCGTCCTCTCGCAGGGGGCGGCCTTCCCAGTGCCTCGCGTACAGGTCGAGGATACGCCCGGCTTTCGAGATAAATTGCGGATCGCGCGGGAAAATCCAGGTGCGATGTTGCCAAGGGCGAATCGCATCCTCGTGCAGCCACCGCCAAACGGTCTTGTTGCTTAAGGTCGCCACGATGCCTGAGCGTTGCGCCTCACGCACGATATCTGCGGAACTCAAACGGGAAAGCGGCACGCCCAGCGTCGCTGGCAGCTCACACGCGATGGCCTTTACCTGCACGACCACCTCTGGGGGGAAAAACCGGGGGGCGGCCCGGTCGGGGTCGCTCTTGCAGTCCTGGCAATCGCTCATGGAAGAACCGCTTGCGCCACAGACTGACCACATCACGTCCGATGTCCAGGGATGCGCCGATTTCATCATTGGCTCGTCCCTGTGCCGCAAGCAGGATCATCTTGGCACGCAAGACCTCGAAATACGGCAACGTATATTTTCGCGCGCGGCGTTGCAAGACTTCTCTTTCCTGTTTCGAGAGCACGATTTGGAACGGGCTGGATCTGGGCATTCTGACCGTCCTCCGTCGGGATGACGGTAGCAGAAACAGCAGAAATTAACAATGATTTATACATCGCCATATTTACGCGAATGACTACTAAGCAAGGTTGAGGAACTTCCTCGGGACATTGAATACCTGATTGTCCTTTTTAATCAGGCAGGCGTCGTTTTTCCATTCCTTAAGTACCTGTACCTGTTCGCCCGACGCGAATGAGATCTCCAAAACCTCCGAGTTGACGTTCGCATGGTATTTCCACTTGAACGGCTGTTTGATGGTTGCTGGTGTTGCCACGATCTTGCCTCCGCCGTTAGCTTTCTCGAGCGCTGGTTCGCATAGCAGAATGTTCCTTGGTCACAACTTTCTCCGTTTACCTCACTGCCGCGATCTTGCGCCAGGGACCCTCCATTGTGGGATGGCGAAGGGCCTTTTGCAAGCGCGTGAGGAAGATGGAACGTGGTATTTCCTTGGCTCCGAGACTGACAAGATGGGGATTTTTGATCTGAGCGTCGATCATGTGAAAACGCCACTCGGTCAATTGCTCGACCAGAGCGGCAAATGCCGCTTTGGACGCATCGGCGGCGCGAAAGAACATGGATTCGCCGAAAAAACACCGGCCCAGGGATACGCCGTAGATTGCTCCTGCAAGTTCACCGTCAAGCCAGCTTTCGGCGGAGTGAGCAAACCCTTGTTTGTGTAAACGGATATAGGCTTCCATCATCTCAGCGGTGATCCAGGTGCCTTTTTCTCCCTTCCGCGGTACCCGCGCGCAAGCATCGATCACTTGATCAAAGGCCTGATCAAAAGTGACGCTGAATCTTCCCTGACGCAATTTTTGCCGGAGCCGCCGTGATACATGAAAGTCGGCAAGCTCAATAATCGTGCGCGGATCGGGTGACCACCAAAGAATCGGTTGGCCCTGGGAGTACCATGGAAAAATGCCGCAACGATACGCCAGGAGCAGTCGTTCGCTGCTGAGATCGCCGCCGATGGCCAGAAGGCCGCTTGGGTCGGCATGTGTCGGCGGCGGAAACACCAACTCGTCGATTAAATGGTAAACCGGCATAGGTGAGTCCAGTGCGAAATATCTTAACGCATGAAAAGCGGTAGTTGCAGGTATCCCTAAATGACGGCCGTATCGGCCCCGGTTACTCAATGCTTTGCGGGTGGGAAGGGGTCCTCGCCTTTGGCCGTTACAAGGCGGTAAAGGGTTACCGTTACCCCGATCGTAATAAAGCTATCCGCCAGGTTAAACGCGGGCCAGTGAAAGCTCGACCAATAGAAATCGAGGAAGTCGATCACTTCTCCGTAAAGAAAGCGATCAATGAGGTTGCCGATGGCGCCCCCGAGGATGAGAGCCAGAGCTGCGATGAGCACCTTTTCTGTTTGTGGCAACCGGCGTAGTACAACAATTAGGAAAATGATTGCAAGCAGTGAAAACAGGAGCAAAAACGAGATGCGCAATACTGGCTGGCTGCTGGCCATCACGCCAAATGCGGCTCCTTTGTTGCGGATGTACGTCAGGCTAAAAAAATTTTCAATCACTGGGATCGAAGCATACAGCGGAAGGGTTCGGTCAATAATGACCTTGGATATTTGGTCAAGGGCGACAGTGCAAACCAGAAGGGACGCAATAAGTTTTTCTTTCGCCTTCAAGGTCTGGCTCCAGCGTTAAGGACTCGAGCGCAACGGGGACAGACCAGCAGAGGCTGCTTGACTTCAACGTCGTATTTCCAGCACCGCTGGCATTTCTCGCCCGCCGCCGCCAAAACAGCCACGAAGGAATCCAGGGGTTCACTGTCGTACACACATACCTTCTCACCATCAGGCAGATCCGATAGGACATACGCGCCGCGATTGCCAGAATTCCTGGCGTCAATCGACTGTCCAAGATACGACGGCTGTTCTGAAGACGCCTCAACTTGCGAAACAATAAGCACATCCGCGGCCAATTCATTGCATCGACTGATAAGATCGTGCAATGCCGAATCCCGGTTCCCCTTCCTGTCGTGCACCACTACCTTCGCGTCTAGCGAGTGGCCGATGATCCCGCTGTTTCTCGCAGCCTCAAGCGCCTTCAAAATTTCGCTTCGTTCCTTCAACAACCGGTCCCATTGATCGGCCACCTGCGGGCCCGGTAAAGTTTGAGTCGGTTCTGGAATTTCGGACATGAAAATGCTTGGCGTTGCGCCGTCCCTCTTGGGCATGTGTTCCCAGATTTCTTCGGCGGTAAAAGAAAGGATCGGCGCCATGAGATGCGCCAGTGTTTCAAGAATACGATAAAGGGCAGTCTGCGCAGACCTTCGTTCCTGGGACTGGGCGGTTTCGCAGTAGAGTCGGTCCTTGACGATATCCAGATATTGGGCACTTAGATCGACGCTGCAAAAGTTATTCAGGGCATGGTAGACGATGTGAAATTCGAAATTTTCGTAAGCCTCGCGGCACCGGGAAAGCAAATTTTGCGTGCGATAAAGAATCCAACGGTCGAGTTCTGGTAAACCCTGGGTCACCGCATCGCGGTTAGGGTCGAAATCATAGAGGTTGCTGATAAGAAAGCGTGCCGTATTCCTTAACTTGCGGTAAGCCTCCACCAAGCGATTGATGATTTCGTCCGAGATTCTCACGTCCTCACGGTAATCCTCGGCTGCCGTCCATAGCCTTAGGACCTCGGCACCGTACTTCTTGGTGATTTCTTGCGGCGCGATGACGTTGCCGAGAGATTTGGACATTTTCCGGCCTTTACCGTCCAAGGTGAAACCGTGAGTGAGCACGCTGCGATAGGGCGGCCGGGCTCGCGTGGCCACAGAGGTCAGCAGGGCGGTATGAAACCACCCTCGATGTTGATCACTGCCTTCTAGATAGAGGTCCGATACGCCACCAAGCTCGGAACGAGTTTCCACCACCGCCGCATGACTGACCCCCGAATCAAACCAAACGTCCAAAATGTCCTCTTCCTTTGAAAACTCATTGTTCCCGCAAGAAGGGCAGACGAAATCGGGTGGTAACAGCTCGGTGACCGCCCGGTCAAACCAGGCATCGGAGCCCTCGCGATTGAAAATCGCGCCGATATGGTTACAAAGCTCGGAACTCAAGATCGGTTGGTTGCATGATTTGCAGTAAAAAACCGGAATCGGCACGCCCCAGGAACGTTGACGTGAAATGCACCAATCAGGCCTGGTTTCCAACATGCCGCGAATGCGGTCCCGTCCCCAAGGGGGGATCCATTGTACCGGCTCGATAGCCTCTAGTGCATGGCGTCGTAGGTCGTTTGTCTCCATGGAAATGAACCATTGCTCTGTGGCGCGAAAAAGAACGGGTTTCTTGCACCGCCAACAATGGGGATAGCTGTGAACCAATTTTTCCTCGGCCAGGAGATTCCCGTTGGCGCGCAGTTTAGCGATAATCTTGGCATCGGCTTTAAAGACGAACTCTCCCGCCAGATCACCGGCGGCAGCGGTGAATTTTCCCTCCGCGTCCACGGGAGCAAAAACGTCAAGCCCAGCTTTCTGGCCAAGCTCGTAATCCTCCTGACCGTGGCCTGGCGCGATGTGAACGCAGCCCGTGCCCTGGTCCGCGGTTACAAAATCCGCGGTAAGAACCCTGACTTTTCGATCCAACCAGGGGTGAAGGCAAACGATTCCGTCCAGTTGCCGGCCCGAATAGGTTTCCGGAGTGACTTCATAACTGCCTTCGGGAAAGCCGAATGTCTTCATCAAATCAGCGATTAACTCTTGTTTCAGTATCAGTGTTCCAGCGGGAGTTTTTACCAACCTGTAAATGAAGTTAGGGTGGACGGCAATTGCGAGGTTGGCCGGAAGAGTCCAAGGAGTCGTGGTCCAAATAACAACGGATAATTTGTCAGTTTCGGGCGTCGCGCCTCGGGTTTCGAGTTTGCCTTGGAGGTCTATGACAGGGAACTTCACATAAATCGAGGGTGATGTAAGTTCCTCATACTCGACCTCGGCCTCGGCGAGAGCCGTCACGCAGGAAGCACACCAGTAAACCGGTTTTTTCTGACGATAGAGCGAGCCCTTAGCGATGAACTTTCCGAGTTCAAGAATCTCGGAAGCTTCATAGGGGTAATCAATCGTGCGGTACGGGTTCTGCCAATCGCCCAGAACCCCGAGCCGCTTAAATTCATTTTTCTGAACGTCGATGTACTTCTCCGCGTACTCTTTGCAGAGGCGACGAATTTCGGATTTGCTCAACGCTAGCTTCTTGGTTCGGCCAATGTTCTTTTCCACCTGCAGTTCGATGGGTAGGCCGTGGCAATCCCAGCCGGGGATATACGGCGCGGCGAAACCCGTCATATTCTTGTATTTGACAATGATGTCTTTGAGAATCTTGTTTAAGGCGTGACCGAGATGGATATTCCCGTTGGCATAAGGGGGGCCGTCGTGGAGGATATATTTTTTCTTGCGCTCGTTGGCCTGGATCATCTTCAAGTATGTTTGTTCACGCTCCCATCTCTCCACTTGCAGAGGCTCATTCTGGGGTAGGTTTGCACGCATAGGAAAGCGTGTCCTGGGGAGATTCAATGTTTCCTTATAGTCCATGTCGGGTTGGGATGGAGCGTGGCGCAGGGCGATTCGAAGGCCGCTATTTCTTGTTGTGGTTCAATCCTCTTACCATACGGAATGCGAAATTATCGGCTTTGTTTTCCGCGTCTGACCAGAGGATGTAATGAGCTAGCTCGTGATACACAGTGTTGATCCATCTTCTTTCAGAGTTATACTTTCGGCCCTTCTTCCAGTTTTCCGGATGCACTAGGTGAATTACCCCGTCCTCGTAGGTTTTTCCTGCCGTTTTTCCCCAGTCGAGGTATTCAAACCATTCTACCTGGGGCATCTTCAAATGATAAAAGCGGCACAGATAAGCAATCGCTTTGTTAAAATTCGAAGCCTTGTATTCCCGGAAGAAATAAGTGAGGTAGCGATCCACCGAGCGGCGGTCTTTTAGCGAAGGAAGAATCATTCTCATGGGTAACGTCCTTGTCAATCACGGAAAGTCTTTTTAGCACAAATAACACGGAAAAGCAGTTCTCTACCCAAGATGCCTTAGCGAGAAGAGCAACCCATTGTTTTTCAATGTTTTTTGAGGGGCCATGGGGCGGTTGCCGAACCCCGAGCAGCCTTTTATATTGACCAAATTCGGATTAAAGACTAAGCATATAGCGGAAAACCTGGCATTAGCCGTCGGTCGGGCCAATCTCCTTTAAAATGCGCCCGCATCCCATGGGAAAAGCGATGCCTGAGGCGAGGGGTCCGTCTACTACGGCGAGAGGAATACCTGTTGCAAGATTGGGAGGAGTGGCGAACCAAAGCTTTAAGTCGTGTTTTTCCCGAATCATGCCGGATCGGTGAGCACAATCTAAAGCCCTTGTAGAATCAAATCGGCCGTGCGATCTTTGCTGGAAACCATTTCTTATCTGGGCGTGCTCTTTGTGCTAAAAGCAGGGGGAGGGCTCGTTCGGGTTCTGCCGCAGCGTCTCGTGCTCGTGATCGTGCGGTCGTTTGCGGACATGGGCTTTATTCTCATTTACCGGTTTCGACAGCGATTCATTCATAATCTCGGGCTCGTGTTTGGCGATCTTTTAGGCTCTCGTGCCATTGCGACAATAGCGCGCCGGTCGGTAAGGAATTTTTTTTATGCTTTTGCCGAGATCGGCTTCGCGCTCTATAAACCTTTAGATGAAATCCGTAACAAAATTCCCATCCAAGGGAAGGCGCACCTGGAAAAGGCATTGGCGAAGCGTAAAGGTGTCATCGTTCTAAGTGCCCATCTTGGCAACTTTTTTCTCCTCGGCACCCGGCTTGCCGCCGAGGGTTACTGCACCCGGGTATTGGTCAAGCCGACCTATCGAGACAGCAAGCGCTTTGATGAATTGATGGATGGCTATCGTTTAAGGTTGGGTCAGAGAACGATTCGAGCCAGACCCAGGAGGATGGCGGCACGAGAGTTGATTCAGGCATTACGTCGCAACGAGCTGGCGATTCTGATAGCCGATGAGTTTCGGTCCAAGGGTGTTTCGGTTCCTTTCTTTGGGCGATATGTGCGCGCGCGGCGTGGGCCAGCGACGCTGGCGATGCGCACCGGTGCCGCAGTAGTTCCCATGTGCCTGGTAAGAGAGCAGAGCGGTAACCTAAAACTGATCATTGAGCCGGAGATAGAATTGGTGCGAACTGGACACCCAGGCCAGGATGTTGTTGCCAATACCCTGCGGCTCACCCAGTGGCTTGAAACGACCGTGCGCGCTTATCCTGACCAGTGGAACTGGACGACAGTTCGCTGGCAGAAGCCAGAGCCTGATTCAAAGCGTGCAGATGAGGAAGGAAAGAGACGCTTTGCCTAGGTGGCCTCGAAGTGGGCGAGGACAGTCGCGAGAAATAAGGGAGGAAGAGCCAGATTGAAGAGCGGCAGAAAACAAATCGAAGATCTGAGGAGGAAAGTTGCCCTGGGTAACCGTATTCTTTTCCACCAGGGGCTTGCGGATTACCACGGACACCTGAGCGCCCGCGTTCCCGGAACGCGCCATTTTCTCATCAAACCAGTCCTGGCGCCTCTAGGCTCGATTACCCGCCGGGATATCATCGAGGTGGACATCGATGACTACAAACGGGTGTGTGAGGAGAACTACGCGAAGACGGGGAGTCAAGTTAAAGAAGAAATTAAGCTGAAGATCCCGCCGCGCGAAACCATGATTCACGCGGCGATCTATGAGGCGCGACCGGATGTGCAATCGGTTGTCCATACGCACCAGCCGCTCGCCACGGCTTTTTCCGTCGCCGGGGTATCCCTTAAACCGATCTATAACCAAGCAGCGCCTTTTGCTCCAGAGACGCCTATCCTGCCGAGTCCGAGGTTGATCTACACGCTTCAAGACGGGGCGGAGGTGGTACAGACACTCGGGAACAGGAAAGCGCTCCTACTGCAAGGCCATGGAATCGTTACAGTCGGGGAAGGCGTGGAAGAATCGACAAGCAACGCGGTTTACCTGGAGAGAACAGCGTATATGCAGTGGGTTGCCTCTTCGGTCGGTAAACCAATTGTCATGCCCCAGCGCGATATTGATTTTATGCAGGAAAATATGGTTGCCCGCTCGCATCAGGCTTTTGCCTATTTTAGTTCTTTGTTGCCGGCAAAGCTGCGCAACCTGTGAGTTGAGAATAAAGGCATCGACATAGGAGGACGATTAAGATGGCGAATAGGGAGAAGCGCTCTGTCTCGAGTGCAGCCGAGAACAAGACATTTGCGGCTCCGATTCAGGACTTGCGAGATTGGTTGGCGCGGGTAGAGGGAATGGGGGAATTCGTCCGAGTCAAAGAACCGGTCGATTGCCTCGAGGAGATGAGTGCCATTTCATATCTGGTGGCCAAGCAGGATCCATCACCAGCGATTCTGTTCGAAAAAGCCAAGGGATACGAAGGAAATCCTATTCAGGTCCGGTTCCTCTGGAACATCTTGGGACCGAGTCTGCGGCGGATCGCGCTCACGCTCGAGGAACCACCAGACATCCCGACGATTGCGTTGATCCGGCGGGTGAAGGATAAGCTCAAGAATCGCATGCCTCCGCGCGAGGTTGCCAAAAGCCAGGCCGCGTTCTACGAGAACACGAAAACCGGGGCTGATATCGATCTCACTCAGTTGCCGATTCCGAAGCATTGGCCGCTGGATGGGGGCCGGTATGCGGGAACAGCTGATGCGGTCATCACGCGCGACCCTGACAGCGGATACCTCAATGTCGGGACTTATCGAATGATGCTCCAGGGAAAAAATCAAGTCGGGCTTTACCTGTCACCCGGCAAGGATGCGCGACTCCACATTACCCGGGCGTGGCAGAAAGGGGAGGCGATACAGGTAGCGGCAGCGTGGGGTATTGACCCTCTGTTCATGGTTATCGGGTCGCAAACCTTTGCGAAAAATGTCTCTGAATATGAATTCATCGGCGGGGTCAAAGGCGAACCGGTACCAGTTGTCCGCGGGACGACCACCGATCTCCTGTTGCCGGCAAGCGCGGAATTCGTAATCGAGGGTATCATCCGCCCCAACTCAGTGAAATCCGAAGGGCCCTTCGGGGAGTTCCCTGGTTACTACGGGAGACCGGAGGCAGGGTGCCCGCTGGTGGAGATTACCGCCGTTCACCATCGATCGAATCCAATCTTGACCAACGCGCTCATGGCGGATTATCCCTCGAATGAGCAAAGCGGCTTCTTCTCGGTCATCCGTTCAGCCAAGATCTGGGATGATTTCGACAAACTAGGGATTCCAGGCATTCAGGGGGTCTATTGTCACCCCGCCGGGGCAGGGGGCTTTGGCATGACCGTGATCAGTTTGGAGCAACGCTACGCAGGCCATGCCGCTCAAGCCCTCGCGCTCGCCGCTCAAGTTCCGGGAGGGGCGTACTACACGAAATGGATCATCGCGGTAGACGAGGATGTAGACCCGACGGATATGAATCAAGTCATTTGGGCCATGAGCAGCCGTTGTAATCCCATCGAGGATATCGATCTTTTGCGCAATACCTGGAGCACCTGGCTGGATCCCACGCAAAATCCGCCCGAAGAACGACCCTATGGTTCCAAAGCGCTGATTAATGCCTGCAAAGAGCACCGTTACCTGCCCGTTTTCTCGAAGCGTACGGCTTTGCGCCAAGAGATTTACGACCAGGTGGCTGAGCGGTGGCAGAAGCTAGGTTTGCCGGGGGAGGCTCCTTCGGTTCGGGCCTTTGAGGAAGAAACGAAGGTTGTTTACCACGAAGTGGGCGGATTTGAGCCAGGAAAAAAAACGGGAGGGCAATGACTTACCCTCCCGGAAACTAATTAGCTAATCTCAGCAGAGGTGCTAACTGATAGCATCCTCTCCCTTTTCACTCGTCCGAATACGGATCGTCTCTTCGACCGAAGAGACAAATATTTTCCCGTCGCCAATCTTCCCTGTTTGAGCGGATTCGAGGATAGTCTGAACGATCTTTGGGGCCATCTCATCGGTAGCCAAGATCTCTATTTTTACCTTGGGGAGAAAGTCTACGGTGTACTCGGCTCCCCGATAAAGCTCGGTATGTCCCTTTTGGCGGCCGAAACCTTTAACTTCACTCACAGTCATGCCTGAGATTCCAATGGAGGTGAGCTTTTGCTTTACCTCATCGAGCTTGAAGGGCTTAATCACAGCCTCGATCTTTTTCATTTTGTCCTCCTTTTGGAAGCGTTAATCTTTCACCCTGTGACTTCTACAACTCGATTCTTAGATGTCGAAGTAGAGAGCGAACTCGTAGGGATGAGGTCTCAACCGCACCGCATCCACTTCCTTCTTTCTCTTATACTCCAGCCAAGTCTCAATCAAATCCTTGGTGAACACGTCCCCCCTGAGCAAGAATTCCTGATCTTTTTCCAGAGCATCTAAGGCCTGATCCAAAGTACCCGGCATTGACTTCACCTTGGCGGCCTCTTCAGGTTCCAACTCATAGAGGTCTTTGTCAATGGGTTTGGGTGGCTCTATCTTGTTGCGGACTCCATCTAAACCCGCCATCAGCATGGCCGGGAAAGCTAAATACGGGTTGCAGCTCGGGTCCGGCGTCCGGAATTCCAAGCGCTTTGCTTTCTCGCTGGTGGAGTACATGGGGATGCGCACACAGGCGCTGCGGTTGCGGGCAGAATACACCAGGTTGATTGGAGCCTCGTACCCTGGCACCAAACGACGGTAGGAATTGGTGGTAGGAGCGATAAACCCACACAACGCATGCGCATGTTTGATCAAACCGCCAATGTAGTAACGGGCCATGTCGCTGATCAACCCGTAACCCTTCTTGTCATAAAAAAGGTTTTTGCCCCCCTTCCATAGACTCTGGTGTGTGTGCATTCCGGAGCCATTGTCTTGGAAGAGCGGCTTGGGCATTACGGTCACGACCTTGCCTCTTTTACGCGCGGTGTTCTTGACCACATATTTGTACAGCAACACCTGGTCGGCCATTTTCGTAAGTGTGGTATACCTCATGTCGATCTCGGTCTGGCCAGCCGTTCCCACCTCATGGTGGTGCACTTCAATCTTGATCCCGCATTTCTCGAGGTTCTTGACCATCTCGGAGCGCAGATCCTGGTATTGGTCCATCGGCGGCACCGGAAAATAGCCTTCCTTGTAGCGAATCTTGTATCCTAAATTCGGTTTGTCGTTATTACCGGAATTCCAGAATCCCTCTTCGGAATCGATATAATAAAAACCGTGATTGGAAGCCTGGTCGAAGCGGATGCTGTCAAAGATAAAAAATTCTATCTCCGGACCCCAATAGCTAATGTCTGCAATTCCAGATGACTTGAGGTATTTCTCCGCCTTCTGGGCGATGTAGCGGGGATCCCTGCTGTATGATTCCCGCGTCACGGCATCGATCACGTTGCAGATCAGACTCAGCGTCGGGTGCTCGGTAAAGGGATCCGTGATGGCGGTCTCGGGGTCCGGGATCAGCAACATGTCCGATTCGTTGATGGCTTGAAAGCCACGGATGCTGGAGCCATCAAATCCGATTCCGTCTTCAAATAGGTCCGCGGTTAATTCCGCGGCGGGGATGGAAAAATGCTGCCACAATCCCGGAACATCGACAAACTTAAAATCGACAATCTCGACCTTGTTCTTCTTGACAAACTCTAAAACTTCCTTCGATGTCATTGCTTTCTTCTCCTCCTTTTCTCAAATACTATTACTCCCGCCCATGAGTCAACTGAAAATCTGGATAGGCGGTCATCCCATGTTCGCCCACATCCAATCCTTCGATCTCTTCCTCTGCCGAGACTCGCAAACCGACCGTACGCTTGATGATGCTCCAGAAAATCAACGAGCTGACGGTCACAAAGACCCCGACAGCCACGACGCCCGTGAGCTGTGCGAAGAATAGCCTAAGCCCGCCACCAAAAAAGAGGCCATTACCGGTGGTTCCGGGCATAAAGTCATCCTGAGCAAATAGACCAAGGGCGAGGGTTCCAAAAGCGCCGTTTACCAGGTGGACAGAGATCGCGCCAACCGGATCGTCGACTTTGATCCGATCAAAAAAGAGCACGGCGACAACAACCAGCACGCCAGCAACCACCCCGATGACGAGAGAACTCGGAACACTCACAAATGCGCAAGGCGCCGTTATCGCAACCAACCCGGCAAGCGACCCGTTAAGGATCATAGATAGATCCGGCTTGCCCAAAAATATCCAGGCCGTAATGGAGGCGGCGATCGCTCCGCCTGCCGCAGCGGTATTTGTCGTCACCGCAATTCGGCCAATAGCATTCCAGTCCGCGGCCATGGTGCTTCCGGGATTGAACCCAAACCAGCCGAACCAGAGGACAAATGTCCCGAGGGTGGCCGCCGTGATGTTATGTCCTGGGATGGGATTGACCTGGCCGTCCTTGCCGTACTTGCCGATGCGCGGGCCGAGCATCGCCGCGCCAACCAACGCGGCCCAGCCGCCGATCGAGTGGACCTGCGTGGAGCCGGCAAAGTCGAACATCCCCACCTTCGCGAGCCAGCCGCCGCCCCAGATCCAGTGGCCAACGATCGGGTAGATGATCCCCACCATTAAAAAGCTGAAGATGTAGAACGCGCCGAACTTGACTCTCTCGGCCACCGCCCCAGAGACAATCGTGGCGGCGGTCCCCGCAAAGACCAACTGGAAAAAGAATTTCGTCCACAGAGGCGTGCCGGTCCAGTTTAGGGCGGAATAGACTCCCTTGTAGGCGTCACCCATGGCAGGGCTATTGTCTGCGCCACCTACGAACCAGATCCCCTCGGTGCCGAAAAAGGGCGTGCCGGTCCCGAACATGATGCCGAAGCCCAGGATTAAAAACGCCAGGGAGGAGATCGCAAAAACGATAAAGTTCTTGGCCAGGATAGTCACGGCGTTCTTCGCCCTACAGAAGCCCGTCTCCACCATGGCAAAGCCAAGGTTCATGAAAAAGACCAAAAACGCCGTTAGCAGCGTCCAGATTGTGTCCATAGCCACTTTGGCGCCACCGAGTTGATCCAAAAGCTCCTGGGTAAAAGTAACGGGTGCTTTCCCAGGCTCCATCTTTGGAGCAGAAGAAACAGCCACACCGGGGCTGGTTGGGGGTTGAAAAGCCTCTTCAGCAAAGCTTGGAACTACTGGGCTAAACAAGGTGACAGTCCACAGGGAAACAAAGACTACAATCCAAAAGGGCCTGCGGCTCAAAAATCTCGTGCGTCGTTGCATCGTGGCCTCCTATGCGTCGTTGCGTATCGGCCTGTGTGTTGGGTTACACATAGGCCTCTTTGCCTATGTGGCGCGCGAGGGCATAGCGCAATTCGTATGCCATCGAAAAGTGAGGCAAAAGACTAATTTTCCGTGGCTTTTTCGAGATTATCGCCCGAAATTTTTGCCCAAAGTTTCACCACGAGCCTATTTCTTGTGCATCGGTTGATTACACGCCGATTCAATTCGCAGCAGTTCGGTAGTTTTTTAAAGTCAACAGAGACTGGAGCTAAGCTTTGAGGCATCGTCGAGTGTCTCCATGTTGTTGATCAGGGCCATCACGCCGTCCAACTTCCGCTCGTCTAACAAGTTTCCCAACCGGTCTGAAATCGCGCCCGCGACCGGGTCGGTGAAGAGACGGCTGACGGAGTTGACGACGAAAGGCAAGCCGGCAAGCGCGGTCGATGCTCCGAGCGACTTAGTATAAAAGGGAATGAGAGCCTCGGCTCCCGCTGTCGCTATCGAGTGGATCGCCGCGCACGCGAGAAAAATGAGGTACGGCGCGCTATTTACCACAGTTCCCTCTGGTATGGGGATGGCGGTAAAGCTTCTTCCTGAAGCGGGTTGCGCGGCTGAACGCTGGTCATGCCAAATATCGCGTACCATCGGAAATGATGCGCGGTGTGCCGCAAAACCAAGTGCAGCAATTCGTGTCCTGGCCTCCGGCCGGCATCGTGACCCAGGCGAACATCGATGATTTGATCAAGATCGCGAGTTTCCCCTGCTAGCAAGCGGGCGCGTCTAAACGCGCGCCGAAATGCTCCAGTTGCTCCTGCTTCTCCGGTCACCGAACCCGTAATCGGGCTCAGGGTCTGTCCGCCACCTCGGGAGGTAACGCAAAATGAATGTTTTCTTCGGCAAAGCCGATCTGTGTCATGCGCGCGCCTTGGCTCGTAAAATAGGCCACGGCTTCCTGCACCAGCGCTTCGGGCACCGACGCGCCCGAGGTGATGCCGACGCTTGTTACTCCTTCAAACCATCTGTGATCAACGTCTTTGAAGGCGTTAACAAGGTGAGCCCTCGCTCCTCGCGCGCGCGCTACGCGGCAAAGCTGGTTCGAGTTCTCGCTGTTTTGCGAGCCGATTACAAGGATCAGTTGCGCTTTCTTGGCCAGCTCTTTGACTGCATCCTGGCGGTTTTGCGTGGCATAGCAGATGTCGTCCTTTGTGGGACTGACCATCTTGGGAAATTTCTGCCGCAGCACATTGAGGATCTGCCGTGTGTCGTCGACGCTTAGGGTCGTTTGTGTGAGAACGGCTACCTTGTCCGGATCAGGAACTTCAACCCGTTCGGCTTCGGCGCTGCTCCCGACAACCAGGATGCGGTCGGCTGCTTCGCCGCTCGTGCCGACGATTTCATCGTGATCTTTGTGACCGACCAGAATGATCCAATATCCTTCGGCGGCAAACCGGCGCACTTCGCGATGAACTTTCTCAACCAAAGGGCAGGTGGCGTCGATAACGATTTCTATCCCCCTTTGACGCGCTTCCATGCAAACCTTTGGCGCCACACCGTGGGCGCTCAATATGAGTTTCGCGCCCGGTGGAACATCCGCCACCGCCGGGACAAAAACGACCCCTCTTTGAATGAAGTCATTAACGACGTGCCGGTTGTGCACGATTTCATGAAAAACGTAAACGGGCGGGCCGAATTTTTCGAGGGCGCGCTCGACAACGGCAACCGCCATCTCCACGCCCGCGCAGAAGCCTCTGGGGTGGGCTAGAATAACCTCTTTGATTGCCATCGATTGTAGTCTGGAAGAACGGGGTAATTCTGTCAACCCTGCTCTTGAGTTCCGCGTTTCGAGTTAAACCCGAAACCAGAAACTCTCTTACGCGCGCCTTCGTGAACCACTCTCGCGCGTCACATCGGGCCCTTTAAGAACGCGAGGTTCTATCCTAACAGTTCGAGCACTTTACTGGCTGCGACCTCGGCTCCGCTGAGGGGCACCTCCCGCCAGTTGGGCTCTTTTCTCATCAAGAGATCCAGGTAGGGCGCGATATCGGGAAGAAGCCGAGGCCGCCCGCGAACGGGAGGGCGAGACAAAGCGAGATCTTGTGATAGACTCCTCACATTCGCTCGATAAAGCGGCAAAAAGGAGAAGTAGGCCTCAAGGTAGCAACGAGAGATCCAGTTCCAGGGAAAATTGGTAACCGCCACTGACGGCAGGCCGGCGCGCACCGCAATCTCAAAGCACAGGGGCGGAACATCGCCAACAATGACATGAGCGCGCGTTTCTTCGATGAATGACGGTTCCTGATCGATGGCTTCTGGCATCCTTTGCTGTAGGGATTCACAGGCCCGGAGGGTTGCCCCTATGTCCATGTCTAAACAGTTGTTTTGGACGATGCCGAGGTCGATTGGTCGATCAGAGCAGGAAATCGGAAATAGCAGCTCGATGAAGAGCCAGCCGGGTGCCGGGGTGCGGATGTGGAAAGCCAGTTCCGGGCAGGTCTCCTTTAGGCTACGAATGACTGCGAGCGAGCGCACAGCGTGACCGTACCCATGACCGGTGATATAGTATGCAACGGAAGTCATGCCGAAGGAACTTTGTGGCAGGTTAGGGGACAAGGGCGAACAAGTCAAGGACGCGAATTTCGACGTTGATTCAGCGCTCGGAATTTGCCCACAGCCCCGCTGTTCTCGCTCACGGCTGGTTGACCTCAGAACGGGTGATCATCGCCGAGATTGTCAAAGTAATTTCCTTAGGGTTCAACCTCCCGACTTTGCTGCCGGAGCCGCATGCGTTATAATCGGGGGTTATGAGTCAAACCACCGCGCCAAAATCGTTGGGAGTTATTATCCTTGCCGCGGGACTCGGGAAGCGTATGCGGTCGAGTTTCCCCAAAGTCTTGCATTGTTTGAATGGCAAGCCACTCCTTTCTTATCCCCTAACAGCGGCGCGGGCACAAAATCCCGAGCAAATTGTGGTGGTCGTCGGACACGGCGCCGTTCAGGTCAAAGCGGCATGCGGCGGCAGCGGCATTCTCTGGGCATATCAGGAAAACCAGCTCGGTACCGGCCATGCGGTGCGTTGCGCGCAGAAACAGTTGGAACATTTTTCCGGCGACTTGCTGATCTTGAGCGGTGATGTCCCGTTCGTTACGGCTTCGACGTTAGCCGCCGTCCTCAAACGCCATCGAGAGAAAGCCGCGGTCCTGTCAGTGCTAACCGCGAGCCTTCAAACGCCTGAGGGGTACGGCAGAATCCTGCGCGACCCTCAGGGGAACTTGCGCGGCATTGTTGAAGAGCGCGATGCGACGGAACAGCAACGGGCGATATGCGAAGTCAACGCCGGCGTGTACGCGGCTGAGCCGCAGTTTCTCTTTAATGCCGCGGCGGAGATCACCAATGACAATGATCAGAAGGAGTATTATCTGCCGGACGTGGTAGGGATGGCCTTAGCGAAGGGCCAAAAAGTCGCCACGGTGCGACTCGTGGACGAGAATGAGATCAGAGGGATCAATACCAGGGAGGAACTCGCCATAATGGAGAGACTGCTACAGGACAGAATCAATCGCAAATGGATGGCGGCGGGTGTAACCCTGAAAGATCCGCAAACCACCTATATTGAGGATGAGGTTGTGATTGGCAAAGATACCTCGATCGGGCCGAATACCCATCTTCTCGGTCGCACGGTGATCGGTGAGCGGTGTCGCGTCGACGGCAACGCTTATCTCATGAATGCGCGCTTAGGTGACGGGGTTCATCTGAGATTTGACGTCGTAATTACGGATAGCGTATTGGAGGAAAGAGTGGAAGTGGGACCGTTTTCCCATCTTCGCCCGGGGACTCACCTCAAACAAAGCGTCCATATCGGCAATTTTGTCGAAGTCAAAAATTCCGTGATTGGAGAGGGCACCAAGGCCAGCCATCTCACCTATATCGGCGATGCGTCGGTGGGTAGCGAAACTAACATTGGCGCCGGCACGATCACGTGCAACTACGACGGATTCGACAAATACCGCACCAAGATCGGTGACCGTGTTCAAGTCGGCAGCGATACGCAGCTGGTCGCTCCCGTGACCGTGGGCGACGATGCTTACATCGGTTCAGGAACGACGATCACCCAGGACGTTCCACCCGGTGCGCTGGCTCTCAGCCGCACGCCGCAGAAAAATATTCCGGGTTGGGTAGAACGCTTCCGCGCGAAACGGAGAAAAAAGGAGATGTAGTTTCAAGTTTCGGGTTTCGTGTTTTGGGTTGGGGATGCGGGAACTCGAAACTCGGAACTCGAAACTCTCTAAGGCTATGTGCGGCATTGTCGGATATATCGGCAGGAGAGAGGCCGCTCCGGTGATCCTGGAGTGCTTGAAGAAGCTCGAATATCGTGGCTACGATTCGGCGGGAATTGCCATTCTCAATGAGGGTCAGGTTTCCATCTGCCGCACGGAAGGGAAGCTGAAAAGGTTAGAGGAGCTTCTCGGCCGCAACCCGATTGCCGGTCAGGTTGGAATCGGTCACACGCGCTGGGCAACACACGGCCGCCCTTCGGAAACCAATGCTCATCCGCACCGAGCAGGGAGCACGGTTGTTGTGCACAACGGGATCATTGAAAACTATCTCGAATTAAAAGCTCACCTGCTGAAGAAAGGGGCGAAGCTGCAGTCGGAGACTGACACCGAGATTGTGGCTCATTTAGTGGAAGAGAAGATCCATCGCGGCGACGATTTTACCAGCGCGGTGAGAAAAACTCTCAAGGAAATTCAGGGTTCTTATTCCCTTGTCTTTCTCCATCAACAAGACCCGGAACGCTTGATCGTGGCCAAGAACGCGACGCCAATTGTCATTGGCTGCGGCGACGGCGAGACTTTCGTGGCGTCCGACGTTCCGGCGCTCCTCGATTACACGCGCAAAGTTACCTTTTTGGAAGATGGAGAAATGGCTGAGGTCAGGGCTGGAGAGTTCCGGGTAATGAACGGGAAAGGGAAAGAAATCCGGCGTGACCTGAGACATATTAGCTGGGATGCGGTGACGGCACAAAAGGGCGGCTATCGGCACTTCATGCTCAAGGAGATTCACGAGCAGCCGCGCGTCATCGCCGACACTTTTCGGGGCCGGGTCTCGCTTCGGACTGGGGATGTCCTGCTTGAGGGCATCGAGTTTTCGGCGAAGGAGTTAGCGAAGATCAAAAAAATTCACGTCGTCGCCTGTGGAACAGCGTGGCACGCGGGGCTGGTCGGAAAATTCCTGTTCGAGGAAATCTCGGCAATCCCCACGGAAGTCGATTATGGATCCGAGTTTCGCTACCGCGCTCCCTTGATGGATAGAAGCTCGCTCTTGCTTTTGGTGAGCCAGTCCGGCGAGACGGCCGATACGCTGGCTGCGATCGAAATCGGACGCGCGAAAAAAGCCAAAATCGTCTCCATTTGTAATGTCGTGGATTCCTCGATCGCGCGCAAGTCGGACGGCGTGTTTTATACGCACGCCGGGCCTGAGATCAGCGTTGCCAGTACCAAGGCCTTTACCACGCAACTGACGGCCCTGTATCTTATGGCGGTTGGCTTAGGTCGCAAGAGGGGAAGCCTTTCCCGGGCCCAGGCTCAAAAGCTGCTCCGCGATCTCATGAGCTTACCGCAGCACATCGAAGAAGCGTTAAAGCTTGGGCCCGAGATCGAAGAGATCGTTCACGACTTCGGGGAGGCGCGGGATTTCCTCTACCTGGGAAGAGGGATCAACTATCCGATTGCCTTGGAAGGGGCTCTGAAGCTCAAAGAAATCTCTTATGTTCATGCCGAGGGGTACCCGGCGGGTGAAATGAAGCACGGTCCCATCGCTCTGATCGACGAGAAGATGCCCGTCGTGGTCCTCATACCCAAAGACCGGCACTTTCAAAAGACTGTTGGAAACCTTAAAGAAGCGCGTTCTCGGGGGGGAAAAATTGTCGCTTTCACCGATGAGTTGCGATCAGGAATCGAGGACGATGTCCAGCGCGTGGTTGTCATTTCGAAAACCAGTCATTTTCTGACTCCCGTGGTTCTTACGATACCGCTTCAATTGCTCGCGTACCAAATGGCCGTCGATCGCGGGAACGATGTCGATCAGCCGCGTAATCTCGCCAAGAGCGTCACGGTGGAGTAGCTCCCTTGAACTGGCGCATCGGCTCGATCCGAACCTTGAGGTCCCTGCGTTACAGGAATTTCCGGCTTCTTTTCGCCGGAACCATCCTGTCCCACACGGGTGATTTTGTTCAGGCCATGGCACAGAGCTGGTTGGTATGGGATTTAACCCACTCCGAGTGGCTTCTCGGTCTGGTGGGATTCTTTCAAGCAGTCCCCAGGCTTCTCCTGGGGGCGATCGGGGGAGTGATCGTCGACCGCGTGGACAGCCGGCGCTTGTTATTGCTCACGCAAATTCTGGCGATGATCCAATCCTTTGCTTTTTGGTTCCTGGTTTATTTTGGGTTGATTCATTTCTCTCATATTCTATTTCTGGTTCTGTTCCTGGGCGCCGTCAACAGTATCAATCAAACCTCTCGCCAGTCGCTCATCAACGGGCTGGTCCCGCGCGAGGAATTAATGAATGCGGTGGCGCTGAACTCCTCGATTGTCAATATGTCCAAAGTTGCCGGACCTTCCCTGGGAGGCGTCCTGATCAGCGTCATCGGTGTCGATGGTTGCCTGTTGGTCAATGCCCTCAGTTTCTTAGCGATCATCGTTTCCGTGGTAATGATGGATATCCCGCCCAAGCAAAAACGTGAAAAGCAAGAAGATTTTTTGCGCGAAGTGTTCGAAGGTTATCAGTACGCGCGAACGAACCGGCGGGTTTTTTCCGCTATGGTGACGACCTATGTGGTCGGTCTGATTGGCGCCCCGTTCGTACGCTTTCTGCCGGTCTTCGCGACTGACATTCTCCACGTCGGCCCCTCAGGCCTGGGTCTCCTTATGTCAGCGCCGGCCCTGGGGGCGGTGGCTTCAGCATTGCTGCTCGCATCGATCGGACGGTTGCGGAAAAGACGGACCGCTCTTTTTCTCAGTGTGATGACCTTTTCGGTGTTTCTCATTCTTTTCGCTTTCTCCCGTTCGATGGTGCTCTCGTTGGTGATTTTGACGTTGCTCGGCTCGAGCCAGATGGCTTTTCGCGCGCTCGCTAATACGATCGTCCAACTGGAAACCCCGCCGCACTTGTTGGGAAGAACTCTGAGTCTTTTCCTGATGGACAGAGGTCTGTGGTCCTTCGGGACCCTGCTCATAGGTGGCGCTGCATCACTTATCGGGACCCCGTGGGCGATCGCTCTCTCGGGACTGGTCTGCGGGCTGTCGGCGACCGTCGTCATATACAGCCGTGAGCGCGTGGTTGCGCCAAAGCCAGAAAAAACTATAGATCAAATCGCGATTGCCACGGAACCCGAGCCAACCATCAAGTCTTAAGGTGTTTCGACATCAGGTTTCAGTGCGGTGTTGCTCGCGGATTGCTGTCTGTCGCTGAACGAACGTCGATCAACCCGCACGAGCGTTACGGTCAGGTGGAAGTTGCATTTGGCGCTGGGGGTCAGCTCTCATCGCCAGCGGCTTGCAATTCTGCGGCGGGGCGCTCGGTTTCTTCCTCCTCGGCTTTGTTTCTCAGAAGTCTGCGCATAGGGATTTCCGGGAGTGCGAATGGAAAACCAGAAAAGATCCCGCCTCTGCCGACGGGTAACCGTAGCAAAAAATGCTTGTCCTGGGGAGGCGTGGTATTCCGTACTAGGGCTGGATTCAACTTCATGATCGCGTCCACCGTGGTGCTGGTACGCCCGGCGATGGTTTCTAAACTGAGTGGTTCAGTCAGTTGGACCTCGTCGTAATTCAGATGCGTGTCATAGGCTACGTCGTGGAAACCATAACGGTCCGGTTCCCGCGCAATGAGCGCGGTGGCGACGAACTTGGCGACAAAATCGCGTGTGAGGGGTTTAATAGGAACCTTCGCATCGAGCGGAGAAGTGGAGGTTGCTGAAATTTGCTTCAAAGCTCTTTTGAGGCCCTCGTTGCCAGTGTTATAAGCCGCTACGGCCCATAACCATTTGCCAAATTGTCGGTGAAGGTCTTTGAGGTAAGATGCGGCGGCCTGCGTCGATTTGATGGGGTCCTTGCGCTCATCCAGCCATGAGTCAATTTTCAAACCGTACTTACGTCCAGTTCCAAAAGTGAACTGCCACAGCCCCGTAGTTTTCGTCTGCGAGACCGCAAGAGGAGAGAAGCCGCTCTCGATAAGGCATAAGTAGAGAAGTTCGTGTGGCAATCCTTGCGCGCGAAAAATACCGTTCATCGTCTCCTTGTATCTTCCCGAGCGTTGCAGAGCATTTTTAAACGAAGCTTTGCCTCGGCCCGAAAAAAACTCGATGAAATAATCCACGCGCGGGTGGTTTAGAATTGCGGGAGGAAATTCGATGTTACCGACTGCCTCTCTGGACTGCGGTTCTTCAACAGTGCGCGCTTTTTTATAAAGGGGGGCAGGCTGCGCGGGTTCTTCGGCGGAAGCTACGCTGTGCTCGGGAAGATAAACGAAGAGCGGAAGAAAAAGAATCAGACTGCAAGCGCGAAAGCGAAATCCGAGCATAATGCCGGACGGTACTAGATCGAAAGCGTGGCTGTCAATCGAAAAAGGGCATGGAAAATCGTTGGTCCGTGAAAAGAATCAATGAGCAAGGCCGTGAAGTTGCCTTATGTCTTTCTATGGGGGTACATGAACCCGGGCTTTCTTTACGACAGGTGCACGATAATGATTTGAATAACCTGGCGAAGGCTATTTCTGGGTTCGGGAACAAAGCCACCCTCGATATCTTCTGGTTCGAGACGATAGTCTGGAAGAATCTGACCCGATCCGGACGTTCTCGTCCAGGATATTGTTGACGACCCCGAGGCCGCGCTCGACCAATTCCAGGAATCGCTACGATTTGCGTAGAAAAGAGGATCGAGACCGACAAAAGCTGATCGGAGTTTGTACCAGGGCGCGGCGATTCCCGCATCGACGCGGTGCGAAACACTTCTGTGCTGGCTGGTGAAGCCGGCGCGGATCCGGCTCAAAACAAGAACAGTTGAATTACGTAAATGGCTGCCAGCACACCCAGAATGTTAACCAACATCTTTACTCGTGAGCTCATTGCCCCTCATAAATTGCGGGCGTTAAACGCACCGCTATTGTTGACGTTTGATCCGCCAGTCCCATGGTTTAGCCGCCTTGCTGTGAGATGGGGCTCCAGAGGTCACCGGACTACAAATTTCCCGCCTTTAGTGTAGGAGTGACTTGGGTTCGAGGGTCATGGAATTCAAGGATGCAGTGCGGTCCTTGCCCGTGTTTTTTGCGAGGTACATCATCCGGTCGGCGCTATCGAGCATTGCCACGCAGCTTGCGTAGTGTTCTTCGGAGGTCGAGCTGATGCCGATACTGACACTGACGGAAAACGACCCATCGGGAAGATCAAACTGAAAATCTCGGATCTTTCGCCGAATCCTTTCGGCGACGCTCAAGCTACCCTCCTGAGTGGTTTCCGGGAGAACAATTACGAATTCGTCTCCGCCGTAGCGGCCCGCCACATCAGTCTGACGAATCGAGTCGCTGATGCATGAAGCGATGGTTTTGAGGACCGAGTCCCCCCAAAGGTGGCCGTGGGTATCGTTAACCGATTTGAAATTGTCCACGTCAACGATGAGGACGGAGACCGCTCTCTGGTAGTGGATGGCGCGCGCCAATTCTTCTTCAAGCCGGGCATCTAAAGCCCGGCGACTGAGTAGTCCCGTCAGGGCGTCTCGCTCAGCGTGTTCCTCGGCTCGTACTCGAAGCGTCTTTTCAAGGCTCACGAGCTGAATGAAGTACCCGTAGAAAAGGGACACTACGAGCAGGAACGGAATGCGGAGAGCGAAGCCCGACACCATAATGTCGCCGTCACGGAAAAGGAAGTACCCGTACAAACATGCAATCAGGCCTGTGACCGCGACCGACCAGCGGAAATCTTTCCAGATAGCGCAGAGAAAGATCACAAGAAAATAGGTGAGGTAAAAGTCCGTCTCAACCTGTTGGGTAATGACGAGCGTGGCGGTGATAAAGAGCGTGTCAAAAACCACCAGCGAGGAATAAAAGAGAGGTCGGTCAAAAAGCTTTTGCTGGACGAAATAAAGCGAGACTCCAGAGAGCACGTATAAGAGCACCAGCGCATCGAGCGCGGTGGTGCTTAAGAGGCTGTCGTCTGAAAAGAGAAGCAGGTAAGAACAGGTGATAATTACCAACCATCTCAGCCGAATGACCGTGGCCTTCTTTGGCCCATCGAGGATAGCTAAAGGACTTAGGGAATATAGAGGCTGAAACCGTCGCATTTGCTGGGATATTAAGCACAAAATATGCCTCTCTGCGGGCTTATGCGCGGGGTTAACAAAATAATTGACGTTGTCTTTAACTATCAACCTCTTAGAGAAGGCCTATTGCTTTGAAACTGCCTCCATTCTGACGGCTCCCGTGAGTTTTTGTACAGTCTTGTCCACGTGCGCGACCTGTTTTGCCGTTCAGGAAATCCTGGGCTACTGCCGAGCCTTCATCGAACAGTAACGTGAAATCGACGTTGAACCCGGCGACAGAAACGACTCGGAAAGTTCCCGCACCCTATGGGGTCAATTTCTGGCGGTGGAACCGCTGGCGTTACAGCATGGTTCCGGGGAGCGGGTATGTAATGCGCTTCCCCTGGACGGAGGCGAATGGGGTGAGTTGATGGACGCGCAGTTCTTTTGCGGAAATAATGTGCCGGACGTCTCGGTTACCTACGACCAGCGCGTCGGCAATGAGCGAACGATGACAGCGCCAGGGGACCGCTTCGGCGCACATGAGCGCAACTCTCGTTTCTGCTGCGCAGTGAATCACTTCCGCGATCGCGCTCCAAAAAGCTTCGGACTGCATGTAATCGGCAAAGCCGCGAAAGCTTGCGTTGCGCCAGCCGGCGTTTGGCGAATTGGGCAGCGGCTTCCGCAGCCCGCCGAGCTGCTTGAAGCTATGATACTCCATACCTTCCGTCTCGATGGCTCGTGCCAACACCTCGGAGTTGAAGTGCGGCACATGCCGAGATCGCGGCACAGTGCGCACATCGAGGAGCAGTTGGATCTCAAAATGCTCTAGAAGCCGGACTAAGTCTTGCAGCGTCCGGGTCGAATGGCCGATGGTATAAATGTATTGAGAACGGCTCATAGGAACGAGAGGACAAGATACGAGGATCGAAATGCGCCTTAGGGCGTAAACGCCTCGTTGATTGCGGAGAAAAAAGCGCCCGGCTTTGGTCCGCCGGACACGACGTAGATTGTTTTCCCTATAACGGCCACGCCGAGGCCATGGCGTGCAGTCGGCATCGGCGCCCAGGTCTTCCAGGAGTTCGTCCGGGGCTCGTAGGACTCGTTCTTGTTGAAGGTTCCGGATACCGATTCGCCGCCGAAAACAAAAATCTTGCCGTCAAGGGCAGCCGCGGCAATTCCGCTGCGTGAGGTCGGCATGGGCGCGCGGTAACGCCACGCATCCGATGCCGGATTGTACTCCTGATTGACGGCGAGGTTACGTGCATGGCTGCCGTTTACCCTGCCGCCGATGGCATAGAGCCTGCCGTCGACGGACCCCAACGCGAAGTGATCGCATGCCGTGAGCATCGGCGCGCGCTTGACCCATGAGTCCTGAGTGGGATCGTATTGTTCATTGGCGTCGGTATTGCCGCCGTTTGTGGTTACTCCTCCAACCGCAAAGATTTTTCCCCCAGCGACTCCTGTCGCCAGGGCTCCGCGCGGGGTTGGAAGCGGCTTGCGCTGGCGCCACTGATCTGAAACCGGGTCGTATTCGAGCACGGTGTCTAATGGCCGCCCGGCACTGCTGTATCCACCTATGACGAAGAGTTTTCCGCCGGCTGTGACAGCGCCGGCATGATGCACCGCGTACGGGAGTGAGGCCCGCCGCCCCCACCGGTCTGTGGCAGGGTTGTATTCCTCGACGATTTCTCCGTTCCGGCCGAACCCGCCGATCACGTACAGCTTTTCTCCCACAGCGACCGCTACGACCTCAGTGCGAGACGTGAGCATCGGCGCACGCGTCGTCCATTGCCCTTGGGCAAGAGCATGCGAGCAAAACACGAGAAACATCAAAACGCACAGCAACGGTGTTGTTAATCTGAAAGTTTTGAATCTTCTCATCGCGACAGCTTTTGAATCGTAGCACGTATCTGGTCGTTCGCACCACGTCTCGTGCTCCGTTCGGGCCACGAGATACGCGGCGCGGCATACGGAAGGATTTCCCTCATTCGCGAACGGTGCCGATCAGGGGTCGAATGCCCACGACGCTGAAGAAAAGCTCTTGCAGAGAAACGTCCCGGGAAGGTCTCACTTCACGGAAACGCCCAAAAAAGCCAGGAAGAAAAAGAAGCGGCACAGGGCAGAGAGCGCGAAAAGACTCAGCAGAGGAGACTCAAAGATCGGGTGAATCCGGGTGGCAAGGAACCGGCAGAGGCTCCCGAGGACAGAGCACAACCGTTAATGACGTTGAAGTAACTGATGCAGCGCGCCCGTTTCTGCGGCGTCACCGCGTCGTAGATAAAGTTGCTCGCGCACAGGGTGACACCGCTCCACGCGAAGCCGGCAAAAGTCTGAACCAGTGCCAGGTACAGAAGATTGTGCGACACGAGCCAAAAGAGCGGGATCAGCGTCACCAGGAATCCGCACAAGCGCAGGACGCGCACGTTGCCCACCAGATCCGCATGCCTGCCCCATAGGGGCAGAGCGACGAGCGCAGCAACCGAGGAGGCAACTTGCAGGACCATGTAGGTCAGATAGCTCAACTTGACGTCGCGAAGCATGAACACGGCGAAGAAGGGCCCCGCGAGATAGGCAGAAAAAGTCAGCGACGCCGATCCACGTTGTCGGGAACAGTGAAAGTATCCGCTTCCCGGAAGGCTGTTATCGAACGGCAACAAGCGCTGGCAAAAGTGCCGGTATAATAAATCGGTGTAATAAAACGTAGGTGGACGGGCCTTAAAATTTGGAGCTTCGCCCTCGGCATGGCTGGGAAAGTTTGCCAGTCACGCCTGGCCGCGCGCGTTATGGAGGAACATCGCCGAGATCAGTGTTTGAAGTCTATCCTCTTACCGTACGTTACTTCCCCTTTATCCACCCTCAACGAGAACCCACAATCCGGATTCGTGCAGACCCACGCTTTAAACATCACGGAAGCCCCGTCCTGCCCGTAGTCAGATAAAGGGATCAACGTACCATTGTTGCATTTTTGGCATTTGGGCAGCTCCATCTCCGCTCCTCCTTTCAACACTCCGTAAAGCAGCAACACATCCAACATGCGAAGCTAAAAGTTTATAGAATCCGATCGCCTAAATCAAGCAAGGTAGAGAATTTGTGCGCCGGGTATCTGTCGAACTATAGCCTAGGAACTCAAGGTTGGTCGTTGGGGATGTTTTCGGGCGCTTTGGGTGATTTGAGGGACAGCGAACTGGGTTTGACCTTAAAGTCACAGCGTCTTCCTCGCGAGCCTTGTCCGGGCTTTTTTTGAGGTTCATCATGCGCCGTTTTTTCTGTTGACATTTGCTTTCGAATTGGAAATATTAGCCCGTGTTTCACGCGTAGCTGGATACGTTGATCGCGTCAGATTCCAACGCTTTAACTTGAGATTCAAAAACTGATTGACGGAGGTAGAAGGTATGACAAAGGCTGATATGGTGAACGCGGTGGCCAAGGCGACGAAGCTCAGCAAGAGATCTGCGACCGATGCTGTGGAATCGACTTTTGAAATACTTTCTCGCGCAATCAAAAAAGACAAGCGATTTCAGGTCCCAGGGTTCGGTACATTTTCGGTCAGGTCACGAAAGGCGCGCAAGGGAAGAAATCCACAGACGGGAGCTGTGATGAATATCAAAGCAAGTCGAACCGTCGGTTTCAAACCTGCGCCGGGCCTGAAAAAGGGCCTATAACGAGCGGGGAGAAAAAGCATCTCTCGGCCACCACGCGCCGCGTGGTGGCCTTTTTTTTTCGGGGACCCTTGATGCGCGCTTCGGGGATCAATAAAATGAAACGGGTTTCAGGCAGTTCGCCGAGCACGTGAGATTAGAGAATACGATGTCGTTGAAAACTAAAAAAATCTGGATGGACGGTGCGATGATCCCCTGGGAAGAGGCAAAGGTCCATGTCCTTGCCCATGCGCTGCACTACGGAACCGCGTATTTCGAGGGAATTCGCTGCTACGCCGTGGCCAACGATCGTTCTGCGGTGTTTCGACTCCAAGAGCACATCCGAAGATTCATGGACTCGGGACAGATCCTGGGATTTCCTCTTCCATACCCTCCTGATCAGTTGGCACAGGCAACGCTGGAGGTCGTGCGGGCTAACGGACTGAAGGAGTGTTATATCCGTCCCCTGGCATTTGTCGGTTTGGGGGACATGGGGCTTTATTCACCTGACAACCCGCTTCAGGTGATCATCGCGGCCTGGCCCTGGGGCGCGTATTTAGGAGAAGAGGGGATCAGGGATGGAATTCGGGCCAAAGTCTCGTCCTATGCCAGGCACCACGTCAACGTGATGATGACAAAGAGCAAGATCGCAGGTAACTACGTGAATTCGGTCCTGGCTAAGAACGAAGTGAAAAAGGCCGGCTATGACGAGGCAATCATGCTCGACACCGAGGGGTACGTATCAGAAGCGAGCGGCGAGAATATCTTCATGGTTCGGGATGGGGTGATCAAGACAACTCCCCTGACCTCGATACTTCCCGGGATTACCCGCAATTCAATTGTGACGATTGCGCGTGACAAAGGCTATCATGTCAAAGAAGAGCGCTTCACTCGTGACGAGCTGTATACGGCGGATGAGGCGTTTTTTACCGGGACGGCTGCGGAAGTGACGCCGATCCGGGAAGTGGACAACCGCCGCATCGGTAGCGGCCGTCCCGGCCCGGTGACCGGCGAGTTGCAGGACACGTTCTTTAAGGTTATTAAGGGAAAAGACGACAAATACCAGAGTTGGCTCACCTATCTATAGCCGTGTCTTAGCCAGGGGCTGAGCTTTATTCCAACGCCTTCGCTAATGGGATTTCTCTGCGACAAGGTGTTGAGTTTGGTGTTTGGCTCCTCCCTTAGAGGAAACGAAAGAGAATGTCCGCAGATTGCGAGCCGGTCCTGAGGGTGACGATGCTCCCGCGCGATACCAACGCGCGTGGAACCATTTTCGGCGGCGTGATTTTGAGCCATATTGATTTGGCGGGTGCGATTGCCGCGCATCGACACGCGGCGCGAAATTTTGTTACCAAGGCGATGCGGGAAGTCGAGTTTATCGCACCCGTTTACGTCGGTGACATCGTTAGTTTTTATGCCCGGAACGCGCGCGAGGGCAGAACCTCTCTTACCGTCCGAATCGAAGTGGAAGCCGAGCGTTTCCGCAAGGGAGGAGCACAGGTCCGGGTTACGGCAGCGGAAGTTGTCTATGTGGCCATTGATGAAAATGAGCGGCCTATCTCGATCCGATAGGAAAGTCTTGCGCCGCGCAATGTTGTTGGTAGCTGTGGCAAGTTTTTTGTCGGCGCCTGGGAGTCATGCCCAAGTCGATGGAAAAAAAGTGTCTTCTGACCCTTCCTGGACGGAGAACGATGGTTGTCCGAAGTGCAGGATGGAAAGCGACGGGTGTCCGGCTTGCCAGCGAGACGGCAGCGAGGTCGCCCAATTGCTGCAAAAAGCGGATGTCCTTTATGGCGGTTTTAAGACCGCGGAAGCGCTCAAAGATCTCTTGAAAATTCTCCAGATCAATCCTCAACACCATGAAGCGCTCTGCAAAACCGCGCGCGCGTATATTGATCTTGGCGACCTGATTTCCGAATCCACCCCCGGTTGGCAGGAGAAAAGGCTCAAGCAATATTCCGTGGCGGAAGAATATGGGCGTCGGGCAGTGAAATCCGATCCCAATTCGACCTGGGGGCACTTCTATGTTGCGGCGGCATTGGGAAAAATCGCTATGCTTTCCCCCATCCCCAAGCAGATCGACCTTTCTAACGAAATCAAGGACCAAGTTGAAAAAGCCTTGACATTAGACCCGGGCAACGGTTTCGCCTACCATGTCTACGGGGTTTGGCAGCGGAGGGTGGCCGAGATTGGTGAGATGAGTCGGATGGTGGCTTCCGTGTTGTTGTGGCGCACGGTTCCCAAAGGGAGTTTCGAGAAATCAGAGGAGTATTTTAACAAGGCCATAGCCTTAAACCCCAAGGTCATTGTCCACCGTCTCGAATTGGCCAAGACTTACATTGCCTGGGGTAAGTGGCAGCAGGCGCGGGCTCCCCTCAAGTCTGTGTTGGAACTTCCCGTGCAGGTTTCTGACGACCCGCTCCACAAGAAGGAAGCTCAACAACTCCTCCAGGAAATCAACAGTCATTAAACGGGCGCCGAGCCAATGCAAGCCTGTTAGCACCCCCCCTAGGCGAAACTTCGGTTGCTCCACGGCCTATAACAAAACTGCTAGGTGGCGCAGCCCAGATCATTAGAAAGCGTCTTTAGAGCTCCGATTGCGGCTCTCCGCAGCTTCAAGGATCCATCGAAAGTTTGGTGAGTCACGGATGTTGATACCAATCCAGTCTGGGCAGCTGCCTCGGCCTTTTCCATCCACATTACACACCCAGGGCCCTGGTGAATCTCAAGCGAGTCGGGATCTTGGAGCACGCATACAAGCGCTCGGATCTGTTAAGCGGCAGAGAACAACAACGAGTGGTTGCGCGCGCTGATAAAGCAGCCGGCGATTATTTTGGCAGACGAACCGGCATCGAATCTCGATCCCAAGCTATCACGCCAGGTGCTAGATATTCTCAAGCGCGTCTGCCGCGAGGACGGCATCACCGCGCTCGTCAGCCTTCACACGCTAAAGCTTACGCGTGAATACGCGGGCCGCACGAAGTGAGAGTCGCCATGGCTGCGTTTCCTTAACAACCACAATCCGTAACGGGAACGTTTTTATTTCATGAGCCCCAAATATCTCCAGTAGGGGATGGCTGCGATTAAGCCGAGAAGGTAGGCGATTAGGAAGAAGGGATTGATCCGCAACATCAGCGGATAAGTGAATCCTTTTCCTTCGGTTGTCGCGTAGGCAAGCGTATGCCAGTCGACCTGAAAGCGAAAAAACCAAGTTTCGGCTCCCATCAGAATCGCCATGGTGACGACCCAGGGACTGATCCCCATGTCATCGGACAGCGGGATGAGAGCGAGCGCGAGCGTGATTACGGTCAGGCGAGTCGTAAAGACAAATTTTAACGCAGTTGCCAGGAGGGCAATAAGAATCAGTGAATAGGCGGGATTGCCTGAGAACGGAGCGATTAGAGGCGAAAAGAATCCGGCCAACCACGCATCGATTTTTACACTTGTCAAGATGGATGGAATGCTCAGTGTCGCGCCCAGGTAGATTAAGAACTCCCAGTCGATCCCTTTCTTGAGCATCCCCCAACCCAGCACTCCAGTGTTGATGAGAATGCAAAGCCCGATCAGTGAAATCCAGGCACCTTGAATGCCGTGATAGGAAAAGGTGGTCCAGCCGATGACCATAAAACATAGCGTTCCCAGAGTAATCCACTCCTCTCTGGATAGCGAACCAAGGATCTCGAGCTGATTGTCGACCATCTGGTAGGAAACACGCGCTTTAGATTCGGGACGATAGACCAGGTTAATGCTGAGGAGCACGACCCCGATCACGACAAGGGTGGGCGGAAAAGTGGCGAGGAACCAGTAACCCCAGGTGAACTGTGCCCGGACTGAATCGGGGAGAAGCCCCCAAGCGAGCAGAGTCGCGGTAGCTCCCGTGAGGTAGAGGAAGTTGAGTTGGCCCAGGCCGAGAAAAGTAGCGGCAAAGAGCCCAGTTGACGCCCTGGAAGGAACCTTATAACCGAGGCTTTCCGCGAGGTTGAGAATCATTTGGCTGATGATCGTTGCCCGCGCGCTTTTTTGCGGGATCAGAGCAGTTACAATGGCCCCCATAAAACCTAATGCAACGGTCTGCCAGCGGAAGCTCAAAGGGAAAAAACGCACGAGTTGCAGCGAGAGACGATAGAAAAGGCCTGAGCCGGTAATGGCTGCCCCCAGACCCAGCACTCCCAGGCTCATGAACCATGTTGTGCTGGCAAAGCCAGCGAAAACCGTTTCCGCAGGGGCGAGTCCAGTCAGCACATAACCTAGTGCAAGAATAAGAGCCGTGCCATGTTCTGGTATCACCCAGAAGATCCAGTAGATGAGAGCCAGCGAAAGAATTGCCAGCTGTTTTAACGCCGTTGTCCCCAGCCCGATGTCGGGTGTCCAGAACCAAAGATAGCCCCACGTCACCAGGCCCAAAATTCCCCCGGCCCACCGTCCGAGAGACAATTTCTGGTAACGGGCGGAAAAAAAAGCCGCGAGCGCAGCGGCTGTAGTCCCTCCTTTCAGATCTGGTACCGGCGGGTGGCGCCCTTGGCTTAGCGCCCGGAGCATTTGCTCCGTCTCCGAGGAAAGACCGGAATCCTCTTGCTCCACTAGAATCAGCGCGTTGCGCAGGCAGCTAAGCGCCTGCGAGGAGTCGCCTTTTCGTGCCCAGGCCTCGGCCATCGTCTGGTAGCGCGCCACGGCTTCGCCCGTCGCGCTCTCAGAACGTTTTTGGGAAAGCGCGGTTTTGTAACTCTGAATGGCGGCTTCGAAGTCTCCCAATCGAGCCAGAATGTCGGCCTTGAGGTGAACCAGGCGCAATTCCTCGAAGAAATAATTGGCAGGAATGCGCGCGAGGGCGTCTTTGAGAAACAAGACGAAACGGCTGGATAAATCTTCTCCGTGCGTGGTGAGAAGGAGGATCGCTTTGTGCCAATCTTCAGCGTCCAAGCTCTGATGGATCGCTTGGTCGTAAATGCCCAGTGCTTCGTATTGGGTTGCCAGCTTCGCATGCAGCCGTTGGGTTCCGTGTTTGCCTTCAACCGAGAGAAGCTTCTCGTGCAGAAAATCGCGGAAAAAGCCATACAGCTCGTAGTTGCCAAGTTGTAAAGGACGAATCAGCGGCAAGCGGCTGGTTTCCAGATGGGTCAAAAACTCCTGTGCTTTTTCCGTTTCGACAATAGAGGCGAGCCTGGTGGAATCGATGGCGGCCAATAGTGCGATGCTGCGGAGAAACTGCTGCTCTTCCGGCGGCCTTGCACTATAGTATTCCTCCGCCAGAGAATTGAATGCGTCCCGCCCCTGCGAGTAATGCTGTTCGGCGCGCGAGACTCTCTTACTTAGGGTAGCGCAAAAGTGAAGCAGCCAGGTCGGGTGCTTGGCAATCAATTCGTCCCAGTCTTCCCGGCTCAGCCTCCACAGGGTTGTATCCTTAAGGGTAATGATCGTCGCCGAACGGGGCTCGCCTGAAAGGAGCGCCATTTCTCCAAAGCAGTCCTGTGGTCCCAGTACCCCGATGCTCTCCGTCCGGCCACCGGGGCTCTCAAGCAGCACCTGCACGGCTCCCGAGTGGATCAAGTAGAAAGCGTCTCCTCTGTCACCCTGGTTGAAAATGATTGTTCCGACGGAAAAGGATCGCTCTTCCAGCTTGCCGAGGACCTTGGCAATGTCCTCCCGGGAGAGACCAGAAAAAAGCGGGATCCTTGTTATCGTATCGGCAAGATCGGCCATGTCAGACGTCGTTGCGCGGTAGCAGGGGAGCTTAGCAAAAGAGAGTGGCGATGTACACGGAGGGAAGAGTGTGACAGCCAATCTCAACTGTTCATTGAAAGCCCGCTGAACTGTCCCGGGCTCGCCCGGATCGGGTTGAACGCAGCGAATGGGTGCAGTCGTGAGCTCGTGATCGTGGCGGGCAGAAAAAGGTCCGGAGGTCGGCCGTAGGGTGTCATTCTGGATGCTGATCGGCGATCTTCATTGCGATTTACCTAGCAGATTTATCTTCAAACCTTCGTAGGCGGCGGATGTGACTGGAAAAAGGCGGCGCGCGTATTTCTCGATTTGACGGATTGCGGAGTCATCGTGAGTGGGTTCGTGATGAAAGAGGACGAGCCTTTTCACGCCAGCCTTTTGAGCCGTCTCAACCGCGCGCTCGATCGTGCTGTGTCCCCATCCCTTTCGCGGGTCGGACCGAGAAAAGTATTCCTCAGTGAGATACTGGGCGTCATGAATGAGCAGGTCAGTTCCTCTGGCAAATTCGATTACGTCCGCCCAGCCACCGGCTTTTTGTTCAATGTCGGTGGCGTAAACCATACTCCGGTTTCTATACATGACACGGTAAAGCAAGACACCGTTCTTGGGATGGGCACGGCTCTTGTGGGTGACGATCGTAACGCCGCCAGAGGTCTTGCTGCCGGGCAATCCGGCGGCGTCCCCGCTCGGCCTTTGATTTCTATCCGCGAGCCGAATCGTTTCACCTCCCTTCAGCGGATGGATCTCCATGTGGGCGTCAAAGTCGGCCAGGCTAACGGGGAAAAAGTGACTGTCCATCGCGGCCTCAAGAGTTGCCTTCAAGGACTTGCGTCCTGCATCGGGTCCAAAAATGAAAAGGCGCGTGTTGGATTTCACGAGCGGCGGAAAAAAGTAGAAACCAGAGATATGATCGTGATGCGTGTGGCTAAGGAAGATATTTAGAATCAGTGGCTTTCCTGAGTGTTGCACTAATTTTTCACCCAGTCCGATGATTCCCGTGCCGGCGTCAAAGATGAGATGATGCCCGCCGACCAGGACGTCAACGCATGCGGTGTGGCCCCCGTACCTGAGTGTCGTGCGATTGGAAGTAGGGTAGCTTCCCCGGACACCCCAGAAATGGACCTGGAAGAGATTACGCTGAGGAGCCATTAGTTTTACATCGATGAATGCGTGTAATCGGTGCTCCCACTACGATGATTCCATTTCCTTGGAATCACCCGTGTGAGGTCGAGATGCCCAGGTAAGTTTACGCTTTTTCGCACATTCATGAAAACTTCTGTTCGCGAATAGGGTATTGAGAAAACAGTTTTTCTGGATACTAGCCCAGGAAAAGTTTTTCGGTCAACCCTGAGTCTCGTTTTTATCTATATTGACATTCACTTCCCGCCGGGATAGGGGAGGATGAGTTTCGTCTGTCGACGAGATATTGGGAGGAATCATGAACGAAGTCATAAGAACGGGGGCAGTTTTTTTTGTCTTATCGATCATAGCGGTTCTTCAGTGGGCTCCCGTGTCAGCCCAGGAAACGGCGGGCCAGATTCTGGAGAAACTGAGCAAGCTCCCGCCGGAAAAGCGGCAGCAGATTCTGGTGGAAAAAGCCAAGGCCGAAGGGGAAGTAACCTTCTATAGCTCCTTGCAGTCGTCCCAGTTGGAGCCTTACGCGCAAGCGTTCGACAAGCGGTTTCCGTTCGTGAAAGTCAACACCGCTCGTATGTCGGGGGGAGCACAGATCAACAAAATTCAAACCGAATATCGGGCCCGCCGATACCTGGTCGACGTCATCAACGGAGGCGCGGAACAGGCGGCTGCAATCAAAGGGTTCGGAGCGCTGGACCCCTATGACTCGCCGCAACGGCATTTTTTTCCCCCAGAGTTCAGAGACAAAGAAGGCTACTTTGCTTCATTGTATATCACTCCCATGGTCCTGGGGTACAACACCAAACTGGTCAAACCCAACGAGGCTCCCAAAACGTACGAAGACTTGCTCAACCCCAGATGGAAAAACGGTATGTTTCTGGACGATGAGGCGTTTGAGTGGTTCGCTGTTCTCCTCAGACACTTTGGGCGCGAGAAAGGCCTGCAGTACATGAAGAGACTTGCGCAACAGGATATTTCCATGCAGCGAGGGAGAACCGGTCAGACGCAATTGCTCGTAGCTGGCGAGCGGCCGATAGGTATTTATCTTTCAGGCCACACGGTGCTTGATCTCAAAGATAAAGGTGCCCCGCTCGGCTGGGTTGCCCTCGACCCGTATCTTTCTCAGGCGAACATGATCATGTTGGCGCGGCACGCGCCCCATCCTTATGCGGCGGCGCTGTTCATCGATTGGAGCCTCTCAGAGGAAGGGCAGACCATGATCACAACCTTTGGCCGTGTCGTGGCACGCAACGGCGTTAAGCAGAGATTCCCGGAACTCATAGAAAAAAAGAGCACCTTGGTTGACACTGACATGATGGGACCGATTCTCGCGGAGATGTCTAAGGAGTTTAGAGCGATCTTTCTTCCCGGACGCTGAGAGCTTTGAGAATTTCGGAAGCCCTGGTTTTTCCCCACGCCTCTTCCCGGGCAGTGTTGTGGAGGGGGGCGAAATGATGCCCCGAACGCCACGGAAGCTGTCCCGTTCGGTGCGCCTCCCGTGGTTGACTCCTAGCTCTGTTACATAAGCTGTAGTCCCGAGCCTTGCAACAGGCCCTGCATCCCAGCAAGTTGTTGAGGATTCCGTTACACGGCCGAAACCGGCGCTTGCGCGACGTTCGTCGGCGACAATGATCAGAGGCCGTAGAACGCGCGCGGGTTGTCATCGAGGATCTTGCTGACGACGTTGGTGCTCAGCTTGCCTTCTTCTTTCAGGCGGCGCAGAGCTTCGATCTCGGCGGAGGTATCCGCGTGGCCGTAATCGGAGCCGATCACGAGATTGTCCTCGCCGGCGTACTGAACGACATACGCGAGGTCGTCGGTCGTTTCACAGGCGACGTAGATTCGGTTTTCACGCAACAGATTTTCGCTGAGCGGCCGGCCTCGCCGCTTGAACCGTCTTCCTAAATCCCGCACCACGTAAGGGATCCACTGTGCGCTGACCTCGATGAAGCCGAGTTTCAGTTGGGGAAACCTTTGCGGAATCTGATCGAAGATGACCGAGTGGAACGCGCCGACCACGGCGAGCTTGAACTTTGAAAAGCCCGAGTCTTGAATGAAAAAATCGTGGACGGCGAAACTGGCGTTGCCGGAATGAACACAGACCGGGATATCCAGCCGGCTTGCCTCTTCGTACAGCGGGAAGAAATAAGAATCACTGAGGCGCCGCTCAACTTCCAATCCACACACAAAAACGCCGCAGGCCCCGTTTTCTTTGCTGAAGCGCATTTCAGCGAAAGACTGCTGCATGCTCAGCAACGGCACCGCCGCAACCCATCGCAAACGATCGGGCGCTTTTTTCCAAATTTCCGCCAGCCAGCGGTTGTAGCTGCGGTACAACGCCACCTGAACCTCGGCCCGTCGCGTAATCGGCGTCAAAAACAGCGTGGGATAAAGCACCTGCACGTCCACGCCCAACTCGTTCATGTGATTCAGCCGCTTTTCGATGTCGGTCATTTCACGGGCGGCCTGGGGAGTGTCTTTGCCCACATTGGTGCGGGCGTGCAAGCGACCGTCAACCATCCAGTAAGTCGCGGTTGTGTCGGTCGGACCCGCGGGTCCGACGACTTGCGGCCTAAACTGCAGCTCGGATTCAGTCATGCAATTCCAAGTATTTTCCGTCTCTACGACGTGCGCATCCGCGTCGATGGTGGGCATGGCTGCCCTCCTTTTTTTTCGATTTTCGATTTTAGATTTTTGAGTTTCGATTGAATCTAAATCCAAAGATAGTGTACCCCGGCATCCATAAAAACGCATACGTTAGGACGAGTGACAAAGTCAAGGCGGGCCCGCGCCTAGACGCGAGCGTGGCAAATGGCAAATCTCAAATTGCAAATACAGCAAATTGAAAAATGTGAGATTTGAAATCTGAGATTCGGCGTGTAGCGCGGACAGCAGACTTTACCTTGAAAGTGCACTATCCATACGGTATAGCTCATACCAATCATGGGTTACGAATTCATTGTGATGCAAAAAGATGAAGCGATTGCGGTCGTTACGATGAACCGCCCGCAGCAACTCAATGCTTTATCCTTTGCCCTGGTAAAAGAGCTGGCAACGGCTTTGGAAGCGCTCGATCAAGATCCTGAGGTTCGCGCGATCGTTCTCACGGGAGGCGAAAAAGTCTTTGCCGCGGGCGCGGATATCAAAGAGATGGCCGAGGCCGCGCCTTTCGAGGAGCGGCTGCGGGACCGGCTCGCCTATCGCGACCGGATCAACCGCATCGCCAAACCGCTGATTGCCGCCGTAAGCGGCTTTGCGCTTGGCGGCGGTTGCGAGCTGGCCATGAGCTGCGACATCATCATCGCTTCCGAAACGGCCCGCTTCGGCCAGCCGGAGGTGAACCTTGGCATCATTCCGGGTTCCGGAGGAACACAACGGCTGCCCCGGGCGGCAGGAAAGTATCGGGCGATGGAACTCGTGCTTACCGGAGAACCCCTGAGCGCGGTGCGAGCCGAACAGATCGGTCTCGTCAACAGAGTCGTCCCGGTCGAGCTGGTTCTCGAAGAAGCCAAAAACCTGGCAAAAAAGATCGCCGCGAAACCTCCGCTCGCCGTCGCGGCCGCGAAAGAAGCGATTCTCAAGGCTTTCAACTCGCCCCTCGACGCGGGACTCGAGTTCGAGCGCAAATCTTTTTACCTCCTGCTTGCGTCCGAAGACCGCAAGGAGGGCATGAAAGCTTTCGTGGAGAAGCGCAAACCCGTATTCAAAGGTAAATGACCGGGCACGATGGTGAGCTACGAAACGATTCTCTACGAAAAACAGAACGGGGTCGCGAAGATTACGTTAAACCGCGCGCAGGCGCTGAACGCGTTCACCCCGCAGATGAACCAGGATCTGCAGGACGCGCTCAAAGAGGCCGAGCAAGACGCGGGAATCCGCTGTCTTTTGCTCACGGGCGCGGGCCGCGCCTTCTGTGCCGGGCAGGACCTCAAAGGACGGACACCGGACCAGAAAGGCTCGCTCGGAGAATCTCTGCGCGCGCGTTACAATCCGATTATTTTGCGCTTGCGGCGCACCGAAAAGATCGTCATCGCGGCCGTCAACGGCGTTGCCGCCGGCGCCGGTTGCAACCTGGCGCTTGCGTGCGATCTTCGCATTGCGTCAGAGGAGGCGCGGTTCATCCAGGCTTTCGTCAGAGTAGGTTTGGCGCCCGACTCGGGCGGGAGCTTTTTCGTCCCCCGGCTGGTCGGGCTCAGCAAGGCGTTTGAGCTCTTTTTACTCGGCGAACCCGTTGATGCGCGCGAGGCGCAAAGAATCGGCCTGGTGGCCAGAGTCGTCTCGCCGGCTGAGTTTCCCGCATTGATGATCGAAATCGCGGAGCGGATAGCCCGGGGTCCGCGCAGCATCGGGCTGATCAAGCGGGCGCTCAACCGTTCCCTGCTGCCCGAGCTTGAGGTCCAACTGGAATACGAGGCCGAGCTCCAGGAAATAGCCGGGCGCAGCGCCGACTACGACGAAGGGGTGCGCGCGTTTCTCGAAAAGCGGAGCCCGGTTTTTACCGGAAAGTAGATGGCAAATCTCACCAAGATCGGCGTTCTCGGTTCCGGCACCATGGGCGGCGGCATCGCCCAGGTCGCGGCACAAGCCGGGTTTGACACCGTTCTTTACGACATCTCGCAAACGTTCATCGATAACGGGATGAAAAGAATTGCGAGCTTTCTTGCGAGAGCGCGGGAGCGGGGCCGAATCAGCGCCGAAGAAGAAAAAAAATGTCTCCAGAGACTCCATCCCTCCCTGAACCTGGAAGACGTCAAAGACGCCCGCCTCGTGATCGAGGCGGTGCCGGAAAGACTCGACCTGAAACGCGAAACGTTCGCCAGCCTCGACGCGATCTGCGATCCGGAAAGTCTACTTGCCACTAATACCTCTTCCATTTCCGTCACCGCGATTGCCGCGGCAACCACAACCCCCGAACGTGTGCTCGGGATGCACTTCTTCAACCCTCCACCGCTGATGGCCCTCGTCGAAGTTATCCAGGGGGACCACACCTCCCCGGCGCTTATGGAAAAAGCCATCGAGCTTGTCCGCCAGTTGGGGAAAACGCCCGTTCGGGTGAAGGACACGCCCGGCTTCATCGTCAATCGGGTGGCGCGCCCTTTTTACAACGAGGCCTTGCGCATTCTCGGTGACGGCGGCGCGAGCGTGGAAGCGATCGACCAGATCATGAAAGGGGCCGGAGGCTTTCCCATGGGACCATTTGAGCTTATGGATCTGATCGGAAACGACATCAATTTTGCCACCACCGAGACCCTTTACGCCTCTTTTTTTCAGGACCCGCGTTTCCGCCCCAGTCCGATCCAGCAAAAAATGGTCCTGGCGGGAAACCTGGGACGAAAAACTGGGCGGGGTTTCTACAAGTATGGGAAATAACATCGCCATCGTCGGTGATAGTCCTCTGGCCGAAGAGCTGTTTCGCCTGTGTCAGGAGAAAGGATTTTCCGCCAGGCTGACGGCGGCGCCGGGCGAGATCCACGGCACGCCGGATTTGGTCGTCGAGACCTTCGCCAGCGTCGCAGAAGAGAAGCAACGGGTTATCGGCGCCCTCGATGCGACCCTATCGCCTTCTTGCGCAATCCTTACGTCTTGCCTCAGATTTTCCACCACGCAAATCGCCTCTATGGCTCACCACCCGGAGCGAATCCTGGGCTTCGCCACCTTCTATCCCATCGCCGAAAAAAAGGTGATAGAGTTAAGTGCAGGCTTAAAGACGCAAGAGCAGTCGACGCGGGAGGGTGAGGCTTTTTTTCAGCGCCTGGGCAAAGAGACGACGCGCGTGCGCGAGGGAGCCGGCTTGATTTTCCCCAGGATCTTGAGTCTTTTGATCAACGAGGCGGTGCATACCCTGAGCGAGGGCGTGGCAGCCGCCGACGAGATCGACTTGGCCATGCGACTGGGCGTGAATTATCCTTCCGGGCCTCTGCACTGGGCCGACCAGGTCGGATTAGACGAAGTTCTCGCCGTTTTGGAAGGCCTGCAGCAAGAGACGGGGGACGACCGCTACCGGCCCGCGCCCCTGCTCAAAAGAATGGTCCAAGCCGGTTGGTTAGGAGAAAAGACGGGACGCGGATTCTGCGTCGGAGCGAAGCCATGAAGGAAGCTGTTATTGTTGATGCGGTGCGATCACCGATCGGGCGCCACGGCGGGATCCTCAAGAATATCCGACCCGACGACCTTGCGGCCTATGTGATTGCCAGGCTGATCGAGCGTACCGGCATCAGATCCGAAGATGTGGAGGACGTTTATTTCGGCTGCACGAACCAGGCCGGTGAGGATTCCCGCAACGTCGCGCGCAACGCGGCTCTGCTCGCCGGTCTGCCCTATACAGTTCCCGGCGCCACGGTGAATCGGCTATGCGGCTCGGGGCTCGAAGCGATCAACCAGGCGAGCCGCGCAATCGAAACCGAGCATGGCGATCTGTTTATTGCCGGCGGAGTGGAGAGCATGACGCGGGGCCCGTGGGTCATGCCCAAGGGCGCAACCGCTTTTCCGCGCGGTCACGTTACCGTCTATGACAGCATCCTGGGCTGGCGTTTTCCGAACCCTCGGATGGGCGAGCTTTATCCCTTGATCGAGTTGGGGGAGACCGCCGAAAACGTCGCGGAGAGATACCAGATCAGCCGCGAGGAGCAGGACCGTTTCTCGCTGGCAAGTCATCAAAAGGCTTTGCGCGCGACGGAATCGGCAATTCGGCAACGCGAAATCGTGCCCATCGACAACCAACAATTGAAGGGGGCAGCGCAAGCTTACGATCGAGACGAGGGTCCACGTCCCGACACCTCTCTGGAAAAGCTCGCCGCTCTGAAACCCGTCTTTAAAAAGGACGGGACGGTCACGGCGGGAAATTCCTCGCAACTCTCTGACGGGGCAGCGGCTCTGCTGCTCACAACCCCGCAACGAGCCGGTGCCCTGGGGCTCAAGCCGCTGGCTCGAGTTGTCTGTTCCGCGGTTGCGGGCGTCCATCCTTCGTTCATGGGCATTGGGCCGGTTCCGGCGACGACAAAAGCGCTCAAACGAGCCGGCCTGACGATTGACAGGATCGACCTTGTCGAGCTCAACGAAGCCTTCGCCTCTCAATCGCTCGCTTGCATGAAGGAACTGGAGATGGACCCGAACAAAGTGAACGTCAATGGCGGGGCTATTGCGCTGGGACATCCGCTCGGATGCAGTGGCGCGCGCATTATGACGAGCTTGGTTCACGAGATGAAGCGGCGCAACAGTTCTTACGGCCTGGCAACGATGTGTATCGGCGTGGGCCAAGGAATCGCTACCATCGTTGAGAGAATCAACTAGGGTTGTCGGTCCCGCCTTTTGGACTCGTCGAACTCTCATGGGGCGCAAAGCATTTGCCGCCATCCTGGTTGGGCTTGCCCTCGCATGGATTCTTCTCGAAGTTTCCTTGAACCGGCTGGTCCTTAAGAACCTGCCGGCGTTTCGCCAGCAAATCGCCGCCGCTCTGGGGCGGCAGTTAGCGTTTGACGACCTCCAATTCAGCGTTTGGAAAGGATTTTCTCTCTCTGCGAGCAATCTACGCGTGGCCGATGATCCGCATTTTGCCGCCACCCCTTTCATTGAAGCCAAAGAGCTCAGGATGCCGATCCGTTGGGGAGCTCTGCTGCGCGGCAAAATCGAAATCAGCAAATACGTTCTCAAGGAACCCGAGATCCAGATCATCCGCAACGAAACCGGGGATTTGAACATCCTCAGCCGGGCGATTGCTCAAGCGGGATCGCAAAGCTATTTTTTCACTCCTCCTGTCGAGGTTGAGAACGGCAAGATCGATTTTGTTGACCGTTCCGTGAAAGCGCCGGTTGAGATCACCGTACCGAATCTCAGCATGGACCTCTCCGATTATGACTCGCAAGGTGGACGGCGGCTCCGTGTCACGGCGAATTTCTTCTCCGTGCCCGGTCAAGAAAAAAATTTCTCTCTCGACGGTTGGATCAAGCCTTCCGCAGCTGCCCGCGATTGGAGCAGCTTCCCGATCGATATCTGGATCAAAACAGACGGAATGCTCATTACCAACCTTGCTCGCGCCGTCCCGATTTTGCGAGAAAGTATTACAACCTATCTCGACATTGCCGGTCCGGTTATGCTCGAGGCGCGCGTGCGTGGCAGCGTATCCCACCCCCATATCCTCGACCTGAAGCTGACCGGCGCGTTTTTCGGTTCCACCAGAAACAATGTGGCGCTAACCGGGGACATCGATTGCTCGGTCGGCGAATCATGCCCGGATCCCTCCCTCAATGCGGAAATTAGACTCAGTTCCGTAGAGCTGGAAAGATTGAGGAAGATCCCCTTTCTTGAGCCTGCTGTCCCTCAGGACCTGTCGGCGGAAGGCCCGTTGAATCTGCGCGCAGAGCTGACGGGAAAGCGGACGGATCTCAAGGTCCAGGCGCACATCCAAGCGAACGGGAGTGTCGTTCGCTTCGGCCACTGGCTCGAGAAACCGCGTCGCACGCCGGCCTCGTTGGAACTCGACATGGTCGTGCAGAAAGACCGGACGATCCTGAAAAATTCCCTTCTTCGGCTTCACAATCTTAAACTGTGGCTCTCGGGAGTGCTTGAGAGTTCGCCGAAGCGGCAACTCACCCTGCATCTGCGCAACGACGGGGTCGAGTTGGCCGGGTGGGAAAAAATCCTGCCTCCTATCTCCCGCTACCGGCTCCAGGGAAAGACGGAATTTGTCCTTTCGGTTGTGCGCTCGCTCGCTTCTCAGGAACCGGCAGTCACGATCCACGGCCGGTGGAACTTTGACAACTTTACCATTCAAGACAAAGAGAGTCCCCGGCGGCTTGCCGGCGGGAGCGCTGAGCTCGTGTTTACCGGAAATGAAGCGCGTCTCGTCGATTCCTCCTTTCGTCTCGGCTCCACCCCCATGAAGCTGCAGGGAGTGCTGCACAATTTTTCCGACCCGGTGTTCCAATACGTTCTCCAGTCAGCCAAGCTCAATCTGAGCGATATCGACGAAGTCCCGAGTCAAGCAAACGACGTGATGATGGCTTTCCATGGCACCGGAGAAATCCGCGCCGGCAACGGCCGTCCCTCAATTCAAAGCGCCATCGCTTCCCCGGAAGGCTCCTGGCAGGGCCTCCCGTATCGGAACTTAAACGTCGAGGCCGAATGGTCGGCGCAAGCGATCAAGTTAAGAAAACTGTCCTTTGAATCCCTGGGTGGGAGTGTGGTCGCGAACGGAAGGCTAGGAACTTCGGAGAACGGCCATCTTCCTTTTGATTTGATCGCGAGGACAAGCAACTTAGATCTGACGAACGTCATGAAATATAATCTTTTTAACCTCCCGTACTCAGTCGATGGGTCCCTGAGTGTCGATGTCGAGCTTCATGGCAAGGGCGGCAGCTGGAACGAGACGCGGCAGACCTTGATGGGGAAAGCCCGCCTTGAGTTATCGCGCGGGACGCTTAAAAATTTCAACCTGGCCGGGCAGGTCCTTACTGACGTGAACGGGCTCCCAGGCGTCGTCAACCTGGCTTCGGCGATCACGGCGGTAGAAAAAGAGCTCGTGCTGGAGAATAAAGACACGGTCTTCGACAGCCTGGAAGCTTCCTTCGCCGTCGAAGCGGGCAGATTCAGCACCAAAAACCTGACTTGGGTAACTAAAGATTATACGGTTACGGGAGAGGGTTGGATCGATCTCAATCGCGCTACCAGATGGAATGCGACCCTTGTGATGCAGGCGGACTTCAGCAAGGCAGTGGCGCAGGAGCACAAAAACGTGCGTTTTCTTCTCGACCGCTCTGGTAGACTCGTCATTCCTTTCCGCGCGGAAGGCACTGTTCCGCGTGTACAGGTCAAGCCTGACGTCCGACGGTTAACCGAATCGATCCAGAAGGGCCTGCTGGGACTCGATTCGCCGCCCCGGCAACGCGGCGCAGCCACGCAGCAAAAGCGGAGAAGCAAATGAGTTTGAATGAGATCTACCTAGAGCTGCTCCCTGCGGACATCGCTTACGTGAAGTTCATTCTGGATTCCTACGAAGGAGTCGGCATCATTCGCACGCTGGACCGGAAAAAGGCGATCATTGCTGTTCTCACCACGGACTCTTTTCTGCCGACCGCGCGAGCACTGGTGAAAGCTTTGCAAGAGGAAATGCAACTCACCGAGGTGCCGCGGCCCATCGACGGGGGTGAGGATTGGCTTCTCCGGGAGCTCGTTACCGAGCCCACCGAATGATCCTCGGGTCTCGCTGCCGCGCGCGCCAGAAGTAGTCCATCTAGGCGGACCAACGCTCTCTTCGTCTATGAGCAAAGACCTCGGACCGATCAAACGGAAGATTCTCGCCTTTTTTCTTGCCCATCAACGGCTGCGCCTTAAGCCCCGGGAGATTCAAAAAAAGGCCGGCGCCGCAGAAACCGACCTGCAGACAATCGTTGAAGCGCTGCGCGAGCTCGCGCGCGAGGGTAAGATCCTTCGCACTCAGAAAAGCCACTACGCGGTCGTAGCAAGCCAGAACCTGATTTTAGGCAGGGTTCAAGCGCACCCGGAAGGGTTCGGTTTTTTGCTACCGGAGGAGCGCGGCCTGGATGATCTTTACTTGAGTCGCCGCGAGATGCGCGGCGTGATGCACGGCGACCGGGTCTTAGTGCGAGTCGAAAAACGCGCGCGGCAAAGACCCTCAGCCCACATCGTTCAAGTCATCGAGCACGGGCAAAAGCGTCTTGTCGGAACCTACCAGGAGTTTGCCGGCAAGGGACACGTCGTCCCCATGGATCTCCGGGTCGCCGCTGCCATCCCAATCGAACACAACGCCCAACCCGAGCTGGAAGGGAAAGTCGTTGCCGTGGAGCTCTCACGCTACCCTACCGGCTACGCTCCGGCTGAAGGCAGACTCGTCCGCGTCCTTGGTGATCCCGATGATCCGGAAGTGCAAGCTCAGAGCATTATTTTCCGCTACCGGCTGCCGGCCGATTTTTCACCGGAAGCGCGCCGGGACGCGGCTTCTTATTCACCGGTTCTCGAACCTTCCGAGTTGCGCGCGCGCGCGGATCTTTGCGCGCTGCCCATCGTGACCATTGACGGGGAAACGGCGCGCGATTTTGACGACGCCGTCAGCGTCGAAAAGACCGCCTCCGGGTACCGGCTTTACGTGGCGATCGCTGATGTCGCGCACTACGTGCGCTCCGACGCGGCGATTGACCGGGAGGCCTATGAAAGAGCAACCAGCGTTTATTTCCCCGACCGGGCGCTGCCGATGCTTCCGCCGCAGCTCTCTAATGGCATTTGCAGTCTCAACCCGCGGGAACCGCGTCTGACCAAGACGGTTTGCCTGGAGATCAACGACCGCGGGGAAATATGCGCGAGCCACGCCTTTCGCTCGGTAATCCGCAGCCATGCGCGCATGACCTATACGAACGTGCGCCGTATTTTGGTCGATCAGGACGCCGATTGCATGGCGCAGTACCCCGATCTGATCGATCAGTTCCGCATGATGGAAGAAGTGGCCACGCTTCTCTGGGAGAGGAGAAAAGCCCGCGGAACTTTGGACTTTGACCTGCCGGAAGCGGAAATCGTTTTGGATCTTCAGGGGATGCCCGAAAATATCGTGCGCGCGGAACGCAACATTGCCCACCGGATCATCGAGGAGTTCATGATCGCCGCCAACGAGGCGGTCGCGCGCCATCTCACGGAACAGGAATTCCCCCTCCTCTATCGCGTGCACGAAGATCCGGACCAGGCGACACTGCGTGCACTCGAACCGTTTCTGCTCAGCCTCGGCTATCGCCTGCCGCTGAAGCGCGAGAAGCCATCGCCCAAGGATCTCCAACGTCTTCTCGAAGCGTGCCGCGGGAAACCCGAAGAAAGAATTCTCCACCGGCTGCTCCTGCGGGCGATGAAGCAAGCGCACTACGCGCCACAAAACATCGGCCATTTTGGGCTTGCCTCAACCTGTTACACTCATTTCACGTCGCCGATCCGCCGCTATCCTGATCTCGTCGTGCACCGCATCCTGGACCTTTCTTTGGCCGGGAAAAAACTCGCGGCCAAAGAGAAAGAGGACCTGTTGCTGTACCTGGAGGAGGCCGGAAAGCACACCTCGGAACGCGAGCGCATCGCCATGGACGCGGAACGCGAGATGGTCGACCTCAAGAAGGCTCAGTTCATGATCGACAAGATCGGTCTGGAATTCGACGGCTTTATCATCAGTCTGGCCGCTTTCGGTTTTTTCGTCGAGCTCACGACCTATTTTGTCGAAGGGCTCGTGCGCCTCGCGACCCTGCAAGACGATGCCTACCAATACTATGAAAAAGAAAATCTCATCAAAGGCCGCCGGCACGGCCGCACGTTTCGTATGGGCGATCAGGTCGTCATCAAAGTCGCGGGCGTAAGGGCCTTTCGCGGCGAGATCGAGTTTACCCTGGTCGAAGCTTGCCGCCTCAATTCCAAGCCCATCGAAGCGCAAAGCCGCGCTTGAACCTTATTGAACACTTTGAACCGCTTGAGCCCTTTCGACGGTCACGATGATCCCAAGGACGCTCGAACGCGCCCCACCAACGCGCGCGAGGATTGACACCGCCTTGTGAGAAAGCTAACGTCAGCCATGATTATCAGCTTGGGCACCGACTTGATCGAAGTCGAGCGCATCCGCGCGGCTTTGGAAGACTCCAGGATCGGGCGCCGTTTTCAGAAGCGCGTGTTCACCGACACGGAAATCGCTTACTGTGAAAAGCGACAACGCAAATACGAGAGCTACGCAGCGCGTTTTGCCGCCAAAGAAGCGGTCATGAAGGCGCTGGGTAGAGGGTGGGGGTCGAAGGTGGCCTGGCTTAACATCGAAGTGGTCAACGCTCCCGGAGGAGCGCCGCGGATCCATCTCTACCATAACAGCGCTAAGCTGGCCCACGAGCTTGGGATTGAGCGATTTGCCCTTTCCCTGACGCACACTGAAGACCACGCCATGGCCTTTGTCATCGCGCAGTCGGAATGAGGAGAGCTACGAAACTTGCTTACGGCCTCGTTGGCTTCTTATAAGAAAGAAAGAACAGGCTCGCGACCGCCCACATGCCCAAGAGTAATCCCGCCAGCCCCCAAAATCGTTGGTTGCGGCCGAGCCGGGCGGCGACATGACGGCAAAGAATGGCGTCGAGCAGATGCACAACAGCCAACGTGCGCACGAGAACCGTTGGCGGAATGTCCGTCCGAATAAAATAGAGACCGGAAAAATAACCGAGCAGTTCGTAAAGATTCACCTGTGGCCCCTTGACGCTTCGTCGATCTGCCTAATAATATACTCATCATTCTAACGATTGAAATTCCCTATGCCGGTCAAGACGCTCGAATGGAAAAACGACCGCGTGATCATGCTCGATCAACGCCTGTTGCCGTGGAAAGAGATCTATCGCGTCTACCGGACCTACCGAGAGGTCGCCCAGGCGATCCGCACCATGGTGATCCGCGGCGCGCCCGCGATCGGGGTCGCAGCGGCAATGGGAGTCGCCCTCGGGGTGTTAAAGTTCAAAGGGAAAAATTTCGATCGGGAATTCGAGCGTATCCTGAAAGTTTTTGCGCGCACGCGCCCTACGGCGGTCAACCTGTTTTGGGCTCTGGAGCGCATGCGCAAGGTTTACAGCGAAAATAGAACTGCCGATGTCGAACAGGTCAAGCAGCGCCTTAAGGAAGCGGCGCAAAGGATATTTACGGAAGACATCGCCGCCAATCAGACTCTGGGGAAGAACGGTGCGCGCTTTGTCGGCAACGCCGTGCGCGTGATGACTCATTGCAACGCCGGAGCACTGGCAACGGCGGGCTATGGCACGGCTCTGGGAGTGGTCCGCGCGATGAAGGAACGCGGGACAAAAATCGAGGTTTTCGCCAACGAAACCCGGCCCTTTCTCCAGGGATCGCGCCTGACCGCATGGGAGCTCAAAAAGGAAGGCATCCCCGTGACCGTCATCACGGACAATAGCATGGGATATGTGATGCAAAAGGGCAAGGTTGACGTCGTCATCGTTGGCTGTGATCGGGTCGCCGCCAACGGCGATGTCGCCAATAAGATTGGCACCTACCCGCTTGCCGTTCTTGCCCATCGCCATCGCGTGCCTTTTTACGTGGCGGGCCCGATCTCTTCCTTCGACTTGAAGTGTGCGTCCGGATCTGAGATTCCTATCGAGGAGCGGGATCCAAAGGAGGTCTCGCACCTTTTTGGCAGATGCGTAATCCCGGGAGGAGTCCGCGTGCTCAATCCCGCGTTCGATGTCACCCCGCACGAGTTGGTGTCCGCGTTCATCACGGAAAAGGGCATTATTACTCCCCCCTACAAGGAAAGCATCCAGGCCCATGTCCATCATCAATAAGCAAGACGAATTGGAAGAATTCTTTCACGCGTCCGGCAAGCCGCGCGCCGACTGGCGTGTGGGCACAGAGTACGAAAAGGTCGGGATCGAGCGCCAAACCGGCAAAGCGATCCCGTACTCCGGCCCGCGGGGGGTCGAGAGCATTCTCCACGCGCTGGTGGATGAGTTTCGCTGGGAACCGCTGGAAGAGGACGGGCATGTGATCGCACTCAGGCGCGAAAAAGGTGAAATCCACCTGGAGCCGGGTGGCCAGATCGAACTCAGCGGTGAGCCGTGCGTAAACATCCACTGCACGCACGCGGAATTCACCCAGCATATCCGCGAGCTTTTAGAGATCGCTGACCGGCTGAACGTGGTCTATCTCGGCCTCGGAATGCAGCCCTTCAGCACGTTGGACGAGATCGAATGGGTACCGAAGAGACGTTACCGGATCATGGGCCCGTATATGCCGAAGGTCGGAACCCTTGGGCACCGGATGATGAAGCAAACCGCTACGGTGCAGGCGAATATTGATTTCAGCGACGAAAAAGACGCCATGGCAAAGTTCCGTACCGCCATGGGTCTCTGCCCGCTGCTGATCGCTACCTTCGCCAACTCTCCCATCTGCGACGGCAAGCTCAACGGGTATAGAAGTTTCCGCGAATATATCTGGACTCGGACAGACCGCGACCGCTCCGGATTGCTGCGCTTCGCGTTCGATTCCGACGTGTCGTTTCACCATTACATGGAGTATGCCCTGGATGTCCCGATGTACTTCATCTTGAGAGACGGCAACTACATCGATTTCACCGGCGTGACGTTTCGAAACTTCCTCGCCCGCGGTCATCAAGGGCACTACGCGATGCTCGAAGATTGGCAGCTCCATTTGACCACCCTTTTCCCTGAAGTGCGGATCAAGAGCTACATCGAGATCCGCTGCGTCGATAGCCAGCCGCCTGAATTGATGCCCGCGTTTTCCGCGCTGATTAAAGGGCTCCTCTACGACTCCGATTGCTTGCAGGCAGCGTGGGACCTGGTTAAGGACTGGTCATGGGACGAACGGATGCAGGCGTATTACGACTCGCACCGTGACGCGCTGGCCACGCGCGTGCGGCGCTTTTCCCTGTTAGATCTGTCCAAAGAAATGCTCCAGATCGCCTGGGAAGGCCTGACACGGCAACACGCCCTCAACGGCAACGGCGACGACGAGACCATCTACTTGCGGCCGCTACGGGACCTGTTGCTTCAAGGCAAGTGCCCGGCCGATTTAATCATCGAAAAGTGGGAAGGCGAGCTCGACCATGACGTGCACAAGCTTATTGACTATTGCGCATACAAGCTGCCGTGATCTCCGCGCCGATTTGCCGATGCTCGCCAAACTTCAACTCCCGGGTGGATTCTCGCGGCGCGGTAAAAGAACCGAGATAGCGCTTTTTTAACCTTTCGATCCGTCCGTAGCTTTCCTCTACGCGCTCCCGGATGCGCGCGTCTTTCTCCGCGCGTCCGAGCAGGCTTTCGAAGCCCCCCGCCGCCTGCGCGAGGTCATGGCAAAACAACAGGACGTCGGCTCCCGCTTCCACGGCCAGCAGGGCCGCCTCCCGGAGTCCATAATGCTCGCTGATCGCTTTCATTTCCAGATCGTCGGTGAAGACGACGCCGTCGTAGCTTAGCTCGCGGCGCAATAAGCCGTTCATAATCGCACGCGAAAGTGTCGCCGGGCGCGCGTCATCCAACGCCGGGAATAATACATGAGCGGTCATGAGCGACTCGATGGCGTTGCGGCAAGCGCGGGCAAACGGCACCAATTCAACGGCCCGGACCGACTCAATCGTTCGGTTCACGACCGGAAGCTCTAAATGGGAGTCTCCAGACGTGTCACCGTGTCCGGGAAAATGCTTGCCGCAAGGAATCACTCCGCCGCTTCTTAGTCCCTCGACAACTCTCCAGCCCAACGTGGCAACTTGATCAGGGTCGGAACCGAAAGAACGATCGCCGATAACCGGATTTTTAGGATTGGAAAGAACGTCCAAAACCGGAGCAAAGTCGAGGTTGATCCCTACCGCGGCCAGTTCGCGGGCCGTTGCCAAACCCACCCGGTAGGCGAGATCGGCGCGATGCGCGCGCCCGAGCGCGGCGGCAGGCGGAAAGTGCGTGAACGGTTCTGGCAAGCGATGCACCCGACCCCCTTCCTGATCGATGGCGATGAAAGGAGCCAGCTCCGATTTGCTGTGCTCCCGGAGCGCCCGGCAAAATAAAAAGATTTGTTCAGGATTTTCCAGGTTATGACTAAAAAAGATGATGCCGCCAACGTGGCAGGCTGACAAGAAACTGGTTTCTTGCGCGCCAAGCTCGACCCCCGGAAGCCCGACCATCATCATCTGGCCGATTTTTTCTCTCAGCGTCGTCACTTTGATCACTATACCACGATCACCATACCCTCAGGGAGGTGAAAAAGCCCCCTTCCAGAAAACCGGGTAGTCGGCACCCGTTCCGAGAAATTCCCCCTTTGAAAAAGGGGGACAAAGGGGGATGCGCCGTTACCGATAACCGGTTTTAGTTTAGATCGCGGTCAGTTCCGGGCTCGAAACGTTGAACGTTATTCAGACTGGAAATTCTCTTTTAGTTTGTATACATTAGCGCGCGGAGAATGAAAAAGACTAAATACATCGTGGTCGAGGGGCCGATCGGTGTCGGCAAGACTAGCCTCGCCAAGAACTTGGCTCAGGAGTTCCAAGCCCGCACGGTGTTTGAGCGCGTCGAGGAAAACCCTTTTCTGGGCAAGTTCTATGAAGACCCAAAAACCTATGCTTTTCAAAACCAGCTTTTCTTTCTCCTCAACCGCTATCAGCAGCAGCGGGACCTGGGGCAACAGGATTTGTTTAACCAGAACCTGATCGCGGATTACCTCTTCGCTAAAGATAAGATCTTCGCGACCCTGACCTTGACCGGCGGAGAGCTCACGCTTTACCAACAGATCTACAAGCTTTTGGACCCCAGAGTTCCGAAACCCGACTTGACCGTTTACCTTCAGGCCCGGCATGACGTACTTTACAAGAGAATCAAAAAGAGAGATAAGAGTTTTGAGCGGGGGATTACCCCGGACTATCTGAAAGAGGTGGCGCAAGCCTACAACGAGTTCTTCTTCCATTACGACGAAACGCCCCTCCTGGTGGTTAACACCTCAGAGATTGATTTCGTTGAGAGCAGCAACGACCTCGCTGACTTGATCAAGGAAATCAATAACATGGGTCCGGGAACCCAGCATTATATACCGCTTGGATCCAGATAGCCTGGACTGAGACGGACGGCATCGTAGGGAACCTGTCGCGCGCTTCTTTGCGGCTGGGTGCTTCCCATAAAGAAGGCCTTCCGGCTTTGTCCGGAGGGCTTTTTGTTTTGGAGGGCAACAATGGCGGACAAGGTTACCGTGCCCGAGATAAAAAAAATGAAAGAAAGCGGGGAGAAGATTACGGTTCTGACCGCGTACGACTACTCGTTTGCGCGCATTTTCGATCAAGCGGGCGTCGATATTCTGCTGATCGGCGACTCCCTCGGTTCGGTATTTCAAGGAGAAAAGAGCACCTTGCCGGTAACGCTGGAGCACATGATCTACCACACCAAAGCCGTTGTGCGCGCCTGCCAGCGGGCGTTGGTGATCGCTGACATGCCGTTTTTGACTTTTCAGATCAGTCCCGAGGATGCGAAACGAAATGCCGGCAGGTTGCTCCAGGAAGCCGGCGCCGAAGCGGTAAAGCTCGAGGGGGGCGTCACCATGGCGGAGACCATCGCCGGGATCGTAGCCATGGGCATCCCCGTGATGGGCCACGTGGGTCTGACGCCGCAGTCCATCCACCGTCTTGGCGGTTACCGCGTTCAGGGAAAAGAGAAGGATCAAAAAGAGGCGATTTTGCGGGACGCTCTGGCGGTGCAGGAGGCCGGAGCTTTCTCCGTTGTGCTCGAGGCGATCCCCGGGAAATTGGCTCAGGAAATCACCGCGAGCCTTTTGATCCCCACGATCGGCATCGGCGCCGGTGTTCACTGTGACGGCCAGGTTCTAGTCATGCACGACATGCTCGGCCTGTTCGACATGTACACGCCGAAATTTGTCAAGCAATACGCAAACCTCAAGGGCGTTGCCGCCGCGGCGGTCAAAAGCTTTGTCGCCGAGGTAAAGGAGGCAAAATTTCCCGATGACAAACATTCGTTTCACTAGGACTGCGGAAATAGAGAAATGGAATGATGGAATGGGACCACCGCTGCACCACTCCATGACTCCAACATTCCCGAACCTGCTGGCTACCCAGGTGATCGATCAGATCGCGGAAATGCAAGATTGGAGCGAGCGCGCTCGGCAGGAGGGAAGCCGGATTGTCCTGGTTCCAACGATGGGTTTTCTGCACGAAGGGCACCTCAGTCTGGTGCGCGATGGCAGGCGGCGCGGGAGCCGGCTCGTGGTGTCGATTTTTGTCAATCCCAAGCAGTTCTCCCCCACTGAGGATTACGCTGCCTACCCGCGGGATCTGAGCAGGGATCAAAGTCTACTCGAGCGCGAAGGAGTTGACGTTCTCTTCGGCCCCTCCGCCACCGAGATTTACCCTGATAACTACCAGACCCATGTCGAAGTAGAAGCATTAAGCGCTCACCTTTGCGGTGCGTCACGCCCCGGCCACTTCCGCGGCGTCGCCACGGTCGTGGCCAAGCTTTTTAATATCGTGCGCCCCCACATCGCGATCTTTGGACAAAAGGATTTCCAACAGTTGCAAATCATCCGGCGGCTCGTGCTGGATTTGAACCTCGGCGTCGAAATCGTGTCTCATCCCACGGTCCGGGAAAAGGACGGCTTGGCCATGAGCTCGCGCAATGCCTATCTCAATGCCCAGGAGCGGCAATCGGCGGTCTCCCTTTCCCGTTCCTTAAAGCTCGCCGCTTCCCTGGTAAGAAGCGGCGAACGCCGCGCCGAGCGGATCCTCGCCGCGGTCAAAAACGAGATTGAAATAGAAGCCTGCGCCCGCATCGACTACGCCGAACTCTGCGATCCGGAAACCCTGCAACGAGTCGCGACTATCGAGCAACCCACGCTTCTGGCCCTCGCCGTCTGGCTGGGCCGGGCGCGTCTGATTGACAACACCATTCTCGATCCCCACGGCAAGTAAAGCAACCGATGGCCGCCGAACAAGAGAGAGTTATTTGCGTCAATCGGCGGGCCCGGCACGACTATTTTATCGACGAGACTTTTGAAGCCGGAATGGTCCTCACGGGAAGCGAAGTCAAGTCGCTGCGCGAGGGGCGCGCGAACCTCAAGGATAGTTACGCGCGCATTCTCAAAGGCGAGGCCGTTCTGGTTAACGCCCACATCAGCCCCTATCCCGCCGCCAATCAGTTCAATCACGAACCTACTCGGACGCGCAAACTCCTCCTCCATAAGCGCGAGATCCGCCGCCTCACGGGCAGGATCTCGGAGCGCGGGTTGACCCTGATTCCTTTGCAGCTATACTTTAAGAAAGGGAAAGTAAAGGCAGAGCTAGGACTGGCGCGCGGCAAGAAACTTTACGATAAGCGCGAGACGATGCGTAAAAGAGCCGTGCAGCGCGAAGTCGAGCGCTCGCTGAAGTCACGAAGCTAGTAATGAGTACCGAGTGCTGAGCGCTGGGAACTTAGAACTAATTGCTGAGACCGAGTTAAACTCAGCACTCGACCCTTTTTACTCATGACTGATTTGGGGGCGAACTGGTTTCGACGGGGGTATAAAGTCAAAGTGGCATGCCGGGGTCTGTTATCCCGTTAAACAAACAGACTGCAAAACTAACTGCAGATAACTTCGAATACGCCCTAGCTGCCTAATCGCAGCTAGCGTCTTACCGGCTTTCTCCCACGGGGCCGGATAAGGCGTCGATTAGTGGGATAGGCTGATTCTTCTGCCGGAGGGGATGAGGCCGAGATCTAAACCGGCTGGTCCTTCAAGATCCTGCCGTTGGGAGCTTGAAGGACGAGATTAAAACAGCGGCTAAGCATGTAGTCGCTTTCGGCGGAGTATTCTCGGACGGGGGTTCGATTCCCCCCGCCTCCACCAAATTGGAAAGTGTAAAGACCTTTCCCTCCTCTCCTGACAGGGGTAGCCGGTACGTCAAGGTTACCTCTGTCCCCTTGATCCGCACCTCCTTCAGGATCTCCTTTAGGAATTCTCTTTGTAGCCGACCTTCCTATCTTCGAGTCGTGCCTGCATCGCGGTGATGTATGTACCCATCAGCCGCGTCGGTAACGATTTTGCCTTTGGACTTGGTTTTCTCCTCTGAAAGAAGTCGAACGTCTCGCTAGATCTCGCGTCGACTTCGCTTTTGAAAGTACATTGAGCGGCCTTGTCTATCTATGCCGCCTGAAACGATGGAAAGGCGCCGGTTATAGGATCGAAATCATCTATCTACGTCTTCCTTCCCCGAGGCTCGCGCTCCGGCGGATCGCGGTGCGCGTTAAACACGGTGGCCACATCGCGCCTCGGGCTGATGTGCTTCGACCCTTCAGCCGTAGCTGGACCAATTTCCAAAATAAGCAGCTTTGCCCCGAGGCGCGCACCGAAGCGACTATGGAGGGATTTGAAGATGAGGTCGGCCATGTGCGGATATATCCGCCCGCCGGTATGAGGGAGAAAGATATTGAAGAGATCGAAGGAAGAACCGCCGACCGATGCGTGGACATCCTGGTTGCGAAGGGTGTTTTCATCTGTTCCGCAGTCTATGACTAATGGAGTGGCAGAAAAGGTCTGCGTCGCGAGCAGCGGAAGCGTCAAGGCAGAACATTAATCTTCATTTTGACGTTTTGAGAATTATCAAAACGTCAAAGTTCCCTGTCTGCCTTTGCTCTTTGCCCTCCGCTCTCTGCTCTTTGCGCCCTGCTCTTTGCCATTACCTGCCTCCTCCCCCGCGCTTGTAAAAACCCGGCCAAATCGCATAGAATCCGCACAAATCCGGGGCAGGCAAGTTCTGGTTGGGGAGAGAGGAAGCGGGACCGTTTCGAGGTCTCAAAACGTGCGGGTTCCCTCTGTTTTGTTTCACGATCACGAAGCACGAGCCACGATCGACGCTTTTCCGGCCTTTCATTGCACGTAACCACCACGCTTGCAGACCGACCGCAAACCCTCCCCGGCGCCGACAGTGGAGGAAAGAGAGGAAAGAAAGGCCCCTTTTCTTCCCTCAAATCGAATAATATCCGCGGAAATTATGGCATCGAAAAGTAGAGTAGTCCTTCTGAAAGGATCGCGAGAGCGATCTTTCTCATCCGAGGCCACAGAGTCATGTTGAGTACACAGCTGGCGCAACTCTATGACGTCGAACCTCGAACTCTAGTGCAGGCTGTCAAACGCAATATTGACAGGTTTCCTCCGGATTTCATGTTTCAGCTGAATAAGGTTGAGTTCGAAAACTTGAAATCACAAATTGTGATCTCAAATTGGGGTGGCATGCGACGAGCCTATCCCTATGCTTTTACCGAGCAAGGCGTGGCGATGCTTTCTTTAGCATTCTAAACAGCAAGCGGGCGATTCAGGTCAACATTGAAATCATGCGCGCTTTTGTTCGCCTGCGTCAGCTGCTTGCGTCAAACGCGCAGCTCGCCAGGAAACTCGATGCCTTGGAAAAAAAGTACGATGCTCAGTTCAGGGTTGTGTTCCAGGCGATTCGGGAGCTCATGACACCGCCGGAGCCGAACAAACGAAAGATTGGCTTTCTGGTTAAGGAAAAAGCGGCGCGCTATGGAGGAGTGTAAAGCTCTCATTTCGACGTTTCGAGAATTCTCGAAACGTGGAAGTATCCCGTCACTCTCTTTCTCGCCGCTCATTTTCGTTTTCTAAACGACAATTGGTTGCCGCTGGCAGCTCGCCGATATTCCCTGGCCACCCCGGCTTCGCCCGTCCCTTGTAAAGACCCTGCCAGATCGCATAAAATCCGCAGAAATTCGGGTCACGCCGGGGTTAGAGGAAGCGGGACGGCATTTCGAGGCCTCAAAACGTGCGGGTTTTCTCTGTTTTCTTTCGCGATGCACGATCCACGATTTTCCGACCTTGATTGCACGTAAGCACCACGCTCGCACAGCATCCGCAAATCCTCCGCGTGTCTGTGAGGACACACAAGAGGCGTTGCACAAGAAACAAGACCTGACCCTAATTTCTCAATACTTGTCCATAATCAACCGTCCGGGGATCCGATGCCGAGCCAGGAGGATCAGGAGATCACCCGACGCCTCAAAGAGTGCGGCGAGCTGCTCGCAATCAGGGTACTCGAGCGAGATTTAGCATTTGAATTTTCACTTCTTCGACGAGCAATTTCACGCGCTCGGACTCAGCGATGACATCATAAGCGATGGCAACCACATCCCGTAAAATTCCAAGACGCGCCATTCTTTCTACATTGTCAGCCGCCTGTTGGGCGGTGCGAGCTGACCGAGCCGCAGCACGCGCGGCCCACAGCCCCGCGAATGCCGCTACCGCCGCGGCTCCAGCGGAAATGGCGTTGATTTGTTGTGAGACTGGAGTCGTAAAGTGATTCAGAGCATTTATGATTTCGTTAAGCTGATTGGAATAATCCGGCATTTAAAGATCCCCCAAAGGTTGCAAACGAGGGGCTGGATACTTCACTGAAGTGTTACCTTATCTTGGCGGAAGCCGACAGTAAAGCTGGGCGGAAAGCACCTCGAAGCGGTACCGTTTGGTTGAATTTGTTCGAAACCATCAAAGGGGAAAAATATAAAAGAAGAACATGCAAGCGTCATTGCCCACCCACTTGGTGGGGAAGCGCGGCGCCGGAATGACAAGAGGTAACCTAGGCAAGGGGAAAAAAGTTGTGTTTGACAAGTTTCGAAAGACTGGAGAGAATCACCAACTGTGTTTACCGCGTATTGCTTCGTTGATGGAGGGCATCTTCGCGCGGCCGCGCGAAAGTATAACAAGCCCCTCGTGAATCCTCGTATCCTTGCCGATAGCATCGTGTACTCCCACTTTGTGCAGACGTGGCGCAGGCCAGGCGTGAGTATCGCGATGAGCAAGGATAATAGTGGTCAACGGGAGATTGGTTTGGCTCGCGTTCTATACTATGACGCTCGACCGGATCAAGAGGACTCTAATCCTTCCGCGATCGAAGAGTACTGGAAGGCAATCGAGCTTTTGCCCGAGACAGAAGTAGGTTTTGGCGCGTTGCGCGGGCGACCGCGGCGCCAGAAGAAGGTGGATGGTCTGATTGCGGTTGACATGATGGTAGGTGCCTTCACAAACCTCTTTCAGGTAGCAGTTCTGGTGGCCGGCGACAGCGACTTTGTTCCCGTTGTGAACGAAGTACGTAGGCGCGGTGTCATGGTTGTTGTTGCTGCGGTTATGGAATCACTGGCAGACGAGCTGAAGCGTGCAGCCGATCGCGTGTGGTCGATAGAGCCTGCGGGTGCTCAGCCGATGAGAGACTTCCCGCCGCTCACGTATGCAGGTAACGAATGGTTTGAGGCAGATAATGGTAAGGTTTCTATAGCCAAAGCTAAAACGTAGGGTTGCGACGAGCACAACCAATGCCTCTTTGAATTGATTTGTCGCACAATATCTCTTCACGACCTTCATGAATCTGGCAATAGGGGTCATTAAGTATCTTGTTGAGCTGCCTTTTTGCGGAGCCTTCAGACCGCCGAGATTGTCTGGGAATGACTTGACAAGCCCCTAATAAAAAAAGACAATCTCGCCATTTTGAGACTGGCCAACATATTACTGGCCAGCAACCTACGGGTATGGCAAGTGACCCAAAAATCTTCGAAACCATCCACCAGGGGCTTGACCTTGGTTTCAGCGACTACTATCCAGGCGAGAACGTCCGCGAGAAGACCATCGCTGAACACGAACAAGGCCTTTCTCGCGCACTGTCCATTGCACATGCAGAAGAGGCCGTGTGCTTCTCTTTCTTCAACAGACTTGGGTCAGAGCATCCCGCTGCGCAGCTTTACTCTCTCGACTTTCCCTCTGACCTCCGGGCATCGCTTTACCTGCTCCTCGGCGGCTACTACAAGCAGTCGCTAATCTGCCTGCGCTCCTGGTTCGAGATGCGCATGCTTGGCGTATATTTCGGCTTCGTCGCGACAGATTCTAAGCTCTATGAGGAATGGAAAGCCGGGCAGGCGCGGGCACCTTATGGCTCCGGGTTAGTCGGTCGGCTCTTTGGCAGGGCTGAGTTCCAGCGGGCTGACGCTCGGGTGCAGCTCCGCTCGCGACTTACTCAGGTGTATTCGGAGCTGTCAGAGTTCACCCACGGTGGAGGCGTTGAGAAGCATGATCTACAGCACGATACCGATAACGTGCCCCGATATAGTCGGCGCTCGGTTGAGTACTATCTTGAGCTGCTTAACCGGACGTTCGCAGAAGCCATGTACATTACCTATGTGGCTTTTGGCCGGGATGGCTTCTCGGACATGGATGCTGGGAATGAAGGGGCCATTGTCGAAGGACTGTCGGCTGCCTATGCCATGGAGATTCGTTCGGCTCTGCCGTCGTCGACCTAAGCGTGAGTTGGCGCTGGTTATCAGCGCGCTGAAGTGGATGAACCGCGCTTGCTGCTGAGCCCCGCTCTGTTTGCGCACCACAAACTGACGTGGAGTTGTTATCGATGGCCTGGTTTGATCTTGAAGAGCAGGATTTTAACGAACTTCTCCGTCTCTCCCGCACGTATTATCGAGAAGCGGTCCGATGCGAAGGTTCAAGAGCGCACCTCGCAGGTTGTACAATGGCTGGCGCCTCCCTTGAAGGACTCCTACTAACCATGGTTCACATATATAACAAGAGTCTATAGGGTCAGGCTTGTATAGATGAATCAAGCTGTAGACGGCTCAGGAACTACAGCAGACATTTTAGGAAGTAACATCTTAATCCGTTTTCTTATCCGCGATCCTTATCCGCTTCTCGAATAATCGGCCTTGCCCGGTATCGCCCCGCGCACGCCGCCGCGTGGATTGGTGCTATCTCCCGATCTCCGGGAAATCCGTGTTCGTGCTCGTGATCGTGCCGCCCGTCTTTTCCGTCGCGTTTACCAATCAGATGAATGTGGCAGTGTATGATGCTCTGTTCGGCATCCGTGCCGACATTGATGCCGACGTTGTATCTGTCGGGCTGGAAGCGTTCGTCCAACAGCTTCTTGCCTTCGTCCATCATGGCCCAGAGCGCCGTCTTCTCTTCCGCCGTTACCGAGAAGTAGTCGGCAAGCACATCACTCACCGGCGCAGCAGCCGGTTCCAATTGTTCCAGTCGTTCAAGCGCTTCGCTCCGTTCAGAGGTTTTCGGAGTGAAAGCGCTGCGATCTGTTCAAAAAGTTTGAGGCATAAAAGAGGTTGACGTTCCACCTCTATCGACAGAGAAAGCGATCTGGAAGGAATGCTGAACGTCGGAAAAGATGAAAGCTTCAGTTCGGATTTTGTCGCAATGCGAAGGACTCAATCGACTGTAAATTATGGGACTCGGTAGTATAATGATCACCTGGTAGCCAGGGTTGGGTGAATTCGAAGATCTTCAATGCCACTTTAGGAGTCGACGATGACGTATAAGGGTGTCGCTAAGGGAAAAATAATCGAACTCGAAGAGGCTCTCCCGTATTCCGACGGGCAAGCGGTGAGCGTTTCAGTGGAGGCCGTGCGCCCAGACCTTCAGCCCGGGTCGGCGCCAGCGATCCTCAAGGTGATGCGGGGTTTGCCAGATCTCAACGCGCACGACGTTGAGGAATTGGAGCGACTCATTAGGGAAGGAAAATTGCCCGTGCGCATGCAAGGCGAGTTTGAAAAGGACGAAGGGAACGATAGGCGGTGATGTTTCTTCTGGACACCAACGCCTTCAGTGACTTGATGAGGAAGCATTCCAAGCTAGTTGTTACGGCGGGCCGACAGGCATAGACCAGCCTTTTGTGTTCACGGTGCCAGAGGCAACCGCTATCATCAGCAACGGCAATCCCGATGCGACTGTTCACTTGCCTGCTGTAAAACGCGTTGTCGGCGGCGAAACGATTTACGAAACAGGAGAAAAAGCCCACGCGCCTCTTGTTTGTTCCACCAGGAGAGTGGTGGCCGCCGCAAACCGAATGGGCTTTAACTGCGTTACTACACGCGAGTACTGAAAGCGAAATTTTCGACCGAAATTTAGAGGTTTTTGGTCACTCATGAAAAGATTGTCAAGTGTACCTCAACACACGCACGTAAAGTAAAAAGTAAAAATTCAAAAGTAAAAAGTAGGGGGGTATTATTGGAGTCGGACCTGGGCAACTTCTTGATTTAGCAACGTAAGGTAGCATAAAAGGCATTGTTTAAGAGCTTAGAAGTCGCTATTTGAAGCCGAAAGCGTCCTTTAGATAAAAGCGATGCCGGGCAGAAATTTATCTTACAGCTTACTCGTCGAAGGGCTGATTCTTCGAGAGCGCTTCGAGAAACCTGGTCGCGGCATCCCGCTCCTCTTTCGGACCCCGAAAGTGGGGTCATGTCTTTCAGGAACAGTTCAAGGGGAAGCTACAGATCTTATTGTTCGGGAGAAAAACGGTCGAATTTCCGTTTGGAGGTCGTCCATGAAGAGAAATCTCTTAAAGACCCTTTCGTTCCTTCTCGCGGTGGTCTTTTGTCTGGCGGCTTCGGATCGTATGACCGCCCAAGAGAACCCGAACCTGCTCAAAGCCAAGAAAGAGGCAGAGGCCAAAGGGCTCACTTTTATTGCGAGCCGCGATGAGATCATTGCCAACGCCAGGAAAGAGGGAAGACTGCGGGTGCTGTTTTCGTTGACCCCGGACTCATACCCCCATATAAGCAAGGCGTTCAAGCAGAAATATCCGTTTATTGATCTCTACCTGGAAGAGATCACGGGCACCGATGCCGCCCAGCGTTTCCTCATGGAGTTGCAGGCGGGTGTGACGAGAGACTGGGACATCTTTAGAGTGTCGCCGGACTTCTATAACGACTTAGCCGGTCACGCAAAGAAAATAGACCTCCTGGGGATGGCAGAGCACCAGGTTCTGCGGATCCCGCCGCAGATGATCGATCCTGCACGCCGCAATGTCATCCATGCGGGGAGCGCTCTTGGATCGATGGCCTACAACAAGGAGCTCATTTCTGAAGGTAGGGTTCCCAAGACCTGGGAGGACTTCTTGAAGCCCGAGTTTAAAGGCAGGAAGTTTTTAGTGGACATCCGTCCGCTCAATTTTGCCCCTTTTGCGGCAGCACTCGGGGAGGAGTGGCTGGTGAACTATGCGCGACGACTCAAGGAGCAGGAACCCGTCTGGGTTCGGGGTCACACCCGAGCGCTTACAGCGATGGTCAGCGGGGAATACGCCCTCTACCAGCTCACCAATTACCACTCTTGCGCGCTCGCACAGCAGCAGGATCCTCGGAAAGTCCTGATCTGCAAATTAATCGAGCCGATACCGGTCCGTCTGACGGTGCCGCAAGCGATCATCGACAACGCTCCTCGCCCCTACAGCGCGCTTCTGTTCCTCGAATTTCTGGCAAGCCGTGAGGGCCAGAAGATCATGGACGACATAGAGCCGCTCAAGTCTTCGATCTACGCGCCCGGCTCAGAGCTGGAAAAAGTAACCAAGGGAAAGAAAGTGGCGCTTGAAACGATGGACAGTTTTCCTCGTACTGAGAAACGGATCGACATGGTCGTTGAGGCCTTCGGCTTTCCCAAGGCGGAAAAGAAATAACCCGAGAAACTGTCCCGGGTCGGACTGGGCCAACCCATTGATTTAACGATTGACGATTGTATCAATAGCGCGGTCCGACCCAGTGCACGGGATGAATATCGACCAGCCCGAGGTGAGTAAAAAAATCCTTCAACACTCAGGTCTATGGGAAGAGTCCCACGCGCCACCGGAAAGAACCAAGGAAAACACTTTTGATCCTTCATACTCCCAGCTAGTTTAAATCTCCATTACTTCAAGCCACTCCAAGCCGGGGAAAATGCCCAGCCCTGACTGAAAACCGATCGCAAGTTTGACATAACGCCACGCTATCGGATACTCTCCAGCCCAAGAACAGGCAGCGGGTCTCTCCGCTCCCTTCGGTAGCTGTTTGAGGTCGTGAAAGGGAAGCCGAATGGGGTCGTCGGGGGCGCTTTTTGAGGTTTCGACGTTACTCCCGAAGAGCAACTTCGTATTACCTAGACTCACGAATCCGAACAGAACTTGTTAACCTGGCTGAAACGTCCGCGGCGGGCTTTCCCGGGTGATCTACGGAAACAACTTGTACTATGAATCCTATCTATCCATAAGGAGGTGTCGAGATGGCGCTTCAGCTCAACATCGGACTGGTGTCCAACCCTCGGACGTGGCCGCTCTTGGACGGCACTATCAAGCCTGAAGGCATCGACCTATTTCCGACGTTTGTTCAGGAACCACATTTCGGGTTGGATACTGTCGCAAACTTCGGGCCGGATGAGAAGTTGCTCTATAAATATGGCCCTAGCGATAGCATGGTCGACCTTCACAAACGGGTTCAGCGTGGCGACCTCGACGCTGGCGAGACGGCGATAACCATAGCGATCACCGGCGCCGACCGGCGTGATAATCGCTACACAGTTCTCCCGATCTTTATGAGTCGGCGTTTCTTCCACATGGACATTGTCGTGCACAAGGGCATAGAGAAGCCCGAAGACCTGAAGGGCAAGCAAATTTTCGTTGGGACAACTCCACCGCAGGTATGGAGCCGCGGAATGCTCGAGCACGAGTTCGGCGTAGACCCAAAGAGCGTGACCTACTGGTGCCATGGTGCTGCTGGCTTGGCACCCCGCCCGGACGTCAGGCTCAATGAGATTCCGTCCGGCAAGAATGTCACCTCCATGCTTGAGTCTGGGGAGCTGCAGGCTTCGGTGAGTTATCCACCCGGAACAGCGAATAGGTATTCTTGGAGCCATCCGGACTTCGGTCCGCTTTTTCCAAATACGTATGAAGAGGGCGTACGCTACTACCACAAGACGGGTCTGTTCCCCATGAATCATGTGTTGCTGATCAAACGGGAGATCGTGGAACAGCACCCGTGGGTGGTCATGAGTCTATTCAACGCTTTTCAGGAAGCCGCTGAACTGGCGGACCAGCGACGGTTGGCTCACGTCGGCTACCACCTAGAGCTCGGGCTGCTTCCGCTCGAGGCCGAGAAGGCGTTGCGAATGCCCCTCGTGCGGCACGGCATTCAGGCGAACAAGAAGGTACTGGATACGTATGTGCAGTACGCCTACGAACAGGGGTTGACATCACGGCTACTCAGGGTGGAAGAGATATTCCCCCCAAGCGCGGCAGAAACATGATAAGGGCAGAAGAAAAGGCCCATCTCTAAACGGGACGGCGCTGTCAAGCAAAAGACTCTATCACGTCATCGTGCGCGGGAACGAGCGCCAGAAGACCTTCACTTCGGATAGCGACTATCAGGCCTATATCGAGCGGATGGCGCGCTATCGATCGTGTGTAATCTTGGAGTGAACCAGGGTTCTAGGACATGGCGGACAGAAGCATAGAAGGACGCGTTATCTACACCGGGACGAACCAGGGAATCGCCGGCCTTAATATCGTTGCCGTCGACCTGGATCCGTTTTTCGTCGAAGACTTTCTGGGTTCGGGACCTACCGACGCCAACGGCAATTTTAAAATCACTTATGCTCAAAGCCGCTATAGCGATTGGCTGCCGGAAAGAAACCCGGACATCGTGGTTCGAATCCACGCGGCTGGCGGACGTTTACTGCACGAAACATCCGAGCAAAAGGACGTCTCGGTTGCTAGCTTGAAAATCGCCACGATTGAAATACACCGCGCCAACGTTGAAGGCTGGCTCGTTACGAACGCGACGCTCGACCCCACGCATCCGAAACTTACTGCGGCGGGAGTTCCGATCACGTGGACCAGCGGGAATCGGCTCGAAGTTCTGAAGGATGGGGAGGCCCTCTTTCCGAGGTTGACCGACGCGGTCAGCGGGGCGAAGCAAACCATTCACTGCATGAACATGAACTTTTGGCTAGGACCCGGGTTGATTACAAAGTTTCCCGCGAAAAACGATCCGGTGCATCCGTTCGATCCGCTAAATCCGAAAATCGGCGTGCCGGTGGCCGGCGAACGAATTCACGAAGTTTTAAAAACCAAGGCCGCCGGGTTGTCTACTACCGATGTCCTCGTTCAGGATGTACCCTATGTGGACCATATACCGCTAATTTCGTTCCTTTTACGCCATTGCGTGAATCCCGATTCAGCCGACGAGGTGAAAGATTTTTTTCGGGGAAGTCCCGTCGTTGTCCGTCTGTTATCGATTCTCTCGCATTTTAACTTTCCGACGTTCATGCACGCCAAAGCGGTCGTGATCGACGGTGCGACTGCCTTTCTTCTCGGCTCCCCTCTTTCGCGATCCTATTTCGGCGCGGAAGACCACCTCATCAACGATGCGCGTCATGGAGGGGCCCTTATCCATGACATCAGTTGTAAGGTCGAGGGGCCGGCGGTGGAACATATCGACCGCTCTTTTACGACGCTGTGGAACGCCGCCGACTCGTCCGGATCTGCGCTGTCTCCGTCCATCGGGCAAAGCCCGGTGGATCAGCCGGGGCTTGGCATACAGGTCGTGCGCACGCTGCCGGGAGAAACTTTTACTACATCGCACACCGGCGGCGACCCTATTCCCTATGGCGAAACCGGAGCGCTCGAGGCTTACCAGCGCGCTATCGCAAATGCCACGAAATTTATTTACCTCGAAGATCAGTATTTTACCGGGCCCGAAATCTTTGAAGCGTTGCTCGAACGGATGGTTCAGGTTCCGAATCTGGAAACGATTATCGTCATGAACGCTAAACCTGACGTCGACGGCTATCCCGAGAAGCAGATTCAGAACCTGAACCAGTTTCAGGAGCAGCTTACGAAAAAGCTGGGTGAAGCTCAGGTCAAGAAACGCCTGGGCATCTTCACGCTTTGGAGCTGTAACGAAAAAAAACCCAAGTACGAAGTGATGCCCATCTATGTCCATGCCAAAGCTGCGATCGTGGACGATGTCTGGGCGACCATCGGCAGCGCGAATCTTGACGGCGCGTCGCTGAATCAAATCGAGCTCAACACGATCGTGGCCGGAACGCTGGCGAAGCTCGTCGAGACGGGAAGTTTGCTCAAGCGGGCAGCTTTCGTATTCCTCATGTTCCTCATGACACCATTGATCATGTTAACCGTCCTGGCGACGAAAATCGGATTCGCCCGAAAAACTCAACATGCGAACCCGGGACAGTCGCGACAGCCGACTCGCTCCACGGAGCTCAACGTGGTGATCTGCGAAAAGGACCCGAAGCCTACTGCCCCGAATCGGGCGGTCGTCGATTTTCGCGACCCATTGTGGCGTGAGCACCTCGGACTCGCTTCGCTTCCCGTGCCGGCGAACGGCTGGGTCGAAATCTGGAATCGCCGCGCGGAGGAAAAACTGACGAACTTGCAACAGGATTCGAAAAAAACAGCGGCAGCCCGGCAGAAACACCCGGCAAAGATATTGAAGTGGACGCCGAAAGTTGAGGCGGAAGACTACCTGCAAACGCTCGGCGTGGCCATCCGTGATCTCAAGGTTCGCTCGGACGCGGACAAGTTCAACGTCGTAACCGGTCAGTGGTCGACGAAATAGAAGGCAAATGGCGAACAGCATCAGCACTTTGACGCTCGAGATTGGGATGCTGCTTTCGCGGCTTGAAGAACTCTCCAGCAGCTCCGCTTCGATCCAGGCATACATCAATTTTCTCGGTTGGGATCTTCCTCCCGGAGTCGACGATATCGGGCTCGCCGGTTTGGACTTCGCCGCTCTGCTGGAAAAACTCGAGGTCTTAGCGCAGTCGTCCGAAGCGGAGTGGGAAGACGAAATTGTCATGGCGCCGCGGATCGCTGCTCTTGCCGTCGCCGCCAGTGACTTCGTCGATGCAATCCGGAAACTTGCCGAGAGCCTGCCGGCGAAACTCAGCCAGCACGGCGATTATGTTGCTCGGACGAATATTCACAAAGAACTTCCCAAACGCAGTTTCGACTTGCTGGTTGCGGGATACCTGGCCGAGCGTTCGCCGCTGGCTTTTGCCGTTCTCAATCTGCTGAACATCGTCGAGTTCAAACACTTCGACGAGGACAAGCAAACTTTCCAGGTCGAGCATGTGCGCGCGATCGTTCATTACGATCACATCCATGCGCTCTTCTCGGATCCTTCCAGTTATATGCGCGACGCCTATGGCTGGGGGACGGCGGAATTTGCGGTTCTCGATTTACTGGCGCGAATCGGCGAGCTGTTTCGGAGGCTGGGCGGTTCGATCCGGCTTCAGCCTATGGACCTGCGCGTGGAAGGAGCGATCACGTGCCGGCCCGTACCTCCTGAGGCAGAACCGTCCCCGCAGTTGAACATCTATCTCTACGAACAACTCGGATCGCTCGTCGGACAGAGATTCGGCGTTTCCGCCTTCGGTGTGCGCGCAACTTCGGCGGGCGCCGCTGACGGCGGCCTCGGCTTTTTGCCGATCGTACACGGAGAGGCCACCGGCGCGATCCCGCTGCATGCTTTCACGGATACATTTCTTGAATTCTCGGCTGAGGCTGACCTGCTTCAGCGGATTGCACTGATCTTACGACCGAACCAGCCATTGCAAGTGCAGCGAGCAAGTAGTCTTGCCGATCTCGCTGCCGGGCGCATTGCGTTAGGGATCCGCCGCGGCGCACCTGATGCGGCGCCAAAAAGTCTTTTCACGCTGCCCGGTGGAGGTGAGTTTAGCATTCGTCAATTTGGGCTCGCAGGCGGCTTGCTCAAAACGACGGGATCGGGAGCGGAGAGTTTTTTAGAGTTGGCGCTCCTCGGCGGGCGTTTCGACTTTTCTCTGAAGGAAGCCGACAGCTTCTTGAAAGATTCCGTCCGGCAAAATCAGCTGGCTGCTCCATTTGATCTCCGCGTCGGCTGGACGAGCGCTCAGGGAATTCATTTTGACGGCGGTTCCGGTTTGACAGTCACATTGCCGGTGCGCGCCGGTGTCGGACCCGTATCGCTGACCCTACTCACATTCGTTCTCGATGTCGACAAAGAAGGTTTCAAACTCGAATCTTCGGTGAACGGCAATTTCAGCGTCGGCCCTTTGGTAATTAGCGTCGAGCGCCTGGGCGTAAACATCGATGTGACTTTCGGCTCCGGAAATCTGGGCATCCTCGGCTTGTCACCCCATTTTAAGCCGCCCACGGGCGTTGGGCTGGCGATCGACGCAGGCGTGGTGCATGGCGGGGGATTTTTATCGTTCGATACGGAGAAGGGAGAGTACGCCGGAGCGTTGTTTTTGGAATTGGAGGGCGGCATTTCACTAACGGCGTTGGGACTCATCAACACGAAGCTCCCGGGAGGACAACCGGGCTATTCTCTGATTGTCGTGGTGACGGCGGAGGGATTTCAGCCCATCCCGCTGGGGTTCGGGTTCATGCTGACGGGGATCGGCGGATTGTTGGGTGTGCATCGCACGATCAACGTCGAAGCGCTGCAAGCGGCGGTGCGGACCGACTCGGTAAGCGGCGTTTTGGCGCCGAAGGACGTAGTCGCGAATGCCGCGCAGTTTTTGAGCACACTAGGCAGATTTTTTCCCACGGCAAGGGACCATTGTTTTTTTGGACCGCTGGCGGAGATCACCTGGGGAACACCGGCGCTGATCACCATCAAGCTCGCGGTGGTGTTCGAGTTCGGCGAGCGCACGCGCTTAGTCGTGCTGGGGCGGATCACAGCGATCCTGCCGCGGCGGGATCAGGATCTGGTGCGGCTGCAGATGAACGTGGTGGGCGGGATCGACTTTGACCGGCGCCAGGCGTTTTTGGATGCCGCGCTGTTCGATTCGCGGCTGGTGAATAAATTTCTAATCACGGGCGAGATGCGGCTTAGGATGCGCTGGGACGATCAGCCGTTTTTCGCTTTGGCGATCGGGGGAGTGCACCCGGCCTATACGCCGCCGCCGGGTCTGGAAGACATGCAGCGGGCGGCGATTGTCTTTGCCGACTCGGAGAATTTAAAGCTCCGCTCCGAAGCGTATCTCGCGATCACATCAAACACGGTGCAGTTTGGCGCTCGGCTCGATCTTTTTGCGAAGGCATCGAAGTTCAGCATCTCGGGACAGGCGGGCTTCGACGTCTTGATCCAGTTCGATCCCTTTCATTTCATCGCCGCGCTGTACGCATCATTGCAGCTGAAGGCGGGATCGAGAAGCTTATTTAAGGTTAAGTTCGCAGGGGAGCTCTCGGGGCCGCGGCCGCTCAGGGTTCGCGGTAAAGCGACATTTGAGATTTTGTGGTGGGACTATTCAGTATCTTTCAACACGACGTTGATAGGCGGCAGTCCGCCGCCCGCGCCGCCGGCGATTGACGTGGTGGCGTTACTGCGTGAAGCGCTGCTGCAACCGGCGAGCTGGAGCGCGGCGCTGCCGGATCGCGAACGGCTGGTGACCTTGCGCGAAGAAACTTCTCAGGGGCAGATAAAGATTCATCCGTTGAGCCTGCTCACGATCAAGCAGAACGTGGTGCCGCTGGGCGTTAGAGTGACCAAGTACGGGAACGCGCCGATTGCCGGCGCAGCCAGAGAGTTTCGCGTTGCGCAGGTAGAAGTAGGGAGCAGGACGGTGAACACCGCGGCAGTCCGCGATCACTTTGCGCCGGGGCAGTACAAAGACATGAGCGACGATGAGAAGTTATCGAGCCCGTCCTTTGAGATGCTGCAAGCAGGAGTCAGCATCGGAGCGGAGGAGCCCCAGTGCGGCACGGCAGTGAGTGTCGCGGCAGAGTTTGAAGAGATCATCATTCCCGAGCCGACGCCGCCGGAGAGCCGGCTGAAGTACACGATGGAAGCACCCGCAGTGATGCGCGTCAGCCGTTGGCGCGGAGGCAAGCGCAAAGGGAGCTACCGCGCGCAACCGATTACGCTTGGCTTGCGGAGCAAAGTATATAAGGTAGTGGCCAAGACGGATCTGACGAAGACGGGAATGGCGGTGGAGTTTCCGACCCGCATCGAAGCCCGGGATGCATTTAGCAAAATGAGCGTGAGTGACAAAGCGCGGCTACAGATCGTCGCACAGTGGCAATGAATCGAGGCAGTAAAATATCACCGCAGAGGCCCAGCGTGGCTACGCCGCAACCAAAAAGCAGATTTGTACCACGAAGGCCGCGAAGAGCACGAAGGAAGAAAGTATGTTTTTCGGCTTCGATGTACTCTCCGTTATCCGATCTTCGTGGTTAGTAAGTGCCATCAACTGATGCAAAAATTTGCGCAGGCTGCGAAAACTTTCAAGTATAGTAATGCGGAGTACGCAGAGATTTTTTTCAAAACTCTTCCTCTGCGCCCTCAACTGTCGTGAGAAAAAATCGCGCATGCTTCGACTAAGCTCAGCATGAACGGAATTGAAAATGAATGAAACGAACTTGTACCCGTTCGCCCTGTCCTGAACGATGTCGAAGGGTCGAAGGGCGTTAACGATTTTTTCTCACAACCAGCGACGCTGCGGTGAATTATCCGAATTTCCGACAAAGGTGACATATGGCTGAGCAGGGAGCGCGCCATTTTCTTCCGTGGGTAAGATTGGGCAGTGCGGCCGGGATCGCCAATGCCGACTCTTTGACTCCGAATCAACCGGCCCAAGTATCCGTCTCGGTTGCAATCAAGTTTGCCGAATTCAATGTGGCCTCGCAGGTTCAACTCTACGGACCCGCCGATGTCACCGCGATCGATCCAAGGCAAATCGTCCGCACCGAGCCGCGTCCGTTCACGACTGACTACCCGTACAATCTGTTTCCTTCCATCGAATTCGATCGGCCGGATTTTCCCTGGCTCTTTACTCCCGCCCGGGCCGGTGCCAATGAACGGTTAGGTCCCTGGATTTGTCTTGTTGTCGTGAAAAAACAGGATGGCGTCCGCATCACTCGTACTAATGGAGCGGCATTGCCGGTACTTGAAATCGCTGCACCCGCCCGCCCGGAACTGGAGCTTCCGGATCTGGAAGAAAGCTGGGCCTGGACGCACGCGCAGATCAGCGGCGCGATCACCGATAACGCCGCCGCGCTTCAAAACGCCATCCGTCAGGGGCCCGAAAGCACCGTCTCACGGCTCCTCTGCCCGCGACGTCTCGATCCGACGACTGGGTATCATGCCTGCGTCGTTCCCGCTTTCGACGTCGGCCGCAAAACCGGTCTCGGATTGCCTGTAACCGAAACGGAACTCGGCCAGCTCGCGCCCGCGTGGCTAACGAGTTCGAGCGCCGTGTCTCTCCCTGTTTACTATACTTGGGAGTTCAGCACCGGCGAAAACGCCGACTTCGAATCCCTCGTGCGACTGCTTCAGCCGCGCCCCGTCGACAATCGCGTCGGAACGGTACCGGTGGATATCAGTGCACCGGGTTTCGGCTTGCCGTCAGAACCGGATGCGATCTTGCCGATGCGCGGCGTCTTGCAGCCTGCGTCACTCGCTGGAACAACGCCGCCTGCCGTCCCTCAGGGACTCCAGACTGATCTCGCGAAACTCTTGAACGCGCCTGCCGAGGCGCTTATCCAATCGGTAAGCGATCCCGTGGTCGCGCCGCCGATCTATGGAGCGTCGTATCCACCCAAAGACCGCGTCGAGGTGACGCCGACACCGCCCCTCTGGCTAAACCAACTCAACCTCGATCCGCGCGACCGCATCGCGGCCGGGCTCGGGACTGAAATTATCCAACAGGATCAGGAACAGTTGATGGCGTCCGCCTGGCAGCAAGCCGAAGAGCTGCGCCGCGCCAATCAGCAACAGCGGCTGAATCAGCTGGCAGTCACGACGCGCGCGGCGACTTACACCAAACAGGTGAGCCGCCTCGACAACGATGAGTTGTTGCAAATCACCGGTCCGAGCATGGCGAAGATACCGGCGAGCGGCCCTCCTGATCTGCGCACCTCAGCCGCCCAGGTTTGGTCGTCGGAGTTCCCCGCGTTTTCAGCGCCCGCGCTCCGGCGCCTCGCGCGGCCCCGCGGCCCCGTCAACCGCCGCTTCCTCGCGCGCGATTTCGTCGCGACACAAAATCGCCGGCTCGTGAAGCTCGTGGATGCGTTACCTCCTCCGGTCCGGCGGCCCGGTTCGCTGCCGGTGACGGTGATAGCGCGATCAATCGTTTCTTCAATGATAACCATCCGAAAAGTCTCTACAGCCGCGGGGCTTCCGTCGGTGGATGCGAACAAGCTCACGCCCGCGGCTGTGGGTGCGCAACCTGCCGGCGGATTTTTTGTCTGGAAAACCGATCCTTCCGGGCAGATCCCCGGCCATTGGGAGCGCAGCACGGTTCAGTTCGGCCAGCAGTTTCGCCAGGCGGCATTGGATCATCTGAACCGGGTGATCCGCCCGAAGCCCACTCCCCTCATCAGGCCGATCACGCCTGATACGTCGGCGTTGCTGGCACAATTGAATCCGCAGTCGTTCAGCCCTCGGGCCCTGGCTGTTACTCGAGGTGTCGGCTCCGAAGATGACACGCTCATAGCGTATCCTGAGTTTCCCCGGCCGATGTCCGAGCGGCTGATCGAGTTCGCGCCGGAGTTTCTCCTCCCGGGCCTGGAAAATGTCCCGCCGAACACGGTGACTCTGGTGCAGCCCAACGCCCGCTTCATCGAAGCATTCATGGTCGGCCTCAACCATGAGACGGGGCGCGAGCTCTTGTGGCGCGAATATCCCACCGATCGGCGCGGCACTTACTTCAAATATTTTTGGGATGAAGGCGGTACAACTCCGACGCAGCCGTCGGCTGTGGATTTGCCGCCGATCAACCTCTGGGCGAAGGCACTCGGACAGAATGCCAGCGAAGGTCGCCCTGAGCCGTTGATTCTACTCGTGCGCGGTCAATTGTTCCGCCGTTATCCCAACGCGCTTCTATACGCTGCCAAGGCCGAACGGGACACAGCCGGACGAATCAAGCCGGGCGCCACCGAGCGGTTTCCGCTATTTCGCGGCGTTGCACCGCCGGATGTAACGTTCTTCGGATTTCAACTGACCGAAGCCGAAGCGCGCGGCAGCGCGCAGTCCGGCGGCGATCCCGGTTGGTTCTTCGTTATCCAGCAGCAGCCCGGCGAGCCCGAGTTCGGTCTCGACGTCGATCCCGGCGGTGATCCGGGTCCGGTCACTGAGTGGAATCAACTCACCTGGCGTCATCTGGTGCGCTCGCAACAAGAGCTCGCCGCCTTGACGCATGTGAGAATCAAACAGGGAAGCCCGCCGCGACCCGATACATCCAAGAATCCACCGGGCGCAACCTGGGGATTCAACGCGGCCCACATGGCGCGCATTACGATGCAACAACCGGTGCGCATCGCGATCCTTGCGAGCCAGATGCTGCCGCCGCTAACCGGAAGTAACACCCATGGCTGAACCGAAGCCGATCAGCGCCGATTTTCCGGTGGTTCTGCTGCCGGTTCGTCTGGAAACGCGGTTCTTCGGCGCCGAGCTGTGGATTCGTATTTATCCGGACACCGTTCACATCGACACCCATGAGCCGGAGCTCACTCAGGACGAATTACGCTGGGGGCGCCATTTTCATGAACAGTTGTGGCGCGCTGCAACTGACGAGTCGCAGAGGAAAGCCGCATGGCGCCAGCTCGCGGAACGTCTCGGAGATGCGCGCGCCGGCTGGGTGGCGCGCCAGCTAAAGCCGCTGAACGACAACCAGCGGCCACAAACCCCGCTAGCGCCGACAGACCCCCTGCCGGTCGCGCCGCGCTTTGCCGATGTCCCAACGCGGCCGGACGCTCAGGCAAATGAAACTTTTACGCGGCCGCCGTGGAGCCGCGTGCTGCCCGATCGCTGGTTCGCCGGCGCTTTTCTCGAAAATCAATTGCTCGGCAGTTCCACCGGCCAACCCATCCCTGATCCTCTGCCCGTTGGCCCGGATCCCAAATTGTCGATTGTGGAGAATCCCGCCGGCTTGCCGGTGGACGATGGCATCCGCTGGATGGTCGACTTTGCGGCGGCGGAGAAAATCGGCATGGCGCTCAGAATGACGCTGCTGCCGCTTTCTCCAGGAACGCAGCGGGTCATCGACCGCCTGATCGTCGTCGGCATCAAGAGTTCGTTGGATCCGGGCGCCGGCGCCGAGCGCCTGAATGAGCTCTTCCGCGCGCACCAGTATACGGATGGCCTCACGATGCTCGAACAGGGAACGGCCACAAACAACACCGAGGGCAGCCCTTCCGCTTTTGCCTCTGAAGATCCCGGTCATGAAAGGAGCGCAGAGTGGTTTTTGTCTGGGCCGCGCTTTCAGCGCGACGACGGCTCCGACGGCGATGAGCTTTCCAAGGCGCTCGGAGTTTCGATCGATGAATTCGCGCGAGCCACGGGTGCCGACGGCCGTGAACAGATGGCTCAGCGGCGCATGAACCGCGCGCTGTGGCCGGCAACCTGGGGTTATTACCTCGAGCAGATGCTCTACGGAGTTTTTCCCGATGCCGACGCCGACGCGAGTGTCCGATGGGGGCGCGAGCACTTCGTCGATCATGTGCGCGCAAGTGGTCCGCTGCCGCCCTTGCGCATTGGCAAGCAGCCCTACGGTCTTTTGCCGGTAACCTCGCTGATCGCATGGTCGGCGGCAGCCGGCGAGCAAGCCGAGCCGGCTCGTGACAGCGGCGTGGTCAATTTCCTGAAGCGCCAGCGCCAGTCCTGGTTGAACGCCAGCGCGATGGCGCCGCGCATGGGGCGCAACAACGACCCCGATAAAGATTTTGTCGAAGTCTTTACCATGGACGCGTTGTCGTCGCGTTACACGGCGCGCAACGTCATGGGCGAAAAATATGCCTGGCACCTGCTCGGCTATATGGGCATGTTTCCCCTGACCGGCCGCACCAACGAGACATTCCAAAAATGGCATGACCAGCATGTGAGTCAGGCGACCGGTGCCTTGAATCAAACCGGCCTGCGCGCCGAGGTTCTGAATTCTCGTCTCGCAATGGCGCTTTACTTCGAGCTTTCCGACGACGTTCAGTCACTGGCGCGGATCGACGCCGACGGCGCGCGCGAGCTCATTTTCAATCAGCTCGACCGGTTGGCGAAAGCACAGACGCTCGACGCCGTGGTGCGCCACGACGGTGTCCCGAAGCCGTACAGCATGATCTATCTCATGATGCGTCATGCGTTGCTGGTGGAATATGCGGCCGCTGCGGCGAGAGCATTGAACATCCCGCCCGGCCAGAGAGTCGAAGAAGACCAGCTGGGCTTCACACAGCTCGGCAATTTCGAAACGCTTTTGGGTAGGATCACTCGGGCCGGGCTCCACACGGGTCCGGCGTTCACTAACCCCGCGGATCCGCAGCTCGACGAATTTCGCCAGGCATTGCAGCAGCTCAAAGACTTCCCGGCGGGACGGCTCGATCGTTTATTGCGCGCCACACTCGATCTCTCTTCCCATCGCCTGGATGCATGGATCACTTCGTTTGCCACCAAGCGACTCAAGAACATGCGCCGGGTGCGGCCTGCGGGCGCCTATATCGGCGGTTATGGCTGGTTGCAAAATTTGCGGCCGGCGAACCCGAATCAGCCGCCGCCGCCACCGCCGGGCCCAAACACTCCGGTAACGACAGTGCCCAGCAATCCAGGATTCGTGCACGCGCCGTCCCTCGACCAGGCAGCCACCGTCGCCGTGCTGCGGAGCGGACATCTGTCTCATGCGGCGAGCGGAAAACAGGATCTGCTTGCGATCGATCTTTCATCCGAGCGCGCCCGCCTCGCGTGCTGGCTGCTCGACGGCGTGAAAGCGGGGCAGCCATTGGGCGCGCTTTTGGGTTACCGTTTCGAACGCGGCCTCCACGAAAATCATCCCGGACTTGTCCTCGACCGTTTCATTCAACCGCTCCGAGATCTGGCGCCGCTCACCGCCACGCGCGTCGAAGCATCCGGACAGGCGGTCGAGTCGGTGCCGGCGGCGCACGTGGTCGACGGGCTCAAATTACTTCGTCTACGGAAATCCCAGCCGAGCCTTCTCAGAGACACGCTGCGGATCACGCCGCCGCCGTCAGCGGCGGAGCTCGCGGCGCTTGAAGCGGAGCTGAGCGTGCTCGCACAAGCTGCCGATGCGGTGAGCGACGCGCTCCTCGCCGAGAGCGTGCATCAGGTGGTGCGCGGCAATCCCGTGCGTGCGGCGGCGACGTTGGATGCCATCGAGCGCGGCGAAGCGCCGCCGCCCGAGTTGGAAGTCCTGCGCACGCCGCGCTCGGGGTCGGCTTTCACCCACAGGGTCGTTGTGATATGCGCTACGGATCCGACCGCTCCGCAATGGCCGGGCAGCGTTGATTCCCCCCGCACGGCCGCCGAATCAGCACTCAGCTCATGGGTGGCGAAGCTCCTCGGAGATCCCGGTAATGTGCGCAGTCGCGTCGAGCGCTTGGATCCAGTCACGGCTGCTCCGGTGCCGGTCCGCGAAGTCCGCTTGAGCGAGCTTCGGCTTTCGCCTCTCGACGTCCTTTACGCTTCAGAATCTACGGACGAGCTCCACCAATCCGATCTCGAACAGCAGATCCTCTACCAGCCGCGGCGCAGCATCCCTAATTTGCCCGTTGATGCGGTGCTGCGAATAAATCCCGATCGGGATCCTTCCTGGCCCATAACCGACTTGAGCTGGGCGGAATTCACTGAGCTCGTCACAGCGGCGCGCATTTCTATCGGCGCATGCCGCCCGCTGCAGGCGGCCGACTTAACCCTCGATGAGATCGATGCGACTCAGGGCATCGATGCGGCTGAGCTGCAACAACGCGCCGACGCTGCCGTCGCGCGCTTGCGCGCCGCGGCGACGAGCCTCGATGCCGCGCTCGCGGGAGCAAGCGCATCCCTCGATCCGCTTCGTGAAGCGATGCTCGCGCTCGTTCGATTCGGCATTGCCGGCGCGGTTCCGCTCTCCGCCTCCGGTAACAGTGAGCAAGATCGCGCAACCCTCGTGCTTCAGGCTCAAGCCGTTGCCAAGGAAGCTGCCGCCGTCTCGCCAAAGTCGCAGAAAGCGAGCGCGCCCTTGCTGCGCCCGGTGTCAGCGCGCAGGTAGCCATTGATCTTCACCGCCGGCGCCTGCATGAAGTTTTCGGCAACGGCTTTCTTGTTCTGCCGCGTTTTCGCGCGTGGAACGACGCGGACTTGAGCCGCGCGCTTGCGGCGAGTGCTTCCGTCCAGGGAGGCGATCCCTTTGCGGTCCACACGTTTCACCAGCGCATGGCGCGGGTGCGCGAAGCGATAACGCATTTCGATGACTTGTTGCGCCACACCGAAGCTCTAGGGACGGGAGAAAGCCTGACCCTCGACGTCGCGCAGCTGCCGTTTCATGACGGCGATCGCTGGATTGGGCTCGCGGCGACGCCGGAGCAGGCGCTCCCGAGCGGCCGCTTGTCTTTGATTGCACATCTTGCGGGGGCGGTCGATTTCACCAAAACAATGGCCGGACTGATGATCGACGAATGGGTAGAAGTCGCGCCGAATGCGAGCGAGACGACGGGCGTGGTGTTCCAGTCGAACCAGCCGGACTCCTGCCCGCCGCAGGCGATTCTTCTGGCGGTGCCGGCGATGCCGGCGGCGGTCAATACCTGGAGCGAAGCGGCGCTCCTTCAGATCGTGCAGGAGACCCTCGAGCTGGTGCGCATCCGCGCGGTCACGCTCGACCTGCTGCAGGAGCTCTCGCAGTATCTGCCGGCGCTCTATTTTCCGCTCAACGTGGCGGGTGACACCATCAGCACCGATTTCGTTCTGCCGGGTTAATTGGAAATTAGGTGCCAGGTTTCAGTGTTTAGATGTACTCCTTCGAAGTTGGCGCAGGCGATGCCCTCAGCGAGCTCTTTAAACCCTCGCCCATTCCGATGGGAGAGGGAAGGGTGAGGGTTAGAATGAACTTCATCAGCTTCCCAACCCGGAACGCGGAACAGCGCCGCGATCGCAAGTTCAAAAGATTCTTAATACCCGAAACCTGACACCTGAAACCTGGTACAAGAGATCTGACACAACACCTGAACCCAAAGAAGGGCGAGGAAAACTAGATGGCATCTGTAACCACCTGGGCCAGACTCGAACCCAACCCACGCCAAGCGGCGATGGAGGAAACGCTCAAGGCGCGCATCTACGATCCGCTTTGGATACTCGCGCGCCAGTGGCAGCTTGGCGAGTTTCAGGGGGAAGACAACGGCAGCCCAGTCACCGTTTCGCTGCAGGGCGAATCTGCGCAACTGACACGCTTCGCGCCCGGGCCGTTGGCCAATACACCGGTTCAAGGCGAGCGCTTTGATTCCACCAATCTTCCTCTCGAAGTAGTTGTCGAGCGTGAACGCGCCCGGCCCGCGCCCCAATGCGTTCGAGAAACTGCAATTTGCCGCGGAAGCCGGCCAGCACTTTCTGCGTATGCTGGCGCGGGAATCGTTCGGAACACTTTACCACGCAGCGATCATCGCAAAGTTTCCCTTGCCCAAGTCTTCGCCGGAGCAAGCTTCGGCTGCCGGACCGCGCGATATCAAATTTCTGACGATCGTGTCGGGACGCGTGCCCGAGGGGGCCGCCATTGCAAACGCTCTCCGTCAGAGCGGTGCGCTAAACGGTGTTGTTCGTCCGGAGCATCAAACCGCGGTGCAAAGAGTAAGCGACGCGTTTATTCGCTGGTACGACCAGTTGTTTAACGAGCCGCCGAGCGGCGCCAATGACGATCGCGCATGGATGCCGAGCCGCATGGAGTACGCGTTCGCGGTTGGAGCACCGGCACCCGGCCCGTCGTTTACGACCGCCGGTGGCATCGGCGGAGAGACCGTGTTGGTCGCGCGTGAGTACAGCCGCGGTCATCTTGATTGGCTCGATTTCGACTTGAGGCCGGGAGCTACGTTAGGCGCCACCGCCGATCGGACCGCCGGCCGGAATCCGCTGCCGACCGACCAGACAGTGATCCCGTCGCCTGTTACGTTTCGGGGCATGCCAGCGGCGCGCTGGTGGGAGTTCGAAGACGCGGCCGTGGACTTTGGCGCCGTGGAGCCCGATCCCCAGGATCTAGCGCGCATGCTGATGCTGGAATTTGCGATCTCCTACGGCAATGATTGGTTCGTAGTGCCGCTCGATCTGCCGGTTGGATCGATTTGCCGCGTCACTTCGGTGATCGTCACCGACACCTTTGGCGTGCGCACGATGATTCCGTCGATCGGCGGGTCTACGCACCCGGCGGCTTCGACGTGGCGAATGTTCGCCCAGTCGATCGACCGTGCCGCTGGCTCGTCGCTCACCAGTGCCGTGCGCGCGCCAGATCAATTTTTCCTCGCGCCGACTCTCATGCGGACTATTGAAGGAAAGCCGCTGGAGGAAGTTCTCTTTCTGCGCGACGAAATGGCCAACCTCGCCTGGGGTGTCGAGGGGATTGTCGAGGGGCCATCCGGCCGCGCCGTCGACCGCCGTCAGGTCTATGCCGAACGACAGCCCAGCGCACCGGCTCCATCGAGTGCGCGCAAGGACGCCCTGGTCTGGCGCCTCGCGACGGACGTGCCCGATTACTGGATTCCGTTGATCCCGGTGCAGATCGATAAAGCGAGCGGCGCCATCGCATTCCGCCGTGGGGCCACGCTCCAGCCGGACGGCTCACGCAATCTTCAGTCAGCGCAAAGCCGCGTGCTGCGGCCCGACCGGCAAGACAAGCTCGACATCTACGAAGAAGAAATTCCTCGCGAAGGGACGCGGGTCACGCGCGCCTTTCAGTACGCGCGCTGGCTGAACGGTGCGCCGCTTTTGTGGATCGGCCGCCGCAAACAGCCCGGCCGCGGCGAGGGATCGAGCGGTCTAAAATTCGACAGCGCGAAAAAATCCGAAGCGACGAATTCCGAATGAACGGAGAAGGCGATCGATTCGCGCTCGTGAAGAAGATTCACTACAAGCCCAAGTCTTCCCCTAGCCTGGGAGAACCTCGGCAGCGGTTCAGACTGACCGATTTCACGGCGCCCAGGTGGTCATACGCTTTGGCTGATGTCTAAGCATGTTCACTTAACGGATAGAGTGGTCAGGCCTGAATCCATGAAGCCCAAAGATTTTTCAACAAGGAGGAAACGTGAAGCTTTCTGTAAAGTCCTTGGTTATCGCAGCAGCCCTCCTCAAGGGGCTTTGTTTTCTCTTCGTCTCTCTGTTGAATTTAATCTTGCCTCCTTATGGTGGGGCGTTTCTCGCACTGCTGACTTCTTTGTATCTGGGCTATGACCCCACCACGGGTCCGATTAGCGTGCTCGTCGGAACCTTGTACTCGCTGATTGGCGGCGCTGTTGCTGGCGGACTCTTCGGTTGGCTTTATAATAGTTTTGTTGAAAGCTTCGGAAGTTAGTCCTGTAGGAAATTTAAGGATTCGGGAGTCGTTTCCAGCTCCATGGCCGCTTGAACGGAGAATCTTGCTATGAAATTATCACCACAATTCGACCAGGCTCTTAACTACGCTGTTTCGATTCATGCACGGCAACCGCGCAAGGGAACGGAGATTCCATATTTGGCCCATCTCCCGGGCGTTGCAAGCATCGCACTAAAGAGAATTGGCTATCGGTGCCCTGTGCGCCCGCGGTTGTGAAAAAAAAGGGGGAAGCGCTTGGCTTCCCCCTGGAGTTGCTGTTTGGCCGTTTGCGATGAATCAGTTCAGGTTTATAGCGATCTGCCTTGGCTTGGCCTCATCGGCTTTGGGAACTTGTACTTCAAGTATTCCGTCCCGATAGGTCGCTTTGATGCCATCGTGTTTCACGGTTTGCGACAGGTAGAAGGATCGAGAAAATTTACCCGCAACCCGCTCGACCCGGTGGTACACGACTCCACTGGCGGGCTCTTCAAACTTTCTCTCGCCACTGAGTGTCAATAACCCGTCATTCACCTCCGTTTTGAGGTCCTCGTTTCTCATCCCTGGCAACTCGGCGCGAATGAGATACGAATCCTTACTTTCAAGAATGTCCACGGGGGGATACCAGACTCCAGCGGCAGCACTCTGTTGCGCCCGCGTCCGACCGAACGTGTCTTCGAATAGCTCGTTGATCCGGGACTGAATTCTGTTTACACCCTCCAACGGTTCCCATCTTACTAGTTCCATAGTTAGTTCTCCTTTTTTAAACCTTTTCTTTAAGCTAGTTGAAAGCTAATCACGAATGTCACCGTGTCAAGGGAAGGAAAAGTAGGACGGCTGCTTCGTGCTTCGAGTCAAATCTTTTGTTGACAATTGGATCCATCTAAAGGGGCTTTCCCGTAGATCGGAAAGCAGCGCAGGGCTTGCGGTTGAATCGCACGTCCGCTCTCTCGCGCCGCAACTTCACGTTTGCTCAATTGCGCAACTGTTCTGAATGGCATCATCCCAACGCCGGCTTGATTTTTAACGTTTGAGAAATTCTCAAAAGATCAAGAGGGAGAGATCCTGTTTCCTGTGACGGTTCTTGGCCAACCGGCTGACGGTTGGACGATCCACTTTCTTCTTCGGGAAGCCTATCCGCCTCCCGAAGAATCGGCCTTGCCCGGTATCACGCCACGCACGCCCCCGCGTGGATTGATGGTATCCCCCGATCTCCGAGGAATCAGATGAATGTGGCAGTGCATGACAGTCTGTCCGGCGGTGGAGCCCACGTTGATACCGACGTTGTAGCTGTCCGGCTTAAAGCGTCCATCCAATAACGTCTTGGCTTCGTCCACCATGGTCCAGAGCGCCGTCTTTTCGAAGCAGGTGGGGAGTTACCTGTCTACGGCTCCACTGGCGTCCGGCATAAAGGCGGCGTGATCTTGACTTCCTGGTTTATGCATTTTGCCCGCGGTCGTCGAGGAACCGTGAAGGAAAGCTCTTCGTGAGCTTCGCTCCCGCCGTGAGCGACAAAGCCGCCAAAGCGATGCGTCAACGGATACGTCGCTGGCGGCTGCATCATCGCAATGACCTCGCCTTGGAGGAAATCGCCCGATGGGTTCAGCCAGTGCTCACGGGTTGGGCTCGTTACTACGGGCGCTTTCATTCCACGGCACTTCGGCGTGTGCTACGCACGGTAGATGATTTTCTCTTGCGTTGGGCACAGCCAAATACAAAAGATTCCGGGAACGCCCTGCGCGAGCCTGGGGTTGGTTGCGCCGAGTGCAAGCTCGTCAGCCGAACTTGTTCGCGCATTGGGCTATGGTATCAACGGTTGGATGATAGGAGCCGGATGAATCGAAAGGTTCACGTCCGGTTCTGGGAGGGCCTGGAGGTGAGATTCCCCGGGGCTACTCAACTTTCAGGACAACCAATTGGGTTTGAATCTGGTGGAGATCCAGAAAGCCTCAGCTATGCCATATCGAGATCGGGAAGAAACATCCAGGTAACCCATATTCAAATCGGAACCGATGCCCGCACGGGTTTTTTCGCAAAAAGGGTAAGTGGGTGAGACTCGCGTTGCGAATCAACTTGCCAAGCGTTAAGCTACAGGCTACAGTCTTCCGGTGAAAATACGCGAACTTCGCCCATAAGGGCGTCAAGAGACTCTACACGGAGGACAACGCGAAGGGCGTGCCACCCGATGCCGCCGACAAGTTGCGTAAGATGCTTGTCTACCTCGACAACATGGAAGATTCCGAGGAACTACGGTCGCTCACAGCTTGGAAGGTTCACACGCTGACCGGCGACCGCAAAGGCACATGGAGCTTGAGCGTTACTCGCAACCGTCGTCTGACGTTCCGTATCGACACTGCGGAGCACGAAATTTGCGACGTGAATTTAGAGGACTACCACTAACCACAGGAGGAACTGCCATGCCCATAAAGAACCCGCCCCATCCCGGAGATTTCATCCGGACGGAGATCATTGAGCCAGCAGGGCTGTCCGTCACGGCAGCCGCCGTTGCGCTTCAGGTTTCCCGCCCTGCCCTGTCCAGCTTGCTTAACGGCAAAGCCGACCTGTCCGGGGATATGGCCTTGCGCATTGAGAAAGCCTTTGGCGTGAAGATGGATACGCTTATGCGGATGCAAGTCTTCATACGACATTGCCCAAACCCGCAAGCGTGAGAAGGAAATCCGCGTGCGGCGGTTTCACCCACCCGCCGAGGCTCGCCACTAATGCGCCAAAGCATGCAGTTAATTGCCGGCCGCAGTGCGCAGGAATATAACCAGCGCAAAGGGCGGCAAGGAGCTTTCTGGGAAGACCGTTATCATGCCACCGCGATCGAGGCCGACGAGCACCTGCATCGGTGTGTTGTCTATATCGAGCTGAACATGGTGCGCGCCGGAGTGGTGAGTGGTCAAGCACCCGTCTGAATCGGGATACAGCGGCTATCGCGAGATTCAGGAGCCGCCCAAGGGCTATGGGATCATTGATCTGCGGGAGTTAGTCACGTAATGTGACTTTGCTGAAATGGCGGACTTTCAGAAGAGGCACACAGCCAATGGGTGGAGGAGGCGCTTGCGCTGAGATGGTGATGCGAGAGGATCGCGGGTCGGAAGCAATCGCGGTTGGTAGTTTAACTTTTGTTGACAAGGTGAGGAGCGGGCTTGGGTTCAAAGCTGTGCACCGTGAAGTCGAGTCGCTGGGAGATAGCCATGCGCTCCGGGAGCGGAGTGAAGCTTACGCGCGCCAATTTGCTGGCGAAATTGCCCCGCTAAGGATGGAAAACACGATTTCCTGGGAGGAAAACGTGGAATCTGCTGAGTCGTAGCGCGGTCCGACCCGGCTATCTTCCCCGCGCCACCCAAGCCAGCCGAAGTAACACTAGGATTTTCATCAAACAGAAAGGGAATTGACAGCTCCCGGGTCCGGCGATATTGGTTCGGCTGGAAAAAAACTTTTTTATAGATATAATCGGCAAAAGTCTAGGAGGTAGGATCATGGCAACCACAACGGAACGCCCTCTCGCTGATGCGCTCACCGCAATCAAGACGCGCCGCTCGGTGAAGGAGTACCTTCCCACCGAGATTCCTCGGGAATGGATCGAGGAGCTGCTCGACGCCGCCCACTGGGCGCCCAACCACAAATTGACCCATCCCTGGCGTTTCCACGTGTTCTCCGGGGAGGGGCGCGAGCGATTGGTCGGAGCCCGACAGGCGGCAGTACGTTGGGCGGCGGAGAAAAAGGGTGAGCAGGCGAGCGAAGACGCTCTCAACCTCGCTCGGGCGAAGTGTTTTTCGTCCCCAGTTCTGATCATCGTTTCCATGGTGGGCGATGAAAAGAAAATCGTTGACCAGGAGAACTACGCGGCCTGTTGGTGCGCGATTGAGAACCTGCTGGTCGCCGCGACCGCGCGAGGCCTGGGAAGCTATCCCAGCACGGGCGACTGGATCGACCAAAACTTCGTCGGCCCAATTCTCGGACTCACAGAGAAAAGCGGCCGGTGGCGTGCATTTTCTTGGGGTACTCCGAGCAGAAAACTATGGCTAAGCGCCTGCCCGCGGAGCGCCATACCATCTGGTACACCGAGGCCTAAAATTCTCGCCGGAGTGAAAGGTTTTGAAAGGCGTCAGGAAAAAGCCAAGACTTTTCGGCGAAAACGCTGCGTTTAAGAATTGGTCATTGTTCAACGGTAGAGGTCGGTCGCGGAGTATTGCACTTTTTCTAATTGCAGCGCGAGCCCTTCGATTTGTTCCTGCCAATAGTGCTCGGTACCGAAGTCAGGAAACGCCGCTTTGAAAGCGCTGTCTTCCCAGCGGCGCGCGATCCACGCGGAAAAGTGAATCATGCGCAGCGCGCGCAACGGCTCGATGAGCTGCATCGTCGTCATGTCGAAAGTTCTGATCTGTTCGTAGGCATCGAGCAAGATATCCCTTCGCTCTTTCCCGTAGTCGTCGTCTCCGCCCGTGAGCATCCAGATGTCTTGAACGGGAGGCGCGTAGAGCATGTCGTCGAAATCGATGAAGTATGGATCGTCTCGATTCCACAAAATATTTCCGGAATGGCAATCCCCGTGGAGCAGAACGTACTTGACGTCCCGGAAACGAGGAGTCATTGCGTCGCAAATTTGCGTTACGATCGTTTCGAAGCGACTTGCGAGTTCCATCGGCACGATGTTTCCGTCTTTTAGAAACTTCAAAGGGTCTCGCCCATAAGTTTGAGGATCAAGCCGTAACCGGGGGGCGGCTTTTACCGTCGCCCCGACGTTATGAAGGCGAGCCATGAACCTTCCCAGGCGCGTGAGCTGTTCCGTCGTCAGTTCCGGCTCGAGTCGCCCCGGACGCTTCGGGAAGATTGTGAAGAGCACTTCGTTAATTTCGAAAATACTTTGTCCCTTGTCGTCCGTGAGCGGGCAGACGACCGGAATTTCGCTTGCTTCGAGGACCTTCAGAAAATCGTGCTCGGCCTGAATCGTGGCGTGGCTCCAGCGGCCGGGGCGGTAAAATTTGACGATGACGTGCGGGCCTTCTTCCATCTCGATGTCGTACACACGGTTTTCCAGCGCATGGAGCGCGTAGAAACGGCCCGTGCAACGCCCGCCCAATTTCTCGGCGGCGTCGAAAATGACCTCTGGAAGAACCTGCAGGAAGTTGTCTAACATGGCCTTCATCCTAGACGAGTGTACCCTCGTTGTACACTCCCGCGGACGGGGCCTTAGGGGGTCAGGAAAAGCGGCAAAACTCGGGGGTAAACTCGTCGGAAGTAATAGCAGTTGGCAGTTTGGCTTTCGTAGCGAGGATCAAAGGCGAACTTGGTATCCGAAGTCGAACGGGTGGCCGGCGCGTATGCACTGCGGAAACAGAAGTGAAGCTTGCGGGGTCGATTTAGGCGGCGAAAATTGAGTCGCTAGGCCGGAAAACACCATCTTCTGGGAGGAAAATGCGAATTGCTCAGCCATAGCTTGGTTCGACCCCGTTACAGCACGTAATCGGGGATTATTTGACAGAGACCCGATTTGTCGGATATTCTCTCGCGGGTAAAAAGGGGGCGGGCTAGTTCGCTTATTCCGATGGTTCCCGGAGACTCTCAAGCGCGAGCTGACACCGAGTCATTCGGGGAAATTCCGACTTCTTGGCTGCTGACCCTCAAAAACAACTGCCTGCTATCATTACGAGGAGTTTGCCCCTGGTCTACGCCTATCGCATGGTATCGGGAGACAGCCACCTGCAGGTCCCCGCGGACTTCTGGACCGACCGCGTTCCGAAAAAATACCGCGACCTGACTCCGAAGCGCGTCAAGCTGCCTGCCGGGGGCGAAGTCATCGTCTCCGCCGAGGGCTCGAAGTATTTCGGCGGCACCGGCAGCTACGCGGGCCACACGCCGGAAGACTTCGATCCTATGGTTGGCTTCGACTACGCGACGGCCATCGGATCCGGCTCGCCCGAGCAGCGCGTTCGCGAACAGGATCAGGACAGCATCGTGGCCGAGCTGCTCTTCCCCGGAACGTCAGCCACCCACGGGATGCGAGTCAAGGACCAGGAGGCATACCTGGCGATGGTGCGGGCCTACAACGACTACCTCGCTGACTATTGCGCCGCTTTCCCGGACCGACTCTTCGGCGTGGCGATGCTCCCCGCTGGCGACATCGATACCAAGATTGCCGAGCTGCAGCGGTCCAAGCGCACCGGGATCCGCGCCGTCGGTCTCAAAAGCTTCCCTTCCGGCAAACTGTATCCCACTCCGGAGGACGATCGCTTCTGGGCCGCGGCCATCGATCTGCAGGTGCCGCTCACCATCCATACGACGATATCCCACGGCAGCGACCGCAAGGTCTTCGAGTACCCGAAGCAGCCCTCCGACTGGACCGGCGAAGACGACTTCATCAACCGGCTCTATCGGCACGCCAATCCGTCACGCTGCGGGTCGCTAACGGCCTGCCAGATGCTCTTCGCCGGCGTGTGGGACCGCTTCCCCCAGCTCAAAATCTACTGGGCCGAGAACAACGTCGGCTGGATCCCCTTCTACCTCGAGCAGATGGATGCCGAGTACGAGAAGAACCACATCTGGGCCGAGCGGCACTTCGGCATCAGCCGACTCGAGCGGCGCCCCAGCGACTACATCAAGGAGCAGGCCTACTGGGGCTTCTATGACGACCCCATCGGTATCAAGCTGCGCCACGAGGTCGGGGTTGACCACATCATCTGGGGCAGTGACTTCCCCCACGTGGTAACGTACTGGCCGTACTCCCGCGAGGCGTTGGACCGGCAGATGGGCGGCGTTCCGGCCGACGAGCGGCGTAAGATGGAGGCAGACAACATCCTTGAGTTCCTCGGCATCTCACGGTCCTGACAGAAAAGAGAGGAGCAAGCCCATGGCTTTCAACGGCCACATCGTCATCGACGCAGATTGCCACATCCGCGAGTACTGGGACTTCGACAAGACCTACAAGGACAACATCGACCCCGAGTATCGTGACAAATACGCGCGCTTTAGCGCGGCGGTCAAAGCCAACCAGAAGCGGACCGGTGACGTCGGCCTCGGCGGGGTGCTCTGGCCGCGGCTGCCTGGCCACCCAATGGGCGTCTACGACGCCTTCGACGCGCCGCCACGAGGGGAGCGCCCCAACGGGCCCGGCCGCGAGGTCAGCAACTCCGGCCGGGAGATCGACCCATCTTGCCATTGGGACCCTGCCCCGCGCCTGAAGGACATGACCACCGCGGGTATCGACATCAGCGTGATATTCGCCAGCCAGTCCGACGGCTATTGCATGTTGGACGACATCGGGTTCGAGAGCGCCCTGCAGCGAGCGTACCACCGCTTCATGGCCGGCTACTGCTCCGAGTCCGAGGGGCGGCTGCGCTGGGTCAGCAACTCCAACCTGCGCGACATCGGTGAGACGCTCAGTCAGATCAAGCACTGGGCGTTGAACGACAGAGACTACGTGGGACCGTTCGTCCCGCGGGCCTGCCCCGACGGGGCCATGCTCGACCACCCGAGGCTGCGGCCGATCTTCGCGTTGGCCCAAGAACTCGACCTGCCTGCGTGGGTCCATGGCGGTGCCAACCGCCCGCCCCTCACCCCTTGGGTCGAGGGGCCGAACTCCATCTACCACAGCTGGGGCGGTCAGTACGCCCTTGCCGGTCTCATTGGTGGCGGTGTTTTCGACCTCTTCCCGAAACTGCGGGTGGGCATCTTCGAGGCTTTCGGCGGCTGGATGCCGTACATGTTCGAGAAATTTGAGGACAGCTACAAGCCTGGCTCCTACCAGACGCCGTTCCTGAAGCGGAAGCCTTCGGAGATCCTGGCTTCGGGCCAACTCTACTGCTCGATCGAGTCGGACGAAGAGCACATCGCCTACGCTGTCGAGGCGCTGGGCGACCACTTCTTCCTTTTCTCCACGGACTACCCCCACAGCGGGACCTGCTGGCCCGACGGCGTCCCCAACATCAAGGAGCAGAAAATCTCCGAGCAGGCCAAGAGCAACATCCTGGGTGAGAACGCCTTGCGCTTCTGCCCACGGCTGAAGCAATGAACCGCCCCGACAAGAGCCTGGCATCGATGTTCGTGAGCCACGAAATCGACGCAGCATCCGGAGCAGAAGCGGCGACTCGCGAAGCAAACTTCATCGATTGCTCCACGGGGATTCATGCCGCCGCTGGCGACTGTTTCAGTTTCTTTGCGCCCTGCGAAAAAATCTATCTACACCGGACCCTACCCCTACGCCGACACGCACAAATCCCGCCTTTGATTTTTCAGTCTGTTTTATCATCCGCAAATCGCATACCCCGTTTTGCCACTTCTGGATTATATATTCCAAGGCCAATGACTCTGTTCTTCGCCAACTCGAATAATACGTTGTACCGATTGTGTGCGTAGATTTTGTGCAGCCCATCTTTGGATATGGAAGCATTAGACGGCGCGCCGAACTTTGCGCGTACGGTTTCAACGCCGTCTCCTATTGATATGCCCTGAATGTTTTCATGCGAATCAAATTCCGTGGCACTATAATAAGAAACGGCCCACACTTGTTCGTCTGCGAACTGGACACGGGAGATGGTTCTCCAATTTCCATTTTCGTCTGTAGTGCGATACTCCCATTGATCGGTGTCCTTTTTGGTTGGCTCGCCCTTAATAAATAAGACTTCGCTTTTGGTGGCCTTCAAAGGAATGTCCAAATAAGACTTTTCAACCTTTGGCCTTTCCTCAATCAAGCGGTACACGTATATACCTGCGGATAGCGTCACTAGAAGACCCAGCGGCCATAGAATAAACTTTTTCCAGTTCCAGCGGTCTTTTGTTGCAATAAACAAAAAGACAGTTCCAAGGAATAGGGACGAGAGAAAAATTCCCAAACCCAGAGTCATAAAACCTCAGCTTGAATGCGCCAATTCTCTTCCTACCACCGGAAGCATAGCATATTCCTAAACCTAAATCCTTTTTGTCAATATGCGCGTCAAGGGACGGATTCACTGACCGACCCAGGCGTTCAAGCAGGCCTTTGGGGTACCGGCTTATTCGCTTCGTTGCAGAGCTTTCTGCGCGGCTTCCTCCCGGTGCTTTTGTATGCCAAGTACTCGGCAACGGAGATTGGCTCGGTCTTCTTTGTCGCTTCTGCCGCTTCCCTGTTTGCCGTGGCTCTCTTTCTTTCCTGGTCGGAGGTTCTGAGAAAAGCTCAATCGCCGGGTTACGGATTCAAGGCATCTGATGAAAGCTGGCTTGTCGCCGCCGGAAGGTAATGACTCATTTTGGCGAGTCACTACCCGCCTGCCTTCTTTTTGCGGCTACGATTTTGATTTATAATCCTCCTGCGAATCGTTTCCGGGCAGAAGGACGAAATGCGTTATGGCGCGAGGTTCCGACGTGATCATTTTTATATTGGTGTTGGTCATCTCAGGCTGCACCAGCCAGAGCGTGAGGCTGATTCAGCCGCAAAGCGGGGCAACCGCGAAATGCGATGCGTCCGGGTTTGGAGCCATGTCCCTTGCCGTTGATGCGGTCGTCGACGACTGCGTGAACCGGGTTGAAAAAGAGGGCTATGTCCGGATCGAAAAGCTTACCCCGGAGCAACGTGCTGATCTGGAACGGCGCGGAAAACTCCCTAAAGAGAGCGAAACTCCATCCATGAGGATGGATTAACGGCTCTTTAACGCCGAAGGTTGGGAATACCTGAAACTATGCCGGGGATCTTTATCAGCTACCGCCACGAGGACAGCGCCCCGTATGCGGGGCGTCTTTACGACCGGCTGAGTGCCCGCTTTGGGGAAGAATATGTGTTCATGGATGTCGACGATATCAAGCCGGGCGCCAATTTCGTCTCGCTGATCGACGAGAAAGTTGCCTCGTGTGACGCGTTGGTCGCCGTTATTGGAAAGGGATGGCTGTCGAGCAGGGACAAAGGTGGAGAATCCCGCCTCCAGCGTAACGAGGATTTCGTGCGCTTGGAAATAGGCACGGCTCTGCGACGTAAGATTCTTGTGATTCCCGCTCTCGTCAATGGCGCGGGGATGCCGCCGGCTCCAGACTTGCCCGCGGCTCTGGCGGACCTCGCTCAGAGACAGGCGGTAGAATTGACTGACAAGGATTTCTCGCGTGACGTCGACCAATTGATTGAAGCTCTGGAGAAGGTTCCTGGCTTGAGGGAGATAAAGGGCCTTGCGGACGGCGCTGGGCAGAAGCGGAGAGCTACGCGAGCCATCGCGTGGGGACTGGCGGTGTTTTGTCTCGTGCTGGCGCTGATTGGTTTCTGGCAATGGCATCGCCCGGGGGCGGCGAATTTTGCGGGACTGTGGGAAGCGCAGGTGGCCTATAGCTGGGGCGGGTCGTTTAAAGAAGAGTTTGATCTCAAAACCGGCGGCGGTAAGTTATTTGGGACGGCATCGTTTTTGGGAGTGAAACGCGGTATTCAAGAAGGTCGGATTGGAAGTGGACAGATAGCGTTTATAATACGCTTTCAGTCGATGTCGGGGAGCGAGGTAACGGAACACGAGGTCCAATATACGGGGACAATCTCCGGCGACGAGATTCGCTTTGTCATGCAGGACGATCGGGGCTATCCTCCGGTGGAGTTCGTGGCAAAGCGGAACAATCGACCAGCCTGAGGTGCGGGAGCTATGGCTTTACATGCGTTTGTCGCGATGCCCTTCGGCGTCAAAGAGGGGATTGACTTCAATAAGGTCTATGAAGACTATATCAAGGCCGCGCTGGAGAGCGCTGGCTTCGAGGTTTTTCGCGCGGACGAAGAGATGCGCGCCGGCGACATCCGCACGGATATGTTTCAGGAACTGCTCCTTGCCGATCTCGTGGTGGCTGATCTCTCGATTGACAACCCCAACGTCTGGTACGAGCTCGGCGTGCGTCACGCGCTGAGCGCGCGCGGCGTGATCCAGATCCAGTGCCAGCGCGATTATATGCCGTTCGATGTTTGCGTAGATCGGACGCTGCGGTATCACGTTGGAAATGGTGTTCCCGACGCGGAACATCTAGCGGCGGATAAGAAAGCCCTCGCGGACTTCGCGGCTGCAACTATGGCGTCATGGCATGAGCGAAAGATCAGTCCGATTTATCATCTGCTCCGTTACCTCAAGGAACCCGACTGGAGATCTTTGCGCGTGGAAGAGGCCAAGGAGTTCTGGGAGCAGTACAACTCGTGGGCCGCGCGCATTGAAGTTGCCAGGAAAGGGAATCGTCCGGGCGATATATTGGTTCTTGCGGAAGAGACACCGACGCGCTTCTTCGCGCTCGAGGCTTACCGCGAAGCCGGTAAGGCACTCCGTTCGCTGGGAAAGTTCGCATTCGCTTTGAGCCAGTTTGAGAGAGCGTTAGCGTTAGAGCCGGGCGACCTCGAGAGCCGGCGGCAAAAAGGAGTTCTCCTGGGCCGCTTGAAGAAACACGACGCCGCCAAAGAGTGGCTTGCGGGTGTCACTAAGGAGAACCCCGATGATGCGGAGAGCTGGGCGCTTTTGGGGCGGGTCGAGAAGGACGCGTGGATCGAGGCTTGGAGAACGACCGGCAAGAGCACCGAGCAATACCGCAGCGACGCGGCTTATGAAGAAGCGCTTCTGCGCGAAAGCATCGCCGCTTATGCGACCGGCTTTCGCAAGGATTCCGGCCACTACTACTCGGGCATTAACGCGGTGACACTGAGCCGGCTGCACGCACACTTGACCGGCGACGAGGATTGGTTGCCGGAGAGAAAGGCAATGGAAGGCGGAGTTCGGTGGGCGGTTCAGAGCGTTCTCGATCAGAACGCCAAAGACTATTGGGCACGAGCCACGCTCGCAGAGATGGAAGTTCTAACCGAAAATGTCGCCACGGTCGAGCGCTCGTACAGAGAGGCGGTCGCGGTTGCGGATAAGGATTGGTTCAACCTCGACTCCTCGCGCCAGCAGCTCTTGCTGCTGAAAGATCTCGGGTTTCGTCCAGCCGAAGTTGACGCCGCGTTGCAAGTGCTGAATCGCGCGTTGGAGCGGGTCGTTCCGCCTGAGTCGAGATGGGAGCCGAAACAGGTCTTCCTTTTCAGCGGGCATATGGTTGACGCACCGGGGCGGCCGGAGCCCAGGTTTCCCGCCGATAAAGAAAAGGTTGCTGTCGAAGCGATTGCGACAAAGCTTGATGAGTTGGGTGCGGGTTCAGATGACCTGGCGATTTGCGGCGGCGCGTGTGGCGGCGACATCCTTTTTGCCGAGGCCTGCCTCGCGCGCGGCGTGCGTCTGGAGGTGAGGCTCCCTTTTGATGAACCCATCTTTTTACAAAACTCGGTAACGTTTGCCGGTGATCACTGGATGGAACGGTATTACCAAATGAAGTCCAACGCGAAGAGCCGTCTTTTCCTGATGCCGGACGAGCTGGGGCCGTTTCCTAAAGGTATCAACCCGTATGCGCGCAATAATCTGTGGCAGCTTTACAGCGCGCTGGCGTGGGGACCGGAAAAAGTGCGCTTTGTCTGTCTATGGAATCGCAAGGGTGGAGATGGCCCGGGAGGGACGCAGCATATGTATGAAACGGTAAAAAAGCATGCGGGGCGGGTCTACGTCCTTGACACCAGCGTCCTTTGGTAAAGGGGGAACTGCCGATGAGTCTAGCTGCAAAGATGCAACCGGGAAGTCCGAAAACAATCCTCGCGTTCGACGGCGGCGGCATTCGCGGCATCCTCAGTGTCGAGATCCTGGCAAAAATCGAAGCGTTGCTGTGCGCGAAGCTGGGGTGGGGCGAGGACTTCGTTCTGGCCGACTACTTCGATTGTTTCGCGGGGACGAGCACCGGGGCAATCATCGCTGCATGTCTCGCCTGGGGAATGCGAGTCGAGAAGATACGGAATTTCTATTTGGAGAACGGTAGAGAAATGTTTGACAAGGCTTCAATCCTGAAGCGCTTCCGCTACAAGTTCGAGGACGAAAAGCTCTCCCGACGTTTGCAGCAAGAATTTCTTGGCGAAACTCTCGGGAGCGAGAAACTGAAGACGCTTCTGCTGATGGTCGTGCGCAATGCGAGCACAGACTCTCCCTGGCCCATCTCGAATAACCCAAACGCAAAATACAATGATCGGGCGCGCGCGAACTGCAACCTTAAACTGCCACTTTGGCAGTTGATTCGCGCGAGCACGGCCGCGCCAACCTACTTCCCGCCCGAGGTAGTTAAAATCGGACAAGATGATTTTGTCTTTGTAGATGGGGGCATTACTACCTACAACAACCCGGCGTTTCAGGCGTTTTTAATGGCCACAGTCGAGCCGTTTAATTTAAACTGGCCCGCGGGAGAGGACAAAATTTTATTAGTCTCCATCGGCACCGGAACCAGCCCGGTAGCCAATAGGGACCTGAGACCGGACGAAATGAATTTGCTCTACAACGCGGGTTCAATTCCGTCCGCACTGATGTTCGCGGCGCTCAACGAGCAGGACTTCCTCTGTCGAGTTTTTGGCAAGTGCGTAGGCGGGGGCGTTCTCGATCGGGAAGTCGGTGATATGATCGGAAAGCGAGGGCCCGTTCAGCCGAAGCTATTTACTTACGTGCGCTACAATGCTGAGCTCACCCGCGACGGGCTCCATGCTCTGGATATCGACGACATTGAGCCCAAGGAAGTGCAAATGCTCGACTCAGTAGATCACGTGGACAAACTGCAGCGCGTGGGCCGTGCCGTAGCGGAAAAAAAAGTGTGCGCTGAGCATTTCTCGGGTTTTTAAGGAAACTCCTGATCGCTCTAGCGAGTCCCCGCTAGTTTCTGTTTACACCTTATGCCGGGCATCTTCATCAGCTACCGCCGCGAGGACAGTGCCGGCCATGCCGGCCGGCTGTTTGACCGTCTAAGCTCTCACTTCGGGAAAGATCGAGTGTTCATGGATGTCTCCGACATAGAGCCCGGGACGGATTTCGTCGAGGCCATCGACAAAGCGGTCGGCTCGTGTGACGTGCTGGTGGTTGTCATCGGCAAGGAGTGGTTAACGTGCGCGGATGCTGCCGGCCATCGCCGTCTCGATAATCCCAACGATTTTATTCGGCTGGAAACTGCAACCGCTTTAAAGAGGAATATCCGGGTTATTCCTGTCCTCGTCCAGGGCGCATCGATGCCCAGCGCAGAGAATCTTCCTGGCGACCTGGAAAACCTTGCAAGGCGCCAGGCGGTAGAAATCAGCGATACCCGTTGGGATTCTGATGCCTCGCACTTAATCACGACGCTAGACAAGCTGGCTCCCGCTCCCGAATCGGCGGAACCGGATCAGGCCGCGGTTGCAACTAAGAAGGGTCTGGGTGGGGTGGCTATGGTTGTGACGGCTGTTTTTCTTGTGATCCTCGGGGGCATCGGTGTCTTGTTGTGGCACACAACGGGAATCGAGGTTCCCGCGGTTGTGGGAAAGTCTGTGGACCAGGCCAAAGCGATACTTGGCGCGAGCGGTTTGACGCCCGGCGCTATTGATGAACGACAGACGGAAGAAAGGGCAGCCGGGACGGTTTTGGCGCAAGTCCCCGATGCGGGAGAAAAGATTGAAAAAGGGGCGTCGGTCAATCTTATAGTTGCTGCGCTTCCTTTTGTCTCGGTGCCCAATGTGGTTCAGGAGGCGCTCGCGAAGGCTGAGGTCATCTTAAAGAACGCCGGCCTGGCGCCGGGGAAAAAAAGCTCACGGGAAACCACGGAGGCGCTACCTGGCACCGTCTTGAGTCAGACCCCAGGGGCTGGTGAAAAAGTGGCGCGAGGTAACGGGATTGATCTGGTCGTGGCAACGAGGGTACTGGTTACGGTTCCAGATGTTGTCAGCAAGAGCATCGAAGAAGCGAGATCTGCTCTGAAAGAGGCCGGTCTAATACCGGGGCAAGTCACTAGAAGAGAAACCCAGACAGCGGCGCTGGGAACGGTTCTGGAACAAAAACCGCAGCCCGGAGAAAAGGTGGCAAAGGACACCAAAGTCGAGCTGGCCGTGGCCGTGCTCCTTTCCGTTCCTATGCCCAGGGTGGTTGGCATGACAGTCGCGGATGCCCGAGCGCTGCTTGAAAGAAAAGGACTTGTTGTCGGGGCTGTCGAGGAGAGAAGAACCGGTAGAACTCCGGGCACTGTGATTGGCCAGGAGCCCAGGGAGGGCGCGCCGATCTCAGAGGGTAAAAGCGTTAAGTTGGTCGTTGAAGAGAAAAGGCAAATTGTAACTCGCTCTCGGGGCTCGCTTAGCGTCCCGCAAACTTGGACCGTTGATTTGGATGAGGGCAAAGTCGGCCCCCGGCAAGAAGCCGACATATGGTTCGAGGCGGTCACGGCGACGGAACGTTACCTAACGCCGCAAAACGGGTCATTGATTGCCATAGTGAGACAGAAAGTAGCGCCGGAGATATGCGCGAAAGCTCCACTTTCGGCTGCAAGAATCCCGATCCGAGATTTATCTCAGAGCACCTATGTGTGTGTCCGGACGAGCCAGGGGCACTACGCCGCCTTTAGAGTGAACGAAGCCGCCGGCCCAAGTCCGGGAACACTCAAGATCAGCTACGTTACCTGGGAATAACCGTGAGCTCCTGTGGAATTGCCCTCCGGTGATCGACCGACCGCACCGGGTAACGGGTTTTGACTGCCAGATCAATTTGCTATCCTTGTTTGATGAGCCTACGCCAACAGCAAATCGCTGTTTTTCTGGGAACGGTTGCAATCATCTTTGGGCTCTTTGGCGGTGGGTTTTGGCTCATCACCAACCGTCTCACAGAGGAGGCAAACCTGCAAACTTCGTTGATTCTCGCACGCCAAGTTGAGATTGCGCTTGCCGACAGCCTCCGCCTGCGGGCAATTGCTGCACAAACTGAATCGGCGAGCGCTGATTCGGGGTCTTTTTGGGATTTCTTGGGCCGTCTTTTTCCTGGCAAATCGGGGGCAAAACCGAAAACGCCTCCTAAGACGCCGCCGAGCGCTGAGATCAAAGGTCTGATGCGCGCTTTCATGGACCGGAGCTCGGCTATCGAAGTGATGTGGGTGCTAAATTCCGAGGGCAGGGTGCTCTACTCGTCGCGCAGCAGTGAAGAAGGCCAGACTTTGAGTGACGCGGACATGCAGGAAAAACTACGGCAGGGAGTTACCACCATCGCGTCGCGGAGTATTGGCGACAATAGCTATTACGATGTTTTGGTTCCGCTGCAGATGCCCCAGGGCGTGCAGGGTCCGGGTGCACTCCGTCTGTGGATCAATCCAGCCAGCATGACCGATTTGCTCGCGGGAATGGAAAAACAGCTGACGGTTCTTTTAGTGTTGGCCGGGGTCGTGGCTTTGTCGAGTGCGTTCTTGACGACAGCGCTTTATACGCGGCGTATGCGTATCATTGGTGAAGCTTTGCGGCAAGCGGAAGCCGGCACTTATCAAGCGCGGCCCGCCTACCGAAGGCGAGACGAGGTGGGAGCGAGCTTGGATCTCATCGATCGACTGGTCATGAAACAGCGTGGCGCCAGCGCCAGTGTCGGCCCGCTTCAGCGCGTGTCCGTGGCCGCGCGGACGCTCGCGCACGAGGTCAAGAATCCGCTGAACGCGATGGCCATTCATCTTGAGCTCATGAAGAACGTGGCGCGCGGCAAGAGCTCGTCGCCAGCCGGAGACATCCCGCAGCAATCTTTGGAGACTTTGGAAGCGAGCATCCGTCAGGTGGATCATCTGGTGCGGGACTTTTCCGACTATGCGGCGCCGGTGACGTTGGAAAAGAACCCACTAGACCTGGCTCTCATTCTGGACGAAAGCCTGGATGCGGTGAAAACGCAGTGCTCTGCGCAGAAAGTCGCCTTGGAAGTGAACGCCCCGGCGGCACCTTGGCCGCTCCAGGGAGACGCGACGCGGCTCCGGCAGGCGTTTGACAACCTGTTGCGGAACGCGTTGGAAGCTCAGCCCGGCGGCGGCCTGATTCGGGTCACGGGTCAAAAGAACGGCGCCCGGATTACCCTGGACTTTGCCGATGCGGGACCGGGTGTGCCGCCGGATCGGCGTGGCGCGCTTTTTGAGTTTGGCCACAGCACCAAGAAGGGAGGCAGCGGCATAGGTCTTGCGCTGAGTCAACTGATCATGGAGGCGCATGGAGGTTCGTTACAATACGAAAACGGAAAGGAAACGTCTCAGGGAGCCACGTTCCGCATCACGCTACCTTTGGAGCAAAAAGAGCTATGACTCGAATGCGCGCGCGTATATTTGTCATCGACGATGATGCCCCGACCCGGGACGGTCTGGCGGCGTTACTGCAAAGCTGGGGCTACGCAGCAACCGCGTTTGTTGACGGGAAGACGGCGCTTGCGGCCTGTGAAAAGGAACCGCCGCACGCGATCGTAACCGACCTGAGAATGCCGGGGATGAGCGGTCTCGAACTGGTCGAGGCTCTGGGTGATCATGTCCAGCAAATGGCGGTTATCATGCTCACCGGCCAAGCCACGATTGACACGGCCGTGCAGGCCATCAAGCTCGGCGCCTATGACTATCTGACAAAGCCCTTGGACCCGGCGCGTCTTGAGTCCGTGCTCGAGAAGGGGCTCAAACAGGTTCAGTTCGCGCGCGAAGCGAACGCGCTGCGCCAGAGGTTGGAGTCCCCCCTGGGTTCTTACGGAAGACTCATTGGCAAGTCCCCAGTGATGCGCCAGCTCTACCAGCGTATCGGACAGGTCGCTCCCACGGACGCCTCGGTCCTGGTGAGCGGCGAGAGCGGCACCGGGAAAGAGCTGGTCGCGCAAACCTTGCATGACCTCTCGCCACGCCGTGACGGCCCGTTTTTCGCGTTAAACTGCGCCGCCGTTCCAGCGACCTTGATGGAGAGCGAAATCTTCGGCCATGAGAAAGGGGCCTTTACCCATGCCCTCGAAAGGCGGCTGGGATGTTTCGAGCAGGCGGAGGGAGGCACCCTGTTCCTCGACGAAATTACCGAGATGAATCCGGAGTTGCAGGCGAAATTCTTGCGCGTGCTGGAGGAAGGAAAGGTCCGGCGCGTGGGGGGCGCTGCCGATGTTCGCGTTTCAGTGCGTGTGGTTGCGGCAACTAACCGAGCGCCGGCCAATGCGGTGAAGGAAGGAAAACTGCGGGAGGATCTCTATTATCGTCTCAACGTGTTTCATCTTGAATTACCGCCGTTGCGCGAACGGACGGACGACATATCATTGCTCGCCCGTTTCTTCCTTGAGCAGTTCGTCGACAAGTACAAGAAACCCATTCTGCCATGGGCCCCGGAATTTGAATCGGCGTTGCAATCCTATTCTTGGCCCGGGAACGTGCGCGAGCTGCGCAACGCCATGGAGCGCTTGGCGGTTCTCGCCTCCGGGCCAGTCTTGACAGATAATGATGTGCAGCAGTTCTGCCTCAATCCCAGTGTCGAGCAAGGGGAGGAAGGCGTAACGGGGTTATCTCTTGCTGAGGCGGAACGTCAGGCTATAGAGAAAGCGTTGACGGCAACCGGGGGAAAGAAAACCCAGGCAGCCCGTCTGCTCGGCATTACAACCAAGACGCTTAACGCTAAACTCGCGCTTTATCGCTCCGAGAAAAACGAGTAAATTTTACTCGTCTCTCTACTTTTTTCCCTTACGAGAAAGCTATCGTAAGACCATAAGTATTTGAAGTTGCAGTGGTTTTATCGTGGCATGCCGCTTGCTCTCCTTTTAATCGACGATTAGATGATAAAGGAGGTAAGAACAATGATACCGAATGGCAGAGGTAAAATGACAAAGGTCGTAATGGCCTTTCTGATTGCAGGAAGCATCTCTCTGGTTGGAACCGGTCAGGCTTTAGCTAAAAAGGTTGTGGTTCGGCCAGGCGATCGCGTGGTTTACCGGGGCTATGGCTCGCGTGCCTACGACGAGCCATATTACTCGAACCCGCCCGCACCGGTCAGTGTGCCCCCTCCTTGGGCGGCAAGTTGGTACCGAAGCAGGCATTGGAGATATCAGGGGAAAGACAATTGGCGACATGATTCGCAGCGGCATCGCGGTGCGCGCGATTAAAAAAACAAACTTTAGGTAAGGTTTTTATGAAGACTCTGCTCCTTGTTTCTAGTGTTCTGCTGGCGGTTATTTTGTTAGGGGAACGGGGGCTTTGGGCCGCGGACAGGGGCAGGGGAAGAGACAGTGGCGACGCCCAGTGGTACGCGGACCCGGAGCGAGGTTGGGTCCGGACTGACGAGCACCGCGAGCGAAAAAAAGAGGAGCGCAGGGAATCTTCCAAAGATCGGCGGTCCAATCAAAAGGATCGGGACAAAGGTAAGGGCAGGGGATCAAAGGATTACTGACGGGATTTGCTAAGTGCTCTGCAAGGGAATTGGCGCGGAGCGGGAAAGGAGAAAAAGGAAATGGAAAATCTCAATGCCATCACCAGGACGACCGGGGCGACAATCCTGGCGGCTTTTCTGTTTGCCGGGTGTGCCGGCGGGGCGCTAACGACACGCGAGAAGGGCGCGGGCATCGGCGCTCTCGGAGGCGCAGCCGCGGGCGGAATCATCGGCTCCGCGGTTCACCATCCGGGTGCTGGGGCTGCCATTGGCGGCCTTCTGGGCCTGGGAGCTGGCGCTTTGGTTGGTGATCAAATGCAGGGGCAGGAGAACCGCAGTAACGAGCAGGACCAGCAGATTCGCCAAAATCAAGCGGAGCTGGAACGCCAGCGGCAAGAGCTGGAACGCGTGAAGCGCCAGACAAACGAATATTAGTATGGAATCATCGTTGTTCGTGTCCGTGAGTGTTCGTGAACGCACACGAGCAGGCGGCACGGCCACGAGCAACGATCGGAGCGGATCGGCATTTTTCAAAGACCCAGATGCACACTGCATCAAGCGACTTATGAACACGAAGCGAGTCGTTAAATTTCTCACAGTCGTTCTGACTTCTTTTCTCCTGTTTATGTTTATTGGGCGCGGCGACTCGTATGCCGGAATGCAGCGAAACTTCCGGGATACGCCGCGCCCCTCGGGCGGCGAGTCCTCTGATCGGAGCCAAGTGGAACGCCTGCGACGGGTGATGTTGCCGCTGCTTCGCGCAACAGACCATCCTCGCGACCCAAGCCAGGTGCGGGTGCGGATCGTGGACGACCCAAGAATCAATGCCGCGAGCGCAGGGAACGGCGAGTTCTATGTGACGACGGGGCTGCTCAACAGGTCTACGGATGATGAGCTGCGCGGAGTCCTGGCGCACGAGATCGCTCATGATGATCTCGGCCATCCGGCGCGCGCGCAAATCTTGGGCGTTGGGTTGAATCTCGGAGTGGCTCTGCTGGAGCGTGTATTTCCCGGGAGCGGTGCGATAACGCCCTTGGCGGGGATGCTTATCGCAAACAACTACAGCCAGCCGCAGGAGTACGAAGCGGATCGGCACGGCGTGGAAATCCTCCGCAGAGCCGGCTATCCGAAGGAAGTCATGATCGACGCCCTTACTTGGATCACGAAGGTGGAGGGGAACACCGGCGGCGGTTTTCTATCAAGCCACCCGGCAACCACGAACCGTATTCAGGCTTTGAAGCAGCTGCCGTAGCTGGAGAGAAAGAGGGTTTTCGCGGAGAATAAATCAATGAATCGGATCAAGGACAGGTTGCGCTATTTGATCTACGGACTCTGTCTAATTTTTGTTATAGGATGCTACGGGTTGGGTCCCTTCAATGCCGCCGGGGATGTCAACGGTGATCAGCCAAGGAGCGAAGTTACCGGAGAAGTACGGTCGGTAATTGCTCGCTTGCGTGAAATCGAGATTCGCACCAATGATGGGCGGACGGAGGTTGTGAGGTACGATGGGCAGACGCGTGTCGTGTACCAGGGTCGTGACGACTATACGGTGGCCAACTTGGAAGCGGGCGACTATGTGGCTATGCAGGTCGAGACCGATAACCCTGGAAACCTTTATACGGATCTGGTTCGCGTGCGCGAGAGCGTGCAGGAGCGCGGTGGAATCGGCTCCCGTGGGGCGCGGATTGATCAGGTTGAGGGGCGGGTGGAATCCGTAGATCCCCGGCGCGGAGAGTTCGAGATCAGGGACGACTCCGGGAAAAGAATCGTCGTCACTTTGCCGTACAACGCGCGTCGGTCTGATGTCGATCGGCTACAAAGGTTGCACCAGGGCGACTATGTCCATGTACAAGGGAAGTTCCTCAATTCCGACCGGTTCGAGCTCGAAGCATTTGGTTAGGGTGATTGATTGAGCCGCGGCTCGTGGGCGGTTAGAGATAGCGACCCTCAAGTAACGGCAGGTTTACCCGCCCAACGTGATCATCTCTATTTTCCGGTGGCTTCTTGGATCGTATCCCGTCGATGAAGCAAGCGCTTCCAACCTGTCCGCGGAGTAGCGGTCGTTGCGCGTACGCCAGATCGAGCCGATGACGTCGAGGATCTCGGAGTCAGTTCTTCCCTGTCTCAGGAGAGCCTTAAGATCGTGGCCGGTCTGAGAGAAGAGACAGGTGACGAGCTTGCCGTCAGCCGTGAGCCGTGCGCGAGTGCAGCTTGAGCAGAAGGGCTCAGTGACGGAAGCGATAATTCCCAGATCGCCGCGTCCGTCAATAAATTCATAATCCACAGAAGGCGCCGTCCCCTGATCGCGCCCCACTTCCTTGATCGGGAAGCGGCTGGCGATTTTCTCCAGCATCTCTTTTTTAGGGACAAGCTTTGCGGAAGTCCAATCATTGCTGTTGCCTACGTCCATATATTCGATGAAGCGCATCGAGAAGCCGTTCTCCCGCGCAAACGCAACAAGGTCGATAATCTCGTCGTCATTCATGCCGCGCTCGATCACCGCATTGATCTTGATGGGGTGAAGTCCCTGCTCCTTGGCCGCAAAAAGGCCGGTCAGAACCTTCGCAAGGTCGCCGCGCTGGGTCATCTGCTTAAAGCGGTCCGGCTTCAGCGTATCGATACTGACGTTGATGCGCCGGAGGCCAGCGCCCTTGAGAGTGGCGATTTTTTCCGCGAGCAAGGAACCGTTGGTCGTTAGGGAGAGATCTTTGATCCCGTCAATTGCGGCAAGCTGGGCGATCAGCTTTTCCAAGTCCTTCCGCAGCAAGGGCTCTCCGCCCGTGACCCGTATCTTTTCGACTCCAAGCTGAACAAACAGGCCGGCGAGCCGGGCAATTTCTTCGAACGTGAGAATTTCTCTCCTGTCGATCCACTCGTACTCATCGAGAGGCATACAATAGGTGCAGCGGAAGTTGCACCTGTCGGTCACCGATATCCGCAAATCTTTAAGCGCGCGGCTGAACATGTCATGAAGCATGGCGAATAAGTATGCAATAAGGAATGTGGAGCCGCAAGGGAGCGCCGGCTCTGATCATTGCGCTACTGCCCACACTGCAAGGATAGCAGCGTCAGCTACTTGACGCTGCTAGTGTTAGGGGGCTGAAATAATGGCGGCAACCCGTGTGTGTGGTGGTGTTTGATTCCAAGAGTAGGTAGTAGTAGATAAGGGCGGCTACGTATGACTACGCCATGAAAGAAACTGGAATCAAGGGCCTTCGAGTTACGGCCGTTCGCCTGGAGAATTGGCGCAACTTCGCCCATGTAGAGGTGGACTTGCAGCGCCGGGTCTTTCTCATCGGGGCAAACGCATCTGGCAAGTCGAATTTTCTTGATGTGATTCGCTTTCTCTATGACATCGTCTCGGTGGGTGGCGGCTTGCAAGAAGCCGTCCGCCGACGGGGTGGTGTTTCTAGTCTTCGATGCTTGGCGGCCCGCCGCTATTCGGATCTCGTAGTTCAGGTTCGCGTCGGAACCGATGATGATCCCTCGGCGTGGGAGTACGAGCTGCGTTTCGCGCAAGACAACCGCCAGCGCCCAATCATCAAAAAAGAACGGGTTGCGAAGAAAGGTTCGGATATCCTGAATCGCCGGGAAGACGACGACCGAAAGGACCCGGAACGGTTGACTCAAACCTATTTGGAACAGGTCAATGTGAACCAGGCTTTCAGAGAAGTGGCGGATTTTTTCGCCTCCGTACGCTACCTTCACATTGTCCCCCAGCTCGTTCGCGAACCGGATCGCTCGGTTGGCAAACGGAACGACCCGTTCGGGGGAGATTTTCTCGAGCAGCTCGCGCGCACGCCAGAGAAGACAAGAAACGCCTGGCTGCGACGTATCCGGGATGCTTTGCGCGTAGCAGTGCCCCAGCTGGCGGAACTTGAGCTACGGCGGGACTCGGTGCGAGGAACACCGCACCTGAGAGGCAAGTATGAGCACTGGCGGCCCCAGGGTGCGTGGCAAACAGAGGAGCGGTTTTCTGATGGCACATTACGCCTCATGGGTTTACTTTGGGCTACTCTTGCCGGAACGGGGCCATTGCTTCTGGAAGAGCCGGAGCTTTCACTTCATCCGGATGTCGTGAGGTTCATTCCGCAGATGTTTGCGCGGATTCAGCGCCGTACCGGCCGGCAGATTTTGATCAGCACTCATTCGATGGATCTGCTGCGAGACGACGGCATTGGCGTTGACGAAGTTTTGCTTTTGGAGCCGGGGACTGAAGGGACTTCCGTCGCGCCAGCAGACAGCATTAGCGCAATTAAGGATCTTCTCCAAGGTGGATTAAATCTTGCCGAAGCGGTGATGCCCAGGACCCGACCTGAAAGAGCACAGCAACTGACCCTTTAGGCTAGGTCATGCACCGCCACAAGAAGAATCCTAACTAGATTTCGCGTTGAATTCGCCCGGTCATTGTCACCTCGGACCCTAAACCCAAATTCCTTCTTATGTTGCCTTTAACCATTCTGCGTAGCAGCCCGTTGTTACAAGGGTTTGACTTTATTCATCAACCCGTGTAACAAACTACCATGCCACGCTCTTCAACAACTTACTCGTCGAAGTGGCGCTCCGGACGGACCGTGGTCGTTCGGGTTCCAGAAGCACTCGTCGATCAAGTCTTGGGTTACGCCAGGCAATTAGACCAGAAGGAGTTTGTGGCTCGCGAACCTGAGGTAGCTTACCGGACGGCAGCCCACGTGAAGGCTGGAGAACCTGTCAACGTCGCCGCAGTTCCCCAGCGCTCCCTTTTTCGCTACCCAGGCGGGAAGACATGGCTTGTGCCGTATGTTAGAAGCTGGCTTTCAAGCTTTTCGGATCGTCCACGCATCCTAGTTGAACCATTTGCCGGTGGCGGAATCGTCGGACTGACTGCGGGTTTCGAGCGACTTGCCGAGCATGTAATTCTGGTCGAAAAAGACGCCGACGTTGCAGCAGTGTGGAAGGCGATATTCCACGGCCAAGCCGACTGGCTAGCACAAGAGATCGAGGAGTTTGAGTTTAACAAGAAGATGGTGGTTAACATCCTGAATCAGCCAACCGAGTCGGTGCGTCAAAGAGCATTCGCGACAATACTTCGCAACAGAGTACAGCGAGGGGGAATCATGGCGGAGGGGGCCGGCCTAGTCAAGAACGGTGAAAATGGACGAGGATTGGCCTCGCGCTGGTATCCCGAAACTCTGGGGAAGAGGATTCGCGCCATTGCGGCGATTCGGGACCGCTTTAGCTTCGTCGAAGGAGACGGGGTTGAAGCGATCAAGCAATATGCTGACGAGAGTGGCGCTGTGTTTTTCGTTGATCCCCCCTACACGGTTGCTTCACGGCGCCTTTACCCGCACTGGCAGGTTGACCATCGTTCTCTATTCGCGCTTTTGAGCAAAGTTCGTGGCGACGTGCTTTTTACCTACGACCACACCCGCGAAATCGTAGGACTGGCTGAGGAGTTTGAGTTTGAAACCCAGGCAATCGCGATGAAGAACACTCATCATGCGCGAATGACAGAACTGCTGGTGGGTAAGAATCTTGGTTGGTTTAGGACCGCGCAAGCTTCTCCCGGATTGAATTCTCGAACTGTTCAAGAGAAACTGGCGTTCCACCAGTAAGGCCTTGCACCGCGTCCTCAAGGGTCGTGAAAACAATTTCGTGACGGGCGAGCTGATAGTGCCCATCTGTGGGACCTTCGAAGGTAACTACAAACCAAACGATGTCCGCGCTGGATAGGTGCGGCACTTTCCGCATTGCACCAAGTGAGTCCCAGAACGCCTTGTCAACGACTACTGCCATCTTCTTGCCCCACCGGCGAAGAGTGGGGACTTTAATTTGAAGCTGTGGCATTAGACGCTTTGGCCCTGACGAGCGAAAATCCGGGCGTCGGTGAACGACCGGAAATGGAAGACCAGGCCCGTCCCAGCTACGCATGACACGAAAATCGTTCTCCATGCTCTTGCCGGAGAAATAAACCGCTTGCATTTCTAGGGCACACCACTCAAGGCGTTGACCGCTCGTGTTAACAAGCACGCTGTCGATACGTCCTACCTCGCTTTCCAAGGAACCATCCTCGCTACCCGACTCGGCCATCAAAAAGGAGACTTCTTTAACGACAACGGGGGTCTGGGTACCGACTAAGGTTTCTCCCACCCAGCTATAGATCATGCTTGACTCGTAAAAACGGGCAGGACAGGTTGTGACCGGCAGCCCGGTGATTTGGACATCTCCTCCTGGAGCCCGCTCGAACAGGGCGAGCGAGCATACTCCCCCTTTCTTGTGGCAAGCTGCCCTGTCGATCTTGAAAGGGCAAGGGATGCTTTTGTGGTCTGCACTCGTGGCTCGTCGTAAAGCTAGCGCTGTCATCTGCGAAACAGCTTCCCCGAAGATCTCGGCCGCGCCATATCGCTTGGTTACTACCATTGCGGCAATCTAGCCGATAATCGTTTGGGAGAAAAGAACGAACCGATGAGGAAAATCAAATTTCAGGGGAACCGACGTTCCGACCCACGCCTACTCGTTGACGTGATGTTTCCACCGCGCTATGGACCTGATAGTTTTCCGCGGCTCCTTGCCCTTTGCTCTTGGCGCTTAGCCGCCTCGCCCTCTGCCCTATGCTCCTTGCTCCAACATTACCCTTAACTCCTTACGGGACAAGTGTCAGTACCTCCGGAACGGTGTAAGTTGAATTGAGGCAAGTGTCAGAACGTTCGGAACACATGGTTTTGACGATGCATTCAGAGTCAGTGTCTTTGATCTCTAAAGGTCCTTGTCGGCAGTTGATAGGCCACGGTTCGAAGAAGTGGTTGGGAAGTAGGTTCTCTGCGTCGCAGCGCATAGAAACAGATCGATCCACAATCCAAGTCAACCTCAGCTCGGACCAAACGATGGGGCCAGTTTTTATCCACGGCAAAGCTATGTCCCAGAAGTCCAACTTGTCCCTGCTCGTTAGTCCTGCGCAGGAAAACAAGGCGACCAGCAGGGTGTGCTTGGAGGTCCAGTTGCCAGTGATCGGGAAAGGCTCGTCGTGTGGGGGCTTGTTCGATACGGCTGCTAAGTCGGGCGCGGTACGCAGCTACGTACTTCACCGATTGCGCCTGGACAGAACTCAGACAGTCATAATGGAAGCGCTGCCACACTTTGGCTTGCCAACGGCCATTAAAGCTCTCGACGGCAGCTTGAAAGCCAGTCTCCCGGACCGGAGCAAAGACAGGGATGACGTTAAGGCTGAGGCAAAGTCGCATGACGCGACCGATAGAGTCCCGAAACTGATGAGCCCCTTGGAACCGGGTGTCGTTATCGAACTGAGCATAAGCGGGAAGCCCAAAAATCCGCCAATGCTCAGTGAGTGCTTTCATAGTGCTAGCCGCCGTGATGGCGCCATCCGGCCAAGAGGCAACCAAAGCACCATGGAGGGAAATTCCATTAAGGACCTCGACATTAATTCCGCCTTCAATCACCAGACCTTCAACCACATCAAAGCTGTCGAGTTCACTTCTCCCTTGTGCTACTTCGGGCAAATACCAGCCTGGCGGCGGTGGCCGATGACGAATACGGCGACGACCATCCAGAGCGCCGCGCCGTTCCAAGATGCGGCCAATGGTGCGCACGCAGGGAACGCTGACAACGCCACGATCGAGCAGCTCTTTGCGAATCGCCAAAGCACCATACTCGCCCAAGGCACTGGTTTCTTTAAGTTCGCGGCGAACCGTCAGCACCAATTCCTCCATGGTCGCATGAGTGCGCTGAAGGGTGTGAGGGATACAAGACCGATCGGTCCAGTCCACCTCATCCAGGGCTTTATTTCGAGCCCGCTCCATCCATCGTTCAACCGTAGCGAGTCCCACGCTATAGAGCCGTGCGACTTCACGCCTCGAAGCACCCTCGCGAACCGCACAGACCAAAGCTCTGCGTCTATCAGACACAGAGCTTTTTTATCCATCTTTACACCCCAACAACGTTTTTACTGCACATTAAACAACGCAACTCTTATCGCAACCGTTCCGCACCTTGTGGCACTTAGGTGTTCCGGAGGTCGTGACACTTACCCGATTAGGCATTATCATCGGAATTCTCGGCATGGCGTGTCATGCTTTCCTAGATGTCAATCCTGAAGCGCTCGCCTGGGCGTTCATCTATACTCTGGCGATGATCAATCTTAATGCCGTTATCCGTTCGGCCTCCGAGGCAGAGGCGCGTCGCTCGATTGACACTCCAAATTCGATTTGCCAAGATGCGTCTATCCATGGCGCACCGGGTCGAGCCTTCCACGCATAACTACGACGAGAAGCTGAAACAGATTCTCAAAACCTCGGCCAAGATTTTCGCGGAAAAGGGTTTTCACCGCACATCGATCCGCGACATCGCGCGCGCCACGAAGATGAGCCTGGCCGGGCTCTACTATTACTTTCGCACCAAAGAAGAGCTGCTTTTCCTAATTCAGGAGCGTTGTTTCCTGACCCTCCTGCAAAGGTGGGAAAAAGCCACCGCGGCGCAACCCAACGTGCGCGTGCGGATTCGCATTTTCGTGGAAAACCATCTGGGTTTTTTTCTCCACAATATGTACGAGATGAAAGTCATGGCGCGCGAGGACGAATCGCTCACCGGGCAATTTCAAGAAGAAATGATCGTTCTGAAGCGCCGTTATGTCAAGGTCCTGATGGATTTGATCGCGCAGGTGCAAAAGGAACAAGGCGCAGGGATCGATCTCAGGGCGGCGACCTTTTCGCTCTTCGGCATGATCAACTGGATCTACACCTGGTATCATCCTAAGCGGGATCTGCCGTTGCCGGATTTGATTGCGCAAATGCTGCGCATCTACTTCTTCGGCGTCTTGAAGGGCGGTCAAGTGGAGGAGCCCTGGGTCAGCGCGGTCTCGTCTCAGTCCGATAAAGAGTCTTTCTCGCTCTGGCAGAATCTGCCGTAAAATGCGTGTTCGTGATCGTGGGTCGTGCTCGCGCCTCCCAGATCATTCACAACGAGTAACGAACTACCTGCGTTTGAGCAAACTGTGGAGCAGCCTCAAATTGACTCTATCCTCTTTGAGGTCCGGTCCTTTGGGAGTTTCCAAACACATCGGCAGGCCCCAAAAGCGGCGGTCGTACCCGGCGGCAAACGTGTGATAACAATCTAATCAATTTTAGATTTTGCCGGCCTACACGGCCTGACATTGAGACATTGGTATCCAGGCGCACCGCCGCTATCCGGTGTTGAAAAAAAGTTGCGCTCTTGTACTTGTTCAGATTTGGAAAGGCAGTCTCTTCTAATCTTCCGTTCACGGTTTTTTGGCCGAGCATGACGGCGAACGCATTTGCAAATATGGCGAAATTCCCTATTCAGCCGCATGGCAGCCTCAACGATTGAGTCGCCGACGAAAAGGACTATTTCCGTGAGGAAAGTCGCGACTACGAACTCAATATGGAAGGAAGCCGCCAGAAGACGCCCCGGATCGCCGCCGTCGATTCACCGGTTTCGCTCGAGGATAATCGTCTTGGCGCACTCGAACGTTATGCCGAGGAACACGGACTCAAATTATGCAGGGACTGGATTGATGAGCAGTCTTTCCCCGTGAGGAATTAAAGGGGCCGGGGGAGACGCCGGAATAAACCGGCATGGAGCAGCGGATGAGAAAGCCGCACAACAAAGGAGTATGCGTACCGTCTTGCCTTCGAGTCATGCGCCAGTGACGCGTAAGGACACGGATGAAGCGGCGCAGGATTTGGGGCCATGGCAGAATTGTCGAGACATGACAATAGTAGATTACTCAGGTAGACCCCGCTTGGTACCCTCCAGATTTCCCCGTGCCGGCTCGATCCTATCCTCGTCGAAGGAGCGGCTTGCGTGCCGTAGGGATGAAAGTTTGGTGGCAAAAGCCGCCACCGCAAGCAGGCAGACGGCGCCGCCGATCATCAGGGTCCCGGGCGTCCCAACCCAACTGGCGACGATGCCAAACAATAGGCTCCCCAACGACTCGATGCCGCGGCGCGCCATCACAAAAAGGCTCAGTACCCGGCCGCGTTTCTGGTCGTCGACCATGCTCTGCACAATGGTATTGCTCGACGCCATCTGCATCATCAAGGAGAAGCCCATCACCAGGGCGATGATCCAGGCGATCGCTAGTGAATGCGAGAATGACAAAGCGAAAAAGCCGACGCCGTAAAGACCGGCGGCAATGATAATTATCTCAGCCAGTCCTCTGAGGTTGCGGCGCGAGGCGAGAAATATCGCGCCTGCCAGCGCGCCCATGCCGGTAGCGGACATGAGATAACCGAAGACACGCGGTCCGCCGTGCAGGATCTCTGCGGCAAATACCGGCATGAGCAGCGGGTAGGATGCGGCAACAAGACTAACCGATGCGACGAGGATCAAGATAGATCGAATGGGCACTGAAGCGAACGTGTAAGCGGCGCCTTCCATGAGCGCTGCTTTGATATTAAGCGGGCTGGCGGAAAATGTCTTTTCCGGAATTTTCATTAGGAAGAGCGCGCCCAGGACAGCAAGGTAGCTCAGGCTGTTGAGGGCGAAACAAGGTCCTTCCCCGACCAGGGCGATCAGGACGCCGGCCACGGCGGGGCCGATCAGCAGCGCACCATTAAAAATGAAAGAGTTTAAGGCGATGGCGTTGGTCAGGTCGTCTCTTTCTTCGATGATGTCGACGATAAAGGCTTGGCGCGCCGTGATATCGAAAGCGCTGACGATGCCGAGCAGCCCGCCGAGAATTAGCACATGCCAAACCGCGACAAGATCAGTGAGGACGAGCACCGCCAAAACCGCGGCTTGGAGAGCGGAAAGCGCCTGGGTGACGACCATGATGCGGTGACGTTTGAGCCGATCCGCCAATACCCCGGCAAACGGCACGAGAAGAAAGAGCGGGATATCGCTGACAAATCCCGCCATGCCTAGCATCAGCTCGGACTTCGTCAAGCGATACACCAGCCAGCGCATGGCGATCAGTTGCATCCAGGTGCCGATCAACGACACCGCTTGGCCGACGAAAAACAGGCGAAAATTTCTCGAGCCTAAGGCGCGCACGAGGAAGTTGAGGCCTTTGGTTTCGCTGGGCATGGAATGAGTTTCTGCTGGTCAGACTTTCTACTGTTGTCAGTTTTTCCTGACACTCACAATCAAGGCAAAAGGGGGAATGTGCAAGGCGCGTGGAGGGTTCTCAAGATGTCCACCTTGGGAACAGCGACTGAAGGAGAAACCTATGGCAGCAAAGCCAACGATTTTGCGGGAGCTGAACGAATTGCCGGATGAGGCGCTGAGGGAAGTTGCGAAATTCATCAGCCATCGGAAAGAGTGCTATAAAAAAGCGGCAACGCCAAAGTAAAATGGCAAGGCGCTCGCCCGTAAGCAAGTCTCAGCGATTAAAAAATCGGCAGGACGCAACCGGGGGAGCGGATATAAGGATAGAGACCATGATGCCATCCTCTATTGAAGACAAAGGGTGATTTTCTTGGATACTGACGCGTGGTTTGCCGTTGCTGTGCGGAACGATCCAGACCACGATGCCGCTGTGGCATGGATAGAAGGAAACCCTGATGGCCGAAACCGCAATTTCGATTCGGATCCGGGACAAGACGGCCGGCGGTCACCGACTTGCCGTTCACGTTGCAAGTTCACTTCTGCGGCAACAGGCGGCTATCTTGGAAAAGGTCACCGATAGAGACTATTTCGCAAGCGTTTGCGTTTGCTCATCATGTTGACGAGTGTCCCGGCGTTCGCCGACTACACAGACACAGGGAAACACTCCCGCGCAGAACCTACTTAACCTAGTTCGTTTTCTTCGGTTGAGAAATTCTTATCACTCAACCAAATTGTGCAGATTACTGAAAGCCGAAAAAATATTGAGCAAAGAGACACCTCAGATCTCCCTTATTCTCTATTTGGCCCGCGGACTTCTGCCGCCACCTGCGTTTTTGAGCGAAAGCGATAAATCGCAGGCACTCGCCAGACCGTGAGAAGTGACGCACATAAAACAAGCGACCCACCTAAGAAGGTAGTTTCCCTCGCTCCTAGCAACGGAACGACCAAGCCAGTTTCCACTTGCCCGAGGGGAGATAGGCCGCGGCTGCTCAGACCAAAAACTCCCATCACCCTGCCCTGGAGATGGTCTGGCGTGTTTATCTGTAAAATCATGCTCCGTACAGCTCCCCAGATGGTGTCTGCCGCCCCGGCGACAAAAATCAACGCCAGGGAAAGAAGAAAATACCGGGAAAGCCCGAACAGAGCGAAGCTCAGCCCGTATACAATCGCCGAATACACAAGGACCTTGCCCTGTAAACGCGTGTTGCCAATCGCCACCAGCAATCCGGATCCCACAATGGCCCCTAGTCCGCGGGCAGACTGAAGAAATCCCAGTCCGGTTGCACCCACCTGCAGTACATCACGGGCGAAAATAGTGAGCATGGCCGGATCGAGACCGAATACGGCTGAGAAAGCCTCCATCCACATGATCGCCAGGATGATTTTTTGCATGCGGACGTAGGAGAGCCCCTGTTGGAGGTCTTTCAGGAAGCCGCCGGCACTCACAGTACCAGATGAAGAGCTTTTCATAAAAAAAAGCGCTATTACGACCCCGAGAAAGCTCAACCCATTAGCGTAAAAGGCTCCGTCTGTCCCTACGGTGCTGATGGCAATACCAGCAAGGGATGGACCCAACAGAATTGTACTCTTCCAGAGCATCGAATTCAGCGCGATCGCGTTGCCAAGCACTGACCGCGGAACCAGAGAAGGAACAAGCGCTTGTCGAGTGGGGATATCCACACTTTGGACAATTGCCGCTAGCGACGTCAGTGCATAAACCTGCCACACTTGGATGTGCTCTGTCTGAGTCAAGAATCCTAAAAGAAACGCCAGAACCATAAGGATCGTCTGCGTAAGGAACAAAACCCGCCTGCGGTCAAAGCGGTCCGCTATCGTCCCCCCGAACAGGCCTAAGATAATCATAGGCACGGCCCGAAAAGCTCCGTTGAGGCCCAGCTGCAGAGCGGAATTCGTCATATCGTACAAAAGCCAGCTCACCGCCATCTGCTGCATGGAATTACCGACCTGCGAAACAAAGTAGCCGATCCAGAACAGACGGAAATCACGAAACCGGAAGGCCGCAAATGGCCCATCGGCTCCGGGCTGGCGAGGCGACTCAGGAATCTCTTCCATCATCTTTTTTCTGCTTCACATCATGTTTTTACTCGGGCCGACAAGGGAAGATATAGGACTTCGCACGACGACGCCCTTGTTTTTGCACGGTTTCAAAGGGATCACGTATATGTTCATTCCATTAATTGCCGTCCGCGCGGTGTCAAAACGATGTATGGTCTCGACATCTAGGGATAACGAGTCTAATCAACCGGCCTTTCTCTTGAGTGTATCGAGGCGCGTACTCTACGCACGCAGCAACTTATTGCGAAGAAAGAATTGCCTTGGCAAAAGAGGCTGGGAGTGACCGCAGCTCGAAAAAACGGGTTGTCAGAAAAGCGCGACAAGTACCTTCGAGAAAGCTAAGTCATGATTTACGACATGAATTGAATATAAGACCTAAATCAAATTGATTCAATTGAATGGTCAGCCCCTTGTGAGTCCGACTTCTACGAGTCACCTATCTTATCCATCGTTGATCCTTACTATCTCGACGACCACGTCCCCGTGGATCCGGGCAACGCACCCGAGCCGTTCGTCCGCTGCGGCGCTGATCATTTCGAGAGTCAACTCCTCGTTGTCGCCGGCCGCGCTGAGATTCTCTTGGCCCGCGAGGATCCTGACGCGATCGGTGCCGCAGACCGCTTCCGTACAATCGTGGCGCAGCTGAATCCCATTGTGAACCGCCGCGTGGAGAACCGTGGTCCCCTCGGGAACCTCAAAGATCTGGCCCGAGGGCATAAACGTAACCTTCGGCATGATATCACGCCAGCGCTTTCATCCGCTCCACCGCCTCATCCAGCATCCAGGGCGGAGTCTCATTGGCACCCATGATACCGACTTTATTTTGTCCCACGAACCAGTCCGCCCGAAGATCGTCCACCTTCTCGATCTTGTAGACATGGGAATTGAAAGCGCGCGCGACCTCGATCATGCGGTTCGTCATGCCTTCGGTCCAACCGAAGATGACAATGACGTCGACCCGCCTGGCGAGCTTCTCGACTTCGGGCAGGCGCTGGAGCGAATCGATGCATGCCGTGTTTCGGATCTGCACGTTCGCAAATCGCTCCAGGATGCGCTCCATGATTTTCTTGTAGGTCTCTAGCCAAAAGGTCGTCTGGACGATCACGCCTATCGGCTCGAAGCGAGTGAGGCGGATGGCGCCGACGTCCTCTTCGCTCTCGACGATGAAAACCTCGCGACCCTTTTCCTTGGCGATCCCCTGCAGCCTCGGAATGCCATGGTGCGTGCGGCTGCTGAGAACCACCAGGTGGCAGCCCCGATCCAGCAGTTCCAGCTCCGCCTCTTCCTGTTGCGTCACGAACGGGCAGGTGGCGTCGGCAAGCAGCTCGAGCCCCTGCTCCCGAGCTTGCGCGCGGATCTGCGGCGGCGCGCCGCGCACTCCGTAGATCAGCTTCTCGCCGTGGATTGACTCGAGCTCGCTGGTGCTTCTGATTCCCTTTTCCCCTAATCCCTCTTTCTTGAACGCCACGAAGTCCAGGTCCGGCCGCAAGGACCACACTGCCAGCCCCGAGCCGAACTTCCGCACCATCTTCTGATGAATCTGACCGGCGCGGTGCACGCCCACGCATAGCCCGCTTGGAGGAATGCCTTGGACCTTGCTCAAATCCGCTCTGATAATTTCCACGAAGCCTCCCGGAAGAGATTTATCTTGCTTTGCGAGACCCTCCATTTTATGTTCCGCAACCCCAGCCCTGTCAAGCACAAGGACGCAAGGTCGAGAAGCGGGCACCGGTCGTTTCGCCCTTGAATGAAACGACAACCGTTCTCCAACTCTTTATCGATTTTACTGCCGTTTAGGAGGCATTCTCGATGAGCGCTTGCATTGCCGTTACCTCCCGTCGAGAACTATTTGCGCCACGACCAAAAGAGTATTCGTCTTGAAAAAATTCTCTTATGCGTGCTTCCCAACTTCCGGAGCGACAGACAGTGTTCCCTTGGAATATTCGGGTCCTACTCTGTGCAGGCTCGCAGCGCTAGACGCAGATCGACCGCTGGTCATTGGTCTTCAGCAACGCAACGCGATCATTTTCATCCGCCGTGTTGTACCCATGGGTACATGAATTACTCTGTCGTGAATACCCCTCTACAGTAAACCCGGAGGCGCCGGAAATTCTTATTTTTGCATTTTTACTTGACGGGTCAGTATCCTAAGCGCTCGACGACGGGTTGCAAACGATTCAGGTTGCGCTTCACCTCGTCGGTCTGCGACATCTCCGCCCAAGCCTCCTGCGCCAACTCCTGCTTAATGACGTCCTCGACATCCACGCGTGTAATCGACTTGGGCAGCACCCCGGCATCTTCATGTTCCTCCAAAATCCGCCATACCCCCTCGGCAGTCAACTGACCGTCAAGAGGATGAAACGCGCCTTCCATGATGCTCAGGGGTCGAAGGTCTCGCATCCTCTCCGACTCGTCCGGATTGTCAACCCGGAGCTTCGCCTCAACGTAGCGCTGAAACGGGAAATTCTCCGGAACAATGCGCATGAAATGATAGCCGCGGATCGCTGCTTTCCAGTAGCGCTTAATCAACTCCGGGTTGCGTTCAACGAATGATTTCCGCGCGACCGTGACCCGGTCAGGGCGCCCGTGCGGCTTGGTGTCCTCGACAAAGTCGTAGAGCTTGTTATACCCGCGCTCGAGCAACATCGGCACAAACGGGTTCTGCACGATCGCCGCATCCGTGTCTCCCGCCAGCAAGGGCTTCCAGGCGTCGCGCATCGACCCATACTGATAACCAATCTTCCACGTTATTTCCCGATCCGGGTCGATGCCCCGCTGGCGCAGCTGATGCTCGTACCACATGGTGGCAATGCCGCCCTTGTACCAGTCGCCGATCCGCTTGCCGCGCAACTCCGCTATCGATTTGATCCCCGGCCCCGAGACCAGCGTGCCGGTGAATTGATTGCGCCAGCCGCCGATAATTCGCACCTCGTCATTACCCGCAGCGCGTTCGGCAAAAGGCGTGCGTACATGCACGTCCGGTATGATATCGATACCGAAGGCAATCATATCCCGCACCACCGTCCCCACTTCATCGTAGCGCTCGCCGTCGGGCCGGCTGGACCCGAAACCTTTCGGGTTGATCTTGGCGTGCACAATTTCTACATCCAGTCCCTCCTGAGCATAGAAACCTGCTTCAAGAGTCACCGCGGCATCGAGAATATGCCGCGCATGCCAACAACCGTTACCAACTCTGAGCTTCATCGTCACACCTCGCAAATCGCGCCCCTGGAAAGCGCGCTGAATTCTGGCACATCAGGACAAGACTCCGCGGAACTACTGTGCCCTAAGGTAAGAGCTTATTCGCAAGCTCCCGCGCCCGCCCGCGCCCCGTAAGAATCTTTTCCTCCGACTGATTCTCATACTTGTGAAATTCCTGCACTGTTAAGTAATCCTTCGCCGCCCTTACCCCGACCTCGGGGAGCCAGCTCGTATCCACATCAAGGCGGCGGGTGCCCTGACCAAGAGCCTTGGTATACGCCTCTTGACCCTCTTTGCTGAGATACCAATTGACGAAAACCTTGGTGGCGTTCGGGTGAGGCTGGTTCTTGATAATTACGGGGCTTCCCGGGCCCACCGTCACAAGGGTCCCTTCCTTGAAAGGGGGAAAAGGCTTAAGGGGAAGGCCCGCTTTGACGTGCGGCTCGAAGGTCCGATAGTTGGGGCCAATCGAAATTGCAATCTTGCCTCGGGCCAAAGCGTCAGCAATGACGCGCGGTTCTCTGTGTACCAGCAAATCTTGCTGCACAAGTCTTTTGCAATACTCTTCACCCTTGTTCTGCCACAGAAAAGTCCAGGCGGCATTGCCGGCCCCGACGATCCGCGGGTCCTGCAGGCCGATCCTGCCTTTCCATTTGGGGTCGAGCAGGTCATCGTAAAAGCGCACCTCGTCCGGGTTCACCAGATCCCTGTTATACCAGAAGGTCCCGGCCATCGATGCGGAAGGCCAGTAAACATAGCGTTTGGCTTTGTCACCCCACATGTGTCCGCCCCACCAGTTCTTGGCGACTTTGACCTCCGGCAAGATCCAATAGGGTTCTAGAGATTCCACGGCTCCCATGGGCAGGAGACTATCGGTGAGATTTTCAATACTGCTAAGCGTGAGATCGAAGTAACGCACACCGGCCTTATATTCGTCGATAATTCTCCTAACGCTCGCCGGGCCGGTGCCCGTGGTGATTTCGAGATCAATGCCAAACCGTGGCTTAAAAACTGTTTCCAGCGCTTTTCTAAATTCTGGGCTGGGTGGAACCGTGAGTACGAGCCGACCCTCATTTTTGGCGCTTTCCTGCGCCTGCTTCCATTCCACCTGTGCAGCGGACTCGGAAAAAAATGTCAACGCCAGCGCTGCGCAAAGCAACCAGATCCGAGCAATCCGTCCGCAAGGATGGACTGGGCCGCTTAACAGCAACGGAGTGATTTTCATCGGCTGGCCACGCTTTTCATGCTTTGCCCTTTTTCCTTATTTACTTTTGCAGCGTTTGTCCTCTTGCTTTTTAATTTTGACTTGATTGTCAGTACCCGTAGCGCTCAACGACCGGTTGAAGCCGTTCCAGGTTGCTTTTGACCTGGTCATTTTGCGATATCTCTGCCCACGCCTCCTGCGCCAATTCCTGGCGCACCGTGTCCTCTATGTCGGCCCGCGTGATCGAGCGCGACAGCACGACGGCATCCTGGTGCTCCGCTAAAATCCGCCAAACCCCCTCCGGGCTGAGCTGGCCGTCAAGCGGGACGAAATAGCTTTCCATCAACGGCGGCGAAAGCAGATCGCGCATTCGTTCCGATTCATCGGGATTGCCCACCCTAAGCCTGGCCTCGACGAATCGTTGGAAGGCAAAATGCTCCGGGACGATGCGCATGAATTGGTATCCGTGAATCGTCGCTTTCCAGTAACGTTTGACGAGCTCCGGGTTGCGCTCTATGAAGGACTTGCGCGCGACCGTGACCCGGTCCGGTCTTCCGTGCGGTTTCGTATCCTCGACGAAATCATAGAGCTTGTTAAAGCCCTGCTCGAGGAGACGGGGGACAAAAGGATTCGCCACAATGGCCGCGTCCGTCTCGCCTGCCAGCAAAGGTCTCCAGGCGTCGCGGATCGAACCGTATTGATAACCAATCTTCCACTCCACATCGCGATCCGGATCGATTCCTACCCGGCGGAGTTGGTGCTCATACCACATGGTTGCGATACCGCCCTTGTACCAGTCCCGGACGCGCTTGCCCTTGAAGTCTGCGATTGATTTAATCCCGGGCGCCGCAATCAGAGTACCGCGAAACTGGTTGCGCCAGCCACCGATGATACGCACCTCGTCGTTGCCCAGACTGCGCTCTACAAACGGGGTGCGCACATGGACATCGGGAATAATATCAATTCCAAAGGCGATCATATCGGGCACAACCGTGCCGACCTCGTCGTAGCGCTCGCCATCAGGACGGCTGGATTCGAAACCCTTCGGGTTGATCTTGGCGTGCACGATTCCCACGTCGAGTCCCTCTTGGGCGAAAAATCCCGCTTCCAAACAAATCGCCGCCGCTCGTACGTGACCGGCATGCCAGCAGGCGTTACCGACTCGAAGCTTCATGCTCGCTATTGGTGCCTATAACTTTTACCTTTTGCATTTTCACTTTTTACTTTCCGCTAGTATCCATACTTCTCTACCACCGGCTGCAACCGTTCCAAGTTCCGTTTCACTTCGTCGGTCTGCGACATCTCGTCCCAAACCTCTTGCACCAATTCCTGCCGGATTACGTCATCCAAATCCTTGCGCGTGACCGATTTCGACAGCACGCCCGCGTCGATATGTTCTTCCAGGATGCGCCAGACACCTTCCGGGCTGAGCTGGCCATCGAGGGGAAAAAAAGAGCTTTCCAGCATGACAATGGGCACGAGGTCGCGCATGCGCTCCGACTCATCCGGGTTGTCCACCCGCAGTTTGGCTTCGACATAGCGCCGGAACGGGTAGTTCTCCGGGATCATCCGCATGCTATGGTAAGCGCGGATCGTTGCTTTCCAGAACCGCTTGATCAGCTCAGGATTACGCTGGATAAACGATTTGCGCGCGACCGTCACGCGGTCGGGCCGCCCATGGGGTTTAGTGTCCTCAACGAAGTCGTAGAGCTTGTTGAAGCCCTGCTCGAGCAGTTGCGGCACCCACTGATTGCGCACGATGGCGGCATCGGTCTCGCCGGCCTGGAGCGGCTTCCAGGCTTCCCGCATCGAGCCGAACTTGTAGCCGATCTTCCACTCCACGTCATGGTCCGGATCCAACCCCGCCAAGCGCATCTGGCGCTCGAGCCAAAGGGTCGCGATGCCCCCACGGTACCAATCCCCGATCCGCTTGCCCTTCAGTTCCTTGACCGACTTGATCCCGGGCGCGGTCACCAGCGAGGCCGGGAACCAGTTACGCCAGCCGCCGATGATCCTGAGCTCATCATTGCCTAAGGCGCGCTCGGCAAAGGGCGTGCGCACGTGCACGTCGGGAATGATGTCGATATTAAAAGCAATCATATCGCGCAGCACAGTGCCGACCTCGTCGTAGCGCTCGCCGTCGGGTCGACTGGACTCCATACCCTTGGCATAGATTTTTGCTGTCACGACATCGACGTCGATTCCTTCCTGGGTAAAGAGGCCCGCTTCGTAACAGTACGCCGCGACCTGCACGTGGCCCGCATGCCAGCAACCGTTGCCTACTCTTAACTTCATCGTTTCTCCCTTTCACCAGATTGATCCATTACGGCTTCCGAAGTTTTGCTTTTTTAATATTTTGATTTTGCCTTTTTACTTCGTCAGTAACCGTGTCGCTCGATCACCGGTTGGAGGCGTTCCAGATTGCGCTTCACTTCGTCGGTTTGCGATACCTCGGCCCACGCCTCTCGCACCAAATCCTGCTGCACTAGCTCTTCTACGTCTGCACGCGTAATCGACCGCGATAAAACCCCCGCATCTTGATGTTCTTGTAAAATACGCCACACACCTTCCACGCTCAACTGACCATCCATGGGGAAGAATGCGCCCTCCATCAGCTCCATGCCCCAGAGGTCGCGCATGCGCTCAGACTCATCGGGATTGGTCAACCGCAACTTTGCTTCGACGTAGCGCAGAAAAGGGTAATTCTCGGGCGCGATGCGCATGAATTGATAGCCTCGAATCGAAGCTTTCCAGTAGCGCTTGATCAGTTCCGGGTTGCGCTCGATAAACGACTTGCGCGCCACCGTTACCCGGTCGGGCCGCCCGTGCGGCTTGCTGTCCTCGACAAAATCATAGATCTTGTTAAAACCCTGCTCCAATAATCGTGGCACATAGGGATTTTGAACGATTGCGGCATCGGTCTCTCCCGCCAACAACGGTTTCCAGGCATCGCGCATCGAGCCAACCTTGTATCCGATCTTCCAGTCTATCTCTCGATCCGGATCAATCCCTACCTGCCGCAGCTGATGCTCGTACCACATCGTGGCAATTCCACCTTTGTACCAGTCGCCGACGCGCTTGCCGCGCAGCTCTGCGAACGACTTGATCCCCGGTGCCGCCACCAGCGTGCCGCGAAACTGGTTGCGCCACCCCCCGATGATCCTGACCTCGTCATTGCCCAACACGCGCTCGGCAAAAGGCGTGCGCACATGTACGTCGGGAATGATATCGATCCCAAACGCCACCATGTCTCGCAGCACGGTGCCAATCTCGTCGTAGCGCTCCCCTTCGGGGCGGCTCGCTTCAAATCCCTTGGGATTGATCTTCGCGTGGACGATCTCCGCATCAATGCCTTCCTGCGCGAAAAAACCCGCTTCGAGACAGAGAAAAGCGTGCTGGATATGAAAGGCGTGCCAACAAGCGTTACCGACTCTCAGTTTCATGATTCACCTCAACGAAAAAATTGCGCGTAAGGTACCAAAGCCCCGATGGTAGAGTCAAGGATCGCATGCCAACTTGACGAGAATGATGATTAGAAAAAACAAAAAGGCGGGAAACGAAAGCTCTATTTAGGCGTCGAAACGGTCGGAGCTTCCCAACCCACGCTCGAGAAAACTTGCGCAGTTCTTTCCCAGTTGACCTGCGAAGTCGCTGCGAAAAATCAATGCGTCACAAATTCGATAACTTTCTGGTTGAATGCCTTTGCCTGGTCCAGCATTGCCAGATGGCTGCACTGATCAATAAGATGCATATTCAAGCTGGGTTCCAGATCTCGGAGCAAAGCGAACCTTTTGGCAGCGTTGGCCCGGTCATCTTTTGCATAGAGGTACAGCTTTCGTGCCCCAGACCGAGCGAAGCGCTTCCATAGGGGCGTATCGCCCAAGTACCAGTCCGGCTCTCCCTTTCTCGCCTTGAGAAAAGCGTCAAAGCTCTTCCCAGTGCTCATCCGGTACCGTAATTGCACGAACTCCTCCGTAATCTGGGACTTGTTGAAAAAATCCTTTGCCAGAGAATTGCGCACGTCCTCCAAGGTAGGCGGATTCTTCGGCAGCTCAACCGCCCCACTTTTTTGCTCCGGCAGCAACGGCAGCAGAGGGAAAACCGCCAGGGCGACGACGCTTTCCACCCGGTTCGGATAATTCAAAGCAATCAGCGCGGGACCCGTACCCGCATTGGAATGACCGACGATATGGGCTCTCTCGATTCCCAGTGCATCCATAAATTTTAAAATAAACTGGGTACGATATTCGTCGCTATAGTCTTCCGGCTGGTCTGTCAGACCGAAAGCAGGTTGATCATAGGCAATTGCCCGCAATCCTGCCTTGGCCAGCACCGGAACGTTTTCCCCGTAGACTTCCAGCGAGGAACCAAGCGCAAGACCGTGCACCAGAAGCACAACTGCGCCCGTACCTTCTTCTATGTAGCGGGTCTTTAACCCCTCGACTGCGGCAAATCTCTCCATGACAAGTCTCCTTTTGCAGTCACGCTATCTCTCCTCGGCTCGTTCTGTCAACAACATTTTTACCATCACAGGCCGGCATTCTCTCTCCCGGATAATTGGAAAGCATCCGAATTCAAGTTCTCGCGCATCACACACGCGGCTTCGGTACGGAGCGACGTTGCCGCTCCTTGCTTGTCCGGCGATCGCTTGACAGGTAGAAGCTGCGGAGCTAGGAATGCCTCGTAGCGCTCTCCTCTAACGCAGTTCGGGAGCACATACGCAACGCGCAACGAAACAAGAGAATGAGATTTCCACGGGTGTCGGAACCCGAAACTCCCGATCGATATCCGCTAAGCTGCTGGACGGTTGGGTTGGCAAAAATAATCTGAAGATTAAGCCTGACTTCATCGAACGCTTGGGTGAGGAGTCGCTGCTTGTTCACGTTGTTCAGGGAAGGGTCGCGGTTTTGCGCGCCCGGGAGTCTATGCCCCGCGGGAGCACACTATGAAACTTCGAATCGGCAACGCGTGCTGGCACGCGTTTCATGTGCAGCACGCGCTGCTTTGTCGTGAAGCGGGCTTCTATGAACAAGAGGGTATCGCGGTCGAGATCGTGCACGCCAAGATCAATCCCAAGGCTATTGAGTCAAGCCGGCCCGGGGGTGAACGGTATGACGAGGTGGGAACGGTGCTACGGGACATGTCGGCATTTGGGATCGATATCATTCCCGACGTACATGTCCGCACCCCTTTTGCCGAACGCAGCCTCGGTAATGACGAAGTGCGCATTATCGGCGGTTGGCGCAACCATTACGGAGGCACGGCGATGGCTGCTCCCGGGATCAAGTCGATGCGCGACATGAAAGGGAAGCGGATCGGGGACTGGTATAGGGGCGGGATTCATACGATGTGGTGGGAGCGCCAGCTGCGCCAGGCGGGCATCGATCCCGCCGATGATGTGGAGTGGAAGATCGGCTACAAGTTCGGCTCGATGCGGGAAGCCTGGAAGCCGCTCCAGGCTGGCGAGACCGACGCGGCGATTGTGCAGAATCCCTGGGTTCCCATGCTTCTCGAACAGGGCTTTAACAAGCTTTATGACTTCGACCAGGAGACCAAGCCCTACGGGCGGCCCGACCGGGTGACCGTGGCGCGCAAGTCGTTTATCGAGCGCAACCCGGAACTCATCAAACGCTTCTGGAAGGCCGCGATCCGGGGCTACCATTTCATGCGCATCGCGCCGGAAAACTTTCCTTTTGTCCGTTTTGTCGAGGCGAAGCTACGCATGAATAACCCGGATGAAGCGGAATGCATGCGCGACTTGACCCCGCTGGTGATGATGGAGAGCCAATTCTTTCCCATCGACGGCCAACTCACCGCAGAGGGAGTGTGGCGCATTTTGCAGGAGCACCAAGATGGAGGCGCGCTGTCAAAATCGATCACACGTTCCGACGTGCAAGGCGTGATACGCCAAGACCTGGTGCAAGAAGCCTGGGCGGAAGTGTCCCAGACCGAGGAAATCAAACGCAACCTCGCGCGACTTCAGCCAGTGATCGAGCGCGTCGGTTATTGACGTGAAGACGTAAAAAAGCAATTGTCCTGCCTGCAAGAACCCGGGCTCGCTTGACAGAACAATCGTCACGGTAGTAATGGCATCAGAGTGATGCGGAAATAGTTCGGGAGTTCATGATTTATCGCACTACAAAACAAGAGAATGAGATCTTGACCCGCGTCGGTCCGGGGACGCCCATGGGCGAACTGCTGCGCCGATACTGGTGGCCGGTAGGCATCTCCGACCACCTTAAAGACAAGCCGACATTGATCCGCGTTCTCGGCGAAGACCTGGTCTTGTTTCGCGACGTCCGGGGTAACCCTGCAGTTATTGGGGCCAAGTGCGCGCATCGTAGAGCCAACCTTTGCTTGGGGAACGTGGAAAAAGGGGGATTGAGGTGTCGTTACCACGGCTGGTTGTATGACACCGCAGGCAGGGTCGCGCAGACCCCTGGGGAGCCGCCCAACAGCAAGCTCAAAGATACCATCCATCATCCCGGCTACCCGGCCGAAGAGCTGGGTGGATTTGTGTTCACCTATATGGGGCCACGACCCATGCCGCTCCTGCCGCGGTTTCATTTTCTCGCCGCCGAGGGCGAGCGCTATTCGATCGTGCAGGGCTTCGGTAGGTGCAACTGGCTGCAGGCAGTGGAAAACGGCATTGACCCTTTACACGCGGGATTCTTGCACGGCGATATTTGGGAAGCAGTATCCTCTGAGCCTGAGACAACGTGGTTTGAAGAGACTGAGTGGGGGATCGTTTATAAGGTTATCCGGTCGGGCAGAAAGCCGGGCGAATACAACTACCGCGAACATCACTTGTTTATGCCCGGCATCAGTTCGGGAGGAGACGCATCCGTCAGCGAAGGAGCCGACAATCCTCCGCCGGATGAATTGCCGGCGGTCACGGCGCGATGGGGTGTTCCGATCGACGATACTCACATGATGCACATGCGGGTTTTCTTTAAGCCCAGCAGCAAGGCGGGCAAGCGCCTGCAGTTCAAAACCCTGAGCCTGGCGCGGACACGCACCTCACCGTTTCGGGTAGAACCCTACGGCGAGTATAAAAACTCGGACATGCCGACTCTCGGCTACACGATTCCGAAGTCGATTGGCGGGGAAGACGCTGTGATGCTCGACAGTATGGGCCCGATCGCCGATCGGGAGAATGAGAACCTGACGGCAGCCGATGAGAGCATGGAGATGCTGCGCAAAATGTACTTGAAGGGAATTGAGACCGTGAAGGCCGGAGAAGATCCGAAAGGTGTAATCCGAGATAAGGAGAAAAATAAGCTCATCGTGATTGGCGGCCTTTACCGTTGGATCTCACCCGAGGAGCACAAACAACTGCTCGAAGCGACCGCCTGACCCTGATTACGGGAGGAAAAAGTGGAAATCGAGGAGAAACTGAACGCGCTGGGGTTCCAGGTGCCGAGCGTGCCGGAGGCGGCAGGGAACTACGTCGGATACGTAAGAGTCGGCAACTTTCTTTTTGTCGGCGGCAACACAGGACGCGTTAACGGCGCAAGAAAGTACGAGGGAAAAGTCGGCGACAAGGTCACCCTCGAACAGGCCTACGTGATGGCGCGGGAATGCGCGCTCAACCATCTCGCCGTGATCAAAGCGGCGCTCGGCGACCTGGACCGGGTAGAACGCGTCGTCAAAGTGCTCGCCTACATCAACGTCGCTCCGGGATTCAAGGACATGGCCAAAGTTGCCAACGGCGAGTCGGATCTGCTGGTCAACCTCTGGGGCGAGCGCGGCCGGCACACGCGCGCCGCTATAGGGGTTGCCTCGCTGGGAGGAGACGCGCCGGTTGAGACCGAAATTATAGTCCAGGTCCGTGATTAGAATATTCGGTTCGTTGGCTGATCGGACCGCATCCCCGGTTGCGTCCCTGGTAAAATTTCCGACGGAGGAGCGATGACGGCTCCGGAACTCGACCTTTCCCGCTCTGCGCTGCTAATTTTGGATTTCCAGGAAGATTTTCTTCAAGCCACGGGAGCGCTCAGCCGGCTTGGGTTGCAGCCGTTAGAAGTTTGCGAACGTGACGCGCTCGTGACCAATTGCCGTCAATTAATTGCCGAGGTTCGCCACGCAGGACAGCCTGTAATCTACCTGCAAACCGCCTTTCGTCGCGACATGGCGGATTGCTTCTTCCCTCCGAAGTGGCTTCGCCTCTTGCATTCGTCCTCTCCTGTTTTGGTGAAAGAGACTCCGGGCGCTGCGTTGCCCTCTGAGATTGTGCCTCAGGAGGGCGACTTTTGTCTTGATAAAAAAGGACTCTGCGCGTTTCAGTTCACCTATCTTGATCGCCTGCTTTGCAGCCTGGACGTCGACACCTGTATTCTGAGCGGGTTTTGTGGAGTTTCGGGGAGCATCGATGAGACCGCCAGGATGGGCAGTCTTCTCGGCTATGATACTGTGATTGTCGCAGACGCGGTGTTTCCGCTGCACTCGCCTCACCTGCAAACCCTCAGTAATGAAGCGGCCGTCAAAGACACGCGGGAAATCGGCTCCTTGCTACGGGCGGGAAGGAACAAGACTACAAGCACGAGCTTAGTCCCGGCCTTGATTCTTGTCGCGATGAATAACGACGGATGTCATCCGCTGGGGTCAAAATACCGTTACCGCATCACCGCGCACGGATCAGAACTCCCCCAGGAGGAGCGCAGTCTTTACATTTTCAATAACAACCGCTTAATTGAGGCAATGTCGAGCAAGGGGTTCCCTGTCATTCACGCGCAAACTGGCGTGCGCCTCGACAAAGCCGATGACGCTCACTCGAAGGAAAACGCGCGCGTGCGCGGCACCGAGCGGACGGCAAAATTTCCGCCGCGAATCGGTTACATGATCGAGGGAACCTGGGGCGCGGAGATTTTGGAGGGGGTAAAGCTTCCCGAGGGCTATTATCGCGTGCCGAAAAAGGGCAACAGCGCCTTTGGGTTGACGCACCTCAACCGGTTGCTGCGTAATCTCGATGTCAACCTGTGCATTGTCACGGGAGACGCGACTACGGGGTGCATATCGAGCACGGTAAGGCAGGGTGCAGGTCTTGGTTACGAAATCATCGTGGTCTCTGACGCCACCGTTCGTGCCAATATTCCCTACCACGACGTCCTCGCCAACAGAGTTGAGATCCAGAGCACGGATGAAGTTCTGGCGCTCCTGGCTGGGTTGCCTGAGCGACCCGCGAGGTGCCATTGAACGGTGGAATCACAATGAATCGGTTAAAAGAAAGACAAGGAGGGTAAAACAATGGCCGCGACATTCGAACCAGGAAGCATGGCATTTAGCACGGAGGAAAGTGAGGGGTTGACCCGAGTGGGTCCCGGGACACTCATGGGCGACCTATTTCGCCAATACTGGATTCCAATCGTGCCGGTGGCCTTTGTTAAAGAACCCGGAGGCGTGCCGAGAAGGGTGCGGCTGCTGGGTGAAGACCTCGTTCTGTTTCGGACGACGCGTGGCGAGGTTGGTCTGGTTGGGGCTTACTGCTCCCATCGGCTTGCTCCCCTGTTTTTCGGCCACATCGAGGCCGACGGCATTCGTTGCCCGTATCACGGATGGAAATACGCCCCTGGTGGGAAGTGCATCGAGATGCCCAACGTGCCGCCGGAGCAGCAATTCTCAGACATGATCCGTCATCCGGGTTATCCCTGCGCCGAACACGGCGGAATCATCTGGACGTATATGGGCGCTTCGAAAGAACTTCCTGCTTTGCCTGAGTTTGAATATACGATGGTTCCCGAGGATCAACGCCGTTATCGTCTGTTTCGTTCGGAAGGCAATTATCTACAGGTTTTGGAAGGCGGCATCGATCCCACTCACGTCATGTGGCTCCACTCTCCGTACAACTTGGCCGACGATGACATCGCTCAAGTGCACCAGGGACCACAACAAGTAGTGGCCAACAAGTCGCGGTTAAGAACGCCGGAAAGTACCGAAATTGTCGACACTCCCGGCGGCTTCATGTATGGGACGAAGCGGCCGCTGAATGACGGGACGAGCCTGTGGCGCGTCAATCAGTTTATCGTTCCATTTTACAGCATGCCGCCCGGGGGCGATCTGCGCGGCGCGCGCATCTATGTGCCGATCGATGATGAAAGCTGTGTCAAATGGCAGATCGGCTGGTACCCCACCCGCGAAATTATGGAGACGACCAAGGAAACACCGCGCCTGGTCCAGCAGCAGGAGACCCACATCGAGCCGACGAACCAACCTTTTGGCTTCATCATCCCCAAAGCGAATAAATCGAACGACTACCTTGTCAATTGGGAGACCCATACGAGCAGGCGCATAGGAATCGCTGGCGTCAATCTTCAGGATATGTGTGTTACCGAGAACCAGGGCCCAGCCACGATCCTGGACCGCACCAAGGAAAATCTCTGTAGCGGCGACCAGACGACGTTCAAGGCGCGCAGGATGTTGCTCCGGCTCGCCAAGGCGTTACGCGAGCAGGGAGCCACGCCCATGGGAGTGCGCGACCCAAGCATCTACCATGTCCGCGCCACCTCCCAAGTGGTGCCTGACAACGTGAATTGGGTTGAATGGGTCAAAGATAAGGTCACGGTGCGCAAAGCCGCCGCGTAAGCTGCTGATTTTCCGTCGAAGGAAAACCAGTCCGGGAATCCGGTTCTGGCGTCCGTAGCAGCATTGATCTGAAGTGCCGAAATTGCCCTTTTCTGTCATCAGAGAAGGATTCCGCACCGTTAGGTTAGCAACACTGTTTCTATCCGTGCTGACTGGGTGGGTTTCTTTCGCATCCGCGCAGGTTCCTTGGCAGTCGGAATGGGAACATGTCCAGGGACTAGCCAAAAAGGAAGGGAAACTCGTGATTGGGATTCCACCCAGCGCGGACCTGAGGAAAGCACTGGAGCAAACTTTCAAGCAGAAATTCGGTATTTGAACTTGAGATCACCCAGGCATCGGGTGGCCAGACCGCGCGCAAGATTGCCGATAAATTCCACGCTGGTGTTCGTTACCTGGATCTTTCTATCTCGGCGGTCGACAGCCTCATGAACCGCCTTCTGCCAATGGGCGCCTCGATCCCCTTGAGTCCTACTGGATCCTGCCGTAGGTCAGAGATTCTAAAGGCTGGTGGGGCGGGCATATTTGGACTGATAAGGCCAAGCGCTTTGCCTATACTCCAGTTGCGTACCTGTTGGATAATCTCTGGTACAACGCCGACCTCGTGAAGCCGCAAGAGGTACGTCGTTATGATGACCTGCTCAACCCTAAATAGAGCGGAAAAATCGGGATTTATGACCCCCGGTTAAGCGGCGCTGGCCTCGGCATGTGGGCTTTTCTCTGGATGAATAAGGCGAAGAATATCTTAAGAGACTCGTTGAACAGAAATTGATGATCGGCGAACAGCGGGTATTGGTAGACCAGTTAGCGAAAGGCCGACTCGCAATCACAATCGGCGACCGCGCGGAACCCCTTACTGGTTTGAGAGCAGCAGCGCCGAGCCGCTTGTGACTACGGTTTAGCCGCAAAGGCTCAAGACACTCCGGACAGGCGAATCGATTACAGTCAGCGTAAGGAAAAACCCCGGGAAGTTGTCGTAGGAGCGTATTTTGAGGGATACGGGTTTGGTGAAATCTCTCAAGGCAGGATCCTGCGGGCGAATTCACGTGCGGGACCGCGTACCGTAAGAATTCTCTCTTCGGATTAATTCTCCCACTGGTAGAATTCCGTCGGGGTCAAGAAATCTTTTGCCGCCTGGACGCCGATCTTAGGCATCCAGGCGGTGGCTACATATCAGCAGCGTGTCATGCTTGCCAAGTTTCGCCACGACTTTGTCGCCCTACCGTAAAAGGTCGCCTGACCGTCGGCAACCACCTCGCCAAAGATGAAAAGATTATGCTTTCCGATGCGCTTGGCGTATTCGCGTACCGCTGTTGCAGAAAATCGCCGTCGCACCCGACTCCATATGCTTGACCGTGTCAACGCGGAATCCATCCACGTCGCTTAAGGAGGACGCGGCTGCAACCATATTCCTCGCTAAGCTTGATTCTGTTCTCGCCTGCGCCGCGGTGTCCGAAAGCTGCAACTATTTCCTGATAAACTGGTCCTGCAAGAGCTTTCTCCATCCGCCTACTTTCTTGATCAGGGTGTCGTCGTCATAGATCGTCTCGAGAAACGCTTTCTTGAACCTTCCCTCGGGACCACTAATGTCGATGTTCGGTGAACTGTAGCCTGTTTTCACGTAAAGATTTTGGCACTCCTCGGACAGCATAAACTCCACAAACAGGAGAGCGGCATGGGGGTGGGCCGATTTCTTGGCCACCGCTCCTGACCCTACATTGGTGATAGCCGGCTCGAGCGGGAGCCAGTCCTCCGGGGCTCCCTTTGCCTTACTCAAGCGCACGTGAGAATCGTAAATCGTCGGTGATAGGGGCACTTCTCCCGCTATCAGAAGGTCGTTGAGCGCGCGCCCGGAGACGTTTTGTACCTGGATGTCCTGCTGGGCCAGCTTATTGATAAATTCCTTGCCCTTGACCTCCGATAGGTAGCCCACCCAGCGCACGCCCGTGTCGCTTCCGGCAATAGCCATTTTCCCTTTCCACTTGGGATTCAATAAGTCATCGTACGACTTGGGCACCTCCTGGCGTGAGATCAGTTTGGTATTAAACCCGAGTCCGATATGGGATTCCCTGACGCCGATAAAGTAAACCGCGTCGCCTTTCGCCTTTTCCTTGACGTCATCGTCGTACTTTGCGAAGAGCGCTGAATAGAAAGGTTGGAGGATCCCGGCTTTGTGCAGAACAATCAAACCGTTGGGCGTCACCTCAAATGCATCCACTTGAAACTGTCCGGCCCGGTATTCCTCCAGGGTTCTTCTGGCCAGAGGCCCTGAGGAGCCGCGAAACACCTCCATCTTGATGAAGGGATACTTTTTTTCAAAGGCCGGCTTTATGTCAGCGTCCATCCGCGTGTGCGAAGTATAAACCAACAATTGTCCTTCTTTGCGAGCGCCCTGCTCTAGGATCTGTTGGCGGTCTGAGCCCCGGTAAAGAGCCAGTTCCTCGAGGGTCGCAGGCGTGCTCGATGCTGCGCGAGCAGCGTGAACCCAGGTTAGAGCGAGCATAAGGGAACCGAGAATAAACAGGCGTCTAGAGTTCATCATATAGCCTCCCTTTTCTTGGTTGATGGTCCGGCATACCCACAACCTTTCCCGTGATCGAAACCAGAGGGCGTTCAGGCTTCAATCAAAGGCTATAGAGAAGCGGATAAACTTGTCAAGATACCCCCCTGCAAAAACCTGACTGAATTGAAGGTGACCGTGGGGTAGTACGCGCGTCTGTTTTTCTGAGCTCCAACGGACGATTTTCGCTACCGGCCCAGCATCAATAAACCCGGGAAGCCTCGTCGACCATTGACCCGCAGATTGCAATGCTGCCGAGACCTGTTACGTTAGCGGGCAGTTGTTTCGCGTGGCATTTTTGGCAAGGAGTTCGGTAAATGTTTATAGAGCGTGGCGGCTCGCGGCTGTTTTGCCAGGTACAAGGAAGGGGGGAGCCCTCTCTGGTGTTTGTTCACGGCGTGGCAACGGGACACGAGGTATGGAGCGAGCACGTACGCTACTTTGCAGCCTCTCGGAAAGTGGTCGCGCATGACCTGCGCGGCCACGGCCAGTCGGACCCGGCAGATGATTACCCTCAGGAGTTATTCGTAGCCGACCTCAACGCAGTGCTGGACTCTAATCAGCTCCGGCATCCGGTGCTGGCGGGCTGGTCTCTTGGCGGCTCAATCGCGATCCGCTACGCGGCTCTCTATCCCCAAAAGGTTGCCGGGCTCGTGCTTGTCGATCATAATGTCGCTGCCATCCGCACGAAAGACAGTCCCCTAGGCGCTCCGCCAGGAATGATTGAAGGGATGCTGCGTGACGTCGAGGAGGACTACCCCGGTCGTGGCGTTCACTCCCTCGTGGATCGTTGGTTTTTAGAGCCGCACGAAGAAGTTCAACCTATTAAAGAGTGGCTCTACAAGCCTGCCTCAGAACCAATCCCGAAGTTATTCTTAAAATTCGCCGCCGCGGCATACGGGAGGATCGAAGCGGGTGGCTCTCGCAGGTGAAGGCACCGACTCTGATCTTACAAGGAGGCGCGAGTGTGCTCGGTGGACAAGCTACGGGATGGTACCAGCAGCGTGAAATCGCTAACTCCACGCTATGTATCTTTCCAGGTCGAGGCCACGCTCTCCACCTTACGGCTCCCGAAGAGTTCCGCGCGCGTGGACGAATTTCTGAAAACGTTAGCGATTCCTTTTGTTCAATAGCGCCTCCCAACAGACCAGAACGCCCCTGCGCGGGGCTTGCTTCAAAAGCGACGGTCTGGAGATACCTCGGCTGCAAGCGAAACGAAGCGCCCGGGTCCATCACTCCCTCGGGCTGCGGAATTCGACCTCTCGCGAATCTGTATCAATGGCGGCGCACGAGGGAGGGACTCCGTAGCCGCAACTCCCAGGATTGACGATCAAGGTGCCGTTTCTTTCCAAGCTCATCGCCCTATGGGTATGTCCAAGGATGACTAGATCGAACCCGCCGGAGGCAATTCGCCCCACATCTCGCGTGCTCTCGGGAAAAACGTAGTGGAAATAATCCATCGTCGGATCGTCCCACGGCGATCCATGAAAAAGTCCCACTTGCAGCCCGTCGATTTTCAGACACCGCTGTGCCGGCAATTCCGCCAGCCTCGCAAGCCATTTTTCCTCCGGTTTACTCGCCACATTCCTCTGAATGAAGGGATTGCCGCATGCGGCGAAGTCGTTATTTCCTTTTATCGCCACGACCTCGGCTTCGAAAAGAAGCTGAACCGCCCTGGGATTGAAATTAGACTGATCGCTGATATCGCCCGCGCAAAGAAGTAGATCGCAGTCCCTTAACAACCGTAGAGCTCTATCGAGTCGATCTGCCTGAGAGTGGATGTCGGAGACAACGCCAATACGCATCACCACCGCTCCTCCTTTATCAAGCCGTCGAATACCACGCCGCTTCTCTGTCTGCAAGGTGAGGAGTGAGGACAAACTCGTGTCTTAGATCTGCGCAAAAGCGCTTTAAAAAGAGCTCATCCAGCTAGAAACTTCGGTTTGACGAAACAGAAGCCTTATTATACGAACTCAGTAAGGGGCGCGACAGCACGAAGGTTGTCAATATGCGAAGGGGTATCATGGCGGCTTCTTGGCAGTTGATCCGGTTGCGCAGGCTGGAATCTGCTTCATGGGAGCACAGCGCCTACCTCCCGCTATTCGGTGTCGTTTTCATTGTTATAGCCTATTTGGTGATACCGCCGGTGATTTTTACCATCGAAACCAGCCTCCGCGAGGAGACCGGGTTCGAGGTGGGCGGTTTCACGCTGAAAAATTATTCTTCCATCCTGTCTACTCCCAACACGTTGCAGCTCCTCTTCAACTCGGTGCGCTTTGCCTTGGGCAGCTCGGTTGTCGCGTTGTTCCTCGGAACGCTGCTGGCCTGGATTGTGGAACGAACCAACACTCCTTTTCGTGGCTTTGTCTACATAACGGCTTTCATCTCATTTGCCATCCCGGGCATTATCAAGGTGATCGGCTGGATTTTACTCTTGGGTCCCCGGGCGGGCTTGATCAACATCTGGCTGATGAGACTTTTTGGACTGGAACAGGCACCCGTCGATATTTTTTCCATGACCGGGATGATCCTGACGGAAAGCGTGCTGTGGACGCCAACCGTGTTTCTGCTTATGGCCGTGCCGTTTCGCTCCATGGACCCCTCTCTGGAAGAAGCGTCGTCGATCTCGGGCGCGAGTCGCTGGAAGACTTTTTCCAAAATTACCTTTCAGCTTGCGCTTCCCAGCGTCCTTTCGGTGCTGCTGATCACTTTTGTCCGCGCGATCGAATCGTTTGAGATCCCCGCGCTTGTCGGCATTCCCGGAGGCATCACGGTCATGACCACCGAAATCTATCTCAAGATCAGAGGAGGAGGATTGCTGCCGAGCTACGCCGACGCCAGCGCCTACGCTGTGCTGCTCATTGTCATCGTGTCTGTTCTGCTCTACTTCTATTCCCGGGCAACGCGCGATGCCTATAAGTTTCAAACCATCACCGGCAAGGGATTCCGCCCAACGGTCATCGACTTGGGACGCTGGCGTTACCTCGCCGGGTTGCTGATCTTATTGGTTCCGGCCTTCTTGATTTTGCCTCTCGGCGCTTTGCTGTGGGCATCTCTGCTGCCCTACTACGCGGCGCCGTCGCTCAACGCCCTATCTTCGGTCTCGCTGGAAAATTACTTCGCTGCTTTGAATAACACCAACGTACAGAACTCCTTCCGCAACAGTCTTTTTATCGGCTTCGTCAGCGCATCGGCCAGCGTGCTCTTAACCGCCGTGACCGCATGGCTCGTCATCCGCACGAAGATCCGCGGCAGATGGATCCTGGACAACCTGGCCACGCTGCCGTTGGCATTGCCGGGGATCGTTATGGGCCTGGCGGTTCTAAGGACTTATCTGACGATACCCATCCCTGTTTATGGCACGGTCTGGATTCTGATTCTGGCTTTTGTCGCCCGTTATATTCCCTACGGTATGCGCTACTGTTACTCAGGCTTGCTGCAGATCCATCAGGACCTGGAAGAAGTGTCGCAGGCAAGCGGCGCGAGTTGGTGGACCACTTTTCGCAAGGTCGTGCTGCCGCTGCTGGCCCCCGCCCTCTTCGGAGGGTGGGTGTTTATCTTTTTGATTTGCATCCGGGAATTATCCATGGCCATTATCCTCTACGGCCCGCGCTCTCAGGTTATCGCAACCACTATCTGGGAGCTTTACGAAAACGGGCAAATTACCGAACTCAGCGCGTTCTCGATTGTGATCGTCTTCGTGGTGGTCGTGATCGCGGTCGCCTTGCACAGGTTCAGCCAGCGCTACGGCGTCCACGTGTAACAGGTAGGCAAACCCCGGTATGGGTGGCGGGAACTGCCGACGCGACAAACAACGGGCCAGCTGCGGAACCACAGATTCATAAAAGATAGAGCGAAACGCAAGCGGAGGAAATTCTATTATGGCATCGAGCCGAAACTATGCGGTCGCGGGTTTGGGCGTTGTCGCCGGACCCCAACCCAACCACACCCGGCGTCAAGTGGCAGCGGAAGCGGTGCGCCGGGCGGTCGCGGACGCCGGCCTTAAGCGCGAAGACATCGACGGCGCGATAGAAGTCGTGCGTGGCGCCGGAGCGGGTGAGCGGTCCGCCTATGCGGATCCGTTTCCCCGAATTCTCGCGCTCCCGGTCAACTTCTTTTTTACCATCGAGCGCGGCGGCGCATTGGCCAGCCTGGGCATCTCTGCGGCGATGTCGTTTTTGGATCGCGGCATCGCCAAGTACGTCGCTTTGTGCGGCGTGGTTGACGACTGGACTCGAGCCCAGGAAACGAAGGCGAAAGGATTTCGCGGCATGGTTCACCTGGAGAAGGAAGGCGCGTGGGGTAGGCCTCTGGGCGATATCCGCGCGTTCAGCCACCACTCCTGGATGGCTTCTCGACATATGGCGGAATATGGAACGACGAGCCGGCAGCTGGGCGCGATCGCCGTGGCCGAGCGCGCCTGGGCTTGCAAAAACCCTGAGGCGAAGATGTACGGGCGGCCCATGACCCTCGAGGACCATCAGAACTCACCCCTGGTGGTGGAACCTTATCATCTATTGGATCTCTGCCTCATTTCCGATGGCGGCATCGGCTTTGTTCTCACGACCGCCGAGCGCGCCCGAGATTTGAAGAACCCTCCCGTTTTCGTATTAGGACAGGGCTTCGGCGAAATTGAGCGCGAGCTATGGTGGGAAAAAAAGAACTACACTCACATGGCGGTCAAGACCGCCAAGGAACAGGCCTTTGGCGAAGCGGGTCTGGAGATCAAGGACGTCAAGTGCGCCCAGCTCTATGACTGCTTCACTGCCGAGGTTTTGTTTCAGTTGGAGGACTATGGCTGGTGCAAGAAAGGGGAAGGTGGACCTTTCGTGGCTACTGGAGCAATTGGTCCGGGAGGATCGATCCCGGTGAACACCGGCGGCGGTTTGTTAAGCTGTTATCACCTGGCCGATTTGACAGGATTTGCTGAAGCGGTGCGGCAGTTGCGCGGCGAGGGCGGAGAGCGCCAGATTGCGAACTGCGATGTCGCGATAAGCACAGGGCACGGTGGAGAAATGCTATCACCGGGCATGTGCTCGATTCATTCTTGCACGATCTTGGGGAGGTAAACGATGGCGACCACTGGCAATGTCCGCACTATCACAGAACGCTATGAAAAACCTTTGCCGAATATTGATCTGGACAACGAGCCGTTTTGGGATGGCCTGCGCGAGCACCAGTTTCTTTTGTTCAAGTGTAAAACCTGCGGCGCCTATTACTGGCCGAAGGCTTATTGTCGTTTCCATGATAACGAGTCGTTTATGGGCAACCTGGAATGGACCGAAGCCAGCGGCAAAGGCAAAGTGTTTGCCTTCAATATCCACCGTTGGGTCCTCCATCCCGGCTTCAAGGCCGATGTCCCCTATATTTACGCGCTGATCGAATTAAATGAAGGTCCGCTCATCAGCAGCAACGTCATTGACATCGATCCCAAGGAAATCAAAGTGGGAATGCCGGTCGAGATAGTCTATGAGGACCATCCAAAAGAAGGTATAACCCTGCCTAAGTTCAGGCCCGCCAAGGGTTGAGACTTCCGGTATTTCCGGTTCAAAATGGAATAGCTTTTTCTCAAGTCTTTTAAGCCCTCGGCCCGTTAATCTCCTTCCGCTCGCTAAAGGAAACCCTCGGCTCAAGCCACTCACCGGTGCCGCCAACCGGGCTGGCTATTCCCCTTGCATCACCCAACAGTGTTAATTGACGAGCAGGCTAAACCGTTAAGTAGAAGTGTGTCGGGACTTAGGATTGGAGTCTTCAGCGTCGATCTTCTGGGTGGGAAGGCCGAGCCTCCTTGCTTGTTGATAACAGAAATAGCAAACCATCATGTCAAGCAACGTGACGCCCGACTCTTCACTTATGACCCGATAGGCGCTGCCTACAATCAGCTCGCCGCAATGATGACAAACCAGGCTCATCGACCTTATTTGGAAGCAAAGAGAATACCATCTTGCGTTTCAAGAAAGTAACCCGTGAAAAACGTTTGCAACTCGTCATTATGACAAGATTTTCTGTTTCATTGTTAAGAAAGCGAATTCTTGGATTGGATCTCTCTGAAGGAATTTGCCTACAGGAAAAGAGAATCGGTGGAGGGAAACGCCAACGGCTGGCGGAAATTACCGCCAGAGCTTGTGTTCCTGATGGAAAATATGGTGGTCGCAGCAGGACTTGAACCTGCGACCTCTCGCATGTGAGGCGAGCGCTCTAACCAACTGAGCTATGCGACCACCGGAGACTCTCTCTTTAACACCTTAGGCAGAGGGCTTCAAGAAACACCTTCGTGCGCTTGCGCACTCCAGCCTCGCGCTTCGTGATGCCGGTGCGGGGCCGGGCTCGAGTTGAACCAACCGTAAAAACTGCTAGATATATACCATCTTTTTCTCCGAAAGGACCGTTTTCTCACCATGAACAGAATATCGCCCATTTTATCAGCGTTGGCATTTTTGTATTTCGCTTCGCTTGTCCACGCCGACGAACTCACGGTCAATATGAATCTCGTCAATGACAAAGGGATCGGCCAGGCGATCGGTACTATCCGAATTGTCGATGAAAAATACGGACTCCTGCTTATTCCTGACCTTGGTGACTTGCCTCCCGGCCCTCACGGGTTTCACGTGCATGAAAACGGCGACTGCGGCCCTAAAGATCAAAACGGCAAGATGATTCCCGCTCTCGCGGCGGGAGGTCATTTCGATCCCGCCAAGAGCGGCAAGCATGAAGGGCCATACGCGGATGGGCACTTGGGAGACCTTCCGGCCCTGTGGGTTGGTGCAGACGGGAAAGCGACTACCCCGATCCTAGACCCCCGGCTCAAGGTTAGCGATCTCAAGGGTCATTCGCTCATGATCCATGCCGGAGGAGACAACTATTCCGACAAACCAGCACCGCTCGGCGGGGGCGGCGCACGCATGGCGTGTGGCGTTGTGAAATAGCCAACGCCACCACGGCATCGATTAATATATATGTTCACCCAGCGGAGCGGCGAACCGCAGCTGGGGTAAGCCTACCGTAGTTACGGCTGGTCGAGCGGTCTTTTCCTTACTCCGCGCGCGTGAGCTGGCTCAGTGCAACGACAAGTCTATTTTCCTCGTTGCTTGATCCTCTGATTGAGCGACTCCATGATACCAGCATTGACAGCAGCAATGATGTCGACTGCGGCATCGAGCGCGTCTTCCGTCATCCCTGCTTTCCTTGCGTCCGCAAGGCGTCGCTCCACTCAGGGCTCGCAGTTGCGCGTGATCGCCACCGCCAGCCCTAGGAGGATTTTCTCGCGGTCGCTGAGACTCTCGACCGCGTGCGCGTCACGATAAAATTGCCGGAAATCTGCTCTTCTCAAAATGTACAGATCCTCTTAGAATTTGCCGCTAGAACTGCGGCAGAGGAAGGACGGTATTCTCCAGTTTTTCCCTCTCGATCGCGAAACCGAAACTCCAGCCCTCAAACCGGCCTCTCGGCGCAGATCAACGCAAAAAAGAAACTACCTTTAACATGCACGGTGTCTTCATGTTTATGCCAGCTAAAGTAGTTTTCCTTCATGCGCTCGGCCAAATTTGGCGCTTCGATCTCTAGCTCCTCAGCCGCTTCCAGCCAGTGATGTCCCGTCGGAATACCCTCCATCCCTTCCTGATCGAAGGGACAGCTTGCGACATGCGCGCGAGCGATACGGTAGCCCGCTTTCATCAGCAGACGCTGGATGCTGCTCGCCGTGTGAAAACGAAAATCCTCGCCGTGCGTGCGCCGGAACACCTGATTGATTTTAGTCTCCAGAGCAGTGTCGATTGCATCTCGGGCTTCTTTGATCACGGGATCCAGTACAACGAATTTACCGCCATTCTTCAATACCCGCAGCACTTCTCGAGCCACCCCCGGCGGGTTTCGAAAATGATGCAGGCTGAACGAAACAAACGCCCGGTCGAAAACATTTCCCTTGAACGGCAAAGCGTCCGCTTCGCCTGCCGCCTGGCTATAGGCCTCACGATATTCCTTGTGATCGTGCCCGACATCTAGCATCGCTAGAGCTTGATCGACGCCGACGATTCGACCTGACTTGAGCTGTTTCGCAACCGGTCGCGCGATTCGTCCCGTGCCGGTTGCCACATCCAAAACGAACTCATCTCCTTTGAGGTCGATCATCTCGATCAATTTAGCCGTCAGCGTGCCACGAATCCCGCCTATCGCCGAGCGCTTGTCGAACTCGGCCGCATGTTTCGGATCATGAAAGTGTGTCTTGTAGGCATGATCGTGATTGTGGGGCTGCCCGCCCTCGTGTTCGTGATGTTCGTCCTTGTGATCCTCGGTGTGTGTGTGTTCACGCTTCATTGTTTCTCGTCCGTTTTCTGTTTTTCAATTTTTTCCTTTTGAATTTTTACTTTCCCTTTGCCATGTCTTCGATCATGTCCCACTGATCCTGGGTTACTTGCATAATGGAAAGCCGGGGCAAGCGAACCAGATCAAACTTGCTCAGCTTGGGATTGGCTTTGACCTCAGCGAGTGTGACCGGACGGGGCAGAGGCTTCGCCGGCTCGATATCAACCACGAGGAGCTTGGGATCTTTTTTACTCGGGTCCGGATAGGCACCGCTCAACGCCCGCGCAATTCCGACAGCAGCCTTTTCGTCACCGGTGTGATAAATGAGAATCGGGTCGCCTCTACTTATGGCCTTGAGATTTTTCAGCGCTAGATTATTTTTGACGCCGTCCCATATCGTTTTTTGGTCCTTTTCGAGCTGCTGAAACGAATAAGCCGTCGGTTCAGTCTTAAAAAGCCACCGCATTGCCATGCCATGTCCTCCCAAGCCCCTATATAGACTACCCGGTTCACGCTTTACAACACCTTAGGGGGGTTAGGCGCGGCCCGATAGCTGATCGTCGGCTTGCATTGATAAGGCTTTTGCCATATCACTACCAGAAGTTGGGATTCAACGGGGGATTATCGTCAACTGAACCTCAGAACTCTTCGCTCTCTTCGACATCGTAATTACCGTCTTCTATTGTTGGGCAACGTCCTCTCCCATGTCGGCGACTTTGTTCAGGATATCGCCCAGAGCTGGCTAGTTTGGCATATGACAGGTTCTCCTTTTCTGCTCGGATTGGTGAGCTTTTTCGACACCGTTCCGCGTTTATTCTTTGGTGTCATCGGCGGAGCCCTGGCGGACCGCATCGATCGCAGACGGCTCATGGTGTGGACTCAAACGATGGCCATGATTCAGGCCTTTGTTTATTGGATAGCGGTCTACTTTGAATTCATTCGTTTTTGGCACGTACTCCTACTGTGTCTCGTCCTCGGCGCTGTCAACTCGGTCAACCAGATCGCGCGCCAGTCGCTGGTCAATACCCTAGTCCCCAAGGAAGACCTTCTCAACGCTATCGCCCTCCAGTCTTCTGCCATGAACGGCGCAAAAATTATCGGCCCTTCCCTGGGCGGAATATTTATCGCTTTGGTAGGTGTCGCCGGATGTTTTTTCATCAACGCGGTGAGCTTTTTCGCGATCATTGCTTCCCTCTTTCTCATGGACCTTCCGCCGGGGCAGAAAAAAGCTGAGAAAGCCGGTATGTGGACCGAGATCCAGGAGGGCTATCGTTACGTGAAAACCCGCCACGGAATGCTCGCGATCTTTTTTCTCTCCTACGTCGTTGCCCTTATGGGCGCTCCCTACGCTCGCTTTCTGCCCGCAGTCGCGACGAACATTCTTCACGTTGGACCTGCCGGGTACGGCTTTCTTATGGGGGCTCCGGGAGTTGGAGCAACGACCGCAGCCTTATTCCTGGCCTATCTGGACATCACGCCGGCCGTCCTTTTAATTGCCTCATGTGCCCTGGGGTTTTCATTGTCCATCGCGCTCTTTGCGTTTTCCCAGTCATTTGTCCTCTCCCTGGGGCTCTTGACCCTGGTGGGTTTTTTCTTCATGGGTTTTCGCGCTCTGGCAAACACAGCCATCATGACCGAAGCGCCGCCCGATTTGTTGGGTCGAGTCTTAAGCCTGTTCTTTCTGGATCGAGGGCTCTTGTCCTTGGGAGCGTTATTTATCGGCGGAACTGCCTCCATAGTAGGCGTGCCCTGGGCATTCGTTGTCGCCTCTTCGCTGTGCGTGCTGACCGCCGCGCCCATCGCTTTCGCCGCATGGAAGAAGCAGGCTAGCGATGCCGCGATTTTGCTTCAATGAAAGGTACTATTTATGGCCAGTCAGTTTGCTGACTTCTGCGCCGGTTATTTCAAGAAATATTTCGAGCTTAACCCTGTCGAGGCCATTCATTATGGCATTGACGGTTACGACCACTTATTGCGCGATCATAGCGATGACACCTACGAAGCAGAAAAAGCCTTCGCTCAGGAATCGCTCAAACAGCTGCGCCAGATCTCTGTAAGAGGCCTTACCAGGGATGAAAGGATCGATTACGCCCTGATGGAAGGGCGCCTTACGATCGAGAACTATGAATTGAACAAGGAGGATTATCGCCTTAAATGGCCGGACATTTACTTGCCCATCTCCCACATCTACATCTTGACCGTCCGTCCGACCAAGGATGTCACGACCAATATCACCAGCCGCTTGGAACAATTCCCTCAAGTGATCAGCCAGGGCGTCTCGAATCTCAGTCGCGCCGACGCGAATCCGCCTCACCTCTGGACCCAGATGGCGCTCGAAGCTGCCAAAGGCGGCCTTGCCTTCCTCAGTGACCTTCCGAACCACCCGAAAGTCAAGGATGTTTTGTCTGGCCGGGAGCAGTTTTACAGCGCTTTGGAAAAGGCCAAGAACTCGGTCGAAGATTTTCGCGAATTCCTTGTTAATGACCTTCTGTCCCGCAGCCAGGGTGTCTACGCTGTCGGCGCGGAACACTATCACCTGCTGCTTAAGAAGCGACACTTTTTGAGCCACGACGCAGACACTTTGCTGGCCCTTGGCGAGCGGCTGTTTCAAGAAACGAAGCACGAGCTGATGGCGTTAGCAGATGCGATCGCTCCTGGGAAGGCTGTCGCGGAAGTGGCTCGCCGGATCCAAGACAACCACCCGTCGCCCGAAGCGCTTTTACCTGCCTATCAGAAAGCGATGGAGAACGCCCGCGCTTTTGTCCTCGACCACGACCTGGTCGGTTTTCCGCCGCGCCAGGAGCTGCGCGTGGTCCCGACACCCGAATTTCGCCGTCACGAAATTCCTTTTGCGGCATACCTCTCGCCGTCGCCTCGGGACCCGGAGCAAGTCGGCTATTACTATGTCACGCCGGCAGTTGATGAGGACCTGCTCCGCGAGCACAATTGGACCGGGTTAGAGAACACCTCGGTGCACGAGAGCTACCCCGGCCACCACCTGCAATTTACCATCGCGAACTCGATCCCAGAGGCTTCGACCCTGCCGCGCCTGATGAACGAGTCGTCTGTATTCTACGAGGGATGGGCGCTTTACTGCGAGCAGCTCATGCAAGAGAAAGGGTTTCTCAAGACCCGAGAGCACCGTTTCGTCATGCTCAAGGACCGTCTCTGGCGCGCTCTCAGGATCATCATCGACGTCAAAACCCAGACCAGCAAACTGTCCTATGATGGAGCCGCCGAACTTATGGTGCGTGAGCTGTATTTCCCTCGTGCGCAAGCCCAAGCTGACCTGAACTGGTACAGCCAGTCACCCGCGGTTCCCATGGGATATGCCCTGGGCTGGTCGATCATCAACCGGCTGCGCGCCAGGGAGAAGGAGCGACTCGGATCGGGCTTCGACTTGCGCGCGTTTCACGAGAAGCTGCTCAGCGCCGGCAGCATCTCGCTGCCGTTGGTTGAAAAGCGCCACTTCACAGATACTTGAGAGCGGAGACAAGATTTGCATTGCTGGAGTATTGGAGTGCCGGGCATCAGTTACTCGAATTCCCCTATTCTCTCGCCTTACTTGATGTTGTGCTTCTGTTTTGCCTTTTTACTTTTTACTTTGGAGTTCTTTCGCCGACACTTGTGTCGGAAAGAGTCATCGCTGCCTCGGACCAATTGGCATGAACCCTAAGGACGTTAAACAGCCCCGCGGCCCCCTCCTGGGTGCGCACATGTCGATTGCCGGCGGTGTGGACAAGGCACTGCTCCTGGGGAAGAAAGTCGCGTGCGCCGCGATTCAGATCTTCACCAAATCCTCACGCCAGTGGGCAGCAAAAAGCTACGCCAAGGAAGAAATCCAAAGCTTTGCCCAGAACCAGAAGGAAACCGGCATCAAGATTGTCGTAGCCCATGATTCTTATCTGCTGAATCTGGGCTCCCCGGACAACGCGCTGCGCAACAAGTCGGTGGGCGCCTTCGCTGATGAGCTGGAACGCTGCGAGATGCTGGCGATCCCGTACCTGATCGCGCATCCAGGAGCGCACATGGGTGCGGGCGAGGAAGCAGGCATCAAAACCATCGCGCGTTCACTCGATGAGGTTCATCGGGCTTGCGCGGGCTATGGGGTCAAAGTGGCGCTCGAGATCACGGCAGGCCAGGGAAGCAATCTTGGTTACCGGTTTGGGCAAATCGGCCGCATCATTGATAGTGTAAAAGACAGCGACCGGGTACGGGTTTGCTTCGACACCGAGCACGCGTTTGCCGCCGGGTACGACATCCGCACACCGCAGGGATACGAACAAACGTTCGCGGAGTTTGACGAAGAGATCGGTCTGGAACGGCTAGCGGCTTTCCACCTCAACGATTCTAAGAAAGAGCTTAATTCGCGCGTCGATCGCCACGAGCACATCGGCAAGGGCCAGCTCGGAATCGAGGCTTTCCGGCTGCTCCTTAACGACCGCCGCTTTTGGGGCCTGCCGATGTGTTTGGAAACTCCCAAAGGACCGGACCTCAAAGAGGATAGAGTCAATTTGAGGCTGCTCCACAGTTTGCTCAAACGCAGGTAGTTCGTTACTCGTTGTGAATGATCTGGGAGGCGCGAGCACGACCCACGATCACGAACACGCATTTTACGGCAGATTCTGCCAGAGCGAGAAAGACTCTTTATCGGACTGAGACGAGACCGCGCTGACCCAGGGCTCCTCCACTTGACCGCCCTTCAAGACGCCGAAGAAGTAGATGCGCAGCATTTGCGCAATCAAATCCGGCAACGGCAGATCCCGCTTAGGATGATACCAGGTGTAGATCCAGTTGATCATGCCGAAGAGCGAAAAGGTCGCCGCCCTGAGATCGATCCCTGCGCCTTGTTCCTTTTGCACCTGCGCGATCAAATCCATCAGGACCTTGACATAACGGCGCTTCAGAACGATCATTTCTTCTTGAAATTGCCCGGTGAGCGATTCGTCCTCGCGCGCCATGACTTTCATCTCGTACATATTGTGGAGAAAAAAACCCAGATGGTTTTCCACGAAAATGCGAATCCGCACGCGCACGTTGGGTTGCGCCGCGGTGGCTTTTTCCCACCTTTGCAGGAGGGTCAGGAAACAACGCTCCTGAATTAGGAAAAGCAGCTCTTCTTTGGTGCGAAAGTAATAGTAGAGCCCGGCCAGGCTCATCTTCGTGGCGCGCGCGATGTCGCGGATCGATGTGCGGTGAAAACCCTTTTCCGCGAAAATCTTGGCCGAGGTTTTGAGAATCTGTTTCAGCTTCTCGTCGTAGTTATGCGTGGAAGGCTCGACCCGGTGCGCCATGGATAGACGCATCTTGGCAAATCGAATTTGGAGTGTCAATCGAGCGACGCGCCTCTGCCTCGGAGGCCGAACGGATAACGGCATTAAGATTGATCATCGCCAGAGTATAGATGAACGCCCAGGCGAGCGCTTCAGGATTGACATCTAGGAAAGCATGACACGCCATGCCGAGAATTCCGATGATAATGCCTAATCGCATAGTACCTCCTTGAGAGGACCGCATCTCGGTAGTCCCGGGCGCCACCGTTCACCTAAGGTCGATTTTCCGTTCGCAAGCTCCCACGGATTTCTCCGCTTTGTGGTTAGCCTAATACCTGCCGCAAGCCCTTGTCTATTCGACTCAAGTCTACTCGACTTTAGTTATTAGTTAGTCTAGGAGCGCAGGCTGCACTGCCAGGCCAAAGCGGGTGCCATCGCGCTCCAAAAGGACTCGCGGCGTCGTTTTCTGATTTTCGCACTTGCGAAAACGTGTTAAATGTCCATCGGATTTAGTCCAACAGATTGTTATCGGAAGTAGCATTCATAGCGTTGCACTGGCGAGTCAAAAGCCGCTCGCTGAGATTTTCGGATTTTCGTAATTACAAAAACGCGAGGTTTCACCTCTCCTTGCAAGCTCGAGGCATAAGTGCTGATCCACATCTCCAGACCGGCTTTCCATCCTTGCGGATTTTGAGGCGGATCTGAATCTGCGTATCGCCCGAGTCCTGCGGAAACATCGTCATCTCGTGCCTCTGATTGTCCGTTAGTAAACCGGAGCACCAAGAGTCTCCGAGCGCCTTTTCTCTCATCAGGAAGGTAAATTCCCCGCCTCTGTCCCCTAACCACCGATGCCTAACTTTAGCTCCGGATGGAGATCAGTACCTGAAGAGAGGCGTGCCGTCTATAAGGCTGTCGTCCACTAGATCTCGGTCTAGGTGGCCTGGATCTTTTGGGCAACGGATATGACCAGGGCGATTAAGCCGAGGGTGCCGAGGCGCGTCTTTTGACTGGCTATTAAGACGGCCAGGTTTAGCCGACTGGAAAGTTGAAGCTTCCTCAAGATATCCGTCAGGTGGGCTTTGACTGTGGATTCGGCGATATGCAAGGTTTGCGCGATTTCTCTGTTGGTCGCGCCTTCAGCGACCAGACGCGCAACCTCTTTTTTACGAGAGGTGAGTTGATCAAGAGGAACCGCTGACTTGGGCGTAGACCGTGTCTGGTTTCCCCCTTTTAGAGTCGCAACCTCTTCAAGGAGATTTGGAATGACCTTTCTTCCGCTCCAGACTTCGCCGCTCTGGACGATCCGAACAGCTTTTCTCAGAAGCTCATTGCCAATGTTCTTACTGCAGTATCCTTTCGCACCTAGCTTGAGCGCGAAGATCTCTTCACGCAACTTCGGTGCGGTGGTAAGGAGTATGATCTTCGTCGAAGGGCTCAGGCTCTGAATCGAGGGCAGTATCCTGATTCCGCCCAGGCGCGGCAATTCCAGATCCAGCAGCAAAACGGCAGGCTTAAGCATCCGGAGCATGTCCTCCAGACTGGTTCTTCCTCCTCTGTCGTGAACAGAAACGGACCGCCTGAGCGCGGTCCTCCACCTTACCCGCGCTTCATGATCGGGCGAAGCTATGAGAACTACAGGGCGAAATCCCTTCTTTGCCACTCGCGGAGACTCCTTAAACGAAGCCTGCTTACAAGCCTTAATTCACCGCAGAGACGCAGAGTTCACGGTGATCGGAGTCTTTATTAATCAAGAACTCTCTACTCGGCGCCCTCAGCGCCCTTCGATCAGTTGCTCAGGACTCTCCGCGGTGAGCCATACGAACGCTTGAAGCCCGAATAAATTTCGGCCCAAAAAACAGAAAGCCGGCACCTGCGATGATTCGCAAACACTGCCGGCTAGTAGTTTTGAGCGTCCCCTCCCTCCGTCACCGAAACCGCCCATCTATCCACGGTGCGATTACCCGATGATTCTCTTATAGATGGGGAGACTGTTGTTTGTACTACCAAGGTCGGGTCTTACCAAGAGCAGAGGCTGGATGTCAAATGGAACCCGCATCGTTAGGCGTAAGGGGGTAAGTGTCACGACCTCCGGAACACCTAAGTGCCACAAGGTGCGGAACGGTTGCGATAAGAGTTGCGTTGTTTAATGTGCAGTAAAAACGTTGTTGGGGTGTAAAGATGGATAAAAAAGCTCTGTGTCTGATAGACGCAGAGCTTTGGTCTGTGCGGTTCGCGAGGGTGCTTCGAGGCGTGAAGTCGCACGGCTCTATAGCGTGGGACTCGCTACGGTTGAACGATGGATGGAGCGGGCTCGAAATAAAGCCCTGGATGAGGTGGACTGGACCGATCGGTCTTGTATCCCTCACACCCTTCAGCGCACTCATGCGACCATGGAGGAATTGGTGCTGACGGTTCGCCGCGAACTTAAAGAAACCAGTGCCTTGGGCGAGTATGGTGCTTTGGCGATTCGCAAAGAGCTGCTCGATCGTGGCGTTGTCAGCGTTCCCTGCGTGCGCACCATTGGCCGCATCTTGGAACGGCGCGGCGCTCTGGATGGTCGTCGCCGTATTCGTCATCGGCCACCGCCGCCAGGCTGGTATTTGCCCGAAGTAGCACAAGGGAGAAGTGAACTCGACAGCTTTGATGTGGTTGAAGGTCTGGTGATTGAAGGCGGAATTAATGTCGAGGTCCTTAATGGAATTTCCCTCCATGGTGCTTTGGTTGCCTCTTGGCCGGATGGCGCCATCACGGCGGCTAGCACTATGAAAGCACTCACTGAGCATTGGCGGATTTTTGGGCTTCCCGCTTATGCTCAGTTCGATAACGACACCCGGTTCCAAGGGGCTCATCAGTTTCGGGACTCTATCGGTCGCGTCATGCGACTTTGCCTCAGCCTTAACGTCATCCCTGTCTTTGCTCCGGTCCGGGAGACTGGCTTTCAAGCTGCCGTCGAGAGCTTTAATGGCCGTTGGCAAGCCAAAGTGTGGCAGCGCTTCCATTATGACTGTCTGAGTTCTGTCCAGGCGCAATCGGTGAAGTACGTAGCTGCGTACCGCGCCCGACTTAGCAGCCGTATCGAACAAGCCCCCACACGACGAGCCTTTCCCGATCACTGGCAACTGGACCTCCAAGCACACCCTGCTGGTCGCCTTGTTTTCCTGCGCAGGACTAACGAGCAGGGACAAGTTGGACTTCTGGGACATAGCTTTGCCGTGGATAAAAACTGGCCCCATCGTTTGGTCCGAGCTGAGGTTGACTTGGATTGTGGATCGATCTGTTTCTATGCGCTGCGACGCAGAGAACCTACTTCCCAACCACTTCTTCGAACCGTGGCCTATCAACTGCCGACAAGGACCTTTAGAGATCAAAGACACTGACTCTGAATGCATCGTCAAAACCATGTGTTCCGAACGTTCTGACACTTGCCTCAATTCAACTTACACCGTTCCGGAGGTACTGACACTTGTCCCCTAATCGCATAGTACCTCCTTGAGAGGACCGCATCTCGGTAGTCCCGGGCGCCACCGTTCACCTAAGGTCGATTTTCCGTTCGCAAGCTCCCACGGATTTCTCCGCTTTGTGGTTAGCCTAATACCTGCCGCAAGCCCTTGTCTATTCGACTCAAGTCTACTCGACTTTAGTTATTAGTTAGTCTAGGAGCGCAGGCTGCACTGCCAGGCCAAAGCGGGTGCCATCGCGCTCCAAAAGGACTCGCGGCGTCGTTTTCTGATTTTCGTGGGAGGGTTTTACGGTTGGTGTGCGAGCGCGGTGGCTACGTGCAATGAAAGGCCGACAAACTGTGCTCCTCCGTCACCGCAACTCTCTCCCAATCACGGGGCGTGTTAAGGTAGGATCTTTGCGGCAAAATCGCGGGAAGGGCCGCGCACCGTGTGAATCTTATCTTCCGATTGGTTCTCGTACTTGTAATACTGTTCTACGGTGAGAAAGTCCTTTGCAGCCCTCACGCCGATCTTGGGCATCCAGGTTGTGTCGACGCCGGTGTGCCGCGTGGCTTGGCCAAAAGCCTTGGTGTATATTTCCTGGCCTTCCTTGCTCATTAGCCAGTTGATGAGGACTTTGGTGGCGTTGGGGTGCGGTGGGTTATTGATCACAGTGGGCCCGCCGTTGCCGACAGAAACGTAGGTTCCTTCCTTCAGGGGCGGAAAGGGCTTGATGGGAAGGCCCGCCTCGATGAAAGAGGCAAAGCTATAGTAAGTAGCGCCGATCGTGATCGCGAGCTTGCCCCGGGCGAGAGGGTCGGCGACGACGCGCCGTTCGGCGCCGATCACGGGCTTCTGCTCCACGAGCTTTTTGAGATAGTCTTCTCCCTTGATCGTCCAGAGGAAACCCCACATGCCGACTCCCGCTCCACCCGATCTGGGGTCAAAGAGGCCGATTTTTCCCTTCCACTTGGGATTCAAAAGGTCGTCGTACGAGCGCACTTCTTCGGGTTTGACGAGATCGGCGTTGTACCAGATGCTGTCTAACATGTAAGCCATGGGCGCGTACGCGTATCGTTTGGCCTTGTCGGTCCAGATATGCCCGCCCCACCACCTCTTGGGATCCTTAACCTCGGGGAGAATCCAGTAGGACTCTAAAGGATCGATCGCCCCCATCGGCAACATACGGTCCATAAGGTTGTCGATGGTCGAAATATGGACGTCGACGTAGTGGACGCCAGCCTGGTACTCATCGGCAATCCTTCTGGTAGTCACCGACCCCGTGCCGAGCACAAATTCGGCATCGATTCCGAACTTCTGCTTCATGGCTTCCTCGAGCGCTTTTCGCAAGTCGGCACTGGGGGGAATACTCACCACAATCTTTCCTTCTTTGCGGGCGGCGGCCTGTACCTGCTGCCACTGCGTCTGCCAGGTCTGCTGAGCCGGCGCCTCATCGGTGGGCCCGATGGCGGCAAACGCAAGGACAGATCCCAAGACTAACGATATTCGGATTTTCCCGCACGGCCCAGGCCTAAGCTTCATGATGCACTCCTTTAGCGCTTTCGCTTGTTCCAAGAGTTGATGATTTCGGTTGAGTCGAATACGTCAAAAATTGCTTCCAGGTACTTGATCGCCGCGTCATAGTCTTCCGGTGAGTTGGTCCCAACGCAATCGCGCGCGATCACGGCGTAAAAACCGCGGCCGATCGCCTCGCGAGCCGTTCCGTTGATTCCGGTAGCCACGTTCACGCCCGTCAAAATAATGGTTTTGATAGCGTACTTTCGTAACCACCATTCAAAGGACGTGCCGAGAAAAGCGTTGGGAATAAATTTCTCAAAAACGATCTCGTTTGGTTGCGGCCGCATCGCTTCGACCAGTTGCGGTTTCGCCGGGAACCCTTTGGGTTCAGGCTCGCGGGCGATGTCAGCGACAGGCTTGCGCGCCCGCGTCATTCTCATCCGCACGGTTGGCGCGCCGGTGTCCCCAACAATGCGCATGTTGTTCTGGTGTGAGAAGATAGTTAGGATGTGATGCTCCCGGGCTGCAGCAAGGAGTCGCGCGCCGTTGCGCACGAGATCTTCTGTGCTGTAGCGGTTCAAGACGACATTCTCCGCAAAATCCCATAAGAGTAATGCCGTGTGTTTCGGGTCAACAAGCTCATCGAGCGTTTCAAGGATCTCCATTCCAGCGAAGCCAATCATAGTACTGCTCCTTTCCGTCGTTGAGCCCTAACAAACGTGCTCCTATAATGTCAAGCAGCTTTGAATGGTTCGCACCGTGGCGCTCCGAAAAGGATAGCCGCCGCAGGATGTGGACAACCCTCTGTCCGCAACCTCAGTCTGACTTGCGCACTGGTTTGGACGCTGAGAAGGGGCGATTGTTGCTTCGAGACGTGAGCAGGTTGGTGGAAGAACCGCCGTCACACGGATCACATGTGACGCGAGTTTCTTGACCTGTCTTTAAGGAAGGATCTTTGCGGCGAAGTCGCGGGCAGGACCGCGCACGGAGTGAATCTTAGCTTCGGATTGATTCTCCCATTTGTGAAACTGCTCCACGGTGATGAAATCCTTCGCCGGTAACGTCCCAAATTTTGCCATCCACTTCGTATCGACATCAAGCCGGCGTGTCGCCTGGCCAAAGGCCTTAGTGTATACCTCCTGTCCGTCCCGGCTGAGAAGCCAGTTGATGAAGACCTTGGCGGCGTTGGGATGCGGGATGTCCTTGAAAACGACGGGCCCCCCATTGCCGACCGAGGCATACGTTCCCTCTTCGAATGTCGGAAAGGGTTTGACGGGCAGTCCGGCTTTGATGAAAGAGGCGAAGCTATAGTAGGTCGCGCCAATCGTGATCGCCAGCTTACCTCTTGCCAGCGCGTCGGCTATCACGCGCCGATCGCCGATGAGTAATTCCTGGGCGACGAGCTTCTTGAGGAATTCTTCCCCTTTTGTGGACCAGAGGAAACCCCACATGCCGATACCGGCCCCGCCGATTCGTGGGTCGAAGAGTCCGATTTTGCCTTTCCATTTGGGGTTCAACAAATCATTGAAAGAACGGACCTCTTCGGGTTTCACCAATTCGGTGTTGTACCATATGCTGTCCAACATATAGCCCATCGGCGCGTAGGCGTAACGCTTCGCGCTGTCCGTCCAAATGTGCCCGCCCCACCAGTTTTTCGGATCCTTTACCTCGGGAAGAATCCAATAGGATGGGAGCGGCTCGACGGCTCCCATGGGAAGGAGGCGATCCATCAGGTTGTCAATGGTTGAGATATGAACGTCTACGTAGTGAACTCCTGCCTGGTACTCGTCGGCGATTCTTCTGGTGGTCTTGGAGCCGGCCCCGACGACGGCTTCGGCCTCAATCCCGAACTTCTCCTTCAGGGCTCCCTCCAACGCCTTTCGCAGTTCCGCGCTCGGCGGAATACTGATAACAATCTTGCCTTCTTTCTTTGCCGCGTCCTGCGCCTGCTGCCATTCCGTTTGCCAGGTCTGCGCCAATGCCAGTGTGGGCATCAGTCCGAGAACAAAAAGAAAAGTTCCCGCGCAAGCCAGAGATCTGTGGAAACGAGAACTCACAAACTTGTAGCTTCTTGCCATCGTGTACTCCCCATGGTCTTTTTGATTTGAGTCAACCCCAAGATTCCGCGGATCGTTGACAACATCTCGCTCTCGCCTAACAGACGGCGTTGCCCTAGTCAATATGGGTAACGAGGAAATGTTGTGCGGTGAAAGTGGCCAGCGTTCCTTTTCTGTTTTTCTCGCGGCTCAAGGCTGCCAACCACGGTGCTTGTTAAAAATCGGCTGTTTCACTAGAATCGCTGCTATGCGCGGCGCGAGGCGGCGGTGACAGCCTGCTCAGGAAGATGTAAGAGGGATTTTTCTCGCGGCTTTACCGCTGAGAGTGTGTGAAAAACTCCGTTCGTGGTTCGGTGCGCTCACTACGAACGGGGGTAGCGTAGATGGAAATTCAACCACTCAGCCGTTCGTCCTGAGCTTCGTCGAAGGGCAACGGCTATTTTTCCACGACCGCTGAGGGTTCCCCTGTTTCGGGTGTACCGCGAAAGTCAAGATTGCGAGAGAGTTGGTGAAACAATGAAACGATGGGTCTCGTTCCTGGGGTGTCTGCTTGTTTTGTCATTCGTCTCCGCTGTGCCGCTGTCATTTCTGCTCTGAGCCTCTCGGTGTGAGGATCGCTGAAGTGATTCGCCTTTGTCGTCGATGCGAAATAATCCCGCCAATTCTTCGCAAGAACGCTAGATAGAAAAGTTCTCTCTTTGCTCATCTCCGGACCCTCCCCGTTTTGAACCACGGGGAGATCTCCTAGAGAGAGTATCGATCACAGGTCATGGCCAGAAAAAGGTTTCTGCCGTACAACGAATGAACTACTGACAAATGGGTTAAATATTTAGAAAATCCAGTAGCTTAACTGGACTGTTCTCAGGCCGACAGTGGTTTCTCGATCTTGAGAGCGGCTGAAGGCCTTTGGCGTGTGGTTCATCCTGCAACCGTCCTTCTACTCGCTACCGTCTTCTTTGCGGTTCTGGCACAGCCGTTGCTCCACTATGGGAGGGAAGGCCCAGCTAAACCGCGATCGAATGAAGTAATTTTCGGTTTCGGGAGGACACTATGGACACATCCATTGAAGAAACAGAAACGACGAATCTCGGAAATGAGAAAGAGCCCTCATGGCCCCGGTATTCCGATCAGGACCTCAAGCTACGAATTCATCGAAAGCTTCTTGACACGCTCGATCTGCCAAGGCTCTCCGCTCTGGAGACGGCGAGGGTTGGGGTTGAGATTCGGAGAATCCTAGAGGATCTGGTGATGTCGGAAGCCATTCCCGTGAGCCAATTAGATCGACAGAGGCTGATCGAGGAAGTGGCGAGCGAAATTTTTGGCCTCGGCCCTCTGGAAATCTTAATGAAAGATCCGGAAATTACCGATATTCTGGTGAACACCTACGCTCACGTATACATCGAGCGCCACGGAAGGCTGGAGAAAACCGAGGTGCAATTTCGCGATAACGCGCACCTGATGCAGATTATCGACCGGATCGTGACGCGGGTCGGCCGCCGGGTGGATGAAAGATCCCCCATGGTCGATGCACGCCTGCCGGACGGCTCGCGAGTCAACGCGATTATTCCTCCTCTGGCGCTTGACGGGCCGATCCTGTCGATTCGCCGATTCGGAGCGGAACGTTTGACCGTCAAAGGCTTGATCAAGTTAAACTCTCTGCCGGGACGACTCGCCGAGGTCTTGGCGGCCTGCGTGAAGTCGCGCCTAAACATGCTGATTTCTGGCGGCACCGGTTCCGGGAAGACGACGCTGCTCAACTGCCTGTCAAATTACATACCCGAGGACGAGCGTATTGTGACGATCGAAGACTCGGCGGAGTTAAAGCTGCAGCAAGAACACGTGGTCCGCTTGGAGACCCGCCCTCCCAATATCGAGGGTGCGGGGACGGTGACCCAAAGGGATCTGGTGCGAAACGCTCTGCGCATGAGACCGGACCGTATTGTTGTCGGCGAGGTGAGGGGCGGTGAGGCGTTGGATATGATGCAGGCAATGAATACCGGTCATGACGGGTCCATGAGCACGATCCACGCGAACAGCGCCCGCGATGCGCTTTCCCGCCTCGAAACCATGATGTTAATGGCAGGGATGAACCTGCCCGAGAGAGCCTTGAGAGAGCAAATAGCCTCCGCGCTCAATGGCATCATCCAATTGGCGCGCTTGAGCGATGGCAGCCGTAAGCTGGTCGAAGTGGCGGAAGTGACGGGCATGGAAGGGGGCGTGATTACGATCCAAACCATTTTCAAGTTTGACCAGCAAGGGATCGATCGAGATGGGAAAGTGGTGGGAGAATTTGTCGCGACCGGAGTGGTGCCGTCGTTTCTAAACCGATTGGAACGGTACGGCTATAAGATTCCGACTGTTTATTTTCTGCCTGTTCCCGTTGCGGCGATGAAAAAGGCGGGATAACGCAACCTTCACGGACGTTCAGAATGACAACGGTTCCCTCTGTCATTTTGGGTGGCCAGGCTGTGGAAAAACTCTACCGGAGCCCTTCGACACCGCTCAAGATAAACACCGCCGACGAAACCATGAACGGAGTATTCACGCACTTGGGCCGCAGCGAAGAATTTCTATGACTGTCACCGAGTAACTTTTACGCCGCAAAATAAATCACTACCGACCCGTCGGACAGCTTATCATCAATAACTACAGCCGCCGATGTTGCCAGCCCCGGATGCTTCTGCTTTTTCCCGGATCTATGAATAGTCCGGGGTAGGTCTCACGCAACAATCGGAGTCGAGAGCGGTATATGACTGGGAATCTTTGGCACTCGGGTTCTGGGCTGGCCGTTCACGCCCGCGTTGCCCGCGCCCAGGAGCAACAGCCTTCCCGTGCCCGTATTGCAAAGCTGATAAGATTGGCCGGATTCCAACAGAACGGTGTCGAATTGCTTGAGCACGAATTCCTTGTGCGGCGTGCGCACCGTGCACTCGCCTTCCATGACCAAAAAAATATGGTCGTCGTTTTCGTGGTAGTGCATGTCGTCTTGAACGTTAGGCTCGCAGTTGATCACCCAGAAATAAGCCAGCTCGGTTCTCCACAGGCTCAAATGGCGGATCTCCGGGTGAGCATCGGCTTCTTTGACGGGGTTCTTCATTTCGACCATACACGTCCTCCTCTTAAAATGTTACAGCTCGTCTAAGCGGTTCAAAAGGTTCAAAGCGTTCAAATCGTCCGCTCTTACCTGAAACTTTTTGATCGGCAGGTAAAGACCTTGAGCTCTGTTCATTCTCGACCTCTCGCGAGCCTCTCTTTGGGTCTGACCAGCTTGCCGTGAGTCCCGTCACAATAGGGGTGATCTTTCGATTTCCAACAGCGGCAGATGGCGATGGTCGTGGGTACGTCGAACTCGAGAATGTAGGGCGTCATGTTGGTGGCCGCGTGAGAGCCATCGCAGAAAGGCGGGTTCTTCGTGCGCGTGCATCGGCAATAAGCGACTTGTTTCGAGACCTGCTTTACGATCGTAGGCTGGATGAGACCTTCGTAGGATAGTTTCATGAAAGCACTCCTTCCCCGGCTTCTGTCAGGCCAAGTTCCTTTAACCGAGGTTATCGAAGGGCCAGCCCGCGTGTCAAATTAATCAGATTTCGCAGATGGAATCCGGCGCGGCTAAAAGTCAAAACATCCCCCTTTATTGAGCGCCGGCTTTATTAAATTCAGGAGCGTTATTGTTGCCGCATTTCCAACGGCGCCTAGCGGGAGACCGCCGCGTCTAAGGCTCCTTTATGATGGGAGCTGGACCGCCTGAAATACTTGAGAGCAAAAAAAATCGAGAACAGGTTTACAACGCCAAGCAATGATAGCATAGCAAATATCCCAATTCCCCGATAGGAGCGCGATCCTTCCGGCGTTGGCCGCGAGTCGCGAACACGGTCGAGGATATCACGGCATTCTGGGCTAACCGTCCGATTCGGCAGCGAAGTGCACACAGACCTCTGATGGTCCGCTTGCCCGAGCGCATATTGAATATCGAGGGAGCGGTCAATGTAAAGGCCCAGCATGACCAGGCTCGCCAGCGCGAGAATTTGCGCGATCAAGAAGATTTTTCTCATTTCGCCTCGCATCGTCTAATTTGGATATGCGCTCAACCACGACAACGGAAGCATCATTGGTCGATGGTTGATGGCGTGTTCAATTGCAACCACAGAGCTAAAAGCACAGCAAGAAAACCCCGAACATTTGCCACTCCAAAATAAGAAACAGGGCGAGCGGTAGAATATCCCTCTTTACCTGATCTTTGTCCAGAGCCAAGCGCGAAGCGGGTTGGCGACGCAATCAACGGCCGGGCGGGCTCTATGGAATTCACGTGGGCGGGGGGTTGACTGCTCAATGCCGGGAGGACAAAATTCGCTTTTCATTCCCGTAGCGATGGAGTAAATATGAGAGGGTAATACCGGCCGATGGTGGAAGTTAACGACAGGGAAGTGGAAGTGTACCTGGCTTCAGGGACTTTGAGAGGAACTATCACCACGAGGCATGAACGGCTGAGCGATCATGTGGCGAATTCCGATGAAACCTTTCTGCTAAAGAATGGCAAGCTAAAAAATAGCCCGGGCCGCGGCGGAGACGTAGCCTGCGCAACGGCCGTGATTTATAAGCGGCTGGTGATTTTGATCGTGGATCTGGGCTCAGCAAGCCACCGTAGTGCGCTTGACGCGCAACTAATGCGGGTCGAGCGGCAACCCCGCAGAGTTTTGGTGGGAGCGGGATCCTTCTTGGTGTGCGGCGACATTCATCTCCCGAAGGGCGCAAATTTAGAAACTGTAGGTTGGGCACAGGCCCGATTTATCCCGCTCACCAGCGCGACATTTTCGGATCGTCCCGATGCCCCTCCCGCCACTTTTATCATCAACCGGGACCAGATTAACTGCCTTATGATTGACCCGGTCGAAACACCGAGCCCTTCTAGATCATGATCCGCGAACGTTCGTTTGGGTTGGGAATACTCCAAAAATTCCCATCGCCACTGGATGAGAGGATTGGAGCATGAACCTTATATCAAGAGCCCTTGATTATCTGAGGTACCAAATACTGGAACCGGCTCTTCAATGGATCCTTACGCATCCGATTCCAACGGTGCTTATCGTTGCGGTGCTAGTTTGGTGGGTCGGGCAGGCTTACAAAACAAAGATCAAATGATCAGGCGTCTGCGCCCTTCCTGGAGTCTGCGACCTGGCGAAGTCGACGCCAAGAAGGGCGTACATGAGCGCTCGTACCCCCCGTCGAGCAGGAAGGTTAACGGCGAGGCTCCTGAGAACCAACCTGGGCTGTCTGCTCCCCTGTGGCTTCGGGAGCAGAAGCGATAGCTTCCTTGTAGACAAGAATTTCAACACGCCGATTTTTCTCTCTTCCTTGACGCGTCTTGTTGTCGTCTATGGGAGCGCTCTCTCCATACGACACCGTGACTACCCGGGTCGGGTCTAAGCCCTTTTGGGTGATAAGATAACGCGCGACGCTCGCTGCTCTCTTAGAGCCAAGCTCATAGTTATAGTCGTCGGGGCCGGTGTTGTCCGTGTGGCCGGCAACGAGAAATACTGCACTATCAGTCTCTTTCAGGTCGCTCTTAAGGTCGCTCAAGAAACCGTCAATTTCTCTCTTGGTTTGGTCCGTAAATGCCGCTGAGTTGAAGGCGAACTGAGCGCCTTCCTTCATGCTCAAGACGAGCTTGCGCTGAAGCCTCAGGTTGGCGAAAGTATTGAGAGCTTTTTGAGCCTTGGCATCGACCTGACCTACCCGTCCGTCGACATCGGATATTTTACTCTCGGCGGTGGATACGCGTCCCTCGACCTTGTCGACCCTACCTCCGGTCTGGCTTAGGCTGGTTTCGGTCTCGGAAACCCGTTGTCCCAAGGGATTGATTTGTTCACTTACCCAGTTTCGCGTGGCGAGACACCCCGGGAGGGTAAGGACCAGCAGAAATAACAGCGCAAGCGGCCCTAAAGGAAAAAGTGGATACTCTCTGCATTGTCGGCGTTGGTGTGCCATGATTACCTCTCTTCCTTAGCTACGTCAAAAGTTAAAATTTTAGCAGAATGTTTGAAGCAAGGAGTTTGCCAAGGAGAAAGGACCCGACTAACTCTTTGAATATAAGGGATTCCTTCGAATAAGACGATGCCGGAGTTGCAGGCTTTTTCCTCCATAAGAACGGAAAAGAATCCAATAACTACCTAATTGTGCGGGGCTAATCTCAAACTGTAGCCGATTTCCTTCTCTACCGACGTAGCTGCGGCGAACCTGTGCGGTCTATCAAAGGCGGCTTAGCCCGTCACTAGGCCCAGAGATGGAATATGGGATAGGTCTAGCAAAGCGGTCTAGTGCAATCCCACCCTTTACGACGGAACCAATCGCTTGCCGTCTCGTCTGATATTCCGGGATGGAGACCATAGGCGGGCGCTCGCAGTCTCCAATCTTGGTAACCTCCAAAGCATACGTTTTGCGGCGATACTTGATAAGCTTCATGCTCTGGTTCACCTCTTCCAATAGTTGAATACGATTTTTCTCCTCCAATCTCTGCATGAAGACCTGAATCAGAGCAAAGGACATCTGGCTCAGACCGGATAGAGGTTGGTTGCGGTGGATGCGCTCTTCGAGATCGACTTGTGCGATGGCGCGCAGGCCAAATTCGTTAAATAGATCGATCAGGAGCCCCGTCTCCACACCATATCCGGTAAAGAACGGCACCCGTTCAAGCGCCTCTCTTCGGCCAGCGTATTCACCGGCGAGGGGTTGGATAATCCCCGAGAGTTCCGGAAAGAAAAGGTTGAGAAAAGGCCTCGCGGTAAGCTCTGTAACCCTTCCTCCTCCTTCGGCATAGGTCTTCCCCTCAACCCGGAGAGGGCGGCGGTAGAAACCTTTCACGTACTGGATATCGGGCTCTTTGAGTAGCGGACCCAAAAGACCGTAAACAAAGCCGGGATGAATGTTTTTGATGTCCGTGTCTATCCAGACAATCAAATCCCCTTTAAGCACATAGAGGCTCTTCCACAGAGCCTCTCCTTTTCCCCGGTACGAACCCCATGACGGAAGAACCTGCTGGTGCACGAATGCCCCTATTCCGAGATCCCTCGCTATGCTAACGGTGTCGTCTGTAGAACCGGAGTCGATAAGCACTATCTCGTCAAGCAGAGGCACCTCGTCGGAAAAAAGTTGCTTAACTGCGCGAGCAATTTCGCCCACAGTCTCGGCTTCATTCAAGGCGGGGAGCCCCAAGCTGATGGTTAGGCCGTTCTTTTTTTTCAGGTCCACTAATTTTTTCAGATCGTCAAACTCTCTTCTGTGAAAGGTGTTTTCCGCGAACCACTTGTCAACCCACTGGGATAGGGGCCGTGACCTTTTCTCGGCTGAGTTCCCGTTAAATGCTGGGACCGACAGAGATGGAGTCTTAACGACCATTAACGGTTTATCAGTTCCCTGAGCGACATGCTCCACGATTGGCCCCAAGAAGTGTTCTCTAGGCTCAGCTCGCGAGCCTGCACCTACAATGATCATGTCGTGTTCTTGACCTTCGCGGATAATGGCTGCTTTGGCGTCACCATGGAGAGCAATCAGACGCCGGGCGTGGCGATGGGATTGGAGACGGTGGAGAAACAACCGATAACCCCGGTCGCGGAACTTCGGTGGAAAAGATTCCTCGTCGCAGTGGAGAACCGTCGTCTCCCCGTTGAGAGAAAGAGCCAAGCGGTTGGCGATTTCCAAGGCAAGTTCCACATGCGGCCCGCCACGAACAGCAAGCAGAACACGTTTGGGATCCAGGAAATTTTTTGCACGGACCACAACTGTATTACAAGGTGGGTCTTCCAGGAGCTGGTCGATTGTTCGGCCGAAGAAGTGGTTTTCGGAAATGCTGTAGCCCTTCCATGGAAGAACAAGGAGGTCACAGCCCTCTTCCTTCACGGTCTCTGCGATCCCTTCCCTCAGGCGGTGGGAGACTCGCACCAGGGTTTTCAGCTCAACTCGGTCGTCGAGCGACGGAGAGATCATCGCTTCCATCGCGGCTCGGTAGATGGGAGCGATTTCCGCCCCGATGCTGAGTGATTCCTCATGGGGAATTCGCACTATCTTGAGCGCGAGGACTCTTCCCTGAGGATGAAGCAGAGCCGCCACCAACTTTAGATAGGGAAGAGCATGAATCGGATCAACGAGGGGAAGCAGGATCTTCCTTAGTAGTCATTCGCGTAAATATGGCGATGTATAAATCATTGTTAATTTCTGCTGTTTCTGCTACCGTCATCCCGACGGAGGACGGTCAGAATGCCCAGATCCAGCCCGTTCCAAATCGTGCTCTCGAAACAGGAAAGAGAAGTCTTGCAACGCCGCGCGCGAAAATATACGTTGCCGTATTTCGAGGTCTTGCGTGCCAAGATGATCCTGCTTGCGGCACAGGGACGAGCCAATGATGAAATCGGCGCATCCCTGGACATCGGACGTGATGTGGTCAGTCTGTGGCGCAAGCGGTTCTTCCATGAGCGATTGCCAGGACTGCAAGAGCGACCCCGACCGGGCCGCCCCCCGGTTTTTCCCCCCAGAGGTGGTCGTGCAGGTAAAGGCCATCGCGTGTGAGCTGCCAGCGACGCTGGGCGTGCCGCTTTCCCGTTTGAGTTCCGCAGATATCGTGCGTGAGGCGCAACGCTCAGGCATCGTGGCGACCTTAAGCAACAAGACCGTTTGGCGGTGGCTGCACGAGGATGCGATTCGCCCTTGGCAACATCGCACCTGGATTTTCCCGCGCGATCCGCAATTTATCTCGAAAGCCGGGCGTATCCTCGACCTGTACGCGAGGCACTGGGAAGGCCGCCCCCTGCGAGAGGACGAGTTTGTGCTCTCGACTGACGAGAAGACCAGCATCCAGGCGCGCATTCGAAAGCATGCCTCCTTGCCGCCCCGTCCAGGCCAGCCTGCTCGTGTCGAGCACGAGTACGCGCGGGGCGGCGCCTGGGCGTACCTCGCCGCGATGGATGTTCATCGCGCGAAATTCTTCGGCCGTTGCGAGCAGTCCACCGGCATCGAGCCGTTCAATCGCCTGGTTACCCAGGTCATGACGCAGCCACCGTATCGCGACGCCCACCGAGTATTCTGGATCATGGACAACGGCTCGTCGCATCGCGGCCAGCCGTGTGTTCGGCGCCTCAAAGCAGCCTTCCCCACCCTCGTCCCGGTGCATGGACCGGTCCACGCAAGCTGGCTCAATCAAATCGAAATCTACTTCTCCATCGTTGAACGCAAGGCGCTCACGCCCAACGACTTCAACTCGCTTGCGGAAGTCGAAAACCGACTCCTTGGCTTCCAACAATACTATGAGAACATCGCTGCGCCATTCGAGTGGAAATTCACGCGTGACGACCTTAAGGCAATGATGACAAAGCTTCATGCGCAACCTAATTCGCTTTGCTTGGCGGCTTAGATGAATACGTTGCCAAACTTATGAACCGAACTACTAAGCGAGATTTGCTGAGGTTCCGTGGTTTCATGTCCTGCCCGCCGTCTCAAGGGCTCGTTCCCTCTTCTGGGCCGTTCCATTTCGACTGTATGGTCCAAACCCATAAAGTTGATTCCTCCATGAGCCTATAGCTCGCGCGGAAACCAGCGGTTAAAAAACCAGTCTGCTGCGACAATCTAATTCACATCCGGCCTCAACGCATACGAGCCCTCTTCGGCTATTCTGAAAAAGAGTTCCCCTATCGCGGAGCAAGGCATATGCCAAGAGCAAAAGGAGCTTTTTGTTTGGCGAGGGATTTTCCGCGAATGTTTTTGTAGGGATTTTCCGACAGCAGCGGGAAGTAAGGAGGAAGTTTTCATTTAGGGTGTTGCCGTTAAAGCACAACGTCACGTTGGGTGACGCTTTTATCGCCTTGGCAGAACAAGCGCCGCGCCGGCGAAAGTAGCGCGACTGAGAAAGATATCGTGCCTCGGGGGGCCCTCTACTAACTGTTTTTCTACACCCTGGCTGTCGAATAACGAGTATGCGACGACTTCTCCCACGTCGCAGCTATCGGAAGCGCAGTTTAGAGCAAACAGCACGACGGCGTATAGATCGTCCTCCGTGTTCTTGAAGAGGGCGAGAATGTATTGTTCTTCAACCAGGGTTACACTGCCGGGAACGAGATTGAAGCCTGAGAGGAAGTTCTCCTGGCGGGTTTCCTCAGTGCTCACCAAAGGGGAACTACCTGCGGCAGCGGGCATGGGCGTTACCAGCATAAGGGAACTAAAGATTGCGATTTTGCTGAACCGAGTGAAGGTATTTTGTAGATCCATTGTCGCCTCCTTCAAAAACGAACAATTCACGAATAAAAAATCTGGTTTACCGCTAGCACTCCAATTCCATTTTAGAATTCTCAGGGCTTACTTTGTTTCCTTCCCGGCCGCTGCCAATCTTTTCTCTTTGATGGTGCGGACCAGCTGTTCAAACGACGATCTGGTTAACACCCGATTGAATTGGGAACGGTAGTTATTAACGAGGCTGATGTTTTCAATGACAATATCGTAAATTCTCCAATCTCCTTCGACTCGATGGAGCTTATAATCGATGGCGAACTCTTCGCCCTTTTTGTTGACGATCTTCGTATCCACTTCGGCTAGGTCTTGATCCTGGTTTTCACGAAGGTAGCGAAACTTTTCACCGTCGTAGGATTCAATCTGATCCAAGTAGCGGTCCTCCAGAAGCCCGGTGAATACCTTCGTAAACTCCCGCTGTTCCTCAGGAGTGCGCCGTTGCCATTGCGATCCGAGAGAGCGTTTGGCCATCTCCTCGAAGTCGAATTTCGGATAGATGATCCGCTGCAACTGCGCCCGACGCTCTTCTTTCTTTGCCTCTGGCTTGAGACTCGGCTGCTGAAGAACGGCGAGCACCTTTTCCACCGTGACTTTGATCTCAGTCATCGGCGAGTCGGCTCCGGCAGAGGGTCTCGCCAAAGTAAGGACGAAAGGTATCACCACAGCTAGATACAACCGAACGTTTTGTTTTTCCATCGGGTCCTCCTTTGCGATTGAAGTCTTGAAAACTTCTTAACGATTTGATGGAAGTGCGCTCGGAATCGTGCTCCCTTTGATCACAGTTCCGTTGTTCTTAAATCGTACCCGTCTTTTGCGCACTAATTCGCTGAGGATGTACGACACGCACCGATAGGCGGTCTTTCGATGAGGTACCAGTGAGATTGCCTCGTCGGTTAAGGCCGCAATCAAATTACCCAGCGTAGTTTCGAGATTTTGTGCTCGACTCATCGCCTTTTCCTCCGATGTTCTGATAGATGGGTCATCGTGGGGTTACCATTCCGGCGACTCTACTCGCAGACGTTCGTTTTCCCTTCTGAGACGTTCCAGTTCAGCTTGATTCCGGTCGATTTGTCTTTGGTGCTCATCTTGCCTTTGTTCCTGTCCCATCAACTGATCACCGATTAGAGCACCACCGATAAGACCGATAGGTCCTCCGATCAGCGCTCCCACCGCTGCGTGCCCTACTGTGCTACCTATAATAGCGCCTGTACCGGCGCCCAACCCTGCTCCCAGGAGGCCGCCCTTCTCACGGGTGGATAACGGGGCGGAGCAAGCGGAACCAAGCAAAAAAACACTGCACAGGAGAACGAGAAATAGATTTTGACGTTTTCCAAACATTTGAGCTTCCTCCTTTCTGGTGAGAACTGACCTGACGCGTTCCCGGTGCTTCCGTCGAGAAAGCGTTTGCAGGTCGGATCTGGAGGGTGATTGGTTCCCTTACCTTTGTTTTTGGCAAGCGCCATGCCAGGGTGATCCGGCTGGGCATCTTCGTGATTTTATTGTTTTTTGTCTTGCTGAAGATTTTTGTCTTGTTATTTGTGCGGAGGAATTTACCTACAGCAGGAAAATTTTTCACCTTGCCAGAGGAACGCGCTCTTTCTTAGGGAAGGCGTCAAGTGGTTTATGAGGAGATGGTCTCCAGCGCAGAGTGAAAGGCCACGTTCCGGGCTGCTTGCAAGGACCGTCGTCGGTGTAGATAATTTCGCCGGCGCGCACCCTGAAAACGTTCACCTTCAGAGGATAAATCTCTGGCAACGCGTCTCGCCGGCCTCGTTCGGCTATCGAAGTCTTGTCGTCGACTTCATTTGTTTTCTTAAGGTTGATGTGAAGCTCAGGTCGGTTAATAAAAACGTCGGCCGCCAGGCTGCCGCTCAATACTGACCGCCAGTGAACGCCCGCGCTTAGTTAGGTTGGGGAGGTGTGCTACCGGCGGCTCAGCCTGCGCGTTTTGTATGATCCTTGCGTCGATGAGAGGGAGGGGAAAATCCAGCGATGGCGCATCGACTAACTCCGATTACTTGAGCGCGTCGGTCTCTCTTTCGCTGTCGGAGGCTTTAAGTTGGTACCAATTTTGGCCGAGATCAGATTTGCCAAGTCGGTCCGCGAAAAGGGTTTTTCCAATACCGTCACAGGATAGTCCTTTTTTTCCTGTTCAAGTCGCAGGCGAAACCGGTCTACCTGAGCGGTAATATAAATTGTTCTCATGCATGGGTGATGGACGCGTATTTGTTTCATCATTTCCAGCCCATCTTTTCCGGGCATGCAAATATCGGTAACGATCACATCGGGTTTAAACACAAGGTACGCGGAGTAACCCTCATCCCCGTTGCGCGCCGTCCTGATCTCGTAACCCGTCTCCTCCAGTGCGATTCCGATGATCGTAGCCAAGGCACTGTTATCTTCAACAACTAGTACCCGCATAAGATCTGCCATGCGGCGCGCTGCTCTGAGTTTAAAGCGCAAAGCCCGTGCCAAATAGGAATGATTGCCGATGCTCTGCATCTGGGCGGATTGTCCCCAAGCAAGTGGAGAAAACGGTGTAGTGATTGGAGGACTTCCCCTACATAGGCGCGGAACGGTACGGCGGACATGTGGCGCCCTGTCTTGACATCGCGAGGCTAGGTATTGAGCGCAGCACCCTTTTGTTCGACCAGCTTGGGAATCACCTTCGGAATCGCGGGTCTCTTGGTGCGGAAGAGTCGATATTGATCCAGCACCTTTTGACTGTATTCGAGCGGAATACGGGTCCCACTGTTGATTCGATTGCTGATTTCAACTGGACCCCAGCGATATGCGGCTAGAGTGAGACGCAGGTCCCTAAACTTTTGTTTGAGACTCTTGAGGTAAGAGACTCCCAACTTGACGTTCACCACGGGATCGTCGAGGGTTTTCCCCGCGTTCCATCTTTTTATTCCCGTCTGCTGTGCCACAGCTTCGCCCACGGAGGGAAGGATTTGCATCAAACCGTGCGCCCCACTGTCGGATACGGCCTTCGGCTCGAAGCAGCTCTCGGTTTTGATCACAGCAAGGACCAGCATGGGGTCGAGCGCATATCTCTGGCTTTCAGCTCGGACAACCGCGGCCAATTCCCAAGCGCAATCGTCGTCGCAACTCGGGGCGTTCGATTTTATCAGCCCGTAAAGACGAAATGTTTCATGGATTCTCTCCGCTTTCTTCTCGTTCAACTGATCCGCCGGGGAATTCGTGGCAAGACCGAAAGGGCGATCGGGAACCAAACAAAGCAAGAATAGAGATAGCAGAGCCATTCCAACGGCAGAAGCGCGTACCTTGATCCTACGGCAGAAGTTGCTCTTTTCATTGGTCGTCTTTTCCATAGCCAATAAGAGCGGCGTAGGAGCGAAGAGAGTGGCGTATTCTTGACCCGAAGTCGCGACAAGGAGCGCGATGTTTTAAGAATGGACGGCAATAGCTATGCCAATCCCCTACAGGCAACTACCGGGCGAATTTTACTGGGCTTTTTGCATTAGGCAAGTTTTTCGCGGAATTTAATGCAGGGTTTTTCCTGCAGGTCCGCTTAATGACAGGGCGCAAGATTAATCGTTGTTCTTGTAGTCCTGCGGCTTGATGTTGTGCTTTTTTAGCAAATCATAGAAGTCGGCGCGATACTTGCCGGAGGCTTTTGCTGCTCGGCTCACATTGCCTTCGCACACCTGGAGAACGCTGATCAAGTAGTCCCGCTCAAAAATTTCTTTGGACTCCTTCAAGGGTTTGAGGGCTCCCTGTAAGGGGGCTTTCGTCTGCAAGATATATTCCTCAGTAATCAGGTCTTGCTGGGTCATTGCGACGGCGTACTCAATGGTGTTCTCGAGCTCGCGGACATTACCGGGCCAATCATACATCATAAGCTTTTGCATCGCCTCTGGACTCACGCCTTTGACGTCCCGCTTCATTTGGCTGGATACCTTATTGAGAAAATGTTCCACTAAATGGGGAATATCCTCTTTTCTCTCTTTTAGAGGCGGCAGGAAGATCGGGATGACATGAATGCGGTAAAAAAGGTCTTCGCGAAAATTTCCTTTTTTTACCTCTTCTTCGAGGTCTTTCTTGGTAGCGACGATGACTCGGACATCGATCCGTACCGGCTTTTCGCCGCCGATAGGATAGAACTGGCGTTCTTCCAAAGCTCGCAGAAGTTTTGCCTGAATGCTCAGGGGCATCTCCCCGATCTCGTCCAAGAACAGCGTTCCTTCATGAGCTTGAGTAAAGAGACCCTTGGTGCTGCGAACGGCCCCGGTAAAGGCTCCTTTTTCATGTCCGAAGAGTTCACTTTCAAGCAGGGTTTCGGGGATCGCCGCGCAGTTGATCGCGACAAAATTTTTATCTTTTCGCTCGCTCGCGAGATGGGTGGCTTTGGCGATCACTTCTTTTCCGGTCCCGCTCTCTCCGTGGATGTAAACGGTCGAATCCGTCTTCGCAATGCGTGAGACCGCTTCCAAGACACTCTGCATTTTTTCGCTCTTGGCAATGATGTTCGCGAAATCGTAGCGTTCTAGCAACAGGTTCTTTAACCGCCGGATTTCTGAGTTCAGGCGCCGGTTTTCGAGTGCTTTTTCAATTTGAAACAGGAGATCTCTTGGCTCGAAGGGTTTGGTAAGGTAACTGTAGGCGCCCCGTTTCATGGCGTCGACCGCGTTTTCAATCGACCCGTGCGCGGTGAGTATGATGACGGGCATCTCCGGATTGACGAGATGGATCTCTTCCATGAGGGCCAATCCGTCCTGATGGACCAGCCGCAGATCAACGATGGAAATGTCAAAGACCTGGCCCTTGACCATTTCCAACGCGGCGCGCTCATTGAGAGCGGTGGTGACCTCGTAGTTTGCGGTCTCCAGCCTCATGCGGATTACTTCGATCAAATTTTTGTCGTCATCGACAACGAGAATCTTACCGGTGCCGTTTTTCTCTTTCACCTTAACTGGTCCCTCTTTCTCTCCTCAATCTCGATATCGACCTGCTTCATTTTTTTTATCACTTGTTGCAGGTTGTCGTTTTCTTCGCGCATCTTTTTCAGCGTCTCGGCCAGGCTCTGACGTTCATCCACGAGACTTTTGTAGGACTGGTCGAGGGCCGTCATTTCGGCTTGAAATTTTCTATTGGATTGGTAAAGGGTCGCATTCTCTTGGAGTAGCGCCACCCAAGTTCCTGCTTGAAGCGCCCAGGGGCTTTGCGGGTCTTCCCGGATCAGTCTTGCGAAGAACCCGAGGGCGGTGGCGGAATCTTTCCCGGGGTTTGCGGGGTGCGCGTAGACAAGGCCCAAGGTGAAGAGGGCGGCATCTTTTTGCGGCCGTGATCCCTCCGCTGAGAGAAGTCTTTGCGACTCATCGATAACCTTGTCGAACTCTCCCCGCTCGAGCGATTCCTGCGCCACAAGAAAGCCCGCCTCCCGGTCCGGAAGTTTCTGCGCTTCCTGGGGGACCGTGCACGCGGAAAAGACTAGACCGGCAATACAAAAACAAAGGTGCTTCCACTTCCTGGCTGGCTTTCTGCCCATATGGTTCCGCCGTGAGCCGTGACGATGTGTTTCGCGATCGCGAGTCCCAGCCCGGTCCCGTTGAGTTGATTCCCCGGCGAGGCCTGCTGGTATTTTTCAAAGATTCGAATCAAGTTCTCGGGAGAGATTCCGGGTCCGGTATCTTGGATTGCAACCCTCACTTTCCCGTCATCGCCTCGAGCCGTGATTCTTACCAAGCCCCCCTCCGGTGTAAACTTTATTGCGTTTCCCAATAAATTGCGCAAGACCTGCAGGATCCTTGCTTGGTCGATCGTGATGAGAGTCAGTTCATTGCTGACGTCAACCTCGAGCTCGACCTTCTTGGATTCTAACAGGGGTAGCATTTCTGTCTCGGCCTTTGCAATCAATGCGGCCAGACTTGCTTCTTCGAAGCGATAGACCATCATGCCGGCTTCAATCTTGGACAGGTCGAGCAGGGAATTTACCAGAGTGATCAGGCGCTGGCTTTCTTCCGATAGGATATTCAACAGCTTTTGCTGCTTCTCTGAAACGGGTCCGCCGACACCCTCCAAGAGCAATAGGGTTCCTTCTTTGATCGATGTCAAGGGAGTTCGCAGTTCGTGCGACAGCGCGGAAAAGAAATCGGCTTTCATCTTTTCTAAGTTCTTGAGTTGTTGGGTCATGGAGTTGAAGGCGGCTGCCAGTTCTGCGATTTCCGGCGGGGAGGAAAGGTTCAGCTCAGTTCGAAGATGCCCCCGGGCGATTTCAGCAGTTCTTCTCTTCAAGGCCCAGATCGGCCGGGTGATGCTTCGGGTGGTCCACAGGGCGATGCCGATGCCTAAAATCAGAGCGCCCAGGGTCACCCCGAGAGTCAGTCGTCGCGCGTTGGCTCCAACCTGCACCAGTGCCCTGATCTTGTCATTGACGTTTTGCTCGCTGAGCGATCGGAGTTCTTTTAAATCATCCAGCACGGTGTTCGTGGCAGCATCTTTTTGCGTCCTGTACGGCTCGGGCGTGTACTTCGCTCCGGACTTGAGAAGCTTCACCTCCGCGTTGAAAATATCTTGATACTGCTGGTGGGATTGCTTGACGCGTCTCAAGAGGAGCGCGGCTTGATCCGAGTTAGGCAAGGAGAGAAGCTCCTCGAGATACTGCCTGAAGTCGTCGTTGAAGAGAAGGAAACGGTTGTAGAGAACCTCGTCTCTCCCGATAAGAAATTTTCTCTCGTATTGGATTTGTGACAGAAGAGTATCAGAAAGTTTCTTTTCGTACTCAAGGACGCGATCGTCGATTTCGCGGATCGAAAGCGTCACGTTTTCGAACCGCCCGAGAATGAAGATCGCGAAGGCACTGGCCGAAATGGCAAAGATCAACACCAGGAGATGGCCAAAAATGAGACGGCGAAATATTGTGAGCTTCATGCTCATCCAATCCCCTGGATAGTATTAGGTCGTGTCGAGACTAGCAACACATGGATGGATCTCCGTGGCCCGAGCGTGTTGATGCGGTGGAAAGTAACGAGGCTTGATGAAAAGTTCCAGGAGGCTGCTGCGCATGCGATCCGAGAGAAGCAGGCCGGCGCACAAAAAAATGCGCCTGGGCCGGAAGGCCAACGTGGCGCCAAAGAGAACGCTTGAGATTTTCTTAAACTGCGGATTCGAGGCGTCGAGGCATGTGGGTCATAAGGATCGGGTCAGGTTCGGTAGCGTACTTTAGACCCAAAAGCAGCTCCGTCATTTTAATGAGTTCCTCTTTGATAATGGGTCGATAAAGTAACAGGTCCGCGCCCGCGGCGATAGCCTTAAACCGCTCCAAGGAAAGGTAGCCGGATAGCACTAAGATGATGGGAATTTGGCTGCCCGAGGATCGTATAGAACGACAAAGATCAAATCCGTCGAGTTTGCCCTGCAAATAGCCATCGACGATCAATAAGTCTATATCTTCGACCTTAACGCGGTCACTGGCGACTTGGGTGTCGTTTTCGGATAAGAGCTGAGGGGAATAAGACAGACCGTCGAGGCCGTTTGAGAGAGACCTCAATCGGTGTTGGCGATTCTCAATAATCATGATTTTTGGACAGGGGCGACTAGCCCTTATCCCTGTATCCCTTGTGACAAAGTTGCCCAACATCTGTACGATTATGGCAGTTTTGCGAAGATTTTCTTTATTTTAACCCAATTATAACGTGCAAAACGAGCGACTCAAAAGGCACGCAATACGCGTGCCAATTTGTCAGTGCGCTTGTATGTCCCGAGCAAAGCGGAAAAAAGGCAGGATTAGCAGGGGTGGTTTGAAGAGGCGCCGTGATCATGCTATATGAATTGGAGCAAACACGATTGGCAGGATTCATATGAAGGAAGGCATCCATCCAGGGTACAAACCAACCACGATAACTTGTGCTTGTGGCAATATAATTGAGACGCGCTCGACAGTTGAGAATTTTCGCGTGGACATCTGCTCGCAGTGCCATCCCTTTTTCACGGGCAAGCAGAAGCTTGTCGACACGGCGGGCCGGGTTGAGCGCTTCAAGAGAAAATACGGTCTGAAGGACTGAAAAAACCGCCAGGAGTAAGGCTGAATGTGATCGAGTAAGGGGATCTGAAGCACAGAAGGGCAAAGGGACGGAAGCTTCCCTTTGCCCTTTTTTATTCTTCCGAATCTTGGTCGACGGGTGATTCATGCTTGAAAAGCTAGCCGAAGTCGAGAAGCGCTACACCGAATTGGAAACTCTGCTAAGCGACCCGCAAACCCTGGGGAATCAGAGGGAATATTCGAAAATCGCCAAAGAGAGGGCCGATCTGGAAGAGGTGGTCTATTGCTACCGCGAATGGCGCAAGGTCGAACAGGAAATTGAGGGGAACCGCCAGCTATTGGAGGAGAAAGAAGAAGCGATTCGGGAGCTTGCCAAAGAGGAAATCACGCTTCTGCGAACCCGGAAGGAAGAGCTGGAAACGCGCCTGAAATACTTACTGCTTCCTAAGGATCCCAACGATAGCAAAAATATCATCCTGGAAATCAGAGCGGGAACTGGAGGGGAGGAGGCGGCGCTCTTTGCGGCCCAGCTTTTCCGCATGTACAGCCGTTATGCTGAATCCCGCGGCTGGCGGGTCGAAATTATGAATTCCAATCCCACCGGGTTGGGGGGTTTCAAAGAGATCATCGGACTGATCGAAGGACGCGGGGCTTATAGCCGGCTCAAGTTCGAGGGAGGGGTCCATCGGGTTCAAAGAGTACCCGTGACAGAGGGCTCCGGACGCATTCACACCTCGGCGGTTACGGTTGCAGTTCTGGCGGAGGCCGATGAAGTCGAAGTGGCCATTGATCCGAAGGATATCCGGGTCGATGTCTATCGCTCGTCAGGCCCTGGCGGGCAGAGCGTGAATACCACGGACTCCGCGGTCAGGATGACCCATGTTCCCACCGGCCTGGTGGTCACGTGTCAGGACGAGAAATCGCAGCATAAAAACAGGGCCAAGGCGCTGAAGGTTCTGCGCGCGCGATTGCTGGAGAGAAGACAAGAAGAGCAACGCTCCGAAATTGCCGCGACCCGCAAGCTCATGGTCGGCAGTGGAGACCGCAGCGAGCGGATTCGGACGTATAATTTTCCCCAGGGGCGAATTACCGACCACCGGATCAATTTTACTCTTTACAAGCTCGACCGCGTCGTGGAAGGAGAGCTGGACGAGTTGCTCGACGCCTTGATCACCCACTATCAAGCGGAGGCGCTGCAGGGGCCGGATGAGAACGGAAGCAAACCATGATTGTGCAAGAAGCCAGCGGGCGCATTCGGTTGAGGCGCGCGTTTGAAACGGTGGGCAGTAGCTTGAGAGTAGGGACGGAGATGCTGGCGCGGGCGGGCGGTGAAAGTGCACGGCTTGACGCCGAGGTCCTGTTAGCAATGGCTTTATCCAGGCGCAGAGAAGATCTTTATATCTTCTCCGAAACGGAAATGACCGAAGAGCAAAGCAACTGCTATCAGAGAATGCTTGCCAGGAGGACGCAGCGGGAACCGGTGGCCTACATCGTGGGCAGTCGAGAGTTCTGGTCCCTGAGTTTTTCAGTAACCCCTGGAGTTCTCATCCCCAGGCCCGAAACCGAGCTATTGGTCGAACTGGCGCTCAAATCTTTCAATGACCAGAAGATCCCCGAAGAGCGCCCGATTCAGGTCCTCGATCTGGGCACGGGGAGCGGCGCTATTGCCGTCAGCCTGGCGAAAGAAAGAGACGATGTGGAGGTTTGGGGCGTCGACCTTGCGCACGAAGCGGTGAAGATCGCGCAGCTCAATGCCAAGCGCCATGGCGTGGAAAGGCGAAGCCATTTTTTCTTCGGTAACCTGTTCAATCCGGTCATGAACAGGGAAAATTTTTTTCACGTAATTGTTTCCAACCCTCCTTATATTCGGCGCGGAGAGCTGCAACAGCTACCGCTTGAGGTGCGCGACTGGGAGCCGGTCAGGGCTCTCGACGGCGGCATCGATGGGTTGGATTTCTACCGGGTGATCATTGAGCAAGCTCCAAAGCACTTGAAAGACGGGGGTTCCTTGTTGGTTGAAATTGGGTCGGATCTAGGACCCCAGGTGCGCGGGCTCGTCGCCGCTTCGGGGCGGTACCACGAGTGCGCGGTCCGCGCTGATTATTCGCAAAAACCAAGGGTAGTGAGCGCACGCAAAATTCCGTCCCGCGACGCGTCAGTTAACGGCAACTAGAGTGGATAAGATTATCATCCGTGGCGGGCGCAGGCTTGCTGGAGACGTGAGAATTAGCGGCGCAAAAAATGCGGCGCTGCCCATTTTGATCTCTTCTCTCTTGACGGGCGAGCCATGTGTTTATCAGGCGATACCGGATTTGAAGGATATCGACACGACGCTCAAACTCCTCGCCGGACTTGGCGTTAGCGTCAAAAGGAATGAAGACGGCGAGGTAAGAATCCGCGCGCAACAAGTGGCTGATGTCGACGCGCCCTACGAGCTGGTCAAGACAATGCGCGCCTCTTTTCTCGTTCTCGGCCCACTTCTCAGCCGGTTTGGACGGGCAAGGGTTTCAACTCCGGGAGGGTGCGCCATTGGCACGCGGCCGGTCCACCTGCATCTCAAGGGGCTGGCTCAGATGGGGGCGGACATCAATTTAGTCCATGGTTATGTCGAGGCCCGGGCGCGGCGGCTCCGCGGCAGCAAGATCTATCTCGACTTGCCCTCGGTCGGAGCAACGGAAAATCTCATGATGGCAGCGACCCTGGCCGACGGAACGACCGTCATCGAAAACGCCGCAAAGGAACCGGAGATCACAGACCTGGCCAAGGTGCTAACTGGGATGGGCGCGCCAATTCAAGGGGCAGGCCAGGACATCGTGACGATCGAGGGCGCCAAAGAACTGAAAGGGATTTGCCATCGGGTCATTCCGGACCGGATCGAGGCCGGGACGTTCATGGTCGCAGCCGCCTTAACTGGAGGAGATGTAACGCTGCGGGGCGCACGCGCGGACCACCTCGATGCCTTCGTGATCAAGCTGCGGGAGGCAGGGATCCATATGAGCGTTGCCGAGGACACGATCCGGGTGCAAGGCGATGGGCGGCCGCACAGCGTCGACGTGACCACGCTTCCCTATCCCGGATTTCCCACCGATCTGCAGGCGCAGACGATGGTTCTAATGGCTGTGGCTCAGGGTGTCAGTCTGATTACAGAGACGGTTTTTGAGAATCGGTTCATGCACGCGCTCGAGTTGGTCCGGATGGGAGCTGACATCAAACTGGACGGAAACCGGGCGATGGTCAACGGTGTGGATAGACTTTCGGGGGCGCCGGTGATGGCGACCGACCTGAGAGCGAGTGTTTCGCTGATCTTGGCGGGTTTGGTTGCAGAAGGGGCCACCGAGGTGACCCGGATCTATCATCTGGACCGCGGCTATGAGCACGTGGAGAAGAAGCTTTGTGCCTTGGGTGCGGATATCGAAAGGGTCAAAACATGAAAATCGCCTTTGTAAAGACCGGGGCGAGGAATTTTGCGCCTACGTTACGAAGAATTCTGCGGAGGAGGGGGGAAGGGGAACAGCAAGTGCTCGCCCAGGTTGAAGAAATCCTGCGTTCCGTCCGCCAGACGGGAGACCGCGCGCTGCTACGCTATACGCGCTTGTTCGATAAGGTTCGGCTGGATCAACGAGGCCTAGAGGTCCCGAGAAGTCAAATCACTAAGGCGATGGAATCGGTCCCCGACGAGGACCTGCGCGTGATGCATGCTGCTGCCGAGCGGATCAAGCGCTTCCATCGGCGGCAGCGGGAGAAAAGCTGGAGCTACCGTGACTCCCTTGGTTTGACCTTGGGTCAGAAGCTTTCCCCTCTGGAGACAGTAGGTGTTTATGTTCCCGGTGGCAAAGCGGCTTATCCTTCTACGGTTCTCATGAACGTCTTGCCGGCGAAGGTAGCGGGGGTCAGACAGGTCATCATGACCTCGCCGCTCGCGCAGGGCTCGGATGCTGTTTTAGCGGCAGCCGGTATTGCCGGAGTGGATCGGGTTTTTCGCGTCGGCGGAGCTCAAGCCGTTGCGGCTTTGGCGTTCGGCACAGAGTCGATTCCCAAAGTAGACAAAATCGTGGGCCCGGGAAACGTATTTGTCGCTGCCGCCAAACGGCTGGTTTTTGGCGAGGTGGATATCGATTCCATTGCGGGACCCAGTGAGATCTTGATTCTTGCAGACGCCAGCGCAGAACCTACTTTCGTGGCCGCAGACATGCTTTCGCAGGCTGAACATGATGAGCTGGCGGCAGCTTTCTGCATTACTCCGTCAGTTGCTTTGGCACGCAAAGTGAAGTCCGCCTTAGAGACGGAAGTGAGGCGGACGAAACGGCAGGCGATCACCCTGAAAGCTTTGGAGAGGTATGGGGCGATCATCGTATCGCGTGGGCTCGAAGAGGCAGTAAACATCGCCAATCAAATCGCGCCGGAACACATCGCGTTGATGGTGCGAAAACCTAAGAGCTTGGTCCCGGCGATCCGCAACGCGGGCGCGATTTTCGTCGGTCCGTATTCGACTCCTCCCCTGGGCGACTACATGGCGGGTCCCAATCATGTTTTGCCGACGGGAGGCGGCGCGCGGTTTTTCTCGCCGCTTGGAAGTTACGATTTTATCAAGCGTACGAGCATCATCCAGGCCGGCAAAAAGGGGCTGCAGGCACTGGCGCCCGCAATCATTCACATGGCGCGTCTGGAAGGCCTCGATGATCACGCGCGCGCCGTCGAGGCGCGCTTCAGGAAGGAGGCTCGCAGTGGCAAGGACGGCTAAGGTTGACAGAAAGACGCGGGAGACGGACATCGGAGTAGAATTGGACCTCGACGGCAATGGCGCTTCCGAGATCCAAACGGGAATTCCCTTTCTCAACCACATGCTCGAGAGCTTTGCGCGTCACGGGCTCTTCGATCTCAAGATAAGCGCCAAAGGTGACATTGAGGTGGACTACCACCATACGGTCGAAGACGTTGGTTTGGCGCTCGGTCAAGCGTTCCGAGAAGCTTTGGGCGACAAACACGGTATCCGTCGCTTTGGCGAATGCAGCGTGCCCTTGGACGAAGCGTTAGCGCGCGTGGTGGTCGACTTAAGCGGCCGCCCTTATTTTGTCTACAACGTAAAGATCCGGCCCGGACGCGTCGGAGATTTCGATACGGATTTGCCGCATGAGTTTTTTCAGGCCTTCGTCAACCAGCTGGGCATGAATCTTCACATTCATGTGCCGCAGGGAGAAAACCCGCATCATATCATCGAAGCGTGCTTCAAGGCCCTGGCGCGGGCGATGGAAGGAGCAACGCGCATTGATCCACGGATTCAGGGCGTACCGTCGACCAAGGGGACGCTCTAACTCGTTACCGAATCAGTCCCTTGAACGATTTCAACTGCGCGAATCTTCGAACTGTTCAAGGAGGTTCAAAGCGTTTAAAAGTTCACTACGTTCAAATGTGTGAGTGGTATGATTGCGGTTATTGATTACGGGATGGGAAACCTGCGCAGCGTGCAGAAAGGCTTTGAACGAATTGGCGCGCGCGCGGAAGTCACCCGGGCGCCGGGCGTTATCGCCGATGCAAAAGGAGTCGTTCTTCCTGGCGTGGGCGCGTTTCATGCGTGTATGCAAAATCTCGCGCGCTATCAGTTGATTGAGCCCATCAAAGATGTCGTGCAGCGGCGAAAACCTTTTTTCGGCATTTGTTTGGGCTTCCAGCTGCTGTTTACCGAGAGCGAAGAATTTGGTCCGGAAAACGGCCTGGACCTTTTTCCCGGGAAGGTCGTGGGCTTTCGCCCGCAGAACGGGTTGAAAGTTCCCCACATGGGCTGGAATCGCATCGAGAAGAAAAAAGAATCGCCTTTCCTTGAAGGCATATCAGACGGTGACTACGTGTACTTCGTCCACTCGTATTTTGTCGCGCCAACAGACGAATCCCTGGTCGCGACCACCACGTCCTACGGGGTTGCTTTCGCTTCCAGCATCGCGACCAATAATCTTTTTGCCTGCCAGTTTCATCCGGAAAAGAGCCAGGAACTGGGGCTTCGTATCTTGGCCAACTTCGCGGCTTTCGTCGACAGGCAATAGCATGCTCATTATCCCCGCGGTGGACATCAAGGACGGGCGCTGCGTCCGTCTTTACCAGGGGGAGATGGAAAAACAAACCATTTACTTCGACAGTCCTGTCGACGCAGCGAAGCATTGGGCGGAGCAAGGCGCAACACTGCTTCATGTCGTCGATTTGAACGGCGCGGTCGAGGGTCATCCGGTTCACAAAGCGGAGATCGAAGCCGTTTGTAAAAAGCTTGCGATTCCCGTAGAGGCCGGCGGAGGACTACGAACGATGAAGGATGTCGAAGACCTGCTCGCCCTTGGGGTCGCGCGCGTCGTCCTCGGGACAAAAGCCTGCGAAGACCCGGTGTTTCTGCGATCGGCCTGCCAGAAGTTTCCAGGCAGGATCGTCGCGGGAATCGACGCGCGTGGCGGTAAAGTGGCGATCAAAGGATGGCAGGAAGAAACCTCCGTCGATGCCGTCGAGCTTGCCCAGAGATGTGAAAACGACGGAGCGTCACGCATTATCTATACAGACATCAGCCGCGATGGCACGAGCACGGGCGTGAATGTCGAAGAAACCGCTCGTGCCGCCCGAGCGGTGAAAATTCCCATCATTGCTTCCGGCGGAGTAGCGTCTTTAGACGATATTCGCGGTCTCAAGATGATTGAGCAACATGGCGTCGAGGCAGTCATCGTCGGACGGGCGCTTTACAGCGGCGCATTTACGCTGGGGCAGGCGATCGGATTGGTGGCCGGGGGCTGAACCATTGCTGTAGAATCTTTGCCAAGAGCTTTCGTCAAATCCGTTAGTTTTAACTCCACGCCGGGGGTAAGGCAATTTTGCTGTGCGCGCAAAATGCAAAAATGGCGTTTGCCTCGGAATTGACTCATTTAAGAAACGCCCAGAGGGTACTTGATTCCTGCCTTGCGCTTGAGTTATGGCTGGTAAAGACCGCTTGCGAGATCGGGAAGCGCGGGTATCAGGACGGAGAAAATCAATAAAATGATGGGTCAAGGAGGGAGATTATGAGTCTCTTCGTTGCCGTCGCGTTTTTCGCAGCTCTTTTTTTGGGAACTGCCCAGGCAGCGCCGCCGGCGGGTGTGATCGAGGCGGCGAAGCGCGAGGGTCATCTCATCTGGTGGACGAGCGGGAGTTCCCGAGACAGCCAAAACATCATCAAAGCCTTCAACCAACACTATCCGTTCATCCAGGTGGAATTTTGGAACGCGCCCGGTGAAGACTCCGCCGAGAAGATCTGGGCGGAACACACTGCTGGCAGATACAACTGGGACGTGTCTTTGGGGGCCGATATCCAGCTTCATTATGACGAATGGGTCAAGGCCGGCGTTGTCGAAAAGCTCCAGCCCGAGTGGCTTAAGCTGGTTCCAGAGAAGGCAAAGGATCGCAACGGTTACTGGGCACAAATGGGTGGAAACGTTACGGTGCCTGCCTACAACACCAACCTGGTTTCTGCCAAGGATGCGCCCAAATCCTGGGACGATCTGCTGGATCCAAAATGGAAAGGCAAGCTCGGCATGCACATGGATTACAGAACCTGGGTTGTCCTGTCGCAGCCGGATGGGTGGGGAAAAGAAAAGGTGGTGTCCTATATCACGCGACTAGCCAAGAACAAGCCCCAGCCCATCAAGAGCAACACGCAGAACGCTGCGCTTTTGATCGCCGGTGAGTATTCCATCTCTGCCAATGTGTTTCTCTACAGAATGTTGGAATACAAGGACAAACGCGCGCCGGTGGAATGGGTCCGGGTAAATCCCGTGGTGATTACCGGCAGTTCCTTCATCAGGAGCAAAAAAGGTCCCCATCCCAATGCCGGATATCTGTGGCTCGACTGGATTTTCTCCGCTGAGGGGATCAAGACTATTGACGAACTCACCCACAAGGGGAGCCCTTTTCCCGGCAGTGGGACCTCGCAATCCGAGGCGATCAAAGGGCTTAAATACGTCGTGCGCGACCCCGACTATTACAACAAGAATCAGGACTTCGGAAAAAAGCTGCAGAAGCTTCTCGGTATTCTTTAGATGCTGCCGCTAAGGCATGGCGCTATTTCGTTTTCTTCCTCTACCGCGCTGGAACCTTCAGACCACGCTGCTGGCCGGCGTGGTTGGTCTGGCCGTATATCTGGTTATAGTCCCTCTGCTATTTTTATTATGGAGCAGCTTCCGCTCAGCGTCGATCGGTTATCCCTCGGAATTGACGTTTAAGAACTACCGCAGCGCCTACGGAGATCCCCAGACCTATACGCTTTTTGCTACCACGGTTGTCTTCGCCGTGAGCGCAGCGGCGCTGGCGCTCTTCTTCGGCGTCATGTTCGCCTGGCTCTTGGAGCGAAGCAATGTGCCGTTCAAGGAGACTCTGTACTCCTTGATGCCTGTTCCCATCGCCGTGCCCGGCGTGCTGTTTTCGATCGGTTGGGTATTGCTGTTAAGCCCGCGGATTGGCGTCGTCAATGTTTTCCTGCAGCGCGTTTTCGCTCTTCAGAACCCGCCGATCAATATCTACAGCCTGGGCGGAATGATTTTTCTCGAAGGCTTGCATCTGATTCCGGTGACCTTCCTCATGATCGCCGGTGCCTTCCGGCGCATGGACCCGTCGCTTGAAGAAGCCTCCGCTGTCGCGGGCGGCGGGCTTTTCAAAACCCTCAGCAAAGTGACCCTGAAAGTGCTCTGGCCCTCGATACTTGCCGCGTATATTTACGTTATGATTTCGGCCATGGAGTCATTCGAGATTCCGGGCGTCATCGGCATGCGGGCCGGCATTCACGTGCTGGCGTTGAGGATTTATCTTGATTGCCAGCCAACCGCCTACCAATTATGGTCTGGTGAGCACGTATGCCGTCTTACTGCTGGTAATCAGCGCTAGCCTTATCTTTCTCTACGGTAAAGTCGTCGGCGAGGCGGACCGCTTTGCCACCATCACAGGCAAGGCCTATCGCCCGAAGCTCATTGATCTGGGCGCGTGGAAATATGCCGCGTTGGGATTGTTTGTCGGGTATTTTCTTGTCACCGTCGTGCTGCCTTTTCTGGTCCTTTTGTGGGCTTCCTTCCTGCCGTTCTATGAGATTCCGTCCGCTCAGGCGCTGACAAAGCTTTCGTGGGAGAATTACCGAACCATATGGGATTTTCCCAAAGTTGACCTTGCCTTTCGCAACACCGCGATCATGGTTTTGCTTGCGCCCACAGTCACCATGTTCATTTGCTCGGTGATTTCGTGGTTTATCGTCAAAAGTGGCGCCCGCGGGCGGCGGTTGCTCGATATCCTAACCTTTTTACCTCATGCCATACCGGGGATTGTCACGGGCGTCTCCTTGATGTGGGTTTATCTGATTCTGCCGATCCCGATCTACGGCACGATCTGGATCTTGCTCGTGGCCTATATCACGACGCGGATCTCGTTTAGCACGCGGGTCATGAATGCGGCGATGGCGCAGTTGCATAAAGAGCTGGAGGAGGCGTCCTATACCAGCGGCGGCTCATGGTCCAGAACGTTCGTGAGGATCACGTTGCCTTTACTCATGCCGGCATTTGTCAACGGCTGGATCTTCTCCGCCATCGCCGTAGCGCGAGCGCTGGGATCGGTGATTATGATTTATAGCCCGGGTACTATTGTTGTTCCTGTAATGGTTTGGGAATTATGGAACAACGGTGAGGTACCAGCGACTTCAGCGCTGGGTGTAATGATGATCGTGTCGCTGATCGCGGCCACCTTTGTCGCGCGGAAATTAGGCGTGCGCAGGCTTTAACGGGTAACCGGAAGGCTGCCCGTGCACGTCGAGGGAACTCAAGGCGAACGGTCGAAAGGAACAACGAAGTTGCCGTCTGTGGTGAAGCCGTCGGCGCCGCGCGGCTGCCGCGGCTGAAAGAACAAAAGGAGGAAATTACCATGGATTTAATGGCGAAGATCGAGGACATGGCGTCGCGATTCCGGGCCGGTGAAGCGGAGGTAGCGCGGACATTTTTCTCTCAACCCAGGCCCCTCGACCAGCACCTGTGCTGGCTCAAAATCCAGGTGGCGCGCGAGCTGCGTAACCTGCGCGAAATTTCGCACGGCGAGCTGACGGAGCTCGTCGACAAGGTGGACCGCGGCGTCACGCGCGAACAGATCGTGGCGGAGCTGCGCGAACATTACTACGAGACCCGGCACTACGCGATCCTCGCCAACGTTCTGGAGGGCATCGGGGGCGGGCACGTGGACTGGAAAGAGCTTGACGCCGAGCGGGGGAACGCAGAATGGTCCGTCTGGCATCGTCACGAACAGAAGCGCCGGCGCGAGTGGGACGCGATCTCGCCGTTGCACAGCGCTGCGGGATCTTTTAATAGCGGCGGCGCCGGTTCGGTTGCATACGGCGTGGTCGGGCTGAGAGGCGATGTTTACGAACGACTCCTGGCGGAGGTTGGGAAGATCATTCTCCACGATGAAATGGCCCACGGCGAAGCCCTGGAAGAGCGCCATCCGCTTTACAAGTTGGTGAAGACCGAGGAGGACGGGTGCACCGCTTTGGAAATTGTCCGTGAATATTCTACCATCCGCTTGAAGGGACGTAACTTTCAATTTGGCCATCCGCTCTCGGAGGCGCGCATCGAGGCTATCGGGCGCGGCGAAATCGAGCCGGCCACGGTTGATACACTTAAGGCGGCCTACGCGGGCGCGATCGACGAAGAGGAGTGGTTCGATCGCTATCGCGCGGCGTCCAAGCCGCTGCGCGCTACGACGATCGTACGATGAAACCAAAGGAGATTGGCCATGAGCTATAACGGTTTTACAGTTGTCGATGCGGACTCACATTTTCGCGAATACCTGGACGTGGATCGGACATACCGGGACAATATCGATCCGCAATATCGCGAGTCGTTCGCAAAGCTTTCCACCGCTGTCGCCAAGCGGCGCGAAGCTGGCCTCCCGACAGACCTTTTCATGGGGCCACTCGCGATTATCGAACCGTCCGACGAATGGCGCCCGCTCGGCGTCTATGACACGTTTGGCGCCGAGCGCCCCACGCAGACGCGCTTGACCAGGGAGACGCCGATCCCCCGTGAGGTGAACTGGGAACCGTCGATACGACTCAGAGATATGGACCGAGCGGGAATCGACTTCAGCGTGATCTTTCCGAGTCACGCCGCGAGCTACTGTATCCTGCGTGACGTGGGTTTTGAAAGCGCGCTGCATCGGGCGCATCACCGCTACATCAGCAAGTATTGCACCGGAGCGAAGGGCCGATTGAGATGGGTCGCCCTTGCGACCATGCGGGATGTGCAAGCGACGGTTCAAGAAATGACTCACTGGAGGGAGAAAGACGCAAACCTTGCCGGAGTAGTTGTGCCACCGGTCTGTCCTGGAGGAAGGCTGCTCGACAATCCGGATCTCCATCCGATATTTGCGCGTGCGCAGGATCTCGATCTTCCGATTCTGGTTCATGGCGGAGTGCTCCGCGCTCCCAATGGGCCCGGGGCTATCGAGCTCGACCATGCGGGCTTTCTCATCCGCGCGGTGTATCAGCCGTGGGGCGGGATGACCGCGATCGGCGCGCTCATCGGCGGTGGCGTCTTTGAGCTGTTTCCCAAACTTCGCGTGGCGGTTTTCGAAACCAGCGCCGGGTGGATGCCGTGGATGATCGAGCGGCTCGACGAAAGCTACGAGTCGAAACCCAACCTGGCGCCGAACTTGAAGCGCAAGCCGTCCGAAGTCTTAGCCGAAGGCCGTCTCTTCCACTCGATCGATCCCGGCGAGCGGTATATTGAACATTGCGTTGAGGAACTGGGCGAAGACATCTGGCTGTTCGCGACCGACTATCCGCACACCGGCGTCGCCTTTCCCAACGGCGCCCGGGCGGCGGTTGACCGGCCCGGGCTTAGCGAGAGCGCAAAGAAAAAAATCCTCGGCGCGAATGCGCAGCGACTGTTTATGAGGCTAGACTAAGCGATGGACTAGAATTTAATATGGTGTTGCTTACCACAGAGCAAGAACGCCTTGCAAAAGTATTCTTTCCCTATATGTGGGAACGACAGGCGCTTGTTCGTTCAAGAGGTATGCGTTGCGTCCATTATACAAACGCGGATGCGGCGATGAACATCCTGCGCAGCAAAGAAGTCTGGATGCGAAAATCCACTTCTATGATTGATTTTATGGAAGTGCAACACGGACTTGACTGCGTACGCGCATCATATAACACTGGTGCCGCGGGCAAAAAATTTCAGGACGCGTTGAATAGCATATTTAACGGAATAACCACTCAGATCGAAAACCCATTCAACGACTGGACGCTGGATTTTCTAACGAACACATATTTGGTCTGTGTTTCAGAGCATGAAACCTTTAAGGACACGTTCGGTCGCCTCTCCATGTGGAGGGCATACAGCGAGTCTACAGGGGTTGCACTCGTACTAAATGCCGCGCCATTTTTTGGCTCTTCTACTGCTTTGAAGGCATATGTAAGCCCTGTCGCCTACCTAAGCGACCAAGAGTTCGAAGCAGAATTCGAGACAGTTGCTAACAATATTCTTGACGAAAGAGAGTTTATAAAGACCTGGGATCGCAACATAATCGCGAATACTGCTTTTCAGGCACTCAGGTGGGCGCTATCTGTACAAAACATCCCAGGTTTAGAGAAGAAAAAGAATGGCGTGTTGTTTATTCGTCGAGGATGGAAGAATCAAGACATCTTATAAAAGAAATTCAGATTATAAAAGGTGTCCCTCAACCTGTATATAAAATTCCATTGCAGGATATACCAAGCGAAGGACTTACCGGCATTGAAATACCTGCTCTCCTTGATCGAATAATCATAGGCCCGTCTCAGTTTCCGCTCGTTTTATACGAAGCTTTCTGTGATCTGCTCTCTCAGGCCGGAGTTAAACAGGCTGAAAGCAAAGTGATTATTTCAAGCATACCGTTAAGAAGATAACTCAGCCTCTGGGACGGGGCCCTCCAGCGCTAGGAAGAAGGGCCGAGAAAGGGTACCGGAGTTTTTGATGGGCCAAAGATGCAGAGTGATTCTATTCAGATGAGCCAACAAACTGCTTAGTGTCGATCAAAGCTCTGCGGTGGGTCCCCTCGCCGATCTTAATGTCGCGGTCGTTGACCGCCGATACGGCGAAGCGCAACTTGTTGCCTGCGACTTCAATAAGCTCTGCCGTTACCGTTACGCTCTGACCGATTTTCGTTGGAGCAAGATGGCGCACGTCGACATGAATTCCCACCGTCTGCTCATGGTCGTCCAGGTAGGGCGCCACTAAACGAACGGAGGTTCCTTCCATGAGGCTGATCATCGCCGGCGTCGAGAAAACATCGGCGGCGAGTTGCTTCGCGCGCATCTCCAGGGTTGTCAGGTAAGTTTGCGTGTGCTTGATGCCGCGAATCAGTCCGTCCTTCATTTGATCTCAACCCCGGTACGCGAACCCGTTCGGCGCGCGTCAAGGCTTTTCACGCACGGTCCTCCCGCGTGTTGTCTTCCAGATCGCTGAGCCGAACGGGGGTGATATTCTTGCCCGCCTCAATTTCTCTCAGCCGTTCTTCTGTAAGCGGGAATCCGAACATCTCGTTGCGCATCCGCAGTCTTTGCCGGCATAACCTCCGCGCGCCGGCGAGTAAGATTTCCTTGGTCTGAGCGTCGAGGCCGAGCTTGCGCACGCCGCGGACGACCGCTTCGGCTCCCTCGCGGCCGTGATCCGCTTCCTCCGCGCAGATGCGTGCCGCCGCGGCGGCGATCTTGGCCTCGAGTTTGCTCCCTCGAACCTTGCTCAATTCTTTGAAGGTAACCCCGCTGCCTCCTCCTTCCGGCCAGGTACTCACGGCGGCGATCACAGCAGGATGTTGGGATTGTCTCTCGACTTCTTCTCGAACCTGCCGAATTTTTGCTTGCTCGGGCAAGGGCCCACCCAGGTCGGACAAGCCTAACGATTCATATCCCAGCTCTTGAAGGCATTCGGCCATCCACACGTAGTGCTTGGCTTCCTCCCAACACTTCTTCGTTACCTCCAGATACTCAACGAACGAGAGATCTTTCCCGACTCTGTCGGTTGCGCGAATGACCTCATTGGCAATCACGGGAATCTGCTTGATTTCTTTCCAGGCTTGATGTTTGAGCCAGGCCAGATCTCGTTCTCGCGTGCGATGACGAGCAAAGTAGGTCCGGACCACCTCCGCCTCGCCGGCCCAAAACCTGCCAGAGACCTCTTCGAGTTCAGCAATCAGCGCCGCTTCTTCTTTGGTGAAATCCATATCGGCTTCTCCTGTTCGCTGACCGTCAAAAAGAAGGAACCCCGCGTTGGGGATCAGTTGGAACAAAAGCAAGCCGCGGTAGCAATACCCACGAGATGAAGCAATTGGATTTCATTTTCTCTCCGCTCGCGGGAATCCAAAAGCCTTTACCATCTCCTGTTCATACCTTTCCATCTTCGGGTAATGCTGCCACGCAAGAAGCGAAATATTCTTGCCCTGCGTCAAACGCCCATGGACCGAACCGGGACTATAGATCGACGCCGCTAAATCTATTTCATCCAAAATCCTCTGACCTTCCGGGCTGGCTTCAAACTCCAGCCACAAGAGCGCAGCGGAGGGATTTTCCGCGGTGTCAAGAACCGCCTCAGTTTCACTGAGACGAGTGGGGATCGGTTCCACGACCTTGTATCCCAATACCCCCTTGACGTCTTTGGGTTTAACCCTTTCGATTGTCTTGTAGTTTGGCGCCAGGGCGATAGCGAACTGCGCGGTCATTAAATAGGTAACGATCTGGGCGTCTCCCCGCATCCAGATAGGGTTTTGAGCAGCTAATTTCTTTGCGTAATCCAACGTTTTCTCCAAACCCCAGGCCGGTATAAGCGCGGCAAGGTTTTTGGGCCTCACGTCGGTACCAAGCTTTCTTTCTTTGAATTCCGGCCTCAGAAAATCTTCCCAGGCGGACGGGACTTTGTCCGGTGCGATCACTTCCTTGTTGTAGGCTACGACCTGGATGTTGCTTTGAAGAGAGACAATGTGCCGATTAACCGGGTCCACCATGTTGGGTGACATCTTCAGCACGCCGTGCTGTGCCATCCCTAACATGTCGAACCTTTTCTGGTGAGCGAGGTAATCATCGTAAAAATCGAATGCGACATAATTAACATCCCATTTCGCCAGGCCAGCTTTCATTTCCTGAAGCATTCGTTGATAAATCTCGGTTCCATCAATTCCCTCGGCTCGGACATCGATGAACGGATACTTTTTCTTGAAAGCCTCCGTTATAGCTTTAAGAGACTTTGGATCTTGCCCGCTGAATACGCGCACTTTGCCCTCTTTCTTGGCTTGGGCGACGATCTCGTCGTGGTCGGTATAAAAGATGTAGCCGTTGGCCTCAGCCTCCTTTTTTGCCTTGAACAGGGTCGCGGTCGGTGCGGCTGCAGCAAAAACGGTCTCGGCGGCCAACCACGATGCCACAAGATATCCCGCGGCCCAAATATATGCTGTTTTCATTCTGCCCCCTCGTGTCAAAATCTCAGCTGTATGCTCCCCGCTTGTCACCCAGCGATCACCACCGATTGTTCAGTACACGCGCAACGGCTTTAGAAACGCGCTGCAACCTGATGCGTGGCGGAATCCGTTCCTTTATAGTTGGCGCCGGTGGGGCGCGGTGAACGTTTGATCCTTTATCACAGCTTTGACTGAACGAAAAGATGGTGCGTCAAACCGGAGCGTATGGCGCGGCAGGAGCATTTTCAGTTTTCGGGGACAGGAAAGACGCTTCAATGGGATCAGAGCCAAGAGTTCGTGATTGTAAAGTTGCGAGGCGGCGGAAAACGGCTGTTGACACAACGCGGTAAAATTTCTAGAGTCCGTGTCTGTTATGAATGAATAAGCGATCTGCTGTTAGAGGGATCTGAAGGTGGATCGACTCCAAGGAGGATAACATGGCTAAACTTCGTCACCTCGCTATTAAAACACACAACCCGGAGAAGCTGGCTGACTTCTATAAAAAGGTTTTTGATATGAAAGAGGTCGTTCGGGGGACAAGGGGTTCTATTCACCTTTCGGATGGAGTAGTGAATCTGGCCATTCAGAGCACTTCAGAAAAATCCAAAGAGCCTCAACATCGTGCTGGATTTTATCATATTGGCTTTCAAGTCGACGACCTGGAGGACGTGGCGGAGCGGATCCGCCAGATTGATCCAGAGGGAATGCCCGCTATCAGAGGGGCGAGGTGGGCGGAGACGCGCGGTAAGGATCCTGATGGAAACCTCTTTGACGTCTCCGTTGGTGGTTGGGCGACCGAGCCGAAGCCTAAATAATCAAGAGATCATCACGGCCCAGCGCGAGCTGCAGAATCGTTTTTTGCAAGCCGGTGCCAGGGTTTACACCTCAGGAAACTTTGAGGAAATCGCTGACGATCCGGTTGAACCGGTCTGCGCGGTCCCATTGCACCCAGTGGGCGCAGCGATCGAAGAGGTGAAACTCGGCGTTGGGAATCAGTTGGAATAGAAGCAGGCCGCGCTCCACGGAAACGCCATGGTCATTATTGCCCCAGAGCAAGAGGCTCTTCACTTCAAGATTGCCCAGTTCTTTGTCGAGAGGTCTGGCGGGAGCGGCTTCGGCGCGCTTTAACTGCGCTTCGTAGTTTTTACCGGCGCTCATCTCATAGCGTTCGCGGACCAATTCTTCCGTTACCAGCTCCTGAGTGAAAATCGTTCCCCGAGTGAGCGTGCGCATGTTTTCCAACGTGGGGGTGTAAGCTCTGAGGTCTTGCCCATGCTTCTTGGCCAGCGCCTGCGATTCGGCGGAGCCTCTGGGCGCCAGAGTTCCGCTGCTGGTCGTGATAAAACTCGCCGCTCTTTTGTCTTCCAGGGCCAGACGCGCGGCAACGTAGCCGCCCACCGAGTTGCCAATGATATGGAACCGGTCGAGCTTCAGAGCATCTATAAAAGCTTTAGCGTGGCTCACCCGGTACTCGATGGAATGATCGGTCGGATTGTCGGAATAGCCGAATCCGGGCTGGTCGACGGCGTAGACCGTAAAGCCTGCCGCGGCGAGTGGCTCGATATTCAGTTTCCAGCTTACGAGAGCCGAGCCACCGGGCGCGGCGCCGTGGATCAACACCACCGGATGACCGCTACCGGCTTTCACGTAAAATGTTTTGAGGCTGTCTATGTTCAGATACGCGCCGTCTTCGCGCTTAAGCATAATAAAGTCTCCTCGTATTAAAATTGTCCCTTGCTTGTGGTCATGGTTCGATTCGCCGGTAAATTTAGATCTTGGTCCAGCGTTGACCTTTTTTGATTTGGCCCTCCCAATATCTCCACTCCGCCAGCGGGCGGCCTGACACGGTCTGTCTCACTTCCACTAAAGAACGAAATGTCTTGATTGCGTCGGGGGAAACGGGTTTCACTTTTCCCAGCGGTCCCGCCAACAAGATCATTTTTGCCGCTTGTTCGAGATGGACCATATTTATACAGGCCTCTTCGAGCGTCTCGCCGGTCACCACTGCCCCATGACCCTCGATCACAACGGCACAGTTGTCAGCCATGGCTTTGGTTGCAATGTCTCCGTGCTCAGGCAAGGAGCCATAAATCCACGGGACGATCGGCACCTCCGTGAATTTATGCCGATGGTTGAGCGGAATGATCTTTTGTCCCACTGCCGCGAGCGCGATCGTCAGTGGCGGATGGCAATGGATGACCGCGCCCACATCCTTGGACCTCCTATAAGGATAGGTATGAAAGTAAATCTCTGAACCCTTTCCACCGGCCGAGCGCTTGCCGAAGACTTTCTTTCCTTCCAAATCGAATGCGACCACGTCGTCTTCAGGGATGTCCGGGTCTTCCGGCGGTCTTAAGTGGCGCATCAGGAAGTGCTCCCGGTCGGGAGTCCGGATGCTCACGTGACCCATCATGTCGGCCAGCTCCCACAAAAGAATGTCAATCGCGGTTGCGATCTTCTCCTTGAATTCAGCCAGGTCGTTTTCGTTGATCGTCATGTCGCTTGCTCCTCTGCAAAATCCTTTCATTGCCAAAATTCGAAGCTGCAGCTGAAATAGGTAAAGCCAAAAGCGGTTAGCGCCGTGCGGCGCGTCAGATTTATTTTTTTGCTCTTTTTTGCCACGTTTCGATGATTTGCGCGGAGTCGTAGACATCAAAGATCCGCTGCAGTGAGCGGAATGCCGCCTGGTAGGTGTCTTCGAACGGGGAACCCACGCAGTCCTTTACAATGACCGTGTAGTAGCCGCGGTCCACCGCCGTGCGCGCCGTCCCATCGACTCCGGTCTCGGCGGCAACTCCCGCCAACACGATGGTCTTGATGGAGTGCTTCAACAGCCACCCTTCGAAATTAGTTCCGATGAAGGCGTTGGGTAGGGACTTTTCGAAGACGATGTCGCGTTCGCCGGGCGCCAATCCGCGAAGCCATCGACCCGCTCCCGCTCGCTTCTGGTAGGCACGGCGATAGGCCGCGAGGTTCTTTAGTCTGAGCTGCTTCATACGCATGCGCACCATCGCCGGGCCCGCATCCTCCCAGCGCATGTTGCTCTGCCGCGCGAACAACGTAAGCACACGTCGCCGGCGCGCGACAGACAGCAACTTCCGGGTGTTTTGTGCTACAGCGTCGGCGTTAAATGCGTTTGCCATTGCGCCCTGCGTGACGTCCCACAACAGCAACGCGGTGTGCTTCGGGTCGATCACTTCATCCAGAGTCTCCAGGATCTCCATCCCTGCCCAACGAATCATACGGTTCTCCTTGTGGTTGCACTTAATAGGGTGTCACAGCGTACCGGCCCGCATTATCTCTCCTGATTCACCGCTCGTGTCAAGCGGAAACCGCCGAGCGTCGCGCGCGCATTACCGATCCGCGAGCCGATTGAAGCGCTCGGCAAATGGTGCTAACGATCCGATGAGTTCGCCACGAAACGCCCGGCAGAGAAGAGGAGCTCAAGTGAGCAAACAAAGCTAGAAAGACCTAGAGAAGCCTTTTCGCTAGGAACAATCCTATCGGCATCATGAGGACGCGCGCACGATCGGATAGAGGGTTTGTTGCTGGTGCGCGCTGTGAAACTTCGCGTGGCAATAAAGGGATGGTTTAATGCCCAAGACACTTTATCTAAATAATGAGGATGTCGCGCGGCTTTTGGATGTCAAATCCTGCGTCAGCGCGCTGGAGAACGCCTACAAGGATTTAGCGCAAGGCGATGCCGTGAATCGGCCAAAAACTTATGTTGTCGTTCCTGACAAGGCAGGGGTGAGCTATAGCTACTGTACGATGGAGGGTGCGGACCGAAATCTCGGTGTGATGGCGATCCGCATGAAGTCCGACATGAATCGGTTTGTGGAGGTTTACGGAAAAAGGCGTGCCGAGAAATGGGCCGCCAGACCTGGAAAGTTCTGCGGTTTGGTTCTGCTTTTTAGCACGCGTAGCGGGGAATTGCTGGCAATTCTGAATGACGGGCTTATCCAGCAGATGAGAGTCGGGGCGACCAGCGGTCTGGCGGCAAAATATCTGGCTCGCGACGACGCGGCAGTTCTCGGGATGGTGGGATCGGGAGGGCAAGCGCGCAGCCATGCACGCGCTTTCGCAGCCGTGCGACCGCTAAAGACGCTGAAGGTTTACAGTCCGAATCCCGAACACCGGCAAACCTATGCGGAAGAGATGAGGAGAGAACTCGGGATAGAAGTATTCGCGGTGAATAGCGCCGAGGAGGCGGTTGGCGGCGCAGACATCGTCTCCGCTTGCACGACTTCGTTGGAGCCGGTCATCCGAGGGCAATGGCTGTCTTCCGGGGCCCATGCCACAAAAGTTAATGCCAATGAGCTGGATGATGACTTCTTCACGCACGTCGACGTCGTCATCCGCCATCAGATCCTGGACACAAAGATCTACGCTGCCGGGACAAAAGAGGAGGCAAGAGCCGCACCCAAGGCAACGCGAAAGGGAAGAGTCATCGCTCATGAGAACGTTCCGACCTTGGACGAACTGATTCTGGGCCGGGCTCCCGGGCGTATTTCTCAGTGTCAGGTGACCTTCTTCGATAACAATGAAGGGAATGGTCTACAGTTCGCGACCTGCGGCGCTCTTGCGTACCAGAGAGCGCTGGAAAAAGGGTTGGGGCGGGAGCTTCCTTCCGAATGGTTCTTGCAGGATCTAAGAGATTAGCCTCTAGACAAGCGGTTACGCCAAAAGCGAAATGGCGATACCTTAACGTCGAACTAAACAAAAAGGAGAGCTGCCAATGCTGTCGCGCGAAGAAAACGAGCTACTGACCCGCGTGGGACCAGGTACCCCCATGGGCGAAACGTTGAGAAGATACTGGATTCCGGGATTACAAGCCGACGAGCTTCGGGAGCCGGGAGGCCCGCCCGTGCGAGCGCCTCTTTTGGGCGAACGATTAATCGCGTATCGGGACGGAGCGGGAAGAGTTGGTGTCATGGAGGAAGCTTGCCTGCACCGAGGCGCTTCGCTTTTTTATGGGCGGAATGAGCCTGACGGTCTGCGCTGCATCTATCACGGGTGGAAGTACGACGTGTGTGGCAACATTTTGGAGGTACCCAACGCGCCCGAAGGTAACATTTATCAAGGCAAAATTCGCCTCAAGTCTTATCCCGCGCGTGAATTCGGAGGAGTCGTCTGGGTGTATATGGGGCCGCCGGACAAGATGCCGGCGATTCCTGAGTTTGAATGGCTTAAACTCCCGGAGACTCACAAAAAGATCGTGAAAGTTTCGCTCGATTGTAATTATTTGCAGGGCATCGAGGGTGGCGTTGATTCTTCTCATATCTCGTTTTTGCATCGCCGGGTGGGCGACGATGAGGCCGGCGCGCTGCAGTCGCAGGATACGGCGCCGCGATTGGAAGCTCAGAATACAAAATACGGATTCCGCTACGGCTCGATCAGGCAGGTCAAAGGCGATAACGATCCACGCAGCGAATACGTGCGCATTACGCCATTTGTGCTGCCTTGGTACACCATGACGCCTTCCGAATCAGCTGATGAGAACGTATCTCGACTGTTTCATGCGTGGGTGCCGATCGACGATGAGAACACGTGGGTGTACTACCTCAAATATTGCCCGGGCCGGCCGATCGAGGACAAAGATGTTTCCAATTATGTGCTGGATCGGGACGTGAACTTCAGCAAGATCCGCCATCGCGCAAATGATTATCTGCAGGACCGGAAAAAGATGCATACAAAAGGCGAGTGGTGGGCGGGCATCGACGGGTTGTTGAATCAGGACGCGGCGGTCCAGGAGAGCGCGGGAGCCATCTATGATCGAAGCAAAGAACATCTGGTATCGGGCGATACGGCGGTGGTTAAAGTGCGTCAAATTATGCTCGGGGCGGTTCGAGCTGTTCGAGCCGGAAAAACTCCTCCCGGTCTGGATCCGAATATAAGGTTCGATCGTATCCGCAGCGAAAAAATATTGGTCCCGGCAGGCACGCCGTGGAAGGAGTTGGGCGTGTTAGAGAGCGTGGAGTAATGCCGGTGCGTCAGCAATGGCTTTCGGCTGAGACAGAATGTGTCTGAAAAAAGGAGGGAGTGCCGGTGAAACAAACAAGACTCAAGGGCAGCAAGGACACGTTCTATGATCAATGGGTCAGGGAAGTCGAAAAGGTACCAAGGTTGGAAGGCCTCTCGGTCGGCGATCTCCGAGCTGTTGAACTTGCACCATGGCCGCGGAAAGGAGGCCGAGGGGTTTACGTCAACCTGGCAAATCAGCGTGTGTCCGACGCGCATATCTGCGAGCTCCCGCCTGGCGGCGAGCACAAGCCGGAAAAGCACCTTTTCGAAGAGATCATCTTTGTTATCCGCGGGCGCGGAGCTACCACCGTGTGGAGCGAGGGCGAACCCAAGCTAACATTTGAATGGCAGGAAGGATCGCTTTTTGCTGTGCCGCTAAACTGCTGGCACCAGCATTTCAATGGATCCGGAAGCGAGCCGGCGCGTTATCTGGCTTTAACCGACGCGCCTCTAGTCATGAACCGTTTCCGCAACCTGGATTTTGTTTTTAACTGCGATTTTCAGTTCCGTGATCGCTACACATTCTCGGAGGGCTATTTTGCCGCGAAGGCAGAGGAGTTCTCGGACGCGATTCTGAAGACCAACTTTATCCCTGACGTCCTAAATACCCCTCTGGTCCCGTCCCCACGCCTACCGACCGAAGGATTTCGTCGCTATCTGTTGTCCAATGGAACCATGTCGGCGCATGTTGCCGAACTGTCTCCGGGGCGATATCGCTTTGCGCACCGCCACGGGCCCGGGGCTCATATCCTTTGGTTGAAGGGGCAAGGATACGACCTGACATGGGAGACAGGCACAACGGATATACACCGCATCGAATGGTATCCGTGGACGATGACCTCCCCGCCTGAGTGGTGGTACCACCAGCACTTCAACGTGGGAAAAGAGCCAGCACGGGCTCTTGCGCTTCATTTCAACATCCGGATTTCGCAAGTGGGCAAAGACTTGCTGCAGTTTACGCGTACCTCGCTGAATGAGATCCGCTTTGATCAGGAGGACCCGAGAACCAGAGAAAAATTCACGCAGGAATTAACCGCGATCGGGGTGCCCTTCGATATGGAGGAAACTTATCAGGTCGATCGTGAGGCATAAGCCACCGAGGTCGGCGGTGTCGTTGAGAGGATGTCAAGTTAGAATTTACGGAGGATGGTGGTGCCCGAAGGTCCAAAGGTCGTGGTGGTGGCCGTAAATGCGGCGAAAAACGGCGGGAAAGTCATTCTCGCGGGATCTAAAGGTCGCCCAATCCCGGAGTTCCTCAGCGACTGGCTCATCAAAAAGTACCTAAGCATAAAAGGAGTCAGAGGGCATTCGTATCATGCCGTCGAACTTGCAATTCAGCTGATTGCTGCGAAGAAGTATCCGTTAGACAAATTCTCTACGCATCAATTTTTTCTGACCCAGGTGGATGAGGCGCTCAGGACGGTGGGTGGAGAAGGCGCCCCGGATTCGATTCATGTCACCGTGCTTCCTTGGCAGTAGGACGGACCTCAGGTTCAGGGATCATCCGGGATATTCGCACCGAAGTCTATTTTGCCAGCAGCTTCCTAGCAAGGTCCAGGGTGTGTCTCCGGATATCGACGACCGCTTCCGCTTGGGCGGGCGGATCGTTTCCTACCTCGGCAGGATCGGCCTTCTCCGCCGGGTCGCCGGGAGGGACATCAATGCGAAGGCTGTTCTCGCCGACGATTCTGGCGATGCGCTCCTGTGCCTTGCGGGTCATCACCCAGTTGACGAAAACTTTAGCAGCGGCTGCGTGCGGCGCGCGTTCGAAAACTTGAACCGACCCAAAACCCACCGAGAGCGAAGCGAGCCCGGTCAAGGGTTTGACGTTCAGTCCGACACCTTCGTTAGTAAAAGGCCGCAGGCTCTCGTTGGTTAAGCCCAGCACAATGGGATAGCGACCGCGCACAACCCACTCGCCGATCTGGCGGTAATCCGCCGCCACCACAAGGTCCTGTTTGGTCAAGAGTTCTTTTACCAGCTCCTCGCCATACTTGGTGTTGAGGACTGTTAACGCGCCCAACCCCGCGCCGCCGCGCGGGTCGTTGATCGCAATCTTACCCTTCCAGCGCGGTTGGATGAGTTCCTTGGGTGAGCTGAGATCCTTCTCTGAGATCTGATCGCGGTTGATATAAATGTTGCGGGACATGTTTAATACCATCATCAGAGTGTACTGGTTTGTTTTGTCCGCAAACTCGAGACGGCCTCGGATGTATTTGCTCTCGTCCAGAACTTCCGGCAACAGCAGCAGAGGTCGTACGGGAACGATAATATTCTTGTCTCTCCATTCGTAAGTTTCGCTCGGACCGCCGACCCGGGCATCCCATAGATATAGCCCTGCCTGCCGCTCCTGTTGCAGGCGGGGGCGGAAATCCCGACCCGGTATCGCTAGCAGATCAACCCGAATCTTGGGATAATCCTCCTGAAATCCCAGCAACGCCTTGCGCCAAAGGTCGCCCGGAGGCGTGACTAGAGCCAGCTTTCCTTCCTTCTCAGCAGCTTCAACGGTTTTCTTCCATTCCGCCTGCCACGTTGATTTTGCAGCTGCAGCGAGAGAAATAGTGGGATGAACAACAAGAAAAAACAAAAGCAGACCTGACGTTGCGAGGCAAGTGCTCAGCAGGAGCGGCAAGAGCCGCATCTTATTAAACTTCTTTCCCATGATTTTTCTCTGATTTCTCCTAATCACGATAACGAACACGAGATACGAGGCGACTACGCTCCCAACCTCCGGTGCGACTCTCCCAAGTTGACCTCGCGGATCTCGTGCAGCAACTCACCTTCGCGCGTAAAGCGTAGATAAGGAAAACGCTCAAGCGAGCAATAATGAGCAAAGTTCATTCTGATTCCGGGTGCACAGCGCAGCATCATGGCAGTCTCGTTGCCCGTGCAGAAGTGCTCGTGCACGGTCTGCGGGCCCTGCACGTGCAGGCATGTACCTTTCTTCCAGTCGACTCGCTCTCCGTCCGCAATCGTGTAGCCTTCGCCGGCGAGGATATACAGGATGGCTTCCATATGAGCGTGTTTTCCGCCCAGGCGAGCGCCGGGCTCGTCACACATCACCCCGCTGATCTGGATTTCGAAGTTTTTAAAGCCCTGCTCTTCGTTCATGAACGACACGATCTTCGAGTGACGGCTCCAGTCGCCTTGCGGCCCGTGTGCTGAGGCTGCGTCCCATCCAAGGGCGATGCGGCGTCCTCTCGCATCGAGTCCGGATTGAGAACGGGGAACTTCGGGGAGCGAGCGTGTTTCCGCGGCTTCATCGAGCTGATCAATTTTTCCAAAGCCCAGCCAGTTTTCCAGGTGCAGCGCCATCAGCGAGAAGTAGCGCGCCACGCCTTTCCCGGTATTGAAGTGCTGGTGCTCTGCTCCCGACGGGATCCAAATGGTACTCCCCTTGCTCCAGTCAAAGCGCTGGCCTGGACCTTCTTCGCCAGCAAGTTTAACAATCGAAAACCCCTCTCCCTCCACGATATAAATTCCTTCCTCGCCATGCGTGTGCCGACCGGTGTGCCAGCCCGCAGGAATTTCGCTGAGGATCGTCTCGCTGCCCCAAGTCTGGAACCCGGTCTCGGGCGCGACCAGGAGAGCCGTGCGGTGGTCCTGCGGCGTTCTAACCCACTCGAACTCTTCCTCGTGAATGGATTTCCGGGCCTTCTTTTTCGCGGTCTCGGATTTGTCCCACATGGTTAGCCATTCATCATAAAAATTCGCCATCGTTACCCCCTTTTCTTCGCGGATATTGGACTGAAGTATTGGAGTATTTGCGCCGCCCATTACGCCACGATTCCATTACTCTATATAAGAAAAAACGTCCATTGTTTAACTCTGTAGTCCAAGCCGGAGCCCAAGAGCCCGGGCGACAAAAGCTACTCCGACAGTCAAAATCACGACGATCAGTCCGACCACCGAAGCTGCCTCATAACGCCCACCGGCCATGTAGTCAAGCTGGAGGAGCGCGAGCGGGCGTGTTTGGCTCGTGACCAGCAAGGCCAGCGAACTGATGCTTCTGGCCGCAGCGATGAAATTCATGATTGCGACCAGGATCAGAGACGGCAGCAAAATCGGTAAGATCACGCGGCGCATGGTGTAAAACCAGGTACCGCCGGAAATCCAGGACGCCTCTTCAAGATCAAAGCCCAATTGCAGCATGCTGCTACGGATAATTTGAACGCTCAGAGTCATGTGGCTGAACACACTCACCAGAATCAGAATTAAGATAGTGCCGTATAATGGGCGCAAAAAGGGAGTCCCCAAGAACAGCCAGAGGTAGCCCAAACCCAAAATAATGCCCGGCAGCGCCGACGGCACCCACGACAGAATATCGATCGCGCCGCGGCCCCAGAAATTCGTGCGCGCAGTGATGTACGCGGCCAGTGAGAAAAATGCGACCGAAAACACCGCCGATCCCAAACCTAAACCGATTGTATTCCACAGCGAACTGACAAAGAGGGGATCGCCAAGGATGGTCTGCCACTGGTTGAGCGTCCACGGCTGCGCGAGCTCAAAAAAACCGAAAAGCCGCATAAATGTTCCAACGGCCAAAAAACTTACCGGAACTAGAGTGAGGAGAGCAGCGATTGCGGCAACGAAGAAGAACGCCGGCCATTTCCAATGGCCTAACGAAAGAGGCTGTCCCCGATAGCGGCCGGTAATGGTGGTATAGTGTCGTTTGCCGACAACCCAACGCTGCAAAACGATCAGCGGTAGCATCAGTCCCAAAGTCAAAACGCTCAATGCCGTGGCGGCGGCAAACTGGGGGTTTTCCTGATTGATGAGGCGATAGATGAGCGTGCTGTAAACGTTAATCCGCTGCGGGGAGCCCAGGATGAGCTCGATCTCGAACGCCTCAAGTGAACGGATAATCGATATCAGGAGGACGACAAGAATCGCCGGCATCATAACCGGAACGACGATGCGCACAAGGGTTCGAACCGGGCTTGCTCCCGCCATCCAAGAGGATTCTTCCAGGCTGGCATCCATGTTCCTGAAAGCGGTGGTCAACAACATCACCTTAACTTCTATGGTGTTTGCCATGAGGTGCGCCCAGACGATTCCCCACCATGTGTAGATATTGAACGGTGAACTGTCCAGGGCAAAAAGCCAGCGCACTGCCTTGTTCAACAATCCGTATTGCGGATCCAGGAGCAGAATCCAACCGAGGACAACCGGCAGCGAAGGAAGAAAATAACCGACCCAGAAGAGAAATTCCAACCAGTTCCTGCCCGGCAAGTTGGTGCGCGCCAATAGCCATGCGAGTATGATGGCGATGGGAAAGCCGATTGCCTGGCGCGCAATGGTGAGGTTAATCGTGTTCCAGATCGCCCGTGCCATTGCCGGCTCCGAAAGAGCCGTGTGCCAGCCCTGGAGTCCAAAGCGCGGTTCGCGCCCGGGAACCTCCAGCTGAAAGCTGGAGATCAGCAGGAGCACAAGGGGATAGAGCACGACAAATAGCAGTATCCCCAATACCAGCGTGCAGAGAATCGTTTGCGTCTCCCAGCGCCAGGCAAAAGCCCGCGGCCAGGTGAGCGCATTGCGCTCGTTGCTTAAGAGGGCCATAAGCTGACCGCTTCTTTGGGAAAAGTAAGGTTAACCTTCTGCCCTTCATGCCAGGAACCCGTTCTCGGGAGATAAAAGAAAAGTCGTTCGCTGGCGACCTGGATTCTACACTCGAAGCGATCGCCGACAAAGAGCAGCGCCTCAATATTGCCCGTGAGGAGATTTTTTTCGTTGCAGGTCATCGGCCGCAGCTCATCGGGCTCGATAGCGATAGCTTCGGGCCTGATCGCGACTTGAACTTGTCGCCCTTTCGTGAGTTCTGGAACAGGACTGGGCTGCCCCCAGAGCACGGCTTCGGGCACTTTCTCCAATGAGACGGCGACCTCGCCGCGTGAGTTAACGTCCGAAATTTTTCCCCTAACCAGCAGCGTCCGGCCGAGAAAGTCGCGCACGAATGGCGTCTCGGGCTGATCATAGAGTTGCTGAGGCATGCCGACCTGTTCCACATGCCCCTGATTCATTACGACAATCCGATCCGAAAGGCTCAAGGCTTCGATCTGATCATGGGTGACAAAAAGCACGGTGATGCCAACTTTCTCTTGCAGGATTTTAAGCTCCACCCGCATCTGTTCGCGCAACTTGGCGTCGAGGTTCGAGAAGGGCTCGTCAAGCAAAAGCAGCCCCGGCTCATAGATCAGCGAACGGGCCAGTGCCACACGCTGTTGTTGGCCGCCGCTAAGGAGCGGCGCTGGCCGATTCTCTAAACCTGTCAGGCCGACCAATTCCAAAACCCTGGCAACGTTTTCCTTTACCGTCCTCGAAGGAGCGCGTCTGAGCTTCAGTGGGTATGCCACGTTCTCCGAGACTGTCATGTTGGGCCAGATCGCATAGGACTGGAACACCATACCCATGTTGCGCTTGTGCGGCGGGACGAAAACGTTTCGAGAAGCGGAGACGATAATCGTTTCTTCGTACTCGATTTCCCCTTGGTCGGGTCTCTCCAGTCCGCCCACTAAACGCAGCGTGGTGGTTTTTCCGCAACCACTAGGGCCGAGGAGGGAACATACTTCGTTTTGATAGACTTCCAGCGAGAGGTTATTAACCGCTTTAGTGGCGCCAAAGGCTTTGCTGATTCCTTTGAGCTTTAGAATTGCATCTGCCATTTTTGATGGTCAGGAGAGCGGGTTCTTTGCCTATATATTCAATACCATCAGGTGTCAATTCGCTTCGGTGAAGCTTGACATCATTCATGGCGCGATGATAGACGCCGAGCATGAGGGATCTTTTCTAACTCCTCAGTCGACGACCAGTTCGTTGAAGCCTCGTACGGCGCTCGAAAGGACCGGAAAGGAGAGTAGAAATGGCTGAAATCATCGGCTGCATCGGAACCGCGCACGCGCCTCAACTGTTGATGCCTCCGGACAAATGGCAGGATCTTCCGGACAGGATAAAAGATCCCAGCCTAGAGCGGCCGCAGCTTGCCCAGGAGCTAACGTTAGAAGCCAAGCAAGCCAAGTTCAAGCGCTGTTTAGTGGCGCTGGAATCACTCCGACAGAAACTCGATGAGTGGGCGCCGGATGCTTTTGTTCTCGTCGGCGACGATCAGCGGGAGAATATCCTCGAGGACAACACGCCGCCGTTTACGATCTATATCGAAGAAGAAGTCTTCGCGACGCTCCATTTTAGGTATTTCGGCGAATCCCCTAACAATCAGAAAATAAGATATCCGGTTCATGCGGCTTTGGCTCGTTCTATTCTCGGCGGGCTCATGGATGCGGGATTCGACCCGGCATGGTCGAGAAAAACACGGCTTGAGGCTGGGCTCGGGCATGCATTTGGGAGAGTACTCCATTTCCTGATGCCCGAGCGGACCTATCCGATTGTCCCCATTATGGTCAATACCTACTACCCACCGGCCCCCACGGCAAAAAGATGCCTCGACCTTGGCAAGGCCCTGCGGGAGATTATCGCGAACTACGAGGATGTCGAGAAAGTGGTTGTCCTGGCGTCAGGAGGGTTGAGCCACACGAAGATCGAGGAAGATCTTGACCACGAATTTATCGGGGCGTTGGAGAAGCATGACACGTCCTATCTAGCCGGTATGCGCTCGTCGGTGCTGGTCGAAGGAACTTCCGAACTGCGCAACTGGATCATCACAGCGGCTGTGGCGGGCAAAGGGATAACGATGATTGATTACGTGCCGTGTTACCGGACCATTCGGGGAGTCGGCTGCGCCATGGGGTTCGGGTATTGGAGTTGAACTCCTGAGGGTCTCTGAATCTAAGCCAACTGGCCCAACACGTAGTGATAATACACGATACCGGATCTCGCCTGCCGCACTTCCCCTCGCCCTCAAGGTCTAGAATCACTATCGCGAGCGCCATTTGTGACCTCTCAATAACGGGAATTTTCTTCTGGCGCTACGCCAATTTATGACCGGTTACTGCGTCAACCGGTTCTAGCTTTTGCTCTCCGGCCAGACAGAAAGAGCCGGTGAGGCTGTTGGAAATTCCCTACAGTGGAGCATTAAAAGTGATTGTATTCTGCGTGTTTTCACCATGGCACCTGGATTGCGTGCGGTAAGTAATTGACAGCGGCTGAAAATAAACGAAATTCAGCTGTGCGCGACGCGATACACCCCCGAGACACTTCTTCAGTGATAGGTAAGGAGGTAAAAAATATGTTGGCGCTACTTATTACAGTGATTTTTGGACTGGGGATCGGTTACTTTGCAACCCAAAATATTACTCCGATTACCATCCAATTCGGGGACTATGTATTGGAAGGAGTCCCGCTATTTGCGGTTATTTTGGGTTCGCTGCTCGTTGGTCTCGTCATGGCGTATATTCTCTATCTTGCCAGATCTGTTTCTTCAAAGGTGACGATTTACGGAAAAGATTACGCGGATAATAAGACGAGACGAACGGTAGCAAACCTCGAGCATCGAGTTGATCAGCTCGAAACGGAAAATGCGCGACTAAGGATGGGACCATCTTCCTCGCTTGAATACCCGAATCATCATCCCCATCCGATTTCATAGACGAGCGCGCTTTCCGACTCAGGCCGAGTCGGTTTCACCGACCCGCAGGCTCGCGTGTGCACACTGCGCAAAGGTGCGAGCTTCACGGTGTTGTTAGCAGGTCGTCAATCTCAAAGGTTTAATCTTCGAGACGTCACCTGCCGTTTCTTACGATCGAGAGGCCGTCTTCAGTTGGGAATCCAGCGCACCGCGGCAATTTCGCTGAACTCTCTTTGCAACTTCTCCCACGACTCTCCAGCGTCATCGCTGCGGTACAGATAGCCGAAGCGGCTGCCGGCGAAGATCACGTTGCCGTCGGCGGGGTGCGTGCCGAAGGTCCACATGCTGGAGTTGGGCGAAACGGGAAGGTTGAGCAGCTGCCAGTTCTTTGCCAGATCCCGCGAGCGTAAAACTGCGCCCACAGTACCCGGAGTAAAATCGCCGACTGCTAAAAAGATCGTCTGCGGGTTTCCCGGATGGACGGCGATTCCCCTCAAGTAAATCTGGGGCGCCGGGCTTTTCCACGGGAGGTTTTGTTGGAGACCGAGCGCTTGCCAGGTGGCCCCATCGTCCGTGCTAGTGTGGATATCACGATTGCCAACCACGATCACGGTCTTCGGAGGGCCAGGACACACGACCAGGTTGTGAACGTCCCCCTGATTCACGGTAACATTAGCGTCGCTCCAGGTTTCGCCGCGGTCCCGGCTTACGCGCACGCCGTCGACCTCGAGTCCAACCCAAATGTTCTTGCGGTTGATCGGATCGATCGCGATCGCTGTTACCCGCGGCACGCCAACGGCATCACAAGTCGCGGCTACTTTGACCGGGCGTTTGTCCCAAGTTTTGCCGCCGTCGTTGGAGCGGAAAATCGCCGCCGGTGTCGGCGTTCCAGTGCCGGCAAACATGATCTCCGGCTCGATGGGGTCGATGGACAGCGACCAGATGTAGTAATCGTCCAGCGGTGAGGGAATCTTTTCCCAGGTTGCGCCCGCGTCGTTGGTCCGGTACAGGCTTCGATCCGTCCCGGCAAAGACGATCTTCGGCTGCTTCGGATGCACCGCGAGACAACGGACCAGGGCATCGGAATGGAGCCCGCGCCGGAACCTGACCCGGTCCCAGGTCTCGCCGCTGTCGGTGCTGTGCATAACTCCCTGCCCGACGGTTCCGACAAAAAGCGTCATTCCGTTTGGCATGTTACCCCTCCTTAATTAGTTACGGTCTTTGGCCCGAGAGACGGATGAAGGTCGGCCGTCGTAAATATTTGTGCACAATTTTCCGCTTCGCATTAGCGCTCCCGTATGACGTGGGTTTCCCTTTATCACAACCAAAGCGCCCGCGCGAGCGGTATCCCTTGACGTCTTTTATTTCTTATAAACTCCTATATATTGCCGTGAAAGGAGTTCCGAAGAGGAGAGGTTTTATGACGATTGATGCGGACGGGCATATCATGTTGCCACCGGACATTTGGGACAAATACTTCGAGCGCGGGCTGCTTTATGAGCGGCGCCCGCGACGGGTCCCGGATAACTTTGGACGGACGCGGTTGATGGTTGACGGCGAATTTATTCCGCGCCGCTTCGGGCGGTGGAGAGGCAGTGGGGCGGGCGACCAACCCGAGAGGCGGCGAGCCGGCGCGCGCGATCCGGTTGAGCGCCTGAAAGATATGGACGAGGAGGGCATCGACGTGGCCGTGAATTTTCCCAGCGGCATTCTGGCGTTGCCGCAGGTGATCGACCCGGCGATGGCGGTCGCGATGACGCGCGCCTATCACGATTGGCTGCACGAGTACTGCGCGGGGGCGCCGCAGCGATTGAAAGGCGTCGCGGTGGCTGCGCTGCAGGATGTGCCGTTGGCGGTCAAGGAACTGGAAAGGTGTGTGAAAGACTATGGGTTTGTGGGCGCGTTTGTGGCGCCGAATTTTCAGGGTAAGAATCTGGACGAGCCGATGTTTCATCCGATTTGGGACGCATGCCAGCGCTTGAACATTCCGGCGCTGGTGCATTCGGGGCCGGGCGCGAACGCGGCGGGGACGGAGCGGTTTGACAATTTTTTCTATGTGCATTCGGTGCAGTTTCCGTTTGAGAATATGATCGCGCTGATGACCATGATCGGTGGCGGGGTGTTTGACGAGTTTCCTTCGTTGCGCGCGGCGTATTTGGAATCGGGGTGTGGGTGGGTGCCGTATTGGATGGAGCGACTCGATGACCAGGCCAAGTTGGAGAAATTTGAGATGCCGCTATTGCCGCGGCGGATCAAGAAGCGGCCGAGCGAGTATATCAGGACGCGGTGTTATTTTTCCGCTGAGCCGGGGGAGGAGAGTGTGCCGTGGGTCGCGCAGCAGGTAGGGGTCGAGCGGCTGGTGTTTGCATCAGACTACTCGCATTTTGACTCGAAATTTCCGAACACCGTAAAGTTGGTGCGCGAAACACCCGGGTTGAGCGCCGAGGCGACGCAAAAGATCCTCTACGATAACTCGATGTCGTTATTTGGCCAACGACTGCTGAGCTAATGTCAGGTCGGAAAGATTCTCTGACTTCTACGATTGATAACCGCTCATGCATCGTTGGGAGCTTACCCTGAGACGCTTCGCTTCGTTCAGCATGACAACAGTCGAGGGGTTCGAGATGACGCAAATCAATTAAATACATTTGCGGCCACTGATAGGAGTAAACCATGAAGCTGGGTACAATTCGCGTGAATGGCGAAGCGCGTAGCGCTTTCTGCAGCGGTGAGAGGTTCTATGACATCACGCGCGTGCAGGCGCTGTACCGGCGGCAGCACACCGGCGATAGTCCTTTGGACGCCCATCTGTCGTTGCGCCCTATCATCGAGGGCGGCGCGCCGCTTCTCGATCAGCTTCGACGCTTGGAGGAATTTGCCGCGCAGAATGCCGCCGGTTCTTTACAGGGCGAGCTAACGGCCTGCAGCTACGCGGCCAATGACTGCGCCGTTGAACCGCCGATCTCGGATCCGTCGAAGATCTGGTGCATGGGAGCGAATTATTACAATCATCGCAAGGAGATGGCGGAACGACAAAACCGTCAGGTGGAAAGCAAAATCACCCTGCAAGGATTTATTAAAGCGTCCTCTTCTCTGACCGGAGCCCGGTCGCCGATCCAGTATCCGCCGGAGAGCAAACATACAGATCACGAGATCGAGGTTGCGGTTGTCGTCGGCGCGCGCGGCCGGCGAATTCCCGAGAGCGACGCGCTGCGCTTCGTCTACGGCTATATGCTGTTCAACGACGTTTCGGCGCGCGATATCAAGGATCTTGACAACGGCAGGATGGATCGCGGAAAAGGCTTCGACACTTTTGGCGTCTGCGGCCCGTGGATCCTCACCGCTGACGAAGTTAAGGATCCGGATAAGATTGAACTGCGCCTGGAGTTGAATGGAGAGGTGCGGCAGAACGGATCGACGAAGGATCTGCTCTTCAACATCCCTTATCAGATCGCCTGGCTGTCGGCGGCGATGACGCTGTTTCCCGGCGACATTATTTCCACCGGGACTCCGGAAGGTTCGAGCCGGATCAAGCCGGGAGATCGACTGGAAGGGTGGTCGCCGAATACCCCGTTAGGACGTCTAAGCAATCAGGTAGTCCCCGAACCGCTCTGACGCCGGTCCATTTCTAGGCATCGCTAAAGAAAATCGTGGTTATCAAGGAATGGAATAATGATCACTCCAACGACGAATAGGGCGTTCTCTTTTCAGCCAATCTTGCTCTTTGTTCTTCTCACGTGTGTTCCTGCGGCATTCGCCGCTTCAGACACGCGAAACACCCTCATCGAAGGCGCGAAAAAGGAAGGCAAGCTGATGATCTATTCCAGCGTAAGCGCGTCGGATACGTCAACGTTGGCGCAGAAATTTCAGCAGAAGTATCCATTTATCAAACCGGAATTCCTGCGCCTGCCGAGTGAAAGGCTATTGACAAAAATCCTGCAAGAAGCGCGCGCTGGGAAACAGTTTGCCGACGTGTTTCAAACCGGGGTCGTGGAGGTGTATCTGTTTAAAGAAAAGGGCATGGTTGCAAAGTATGCTTCTCCTGAAAGGGCGGCGTACGCGGACTATTTTAAGGATACCGACGGTTACTACACATCCTTTTTCCATACTTCCAAGGTCATCGCCTACAACACCAAGATGGTTGCAGCGAATAGAGCGCCGAAGTCATATGAAGACTTGTTAGACCCTCAATGGAGGGGAAAGCTCGGATTGCCTGGTGGAGGAAGTGGCATCCGCTGGTTCCTGGCCATGATGAAGGAGGTGGGCGACGAAAGAGGGGAAGCCTTTATGCGCAAGCTGGCGGCGCAAAAGCCCGCCATGGGTCAGGATATCTCGGGGGTAACCGCGCTAATGGCGGCCGGAGAGTATCCGATCGCGGTGTTTACCAACGCGCATCAGATTGAGCAGATGAAAAGCCAGGGCGCGCCCGTCGAATGGGTTCCTACTCGGCCGATCCTCACGACGCAAACGGTCCTTGCCATCTCAAGCCAGGCAGCGAGCCCCAACAGCTCCAAGTTGTACATTGATTACGTTCTCTCCAAGGAGGGACAGGAGCTAATCAGGAGCTTCAATCGCATTCCGGCGCGCTCCGACGTGGAGGCCAATCCGCCGCGATTGACCAGAGGACTCAAGTTTTCCCCCTACAAAGGCGAATGGGGGCTGGAGTACGATAAGTACGCGGAGCAATTTCGTAAGATCTTCGAATGAAGTGTAGCGGTATCGTTCGGTTTCATGCTGATTCCGCGAAGTCACGCAAAATCGAAAGCCGGGTAGCACTTAGGGGACGCTACTGAACTCCGGACTCACGCGATCCAAAATAAGATACCGGCAAAGCTTTCATCAAAGAGGGTCATTTCGACATTTCGAGAATTACCGAAACGTGGAAATGACCACAGGCGTTGTTTGAAGCGTCACCGGGAACGCGCTCGTGATCTCGAACTCGTGCCGTGTTAATCGTCAGAGTGATCACGCTCCGCGATCACGTCTTTTCTCCTCGCTCCGTCCTTCGCCCTCAACCCACAAGCTCACCTCAGCTTCTGCCAGCTTCCTTGACAACTGTCCCATTTTTTGGATACACATAATTATGGGCCGGTGGAAGCGTCATGGCGTCATCGTCGTGTTGTTTTCCACGGACCACGATCCAAAGCACGTCCACGTGTTTGAGGACAAAAAGCGCCTTCTCAAGTTCAATATCGAAACGTGGAAGGTGATGGAGGGAAAGATGACGTCGAAGGCGAAGCAGGCTTTGGAGACTTTACGGAAGGAAGGCATTCTATGAGAAACCCGAAATTCAAGGAACTCAAACCAAACTACCGAAAGAGCGTCCTAGCGGTCACTCTGCAGGATGGAAAGAAGATAAAGAGCTACTGTTTACCTTTTGCGGTCTTCAGGGATGTGAAGATTTCCAGCAGGAATCGATTTTCATCGATCACGATAGATCGCGAGCTGGGTGACCAAGCAGTGTCCTTCGTTCTCGAAGATGGATCCACGGGGGAATTCCCGGCTGATCTTGTCTTGTACTATTGTGATCCCACCTACCATTGGTCGCCGTTGAATCAGCTTAAGAGCGCACTGAAAAACAAGATCTCCGCGTCCAAGCTATCCGTCCGTGTGATTGCGGATGCTCTCGATACTTCTCCTTCCCAGGTGGTGCGTTTGCTCCAAGAAAACAAGGCTTCCAAACAGATCGTCCAGCTCATTCGGCTGGCTGAACTGGCTGGCTATCAGATCGAGTTCTCCCTGAAAAAGAAGAAGGCAGCTTAGGGTTGCAAGGTTCTGGGCGGCGCGTCATCCCTTGGAAATAACTGCGTAGGAATAAGGAATGCCAAAACTTTCCCTTGCAAAACTTGAGCGGCATCTCTACTCGGCCGCTGACCGGCTTCGTCAGGAGGGTTTGGACGCCGCCACGTACAAGGACTACATCTTCGGGATGCTTTTCCTGAAGCGATGTTCGGACGTCTTCGACGCGGAGCGGGAAAAGATCGTTGGTACCAGAATTGAACAAGGGATGACAAAGGAGAAGGCCGAGGGCTACGGCGAAGACCCTGACTACTATGACGGGTTCTTCGTACCCGAGCGCGCCCGCTGGAGCTATCTTCGAGATAAGCTAGGCGACGCGAAAGAGCCTTACGGCAGCGTGCTGGACAAAGCTCTTGCCGCTTTGGCCGAGAACAATGATTCGCTCGAACATGTTCTTGACCACATCAGCTTCATGCGCGTGCAGAGCAACAAGCGCATCGTCTCGGACGACGCCTGCAAAGATCTCGTCCGACATTTCAGCAAATACCGGCTGCGCAACGAAGATTTTCAATTCTCTGATTTGCTCGGCTCCGCCTACGAGTTTCTCATCAATATGTTCGCCGAATCGGCGGGCAAAAAGGGCGGTGACTTCTATACGCCTCGCGATGTTATCCGGCTCATGGTCCGCATTCTCAAGCCTAAGCCCGGGCTGAGCGTCTACGACCCCTGTTGCGGCTCCGGCGGCATGCTTATCATAAGCCGTGAATTCGTCGAGCAATCAGGCGGCGATCCCACCAATATCCGCCTTTGTGGACAGGTAAACGATGCATCGGCCTGGTCTATCTGCAAGCTCAACATGCTTCTCCACGGCGTACCCGGCGCCGACATACAGCTCCAGGATACTTTACTTCATCCCATGCACCGCGAGGCGGGCGAGTTGGAGCGATTCGATCGCGTGATCGCCAATCCGCCGTTCAGTCAGAATTATTCACGCACCAATATGGAATACCCTGAGCGTTTCCGGTGGGGCTGGGCGCCGACGACTGGGAAAAAGGGCGACTTGATGTTCGCCCAGCATATGCTGGCAACCTGCAATCCAACAGGAATGGTTACGACCGTCATGCCTCACGGCGTGCTCTTCCGAGGAGGCGCTGAGAACGAGATCCGTAAAAAGCTTCTTTTCAAATCAAAATCCCGTGTACGCACGCAAGATGAGCGAAAAGCTGCAGGAGATACTGCGACGTTTTAAAGACGACTGGGATGCCTTAGAGCGCGAGTTGCGAAAATTCATTGACGAGTTGAAGCAGGGTGATCGAAACGACTTCCCGGACCTCGATCCCAATGTGCAGGTTCCATTCGTCCGGCTGGTGTTGGAGGAATGCAGCAAAGGGCGTGAACTGAACGAGACGCAACGGGCGTCCGTGCTTTCCGGGACGCTCGAGATGGTTGAACGCATCCGGCAGGAGGTACGCAAGGTTGGATTTTGGAAGAACCAAGCAATGCGCGAATTGCTTACGCGAACGTTGGTCCGCGATCTTGATAAGGCCGGCATCTGTCGACCGGGCGGCGAGCGCGATTTGGCGCAACGCCTCGTCGCGCTGGCAAAAGAGAATCACGAAAACTTGATGCGATGACGATGGAGACTTTAGAAATCAGCAAACTCGTTTTCGAGGTGAGGCGTAGTCCAAGGCGAGCCACGTTAGGACTGACGGTTGACCGCGGGGGCGAGCTGGTGATTCACGCGCCGGAGTCGAGCGACCGTGACGAGTTGACGCGGTGGACGCGATCAAAGCTCGTTTGGGTTCATCGGAAGCTCCTAGACAAGACCAATGTGGTAAAGAGTGTCCGAGACCCCGAATTCGTGAGTGGAGAGAGCTTTACCTACCTGGGCAAGACATTCCGGCTCAAAATGGTTCGCGAGGCAAAGGAGCCTCTTAAATTTGACGGCAAGAATTTTCTTTTGAGCGAAAGCGCTCGAGCCGAAGCCGTGGCCCACTTTAGGGGTTGGTACATTCACGCTGGAGCCGGATGGCTGCGTCATCGTGTTCGTCTGCTGGGCCGTAAACTTGGCGTTCAACCAGAGCAAGTTTATGTTCGCGATCTGGGTTACCGTTGGGGGTCGTGTGGCAAGAACAGCGTAGTTTACTTCAACTGGAAGCTCCTACAGTTACCAGCCCGTGTCATCGACTATGTGATAACACACGAGTTGGCCCATTTGCTTGAGCCTCACCACAGCCCTGAGCTATGGCGGATTCTCGATCGGTCGCTACCTGATTGGCGTGATCGGGCCGAGGAATTGAAGGTGAAGGCCAGGGACATTTATTGGTGTCACGATCGGATGAGATAAAATGCCGTGACAGGTGCAACGGTACCGTCCGAACAATAGTGTCTGTCGAGAGAGAAAAGAGGGGGACATCTCTAAACGGGACGGCGCCATTCCGTACTGACGAGGCTTAGAACGCAGCCGCGGCAGTTTGACGCTGCGCTTGGCAGTTCAAACGGCCTCCGAACAGCGATAGCGCGTTGCTCTCGAAGATCTGCGTCGCGGCGTCTTTGCTCAAACCGGGAATCGCCTTCATGCCATTTACCGTCTCGGGAAATTTCGAATCGAAGTGCGAGTAGTCGGAAGCAAAAACCACCCGGTCGCGGCCAATGGCGGTGAGAACGTAGGGGACCATCTCTTCTCCCGGATCGCAGGAAAACCAGCATTGCGTGCGTACGTAATCGCTCGGCCTCTGCTTCAGTGCGCGCGGCAGGAGCTTCATGCCGTATTTGTCGAGCGCCGCCTGATCGCTGAGGCGCTCAGCCCAATAGGGAACCCAGCCGACGCCGCTTTCTAAGTAACACGCGCGCAGCTTGGGATGACGGTCGAAAACGCCGCCGCCGATCATCGTCATCAGAGCAATCATGTTCTCAAACGGAAACTGCACCGAATGGACGTAGAAAAAATTGTCCATGCGGTCCGTGCCGGCGGCGTTCAATCCCGGGCCGGGGTGAACCATCACCGGAACATCCAGCGCCGTGCAGGCTTCCCAGACGGGCTCGAACTGGGGATCGTCCAGATTCCTGCCCTGCAGGTTGGGCGGAATATAAGCGCCGACAAAACCTAATTTTGTGACGCAGCGCTCAAGCTCCTTGACTGCGCCGGGCACGTCTTGCAGGGCCAGTGACGCGACTCCCTTGAGGCGCGAAGGGGCGGCCTTGCAGTATTCCTCGAGCCAGGCGTGCTGCGCCTGGGTCATGGCCAGTGCGAGAGCCGGATCCAAGACCTGCGGCAGCGCCAGCAGTTGTGATGGGAACAGCACCGCGATGTCGATGCCCTCAGCGTCCATATCTTCGAGCCGCTGGTTTGGGTTTGACCCGCCCTCGCGCCGCTGCTCGGGCGCCATGCCGCCGCCGCTTCCGCGCCAGCGGCCGAAGCGTCGCGGCAGCATCTCACCATCGACCATGAGTCTGGTGTTGCCGTTGTTGTCACGAATGCGCCGGGGCCTGTGGTCGTAGAGCGAGCCGCGCTCGAAGTATTGGTCCCAGAAATCGGGTGGTTCGATGACATGCCCGTCGGCGTCGATTATCATCAGCGATCCTCATGAGACCGTGTAGGTCTTAAGCACTTCTGGATTCAACTCAAAGCCGAGCCCCGGTCCTTTAGGGAGTTCAAGGCAGCCGTCGCGGAGGGTAAGTTTTTCGGTATAGAGCACCTCATGATTGGGGTTATATTCTACGGTCAGGCCGTTAGGCGCGGCGGCGACAAGGTGAACTTGTACTTCCGGTTCCACGTGACTCGCCACGGGATGGTGCCAGGCGTCCAAAAGCGACGCCACTCGCAACCAGGCACTGATCCCGCCAACCTTTTGCACGTCCGCCATGTAACAGTCGGCAGCTTGTTTTTCCAGGCACGCGCGAAACTCGCCGGCTTTTTCTAAAGTCTCGCCAAAAGTAACGCGCGTGTCCAGAGCGCGGCTGACCTCGGCGAGGCCGTCGATATCATCGGCGGCGACAGGGTCCTCGATCCAGAATAAATCGAAGGGTTCAAGCATTCGACCCAAGCGGATCGCCTCCGGCGGGCTTAGAGACCAGTTCAAGTCGACCATGAGCGCTATCTTAGAACCGATCGCATCGCGCACAGCCCGGACCCGCTCTACGTCCTCGGCGAACGGGCGCGCCCCTAAACGGAGCTTCATCCCACCAAAGCCGCGCCGCACGAAGTCCGAGGCATCAGCAACCAACTGATCGACGCTTTGATGCCGGCGCAGGCCGCCGCTCATATAACAGGGCACGCGATCGCGCCGCGCACCTAATAGCTGGTGCAAGGGTTGCCCGAGGGCTTTGCCTTTTAGGTCCCACAGAGCGATGTCGATGGCCGCCAGCGCTTGCAGCGCCGCGCCGCTGTGGCCCAGATCGGTAAAAAACGTATAAGCACGGTCGTAGATCCTTTCATGATCAAGGCCGCTCTGACCGATCAAGTGCGGGAAGAGTTCGTTCACCATCAGCTCAAGCGCGCGCGCCTTGCCGACGGTGCTGGTGTGCGCCAAGCCAAAGGCGTCCAAATCATCGTCGGTTTTGAGCTGGAGGAGTAGGAAGTTCGACGTGGCGCGTCGTCCGAGATAGGGGTGCCCTTCGACGGGCCGCTTTAGTGGAATTGAGAGAAGTTTTGTTTCGGCCCTGGAAATCTTCGCGATCATGGCCACTGCATACTAAGACTCGTGGGCTTGGTCAAGAAGTCTCGGCGGGCCGCGGACGGCCGGGAGCCAGTTTCGCGGCATTTATTCAAGGTTGCTTGACAAGATTTCACCCCAAGGTGATAAAAGAACCATTACGGTCAGATGGTGAAGTAAGGGGGAGAATACCGGCAATGAAGTATCGTTACATCTCGGGTGACTCGCACCTGGAAATAGATTCAAAGCACTGGATCAACCGCCTCGAGCCGAGGTATCGCGAGCACGCGCCTCAGCTCGTGCGGATGTCTGACGGATATGATGGATGGATGATCGACAACAAGCTCGCCCGGCCCGCAGCAGCAGCGGACCTGTACGGCGGCAAGGGACGCGACCAGTACCTTCCGCTCGGAGCGGTCTATGAGGGCACGCCGGGAACGGGCGGGCCTGACCAGCGGCTACAAGAGTTGGATCAAGACGGCATCGACGCGGAAGTCCTTTTCCCGTCGCAGCAAGGCGGCCCGAAGCTCTGGCGGCGCATCAAGGATGACGCCGCTTATAAAGCGGTGGTTCGCGCCTACAATGGTTGGCTGGCGGAAGAATACTGTGCGGTGAATCCTGACCGTCTCATCGGCGTGGGTATCTTACCATTGACGCACGATGTGGCAGACACGATTGACGAGATGCAGTACTGCGCCAAGCTGGGTTTTAAAACCGTTCTCTTGCAGGGGTTTCCTGCGGGCAATGCCTACCCATCGGAGGAGGACGACCCATTCTGGGCTGCGGCCTTGGCTCTCAATATGCCGATTTCAGTCCATGTGGACCTCGATCGCTCCGGCGAGCGCGAGTCTCCCTTGTTTAAGTTTCCAAACGACCCGCAGCAGTTGTCAGAAAAGATCGTTCACGGGATAGTAGAGCAAGTGGGCAGGTTCGGCCCCACGCGCGGCAGCGGCGCCGTCGCCGCCGCGCAATGGGTACTCTCAGGTCTTTTCGAACGTTTTCCGAATCTCTGCATCTTTTTTGCGGAGAACCAAATCGGCTGGATTCCCTTCTTTTTGCAAGCGGCGGATGTCCGTTACGATCGTCACTATCGCTGGGCGCAGAGGCTCTTCGGCTTCAAGCCGCTCGCGCGTCTCCCAAGCGAACACATTCGCGCGCATTGCTTGTGGGGTTTTCAGTTTGATCGGATCGGGGTCGAGCTGCGCCACAAAATCAATGTAGATCACTTGATCTGGGGTTCCGACTTTCCGCATCAGGAGTCCGACTGGCCCGATTCCAAGGGGGTGATCGAAAGAAACTTCGCCGGCATTCCGGAGGAAGAAAGATCCAAGATGGTATGCGGCAACGCCATCAAGTTTTTCCGGCTTGAGCAAAACTAGATGCCAGCGGACAAGGAGGGAGATCCGATGACCGCAAGCAGGGGCGCGATGAAATTGGTTTTGGTTTTGGCCTTCTTTGTCTGTCAGGCAATCCAGCCCGGCAGTGGCTTCCCGGGAGAAGCGACTTGGCAAAGCGAATGGGAAAGAACCGTCAAGGCCGCGGAGCAAGAGGGGGAGGTGGCCTATTCCGCAAGCGGAAGCTATCGGTTCTTGGATGAGTTTCACAAGTCGTTCCCGAAAATAAAGACGGTAGTCGTTTCGCTATCCTGCAGTGATGTCGTGTCGCGCATCATGACGGAAAGGCGGGCCGGGAAATACCTGGCTGACGTGGTGCGCTGCGGCATGACCTCAGCCCATTCGCTCTATCGTGCCAAGGCATTACAGCCAATCAGTTCGGCTTTCATTCTTCCCGAAGTGAAAGACCCCTCCAAATGGTGGCAAGGTAGACATCATTACGCGGATGGCGAGGGAAAATATCTCTTTATCCCCGCGGGCAGCGCCTATGTGCGTTTCGCCAGCTACAATACGGATCTGGTCAACCCGGCGGATTTCAAGTCCTACTGGGACCTGCTCAATCCCAAATGGAAAGGAAAAATCGTCGCCACCGATCCGCGAACCGGAGAAGGTCGAAACGGAGCACGCTTTCTCTACTATAATCCGGAGTTGGGTTCCGAGTATCTACGACGTCTCCTGACCGAGATGGACCTGACGTTGTCACGCGATTATCGCCAGGCAACAGATTGGCTCGCGCAAAAGCGGTATGCTCTCTTTCTTTTCAGCCAATCGGACGACACCTTGACCGCGAACCAACAGGGGTTGCCTGTGCAGGTCCTTGATACTACTGCCTTGAAGGAAGGCGTTGGATTGGATCCGATTGGCGGTGCCGTTGCGCTGATGGACAAACCGGCTCATCCTAATGCGGCCAAGGTCCTGGTCAACTGGCTGCTTTCTCGGGAGGGACAAATCGCAGTGCAAAGAGACCCCGAAAGCGCCGGAAGAAATGATTCGCTCAGGATCGATATCCCTAAAACTGACGTGCATCCGATGATGCGCCGGCGAGAGGGGACAAAGTATATTGTCATGTGGAGTCCGGACTGGATGGATATGAAGCCAGTGCAGGAAATTATCGATCACGCGTTAGCACAGGCCAAGAAGTGACAACAGAATTGCCCTCTCGACCACTCATCAAAGGCCCGACCATTCACGCTGACTAGAAGCCACAATCAGCGGATTCTCTGGATTCATATCCGGTTCCGGACGAGAGCCGGATTTTGTTTCTCGCACGCTTAGGTTATAATAAGCCCAAGGTTCGGCTTGACACATGGCGAAAAATGACGCCGCGACCCTCCGGTAAGCCTTTAACGTTAGCAGGGAGCGTGGAATGGAAATCTTTGATACCGAGAAACTGCTAAGCCTGGGTTTTTTTAATCAGGTCATACCGATCTGGCAGGTATTCTTCTTCATCCTTAGCCTGCTGCCGTTCTTACTGTTCAACCGGGTAAAAATCTGCCTTCTCATTACCTATATGTTTACCTATTATCTCGGCTTTATGGTGCAATGGGGAGATTACTTATCACAAGCGGGTTCAATGTCGCCGTTCGCGCTGTACGCTTTATGTGGCATGGCGATCGCCGTTTTCTTCGTGTGCACGTTTTTTGGGGATGAGTCCAAGCAAGTTCATATTCGCCTTTCCCGTTATCCCGATAAGCGACCAGAGCCGCGATCCGTTAATTGATCTCTCGCCCCATCGTCCTGGCACTGGCTGATTCTTTCCCGTTCCGTTCCATGAACGCTCAGGCGACCGCGTTCCGATTCAAAGGCAAACCTTGGCAACGTGCCAGGCTAAAGCTAAGCTGGGTTTTGTGCGCATCAAAGCTCCGGCGAAAATCAATCTAACCCTTAGGATTTTGGGCAAGCTGAGGGATGGCTATCATCGTATCGACAGCGTGATGGTTCCTATCGCGCTTTACGATGTAATTGAAATTAGGAAGACCCGGGAGGGGGCGGAACAAATCACGGTTGTCTGTGACCAGCCCGAAGTTCCCGATGACAAGGAAAATCTCGTGTATCGGGCGGCAGCTCTGATATTGGGCCAACGAGGTATTGGAGAATCTGTCGAGATCCGTATTCGCAAGCGCATCCCTGTTGGAGGAGGTCTCGGAGGCGGAAGCAGTGACGCTGCGGCAGCAATGATCGGCCTGAACCGCTTGTTTCGGCTCGGATTAAGCCCGCGGAAACTCGCTACGCTAGCCGCCAAAATAGGGTCGGACGTGCCGTTTTTCATCTATCGACAGCCTGCGCGAGTTGGAGGTCGAGGAGAGAAGGTCAAACGTTTAACACGCCTGCCAACTCTGTGGTTGATCGTGCTCTACCCGGGGTTTCCCGTGGCGACGGGTTGGGCGTATCAGAACGTTCGTGTTAAGTTGACAAAACTGGTTAGAAATACTAGCATTATCGCCTCTCTGAGAACTCGCGAGAGCTTGGCACGTATTCTGACCAACGACCTGGAAGCGGTAACACTTCCCCGCTATTCTAAGTTGGCAGTTTTGAAGCAGGAGCTGCTGTCAGAAGGTGCCCTAGCGGCCCTCATGTCGGGGAGTGGGTCGTCGGTCTTTGGAATATTTAAGTCGGAGGTGGCGGCCCGAAGGGCCTTTAGCCGTCTGCAGAAGGAGGAGAAGACTCAGGCATACTTGGTGCATTCGTTGAGCTGACATTGAATCGTTCCCCTGATTCGAAGGTTATCCTAAGGGGAAGGAGGTCCCTATGGAAGTTACCGAGGTTAGGGTCTTTCCGGTGGAGGAAGAAAAGCTCAAGGCCTATGTCACGATCACTTTTGATCACTGCTTTTTGGTGCGGGACCTAAAGATTATTCGTGGGACCACGGGGCTTTTCGTTTCTATGCCAAGCAAGAAACGCAAGGACGGCACCTATAAAGATATCGCCCATCCCCTGAACAATGAGACGCGTCGAATGATAGAGGAAAAAATTATTTCGGAGTATCAAAAAGTACTATCTCAAAGTGGGGGACGAGGGTTCACAGGGGGCCATGAGAATTCATCCTCAGAAGTCGAGTGAAATTTCTGGGGGTGAAAGGGTTCGGGGTTGGGCGGTCGCCAAGCGGTAAGGCCCCGGACTTTGGATCCGGTATCGAAGGTTCGAATCCTTCCCGCCCAGCCAGTTTGTTGTTCCTCTGAAACCATTCACATCGATCCCAGTTAAGGGATTCTAGATAGCGACGGCAATGCGATGAGTGAAAGAGGGGCCGAAATTAAGATATTTGCGGGGAACTCGAATCTGCCGCTCGCGCACGAAATTTGCGGTTATCTTCGAGCCCCGTTGGGAAAGGCTCTGGTAGAAACCTTCAGCGATGGGGAGACAAAGATCGAGATCCGGGAAAACGTGCGCGGTGGAGATGTGTTTGTCATCCAGTCCATCTGCGCGCCGGGAAACAACAACTTGATGGAACTGCTGTTGATGCTCGATGCTTTTAAACGCGCCTCGGCTCAGCGCATCACCGCGGTGATTCCCTACTACGGGTATGCCAGACAGGACCGGAAAGTGCTTCCCAGAGTTCCTATTAGCGCCAAGTTGGTTGCTGACCTTCTGACTACAGCCGGTGCCAGCCGGATTCTCACGTTGGATTTGCATTCCGGCCAGATTCAGGGATTCTTTAATGTTCCCGTGGACAACCTTTACGCGACGCCGGTCCTGCTCGAATATCTTGAACGGCGTCTGAACCGGGACGAAATTACCATGGTATCCCCGGACGCAGGGGGGGTAGAGAGGGCCAGAGACTTTGCTACGAGGCTTAATGCTTCCTTGGCTATTATCGATAAGCGGAGAGTAGGTCCCAATGTGGTCGCGGAAATGAACATCATCGGTAAAGTCGCGGGACAGGTGGCGGTTCTGGTCGATGACATGGTGGATACCGCGGGAACCCTGACGATGGCCGCGCAGGCGCTGGAAAAGGAAGGGGCGAAGAAAATCCTAGGATGCTGCACGCATGCGGTCCTATCGGGTTCGGCCATGCGCAAGATCAATGAATCTGCGATCGAAGAACTGGTAGTGACAAACTCCGTCCCCTTGAGCGCAGAGGCGGACGGCTGCAAGAAAGTCAAGGTTCTTTCTGTGGCGCGCCTCATTGCCGAGGCCATTCGCCGCACGCACGAGGAAGAGTCGATTAGTTCGCTTTTTGTCTGAGAGGTCCAAACCTCTCTACGAGGAGGTATTCTTGAGTGGAAACGATTGAGATCAAAGCCGAGCCCCGTGAAGTTGGACCAAAGGGGAAAGCAAAAAGCTTGCGCCGTCAGGGTAAAATCCCCGGGGTTTTTTATGGCCCGAAAACCGCGCCGGTCTCGCTTCAAATTGATAATCGGGAGTTCCTTGCCTGTGTAGCTGGAAGTGAAGGGTCGCATTTGATCCGGATCGCCTCTGACGCTGCGCCGTTGGCGAGCAAGGTGGCGCTGGTCAAGGACATCCAATATCACCCGGTGACGGGGGCTCTCCAGCACGTGGACTTTTATGAAGTTGATCTCACGGTCAAAATCACTGTCAAGGTACCACTGCATTTTGTCGGTAAGGCTGTGGGCGTCGTTCGCGGCGGCATCCTTCAGCCCATCGCGCGTGAGATCGAGGTGGAATGTCTGCCAATGGATATTCCAGAATATATTAAGGTCGAGGTCTCCGCTCTCGACATCGGCCACTCGCTGCACGTCTCTCATCTGTCCATTCCCGCCGGTGTGGTTGCTGTCTATGAGACGGATTTTCCCGTCGTGAGCGTGGTTCCGCCGACTGTTGAAAAGGCTCCTGTCGCTGAAGCGGTACCAACGGTTGAGGGGGCCGAAGTTGCTGCAACTCCTGGTGAGGCGAAGGAAGAGGGCTCCGAATCTTAGCTCGGTGCACCAGTTCACGGTTGTTTTCAGGAAATCCAGGTGAAGATTGTCCTGGGTCTGGGCAATCCCGGGAAGCAATACGAGCGCACCCGGCATAATCTGGGTTTTTTGATTCTCGACCGGATTGTCGCGTTACATCGACTGAGTTTGGCCCAGCCGGAGTTTCAGTCCCTGACCGGGAGATGGAGACTCGACGGTGAGGAGGCTCTTTTGGTTAAGCCGCAGACTTACATGAATCGCTCCGGGTCGGCCGTGAGGGAAGTGTTTGACGGAGTAACGGAGGATATCAAAGACCTGGTGGTCGTGCATGATGATCTGGATCTGCCTTTCGGGCGCATCCGGATCCGCTCCAGGGGTGGCTCCGGAGGACACCAAGGGATTCAGTCCATCCTTGAGGCGCTCGGGACGGAGTTTTTTTTCCGTGTCAGGCTGGGAATTGGACGTCCTCCTCCAGGAGTCGAGCCAACCGATTTTGTGCTCGATGCGTTTTCTACGGCCGAAATTTCCCTTCTTGACGGGATCCTCGACCGAGGGGCGGATGCGGTAGCGGCGTTGTTGCGCGAGGGGCCGGAGAGAACCATGGAGCGGTTTAACCGGGCGGAATAAAAATTTTGCCGGCGGAGCCGGATAACGACAAAACCAGGCACGCAATCGACCGGGTCCTTGGTCTCCGGGTTCACAGTCGGCGCTTTATATTGGCCAAAAAGCTGAATTGTAAATCGTTCAGTGCTATGCTAGAGGGTGAGTAACTTATGGAAAGCACAACCAATTCTAACCGGTACGAGACCGTGTTTGTGATCCACCCCGATCATGCCGGGAAAGCCAAGGAATTCATCGACCGATTCAAGAAAATCGTCGAAGGGCTAAGCGCTGTCGTGACGCATGTGGAAGAATGGGGGATCCGGGAACTCGCTTACCGCATTCAGAAGCAAACTAAGGGTTATTATACCTTGATGCAATATACGGCCCCTCCTGACGCCGTAGCCGAGTTGGACCGCAATCTAAAGCTCAGCGAAGGCGTCATCCGCCACCTAACCGTGCGCGTGGAAGAACAAACTCCAGCAAGCAGACCCGAAGTTGAGGATCGCGCTCCGAACCGGAGCGGAGACCGAGAACCGGCGAAGCCAGAACCATCGTAATCGGCCGCTTTCCTCACAGGGGAAACGGAGCATCGGATGGCTGGGTATAATAAGGTTATCCTGATGGGGAATCTCACTCGAGATCCGGACCTTCGATACATCCCGAGCGGGGTAGCCGTCTGCGAGTTTTCACTGGCCGTGCAACAAAGCCATAAGTTGCATGGTGAGACCAAGGAGGAGACCTGCTACGTCGATATCGTGGTGTTTGGGCGTCATGGGGAACACAGCAGGGAGCGTTTGCGTAAAGGATCGCGCGTGTTGGTCGAAGGGCGACTGACACAACGACGATGGGAAACCCCGGAGGGCAGGAGAAGGAGCAAGTACGAGATTATCGCCAGCGCGGTGCAGTTCATGGATTTGGACCGCGCTCCCGCGCCCGCAGAGGACCAGGGATCAGCACGAAAGAGCGAAACACCCACTGGCAGTGAGTGGAAACAAAATTTGGAGGATCATTAGATGCGTGAAGAAAACAGTGGTCCAAGAATGCCACGCGAACGTTCGGACGAAGACAGAGGGCCAGGTCGGCGGCGCATGATGGCGCGGCGCAAGGTTTGTCGCTTTTGTGCCGACAAGAAACTAAACATCGATTTCAAAGACTATAGGCTGCTGACTCAATTCGTCACTGAGAGAGGCAAGATTACGCCGAGTCGGATTACGGGTACCTGTGCGAAGCACCAGCGGCCGCTTACGGTCGCGATCAAACGCGCCCGCAATATCGCCCTCCTTCCCTTCAGCACCGTTAAGGACTAGCGCCGCCTTGAATGATTCCTGGGTAACCTCAAATACGACCCTGAAACATTCTTGCCTGGCCCTGGTTTGTTCTCTATTCCTGTTTCTGGCCGCGGTGATGATTCCCGTGGCGGGGATTTTACTGATGCTGCTGGTTCCCCAGCCTCTTTTGGTTCTGGGGGGGAAGCATGGCCGGCGCGCTCTGCTGGGAACGACGATGCTGGCGGGTGTCGCGGTTCTTGCATTGAGCGGTGTCGAGCTAGGGCTCAGTTACCTTGTGGTAGCTTCACTCGCGGTCTTTCTCCTTTTTGCCTTGGGCCAGGATCGGTCGCTGGAACGAATCGTCCTTATGGCTACCACCGGTTTCTTTGCCTTCGGCTTCGTTATTGCGCACACGCTGGCCGGGTCGTTTGCCAATTTGCATAATGCCATCCGTGACACACTTGGCCAAAACCTGGCGCTTGCCCTCAAATTTTACGAAAGTGCCGGTGTTTCCGGAGAGGGCACGGAGTATTTGCGGGAGCATTTATCCCAACTCGTGGAACTGATTCTGCAGGTTCTCCCGGCGCTTGCTTTTACCGGCTGTGCAGTGGCTGTTTTGCTGAATCTGTTGGCGCTGCTGCGTCGCCTTCCAGACGCGCGCGGGAGGCTTTTGCCTGACGCAGACCCCAAAGAATGGAAGTCTCCGGAACTACTCATTTGGTGCTTTATCGTTTCCGGCTTTTGTTTGCTGGTACTCCCATACGGCTGGGTCAGGGTGTTGTGTCTGAACCTCTTTCTGGTCAGCATGGTCTGTTACTTTTTCCAGGGCCTGGCCATCGTTGCGTATTATTTTCATCACAAGAGGGTGCCGATTTTCTTGCGGGGTATCGGTTACGCACTTATTTTCTTGGAACAGTTTTTTACGTTACTGGTCGTTGGCCTGGGTCTGTTTGATCTCTGGGGCGACTTTCGGCGATTAAATAAAAGCGAGTTAGGAACCACCCATGCATCGTGATTCTCCGGGCTTGAGCGGTGCGCTAAGGGGCCAGGCGGCCGGCGTTTTAAGGAGGCTTTTATGGAAGTAATCTTGAAGGAAGACATCCCTAATTTGGGCAAATTGGGACAAACCGTTCAGGTGCGTGACGGCTACGCGCGCAATTATTTGTTACCGAGAAAACTGGTTGTGGTTGCCGACAAGAAGAATCTAAAGGCGTTCGAACACCAGAAGCGGGTTCTTGCGGTTCAGAGCCAGAAGGTACTAAGGCAGGCGCAGACCTTGAGTGACAAGTTGGCAGCGCTGGACCTGAAGATATTCGCGAAGGTCGGGGAGGAAGGGAAATTGTTCGGTTCGGTCACGAATATGGACATTGAGAAAGCCTTGCGGGGAAAAGGCTTTGAAGTGGAGCGGAGAAAAATTCACCTCGAGGAACCGATCAAAACGACGGGAGAATTTGCGGTTCCACTGCGTCTTACAGCAGACGTTACGGCCACCGTAAAAGTCTCGGTCGTGCCCGAAAACCCGTAGGCTGTGGAGGCGTAGCGTTTCCACATCCAGTCGAAGAAAAACTTAGTCTGTCGTCGTGCAGCCGACGACCACCGTCGCTGTTGCCGGCTGCCAGGGATTCAGGTTAGTCGAGTTACTGCCAATTCAGGGTCTGGGAATCGGGGGTTGTGCGATTCAAGGAAAGCCCTGTCTCTGAGGGCCGGGTACTCGTGCTGTGCGCAGGGGGTCTCTGGAGCCTGGGTGGGGTCTTCATCAAATCGCTGGATCTCCACCCGCTCACGATCGTCTTTTACCGCAGTTTCTTTGCCGCTCTGCTTTTCTTGCCTTGCGTGCGCGCCAGGCATTGGCAAGCACGTTTCTCCGTCCTGATCTCGGCGTTGAGTTACACTGCGGCCGTCAGCACGTTTGTTTGGGCAAACAAGTTGACAACGGCGGCCAACGCGATCGTTCTACAATACACCGCCCCTATCTTCGTTTTTCTTTTCGCGCGTGTCCTGTTTGGAGAGCCGGTGTCAAGAAGAAACCTCATTGCTCTGCTGGCCGGAATGGCCGGGATTGGAGTTATTTTTGGCGCAAGTCGGGCGCTCCCGGATGCGCCGGGGGTCACGATGGCCGTTGTGAGCGGGTTTCTTTTTGCCGTCTACATGACAAACCTGCGCTTTGTGCAACAGATCAGCCCGGCATTTTTGACGTGGATCAACAACCTGGTTTGTTGTTTGGTACTGTTCCCCTTCGCCAGATCCGGGCTTGCGCTGTCGTTGGCGCAGACTGTGAGCTTAGCCGCGATGGGTGTGGTGCAGCTGGGAATCCCTTATTTCCTGTTCTCGAAAGGTTTGGAAAGGATCTCTCTGCAGGAAGCTTCTTTGATTGTTCTCGTGGAGCCCGTGCTAAACCCGATCTGGGTCGCGCTTACCGTTGGGGAAACGCCTTCAAGTGCTACGCTTGCCGGCGGAGCAATGATCCTCTTTGGGCTCGGTTATCGGTACTTTCAACAGTGGGCGCGCTCGACTCGAAGCTTTGGGCGGGATGACGGCGAAGGACGATTCCGGCGATCACATTAAGGCAAGGGGTGTTTCGGAGTCGACGGAGAATAGTCTTGCCGAAAATTAAGATACGGAGCCGCGTTACCGTCGCCGGAAAAAGCGTTCAAAGAAACTGCCGCTGCCCTGTTTGAAGAGTTGGCCGGTGCTCTTTCGGATCAACTCCTCGGCGTCCAGACTGACCGATGGGGCCCTGACGGGACCGGCAACCTTGAGTGGCACCACAATCCGGCCCTCGCTGTCTTTGAAAAACGTGGAGGTGCGGGCACCGGCGGTTTGCGTCGAAGCTTGTTGGGACAGGGTTGCCGCCAAACGGAGATCCAGTGATGGTGGGGACAGGTTGATCTTCCCGTTGCCGCTGACTTCCATTAACGGACTATCGAGGAAGATGCGGCTGAAGTTGGCTACACCCTTCGCTACAATAAATTCACCCTCGAGCTTCCTGAAGGTTGTCGCGCCAGCTTGTTGGTCTCGTGCCAACCCGAGCAGTCCCGTGATCTGTTGGATTTTGGCGACAAGTCCACATGGGTCAGCACCCCTTCTTTGGCGGCGACGTTGCCGTTGCCTCTGAGAGCGCGAATTGCGGGCACCTCTCCTCCCGATGGCAACATCAGGCGTACTTCTCCCGATACCATGCCGTTGAACGCGCGTGAGTCGTTTACTTTCAAGCCGTGAAGCTGCGCGCTGGCCTGCGTGACCAAGTTATTGGAAAGCCCGGACGTATCCACCTTGAGGGCCATCGCACCTTCAGCTTGAAACTCCTTATGAATGACACCGGTCTCGCGCAGCAGCTCTATGATCGGCTTCGCCTCAAACCGATCATTGGCCATTGTTAGGCTCAAGCGCGGTACCACAGTTAAATCGGTCATGCTGCCGTTGACCGCAAACAGAATGTCCTGGGCGGCGAGTTGGTTTTGTTTGATCTCTAACGTTGCGCGGGATTCATCTTAGCGCAGCAGCCCGGTCAAGGAGATCGGTTTGAGGCCGGGCAATCCCAGCGCAATCCGATACGGAAATGGCTGCGTGGCGGAAAAGTCTGTCAGCGAGATTTGTACGCCGCGGATACGGAGGGATCCTCCCCCGGGGTTACGAAAACGATATCGCCGTCGTCAATGCTGATCTTGCGGGGGACCAGTCCGTCAGAAACCTACTGAATTGTGGGCGGTGGTGTCAAATGCTGTGAAACGCCGCCCGTGCATCCGTCCGAAGAAAATTCTCGAACCCCTTGTGTAGCGCTCGGAAAAGCGATTTGTTAGCATAACCCCTGTTTAATCAAGCCGAGGTGCATCAATGGCGATCCGATCACTTGTTTTGGGTCTGTCTTTACTCGTTCTCGCGGGTTCCTTTTGCAATACGAATGCCTGGGCGCAGAAGAATGTGATTAAGGTCGCCACGCAGACCCCGCTGTCGGGCGAGCAGGCTCAAATCGGTGAGCACATCAAGTTAGGCGCGCAGCTCGCGGTCGAGGAGGCCGTAAGTCGCTTTCGCAAGGCCGGTTTCGAGCTGGTCTTTGTCCCCTACGACGACCAAGCGAAGCCGGAAGTGGGGGTCGCCAATGCGCGCAATATCGTCGCTGATCCCGAAGTTCTGCTTGTTATCGGTCACTTCAATTCGGGCGTGGCTCTGCCCGCTTCCGAGGTCTATAAGGAATCCTCGTTGGCGATGATCTCGCCGGCGAATACCGCGACCGAGATCACGGACCGGGGATATCCGAACGTTAACCGCGTGTGCGGCAGAGATGACATTCAAGGCCCGGTGGGCGCCCGCTTCGCCGCACAGAATCTGAAGGTCAAAACCGTGTATCTCATTAACGATAAGACGCTGTACGGCCAGGGGATCGCCGACAATTTCCGCAACGAGGCGAACAGGCTGGGGTTGCGCGTGTTAGGGTACGAAGGGACTGAAGAACGGGCCAACTTTGCTCCGTTGATCGTGCCGCTCAAAGCGCTCAATCCGGACCTCGTCTATTTCGGCGGCATTTATTACCAGGGAGGACTGTTATTGAAGCAGTTGCGTGAAAGGGGAGTCCGGGCAGCGTTCATGGGACCAGACGGATTGGATTCTTCGGAGATGGTTAAAATCGCCGGTCCGAGCGTGGTGGGATCTTTCTATACCACGGTCGCGGGACCCATCGACGCGTATCCGCGGTCGGCTGAGTTTGCACGCAAGTTCAAGCAACGATTCGGCAAAGAAGTAGAGTCTTTTGGGATGTATGGTTACGACGCAGCGGCGCTGGGACTGAGGGCCGTGGAACAATCGATTCAGGAAACGCGAGGGAAGAAACCCACCAGAGCCCAGATCAGCAGCGCGATCCGGAGGGTGAAGGATTTTAAGGGGATTACGGGCAACATCACGTTGGATGATAAGGGAGATCCGACCAAGACCAAGTATTTCGTGCTGCAATTTAACAAAGACTCCTATCCCGGAAAGGTCGTCAGCGTCGTTGAGCAAGAATCGCCGCCAGCAAGAAAAAAATAATCGCCCGGCTCTCTAGCGCGCATAGTTTCGTTGGACATCGCGGTCGCCATATTTCCTCAGGTCCTGATCGATGGACTTGTCTTGGGGTTCATGTACGCCCTGATCGCGCTGGGCTACACCATGGTTTATGGCGTCCTGGAGTTCATCAATTTCGCGCACAGCGAAGTTTTCATGATCGGCGCTTTTGTCGGAGTGGAAATCCTTCTTCCGCTTCAGAGGGCTGGGACCCTGGCGGCGTTGTATCCCGCATGGATTCTTCTGGTGATCCTTTTATGCGGGATGGTGTTCAGCGGCTTCGTCGCCGTGGGCTTGGAACGAATCGCCTATCGCCCGTTGCGCGGGGCGCCGCGGCTGGCACCACTCATCTCCGCCGTGGGGGCCTCCTTTTTTCTGCAGGATCTGGTGCGGCTGATTGAGGGTCTGTGGCGCAACACTTTCTATTTGACCTATCCCAGCCTGAACCTGATTGAGAAGACCATTCCCTTAGGGAACAGTCTAGAATTGCCGGTTAAATCCCTGCTTGTCATTGTCACTGCGCTCGCGATGCTTTCGGGCCTTCATCTCTTCGTTAAAAAGACCAAAGTCGGCACGGCGATACGTGCCGTCGCCGAAGACCCGGATGCGGCTTCATTGATGGGGATCCCGGTCAATCGGATGATCGCGCTCACGTTCTTTGTCGGTGGAGCCATGGGTGGCGCGGCCGGCGTTCTCTTCGGGCTCCACTACAGCCTGGTGAATCCGTACAGCGGATTCATTCCGGGCTTGAAGGCATTCACTGCAGCGGTTCTGGGAGGCATCGGCAATATGCCCGGTGCGGTGTTGGGGGGCATTATTTTGGGAATCGTCGAAGCCTTCGCCGCTTCGTATCTCTCGCTGGCAACCGGCGGTGCATTCGGCGCGGAGTATAAAGACGTTTTTGCGTTTGCCATCCTCATTTTGATTCTCACCTTTCGACCTAAAGGTTTGATGGGCGAAGTCGTGCGCGAGCGGGCATGAAGAGATTCCCCTACGGGTTCGGGCTGGCGATTTATATCGCCTTTACCAGCTTGTTGGTTTACTCTTTCCCGCGATCGGTGTTCGCTTTCCTCCTCTTCGAGGCCTCACTTCTGGGAATCTATTACTCTCCTGTGGCCGCAAAGGGAAAGCTTTTCCTTCTCATTGTGGTCACCGTTATCCTGCTACCGCTTTTAGGCTCGATCAACGGCTATTACCTTGAGGTCGCGATTCAAGTCGGTATTTACATCGCGCTCGCGCTGGGGCTGAATATCGTCGTCGGCTTCGCGGGTTTGTTGAATCTGGGTTTTGTGGCGTTTTACGCGATCGGCGCGTATCTATGGGCCATCTTCGGCTCCGCACAGGCAAACGAATTCATTGCGGGCGGCTATTTCCCGCTGTCCGCGGCCTGGTTCTTCCCGTTTTTGTTTTTGGCCATCGGGGCGGGAGCTTTGACCGGCGTCGTTCTCGGGCTGCCGGTGCTCCGTCTTAGAGGCGATTATCTCGCAATTGTCACGTTGGGGTTTGCCGAAGTGATCCGCGCGCTCCTGAATAATCTGGACAAACCGATCAATTTCACCAATGGCCCGCGCGGAATCACACCGATTCAGAGGCCCCCGCTATTTTTTCAAGGGTTGCTTGAAACGCTCGGGGGTAAGGCGGAACCGTCAGCGGTGTACCCGCTGTATTTTTATTTTCTTGTGCTCCTTCTCGTGGCTTCGGTGGTTGTCGTCAGCCACCGCCTCGAAGAGTCCGCAATCGGCAGGGCCTGGAAAGCGATCCGTGAAGATGAAACCGCAGCGGCTACCGTGGGAATCCCGGTCGTCAAGATGAAGCTTTTCGCCTTTGCGGTCGGTGCAGCCTTCGCGTCCGTCACGGGCATGATCTTTGCTGCTAAGCAAGTTTTCATCAACCCGGAAAGCTTCACGTTCATGGAGTCGATCGGAGTACTGGCAATGGTAATCCTGGGTGGAGCCGGCTCGATTCCAGGCGTTGTTCTCGGTGCGATGGCGCTGACCATTCTCAACCTCCAGCTGCTGAAAGGGCTCTCTTTGTGGCTCAACGGGTTACGCCAATCGGGGGCGTTTCTCTATCTTCCGCTGCTAGGGAACTTCGATCTCAGCCAGATTCCCGCCCAGCTCGAGCCGGCCAAATACGAAAGAATGGTTTTCGGGCTGATCCTGATTGTGATGATGATCTTCCGCCCGCAAGGCATTTTACCGGCGAGGGGCGGCAGCAAGAGCACCCATGGCGCTGCTGGAAGTTAACAAGGTCACCAAACGATTCGGTGGCCTTGTGGCCGTGAACGAAGTGAGTTTGTCTTTGGAGCGTGGCAGGATCGCCTCGCTCATCGGGCCCAACGGCGCCGGGAAAACTTCGCTCTTTAACTTGCTTACCGGTTTATATCAGCCCGATGAAGGTCAGATTCTTTTCAACGGCAGTTCTCTCGTGGGGTTGGGGCCCGATCGCATTGCCTGCGCGGGGATCGGGCGCACGTTCCAAAATATCCGTTTGTTCGGACAGATGAGTGCTTTGGAAAACGTTCTCGTGGGGATGCATCCCCGGCTCCGTCAAAAAAGCGCGGCCATCCTGCTGCGCACGAGAACCTTTCGCCGAGAAGAGTTGCGAGCGGCAGCGCAAGCCCGGGAAATTCTTGCGCTCGTCGGCCTGACGGACAAAGACGGCGTGGCGGCGCGGGAGCTTTCCTACGGAGACCAACGTCGCCTGGAGATTGCGCGGGCCTTGGGCTCCACCCCGCAGCTGCTTCTGTTGGACGAGCCGACGGCCGGCATGAATTTCTCCGAAGCGCAGTTTCTCATGGAGTTGCTGCGCCGGCTTGTGGGCGACCGCGTGCAGAGCTTGCTGATCATCGAGCACAACATGCGCGTCGTAATGGGCATTTCCGATCAGGTCTCCGTGCTCGATTTCGGCCAGAAGATCGCCGAAGGGAGTCCGGCGGAGGTGCGCAGTGACGCGCGCGTGATCGAGGCCTACCTCGGGCGCGGAAAATGGACCGAGCATGCTTCACGTTCGTAATGTGTCGGTTTTTTACGGCGCCATTCATGCCGTCAAGAGCCTTTCCTTTTCGATCGCCAACGGGGAACGGGTTGCGCTTCTCGGCGCCAACGGCGCCGGCAAGACAACGACTTTGAAGACGCTGTCCGGGCTGCTGCGGCCACGGAGCGGGACGATCGAGTTCGAAGGGCGGGCGCTGGAGAAAGTCGAACCTCATGACATCGTGCGCCTCGGAATGGTGCACGTCCCGGAGGGGCGGAAAATTTTTCAACGCCTGACCGTTCTCGAAAATCTTCAAACCGGAGCCTACACGCGCCACGCCAACGCAATCAGCGGGGATCTGGATCTCGTGCTGACCCTCTTTCCCCGTCTGAAGGAACGGCGCAACCAGGTTGCCGGAACACTCTCGGGAGGAGAACAACAGATGCTCGCTATCGGTCGTGCGCTGATGGCCCGTCCCAAGATGCTGCTGCTGGACGAGCCTTCGATGGGGCTTTCGCCCCGACTTGTGAATCAAATCTTCGACACGATCATGACGATTAATCAGCAGGGCGTGACGCTTCTTTTGGTCGAGCAAAACGCCGCGATCGCGCTGGAGATTTGCGAGCGCGGTTACGTCTTGGAGACCGGGAGCATCATTCTCGAGGGCGCGGCAAAAGAGCTAGCCGAGAGCGAGCTGGTTCGTCAGGCCTATTTGGGAGGTTAGAACGTACGTTTTTCTTTGACTCAAGGAGGAAAATCGAGTAAAAAAGTTTGGTTCGCTTTCAGTCCTGATGATGAAGCTGCTGAGAATCTGCCAACAAGTTTTTTTACGCCGCTTTTGTCAATGGGCTCTTCGTGCTACAGGGATCGGTGCCACGGCAGTCATTTTGCTCCTGTGCTGTCCGCTGCTGCCTTATCTGCCTGAGGAGCAGGAGCCCAGAGCTCCCGAGCCCGTGGTCCCGGAAGCGTCGCCGCGCGTCGGCGTCACTTTGCGGCGCGGCGATACCCTGCTTTCGATTCTCAATCGCTATGGCTTGAAATCCCCGTCCGCGCACGATCTGATCGACAAGCTTCGCCCGCTGCTGAATCTGAGGAGGCTGCGCGCTGGCGACAACGTGAAGCTGGTTCTCCATCCCGAAGACAAATCGGTTCAGGGCATGGAAATGGCCGTTGAAGATAACTTGGTGCTCGTGAAAGCGACCACGGAAGGCTGGTTGGCCGAGCGGCGAGAGATTCCTTTCGTGCGCGAGACCCGAGTCGTTCGGGGCACGATCACGGATAGTCTTTACCAAAGCGGCGTCGAGGCCGGACTGTCGCCGCAACAGATTCTGGATCTGGCAAGGATCTTCGAGTATGACATCGATTTCTTTTCCGATTTTCAGGCGGGCGACTCTTTCGCGGTTGCCGTCGAAGACGTGCACTATGAGGATGGCCGGCGCGTGCCCGGGCGGATTGCGGCTGCGGAACTGGAAGCCGGCGGTGAATTTTTTAACGCCTTCTATTTTGTTGCGGGCGATGGCAGCGGGTCGTACTATAATGGTGAAGGTCAAGCCGTGCGCCGCTCTTTTCTGCGCGCGCCACTAAGCTACACCAGAATCTCCTCGCCCTTCAGCTTGGCGCGGCGGCACCCGATTTTCCGGACACTTCGGCCCCATCGCGCAATTGACTACGCGGCTCCGACCGGGACGCCTGTGGTTGCCATAGGCCGCGGGCAGGTCGAGTTCAGCGGCTGGCGCAATGGCTACGGCAATTTTGTCGAAGTCCGCCACGCGGGCGGCTATGTCTCGCGGTACGGCCATTTCTCGCGCATTGCTGCCGGAATTCGCAAGGGGGTTGAGGTCGATCAGGGAGAGGTGGTGGGTTACGTCGGGCAAACGGGGCATGCGACCGGTCCCCACTTGCACTTTGAGTTTCTCCGCCACGGAGAAAAGATCAATTTCCTTGCCCTGAAGATCCCGCGAATCGAGCGTTTAGCCGGGAACGAATTGCAGCACTTCAGGCGCGCCCGCGACGAGAGCCTGGCTTTGTTGCACGGGAAGGGCGACGAAGTGGCGCGGGTTCAAGCCGCTCTCTAGTCTTATTCACTTCCGCGATACAAACGCGCTGTCTTTGACGTAGAATCGCAACAACCGCCGGGCCCAAGGGCCCGCATAGTCGACGCCGATGCGTGGGCGGGAAACTATGTCGATTCTTTTCTTCTTGCCGTCGGTGGCAATGAAAAAGTCGGCGCTTTCCAAGTCATAGCCGTTGAGCTGCTTGTCGATTCCCATTGCGCGACAGAGCAAACCCGGCCCGCGCGAATTGCCGGTGACGTTTTGCACGGGCTCTAGCGCGCGCAGCAGGACGGCAGAAGCGTGCCCGTCTTCTTCGGTTACCACGTTCATGCAGTAATGCATGCCGTAGATCATGTAAACGTAGGCGTGTCCCGGGGGGCCAAACATGACTTCGTTGCGGGGGGTCCTGCCGCGCGCCGAATGGGCAGCAAGGTCATGCGGGCCGAGATAAGCTTCGACTTCGACGATTCTACCGATTTTTTGCGTTCCGCTCGTGGACCTAATCAAATACTTGCCGAGAAGATTCTTGGCCACGGTTATTGTCTGGCGGTCATAAAAGTCCCGTTTTAGCTTTTGCATGGTAACCAGGTTCGCCTTTTCGATGGGCCGGCTTTGCGTTATAGTTCAGGGGCCGTTTCCAAATCTTACATCGGAACAATTTCATGAGTCCAGAACAAATGCTGACTGAAAGACTGCGCGCGTTGTTGGGCAAAGAGCGAGTCTCCGCAGATCCAGCATTGCTTGCGCAGGTTTCCTGGGATGCTCTCGGCGAGTCGAGGATCCACCCGGATAAAAGGCCGGTTGTATGTTCACCGGTTTGTGTCGTAACGCCGCGCTCCGTTTCCGAGGTGCGGGACGTGATCCTTTTTGCCAACAGGGAAAAGGTGCCGATTGTGCCGTACGGGGGAGGGTCGGGACTGATGGGTGGGGCACTGTCGGTTCGTGCCGGGATTGTCGTCGACCTCAAAGGCATGAACCGGATTCTTGCAGTCAACAGAGAAGCGCTCTCGGCGCGCACAGAGGCGGGAGTTGTGCTCGAGGATTTGAACGCCAAGCTCGCTGAATTGGGCTTAATGCTGGGCCACGATCCCTGGACAGTACCTGTTGCCACCGTTGGCGGAACGATTTCGACTAACAGTTTGGGTTACCGCGGCGCGCGGTACGGTTCCATGGGGGAGCAAGTGCTGGGATTGGAGGCGGTCCTGCCGAATGGGGAAGTGCTACACACTCGAGCGGTGCCAAAATCATCGACCGGGATCAGTTTGAAGCATCTCCTGATCGGCGGGGAAGGGTGTTTTGGAATTATTACGGAAGCGACGATCAGGGTCTTTGTCACGCCTGAAAAACGCTCTCTCCTCGCGTTTCGCTTTCCGACCTTTGAGGAGGGATTTGCCGCGGTCCAGGATATCTTCGCAGCTGATATGAAGCCGATCCTGCTCGACTTGGGCGACGATCCGGGCAAAGTGCAGAAGGGAGCCGTTCTCTACCTCGGATTTGAAGGAAACGGCGAGATGGTCGAAGTCGAGGAGAGACACGCGCTGGCCTCCTGCGAACGAAGGAATGGGAAGCGGATGGAAAAAGAGGCGGCCGAGGCGTTGTGGGAGGACCGGCACGTGATCGCTCAGCAGTTCAAGCAGAATCGCCAACGCCGGAGGATACGCCCGCGCGACGAGTTGTCTCGGGACTGGATTCACGTGGCGCTCCCCGCGTCAAACGTCCTGGCGTTCCGCCGGGCAGCCATCGAGGTCGTTTCCCGGCGCGGTGTGCGTGTCCAGGAGAGCGGGCTCTGGACGCGACCGGAGATGTTTTCGCTGCGCCTCGCGGTTATGGTCGGAAGCGACGACGCGGAGCAGCGCGTTCTCGAAGACACACTCGAGGAGTTGTTGCGACTGGTTCAGGATTTCGGGGGTTCCATGGAATATTGCCACGGCGTCGGAGTCAAACTCGCTCCTCTGATGGAAAGAGAGCATGGCTATGGCCTTCAAGTCATGCGCCAGATCAAGAACACCCTGGATCCGCACGCCATCATGAATCCGGGAAAACTGGGACTTTAAACAGGAGAGGTTTGGGTTCTTGGTTTAAAGTCTTTAATCGACAGAAGCATCTTGCCGGAGCGAACAGCCGAGAGCGCAAACCAGCGGCGCATCTTGCCTCCCGCAATCCTGCCAGCTAGTCTTTAAGCAGATATGAAAACCGTTTTTTCTGCAGCGATTGCCTTACTGCTTTTGGTTGGTTGCGCGACCGTGCCTTACACGGGGCGCAGTCAGCTTCTGCTCGTGTCTGAAGGGCAGGAGGTCGGAATGGGAGAGGAAGCCTACCGGCATATTTTGCGCGACAGCGTTTTGTCGAACAATGCCGAGGCGCAACGGATCGTGCGCAAAGTCGGGGAGCGCATCGCGCGGGCGGCGAATAAACCCGAATACCAGTGGGAGTTCCGTGTTATCGATGATCCCGACACGGCTAACGCTTTTGCGGTTCCGGGCGGGAAGGTGGCGGTTTACACCGGGATCTTCCCGGTGGCGCGAGACGAAGCAGGCCTGGCTGTGATTTTGGGTCACGAGATCGCGCACGCCCTGTTGCGTCACCCGGGAGAGAGGATGTCGCAAGAGTTGCTGGTGCAGCTCGGCGGGCTTGGCCTTGCTGGTGCTTTGGGCGGCAATCCGCAGCTTGCTGGCCAGGTTTTGCAGGCGTATGGTCTCGGGGCGAATGTCGGCGTAATTCTTCCTTTTGGCCGCTCGCAGGAATCGGAAGCGGATCATGTCGGTCTGATTCTCATGGCCAAGGCTGGCTATGATCCCAGGGTCTCCCTGGAGATGTGGGAACGCATGGAGCGCAACGAGCACGGCGGGCCTCCCGAGTACCTTTCGACCCACCCGAGTTACGACACCCGCACCCAGCAGCTAAGAGCCTGGATGCCGGAAGCGTTAAGTTATTACCGAGCTTCTAACGGCAGGGTAGAGGCGCTGCCTTCGTTGCGTGACTTGGATTCTCCGGTCGCGCGCGCGGAAAGAGAACTGCTCAAAAGAATCCAGGGCATTAACCAGAGAGCTAGTGACCCACGGGGACAGAGAGCAGTGATTGAAGCTCTCGGTTACGCTCTGCGGATCAACCCGTCGCTTGTTTACCGCGAACGCCAGGAAGTTGGTTTGGGTTACGGACAGTACGCGGCCCTCAGGGGCGTTTCTGTTCTGGGAGGAACTTCTCTGCCAAGAGTGGCGGGGGACTACCAAAGGGGCATTCGCTGGTTCAATCTCGCCGAAGCCAATGGCACCCGTATCTCTACGCTAGTCTCTTGGATGGGAGACCTGATGCGGACCACAGCGTCAATTCAAGGCCAGTTCGGCGGACAAGCGCCTAGCTCGCGCTATCGCCTTCGTTGAACGCTTGCTGGACTCGTTTGACAATTGGGGCCGGGATGCTTATTTTGAGACAAGAATCGGCTACCGAGGATTTGCATGCCCATCTACGAGTACCGCTGTCAGAAATGTGGCGATTTCGAGGTCACCCAAAAAATTACCGATAATGCTCTGGGCCGTTGCCCTACCTGCAAGGGCAAAGTTAGAAAACTCATCTCGAATACTTCTTTTCAGCTCAAGGGAACGGGGTGGTACGCGACGGATTACGCCCGTAAGGACAAGCCCGCCTCCGCAGAAAAGGCCGGCAAGGCGTCAGCGAGCGAGTCCAAAGGTGAGACAAAGGCCACCACTGATTCTGGTACAAAGGCAGGCAAAGAAGCAGCTACAGGGAGCAGCGCCACCTAGGTCTTCCGTCACACCCATTCCTTCGAACCATTGATCAGGCACGCTGTCAACTTGCGATCTTGTTAACCGCGGCAAGTGCAGCAGCGTCGTTGGCCTTGTGCAAAATCATTGAAGCGCGAGAGAAGGATCAAAGGGCCAGCCGATCCGTGAATTGTAGGTGAGGCTTCAGGTCGACAACCGGACCCGCTGCGAGACCGTGCTCGAGGTCCGGGAAAGATCCGGCAACGACATTGTCGGGCGCGAAAAAGTCTCCCGTCTGAAGGATGGCCTCAATCAGATCGCGTTCGAACCAAGCGAACGTTGCCGGTTCAGTCGCGACGAGCATTGTTTCGTGGTGATCGCGAACATCGAACGTAACTTTCGCCCTGTCGAGGCCGCGCGGCGCTTCTGCGCCCGGCAGATCGCGGGTCGGCGCTGGACGCTGAAAGATTAGGTGAAGCCCCGAGGCCAGGGCCTAAGGAAATGGGTTAGATAATTTCCAACAGCAACAGCGCGGCGGTAAATACCATAAGCACAAATCCCAAGGGCACGCCTAAACGGGCCCACTCGGTGCTTTTGATGTTAAGAGAATGCGCAGCGATGATATTTGGAATGTTGCCCGGGATTAGCATCCCGCCGGAGATCAACAGGCCCCAAAGGGCGTTCTTAATCTGAGCTTCCCTCAGAGTCGGACCAATTTCAGCGGCGGCCAGAGTGGCGTTGTCGAGGATCGCCGAGGTCACGTTGGCCCAGAATAGAACCGCCGATGATACTTTGACGAGATAGAGATCAATCAGCGGTTTGAACCCGGCGCCGAGAAAGATCAGCGCCATCACAAACACATAGACTTTGGTTGCTCGTAGAAACACTGTGCTGAGCTTTTCTGCCGTCTCTGCGGCGGCTAATGTCGGTTCCGTATCACTGGTTGAGCGTCTGACCAAGAAACTTCCCAAGATGCCCAAGATGATTATCAGGGCAACGGCATAGAAGCCCAGAAGCCTGGCTAAATAGAAAAACGTAGCGTGGTGCGGTTCACTGCTCAGCTTGGAGACCACGATGGTGGATAGGGGTTCGCCGAGTGGAGTCAATGCCGCCCCCACACCTATGGCGAAGCAACTGATGATGGTCAGGTTGACCTCGGAGCGCCGGTGAAGGGGTAAGACGTTGATAAATTCCACGAGAATCAATGCGGCAATGATGGCAGAGATCACGCTGGAAAGGAGTCCCAGAACAATGATGCCGAAGCATATGACTGCGGAAAGAGGAACGTTCTCTAAAACACCCTTCATTCCGAGATCAATCCTCTCCCTTAGGTAGTGAAAAAGCACACCCGCGCCAAGAACCGCGAGGGTGATGTTAATGGGTGCGATCAGTCCTTCCTGAACGAGTTCATGGCTCCAAACCTGGGAAATCGTGGCGCTTACGAGTCCCATGGCGAACAGAAAGACCTCGAGGTTTCTTTCTATCCATCTGTTGGTGAATGGCCCCAGCAGGACAAGAAAAAAAATCAGACAAAGACCCGGTATCAGCATCGTAGTTGTTTTTGGAGCAAACTCTATGCCACAGGAAAATCCGCGTGTAGTTCTTCGCGGTTGAAACTGCCGCACCGCGAACGGCAGAGGGCCGGGACCTCGTTCTCTGACGGCGTCGCAATGAGGAAAATTTAGCAACGAGAAAACAAAATGAAGCCCGATACAAGCGAGATCACTGGGGACTATCACATCGCCGCCTAGAAAAAAAGCGCCTGCCTGTTCTAACGGCAACTGCGCTCTGGCAGAGCGACGTTCTTCTGAATTATGGCTCCACGAGCCTTTGCTCCAGCCATGGTTTAAGGCTGGACGGCCTACGGCTGAGTGAAATGACCTAGCGATTCAACAACGCTTGGTAGGACTTGACCCACATCCTTTCTCCAGCATATCCTGATTCCTGAACTCGATATGTCTCTGAGTCGCGAACCAGAAGGAGTGTGAGATGTTTCGCGTACGAAAATGCCGATCCGGAATCACGGGTTTGGCTCAATTCACCTATTTGGTTATTGCGGCGCAGTTCTTTAACAATAGCGTCGTCGTAGCGGACTGGAAGGCGGACTGGGAGAAGCTGGTCCAGGCGGCCAACAAGGAAGGCCAGGTTACAGTGTACTCTAGTTTCGCTCGGGGGCCCGCGGCACAGGCTTTTACGAAGCAGTTTTCGGAGATCAGGTATGCATTGGTCAATAACAACGGGTCGCAGATCTCCAACCGGGTCATGGCGGAACGACGGGCCGGCAAAGCACTGGCGGATGTTATCATTTCGGGAGCGAATACGAATTATCAGGTTTTCTATGCCGCGAAGATTTTAGACCCTATCAGGCCGGGTTTGATTCTTCCTGAAGTGGTGAGCCCGTCGGGCTGGTGGCAAGGAAAGCATTGGTACGTGGACGCTGAAGCTGAATACGTCTTTGTTTATCTAGGGAACGTAGCGCGCGTAGGGAGCTATAGTACGAAAACCGTGAGCGCCCACGAGCTACAATCCTACTGGGATTTTCTCAACCCGAGATGGAAGGGAAAAATTGTCGCGCGAGATATCAGGAAGTCTGGCACTGGAGGTGATGCCGCGCGTTTCTTTTTCCACCAGCCGGAACTTGGGCCGAAATTTTTGCGGCGGCTTTTCAGCGAAACCGCTATGACTCTAGTCGGAGATAGCCGCCAAGGGGTTGACTGGCTGGCGCAAGGAAAGTTCGCGCTCGGTCTCTTTCTCGGGGAGGTGGAAAAGGCCACAGCACAAGGTCTTCCCGTGGATGAGTTCGACCCACACCATTTCAAGGAAGGTGCACCGCTTGGGGTCGGCATCGGGACGCTTGCGATTGTTAATAACTCCCCGCATCCGAATGCGGCTCGGTTGTTCGTGAACTGGTTCCTTTCGCGGGAGGGACAAATGGCGATTCAAAAGGAAATGGTCCTGTCAGGATCGGGCGCAGACTCCATGCGCGTCGATATTCCCAAGGAGGACGTCACCGCTGCCTATCGCCGCCGTGATGGGGCGAGATATCTCTTCGTGGCGCGTCCCGAGTTCAATGATATGAGACCGATTTACAAAGCCGTTAATGAGGCCCTGGCAGATGCGGGAAAGCAATAATGTGCAAATTAGTGTAATAAGGAGGGTTACCATGAAGTCTTCTCTTCAAGTGTCCGGCATCGACCACGTGGTGTTCCATGTAAAAGATCTGATTCGTGCCAAGAAGTTTTACGTGGGTTTTCTGGGCATGAAGGTGGAGCACGAAAGTTCCTGGCAAACGTTTCTTAAGTGTGGCAAACAGGGTGTTGCGCTGTTTGAGGTGGATGACGGTGAGAAGATTCATGGCGGCAGTGAAATGAATCACATGGCGCTGCGCCTCAAGGCGGGCGATTACAAGAAAGTCAAAGCCACACTCGAAGAAGCCGGCTTCAAGGTCTTCGGCCGAAAAGGCGATCCCCAGTGTATCTATTTCAGCGATCCGGACGGCCACCGTCTCCAGCTGCTGACACCGGAAGAGTAGCAATAGACGCTGTCAGAGTTTTCTGCATATTCTTTACCGAGTTTTAGGGGGATTGGTGGTCGCCGTCAACGCGGTTACAATCGCGCTGGACCGTGCCCACGCGCCGAGGCAAGAGAAACCCTCGGCGTCGATATTCTGATGCGCATGAATCCGATCGAAACTGTTGTCGATGCCCCGAGTGAGTTTTACCCGTAACCAAACTACCTACGACGCTCAGGATGGCGAGTGGCTCTACGATGCCTGTCAGGAAGCGAGGGCGTCCGTGCCTTTTGCCTGCAAGGCGGGAGCCTGCGGGACTTGCGCAACTGAAGTGTTGCAGGGGCAGGAATACTTGGGCGAGCCGCGGGCGCGAGAAATACGTACGCTCGAGGCAAGCAATCTTGATCCCAAGAGATACCGCCTCCTGTGCCTCGTCGATGTTCACGGCGACCTCGTTTTGGGCGGTTCCGTTCATGCGCCGCAGGAAAAGGCCGCACTGGGTATTTTTGATGCAAGGGTCGAGGCGTACCTTCCCTTAACGCAAACGGTTTGCGAGCAACGCCTGCGCGTGGATTCCCCGCAGTTTCGCTTTCGCCCCGGGCAATACATGATCTTTCATGTTCCTGAAATCAGCAGAGTCATCCGCCGGTCCTATTCGATCTCCTCCGCTCCCACAGATACATCGCATTTTGAAATCTGTGTTCGTGCGGTCTCGGGCGGATACTGTTCGAACTATGTTCATCGCTTGCGACCGGGCGCTACCATTCAAGTTGAAGGACCTTATGGCGAGTTCAGCCTTGAACCCGAGTCCAACAGCGAAATTCTAATGGTTGCAACAGGGACAGGCATCTCTCCGATCAAATCGATGCTTCTTCAGCTTTTCGAAAGGCGAACCCACCGGCGGATCCGGTTGTTCTTTGGCTTGCGAAACGTCTCCGATCTATTTTATGTCGATTTACTGGAAACGTTCGCCGCGAGCCATCCTAACTTCGAGCCGACCATCGTCCTTTCTCAGCCGGACCCACAAAGGTGGCTTGGGCTCAGAGGCCGAGTCACCCACCTAATTGATCAGCGGGTGACCAGAGCGGATTGCGAGCACAGCGAAGCTTACATTTGCGGAGGACGGCAGATGATCGATGATGTAAAGCGATTGCTACTTACAAAAGGGCTCAATACTGAGCGCATCCATCACGAGAACTTTTATTGATAACCGAACTGCTTTCGGTACAGTGTCGCCGTGCCAGTCTCTGCCTAATCTTGGCCAAATTTGTCACGGGTTCGTAAGAAAACTGTTGCTCCCGAATGAAAATGTCTATAAAATGCGGGCCTTAGATGTTCACCGGTTTTGGCATGGGCATTGCTCATTGGCTTATCATTCGTGACCGCGATATGAAGGTGTTTGTAAAACTGCTCGCAATTTCATTGCTGTGGGTATGGAGTCTTTTTCCTTCGGAGGTCAAAGCTCAGGAGGGCCTCGTTGGTGAATCTTCGTTTCCTGTGCTTCAGGGGCTGGAAAAATCAGTCGAGTTTTGGAAACAGGTCTTTACGGTCTATGACACGTCGCAGTTGATTTTCTTTGATCCCTTAGAGCCGACAACCATTTATTCCGTGGTCGAGGTCAAAGACGAACGGAGTCTAGGGAGCCTGATCCGTGAGGAGAAGAGCAAAATTATCGGGATGCATGGTGTGGAGGAAGAACGAATCCGGACCCAACGGGGAATTAAGAATCGCTTTGCCGAGGGTTTGGTCCGCTCGGGACGCTACATCGAGCAAATGCAGCAGATCTTTCGGGCCGAGGGCTTGCCCGCGGAGCTGACGTATCTGCCTTTGGTCGAATCGTCTTTCAATATTCACGCCCGCTCTAGCGCGGGTGCGGTCGGCATGTGGCAGTTCATGCGTTCCACCGGAAGGCGATTTTTGCGCATCGATCGGCACCTCGACGAACGAAGAGACCCGTTAGAATCGACGCGCGCCGCGGCGCTTTTCCTGAAGGAAAACTATGAAGCGCTGGGCAACTGGCCGCTTGCAATCACTGCTTACAATCATGGTGCGGAAGGCGTTAGCCGCGCGGTTGCCAGGGTAGGGTCGCAGGATCTCACAGAGCTAATTCGCAACTACGAGAGTCGTACTTGGGGGTTTGCGTCAACGAACTTCTATGCCGAGTTTCTGGCGGCAGTCGAGGTCGCGAAGAATGTCGAGCGGTATTTTCCAGGTCTGGAGAGCGAAGCGCCGGGTCCGGTCGAGGAGGTCGAACTGCAAAAGGCCACGCCGATTACAGCTTTGCTGAAGTCGACGGGTATTCCGCGCAAGCAGTTCCTGGAGTGGAATCCCGCCCTCCACCCGGCGATCGCGATTGTCCCTCAAGGCTATAGGGTGAAGGTAAGCGCAAAGAAGCTGGAACCGACCTTAGCGGCGCGCAATGACGCGCCGGACGGAGCATTGATCCGCCACCGGGTCAAGCGCGGCGAGACGCTTTTTCAGATTGCTCGGCACTACGAAGCTTCGGTTGAGGATATTCAGCAACTTAACGGCTTGCGGAAAACCCATCGCATCAACATCGGTCAAGAACTACTTATCCCCACGCAGTAGCATTTTGTGAGCTCTCGGTCACGGGTATGATGGCTCCGGATTTAGCCGCGCACCGCTTCCGGGATCAGCCACTCCGATGCTAATTTTTGGACGCCGCCGCGGTGATTCGGAGCGACCTGGGCCAAAAGTGTTGCCAATTGTCCTAAATCAATCGTCAATCGCTCGTCGAGCAAAACGAGGTAATCGTCAAAGGTTTTGGCGGCAAGCGAAGAGGAGTGGGCAAATTTGGCGCTAAGCATGCGCAGGGTCGCCGCACGATTGGCTTTAAGATAACGAATGCCTTCGCGATGGGCTTCAAGGAAGGCAAAAAAATCCTTCTTTCTCTTATCCAGTAGACTTGCCGTCGTCTCAATCATCACCGGTAGGGGATCGTCCACGACTTCCGGCCAGGTGCCAATTCTATGGCATCCTTTTTCCTCGGCCATAAAACCGAACTGCCGTGGCAACAGCGCAGCCTTAACTGCACCGCTCGTGAGCAAGTTGAAAGCGTCTTGATCCGTAGGTGTGGGTCTGAGAGTTACGTCTCTTTCTCCGAGCCCATTGTCGAGGAAGGTTTGAGATAGGGGTGCGATCCGGGCGACGCCTTCCAGACAAGCAAGGGACTGCCCTTTTAGATCCGCAATCCCTCGGAGGGCGGGCTCGGCGATCAGATAATAGGGACAGGTGTTCAGCGAAGAGCCCAGAATCCTGGTCGTGCGCGAATCCAGAAAGTGTTGGAGCGCTGCCCTTCCGACCACGAAAGAGATTTGCGCCGAGCCGTCTTCGAGCTTGCGGTACCGTTCATCAGTGCCCTGCACATGTTGCCAGGAAACTTCCAGCCCGTGTCTGTGATAAATCCCGGCCTCAATCGCGAGGTAGCCCGTAGGCTCACGGGCGAATTTCCCCTGCGCGCCGTCGATATGCCCGTACATGACTTCAAGGCGAGAGAAACTCATCTTCGTCCTCCTAAATGAGCGATCCTTGCCGAACTGATATATAACGGTTCTGTTACGCTGACAATTGGATTTACCGTGAAAGTGGGCGAAAATGCGTTAATAAACTCCAAAAACCAAGGAGGATTGTGATTATGGCGGAACGCGTGAAAGTCGACTGCAGAAAATACCCCAGTGAAAAGGGGTGCAGCGTCACGATCTCCGGCACCGTGGAAGAGGTTGTGGATCTCGCATGGCTTCATGCCAAGACGCACCACGCTCACAAAGCTGAGGAAGAGACGGAACTCAAAGACTGGATTCGTGACAACGCCGAGCCGGCGAATGATTGAGTGATCGAGCGGCGCGAGACCATGGATCTGACACTGGGAATGTCGGTGACTCCCCGTACGCGGGCGTTGTTCGACGGCAGCGTACGGCCCGCGGGAATTCAGCTGCGAAAGTCAATTCGCCACGGGACTCGACAATACGGGGCGCCCGCCATCGAGCCATTCTGCAGGGCCAAGTTGAGGGTGGCGAATGCTCTACATCGTCGTTTATTCCGGCGCGGATGAGAGGGTGAAGCTGCGCTCGTTACCAGTCTTTCTTGCGCGCCGGTTTCGCCATCGGTGCATGTTTTGCGCGGTTGCGTCGCCTGTGACCCATCCTTCGGAGCTCAAGGAAAAGCGGGTGACCGTCCATCGCTACAATTCGACGACTGCGGTTTGGGTTCGCGGCCTATTGCAGAAAGAATATCGTGTCGGTCCAGAAGCGATGGAGTGGCATGTAGCAGAGCCTGATGTCGGCGAGGAAGCGCTCCGTCCGGCACCGGAGGGGGTGATGTAAAGCTGATTCCCGTGCCGAGGACGCGTGAGCATGCAATCCAGATGGTGGAAGACGGGAAAATTGCCGCGGCCTTGGAACCGTATGCGGGCCTGGCAAAAAACTCTCGACTGCGCCGCGTGCTAGAGATTACCGTGCGGAAGAGGTCGCCTACTTTCGCCGGACCCAGGTCGTTCCCATCATTCACACGCTCGTTCTGCGTGAGGAGTTGGCTACGACGCACCCTTGGGTCGTGGGCCGTCTAGTCTCGGCTTGCAGATTGCCGTGTTTTTCGACCGCCTGCATCTTGGCAGTGCGCTCCAGATACAGCGCGTGAAAACACGCCTCTCGGATCGTGGCCCCAGCAGTTACAATCCCATGCCCCTTGATCAACACGGCAACCGAGTTGCCCGTAACCCGAGCCAGATCTTTTCCCTCCTCGGCGTCCAGGATATAAATAGGTTTGGGGAAAATTGGAACGCCGCCCACGAATTGCTTTGACTGTATGTGAAGGGTTTCGATCTGTTTATTGGCCATGCTCAAAGCAACGCACATCGGCGCGTGGCAGTGCATGACAGCGTTCACATCCGGGCGCGCTTTGAAGACCTCGAGTAGATGGTCGCCTCGCGCGGAATGCCGCCGACCGCCGCGATTTTGCGCAACGAGAAATCGAGTGGACCAGCCAGTCATCGTGCCCCCAGATGTCGCCGATCTCCCACCGTAAGATCTTCGAGGCAATCCTCGAGATCTCTTTCCAGCTCGCTGATCGAATCCATGGGCTCCCTCCGCTCAATTTAGTCAGTTCGTCACAAGAATCACCCCAGATCAGGCCGGTGTCAATCTCACCTTGACCCGGCCGCGGTGACCATATAATAATTCTTCTCGATTCCGGATCAACCGAGACTCTGGCAAAGATATGAACGCTATGACTGGATCTAGTCCGTTGGAGATAGGCTTTCCTCTAGTCTAGTACGTTATGATATTACCCTGGCACTGCTGCAACGGCGAGTTGAGATCGAGGGGATAAGGCTCATTCCAGTGAAGACTCCTACGATGGTGTTTAACGATAATCTCGCTCTGAGAACGGGAGAGTTCGGCGTTTGGGATCTGAATATCGGCTATTTCTTGCCCGCTATTGAGGCCGGGTGGGAGCTCGTGGCCCTGCCGGTGTTCGTCAAGAGAAAACGGGCCTACCAGTTTATCTTTTGCCGGCTCGACCGCGGCATCAAGACACCCAAGGACTTGGAAGCCAAGAGAGTTGGGAGCACTTCTTACCACGGCTCTAACCGTTTGGGTGTGGGACTTCTCAAAAACCGCCCAGGGGGTGGATATTACGAAAATGCGCTGGCTTGCGCTACGGGGTTATTTTCCTGTCTATGATGAGAAGACACAAATCGAGTCTCCCACGCAACGCATCGATCCTGTCGAGCTTTTGATCAAAGGAGAGGCAGACGCGATCATTACGGATATTTCGGATGCGAAAATGTTCGAGAGGTTGGAAAACAATTCGCAACTAACCCGTTTGTTCCCGAATTACGTCGATGAGGATGAAAAGCTTTATCGTGAAACCGGCATTTATACTCCGGTGCACGCGATCGTCATCAGCAAGAAGCTCGACCGCCAGCATCCGGATCTGGCATGGAGGCTCTACAACGCCTTCGAACGTTCCAAACGGATCGCTTACGAGGATATTCTCAGCGATCAGGTCGGCTTTTCGGTGCTTTACCTGCGCGAGAAAATGAAAGAACAAATTGAAAAATGGGGCGATCCGTGGAAGTACGGCATTAAGGCGAATCGCTCCACAATCGATGCGATCGTCCAGCATAACCAGGAGCAGGGAATGACGCGGGGCAAACTCGCCGATGGTGAAATCTTTGCCCCCAGTACTCTGGACACTTGAGAACCGCGCAGTTTCCGATGTTAATATGAAACCCATGCCGCAAAGCAGAGGAGGAAAGCCTATGGAATTCCCGTCGAAAGTCGTTGGCATTTTAATTTCTGTTGTCCTGTCACTGGCGCTGCTGATAGCGAAAGTGATCTTCGCCGCTGATACGAATTGGGAGGTGGAGTGGTCGCGCACGGTGAAGGCGGCGGAGCAAGAAGGCGAGGTGGCGGTATATAAAATCAGCGGGGACGCTGAATGGCAGGCATTCGAGAAAAAGTACCCGAAGATTAAAGTTAAATTAGTTTCTGGCGGCGCCTCCCAAGTGCTTCAGAAGATTATGGCGGAGCGTCGGGCGGACAAATTTCTCGCCGATGTCGTGAGGTTAGGCGGTGGCACATCCACGACTCTCTATAAAGCCAAGGCGCTGGATCCGATTGCGCCGGCTTTCATTCTTCCCGAGGTCAAAGATCCATCGAAATGGTTTGAGGGGAAGCACCAATACAACGACGTCGAGAATAAATACACGCTTGCTTACGCAGCCTTCCCATTGCGGCTGGTGGGTTACAATACCAAGATTGTGGATGCCGGGTCGTTGAGCACTTTTTTGGATTTTCTCGATCCCAAGTGGAAGGGCAAGATCACCATCAAGGACCCGAGAGATCCGGGCGGCGGCGGACCGCTCCTTTTTCTCTACCATAGCCCTACGCTGGGACCGGAGTACATCAAACGGCTGATTTCGAGCGGCAACCTGATATTGATTCGCGACGAGCGCCAACAAACCGATTGGTTGGGCTCCGGACAGTATCCACTCGCGATTACGGCCAAAGCCGAGCAAGTCGATGAAGCGAAAATCCAGGGCTTGCCGGTAGATGTGTTGGATCCCGTTGCGTTGAAAAAAGACGGTGTCGGTCTTGAAGCCGGCGGTACCATGATTTCGCTGATGAACAAAGCCCCCCATCCCAATGCGGCGAAGGTGCTGATTAATTGGTTTCTCTCGCGCGAAGGGCAAATGGTGGTGCAGACGGACCAGCCAAACTACCCCGGGAGAAATTCCCTGCGCGAGGATATTCCCAAAGACCACCTGCCGGCATGGACGCAGCGCCACAAAGGGGTCAAATACGTGCGCTTGTGGGGACCTGAGGTTTGGGATCGAACACCGATCCAGAAGCTGATCAACGAAGTCGTGAAATAAAAACAGCGGGGTGGTCTAGAATAGAGGCGGTTGTCTGGAAGCCTTGCGCTTCATGAAGCGTTGCCGGCTGGCTGTCTTGTTATTTGCCATACTGGCAATGTCGCCGGCCCGGACCGAAGGCGGCGAGAACAAGAGCGTGCGGTTCTCGGGTGAAGCTTCGCGGGGACACAAATATAGCAGGGACATTTCCGACCGGCTTGTGTTCAATTTGTTCCCGACCGACTATGGTTGGGACATCGCGGTTTGGGATAAAGCCGACCCTAAAGATGACTTCGTCTTTGTCGTCACGCCGCCCTATCGATTCTTTAATCCGCGCTACATCGGAGCGATTTACGGTTACAGCGCGGCAGAGGCGGTCGCGCTCACGCCGCGCATTTTTTATTTCGCTCTGAACCACGGGGATTACGTTAAGGCACTGGCCGCCGTCCAAAGGCTCTCCTGGTCCCATGGCGGGAATAAGAAAGAGTTGGAAGATGCACAACGGTTTCTAGACACCGTGCCGAAAGGGCAAGGCGAGTTGAAAATTGTCGATGCAACTCTCGGGCAGTATGGCGCCAAAGAGCAAATTGAATATCTGAAGTTCATCGTTGAATTAAAGCTCCCGTAGGCAATGCTGGTTCTATAGGACGCATCCGGTTCGCGCACTCTTCGCGTACGCGATCAGCTCAGGCCGCGAAGTCTTGTTGGCATCCAGAAAACGATCGATAATTTGCTCTACTTCGTTGGGGTACGCGCGTCGCCAGTGGCCGAGGCCGTGAAGGGCGCTTTCCTGGCACGCGAGCGAATCAAGAGCAAGGATTTCCGCCATCACTTCCAGCGCGGTATTCCCGATCACTTCCCGAGAACCTGGTGCAGGGCAAAGCGGGAAAAGATCCCACCACATGTAGCAAGCAGAGTTAAGCGGGCGCGCGCCGGCTTCGTCAAAGTGTGATAAATGCGGCGAACAGTGCGCGGCGAAGACGTGCTCAAATAACAAACGAAAGGATTTCAGGCAACGGATTCTTTGCTCCAAGTGAACTGATTCATCGTTGAGCGCAAACATCATATCGCTTGCGCCGTTGCTGACCAGATACCAAAAACCCTGGTTGAGCTGCTCGTCGCTGTAACCGGAGAGAAAAGGAAGAGGGTCTTCAAACAATCTCGTGATGTAGCTGACGGTCAGAACGGCCGGTCCAATCCAAAACGGCGCCTTGGGGTCAAAATACCATTGCGGACCGCCAACTTCGTGATCGAAGACAAATGTGACCCAGTCTTCAAACGAAAGAAATTTCAGTCGCTCATCCATCCGGCTCTCATACGGGAGTTTTTTTATTGTGCTGAAACTGCTGTGTGCAGCCTCGTGTAGGAATCTTTTAGAAGTTGCGATATCATGGGCCAGTTCGCTTGTTTTCCGCCTTGATCCCGGATGGCCGCGGCCTTGGCGCGTAACATCGCAGGTCCCAATACCTTCTGGAAAGGAACCTCATATAGCAGAGCATACTCGACGGCGATTCGCGTCCCGACGCTCTCGGCGCTATTTTTGCCGGGTGTTCTACGTGCCACCCACCAAGCCAGTTCCGCTTGCGCGACTGCCGCAGGATTGAAGCGCGCGCCGGTCCAGTCCTTGGCCATGGAGTATGCCCGCTCGAGGTCCGGCAATACGCGGTCGTAGTCAGCGCGAGCATTCGCGAACGTCGTTGCGGCCCGGGCCAAGTAAAAAGCCGAGAGCGATGTCTTGGCCCATGTGTACCGATATTGCTCGCGCAGTGTCGTTACCAGCAGCGCAAAAAGCCGCACTTTCTCTCTGGCGTAGTAAGCCTGCCACATCTTGACTTCCCGGTCTGCCAACCGCGCAGGTTCAAATTCTCGTCCTGAACGCGGACCGGGGGGAGAGTAAAGGACAAAAGTGTAGAATGCAAGAGCGGCGCCAATGCCAATTGCGAGGAAAACGTACCGCCGCTGGTTCATCGGGCGCGTTTCGTACAAGCGTAGCTGAAGCTCATTCTCTTACGGCTCGCCATAGAATCTCACCGCATTGTCCCACATGAGCTTTTGCATCGCGGCGGAGCCCAGGCTCTGCCAGGACAGGGCTTGCTCGACGGACTCTGGAAACCTGGACTCCGCGTGGGGATAGTCAGAGGCATACATGAGGATATGCTCGCCGAGAAAATCGGTCACCATTTTGGTCATTTTTTCTCCCTCGTGAAGCACGATGCCGGCGAAGAACCGGCCGCCGACCATGTAGTCACTGAATTTGTGCTGGAGATTGTCGGCAATCGCCCCCATGCCAATGTAGATTGCCTGGTCGTCCATCCTGCTCGCCCAAAACGGAAGCCAGCCGAAGCCTGATTCAAGAATGCCAAAGCGAATGTTCGGGTAGCGGTCCATGATGCCGGAGCCGAAAAACGCCGGGATAACTCTCATGGCGCCCCAGGGATGGGAAGCGAGCCGCCCCATGAACCGATTGTCCCACAGGTCACGATATCCGGGGAAGCCCGACGAGAAGCTATGATGAACCACGCACAGTCCTTCCTGCTGGGCGGCGCGCCAGATGGGTTCAAGGTCAGGGTGGTCTATCGGTTGGTCAAGGGCGAGCCGTGGCTCTACGCCCACCGCCCAGGACGAGCGCCCCCATTTCTTGATCTCGTTGACGGACTCTTCGATGCGCAGGCCGCTGGCGATGATCAAGGATTTCAAGCGATGGGGGTAGCTGCTGGTAAAGTCATCGAGGTAGCGATGTTGCGCGCGGATAAATTCCATTTCCAGATCTGCATCGTCAGTGCTCGGGATTCCGCCCGGGATCATTAACTGGACGTCCACTCCTTCCTCGTCCATATCGCGGATGCGGGCTTCCACGTCGAAATCACCGCCGCCGCTGGTAGGGAACTTGACCCCCATAAACTGTTGAAATGTACGCTCGGCCTTCTCCGGAGCAGCAGCTTCTCCCAGCTTGCGCATGGACTCCTTATTCCATCCTTCCCCCTTGCTGCCGCGAAAACGAAAGTAATGCCGGTAAGGGGCCTCGTAATTCTCCCCCGCCATGCCCACACGCACGGGGACTTTGCCCCATTGGGGCACGCGCTCGCGCAACTCCGGATCGAGGTAGGGAGTGATGGTTTCTACGGTTGGACGAAGATGAGTGTCGCTGTCAAAAACTTTGTAACCGTTACGCATCCTTAAACCTCTTTTTACTTCATATTTTCCTTCGGAAAGCCGAAAGCTTCAATCGCCATGGACATCCACTTGCTGGAATTATCAAAGTCGGCGAAGCTGTTGATGCACAGTTTCTTGCCCTCAATCGTCTTTGACATATTGCTTCCCGCCACGAATATGGAACCCACGAAGTCTTGCTTGTCAATGATATCTTGACCTTCGGGACTGGCTTCGTGCTCAAAGAACAACATCGCAGCATACGGATGCTGCGCAGAGGCAAGCACAAGCTCCAACTCCGTAAGACGCACGGGGACCGGCTCGACGATTTTGAACTGAAGCGTGCCGGTCGGATCCTTGGCCATGGCTCTCATGACGGATTGATAGTGAGTGCCGGAGTGGAGGGCATATTCCCCGGCCATGATAGCGTTCAAGGCCCGGGCGTGGCCACGGGACCAAACCGGATTTTGCTCGCGCAAGCCCCGGGCGTACTTCAACATCCACTCCAAACCGAGACCCTCTTGCGGGCAGGCCGGATAGGCCGCAAAGGGATGGGGCCTCATGTCCACCAAGAATTTTCTCCCTTTGAACTCCGGTTTGAGAAACTCATCCCATCGATTGGGAACTTTGTTGGCCGGGATCAAATTTTTGTTATAGGCAACTACGGAGATGGCGCTGCCGAGTGCAGCGATTGCGCGATTCTTAGGATCGATCATCTTTTGCGGCATGTGCAATACTTTGAGTTCGGCCATGCCGAGAAGGTCAAACTTTTTCGCGAAGGGAAGGTACTCGGGGTAAAAGTCCGTGGAGGCGTGAGCAACGTCGAAGTCGTTTCGACTCCCGGCCTTTAACTCCGTAACGAAACGTTGCGCGGAATCGGGGCCTGTGATCTCGACCATCTCGATTTTGAGGAAAGGGTATTTTTTCTTGAAGCTCTCCATCATGTTCGGATAGACGCTAGGATCCGATCCGCTTAAGACCTTCAGGCTCCCCTCCTTCCTGGCCTTGGCCACAATCTCGTCGTGGCTTGTTTCAAAAGTGAATCCTTTGGCTTCGGCTTCCTTCTTTGCCTTTAACAAGACGCCGCTTGGCTCGCCGGCAGATCCGCTGGCTGCAAAAGCCAGCAATCCTAGCAACGAGATCGAGGCTAGTGCTCGAGAAAAAAGCGCGATCATAATTTACCTCCTTGAGAGGGATGAAATGGAGCCGACCCGTCAGAACCGAATATCTCCCGGCGATGGGCGGTGAGTCAAGTCTTGCCAATAGCTTTGACTCGGCGTAGATGGATGACTATAGCGCGATAAGAAAAAGGGAGGGAGCCATGCTTAGTTTGGAAGAAAATAACGCTCTGACCAGGACCGGACCGGGAACGCCGATGGGGGAATTGCTACGCCGCTTCTGGCTCCCGGCGTTGCTCCCCGACGAGCTTGCAGCGCCGGACGGCGCACCGGTTCGCGTAAAACTACTATCTGAGGATCTCGTGGCCTTCAGGGACACAAACGGGAGGCTTGGACTCATCGATGCATACTGTGCGCACCGGCGGGCGCACCTTTTCTTTGGTCGCAATGAAGAATGCGGTCTTCGCTGTATCTATCATGGCTGGAAATTTGATGTGGACGGCAACTGCGTGGACATACCGACCGAGCCTCAGGATTCCAGTTTCAAAGACAAAGTCATACTGACTTCGTACCCGCTCCGCGAGCATGGCGGCATCCTCTGGAGCTATATGGGGCCCCCGGATAACATCCCTGACCTGCCGCAGTTAACATTTACGCAGGCTCCCGAAGGCCATCGCTTTGTCATGAAGCGGTTTCAGGAATGCAACTATGCCCAAGCCCTGGAAGGAGGCATAGACTCAGCCCACACGGGTTATCTCCACACCACGCTCGATTTTCATCGGCGTACGGACTCCTATCGAGAAAAGGCCAGAACCTTGCGGGAGAAATTCGAAAAGGATCCCGACAGCCTAAAGGCTGATGACCTGGATTTTCTCTTCCGCACCGTGGATCTGGCACCGAGAGTGATGGCGAAGGCGATGGACTACGGGCTTATCGTCGCCGCCAGGAGGAATGTAGGCGATCAGTATTACTGGCGGTTCAACCAGTTCCTCATGCCTTTTTATACGATGCCGCCCAGAGGTCCGGGCGGACACGCTTTCGTACCGATCGACGACGAGCATTGCTGGGTTTGGACCTTCGGCTGTAAACTCGAACGGCCCTACACTGTCGATGAGATTCTCGGGATGAAGCGTGGAACGGTGAGTGGTCCTTTCGGCTCCGAAGTGGATGAGAGCTATTTCCCTCTTCACAACAAGGCGAATGACTTCCTTATTGACCGAGCGGTACAGCGCAACTATAACTTCACCGGCGTTGTCGGCACCGGCAATCAGGACATGGCCGCTCAAGTGAGTATGGGGCCAGTTACGGAAAGGACCAAAGAACATCTCGGTGTCACCGATGTCGGCATCATTGAGATGCGACGCATTCTGCTCAACTCCGCCAAGGATCTATGCGAAGGCAAGGAACCGGCTTCAGCCCGTAATGCCGAAGCCTTTTCGGGTGTTCAAGGCGTATCCTTAGTGCGGAGGTGTGAGATCTCACTGGATGACTGTATTAAGGATGCAGTCAAGCAGTTTGCGAAAACGAGGAGCCGAGTCCAAGAGTTGATCAATCGGGAAACGTGAAGCGAAAAAGCCGCTGTCCGGTAAGATTCGAAACATGCAGAGTCATTTTTTGAGAACTTTCGCGAAGGTTCCGAGGGCGATTGCAACGCTTGGAGCAAAATTGAAACAAACGGTTCGCTCTTTCTATATGCGGATAGGCGCTACTATTGTTTCTGTTCTCGTGCGCGCCCTTTCCTGTTGAGTATCCCAACAGTCCCGGATAAGAAGCTGGAACGATTCGTGAATGACGAGGCATTTCGGATTTTAGGAGGATCCGAAGATGCCCGTATGGCGGCGATCTATAATATTCGTCTTGTCAATTTTTCGCGCAAGGATATTTTGGGACTCAGTGTCGGTGGGCATCGAAATTTTGTCAGTTATGAATTGAGCCGGCTCGCTTACGAAAAGGAATACTATCTCGACCATCCAACGCTTGAACGTCTCAACCAGGGTAAAGAATTTGCCCCTCGGAACCTCTCCCGAGCGGATAGACGCCAGCGTAAAATTTCGGGCCGCGTTTTCTGCTGTTCTTCACGGCTGCAACAGAGAATTTGATATCCTGTCTCAGAACTGAAGCGAAATATTAATGAGAAGGTAACGCCTCAGCAGGATTCCTATTCGCTACGCTAACGGGATGGGATCCCCAGCTTCTGCGCGGTCTCGCTATCGAGAACTCCGGTAGGCTTAAGGCCATTGCTTTGCTGAAATGCGCGCAAAGCCTGAAGCGTCTGCGGCCCCATGACGCCGTTAATGGCGCCCGGGTCATGTCCGTTATCCTTTAGAGCTTGCTGAACTGCCTTGATCTTTTCGGCAGAATTGTTTTCGCGGCTACTTTGGTTTCCCGGTAACGGCTGGGCTGCCGCAGGAAGGTCTTTTCCGGGGGTCTGCCCACGGGGAACGTCTTGAGACCAAGTCGGACCCACAGTGAGGCCGATGGTCCCGCATAAGACTATCGCTGAAAAGATGATCTTGTTTTCTTTCATCGCATGTCCTTTCGTGCTTAAAATATAATGACCCTCCGAGGCGTTACCTTCGTTCATTGAGGAACGGATTCGAGCAAGAAGAATGCCAGCGGAATCTAAGACGGAGAGACGTGGGGATCGAAGATGCAAGCGAAGGGAAGAGCCTACATGTCGCTGAGACTGAAAACCCGATTCGTTTGCCGCACTAAGGATTTTGTTCCAGAGGGATTTCCCTGCACCCGGATGCAGCAAACTTCGAACAAGTTAAAGCGAGTTGATTTGTCTCTGAAGTGAGTCAGTCTCAGCCAGCGATTCATAGTTGCATGAATCTCATAGCCTGTCCCATTTCTGGGATGTGTTTAACGCACCGTCGTCTACTTGACGCGAAGGGGATCTGATAAATTATTTTCGATATCTCAAATTTTTGAAGACGGGGGGGGTCAGCAGAAGCAATTCTTTTTTGTTGCAATTTTTGCCCGGCGCAGTCATAAATGGCCGAAAGTAAGAGGACTGTCTGCGGCTGTTTAAGGTTAATGTATGAAAAGTTTTAAGCGTCATCGAGGTTTATGAATTATCATTTTTTCATCGGATCGTACGTTTCTCTTTGCGCATTGATTCTTGCCCTCGGTCTGCCGTCATATGCGGCAGGTAGCTATCTCGCCGGAAATGACCAGCTTTGGGCCGAAGGCGCCAAATTTAGCTGGGAGGGAGCCCAATCCAAAAGCTTGAGGATTCTGGTCCAATATCAGGATCGTGAGGGGAACTGGAAACAATCAAATCTAGGCTCGGGATTCCTAATCTCTCCAGACGGCCTTTTTGTAACGGCCTATCATGTGGTGAAGTACTGCTTAGAAAAACAGAGAGGCAACGCTCAGTTTTCTACGGGCGTCGATTGTTCCGTAGAGCATCCCGTGCTCCGTTATCGGGCTCGAAATGGTAGCCGCGAGTTCGAGTTTGAGATCATTTCTTATCTGAGTGAGAAAGATTCGACCAGCGGCAAGCAAAGCCAGACCCCCGACGAGACCATCAAATACAGAGATTTCGTGATCGGGAAGCTCAAGGCGGAAACAGGGACCCGCTTCCCGTATTGGGAGGTGCGGGACTTTAAGGAAGGCGCGATTAATCTTGCTGATCCCACTGCAGACTTTGAATTCGAGGCACTTCTGCCCCCAAAAAAGGTTTTCATCGCCGGGTATCCGGGGAATCGGGATTTTGTTATCGCGTACGGGTTTCTGAATCTAACCGAGGCGGGACGGCGAGGATACTTTGCTGCCGACCTCGAGGTTTATACGCCGGGGTATTTGAAGAACCAGGGCATAACGCCAGACACGAAGTGGGGAATAGGCGTAGAGAACCATATGAGCGGAGGCGCGGTCATTGACTCCTTTGGATTCTTGGTCGGTTTAGTTGTGAGCGGCAATGTTGACACCGCGGGCGTCCTGTCGATTGAAAACGTCTTGGCAACCTTCTTCTCAACTTCGGATATGCCGGGGAGCGAAAATGCGGTCATCATGCATGCTACGAGGGCGCCCCTTTTCCTGCGAAAACGCGCCGCAGATTAGCAGCGAGAATAGATCCGTTATCTTATCAGTCTTATTCCCGCGGGCTTTTTTACCTGCGGATCCGGATATCTTGTCCCCGCACCGGATCATCGATCGCTGCTTCTAACGTGCGGACTCCGTTCCATTCGCTTGCAGGCCGAACCCGCCCGTCGCTGCCCACTTGGTCGATGCCCCAGTAAATTTCGATGCAATGACCATCCGGGTCCTGAAACTCGACGGAAATTTGGCATCCGGCTCGCCGGCGCCCCTCAAACGAGAGCGGTACCTTGCGCTCGCGCAGGCGGTCGCGCACGCGGAAAACCTCTTCGAGCGTCGCAACCTCGAAAGCCATATGATGCAACTCGGCGTGCGTGGACTGTCCCGGTGCAGCGCCTACAAGAGCCAGGCAGTGATGGTCCGCGTTGCAGCGAAGGAAGGCGAATCCCCCGGGCTGCATGTCCTCGGGATAGACGTCCGAGACTTTGAACCCCAAAACTTGCGTGTAAAAAATCACAGAACACTCCAGGTCGCTGACCTGCAAAACCACGTGGCCGAGCTTACGAATCGTAAATGGCAATCCCGACGGAGGGGTCATCTGTCTCAATTTCTCGACATCAAAAGCCATACGGGTCTCCTTATTCGAAACTTATCCACTTCTCTATAATACGACGTTGCGGGTGGTCAATAAAACGCCCGATCGAGAGCACCGAGCTGCCGATCTTCATACGGTGCCTTGATTTCTCCGAGTTAACCCATCATGAGTATCCTTTTAATTAGTCGTCGCAGAGTCTTCTATGAGCTTTGATGCCTGGGTTACCGTGGCAATCGTTGTTGGGCTCTTCAGTGCTCTTGTGTGCACAGGGATTTCGACCGATTTGCTTCTCTTGGCGGCCCTCACCGTGCTGTTTGTGCTAGGCGTGGTTGATCTCAAGGATGCACTCACGGGTTTTTCCAACGAAGGCGTTCTCACCGTAGGTGTGCTCTACGTCGTCGTTGCCGGGGTGCAGGAGTCGGGCGGGATCGCGCTCTTTGCTCCTTATCTGTTTGGCAGGCCGAAGAGCCTAGGAGCGGCGCAGCTGCGCATGATGTCCGCGACGGCGCTAGTGAGCGCTTTCCTCAACAACACCGCCGTTGTTGCGATGCTCTTACCCGCGGTATCCGACTGGGCAAAAAAGCTTCGCATCTCTCCTTCCAAGCTCATGATTCCTTTGAGTTACGCAGCAATTTTCGGTGGCGTGTGCACCCTCATCGGCACGAGCACCAATCTCGTCGTTAGCGGGCTCCTGCTGGCGTATACGAAAGATCATAGCTCAGCCGGATCAGGTTCGGCGCTATCGATGTTTGAAATCACAAAAATAGGACTGCCCTTAGCTGCGGCCGGGATCGTCTTTGTCACTTTTCTGAATCGCTTCTTGCTTCCTGAGCGCAAGCCTCCTTTGGGTCAACTGAGCGACGACCCGCGCGAATATACCGTGGAGATGCTTGTGGAGGAGAACAGTCCTCTCGCGGGTCAAACCATCGAAGGGGCAGGGCTTCGTCATCTGCCAGGCATGTATCTCATGGAAATCGAGCGCGCGGGGAGATTGATACCTGCGGTGGAACCGCAGGAGAGACTGGAAAGCAATGACCGGCTGGTGTTTGTCGGCGTCGTCGACTCCGTTGTCGATCTGCAAAAAATCAGGGGGCTAAAGCCGGCCACGAACCAGGTGTTCAAACTCGACGCGCCCCGAGCGGATCGCTGCCTCATCGAAGCAGTCGTGTCCAACTCCTTTCCCTTTCTGAGCATGACGGTCCGGGAGAGTCACTTTCGGACGGCGTACAATGCCGTCATTATCGCCGTGGCACGCAACGGCGAGCGACTCCGCAGAAAAATCGGCGATATCGAGCTTCAGGCCGGCGATACCTTGCTGCTGGAAGCTTTGCCTTCGTTCGTCGACCAGCAGCGGAACTCGCGCGACTTTTTTCTAGTCAGCGCCGTCGAAAATTCCAGCCCGCCCCGCTTCGAACGGGCCTGGGTGTCCGTAGGTATCCTGCTGACGCTCGTTGTTGTGGTGATGATGGAATGGATGAGCACGCTCAAGGGGGCGATGCTGGCGGCGGGTTTGGTGGTTGCGACGCGCTGTGTCGGCTGGCGCGTGGCCCGGCGCAATATCAACTGGGAGGTCCTCTTGGCGATCGCGGCTTCATTCGGCATCGGCAAGGCGATCGAGGTGACAGGACTGGCGGAAAGCGTGGCTTATGGTTTTATCCGGCTGGCCGGCGATAGTCCCTGGTCCTCTTTGCTCGTCGTTTACGCGATGACCCTGCTCTTGACCGAGCTACTCACCAACAACACCGCTGCGGTCCTGGCTTTTCCTATTGCCATGGCGACGGCTGCCAAGCTGGGAGTCAGCGCAACGCCGTTTGTGATCGTCGTGATGGTCGCGGCATCATGCGGATTTGCAACGCCGCTTGGCTATCAGACCCATTTGATGGTCTTTGGCCCCGGCGGCTACCGATTCAGCGACTATCTTCGTATCGGCGTCCCGCTCAATATTCTCTTTCTGGTTGTCACTGTGGCTCTGGTTCCGTTTATATGGCCGTTTGGCTTGCGTTAACGGACGTGCTTGTTGAGCGGATCAGAAAATTGCCTCATGCAGTTTTGCGCTTTCCTTTCTCTTCGGCTCCTCTTAGAGCATACGGCCGTACAACCCTCGCCCTTCTCGGCAGTCGCGTGCGGATCTTCATGGAAATTTGGGAAGGCTCGTGCCGCATTCGTCGCAAAGTCGGGCCATGAGCGCCACTGAATGACCGTTTGCACAGGTTCTGTTAATTGCGGAGTATCCGAGCCTATATGCGGAGTAGGGGTGGCAAGACCCGCCGAATAAAAGACTAACCATCCACCCGAAAAGAGGCGAATCATTGCCCGGTGTGCTTGCCCGGGAGGCCGGTGATCGCGTTGCCTTTCATCGGTGCGAATCGGAACCAGAGGCCCACCCGGCTCGCCGATACGGTCCGAGGCTTACTTATAGGATAAGGTTGGGAACGCGGATCGTCAGCAGTATATATATGCTTGCCAGGGTCAAGAAATCCAGCTAGACTCCGACCGACTGGTCAGTCGGTATGGAAGCCCAAGAGAAACCCATGGAAATGACACGGCAACGGATCGTCGAGGCGGCCTTGGAGGTGTTTGCCAAAAAGGGCTATCACGAAGCGACAATGGACGAGATTGCTTCTGTGTCGCAAGTCTCCAAGGGCGGTCTCTATTTCCATTTTCCTAGCAAACAAGATCTGTTTTTGGCGCTCGCTGACGCCGCGGCCGATATGCTGATCGGAAAAGTGGAACAGGCCATGCAGACGAACGGGGCGCGGCGGCGGCAAAAGATGCGCCTGGCCATTGAGACCGCTTTCCAACTGCTCGAGCGACATCGCCCCATGGCCCGGCTCATCTTTCTCAAGATGGGCAGCTTGGGTCCGCCCTTTGACGCTAAGCTCATGGAGATTCACAAAAAAATCGCGCGCTTAATTCAGGTCCAGCTCGACCAAGCGCAGGCCGAGAATAGCATCGCACCTGCGGACACCGAGCTCGTTGCGCTCATGTGGGTGGGCGCGATACACGAGGTCTTGATCTGGTGGCTGCATCAAGCGAAACCCAAGCCTTTGATGAGCGCCTTTCCCGAACTTTATCATGTGCTCCTGCGGAGCGTCGGTCTTGATCCGGATGCAGAAAGTCTTTAAGGCCGGCACTTATGCAGAAGGGTACAGAGAGTGGCGTGAATAGTCCGGTACGCTTTATTAACCCGCAGTTGTTTCCCATCTGGGAAAAGGTTCAAGCCGGCACTCGTCTCGATTTCGACGATGGCCTACTCTTGTTGCAAAGCAGGGACTTGCTCGGCGTCGGCCGCATGGCGAACTGGGTGAAGCACCGGCGACACGGGGATCAGGTTTTCTTTGTCATCAACCGTTACATCAACCCGACCAATGTTTGTGTGCTGACCTGCGGCTTCTGTGATTTTGCCAAGCACAAGGGAGCAGTCGATTCCTACGAACTGACGAACGAGCAGGTGCTCGATCTGATCAATGAAGAGATTCGTGAAGTGCACATCGTCGGCGGGCACCATCCGGACTGGGGGTTCGAGCACTTCGAAGAAATGATCCGAATGATCCGCCAGCGCTGGCCGCACGTGCAGATTAAAGCATTCACCGCGTCCGAGATCGACTACTTTTGGCGGCGCTGGAAGATTCCTCCGGAGGAGTCGCTGCGCCGGTTACAGGCAGCCGGTCTGAACACGATGCCCGGGGGAGGAGCGGAGGTGTTTAGCGATCGGGTGTGGAAGCTCCTTTTTCCGGGAAAGGCGGGCCCTGACCGTTACCTGGAAATCCATCGCATCGCGCACCGTTTGGGCATCCGCACCAACGCGACGATCTTGTACGGCCACATTGAGACCGACGAAGAACGCGTTGAGCACCTCGTGCGCCTGCGCGCGGTGCAAGACGAAGATCCAGGTTTCTTTACTTTTATCCCGTTGGCTTATCAGATCAGCAGCCATCGGCTGCGCGAGCGGCAGGCCTCAGCCATTGAGGATTTGAAGATGATTGCGACGTCACGCCTGATGCTCGATAACTTCCCGCACATCGAAGCCTTTTGGATCGATTTGGGCGTGGAATGCGCGAGCATGGCGCTCAACTTCGGGGCGTCAGATATTAACGGTACCCTTATCGAAGAAAAGATTGCTCACGCGGCCCGCGCCGAGAGTCCAGTCGGCGTGACGCGCCAGCGCCTCGTGCATATGATTCGGGACGCGGGAAAAATCCCCGTAGAGCGTGACGCGCTGTACAACGTGATTCGTGTTTATGATCGGAGCAGCGCGACCGACGACGCCCATTTTGTTTCAACGAATGCGGCTCAAGATTAATCAACCATGATGCGTGTTGCCCATCTTACGTACCTCAATTGCGCGCTTTTTTATTGGGGTTGCGAGGAGTGGGGGTTGCCGCTGATCCCATGCGTACCGCGTGAGTTGGGGCAGCTTGCCGCACGCGGTGAAGTGGACGCGGGGCCGATGGCAGTGGTCGACTGGTTTGAATTGGAAAGCGACTTTGAACCCGTCGGTCCATACGGGATCGCGTCACGGGGTTCGGTGCTGAGCGTTTTGTTGTTTTCTCGTAAGCCGATCGAGTCGCTGGCTGGCGCCTCGATCGGAGTCACGGAGGAAACCTCGACGTCGTATCGCTTGCTGCGCCTGTTATTGGAGCGCAGCTATGGTCTGAGTGGCTGCCACTACCCGCGTGGGGAAGTGGGGGAAGCGCGCCTGCTGATTGGTGACGCAGCGTTAGAGCAGATGAAGAGAGCGAATTGGCCGTTCGTCTACGATTTGGCCGAGGAATGGCGGCGGTGGCAGGGCTTCCCCTTTGTGTTTGCGCGCTGGGTCATCCGGCGCAGCCTACCCGCTGAGGAGAAGAGGCATTTTCGCTCCCTGATGGATGAGTCCTTTCAAAAGGCGATGGCTTCCATGGAAGATGTTGCCGCCCATTTCGTCGGCCAGGGATCGTTACAAGCGGAAGAAATCGTGGCGTATTTACGCAATCTGGTGTTTCTAATTGGAGAACAGGAAGAACGGGGATTGGCCGAGTTCAAGCGGCTCCTGCGAGATGAACCGCAAAGTGCAAGACGCAACGAGCCAAGAATCGCAAAGGGCATCAAGCGGCCGGCGTGAAAAAGGAGACCTGGCAATGTGGGACGACGTCGAACGAAAAGTCTTGAACAGTGACCGGCTCACGACGGAGGAAGGCATCTTTCTCTTGACCGATGCGGATCTGCTGGCATTAGGGGACCTGGCACATGAGGTGCGGGTTCGCCACAATTGCCGACCGTATGTCACGTTTCTGATCGATAGCAATCCCAATTATACCAATATTTGCGACACCGATTGCCTATTTTGCGCGTTTTATCGCAAGCCGGGAGCTGCCGACGGCTACTGGTTGACGGTGGATCAGGTTATGGAAAAAGTCGGGCATGCGGTAAGCTTGGGCGCGACCACAGTTTTGCTGCAAGGAGGCCACAATCCTGCGATCCCGCTGGATTATTATCTGGAACTTGTGCGCGAGACGCGCCGCCGTTATCCCCAGGTCACGCCTCACTTCTTCTCGGCCTCCGAGATCCAGGCGATGTCGCGGTATTTCAGAATGTCCGCGCGCGAGATTCTACAGGCGCTGAGTGAGGCGGGACAGTACTCGCTGCCTGGTGGGGGAGCTGAAATCCTTTCCAAGCGCGTGCGCCAGCGCATCGCGGCGAAGAAAGGCGTTCCAGAAGACTGGTTGGAGGTGCATCGGGAAGCGCACCGGTTGGGCTGGCACTCGACCGCGACCATGATGTACGGCCATATCGAGACGCCCGAAGACATTCTCGAACATTGGAATTATATCCGCGAGCTGCAAGATGAAACCGGAGGTTTTACCGCTTTTGTGCCCTGGTCTTTCAAACCGACGCACACTTATCTGAGCAAATGGGTCCCCGCCGGCGCCGGGCCCAACCCCTATCTGCGCATGATTGCCGCGAGCCGGTTGTACCTCGATAACTTTCCGCACGTTCAGGCTTCCTGGTTCAGCGAGGGGAAGAAAACCGGACAGGTCGCCCTTCATTTCGGGGCTGATGATTTCGGCGGTACCTTGATCGAAGAGAACGTGCACGCCGCTGCGGCTTTTGTGAACAAGACCTCGACGGATGAAACTGTTGAGATCATCCGCGAGTCCGGATTTGTTCCGGCGCGCCGCAACACCTTGTACGAAGTCCTGGAGGTTTACGACAGAGGCCCGAGGAAGGAAGATCAGGAGCTTCGGGGTTAAGATGAGTGCAGAGTCGTCTAAACTGATCCGCTTCGGGCATAGCCCCGACGCCGATGACGCTTTCATGTTCTATGGCCTGGCCAAAGAGATCGTAAAAGTCGCGGGTTATCGAGTCGAGCATGTGATGGAGGACATTCAGACCCTGAACCAGCGCGCGCTGACACAGGCCGACCTCGAGATTACGGCGATCTCGACGGCGGTTTATCCCAAGATCGCGGCGCGTTATCGCATCATGAGGACTGGAGCCTCCATGGGGCGGAGGTATGGCCCGCAGATCGTCAGCAAGAGCCTTGCGTCCGTGAAGGAACTGGCTGGGCGGCGGCTTGCCATTCCCGGGGATCATACCACTGCCTTTTTGGTCCTCCGGTTGTTCCTGGGAAAATGGCTGAACGAGGTCGAGTTCACGCCGGTACATTTCGAGCACATCCCCCAGGCCATTTTGGATGGGGATGTCGAGGCGGGGCTACTGATCCACGAAGGCCAGCTCACGCACCCCGAGCTGGGTCTGCATCAACTCGTTGATCTGGGACAGTGGTGGGATGCCGAAACCGGCTTGCCGCTTCCCTTGGGGCTCGACGTCGTGCGCCGCGATCTGGGCGAAGACTTGTGCCGCGAGATCAACCGGGCGCTGCGACGCAGCATTGAAGCGGCATACGCCGACGAGGAAAAGGCGCTTGATTATGCGCTCTCTTTCGGCCGCGGCGTGGCGCGCGAAACCTGCCGGACCTTTATCAAGATGTACGTAAACCAGGACACCTTAGACCTCGGCGAAGACGGGCAACGGTCGCTCGAGGTCCTCTTTGATCGGGCTCAAAAAGCCAGTCTGCTCGACGCGGTGCCCCTCCTGGACATTCTGCCCGGATAAAGTTTTTCGCGTTTACTTCAAATGCTTGGCGAAAAAATCCGTTGTCCGCTGCCAGGCGAGTTTGGCGGCTTCCGCGTGATGATTCGGTCCGGTCTCGTTTCCGAAAGCGTGGTTCGCCTGATACCAGTAACTTTCAAAGTTGACCTTGCCTTCTTTTAGCTTGGCTTCGAACGCGCGCGCCTGATCGGGAGCAAAGATCTGGTCTTGAGCGGCGAGATGAAGCTGGAGCGGGATCGAGATCGTTTTGACATCGGCCGCTCCCTCAGGGGGAAACCCGTACCAAGACGACGCGGCGTTTGCCTCTTTGACAAAAACCGCGGACAGCACGGTCAACGCTCCACCCATGCAAAAACCGACGACCCCGGCTTTCGGACTGATTTTTTTTAGCTGCTGGACAGCGCCCCGCACGTCTTGTCCAGCGGCGTCACCGAAGTTGAGGTTGGTCATCATGTGGCTTGCCTCAGCAACTTCTACGGTAACTTTGCCGCGGTACAGATCCGGTACCAACGCGCAATATCCAAGACCAGCGAGCCTGTCCGCGACACCTTTGATCTGAGCATTCAGACCCCACCACTCCTGAATCACGACGATGCCCGGCGCATTGTCTCCTGCGGCCGGCTTGGCGTAATAGCCGGAACAGTCTTTTCCATCGGGCCTCTTGAAACTGATCATCTCACCCATAGGGATCCTCCTCTTGGCATTGTAAGTGAATCGCTTTTCCGCGGTTCACTGAGCAACTTAATCAACGAGGATTTTGATGTCAATGTGGTTTCAATCTCGGAGCTCCGGAAGTAGATCATCGCCATAAGGTCGGTTTGGGGCGTGGGCACTCATCGCAATTTTTGCAAGTCGCCCCTTTTTGCATGCCTGCCCGCGATCGTAAAGTTGGGCCATTCCTCGACTTGGGCATGCCGATAATTCTCTCTGTACCATCGGGCCATATCGCCAGCGCGCGCAAACCAGACCTTGGCATGGCTTTTGGCATAACGGATGAATTCTCGATGAATGATGGCGCGGTACGCGCGCCCACTCAGGAAGGGGTGGTTACCCCAGATCATGAATTTGGGATCGGTCGCGCCTTCTTCGTAAAGATAATCGAACGTATCCTTCCAGATCTGCAGGAGGTCGCGGGGGCTTCTTTCCGTGAATTTATAGGTCGAATAGTCGTTCAGGTATAGATCGTAAGAAAGGACCGTGAGCTCTCCGCCATTTAGCCGGAGTGTGTACGGGGTGTCTTCGTGCTGCGGGTCCATCCAGTAGGTATATCCCAGCTCCAGGATGATTTCGGGCGTGTTCTCGCTAGGGGCAATCCCGGTAGAAAGATAGCCGCGCGGCGCTTCGCCAACCGCATCCTGAACCGCCTTGACGGTTTTTTGTAAATCCTTTTTCTCTTGAGCGCGCGTTTTCATGAAGCTGTAGTCGTGAATCCACGTTTCGGTGCCAATCTCATGCCCTTCCCCGACAATTGCATGGAAGATTTCGGGATAGTTTGCGACCGTGATTCCGGTCGGGAAGAACGTGGTCTTAATTCCTTCCTTGTGAAATAGCTCGAGCATGCGAAATACCCCAGCCCGTTCACCATACTCGCGCTCGCTTATGACGCAGAGGTTTTTCTTCGTTACCGCGCTCTTCGGAAACGGGCGCCGGTTTTCGTTTTGCATCGTGCCCGGCGCGCCCAGGTCTTCAGGCCACGTTTCAAAAGCGACGCAAGGCGTGATCGCGATGCGCGCCCCCTCCGGCCACTTAATGGGAGATCTATTCTGTTTCATACCTGCCTCCTTGTTGTCACCGTTTCCCGGGTAATCAACAGTCTGCGTCGATCGCAGCCCGGCGCGTGCTCGACACGATGGTTAGCTGAGTAATGGAGAGGCTCACGGCCAGAAACGACAAAACAGGGAGTCTTCTACACGCCCCGTGCGTTGAGCCACTCCTTGATCCTCGTGCGGGTTTTAAGAAGGATTTCAGTTTGTCCGTGGTAGTAATGGTTGCCCCATGCCCAATAGAAGGTTTTGTCTTTCATCCCTACGCCTGCCCGTAAAACGCGAGCCGATCCTATCCAGGTCGACTGGCACTGTCAACGTTGATTATGAAACCCCTTCAGTACCCTGGGATCGAGCGAACCAGCGCATGGCGCAACGCCTCGCAAGGGTGCGCGAGCCAAGGGCGGAGTGGAGTGACGGGTTTCTTTACCTTACGCAGTTAAAAGGCTATAAAGCCGTACAAGGGAAGTTATAGTAATCGTCAATAGGTCACTAAGGGAAAATCTATGCCGGATGACAAGCGGATCTTGCTGATCGACGACAACCCTGATGATGTTGACCTGACACTGCGCGCGCTCAGAAAGAATCACATTGCCAATGAGGTGATCGTGGCACGCGATGGTGTGGAAGCGCTGGAGTATTTGTTTGGAACCGGCAGGTACGCGGGGCGAGATGTGCGACAGCAGCCGGCCGTGACCTTGCTGGACCTCAAGCTTCCCAAAATTGACGGCCTAGAGGTGCTCAAGCGGATACGCGCCGACGAGCGCACGAAGCTGCTGCCGGTGGTGATTCTGACGACGTCCCGGGAGCAACAGGACGTGGATAGTGGGTACAAACTAGGCGCGAACAGTTATATCGTTAAGCCCGTGGATTTTCAAAAGTTCGTCAACACCGTCGGTGAGGTAGGACGGTACTGGATGCTCGTCAACGAACCCGCGCCGTAAAGATCGCACTGCGCTGCCAGTTGTCCAGGCGTCATTTACAAACAGAGCGTGTACTGTAGAGCCCCCTGACTAAGCGCGACATCGACGGCCTGTCCTAAACGTAAGAAGATCAACTTGAAGCTGGTGACCTCTCTGCCGAGGCATTGGCGGGCTGCTTGGGAATAGATCCGCGCTTGGTGATGATATTCTTGGGCTTTCCGCACGATGTCGTGCGTAGCAACTCTGTCGGTTTTGTAATCCGCAAGATAGAGTTGCCCTTTCCGCTCGTACATCAAGTCGATGACCCCTTCCATCACTTGCCCGTCCCACGGAATCAGAAACGGCACCTCGCGTCCCAGTATGCGCGCCGAGGCCAGTTCCGCGTAGAAGCGAGAAGAAAAAAAGGCAAGGAAAATTTCTTCCAACTCTGCGAGCACCGCCGTGTGACCAACGGTCAAAGTGCTAATGGGAAGAGGCCCCAAAAAAGGAGCGAGTTTATCCTTAAAACCGCTCCAGTCGGCGGGAAATTCCCAGGCCTCGAGAAACTGATGCGCCAAATCGCCGACGAGCCGGGCGTGATCAGGAGAAGCGACCGCCTCCTTACCGGCAAACTTTTCCACCCGCTTTTGTTCTTTAGATTTTAGCGCCGTTGGGTTCGTGAAGAGTTTGGCATTCAAGATCGTGCTGAAACTTTCTTTCCGTTTCTGCCAAAAGCGGGTGTAAACCGCCCAATCGATGGGCGGGGAGGCATCCGTTTGGCGCTGGCTTCTCTTCTTGGGGGGAGCGAGCTTCTCGGCGATGATTTCGCGCTCGATTCTGCCATCGCCTATCTGGATCGGGCCCATGCCGTTTCCTGCAAGGGACTCGCCCAGAGCACTTTCCAGCATGCCCAAAAAGGTTCCGTTGCTGTGTTTTGTCTCCGGGCCGCAGGAAAGCGTCAAGTGTTCGCGCGCGCGCGTCATCGCCACGTAGAAAACTCTTTTTTGCTCTTCCATGGAGCGCTGGCGGTGTTTCTCCGCGAGGTAAACGCCGGGCAGGCTCCAGTGCTCGGCAACGTTGAGGCCAACCAGGTTTGAAGACCATTCGTGTTGAACGCTGATTCGTGGGTCTCTGCTGTCAACAGGTGAATGACATCCCAGCAGAACGACGATCGGAAACTCCAAACCTTTGGCTTTGTGAACGCTGAGAATATGAACCGCGTCCACGCTCTCCTCCGCCAGAGCGCTTTCACCTTCTTCCTTGAGATCGAGAATGCTCCGATGCAAGCGCCCGATTACCTCTTTCAACGTCGCCGCGCCCTCGCGCCCCAGGCGCTCGGCGAGATGGCGGACCTTTTCCAGATTAGCGACTGCTTGTTCGCCGTTGAAGGAGCGCGCGGCCAGAATCTGGATAGGTATCTGAGAAAAGATCAGGTTGACGGCTTCCCCGACGGGCAGTTCTTGTGTTTTCTCATGCAGGCCAGAGAGAGCCATGTAAAGATCTCTGACGCACGGCTTTAGGCTCGTAGTGATCTTGCGATAGGTAAGAAGATTTTTCGCATGCAACTCGTAGATCTCGCGATCCGTGAGTGCCCCCACCGACGAGCGAAGGACACCCACGAGCGCGGCGCGGTCGTAAGGATTTTCAACCGCGCGGAGAAGATTAACAGCGTCGATGATCTCCTGCGTCGCGTAGAAATGCCGTTCACCCTCCACCACATAAGGAATGCCGCGCCTTCTCAAAGGCTCCAGGTAAAGATGGATGTCAGTGAGCTTGCGGAGCAAAAACGCCACATCCTTGGCGCGGGCGACCGCCGGTTCCTGATCGCGGTTCATGATCACGGCCTTGCCAATGACTTCTTCATCGAGCCAGCGCGCCAAACTCTCCGCTTCCAAGCGGCGCGCGACATCCGCGCTCGCGGGCTCGTGGTTATCGACTTTGCGCAGCGCGACCTTGCGGAATGGGGCTTTCGTCGCTGGTATCTGATCCTCTTCAGCAGGGTAAATGTCGGCATAGGAAGGCTGGAGGCCGGCGCGTGGGACGATCAGTTTATCGAAGACGCCATTCACGACGTCAAGGATGCCTTTATGGCTCCGAAAGTTCGTTTTTAGCCGGTATTCGACCCCGTTTTGGCGCGCGATCATTTTCTGAACTACGTGAAGATAGGCCTCAATATCGGCTCTCCTGAAGGCATAGATGGACTGTTTGGGATCACCGACAATAAAGAGCTTGCCTTGCTCCAGCCTCACGCGTCCCCAGGTGCGCGCGGTCTGTCCGAGCTGCTCCCCCAGGTAGAGAAGGATTTCGTACTGGATCGGGTCGGTGTCCTGAAACTCATCGATCAGCATGGACTTAAACTGGCGCTTCAGTTCCTCGCGAACTCCGACGTGGTCGCGCACCAAGTCGCGCGCCCGCACCAACAATCCGTCAAAGGAAACAAAGCCCTGGGCGATCAAGCACCCACGGCAGCCGCGGACGAAGGGGATGACAAGGTCACAGACGCGGCGTACTAGGTCGTTATCAACCTCAAGCAGCCGCCTGGCCACCCGGACGAGGTCTTTTGCCTGGTCCGCCTCGGCGTCACTCCAGCCTTGAACCGCGTTCGCGCTTTTAGTCGTCAAGATCTCCCGTTCGTCGACCGAAAGAGCCTCTTTCGAGCTGCCATTGCGAACGACGTGGCGAATGACTTTCCATGCCAAACGGACAAGCACGGCGATCTGGCGCGTATCGCTGGAACGTTCCTGAAGAAGTTCGGCGCCGTCTTGTTCGAGTTGCTTTAGCCAGCGCGTTACGCTCTTGGGGAATTCGCTTTCGCGGGCGATTTCAGCCAGACGATCGAGGGGCACGGTTTCGACAGCGAGACAGAAAGCGAGCCTGCGGAGATCTTCCAGGGAGAGCTCCCGCAGAAGCCGCTTCCATTGCTCCCCGTGCGTGCCCGAGCGCGAAAGCTCCTGATCGAGCCAAAGCGCCCATTGTTCTCCAAAGAGCTGCTCAAACCGAGAGCCGTCATCTTCTGTAAACTGGGGATCCAAGCCCGCCTCGATGGGATAAAGTCGGAGCAACATGGCAGCGAAACCGTGGATGGTGCCGATCGCGCTGCGCTCCATATTGCGCAAAGCGGCGCGCGCCAGAATGTCGATCTGGTCCTTGGTACGGTGGTACCTTGCCATGAGGCTCTGCAGATTGTTTTGAATCTGCTTCTCGCTCTGCGTGCCGGCGTCCTGATTCAGCTCAACGCTCAAAAGCGTTTGCAATCGCTCGCGCAGCCGAAGCTTCATTTCGTCCGCGGCCTTATTGGTGAAAGTCAGGGCCACGATTTCTGTGATCTTGAGCGGATCGGGGTAGCGAACGAGCAGGTGTACGAGACGATCGACCAGCAGCGTTGTCTTTCCGGTGCCGGCTCCCGCCGTCACCACGACGTTGCGATCAAAAGTGGTCGCGGCGAGCTCCCGCTCTTCGCTGTCGCGAATTGTCTTCATGGTGGGGTGAACGGTTCTTCTTCCTCGTCTACGGTTCCCTTGAGGAGTTTTTTTTGCGCCAGTTCGCGGTAAGGCTCGGTACGAGCATCGCCGTCCGCCCGCCAGCGGCTCGGCAAGTGGTTTTTCCTGCACGTCTCTGAAACAGCGCAATAGCGGCAATAGCTCCCCGGTCGAATGAAAAAGAGACCCTGGTCAATGCCTTGGAGGAGAAGAACAAGCGTTTGCCGGAGTTGTCTGCCGCTGTCTCCGTCCCACGCGTCGGCCGGAAAGAAGGCGGTGGCGAACGGACCGTTACGCCAGGCAGGCGCGAGAAAATAGAAACAAGCCTCGATCTGTGGCGCGGATCCTTTCCGGCGCTGCGCGGCAAGCAGCTCGCGGGCGAGAAGCACATAAAACGGTGCCTGAAGCCTCTGACCACGCACGGCGGCAAGAAGCAAGTTTCTGTCGGCGGCGGTGGGAGCCGGACCGGTCTTGTACTTATAGTCGATCACGCGGTAGCGGGATTCGGCGGCTGAAAGTCGATCCGATCCACCTTCCCTTGGATCGGAAAGTTGCCCAGGGGCGACGGCCATTGCGGGTTGAGCCGGGAGAAAAGTTCTTTTTCGAATGCCACAGGGCGATGGCCCTCTCGCATTAGCCGATCGAGGTCCTGTTGAACCGCGAAGCTCAGCAGTGCGGATAAATCCTCGCGCAACATCTCCCATGCCAAGTCGTAGCCCACGGGGTTTTCCAACTCGTATTCGGCGAACGTTTGTTCCGCGATCGCCTGTACGAGGGGTTGGGGATCGAACGGCGCCCGGGGTAAGGAAAAGAAATCGCGTTTCGATAACTCTCCGTAAACACGGTTCAGGATCGCATGCGTAATCTTGCCCGCCTCGGCGGGGGGGATTCCCATCAGCGCTTCAGGGTCTTCAAGACGTTCGAGATGAAGGACCTGGGTCGCAAAAAATTGGAACGGGCAGCGCGCGTAGGTTTCGAGCGGCGTGGGAGATATGCCCCTCGTGTTGAGCAGGGTCCAGTAATCGGATAGATGGCGTACCAGGCCATCAACGTCGCCCAAGGGTGCGGAGCTGTCTTCCAGAAGTTCTAGAAACTCGTGTCCGGCGCGGTAGAGCGCGGACTGAGCGAACAGATTTTCGACCGCCGGGAAGGGATCTTCGCCGCGAAGGTTCAAGTGGATAGCCAGTTCATGCGGCAGAAGGAGTTCGCTGTGGCGAAATGGCTCGAGTGCGCGCTTTTCCTCAAAGCTGCGGGGAATGGTGACTTCCGGCGCAACTGCATCTCCCAACGCCCCCCCTAGCTCGTCGAGGTACCAAGAGCGCGTCACGGCTCTGCCGGATTCGTCGGAACGTTTGTGAAGGCAATAAAGCCGTTCCTGAACGGCTTCGAGCAGCAAGGCGAACAGCAGTTTTTCTTCGTCAAAGGCGCCGAGCTTTTCGCTGACCTTGTAGCCGAGCACCTGGGCAAACGCGCGGCGCGACCGATCCCGCAGAAAGGCGTCCTCCCTGATCGTGCGCGGAAAGATTCCTTCGTTCAGCCCGATCAGAAACAAAACACGAAAGGGAAGGCCGCGCGCGCTCATCGCGTCCAGAACGGCAACCCCATCGACGTCGGTATTGGTATCGACGTCGGCGTTGGTCATGGGAACAGAAGCCGAGTCCAACCAACGCTCGAAGGCAGAAGAAAAGTCTTGCAGCGACGTTTTGGGCGTGACCGCGTCGAGAGCCCTGAGGCGCCCGAGGGTTTGCAGCACCTTGGTTTGGACGTCCTGGTCCCGCTGATTGGCCAGCGGGTCCGGCATCTGTAGGTGCTTTTCCAGAAGCTGGGTCCAGGCGATTACGTAGCCGCTCCATGTATCCTCGTGCGGCAGAGAGCTTAGGTCGCGGTGGAGGGCGCAAAAAACCCTCCACAGAATCTCTACTTGGGTCGCAGGGATGCGCAATAATCTGGACTCGTCTTCTTCACCGGCGCTGTCGGTAAGCTGTATCTCTTTTTCCAGGAATCTCTCCAGACGGCGCCATTCGTCGAAACCTTTGGTGATGCCGAGCCTGCGGGTAAGTACGTCCCAAAGATCCGGACGCGGCGGGGCACTTCCTGGGCCGAAGAGATCGAGCTTGAATGAAGGAGCGGCAAGGAGCTCGACAACATCAGAGCGCGGGTAGTCCCGAGCGGCGAGGCGGAGCAGGAGGAGAACGGCCTTGACGAGCGGGAATTGGCGCAGCGGCTCGGTTGCGGTTGTGCTGATCGGGATGCAATGCTGAGAAAAGATTTCCCTCATGCCGGGCTGGTAGGCCTCGAGACTGCGCGCCACGACACCGATTTGGGAGAACGGGATACCCTCGCGGGTTACCAGACGAAGAATCTCCTTCGCAGTTACGGCGAGCTCATCCTGCGGGCCGGAGCAACTGATGATTGTGCAGGGCAAGTCTCTCGCCGGTAACAGTTGAATTCCCAAACCCTGCTCTAAGAAAAGCGATAGCGGATACCGCCTTTTGCCGTTTTGATTTGCCTCAACGCCCTCAAGCAGATTGCGGATTTCCCTAGCATCCGCCAGGCCTTGCAGGTGGCGCTCGTAAAACTTTTGCGCGAACTCCCAGGCCGGATGACCGAGAACGAGGGGAAAAAACAAAGTTGTAGGGAAAGCGCGCGCGAGGGCATGAAAGACATCCAACTGCACTTGAGTCAAATCGTAAAAACCGTAGTAGTAAATCCGCTCGAATTGTTTGAGGAAAGCCGATGAAGGCACCTGTCCCGCGGCCCAGGCATCGAGATCGGAGTAATCTATGATGCGCGAGCCCGCGCAATGAAAGAGAAAATCCTGATAGAAGAGAGCCAGGCGGGACACTCTCTCACCGTCTTCGTTGCCGAAATATCCTTCGCTCACAGCCTCCAGCGTCTGTGCCGGGTCCACCATTCCGTCCTTAAGGTCACGCAACGTTTGCCAGAGAGCGGCGCAGCCGCCGATCTTTTCTTCCAGCCCGGCAAATGGGCCGACGACAGACCTGTTGGTTCGCAGGATTTGGCGTAGAACCTCTTCCAGGTAAAGATCGTCCGCCAAGTGCTCTGGGCGGCAGCCGTGGCGCTCTTCGTACAATTCGAGCGAAAGCTGATGGAAAGTAAGGACATGGAAATTTATCAGACTGAGCCTACGCTCGCGGGCGAGCAGGATTTTGAGGCGCCGCCTGAGCGAGTCTGAGGGAACGACGATCAGCAAAGGCGAACCGGGGTTTAGCTTCTTGCGGTTGACAATCTGTTCGACGAGAGCGTTTTCGAGGTAGGGATGAAATGGGCCTAGGACAATTTCCATGCTTGTCCCGAAAACCTTAACACAAGCGGCACCGCGGTCAAAGGCGTTTGGGCATGACAGGAGGTTGGAAAATGACCAGCCTACGTCGTGAAGGTCATGCGGCGGTAAACCCGGCGCACGGTCTCGACGTCGCCTTTGCAGTATTCGTAAACTTCGGCATGGCGGCCGGCTCTGAAGTACTCGAAAACCTTCGAGCCGTCCATGTCCGCTTTCGGCGAGGGAAGCTGAAGACACTTGGCCAGAGGGTCGAGGCCGACGTGCTCGCGCCCCCATCGGCTCCACTCGTGCATCGTATCGAACACGGGCGCGTTTCTAAAGCGGGCAAAAGGGATCTCTCTCGACGGCTTGATTTGGTTGATGATGGAACGCTGGTAGAGGAAGCGCAAGTCGAAATCCAAGATATTATGGCCGACGAAGAGATTGATTTCTGGTGCCAGCTGCCAGAAGCCCCTCAGGATTTCCGTTTCCTCTCCCTGAAGCACTGCGGTCGGGGCGTCGTGCGGCGGTTCTGCGGCGTAGGCGAGACAAAGAACTCTGGCCGTTACAGCCGAAAGACTCAACTTCTTGATAAGTTCCTGCTCATCGAGCTGCCGTTGGGCGGAGTCGAGGCCGTTTTCTGCTATGGCTGCCGCCGTCGGGACGGTCTCGATGTCAAAGAAAAGAGTCTTCATCGAAGAGAGTTCACAATACCACTTCGGTTTCGCTTCTTGTAACAGAAAATCGGGAGGACTGACAACCGGGCAACGCGACCGAAGCCGGCAGGTGCGCCAACGTTGATCGATCCTCATCCTTTCAAATCTTGCGCGGCTTGAACCGTTGAAACGTTGAAACCTGTTCGAGTTGCAAAGGCGAAACCGAAACATTAAAAGAGAAGCTATGCATCACATGAAGAAGTTCTGCGCGCTGATGTTTCGCCTCGACGTGTTGGGTTGCTTTCTTGCTCTCGTTGTGTGGACAGCGCCGTGTGCCGCAGCGCAGTTGCGCTTTGAAGGGATCGTGGTTGCCGATGATGGGCTGGCGTCTCAAGCCGGGATGGAGATGCTTAAACGCGGAGGCAACGCGGTTGACGCGGCGGTCGCGACTGCCTTCGCGCTGGCCGTGGTCGATCCTGCCGCCTCAGGGATTGGTGGCGGCGGATTTATGGTCCTGTATCTGGCCAAAGGACAAAAGGCGCATGTATTGGATTTTCGCGAAACGGCGCCCGCGGCGGTCCATCGCGATCTTTACCTCAAGGGCGGAAAGGTTGTCGCTTCACTAAGCCTGACGGGAGGTCTTGCGGTGGCTGTGCCGAGCGAAGTGATCGGGCTTGCTGAGGCGTTGAAGCGTTTCGGGACATTGCCGTTGGCCACGGTCATGGCGCCGGCGATTCGCTATGCCACGGAAGGATTTCCTTTGCAGGGACATCTCCGTTACGCGGTCGAGCGCCAACTGGGAAACATCCGCAAGAGTCCCGGGCTGGCGCGGATCTTCTTGCGAGGTGACGGAACGCCGTACGACGAGGGCGAAAAAATCGCGCAAACGGAGTTGGGCGAGACGCTGAATACAATTGCGCAACAGGGACCGCAAGTGTTTTATGAGGGAGCGATCGCGCAGGCCATCGTGGATGGGGTGAAGAAAGAGGGTGGGGTGATGTCGCTGGAGGATTTAAAAACCTACCGGCCGGTTTGGCGCGAGCCGCTTTTGGGGCGCTACCGTAAGCGCCTGGTTATTTCCATGCCTCCGCCCAGCTCGGGTGGCATTGCCCTGCTCGAAATGCTGCGGGTTCTCGAGAGCTACCCACTCAATCCGATTGCGCACAATTCCGCTACTTATCTTCATCTACTGGCAGAGACGATGAAGCATGCCTTTGCCGATCGCGCACAATATTTGGGCGATCCCGCCTTCGTTCAGGTGCCCACGCAGAGGCTCATTTCAAAAGAGCACATCGACGGCGTCCGCAGCAAGATCTCAGCGTTACGCACCTACGGTCCGGAGTTTTACGGGCCAGTCTCAACTCAGTCCGAGAAGGGCGGGACGACTCATTTGAGCGTCCTCGATGGAGCCGGCAATGCTGTTTCCTGTACTTTGACCATCAATACCCGTTTCGGCTCCAAAGTTGTCGCTCCCGGCACAGGGGTTCTCCTCAATAACGAAATCGACGATTTTTCCATCCAGCCGGGCGCGCCCAACGTCTACGGACTGATCGGCAAAGAAGCAAACTCGATTCAGCCCCAAAAGAGGCCGCTGAGCAGCATGACCCCGACCATCATCATGGAAAACGATCGTCCGGTGCTGATCGTCGGTGGAGCGGGCGGACCGCGTATCATCAACGCGGTGTTGCAAACCATTCTCAATGTCCTGGATTTCCGCATGCCCGTCGACAGAGCTGTCGAGGCGCCGCGCATCCACCACCAGTGGATACCGAACGAGCTGTCCGTCGAGCCAGGCATTCCTGCTGAGACGCGCGCGTCTCTGGAGCGCAGGGGGCACGTGGTCCGAGAGCGAGAGAATCTGGGTGTGGTCCAGGCGATTCTTGTGAGAAACGGGCAAGTGACCGGCAAAGCCGATCCGCGGAAGGAAGAAAGAGGTAAGAAGTAAACAGGCTCCTCATTACCTTCTTGGTATCAATCCCGGCAAAAATAACCCTCTCCGAAATTGCCAATTGGTCCGTTGAATTGCGTCCTTCGTTCCCATAACATAATTAAACTCCATGCTTTCAGGAGGTCGCGGTGCAGCATTACAGTAGAGTACTCAAGGTTATGTGGTCGATTCTATTGGCGCTCTTTTGGACGGCTTCGTCCTGGGGCCAGACCAGTGCGAACCCGAAGGTGATCGAAGGGGCGAAGAAGGAAGGAAAGGTCATCTGGTACACCACGATGACCATTGATCAAAGCAAACAGGTGGTTGATCAATTTGAAAAGAAGTACCCCTTTCTCAAGGTTGAATTCTTTCGCACGGGCGGCGGACCATTGCTCAACAAAATCCTCACTGAGGCTCGGGGCGGGAGGCATGCGTGGGACGTCCTCGTGGGAAGAGGCGAGATGATGCTGCCGCTTAAGGAAAGAAACCTGCTGGCATCTTACGTCTCGCCTGAGACGAAGATGATCGATAAGGACCTTTTCGATAGTAAGGGTTTCTGGGCGTCGTACTATGTGAATACCTATGTTCTGGGCTGGAACACCAAACTGGTAAAGAAGGATGACGTGCCCAAGACCTATGAGGCGCTCCTCGATCCAAAATGGAAGGGTGGGCAAATATCGTTCGATACCGAGGCCTTTGGCATGCTGCAGGGGCTCATTGGCGTGTGGGGGAAGGAAAAAGCGGTGGCGTATTTTAAACACCTGGCGGCTCAGGAACCGGTTCTCAAGCGAGGCAATACGGAAAGGGTTCAGCTCGCCGTGGCCGGAGAGTATCCTTTGATCGTTGCTTATAACCAGACTATTGAGAGGATGACGCAAAGAGGCGCGCCTGTTGACTGGTTGGCGCTGGAACCTGCCGTAGTCCAGGTTAATCCGGTAATGCTTGCCGCCAAAGCTCCGAACTCCAATGGAGGCAGGCTGCTGATTGATTTTGTGCTCTCCAAAGAAGGGCAGGAAATGCTCAGAGGGATGCAACGGATTCCGGTTCGGAAAGACGTCGATCCGGATCCGCCCCGGCTTTTCCGAGGTTACAAGAGAGTGTTAGAACACCCTGATAGCTACAAGAACTTCGACGAGACCGTGAAGCTCTATCTGGATATTTTTAACCTGAGATGAAACGGAGGCTCGTGGCCTGTGATTCGCGACTCGTGGTTCGTGAATTGCCTGACGAGGAAAACACGGAACACGATGCACGAGTCACGAGCGAAACGGGTTCTTCAGCAGGATCGTCTGGTCTCTTCCCGGGCCGACCGAAATCAAGGTAATCCTGGTCGCGAGGATTTCTTCCAACCTCCGCACATATTTCTGAGCGTTTTTCGGTAGATCAGAAAACTTCCTGGCGTCGGAGATGGGCTGCTCCCACCCGTCCATCTCTTCCCAGACCGGTTCGGCACTTTCCATGACTTTGGAACTCGAGGGGAAATGTTGCCAGACTTTCCCGCGGCTGCGGTAAGCAATACAGATGGGGATTTTTTTGAATCCGGTAAGGACATCGAGTTTCGTCAGGGCGATGGCGGTGATGCCGTTGATGCGGACGGCGTAACGAAGGCCGACTGCATCGAGCCACCCGCAACGGCGCGGTCTTCCGGTCGTTGACCCGTACTCGTCGCCGTCTTGCTTGAGTTTCTCTCCCTCCGGACCTTCGAGTTCCGTCGGGAAAGGCCCGCCTCCTACACGGGTCGTGTAAGCCTTGGAGATGCCGATAATATGATCGATATCCTTTGGCCGAACGCCGGCGCCAGTACAGATCCCGCCGGTGACGGTATTCGACGAAGTCACGTAGGGATAAGTGCCGTGATCAACGTCCAGCAGCGTGCCCTGGGCTCCTTCAAAGAGGACTTTCTTCCCGGCTGTCATTTTCTGGTGCAGCAAAAGTTCCGTGTTGGTGACGTATTTTCTTAGCCTTCGAGCATAGCCGCAATAGGAATCAAATATTTGATCGAAGCGCAGCGCTTTCTCCCTGAGAATGGCCTTGAGGTAGATATTCTTCTCTTTGATATTGTAGGCAAGCTTGTCGCGAAAAGTGTCCCGTTCCATGAGGTCCACGAACCGGATCCCGGTTCGCGCTACTTTGTCCTCGTAGGCCGGGCCGATACCCCGCCCGGTAGTTCCGATCTTGCCTTTTCCCCTGAGCCTTTCACGGGCCAGATCGATGGCCTTATGATAAGGCATGATCAGGTGCGCTTCCTCGCTGATGCGCAGCCCGGCGTCGTCAACCAGGTAGCCGCGCGCTTTAAGTCGATGAATCTCGTCGAGCAGGACTTCGGGATCAACAACGACTCCATTGCCGATAACGCAGAGCTTCCCTGAATGAAGGGCGCCGGACGGAATAAGATGGAGAACCGTTTTCTTCCCGTTGACCACCAGCGTGTGCCCGGCGTTGTTGCCGCCCTGAAAGCGGACCACAACATGAGCGTCACGGGAGAAGAGATCTACGATCTTCCCCTTGCCCTCGTCGCCCCACTGCGCTCCGATCACCGCTACGTTGGACATCGTGACTATTTCGGTTGGATCGTGTTGGCAGTAACGGGATTACTTGGGATTCAATTCGATCCCGATCACGAAGCAAGATCACGATCAAAATGGTGGCCAGAGCTTTACCAGCTCGGCGGAGACAATGTTGGGAAGCTTACGCAGGGTGTCGAGCGTCTCCTTTGGTATCGCATTGTCGACGTGAAAAAGGGAAATGGCCATCCCGCCCACTTTTTCCCGCCCCAGCTCCAGGCCGGCAATATTGATGCCCTTCTGTCCCAGAAGGGTACCGATTGCTCCCACCACCCCGGGAACGTCGCGATTGTGCAGGATCAAGATGTAGCCCTCGGGCACGGCTTCCATGTAGAAGTTGTCGATTCTGACGATCCTGGCGTTATTGCTGCCGAACACGGCGCCTTCGACTTCGAGAGCTTTCTCTTTGGTCTTGCTCGAGACCGTAATGGAACTTGCGAAATTAATGGGACGGCTGCTCTTGGATTCAACCACAGTGATTCCTCTTTCGCGCGCGATCAGAGGGGCGTTCACGTAGTTCACGCTCGATTCCATGACCGGCGTTAAGATTCCCTTGAGCACGGCCAGAGTCAACGGCGCCAGATTGTAGTTGGTGACCTCACCACTGTACTCGATATGAACTTCTTTCGGGAGACGGCCGAGCATCTGCACCTGCATGCTCCCCAGTTTTTCTCCCAGGGTGAAATAAGGCCGGAGCAGATTGAGGAGTTCGGGACTGACTGACGGAACATTGACTGCGTAGCGGACGACTCCCCGTGTCAGAAAATCGTCGATTTGCTCGGCGACGGCGATCGCAACGTTGATCTGTGCCTCATCGGTGGAGGCTCCCAGATGCGGAGTGGCAACGACCTGTTCGAACTGGAGCAGGGGATGGTTGGGTGGCGGCGGTTCGTCGACGAAAACATCGAGGGCGGCGCCGGCTACTTTCCCGGATCTCAAAGCTTCAACGAGGTCGTGCTCATCAACGATCCCGCCGCGCGCGCAGTTAATGATGCGCACTCCGTTTTTCATCTTCGCGAAAGCCTCACGGTTGATGAGGCCGCGTGTCTCCTCCGTGAGCGGAATATGCACCGTGATGAAGTCGGAGCGTGTGATAAGCTCATCGATGCCGACGAGCTCAGTGCCTATCTGGGCCGCCGCTTCGGGAAGCACAAAAGGATCGTAGGCAATAACTTTCATACGCAGGCCGGCAGCCCGCTCGGCGACGATGCGCCCGACATTGCCGATGCCGATAATTCCAAGCGTCTTATTGCACAGCTCGACGCCCATGAACTTGTCGCGCTTCCACTGCCCACTTTTAAGCGAAGCGACCGCTTGCGGGATGTGCCGTGCCAAAGAGAGCATCAGCGTGATGGTATGCTCGCCGGTGGTGACGTTGTTACCGCCGGGTGTGTTCATGACCACGATGCCTTTCTTGCTCGCCGCATCGACATCGACGTTCTCGACTCCGACTCCCGCCCGCCCGATCACTTTCAAATTACGAGCGCACTCAATGACGTCGGCGGTTACTTTCGTGCTGCTGCGGATTACCAAGCCATGATAGTCGCCGATGATCTGCTTCAATTCTCGGGCGTTGAGACCGGTCCGCACGTCGACCTCAAACCCCGCGCGTTGGAGCACTTCCAGTCCCTGTGGAGCCAGAGAATCACTGACCAGAATTTTTGTCATGCCTTCCTCGAACGTTCCCGCAGATCAGGTTAAAGCTTCCATCAGAATTTCTTGGGCGGCGGCCACTCCCTTGCCGAGCTGAGCCGGATGGCCGAACTTCTTCAGCGCCATTTCTAAACCGGCGATCGCGGTAATGACATCGAAGGCGCCCATGTAGCCCACGTGGGCAATCCGTATGATCTTGCCGCGCAGATGGTCCTGTCCTTCCGCAAACGTAAGCCCCATCCGCGCGCGCAAGTACTCAAGGAGTTGATCAGCATTCACCCCCGGAGGCATCCAGATCCCTGTGGCCGCGGGACTCGGGTTCTCGGGAGCGAGCAGTCTAAGATCGAGCGCGGATGCTGCGCCGCGGGTCGCGCGGGCCATGCGATCGTGACGGGCGTAAACCCGGTCGATTCCTTCTTTGTCGATAAGTGTCAATGCCGCCCGCAGGCCAAAGATCAGAGAGACCGCCGGGGTAAAGGCAGTGGACCCTTGCTGCTGGTTTTTTTGCTCCAATTTAATGTCGAAGTAAAAGCGCGAGCATCGAGATTTCTCGACCCGCGCCCAGGCGCGGTCGCTCAGAGCGATGAAGCCCAGCCCAGGCGGCAGCATGAGAGCCTTCTGCGAGCCCGTGACCAGGACATCGAGTCCCCATTCATCCATCGGCACGGGCAGCGCCCCAACCGCGGTCACTCCATCGACGACGAGCACAGGTCCGTTGCGGGTCAGCGCAGCGATCTCGCGCACCGGATGAAGGGCGGTGGTCGAGGTCTCGCTATACTGGATCATAATTCCTTGCGTATCCGGATGGTCCTTGAGTAACTTCGCGACCGTATCAACGCGGACGGCCTGGCCCCATTCGACCTTGATTTCAACGGGTTTCAGGCCGAAGGCTTGCGCCAGCAACAACCAGCGCTCGCCGAACTTGCCACCGTTGACGACCAGTACCTTGTCGCCGGGAGAAAACAGATTCGAAACCGCGGCCTCCATGGCGCCGGTTCCCGACGAAGTAAAAATCAAGACATTGCTTTTCGTGCCGAAGAGAGACTTTAAACCCTCGCGTACTTCCTTTAGAAGCTTGCTGAATTCCGGCGTCCGATGATGGATGATAGTCTCTGACATGGCAGTCATGACCTCATTCGGAACCGGTGTCGGGCCGGGTGAAAGCAGGTATTGTTTAATCATTGTTCGATCCCAGAAAATAAAAAAGCCTGGACCTCGTTAAGAGACCCAGGCGTTCGGCCTTCTTATTCCACAGCACTCCCCCGTGGTTGGTTCCACGTTGACGCCAGTCGCGCGACCTAAGAAATGGTCTAGTTTTAGTAGCTTAGAAGGTGCGTTTTGTCAAACGAAGGGAAGGTGCCTGAGTGTCTGGCGCGGGTTTCCTCACTCCCCCCTTACGCGCTCAGCAAAGTTGCTGCAATTGTCGAGACATCTACGCGGGACTAGGAAGTAATCGATAGGTACAATATCGTATTACACGTGCCATAATCGGGAGGCGGCAGGTGGATCTCACTCATTTGTGAGCGAAGGCACCGCAGCCCGGAGACAAATTCACCCTGAGCCGAGCCGAAGGAGCATCTCAATGGGGTTTATCCCCATTTCTATCCGCGTTATGTTCGGACCGGAACTTGTATCACCCTGTCTTACCGGCCAGCCAATCTTTTCCCTCGTCTGCGGGCACGTGCTTTCCATCGCTTTAGTTCTTCCAGCACTAATTTCTCAACGTCTTCCCACGAGTCTGCCCGTGGCTTAGGCAGGTTTTGATTAGTCGAATTCGTAAACACTATAGTTTTGTGCCCATCGGCACGAAGCGTCTTGATGTTGTCCGGTGAGTCCTCGATATACAGGTCTGCACCAACGGCACCTTTGTTTTTCATAAAGCAGATATCCCAATAAGGAATCCCGTAACGATCGAGCCATTCTATTGTCTGCTTAATTGCCTCTTGGTGGAAATACTTGATGAATAACCGGTGCGTTATTATTCGAACCCGGATATGGCGCGCAGATAGACGGCGCAAGGTAGCTGGCGAACCGTCAATAGGCTTCAGATTTCGAAACAAATCTCTCTCGGTCACTGCGAAACGGTGTAGATCATCATATGTCCCAACTCTTCTGAGCCCCCATTCTGGAAAACCATAGGCAACGCTTTCGGCGAGACCTTCTATCGGCACACCTAGCCATTCCGCAGCAATGGGCCGCAATCCTCCAATGAAATCGGCGCACACCCCGTCAAGATCAACTCCAAGAACAAAACGGTTCTCTTTCATGCTAAGTTTGCGTTGAGGGACTGCTCCAGAATCCCCGCCCCATCAGCAGGATTTTTGGCTACCCCGCATTGCCACTTGCCAAACCCACCGTGCTCATTCACGATGATTTCCATCGCAATTCGTCGCTCAAGGCGTCGGAGCCTTTTCGCATATAGTTGATGTCAATCCTCAAGCGTGGAGTTCAAAGCAGGCCTGCCTGCCGTTCGTGAGGAATCGGGAATACCCCGACAATCACCCATGGATTTGGCGCGCGAAAATGAAACTCTTGAGTTGTGCCCAAGAAAAAATGTAGGAACTGATCCAGATACTTGGCCCGTACCTTTGCCAACGCCGCCTTCTCGTCGCGCTTGCCGCCGTAGAGCAATGTTGTTGGGTAATCGCGCAAATAATCCTCGAATGTTTCTCTAGCCTGCTTCACGACCGTCGGCGGAAGGTTCCTCCGTTGAGACAAACGATTTGTTCTCAATGTCCCAGCCGGCTTGACGGAGTAACCGGTCAATGATGATCCTTGTGTCCGCTTCGGTTGGCATGGGTTAATTGCTTGCCTGCCAGAGCTACTGCTCAAATCCTCGTATTCGACACCGTTGGTTATTCCGTCGTCCAAGCCTTTTTGGGATAAAGCCTGAGTTTCACGAGATCTTATGCGATTTGGCGGGCTAGTGACAAGGGAAGGGAGGAGAACTTACTGCCAGAAGGTTGCGGGATGAGGATTCGACGGAGGTATCAGGCGCAGGGTTGCAGGCTGAGAACAGGAGTCTGAGATCTCTGCGTTTCTGTGGTTAAAGCTTTTTTTGGACCTTCGGAGATGTCCATCAACGGAGCATTTTGCGAGAACCCGGGCTTAACTTGACTCAGGGTAACCCGTATAGCATGATGAAAGATTCTTCTATGACGGACGACAAAGAAGCACTACGCGATGAGGAAGAGAGGATGCGCCAGCTCCGGTGGCTGGTCGATTTGACGGCAGCGGTTCTGTTGCAAACCAACCGCACGCTGGAAAGCGCGCAAAGGCTCGTCAACGTCTGCAGGGCAAATGCCTTGGTGCTTTTTCCCGATAAGGGCGAGACTTTTGATTTGATCTATGGGGCCAGGTTCCGCCGGATTCTCACGGAAAGATACGGGTTGCATTAGGCGTGTCGTGCACGTGCTCGTGGATCGTGATCGACCGGACGCATAACATAATTAGCAGGATGCTGAAAACTACTCGGAGTCCTTCGACGAAGCTCAGGACGAACGGAGGGCTTTTGATATCATTGAAGATTTTCCGTTCTGCTGAGCGTGTCGAAGCATGAGGCCCTCGAAGCATTCCGAACCTTTTTCCGCATCGCGCTAGATAGCGACACTCAATGAACCAAGACTCGATTCGTATTCGCGGCGCGAAGCAGAACAATCTTAAAAACATCGATATCGAAATCCCGCGCAATGCTCTGACGGTGGTGACCGGGGTAAGCGGCTCGGGAAAATCCACGCTCGCTTTTGGCATTCTCTACGCGGAAGGGCAGCGGCGTTACGTCGAAACCTTCTCCGCTTACGCCCGCCAGTTCCTGGACCGGATGGACAAGCCCGACGTCGAAAGCATCGAGGGAATCCCGCCTGCTATCGCCATTGACCAGAGCCGCCCTGTCCGGACTTCCCGCTCGACCGTGGGAACGATGACCGAGCTGCACGACCATCTGAAGCTGCTCTTTTCGAAGATTGCGGTTCTTTACTGCAAGAGCTGCGGTCGAGTTGTCGAGCGGGACACGCCGCAATCCGTCTTCAGCAAGCTGGCGCATCTGCCGAACGGATCGCCTGCCATCCTCACCTTCCCGCTTGCGCTTGCGCCCACGCTTCCGTTCGAGGAGGTCAAAGGGGGTCTTTTGCGCGCCGGATTTCACCGGCTGTTGCGCGGGCAGGAGGTAGTTGAGGTGGAAGAGCTTCCCTCTTCTTTCAGCGACGGGGACGGCGTCGAGGTGGTGGTGGATCGGTTCTCATATCGTCCTGATAATCGGAAACGGATCATTGGCTCGTTCGAGCAGGCTTTTGAATACGGCAAAGGGAAACTCACGCTCCACTTGCCACGGGACGGCTGGCGGCGCGAGCCCTTCAGCACTCACCTGCATTGCCCACACTGCGATCTTTGGTATCGCGATCCGGTGCCGAATGTTTTTTCCTTTAACAGTCCCCTGGGCGCGTGCGAAACTTGCCGCGGCTTCGGCCGCGTGATCGACATCGACCTGGACCTGGTGATCCCCGATCCCACCAAGTCACTCGCAGAAGGCGCGATCAAACCATGGACAACTCAGTCCCGGGTGCGCCGCTTTCAAAGGTTCATGGACTTCTGCCGGCGCAAGCGCATCTCAACGAAGAAACCTTATCGTGACCTGAGCGAGCGAGAAAAGAAGCTTGTCCTCGAGGGAGAGGGGAATTTTAAAGGCGTGCGCGGCTGGTTTCGGCGCATGGAGCGAAGGAGCTACCGGATGCATGTCCGGGTATTGCTGGCGCGCTACCGGGGGTACTTTCACTGCATGCAATGTGAGGGCACGCGCCTGAAACCGGACGCGCTTTATTTTCGCATTCAAGGAAAGAACATCGCCGAGGTCAACTCGATGGGGGTGGGTGAAGCCCATGAGTTTTTCCAGAACCTCAGTTTTAGCGGGCAAAACGACCAGGTGGCGGGTCTGATCCTGGAGGAAATCCGGCGGCGGCTGAGCTACCTGGTGGGCGTGGGGTTGGAATACCTGACTCTTGATCGTCAATCGCGCACTCTCTCCGGCGGCGAGTTGGAACGGGTCGATCTCACGACCGCGATCGGATCTGCGCTGGTGAACACGCTGTACGTTCTCGATGAGCCGTCGATCGGCCTCCATCCGCGCGACAGCCATCGACTGGTCGAAATTCTTCATCGGCTGCGCTCCAATCATAATACCGTCGTGGTCGTCGAGCACGACCCGGAGATCATCAAGGAAAGCGATTTTGTCATTGACCTCGGTCCTGGGGCGGGGGACGCCGGCGGAGAGGTGGTTTTTGCCGGGCCTTTCGCCAGTCTCCTGGAAGACAGACAATCTTTGACGGCGGCGTACCTCTCGCAGCGGCGCAGAATTCCCTTGCCGACCAAGCGCCGGAGGCCGATGCCGCAGCGCATGCTGAAGATTTTCGGCGCGCGCGCCAACAACCTCAGAAATATCGACGTCTCGATTCCGCTGGGATTGTTCGTGTGCATTACGGGCGTGTCCGGCTCCGGTAAGTCGACCCTGGTCGAGGAGGTCATCCAGCGCAACGTTAAGAAGCTGAAAGAGTCGCCGGCAGCGACCCTCGAATTCTGCACGGCGATCGAAGGGATCGAGAAAATCGCGGAAGTTGTTCTCGTGGATCAGTCACCGGTGGGGACGACCCCGCGGTCGAATCCGGCGACATATATGAAGGCCTTCGACGGGGTGCGGCGGCTTTTTGCCGGCGCCGATCTTGCGCGCCTGCGCGGTTATACGCCTTCGACGTTTTCCTTCAACGTGGAGGGCGGGCGGTGTGAGACCTGCCGCGGCGAAGGGTTCGAAAAGATCGAGATGCAGTTTCTCTCCGATGTGTACACCACTTGTCCGGAGTGCCAGGGGAGTCGCTTTCGGGCGGAGATCCTCGAGGTGACTTATCGCGGCCGTAATATCCGGGAGGTGTTGGATCTTACAGTCCATGAAGCACTTGAATTCTTTAAGGATGAGCGTGAGATTCGCGAGGCGCTTCTGCCCCTGCGTCAGGTCGGGCTGGATTATGTTCGCCTCGGGCAGCCGCTCACGACTTTCTCCGGCGGCGAGTCCCAGCGCTTGAAGCTTGCCTTTTATATGGCAAAGGCGCGAAAGAGCGGGACCCTTTTTATTTTTGATGAGCCGACCACGGGACTGCACTTTCACGACGTGGAAAAGCTCCTGCGGGCGCTGAATGAGCTGGTGGACCAGGGCCACAGCGTAGTGGTGATCGAGCACAACATGGACGTCATCAAGAGCGCGGACCATATCATCGATCTGGGCCCGGAAGGGGGCACGGGGGGCGGCGAGATCGTGGCCCGGGGCACACCGGCTGAGGTGGCGCGCGTGGAACCCTCGCACACCGGGCGTTACCTGCGCGCTTATATTGAAAGCAACGGGCGATCGCCTTTCACGCCGATACTGGAAAAGGGTTCGACGGCTCAAGGGTTCAAAGGTGCAAAGGAGAGCGACCATGCTATCGCCATCGTGGGGGCCAAAGAGCACAATCTGAAGAACATCAGTCTCGAGATCCCCCGTGACCGCTTCGTCGTCATCACGGGGCTTAGCGGCTCGGGAAAGTCCTCGCTCGCTTTCGACATCATCTACGCTGAAGGGCAACGGCGCTACATCGATAGCCTGTCCACGTACGCGCGGCAGTTTTTGAAAATATTGGCGCGCCCCAACGTGGATTTTCTCACTGGGATTCCGCCGACCGTGGCCATTGAACAGAGGCTCAGCCAGGGGGGGAGAAAATCGACGGTGGCGACCGTCACCGAAATCTATCACTACCTGAGACTCCTTTATTCCAAAGTAGGGAAGCAGCATTGCGTGCAGTGCGGTCGGGCGATTACTTCGCTTACGAAGAGTCAGATTCTCGACCGCGTCGCGCGCGGGTACCGGGGTAAGGAGGTCATGATTCTCAGTCCCATCGTGCGCGGGCGCAAGGGGTTTCATAAAGATGTGATCGCGGGCGCGCGGCGATTGGGATACCGGAGGGCGCGCATCGATGGAGAGCTGGTGGACTTGAGAGCGCCCGGGTTGGGCGCGGGACTGGAACGTTTCCGCGAACACGACATCGACATCCTCATCGGGCGAGCGAAGGCGGGGGGCCAGGAAGTGACGCGGCTGCTCGACCAGGGGCTGCGCCTAGGCAACGGGATTGTTCATCTCGTCACGGAGGGTAAGGAGCAGATTTACAACCAGCGGCTGTTCTGCCTTCGTTGCGGCATCGGTTATGAGCCTATCGACCCCAGGCTTTTCTCCTTCAACAGCCGGCAAGGCGCGTGCGCGGCGTGCAACGGGTTAGGGGTGAACTGGGAATTCGATGCCGATCTCTTTCTCTGCGATTCCGAAAGGCCTTTGGCTGAAGCCGTTGCTTCCCTGGGCGCGCATGACCCGGATTTGAAGCGCGGCCTGTCGCGTGTCCTGCGCGATCTGAGAGAGACGGGCGGTGTGGATACAGAAAAGCCTTATGCGCGCCTCAGCAAGAAGCAGAAAGAGATCGTTCTGCACGGGGAAGGAAAAGAGAGTTCCGAATTGGGATTGATGCCTTACCTGAACCGGCTCTTTGAGGAAGGCGATGAGGCACGGAACCGGTACCTGGCGCAATTCATGAGCGAGCGGCCCTGTGAATCCTGCGCGGGAAAGCGGGTCAACAGCCGGGCGCAGGCCGTGAAACTCAACGGGCGCGCTATTTGGGAAGTCACGGCGATGTCGGTGCACGCAGCTCTGGACTACTTTCGCTCGTTGCGCGAAGACGAAGAAGCGCTCGGCTCCGAGCGCGATCGGCTCATTTTAGAAAGCATTCATCGGGAAATTTTCGCGCGTCTTGTTTTCTTGCGCGACGTCGGGCTTCCCTATCTCACCCTGGACCGGCGCGCCGATACGTTATCGGGAGGAGAGGCGCAGCGGATCCGGCTGGCGGCGCAGCTCGGGTCGAACCTGCGCGGGGTCTGTTACATATTGGATGAGCCCACTATCGGGCTCCACCCGCGGGACAACGCCATGCTGATCGGCACCCTCCGCCGTCTGCAGGCCGCAGGTAATACGGTGCTGGTGGTTGAGCATGATGAGGCGACGATTCGTTCGTCCGACCTGATCGTCGACCTGGGGCCGGGCGCAGGCGTGCACGGCGGGCGGGTGGTGGCGCTCGGAACGAGCGAGGAGATTATGGCCAATCCGGAGTCGCTCACCGGCGCTTATCTCAAAGAACACCGCCAGAGGATGCGGCCGGCGCGGCTTTTTGCCGGCCTTGCCTGGTTGGCGATTCAGGGGGCGAAAGCAAACAACCTGAAAAGCATTGACGTCAAGTTGCCGTTAGGCGCCTGGACCTGCGTGACGGGCGTCTCCGGGTCAGGGAAGAGCACCCTGGTCAAAGACGTTATTTACCGCGGCCTGAAGATGAAGTTGGGGCAATTCGAAGGGCGTCCCGGCGCGCACAAGGGGATCAAGGGTTGGGAAGCCTTAGAGCGAGTCGTGGAAGTGGACCAGACTCCGATCGGCAAGAGTCCGCGCTCGGTTCCGGCATCCTACGTCGGGTGCCTGGACGAGATTCGCGGCCTGTTTGCCATGACGCCCGAGGCGCGCATGCGCGGTTATTCGCCAAGCCGTTTTTCCTTCAACGTGGCCGGGGGACGATGTGAGGAATGCGCCGGCCAGGGAAAGATCAAAAAAGAAATGAGCTTTCTGCCGGATGTCTTTATCGATTGCGATGCCTGTGGCGGCGCCCGCTTCAATGAGGAAACTTTAGGCGTTCATCTTAACGGGAAGAACATCGCCGAGGTTTTAAAGATGACGGTGGAAGAGGCCGCTCCTTTCTTCCATGCCTTCCCCAAAGCCGCCCGCCCGCTCAAGCTGCTCGACGAAATCGGGATGGGATACATTACGCTCGGCCAGGCAAGCAACACGCTCTCCGGCGGCGAGGCGCAGAGAATCAAGCTCGCGTACGAATTGGCGAAAGAGTCGCGGGGTAAAACCCTCTACGTGCTCGACGAGCCGACAACTGGACTGCACTTTGCCGACGTAGAAAAGTTGATCCATATCCTGCACCGCCTGATCGAAATGGGGAACACCGTTATCACCATCGAGCACAATCTCGATATCGTCAAGGAAGCCGACTATCTGGTGGATTTGGGTCCGGAGGGCGGAGAGAACGGCGGAACGATTGTCGCGTTTGGTTCCCCGCTGGAGGTTGCGTACAACGGCGCGGCGTCCTTCACCGCGCGCTATCTGAAAGATTACCTCAACGGGAATTCGGCTCCGGCCGATCCCGCCTCTCAACTTTCTTCGCCTCATTCCACCATCGGTCCATCTGCTCAAGGGTGAGTTCGCGCAGCTCTTTGCCGGAGCCTCTGGCCTGAGTCTCGATGTAATGAAAGCGCTCGATGAAGCGCGCGGTGGCCTTGCGCAGCGAGTCCTCTGGATTCACCTGGAGAAAACGCGCCAGGTTGACGAGCGCGAACAGCAGATCGCCGAATTCTTCTTCCACGCGTTGATGCCGCGGTCGATCGCTCCGCAGAGCGCCGGCGCGCGCTTCGCGTAGCTCGCGGCACTCCTCTTCAACCTTGTCGATGACCCCGTCGATGGAGGGCCAGTCGAAACCGACGCGGGCGGCGCGTTCCTGAATCTGAAGCGCGCGCATGAGCGCGGGTAGAGTCGCGGTGACCCCATTGAGAATGGAAGTTGTTTTTTTCCCCTCGTTGCGTTCGTTCTGTTTGATTACTTCCCAGCGGGCCAGAACGTCGGCCGCAGTGCGCGGTTTCTCGGCCGCGCTCATGGCGCCGAAGACATGCGGGTGGCGCCGGACGAGTTTTTCACCCAGCTCATGGATAACGTCTTCGACGGTGAATCGTCCGGCCTCTGCCTCCAGCTGCGCGTGAAACAGCACCTGCAGGAGCACGTCTCCCAGTTCCTCGCTGAGGTGGCCGGGATCGCCGTGGTCAATCGCTTCCAAAACCTCGTAGGTCTCTTCGAGGAGGTTGGGTTTCAGCGATTCGTGCGTTTGTTCGCGGTCCCAAGGGCAGCCTTCGCCGGAGCGAAGCTTGGCCAGCAGGTCTACGAGCTTGTCAAACTGTGCGGACATGATGAATCGACACGTAGCTACATCGCGCGGCGCGGCTGCAACCAAGATGCAAACGGAAATACCACCACGGAGGCCACGAAGAGCAAGAGGTTTACGATCACAAAAACTCCCAACCCTTCGTGGCCTTCGCGCTCTTCGTGGTGAGCAAGAAGCGACAGGCTTTCACGCGAACGACGATGGTCCGAACAAATTTGCTAATCGAAGCTCAAACGCACGCCCTACTGCAGCGGCGAAAACGGTGCCGGCACGACGATCATGTTCTCCTGCTTGACGAGAAGTTCCCGCGTGTGAGGGGGCCATTTCCCGGTTTTGGCCGCCGCTGCGCGCGCCCGATCCCGCTCCGCGCCGTTTTCGTACGGCCAGATGTGGATGAACTGGTTGAGGGGTCCAATGGCCGTAGTCCAGCAAGCTGCCAGAGGAGAAACCTTAACCCGTTCGTCAATCAGCTTGGCCCAGGTCTCCAAGACGGTCGGCATCGCGCCGGGCTTGTAGGTATAGGTCCGAATCTCGTAGATATTGCCCAGCTTCTTTTTCCCCAAAGGCGGCGAGAAAGGCGCAGGCACGACAATTTTACTTTCCTGGGTGAGAATAAACTCATGGGTCTTCGGCGGCCATTTGCCGGTTTTCCGCGCTTCCTGGCCAATTCGTTCCCGCGCTTCGAAGTTTTCGTAAGGCCAGACATGAATCACCTGATTAAGCGTTCCCACGTCAGAGTGCCAGAAAGCCCCGAGCTCAGAGAACTGCAGGCGCGCCGAGAGTCCTTCCGTGAAAGCATTCAGGAAACCCTGCAGCCCTCCCGGCTTGAGTGTATAGGTTCTCATTTCGATGATCATCGTTTTCTCCCTTCTATGCTTTGTTGCAGGTTCATGAACCGATAAAAATCCCACTGCTGTTTTTTGCAGTTTCGGATTTCGACTTGAGCCGGAAACCCGAAACTCACTGGCGATACAACTCCTTCAAAAGCCCGCTCTTCTCAAGCCGGTCGAGAAAGCTAAAGTCGATAAACTGCTCCGGCTTGGCGCTCTTGGCGGCGGGCACGGTGCGCGCGAGATCGGTCAACGCGTTTTGCATTCCTTCCATATTGATGTAGGGAGCTTGCTCCAACACTTTACCTACATAAAGGTCATAGGCTTTTTGCAGAAGGAAGGAATCATCCACTTTGGAATACCTGCCAATGGATTTCAAAGTTAGTTCCTTGTCGGTGCGGGCGCGGTGAACGCCTCTGACGTAGGCGCGCATGAATCTGTCGACCAGGTCCGGCTTGTTCTTGATGATGCCGCCTTGCACGATCAGCGACGGATTAGGAAAGGCGAGATTCATATCCGTGATGTTGATGAGCTCTCGAAATCCCAGCTTATCGGCCACAAAGAGACTCGGAGGAGAGAGCAAACCGCCATCGATCGCACCGCCCTGCAGGCCGCTGAGGATCGAGGAAACGGACCCCATCTGGAGAATCGTCACATCTTTTTCGATGTTGTACTTTCGAAGCGCGTAGCGGGCCGAGATATCCGTGCTCGACCCAAAACGAGTGATGCCTATTTTCTTGCCCTTCAGATTGTCGACGCTTTTGATCTCGGGTTTCACATAGATGGAAAAGATCATTTTGTTGACGGTGTTGCCGATGATCTTGATCTCGGCGCCTTGAAGGCCGGCGGCCATTGCCGAACTACCGTTGAACGATCCGACGTCGACTTCGCCGGCAACGGTGACCTGCGCGAGCTGGCTGCCACTGGGAATGAGGATGATCTGATCCTCAAGCCCTTCCTTCGCGAACAGTCCGGCGTCGTGGGCGACCCAGAGGCCGATGTAGGAGCCGCTGATCGAGCTGTAACCGATGCGGATTCTTTCCGCTGCAAGAGACAGCGCAGGAAGCCAGAACACGAATAAAAAGAAAATGAGCAGCGCCCGCTTCATAAGAGGCCTCCTTGGATCTGTGTGAGAATAGAAGAAACCCCTTGCGGCGTCAATCGGTTCCGGAGATCTCGTCCGGTACGCTGGGCGCGCTCTTCGAGCAAGCTCTAGACGACCTTTGGCTTGAACAATGGCCGGGACTTATTACACTGTATCGCGTACGGGGAGAACATCGCTGTACAGTCGGTCATCGCTGGTCTATACCGGCTCAGCTGCGAAGGGGAATGCGTCACGATGGAACACAAAGAACTCGGCACAACCGGGGTAAGAATCCCGGAAATAGGACTCGGAACCTGGCAGTATCGGGGCGGCGTGGAACCGCTACGCCGCGGAATCGATCTGGGAGGAGATCTGATCGATACCGCGGAGATGTACGGAACTGAGGGTGTGGTGGGAGAGGCCATCAAGGGAATACGCGAGAAGGTGTTGGTGGCCACAAAGGTTACCGGCACGCACCTGCGCTACGATGAGGTTTTGCGCGCGGCCGACGGCAGCCTGAAGAAACTTGGGATCGATTGCATCGATCTGTACCAGATTCACTGGCCGGACCGGAGCGTGCCGATCCGTGAGACCATGCGCGCCATGGAAGAGCTTGTCGACCAGGGAAAGGTGAAATTCATCGGCGTCAGCAACTTCTATCTGAGAGATCTGGAACAAGCGCAGGCGTGCATGAGAAAGAACCAGATTGTCGCGAATCAGGTGAAGTATAGTCTCGTCGAGCGCGGCATCGAGAAGGACATGCTGGGGTACTGCCAGAAGCACGGGATCACCATCATTGCTTACAGCCCGCTGGATAAAGGCGTCCTGACCCGCAAGCCTCTTCTCAGAAATCGAGGCTCTCTAAAGGTACTCGAAAGGATTGCGCGGGAAACCGGAAGGACGATAGCTCAGGTGGCGCTCAACTGGTGCATTGCCAAACCGAACGTGATCGCCATCCCCAAATCGGACAGCATCGAGCGGACCGTCGAGAACTGCGGCGCGTCGGGATGGTTATTATCCGAGACCCAGCTCCAGGCTTTCAATGAGGCCTTTGATCAGTCAGCGTAGCAAGATTTTAGCGTTAATTGATGCAAGGAGCTTCCGGTTCAATCCGGTGAAGCTCGCCGCTCTGAAGGTGCGCCTCCTCTGGCGGTCAAGCGGTAGACCAGCCACAGCAGCAGGCCAATTAATAGCAGCAGGGGCCTGCTCGCAGGAAAGAGAAAGGCGATTCCCGCCAGGAATCCAAAAACGCCCCCTGATGTCTGAATAAACCTGAGTTCCGTGGTTACGTTGCCGGTCAACATCCGTTCGAGCTCCCGCTCGTCCATTTTATCGAGTTGCGTCTTGACGATCCGCCGGATGTCGAGGTTTCTCAGACCTTCGACGATCACGCTCGTCAGTGTGCGCTCGATCGTTTCGCTTTCCAGCTCGATCCACTGGGGAAATTTGTTCAGCAATTGATCGATCCGATCAAACGCATGATCCATGGCCCGGGGAATCTCCGGTAGCGCCTTCACGACCTCAGCCAAAACTACCGGCCCCCACAGGGGCTTGGTCCACTCCACAACCTTTTTCCCGAGCGTCTCGCCGGTCCAGTCGTGGATTTTATTTCGCACCATCGTTTCAACCGCGTCCCGGGTCTGGTCGCTGTTGGCGAAGTCGTGGACAAGCCCGTAGACGAGGCCCTTCATCTCACGCCTGAAATCCGCATCATCAATCGTTTCTCTCACGGCCGGGACGGCCCGGTCGACAAAACTCTTGAGAACGCCGCTGCGGTGCAAATAATCCCGGACGATCTCCGGAGAAATGAGACGCTTCAAGACTCCTTCCGCAATGCCGTCAACAATTTGGCTACGACGCGCTGGAACCAGTCCCCACCAAACCGCGTTCGGACGACGAGGCTGAAACAGCATCTTGATAGCAAGCCAGTTGGTCCAAAAACCAACGGCAGTCGGCGCGAGGAGTGCTAAAATCGGCTGGTTGAATTCGGTGACCGTCCGGTAAGAGGCCACAGACATCGTCATGCCAAGAACCACATCCACGACGAACCATGTCACCATAACGATACCGGAGCAGAAAAAGGGCCAGTAGAGTTGATTGAACAGGGCGGCGACTTTTGGCGAGGAAGCTCGTGGAAAAAATTCTCGGGTGCTCCTTACAACCGCGGTGTCGGTTCGAGACGCGAATATACTACGTGCCGTCTTGCCGCCCCATTTGACCAGAAACTCTTTTACACCAACACGCGGAAGGTCACCCGGCCAGTTTGCGGTACCCTGGCGCTCGTGGCCGGCGTTTCGGGAGGCGTCAGTTTTGTTGGAAGAGTACCTCTTTAGCAAACCCCAAAGCATGGTGAAGATTGCGCTCATCGCACCTACCGGAAAAAAACGGGCGGCCAAGTTAAGCAATCGAACAGTCAGTTGCCGCTGACCTGCAGGAGATAGGCCTGAATGAACGGATCCAAATCGCCGTCGAGCACCCGATCCGCGTCCCCGATCTCGATTGCCGTGCGGTGATCTTTCACCATCCGGTAGGGATGGAGAACGTAGGACCGGATCTGGCTGCCCCAGGCGATCTCTTTCTTGGTTTTATGATAGGTCTCCATGCGCTCCCTTTGTTTTTCCAGTTCCAGCTCGTACAAACGCGAGCGCAGGATCTTCATCGCCATGGCTTTGTTCTTATGTTGGGAGCGCTCGTTTTGGCACGCAACCACGATGTTCGTGGGGATATGCGTGATGCGCACGGCAGAGTCGGTCTTGTTGACGTGCTGGCCGCCAGCGCCGCTGGACCTGTAAGTGTCGATCCGCAAATCTGCCTCGTTGATGTCGACTTTGATGTCTTCATCGACCTCGGGATAGACAAAGACCGAAGCGAACGAGGTATGGCGGCGCGAGTTAGCGTCAAACGGTGAAATGCGGACCAGCCGGTGGATGCCGGCCTCGGCCTTCAGATAGCCGTAAGCATACTCACCCGCTACGGTGAAGGTCACGCTTTTGACCCCCGCCTCTTCGCCGGGTTGGTATTCCAGGATCTCAGTGCGGTAGCCTCTGCGATCGGCCCAGCGCAGATACATGCGGAGGAGAATTTCCGCCCAGTCCTGGGCCTCGGTGCCGCCGGCTCCGGGATGTAGGCTGACAATGGCATTGCGCCGGTCATCGGGGCTGCCCAGGATCTGGGCGAGCTCGACTTGGGCGACTTGTTGAGAAACTTCAGCGACTTTCGCCAGGGCCTCGTGATGCGCGTCTTCGTTTTTCTCTTCTTCAGCCAGGTCCAGGAAAAAGCGCGCCTCTTCGAGGTGGGTGCGATTCTTTTCCAGCGAGTCGAGGATGGATTTGAGGGACGCCTGTTCTTTGAGAATGGACTGCGCCTTCTCGCCGTCGTTCCAAAAGTCCGGACGGGAAACAGCGAGGTCTAGCTCTTCGAGACGCTTTTGCTTGCCGTCCAAGTCAAAGACGCCTCCGTAGGAGGTCCAATCTCTCTTCCATGTGGGTTAACTGCTCTTTGGTCTCATCAAACATGGGGCACCTTCATTTAGTCTGTTTTACCTCCGGATACCTTCTCCCGTAGCCTAGGGGAACGGGAAAGGGAAAAAAATATATAATAACGCAAGTTAGTATACCCTCAAGACGCCTCCTGTGAAAGCGCGTGGTGAATCTGCCTTTCCATGGAGCGCATGATTTTCTCCTCCGCTGCCGAGGTCTCGTGATTATAGCCAAGGAGATGAAGGATGCCGTGGATCAGCAGATGTTCCAGCTCTTGTTCCAGGCTTTTTCGCCTGCTTCGGGCTTGCGCAGCCGCTTGCTCAACGGAGAGGATCACATCTCCCAACAGCTTTTCTCCCGTCGGCAATAACTCGTCGCAGGCAAACGAGAGAACGTCGGTCGGCTTGTTCTGCCGGCGGTAAGCCGCGTTCAGCGCTTGCATTTCCCGGCTCGTCACTAAAGCGAGGCTGAGCTCGACGCCGCGCTGATGCAAAAATCGGAGAATCCTCTTTGCTTTCTTTTTGAGGCGCGAAACTGCATCAGCTGGCAGCAGCCTGTTGCCGGTGATTTGAACGCCCATCGGAAGAATGCTTTCGAGAACTAGGTCAGTGGAACTCGGTCACGATCGATTCAGAGGCTCTTTCTCTCCGATGTCCCGTGCCGCCTGTTCGCGCTCGTAAGCGGTAATGATCTCCTGAACCAGGCGGTGGCGCGCGACATCTCGTTCGGTGAAAGTGATAAACCGGATCCCGTCGATCCCTTTCAGGATGCGCCAGGCTTCTTTGAGCCCGGAGGGTTTGCCCGCAGGCAGATCGATTTGCGTGATATCCCCGGTGATGACGGCCTTGGAGCCGTAGCCCAAGCGCGTGAGGAACATTTTCATCTGCTCGGGAGTCGTGTTCTGCGCCTCGTCCAAAATGACGAAGGAATCGTTGAGCGTGCGGCCGCGCATAAAAGCCAGAGGGGCAACCTCAATGCTGCCGCGTTCCACCATCCGGTGCGCTTTGTCAAAATCGACCATATCGTGGAGCGCGTCGTACAGAGGCCGCAAATAGGGGTTGACCTTTTCTGCCAGGTCGCCGGGCAGAAACCCCAGCTTTTCCCCGGCCTCGACGGCAGGGCGAGTGAGGATGATCCGGATATACGCATTCTTCATTAATTCGGACACGGCCATAGCCATGGCCAGATAAGTTTTCCCGGTTCCCGCCGGACCGATGGCGAAAACGATGTCATAGCGCCGGATCGCGTCGATGTAGGCTTTCTGGTTGACGCTTTTTGGCGTAATCACGCGCTTATGCGAAGAAATGTAGATGGTATCAAGGAAGATATCTTGCAGGTTCGCCTGGCCGTCGCCGCTTAGAATGCGGACGGCATATTCGACGTCGCTTTCAAACACCGGGTAACCCTTCTCGATCAGGCCGTAAAGTTGTTTAAGGATTTTGGTGACCAGCTCCGCGTCAACCGGATCGCCATCGATTTGGATTCCGGTTCCATGAACGTGAATTCCCACGTTGAGGGTGCGCCGAAGAATTTTGATATGCTCGTCGTGTTGCCCGAGGAGGTCGCGGAAGCGGCGCGGGTCGGAGAAATTTAGGTTTGTGCTTTCGGCGAGTTCGTTCGGATGCTCTTCCCTCTTCATTCGGTGTCTCCCATAATCTGCAGCAGAACTTCGCGCGTGCGCGGTCGGTTGTCAAAATCCAAGAGGATAATTTGCTGCCAGGTTCCCAGAGCTAGGCGGCGGTTGGCAATCGGTATCTGAAGCGAGGGTCCCAACAGGGACGCACGGAGATGCGAAAAACCGTTGTCGTCCCCCCAACGGTCATCGTGGTGATACCCTCGATTCGAAGGGACGAGCTTCTCGAAAAACTCTTGCAAATCCTTGATGAGCCCCGGTTCGTACTCAACCGTCGTCAACGCGGCGGTGGAGCCAGAGACAAAGAGAGAGACCAGACCTTGTGAAATCTTCTCGTTGTTAATCTCCTGTGCCACCTTTGGGGTGATGTCAATGATGTCGCAGAATCCCCGGGTTTTCTCGACGAGCCGTTTAGTTCGGATTTCCATCAGGGAGACTGTTGAGAACGCGAAACCGGTAGTCGTCTAGACAGGTTTTCATTTCGGCCGTTTGATGATTTCCTCAGCTCGGCGCAAGGCGTCGTCGATTTTTGCCGGATCCTTCCCGCCTGCTTGCGCGAAATCAGGACGGCCCCCCCCCCCGCCACCGAGGATAGCTGCGATCTCCTTGACAATGTTGCCGGCGTGGAACCGTTTGGTGAGGTCTTTGGTTACCGAGGAAACCAGATTGACGCTACCGTCGCTCGCGCTTGCCAAAACGACCACGCCGGAACCCATTTTTTCTTTGATCTGATCGGCGATCTCTCTTAGCCGTTTGGCGTCCACGCCTTCGAGGCGGCTGATGAGAATGTTGGCCCCGTTAATTGTTTGTTGTTTTGCGAGCAGGTCGGGGATTTGATTTTTGCCCAGATCGCCGCGCAATCTTTCGATTTCTTTCTCCAGGTCCCGCTGCTGCTGTAGAAGCTTGCGCACCCGGTCGGCGGTTTCTTCGACGCTGCCGCGCAGGAGGTCGCTGATCTCTCTCAGGCTGCGCTCGTAACTGCGGATCAACTCGAGCGCGCCGTCCCCGGTGACCGCCTCGATCCTGCGCACGCCGGCCGCGATGCCGCCTTCAGCGCGGAGTTTAAAAACGCCGATTTCCCCGCTCTGACCGACGTGAGTGCCGCCACAGAGTTCGGTGGAGAAGTCACCGATTTTTACCACCCGCACCCGGTCGCCGTACTTGTCGCCGAAAAAGGCGAGCGCGCCCTTTTGCAAAGCTTCCTCGTAGCTCGTTTCCGCAATCCTAACTTCCGCGTTGGTGCGGATTCGTTCGTTGACCCTGCGCTCAATCTCGTCGATCTTCGCCGGCGCGATCGCGCCGACATGGTTGAAGTCGAAGCGCAGCCGGTCGGGAGCGACCAGCGAGCCAGCTTGGCGGATGTGGGTCCCCAATTCCTCCCGGAGAACGGCATGGAGAATGTGAGTAGCCGAATGATTAAGCTTGGTTTTCTGCCTGTGCGCCGCATCGACTTTAAGATACACACGGTCGCCCGACTGCACCCGGCCTCTCTTGACGCGCGCTTTGTGGACCGTTAGCTGGGGCGTTGGGTGCTGGGTATCGAGGATCTCGACAAGGTCGCCGCGCGCGGTCTCAAGCATGCCGCGGTCGCCCACCTGGCCGCCGGATTCGCCGTAGAAAGGCGTCTCGGCCGTGATCAGATCGACCTCTTCACCTTCGCTCGCCTCTGCTTTGCCCTGGCCCTGCGCGTAGATCCCGAGCACGCCGGATTCTGCGTCGAGTCGATCGTAGCCGATGAATCTGACCGCTCTTTCTAGTTGAAAACCGACCTCGGTTTGAGAGACCTGTCTGGCTTCACGAGCGCGGGTTCGTTGCCCCTCCATCTCTTGTTCAAAGCCGGAACGGTCAACGCCGATGCCCTCCGCGCTCAAAATGTCCTCCGTTAAATCCAGAGGAAAGCCGAAGGTGTCATAAAGGCGGAAGGCAATTTCACCAGGAAGCGTGGTCTTCCTCTCGCGCTTTAGCTCCGCGACGGTTTGTTCGAGCAAGCCTAGCCCCTTCTCCAGGGTTTCGGCGAATCGCTGTTCTTCCCCTTGAATAGTATCGCGGATGCGCCGGCCTTCTTGGAGCAGCTCGGGATAGGCGTCGCCCATGATTGTTTCTACCGTGGCGGCAACGCGGTCAAGGAACGGATCCGTTAAGCCTAACAGTCGCCCGTGGCGCGCGGCGCGTCTGAGCAACCGGCGCAAAACGTAGCCGCGCCCCTCGTTGCTCGGAACCACGCCGTCGGCAATGAGAAAAGCGACGGCGCGCGCATGGTCCGCGATGACCCGGAACGAGACATCCTGTTCCTCGAACGCCCCATATTTCTTTTCCGCGAGTTCCTCCGTCATTCGTATCAGGTCGCGCATGTAATCAATGTCATAATTGGATCGCACGCCCTGGAGAACGGCGGTGATGCGTTCCATGCCCATCCCCGTGTCGACATGTTTGGCCGGCAGCTCCTGCAGCGCCCCCTGGTCATTTCTGTTGTACTGGATGAAGACCAAATTCCACAGCTCAATAAAGCGCGCGCAGTCGCCATTGACCAGGCAGCGGTGTCCTTTAACCATTCTCCGGTCGCAGGCCTCAATCCCGCGATCCAGGTGGATCTCGCTGCACGGCCCGCAGGGACCGGTTTCACCCATCTCCCAAAAGTTCTCCTTCTGCCCGAAGCGGAGGATCCGTTCGGTTGGGATGCCTGTCACCTTGACCCAGAGCCGCTCCGCGTCATCGTCATCGACGTAAACGGTCGCCCAGAGGCGCTCCTTCGGGAGCCCCCATTCCCGAGTCAGCAAGTCCCAGGCCCAGGCGATGGCTTCTTCCTTGTAGTAATCGCCGAATGACCAGTTCCCGAGCATCTCGAAAAAAGTGTGGTGGTAGGTGTCCCGTCCGACGGCCTCAAGGTCGTTGTGCTTGCCGCTGATGCGCAGACACTTCTGCGCGCTGGCCGCGCGCGCAAACGGAAGTCGTTCCAGTCCGAGAAAGACGCTCTTGAACTGCACCATGCCCGCGTTGGTAAAAAGTAGGGTGGGATCATTCTCGGGCACGAGCGAGGAGCTTCGCACCTGGGTGTGGCCCTGATTAACAAAATAATCCAGAAAAGACTTTCTTATCGCATTACCCGTTAGCATGGTTAGTGGTTTCTACGAGCACTATTAGGGGATTTTCTCCCACGGTGCATGTTCTTATCTATATCTGCGATCAGGGGAAGTTCAAGCGGCTGAAAGTGCTCACCCGCCGCCTGTCCCAATCAGTTTTGCAGCTGATCCTGCCCAAGCACCTCCATAATAACGCTGGATGGATAACCGCGGCGTTGCAAAAAGGCTGCCGCGCGGCGCAGGTTTTTTGGATCCGTCAGGTCGCTCGAGCGAAACCTCTTTTGCAAGAGAGTTTTGGCATTCTCAGTGATGTCAGTATTGCTCCGGGAAAAGGCTTCTTGGAGGATCTGATCGACCAAACACTTTGGGATGCCTTTCTCGGCCAGTTCGCGCGCCACACGCAAGGGCCCGTAACCGCGTTGTTCGATCCTGGTCGATGCCCAATTGCGCGCGAAAGACTCGTCGTTGAGAAGACTTAGAGAAGTCAGTTTCTGTAGCGCCGCTTCTACACTTGAACGTGAAAAGGCGGCCTGGTTGAGTTTTTTCCTGATCTCGTCCGCGCTGCGCGCGCGGTAGCGCAACAACTTGAGCGCTTGATTATAGGCTTTCTCTTTGTCGCCACCTCTCATCTGCCGCGCGGTTTATCTTTTTGCGGTGTCGCCTGCGGCGCCGCCTCCGGTGCGGCTGGCTTCAAGCCCACCTTGGCGAGAATCTTTTCCGAGATCTCCTTGGCGGTCTCCGGATGGGCGCGCAAAAATTCCTTGGCGCTCTCGCGGCCCTGGCCGATCCTTTCACCGCTGAAAGAGTACCAGGCGCCGCTTTTTTCCAGTACGCCCATCTCGCTTCCCAGGTCGATCAGTTCGCCTGCGCGCGAGATCCCGGCGCCGTACATGATATCGAACTCCGCTTCTTTAAACGGCGGGGCCATCTTGTTCTTGACGACTTTAACGCGCGTGCGGCCACCGACGACATTGTCGCCATCCTTGATCGCGCCCGTGCGGCGGATATCCATGCGAACGGAAGCGTAGAACTTCAGGGCGTTTCCTCCGGTAGTCGTTTCGGGGTTGCCAAACATAATCCCAATCTTCATCCGGATCTGGTTGATGAAGATCACGACGCTCTGGGAGCGCGAGATCGTTCCGGTGAGCTTACGCAAGGCCTGGGACATCAGCCGGGCTTGGAGACCCATGTGCGCGTCGCCCATCTCGCCCTCGATTTCCGCCTTGGGCACTAAGGCGGCAACGGAATCAATGACCAAGACATCGACGGCGCCGCTGCGCACCAGAGTTTCCGTGATTTCCAGGGCCTGCTCGCCGTGGTCCGGCTGGGAAATTAAAAGGTCATCTGTTTTCACGCCAAGCCTTTTAGCGTAGCTCAGATCCAGGGCGTGTTCAGCGTCCACGAAGGCTCCCATCCCACCCTGGGCTTGCGCTTCGGCGACGATATGCAGGGCAAGGGTGGTTTTTCCCGAGGCCTCGGGACCGTAGATTTCAACGACTCGGCCCCGTGGGACGCCGCCAACGCCCAGAGCAATGTCCAGACCGAGCGAGCCGGTGGAAATCACGGGGATATCCTTGATAACACCGCCCTCGCCAAGACGCATGATCGCGCCCTTGCCAAACTGCCGCTCGATTTGACTTACCGCGAGATCGATAGCCTTCTCTCGATTTGCATCCATCGCATGCCTCCGCTAGTTTTTGAGCTTCTCCCCCGACAAACCTCCGAGCGGGAAAATTTGCAGTTCCGAGTAAACCGCGCCTTCGGGTCTCAGCACACTTTCAAAGAGCACAGCTTCTTTGACAGTCGAGTCCCCAAACGCCTGTTGCTTCCAGGGTTGCAGTTCGTTGTGCAGGTCATCCGATTGCCTCAACGGGCTGCGCCAGCGCCCTAAGGTCAAATGCGCTTTAAAAGATCTCGCCTCGCGCGCAAACCCGATCATCTCCATGGCTCTTTCAACCTCCTGTGCGAGCGTCGCGAGCTCTTCGGAGTCCAACCCGACCCAGACCACCCTGGGTTTTCTTATATCAGGAAACACCCCTACTCCTCTAGCGAAAATTACGAAAGGAGCAAAACGCGCAAGCGCTTCTCTTAGCACATTTCCGATTTCGGGAATCCGGTTCGCACTGACGGCGCCAAGGAACTTGAGCGTGAAGTGGTAATTGGTTTCCGCCACCCAACGCACCCCTGGAATGCGCGGCCGTAGAGCGGTTTGCACAGCGGCGATTCTCTTTGCCACCTCGGAATCAATCCGGACTCCCACGAAAGCGCGAATCACGGTCGTTTATTGATTAACGAGGACCGATCTCAACCAGTAGAGCGCCGCCTGTGAGGCGCCGAGAATGACACGGTCGCGATCACCGGCGATATGAAAATGGCGCGTCTCACTCCCGTGGCGATGGGCCATGCCGATCCACACGGTTCCCACGGGGGTGGCGGCGCTGCCTCCCGAGGGCCCGGCTACGCCAGTGACGCTAAGACCTACGTCGGCCCGAGCGTGTTGCTGGATCGCCAGGGCCATTTCGCGCGCGGTCTCGGCGCTCACCGGCCCGTGGGTCTCGATGGTTGATTTAGCCACGCCGAGTTGCGCTTTGGCCTCGTTGGAATAAGTGACAGCAGCGCTCTTGAAATACGCCGAGCTTCCCGCAATACGCGTGATCCGATGACTGATATAACCTCCCGTGCAGGATTCTGCCAGAGCCAGGGTCCAACCTCGTTGTACCAACAGGCGGCCGACGACTTCTTCCAGGGTTTCATCGGCTTCGGCGTAGATGTAAGGCCCAACGAGAGCTCGGATTTGGGCCGCGAGATCCCGGATCTCTACGTCCCGTTTCTTACCGGAAACACTTGCTCGCACCGTCAGGTCAGGGAAGTGGACGCGGAAGGAGAGGCGCGCGGATTGAGGCAAGCGCAGGTTTTGCAAGGCATGATCTAATCTGGATTCGCTCAGTCCGTAGATCTTGAAAGTCTCAGATGAAGTCCCGCCGGCCTCGTCTCCATGCGCTGAAACCCATGGTAAAACAGTCTCTCGCAGCATAGCTTCCATTTCCCGAGGAACACCGGGGAGCCAGAACAGTGTTTTTGCCGGGCCGAAATCGATACGGAATCCCGGAGCGGTACCGACGGGATTGGGCACGATCTCGGCTCCTTCGGGAAGCAGGGCCTGTTTTTCGTTGTTCGGAGTCCAGACTTGTCCGCGAGATTCGGCTCGGTGCTTGAGTGTTTCGACCAGATCTTGGTGCAGTACCAAGCCGCTCCCAAAGAAAGCCGCCACGGTTTCATTCGTGAGGTCATCGGCGGTCGGTCCCAAGCCGCCGGTTCCGATAACCAAATCCCCTATTGCTGCAGCCTGGGCAAGAGCCCACAGAATCCTTTCTCTGTCGTCCCCTACCTTGAGGACCCCTTTGACGACTATGCCGGTGGAATAGAGTTTGTCCGCGATATAGGCGGAGTTTGTATCAACGACCCGACCGGTGATGAGCTCATCCCCAGTACTTAGCAGAACGGCTGTTTTCATGAAAACCGACCCTGCGGTCCCTGGGGCAGAGCGGAAGTAACCGGCGCCCGTGGTGAGATAAGGTGAGCCCTGTCTCTAACTTAAGAATTTGGCGTGAGATCCATCTGGGTCAAGAACAACCGTTTGGTGTTCTCAAAACGACGCTGTAGAGAAGGCTCGATTTCGTCTTCCGCAGGAAATTCCACTTTCAAGGGATCGACATAAGTCTGGTCTTTGTAGAATTCGAAATGGAGGTGTGGACCGGTTGTCATTCCTGAGGAACCGACATAACCGATGATCTGTCCTTTGCGGACGCTTGCGCCTTTGGTGATGCCTTTGGCCAAGCCTTGCAGGTGCGCGTAGCGCGAGCTGAAGGTCGCGTCATGGCCGATGTCGATGGTTCTGCCGTAGCCCCCTATTTTCCAGCCGGCGAAGAGAACTTTACCGTCACCGACGGCGCGGATCGGAGTGCCGCGCTTAGCCATGAAGTCGACACCGTTATGAGGACGCTCAGTCTTCAAAATTGGATGAAAACGCGAATGGGAAAAAAATGAGCTGATGCCAATAAATTCCAGGGGAAATCGGAGGAAAGCCCGGGCTAGCGATCGACCGCTGAAGTCATAATATTTTCCCTGGCCTTTTTCTCCCTCAAAGTAAATCGCCCCGTAATTTTGGTCCCTACTGACAATGTCTGCCGCCAGGATTCGGAAGGAAGCGCTGTCGCTGCCGCCCATGTGGGACCTTTTCTCGTAGATGAGCTTCAAGGAGTCACCATTGCGCAAGTCGTTTCCGAAGTCGAGTTCCCAGCTGAAAATGTCGACCAACTGGGAAAGCAACGTCGGATTCAAACCCGCCCGCAACCCGTCTTCGACAAAAGACGTTTCGATGGTGGCTCCCACGGTGACGATCTCGACCTCGTAAGAGTTTTCGCGTCTGGTGAAAGCGATTCCCTTGGCGCCCTTCTCCCACGTTAAAACGCGGTTCGCATCAAGCTGAATTTCCAAAGCCTTGAGTTGTTTGGCTGCGTTCTCGCCAAATTGACTGGGCTTCGTTTTGGTGAAGTAAAAGTGAAGTTCCTTACCCTCAGCAAGCCGCGTTGCAGCATGGTTCTTGCGAATGGATGCCAGCCAGGATTGGCTTTCGTTCTTAGAAAGACCCAATGTAGCGAGAATCTTTTCCAGACTCTCGCGGAGCCCAGTACGGTACGTTACGTGTTCCAGGTTCTCACCTGGCTCAAGGGGCGGGAGCTTTGGTGGGTTGAGAAAGCGAAAGCCGGACGGCGGCGGGTACATTCCGCGCACGATTTCTTCGAACTGTGGGCGCGTTGAGCCAAGCTCTTCCTCAGAGTCACCCTTAACGGGAGTATTGGGTAATAGGAAGTAAGAACTAAGGATGATGAACCAGACGAAATAGCGTGCTCGGCAACACTTAGATATTTTTTCACTCGACATGGATCGCAACATGATAAGGTGGCGCAAAAAAGTCCTTCCCGGATACTATTTTTCTCTGCGGCCTGTCAACCCAAAAATTCACTATGAATGTAATATATAAACCTTCATTACGTTAAGTATTTTAGGTCGGACTGCATTCCCTGAAAGTCTTGCGATACGCTATCGTCGCTTCAGCAATCGATAATGATAGGGTCCCCCTTATAAATGAGTTGGCAAAAGACGCCTTGACTGCACGATATAAACTGGATATCTCCCGATTACGATAGCAGCGCAGCATCGGCGTTGCCGAAAGGTAAAAGCAATGCGAATGCGGAATTCAGCAGCCTGAGTTTAGGGGTGCAGAGCGAGACTGAGAGACAAAATAGAGCCCAAAGCAATGTCAGGCGCGGAATCCAAATTATGTCGAGCTCTGGCCGCCGATGCCTTATGCGAGCACCGTGGCGACGAAAAACGCGCTGCAATACCTGGCATGCCGCCAGCCAAAGGCTGCCAGCGCCAATCCGGAGGAGTTCTACGATATGAGCTTTCTAAGAAGAATCGACGAGAGCAGCTTTGTCAGACAAATAAAAAAGTCAAGAAAGATAGGGACAGAGGCGGGATTCGGTAAGTAGAAAAGGAAAGACGGGGAGAGAAATGAAAAAGACGATTCTCCTGCTGGTGGTCTCGCTTTTTTTCGGGCTCCATATTTTTAATGCCGGAGCACAAGAAATGGGGCTCAAGAAGCTTCGTTGGGGCGTCACCTCGATTTCTGCCTCGCAATGGATTCCCTGGATTGCCAAGGAAGCTGGGATCTACGAGAAAAACGGCCTTGACGTCGAGTTGATCTTGCTTAAAGGCTCAGGTCAAACATCGACGGCGATCCTCGGCGGCAGTATCTATGCCGCGCCGGTTGCGCTTCCGACCGTGATGCTAGCGGATCTCAGCGGCGCTGATCTTGTGAACGTGGCTCATACCGTTCCCGGGGTGCAGAGCAAATTGGTGGTGAGGCAGGAGATCAAGAGACCCGAAGATCTCAAGGGGAAGAGAGTGGCGACCTCGAGTTTGGGCTCGTTAGGAGATTTTCTCTTCCGTTACATCATGCGAAAGCATGGTCTGGACCCGAACCGAGAGGTGACGTGGCTTTCCATCGGAACTCCGCCGGAGAGGCTTCAGGCGCTGGCATCGGGCGGCGTGGATGCCGCAGATCTCTCCTATCCTACTGACGCCAGGGCGGTACGAATGGGATTCCGAGTTCTTTGGGATGCCAGAAAGGAAGTTGTTTATCCGTCAATGTCCGTGGTTACGCGGCGAAAGTATGTTCAGGAGGATCGTGACACCGTCATGCGGGTAGTGAAATCCCAGGTTGAAGGCATTGCGTACTTGAAGACCCATAAAGACTTCAGCCTGAAAGTCTTGAGCAAGTACCTGAGAACTAGCGACCGCGAACTCCTGGAAGGGTCCTACGAGATTTTCAAGGAAGATTTCATCGCCGTACCCTATCCGATCATGCACGGGCTCGACGCCACTTACGACTACGTCGCGTTGACGCGACCTGAGGTCCGCGGCCGCAAGCCCGAAGAGTTCATGGATCCGAGCTTTATCGCCGAGCTGGACAAGGGCGGCTTTATCAAGCGTCTCTACGAGGGCCAGCGCTAGCGCGTTGTCTCAGAAGTTTGTCGGGTGAGTCCGCTGATGCTTAACGACCTATCTGGAGTGTTGGAATAGCGGAGTCCTGGAGTATTACGTTCCATTACTCCCATACTCCATCGCTCCATTTTTAAATAGATGGGGGGAACAAATGGAGGTAACCGAAAAGAGAAAGGCCCTGCGCCGGATGCTCCAAGGCCCGGGATTTCATCTGGCGCCGAGCTGTAACGACGGTTTGTCGGCGCGGCTGGTGGAGTGGCTCCGATTTCCGCTCGTGCATATCTCCGGTAGCGCGCAGCATCGTGCTATGGGGTTCGCGGATGCGGGGCTGCTCACGTTGACGGAGATGATCGATCGCGCGCGTCTGATTGTCGGAGCCACGGAGCTTCCGGTTGTCAGCGACGCGGAGACCGGATATGGAAATGCGGTCAACGTCGTGCGCGCGGTCAGGGAGTTCGAGGGCGCCGGGGTGGCGGGGATCCATATTGAAGATCAAATGACGCCGAAGCGGGCCGGCCACGAGGGATTCGAGGTTGGGTTAATCACCAAGGGAGAAATGGTCGCGAAAATCAAGGCTGCCGTGGATGCGCGCCGGGACCAGAGCATGGTGATCATTGCGCGCTCCGAGGCGCGCGATTCGTTGCACGAACGTCTGGAGCGGATGCAAGTCTGCTGCGAGGCGGGAGCGGATGCCGTATGGGTAAGCGCGCGCAGCGTGGATGAGATCAAGGCGTACGCGCAGCAGATCAACAAGCCACTGGTCGGAGTTCCGCCGCGCCATCTTATTACGATTTATGAGTACGGTGACCACGGCGTCCATGTCGGCGTGCTGCCCAATATTCTACAAGTCGCCGCACTGCACGGCATGCGCCAGGTTTTGGAGGAGTTAAAGAGAAGCGGCACCGAGACGCGCTATTTCAAGGAAACGCCCGGTATTGACGAAACGCGCAAGTGGTACAGCGAACTAGGGAATCAAGAGCTGAAAGAGTTGGAGACGAAGTACCGCGCGTAAATCTAGCTCCGTTCGTGATCGTGCTCGTGCTCGTGGAAAGACGAACACGAGCCACGGGTGCCAACCATGAGGGTGGTCGTCGGCTCACGCGCGCGGGCGGAGACCAGGATTTTCGTTGCGCGCTAAATTTCTGAAATTTGCCTTACTTTGAGTTTTTTACGCTGGGCCTGCTCCAGGACGTAATGGCCCACGGCCAAATCCTCGTCGGCGATTCCGTTAGATTGAAAGAGGATTCTCTTCGGGCGTTTGGCGCCGGCGCCGTGAGCGACCACTTGCTCCAATGGGAGGACGTCTTCCCACGTGAGGAGTCCCGCTGCGCAAGCGGCGATCAGGTCGCCGCTGTCGGTTTTGGCGGCGTCCACGGTGTCGGTCACGACCAAATCCATGTGCGCGATGAGCTCGGCGGTGACCTCATGTTTTGCCGGTTGATTCGCGCCGATGGTGATGACAAGAACCTCGTCTTTGAGCGTATTGTTCCAGTTTAAGATCGGTGTCGAAGAATCCGTCGCCAGCGCAAGGACATCCGATTGGGCTTCGATCTCGGCAAGGCTTGGGCAATCGTGCAGGTTAAGCCTTAGTTCTTTGCTCACCTCGCGCGTAAAGAGCTGTCTTCGGTGAGGATTACGCCCATAGATGAGGATCTGTTTGGGAGCGCAGGCCTTGGCGAGAGCTTGCAGCTGAAAAACCGCTTGTTTTCCCGTGCCGATGATTCCCAGAGTCTTGGCCGGTTGCGGCGCAAGATATTTCGCCGCGACCCCGCTGGCGGCGCCGGTGCGCAAACTGCTGAGATAAGAGGCGTTCAAGATCGCCTGCAGCGCGCCCGTGCGCCCGTTATAGAGCGTGATGGTATTGGCGCCGCCGACATAGGCGCGGAGGCAGAATTGTTGCCAGCCCGCGTGAAACGCCGCCATCATATTGAGCTGGCGGCTGGTCCCTCTGAGCCGGCGCCGGGACAGGCTCTGCGCCCGGCCCCTGGCGCGCGCGCGAAAAAAATCTTCAACGACCCTGAGTGCCTGCGGCATATCAATCAGCTTCCTTGTCCTCTGCGTGCCAACGATCACTGCCATGGGTTGCTCCTCCTTCTTGCTTGCCCGGTTGCGCTACCGGATGAGTGTACATGAGAAGGTTCTTTTCTGGTAGGATTTTGCGGCGTACAGAGCAAGGTCGAAAGAATTTTAGGACTTTTGGTGGAAGCGGTTTATTTTGCTTTCCGATGGGGGAATCAATATACTCCGTGCCGTTTAAACTTCTACGGAGGAGCTTATGATGCAATTCGGAAAGAGTTCTTCGCGGCGGCACGCGTTCTGGCTCGCGGCTGTTTTATCCCTGGGTGTTTGTGCTCCGGCAGTCGGTCAGGACAAGTCCGTTACGATCGCGCAGAAAACGCCGGCGCAAACCCAGGCGGGTCCTCAGGCACCCGTTCTCACCCTTGAGGAGTCGATCCGCCTGGCGCTGGAGAACCAGCCGCGCATTAAGGGGGCCCAAGACCGAGTTAAGATTCAACAGGCGGTTTTGGGCGTGGCGCTGGGCGCCTATTATCCGACGCTCAGGGTTGGCCAGTCCTATGGAACAGCCGGGTCCGCAGGCAATGTTACCCAACAGGCAGGAACCGCGCGGCTGATCTTCGACTACACGCTGTATAATTTTGGCAAGAGGGAGGGGGCCGTGCAGACGGAGCGCGATAATCTGCAGGCGACGCAATTTAACGGTACGGCGACCACTAACGACGTAGTCCTGGGAGTGAAGCAAGCCTATTACCTGGACCTCGCCGCGGACGCTCTGGTGCGGGTTCGAGAAGAAGCGGTAAAAACCCGCGAGCTACTCGTGAACCAGGCGCGGGGATTTTTCGAAGTGGGCGTGCGACCCAAGATCGATGTTGCCCGGGCAGAGGCCAACCTTTATACCGAGCAAGCGAATCTCATTACGGCCCAGAACGCCGCCCAGATCGGTCTGGCGAATCTCAAGAATGCCATCGGGGTCGATGCGTTGCCGGGCCGGCCCATGCTGCCGTCAGGAAAAATCCCCTTTACCGAGCCGACATTAACCCTCGAGGAGGCGCGCCAAACTGCCTTTGCGACACGCCCGGAGCTCAAGAGCTTCCAGGCCCAGAGGAAAGCGCAAGATCAAGTTATCGCCGTAGCGCGGCGCAACTATCTCCCCGACATAGTCTTTGGCGCCGACGCGGGCCGCGGCGGCAGTAAGGCCACTTCCAGTAGCTTTCAATGGCAGGGTTTTTGGGACGTTGGCGTGAGCGTGAACTTTTCCATTTTCGACGGCTTAAGAACCAGCTATCGAGTCCAGCAGGCGATGGAAAACTATTACCTCATTCTCGCGCAGGAAGAGACGACCAAACAGGCAATTGACCTAGAAGTGGAGACCAGCTATCTGAGGGTCAAAGCGGCCCTGGGGACAATCAAAGCCAATGACGCCGCGCTGGTCGCCGCGAAAGAAAATCTTGACCTTGCTAATGGCCGCTACCAGGTGGGCGTGGGAACGATTATTGAAAGCACGGATGCTCAGTCCACCTACACAGATGCCCAGACGCGCTACATCCAATCGATCTATGACTATAAAGTCGCAGAAGCGCAATTGATCAGGGCGATCGGCCAGCAATAAGTTACTGGACTCGAAGCGCCTTCAACTTGGCCTACCAGCTGAGTGGATTTAAGGCCTTCTTTATGCTCTCCGCGTCTTTCCTGATCTGGTCAAGCGCGTCGGGAAGCACCGGTGATTCTTCCGGCTGAGCGGATTTCGGGTCAAGCGTGGTTTCTTTGACGCGCGGCGGAGCGCCCTTGACGATCGCCGATGGGAGTTGCGGGGACGGTTCCGCGGCCGGTTGGTTTTGCGCGTCCTTTTTCTCCTCGGTGCTCTCTTCCGGTTGAGCCTTTGCGGGGGGCTTCGATATGTCTGCCCCCTTAAAGAGAGGACCTTTGTTGTCCGGCAAGCGGGAATCAAGCTCAACTTTTTTTACGCGCGCCGGCGGCGGTGTTGAATCGGGATTGGCTGTAGCGGCACTTATCGGGACCGGCATCTCCACTTTGGTCGGATCGATTCCCTGGCTCTTGAGTTTTTCGTCGACACTGTTGAGCACGCTTGCGGTATCGGAAGACGGAGCGGGGCCTGATTTCGCGGCCGCTTGAATTTTCGCGATTGCTGCGGGGTCGCCAAAGACGGGATGAGCCTCGGGGGGAGCGGGCATGGTGGCGACGTTTTGTCCGTTCTTGTCGAGCTTGATGTCGACGTCCTGCAATACATCTTTCACGCGCGCGGGATCGGCGACAGGCCCGGTGGAAACTTGCGGCAGATCCGCCGCGGGAGGCGTCACGGTTTGCGCCGGCTGGATTCCTCTCTCCTTTAGCGCGGTGTCAACGCTCGTTGACAACTGGGGGTCGGGGGTGGCCGGCACGCTTGGCTTCGCGGCTTTTGCGAACGGGTTGAGCGATTTCCATACGGAGGAAACGGCGCCGGGCTTGCTTGCTTGTGCCGCATCTTTCTGGCCGGTCGCCAATTTTGCCTGGGCGCCGTCTTTATCATCATCCGAAGAGGAGAACGGATTGATCTTGGCTACGACCCGTTGAAAAATATTTCTGTCAGATCCCGGTTCTTCGTAAACCACGTCTTTTTTGGCGACCAGATTGGGCGGCAGCACCGCATTGCTCGCGGTGCTCGTGCTCTCTTCCGCTGGAGTCACGGATACCGAGCCGCGGCCATCGCGCATGAGCAACAAAGCAAGCGGATCTTGTTTTTCCTGCATGACTTCAGCCAACTGAACCTGGGCTTTCTTGGCGAACTCAGCTTCGGGGTAATGCTGCACCAGCGCCGAGTACGCGAGCGCTGCCTTGACGGTGTTTTTTTCCAACCGATAGGCCTCGCCCAAATAGTAGAGAGCCTTGATGGCTGTCGGAGTGCCGCGGTAGCGGCGCACGATCGTGTCCAAGCGGTCGCGAGCAGCGGCATACTTTTCCTGGCGGAGGTAGAACGACGCGATGATGAACTCGTGCTCGGCCAGATACCCGTTGCACTTTTCGAGCTTTGCCTGTGCTAATGAAGCAAACTCTGACTTGGGGTAATCCTTGATTACGGTCTCGAAATAACCCTTCGCCAGTTCCGTTGTCTTCAGATCGCGGTCAACAGCGGTGAATTGATCGAGGTTTGCAAGTCCGAGATGGTAAACCACAAAGGGCATGTTCTCATTATTTGGGTGCAGCGACTGAAACTCCTTAAAGCCGGAGATCGCCTCCGCGTATTGCTTGTTCCGGTAATAGGTTTCGGCCAATTTCAGCTCGGCCGCCGTGACCTCGGGAGCAAACGGAAACTCAGTCTTGACTCTCTGAAACCGGTCAATCGCCAGCGCGTATCTTTCCTTATTAAGATATTCCTCGCCCTCGCGGAACACGGCCGTGGCGTCCGCGTTGGGCTCCGTCTTTGGTCCGGACCAGGGAAGAGAGATAGAGGGAAGGGAGATAGAAGGGAGAGCAACGGACGCGCAACCCGTGAAGAGAAAAACCATTATTGCAAATAGCAAATTGTACAAAGCAAGTTGCAAAATCATTTTCCCTGCCCTTTCGCGGTTATTATCGATTTGGCGAAAATCTTCATTAGCTCATTGGCTTCGTCCAAGACGGCTGTAGCTATAACCCCTCGTCTGATAGCGCAGCTACCGGCTTAACAAGATTCAACCAGTATAGAGATTCACGGAGTTCTTTCAAGACAACCTGCATCTTATGGACGGAATCAGCTTTGCTTTTGGCAGCGCGTGCCTCCTCGTAGTTAGCTTCGCAAGACTTGGCGCATCGCCGTAGTTGAAGCGCGCTGTGCCGGCCTGCGGCGCTTTTGCTAGCGAGCTTTACTGACAAGGTGACGTTGCTCGCTCCAAAATCCAGTAGGCGTTCCGAGAGGTGAACTCTTTCGTTTTGCATTTTTCAATTTGCATTTTGCACTTCGCCCGTTTGCAAATCATATCTGGCTTGCGCGGGGAGAGTCAAGCTTTTTGTCGCAACAAACGAGTCACGGGGGCAAGATTCGGAAATTCACCTCTGTCTGATTCGAACGCAAGACGTAAGGCCATACAGGCGGAAAAATCAGATAGGCCGTCGTTTCGAGAAACCCCCAGGCCCGGTCTCCCGGCGGCCCTTTATCATCGTGAATCGTCACTTTGTATTCTCCGGGAGAAAGTTCAGGCACGCGGAATTGTAAAATCTTATCTTCAATCCAGACGAGTTCCTCTCCCCTGACGTCTTGCCGTTTAGGATCCTGCGCCATGAGTTTCAAACCGTGGAAGTCCATCGTTGTGCCGCCGATCTCTACGCGTGGCCAGCCGACGAGATACTCTATCGACAGGCTCACGACGGTTCCGGGAGGTCCCTCGGTGGGGTTGATGCTGGCGACGCGCGGGGCGCAGGCGGGAAAGAAAAACAATGAGAAAACAAAAATGACAGCCGCGTAATAGCGAAAGGCATTCCGCAGGTAGAATCGAGTTGGCATGGCCATTTTCTAACATGGCGCGGATTAACATTGAAATAGAAAAAACCGGCCGCGCCGGCAGATTAGCGTCGATGCCATGCTCAGAAAAACTGGGCCCACCCTGCGATGTTCTCAGACTTTGTATATAAAATTCAATCGCATACAGCTCTCTTCGCCCATCACAACCGCCCCCCAGGAGAAGCCTTCCGGCCAGCTTAGAACCAAGCCATAAAAAAATAATTTTTTCTGCTTGACAACGGTTTTGTTATTCGCTAAAAGTCGTAAGACTTTAGACTGGATTTAGATGAGTTTTTAACGAATCTTAGGTCTTAAGTATAGGTTTAGCATACGCGGTTAATTTTAGAAGTGATGAGAGAGACTAAAACCTTATGCGTAGTAAAAGGAGGGCGAAGATGAAGAACAAGCGACTGAGTTTTACGGCATTGAGCGCTTTGCTTGTTGCTTTGCTGGCGTGGGTGGTGCCGCTGCGGGCGGATGACATGGACCAGCGCATCAAGGCGTTGGAAGGTGAGCTGGCACGCGTTCAAGGGTTGGAAGAAGAGTTGGCGCGGCTCAAGGCCGAGCAGCAGCAGGTGAAGACCGAGCAGATAGAATTGCACAAGGACGCGCTGGCGGCGGAGCAAGCGTTGCCAAAGTTTGAGTATCGCCCAGGCGACGGCTTGACGATCAGCGCTGCCGACGAGGCCTGGCAGTTTAACCTGTCCCTGCGGATGGACATCCATATGTACAACCACGTGGACGGCAGGCCGAATTTTATTTTTGGCTCCAGCGGTCCGACGATTGCCGACCGGGTGAGCGGTGCGGGAACGCCGTCACGAGCGACCCATGGCAGCGCGGCATCAGCGGCCGCTTGCGCATCGGGCGCTGCCGCATGCGGCGGCAACCCGCGGGCGCCTGGCACCGACGTGTTGGAGTTCTATCCCCGGCGCGTTCGGTTGTACATGAACTATTGCTGGGAGGATTGCTTCTGGGAATTCCAGACCTCGATCGACGGCGAGCAGGCGCCCAGGAATGCCCAGTGGCGCGACAACGAGATTGTGACGCACTTCGAGAAGTGGAATCCTTATTTCCCATATTTCTCGTTTGGTCTGCGCCGGGGCGCAGGGCGGACGTACGAGGCGCGCAGCTCGTCGAACGATGCCAAGATTGAGCACCCGATCCTCATCGATGGCTTCAGCTGGGGTGGTGCTGGGTCGCACGCGGGCGCAGGATTAGGTTGGGACAGAGTTCCGGTCGGGAGCGGCGATGTGCAGTTGTTTCTCAACTGGGCCTCGTCACGCCAGAACACGTGGCAGGACTATGTGGCCACTGATCGCTCCGGCATGATGGGGTTCGTTGGAGCGCGGCCGTTTTCGAAGTTGAAGAACCAGAAGTGGATTCGCGGTCTGGACGTTGGCATGGGCTGGCAGTTCCAAGCCCTCGACAATCCGTTTTTATTGCCGGAGGATAATCCTGGGGCGACCGAGATCCGGTTGCGTAATTCGGAGCGCAGGGGCAGGCTGGATTGGTTCCGGCCCGCGGCACTGGATAATGCAGCGATCGACACGTTAAGCAACTCAACCACAGCCACAACCGCAGGAGCTGACCATCTGAGCAGCGGTCAGAACGTGGGTGGGGGCTTTGCCTACTTTTTCGTTCCAGGATTCAAGTGGGTCGTCGGGCCTTACCAGACGCGCTTCAACTATATGAACACGCGCTATGCGAGCAACAATGATGGCATCGGCGGAGTCTGGGGCTACGGCTTTGAGTCGAGTCATCAGATCTTTGTCTGGAGTCCGAAGGGGTGGTTCACGGGTTCGCCTTCGACTCCGGGTTCGATACTGCTGGGTTACACCTGGGAGCACGGTATCATGAGTTGCGGGGTTCACTGCGACGCTTCTCCTGGAAACGGCGCGTTTCATAATCAGAGCTACGTGCTCAACCAGACAGCACTCTGGTATTGGATTCGTCCCGCCCTAAGAGTGGGGTTGTGGTGGAACTACTGGGGCTTTGCAAATTCCCCGGGCCAAACGCAGATCGCGGTTGGTTGCACGAAAGATGAGACAGCGTTTTCGAATATCTCATCGAATGCTAACAAGCGGGTCGGGAAAGACTGTTGGTGGAGTTCGGTGAACCTCGGATTTCAGGTGCATTGGTAAAGCGGAAGGCTTTAAGACACGACCACAAAAAGGGGCGCCATCGCTGGCGCCCCTTATTTTTTTAACCTTTGCGCGCACAGCACGCGCCTGCCGAGCCACAACTCCGAGCAGGGAGTTAATTACCCACAGAGGCGCAGAGTTCACGGAGATCGGAAGTAGTTCTTGATCAAGAACTGTTTCTCTGCGTGCGCAGAGTCGCCGCGGTTTCTCTGGATAAAAAACTTTGTGCACGCTCCGCAAACGTTCGACAACATGTGCCTCAACTCACCAACCTGACACCTGAATCACGCAACCCGTCCCTCGACACTCTTTCGTTATCGCGCCAAAGACGTTAAAGAGCGCGGGAAATGTCCCTAAAATCTCCCTTTTTTCCCATAATTGGCGGCAAACCTGGGTCTCTAGTCTGACAAGGAGGCATTTTAGCGGCCGTATCGCGCATAAAATACAACTTGCAGCGTATTGATCACCAAGAATAATTCAACTATTAACGATTCCTACGTTGCTAGATCGTCTGGCAGCGTCCTTTACGGATGCGAGCGATTTTTACTGAAGAAAGAAGGAGGGCGAAGATGAAGAACAAGCGACTGAGTTTTACGGCATTGAGCGCTTTGCTTGTTGCTTTGCTGGCGTGGGTGGTGCCGTTGCGGGCGGATAATGTGGACCAGCGCATCAAAGCGTTGGAGGATGAGCTGACGCGGCTCAAGACCGAGCAGCAGCAGGTGAAGACCGAGCAGATAGAATTGCGCAAGGACGCGCTGGCGGCGGAGCAAGCGTTGCCGAAGTTTGAGTATCGCGCGGGCGATGGCCTGACGATCAGCGCCGCCGACGAGGCCTGGCAGTTTAACCTCTCTTTGCGGCTAAACATTCACATGTACAATTTTACCGACGGCAGGTCGAATTTTATTTTCGGCTCCAGCGGTCCGACGATTGCCGACCGTGTGAGCGGTGCGGGAACGCCGTCAAGAGCGACCCATGGCAGCGCGGCATCAGCGGCCGCTTGCGCATCCGGCGCTGCCGCATGCGGCGGCAACCCGCGGGTTACCAACACCGACCCGTTGGAGTTCTATCCGCGGCGCGTTCGTCTGTACATGAATTATTGCTGGGAGGATTGCTTCTGGGAAATCCAGACCTCTATTGACGGCGAGACTGCGCCAAGACAGGCGAACTGGCGTGACAACGAGGTCTTGATGCACTTTGAGAAGTGGAATCCCTACTTGCCGTTTTTCTCGTTTGGTCTGCGTCGCGGCGCCGGGAGGACGTACGAAGGACGAAGCTCGTCGAACGATGGCAAGCTCGAGCACCCGATTCTCCTGGAGGGTTTTTCCTGGGGCGGTGACGGCTCCCACGCGGGCGCCGGCATCGGTTGGGACCGAGTGCCGGTCGCAACCGGCGATTTCCAGTTGTTTCTCAACTGGGCTTCGACCCAGCAGAACACGTGGCAGGATTATAACCCCACCGCGCGCTCGGGCATGATGGGGTTCATCGGAACGCGGCCGTTTTCGAAGCTGAAGGACCAGAAGTGGATCAGCGGCCTGGACGTTGGTTTTGGCTGGCAGTTCCAAAGCATCGATAATCCGGCTTTGTTGCCGGACGGCAATCCGGGCGCGACCGAGATCAGGGTGCGCAATTCGGAGCGCCGGGGCAGGCAGGACTGGTTCCGGCCTGGGGCAATTGATAATACAGCGGTCGATACATTGGATAATAGTACGACCGCCACAACCGCGAACCCTGCCCGTCAGAGCAGCGGCCAGAACGTCGGTTCGGGCTTTGCGTCTGTGTTCATTCCTGGATTCCAGTGGCGAGTCGGTCCCTACAAGGCGCGCTTTAACTACATCACGACGCGCTATGCGGATAACAATGATGGTATAGGCGGAGTCTGGGGCTATGGTTTTGATGTCGGGCATGATCTTTATGTCTGGAGCCCGAAGGGGTTTTTCACCGGCTCGCCGAGCACTCCGGGCTCGATCATGGCCAGTTACAACTATGAGCATGGCATCATGAGTTGCGGGCACAATTGTGACGCCGCACCGGGAAACGGCGCCTTTCATAATCAGAGCTACGTTCTTAACCAGACGTCACTCTGGTACTGGATTCGTCCTGCGTTGAGAGTAGGTATGTGGTGGAACTACTGGGGCTTTGCGAACTCGCCCGGGCAGACGCAGATCGCGATTGGCTGCACGAAAGATGAGACAGCGTTTTCGAATATCTCATCGAATGCTAACAAGCGAGTCGGGAAGTCGTGTTGGTGGAATTCGGTGAACCTGGGCTTTCAGTTGACGTGGTAAAGCGGAAGCTTTAAGGCACGACCACAAAAAGGGCGCCAGCGATGGCGCCCTTTTTTTTGCGCCGAGGCGCCGCAACCAAAGCAGGGAGCGAATTTCACACAGAGGCACAGAGTTCGCAGAGTTCGTTCGTTTCAAACGTTCCCTGCCGCGTCCTCAGCGCCTCCGCGGTGAGGTCTCTTCTGAATTGATACAAAGGTAGATGATGTGGGATGGGTTGAGGCGCCGCGCCGATACCCATCAGACCTTGCTGGGTATCGCTTCGCCTGTCCTGAGCTGGGGTTGAAGGGCTCAACCCACCCTGCGGTTCTGACACCTGAAACCCGAAACCTGTCCCTCAACATCGCCGGCGCCCGGTACTCTTTCGTCATCGGTTAAAGCCGCCAAGAGGACAACCCACATCGCGCTCAGCCGCAGCCAAAGCTAAAAAGCACAAACTTAGCGCAGAGTTCACAGCGATCGGAATATTTCTTGATCAAGAACTGTTTGCTTCTGTGTGTGCTCAGGCGCCTTCGCGGTGAGTTTTCCTAAGGATCAAAAACTATTCGCACGCTGCGAAAACTTTCAACGGCTGATAGGTATCGGCGGAGGGCGCCTCAACGCATCCTACGTGACACGTGACACCTGACACCCAAAATCTGAAACCGGTACCTCCAATCCGGGGAGGAGTCTCAAACGTAAACGTTGATGTAAGGTCGCCGGCGATGTCCCGCCGATACCCATCACAGGTGGCGCTGTCCACCTTGGATGTTGCTTTTCTTGCGGGATAGGGTAGGGTTTGTTTCGAACGTTACCAACCAGGAGGTGCGCGGGTATGAATAGGCTGAACGGATTTTTGTTACTGTTCCTTTTTTCTTTTCTTGCCGCGTGCGCCACCATTCACGTTGCAGGAGAGGTAGCGCCGGGCCGGGAGGCTTTGTTGCAAGAGAACCCAAAGTTGGCTCTGGCCCATTTTAAACAGGCGGCCGAGATGGACCCTGACTTCTATCTCAACTGGTCGCTGCTCCAACAGGGGGTTTGGACCTATGTGGGGCGGGCTTACTACGGGACCGGGGAGATGGGAGAAGCGCGCAGCGCGTTGGAGAAAGCGACCTCTCGCTATAGCTGGGACAATATGGCGAAGCTTTACCTGGGGTTGGTGCTGCTGCGCGAAAACGAGCGCGCGCGGGGTCTCAAAGAAGTCGATGCCGGGCTTCTGGGGCTCTACGATTGGATCGACTATGTGAACGCGCATGAGCGACCGGACGGCACGTATTGGGATCCTGGGGGATTCATCAAGAAACGAATCGATCAAACGCGCGGTTTGATTCAGGCCAAAGACGTCGCTGTGCCGGAGGTGATCGCCGCCGGGGAGTACATCGGGCTCAGAATGGAAAAAGAGATTGATTTCGCCAAGCAGCAGCAGATGCGGTTCTATAGGGGCCAGGCCGCCTCCGATAAAGATTGAATTTGGTTTTCCCCGTCGGCCTGAGCAATATCAGCGAAGGAAAAATGTTGATGTAGGACGGTTTGAGGTGTCTCAGCGATCCCATGACAGGCAGGGCTGCTAAACCTGCTGCTGTTTTTTCTTGCGGGATAGGGTAGGGTTTGTTTCGAACGTTACCAACCAGGAGGTGCGCGGGTATGAATAGGCTGAACGGATTTTTGTTACTGTTCCTTTTTTCTTTTCTTGCCGCGTGCGCCACCATTCACGTTGCAGGAGAGGTAGCGCCGGGCCGGGAGGCTTTGTTGCAAGAGAACCCAAAGTTGGCTCTGGCCCATTTTAAACAGGCGGCCGAGATGGACCCTGACTTCTATCTCAACTGGTCGCTGCTCCAACAGGGGGTTTGGACCTATGTGGGGCGGGCTTACTACGGGACCGGGGAGATGGGAGAAGCGCGCAGCGCGTTGGAGAAAGCGACCTCTCGCTATAGCTGGGACAATATGGCGAAGCTTTACCTGGGGTTGGTGCTGCTGCGCGAAAACGAGCGCGCGCGGGGTCTCAAAGAAGTCGATGCCGGGCTTCTGGGGCTCTACGATTGGATCGACTATGTGAACGCGCATGAGCGACCGGACGGCACGTATTGGGATCCTGGGGGATTCATCAAGAAACGAATCGATCAAACGCGCGGTTTGATTCAGGCCAAAGACGTCGCTGTGCCGGAGGTGATCGCCGCCGGGGAGTACATCGGGCTCAGAATGGAAAAAGAGATGGATTTCGCGCGCCAGCAGCAGCTTCGGGATTACCGAGGTCGATCCGCTTCCGACAGAAATTGAGTGCTCTTTATCTCTCACTCTGAGGAGATAAAAAAGCGGGCGCCACGGTCGGTGCCCGCTTTTTTTATACGCGGGACATCTGGCCAAACCCCAACGGCTATCAAAGCGGTTGCTTTTTTTCCAAGAGGCGCTAACTTGTTACGAGTGAAGCGCCCGGCCCCAGTCCCCCCCTTTGAAAAAGAGGGGGAAGGGGAGATTTGAGTGCGCCCAAGGACGACTATGCAAAGAGGTAAAAAGTTCGTGAAAGTAACTTCTTGTCGCCGTTTCTTTTCCGTGGAGTCGTTAACGTTGCTGTTCGCGGCACTATCTCTGGCGGGTTGTTACCGTCCCGCCTGGTTTATCGGAGTGGGGGGAAAGTACAACGAGGCAAAAGTTGAGATTATGCGACCGCGCGGGGATCTGAACAAAGCGATCATCAATCTCGAAGAGGTCGTGCGCAGTGACCCGACTTATCGCGATAGCCTCACGATGCTCGGGCGCGCCTATTACAAGGCCGGGCGCTATGAGGACGCATACAAGATGGTGCAACGCGCCGTCGTGGTCGACAAAGATGACGAGGTCGCGTGGCTGATGGTAGGGGTCCTGCAACTTCGGCTTGGCCAGGAGCAAACGGGATATCAGACGTTAAAGGGAGGACTTACCCTGTTCACAAAGGCCAACGGTAGCGAGGAATACAGAGGCTATGAGTTCTGGGATAAGGCCGGCAAAGTGAAAATAGCCACGCGCAGAGCGGTTTTGGCGGTGTTGAAGGGAGAGGGAGGAGACGAAGAAAAAAATAACGTTATTCACTCCGTCGAAAATATCCTCGCCGCAATGGACCACGAGATATTTCTCCAGGACGCCAGGAGGAACCGCGAATTGAATGAAGAAAGTTCGGAGGACTGATCGCGGCGGACGAATTTTATCTCATTGCTTCAGTTCGCGTTGTCCAAGTTTTCATCGGCGTCTTTGCACTCTTGGATGTCGGCATATCTTTTTGGGAGCCCTTCGACGCGCTCAGGGCGAACGAAATTGTGTGATACAGAGCAAATCTCTACCGCTTCCAACCCGAGAGATACTTTTAGTTTCTAACGCGCCGAAGCGAAACGCGGCGCATTTTCACCTCATACTTTTCCGCGCGCGCTACTGCCTGATCCAGATGTCCGCCAGAGTGGTCAGGAAATAACCGACGCTGACGTAAGCGTTAAACTCGAAGAATGCGCGGTTGATGCAGGAGAAATCAAGCGGAGTCACCAGGCGGTGCTCCCAGATGAGAATGATGCAGACCGCGCCCACGCCCATCCAGTAGATTGCCCCTAATTGAGCGCTCAAGCCGACGAGGACGAGAAATAATGCCGTCACGGCATGAAAGGCAGAAGATAACCTGAGGCTCCGCTCGACACCGAAGCGGACGGGAATCGAGTGCAACCCGTGAGTGCGGTCAAATTCGTAGTCCTGAAGCGAATAAAGCACGTCAAAACCGGCAAGCCAAAAGAGTACGGCCAAACCGAGGAACAGGGGAATTCGCAAACTGGTGACGCTGTCGGGCTGTCCCGTTACCGCCAGCCATGCGCCCACCGGGGCAAGAGAGAGCGCCAGACCGAGGAAAAAGTGAGAAGTCCAGGTGAAACGCTTGGTGAGAGAGTAGAAGAAGATAATCGCCAGGGCAAACGGGGAAAGAATAAAGCAGAGATAATTCAACTGGTAAGCGGCAGCTATAAAGAGCAGGGATGAGAAAAGAGTTAACAGCACTCCTTCCCAAACCCTTACTTTTCCCTGGGACAGCTCCCAGCCCCGGGTGCGGGGATTGAGCGCATCGAAATTTCTGTCCACCAGGCGGTTAAAGGCCATCGCGGCGCTGCGAGCGCCCACCATGGCGACAAGAACCCAAATCAAAGTTCGTAAACTTACAGCGTGCGACGGCCACGCAAGTACTACCGCTGCGAGCGCAAACGGCAATGCGAAAACCGTGTGAGAGAACCGGATGAGACGGCCGTAGTTTTGAATTTTCTCAAGTAATCGCATGTGGGAGAATCGTGTTCGTGCTCGTGGCTCGCTGCGCGGAAAATAGCTACTCGCGATCTAAGGACTGTGCTAGGCTAGGCGAGTAAGCATCTGACCCACTCTGTCGTAGCCGGAACGGAGCTCGTCATAAGTTTTTATAGAGGTGTACCCTAGATCCTTAGCGGGCAGTAGCTGATAGGTGACTTCAGCCGCCGAACCTCTAGCAATTCCCACGAACTGCCTAAACTCACGGCTATTTAACCTCATCGATCCTTCAACCAAGTTCATCCCGACGGAACTCGCCGCGCGTCTCAATTGGGTGACGAGATTGAAGCTCTCTTCCTTTGGGAACGTGATGGCTATCTTGTAAACCTTTAGCGCAAGCTCGTGCGCGAGTTTGAAAACATCCAGCTGTTCTACCGATTTCCTTAATTCGTCGCCTCTTTTCGCGCGGTCACGTGTTCCACCGGCGATCTTCTACCCGCGAGCACGAGCACGAGCGACGATCACGGAATCCCCAGCTTCTCCCAAATCGAATCAATGTACTGTTTCGTCTTCTCGTCCATGACAATGGGCTCGGGCCATTCGCGCTCATAGCCTTCGCTTTTCCATTTCGCTGTGCCATCGATCCCCACCTTGGACCCGTATCCCATGAGGGGCGCGGCATGGTCGAGCACATCCACCGGGCCCTCGACGAAGACCAGATCCCGCTTGGGATCGATATGGTTGCCCACAATCCAGGTAACCTCGGCAAGGTCCTGGACGTTCACGTGGTGATCCACGACGATGAGAGTTTTAGTAAACATCATTTGGCCCATGCCCCAGAGCCCATGCATGATCTTGCGGGCATGACCGGGATATTCTTTTTTGATGGAGACGATCGCGAGGTTGTGGAAGACCCCGTGCACCGGGAGATTGATATCGACGATCTCGGGAAAGGTGAGACGCAACAGGGGAAGAAAAATCCTTTCCGTGGCCTTGCCGAGGTAGGCGTCCTCCATCGGGGGGCGGCCGACAATCGTGGTCAGGTAGATGGGATTTTTCTTGCGCGTCATGCAGGTTACGTGGAAGACGGGATAATTGTCGGCTAAAGAGTAAAAGCCGGTGTGATCGCCAAACGGTCCCTCTTTGCGGAGCGGTTCGGAGGTGTCGATGTAACCTTCGATCACGATGTCCGAGTTTGCCGGAACTTCCGCATTGACCGTTATCGCCTTGACTAATTCCACGCTTTTCTTGCGCAGGAAGCCGGCGAAGAGAAACTCATCGATTTGGTCCGGCAATGGGGCCGTCGCGGCATAAATAAGCGCCGGATCGCCGCCGAGACAGGCGACCAGCTCCATACGCTTGTTCTCGCCCCGCTGGCGCTGGAAGTGGCGCGCGCCTCCCTTATGGATATGCCAGTGCATCGCCGTGGTGGTGGAATCATAAACCTGCATGCGGTACAGGCCAACGTTACGCCGGCCGCTCTGCGGGTCGGACGAAACCACTAGCGGAAGAGTGATAAAGGGTCCCCCATCCCCAGGCCAGCAGGTGAGAACGGGAAGGGAGTCTAAGTCCGGGCTGCGTTCGACGACCTCCTGGCATTCCCCCTCTTTGACCAGTTTTGGGGTAATGCCGCCGAGCCGCGCGAGTTCGGGAAGCATCCGGAGCTTATCCCAGAACGAGCCTGGGGGCTTCATCTGGGTAAGCCGCCCAATTTCGCGGGCAATTTCTTCCACGTCATTAACCCCCAATGCCATGGCCATGCGTTTCGATGAACCGAAAGCGTTGATGAGAACGGGCATTTTCTTTCCAACCACGTTTTCGAAGAACAGCGCCGGGCCTCCGGCCTTCATCACACGGTCAGCAATCTCAGTGATTTCCAATTCCGGCTTCACCGGATAGGTAATTCTCTTGAGCTCGCCTTCCCGCTCAAGAACTTGAACGAAATCCTGCAAGTTGTTATAGGGCATCTAGGGGCAGCTCGTGACCGTCAAGGTGAAATGCAACTTCTAATCCGAGATGCCTTAAAAAGTCAAGAATACGATCCGAGTGCCCTGATCCGTGGACAAGAGCGCTTGCTTCCTGTCTGCCTGCAAGCGGGCAATGAGCGGATAGGAAGAGCAGGCTGGTGGCTCTTTTAACGAACGAAAATCGCTCGCGCTTTTTGTCTGTTCTCATTCTGAGCTATTTCGCGCTTGTTTTTAGCCTCATTTCCATTTCCAGCTTCGTCCAAAAGTCTCCTACGGTTGATGAACCGCACCACCTTTTCGCCGGCTATTCTTATCTCAAGTGGAACGACTTCAGGGTGAATCCCGTGCATCCGCCGTTTGCCAAAGCTTGGGCGGCGCTTCCTCTTCTGGCATTCGATATCAAAGACCCGCGGCTCTCGAGGCCGCAGTGGGATTTTATTTCTGAGATTCCGCAGAATTGGAGTTCCCTCGGCGTGCGGGATCGCGTTCAGTTAGCGGAACTCATCGAAGCGCTTGGGAACGATGTCGCGCGCGACATGTTGTTTGTGGATAACGACGGCGAGACCCTTTTCTTCTATGCTAAACTGCAAATGGTTGTCCTCGCCATTATTCTGGGTGCCTTCGTTTACCTGTGCGGCAAAAGACTCTTCGGTATGGGGGCGGGTGTTGCCAGCCTTTTTATTTATACCCTTGACCCCAACATTCTGGCGCACAGCCAGATAATCCATACCGATATCCCATTTGCGACATTTTTCTTTATTGGCACCTATTGTTTTTGGCTCTTTCTCAGCCGCGCGAGTTGGTCCACAGTGCTTCTGACCTCTGTTTTCTTCGGGCTGGCGGCGACGACAAAATATTCCTATCCGATCATTCTCTTGGTTTGGGGTATATTAGGACTGGTGAGGGCGTTTTCCGCCGCAGCCACAGCTTCTTGTGTTTGCTTCACCGCGGGTCCTCTCTGCTCGGTGGCAAAAAGCGGCGCTGCTTGCGGCGGTTCTGACCTGCGCGAGCGCGGTGGCTTACCTTTTCATCTGGGCCGCTTACGGGTTCCACTTCGCCGCCGTTCCCGGAGGATTGCGGCCTTTACCCATGCAGTTAGTAATGCCGCCCGAGAAGTCTTTGCTGCGATCGCTCGCCGCGGTTTTTACCGAATACCATGTTTTTCCCGAGGCCTGGATTTACGGCCAGCTCTATGTCCTGAAAAACCTGCGGCGCCCGGCTTTTCTTCTCGGTGAAACAGCAGATGGATTCTGGAGTTACTTCCCTGTAGTCTTCCTGGTTAAAACGCCCTTGCCTACGTTGGGTCTTGTGATCACCGGCGCGTGGATGTTGATACGCCGCCGGCTCGACCGGACGCTTGGGTTATTTGTTCTGGTTCCGGTGATCATCTATTTTTCCTCTGCCGTCGTGTCGCGGATGAACATCGGCCTCAGGCATATCCTTCCGATCTATCCTTTCCTGTTTGTTTTTGCCGGAGCCACGGCGGCGGAGCTTTGGAAAAGCGGATCACGGATCCAAAAAGGCGGCGTCATCCTGGCTGCCGTTTGGTATCTCGGCAGCTGCGTTGTGACATATCCTGATTACCTTGCGTTCTTTAACGAGCTTGTGGGAGGGCCTAAGAACGGCCACAAGGTGTTGCTGGATTCGAATCTCGACTGGGGCCAAGACCTCAAAGGGCTCAAGCGTTGGATGGACGCGAATGAGGTAAAAAAGATTCGGTTTCTCTATTTTGGAACAGCAGATCCAGAATATTACGGGATCGATGCCAGCTATCTGCCGGAAAGTTTGGTCGAATACGATCCTCGGGCCACCCAAAGTCCGGGAGCCCCGAAGTACGTGGCCATGAGCGCACATCTTCTCTATACAGGGAAAGACAAATTTGTGAAATCATTTAGAGATAGAAAGCCGGTTGCAGTGATCGGCCATTCGATTCTGGTCTTTGATATGGATGAGGATGGGGGCCGGTGAATCTCAAAAAAACGCAAGGAGTATAGCGCAAAGTACATAGCGTTAGAGCCTTTTGCTCGCCACGCTTGCCCGATACTCAACCCTCTTCCTGCTAGGGAAGGGTGAGGGTTAGTGAGCATAGAAATAGAGTGTATCTAACTAAAATTGTGACGTTCGTGTTAATAGCACATGACACCTGGCATGCGCGATAATTGGCTGGCACTCGTTGGCGGTAAGACTTTTGTTATCACCGCTGCGGTTGCCCTGGTCGTGTTGATCGGCTTGGGATTTTTGACCTGGCGAGAGGTCGAGCTTTGGAGCGGGAGCAAAAGGCAGGCAAGACATATCATTGCCCTTGCCCAGAGATCCAAATTTAGGGCCGCTGTTACTTATGCGCGGATAGGTGATGCGTTGTCAGACAGGGGAGATGTGCACGGCGCGCTCGCCTACTATCGTGAGGCTTTGCGGCTCGAACCGAGGACGACCCGTGCACAGAACAACCTCGGCATCGCCCTGGCCAGACTCGGGATGATCGATGAGGCGATCGAGCACTACCGCCAGGCAATCAAGAGTGATCCGACGTCGGTCGAAGCTTACGTGAATCTCGGCAATGCCTTGGCTGCGTCAGGCAAGCTTGATGAGGCAATCGAGCAATACCGCGAGGCGCTTAAGATTGATTTTGCCTATGCGGACGCCCATCTCAATCTCGGCAACGCGCTGGCTATGTCAGGTAAGCCCGATGAAGCAATGGAGCAGTATCGCCAGGCCCTGAGCAGCGATCCTACGTTTGCCCAGGCCCATGTCAATCTCGCCAACGTTCTGGCTGCGTCAGGCAAGCTTGATGAGGCGGTCGAACACTATGGCGAAGCTCTGCGGATCGAGCCAAACTTCGCGAATACCTACTACAATTTGGCCCTGGCGCTAGTCAAACAGGGCCGCCTGGATCAAGCGAGAGACCGCTTTGAACAGGCTTTGAAGCTTGAGCCGAACTTTTTTGAAGCGCAGTATGGCTTGGGCGGGGCACTCGAGGCGGAAGGGGATCTTAATGGTGCGATTAATTCCTACCGCCAGTCGTTGCGAACCAATCCCGAGTTCGCCGATGCCCATCAGAGCTTGGGACGGGCTCTCGCCCGGCAGGGTCGGAAGGAAGAGGCGATGAAAGAATACCAGATCGCGTTGCAGCTCCTAAAGTCGCGCCGCAAGGGTGGAGACACACGTTAACTTTCAGCGATCGCAGAGTTGAGCGAGAGTCGTGAAATCAGCGCGTAAGAAATCAGACGGCAAAGACCGTATTCAACGCAGAGGAGTTGTTGAGCCGGAGGCTGGACAGACAGCGGAGTGGTCCCGTTGGCTAATCCCCGCTGCGGTTTTTTTGCTGACGGGCTTGGCTTTTCTCCCGGTGTTGAAGAACGGGTTCGTGAACTGGGATGACCGGCTTAATCTAGTCACCAACCCACACTATCGCGGACTGAGTCTGGCGGACCTCGGGTGGATGTTTACGACATTCCATATGAGTCTGTATCGGCCTTTGACCTGGATGACATGGGGTTTGGACTACTTGCTCTGGGGGATGAACCCGATCGGGTATCACCTCACAAGCCTCATCATTCACGCGTTGAACGCGGTACTATTTTACTTCGTCGCATTCCGGTTAATAGGTATCGCTGTGCCTGGTGTCGCCACGTCCCGAGACTTTTCTCTCCGACTCGCCTCGGGCTTTGCTGCTCTTATCTTTGCCATCCATCCCCTGCGGGTGGAATCCGTTGCTTGGTTGTCTGCGCGCAACGACGTGGTTTCCGGGTTTTTCTTTATATTGACGATCCTCTGCTATCTGCGGGCGGTGATGGTTCCAGAGGGTCAACGCGGCCGATTCGCGTGGATGGCGGCGGCGGTTATTATTTACGGTCTTTCTCTGCTGTCGAAGGGCATCGGGCTAATGCTTCCGGTTGTCCTCTTGATTCTTGACATCTATCCCTTGAGGCGGCTGACGGGGGAGGCAAAAAGTTGGTTCCGACCAACATTGCGGATGATATGGTGGGAAAAGATACCGTTCTTGGCTCTTGCCTTGGGTGCGGGCGCGCTCGCGGTGGGCGCAAAGCAGAAGTACGGGCTAGTGGTGCCGGTGGCTGAGTACGGGTTGCTTTCCCGCTTGGCCACCGCGGTTTACGGCCCCATCTTCTATGTGGGGAAAACGATCCTGCCTGTGAGGCTATCTCCGTATGTCCCGCTGCCGATCCCCTTCGATCCATGGGCTTGGCCTTTTCTCCTAAGCGGATTGGCAGTTCTGATCGTCAGCGGGGGCTTGTTCGTTGCCAGGCACCGCTGGCCTGCGGGGCTAACGACCTGGGCGTGTTACGCAACGATTCTGGTACCCGTTCTAGGTATTGTTCAAATTGGTCCGCAGCTGGTGGCTGATCGTTACAGTTACCTTTCGTGTCTCGGGTGGGCGGTGCTGGCCGGAGCGGGTCTCCTCTACTGTTGGGAACTTTGCGCGCGCCAGCGAATCGGTCGCGTAACCTTTGCGCTTGTTGGAGGGTTAGCAGGAGTGGCCCTGGTCGGATTTGGAGTTTTAACCTGGGGACAGGCGAAGGTCTGGAGAGACTCGGAAACGCTATGGAGATATACTCTTGGTAACGGCCACGAATCGAGTTACGCTCACATCAATCTAGGCAATGCGTTAGCGGAGCAGGGACATCTGGAGGAGGCGCTTGAACACTACCGCCAGGCCGTCCGGATAGATCCCGAGGATGCAACTGCCTACAACAATATAGGCATGGCGTTAGCCGAACGGGGACGCATGGAGGAAGCAATCGATTACTACCGTAACGCGCTACGGATCGATCCCAACCACGCAATGGCTCACCACAATTTAGGCCTGGCGTTAGCCGAACGGGGACAGAAAGAAGAGGCAATCGAACAGTACCGTGAAGCCCTCCGGCTCAACGCCGACTATGCAAGCGCGCACAACAACCTCGGGAGCCTATTAGCCGAGCGGGGACACATGGAGGAGGCGATTGAACATTACCGCCAAGCGCTACGGATCGATCCCGATTATGCAAGCGCGCACAACAACCTCGGCAATGCTCTGGCCGGTCAGGGGAGGACAAAAGAGGCGATTGAACACTACCGCGAAGCCCTGCGCATTGATCCCAAGCTGGCGATGGCGCACAACAACCTCGGCAATACGCTGGCCGGTCAGGGGAGGACAAAAGAAGCGATTGAACACTACCGCGAAGCCCTGCGCATTGACCCTAAGCTTGCCATGGCTCACGACAATCTAGCCCTCGCCTTAGCCGGGCGGAATGAATTTGAGGAGACGATCGAACATTACCGTGAGGTCCTGCGCGTCAACCCTACCGATGCAGAGGCTCACAACAGGCTTGCCGTTGCGCTGGCCACGCAGGGAAAACTCGATGAGTCTATTAAGTACTTACGCGACTCCTTGGAGCTGGAGAGCTCAGCGAGGATACGAAGTGAGACTCACTTTTATCTCGGTACGGTCTTAGCGAGGCAGGGCGAACTTGGTCAGGCCAGGGAGCACTTTGAACAGGCTTTGAAAATCAGGCCGAATTTTGTCGAGGCACAGCACTCTTTGGGAAAAGTTTGGGCAGCGCAAGGAAATTTGACCAAGGCGATTGAGTACTTTCGTGAGGCGATTCGCTTTGATCCGGAATTTGCCGAAGCGCACGAGAGCCTGGGCCGTGCTCTGGTCCTGCAGGGTAAGCGCGACGAGGCGGCCAAACACTACCAGATTGCCGTGCAGTTGCTTAAGTCTCACCTTAAGGTGTCGGACAGACCGCCACCAGGATAAGGACACTCCCAGCAGCCAACAGAGCAGGGCAGTCAAGATTACTTTCTCGGGCACCGAAACAGAGAACAAGATTCGTGAAGTCAGCGCGTAAGAAGCGAACCACAGAGATCGAATTTAAGCGCGCCGCAGTCGCCAAACCGCAGGCCCGAATAACAGCGGGAGTGATCGGGTGGCTGCTGCCGGCGTTCGTTGTGTTCGTAACCGTATTCGTCTTTGTTCCCTCGCTGCAGAACGGGTTCGTAAACTGGGACGATGATCACATGCTGCTCCAAAATCCTCATTACCGGGGACTGGGTTGGGCACAAGTTCGGTGGATGTTCACCACCTTCCATATGGGCCATTATCAACCCCTGACCTGGCTGACATTCGGCATGGATTATCTCCTGTGGGGGCTGAACCCGATGGGTTATCATCTGACGAGCCTTGTCCTCCATGCCGTCAACGCGTTGCTCTTCTACTTTATCAGTCTACGTTTGCTGGCCCTAGCCAGACCGGGTGCGGGAGACGACTTATCCTTGCGCGGAGCGGCCGCTTTTGCTGCCCTCTTTTTTGCCATCCATCCGCTGCGTGTTGAGTCGGTCGTTTGGGCGACTGAGCGACGCGATGTGCTGTCGGGCTTGTTCTTCTTATCGACGATTCTTTGCTATCAGCGTTACGTTGCGCTCCCTCCGACCGAGGGCGCGCGAACCCGCTGGATGATTTCAGCGCTTACGATTTACGGCTTGTCGCTGCTTTCGAAAGCGAGTGGGATCACGCTTCCCCTGGTCCTTCTGCTGCTCGATATCTATCCACTCGGACGGCTCACCGGTGGTCCGGGAAAATGGTTGGAACCGGGACAGCAGAGGGTATGGTGGGAAAAGCTGCCTTTCCTACTCCTGGCCCTGATGTTTGGAATGGTTGCCATACGCGCGCAGAACGAATCCGGAGCTTTGTTATCCGTGGAGGTATATGGCTTTACGATCCGAGTAGCCCAGGCCTTCCTCGGGCTCAATTTCTATCTGTGGCGGACTCTTTTTCCTCTGGAGTTATCACCGCTGTACCAGGCGCCGATCGGGATTGACCCCTTCTCCACTCCCTTCGTGTTTAGCGCCGCGGTCGTTGTCACAATAAGCGCCGCACTTATTGCTTTGCGGCGCCGCTACCCAGCAGGCTTGCCGCTGTGGTGTTACTACTTGATTGTCCTTGCCCCCGTCCTCGGTTTCACCCAAAGCGGCCCGCAATTTGTCGCTGATCGTTACAGTTACCTTTCCTGCCTGGGATGGGCCGTGCTGATGGGAGCAGGCCTGCTTTACTGTTGGGAACTCAGCGCGAGCAAGCGTATTCGCCGCGCGACGCTCGCGCTTGTGGAAGGGTTCGCAGGGGCGGTTGTGGTCACGCTGGGAGTTTTAACCTGGGAGCAGACCAAATTGTGGAGGGACTCGGAAACACTATGGAGATATACCCTGGCCACTGGCCAAGAATCAGATATCGTTCATACCGATCTCGGCGTTGTATTAGCCGAGCGGGGACGGTTGGAGGAAGCGATTGAACACTATCACAAAGCTCTCCTGATCAACCCCGACGATGCGAACGCCCATAACAATTTGGGCAATGCCTTGGCCGCGCGGGGCGAAGCCGAAGAGGCGATTCAACAGTACCAGCAAACCCTGCGGATCAGCCCCCAACACGCAAGTGCCCACAGCAATCTTGGCCTGGCGTTAGCCAAGCGAGGACAATGGGAGGAGGCGGTCGAACATTTGCGTGAGGCCCTGCGGATCAACCCCAACCTTGCCAATGCCCACTACAATTTGGGCCTTGTGCTAGCCGGCCGGGGGAGACGGACGAGGCACTTGGCCACTACCGGGAAGCAGTAAAGATCAACCCCGACCTTGCCAACGCCCACTATAACCTGGGCCTTCTGTTAGCCAGGCAAGGACAATGGGAGGAGGCGATCGAGCAGTACCGCGAAGTCCTGCGGGTCAAACCCGCCGATGCGGAAGCGCATAATAAACTTGGGGCCGCCTTAACCAAGGAAGGCAAATTCGATGAGTCAATCAAGTATCTGCGTGAAGCTCTCGATCTAGAAAGCTCAGCGGCGATGCGCATGGAAACTCAGTTTTATCTCGGCATTGCCGTAGCCAAGCAGGGCCAACTTGCGGAGGCTCGAGAGCACTTTGAACAAGCTTTGAAGATCAGGCCAGATTTTGTCGAGGCGCAGCATTATCTAGGGAGGGTTTGGGCGGCGCAAGGAAACTTGAACAAGGCGATTGAGTATTTCCGTCAGGCGATCCGCCTTGAGCCGGAATTTGCCGAAGCCCATCAAAGCTTGGGTGAGGCTCTTGAGGAACAGGGCAATCGGAACGAGGCGGCGAAACAATATGAGATCGCTGTGCAACTGTTAAAATCGCGCCGTAAGCTGTCAGACGGACCTTGAGTTCGCAGGGCCGGGGAAGCTGTTGCAGAGCGTCAATGGAGTCTTGGAGTGTTGGAGTCATCGATTCGATATCCTGCGCTCGTGTGCTGCAGCATTCGAACAGCCTAGATCTCGCCCCTACTCTGTCTTCGAAGTCCGACAAATCGCAAGTAAAGAAATGGTCAAAAACTTTCGCCGCTCCTTGATCGTTATACTGTTGGTCGCGCTGCCTCTTGGCCTTTTTTGGCGAGTCCGTAACTACGACTTTGTGTGGGATGACAGCCTGAACATCACGGAAAATTCACGCCTCTACCAGGTAACGGCGTCAAAGGTGCTGTACTTCTGGCAAAAACCCTATCTTTTCTTGTACATCCCATTAACCTATACGGTTTGGGCCGCTCTAGCGCGCGTCGCTGAGATACCCGGGACCGAGGAGAGCGGGACAAAATTCGATCCGCGGCCATTTCACACGGTGAACATTGTTCTCCACGTCTTAAGCGTCCTGGTTGTCTTTGCCATTCTAAAGATGCTGGTGAATAGCGACTGGGCGGCCTGCGGCGGCGCCTTGTTGTTCGCGTTGCATCCGGTTCAGGTGGAACCGGTTGCTTGGGTAACCGGGCTGAAGGATGTGCTCTCGGGCCTGCTGTCGTTGGTTGCCGTGTGGCAATATCTTGTGTGGGCCAAAACGCAAACGGGCCGAAAGGCGTGGCACTATGGGGTGGCTATAGGCGCCTATGGGTTGGCCTTGTTGTCTAAGCCGGCGGCGGTTGTGGTTCCGGCAGTGAGCTTGATTTTGGATTGCTGGGTGCTCCGGCGGTCGTGGCGACAGAGTGCGATCGCGCTGATTCCCTGGGTTCTTATCGCTATACCCGTGATGGTGGTGACAAAATGGGTACAGCCGGATGTACAGATCGGCTTTATCCCGCCGCTGTGGGCAAGAATTCTGGTGGCGGGGGATGCGTTCGCGTTTTATCTGTCCAAATTGGCATTACCATTTTCGCTTGGACCTGATTATGGTCGTTTACCGGAATTGGTGTTGCAGCAGCGATTGAGCTACGTTACGTGGATCGTTCCTTGCGTTTTGCTAGCCTTGATCTGGTTGTGGCGGGATCGCAAGCCATTTCTGTCCGCAGCGGCGGCGATATTTGTGGTCGGGATTCTACCGGTATCCGGGCTGATACCGTTTCAGTTTCAGGTCATCTCCACTGTGGCCGACCGCTATCTTTACCTGTCCGTGTTGGGACCGGCACTCGCCCTGGCCTGGCTGCTCGCGGCACACGGGCGCAGGATCATCACAGTGTTATGTGTGTTGCTGTTGGGTTTGTTGACCATCGCTAGCGCCGCGCAAACGCGGTTCTGGCGGGACAATGACACACTATTCATTCATGGTTTGCGAATCAATTCGCATAGCTGGCTTGCGCACTACAACTTGGGCGCCGTTGCCCAGACCCTGCGGGGCGAGTCGAAAGAGGCGATTCAGCACTTCCGGCAAGCTCTGCAGATCAACCCCAACCTCGCAAGCGCGCACAACAATCTCGGCCTTGCGTTAGCTACGCAGGGACAGATCAAAGAGGCGATAGAACATTACCGTGAAGCGCTGCGCATCAACCCCGACCATGCGAACGCCCACTACAATTTAGCTCTGGCGTTGGCGGGGCAGGGACAGATGGCGGAGGCGGTTGAAAACTATCGTGAAGTCCTGCGCATCGACCCGAGCGACGCGGAGGCTTACAATAAGCTTGCGGTCCTGTTAGCCGCGGAAGGTCAACTGGATGAATCCGTCAAATATTTTCACAAAGCTCTGGAGCTGACAAACTCGGCTGCGACTCAAAGTGAAGCGCACTTCTATCTGGGTATTGCCTCAGCCAAGCAAGGCCACCTTGACCAGGCGGGAAAGCACTTCGAAGAGGCGTTGAAGCTCAAGCCGGACTTTGCAGACGCGCAGTATAACTTGGGGAGGGTGCTGGCAGCGCAGGGAGATCTGGATAAGGCAATTGATTACTTCCGCCTGGCAGTGCGCACCGATCCGGAATTTGCTGAAGCTCATCAGAGCTTGGGCCGGGCTCTCGCCCAGCAAGGTAGGAAGAGTGAGGCGATTGAACACTACCAGATTGCTGTGCAACTCTTAAAGTCCCACCGTAAGGTGTCAGATGGACGTTAAGGCAGCGGAATCGATGTTGGGCAGCAGCACAACGACCACGAGGCTTCGCCCCTACGTGATCGTTTTCCTTTTGGTCGCGCTTCCGCTTGGTGTCTTTTGGCGAGTCTGTAACTACGACTTTGTCTGGGATGACAGCCTGAATATCACGGAGAACCCGCACCTCGATCAGGTGACGCCCTCTAAGGTGCTGTACTTCTGGCGGCAGCCTTACGTCGGTTTATATATTCCATTAACCTATACCGTCTGGGCAACTGTGGCGGGCTTTGCGGAGTACCCGGCCGCTGATGGGAGTGGGACGACATTTGATCCGCGCCCTTTTCATACGGTCAATATGGTTCTCCACGTCTTAAGCACCCTGGTTGTATTCGCCATACTGAGAATGCTGGTCAGCAGCGAGTGGGGCGCGTGTGCTGGCGCCTTGCTGTTTGCCTTGCATCCAGTTCAGGTGGAACCCGTTGCCTGGGTGACGGGAATGAAGGATGTTTTGTCAGGGTTTCTGGCGCTGGTCGCCGTGTGGCAATATCTTGCATATGCCAAGAGCCAAGCACTTGACAGCGGTCACAAGGCTTGGCGCTACTGGCTGGGCTTTGTTGCGTATGGGCTCGCCCTCCTGTCTAAGCCGGCAGCAGTGGTGGTTCCGGTCGTGGCCTTGGTGTTGGATTGCTGGGTGGTTAGGCGACCGCTACGACAGAGCGCGGTGGCGCTGATCCCGTGGTTCTTCCTGGCCGTCCCGGTGGTGGTGGCGACCAAATGGGTGCAGCCCGATGCCGAGGTCGGCTTCATTCCCCCGCTGTGGTTAAGATTTTTGATCGCGGCGGACGCGCTGGGATTTTATCTATCCAAATTGGCTTTACCGCTGCGGCTTGGACTTGACTATGGCCGTTTGCCCGCACGCGTGTTGCAGGACGGAGGGGTGTACATCACTTGGGTCATTCCATGTGGTCTGGCCGTGTTGATCTGGTTGTGGCGTGACCGGAGGCCTTTTCTGGCCGCAGCAGCGGCGGTCTTTGTCATCGGCATTCTGCCGGTATCCGGGCTGGTGCCGTTTGCATTTCAGTTCATCTCTACGGTCGCCGACCGGTATCTTTACCTGTCCCTGTTAGGACCAGCACTAGCGCTGGCCTGGCTCCTTTCGCAGCGGCATGGAGTCATTGCAGTAACGGCTTGCATGTTGCTCCTAAGCCTGCTTGGTATTACGAGCGCTTTTCAGGTGCAGCATTGGCGTAACGAAACCACGCTGTTCACGCATGTGCTTAACATCAATTCTCGGAGCTGGATCGCCTATAACAACTTGGGAAAGGCCAAGCGTGCCCAGGGCGAGTTAGAAGAAGCCATCCGGCATTACCGGCAGGCGCTTTTGGCGAATCCTGCCTTTTCGCAGGGCTATAATAACCTGGGAAACGCCTTGGTCGCGAAGGGGGAGCTACAGAACGCTGTGGCATCGTACCGGAAGGCTCTGGAAATAGCTCCGGACAATGCTAACGTCCACAACAATCTCGCCGTTGCGCTCTTGCGCCAAGGCAAGATTGATGAGGCGATTGGGCATTACCGCCAGGCGCTTAAAATCGATTCCGCCTATGCCGAGGCTTCCCTCAATCTCGGCAACGCCCTGGCTATGTCGGGCAAGCTTGATGAGGCGATCGAGCAGTTCCGCCAAGCCCTCCAAAATGATCCTACCTTTGTACCGGCTCACCTGAGTCTCGGTAACACCTTGGCGGCGTCAGGTAAGCTGGACCAAGCAGTCGAGCACTATCGCCAGGCGCTCAAGATCGACCCCAACCATCCAAATGCTCACTACAGTTTAGGACTTGCGTTAGCCGGTCTGGGACAGATGGAGGAAGCGATCAAAGAGTTGCGCAGAGTTCTGGAGCTAGAAAACTCGGCGGGAGTGCGAAGTCAAACCTATTTTTCCCTGGGTACTATCTTTGCCAAGCAAGGCCGCCTTGACGAGGCGGGAAACTACTTTGAGGAGGCTTTGAAGCTGAACCCGGGCTTTGCCAGAGCGCGACACTACATGGGCCGGGTTCTAGAGGCGCGAGGGGATCTGAATAAGGCGATTGATTATTACCGGCAGGCTGTCCGCTCCGATCCGGAACTGGCGGAAGCTCATCAGAGCTTGGGACAAGCACTTGCTAAGCAAGGTCGCAGGGACGAGGCGATTGAACACTACCAGATCGCATTGCAATTGCTGAAGTCGCGCCGCAATGGGGCAGAGGGGCGTTGACGCGACGTTTTGCCAGGGGTTTGACCTAATTAAACCGCCGCTCCCCTATCCGCGCATCAGCGCGAGCACTTCTTTGACAATGTGATCAACCCCCAAGGTCTTTAGACAGCGGTTGTCCGTACACAGGGATTTTTTACCGTTGTACACTGAGACGCAAGGACTGCATGCGAACTCGGCGTAGACGTCTCTGTGTCTCTTTCCCAAAGGACTATAGAGCCGCGGGGTTTCGGGTCCGAAGAGAACGATTGTAGGCAACTCCAGCAGAGAGGCAAAATGGGCCGGTCCGCTGTCATTGGTGACCATGAGCGTAGCGATCGAGTAGAGGGCCAAGAGTTCGTGGATAGTGGTCTTGCCGGTAAAATCGATGCAGCGGGGGCTTTGCACCCGCTCTCGGATGTACCGAGCGTCTTTCTGCTCTGAGGCGACGCCGGTGATAATCAACCAGCACGACGGCATCGTTTCCAGGATGCACCCGCACAGTTGGGCAAAGTTCTCCATCGGCCATCTTCGCAGCGGGAAGATGTCCGAGGAGTTGGGGTTGATCAGGATCAGCATTTGGGAGCCGCCGTCCACGATTCCCGCTGACCGAAGCTTATCCTGGACGCGTATCACGTCGTGCGCCGGCGGCACGTACCTAGGGGGAACCAGCTCTTCGAGAGGAATCCGTCCCCTGTAGTGGGGTTCGTCGTCGGGCTTTTCGAACAGAGTGCGAATCAGGGCCATGAAGGCGACCGCTGTGTGCACGTGCGGGCTGTAAAAAACGCGATGGGTCAAGAGATTGCCGCGGCACGGCCCTTCGTCCGAATAACGATGGAAGCCCACGCGGTTTCCCCGGCAGACGAGAAAACTCAGGAGGACCGTAAAACGGCTAAAAAAATCCATGTCGACGGTCGTGTCAATGCGCTGCTCTACAAGAAATCTGATGGCGCGCAAGCCGGTCGTAAGGAAACGGAATACCGAGCTCACATCGACAGTAATGACGTGCGAAGAAGGAACAAGATTGAGGGGCTCGAAGATGGCGGCGTTATTCTTGAAAACGAGAAAGAAAAGCTGCGCCTGGGGGCAACGCTGCTTCAATTCCATAATTGCGGGATAGGCAATTACGGTGCTCCCCATCTCGGAGAGTTTAATGATGAGCACGTTGCGTGGGGCAGGGAGCGGTCTACGGGCTCGAATGAGACGCGCCAGCCAACGAACAAAAGTGCAGGCCCAACAGAGCGGTAGAGCGATGAAGCGGTCCAGGAAACGTAACAGTTCTACATTCATCGCCGCGACTTACTTTGCGAGAAAGATCCTCATTTGCATTCATGGTCCGGTGAGCTTCGACGCTCATGCGTTATGGTGGCGTTTTAACTAAAACGGCCACCTGTTTCAATGTCAGGTCTCATTGTGCTCGCTACCGGCCGCGTGCTCACTCAAGACCTTAGAGATAATGCAGTTTGACCTCTCCGGCGACAAGTTTTTTCTCTGTTTCTGTGATTCTTGCTGCCGTCCCCAGGTCCTGCCAGAAGCCAAAATAGTCAAATCCGTAGAGCGGCTGGCTTTCGCGCAAAATCCGTGTATAGGTCGTGCGCGTCAAGCTAAACGCTTGGCCTTCCTCCATGAAGGCGAAAAGGGCCGGATCCACAATCTGTAAGCCCGTAAACATACGTTTTTTTGTTGCTGCCGGTGTCGCGTCTCTCAGGCGCACATCTAGAAAGCGATGGATTCTTCCATCTTCCGCGCATTCGATTGCGCCGTATTCTTCGGCCTTCTGATCCGGGCGCAGAACCAGCGTTGCGATCGCCCTGTGTCGCGCGTGGAAGGCGACCAATTCCCTGAGCGGCAAATCAATAAGAACGTCGCTGTTGATGACGATGAAAGGTCCGTCGGCGAGGAAGGATTCAGCCTTTAGCACACCGCCACCGGTATCCAGCAGGTCTTCTTCCCACGAATATTCAATGTGAAGGCCCAGATTGGCGCCGTCGCCCAAGTAATCTTCGATTCGCCCGCCCAGATGGTGCAAGTTAATAATGACCTTTGTGATCCCGGCGCTGCGCAAAAGCAGGAGCGAATATTCAATCATGGGACGGCCAGCGACCGGCACCAGAGCCTTGGGAGTGTGCTCCGTGATCGGGCGGAGGCGCTCGCCGAGGCCCGCGGCGAGGATCATTGCTTTCATCGCATCTCCGCGAAGTGTTCGGCCAGGACAGGAACCAGCCTCGCAAACCGCCCGGTTCGCAGCAAATTGCGCTTGATTCGTCGCAGCGTAACCGGAATGTATTTCTTGTAGCCCGCCTTTCCTTTGACCTGATCGAGGTAGCGGAAGCGGCCCACGACTTTGAAGTCGCGCTGAAGGGCGGAGAGCAGGTAGGTTTCATAAAACTCATCCCGGTCCGTCCGGCTCCCATCCATCGCGTCCTTGCGTTTGAGGTAATATTCGAGCAGCCTCTGTTCTGTCCCCGGGCCGATCATCCGATCGGTCTCGCGATCGTTCAATAGCGAAGCAAGATCATACTGGAGCGGCGCGAGCAGCGCGTCTTGAAAGTCAATCACAACGATCTTGCCTCGACGCACCATCAGATTCCAGCTGTGATAGTCCCGGTGGCTTAAGTACGGGGGACGGGAGTCCAGATGGCGGGCGATTTCTGTGAAGGATTGCGTCAACAGAGACTTTTCACCTGCGGCGATTTTGTCGCCCACAAAGCCGTAGTCGAGAAAATGTTCGAACTCCCACATGTAAAGGCGGAAATCGAAGCGCTGCTGGAAAGCAATGCAAGAGTCGTCGCGCGCGCGGGTGCCGAGAACTTGAATGCGCAGGAGCTGGTCGATCGCCATTTCGTAATAGCGCCGGACGGCGGCAGAGGGGAGACCTTGCACAAAATCCCACAAGCTCAAATCACCCAGATCCTCGAGCAGCAGGATGCCATCGTCCACCCATTGGCCGTAAAGCGAAGGAATGCTAACGCCGAGGCGGTTGAGAAAGCGATGCACGTTTAAAAATGGAAGCTCCGCTAGCGGCTGGGTAAACACCGCAAGCTCTTCCGATGAGATAGGCAAATGGCTCCCAGAAAACTGCATCACAATCAGCGATTCAGGAGCTTGCCCCCCGGCCAGAAACGCGCGGTAATAGCGGCGGCTTGAGGCGTCACCGGCAAGCGGCGCTAAAGATGTAAGCCTGATCTCGGGACCGAACGTTTCCCGCAGCTTAGCCTCCGCCGATTTTTCCAACGGGCTATTCACAAAGGCGCCGGTTTTATTGTTGGTTGCGCGCGTGTCCTATATACTGATCCTAAGGTAGCGAAGATTTATGGGCTTTCCCAGCTTAGGAGTCGTGTTTTTGGCAATATTGTTACTTTATCTCCCCTTGCAGCTGTATCTGTTCAAGCGCATGAGGCACCACCTGCAATTGCGCTTTCCCGAGAGGGCGACAGCCTTAGCTGGACTCCTGGCCGCCGGCTTTCTGCTCGGGTTCTATCCGCTTTTTTGGCGCGTTCTATTCGGCTATGGCCATTATGAGCCATTTCCGCAAATCCTGCGCTCCCTTGTGGGGTGGTGGGCATTTGGGTCTAGCGGTATGGCGCTTTTGCTTTTGGGCTATGACCTTTGCCGCCGGGGGGCTTCGGCCTTAGTGGCTCCGCCTGTCGATCAGGAACGCCGGAAGTTTCTCAAGAAAGGGGCGGGGATGGTCGCAGCCGCTCCCTTTGTGGTATCAGGCTACGGCGTCTTTGTCGAAAGGGAGCGCTTTGAAGTGGAGCATTTTGATTTTCCTATCAAGGGTCTTTCCTCCGCGTTAGATCATCTCAGCATTGTTCATTTAACCGATATCCACGCGGGACCGTTTATGACGGAGGAGGACCTGGCTCCCTATGTCGAAGCCGTCAATCGGCTCAAACCGGACATGATCGCGCTCACCGGTGATTTTGTTTCCTTTCACTTGGATGAAGTCGCGCCCTGTATAGCCGCCCTAGGGCAGTTAAAAGCACGCTACGGGATTTACGGCTGCCTCGGCAATCATGATTTCTACGCGCGCGCGCAGGATGAATTGACAACCCGATTTAGCGCGCGTGGTATTCAGATCATCCGCAACGGCGGGCGCACCCTTCCGATCGGGAATAGCGCTTTGAATATCTTGGGCATTGACGATCTTCGCCAAGGACGATCGAATCTTGTGCGGGCGATGCGCGTGGCGGCGAACGATCCAGCCGAGATCCGCGTCCTGTTGTCCCACCGTCCCGAGATTTTTCCCCGCGCAGCGGCTCAGGGCATTGAAGTGGTTCTCTCCGGCCATTACCACGGGGGTCAAATTAAGCTTGTGCCGGGAAACGGCAGCCCTTCGATCGCGCGCTTGCTGACGCCCTATGTTGAGGGTTTATTCCGCTTGCCGCTGAGCAACAACGAGGCGCATGGTCGAGAAGGATTTCTTTTTGTCAGTCGAGGTATCGGGGTCACAGCGCTTCCCGTGCGCCTCAACTGCCCGCCACAGATCGCGCACCTGACGCTAAAGAAGGCTTGAGAGAAGACAGGGATAGAGACAAAAAGCGCCGGCGCCGCCGGCGTTAGTTAGACTTCTCAGGTGCCCCCAAACCCGATTGTTACGTTGCCATCTTCAACAATGACAGGAATCTGGCGGCGGCCTCTCGCATAGCCGAGCATGCGTTTCAGGCCCGCTTCATCTTCCAGGACGTTGATGTATTGAAAAGAGATTTTTCGCCGCGAGTATTCCGTGCGCGCCGCCGAGGTATAGGGGCAAAGATCTTGGCCGAAGATAAGAACTTCTTTTGTCATCAGTCAGGAGTCCGCGACAAAGCTAATGGCATTGTACCGTTTGGTAAGAGTAAATTGCAAGACGCGCTTCGCCTGTGTTAGGTTTCAGAAATTCAATTATAAACGGTCTTGCGGGGGGCTCTGTGGCAACGAAAGTGGGCATCGCTCAAATCAATCCAAAACTGGGAGACCTGCGAAGCAACCTGGGACTGTACGAAGAGAACATTCGGCAAGGGGTCAAGCAGGGTTTGGATCTGGTTCTCTTTCCGGAGCTCAGCCTGACGGGGTATTTTCTCCGCGACATGGTTCCGACCGTGGCGTTGAAATTGTCTTCTCCCGAAGTGGCGAGCTTAAAAAAGCTGAGCCGGGAACTGCCTTTTGTAGCTGGCTTAGTCGAGGAAAGCGTGGATTACCGTTTTTACAACGCCGCCGTTTATTTCGACGCCGGTGAGATTATCCACGTCCACCGCAAGGTGTACCTCCCGACCTACGGCATGTTTGACGAACAGCGTTATTTTGCCCGTGGAGACCGGATCAGGGCCTTTGATACGAGAAGGGGGCGCTACGCGCTTCTTATCTGTGAAGACCTATGGCACCCCTCTACGGTCTATCTCGCCGCTCTCGATGGCGCTCTCGGTATTCTTTGCCCCTCTTCCAGCCCTCTACGGGGGATTACGGAGGGTCAAGCTCAAGATGACAATGCCCGGTATTGGGAAATGATTAACAGGATGTATGCCGAGACCTTTGGCCTCTTTGTGATCTACGGTAACCGCACGGGTTTCGAGGATGGAGTTGGTTTCTGGGGTGGTTCGGAGATTCTGGACCCTTTCGGACAACGGATTGCCAAGGCGCGCTATTATGAAGACGACTTCATCGTTGGAGCAGTCGACCTGGAAACGGTCCGGCGCAAAAGGAGTATGTCCCCTTTGTTAAGAGACGAAGACCTCGATTTGACCATTAACGAGCTAATACGTATTCGGGAACGGCCCGTGCATTTCGAAACCGTCGTTGGGAAACGGCGGAAACCAAAGCTTCAGAAGAGCGTAGCCGGACGCGCGCGGCGACGGAAGTGACGGAAGCAACGGGAGTCCCGGGACGATATTGATGGTGCAGATTCCAACTAACGTAGTTCTTCTACGCAGGATTCTCGTATCTTTTGTCGCCAACGAGGTGCGCAAGGTTGGTTTACAGCGGGTCGTCGTCGGCCTGTCCGGAGGTGTCGATTCGAGTTTAAGCGCGTTGCTGGCCGCGGAGGCTCTGGGACCGAAGAACGTGCTGGGAATCATGATGCCCTACAGGACATCAAATCCTGAAAGTCTTGCCCATGCTGAACGGGTGGCGCGTCAAAGCGGGATCGAAGCGCTTACCATCGACGTAACCCCCCAGATTGACGCGTATTTTTCTCGGTTTCCCGATGCCGACCCAAGACGGAGAGGAAACAAGATGGCGCGCGAGCGGATGACGATTCTCTACGATCACTCGGCGCGCTGGAATGCGCTTGTTCTGGGAACCAGTAACAAAACGGAGCTCCTTTTAGGCTATGGAACGCTTTACGGCGACATGGCCTCTGCCATCAATCCTTTAGGCGATCTCTATAAGACGCAAGTTTGGGCGCTTGCTCAAGCCGTCGGCGTTCCGGAGCCGATTGTCAGCAAGAAGCCTTCGGCCGATTTGTGGGCGGGACAAACCGACGAAGGCGAGTTGGGTTTCAGTTATCGCGAAGTAGACAGACTCCTCTATCTCATGGTCGATGGCAGGCATTCGCGCGCCGATCTGGTGGCGGCGGGTTTTGCGGAGAAATTCGTCGACGATGTGATGCACCGCATCATGAACTCGCAGTTCAAGCGCCGCTTGCCGGTGATTGCCAAGGTGTCGCATCGGACTATAGACAGAGATTTCCGCTACGCGCGGGATTGGGGGAAATGGAGTAATGAGGACTGAGTGCTGAGCGATGAGCAACAAGAAAACTCAGTCCTCAGCACGCGTTACTCAGTCCTAGGAGTTGGCGTTGGATACGGTAGGGATTCTGATGAGTAATGAGGACTGAGTGCTGAGCGATGAGCAACAATAAGACTCAGTCCTCAGCACGCGTTACTCAGTCCTAAAAGTTGGCGTTGGTTATGGTAGGGATTCTATACGTCGTTGCCACGCCCATCGGCAACCTTGAGGACATTACCTTGAGGGCGTTGCGCGTGCTTAAGGAAGTTGACCTGATTGCCGCGGAGGATACACGCCAGACCCGCAAGCTCTTGCACCATTACGGCATTTCGACGCCAATTACCAGTTACTACGACGAGGTGGAGGCTTCCAAGTCAATCCATCTGCTTGAGCGACTGACGAACGGCGTGCGGATTGCTCTTGTCTCCGATGCGGGGACTCCCGTCATTTCCGACCCCGGGTTCAGGCTGGTCCAGACGGCGATCCGAAACGGCATTCGAATCGTGCCTGTTCCCGGGGCATCGGCTGTTACGGCGGCTCTGAGCGTCGGCGGGTTGCCGGTAGAGCGCTTCGCTTTTGAGGGTTTTTTAGCGACCGGAACAAGAGAAAGGCGCGAGCAGCTCGTCGGGCTAAGGGAAGAGAAGAGAACTCTGGTTTTTTTTGCGGCTCCGCACCGGCTCGGCGACTTTCTTAGGGACCTTCTGGAGGTGCTAGGGGATCGAGAGGTGGTGCTCGCCCGTGAAGTAACCAAAGTGTACGAGGAATTTCTTCGTGGCCGGCTCAGCGAAATCGCCAAACAACTCGACGCCGGTCATGTCCGTGGAGAGTTTACGGTCATCGTGCAGGGAGACCAGGGAAAAGAGCCGCCGACGCTGGACGTTCTGAGAGCCGAAATTCAGCTCCTTCACGAGCAGGGGTTGCGCGTTAAAGAGATCGCAGAACTCTTGGGCGAGAAATATTCTTACCCGAAAAGAGAGATTTATCGCCTAGCGATGGCGCGCCGCTAGTTCAAGATTCTTTGATTTGTCCATCATCCAGTTTCCGGTATAGCGTCGTGCGGTCAATACCCAGGATGCTCGCCGCTTCGGTTTTATTGCCGTTGGTTTTTTCCAAGATTCTGGCGATGTAGGTCTGCTCCAGCTCCTTTAACGTGCAGCCTTGGCCCACGGCTTCGTCGAGAAGCGCCCGGTGACTTTCCCTTACCATCTGTGCGGGGATATCATGGGTGCTGATCATTTCTCCTTTGCCCAGAAGGACCGCGCGTTCGATGACGTGCTGCAATTCCCGTATATTGCCGGGCCAAGAATAGTGCAGCAAGGCGTCGAGAGCCTCTTCGGTAACGCCCGTGATCTTGCGCGTCGCGTGGGCGGAAAATTTCTCGATAAAATGCTCGATCAGAAGAGAAATATCTTCTACGCGCTCGCGCAAAGGGCAGAGCGTCAGATTGATTACATTGAGGCGGTAGAAAAGATCTTGGCGGAATTTTCCTTGCCGGACGAGGTCTTCCAGATTTTGGTTGGTGGCCGCGAGGATGCGCGTGTCGACTTTCTCAGCATGGTTCGTGCCCAGAGGGCGAACTTCCTTATCTTCGATGACGCGCAGCAATTTGGCTTGCAGGTTCACTGGAATCTCGCTGATTTCATCGAGAAAGAGAGTGCCGCCGTTGGCTTCTTCAAAGAGTCCCCGGCGATCCCTTTTGGCATCGGTGAAAGCGCCGCGGACGTAACCAAAGAGCTCGCTTTCCAACAGAGTTTCCGGGATCGCCGCGCAATTGACAGCGAGAAAAGCGGCGCGCGAGCGGATGCTGTTGTAATGAATTGCACGCGCCACAAGTTCTTTCCCGGTGCCGCTTTCGCCGCAGATCAAGACGTTTGCCGGCAGATCCTGGATACGGGTCACCATATCGAAGATGCGCTGCATGGGGGCGCTCTTCCCGACAATGTTGTTGAGGCCGTAGCGCCCCTCCACCTCCCGGCGCAACCGGTGCAGCTCGCGCCGCAGGCCCCGCTGTTCCAAAGCACGGCCCACGTTCAGAAGAATCTCGTCGGCGCGAAACGGCTTGGTCAAGTAGGTAAAGGCCCCACTGCGCATAAGCTCCACGGCGCTTTCGATCGAACCAAAGCCCGTGATCACCAGGACCAGGGCCTCAGGGTCGATCTCTCTTAACCGCCGGACCAGCTCTGCTCCTTTCATTTCCGGCATCATGAGGTCGGTGATAGTGACGTCGAAGCCGTCTTGCCGGTAGTTCTCGAGCGCAGCTTTGCCGTCGCAGGTGGCTTTGACCTCGTAGCCCTCCTCAATAAGCAAATCCGCGAGAAAGCGGCACATTTCCCGATCGTCCTCGACAATCAGGATACGCGCGCGCGGAGTCGTCGTCTCAGGCAGGCCCGTCATCGCGCTTCGGCTCCGTGGAGCGGCTCTTTGAGCGGCCGCGGATCGAGCGGCAAGATGATCGTGAATCGGGTAAAGCGTCCCGGCTCGCTCTCAACGTGAATTTCTCCCCCGTGTTCTTTAACGATCCCGTAGCTGACGGAAAGTCCGAGCCCGGTTCCTTCGCCCACGTCTTTGGTGGTGAAGAACGGATCGAACACGCGATCCAGGTCGTTTGCCGGGATTCCCTGGCCGTTATCCTCGAAACATATCCTGACTCGATTTCCTTGGGGGCCATCGCTCGAGAGCAGGGCGGTCTCGATGTGAATCGATCCATTCGGGTCCAATGCGTGCACCGAATTCATGAAAAGGTTGACGAAGACTTGCTGAAGCAAATCAGGGTCGGCCCAAACTTTCGGCAAAGGGGGAGAGGTGGAAAGTAACACCTGGATGGATTTTTCATCGATCTTATGCTGCAACAGCCGGGGGACGCCGGTCACAATCGACGCGATGTCCACCCTGCGAAAGTTCGGCTCTTTGCGCCGCGAGAATTCCAAAAGCTGGCGCACGATTCCGGCGATGCGATCAATTTGCGATTGAATGGTGTGAAGGTTTTCACTGATCTCTTCCGGGCTGCGCGGCCGGCGCAATAGGTATTCGGCACGGCCGCTGATGATGTTAAGGGGCGTGCCGATCTCATGCGCCAACCCCGTGGCGAGCTGGCCCACTGAGGCGAGTTTTTCGGAGTGGCGCAGATCGCGCTCCAATTGAATCCTCTCTTCCTGGGCGTGTACCAATTGAGTATAGAATTCCTGGAGCCGGGCGCCCATGAGGTTGAACTCATGCGCGAGGGCGCTAATTTCCTTGCCGCCGGAGACTTCAATGCGCTGTTCCCAGTTCCCGGCGCCGGTGCGCCGGATCCGTTCAATCAATCGGTTGATGGGCTGAGACACGTTGCGCCGCACGACGACGAGTATCGGAACCGAGAGAGCAGCCATGAGGATGAAAGTGGTTGCGAGATTGCGGTTCCGTCTCATGGTCACAGCCTGACTAGGCCCTGCTCCCTGCCTGGCGAGTACGAAGGCGCCCACGAGGCGATGGCCGGAGTCGAAGATCGGGTCTATGCGGTAGTACACGGGATTGTCTCCACGAACGTAAGTATAGCCGTCCCTCGCGTGCGCGTCGTTCAGAACCGGTGCGGGATCGAGTTGCAGGATACGGCCCGGATCCAACTCGGGGTTATCTTTGGTGTCTCTGAGAGAGACCGAAACGGCGATCGGCTTGGTTTTGAGGTCGTAAATCACAAGGCCGAGGCTGTTTCCCTTGGGACCGATTCGGTCGACGAATTCCTGCAGGTTTTTCGAGTTGGGACCCTCATCCGCTCCATCAGAGTCGACAAATCTAGCCTCGAGGGACCGGCTCAAAGCACGCATGCCGATGCGAATTTCCCGACTGAGGTCATCTTTGTCCTGTTGGATGCTGAAATATGCGTGGATCGACATCACGATGATGACCGTACCCACAAGGTAAAGAATGAGTTTTGTCCCGAGCTTCATCGCTAGGAGCCCATTTTTAGCAATTATGGTGCCCAAATAGACGCAAGGTCGCATGCAAGAAAGGTCTTGAGATAACGCAAAAAGGATTCATCTCTTGGACTATACGAACTCAGTATAACGCTGCAATTTGCGACTGCCTGCTGCATTATGCTACACGCAGAAATTGCTTCTACAAGGTGTATTTTAGGGCTCTCAAACTTAAATTGCCCTGGCTATGTTGTAATTTACAACAACCGGCAACTTCATGCCAGCAAGGGCTATTGCCGGAGAATCCTTAGCTTTTTCGGTCCATCTAGTGAGTGGCACCTCGCTTGCTCTCATCTCAACGTAGTTATCCCAAGCCAAGGAGGATTCCACACATGATTGCATCAAAAGCTTTTTGGTCTGTCGCTCTGCTGTTGGCAGTTTTGGGTTTAAGCGCTTGCGAGAGCACCATGGCAAGGAGCGGGGGAGGAGCAGCTCAAGGTACAGGGATGGCTGGCGAGGCCCAAGCCCCTCAGGAGGAAGAAAAGGGAAGGAACTAATTGCTTGAGGTTTCAGAACCTCAGGAGACCTGCGGAAACTATCCAAGCTCCCTCAGGTCTCCTGAGGCAACCAGTCGCTTTTTCGCAGATTGGATTGAATCACGGCGCCCGCTAACGGACAGCATTGAAAGTGCGAAACTTGCCCTGATAATCTTCGCGCTCGATCTTAACGCGTTCGACGCGTGCGCGCGTCGGACCGTGATGGCACCAAGTGACCAATGCCTCGACGGCTCGGTGTTCTCCTTCCGCTAATAGTTCAACCGAGCCGTCGGGGCGGTTTCTTACCCATCCCTTGACTCCGAGCCGCGTGGCCTCCGCTACCGCCGAGGCGCGGAAAAATACACCCTGGACTGCGCCTTCAATCCACAGTCGAACGCGGCTCGTGCTCTCGGGCGGTTCCATCTCGATCCTCAAGTTCACGCGCCGATCAGGTCGAGAAATTCTCGCTCCTCCAAGATGCGAATGCCCAAATCCTTCGCTTTCTTGATTTTGGAGCCGGGATCAGAGCCCGCGACTACGAAATGGGTGTTACGGCTTACGCTAGAGACCATCTTCCCTCCTAGAGATTCGATTTTCTGCTGGGCTTCATGGCGCGACATGCTTTCCAACCCGCCGGTTAAGACAAAGGTTTGACCTTTCAGCTTGCCCTCTTTCTTGGGCTCCGGCTTAATGTGCAGACCCGCGTGGAGAAGCTTATCGATCACTTTGCGGTTCTCCCTTTGCGCCATGAAGCGGGCGATGCTCTTGGCGACTTCTGGACCGATTTCTTTAACCTCCATGAGAGCTTCCTCGGAGGCGTCCATGACGGCTTCGAGAGTGCCGAAGTGCTCAGCGAGTTGTTTTGCGGTGGCTTCTCCCACGTGACGGATCCCAAGGGCAGTAAGCAGCCGGGTCAACGCCGGCTCTTTGCGTGCCTCAATCGCGGTGATGAGGTTCTGTGCTGATTTGTCGCCCATCCTTTCCAGCTGGACCAGGTCTTCCTTCTTCAGTCGAAAGAGATCGGCGAAGTCCCGCACTAATTTCTGGTCCACCAGCTGCTCGATGAGTTTTTCTCCCAAGCCTTCGATATCCATCGCGCTTCGCGAGCCAAAGAACTTGAGACTCTCCTTCAGTTTGGCGGGACAGGAGACGCCGATACAGCGGTACGCGACCTCGCCTTCCTCGCGGTAGACGGCGGCGCCGCAAACGGGACAGCGGTCGGGCATGACGAACTTTTTCTCTTTGCCGCTCCGCTTTTCTTCAATGACCCGGACCACGTACGGGATCACATCACCCGCTCTTTCGAGCACCACCGTATCGCCGATGCGAATGTCTTTGCGCTCGACCTCATCCATATTGTGCAAGGAGGCGCTCTTGACGATAACCCCGCCGACGGAAACCGGTGCCATGCTGGCGATTGGCGTCAGAACCCCGGTTCGCCCAACGTTGGCGCGGATGTCGAGAATGCGCGTAAGTGCCTGGCGCGGCTTGAACTTATAGGCGATCGCCCAGCGCGGCGAACGCGCGATTTCTCCCAGGCGCCGCTGTAGCTCCAGACTGTCGACCTTGATGACGACCCCGTCGATCTCAAACGGAAGGCGATCGCGCTTTGCTTCCATATCATTATAGTAAGCGAAAATTTCGTCGCGGCCCTTGCCAACTTGGGACAAAGCGATGGGCTTCAGTCCCCAATCCTTCAGAGCCCGGAGGAATTCGGAGTGGCGGGCGAAATGGGCACCGGTAAGCTGTCCCATGCCATGACAGAAAATATCCAAAGGCCGCTTGGCCGTGATCGAAGAGTCGAGTTGTTTAAGAGAGCCGGCTGCGGCGTTGCGCGGGTTGGCAAAGAGCGGTTCTCCTTCTTCCTCGCGCTCGCGGTTAAGCTTGCGGAAAGCGTCGATGGGAAGAAACACCTCTCCGCGCACCTCCAGGCGCCGGGGAAGCTTGCTCTGCTCGTGTCTCAACGTCAGCGCCACCGAGCGAATCGTCTTGAGATTTAACGTGATGTCCTCACCCTGAACACCGTCGCCCCGCGTGGATCCTTGCACCAACCGCCCGTCTTCGTAGACCAGCTCGACCGCAACGCCGTCGATCTTGGGCTCGACGACATAGTCGATGGGTTCCGTGGTCTTTAGGAAGCGGTGCACGCGGTCGTCGAATTCTCCCACGTCGTCTTGACTGCTTGCATTGTTGAGAGAGAGCATCGGCACGGAATGCCGCACGGTGCCAAACTTCTCCAAGGGCGGTGCTCCCACCTTCTGGGTCGGTGATTCCGGCGAAGCGTAGTCGGGGTACTTCTTCTCGAGCTCAAGCAGCTTCCAAAAAAGACGATCGTATTCGGCATCGCTGATGACGGGGTTGTCCAACACGTGGTAGGCGTAATTGTGTTCTTTCAGCTGTGCGCGCAAACGCTCGATTTCTTTTCTTACCTCTGCTCGTGCCATGGCCTTGCTGAGCCTAATCTAGCAGGCTGCCGAAAAAACCGCTCCCCCCTCGACCAGCCTCAGAGTCTGCTCGGATTTTAATCGAAGGGACGAACGAACGAAACTTGAAAATGTTGAAGAATTTGCGTTCGTGCTGAACTAGGGCTGCCCTATCTGCTGCCCAGGCTACCATAAATCTACGACTCCGATAAAGTCTCAAAGCCCTTTTGAACAAGCTTCTTGAGTAACGGATGGGCCGCTCGTTTTCGCAGCAGCGCAGCCACTCTTTGCCGGGGAAGCAGCCCTTTTTCCGTGACGACTGCGGTAATGTAGGAGAGAGGAGTAATGTCGAAATAGCGATTCATGACGGTCAGGCCCTCCGGGGGCGAAGACAAGATCTCCTCTACCGGCTGCTGTCGAATGGCCTTGCGTATCGGATAAGAGACGGGAAGAAATTTTTCACTTCCTGCCAAAACGTAAAACGGAACCGACCATTCTTTTGCGGCCACGGCAAGACCGAGCGTGCCCGCCTTGTTGGTAACTTCGCGGGCGGAAACCGAGTCCGCGCCGACAATAACGATGCTTAACTTGCCACGAAATTCGGTTTCACCCTTTAGCATGGCAAACGCTTGCGCTTCGGTGAGCAAACATGTGGGAATTCTCATCTGTGCCAGCTCGCATGCCAAAGACATGCCCTCGAGGACAGGACGGGATTCAGTGCAAATCACGGAAAAGCGCCTTCCGTTGTGCCAGCAGCGCACCAGTCCTTCACGCACCGCTTGGCTGGCCGAATGGGTCAGGACCACGTCATCATCCCGAAGTAACTTACCGAAGTGGAGCGAGATGCGGGCCGTGTGCGTAACCATTTTACGCGCAAAATCCTGCGCGGCCTGGCATGCGGCCTGCGCAACCGAGTCTTTGCCCCGAACCCGCTCGATGCGCTCGAAGATCACGCTGAAAAGGTTGAACAAAGGAGCCATCGCCGGTTGGGCGGAAATAATATCGCGCGCGACATGGGTCAGGGTTTGTCTGATCTCTCTGGACGTGAATTTCTTCTCCGCGCATGTTCCAACAATGAGAGTCACGACCTTTTCCGTGATCCGCTGCGCTCCGGAGGTATTGTCACTCATGACCTCCTTGATCGCTGTAGGGTAGTCCATGGGTTCTCTTATTATATGAATATCTGAAAATCATCTTCCAGGGGAAGAATCCCGCGGTGGGGGCACCCGCGAGTTGAGGCAAAATCTCCCAACCGCGGCGGCATCATTGACGCTCTTTGGTTAGTATGTTAACTAAACGATGAAAACATGCGATTTTTCGCCTACTTTGGGTTTTTCACCGCCGTCATTCTCGGGGCCTGCACGATCCCTCAAACGCCCGATCTGAAAAGTCCTTCCGGGGAACTGGGCGCGAAGCCCCAGGCACCACTCGCGCAGGCGCGACAAATCGAGATTCCCCAGGAAGCCAACGCGCTTGGCCATTTCGTCAAGGGCCAGGTACTTCTTACGCAAGGCGAATACGGCGCGGCTCTAACGGAATTCGAAGCTGCGGTGCAGGCCGATCCAGCCAATGCTTTCCTGCACGCCCGCCTGTCAATTCTTTATTTGCGCAAGGGGGATCTCAAAAAAGCTCTGCAGGAGGGACAAGAAGCGGTACGCCTCGATCCCCAAGACACGGACAGCCATTTGCTTGTGGCCGGACTCTATGCCTCGCTTGGACAAGAGTCCTCGGCTTTGGAAGAGTACCGCGAAGTGCTCAAGCTCGATCCCAAACACGAAGAGGCGCTCCTCTATTTAAGTGCTCTTTATCTCAAGCTCGGCAATCTGGACAAAGCCGAAGAGAGCATCAAAGAACTACTAGCCGTCAACCCAGACTCGGTATTGGCGCACTATTATTTGGGTCGCGTGCGCGCGCGAAACAAGCTCTATCTGGCGGCCGAGGAGAGTTATCGCAAGGCCCTGGAGCTGCAGCCAAAGTTTGAGGCCGCCTTGATGGACCTGGCGCTGGTATACGAACTCGAAGGAAAATTCGATGACGCAATTAAGACTTATCGGAAGCTCCTGGAGGTTAATCCCAAGAACGCCTGGGGACGCAGAAGGCTGGGCGAGCTTTATGTCGGACAGAACAAGCTGGATGAGGCGCTTAGCCAGTTCCAAAACCTAGCGTCCGCGGAAGCCGATCCGCGCGAGACGCGAATCAGGATTGGTCTGATCTATTACGAGAAGGGTGATTATGGGCGCGCCGCCACCGAATTCAATCTGGTGCTGGCCGGTGATCCCCAGAACGACCGCGCGCGCTACTATCTGGGCTCCACTTATGCGGAAATGAAAGACCTCGACAAAGCGGTCGAGGTCTTTTCTCAGATTTCCGAGAAAAGCGAATTTTTTGCGGATGCGCGCGTGCAACTCGCTTATCTTTATGAACAGCGCGAAAATCTCCCCGCTGCGATTGAGGCGGTCCAGTCCGCCTTGCGCAATAAAAAGGATCAAAAGGAGCTTCTGGGGCTGTTAGCGTCCTTATACCGCAAGGCGAAAGAATACCCCAAGGCCGTCAGTGTCTTGGAGCAACTCGCAGCCGCAGAGCCCAAGAACGATCAGTTCCAGTTTCATCTGGGCGTAGCCTATGACGAAAACAAAGACAAAGAAAAAGCCATTGAGCACATGACAAGAGCGATCGAGCTGAACCCGGACAATGCGCCGGCGCTCAATTACCTCGGCTATACTTGGGCGGAAATGGGAGTGCGTCTCGACGAAGCCGAAAAGCTGATCTTAAGGGCGCTCAAGATTGAACCGAATGACGGTTTCTACGTCGATAGCTTGGGATGGGTTTATTATCAAAAGGGCGATCATGAAAGAGCGGTGGAGCAGCTGGAGCGGGCGGTGGAATTAACCATCGACGATCCTACGATTATGGAGCACCTCGCGGATGCCTATCAAAAAGTAGGCAAGCACGACCAGGCGCTACAGCGCTATCGTGAGGTAATTAAACGCTCCAAGGAAGAAGAGCAGATTAAGAGAGTCCAGGAGAAGGTCCGTCTCCTGGAGAGAAAGACTTGATCCGCCACTCGCGCAGCAGAAGGGCCGGTTTTTCTCATAAGACCAGTCGTGGCCAACATCGAGGCGCGCGCGCCATGACGAGACCGGAAGCGCAATTCTTCACGCCCTTGAGAACAATCTTGGAGAAACGCGCCGTCCTAAACAAGGTGAAGGAAATCCCGCAGAATGAAGTGCTACCAAAAAACCAATTACCTGGTTTTTGCCCCGCTGCTATGGGCTATCGGCTGCACGCCCGTCATCGAGCGCACATCCCCCGGGGACACGGAACATGCCAAGCGCAGTTGGACCTCAGAGGAGCTGGTTGAAAACCTTACACGCAGAGCGCAGCAGTTCCGATCCTTGCGTTCCCTGGCATCGGTTTCTTATAGGGGTCCGGAAGGCAAGGGTAGCTTTGAGGAAGCGGTTGTGGTCGAGCGCCCGACCCGGTTGCGCCTTGAAACCCTCTCCGCGCTGGGAGCGCTCCTAGTCGTCACGGCCGATAACAAAGAGGTAGCCGGATTGTATCCCAGAGAAGGTTTGTTCTTTCGCGGCGAGAGCACCAAGAACAATCTCTTGCGCTATACCCGAATCCCCCTGGAGTTGACCGAGATTACGGCAGTTCTCATGGGCTTGCCGCCGGGGGTTACCGGGGGTGGTTGGGAACTACAGGACGGCGCGCTGCAGCGCGAACTCGCTGGTGGCGGTAAGGAAATCGTCACTTTCGATTCCGGCTTGGGAATTCCGAGCCAGTGGCAGCGGCTGGGGCCGGATGGGACGATCGAAATCAGCGGCTCTTTTTCGGATTTCTCTACCGCGTCCACGGACCCTTTTCCGTTGCGAATTTCCCTCCACGCGTCCGCGGAAAACATGAGCGTCGATCTGCGTTATCGGGATCCGGAACTGAACGTCGAGATTCCGTCCGGCTTTTTCGCGCAGGAAAAGCCTGCGTACGCGAAAGAGATCCCGATGGGATCTCTGCCGAGATAACCTCGGGGTCTTAAGCCAAAATTAGGCGGCGGCTCGCCTAACCTGTGGCTGGTGACAGGTTCCGGCACAAGCGAGGCCCGCCCCAAAGGGGCCATTTAGTCGCCAGGTGAAGCCAACGCGATCTCTTTTCATTTCTGACCCTCATCCGACCAAACAGAACCTAATGCACCACCCATCATGGCCAGAGGTATTGGAAAAATGAGGAAGGCCGCCGGCGCAGCCGTCATTGTGGCGTTGCTAAGCTTGTTGGGTGCGGGGGCCTATTTCGCTCTTAATCCAGCAGGCCGCCCGCTAAAATCAGAAGTCACAGAATCCGATGCGCCAAAAATTCCGGGCTCTGGCGCGTGGGTAGACGAAGTGGTTTTTCGTGAAGAGTCCGATCCGGCCAAAGCGATCGATATGATGGAGGCCGGCGAGATCCAGGTCTACGCGTTAGGAATCAACGACCCGGAATTGTACCGCAAGATCCAGTCCTCTCATGTGATCCAGCACGAGATCTCGTATGGATCAAATAGCGAGTTGACCTTCAATCCGGTGGGACCAACGTTTCCTGCAACCGGAGAGCTCAACCCGTTTCATGTTCCCGCTATCCGTGAGGCGCTGAACTGGCTCGTTGACCGCGACCATATCGTCGAAGAGATCTACCGCGGCCTGGCAGTCCCGAAATACCTCCCGCTGAGCAGCGCCTTCCCAGACTATGCCCGCCTGGCTGACGTGGCGCGGCAGCTGGAGCTTAAATACGCGTATGATCCTGATCGCGCGAAACAGGTCATCACTACGGAGATGAAAAAGTTGGGGGCGAGCCTCGCCAACGGAAAGTGGGTTTATCAGGGAAAACCCGTGCGCCTGATCTTTCTCATCCGGGCGGACGATCACCAGCGTCGCGAAATTGGCGATTACGTTGCAACAGCGCTGGAAGACGTCGGGTTTGTCGTTGAGCGACAGTACAAGACGGCTACGGAGGCATCGCCCATTTGGGTTCAAGGGGACCCGGCGAATGGCCGTTGGCATTTCTATACGGGTGGTTGGGTCACGCTAGCGATCGACCGCGACCAGGCGGACAACTTCGATTTCTACTACACCGCGCGCGGCCGCCCCGATCCGTTGTGGCAGGCCTACAAGCCAGACCCAAAATTTGACAAAGTCGCCGAGCGATTGCGCAACCGTGACTACGGCAGCCTGGAAGAACGCAAAGAATTAATGGGCGAGGCCTTGAGCCTGTCCATGAAGGACTCCGTTCGGGTGTGGCTAGCCGACAGCATTAGCGTTTGGCCGCGCCGAAAAGAAGTGCTGATATCCGCCGACCTGGCCGGCGGCATATCCGGATCTTTTCTTTGGCCTTACACCATCCGTTACGTCAATCGGAGTGGTGGGAGGGTGGATTTTGGCAGCCCGGGTATTCTCACAGAGCCGTGGAATCCGGTTGCCGGAAGCAACTGGATCTATGACAACATCATCATGCGCGCGACCCAGGATTCGGCTACGCTGCCGGATCCGTTCACAGGATTGTACTGGCCCCAGCGGGTCAAATCGGCAGACGTCTATGTGCAAAAGGGACTGCCGGTCAGCAAAACGCACGACTGGCTCACCTTGAATTTTGTCCCGTCCATCCGGGTCCCGCGAGATGCCTGGATCGATTGGGATGCGGCAAAGGAGCGGTTCATCACGGTTGGAGAGAAGCATCCCAAAGGGCTTACGGCGCGCAGCAAAGTCGTCGTTCGCTATCGCGACGATCTCTTGGAGACGAAGTGGCAGGACGGAAGTCGATTGTCGCTCGCGGATTTTGTCTTCGGTTTGATCATCAGCTTTGATCGCGCCAAAGCTCAAAGTCCGATCTACGACCAGTCGGCTGTGCCGGCCTTCGAAGCCTTTATGCGCCAGTTCCGCGGGCTCCGGATCCTCGAGAAAAACCCGCTGGTCGTGGAAGTCTATAGCGATCAACTGCTTGCGGACGCGGAGCTGATCGCCGCCTCACGGGCGGGTGAATTTTACACCAATGTCCCCTGGCATGAGATCGCGCTGGGGTTGCTTGCGGAGAAAAACCGCGAGCTGGCCTTCTCTTCATCGAAAGCCGATCAGCTCAAAGTGGAGTGGATGAGCTATATTGCCGGACCGAGTCTGCCGGTACTGGATCGCCAACTTGCCAGCGCGCTGAAAGATGGCTTCATCCCTTATCAGAAAACGTTGGGCGAATACGTGAGCCGGCAGGACGCAATGGGGCGATACGAGAAGTTGCGCGCGTGGCGACAAGCGCGCGGCCATTTTTGGGTTGGCAACGGCCCATTCTATCTGCACTCGATTTACCCGGTAGAAAAAGTCGTGGTTGTGAAGAAGTCCGAATTTTTTTCCGATCCGTCGGACAAGTGGGTGCGTTTTGTCGAGCCCAGAATCGCGGAGGTCGAGGTCTCAGGCCCGAGGATGGTCAAAAGCGGCGCCGCGGCCGAAATTCAAGTCCAGGTGACCTTTCAAGGCAAACCTTACCCGCGGCAAGAAGTCGACTTCGTCCGTTATTTGGTATTTGATGCCCGCGGAGAGCTGGTTCTGCTCGCTAATGCCGACGCGGCACGAGACGGCATATGGCAGGTTGAACTCACTCGCGAACAGACCGCGAGGCTGGCACCGGGCGCCAACCGCCTCGAGGTCATCGTGACGCCACGGGTGGTCGCCGTGCCGTCGTTCAAAACCTTCTGGTTCGTCACCCTACGGCGGGAAGCAAGCTAATGGCCGAGACTGTTTACCCCGAGGCGAGGAAAGCAGAGACGGGAATCTCCGGCGGCCAGACGGTCGCGAGAATCCTGCGCTACGTCATCCTCCGAGCCGTATCATTGTTTATCACCGTGGTGATCGGCGTATATGTTTCGATCTTGATCGCGAACATGGGAGGCTATGTCGACCAGATCCGCAAGGCGCAGATCCGAGAGCAGGTGGGCGGTGCGGTTTTTGCCGATCGCAATCTCCGGCTCCTTCCGCCAGCCGAAATGCGCCGGATCATGAACGAGCGGATCGAATTGGAGGAGCGACGGCTGGGACTTGACCGCCCCTTTATGATGCGCAGCTTCACCTACTTGACCGACGCGTTGTCTCTATCGCTGGGTCGAGCGGAGCGGATCACCAGCGACAAAGGCTCGAAACAGGTACGCGCGATCATTCTGGAGCGTCTGCCGGCAACGCTCCTGCTCTTCGGTACCGCCGATCTCTTCGTTTTTTTTGGCGCTATCTTTGCGGCTCTTTTTCTCTCGCGCCGCTACGGCAGCCTTCTGGACCGGGCGGTGATTGCGCTTGCGCCGACTTCGGCCGCACCGGCGTGGTTCTACGGGATTTTTCTGATCCTGTTTTTCGCCTCGCTGCTGCGCTTGCTGCCTTTCGGGGGAATGGTCGCCGTTCCGCCTCCCGAATCCGCGCCGGCGTATGTGCTGAGCGTCCTGCAGCACCTGATCCTGCCGGTGGCAGCGATCCTTATCGGTTCGCTTTTTATCTCGATTTATAACTGGCGAACGTTTTTTCTCATTTACTCCAGCGAAGATTACGTGGAGGTGGCCAAGGCGAAGGGATTGCCCTCGGGCGTCATCGAGCGCCGCTATATCTTGCGGCCGACTCTGCCGCCCATCATTACGAGCTTTGCCTTCACTCTGATCTCGCTCTGGAGCGGAGCCATCATCCTGGAGACGGTTTTCAGCTGGCCGGGCTTGGGAAGGCTTCTTTTCCAGGCGGTCGGCCAGTTTGATACCCCGGTTATCATCGGGTCCGTGGTGATCTATGCTTATCTGCTCGCGCTGACGGTATTCTTTTTGGATATTCTCTACGCGCTCGTGGATCCGCGCGTAAAGGTCGGTGGAGCCGACAGGAGCCTATGACCGCGCTGCGAGAAGCCTTTAAGGAGTTTGCCCAGTATCCGTCGGCGATCGTGGGTCTGGTGATTATTGCGGCCCTGATCGCGCTGTCCGTGTATACGGTTATCGCTATTCCTTACAGCGAGGGGATCAGCCTGTGGCGCGGCGGCGAAGACGTCTGGATGCAGAACCCGAGAAACGCACGGCCTGTTTGGGTCGATTTTTTTTCCCGCGCGCATCTCCCGAGGACTATTGTCGCCAGCTTTCAGAAGACCGCGGTCAAAACAGAACCGTTACCCGGCGGGCTAAGGGCGGAGCAGATCACACTTGTCTTCGATTACCCATACGGTGGTTTCCCGAGCGAGGTCAATCTCTTCCTCAAGGCGAACTTTAAAGAGCGCAAACCCTACATATCCCTTTCCTGGCTGATGCCGGACGGCAGGCGCATCCCTCTGGGCGAGCGCAGCGTCAGAACCTCCGAGCGTTACAGTATTTCGCTTGACCGCCAGTTAGCGCAAAGACTCGGACGGCGCCCTCCTGAGATTGCGCTTTTTGCCCGCTCCCAGCCAGCCGCCGAGAACCCCGTCCCGCTCAGGGGGCGATACCAGCTGCAGATTGACGGTCTTTTCTTCGAGAAGGATTCCAACCTCGACGCCAAACTGGTGGTCTACGGCCAAGTGCACGGACTCGCCGGCACCGATCACCGGCGCCGCGATCTCATGGTGGCGCTGCTTTGGGGTACGCCGGTTGCGCTGGCTTTCGGTTTTCTAGCTGCCGTGGGCTCGACGCTCACCACGCTGTTTATTGCTGCCATCGGTGTTTGGTTTGGTGGATGGATCGACGCCGTTATTCAAAGAATCACCGAAGTCAATGCCATTCTCCCAATTCTCCCCATCCTCATCATGATCGGCATCTTCTACTCGCGAAGTCTCTGGGTAATGCTGGGGGCGATCATCCTGCTGAGCATTTTTAGCCTCGGCATTAAGACGTATCGGTCCATTCTCTTGCAGGTCAAAGAAGCGCCGTACATCGAGGCGGCGCGGACCTACGGGACGGGAAACTTCCGGATCATCTTTCGCTATATGATCCCACGCGTTATCCCGGTGCTCATTCCTCAGTTTGTCACCTTGATTCCTTCGTTCGTTTTCCTGGAGGCGGGACTGGCCGTGTTGGGTCTTGGCGATCCGGTCCTGCCGACCTGGGGCAAGGTGGTGAACGATGCCTACGCCAACGGCGCGCTTTACAAAGGTTATTATTATTGGGTGCTGGCGCCCTCGGCGCTTCTGATGCTTACGGGAGCGGGTTTCGCGCTGGTCGGGTTCGCCCTTGACCGGGTCTTCAATCCGAGACTGAGAACCCTATGAGCGCGGCGACGCTCCTTCGCGTGGAGAATCTAAGCCTGCACTTCGGCACGAGGAAAGGAATCGTACGCGCGGTGGACGGGGTGAGCTTCGAGTTGGATCATAACCGGGCGCTGGTCGTTCTCGGCGAATCCGGTTGCGGTAAAAGCTCTCTGGCTCGAGCCCTCCTGCGCCTGCTGCCCCGCAACACCCGGACCTATAGCGGCCGCGTCTTCATCGATGGCCTGGACGTGATGGCTCTGGACGACGAACGGTTCCGGCGCGAAGTGAGCTGGCTGAGCCTCTCTTTCGTCCCGCAGGCGGCGATGAACGCATTGAACCCGGTAATTAAGGTGGGGGATCAAGTGGCGGAGCCGTTAATTTTCCATCAGGGCATGAATCGAGAGGCGGCTTGGGAGCGCGCGCGCGCAATGCTCCAGCGCGTGGGGCTGCCGGCGGATTTCCTGCGCCGCTATCCGTTCGAACTGAGCGGCGGTATGCGCCAGCGCACAGCGTTGGCGATGGCGCTTGTGGCCAACCCCGAGCTGGTTGTACTCGACGAGCCCACATCCGCGTTGGACGTCCTCACGCAGGCGAGCATCATGAACGTGTTGAAGGAAATTCGGCGGGAGTTCAAGACGAGTTTTATCCTGATCACGCATGACGTGGCCACCTCGAGTGAGCTGGCGGACCGCGTGGCCGTGATGTACGCGGGGCAGATGGTCGAGTTGACGGACGCGACTCGGTTCTTTCGCGAACCCTTTCATCCGTACTCGCAGAAGCTCATGGCCAGCGTGCCGCGCCTGCGCGACGATAAAGAGCTCGAGTTCATCCACGGCGAACCACCGAGCCTGATCAGCCCGCGGCAGGGCTGCCGGTTTGCGCCGCGCTGCCCGTTCCGGTTTGACCGCTGCGAGGAAGAGCCGCCGCTGATCGAAAAGGACGGCCGGCAAGTGAGGTGCTGGCTGTACGAAGGAAGCACGGGATAACGGAATAGTGGAGTGATGGAGGAATGTCTTCGATCTCCCAGTATTCCATTACTCCGTTACTCCAAGTCCATAGGCTGAGAGCATGGAAAGGCAGGTGAGGACTGACACCAAAGTGGCGAGCCTGGAGACTACGGCTCAACAGCAAGCGCTCCTCTCCGTAAGAAATCTACGTACCGAGTTTGAGCTCAGGCGCTGGGTGTTCGGGCGTGCCGGATTTGTGCGCGCCGTGGATGGCGTGAGCTTTGAGCTTAGGCGTGGCGAGACGATTGCCATAGTCGGGGAGAGCGGCTGCGGTAAAAGCAGCCTGGCAAAGACGATTCTCGGTTTGCATCGCCCTGCCCAAGGCGCGGTGACCTTTCAGGGAAAGAATCTCGCCGGGTTTGACGCCCGGGATCTCAGCTGGTATCGCGCGCAGGTAGGCTACGTGCAACAAGACCCCTACGGAGCGCTGGCGCCGTTCATGACCGTGCGGCGCATTTTAGATGAGCCTCTGATTGTCAATCGGGCCGGTAGCAGATCCGATAGGGAGCGGCGCATTCACGAAGTATTAGAGGAAGTGAAGCTCACCCCGGTGGAGGAGTTTCTGCCAAAGTTCCCGCACATGCTCAGCGGTGGGCAGCAGCAGCGGGTCGTGATTGCGCGCGCCATGATCCTGCGGCCGAAACTCTTGGTGGCTGACGAACCGGTATCCATGCTCGACGCCTCGGTGCGAGTCGAGATCCTGGTACTACTCCGTCGTCTGCAGCGGGCACACGATTTGGGAGTTATTTACATCACCCATGATTTGTCATCGGTGCGTCACTTTTCCGAGCGCATCTTCGTCATGTATGCCGGTCAGATCATCGAGAAGGCGGAAGTGCGCGAGCTTCTGCAAAACCCGCTCCATCCCTACACCCGGGCGCTTCTTGCGGCGATTTCTGATCCGGATCCGGCGAACGCTACGACCTTCAAGGAGGTGCCGCCAGGCGAGCCCCCAAGCCTCGTGCAGCCGCCCGCTGCATGCCGGTTTCACCCGCGCTGTCCGGAATTCATGAAGGGGCTCTGCGACGTGGAAGACCCGCCCGAATTCGAACCGCGGCCCGGACATTTCGTGGTGTGTTGGTTGTATCGATGAGACGTATGAACCCGTACCTGATGATAGCGATCGGTTTTATGCTTGTGGGTGCAGGATTTCTGCTTCCTTTCCTCATGGTGCTGCGGGTTGTCGAGCCGGCTCTTGTGCTGAGCTTTGCGGCTCATTTTTCGTCCCTCACGGGCTTGCTGCTGACTGTTTACGGACTTTTCCAGCGCGCGTCCGAGGAGCTAGGACCGCCCGGTTGAACCCGGGGTTCTCTCCTCGGCCAAATGCGCAAGCCATTCTTCGCTCCATCCGCTCTCCTATCAAAATTTATACACAGACTGCTACATCACCCTGAACCCATCTCAGGTTGACAGTAAAGCGCCGCGTCGGATAGCTTACCGCAGATCGCCGATTCAAATTTTATGGTCAGAAGATTTGCGTTGCGCCAAGGTTTGGCGCGGTTGACCGTTCCATTTTGGCGGAGGTTTGTTATGCAGCAACCGTTAAGACTTTTTGCGTTGCTACTTCTTGTGCTTTGTTTTTGTGAGGGCAGGATCTGGGCGGCGGCGCCAACCTTGGCAAGAATCGCCAGCTATAAGGGGACCGATCGGCAGCGGTTCCTAGAAGAGGGGGCAAAGAAGGAAGGGAAAGCGACGCTTTATACCTCCGGGATCATTAAAGCGGGCACCGGCAAGTGGATGGAGGATTTTCAAAAGAAGTATCCCTTCGTCAAAGTCGACTATTGGCGCGGCGGCGGCTTTGACGTGCCCGCGCGTGTGATCGAGGAATATAAAGCGAACCGTTTCGTCGTCGACATCTTCGAGTTGAATGCCGGTCAGTTGCTTACGATGAAAGCACGGGACATCTTGGTGCCCTTCTGGAGTCCGGAACTGCCAGCCTATCCGGACGATGCAAAGTTAGCGCCGGTTAAGGATCTCGTTTACGGGCTCGTGGTTCGCGAGAGCTATCATGGGGTGGGATTCAATACGGAAATGATCAACAAGAAGGAGGCCCCGAAGAGCTTTGAAGAGCTGCTGGATCCCAAATGGAAAGGCAAGATGGCAATAACCAGCGAGGGGGGAGCGGGGATCCTTTTTATCGGCAACGTGCTCAGCGCCGGCAGGGGAGTTGAATACCTGGAGAAATTGGCGCGCCAGAATATTACGCTGCACGCGATGTCGGCTCGGGCTCTAGCGGATTTAGTCATTACCGGTGAAGTCGCACTCTCGCCGACGATCAGCAATGCTCATGTCTCGGATAGCCAAGCAAAAGGCGCGCCGATCGACTGGATTCCCTTGAACCCGGCGGTGACGAGGGAAGGTATGGTCGCCCTGGCCGCGAAGGCTCCTCATCCCTACACGGCGACGCTAATGTTGGATTTTTCTTTGACGAAAGCGCAACAGGAGATGCGCACAACCTTCGGTTATGGTGTCGCCCGCATCGATGTCCAGTCTCCTCATACGCTTCCGGCCAGCATCAAGCGGTTCTACTATGGCTTTGATCCGAATTACGAAGCGAACTACGTCAAGTGGGAGAAATTGCTGAACCAATATTTCGCCAAGAAATAGCCCCAAACCCACGGCTCCGACCGTCGGCATGATTTGCGGGAAAACTTACAATATCGCATCGGCCAAATGAGACTGTTCGACCCCCACCAACTGCCCGGAAAAAAGCAATCTTGGCTGCTTCTGTTCATGTTGGTGGTTATGGGAGTTCTCATCATTCCCCCGATCATGACTCTAGTTCAGATGAGTATTCATCGGTGGGATGGGTTGGACATGGGTCCCCTCAGCCTGGAAAATTTCAGAGCGGTGTTTGCGGGCGGCTTTCAAGCGGTCCTGACATCATCGTTGGTCTATGCCATTGGTAGTTCCGCCATTGCGATCGTTTTTGGCACCGCTTTGGCCTGGGTGGTCGAGCGCACGGATGTTTCCTATAAAGCGCTGACTTATGCGGTGTGCTTTGTCACTTTTGCCGTCCCGGGGGTGGTCAAGGTCATCGGGTGGATTTTGTTGCTTGGTCCCAACGCGGGATTACTCAACCTCATATTGAAGAGTCTTGCCGGCGTCAGCTTCAATATCTTTTCGATGGCGGGAATGATCCTCGTTGAGAGCATCGTTTGGATTCCCATAGTGTTTTTTCTCATGTCAGCGTCATTCAAATCTTTGGACCCCACACTGGAGGAAGCGGCTGAAATGTGCGGAGCGAGGCGCTGGGACGTGTTCGCGCGGATTACTTTCAAGCTGGCCTGGCCGAGCGTGCTTGCAGCTCTGTTCCTGTCTCTAATTCGGACTCTGGAGACCTTTGAGGTTCCGACCCTGATCGGCATTCCTGCTGGTATAGAGGTTTTCACAACCGTTATTTATCGAGCGGTCAAGGGCAAAATAACCCCTACTTATGGCGTCGCCAGCGCGTACGGGATTTTACTTACCTTACTGATTCTGATGTGTTTTCCTGCGTACTTGAGGATCACCGGTCAGGCTGACCGCTATGCCACGATAAGGGGCAAAGCGTATAGACCCCGTGTTCTCAAGTTGGGGAGATACAGGGGAATGGCGGGAATCGGGGTTCTGACAGTCAATGGGTTGCTCTTGTTACCTCTGCTGATGCTCCTATGGGTTTCCTTCCAGCGCTACCATGGCCGCGTGAGCATGGGCAGCCTCAAGAGACTCACGTTGAACAATTATCTCGAGAGCCTGAGCGACATCACGATCATTAATGCCTTCACCAATACTTTTCTGATTAGCACCCTGGCGGCTTGTGCGGTGGCCGTGCTCGCCGGTTTGACCGCGTGGCTCGTGTTGAGAACCCACTACCGTTCTCGTTTCATTTTGGATCTATTAGTTTCGACGCCTCTAATCCTACCCGGAGTGGTTGCCGGTATCGCTTTTCTCCGCACCTATGTGAACCTTTCCGCGATCCCGATTTATGGAACAATCTGGCTTCTGATCGTGGCGTTTACGGTGAAATATTTGCCGTTCGGGATGCGCTATTGTTATTCCGGATTGGTTGCCATTCACCGTGAGCTGGAAGAAGCTGCGCTCGTCAGCGGTGTTCCGCTCTGGCGCAGCCTCATGCTGGTTGTGGCCCCGTTGATGATGCCAGCGATATTTTCGGCGTGGGTTTTCACGTTCCTGCACTCCAGCCGTGAACTGTCTCTCGCAGTATTCCTTTCGAGTCCGACGACTTCTGTGATTGCGGTGCGTATTCTGAGTCTGTGGCAGGATGGTCAAGTGACCGAATTGAGCGCATTTTCGATAGTGGTCGTGACCGTTATGGTCTTGGCGAGCCTCGTGCTGCAAAAACTGGGGGCGACTCGATTTGGACAAATGGCGTAAAGAGACGGGAAAGAAAATGTTGGAAGTTTCCTTGTTGACGAAACACTATTATGCCAAGACGGAAAACAACATCCCCGCGGTTAAGGGAATCACCTCGACGGTTACGTAAAGAGCTCGGCGACGCAGCTCAGCGGCGAACAGATAGAGGATCATTTTTTAAATGATCATACTTTAAGCGCGGATGAACGAAAACTAGACAGTTTTCTGTCTTGCACGGGGTGGATGCGTGATAATTCAGGCGATTTTTTCCGTGCAGCCTTGGTACAGCAATTGCTGGGAAGATAGACGGGATGGCAGCCTTGAGGCACTCGGCGCCTTTTGGTTCTCAGAGAGGAGAGAGAAAAAGCCGCTCGTCCGCGTTAATGAAGCGATGCAGGAAGCCCCATTAGGGTTATTGTCTATCATCCAAGGAGAAAAATGCTGCTAAGAGTAGAGTTGAACTCCGGGAGGCAAAAGAGCACTGCCCATCCTGGTCAGATTCTCAGGATTAACTTGCGTAATAAAGTTTTTCTCACTATTGTATACAATATGCAATTTGCTCGTCTTCACGGACTCGTATGCTCTTGAAATAATTTGTCTGTGAGCGGTAACGGAGTTTTTATCCTGTGTTCTGGATCGTTTCGTAAGAGGCGAGACCATTTTGGATTCGAGAAAGGGGAAAGCATATGTGGAAAGGTTTTAAAGTCATCGATGCGGATGCTCACATGCACGAGCCGCAATATCTGTGGGAGCGTTACGTAGAAGAGAAGTACCGAAACCGGGTTCCCAAGGTGGCGTACATGGACGGCAACCGGATGGTTTACGAGCCCGACGGCAAGATCATAAAAAAAGGCGAGCTCCAGCAGGGCCCGGCGGAAACGGCGAACAAAGCTATGGCAGAGAAGTACGGTGAGGCTTTCCGCGAATGGTGGTCGCCCGAGATTCGCCTCAAGGACATGGACCGGTTTGGGTGGGATCTTCAGGTAATTCTTCCCACCGGCAACAACGGCAATTTTGCCTACCGGGTGGCGCTCAAGGATCTCGAGCTTGGCGCCGCGATGTGCCGGGCTTATAACAACTGGGCTCACGAGTATTGCAGCGTGGACGCCAAACGGTTGAAGTTCGTGGCGATCCTCCCGGGCTCAGACGTTGGCGAGATGGTCAAGGAGGCGCGCAGGGCAGTGGAGAAACTCGGCGCGGTATCGGTGAGAAATCCGCTGCTTCCCGAGGGCAAGTGGTTGCATGACCCGGAAAACGACCCGCTTTGGGAACTAGCTTGCGATTTGGACTTCCCCATAAGTGCGCACGGAGAGTATCGAGAGTACCGCTCACAGCCTTTCAGAAAGCTCGAGGGAAACAGACGCGACCCGCTCCAGCTCGCCCTGAGGGGGCTGGATCACGCCCTGGGGTTTCCATGTGACAACATGACTACGATGGGACATTTTATTTTCACGGGCATCCTGGAGCGCTTTCCCAAGCTCAGATTGGCGATACTCGAATCCAACGCCGGTTGGCTTCCCTTTTGGCTGGGCCGCATGAACCAGCATTCGCATGGTCGCAACAGCGTGATGGGTAAACCTGAACACCTGTCGATGCTGCCGAGCGAATACTTCAAGCGTCAGTGCTATATCGCGTGTGACAGCGACGAGGAAACTCTCCCCTATGTCGTGGACTATCTCAAGGGCGAAAATATCGTCTGGAACACGGACTACCCGCACGCAGACGCGCCAGAACCGGTCAAGGCACTTCCCGACCTGGACGCGCAGCCGATCTCCGACGAAGCCAGGCGCAAGATACTTTGGGACAATGCGATAAAGCTGTTTGGTCCGAGGCTCCTCGGGGACAGTTGATCGATACCGGTGAGCAAGGGAGACGTCAACGATGGAGTGTAAATCGTCTATGAAAGCTGTTCGACTGGACCTACTTGACGTCGTTTGTTGAGCCACGGGATCTGCTCAAGAGCCAGAGGAGAAAATTATGTGGAAAGGAATGAAGGTCATCGACGCCGACGCGCACATGCATGAGCCGCAATATCTCTGGGAGCGCTACGTAGAGCCCAAATACCGCGATCAAGTTCCCAAAGTTGCATTCATGGACGGAAATTTCATGGTCTATGAGCCCGACGGCAAGATCATTCCCCACGGGGAACTCCAGCAACCTCCTCCCGAAAGCGCATGGAGGGCGATGGAAGAAAAGTATGGGGATGCGTACCGTACCTGGTGGTCGCCGGATACCCGCCTTAAGGATATGGATCGTTACGGGTGGGATATCCAGGTGCTCTTACCCACCGGCAACAACGGCAATTTCGCCTATCGGGTGGCGCTGAAGGACGTGGAACTCGGAGCAGCGATGTGCCGGGCTTACAACAACTGGGCGCATGAATACTGCAGCGTCGATGCTAAAAGGCTCAAGTTCGTGGCTGTGCTTCCGGGCTCGGATATAGGGGAGATGCTCCAGGAGGCGCGCCGGGCAGTGAGAGAACTCGGTGCGGTGTCCGTGAGGAATCCCTTTTTGCCTGTAGGCAGGTGGCTTCATGAGCCGGAGTACGACCCGTTGTGGGAGCTTGCTTGCGAACTGGACTTTCCGATCAGCGCTCACGGGGAGTACCGCCAGCGGCGGGCCCAGCCGTTTCGGTCACTTGAGGGAGAAAGGAACGGAGAACTGCAGCTGGCATTGCGGGGGCTCGACCATGCGCTGGGCTTTCCGTGCGACAACATGGCGACTCTAGGCCATTTTATATTTGCGGGAATCCTAGAGCGGTTTCCAAAGCTGCGGCTTGCGATTCTTGAATCTAACGCCGGTTGGCTGCCCTTCTGGCTCGGTCGTATGGATGATCATACTCATGGCCGCAATAGTGTTATGGGCAAGCCCGAGCATTTGCGCATGCTCCCGAGCGAGTATTTTACGCGCCAATGTTTCATCGCCTGTGATAGTGACGAAAGGACCTTGGGCTATGTCGCCAGCTACCTGAAGGGGGAGAACATTGTCTGGAATACCGACTATCCACATCCGGATGCCATAGAGCCGGCCAAGGCCCTCCCCGAGTTGGACCTGCATCCAATCTCTGTCGAGGCTAAAGCTAAGATACTCTGGGATAATGCAGTGAGTCTTTTTGGCCCTAGAGTTCTAAATGGCAATTAGGATGCGGAGAGTCGGGGGAAAAAGTAAGAAACTGGTGCTAAAGGAGGACTGGCAATGGCGAAGAGATTGTTTGTGATATCGATTGTGGTTGCAGGTTTCTTGTTCGTCCGGGTTGCACTCATTTCTGCTCAGGAAATCACGGTGAGGAACGAGGTCGACTTTTCCTTCATGGATCCTGCGCTCATCACAAATTCCAACGACTATACGATTGCGGTGAACATTTACAGCGGCCTCCTGAAAATGAATCCCAAGACGATGGAGCCAGAGCCCGATCTAGCGCGGAGCTGGAGCGTTTCCGCTGATGGCCTGACCTACACTTTTCAACTTCGCAACAACGTTCAATGGCATAAGGGGTACGGGAAATTCACAGCGAAAGACGTGAAGTATAGCTTTGACCGCATTATGGACAATAGGGCCAAGAGCCGCTACCGGACAGATTTTAGCAACGTACGGGAGGTGGAAGCGGTAGATGACTATACGGTGAAGATTCACATGAAGTCGCCGGACATGTCATTTGTGCGCAAAGTTCTCGTCTATCGACCCGGCTACATCGTGAATCAAAAGGCGATCGAAACGTTGGGAACGAAGTACAATTCGAGTCCTATAGGAACGGGGCCCTTTGTCTTCGAGCGCTGGGAACCCCGATCTAAGACTATCCTGGTTGCCAACAAGGACTATTTCCTCGGACCTCCCAAGCTTCAGAGGGCCACTTTCTTAGTGATCAATGAAGAGGCCGTGGCTGAGCTGGCCGTGGAAAAAGGCGAATTGGACTTGGTGGTGTTTGAGAGTCTCGACCCCTTGGATACTCTTAAGAAGAGCCGCGAGGTGGCAGAGAAAAAAATCGCGATTGCTGTCAATCCTGAGCTAAACGTCACTTTTCTTTCAATCAATAATTGTCGCAAGCCGTTTGACGACATTCGGGTCCGCCAGGCCATTCATCATGCGATTAACAAAGATGATCTCATTGCCGCAGCCTATGGCGGAGCAGCGCCAAAGGCAAACAATTTTCTTAATCCTGGGTTTTTTGCCTATAACCCGAACGTGAAGGTCTACGATTATAACCCCGAAAAAGCCAAGAAGCTCCTTAGTGAAGCAGGGTACCCGAATGGTTTTGAAACAAGCCTGCTTTACCACCCTCAGGAACCTTGGAAGCATTACGCTCCTATCATTCAGGAGCAGCTCCGTCAGGTAGGCATCAGGGTTAAGCTCAATTTGCTGGATCGAGCAACTGTGGAACAGCTGCGGCGGAAGGGTGATTATGAACTTATGTACGGCAGTGTATCCAGGCCTCCTGATCCAGATATTATGTTTTCCACCTATCTGCTTTCCGCTAATGCTCCATATCCAAACTACCTGTGCTACAAGAACAAGGAGGTAGATAACCTTATTACCCAGGGAAACCGGGAAAGTGATTCAGAAAAGAGAAAAAAGATCTACTATCGGATTCAGGATATTGTCGCGGAAGAAACTCCCATGGTGCCCATCAGCTACCGGACTGTGCTTTCAGCCTGGCGATCCTACGTCAAAGGTTACACGTTCAATCCTTTGGCCAACTATATCCTATATGGGGTGTCTATCGAGGGGAAAAAATAGGGTTTAGAAACGCCAATTTGAGACTAACCGTGGGAAAGAAACTCGTGCTCGCCCGCGTTAACCTCCCCACCCGCGTTTACGATTTGGTGAAGCGGCGCATTGTCTCCAATGAACTTCCGTTTGGGACCAAGCTCAGCGAGGATAATTTGGCAAGGCAGTTGGGTGTGAGCCGAACTCCCATCCGGGAAGCGTTGAACCGGTTGGCTCAAGAAGGACTTGTCACTGTCTCTCCCGGCCGCGGCGCCTTTGTAGCCACCCTTTCCTTTGACGATATGGTGCAATTACTTGAAATTCGGGAGGCGTTGGAGGGAATGGCTGCCCGTTTGGCTTCCAGCCGCATCACTAAGAGCACCCTAAACAAGCTCCGGGAGCTCTTGGAAGTGGGAGCACCCGAGAGGGAGCGCAACGGGTACAAGGGGTATCTGGACGCCGACCGTGAGTTTCACGACGCGATTACCTCAGCCTGTGGCAACCACCATCTCTCTCGCCTGATGAGATCGCTCCGGGATCGGATTCAAATGCTTCGGTATCGTTCCGTGATACTGCCCGGTCGTGCGCGGAAATCCTTTCGGGAGCATCTGCAAATCATCGACGCTTTGAACCGGCGCGATGCCGATCTCGCTGAGGAACGGATCAGGACCCACATTCGGAACGTGCAAAGCGACCTGAGGGCGGCGCTGGGAAATTCCTCCGAAGGTCACAAGGAGCATCGAACTAACGGCGCTTATTCTAACGGCGCTAACAGGTGGAAAAGACATGTCTCATAAATTTCTGGTTCATGCGAAGGAAGATAGCGTTGGAGTGGCTGTAGAAGATATCTATGCGGGGGAGACGGCGGACGGAATCATTCTCGAAGGAGAGTCAGTCGTTACCGTGAAGGCTCTCCAGAATATTCCGCTCGGGCACAAGATTGCTCTGCTCCCGCTTCGCGCGGGAGACATCGTTAAGAAATACGGAGAATCCATCGGTAAAGCCGCTGAACCTATCAGCCCAGGCGCGCATGTTCATGTCCATAATCTAAGAAGTGCGAGGTGGTAAGCAGTGGAGACGACAATCCGCGCCTATCGGCGAGAGAATGGCAAGTTTGGTATCCGAAATCACGTCGTGATTCTGCCTTTGGATGACCTCTCGAATGCCGCAGCGGAAGGGGTTGCCAGATTGGTCCAGGGAACCATGGCTCTTCCCCATCCTTATGGACGACTCCAATTTGGCGCAGATCTGGAGCTTTTCTTCAGAACGCTGATCGGCACGGGAGCTAATCCAAACGTTGCCGCTGTCGTAGTGATTGGGATCGAGCCTAACTGGACCCAACGTGTAGCGGATGGAATTGCCAAAACAGGCAAGCCTGTCGCCGCCTTCGCGATTGAGGGATATGGGGACTTGAAAACAATCGAAAGTGCCTCCAGAGCGGCGAAGGAGTTCGTCCACCAGGCAAGCGAGCTATACCCTGAGCCAGTTTCCCTATCCGCTCCGACATTCAGCACAAAGTGCGGCGAGTCCGATACCACGTCGGGACTGGCCTCCAACCCCGCCGTGGGCGTGGTAACCGACACTCTGGTTCAGATGGGAGGTACAATGTTGTTTGGTGAAACCTCGGAGGTAACCGGGGGCGAACATGTGCTGGCCCGACGGATGGCTACCTCTGAGCTAAGAGAAAAATTTCTCAAAGTTCACCGGGATTACGTAAGCTTCATTGAAGCTCAGGGCGTCGACCTTATGGGGTCACAGCCGACGCAAGGCAACATCGCCGGCGGTCTCACGACCATCGAAGAGAAGGCCATGGGCAACATTCAAAAGGCAGGCACCTCGCCAATCGTGGGGGTTCTCGATCCTGCAGAGCCGCCTTCTACGCCCGGCCTTAACTTCATGGATACATCTTCCGCGGCGGCCGAATGCGTTACCCTTTTTGGGGCGGCAGGGTCGGTTCTGCACCTCTTTACGACTGGCCAGGGAAATATTATTGGTCATCCTATTGTGCCGGTCATTAAGATCACGGCGAATCCCAAAACTGCAAAGACGATGGCGGAACACATCGATGTTGATATTAGCGGCGTGCTCAGACGGGAGATGACGCTAAAGCAAGCAGGGGACAGGATTCTCGATATGATGGTGCGTACTGCCAAGGGCCGGTTGACGGCCGCCGAAGTCTTGGGCCACCGCGAGTTTGTGCTGACAAAGCTTTACCGCAGCGCGTAAACCGTTGGCGTCGGCGACCTTTTTGTCGGTCGCGAGAAGGGCGTCGGGATGGATGAATTAGAAGACATTTCAAGAAGAGTACTGGCAATCATTCCGACCATCCTCGGCGCGGTCACGCTGTCGTTCCTGATTATTCACCTGGCGCCTGGCGATCCCGTGCAAGCTCTCATGGGCGACTACGACGCACCGCCTGAGGTCGTAGAAAACCTGCGGCATCAACTAGGCTTGGATAAGCCACTGTACGTCCAGTACGGAACTTACCTTTTCAACGTCCTGAGCGGAGATTTTGGGAAGTCTCTCAGAAGCGGTCGGGAAGTCATGGCAGAGATCCTTCGGGTTTTTCCCCATACCCTTTTCTTGGCGCTCGGCGCTGTCACTCTGGCTGTTCTGATCGGGATCCCGTTGGGAATAGTGTCGGCCGTGAGAAGCAACACCATAGTGGACCACCTCTCGCGAATCGTTGCCCTTCTGGGCATCTCCATGCCGAGTTTTTGGCTGGCGCTCGTTTTACTATTGTTTTTCTCTGTTTATATTGGATGGTTTCCTCTGGTAGGCGCGGGCGAGTTGGATAGCCCGGCCAGCATCTTGTATCACCTGTTCCTTCCGGCGCTTGCCCTCGCGGCCAGGGATGCGGCCGCCATCTCGCGCCTTACCCGTTCGGGTATTCTCGAAATCTTGCGGCAGGATTACATTCTCACGGCACGCGCCAAGGGCCTCGCGGAGAGAATCGTCATCTACAAGCACGCGCTCCGGAACGCGTTGATCCCGATTGTGACCGTAATTTCCCTGGACTTGGGTTACACTCTGGGTGGCACCGTCGTCATCGAAGCCGTTTTCAGCAGGCCAGGATTGGGCAGCCTGATTATCCAGTCCATTTACTCCCGCGACTATCCCCAGCTTCAGGGCGCCATCATGTTTTTCGCTCTTTGTTTCCTGCTGGTGAATCTGCTGACAGATCTTGTCTACAAATTCGTTGATCCGAGGATCGAGTATAAAGGGATCGCCTAAGCGGAAACCGTCGATGCTGCGACGAATCGTCACGAACAGGGCTATGCTCGCCGGATGCACCATCATTCTCTTTTTTGTGTTTACGGCGATCTTCAGCTCATGGTTGTCGCCTTTCGATCCTTTTGCGCAGAGCATTCGTTTAAGACTGAGGCCGCCCGGGGACTTGCACTGGTTGGGGACGGATGGCTTTGGACGGGACATTCTCAGCCGCATCATCTGGGGATCACGGATTTCTTTGACGGTAGGGGTCGTCGCAGTAGCCATCGGCGCAACCATCGGGATTTTAATTGGTTTAACCGCCGGCTTCTTCGGCGGCGCCGTCGATAGGTTCCTTATGTCTATCGTCGATATCCTGCTTGTCCTTCCCACCATTCTGTTGGCCTTGGTAATCGTAGCCATGCTGGGCCCTGGCGTGTTCAATCTGATGATCGCCGTGGGAATATCGAACGCGCCCCGTTTCGCGCGGCTGATTCGCGCCGAAGTCCTCGCTGTTAAGAAGATGGTCTTCATCGACGCCGCCTCAGCCTTGGGCGCCAGTTATATACGACTTATGCTGCGGCATATCCTACCGAATACATTTGCCAGCATTATCGTCTTAGCCAGCCTTAGAATTGCTCAAGCGATTACCACGGAAGCGAGTCTCAGCTTCTTGGGCTTCGGAATCGCGCCTCCCACCCCAACTTGGGGATCCATGATTGCCGATGGACGGGTGTATTTGAGAACCAGTCCTTGGGTCGCCATTTTTCCCGGGATCATGATCATGCTGATTGTGATGGCGTTTAATCTCGTTGGTGATGGATTACGAGACCTTCTGGATCCCAAACTAAAAAGAAGAGGTCTTGAAGAGAGAGGGTAGCCAACGCGGGGCCGGAGTCTAAGGGGACGAAATCTAACGATCGCGGAAGAATCAATTAGCCCAAAAAGGAGGGCGTTATGGCGAACCTGATGGAAAGCATCGCGAAGGGGGAACATTATCGGAAAAAAGGCGCAAGGCTCACGGAGGACGCAGACGAGGCAGTTTTGCTTCATAAGCCGGGTATTCCCGAAGAATATAGGTATCTATTGGGCGCGTTCCACCTGATTGATAAGGCTCACCTGATCATGCTGGCGGAGGAGAAGTTGATACCAAGGCAGGATGCGGTGACCATGCTTCAAGCTTTTAAGGAGATGGAGCGAGGCGGGATTGAGGAGGTCCGGCTTCAGACCGGGGGAGCGATGCATTCAGGGGAGCACTATTTGATCGAAAAGCTCGGAGAGAGTATCGGCGGCCGGCTGCATCTAGGCCGGAGCAGTGGAGATATGCAGAGCACATCGGGCCGGTTGCTCGTGCGCTCGGGTTATCTGGAATTGATGGCAGAGCTACTCAAGTTCCGGGCGGGGCTCGTGAAGCTGGCCAAGCAGCACGTGGAAACCGTTATGCCTCATTACACGCGTTTTCAGCACGGTCAAACAACGACTTTTGGTCATTACCTGATGGCGTTTGTGCGCGTGCTGGAGCGCGACTTCGAGCGACTGGCGCAGGCTTTCAGGCGATGCAATGTAAGCTCTATGGGATGCGGCGCCGGGACAGGGTCAGAATTTCTCTTGAATAGGAAACGCACTGCCGAGCTGATGGGGTTTTCGTCGGTCCACACGAATACCAAGGACGCTTACGCGTTCATGGATTTTGGCATCGAGGCCTTCACAGCGATGTCGATCTTGATGACGAACATCGACCGCGTGTGTACCGATCTGTTGGTCTGGTACACGCACGAATTTAGCCTGATCGATTTCGCCGATCGATACTGCGGCACCAGCAGTATCATGGCGCAAAAGAGGAACCCTCACGGGCTGATGTATGTGACCGAGAACATCAGCAAACTGCTTGGCCGTATGACCGGAGCGATCGTCCAGTACCGCAACGTATCGGGACTCGGGTCTCTAAAGGAGCTTGGTTTTAGCTTTGAGCTAACAGCACGTTCGCTCCGAGCTATATCGGGAATCATGACCACCATGAAAGTAAAGAGGGAGCGCATGCGCGAGCAGGCGACGGCGGCCTGGGCGCAAGCCTCGGATCTGGCCGGAGCGATGGTTCGTGACAAGGGACTGCCGTGGCGGACTGCGTATCAGATCGTCGCGATTCTCGTGCGGCAATCGATCGAGGAGGGCAAAGGGGAAAAAGACGTGACCCCCGAGATGGTCGATCGCGCCGCAAAAGAGTACACGGGAAAGCCGGTCGGGTTGAGCGCAGAAGCCATCAGCAAAGCCCTCGACCCGCTTGAATGCGTGCGTGCGAGAAGTCTTATTGGCGGTCCGGCGCCGGACGAGGTCAAAAAACAGATTGAGGAAAGCGAACGAGCCCTGTCGCAGGACCAGAGGATCTTTGACGAGCTGCAGGGGCAAATCAAGACGGGGGAGAAACGGATGGAAGAAGCAGAAAAAGCTCTTTTGGGCGCCTAAAACTCAAAAAAGGAGAGAGATATGCCCGATTTCAAGTTGATCTCAGCAGACAGTCACGTAAATGAGCCTCCTAAAGCTTGGGAGCGAGTGCAGAAAGAATATGGAGAGCGGGCTCCAAAGGTGGTAAAGGACCCGCCAGGCGTGGCCAAGGGAACGTGGCTTATTACCAATGGACTTCCCCCTATCGGCTGTTCCCATTTTTCCATTGGTCGCGTTGTAGAGAAGAGCAAAGGGATTTCGCAGGTGGAGATGGAAAAACATGCCGAGGCGATCCGATTTAACGAGACCTTTCGCTATGAAGACTACCCGGGAGGTTGGGAGCCTTCGCAGCGCCTTAAAGATCAGGATGTTGACGGCGTGGAAGGAGAGGTCCTGTTCCCAAGCCCCGCGCGCTTCTTTTACGCGCTCACTGATGAGCCATTCCAGCGAGCGATTTTTCGCTCCTACAACTCGTGGTTACACGAGTTTTGCAGTTACAATTCACAGCGACTGATAGGGTTGGCGATTCTTTCTATTTTGGATGTCCGGAACACGGTGGAAGATATAAAAGAGTACGCGCGGTTGGGATTTCGCGGCGTGATTATCCCGACACGTATCAAAGACAGCGGCTACTATGATCCAATGTATGAACCGATGTGGGCAGCTCTGGAGGAAACAAAGATGGTGGTCAACGTGCATACCACCGCAACCCAGGGAGTAGCGCGCAAACATTTCGAAGGCCCGCGCGATGAAGATCCTCGCAAGCAAAGCCTAGGGTTTGCTCCCAGGCAACAGGCGGCGCAGGAATTTTTGGGCAATCTGGTCTTTTCCGGAGTTTTTGATCGCTATCCCAGGCTTCGGGTGGTGTGTGCGGAGTTTGATGTCGGCTGGGTGGCTAATCTGGTGCAGCAAGTGGACTATTGGTATGGGCGCAAGAGCACGTACGATCCGGAGTTGAATGTGAACCGCTTAATGCCGAGCGAGTACTTTAAAGACAACATCTGTTTCACCTATCAAGATGACCGGGCGGGCGTAGTAACCACGCAGATTTACGGAGAGAGCAACTATCTATGGGCGAGTGATTACCCTCATGGGGTAACTACGTGGCCCTACTCCGGCGAAACGGTGGAACGGAATTGCGAAGGGATAGACGCTGTCGTGAAAAGGAAAATTAATCGGGACAACGCGCTCAAGCTATACAATATTGGCTTGTAGGGATGAAACCTACATCAGAGTCTAGGAGGCATTTCATGACAACCTATGCTTCGGAACGTGGTGATATTGCGATCGCTGTAACCGGGGACACAATGTTGACGCGGCGGCTGAGTGTTTTTGATGAGGAGCCATATCTTGCGTTGGTTAAGATCTTAAGAGAAGCAGACGCTACGTTTACCAATATGGAGACAACGGTGCACGAATATAACGAGTGCACACCGGGACTGACACGCGGAACATACATGACTACGGAACCCCGTTTGCTGGAAGACCTCAAGTGGATGGGGATTAATATGGTATCGTGCGCAAACAATCATGCATTTAACTTCGGGCAGGAGGGAATACAAAGCACTATTCGCTACCTGGATCAGGCGGGGATAACGCATGCGGGGACAGGTCTCAACTTGGCTGAGGCGAGGGCCCCCGGGTATCTTGACACGCGCAATGGGAGGGTGGGTCTCATAGCCGCAACCGCTTTTTTTCAACCTTTTGAGGCTGCGGCCCAGCAGCGGATGGATGTCAAAGGGCGTCCAGGAATCAACCCCCTGAATTTCGATAGGACGTATACAATGGACCGGCAAGCGTTCGCCGAGTTTTTGCGTGTCAATCACGCTCTTGGTTTCGACCGCCAGAAGGAAAGAGCAGAACGCCATACGTACAGTGACAGAGATGCACCCCAGGACCGGGAGAAGGAACTCAATTTCATGGGTAACAAGTTTGTCGAGGGAGATCGTTTTTCGGTTTCCACAAAGGCCGACAAACGCGACGTTGAAGCAATTTTAAAGTGGGTTCGGGAGGCCCGAAAGCAAGCTGAGTGGGTCGTCGTAAGTCTTCACTGCCACGAGTATGGCGGCGCGACCCTGTTCACTGCCAAGGCCAACGTTGAGTTGGAGGAGATGGCGCAGTTCTTAGTTGATGTTGCTCACCAGTGCATCGATAACGGCGCGGATGTCATTGCTGGGCACGGTTCGCATTTTCCACTCGGCGTAGAAATTTATAATAGCCGTCCCATATTGTACAGCGCGGGGAATTTTATTTTTCAGGTTGAGACAGCTCGTTTCCTGGCAGACGATGCTTATACTCGGTTTGGTCTTCCTTGGAACGCTACACCTTCGGACTGGTTGGAGGCCCGCAACAAGGGTGATACCAGAGGTCATCCAGCGTTTGCCCCTTTCTGGCAAAACATCGTGAGCGTGACACACTTCAAGTCCGGAAAATTGGACAGGGTTAACTTGTATCCGATTGATCAGGGCTACCGAAAAGCCTGGGCTCAGCGGGGCAGGCCGGTTCTAGCACACGGAGAAATTGCAAACGGCATCTTACAGCGGGTTTCTCAACTATCAAAGCATTACGGCACCGAAGTGAAGATTGAAAACGAAGTGGGAATAATAAGGGTTTAGACCTGACAAGATCAAAGATAGACGGATCTTTGGCGTAACAACAATACGGGTAGAAACGGAGATGTATATGGTTTCAAGAATGCTGCGAATCACCTCTTTTGTTCTCACGGCTTTTTATGCCGGTGTATGTCTTTTCTCTGGGGCGGTATACGGCCAGGATTCCTCAGAAGTGATCGCAAAAATCAGCTCTTTGGGGAAGAAAGAAAGAGAAGCGTTCCTGGTTGAAGGCGCAAAAAAAGAGGGTGAGGTGATGCTGTACGGAAGTTCACAAGCGAATGAATTCAATGAAATGATAAAGGCTTTCAACATCCGCTACCCTTACATTAAAGGCAATTATTTCCGTGGACAACGATATGGACTTGTCAACAGAGTCGAACTTGAGTGGAAAACAAAGAAATACACCGTGGACATAATTCAAAGCGTTCTCTACCAGGGTGCTGAGTTATTAGACCAAAAAGGACTGGTCCAGCCCTATCTTTCCCCGGAAAGGGCGGCGTACAACCCCCTCTACTATGCCAAGGATGGTTCATGGTACAGCTATCGAACACTCATCACGGCGCTGGTTTACAATAAGAATCTTGTGAAACCTAACGAGGTTCCGAAGACATACGAAGATCTCCTGAGTCCGAGATGGAAGGGTCAGCTCCTCTTCGACAGCGTTGCTGATTATATGGTTGCAGCCTTTGAACATACGTGGGGCAAGGAAAAATCCTTGGACTACATGAAGAAACTGGCGGCTCAAAAGCCTGTATTTCAGAGCAGTCATACTATGGAGGTTAACCTTGTGGCAGCGGGAGAGTTTCCTATTGTTATTGAAGTCAATGCGGATAGCGCAGCTGAAGTGCGAGATAAAGGAGCACCCATCGAGGTTATCCTACTTAAACCTTACATTTCAAAGCCACACGCCATGTTTCTCGCCAAGAATGCTCCTCATCCTCACGCGGCTATCTTATTTCACGACTGGCTTCTTTCGGGAGAAGGACAATCTGTCTGGGGAAAGAATATGGCGAGTACCATAGCTCGGAAGGATGTTGTCGTGCAGTATCCTCAGTTTCAGGTTGATCCAGATTTTGTGCTTACCCCAGCGACTTACGCAAACCGTGCAGCGCGAGAGAGGTATGGTCGCGAGTTTCGAGAAATCTTTGGTCTGGGGAAATAACTAACTTTCAAGGGCTGGTGGAAAGCAAATTGAAAAACTAAGGAGGACAGAAATGGCGAAAGTACCCGGGAAAGTCAGACCGTCGGCAAGGCTTGGGGCGCACGAGGGGCGTCTCAAGGGAGATTATGCGCAGGAGCAAGTCGAGTATTTTTACAAGCCTCTTGTTGAAAAGATGAAGTATCTCTTCCATCCGGTCATGAAGTACAACAGGGCTCATGTCGCGATGCTGACCGAAAGAGGAATTGTAGACCAGGAAAGGTCGAAGAAGATCTTGATTGCGCTCGCGGAAATCGAGGATCTGGGAGTTGAGTCAATCGACCTCGACCCCAAGCTTCAAGGCATCTACCCCAATATTGAAGCTCTGCTCATCGATAAAGTGGGGTACAACGTGGGCGGGATGCTCTATATCGGAAGGACGAGGGGTGATGCGCAGAAAGTACCTGAGCGAATGGCTCATCGTGAAGCTCTCCTCGATATTATGGACGAGGTGGTGGGAGTCAGGAGAGCCGCGCTCAAGCTGGCAGCGGAGAATGTCGACACGATCATGCCCAGTTACACTCATCTCCAACATGCCCAGCCCATGACGTTCGGCTTCTACATGCTTTCCTTCATCGATGCGATGGAGGCGGACTTCGAGCGGCTCATCGACGGCTATAAGAGAGTCAACATGAGCTCCGCCGAGATTGGAGCGGGGATGACCACGAGTTTCCCGGTAAGCCGGGAGCGAGTTGCAGAGCTGCTTGGGTACGAAGGTATTATTGAGAACGGCCTTTACTGTCACCGGTCTCTGGACCGGGAGTTAGAAATCCTGGCGGCGCTGTCCATTCTTATGGTCGATGTCTACCGACTGTGCGAAGATTTCCATGTATGGTGCGCGTCAGATATCAATTTTATGGAGCTGGACGATGAATTTTCCGCCACCAGTTTCATGATGGCCCAGAAAAAGAATCCGGTCGGCTTGGCCCACCCGGAACTGGTAGCGATTACGACCCAGCAGACCTTTAACACTTTTCATGACTTCTCAAAGAGAAATACCAGCGAGGTAAGCCTCAAAGGCAGCCAGTCCTACGCGTTCCGCCACGAGGCGATGGAGCATATCATTGGCGCGCTCAAGTCCATGAGAGGAATCCTCTCGACGGTGATTTTGCACAAAGAAGTAATGCAGCAAAGCGTCGGGCGTTTGTTCTCTCAGGGCACAGACTTGACCGATGCGTTAGTGCGAGAAAGCGGGTTGTCCTTCAGAGAAGGACATCGGGTTGTCGGCATCCTGGTTCGGAGTTCTTTGGAACAGGGTAAGAATCCGAACCACGTGACCACCGAAATGTTGAAGCAGGCAGCAAAAGAGGCGCTCGGAAAAACGATTGAGTTCAAAGAGGAGAGTCTAAAAAAGGTTCTCGATCCGATGGAAGGTATTCGGGCGAAGAAAATTTTGGGAGGCACAGCGCCTGAGATCGTAAAAGAATCCATCGAGAGGAAAGGACGCACCGTGGACGAGCACGAGCGCTGGATCAATTTAAAAAGAGAAGCCCTCACGGCAGCGGATCAAAAGTTAATGCAGGCCTGTGAGGCGATCGTCGGAGCGAAGTAAACCAGACTTCGTTTTTGATGTGTTTTTCAAGCAAGGAGGCTCAGATGGAAACAGCAAATGCTCAATCTTCCAAAGTGCGTTTGGGCGATCACGACGGAAGATTGACCAAGGGTTCTGATCCAGACCTCGTTAAGTATCAGTATGTTCACGAGGTGGAGACGCAAAAGCCGACCTTCAAATGGGTCGTACGCTACAACATGGCCCATGTTGTCATGATGCATGAGCAGGGCGTGTTTACCCGCGAAGATTCGATCAAGTTGCTCACCGGGCTGAGAGACATCGAGGCGCTGGGCGTGGAGAAATTTCCGCTGGACCCGGAATACCAGGGCGTGCATCCCGCGATCGAGGCTGACCTCGTGAAGCGTTACGGGTATGAAGTGGGCGGAAGGATTCTGACGGGCCGAGCGCGCGGGGACGTTCACCACACCGCAGCCCGCTTAACCGTAAGGGATAGACTTATCGAAGTGCTCGATGAGATCATTGGTTTGCGCGAAGTCATCTTGAAGCTGGCGGAGCAACATACTGATACCGTCATGCCTGCCTATACCTGGTTTCAGGCCGCCCAACCGACAACGCTAGCTCATGACCTGCTGCATATCGTCGAGGGATTTGAGGCGAATTTTGCGCACTTAAGAACCAACTTTAGGGAGGTCAATCTGGGCACTTGCGAGGCGGGCGTAGGCTGTGGCACCGAATACCCCATCAATCGAGAGAGAGTTGGAGAACTTTTGGGTTTCGAGGGGCTGGTAGAAAACACTAAGTTCGCGCACAGAGATATGGGGATCGCAGAAGTGTTCTTGTTGGCAGACCTGGCCGTTTTGATGGGACACGTCTTCAGATTTACCGATGATCTCTATCCCATGACTTCACAGGAATACGGTTATATTGAATTCGGCGATGAGTGGTGCACGACCAGTTTCATCATGCCGCAAAAGAAAAATCCGACATCCTTTAAGTCCTTCCGCTTTAAAGCGTTGAAAGCCATGAGCGATGCCACGATGGGCATCAACACCTATTTTACGTCACCTTCTAATATGCTCGGCGAAATGAGTCATATTGGTCGGATCGCCGTGGGTTGTATGGACGAGCAGGTGATTCCCGCGCTCAAACATATGAAAGGGATGATGCCTACGCTAACCATCGACAAGGAATTGGCACTGGAAAGAGCCGGCGTTTATTTCACCCAGGGGACCAACCTTGCGGACACGATCGCGCGGGAGAAGAATCTTTCGTTTCGAACCGCGCACAGGATTGTCGGGGTGCTGGTGCGCGATGCGGTGAAGCAGAATATCAAGCCTGCGGGGATAACTCTGGAAATGGTGGATCGGGCGGCGCAAGAGATATTGGGTCAGCCGATCCGTCTGGATCCTAAGGCATTGCAGGATGCTTTGGATCCGGTGGTGATCGTGAAAAACAGGAAGGGGACAGGGAGTACAGGGCCGGCAATGATCCATAAGGCAATAGAGAACCGAACCAGAAGCATTGCGGAAGATCGGGAGTGGCTGCAGGGTAAGAAGGCTTTGCTGAAGGAAGCGGAACGAAAACTAATGACGGCGGTGGGTATCATCATCGGCTAGCTTCTGGTAGCCGGGCTTGATGTTCTGGGAGATAAAGGAAGGAGAGAAAAGGATGGGTCGAGCGATGCTTCCTGTTGGCTTCTTTCTAGGAATGTGCGGCTTGATCGGTTTGACTAGTTCATGGGCTAGCACCCCTGAAACGATCGAAGCCGCAAAGAAGGAAGGGGAGGTGGTCTGGTATGGCGGTGGTAGTGGTAAAGAAGATGAAGCAGTCGGGCAGGGGTTCACGAGAAAGTATCCGTTCATCCAGGCCAAGAAATTCCGGATTCAGAGTCAGACTATGATTGCGCGCTTCGAGGCGGAAAGCGTTTCCGGAAAGCACGTCGCAGATATTGTGCGTACCACGGACTGGTACATCTATGTGGCAAAGCAAAAGGGACTATTGACCAAATACGACTCGCCGGAGAGAAAGTACTATTCTGCCGAGTTTAAAGATCCTGAAGGCTACTATACAGCCGTTTGGAAGTACCTCCACGTAATCGCCTATAACACGAAGCTGGTTCCGAAGGCTGAGGTTCCCCGATCTTACGAAGACCTTTTGGACCCGAGGTGGAAAGGGAAAATAGGTTTTGTTGATCCCGTTTCTGCATCCGGAATCACCTGGTTTGTAAATCAGCTACGGATGCGAGGCGAGACGGAAGGCCTTGAATTCATGAGAAAGTTGGCCGCTCAAAATGTAAGCCTGCGGTCCAGCAGCACGCTCCTAGCAAATCTTGTTGCGGCGGGGGAACTGCCGATTGCGCTGGATCTTTATGGCTACCAGGTGGAGCAGTTGAAGAAAGAAGGGGCGCCGATAAATTGGGTGGCGTTGGAGCCCGCCGTCGTCCATACTGTCTTGGCTGGGATCAGCAGGTACGCACCGCATCCCAATGCAGCTAAGTTGTTCATGGATTATCTCCTCTCGGAAGAAGGGCAAAGGATTTATCTTTCGTTTGACTACGAAGTCACGCGTCAGGGACTGTATCCTGCTTGGTTTCCTAGAGGGGTAAAGCAATTCGTTTCAGATCCCCAAATGGACAGTGAACGCTTCAACAGATATCAAAAAATGTTCCGCGACGTTTTTGCGAAATGAACTTGATCGCAAAAAAACTTCGGTCTAAGTCTACCCACCCTACCGGTAGTATCGAAAACTGAAATGGAGGCCTGACGGGATGAGCACGGGAGAAGACGAATCGGCCAGAGTCCTTTTAGGAGATCACGACGGACGGCTCACCAAAGGGGCGGATCCGGATCTCGTGAAATATGCGTACGTCCGTCAGATCGAGTCACAAAAACGGAGTTTCAAAAGTGTTGTGCGCTACAACATGGCACACGTGGTCATGATGCACGAGCAAAGAGCTCTCTCTACGGACGAGTCCGCGAAACTTCTGGCGGGACTTCGAGAAATCGAACATTTGGGGGTCGAGAAATTCGTTCTCAATCCAGAGTATCAGGGGGTACATCCATGCATCGAAGCCGATCTGGTGCGGCGTTACGGTTATGAGGTGGGGGGGAAGATACTGACGGGTAGGTCCAGGGGCGATGTCCATCACACAGGAGAGAGGTTGTCGGTTAGAGAGAGGCTTTTGGAGGTTCTGGAAGAGATCCTAGCATTACGCGAGGTTTTCTTGAAGTTGGCAGAGGAACATAGAGAGACCGTGATTCCCGGGTACACGTGGTTTCAAGCAGCCCAGCCCACTACCCTGGCTCATGACCTGTTGCACTTGGGCGAAGGATTTCAGTCGAACTTCCTGCGATTAAAGCATGCTTTTCAGGAGGTGAACCTGAGTATCTGTGAATCTGGCATCGGGTACGGTACCGATTGGCCGGTGGATCGGGAGCGGGTGTCTGAGCTGTTAGGATTTGAGGGACTTGTAGAGAATACACGGTTCGCAAGTAGAGACCTCGGAAACGCAGAGATCTTTTTATTGTCCGATCTGGCACTTTTAATGGGTCATATCTTTAGAATTACCAATGATTTCTATCCCATGACCTCGCAGGAATTCGGCTATTTTGAGTTTGGCGATGAGTGGAGCCAGACCAGCTTCATGATGCCTCAGAAAAAAAACCCAACCTCACTGAAATCGTTTCGCTTCAATGCCATAAAGGCTGTGGGCGACTTGACCTCCGGCCTCTACGCCTACTTTGGTAGTTGCCCCAATATGCTGGGAGAAATGGTGTACGTTGCTGGCCTAGCTCTGGATGCGATGGGAGAAAGCGTGATTCCTGCGCTCAAGCATATGAAGGGGGTGATGCCTACGTTGATGGTCAATAAGGAGTTGGCTCGGGAGAGAGCGGGAGCGTATTTCACCCAGGGGACCAATCTCGCGGACACGATCGCGCGGGAGAAGAATCTGTCGTTTCGGACTGCGCACAGGATTGTCGGGGTGCTGGTGCGCGATGCGGTGAAGCAGAATATCAAGCCTGCGGGGATAACTCTGGAAATGGTGGATCGGGCCGCGCAAGAGATATTGGGTCAACCGATCCGTTTAGATCCGAAGGCGTTGCAGGATGCTTTGGATCCGGTGGTGATCGTGAAAAACAGGAAAGGAACAGGCAGTACGGGGACGGAAATGATTCAGAAAGCGATCGCGAACCAAAGGAGGAGAATTGCGGAAGATCGGGGGTGGTTACGGGCCAAGAGAGCCCTCTTGGAAGATGCAGAAAAAAAACTCATGCGGGCAGTAGATTCGCTTGCAGCGTCCGTGTCAAGATAGGCTTGGCTCAGGTCCGGGGATGAGTGATTTCGACTACGATCTTCTGCGGGATACCGCAAAGGAGCTTTATCTGCGGGCCCTTAAGATCCTGCCGCAGGACGTGAAGGAGGCGTTGCGAAAAGCCCTTCATGTCGAGACCCACCCTGGCGCAAAAAAAATCTTGGCCACCATGCTCGAGAATGTTGATGTGGCGGAGGCAAAAAATCTTCTGGTCTGCCAGGATACGGGCATCCCCATCTACAAGGTTCGAATCGGATCGAAATGTCAGATCGATGGGACGAAGATTGAAAAGGCCATCCGCGAAGGGTGTCGAAGGGCGACCTTGGAGCATCCCTTTCGTTCGAGCATCTGTGACCCGATGACGAGAAAGACGACGCCTGACAGTACCGGAGTTCGTGTTCCGGTGATCGACTTTTCTTTCCTGCCCGATAACGACTACCTGGAAATTCAAATGATGCCCAAAGGTTCGGGATCTGAAAACATGACATGGCTTAAAATGCTTCTCCCGGCCGACGGTTTAAAGGGCATAAAGAAATTCGTTTTAGAATGTATTCTTGATGCCGGTGGCCAAGGATGCCCACCCACCATCGTTGGCGTCGGTATTGGAGGCACGGCGGAGCTTTGCCTAAAGCTAGCGAAAGAAGCGATCTTTCGCCCGGTTGGAAAAGCCAATCCTGATCCGGCGATCGCTGCACTCGAAAAGGAGCTGTTGGAGGCGATCAATACGAGTGGTATCGGCCCCATGGGGCTCGGCGGTGATACGACTGCTTTGGCCGTCCACGTCGAAACCGCGCACACGCATATCACCCTGAACCCGGTTGCCGTAAATTCACAGTGTTGGCGCGGCGAAAGGTCAAGTGCCAGAATCCACCGCGACGGTGCCGTAGAGTTCGGGTTTTAAGCCGGGTCTTGAGGAGCTGAGTTGTCTCACGTCAGTTTGATTCCCCCCTTGCGGGAAGAAGACATAAGAAAGCTCCAGGTCGAGGATACTGTAACCCTGAGTGGAATCGTCTATGGCATTCGCGACGCGACCCAAATAAGGATCTTTGACCAAGGGGTAGAACCGCCAGTAGATTTTAAAGGATCCGTCTGTTTGCACACTGCGCCCAACGTAAAGAAGGTGGGAGACGGTTACGTTCCGGTGTGTGTCGGCACGACAACGAGTACGCGAATGGATCGTTTTACTCCAGGTCTACTTCAACGTTACGGGGTAAGAGCGATTATTGGTAAGGGCGGGCTATTGGAAGAAAGCGTGCGTGCAATGGAGCAGTTCGGAGCCTGTTACTTGGCCATCGTTGGAGGGGCCGCTGCCCTGGAAACCACTCAGATCGAGGCGATTGAGGACGTTTACTGGGAGGATCTGATGCCCGAGTGTATTTGGAAATTTCGCGTTAAAGACCTCGGACCTCTCACAGTCGCGATCGATTCTCACGGACAAAATCTCTATGCCCAAGTTCAGCACGCAGCAAGGACAAAACTGCACAGCCTGCTTCAACAATTGTCTGGTCCGGAAACCAAAAAATAGGCTTGAAACCTCGCCGAAAACGACGTAAGGGAAACCTTCACACGGTCTGGCCGGACCCCGCGCCGTGCAATGAGAAGTTGAGCCATTTGTAGCGTAACGATGCCCGAACTGCTGCAAGTTAAAGACCTGCGCACCTCTTTTCTTACTTCGGAGGGTGAGGTGCGTGCCGTTGACGGTGTAAGCTTCACCATTGAGGAAGGTAAGACCCTGGGTTTGGTGGGAGAGTCGGGCTGCGGTAAGAGCGTCACTTCACTCTCGATTATGCGTCTGGTCGCGTCGCCGCCGGGAAAGATCGTCGGCGGTGAGATTGTCTATCGCGGGCGCGACCTCCTGAAGCTGAGGGGCGCGGAGATGCGCAAGATCCGCGGCAATGAAATCTCCATGATCTTCCAAGAGCCGATGACGTCCTTGAACCCGGTCTTCACTATCGGAAATCAAATCGGCGAGGCGATTCGCTTGCACCAAGGGTTAGGAAAAAGGGAAACACGCGAAAAGACCATCGAGATGCTACGGCTGGTGAAAATCGCGGACCCGGAGACGAGGGTCGACGACTATCCGCATCAGTTAAGCGGGGGCATGCGCCAGAGAGTCATGATTGCGATGGCCCTGTCCTGCAACCCGAGCTTGCTGATTGCGGATGAGCCTACGACTGCGTTGGACGTAACGATCCAGGCGCAGATTTTGGAACTTATGAAAGATCTCCAGCATAAGCTTGGTGGTATGGCGCTCCTTCTTATCACACATGACCTCGGAGTCGTGGCGGAGCAAGCGGACGAGGTAGCGATCATGTATGCTGGCAAGATCGTCGAGCGCGCCAAGACCAAGATTATGTTTGATCGTCCTCTCCACCCCTATACGGTTGGGTTGTTAAAGTCTCTTCCCGGGACGGAAAATAAGGGAAAGCGACTGGACGCTATCCCCGGGGTAGTGCCGAGCCCTCTGGAATTGCCCAGCGGTTGCCGCTTCCGTGACCGTTGCTTCAAGGCGGCAGGCATCTGTGCCGAAGCTGAACCGCAGCTTCTTGAGAAAGAGAAGGATCACTGGGTCGCGTGCTATTTTGCATGAGCAGATAGATACAGAGAGAGTAATGAACTTGTTAGAAGTTCGCAACTTGAAGAAGTACTTTCCCGTGGGAGGCGGCTTTTTCGCGCGTCGAGGAGGCGACGTGAAAGCGGTCGACGGCGTTACTCTGACCGTAGAGGAAGGGGAAACCCTGGGATTGGTAGGCGAATCCGGTTGCGGAAAGTCTACCTTCGGCCGAACCCTTTTACGGCTTGTTGAGCCGACCGAGGGGGAGGTGTTGTTTCAAGGTGTCAATCTTCTGAAGTTGTCGCAACGGGAAATGCGTGAAATGCGCCGGCAAATGCAGATTATCTTCCAAGACCCTTACGCCTCTTTGAACCCGCGCATGCGCGTGGGCGGGATTGTCGGCGAAGGCTTAGAAATCCACAAGCTGGCACGTGGCAACAAAAAGCGCGACCGGGTAATGGAGTTGCTGAACCAGGTGGGGCTAAAAGAAGAACACTACGACCGCTACCCGCACGAATTCAGCGGCGGGCAACGCCAGCGCATAGGGATCGCACGGGCTCTGGCCGTCAATCCCAAGTTCATCGTCGCCGACGAGCCGGTTTCTTCTCTCGATGTTTCGATTCAGGCACAGATTATCAACCTGCTTCAAGAATTGCAGGAGAAGATGCATCTCACCTATCTGTTTATCTCGCACGACCTGCGCGTGGTTGAACACATTAGCCACCGGGTCGCTATCATGTACTTGGGGAAGATTGTGGAGATTGCTCGGAGCGAAACCATCTACAGCGATGCAAAGCACCCTTACACACGCGCGTTGCTTTCTGCTGTTCCGATTCCTGACCCAGGCAGAAAAAAAGAGCGAATAATCCTGGAAGGGGACGTTCCCAGTCCGGTTCACCCTCCTCCCGGGTGCAGTTTCCACCCGCGGTGCGCCTACCGGGAAAAGATCTGCTCAGAGACCCTGCCGCAGCTGGAGTTTAACGCCGACAACCATGGCACTGCTTGCCATGTCTTTGGGCCCCGCCGAGCAGGGTAAGGCGCGGTTTCGGCGCCAAAAAGGCACGGGAGGAGTTGATTTCTCCTGCCGGATCAAATAGCATTGAAAGCTCAGTGGCCTTATCAGTTTAATTCTTAAGGTTACAGCAGGGATTGGACCTTTTCAGAACCTCTCGCGAGCCGGTCTCGAGGGGTTTTTATTTTTTTGTCTCAGGAGTGGCTCATGGCAGATAGCAGTGCACGAGTTCCTATGACCAACCAAGGCTATCAAAGCCTGATAGACGAGCTGAAGCGGTTAAAGACTGTGGAACGGCCCAAGAACGTCCAGGAGATCGAAGAGGCGCGTGGTCACGGGGATTTATCTGAGAACGCGGAGTTCCACGCTGCGAAGGAGCGGCAGTCGCTGTTGGATGTTCAAATCAGGGATATCGAGGATAGACTGGCACGGGCTCAGGTTATTGACATCTCAATGCTTTCGGGCGACAAGGTGGTTTTCGGAGCCACCGTTACTTTGTCAGACCAGAATACCGGGGAAGAGCTTGTATACCAAATCGTTGGTGACCATGAAGCTCGGCCCAAGAACGGAAAGATATCGGTCAGTTCTCCCATTGCCAGGGGTCTGATTGGCAAGTGTGAGGGGGACGAAGCTGAGGTGCGCACCCCTACTGGTGTCCGTTCCTTTGAGATCCTGCGGGTAGAGTTTAAAGAATAAGGCGCTCGCCTCTGCTCCCTCATGGGTCGGGCCCAATGGCCGAAGACTATGTCTTCTTGGTTCAGAAAGCCTGCCCTTTTTTCACTTGGGGTATTCCTTTTTCTTTGCTCCCCTGCTTTCGCGGCCTCATCGGTTGTGATCGAGACCCAAATTGGTTTTGACGGTCGCTTTCAGTTAGGTCAGCCTTTCCCGATAACGGTGACTCTGGCCGGCACCGGCCAACCAACAGAAGGAATTCTGGAGGTGCAGGTGTGGAAGAGGGGAGGAGCGAAGGGGATCGATGCCTATCCGGTCTACTATCGAAAACCCGTTTTCTTGGCCCAATCGCGTAAAAGCATTCCATTTACCATCGATCCGGATTTTCTCAGTCGCCCGCTGAAAGTCAGCTTCTCAAGCCCGACGCAAAAAGCCATCCAGGAAATCGACCTCAGACCGCACTTTTCAACCAAGCCGCTGTTGCTATTGATCAGCGGCACGAGCCTTCCGCTCGCGATTCCGTTACCCGCGGAACTAACAAACCCACTTATTACCGTGGCGCTCTCCGAGCTGCCGCCGGATCCGCGTGCCTACCAGGGCGTCTGGGCTGTGTTTTTTTATGAGCAGCCCTTGCGCGAGCTTTCACGGGCACAGATGTTCTCTCTTGAGACGTGGTTGCTTTGGGGCGGGAAAATAGTGGCCATGGGAGGGCTCAGCCCGTCTGCGTTTCACGATGCAAACTGGGAGCGCTTGCTGCCGGGCGCGCCCACAGGGCTAAAAAAATTGCCCGCGCTGTCCAACCTTGAAAAAAGGTACTCGGCACTGATTCCTGGGCGCGAGATCTGGTTTCACGACGCCAAGCTCCTGGAAGGAACTTTTCTGATCGAAGAACAGGGATATCCGATGTTGGTGGAATCTTCGAGAGGGAAAGGGAAAGTGATGTTTCTCGCTGTCGACGTGGGACGGCCGCCGCTTTCTCAATGGGGCGGGCTTGCGCGATTGTTTGGCGATGTGCTGGGGACTCCTCCCGAACACCGCGTGGCCTGGGAAGGGACGTGGGACGATACGTTTTTCGCCCGCATTCTTTCCACTCCGTCGTTTATCCCCATCTATGCTTCTTTGCTCGCGTTTCTGCTGTGGGGGTTGACCTATAGCGTGGCGCTTGCGCTGCTCGTCAAGTATTGCCGAAAGTACCAGCCGCGACGGGCAGTCGTTGTCGCCAGTGTTTTTTGTTTACCGGTACTGTTTTCGCTGGCGGGTTATCTTTATTTCGACCGCGGCGGAAAACCTTTGGACGGTATTCTTGTCTCAGCAACAATGCTGGATGGTTTGGGGAACGGGTATGCCGAAGCGCAATCGAACATCGCGGTTTTCTCAACGCGACAGCGGTCCTATCGTCTGCAAATGGAAGGTGGGTGGAGCGATTTCGAGGCCGTTTCAGTTTCCGGAGGAAAAAACGAAAACCGTTCTCTGTCCGTAATTGGGGAGGGTCTTTCCAGTGAACTCGATTTTTCTTTGGGCGAATGGAGCTACCGGCTTTTTCGAATGCACTCCATGGCGCGCTTGCCGCTGCGAGTTCAAGTGCAGGCGCGTCACGATGTCCTGCGTCTGGAAGTCGCAAATCCAAGCGGGCGCGCGTTGAACGACTGTTGGTTTGTCAGTTGGGGGAAAGGCTTCTTTCTGGGAGACATCTCCCCGCGCTCAAATCTGGTGCGGGATTTTCCACGACCTGCCGAAGAGGGAGCGGTCAAGAAAGGCTGGGGGGATATTTCGTTTGGGGACCCAATTCGTGAGCTCTTGTTTCATAATTCTTTTTTCTCCGATCAAAATCGCTCCGAAGACTCCAGTGATACTGCCTTCTTTGTTGGTTGGTTTCGGGACGGGCCGCACGGTGTGTCGACCGCTGATCCCAGGATTTACACGATGAACTACACCCTTTTCCGTGCAACGTTTCCTGTGCAACGTGAGGAAGAGTTATGAGCGGGTTTGTTAATCCGGTCTTGCAAGAAGCGACTCAGATTTACCTCGTCGAAGGTAAGGGCTGGATTGCGTATGGTTATTTTCTCGCGGTTCTCGCTGCGATCCAGCTGTTGACTTTACTTCTTCCATCGCTGGACCCGAGCAGTTGGATGGGGTCCGCGCAGATCTTCAAAGTTTCGTGCGTCGTGATTCTGTTCGCGGGAGTCTACTTCACGCTCAGGCTAGCAAACCAGGAGTACACCCCGTGGCGCTTTGCCCCGTTGAATCGCTGGCTGCAACAGGAAGGATTCTCGGCGTACGGGTTGGCGCTGGCCCAAATCTCGGTGCTTGGCGTCTACAGCGTCCTCTTCATACTTTTGTCTCTGCCATTCTTGACCTGGGCTGCCGCGATTGCGCGCACTGGTGTATATTCGTTGATAATCGCGCTTGTTGTGATTCTGGGTTATTTCATGATCTATGGTGTTTGGGGCTTGGTCACGCTCAATCTGTGGGAACGCCGGGTGGAAACTAGACATATCGTCGTTCGCTGCTTAATGGGTTGCTTCTTTATCCTGACGGCGCTGGTCTATCTTCCCCTGAATCCATTTGCCTTTCTCCTCTCGTTTCTTGGCGGGGGTGATTTGGGCAACCCGGTTTTCGTTCTTGGCTTGCGCTGGTCGGCCCAAGCGATCCACATCTTGTTCCACGCTGTCCTGTTAGCTTGTGGTATCCTGCTCTGCCACTGGTTGCTCGCCAGGAAGGCTCGCAATGAATCATGAGGGCTTACTCAGAGAGAAGTTCGCTGCTCTCGTGAGCTGGGAGAAAACCAAGCGCAGAGAGAGGATTGTCGTCGCGGCGCTTTTCTGGTCACTGGTCTTGTCTCTGCCCGCGCTTCTCGCCCGCCGCTTGTGGGCAGGTTGGTTTGATCCTCTTTTCGTCCCGTTGGGCCTGTTTCTTCTTTCGAGCGCCGCACTTCTGAGCTCACGGCGCTGGGGCGGAAAAGATTCCCTTCAGAGCGTCTTTCTCCTCGACAGAACGTTGGCAATGGAAGATCGTGGATTGACGGCCTGGGAGATCCTGGCGCGGGCCGAAAAGAAACCAGCCGAGCAACTGGTTTTGGATGAAGCCGCTAGTTATCTGCGCGCATTCGATCCCAGGGTAACATTTCAAAGACCTTTTTCTTGGTACGGAGTCGCCGCATTGGTCGTGCTAGGTGTGTGGATTGCCGGGGCACGGTTAAATATGGATACTGGATTTGCGGCGAAGGCAAAAGAGGCGGTTTCTAGCGCGCGCTCGTTAAAGGAGTTTTTGGAACCCGTGAGAGAGAAAGCAGAGATCCAGGGCCTGTCCCAGAGTGTCGAGGCCGCGCGCGCCCTTCAGCAGATCGCGGAAAAGCGCTTACAGAACGAAATGAATGAGGAGCTTTTTCGGGAAGAACTCGTTCAAGCCATGAACCGTCTGGAAACGATGAGGCCGGCGGAGCTGGGAAAACTTGAAGGCGCGCTGTTCCCTATTTCCCGTGCCAATCTGGAAGGTCTAGACGCAGAAATCGAAGAGCTGAAGCGCCAGCTCAGGCTGATGGAAGCGCACGCGGATAAGATGCGACCGGGCGCAGGGATTGGAGAAAAACTTGGCCGGCTTCCCCGGCTCGAACGGGCGCTGGAACAAGGCCGGGCCCTGGAAGGGCAGCCGGGGGAGAAGGAGATGAATGCGGCGGAATTGCAGAATTTGCTCGGCCAACTGCAGGCAGAGGTGAAAGCGGAGTTGGAACGCCTCACGCAGGCGGAAATTCAGGAATTTCTCGCTTCGGTTCTGGCCTCTTTGGCGGGTGAGGGCAGAGAGAAAACTGCTGGGGACGATCGAGGCACGGAAAAAGACAACACGGCGGGAGCGCAAAAGCACAACGGAACGGGAACGGCTCCGGGGAAAGAACCGGGAAAGAAAAGGGAAGGGATGCAGAATATCGGACCGCTCGACAGTGGCAAGGCAAGCCAGCTCGGGGGACCGGTCAACGAGGGAGAGAGGACCAGGCTCAACGTACAGGGCGCGAATAATATCGGCGCGAGCAAAGAGAAGAGGGATGAGCTGCTTGCTCAGTACCGACGCCAGGTGGAACGCGACTTGGCGACCGAAGAAATTCCGGACGGCCTGAAGGACGCGATCAAGAAGTATTTTCTTTCGCTGGGCGGGAGTAAAGGCAGTCAATGATGAGCCCTGGTCATGGTCGGAAAACGAAAAGCGGCCGATCCGCGCCGGCCTTTTCGTGGTCACGCTTCAAGGAGTCATGATGGACACCGCAGCAACGGTGCGCGAAAGAAATATTGGGTTTTGCCACGACTTTGAGGCCGTCAAAAGAGAGATCAGCAGGGTCGTGGTCGGACATGAGGCGTTGATCGAGCAAGTCTTTGTTGCTCTTGTATGCGGTGGCCACTGCCTCCTCGAAGGGGTTCCCGGACTGGGTAAGACCCTTCTGGTGCGGACTCTGGGAGATATTCTCAATTTAACTTTCTCCCGGATTCAGTTCACGCCAGATCTGATGCCCGCGGACATTACCGGGACCAACGTGCTGCTCGATGATCCGTCGGGTAGAAAAATCTTGGAGTTCCAACGCGGTCCCGTCTTTGCCCATATCGTGTTAGCCGATGAAATCAATCGCGCCACGCCGAAAACGCAATCGGCGCTGCTCGAGGCCATGCAGGAAAAGAGCGTGACCGTGGGGGGGAAGGTGCATTCTCTGGCGGATCCCTTTATTGTCCTGGCGACGCAGAACCCGATCGAGATGGAGGGGACCTATCCTTTACCGGAGGCCCAGATTGACCGGTTTTTCTTTAAACTGCTCGTGCATTTCCCCAGCCGCGAAGAACTGGGGCGGATTGCGGATCTTAGCACTTCAGCTCCTCCCGCCACGCTGACGAAGGTGCTGGATGGCGACGGCATTCTGAGAATCCGGCAAGCGGTGCGCGACGTTCCGATGGCGGAAACGACGAAGGATTATGCGATCCAATTGATCCTGGCAACGCATCCGAAGGGAGAGGCCGGCGTTCCGCGGGCACAGAAATTTGTCCAGTATGGAGCCAGCCCGCGCGGTTTGCAGAGCTTGATCTTGGCTGCCAAGGCGCGCGCGCTTTTGTCGGGGAGACCCAATGTCTCCTGCGCGGACATCCGCTCCGCGATACTCCCCAGCCTGCGCCATCGCATCATCCTCAATTTGTCCGGGGAAGCAGAAGGTGTGACGACGGAGGAGATATTGGAGGAAGTCCTTCAGGCCGTGCCGGAGATGCCGTAAATGGAAGAGAGCTCGCACCCGCCTTTTCTTCGCCCCGAATTTCTGAGCAAGCTGGAAAGACTCCGTCTAGTGGCAAAAAAAGTTTCCCGGCGCGGCGCTGAAGGAGAACACCACACAGCCAGGATGGGATTCAGCCTGGAGTTTTCGGATTACCGGAACTATCACGCGGGCGCGGATCTACGGTACGTCGATTGGAACGCTTACCGGAGATTGGAGAAGCTTTTCCTCAAGGTTTTCACCGCTGACGAGGACCTGAACATTTACCTTCTTGTGGACACCAGTCTGTCCATGGGCGAGGGTCACCCGGCGAAACTCGGGTACGCGAAAAATGTCGCGGCGGCCATGGGCTATATTGGCCTCAGAAATCTTGACCGCGTCGGCGCCGCGGGTTTTGCTTCCGGGATCTTATCCCGCCTGCCGCCGGCGCGTGGCAGAAAGCAAATTCTCGCGCTCTTCAGTTTTTTGCAGCGGCTTTCGAGCGCCGGCGAGACCGACTTGGGCGCTGCGGCAAAGTCGTTTGCACGCCATTTCCCGCGACAGGGGATGGTCGTGATGCTAAGCGATCTTCTCGATCGCGCCGGCGTCCGGGAGGCTATCGAGGAGCTAACCGTGCGCAAGTACGAGGTGCTGGTGATCCATATCTTGGACAAAGCGGAACTGGAGCTGCCGGCCGCGGGCGCCGTTTCGGTCCAGGATGTGGAAAGTGGGAGGGAAAGGAACGTTTTCCTTGACGCGGACTTAGCCCGGCTGTTCCGCGGCGAAGTTCAACGCTATCTTGCCGAAGCCAAATCCTTCTGCTTGAGCCGGGCCGTCGACTATCTCCAAACGACGACGGATCTGGCCTTTGAAGACCTGGTGCTTCTCTACCTCCGGCAACGGAGAAGCGTCGCATAAATGCATTGGGGGTTTCCCTACTCTTTTTTGCTTCTCGCCGGGGTCATTCCCATCATCCTGGTTCTGCATAGCCTGAGACCCAAGGGAAAGAAAGTCAGAACCACAGCCCTGTTTCTTCTTGAGCGGGTCCTGAAAGAACGCCCGTTAGGAAGCCGAGTAGGGTGGATGTTCAGAAAGAACCTTCTGCTCCTCCTGCAGATACTGGCTGCGTGCTTGCTGGTTACCGCGCTGGCGGATCCATTCCTTCTTTTCTGGCGGGCCAACGGGGGAGACCAGGTGGTGGTGTTTGATTTGAGCGCGAGCATGAAGGCGGGCGACCGCTCGGGCACCCGGTTTGACAGAGGCAGGGACGAACTGCTTTCCCTCATTGATGGGTTGTCGTCCGGGCAAAGAATGATGATCATTGGGGCGGGACCGGCGGCGCAAATTTTATCCCCCCTGACGGCAGACAAGAGGAGATTAAGAGAGGTCGCGCGCTCTTTGCGTCCGACGGACGCGCCTGCGCAGGTCAAGGAAGCCATTCTCTTAGCCCATTCCTTTTTGCGGACGAACAGCCGGGACCAAGTGGTGGCGATCAGCGATGGGGCGTTTGGCGGGGCCGAAGATCTTCCGTGGGGTTCTTCGCAGCTGCGTCTGATTGCCGTCGCAGGCGGCAAGGACAATGTTGGGATCATGGGGTTCGAGGCGCGCAGGCTGGCGCTCGGGGCTGATCGCTTCGAGATCTTTCTGAGCGTGCAAAATTTTACTGAGCGTGAAATCGCCACCCACCTCACCGTATGGATGGGAGAGGAGGTGTGGGTCAAAGATCAACTGAACCTTAGCCCTCAGGAAAGAAAAACGCTCATCTATCCGTACACGGGGCCCTTGAAAAGAACCGCGAGCGCATTTTTGGACGTCGAGGATGACTTCCCAACGGATAATCGAGCTTTTTTGGCCTTGTCTGAGTTCCCGAAGATCAACCTTCTTTACGTCGGCAAAGGGAATCCATTTCTCGATCACCTGATAGACGCTTTTCCTCAAGTTCACGTGACCTCTGCAGAGCAATTGCCGCCGGAGCCGTTTGCGGCGCCGAATCGTGATTACGATCTGGTGATTTTCGATGGAGTTGCCACGCCCCCGCTGGTCGAGGGAAACTTTGTCTTAATCCATACGATTGGGAAAGGTTTGCCTTTCAAGGCGGAGGGCAAGGTTACGCGCCCGCTTGCCGCTCCGTTATTAACGGGGCACCCGCTGACGAAGGGAATGCGCCTCGACAACCTCTACATCAAAGAAGCCCTCTCGCTAACTGGCGTTGGTGGCAGCACGATCTTGCTAGGCTCCAAACAGACGCCGCTGATCGTGGCGTTCGAGAGCCAACGGGTCAAAGCACTTGTCATCGGGTTCGATCTGTTGGACTCCGATCTTCCCTACAAGATTGCTTTCCCGGTCTTGTTTGACAATGTCCTTCAATGGTTCCAGCCCAAGCGCCCGGAATTCCCCGCCGTGCAGGTGGCAGCGGGAAGCCCGTACCGCATTCAATTGAAAGGGGATGAGAAGCGCGTCGAAGTCACGGGACCCGGGCACCAGCGCACCGTGCTTGCCGCCGAAGCCAATCCGCTATTGTTTGCCGACACGTTTGATACCGGGTTTTACAGTTACAAAGCTGGAGCGCGAGAGGGTCAGTTCGCGGTCAATCTTTTCGATGAAGGCGAATCGGATATCCGTCCGCGGGTGACGGCGCGAAGCACGGCACAGGCCGAAGGGGAGTCGGCGAGCAAAGAGATCGGCAAGCATGAGGGGCACCTCTGGTCCTATTTGGTTGCCGTTGCGCTCGCTCTTCTGGGTTTGGAGGGGTTTCTGGCTGCGCGTGCTGCGCTTTCGCCTTACGCTCTCGCGGGACGTCTCCTGGCCTTGTCGGCGATGATTCTTGCTTTCAGCAATCCGCGCATCCATAAGGCCGTCACGGCGCTCGATGTTGTCGTGGCGGTCGATCAGTCGCTGAGCGTGGGTCAGGAAGCGCGGCAGGTGGCCGCGCAAGTTCTCGAACAGATCAAGCGTCTGGTTCCGTCTCAGGGCCGAATTGGCCTGATTTCCTTCGCGCGCCAACCGGTGTGGGAGTTCTCTCCGCGCGCCGACTTTCCGCTGGCGGAGCCGGCGCCGATTTCCAACCGTGATGCGACCAACCTCCAAGCAGCGCTGGAAGCTTCTCTGGGGCAGATGGGCGAAGGCAGCCAAGGACGGGTATTGTTGGTTTCTGACGGCAATGAAAATCGCGGCGATGTTACGCGGCTGGTACCGCTCCTGCGCTCACTCGGGGTTCAGGTTTGGACCTTGCCGGTGGATCTTGCGCAGGGGCGGAACGAGATCTTGCTCACGGACCTGGTTCTTCCCCGGGAAGTGGACAACGCTCAGACCTTCGATGCGAGAGCGGCGGTCCAAAGCATGCGCAACGCGCGGGCACGCATGAAACTGTTGCGCGACGGCGCGCTGTTGAGCGAGCGCGAGGTGACGCTGGCACAAGGAAAAAATTGGTTTCGGATGGAACAAAATCTGCGGTCGGCGGGCGTTCACACCTTTGAAATCGCCATCGAGTCGCCCGAGGACACCTTTCCCGAGAATAACGTCTTGCAAGGAATCGTCAAGGTGAAGGGCCCCCCAAGGGTTCTGTATTTGCACGCGCGCGAGGAAACGCAAAGGTTCCTCGCGCGCGCACTATCCGTGCAGGGGTATTCGGTGGTTCAGGCGGCTGCGAACCAAGTCGCATTGTCGCTGCCGCAACTGTCGGCTTTTGACCTTGTGGTTCTGGACAATGTCCCTGCTTATCAGCTCGCGCACAATGGAATGGAAGAGTTGGAGAAATACGTGCGCGACCTCGGAGGCGGACTCATTGTGGTCGGTGGTTCACAAAGCTTCGGCGCCGGAGGGTACCTGAAGACGCCGCTAGAGCGGGTTGTGCCGTTGGAAATGAGACCCCCGAGTCAAATCGATCTCCCTCATGTCGCGCTGCTCTTCGTGTTGGATAAGTCCGGAAGCATGGGTGGCGGAGAGCAGGGAGTGAGCAAGCTTGACCTGGCTAAAAGCGCCGCGCTTGCCGCCGCGGACCTGCTCAATCCCCATGATCAAATCGGCATCCTTGCCTTTGATGCGGCGTGGGAATGGCTCCTGCCCTTTCGCCCGGTCGGTAAGGGTGAGTGGATTTCCGATCGCCTGGCCTCGGTTCAGTCCGACGGCGGCACGGATATGTACAAAGCGCTGGTTGAAGCGCAGCGCTCCCTCGAAGGAAAGAGCGCTCCCATCAGACATGTCTTGGTTCTTTCGGACGGGCTAACGGACAAAATGGATTTTGCCTCCTTGGTGGGAAAAATGGCAGCTGGCGGAATCACGGTATCTACCGTATCGCTGGGAAAGGATGCCGATGTCAGTCTGATGGCTTTCATTGCGCGCGTCGGCAAGGGGAGAGCCTATGTCACGCTGGACCAGTCCAGCGTGCCGCAAATCTTCACGACGGAAACCCTTCTGGCCGCGCGGGATCTCATCGTAGAAAAGCCCGTGCGACCGAGTGTTCTGCAAAATACTGGGCCGTTCCAGGGAATCCCCGTTGATCAGGTGCCTGCGGTGCGGGGATATGTGCTTACTTATCCCAAAGCGCACGCGGATCTGCTGATGAAGGTCGGGGAGGACCCGCTACTAGCTTCCTGGCGCTACGGATTAGGTCGAGTTGTCGCTTTCACATCCGACTTGAGCGGAAAATGGGGAAGAGATTGGGTGCAGTGGGCGGAATTTCCCCGCTGGGCCGCACAGCTCGCGCGCAGCGTGAGAACAAAGACCGCGGACACGCGGGTCAAGATCGAGATCCAACAGGAAGAAGACGAGGCCAAATCTGTCGTCGATGTGTTTGCTACAGGGGGCGGGTTCGGCAACCATCTCAGTCTCAAAGGAGCGGTTACCGGTAACGATCAGCCCACCCAGGAAAAGATAATGCGCCAAATCGCTCCCGGAAGATATGAAGCGCATTTTTCCGGACTCAAGCGCGGTATTCATATTCTCACCGTTTACGAAGCCGGTGCCGGCTCCGAACCGTCGGTAGCGCTCAACGTCCCGTTTGTTTCTTCTTATTCCAAAGAATACCAGGAGCTTCAGCCCAATACTTCTCTTTTGAGCAGGCTGGCAGAAGGAACCGCGGGTGAAATGCTTAATCCGGCGAAATTGGAAGAAGGCGTCAAGCGTCTGCTTACACCGGCGCCAAAAGCCGCTCAGGCAGCGCGAGAGACATGGTGGCCTCTTTCGGGATTGAGCTTGCTCCTGTTCCTGGGCGACCTGGCGTTGAGAAGATGGCCTGTGAGGACGTGATCGTTTGACACTCCTTTGCTCACTCCCTGCGAGCCTCACTCGGTCTCCCCCGTGTTGTGCTTTTTCCCGGATTCATGAATAGTCCCGGCTAATGTTCTGGTTGTTGGAGCACCCCCGTCGCTCATGGCGAGCGTCTACGATAATTGAGCGGAATTCTCCGCTGCGGAGGGGAATCATTGCGATCGCGGCTTACAATAAACCGCCCGCACGCGCAGCCTCGATGCTTGCGCGCTGGGCAAACCATCGACCTGCGTGCCCGCTGACGCCGGTTCTTTAGAATCACCACCGAGACCTCAACAGCTTTATTTTTCTGCGGAAAAGAGGCACAATCTGGCGATTAAGGAAGCGGGTATAGGTTGGAAATGGCCAATCCGAATTCTGCGGTCAAGTTTAAGGGACCGGTACTCGTCGCCGGGATCGCCGTGCTCTCGTTTATTGTTGCGCTCGGCGCGCTCTACGCCGTTGGCTCAAGGTCAAAGCGCAACCGCGCAGGGAACGCGGAATCGTCAAACTCCGAGACCAGACCCTTCGACACGCGCAAAGCGAAGCAGATCTTTCAGCTGTTGCTGAATGGCGGGCTGCAAACGGTAGTCATTATCGATACCGCAGACCAGGAGCAGATTGTTTTGATCCAGGCGCGGTTAAAGGACCAAGCGGAGAAGTTTCAGAAGGGAGACTTTTCCGATTCTGTCATGATTCATGGCAACGACATGCCCGGCCTGGCCGAAATGCAACTTGGAGTCAAGCAGATTACGATCCGGTACGACCCTTTGTCGGACGGAGGACAGATCAGCTACAGCACTGCGAATCCGGAGCTGGTTAAATCGATTCATCGCTGGTTGATGGCGCAACTCTCAGACCAAAGCAAAAACGCGGCCCGCCGTTGATTGCGGAAATGGTTGCGGCCGGCGGTGTTTTTGCCGTGCCGCCTTTTTCGCACGACTGATTTTATTTGCTAAGACTTCTCGATGTTCGGGAGGAATCGGAACTTCTTTAAGGCTCTAGGCCCGGGAATTCTTTGGGCCGGAGCGGCGATCGGCGTTTCTCATCTTGTCCAATCAGCCCGTGCGGGGGCAAGCTTTGGCCTGGGTTTGGTTGGGTTAGTCATCATCGCGAATTTCTTTAAATACCCGGCTTTTTCGTTTGGTCCGAGATATGCCGCAGCGACCGGTACCAGCCTGCTGGAAGGCTATCGTCGACAGGGCCGGTGGGCTCTATGGCTCTACGCGTTTGTGACTGCCGGGACGATGTTTACCGTTCAGGGCGCCGTGACGCTAGTGACGGCCTCTCTGGCGGCAACGATTTTGGGCGTGGCCGGGCCCGGACCTGTGGTCGCGCTTGCCGCGGCGATCACGGTTGCCTGCGCGCTATTGCTCATCGTTGGCCGCTACCGATATTTAGACCGAATTACCAAGGTTATTGTGGTGCTCCTGTTGATTTCCACGTCCATGGCCACAGTCTTGGTTCTCCCAAAAGTGGACTGGTCAACCTTGCGTTTCCTCCCCGACACCGCGCTTTTTGTTGACCCGGCCGCGGTCTTATTCATGGTCGCCCTGGTCGGGTGGATGCCCTCGGCCTTTGACCTTTCCATTTGGCATTCGCTGTGGACGTTGGCACGCGCGCAGGAAACAGGGCATGCGCCGACACTCCGGGAAGCATTGCTTGACTTCAAGATTGGTTATTTTTTTACCGCGCTTTTGGCGCTATGTTTTGTTACTTTGGGATCGGGAGTGATGTTTCATTCGGGTCGCCAGTTTGCGGACGCGCCGAGCGCGTTCGCCGACCAGGTCATTACGTTGTTCACCGCAAATCTCGGACCCTGGAGCCGGCCGATCATTGCAGTGGCGGCCTTGACCACGATGTTTTCGACGACCCTGACCGTGGTTGACGGCTTCCCGCGGGCCATCGCGGCGCTGGTATCACGCTTCAAAACAATTGAGGTGCCCGGTCAAGCGTCGACTCATAGCGCGCGCGTCTATTGGACGGCTTTGCTCGCGCTCGCTTCGGGATCGATCGTCCTCATGATGTTTTTCCTCAGGTCCCTGACCGCCTTGGTCGATGTCGCAACCACTCTCTCGTTCTTGAGCGCGCCCTTCCTGGCGTGGCTGAACCATCGGGCCATGCTCGGCCCGGAAATCTCGGTCGCGGCGCGGCCCGGTAGGGGGTTGATTTTTTATAGTTGGAGTGGAATTGGCTTCTCTGCGGTCTTTGCGTTGTATTTTATCTGGCTGCGATTGCAATGATCAGCAAGAAACGAGCTAATCATCGAGCGTCCTTTTGAAAGTGCCTGGCATGAAAACTAACCGAAAACGGTTTGCGTGTGCGTTGGCGCTTCTGGTGTTGTTTCTTTCAGGAGCAGCGGCTGCGGCTCCACGGACTCTGCTGCTCGATGCCAAGATGACTCAGATCCTTTTTTTCCTGGACGCCACGCTCCATACCGTTGAGGGAAGCGCCCCGCTTGTCGAAGGAAAAATACAGTTCGACCTGGAGGATGGGACGGCAGGCGGCACGGTTCGAATTGACGCCCGCGGTGCGACAACGGGGATAGGAATGCGCGATGCCACGATGCATGCCAATGTGTTAGAAAGCGAGCGCTTTCCTGAAATCGTGTTTTTGCCGGAACGAATTTCGGAATTGCGCGGAAATTTTCGCCAGCGCGCGGCGACCGTTCACGGCCGGATCAAGATTCACGGCAGCGAACACCCGTTGGCGATTTCCGTCGAGGCCGACGTCGATCAATCGCGAATTCGAATCAAAGCGCGTTTCGTCCTTCCGTATGTGCAGTGGGGCATGAAAGACGAATCGACGTTCCTGCTGCGAGTGGGAAAAACAATCGAAGTGCATGTCGATACGGCTGGGACTCTTGACCTTCCTTTTTTTTCGGCGTCTCAATGATGGCAAAGCAGATCTAAAATCAGGGGGACAGAGTGAATATGGGAACCATGGAGATCAAGGGCTACCATGCCCATGTGTATTATGATCCGGCGAGTCGAGCGGCGGCGGTGCACGTGCGCGAAGGCCTGGGTCAATTCAACGTCGAGCTTGGGCGTTGGCACGACGAACCGGTCGGACCGCATCTCAAATCAATGTACCAGGTTGCATTTACGGCGGACGAGTTCGGTAAAGTCGTTCCCTGGCTGATGCTTAACCGCGAGGGGCTGGACGTCCTCGTGCACCTGCGAACCGGCGGTGACGCCGCGGGCGATCATTTGGAGCGGTCGTTGTGGTTGGGGAAAAAACTGGAGCTCAACATGGAGGTTCTCCTGCGGGCCCGAGAGGGTTAGAGGGTTCAGCGGCCAAACATATGGGCGGTCGTCGCTACGGCCGGGTGCGGTTTGAATGTCCCCGGGTCGAATCCGAATGGCTACGGTAACAACGTGCGGTGCCTGGAAGGGGAAACGGTGCTTCGATTAAGGGTGCGGCAGTTTGACGGCAGGCATTGGGAGGATCATGCCCCTGAACTCCGGTCCCTTGCGGCGAAGAGCAAAGCTCGAAAATGTTAAAACGCGCGGCGGCATTGGCCTTCGGACAGGTTGCTACAAACGGCGATTCCGGATATTGAGATCCTGGGCGCTCGCGACCGGCGTCGAGAAGAGTCCGTTGGATGAGGCGAAGAAAACGATGAAGAAGCTCTACAGCGCCCAGGATCTTTTGATGCTGGGTCACCTCAAGAGCGTTCTCGAAGCGCGCGGCATTGATTGCGTTCTGAGAAACATGCACTTAACCGCAGCTATGGGTGAGCTTCCCCCGATTGAGTGCTGGCCCGAGCTGTGGGTCTGCGAAGATGAGCAATATGCCGCAGCGCAGGCAGTTTTGACGAGGGCTTTCGCGCCTCTCAAGAGCGTGCAGAAATCCTGGCAATGCGGGCATTGCGGCGAAGTCATCGAGGGCCAGTTTCTCGAGTGCTGGAATTGCGGCTCATCGCGGTCCAGGCCGCCGACTCCCGACGAAGGCGACTAAGACCAGAACAGGTAGCGCAATTTCTTGCGCACACCCCTGCCACTTCTTTTTCTAATTTCAAACCAGCTCCGCACAATCACGTTGCGCAGGGACCAGACGGCAGGAGAAGACGTACTGATCCAAGGGTGGTTGAACTCGAAGTCGGCTTTGAATTTTTTAATTTTCAAGGCTTTTCCGAACTTTCTCTTGAAGATCGGACTGACGCTCACGGCGTGGCGGGACTCGGCGAATAGAAGCAACGTTTGAATGGGAATGAGAGGCTTGGTGCGCACTACCTTGGTGGCCAGGTCTTCTTCGTTGCGCGCCTCAATGAAGAAGATGTTCTGCGCAAACTCGTCATCCGCGAGCAGACGGGTGACCAACGCTTTCCTAAGACCCTGTTCCTGATCCGATTGATATTTGTAGCTCGTAACCACCAAGAAGGTGCTGGGCTTCGAGATTTGTCTCGTCCCCTGCCACTCCTTTATGGCTTTCTCCAGGCCCTTTCGGGATGCAATCGAAAGAGTCGCGGAATCTAGGCATCCATAGGGCATTGGCAATATGACGGTATTAGGAATTGCCGGCCTCGCTCTTATTGTCACCATTCGTTATATACCGTACTCTGGGGCTTACGCAAAGACTTAAAAGAGGCGCGGGCTGCATCCGTGAAACTTGTTTGACCGTCCCGGCTGGACACCGTAAAATCGCGGCTTGTAGACTTGAGATGATGCGCAAAACCTGAAGCGTACGCTTCAATGGGGGAGCGTTCGTGAAAAGTCTAGACAGGACCTTGACGAGAGCCGTGAGAGGATGTTTGCCTCAGTGGCAATGAGCTACAAGGAGGAATCAATGAAACAGCTGGTGGAATTTCCCCTTGAGAGTGGAGGTTCGATCATGGTTGAAGTGGAGGAAACCGGCGTGAGAGCCAGCCCGGTGCGCAGCGGGCGGCCCAATGAAGTGGTCGAGAGAGCCGGGCAAAGCTTCGAGACCGCGTTGGATAAGCTAAGGCCCGCCGCGTCGGCAATCATTGCCAAGCTTCGCGACTTGAGCGAAGCCCCTGACAAGGTAGAGGTGGAATTCGGAATTAAACTGAGCGCGGACGTTGGTGTAGTGCTCGCTTCCGCGGGTGCGGAAGCCAATTACACGGTCAAGCTCACTTGGAGGCATAAAACGTAGTAGCCTTTTAAAACGGAAGGGCGCAAAAATCATGCGCGCCCGCAGAGTGTCTTTTGGACCGAATCTATTCAGATTTTGATCTTCTAATTCAGCGCACGCCCGAGGGTTATCGGGCACAGGTGTTGACTTCGCCCGCCGGTCAAGCCGCGGCTTTTTTTACCCTACCCTTTTCAGATCTGGAGCTGGAAAACTTTCTGCTGCGAGTGGGCCGACCCAGGGGAGGAACCCGCAGGATCGATTCGCCGGAAGTTCGGGCCGCGAAAACCTTCGGTGAGCGTCTTTTTTCCGCCGTGTTCAACGGCGACGTTCGAGGCTGTCTGCGGAGCAGCATCGACGAGGCGGAGCGACAGGGCGCGGGATTGCGCATCAGGCTGCGCCTGACCGAGGTGCCGGAACTGGCGGACCTTCCCTGGGAATATCTTTACAACCCCGGATTGAACCGGTTCGTGGCGCTCTCTGCTGAAACGCCTTTCGTGCGCTATTTGGATTTGCCGGAGCGCATCCGCGCGCTCAACGTCACGCCGCCGCTTCGAGTTCTTGTCATGATTTCCAGCCCAAGCGACTATCCCCAGCTCCATGTGGAGAAGGAATGGAGCAAATTGCAGGAGTCGATCGGCGATTTGGCGCGGGATAACATGGTTGTTCTCGAACGTTTGGACAACGCGACCCTGTCTGAGCTGCAACGGCGACTGCGGCGCGGCGAATATCATATCTTTCATTTCATCGGGCACGGAAGCTTTGACCCGGCGCTGCAAGACGGGGTGCTGATCTTGGAAAATGACAATCAACGAGGCCGGCCTGTCAGCGGCCAAGACCTGGGGACCTTGTTGCACGACCACCGCGCCCTGCGCTTAGCCGTGCTTAACGCCTGCGAGGGCGCGCGTACCGCGCGCACGGACCCGTTTGCGGGGACGGCGCAGAGTCTTGTCCAACAGGGTGTGCCCGCGGTGATCGCCATGCAATTCGAAATCACCGACGAGGCAGCGATTACCTTTTCACATGAATTTTATGCCGCCGTTGCCGACGGCTATCCCGTCGACGCTGCGGTCGCCGAAGCGCGGAAAGCCATCTTCGCTGCCGGCAACGGCTTGGAATGGGGCACCCCGGTACTCTACCTGCGAGCCTCTGATGGGATGATTTTTAGCGTGCAGCGCTCACCTGCGCCGGTCCAGGTCATCGATCAGCCGGAAGTCGCGCCGACAGAACAAACCGCGGAAACGAGTCGGGTGTCCAAGCCGGCTCAAGCAAATGACGTCGCGGAGGGCAGACGGACCCCTTCGGTGGCGCCCGAAGCAAAGCGGAAAGGCGTCCGTTCAAAATGGCTGATACTTGGTGCCGTCGCGTTATTCGTGATCATGGCTGGGAGCGGGATTCAATGGCTCCGTGGCCGTTTTGGCGGAGAAGTGCGGGAACCTGTCCAGATCGTCGCTTTAGCCGTGGCGCCAGACCAAACGGACATCAGAGTCAAAGATCGTGTTACGCTCAAGCTCAAGGCGAGCTACTCCGACGGGAGCACGAGAGAGATTACCGATAGCGCGCAGTGGAGAAGCAGCAATCTCTCCGTCGGGAAAGTAAATTCTTTCGGCCAATTGGAGGCGCAAAAAGAGGGGAGCACAGAAATCATCGCCCGTTATGGGGATATCGAAAGCTCACCGGTGACGCTGTCCGTCAAGCCGGGTGACGATCGGATCGCTGTACAGCCAGTGAAGCCACTTCCCCTTGTCTCTCTAACGTTGAATGCAAGTAGGGACGAGCTAAAGGCGGGCGAGCGGCTGACGCTGAAATTGCTTGCACGATACGCTGATGGCGGGGAGAAGGTCATTGCCGATGGAGCGGAGTGGCGGAGCAGCCGACCGACCGTTGTCACGGCAAGCTCGAGCGGTCAGGTGGTGGGACAGAGTGAAGGCCGTGCCGATATCACGGCCCGGTATGCCGGAGTCGTGAGCGCTCCCTTGACTCTGTTTGTGAAAGGCGCGGAAAAGCCCATCGCCCGGCTCGTTTCCCTGTTCGTAGAAAGCAGCAAGCCGGAGTTAAGGCGATACGAGTCCTTGCGTCTCAGAGTGAGAGGGAAATACTCCGATGGCACGGAAAAAGTCATTACCGGGGGAGTCGAGTGGCGCAGCAATCAACCAAAAATCCTGACCGTGTCCGCCGATGGCCAGGCAGAGGCGCGCAGCGAAGGCAAAGCGGAAGTTTTGGCCAGTTACGGTGGTCTTTCGAGTCCTCCGTTTGCTTTTGTGGTGAAAGGCGGCGTCGAGAGGCCGGCGCCCCAAACCGCGGTGGAGGATAACATGGTTAAGGAATATTTACGCTCTGCGCAGGCATCCCGTGAGCGGGGAGACTATGGGGCGGCTCTGGCTGTGCTGGAAAAGGCAAGAATCGTCAAGCCCAACGACAAAGACGTGCAGGCAGCGCTGGAAACAACGCGACGGGCATGCAATGCCGAGCGGCGGCTCGGAAGAACGGAACTCAAATGCTCGGCGTTGTAATCGTGGCCGACTGATCTTCCCGGTAAGTGCGGATCTTAAAACGTCACTGACGGCCTTGTGTCGCGCTGTTCCTGGCGGCGCGCGCGCTCAACCTCTCCTTCGAGTTCTTCGCCTAGCCACTCGCCGTTAGTCACAAAATTCTTCGGATCGATATCCTTGCGAGAAATCTCGGCCAAAGTGGCTCTGATGTGGGAACGAATTTGCCTTCCGGGGTCCCAGTAATTTCCTTCCGTGCTAGTGGCGGTGAAGGTCTCCAGCCAGTCGAGGCACTCTTTCAATGACGTTTCGAGTTCCAGCACGCCTTGGTCTCGGGATGGGAGATTCGCCCGCTTTGCCTTGCTCTCGTCGCGTAATGCTTTGATCCTCTGCAGGAGCTGATTATCGGCGCCGGCCCTGCGCAGGTTGGTTTCCGCTTCAACCGTAAGGTCGAAATCGATGCCCTTTTCAGCGGCCAAAGCAGCCATCCGCTTCGGCTCAACGCCTTCTCTTAACGCGAAGAGCACGTCGTCAATGGAAAGACCCTTTGCCGGTTTCGTGTCTTGCTGCAAGCGAATCAGAGTCAGACCCAAATAGAGCCGGGCAACGAAATCCTTTTTGTTGAGGGCCAGAGATCTTTCCAGCGCCGCCCGTGCCTCAATCAAGGTCCCTTGCCCATAATGTGCTCTCCCGACATAAGTCCATATTCCTTCCTGCAAGGGCGTGAAGTTGGCCACGTAGGTAGGATCTTTTTCGGCAGCGCGCTCGAACTGAGTCAGCGCGCTACCGGGGTCGCCGTTCATCAGAGCCGTTCGCCCCGTTTGTACAACGCCCGCGACGTCGTACGCTGCACAACTGCACACAAACAGCAACGCCAACCGGCGAAGAAGAAGGGTGGGACTCATAAGGCTCGTCGACGACATTCTGAGAATAAGTAGTACGCCAAAAAAAACAAACAGTCCACGCCCGGCGTGGGCCCGACGCAAGCTCTAGCTTTGAAAGGGTCTGGAAAACTGGGGGTTCAATGGAATCGCAGGGATTGAATCAAGAGTGCGACAATCCGCTTGTGACGATGACGGAAAGAGCGGTGATCCAAGTCAAAGAGCTGCTTTCACGCGACCAATTGCATGGCTACGGGTTACGGGTCGCGGTCACTGGCGGTGGTTGCTCGGGGTTTTCTTACATGCTGGATTTCGACCGGGAAGAAAAGCCCGGCGACTCGGTGATAAGCATCGGCGGACTCAAAGTCTTGATCGATTCTCATAGCGCCGGGCTTTTAAAGGGGATCGTCATCGACTATGTGACCGGCTTGCAGGCTGCGGGTTTCAAGCTCATCAACCCCAACGCTACCGGAACGTGTGGCTGCGGGACCTCTTTTTCCGCCTAAAGATTCACCTGCCATCTTCGATCGCTCATTGTCGAAATCACATCGTTGTCGTTATCCCACGCCGTGTCGCGATATCGGCGGGCGGCGAATTGACACCCGCGAGCTATCTTGGTAACGAGAAGAGCACAGAGGGAATCATCTTTGAAAGCAATGCGTATTCATGAATATGGGGAGGCCGATAAGCTTCGTTATGAGGAAGTTGAGGAGCCGCATTTGGCTGTGTCGGAGGAGCTTATCGTGGAGCTTAAGACCGCCGCCCTCAACCATATTGACCTTTGGAATCGGCGGGGGCTCACCGGGATTGATATCAGGCTGCCGCACATCTTAGGGGCGGACGGTGCGGGTGTTGTCATGGAAGTTGGTGCGGACGTAAAAAATGTCCAGGTCGGGGATAAAGTTTGTCTTTACCCGCCTACCGGCTGTGGCAGCTGCGAGTTCTGCCTTACCGATAGAGATTTTATGTGTGTTCATCTGCGCGTTTTGGGCGAGCGGCTTGAGGGTACCTATGCGGAATATGTCAAGCTGCCGGCGAAGAACTGTTTTCTCATCCCGACGGATCTCTCCTTTGAGGAGGCCGCAGCCTTCCCGCTCGTTTTTCTTACCGTCTGGAGGATGCTCGTGACCAACGCCCAACTCAAACCGGGAGAGCACGTTCTGATCTTGGGGATTGGCAGTGGCATCGGGACGGCCGCGCTGCAGCTGGCCAAACATATGGGGGCGCACGTTATCGTGACCTCAAGCAGTGACCAGAAGCTGGAGCTGGCAAGAAACTGGGGCGCGGACCATGGGATCAATTCCAGCGCAAACGATTTTGCCAGGGAGGTGCGCGCTCTCACGGGAAAGCGGGGCGCCGATGTCGTAGTCGATTGCGTGGGCGGAGACGCCTGGGGCATGAGCCTTGCGGCGTTGGCCAAAGGCGGTCGACTCGTCACTTGCGGAGCGACTGCTGGAGTAAGCCCCAAAACTGACCTGCGCCGTGTGTTCTGGAACCATCTGAAGATTTTTGGTTCGACTCTAGGAAGCCGCGAAGATTTTCGCCAGCTTTTGGCTTTCATGAGCACGGCCCGAGTTCGGCCGATTGTCGACCAGGTGTTTCCTTTAAGAGATACCGCAGCGGCACACCGGCGCCTGGAACAAAGAGAGCAATTCGGCAAGATTGTGATACAAACGGCGACCGCATGAAAGACTAATCATACGGCGGGGCGGACCAGCGCGGATGCGGATCATCGGCGGACGGGCCAAAGGGCAACGCCTTAAAGCTCCCAAGGGCCAAGCTCTTCGTCCCACTTCAGCCAGAGTTAAGGAGGCGCTTTTCGATATTCTCCCGCATAACCTGTCAGGTTGGAGAATCCTTGACCTCTTCGCCGGTTCCGGGAATGTATCCCTGGAAGCTTTGAGTCGTGGCGCAGCGGAGGCTTTGTTAGTTGATGCTTCACGGAGCGCGGCGCGAGCCATTCAGGAGAATCTACGGAGTGTGGGTTTCGCTGCGAACAGTAGCGTGTGGACCGCTCCGGTCCTGAGATCGCTTCGGGTGCTGGCGCGCCGGAGAAGAAAGTTCGACCTGATTTTTCTTGACCCTCCGTACGAAAAGGACCTGGTTAGGAGTGTCATGGGAATCTTGGCCGGAACAGAAATTTTAGCGGAAAGCGGGGTTATCGTTGTGGAGCACAGCATTCGGGAAGGCGTGGAACAAACCTATAACAAGCTGGCCTTGCGAGACCGGCGGCGCTACGGAACGACGGTGCTCTCGTTTTTCGTCCATCGTTCACGAGACAACCGGGCCGAGGATCGTTGAACTATGCCAGGTTCCAAAATCGCCGTCTATCCGGGCTCTTTCGATCCGATCACGAATGGGCACGTGGACCTCGTCAAAAGAACCCTCCAGGTCTTTGACCGGATTATTGTCGCGATTTCGATCAATCCGGATAAGCGCGACTCGCTCTTCACGGTCGAGGAGCGGCTGGATATGGCGCGGAGGGTTTTTCAGAATCTTAAGGGCCGGGTTCGAGTCGATAGCTTCGAAGGTTTGTTAGTGGATTATGCGGAGCGGGTTGGCGCCCATGTCATCATCCGTGGGCTTCGGGCGGTTTCTGACTTCGAGTTTGAGTTCCAGATGGCGATGATGAATCGCCATTTAAAACCGGGTCTTGAGACGCTATTTATGATGACGGGCCAATCCTTTTTCTATATCAGTTCGCGTCTGGTCAAAGAGGTGATGAGCCTTGGTGGTGACGTGTCGCATGTCGTTCCAGGCAACGTGCTGAAGGAACTAAGAGAAAAGTTCAAAGACAAGTCGAAGGAGAGGTCCGACGGTTGAAGTTAAGCGAACGAAGTAAGGCGATTAAACCATCCGTTACACTGGCGGTGACGGCCAGGGCTCAAGCGATGAAGGCGCAAGGCATTGACCTGGTGACTTTTGCCGCGGGCGAGCCCGACTTTGATACCCCGCAACGTATCAAGGATGCGGCGGTGCGCGCGTTAGAAAAAGGAATGACGAAGTACACGGATGTAAGAGGGGTTGAGCCGCTGCGGGCCGCCATTGCTGATAAGTATCGTCGTGAATACGGCCTTCAGTACAATAAAAACGAAGTCATCGTCAGCTGCGGTGGAAAACACGCCCTCTACAACATTCTCCAAGCCGTGGTCGACCCCGGTGACGAAGTCGTGATCCCGGCCCCCTACTGGGTCAGCTATTCTGACATGGCCTTGTTAAGCGGTGGGGTGCCAAAAATCATCCAGACTAAAGAAGCCAATGGCTTTCGCCTCACACCGGCGGAGCTACGGTCGGCGCTGACTCCCAAAACCCGGGTTCTTATTTTGAATAGCCCTTCCAATCCGACTGGCGCCGCCTATGACCGCGAAGCGCTCGCGGAGCTGGCGCGGGTGCTGGAACAGCATGAGTGCCTGGTTGTCTCCGACGATATCTATGAAAAGATCGTCTATGACGGCTTTCAGTTCTACACGATGCTGGGCGTTGCGCCAGCGCTGCGAGAGCGGATGATCATCGTGAATGCCGTGTCGAAGACCTATGCGATGACCGGCTGGCGCATTGGTTACGCGCTCGGCGCGGCCGCTGTCATTTCCGCCGCCGCCAAGATTCAAAGCCAGAGCACGTCCAACCCCAACTCGATCGCGCAAGCCGCGGCGCTGGAAGCGATCACGGGCCCGCAGGACGAGGTCGCGGAGATGGCGCGCGAGTTCCAGCGCCGGAGAGATCTATTTGTCAGCCGCCTGAACGCCATGCCGGGAATCCGCTGCTTCAAGCCTCAAGGAGCCTTCTACGTGTTTCCTAATATCCGCGCCTTGCTGGGGAAAAAAACCGGCGAGCTGAAAATCGAAGCGCCGATCCATCTGGCCGAATTTCTTCTCGAAAAGGCACGGGTGGCCGTGGTACCGGGAGAGGATTTCGGCGCCACGGAAAACATCCGGCTCACCTACGCGACATCGATGGAGGAAATTGAGAAAGGCTGTGACCGGATCGAAACCGCAATCAAGGAACTCCGCTAGACACCGACGATGGGTATCGGCGCAGCGCGCCTCAACCCATCCTACCGCTATCGGGTGGAGCTTTTTTTACTTTGCGATCTTCGGTCTCTCACCGGTCTTTTTATAGTTGAAATAGTCCGTGAGGATCCGCGGGTGATCAAAGACGATGGGGGAGGGCAGGGTGGTTTCGGTGAAAAGCTGGGCTTGTTTCGCATCATCTCTCCCCTCTGGCTGCCCGTGTGCGCTACCGATAAAGACGGTCGAGACGGTATGAAACCTGGGATCGCGGCGCGGATCTGAGTAAGTGTAAAACTGTTCGCAGAGCTTGACTTCCAGCGCGGTTTCTTCCCGGGCTTCCCGGAGTGCCGCCGTTTCCAAATTCTCACCGTAATCGACGAACCCGCCGGGAATGGCCCAACCGTGAGGAGGATTTTTTCTTTCAATCAAGACGATGCGCCGGTCTTCAACCTCGATGATGATATCGACGGTCACTAACGGCGTATCCCTGCCTGATTTCATTGTCGGTAAACCTTGACTTCGGGCGGCCCAGCAGCTAGAAGAAAAGTCTACTTTATCGCGGGGTGGAGCAGTCCGGTAGCTCGCAAGGCTCATAACCTTGAGGTCCCGGGTTCAAATCCCGGCCCCGCAACCAAATTTTGCAAGGGGTTTTCCGCTTGCGGTTCGAAAACGGTTTGATCCAGGTTGAGACTTAAGGTCCCGCAGTAGTCGGCCTGGATCATTGCTAGCGAAGTCCCGCAGTACTGAGCGACCGCAAGCGGATTTTCCCCCCGCCTGATTGCCTCTGTAATAAAAAGTGTGCCGCGTCGCGTAAAACTTCCTGTGTCTGATCCCAATCTTGCGGAGCGGCTCGGCCCAATTGTGCTCGCTCCATTTCTTCGCGTTCATCGGCTCACCAAACTTGTTTACAAAGACTCGCTCTAACCCCAGCTCACGCGAGGGGAGCAGCCGAAGGACCTCGACTACGGGCATGGATGCCACGATCGTTCGTGCGCTCTGGGAGGTCTTCGGCGCCGAGTCCATCCCCATATAGCGCGACTTGCTGATTGAGACCGTCTTCGCCAAAAGATCAACGTCATTCCAGGTAAGGGCCGCGGCCTCAGACGGCCTCATCCCAGTGTGAAAGAGAGTAAAGACCCACGGATAATAGAAAAAATCCGAATCGATCCAATGCCTGATGATCCTATCTCGCTCCTCTGGCGTGAACGGATCGGGTTTTCTCCTCGGCGTGGCCGGCCACTGAACGTCGATAAACGGATCCCGCCCCTTGAGTTCGTCGATCTCCGCGCGGGAGTCCCGGTACAGGGCACGGAAAGATCCGTCGATAATGTTTCGGGAGGTCTTCACAGCCAAGCCTTTCCGGAGCAGGTCAACACGAAAGTCTATCAAATCACCGGTGCCGATCGCCATTAGGCGGGTTTCTTCAAACTTCGGTAGAATGTAGGTTTTGAAATGCTGGTTATAGTCACGAACCTGAAACCGCCGGAAAAGTGGCTCAATCTTCTTTTGAATCCATGAATCAAAAAACACTTTTACCGTGGGAGTCGGGTTTAATCCATACTTCCCTTTAATGTATTCCTGAAGCAGGTACTCGGCGAGTCCCTTTTTCTTCGTTTTAAGCGACCGTGTCTTGGCCCCGTCTACCAGGTAGTACATAGAGCCGCGATCCTTGCGCCTTTTGATGTGTGGGGGCAATTAGGGCCTCCTGAATCGGGACGTTTAAACCGTCAATAACTCTGTAGAAGGCATCGAGCCGCCGTGGAACCTTACCGTCAAGACCTTTTTGAGCGTTTTGTTGTTTACTCCGACGTTGACGCAGGTTGCGGCAGTACCCCAGCGTTTCGCTTTCATTGCTTGCCATGCGAGGGACGTTTACCGTCGCATTCAGATACCTCGGCCTCGGGTTCAGTGTCAAGCCGATTCATCTTCCTTTTTCCTGACTGTTTTTCTTTCCCTTTTTGGCTTTTCTGTCTCTTATTTCTATCAGGATTGACTCAATCTGGACCTCTTTAATTTTTTGGAGGGAAGTATGTACGCAAAAAGGACAGACGACTGGCTCAGGAATCCTGCGCAACAAGGACGCAGCATTGACGACAAAAGGGATGCCGCAGTTAAAACACGCAAACTCGTAGTGGACTTTCATATCGACGATAATCTTTCATTTACGGGCCAGCTCGTACAAAGCACATGCATGGCTCGTCATCAACAAAAGCCACTCGCTTTGATCATTATCCACTGGCATTAAAGTTAGTTCACCTACGCCCTGAAGGAAGTTGCCCGACTGCGCGACAAAATATATTCTATCTTCGCCTAGAGCATATTCCCATCGGATCTCACCGAGCCGAGGCAAGCCCCCAGGAAGTAATTTGGGCCATCCCTTCGAGAACGAACAGCGCCGGCCCCAATCTCTAGGTACCGCTTGCTCAAGTTTAGAAAGATACCCGCTCAATCCGTCTACGCTGTAAGACTTCGCGGCTTCTCTACCGATAGCCCCGCAGTCCTTAACCCGCTCTACCCAGACTCAAGCCCCCAAGAGCTCACACAACCAACGTTGCTCAATAAAACTCCAGGGACCGATTATCAGATTGATATGAAGCCTTCCGCGAGCCGTACATTCATACGTTGCGGCATATTCGAGCTTGACCCCTAGTTCTTTTCGAAGTGCGCGTATAAAGACGCCTAATCGTTTTACAGCCTGCTTTTTCCAGACAGGACTTTCCGCGTCTGCTACTGCAAAAGTCAGAACTATCCACGCACAAGGCCAAAACTGCCTCACACCGTAAGCAATCCGCTCGGCTATTCTTCGTCTCCCGACCCTTCCGCATGCCTCACAGTCACGGCGCTTACAAGGTACAAGCCGGTATCGTTTCGATCCGTGCGTACACGTCCCTAAGAGCAAAAACGGATTGGCGCACTTAAGACCGTTCCTGGACTCTCTTGTTGAGTTATTCGGAGATGATACAAGTGAAAAGAAATGCCGCCCACCACCGCCCCGCCGACGGCTTTTATGGGGGGCACCCGGAGCAGGCGAGCCACCCAAGCCCCCCACCCCGGGCAACCTTACGAACCTGTCCGGTTCGCCCACCGGCTCAGGAGCCGTCACAACCTGGCCGGATATTGATAACTCTTGATCGGCGCAATGATCCGCGTTACCCTTCTGCTGTAAAAGGGAAGTAGTGGACAGCATAAAAATTACTTCCTGTGGCCCGTTGGTTGTTGCCGCAATCAACGGGCTTTTTAGTTTCGGGTCTCTAGTCTAGTCCTCGTCTGCGCTTTCGTTCTCGTCGTCGTCATCGTCTTCGAGCCCAAGAGCCGCGTCTATCAAACAGCGGGCCTGTGCCAGCTTTTCCTCAAGCTCGTCAACACGGCGCTGCAGTTCTCTTTTGCTAGCCATATTACTTCTCACCTCCTCTCACTCTGTTTTCTACGAACGTCACTAGCCCATATGACCCATCGCCAGCCCTTACGTTTGGCTCTCAATTTCCCTCCCCAAATCCAGCGCTGCACGGTGTAGGGATCAACGCCAAAGATATCCGCGGTCTCTCGAATTGAGAGTCGAACAGTAGATTTCATTTTGCATTACCTTGTTGTAAAATCCTTCGACAATGTAGCCATGATGGCTTAGAAAAGCTGTTGCAAAAATTCATGGCCAAAATCACAACAAAAGGGGCAACCTACGAGGTAATACCCGTTCGACTAGCTGTGACATTAAGCCCTGTGTTCTCAGCAGACCTCATTAGCGCTAAACGAATCCGCGTTCCGTTCCCCGTATCTGGTGCGGAATCAGAAATGATGAAATTGGCGGACATTCAGAGCCAAACTGAAAACCTTCTTCGAAAGCATTGGCAACGATACAATCGTGGAATTCGTCGTAGAGCGGTTCAAGGCCTGCTCGACGTTAGTCCAGAGTTCAAACAGGTCCCGTGGGTCGCTGACGCCATTCTGCATTTTAAAGAACTTAGCCTAACGCTAAGAAATCGTGGCTGGCCAAAATCAAAATACGAGTTTCTTCACCCGCTCGTTTTGGTGGGACTGGTCAATCATCTCAAAAAAAGCAGGCAAGCTGCGAACACCGACCAGGCGTTGTGGAAATTGGAAGAATTGAACCTCGGCCTCTCGTACGATGCCATCAAAGCGGCTTATTACCGAGCACTTCGAAACCCGGAGGTCAGCGCGATCTTCGTCGAACATCCGGCTGAAGCATCACTACCATCTCCAGAGCAAATTGAAACCGTTGACCGACGGATTCACGACGAGGGAATCCCACAAGAACAACAAATACGAGTAGTCAATATGCTCGCAAAGGAAGGCGAAACCCTTGCAAAGTTCAAACTAGAATCCGCGTCGTATCCGAAAGATGGCGAGTGGATCGCCGTAGTTACCGGCATCAACCTTATTCAAAGAGCTTGAGAAGCATATTGACCGGAGAGGTTAAACTGAAACGCTTGCCTTTGCGGGACAAAAGGCAAACTCATCCTCACAAACCCGAAAAGCGAAAGGGCAAGGCACCAATGTTTTCTGTGGTGCTGTGAAGTCATTTGCAGTCCCAACCCCAGTCCCGATTGGGTTGCGGTTGATGTCATGACCCCCTTGGGATTGAGAACGCGCGTCTCAAGTGTATAATTTTTTCACTGCTTCAAAGTTAAAGATCGGACGTGCCTATAAGCACATCACCGACCTCAATTCGCTTCTCAGTGAATTTGGTAAGACTGACTTTTGCCGTCTTAGAGTCGATGTTGATCCTAATACCGGATACAACACTCTCAAGGTCGAGAGTATTAGCCCAATTCCAAGCGATATTCCCTTGATCATCGGGGATATCGTTCATAATCTTCATAGTGCCCTTGACTTGGTTATCTGTGAGATCCTTATCAATGCTGGAAAAACCCTTGATGGCACGACGAAATTTCCATTTTTTAAGTTTCGGCAGGAACTTATAGGTCAAATTAATAGTGGAAAACTAAAGGCTGTGGGCCGAGACATTTATGAGCTCATCATTGATACAATAAAACCGTACCGTGGAGGGAATGATGCCTTGTACGGATTGCACGACTTGGATATTCTCGATAAACATCGTTCCTTGATCCTTGTCCTTAGTATTGTTGGAGTCGATGGAGTTTGCGCGGAAGACGAGAATCATAACGTTTTTGAAAACTGTGGAATTAGAGTTCGTCATGACCGAATGTCTGGCCTGATATCCACGGGATCCAAATTGCACATAAAGAGCTACGGAAAGCCGACCTTGGAGATATACTTCGGGCAGGGACAACCGTTCGAGAAGCAGTCTGTTATTTCAACGGTCCAGCAGCTCGCACAGCTCGTGCAGGGCATCGTGCAGATAATTGAGCAGACTTATATCAGTAGAAACACTTGACACAGGCGCAAATCTTCTTAGCGTTAGATTTGCACCCGGAACGATTGTCAAATAGCTAGCGGGTACTCTGTTCCACGAACATGGCATCCTGACGACGGATAAAGCCGGGCGGATTGCCGTGTTTGGAGCGAACTTCCAACCAGTCACCTGTTGATCCTACTACGACAACTTTCGTCCCGCCCAGCCCGGCTCGAATCCTAGGAGACTCGATAGGCTTTCTTAAGTTTGCTCGCGAGGCTATCAAGGTCACCGAAGATCGCGAAGTCGTCGATCGACATCGTCGCGAGCTGACGACGGAGCAAGCTCTTTGCTGAAGCCTTGATTCGCCAGAAGCCCAGCGTTGGGTTGTGACCGGGAGTCGTGAGAGCGGGATGCAACGGGGAATGAAAGGTGAAGCAGCTGCGCTGGAAGCTAACACGCATGTCGAGACGATCTGGCCGAATTGCCATCACGAAGTCTAAAGACTCTACCTTATCATCCCAGTGGAAGATGGCAGTTAGTGCATCGTGGAAATGTTGGTTATCGGTCGTCGACACGCCTTCTGTTCCCACAGGTCGGTTCTTGATCTGGTATGCGTCCATCAGGAAGAGTGCGCCGTCGTGGCTATCCTCCTTCTGATTCTGCACAGCGAAGTAGACCGCCGCCAATGGACTAGTCGTCCAGTCCAATAGCCTCGTTGGCATTCTATAGTGTTGTTCCAGCACGTATATGTGCGCGATCGTCTTGATGTTGCCGCGCAGCCCGGCGGAGTCGATACAAAAGTCTTGAGTGAGGTGTCGTTCAATACGAAGGCGCTCCTTCTCGTTCGTGTCTCGGCGAAACGTTGGGCGGAAGACGGCCGGCGCCAAGCTCCAATCGTCGCGTTCCTGGCCGCGGAACCAGAATCGTACATGGGCTTCGTCTTGGCTCGCGAGATCGCGCTTCTCTAGCTCGTTGATGAGCTCACTGATGTCGGCGATGTGGCCGAACTCTTTGACGTGGACGGGCATCTGTGCTGGGCCGACAAGCGTCGTTCTTGAGACCTGTCTACGCCTCTGCACTTTCCCGGTCAAGACGTTGTCGCGCTTCGGTCCGAGTATCCGGGGCCTGGCCCATTGCCGCACCGTGAAACCGGGCGTATCAAGCGAGAACGGGCCGCTCCCGGAGACAGCCAATTGAAACCAAGGCGGTCCAACCTATTGCGCTGAAGCTGACGGCAGGCAGGGTGCGCTTGCTGTGGATCGTTACGCGCGCGGACGCGGCTACGAAGCATTGAACAATCGTTCGAAAACGGTTCGATTTTGGTGCGATCGCGTATAGCCAGAAGGTGCTACTATCCGCTTTTGCGCCTTTGCAACTTCTTGAATTGTCGCATACTTAGCAGCTGGAGGTTTTTAAGAGCAGATGTTAAGGGGGGTTCAAATCCCGGCCCCGCAACCAAATGATGAAAGGGGCCCTAGGGGCCCCTTTGCTATTTTGGACCAGAAAGTCTCCTAGACGGAGGGCGAAGCAGTGCCAGCGGGGCCGCTGGGTTGCAGCGTTGCCGCGGCGGCAAGTTGCCGCGTCGTGCGCTTCAGCAATTTGATTTTGCGGCGGATTCGCTTCACCTGTTTAGCGTCTTTGGAAGAGGTTAAAATCTCATCCCGTTGCTTCTTCAGGACGCGGATCTGCTGCTTGACGGCAGTGATCGTGCTCAGGTCTTTCGCTGGCACAAAAGCGATCCCCTTCGCTCTGGCGATCGCTTTCACGAGTTCTTCCTTTTGCATCCCGCCCACCCCTTGGAGATCCGTCGCCTCTTTGGCCAGATCTCTAAGCTTCAGCACAGTCAATCTCCTTAGCTCGTTTAAATCCACAAATCCTCCTTTTGACAACTCACTCTACTGATATCATACTTTCACCGCAAATTCGAAATGGCCAAGACAAAAAACACTCCGACACTTTTGAACCGCAAAACCCGGGCCGGCAAGATCATTCAAGTTCTGAACCGAACTCATCCCGATGCGAAACTTGACCTCAACTTCTCCAGTCCGCTGGAACTCTTGATTGCTTTGATCCTTGCGGCACAGGCGCGGGATGATCTGGTCAATCAAGTCACGAGTGACCTGTTTAAGAAATATCGCAGCGCGGGCGACTACGCGCGGGCGGCGGAAGGGCGATTGCAAGGCGATGTCGGAAAGGTCAATTTTTACCGGAACAAGACAAGACTGATTCAGCGATGCTGCGTGGCGATCGTCGAGCGCTTCGGCGGTCAAGTTCCGAACCGGCTCGACGATCTCTTAACCTTGCCGGGCGTGGGGCGGAAGACCGCCAACATTTTGCTCGGAAATGCTTTTGGCCAGCAGGCGATCGGAGTTGATACCCACGTCCTGCGTCTGGCGCAAAGATTGGGTTTTACGCGTCAGTCCGACCCGGACAAGATCGAGGCGGACCTCTTGCTTTTTGTTCCGGAAAACCAACGCACACACTTCTGTCATTTGCTGCAGTATCATGGGCGCAGAATCTGCTTGGCTAAGAAGCCCCGCTGCCCGGGATGCGCGCTGCAACCTCTCTGTCCGTTTCCCGCGAAGACCAAGTCTTAAGTCATTCCCAGCGCAGGGCCGGTTGGGGATGAGTCAGACGAAGATTCCGGTGCTTTTGGGAAGCATCGGCTAGCCCGCGCCAGCCCAGAAGGAAAGAGCCTGTTAAGACTCCCACAAACCCGCGTGGTCTCATCTTCCCTCCTTCAAGATAAGCGCCGTAAACGCGCAGACCTCGGTTGTGGGTCGCTGCCAGGCGTCCCCGGACAAACCTGCTTTCAGGCAAGTCTGCTTCAGGAAAGTTTTCTTGTCCCAACCGTATTCGGTGGCAACTTGGGGCAGCAGCACTCCTCTCTTGCTTGCGTGAGAGATATAGAGGCCGTGCCTGCCAATCTCGAGCGCGAGGGGATCATCGAGAATCTGCAGCGGAGAGAGGATGGACAATTCGATCGTGACATCGCTGAGCTCGTTTGTTTGTACGGGCGCGACCCGGTAATCGCGGGCAGCCGCGGCCTCCGTCATTTCAATCAGTTCTTGGTAAAGAGGAGAAAGAGGATAACAGGTTCCAATACATCCTCTCAGTTCCAGGCCCTTGTGCAAACTAACGAATACCCCGCAACCGGCATCGAGAAGATAGGGATCGTCAGGCGTGACAGAGTCTCTCTCCTCGCCGCGAACAAACCTTTCCAGGGTTTGGCGCGCCAGTGTTAGGAGTCTTATCTGGGAATCAGGAGGAATGCGGATCTCTTCCATCTCCTTATCCTCGAAGTGGGACCCAAGTCTATCCTTGGGCAAGTTTCTTTACAAGCCGGGTCTGGGCGCGCCAATCTGAGGCAGCCCTCCTTGAGAAAACTCCGCACAATCAGCGCAGGCGACTGCGGGGGCGCTTCGCTTTGAGTTCCGAGCAGCAAGCCCGGTCATTCACGATCGGCTTGTCCCACGCAGTCCTGACACGTGCCGTAAAGCGAGAGCTGGTGAGAAGTCACCTTGAAACCGGTCGTTGGGAGATAGGAAGGCAAAATCTTTTCTTTAGGCTCGGCGAAGATATCGTATACGCGACCGCAGCTTTCGCAGATGAAGTGATCGTGACGTTCTACGAGCGGATCAAAATGCTGGGACCGGCTTAATTTAAGAACTTGAAGTCTTTGCTGGTGAGCGAGCTTCTGAAGATTGCGATAGACCGTTCCAAGACTGATGTTGGGGATCTCTTTGCGCACCTTCTCATAGATTTGGTCTGCGGTGGGGTGTGAGGTCTCGTCTTTGACCGCGTCCCAAATAACCTCAAGTTGTTTGGTGTGCCTACGTTTGTTTTCTATCATGGGTTCAATCTTTGAGATCCTGGGCGAGGGAGTTCCTGATGGCCGGCAAAATCTCCGCTTCCGCTTGGTAGTTGGGATGGTCAATGCGAACCGATGCCTCATCGGTGCCATGCAGGAAGCTCTCCCGTGCTTCTGGGCTTATGGGAAAGCGTAGGTATTGCACAGCGCTAATTTTGTCCTCTTTGCTGCGCCCGGGCTCGAAGATCGCGCGAATGGTATGTTTGTCTCCGACCTTGAGATAAACCGCCTCATCGATGCCGAGGAACTTGAGCAGGTCCGCCCGGATCCGGTCCTGGTCCACGATCTCAATCAGCAGAGTCGCGCTCAACTCGCCGGCGTCAGGAATAAGCTCGTTGTAGACGTCGATTTCTTCCCGGATCTTGTCCAGATCCGTGATTCTTTCCGCGCGCAGGATCTCCTGAATCTGAAACAGCATCGTTTTCTTGTCTTCAAATATCAATGAAACCCGGTTCCCAACCGCAAGGCGACGGGTTTTCTTGTACTCAATGATTTCCTGGCGCAGCTTGTCGCGTACTTTCTCGTATGCGCCAAGGCCCATCAGATCTTCGAGGACGATTTTCTTCACGGGCTTAAATTTCTCTCTCGTCGAGGCCGTACGCGCGCTCCAAGACCTGCATCGGGTGCACAGACTTCCGTTGCAGCGCCTGCTCGATTTGCAGTCCGGCGAGCGGACAGTCGGAAACCGTCAGGTCAGGATTGCCGCCGCGGATTTCACGCAAGAGGGGCTCAGCCACTTTGAGCGAAAGGTCGAAATACTGCCGTTTCAAGCCCCAAGTCCCGTCGATCGCCGCGCATTTTTCAATAAGCTGAACACTCGTGCCCGGAATCAGCTGCATCAAGTCACGAGATTTAAAACCAATGTTTTGAGCGCGCAGGTGGCAGGGAATCTGATAGGCAATTTTGCCCATTTCCTTCATGAACGAAGTGACGAGCTTACCCTCGCTATGAAGGCGCATGAGGTATTCGCAAATGTCAAAAGTTTTTTCGGCAACCCTTTGCGCCGCTTCCCCTGCGACCATCATCGGGTACTCGCGTTTCAGCATATAGCTGCAGGTTGGACCAGGCACGACAATCTCGTACCCTTGCTCGACGAAGCGGTGCAAGGATTCAACATTGGCGCGCGCATTGTTCTTGGTGGATTCGATATCACCGCCGTCAAGAAACGGCATGCCGCAACAGCGCTGCTCCGGCACCGCGACTTGAACGCGGTTTTTTTCTAAAACCCGAACCGAGGCCTGCCCGATCTCAGGCTCCTGGTAATTGACGGTGCAGGTGTAGAATAAGGCGACCTTGTCGCCGCCACCCGAGACCGTTCCGCCGTTTCTCTTATCAAACCAGGCGCGAAACGTTTGCGACGCGTAATCTGGCAGCACGCGATCGCGGTGAATGCCAAGGAATTTCTCCATCAGCCATCGGTTCAGCCGGTTCCGATTCAACCAGTTCACAACGGGTGCGAACATAGTGCCGAGCTTGCCGAGGCGGTCTACCTGACCGAGGAAGCGGTCCTGGCGCGACTGACCCGTGGCCCTTGTTTCTACGGCCTTGGATCTGAGCATGAGACGGGGAAAATCGATTTCCCAGCGGTGCGGCGGCGTATAGGGGCAGTGATTGAAGCAAAGCTTACACTGGTAGCAGAGGTCAGTGATGCTCCTGAAGTCTTTGCCGTTTAGTTTTTCTGCATCCCCATCAACGGATTCTTGATCGAGCCGTTCGAAAAGGTCATTGAAAGAAGGGCAAAGGTTGTAGCAACGGCGACACCCATTACAGATATCGGAGACCCGCTTGAGTTCTGTGTCAAGCTTAGACGCGTCCCAAAAGGGTTGGTTGTCGAATTCGAAAGCCATGATTAAATCAGCGTTGGTTGGGGCTGGGAAACAAACTCCCAGCCCTAACCAGAAAGCGAATTAGCTAGCTGCTTCAGCGGGCTCCTTGCCGGCAATCCTATCCAGACCCTTGGTGAATCGGCCTGCGTGGGATTTTTCCGCCTTGGCAAGAGTCTCAAACCACTCGGCGAGCTCCTGAAAACCCTCGTCACGGGCGGTCTTAGCCATACCCGGATACATTTCCGTGTACTCGTAGGTTTCACCCTCGATCGCGGACTTGAGATTTTTCTCGGTGTTGCCGATCGGTACGCCCGTTGCTGGGTCGCCCACCTCTTTCAGAAAATCCATGTGCCCGAAAGCATGACCGGTCTCCGCTTCCGAAGTGTCGCGGAATAAGCCGCCAACATCTGGATAGCCCTCGATATCGGCAACTCTAGCGAAGTAAAGGTAACGCCGGTTCGCTTGCGATTCACCCGCGAAGGCGTTTTTAAGATTTTCATGACTTTTTGTTCCTTTTAAGCTCTTTCCTGCCATAAAGAAGCCTCCTTTTATTTATTAGTAATTGTTACTGTTACTAGAATTTCACACTCATGTCAATTAGGCAATTGAATTTTTTTGCACCGCTCTTCCGCGAACGCCGTTGATCTCTACGGTCGTTTCACTAATATCAATAAGGGACCAAAGCGCGGTGAAAAATTTCTCTCCCAGAGTCAAAGGATTGCTTATGAAAACTCGATCGCCTCTTTTTTTGCTCTCGGTGCTGTTTTCAGGAATGACGGGGCTGGCTCATGCTGGAGTTACCTATCAGTGGTTTGATTCAAAAGGGGGAATCCATTTCACCGACGATTATTACGCCACTCCCGTAGCGCTGCGGGACACGGCGCAGCTTATCGTTCGCACTGACCTTGCGAAGGAACAGACAGCGGACTCCAACACCGTTGGCTACGCCGTCACTCAGGGGATCGTCGACCGTGAAAATAACGGTGAGAACTACCGACAAAGCTTGGGGTACGTCGACACAAGCTCAGACAGCTTTGAACCGCCTCAGAACGTGACTGTCATTGTCGTAAACAATTCTGCCCTGCACGCAAAGCAAAGCCCGTGTCGCGCCTCTCGTGCTTGCGCAGTCCGGTTCAAGCCCGATTTCGGCGACCGTCAGTACATTCACCCGAGCGTATTCAACGGCGGCTCGCGCCCGTATGTTCGGCCCGGACTGTTCCGCTCTGGCCGGAAGTAGATCGGGTTGGAAGATGGTCGAGCAGCCCTGTTCCTGATTCCGAAGCCACCTGTTCGCGTGTCTGCTCTATCTTCTGATTACCTACCGCTGGTTTTGCCTCAACGCTTGAAAGATGAGCAGCCGCCCATCATAGGCGCTGCTCGTCGTCTCGTCGGGTTGGATCAAGGAAGGTGGCACAGCTTGATGGTTGTACCTGTGGCTCTAGTCTGAGTCTAGTCATCACGACGAGAGAATCGGGCTCGGCCCGGTCTGTCCGCCTAACGTTGGCTCTTTGTCAGTCATAGAGGGATACCCACCGCCCCGGGAGCGCCGTGACGGTGGGATGGACCGGCAATTGTTTTATTGCCTTTTGTCGTTGTGGCAGAGCGGTGTCTCTGACTTGACCTCACCGTTTCCGCGCGGCGGCGGTACACCCGCGGCCAGTCCCGCTTGGTTCAGCCGCGCCAGTTGATCATCAGCGTCCTCACACAGCAGCAAGCGGTCCTTGACCAGGCCGTCGATGGCGCGGTGCACCGCGCTCTGGTACTCGGCGAACGTCGGATAGCGCTCTTCGACCGACGGGCGCGGATCGCCGGAGGCTAAGCGATCGGCCTTTGTCTTGGCGAACGGGATGAATTGGCCCGAGGCTTCGCATCCGTCGTTTGCCTGTGCGCCCCTCCGCAGTCCCCAGCCGGTGTACGTGGCGAGAGGGACCGTCACGTCGGGGAGACGCACGCCAGCGATATCATTGCCGTCACTGTCGGTTGTCGGCACGAAGCTCGGATAGATCGGACCGTTCCGCGAAATGATCGGGAACGCCGTGTCGATCTCAATCGGCGGCATGATCACCGGCGAAGATGGTCGGGATGCCGGTGTTGTAAAAGTCCGGCCCGAGGGCTCCGATCGACCTGGTTCAAGTCGACGGGCTTGAGAATGTAGAAGTTGAGCGCGTACGCGACTTTGCCGCTAGGAGTCCTCCCTGGCTGCCCAGGACCGGGCTGTATTTGGGCAAGCCCGATATCGACTATCACATTGTTTCTGCGATCGTCGGGATCCACCTCGGCGTAGGCTACGCCGGTAATCTTTTCGTACTGTCCGACGCCCGGCCACGAGTAGCCGCCAAACGCGATCGTGGGGGCACTCATCTGAACGCTGATGACGCGCGCCTCGGAAAGCGCCGGAATCAGCAACATTGCGACCAGCACCAAGAAGTTTGTTGCGACGGCAATCATGTTTTCGGCCCTCCTTCCTTCGCCTCTTTTTTTGATTTGCGTCTGTTCTCACCTACGCGGCCTCTTCCTTTAGTCCTTTACAACATCACCCCATTTCCTTGGGGCGGGCATAGCACCGCGAAGTCGGAGGTGTCAAGAAATATTTTTCTTCTTCACAACAACCTCATTCAGGCGGCTTAATATCGCCGGCGGCGCGCACTGACATGAGTCTTCGTATAGGGGGATTTCTTACCGTCTTTTATCCAGAAAGGGTTCGAAACAATTCCAAAATGGGCAAGATTGCCAAGTGTGAGAAGACGCAAATCAGAGCTATCTTAGTCGCGGTGCGTAGCGGCGACGTGTGACCCGCGCAACCTCCGCCACCAGGGAGTCAACACCGGTAAGGCGAAAAAGAGGATTGCCACGCCGGTGATGGCTCCAGAGATCGGGCGGGTAAAGAAGATCGCGACCGATCCCTGTGAAATAATCAGACTTTGTCGCAACGCGTTTTCGGCCAGATCCCCGAGGACCAGAGCGAGCACCATTGGGGCCAGCGGGTAATCGAGTTTTTTGAAGACGTATCCGATCACCCCAAAGATCAACATGTACCACACGTCGATCATCGCGTTGTGCACCGCGTAAGAACCTATGGCGCAGAGGACTACGATCAGCGGCGTGAGAATGGCAAAAGGGATTCGCAGGATCGCGGCGAAAAAGGGGACGAACGCGAGCACCATCAGGACGCCGATAATGTTACCGGTGTACATGCTCGCGATCAGTCCCCAAACAAAATCCGGTTGCTCCTTAAATAATAGAGGCCCGGGTTGCAGGCCCCAGATGATGAGCCCGCCGAGCATGACTGCGGCGGTCGGCGAGCCTGGTATCCCGAGCGTGATCATCGGCAAGATCGCCGCCACCCCTGCTGCGTGAGCGGCGGTCTCCGGCGCGACAACACCTTCCAGTTCTCCCTTGCCGAACCGCTCTGCGTTCGCGGAGAAACGCTTGGCGAAGGCGTAACTCATAAACGATGCCGGGGTAGCGCCGCCCGGCTTAAATCCCATCCAGAACCCGATGAAGGCGCTGCGCGCGAACGTTCTCCAGTAGCGCGGCAAGACCTTCCATGTGTCCAGCACGACATGCAGGTTCAGCTTCGTGCGGGCACCCTCAAATTTCAGCCCTTCCTCAACGGAAAGAAGAATCTCGCCGATCCCGAAGAGCCCGATCACGGCGATAATAAAGTCGAAGCCTTTCATCAACGCGGTGATGCCAAAATTCATGCGCAGCTGCCCGGTGACGATGTCGAGGCCGACCGTGGCAAGAATAAATCCGATAAGGATGGACACGAGCGACTTGAGAGGGTTACCGCCGCCCAGGCCGACAAAGCTGGAAAACGTCAGGAGCTGAATGGCGAAAAACTCCGGAGGGCCGAACTTCAGCGCGAATTCCGCGAGCACCGGGGCAAAAAATGTGATGAGCACGGTGGCAAACAACGCCCCTACGAAAGAAGAGGTGAACGCCGCCGTGAGCGCTTGGCCCCCCTGGCCCTGTCGGGCCAACGGGTAGCCGTCAAAAGTGGTTGCAACGGACCAGGGTTCTCCCGGGATATTAAAAAGGATCGAAGTGATGGCTCCCCCAAAGAGTGCCCCCCAGTAGAGGCTCGTTAAAAGAATGATCGCGGAGGTAGGCGGCATCGTGAACGTCAGAGGAAGAAGAATCGCCACGCCATTGGCTCCGCCGAGACCGGGAAGCACGCCAATGATGGTCCCAAGCAGAATACCTATGACGGCGACGAACAGGTTGAAGGGCGTGATCGCGATGTGAAAGCCGAGGAGGAGGTTCTCGAGTCCCATTGATCAATAGCCGAGCCAGGTTTCTACCGGACCCTTGGGCATGGGCACCAGGAACCACTTCTCGAAGACTAGAAAGGTCAAGACCGGAATTCCAATCGACAGCGCGACGACGGCACGCCACGAATGGCGCCCGACCCAGCGCATGTAAAAGCCCATGTACAGCACTGAAGCGACATACAGGCCGAGGAACTGCATTATCATAACGAAGGCGGCGGCGGGCCAGAGCACCTTTAAGACAGGAACAAGCCTATCGCGGCTGACGAAGGGCTCCCGGGCAGCCCTGCGCGCTTCCTGCAGCATGATGGCGCCGCAAGTTAGGACCATGATAAGAGCTAGCCAGAACGGAAAGAAGCCGCTCTTCGGACCATCCGTGCCCCAGCCGATGCCAAGGCGTACGGAATCGAACAGCACGAGCCCGCCGAGAGCGATCAGGACTGATGCGGTGATAAGATCAGCAGCCCGCATCTATTGTTTGAGCAGACCGCCTTTTGCCATCAGTTCCTTGTGGAGCTGCTCGTTCTCCTCCACCCATTTGACGTATTCGCTGCCGGTTGCAAAGGCAGGCTTCAAAGCTCCGTCGGAGAGATATTTCTTAAAGTCCGGCGTGTCAAACACCTTCTTTAAAAACTCGGTGTACCACTGCACCGCATCCTTCGGCATAGCCGGCGGTCCAAAAATACCGCGCAGCATGACGTAATGAATGTCTACGCCCAGCGCCTCTTTTACCGTAGGAATCCCTTTCCAGGCCGGCTCCGCAATACGGGCCGTGTCGAATACCGCTAGCGGTCGGACGCGCCCCGCTTTCCAATGACTGACGCATTCAATGGGGTTGTTGACCGTAGAGTCGATGTGCTTACCGACCAGATTGACACAGACCTCTCCGCCCCCTTTAAAGGGAACGTAGGTGAACTTGACTCCGAGAGCCTGTTCCAGCAGGATCGTGATGATCTGATCCTCTTGCGCCGCGCCCGTACCGCCCATTTTCATCCGATTGTCTCCCCCTGAGTGCTCTTTCACTGCGGTGATATACTCTTTGGCGGTTTTATATGGAGTCTCGCTATTGACCCAGAGGATAAATTCGTCCAACGCCAGTCGGGCCAGGGGCGTGAGATCCCTCCAGTTGAAGGGCACCCCGGTGTGGAGGGGAGTGGTGAAGAGGTTGGAGAGCGTGATGATCATCGTGTACGCGTCTCCTTTCTTCTCCTTCACGTCGAGAAAGCCCTCTGCCCCGGCGCCGCCGGATTTGTTGACGGCAATAATGGGCTGGGGAGATAATTTGTGTTTCTCGGCGATGCCAGCAATCAGCCGGGCCATCTGGTCAGCTCCGCCGCCAGTGCCTGCCGGGATGACAAACTCAATTGGTTTGGTCGGCTCCCAGGCATAAACATTGAGAGGGAACAGAGCGAAAAATAGAAACCCGCCAGACAGAAATCTCTCACATATTGCCTGGTGTGTTACGCGCATGTTAAGCCCTCCTTCACCGGAGGCTTTTATCACTCCCCGGAGAGAAGTCAACTAGCAATATGGGACTTTTAGGGATTAATGCAGGAAATAAGAGCGGCCAGAGGATCGTTGAGTTATCGTCCCAAGAGGAGTCAAGGGCCGACTCGCGCAAGCGGCCCGCCGCTAAGGTGAAAGAAGAGGAGCAGGATCAGCGTCTGGATCAACCAGCCGATGACACAAACTCCGATAGCTCGGAACGTGCTACTGTAGTCGAGCGCTTGCCGAACGGCGATCACCATAGCCACTAGCATCCAGATCCACGCCGCCAGAAACACAATACCTGAAAATCCTGGGATGATCCCTAAGACTTGTATCAATCCCGGTGCGCTGGAAAATCCGGTCGTGCGCAACAGCTGGCCCAGATCCGCCTCTGTTGCCGGCTCTGGAAGTATTCTTGTCCCGATCAAGTAGGTCAAATAGGCCCACACGTACCACGCCAAAAGCGAGACAATGGCTCCGGCGACAAACCCGCCTATACCCAAGTGACCTACCGCGCCGCCGATTCCAGCGGCGACGCTGGACAGCATTACGACCATTGTGGCCTGGCCAAGGGCGGTCTTGTCACTCTCCACCTCTTCGTACAAGCTCGCGTCAAGCTTTGCCGCGCGCAGGATGCGATTTCCGAAATCAGCCATGGTCACTCCATGTCATTAGTTTGCCCGCAACACAAGAAAATCAGAGGCGCTTGAGCTTTTCTCTTCTCTTCCTCTCACTTTTGGGCAATCTCCTGGCGTTGCCTTTCTTCTGACGTGATGGCAGGGGATCCTTTGCGAAAGTCGTTTCAGTGGGGCCGTTAAGCTTCTCTTTGAACTCACGCGCATAAATTGCTGTTGCACCGCTCGATTCCACGGCATGTTGCACCTCCCGATCGGAGGTCACCACGACGCACGCGCTTCCCATTTCTTGGGCGAGTCGTTTAATGACGCTGTCCGCCTTTTCTCCCTGGCGGGAAAAAATTACGGTCAGATCGCCGACTCGTTCTTCCATTTCGTAGATCCAGCCCGCGCGCCAGCCATCAAAAACGACGGTAACCAGGCAATTTTTGCGTTCCTGGTAGTTCCGGAGCTCCGCGATAAGTCTATTTCTTTCGCTCTGGAGGTTTCCACGCAACCCCTTTTCGCTGCCAATAACGTTATATCCGTCTACGATTATACGGGGAGCCATAGCTCTAATTGTAACAGGTTCCCAAAAAACTGGTTGGAAAAATGGTTGTCAAAATCGAAAAAAACAGCTAAAACTGTCGAATTTGGCGTTAGAGGCGGTGTTGAGTTGGCTGAAAAGTTCGAAAAAGCTCAGAGAATCAAAGACTTACCCCCATATCTTTTTGCTGAGATCGACCGCAAGAAAAGAGCCGCGCTAGCACGGGGCGCGGACCTAATTGACCTGGGCGTCGGTGATCCCGACATCCCCACCCCGGCGAGGATTGTGGAAAGGCTCATGGAGGCTGCGGCTAAACCTGTTAATCACCGCTATCCGAGCAGCGCCGGAATGCCGGAATTCCGCCAGGCGGTATCAGATTGGTATTTGCAGCGCTTTGGGGTCAAGCTTGACGCTGAGAAGGAGGTAGTATCGCTGATTGGCTCCAAAGAAGGCATTGCCAACATGGCGGTTGCCTTCGTCAATCCCGGAGACGTTGTTTTAGTTTCGTCTCCCTGCTACCCGGTTTATCACATCGGCACCCTATTTTCCGGCGGCAGAAACTATTTTCTCCCCTTAAAAAAAGAAAATGCCTTCTTTCCAGACCTGAATGCTATACCCGAAAGCGTTGCTCGTGAGGGCAAGCTGCTTTGGATTAATTATCCCAATAATCCCACGGCCGCCGTGGCGGAAAAGGGGCAATTTGCCAAGGTGGTGGAGTTCGCCCACAAATATAACATCATTGTCTGTCACGATGCTGCATACACCGAAATGGGGTTTGACGGCTACAGACCCCCTAGTTTTCTGGAGGTCGATGGGGCAAGAGAGGTAGGTATCGAGTTTCATTCGTTGTCGAAGACCTTCAACATGACCGGGTGGCGGATCGGTATGGCGGTGGGCAATCCTGATCTGGTGGCAGGGTTGGCTCAGGTCAAGTCCAATATCGACTCGGGAATTTTTCAGGCTGTGCAGGAGGCGGGAATTGAGGCTTTGCGACTCGGCGATGAAGCCGTTGCGCCGGCACGGCGTATTTTCCAGGAGCGCCGTGATGTCCTGGTCGCTGCTCTGCGCGCCGCGGGATTTAGCTGTGAGATGCCCCGCGCGACCTTCTATGTCTGGGTAGAGGTTCCGAAAGGACTGACCTCAACAGAGCTAACTGCAAAGCTTCTTGATGAAGCCGCCATTGTCACGACGCCAGGTAACGGCTTTGGCGGTCCGGGTGAAGGTTATGTTCGCTTTACCGTGTGCGTGGACAAACAACGTTTAAAGGAGGTTGGGGATCGGATCCGACAGGTAAAAATTTAGTTGCTGTCCTGAAGGATTCGTCCTGAAGGATTGTGCCCCATCGGGCTTACATAGGACTTGGCTCTAATCTCGGGAACAGGAAGGGAAACTATCTCGAAACTCTGGATAGGCTTGCCAAAATTCCCGGGACCAGGATCACGAAGGAATCCTCCCTCTACGAGAGCGAGCCGCTGGGGGACTCTAAAGAATGGTTCGTGAACGGTGCCGTCGAGATAGAAACCGACCTTGGACCCGAGCAGTTGCTCAAGAGACTGAAGAATATCGAGCGGCAGATGGGACGCAAGAAGGTACGCAAGCGCTGGGGCGCGCGCATCATTGATTTAGATATCCTTTTATATGATGATTTGAGGTGGAACAAGCAGAGTCTTAAGATCCCCCATCCGGAAATGCAAAATCGCAGGTTTGTCCTTATTCCCTTGAGCGAGATTGCCCCCCAGGTTGTTCATCCTGGGCTCGACGCGACGATCTCGGAGCTGTTACTCAAGGTCAAGGATGAAAAAAGGGTGAGCCTGATGAGGTCATGACCCTTTGCTTCTAAGGTTGCTTTTTTTCCTAGCGCTCGCGTATTTTCTTTACCATATCATCAGGGGCTCCTTGGCTGCGCCAAAGCGGCCTGACCCTAGAGACAAGGCCGGCGCCGGTGAAGATATGGTTCTGGATCCACAGTGTCAAAGTTACCTTCCCAAGACTGAGGCGCTTTTGCGGGGCGGAAACTATTTCTGCAGCGAAAACTGCGCGCGCGCCTTCTTGTCCCATTAAATCCCGGGAGTCAGTGAGAAATGGCGTTGTCTTTCTTCGCCCGGGTTGTTGAGGAAAAAATTCGTGCGGCGCAGGAGGCGGGAGCATTTGACAATCTTCCTGGGAAAGGCAAGCCGTTGGAATTGGAAGACTGGAGTGACGTGCCGGAGGACCTGAGAATCTCCTACCACGTCCTAAAAAATGCCGGCGTTTTGCCTCCTGAGGTGCAGCTGCGGAAAGAAATCCACACGTTGCAGGACCTGCTAAAGCATGTCGAGGGAGAGGAGCAACGTAAAGCACTGGCGCAGTCGATCGAATGGAAAATGATTCATTTGGATCTGCTTAAGCGCCGGTCCCTCGGGATGGAAGGCGCGCGCTACTACGGCAAACGATTGGTTGCCAAGTTCCTGGGTCGATAGTTAAGGGCAAGGCAATCGAGGACTCATTTAATCTCTTTGGGTCAATTCCCCGAGCTTGCTGCGTAATGGCAATTCCTGGTGCTCTCAAGGTCCGTCATTCCCGCATGCTTTTAGCGGGAATCCAGGCGAAACTCTGACTGGACCCCCGACCCTTCGACAGGCTGCTCAGGGTCGTGGTGAGCGGAGTCGAACCACGATAGAAACATTCGTGGGTGACAACTTTGGGAAAATTATCATAAAGTCTTTTGATACCCCGCAGCTTGCTGCGGGCGTAGTTCACTTGTTTTGCGAATTCTCAAAAGGTAGAACCTCTCCGAGGGAGATCTTCCATGAATGTTTTCGAACAGAAGAATGCCGAGTTGGTTACTGAGTTTGACCGTTATGTCCGGGAGCATCCGGAATTTGCCGAACGGATTCCAGACAACGCGCTGATGGCCGTGCTGGTTGAAGGGGACGAAGAATTCAATCGCTGGAGTCAAGAAGGGGCAAAGCGGCAGGCTGAAACAGGACAGCCGATTGTATATGTGAAGATTAAAAGGATTCAGCCTATCCGCTCTCGCATCCAGGAAATGGAGCTCAGCGCCTCAAGCTAGAGCCACCTGGGCAAGAAAACAACGGGGCTTCCGGAGGGGCTGCTGGGCTTTAAAAACTTTAGTTCCCTGCCATTTTTTATCGCCAGATTTTTAGGATAGTAGACCAAGACTCTGTCAAAATACATCTAGGCGCCTTGGCCCTTTCGCCTTACGCCTGCAGTCTCACCCCTCCCCATTTCCGGTTTCCCCTTCCCCCGCCCCTTGTCCCAAGCTAGCTGGATCGCATAAAATCGGCCAAAATCGCCTTTTTTAAAAAAAGAATCGGGTGAAACGGAACGACCAAAGAACGGTGCTGTAGGAGGAAAGCCGGTCTGAGGAAAAGCGCTTGCAGGCAGGGGATAGACTTTGCGGAATACATACACCAGGGAGTATAAGGAGACGATTCGGTTCGACAGCACCAACCCACTATGAAAACAGTACGAGACGCATGCGAGCTTCAGGACAACGCTTTGTCGATTAAGCTCAGTGACCAAATTGAGCAACTCGACGACTTGATTCACTCCGAGGGTGACGGGACCGCGTTTTTTGAAAAGACGCACATAACCCAAGGAATGCAGGATCTCCTTAGCGAAGGTATCGCTCGTCTTGCCGGGGTGTCGACTCAAGCTGTGTTTCACTTAAAGCAAGCCATGGGCGGCGGGAAAACGCACTTGCTGATCGGATTCGGTTTGCTGGCAAAGCACCCAGCGCTTCGCAAGAAATACTGTGGCGGAACGCTTCATGGCGAAACATTCGAATCCGCGGAAATTGCCGCCTTCAACGGTCGGAACAACCCGGACCATTTCTTCTGGGGCGAAATAGCCAAGCAACTTGATAAGGGAGAACAGTTTAAGACCTTCTGGAACAGTGGCCCCAAAGCTCCGGATGAAAAGGATTGGTTAAAACTATTCGATGGCGGAAAGCCCATCCTGATTCTACTCGACGAGATGCCGCCTTACTTTCATTATCTCGACACGCAGAAGGTAGGCAACGGAACGGTTGCCGATATCGCTACGCGCGCCTTCGCGAATCTTCTTACGGCGGCCATTAAAAAAAGTAATGTTTGCGTGGTCGTGTCGGATCTCGCTGCATCATACGACTCAGGCACCAGGCTCATCAACCGCGCTCTGCAAGACGCCCGTCAGGAGCTTGGCCGCCAAGAGCGCAACATTACGCCGGTGGATCTCGCCGCAAACGAGATCTACGATATCCTTCGTAAACGCCTCTTTAAGGGCCTACCAGACAAAGCCGAGATTGACGACGTCGCTCAAGTATACGGTAAGCGGTTAGAAGAAGCGTCGAAGTCCAAGGTTGCCAATCGCGGAGCCGAAGCCATTGCCGATGAAGTCGCCGCCACTTACCCATTTCATCCGCGCCTCAAAAACGTGATCGCCCTGTTTAAAGAGAATGAACAGTTCAAACAAACGCGCGGTCTAATTGAATTGGTCTCGCGTCTTCTCCGGTCCGTGTGGGAGCGCAAGGCCAACGATGTTTTCCTGATTGGCCCGCAGCACTTCGATCTTTCCATTCAGGAGGTCCGCGATAAGCTCACAGAAATTTCGGGTATGCGCGATGTGATTGCCAAGGATCTTTGGGATGGTAATCAGTCGGCACAAGCGCAAATCATTGATCTAAATATGGGCAAAGAAGCTGCTGCTCAGGTTGGCTCTTTGCTTCTTACCGCTAGTCTTTCCACTGCCGTCAATGCTGTAAAGGGCCTCACCCGCGAGGAGATGGTTGAGTGTCTCGTTAGCCCATTGCGTGAGCCGTCGGAGTTTCTTGCCGCGTTCGAAGAGTTGGAAGACTCTGCTTGGTATATCCATCACACCCCTGAAGGCCGCTTCTATTTTGACCGGCAAGAGAACCTCACAAAACTGCTACAGACGCTTGCCAAGGATGCGCCGGAACCCCAGGTGGATGACCTTATCCGACACCGTATGCGCGACATGTTTAAGCCGACGCGCAAAACAATTTACGAGGAAGTCTTGCCACTACCGAAACTGGAAGAAGTAGCCGACCGCGTTCGTAGAGGCCACGTGCTTCTTATCGTTAGCCCCGATTCGAAGATTCCGCCGGAGGAGGTCCAAAAGTTTTTCGAGGGCCTCAGCCAGAAGAACAACCTTTGCGTTCTTACGGGAGACAAAACGGCCATGGGTAGTGTGGAGAAAGCAGCGCGTCAGGTATTCGCTGCTCAGAAGGCTGATGGACGTGTCCCGAAAGGTCATCCCCAACGCGACGACCTGGAAAGAAAGCAACAAACTTATGAGCAGGACTTTAACTCTACGGTTCTGAATCTATTTGATAAAGTACTTTTTCCAATCCAACGCGCCGGCAGATCAGCGCAGCTCGCATCAAAGCCGCTCGACATGACGCGCGACGCTACAAAACCTTTCAACGGCGAGGAACAAATAGAAAAGACTCTTACCTCAGACCCACTAAAGCTTTATCTCGATGTCGAGAAAGACTTCGACCCCATTCGCGATAAGGCGCAAGATCTTCTCTGGCCGGAGAATCAGGACGAAGCCCGCTGGTCCGATGTTTATGATCGCTATTCCGAACAGGCAGGCGTGCCGTGGCTACCGCCCAAAGGCCTTGACACGCTTAAGTCTATTGCTTGCAATCGTGGCCTCTGGGAGGATCTCGGCAATGGCTACGTTACAAAAAAGCCCAAGAAGAAAACGACTTCGGCGCAAGTGATAGCGGAATCCGAGCCGGACGATGAAGGTAAGGTTCACCTGCGTATCAACTCGCAGAATGCGGGCCCCGCGCCGCGGATTTACTACGCAGAAGACGCTCCGGTCACCGAGGCAAGTCCACAGCTCAAGGATCAGACACTAACAACCGGCGCCCTTCGGGTAAACTTTCTGGTAGTGGACCCGTCCGGCCAATATGAAACCGGGGACGCTGTCTCGTGGTCCAATAAGCTTGTCCTACGTTCTCGGCTGATTGAGAAAGGCGCCACACGTAGCGTTGAACTCTTTGTCGCACCGAAGGGTGGTATCGTCCGATACACCCTTGACGGTAGCGAACCGCGTGACGGGACCACTTACGACAAAGCCGTAGAGATTAGTTCCGGCGAAGTTCTATTGCGCACGTTCGCAGAGGCGGGTGGGCTAGAAGCGAAGGAAGATTTTCGCTTCGCGGCAAAAGGAAAGAAAGGCGTCCAGATTGACGACGTGAAACCATGTCGGCTGGTTTCCCGCACAGGACGTAAGCTAGATTCGCGCGCGAAGACCTTCGAGAGTCTCAAACACGCCGCCGAGAAATCTGTTACATTTGAAGGCGTAGTCATCAACGTGGGTCAGGGCAGCCAGATTATTGGTGTCACCATCGGGGATATCCAGGTGAACGCCGCTTTCATCGAGGCGATACTCAAAACCGTGCTGGAAAAGTTCGAACCCACGACTCCTGTTACCATGACTTTCCGCAAGGCCCATTTTGCCTCAGGGCATGATCTTAAGGATTTTGCCGAAAAGCTCGGTATAGAACTCCATCCGGGAGATGTCGAACAATGAGCGAGAAGGTCCGCACAGTAGATTTCGGCGCTCCGCAGAAATATGGAGCGCACGTGTTCCGCGTAGAGATTCCCGCGGCAAGGAACGAAACGGTCCACATCATCGAAGACTACGGTTATCGCGGACAGGAGGGCGGTATCCCGCGCGATGAAGAACGAGTCGTCCTGCCCCGCGTTGTCTGGTCAGGTATCGCAGACATCGCTCGCCACGAATTTAACGAGCGGTTGAAAACCGCCAAGGTCACGACCGGTCGCTGGCACTCCGGTACCAACCTCGTGGATCGTCTTCTTGGAAAAGAATTATGCGTGCTCGCTTGGGCAGCTGAGACGGCCAATGAGAATCAGATTCCGGTCATCTGCAGCAGGTGGGCCGCACTCCGTCCCGAAGAACGCTGGTGGCTTTTTTCCATGACCGTGGCCGAGGCTGGCCTGCCGGAGGACACCCAACGCGGATGGCGCCGCGCGTTGTTTCACGCGCTCTCTGACGGCGAAAAGTCGCCGGCGCGAAAGAAACGGCTCCGCCCAGTTGAGACCGACCTATTCAGCCTGCCCTTCCTAGAGGGCCGCGAATGACGGCGGCCGTCACGCCCTTTTCTCTCAAGGACGCGCCCGCGCTCATCGAGCGACTTCTGCCGGTGCAGAAGCTCTCTGCCGAGGCGTACAAGGAGCAGATGGCGGGCACTGGCAAGACGCTCACCGCGCTGGGTAGCTACTGGAAGGGCCGCAAGCCGCTCATCCTCAACAAGGCCTGTATCCTCGGCTGTTTGCTGCCAGCCACTGATAATCCAGCGCGCGATTTGGAAATCTTCGAAATGCTGATGGGTATGGACATAGACGTCCCTCGAAAAGACGATTGGAAGCAAAAAACGACAAGGAAAGCCGCTTCATTCTCGGTCAACACCGCTCCGTCGGCCAGACGCGCCCTATCGGGTATGGGTCCAATCGGCCAGTCGGGCTGAGGAATGTGGGGAAGAACTATTCGATCACATCTGGGATGCGGTCAACGCCCACCTCGGCACGAGCGCCCACTCGTTTCCAGAACTGGTCGAGCAGCTAGGCGTCATGCGTTTCGGCCACCGGCCGAAGAGTGGCGGACACATTCTGTGGTTCCGGCCAGATTCCCTTTGAGGCGGCGCGGCTGGGCTGCGACGTCTATGCCTCGGATCTCAACCCAGTGGCCTGCATGCTCACTTGGGGCGCGTTCAACATCGTCGGTGGCTCAAATAAAGTACGGAAAAGACTCGAAGAGGCGCAACAGGAGATGGTTGCAAAGGTAGAGGCGTGTGATTGCGAGTCTAGGTATCGAGGACGATGGTCACGGTTGGCGCGGGAAGATCTATCTGTACTGCAACGAAGTCCGATGCCCCGAAACCGGTTGGCTTGTGCCAATGCTGCCAAACCGGACTCTTAACAAGGTCGGGTCAATTGTACTCGAACTCATGCCCGACCCGGTAAATCAGCGGTACGACATCGACATCCGCACCTCTGTCTCCGCATCGGAAATGGCCGAGGCGCGTAAGGGCACGGTTCAAAATGAGGGTCGCGGTCAGGATCCATATCTGATCCACACGGTAAATGGCACCGAATATCGGATCAAAATATCGACGTTGCGAGGTGACTATCGAAGCCCCGAAGGTGTCGTAGGCAACAAGCTTCGCATGTGGGAGAAGAGCGATTTCAAGCCGAGCCCCGAAGATATTTTTCAAGAGCGGCTCTACGCCGTTCAGTGGATGCGTCCGAAGCAAGAGCGGGCGAGGTGAAAAGTATGAAGTTCGAGCGGTCAGCGAGAGCGATTTGAAACGTGAACGCATCGTCGAAACATTCATCTGTGAAAATTTGGCCGATTGGCAAAGCCGAGGTTGGCTGCCGGACATGCGGATCGAGCCGGGCTATAACACCGATCAGCCAATTTGGGAACGTGGTTGGACATATTGGCATCACCTTTTCAATCCGAGGCAGTTGCTGGTCGGAGGATTGCTGAACCAATTCAGATGCGCGGAGTTGAAACTCGGCTTTGCAAGGGTCCTCAATTGCAACTCTCGTCTCAGTCGCTTTACAATCGGCGGTAGCGGAGCTGCCATGGTTACGGGTGCGTTCGACAATCAGGCGCTCAATACACTATTCAACTATGGCTGCCGTGGGATGCGTTACGCCCTTGATATTGCGGATGCTGATTACAAATCTTTCGAACTCAATACAAAAATTACTCATACGATTGCATGCCATTCAGCGCAATCGATCGACGTAAACAACGAAGTATATCGTAACGGACCCGCCATACGGCGATGCCGTAAAGTTACGAGGAGATATTCGAGTTCTTCATCGCCTGGCTGCGCAAGAACCCACCGCCCGAGTTCGCCGATTGGATCTGGGACAGCCGCCGCTCGCTCGCCATCAAAGGCGAAGGTGAAGATTTTCGCCGCAGTATGGTGGCCGCCTACAAGCGCATGACCGAGTGCATGCCGGACAACGGTATTCAGGTCATCATGTTCACTCACCAGTCCGGCTCCATTTGGGCGGACATGGCGAATATCGTGTGGGCCTCTGGCCTGCAAGTCACCGCCGCTTGGTATGTGGTCACCGAGACCGACAGTGCCCTGCGTGAGGGCAGTTACGTCAAAGGGACGGTACTGCTCGTTTTGCGTAAGCGACTGGGCGTGCAGAAGACCACTCGCGACGACCTTGCTTGGGAGATCCAAGAAGAAGTCCAAAAGCAGGTGGACGCACTCGCTGGTCTCAACCAAGAGGCCAAGGGCCTTTACCGCGACGAGAACGTATTTGAGGACGCCGACATTCAAATGGCGGGCTATGCGGCGGCGTTACGCGTGCTCACGCGCTACGCGACTATTGACGGCCGCGATATGACGACTGAGGCGATGCGCCCGCGCGTGAAGGGCGAGACCACCTTCGTGGACGGTCTCATCGCATTTGCCGTGGACACTGCCAATCAGTGCCTGGTCCCGCAAGGAATTCCCAAAGCTCACTGGGACCGCTTCACCTGCGCCGAGCGTTTCTACCTCAAGCTCGCGGATCTCGAAACCAAGGGTCTCAAGACACTGGACAACTATCAGAATTTCGCGAAGGCGTTTAAGGTTCGCGATTTTCGCGCGCTCATGGCCAGCCAGAAAGCCAACGAAGCGCGGCTCAAGAACGCTGTCGAGTTCGGCAAAACCGAAATGTCCGAAGGCTCCGAGTTTCATCAATCAGCCTTACGCGCTGTCCTCTACGCGATGATGGAACTGGTCAAGAACGTGGATGGCAACGAAGTCCTCGCCCATCTCACTCTGAACGTGCCGGACTATTATTCAAACCAGACGCAGCGTGAACTTGTTGTCGAATTGGCCGACTACCTGGCTAAGAAACTCGAAACCATGCGCCCCGAAGAAGCCAGCGCCGCGCGCGTTCTGCGCGAGTTGGTGAAGAACCAGCGCCTGGGTTGAGCGGAAGACGCTAACTATGCCGAGCAGCTCTCTATTTGTCAGCAGCGTGCAGAAAGAGCTTGCGGAAGAGCGCCGCGCCGTGAAGGCGTTTGTCGAGGCGCTTACTATCGACTGGCACGGAAACGGCTCAGAAATGGCTCAATCGGCTCACAAAGGGCCCAGCGGGAAATTCGCCAAGGCCGTTAGCTTAGCAACCGCCCGAGAGGGGAAATGAGCGATATTAATCGCTTTTCTTCCCGCCGAAAGCGACTCGATCACGCCTTCCTCTCGGCAAAACTACACGGCGCGAAATCCTACAAGCGCATTGCCGGTTACTTCCGCAGTTCAATCTTCGAGCTAGTTGGCGAGGAAATCGCTTCTATCCCAAAAGTCCAGATTGTCTGCAATAGCGAGCTCGATGGTGCCGATGTCGTGGTCTCACAACATGTTCGCGAAACCGCTTTGAAGGAACGTTGGAACGAAGCTCCGGCCGAGGTCGAAGCGCTCCTGCACAAAGACCGTTACCGTAAGCTCCATGATCTACTGACGAGCGGCCGCGTTGAGATACGCGTCGTGCCCAAGGATCGCGTCTTTATCCACGGCAAGGCCGGTGTCATCGAAGCGGCGGACGGCTCCAAGACATGCTTCCTCGGTTCGATCAATGAAACAAAAAGCGCTTTTGCCCAGAACTATGAAATCTTGTGGGAAGACACTTCGCCTGAGGGAGTAACCTGGGTTGAAGAGGAATTTGATGCGCTGTGGAAAGATGCCTTTCCGTTGCCCGATGCTATTGTCGAAGAGATCAAACGTGTCGCCGACCGAGTCGAGATTCATTTTCAGGACGTCAAGCCGGACGAACTACCCGCAGCCGCTCTTGCCGAAAGCCCGATCTACCGTGGCGGTGAGCAGCTCCAGCCCTGGCAACGCGCATTCGTCACCATGTTCCTCAAACACCGGGAGACTTACGGCAAAGCTCGGCTGCTGCTCGCGGACGAAGTAGGCGTGGGCAAAACGCTTTCGCTCGCCGCCAGTGCAATGGTGTCTGCCTTGCTGGATGACGGCCCGGTGCTGATCCTTTGCCCATCGACGCTTACCTTCAATGGCAGGTCGAGCTTAAGGATAGGCTCGGCATCCCAAGCGCCGTGTGGCTTTCGACTAAGAAAGTATGGATGGATCACAACGGCCACACGATTAAAACGCGCGGCACGGAGGATATCACGCGCTGTCCGTTCCGTATCGCCATTGTTTCGACCGGTCTGATCGTCCAAGAATCCGACGAGCGTGACTTTCTGCTGGAGCGCAGGTTCGGAACTGTCGTTCTTGACGAAGCACATAAGGCCCGGCGACGAGGTGGATTGGGCGAAAATAAAGCAGAGCCCAACAACCTGCTTGACTTCATGCTCCGCGTTGGCCCGCGTACAAAAAACCTCTTGCTCGCCACAGCGACACCGATCCAAACGGAAGTTTCTGAACTGTGGGATCTTATGCGCATCTTGAACGCCGGTGCCGATGTAGTCTTGGGACGTGAGTCACTGAGCAACTGGGTCGACTGGCAGAGAGCGCTTCCGGTCGTTAAAGGAGATGAAATTCCCGCGGACGAACGCGATGCTTGGGAATGGCTTCGCAATCCGCTGCCGCCGGGAGACGAAGAGCCGACCTTTGCAAGCCTGCGTCTCCAACTTGGTATCCCGGAAAACGCTTCTTTACTGACAAGGGTTTCGGCTCCCTCGCCTATTCTGAACAGCAGGCAGTGGTACAGACCCTCGCGCCCGGCTTCTATCGTGAGCACAATCCCATTGTCCGCAACACCGTTATTCGCCGGCGTCAAACGCTGGAGGAGGCGGGTCTCCTGGAGAAGGTCGGGGTGGAAATTCACCCAGACCCGAAAGGCCCACCGGCAAATTATCGGGGAGTCGTTTCGATGGCTTGGGCTTGCTAACGAACCTGCCTTTCGATCTCGCATATAAAGCTGCCGAGAATTTCACCGATGCCCTGAAGCAGCGCACAAGAGCGGCGGGATTCATGAAAACGCTGCTTGCTGCAGCGGATCTGTTCCAGCTTTGCCTCGGGAAAGGCGACAGCGGAAAAATTCTGAGAAGGAGAAGTACTCGATGACGATGAAGAGGCACCACTGCTCGTCGAGCCCTCCGTACTCTAACTTCTGCTGAGTCAGCGCATCTCCGCATGATAATTGAAGAGCTGTCCCGTCCTGAAGCACGCGATCCCAAGTTGGCGGCGGTAACCTATTTTCTCACGGAGCATCGCACTGAAGGGAAAACTTGGTTAGAGCACGGCTGTATTATTTTCAGCCAGTATTACGACACTGCGTTTTGGGTCGGGTCCGAACTTGCGAAGGCATTACCAGGAGAAGCCGTCGCCGTTTACGCCGGCTCCGGCCGGAGCGGCATGTTTAGTGGAAGCGACTTCGCATCTGTCGAGCGCGACGATATCAAGACAGCGGTCAAAAAACGGCAAATTCGCCTCGTCGTCGCCACTGACGCCGCATGCGAAGGCCTCAACCTCCAGACCCTCGGCACTCTTATCAATATTGATCTCCCATGGAATCCGTCACGGCTGGAACAGCGTCTAGGCCGTATCAAACGTTTCGGGCAAGCCCGTCGCACGGTGGACATGCTCAATCTGGTTTACCACGACACCCAGGACGAGAAGGTCTATCAAGTGATCTCCCGTCGCCTGAAAGACAAGTACGACATCTTTGGCGGTCTGCCGGATACGATAGAAGACGACTGGATCGAAAATGTCGAAACGCTCGAAGACATGATGGACAAATACGTTCATCTGCGACAAAAAGCCCGCGACGTGTTTGAACTCCGCTACAAGGAGACGGTCGACCCAGACAAAAATCGCTGGGAACTCTGTTCGCGAGTCTTGGCGAGAAAAGACGTGATCGAAAAGCTGTTCGAGTCGTGGTAGTAACTACCGCGCGAACGTGCTTTTGGTCGGTCATTTATCATAGTTCTGCGAGGCGATAAAAATGATGATATATCCGGTAATAACAATGAGAGGGGTCTCGGTAAACATGTTGCCATCTATTTGCTCAAAGCATCAGGGCTTCGTCAATTGCTCCAGCTGGGTAGAACTGAAGAACAGCCAACAAAAACACTCAGCGCTTGATCCGCGAAACTAGACAACATGAAAACTGCCTACCAGCTGCGGCTCTCGCAAGTCCGAACCCCACATAACATTGTCGCATTGTTTTGGCGGCTCATTCGAGAAAAACGGCATTCGCTTTCGCGGGTGCTTGATTTGGGAGCTGGCGATGGGCGGTTCGCATATGGTGGACATTATCGCCGTTACGAAGGCATCGAGATCGATCCCGAGTTTAGTCAAGGCGTAAGACTCCCGGAGAGAGCACAACTCATTACAGGTTGTGCCTTTCGTCACCATGATGCTGCCTACGATGCCTGCATCGGGAACCCACCGTACGTTCGACACCATGATATCGAATCGCCCTGGAAGGAACAGACAACAACGTGGATTGAGGATGAATTGGGAATAGACTTCAATCGCCACGGTAATTTGTATCTTTATTTCCTCTGCCTCGCTTTGATTAAGACTCACCCGAAGGGACTGGTCGGCCTTCTGATGCCGTTTGAGTGGGTGTCGCGACCGAGTGCTGCGCCGATCAGAAGCTATATCGAGGCAAACCGTTGGAACGTGTCTGTTTATCGCTTCGACCACGCAATTTTCAACGGTGTTCTTACGACAGCGTCGATTTCGTATCATTGACAAATGTCAACGGGAGCGCACTTGGTGTTTCCACGATGTGTTGCCAGACTTGTCTATTAAACAAAGGCGTGGAATCGGTGGCAGAAACTATTCAATCCTTTCGCACGCTTCTCGAAGTTCCGTCTTGGGCCAGACGGGGTATAAGTCCGGGGTCCCAGAAAATTTTTACCCTCACCGAAGGCGAGCGTGTTCACGCAGGTTTACGAAATTCCGATGTCATCCCATGCGTGACAACCCTGAGAGCGATACCGCGCGCCGTCCGAAATTTAAACTGGCCAACATTCAGAAAACATTTCGTTGCGGGAGGCCAACGATGCTGGTTAATCAAATCCGGAGAACGGCGCATTAGTGCTCGGCTAAGAGCATATCTCGGTAATGTTCCTAGAAAGTTGAGACAGAATTACACCTGTTTGCACCAAGAACCGTGGTTTGCTTACGAAAAAGCGCCAATACCCAGGCTATTAGTTCATTCAGGGTTTATTGCGGATGGACCCAAGGTGTTAATTAACTCGATCGAGGCTCAAGCGGTTGGCTCTATGTACGGAATACATGCAGACACACGCATATCAATGCGAAGGCTTCAGACTTTTTTGTTAAGGTTTAATTTTGAGAAAAGGATTGTTCCGCACGCCAAAACGCTTAAGAAGGTCGAAGTTAGGCAATTGAACGCAGTCTTGAATAACTTCGCAAACAACAAACACCGTGACTGAAACACGCCCACAGAGCGGAACAATTGCATTCCAAACCGAGGGCCGATTGCTGCAAGAGCTCGGAGAGCGTCTTGTGGCAAGCCCCGAGGTTGCGTTGGTTGAATTGATCAAGAACGCTTACGACGCCGATTCTCCGTCTTGTGAAGTGCGACTGACCGGAAATAGTCGAACATTGACAATAGAAGATCGTGGCACCGGTATGACTTTTGACGATTTCGAGAAGCGCTGGATGCGAATCGCCACATCGCACAAGATTGAAGAGCGCTTCTCGCCGAGGTATCGGCGAAGACTCACAGGACAGAAGGGAATTGGTCGTTTTGCTGTGCGCTTTCTCGGGTTACGATTAACGTTAGAGACGGTTGCGTGGGACAAGACGCGACACATGAGGACTCGGTTGTCTGCCGAATTTGATTGGGAAGAAATCGATAAAGCCGAAGATCTTGGCAGTGCCTTGATACCTTACGAGTTTTCACAGATCGATGATAAAACACAAACGGGAACACGATTGATCATCGAGAAACTAAAAATGGAGCCAGAGTTTGTCAAAAGCCGAAACTTTAGGACCAGTGTATTAAAGATAGTATCTCCGGTAACTGGCTTGGAACGCGGGCGTTTCGGGCAACCTGAAGAACCACGCGAAAAGGATCCAGGATTTAAAGTAACACTCCCTGGAGACGAGCCGGAAAGGGAGCCGACTGTAGACATCGCAAAGATAGTCCTTGATCAGGCTTGGGCTCGTTTAACTATTGATCTGAGCGGCAAATCACTTAAATATCATGTGTCATTCAATGATGACAGTAAAGCAAACTTACGTATCCCGTTCTCAAGTTCAATTTCAGCTGGTTTGCTCGCTGACATCCGGTTTTTCCCGCGAAGGAAAGGGGTATTTCAAGCTAAGGGAATAGACGGAAGAGCCGCCTGGACCTGGGTACGTGAAAATCACGGGGTGGGCATCGTAGATCATGGATTTCGCGTGAAGCCATTTGGATTTGCCGATGATGACTGGTTAATGCTGGACGCAGACTCAGCCCATAACGAGAGAAACTGGAGGTCTGAGATTGCGAAAGGGCGTTTTCCGATTCCTGGTCCGGTGCTTGCGCGCCCAGCAGAAAACCCGATGCTGAACTTGCCCAGCAACTTTCAACTAGTTGGTGCCGTCTTTGTCGAATCGAGGCCACCAGCCGTCTCTAAGTCTGAAGATGACCTTACTCCTTCGATGGATCGAGAGGGCTTTCTGGACAATCAGGGATTCAGAAGCCTGTTCGAAATTGTGCGGGGCGGGCTTGAGTTCTTGGCTGCGGAGGACAAGAAGAGACTCCAACGCGAAGAAGAAGCTCGTGCCAAAGAAGCAGCTAAACGGGTAAGAGCAGATTTTCGTGAAGCCATTAAGTACATCGAAAAGAGTCCGACACTCACGAGAGTCGACAAAGCCCGATTAGTAAAGGAGTACAGCGGCTTAGCAAGTCGGCTTGAAGAAGTCGAAGAGTATGATCGTGAAGCACGGCGAAAGCTCGAGGTTATGAGTGCGCTCGGTGTTGTTGCTGGCTTCATGACTCACGAGGCAACAAGAATAGTAACGTCACTCGGAGAAGCGCTTTCTAAGCTTCGGGCTCTTGCGAGAACCCATCAATCTCTATCAAGCGTTGTCGCTTCAATCGAGAACAGCTACAAAGCGTTTCAGGCGCATCTTGAGTATACACGAACATTCATTGACTCGGTTCACCAGGAGAGACCAGTTAGGTTTGGGCGGCGCCACAGGTACGCCGCGTCATCGATAAGTTCGGTGTTTTTGCCAAGGATCGAGGCATTGATGTGTTGTGCGAGGTAGACGAAAAGATTGAGGTTCCAGCAATGCCAGTCGCAGTGTATAGCGGGGTACTCCTTAACCTATATTCGAATGCGTTAAAGGCTATCATTGCATCCGAAGCACCGAAGCAAAAACCTAAGATCGTATTCCGAGGGTGGAATGAACCAAAAAAACATGTGATCGAAGTATTAGACACAGGAATTGGAATTCCGCCAAATCTTCGCGGGCGAGTCTGGGATCCCCTGTTTACGACAACATCGCGTTTAAACAATCCGTTAGGATCTGGGATGGGGCTTGGACTTACTCTCATTAAACAATTAATTACACAAATGGGCGGGAATATTGAGGTCATCGATGCACCCGCTGGCTTTAGTACCTGTTTTCGTGTCGAGTTTAGAGTTTAATTATGAGCAAGAATAATCGTAAAGTCATTCTTTTTGAGGACGACAAGAGTTTTGGTCCACGGGTTGCGTCAGCCATCCGCAAAAAGCTAGCGAGAGGGTACCGTTTAGTACGTTTCATTCCAAAAAAAACAGAAAGCGGAGCTGCTTCTGGAAAGCTCGATGAAGCCTATGAAGATCGATTGTATAGCGAGCTTCAAGGACCCGACTACGCCAACCCAATCTTAATTGTTTCTGACCGCGACCTATCTAAAACTGAAACTTATACTGGCTTGTCGGAAGCGATCGTTTCTAAGGTTAGTGGGAAGCTCGGGGTTCCGGTATGCGTGTATGCGCATGGTTACAAAGACGAATTGCTTGAGCGTCAACGAAGTTGGGGCGACGGAAAGATTGTGGTTGACTTTGAACCGCTCGACGCAGGCGCGTCTCAGGTGTCAATTCTTGCTTCAGGGTTTTTGGAGATCACATTGAAGCTTAAAGAGGTGCTGCGTCGCACAGGGAAAAACCATCTGCAAACGCCCGCGGCGGTGATGGCTGCGATTTTGGGAAAACCGGAACTCGCCGACCAGATTGCGCTTTATGGCTCAGGAGATCAGAAGATGGTCTCAGAGATCTTGCCGTTTGTTGGCGGGCAACACCGCAAACGTCTGTTGGAGACGCGGCTACCTTGTCTTCTTGGGTATTGGCTGTATGACTCGATTCTCCGATTCCCTGGCCTTTTGGTAAATACGGTAGCAGCTGCGAGCCACCTAAATATCTCGGTCCGCACGTTCAAGACGGATAGCGAGATACAAGAGTTGTTTAAGTCCGCTCTCTACAACGGTCCTTTCCGAGATCACGACAATCCTCTTTGGTGGCGCGGGCAGTTGGATGGTTTATTGATGAAAGCTGCTTGTATTGATGGCCGGTCTTTAGTCAAAAAACGACTCGGCCGTACTGTGAATAAATGCCCTTGCAGCGTAAATCCCCGAAAAAAAGCAGGATGGTATTGTATGGTGACTAAGCAGCCAGTAAGTCTTGAGAATTCACGAGGGAATATAAGTTGGTTTCCGCCCGGTGCCGATCTCGCACGAATCCGTACGGATGTTTACAACGACGTAGGGCCGTGGCTCGGCTTGGTATAGGAGCTCATGAAGCTAACGGAAATTGACAGCGCCTACCAAAATCTATGGTTGCGATTCAAAGCGACATGTGACGAGGCCGGGTACCATGCGCTGGCGAGCCCGTCGCGCGGTTTTGTAATAAGACGAGAGACTCCGCAGATCGTAACCGTTAATTCGCTAATTTACTTACGCACATGGCCTTACAAATCAAGCTCTGGCAGAAAACAGGTCGACATAATCGTGCGGGGCTACGAGAGATTTACGTGCGCACAGGACGAGATAACCAAGTCAACAATTCAGGTGTTGTATTTCGATGTAAAGGCGGGAAAAGCATCCCCTTTGCTTGGTCTTCATTACGACTTTGAGACGCCGGTTCAAGCTGCACATCCCGTCTTCCACGCCCAACTGGGACTAACGGAAATCACTCCTCAGGAACGCAAGGAGTTAAGCTTCCGCTGGGAAATTCAAAATCCAGTCGTCCCTCTGTATCGGAATGCTCGAATCCCAACCCCTCATATGAATCTTGGCTCTGTATTATTAGCTTTGGTTGCTGACCATTTGCCTTCGTCCTTTTATCAAAGTTTTCTGCAGCACATTCGTCAAAACCAAGCCACACGATGGAACGCCGCATGTTCATCTCTGAGAAGCAGCCTCGCGCAGCACGGAGGTTATCTGCACTCTCATCATTGGTATTAGTGGTCCCACCATGACCGTTACATCGCTGGCAATGAGATAGGATTCGTTTGGTATAGTGACGCCGCAATAATCTTGGTCCTTCGTGGCTTTGATGGCGCTCGGGTTTTGCAGCGTGCCGTTGAATTTGACGGTGCCGGCGATAGTTCCGCTATGAGAGATGTCTGCCAATCCAGTGAGAAGGCTAGCAGACAGTACTAAAAAGAAGAATTGCTTCCCCATCGTTCGGCCCCACTTCGATATTGCCGTTGTGGGGCGAGAGTCGCCAGGGAACACAACTTGACAGGCTCGCGCCTCGCATTATAGCTTGCTGAAGTAGAAGACATTTTGGTTGCCACCTCGGCACCTCAGGGAGAATTGATCATGGCTAATCCCCCACCACGATACGAGAAAGCGCGGGTTTTCGTCAAAGGCGTCGAGAGCATGACCTACGGGCTTGCGGAAATGCGGCGGCAAAGGCTGGCGACGATCCCCCGCGTCATAACCTACGACTACCACGATTGCATCGGCGAAGGCGCGGTGGAAAAGAGTCTTATCAGCCCGGGTAAAGAGCCCTATCTCACGCAGAGCCTTCACGTCCATTTCGTTACTGTCCCGCCGGGCGGCAGGGACAAGGGTCACGGGCACCAGAACGAAGCGCTCTTTTACATTCTCCAGGGTAGAGGCTTCGATATGCACGATGGTGAACGCTACGACTGGGAAGCCGGTGATGCCGTAGCCGTGCACAACGATTCCGTCCACTGGCACAACAACCCTGACCCCGAAATTCCATTCGTTGCGTTGATCATCAAAGCGAAGCCGGCCTGGCTGTTCTTGGGCCTGCATCAACAAGGTCCCATCGGTATGGTCGCGCCCGATGATGGCCGCTGGGGGCCTCCCATCGAATGGGCGGTCGCGCGGGCGCCGGAGGACCTAAAACTCAAGAAGATCATCAAGCCTTCCGACACGCCATGGCAAACAACGCCACACGGTCGCATCCGCCTGCTTGCCGACGCTTCCGTGCCCCTCCGTATCAAGGCCGTCGACGCTCATCTGCAGGAGATCCCGGGAGGCAGCCGCTCGGGAAAACAGTGGCAGATGGGGGACGAGGTCTTCTATGTCCTGGAAGGGAAGGGTTACGACCTCCACTGGGACGTTGAGGTTGACATCACGGACAAGTACTATGCTCGGATTGCGCGAGAGCCGAGCCGTTGGGATTGGAAAGCAGGCGACCTCGTTTACATTCCCGAGAACACCATTCATCAACACTTTAACGCCGATCCGAACATGCCGGCTCGATTCGTCGCTGGATCCAACCGGCTCTATAAAATGATTGGCTATTCGCGCATCGAACAGTTGGAGAATGCTCCGGAGTACGGCAGATTGGAATAATGGAGTAATAGAGTAGCGGAGTATTGAGGAGATTGCCCCGCCCGCCGCATCACTCCAGTACTCCAATACCCCGATTCTTTCCAAGGAGGACAACATGTTGAGCATCGAAGAAAATGAGCGACTCACTCAAGTTGGTCCCGGTACTCCCATGGGTGATTTATTGAGGCGCTACTGGTATCCGATCGCGGCCAGCTCCGAGATGATGGATCATCCGACCAAACTGATTAAAATTCTCGGCGAGTCTTTGGTCCTCTTCCGAGACCGAAGAGGCCATTTGGGGTTGATCGGCGATACCTGCCTGCACCGCCGGGTTTCGATGGTTTACGGCATTCCGGAAGACGACGGGCTGCGTTGCCCCTATCATGGCTGGAAGTATGACGGCGCAGGGAAGTGCATCGAGATGCCGGCGGAACCGCCCGAGAGCGTCTTCAAAGATAAAATTTGCATGCCTTCGTATCCGGTCGAGGAGCTGGGAGGGATGATTTTTGCTTATTTAGGTCCCGAGCCCGTACCACTACTGCCGAGATGGGAAGTCTTTGTGCGCAAGGATGCCCTGCGCGACATCGGTGTTGCCGAAGTTCCCTGCAACTGGCTGCAAATCATGGAAAACAGCGTCGATCCAGTTCACGTGGAATGGCTGCACCAATACTTCAATAATTATGTCCTTGAACGTGTGGGCAAGAAGGATCTGCAGCGGCCGGCGTTGCGTCATGAGAAGATCGGCTTCGAGGTTTTTGAGCACGGAATCATCAAGCGCCGGGTTCTGGAAGGCGAAACCGAGGATAACGAGGATTGGAAAACCGGGCATCCGGTTCTTTTTCCCCATATTCTGGTCGCCGGGAGCACGCGCCGCACGACCTTTCAGATCCGCGTGCCGGTCGATGACACGCGCACGATGCACTGGTGGTACACTTGCTATGTGAAGCGTCCCGGCGTGGATACCGGACCGGAAGAGAAGATTCCCTTCTACCGAGTTCCGGTTCCGACGCTCGACGAGAACGGCCAACCCGATTGGCAAACCCTTGACTTCAACAACGGCGGGCAAGACATGGTGGCCTGGTATTCGCAGGGGCCGATTACCGACCGCACTCTGGAGCACCTTGGCGAATCGGACCAGGGCGTGATTGCATATCGCAAGTTGCTCAGGGAGCAGTTGGAAAAGAGCGCCCGCGGCGAGGATCCGATGAATGTATTCCGCGACGCGGCGAAGAATGTGAGCATCAAAGTGCAGCTCGAAGAAGCAAAACTCGCCGGCGGAAAATACAATCGGGACACTAACCGGCGCCAAGGCGGAGCCACAAGATTCAGCCCGGTTCTGGATGCCGAGTCCGAGCGCGGCGAAAAATTGACCCAGGTGGCGACGTCACCGGTCGTTTGAGTGAAGGCTTTTCCGGGTTTCCTGTGAAGACGGATTCACCACAGAGACGCGGAGTTCACAGAGAATTACGGCATAGGGCGAAGCGCATAGGGGCGGACGGGATGCCATGCCCTCTGTGCCATGCTCTTTGCCAGCGCGCCGCGACCTCAGCGCCCCCGCGGTGCAATCTACGAGTCCTTGCACTGAAATAGCGCAGGCGAGGGGTTCCATACAGAAGCCTGAAGAACCCAAGCGAAAGAGGTTTCAGACGATGCTTTGCGAAAACACGAAGAGAATCCTAACAACCGTACTTTTGTTGGGTTTTTGGCTGATCGCCCTGCCGCTTGTTCACGCGGCGGAAAGCGCCGCTTTGCAGAGGGCAAAAACCCAGGCCGAGGCGAAAGGTTACATCTTTTTAACCAGCCACGACGAGATCGTCGCCAGAGCAAAAAAAGAAGGCAACCTCAACATTGTTACCTCTTGGGAGGCCGAAACCGTCGGCAAGCTGATCGAGCTGTTCAAGAAAAAATACCCGTTTGTGAATGTTGGCAAGTCAGAAGACCTGACTGGGACCGACGGCGCGCAACGTTTTCTACTGGAACTCAAGTCGGGGCGAAGAGACTGGGACCTGTCGCAAATTCCCACTGACTTCTATGACGAGTATGTGCCGTACACAAGGAAATTTGACATCGTGGGGATGGCCGAACAGGGAGTGCTCAAGATCCCCAAGGGAATGATCGACGGCAATAATCGCAAAATTGTTTCGTTAGGCACTTCCTTCTGTGTGATCGCCTTCAACAAGAAACTCCGCGCCCCCGCAAACACGCCGAATAGCTGGGAGGATTTTCTCAAGCCGGAGTATAAAGGACGTAAATTCGTTCTCGACCTGAGACCGAAATGTCATGCCGCGCTGGTGCCCGCGATGGGCAAGGAGTGGGTCCGAGAGTACGCCAAAAAAATTGGCGCGCAAGCTCCCGTATGGATCCGGGGATTCAGCCGGGGGATTACCGCGATCAAGACGGGTGAACAAGACCTGCACGGAGGCATCTATTGGTTCACCGCCATGCGAGCCATCAGGGAGGACCGGACCGACACCATAGGAATGAAGATCATCGAGCCCGTCGGCGCCTGGTATTCGGAGATTCAGGCCGTGCTCGAAGGCGGTCAGAATCCTTACACGGCGCTGCTATGGCTGGAATTCGAGGCCAGTCCTGAGGCGCAAAAAATCGTCGATGAGTACGAACCTTTGAAATCCTCGGTCTATGCGCAAGGCTCCGAAGCCGAGAAGGTTCTCCGCGGGCGCAAAGTTTCCCTCGCTAGCTGGGAGGATCAGAAAAACTTCGGAGTGTGGAGCGAGATGATCAGCGAAGCTTACGGCTTTCCCAAAGCAAGTAAGTAACTCAGCGTTGCGCACTCATACAATCCCACCACGAAGCGCGCGAAGGACACGAAGAACAAGGGAAAGGCGCTGTGGCGGACATGGCACTCGGCCGGCGGCTAAAAACTTGACCTTCTGTTTTCCCGGTTCTTTTTTCCTCTTTACATTGCCCTACAGCACGCAGTAAGTTTCGTTTGACGTTGGACGAGCCGGTTTGCTTGCGATCTTTAGCGCGCAAGCACCTTGGGATTGGCGCGATAGGCCAGATAAGGGCCGTTTGGAGGGACCATGCTACCTGATATTTCACGCGACAAGCAGCTCGGCCTCTTGCGCAAGATGCTGATGATGAGGCGCGCCGAAGAGCACGTCATTCGATTCAATGAAGACTACGAGGGGCTCATTCGCGGCCATTTTCACGTTTACATCGGGCAGGAGGCCACCGGCGCCGGCGCCTGCGAAGCGTTGAAGGTGGAGGATTATGTTTTCAGCACGCACCGAAACCATGGCCATGTGATCGCAAAAGGCGGCGACCCGAAAAAAGTATTGGCGGAGATTATCGGGCGGGAAACCGGCTATTGCCGGGGGCGGGCGGGGACCTTTCACGTCGCCGCGCCTGATCTCGGAATCATTCACACCTCGGCCATCGTTGGCGGCTGTCTCGCCGTTGCTGCAGGGGCTGCCTTTGCTTGTCAGGTACAACAATCGAGCACGGTGTCGCTGGTTTTTTTTGGCGACGGCGCCATGGAGGAGGGAGTTTTCTACGAGACTTTGAATTTGGCCAAGCTCTGGCAATTGCCGCTGATCTTCTTGATGGAAAACAATTATCGGCGAGCGGGCCGCAGCGGCGTAAGCCATAGCGCAAAAGAGCTCTCAAACGTGCCTCGAGCTCTCGACGTCGAGACTACCGTTGTCGACGGTGCCGATGCGGGCACAATTTATAAAACCACCGCAGAGCTCGCGCGGCGAACGCGCGCGGGCGAGGGGCCGTTTTTTGTCGAAGCCCGCACCCATCCCTGGCCGGGCAACGTGGGTGCTCATCCCAAGCTCGTTGCCGGAACAACCCAAATCGCATGGGCTTGGGACCCCAGCACAGTGCCTGATCAGGCGCGTTCCTGGTACGCGGAAAGCGATCCGGTGCTGATCTTTGCGCGCGAGCTGGTCGAAAGCAAATGCGCCAGCCGTGATGAGATCGAGCGGCTCGACGCCGAGGTTTGTAAGGAAACGGACGAAGCAGCGCGGTTCGCGGTGGAAAGCCCGCTCCCGGATCCTAAAGACGCGCTCAACTTTGCTTATGCAGGAAGAGGTAATTGAGCTATGCCGCAAGCGATGACCTTTGGCGAGTCCCTGGTGGGCGCGCTGGGAGAAGCCATGGAAAAAGACCGGCGCGTGGTGCTAATCGGCGGTGGGTTGGTGGGCTCCGGGCCCGGCCAGGCACAATTCGCGCGTTTGCGTCAGAAGTATGCGAGCCGGATCAAGTCCCCACCCATCGCGGAGCTTGGCTATTGCGGTATCGCGGCGGGAGCGGCCATGGCCGGCCTAAGACCGCTCGTCGACATCGGCACAGCGACTTTCTCTTACGAAGCCATTCCGCAGATCGTGAATGAGGCCGCCATCGCGTATTCGAACTCGGGCGGAAGAACCAATGTTCCAGTTACCTATTTCATGCGCTACGGGATTCGCGGCGGCGGCGGCGTGCAACATTCGGGAAGTCCGCAGCCCTGGTATTGGAACACCCCGGGCCTGCAGGTGGCGATGCCCTCCACACCGTCCGACGCCAAAGGATTGCTGCGGACGGCGCTCCTCAAAAGTCAGGATCCGACGATCTTCTTCGCGCACGAGAGGCTCATGAACGAGCGTGGTCCGGTGCCGGACGGCGAATATGAAATTCCTTTTGGTCAGGCGGAAGTAAAACGGGAAGGCCGCGACGTTACTATCGTCGCCACCGGCGTGCAGGTGCCGAGGGCGCTGGCCGCGGCTGAAGCGCTCGGGAAAGAGGGAATCTCGGCGGAGGTTGTCGATCCGCGGACGCTGGAGCCGCTGGATAAGGCGACGCTACTTGCCTCGGTTAGAAAGACCGGCCGGCTGGTGGTCACCGATGAAAGCCATGATAACTGCGGCGTCGCCGCCGGCCTGGCTGCCATTATGGCGGATGAAGCGTTCGGCAGCCTGCGCGCGCCGATCAAGCGCGTGACGATCCCGCACGTTCCCGTGCCCTTTGCCGTGTCGCTGGAAGACTACGTGACTCCGACCGCCGAGCGCATCGCCGAAGCGGCGCGGTTACTGCTGCGATGAATCTGTAACGCCAGTTGACCATGAAGTGTGTCATGAGCTTAGGCTTGCCTACAGAGCATGAAAATAGCCCTACCCTTCCCTCTCCCGATACGGGCGAGGGTAAGAAATTACGGGCTTGGCTACACATAGCGCCTTTGTGCTTTGAGTGATTCCCTCGCCCTCTGGGAGAGGTTAGGGTGAGGGTGCGGGTGCGCCTTCACCCCAATTCTCGAAGGCCGGTCCGGATATTTTTGCTACGGGATCCGAGGCGGAACGTCGGCGACGCGGGCAGTGCTGAACCAGGCGGTGAACCGACGGCAATTCTGGTCGCCTTCGGGCGGAGCCCAGGGCGCAAAGTCCTTATCGATGAGTGGAACATACGAACCGGGTTTAATTTCGAAAAGCACCGTGCCGGGCGCTAATGATACAGGGGTATGCCAGGCGCCACTGAGGATCTCGACTCCGTACACGGGTCCGGCGGAGCTGATATCGACACGATCGAGAACGCTACCATGGCTGTTGAAAATCAAAATTCCGGCGGCGCCGGCCAGGGCCTGAAACCATTCCCACCGGTCGTCACCCGAATGGCGATGAGGCCGCACGTAGCTGCCAGGCTGCATGGCGTTCAGGAATCTTTGGATCGGATCCTGAAGCGATTCGTGGAACTCATGTTGCGCTCGCAGCCGCGGCGCGAGCGAAGCTCTAGCTGAAACGGCTTGCATGTCCACTGCGCTACAAACTTTCACTCGTACTTCCCTCACATATTGAAGTTTCCGCAGAGCATATAGCGAAGGCGCTCACCGGGCAAGCATGAATAGGCGTGACCAGACCATTCGAGTCTTGTTCGTTTCTTGACCCCCAAGGCAGGGTGATGCTACGGTTGCGCGCAAATACGATCAAGGGGGAAACGCCATGGCGGAAAATTTATCCACCGTTATTTTGGAGAAATCGAGCGACAAGAAAGTCGCGACGATTCGTTTGAATCGTCCGGAAAAACGCAATGCCATCAACCAGCAGATGGTCGACGATATGCTGGCGGCGCTGGAAAACGTGCGCGCGGACACGGAGATGCGCGTGGTCGTGGTCAAGGGCAACGGGCCGTCGTTTTGCTCGGGCCTTGATCTCTACTATTTGCGCTCTGTGACCAGAAATCCTCCCGGAGACTGGGACCGGCACACTTCGACGCGGATGCTGTTTGACGCGGTCAGAAACTTTCCGAAAGTGACAATTGCTCAGGTCCACGGCTACTGCCTGGGCGGCGGCATGGCGCTGATGAATTCGCATGACCTGGTGATCGCGGCCGCCAATGCTCAGATCGGCATGCCGGAAATCCTGCGGGGAAGTTTCGGCCAGATGGCGACGAGCACGCTGTTTCACTCCGGGGTGTCGATGAAGAAGGCGGCGCTGGTTCAGCTCACCGGGCGCAATCTAACCGGCGTGGAAGCCGATCGAATCGGGCTCGTGTCGATGGCGGTCGAAGAGTCCGAACTCGAAGCGGTTACGCAAAAGCTTGCGGCAGAGATTGCCATGCGCCATCCCGCGGCGCTCGCTTCGGCGAAGATCGCGGTCCAGATGGGAGCCCATCTCGGGCTGCCTGAAGCGATGAGAATGGATCAACTCGTGGGCGCTTGGCAGTCGCTCATGGTGGACCCGCTGGCCCATGTCGAGGATTATCTCATGTCGCAGAAGGGAGGGCCCAAAGACGGGTATCGGCGGCCCGATGTTTGAGCCGGCGCGCACGCGCGCTGTTCCGCGCGGGCCATAGGGTGCCCTCGGTTTCTCTGCTGATCGGGATGCTATATCTGGGATGATGGAGGCGACGAAATGAAGACCGTCATAGCGCTGGTCATGTTATTAATGGCTTTTCCTTTCTTGCCTACGCAACCGATGAGCGCCGAAGAGCCTCAGTCAGGTCTGATGAAAGGACTGACACTTAAGTGGCTGGGAAACGCCGGCTGGGAGATCCGGACAGGAAAGACAATTATTCTCATCGATCCATTTTTAACTCGCAGCGAAGCTTCGCGCAGGGGCGAGTGGAAAACCAATGAAGATGCAGTGCTCAAGGTGATTTCTCCTTCATCATTTTGACCAGTGGCGGGCGCCCTTTGCTGAAGGAATGCCGGAGGCAAACAAAAAGCGCGCGGAGCGGTTTGCGCGTGACGTGGCAAAGGTCAACAGTCAAATCAAAGTGATTGTTCCTCAGTTTCTGTCGACCTATGCGTTTAAATAGACCTTGCTTGGACAAGCCGGCGCAGATGGCCTGTCTCACGCCTCTGGAACAACGCTCACGTGGATGGGGTCCGGTAATCCCAAACCGGAAGCTGTGCGCAGCGCCAGATCCACGTCTTTGATGTCAAACTTGTGACTGCAAAGCTCGTGGAGCGGGTACTTCCCGGAAGCGATCGTGCGTAGAGCCATCTCGACACACTGATAGCTGTGGCCGCGTCCCGCCTTGATGGACATGTATTTTAGTTTCAACGTTCCAAGCGGGAAGTTGTTGATTTTCTGTTCCGTGCTGCCCGCGGCGATCACGAGTGTGCTGCGTTTCGTGTTCATCACATCCATCGCCGGCAGAACGGTCTTTTCAGTTGAAGCCGCCACATCCACGACGACATCGACGCCACGACCTTTGGTGATCTCGTTGATGCGCTCGCGAAGGTCCTCTTTTTCGACGTTAATCGTGAAGTCGGCGCCAAGATGGCGCGCGACTTCGAGACGTTTCGTGTCGCGCGAAAGCCCGGCGACAATAATCGGACCTGCTCCCGCGACTTTGGATGCGAGCACGCAGCCAAGTCCTTGCTGTCCGGGTCCCTGAACAAGAACGCTCTTGCCCGGGCCGGCGCCACCTTCGATGTAAGCCCACTGCCACCCGTTACCGAGGGGGAGCGCCATTGCCGCCTGCTCAGCGGGAACATGCGCGGGAACTTTGTGAAAAACGGAGTTGGGATGAAGATAAAGGTACTGGCTAAAGCCGCCCCAGAGCGAAGGCGGAGTGTCGATCGGCGTAGAACCGTAGCGCGCCGCATCGGGGGTGTTGTGAATGTCGGTCTCGTAGCACATGCGGAAGTCGCCGGCGCGGCAATACTCGCAAAAGCCACAAGGGAGATACTCTTCGAGCGCGACGCGGTCGCCTTCTTTGACGCCCCATTTTTGTGAGGCAATCTTCCCTACCTTGACGACAAACCCAACGTTCTCGTGCCCCATGATATGGGGCCCCCTGCGAATGTCTCTAGGGTAAGAGTTGACATCGCTCCCGCAAATCCCCGCGGCTTCCACTTTCAGCAAGCCGGCGTCAACCGGAACGTCAGGAAAGCTGAATTCACGCGGTTCGGTCCGCTTGGCCCCGATCTTTACTGCAGCGAGGACTTTCTCTGCCATAAATCACCTCTCTCATTTTTCGTGATCGTGATCGTGATCGTGTTCGTGACCCAACACCGGGACGAACCCCGAACACGAGCACGAAAAACCGGGTTACCGGCGCGCCGTGAGCTCTTCCTTGCCCGCTTCCTGCCACGGAATATCTTTGGGCGCGATCATATCCGCAGCGCGCACGTTGCGGTACGTGTTGGGGTCGACGCCCGGGGGATCGATGCCATTCTGGCAGTCGTTGATCGCGTCGAGCAGGATGCGCCGGAGCGCAATGATCGCTTTATCGGTGCTCCCCAGGTGCTCGCGTGCGCGGTTCACAATCGGTCCCATGCTTTCCTGCACCGCGAGGTCCTGGGTGTTGAGCCCTGCAATTCCAGTAAAGGTCTTGGTGCGCTGGATTTCGCGGTCGATCAGCCAGTCGTTGGCGCGCGTGCGGTGTCTGATGGTGGTCTCCCCGTCGGGGCCCCGTCCCGCATTGGCCTCGTATTTCAATTTAGCTTCCGGTGTGAACGGCTTGTCTTCGTCGGTGGCATAAATCCAGTTGTAGACCATGGTGTTTTTGTCGTCCATGGGAACCCACATGTGCCCGCGGTTCTGGGGTATCTTCGCTCGCGTGCCATCCGCTTTGGTAATTTGGGACGGCCTGTACTGATGAAATGGGAGAATAAACTGGTACATGCGGATGTAAGTGCCGATCTCCCCGACATCGCGGATCCCGGCATAGCGGAACCCATAGCTCGTTCGCTCAATTTCGAGCTTCGGTCTGTGATTCACCCGCCCTAGGGAAGTCTTGTCACCCAGGTCGTTATGATGCAGGAATGCGGAATGGACGGTATCGATTCCGCCCTCAATGGCTTGAAGGTAGTTGCATAATTCCAGGGTTTTCGAGATGTTGCGATGGGTCTCGGGGGCCCGGGTCCATTCCATCCCGGGCGGGTCGGGCTGCTTTTCCGGTGGCCCCATGTATGCCCAGATCACCCCTGCCAGCTCGATCGTAGGATAAGATTGCAGATGAACTTTCTCCTTGAAGCGGCTCTCCAGCGGCTCGTTGGGCATGTCCACGCAGTTGCCTTCGACGTCAAATTTCCAACCGTGATAGACACAGCGAAGACCGCTTTCTTCGTTGCGTCCCAGGAACAACGAAGCGAGCCGGTGCGGGCAGAACTCGTCGAGCAGACCGACTCTTCCCTCGGTATCGCGGAAGGCGACGAGATCTTCACCCAAGAGCTTTACCCGTGTGGGCGGGCAATCCGGTTGCGGGAGCTCCCCCGAGAGTAGCGCGGGAACCCAATAACGGCGCATGACTTCTCCCATGGGAGTTCCGGGACCAACCCGCGTCACCAATTCATTTTCTTCTTTTGTCAGCATAGAGCATTCTCCTCGTATGCGGCACAGCAAACGGTCGTGACATACCGCACTTAGCCATACCAAATGGGTCTGAAAGCGTCAAGTTTGCGCAGGCTTCAGCGGCTGTCCGATTATCCGATTCGCGCCGCAAACAACCTCCGCTCGGGTTACGTGATCCGATGGCGATCTCCCAGACGGATGCCGCGCTTACCAGCCGCTTCTTGCTTCGTGAATGTTTACCTTCGCCATGACTAGGCAATGTTTGCACTTGTGTCTGCGAGCGGTCTGCAACCCGTGATGCCGTTTTCACCCACCTTCGCACGCGCTATCTGTCCGCCTTGGGAAAGCCGAAAGCTTCCACGACCATCTTTATCCATTCCGGTGAGTTGTGGTAAGTGCGGAAGTCGTTAAGCGAGACGTTCTTTCCCTTGAGCAATCTGGCAATCTCGCCGTCGGCGAAGACATTGGACTTGAGCGGGTTATATTCGTCGATGATCTTTTGTGCCTCAGGGCTTGCCACGTGCTCGATAAACAGCAGCGCGCGGTTAGGGTTGGAAGCGTTTTGCATCACACCCTCAACGTCCTGGATTTTTGCCGGCACCGGCTCAATGATCTTGCACACGAGGGTTTTGGTGACATCTTTTGTCGCCGCGCGCATGCACGAGTGGTATTGCGTCATCTGATGCAGCGCATATTCGCCGGTAATGATGCCACTCATCGCGCGCGTTTGACCCCGAACCCAGATGGGTTCCTGTTCTTTGATCTTGCGGGCATAGTTTTTAACCCACTCTTCGCCCATCGCAGGCACGAGAGCGCCGAGGCAGTAGGGGCGGATATCGACCAGGAATTTTCTCCCCTTGAACTCCGGCTTCAAAAAATCTTCCCACTTGTTCGGAACTTTATCTGCGGCAAGCTGGTTTTTGTTGTACGCGATGGCGCAGATGGCAGAACCGAAGGCGACCACGTTGCGGTATTCGGGATCGACCATTTTGGGATTGATTTTCAATATCCCCTGCTCCGCCATACCTAGGATGTCGAGTTTTTTCGCATGCGGCGCGTATTCCGTATAGAAATCTTCCGGCAGATTAAGCGCATCCACGTCTCTGACTGTTCCGGCCTTAAGCTCCAGGAGAAAGCGCTGCGCGGTATCGGTGCCCGTCATTTCCTGGATTTCAATCTCTACGAAGGGGTATTTCTTTTTGAACGAGTCCATCAGAGGCTTAAACGTACCCGGGTCCAGAGAACTGTGTACTCGGAGTTTGCCCTCTTTTTTGGCGGTGGCAAGGATTTCGTCATGGCTGGTGATGAAAGCGTAACCCTTAGCCTCCGCCGCCTGCTTTGCTTTTTGCACAGCGGCCGGAGTTGTCGAGGCAGCCAAGGCTTCCCCGGTGGCAAGCCAGGCGCTCAGAAACAGCAGTGCTGGGACGGTTTTACTGCTGGTAACTAACATCTTTCACCTCCTTTTGTGACCGACTGCCAAGCCGCACTTGAGCAGAACCATCGCGCTTAGCCAACTTTTTCACGCCTCGGTGGTTAAAGGCTTCAGCTCGCGTTTTCCCAACCGAACGTAGCCTCATGACAGCGCCGATACCTATCAAAAAGGCGTTGTTTGTCAACCTTGGAAAAAACACGTGCGAGCGGCGAGTCTGGCTCCGCCCTGGACTGTTTTGGGGATGTTCCGGAGATCAGAACTCAGGTTGACTCGTATACCCTGTTGCCATATATGTAGGCTGCTTTAGGGTGATTTTTGTCCGACTGCGATACAGAGGAGGTTTAGCTGATATGAAGCCCATTGAAATGGTTCCGCCGGACGAATTCATCGCGGAGTTGGAAGGGCTTAGAAGGGAACACCGCAAAGAGTTTCCGTTTCGCCACCAGGTAGGCAAGACCAAGGAAGAAGTGGGCGAGGCCAAGCGGCGAAACCATCTGGGAGGAGCGGACAACCATAAATTCGAGGGCGAAAGATATCTCAACTGCACGGTGAAATCAGTCCGGCGCAAGCAATTGCGCAAACTCGTCGACGAGGGAGGGCTGACGACTTTTGGCGGCAAGGTGCCGAGCCATCCTACATTGGATCGATTGGGGTCTCAGGAATTTGGACTCACGGAGGAAGAGATCCTCCGCTTGGAAAAACAAGATCCGTCGCCGGAGAAGCTCATTGTCCGGGGATGGTGGGTGAATCTCAACCGCACCAAGCACTGGGCGGTTGCGATCGGGAGCGGGATGGTTGTGGAGGGGGAGAAAAAGGTCAATCCGGAGAATGAACAAAAAGAGATCGTGGAAATGAAACAGGAATATTCAGCGATGGGCGTCAAGAACATCGGCAACGCCGTGTGGTTCAGAGCGGAGCATGCCGGCGTGGATATGGACCATGCCGATTTCAACGAAATGGTTGTGAAGCAATATGTCGATAGGCCGGAGCTGCGCGAGGAAATGCGCAAAGCGTTTATGCTGCGGCTGCAAAATCAAGGTTATTAATGGAGATAAAGCATGAGTGAGCCACCGTTCGGACCCGAAGATCTAAAGGAACCACCGCTCAGCGGTGAGGATTTCCTGAAATTTCTTAAAGACGAAAAAACCAGAAAGTACCCCGCGCCGCCGCCTTTCTACCAGATGCTCTTCGAGGGGAAGCTTAACCCGGAGCAGCTGAAACTATGGGCGAAGGACATGTACGTCTATTGGGATCATGGGCTGGTGTACAGCACGGGTGCGATCTTCGTAAAAACCAACGACGAAGAGGTGAGGACCAATATTCTGAGAAAGATGGTGGACATTGAGGGCAAAGAAGTTGTCAACGATCTGACCGGCTGGACGACAGCCGCGTATGAAGAGCTGTGGCTTCGCTTCGCCGAGGGATTGGGGCTGTCGCGCGACGGGATCGCTTCATGGAAGTCTTTCACGCGCACTCATTACGCGCTCTCGACGTTGTGCATGCTCTCGCGCTGGTGGGAATGGAGCTGGCTTGATGGGATCGCGAGTTTCTACGCGGCAGATCTGCACCACAAGGAGCATCTGGAAAGAGCGTACGAGGCGATTAAAAGATTCTACCGGCTGCCGGACTCCAGTCTGGAGTTTTTTCGGGCTTATCTCGAGGACGTGCCCGAGCACATTGCCTGGGAAGAACAGGCGCTATCTTATTGGACTTGTACGCGGGAGCGGCAACTGACGGCGGCGAAGGCGTTCAGAAAGAGGCTGGACATCGAGAACCAATTGCTCGTCTCAGTACATCGGGCCGCGACAACGGAAAGGTTGCCATTGCAGGTGCCGTGAGAAAAGAGTGTCGAGGGGTGAGTGGCGAGGGACAGGTTTTCGGGTTTCAGGTTTTGGATTTTGATTCGGGATTAATCTCGCGCAAAAGGGGTAAAGGGCGGCGAGGAAGAAGGTACCTGAACGGCAGCTTTATCCGCAGGACCTTGTTTGGCCGTGACTAATTCGCCGAGAGAAGGAGACCTTCGGTGGCAGAAATTGATGAATTGAAACAAAAGCTCGTGACTTGCATCCGCATGATGGACATGGTCGGGCTGGTCGAGCACAACGGCCATCTTAGCGCTCGGATCCCCGGCACCGACAGGGTGTTGATCCAGTCGCGCTTCTCCAGTCGCGCGGCCTTGACCGTGAAAGACATCCTGACCGTGGACCTGCGTGGCAAGCTGCTGGAAGGTCAGGATGAACCCCCGAGCGAAACTCCGATTCATACCTGTGTTTACCGAGTTCGCGACGATGTCATGGCTGTGGCCCATGTGCATTCCCACTACGCGGTATTGCTGGGAATGAGCGGCGTCGATTTTGCGCCGGTGTGCAATGACGGTGTGCTTTTTGCCGGCGGTGTTCCGGTTTTTCCTCATTCCTGGAACATTGGAACAAATGAACGCGGCGAGGCGCTGGCCCAAACGTTGGGCAAAGCGCGAGCCGCCCTGATGCGTGGACACGGCGCGGTAGTAGTGGCGGAAGCCATAGAGGGACTTTTTCAGGTCGCGGATCAATTCGAAAAAAACGCGCGTCTTCAGTGCGAACTGATGATGATGGGAAAATTCACGCCATTTGCCGAAACAGATATTCGCCAGGCCCCGAAACAGACCCTTGGAGCCCTGGGAGCTAAAAGGTCCACGTGGAAAACGTGGAACTATTTTGTTTCCCTGGCCAGGAAAAGAGGAGTTTTAGACTAAATCTCACGCGCCTTTCCGTGGTCGATAGCGCCGCCCAAATGCCTATTGGAGAAAGGGGAATAGGGTCATGAAAATACAAGAGCGATTGTTGCTAACTATGGGACTGGCGATTGCCCTTCTTGGAGTCCTGACTAGCTCGCCCGTGGTGGCGCAGAATAAGGAGGGAATGGTGACGGTCACCAGAGATGAGATCGTGGCGCGGGCAAAGCAGGAAGGAAAACTTTCTTTGGTGCCGGGCTATGACAAGAGCACGATCGGTCCTCTGGTGGCGGCTTTCACGAAAAAATACCCGTTCCTTGAGGTTTCTTTTGAGTTGGTTACCGGAATTACCGGGGCGCAGCGACAACTCTTTGAACTGGCCGCGGGCAAGGCTTCCGTCGATGTCTTAAGTCCCAGCACGGCCTATTGGAGCGATTACTTCAAGCAGAACCTTTTGAAGCGGTATGATTTTAAAAGCATGGCGAAATCCGGGCAACTTAAGATTCCCCTCGAGATGCTTGATGATTCGGGAATCGTTGCCTGGTTTGGAACGAACACAGGAGTATTTACCTACAACACGAAAGTTGTGCCGGCCGATAGAGCGCTCGCAAAGTGGGACAACTGCATCGATCCGCAGTGGAAAGGCAGGCTAGCCGTAGACACCAAGCCGAATACGCTTGCTTGGATGGTTCCGGCTTGGGGAGACGAGAAGGTTTTGGGCTTCGCCCGGAACTTGAAAAAAAACGATCCTATCTGGGTTCGCGGTCAGACCGGCAGTTTGGCCAGGATGGCTTCCGGCGAGTTTGTCATCGATTGTGGGATGTATCTACACACCGCAAGCCGGGCCTTAAAAAGAGATCCGACTTTACCCATCAAAATCGTGATTCCTGATCTTGTCGCGGTATCGTTCCACGAGCCCGAGGCAATCTACGTTGGCGCCAAGCACCCTAATGCGGGCCTCTTGTGGATGGAATTTATTGCCTCCAGGGAAGCGCAGGCGATCGTGGATGTTCAGGATCCCGGCAAAGCGTCTTTCCTCGTGGAGGGAACTATATCGGGCACTTTGATGAAGGGACGCAAGGTATCTCTGTGCGGCGGCGATTGCCGGGATCAGGAGGAGAAGATGATGCAGCGCATCGCTGTTGAAGCCTGGGGATTGCCGAAGGTTGGATCTCCGCCAAAATAATTCGACCGGCGCTGCCGTTGTCGCGACGGTTCGAGCATGGAGCGGGTTGCATGACGAAAAATTTGAGTTTCGCCTTCACCCTGGCCTGGATCCTCTCTTTTGGCGTGGCTTCTGCCGCGCAACCTAGAGAGACAATCAATATTCCGACACGCCAGCAGATCATCGCGGGAGCAAAAAGCGAAGCCAAGCTGAGCGTCAACCCCGGTCACGACGAAGCGACGATTGCCCTGCTGGCGAAGGCGTTTCAAAAGAAATATCCGTTCATTCAAACGACCTGGGGCATTGTCACCGGGATTGAGGCGGCGCAGCGACAGCTGTTCGAAATGGCCGCCGGGAAGTCCAACGTCGATGTTTTCAGCCCAAGCACCGCTCATTGGAGCGAGTATTTCAAGCAGCATTTATTCAAAGCCTTACGACTTTCGAGCATTGGTGAAGGCGGGATCCCTAACTATCCCTGCGGAAATGGTAGATGACGCGGGGTTGCTTGTCTGGCTCGGCACGAATATGGGTGTGATCAGTTACAATTCCAAGCTTGTCCCGGCGGAGAAAGCGCCCAAGGGTTGGGAAAGCTGCCTGGACCCGCAATGGCGGGGCAAGTTCAGCGTGGATACGAAGCCTAACGTGTTGGCCTGGCTGGCAACCCGTTGGGGTGAAGAAAAGCTCCTGAGTTTCGCCAAAAAACTAAAGGAGAACGATCCGGTCTGGAGCCGCGGCAATGTGCGTAATCTGACTCAGTTGGTCTCAGGCGAGCTGCTAATGAACTGCGGCATGTATATTCATGAGATCCTGAGGCTGCGAAAGAAGGATGCCACCGCACCGCTCGCGATGGCGGTTCCAGATCCGTTCCCCATGTCTTCCCATGAACCGGAAGCGATTTATGCTCGGGCCAAGAACCCGAACGCCGGTCTTCTTTGGTTGGAGTTCCTAGCCTCCCGAGAGGGTCAAGAAATCGTAGAGTCGGTGGAGCAGGGTAGAGGGTCGTTCCTGCTCGAGGGGACTCTGGCGAATAAATTGGCTAAGGGCGCGAATGTGTCTCTTTGCGCGGCGGTTTGCCGCGGACGCGAAGAAAAGCTCATGACGCTGATTGCGGTAGAGGCATGGGGGTTGCCGAAGGTAGGTTATTCGCCGGGTCGCTGAAATCACTAAGAGACGAAATACGCCAAGCATGACAAAACTAACACTCAGTTTTATCGCGCCTGACAACGAACGAACACGCCCGCTTCTGGACGGGGTGGTGCAACCGGAAGGAATTCAGTTGATCACCACGCGGTCGATGGGCAACGAGACGTTTTGGCGGCAACTCAAGTTCCAGGAGTACGACATCTCGGCGATGTCGATCTCTTCTTACATCATCGCCAAGTTACAGGGGATCGACATGATCGCGATTCCGGCTTTCCCCTCGCGCCGGATCATGCATGCCGATCTCTGCTATCACGTGGATTCCGGGATCAAGCAGGCGAATGATCTGGTGGGCAAAAAAATCGGCATCGGCGAGTATCAGCAAACCGCGGCGCTCTGGGTGCGCGGCGCTTTGGAGCATGATTTCGGCGTGTCGCAGTACAAAGTTCATTGGTACATGGAAAGGACCGAAGAGCTGAGTCACGGTGGAGCCACGGGCTTTAACCCGCCGCCCGGCATCTCTTTTCAACGGTTGCCGCCGGACAAGAGCCTTGCTTCGGCACTGGTGGCCAACGACATCGATGTGGCCGCGGTCCATCGCGCGTTCATGAATGTCAGCAGCGTAATCGACCGGTCAACGCAGATTCGCGCCCGCGGCGGCGATTGGAGCAAAGTAAAGCCGCTTTTTCCCGACAAGATCGAAGAGGGAACGAGGTTCTTTAAAAAACACTGCTACATCCCGGCCAATAATATCTATACCATCCGCGGTGAGCTGCATCGGAAACATCCGTGGGTTGCCTTCAACCTGTACAAGGCGTTTTTGGCCGCGAAGGATGTCGCCCTGGAACGGCTGGCTGACGATATTCCGTCGGCGCTGGTGTTTGGGCCCGAGTATCTAGCAAAGACAAGGGAGATCTTCGGGCCGGATCCGTACCCTTATGGACTGAAGGCGAACCAAAAGATGATGGAGACGCTTATCAGCTACTCCTATGAACAGGGGCTTATTCCACGAAAACCGAAAATGGAAGAACTCTTTGCCCCGAGCACTCTGGATCTATAGGTCTTGGCCTTTCTAGAATGACGCTAGCCAGGAGTTTGCGCGGTAAAAAGATTGAGCGACTAAATTTCCACTTAAACACTCGAGAATCAAGCTCCCACATGCTTTTTTACGCGAGAAATTAACGTGGAACAGCGCGTTCATCGCACTCTAACAAGGTCTCATGGAAAAACCGTATTAAAAGCGGGGAGGTAAAAGATGGCGCAGATCCTTGAGAGCTTGAACCGAAGATCCGAGCAAGGCAAAGCCGCCGTGATCATCGTTGACACGCAAAACGACTTTCTCCATCCTGCGGGTCTCATGGCCAGGCAGGGTGAGATTAAGCTTGAAGAATTAGCCCTGCAGCGGTTTGTAGGCAATTGTCAGGCGCTGATGCAAGCGGCGCGGGACCAGAGGCTGCCCGTTTTTCACTCCGTAACGTCTTTGCGCTCTGATCATAGCGACAGCGCGTTGTCGCCGCGCTGGCGCGAGCGCGGGCTCGGTCCCGAGAGCGGATTTCTGGTGGAAGGGAGTTGGGGCGGACAATTCATCGACGGATTGACTCCGAAGCCGGGCGACTATGTGCTCGAGAAAAAAGGTCATGGGGCGTTCCGAGATAGTGTTTTGGACCGGACCCTTACGAACCTGGGCGTGATTCACTGCTTTGTAATCGGCTGCGGTGGCGTGGCGGGTGGCGTGGATGATACCGCCAGGCAAGCGGCGCCGTTGGGCTACGAGGTTACGGTTGTTGCCGACGCAACCTGTCCCGTGGATGAGTATCAGTTGGCTTGCCTCGATCATAAGGCCGACGTCAAAACTACCCAAGAAGTTCTGCGTGTTCTGCAGAATCGAACCTGGCGCTTTGAATCTTTGGAGCGGAAGGATGGGCCGGGAGAGAATTTTGCCCTGCTCGTCATCGACCTGCAAAACGACTCGATTCACCCCCGGGGCGCGAACGCTCTTTATGGCGGGTCGAAGCTGACGCCCGCGGAGTTTGAAATGGTCGTGAGCAATAATCAGAAACTCATGGCCGCGACGCGAAAAGAAGGCTATGCCGTGATCCATACGTTGCCCGAATACCGTCCAGACGAGATCGATTTTTGTGGCTCTGCTCCGTATTACCGGAGAAGAAGCTCTGAGATGCCTCCGGGAAGCAAGCACAGAGAAAATTCCTGGGGCAATAAATTTGTGCAAGGGGTGGAGCCGGCGGAGGGAGATGTGGTTCTGGTGAAGAAAACCAATAGCGCGTTTCAGTTCACATGCCTGCACCGGCTGCTGCGCAATCTGGATGTTGGACGCTGCCTCGTCACCGGAGGTTCCATCAGGGGCTGCGTTAACGATACGGTAAGGGACGGAATTGCGCTCGGCTATCAAATGATTCCGGTCAGCGACGCTACGTACAAACCGAATTCTCCCTATCTCAGAATCCTGGCGGATCGGACGCAAATCGTAACGACGGGAGAAGCGCTCTCGCTGCTGGAGAAATAGACTTACCTAATGCAAAGGATCAATGGGGTCGTGGCAAAGCCCCGAAATGGATGGAAAGGGTGATCGCGGCATACGGTTTTCCTAAAGCCGAACTTCGGTGACAACTCTACTAAAGGGGGTATGACATGAGAAGAATCTCTTTTCTGCTGACCGTGGGCGCTTTACTGTTCGGCTCTTATCTTTTCGCCGCCACGTCCGGCCCGGCGTTACTTAAAGCGAAGCAGGACGCCGAAGCCAAGGGGTATGTCTTTTTCACCGACCGAGATGAGATTGTGGCCAAAGCCCAGAAAGAGGGAAAGCTACGCGTCATCTCTAGCATGGAGCCCGAAACTGCCAAAGCTTCCATTGCGGCTTTCAAAAAGAGGTACCCTTTCATTGATCTCACGGTGCAGACACGAACGGGATCTGAATCCGCGCAGCAGCTTGTCCTGCAAGTCAAGAGTGGGGTGGCCGCCAAAGAATGGGACGTGGTCTCAACCAGCTCGGATCATGTCAACGACTATATCCCGCATCTGTGGAAGGTGGACCTGCTAGGAATGGCCGAGACCGGCGTTCTGCACATACCTCATGAACTGGTCGATTCCACGCAGCGGAATATCGCTGCTTTTCACAGCCGCTTTCAAGTCCTTGTTTACAATAAGAACCTGGTTCCGCCCGCGCAAGTCCCGAAGGTCTGGGAGGATCTCCTAAGACCTGAATTCAAGGGGAGAAAATTTTCCCTCGATATACGACCCGGAGGCCTATCTACCCTTGTCCCCGCATGGGGCCTGGAGAAGACGCTCGATTTTGCCCGCAAGCTGGCCGGCCAGGAGCCGATCTGGGTGCGGGGCGATCCGCGGGCGATTACAGGCATGCTGGCCGGGGAAATTCCGATGATGGTGGCCGCGAATTTTCACGATCTAAAACGTGCGCAAAAGAAAGATCCGCTCGGTGTGCTCCAGTACGTGATTCTGGAGCCCGTGCCGTTCAGGTTGGCGCTGGCGCAGTCGATTCTGGCGACGGCCCCAAACCGCCACGCAGGGCTTCTGTGGTTCGATTGGCTAGCTACACCTGAGGCGCAGAGGTTTGCCGATGAATTCGAACCGATGGCTTCGGCGGTGTACGTGCGCGGCAGCGCGGTGGAGCAGGAACTCAGAGGAAAGAAATTATCCGCCGTGCCCTGGGACAGCTACCAAAACTTGCAGCCGTGGTCGGCGAAAATATTCGAGGCTTATGGTTTTCCAAAGGCTGACCAATCAAAATAAGCACCGGTGAGAGGTAAGGAGAATTATCAATTCCGAGAAATAGAGAGGTGGACATGAAGTCTGTTGGCTTTGGATTTTTGGCAGCGTTGATCTTTTTTTCTGCATTCTGGATGAGCGCGGCTAGCCCATGCGCCGCCGCGGCCGACCTCGCCTTGTTGAAGGCCAAGAAAGAAGCCGAAGCGAAAGGTTATATCTTCGAAACGAACCGCGATGAGATCGTAGCCAAGGCGAAGAAAGAAGGGAGCATGCGCGCCCTAAGCTCCTTGGAAACGGAAACCATCAAAGCCATGGCGGCAGCATTCAAAGCCGAATATCCCTTCCTTGACGTTTACGTTGAGGAACTTAGCGGGACGGATGCCAATCAAAGATTTATCTTGGAGATGAAAGGGGGAATGACCAAGAATTGGGACGCCCCGCATATAGGGACTGAGAACTATAACGATTTTCACCCTTATCTGAAGAAATTCGACCTCTTGGGAATGGCCCAGCATGGTGTTCTGAGCATTCCGGTGCCGACCGTAGACCCTATCAGGAAAAATATAGTGGCTGTTACCAGTACGTTACAGGTGGTAGCCTATAACAAAACCCTGATTGCAGCGGAAAAGGTCCCTGATAGGTGGGACGACTTTTTGAAGCCGGAGTTCAAGGGAAGAAAATTCACTGCCGATATTCGGCCCACCGAAATCGCAGCCCTCGTACCCGCCTGGGGACTGGAAAAAACACTTGCGTTCTCGCGTAAGATCGCGGCCCAACAGCCTGTTTGGGTGCGCGGAGGGACCCGCACCGTAACCGCTATTGCCGCGGGAGAATACCCGATGTTCCTTGGACCTAACTACCATAGTGTCAGGAGGGCCCAAGAGAAGGATCCCACGAAGAATCTGGGCATGAAGCTTCCAGAGCCCATTCCCACCCGCCTCAGCGATACCACTGCGGTATTTTCCAGCGCCGCTCACCCTTACGCCGCGCTTTTGTGGCTGGAGTTCCTGGTATCTCCAAAAGGACAGAAAATAGCGGATGAGAATGAGCCCTACGGAGCCTCATTGTTCCTTGCTGGTTCGGCTCAGGAGAGCGTAACGCGAGAAAAGAAGCTATCTCTGGTTGACTGGGAGCATTTCGATAAGATGCAGGGTTACCAGGAGAAGGTCGTAGAGGCTTACGGCTTTCCAAAAGCGGACAGAAAGTAAAACTCTGATATACAGAAAGGAGTGGTGTCGTGAAAACAGCCTTGTGCGGAACCGTATTGTGGGCGGTTTTTTTTAGTTCTTGGGTGTCTGTATCCAGCGCTTCCGCGGCCACGATCAGCCCGGCCCTCTTGAAAGCGAAGCAAGAGGCTGAAGGAAAGGGTTACATTTTTGCGACCCGCCACGATGAGATTCTTGCCATGGCCAAGAAAGAAGGAAAGGTCCGGGTGTTGACCGGGTTGGAATCTGAAAACATCAAACCCATGGCGGACGCATTTAAGAAAAAGTACCCGTTTATCGACTTTCATATCGAGGAGATCTCCGGAACGGAATCGTACCAGCGGTTCATTCTCGAACTGAAATCGGGGCGCAAGACGGGATGGGATTCCACTTTCATCGCGATAGATTTCTACAACGACTATGTTCCTTTTATAAAGAAATTTGACGTTCTTGGGATGGCGGCGCTCGGTGTCCTTGGCATCAACACGCAAATGGTCGATCCTTTTAACCGCAACATCATGTCACCGACGAGTATCGTGCAATCGGTTGCTTTCAACAAAAAGGCCCTGACTGCGGATAAGGTTCCGGAGAAATGGACGGATTTCCTCAAACCCGAGTTCAAGGGAAAAAAATTCATGGCCGACTTTCGGCCCTATGCCATTGCAGCTTTAGTGCCCGCCTGGGGGTTAGAGAAAACAGTCGACTTCTCGCGTAAGCTGGCCGCGCAGCAACCCCTGTGGGTAAGAGGCGCGACGCGTCCGATGACTGCGGTGGTTAGTGGTGAGGTGCCGCTCTTTTTCGGACCTAACTCGAGCAGCGTCAAAAGGGCACAGGCGAAGGATCCCACGGGAACACTCGGTTTAAAAATCGCAGAACCGGTTCCCGTGAGGCTCGTTTCGCGCGCGGACGGAATTTTGCAAGAGGCAGACCATCCCTACGCCGCGCTGCTGTGGTTGGAATTCCAGGCTTCGCCGGAGGGCCAGAAGATCATTGACGAGTTTGCACCCTATCAGGCCTCGGTGTTCACCCGCGGGTCGGTCACGGAACAGGAGGTGAGAGGAAAAGAGCTTTCGGCGGTGGACTGGAATCATTTTAGGAAAACGCAGGAGTATCAGGCAAAGATTACGGAAGCTCTGGGCTTTCCAAAGGCCGAAATGAAATGATAGGATAAGTGGTTCCCAAATCGAGGTCAATAAATCAAACAGAGGAGGAGATTATGGAGCAAGCGAGAGACTTTGAGATCTTCGAAATTAAGCCGCAGATGGTGGCGAAGGGAAAGAAGACGACCGAGCTGGTCCGCACGGATCTGATTCGCGCTAATGTCCAAGTAGTCGCCGACGGTGGGGAAACCAATCTCCACGCGCATACCGGAATGGATGCGATCTGGGTGGTTTTGCAAGGGGCGGCAACGTTTTATGGTCAGGGCGATAAGGTCGTCGCCAAGCTGAATAAATTTCAAGGACTTTTAATTCCGCGTCCCAATCCCTACTGGTTTGAGAGTTCGGGCGATGAGCCGTTGGTTGTCCTCCACGTCATGGGATTGCAGCAAGGAGCAGTCATCAAACGCATCGACTACACACAACGCAAAGAACTCCCCAGAGATATGGCCGAAGGAAAATTCTTCGGACAACAGGGGAGCCAAGGTTAGGTAGTTTATTGCTGCGGCCATCCGCCGCGGCCGGTTCGCATCTTGCTCGCGCTCGGTCTGTGCAAAGACCGGGCGTGAGCGCGTGGTATTCCATTCTCATATCCGCCTGTGAGACCGATGGTGGTATCGGTCAACGTGAATATTTTCGTCCCCGACATCTTGTTTTTTTGCCTTTGCTAGAATAGTAGGCGAGAAGCGTGATCTGACGTTTAAGGACCGCTTTAACTTCTATACGAGTAGGCTCCATTTTCAGGAGGTGCGCTATGAACGTCTATGTTTTCAAGACACTGGCGTCATTTTTACTGCTGGTCTTTTGGTTTCTGAATCCCTATGCTTTTGCTGCCTCAGCCGGCCCTAGGCTGCAAAAGGCGAAACAGGAGGCCGAGGCCAAAGGATACCTGTTTCTCGCAAACCGCGACGAGATCGTGGCGCAGGCCAAAAAGGAAGGAAAGCTCAGAATCCTAGCTGAGTTGGAGCCGCCCAACATTAAGGCCTCAACCGCTGCCTTCAAGAAGAAATACCCTTTCATCGATCTTTATATCGAGGAGATTCAAGGCACGGAGCAAGCCCAACGCAGTTTGCTGGAACTTAAGAGTGGCGCGGGAAAGGAGTGGGATGTGCTCTACGTGCCCACCGACTTCTACGCCGAGTTTCTCCCATATATTCTGAAAGTTGATCTTTTCGGCATGGCCGAGCACAAAGTTCTCCAGATTCCACTGCCGATGATAGATCCGAAAAACCGTAATGTCGTGGCGCTGTTGAGCCGCTTTCAAGTGACAGCCTACAACAAGGACCTCGTGCCCGCGGATCGAGTGCCCAAGACCTGGGAGGATATGCTCAGGCCCGAATTCAAGGGCAGGAAATTCGCCGCCGACATCCGGCCCACAGAAATTGCGTGTCTGGTGCCCGCCTGGGGGTTGGAAAAAACGCTCGATTTCGCCCGCAAGATCGCTGCCCAACAACCGATTTGGGTACGTGGAGGCACGAGAACCATTACCGCTATAGTAGCCGGCGAGGTGCCGATCATGATCGGGCCTAATTTCACGGCCGTGAAACGCGCTCAGAGCAAGGACCGCTTAGGTGTTCTTCAGTACGTGAGTCTCCAGCCGGTGCCCGTAAGACTTGTCGTCGAAGAAGGAATTCACGCCGCCTCACAACATCCGAACGCGGCCCTCCTGTGGCTTGAGTGGATGACCAGCCCCGAAGCGCAGAAGCTGGCAGACGAATACGAGCCGCTTGCCTCCTCGGTGCACGTCCTGGGCGGGGCAGTCGAACAAGAACTCAAGGGCAAGAAACTATCAGTTGTGAGCTGGGAATATCACCAGAATATCGAGAAGTGGCAAGGTCAGGTTTTCGAGGCCTACGGTTTTCCCAAGGCGGAAGGGAAATAAAGACGCGAGAAGTCCATCGCGGTTAAAGGTCGCGTTGAATTTATCGAGGTGATGCATGGCAGAGAAAATGTTAGCGGCGACTTTAGTGAGCGCGGGCAACACCGAACTGCGCGAGTACGCGTTGCCCGAGATTTCTTCGGACGCCGGTTTGCTCAAGATGGAGATGGCGGGCATCTGCGGCAGCGACCGGCTTGGTTACCAAAGAGTTGATCATGGGCCGCGCATCATGGGCCATGAGAACGTCGGCGTGATCGCCAAGGTCGGCAATGAAGCTTCGAAGCGCTGGAAAGTGCAGGAAGGCGATCGGGTGGCGATTGAACAGTATCTGCCCTGCGGATCTTGCCGCTGGTGTCGCACGGGGGAGTTCCGCTTTTGCGACGACACGGACTGGCTCAGCGGCAGGGTGATTCTGCGTTACGGCAACACACCGCTGAGCGTGGCGCCGGGTCTATGGGGCGGTTTCGGCCAGTACCTCTATCTACATCCGCGCGCGATCATCCACAAAGTTCCCGGTCGCGTTCCAGCCGAGCAATTGGCGCTTTTCGTTCCGATGGCCAACGGCATGCAGTGGGCCTATCTCCAGGGTGGTGCGTGCCCGAGTAAGACGATCGTGATTCAGGGACCGGGGCAGATGGGATTAGCCTCCGTGATTGCCGCCAAGGAAGCTGGCGCCGGTTGCATCATTGTGAGCGGGCTGACCAAGGACCAGATGCGCTTCGACATGGCGCGGGAACTGGGCGCACACCACACGGTTGATGTACAGAAGGAAAACTTGAAGGATCGCGTCAACGAGATCACCTGCGGTCACGGCGCCGATATCGTTGTCAATGTGTCGGCGGGGGGTAAAGGCACCGTGTTGGAAGCCCTGCAGATGGCCTCTAAGATCAGCACGATCGTTCTTGCCGGGCAAGGAGAGCAAAATATTCCGAGTAAGGGCTTCGGGCGCAAGCTGGTGACGATGAAGTGGGTTCAGGGATCTTCTTTCGCCGCGTTTGAACTGGGGTTGGCGGCAATCTGTTCAGGCAAATATCCGTTGCAGAAACTTTGCACTCACCAGTATCCGCTGAGCCGGGTGGATGACGCGATGAAAACCTCGGGCGGGCAAGGCGAGCCCGGCGCGATTCACGTGAGTATCAATCCTTGGGCGTAGGATCACGTGCGAAACGTGAATCACCTTCAAACTTTCGGGCGCCGCTGACAACTCGGTGAGACGAGGTTTATCTTTGCCAGGGCGGCCTGACAGATGTTTGCTCTCAGGAGGAGAGACCTATGTCATTCTTAGATCCGTGGAATGAAGAGGAACAAAATCGCCACAGCGACCAGGTCAAGCTCTTTGTGTTCCAGCAACAAGAGGAGGGGCGCGCAGGTTCTCTGCCCCATGTCGTCAAGCAGTTGCCCAAGCAGCGGACGGTGCAGGGATATGACAGCCCGCATCAGACCGGGGATCACCTGGCGTACGACCTTCTCACGCGCGCGCCGCTTTATCAGATGACGTCGCACTTTACCGAGGTGGCGCCACAGGCGCCGGTGCGCGGAGTGCATCGTCACGTCAGCGCTCCTGCGCTCTTCTGCATCAGAGGCAAAGGTTGGGAGATGAACGACGGGAGAACGTTTGAATTTGAAAGTTATGATCTACTGGTGATTCCCCCCTACACTGTCCATCAGCACGGCGGCGATCGGGATCTTGGGTGCGAGATCTATGTGCCGGAGGCCTTTCGGACGGATCACTTGTTGGGCATAGCCGGGCGGGAGCAGCACAAGCTCAGCGAAAAACCCGTTTTTCCCGCTGGCACGGAGCCGCTTTACGATCAGGGCAAGTTGATTGGGTACCGCATCAAAAAAGGCGTGCTTGGAATTAACGAGGATATTGAGGTGGTCCTGGGCCCCGAGCCAAGCCGGGAAGCGGCATTTCAAGCGCGGCAACAAGCCGGCAACTGGAGTCTGCCCGTAGAGAACACCTATGACCGTTACGTGAAGTTGCTCCATGACGAAGTGGATTTTTGCAGGAAGGTTAGTCACGTTGTGCTGGACCGTGAAGAACCCTGGGAGTGGACTCTCCAGGGTAAGATCAAATGGATGGTTCATCCTGAGATGGAAATCGCAGCGAACGAGATGTGGATTTACTTCCAAGAGCTGCCACCCGGGAGCCGGTCGGGAAAACACCGCCATGTTTCCGAAGAGTTGTTGCTCGTGCTCGAGGGTCGGGGCTACGACACTCATGACGACCAGCGCTGGGAGTGGGAACAGGGCGACCTGATCTGTATTCCACCGATGACCGAGCACCAGCACTTTTGCTTGGGCGAAGATCGGGCACTATTGTTAAGCGCAATGCCGAGCATCTATGCCGACTTTGGCCTCGGAGGCCTTGAGCAAATCGAGGTCGCGCCAGAAGCCCAGCAGTTTTAAGAAAAAGTACCATTTCTGGCCTCTGAAGGAGATGTGATGGAATTTTTGTACGTCATTCTGGGTCTGATCCTGCTACTATTTGGGCGAAAGCTTTTTTGGCTTTCTGTTGGAATTGCCGGATTTCTTGTCGGCATGCGGTTTGCTAGTCTGATTCTTGTCGATCAACCGCCGTGGCTACTCCTTTCTGTTGCTCTTGGTGCCGGTTTGCTCGGTGCGTTAATAGCAGTGTTGACTCAACGCGTTGCCTTTGCTTTGGCAGGCTTTTATGGAGGCTCCTACCTTGCTTTAATTGGCGCTCAATCATTTGGTGCGGGAGGGAATAACATCGTCTTCTTCGTTATCGGGGGAGTGGTTGGAGCGGTGTGTGCTGCGCTGATCATGGACTGGGCAATCATAGTGATTTCTTGTCTAGCTGGAGCTGGAGCAATTGTTGAACCGTTAGGGCTAGGGCCAACAATGAGGCTAATTGTTTTCCTAGCGTTCGTCATCACCGGGGTCTCTTTTCAGAGCAGGCTCTTTCTCCATTCTAAAGAGAGCTAGGGCTTCCATAAGCACTACGAAATTCTCAAGCGCCACCAGTCGGTGCTCCGAACGGGATTTCATGTCGTGCGCGGGCAAAGATCCTACAACGCAGACAAGAGTTGGCAAGCTCTGCCGATGGCGAAAAAACGCCGTTGTTGCGGGTGCCGCTTTTGGCTATGCTAGCCCGGACCGCTGCGCCGGATTACTATGGTTTGTGGAAGCTCTTTGACGCTCTTTGCGATGCTACTTTCTACGGGAGAAATCGCCGGTTTGCTCTGGGAAATACGTTGCAGCAGCGCTTCATGGGGTTTTGGAGCGATGGCAAGGATGTGAAGCAGCTGGTGGTCACGGACAGGCCTTAGCCAGATGAGGCTTGCCGCATGACGGCGGGGTGGCCGCATTTGAAGAGAAGCGCTCGCGACGAGCAGGGTCAAAGACGCCAAAATCGTCGCGGCTGGATCACGAAATAATCATGGATCAAATGCGGAGGCAATGGAGGTGAAAGGGTGGGGATACCAGCCTGTGTCTAGCAGATCGCCGTATCTGGAACCCCCTAATAGTACGGGGTAGGTGGGTGGTCGCCATGTCGGCCCCCGTCTTAGGCGAACGATGGTTGTTTTTTTCCCGGCATGGAATAATAGGCGGTAAACTTGTCGTTAATGGGACGCGTGAAGGAAGGTGACGCAATGAAAACGCCATTGTGGATTCTGGCCGTGGCTTTGACAAACGCGATTATGATCTTGTCGCCAGGCGGGGTGGCCGCGCAGGCGAATCCTGCCTTGGCCAAAGCTAAAAAGGACGCTGAGGCGAAGGGTTTCCAGTTTGTCACGAGTCACGACGAGATCGTGGCGAACGCAAAAAAAGAGGCCGCTTTGCGCGTGTTGCATTCGTTTCAACCGCCCGCGATGAACGCGATGAGAGACGCGTTTAGCAAGAAATATCCGTTTATCAAGTTGTCATACGAAGAATTGACCGGCACCGAGGCAGGCCAACGCTTTCTTTTGGAGCAGAAGGCTGGAGTGCAACACAACTGGGACGTGATCCATCTTAGTTCCGATACTTACCGCGAGCATTTCCCGTTCCTGCTGAAGGCCGATTTGCTCGGCATGGCGCAAAGCGGAGTGCTGCAGATCATTCCCAAGATGATCGATCCCGATACGCGCAATACTATGGCCGCTTCCACGACCGTCGGTGCCGTTGCCTATAACAAGGACCTCATGCCGGCCGCTCAGGTGCCGAAAAATTGGGAGGATTTTCTTCGGCCCGAGCTAAAAGGCAAAAAGTTTCTCGTTGAACTGAGGCCAAACAATCTGGCGGCCCTAGTCCCGGTGATGGGCAAGGAGTGGGTGTTGAATTACGCGCGCAAGTTGGCTGCGCAGGACCCTGTTTGGGTGCGGGGCGTTAGCAAGTCCCTCACATCCATGGCGGCGGGGGAGCATTCACTCCATCAGCTCCTCTATTGGCATAACGTAGCTCAGTTTAAGAACAAAGCCAGGAACATCGATCTCGTGCTTATTGAGCCCGTGCCGGTTCGATTGACCGAGCCCTACGGGATTGCCATCGGCTCTCAACACCCTTACTCCGCAATGCTGTTTCTTGAGTTCCTCTCCAGCGCCGAAGGGCAGAAAATCATCGACGATGTAGAACCGTTGAAATCCTCGATGTATTTTCCGGGAGCCAAAGTGGAACAGGCGATCCGCGGCAAGAAGGTGTCGCTGATCGATTGGAAACAACTTGACGATGTCGCTGGCATCATGCAAGAAATTATCGCCGCGTACGGGTTTCCAAAAGCGGAGCGGTAATTTTCAATGTGCCGTTGGCATTAAGGCCGAGCCCGGTTTATGGTGTTTCGGGACCTGCTAGATTTTATAGAGGCTTGCAACGGGATAGAAAAAACTAACGGGCGCAGGAGGTATATTATGAATTCGGGTTTCTACCGCATGATGCTGGCACTAGTGTTCTTAGTGACTGGCACAATGAACCATGATGCTTTTGCGGCAGCCGCTCCCGGACTGCAAAAGGCCAAACAGGAGGCCGAGGCGAAAGGCTTTATTTTTTTCACCAACCATGACGAGATTGTGGCCAAGGCCAAGAAGGAGGGAAAAATCCGCGTCCTCAGCTCGCTTGACCCGGATAGCTTCAAACCTATGGCGGACTCCTTCAAGAAGAAATATCCCTTTGCCGACATCGAGGTGCAGGAGCTTACCGGCACCGAGGCAATCCAACGTTTTTTGTTGGAATTGAAGGCGGGAACCGTGAAGGACTGGGACGTGGTTCATGCGTCGGAGGATTTCTACAACGATTTTATTCCCCACGCGATGAAATTTGACATTCTGAGTATGGCCGAGCAGGGAGTTCTGAAAATCCACCCGAAGATGGTCGATCCTACAAATCGCACGGTCGTGGCCATCGGCAGCGCGCTTTGCTCCATGGCCTATAACAAAGATAGGATCGCGGCAGACAAGGCCCCCAGCCAGTTGGAGGATTTTTTGAAGCCCGAGTTCAAAGGCAAGAAATTTTTTGTTGATATTCGGCCTCATTGCATGACGGCTTTAATCGCCGGGTTGGGTGAGGAGTGGGTGTTGAACTATGCGCGCAAGATCAAGGCGCAAGATCCTGTATGGACACGCGGCAATACGAGGGCGCTAACGGCTATTGTCTCAGGCGAGCAAAGCCTGCATCAACTCACGAACTACCACTCCTGTATTCGCGCGACCTGGAAAGACAAGCAGAAATCGCTGGTATGTAAAATCATCGAGCCGGTTTCGGTACGGATCCAGGAACCGGAGTTCATAGCCAAGACATCCGCCAGCCCGCACACGGCGCTCTTATTTCTCGAGCATGAATCCAGTCCCGAGGGCCAAAAAGTCCTCGACGAAGTCGAGCCCCTCAAATCCAGCATCTATACCGGGGGCGAGATCAGCAAGGCGATTCGAGGCAAAAAAGCGTCGATCAACGATTTCCGAACCTATCATAAGACCCCTGAGTGGATGAAACTCATCGTCGAGGCTTACGGTTTCCCTAAGGCGGACAGCGTGCGCTAGCCGCTTCTGCCTCGGGAAACCTGCCTCAAGGGTGGGAAGCGCTGTTTAAACGGCTTTTTTACTGCCTAAGAGGGATGGTCATTCAGGATATTCGATTGAACCGATTTCTTTAATTCTCTTTCGCAATTCGATTGAACGAAAACTTCTCGTCTAAGATTTTGATGAGCGGCCTATTTCTGGCCGTTTCGCTCATCGTTCTCTACCCCGTGGCGATGCTCCTTTACGGAAGTGTGAGGAGTTCCGCGCCGGGCGATCCCGGCTTTTTCACGCTACAAAATTATCTTGACGCCTACGGCGATCCGGAGACCTACAGGCTTTTCTTTAACACATTCTGGCTCGTCGGCGTTCAGACGTTGCTTTCCGCCGTTGTGGCGATTTTCTTTGCCTGGGTGGTGACGCGTACCGATACGCCCTGCCGCGGGCTCATCACCCTTTTTATGGCCATTCCTTTTTTGATTCCTTCGATCCTGGAGGTTTTCGCCTGGGCATTGCTTCTGAGTCCGAGAACCGGGCTGGTGAACGTCTTCGTTGCCTGGCTTTTCGGGTTGGATGAGCCGCCGTTCAATATCTACTCGCTTGGCGGGCTGATTTGGACCTGGACGATCACATCCGGGCCGACGAAATTTTTGCTCATCGTCGGTGCCTTCCGCGCGATGGACAGTTCCCTCGAAGAGGCGGCGCTGGCTTCCGGCAGTAGCCCAGCAGGCGTTTTTGCGCGCATCACGTTGCCACTGATGGCGCCAACGATCTTGGGTGCCAGCCTGTTGACCTTGGTGCGCGGGATGGAATCGTTCGAGTTGCCTGTGATCCTGGGACTGCCCGCCGGCATTTTTGTCTTTACGAACAAGATCTACGAAGCGCTGGAATTTGGCTATCCGCCCAAGTACGGTTTGGCTACGGCGCTGGCGGTAACCCTTTTTCTGATGACCGCAGCGCTTATTTTCGTCCAAGGCAGGTTTTTGAGCGGCAAATCCTTTTCAGTTATTAGCGGCAAAGGTTATCGCCCGATGATTCTCAGCCTGGGACGATGGAAATACGTCACGTTTGGAATCTGCGTCGTCTATTTTCTCATTGCGACGGTTCTTCCCCTTTCTCAGCTTGTGTTGGGGTCATTCTTTGAAGTCTTTGGTCTCTATGAATGGCAGGGGTTCACCCTGGAACATTACCGGACGGTTTTCCACGACGCGCTTGTCTGGCGCAGCATGAAAAACTCCTTTCTCCTCGCCGGGGCCGCGGCGCTTCTCACCATGTTGCTGTCATGCGGCGTCGCTTACGTGATCACGAAAACGACTTTCGTTGGCAGGAAGGCGCTCGATCTGGTTTCCTGGGTTCCTTGGACGGTTCCCGGACTGGTTCTCAGTCTGGGGATGCTTTGGGCCTACATCCGCTTGCCGTATCCGTTCGAAATTTACGGAACGCTCTGGATCCTTCTCATCGCGTTTATGACTAATGGGATTCCGCTCGGCGTAAGGCTGGCTTGTGGAGGATTGGCTCAGATAAGTAACGAGCTGGAAGAAAGCGCATGGGTCCATGGAGCAAGTTGGTTTTGCGCTTTTCGCACGATCACGCTGAAGCTTATGGCACCCGTGTTCCTGGCGGGAATGCTGATCCTTTTTGTCACCTTCATTCGCTCTCTGGGGCCGGTGATCCTACTTTATGGCCACGGCACAGAGCTACTTTCTGTGACGATTTTTCTCTACTGGCAAAGAGGCGAGCCGGGAACCGTGTGCGCGCTATCGTTGGTGCTGCTCTTCGTTGTTTTGCTTGCGCTGGGTATCGCACGTTTGCTCGGTGTCACGCGCATCGATCAGGGGCGTTGACGCAATCATCCGAGTGGGGTAGAAGGCAGGAGAAGAAGAAGCAAAAAGTAAAAATGAAAAATTAAAAATGGTGAGGAAAAGTTCCGGTTGGATAGGGAAGGTTTATTCCAGGAGCGCACAATGAGTAAAAGCATCGCGTATTTTATTTGCTTGGTCGTTCTGACCGGGAATTGTTTTACTGGACGAACGTATGGCGCAGAGCTTGACGGTAAGGCGCGGGCGGAAGGCAAGGTCGTGCTTTATAGCTGTCCGGGACGCGAGAACGTAGAACCCGTGGTGAAAGAATTTGAGCGCTTGTACCCAAAGGTCAACGTGGAGGTCACTTACGGCAAGGGCTCCCAGCTACAAGAAAAAATCAGAAGCGAAGCTCGCGCCGGACGGCCTACGGCGGATCTATATTCGTGCGGTTGGAACGGCCTGTACCAATTCGGCTTGGAAGGATACTTGGAGAAATACCTGTCGCCGCAACTCGCTTACTTCGATCCTTCGACGGTGGACAAGAGCGGTTTGACCATACCCCACTCGGCGCATATTTACGGCATCGTGGTCAATACTCGTCTGGTCGGACCGGAAGAAGGACCCCGTTCCTGGGCGGACTTGGCCGACCCGAAATGGAGGGGAAAACTGGCGATTCAGGACCCGCGCCCCGGTGGCGGTGGATTCAGCTGGTTCGTTCAGACTCTTACGGATCCTCATTTAGGAGAGAGTTATCTCAGAAAAATGGCGCAGCAGAAAATTTTTTTCGGGCGCACCAATGATCTCGTTCAGAGCATGCTCGTGCGCGGCGAATATTTTGTTCACATCGCGGGCACCGAAGAGCGGGCGAGCACGGAGACGCCAAAGTCGGCTCCGGTCAAGTTTCTCAAGCCCCGCGATGGCGCTTTTTACACGCGGGTCGGTTTCGGCTTGGTGAAGAACGCGCCGCATCCTAATGCAAGCAAGCTCTATATTGATTTTGGGTTGTCCGAAGCGGGGCAAAAGGCGGTCGCTGAAACCGGATATCTTCCGTTGAGAAAAGGAGTTTCGTCCAGTCTCGGACCCGATGCTTTGCAAGGAGCGAGGCTGGCTGTGCTGCAAACGGAGGAGGGCATCAAGCGCGAACCGGAATATGCCAAGAAGCTAAAGGAGATTTTTTTTCCGTAAGGGAGAAGAGCGATGGCGATCAAGATCGATGCCGACAGTCATTTCTTCCCGCGCGACAATTTCGGCGATTTGACGCAACTTTTACCGGGCCTTTCCGGCAAAGCGACCGAGATGACCATAAGGGATGCGCTGGTGTTCAGCGACCCGGATGCGCGGAACGTCGGCTTCAGAGCGAAGGCGGAAGCAAAACTGGAGCAACAAGCCAGGCAAGCCGGCGAGCAGCGGTCTGCGGGCCGAGGAAGTTTTCGAGAGGCTGGGCTGAGCGATCCCGAGGAGCGTGCCAAGATACTTGCGCGCACCGGTTTCGATATGCAGGTGCTGATCCCGCACGGCATCTTCGGTAACCCGTTTGGCTCCCCCTTGAGCCGGTCCGTGGATGAAGGCGTCCGCTTGGCGATCTGCAAGGCTTATAACAACGCCGCGGCGGCAGCGCAGCGAAAATTTCCGGCTAAACTCATCGGCACGGCGGTCGTTCCTTTCGGCGACGTGGGGGAATCCGCCAAAGAAGCCACCCGCGCCGTTAAAGAACTCGGTTTACGCGCGGTTACGATCAACGGCAACTGGATGGGCAAGAATTATGACTCGATCGAGCTCTACCCATTCTGGGAGACGATCAATGAGCTGGACGTGCCGCTGTACGTTCACCACAACCCGTTTAACTGCCAGATCCACGACCACGTGCCATCAACTTATACGCTAGGATGGGAACGACTGCGGCGACTGCACATCAGCAATTATCTGGGTTTCGGTTTCGAGTATATGGTGGCGCTGGCGAGTCTGACTCTGGGCGGCGTGTTTAGGGAGTTTCCCAATCTCAAATTCTGCTTTTTCGAGGCCGGGGGAACGTGGTTGCCATGGGCCATGTATACCCTGGACCGGACCTTCCGAGTCGAGCCGCAATGCGCGCGCATCACCACGCCGCCGAGCGAATACATCCGCCAGTCGTGCTGGGTAGCCGTCGAGCCTGACGAGTTCTGCCTGCCGCAGGCGGTTGCCGCGATCGGCAGCAAAAATTTCATTGTCGGCAGCGATTACCCGCATTCGCCGTCCACGTATCCCAACACCGCGACGGGGATTGAAAACATGCCGGGGCTGTCGGTGGTGGACAAAGAAAACATGCTCGGGAAAAATATCGCTGCGGTGTTGAACATTTCCCGGCGCCCGAGGTACGGGAGCCGAAAAGAAGGGTCACCCAATGGCAGATTTTACCATCGCTGATTACGTCGAAGGCGTGCCAAACTTTTACAGCTTTATGGGAATCAAGAAGGGCGAGCAAGTTTTGCTGCTTCCCACCTTTGAGTTCTTGGATAGCGATCCTTTGGCGCTGGAGGCCTTAAGGCGAGTTGCGAAGGATCTGGGAGCGGAAGTCTCTGTGGGGCTGATAGAGGGTTGGGGCACGCGGGGAAATCCGCCGAAGCCGATCATGCGCGCGCTGGAGGCGTCTGACCTCTTCGTTGCCATGGGCGACAAGACGGCAAATCCTATCACCGGCCATTGTCTGGGCGCGCTCAAGGCGCGATGGGATTACGGCACAAAGCAAACCGATTTACACGGCGGCAAGGGGATCCTGGCAACAGAGTGTTCGAGATTTCCCACCGAGGGTTTTCTTGCCGTTGGGCGCGCGCTCATGGCCAAACTGACAAAGGGAAAGCAAATTGAGATTATTGATGATAAAGGAACGCGCTTATCTTTCCCGTATGACGCGCAGGATATCTATGGCGCCTCCACTCGCCCCGGGGGGGTCGTGCGGAGCCGGGAGAGCGGGTGACCTGGCCGTTGGGGAATATTACCATTTTGCCCGGAGAGTCTTTCTCCGGCGTCGCAATGGTTGACTGCATCCGAGGGGTGTCGAAGGTCATGCAACCACCGGCGCGGTTTGTGATCGAGAATAGTTGGGCGGTGGCGATCGAAGATCGGGAGGAGACGCGGAAGATCAACGCGGAGTTTGCCAAGCCGGAGAATTCCAATTTTGTCGACAAGATCCTTATTGGCTTGAACCCGAAAGGAAGTAAAGCTAAAGGCCTGCACCGGTCGCGGTTTGGGGAATTGTGCCAGGCGGCGGGAGTGACGCAACTAGGGATCGGGGACCGGCCCGGGTACGTGGCGTCGCACTTTTACACCTGCGCGTTTTTGCTCGAGCCGACGATTCTGCTGGATGGAGAAGTGTTGTTTGATCGTGGTCGGCCGGTGGTGTTTGATGATCCCGAGGTCAGGGAGGTAGCACGGCGCTACGGCGATCCGGAGCAAGTGCTGGCCAGAATTTCTTAAGTCTTTCCTTGAGAATTTCGTTAGCGAGTTTTCAGGTCTGAATCCTCAGTCGGGAGTGATGGTTGAGGGGCTCCTGGAGCCAGAAGATGAAGGCCCGTTTTCCAGGTTAGAAAAAGTTATCTCTGCTTCTTCGACCGAATATGGCAACGCCTACCGAGCAAGTCATCTCCTCATGCCGTTGGGGTACGGGCGTCGGGGCACCGGAAGTCGTGCGCTTTTTTCAGGGACCCCAAGGGAGACTCTCCGAGCTTGCGCGCGCGGTACGGATTTTCCTTGAATTTATGCGCGGTTTTCGCGCGCTCCACTTCGTAGGGCCTTGCGTCACCGTGTTCGGGTCGGCGCGCTTTGCGGAAGACCATCCTTACTACCGGCTCGCTCGTGAAACGGGGGCAGAACTTGCGAAATTGGGATTTACGGTATTGACCGGCGGCGGGCCGGGGATCATGGAGGCAGCAAACCGGGGTGCCAAGGAGATCGGCGGCCGCTCAATCGGCTGCAACATCGAACTTCCGGTAGAGCAAAAACCCAACGCCTATCTCGACCAGTGGATCACGTTCCGACATTTTTTCGTTCGCAAGGTGATGCTGGTGAAATACTCCTACGCTTTCGTGGCCTTGCCGGGCGGGTTGGGCACGCTGGATGAAATCTTCGAGACCGCGACTTTGATTCAAACCGGCAAGATTCAAGAATTTCCGCTCGTGCTCATGGGCAGGGAATTCTGGCATCCGCTGCTGGACTTCATGCGCGATCGGCTGGTTACCGGACGCACTATCGACGGCGCGGACGTCGAGCGGTTTATCATTACCGATTCTCCGGAAGAAGCAGTCGCGTCTCTCGCCGAGGTGGCAAAACGCCGGTTCGAGGCAACTCGCGGACCACGGATGAGGCGGTGGTGGTTACTGGGCGAATGATGCTGAGTTCACTGTGGCGAACCGCTAAGGCCCATTGGGCTTTACTCGGCGGTTGGCTTTGACTGTCGGGCTGCGGGCACCGTCAGCACGGGGCAAAGGGCGCGGCGGACCACCTGCTCCGTGACACTCCCGATCAGCATGTGCAGAAGGCCCGTTCTTCCATGGCTGCACATCACTATCATGTCGGCTGCTTCCGTTGCCGCTTTTTCGAGTATCTTTTTATACGGGACGCCGATTTCAACTTCTTGGCGGATTCTGGCCTTCGTGATGAACTCCGCGAAGTTCTCCTCGATGAAGCTTGCCAGCTGTCGCCTTCGTTCCCGGAGTGTTTTCTTGACCTGGGGAAGGGCGAGATGGCTGTCGACCCATTCTCCGACGGCGTGAGGAAACGGGGTCTCTTCAACCGTGATCACGTTATAGATAATGACCTCCGCTTCCTTCGCGGAAGCGGCGATCCTGAAAGCATAGGCGACGCCCGTTTTCGACAGGTTGGAGAGATCCGCGGGAGCGAGAATTTTTTTTATCTCATCCATTCGATTTCCTCATAGGGTCTGCCGCAAGACTGCGAGTGTTGCTCCCATTCACCCATGTTGCTTCCAATCATCCCACATCCCTGCCGTAAGCCCCAGATTTCTCCCGCGCCGCGAGCTAGCGTTGCTGCACGATCGTATCGCCGCTGTGGCGGCGGATCTTGTCGACCCTGATGAGCACGCCGTATCCCTTGCGTTCCGGATCCTTGTCAAGTTCGTCTTTGATGGTGCGCTCCATGATTTTCTGGCGCATGTCGCCCTCTGTGAAAATCGTGGCGTGACCATAAAAGCGCCAGCCGCCGCTGCCGGGCTCGAAATAGAGCATACAGACCTGAGGATTGTCCTCGATATTGCGAGTGCTCTCACCCCGCGATCGGTCCCAGAAAGCCAGGTGCTCATCGTCGTAGACAAAGGTGCTACCCCTGAAGCTCACGTCCGGGGATCCGGTCTTAGAACTGGTCACCCAGACACAGGTTTTTTTCTCCTTAAACGCGTTACCGATGCGCTCCTTCATTTCATCCGTCATTTTGATCATGGGCCTTTGCCTCCTGTAGGGCTTATTGTGCCAATCACTATTAGAAAGTCCGCGCTCCGTCAAGTTGGGTTCCTCTGGCCGTCAAACTTCGCTGGTTTAACTAGATTTTTACGGCTCAAGTCATAAGGATGATTAAGGAACGGATATCTAGTAGTAGGAGGCTTAATGTTTCAATGGATTGAGGACTGGTAGAGTGTGGAAATACCACGGGCAGAAGCGACCGCCATTTGCTGAAGAGCCCGGGCCTGGACAGGAGTCGGTCTGGGACTATCCTCGTCCGCCGAAACTCGTGTCCGACCGAAGGCGGGTCGAGGTTCGACTCGGAGCGACGATCATCGCCGATTCCCAAAACGTTTTCCGCGTGTTGGAGACCGCAAGTCCGCCGCCTTTTTACCTCCCGCCGCACGATGTTCGGGCCGAGCTGTTAGAGGTCTGGTCCGGCGCGTCGGTCTGCGAGTGGAAAGGCATGGCCCAGTATTGGGCTTTAAAGCGCGGGGGACGGTCCGGAGAGCCGGTGGGATGGAGTTATCCAAAACCCAAACGTTCTTTTGAATCGATCGCGAATTATTTTTCATTCTACCCGGCGCGGGTAGAATGTTCCGTGGAAGGAGAGCGAGTGCATCCGCAACCGGGTCAGTTTTATGGCGGCTGGGTTACAGGCGAAATTGTCGGCCCGTTCAAAGGGGCGGCGGGCACGCACCACTGGTAGCGCGTGCTATTACTCAGCGGAAGTAGCGCAGCAACTCGGCGTTATACTTACCGTAGGTTTCGCTCGAAGCCGGTTTGACCACGAAGAGCTTGCGACCCTGGATCAGCTGGGGGGGATCCGGAAGCACGTCCTTTCTCGCGGGTATGCGGCTTAGACTTTTCATCACCGTTTGCCCTTCCTGAGAAAGAATGAAATCAACGTAGAGCCTGCCCGCCGCCGGGTGGGAATTTCTTGCGGTCACTGCAATCCCAATGGGATAGACAATCCACGGCTCGGTAGCCACCCACTCGATCGGCGCGCCGGTCCTTTTCAGTTGTTCGACTCCGGTGGGATACTGGGAAACGAGCACGGAAAACTCGCCGGCGATCATGAGTTGGCTCATCAACGTGCTGCCCATGCGCGATTGCAGGTTTTGTTTGCTCAACGCCTCCATATATTTTCGTCCTTTTTCCTCGCCCATCATCTGCAACATACCGAAATACCATTCGGTGTGGCTCAGAATCAGCCCCATCTTTCCTTTCCACTTGGGCAAGAGCAGATCCTGATAGTTTGTCGGCACATCCTCCGGCTTCACGAGCCGGGGATTGTACGCAATGGTGACCGCATTCAGGTAGTTTGCGTTCCAATACCCTTCTTTGTCCCTGAGCGGCTCGATGTACGCCTCCCGTTCGGGCGAGAAGTACTGTGCGAGCAGTCCTTTTTCAACGAGCGTCATGATCGGAAACACGCTTGATTGGTAGACATCCGGCAGATACGAGCCGTTCCGGACCTCGAGCAGGTAGCGGGCGATTAAGTTATCTTTTTCCGTGCGGTAGTATTCCATTTTAATGAATGGGTATTTTTTCTCGAAGGCCGCCTTCAGGGTGTTGGCGTCGGATGCGTTGGAGGAGATGTAGACCATTACCTTTCCTTCCTTCTTCGCTTCCTCGATGAGCTTTGCGCGGTCTGTGGATGGGCTCTGTGCGCAAGCCAATCCAGACAGGGCAAAGATTGCATGAGCGGCAAGCAGAAAAGCGATGATGGTTGTCATAAGGCCTCCCCAAGAGTCATTCCGCCAGAGCTAGACGCAGCCTTACTCCAGGTCCTGTTTCTCTGTCAAGCGGGCCTGAAAAACGAGGCATGCGAGGGTGATAATTTTATTTGACACGGTGGGCGTTTTTCGGGTACTAGCCTGGCGAGACGTTTTCCAACAAATTCCCTATTTGGTATCTTGACGCTCGTCATGGACTTGTCCTATTTTTGAATGCGGAACTAAATTAGTCAGGGGCGCGAAAATTGCTCGGCGATGCAGGGCCTTGGAATGAGGTCGAACTCTTCCCACCAGGGCCAGGTGATCGAGGGCTTGGCAATTTAAACGGAGGCCACGAACATGGAAGATAGGCAAGGAGATGAATTCCTAGACGAGCTCGAAGGAATCAGAAGCGAGTTTCTCAACGGGCGTCCGTTTAGAGAGAGAACAGCCGCAAGATCGAAGGAAGCCATCGCCGAAGGAAAGCGCAAACGTCACCGGGGCGGCGACAGCAACCATCGATTCGAAGGCGAGAGATATCTAAATTGCACCGAAAAATCCGTGAGGCGTATGCAGCTGCGAAAGCTCATCGACGAGGGAGGCCAAATCACCGTTGGCGGGGAGATGCCGAGTCATCCGGAGCTGGCGCGCTGGGAGTCCTATGAGTTTGGACTGACGCCGGAAGAGGTGTTGCGGTTAGAGAAAGAGGATCCATTGCCGCAAAGGCTGATTGTCGATGGGTGGTGGGTGAATCTCATGCGCACGAGCCATTGGGCGGTTGCGATCGGCAGCAGTCTAGTGGGCGAGGGCGAGAAGCGGATACCCGAGATCCGTAAGCGCCTGTTGGAGGAGATCGAAATCTTGCGCAAAAAATATACGGCGATGGGAATTAAAGATGTAGAGCGGGCGCTCGCCAATCGGATCGAACACGCCGGCGTCGATGTGGAGCATTCCGAATTCGGCGCGAATGTCGTTCGGTACCATGTCAATACTCCCGAACTCAAGGAACAGATGCGCAGGGCGTTCACTTTGACCATCCAAGGCAGAGGGACCAACGAGCGCTTTTGAGGAGCGCATATCCGATAGAGTCTTTCCCCATCGTCAGGTCGTGAGTCGGCGTGGCAGCGGCCAGTTCAGCCACTGGGCCATGGCTCGCCCCATGATCTATTCCTTGTCTGTGGCATACAGATAGTCTAACTGCTCGGTAAACAGCGTCACCGCCTGCCGGTACGGGCAGGGGAGATGGGAAAGGTCCGTCCCCCAAAATAGTCGCTGAGGCCCGAATGTCTCAACGACGCGGGGGATATGTGGGTGGAGAGATGAAAACGGATCCGCGATGGTACTCGGCGAGTTGCGCCTCCGGGGTAAACCTTTTTGCCAAAAAAGCGTCTACAACTCCAACATGGGCAAAACGCGACCTCAGAGAACTTTTAGGAGCGACATCTCAGCGGCCCTTTTGGCTGGCTTCTTCGTCCTTATCTCTTTGATTTCATTGGTTTCGGCAACTGTTCCGGAAGGGGCAAGCGCGCCGTTTGTTAACAGCCGAGGCGTCTCGGAGTTGGGACTCCGCTTTGTGTTAAAAGGGTAGGCTGCAGTCCTGCCGTTCTTCTCCCGTTGACGGGTTATCTTCGTCGCTATTCCTTCTTCCATTTAACGATCGTTGTTCCCGGCCCTTCACGCCTCTCCCCGTTGACGCTGAAATCGTCGCAGATACAATAGGCCACGGTTTGAGTTTGGGCCTGCCGATCGCGTCTTTATCCTGTCATCACGCGTGCACGATTGGATAACAGGACACCGATCGCCGTGCCCTCTCCAGCGGGGCGGAATTCTAAAGCATAGCAAGCGCAAAAGGGTCTGCACGACAACATGGTCAGGGGGGATTCTCCGGCTTTTCCAACCGTCGGACGGGATGGCCTGCTTCTCGTGCTCACCTGGGCTGCAGGGAGTGTCGACGCGATCAGTTATATGGGGCTCGGCCATGTTTTTACTGCGATGATGACCGGCAACACGGTGCTGCTGGGTTTGGCCCTCGGGCAAGGCGAAGTTCTCGCCGCCTTGCGCTCAATCCTGGCCCTGGTGGGATTTGCCCTTGGTGTTGTCCTCGGAGCCATCATCGTCGAAGGCGACCAAAAACAAAACGATTGGCCTCCAGCGGTTACAAGGGCTCTCGCCGTGGAAAGTGTCGTGCTTGGTGTCTTTGCCGGTGCCTGGTACGTTTCCGGAGCGCACAGCGAATCTGCTGCCGTTTATGTTCTGATCGGGCTGTTGGGTCTTGCGATGGGAATCCAGGCAGCCGCGGTACGCCGTCTCGGCGTCCCGGGAATCGCGACGACTTACATCACCGGCACTGTCACGAGCCTGTTTGTCGATCTGGTCGGCTGGATCCGCTCGGCGGCAATGAGATCAACTCTGGCAGGAGCAGCCGACCTACCTGGCGCCGCCACACCCCATCCCGTGCAGTGGGACCAACGGGTAGGACTCCTGGCAGCAGTATTTCTCGTCTACGGCTTTGGCGCCATGGTCGGTGGTATTTTGCAGTCGCGGGCGTCACCGCTTGTAACATTATTGCCTCTTATCGCCGTAGCATTTGTGGCTATGAATGCGTTCGTTCGCTATTCGAGGTGATCTGGGCCACGCGTTGCATCGTCGCCGCCACTGCGCGCTCCGGGAGTAGTGGGCGTTTATTCTCCTGGCCTCGAAACGTGAGACCCAGGCCTTGATCATGGGAGAAATAGCCGGGCGATCAGCAAGACGCACAAAATCCGCTTGCGCACGCTAAACCTCCTCCAAGTGTCCGGATGTCGCGCTTTCACCCATGGTTAGGTTACCGAACGTGGATGCTCAGCGAGCCTGACTCCAGGTTTCATTCAACTGTCAACCGCTCCGAAACCGCAAGTTTAATATTTCAATAGTCGTAAATCGTAGCTTTCGCGGGACGTCGGAACACTGTACCGCTCCTGCAAGGACGATCCCTACGCTCGCTTAGGAAAGCGACGGTAAATTTTGACTGTCCAGAGACCCAGACCCGCCAGGAAACCGCCCAAAAGGACCAAAAAAGGCGTCATCGGGAGCAGCGGCGGCTGACTTTGGTGGGCGACAAGGATCAGAGAGTGGATACCTGCGATTAATAACACCACGAGACAAGCGAGCCAACACGCATGTGCGGCGAGAAAATTCAGCGACTCCTCGCGGCGCTCTGGCGCCAGCCAGTAATCCCGATGCGGGATATTCGTCCATTGGGGTTTGACGCGCGGGAGAAACACGACGAAGAAGATCACCAGCGCGCTGACCCCAACGCCGAACGCAAATGTGAACAGAAGATAGCCGTTACGGGTCATCCAACCGTTCGGGCGATTGTCCGTGCCGAAGTGAGTTGCGACGACCTCGGGGAGGCGATCAATCGTCGATAACAGGAACAACGCGGCCGCGGTCCCGCCAATAACACCAACATCTTAAATGACAGTAAACGGCTCATGTTCATCCTTGAGTCGGGTCTTTTCTTGTCGAGTAGTTCTTACGTGACCATACCGAAGGCCTCCATATTACAGGGGCTCAAGTGTACCAGCAATGGCCTTCCGCCGGGTGCGATCTCATCCAAAATCAATACGTTGCGCGTTCACAACAGTCATTTTGGTTGCGGCTGTCGGAAAACTTTGTAAACTGATGAGAACCACAGGAACCGCCCTGACCTTCATCGATGACCTTCATTGAACAGCGACTCGCCGAGAACCGTGAGAGAGAAAAGGTAACGTCTGCGATTGCAAGAAGACGGCAGTTAAGCCCTCCCCGTCCCGTGACAGGAAAAGAGCGTCGTTGGCTCGATCCGAACAGGGGATTGCTTAAAGTCCTGGAGCGCCAGATGGACCTTGTAGCATCGCGGTTTTTGTATCCCCACCTGCTGGGAGTCTGGAATCCTTACAGCCGGCTTCTAGCGCAGAGATTTACTCTGGCGGAAATCGCGATCTCACCCGCGCGCTGGCCGAGAAATGTCGACCCGCTTAAAGTACTCTTGTTATCGGACATTCATACCGGCATCTTTCTCAAACATGAGGTTCTGGCGGAAATCGTCGCGTCCTTGATGAAACTTAAGCCCGACTTGGTGGCCGTTGCGGGTGACATTGTCACGGGCCGGGCGAGTGATCTCGATGGATTTCTCGTTGCTTTGGCCCCGCTTTCACGCGCACCTCTAGGCGCCTGGTATTGCCACGGGAACCATGATTATTTCGGCGGCGATCCTGGAGAAATTCGCAAGCGTCTGCGCTCGATAGGGATCACCGTTCTCCGGAACGATGCGGCGATTCTAACGCACGGAGAGGGTCAGTTCGTGTTGGGAGGCATCGACGACCGGATCTTGGGAGTTCCCGATTGGGAGCGATTAGGGTCGGAACACGGCCCAGCGCATCTTCTTCTAGCGCATCACCCGGACTTCTTTTACGAAGCTGAAGCGCAGGGTGTGGCGCTCACCTTGTCGGGTCACACTCACGGCGGTCAGATTCGTTTTCCTGGAGGCCCGCCGCTTGTGCGTCAGAGCCAGTTCTGCCTCGACGAAGGGGCTTTCATCTATAACTCTTCTCTACTTGTCGTGTCGTGCGGCCTCGGAAGCGTCGGACTGCCGTGGCGCTGGGGAGCGGACCCCGAGGCCGTCTTGATAGAAATTACTCCCGCGACATAGCCTCGGCAGAATTTGTTCGATCCCGCTCCGAAAGGGCGAGGAAAGACTGAAGGTTACAATAGTTATGCTTGAAGAGGCCCGGGCAGCGCGTTTAGAGCTCGCCTACGGTCCGCGCCATGCGCTCGCGTTTGGCCGGGTCGGGAAGCGGCCCCCCGACCCGCGCACAGTTATCTTCCAGGTGACGGAGTTTGCTGGTTGCCGGGATGGCGCAGGTGATCGCCGGGTGTGAGATGATAAATTAACGCTTCCGCCATAACAATTCCTCCCAGTGTCATCGCGCCGGCGCCGAGCGCGAGACCGAGCAACTCGCGTCGCGAGATTGCGCCAGCACGTGATGAATTGCCGTTCGCCGTCATCACCGTCCTAATCCAGCGGGAGAAATGAGCCCGCGCGGCGTCACAAGAGGCGCGCTAGAACGATGGTCGTCACCAGCGCGATGATGAGATGCAGCGCTACGAAAACCACGGTGACCCATAACCGGTTTCGCCGTTTGAGTTCATCTTCTGCCGAGCCCCTCGACACCACGAGCGCAGTGATCAATTTTACGATTCCCAAGATCAACGGCGGAAAATTCGCGAGCAAAATCCCAGGCGTGAGTTGCTGCGGGCGCACGAGGATCTGGGAGAGGAAGTACAAAGGATCTTGTGCCGGCCGGTTCATGAAAAATATCCGCAAGAACCAGAGGAAAATAAAAAGCAACGAAACCACCTGCGACATCGCCACACCTGCGTACGGGTCCGTCAGACCTTCGGCGCCGCCGAATGCCCACTTCTGGCTTTTTGCCGCTTCACCGACGAGAAAAAGACTGACCATCCAAAGGGTGATCGAAAATAGGAACAAGACGAAATCCGCCATGGTCATAGTCTATGACATTAACCAGACTTAATAATGCGCGTCAATCCTGCGCATAACGATAAAGTCAGCCGGCTCGGGGCGCTCGTTTGACGGCGGGCAAAGCTGTTTTTGCGCCGGCTGATTTTTGCTCGCGTTTCAGTCAAACCTCTGGCACACTACTCGAGGCATAGGTGCACGCCGTGATCTTTCTGAGCCGGTAGGATAACGCAGCAAAGGCGCCTTATGGAACAACTGTCCCAGCAGTCGACTCCTGCTCCGATCCAACCCAAAGGATTCTTTACGGGAGTGAAGATCCGCCCGATCATTGTTGGCGCTGTGGTCGACTATATCGGGACGTATGTTGCAATGGTCCTCTACCTGGCTCTTTTCTTCATGGGTGACGCTTTGAAAGAGGGCGGCGCATCCCAAGAGGCCGTCGAGAAGGCATTCCATCAAATGATCTCCTCCCCGGAGGGACTGATCACCCTCTTTCTGATCGGCGTCTTGGGGACTGTTCTCGGCGGTTATGTTGCAGGCCGGCTTGCCAAAACGGAGGAGGTGAAACACGGCGCGCTGGTAGGCGCGGTGTCGCTGGCCCTCGGGATCCTCCAATCCGGTTCCGGCGCGGGAAGCCCGGTCCCTCATTGGTATGAGCTTTTAGGTTACGCCTTGACGATTCCTGCCGGGGCCTTGGGTGGCTCGCTGGTGCAGAGCAGAGACCAGAGTTCGATTGCCAATGGTCCCAAACCTCCGGCGTAGCCCGGCTTCTTAAAGAGCAGTTCGAGTGGGAGTAGTTGAAGTACCTCTTTGCGCGCTGTCTTGAAGCCCTCCCGGACAGCGCCAAACGATGCTTGTAGATCGATAGCGGTTTGTCCCGGATAATTATTTTTGCGCAGCTTCTAGGGATGACGTGGGGTGACAGGATCTAGAAATCAGGAAGTCTGCGTGCCGGCTGTATCGCTTCAAACAGTTGCCAAGATTTTTACCGACGTTGCCGCGGTCGATCGTATTAGCTTTGATGTGGAACTCAAAGAGTTGTTGGTTCTTCTGGGTCCTAGCGGCTGCGGCAAAACCACGACGCTGAGACTGGTCGCGGGGCTGGAAGAGCCTGACGCGGGTCAGATCTTTATCGGTGAGGCGTGTGTGAGTGATCCCGGCCAGGGGCATCTTCACTCCCACAGAGAAGCGCGGGATCGGCATGGGTTTTCAGTCCTACGCAATCTGGCCGAATATGACCGTGTTCGAAAACGTGGCGTATCCGCTACGGATACGGCGCACGCCCTCTGTCCGTTTAGCCGACAAGGTCCGGGAGACGTTGCGAGTCGTGGGCTTAGAGGGGCTGGAGTCGCGCCCGGCGACGCGGCTTTCCGGCGGGCAGCAGCAGCGCGTAGCGTTGGCCCGGGCCATCGTTTTTGAACCAGCCCTGCTCCTTCTGGATGAACCGCTGAGCAATCTCGACGCCAAGCTGCGCATCCAGATGCGAATCGAACTCAAGCGCTTGTTACAGAGAACAGGAATTACCACCGTCTATGTTACGCACGACCAAGCGGAGAGTATGGCTCTTGCGGACCGCATTGTGGTGATGAATCAAGGCCGTATTGAGCAGATCGGTACGCCGCAAGAAATCTACGAGAGACCGAAAACGCCCTTCGTTGCTGATTTTGTCGGCTCGATCAACATGTTTGCCGCGGAGATTGCGGGAGGCAGGATACAAACAGAATACCTCTGTTTTCGCGTCGACTCCGGCGGGGGCGAGCTCTATTGTTCCGCAGAGGGTGATCTTAGCTTCCAAGAAGGGGAAAAATTTCTGGTCTCGATAAGACCCGAAAAGGTCGCGCTCCACCCCAGGAAGCCCAGTGATCGGCTGAACGTCTGGGAGTGCAGAGTTGATACCGCGCTTTATTACGGCGATCGCCGTGAGTACGATCTAACCAGCAATGAAACCACGCTGAAGGTGATTACCTCAGCCGCTCCGGCTCTGGCTGTCGGCCAGACCATTTTTGCAGAGATGAAACCTGACGACCTGGTGTTGCTGCCGTGGCGACGTTAGCCTTACGCACCAAGAAACGCATCCGCATCGATTTGTCCTTTTTGGCAATGACGCTGGTGACTCTCGTCGTGGGGTTTCTGGTTTTGTATCCGCTCGGCATGCTGTTGTTCGGCAGTTTTTGGACGAGCCGGCCGGGATTCCCGGGCGCCTTCACATTACGGAACTACGTCACCGCCTATGCGGATCCGGAGACCTATCAAGTTTTGTTCAACACGATACTGCTGATCGGCGTCAAAACTCTCGCGGCAGCAACTATTGCCGTGGTTCTGGCCTGGATCGTGGCGCGAACAGACACGCCGTATCGCGGCACGCTGGAAATTCTGCTCATTACCCCGTATTTCGTTCCCGGCATCCTTGAAGCCATCGGCTGGATTATGCTCCTGAGCCCGCGCAGTGGAACCATCAACGTCTTGCTCATGCACCTGTTCGGTTTCAGCGAAGCGCCTTTCAATATTTACAGTCTCGGCGGGATGATCTGGGTTTTATGCCTCGGGTCCTCGTCGTTCATGTTTCTTCTCATCGTGAGCGCGCTGCGAACGATGGATGCGTCGCTTGAAGAAGCGGCCCGCATCTCAGGAGCCGGTCCAATTCGAACCGCGGTCACCGTGACGCTGCCCCTCATCGCTCCGGTCATCCTCGGGGCCGGCATGTTGAGCTTCATACGATCGATGGACGCCTTCGAGGTCCCGGTCCTTCTGGGCCTGCCGGCGAAAATTTTTGTTTTTTCCAACCGGATCTTCGCGGCGGTGGAGTACGACTACCCGGTAAACTATGGATTGGCTACCTCTCTTGGAGTGAGCCTCATTGGACTCACTTTGGCTTTGATTCTTATCCAGAATCAGCTGCTGCGAGGAAAGGAATTTTTTGTCGTGACCGGCAAGGGCTACAAACCTCAGGTCGTCCGTCTCGGCCGCCTGCGGTATGTTACGTTCGCACTTTGCATTGGCTATTTTCTCGTGGCGACCGTGCTGCCGTTGTCGCAGATTATGCTTGGCTCTTTTATGGAAATCTTCGGATTGGTTCAAGCCGATAATTTTACTTTGAGCAACTATAAGCAAATCGTTCTCAATCAGAATATCTGGCGCGGCATGAGGAATACCATTGTGCTCGGCGGACTGACGGCAGTTTTTACGATGCTGCTTTGCAGTATTGTCGCTTATATCGTGACGCGCACATACTACGTGGGACGCAAGTTGCTGGATTTTTTGGTCTGGCTGCCCTGGACCATTCCCGGAGTGGTCGCGGGCTTGGGAATTCTCTGGGCTTATATCAGGTTTCCCATTCCGCTCTATGGTACCTTCGCGCTACTAGTGATTGCGTTCGTTGTCAATGGACTTCCACTTGGCGTTCGTCTCATGGCTGGTTCCATGGTCCAAATTGGCCCGGAGTTGGAGGAGTGCTCGCGGGTGCTGGGCGCGAGTTGGGCATACACTTTTCGCAGGGTCCTGATGCCCCTGCTTAGGCCGGCAATGGCCGCGGTGGTTCTCATCCTTTTTGTCTCGTTTTCGCGCGCCCTGAGCTCAGTGATTCTTCTGGCGGGTCAAGGGAGGGAACTGCTCTCAGTGGCTCTTTTCCGGTATACGCAAAATGGCGAGATGGAGACTGTATCGGCAGCCTCGATGGTCCTTCTGTTCATCAGCGTGGCCGGGCTCCTCCTGGCACGTCGTCTTGGAGCTTTCGGCGTCAGAGAAGTCGGCTAGATGCCGGGTTACTTCTTAAAGAAGATCTCTTCCCACTGCTTGGTTGTGACCGGGATGAGCTCAGGGTGCATCGTCCAGTCCGTATCGGGAAGGATCTTGGTTGACTGGATGTCCCCCTCGGGTGACTTCGCTGGCACCTCTTTTCGCGCCGGAGTGTATTCCAACTCTTGCGTCAGGAGCTTTTGCCCTTCCGCAGAAAGGTTCCAGTCGATGAACAGTTTAGCCGCGTTCGGATGAGGCGCGTTCTTCACCACGGAGAAACTTATTTGCACGGCCCGCACGCCCTCTTCGGGCTTGATGAATTTGACCGGACCGCCGCGTTTGAACGCTTTCTGAAAGGCGGTATCCGTCCAGTTGCTTGAGATCATCAACCCATGCTCGCCGCGGACAAGGCCGACGACCAATTGGGAATTATTGCTGCCAAAGAAAATGTTCTGTTTGGCAAGCTGGCGAATAAACTCCATGCCATGAATTTTGGAAAGACAGGCGAGAATCCCAAATGCGCCGCCGCTTCCCCGTGGATCTTGACTGGCAATCTTGCCGCGGTACTTGGGATCGACAAGGTCTTTCCATCTCTTGGGCTCATCGGCGGGTGGAACCAGGCGCGTATTGATCGTGATGCCGTAAATATTGATGCGATAGGCATTGCGAAAACCCAGTGGGTCGAGAAACTCTTTGTAAACGAAGCGCAGCTCCGGGGATTTATAAGGCTGCAGAAATCCCGCCACCCGCAATTCCGCCATAGTTTGCTCGCCCGACGTGACGAGGTCGGCGACGACCTGTCCAGCTCCCTGCTCCGCGATCACTTTCTCCCTGGCCTCGCGGCCACGCATGTCTTCCGCTTCCACCTGAATACCGGGATAGCGCTGGTTAAACGCTTTTATGATCGGCGCCCACTCCTCACCGCCTTGACCGTAGACAACCACTTTCCCTTCTTTCTTGGCGGCGTCGTAGGGGGATTGGGCATGTCCGATCGGGCTCAGAAAAGCGCAGCCGAGCAAGAGAGTCAAAAAGAATGAAATCGTCTTCATGACAGTTCGCACCTCCAAAACTTAATCCGGGAATCGGCGGTATTGCTGTGTTTCTTCTTTGTCGCCAGCCAGACCAGATGATAACAAGCCGCAGAAATTTGTGTCAAGACGGCACGGTAATAGCGCCACAAGTCGCGCCGGGGTTCCGGCCGGCGGCCTCGAAGTTAGTGTCGGCGCAGTCCCGGAAACTGGAGAGGCGCGACTAAACAATAGAAACTCGCGCCGCGAACGTGCGGGATTGTCAACGATACCCGAATCGTGGCATATCAGGGGCATCATTGCGTCGTTGCAGGAGGTAACAATGGCAAAGCTTGTAGACCCTTTAGAGAGACACGAGTGGAGTTCTGACGATTACGTTTCCCGCTGGGCGGAACGCCAAGACACTAGAGAGCCTGAGCGCGAGGAACCATTCCAGCTTTTGGCGGACACAATTCCCTCCGCCAAAGAAGCGCGAATAAAGATTCTGGATGTGGGCGCCGGTTATGGAGGTTTGACGCGTTTCTTGTTGGAGCGCTTTCCAAACGCCACAGCCGTTTGTCATGATGGCTCGGAAGAAATGGGCAAATTGGGAAGCGAGCGTATGACGGACTGTAAGGGGCGCTTTAGTTACGTTCTTTCCGATTTTAGTAAGCCAGGCTGGAGTAATGTAATCAAAGATCAGTTCGAAGCGGTGGTGTCTTCGATCGCGATTCACAACGTGCGCGGACCGGAAATTATCGAGTCGATATATAAGGAGATTTATCCGTTGGTGAAACCTGGGGGATGTTTTCTCAATTTTGATCGCACGGTTCCCTCGTTGGAGGATCTTCTGGCCTATCTGAGAAAAGCCGGGTTTAAAGACGTCGAATGTTTCTGGCAAAATGACGCGAGAAAACGAGGGGTCTTCGGAGGCTTCAAGAGGTAAAACAAACAGGCGATAAGCGAATGCTCATCTCGCTGTCGAGATCGAGTATTAGACTACAGGGTGGTGATGTTTGACGTTTGCCCCTTGGGTGCGCTCCAAATCGACAGGCGACTTTCTGTGCTTTGTTTGTGTGAAGCACCCTGGCCTTAACGATACGTGATCAGCGCGATCCCAACGACGATTAACACGGACCCCATGCCAACAAGTGCGTTGACCTTCTCCAGATCTTTCAGGAACAATGCGCTCAAGATGACGATAAAAAGCGGATTGGTGTTGACCAGTGGAATCACCACGGAGACTTCTCCCCTGCTCAAGGCGATGAAAGTACACATCTGGGCGAGGGTAGAGATAACGGCGGCGCTGCCGTAAAGAGGTAGGCTTTTCTTCTCGATTCGGAGCGAGACAAACTGCCCCGTGAAAAGCAGGCTCAGGCAAAGAACAAGCAGAGAAGTTGTTGTTGTCACTGCGGCGGCCAAAAAAGGATTAGGCAGAATGAGAAGACCCGTCTTGCGGATGTTTTGGGAGATCCCCGTGAGCAGGGCAGCCCCAAGCGGAAAGAAAAGGTCCGCCGTGCGCCACTCGGCTTCACCTGCACGGCGATACGAAATAAGCCATAACCCCACAAAAGTAAGCACTGCCCCCCAATAAACGGCGACACCCGGCCTTTCCCCCAAAAAGACGAACGCGATGAGGATGGCAAAGAGAGGGGCAATGCCGCGCACCGGGCCGGCACGGGATGCGCCGAGACGAACGATGCCCGTGTAGTGAAGTAAACGAACGATTGCGGGTTGGATCAAGCCGCTCAGAATGAAGTAGATCGTCGCGGCTGAATAGAGTTGGCGCAGAGCAAAGAAGAGAGAGTTGACCGTCCAAAGAACAATCGCGCTGAGGATAAAGCTCATCAACGCCGCGAGAGTAACCTTGGCATAACGAGCACCTTTGCGGACCAGGATGGCTTCGCACGCCCAACCGAGGGAGGCCAGTAGAGCATAGAATTCTGCGCTCAATCATCAACTCCGATTTGGTGAATTTATCGGAAACAACAGGTTTCGCTGTGAGAACCCGTTGCCGGCCTCTCACAGCGTATCTCTCCGCGTATCTCTATTGACGAGCGGTTAGGACTATACGCTAAGGCTCCGGAGGGATTCCAGCACGGGGACCGGTCCAATTTGCGCTTTCTCTGACTTCATTCAGAGGAATTAAACGCGCCCAACCCTAATTGACCACGTGGTTCTTGATCCAGGATAGAATCATCGCGTTGGTTTCCCCGGGGGCCTGCCAGAAGAAGCCGTGAGACTGCCCTTTTAGGATCCTAAGCTCTGCTCCGGAAATCCGATTCGCCAAGATCTCGGCTTGCGCTAAATGATTGCTGCGGCCCGCATCCGCGTCGCCGATGACGACCAACGTCGGAACCTTAATGTCGCCCAGGCGGTGCGTTCCTTCCCAGTTGTGGCGGGCGATGATCAGACGGACGAAGTCCGGCAACTTGGCGTGCGTCGCCCAGGCGAGTTGGAAAAACGCCTCAACGCGTTCGGGGTAACGATCGCGAAAGTCTTTCGTGAAGAAAGTGTCGGAGCCGCAGATTTCGTGGCGGATGCTCTTCTCAAACCCCATTTCGATTAATTCCAACACGATCCGATAGGGCAATCCGGGAATGCAATCGGAGCCCGGCCTGGCGGCGGGGCCCGATCCGCTCGCGGCCATGATCAAACTCTTTACACGGCCGGGGAAATTGAGCGCCATGGAGAGCGCGACGCGCCCGCCCATGGAATGGCCAAGAACATGAGCCGAGCGGATACCCAGATGGTCAAGCAAGGCGCCCACGTCGTTCGCCATCTGATCAATCGTGTAAACTTCTTGGACGACGTTGGAACGGCCGCAACCCCTCGGATCGTGGATGATTAGGTTCAATGACTTCGAAAACTCCGGTACTTGAAAAGGCCTCCACACTTCTCCGGAGAAGGCGGTTGAGGGAATCAGAACCAGGGGCTCTCCCTGTCCATGGGATTCGTAATAGAGGTCAACGCCGGTGGGCAAATTAGCGATCGGCATAATGGTTCCTTTCCTTGTTGCACGGCCAATCCTCACGCCGCTGATATTAAGATTACGCTGAGGAAGCCGTTTTGTCCTATGCGTCTCCTATCAGATGCTGCCTTTGGGATTCAAGCTGGAGCAGGACTGAAATCGTGTTGAACTTTTCCCAGTCCAAAGTTATGCTTGCCGCCGGTTCGAAGGGACAAGTTACGGCCCGGGAGGTCTATATGGCGGCGAAAAAAGCAACGGGGGGGGTGAAGTCCTCAGCGATCCGGCTGGGCAGCGGGATGGGCGCGTTTCGCGCTTTACCGAAAGCTAAGACGAAACGGCCTGCGGTCATCTTGCTTCACGAAAGATATGGGCTTGCCCAGCACACCAAGGATTTGGCTGTGAAGTTCGCCCAAGCCGGATACGTTTGTCTTGCCCCGGATCTCTTTTGGCGTTTTACGGGCGACAAAAAGGGTTTGCTCCAGGGAAACGTCAGAGTGCGGCTGCGTGACAACGAAGTCTTGCAGGATTTGGGCGAAGTTCTCGACCATCTGAAAAGCTCCAAGTCCGTGGACGTTTCGCGGATTGCGGCGATGGGTGTCTGTGCGACCGGACGGCATTCCATCCTTCTGCAAGCGCACCACAAAGAGGTGCGCGCGAGCGTCGTCTTTTACGGCGCCGTAGGCGGCGAAGGATGGAGCGTCGATGAGTGCAGGCAGGAGCCGTTGGAAAATCTAATCGAAAAACTTTCCGCTCCTGTGCTGGGAGCCTTTGGGGAGGCGGATCACGGTATTTCGATTGAAGCCGTGATGAAGTTCCGCGCCTGCCTCGAGCGGCACAAGAAGAGCTATCACGTGAAGCTTTACGCGGACGCGCCGCATGGCTGGCTCAACGACACCATGCCGGGAAGGTACCGCAAAGAAGCGGCTAAAGACGCCTGGGCGATTGTCCTCGCATTTCTCAAGAAGACCCTCGGCAACGGCTGGGATCGACAGCGAATATTGTGGAATTTTGAGAGCAGCTTAGCGCCTGCTTATGACTTCAGCAAAAACGTCCGCTACGAATAGGGGGGAATGGGGAAATACTGGAATGTTGGAATATTGGAGTAATGGGATATTGGTGCACCCATCACTCCGCCATTCCAGTACCTCGTAGCTAATCACGAACGCAGAGGACGAAATCTCTATTGTTGCGCTTCAGCTTTGGGAAAGCCAAAAGCTTCGACGATCTTCGCCGACCACTGATCCATGGATTGTTGGTGCTCCCAGCTTACTACGGAAACTTTCTTTCCTCGAAGCGCCTGCTCGACGGCGCCACCGCGCACGTAAAGAGACGAACACAGCGGTTCGTGGATGTCAGCCAATTCTTGCGTTTCGGGATCGGCAGCCACTCGAGCCAGAGAAGCGCGGCGTGAGGGTGCTCGGCCGTAGCCAAAATACCCAGCTCTAAGGCCAGCCGTACCGGAACCGGTTCTAAAATCACATACTGCAAAACGCCGAGACGGTCCCGTGCCTGCCTGGGACCGCCTGGTTGCGTGAAATAGCGACCCGACAATCATGGGGATTTCGCTACTCAAGCTCCAGCGATGGCGTCCTCAGCAAGCAAACCCGCGGCAGCAGCCCGGGCAGAAACGACTTTAGACGCTGGAACAATAGCATCGTTTACAGCGCGACAATAATCCTGTGAGGAATCAGAGATCAATTCGGGGCGGTAAACGTTCGCGCTTGATCACCGTCCAAGTAGGCAAGAATAAAAGTTTTAAATGCCCTAGGAGGGTTTATGAACAAATACGGAACGATCATTTTGGGCGGTTTGATTGTTGGCTCGTTCTTAGTCGTCGGGAGTGCAGCCCAGGCTCAGGAGCGCGGGGCCTGGAGATATCGTCAAGTCGATGTGCGGCGCGACCGGCGAGATATTCGGCAGGATCGAAGAGATCTTCGCAACCATAATCGCGAGCTTTGGCAGGACCGCGGGGAATTGCGCAGCGATTTTCGCAGTGGCGCGGGCCGTGCGGAGATCGTTCAAGACCGCCGCGATATTCGCGATGACTGGAGAGAGATTTACGGCGACCGGAGAGATCTACGCTGGGATTATCGCGATTTGTGGCAGGACTGGCGCGACTAAAGCGGAATAAGGGCGATCTCAGCATCCACAGGCGAAAGCCAACACTCATCTGCCGGGGCCCGCGAACAACTGTGAGAGACCCCGTTTGTTTTTAACTCGAATGTAAATTTTCTAGCTGGCGGCTGAGGAGAGCGGATTCGTCCAAAGAGTCTGTATCCGAAACAATAACGGTTCCACTAACCTCTTTGAGCTTTTTCTGTAATCTTTTCAGTCAGCAGGGCGACATTACACTAACTCGGGTCAAGAATGGCGACACTCTCGACCCGCAACCCGTCAGGTTCCAATGCGGCTTCAACGACGCCTGATTGGACGATGTACAGAGCGTCACCCGCCTCTCGTTGCTTCACGATAACCTGGCCCGTGTCGAACCTCTTCTCCTGGAGTTCGGCGACGATGCGGGCCAAATCCTCCCGTGACAGGCCGGAAAACAAGGGCATCTTGCGGATCGCATCCGCTAGATTTTCCACACGGGCCTCCTAGTGAGAGACGCGCAGGGTTGAAATCAAGTATCGGTGATACAATGCTGTGGCTACTCGTCCCCATATCATCGCGGGAAAGAGAAAAACAAGGGATGGATTTGGGGGACACACCGGCTATTTTTTATCGTGAGTCCCACGCGAGAGGTCTGATCTCGCTGGCGTGGAGCCAACCGAACCGGTTGTAATTTTCCTGGCGGCAGGGCATCGTATCGGCAGTCTCTAGTCAGTCGCTGACGAACGGGATTTCATGCTCCGACCGGCTCATGCTTCACGGGCGAGCGGAGAGTCTTTTTTGTAACCTGCCGATATTAGCGGGTGAGGTTGAAGCGATGAGAATCAAAAACAATGCCCTGCGGGGGTGGCTGAGCGCCTTCGTCGTACTGGTTTCGTTGTGTCCCTCGGAAGGCCTAGCCGGTGAGGTTGGCGGAACTGCGGCGGAATGGCAAAGGACTCTGGATGCGGCCAGGAAAGAGGGTCAGATCGTTCTCTATGGCAGCAACGACTACGAGACGCTTTTTACCGAGTTTCACAAAAAGTATCCTGACATCAAGGTCACGGGCTTTTTCGGGCGCGGCGCCGACGTCGCAAAGCGTGTCATGGCCGAGCGCCGGGCGGAGAAGTTTCTCGCTGATCTCTATCTGGACGGCATGACCACGGGGTACAACGTTCTCTATAAGGCCAAAGCCGCCGATCCCATCGCACCCGCCTTGATCCTGCCCGAAGTTGCCGATCCATCGAAGTGGTGGCAGGGGAAACATCAATACGTGGATCCGGAAGATCGATATTTGTTTATTTTTAACGGCGAAAGCCGCATCGTGGTTGCTTACAATACAAATCTCCTCAGTCTGGAAGAAGTGCGCTCTTACTGGGACCTCTTGAAGCCGAAGTGGAGGGGCAAAATCGTTGCCCTTGATCCGTTAAGCGGGGGCTCCGGCGATGCGCTCAGATTTTTTTATCATAGCCGGTTTCTTGGCCCGGACTTTCTCAAAAGGCTCTTATCGGAGATGGATGTTACGATCAGCGGGGATTCACGCCAGATGGGTGATTGGTTGGCCGCGGGGAAGTTCGCCGTCAGCATTTTTGGTCCCATCAGCCGGATGGACCTGGACAAAGGGAAGGAGCAGGGTCTTCCCGTGGACTGGTTCAAGCCCGACTACTTAAAGGAAGGCGCCTACATTACGGCCGGATCGGGGGGAGTCGCGCTAATGAATCGTGCTCCGCACCCGAATGCAGCTAAGGTGGCGATCAACTGGCTCCTTTCCCGCGAGGGGCAAATTGCCTATCAGAGAATTTTTACTTCCGGCGAGGATGGACCGGATTCGATGCGCATCGATATCCCGAAAGATAAGGTTCCCGCGCGCAACCGCCGGCCCCAAGGCGAGGAACTCAAATATCCACTGATGGATCGGGCGGAATTGATGGACATGGAACCGATTCGAAAATTCGTCCGCGAAGTTATGGGGCAGCGGAAGAGAAATTGAAAGTAAAAAGTAAACAATTAAGAAGTAAAAAATTGGAGAGAAGAAAGTAAACAAATTAAAAAGTAAACAACGAAGAGTGGAAAGGTTATGGCACGGGTATCATTAATTGACGAAAAAAATCACGCGGAGCTGTCCGACCTCATCGGCAAGCTTCGCGGCGCGCGCGGCGGCCGGCTATTGAACATCTACCGCATGATGCTGCACAGCCCGGCGCTCGCCAACGCCTGGTTCGAGCTGAACTCCGCGGTGCGCTTCCGCACCGAAGTAGGGGGCCAGGAACGGGAGCTGGCGGTGGTGCGGGTCGCGATTTTAAACGGCGTTGACTACATCGTGCAGGCACACGCAACCGTATACGCTCTGGAAGAGGGCCTGACTCCCGCCCAGGTGAATGCGCTTGCCAGTTGGGACTCCTCGGATTTGTTCAGTCGCAAACAACGCGCGCTGCTCGCATACGTTGATGCCATGACCCGCAACATCGAAGTGCCTGATGGGGTGTTTGCGGAACTTCGCGCGCACTATGGCGAGCGCCAGACCGTGGAACTTACCATGCTGATCGGCGCCTATAACATGCACACGCGGGTCCTGCAGGCGCTTAAGATCGATCCGGAGCCTCCTGCCGGCCAGAGCCGCTGATCCTTTTCATGGGGACCTCGCCGCCGCCCATCATCGCGGTTGAAGATGATCCGTTCCTTCGCTTGATCCAGGTCATTCTGGACCCGGCGACACCGCCGGCGCGAGTCGCCGCGTTTTCCGAGTTTTTCACTCACGACCTCCCGGACTTCCCGGCCTGGTGCGACGGCGTACGCGCTCGCCTGGGGAGTCTCTATCCCGCCGAGGTTCGGCTCGCTGCCGATCAGGCGGAGCTGCAGTCAAGCCTGCTCGGGGCTCGGGTTGTGGTGGTGGAGTCGATGGCGCTCGGCGCTCGGGAGGTCGCAGCGGCGGGGGGCACACTCAGGATCGTGCAAAAGTACGGCATGGTAACCTCCTCCATTGACAGCGAGACATGCGCGCGGGCGGGCATTCACGTGCTCACGCTCCGCCGCCGCGCCAATGTCGCCACCGCCGAGCACGCGCTCGCGCTCATGCTTGCGCTCGCGCGCAAGATCCCGGAGACCGCCGGCCTGATCAGCGTGGAGCAACTGCGCGCCGCCGGGTATGCGCCGACGCGCTACGACCGCGCGCATACGCCCAATGGCAATTGGGGACGCATCAGCGGGCTTCGAACTCTATTCGGCCGGCAGCTCGGCATCGTGGGCTTGGGTGAGATCGGGCGCGAGCTGGCGCTCCGCTCGGCAGCCCTGGGTATGCGGATCGTCTACACACAGCGCCGGCGCCTGCCGGCACATGAGGAAGAGCGCTACCAGGCCGGACATCTCGGACTTGATGATCTGCTCGCCGGGTCGGATTGTGTGAGCCTGCACCTACCGGGGGGCTCCGCTACCCGTAGCATCATCGGGTGCCGCGAGCTTGCAGTTCTCAAACCGGGCGCGCTGCTCATCAATGTGTCACAACCCGAGCTTATCGAGCGCGCGGCGCTGCTCGATGCGCTTGGCTTGGGAAGAATAGGCGGTTTCGGGCTTGACCTTCCTTACGATGAGCCGGGTCGAGCCGACGATCCGCTGCTCAAGTTCCGCAACGTCATCGTGACCCCGCATCTGGCAGGGTCACCACGCTTCAACGCGCTTGAAGACTTTGAGGAACTCCTCCTCAACGTCGCCCAGGCGCTGCGCCAAGGGTAGGAAAACTCTTCCCACGGGCCAAAACGGATACAACAATAGAGGAGTGTCATCGAAAGATAGAGCTTCAATACGTTCCGGTAACATTATTTTACTTTTCCAGGCCTGAGATGCTGACTTTCCTTGTTGTATCTAGCGCTGTTAAACACCTAACTCCTATCTCGGAAAGCTCGATGCCTGATAATTCGCAATCCCCTTGACGGCCAAGGTTCCGCCGTATTAACTAACCGCTCGCCAACAAGGAGAAGGCTGAACCCGTGGGTCCGGTCCCTTTCCGGGAAGCCTAGCGCGAATGAAACAGACGGTGACGCTGCGACATATTATCAGCGCTATTGCCGTGATTGTGACAACACTGCCGTTGCTATGGTCATGCGCGCTGGTTTGGGAAACGCTAAAGACGGGCGGCGAGAAGCGGATAGAGCCAGTCGCACCGCCGCCGGCCGCATTTGGGCCGCGGGTGATAATCTTCGCCCTCGACGGGGCGGTCCCTGACCAGTTGATGCAAGCGATCCGCTCAGGCAGGTCACCGCACATCGCGGCACTGCTGGGCAAGGATAAAGGAAATGGGCTCTTCGAGCATGCATACTCAGCGCCACGCGCCTCGAGCATTCTCCCATCAAGTACCATTGCAGACTGGGCGGCAATTTTCACTGGCAGGCCGCCGGCACAGAATGGCGTGACGGGTGACGAATGGTTCGTGCGCGAGACCGCGACCTTCTATGCACCGGTCCCCATCTCTGTTCAGGACACGGTCGACGTTGCCAAAGTGGTGAACGACGATCTCATCGGCAAAACTCTAAAATCGCCTACTCTGTACGAGTTGCTGGGTAAAAGGTCTTATGTATCGCTGCTTTCGGTCCATCATGGCGCTACCCTTTACACGACAGTCGCCGCGCTCTCCTCATTGACCGATCTTCTAGGTCGCGTGATCGGAGGAGTCTTGAGCAGCGACCCGCAGAACTCTTTGAGTGCCGCGCTTGACCTCGAGGCCGTGCAGAAGTTGACGGAAGCGATCGACACCCATGACATGCCCGATCTCCAAGTCGTCTATTTTCCCGGGCTCGACATCTTCACCCACACCTCAAAAGATCCGCTTGAGTCACAAGGCCGCTACCTCGAGTCCGTCGTGGACAAGGGCGTTGGCAGCGTGCTGGAGACCTACCAGAAGAAGGGCGGACTCGCCGGAACCTACGTCATCTTCATATCCGATCACGCCCATATCCCCACCCTCGCCGACGAGGAACATAAAATCGGAACGGGCGACGAAGATTCGCCCTTTGGCTTGGTTGCCAAGAGCGGCTTTCGCGTGCGCAAGCCTCTTGTGAATCTCGGCGATCTCGACAAGGACTACCAGGCCGTCCTCGCGTACCAGGGCTTCATGGCCTATGTCTATCTAGCGGATCGTTCGAGCTGTCCGAACGAACACGATCCCTGCGATTGGAAGAAGCCGCCGCGCTTCAAAGAAGATGTGATGCCAGTAGTTCGGGCGTTCTATGATGCGAACCGCACGGGCAATCCGATTCGAAAGTTAAAGGGAACGATAGATCTGATTTTTGCGCGCGCGCCGGTTCCCGAAGGCCAAAACGCTCGACCGTACGAGGTCTTCGACGGCCAGAACCTGATCCCAATCCGTGACTACCTGAAGGGGCATCCACGGCCTGATCTCGTTCGCCTCGAAGAGCGTTTGAATTGGCTCAGCGCCGGCCCGTACGGGAATCGCGCGGGCGATATCCTTCTGCTCGCTCGTGCATGTAGCAATCTGCCTATCGAGGATCGGTACTATTTCGCCGGCATCACCCATTACTCGTGGCACGGGAGCGCGTGCGAGGGAGATAGCCATATCCCATTCATCATCGTGCAAGAGGGCGGGTCGGGCGAGCGCTTGCGCGCTCTGATGAGGAAGTTTGGCGGCGATTCGCCTTCCGAGATGGCTCTGACACCGCTCGTGCGTGCGGTGTTCGGAAATTAAGATGGCTTGCGAATGCCGGCGCTCTATCAGCCCACGCAGGTTCCCGAAATACTTGGCTCTGCTCGATTTTTTCTCTTATTGCAAAAACCAGTCGTGCCAGAGCTTACCGTAACGATCGATCTCGTCGTTATACTTCACCGGGTCCACGATAATGAAGTTGAATCCTTCTCTTAAACGGGGTGGATCGGGCAAGACTTCCGGATGCGTCGGAATCCTGTTGACCTGCCGAAGGATCTGCTGCCCATCCTTGCTCAACATGAAATCCATAAACAGCAATGCCGCGTTGGGGTGCGGGGCATTCTTCGCCAGGCCGCTTACGTTACTCGAGCCGATTACGGGTTCCAGATTAACCCATTCGACGGGCGCGCCATTGCGCTGTCCTGTAGCCATGCCCTGGCTGTGCGTAGTGGGAGAGAGAGCGTCCTCGCCGGCGGCGATTAGCTGAGCGAGGAGGGTATGACCGGTACGGATTTTGGGATTCTGCGCCTTCAGCTTTTGGAAAAAGGCCTTGCCTTTTTCGTCGCCCCAATACTGCATCAAGGCCATAAACCATTGAGAGTCTTCGCGCTCGAGCGCGATCTGGTCTTTCCACTTTTCATCAAGAAGATCCTCGTAGCGGCGCGGAACCTCGGAAGACTTTACCAGGTGGGTGTTGTATCCCAGCACGAGCATCGTCACCCGGTTTGCAACCCAATAACCTTGGGGTTGGAGAAATCGCTTGTCATACTTTTCCGTCACCGGTGTGCGGTATGGCTGCAGCGTTCCCTTGCGGCGCAGGAACTCAATGCGGGTGTCATTGGTGTCCAGAATATCCGCGACGTATTTGTTAGCCTGCGTTTCCATGGTGTAGCGCTGGACCATCCCAGCGGAATTGGTGCGGGTGAGCTTGACTTTGATGAATGGGTAGCGCTTTTCGAAAACGTCGATGATTAACTTGGAGTCCGGTGCCGAAACGGAAGTGTACCAGCCAACCTCGCCTTCTTCCTTGGCGCCCTTCTCAAGTTTAGCCTGGCGATCGGCCCCTTGATAGAGAGCGACATCGGCGACGCTCGCCGCGTGGGCTACGTTAAAGAAAAGAGCAAGCCAGACGCCGATCACGAATAAAGTCCAAGACAGAAGCTTCATATACTTTGTTCCCCCCTTCTTATGAGACTTCGGATATCTGATCCTCGCAGCCAACCTATACACCAGTTTAAGGCCGGGAAACAACAGGGGGTAGAAGACGGTAGTGGCTCATTTGGCCCCGAGATTCTTCACTGGCATTCCCATCCCGAGCAACAGACTGTGTGAAAACACGTTAATGGTTCGCTAGGCTCACCACGAACGGTGTGGTCTCATTAGAAATTGCGTACTTATCCGTTCGCCCTGAGCGCCGTCGAAGGGCTCCGACAGAGTTTTCACACAGTGGGGTCGGTTCGTCGGATTGCTAAATCGCGAACAAGGTAGCAATCGGCGCTTTGCGCGGTATCCAGCCGACTTCTACCATCATATCCATTTCTGCTTCGACCAGCCTTTGCTCAGTCTCGGTGAGGGTAAACTCGATGCGCGGGTAACGCGCCGAGGCGAGCAGCGCCTCCTTATCTCCCGGATAGCGCTTAACGAATTCATCCGCGATCTCTGGCAGGTGCTCTTTGCTATAGGCAACGGAGGCGCGGAAAGCTTTGAGGAGCCTGTCTTTCAGCCCCGGGTGATCTCTGACCAAATCTTCTCGGGCCGCGATCATGTGCTTGATCATTTCCGGAAAACCGTGCAACGCCTGCCAAATCTCGCCGTCGGTGTACAGGCAATGAACTTCTGGATCCTGCTCCGCGCGGAAAAAGAACTGATCGAGCAACACCACCGCATCCACTTCCCCATGCTTGAGGAGACTCAATAGCTCCTCCTGCGGATGGGACACCCAGCGCAGCGTCGAGTCATCGACAGCGAATTTGTGCCGCAGCAGATAACGGTGAATCGCATGGGCACCCTGGTGCGACCCAATCCGCCGGCCCGCCAAGTCCCGGGGATCCTGGAGTCGATCGTGTTTGCGCACGAACATACCGTTGCCTTTCATCGTGGATTTCCACTCGGTAGAGATACCGGTGATCGGCGCGCCGGCAAGTTTACGGCGGAGAAAGTTCGGCAAATACAAATTTGCGACCTGGACGTCGCCGCGGATGAGCGCCTCTTCCTGCTCATGACTCGGCGGGTCCGGCAGCTCGATAACTTTGATGTTAAAGCCGTCCTGCTTCACTTTGCCGGTGGCCAGGGCATAGTAGGTCCGAAACATGCAGAAGCGGTTGCGGTAGTGCGCAAAAACTAGATCCATGATCAATCATTTAGGACCGTGCAAAGAGCAGAGCGCACAGATCTAAATCCAAAACATTCCGACGAATCGGCATAGGAACTTCTCTTCGAATGGTTGTAAGAGGCGGATTCTAGGCAATGATGGGAATCGCTGTCAAGCGGGTTTCTGGGATTGGTTTGCTGTTCGATAAATCGCGAACAAACGCAGCAAGCGGCCCTTTACAGGGGATTCACTTTCAGCCACCCGTTGACATTATATCTTCAGATCTGTAATACAAAATGTATGGCAAAAACCATATCAGTGCGCATCGACGAATCTGTGCTGCAAGCCGTGGATGCTGCTGCACGCCAAGAAAAGGGTGGCCGGTCCGAGGTATTCCGCGAGGCGCTCGAGCTGTGGCTCAAGCGACGCGCCGTTGCCGAAAAAGTCAGACGTCACCGAGAAGGCTACAGCCGCTTCCCTGTCAAAAGAGAAGAGTTCGAGCCCGTTCTCAAGGCCCAGCGATGGCCGAAATAAACCGGGGCGAGATCTGGCAGTTCAGTTTTCCCACTCCCGACCGTCGCCGCCCTGTGCTGGTCTTGACCCGTCAGGAGATCATCGAACACCTACACACCGTCACGGTTGCGCCGATCACAACGATCATCCGCGGCATACCTTCCGAGGTTATCGTCGGACCCGAAACCGGACTGAAGACCACATCAGCCATTAACCTCGATAACCTAGCGACCGTGCCCAGAAGTGGACTTCGGAGTTTCGTGGGAACGGTCTCGCTCGAGGTTCTCACTCAGGTGGGTGAAGCGCTGCTTTTCGCCCTCGGGTTTGACGAGCCCTAGGATGCCGTTAGAGCCTGTCGGCAAACATCGCTTTGTAGTGCCGGTACCAGTCGCTTTGAAAGCGTTCCTCCGGATCGTACTTCTTCTTGAGCCGCAGAAACTCAGGAAACTGCGGATAACAGGTCTCTATCTGTTTACGTGTCGCCCAACGGTGATAGGTCAGGTAGTAACTTCCGCCGTGCTGGATGGCGCAATCGATGAGGCGACGAAAGTCGCCCGCGGTCTTGTCCAGCGCCTGCTGGTTGTGCGCTGTGTGCAGGTTAAAAATGATGCACGCATAAGGCTCTTTCGCCCAGGCTAGGAAACTTTCGTCGTCCTTCTCGATGAGACGGAAAGTGCCGAAGATGACGTTGGCTTGGTTCGCGCGCAAATCTTTACGGACGTCTTCCAGGAAAGGAAAAACCGCCTTGCGCGGAAAGTAAATCTCGGTGATCATCTCCGTGCCTTTTTCCTTGGCCCCGAGCCGCTGGTCCAACGCTTGGTGATAATTATCGATGTAAACACTTAACTGATGCGTGTCGGACCAATAGAGCTGTCCCGAGGTTGAGCGGTAATACGCGGAATAAAATTCGAATGCCGCTTTCTTGTCCACATGAGCGAGGTATACAAGCCGGTTCCAGCCTTCCGTTGCGAGTTCCTTCTGCGTATCGGGGATGGGAGTCTTATCGTCCACGGCGCGATAGCGGGAGAAAATACCCCGGCGCAGGAAATCCCGCGAGTTTGTGTCGGTGGAATACTGAAAGTCGCCGTAGAGAGTGCCGTCGGCGATGCGCTCCTGAAACACCGGAATCAGATCATCGAGATCCAGCACTTCAACAACGCGCTCGATTTTTTTTCTGGGCCCGAGGCGGAGGGTCACGGAAGCGATCACGCCAAAGAGTCCGTAACCGCCGATGGCCAGCCGGAAGAGTTCGTAGTTTTCCTGCCGGCTGCACCTGCGGGTATCGCCGTTCGCGTCAACCAGCGTGAATGACTCTACGTCGCCGATTATGGGTTTTAGGTGAATTCCGCGGCCATGCACGTTCGCCGACAATGCGCCGCCGATGGACAAGCGGTCGGCGCCGGTTTGCTTCTGGATGATTCCCCATTGTCGTTCTCGATTCTGCTGCTTTTCGATCAAGTAGGCGATTAACTCCGGCCACTGGATTCCGGCTTCAATCTCGATAAGACCCTTGTCTGAGTCGAAATTTAATACGCGATTCATTGGTCTCGTATCCAGCAAGATGGCGCCGGTGCCGAACTGTTGGCCGCCCATCGCGTGCATTCCGCCCGCGATGCTAACGGCGCGGTTCTCCGCCCGCGCGCTGCGGACGACAGCCTGGACTCCCTCTACGGATTGGGGTCTAACAATTCGGTTTACATGGGTGAGGTTTAACTGCGAGTGGATGTCATTGACGGTAGCCGTTGTGTCTTTTTGCACCTGCCAGGTACAACCGGCTGACCCCAAGCTCACCGCGACGCCCAATCCCGGCATGGCTTTCAGAAAATCTCGACGTGTTAACATGTGCGACTCCTTTACGGCTCAGAGCTGCCCGGAGATGAAATGGATACCGTAACCCGTCTGGTATTGTAGCGGCCCAACGTGAAAAGAAACGCCGCCAAGACAAAGTGCAAAAAAATGGGGACCGTATGTCCGAACCATCGCCGCTCCGGATAAAGCGCCATGGTGATGATGTAACGCACCAGCATGGAACTAAAATACAGGTAGCTCAGCCATAGGAGAATCTGTCCCGTTTTACTTGTCAACGATACGAAGTGGCCGTGTCCTCTGAGAAAATCGCGACAAACCAGAAATTGAAGCGCAAGGATAATCACCTGTATTGGCAGGAGCAGCCGATAGGGTATATAGCCGGAAGTGGAAAACGGAGAGGCCGATGGGATTACCCACTCTTCCATGGTAGGCAACGAAGGGATCGGAAGAAAGGCGGCCAGGGCCTGGGCCAGCACCCTCAGGAAGAAAAGGAAAGTGAGACCTATCAAGAGCGCGGCGCAGGCCCGCGAAGATTTCTGATCCGCGTGAAACATTTTTTTGGTTCTTCAGGCTTTCGTGTCCTGAAAATAAACGACTCCGCAACAGGCTAGAAGTACGTCATTCCCGCGTGCTTTTAGCGGGAATCTAGGGTCTCGGTCTCGAAATTCCTTCACAGTAAGCCCTCTATTTTTTGAGTAAAAGTGAAAAATCGTTGTAGCCGATTCCTAGGCCTTTGAGGATCAGTGCCTGGCGATCGAAAGGAGTCCTTGCATTGTGCGACTTCCAGAACCCCCTTCCCAGAGTGGGGTAGGAAAGAACGGGCAGCGGGTAATCTGTGCCGAAGATCAATCTCTCGTGAAGTTCGGGATGGCGACGGAGAAGCGCGAGCATTCTTACTCGGTTCGGAAGAGTCAAGGCCGAGGTGTCGGCGTAGAAGTGAGGGTAGCGCCGGGTAAATTCTCGGAAAATCTTGAAGTAGGGCTCGGGAAAAAACAGTCCGAGGCTGCAACCATGCGCCGCGATGACGCGCACGCCGGCCTCCAGCGCGGTCTGTAGTCTTCTCAGATCGCCCGCCGATTGGTCCTTTCCGATCAGGCTGAATTCGTATCCGATATGGCTCAGGAGGGGAATATGGTGGTGGGCGAGGGCGCGATAGAAAGGCGCGTAGCGTTTATCCGCGGGATCAAAATGCTGGGCGTTGGGCAGAAATTTAACCAGGGCTGCCCCGGCCTCAATACAGCGCTCAAGCTCATCCACTGCGTCGTTTCGTTGCGGGTTGATCGAAACGCCGGCGAGAAAGCGATCCGGGTGGCGCTTGGCGGCCTCGATAACGTAGCGGTTGGAAATGAGAAAGTCAGTGGCCTCGCGGTCCAGGCTACCCCGTGTATCGTAGACTCCGTCCATGGCGAGCAGCACCGCTCTTCCGACCCTTTCTGATTGTTTGAGTTGACTTAAAATATGGTTGATGTAGGTCGAGTTGGCGACGGCCGGACGGGTAAGATCGAGCCCGTATCTCCAGGCTAAAAGCTTAAACAGGGGACGTCTCAGCATTCGCGGAGATATGTAGCAGCCGTTGTCGCCCTCGGGGAGCGCCGCCAAGTGGACATGAACGTCGATAGCTCCTTGCACAGACTTGCTTTCGGGTAGCGTTCTTTTGAGCGGTTGAGATGGCTACAGAGGCATTCTGTCTGACCCTGCCGCCGGTCGCAAGCTGAACCTTTAGTCTACCCAGTGGGGGATATGTGAGATGACAACGCTATGAGCAAAATTGTCAGAGGTGGACGACTTATCTGGTATGCAGTCCCGGTTTCGCCAGCAACGAAAAGAGGATGCTCAATATCCGGCGCCCGCGCTCAAACACTTGACCGTAGTCGTCGGTGGTGCCGAAAATTGACGGGCTGAGATTGGAAATACTGGGCGTGATGGGGTAATGGAGAGCTGTAGTAATGCATTGCGGGGTCTGACGACAGACCAGGCTTAATCAGGCGAACGATTGTGACCGGAGGACTTGATGTCAAACATTAGCGGCAAATACGCCATCGTCGGCATTGCGGAAACGAAAGTCGGCAAGCGGCCGGAGGCCAGCACCCATTCGCTCCATTTAGAATGCATTAAGGCTTGCCTCGACGATGCCGGCATCAAAGCCGCCGACGTCGACGGGTTCCTCACCAACCAGCCGCTCAACGACGCGCACAGAAGTTACGCGGTCAGGATGGCGAACATGGCGCGTCTGCGCCCCAACTACGCCACGGATCTTGCCCTCGGCGGCGCGACGCCGATCGCCATGGTCCAGAACGCGGTAATGGCGATCGAAGCCGGGATGGCCAACACGGTGATGTGCGTGCATGCGCGCAAACGCGGCACTCCCGATCCGACGCCGGGCCATCCGATCCGCCACGGCGACGAGCATTGGGAAGAACCGTGGGGACACTTTTCTGCTGTCGCCAACCATGCCTTTGCCGCGCAGCGCCACATGTACGAGTTCGGGACCACCAGCGAAGATCTCGCGCATGTCGCGGTGGCGACGCGCAAGCATGCGTGCTTGAACCATAACGCGACCATGCGTAAGCCGATGACCATCGCCGATCACCAGGCATCGAGAACCATCGTCGATCCGCTACGCCTGTTTGATTGTGCGCTGGAGTCCGACGGCGGCGGCGCCGTTCTAGTCACGAGCGCCGAGCGGGCGCGAGATTTTCCCAAGCGGCCCGTCGCGATTTTGGGCATGGGCCAGCATCATCCGCACTTCAGTTTGCTGGACGCGCCGACCTTGACAACGCTCGGCGGCAAGAAGTCCTCGGAGCTGGCCTACCGGAGGGCGGGCCTCACACCGAAGGATATGGACTTTGCCGAGATCTACGACTGCTTCACGATTACCACGATGATCACGCTCGAAGATTACGGCTTTTGTAAAAAAGGCGAAGGCAAAGATTTCGTCAAGAACGGCCGTATCGAGATCAGCGGCGAGCTGCCGGTCAACACTCACGGCGGTCTGTTGTCGCAAGCGCACATCGAAGGCATGTTGCATGTAACGGAAGCGGTGAAACAGCTGCGCGGCAACGAAGTCGAACCGGAACGCCAGGTAAAAAATGCCAAAACCGGCATCGTCAGCGGCCACGGCGGCAGCTTGTGTATGCACGCAACACTCATTTTGGGGGCGCTATGAGCGAATCAAGCGATAACCGCGGGCGAGCCGTCCGCAAAATCAAACCCTTTCTCGATGAGCTTGAAGCCAAGCCTTTCTGGGGCAATCTGCGAGAGCACAAACTCACGGCTCAGCGCTGCAAAGCGTGCAGCAAATTTTTCACCTTTCCGCCTCAAGGCTCGTGCCCGCACTGCCTTTCCCCGGACTACGAATGGGTGCCGCTCAGCGGCAAAGGCAGAGTCTATTCCTTTGTCAGCTACCACCGTGCCTGGCACCCATCCTATGAAGGCAAAGTGCCGTACAATGTTTCGTTAGTAGATCTCGACGAGGGGCCGCGCTTGATCAGCAACGTCATCGACTGGCCGCCCGAGCAAGTCAAGATCGGCATGCCGGTGGAGATCGTGTACGAAGACCACGAGGATTACACGCTGCCCAAGTTTCGCCGGATAAAGTGAGCGATGACCAGGACGCATGGAATCATTTATTCACAGCGGCATTTTCTACGCATTCCCAAGCCCGGAGGGACAAAATTCCTCGCCATGTCGGCATTGCTTAATCGGCCCTGCTCTTTCTCAAGGCCTTGCTAAACTCGGCCGCGGCACGCTCATAAATGTCGGCACGGGGTCCAAAAGCAACGATTTCCACTACGGAACCCTGGATGCGATAGACTAGCCGGGCCCTCGCTATCGAGTAGCTTCTCAAGCCAGCCAGTTCTTCTTTTAACTCTTTCGCGCGATAGGGATCGTCAACAATTGATCTCAATGCGGCCTTAACTTTTCTTTTTAGCTCTGGCGGGAGGTGACGGAAAAGATCCCGTGTGACTTGCGGCATCTCGATGCGATACCGGATCATTTCGCCTGCTTGCGCGCTCTTAAAGGCTCGCCGAAAACTTCCTCAAAAGTAAATCGCTTGCCTTTCTCAAGCTGGCGCAGACCTTCTCTAATTTCTCTCATCAGCGCCCGGTTATGCATGATCTCTCTGGTTTCGCGCCAAGCTCCGTACTCTTCTGCGCTGATAAGGACAGCCGCAGGCCGGCCGTTTCGGGTAATCACGAGTTCCTCTTCATCCTTTTCCAAGCCGGCGACGAGCCGGCTAAGATGAGCTTTGGCCTCCGATAAACTGAGCACGCGCGACATACGGTCTCCTTAGGATAGACTAGAATTCAGACTAGTCCTTATCTATGGGGCTGTCAACGCGGCGTGAAGAATTTTGCCCTGTGCGCTTGCAAATCAAAACACGAGGGAATTTAGGGAAGCCCTTGTTTGAGAGCCTGGATGTGGTCAGGGGTTGTGCCGCAGCCGCCGCCGATCACGCGCGCTCCCATGTCTAACCAACGGCGGGCGCATTCAAGATATTTCGCAGGAGGGTACTCATCGGTGAACAGCCACTCGGGCGGATCAAATCGGCCGATATGCGCAAAAGCGCCTGTGGGTCTGGAGCAATGAGCCGTAAGCTCACGCAGGCCGATGCTGATGTCATCGGGCGGAGCGCAGTTAAGGAGGATTACGTCTGGCCCCAAGGGCTCAAGAATTTCCACGGCTTGAGCTAGGGTCTCGCCGCTGAATAGCTTTCCCTGACAATCGCAGACAAAACCGATCCAGGCGGGCACGTGAAGCTCGGCGGCGGCAGCAAGAGCGACCTTTGCTTCCGCAGCGCCGTTGAATGTTTCGAACAGAATCAGATCCATGCCGCTTTCAGCCATGACCCGGACAATCTCAAGATACTCGGCCCGCGCCTGCTCTAGACGGGGCGCGAGGTCAGGTCTGAAGCACCACTCCAGGGTGGTGATGGAGCCGGCGATGGCAACAGGCCGGTGGCCGGCCACTTTCTCTCTCGCCTCTCGTGCCCTGTTGACGGCCGCTTGGAGAAGCTGTGCGGCGCGCTGCTCCAGGGTCTCGGACCCGATGTGGCGCATGTGTGCGAGGTCTTTAAAGTGATTCAGGAAACTGCGGCGCGAGAGCTGAAAGGTGTTGGTGGTGATGACGTCCGCTCCGGCTTTAATATAGTCTTCGTGGATTGAACGAATGACTTCGGGCAGCTTGGTGACCTGGTGATCCGACCAGGAAACATTGCGCCGCAATATTTCCGTGCCGATACCGCCGTCTAAGATGACGATTGTATTCTCGGCCAGCATTTGCTTGATGAGTACGTACGCGCTCATTTCAAAGCTTCCTTGACGGCCTTAATGTGAGCCGGTGTCGTGCCGCAACAACCGCCGATGATGGCTGACCCCATTTGCCGCCATTTTCCGGCGCACGCCGCATACTTTTCTGGCGGCCACTTATCGATGCCGACAAACTGCGGGTGAAAATCGAACTTCCAGCTCGGTGGATCATAGCGGCCGATGTGGGCGTAAGCGCCAAAGGGTAGGTTGCAAATCTTGCTCAGCTCCTCCAGTCCCGCTGTGATATCCGCGGGCGGCGCGCAGTTCAATAGAATCGCGTCACAACCAATAGACTCCAGCGCGCGCACGGCGTCAGCGATGGGTTCCCCGCTGAGGATAGATTTGCCGCCTGGAGCAAGCGCGAAGCTCGCCCATATCGGGAGACCGGTTCGGCTGGCGGCTTGAAGGGCGGCCTCAGCTTCGCTGACGTTATTCATGGTCTCTAATAGAATCAAGTCTACGCCGGCGTTTGCGAGAAGTTCAGCGGACTCGGCATGTTCGCGGAGCGCCTCCTCAGGCGGTGGGGACAGATCCGGGCGAAAGCAGTGGTTGAGAGGGGAGATGGAACCGGCAATCGCAACCGGCATGTTTCCCGCACTCGATTCTCTGGCCTGCCGGGCCAGGAGCACCGCTTTTGCTATGAGAGCAGCCGTCTGAGACGCGAGGCCCGGAGCGCCGATGCGGCGCATGTGTTCGACATTTTGGAACAGGTTCAGGTAAGTCCGGCGCGTGAGTTGAAACGTGTTGGTGGTAATGACATCGGCGCCGGCCGTTACGTAGTCTTCGTGTACCGCTCGAACCATATCCGGATCCGTGCGCATGCCGTGCTGGCGCCACCGAACACCACGGCGGACAATCTCACTTCCAATTGCTCCGTCGAGAACCACTTGCTCGCGCCGGGACAGACGCTGCTGGATAGAGTCGTAGGCGTTACCCATGACAGGCTTGCTCATATCTAACAATTATCAGTCGCAATTTTAGGATTCCGCGCCCCTGTCGTTTCACTTATTTTACGAGAAAAAAGTGTGATACTGCGCTGGCCGCTTTTCCCTGTCAACAGGGTAAGCCCCGAACAACTCGGTTGCAACCAGTCGTCCATCTGAGGCAAATTAAAGAGTATGGATCTCTTGCGGCTTGAAGCGCCTCTTTGGAAAAACCGGAGCAAACTTCTTCATGGTTTTCTGGGGCGGCGCGGGGGGAAGAGCAGCGGGGCCTTTTTGGGTCTTAACGTTTCGCTGAATGTCGGGGATGACCCGCAAATCGTGAAAGATAACATCTGTGACCTAAAACGGGCTGTTGGCGTGCATGACTTACGCATCGTCACCATGAAGCAGGTGCACGGGGATCGCATCGTCGAGGTGCAAGACAAATCCCAGAAAGAGGTGGGTGAAGCGGATGGAATGGTCACAAAGGAAAAAGAGGTCTTTCTCGGGATCCTCACGGCTGACTGTGTCCCTGTCCTCTTCTGTGCCCCTGAAGCGAAGGTAGTGGCCGTGGTGCATGCGGGATGGCGCGGCACACTGCTTGGACTTGCGCCCAAGATGGTCAGCCATTTGAAGAACCGTTTTGGGGTCGAAAGCTCTTCGATCGAGGCTGCATTAGGGCCTGCCATTGGGCCTTGTTGTTACGAAATTGGCGCGGACGTAGCTGATCCGGTGCAGAAAAAATGGGGGGCGTTGGCAAACAAGGCATTGAGGACTAATGAGGGCAAGACGTTTCTTGATTTAAAAGGTCTGAATACCGCCCTCCTCCAAGAATCCGGAATCCCCGCGGAAAACATTTCTCAGGTGGGCTCGTGTACGGCGTGTTCTACCGAAGACTTTTTTTCCTACCGCCGGGATGGAGGCAAGACCGGCCGGCAAATCAGCTTTATAGGGTGGCTTTCTTCTTAAGGACTGACCAATGAGGGCGGTGGGTGAGCGAGCGCTCAGTCCTCAGCACTTGTCACTTGCCCGAGTCTGGGTACTCACTCGTGAATTTTGTTGACAGGCGGGGGCTACTTCCGTAAAATTATAACCAGCAGAGAAAGGAGGTGGTCCATACATGATAGATAAATGTACTGACTGTGAGGTGGCTGAGACTTAGGCCCAGGCTGAATCTTTGACGGGGGTTCAGGCCTTGGGCCTGGGCACTCCCGCTCAGCCTACCGTTATAGCCCGTGCCGTCGCTTCTACCTTGTCGGCGGCACGGGCTCTTTTTTTCTCATCAATTCAAGAGCCGCCAGACAGGCCTTTTGCAGCTGGAGATTGCTGGTACGAAGGGCCTCTTCGAGGGCCGCGCGGATAGTACCGGCGGGCTCTCCCAGATACGGAAGAGTTATCGCCGCCGCACATTGGACGCGGGAATCTGGATCCTGGCGCAGGATTGCAATCAACAAATCCAGGCTCTCCCGGCCCACGCCGGGGCGCAGCTTCAGGGTCGTAATGGCAGCGACGCGCACCAGTGGTTCCGGATCGTGAATGGCTTGCCGTAATGCTCGCCAGAAAGTGCTGCTGCTCAGATCCAGTTCCCGCAAGCAATAAACTACCATGCGTCGTTGCCTCGCGCTCCCGCTGTGAACAAGATCGACCAGGCGTTCCACCAGCAGATGGTTGCTCTTGCCCAGGCGACCAAGCAACAAACTAACAGCCCAGCGGATATCAGGATCATCACTATTCAGAGCGGCCAATAACGCTTCCATGCAGAGGGAAGAAGGATTTGGCAGGTTGCCGAGGATATATGCGATGGGCCAGCGATTTTCCTCCCCGGCTCTGGCGAGAAGCCCTTCCAGACGTTGCGCCAAATCGGGCTGCTGCGGCGCCAGCGCAATCAGGGCATCTACTGTTTTTCTGATTTGGCGCTTGTCGGGTTCACTTAGGGAGTCCAGGAGAAATTCCAGCTCTTTCGGTTCTCCGTTCATGGTCCTGTCAATTGATTGGGCTCAACGGCGGCCGCAACAACCAGCAACCAATCACTGAACGAAAGGGAAAACGGGATCTTTCCACAGATTTCCTTGCTAACAGGGGTGATGGATCAGAGCCTTCAGGCGTGCCGGATAGTCGGTGATGATGCCGTCAACGCCCAACCCGAGCAATCGCTCCATTTCCAAAGGGTCGTTGATGGTCCAGACAAACATTTCGATTCCCAGCGGGTGAGCGGCGTTGACCGTCTCGGAGCTGACGAGGGTTACGCCTTGATATTTACAGGGTAGCTGAAAGGCTTGACCGGGGGGCGTGAAAGAGTTTCCCATGCCGGTCTGGACCCAGTGAATGAAGGCGGCAACTTCGCCATAGGAGAATCCAGTTGCGATACCGAGGCTTTGGCGCTCAAGCTCGTTGCGGATCTGCGCCATAATTCGATCTTCTTCGGTTGCGAGCAGAACCCGCTTCTCGGCATGGAATTCGCGTATGATGTCAAGCGTGCGCGAAACGATAGAGTGGGAGAGCTGTTTGATTTCAATAATGGCTTTGTGCGCTGAGAAGATTGAAAAAAACTCTTGCAGGGTGGGAAGATCGAGCTTTTGTCCCCGGTACGGATAGGTTCTGCCCCCGTCCGGGCTGAAGTGGAACCCGGCATCCAAGGCCTTGAGATCCTTTAGATCATGGTTGTCGACTTCGCCCGATCCATTCGTTGTTCTGTCCAGGGTTGCATCGTGGAGGATGACTACTTCGCCATCTCGGCTCTCGCGTATGTCGAACTCCACCAGAGAAGCGCCATCATCAAATGCCTTGCGGAAAGAAACCAGAGTATTCTCGGGAGCGGTTCCCATCACCCCCCGATGGCCGATGATTCTGGGTTTTGGCTGTGCGAAGAAAGGATAGTCAGTTGCAGAGTTCAAAGGTTGCGAGGGTTACGGGTTGAAGAGTCGAAGACTTGAAGGCCCAAGCGAGACCAAGTCAGACCTCGAGGAATAAGGGATACCTGGTCAAGTTGCGGTTGCCATTTGCGGTTACGACAACCACGTCTTCTAAACGCACACCCCCCACACCCAGGTAATAGAGTCCGGGTTCGACGGTGACAACGTGCCCAGTCTTTAGCAGGGATTGTACCGCGCCGATACGCGGCGGTTCATGGATGTCCAACCCCAGGCCGTGTCCAGTACCGTGAAAGAAGCCCTGCATTCGGCCATCGATCTTTCCTGTTGGAAATCCTTTTTGAGTAAACAGATCGAGGATCTTCTGGTGAATTTCCCGCCCATCGGCGCCGTCGCGGATTGAGCGAAAACCGAGTTCCTGTCCCCGGCGAACCGTCGCGTAAACTTCCTTGAGCCTCTCGGAAGCCCTCCCGCGTACCACGGTGCGGCTAAGATCGCCAAAATATCCGGTCTTTTGCGAGCGGGGAAAGATATCAAAGATAACCGCGGCGTGAGCCTTCAGCGGCCCGTGGCCTTCGTTGTGCGGGTCGCAGCATTGGTCGCCACCAGCGATAATCGTGTGGCTCGGTACCCAGCCCTGAGCCATAATCGTGGTGTTAACGGCCGACTTTACCGCCTCCGATGTGAGACGCCGGGCATTGATATAAAGGTATCGGTCCCGGCCGATCCGGGCTTTCTTCAACAGATCGATTCCCGCTCGCAAGCCGGCTTCAGCAGCGCGCAGAGACGCCTCGATCTTTCTGACTTCATCGGCGGTCTTTTTCTCACGGCCGGGAAAGAAGGGGTCCTTCCTGACCGTCAACTTGAACCGGCGGTTTCGGAGCTCGTCGGCAAGAAGGGTTGGGAAATTTGCCGGAATGGCAAGGTGACGGATATGGCGCTCCCTGAAGAGGTATTCGAGAACGTCGGCAAACCCCCGAACGTTCTGTCTCCTGGCTCGGAGGCGCCTTTGGTATTGGGAAAGGGAAAGGACATGGTCCACCTCGGCCTGCTTTTTTGCCCGGTCGATTTCGAGGTCGCTCATGACCATGTATTTGCGGCCACGATGTTGAAAAAAGATGAACGGGTCGGGAGCGAAAAAGTTGGTGGCATAGAGCATGTTCGCATCCGTCTCGCTTGCTGCCACGAGCAAAAGCGTCTGTTGTCGATCAGTTTTATTGCGCGCCAACGCCATTCGATACCCCTCATTGCTCCGGTGGAATTTGTCACTTGCGGAGATCCGGATTGGGGCTCCTGAAAGAATTCCAGCGAGTCTACCGAATCGAGCTAAGCTAGCAATTTTTCTAGGGAACTTCAAGATATGAGGCGCTAAAAATTGGCTGCTTTTCTGTTGACAGATAGCTCCCGTCTGCTATGATGCCGACCTTGATCGGGACCTCTACGATGGGATTAAAGGAAAACCTAGAAAAACTGTCCGACCTTAACCGTCTAGCTGAGCTTGGCGGTGGCGAGGAAAAGATAAGGCGGCAACGTGACCAGGGTAAGCTGCTAGCCAGGGAAAGACTGGAAACGTTATTGGACCGAGGGAGCTTTGTAGAACTGGACCGGTTCCGCACACACTCTTGCTCGGACTTTGGTATGGACGGGACCCGGGTTCCCGGCGATGCCGTTATTACCGGGTACGGTTATATCGATGATCGGTTGGTTTACGTCTATTCCCAGGACTTTACGGTTTTTGGCGGGAGCTTAAGCGGCGCTGTGGCGGAAAAGATCTGTAAGCTTATGGACTTGGCGTTGAAGAATGGGGCGCCGATTATTGCCATCAACGATTCAGGGGGCGCGCGCATCCAAGAGGGGGTCGTAAGCCTAGCCGGTTATGGCGACATCTTTCTTAAAAACGTCATGGCCTCAGGAGTCGTGCCGCAAGTTTCCGCAATTATGGGACCATGCGCCGGGGGCGCGGTATACTCTCCCGCCATCACCGACTTTATCTTCATGGTCAAGTCGAGCAGTTTTATGTTCATCACTGGACCCGATGTGATCAAATCAGTGACGCATGAGGAGGTGTCGAAGGAGGAGTTGGGGGGAGCGGAGACCCATAATACAAAGAGCGGCGTAGCCCACTTCTCGGCTGACGAAGAAAAGCAGTGCCTTCTTATGATCAGAGAGCTCATGGGGTTTCTGCCCAGCAACAATCTCGAGGAGCCACCCCTTCGTCCGACCGACGATGATCCGAACAGAACCGAGTGCAAGCTTAAGGAAATTGTTCCGGACAGCTCCAATCGTCCCTATGACATGAAGGATATCATCGTTGCCGTAATTGATGAGGCTTATTTTTACGAAGTCCAGCGTGATTTTGCCCCCAACATAATCATCGGGTTTGCTCGCTTGGGGGGGAGGTCCGTCGGGATCGTAGCCAACCAACCCGCTCATCTGGCGGGCTGCATCGATATTGACGCGGCAGTCAAGGCGGCCCGCTTCATTCGTTTTTGCGACTGCTTCAATATTCCTGTAGTTACCTTTGTCGATGTACCTGGCTTCCTGCCCGGCACGGCGCAGGAGTATAGCGGCATTATTCGTCACGGCGCTAAGCTGGTTTATGCATATGCAGAGGCTACGGTGCCGAAAATCACTGTGATTACCCGCAAAGCCTACGGCGGGGGCTATATCGTGATGGCAAGCAAGCATCTGCGCGGCGACGTCAATTTGGCCTATCCCACCGGGGAAATCGCTGTGATGGGACCGGAGGGGGCCATCAATATTATCTTCCGCGACCGGATCGATAAGGCCCAGAATCCAGAACAGGTCCGCCAAGATCTCGTTGAAGAGTACCGGCAGAAGTTCGCTAATCCGTTCAAGGCGGCAGAGTTAGGATATGTCGATACGGTAATTTCACCGGAAGAGACCCGTCCCATGCTTATTCGCTCCCTCGAAATGTTGAAAAACAAGAGAGAAAGTAACCCGCCGAAAAAACATGGCAATATCCCGCTCTGATTCCCCTCGCGCCTTCCACCTAACGTGAACAAGGGGTGAGGAATAAGAGATAAGAAGATGTTCAAGCGCATCCTGATCGCCAATCGCGGTGAAATTGCGGTTCGAATCATCCGTGCCTGCCGAGAACTCGATATCGAGGCGGTCGCGATATACTCCGACGCTGACCGTGAGGCCCTCCATGTCAGGTACGCCGATTACGCGTATCCCGTCGGTCCCGCTCCTTCAACCGAGAGTTACCTCTGCATCGATCGGATCATCAAAGTCGCTCGAGAGAGCGGCGCTGAGGCCATTCATCCCGGCTACGGTTTTCTCTCGGAAAACCCCGAGTTCGCGCGACGGTGCGTTGAGGATGGGATTGTCTTTATCGGTCCTTCTCCCGAAGTGATTCAACAAATGGGAGACAAGGTTCAGGCACGGAAAGCAATGGAAGCGGTTGGATTGCCGATGGTGCCTGGGTCCGGGGTATTGCAGTCGGAAGAAGAGGTATACCAGGCAGCGCAGCAGGTCGGCTATCCCTTGATGCTCAAGGCAGTTGCCGGTGGTGGAGGGAAAGGGTTGAGGCTGGTGCGCTCGCAGCGCGAGATTCCCTCGGCGTACAGAGCGGTCCGTTCAGAAGGGGCCTCGTCATTTGGTGACCCGCGACTTTATTTGGAGAAGTTTATCGAGCACCCGCGCCACATCGAGATCCAAATCATTGCCGATCTCTACGGTAATGTGATCCACCTCTACGATCGCGAGTGCTCGATCCAAAGACGCCATCAAAAGATCATCGAGGAATCTCCCGCGCCGGGTCTAAACGACCGGACACGACGCGCCTTGGGTCGAGTTTCGATCAAAGCGGCAAGGGCCCTGCGCTACTTTGGGGTTGGAACGTTCGAGTTTCTCCTGGATCGAGAGAAAAACTTTTACTTTTTGGAAATGAATACCCGGCTGCAGGTAGAGCATCCCGTTACGGAAAGGGTTGTAGGCATTGACCTGGTCAAGGCGCAGATCGAGGTCGCAAGCGGCGCAAGGCTTCCCTGGCGCCAGCGCCACATCACGCAAACTGGCCACGCGATTGAATGCCGAATCTACGCCGAGGATCCCGAGAATGACTTTATGCCCTTCCCCGGGAAGATCGAAGGACTCAGGTTGCCGGAAGGGTTGGGGGTCAGAAATGACTGCGGGGTTTACGAAGGGGCCGAAGTGCCGATTTTTTATGACCCGATGATCGCGAAACTGATTATCTGGGGTGAAAATCGAGTCGAAGGAATTTTGCGCATGCGACGGGCTCTGCGGGAGTACCAAGTACGAGGCATCAAAACCAACATCCCTTTTCACCAGTGGATCTTGCGCCATCCGCGATTCATGGCAGGCGACTTTGATACGCGCTTTATCGACGAGGAATACCGTTTCACGCAAAGGGAGGAACTTTATCCGCACAAGGATATTGCCTTGGCCTCCGCGGCGATCGCCGCGCTGCACCGGGAAGGGGAAAGAGCCTTGTTGCGGCCCGTGTCGAAAGAGGCTTCGGGCAAGGGGCGCTGGAGCCAGCCTCGGAAGGATCGAGTCCTTGGGGCTTGTGATTGGCTCCGCGCTCAAGGGAAAGAAGTCCCAGCCGCAGTAGTTTTCCCCCTTATGGCATACATCGCCAAGCTGGGAGAGCGCACGTACAACGTCGAGATCGAAGAGGTTGAGGAGCACGTTTATCGTGTCGCAGTCGACGGAAGTGAGCTTGTCGTCGATGGCAGGAAAACGGGTCGAACCAATTATTCGCTCATTATCGACAGACGGTCGTTCGAGATCGACGTCGACATCACCGAAGATGAGTACAATGTCCTTGTCGATGGCCGAAGCTACCATGTTCAATTGATTGACGAACGCAAGGTACGAGTGGGGGGATTGCAGTCGGGCATCGAACTGCGGGGACGACAGGAAATTGCGGTACCGATGCCAGGGAAAATTGTTGCTGTGCTTGTAGGGCCAGGGGATCGGGTGGAAAAAGGCCAGGGGTTGGTCATCGTTGAAGCGATGAAGATGGAAAATGAGGTGCGCTCGCCAATCACCGGGGAGGTGAAGGACGTTAGGACTAAAGCGGGAGAGACGGTGGAGGCAGGTAAGGTTCTCGTCGTCGTGGAATGATGCGGTGAAAAAACTCGTTATGAGGAAAATTTTCTTGTGTTAACGTTTCTTTCGTGTTATACGGCGGCCCGATGGTGCCAAAAAAAGTCTTTTTCACGAAGGGAGTCGGGGTTCATAAGGAGCGTCTGGCCTCCTTTGAGTTAGCGCTGAGGATGGCCGGGCTAGCGCATTGTAACCTGGTCCTTGTGTCCAGCATTTATCCTCCTGGCTGCAAAAGGATCCCCAAGGAGGAAGGACTTAAGCTCTTACGGCCCGGAGAAATCGTTTTTTGCGTTTACGACCGGGAAAGTACCAACGAACCCAATCGTTTGGTCGCAGCGTCCGTCGGCGTTGCGATTCCCGCCGATCAGGAGCAATACGGTTATCTGTCCGAGCACCATTCGTTTGGCGAGACCGAAGAAAAGGCTGGCGAATACGCCGAGGATCTAGCGGCGAGCATGCTCGCCACGACCCTGGGGATTGAATTCAATCCCGATTCCGATTGGGACGAGCGCGAGCAACTGTTCAAAATGTCCGGGAAGATCGTCCGCACGTCAAATATCACACAGTCTGCCATCGGCAACAAAGAGGGCCTCTGGACCACGGTGTTCGCATCCGCAGTTTTTATCAACGACGATAACCCTCCGAGCTAACAGGACCCCCCCGGCGCGAGCTGAAAAACCGTCCGTGTTTTCAACGCTCTGGCAGGCAATTGGCAGTTAACCGAATCTATCGCCCTTATCTATTTGGTTTCTGCGCCAGGTACGCTGCGAGAATACTGATTCCGTAGAGGAGGGCCAGGGGAAAGGCGAGGAGGACCTGCGAGATGACGTCGGGTGGAGTGAGAACGGCCGCAAGGATAAAGATGGCGATGATGGCGTAGCGGAACTGGCGTATTAGAAAGCGATGGTCGATGATACCGATTCGCGTGAGAAAGTAGCCACAGACGGGCAGTTCGAAGGCGACTCCAAAGGCGATCAGTAGTTTCGACGCGAAGATCAGGTATTCGGTAATGCGGATCGCGGGATGCACTTGAATGGCCTGATAACGTGAGAGGAAAAAGCTAAACGTAGCGGGGAAGACTACTTGGTAGCAGAACACGGCACCGAGGAGAAAAAAGAAGGTTCCAAAGAAAACGAAGTACCGGGCGTAACGTTTTTCGTGCTCGTAGAGTCCGGGAACGACGAACTGCCAACTTTGCCACAAGAGTAACGGTAAGGCGAGAACGAGTGCGGCGAAAAAAGCTACTTTGACCTTGGTAAAAAAAGCTTCGGGAACAGCCGTTCCGATCAGGACAAGACCGGGGATTTGAGCGCGCCGCAGCGGCGCCGTCAGGATTTCGAAAATCTCCTCAACAACCGTGAAGCAAATGCCAAAGGCAATCAGCAGCCCCAACACAGACTTGATGAGCCGCGAGCGCAGTTCCGCCAGATGGGCGGTGAGGGGCATTCTGGCATCGTCGAGATACCCCTTACTTGACGGTATTTTCACTCTCTTTTGCGGTCGATTGGCTGGTGGATGATAGGAAGGGATCGTCGTTCGGAGTGGCTTGAGGAGAGGACTCTTGGGGGTCGTCCTCAAGGTGGCGTAGTTCCTCTTTCAATTCATCAGTGGCGCGGCGGAATTCCGACATGCCCTTACCCAGAGCACGTGCAATCTCTGGAAGCCGTTTGGGGCCAAGGACAATCAGCGCAAGACCGAGAATAACAAGTAACTCGGGCATGCCAATTCCAAACATCTTTTCCTCCCGCGTTTAAGTTAGACGATTTCGTTGGGAGAGGCAATAGCCAAGAGGTAAGGAGAAGGCTTACTCGCCATCAATTAGGTACGGTGAATGTGAGCGTCGATCCTGTGCCGGGCTCGCTCTCTGCCCATATTTTCCCGCCGTGGGCTTCGATAATCATCTTGCAGATCACCAGTCCCAGGCCGGTCCCCTTGTGCTCCGAAGTTCTCCCGCTCGTAGTCTGTTTGTACTTTTCGAAGAGCTGTGCGATCTCGTCGGGAGCGATGCCTGCGCCCGTGTCTTTGACCCAAACCCTGGCTTCGGCGTGATTCCAGACTGCGCCCATTTCGATCTCACCCCCCGCCGGCGTGATCTGAATCTCGCTTGAAGCACCCTGCCTTCGCGCAGGACTCGCAGTTGCGTCACATCTTTTTTGCTTATGATGATGAATTGAAGGTTGCCTTTTTCGTCACGAACCGCTTTTGTCGTGCTATCCACGTAGATCAGCGAGCCATCCTTGCGCCGCCGGAGCGATTCGTGAACCGCCACGTCGGCTTCAAGGGCCTCTCGCGTCGCTTTAATCCCCCCATCGGTCTGGTCGCCAGGTACGGTAAGCTCGTAGATAGTCCGTCCTATTGCTTCGGCGCTTTTGTACCCGAAGATGGCTTCGGCCCCAGGGCTCCAGTAGAGCACTTCCCCGTCAGCAGAGACCGCAATGAGAGCGTCGGGCGAAGCCGCGATTAAGACCTTCGCCAGATCCTGCTGTGATAGGTTCAGTTGATTAGGTCTGGATGGATTCGATTCTCCCTGCCGGGTCTTACCTTTGCCTTTAGCCATTTATCCCCTTTATGACGGGGAGTCCCCGATGGAGTGATCCTTCTTTGCGCGGACGGGTGGTTTCTGTAAACGCTCGAAAGGCGTCACGATTGGGAGGGTAAATCATCGAATAAACCGTGCGTCCCGGCTGAGCGGTGAACGTTCCGGCAACCAGAATACGCGCCGATTATTTCATTGTTAGGGATTAGCGTCAACGGAGAAAAGCTAGCGCTCTGCCGTCTGGATCTTGAGAAAAGACGCATAAGGCTCCGACGAAGTGGCGCAATTTTACGGTCACCCGTTACAAGAACGGCTAAGAAGCCACGGACAGTCGGTGCGTACGGGGTTTACACGGGTTGGTCTGCGATGATAAATAAAGTCGATGTCCCCGTCAGCGGTGGTGATTGACCGTGAGTACCTGAAGCATAATCCTGGCTTTGCTCATCCAGAGAGACCGCAACGACTTCAATGTCTCCTCGATCTTGCAGCAGCTCTTGATCGGCCAAGGTATCTGATTTTGCCCCCGAGGGCGGCGCGCAGAGAAGAAATCGCGTCTTGTCATACCAAAGAGTACATTGAATTGGTGCAGGCGACATCTAAAACTAATCGGTATGCTTTGGATGGAGACACGGTCACGTGTAGAGACTCGTTTGGCGTGGCGGTGCTGGCCGCCGGGGGGTTTTTGCAATTGCTGGATGCAATGGCGGCCGGCGAAGTGCGGAATGGTTTTGCCCTTGTGCGACCTCCAGGCCACCATGCCCTGATTGATAGAGCCATGGGATTTTGTCTTTTTAACACGGTCGCCATTGGCGCCCGTCATATCATCCGGCTCCATGGCGCGAAAAGGGTGCTGATCGTAGATTGGGATGTCCACCACGGAAACGGTACCCAGGAAGCATTTTATCAAGAGCCATCGACGCTTTACGTCTCCACGCATCAATACCCCTTTTACCCGGGAACCGGCGCAGCGAACGAGGTTGGTGCCGGAGAGGGGGAAGGGTTTACCGTCAACGTGCCGCTCCCGGCGGGATGCGCGGACGGAGAGTATGTGCGTGTTTTTCAAGAAATCATCATGCCAGTGGCTGAGAAGTACGCGCCTGAATGGGTTCTGGTATCGGCTGGATTCGATCCTCACCGGCGTGACCCGCTTGGAGGAATGGACGTAACCGAAGCTGGCTTTGCAGCCATGGCTTCATTACTTCTTGATCTCGGGGATCAGTGTTGTGAGGGCCGAGTCGCCTTTCTGCTCGAAGGCGGCTACGATCTCATCTCTCTGAAAAATTCCGTGGCAACTGTTTTGGAGCAGATGAACCGGCGGCGCAAAAGCGAAATTGCGATGGGGAAAGCTGAGGAAGGAATTCAGCACTTGATCAAACAAGTCCGTGGTATCCAGGAAAAATACTGGTAAGATTAGTTCCTGCGGTATTGACGTTGCCAAGAACCTGACCTATCCTAGCAAGTTTAAAAAACGAGTTGGGTCATGAATGAAAGAGAAAACTGCAGGGTTGTAGTAACTGGGCTTGGATTGGTTACTCCCCTGGGGACCGGGGTGGAAAGGAACTGGAGCGACCTGGTGGCTGGGCGCTCCGGGATCAGGCCGATTACGCGCTTTTCCAACCTCGAGTTCTTCCCCTCGCGCATCGCCGGTGAAGTTCCCGACTTCTGCCCAGAAGACTTCATCGAGCCACGCGAGGTCAAGAAGATGGATCGCTTCATTCAATACAGTATCGGTGCCTCGGAGCTGGCGATGCAGGATAGCGGGCTGAAGATTTCTCCTGATGAGGCAGGGCGAGTGGGAGTGATCGTTGGCGTTGGTCTGCTGGGTTTGGAATCGTTGGAAACCTATCATAAGGCGTACCTCGACGGCGGTCCGCGGAAAATCTCTCCTTTCTTTATTCCCAAAGTCATTTCTAATTTGGCGCCGGGTCAGATCGCGATCCGCTATGGCGCCAAGGGGGTCAACTGGACTCCGACTTCCGCGTGTGCGTCGGGAACTCATGCCGTCGGTGAGGCCTTTCACCTGATTCGGCGCGGCCTCCAGGACGCGATGATTACCGGCGGTGCGGAGTCTGCAATCACCCCCCTCGGCGTAGGCGGGTTTAGCGCGATGAAAGCGCTTTCCACGCGCAACGATGATCCCCAGCGTGCCAGCCGGCCTTTCGACAAGGAGCGGGACGGCTTCGTCATAGCTGAGGGTTCGGGGGTCATGATTCTGGAGGAGCGAGAGCGAGCGCTGAAAAGAGGAGCACCTATTTATGCCGAGGTCATCGGCTACGGAGCCAACGGCGACGCGTATCATATCACGGCGCCGTCTCCAGAGGGTGAAGGCGCGGCTCGATGTATGGCTTTGGCGGTAAAAGACGCAGGGATAAAATCCGACAACATCGACTACATCAATGCCCATGGGACCTCCACCGAATACAACGACATCAATGAAACCCAGGCCATCAAGAAGGTGTTCGGCGCCCGCGCGTACCAGATTCCGGTCAGCTCAACAAAATCGATGACGGGTCACATGCTGGGCGCCGCCGGGGCGGTGGAGGGGATCTTTACCGTCCTTGCCTTGCACCACGGCGTGATTCCGCCGACTATCAATTACGAGTTTCCCGATCCCCAGTGCGACTTGGATTACGTGCCCAATCAAGCGCGCAAAGCCGACCTCAAAATCGCTCTTTCCAACTCGTTTGGCTTCGGTGGAACGAATGCCTGCGTGATCTTCAGGAGGGAAGCGTGAGCGGCACGCGCTTGAGAACGGTGATTCTAGGTACGGGCTCCGAACTCCCTTGCAGGGTGATGACGAACGCCGAATTGGCGCGGATCGTGGATACCAGCGATGAGTGGATCACGACGCGTACCGGTATCAAAGAGAGAAGGATCCTGGAAGAAGGAAAAGGGAGCGCAGACATGGCTTATCGTGCCGGAGTGCTCGCGCTCGGCGATGCCGGTATCGAGGCCACGGATCTTGACGCGATCATTGTGGGCACCTGTACCCCCGACTATCCGTTCCCCAGTTCGGCCTGCGTCCTCGAAAACATGCTTGGGGCGCGCGGCGTCTTTTCTTTCGACGTGAATGCGGCGTGCTCGGGCTTTCTTAACGCTCTTGCCGTGGCGGACTGTTTTGTTCGCGCGGGCAAAGTCAAGACCGCGCTGGTCGTCGGCTCGGATGCGCTCAGCCGGTTGCTGAACTGGCAAGACCGATCAACCTGCATTCTTTTCGGCGATGGTGCTGGAGCGGTAGTGGTCGGCGCTTCGAACAGCGGCGACAGGGGCGTGCTCAGTACCCGTTTGCGCACCGATGGGTCGTACGTCAAGACGTTGTATGTTCCCGCCGGGGGTTCTCTCAAGCCCGCGGATGTGGAGGCGGTCAAAGCTAAACAGAATACCATAACGATGAACGGCAAGGAAGTTTTCAAGGTCGCAGTCCGCGCCATGGAAGAGATTAGCCGCGAGGCTCTAAGTGAGGCCGGCGTTTGCATCAACGAAGTCTCTTTGGTGGTGCCGCATCAGGCCAATCGCAGGATCATCAAAGCGCTGGCGGACCGGCTCGGTGTGCCCATGGAGAAAGTCGTAGTCAACCTGGACCGGTACGGGAACACGTCAGCGGCATCCATTCCGGTGGCGTTGGACGAAGCACGCCGCCAGGGCCGCATCGCTGAGGGTGATATCGTGCTGCTCAATGCTTTTGGCGCCGGCTTTGCCTGGGGCGCCGCCGTGATTCGATTCTAGCCATCGCTGTCGTTTGCCTTACATCCTCACCGCGCTCGGAATAGCAGCTTGTAGATCTTAGATTTGCAATTTGCCCTTTGCAATCGCAACTCGTCTCCGTTCTTTCATGCTCACTTCTTAGGACTCCTTAGGAACTAATCTTCGTCGGAAGGGCTCAGCAGATAACCGAGGGCAAGCCACAAGCTTTTGGAAGTGCGAAAAAAAACTACCGGAAACAACGCTGCAAACACACCCCATAGAAGGAGCTGCGTACTCAACGCAGGTTCAATCCAATAATCGAGGACGAAGTAACCCGGAATCACGATCGAAACCGTGGCGAAATAGTTAATGTAGATTGCGCCGATAAAGTAACCCTGCTCACGTTCAAATCTCAGGTGACAAGCGCGGCAAAAGCGGCGCAAAGCCCAGAAACCTTCGAAAACTCCTGGGGCACCACAGCGGGGGCAACGCAGGCATAGTCCGCGTCGGATAACGGTAAAGGCGCGTGGCAAGGCCATTTCGTAGTCTCGTCAGCTGATTTTTCTTATGGCACAGCAGAATATGCCAGAGATTTCTCCCGCCCTAGGGCACAAAGACTGAAGATGGCACGCGGTCCGAGGAATTGCGGTGGCAATCAAAGAAGAAATCTGAGATTATCTGAGATCTAAAGTTTGGCGTTCCTCCGGGAGCGAGAGCCTAGTGGGAGCGCGCGATCTGGCGCTCGACGGTTTCCTGAAGTTGGCGCAGCTGGGAGCTGAGTCCGACAGGATAGATAGCAGGGTTCCGGATCGCCTTGATGCTTTCATCAAGGCGGCCGAATTCAGAGAAAAAGTTTTCCCGTATCTCTTTCAAAGAGGGCAAACAATAGGCGACCCGCCCTTTCTCCATAACCTTTTTCAGCAGCGGCTGCGCCTCTAGGAGTTCTTCCGTGCGCAGCGCAATGACGTCTCGTTCGAAATGACCGCGCCCGTTGGTGAAGCGGAAGACCTGTTTCCTGCCCGGGCAGGAAACTTTGCCGGGGCTGAGTTTAAGGACCGGGCGACCATTATGTTCAACCAGCTTGTAAGCGATGTCGAACCAGGGCGCATCTGCCGATACCCCCATCTTGGTCCCGACCCCGTAACTGTCGTACGGCGCGTTGGCCTTGGTGAGGTCGTCGAGGTCGTATTCGTCCAAGCCCCCGCTGCCGATGATCTTGACTTCGTGGAGCCCGGCTTCATCAAAGATGCGCCTCACGGAATGGGCCAAGGCCGCGAGGTCTCCGCTATCGATGCGCACCCCGCGCAGGCGCTGGCCTTTAGCGGTCATCTCGCGCGCGATCTGGACCGCATTGCGTGCTCCATCCAGGGTATCATAGGTATCAATCAGCAATATGGAATTTTCGGGAAAGCTCGCAGCAAAGGTGCGGAAAGCGTCGATCTCGCGCTCAAAGCTCGAGACAAAAGAGTGCGCCATGGTTCCGACGACGGGAAGCCCGTACAGTTTTCCCGCCAGGACATTGCTGGTGCCGCTAAAACCGGCGAGATAGCTGGACCGGGCGACCTTCAAGCCGGCCTCGATCCCGTGGGTCCGGCGGAGCGAAAAGTCGACAACGGACCGGCCTCCCGCAGAGTGCACGCAGCGCGCCGCTTTGGTGGCGATGAGCGTTTGCAGGTTGATCTGATTGATGATGAAAGTCTCGACGATTTGAGCTTCAATAATCGGCGCCGTAACTTCAAGAATAGGTTCGTCTTTGAACACGAGAGATCCTTCCGGGAGGGCCCAGACATCTCCGGTAAAGCGCAGTCCCTTGAGGAACTTTAGAAAGTTATCGTCGAAGAGCCGTTGCGCATGGAGGTAATCTAGCGCCGCGCTATCAAAGGCGAACTCTTCGAGAAAGCGCAGCACGTCTTGTAATCCGGCGGCGACGAAAAACCCTCGGTGCGCGGGGTAGGCTCGAATGAAGAGACTGAAAGTTGCCGGCTCAAACTTACCGCTCTGGAAATAGCTTTGCGCCATGGTGAGCTGGTACAGGTCGGTCATCAAGGCAATCGTGTTCCGGTCTTCCACGGCGTGTTATTTCCCCATGCGGATGGGTGTCAGTGTAGTGTAAAATTGACACTAAGTAAACCGTGCGTATTGCGCCACCGACGACCGTTCCGGCCCCCCGGGTTCATTGCTTCAACCGAATCTCAAGGCGTCTCCGCCGTCCTCGCTACACTCCGGAAATCACCTGGGGTGATTCTCGCTGGTTGATTTCTGAAGGCCGTTTTGTTAAGCGTGAACTCAGGTGCAGTAAGAAAAGGAGAGCGGCTAATGTTTCAGGACAAAGTGGACCTCAAGGACTTCGAGAAGCAAGATCCCGAATATCAAGACCTCATACGCCGTGTGGTAGCGATACAGTCCGATTGCGAGATCGGCGGGCCCAGTCTCTATGTTAAGGACATTCTGCCCAGTGCCCCCACGAAGCTCGATCAGCTGATCGTCGCCCGCACCGCGGCTGAGGAGATGGATCACTTCAGAAAGATGGCCCGAATCGCCGGTGATATCGGGGTCGACGTCTCTTACGTGCTTGGCCGGCCCAATCAGGAGCGCTATGTGGAAGCGTTTCGCGGTCAGATCAAAACCTGGGAGGACTTTTCGACGTTCGGTTTCTTGATTGATCGCGTCGGTCGCTTTCAGCTTGAGGAATTCCTTGGCTGCACTTTCCTGCCGCTTGCCCGCGTTGTCGAAGATCCGGATATTATTCGCGAAGAAGAAGGACACCTCGATTTTGGCACCAACTGCACGGCGGAGTTGGCGGCAAAGGGAGGGGAGGCGAAAGAGAGAATTCAAAACGCTGTCGACTACTGGTACGTCAAAGGCCTTGATATGTTTGGCAACTCGGTGTCCAGACGGTCCGAGCGCTATATCCACTGGGGATTGAAAAGGCGGTCTAACGCGGTGGCGCGGCAGCAATATAAGGACGAGATCGATGCCCTGATTTTAAAAATGGGGCTCCAGCTACCTGATCCCAACAAAGGTCGGCTCTATACCTAGCGCAGAGAAAGAACATGCAACCAGCACCGCACACTGAAGCCTTAGATCAGCAGTTTAAGGAGTTTATCCAGGCCCTCAAGAGCGCTGTCAGTTCAGCCATGCCGCACCTCAAGGACGATCCCAAAGTCGTCGACAAAGCGATCCACGATTGCAAAGAGATCCTGGATGTGGTCATGGAGGGTAATGTCAAGGAGTGGCTATCGTAAGTTTTGCCCCGAACCTCTAAAATCGGCAAGTAAAGTTCGATATCGACGAGGCGCCTTGACCCTAAAGGCGCCTTTGTTGTATCCGTAACTGTCTAGCGAGTTTCACCGACGGGAGAACGAAACATTGAATATTGTTGTCTGCGGTAAAGTCATACCCGCCAGCTCTGTTACCATTGAGATTGATGCCGCAACCAAACGCATGGTGCGCAAGGGCGTCACCCACGAACTCGATCCCGCGGCGGCGAGCGCCGTGGAGGAAGGACTTCGACTAACCGAGAAGCATGGCGGCACGGTCACTCTCATCACGATGGGCATCCACGATGTGACCATCGGTATTCGCAGCGCCCTGGCGATGGGCGCGACCTCCGCGGTGCACATCCTGGACGACGCTGTCGCCGGCTCCGACACTCTCGGGACGGCTAAAGTTCTGGCCGCGGCGATTAAGAAACAGCCCTTTGATCTAGTCATTTGCGCGACCGAAAGCAGCGACAGTTATTCCGGAATCGTTCCCGGGCAGATTGCCCATCTTCTCGGTGTCCCGCCGGTGACTTTCGCCAAAGAGATTACCGTTGAGGGCGACAAAGTCATAATCAAACGGCAGAGCGAGAGCGGTTACGACGTCGTCGAAGCAACTTTGCCGGCGTTGGTTGCGGTCAGCAGCGGCATCAACGAGCCACGCTACCCCCAACTCAAAGGCATCATGGCCGCGAAGAAAAAAGAGATCAAAGTTTACACCGCCGCCGAGCTGGGTTTAGCCGCGGACCAAGTGGGTGAGCGGGGCGCGCGAGAAAAAGTCCTCACGATCGGCCGGCCACCCAAACGGGAGGCGGGCAAAGTGGTTACGGACGAAGGGGAAGGCGGCAAGCAGATCGCGGACTTTCTCGCAGAAATCAAGGTGATTTAAGTGGCAGAGGTAATTTGGGTATACGCGGAGCTCAGCGACGATAAGCTTACGCCGACGACCCTGGAGATGTTGACTAAGGCGGCGGAAATAGGCCAAGCCGAGGCCGTGCTTCTCGGACCGGCGCCGCAAGACGCTGCGTCAACACTCGCGAGATTTGGCGCAAGCAAAATCTATCGCTCCGCGGATCCGGTCTATCGCGATTGTCTAACGCTGCCGGCGGCGGCGACCGTCGCGGCCCTGATCGAGAACCATCATCCGGCGGTGATGCTATTTGCTTCGAGCTATGCCGGTCGCGACTTAGCGTCGAATTTGAGCGCGAGACTTGACTGCGGCGCGATCACCGACGTGGGGGACTTTACCATCAACAACGGAACCGTGGAAGCCACGATTCCGGCATTGGGCGCCAGTTACCAAAACACCACCACGTTGATTAGCCACAGGACGAAGCTTCTGTTGGTCCGTCCCAAATCGTTCGAGCCCAAAGTCAACGAACAACCGGTTTCGGTCGAGGAGGTCCAGGCAGTTTCGGACGAAGCGCTCCGCCAAGTCCACATGAAAGAACGGGTAACCGTGAAGCGCGAAGGGCCACAGCTGGAAGGCGCCAAGACGGTTATTTCAGGCGGTCGCGGGCTCAAAGGCGAGGAAAACTTCGCAATGTTAAAGGAGCTGGCCGACTTGCTTGGCGGAGCCGTCGGCGCAACGCGCGCGGCCGTGGACGCTGGGTGGGTTCCTTACGCGATGCAGGTCGGTCAGACGGGTAAGACAGTCAAACCGGATCTCTATATCGCTTGCGGCATCTCCGGCGCGGTGCAGCACCTCTCCGGGATGAAAACTTCCAAGACCATCATCTCAATTAACAAAGATCCCGACGCGCCCATCTTTCAGTATTCCGACTTCGGCGTTGTCGGCGACGTGTTCAAAGTAATCCCGCAGCTTATCGAAGAGATCAAAAAACGTAAAGCTTAGGAGAGGGTAGCTTTTCAGGATTGATGACCTGATCCTTTCGCGCGCAACCGCCTGAGCAATTCCTCCAGTGAAGCGGTCTGCAGGACACGGTCGAACTGGGACCGGTAGTTGGCGACCAGACTGACCTGATCGATCACCACATCGTAGACCTTCCACTCCGCGTCGATGAGGTGGAGCCGGTAACGGACATCGATCGCGGGTCCTTGACCGCCGACGACCTGGGTGTTTACGTCTGCAAAGTCCTGCTCCACGCTCGCGCTCCCGTAAACGATCTTTTCGCCCCGATAAGATCCAAGCCGGCCTAAATATGAGTTTTCGATGAATTGCATAAAGGCTGACACGAATTCTTGCTCTTTACCATTTAGATTGTTCCACTGACTCCCCAGGGACCGCCGCGCCATCTCTGTGAAATCAAAGCGGGTCAAAAGAATTTCTTCAAGGAGACCCTTGTTTTTCGCAATGTCGTCCGCGCTCCGGATTGTCCCCAGCACTTTCATGACGTGATCAATGGTGCCCTGAAGCTGCAGTTTGGGGGTCTGCGCCATGACCCTGGGACTGGGCCCGAAGCAGAGCACGATCGCGATCAATCCGACTTTTAACCAACTGGCTCTTCGTGACATGCAAAAGTCTCCTTCAGTGGTCGTTTTCCCCTTGCCCGAAGACCATACGTACGCAAGGCCGGTGCCACCTAATACCTATCGTTCCTTTACAGCACCTTTTCTCGGTTAGACGAGAACTTTAGGGGAAAGATTGCAACAGTCGTGCGCTATTTTGAACGCAATTGGCCGACGAGGGCGGACTCGGAACATTCACGACCAGCACGCTGGTGCTACAAAGCGGCGACAGAACCACGACATGGGTGAGGGAATAAGCGACAGTGAGGGTGGCCGTAATTTCTTTTCGTCAGACCAAGGTAGACATTGCCCTGGGGTTGCGGTATGGAATTGACAAATTTCATTATGGCAGTGGCGTTTCTTTCGGCGGCCAATGCGTCCCTGCAATGCAATGGAGACCGAGAAAGGAGGTTCCGATCATGGCCATCGCGCAATCAGCGGTGGTGAAATTAACGAGTGGATCGCCTATCGATCCCCCTATGAGCAGTGGAAGGAGTCCGAAGGATTGCCGACCATCAGAGGATATTTTGTCAAGAACTTATACGATCTTGAGCTTACGCCCTGGCGCTCTAGCGGCGATGGCTTAGGCGCATTCGTGAACCTGGAAGGGACCGGAGGATTCAATGACGCTTACGTATGCGAGATTCCGTCCGGGAAATCGCTCAGGCCGCACCGGCACCTGTTCGAAGAAACTATTTATATTCTCAAGGGGCAAGGCGCTACGTCGGTGTGGATTTCGCCCGCCAAGAAACAAAACTTCGAATGGCAAGAGGGAAGTTATTTTTCGGTGCCGATGAATGCGTGGCACCAACATTTCAACGTCTCCGGCAACGAGCCGGCGCGGTACGTCGCGATGACGAGCGCGCCAAGGGTCATCGACACCTTCAATGACCCCGCTTTTGTTTTCGCAAACCCCTACGTATTCCGGTCTCGTTTCAACGGCGAGGAAGGGTATTTCAAGCAGAGTGAGCCGGGCAAGCAGTGGTCAACGAATTTCGTCGCGGACGTGCGAGTGTGCCGGACGTTCTCGGGAGGATTTAACCGCGGCGCGGGAGCCACGAGCACGGTGTTTCGCATGGTAAACAACACGGTCAAATCTCATGTATCGGAATGGGCCGTCGGGTCGTATAAGAAAGCTCACCGGCACGGCCCTGGAATCCATATCGTGATTATTCGCGGGCATGGCTATTCCCTCATGTGGCAGGAGGGAAAGCCGATGGAGCGCATCGATTGGGGACCCGGGAGCATGTTTGTTCCGCCGGAGATGTGGTTTCATCAGCATTTCAACACCGGGGCCGAGCCGGTGTTTTTTCTCGCGATTGGTTGGGGCAGCGATAAGCCGAAAAGCGGCGGCAAGAGCTATGTTTACAAAAGCGTGAAAGAAGGCGGGGATCAGATCGAGTATGAAGACGAGGATCCCAGTTTCCACGCTGACTTCGAAGCGGCTTTGGCGAAATCCGGTGCGAAGTGCGAAATGGGCGGTTATCACCTGTTTTGTACGGTCAGATAGCTGCGTCGATTAACCTTAATATTCCGCAGGAGCGTTGATATGCGAACCAGACCGGTCCGGTGGAAATGGCTGCTGGCTTTGGCGTTCCTTTTACCATTAAGAGCTGCCGCCGACGGGAGCTCGGTCGAGGCGCTCTTGGGCGAGATCAACAAGCTGCCGCCCGAGATGCGCCAGAAACGGCTCGAAGAAGGGGCGCGACGCGAAGGCTCTTTTAGATTTTACTCGGTTTCCAATGCCGAACTTATCAGCGCTCATACCAAGGGATTCACCAATCGCTACCCGTTCATTAAGGCGGAGTACTGGCGCGGCAGCGGCAACCAGCTCGTGGTTCGCACGTTGATGGAACATCGCGTGGGCAAGCTGGAGGCGGACGTCATTTCAGTGGGAACCGAGAACCTCATGGCGCTGAAAAGGGCGGGCATCTGGGCTCGCTACCGCTCCCCCGAAGAGCAATTCTATCCACGCGAGCAATATGACAAGGATGGATACTTTCACTCGGATAGTTTGGGACTTTCGAGTATCGCGTATAATCATCAGCTCGTGCGCAAGGAAGAAGCCCCGAAAGGTTATAACGACCTCCTCGATCCGAAATGGAAGGGAAACCTATCGATTGACCTGGAACCGGAGCGGGCCCTCATGGCGTGGCTCGTCGCGTGGGGGGAGGAAAAGACGAGAGAGTTTGTGCACAAGCTTATTTCCAATGGGGCGGTCGTTCGCCGCGGCCACACCATACAAGCGCAACTGCTGTGCGCTGGGGAATTCAAAATCGCCGTCGAGATCTATCCGGATGCGATCGCCAGAATGAAGCAGAACGGTTGTCCGGCAACGATCGTCTTCCCCAACCCAACGCCCGCCGTAGTCGGCGGCAACTACGGCCTCTATGCCAACGCGCCGCATCCCTATGCGGCGGCATTGTTTGTCGATTTTGCCTTGTCCGCCGAGGGCTCGAGGATTCTTGCGGCCACGGGGCGAATCCCCGGCCGCAAAGGAATGAAATCGCTGTATGAAGAGCTCTCGAACTTGGACGAAAAGGGTGTTCCACTTCTCGTGGTCACGCCGGAGCAGACCGAAGCAGTGGCAATACCCATGCAGAAAATCATGAAAGAGGTTCTACTCAAATAGATCGAAGCTAAGGAGGGCAGCAGAGATGTTTGAAGACTATGTTCCCAAAACCAAGATTGGTTGTCTTTGTCCGCTGGCGGTGATCGATACCTACGCCTATGAATTTTACCAGATCGCGCCCAAAGATGTCATGACGGTGATGGTGCCGCTGGGCCTGCAAGAGTTCTCGGCTCAAGACGTCGAACGCGTGTTCGCGTCGGTCGACGAGAAAATCGATCTGCTCTTGGAACGGGGCGTCGATATTGTCTATCAATCGGGGGTTCCGCTTCCCATCCTCATCGGCTCGGAGGCACTCAACCGGCTCTTGGATCACATGGGGAAAAAAGCAAAGATTCCGGTGACCGCTCAAGTGCTCGGCGTGGTCGCGGCGGCAAAGCGGCTGGGCGTAAAGAAAGTCGTCGCGGCGAACAAGTGGACCGAAGCGATGAATCAAAACCTGGCAAAGTTCTTCTCACAGGAAGGAGTCTCTCTCATAGGAGCCCACACGCGCGTGATGGGGCCGAGCGAGTTTCTCAAGTGGACCAATGACGCCAGCCTAAATCTCGCCTACGATCTCGGACGCGGCGCGTTCGAAAAGTATCCTGACGCCGAGGCGGTCTATATCGGCGGCGGCTCGTGGCTGACGCTTCCGGTGATCAACCGCCTGGAGGAAGAATTCGGCAAGCCTGTCATCACAAATCAGGTCGCCTCAGTCTGGCATTTGCTGACCCAGCTCAACCGCTGGAAGCCGATCCAGGGTCATGGACGGTTGCTGCTTTCTGCCTAAGGAATCAAGTTGTACGAGAAAAGTCGGCCAAAAACTAACAACTTCGATCAATCAAGGAAAGGCCAGATGTTTGCTCATCAGAAACCGGTGCCGATGTTTCTGAGATTCGTCATTCTAACCGTCTTGCTAGGGAAACCACCGGCTACCCATGCTGCAGATTTAGAAACCGCCAAGAACGAAGGCAGCGTAGTTATCTATGGTGCAGTCAATGTCGCAGACATGCAGCAGTTGACGAAATTGTTTAATCAGAAGTTTCCGTACATCAAGGTTGACTACCTGCGCAATCCAACAGGCAAGGCGACGTATGAAAAGATTCTGATGGAGGTCAGAGCAAAACGCTACACTGCAGATATTTATCAGATAGCTGGTTTGCAAGCATGGATGCTAGGCCAACGGGGACTCCTTTTTAGATACGAGTCAGCGGAACGGCCGGCAATTCATGAAGCGTTGAAAGACTCTGAGGGATACTGGACTGGTTTTTTCCGCAACACGCATGTTACTGCGTTTAACACTCGGCTCGTACGCCCCGGAGAAGTTCCTCATTCCTACCAAGAGCTATTACTCTCTAGATGGAAGGGAAAGTTGTCATTGGATCAGGAAGCCTACGAGTGGTTCGGTAGCATGATGCAAATTATGGGACGGCAGAAGGCGCTCGAATTCATGCGTAATCTGTCGAAGCAGGATCTGCAATATAGCAGATCGCCCGGTCTTGGCGTGCAGCTCCTCTGCGCCGGAGAGTTTGCCATTGATGTGGTCAATCGGGTCAACTTGTTGGAGGGAATCAAGGAGAAAGGATGTCCTGCGGATTGGGTTGCCATTGAGCCATTGATTCAACGACCGCCCACGGCCATCGCCATCGCAAAAGTAGCCCCCCACCCCGAAGCCGCCAAAATTTTTCTTGATTTCATGCTCTCGCGCGAAGCGCAACAGTTCTTGAGCACCGTGCTTAAACGCGAAAGCGCCAGGACTGACGTGGAACTGCCCATAAAAGGCATGCAAAGCCTGCGCGTATGGAAGACCGACTGGGACCAAATCTTTCGTGACTACGATGGGATAATAAAGTTGTTTAGAGAGATCTTTCCGGTGTCCTAGCGGGCGAGATACCGCCCTTTTTGCTTTCGCTCTTTACCTTTACCCTGGGGTTTCCTCCGCCCCTTGTTCCAAAGCTGAAAAATGGCGTAAAATCGCTGGAAATTTAGTCGTGTTTTTAAGGGCATGAGCAACGGAGATCTTAACTGGATCGCTAATTTCATTTGGGGAATCGCCGACGATGTGCTCCGCGATCTGTACGTGCGCGGCAAGTACCGTGACGTCATCCTGCCGATGACCGTCCTGCGCCGCCTCGATGCGGTATTGGAACCAACCAAGCATGCCGTGCTGGATATGAAGGCTTCCCTCGACAAAGCGGGCATTGTCCACCAGGATGCAGCGCTCCGTCAGGCAGCCGGCCAGTCCTTCTACAATACATCGAAGTTTACGCTTCGCGACCTGCGTGCTCGCGCAAACCAGCAACAGCTTAAGGCAGATTTTGAGGCCTATCTTGATGGCTATTCGCCCAACGTGCAGGAAATTTTCGATAACTTCGAGTTCCGTAATCAAATCCCGCGCCTATCCAAAGCAGACGCGCTTGGCACACTGATTGAGAAGTTCCTCGATATCTCAATCAATCTGAGCCCGAATCCTGTCCTCAGCAGCGATGGCTCGGTGCGACATCCGGGGCTAGACAACCATGCGATGGGGACAATCTTTGAGGAATTGGTCCGCCGCTTCAACGAAGAGAACAACGAAGAAGCCGGTGAGCACTGGACGCCGCGCGATGCGGTCAAGCTGATGGCGAAACTGATTTTTTTGCCTATTGCTGACCAGGTCCAGTCGGGCACTTACCTGCTCTACGACGGCGCCTGCGGCACCGGCGGAATGCTGACAGTGGGCGAAGAGACGCTACAGCAACTCGCGAAGCAGCACGGTAAGGAGGTCGCAACACATCTCTACGGCCAGGACATCAATGCAGAAACCTACGCTATCTGCAAAGCCGATCTGCTACTGAAGGGCGAAGGCGAGGCGGCGGACAACATCGTGGGCGGCCCCGAGCACTCCACGCTCTCCAATGACGCTTTTCCCTCGCGCGAGTTCGACTTCATGCTTTCCAACCCGCCTACGGCAAAAGCTGGAAGAGCGACCTCGAACGCATGGGTGGCAAGGAAGGGATCAAGGACCCGCGTTTCATCATCGAACACGCCGGCGACTCCGGAATACTCTCTCGTTACCCGTTCGAGCGACGGCCAGATGCTCTTCCTGGCGAACATGCTGTCCAAGATGAAGCACAACACGCCGCTCGGCAGCCGCATCGCCGAAGTCCACAATGGCTCATCGCTCTTCACCGGCGACGCGGGCCAGGGCGAGAGCAATATCCGCCGCTGGATCATCGAGAAGGACTGGTTGGAAGCCATCGTCGCTCTGCCGCTAAACATGTTCTACAACACGGGCATCGCGACTTACATCTGGGTGATCAGCAATCGCAAAGCCGGAGCACCGCAAGGGCAAAGTGCAGCTCATCGATGCCACGCAGTGGTTCAAGCCGCTGCGCAAAAACCTCGGCAAGAAGAACTGCGAGCTTTCAGACGACGACATCCAACGCATCTGTGACGCTTTTCTTGCATTCAAAGAAACCGAACAGTCGAAGATATTTCCGAACCAGGCATTTGGCTATTGGAAAGTCACCGTCGAGCGACCGCTACGCCTCCACAGCCAGCTCACACCCAAGGCGATTGAATCTTTGCGTTTTGCATCCGGCGATGACGATCTTCGCTCGGAACTCTACGACAAGATCGGTGAGGCGGTTTTCGAAGACTTTGGCAGTGTCAGAACAAAAGTCGAAACTTTTCTCAACGCTTGGACCGAGGCGAATGGTGAAGATGACCCAGACGGCGCAGGGCGCGCGACGAAAACCATCCCTGAAAAGCAAAAGAAAAAACTTCTCGACGGCAAAACTTGGGAACGTGACACCAGACTCTTCGACACCGCCACCGCGCTGCGCCACGAACTCGGCGACGGCCTGTTCGAAGATCACAACATCTTTCGCGAGAAAGTCCAGGCTGCGCTCGAGACATTCGTCATCAAGCTCGGCGCGTCAGACTTGAAGACCCTTCTGCGCGCCGTCAGCTGGCGGGTCGAATCGGCGCCGCCGGTCATCGCCAAAGTCCACAAAACCGGCAAAGTGGAAGCCGATCCCCTCCATGGGCGGTTCTTATTACCCTCGCCCTCCGGGAGAGGGAAGGGTGAGGGTGTAATCGTGGAATACGAGCCCGACTCCGAACTGCGCGACACGGAACAAATACCGCTGCTCGAAGAGGGCGGCATCGAAGCGTTCATCCACCGCGAAGTGCTTCCTTACGTGCCTGACGCATGGATAGACGAAAGTAAAACAGAAATCGGCTACGAAATTTCCTTCACGCGTCACTTCTACAAACCACAGCCGCTCCGGTCGCTGGAAGAAATTCGCGCCGACATTCTGGCACTAGAGAAGGAGACGGAAGGGGTGCTCGATGAGCTGTTGGGGAAGGCGGGGGTGTGATGAAGGGGTTGCATTCAAAGGGACATAAGGGACCAAAGGGACTTAAGAGATGAGCGGGGTGGTTACTGTCGCTTCCGTCGCTTAGGTCTCTTGTGTCCCTGCTTTTAAGAACCTGACAATGCCGGAAGGCTTCATTCCCAAGCACGGCGGTTACCGAAACCTGCTCTCCTACCAGCGGGCGGAGGTGGTGTACGATGCCACGGTTCGGTTCTGCGGTCGCTACCTGGAGCGCCGCGATCGCACGGTGGATCAGATGGTTCAGGCGGCACGATCGGGGAAACAGAACATCATCGAGGGCAGTATGGCATCGGGCACTTCCAAAGAGACCGAGATCAAGCTCACCAATGTTGCCAGGGCCAGCCTGGAAGAGCTGAAAGAAGACTACCGGGATTTCCTGCGCCTTCGCGGCTTTGAAGAATGGGACAAGAACCATCCCTATGCCAAGCGCCTTTCGGCGCTGGCGCGGACGGCGGGAGCGAATTACGAAACTTTCCGCAAGGCCGTCGATCACCCCGATCCGGCCATCGCCGGTAATGCCATTCTCGGTTTGATCAAGATAACGACATACCTCCTCGACCAGCAGCTTCGACAACTTGAAAAGGCATTTGTTGAGGAAGGCGGGTTGCGCGAACGCATGACCCGAGCGCGCCTGAACGAACGCGCGCGGCAAACAGCGACAAAACCGCGCGGCAGCTTCAGGAGTCAGAAACCATGATGGCCGACCTCAAGCCGTATCCGGCAATGAAGGAGTCCGGCGTTCCGTGGCTGGGAAAGGTGCCGAAGCATTGGGCTACTTTGCCGAAAGCTACGACGATGTTTTGCGGAAGTCAAAGAGCGAAATCACTCGGAATCGGCGAAATGCTCTCGGTAACGATTACCCGTGGTGTGACGAGAAAGGCGTGATTGGCGCGACAGGACAAAGAAGGATAGAACTCGCAACTTCATCCCTGACGAAGTGAGCAATTATAAGGTCGTTCGGGCCGGTGACAGTTTGCTTAGAACAAGATGCGGGCGTGGCAGGGCGCGGTTGGTGTCTCGGATTTACGTGGCATAGTTAGTCCAGCATATGTGGTTATGCGGCTACGCTGACAATCACAACGCCGCGTTATTTCCACAGAGCTATATCGAACGCCACACTTTGCCAAAGAAGCCAAGCGTCTGGTGCCGTACGGGATCACGTCAGTGACATGTGGAGTCTCCGGCCCGAACACTTCAAGATGATTTACTCTGCCGTCCCGCCGCGTGAGGAGCAGGACGCCATCGTCCGCTTCCTTAATCACGCCAACCGTCGCATCGAGCGCTACATCCGGGCGAAGAAGAAGCTGATGGCGCTTCTGAACGAGCAGAAGCAGGCCATCATCCACCGCGCCGTGACCCGCGGCCTCGACCCCAACGTTCGCCTTAAACCTTCCGGCGTTCCCTGGCTCGGCGAAATCCCCGAACATTGGAAAACTCGCAAAATGAAATATCTTGTGTCCACGCATGGCGGAATGACACCAAGCAAAAGCGTCCAAGAATTCTGGGGCGGTGAGATTCCGTGGGTGAGCCCGAAAGACATGAAAGTGCGCGAAATTGTTGACTCAGAGGACCATATTACTGAAATAGCTCTTCGGCAAACAAGCATCCCTTTAATCAAGCCCCCTGCAGTTTTGATCGTAGTTCGCGGCATGATTCTCGCTCGGACTTTTCCGACCGCCCTAACAGCGGTTCCGGTCACTGTGAATCAGGACATGAAAGCTCTTTCGACTAAACCGCAGCTGAAAGCTGATTTTTTGCTTTCGCTACTCACTGGCATTCAAGGTGAGCTTTTGAATCTCGTCGAAGAGGCGGGCCACGGCACTCGTTGTCTGCGGACTGATTCGTGGGGGAACTTTGCTCTACCGCTTCCGCCTGTGAGCGAACAGATTTTCATTGAAGCATTCTTGAAGACAGAGCTCACGGGATTGGAAGTCACCATTAGCCGCACCCAACGCGAAATCGCGCTGATTCGCCAGTATCAGACCCGGTTGGTGACGGATGTGATTACCGGGCAACTCGACGTACGCGAGGCGGCGGCGAAGCTGCCGGAAGAGCCGAGGGAAGAGGACGGTGAACTCCTCGAAAAGACAAGTGAAAAGGAAGGCGAATCGGGCGAGTTTGAAGACATGTCTGATTCCGGTACGATTGGGTAGGGGTAAACAATCGTGAAGGTTACGCTACAGCCGCATGTCCTGCGCTGGGCTCGTGAACGGGCTGGCTTAAGTGTTCGGGAGCTGGCGGAAAAAATGAAGGCTAAGCTGGAAACCGTTCGGGGTTGGGAGGAGGCTGGACAGCTAAGCTTCGCCCAGGCGGAGAAGCTTGCGAAGGTGACGCACACGCCGTTCGGTTATCTTTATTTGGAAACGCCGCCGGAGGAAAAACTGCCCGTCCCCGACTTTCGCACGGTCGCGGGGAAAGAGGTTCTCCGGCCAAGCCCCGAGTTGCTGGACGTATTAGGTGACGCCCTCCGCCGGCAGGACTGGTTTCGAGATTATCTGATCACAAATGGTGAGGAGCCGCTTTTTTTCGTCGGCAGTGTGACAGTACAAAACGACCGCGATCAGGTGGCGCGGAATATTCGAAACACGATCCATCTAGACACCGAGGTGCGTAAGAGCGCGCGCACGTGGGAAGAAGCTCTTCGTTTGCAAGTCGAGGCGATCGAGGAATCCGGTGTGTTAGTAATGCGGAGCGGCATCGTGGGCAATAACACTCATCGCCAGCTATCCGTAGATGAGTTTCGGGGTTTTGCTCTCTCCGACGCCTATGCTCCGTTAATCTTTGTCAACAGTCGCGACGCCAAAGGCGCGCAAATATTTACTCTGGCGCACGAATTGGTCCACGTGTGGCTTGGCGTGTCCGGAGTATCCAACCTGCAGGCAACATATGCGCCCAACCACCAAATCGAGCGCTTCTGTAACCAAGTAGCCGCAGAAGCTGCTGGTACAATCCGACGAACTCAGGGCAGAGTGGCTAACGATCCGAACAAAGCACTCGGCGCTGCGCAATTTGACGCAGCATTTCAAAGTTAGCTCCTTTGTGGTGCTGCGACGGCTCCGTGATCTGCGCTTTCTGTCTAAAGCAGAATTTGAGCGCCGGTACCGCGAAGAGGAGAAACGATTTAGTGATAACTTGGCGCAAACGGAAGGAGGGGGTGATTTTTATCTGACGCAGCGGACCCGGACTGGGAAGCGTTTTGCCAAGGCTCTCATCGAGAGCGTTCTTGAGGGGCGGACAACATACCGGGACGCCTTTCAACTGCTAGGTATCCGAAAAGTTGAGACCTTCAACGAGTTTGCCCGAGAAATGAACTTCTCCTGATAGATGCCCTACCTCCTCGACGCAAACACCTTCATCCAGGCGAAGAACGAATACTACGGGTTCGACATCTGTCCGGGGTATTGGGATTGGCTCGAGCGGCAGAATGCGGTGGGCAACATTTTCAGCATCGATCAGATCGGCGATGAATTGAAACAGGGAAACGATGAACTCGCTCAATGGGCTTCAGCCCGCGGCAGGAACTTTTTTCTGCCGCTGGATCGTCCTGCGATTCACGAGATGCGACAGGTGAGCAGTTGGGTGCAACGAGCGGACTATCAGGATCACGCCAAGCGAGCTTTTTCTTGGCAGGGCCGACCCATTTCTAATTGCTTATGGACTGGCGCACGGGCATACGCTGGTAACGCACGAGGTTCATGTCGAGGGCGAGCGAAAAAAGGTCAAGATACCCACAGTGTGCCGCGGCTTGCAGATACCGTGCATCAGAATCTTTGAGATGTTACGGCGAGAGGAAGCAAGGTTCGTCATCGGCTGAGATGGACGGCCAGACTTGGGTAATGTCGGGAAAGGCTACTTGATATAACCTTGCAAGTCATGGAAGCTATGAGGCGCAAGGTACAAGATTTCAATAACTTACAATCAGGTTCGGTACTTGATGGGTACTTGATTAAAGCCGCGACATGACCGACTGACACCAGCGAAAAAGGTCTTGAAAGTCTGATCGTCGGCGCGATGATCGGCAAGACGGGTGTCGTACCGCTGCAACCGGGCGAAACGGGTGATCCGGTCGAGGATTTTGGCGGCACGGGGTGGGTTCTTGGGGACGCTAAGGATTACGACCGCGAGTATGCGGTAGACCTTGCACAGCTAAGAGAGTTCATTTACACGACGCAAAAACCGCTGGTTGAAGCGTTCGACCTTGAAAACGAGAGTCCCACCCGACGGACCTTTCTCGCGCGGCTACAAGGCGAGATAGCAAAGCGGGGCGTAATCGATGTCCTCCGCCACGGGATCAAGCACGGGCCACACCATGTTGACCTCTTCTATGGCACGCCTTCGCCCGGGAATGAGAAGGCGGAAAAACTCTTCTCCGAGAACCGGTTCAGCGTAACGCGACAGCTCAAGTACAGCCGGGATGAGACACAGCTTGCGCTGGACCTGTCCCTTTTTATCAATGGTCTACCGGTAGCGACGTTTGAATTAAAGAACAGCCTCACCAAACAGACAGTTTGGGACGCGGTGGAGCAGTATAAACGCGACCGCGACCCGCGCGAATTGCTCTTTCAGTTTGGCCGCTGCATTGTTCACTTCGCGCTGGATGAGCATGAAGTCCAGTTCTGTACGCACCTCAAAGGGAAGGCGTGTTGGTTTCTGCCTTTCAACCGCGGCTGGAACGACGGCGCCGGCAATCCGCCAAATCCTAACGGCCTGAAGACCGACTATCTCTGGAAACAGGCGCTGACCCGATGGGGCCTTACCAACATCATTGAGAACTATGCTCAAATCGTCGAGATCAAAGATCCCAAGACGGGCAAGAAAAAACGGGAGCAGATCTTTCCGCGCTACCATCAGCTCGACGTCGTGAGAAAGCTCCTTGCGGCGGCCGCGGAACACGGCGTGGGGCGGCGTTATCTAATTCAGCATTCCGCGGGCAGCGGAAAGTCAAACTCGATCGCCTGGCTGGCACACCAGCTCATTGGGCTCAAAAAAGAGGAAGCGCCGCTCTTTGACTCGATTATTGTCATCACGGATCGGCGCATTCTCGATCAGCAAATCCGCGACACGATCAAACAGTACAGCCAGGTAAGCGCCACGGTGGGTCATGCCGCCCATTCGGGCGATCTCCGTAAATTTATTGAGAGCGGTAAGAAAATTATCATTTCAACCATTCAGAAGTTCCCGGTAATTCTCGACGACATCGGCGACGAGCACCGCGGCCGGAAATTCGCCATCATTGTCGACGAAGCGCATTCCAGCCAGGGCGGGCGCGCAGCCGCCAAGCTGAACATCGTGCTTTCGGAGGAGTGTGGCGACGAGGAAGAGGAGACCTTTGAGGACCAGATTAACCGGATCATGGAAGCGCGCAAGATGCTACCCAATGCGAGCTACTTCGCGTTTACCGCCACGCCCAAGAATAAGACGCTGGAAACCTTTGGGGAAGCTTACAGCGAGGGAGGGAAGGAAAAGCACCGGCCTTTCCACAGCTACACCATGAAGCAGGCGATACAGGAAGGTTTCATTCTGGACGTTTTGAAAAGCTACACGCCGGTCGCGAGTTACTATCGGCTGGTGAAGACGGTGGAGGGCGACCCGGAGTTCGACACCAAGCGAGCAAAGAAAAAGCTGCGGCGGTATGTGGAGAGCCATGACCACGCGATCCGCCTCAAGGCGGAGATCATGGCCGACCATTTTCACGAGCAGGTGATCGGCCTGAATAAGATCGGCGGCCAGGCGCGGGCGATGGTGGTCTGTAGCGGTGTCGAGCGCGCGATTCAGTATTTCCACGCCATGCGCGAGTACCTCAAGGAGCGCAAGAGCCCTTACCAGGCTATCGTCGCGTTTTCGGGGGAGCGCGAGTACGGCGGCGCGAAAGTTACCGAGGCCTCGCTCAACGGCTTCCCGAGCAACAAGATCGCCGACAAAATCCAGGAAGATCCCTACCGGTTTTTGATCTGCGCCGATAAATTTCAGACCGGTTATGACGAGCCGCTGCTGCACACAATGTATGTGGATAAGATCCTGAGCGGGATAAAAGCCGTGCAAACCTTGTGCCGGCTCAACCGCGGACGGCCGCAGAAACACGATACGTTCGTCTTGGACTTCATGAACGACACGGATACCATTCGGGAGGCTTTTGCCGACTACTACCGTACGACAATCCTCAGCGAGGAGACCGATCCGAACAAACTCCACGATCTAAAGGCAGCTCTGGATGGCTATCAGGTGTACGCGCAGGAACAGATCGATCTGTTGGTAAAGCTTTATTTAGGTGGGGCTGACCGCGATAAGCTCGACCCGATTCTCGACGCTTGTGTCGCCAATTATAAGGAGCAGCTCGACGAGGATGGTCAGGTCGACTTCAAGGGAAAAGCCAAGGCGTTTGTCCGCACCTACGGCTTTCTCTCTTCCATCCTGCCATATACAAACGCAGAATGGGAAAAGCTTTCGATTTTCTTAAGCTTCCTCGTATCCAAATTGCCCGCGCCAGTGGAAGAAGATCTCTCCAAGGGTATTCTAGAAACGATTGACATGGACAGTTACCGGGTGGAAAAACAGGCCGCGATTCAGGTCCTGCTGCCGGACGCCGACGCGGAAATCGGACCGGTTCCCACGAGCGGCGGCGGGCACCAGCCAGAGCCGGAACTTGACCGGCTGAGTAATATTCTCAAGGCGTTCAACGATCAATTCGGCAACATCGAATGGAAGGACGCGGACAAGATCAGGAAGGTTATTGCCGAGGAAATTCCCGCTAAGGTTGCTGCAGACAAAGCTTACCAGAATGCAATGAAGAACTCAGACAAGCAAAACGCCCGGATCGAACATGACATTGCGCTGAAGAAAGTACTTGTCGGCCTGCTTTCGGACCACACCGAGCTGTTTAAACAATTCAGTGAAAACCCTGCGTTTCAAAAATGGTTGGCGGACACTGTCTTTACAGCGACGTATCAACCGACCACAATGGATTAGCCCAGGTCATCGCACTGCACGGAACCCACCCGTTTTCGTCCCTCCACAGGCTTTTAGGATTCCTTCGCCGATCCCTTCTCAACCAGCTTCTTGAGCAGCTCGTCCAGTGAAGCGTTCTGCAGGATGTGGTTGAACTGTGACCGATAGTTGCTGACCACACTGACCTGATCGATCACCATGTCGTAGACCTTCCACTCGTCGCCGACGAGGTGGAGTCTGTAATTGACGTCGATCGCGGGCCCTTGACCTCCCACGACCTGGGTGTCCACCTCCGCAAACTTCTGGTCCACTTGTTCGCGGCCGTAAACAACCTTTTCCCCTCGATAGGATCCGAGCCTGCCCAGATACGCGCGTTCCAGGAATTGAGTGAAAGCCAGGACAAATTCCTCCTCTTTCCCCTTCAATTCGTTCCAGTGACTCCCCAAGGATCTCCGGCTCATTTCGGTAAAATCAAAGCGAACGAGAAGGATCTGTCGAAAAAGATCTTTGTTCTTCGCAATGTCTGCCGCGTTGTGAATGGTTCCGAGAACCTCCATGACCTGTTCGATGGTTCCCTGAATCTGTACCTTGGGCGTCTGTGCCATGGCCGTAGCGCTGGACCCGAAGCAGAGCACCAACGCGATCAAGCCCAATGTGAAGTATGTGTTTCTGCGTAACATGCAAAACGCTCCTTAGATGTTATTTCCCTCTTGCCCAATCACGGAAAAAACCAGAGCGACTCCGCTGCGAGGCGCTGGCTACAACTGCTTCACACCGGTCCTTATTGATGGGATGTGAACTGAAGAAAAAAGGATGGGCAACCGTGCAAGGACACTATACTGGCCAGGGGGGCCAATAGCAATACGCCGGTAATGGAGATTACCATTCACCGCTCACATAATGACTTTGAGACAACACGCCAGGGTATTTTGCTTTGCGTCAACCGCCTGCAGCCCTTATAATCCACGCCCGAAGTCGTGTGTTGCGGCTCGGAGACCTGGGGTATAGGGTAACATTAGGTTTACAACTAATGCCTTCATTACTCGAACGCTTCAGACCTAAAAGCTGAATTAGAGCGGCGGGACCGTCTCAGAACCAGGCCGTCATGTCCGCGCTCCGGATAGGGAAACACATGAGAAAAGTTTCTTCGATTGCATAGGAAACTACCTGATCGCGCTCTCGCCTGTCAATTTTGGCCCCGCGATTTATTCCCGAGAAGCACTTGCCTGCGATTTGTGATTTTGCCCAAAGATGTCTATATGAAAGTATGATGAAGCAACCGCCCGACAAAACTTTAGCTCGACAGCCGCTGTCTCTTCCTTTTCATTACAGTTGGATGGTTCTGTCGCTCTGTTTTTTGACTACCTTGACCGGTGCCGGAGTGCGTTCTTCCCCGTCCGTTCTAATCCATCCTTTGGAAGCCGAGTTTGGCTGGAGCCGTGCATTGATCGCGTCAGCGGTAAGCATGAATCTTCTTCTCTTTGGCATTGCCGCACCTATCAGCGGGTGGTTGTTGGATCGTTACGGGCCGCGCAAAGTGATGATGGGGAGTCTGATATTGTTGATTATTGGTGTTAGCGGCACGATGGCGATGAATCAGTTTTGGCAATTCTTTCTGGTTTGGGGAGTCATCGTCGGCATTGGCGCCGGTGGAGTAGGCTCGGTTTTGACCGCGACCGTCGGCAGCCGTTGGTTTGTCGCGAAGCGCGGTCTGGCATTGGGCATTCTGGGTAGCGCCAGCTCCACGGGTCAGCTTATTTTTCTTCCGCTATTCATGGTGATGATCACTTATGCCGGATGGCGCATGGGCTCGATGGCCTTGATCATTGCCGCGGTTATCTTGCTGCCGCTCATCTATCTTTTTATGCGCGACGATCCCGCGCAGATCGGCTTGGAAGCTTATGGCGCCGGGCAACCTGGCGCGGCCAGTTCCGTCAAAGCTGCGTCCCTGCGCGGAGCGCGCTCGGCCACTGCGACGATCACGCTTCGAGAAGTGTTTGCCACTTCGACATTTTGGTTACTTGCCGGAAGCTTTTTTATTTGCGGCGGCACCGCCAACGGCTTGATCGGCACCCATCTTATTCCTCACGAAATCGACCATGGCATTCCGCAGGTGACGGCGGCATCGGTCGTCGGCATTATGGGCGGATTGAACTTTGTCGGCACCGTGCTGTCAGGCTGGATGACCGATAAGGTTCAGCCGAAGAAGTGGTTGGCCATGGTTTTTACCCTGCGCGGCGTTTCGCTTCTCATACTGCCGTTTGTCCAGGATTATAAGGGGCTCTTTCTCTTCGCGGTCATTTACGGTCTCGATTGGTTTGCGACCGTCCCACCGGTAATGACGATTACCGCTGATACTTTCGGCAAACAGAATATAGGCAAAATTTACGGCTGGATCTTTATGTCACATCAAATCGGCGCCGCGATCATGGCCGCGACCGCAGGCATGCTCCGAACCTGGCTGGGTGATTACCAACTTGCATTTCTCTCGGGCGGTGTCATTGCGATGATCGCGGCGGGATTGGCATTGCAGATCAAACCTAACAAGCAGCCGGAAGTCAGTGCTGCTCCTGGAGCGCCAGCAGCCGCTGGGGCATAGCGTTCGTTTGATGTAGCTCGTTTTTAGTGGCCCGACCAGGAAGGGAATAAATCTTACTCTTGGTCAATCCGATTCGGTGAAAGTCGACCCCTGGAAGGGAAAAAGAGGACGTCTCTAAACGGGACGGTGCTGTCAAGGCCTCACCGGTCGATTTTCTCCGTCAGTCGTATTTCATCCGAAAAAACAGCCTCCATGTTTCGCTTATAGCGCACGATCGGTGTCCGGTATGAACTCTGGCATCCCCCGATCTTGGCTGCCGCCGGCTTAAGGAGGCACCTTCTAGAATTCCCAGCGGCGTGTCTGACGAGCGTTCATGCCCATTGTTGTACCGTTTGGCGCGCGAAGCGCGGTTGCTCGCTCAACAGCCTGATTGCGGGCCTGGCGGTCTGTTTTGTTGTGTGCTAACGAGCACGGATAGTTAACTCGCGATAGGCCGTGCCCGGCTCCGCGTCAACGCGGCAGTGAGAGGAAAATCGCACGGTGTGGCCAATAAGAAAATAAACAAAGAAAGGACCACGGTATGAAGATCATGGCCTTAGGCAAGAAACCGAGGAAAGTGGCCCCCGGCGAGATCGGGGAGTTGGAAAAACCCTGGAACCGTTACGCGTCGCCCGGCACGCGGGTGGAGGTGGCCTTTCCTGACGACTTCGAGGGGTCGCAGGTCTGGGAGACCCTCGCCCTGCAGAAGATGCAGAACGGTCTCGATCATATTATGGAGGCGCCCTCGCTGATTCGGAAGATCGTGTGGGCGGCGGAGAACGGCTATGACGCGGTCATTCAAAGTAATACATTCGATCCGGGGGTCGACGGCGCACGCCTGTCTGTCTCCATTCCCGTCATAGGACCGTTCCGGACGACGATCCACATGGTCGCGAATCTGGTCGATCGGATCGGCATGATCGTTCCGCTGCCGTCCCACATTCCTTACACGTGGCGGCTGCTGCGCGCTATGGGTATGGACGGGTTGGTCACTGGCGTCCGGAGTATCGATATCTATGGCGCGGACGTTAAACAGAGAAAAGACGAAATCACTCACAAAACGGCCGAGCTGATTCGCGGTCTCGTGAATGAAGCCGGTGCCCAAGGCGTGATCCCGCTGGGCGGCGCGCTGATTCCCAGCGTGGTTGATCCAGCAGATCTTCAAGCAATTACCGGCGTGCCGGTCTATAACACCAAGGCGATCTCGGTGCGTTTTGCCGAGATGTGCGTCAACCTGGGGTTGAGCCACAGCCCGCTTACCTATCCGCGCGGCAAGCTCACTTATCAGGATTTCGCGGGTAAGGTGGTATAACCGCCAATTGGTGCAGGGATTTACCGATGGGAGGGACTAACCGCGCAACTCGAGGACATTGCTTCTATTCATACCCGTGTGCCATACGACGTTCCCCTCCTTTCTCGATTCCCTCTCAAGTCTTGCCCGACGCTCAATTTCAGGTAATCGATTGATTTCAGCAAGAAGCTCTTCGGCCGTTTTTGCCGCCCCTTCTCCAGCAACTGGAAGAATTGACACGGCGAAGGCCAGAGCTGTGAGCGTGCAGAGAAAGAATCTGCGGCTCATTGTATCCCTCCCGTTGGCCACGAATCCTTACCGCCGGAGCCCGGCATGCACCTTCAATACGTCCCCTGGGAGGCGATGCGGCGGCTTGCGGTCGTAAAGGCGATCGACGCCAGGATTAATAGAATCGCGAGTGCGGATAGGCCGGTCAAGTTGGCTTCTTCCCACAGAGACCACAGAAGGCTCGTGATGACGATGTTTTGATAAGAGACCAGCATGAGCGGAAAGCTGAAATCGCGCATGCTGTGAACTGCTACCCAGAGCCAGGTGTTTCCCAGCGCGGGCAGCAACAGTGGGAAAGTAACGTTCCTCAAAGTTGCCAGCCTGGACGCGCCGCTCACCCAGGAGGCCTCCTCGAGCTCCTGGTGAATTTGTAGAATCGCTGCATTTACCGAACGGACTGTGAACGGCAGGAAACGGATCGCGTGCCCCAAAGCGATTACCCAGATCGTTCCCCAGAGCGGAGTGCGGATGTAAAAGAGCAGCACTCCGAGAGCGATCACGATGCTTGGAACTGCGAGCGGCAGAAAAACCATGTTGTCGAGCAGCCAGCTGAAGGGGGGGTGATAACGATGGATGACCCATGAGATCAAAAGCGCAAACAGCGTTGTGAACGTGGCGACGACCAGGAAAACAATCAGCGTATTGGTTGCAGCCGTGAGGATCCGGGGGTTGTGAAAGACTTCGAAATAATTCTTGAAAGACACCCGTGACAGGGCGTCCCAAGCCGGCGGCACATAGAAATCGAGGAAGCTGGCCCAGAGGAGTATCATCACCGGCAAAATTACCGCCAGCAGCAGATAGAGGCCAATGACGCCCAACGCCAGGTATCTCGGCCAGCCCAATTGTAGTTTCCTTTGCGTGTAGCCCTTGCCTGTGATCACTTCGTATTTCTGCGAGCCGGCAGTAAGCCGTCGATACTGGTAGAGGAGGAAACAGCCGAGACCCAATCCCAAGAAGCTATATGTGCTGGCGAGACCGTACTGCGGCAGCTGCTCGGTCCGGGTGAGGGCATAAATCTGCAGGCTCAAAACGGGGAAGCGCGCGTTGAGACCGATCGCCAGCGGAATCTCGAAGTACTCGATCATGACGATAATGTAGTAGAGGATAACGGCCAGGACGCCCGGAGATATGAGCGGCAGGGTGATCTGGCGCAGCGTATCGGACATGCCGGCGCCGGCGGTTTCCGATGCCTCCTCGAACAGAGGATTCATCGTCCGCAGCAGGGGACCAAGCAGGAGAAACATCGATGGCATGACCGAGAGTACGGTCAGAAAAACCATGCCCGCGAAGCTGTAAATATTCAACGGACCTTCGGCGCCTTGCAGGCCCAGCGCATCACGAAGCAAAAGATTGATGACGCCCTGGCGCGGGCCTAACAGCATAACCCAACCAAGGGCCTTCAAAAGACTCGGAACCGCCATGGGGATGAGCAGCAGCGTGTAGATGGAGTTGCGGTAGGGGAGATCGGTTCGCTCAACCAACCAGGCGAAAGCAAGCGCAATCGGTAGGGAGATTGCCAGAGAAGCAAAGGTGTAAAGGAACGTGTTCAGCAGCAGGCGATAGACAAAGGCGTCACCGAAAGCCACGCTGAAGTTGCGAAAGGTCCATTCCCCTGCCTGAAACGGGAGGGTCATGCCGGGCCGGAAAGCAGCGACGGTGACGGTAATCAAAGGCGCGGCGACCAGAAGAAGCGCAGCCAGCCCCACGACGCGTGGGATCCAACTGTCCGCCTCGTCAACGCGGTTCGCGAAGCTGCTGAGAGATTTAAGCCGCTCGGTCTCGGCGCGCATCAGTTTAAGGATGCCACGAACTGGTCAAGGGCGCGGTTTACTTCCGCGGGTCTTGAAGCTCGGCTTTGATTAAGGCTATCTGCCCAGATAGATTTCTCGGATCTGCTTTATCATTTTTGCCGCGAGCGCGTCCTTTTCCGCGGTGTCTATCAGGACGAAATCATTGTTGCTGAGCCCGAGCTGTTTGAGCCGGGTTGCCAGGAGCGAGTTCTCGTCCGGCCACGCCAGACCGTCTTTCGTGATGCTTTCGTACAGTCCCCTGCCGTCCGTCGTCAGCCAGGCCCCGAACAGATGAGCCATGTTCGCGTGTGGCGCCCCCTTGGGAACGACGAGGGTCTTCTGCGCAAGGATGGTCCCGGGCAACGCGATCCAATCTACCGGTATACCCTTGGCCTTAAGCTCTTCGATGTTGCCCACTGAATTGATAGCTAAAGGCACGTCTCCCGATTGCAGGGCAGCCGCGCCTCCCGGTGATCCCTTAACGAATACCGCGCGATTGTCCCGAATCCCCCGAACCAGATTCAATACCTTTTGCTCATTCCACCCGGGGAGGGACAAAAAATAATTAAACGGGTAACCCACGTTCGCGACCGCAAAGCGGCCCGCCCATTTCGGGTTCGTCAATTCCTCCCAGGTTTTCGGCAGTTCTTCTTTCTTCAGCCGATCTGTGCGGTAGGCGACAATATATACCAGGTGGTAAATTTCCAGCGCCTTGTTGCGGTACTCCGCCGGGACCATGTTCACGCGTTTTTGCAGCTCCGGAAAATCCTTACCCAAAATCCCGGTCCAATCAAAATCTTCAAGCAGATTGTTCTGGCGTAAAACGGAAAGCGTTGGCGGCGAGATAACGGTGATGTCTCCCTCTGCTGGGCGCCCCGCCTGAGCTGAGAGGACAAAGCGGTTGCCTACTTCCGCGGATGTCAGCGGCGTCTGTTTCAACTTGACCTTCAGTTTAAAGCGGTTGTTGAAGGCCTCTTCCAACTTCAAAAGACCGTTGCTCTCAGGTTGAGTAATCCAGTAGTTGATATCGCCCTCATAGCGACTGTTGATCTCCTCAGCCTTCAGCGCTGCCTGGATCATACGCTGGCTTCCGGTCTGAGCGATGAGCACATTGGCAGGCGCTTCGCCGAGCACCAGCGCTAAGGTGACCAATACAACACCAATGTAAGGCATCATCATCTGGCGTCTCCTTAAAGAGAATTTTGGTTTTGGACTTTTCATCGGAAGCATTGGAAAAATATCCCAATTCTGCGGCGCGCGCGGGTCGATCAACGACCGAACCGAACATGTCGCCCCTACTGCACCCTGGGGTGGGCGTGGGACCACGCTGACCCTCTCAAGGATCATTGCTCCGATAGCAGTAACCCGGAGTTTCTGTCAAGCCAATCTTTGCCATGGCGAAGGCAAGGGCTCTTCTTGAAACAATTTCCCCGCCGGCTCAATAGTTCCTGATCATCGAATTATTCCCATGAACGCGAAAGAGATGGGTTTTTTTCTTACTTTTGGATGTAATCGATCGTCTTCCATACTTCCGTTTTTGTGGAACGCTTAGCTGTGCCCGAGCAGAGCAAGGTCAGCAACTCGTGGCACAGAGGTTGCTCTGAATACTGTGGATTCCATAGATCGTGCATAACCTTGCAACCGCCGTCCGGCGCGATGGGAACGCCGAGGGAGGGATAACGCCATGGAGACAGTTCTGGCTTGTCAGAGGTCGAAAACCCATGACATATTGTTGACGATCATGCGCGAGAAGCAAATATGGCCCCGTTTTGGCGTCGATTTGCAGGCTCAATACATTCCCTCTGGCGAGATGGATCATGGAGGCTTAGACCGGCATGTGAGGGAAGGGAAGATTAATCTTATCTTCGGTTACCACCACACTCCCTATGTCGCGCGGGCCCAGAAGGCCGGTGTCAGATATACCTGTGTGGCGAGCATATCGAATCAATGCCCTGATGTCATTTGTGCCAAGCCTACGGTAAAAGCTGTAAGGGATCTCAAGGGAAAGCGCATCGCGGTGCAAGGGTATCATCCGCGATCGACCGTCTGGCGCATCCTGGCCCTGGAGGGAATCAGCGTTGAGAATGGAGAGGTTAATTTCATCGAAAGCGCGGCAAGGGGAACGGTTTATCAGGGAATGTTAGACCAGCTGGTGAACGGGGGGGTCGATGCCGCCTTCTTACAGCCTCCATTTGATCTCAAAGCTCAGGAAGCCGGCTTTGTCCCCCTTGAACAGACCCGCCTTTTCCCCAACATCATGGGTGGAACTCTAACGATGACCCCGGATTTTATAAGAGCTAAGCCTGAGGTGGTCAGGAACCTCATTAAGGCGATGATATACGGAATATGGTTTGTCAAAGCGAATCCTGAGGAATGCATTTCCATATTGACGAAGACTGCTCGCGCTGGCGAAGACGACAAATATTTCCGTTACGCATTCGAGAGGCAAGTACAGATACTCGAAAGCAGGCCCTATCCGACAGCATTGGCTGTCTATCACATACACGCCCAAGCGGTTTATCTTCATCCTGACGTTCCTAATTTAAGCGATTTCAATCCCCTTTCGGTTTGGGACACCCATTGGTTACAGGAGATTGAGGATTCAGGGTTTATTGACGAGCTGTATGCGTCAAGGCATTGACGGTTCAAGAGCGGGGTTGATCTTTCGATCCACGCAGGCAAAGGAGGACACTATGCCATCGATAGCAAAATCCGCCGGGAAATTGGCCTGGCTGTTGTTGTGTGTTCTTTTTCCCACTTTCACCTCTGGTATGATCGGTCACGCGTTCGGCCAGTCTAGAGATCTCATTGAGGGAGCGAAAAAAGAGGGACAACTGGTTTATTACACCGGGATGGAACTCGACCAGTCGACTGTTTTTGCAAACGAGTTTGCGAAAAAATACCCGTTCATAAAACCCGAGATATTCCGCGCCAGCGGAGAGAAAGTCCTGACGAAATACTTAACCGAGGCTCGCGCCAGAGCGTATAGGGCCGACATATTCCAAACCAGCGTCATCCAAGTCTCTCAGCTCAAAGGCGAGGGGCTGCTCCAAAGATATGTCTCGCCCGAAAGTGCCGTTTATCCGGAGGGCTTCAAAGATCGCGAGGGCTATTGGAACTCTTTCTACCTGATTCCTTACGTGATCGGTTACAATACCAATGTTATTCCTTCCAACGAAGCTCCCAAGAGCTATGAGGACCTTCTAAATCCGAAATGGAAGGGCAAGCTTGGTCTAGAGTCGCAGGAATATCAGTGGTTTTTTCATTTATTAAAGATTATGGGTAAAGAAAAAGGCTTGGAGTTCATGCGGCGGCTCGCCCAGCAGGATTTACAGCTAAGGGACGGGCATAGCCTGCTCCTTCAACTAACCATAGCCGGAGAATTGCCGATTTGCGTGGTGTTATACAGTAACGAAATTGAGTTTCAGAGACGGACTAAGGGTATACCCGTTGACTGGGTGCGGTTTAAAGGCCCGACAATTACGGCATTCAACGCCATCTCTATACCCGCAAACGTGCCCCATCCAAACACGGCAAAACTGTTTATTGACTTTTCGCTATCGAAAGAGGGACAAGAGTTACTCACAAAATTTAATAGAGTCCCAGCGCGTCCGGACGTTTCTCCCAATCCGCCGGGACTGGTGCAAGGTTTAAGCCTCTATCCTGCCCGTCCCGAAGAGCTGATTGCGAACTATAAAGAAACTGTTGCACGATTTAAGGAGATATTTAAGGTTCCGTAGGAATGGTGACAAATTTAAGACTTTTGGAGGCAAACTCATTTTTCATTCATAACGCCCTTGTGATATGGAAATCAGCCATGGGACAAAAAGACTGGGAGGTAGATCGATGAAAACAGAGAGCTACGATCTCATTGTGGTCGGAATGGGCAACGCAGCCCAGGCGGCCGCGGTTTCAGCCCACGAAGCTGGGGCGAAAGTCGTGGTGCTGGAGAAAGCTCCACAAGGAAAAAAGGGGGGCAATACTTGGTTTAGCCACGGGGCGCAGTTTCGCCACACGCACAACGGCATTGCGGATGAAAAACCGCTTCTGCCCCACATTTCGGAAAGCGAGTGGCAGAAAATCGATCTCCCGCCGTACACTAAGGACGAGTTTTACGCTGACCTGATGCGCGTTACCCGCGGGCGGTCAGTGCCTGAGCTCGCGGAACTGCTCGTCAATGAATCCTATCCGACGGTCAAATGGATGCGGGAGATGGGGATCCAGTGGGAAATTCTCTATAGCGCCGCCAAGCCCGAAGGGGGACGCTTCAAGTGGCACCATGGAAGTAGCTTTATTCACTCGAAGGACGGAGGAGGCGGCCTCGTCGAGATGTGGCATCGCATTATCCAGAGCAAAGGAATTCCAGTGCGGTTTGACACCGCAGCGGTCCGCATCCTGACCAATGATAAGGGCGGGGTTTCCGGCCTGGTCGTGGAGACGCCGGAAGCAGCCGGTGAGATTCACTGCAAGGGGTTGGTTCTCGGCTGCGGCGGCTTCTCGGCCAACCCCGCGATGCGCGCCGAATTTCTGGGAAGCGGATGGGATCTCGCCAAAGTGCGCGGCACTAGATACAACACCGGCGATGGCATCCAGATGGCTCTGGCTATTGGCGCGCAACCGTTCGGCCACTGGAGCGGGGGTCACGCAAGTCCCATTGACGCGGATGCGGGCGATTATGAAGGTGGATTCCTTGATCCCGCCAACCGTCGCTATCGCACCCACCGCTATGCATGGACTCTTGGCATCATGGTCAACGCCGACGGGCGGCGTTTTGTGGACGAGGGAGAAGACTTTCACGCCTATACTTATGCAAAGACCGGCGGTGAGATCCTCAAGCAACCCGGCGGCATCGCCTACCAGATTTTTGATGAGAAGCTGAAGGAACCTCTGAGTCGCCAACTTTACGAAGGGGCGACGCCGGTGATCGCCAACTCGATTAAAGAGTTGGCGGAAATGCTCGAGATCAATCCGGCGGTTTTGGTGAAGACCGTCGAGGAGTTCAACAACGCCGTGATAGAGGACCGGCCCTTCAACGAAGTCATCCGCGACGGCAGGGGGACAAAAGATATTTACCCGCCGAAGTCCAACTGGGCGCAGAAAATCGATACTCCTCCCTATGTGGCCTATGCCGCGACTTGCGGGGTCACGTTTACGTACGGTGGCCTGAAGATCAACCCTCGCTGTCAGGTCCTGAATCGATTCGATCGGCCGATTCCGGGACTCTATGCCGCCGGGGAAATTACCGCCGGCTTTTTCTACTATAACTATCCGAGCGGATCAGGGCTCTTGCGGGGGGCCCTGACGGGAAAGATTGCCGGGGCGAACGCTGCCGGCGGGTAAGCGTCCCCGAAGACTCATCCATGAACCTCGTTGTCTGTTGTAAAGCAGTCCCGGGAATCGTCACCGAGCTGCAGATCGCGCCTGATAAAAGATCGGTCCAATACCAGGGACAGCTTCTAACGATGAACGAGTGTGACGAATATGCCTTGGAAGAAGCTCTGGCCCTGAAGCGGGTGCATGGTGGCAGCGTCGCCGTGATCACGATGGGAAGTATCAAGACTCAGGACATTTTGTATTTGGCGCTGGCGAAAGGCGCTGACCGAGCCGTACGCGTCGATTTTGAAAGCCAAGACCCGCGGATTGCAAGCACCGTTCTAGCCGCGGCCCTAAAAAAACTTGAGTTCGATCTGGTCCTGACCGGCACTCAATCGCGCGATACCCTCGGGGGTCAAGTGGGGATTGCGGCTGCTAACATTCTGGGACTGCCGTTCGCTTACTCTGTCGTCAGTGTCGAGTTGGCAGACAACAATGCGGTCAAGGTGCGCAAGGAACTGGGAGCGGGACGTTTCGCGGAGGTGGAGCTTCCTTTGCCCGCCTTGCTTTGCGTGCAGACGGGGATTCAAACTCTCAGTTACGTGCCCCCCGCGCGCAGAATGCGCGCGCGCCAACAACCCGTCAGCTCATTTTCCGTGGGAGATCTTGGTTTGTCGACCGAGGCGCTGACCGCGCAGGGTTACCGCTTCGCCAGCATCGGGCCCCCTGAGCGCGCGCACCAGGTTCAGTTTATCGAGGGTAACCCGCAAGAAATTGCCGCCTCGCTGTTGGAGAAGATACAGGAGAGTCGCTAAACCATGGCACGGGATATTTTGGTGTTGGTGGAGCATTGGGAGGGGAAGGTCGATTCGATTACGTTCCAGCTTCTTGCCTTCGGCCGCCGGGTGGCGGAGCAGTTGGGAGTGGAAGTGGCCGCTGTGGCCATTGGACACCGGTTGGATGGCATCGTGGCGGCTCTGCAGGGCAATGGGCCGGATCGGATTGTCACGGTCGACGATCCCGCTTTGGCTTTGCCTGGCGCAGACTTGCATGCGCATGTGATTGCGGAAACCGTGCGCCGGATCGACCCGCGCTTGCTGCTCGTCGGTTACAGCCTGCAAGGTATGGAGCTGGCGCCGGCGATCGCAACAGAGCTGGGGGTGACGGGATTGACGAATTGCGTGAACGTGGAAATCCTTGACAGCGCGTTGACCATTACGCGGCCTCTGTTTGACGGGACCGTGCATGCGAAGATGGCGTTGGAGGAAAACGAGACCGCGGTCATTGCGCTCCAGAAGGGGATGGCGCCGCCGCTACCGCCTTCTCCTAAACAAGCTGTTGTGCAGCCGATCGCCGTCGATGTGAAGAGCCTCCCTTCTCGGATCAAGGTGCTGGGCGTAGTCGAGGAACCCAAGGGCGATGTCGATATCGCCAAGGCGGACATCGTCGTTTCCGTCGGACGCGGGATTGGGGATAAAGAAAAAATCCACTTCATGGCGGACTTGGCAGAGGCTCTCGGCGGAGTCCTGGCCTGTTCCCGGCCTGTGGTGGATGTCGGATGGCTGCCCCGGGAGCGGCAGGTGGGAGCCTCGGGAAAAAGCGTCGCGCCCAAAATCTACGTTGCCTGCGGCATTTCAGGAGCCATCCAGCACTTGTCAGGGATGCGGGAATCCAAGCGGATTATCGCGATCAATAAGGATCCGAACGCGCCCATCTTCCAAGTGGCTCACTTCGGCGTGGTGGGTGATCTTTTTGAGATTGTGCCGGCTCTCACCAACGCGGCGAAACAAGCCAAGGCAGGTCAAGATTAGTCCGATGCGCTGGCCCAGGACGGGCAAGGAGCTTCCGCCGGGGGCTGCCACAGAACAGCAATGAAAAACGGTAACCTGCTGCGATCTTGGAACATCGCAATCGGCAATTTCTTTTTTCAGTACCGGAATTTCCTTTACCCGTTTCTTTTTTTGTTCGTGGCCGCTACCATGCGACCGACAATTATTCTGGGAAGCATATTCCTGGACCGGCTCCTGGTAGGGTGCGGGGCCGCAGTGGCCATCGCCGGTGAAATTGTGAGATTGGTAACCATCGGGTACGAAGGGATTCGTCGCGGCGGAAAAAACCGGCAGGTCTATGCAAATCGTTTAGCCAGCGGAGGAATGTACGGGGTCGTGCGCAATCCTCTGTATCTGGGCAATGCGCTGATTGTCGTCGGCATGACGATGTTCCTTGGAGTTCCGCTTGCCTATTTCGTCGTGATCCCTTTTTTCCTCTTTGTCTACCAGGCGATTGTGTCTGCCGAAGAAGAATACCTGCGGAATCGATTTAAAAGCGAATATGACGAATACTGCGCGAGCGTGAAACGTTTTATCCCTTCCCTGGCGGCCGTCCGGCGGTCATTTTCCGGCCTGCGGTTCGATTGGAAGCGCAGTTTTACGAGGGATATGGGCACGGCGGTGGGTTTAACCATGGGGCTTATTCTGGTCCCGGTCTGGCGGACATACTTTCTTGAGGGATGGGCCGCTGCCAAAGCCGTGGGCGTGAAGTCTTTCGCATTGGCATGTGCGGGAGGGCTGCTCTATGCCTTTCTCTTATACCTCAAAAAGCGCAAGCTCTTCATCTTCCGATCCAACGTTGCGTAGACTTCGCAGCTGATCGTTTTGCCTTAGTTACCTGTCCGGTCGCGGCTTCTGGTTCTATGAAAAGCTACAAAAGAATATTTCTATTCTTTCTGTTCGTCCTGTTTCTTAATTGCCTTATCAGTCCCTGGATGGCGTCTCTGTGGGAGATGATTCTTGGCATTCGACCGGAGTGGGCCTTGTACCGTCAGCCCTTCTCCCGTATTTTTGGGCGGGTCTACATCGTTCTGGGGATTATTCTTTTTTTCTGTTTTCGTTCCCGGCTGAAGATCGGATCTCTAACGGAGTTGGGGCTCGGCCGCGTACCGTATCGAGCGCGTGAAGTCTGCTTGGGGTTTGTCCTGGCTGTCGCCTCTCTCTTCGTCGTTGTCGTGACATTGGCTCTCGCTGATATCTTTACGCCAGGTTTGCGCCGTTCTCTGGCCTCCAGTTTGGGACGCGCTTTTGCAAGTCTGATGACCGGGTTGACGGTTGGTTTCCTTGAGGAGATATTCTTTCGCGGCATCATTTTTAAAGGCCTCATGGAGGATACCAAGCCGTTCGCGGCGTTCCTTGCTGCCAACCTTCTTTATGCGGGGGTTCACTTTGTCAAGCCGGCAGAAGAAGTTTTTCTATCTGGGATTGATCCCTGGGCCGGATTCAATTTTCTCATCGCTTCCTTTGCTCCGTTTCTCGATCCTCTAAGGATTCTTCCCGGTTTAACGGGTTTGTTTTTGGTGGGCGTCGTTCTCAGTTACGCGGTGTTACGAACGGGTGTGCTTTACCTCTCCATTGGGCTTCATGCCGGTTGGATCTTCGGCCTTCAGACGCTGGGTATTTTCGGTAAATATCAACGTGCGGAATTGGGTTGGTTCTTCGGGGCATCAGAACCAAAGATCGTAAGCGGAGTCGCCACGTGGATCGGGATTCTGGCCGTCCTAATTGCAGTTCATTGGATCACCAAGGCGCGCAAATCGGTGTGAAGCTGCCGTTGAGCGAAATGGCGTGAACTGAGTCGTACCAGGCACAATAGCGAGCAGAATAACTGTTACAGCGACAATTAAGGCTTGTTATTTGGCCCCCGGAAGCCCGAGGATTCGCGCGTGCTCAGCATCGTAAATTTCGGCGCCCTTCTTGAGACAATCCGGACCGCAAATCGCGATGTATTTACCCTTTGCCAAGGCGTTTATCTTGGTACCGGGAATCCAGGGGAACCCTCGATAGCCCTTCGCATCCATAATGGGCTGCGCTTTTGTGGCAGTCCACACAGCAAAGAGCTGCGAGGTAGCGGGCAATGACCATTTGGTGATAAAAATCTGCACGCCCAAGTCAACAGGAAGAGGATCCGGCGCAACGAAAACCATAGGCGCCCCTTCATCGATCATGGGCATGGCATTGCTGTAGTTCGTTCCGCAATAAAGAGCAAACTCACCGGCCGCGACTTTTTCAAGATTTTCTTGCACGCCGCGATTGAGAACAATTTTGTTCTCAGCGAATGCCTTCAACCATTTCAAGAACCATTCTCTGGTCTTCGGATCGTTCTGCAAAGCCGTCAGCTTGGGTCGGGGATCATACACGATCTTGCCTCTCCACATGGGATTTAGGCAATCATCCCAGTTCTTGGGAGCCTTGTCTGGCGGGACCAGGTTTTTGTTGTAAGCGATCCCGCGGGTAGCGCCCGACGTGCTGATGAAAAAGCCATCAGTGTCGATAAGCCTTGGGTCCAGCGGTGGCCAGTCCTTCGGGAGAGACTTTGCCACATCACGATAGGAAAAAGGCGCTTTAAGAAACGCGCCGGCCGCGTGATAAGCGGGCCACAGCTCGTCAGAGATGCTCGTGACGTCGATATCAGGAGGGCGCCCGGCTTTGAACTCCATCAGCATCCGCTGCATGTCCTCCACTGTTCTTATCCGCTCGAACTTGGGCTGTGTGACGAAAGGAAAATCATTCCTGAATGCTTCCACAATCGGCTTTCCCTGGTCCGGGGTCCAGTTGTTCGCGACCGTAACCTTGCCTCCCTTTTTTGCCACCTCGGCTTTGGAAGCCTCAACGAGCTTGGTAAAAAGATTGGACTGGGCAAAGACGGGCTCGGTCACGAGAAAAAAGGTCAGCATGAATCCGAACGTGAAACTAAGCAGTCGTAACAGCATCATTTGTCTCCTTCGCCGAATGGCGAGACGAAGCGTTCAACGAGTTTCTAGTTGTGCCCTATAGCTAACGTATTTAGCTTTGTCAACTGAGACTCCTTTCTGCCGATCAGACTGTGTGACCGCACCGTTCATGGTTCGACTAGGCTCACCACGCACGGTGTGGTCCCGTCAGAAATTGAGTGATTATCCGTTCGCCCTGAGCGCCGTCGAAGGGCTCCGCCAGAGTTTTTGCACAGTCTGTTGCTTTGCGCGACCTCGCGGCTTCCGAATAATGTCGTTCAAACTCAAGATTACTTTATCCAGAGGTCACAGAAAGCCGTTGATTGACATAATTTTGCGTTTTGAACTATAAATGGGTTTCATTGCAGCCGATCGATAGCGGCGGAAATCAAACTATCGCTTTTTTATCACTGACGGAGAAACTCATGCCAGAAAATTCGCATCGAGTCGATGGCCGGTCAAAGGTCACCGGCGAAGCTGCTTACACGGAAGACCTGCCATTGCCAACAGGGACACTTCACTGCGCCATCTTACGCAGCATCCACGCGCACGCGCGCATCCGCTCCATCAATATTGAAAAGGCAAAAACACTTCCCGGTGTGTTAGCGGTTCTCACAAGCCAGCATTTGGGCCGCTTGAGTCCATATAAACACGGAAGCCAGCCCTTTCTTGCGGTTGACAAGGTGCGCTATCAGGGCGAAGTGGTCGCTGGAGTCGCTGCAGAGAGTCTGGCGATCGCGCGGGAAGCGGCGGAGTTGATTGAGGTGGACTACGAGGAGTTACCGGCGGTATTTGACGTTCGTGAAGCGCTCAAATCCGATGCCCCGCTCGTGCACGAACAACGCGGCAGCAATTTCGTCGGAGATTTCAAGTTCGGTTGGGGAGATGTCGCCCAAGGCTTCACGGAAGCAGACCGCATTTTTGAAGGCAGCTACTTTTTTCCCACCATCTTTCACTATCCTATGGAAAACATCGGGATCTGCGTCGCCGAGGTCCGTGGTGACAAGATGGACTTGCTCGCTCCAATACAACATCAGTTTGGCGCACGGCGAGAAATCGCCGACCTGTTTGACGTGGAACCGGATCAGGTGCTGATTCGGACACCTTTCGTCGGCGGCGGCTTTGGTTCCAAGGAGCTGAAGAATGAGCATCTGGTGGCGATCTGGCTCGCGCGTGAAACCGGCGCCGGTGCAGTTTGTTGCTTCCGCGGAAGACAGCTTTACCGCCGGCGTGCGTCATTCGATGGTATGGCGCGCGCGAACCGGAGTGAAGCTCGACGGTATGATCGTCGCGCAAGAAATCGAGCTGTTGGTCGATAAAGGAGCATACGGGGGAGCGGGAGGGGCCGCCGTGCGCGGCGGATCGCTCGCGTGGGGACCGTATCGGATTCCTCATTTCCGGGTTGTCGCCCACTCCTACTTTACCAACAAGATTCCTGCGACCGCCTTTCGTGCCGTAGGTAGGGCGCAGACGACATGGGGGTACGAGTCGCACTATGACGTCATCGCGCGCGAATTAGGTATGGAGCCGATGGAATTTCGCCTGAAAAACTTTTACCGCCGGGGCGATCAAGTCGCCGAGGGTACCAGCCCATTCGATTCCGATATGGATGATCTGCTCAAAAGGGCAGTCGAGGCGATCGGTTGGGATGGTAAATCTAATCGTATCAGTGGTGAACCTGAGAAAAACTTTGGCTCCAAGCGCGCCCGCGGCAGAGGCATGGCGACGGGGTTCCGCCATGGCTACTCAGGAACGAGCGATACCTGGGTGAGCCTGAAAGTGGACTCGAAGGGAAAGGTAAAGGTCTTGCACACCGGTATCGAAATAGGACAGGGGCTTTACACCGTGCTTACGTTAGTAACGGCGCAGACCTTGGGCATTCCTGAAAGTCAGGTCCAGATCAGCCACCCCGATACAACGCTGCCGTTTTTTCACGGCGTCGGCAGTTCGCGGTGCACGGTTTCTCTGGGGAAAGCGACCGAGCGGGCCTGCGAGGATCTGAAGCGGGAGCTTTGTGAAGCTGCGGCTCGGGCGAAAGGAGGGCGGGCGGAGAACTGGTGCTTTGTGGAGGGGCGACTGCGCTATGGGGAGCAGAGTTTTACCATGGAAGAGATTGTGGGCACCCTGGGTTCTGCGGTTGTGGTGATGGGAAAAGGTTCTTATGGGACGCCGTATTACAAAAACCCATGGCGTGGGATCGTGCCGCACTGGAATTTGAGCGCGGCGGCCGCTGAGATTGAAGTGGATGTGGAGACCGGCGAGATACACCTCCTGCAATATTCGAACGTAACCGACGTCGGCAAAGCGATTCACCCGCTTTCGTGCAAGAGCCAGTTGGATGGGGGCGCGATTATGGGTTTGGGAAATACTTTTTTCGAGGAGATGGTGTATCGCGACGGCCAGTTGTTAAATGGAAATCCTTTGCAGTACCGGCTTCCGCTCCTGCACGATTTGCCGGAGAAATTCCTGTCACTGATGGTGGAGAACGAGGATGGGCCGGGACCCAATGGGGCGAAGGCGGTGGCCCAGACGGCACTGAGTCCGATTGCCCCGGCAGTGAGCAATGCCGTTTATGACGCCATTGGCGTAAGGATCACGGATTTGCCCATTACTCCGGAAAAGGTGCTGCGAGCGCTCGGAAAATTGTAAAAGAATGAAAACTCGTTCCGCGATGCTGGCGCTCGTCTTGCTCCGCTTGCCGGGGTTCGCCGTGAAGTCATCTCTTGGCGGCAACGCTAATCCAGGCAAAGAGGCCGAAGCGAAGGGTTACTCATCATGAACCATGATGAAATTGTCGCGAAGGCAAAACTAGAGGGCGGTCTTCGAACTCTGGTAAACATGAGGCCGGGCAATATCGCTGAAGGGAAGGTGATCGAGGCTTATGGCTTCCCCAAGGTCGAGGCCAAAAAGTGAAAGCGTCGTGAAATCAGAGGGAGGAAGCAAGATGCATAGAAGGAAAGCGAGAATTCTCTTGTTGGTTATCATGCTCTTGGCCACTTGGGCCGGAGGCGCGCCGGTCCCGGCGGGGGCGCAAGGCGAGTTGTTCAATCGCATGGTGGAAAACTCTCGGGCCGAAATGGCTAAAAAAGGGGGCAAGGTCGTTATTGGAACCGACTGGACCAATGATGAGGCGAAGCCCGTGCTCAGCGGGTTTAAAAAGGACTTTCCTTTTGTCGAGGCACCAAGTTTCGAGCGCTTGCGGACGGTAGAGGAGATGCAGCGTATGCTCATGGAGGCGAAGACGGGAAGGACACCGGCATTGGATATCGCCAACATTTCTCACGAATCGTGGCCGGACTACAAGAAAGCGGGATTGTTTCCGAAGCCTCCCTTTTCCTATAAGGCCCTGATTAAGGCGCTCCCAAAGGGCTGGGTAACTCCTGATCCGCGGATTGTTGATCCGGAGGATGAATACATGGCGACAACGGGTCTTGCCCGAGGAATCGCCTACAACAAGAATGTGGTGCCGGCCGATAAAATTCCCAAAGACTGGAAAGATTGTCTGGACCCCGTGTGGAGAGGAAAGGTGCTCTACGATCCACGCCCAAAGCTCAATGCTTTCCAGCATGACCCCAAGACCAGGCAGTGGTATCTGAATTGGCTCGAAGGACTGGTAAAAAACAAAGTTGTTCTTGGCCGTGGCCAGACGGAAAATATCGAAAAGCTTGCTACCGGGGAGTATTCCATGTTTTGCGGCGTGAATTACTACAGCACCATGAGAGCGATTGAGGCAGGAGCGCCGTTAGCCTTCGTCTTGCCCGACCCTTTTGCGATGGAGCTTGGCACGCAATTTCATGTTCTCAGTTGGTCCGCGGTGCCGGCGACGACACAGCTTTTTGTCGTCTGGCTGGCGACCAAGGGGGAGCAGCCGCGCTATCGGGAGTTTCCCTGGAGACCAGGAGTGGACATCGCTCCCCTGGCGAAGGGAAAATACATGGCCGTTTGTGATGTCGACTGCCTGAATAAAGCGAGTGAGTACATCAAGGTCCACGCCAAGATCCTCGGTCTGCCGGGCGGCCAATGACATTTTAGATTTCAGGTTTTCGATTTTAGATTATCCAAAAAATCAACAATCTCGATCGGTGGCGAGGAGTCATGCGCTTATTGACAGACGCGCGCGGCTAAGGATAGCAATCACGGACGCTCTGGAATAACCGCTATAGAAGGAAAGGAGTTGGCATTCATGAAGGCAGAAGATCAAAGAGATTTAAAAGAGGAGGTCGCTCTGTCCAATCGGGCGTTGCATTATTACGGACTCGCGAGCTACATGGGCCAGGCGAGCGCACGTATCGCCGGTACAGATCGGATTTTCATCAAACCCAGATCGCATATGGGGCTGAGTCAAACGACCGCTGAGATGATCATAACGATGGATCTTCAAGGAAAGATCCTCGATGGGCCGCGCGGAGCGCGGGCCCCCGCCGAGTGGCCCTTGCACACGGAAATTTACCAAGCTCGGCCAGATGTAAACGGTGTCGTCCACACACATCAAAAATGGGTTACGGTATTTGGCATTGCGGGTCAGACCATTCTGCCGGTGCATCACCCGTCTTTATCCGCGTCGGTGTTTCCGCCCTACAGGGTCTACGAGGAAGGCTACCGAACGCTCAACACCGTGGAGCAAGGACAGGCGGTCGCCCGGGCCCTGGGAGACGGAGTAGGTTGCCACCTGCAGAACCACGGCGTCGTTATCGTCGCGATCAGCATTCAAGACGCCGTCTTGACTGCCATCCGCGCCGAGCACCAAGCCGAGTTGAACTGGCTCGCGATGCAGGTTGGCGAGCGCGAGCAGATTCCGATCGAGACGTTGCGGCCATCCATCGAGAAGCGTTTTGTCCCCAAAGAAGCCGAAAAGCGCGGCGGTATCACGCGCGATAATTGGACCAATCAAATGAAGTGGGCGGATCAGGACCCCGAAGTCCTGCGTTTTAGGTGCGTCCAGCTTTAATATTGGCGTGCGCGAAATAACTTACAGGAGCCGATCAGAATGAGCACAAAAGACATCGATGAATTGAAAGAGATTGTCGCGCTTTCGCACCGGATCATGTTTGTCACCGGCCTGACAACAAGTTCGGGACACTCCAGCGCCCGCATTCCGGGCACGAACACATTTCTCATCAAGCCGTGGCCGCACATTCACATGAACCGTATTCGCGCGGAGGATATCATCACGCTGGATTTCGACGGAAATAAAGTGACCGGACCGGACCATGTCACTGCGGTAAGCGAGTGGGCGCTGCACGCCGAAGTTTATAAAATGCGCCCGGACGTAAACGGCGTCATCCATTCGCACCAAAGATGGTCGACGATGATGGGGATCGCGGGGAAAACCATCATGCCGGTGTTTTATCCCAGCCCGGCGGGCGCAGCCGCCGAGCCGATGGGCGTCTACGACGAAGACTACGCGACGATCAAAGTGCCTGCAGAAGGACGAGCGGTGGCGTTAAAATTGGGCAATCACGTTGGGGTGCATTTGCGCACTCATGGGATGCTGTTTGCCGCTCCGAATTTAGAGACGGCTACGGTTGAAGCGATCCATACCGAGTATCAGGCGGAGCTTACCTGGCGCGCCATGCAGATCGGGAAGCCGCATGTCATCCCCGCTATCGCTTTGCGACCTCACGTTGAAAGGAAAGGGCCGGACGACGTGCCGGAAGCTTGGGAGTATTTCAAGTGGTTGGACGCTCATCCCGAGTCCGCCCGTTACCGCGTGGTTCCGGTGCAATAAATGGAGATTCTATGGCGCAACCCTGGCGCGTCCTTCAGGTTTAGAGGCCCTGATTTCGTTGGCGTGGGTCGTGGTAAAGTTGATAACGCATCCCGTACAGCGGCAAATTGTTTTCGAGGAGCCCTGCAAGTGACCTGAACGCTCTTATCGCGTCGCGGAAACTCGAGTCCGTATTGTGTAGACCGCTCTCCTATCAATAAATAAAAGGTCGCTATTCTCTCGCTCTTGGCGGGAGCCGCGCGTCTTGCGCGTCTCCAGCGACCGAGAGTTCGTCGGGGTTTTCTTCTTCAATCGATAAGCGATCAGTCTTTAGGCAGGGCATGAACGAATAACAAGCATCTCCCGGTGAAAGAACGACGGGTCGTCTGACTATTCCCGCGATAGTTATCTAACCGTCTGTGGCATAGGAGTTGCGTATTGAGCATCCGCAAAGCTGCTAGTTGGTAGTGGTTTAGTTTGGTCAGGATCTTTAACGGAGTCTACCCTGAGCATATCAGTCGAAGGGTTCGAGATGACAGAGCATTCAACGCGTCATTTCGAGCCGAAGCGAGAAATCTTTCTCCCGCTTAGAGTGTGCTAGGCTCTGACTGAACCACTACGGCTCGCGGCCCCGGTTGACAAGTATGCACAAAAATCTTAATTTCGCCGTCGCTAGTTTGTTTTAGAAAGCGATTCAAATATGTTGAACAGCGCAATTGGATCGGCGTAACTCGAAGGAATCCCAAGCCAGGGTAGACACGCTCAGGCCGTCCCCCGCAACTATTTTAATCGAATGACGACGGTCGTTGATTCGAAATCGAATACACAACCTAGAAACAGGCGAAGACTTCATTCTCGTGAAAAGGTGCGGATGAACTCGTAATCTCGCTTTCAGCCGGATGCTATCAGGCATCGACGTGTATTTGGGGTTAGCGAGTAGGAGGTTTTATGGCAAGAGGTTGGAACAAGGTGATTGTGGCGGCTCCCGAATCCCGTGTCCCGCGGACGCGGGGCGCCGCATCCGCCCACGCCGTGAGCGTCGGCCCGTTCATCTTTGTCACGGGCCAATCCGGACGGCGACCGGGGGAAGACGGTTATTTGAGTGATCCCGCCGAGCACGCCCGGCAGACCATGGAAAATATCAAGGGAATTTTAGAGGCGGCAGGAACTTCGTTTGAAAATGTCATCAAGCGCACAGTTTACGTAGCTAATGCCAAGGTTCATGAAAAAATGCGCGCGGTAATTGAGACCTACTTCACCTCACCCGTAGCCAGCACCACGCTCCAGGGAGGGCTCATGCGCGATGACATGTGGTTAGAGGTGGAAGTGGTGGCGGTGGTGCCGGATTGGGAGCCAGACAGAGACGGTAATGAATAAGGAGCCTCTCAAGCGCGCAGGGAACGACTGTAACTCTGAGCTGCAGGAGGGTAACATGAAGTTCACGCTTCTCCCATTGCGGGCGCTTCTCTTTCTGATTTTCGCGGGTCTCTTTTCCGTTCCCCTGTTTGCGGCGGAGACTGCCGCCTTGCAGAAGGCAAAAAAAGACGCTGAATCTAAAGGCCTCATCTTTATTGCCAATCGCGATGAGATCGTGGCGAAGGCCAAAAAAGAAGGAAAGGTCAAAGTCGGTAGCACCCTCGATCCCGATACCTACAAGCCTATGGTTGAGTCGTTCAAGAAAAAGTATCCCTTCATCGATGCCCAGATGGAGGAGCTGAGCGGAGCGGTTTACGGGGAAAAGTTCTTGATGGAGTTGGCTGCTGGAAAGACGACTGATTGGGATCTGGTCCATGCGCCAGAGGACTTCTACAGCCGGTTTACGGAAAATGCGATGAGGATTGATCTCCTGGGAATGGCCCAGCACGGCGTGATCGCGATCAATCCAAAAATGGTGGATCCGGAACTACGCGCGGTGGTATCGATCGGCAGCGCTCTTTGCGGCATGGTTTACAACAAAGACCTGGTCGCGCCGGATAAGGTTCCCAATAAATGGGAGGACTTCCTGAAACCGGAGTTCAAGGGGAGAAAATTCATCGTCGACATTCGTCCCTATTGCATCGCAGCGCTCGTTTCCGTGCTGGGAGATGAGTGGGTAAAGAACTACGCCGGCAAATTGAAGGATCAACAGCCCGTCTGGTCAAGAGGGCAGACCCGCGCATTATCGGCCATTCTCACTGGGGAATATCCCATGCATCAGTTGGCGAACTATCATTCCTGCATTAGAGCGCAATGGAAAGACCCCAGGAAGGTGCTGGTTTGCAAGATTATTGAGCCGACTCCGGTCAGACTCCAGGAAAACGATTTCCTATTAAAGACTGCTTCACACCCTCACGCCGCGCTCCTGTTTCTCGAGCACGAAACTAGCCCGGAGGGGCAGAAGGTCTTGGATGAAGTCGAACCGGTCAAGTCAAGTATGTACAGCGACGGCGAGGTCGCTAAGTTGATCAAAGGAAAAAAGATAGCTCTGAACGACTTTACGACTTACAGGGATGGGGCCAGACGCATGAAAATGATACTTGAGGCGTTCGGTTTTCCCAACGCCGAGCTCAAGTAACGTGGGGGCTCTGGGAGATAAACTTATCCATGTGAGCGCTCGTCAGTGTCCAAGCTTTTGATGGGACGTTCTCCGACATTCCCCGGCACCGACGTCAGAGGACAAGCTCGTTCTTGAGAACAAAATCCCAACTGGACTTGAGGTCATGCGAGGATTCCTGCAAGCATCGGAGCGGGCAAGGATGCGATCTAGAGGGCAACCATGGAGATAAAATAGGAAGGGGAGGTTATGGCAAAGTTGACTCTCAGCATTATTGCGCCGCCCCGCAATGACAGAATCCAACCGCTGCTGGATGGCATGGTTCAGCCCGAAGGCATCGAGCTTGTGCCCACGCGTTCTCTTGGCGCCGTGACGTTTTGGCGGCAACTCAAGTTCCAGGAGTATGACATCGCGGCGATGTCGCTTTCCTCTTATCTTATTGCCAAGGAGCGGGGGATAGGAGACATGGTCGGAGTTCCGGTCTTTCCGAACCGGCGGTTCATGCAGACGGAGCTTTCCTATCATGTGGATTCCGGGATTAAGGAGCCCGGAGACCTATTGGGTAAGAAGGTCGGGATCGAAGAGTATCAGCAATCCGCCGCGGTATGGACGCGAGGGATCCTGGAGCATGACTTCGGCGTCTCCCAGTACAAAGTCCACTGGTATATGGAGCGATCGGAGGAGCTCAGCCATGGTGGGGCAACGGGATTCAAGCCTCCTCAGGGGATCTCTTTTAATAGATTGCCGGAAAATAAAAGTCTTGCTTCCATGTTGGTGCATCATGAATTGGATGTGGCGGTTGTCCAAAAGAGATTCGAGAGGGAGACCAATATCATCGATCGCACGACCCAACTCCGCGGAGCCGAGGGCGACTGGAGTAAAGTGAAGCCCGTATTTCCGGACATGATTGCCGAGGGAGAAAGATTCTATAAGAAGCACGGTTACATCCCGGCCAATAATATCTACGTAATTCGCGGCGAGCTTCATCGGCGCCATCCGTGGATCGCGTTTAATTTGTATGATGCGTTCGAAAAGGCCAAGATTTGGTCGTACGACCATCTGGCCGAGAGCATTCCCCTGGGGCTGATTTTTGGGGCGCAATACCTGGCGAAAACGCGGGAGGTTTTTGGTCCCGACCCGTTTCCGTATGGGCTCAAGAGAAACATGAAGATGCTGGAGACCTTCTTCGATTATTCGTTAGAGCAGGGTATGTTAGCTGCGCGGCCGAAGCTAGAAGATCTCTTTACGCCCAGCACGTTGGAGCTGTAGCGGGCTAGGTCCGACGCAAACATGGTGCAACGATTCCTTCCCTGAGAGAAAGGATGAATGGGTTATGAGAAAACAGGCAGTTTTGTTACTTGCGGCATTGGGGATGATAGGCGGAATGCTGTCAGGAAGGCTGCCCGCGGCGGAGACGGGAAGCCAGCGCATGATCGAGGCAGCGATCAAAACAGGGGAGCTCGACGGGGCGCGCAAGGGCGAAGTCCGCTATTGGAGCAATTCGCCCACCGGGAAAGAGCTCGCTGAGATAGAGAAGGCGTTTAACAAGCGCTTTGGGCTCAATGTCGAGGTGAGGGGTTTGCCGATAAGCGCCGTCGATGTTGTCAATCGGCTGTTTGTTTCGGCTCAGGCCGGGCAACCAGCGGACGGAGATGTCATGTTGCTCTCTCCTGCTTCACTTTACTTGCTGCATCAAAAGCGTTTGCTGGAAGACTTCGGCTGGACTGAGATCTTCGGGAAGGAATTTCCCGATGTGAAAAAACGCGTCGACAGGCTGGCACCGGAATTCCGCAACAAAGGGCTTGAATTGTATCACTTGGTTTACGTGATTGCCTACCGGACGGACCGGGTGAAGAAAGACGAACTCCCGAGGGCATGGGGAGATCTTTCTGATCCCAGGTGGTCGGGTCGAGTGGCTATCCCCAATTCAGGCGCGCCTTTTAGCTATCTTGCCGCTTTCCCAACTTGGGGCGAGAAGAAAGCGGTGGAGTTGGCGAAAAGCATCAAGAGCAACCGGGCGATCACGGTCAAAGGATCACCCGCAGTGGCAGCGATTCTAGAGTCCGGGGAAGCGAGTCTGGGAATCACTACGGTCGGCAATGTGGAGTTCAGTAAAGCCAAGGGAGTGCCCGTCGATTGGACCGTAGTGCCGGGCATCGTCGTCAACCCGAAGAATCTGGCGGTAACGAAGGGTGCGCCGCACGTTAACCTGGCACGCTTATTTATCGCCTGGCTATCCACGGAAGGTCGCCCCGTCTATGAAAAGGTGACATGGGATGGCCTGGCGTGGCCGGATGAAGATTCGTTTTTGGCCAAGCACATCAAGCAGCTCGGCGTGGGCGGCGATTTGCTAGTTATGGATACTTATGAGAAAGACGAGATTGCCCAGAAGACGTGGCAGAAGCTCAGTAAAATTTACATGGGACAATGAACCTTCGGCGGATTGATCGCCGGAGCGGAAACTAGCGAACAATCTCTCTGCGTTGGGATTTAAGCAGTCGCTAGCGGTTGTAGTTGGAGGCCTCGCGTTGGCTCACGCTCAGGGGCCGAGTTATTGATTTGAGAAAGGAAAGATTAAGACGTGATTGAATATTCGGATCGTGTGGATGCGCGAGAAAAAGTCACCGGGCAGGCTCTTTACACGGAAGATGTTCAGTTACCTATAGGCACGCTTTTCTGCGCTATCGCGCGAAGCGTCTATTCGCATGCCCGGATTCGCTCTATCAATGCGGAAAAGGCGCGGCGGCTTCCCGGGGTTCACGCGGTAATCACCCGGGACCAGCTGGCAAGCATGAACGTGAGGGAACATCGCTCAAGGCCTTTTATTGCGACGGACAAGGTGCGTTTTCAGGGCGAGCCTGTTGCCGGCGTGGCGGCAGACACTGTTGTGATTGCCCGGCAAGCGGCGGATTTGCTCGAAGTGGAATATGAGGAACTGCCGGCCGTGTTCGACGTGCGCGAGGCTTTGAAGCCCGATGCGCCCCTGGTGCACGAAGAGCGCGGCAGCAACTATGTCGGAGAGTTCAAGTTTGGCTGGGGGGACGTGGATCAGGGATTTCGCGAGTCGGATCGGATCTTTGAGGCGAATTATTTTTTCCCCACCGTTTTTCATTATCCGATAGAGAACATCGGGATTTGTCTCGCTCAAGCGCGCAGCGGCGAGATCGAGCTGTTTGCCCCCACTCAACACCCTTTTACCTCGCGACGAGAGATTTCCGAGATCTTTGGCGTGAGGGCCGAGAAAATAAGGGTAAGAATGCCGTACGTTGGAGGAGGCTTCGGGTCCAAGGAACTAGAGAGCGAGCACGTGATTGCGCTGTTATTGGCACGGGCAACCGGACGGCCGGTGCAGTTTGTCCCTTCAGCCGAGGACAGTTTCCGCACGACTTGCCGTCACTCGATCGTGTGGCGCGCGAAGACGGGAGTAAAGTTGGACGGGACGCTGGTCGCCATCGATATTGAGTTGCTGGTGGATAAAGGGGCTTACGGCGGAGCAGGCGGCAGCGCGGTGCGGGCGGCAACGCTTTCATGGGGCCCTTATCGTTTTCCTCATCTGCGCGTGGTTGCACGTTCTTACAACACGAACAAAGTTCCCGCGGGCGCGTTTCGCGGCGTGGGCAGGGCGCAGACCACTTGGGGATACGAGTCGCACTACGACACGATCGCGCGCGAGTTGGGAATCGACCCGATGAAGTTTCGGCTGAAGAATTATTACCGGCGCGGTGACCGGGTAGCAGAAGGAACCAGCGCCTTCGATTCCGACATGGACGATCTTCTATCGCGGGCGATCCATGCGATTGGCTGGGACGGAAGCTCCGAGCGAATGCCGGGTAAGATGAGACAAGAGAAATCAAAGGTTGCGCGTGGTAAGGGAATGGCTTCTACCTTTCGCCACGGCTTTTCAGGAACGAGCGAAACGTGGGTCGTTGTCAGCGTCGATGCTCTTGGCAGGGTGACAGTCGAGCAAGCGGGAGTCGAGATCGGAATGGGTCTGTACACGGTGCTGACGCGGGTGGCAGCAGAGACTCTTGGAGTTCCCGAGGCTCAGGTTCACGTCACTCATCCCGACACCGTTCATCCTTACTATCATGGCGTCGGCAGCTCGCGCTCAACCGTGTCATTAGGGTGCGCGGCCGAACAGGCTTGTGAGGATTTGAAGTCGGAGCTGCGAAAATTGGCCGCGCGGCTGCTGGGAGGCCGGGCGGAGGATTGGCGTTTTGCGGACGGGAGGCTCTTCTACGGCGAGAAAAGCTTTGCTATCGCTGAGATCGTGTCCGCCGGAGGCTCATCCTATGCCGTGATGGGAAAAGGATCCTACGGCACCCAGCGTTACAACAATCCCTGGCAAGGAGTGGTTCCCCACTGGGAACTTAGCGCCGCGGCGGCTGAGGTCGAGGTCAATACAGAAACTGGCGAGGTCTATTTGCTGCAGTACGCGAATGTCGCCGATGTGGGCAAGGCCATTCATCCGCTGTCATGCAAGTGCCAGTTGGACGGCGGCGCAATCATGGGATTGGGAAACACCTTTTATGAAGAGATGGTGTATCGTGATGGGCAGATGGTGAATGGAAATCCGTTGCAGTATCGTTTGCCGCTGCTCGGGGATATCCCCGAGCAATTCAAGTCGATGATGGTGGAAAATGGCGATGGACCCGGCCCGCAGGGATCGAAAGGAATGGGACAGACGGCGATTAGCCCAATCGCCCCGGCAGTGGGCAACGCCATCTATGAAGCAATCGGCGTGAGAATCACAGATCTGCCGATTACTGCGGAAAAGGTGCTGCGAGGTCTGGGTAAACTGTAAACTAAAGACCCGCTCAGAATAGAATCAAGGGGAAGCAAACGTGCCTGACCTTACACTTTCAATGTCTGTAGATCCAAATTGGGATATGCTGGGGCCGATCATCGAGGGGAAGGTGAAGCCGGATGGCATCAACCTGGAGTACCAATATCATCACGGCATTTTCTACACCCAGCTCAAATTTAACCGTTTCGATGTCGCGGAGATGTCTTTTTCTTCCTTTCTTATGGCGCGCGAGAAAGGATGGCCATTTAAGGCATTGCCCGTATTCGTTAATCGGCAATTCGCTTGGACGACGTTGGTGGTGCGCAAGGCAGCCGGAATTGAAAAACCAAGCGATCTAAGAGGAAAGAGGGTCGGCACCGGCGACTATCAACAGACGGCGGCGGTCTGGGCACGCGGCGCTTTGCAGCATGAGTTCGGCGTTCGGCCTGACGAAATGGACTGGTATATGGAGAGGACGCCGCGCTTCAGCCATGGAGGCGCGATCGGCGGCTTCAAACCGCCCACCGGGCTGCGGTTCTATTACGCGGAAAAACCATTTGACAAGCTGCTGTTGGGGGGCGAGCTGGACGCGGCCCATTACCAGCACGGCGGGCAGCAGGTGATTCGCTCAGACGTGGACCTATTCCATCATCCGGATTGCAAGCTGCTCTTCGCCGACCGCAAAGCTGAAGGGATAAGGTTCTTCAGAAAACACGGCGTCTTCCCTCCTCATCATCTGATCGTGGTCCGAGAGAGTTTATTGGAGCAGTATCCATGGATCGCGACCAGCCTGCTGGATGCGTTTGAATTGGCAAAAAAGCGGTGGATGGAACCGATCTACGATCGCCTGAGCAGCAACAACCGGACGTTGTCTGTTCTCGTCTTTGGCCGCGATGACTTGGAGGAGCAGAGGAAAATCTTTGGCGACGACCCTTTCCCGTATGGCATCAGAGCAAATGCGAAGGCCATCGACATGATGCAGACCTTCGAGGTGGAACAGGGGCTCACCGCGCGCAAACAGCCGCTGGAGGAATTGTTTCCCGAAGAGATTCTGATCGCTGAAGAAAAAATTGGAGAATAATAAAGTTGGTTCTTCCGGGTTAGCCGTGAAAGACTATTCACCAAGGAGATACAGAGTGTTTCGTCCCGTTGTTCTTCTCCGCGCGGCTCTGCGGTAAACCACACGGAAGCCTGAAGACCTATAAAGTTTATCATTGGAGGTGAAAGAAAATGTTGAGACGCAACGCAACCATTGGAGTTCTCTTGCTAACACTGGGAGTGGCGTCGGCGCTTAATGCGCAGACGACCAAATTCCAACAACTTTTGGAAGCCGCAAAGAAGGAACCAGAGCTGGTCTTGTGGAGCAATGAGCCGGAAGAAGATGTTTTGCCGCAGATCGTGGAAGCGTTTAACAAGAGATTTGGACTCAAGATCACGGTGAATCAGGTCCACATGGGAACCCGTGACTTTACGCCGCGTGTTCTCGCCGGAACCCAAGCGGGGCGAGTGGAGGCTGACCTCGGTCAGGGTTCCTCGGACACTGTCTATATATTGAATGAAAACGGCGCGCTAGAGAATTTTGATTGGATTGGAACTTTCGGGCGGGAGTTTCCGGTAATCAAAAGGCGGGTGGAACGGGTGATCCCAGAGTTTCGCGGCAAGGTGCTTGATTATTGGCATTTGGCCTATTGTATTGTTTACCGCTCGGACCGAGTGAAGGAGGCTGATGTGCCGCGTACGTGGGAAGGCCTGGCAGACCCGAAGTGGCGCGGCCAAGTAGCGCTTAACCAGGCCGGCTCGCCGTTCCATTATTTTGCGCCCTTTTGGGGGTCGGACAAAGTTCTGGAGCTCTCAAGGAAGCTAAAGGCAAATCAACCCGTATTTGCGAAAGGCTCGCCAGGGGTGGCGGCTGCAGTGGAAACTGGTCAGGCGACTCTGGGAGTGACGACAATTGGACAGGGAGAATTTCGGAAACTGAAGGGAGCGCCGGTCGACTGGATCACGCCGACGGAAATTCCGATTGAGATTGAGCATCTTATTATTCCAAAAGGGGCGCCGCATCCTAACTTGGCTCGGCTTTGGGCAGCTTGGATCACGACAGAGGGCCAGCCGTTGTTTGAGAAGTTGACCAAGAATGGCTTGGCGTGGCCTGAAGACGATTCGTCTCTCGGTAAACGTCTCAAGCAATATGGTACCAAATATCGCTTTATTGAAACCAGAGAGCAGCACCGGATCATGGACAAAACCCTCAAGCAGATCGCTGCGATCTATCTGGGAAAATAAAAAACGAAAACGGTATCGCTAGAGGAGGACCCTTCAATGAAACTAGAGTCTATTCTTTGTGCCTTCTTCATTTTCATAACAATCGGTCAAACCAGATCTCTGTGGGGTGCGCAAACAGTCAGTTTCCAATCGGTACTCGAGGCCGCCAAAAAAGATGGGGAGCTTAACCTCTGGAGCAACACTCCAGAAGAAGAAACGATGCCAAAGATTTTGGACGCCTTCAACAAGCGCTTCGGAATGCGCGTCAAGGTCAATCAGGTGCCGATGGGCTCCAGAGACTTTACGACTCGAGTTCTGGCCGGCGCGCAAGCAGGGCGGGTTGAAGTCGACGTGGGCCAGGGAGCCACCGATATTATTTTTATTATGGACGAGAAGAGCCTGCTTGAAGATTTTGATTGGGTGAGAGTGTTCGGGCAGGCATTTCCTGAAATCAAGAGACGTGTGGAACGAGTGATTCCGGCTTTCCGAGGTAAGGTGCTGGACTATTGGCACTTGGCCTATTGCATCGTTTATCGCACGGACCGGATCAAGGAAGCTGACGTGCCCCGAACCTGGGAAGGTCTGGCCGATCCGAAGTGGCGCGGGCAGCTAGTTGTTAATCAGGAGGGTTCTCCGTTTCAGCATATCGCTCCATTTTGGGGAATGGATAGAGCGCTGGACCTGGTACGAAAGCTAAAGGCGAATCAGCCGATATTCGCCCGGGGTTCACGAGGGACGGCCGTGGCGGTGGAATCCGGCGAAGCCAGCATCGGAATAACCACGATTGGCCAGGCGGAATTCCGTCGTCAAAAGGGCGCGCCTGTGGATTGGCTGACACCCTCTGAGATTCCGATCGAGATTGAACATTTAATCATTCCCAAGGGTGCGCCCCATCCGAACTTGGCGCGACTGTGGGCCGTATGGATAACCACGGAGGGCCGGCCTTTGTTCGAGAACCTCACTTTGAACGGGTTAGCATGGCCGGAGGAGGATTCGTTTCTGGCGCGGCGCCTTAAGCAGTACGGCACGAAGTACCGATTTATAGAAACACGCGAGCAAAGCAAAATAACGGTTGACGCGCAGAAGAAGCTCGCGGAGGCAATCTTGGGCAAATAACGCCGCGGACAATCACCGCTCGTATCGCGTCGCTCAGAAGTGACTATGATCGGGCAGGCGGATCTTTGAAAAATATGCGTGGCACCAGTAGACTAGCAGGGTGCTGAAAAATGCACTTGAATAGAAGAAATTTCGCTGCGGGTCGAAAATTTTGGAACGCAGTCGAGCACAGAGGATGAAAAAATGAGCGTGGAATGCTCTACAAGCTCGTTTTTCAGCTCTTTGGGCATCAGTTCTGCTCCAGTTTCAAACCGTTTAGGCCACCAACTTGGCCATGCGGATAAGATTGTACGCAGCTCCCACCCACCAAGCAGCCAATTGGGTTTTTTCGGTTCCCCGAAAACGCGTTTTCCTAAAACCTCCCACGGTCTTCATCCAACCAAAGATCTCCTCGACCCTCTTTCGAATCCTCTGACTAAGCGTGTAGCTCTGGTGACGCGTGGTGCGCCCATCGAGGGCCGATCCGCCTTTGCGTTGGGTGTTGGCCGCCACATGAGGAACAATGTTTCGCCCGCGCAAAAACCCTACAAAGTCCTCGGTGTCATAACCCTTATCAGCTCCCAGACTTTTCACCCGAACCCTTTTTCGTCTTTGACGCTTAAGCAGGCGCTCGGCCGCTTCCCTCTCAGCGCTGCCCGTGGCTTGACTGATCTCGAGATCGACCAACAAGCCGTTGCGGTTCTCCATCAAGGCATGGGCCCCGTAACACAACTTCGCCTCCTTGCCCGGCCCCTTGCGCATCAGACGACTGTCGGGGTCGGTGGTGGACTCATGGGTCTGGTTGCTGCGTTTCTCACCATGAAAATCCACCCAGCGGTTACCCCGATCTCCTTGACCTTTATCCCCCGATCGATCTTCTCCTTTAGGCCGAAAACTCTTAAGGCTGGCCCAGGCCTCGATCAAGGTCCCGTCCACCGTAAAATGATCGTCGCTCATCAGCCCGGCCCCTCGGGCCTGTCGGACTACGGCTTCAAAAAACAACCGCCCCACCTCGTGGGCCATCAACCGCTCGCGGTTCTTGCTAAATACCGTGGCGTCAAAACTCTGTTCCTCAAGCTCCATGTCCAGAAACCAGCGAAACAGAAAATTGTAGCCCAGTTGCTCGCAAAACTGCCGCTCACTCCTGACCGAGTAAAGCGCGATCAACAACAGCGACTTCAAAATCTTCTCCGGTGCCACCGAGGGCCGTCCCACCGTGGAATACATCCGGTCAAAAACCTTCGACAATCCCGAAAGCTGTTGATCCGCCATCGCTTTGATCCGTCTCAGCGGATGGTCACTCGGAATACGGGCCTCGATAGAGATCACAGCCAACATACTCGCTTGTCTGTCTGGTGTTCCGCGCATCAACGCCTCCAAAGAACCGATTTCGAGCATTTTAACACGCGCGACTATTTTCAGAGTAGCCAATTTTTCCAAACTAGGAGTTTTTCAGCACCCTGCTAGATACTTAGGTCCGGATTCGTAACCTATGCGCAGATCTTTGAATCATATGGCCGGTGAAATTCGCCAACGATCTTTTACGCTTCCCGGCGCTATCTTGTTGCTCGTGTCAGCGACGGCCGGCCCGCTGGGCGCGCAAGCAAAGATTCCCCAGCAGCTTGTCGAGAATGCCAAGAGAGAAGGTGAGGTCAATCTCTGGAGCACCACTCCTGATGAGACCGTCACACCCAAGATTGTGGAGGCCTTCAATAAACGCTTCGATCTGAAGATCAAGTTAAACCAGACGCCGATGGGGAGCCGCGACCTCGTAACGCGAATTCTCGCGGGCTCTGCGGCTAGCAAGATCGAGGTCGATATTGGACAGGGCTCGTCGGATAGCGTCGCCATACTGGCAGAAGAGGGCTTGCTTGAGGGTCGACTGGTCTGGCATCTTTGGCAAAGAGTTTCCTGAGATCGGAAGACGCGTGCAGCGGGTCATACCCGAGTTCCGCGGCAAGGTCCTGGATTACTGGCATCTGGCTTATTGTATTCTTTATCGCAAAGACCGGCTAAGCGAAGCGCAGGTGCCCCGCACTTGGGAGGGTCTTTCCGACCCGAAGTGGTGCAACCAGGTCGCACTCAATCAGGAAGGAACTCCGTTTCAGTACCTTGCGCCGTTTTGGGGTGAGGCGAAGGTCTTGGAAATTGCGCGCAAGCTGAAGGCTAACCAACCGATATTTGCTCGCGGCGCGCCTGGTGTTGCGGCCGCGGTGGAGAGTGGAGAAGCCACTCTGGCCATCACTACCGTTGGCCAGGCGGATTTTCGCAGAACCAAGGGGGCGCCGTTGGAGTGGCTCACTCCCGCCGAGATTCCTATAGAAATCGAGCACCTGATTATTCCCAAAGCAGCGCCGCATCCGAACGTGGCGCGCTTATGGGGCGCGTGGATCACAACCGAGGGACGCCCGTTGTTCGAAAACCTGACCCGTAACGGATTGGCCTGGCCTGACGAGGACTCGTTTCTCGCGAGGCGACTAAAACAGTACGGCACCAAGTACGTATCGATCGAAACGAAAGAGCAAGAGCGGCTGATGGCGGAAGCGCGGCAGAAGATCGTTCAGATCTATCTTGGCAATAGCACCGTCTCGTGAAGGTTTGGGATGCAAATCAGTGACGCGCAACCGATTCGCGTGGCGCGGCCGACGGTTAGTCGCTTGCGGTCGTTGGAGCAATGGGCTCCCCGCCTGATCGCCCTGGTGGCGCTTTTATTGGTGGCCACTCCTTTGCTAACTGTAACGGTGGCCAGTTTCCGTCCCGGTTTAACGCTTCCTTTCCAATCAGGTGCTTGGACAGCGGAAAACTTTGTGACGGCGTTTGGCAGCGCGTTCACCTATCGTTTGCTGCTCAACACCTTCCTCTACACTTGCGTCTCTCTCAGTATCGGTCTCTCGATCGCGGTTGTATTTGCTTGGCTAGTCGAGCGCACGGACATGCCGTATGCCAATTCGGTTTACATGCTGCTTTTGATTCCGATGGCAATACCGAGCTTGTTGAAGGCCCTGGGCTGGGTTCTTCTGGTGGGTCCGCGGCAGGGCGTCATCAACCTCTTGATACGAAACCTGTTGGGTCTAGAGACTGTAGTGGGTCCATTTAATATTTATAGCTTCACTGGCATGGTCTTTCTTACGGCCCTCTCCTTTGTGCCTACAATGTTTCTTATGATCGGCCCGTTACTGCGCAACATTGACCCATCGTTCGAGGAGGCGGCGGAAACGTCTGGCGTGGGGTCCCTGAACACGTTGCGCAAAATTACTTTGCCGCTCATCTCGCCAGGGATTCTGGCCGTCGTCATGTATTTTGTGATTGTGATGATCGAGTCCTTTGAAATTCCGCTGGCTATTGGTCTGAACGCAAATTTCCCCGTTCTGAGTCTCCAGATCTACACTTCGGTGCGCGGGTCTGCCTTGCCGGAATATGGTTTGGCCAGTGCTTATAGCTTTCTCGGGCTCGTGCTAGGTGTCGTGCTCCTCTACGGCTATCGCAATGCGACGACTAATGCGGAGCGGTACGCCGTCATCACCGGGAAGGGGTACAGCCAAAGGCGGTTCCGGCTCGGCCGGGGGAAATACTTGGCGTTGGGATTTATTGGACTTTATTTTTTTCTAGCAGTTCTTTTGCCCGTCGGGGTCTTGCTATGGAGCAGCCTACTTGATTTTTATCGACCCCCTTCGCGGGCTGCACTGGCGCATGTCTCCTGGAAGAATTACCTGACAATTTTCCAGAGCCCGCGGCTGGCCCTGGCGGCAGTGAATACTTGCGTCCTGTTTTTTAGCGCGGCTACCTTGTCGGTCATTCTCTCCTTACTCATCTCATGGGTGATTCAGCGGTCTCGGGCGCGCTTCACCGCTGTCTTGGATAACGCTGTTTTCTTGCCGCTCGCGGTTCCGAGCATCGTCATCGCCTTGGGCGTAATGCTCTTTTACATTTCGACTCCTCTGTGGGGCACGGTCTGGATCATCGTACTTGGACAGATCATCCGCTACCTGCCCTTCGGGACTCGGACAGTCAGTGCGGCGCTCGTCCAGATTCACCAAGAGCTCGAAGAGGCGGCGTGGGCGAGCGGCGCTTCGAGATTAACGACCTTGAGAAAAATCATCTTGCCATTACTTTTGCCTGCGCTCGGCAACGCATGGCTCTGGGTTGCGGTTCACAGCATGCGTGATTTCACTTTTCCGCTCATGCTGATTTCCTATACCAACGTCGTGATCACCAGTCTTCTATGGTCGCTCTGGGAGCGGGGGGCAATGACCGAGATGTCCGCGCTCGCCGTCTTGCTGATCCTTTGCTCGGTCGTTTTTAGCGTGGTCACCCGGCGCGTCGCCCCCCGCGCGCCAACTTAAGACTTTAGGGAGCGGAGTATCCTGGATCTCTGGAGTCAAAAATCGCTTTGCTGTGATGCGTCATGTGGAATCTTACTGAGGGGCAAAAATAAATGCTCGAGGCGTCGTAGGCAATTTCTTCCCACGAAAGGAAAGGACAAATGAAAAAACACATGTTTTTACTTTTTGTGGCATTGGGGCTGATAGGAATGTTAGCGCCCGGGAGTATTCGTGCGGCGGATACGGGGAGCCAGCGGTTGATTGACGCTGCGGTGAAAGCAGGCGAGCTCGATAACGCGCGCAGGGGCGAGATCCGCTATTGGAGTAATACGCCGTCGGATAAGGATCTCGTTGAGATCGGGAAGGCGTTTAACGCGCGCTTTGGGCTTAATGTCGAAGTGAGGGGATTACCCATCAGCGCCATGGATGTGGTCAATCGGCTGATCGTTTCGGCTCAGGCGGGACAAGCAGCGGACGGGGATGTCATGTTGTTTTCTCCTTCTTCGCTGTATTGGCTGTTTCAACGAAATTTGCTGGAAAGTTTCGGCTGGGTTGAACTTTTCGGCCAAGAATTTCCTGAGATCAGGAGGCGCGTCGATAGGTTAGCACCACAGTTTCGCAACAAAGCTTTGGAGTTGTATCACTTGGTTTATGTAATTGGCTTCCGTACGGACCGGGTCAAGAAAGAGGAAATTCCAAAGGCGTGGGCAGATCTTACCAATCCCAAGTGGTCGGGGCGAGTTGCCGCCCCCAATTCAGGTTCGCCTTTCAGCTATCTGGCTGCGTTCCCATCCTGGGGAGAGAAAAAGGCGATGGAGCTAGCGAACGGGGTGAAGGGCAATGGCGCGATCATTGTTAAGGGGTCGCCCGCCGTGGCCGCCACATTAGAATCCGGCGAGGCGACTCTGGGAATCACTACCGTGGGCAATGTGGAGTTCAGCAAAGGCAAGGGAGCGCCCGTGGACTGGACCATCGTACCGGGTGTCGTTGTCAACCCGAAGAATCTTGCCCTAGCCAAAGGTGCCCCGCACGCGAACCTGGCCCGTCTATTTGTGGCATGGCTGTCCACGCAAGGCCGTCCATTGTTCGAGCAGTTGACGCGAGACGGATTGGCGTGGCCCGATGAGGACTCGTCTTTGGCGAAGAGGATAAAACAGGTCGGGATCGGCGGCGATCTCCTGGTCATGGACACTTTTGAAAAAGAGGAAATAGGCCAAAGGAATGCGCAGAAGATCAGCAAAATCTACATGGCACAGTGATGCATATTGCTTAAGCACAAGCCGGAAATGATGTTTCTCCTAAAGGGGTTGCATTTGAGTATCAAGGTGGCGAAAATCTCGGATCCGCATGGCGTTCACGACTGGAGCTCCAAGGAGTACGTCCGCGATTGGGCAAGGTGGCAGGACAGCTATGAGAACGAGCGACAAGCGCGGTTCCAAATGCTTGCAGATGCCATCCCTTTTTCCAAAGACGCGGCGATTCGGATTTTGGATGTAGGCGCCGGCTACGGGGCGCTCACGCAGTTTCTTTTGGAGCAGTTTTCTAACGCCACGGCGCTGTGCCACGACGGCTCGGTAGAAATGGCCAAGCTCGGTCGCCGGCGAATGGTCAAGTGGAAGGGGCGGTTTAATTATGTGCTGACGGATCTTAGTGAACCAGGCTGGAGTGGTGCGATTCAGGGATCATTCGATGCGATCGTCTCCTCCATCGCCATTCACAACGTTCGCGTTTCGCGAATCATCAAGGATATCTATAAGGAATCATTTCAGCTGGTAAAGCCCGGAGGTTGTTTTCTCAATCTGGACCTTGTTTTTTTCTCCGTAGAAAGGCAACTCGATTGGTTACGCACGGCCGGGTTCGGTGAGGTCAGATGTTACTGGCACGGGGAGAGGGAAGCTTTGTTCGGTGGAAAGAGAATTCGCTGAGTCTGGGACTGTTAGGTGATTTACAGAGCATCAATATTCTTGAAAGATCTTTTGTAGCTCCTGGACATTTCTCGTTCTCGTCAACGCGAGCATCAATAGAATTCTCGCTTTTTGGGGCGTGAGATTGTCGGCGGCAATCAGATGGGGTCTCTCTCGGCTGGGTTTCACCCTCCCCATTCCAGCTCTCTGGCTCAACACCACCGGAATTGCTCTTGCGGCTATATTCTTCAAGGTCGCTTCCATGGCAGGAGTGGGCGAGCCGGAAGCAAATCCAGCGATCACCAAGCCTTCCGCTTTTGCTTTATCGACGGCAGCTTCCAATAGAATTCCATCCGCGTCGACATACGTGTAGATGATATCTACTCTTGGCAGCCGTTCGAGATTGCCGACCTCAAACGAGGACTCAGTCGTGTGCTTCTTTAAGGGCGCGCGATAAAAAATGATCTGGTCGTCGTCGGCGTAGCCGAGAACGCCGATGTCTCGGCTGCTATAGGTCTCCACGCGGGAGCTGATGGTTTTCGTGACTTCGCGCGCTGCGTTGATGGTGTCGTTAGTCACAATGAGCGCCCCTTTGCCCACGGCCTGGTCGCTTGCCGCGACTCTGACCGCCTGGAGAAAATTTTTCGGGCTGTCTGAGCTCAAGGTCGTGAAACGGCGCTGCGCGGCTGTAAGGACCACCGGCTTCTCGCTTTTGATCGTTAGGTTCAGAAAATATCCGGTTTCCTCCAATGAATTGGTGCCGTGCGTTACAACGATCCCTTTTACCTCTTTCTCTTGCGCACAGATCTCGTTGATTCTTCTGGCCAGTTTGAGCCAGTTCTCGATCGTTATACTATGGCTGCCGACGCGCACAACTTCCTCGACATCGAGCCTGGCGACCTGCTTAAGCTCGGGAATGGCCTCGGCGACTTCACGCGCGTGGAGCCGGCCGGAGGGCGTGTTGGCAATCGTCCCGCCGGTCGCAACAACTTTCACTAAAGGAAGATCATTCATGCGACGAGTCCCCTCTCATTTCGTTTGATCCTCGGACTAGCAGCTCTATGCCACCTCAAAATAATCTCTTAACCCCGTGACCATTAGGTTAGCCAAGCGCTCGTTATAGGATTCGACGTGGCCATAATGCGTGAGCATCGGGATCACGACCAGCCTGACTTGCTCGGCGTACTGGGCGAAGCGCCTTAACGCAAACACCTCGCGACGACTTGCCAACCCCTTCTGCTGTCCTTCGATCCAATGTCCCTCGTCCAGCTCACCGACAAAATAGAGCATTTTCTTGCCACGCAGGTGGGCAAGATCGGGTCTCATTGTAATGAACAGCTCCTCAGGGGGAAGACCGGACGCTCTTTGTGCGTCCTCATAGAGGCTGTCCACAGCGTTGTGCTCTATCGATTGTAGAAAAGGTTTGAACATCGGCCGGCGGTGCTGTTCCAATTCAAACCACTTCGCGGCGTTGCCCCAAGGCTGGTTGGGTCCGACGTAACCGCTCTTCTCGTATCCTTGTGGAGTCCTCCGGCTCAATCCGGCGATCGAGCGACGCTCGTTCGCGAAATCCGACGGTTCTTCATCGTCCATGGCCTCATGCCATTCTTTGAGAACTTTGGCCGGCATACCCGTGCCGAACCCTAGACCGCCAATGAGTAGGTTCTTAAGTCCGTACTGTTCCATCAAATGGAAGTACTCTCCACCGGTAGAATGTCCCCAGATATAAAGTTTATATTCCGGCATGTGCCGCTCGATCACCTCCTTTATTGCTTCAAGACACATGCGGAAAGTGTAAACGGCAAGACGATTGTTCAGCTCTACGTCACCGGGAATTGCGCCGATGACAAATTCGGGCCGGCGCACCGGAATGGGGGGCCAGGGCTTATGGCTATAGTGACCGGGCAAAGAGAGAGTTAGCACGGTGAGACCAAGTGAGGCCAAGTGCTGCGCTACCCCAACGCGAGCAGAGGAAAAAACGACTTGGGTAATGTCGAGAAACTCCTCCGGTCCATCGGGCGTAAAAAGAAATTCGCACTCGTTGGCTGCACCACCGTGGATGATCACCACGGCTACCCCTGGGATCGATGCTTTGGCGGGAGTGAGGAGCCTGCCATGAATGTCCCAGCGAAAAAGCTTTCCAGGCTTTTCCGGATTCGGATAACGGAAAATTGTCTCTTGGATTTCTCTGACCGTGAAAGTATTGCGAGGAAAGGGGTCGGGAAAGGACTTATAGTCTTCAAAGTCCATATAGTAGATGAAGTCGTCACGCAACCCTTTTCCCCGACAGACCCCGTCAACGAAACGCGTCATCGCTTGGTTGCTCATACAACTTCCTTCCTGATTTAGCTTGGCCCCGCTTCTTACCCACACGGTGTGGTCGATGTCAAATGACGCTTTGTCAAAATCACCGCGACCAGCACGGCAACAAGAGTTCAGTTAAATACAATTGACAGGTCATCAGCAAGCTCTTGCGTTCGCCGCTGGCCTTAATTCCAGAATAGCGTTCAAATATGTTGAACAGCTCACCGCAATCACGGCGGCGACTCATGCTTGACAATTTATTCAATAGGGCGTTATCTAGAACTCATCAACAAACTCCAAGGAGGTGTGTCATGGCTCACCCAAAGATCAAAATGGAAAAGCCAAACCCTTACAACGGGTTGGACTGGATCGTTGCTATGGACGAGGCTTTGTTTGCAAAAGAGGGGCTCGACGTCGAGCTGGTAACCCATGGCGGCCCAAAGGAGACCAACGTTAACATCACGGATTGGAACCAGGTGAAATCGAATGCCGGACACGCCGAAGCGGTCGAGCGCGGATGCGCCAATATCTTCAATGCCTGCGAGTGGGGTAACTACCGGCGATCCCAGGATACCCAGGTTGGTGTCAGGCAGGTCGGCAGACGCGCTTCAGTGGTTTGTGGCGCTATTGCAGTGCCTCCCTCGTCCGACGTCTACACGCCGCAACAGCTTGCCAATAAGACCATTGCCGTTCCATTCCATGCAGGCACCCATTACTTGACGTTGCAGTTGCTGGAGGGCTTTGTTCCCCGCGAGATGATCAAAGTGGTCAGCAGCGGGCGGCCTTCTGAGCGCTACCGCGCGATGATGAACGGCACGGTGGACGCATGTAGCGTTCGCGAGCCGTGGATTACGGTGGCTGAGAAAAACGGCTGCCGGATTATTCTCCAGGGCTTCTATAACGGAACGGACACGGCAACGCCCGAGATCACCGCTGAGACTTATGCCTCGATCAACCGCGCTTTGGGCGAGGCGGTACGGCGAATCAATGCAGACAAGAGAGCGTATCTGCACTACTTCATCGACAATGAAAAGGCCGCCGAAGTGAAAGCTTTGAGTATCGACGATTTCCGCCTCAGCCGAATTATTTTCATCGAACCGGGAAAGCCGGTACCGCAGGATCAGCTTGACCGAACCTATAACTGGATGGTGAGCTGGAACCTGATCGATGCCGGTCACGGCGTAGAGGATCTCATTAACACGCAGGTTATGGTGTCGGCCTAGCTCGGGATTGGGCAAAGAGCACGCAGTAGCACTCGCGGGACAAATCTCCCGAGGTGCAGGCGCTGACCATCGATGATTTCGATCTGAATCGCATTTTGTTCCTGGAACCAGGGACACCGATCCCACAGGACCAGCTACTGAAGACTTACGAGTGGATGGTAAGCTGGAACCTGATCGACGCCGGTCACGGTATTGAGGACCTGGTCAATACTCGGGTGATGGCGGGCGCAAGCGCGTAGCGTACCCAAGATGCCCTGAGACAATTCTTCCCATTTTTTTATCTGCCGATGCTCGCGCGACCAAGCATCGCTTGCTATTGCTAATTGAGCAGGGGTTTTACCTTTGCCGCGAAATTTCGTATCACATCGGCGACGCCTAAGCGCTGCGTGCCGACAGGAATGTGTAAGACCACCTGCTCTATTTCCGGATAGGAATCGAGGACCTGCCGTAAGACCGCTGCCACCTCTTGCGGTGAGCCTGCCAAGAGTTGTTTAAACACTTTGTCTGGGACCTGGTCTAAGAGTTTGCCGTGGTGAGCTTCAGCGGTCGCGTGTTCGAGGAAATTGTATTCCTCGGCGATACGGCGCGCGAATTCTACGGGAACAGGCATTTCTTCTTCTTTAATCCCGCCCCGCTTGTAGTCATAGTAGGCATGCCGCAACGTGCTCGCCATGCGCGCGCTCAGGTGCTCCCTCACCTTTCCCCAATCCTCGTCAATCGACGTGGTCGGCCACCAGATGATTCTGAGGTCCTTTAGGCTCTTTCCTATGCGCGCAGCCCCCTCCGCGATGTGATTGAGTTTCGCCTTGATTTCATGCACTTCACTATGGAGCACCACACCTTGTCCCAGCTCGCCGGCCAGTGCGAGGCCCTTCGGTCCGTTGCCCGGCACGGCGTACATTGGAATCTGGCGCGTCAAGTTAGGATCAGACCAAGCCAACTTGATCTCGCGTCCGTTGTACGGAATCCGCTCGCCGTCTAAAAGATGCCGGACGAGTTCGAAGTCTTCCCGATACTTTGCCAGCTTCGCGGGCTTTCCGCCCAAGCCGCGAATGGCGCTGTCACCAAAGCCGATCGCCAAGTTGATCCGTCCCGGTGCGACTTCTACCAGGCTGGCGAAGCCGCTCGCGATCACACTCGGATGTCGGGTGACGGTATGAGTGACGCCGGGCCCGATCCTGATCCGGCGCGTGTTTAAAGCACACGCAGTCATGGCAACAAAGGCTTCGCGGCCGACTAACTGCGAGTCGAGCAGCCACGCGCTATCAAATCCCAGCTCCTCTCCTAGTTTCACTAACTCGACAACTTGAGGCACTGCTTGGTTTGAAAACACCATGAATCCATAAGGGACGGATCTCATTGATCTCTCCTTTCACAGCATAGGTTGCGACTTTACGAGGTCTTTCAAGTCCTTTCAGGCGGAAAGGCTTGAGAATTTGAATGCGTGCACGAGAACGGCGCCGCGTTAATTATGGCTCGTATCATAGCGGGCTCACGTAGGTCAAGCTTGAGACTTGACAAGTGAGCGGAAAACTCCTACGTTCGCGCTCAGATTCACTTTTTTTAGAATTCTGTTCAAACATGTGGAACAATCTGGCAAACTCAACGAGATCAAATAACTTAGGTCGACCAGAAATATACTTCGGTCATCTATAGCAGCCATGATAAACAGAAAAACTCCATGGGATCGCTCGTCCTCTGTTGAAAAAGCCTGTGACGTGCTTCGATGTTTCACTCCGGTAAAGCCAACTTGGAGCCTATCGGAATTGGCCCGGCATCTCGGATTTGCCAAGAGCGGGGTATTCAGAATCGTTCGAACCCTCGAAGGCAAGGGTTTTTTGCGGCGTGATGAAAATTCAAAAGAATATGCCTTGGGTTCTTGCATCATCGAACTTACGGGAACAGTTTTCGGCGAGAGAAAACGACTTTGCGAACGGGCAGCCCCGTACCTGCGCCACATCAACAAGCAATGCGGTTTCTTGGCTTCCTTGAGAGCGCTCGAGCGTGATGAAATCGTGATCCTCGATCGCGTTGAAGGCACTTATCCTTTGAAAGTGGTCTATCCGGTTGGAACGCATCAGCCTTGCAATCATGGGGCCCCCGGTAAGTTGTTACTCGCGTATAACTATTCGGACGATGAAATCCGCGAGCTCTTGCGTCTAGGCAAGATCAAGAAACTTACGGAAAGAACCAAGACTGAATTTGAGGAGCTACAATTAGAGCTGCGGAAGATTCGGAGACTAGGTTACGCGGAAAGTGATGGAGAATCGATTCGTGGGACCGTCGGACTGGCCGCTCCGGTATGGTTGCCAACCGGGCGGGTGGGAGCAGCGCTATGCATTACGGCTCCGGAATCTCTCTGCCCGCTCAGAAAGCTAAAAGCTCTAGTCCCTATGTTAAAGCGAGCCGCCGCCGGGTTGTCCCGCGACTTAGGCTATCGAGAAAAAGTCAGAGCTATATAACAGAATCCAGGCCAGGTCGGGACGAGCAACCGAACAGAATCGAATTGAGAAAGGAGCACAATACCGATGATCAATGAGACAGTTTTACTCGAGCGAAAGGATAAGATCGCCGTCGTAACTCTCAACCGGCCGGACGCGGGCAACGCTCACGACGGACCCATGGGTGAAGCTCTCGATGCGACCTGGGCAGAGTTACAACAAGACGACAACATCTGGGTCGTTGTTCTTACGGGCGCGGGGAACCGCCACTTTTGCACTGGGGCGGACATGAGAGCGGCTTCGCGGCAGAGCCAGCCCGGATTTACCGGACGAGGCGTTACTCCATGGGGCGATGTTCCTACGGATTTTTGGAAACCCGTAGTCTGCGCGGTCAACGGCGTGGTCGCCGGCGGCGGCTGGCATTTTTTCTGGCAATCCGATTTCGCTATCGCCGCTGATCATGCCACTTTCTTGGAACCTCATGTGAGCGTCGGATGGGTGCCGCTACGAGAAATGCTCGGCCTTGCATCACGCGCGCCGCTGAGTATCGTCTCTCGTATGGCGCTCATGGGAACCGCGGAGCGGCTTTCGGCCCAGCGGGCTTACGACTTGGGAATTGTGACCGAGGTGGTGCCTTATGAGCGCTTGATGCCACGAGCCCTCGAGCTCGCGCAAGTGATTTGCCAACAGGCGCCTTTAGCAGTGCGAGCCATCAAACAAGCCCTGCACAGGGCCTATGATTTGCGTTTCGCCATGAAGCACGTCTTCGACGAGATGGACCCGATCAGGCATCACGTGGATCACGAAAGCGAGGACGGCAAAGAAGGTCCCAGAGCCTTCGCGCAAAAACGGCCCGCAGCTTGGAAAGGTCGGTAGGCCGCTAAGGGCTGCTGGCCAATTCGTAAAACCGAACCATGAAAATCGACGACCTGGTTCAGTGTACCAAAGTCTACGCTCTTACATTCGTGGAGTTGTGCGAGTTCGCCCAGCCGTAGGAGGGGGGGCAGAGGCGCCTTCCCCTCGGAAGGGTTGATAGCTTGTGGAAAAAAGCGTTTTAGATCTTGCACGTCTCTTCAGCCCGCGCAGCATCGCCATCGTCGGCGCCTCGGCGCGGCAAGCATCTATTTCTGGTCAGTATTTGTCCTTCCTAACCAAGTTCGGCTACCAAGGCGAAATCTATCCGGTCAATCCAGGCCACCAAGAAATTGCCGGCCGGCGCTGCTACGCACGTTTGCTGGATATTCCTGACCAAGTCGATCTGTGTTTAGTCCTCACGCCTAAGCAGGCCGTGAGAGACAGCATGACAGCGTGCGCTGAAAAAGGCGTGCGCCACGTGGTAATTCCCGCTGCGGGCTTCGGGGAAGCAGGTTCCGACGGCGCCAGGCTGCAAGAAGAGCTGATGGCAATCGCGCGTTCCGGGCACATGCACCTACTGGGCCCAAATTGCATGGGCTTCATTAACTTCAAGGACAACGTCGTCGCGAGCTTTGGCGGTTTTTTGGTAGATGTAAAGCTTGCGCAGGGCAATGTCGCCTTCGTCAGCCAGAGTGGCGCCTTCGGCGGGAGCATGGTCAGGCGCTGCTTAAAGCGCGGCATCGGATTTACTTATCACGTGAGTACGGGCAACGAGGCAGATCTCAATTCGCTGGATTTTATCGAGTATTACTTGAGCGATCAGGACACGCGTGTTATCGGAGCATTTATCGAGGGGGTCCGAGATGCCGCTCGGTTCATCGCGCTCGGCGGAAGGGCACGGGAGACCGGCAAGATCATTGTTGTGCTCAAGGGTGGCAAGTCGGCGCGCGGCGCCCAAGCGGTGGGTTCGCATACAGGCAGGATTGCCGGCGCAGCAGAGGTGTACCGCGGATTATTCGCGCAGGCGGGAATCGTTGAAGTCAGTACCGCAGCGGAATTAAGCTCGGCGCTGGAAACTTTTTCTCAGGTGCAGTTTTATCCTCCTGCTTGCGCGGTAACAGCCGTGGTCGCTTCGGGCGGGAGCGGAATCTTAGCGAGCGACCACTGCGAGAGTCTGGGCATAAGTCTTCCTGAACTTTCTCAAGAAACCCAAATGGCGCTATCCGCTTTCGTTCCCGAAGCCGGCTCTTGCAGTAACCCGGTCGATGTTACGGCGCAGGTGCCCCACAACGAGATCGAAAAACTCTCTTCCATTATCGATATCGTCTGTAAGGAAGAGGGAATTGGAGTCGTCCTGCTGAGCATTTCAAATGTTCATTTGGAGAAGTGCTGGCGGCAGGTGTTGGAACGGATCGAGGCTGCGGGGAAGTTCCTGGCGGTAGGAAGCTCGGGCGGGCTTTCAGAGTCCACTACCCGGGAACTGGCGCGGACGGGGAGGGCAGTTGTGGGAGAAGACGTGTGGGACGCATTGGAGAAGGTGTCTTTTTTACACAAGCGGGAAAAACTGCTTCGCGATGCTGGGCGGCCAGTTCACGCCGCCTCCTGCAGAAAACACGACACTCATACGCTGGCGCCGGCGGGTGTGGTCACGGAATATCAAGCTAAGCGACTTTTGGCGTCTTATATTCCCATGCCTGATGGCGCGCTGGCTGGCACCATGGACCAGGCGCTCCAGATCGCAGCGAAAATTGGCTATCCGGTCGTGCTGAAACTTATGGCTCCGGGGCTGCTCCATAAGACCGAGGCGGGAGTCGTGAGACTCCATATAGACTCACCGGATGCCCTTGCACATCATTACACCGAGTTGACGGAGAGAGCGCCGGTAGCGGCCGAGCATGTGGAGGGCGTGCTGGTTGAGAAGGAAGTTAATAATGGAATAGAGGTTATCTTAGGATTCCTGCGCAATCCGCAGCTTGGTCCCCTCATCATGTTTGGATCAGGAGGCATTTTAGTTGAACTGCTGCGGGATGTGAGTTATCGGTCTTTGCCCGGCACTGTCGAGGATTTTACAAGCATGGTGCAGGAGACCCTGTGTTACAAGCTGCTACAGGGATTTCGCAACCAACCTCCTGCAGACATGGACGGCCTGGTGGCCTTGATGATAGAGGCTGCTGCGGTTTTCCTTGCCAATCCATGGATGAAAGAGCTGGAGTTCAACCCCGTCGTGGTGTTACCCAAAGAACGAGGCGTTCGTGTCCTCGATGTGGCGTTGACGGCTTCAAAGGGAAACGATTAACTGTCATTCGACGGGATTTCAAGGAGACACAATGTTCAGGCCGTTTGAATTGGTAGAGCCCACGTCGGTAGCGGAGGCTATCGCGTGTTTGGAGGCGTACCCGGATGACGCCAGGGTTTATGCAGGCGGCAGCGAACTACTGCTGGTAATGAGGTTAGGGCTGCTGCATCCCAAGCTGCTCGTGAATATTAAAAACATCCCGGGAATGGATCGGTTGGAACTGGAAAATGGTCATCTCAAAATAGGCTCCCTGGTGACGCATCGCAGGTTGGAAGTGTCCCCGTTGATCAAGGAAAAATTTGCGCTGATTGCCCAGATGGAAAGTAAAGTTGCGAACATCAGGGTAAGAAATGTGGGCACGCTGGGCGGCAATCTCGCGTTTGCCGAGCCCCATTCGGATCCGGCGACGCTCTTTCTCATCTATGAAGCCATGGTGACCGTGCAGTCGAGTCGCGGACAAAGGGACGTAGCGCTGGATGAGTTTTCTATAGGTTCCTATGAGACCGTGATGGGGCCAAGTGAGATCTTGACTGAGATACGCGTCCCTGCCCTGCCGCAGGGCATGAGAGGCGCTTACATTCGCTGGGGTGTGCTAGAGCGGCCGACTCTGAACGTCGCAGTGGCGGTTCAGCGGGCGCAAGACGGAACGCTGGACTCAGTGCGAATCGCGGTCGGTTCCGTCGGACCCCTGCCGATGCGAATGAGGGAAATCGAAGAAGCGCTCCGCGGTGCGAGTGTGGATGCTGCCTGCGCGCATATTGCGGAATCCGGAGCGTTGCTCAGGGACCTCCTGACGCCGGTGAGCGATATCCACGGTTCGGAGGAGTACAAAATTTATATGACGAAAGTACTCCTGCAGAGGGCGCTGCGCGAAAGCGCCGGGGGGGAGCATGAATAACGAATTAAAAGGCGCTCGAACCGTAGCGATCAACGTGACGGTTAATGGAACAAACTGGTCAGGCGAAGTCAACTCTGAAGAGACCCTACTCAGCTTTCTGCGTGATCGACTCGATCTCAAAGGAACGAAGCGATCTTGCGAGTCGCAAGTGTGTGGAGCGTGTACGGTCTTGGTTGAGAATCAGGCGATAAGTTCCTGTTCGTACCTGGCGTGGGAAGCAAGGAACAAAGCGATTCTCACGATCGAAGGCCTGGCGCAAGGAGAGACGCTGGATCCGGTGCAGGAGGCGTTCGTCAGGTATGGCGCCATTCAATGCGGTTATTGCACGCCGGGAATGGTCATGATGGTCAAAGCTTTACTCAACGAAAATTCACATCCATCCCGGCAAGAAATCAGGACCTGGTTGAACGGTTCCCTCTGTCGCTGCAGCGCCTATGTTTCCATTGAGCAGGCAGTGCTCGATCTTGCCGGAAGAAAATAAAAAGTAAAAAGGCAAAAGTAAAAAAACAGGTTTTAAGAGAGCAGAAAATGGCGGCGAATTTTAAGAACCTTCTCTTCGCGAGCGAAGCCGGAATCGCGACGCTGACCGTCAATAGACCGGAAAACCTCAACGTACTCTCAATTGAAACCCTTCATGAACTGAGGGAGGCGATAGAAGAAATTCTTCGGCGCGACGACATTCGCGTCGCCATTGTTACCGGGGCGGGCGAGAAGGCCTTTGTTGCGGGTGCTGATGTCGCAGAGCTCGCGCGCCTGCGCGCTTCCGAGGCGCGGTCGTTTGCGTTGTTGGGCCAGGGAATCTTCAGCCGTATCGAGAGTGGTGGAAAGCCGTTTATCGCAGCGATCAATGGCTATGCGCTCGGCGGCGGCTGTGAGCTGGCGCTGGCCTGTCCCCTGCGTATTGCCTCGGAAAATGCCCGCCTCGGACAACCCGAGATAAAACTGGGAATCATCACCGGGTTTGGCGGTAGCCAGCGCCTTCTCCGCATCGTCGGGAAGACGAGGGCGCTTGAACTCTGCCTGGGCGGCGAGCCGATCGATGCCAGCACAGCCTTGCAGTGGGGGATCGTCAATAAAGTTGTTGCGCCAGCGCGCTTGCTGGAGGAGGTCAACGCGTTGGCACAAAAGCTAGCGGCATATTCACCGATTGCGCTCAAGTACACGCTGGAGGCTGTCAACATGGGTCTGGAAGTGCCGCTCCGCGAAGCGTTCGCGCACGAGGCGAACCTGTTTGCCTTGAGCTTCGCCACTGAGGACATGAAGGAGGGCACGTCGGCCTTTTTGCAAAAGAGAAAGCCGGCGTTCAAGGGGAAATGAGCTTGCGTCGCGAAGGCTTTAGCTCGCGGAGATGGCTATGAGAAAGCGGACGCTTGAAACCCCTCGCGTTGAGACCAAGAGAGTTTGTCACTCCCGCGGATGCGGGAGTCCAGCCGGAATCTCGAACGGATACTAGCGGATGAGAAGCGGCGCTTTATACGAACCTTTGAAAATAGCCGTTGTCAAACGCTGGGGGTTGCGTTTGCACGGGCAGCAAGTTCTGGGTGCGGGAATGATGGCGCTGCTTCTTTTCTTGATCTGCGTCCGCCTTGGCATCATGCTTTGGGCTAGCCTCAATCCAAGCTGGATCTTCGATGGAAAGCTCGATATCACGCTCGCCAATTATGCGGATCTCCTGAGCGAGCCACTGCTGTTCCACGCGCTGCTAAACACGTTTGTGTACGGCTTAATTGCGAGCGTCCTCGGTGCTGTATTGGGCGCGGTTTTCGCCTGGCTGCTCGAGCGGACGGATCTGCCATTCAATGGTCGAGTCGGTCTCGTTCACGGGTGACTCCCTGGAGTGCCTGATGCGCGTTCGCGGAGAAACCTTGCGGGCCAAGCTGAATCCGATGGACGAGTTCGCCGCACAAGGCTCGGTCTCTCTGCACATACCGCCACAGCACTGCATCGTGATGCCCAAGATAGAGTAGGAAAATTCTCAGTATAAAGGAGTATGCCATGGGAACTATCTTGATTGAGAACATCGGAACCGTCGTCAGCGGTGACCTGAAGGCGCCGATCTTGAATGCCGACAGCTTGTTGATCGTGGACGGCGTCATTAAGGAGATGAACACCCGCACGAGGGCGGATGTGAAAATCGATGCCGCGGGTTGCGCGGTATTTCCCGGCCTCATCGACGCCCACCATCATCCTTATTTCGGCGATTTTCACCCAGTGGTGAACGCAATCGGTTACACCGACCGTTACATGGAGTCCGGGGTTACCGGTTTAGTGTCGTGCGGATGCTACGCGCTCCCCGGGCATCCCCTTGGTCCCAAGGCGGGCGTAGCGTTGGGAATCTTGAGCGCGCAATCGTTCATGAAAGTTCGGCCTTCGGGCATCAGGGTCTACGGCGAATGTATGATTGTCGAGCCCGGCATGAGCGAGGCGGATTTCGCTGAGGCGGCAGCCGGAGGCGTGCGCAGAATCAAATTTCTCCTGCCGGTCCCGACGGCGGAAACCGCTCGCAACTATGTGCAGTGGGCGCGTAAGTATGGAATGAAAGTTCTTACCCACTGCGGCGGGCGCAAGCTTGTGGGAGAAGCAAAGTCCATTGGGGAGGCGTTGCAGATTATCCGACCCGATGTAGCCGCGCACTTGAACGGTGGCCCCACTCCGCCTTCCTGGGACGACGCTGCTTGGCTGTTGGACCAGACCCCATGCTTTACGGACATCGTGCTCGGCGGCAATCTTACCCTCGCGGTAAAGATCGTGGAAAAACTCATGGGAAAAGGCCAACTGGATCGCCTCATGATCGGTACGGACTCGCCGACGCCGGGCGGCTTGGCCTCCGGCGGCGTGTCGAAGTTCATGTCGTTTATTTCTTCTGTGAGTGATCTCAAGCCCGAGCAGGCAGTCTGCTTGTCAACCGGCACCACCGCGCGGATTCATGATCTCCCCGTCGGTTTCGTAAAAGTAGGGATGCCTGCGGATCTCATTCTCACGGGCGCGAAAGAAGGCACCCCCGCTCCGGATGCTCTGGCGGAAATCAAGGATGGCAATGCGCCCTCGGCTTGCGTTGTCATCGTAGACGGGGAAATATTGCATCCGCCGGATCGTTATCCCAGCGGCAGATACGTTGGCCGGTCGAATCCCAAGCAAAAGCCCGTGATCTCGAAGTAAGGGCCAGTGAGGTGGCCACAAAAACGAGCACGGGAAGGAGTGAGCAATGAGACCAGTCTCCTATGGATTTATGGTATTCAGCAATCTGTCGGTGCCCCAAGTGGTGGAGCAAGTGAAAACCGGCGAGCAGCTCGGTTTTGACAGCGCCTGGTTGCTCGACTCACAGCTGGTGGGGCGGGAGGTTTTTGTCGCGCTGACGGCGTGCGCGCTGGCGACTTCACGCATCAGGCTCGGGCCCGGCGTCACCCACACCGCAACGCGCCATGCGACCGTCTTGGCCAGCGGGTTTGCCAGTCTAGTGGAGCTAGCGCCGGGACGAATCAGCCTCGCGGCCGGCTACGGTGACAGCGCGATCCGCGGCTTGGGAGGAAAGCCTATCAAACTGGCGCAGCATCGCGCAGACTTTCAGCTGATTCAGCGGCTTCTCGCCGGAGAGAAGGTGCTTTACAATACGCGCGAGATCAAGCTCGCATGGTCGAATCCCCAACTCACGCGCCAGATTCCTTTGTACTCCGTGCCCGGCGGGCCCAGGGGAATGGAGCTGGCCGGAGAACTAGGTGAGGGAGCCGTGCTGCTCTGCCGAGAACAGGAACTCAAGGACAACTTAGAACACCTGGCCGCAGGCGCGAAGCGCGTGGGTAAGACGTTGAAGGACCTTGATATTATTTGGTGGGTGACCACTTCGATCAGCGATGATGACAGCAGGGTGAGGGAGCACCTGGCGCCCAGAGTCACGAGCAACATGCGCCATCTGTATTACGATTATAAGCGGGGGATCGTCGGAGAAAAAGATCTCCCCCTTGCGGTCGATCTGCTGCGTCAGATTGCGGAGGAATACAATTTTCTCGAGCACGCGACCGCCGGGGCGGAACACGCGAAGCTGTTAGAGCAGGTGCCGGATGAGGTCATAAGACGGGGTCTGTTGGCCGGTTCGCCGCGAGCCGTGGCGGACACGATCCGGCGTGTGGTTGAGACGCATCCGGAGATTCGCCAGGTGGTGTTGCATATTCCGGTGGGAACGCCGCGTCTCAGTCTCGTGGATATTCTGCGGACCTTTGCCAACGAGGTAAAACCGCTGCTGCAGTAGATTGGCGCGCAAAGGACAATCTCGTGGCTAACTTAGTGCTCAGTATCATTGCTCCACCCAATAACGAACTCATCGAACCTTTATTGAGGGGTGTGATCAAGCCGGAAGGCACGGAGCTTGTCCCCACGAGATCGATAGGCGCGGTGACGTTTTGGCGCCAGCTCAAGTTTCAAGAGTTCGATGTCGCGGCGATGTCGATCGCGTCCTATGTCATGGCTAAGATGCGCGGTGTTAGCGTCGACCTCGTGGCGATACCTGTCTTTCCGTCAAGACGGTTCATGCAGACGCAGCTCTCGTACCACATCGATTCCGGAATCAGCCGGCGGAAAATCTAGCGGGGAAGAGAATCGGAGTCGAAGAGTATCAGCAATCGGCTTCGGTATGGGTGCGCGGAATTCTCGAGCACGATTTTGGCGTTTCCCAATGCCAGGTGCATTGGTACATGGAACGGGATGAAGAGTTCAGCCACGGTGGCGCGACGGGTTTTATGCCGCCACCGGGCATTTCTTTTCAACGGGTGCCGCGGGATAAGAGCCTTGCGTCCATGTTAGTTCACAACGAGATTGACGTCGCTTCGGTCCACAAGGCATTTGATGAAGTGCCCAACATCATCGACAAATCTACCCGTGTGCGCGGCGGGGAAGGCAATTGGGGCAAAGTGAAACCTCTCTTTCCGGATCCCTTCGATGAGGGCAGAAGGTTTTTTCAAAAGCATCGCTACATCCCACCCGTGAATATCTATGTCATCAGAGGAGAACTCTATCGAACGCATCCGTGGATCGCTTTGAACTTGTTCGACGCCTTCGAGAAGGCAAAGCAGTGGGGCTACGATCACCTGCGCGAGAGCATTCCGGCGGGTTTGGTCTTCGGCGAGCGGTATCTGGCTAGAACGAGAGAGATCTTTGGCGATGACCCGTTTCCCTACGGGATCAAGAAAAACCGCGAAATGCTCGACGCGATGATGGATTATGCGCACGAGCAAGGGCTGGTTCCAGAGAGGCCCAAGGTTGAAGATTTATTCGTGCCGAGCACTTTGGTGTTGTAGCCGAAAGGCTGGAATGAGTCGCGTTTACGCTGAGCCTACGGAGGAAACTATGCAGCTACCTTTTTTCCGGTCATTAGTTCTAGCGCTCATGCTGGGCTATTGTGCCATGTCCACGATTTTTGCTGCCGACAGCGCGGGTTTGGCTAAGGCGAAGAAAGAAGCGGAAGCCAAGGGTTATATTTTTCCCGTCGACCGAAATGAAATTATCGCCAAAGCGAAGACCGAGGGAAAGCTGCGGGTGTTGGCCGAGATGGAACCACCAAATATCAAGGCGTCGACTGCCGCCTTCATGAAGAAGTACCCCTTCATTAACCTTTACATCGAGGAAATCACCGCGACAGATCAGTATCAGCGCAATCTTCTGGAACTAAAGAGCGGAAGGGGCAAAGATTGGGATCTTTTGTCTGTTTCGGTAGACTTCTACAGTGAATATCTCCCGTTTCTTTCGAAAATCGATCTGTTTGGAATGGCGGAGCACGGAATCCTTCAGATTCCGCATCAAATGATCGATACCAAGAACCGCAACGTCGTGGCGTTCTTTAGTCGTTTCCAGGTCACCGCGTACAACAAGAATCTCATCCCGCCGGACAGAGTGCCTCGTACCTGGGAAGATCTTCTCAAACCCGAGTTCAAGGGAAGGAAATTTGCCGCGGACATCCGCCCAACGGAGATTGCCGGTTTAGTTCCCGCTTGGGGTTTGGAAAAGACGCTTGATTACGCGCGCAAGATAGCGGCGCAGCAGCCGATCTGGGTGCGCGGAGGCAGCCGGACGCTCACTTCCATAGTAGCGGGAGAAATCCCGATGATGATCGGACCGAACTACACGGCTGTTAAGCGGGCACAAGCGAAGGACCCCGTCGGTGTTTTGCAATACGTCACTTTAGAGCCCGTACCGGTGAGACTGACCGTCGCAGAAGGAATTCATTCGGTCTCGCAGCATCCCAATGCCGCTCTGTTGTTTCTTGAGTGGATGGCTAGCCCCGAGGCACAGAAGCTGGCGGATGAGTATGAACCCCTCGCCTCTTCCGTTTACGTCCGCGGGGGAGCCGTAGAACAGGAACTGAAAGGTAAGAAGTTGTCGGTAGTGAGCTGGGAATATCATCAGAGTATGGAAAAATGGCAGGGTCAGGTTTTTGAGGCATACGGTTTTCCCAAAGAGGAAGGCAAAAGATAAGGAGCCAGGTCCCTCACAGAGCTTGTGCCGGGACTCTTCAAGGCGTTTACCCTGAGCCGCGGGATCTCCTTCGCGGTGCTCAGGACGACGCCGTGCGCAGGGCTCAGAGTGACGAGCGGAGAACTCGAACCTATGGCGAAAGGAAGCAGAAATGCGCGATCTCGAACTTTCTCTCTCGATTAATCAGTACGACCGTTTGGCACCGCTCCTTACCGGCGAGGTCAAGGCGCAGGGTATCGCGCTGAATTTCTTTCCCTTGGCCGGTCCGGACATTTTCTACCGGCAGTTGAAATTCAGCCAATTCGACGTCGCTGAGATGTCCTTCTCCTCGTTTCTCATGGCGCGAGAGCGGGGGTGGGGATACCGCGCGCTTCCTGTTTTTCATCACCGCGAATTCGAGTACACCAAGTTGCTGATCCGAAAGGACAGCGGCGTGGAACGACCGGAAGATCTCAAAGGGAAACGGATCGGTACCGGGGATTACCAGCAGACCGCCGCGGTCTGGTTTCGCGGCGACCTGCAGCACGAGTTTGGCGTCAAGCCAACCGATATGGAATGGTTTATGGCGCGTTCTGCCAAATACAGCCACGCGGGCGCCGTCGGCGGCTTAAGACTGCCTCCAGAACTTAAGCTCAATTATGCAACGAAGGATCTGGGAACCATGCTTCTCAACGGTGAGTTGGAAGCGGCGCATTATCAGTTCGGTGCGTCGATCGACAGGGCGAAGGTGGACGTAACGGACCATCCCAAGTTGCGGTATCTCTTTCCCGACCGGACAACCGAAGCGGCGCGCTATTACAAAAAGTATGGATTTTTTCCCGCCCATCACCTTACCGTAGTTCGGGAAAGTGTCCTGGAAAAAGATCCTTGGGTCGCCATCAACCTCTTTGAGGCGTTCGAGAAGTCGAAGGCCCTGGCCATGGAGCGCAGCCGGCCGCCCAGACTCTCTCTGATCCTGTTTTCCAGTGAAATCGTGCGCGAGCAGCGACAGGCATTTGGCGGTGACCCTTACCAGTACGGTATTAAAGCGAACGCAAAAATGATTGATAAGGTCCTTACCTATTCAGTCGAACAGGGCCTCACGCAGCGCAAACAGCCTTTGGAAGAGCTGTTTCCCGAGGAGCTGCTCATCGCCGAGGAAAAGCTTTGATGATGGTGACGAGTCTTACGGGTTATTCTATAGGAGGGTAGTATTCGATGGGTCCATATTTTAGCGAGGAAGAAGAAAAATTTCGCGCGCGGGCGCGCGCGTGGTTGGAGACGACCTTAGCCAACGGGCGGTTTCGCATGGCGGCCGGAGAACCGGACGAGAAAAATGAAGTCGAATGGGTGGCGGCACAACGCGAGTGGGACCGGCGGCTGTATGAAGGAGGGTACGCGGGCTTAGCCTGGCCGAAGGAGTACGGGGGTAAAGGAGCGACAGTAATTGAGCAATTCATTTTTGCCGAGGAAGCCGCGCGCGCCGGCGCACCCGGGGGACTCAACAACATGGCACGCAGCTTGATCGGCCCTTCGATCATTCGGCATGGGAGCGATGAACAAAAGAAGCGATATCTGCCGAAGATTCTCTCGGCTGACGAGGTCTGGGTGCAAGGCTTTTCGGAGCCAAACGCCGGCTCCGATCTAGCGAGCCTGCAAACACGCGCCGAGTTGGCCGGCGACGAGTGGGTGGTCAACGGGCAAAAGATTTGGACCAGTTACGGGCATCACGCGGACCGGATGCTGTTATTGGCGCGCACGGAAAAGACCGATCCACCGCACAAGGGAATCAGTTGCTTTTTACTCGACCTCAAGAGTCCTGGTTTGACCATCCGGCCGATAAGGCAGCTCACCGGCAAAACCGGGTTTTGCGAGGAGTTTTTCGATAACGTTCGGGTACCGAAGGAAAACCTGTTGGGGCCGCTCAATGGAGGTTGGGGAGTAGCGATGACGGCATTGGGCTATGAGCGTTCGGTTTTGAACGCGGGACGGCACCTGGTTATGGACCAGTTCTTACGCCGTCTGGTCGCCGAGGCAAAAGATCGCTTGGCGCCTGACGGGGAGGGCGGAGCTTTATTTTTAGAGCGCTTGGGGCGCGCGTATGCTGCTGCGTGGGGACTTGGGTATCTGCAATATTATTACGCCAGCCGCTGGGCTCAGGGCGCGCCTCCGGGGTCGGAGAGCTCGTTGCTGCGCTTGACGTGGGCGTTGGCGTATCAGGAGACCGCCGAGTTGGCCGTGGACGTGCTTGGCCCGCGCGCGCAAATCGCCTATGGTCCCGACGCGGTCGATGACGGCGAGTGGCTGTTCCAATACTACTCTTCCCGCTCACGCGGTATTTCCTCAGGAACCTTGGAGATCCAGCGCAACGTGATCGCAGATCGAATATTGGGGCTGCCAAGGAGGTAAGAGACCGATGCGATTTGATTTAACCGAAGAGCAGAAGATTCTAGAAAAAAACGCGCGCGATTATTTTTCCGGGCGGTATACGCGTGCAACCCTGCGTGCGTTTGTGAGTAAGCCGGCGTTTGATCGCGTGTGCTGGCAGGAAATCGGCGGGCACGGATGGTTGTCCGCGTTGATTGAAGAGAAATACGGCGGCTTGGGCTTGAAGTTAGGCGATATTTTTCCGTTATTGCGCGAGGCAGGACGGGCTCTGGTGCCGCTGCCTCTATGGGAATCCGCGGTAATAGCGCCGCTACTGTTGAAGGAGCAGAAGGATGAGCAGGCGCGCAGCCAAATATTGGCGGCATTGGCAGAGGGGCGCGCGATGGCGACCGCGGCATTGTATGAGGACGCGGATATCATAGAGCCCGTGACGGTATCGCTGCGTGCAAGACGCGAAAACGGCGCCTATGTTTTGGAAGGCGAAAAGCCAATCGTGTCCTTTGGAGCCGACGCCGATTGGCTGATCGTGTTGGCGCGCACGGATCTGGGGTTAACACTTTTTGTTGTCGGCAAGGATACTCCGGGGATCAAAGCCGCGGAGCTACCGGCGACGGACGTGACCTATAGGTTTGCCAAGGTTGAATTTCACGGGGCGCGAGTAGGCGCCGGCAACCTGATTGGGGAGGAGGGCAAAGGCGGCGCGCAGTTAAAGCGCGTGGTGCCGCCGGCGCAAGTGGCGATATGCGCCGAGATGTTGGGCGGATGTGATCGGGTTCTGGAGATGTGCGTCGAGTACGCCAAGCAACGAGTTCAGTTCAAACGACCGATCGGTAGCTTCCAAGCCATCCAGCACAAATTAGCGGACATGTTTACGAAAGCATCGGTTGCGCAAGGGCTGGCGTACGGCGCCGTAAAGGAGGTTGACGACGGAGGGAGGGATGGCTTGGTAGTCAAGGTAGCCAAAGCGGTATGCAATGACGCGTATCGCTTCATTGCCGCGGAAGGAATTCAGGCGCATGGTGGAATCGCGTTTACCTGGGAGCACGATATGCACTTGTATTTTAAACGCGCCCTACGCTATCGCAACACTTTGGGGTCATCGCCGCGGCTGTTCTACGAAGTGGGGCGGGCGCTGGCAACCGGAGCGGCGTAGTCACGAGTCGGAGCGGAGTCTGTGTAAACCACTAACCCAGGAGGCAAATCATGGCGCAGGCAGCATGGCAGAAACTAAAGGGGACCAGTGACACGTTTTATGATCGGTGGGTGCGGGAAAAAGAGAGGGTGCCGCAGCTGGAAGGCTTGTACGTGGATGATTTGCGCACGGTCGAGTTGGCGCCCTGGGAGCGCAAGGGCGGCAAAGGAGTTTACGTAAATTTGGCGGGGCAGAGGGTAGCGGACGCGCATATCTGCGAGATTCCGCCGGGGGGACGGCTCAATTCCGAGAAGCACATGTATGAGGAGATGGTATTGGTAATTCAAGGGCGGGGGGCTACCACGGTGTGGAATGAGGGGGAGCCGAAACTCACTTTCGAGTGGCAGACGGGCTCGTTGTTTGCGCTGCCCTTGAACAGCTGGCATCAGCTTTATAATGGGTCGGGAAGTGAGCCGGCGCGGTATTTAGCATTTACCGATGCGCCATTGGTTCTGAACCGGTTTCGGAGTTTGGATTTCGTGTTTGGGTGCACGCACGTGTTTCGGGATCGGTATACGTACTCGGAAGATTACTTTGCGGCGGCCGGCAAGGAATTTTCAGATGCCATCTTGAGAACCAACTTTGTTCCCGATCTATTTACGACACCGATGATCCCTTCGCCAAGGTATAGAACGCCATTTCGCCGGTTTGTGCTCGCCGGGGGCACGCTCTCCGCTCATATGGGTGAGACGCCGGTCGGACAGTATCAGTTTGGCCATCGCCATGGAGCCGGCGCGCACATTATTTGGCTAAAAGGGACCGGGTATGATCTTACCTGGGAAACGGGGACAAAAAACGTCAAGAAGATCAATTGGCATCCGTGGACGATGACGTCTCCGCCCGACTGGTGGTACCACGAGCATTTCAATACCGGTCCGGAGCCCGCGCTGAAGCTCGCGCTCCACTTCAACATTCGTGTGTCGCAGGTCGGAGCGGATTTACTCGAATATCAGACGCCGGTATTGAACGAAGTCGCTTACGACGATGAAGACCGGCAAATACGCCAAGACTTTGTCCGCGAACTGAAAAAGAACGGGCTGGCGCTCGATATGGAAGAGATCGACAAATTTGATCGTGAGTATCGGGCGGACAGCAGGGCGGCAGTTGGTGGGTAAACTGAAACTATCCGGCGCTCCGGGGCTCGTTTGCTTGGCCGTGAGCGGCGAGGGGTTGCATAGATGAGATCCGTACCTTATGGCTTCATGGTCTTCAGCAATCGTTCGGTGCCGCAGACTGTAGAGCTGGTGAAATATGGCGAGCAACTGGGATTCGACAACGCGTGGTTGCTGGATTCGCAACTGGTGGGGCGGGATGTTTTTGTGACGCTAACGGCGTGCGCGCTAAATACAAAGCGCATCGAGCTTGGCCCGGGCGTGACGCACACGGCGACGCGTCACCCGAGCGTGATTGCGAGCGGCTTTGCCAGTCTGGTCGAGATCGCTCCGGAGCGGATCAGGCTGGCGATCGGCTTTGGCGACAGCGCCATACGAGGTCTGGGTGGACGACCCGTCAAACTGGGACAGTTTCGGCAGGATTTCGACTTAATCCGCAGGCTGCTGTCAGGTGAGAAGGTGCCGTACAACGGGCGTGAGATCAAGTTGGCCTGGTCGGATGCCCGGCTGACCGGCAAGATTCCACTCTATGCTGTGCCAGGGAGAGGTCCCAAGGCTTTAGCCTTGTCGGGGGAACTGGGTCAGGGAGTCGTGTTGCACTGCGAGGGAGACGTTATCAGCGACCGCATGAAATCGATTGCAGCCGGGGCAGCGCAAGCAGGTAAGAGCCTAAAAGATCTGGACATTATCTGGTGGATTACCACCTCCATCAGCTCGGATTGGGACAAAGTTAGAGAGCATCTGGCCCCGCGCATGGCCAGCTCGATGCGCCATTACTACTACGATTTCAAAGCGGGGCTTTTCAAGGACAACGAGCTTCCGGTTCCGGTTGATCTGGCACGCCGCATCGCCGAGGAGTACGACTTTCTAGAGCACGCGACGGCGGGAGCCGGACACGGCAAGCTCCTAGATGAGGTGCCGGATAAGGTTTTTCGGCGCGGCCATCTGGCTGGCACACCGCGCGAGGTGGCCGAGATCCTGGGCCGCACGCTGGATACTTATCCGGAAATTCGACGTGTCGTGCTGCACATTCCGCCGGGAACATCCCGCCTCAGCATGGAGGATATCCTGAAGAGCTTTGCCACAGAGGTAAAACCACTATTGCAGTGAAGGAGGGAAACATTATGCAGACGGATGATTTGCGCGAGTTCTTGGATCAGTTGAGAGAAGCAGGCGAACTCGAGGATGTCCATGGAGCCGATCCCCATCTCGAGATCGGAACCTTGACGGAATTGATGGAGGAACATCATGGGCCGGCGTTGCTCTTCGACGAAATCAAAGGGTATGCCAAAGGACAGCGGGTGGTAACAAACGTCGTCACAACCCCCAAGCGTTTGGCGATAGCGTTGGGAATGCCCTTTGAGGAAAAGCGTCTGGAATTTATCCGCACCCTCAAAGAAAAGTTGAAAGTACTCAAGCCCATTAGTCCGCAAACCGTTGCCCGGGGAGCCGTCATGGAAAACGTGCAGGAGGGCAAGGATGTCAATATGCTGCAATTTGTCGCTCCCTTCTGGCACGAATTGGACGGCGGAAACTACATTGGCACCGGGTGCATGGTGCTGGTGCGGGACCCGGAGGACGGCTGGGTGAACATGGGGGTGTACCGGATTCAGGTTCATGACCGTAACACGGTGGGGATTTACATCGCGCCGGGACGGCATGGGAGCATCATTTGTCATAAGTACTGGCAGCAGAAAAAACCTGCTCCGATCGCGGTGGTTTTAGGCGCTCATCCTTTGCTGTTTATACCGGCGGCACGGGCGGTGCCATGGGGGACCAGCGAGTATGATGTAGCGGGAGGTTTCTTAGGGCGCCCGGTCGAGGTCATCGAAGGGAAGTATACCGGATTGCCGTTGCCGGCAAATGCGGAGCTGGTGATCGAGGGAGAGAGTCCGCCTCCTGCGGAAGTGGTCCATGATGAGGGGCCGTTCGGCGAGGCGACAGGATATTATGCGTCCGGACGCCAACAGATTCCCATTATAAGAGTCAAGCGAGTGCTTTATCGCAGTAATCCGATTAATTTCGGCGCGCCACCGCTGAAGCCCCCAGCGAGCGGTTCTATTAGCCGCGACCTGAGCGGGGCTAATCTATGGTTGGAATTGGAGCGGCAGGGCATACCGGAAATCAAAGGCGCAACGATCATGAGCAGCGGTTATATCGCTGTTGTTTCCATTCACCAGCGTTATGGCGGGCACGCGCGGCAGGTCGCGATGGCGGCCATGTCCGGACCGCAGGGCGTGTGGAATTGCCGGTTTGGTGTCGTCGTCGTGGATGAGGATATCGATCCGACCAACGAGGGGGACGTATTGTGGGCGATCGCGACACGTTGTGATCCGGTCGAAGCAATTCACATTATACCGGAGACGCTCGGAAACTGGTTGGATCCGATCATCCCGCCGGAGAAGCGCGCGAAGGCCGACATCACGAAGTCACGGGCAATGATCATTGCCTGCCGCCCTTATGCATGGATCAAGGATTTTGCACCAGTCGTCGGCGCGAGCAAGGAGCTGCGCGAGAAAACCTTGGCGAGGTGGGGGCATCTTTTTGGAGGTTCGCAGGCGAGCAGCACTCAGAAAAGGAAAGTCGCGTCCTAATTGAAGACGAAGACGGTGAAGACTAAGGAGCGTAATCTACCAAACAAGGAATTGAATCTGATCTTCAGAGCCTGCGATCCAGGCTCCGATACTGTATCGCCTCGGAGATGTGAGCGGGTTGGATATTCTCGGACGCCTCCAGATCGGCGATCGTGCGCGCAACTTTGAGAGCCGAGGTTGCGCTTAAATTGGTGCAAGACTACGGGCTAACGATAGCGGAGGTAGCACGGCAGGTCGGGGTATCAACCGCTGCCATTTCGAAGAGCCTAGGACGAAGTTATTCCAGCTAGTCAACAACGTTCTATAGCGTCTTTTGACTTTATTTCCACGTTGATCGGGCTCATTGCCTCGTGGCTTTTTCGGAAGGACGGCCTGAAACCTGACACCCGAAACCTGCTCCCTGCTCTAGACCCAGACTTTAGTTCTCAGGACCCGGTCGCTTTTCCTGGGGTTGTAAAGACCCCGCCAAATCGCTTAGAATCGCGGCAATTTAGGTCAGGCAAGATCTGGGGCGGAGAGTTGCGCTGACGGGGAGCATAGTTTGTCGGCCTTTCATTGCACGTAACCACCACGCTCGCACACCATCCGCAAACCCTTCCCGGCCTAACAGAGTTCTAAAGGCTGTTTCCGTAACCACGCCGACGAGACGAAGTTAAAATGGATAATCCATTTTTCGAACATCCCATCCTTAACTCTCCTTACGAGTATCCCGCGCGGTACTGGGAGCTTGACGAGCAGGGTCAGCCGACACAGCGGATCATTGAGAGTCGCCGCCGCGCTCAGTTCATCACGCCAATCCCAAAGCCCCGGAAGCGCAAAGCTCCAGCTGAACAACAACAAATAATTTTCGATGAAGGCAAAGGACTTTCTACACAGAAACAGCAATACGATATCACCGCGATCATCAATCGGGTTCGCCAAGAAGTTGACCAGTGGCGAAGTTTATCGACTCCGGCTCAGGTCACTCCTGAAACCGCGCGCTTATTGCAGCATTGGCGCCATCACAAGTTTAACGATACTCGCCCATTCTTTTGTCAGGTCGAGGCCGTTGAGACTGTCATCTGGCTTACTGAGGTCGCGCCTCATTTCGTCGCTGGGAAAAGCATACTGGAGCACGTTGCCGCAGCGAACAGGGACGCCAACCCCCTGCTCCAGCGTCTCGCCCTGAAGCTCGCCACCGGCGCGGGCAAGACCACGGTTATGGCGATGCTCATTGCGTGGCAAACTGTTAACGCTGTCCGCCGCGCCGGGAGTAAGCACTTCACGCGCGGATTTCTTGTGGTCGCGCCCGGTCTCACGATCAAGGATCGTCTTCGTGTTTTGCAGCCGAACGATCCGGACAGCTATTACGAAACTCGTGAATTGGTTCCACAAGACCTTCTTGAGGAAGTCAGGCGAGCCAAGATCGTGATCACGAATTTCCACGCGTTCAAGCCCCGCGAGCGTCTGGAAATCTCCAAAGGCGGCCGTGCGCTGCTCCAGGGCCGTACGGGGACGGAGATCGAGACCACTGAGACCGAAGGTCAGATGATCCAACGTGTTATGCCCGAGCTTATGGGGATTAAAAATATCCTAATTCTCAACGACGAGGCACATCATTGTTACCGCGAAAAGCCCGGCGATAAAGATGACGAAGAGCTGAAAGGCGAGGACAGGAAAGAAGCGGAGAAAAACAATGAAGCCGCGCGCGTCTGGATTTCAGGCCTCGAAGCTGTGAAGCGCAAGCTCGGCATTGCTCGCGTTGTTGACCTGTCCGCTACGCCATTTTTTCTGCGCGGATCAGGGTACGCCGAAGGGACTCTCTTCCCGTGGACGATGAGCGACTTCTCGCTGATGGACGCCATTGAGTGCGGTATCGTCAAGCTGCCGAGGGTACCCATTGCGGACAATATCCCCGGCAATGAAATGCCGATGTTTCGCAATCTCTGGGAGCATATCCGCGCCAAAATGCCCAAGAAGGGGCGAGGCAAGGCAGGGGCTCTCGACCCGCGCGATCTGCCGCCGCAACTGCAAACAGCACTCGATGCGTTGTACGGCCACTATAAGCTGACGTTTGAGCTTTGGGCCAAGAAGAAGATATCCGTTCCGCCGTGCTTCATCGTCGTCTGTAATAATACCTCGACCTCTAAGCTCGTCTATGATTACATTGCCGGCTTCCAGCGCGAGAATGACGACGGCACGAGCCAATTGGAGTTCGGTAAGTTCCCACTTTTTCAGAACCACAATGAGCACGGCGATCCACTCCCGCGACCGAGAACAATTCTGATCGACAGTGAGCAACTGGAGTCCGGGGAATCGCTGGATGACAACTTTCGCGCGATGGCTGCCGATGAGATCGATCGTTACCGGCGTGAGATCGTCGAGCGCACCGGAGACTTTCGCCAGGCCGAGAATCTTACTGACCAGGATCTGTTGCGCGAAGTGATGAACACCGTCGGGAAGGCCGGTCGGCTCGGTGCCGATATTCGCTGTGTGGTCTCCGTTGCGATGCTGACCGAAGGCTGGGATGCCAACACTGTGACTCACGTGCTCGGCGTGCGCGCTTTCGGCACGCAGCTTTTGTGCGAGCAGGTGATCGGCCGCGCGTTACGGCGCCAGTCCTATGATCTGAATGAAGATGGTCCGGACAAGGGCCTCTTCAACGTCGAGTACGCTGACGTGCTCGGCATCCCGTTCGACTTCAACGCCAAACCTGTGGTAGCGCCACCCCAGCCGCCGCGTGAGACTGTCCAGGTAAAGGCCGTCCGGCCCGACCGTGACGCGCTCGAAATTCGCTTTCCGCGCGTGGAAGGCTATCGCGTGGAGCTGCCCGAAGAGAGGTTAACTGCTGAGTTCAACGAAGACTCCGTACTGGAGTTCACACCCGACCTAGTTGGAGCCACGGAGACGCGCAACTCTGGAATCATCGGCCAGCCCGTGGATCTGAACCTCGTGCATACCGGCGACGTGCGACCATCGCAGGTGGTCTACGAACTGACTTCTTATTTAGTTCTCAGCAAATTTCGCGACTCTAACGGTGAACCGGAACTCCATTTGTTCGGGCAGCTCAAGCGCATCGCGCGGCAATGGCTCGATGGGTATCTTGTCTGCAAGGGCGGCACCTACCCCGCGCAGCTTAAGTACAAGATGCTCGCGGACATGGCCTGCCAGAGGATCACCACAGCCATTAACCGGGCGCTAATCGACAAGCGGCCAATCAAGGCCGTACTCGACGCTTACAATCCCGTTGGCTCCACCGCCCATGTTCGCTTCAACACATCGAGGACCGACCGTTGGGAAACCGACTCGCGGCGCTGCCATATCAACTGGGTCGTGCTGGATAGCGATTGGGAAGCCGAGTTTTGCCGCGTCGCGGAATCTCATCCTCGCGTGCGCGCCTATGTCAAAAACCACAATCTCGGCCTCGAAGTCCCATACCGGTACGGATCGGAAATGCGCAAGTACCTGCCGGACTTCATCGTGCTGGTTGATGACGGCCATGGCGACGATGATCTGTTGCACCTGATCGTCGAAATTAAAGGCTACCGCCGCGAAGACGCGAAGGAAAAGAAGTCCACTATGGACACCTACTGGATTCCCGGTGTGAACAATCTCAAAACTTATGGCTGCTGGGCCTTCGCTGAATTCACCGAGATTTACCAGATCGAGGCTGACTTCAAGGCCAAGGTTGAAATTCAGTTCAACAAAATGATTGGTTCATTTGCCGGATAGGAGCCGACCAGAAAATTAACATGGTAAAGAAATCTCAACTTAAGTCTTCGGCAAAGACGATCGAATCGCTGACACACAACGAGGCCAAGCGCAAAAACATCCCTACGGCCGAGTACCAGTCCGTTCTTCAGAAAGAGGAGGAAAAGCCCAAGACGATAAAATATCCGCGCAACACCGACCTCGATCCGCAACTCGTCTGGCGTGGGAAAGATGAGCAGGATTGGAGCGACCTCGTCGTCCACGCGCCGCCGCTTTATATCCAGGAAAAAGTTCATCCCAAGGTACTGATCGACGATCTGCTCAGGCAGACGCGCGAGCAGCGCGATCAAGAGGCCGGCGCGCAGACGGATCTGTTCGCTGACTTCAACGGTATACCCGCCGGTGTGGACAAGACCGATTTCTACCAGCACGACCAGAACTGGTCGAATCGCATGATCCTCGGCGACTCGTTGCAGGTGATGGCGTCAGCCTCGCCGAGCGAGAAGGCTTGCGCGGCAAGGTGCAGTGCATCTACCTCGACCCGCCCTACGGCATCAAGTTCAACAGCAACTTCCAGTGGTCCACCACCAGCCGCGATGTGAAGGACGGCAACGCCGGCCACATCACCCGCGAGCCGGAGCAGGTCAAAGCCTTCCGCGACACCTGGCGTGACGGCATCCACAGCTATCTCACGTACCTCCGCGACCGTCTCACCGTCGCCCGCGATCTGCTCACCGAGTCTGGCTCAATCTTCGTGCAGATCGGTGATGAGAACGTTCATCGAGTTCGTGCGGTGCTCGACGAGGTGTTTGGCGAAGATAATTTCGTCTCTGTAGATCACGTTTAGTAAGAACAGTCGTCTCGATGGGCAGGAAGACAACTTGGACTAGAAGTCGGATAGCTGACTACACTGATTTGGTATGCCGCGAAGAGCGGATCAATGGGTAAAGTTCCGCAAGCTCTTCACGGCTAAGACACTGATGGAGCGGCGGGACTGCGTACCAATGTTGAAGATGTCAGCGACGAGAGCAGCGACGAAGACTGACTCTCGAAGACGAAGCCGCAGGAATCGAACACGCTGCCGGGAGGAGCGCGTATTTACCGACCGTCGACAACCTATGGCAGGCCAACAGCCCCGGAACAAGATATGACAGTTGACTTTGAGGGGCGAGTTAAGTTACCTCCGAAAGGACGGTGCTGGAGTCAGACCTCAGCAATCTTCAATGCAGAGGCTGCTAAGTGCGACGTCGATGTCGCAATCTGGGAACTGCCGCGCTTACTACGTTCGCGAACAAGTTTTGATGACTACGGTGTATTCCCAATTCCGTTGACAACTGGGACGATACTGGCGTGGCTGGCTCTACAGCCGAGAAAGGTCTATGTCGTTAGAAACATCGAAAGAAGTGATCGAACGATGCCTCCTAATGGCCACCGACCCTGGCGACCTCGTGCTCGACCCGACCTGCGGTTCCGGCACCACCGCTACCGTCGCCGAGCAATGGGGCCGCCGCTGGATCACGATTGACACTTCGCGCGTTGCGCTGGCGCTGGCCCGTGCCCGCATCATGGGCGCGCGTTATCCGTTTTACCTGCTGGCCGATTCCCGCGATGGCCAGCTCAAGGAAGCCGAAGTCACCCGCACTGCGCCAAGTTCGCAGCCGGTGCAGGGAACATCCGCCACGGCTTCGTTTATGAGCGCTTGCCGCATGTATCACGCTCAGGTGCCATCGCCAACAACGCGGAGATCGATGTCATCTGGGACAAGTGGCAGCAGACGTTGGAGCCGTTGCGCGAGAAGCTGAACGCGCGCTCAAGAAGCAGTGGCAGGAGTGGGAGATTCCGCGCCCCGCCGAAGATCCCTGGGACGCAAATACTCAGGAAATTTTCTATGCACTCAAAGCAGAGCAAGGACGCGGGGAGTCCGGCAGTTCAGCGAAGCTTGCGGAGTGGCTCCAAGCGATTAACCACAACTTGAAACGGAACTATACACTCAAGACTTTACCTGAACGCCCTGCTGACCCTTGGCCCGAGGCTTCGGCGAAACTGCACGCTGATTGGTGGCAAGCACGCATCGCCCGGCAGAAGGAGATTGACGCCTCCATCGCCGCCAAGGCGGAGTTCGAGTACCTTTATGACAAGCCCTATCCGGACAACAAGAAAGTGCGCGTAGCCGGTCCTTTTACCGTGGAGAGCCTCAGCCCGCACCGCGTGCTGGGTGTGGATGAGAACGACGAGTTGATCGACACCCTAAAGGAGGACAGCGCCGAATACGGAGCCAAGCAGTCCTTTCCTCAGATGATCCTGGAGAACCTCAAGACCGCGGGCGTGCAGCAGGCGCACAAGGAGGACCGGATCACGTTCACTGCTCTCACCGCCTGGCCCGGTGAACTCGTCTGTGGCGAAGGCCGTTACCTGGAAGGCGACACCGAGAAGCGCGCCGCCATCTTCATCGGCCCCGAGTTCGGCACCGTGCAGCGCGCCGACCTCGTCGCCGCCGCCCGCGAGGCCGGCGACGCCGGGTTCGATGTGCTCATCGCCTGCGCCTTCAACTACGAGGCGCACACCACGGAGTTCAGCAAACTGGGCCGCATCCCCGTGCTCAAGGCGCGCATGAACGCCGACCTGCACATGGCCGAGGACCTCAAGAACACCGGCAAAGGCAACCTCTTCGTCATCTTCGGCGAGCCTGACATCGATCTCATCACCGAAAAGGACGGCAAGGTGCGCGTGAAGGTGAAAGGTGTGGATGTCTTCAAACCTCAGACCGGCGAAGTCATCAGCGACGGCGCCGACGGCATCGCCTGCTGGTTCATCGACACCGACTACAACGAAGAAAGCTTCTTCGTCCGCCACGCCTACTTCCTGGGCGCCAACGACCCCTACAGCGCGCTTAAAGACGACGCTGAAAGCGGAGATCAACGAAGAAGCCTGGGCGACGCTGAACAGCGATACATCGCGACCGTTTGAGAAACCCAAGAATGGCCGGATCGCGGTGAAGGTGATCAATCATCTCGGCGACGAAGTGATGAAGGTGTTCAAGGTTGCTTGAATTTCTTCAAACCAGGTCTAGTTATTGAGGTGGCATGACTGCGACCAGCGAGAACCTCATGACGCAGCGAGAAGTTGCGCGGCTATCGGTGGACGCCTTTGTCCGCTCACTCGCGGTAAATCGTGGTCGTGCCGTGTGCTTCTTACTCGGTGCAGGCTCATCGATCTCATCAGGAATACCGTCCGCCCAGCGCTGCATCTGGGAATGGAAGCGGGAGATCTTCGTCACGCAGAACCCGCTGCTCCGGGAGTCAGTCGGTGAGCTTTCTTTGCCCGGTACCCGTCAGCGCATCCAGCGCTGGCTCGACCAGCGCGGAAATTATCCCGCGGCAGAGAGTCCTGAGGAATACTCCTTCTACGCTCGGGAGTGTTACCCAACGGGACAAGATCGGCGAAGTTTCTTTCAGTCTTACGTCGCCCAGGCAAAGCCGCACACAGGTTATCGACTTCTGCCACTTCTCGCCAAAGCTGGAATAATCCGGACAGTCTGGACCACGAACTTTGACGGATTGATTGGGCGCACCTGCTCAGCTGCAAACTTCGTCTGCGTCGAAGTCGGTATCGACACCGTGCATCGTGCAACCAGACCCCATGCCGCTGGAGAACTGCGTGTCGTCTCGATGCATGGCGACTATCGATACGACGAACTGAAGAACACGACGGACGAGTTACAGCATCAGGAAACAAATCTTCGTTCCGAGCTACTTCATGAGTTGCGCGACTACGACCTCGTCGTTGTCGGCTACAGCGGCCGTGACAAATCTCTCATGTCCCTCCTGAATCAGGCCTACAGGGAGGCAGGCCCTTGCCGCCTGTTTTGGTGTGGTCTTGGCGAAGATATTTCTCAACCCGTCGAAGCATTGCTGGCAAACGCCAGCGCTGTAAAGCGAGATGCGTTTTTCGTTCCGTCGGAAGGGTTCGACGACCTAGTTTCGAGACTGGCCCTGCGGCAGTTAGACGGCGAGTTGCTCGCGGAAGCCAAAAAAGTTCTCGCATCGGCCATGGAGCTGACCAACCGCCCAAAGGCGTTCGTGGCTTCTACCCTTCCTGCAACCGCCCTTGTCAAAAGCAACGCCTATCCCTTGTCGTATCCGACACACGCATTGAAGCTCGATCTTGACATACCGAAGGACACCGACCGCCGTGTTTGGCTTGACGAGCACCTTGCTCCCAGTAATGGCGTTTCAGTTTCCATGGCCGACGGCGCCCTAGTGCTTTCCTGCTCGCTGAAAGTCCAAGAAGCTTTCGGGAATGCGCTTCGTGGCAGCCCGATTGAAGTAGCTCTCTCCGAGGAAGACTTCGCAAAAGACGCACGGATTCAATCTCTTCTCCGCCGTGCATTAGTTCGAGGTGTAGCCGGACAAATTCGAGCTGAAACCGATGGAAGTCGAAGAATCTGGGAAGCCACGCATTATATGGAGCAAGTCTACGAGGGTACGACTTATCGGCTGCATCGTGCGTTGTCCTTCCGGTTAATGTCATTAAACGGCAATTCTCATGTCGTGCTAGTGCCAGAGGTGATTGCTAAGTTTCAGGACGGACAATTCGCGGACCAAGAGGCGAGTAAGATGCTTCGCAATGCCGTATACGGATACCAGCACAATGACGTGTTTGACAGCGACCTGCAGCACTGGACCAATAAGATAACGCACCGCGATATCTCGACTCCCGGCGGGATATTTCGAATCTCCCGAGCGCCTATCTATGCCGGGCTCGTCCAGAAGGACAGGAATCCGCTCCCTACGGCAATGCAACGTTACGCCCGCCAAAGCGGTCTCGTGGTTGAGGATGCCAATCTCACTTTCAGTTCGCTTACCGGCAAGGCTGAGGTACATAATCCAAATCCGCTTAAGGGCCTACTGGAGAACCGACCGTGGGATTTTCAACTAACAAGCTCGGGGCTCTCGCCCTCGATTGATGTCGCTGTCGTTTGCCCTCGCGCTGACGCTGCAAAGTTCAAATGGTTCTTAAGTCGTTTTCAGGAAAGCTCTCAACCGACGCCTACCGAACGAGACTATCTGCAGATCTTCCCGGGTTTCACGTCAGCGTTCGGCCTGCCACTAACGTACCCGAACCCGGGGGAATCGACCTGGTTAGACGTTGAAGAGCCGGTTTCGGGTGACACACTGTTTGCGGCAAAACAACTTGCTCAACGGATCTGTAAAGCACTCGACGTCATTCGTGGCTTGCGACTCGGATCCGTTGTAGCGATATTTGTGCCGGCGCGGTGGACGCCGTACAAAGTCATCGACGCCGACACTGAACAGTTCAATCTTCACGATTACGTTAAAGCATACGCAGCGCGTCAAGGGCAAAGTACACAGTTCATCCGTGAGGAAACGATTCTCAACCCTCAGCTGTGCCGGGTTCGATGGTGGCTATCTCTTGCCCTTTACTCCAAAGCCCTTCGAACACCGTGGCTTCTCGATTGCCTGGATGACGAAACTGCCTTTGTCGGAATTGGCTACAGTATCGATGCAGATGCCGCCCGAGGCGATCATGTGCTGCTCGGGTGTAGCCATTTGTACAGTGCGAGAGGTGAAGGTCTCCAATTCCGGTTGGGCCGTATCGAGAATCCTATCATCAGACGTGGAAATCCCTTTATGTCTGAAGACGACGCGCGCAGAACTGGGGAGACGATTCGTCAGTTGTTCTTTGACGCGAGGATGCGCATCCCCACGCGTGTTGTTGTTCATAAACGCACGCCGTTCACAGCTAACGAACAACGAGGCTTGATTCACGGCCTGGAGGGTGTGGCGAATGTCGAACTTATAGAGGTGACGATAGAGGAGTCTCTTCGCTACCTTGCTTCGAAGGTCGTAACCGGGAAGCTTGAGATCGACAACTTCCCTATTGCACGGGGTACGGTCATTGTTCAGAACCAAAGCACCGCGTTGCTGTGGGTCCACGGCTCCACACCGAGCGCGCAGAACCCAAAGTTCAGGTACTACCAAGGAAAGCGGCGGATTCCTGCGCCATTGTCGATCCGCCGCTACTCAGGTCAGGCTGACGTTGTTCAAGTGGCGACCGAGATTCTCGGGCTGTCGAAGATGAACTGGAACACATTCGACTACTACTCGCGCCTCCCCGCCACACTTGATTCGGCTAGCGCAATTGCGAAAGTCGGGACGTATTTGAGCGGATTCGGGTCGGCGCCCTACGACTATCGTCTGCTGATTTAGCCGGTAAACTCGGAATATCACTCCATCATGGAATTTCGAATCGCCGATACATTCACTGACAGCCTTGGGCGGCTGACTGGCGAGGAACAGAAAGCCGTTAAAACTACGGCCTTCGACTTGCAAATAGATCCGGCGAATCCGGGAATGCAGTTTCACAAACTCGGTAAGGCCAAAGATCCGAACTTTTGGTCGGTGCGGGTTAGCCGGGATATCCGTCTGATCGTTCACAAAGCTGATACGAGCCTTTTGCTCTGCTACGTCGGTCATCACGACGAAGCCTATCGCTGGGCTGAGCGCCGGAAACTGGAAACGCATCCGAAGACAGGCGCGGCGCAGTTGGTAGAAATTCGTGAAACTGTACAGGAAATCTTGGTTCCGACGTACAAGGAGGTTGTAGAGCAGGTCTCGGCGAAGCCGCGGCTGTTCGAGCAAGTCGCAGACGAAGAGTTGCTAGGCTATGGAGTGCCGGCGGAGTGGCTTGCCGATGTCCGTGAAGCCAATGAAGACACGCTCCTGACAGTCGCTGACCATTTGCCGGCAGAGGCGGCTGAAGCGCTGTTGGCAGTTGCCACCGGCGGCAAACCACAAGTGGTTCAACCGCTCTCTCGGACCGTTGATCCATTCGAACACCCGGACGCGCAGCGGCGTTTCCGCGTGATGAACAACGTGGATGAACTGGCAGCGGCTCTGGAATATCCTTGGGACAAGTGGACGATTTTTTTGCATCCGGCGCAGCGAGAATTGGTCGAGCGCGATTTCAATGGCCCGGCGCGGGTCGCCGGCTCGGCGGGCACGGGCAAGACGATCGTCGCGTTGCACCGGGCTGTGCATCTGGCACGACACAACCGGGACTCGCGAATACTGCTCACAACCTTTTCGGATACGCTTTCGAACGCCTTGCGGGCTAAGCTGCGTCGTTTGCTTCATCATGAACCGCGTCTTGGCGAGAACATCGAAGTGTATTCGATCAATGCGATCGGGCGGCGGCTTTATGAGCTGCAATTCGGTGCGGCAAACATTGCATTAGATGAACTTCTTCGCGCTATGCTGTCGGAGGCGGCCAAGGAAATCGGCGGGCACAAATTCAGCCAGCACTTTTTATGGACTGAGTGGTCCGAGGTGGTGGACGCGTGGCAGTTGGACACGTGGGAAGCCTATCGCGATGTTCGTCGCTTAGGCAGAAAAACACGACTGCCCGAACCGCAGCGAGCCGTGCTCCGGTCGATTTTTGATCGTGTCCGCTCTCGTTTGCAAACTGATGGCTCAATCACCTACGCCGGGATGTTCCGCCGACTGGCTGAGCAGTTAGCCAACGGGAAACGGGCGCCTTTTGATTTTGCCGTGGTTGACGAGGCACAAGATGTGAGTGTCGCTCAGCTACGGTTTCTCGCTGCCCTTGGAACAGGAAAAGCAAACAGCCTTTTCTTTGCGGGCGATCTGGGGCAGCGGATTTTTCAGCTGCCCTTTTCCTGGAAGGCGCTCGGTGTCGATATTCGTGGGCGATCCCGGACACTGCACATCAATTACCGAACCTCCCACCAAATCCGAACACAAGCCGACCGATTGCTCGGCCCCGAACTGTCCGATGTCGATGGAATCACGGAAGAACGCCTCGGCACGATTTCGGTGTTTAACGGGCCGGCACCTGAAATCCGAGTTTTGAAAAGCCCCGATGAAGAAAGCCAAACGGTTGGCGAGTGGCTCCGTGACCGATATAACGAAGGCGTCGTGCCCAGCGAAATCGGAGTGTTCGTCCGCTCGTCCGCAGAACTTGACCGCGCCCGTGCAGCGGTTGAGAAAAGCGGGCTATCATTCACAGTGCTCGACGATAAGGTCGAAACCACCGACGGCCACGTTTCTATTTGCACAATGCATCTCGCCAAAGGCTTAGAATTTCGAGCCGTCGTCGTCATGGCCTGCGACGACGAAATCATTCCCCTTCAGCAACGGATCGAGACCGCGGCGGATGATTCTGATCTGGAAGAGGTCTACAACACAGAACGCCACCTCCTCTACGTCGCGTGCACCCGCGCACGCGATCATCTCCTAGTGACGAGTGTCGATCCAGCGTCGGAGTTCCTTGATGATCTGCTGATGTCAAGCTCACGAATCAAAGTATAAACGCATACAAACCAACAACTAGCACGTGATTTGCACGGCAAGAAGACTGATGTATCTCTATTCGGACCCGGCTACCCTTTAGTTAGCATTGGCGCGACCTCATGAGTGCTGGAGAAGCGCAACGCTTTGGCTGCATGTAGCAGAGAGTTAGGCCCTGGATGAAAGCTTGTCGCGCAAGCTAGTTCGGGTTTCTTGCTCGCCGTAGCAGGACAAGGAAGTCTTTTGCGTAAGGGGAGAGGGGAACTCCCTTGCGGCAAATAGTGTAGAATCGCACTTGAATGTCTTCTAGGCGGGGTATTTGAATACGTTTCAGATACCCTTGCCTGAGACCCGGTTCTACGCTATCGCGAAAAAATAGCCCGATTCCTACGGCGGATTGAACCGCAGACTTAACAGCTTCAGATGATGAACACGTTATCACCGGGTTCAGTTTGATTCCCATCTCTCCCAGTCTCTTTGCGATTGTGCCTTGTGCTCCGATGATAGACTTCACTGCGGTCGCATGCAAACTAGACGGTGCGGATGGGGAAGATAAGGTAGAGCCGAGCGCGCCCGATTCAGAAGGCCCGCGCCAAGAGGCAAGCGTGGGAAGCCAAGAGTGTCAGAGCTGCGAAGCTTGCATTGTTTCTGATACCGCTGTCTTATGCCTCGCCATCAGCGCGAGTACGCCGCGGAAGTGCTTGATCAAGAATCCTTACTTGGTCCGCGAGATTTTCGACCCCCGAATACCGAAGCCCGCCATGAATCCCTGCTGGTTGAAAATGAAGGCGTAGACGTCTGCCCTGAGCGTCGTGCTAGTGATCGACTTGCCCATGCCGGTGCCTACCACAACGATGCTCGGCCCAACGCCGATCTCCCAACCATCGCTTCGGTTAAGATACTCAATCGCGCTGTCGGTTAACAGGAACATCGCGTAACCAAACACTTGAACGCCTGCCTGAAGGCCAAATGACCCGGCAACGGAGCTGTAGTGGCCCTTGACCTCCCCGTTCTGAAAGAGAACGCCCTCACCATAGTCAACGCCCCCCAAAAAACCCGCCTTGAAAATATTGGGAAAGACGAGAATCGCCTTTGCCTTCTCGGCGAGTATCTTGGCTCCGGGTTCTTTCGCGTAAAGTTTTTCGAGGGATTCCTCGGCGTTCTTTTCGATGCCGATCGGCTCCGCAGGGCGCGCCTCGCGCGGGGCCATCAGGCTCGTTGCTCCGATCGCGGCAAAGAAGACCACAGTCATAGTTGCCAAACAATTTTTCAAGTTATTCTCCCCGTCTACTGGATTGCTGATTGAAGCATAAGCTTGACGAAACAGTGTGATTCGAAGTATCTATTTGACTTAGTACACACTCCCTGTAGAAATCAAGCTACACAACTGCGAGCGCACAGACGAATCCAACTGCAGTGTGAGAACGCGAAGGACCGATCAAGCAAGCCGGACGTAGGGGAGGCCTATGAAAAGAACACTCTCTTGGGTAGCCGCATTTCTCGTGGCGTTGTGGATACAAGTTCCCGGCGGGTTTGCTGCAGCAGGTCCAAGCCCATTGCTGCTCAAAGCGAAGCAGGAAGCGGAGGCCAAGGGCTATGTCTTCTTTGCCAATCATGACGAGATTGTCGCTCAAGCCAAGAAAGAGGCGAAGCTGCGTGTACTGAGCTCCATGGAGCAGGAAGTCCTTAACGCGTCCGCGGAGGCCTTCAGGAAAAAGTACCCCTTCATCAATGTCCGTTGCGAAGAGGTTGGAGGCACCGAGACCTATCAACGAATGCTTTCGGAGATGAAGGCGGGAGTGGCGAAGTGGGATATAAACTACGTGGCGTTCGATAACTATGAAGATTATATCCCTTATCAGAAGAAATATGATCTTCTAGGGATGGCACAACACGGTGTGCTTAAGATGGTACTGGAGTTAGTAGACCCGGTCAATCGGGGCATCGTCGCCCTTGGCGGCCATTTCCAGGCCGTCGCCTACAACAAACGCCTGATCGCGCCGAATCGAGTTCCTGATATCTGGGACGGTTTCCTCAAACCGGAATTCGCGGACAGAAAAATCGCCACAGACGTGAGATCGGTCATGTTTGCCGCGCTTGTCCCCGCCTGGGGCCTGGAGAAAACGTTGGACTTCGCCAAAAAATTGGCAGCGCAAAAACCGGTGTGGTTGAGGGGCGTTAGTCGTATCATCAGTTCGGTAAAAGCAGGTGAGATGCCCGTTGGGTTGGGATTAAATGGCAAAAGCATTCTCAGAGAAGTGAAGAAGGACGTAACGGGCGGTTTAGGACTTAAGGTTGTGGAGCCGGTTCCCGTACGGTTGAGCGGGAGCGAGGCGATCCTGGCGACCTCTGAGAATCCTCATGCCGCGCTGCTCTGGCTGGAATTTCAGGCTAGCCCGGAGGGGCAAAAGGTACTGGACGAAGCCGATTTGAGCGCGTCTTTGCTTACTCCGGGATCAAAGCAGGCGGAAATGATCCGGGGGAAAAAAATTTCTCTCCTCGGTTATCAACACTACCGTGAAATGGGGCGCTACCAAAAAGAAGTTGTCAAGGCGTTCGGGTTCCCAAGAGCGGATAAAAATTGACCGAATTATTTTCGTCCAGAACACGTCTTTTATTTATAAGGAGAAACCAAGATGGCCCGCAACGGTTTTAAAATTTTCGACGCAGACACGCACTCGGGCGCCCCGATGGATATCCTCATGCGGTATCTCACGGAGGCGGAGAAAGAAAAGCTTAAACCCTATGAGCCGTACAAAGTAACTCACCGCCGCACAGGTCATATCAACTACAACTTTGGATCCCGCCATTACAAGCGGCGGCTTGGCTCGGCAAAACCAGACGACCAAAGGGAGGCCCGGATCTATATGGTTCGCAAGGGCGGTAACCCGAACCCGCTGCTGGACGACGATCCGGCGGAACGGATCAAGGATATGGATCTGGAGGGAGTGGACGTTAACCTGATGCTTCCCGGGTCGTTAGGAACGTTTACGATCAGCGAAGATGTGGATCTTGAGACAGCCGTCTACCGCGCTTATCACCAATGGATGGCCGACTATTGCGGTGCGTCTCCGCAAAGGCTGAAAGGGGTCATTCTGGTTGGCTGCCGGGATCTTCAGGCGAGCCTCAAGGAACTTGACCGCTGCGCCGAGGAGGACTGGCCGCTGGCTGTTTACGTGTTTGCGCCAACCGAGTTTCCTCTGGATCATCCCGACCTGGAACCGGTATGGGCTGCGTGCGCGCATCACGATCTATCGGTTGCGCTCCATACGTTTTCGATCACGCCGCCCTACTCGCCGGGCGGCCTGGACACGTGGCAGAACGAGTTTCTCCAGCGCGCCGCCGCGCATCCGTGGTGCGGACAACGCAACATGGCGGCGCTCATCGGATCGGGAGTGATGGATCGGTACCCACGGCTTAGAATCGGGGTGCTGGAAGCGGGGCACAGTTGGCTTCCGTTCTGGATGGCAAGAATCGACGAACAGGCGCGTGGCAAACCTGCCGCGCTCCCTCCGCTCAAGATGAAGCCCAGCGACTACGTCCGCAGTGGCCGTTATTTCCAGACCATCGAGATGTCCGAAGGCGAAAATCTCACCAAAGTTACCCTCGACCTCTTGGGTGAAGATATTCTGATGTACGCATCGGACTATCCGCACAGCGAAAGCTGGTTCCCGAATTCGGTCGAGACGGTCATGGGATGGGATCTTCCCGAACGAGTGAAGCGAAAGCTGTTTTGGGACAACGCGGTCAAGTACTACGCGAGATTTCCGAGCGATTAGAGTCCCTGCTTCGTGCGCAAGAGTTACCGCGCAACCTCATTGTAGGCTCTCGTGAGCGAGCCTGCGGATCTGAAAGGAGTATCGCATATGGGGCCGACCGAAAAGCTCGCCGGTTTTGTCGTGGAGTATCCTACTGAAAAAATTCCGGATGCCATTCTTCATCTGGGCAAGCGTTGTTTGATCAATTTTGTGGGCGTAGCTCTGAATGCCAGCCAGGACGCGTCCGTCGACATTCTCTTGAACCTATTTCGGGAAGAGGGAGGCGCGGCACGGGCTTCCATCATCGGCAAGAATTTTCGCACCAATCTTCAAAACGCCGCAATGGCGAACGGTTATCTGGGCCATTTTTTGGATTACGACGACACGCACTACCTGAACATGATCCATGCATCGTCGCCAATTTTCCCTGCATGTTTAGCCGTGGGTGAGGCAAATGGCGTCAGCGGGAAGGAGTTTTTGGCGGCTTACGCGTTAGGTATCGAAGCGGCATGCCGGATTGGTTCTGTGATTGCGCCTAATTACCGTGAAACTGCCTCTTTCTGGCACATCACGAGCATCTGTGGCGTGTTCGGTGCGGCCGCCGCGGCGGGACGGTTACTCAGGCTGCAGCCCGAGGCGATGACGTACGCGTTCGGCATCGCCGGCACGCAGGCGTCGGGCTTGAGACAAGTCTTCGGCTCTATGTGTAAGCCGTTTCACACAGGGCATGCAGCCAAGAGCGGCGTCCTGGCTGCTCTCCTGGCTCAGGCTGGCTTTACCTCGACAAATAATATTTTGGAAGGCAAGCGCGGTTTCATCGCAGTAATGGCTAAGGATTATGATCTGGATAAAGCGATGGCTGATTTGGGCGAGCGTTGGGAGCTGCCAATGGTCGGCATAAAACCGTATGCATGTGGAGTCGGAAAGCACGGCCTTATCGATGCCATGCTCTCTCTCAGGTCAAAAGACGGAGTGACTCCTGAGAACGTGGAGCGCATCACCGGCTCGGTTCGCGCCTTCAAAAGCCAGGAAACGCTGCGTCATCCAACGACCGGCTTACAGGCGAGCTTCTCGTACCATCATTCTATGGCCGTGGCGTTGGTGGATGGGGCCGCTTTTCCTATCCAATACAGCGACGAGAGAGCCAACGATCCCTTTATTGCGTCCGTTCGTGACAGAATCGACGTCATCGCGGATCCTTCTCTTGCCCGCGGCGTCGTCGCCGCGACTGTAGTGCTCAAAGACGGCCGCACGCATAAAGAAATTGTAGAACACCCCACCGGCTCACCCGAGCGGCCCATGACCGACGCGCAGGTTGAGGCTAAGTTTCGTGCCTTGGCGGTAGAGACTCTGCCGCAAGACTGCGCGGATCGATTGGTGAAAAACTTATGGGCGCTCGAGAAAATTGCCGACGCGCGCGATGTAGCAAACCTGATGAGCAACACCGACCAGGGCAAACAGTCTCACGTCGCGTAGAGGCAAACTGAAGTTCTATGATCCCTGAGAGAGTTTTACCGTGAAATCGCAAAGCAACGGAAAATCATCATCTATGGATGGAGCCGTCAAGTATGACCCCAAGGGAAGCTATAAGGTTCGCGCTCACGATGTAACCTATCGGGAGGATCAAGACGGCTCATGGCCTGCTCGCATCTATCAACCTGAAGGCAGCGGATCCTTTCCGGCGCTGTTAGATGTCCATGGCGGCGCGTGGAATCGGGGCAGCTACACCTCTAACGAGTCGATTGATCAGACGCTTGCGGCTAGCGGTTTGGTCGTCGCGGCCATCGCGCTTCGGGGTGCGCCGAAACACCCCTATCCCAGTCAAGTAGAGGACGTCAACTATGCCACGCGCTGGCTCAAGGTCCACGCACGTGACTTTAATGCCGACGCTCAGCTGCTCGGGGGTCTAGGCACGTCGAGCGGCGGACACACGCTCGTGCTCAGTGCCATGCGCCCTCATGATCCGCGCTATCGGGCGCTCCCTCTGGCCGCGGAAAACGAACCGGACGCGACGTTTTCGTACATTTTGGCGGCTTGGCCAGTGTTGGACTGCTATGCGCGCTACCTCTATGCGAAGGAGATCGGCCATGCTCAGCTGACGGAATCGACCGAGGCCTACTTCCTGACGGAGGAGGCGATGAAAGAGGGTAATCCCCAACTGATTTTAGATCGTGGCGAATCGCCTGTATCGCCGCCTGTGCTGATTATCCAGGGGACCGCTGACGATAACGTGCCCTTATCGATACCGCATCGTTTTGTCGAGGCGTACCGTGCTGCCGGTGGCTCAGTAGAACTCGAATTATTCCCGGGGATGCCTCATGGATTCGCCCGGGACCCTGGCCCGGAATCGGACCGAGCACTAAAACTCATGAAAGCTTTTATAGCGCGCCAGTTGCATGAAGCAGGAATCCGAGCTAGCGCCTGACACGGACTGAAAAGGAATTCGGTTCAACACATTAGTGGCAGGAGGTAACCGATGAATCGTAACTTTTTTAAGTCCGCCGTATTATGCATGAGCTTAGGAATATGGCAATCCGCTTCCGCCGCTACGGCCGATTCCCCTCTTGCTAAAGCCAAAAGTGAAGCGGAAGCGAAGGGGTATATCTTTTACATGAGCCACGATCAAATCGTGTCTGAGGCCAAAAAAGAGGGAAAACTCAAAGTCCTGACCGGTCTAGATGCGGAATCAATCAAAGCTATGACGAGCGCCTTCAAAAGGAAATATCCTTTTATCGACGTGAGCGCGCAGGAAGCCCAGGGAGTCACCGAGCATCAGAGGATCCTCCTTGAGCTTAAAGCTGGCATGAGCAAGGAGTGGGATGCCATCTCGATGGCCAACGATTTGTATAACGAGTATATTCCCTACCAGAAAAAGTTCGATATCCTTGGAATGGCCGAACACGGTGTGCTGCAAATCCACCCCAAAATGATCGATCCCAGGAACCGCAATGTTGCGGCGTTGACTGCCAACATCCAAGTAGGAGTAGCATTCAACAAAGACCTCATCCCTCCGGAGAAAACACCCAACGCCTGGGAGGATTATCTTAAACCCGAATTCAAAGGGAAAAAATTTGTCGCCGATATTAGACCCACGGAAATAGCAGCCCTCGTACCTGCATGGGGAATGGAAAAGACTCTAGACTATGCCCGTAAGCTCGCCGCTCAGGAACCGGTGTGGGTGCGTGGCGGCACCAGGGGGGTTGTGAGCGTAGTTGCCGGAGAGTATCCCATGTTCATAGGGAACAATTACAAAACCATCAGGAGAGCGCAGCAGAAAGATCCCGCTCATGTGCTTCAATATAAGTTTCTGGAGCCGATCCCTGTCCGCCCCAGCGAGTCTGTGGGGGTTATCGTCACAAGCAGCAGTCCCAATGCTGCTTTATTATGGATCGAATTTTTGGCTACGGCAGAAGGCCAAAAAATCATCGACGAATTCGAGCCCTTCGGAGCCTCCGTTTGGGGGTCGGGTTCTATTCAAGGCCAGGAAATAAGAGGCAAGAAGTTGTCCCTGGTGGACTGGGAACATTATACGAGACTCGGTGAATATCAGAACAAAGTAGTCGCCGCCTACGGCTTTCCCAAGGCCGAGCTCAATAAATAGCGACCAGGAAGGATTAGAACGAAAATGATCTTGGTTTTGCGCGCGCCCTCGATGAGCGGTCTCCCTTTCTACCTAGCGGAAGAGAAAGGATTCTTTGACAGAGAAAACGTCAAAGTCCGCTGTATCCATTCAAACGATCCGAAGCGCAGAGTCGTCCAGTTGTTGGTGGAAGGTGAGGTTGCTTTCTACACGTCGATAAGCGCTATCGTGGAAGCGGTTGTCCGTGGAGTGAAAGTAAAAGCCCTGTGCGCCACGAGCAACTCGAGATATCCCTGCGCAGCGAGAGAGTTTATCCATTCGTTTGCCGATTTGAAAAACAAAAAGGTGATGGTCGGAGGCGGGAGATCGCGCAACGAAGTTCTGTGGTTGTGCCGGCGCCATGGTTGGGACGCCGATCATGACCTGCAGGTTGTTTCCGGTGATCTTGCAGCCCGCGCGAAAGCCTTCGCCGATCCGAGCTTTTCGGCTGTGTTTGGTCGCCCTCAGTACCTAGCCTGGTTGAAGAAGGGCGGGTTTCATCTCTTGCCGTATCCAGACAAGGACGATGCCTGGCCCGAAGGGTCTCTCGCCACGAGTCAAGCGTCGATTGAGGAAAAGCCGGAAGTCATACAAAAGGTCGTGAACGCGGTCGTAGCGGCGACTGACTATGCAAGAAGCCATAAGGACGAAGCCATAGCGGTTGCAATGAACCATGTTGGCTATCTCGGAAAGGAAGCGGTTGAAGGGAATTATGACGTGCTGCGCGAATGGTACTCCAGCGATATTACCGAGACCGCCATCGCTCACATTGTTGAAGTTCTGGAGCTCAAGTCCGAGCAGTTTCCAACCGTGAGGTTGAACGATTTTGCCGACCTTTCGTTCTTGATGCGAACACGTCAAAATTTACGATGATGAGATGTGAGCCCGTTGAATAACGAGATCGTAATGCCATTACCCGCTTATTCCAGTAAGTCAACAACGTCCTCGACGCAATGATATTGACGGGTTCCGAAATGTTGGTCTACAGCGATCTAACTAAATTCTAACAGAGGAGGACGCGCACATGGCGCAGATTCGGCACATAGCGATCAGCTCGGACGACACCGAGAGGCTCGCTCGCTTCTACAAGGAAGTTTTTGGCTTTAGGCAGTCTCGTCCAACGCCAGAAGGGCGAAAAACCATTTATCTGACCGATGGCCACGTGGAGCTGGCCATCTTGGAAAACACGAACCAGCAGAATTCCAATGGACTGCACCATTTCGGTATCCAGACAGACGACCTGGATGGCGCAATCAGCAGCATAGAAAAGATTCAACCGGGGAAGACGATTGCAAGGCCGGAATCCGGCTCCCCGGGGGAGACATGGCTTTCTGATGCAACGGGAAACCATATCTATCTCTCGGTTAATGGAAAGCTCGAGTATCAGCCGGTAGAGAAATATGCCTATCGTAAAAAGAAATGACGTAGGGAATCTGTGCTGGGTTTGAAAACAAGGGATTAGCTCGTCTTACAAAGAAAAGGAGTCGTTCATGAATCAACTTCGCCATTTGGCTATACGAACTGAGGAACCCGAGAAACTGGCGGCTTTTTATATTGAGGCCTTCGGCTTTCGCGAGGTCAAGGAAGGCTGGCCTCCCGTGAAAGGTCAAGAACGAAGAAGCTTTCACTTAACCGACGGCTACTTTGAGCTGGCCATTTTGGCTAACACGCCCAACCAAAGTCCAAACGGCCTGTACCACTTCGGCATCAAGATAGACGATATGGACGAGATCGCTCGCAGGCTGGAGAACTTTGGCAAGCACGTCCAGCGAAGGCCCGGCGATACCTCCTTCGCCGAATTGCGGGTGTCGGATATCGATGGGAATCAAATCGATCTTTCTGTTCACGGGTTCCTGGATTACCAACCGCTAAAAGAAGGTAAGGAAGGAGAATGACGACCCCGGTGTTCTCTGCAGCGCAGGCTAGATCAGCATTGTTGAGCGAGATTGTTAAGCGGCGCATGGTCGCAGCCGCCGCTCTTCTTCTGGCTCTTCATGTGGCGCGAGGCGCGCCGGCGGCAACGCCAGCGGAGAAAGCCGGCTGGCAATCGGAGTGGGAGCAAACAGTTGCCGCAGCTAAGAAAGAAGGTGCGGTGTCTCTGTGGGGTGATGCGGAGATTACTCACCCCGATATTTTAGCGGCCTTTACGAAAGAGTTTCCTTTCATAAAACCGATCACGGTTACCGGAAGGGTCGGCGATCTCACGCAGCGTATCTTAGCGGAGAGGCGAGGAGGGAAATACTTGGCCGACCTTTACAGCGGAGTTATGGGCGGCGCGGCATTCTATGACTTCTATCGCACCGGGGTCCTGGATCCGATCAAATCCACTTTTATCCTGCCTGAGGTTACCGATGAATCCAGGTGGCTTGGCGGCAAGCACTATTACGTGGACCCCGAGAAATATATCATCCTGTACGAGGGCGATGTTGCGGGCACGAGCATCTACTACAACACGCAGTTAGTAAAACCCACCGACTTCAGCTCTTACTGGGATCTCCTTGACCCGAAGTGGAAGGGGAAAATCGTTATGTTCGAGAGGACCGGTTCCGGGTTTCCGAGTCTGACACCAATCTATTACAATCCCCGTATCGGCCCCGATTTCATCAAACGCCTTTTGAGCGAAATGAACATCACGGTTTCGCGCGATCGGCGGCAAGCGACTGACTGGCTGGGAACCGGAAAGTTCCCCTTGTGCATCGGTTGTGGCGATGTAGAGCGAGCGAGCCGAGAGGGCCTGCCCGTGAGCGAGTTAGACCGCCGGCACCTTAAGGAGGCCGGAAACAATATAGGCCTCAATGGCAACAGCGGGCTTGCCCTTGTTAGCAAGGCAGCTCATCCGCGCGCAGCCAGGGTTTTCGTTAATTGGTTTCTCTCGCGTAAGGGGCAAATGGTCTGGCAGGAGGTCATGAACGTAAAGGTGGAAGAACCATCAAACTCGATGAGAATCGATATCCCGAAGGATAACGTTCTGCCCCCGGCGCAGCGAGAGGACGGAGTGAAGTATCAGGTTACCGGTTTCCTGGATCCGGGACCTCCGACTAAACTCATCAATGAGCTTTTGGGAAGGACGGGGGCGAGGTAACCCGCGTCCCGAACTACAAGGGTAAGTCGGTGAAGGGGATCTCTGGTTTAGCCAAATTCTCTACAATCTCCGGTCCAGACTCCGGTACTGAATGGCCTCGGAGATGTGCGACGGCTGAATGTTCTCGGAGGCTTCAAGATCTGCGATCGTGCGCGCGACCTTGAGGATGCGCGTATAGGCGCGGGCGCTAACGCCGAGCTCGTTGATCGCGACTTCTAATAGCTTCTCTCCGGCCTCTCCGACTACGCAGTGGCGCTTGATGTCTCGGGTTCCCATTTGAGCATTGGAACAGATCCCGCGTTTCGTAAACCGCTCCAATTGGATCTTGCGCGTGGCGTTAATCCGCTGGCGAATATCTGCCGAGTGTTCCCCGCTCTTTCATCTTGCGCCGTAGCCGCTTCATCTGACGCGGCGAGATCCCCAAAAGCTTTGCGTCTCTCCCCACATTCTCTCGCCCTTCTAACGTCAACCGCACTACAGGCATCCACTGCAAATCTCTCTGACTCACCTTTAACTCCCATTCCGTCATCCAATCGCCTCCTTTGAAGAGAAGATTCTACTGAATGGGGTGACAGAATCGCTAAGCAGTTTTTGGGGGGGGACATTTTCGCTAAGCTACACACCCTCCATAGCATAGACATTCCTTGACACTATTCTCTTGGCGGAATAATCGTAGAGCTTGTGGCCGTCGGGTCAAAGCCCGCAGTCTCCTCTTCCTCATATTCTGCAGAGTAAGGTTTGCTTTGTAGCGCTCCGGTGAAACAATCTATTGGGACCGAAAGGGTTTCGGTGGGGTACTCGTGTTTGGTCGCTCAGTTGTAGAAAGTGAAGCCAAAGAGATACGTCAACCGCTCGATTTCGGCCGCGGAGGACAAATCAAAGAAGACTCATGTAGAGACTCGTCGATTTATCCGAGTTTCGTATGCTTCCTTATTTCGTCTCAGCTTTAGGAAAGCCGTAGGCTTCCACTATCTTGGCCCCCCATGCTTCCATCTTCGTATGGTCGCCCCATTGCACTAAAGACATCTCCTTCCCCTTGGTCTCCGCCTGCAGGATCGACCCCTGGACAGAGAGGGATGTCCCCCCGGGCTTGTATTTGTCCATAATCTTCTGAGCTTCAGGCGAGGCCAGGAACTCTAACCAGAGAAGTGCTCCGTAAGGATGCTCGGCCGTCTTCAAGACGGCAGTTTCCTCACCATACCTTGTAGGGACCGGCTCTGCGATCTTATATCCGAGAACACCGTTGGGAGACTTTGCCTGGAGTGGCTTAACAGAATCCAAATTGGGTCCCATGAAAAGCGAATACTCTCCGGCGTCCACGGATACGAGCGTCCGATCTCCTCCTCTAACCCAGACGGGCTTCTGAGCGGCCAACTTTCGGGCAAACTCCACGGTACTTTCTAGCCCCCAGGCAGAAACGAGGGAAGCCATGTCTCGCCCGCGGACATCGGCGACGAATTTGCGCCCTTTGAATTCCGGCTTCAGAAAGTCCTCCCACTTGTCAGGGACGCTGTCTTCCGAGATAAGATTTTTGTTATAAGCTACTACCTGTATACGATTCACCACAGCAACTACATTCCTGTTAACTGAGTCTATCATTGCAATCGGGATATTTAATACCCCGGATTGGGCCATCCCCAAAATGTCGAACTTGCTTACAAACTGCAAGTACTCACTGTAGAAATCGCTTGGTGTCCTGGTAACGTCTAAACCTCTAAATGTTCCGGCCTTTAACTGCAGGAGAATACGTTGCGCGTCGTCCGTCCCCATGAACTCTTCCACATGAGCTTCAATGAAGGGGTACTTCTTCTTAAAAGCATTCGTTATCGGCTTGATCGCCTCCCTCAGAGAATTGAACACACGGAGTTGACCTTCTTTCTTAGCCCTACTAATTATCTCGTCGCGACTCAAAACAAAGATGTACCCCCGGCTCTCGGCTTCCTGTTTGGCTTTGAGTAAGTTTGTGCTAGCTGCAACCGCATGCGTGGGAGCGACCATTAGAAATAAAAGAACGGTGAAGAAAACAACGATTTTGTTCAGAACGCTACTGTTCATAGTCCACCTCATTTGGGGCGTTCAGTATGGCTTTAGTGCAGGCCTGTCTTTGAACTCAAACCCGGATCAGGATCACAAGCTATCGCACGTCCACTCTCGCATACCTGCCTGGAAAATCAGGAATCATTGTGGCATGGACCCTAATGCTTCGGTACCAGCATGGTTGCCAGGCGGGAAACATCGACCTCTTCCAAGTGCTCAATAGTCTCGTTCAACTCTGTCGCTTGCTCCCGTGACAGAACCGTCGTCGCGAGGGTCATGAACTTTTCCACAAGCTGTTCCTGAGTCACGGGCCGCAGCGGATGGCCCGGCGCGTACTCCTGTTCATCCTCCAGGATTCGGCCGTCTTTGAGCTGCATTCGCACCCGGCATGGCCTTCTCATCAACTTCAACTCCGGCGAAACGGTGCTTCCGAGAGATTTCTCCTCTTTCAAGCTCGGGTGCGTGAGTCTTTTCATCGTTGGGTCTGCAATGATCTCTACCCGGTCGCGAGCAATATCCAGCACGCGCCGATCCCGCAGGGCTTCCTCCGTGAATTGCGAAGGCAGCACTTGCCCGTGCAGCAGAGCGGTAGCTATACAGAAATACCCGTTGTCCAATGCTGCGACAACGTGCGGTATGCCTTCGGCCCGATTATCCGGGGTTAATCCTTCGGATCCGATGGGTGTTACCCCCGGAAGGTACACGGTCACCTTCTCGATGTCCTCCAACGCAACCCCATGCTCACGCTTAAGTTCCAGCACGCTGTGAATAGCTGAATGGTAAAACAGCCGACAACTGTATAATTTGTAACCCGAGTCGAGTATGGCCCAACGCTGGCCCAGGGCAAAGAGGAACCACTCCGGCTCGCATTCAAGGGCAAAGGCCTCGCCGATGTTGTCTCTTCCCTCGAAGACCTCATGGGGACCCTGGAATCCGTGGGCTGCCAACAGCGCCGCCGAAAGTCCGCGCTCCGCCGCAAGTCCTCCATGCAGTCGCCATGACCAGGCTCCTTCCCACCCTGATCTGCCGGTTCCGGCCGTCTGCTCCGCGGCCAGACCTAAAGCCATTGCCATCTGATCGGCATCAAGACCCAGAATCACACCTGCCGCGGCGGCCGCTGCAAAGCTGCCAAAGAAGGCGGTGTTGTTCAGCCCACGCGCCCCCATCGAGATGCCCTCTCGGGTCCGAGGCAATGCCTTAACTAATCGCGGCATCACCTCGTAGCCAGCAACCACCCCATTGATCAGGGATTTACCACTGGCTCCTTGCAGCTCGGCGGCAGCAAGCGCGGCCGGTACAATCACGGCGCCGGGCCGTGTCTGTGCCCAGGCATGATAATCCTCAAAAAGATATGAGAGACTAAAAGAGCCGTTGGCCAGAGCGGCACGGGTGGGGATCGTGCGTTTGCCGTACCCTGCCACCGTCGCCTGAGTGGCGCCGTATCCCTGTTCAATGGCGAAACTGGCGAGATTCGGACCCCAGGGTGCGTCGTGGCTGGCATAGATCGCGAGCCCAATAACGTCGCGAATGTTGTTCTTTGCAGATGTTCGTACATTCGGAGGCAAAGATTCCCAGTGTAGTCCGGATACGAAAGACGCCAATTCTCCTGTAATACCCACTATGAAACACCTCCGTGTATACTACGTTGATCTCTCGATCTTTGGGTTTCACGACTTGTCTGCTTTAGGAAAGCCGTATGCCTCGATAACCTTTTCCTGCCACTGGTCCAGCTTGCTATGATCCGCCCATGTGACCAGAGAAAGTTGTTTACCGCTCGTCTCAACTCGCAGAACAGAACCTGCAGTAAATAGGGAAGCGGCTCCGGGCTGTAGTTTGTCGATGATCTTCTGTCCTTCCGAAGAGGCCAGAAACTCCAGCCATAAAAGCGCGGCATGCGGGTTTTCGGCTGTCTCCAATATGCCGAGCTCCTCTGAAACCCGCGCCGGAACCGGTTCCACAATTTTGAGCCCCATGCTTCGGGTTGCGTCTTTCGCCATCGCCGCTCTGATGAGATCGTAATTAGGTCCGAGGAAAAGGGCATGGTCCCCAGCAGTAATTGATGCGAGAGCGCGAATGGCACCCCTGATCCAAACGGGATTTTGAGCCGCGAGCTTGCGGGCAAAGTCAAGAGTTTTTTCCAAGCCCCAGGCAGGAACTAGCGCAGCAATCTCCGTCGGCCTGATCTCAGCCAGAAATTTCTTACCTTTAAACTCCGGCTTCAAAAAGTCTTCCCACTTGTCAGGAACACGCTCCGTAGCGATAAGGTGTTTATTGTAAGCTACGACCTGTATCCGGGACACGACAGCAACGACGTTTCGGGTGCTGGGATCGATCATCTCGGTGGGCACGCTGAGCACGCCGTGTTTTGCCATACCAAGAACGTCAATTTTCTTTAAGTAGGGCAAATACTCATGATAGAAATCTGAGGGCGCGCGCACAACGTCGACGTTTCGAACCCTTCCGGCCTTAAGTTCGAGCAAAGTACGCTGGTAAACATCTGTGCCAAGGAACTCTTCCGCCTGAATTTGAATAAACGGGTACTTTCTTTTGAAAGCTTCCGCGAGCGGGTTTATTGCTCCCAGGAGCGCGTGGTAGACGTGAAGCTTCCCCTCCGTCCTCGCTTTCGCCAAGATGTCATCTTTGCTTAAAAAAAGGTACCCTCTTGTCTCCGCCTCCTTCTTTGCGCTCACCAGATCCGCGCTGGACGAAGCGGCGTCGGCGTTAGACAGCGTCGCGCACACCATAACGATCAGCGTCGCGTTGATTAGCGGGTTTTTGATCATTGGCCGCTCCTCTTTTTGTCAAAGCGCTTCCCGACGAGTTTTATCCGTAGTGATTCATCCTTCACGTTCAAGAAACAACATAAGAAGTCTTTAAAAGGTGTATTCCGTTAAGCTCACCCGATGTCCGGATTTATCCGGTACCGCTCAAGTTTGGCGGGATCGATATCGATACCGAGGCCGGGACGGTCCGGAATCCGTACTTTGTTCTGAGTCAGGTCCAAAGGCTCCTGGACAACATCGTCAGTAGTCTTCAAGAGCCCTACCGACTCGATCGGTGACAACAGGTTACTGGCTGAAGCGGCTGCGTGAAGTTCTGCGAGAGTATTAGTTGTTAGAGAATAACTGTGTCCGAGAGTGGCGGGAAGGCCTGCAGCACGCGCAATTTGCATCATCTGTGCGGTCTTGTATATGCCGCCATTGATGAGGATGCTAAGCTTTACGATGTCCGCCGCCTCCATGCGAATGACCTGGATCAAATCCTCGGCTGACTCACAGAAACTGTCCGCCATGATACGAACCGAAACCTGTTTGCGCAGCCATGCCATACCTTCGAGGTCATCCTTCCGAACTGGGTCCTCATAGTGAAAGATATCGTGCGGCTCCAAGAGTTTGAGAGATTGGAGAGCATCCTGCTCGATTGTAAGCGTTATTCGCATCGACGCGCAGAACGATCTTCTCGCCAACTTCCTCTCGTATCGCACGGATAACGGCCTCATCTTTTTGTGGTCCATATCCGACTTTGACCTTAAGGGTATCGATCCCGCGGTCAACAAAAGCTCTTGCTTGTTGTGTCATCTGTTCGATAGTTGGGGCCTTGATCCATCCAATAATCGAGACTTCTTCGTGAAGTTTTCCGCCAACAAGCTGCCATGCTGGGATACCGAGACTCCTCCCGACAAGATCATAGCAGGCCATCTCAAGGGCAGCCTTTGCGGTAATATAGCCAGGTATCGCCTCATCCATCCGTTTGTGCAGGAAAGCAAAATTTCCAACTTCATAGCCGACCACTGCTGGTGTTAGCGTTGTGTCAACAATTTCCTTTAACTTGGGCGGATGGACATGCGTCGGGCTTGGACCTGCCGAGACTCTCTCCCCAGCCCTCGTGGCCCTCGCTATCACGGATGTGGATCACCAGACAAGGTTGGGCATCAGTTATCCGTTCCTTCCCTAACCGAAAATCTTTTACCGGTTGACGGAAAGGAATTTGAATAACAACCGCCTTGACGCTCCTAATTGTGCTGTCTAATGAATTCTCCATTACCCGCGGACTCCTGAGGCAATCTCGCTCTCCAAATTGAAGCTGCCAATCTAACAGTGTCCCGTCTCAACGCGTGATTACGACTGGTTGGCCGGTTGAGTATTTCTTAAGTTTTGCTTCGTCAAGCTCTACACCCAGACCCGGCCCTTCGGGCACTGAAACCTCTCCGTCTTTCATGATGCAAGGATTGATAACAATGTCATCGACCAGTCGCTCCAATGGGCTACCGTAGCCAATCGGGGGTTTGAGACATGCAGTCGATGCTGTGAAGTGGTGGATGACTGCAGCACCGATTCCAAAAGGGTGTCGTGAACCCATGCTGCAGGTAATTCCCGCTGCTTCGGCCACAGCTGCCATTTTCTTGCTAATATAGATCCCGCCGGATTTAGCCGGCTTGAGACAAATCACATCGGCTGCGCGTCGTTTGACGATCTCCATTACATCGCTGAGGGTGATGGCGCTCTCGTCTGCAATGATAGGAGTATCAACCGCCCTAGTAACCTCAGCCATCCCATCAAGATCCATTCCCAAACAGGGTTGTTCCACCGCCGAGATATTATATGCCTCCATCCTCCGAATGGTCCGGATGGCAACGTCAGGTGTGTATCCACCGCTTGCATCAGCCTCGAGAGGACAGTCATCTCCCACAGCTTTCCTGATTGCGGCCACCTTTTTGAGGTCCGAGTCGGGATCGTCACCTATTTTTATCGTTATCGTTTTATAGCCAAGCTCTTTAAGCCGGAGAGCGTCCTTAGCCATTTCAGTGAGTGGTTTGTCATCTAGGCTCCGCGTGACACCAAACCTCTTTCTGACGGCGCCGCCGAGTAATTCGTACAGAGGTCGATTGGTCGCTTTGCCCATAATGTCATAAAGAGCGTCAAGAATGGCGGACGCTGCCGTTGGAGACAACTGATGTTTCGCTACTACAGTCTCCATGTGAAAGTCCCCAACAATCTTTTCTAGATCAAACGGATTCTGCCCCATCACCTTCGGGCCAAAAAAGTGTTCGATCTCTGAAATGTCTCTAGCTTGAAATACTTTGATGCTCGCGGCTCCCGTAGCAGCTTCTCCAAGCCCGATGATGCCATCGTCCGTAAACACCTTCAGAATGACGTGGTATCCTGCCTCGGCCAGCGCCCCGGGGTCCCGATAAGGAATGCTAACCGGATAAACTTCGATTCGGGTTACCTTCATTTGGATTCCTCCTGCAAAGGATTTCGATCATAACCAGTACTACGCCATCGCATTGTCGCCCGCTTGTTTCTATAGGAGCAAGCCATATATAAATCAAATAAATTATTTTTATTACTTGATTTGTGACTTTTATGATTCTCGATCAACTCAAAGCTTTCCACACAGTGGTCAAAAATGGCGGCTTCGAACGCGCTGCGGAGTCCCTCCACCTCAGCCAACCAGCGATTTCGATTCGGGTAAGGCAACTCGAGAAACAATTGGGCGTGGAGCTTTTTGATCGCTTGGGCAGGCGGGCTCGCTTAACAGATGCCGGCAGAATCGTGGAAGACTACACGGCCCGGTTGATGATCGTTCTCAGCGAGATGAGTCTGGCGATTGACGAACTCAAAGGGTCTAGGCGAGGGCAGTTGCGGTGCGGCGCAGCTACAACTATTGCCGTTCACTTAGTACCCAAGACACTGGTTCGCTTCAAGAGACGCTTTCCTAACGTCGACGTTGACATCATGGTGGGGCGGACCGTAGATATCGAAAGAAGAATGCTGGAGGGTGAGTTGGATGTCGGCCTGATCGCAGGAACTGTCAGCAATCCTACCACTCTCAAGGCTTTCCATTTTTTCACTGATGAATTTGTGTTGATTACGCCTTCGGATCACTCGCTCGCCAAGCGTAGGGTCTCTCTCAGGCAGATTGCAAATTTGCCGTTGATTTTGAGAGAGAAGGGTTCGGCTCCTCGACTGATCATAGATGAAAGTTTCCGTGCGGCAGGGATTCCCTACCGTTGCGTTATGCAGATTGAAACCGCCGAGGCCCTCAAGAAAGCAGTCGCCGAAGGTTTAGGGTGCTCCATTGCTTCCCGGTGCAGCATCCAGACCGAGATAAAGGCCGGTATCTTAGCCTATAGCAGGATTGCACAGATGCCTATGAAGCGAGAATTTAGGGTGATACTCCACAAGGATAAGAGCGTGTCGGGTCCACTTAAATCGTTCTTAGACATCTTAAATATAAAGGTTAACGCACCCGAGCGGTTGTCAAATCATGGGTTAAAGGCCTAGGCAGCGACCCTGACTTCCATTCCGCTTTTTTTCGTACTCGGTTGTTTCGGCTGCCATATCCAACACTATAAACAACCGTTCTTTCCGGCCTTCTTTAGGAGTCGTGTTCCGGGACAAGTCGGAAGCTTTTAGCTCATCTCCTGGAGAATTTGCCCACGGAATTCCTTGTTAAAGCCGATTTTCTTCTCGCAGTCGTGCCTGTATCTTCCCGGTCGGCCGCTGGAGGCTCGGACGAGGTGGAGACGACTCGCCTTCGGCGAATTGGATCGCTGGGGAGGCTAAAAAAGCTTGATCCAAATGTCCATTTGATGTATTTGGCAAAGAAAAACGGCGGTGGAGTTGAGGGAGTATCGATGAATATTGTTTTTGCTTTCGTACTTGTTTTTGCTTGTGCTTCTGCAGCGCGCGCTCAGGTTACGTTTTACCAGGGAAAAACGATTAACGTTGTTGTTGGTCTGTCAGCGGGCGGCTCAGCAGATTTATTTACTCGATTGTTGGGTCGCTATATGGGAAAGCATATTCCGGGCGATCCATCGTTCGTGGTCCAGAATATGCCGGGTGCCGGATCTCTAATTGCCGCAAATTACTTGTACAGTGTGGCTAAACCCGATGGTTTAACGATCCTTTCCATTCCGCCCAGCCTTTACATCAACCAGCTTATCGGACGCAAAGAAGTTCAATATGACTGGTCGAAGTTTACATGGATCGGCTCATCAACCCGGAACGAGTACTTACTTGTCGTGCGCGCCGATTCCCCCTACAAAACAGCGGCCGACATGCGACAATCTGGAGATCCGGCCAAGTGTTCCGCGACTGCGCCGGGCTCCGGTGGGCATGTGACGCTCAAACTATTTGAAGAAGCGTTAGGTCTGAAGTTAAATATTGTCAGCGGTTACGGAGGCGGCAGCGAGCAAGACTTAGCCATTGAAAGAAGCGAGGTGCAGTGTCGTGCCGTCACAACCGCAGCCTTTCTTGGGCGCGAGCCGTACCTAACCTGGCAGAAAAATGGTTTCATCCGGGTGATCGCGCAAACGCCGCGCAAACGCAATCCGAAGCTACACAATGTTCCCACTGTCTTTGAGCTAATGGATGAATTCAAAGCGCCGGAATCGAGCAGGCGGCTTGCCAGCGTGATTCTCGGGACCGATGAATTCGGCAATTGGCCATTCGCAGGACCACCGGGTATTCCGCGCGATCGAGTGAAAATCTTACGTGAGGCATTTGACGCGTCTCTTCAGGATCCCGGCTTTCTTGAGGAAGCTAAGAAAAGGGGTTGGGTGATTGAGCCGATTGGTGGTGAAGAACTGGAGAAATTGGCGAAAGAGGTCATGGACCAGCCGCCCGAGACTATCAAGCGCCTTAAAGCAATATTTCCGCAGTGAGATTGCCGGGGGATCTTTCAAGCATGACACTTGATAGTTGTGCCACGGTTATTTAACGCCGCAAAGACTGGTAAGGGGTGAAAGATGGGAGAGCATAACGATACCGCCGAGAAGATCCACATTGGGTATCTGGGACCCCACGGATCCGACAAAGGTTACTTCCAGAGTTTTCGCAGCCTGCTCCCCGCGGATGTGCAGGTCACGGTTGTAAGTCTCGACATCCCGTCGCGCTACGAGCTGGCGGGTAAGACCGATCAAGTTATCCAATGCGCAGCCCAAGTTGTGCGTACTCACCAAGTGCATGGCCTCATCATTCCCGGCGCGCCGCTTGCAATCCTTAATTTTGATCTGGAGGAAAGAATCACGAAGGAAATCTCCGTTCCTGCGGTCACGGCTATTGCGTCGGTCACTGCAGCGCTGCGGGCTCTGCGCGCAGAAAACTTGATTCTTATGACGCCCTTTGATGGACCGATGAACTTGCGCCTCATGAATCGGTTAACGCAAGCAGGGTTTTCCATACTTGCTTGTCCTCAATACGAAGATCCAAGCACGGGGGCTGGAGAGAAGATAGGTCCTGAAGAGCTTTTTGCGAGAGTTGAGAAGACGTTTGGCACGGCGCCGACCGCCGATGCAATTTATTTTCAGTCTGCTGCCCTTGATCCAATACCCATTATCGAGCGCATTGAAACCCGACTCGGAGTGCCGGTTGTGGCTAGCAATCCGGCCATGTTGTGGAACGTACTGTCTGTGCTAGGCCACAAGTATTCCATTATTGGTTACGGCAGACTTCTGGAATCTTGGCCGACGATTCACTGAATTCGTTTTGTTTTGAGTGATTCGCTCTCTGTGCTGGACGTTGGCGTCCAGGGGCGGGCCTGTGAAAATTGACATCCGGGTGCTCGCATGTTACGAGGAAGCTCTCTATGATCACTCCCATCGATACGATCGCAGGCGTCGAATCTTCCATCATCCGGATCCCCTACAAGCAGATCCTCTCCGATAGCCGACGCGGGCATGCGCGGTCGAGCAATTCGCAGACGAGTCTTTTTGTTCGTCTGTACGGCCATGGTGGTCAAGAAGGTTGGGGAGAGGTAGGAGTTTCTCCACAGCGCGACGGTCTTGAGGCCGCTCAGTTGATCGACACGATCGATCGGATCCTTGCGCCGGCAGTTGTGGGGACCGAGGTGGGAAATTTCGCGCTCATGCATCGCAAGATGGACTCCGCCATTACCGGCTATCACAGAGTCAAGGCAGCCATGGAAAGCGCCGCCTACGATCTGCTGGGGAAAGCCCTTGGAGTCCCGGTTTGGAAACTCGTAGGAGGAAAGATTTTTGACACGATCGCGGTTCTCGGGTGGGTGATGGCTTCGACCCCGGAGGAGTGTAGCCAAAAGGCTAAAGCCTATGTCGACTCCGGTTTCGATACCCTCAAAGTAAAGGTGGGATTTGGGCCGGAGAAGGATGAAGAGGTAGTGCGCGCTGTGCGCAGGGCCGTCGGTGATAAAACCGTGCTTCGTGTCGACGCCAATTGCATCTATACTCGCGAGGAGGCGCTAGAATCTCTCCGGCGACTGGAGCCCTACAACATTTTTCACTACGAGGATCCCATTGCCGGCGAGGACCTTGAAGGCATGGCCTGGCTTCGTCACAGGGTGCCGGTGCGTTTGATGGCGGATGAATCGTGCATTACCCCCGAGGATTTGGTTCGGGTGATTCGGGCTGACGCCGCCGATATCGTAAAGCTAAGCGTCCAGGTGAACGGCGGTATCTATAAAACTGCTCAGATGGTGCGCATCGCGGAGGCGGCAGGGATTCCGGCAACGCTCGGACACAGCGGCTTGCTGACCACTGGTGCTCTTGCGGAGATGCACGTGGCCGCCACCGCCCCAAATTTGCTTAGTCCCTGTGAGTTCGTAGGCCTGCTAAAGAGCGCTGATGACGTGGTCCGAGAGCCGCTGGACTTAGATAAGATTAAGCTGCCTGTTCCAGATCGTCCCGGCCTGGGAAGCGAGATCGATCCAGACAAATTCCAGAAGTATCGTCTGGCGCCTTCATAGAATCTCAACTGGAGACAGCCCAATGAAAGAAGTGTATGGAAAAAGGGGCTTAGAGATTTTCTTTTTGAGTCTTTTCTTCCTTACAGGGGTGGTTGTGTCTTGGTCCTCCGCTCAAGATTCTCATACGACCGAACTTGTGGAGGGAGCCAAGAAAGAAGGAACGGTTATGCTTTATACTTCCATGAACGTTCCTGAAGTCAACAGATTGTTTGAAGCATTTCGCAGGAAGTATCCTTTTCTTTCTCCGAAATCCTACACGACAAGGAGTGCCGCCTTGCTTCAAAGGATTGTGACGGAAGCACAGGCGGATAGGCATTTCGTAGATGTCATTCAAGCCAACGGATATACCGTCGATATTATTAGTAAAAAGGGGCTGACGAAAAAATATGTGTCACCGGAAAGCAAAACGTACCCAACGAAATTCCGGGATCCTAACGGACACTGGGTCGCAACCTATCTTTTTTGTAACGTGATCGGTTACAACACGAAACTAGTCGCGCGAGCTGAAGCACCCAGAAATTATGAGTATCTCCTAGACCCCAAGTGGCGTGGCAAAATGGGTTTGGATGACAAGCAGTACATATGGTTCGACGGGCTCCTTGAAGCGATGGGAAGAGACAAGGGCCTTACCTTCATGAAAAAGCTGGCGAATCAGCAGATCCAATTTAGAAGCGGTAATACGCTCATGGCGAACCTGCTCGCCGCCGGAGAATTTGCGGTCCTCGTTAACGCACGGCCCGAACAGCTCGATAAGCTCAAGCACGCGGGCGCTCCCGTAGCTTGGGTAGCTCCGAGGCCAGTGACCGTCAACGTGCTTCCGCTGGCCATAGCCAGCCAGGCACCACATCCTAGTGCTGCTGCCCTGTTCACGGACTACCTGCTATCCGCCGAGGGGCAGACGCTCTTAAAACAACAAGCCACCCCAGCACGTCCTGGAATCGCCGACCCCGATTCGTGCGTTTCGCAGAGTTCGGAGGTGTTCGTGAATGACATTTCGATGGAAGAGAGATTCGACGAGGTGGTGGGCCTGTACAAAAAAGTCTTTGGTTTGCCGTAGCCGGGGCGACTATTATGGATCCGAAAGAAACGAAGGAAGATTTGCTTTGAAAGCGATCGTGGCAGTGTTGCCCGGCGACTCCGGCGGGTCTGAGGTCACCGCGCAAGCAGTCAGGGTTCTGGAGGCAACGGCCAAACGGTTCGGCCATGAGCTACAGATTGAAACAGGACTCTATGGTGCTTTGGCGATTGATGCTTGTGGCGATCCGTTGCCTGCTGAAACTCTGGATTTAGCGCTGCGAGCTGACGCGCTCTTACTGGGTGGTGGCGCTTCCGGGCCGCGATGGCAAGATCCGCGCTTACGCGTGCATCCTGCGCAAGCGCTTCTCAAGCTCCGTCAGGAACTAAACCTTTACGCCAACCTGCGCCCAGTTCGGATTTACCCCCAAATCCTTGACCTGTCTACGCTTAAGCCTGACGTCGTCCAAGGCGTTGATTTGCTCCTGGTCCGCGAGGTGGCAAGCGGAGTGTATTTCGGTCGACCCCGCAGGCTGTGGCAAACGCGCCGGGGCCGAAAGGCCGTCGATACGACCCTCTATACCGAACAGGAGATCAAGCGGGTGATACGGCTCGCTTTTGAGCTGGCTCGCAACCGACGCGGCCATCTCACGTCGGTCGATAAAGCTAATGTGCTTGCCACTTCAAAACTCTGGCGTGAAATCGCCAACGAGTTGGCTGTCGAATACTCCGATGTTCAGCTTGAGCATATGCTCGTCGATAACTGTGCGGTTGGTCTTTTGACTGAGCCGCGCCGGTTCGACGTTATCGTCGCAGAGAATCTGTTTGGCTACATCCTGCAAGACGTGGCGGGCGCGCTTACCGGGTCGCATGGTCTTCTCCCGGGCGGCACTCTGGGCCCGCTACGAAAAACCACGGGCCGGCCTATAGGACTCTACGAGCCCACCCGTGGCACGGCGCCTCCATCTAGGCCGGACCTGGCTAACCCCATAGGAGCTATCCTGAGCGCCGCCATGTTGCTACGTTACTCTCTAGGGTTGGACGCCGAAGCTAGGGTCATTGAGGAAGCGGTAGCCGGTGCGTTGCGGTTGGGTCACCGGACTGCTGATATGGCGCCGGGTGAGCCTCGAGCGACGGGCACGGCGGCGATGGGAGACGCCGTCCTTGAGCAAATAGGAATTATTGGCCAATCAGGGCAGAGGTGAAAAATAGGCTTTGTTCGGAAAGTACGTGATGGGCGTAGCAGGATTTTTTGATTGACAAAAAGAAACGGATTCCTTTCATCTTTGGTTTGCGAGACTCAAAGAGAGAAGAGGAATCCGTTAAGCGCAATCACCATGGAGCTACGCTATGAGCCTAAATAGAAAAACAAGACCGAATGGTCAAGTCCCAAATTTCCGGTGAGCCAACTGGGGTCAGGTCTTGGATTACAACATTTCACAGGCGATTAGCGTTTTTCCCTTTTAGTTCACCCGTTATTCTGGAAGCAGACGTTAGAATTGCAATCTGGATTTAGCTAGTTCTTAGAGTCTCCGATCCAGGCTCCGGTATTGGATCGCCTCGGAGATGTGCGACGGCTGAATGTTCTCGGAGGCTTCAAGATCTGCGATCGTGCGCGCGACCTTGAGGATGCGCGTGTAGGCGCGGGCGCTAAGGCCGAGCTTGTTGATGGCGACTTCTAACAGTTTCTCTCCCGCTTCGCCGACCACGCAGTGGCGCTTGATGTCCCGGGTTCCCATCTGGGCGTTGGCGTGGATGCTGCGTTTTTGAAAGCGGTCAATTTGGATCGTGCGTGCGGCGTTCACGCGTTGGCGCACGGTTGTGGAGGGCTCGCCGGCGTCTTTGCTCGCCAGTTCTTGATAGCGCAGGGCCGGGACCTCTACCTGAATATCGATGCGGTCGAGCAGAGGGCCGGAGACCTTGGAGCGGTAGCGTTGGATCTGCAGCGGCGTGCAAGTGCATTCTTTCTGCGGGTCGGTATAGAAGCCACACTGGCACGGATTCATAGCCGCCACCAGCATGAAATTAGCAGGGTAGTTGATCGAACCGATAGCGCGTGAGACGGTGATGTTTCCATCCTCTAATGGTTGGCGCATCACCTCGAGAACGTTACGTTTGAATTCAGGTAACTCGTCGAGAAAGAGAACCCCGTTGTGGGCCAGAGAGACCTCCCCGGGTCTGGGGATGCTGCCGCCGCCCACAAGGGCGGCATCCGAGATCGTATGATGTGGGTAGCGAAAAGGGCGCGTGGCGATCAGGGGTTTACCATCCAGCAGCCCGACAACGCTGTGGATTTTTGTTGTTTCGAGGGCCTCCGCGAGAGTCATGTCAGGCAGGATGGTCGGCAAGCGCTTGGCGAGCATGGTTTTCCCTGAGCCCGGCGGACCGACGAGAATGACGTTGTGTCCTCCGGCAGCGGCCACCTCGAGGGCGCGTTTGACATGTTGCTGCCCTTTGACCTCGCTGAAGTCGCTGTCATATTGGGAATGCTGTTTGAAAAGCTCATCAAGGTCCACATGCGCACAGTTTATCACTCGATCACCGTTTAAGAATTCGACTACCTGGGCTAAGTTTTCTACGCCGAAAACGTCCACTTCCTGAACAACTGCCGCTTCGTGCGCGTTCATTGCGGGCACGATCAGGCCTTTCAGCCCCTCTCGTCGCACGGCAACTGCAGTGGGTAGGGCACCTCGGACAGGTTTCACGGCGCCGTCGAGTGAAAGCTCGCCGACAATAAGGTAATGTTGAAGCAGGCTCTTCTGCACGAGCCCCTCTGCCGCCAATATCCCGACGGCCATGGGCAGGTCATAAGCCGACCCTTCCTTCTTAATGTCGGCGGGAGCCAAGTTGATCGTGATCTTTTTTGCCGGAAATGAGTAGCCGCAGTTCTTAACCGCGGCGCGCACCCGGTCCTTGCTTTCTTTGACCGCACCCTCCGCCAGTCCGACGGTGGCAAATTGGGGGAGTCCTGAGGCCAGGTCGATTTCCACTTCCACTCGCAACGCATCGATGCCGTAGAGAGCACTACTGATAACCTTGGCCAGCATCGGAAGGCTATGTCCCTCTTTTCTTCAACGATTCGAGTGCAGGGCTTCGAAGCGGTGTCTATTCCTACGTTGATCCTCGGAGCGCCGCACGGTCCGCACTGCCCTTATCATAATGAAGAATCGTTAACAACACCGCTTCCTTGGACTTCCTATCCATCTCCCAATATCCCCCAAAGGTACTATTGTTCTGACATCCAACCCCTTCGGCTTCGCTAATTCCGGCTCCGGGATGCCCCGTTTTCGCCAAACCGATAATACTTGACTTTTCCAATCGGTTTTATATTATTCAGCTTCGGTTCGGAATCGCCGGCTGGGCAACCAATTTTCCAGGGAGGATGACGAATGAGCCATAACCCAAATTGGAAAGAAAAGCTCGTAGAAAATATGCCTCCAGAATTGGCGCGCGAGATCGATATTTTTGAGACCCAGATCGAGCTGCGCAAGCAAGGGAAAATCGACGAACGGGTTTTCGCGGAGACGCGGTTACGCCGGGGCGTCTATGGCCAGCGCTACGACAATGGGCAAAGGCACGATGGGAAAAAAGTTCAGAAGCTCAAACTTCCCTCCGGCGGTCTCACCAAGGGACCCGAAACCGTGTGGGATGCCCCCGGGATGACGCGGATAAAAGTTCCTTTCGGCGGACTCAATCCCGAACAGATGGAGACTTTGGCCGATCTGTCTGAAGAGTATGCCGACGGTATCTCTCACGTTACAACGCGGCAGGACATTCAATATCATTTCGTGCACATCGACGATACGCCGATGCTGATGCGCCGGCTTGCTGCTGTGGGAATAACCACTAGAGAGGCCTGCGGCAACGTGGTTCGCAACGTCACGGCCTGCACGTTGGCCGGGGTTTGCCACGACGAAACCTTCGACGTGACACCGTACGCTAAGGCCTGTTCCAAATTTCTCCTCGCTCATCCGGACACGCAGGATTTTGGGCGGAAATTCAAAGTCGCGTTCTCCGGCTGCGGCCAACATCCGTGCGGTTTGACGAGCATGCATGATATGGGCGCGATCGCGCGAAAGAAAATCGTCAACGGCGTGGAACGGCGTGGCTTTGCATTCTACATTGGTGGCGGGCTTGGTGCGGTCCCGTATCGAGCGCAACTTTTTGAAGAATTTCTCCCGGAAGAAGAACTACTGCCCACGGCGCAAGGCATCGCGCGGGTTTTTGCTCGTTTGGGGGAAAAGCGCAACCGGGCGCGCGCGCGCATCAAGTTCTTGATTGCGAACCTCGGCATCGAAGCGTTTCGCAAATTGGTGCTTGAGGAGCGGCAGAAGCTTACGTCGGATCCCCGGTGGACGGAATTCCTTGACCACGTGCACGAGCAAACCGAGAGCCCGCTTAGACCGGGCAACGGTTTGAATGGCGGCGAGCGACCGGAGGGATTCGACGCCTGGTACGCGACCAACGTCTATCGGCAGAAGCAGCCGGGATACGTGGTCGCGACAGTAACGTTGCCGATGGGCGACATCACAGCGGACCAACTGCGCGACCTGGCGCAGATCGCCCGCCGCTTCATCAAAGACACGATCCGCACAACCGTAGAGCAGAACATCGTGCTCCGCTGGGTGAGCGAAGCTGACCTGCCGCAACTGTACAGCGCGCTGAAAGCGATCGGTCTGGCAGAGCCGAACGCCGGGACCATTGTCGATGTTACCGCATGCCCGGGGACCGATACCTGCAAGCTCGGCATCGCTTCTTCGCGCGGGCTTGCGCGCGAGCTGCGCCGCCGACTCAGCGAGAAGGCCTTCGAAATGAACTCGGCCGTCAAGGACCTGCGCATCAAGGTAAGCGGCTGCTTCAACTCATGCGGCCAGCATCATATTGCCGACCTCGGCTTCTATGGGATCAGCCGCACCATCAATGGTTATACAGTGCCGCATTTTCAGGTGCTGCTTGGCGGCAAGTTTAAGGACAATGCCGGCGCCTACGGGTTGCCGGTGGCAGCGGTTCCATCAAAACGGATTCCGGAAGTCGTTACCCGTGTCACTGGCCGCTACCTGAAGGACCGGCAGAAAGGCGAGAGCTTTCAGAATTTCGTCGCTCGCCTGGGCAAAAAAGAAATTAAAGCGATGCTCGACGACCTGACTCAGGTGCCGCCGCACAGCCTCGATCCATCTTACTACAGCGATTGGGGCGATCCGCGGGAATTTACTTTGAACGATATGGGTATTGGGGAATGCGCCGGAGAAGTCGTTTCACAGACGCAGTTCAGCCTGGCCGCAAGCGAACGGGAGCTGTTCGAAGCGCAGATTTATTTTGACGCCGGCGATCTGAAAAAGGCGGGTCTTACGGCTTATCATGCGATGATCCAGGCGGCTCAAGGGCTGGTTAAGACGCAGAACTACGACGTTCCCAACGACGAGGAAACGATCCTGAACGAATTTCGCCGCCGCTTCTGTGACACGCAATTATTCTACGACAAATTCCAGGGCAGCAATTTTGCCGATTACCTGTTCAGGGCCCGCGAGACTCTGGACCTTCAAGAGCTAAGCAAGGAATTCGCGCTGCGGCGACTGCAAGAGGCGCAGCTTTTTATCGATGCAGCGCATAGCTGCTACAACAAATTGCAGGCGCAGAATATGGTGAGTCGCGCCCCAGCGAACAGCGCTGCGGCAGCCAGTCCGGCTTAAGATGGCGGGCGATGGAACTGCAGAAGATCAACGTTAAATTTTTCGTCGCGGAGCCGGACCGGGTGCAGCTCGAGGAGTTCATTAACGTTTTCAACTCGTGGATCGAGTCTTCCGATGGCGATTTCTATGACGTCACTGACTACAGCCACGTCCACGACGGGCCAGGAATCGTCCTTGTGGCGCACGAGGCGAACATCAGTATCGACAATGCGGGCGGCCGCCTGGGTCTTCTTTACAATCGCAAGCAACCGTTGTCCGGCACAAATCAGGAGAGGCTGAGATTCGTTTTCCGATCGGCGCTGGAAAACTGCCGCAAGTTAGAAGAAGATCCGTCGCTGCGCGGCAGGTTGATCTTTCTGGGAAACGAAGCAACTCTCCTGATCAACGACAGACTGATTGCTGCTAATAGCGACGCGGTTTTTGAGGAAGTCAGGCCCGACATCCAGGCTCTGGCACTATCCCTCTACCGGGGCGCAGACATCACCTTGGAACGCGATCCGGACACTCGGAAACGCTTCAATGTCTTAATGAAAACGGACCGCCAATTTGATCTCCCGGCGCTGCTCAAAAACTTGGGAAATGCCTGACGGGAGTCGAAGGATGACATCGGCAGAAAAGGAGAGACAGATGGGAATGGTTACGAGCGAGGAGGTTGCGGGCTTATCAACTTTGGAGATTCTCCAGTGGGCGCTGGAAAAATATTCTCCCGCGATCGCTTTGGCTTCCTCCTTTCAGGTCGAGGAGTCGGTGCTCATCGACCTGATGCATCGCCTGCGGGGAACCGACTTCCGTGTTTTTACCCTGGATACGGGTCGGCTCAATCAGGAGACCTACGAATGTATGGACGCCTTACGGGAACGATACGGCGTTCAAATTGAGGTCTTCTTTCCAGACGCCGGCGCGGTGGAAACAATGGTGCGCAGTCACGGGCTGAATCCTTTTTACCAGTCGATTGAGATGCGCAAGATGTGCTGCAACATTCGCAAGGTCGAGCCCTTGAAGAGGGCGCTGAGCAGGTTGAGTGCTTGGATCACGGGTCTCAGGCGCGAGCAGGCAGTGACGCGCGATGGGGTGTCCAAGGTTGAGATCGATCGGAACTTTGGGAACATCATCAAGGTCAATCCCCTGGCCGACTGGAGCGCGAGTCAGGTTTGGGATTACATCCGCGAGAACGGGGTCCCTTACAACAAGCTTCATGACCGGGGGTTTCCCAGCATTGGATGTGCTCCGTGTACCAGGGCGGTAAAACCCTGGGAGGACATCCGTGCGGGGCGATGGTGGTGGGAAAATCCGGAAAGCAAAGAGTGCGGTCTCCATCTGGTAGCGCCAGCGCCCACGGGGGAGCAAAGTGTCCAGCCGATAGAGGCGGCGCGTTAGGTTCGGAAGGGGTTCATATGAAAGGCGGCCGTCAAACGTTGCAAGAAAGTGTTTTGCCAGAGTCGATGGTGAAACTCATTGCTCCGCCATCGCGGTTGCCGCTGAGTCCTGCAGAGGGGTTCACTGTCGAGCTACTGCGGCAATACGGATCTGCTCCCTTGCCTTTTGTGGTCGATCAGGTGGCGCTGAAATTTTATCTGGACGAGATCCGCAACGGTGCGTGGGCTCTAGACCTTGGTTTGCTTGGTCCAGGGATGTTTGTACGCCAAGTGCTTCAGGACCTCGAAGCGGGCGATGGGATCTTGTGGCACATTGAAAGAGAAGAAAAACCGAATGAGCTACTACCCGATCTTTCTTGACCTCACCGGCAGACGCTGCACGGTGATTGGGGGCGGCGCGATCGCTGAGCGTAAGGTGGAAGGGTTACTCCGCGTCGGAGCCGCGATTACGGTCATCAGCCCGCGGCTAACGAAGCGTTTCAGGACGTGGGCCGGCGAAAAGAAAATCAACGTAATCGCACGCGAATATCAGACCGGCGATCTGAAAGGATATGAGCTTGCGTTCGCCGCCACTGGAAACAAAGAGGTCAACGCAGCGGTGTCCCGGGAAGGAAAGGCAGCCGGAGTCTGGGTGAATTCAGCAGATGACCCGGATCATTGTGATTTTATTTTGCCGTCCGTGCTACGCCGCGGCGAGCTGACGGTGGCCGTTGGCACGGGCGGGGCAAGCCCGGCGTTTTCTCGGTTGATCCGCGAGGAGCTGGAATCTTACTTCGGCGCGGATTACGCCGTGCTAGCGGAGGCCGCGGCGGAAGTAAGGAAAGAGTTGAAAGGGAACTTTTTGAGTGCCGCTCCCGATCGGTGGCAAAGAGCCCTGGATGAAAATCTGCGAACCTTGGTCCGCAAGGGAAAGCGAGAAGAAGCAAAGGTCTATCTTCTTGCTAAGCTGGGAGAAGGAATATGCCAATAGGCAAGGTTTACCTGGTGGGTGCGGGTCCGGGGGACCCCGGCCTGATGACGGTGCGGGGCATGGACCGGCTCCGCAAAGCCGATGTGGTGGTATACGACCGGCTCGTCAATCCAATCCTTCTTGATGAGGCGACTGCTGGCGCTCTCCTTATCTTTGCCGGGAAGCAGGCTAGCTTCCACAGCTTGCCCCAGGAGCAAATCAACGAGCTGCTTATTTTTCACGCACGCAGTGGTCGTCAGGTGGTTCGACTCAAGGGCGGCGACCCCTTCGTATTTGGGCGCGGGGGTGAGGAAGGGGAGGCCTTGCGCGCGGCAGGTATACCTTGGGAGGTGGTTCCCGGGGTGACATCAGCTGTCGCGGTGCCCGCATATGCGGGCATACCCCTCACCCACCGCGGCCTGTCGTCCTCGTTTGCCGTGATTACCGGGCATGAGGCGTGCAAGGCAAAGGCGTCTGTGGATTGGGCGCTGCTGGCCAGGGCTGTGGACACGCTGGTGGTGATGATGGGACTCAAGAGCCTTCCCGATATTGCAGCCAAACTGATCGCCCACGGACGCGCGCCGGAAACTCCAGTGGCGTTGATCTATTCCGGAACTACCGCGGAACAGAAAGTCGTCATTGGAACACTGGCGGAGATTGGGTCAAAGTCGATCAAGCTCAGCCCGCCCGTGTTGGCCGTCATCGGTGAAGTCGTCCAGCTCGCCGACCATCTGCAGGGGGCGAGCCCCTCCTCTAATCGAAGCAGCGAAGCAACGCATAAGGCTCAATGGCTAAGTTCTTTCGCTCGATTTGCCGCGCATGTTCCGCAGGTTTCCACGGGCCACTAGCATCGTTTCGCAACACGGGTTTGCCCGGGATAAATTATATTAGCTGCTTTCAGGAGGCGCTTTTGCCAGTAGGACTCAAGGGGCTGCGCGTCATATCGTTCGAGAGCCGCCGCGCGGCAGAGATGGCGGAGATTGTGCGCCGGTACGGCGGCGAGGCGATTCTTGCGCCCTCGATGCGCGAAGTGCCGCTGGTTATGAATACGGCGGCTTTCGAGTTTGTCCAGAGGCTCGAAGCTGGCGCGATCGACGTCGTGATTTTTCTTACCGGTGTCGGGGCGAGAACGCTGTCGGAAGTTGTTGCGAGCAAATATCCAAAGGAAAAGTTTGCCCAGCTTCTCGGCCGAGCCCGTCTGGTCGCGCGCGGTCCGAAACCTGTGGCGGCGTTAAAAGAGCTGGGCCTGCAGCCGGCGATCACGGTGCCCGAGCCCAATACGTGGAAAGAGATTCTTGTAACTTTGGACACGGCAGCGAGCGTCAGAGGGAAAAGAATTGCCGTTCAGGAATACGGGGCAACGAATTCGGAGCTGATCTCGGGCCTCGAAACACGGGGCGCCGAAGTGATGCGCGTGCCCGTTTATCGTTGGGCACTGCCCGAAGATTTGGGACCGCTAGAGTCTGCTGTCGAAAAGATTCTGGCGCGGAAAATCGACATCGCTCTTTTCACCAACGCGATGCAGGTGCAACACCTTTTTTCCGTGGCAGGTGACGACCGGCGTGAGGCTCTGCAACAATCCCTTGCGCGCCTCCTGGTCGCGTCCATTGGGCCGGTGTGCAGCGAAGCGCTCGAGCATTACGGAATCAAACCCGACCTTGAGCCCGACCTGGCAAAAATGGGTTACCTCGTGGCCGTGGTAGCTCGGAGCGGCAGAGAGCTACTAGCTGAAAAAAGAACAGAGATTGGAAAGAACGCTTGATGGACGACGCCGCTCAGAAACGGGCACGCACAAGATTAGGGTGAGCCCAGACTTGTCGTAGGGGACATTTATTGCTATAAGAATTCATGTTTGCTCTGAAAGCGTTGAGCGCTCAAAAACCCAGGCCCCGGTCTGGGTTTTTTTTTAAGTTCATGTTGGAGGTAATCCATGTTAGACCAAGAAACGCTGCCTCTCGGTCTGACGTTTGATGATGTTCTCCTACTCCCCGCGGAGTCCGCTGTTCTTCCCAGTGAAACTGACGTCAGCACGGCTCTCACCGAGCGCATCAGACTGAATATTCCCCTTGTCAGCGCGGCCATGGACACGGTCACCGAGTCGCGCACGGCGATTGCGATCGCGCAGGAGGGAGGCTTGGGGTTTATCCATCGCAATATGACGGTAGCGCGCCAAGCGGTGGAGGTGGAGAAGGTCAAGAAGTTCGAGACCGTGATGATTGCCGATCCGGTCACGATCCGGGCGGATCAGAAGATCTTCGAGGCACGAGAGATCATGGATCAATACCGGATCTCAGGTCTTCCCGTCACCCAGCGGGGACGTCTGGTCGGAATTCTGACCCACCGGGACTTGCGCTTTGAGCGCAGACTGGACCGGACGGTCGCCGAAGTCATGACCAAAGACAATCTTGTCACCGCCAAGCCGGGAGTCAATCTGGACGAAGCCAAAGACATCTTGCAGCGGCACCGGATCGAAAAACTTTTGCTGGTGGACGATGAGTTTCAACTCAAGGGGCTGATTACGGTCAAGGACATCGAGAAAAAGATCCAATACCCATTGGCTTGCAAGGATGAAAGAGGACGTTTGCGCGTCGGCGCGGCGGTTGGTGTCGGCCAGGATATGGAACAACGGGTCGCCGCTCTGGTAACCGCGGGGGTTGACGTGATCGGCGTAGACACAGCGCACGGGCACTCGAAGAACGTTTTGAACACGATTGAGGTTATTCGCCGCCATTATCCGGATCTCGATCTCGTTGGCGGCAACGTGGCGACTGAAGAGGGAGCGCTCGCTTTAATCGAAGCGGGAGTCAACGCGGTCAAAGTCGGAATCGGTCCGGGTTCCATCTGTACCACGCGGGTGATCTCGGGCGTCGGGGTTCCGCAGCTTACCGCGATCACAGGCTGCGCCAGCGTCGCGCGGCGGCGCAACATTCCCATCATCTCAGACGGCGGCATTAAGTTCTCCGGCGACATCACCAAGGCTCTCGCCTCCGGGGCTCATTCGGTCATGATCGGAAGTCTTTTCGCTGGAACGGAGGAGAGCCCGGGCGAAACCATCCTGTATCAAGGAAGGACCTACAAGGTTTACCGCGGGATGGGATCTTTGGGCGCCATGGGGGACGGCAGCCGCGATCGTTACGGTCAAGGGGACGTCGAAGAGGCGAAGCTGGTTCCGGAAGGGATCGAAGGACAGGTGCCCTACAGAGGATCGCTGGGGTACAATATTCACCAGCTCGTAGGGGGCCTGCGCGCAGGGATGGGCTATCTGGGGGCGCGCACCATCGACGAGCTGCGCGCCAAGGCGCGCTTCGTTCGCGTCACCCCTGCGGGCCAAAAAGAGAGCCACGTCCATGATGTTTTTATCACCAAAGAGGCTCCTAACTATAGAATCGGCTGATTCTAAAAAAGCACTCAGCAGTCATTGGTTAGCAGTCAGTAATAAGAAATATAGTGCGGTTGAAAACTGACAGCTGACAGCTATTCGAGACAATGATTCTCATCCTTGATTTCGGTTCCCAATACACCCAACTCATTGCCAGGCGGATTCGAGAAGCGCAGGTCTACTGCGAGATCCATCCCTTCGATCTTGCTCGCGAAAAAATCCAGAAGTTAAAGCCCAAAGGAATTGTCCTCTCGGGCGGGCCTGCCAGCGTCTACCAAGATAATGCGCCCCGAGTCGACAAGAACGTCCTGGAATTCCCCGTTCCAATCCTGGGGATCTGTTACGGCATGGGTCTGATCAATCAGGCGGCCGGCGGTGAGGTCGCGAGCGCCGAGGGGCGGGAATATGGGCCTGCTATGCTGCTGCTGGACGATACCTCGGATCTCTTCCATGGATTTGGCAAGGGCGAGTCGTTGCGCGTTTGGATGAGCCACGGCGACAAGATGAACTCGATGCCGGAGAACTGGCGCATCTTGGCGCACACGCAGAACTCGCCAATCGCCGTATTTTCTGATCGCGAGAAACGCCGCTTCGGCGTCCAGTTTCATCCGGAGGTGGCCCACACCGAGCGCGGCAATGAAATTCTCAAGAACTTTCTCTTTCGCATCTGCGGCTGCAAGCCGGATTGGACGATGAGTCACTTTATCGAAGTCACGGTTGACAAGATGCGCCAGCAAGTTGGAGACCAGCGCGTGTTGTGCGCTTTGAGCGGCGGTGTCGATTCGTCGGTCGCAGCGACGCTCGTACACCGCGCCATCGGCGACAAGCTCGCCTGCGTGTTCGTCAACAATGGACTGCTGCGACAGAACGAAGAAGATTCCGTATGCCGCACCTTCAGCGCTCGCTTCGGCAAAGGCTTTCACTATGCCGACGCCGGGCAGCTCTTCTTGTTCGCGTTGCGCGGTATCGAGGATCCGGAGGAAAAACGTAGAATCATCGGCCGCGTGTTTATCGATGTCTTCGAGCAAGAGGCCAAGAGACTGGGCGAAATCCCCTTTCTCGCGCAAGGGACGCTCTATCCGGACGTGATCGAATCGGTGTCTCTTTGTCGGCCCTTCCGCCACGATCAAAACGCATCACAATGTGGGCGGGCTTCCTCCCAACATGCGCTTTAAGCTGGTCGAGCCCCTGCGGGAATTATTCAAGGACGAAGTTCGCAAACTGGGAAAGGAACTCGGCTTGCCATCCGAATTGATTAATCGCCAGCCCTTTCCAGGGCCCGGCCTGGCGATTCGCGTCCTCGGCGAGGTTACCGAGCAACGGCTTCAAATCTTGCGGCAAGCGGACGTCATCGTGCTTGAAGAAATCAAAAGCGCCGGGCTTTACGAGAAAGTCTGGCAGTCTTTTGCCGTGCTCCTGCCGATCAAGACGGTCGGCGTGATGGGAGACGAACGGAGCTACGAAAACGTGATCGCCCTGCGCGTCGTTGATAGTCAGGATGGAATGACGGCGAATTGGGTTTCTCTGGAGGCTGAGCTACTGGCCAGGATTTCCAACCGTATTATCAACCAAGTCCGCGGCGTCAACCGTGTCGTCTATGACATTTCCTCGAAGCCGCCGGCGACCATCGAGTGGGAGTAATGTCGCCCGAAGCGTAGAAGTATCACCTCAAGGTCTGGGAATCGGTGAATTTCAAGATAGATGTCGCATTGATTGTTTAAGGGAGATTTTCTAACGATGGATAATCCATGGTCTGCTTGAAGCGAGATATCGAGCTTCGACGTGATGACTGTAGCAGATCCACGCTCAGCCGATTTTTGCCCCTAGGTAGATCCCTCCCTGACTCCTGATCGTTCGTTATAGAGCCCCTGTGGAAGGCGTTTTCTGAACTGACCCGACTGGCGTGGGCATTTCGCTTCATTGGGCCACTGGTTTGCGAGCACTGCGGCCGCGGTTTCGAAGCGATGCGGTCACTGCCGGTATCGATCGTTAGCAGCTGTTGGGTTTCGATCCTGTGCTTTTTGGGATTGAGATGCACTTCGGTGATCGCTGACCAGTTGCGGGTGTGGCGTGACCAGCGTAGAGGGTTTAGCCGTTTGGCATTCTCATACACGACGCTGCGCTTGTCTAAAATCGCTTTGTCCAATCCAAGGTGTCGGGACCCGGGAGTGACAAAGCGGATCGTGCTGTGGAGGTGCTCGGTGTTGTACCACTGAACAAAGCGCCCTACCCACTGTTTGGCTTCATCGAGTCCGCCAAAGGCGCCATCCGGATAGGAGGGACGGTACTTCAAGGTCTTGAACAGCGACTCAGAATACGGATTGTCATCGCTCACCGACGGGCGACTAAAAGAGGGGACCACCCCAAGCCGCTCCAGGGTAGCCAGCAGCGTAGCCCCTTTCATCGGCGCGCCATTGTCAGAGTGTAGCGTAAGCGTTTCCCTTAAAATCCCTTGCTCTTGGCAGGCCCGCTCGATTAGCTCAGCGGCATGCTCGGCGCTCTCTACCTCTTCGATCGTCCATCCCACGATCATCCGACTGAAAATATCTTCCACCAAGTACAGATAATAATAGCCGCCCCTAAGCGCGCTGTTCATATACGTGATATCCCAGCTCCACACTTCATTGGGATTTTTGGCTAGTAAATCCTTGGGCCGACTATGCACGTGGGGCTTGCTGTTTTGGCGGTGCGAAAGCAGATCCTTTTGTTTTAACACCCGGTAAAAACTGCTCTCCGAACCCAGATAACGCCCCGAGTCGGCTAACTGAGCCACGATCTGCCACGGCGACAGATCGCGATACGCGCTGCTATTAGAGACCTCCACGATGGCTTGCTTCTCCTGCTCGGTCAGGCTGTGGGTAGCTACCGTGTCAGGACCCCGTCTCTGATCCCCCTTGTCGGGCTCTTTCTCCCAGCGCTCCAAGGTCCGCAGACTCACCTCGAGCACCGCGCAACTCGCCGCCCGCCCAGCACCACTGGCCTTGGCTTCCCTGACCAACTCCATGCAGGTATGGCGATCTTCCACGCTCACTCGTTGTCCCCGCTGCCCCAGATCAAGTCCGCTTTTTTTTTCAGCACCAACAGTGCGGTGGTCTCCGCTAACGCTCGATCCTTGCGATGGAGCTCTTTCTCCAATTCCTTGATCTTGCGCTTGTCCTGAGCTCTCTCCGCACGCGTTGCCTGATTGGCTCCTCCACCAGTTTCTAACCCTGCCTCCATGCTCTTCTTCCATGCCGCGATGTGATCACTGTGTAATCCTTCCCGGCGCAAATACTCCCCCTGTTTGTCGCCCTCCAATCCCTCAAACTCGATCACCGCTTTCAGCTTCTCTTGGGCACTTCGATCCCACGGTCTTCGATTCCTTTTCATCCCATTATCGTTACCATAACGCTTCGCCCATTGATAAAGTGACCAACTCGACACTCCCAGTACTCTGGCCACTTCTCCCACTGACCGCGACCCTCGACTCCGAAACTTCTGAACCGCCGCTCTTCTAAACTCCTCCGATCGTTGCTCACTCACTTGCTTGTCCTTCTCTCTCGCCCCGGTTTCCTCTATTTCCTGATGCGACATCTATCCTGACATAGGGGGGAATCGGAGCAATATTCATTTTGACGTTTTGAGAATTATCAAAACGTGAAAGCATCCCGTCAGCCTCATACTTGGTGGGGAGGAATTTTACTTTAAAACCCCGCCACGTCGCGTAGAATCCGCAGAAATTTGAGTTGGGCGAGTTCTGGTTGGGGAGAGAGGAGGCGGGACGGCGTTTCGAGGCCTCAAAACGCGCGTTCCCTCTGTTATGTTTCACGAACCACGATCCGCGCTTTGCCGGCTTTTCATGTACGTAACCACCACGCTCGCACACCAGCCGCAAGTCCTCCGGGTCTCCGTGAGGACAGCCCCAAAGGCATTATTACAAGAAACAGGACCAGGTTTTTTCTTCTTCTTACATTCGCGTTCGGTGGAAGCGGCGGTTAATGCATCTTGGGATCTTTGACAACACTCTCCCGCGTGATATTAGTACCCGAAGCCAGTTAGCCTCGACCCATTGGCAAAGCACCCTGCTCGATGTGAGGCCTAACCGGCTCTTGGATCGGCACCACAACGCGTACGTATTTGGTGAACTGGGGCTGCGAGCTTTTTGAGGGCGAGAGGAGAGCGGAAGTCAGTGGCCAAGAATGGGTTTAGGGTGTTCGACAGCGACATGCATGTCATGGAGCCTCCCGATCTGTGGGAGCGCTACATTGCCCCGGAGTTCCGCTCCATCGCGCCGCGTGGCGTGACGTCCGAGAACGTGCGCGATCTGCGCATCATCTTCCCGGACGGGAAGCTTGATGGAACTAGGTTCAGCAGACCGCCGAGGCGGGGTCGCAACTACGGGCGAAACCAGGCGCTCTACCGCGAAGACGCCGCGCGTGGCTGGAGCGGCGAGGTGCAGCTTGAGGCGATGAACGTGGAGGGCCTTGACGTCGCGGTCATGTTCCCCAGCCGGGGGTTAAACGTGCTCGTCGGCCCAGACGGCGGCGCCCGGATGGCGGATCCCCGCTTTGCCGCCGCTATCGCCCGGGCCTACAACGACTGGCTGCACGAGTTCTGCCAGGCCGACCCCCGGCGCATGCTGGGCGCCGGCATGATCTCGGTGTACGACATCAACGACGCCGTCGAGGAGACGCACCGGGTGGTGAAAGACTTCGGCTTCAAGGCGGTCTTCCTGCGGTCCAATATCATCAACGGTAAGGCGTGGCACGACCTCTACTACGAGCCGCTCTGGGATACGCTAGAGCGCCTGCAGATCCCGCTCGGCCTTCATCAGGCCACGGCGTCGAGCATTCCCCAACGATGCAAACCGTGGTTCGGCTCGCCCTCCGGGCTCCAGCGGGCTTATGGCCAGCCCCTTGGGCAGATGTTCAGCGTGGGCAGTTTCCTGGGCGGCGGCATCCTCGCGCGGCACCCGACCCTCAAGGTCGCGTTTCTCGAGGCCAACTGCTCCTGGTTGCCGTGGCTGCTGTGGCGCCTCGATGAAGCCTGCGAGCTCGAGGGCGACCTCGACATGCGCGAACTGACCATGGCTCCCAGCGCATACTTCAAGCGCCAGTGCGTCGCCTCGGTTGAGCCGGACGAGACCCCGGCGCGCTACACCATCGACTTCCTCGGCAACGATAACCTCGTGTACTCAACCGACTATCCCCACGGAGACTCTCGCTACCCGCACGCTACAGAGAGCTTCCTGCAACTGCCGTTTTCGGACGACGACAAGCGCAAGATCCTGTGGGACAACTGCGCGCGCTTCTATGCAGTCAGCGAAGCGTCCTCGGTTGGCGCCGGAGCGGCCAGCACAAGCTTAGATCCAGTTCGACAGGGAGGATTGCGCAGTCATGAAAATTAGCAGTCAAAACGCACTTGAACGGTTCATCGGCAAGACACGGGAGCTGTTCGCCCGTGAATCCGACCTCGATAAACGCTGGCTGGCGCTCCGGCCGATCTTGACGGAGCTGCTGGCCGATCCGGAGGTCCGGGAAGCCTCGAAGGCGTGGCCGGTTCCCAGCTCAGTTCCCGGTTTGGGGGAGCATCGTGGCGGGAACCTGCTGTTCTATGAGGATCTGGACTATGGGTTTGTCGTCAACGGTCAGATCCACGAAGAGGGACGGCGGCAGAGCGAGCCGAAACATGCTCACGATCATGGACGCATCTATACCGCCTACGGCTTGTTGGACGGGCACGAGCGGATCGTGCAGTATGAGCGGATCGACGATGGGTCCAAGCCCGACTACGCCGAGGTCAGGAAGACTGCTGACTATGTTGCCGCACCCGGGGATATCCATTTGGCCAAGCCGCGCGACATCCACATAGAGGTGAACGTCGGCGAGCGAACGGCTGCTGTCATCATCCGCTCCGCGCGGGACGGCATACCGACCAATCTACACGGCCGGTATGACCTGGAGACCAATAGGTACCACGAGAGTATCGGGCCGCGCCAAATATCTGCCGAGATGCTGCCCAAGAAAGGTCTCTAGGTCCGAACACGGCGCGCACTTGGCTTGGAGAAACGGCAGCCACGCTAGGGTTGGGGAAGCGGGATGGATCCGTAAGGCGAAAAAAGGGGGAACCGATTGTTGCCGTTGTCCCAGTACCTAATGCCGATACGGAAAAGGTCTCCGGTACCACCGGCGACAAATTCCTAGCCAATTTTCGGTTTGAACACGCTCCCTCGATGCCTTGGGGTCGCTATGCGGGCAGGTATCTCACTTTGAGGTTTTGAGAATTCTCAAAACCTCAAAGTATCCCACGAATTGCTGTTCCCCTTTGCGCCGGCCTCTGGCCGCTGCATTCTGGCCACTCCCCTGTCCCCGATGTAACCTCCGAACCCGGTGCCCCTTCATTTTCTTAGTTTTGCCTTTTGCTTGAGTCTCATCCTGATAGTTGCGCTTTCATTCCTTCCCTCACCCGATAACGTCTCACGCCTTTCGCCTTATTTACTTTCATTGCACGTAACCACCACGCTCGTATGCCTATTCCGTGAGGCCAGCCAAGATTGTCGGCGGTGATTAGTTTCAGCGGGCCCATGTTAGAAAAATAGAATGTTTCCTTTTCCTCTCATGCGCGCAGAGTTAGTAAAGCTTTTACCGCGTCCCCAAATGGCGTAATATCAGAGAAGCTACAAGTTTGGAGAAAGAAACCATGAAGATCCAGGCAAATTTCGTTAACGATGGCAAATGGTGGGTGGCTTGGACCGATGATGTGCCGGGCGCCCTCACGCAAGGGGCTACGCTGAAAGAAGCCCGTGAAAATCTTGCTGACGCTGTTCGCATGATCCGAGAGCCAGTCGATCTGTCAAAGCTCCCTAAGAGCAAGGTCGTGATCGAACAGCTTGAGGTGTGATTGAAACGGAGGGAGCTGGTCCGTCACCAGAGAGATTCGGATCTGTTCTTGTGGAGGAGGGCGCGAAACACACTAAGTACGTAAATCTCGCCGATCCACGCCGGGTCACCCAGTGCCCCGCCACACCGACATTGCCGATCTGTTGGCGCGAAAAATCTGCCGGCAACTCGGAATACCTGATCCAGAGTAAACCGGTCAAAACTTTCTGTCCAAGCGCCTGATTTGACCTTTCGGGAATTCCCGAAACCTGGAAGTTTCCGGTCCGCCTCGTGCTCAGAGCTTATTTTCACGTTTTGAGAATTCTCAAAACGTGAAAGTTAAGCCAATTTGGATGCTGGCCTCCGATTTGCGCTGAACTCAAAACGCGTTACTTTAAACGGAGTATCTTGAAAACCGGAAACGAAAATTATGGATCGCCAACTTTCCATTGACGCGACCGTCCCATTGAACAACGGGTTAGGGATGCCTACTCTGGGCCTCGGCGTTTGGCAAATGTCGAAGGGCGCGGAGACGGAACAGTCGGTCTTATGGGCGTTAGAGGCCGGCTACCGGCTTATCGATACCGCTAAGATCTACGGCAATGAAGCCAGCGTCGGCAACGCCGTCCGCCAAAGCGGCATCGCCAGAGGAGAAATCTTTGTGACAACAAAATTATGGCCCACCGACTTTTTTAGAGCGAGAGCCGCGTTCCAAAAAAGCCTGGACAAGCTGGGCCTCGCTTACATCGATCTCTATTTGATCCACTGGCCCCTACCGTTAGTGAAAAGCCGCCTGTGGAAAGATCTTGAAAAAATCTACGCGGAAGGGCGGGTTCGGGCCATTGGCGTCAGCAACTACAGCGTCGAGCAGCTGCAAGCTTTGGCGTCGACCGCCGATATCCCTCCCGCTGTGAATCAAGTGCTGTTTCATCCCTTTTCATTCAAGAAGAGCTTGCTTGACTATTGTAAGTCGAAAAATATTGTTCTCGAAGCCTATAGCCCGCTGGCAAGAGGCAAAAAATTCGGCGATTCGGGAATTGCCGAGATCGCCAGAAAGTATACCAAGACGCCGGCCCAAATCATGATCCGTTGGTCCCTCCAGCACGGTCTGATTCCGATTCCAAAGTCGAGTCGCAAAGAAAGAATTATTGAAAACGGCGCGGTTTTCGATTTTCAAATCGAAGATAACGATATGCAGTTTCTAGACAACTTACGTTAATCGGGCTGCCGTGGTAGCAGAGTTTTTCAATACTCTCGAGAGAGTCGACCGCTACTGGCGAAGTCAAAGACCGCATCCCCGATTATTTTCGGAAGGGTAGGTTGAAGAATTTAACCCGTTGGCCCGCGCGCAGCTGTTTCACCGGGTAATGGGTACCGCGCCAATCGATGCCGTCGTTCCGGATGCATTGAAAGCCCGCCCGGAGCAGCATTAAGCTGATCAAAAGCATTCCGGCTGGGAACATTATCAGAGTCGGGATTTCCGCCGGACTTTCGTGAAAAAAGAACAGAGAAAAAACAAGTTGCATGCCTACGGCGACCGCTCCCGCTATGCCCACCAGCGCTGCTCCCAGCAGCGCGCCGACCATTAACGCGACAACGGGCGCGGCGACCAGCGCCCAAATCATTGCCACCTGCAGTAGCATCAACCACCATCGGTAATGCGAGCCGGCTCCGAAGAGGTTTTTCTCCAACCCTTTGAACATGGCAGGGACGGATCCGTACCACCGCAAGCTCAGATCGTCGTAGGCGAGGGCAAGGCGTGAGGTGCCGCCCGCCTGTTTGATCATCATCCCCAAGCCGACGTCATCGCCGGTTTCGAAACGCAACCACTGGAAGCCGGGAGTGCGGCGCAACATCTTGGCCTCGACCAGATTGAACGCGCCGATGCCCACAAAGGCCCTGCTTCCCGGCTGGTTCACGCCGCCGGCGCGAGTGGTGAGAAAAAAAAGCAAGCCGAAGGCGCGCACCGCGACTTTGAGCCAGAAACCGCTTTGAATCGTGCGCGGTATCAGGGTGAGATGATCGGCGCCTTGATGTAACACGAGGGCGATGGCCCGGCGCAAAGCTCCCAAAGAAAAATGGACGTCGGCGTCGGTGAAAAGCAGCCATTCGCCGCGAGCCGTCTCGACTCCTCGCTGCAAAGCGTGTACTTTGCCCAGCCAACCTTCCGGCAGGGCTCGCACGTGAACGGGGCGAATCCGCGAATCGCCCTCGGCAAGCCGGCGGATCACTTCACCGGTGCCGTCGGTGGATCGATCGTTGACTAGGATGATTTCCAGGTCCGGATAGTCCTGCCGCTTGAGGGTCGAGACGGCGGACTCCAGATTCTCGGCTTCATTGGATGCGGGAATAATGATGCTGAGAAGCGGCCAGTGGTCGGGGACGGGAGCAAACTGTTGATTGAAAACCGGTAATCGTTTCAGCGCTCCCATAAGATAGCCTAGTCCCAGTACCCAGGCGGCGCACAAAAAAATCACAAGAATCTGTAGCGCGACATCCACTTGGTCATTGTTGCGTGAAACAGTTCGGGTTTCAAACGTTCCAGCGCGAAGGATGAGGGCCAGTCATTCAATACGATAATGGCCGAATAAAAAGCTGAATCATAAATCAGAAATGGGGTCTACTTTTGATAACAGACCCTGGATCGGACCTGTGCAAAGTGTTGATTCAGCGCTAACAGATTGCAAAATAGGCGCAACACGGCCCGCCCTCCCGTCGACGAAGTGTGGTTCCCATATCACTTCCATCGGCGGAACGGGCGGTGTGCTTTCCTGCGAAACGTCCACGGCCTCAGGTTGCGGTCAACACAGCGGTGAGCCTGCCTTATCCGTGTAACATGACATTCCCGCTGCCCGCGCCAACAGCCCAGCCTCAGGCGACTGTTCCTTTCCCGACAAGGGCCGTGCGCAGTCGACTATCGTCTCGACAGCAGTGCTGGACGGTAAGCTCGGTTTCGCGTCACGGGGGCACACCGTGAAGGTCAAGAACATCCGACGGACAGGCCGAGCGACTTCACTGTTATCAAGCTCGACACCCGGCGCTATGTCACCGTTGAAGGCCCTGCGTTGATAGAGCCTTGGCAAGACACGCGGGCGCAAATCAAGCGCCTGAAGACCTCTACGTTGGCATGGGCCGCGCTCCCAAGGGCACAGACGAGGAATAGATGCGGGATGAAGAGCGAAGCCTAGTTTTAGTTACCCCCGAGCGCCTGTACGGAAGCCTCCGACAAAACGCCTAGACGGTGAATCATCCGGCACGGCGAAGACCATTATAGCAGCAGGCTTGTGTTGAGAATTCCCATAGGATGAATCAAAAATCCGTGTTCGTGTCCGGTGTTTGCGAAGAGTGGCTCGAGAACTTCCTTGAAGATCGCTCAAAAGAACCCCCGATTTTGTTAGCCCGCTTCTCCTAGAGTTACAGCCACGTCGTCTTTGCTCACCTCGAACCGTGTGCCAAAGCGGGCCGAGAGCTTCTGTATGTCCTTGACGATCTCCGGAGCCTGAGATGGTTGAAAAAAGTCAGGAGGCCCGTTCCCCTTGTACAGTCCAGGGACGAAGGAGAGACGTTGGAGTTTGCCATTGTGGATATGGCAGCGCACCACCATGGCCAAGAGGATGTGGTGGGGCCGCTTCTGGTAATGGAGGTCGTGGACAAAATTGCCCAGAGAGTAGAGGATGGGCTTGCCCTTGTATACCTCGATGGACTGGAGAACGTGAGAATGATGGCCGGCCACCACGTCTGCGCCGCCGTCGATAGCGAAATGCCCCATCTCTGTCTGGTATTCCATGAGCTCGCCGGTTCCCCCCGTAGTGGGTGACACGCCCCAGTGCCAGGACACAATCACTAGGTCTGCTTCTTTTCGCGCCTTGCGGATATCCTCTTCCAGAGCCGCACGGTCCGCGCCGCGGTCAGGAACAGTGTGGACGATCGGTGGGGAGCCCGGCACATGGTGAACCCGAAGCCGAGGCTCGTAGAGAGTCTGAACGGGATAGTAGGCGATACCGCCTCTGTCTTCCGTGGCTGCCGCCGTTATCGGGTCGCATACCGAGGCGCGGCAGACGAAAGCGACCTTAGTCCCGTTGCGCTCGATGATTGCGGGCTTGCGTGCTTCGGCGAGATTGCGGCCTCCGCCCCCGCGCACAATGCCGGCCTTATCGAGGACGTCCAGGCAACGCAAAAAAGGATCTAGGCCGTGCCACGTGCTGGGATTGTTGGCCAGGTTCATGACATTGAAGCCTGCCCGGACGTAGGAATCGAACATCCACTCATCGGTTCGAGGGTGGTGGTCGTGGTCGTGGGGCGCGAGATACTTGGCATCAGCCACCACGGTTTCCAGGTTGCAGAAGGCGATGTCTGCGTCTTTCAGCAAATGCTGGGCTGTGGCGAAGGCGGAATCGGGGTCGGGTCGACCCACGAAAGTATCGCCCACTAGCACCATATTGACGTCACTCACGAGGAACCTCCTTCTATAGAGCTGTGTTATGAGTTGCTTTGGGCGTAGACAATATGCGGTAACAGGCCATGATGTCAATCTGACAGAGAAATTTAGCGGCCGATTCGATATCGAGAACCAAATTGCAATGGACGGTGATCTTTCGAGCCAGGTCCTAGAGTATCGAGAAGAGCTGGGATACAAGAAGTCTTCGAAAGGGCAGCGATCTCTTCAATGTCCAAGTCGACCGCGGGCGGTTCTTCTTTCGCGTCACCCAAGCTTCAGGCAATCGCTACGAAGTTCCTTGGGATCGAGTGCTTCACGAGGCCGAGCCTTCGTACCCTTATTTTCACGGACGTACGGGTCGGGCACAAACAACTCACGAGGTGGGGGCCAGGATTCGAAAACTTCGCGCGGCAAAAGGGGTCACCCAAACGGAACTCGCGGGCGCGGTCGGAATGATGCGCCGTAACATCTCGCGCATCGAGGCGGCGAAACATCGCCCAACGCTCGAGACGATGGAAAGAATCGCAAAGGCACTCAAAGTTTCAGTCGCTGAACTATTGATCAATTAAGGGCTACACTTTCCGTGAGGAGCGTTTCCGGGACGCTCATGAAAATCTTGTCAAGTGCAGCTCACCACACGGAGGCAAAGTAAAAAGTAAAAATTCAAAAGTAAAAAGGAGAAGAGAATAGATGGGAAATATGGGAAATAGATAATGATCAGACTTCTATGACTCGACTATCTCTGAAGAAGGAAAAGGGAAGACGATTTTTCCTTTGCTGAGATCAACGAGACCGTTTGTCATCTCACGGGGTAATAAGCGGCTCTTAAAGCCTGTTGGCAGGTGATTGTCGGGGAAATTGTTGCCTTCTCGGTGGCGGAACTTCAAAGCAAATTCCTATCACTGGCCAGTTCCCTCAGATCAGAACCAGCAGCCGTAAGGCCTGGCAGCGCTCGGCACGTCGGCCATCACACCGGTGTTGAAAGCTGGTTTTCTTTGGATGGGGTGACTGGGCTCTCCTTGAATTCCTGCATCGGACTGGCGCCGTGCTCGTCATCCGAAGCTTCTGAAGCTGTGCGGTATATCTCGATCAATCCGTCAGCGTGAACCCCTTCCAGCAATCGCACGAACGCATACTCGCGGACATCTTCCTCGATACCAGGAATTTCATGCGCGAGTTGTTGCACCACTTGCTCGATCGATCGACTGCCGTCGCAAACCCGGAGAGCACAGGCAACCCAATCCGACATCATTTCCAGGGACTCACTGCCATCCGCGACTTCACGGGCCACATAGAAATAATGGCCGCGGACCCACTCTGGTTCGGTTCGCTGCCTTAGCGCATCAATGACTCGCTCAATGTCACACGGCAACTCGATCACGCGGGATCGCTTCGTTCGAACAGGAATGTCGGTCCACCATAGTGCGGATCCAGGTGGAAGCGAGACTCCCACGGGAGTTGCAGCGCCATCCGCGGCCGCTCCAAATCGCATCGCGTCTTCATACTCCAGGAATGTCTGAACTACAGGATTGTTGCCCGCTGGATGCTCGCGTGCGAAATGCAGAAAGTCCATTCTGAATGTTTTACTCCGGTAGTAACGGCGAATCTCGAATCCATCGAGACCCGGCCATAAGTAGAGCCGCCGCTGGCGCCACTCGGAAAAGACATCGAGCATGCCGGTTGTGACCTGGTCGAGAGCTACCAGCAGCCAGCGAAAGTGCTCCACCCCCATAAGCGCGAACTCCCGCAATTCCAGGAGCAAGTTGCGGTCGAGGTTTGGCGTCGGCAGGAGGTAAAAATTAAGGAAGATCTCGGGATACTCCCGGATCAGCGCAACGTCCTTTTCGTTTTGCTGCTCGCCCTGATGCGACACGTCCGAGCAGAGCGTTTCGAGTGTCAACTGGTTCTTGTATTGCCAATGCAGGGGCGTTTCCGCCAGCGGCGCCAACAGGTTGAGTTGCGGGTCGGAGTGCGGACAACGCGCTGAATGCATAAGCATGGAGACCGTCTGCCGCAGGTCCTCCTGAGTCTCTTCCGGGAAGCCGGTGATCAGGGAGACCGTGGTGCCGATCCCCAACCTCTCAGCCGCGTTTATGATCTCTGCGGCCCGCCTTGGATCAAGGTGCTTGTCGATGATTGTCTGCATCCTGGCGGAGCCAGTTTCGATGCCGAAGAACAGCCCATGGCAACCGGCGTGAGCCATCAATTCGAGCAACGGCTCGTCAATGCAATCGGTGCGGGCGCTGCATGACCAGGTGAACTTTTCACCCGAGGCGATCATCGCCTCGCAAAAAGCCACCACTCGCCGCCGGTCCACCGTAAACATATCATGGATGAGGTCGAAGTCGTTCAGTCCATAAGTTATGGCGAGATCTCGCATGTCACGCAGAATTCGCTCCGGCGACCGCAGCCGGAAATGGCGACGGAAGAAATCATTGGTGGAACAGAAGGTGCAGGCGAAGGGACAGCCGCGCCCCATTTCCAGGGCGCCCCTGGGTGCGCCCGCTAACTCACCCGTCAGGTGATATGCCGGCGAAGGCAGCGCGTCCAGATCCTGGATCACCGGCGCATTGGGGTTGCGCCGAGGCTGGCCTGCGGCGCGATAAGTCAGTCCGGGCACCCGTTCCATGCGGCGTCTGCCCGCCAACTCGTCCAGCAGCAATGGCAAGCTTTCTTCTGCCTCGCCGCGCAAAATGAAGTCGACGAATGGGAAAGCCGCCAGGGTTTGCATATCAACGACAGACGCTTGTGGCCCGCCGAACAGAATGGTGCAATCCGGACGAATCGCTTTGACAGCTTTTGCGATTCTTATGGTCAAAGGATAGCTGCTGCAGATGGAAGTAAATCCGCACACTTCAGCATCCTTCGCGGCAACGACGGAGGCAGCGATCTCTGCGAAGTCATCCAGCCTCGATATGCCTGTAGAGTCCGCAAGCCGGAAGTATGTCCGATTGAGGTCAACTATTTCTGGGCTGTCGCCCCGGACCTCCAGCACGGCTGCAAGACTTAGAATTCCGAGTTGAGGTTCCAGCGCGACTTGGCGAACCAAATCACTCTCGATCTCGATGCCGCCGCCGAATTCGGCGGCCGTCGGCGCGTTAACTAAACATACGTTCATTGGGCTTTCACTCATCGGCCAGGCGACTTGGGTCCTTTGCCGCAAGCCTCGCTATACCCCGGTGTCAGCCCTCAGGACTTGCCGGGTTTTTTCGCAACCGCTGGCCGTGCCCGCTCGAAGACGAAGATGGATACCACGACTTCGCGATTCTTTCGCAAGAGGACGGTGGCTTTGCGCGTAAGTTTGGCATTGATGGCCTTGATAATCTCTTCATGCTTAGCGTTCTGTGGCACTGGGATCTTTATTACCGGGGGTCGCATTTTAGGTCCTCCTCTGTCACGGAGCATTCACAAACACTCACAACGAAGTAATCGGCAAAACGGAATATGCCGAAAAGGCGCGGTCCAAGAGCCGGGATTAGCATCGGCCTATATCGAATCCCGGTACTGTGTGTCAAGCCCGGAGTACAAGTCGCGGAGATACACAATCCTCTGCGATAAGCAAGCGAGTGGAGCTTTGCGGTTATCAGGCTGAGCGTTGCTCACCCGAGCTGCTGGGGAGGAAAAAGGGGACTTTCCATTGCTACGATTAACGAGATCGTGCTAGAAGCGCGCTTGTGCCGAGAATTCCTATAAGATGAAGCAAAAAATCCGTGTTCGTGCTCGTGACCGTGATCGATCCGCGTGAGACAGATGTAGAATTTCTCGCTGTGGTACCGCACCTAGATCAGTCGACTACGGTGGCACGTTTTTGTTTTACGCCGCGCTCCGTTTCTGCACCAGCCATTTCTCTTTCATTATCTGCTCCTGCACTCTCAAGAGCCCCTCTGTAAGTGCCTCTGGCCGGGGCGGACAGCGGATCCTTCTTTTGGATACTGTCAATCAGAGCATCGCAGTCGACGTCGCGCCCCAGCCCGAGGTCCCTGGGTTGGACGGGACTGAAAACCATCATCACGAAAACATTGAAAATCCTGGCAAGCAGCGATTCAGTCCCGATCTTGATCGGATCCGGAAAGGCCGAGGCGTTTTTAAAGTCTCCGGCCACCCGAATGAACGAACGAAGGCTTAACGGGCTGAAATTTTTCGGGACTCGGCGTCAAAACAATATCAATCTTCTCGTCCCGGAGGTCGATCTTCCCTTCGCCGGAAACAACGGAATTGGCGGTATCGAAGACGAGGTTTTGAACACCCAGTTGTCCATCCCTACCCTCGAGATTTAACAAGCCACAGCGGATAGGGATGGGCTTATCGCCTCGGACGACCACGCCCAGCGCGTGAGCCACATCTAACCCGAGCAATTCAACGAGGAGCTCGCTGAACTTGCCCGCCTGACATGGCTACGAAGGTGCTGCCGGAAGCAGTCGCCATAAGCTCGCGAAAGGATTCGCCGGTCCCCGAAATGGCGATCCGTCCTCCGATCGGGCCAAAACTTTTCTGGGCGAAGATGCTCGTGCCCATGATTCGCTTCAGGTCCAGCTGCCGGAGCCGAGCATCGATGTTAACCTTCGAAGGCTGTTGCGATCCGTCAAATGTGCTGTAGATTTCGACGCCGCCGTTGGCAACCCCGAAAACCGCCGGCTCGAAGCTCAACACCCCATCGTTCAAGCTTAACTTCGCGTTAAGGTTGTCTATGGGAAGATCGGGCGCGAGAATTCGTTTCGCGCGCAGCCGGACGTCTGCGTCCATGGCTCTGAGACGCTCTAGATTGTAGCGTTGATCCGGAAATATCCGGTCGCTTCCCGCTTCAACAGCGGCCCGCTTTTTTTGCTCCCCGGAAGCGGGCTCGTTTGACCCTGTTCCTGGCGTCCCCCCAATGAATCCGGCCAAATCCTTAAAATCGAGCAGGTTGGAGACAAGATCGGCCTTCATGACGTGGCGCTTCGGGCCCGTGTCAACCCGGATGTTGCCAGATAAGTCGCTATCGCCCACCCGTCCGGAGAAGTTGGAAAATGACCAGATCTTCCCTTCGTGGTTTAAGTGGCCTTTAAGCCTGTAAGGCGGCGTCGCTGGAAAGACGAGGCGGATGAGCGGAAAGAGGTTCGCCATATCGTCTCCTTGAATATCAAGCGTGACGTCTTCCCCTTTCATCTCCAATGGGCCGGTTACGTTGCCGTTGATTTTTGCTTTGGTTTTTCCGACGCTGAGGTCGAGTTGCAGAGGGTAAGGCTCCTTGGAACTTCTCAGGTTTTGGTAAGAACCTCCCGCCAACGACAAAGTCATCGGCTGTTTCTGATAGATAGCCTTCCGCCTTGAGCTTGACCGGCTCCTCCAAAAATCCTGCAGCTTCCGCCTCAGTGAGCTTCAATTCAAGCCGGTTGTTGGTTTCCTGATTGTCAAAGAGTAATGTGCCATCCTTTATGATGAGTTTTTCAATGATGGGAAACTGGGTGCGCTTTTCCGGAACAGGTTCCGTTGCCACAGGAGCCGCGCGAAACTCCCAGTTTGCCGCGCCGTCGGCTTTTTTTTCGAGAACCACTTTGACTTGAGAAATATTTACTATGGGGAAAACCAAACGCCGCTTCAGGAGTTGCCAGAGATCTATCTGAACATCGACGAGTCCGACTTCGACCATCTGTCGATGCGTGCTCCACTGGGCGTTCTCGAATTGTATCTGGCTCGCGCGCACTCTGGAGATCCATCCGAGATGCACTTCGAGATCGCCGTTGATGCTCAGCTGGCGCCCCGTGGCTTTGCTGACTCCTGCTGAGATATATTCCTTCGCTTTGTCCCGATCTAGAGTAGAGACAAAGACCGCCGCCGCCACGGCGATAGCCGCAAAAATCGAAGCAAGCCAAATTACAGCGCGACGTTTTCGCTTGGTCATAACGCGACCTGTCTTCGCTTAGGGCTTACAACGATGCTGACGCAAAAGGTGTACCTTAACATCAGATACCCAAACAGGCCCATTGCTCACGGCGCATCGAACGGCGAGGCGCAGATTCGAGACAGAATGCAGGTGTTCCGTCCCAAGGTTGCACGAAAGCAAGGTTTCAAAGAATTTCGGCCTATGATTTTTGTGTAAAGCGGTCTGTGGAATGTGTAGCCAATGTTTGACGCCTTCGAGGCGCCGGCTTTTCGGCAGCACATCGTCTTTAGAGTTCTGCCTTTGTTCTGTTTTGAAAGCCCTAGTTTCTTACCATCGAATAATAATAGGGTTCAGAGGCTCGTATTTCTGTTCTTTCCTGGATTCCAGCTGGCGAATCGGATTTTCTGGAGCAGGCTGATCAAACGACTGCGCAAGGTCCGTTAGATCGGATAGATAATTTTGAAACGTGTATTGCTGAGGAGTGGGGTGAATTTCTGGCTCCATCTCGAACTGATCTTGGGGATCGTTTTTTTCCTGTTCGGATGCCATGGCCGAGGAAACCTCCAGTAAAGCAAGGATTGCAAGACAGCAAATCCAGAATTTCACCAACATTCCTCCTTCCGCTATGATCAACAGCGCAATTTGGGTGCCAGAAAAAAAGCCCAAAACTCGAGCGCTTTTGTCCGTCGCGGTGATGAAATATGGAATTTTTACTCCTGGGGTGAATGTTTTTGCTGTCTTTGTGTTGTAAGGCTGTTTTTGTCGCCTTATTAATCTTCCCATTGCACCTTCAGTTCAACCGGACCCAAGATCGGAACGCGAATAGATTCACCACAACGCAGAGATAGAATGCGCGACTCAGAGTCAGTCTGAGGATCACTTTCACGTTTTGAGAATTCTCAAAACGTCAAAATGACCGCGCAACAAGCAAAAAAGGCAAGATTAAACATGGGGAGACGCATCGGGCACAATGCGCAGATGGATCTCAATTGTCTCTTCGACCCACTTGATCTCATCCACGTGGAGTTCGCCAGAATCGGAGTAGCGGGACCAAGCTTGCGCATAACATCGCGCAGCCGGTAAAAGCGGGACGGGCTAAAGTACACTGCGGCCCTAGTCCAACGCTCATAAAGCGCGTAGTCCAGATACCCTCGGTCAACTACCACAAACTGCTCCCAGCAACTAAACCCTTTTGCTCCTCGCTCCGCTTGATGTTCTCTGACCGCTCGCGCAAAGACCGCCCGATCCACTAAAGATAACAATTGCGAAAAACAACTCGCTACGGCTATGATAGATCTACCTCCGACTTGTGAGTAAGAACGGCGCAGACACGCCGGCTGTGAGATTTGCTTCCTACTACTTACTCCAGTCGGAGGTTTTTTCAGAAAACTATCTTGGACAAGAGTGAGCCTGTCCCTTTAATCGTCCCTCCTCGTGCCGCCGTCTATTCTTACCGCAACTTTATCAAGCTAGGTCCAGGTTTCCTGCGATCGCGTCGTCGCTGCAAAAAACGAAGAGATCGATGGGTTCACCCGAGGTGGGATCGACCATGCTTCCCGCGTAACAATAGTCCACGCCCGCGATCTGCAAAAGCTCAGATGATTTTGGCTGCGTAACCTTGTCAGTCAAGAGCTCCGGCATTTTTCCCGGAGCCGCGGGCACGCCGAAAGTCACGGCGCTCGCAAAGCCGTCATCCGCAAACCCTCGAGTGGGATTTCCTAACAGCACTACGGCCAGAGACAAGCTCATCAAATATATAAGTGGCTTCATGATTTCACCTTCCTTCCCGTTAAGTAAAAGAAAGCAAATGCAGTGCCATGCAGACCTCCATTGGCGATCGTTTTTTTGGCTGCAGAGCTCATCTCACAAAACCGCTAACGAGATCTTTCTCGTACTGTTTTTGGGACGGAAAATATTGTACGGAGGGCGAAATTTTTTCCCTCCCAGTTCATCGCTTTTTTTGGGAAGTCTTTGATGTCAGGTGTTTATTCTGAATTTGGCATAGCCGTTGCTTCATATCCTATCAGGCACAAGGCAACGAATTTTACGCTGCCTAAGAAGGCGCGAGTTTTTTTCTGACATTTGCTCGCTAATTCTACGAGCTTCACATTGGCACGCTCGGTGACAGCACGATGGAAATTGGAGGGGGCCGCCTGTCAGGGGCGTTGTCGACTAGTTGGAATTATTAGTCGGTGATGCGGAGACCCACGTCGAGTTAGGATTCGATGAATTATCGGGCTTACTTCCCGGCTTTCGGAAAGCCCCAGGCTTCCACAGCAATGCGTTGCATTAATTGATCGACGCGGTCAAAACATCCAGGGCCACAGAGCGAAACATTGGCCCCGCGCGCCAGCTTATGGGCAATCGTCCCTTCGATTAACAAAGAGCCTTTGCCAGGATTAACCTCCTCAACCACTCTTTGACCCTCCGCAGAGGCCAAGAACTCCAACCAGAGAAGGCCGCCGTTGGGATTCCTGGCATTCGCATACACCGCTTCAGGTTCGGTTAAACCGATACCTAGAGGATCAGGAATTACGATTCCGATCGGAAGGGTCGGGTCTTTCTTTAGCAGACGCTGGTTGAATGCAGGTAGGCGCCACAGAATAGCGAGAATTCCCCAGTTGCAATCATCTCCGGATGAATTCTTAGTTGACCGTCTTGGGCCATCGCTTTGAGATCGTATCTCTTAAACGGATTGAATTTTCGATATTGGCTGTAATACGACTGATGGGGGCTCATGACGTCGACACTGGCCCGTCCCGCCCTCATCTCCAGAAGTTGTCTCTGCTCTCCGTCGTTTCCCTGGACGATGCGCCAGTCTAACTCCTTGATGAAGGGGTACGCCTTCTGGAAGGCCTCCACCATACCACGACGCGTCTCTTCGTCATATCCCGGAGCCACCACAAGCTTTGCTTCTTTCCTCGCCCCATCCATGATCTCTGCTCTTGTCAGATAGATCAGCCCCTTCTTTGCAGCCTCCTCTTTGCGCTTGCTCGCGCTTGTCCCTGGGGACTGCGCCCTCGCGCCGCCAAAACCAAAAAACACAACGAGCCAAAGAACTGAAACTTTGACGAATAGAGATGCGCCGCGCACTTTCATGGGTACGCCTCCTGTAATCCCATCGCTTCGCCTAATCCAAACACAGAATTGCAAGCAGCCATCGTTAAGGATCTTGTGTTTACTTCCCCTATTCCCTGATCCACCGTTACCCGCGACTCACTTAATGGAAAGCCGAGATCTGGGCACACCTTTACATGCAAATATATCCGTTGCCCGCAAAGCTAGCAATCGTCGATTTTTGTTCTTTTTGACGCGGAGAATACCAAACGGGAAGGAAAAAAGGACAGGCTAGTTTTCCATAAAATTCGTGCTCGTGATCGATCCGGCGTTGGCTTCTTACTGACTAGCAGTGATCCTTTTTTGGCTGAGGAACTGGCCTAGGCGTGAAAAAGCAACTAGAGCGAGTACAATAAACAGCGTGACGAGAATGAAGGGTAGGTATGTCTTTACGCGCATGGGTGGCTCTCCCGGCCTCGGAACATCCGCCCAATTAGCCTCGAACCTTCCCTTATCAAAATCGTAGACGTAAACGCTCTGCCACTCAAAGCAAGTGATGGGCTTTGCAAAGTCTACGTCGTCTCGTCGCGTTGCTGCGGGAACATCGCTTGCCTTATAGATGCAGGTGTTATATTCGAGAGCGGCATTTTTTATGCCGGTTGCGGTTACGAACGCCCCGCTGGGATAATCGGTCATGTAAACAACCGGAATTTTCGGTTTTTCGGCCCCGTAGTATTTCTGGGTCCGATGATCATAGGAACCGGGCTTATTCCACCTTAATAAATAAAATCTGCCGTATTCAGGATTGCTGTTGTAAGCGGGATCGGTGTCCTGGGAATCGATCACCCATTGCGGAAAACAAAAAGGAATATCTTCCCCGAAGCTCGGTACGGTATAACCTACATTCCGATTGATCTTGCCTTCCCCATTTCTGGAACTGTCAAAAACGCAGCCTTTTACAAATTGAACAATTGCGTATTTCTCGAGCGCGCCCACTGAATCTGTTTCGTATTCCATGATCACGCCGTTAGCGTAAGTGGGATATTTGGGGTCGTCACTGAACCAAACTTCGTAAACGGAGGTTGTCAGCGTGAATCTTTTGAGATCGCAGGTGCCGGTCGACCGGCAGTCCGGATTGAGAAAGACCTTTTCTGTCTTTGAGAGCGTGTGCACATGCCCTTTCCCGGTAAAATGTCCATAGGAATTGCCCGAAAGAAAGAAGATGAGCAAGATGAATGAAAAGCAGAAGGATTGCTTCATTTAGCCGGGAACGCAGCCTAACGGATTCAAATCATTGGTGTCAATAGCTAGCCACTGCTTTCCGTCGAGTCAGCGGTCCTGTGATCGAACTCATCGAGACGATCTCCATCGATTCCAGGGAGCCAGATAGGGTCCGCGCTTAGCTCTTAGCGACAAGATTTTGAGTTGGGAAGTGATTTTCGCGTTGTGCCGGGTTTGAATCGCAACTCCGCTCTCTCGCGCCCTAACTTTCACGTTTGCTCGGCGCAAATCCATCGCTCGCTATCAGCCATCAGCTGCCAGTTGTCAGCTCCGGGCGTGGACCAAGATGGGAGGCGCTCAGGCTTTGGCGATCAGCTATCAGCATCGATTGAGTAGCTATCAGCGGTCAGTGATCGGCTATCAGCTGCTGTCCTCCCTACATCCAGGTTTCAGGAATTCCCGAAATGTGGAGACGTGATTCCGAGTGTTCCGGATCGGATGCCGCTGCTTTGCTTGTCTTGGCGGTATCTTTACCGTATCCTTTTGCTGTCGCGAGGATATCCATGACTCGTATCGAAATCGGGAAGCATCTGGTTGTTGACAGTCGCGTGTGTGGAGAACGACTTGTCCTTCAAAGGCACGCGAGTGCTGGCGGCTGACGCTTCGGAGCTTCTGCGAACAGGACTCGCGGCTCACCAGATGGCTCGGGAGCATGGAGGGCTGGTAACGCCCGAGCAGTCCGTGAGGCATTGACTCTCAGTCGCAAAGGCCTTGCGCGTGAGGTGTTGCCGAAGACAAAAAACGCTGCTGATCCTTCCCGATCACAACGTTCTCTAGACAGCAAACCGAAAGTTTCCGACGTGCCCGGTTGCGACCCCGGCAGATCGGCCGCGAAGCGGAGCGCCCAGAATGGCAAGATCTGGAGGGGATTCTCCGCGAGCGAGATAAATCACGCCTGATGGTGAGTCTTTCGTCGTTTCCTCTTGCTTGGCCCATTGGGAATTTAGCGGGTAGGGTTGAGGCTCTTTCGGTTAGCAGGGCAGGCATCTTAAAGGCAAGGCAATCTAATGTTGGCTCGTGCCCGAAAAACAAAAGATCAATGTCCGATGTGTGCGGCGTCGCGGACTCTGTGTCTGTGTGACGTGGTGCCGAGAATTGAATTAAAGACTAAGATTTGTCTGGTCATTCATCGGAACGAACTGAAGCGAAGCAGCAATACAGGACTGCTCGCGGTCAGAGCGTTGGTGAATAGCGAAATACGGATACGAGGCGAAGGAAGAGAGACTCTCGACCTGAAAGATCTCTTATCCCCTCAGTATCGGACGTTTTTGTTTTATCCCTCGGAGGATGCAGTCGAGTTGGATAGGGAACTGGTAGTGCAGGAACGGAGGCCCATCCAACTCATCGTTCCCGACGGAAGCTGGCGACAGGCGAGGAAGATCCATTCCCGCCATCATGAGCTAAAGGAAGTGCAAAGGGTGAAGATCAGCACGCCGAACAACTCGGCATTTCAGCTGCGCACTCAAAGTAGACCGGAAGGGATGGCTACCCTACAGGCCATCGCTCATGGTCTTGGCGTTATTGAAGGTGATCTGGTGCGGGCTCAGTTGATGAAACTCTATCATGCAAAAATTGAGCGGACGCTCATAGGACGCGGGCAGCGGAGGCGGTTCATGCCGATCTACCAATAATCAAAGAATCAGAAGAAGCCAAAAGTCAGGCTTGCATAGGTGAATAGAGTTGCGAAAAAGATTTGCTGCCGATTTCTATTCTCAACCATCTTAGGAGAGAGCCGGGAGGTCGGGCATAGTAATCATTACAATCCTTGAGTCCGTTTTTAAGTATTTTCGTAGCGTGCAGTATTGCGGAAGAACGGAGCGGTTGTTTGTATAAACAAAGCGACTGACATGTTTCGTCGTGTTGATCTTCCCGCGCAGGTCGCTGGAAAGTTGTTGTTGCACAGCATGCCGGGCCGCTATGAAGCGATCGAGCGGTCTTGGCAGCAGGCGAAGAGCGAAGCGGTCGGCGCGATCGTCTGTTTAGCGGAACAAGACGAAATCCGCCTGAAATCCCCCGCCTACGCCGAAGCCCTGGAAGTCGGCAACGTTCCCCGTTCCGTGCTGCCTTTCGAAATCCCTGAAGGTGGCGTGCCCAAAGACATCAATGGCTTCTGGGCGCTGGCGAACGATGTCGCAAATCGGTTGCAGTCTGGAGAAGCGGTGCTGATTCATTGCGCGGGCGGGGTCGGCCGCACGGCCATGCTTGCTATCTCGGTGCTACTTGCCTTGGGCGAACCGCTGAAGGAGGCGGAAAGCGCAGTCTCACGGGCGGGGTCAATGGTCGAGACAAAGCCGCAGATCGAAATGCTTTCCTGGTGCGCTGCAAAGATGGGCAGCAAGGCGTGATCCCGCTGGGCGGCGCGCTGATTCCCAATGTGCGTCAACCTGGGGTTGAGCCACAGCCCGCTTACCTATCCGCGCGGTAAGCTCACCTATCAGGATGTCGCGGGCAAGGTGATATAACCGCCGCCGCCTTACTTTCCGCTTGTCCGATTGCCCTTCTGGACAAGTTAGCTAAGCTAGAGCGCCGAGATCCCAGCAGACGGGTTGGTATTGTCCGATGTTTCTGGTAGGCTCCGACCAACTTTTGGTGTCGGCATAATTTATTCAAGGCGGAGACAATGATGGCCAACGGGAAGAAGCTAGTTTTTATGATCTTGGTGCGCGATTCGGGTTGGTGGACGCTAGGAGAAATCACTCGGCAGGCGCTGGCACATGACGGGCTTGAGGTAGAGCTTTCATGGGCGAAGCGCGAGGAACGGTTGGAACTTATTGCCAAAGGCGAGGCAGACTTTGGGGTCAACGCCGGCTATGAGGTGGCATGGGCTTACCGCGGCATTGGAATTTATGACGGCCAACCGATCAGCAATCTACGCGCGATTGCATCGATCGGCCATCCCAACTGGCATGCTTTCGCCGTAACGTATGAGACACGACTGACGGCGATTGAGCAAATCAAAGAACGGCAGTTTCCCCTCCGTATCTACACGCCGCACGCAGCGTTTGGGGGCCGTATCGGCTCTGGGGGTTTCGTCACTGACAGAATACTGGAAGCGTACGGGTTCACACTCAAGGACATCGAACGTTGGGGTGGAAATATTTTGACCGGTGAAGGCGGGGGCAACAGAGCTCTTCGCGAGCGTAACTTTGACGCGATGGTATATCGCGCCTATGCCGGTTTCGGTCCGGGCGGCCACCGCTGGCAAGAAGCCACCATGTTCAATAATCTGCGCTTTCTGCCGATCGCGTCCAACATTCTGGATGAGTTGGGCCGTAGGTATGGACTGCGCCGGGGTCTCATGCCCAGGCTGTTGATGCGCGGGGTGGATGAGAACGTGCCGACTCTTTACTTTCCGCACTTTGTCATCTACAGCTCGATCCACCTGGATGAAGAGGTTGCATTCATGACGGCGAAGAGCCTCGACGAGCACAACGACTATTTTGCGGAGCGGTACATTCCGTTTCTCTATAATCCGTTTCGCGCTTGCCAGGATACCGGAGCGCCGCTCCATCCGGGAGCAGAACGCTACTATCGCTCGCGCGGCTATCTCACTTAGGACTTCTCCAAGGCTGTGTTATTGGCTAGCTTTTGGAAATCCGAAAGCTTCGATTACCTGGCCGGTCCATTTCTCTTTCATACGGAATGTATCCCAGTTAAGGACGGATAGCTTCTTGCCCCGGAGCACTTTCTCAACTGCAGAATCGGGCGCATACAGCGAGGACTTTAACGGGGCGTAGCGGTCAATAATTGTCTGTCCCTCTGGACTGGCCTCAAACTCCAGCCACAAAAGCCCGGCATAGGGATGCGTCGCCGAAGTCAGGACTCCCTCGGTATCCACCAGGCTGACCGGTACGGGCTCGATGACTTTGAACTGAAGATTCCCCGTCGGGTCTTTCTTCATGGCGCTCAGGGTGAAATGGTAGTTAATCCCCGCGTGCAGCATGTATTCTCCGCTAGCTATGGCAGGGAGAACTCTGGCTTGGCCTCGGAACCAGACCGGTTCCTGCGCTGCCAGTTTCTTGCAGTATTCAAGGACCCAATCCACACCCAATAACGGAATCATTGCAGTATAGGGGTGGGGACGCAGGTCCACGACAAACTTACGTCCCTTGAATTCTTGCTTTAAGAAGTCCTCCCACCTAGCGGGGACCTTTTCCGGATTGATAAGGCTCTTATTATAGGCAACAACTGCAAACTGAGACGTTATCGCGACGATGTTGCGATTGTTAGGATCTATCATCCCCGTTGGTATCTGCAGAGTACCGTGTCTGGCCATACCCAGAATGTCGAGTTTCTTCATAAACGGTGTGTATTCGCCGTAGAAGTCCGAGGACGCATTAGCTATATCCCAGTCCTTCACTGCGCCTGCTTTCAGTTCCCGCAGAAAACGCTGGTGCGCATCAGTGCCAGTGATCTCTTGCACGTGAACATCCACAAACGGGTATTTCCGCGCAAAGGCTTCTCTCATCTCTTTGAGAGCCTCCAGGCTACTCAGCACACGGAGCTGCCCTTCTTTTCTAGCCTTTGCAACGATTTCGTCGTGGCTGGTCTCAAACAGTAAGCCCGGAGCTGCCGCTTCTTTTTTTGCTCCCTGCGGGGTGGGGTTAAGCGTCGCGCTAAAGGCGGCAACGCTAGCAAGCCAAAAAGCTAGAAAAACCAAAATTGTGACCCGTGAGGGAACTAGACTCATACCTTCCTCCGTGGAGTTGCTTCCAACGCTGTCGAGCATTTGCTAACGCGGTGAATATTACCGAAATATGGGTTTAAAAGAAACGCCCTGGGGAATAGTTAGCCTGGATTTTTCGGGAGGTTTATTGACCGAGGAGAGAGATCAGGTTATGAACGGGACGATTGGCAATGTTGGTCGCGAAAAGGCGGCTCTTGCCAGCCGCAGGTCGTTTCCCGTAAAATCGCGAGATAGACAAATACGGGAAGGGAGAGAGGCCGTATGCTTGCTGAGGAAAATGACAGACTGACGCGAGTGGGGCGAGAGACACCCATGGGAGAGCTAGTACGGAGATTCTGGATCCCCTTTTTGCAAGTAGCGGACCTGCGTGAACCTGACGGTGCCCCGGCGAAGGTCACGCTGCTGGGAGAGAAGTTAGTCGCATTCCGTGACAGTGATGGTCGAATCGGGCTGATCGACCGTTTGTGTGCACACCGTTGCGCCGACCTCTTTTTCGGGCGCAACGAAGAGAAGGGTCTCAGGTGCACGTATCACGGTTGGAAGTACGACGTGGAAGGCAAATGCGTCGATATGCCGACTGAAGATGCCGAAAGCACTTTTAAGGACAAAATCCTGCTCACTTCTTACCCAGTACAGGAGCGAGCGGGAATTTTGTGGACCTACATGGGTCCCAGAGGGCAGTTGCCCGAGCTGCCGGAATTTGAATGGATGCGGGTTCCGGAGGATTACCGGTTCACGTCCTGGAGCATCCAGGAGAATAATTTCGTTCAGGGCATCGACGGCGGAATCGACACGGTTCACTCCGTTTACCTTCATAGTACTTTGGACTCGCATCGCGACCTCAATGCGTGGCAGGAGCAAGGGAGAAAGCAAGGGGATTCACGCCAGGTGCACCGGGTTCGCACCAATCCGCCCAAACTGTTCGCAAAAGATACGGATTTTGGTCTCATAATCGGTGGCAAGTACAAAGGCAAAGAAGGCAGTGATTATTGGCGCTGCAACGTCTTTCTGTTGCCATTCTACACGATGCCGCCGGGCCAGCCGTGGAGAAAGATTGCCCACGCTTTCGTTCCTCTCGATGATGAAACGACGGCTCGGTGGTGCTTTTCCTGGACCCTCGAGCGGCCGTTCAACGCAAAGGAAGTGGCTGAGATGAAGGCAGGCTCAGGCATCAACGTCGAGTTAATTCCGGGCACGCACTACCCGGTGCGAACGATGTCCAACGACTATCTCATCGACCGGGAAGTGCAAAAGACTTTGACTTTCACCGGCATCAAGGGACTTGGGGAGCAGGATTTTTCCGTCCAGGAGGGGATGGGTCGTATTGTGGACCGAGCGCGCGAGCATCTCGGTAGCAGCGATGTCGGGATCATCGCCATGCGCAAGCGCCTGCTAAAGGCCGCGGCCGATCTTCAAGAGAGTGTGGTTCCTTTCGCGGCCTCGCACGGGAACCTGTACCATGTGAGGGCCGGGGAGGTGGTGCTTCCTTGCGACGCGAAGTGGGACCAGGACGAGAGGATGAAAGAAGCCATGATGGCGAAGTGGTAGGTTTGTGGTCAGAGTCCCGTCAAAGTCGTGTTGAGCAGGACTAAAAAATCCCGCTAAATCTCCCTTTACAGGGGAGGCTTTAAATTTCCCGCTTTGGAAAAAGGGGCGGCGGGAAAGAATAGCCGTTGCGCTTCGACAGGGCTCAGGACGAACGGCTAAGTAGTCAAACCTTCCGTCCGTGCCATCCGTTGGTGGTGAGGCTCTCGAACCATGAATGGATTTTTTCACAGCTTCAGGGGGGAAGGGGGAATATTTGAGCAAACGGGACTTGTCAAATCAATTCACTAACATAAACCGACTTTGACGTGGCCGTGGCGTTGCGGTAGAAAGCGTTGACCTGGAGCGCAAATCCGGTCTACATAGAGGGGAGCGCTTATGATCAGCGTAAATCAAGAGGAGGTATCAGAATGGAGTTAGCAAAAGTAACGGATAATCCATACGAGGATAAGGGCACCCCGGACTTAGAAGTCAAGGAGTTTACTTACGATCGGTGGATGGCGTCGGTTGGAATACCGATCCATCGCGGGTACTTTATTGAGGATTTAAGAACGGTCGAGCTTGGGTGGTGGGACGAGCGGCAGTGCAATGCGGCGTTTGTCCAGCTCATGGGGCAGGAAGGAGTCAGTTCAGCGATCGTCATGGAAATTCCCGCGGGAAAGACGCTGCCGCCCGAGCGGTTTGCTTTAGATGAGCTCATTTACATACTGCAGGGGAGGGGGATCACAACGGTGTGGTGTGGGGACGGCGCGCCCAAGAAGACCTTTGAGTGGCAGGACCGCAGCCTATTTCAGATACCGCATAATTATTATCAGCAGCTGGGGAACATGCGCGGGGACAAGCCCGCTAGGGTCCTGCGTTACAGTTACTTACCGTTGGCGATGTCGCTCAACACCGAGGCCAGCTTTTTCTTCAAGAATTCGTTTCAGGGAGAGGACATTTTGTCCAAGGCCAGCGATGCTTATTCGGAGGCGAAGCTCGTCCAGGATGGCGATTCTTCCCTTGCCTGGGGCGGGAAGAGCGTGTACTGGTTCGGCAATTTCTTCGCTGATATGGCAGCCTGGGATCGGCTCAGCACCAACCGCAGGGGGGGGATGAGCGTCACCATCGTATTTCCCCATTCGGAGATGTCGTGTCACATGTCGGTTTTCCCCAATCGGACCTACAAGAAGGCGCACCGGCACGGGCCGGGGCGGGTCATTGTGATCCCCGGAGGTGAGGGGTATTCGGTCCTATGGGAAGAGGGCAAGGAGAAGCTCGTGGCTCCGTGGCATGAGGGGAGCATGTTTGTGCCCCCGAACAAGTGGTTTCACCAGCACTTTAACGTCGGCGAGATTCCGGCGCGGTATCTGGCGCTGCATCCGCCGCGGCAGTTTCGCGGCCATGCCGAAAAGGTCGAAGACCGGGAAAAGGACATGATCGAATACTGCAACGAGGATCCATGGATTCGAAAGAAGTTTGAAGACGAGCTGGTCAAAAGAGGAATAAAAAGTCTGATTCCTGACGAGGCGTATAAAGTCAAAAGCTATAACTGGCATCCCAAGAAGGCCGGATAAATATCCCCCGATGACTTCGCAGCTTCGAATGTATGTTGAGGACCGTTGGCTGGAAACCGGACCGGTAAAGGCTTCGATAGGCAAAGCTATTGACGCTTTAAATTCCTTTTGGACTCGTCGAAACTGGCTCCCGCCAACGGGGGTCTCTATTTTCCACACGCGGCGGATGCGTGCGCCGGGATCACGCTCGTTCCACAGCGCGCCGCTGCTCCTGCTGTTTCTTGTTGTCATTCTATTTCGGTCACTGTGCTCGGCAGCGGAAAGTTCTCCAACGCTGACCGTGGGGGGGTCCGGCGCTAATCTGTACGCCCTCCAGGACCCAGAGTCCGAAGTCATTGCCAAACTCGCGCGCGGAGAGCCGCTGGTTCCTCTTGCTCAAGGAACAGAGAGAGAATCCTGGTACATGGTCAGAACGCAGCAAGGAACCATTGGATGGGTAAAGGCGTCGGAGGTCAAAGCGAGCGAGCAGGTCGGCAACGTATTCAAGGAAATTCAGCCGAACACCTGGAGAGCGAGCAACACTGCCGGGAGCACGTTCAGCGGAACTTGGACTGTAGAGGAAAACCCCGCAACCGGAGAAGTCTACGGCGCCTGGACGTTGAGGGCTGCCAAGGGGAAAACGGTGATGAGCGGCACTTGGTCAGCCAACAAATCTCCGAAAGGATGGGACGGTGCGTGGCGGGCGGTGGCTTCCGGCAAGAAGGTGCAGTACTCCGGCACCTGGAGCGCCAGCGTCCAACTTAAGCCCGATGCCCGCTTCGCTGACCTCTTTGAGGCCGCCGTTCAAGATCTGGTTGGCGGGGGCTGGAAATCCGGCGGCCAGTCGGGAAGCTGGTCCATCCAAGCATTCAAATAAAGAAAGAGCTCGCGAGATCGCCCGCGCAAAGTCAGCTCGCCTTTACAACTTGCCTCAAATGTTCAGTTCATGGGAGCGGTCGCGATCGTGGCGCGCTCCCGCGGCCCCTCCGTTGCGGGGAAAGATTCCGTCGATTTGCTGGAGATCATCGGGAGTCAAGACGACATCGGCAGCCCGGATATTTTCCTCCAGGTGCGAAATCTGCTTCGTTCCCGGGATCGGCACGAAGGATTCTCCTTGATGTAAGATCCACGCGAGCGAGAGTTGCGCCAGGGTGCAACGTTTGGCTGCGGCGACATTTTGCAGTCGGTTTAGCAAGCGCAGGCTGTGCGCCAAGTTCTGCTTGTAGAAACGGGGAACTTTTCTTCGTGAGTCTTCCGCGTCAAGCTGAGACGGACTGTTTACCGCTCCCGCAAAAAAGCCGCGCCCAAGCGCGTAATAGGAAACAAACCCGATTCCAAGTTCGTGCACGACGGGAATCGTGTTGGTTTCGTAGTCTCGTGTCCACAGAGAATATTCGCTTTCCACGGAGGTGATCGGGTAAACTGAGTGCGCCCTGCGAATCGTTCGCGGCCCGGCTTCACTCAAACCAAGGTTGCGAATTTTTCCCTGCTCGACGAGGCGAGCCATGGCGCCGATGGTGTCTTCGATCGGCACCTCAGGATCAACGCGGTGGAGATAATAAAGATCAATGGTGTCGGTCTGCAGGCGCCGCAGGGACGCTTCACACGCGACGGACACGTATTCCGGCCGGCCATCGACCGTGCGATCTTTCGCCCACGGCTGGCCCCGGACATTGCCGAATTTGGTTGCGAGCACAACGTCGCCACGCTTTCCCTTGAGCGCCTTCGCAAGCAACTCCTCGTTGTTGCCGTTGTTATGGTCCGCGGTATCGATGAAGTTGACACCCAGATCGATGGCGCGGTGGAGGAGAGCGATGGCATTTTCTTCGCTTTCAGGGGAAAGCTTGCCGGCGAAAGTTGGACAACCATAGCCAATGGCAGAAACCCGGAGTCCTTCCTTGCCGAAATAACGGTACAGCATCGGTTTTCTCACAACCGCTGGATCAATAACGGCCTATACTGTGCGTCATCTTTCAACTGCATCCCCACGGTAATGGACAGGTCATAGGATGTCAAATTCTCATCCGCCCAGGAATTGCGGCGCGCGGGCTATGCGGTGCGGCTCGTCCGATTCCGGGATGATTCGGTCTCCAGCCTGCCCCCCGGGCCGCTCCTGCTGCGCCTTTCCGACCCCGTGATGCTCCGCGCCGTGCGGACGCTGACGCGCGCCGCGAGGTCCTTTCTCGGGCCCGGCCCCGCAGTCATGGAACGCTGTGACGACAAGTACGAGGCGCACCGCGTCGCGATTGCGAACGGCGTAGACTCCCCGCCGACCGCGCTCGCCAGCGAGGCCAGCACGATGCACGAAACGGGAACCGGTCGCATACGTTTTCTCGAATGCGACGTCGCACCGCTCGTTGGCGCGAGTTCGGCGTTCGCGGCCAGCCTCGAAGCCGCGGGTATGGGTCGCGCCGAACAGCTGCGGATGTTGTTGGATGAAGATTGCCGATGAAGCGTGGCGCGACCACGGGGAACGTTACAGCGAAAATGAAAGTGGCGCCGCGGCGGCGTTGGTGTTAAGCCTGGTTCCTTGCACGACATACGCCATGTAGATGGCGTCGGCCATGACGCGGCGCATGTTGTTTTTCATGAGCTGCGCGTTGATGCAGTCCTCCTGAAGTTCTTTCGTGGTTGCGTATTTTTGTAGAAGTTCTTTTCGAATCCGGCCGTGTTCGACATCCACGCCGGCGTGGAGTTTGTAAAATTCCAGGGCGTCATCGGGAACCCACGGATAGTGCTTGCGGAACACATCGAGGTCCCGGGCCATGGCGCGCGCGGTATCGTCCCCTTCGGAGACGGCAACGCCGAGCAGCCAGGAGGTTTTGAAAGCGGCACTGGCAAAACTGTCCACGGCGAACTTGACGCCGAAGAGCGGCTCAGAATTAATGACGTATTCGCGGCTGAGGCCGAGAGCTGCGCAAAGCTTGAGCCAATACTCGGGATGAGGTTTGCCCGATTTGCCGATCAAATCCTCGCCCTCTTCTTCAATCGCTTTCGGGAGCCACATCCGGCGCACCTCTGGGTAGGGGCAATTATAAAGGATGGAGTATTCCTTCGTCGGCACCTGGCGCACGAAGTAATAGCGTTCCTTGGCCCAGCCCTGGAGCTGTTCTTTGGTGCATTGCCCCGTGCGAAATAACGTCTCCCACGGGTGGGGTGGTTGTTGATGGTCGTTCTGATTGACTTCGAAGAACGTCTTGATGAATTCATCCGGGCTTAGTCTACGATCAAGCTTGAACATTGGCGGTTCCTCGCTGGGTAATTATAAATCTGGAGTGTTGCAAATCTTCATTCACCTTTGGACTGGGCTCAGACCGACCCTTCGGCTGAGCTCAGGGAGAGCGGAGATTCAAACCACCAAACTTTCTGTTCGTTTCTTAGGCATCTTGGTTTATTCCGGTTTGGCTTCTTCGCGATAATGGCCGATGGCATCCATCAGCGGCTTGTCGGATATCACGAAAAATATCGCGGGGTCCTTGGATGTATTCTCGTGGCGATGAAAATTCCACAACGGGACGACGAAGGAGTCGCCCTGGTTCCACTCATAGCGTTTGTCACCGATGGTGGTAGCCCCGCTTCCCCTCCATACGTGATAGATGGTAGAGCTCGTGTGGCGATGGCTTTTGGTCCTTTCTCCGCCCCGAAGCATCTGGATCTGGCAGGCCATGGTTGGCAGCGTCGGTCCACCCGTCAATGGATTGGCATAATCCAATACGATGCCGTCATACGGGTCGCCAGGCTGTTCGCCCACTTTATTCAAAGCGCGCTCGGCGTCCGCCCATTTGTAGCAAAAAGCCGGCGGCTGGATTGAATTCGGTTTCGTCCAGGCTGGCCGCAACGCACCTACGGTTGCCAGCGTGTAGCCGTCAGGTTTCGTCACCGTCTGCTTTTTGCGCGGATCGGGCTCATGAAAATCGGCTTCCAATAACCGCACGAGAGGCGAGTCCAGTCCGTCGAGCCACATCATGGTCTGGCCGCGGTGATTTTCGTGGTCGTGCCACGTCCAACTCGGCGTAGTAACGAAATCGCCTTCAGCGATCTCGAAGGATTCGCCTTCGACAATTAGGCGCGTGCCATGACCCTTCAGAATAAATCGAACCGCGCCCGCCATGTGCCGGTGAGACAAGGCCTCCTCTCCCGGCTTTAACATCTGGAGGTTTAAGACTAGCGTTCGCGTCGTGCCGCTCTTAAGCGATGGGTTCCATAGCTGGATCACGCGCCGGAAGGATAAGTCCAATCCGACGACCTCGCCGGCCTTTTCGATAGCGGCGAAAAGGTCTTTCCCTTTCCAGAAGCAAGGCTCGTAGGATGGCACCGGCTCCCGGTAGACATCGCCCTGAGTATTTTGCCAATAACCCTTGAAATTCTGGCTCTGCAACTCTTCTTCGAAGGCTCTTAATAGTTCAGCCATATAACGCCCTCCGCTAGGTCGCTTCTACCCCTTTTTTGACCAGCCTTGCAAGGTGCACGATCGCCTGCTCGGGCACTTACAGCAGGGGAATCCGGAGCGTTTTGCTGATCATGGTCGAACCACTAACAAAAAACAGGAGCGAGAACGGATGCCAGTGGAAGAATCCAATTTCGACCGTTCCGAACGGCAACTGATCGCCGGTGCGGCCGACGTGGAAGCAGCCGCCTACCAATGCGACGAGAAGTAAGCTCGAAGGGATCGGCGTTCCCTCGAAGTAGCGCACTTTGCCGCCTTCGCCCGCAAGCTGCGCCGCGGTGATGTTGTACGTGCCAGCCGGCTGATGCCTTCCGGTTGGCTCACCGCGGAGGCGCGGAGGACGCAAAGAAAAATAAACGACTCCGCAGCAAGCTGCTGGCATCAGACTGATCGAGATCATTCACTCAGTTGTCACCCCCGCGTGTCTCTATCGGGGGTCCAGTCTCAACATCTCTTGGAATCCCGCTAAAAGGATGCGGGAATGATGGACTTCCGCAAAGAGAACCCGCTGAGAATGAATAAGAAAAATCATCTTGCACAAAACCTCTGCGAACGTTGGGGTCTCTGTTGGATCCTCTTGACGGCTCAGGCTCTCCCGTATTAAGAACCGGGCGTACAGCTAAATTGATAAGCCAACAGGTTGGGTTTCCGATCCGGTCGTAATTTTGATTCTTTTTACTCTTGCCGGCCGGGTTCCCTAGCCGGGCTTTTCGCGTTTCGAAGAATAAGCTCTGCAGAGAGGAGATTGAGCTATGAGCACAGCAATAGAGTTAGGTCGTTCCAGCACGGTGCAGGCGCTAGAAGATTTGATGATTTCGGCGGACTCCCACGTGTCGGAACCCGTCGATCTGTGGGAGCAACGGCTTCCCATTGTGTTCCGTGACCGGGCCCCAAATTTCAGGAAGTCCCAGGCGAGAGGCGGTAAGCCGCCGATTCATCTCAAAGACAGAGTCGATGAGAAACAAAAAATTGAGGAGAGCAAGCCGATCATCCATGCAGAGCGCAAAGCCGGAAAGGACCCCGTGGCGCGGCTGAACGAAATGTTAGAAGACGGTGTTATTTCCGAGGTCCTTTATCCAAGTCTCGGGGGGAAATTGTTTTTCATTGAAGACGCCGGGCTGCAAGAGGGGTGTGTCCAGGTTTACAATGATTGGCTCGCGGAGTATTGCAGCGTCGCCCCCGACCGCCTCCTGGGAATCGCGATCGTTTCAACCTACGACATCGACAATGCCGTCAAAGAACTCGCTCGCTGTAAGAAAGCCGGGTTGAAGGGTGCGATCATCTGGCAGCTTCCGCCGCCGGAACTCCCGTTCACCTCGGAACACTACGATCCGTTCTGGGCAGCGGCCCAGGACCTGCAGATGCCGGTAAGTCTTCACATCAATACAGGGCACCGGAGCCGGGGCTACCTCAACGTGCACGGGCTCCAGAGCTATCGGCGGAGCATCAACATCAAGCTCGAAGAAGTCATCGATAGCTTGTTTGACATCACTTTCTCGGGTGTATTGGAGCGCTTTCCGCAGCTAAAGATCGTTGTCGTGGAAAACGAAATCGGCTGGATCCCATTTTGGCTTGAGCAGTGCGACAAATATTACGAGCGCCATCGTCTTGTGGAGCCTTTGCCGATCAAGATGCGTCCCAGCGAGTATTTCTATCGGCAGGTCTATGCGACGTTCTTTAATGACGAGACAGGCGGCCGATTGCTGTCCTGGTGGGGCGTGGACAACTGCATGTGGTCGAACGATTATCCTCATTCGAACTCAACCTGGCCGCACTCCCGCGAAGTGATCGCCAGGGATCTCGGCCATCTTTCAGCCGGGGACAGGGAAAAGCTGGTGCGATTGAACGTTGCCCGTCTGTACGACCTGAAGACTCCTGGGGCCAATGGCCAGCACTAAATCAGCCACCCTAGGCAGCCATGAGATTCGAAAATAGTGTCTCAAAAAAGTGACCATGGGGAAGAAGCGATGGAACAAGAAAAAAATGGCCTAGAGAGTACAACGGCAACCGAGCCCGAACCAAGGCCCCAGGTGTTTGACCTGCGCATCCAGCTTGTAAAGCAGGGAAGGATCGGCAGACGGGTCGCAGAAACAAGCAGGATGACGGTGGGTGTCAAGAGCTATGCCATGGGAGGCGAGAACGGGCTTCATACCCACAAAAATCAGGATCACGCTTTTATTATTCTGCAGGGTAACGCGACCTTCTACGGGACCGACGGAAAGATCGGCACTCTCGGCCGCCACCAGGGAATCATGTTGCCCCTTGGCTCTTTCTATAGCTTTGAGAGTTGCGGGGACGAGCCGCTCATATTGCTGCGCATTGCCGGATTAGATCAGGCTGCGGTGAAACGCTATGGCAAGGGTAAATCACCGGCCCGCTTCACCCCTGACGGGAGAAAGATTACGAGCGAGTCTCCGGAGAACAAGAAGGAGCCCGAGATCCCTATTGAAGGGATGTATTTTGAATAGGTCATCTCAAAAGTAAGCGGGTAGCTGAGAGATTGGAAGGGCGCATGATAAAAACCCTGCTGTGTCAAGCCATTTGCGTTTCGCTGATAGGACTGGTTGCACAGCGAATTGCGTATGCTGCGTCGCCAGGGCCGGCAGTGATGAAAGCAAAGCAGGAGGCTGAGGCAAAGAATTATATTTTTATTGCCAGCCACGACGATATCGTGGCCAAAGCCAAGAAAGAAGGAAGGCTCCGTGTTCTCGCAGGCATGGAGCCGCCGACTATTAAAGCTACCGCAGCGGCTTTCACTCGGAAGTACCCGTTCATTGATCTCAAGATCCAGGAGATCGAGGGGCAGGATGCAGCCCAACGAAATATTCTAGAAATCAAGAGTGGGGCACGAGACTGGGACGTGCACCGGCTCTCTACCGACCGCTACCCCGACTATGTCCCTTACCTTTTGAAGGTTGATCTCTTGGGGATGGCGGAGAACGGGATCTTGCAGATTCCACCGCAAATGATCGATCCGAAGCACCGCAACGCGATCGCTTTCTTCAATCGTTTTCAGGTCACCGCGTATAACAAAAATCTCCTCGCTTCGAATCAGATTCCCAGGACTTGGGAGGATCTGCTGAAACCGGAATTCAAGGGGCGGAAGTTAATGATGGATCCCCGTGCTCTAAGTATCAGCGCGCTTGTGCCCGCCTGGGGTTTGGAGAAAACACTGGACTTCGCCCGAAAAGTAACGGCGCAGCAGCCGGTTTGGGTTGGTTCAGGGACTCGGGGCATCGCGGCTTTACTGGCAGGAGAGACTGCGCTCATGGTGGGTCCGAATTTCACCGCCGTGAAGCGGGCGCAGGCGAAAGATCCGACCGGTGTAATACAATATGTCATTCTCGAGCCGGTCCCTCTGAGGTTGGGCGAGCTTGAAGCGATACAGGTTACCGGCCAGAATCCTCATGCCGCTCTTCTGTGGTTTGAGTGGATGGCGAGTCTTGAGGCGCAAAAGCTGGGCGATGAACACGAGCCTCTCGCGTCATCGATCTTTGTTCGCGGCGGTGCTGTCGAGGAGGAGCTAAGGGGAAGAAAAGTCTCGGTCGTGAACTGGGAGAATCAAGCGCGCGTCGAAGAGTGGCAAGCCAAGATCGTGGCAGCTTATGGATTCCCGAAAGCCGAGGCGAATCGGTAGAAGAGATCGCCGTCCAACTTGTGCATTGCAGCTCGGGTTTGATCCCCGTCGGCAGCACCGGCTAATAGCCGCTATCGTGAATTTTCTGGACCACGGAATCTTCGATAATACTCGCCGGATTTATCTTCTGTAACTTAGGATTGGCTCGTAACAGGATCGCATAAATCTTCTTCACGCCCTCCACTTTCGGACGGAAGTCGGTGGCGTACATGCCTTGGAGGGAGCGATATCCGGATTCCGCTTCCTCTACCTTGCTCAAGCGAAGACGGCGCATGAGGGTTTTGACCACCACAGGTTTATTTTGCGGGTTGAGAACAAAGCGAACCGAGTCGATGGTTCCCTTAATGAGTCCCTCGACGAATTTTGGATCTTTCTCAATTGTCAGCCTGCGGATCACTAGCGAAGGCCCCAGGTAAGATATGGGCGCCCTACCCAGGTCCACCAAAACGACAAACCCCTTCTTTTTTAGTGGCTCGGCGAAAGTGTAGCCGAGCCAGGAAGCTTGGACCTTGCCTGTCTCTAACGCCTGAATCCGAGAAGCTTGATCCGCGACAACCAAGAATTGAATTCCGTCCCGCTCCGGCTCGAGGCCGAGATAATCAAGCGCGAGCATGTTGTTGGCCCAGCCCCCGCCGCCGATGCTTTGAATTCCTACCACCTTTCCCTTCAAGTCCTCGGGTTTCTGAATTTCCGGCCGCGCCACGAAGGCGCCTTCCGCGTGTGGTATAACCGTTGCAACCATCACAATGTCCAATCCCGCAGCGGCTCCGTTGAGCACGGTATTGGTACTGGTGAAATTTACCTGGACCTCACCCGCGACCATTGCCGACATGGCCAAAAACCCGGCTCGCATATAGACCGCCTCAATGTTGACGCCATGCTTGCGATAGAATCCTTGTTCCTCACCGACCCACAAAGCTGTTGGGTTTTCGCCCGATGTCCCGTAGGCGATGTGATAGAGAGGAAGATTTTGAGCGTGACCTGGCAGGGGGGTAAGCGCTATCCACAAAGCCAAGACTGGGAGCAGCCAAACCATGCAAACTCCTCCGGTTCTGTTCACTATGAGCCGTCTTCTCTTCGATATCGACTGCCGGATCAACTGCCTCAAAATTTTCACGCTACAGCGTCTCGTGAGTGCCGTCACAGTAAGGCTGGGTGCCGGTTTGCTTGCATTGGCACAAAGCCACCTCCTGTTTCTCTGTTGTCGAGAACTCAACCGGCGTGATACCCGTTCCTTTGTGCGAGCCGTCACAGAACGGCTGCGATTTTGAGCGTCCGCAGCGACACCAATAGTAAGCTCCGGCATCGAGGGTCAGTACCGCGGGTTCTTTGGCTGCAATGATGGGCTTTTCCATGACTTGTCCTCAGCTGTTTTTTTGTGGCAAGCGGAGAAACTATACACCTCCCGGCTGGACCTGGCCTGCGGGAGGGGTCCGTTGCTCGTAGCACCATGGCGGCATGCCGCTCTTCATTCCCTCGGCTGCTAGCGCCTCTTGGTAGATCTTGCGGATCTGCGGGTCTTCGTCAACATAAGAGACGGCTCTGCCGCCGTCTCTGGTATCAATGGCGCCGCCGTCAGTATCAACTTCACCGGGCGCCCCGCCATGGCGAAATCCGGGCCCATAGGGGCCGTCGAACACAAGCAGGCGCAGGCCGTCCGGGTGCGTGCCGAAATGCTGGTGAAACCAGTCACCTCTCATCGGGGCCGCGCTGATCATCCCGACAGGCTCGTAAGTCTGTTTTTTTACTTGGTTTCCCAGCCCTGCCTCCCATGGCTTCATGCTGAGACGGTCAGGCCACGTGAAACTGTAGCCTTTCCCTTGGATGCAAACGAGGATGGCGCCAGAGGAGTGCTTGTGAGCTTTTGAGTACTGGCCGGTCGCGTACTGGCAGATCTTCATGTAAAAGTTAGCTCCGGCCATATGCGGCTCAATTCGCCTAAAGTAGAACGAGCGGCGGTTATCGCGCGGCAGTTCACAGGAGAGGATGTCAGGTATGATATTGGTGCGGCGCATGGCAAGGCCGCGGACGGGATCGGCGTAGATCTCCTCGACCGGCTTGAAGTAGTCGTCCGATGCGTCGAATCGATCCAGGAACTCGTAAGAAGAATTCATGACGAAATCCGGGTTTCTTATCAGATTCACGATGTTGGGCGCGGTGGTCGCCGCAAGCAGCAATGCGGGCGAAGATGACGCGTTGACCACGCGATGCCAAGCGTTGAGCGGGATGGCGAAAAGCGACCCAGGGCCCCATTCGAACGTATGCCTTTTGGGATGGCTCTCCTGCCACACTTCGGTCGTGCCCCGGCCTTCGACCACGTAGTAAATTTCCTCGTAGAGGTGGTGTTCAGCGTTTAAAGCTCCAGCTCCGGGCACCTCGACAACATACATGCCCCACTGATGCTCGCTTCCCAATAACTGGATAGCGATGCCCCGCCCACCCAGGCGTTTCCAAGGCGACAACGGGAGGTCCTGGATTTTATGGACGCCGATGTCTCTGTGAATCGAGATGCCCTGCGCATCGATGAACTGGTCGTAGGGCGACTTTGGGATCTGCCACTTGCCAAAACCGGCTTTCTCTCTGGGGCTTGGCTCGTGCCAATCGAATAACTCTTCGTTTCGCTTAACCATTGGCTGCACTCCTCTCGGGATTGTTTGCGCCGCCACAGGACAACAATCCTTTCCGCAGCGGTACAGAGACTGCCAAACTTACCAGACAACTGACAATCATTCTACCATCAAAACGAGGGATCTGAGGTAGAATCGGTGTACAAGAATCCATGACCTGCCCCCACTGTAATCTCTCTTTACAGCCGGAAGGTCAAAATTGCTTATGGAAATCAGCATATTGGGAGAACCTAGCAGCTGGGATGAGAATCGCCTCAATTGCGTTAACAACTTTAAGCAAGGCCAGAGTTTTAACCTCCTCAATATTCAACAAAGCTTAGCCTTTGGCGTAGAATTTGCATGTAAATTGAACGTGGGTGTGTTACGTGTAGGTTGCATCGATTTTTTTCGAGTGTTAACGTCTCATTTTCTATGGGGCCAATGTTCTAAGCAACTTCCGTCTAGTTACTGGTGAAAGGGGAAGAAAATGTCGGAACGTGAGAAGAACCCCGAAAGAGAAGAGCAAAAAGGAAGTGGGCGCCGCGAGTTCCTGCGCAAGAGCGGAAAAATATTGGCATATTCAGTCCCTGTCATTTACTCTCTTCAGTCCAGGCGGCTAAAAGCTCAAGAAATGTCTGCGGGTTCTGCAGGCAGGAGCGTCGCCAACCCGCCGGACACAGAGACTACTGAGCCCGATCTGCCGAGGGGTTTGGGTACGAGGTAACCCGCAGCTGCTTGTCATACCGGCATGGATAGTGGCTCGCTGCCGTCGCAAAGAAAAGACGTTTTTTCGCGCGAATTAGACGGGGAATTGCTGCTCTTCGATCCCGTCACCAATGTTACCCACCGATTGAATCAAACCGCTGCTTTTATCTATTTATCGTGTGACGGACGAAAAACGCTCGACGACCTTGTCGCGGAGTATCAGGAGACGTTCAATGTGGAACTTGAGGTTTCACGGCGAGACGTAAATCATGTCCTGATATCGCTTGAACGCCTCGCCCTCGTCAGCTCCCAAGATTAGCGGATATCGCTTCAATTTGCCTCCTTCCAATTCCAACTCTCAGAGTATGCATTTTCGGATCGGTGTCGTGCCGGTGTCACTGGACACGCCAATCGATAGGATCCTTAATGAATATGCTTCGCTATACGGACGGTATCGGGTGGACTCTATTCCGGAAGATGCGCTTGTGCTCAAAGTAAAACGCCGGCCGATTTGGTGGTTCTGGCGGCCGCGGTACGAAATTACCGGAAAGGAAAAAGGCTCGGGGTTATTCCCGGCTAATGAGCGGGAGGTGCTCCCACACTTAGAGTGGGCCATTAATTGGCAGATCGCGCTGTATTTAAAAAAATACCTGCAAATTCACGCTTCGTCGGTAGAGCTTGGGGGTAAGGTCATCGTTTTCCCTGGTGCTCCGGGCAGCGGAAAGACAACCCTTTGTGCTGGCCTGCTGACCAGAGGCGCGGGTTATTTCTCCGATGAGTTTGCTTTGATTGAGCCGGGCAGCTTAAAGATCCATCCTTACCCGAAGGCTCTTTGCATCAAGGAATCGGCGATCAAACTCTTGGAGGAAACGTGCCCGCGACTTCGCTTCGATTCTCGTTGGATAAAGAAAACTAAAGGCGTCGTAGCTTTTCTAGATCCGTGGGAGGTGCGCAACGCACCCGTTGCGCAACCGGCCAAAGTCGATTTCGTGATTTTTCCGAGCTATTGCGCCGACGCCCCCGCCAAACTTGTGCCGCTCTCAAAGGCCGAAGTTGTCTTCAATCTCAATAGACACTGCTTGAATTTCCTTGATTTTAAGGAGCAGGGGATCGATATGTTGGCTGACCTCGTTTCCGCGGCTCCTGGGTTCAATTTACGCATGGGCGGTCTGGACGATGCGTGCCAGCTTCTCATGAATCTAATTAACAATGGCGCTCACAAATTCTTCGGCCCGTAACTTATTGCTTGCGATCGTCAGAAGCGACGCTGACGCCGGGCTTCCCGAACGGCTCCGCCTATTTCCGGACTGGGAGTTGTTTTTAAAGCTAGCGCAGCAGTTGAGGTTGGCGCCTCGTGTTTACTTAAACCTTTCCCGCTTCGGGATGCTGGATTATCTGCCTGCGAATTATCAACGAGCTCTGAAGGTGACATTCGAACACAACCTCGGCCACAGCATCGCGTGTTCCAGCTTGTTAATTCGACTCGTAGAGATCCTGGGAAAGGGGGGGGTCGAGGTCGGTCTCTTGAAGGGGATCGCCTATATGCATGACTGCTATTCGGACCCCGGAGAACGGGTTGTCGGCGACATTGATCTCTTGATCCGCGAGGAGAAAATCAACGCCGCAACGGCAATTCTTGTTGCCCAGGGCTTCAAAATCAATCCACTGTGGGCGTTAACCCACCCCGGGCATCACCACATCGCTCCTATCTATGACGAGAACGGGATGATCTTTGAGATCCATCACAACCTGGCTCCGGTACTGGCGCCGGTGGCCGTTTCCAACCCGTCGCTGTGGAAGCATATGCGGCGTTGCGAAGCTGTTTGCGGGTCCTACCTCCTCGATCCGGTTGACGCACTCATCCATTCGAGCATCCATTTGATGGTAAGTTCCTCGATTGCGAATCAAATTTACCAGCTGCTTGATATCCACCAGTTGTTGCAGACGCACTTCGATGGCGAGGACTCATTTCCTCGTTTGATGGACCGCGCCAGAGAATTTTCTTGTGCCGTCTTTGTAACCCAAGCTCTGATTCTTACCCAGCGCCTCATCGGCACCCAGCTGCGCTTCGACCTGAACGATGGTTCGACCCGCAAACCATTTTTGCTTCATATGGCTGCCTCTACCATCGCCGGTCCGATGCCGGGGATCGCGCCGTGGCGTTATGAATTGTATAGAGATTTACTTGACTACCGGAAGCAACTCTTTGTAGCGCCTCGAGGCTGCCGTCGTTTACTGTTTCTGCTCAGCCGCCCCTTTGCCATCATCAAGCATATGATTGCAGTTTTCCTCGCTCGTGCAGTTGTTTAAACTAGGAGGAGAATCCGAAGGGCAGCGGTACTGCGTCTGACTGTTAACCTGACTTTAGGATCTTATCGACCAGCTTCTGCGTGTCATCAAGATCCTTGTAACTTTCAGCGGGAAGCACATCCTTAGTCATTGAGGCGCGATTGAAGTCGACAAAGAGGTTATCATGGTTCTTTCTTTAGTTGTGTTTTCACAGCGACCGGAACTTTATTCCCGAAAAAGCCTGCTTTTGTTTTCGAAGAGCAGGAGGCAAGCCGAGAATCTTGCGAGTGTCCTCGGGTGTCGCAATTTCCCTTCTCAGTTCCGTCGCAGTGCGCACGTTTGTTTGATCAGTTGGGCATTACTCTTGGCGGGTACGCCATCGGCATAATAAGGGATGTCCTGACCTCCCAACCATCATCCTCTTGACCCAAAGTGCTTCAGGACATAAAACCCCTCTAATGTATTCACTCTATGAATGTCGGGTGAGGTTGGCTTTGTGCGTGGTCCGCTAGGGACTACCGCCGCGGCACAAAAATCACCGGCCAACAAGAAGGAGGAACATTTTATGGAATATCGCAAGTTCGGCAACACTGAATTCAAAGTTTCACCTATGGGGGTCGGCTGCATGAGCATGTCCGGCGCTTATGGCCCAGCCGATGACACTGAGTCCATCGCTACTTTGCACCGCGCTTTTGATCTGGGAATCAATTTTCTCGACACCTCGTCCAGTTATGGCAACGGACATAACCACGAGCTCATTGCCAAGGCCCTAAAAGGGCGGCGGGAAAGAGTCGTAATCCACTCCAAGTCCGGCAGTCCCCGCACTCCCGACAGCAGTGGCCGGCGGAGCGGCAGCAGGCCTGAATATCTGATTCAAAACTGCGAAGAAAGTCTCAAGCGCCTGGGCGTCGATGCTCTTGACATCTTTTGTATGTCGCGGGTCGACCCGAATGTGACAATCGAAGAATCCGTTGGGGGTATGGCGCGTCTCGTCGAACAGGGCAAGGCCCGCTACATCGCGCTGTCGGAGGCGAGCGCCACATCCATCCGACGGGCCAACAAAGTCCACCCGGTCGTCTCTTTACAGATGGAGTACTCCCTGTGGTCGCGGGATCCCGAAGGAGGAAACATCCAGGCCTGCCGCGAATTTGGCATGGGCTTCATGGCCTATTCGCCCGTGGGACGCGGCTTCCTCGCCGGGGCGTATCATGGCCTCGCCGATATTCCGGAAAACCGCCGCGACCACCCGCGCTTCCAGCCAGAAAACATTGAGCGCAACTTAAAGCTCCTCGCCCAGTTCGAGGAGTTCGCCACGGCAAAATCGGCAACGCCGGCGCAGTTGGCTCTGGCCTGGCTGATGGCGCAAGGGCATGACATTATTCCAATCCCAAGCAACAAAAGTCGCGTACACTTGGAAGAAAACATCAAAGCGATTGATATTCAACTCACAAAGGAGGATCTTGCAAGGCTGGATGCGATGATTCCACCGGGCGCTGCCGCGGGGCCGCGCTCGCGCGACATGGACCGCGTGAATGTCTGATTCGTGCTCGTGATCAATTGCGAACACGAGCACGCACACGATATTTACGAACGGCCACTAAGATATTTTCAGATAAGATCAAAGGAAAGGATGTTTTCGTGAAAGCCTTGGTGCTGAAAGAGCTGGGCGGGCCGCTCATTCTCGAAGACGTGCCGCTGCCTAAACTAGGCGCAGGTGAAGTCTTGGTGCGAGTGCGTGCCTGCGGGCTTGGGTTGACGCTGGTATGGAACCGCAACGGCCGGAGCGGCACCAGCGGCAAGCTCCCGCGGATCATCGGCCACGAAATCGCAGGCGACGTGACCGAAACCGGACCTGGTGTGCAGGGCTTTAAGACCGGCGACAGGGTGAACGTGTACTACTATCTGGTTTGCGGCTACTGCCGCTGGTGCAAGCGGGCGCGCGAAGACTTATGTGACAATCAAAAGGGCCACGTTGGACGTCATAATGATGGCGGTCTTGCCGAGTACGTGAAGCTCCCCGCAATAAACCTGTGCCTTCTCCCGCCAGAAATCAGTTATGTGGATGCCGCAGTGACTGCGGACGCTATTGCCACACCGGTTCATGTTCTGCGCGCTCGCGCGGACGCGCAACCCGGAGAGACGGTGCTCGTCGTCGGCGCTGGCGGCGGCGTCGGGATCCACATGGTTCAGATGGCAAAATTTCTGGGCGCGCAGGTGATTGCGGTAGACATCAGCACGGAAAAGCTCGCGCTTGCGAGACAAGTCGGCGCGGACGAAGTGATCAATTCGCGAGAGCTTAGCTTTGACAAAGAGGCGCGCCGGTTAACCAAAGGGCGCGGGGTCGATGTCGTGGTGGAGATGGTAGGATTGCCGGAAACTCTAGAGAAGAGCGCAGCGAGTTTGGGCAAGGGCGGGCGGTTGGTTCTCGTCGGCTCTTACGATGGCAATGCGGTTCTTCCTTTGAGGCACAACTCCCTCGCCGGAGAGGGGGTTGTGATGAGGTCGCAGTATTGCGCGCGCTACGAGCTGGAAGAGGCGGTGGAATTAGTGGCTGAGGGGCGGATTCGTCCCACAGTGACCCGCATCTGCGGGCTCGAAGAAGCTGACGCGGTCCTGCGGATTATCGAGCGCATGGAACTTCCCGGTCGCGCCTGCGCGGTGCTGCCATAATTTGCCGGTCGATGATTCGGTGCAGGCGGCGTGCCATGGTGTGATTAGGCGACTCCGAATTTGCTAACAGGAGGTTTGCATGAATACGATGTTGGCAGCGTGGACTCTGTTTCTCTTTGCCCTGTTGAGTTCCATTTCTTTTGCCCAACAGCAGCGCAGGTTTCCCGTCGATCCACAAACCAGGTGGGCAGTCGGAGCCACTCAAAAGCCGGCAGATGAACTGAAAAGTCAGCTCGATGCGGGCAAAGACATTCTTATCATCGACGTGCGCAACGCGCGGTCATTCGAAAGGGAGACCATACCCGGTGCCATTAATATCCCACTTGCGGAGCTTGAGGAGCACCTCAAAACCCTACCGAAAGATAAACTGCTGGTCTTCACCTGAGGGACTGGCAACCAAAGCTCGCAGGCTGCGAAGCTCGCTGAAGAACACGGTTTCCGGAGCACGACCTTCTGTCCCGTCAATAAATGGAAAGAAAAAGGTTACGAAACTGAGGCAGGGAAAAAAGGCCCATAATCTTTCACCACGAAGCGCCTCGTGCGGCTACGCCACAACCAAAGGAACGGCCAAAATTTCACTACGAAGGACGCGCAGCGCACGAAGTTTAAAAACCGACAATTATATCCGAATCCTTGGTGATTTTCGTGGTGAGTAAAATCGTTGCTAACGTAGCAGATAGCCGAATTTTTCCCGCGCTTTGCGCGCGACTTCGGGACCAGGCGCGTTAACCCTGGGAAATTTATCTCTCCACTCATAAGGCCGTGTTGCGTCGATGATTGCCCGGGAGTTGGTCAAATCTTTTGCCGCGCGCCGTTCCTCACTGAGCAGGGGATCGGCCGGGGATGTGCGCATGCGGCGCACGATGTCCATCGACGTGGCCGGGTCTGAGCGGGTTACCATGGCCCACATCAGTTCCTCGAAGTTCGACACGTCGATATCGTCATCGACAACGATGATAAACTTGCAGCCGTAAACAGTCGAGCCGCAGCTCGAAGCGAGGACGCCGGCTTGTTTCGCATGGCCGGGGTAACGCTGCTTGATGGCGATGCCGTGCAGCATGCGCGAGGCTCCCACTTCATGGCACCAGACCTGCGTGACGTCCGGCACGCCGGCGTTGGCCAGCTCCTGTTTCAACATGGCCGAGCGAATCACGGCCCGGTAACGTGCCATTTCATCGGAGCCGCCGCCGAGCGGCGGCACTCCGAGGATGATAGGATTGTTGCGGTGATAGATGGCCTGGATATCCAGTACAGGTTGCGGGCTGGTGCCTCCAGCGTAGTATCCCATCCACTCGCCGAACGGTCCCTCGTTCTTGCGGATTTGGGGATCGAGGTAGCCTTCGAGAACAATCTCGGCATTTGCCGGAAAGGGTAACCCGGTCACTTTTCCGCGTACCAGCGGGACCGGCCGCCCGCGCATGCCGCCGACAAGATCGAATTCACAGACACCGTAAGGATGCTCGGTTCCGGCGACGAAGAAAAATAGTGGATCGCTGCCCACCACCAGCGCAACCGGCATTCGTTCGCCGCGGCTGAAATACTTTTCTCTATGCATGTAACCATGCTTTCCCGGAACGATGAGCAAGCCCACGGATTTGCGGTCCTGTATCATGGCGCGGTAACAACCCGCGTTGATCCAGCGCTCGTCGGGGTCCATGGTTACCGAGAAGCAGCCCGTGCCGATATAACGGCCACCGTCGTACACATGCCAGATGGGTGCGGGAAACTTGGTAACGTCAATGTCTTCGCCGGTCAGAATGTTTTCAAATACGGGACCGTTGTCGACAAACTCGGGAGCGATGCGCGCCTGTTTCTGCACATAGTGTTCGAAGAAGGCCTGACTCAACTCCTGTTTAGAAAGGTGGTCCGGAAACCCCAAAGTCATGTTGCGCCGTTTGCCCGCAAAGACATTAAGGATCAGGCGAAACCCTTTGGGGCACCCGGGCACGTCGTCAAAAACAACCGCGGGCCCCTCATCCGACGGAATGACCACATCGGCCGCGAGGCCGATTTCCTCTTGCCAGGACGCGCCCAGGACCGTGCGCAGCTCCCCGAGCCGTTCCGCTTCGCGAATCCACTCGCGCAGGTCGTCGTACCGCCATTGGGGTTGGATTTCACTAATGAGCATGTTGAGCTCTCCCTAACGTACTATACAAATGCTACCCATTTTGTCCCGCGCGCTTCGTATCTTGGCCTACCCTCACTCGAACCCTCTGCCTGCTAGGGAGAGGGAACAAGGGTGTCGACAAAAGGCTTTCTGGAGAAGCACGCGACTTACCCGGATTAAAGACGCTTATATTCAACCTCGATGATGCGCTATTTGCTTGTGTATAAGTCATACAGTAGAGCCTATCTCCGACGATGATTCCAAGCCAAAGCCTGGAGTATCACTCTTGCACAGAAAACTACCTAAAAGGTAGTATTGTGTGCAATGCCAAGAGGATTGCGAAATCTGCCCATTTCCTTCGAGGAATCGCACCTCACTCACTTCGCTGGATTGCTCCTGATTCAGCGTTTTTGTCAGAAGCTGGGCATAAAGCATTTGCTCCAGCAGCATATGCGACCCGCCCCGCGCTTCCGCGACTTCCATCCTTCCGAGGTGATCCTGGCCATTCTCTATGCCATCATCGTGGGGATGGAGCGGGTCAACGAGACACAGATCCTGCAGTACAACGGAGCTTTCCAGAGAATTGTGGGCCTGAGCCGATTCCCAGACCAAACAGCCATCCGGAGATTTCTCAAACGGCTGACCCCAAGACACATCCGACAAATCGTCCAGGTCCACGACTTGTTGCGTCAAAGAATTTTCAACAAGCCTTCCCTGCGCACCAGCTTGATCTTCGATTTGGATTCCACAGTTCTGGTGGTCTACGGCAAGTCTGTAGAAGGAGCTCGGGTGGGATACAACCCCAAGAAACATGGCCGGCGCTCTTACCATCCTCTTTTGGCTTTCGAGTCCCGTTCCCAAGAGTTCTGGCATGGTTCTCTGCGTCCCGGCGATGCCGGGAGCTCCACCGGGGCTGTGCCTTTTATCAAAGTCTGCCTGACCAAGGTGCCCAAACGTATTCCCAAGGTGCGTATCCGTTTCCGCATGGACTCGGGGTTCTATGGGAAGCGGGTGGTCGAATTCCTCGACGGTGGAAGCTATGGATATGTGATCGTAGCCAAAGCGAAGAAGCGCGACCCTGTCACTCTCAAAGCCCGGGGTTGCAGATTCACACGATTCCAAAACGGCTGGGAGGTAGGCGAGTTTTGGTACCGACCCCACAGATGGGAAAAGCGACACCGCTATGTGGTGGTGCGTCGGCCCATCCCGGAGGAGCCGGAGGAAGCCGACCAGTTGACTCTCTTCAAGGACGTCAAATATGCCTACCATATCTTTGTAACCAACCTCAAAGTGAGCGCTTGGCGCGTGTATCTATTCTACTCTCCCAGAGCCAGGATAGAGAAACATATCCGCGAACTGGCTTACGATTACCCCTTGGCCAAGATCCCCACCCAGGACTGGATTCCCAATGTGGCGTTCTTCCAACTGCTCCTTTTCGCTTTCGACATCGTGCACTACTTCAAGCGGATTTGTCTGTCCAGGCGCTATCGTCACAAAACCTTGAAGACGCTTCGCATGGAGCTGTTGGTGCTCCCGGGACGTTTGGTAAAAACTGGGAACCGCTATCGTTTGACGCTGCCCAGGCAGTATCATTTCCAACCGACGTTCGAACAAGCTTTGGCCAGGGTCCACAAGTTCAAGCTACCAAAATTGGCGATTTTGTAAGCAGTTGCGTGGAGGTCTCCGACGAGAAGATCCCCAAATTTAGCCAAATAGCGCATTATTGAGGTTAAATGCTTTTTCATCAGGAATTCGGCTTGCTGTCAACCGCGAGGCTCTCTTTGAAAGTTCAACCAGTTCAAAAAGTTCAACCGGGTGGGGCAGTAGCTTGACGGAGGATGATTTGTTGTAATAGCTTCCTTGTGAGTCAGAACAAACACAGCTCTGAGGACCTTACCCGTGCCAGTCCGCGGCAAAAAAGGAGAGGACAATGAATCACGACAAAAAACAGGCACTGCACGTAGCGACACAGTCGGGTTGGTATCGGTTCGAGAATCAGCCCGGGCAGTGGAAGCAAACAGATCGCGCGCTTACTTTCTGGTCCTTGACTTGTTTGTCCGTCGACCCAGAGCAACCGCAAGTCGTTTACGCCGGCACCGAGCACTCCGGGCTCTTTATTTCCAAAGACTGCGGCGCGCACTGGCTGCGCGCCAATCCTAATGTCCCAAAGCTCATGCTCTTTTCGCTGCTGGCAGTGCCCGGCGCGGTATTGGTGGGCACCGTGCCGGCGGCGATGTATGAGGGCGGAAACGGGGAAAATTGGAAGGAGGTTGAAGGCGTGCGCAAGAGCAGCCAGAGCGCAACTTTCCCCCCCAGTCCGGAGCTCCAGTCGCGCACCCGCTACATTGCGGCGGATCCGGTTGATCCCGCGCGGCTCTATGTGGGAATCGAGGTCGGCGGCATGCTCTTGAGCGATGACGGTGGGAAAAGTTGGCGGCCGGCTGGCAACGGCCTCACCGATCCCGACGTGCACCAGATCCTTGCGTGTGAAAAAAAACCGGGGGCGCTTTTGGCGGCCTGCGGGGAAGGGGTTTTTCGCAGCCTCGACCGTGGAAGCCGCTGGGAAGAGATCACACCCGCGAGCCACGACTACGGCATGTCTGTGGCAGAAGACGCTGATGGCGTCATCTATCTGGGCAGCGCGCGCGGGCGACCGAATACGTGGCTCAGAGACAAGCGCGCGGATGCCGCAATCCTTCTGAGCCGAGACCTGGGCGCCCATTGGGAGTCCGCTGTCGAAGGCTTACGGGGTGGCGTGTTGGACATGTGCGCGAATCCCAATGGCCGCGGTATCCTCGCTGGAACCTCTGAAGGAGAAGTCATTTCCGTTGATGACTCGGGCACGCAGGTGCTTGCAAGCGGGTTACCTTGCATTACTACTGTGGCGGTCGGAGCTTGAATCACCGCCGAACGTTTCCTCTGGCGAAAAGCAAAGCGGTCGCTAACGGCTGAGCCTGGCATTGGCAACCTGGGAATCAGGAATTCTCCCGGGCTCTGGCCTTCTTCTCCTCGGGCGCCTTGATCTTGTCCAAATTCTTGAGCGCGTGATCATTACCGGTCACGACTCGGTCATTCCCCGTGAAGCGCGGCTTTGCGGCAGCCTCCGCGCGCGCGCCGAGAAGGATCATATACTCATCGCCGGTATTATCCAGCTGGTAAAGCTGACCTGCGGGAATGATGACCAGCATGCCTGGCGTTAGTGTGCGCGCCGAGCTATCCGGAAAGTGAAATGTGCACTCACCTTTCACGCAGTAAAACTGTTGATCCGCAGTATGCTTGTGCATCGGTCCCTTGGTCCCGGGATAATCCCCATGGACCCATGTGTGGAAGTGATCCGAGCTAAACAGAACTTTTTTACTGCGGCCGATATCCAACTCGGGCTGATTCAACAGATCGATAAATTCAGCAGGCATCAAGAATTCCTCCTCTATCCGCGCAATGGCCTTGACTTGGTGGACTTCTACCATCGTTAGTGATTTGCAGCAACTGGGAATTCTTTCAAGCGATGGTCCGGTGCCCATGCATGATATTTGACGAAGCCGGAAGATATTACCGCTGCCCTCAAGGAAAAGACGCCGCTATGGTCGATAGCCCGCGACTCGCAGGCTCTGACCCTGCTGGATCTTCTGATATCCCAGATAAAACGGATTGCTCCCGTCAGTGGAAAAAATCTCCCTCCGAGGCGGAAAAAATTCTCTACCTGGATTCGCGATCGGTTGCGCTACTGTCGCGAGAATCCTTTAGAGCCTAGGCTAAACCTTCGGCAGACTCTTTATAAATTGGGTGATTTGTGTGTGTTTCCTTTGCATGAAAACTCTCACGTGCCCCATACGCTTTAAGAAAAGAGATCCCGGGCATGAAATTTGCCTTCTCTGTTCTTGGGAGGTGGCCAATGATTACAGGTCTAAGGAAACAGCTAACAACTTCGGTTCTCGGCTTGTCGCTATTGGCTCTAGGAATCGCGGGCTGCGGAACCTTGGCCGGCGCTACGCTGGGCGGAGCGGCAGGTGCCGGGATCGGCGCGGCAACACATTCCAACGTTGGAAGAAGCGCAGCGATCGGTGCCGGGGTGGGAGCGGGTCTCGGTGCGCTTTCCGACGTTTATCACTACAGCAGGCCTTATTACGGATACCGCGACCGCGACTAGCTACCGGCCGATGTTGCTCTTGAGAATCGGCCGAAGCGCAAGCCTTCCGCCCTCAGCGGCGACGCTGAAATCAGACGTGACATGGCACGGGAACAAAAACCGGTGCGTGTTCTTACGCCTGTTCGAGCTGCGGGACAACTTCCTGCGTAAATCGCCGCAGCGAGGCCATGACTGTTTCGTGCGGGAGATTCCCAATGTGGAAGATGCCCATGAAATGGCCGGCTCCGACCTGTGCCATTTGCTCATTTAGCTTCCGCGCTACCGTGTCAGGGTTGCCCGCCAAAAGGTACCCGGTTTGGTCCAGTTCTTCCCAAGTGAGCAAAGAAAAGTCAATACGCTCGCGGTTGCCTTGCCGGAAATAATTGAATGAGCGCTCGGTATTCAGTGCTTCCTTCACGTGTTGCAAAGGCGCGGACATGACTTTTCCTTGGTTGAAGCCGCGGTCGTGCAGCTTGAAGAAGTAACGCAACGCCGGCTCGACCACTGGGCGCACTCGGGCGTCAGACTCGCCAACATAGATGTGGCGGCATAAGATGAATTGGGAGAGATCTGCTTGCCAGCCGTTTTCTCTGCTCAGCTTGCGGTAATAGCTAAAAGTATCTTCGATCTGTCCGCTGCTTTGATAGACCTGCGCGATCGGCAGTTTGCGCCGAGCGCACCACTCGACGGATTCCGCGCTGCGCGCCGCCACCCATACCGTCGGGTGAGGCTGTTGCACGGGCCGGGGCCAGAGGGCGCAATTCTCCAGACTGAAGAACCGTCCGCGGTAACTCCACACGGGTTCGGTCCAGGCCTTTATGATCAGCTCGTAGGCCTCTTCAAAGCGGCCCCTGGATTCTTCGGGGTTGACGTTGTACCAGAGGTACTCCGCGGGTATGCCGCGCACAAAGCCGGCGATCAGGCGGCCGCCCGATAGACAGTCGATCATCGCGTATTCCTCAGCGACGCGCACCGGGTGGTTGCGCAGAGGCAGGATGTTGCCCAAGACGCCGATTTTCATCCGTTTGGTCGTCCGGCTCAGTGCCGCGGCGATGAGATTGGGTGAGGGCATGGTGCCATAGGCGCTGTAGTGGTGTTCGTTGAAGACAACGCCGTCGAAGCCGAGCTCCTCACAATACTCCATTTCTCTCAGATGCTCCTGATAGTTGTTCGCGCCCTCCAGGGGATTAAAATAAGTGCTCGGGACAGGCGTCCCGGGCGCGTCAAGGGGCACATGCGGGTACGACAAGAGATCGAAATTGTAAATTTTCGGCTTCATGAGTTCATGGTTTCGGGTTTCGGTTTCCAGGTTTCAGGTCAATATCCGAAACCTGAAAGCTGACCCTAACCTCAAAGGTCATTTTCCTCCGTAGATGCGGTCGATAAAACCCTCTTTGTCAAGCTCGCGGACCAGGCTATCGTCAATGATGTTGTCGAGTGTTACTTTGCTTCCGGGGTTTTGCTTTAAGGCTTCGTCGAGCTGAATCTTCATGCCCTCCCGGCTCGTGTATGGAACGCGCTCGAGAATCTTCGCTGTGGAGCGGTAGGAGTTATCCAAGTAGGCCTGGTTGGCACCGCGGAGATACTTGGCAACGATTTTTTGGACTGCTTCTTTATTGTTCTTGAAGTAATGCGCCGCATCAATCAAAGCCATTAACGTCCTCTTGACCGTGTCGCGCTTTTTGGCCAAAAAGTTTTTCGTCGTGACGGCGCAAATGAAAGGAAACGGATAGGGCTTTGGCAAATCACCCATGTCGGCGAGAATGCGGTGCGGCAGACCGCCGGGAATGAGATTCACGTTGCCCGGCGGCGAAGGGAAACCGGCAATGATCCCGCGGCTGAAGCCCGCAGCGCGCTCCGAAGCTCCCCCCACCTGGAGGATCTTGACGTCTTCCATCGGCCTCAGTCCAAGGCCTTGCAAAAGCTCTCTTGCCGCCACGTCCGATACGCTGCCGAAGCGGCTGATGCCGATGGATTTGCCCTTGAGATCCTCCGGAGATTTGATCGAGTCCAGAACTACGAGTTCATAGGCCAAAACGTTGATGAGGCAGCCTATGCTGACCATATCGGCGCCGCGCACCGCCGCGTTGGCCACTCCACTCCCGGCGGCGTTGCCAACTTGAATGTCCTGGGAAACGATCGCGGCGACTCCCAGCGTGGTGCTGCCGATGTAAACGAGTTCCGCGTCCAGACCGTATTTTTTATAAAAGCCGGCGTCGTTAGCCACTGTCCACACAGAGTTGATGGTGTCACTTGAGCTGTAAGAAATGCGGATTTTTTCCTGCGCTTCGCAGTCCGCCGATAAAAAGAAAACCAGAACCAGCGCGAGCGGAAATTGAGCAGAGAGGAGGCGGAAGCGTTTTCTGTCACGAGTCATACAACCCTCCTTGCCGTAAACGTAGAATCATCACAACAAAATCAACGCGTCTTATTCCTTAGCGCCTAATTCTTTACGGACGATTTTTGTTCCCTCAACCATCGCTTTTAGTTTCGCCAGCGCGACCCAGCGGGGCGTGGGATTGAAGCCGCAGTCGGGATTGATCCAGAGCTTGTCCGGTGGCACATATCTGAGGGCGGCGCGGATGCGCTCGGCCACGTCCTCGGGACTCTCCAGGTAAAAAGACTTTTGATCCACGAGGCCTGCTCCGAGTTCCTTGCGAGCGCCGACTTCCTTCCAGAGATCAATCTCCGCCATTTCCCGATTGGCGAACTCAAGGACAAACTGATCGACCCGCGCATCCAGCAATCCCGGGAAGAGCTTCCGATAGGTTCTTTTTACCTGCGGCCGCCCTCGGTGGTTGCCAAAACATATGTGCATGGCGATCTTCGCTTTGACTCCTTCCACCGTGGCATTTACGATCTGCGCCAGCTCTTTGCCGTCCTTGTGCAGCTCGCTGTATGCCGGCTCGTCCACTTGCACAAAGTCCGCGCCGGCGGTCACCAACGCTTTCAGCTCCTTGTTGATGATGGCGACGAAGTCCCAGACGAGATCCTTCTGATCGCGATATCCACCCTTGATGCGTACCGCAGTGGCGAAAGTCGTCGGACCCGTGCAGGTAGCCTTAACGTGATTGGCGGTATGCGACTGGAGATAGACAAACTCTGTGGCAATTCCCAATCCCTCCGGTGCCCCGATCTTCTCGGTCACTTCCGGGACCAGGTGTGTATCGTAGCCCGATTCACCCAATCTCCTGTCCGGGGGAAGGACATGGATGCCGCGAATGCGGCCGTAATAAGTTCTGTAAAAGCCTCCGGTCCGGCGCATCTCGCCGTCGGTAATAACGTCCACCCCGGCTCGTTCCTGATCGAGGATCGCGACGTCAGTGGCTGTATCCAGCGCTTCCTGAAGATCTGCCGGCCCTAATCTTCCGGCTTCCGCTTCCTGGCGAACAAGGTGCCACCAACCCGTTTTCGCGTGGCTGCCGACGACCGATGTGGGGAGCAAAGGAAGCGAGGACATGATCGTGTGGCAGTGATGCTATGTCACCATCGCAGTGGTTGTCAAATTAAAAGAGCGGGACAGGCTTTCAGAACTGTGGAAGCAAAAACGGCAATACCGCATTGAAAATAACCGTGGACTTTCCGATAATGGCGCAGTTCAAACCAAGCGTACGGGGGAGAAGTTGTGACCTTTGCAAGATTATATAGCGGCGGCGACGGCCAGTCTCACTTTGAGGATTTGGACGCAAGCCCAAATTCAGCGCTGTTCTCGACGATGCAACCGGCAACGGGGATTCTCTTTAAGAATGACCCGTCTCCTCATATCCTGGAGTGGCATCCAGCGCCGCGGCGTCAGTATTGCATCACGTTGGCCGGCTCTGTGGAAATCCGCATTGGAGACGGAACCGCAAGGACCTTTGTGCCCGGTGATGTCTTTTTAGCCGAAGACGTTACAGGCCGTGGGCACATCGCAGTGCCGAGCGCTAATTGGACGAGGGTGTTTGTTGCCATCGATTGAGTCCCGAAGGAAAACAGCGGGTGTCCTCTCACCCCGGGCTCCGGGCTTTCAATCTTTCCTGCGCAAACTTGATCGCGACAGGAAGCAGGGAAACGGCAATGACGATGGCGATCACCACGTGGATATGGTCATTAATATTGGGAATCATTTGGCCGAGAAAGTAACCGCCACACGTCGTTGTCGCTACCCATCCGGTCCCGCCCGCGATGTTGTAGGCTAAAAAGCGCTTGTATCGCATAGCGCCCACCCCGGCGACGACCGGAGCAAAGGTTCTGATGATCGGGACAAAGCGCGCGATCACGATCGTAAAAGCCCCGTGGCGATCGTAAAATTCCTTGGTGGTTATGAGATGTTTCCGATTGAAAAAGAGTGAGTTGTCGCGGGTAAATATCTTCGGCCCGGCTTTGGCGCCGATGTTATAACCGACGGTATCGCCAATGATCGCAGCCAGGCTGAGGGTTACGTTAAGGGCCACCAAGTCAAGGTCTCCCCGAGCGGCGAAGAGCCCCGCAGTGACCAGCAGGGAATCTCCGGGTAAGAAAAAGCCTATGAGGAGGCCGGTTTCTACGAAGACTATAACGGCTAACCCAGTAACACCGCCGACTCGGACCAAGGACTCGACGTCGTAAATCTGGTGGAACAAATTCCAAAGAAATTCCATCGTCCTTTCATTAGCATTCCTTTCGCTGATATGCAAAAAAGATCAGGCGAGACCAGCGCGCGTGAAGGCTGGAGTCATGGAGTGATGCGATTAAGACCCGATACTCCAATGCTTCCATACTCCAACGCTCCAGTTCGTCCACACGCCTCCCCGCCTTGTCTATAATATTTCTGAGCAGCTTGCAGACAGAGTTTTTCACACTCTGCTGATGAACTCGTGAGCCTGTTGCTAATTCCTACGTTCCCGTTATTCATGTAGGGACCCGAACGTAGCTTGCGATTCGAAGTCTCCATGAAGAAAACAAAACCTGCGCTGGGATTCTTTCTTAAGGCTTTGATCAGTCTGGGGTTGGTGGCTTTGTTTTTATCCCGACTCGACCTCAGTCAATTTTACCGGATCCTTTTTCACACCGATCTTAGCTTTCTCGGCCTCGCGATTGGCGCCTACTTCGTAGGTAAAATTTTCACCTCGGCGCGCTGGGCCATGCTCGCCCAGCCGTTGGGGTTTGAAAACTCATTCAAAGAGTTTGCTGTTTATTACTTCTTTGGAATGTTCTTCAACCTGTTTGTCCCCGCCACGTTGGGTGGGGATGCAGGTCGAGTGTTTTACTTGTCCCGCGCGGCAGCCGCCGCGCGCGGAGAGCAGTGGAAAAACTCGATGAGCCGGGCGCTGATCTCCGTAGTGGCGGATCGAGCGGTTGGCCTCGCTGTTCTGGTGTGGATTGGATCGGTTGCCTTGGTGGCGTTCCCTGACTATGCAGAATCCGTTCCCTGGATGGCGCGCTACTTGGTCTTTGCCGCCGCCGTGGGATCGTTCCTCTCGTGGTTCCTGTTTCCCTTCGCCGGCGCTATTTTTCGACGCTTGGGGCAGAATTCAGTGGAAGCTTTGCGCGAAGCGCTGGCGGCTTATTGGTCCAGACCGCGTCTTATGGCGCAAGCCATCCTGTTGTCCGGGCTTATTCACTTTATCCAGACGTGGATTCAAGTCCTTGTGGGGCGATCAATTAACGTTGACCTCCCCTGGTCATATTGTTTCATCTTTTTTCCTTTGGTGGACATTCTGAGTTCGCTGCCGGTAAGCGTGAGCGGCATCGGACTACGGGAAGGGGGCTATTTCTTTTTCCTCGGGAAGCTGGGTATCGGACCGGAAGCAGCCATCGCCTGTGGCGTCCTCTGGTTTACGGTAATGTTGGTTAACGGGCTGGTTGGCGGAGTTATCTTCGTGCTCTATCGCAGGAATTCTCTGGCGCCTGCTGGCCGCACGAGTGCGGCCAAAGATGAAGAGCGGGAGCTGAACCTCAGAATTTGATTGGAACCTTTGAACCGTTGGAGTGTAGCGATTGGTCGCCTGCTTCCAACACGGCGAGGACTTTGAGGGAAAAGTCTCCATCGGAGAGAGGGGTGCGTCCCGTGCGCGCGCTCTCGAGAAAATCATTGATGGCAAGGACGAGAGGTTCGCCGGCGAGAATTCCTTCTATCTTGCGCTCTTGAATCATTCGCGAAGGAATCGTTGTCGGTAGCGCCGGATCGGAGGCCGCGGCAGCCGGGGCGTATTCCACGGCGTAATCGTAAACGATCAAATCGCGCTTGTCGAATTTCCCCTCATAGGTGAGAAGTTTTTTGCTTCCGATCACGGTCAATTTCGCGGTGTTTTCCGGGTAGAGCCAGTTGTGGTGGATAAAGGCGGATACGCCGTCCGACATCTCAACGGCGGCGATGCTGAGGTCTTCGATGTGCGGCTGGAGGTAACGATAGCCGTGAACGCTGATCGCCGCGGGCTGGCCGCCGTGAAGATATAAGAGAATCGAGACATCATGCGGGGCAGAGTTCCACCATACGTTGGAATCGCGCTTGATCCTTCCGAGGTTCAAGCGCTGGGAGAACACATGGTAAAGTTGCCCCAGCTCCCCTTTGTCGATCAGATCGCGAATGGCGCGGATCGCGCCATCGTAAAGAAACGTATGGTCGACAAATAAAACCACGCCCTTGGCGCGCGCCTGGCGGACCAAGGCCTGTCCCTCCTCAAGGCGCAAGGCAAGGGGTTTTTCGATCCATACGTGCTTGCCCGCTTCCAGAGTCTTCATCGCGAGGGCGAAGTGGGTGGCAGGGGGCGTCGCAATGATCAAACCGTCGACGTCGGGACGTTCGAGCACTTCGGCAAGAGAGGCGGACGTTGGGATGCTGGGAAAGGTCTGGTTCACGTATGCGCGGTTGTCCTCGTGAAGATCGACAACATTCTTTACCGAGCAATCCGTGGCTGCGAGAAATTTGGGCAGGAGCTTTTTTCCCCAGTAACCGACCCCGACCAGCGCGATGGATACCGAACGATTCATGGCTTCAGCGAAACTCCTTGATTCGAAACTTCGGCGCAGCCTGGGCTTCAACGAAGCGCCTCAGATTCGTGGCGTTGGCGAATGCCAGCAGACCCAGCGTGAACGTGCCCGTGGCAAGGGCCCTGTTTCCGCCGATGGCGAGCAAAACAAACGCGCCCCAGGCCGTCCACTGAATCCAGCGAAATCTCACCCACCACTTTCCCGGGCCGCGGAGGGCAAAGGGAACGGTCCAGAGATCACGCAGGACGACGAAAACCCGGCTGATTCCATAATGCGATTGTCCGAAACCCCGCGTGCGGTCCAAAATGGGGACCTCGGAAAACTCGTGCGCCTTGACCCCGAAAACGACCGGCGAGAAACGATTCATAAAACCTTTGGGAACAAACTTCCCCGCCACCACTTCCCTCCGATAAGCTTTCAACCCACAGCCACAGTCGTGCACGGGGACGCCCGTGACCCAGCGAATGAGGGTGTTGGCCACCAGAGAAGGAATCCGGCGCAGCCAAAAATTGCCCCTGCGGCTCTGGCGCCATCCCGAAACGACCCGATAACCGCCGGAGAGTTTCTCGATAAGCTCGGGAATATACCCAGGATCGTTTTGGCCATCCCCGTCGATGGTGATAATAATTTCTCCCTGAGCTTTTGACACGCCTGCCAGAAGGGCCCAATTTTCGCCGGCGTTGGTTTCCAGGTCCGCGTAATGAAAACGAGGATCCTCACCAGCTATCTTTTTCATTACACCGAGGGTTGCGTCCGCGCTCGCGTCATTCACGAAAATGATCTCGTAGGCCTGATTGAGTTTTTCCAAGATGCCGCGCACTTCTCGGTAGAGCGGTTCCACGTTGCCTTCCTCGTTGTGCATGGGCGCGACCACCGTAAATGTGACCGGGGGCTGGTTCAACTTCAATCGCGGCTCGCGAAAAACTCGCGCACGGCAGAGATGATGTAATCTACTTCCTCTTGCTTGAGTTCGGCAAACACGGGTAGCGCGAGGTTCTGGCGGGCATACCTTTCCGCTTCTGGCAGCGAATAGAAAGGCATTCCCCTGGTCAACCAAGCCTCGTGTTGGTGCAGGGGTTTTGGGTAGTACATCCCGTTGCCGATCCCACGCTCAGTCAAAAATTCGCGCAAAGCGTCGCGGAGCGGGGTCTCCACGACATATTGATGAAAGACGCTGGCCCGATCGGGGAAATTTGGCGGAGTTCTTATCGGCAGATCCGCAAACGCTTCCGAATAGCGCGTGGCGATCTCCTGTCGCCGCGCGTTGTCGCGATCCAAGGTCGGCAGCTTGAGGAGAAGCGTGATGGCTTGAATCTCATCGAGACGGCTGTTCCAGCCGTAGATGCGGTGATCGTACTTTTCCGCCTGGCCGTGAACCCGTAGCAGTCGGGCCGTCTCAGCCAGCGTGTCGTCATTGGTCAAAACGACACCGCCGTCCCCATAACACGCCAGATTTTTGACCGGCCCGAGGCTCATGGGCGTAAGAATCCCGAAGCCTGCGGCCCGCCGTCCGCGATAGGTCGCCCCTTGGGCTTGCGAGGCGTCTTCGATGACCCTGATGTTCCCGCTTGCGGCGATTGCTGCAATCGCGTCCATGTCGCACGGCAACCCCAATAAATGAACGGCAATCATCGCCTTCGTCTTAGCTGTGATAGCGGCCTTTAGACTACACAGGTCAGGTCCGTAGTCGGTTTTCGCCTTATCCACCAGGACCGGCACCGCTCCAACAGCAAAAATAGGCTCAATCACCGGCGCTGGAGCGTGGGCAGGCAGAATCACCTCATCGCCGGAAGATATGCCCAGAGCGAGCAGCGACAGGTAAATCGCGTCGGTTCCGGAAGCGACTCCAATGGCAGATCTGACGCCGCAGTAAGCGGAGAACTCGTGTTCGAATTTCCGCAGGTTTGGACCGTTGAGCAGTTGCATCGAGGAGAAAGCTTTGTCCCATTCTCGACGCAAACCCGATTCTATGGTGAGGTACTTTCTTGTCAGGTCAAGCAGGGGTATTTTCATCGGTGGCAGTCTCTTTCTCGCAATCGGTCGGAACCGGGATCAGATTATGCTCACAAGGACTTGTTCAAATAAAAGCAACAACAAACGGGAGATCGCGCTAAGGATTGACTCTAACGGATTTGAACTGGAGCTGCAAAGCGGCGTGGAGTCGGTAAATCGGAGTTCCTTGGTCAACCAGATCGGGCTCCTTCTCGTAAACGTGCCACGGGAATATTCGAGCCTTGCGGCAAACGTCACGCTGCGGTGAAAGAAACACCACGGTCGCGCGGGTGAACGGCTGGGACCTGAACCTCACGGGTGCTATCAGGAACACGATCGCCAACTTGCGGAGCATGGATTAGCTATAATAGCTTATAAAAAAGGGTCAAGGGAAATCTTAGCATTTGCCCGGGAAGGTCCAAACGGCTCGCGCCTCGTCCGCCGGGTGATCGGGTCAGGGGTTAGATTGATTGAGACATCAGATAATCGGGCTTTTTATCGTATGAAAGTAACCCTATTACCAATCGCGTTAATTTCCGGCCTCTGTTTCATGCTCTACTTCTCGGCTTTGGGCTCGGTTCCATTCTATGACAAGGGCGAGCCGCGTGAGGGAACCGTGGTTCAGGCTATGACCGAAACGGGAAACTGGATTCTTCCTCTACGCAATGCGCAATTTATTCCCTCCAAGCCTCCTTTGTTTCACTGGCTGGCGGCTTTGGCATCCAAGGTGGCCGGTCAGGTCAGTGAAGTAACAGTGCGCTTCCCCTCAGCTCTTTTAGGAGCGGCAGGGGTCCTCCTTGTTTACCTGGCCGGCGCTTACTTTTGGACTCCGGTTGTGGGAATTTTTGCCGCGATGGTGCTGGCCACCAGCTTTGAATGGTGGCTCGCCGCCACGATCGCCAGAGTCGACATGACGCTGAACTTTATTTTGCTTGGTTTTTTTCTCTTCTTTTACACCACCTACCGCTCCGGCGGTGGCAGGGGAAAAGCCATCGCTTTGGGTGTTATCGCGGGCTTGGCCGTGCTCGCCAAGGGGCCACTGGGCGGCGTCATTCCGGGTTTCACCATCCTGATTTTTCTTTTCTGTCAACGGGATTTGTCTTTCCTGAGAAAGCTCCACCCGTTTACAATGTTTTTCGTCGCTGCCCTTGTCGCGGGGTCGTGGTACCTTCTGGCGTTCTCGGAAGGCGGCGAGAGCTTTTTGCGGCGTTTGTTGCATGAAAATATCGATGCCGCTCTAGGTGAAGGCGGCGGGCACCGGCAATCGGTTTTCTATTTTGTCCCCGTATTATTTTTTCACATGGCCCCCTGGAGTCTTTTTCTCCCTGCCATTGCGGGCTTCTTGTATCGGTCGCGAAAACGATTGGCGGAACAAGGATTGCTCTATCCGCTCGTCTGGTTCGCCGTTGTGTTTATGTTTTTTTCTGTTGCCGCGGGAAAACGTCCGGTTTACATTCTTCCTCTCTACCCGGCGGTAGCCCTGGTGTTTGGTGTCTGGTGCCGGAACTTAATGGCTGAGGATCGGATCGCTCCGGATCGGCTTGCTCGGGCAGGCGGCTACGCGGCCGGAGTGACCTTTCTGCTATTTTCTGGGCTCATTTTCGTTCAACTCGTGGGAGTAGATCTCGTGCACCTTGCCGGCGTTTTTGTTAAATCCAAGGACCGCGCCACGCTCTCGTTATATGGGCGCCTCGTTACGGATCATCGAGCCGCATTGTGGATTTGGTCGGCGATTTCTGTTTTAGGAGGGATCGCGCTGTTTGCGGCCATGAAAAAGAGCGCTTGGAAGGTGGTTTTTGGGAGCATCGCGGTAGTCATCGCCACCTCTTTTTACCTGCTGCAGAGCGTGTTTCATCCGGCGATTGCCGCTACCTACACGTTCAAGCCGTTCATGGAACGGGTCTTGCAAACGGTGCACGGCGCGCCTCTTTACTTTTGCCGATCGTTTGACAACGGGGCCATCTTCTATGCGCGGCGCAGTATCCCGCAGTTTCAGATCGACTTCGTCAAGCGGAGCCATCCCTTTTACCTTCTGGTTTGGGAAGACGAATGGAAAGGGCTGGAAAGGAAAGGCTTGGTCGTGCTTGACACGAGCGGTGAAAAGGATGGCAGCGAAACGCGCCGGCTCATGCTCGTCGGGGTCGGGGAGGAAACGCAACTGGACGGGAGCCTGGCTTCTTGCGAAGCCAGCGAGACTGCCTCAAACGGGTTGCGACCACTACGAGAGGGCTGAAACTTTTCTACACGCCGCGAATATTGATCCTTGCAAATTATCAGAAGCGAGCGCGTGCCTATTTGACAGAACCAGTGGTTATCGGATAGTTTGCCTCCATTATGGACAACGCTCTGCAACGGGAATTGGTGGTCATTCATAGCTCGGACCTGCATCTCGGCACTGACTCCAACTTTGGTTCGCAATCCTCCGATCCGATGATGCATTTGCGCCAGGTTCTTGCAGTCGCGGAGGAAGAGCGTGCCGACCTGGTGTTACTGGCGGGAGATACTTTCGACCACAATCGACAGCCTGCTCATGTGATCGAGCAAACGGTGCAAGTTTTGGGCGCATTTGGAACCCCGATCGTGATCCTGCCGGGGAACCATGATCCGCTCACGCCCGACTCGGTCTATCGACGCGCCGAGTTTGTGACACCTGCGAATGTATCCGTGCTTGGACTTACCGTAACCGAAAAGGCGGACTTTCCGGAGCTCGGTTTGGAGGTGTGGGGTCGGGCGCATGTGGATTACCTGGACATGTCACCGCTGCACGTACCGGCCCCGCGGTCGATGCGCTGGCGTGTCACTGCCGTGCACGGCCATTATGTCGAGGAGCCGGACGAGCCTGGCCGCCTTCTGGGCTCGTGGCTGATCCGCCGACAGGACCTGATCGCGACCGATGCCGACTATGTTGCGCTCGGACACTGGAATCGGTCGGTGCGCGTGGGCGATGCACAGGTGAATGCCTACTATTCAGGGTCACCCGAGCTGGCTGGGACCGTCAACGTCGTTCACCTGCGGAGCGACGGCACGGTCGAAGTGACGCAGAAAACTTTGCCTGCGGTTACGCCGAATCTTGAATGAGGAGGGAAGCTATGGATTTCGTCAACCTGACCGAGAAGATGAGCGAGGCCGGAAAGGAAAAGAAAAGAATGACTCGGCTTTTCGGCAATGAGCAAATGCGCTCGTGGATGTTGTATTTAGAGCCCGGTGACGGCACCGACATGCACTACCACGCATCACCGGAAACGTTTTTGGTGCTTGACGGAAAAGGCTCAGTCAAGGGGCTCAAAGGGGAGGAGCGGCTGGTCGAGAAAAACGAGGTCGTATTCCTTGGCGCCAAGGATTATTACCAGATTACCAATGCGGGAACCGGTCCCTTGATTCTCTTTGGCAATCGTGCCGAAGGTTTCGGCGGCCCGCACGTGACGGCAGGCAAAGAGTAAAACCCATCCTGCCGGGTTCTTTTTAGAAGATCCACAACCCGCTTTCCGGCACCGACAGCCAATATTCCGCCGGTGCCAGAGCCCCTTCACCCCAGACGCGAACGCTGAGTTGGCCGAGTTGGAGAACATACTCCCAACGCTCACCCAGATAAAGAGCCGATTTTAGATTCATTCTTAGATGGTTTTCTCCGGCTCCTTCGGCCAAGCGCACGCGCTCCACCCGGATGATACCCGTCGCCATCTCTCCCGGACTCTTGGCGGTACGAAGCTGTCCCCAAAGGCCCCACCCCTGACCCTCCAGCCGAGCGCGCACATCGGAAACCTCTGTTAGCTTGCCCTCGAATCGGTTGTTGCTTCCCATAAAATCCGCGCTAAAGAGACTGGTCGGGTGCGCGTAGATTTGCTCCGGCGTCCCCTCCTGTTGAATCTGCCCCTTATCCAACAAGAGATTACGATCGGCGATAGCCAACGCTTCGGTTTGATCGTGGGTGACATAAAGCGCGCTTGTTCCCGCTTGTTTGATCAGTTCCCGCAGCCAAACGCGGGCGTCTTCACGGAGTTTGGCGTCGAGGTTCGACAGCGGCTCGTCGAGCAAAAGCACAGGCGGATTGTAAACAAGCGCGCGCGCCAAAGCCACCCGTTGCTGCTGGCCACCGGAGAGCTGATGGGCGTAACGCTCCGCCATATGCTGCAGACCCAGCCGCTCCAATACTTTACCGACTCTTTGCTGGATCTCCGCTTCCGGCACATGGCGGACGCGCAAACCATAGGCCACGTTTTCAAATAAGGTGCGATGAGGCCAAATCGCGTAGGATTGAAAGACGAGCCCCAAGCCCCGTTGCTCCGCAGGGACTTCGAATCCGGAAATCGAATCGAACACGACCTTTCCACGAAGCTCGATCTTCCCGGCATCCGGCCGTTCAAGCCCCGCCACAGATCGGAGCAGGGTTGTTTTGCCGCTGCCTGACGACCCCAAGAGCGCGAGGATTTCGCCCTGCTCAAGACGAAAAGAAACACCCTGTAGGACCTGCACTGTGCCGAGCTGCTTCGTGATGTTTTCTACCACTAAATCAGGCATCGAGTCTCACCCCCAGCCGAAGCGCGACGACAAGAATAAACCCGACCAGAGCGATCTCGATTACCGAGAGGGCAGCGATGATATCCAGCGCCCCGGTTCCCCAAAGCGAAACGATCAAAGACCCAATGACTTCGGTACCGGGTCCCAAAAGGTAGACTCCGGTTGAGTACTCCCGGACAAACATCATGAAGATCAATAACCAACTACCGATAAGTCCAAAGCGAATCAGAGGCAGGGTTACATAGCGAAGGACTTCACTTGGGGGAGCGCCGATCACACGCGCTGCTTCTTCAAGCTCGGGTTTCACCTGCAACAAGCTGGCGGAAATCAATCTTAGACCGTACGCGAGCCACACGACAGTGTAGGCGATCCATAGGCTGAACAACGTACTTCGCAAGAAAGCGATCGGTTTGAAAAACAAGAAGACCCAGAGAAAAGCTAATCCTACAACCAGTCCAGGAAGCGCCCGGGGTAGCATCACCAGATAATCCAAAAAGGGAACGCCGAGACTCTGCCACCGATGCGCGCTGAACGCGACTACGGCATAAAAGATGACCGCTAAGGCACCGCCCAGACCGCCGAGGAGCAATGTATTGACAATCCCTCGAACGAGATTGGGGTATCCGGTTAACTCGCGAAAGTGATCGAGGGTAAGAACCTCCAGCAGCGCGATTCCCTCACCCCAAGAACTTACGACGGAACGAAGTGCGACACCCGAAAGCGGCAAAACCACCGTCACCAGCAGCCAAAGAAAAACCAGGGCGACGGCCGGCCAGCGCAAGAACCCGAGCGGTAGCGGACGAAAAGCTTGTCCCTTGCCACCGATCACCGCGAAGCGACCTGCTATCCGCAGCATTCGACGCTGCAGATAAACCAAGGGGAAAGTCATGACCACAATGGACATGGCAACTACCGCCATCAACTGGTAAGAGGGGACCCCAAGAAGATTGGTTAGCTTATACAGATAAGTGGTGAGGACTAAAAGTCCTGCCGGGTCGCCCAAAACTAAAGGCAAACCGAACAACTCGAATCCAAGCAAGAATGTTAAAGAGGCGCTGAAAAGGATCGACGGCGTTACCAGAGGGAGACTGACGGTGAAAGCTATGCGCCAGGGTCGAGCTCCAGCTACTCTTGCGGCCTCTTCAACGGCGGGGTCGAGATTGCGCAGCGCCGATGCCACGTAAAGAAATACATGGGGCACATGCGTGAGTCCAGCGATGATGATTAGGCCGTAGAGAGAATACAGATTCCAGGGCACGAAGCCGACGATTGCCTTCGTCCACAGAGAAAAAAAACCGACTGGGCCAACTGCTACGACGTACCCGAAGGCCAATACAACCGGTGAAAGGAATATGGGCACGAGCAGCCACGGCTCAAGCCCGTGTCTGCCTGGCAGATCGGTGCGGACGATAAGAAACGCGAGGAGGCTTCCCAGCGGAACGGCAATCAGCGTCATCCCGAGGGACACCAACAACGAGGTGCCGAAGGCCCAGTGGAAATCGGATTCGCTTAGGACGTAACGGTAGGCGTCTAAGCTGAAGTGAGCCGTTGGGCTAAAAAAGGGCTCGCTGAGCAAGCTCTGATAAAACACGAGCCCCAAAGGCCCGAGGACTACCAGGGCGACTCCAAGAACTGCAACCCACCGCAGCGGCTGCGTCAGCACGTTAACGCTTCAACGATTCCTTCCACTGCTTCAGGAACTCGAGCCGCTTATTCTGCTCCAAATAGACGAGCATGTCGGTGTTTACTTCGATGGGCCGTAAGGCCTTACCCAACTGCTTGGATAGGCTCGCTGCGGTCACGTTTCCTCCCACATCACCGCGGATGGAATAGACCAAGGACTTCTCGGACATTACGGTCTGTCCACGCTTCGAAAGCAGGTAGTCCAAAAAAAGCTTGGCCGCGTTGGGGTGGCGCGCCGACTTGGAAATAAACGCGATGCGCGAAAAAGCGAGCGTGTAATCCTTGGGAAGCACCAGGCCGAGCGAGGGATCTTTTTTCTGGCGCAGCAGGACATAGGAGCCGATGATGTTATAAGCCAGGTAATGCTCTCCCGATCCGACTTTCTCCAGCATCGCGCCGGTGCTAGTGTAAAGCTTCGCCCCGGTCGCGCCCAAGCCCTTGACCAAATCCCAAAAGGCAGGAAAGTTCTTTGAGTCCTGGGTCATCATCAGAAACCCGACACCGCTCCTCTCGGGGTCGAAAGTCGCGATTTTATCGCGGAAAAGATCCGGCTTTTCTCGCGTGAGGCGAACAAGATCCGCGTGGCTTTGAGGCACGGCATCCGCAGGCAGAAGCCGCTTGTTGTATGTGATGCTGACCGGCTCGAACGTTGTGCCGTAAGCCTGATTTTGCCAGACCGCCCACTTGGGCAGTCCGGAGATTTCGGGCGAGGCGTAAGCCAACGCATTGCCTTTGGTTGCGAGCTGTAGTTGGAGATCCATCGCCGAACTCCAGAGAAAGTCGGCGGTACCGCTGCCGGCAGCCGTTTCAGCCTGGAATCGATTATAGATCTCTGTAGTGTTGAGGTCGTTGTATTCAACCTGGAGGAACGGATAAAGCGCCTTGAAGTCCTGTAGCAGGGGCTCGACGCTGGCCGAGTCCGTTGACGAGTAGATGAGGAGGCTGCCTTCTTTTTGCGCCGCGGCAATGGTCTCTTTACTTTCCGCCGCAAAGGCGTGCGCGGACTGCAAGCAAAGTAGAATCAAAGTGACTGCTAGAAACAAATTGCGTATCTTCATGATAACCTCCCGCCCCCGCCAACGGTCGGCGCGCGCCGCATGATGCGCCCGCGCGCGCTGTTGAACGTGGGCTTCTTTCGGTTGGTTTCCAACCAATCAACCGATGCGATCGGATTCAACACAAGGGTCCTCGATACTGCATGAAAAACCAGGGTAGAACCTATCCGACCCTGTGAGCGAATGTCAACACGAATTTGATTGCCGCGCACAGCGCCTGGACCGTGGTCCGCTGCGGTTGACAGTGTTCGGCGCCGATGTTACGAAGCCTGGGTCGAGCCAAATGCCGCCGGCCGAGGAAGTGGTTGGGCAAGATGTGCTGTGGGGATTCAGCCTGTTTTTGCATGTGAAGGACCGCAAAGCGAAGGAGCGCAAATGAGTGAAATGGCCAAAGAAATTGCAACGCTCGCAGGCGGTTGCTTTTGGTGTCTGGAAGCGGTTTACGACCAGCTCAAAGGGGTTGAGTCGGTCGAATCAGGCTATATGGGCGGGTCGGTCGCGAATCCGAGTTACGACGAAGTGTGCGGTGGCCGGACCGGCCATGCCGAGGTAGTGCGGATCACCTTTGACCCGAAGGTGCTTTCCTTCCGCGAATTGCTGGAAGTTTTTTTTCTCATTCACGACCCGACGACCCTCAACCGCCAGGGCAACGATGTCGGTACGCAGTACCGCTCGGCGATCTTTTATCACTCGCCGGAGCAAAAGCAGGTCGCCGATGAAGCGATTGCGACATTAGCCCGAGAGAAAACCTTTCCTCAGCCCATCGTCACGGAAGTGGTTCCCGCCGGGCCATTTTCCATGGCCGAAGATTATCACCAGGAATATTTCGCCACCAACCCGTTTCAGCCGTATTGCATGTTCGTCGTGAACCCTAAAGTCGCCAAATTTCGCAAGCACTTTGCCGCGAAAATGAAGCGGTAATTCGTCGCCCTCTTTCGCCTTTCAGTCCTTCCCGCTGCCGCTTTGGCGCTTCGGTTTTCATTGGCAGAAACGCCATGGACAAGCGCGCGCGATTGCTTGCTAAGTTAACGGGAACGTCGTATACGATCTGGCGGAATCCGATTGTCGGCGTTGAGTTGTTTGCGGCCGTAACGTGGTCCCCCCTTTGGAAGTCGCGAAGCCTTCACTGCGGGGGTGGCGCCAGCGAAACAAAGTTAGAGGATGTAGGCATGGAAGCATCCATGTTCCAAGCAGCGGTGCAGGGGTTGCAGAATATCTTTGACCCCTATGTTTTCTTGGCGATGTTGGTCGGGGTAGGAATTGGCACCTTCACGGCTGTGGCGCCCCAGGGAATAGGCACGCCTTTGGTGTACGCGATGTTCTTGCCGGTGGTCGTCAAATGGCAGCCGATCACGGGTATCGCTTTGCTGATCGGCGCGAGTGCCGTGAGCGCCATTTGTGCCGCTTACCTTCCCGTTCTGTTTGGTATTCCTGGAGGCGCGGGCTCTCAGGCGACGGTGCTGGACGGATACCCTATGGGAAGGCGCGGCGAAGCACGCCGGGCTCTCGGTGCTTCTTTCATGGCTGGCGGGATGGGGTGTCTGATTGGAACTCTAACGCTGGTCGTGGCCATCCCTGCCGCTAAGCCGTTGATCTATCTGATGGGCTCTCCAGAGCTGTTTGTGGTCATGCTGTGGGGTCTTAGTATGATTGCCGTTCTGGCCTGCCGTAGGCCGGTTCGGGGGCTTATAGCCGCAGTTGTCGGTTTACTGATCTCGACGGTTGGGCAGCAAGCGCAGAGCGGCATTATGCGTTTTGTCTTTGACCAACCGTATCTCCTGGATGGCCCGCCTCTTAGTATTATTGCTCTCGCATTGTTTGGAATCCCATCTGCGCTCGATTTGGCGCTCATAAGGATGGGAGTGGAACAGCAGCCGGAACCGCTGAGAGGAAGTCTGCTGGATGGCGTAAAAGACGCTCTCCGCGAGTGGTGGCTTGTGGTCCGCTGCAGCTTCGTAGGCGTATGGGTAGGAATCGTGCCGGGCATCGGCGCTCAGACTGTGGACTGGCTTGCCTATGGACATGCCGCCCAGAGCTGCAAGGGCGCAAACGAGAGCTTCGGTAAAGGCGATGTGCGCGGTGTCATCGCGCCGGAATGCGCCAATGACGCCAAGGATGGGGGTGATCTCATAACCACCCTGCTGCTGGGTTTTCCGCAGGGTACGACGACCGCCCTTTTTATCGTGGCTCTTCTGGCATGGGGATTCGTCCCCGGGCCGGATATGGTGAGAAAGAATTCCGACATCATCTATAGCATCGTCTGGCTCCAGGGCTTTTCCGGAATCATCGGGACTTTGATCGGGTTTGTCCTAGCCAAGCAATTGGCCAAGCTCGCCGAAGTGCGCTACTCGATCATGGTTCCCATAATCTTAGTATTTGTTCTCATGGGTGCTTTCAGCGCCAACCGGGATGCGATAGACCTCCTTGTCGTGGTAATTTTCGGAGCCCTGGGCTACTTCATGAAACGTCTGGGTTATCCCCGGCCCGCGCTGATTCTCGGGTTGGTACTTGGCGAGCTTATGGAGAAATATCTTTACCGCTCGATGATGAGTTACGGTTTTAGCTGGTTATTGCGGCCCGGAGTGATCGTCCTGTTCATTGTGGCCGCAGCTTCGCTGTTTTACACATTGCGGGGGAGGGTCGAGAGAGCGCGCGCTTAGTCGTTCAGGCAGCGCCAGCGGGGAGGAAAAAGATGGCCATCAAACGTTCCGGTGAGGCTGTATTTACATTTTTTTTCTTAGTGCTCTTTGCGTTTGCTGTTGTCGTGGGTTGGGATTGGCCGATGATTGCGAAGCTTTTGCCCGTTTATGTTGTAGCCATCCCAGGGTTCATTTTGGCTGCGTTCCAATTTTACCGCGATCTTACGACCGGAGACGAAAAGCAAGCAGAATCGACTGCAGGCGTCGACATGGACGAAACGTTCATCGGGGGGCTCGACAGACGCACCGAAGTAGTGCGAACCGTAGTCTTCTTCGGCTGGTTTGTGGCAGGTGCATTGGCCGTTTGGCTCTTAGGAATCGTTATTGCACTGCCTCTTTTGGTGTTCTTATACAGTCGTATTGAAGGGCGGGAGAAATGGCATGTTTCTATCTTGCTGTCAGGCGCAGTCTTCCTCATGATCTGGGGTCTCTTTGAATATCTGCTGGAGAGCAGATGGCCTCCGGGAGCGCTGTTTTCCTGAGGAAAGCAACGATGAACGGGGTCTGTTAACGGCCCGAGGTTGTTATGACGGGAAAGCTTGGGGTTCAACGGTGAAAGTGTTCAGAGGTTTGAAGAGCTCAAAGGTTGGAGGATTTCTCTTTCTGTGCGCTTGCTTGTGCGGCGCGTTCGCTCTCAGGCCGGCAGCCGCCCAAACCAATTTTTATCAGGGCAAGACCATGACCTATGTTGTCAACATGACTGCGGGAGATTCTCCGGATCTTTGGGCGCGGGCCGTTGCGCGCAACATGGTCAAGCATATCCCGGGAAGCCCCAATATCATCGTCCAGAACATGCCCGGCGGCGGCTCGATGATTGCGGCAAACTATATCTACAACGTGGCCAAGCCAGATGGGTTGACCGTGGGTGCGGTATCGGCGAACCTGTACTTTCGCCAATTAACCAGAGCTCAAGAGACTCAGTTCGACTGGAGAAAATTCACCTGGATTGGCTCCTCCTCGCGCCTTCAATCTCTATTAATCATGCGCGCGGATGCGCTGTATAAGTCGATCGAGGAGATCCGTGCGGCGAGCGAGCCGCCGAAGTGTTCGACCACTGCTCTCGGATCGACGAGTCACATCACCATTAAAATCCTGGAAGAAGGGTTGGGACTGAAGTTCAGAATCGTCAGTGGATACAAGAGCGGAAGCGATCAAGACCTCGCCGTCGAACGGGGAGAAGTGCAATGCCGGGCTGTTACCACCGCCGCCTATCTGGCCCGCGAGCCTTTCCAGAGCTGGCAGAAAAAAGGTTTCATCCGCGTGCTCGTGCAAACGCCGCCCAAGCGCAACGCTAAGCTGCCCGAAGTGCCTACCGTGCTCGAGCTAATGGACCGTTTCCGCCCGCCGGACGCAAATCGACGCGTCGTTTTGGTGCTGCTGGGCGCCGACAATTTCGGCAATTTTCCCACCGCAGCCCCGCCGGGAATTCCAATGGATCGCGTCAAGATCTTGCGCGCGGCATACACGAAGGCGCTCAAAGAGCCGGATTTTTTGGAAGAAGCGAAGAAGAGAAATTGGGAAATCGACCAGATTAACGGAGAAGAGCTGGAGGCAATGGCGAAGGAAGTGATCGATCAACCGCCCCAGGTCATTGACCGCATTAGAGATCTCTTCGAGGGTAAGTAAGGCCCGGAGGGATCCCTCTTGAGGCGTTGTGCCTGGTTTCACGGTATGCTAAGGCGTCGGTTCGTTCCAGAACGTCTAGGTCTCGGGCCCGGTCTCAAGGAGGAGAAGATGACTTTCCATGCCGTCTGTCATTCTGTTCTGGTGTTTCTTCTGGCTTTCTCAGCGTGGGCGCAAGAAGGACCAAACCGACCTGAACCAAAGCCGGTAACCCTGGACAGCAAGACTACGGCTGTTTTGGTTTTGGATCTCCATGCCCGTTGCGACAATCCGAAGCAGATTTGCTCCAAGCTGGTACCGGTCGTCGGCGAGTTTCTCGAGAAAGTCAGAGCCGCCTCCGTACCGATTGTTTACACGGCCTCGCTCTCCGTCAAAGGAACTCCCGAAGGCGAGATCTCTGCTCCCCTCAAGCGGAAGGAGACGGAGCCGGTGGTCTATCCGGACGCCAACGACAAATTCTGGGGCGGAGATCTCCAGAATGTTCTGAAAGAGAAGGGGATCAAGACGCTGGTTATCACCGGAGCCTCGACTAACGGGGCGGTACTCTATACCGCTTCGACCGCCGCTCGCATTTATCGCTACAATATCATTATCCCCCTGGATGGTGTCATTGCGCGCACCCAATACGAGCAGGAATATCCCATTCACCAGTTCACCGTCTTGCCGTCTGGCGCGAGTAAACAGTTTCAGTTCACGAACCTATCGATGATTAGTTTTCGCTAGGCCGGAGTTTCGTTGCGTTTCGAGCCAATGGAGGTTGCCATGTTTGCAAGTATCAGGAGGCCCCTTTCCCTGTGTTTCTTTCTCTTACTTTCGGCGTTCCAACCCGCGTATGCGCAGAGCGATTTCTACAAGGGAAAGACGATGACGTACGTCGTCGGATTGCTAGCCGGAGATTCGACGGACCTCTGGTCGCGCGCGCTTACACGTAATATGGTCAAGCATATTCCGGGCAACCCCGGCGTCATCGTACAGAATATGCCGGGAGCGGGCGGTCTGATTGCGGCAAACTACGTTTACAACGTGTCCAAACCGGATGGATTGACGCTTGGTTCGGTATCGGCTGGGCAGTACTTTTACCAGCTGGCGGGACAAAAGGAAGCCCAATTTGACTGGAGGAAGTTCACCTGGATCGGCTCGTCACAGCGCCACGAGTATCTCTTTGTCATGCGTGCCGACGCTCCCTACAAATCGATCGAGGACATCCGCGCGGCGAGCACGCCCCCGAAATGCGCCTCCACCGCCGTGGGATCCGCGAGTTACATTACCCTCAAGTTGTTGGAAGAGGCCTTTGGCGCGAAGATTAATACCGTTACCGGCTACAGAGGCGGAAGCGAGCAAGACCTCGCCATCGAGAGGGGCGAAGTCCAATGCCGGGCCGTCACCACGGCTGCTTTTCTCGGGCGCGGTCCCATGCAGACCTGGGTGAAAAACGGATTTCTCCGCGTTATTGTCCAAACACCGCGAAAGCGCAATCCAAGACTACCCGAAGTGCCGACGGTCTATGAACTGATGGACCGGCTTCATGTCCCGGAAAGAAACCGACGCATCGCGACAGTGCTGCTGGGCACCGACAATTTCGGCAATTTTCCCACCGTCGCTACGCCCGCGATTCCGGCGGATCGAGTCAAGGTTTTGCGCGGGGCCTACGCGCAAGCGCTCAAAGAGCCGGATCTTTTAGAAGAGGGGAAAAAGAGAGGTTGGGAAGTGGAGCACATCCCGGGAGAGGAGTTACAGAATTTGGCGAACGAGGTGATCGATCAGCCACCGGATATCATCCAGCGGATCAAAGAACTGATGGAAACAAAATAGGCGCTGCTGGCGCATTTTCGAGTTTGGAGTTTCGGGTTAACTCGACACTCGGAACCTGAAACGGTTACTGGAAAATAGCAATGGCAACCGATGATACCGGAGACGTTTTCAATAAGGAAGAAGTGGAGCGGACTCTATTTCCAGGGCGAGGGCTGCCTGGCGGCGGGCAGCTGGAGATCCGCATGGAGCTTTCCGCCGCGCATCCCGACCCGGACGTTTTGTCCGTCGCGCGCCGTTACCAGCCGTACAATCTGGAGAGCTGGCATTCCGAGTGGATGAGGGTTGCGGGAAAGAACGAGGATCTGGCTCGGGGCTTCGAATGGGAGGAGCGCAAGGTGACCGCGCATGAGTTTTATCGGCGCGCGGCGCACTTCTATCGCCAGGCCGTCGTCTATATGCCGGACAGTGATCCACGGATGATGCCTACTTATAACAAGCTTAAAGAGATGTTCGAGAAAGCCTGGAGTCTGGTTTCCCCGCCTTTCGAGCGCGTGTATGTCCCCTACGAAGGGCATCTTCTCGACGGTATTTTTTATCCTGTGCGCGGCAGGCCAGGAACGCGTCACCCCGTGGTCTATAACTATGCCGGCGCGGACGGGATCTTGCTTCGAGGAGACGAAGGTGGAGCGGGCGCCAATCAGTACGTGCGGCGCGGAATGGCGTTTTTCGATGTGGACGGCCCGGGTCACGGTGGCGCGTTACGGGAAAAGAAGCTCTACGCGCCGCCGGACGCCGAACGCGTGGCCAGGGCCGTGATCGATTATCTGGTTACTCGTGCGGACGTGGATCCGGACCGTATCGGAATTCATGGTTCGAGCATGGGCGGTTACTCCGGACCGCGCTGTGCGACGACGGAGAAGCGCGTTAGAGCCGTGGCAGTCTGGAGCGGCGCGTACCACTTGGTCGCCGATATCTTTGATTACTATCCGCCGATTCAGGACCGTTTGCGCTGGTTAATCGGGGCGGAAAATTTCAAAGAAGCGAGGGAGAAGATTGCCGAATTCACATTGGAGGGGAGGGCGCACCAAATCGAATGTCCCTTGCTCGTCGGCTACAGCCACGACGATCGCGTTATGGACCCGCGCGGCGCGTTAAAGCTCTATGAAAAGGCGGTCAACTCGCCCGAGAAAGAAATGCTCGACGGCGTCGGCCACGGCGAGAAGCGCTTCGACCGGCGAACCTACATCGCCGACTGGTTCATGAAACAGCTCAGCTAGTAAAACGATTTGAGCTGAGTCAAGCCGCGGCTAGCCAAGTAGTCCAACGTCAAACTAGACTCCATCGTCGATTTGTCCGCGATATTGAGCTGGATGTTTTTTTCCGGATCGGTGGTGCCGCGAACGCCGATCAGCGTTGTCCGTTCGGTAAATTCCCACTCGAAGGCGCCCGCGAGTCCCGGCGGCACGTAAATCACACTCCCGGGGCCGACGTCGTAGCTCTTAGCCTCGATGTCTCTGATAACGGCTTTGCCGGAAATGACGTAGAAAGCGGTCTCGACGATAAACCAATGAAGAGTGGGCGCGCAGGGGCGGACGCCGAGCCCTCACGGGCCATTTACCGCCAAATCTCCCATGCCATTGCGCCGCGTGCTACGGCCTGCTTGCTCCACTAACTATTGTCCTTCCTCAGGGCAGGGTATCAGCAATCGAGAAAACGCAGCGCCGTATGAGGATGAGAAGCTTTGACGAACATTCCTGACAAGCCGGAGCCAGTTACTACAACCGCAACGCCGGCCTAGATCGGCTGTCAATCGTGCCCCCCTGTTATCATGACGCCGCAATCACGGTCAAGGCCGGCTGAGAGGATTTGATCTTTGAAGCGTAACCACATATGGTAATCCCTCTTGCTTATGCGTCGCAGCCCCAAGGCGTTTCAATCACCTGGGGGCTTTTTTGTTGAGCTAATACCCAGGGAGGTTACCATGGAAGGACGTGAAGTATTTAAGCAGAATGAAGAACTGTTAAGAGGGATTGTCCGCACTATCGACAAGAATCTTGAATATAGCCTGATGGACGAGTCGCAAGAAGAGAGATTCTCTCTCAAGCTTTCCACCCGCGGTCGCCAGGCAACCGTTTCGCTTTCCGTCGAGGATCTGAGATTGGCGGGAGAAGATCTCGTGCGCAAAAACACCATCCGGCAGAAGATCAAGAGCACCCGTGATCATATGATGGACAACTTTGTCGTGGATGTGACGGGGAAAAAAATCGCGCGGATGCTAAAACAGTCGCCGGCAGCATCGAAGAATCCAGGCGCCCTGCCTTTCGGCGCTCGGCAAGAAGGCCATAGGTCTCGAACAGGCGAAGAGACACGACAGTATTCAATAACTTGATAGTGATGAAAGACTCCCATCTTTGTTTGAGCGGCGGAGTGGGGAAGGGAAGGTCACACCTTTGCCAGACGGAAGTATTCATTTGTTATGGGATCCGTCGATGCTGGCTATGTTCCGAAGCCGGCGACTGAGAAGAACCGTGCACGAGCACCCGGCAAGGCTGAGCTTCCCGATCGCTATTTGATCCGGAAGAAGGGCGAGGACCGGGAACTCGTCTGCAACGAATCCCCCACCATCGCTGTGCGCATCGAGCGGGGCAGGACCATACCCGCCGGTGCTACACGCAAGGCGCCGCCGGGAACCATCTATCTGGATGGGGCCGCCGAAGGCGGACCCTTCCTTGACGTAGAAAAAGCCATCTTCAACCTTGACCACCACGAAGGCTGCGTTCGGTCCTTTACTCTGGCCACCTGCGAGCAAGCCATCGTCATCATTCGCAAGGGCCTGGATTTGCAGAAGAGGGACTGGACCATTCATGCGAACGATCCGGATCTCGATACGGTCCTCGCCATCTGGGTGCTGCTCAACCATATGCGGTTGAATGATGCCGACCCGGAAATCCGCAGGAAGGTCATGCCTCTCGTACGCCTTCAGGGCGTTATCGACGCTCACGGCCTGGAGATGCAGGAGCTTTGCGCGTTCCCCTTGGAACTGCAGGAATCGCTCTTCGCCGAATTGGAACAGTTGCGGCGCAGGGAAGTCGCGTTGAAGAAAGAAGGCAAATGGCAGGATATCGACTTTCTCGAATACACGGCCGATGTCTTGCGCGCGGTCGACGCAATCGTCTATTTGGCGCATCATTTTGAAGGGGTGGTTGAAGTTGAAGAACTGGCACGGAGCGAAATCGGCGAGAATCAGCTGGCCATTGTCTGCCGGAGTGAGACGGGAGTTTATGAAGTGGAGCAGTCGCTCCGTAGGCTGCACGGGAAGCGCCTTGGGGTGATCGTCCTGCAGAAAGATCCCGACGCGTATACCTTGCGCCAGGTTGACACATTTCTGCCGGGTACTCTTGAAAGCGCCTACGAGCGGCTTAACCTGATCGATCCGGCCGCGGGAAACCGGAGGTCCGGCAACCGCTGGGCCGGCTCAGGAGAAATCGGAGGTTCTCCTAGGGCTACGGGAACATCGCTCACACCGCAGCAAATCGCTAGCGCCCTGACGATCGCCTATCACAGACCAGGATCTTCGCAACGCCTGATCACGCTGGCCATCGCGGTGGCGGAAAATACCGCGATGATGCTCGGCTCAATGGCGGCCGTTTATCTCCTGGGATGGTTTCGCGACCCGGCAGGGTCAATCGAGAGTTACTTTTGGCATCAAGCCGGAATCTACGCGGTTGCGCTCAACGGGCTTTGCGGGGTGCTCGTATTTGCAGCCCTGCGAAGTGGACCGAAGCTTTTCGGATTGTGTATGCCGACTGGACTCGAATGGCTGTTTCTGCTTCCCGGCGCGTTGGCGGGGGGAGTGGCCGGAGGCGTCTGGATCTTCGCAACTCCAGGTACGATCTCTCAGGCTTTTCTCAAGCGCCACTGGAGCGCGGTTGCCATCGCGGTCATCTTTCCGATCGCCGCCGAAGGAATATTTCGCGGGCTGGTGCACGGCAGGCTCGCACAGCATTTTCCTACCCAGCACAGCGGCGGCCATTGGTTCGTTTCCTGGCCGGTCCTTATCTCAAGTCTGTTCTATGCCCTCTGGTCCTCGCTTCCGTTTCTTCCCTTTTTCTCCCGCGGCGTGACTCTGACCTTTGCGGGCGCGCTTCTCTTTGGCATTAGTTCGGGCATGGCCCGCGAACGTTCGGAGAGCCTTTTACCTTGCTTGATCCTACACTGGTCCTGCCTGCTGCTGCTCGTGGTGATGTCATTTTTTTAGTCACCGACGCAGGGGCATAACTAATCTCTGACTAGACCCGGTATTCCCTGACTGCATCCTCGTTGAGGTCGAGGCCGAGCCCCGGCTTTTCGCTCAGCGCGACCCAACCATTAACCGGATTTGGCGGATCGTTATAAATGACTCTTGCGACCATCCAGTTTGTCAGGTGGAATTCGGCGCGCCACCCGTTGGGGACCGCGGCATGCAAGTGAAGATCGTAGAGGTCCCCATTGCCGATGGGAAGATTGAAAGCTTGCGCGACCGCCGCGGCCTTCATACCCATCGTAAAACCGCCCACCGAGCCCACGTGCGGGTTTAGGAAGTCCACTGCCCGCTGCACGACCAGCTCGGTAAGCTTGTGGAAATTATCTCTCTGTCCGGCCGCAAGGGGGATGCTCGTCTGTTTTCGTAGCTCGGCCATCAGACGCACATCGTTGTGCACGATCGGCTCCTCAAACCACATCAGCCGGTAAGGCTCCAGACGTTTGCACCATCTGAGCGCCGCGTCGTAGCTCAACAGACAGTTGGCATCGACCATCAATTCAACGCCTTCTCCGACGGCTTCCCGCACGGCTCTCACGCGCGCTTCATCTTCCGCCGGATTGTCCTCGCGGTGCTCGGCGCTCGCACCGGGAATATCCATCTGGCCATGGATATTCAGCCTGCCCACCTGAATCTTGAGCCTGCTCTGCCCCCTTGCGACCCAGTACCTGGCCGCCTCGACAAGCTCTTCTTTTGAATAATGTCGCAGGCCGTAGGTGATATAGGCCGGGATTGATTTCTGCGCGCCGCCCAGGAGCCGCCAGACCGGTGTCTTGTAGTATTTTCCCTTGATGTCCCACAGGGCGATGTCGATCGCGCTCACGGCGAAGTTCCAGACTCCCTCATGCGCCCTGCTGTTAAACTTCCACAGCATTTGATGCATGAGCCGCTCGGTTTCCAGCGGATCCCTTCCTTTGAGGAAGGGATCAAGCTCTTCCACAATAAAAGCCTCGGTCGCGGAGTGCATGGTGCCACCGATATGAGAAACGCCGATGAGCCCGTTATCGGTCTTGATTTTTACCAGGCGGACAGAGGAGCGCACGGGCTCTTTAAACAGCGGCGGCGTCACCGCGATGTTGGCAAGCCGAAGAATTTCAATTTCCGCAATCTTCAAGACGATTCTCCTTTCCAACGTTCTGATTCGGTAAGAGCTACCTCGCGGCAATCACCCCGCTCTGCCCACTTCAAGTTCTTGCCGGCGTAACGACAATAGCCTTTTGATTCCTTGAGACCGTAGACCGTGATAGGTTTCTCCGCGCGGGTTTTACCCGACAGAAACGTGCAGAGGCGCGCTGGTTCAGACGGTGATTCGAAGACAAGAATTCATCCGTGTTAAGAACCGTCCTGAGGTTTGCTCAGGATCTCCTTAATCACTGTGGCCAAGTCGAGGATGGCCTTCCGGCCGTCGCCGCGGAACGAAGAGCCGTGCATCACCGCCAGGGCTCTTGGCTCCAGGGCAGCGAGGCGTTGGAGTGTGCTGTCCGTGTACGGCGTGTAGGGCATGTCCTTTGCCATCGGGCCGGCAAGGTTACCCTGGATTGAATCTCTCGCGCGCTCGACGATTTCGAGCCCGATTACCGGGTCGGGATCGCCAGGTTGGAAGAAGAGATCTGAGCAAAGAAGCGTCTGTTCGCTCTCGTCGAAAAACAAACCCGCGTCCCAGCAGTGGGGCACGTGCGGGGTTGAAAGAAACCGCAGTCGATGGCGGCCAGTCTGCAGGACTTCACCATCATTAAGCGCGCGCGGAGGCCGGCTGGCGAAGTCGTTTACACTGACCATCGCGCCAACAAAGCTGCACAGCGCTTGCGCGCGCGGGGCGATCCCAAGCCACTCGTTTAAGGCGCCGCACTCGTCGGATTCAAAGTGGCTGAAGCCGATCGAGCGTAGCTTGGCGGGATCCATGATCGAATGCACGCCCTCAAGCACAGTTTGAAACATGCCCTTCAAGCCCGTGTGCATCAGGAACGGCTCATCGTCCTTGATAAGGAATTGGTTGAACTGGATCCCGAAATCGGGGTGAAACGTTGAGATCCGGTAAGTGTCAGGCGCGATTTCGGTTACTTTGCATTGCATAAGAGTGCTCCTCTCCCTAGAGTTTATCCTTTAAAGTATAGCAGTTTATCCCTGATGCCTCTTAGGGGATTGAGTTTCGGGGGAGCTGTTTAGATGGCGTTAGGGATAAACCTGTTGGACTAAACCGCCAAACCGAACTTACTGCGTTGCTGGGGCAAAGTAAGTCTTTCATTGCCAGAACAGAAATAACAATATTAGAAAGTTCAGCGAAACCCCACATATTGCGGGTGTGAGAACGCCTCGATAGCCGCGTCGTGCGCCAAGACAAGCGGCGACCAGACCCAGAATAACTCCAAGGGGCGACAACGCAAAATTGGTAACCTCACCAATGTCACGACTGGCAACGATTACAACGCTGAGGCAAACAAAAGGTATTACAGCGGACGTCTGTGCAGCAAGGCGTGTTAAAGAAATTGAGGCTAAATTCTGCTGCTTGAGCATCGTACCGATAACCCAACCCGGGACAGCCCACATTAAAGTACTGGTCGCACCAAAAGCCACGATATAGGCGAGCGAGTTCAGCCGGAGCCAATTGAGGGCAAAGAAAACAGGAAAGTCGAGGAAATAAAGCGCGTGAGGATGGCCGCCTCCTCCCGTAAAGACCAGAAGTAGATGATATAGTGCCAATGTACCAGCAAGGATCAGCGGCAGTCGCTTGTTCACTTCGTTTCGTCTCGGTTGACGCCTAATCGGGCTTGAAACGTAGACTCATTGATTCGGGTTCTGCCGGAAAATTCGGTATGCTCGACGGGCTTGACCTTGGACCTCTGCAAGAAGTCCAGCTTCCTCAGTCAGGACAGTATTTCACACAGAGGCACAGAGTTCACAGAGTTCGTTCGTTTCAAACGTTCCTCTCCGCGTCCTCAGCGCCTCCGCGGTGAATTCTCTTCTGGATCAGAAAATTTGCGCACGCTGCGAAAACTTTCAACCATAGTAATATTATCGCTTGCTGCCGCGCAGTGAACTGCGTAAAGTACTCCTCCGCCGACCCCGTAAACCGAATCCGGTACGCTACAGGTCGCAGTCTAACACGTCTAAGTTATCCGGGCACCCCGGTCGTCAACGATTCTGTGCCTAACGCGATGCCGCTGAGCTGCTATCGAGAAATGGAATTATCCATTACCAAATCTTGCTGTCGGCTCAAGCGACCGGTCAGCTCACTCAATGTAGAGATCCACGACTGCACGTCGCCGGGTGGCATTAGCCAATATGCGCAGCGATCCCCCATGCTGGAACTCGTTCGCTCTGATAAAGTATTCCACTGCAACTGGAATTCCGGGCCGGCACCTACTACTACCGATAGTCAAAATTCATTGCACCCCTCTTCCAGATTCACGTATTCAAGCCAACCTCCAACTCCACACTGCTCGTTCATACGAGACTAAACGTTGGAAGCGTGAGACGCTTTGATCATGTCTGCACCTTTTTCTCCGATCATGATGGCGGGAGCATTGGTAGGGCCCGATGTAATCGTTGGCATGATCGACGCATCAATCACCCGAAGCGCTTCCACGCCGCGCACGCGAAGACGAGGATCAACCACAGCCTGCGCATCCGTCCCCATCTTGCAGGTGCCTACGGGATGAAAGATGGTATCGCCGGTTTCGCGGATGTAAGCCTCCAGCGCAGTATCGTCAGTTACAGCCGCTCCCGGTAACGATTCCTCGACAAAAATGCCTTCAAGGGCATGCGTTCGCGCAAGCGCGCGCGCGATTTTGAGGCCCTCGATCATCAGCGCCAGGTCTGTGCGCTCGGAGTAGTACCTAGCGCGGATGACGGGTGCGGTTGCCGGATTGGGTGATTGCAACTGCAATGAGCCGCGGCTCTTCGGTCGCAGTACGACCGATACGATCGAAAACGCTGAGCGCTCCTTGCCATTCTGCGTCTCGACCATCGCCACTGGCAGGAAATGGAAATAGAGTTCAGGCGCGACGAGTCCGCCTCCCACGCTGCAGAACAGGCCGGCCTCGACGAGATTGCTCGAGGCGTCAACCGGACGATGAGTCGACGTCCAGCAGCGGAATCTCGCCATAGGATGGTCCTGCAGGTTTTGACCCACGCCGGGCAAATCTGCCAATACCGGAATTCCAAGGCTTCGCAAATGATCTGCCGGCCCGATGCCGGAAAGCATGAGCAGTTGCGGGGAATTAATCGTTCCTCCGCACAAAACTACTTCACGGCGCGCCGATACCTCCTCCGCGATGTCATTTCGCGCGTAGCGCACCCCTATGGCCCGCCTGCCCTCAAACACGATACGCGTCGCCTCGGCGTCTGTCATGACGTGGAGGTTTGTCCGCGCGCGCGCCGGATGCAGGAAAGCCCGGGCAGCACTGGAGCGCGTCCTGTCCTTGATGGTGCGCTGGAAAAGCCCTGTTCCATCCTGTCGCGCGCCATTGAAATCGGCATTGCGCGCATGACCCAGTTCCGCCGCCGCCTCGACGAATGCGAGCGAGTAGGGATGCGGCGCTGCCGGATCGGTGACATCGAGCAGACCGTTTGCGCCGTGCCAATTCGACGCTCCGCGAGAGTTGCGTTCGGACTTGAGGAAGTACGGAATGACCTCATCGTAGCCCCAACCGGGATTGCCCAGGCTCGCCCAGTGATCGTAATCAACGCGGTTTCCGCGAACGTAAATCATCGCGTTGATTGCGCTGGTGCCGCCCAGAACCTTGCCTCGCGGCCAGTCGATGGATCGTCCATTCAATTCTGGTTCTGGTGCCGTGACATAGGCCCAATCCAGAGGGGTTTTGAAGAGCTGAACAAACGCGCGTGGATCGTCGATCACGGGAAGGTCGTCGCGGGCGCCTGCTTCGAGCAGTAACACGAAAACGTCCTGGTCCTCCGTCAGACGATTGGCAACGACACAACCAGACGAACCGGCGCCGATAACAACATAGTCGTATGTGTTCACGCGCTCCTCGAAATTGTCATGAAACGCAGCTCGAAACTGCGCAGACGCCAATGTCTCTTGAACCAGGCCAGTAGCCTTGCCATTTATTGTCTGTTCGTCAAGCTGTCAATCCGCCACCGGCGTAAGGAACCCCACAATCTGAGAGGAGCAAAATCTGCTGCAATATCCTTTAATAAGGTGAGTTTTGTCAATCTCACATTCCGATAAACGCTGACCGTGGGGCAGCATATCCAGATATCAGCCCGGCACCGGAGGGGGGCCTCGACGCCCCTGCTCCCAATCCTGTAGAGTACAAACTGAAACACCAAGTAGCTGGGCAAACCGAACTTAGAAGTCCGGTCTTCTCCCGAAGACTTGCGACTAAGCCGTCGTTCATTTCCTGCTCCATCCACAATTTCGCTTCGCCACGACCACGGTAAACAGCGAGTGCCGAATACAAGATACAAGACCTGTCCCCATACACCGATTGGAAAATACAAGACCCGTCCCTTTGCGCCGCGCACTTGCAGCTACACTCTCCGCTGCCAAGTGGATGGATCTCTGTGCAGATGAACGATTGCGAACACCACGACGTCGGTGCCATCAATCCGATAGAAAATGCCATAGGGAAACCGCTGGACAATTTCCCTGCGCACGTCCCGGTAGATGATCTGGCATCGATTGGGATTGTTAGCGACCCGGTTCAGGGCAGTGTCAACCTGGGCGATCAGCTCTCGCCCGAGTCCAGGACTTTGCTCCTCGTACCACCGCGCGGCTCGCCTTAAGTCCAACTCCGCTTCGCGCCGGACGAGAAGGCGGTAGCTCACAGGTCGTCGAGGATGTCCTTTTTCACTTTCCCCCAGGTCTCCACGTTGTCAGGGGAGTGTTCATGTTGTTGAATCCGCTCGTCGATAAGACGACGCTGAGATTCGGTGAGAGGCAGACGCGCAGCCTCTGCGGCGATCTCGTCCCAAAGCTCTTGTACCAAGCGGATTTTCTCGCTCTGTGACATTTTGCGGAAGGTCTCGATTATTGGATGGGTGTCCATAAAACGAATTGTTGAGATTACTCCTCGCCTATAGAAAAGTCCAGGGCCTTAGCCAGAAGCGATCGGTTGGTTCGAATCCTATGCCCCAAACGATCAGCAAGCCGGCGCAGTCGTTTCTCGCCTAACCCAACTTCGACAATAATTTAACGCCAGCAAGTCTTATCAATTCATGCTCCGGAACTGCCCAGTGGTACGTGAGATCACAATTTGTGCAGATGAAGCTTCTCGGTCCGGACCGCACTGAAAAATACTTTTTCATCCAATGCCTATACTTCGCAGAACTGCCGTGAGATCCGTCCTGTCTTTCCTCTCTGAAAAACGTCGTCCGGTGTTCTCCCGAACACTTGCGGCTAAGCCGTTGTTCAAATTCCCACGCCCATCCGCAATTTCGCTTGGCTATGACCACACTAACAACGGGCTCCGAATAGAAGATACAAGACCCGTCCCCCTCCCGCTGCGGCTGGTAGCGTGCCTTCGAGGGGAATTTACCTCCGCTGAGGGGTGTGCCTTGCTCTTGCAACGCGGTTGTTAGAGGAAAATATAACCCCAAATGACTTTTCCTACACCCTCAACGTTTCGGCTGAACGGCGATGAAAATTGTTACGTTGCCTTGTGTAAAGCAGCATGTCCGCTCCAGCCGATTCGCTAGACTGTCTTTTAATCTGTTTTGTAATCTATCTTTGCCTCGTCAAGCGACTTTCTCAACTGCGCAAAGTTCAGCTCGCCTTCGGCGAAGAACGTTACGTACTCATCATGACTAATAAAGCCACCGAACCAACGTGGTGATGGGATTAAATGGACATCCCAACCAAACAACAATGTAACCTCCAAGAAACTAGTTAAATCTGCCTTCTCGTATCCCAGGAAGTAGTGGCCAGGAGCCTCGTGCAGGAGTCGGTGATCGGCGTATGACTGGCGCAGGCGATAATAAATATGCCAGTTCTCACTACTAGGCCAAATACCCCATTCGGTAACCCAAAGAAGACAGGAATCGTATGGACCAAGCAAGTTGGTCAAAAATCCACTAAACCAAGTCAATCTCTGAGCGGAATCCAAAATAGGGAAGGCAACTTCACGACAACCTTTGGGTGTAACAATCGGCTTGGAACTCTTATCCAAGGAAATGTCTCTACCGCGGCAGATCTCAGTACACTCGCTCGGCGTGAAAAATCTCATGGGTCCTCGCAGTCTAACTATCAAGTGAACTGCCAGCTCTTCCGGCGGGATATTTGGGAATCCCCGTCTGTGAAGAGCAAAATCTGCTGCAATATCCTTCAACAAGCCGAGTTTTGTCAATCTCTTCTCCCGACAAACCGAAACCCGCTTTGAAAACCTCTTGCTGAGCGTTGCCGCGATTTATGACATAGTAGCCGATCGGAGTCCCTGCCGTTCTTGGCATCTTGAGATTCGGCTAGCCCAGCCCCAGCAAGCGAGCGGCGTTGCCGCCGAGAATCAAGTCTTTTTGTCTTTCGGTAAGATCAGTTCTTTCCCGAACCCTTGAAATCGTGTGCGGAAATTCGGAATCATGGTGTGGGTAGTCGCTGGCGAGGCAGATCCGCTCTTCGCCGATTTCCGAGATCGCCATGGGCAATAGCCTCTCATCGACTTCACAGGTCACGTAGCAGTTGCGCTTGATGTATTCGGAGGGGGGCATTTTGAGATTCCTTGCCTCTCCGTCCTTGACCCATTCGTAGTCATCATCCATGCGGTGCATCCAGTAGACGATCCATTCGGCGCTGCACTCGAAGAATGCCACTCTGAGGCGGGGAAACTTCTCAAAGATTCCACCACATACCAGGCCGACCAGCGCGGCGGTACAGTTCAGAGGCCTGCCTAATATGTGCATGGCAAAAAAGCTATTGAATTTTTCCGTCAGGTCCCCGTACGTGTTCGGATGACAGAAAAGAGGGACGTTCAGTTCCTGAGCCGCCTCGTAATACGGATAAAAGACCGGGTCATCCAGAGTTCGCGCGCCGAGGTAAGAAACAAGATGGCCCGCCTTGAATCCCAACTCGGTGACGCAGCGGCGAAGCTCATTAGCCATCTGATCGGGACATCCGGCCGGCGCCATGGCAGCGGGCCAGAAATGATCTTCGTACCCGCGGACGAATTTCGTAACCCAATTATTGTAAGCCTGGCACAACGCCAATCCCAGGCCGCCATAATTACTCGTTGGCACGGTAATGTTGGTGGGAAAGATAATTTGTTTGTCGATTTTTTCTAGGGTCTTGTCCTTCAACCGCTGCTCTAAGTCCCATCCGCCTCGCTGTCTCACGGAATATTCGCCGCCACGCCACTTCTTGTCAGGATCGCTCATGTATTTATGATCGAAGACGGCCATCGCCTTGCGCGGCCGCGGATCAATGCTGTAAGCAAAGTTAGACTGTTGATACTTTCCGTTGCCAACTCGCACGGGCGTGAACTGAGCATACGGCCCATCAAGCTGGTAGACTTCGTCTAGAAAGTACTGCTCGCGCAGATGGGAATCCAAATCGATGATCATGATTTTTCTCCTTTGTTTTTTTGGTTCTTCCGGTCTTCTCTCAAAGAAGGTTAACCACAGAGACTCAGAGTTCACGGAGTTCGGAGTATCTCTTGCTTAAGAGTCTCTTTTCTCTGTGGCCTCAGCGCCTCCGTGGTGCAACGTCCGAGTCTTACCGGCTCATAAGGATTTCTTTGATAAGCTTTTCCGTCACTGGTTCCAGTCGATAGGCGTCATCCGGCAAACTAACCACAACGTTCACTCCCTTCTCGGGAAGATTTGACAGTTCGTCATAGAGCGCCTTTGTTCCTTTACGCGTGGGCACCCTGCCTGAAGCGGCAACAATTTTTGCGCCTTCATCGCCCAGGACGAAATCAACAAAGAGGGCTGCCGCAGAAGGGTGAGGCGCAGTCTTTGTGACACCGATGTGGCTCCCTGTGGAAGCCGGCGCCGGGTCGCCGAACACCAGACTGATAGGACAGCCCTTCTCTCTTTTCGCTTGGAGCACCTGGTACGCATGGAGCTCGACTCCCACCTTGAATTCGCCGGCGCACAGAAGTTGCGTCTGCAAAGTGTGGCCTTTGCGCGGCATCATCCCGTTACGCAATAGCTGTTGGATATATGCGCGCGTTTTTTCTTCTCCCCAAGACATGAGCCATGCCATCACGGCACGATGCGGATCGGTGTCGATCGACAGCTCACCTTTGAACCTTGGTTGGAGGAGATCGTGGTAGCCGCGCGGGACCTCTTCGGGTTTGACCATCCTGGTGTTGAAGCCGATGGCGAGGATGCTGTAGTGAGGGGAGGTCCAATAGCCGTTTTTGTCCTTGACGCGGTCGCCATAGTATCTGCGCTCAGGGGAATCGTAACGCGCCAAAATCCCCTCTTTTTCCGTCTGTACGACGCCCTCAAAGGGGAGACCAAGAACGTCAGCCTCCAGCTTTCCGGTCCGATGCTCAAGGAGGAGTCTCGTCACACCGCGAAGGCCGGGTGCTCTCCAGGATTCGACTTTTATGAAAGGATATTTTGCCGCAAAGGCTCCGTGCAACACTTTGATGCCTTCCACGCTTTCGTTGGAGGCGAACCTGACGGCCCCTTCCTTTCTGGCCCCCTGCTCTAATGCCCTCTGCCTTTCTGCAGGCGCGAGCTTATTGACTTGAGTTAGGATCTCCTCCACGGTCTCGCCAAAAGAAGATCGGGGGAGGCAGCACAGAGATAAGAAAGCCAACGCGACAAGAATGGGACCCTTAACTCTCATGGTCGATCTCCTTACTTGGGTCAACTTGGAAAGCCGGACTCTTGTCAAACACAAAAGGACTGTGGAAAAGATCCAGCCGGGGCTGATGACGGGATCGGGCAATCCGGCTTTTAGTGCGGTAAAGTTAGTTTAAATCAGGGTTGGGCGTCAAGGGGTGTGTGCTGTGGTACTGGCCATCGCAGGAAATGAACCAACTCCACAAAAGTCAGTAACCAGCCTTGCCCTTCTGTTGAAGTTTTGAAAGAAGTAAGTCTGCGCCGCTCCTCAAGAAGATGAGACTGAAACTTTCGCGTCGAAAAATGTTTGGGTTGCTCCTTATTGTTTTCTTCTTTCTCTTTCTTTCAGGTTGGGGCTTTTATATTTCCATCCGGCCGCCGCGAATCCTTTCCGATGCCACACCCGGGCATTTCCGGCTCGATTATGAAGAGGTCTCTTTTGTTACGGAGGATCAAATCACCTTGCGGGGCTGGTTTATCCCTAATAAACAGGGAGCTACGGCAAAGACGATCATCGCGTTACACGGCTATCCGGCAGACAAAGGCAACATCCTGCCGGTGGTGGCCTTTCTAAGCCAAAAATACAACCTTCTTCTGTTTGATTTCCGCTATCTCGGCGCCAGCGGCGGTCGTTACTCTACAATCGGTGCCGATGAGACACGGGATCTCCGGTCGGCGGTTGCGTTTCTCAAATCGCGGGGCATTCAAGAGGTGGGACTATGGGGCTTCTCTATGGGAGCCGCCGTGGCGCTCATGGCTGCACCGAAGTTGCCGGAAGTGAAAGCGATCGTGTCAGAGTCGAGCTATGCCCGACTCGATCTCATGGCGCCCGCGCTGTTTCAGATTCCGATCCTCAAATATCCGCTCGCTTGGCTGACAGGTTTGTGGGCGAGAGTCTTTCTGGGCATCAACCTGAAACAGGTGTCGCCGCAGGATAGCGTTAAGAGCCTTAACATCCCGGTGCTTGTAAGCCATTCAAAGACCGATCAAACAATCCCGTTTCAACACGCCTTGCTGTTGCAGGAGGCTTTGAAAGATAACCCGCGCGCAGAGTTTTGGTTCCACGAAGATCTCTACCATGGCCAGCTCGCGGAAGATTACCAAAAACGCATCGGTGACTTCTTCGCGGCTAATCTCTGATTCTGCCGAACGATACGCCGCGTAATCCGTGGACAAGCAGACGAGAGTATTTTAACGGCCGGTCGAAACTTTGTGCGGAAAAGCAATCATGAAATGTGGGCCGTTGTTGGGTATTCCGAATCCGCAACGTGATATCAGGTAGCGATCGAGTTCCTCGTCCGTGGAGAATTTGAAGCGAACCGCTCCCGTTTGATCCCATAGCTCTTTTGTGGGAACCCGGCAGTGGTCGCATGCTGTTCCTTTTTGGCAATCCGAGCCGGGCGATCCAGTAGTGACCATTGCCATTGCCCCAAGTCTGGGGTCGGTTCCCCGGGAATCTGCTCGAACAAACACACCTTTGCCGATGTAATCAATGCCGGGAAATTTTCGCATAGTTTTAACGGGTTGCAGGTCAACCGGCGCTTCTGAAAATACGCCGCCCAACACCTCATGTGTCTTGGCGTCGAACGCCACTTCTTCGCCCGTTGGAAGCGTCACGATGAAGCGTTCGCCCGAGGCGGCGATGGCGGGGAGATAGTTTCTTGGGAAAAAGTACATGGCGCTGTTCATAATCTCGCTGAGTTTAAACTGTCTGTCCCTTGAAGGGACCCAGTCCGAAATAAAAAGATTGATATCCTGTCTGGCCCGGTCATCAAAACGGAATTGAAAATCCCTGGTGAAAAACAGGTTTTTTTCGATGTCGTAGCGGTAAGGAAGTACCTGGTTACCACCGCGGTTGGAAAATTCGAACCCGACAATCTTCCCTTGCTGATTTCTTCGGTACCGCCAACTCGAAATAACCGGGGTGCCAAACGCTCTCACCAGTAGCACCGTGTCATACTTCAGCCCCGGCGAAGCGGACTCCTTCTCGGGCGCGCCAAGAGCTGACTCCGGTAAGACTTCCCACCGCTTGGGCTCTAGGGAGAGCTGCGGAATCTTGCTGGGCTCCGGTCGCACTCCACTTATTCCCGTGTCTCCTTTGCTCGGGGATTTCGCCGTCTCAGCTTCAGAAGCCTGCTCCAGACTCGGCGGCTGTGGCGCAGAAGCTGTCCTACAGCTCTGCTGAAGAGCCATCAATGTTAGAAACAAAAGTAAACGGAATTGAGGCCGCCGGACAATCATCGTGTCAACTCATCTTAGCACGGGTTATTATTAGTGCAGGAAGCAACGTCTATGCCAATGGCATAAGGCCACTGATAGACGCGGAAACAATGGGCTAAGGCTGACGCCTATGGAAGGAAATTCCCTGCACTAGGGGAAAAGTTCGCGAGCGCCTTGAGAGAGTCACCAAGAGACAAGCCAGGCCGGAGGTAGGGCGAGTTCAACGACACCGAATACGACTTGGTTATGAGACAAAGGCGAAGTATCAAGGACGGGTATCGACTTGCTCTCCCACGTCGCCGGCGCGGATCCACCCAATAAGCCCCTGCTGAGTTTTGACCATATACCAGGTTTCGCCGCCACCGGAAGCCTTGCCGAGCGGATACAATTTCTCGCCCCGTGAAGGCCTGGCTACGGTTCCGGAAGATCTGTCTTGTTGAGCATGAAGAGCAATGCCGTTTGCCTTAACGTAAAGCAGTGGTGGGAGAGGCGGCGTGTCCAGAGCGGTCACAGCAGACTCTGCGGGAAATTCCGGCGCGTTTCCAACCGCGAGTAATTTTCTAAACAACTCGACGGTATTGGCTGTTGCCCAATCTCGCGATCCAGGCTTATGGCCGATAAGTCTCCCTTTTCGATCAATGATGTAGGTGGCCGGAAGGCCAACAATCCCGTAGCGGCGAGAAACGCGACCATCCGTGTCTAAAAGAGCCGGGAAGGTCAGAGCAAACTCCCGCATGAAATCCGTTACTTGTTTTTTGTTTTCCTTAAGGTCTGCCGCCAACATTACCAGCCCGCTCCCTTTAAGCTGGCGGTAAAGCCGCTCCATGGACGGCATTTCGGTCCGGCAGGGGGGACACCATGTAGCCCAAAAGTTCAAAAACACGATCTTGCCTCTGAAAGCACCGAGACTCACACTGCTGCCGTGGATCTCATTAAGGGTAAAATCATGCGCAGCTTCGGCCGGTTCAATCTTGCGAATGCGTAATTTTGCGAATTCATTGTCGCCTTGCGACATCGCGTTGCCTTGGTTAGAAGCCGCGCGGAGCGCGGAAGAAAGTGACAGCGCGATGCCAAAAGAAACGAACACGAGCAACCAGAATCGCAAAGGATTGAACTTTTTTCCGGAGAGACCTTTGCTTTCAAAGATCTTTCTCATGTTTCAGGCCGTGTTCGAACGGAAGGTTTCCACTGAGAGTAATATTAACTTCATTCGTGAGCCGTCTTTCTGAGCTCCATGCCTCTTACCTTGAAACTCCTTAATAATCTCTAGCAGGATGCTGAAAAACTCTCTCCGGGTCCTTCGACGAAGCTCGGGACTAACGGAGGGCTTTTGATATTATTGAAGATTTTCCGTTCATGCTGAGGCACTCGAAGCATTCCGACCCTTTTTTTTGCAACCTGCCATTCAGATAGATTCCGGATGGCGGAATCATCGTCACAGACTTAGCAAAAGAACGACCCAGGCTGGGACTAGGGCAAGCCAGCCAAGGGCCCACCATATAAGGGGAGTCGTTCCCGGTTTTTGCCGTCGACGAAGCAGATAATCGGTGGCGATGATGCCGAGTAGGCCCGCGCCTGAAGAAAAAAGGGCGGGCGGAGGCAGGGGAACATCGACAGCTTGTTCGGTTGCCGGTTCAATTACAGTGAGAAAGGCGATCAGCCACGCAGGGAAGAGCGCAAGCAGACCCAGGATCCAATAGTGTTGTAACTTCCGCTCGGGATCTTTCTTCCGCAGGAATTGCAGAAACGCTCCGGTCCCCACAACACCTGCCAGTCCGAGTAGGAGCGACCACGTTCGGATCATTGCGAGAGGAGACGGGGCATCACAGAATTAACGACGTACATCACTCGAAAGTAAAGGGAAGCGTTAGGCCCGTGGCGGCCATCAGGTTGCCGCGGCTAGATCTGTGTAGTTCTGAAGCTGCAGCGGTCTTTTTCCTTCCTCGATCTCGTGAACGAGCTTGACGACGGCGCGGCAAATGGGTGTCTGGATGCCTAGCTTCTCCCCGTTTTCAACTACGAATCCGACCACGTGGTCAATTTCCGTCTTGATTCCCCGCTTGAGTTGTGAGACCGGGCCTTTGCGATCCTCGGCCGACCATTTGCTTACCGCTTCAACAAAAGCGGCGAGACGTGCCTCGATCGGACGGCTCGGATGGAAATCATGAGGATCGTATTCGCTCAAAGGCTCGAAACGGACGCCGCTAACACTTCCCACCGCGACAATCTCGCCAAAAAAGTCCACACAAAGGCGCCGGTTAACATCGCTCACGCAAATGCTCCTCACTGACTCGTCGGCCAGTGAGCCGAAGAGGCCAATGCACGTATAAGTGAGCTTGCTCCAGAGCTTACCGCGGATATTCTCCATAATTTCAGTGGGAATGACCGCATCGAGAAGCGCGTGCACCGTTTTCAGTTGCGGCGTCGTCTTTCCGTGCATATGGCCGATGTAAAGCCGGCCGCGGGCGGCCGTAGTGACATGCCCGGGCCCGAGTTTGCGGCTGCGCATGCGGATGCAGACTCCGATTGCGTGGTCAGGCCCAACCACTTCCTCGAGAAGGGGTGGGTTGATGCCATTCTGTAACGATACCAGTACCGCGTTGTCGTTTAGATAGGGTTTGAGCGTCGCAACAACGTCCGTGGTGTAGTTGCACCTCGTGGCAATAAAGCCGATATCGAATTTACCTTTGATCTCACTTGGTAACATCGCCGGCACGGAAACCGTGAACGGCCCATCGGGTACCTCGACTCTTAAGCCCCGCTCACGGATCGCACGCACGTGCTCCGCGTCAATGTCGACGAGTGTCACGTCATTGCCGTGGTGAGCAAGACGCCCGCCGATAATGCCCCCGATCGGTCCCGCTCCCATTACAATCATGCGCGTCATTCGTTTCGCCTCCTTTGGCGAGGACTCTTTTCAGGGAATCCGCGTTCCGCGAGAAAATGCCAAAGCATGGCCAGCGGTGCAGCCTCGATAGCTATAGGCGGAAAAAACCAGTGTTCAGCTCAGCCGTTGAGCAGGAGAAGTAAGTCTCACCGCTGACGACGCGTAAGCTTCCTTTAAGATACGGATCTCAAGGACGTCTTCTTGCAGGCGGTTCAGGGCTTCTCTAGCCTTTAGGATCTCTCCTAGTAGGTTCTCCAATTCTCCGACGCTTATGGACTCCATTAGCTCGCGAATTTTTCTGTGCATCCCCACCAAACTTCCCATACCACCTTTAGCCGAGAGTTTCTCGTCGAGTTGTTGGTACATGCGGCCTACCCCATCAAGCATTCCACCCATGTCTTCCATAGTTTTCTCCTTTCCACGGAATCTGATCTTTACTCTTCGAAGCGAAGCCGTAACAGAAAGTCTTGCACCCGTCAAGATGCTCCCGAATATTCCCGAATGCTCTTCAACCTCCGTTCAAACGAAAAGCCCGGCTGGAAAAGACCCAAGCCGGGCTAAGTGGCGACCGAACCGAACGGAACGAGTATGCTCTGGCGCTTCGCGCCTGGGCTTTCAGGCTTGCCGCGGATACAGGGCATCCATCATGAGCCGCTTATGATGGGCCGGCCCGCCCAGATATTGATACAGCGTGTGCGCGAGGACGCTATGGGCCATCAAGGGATGGCCATAGTCGGTGCCCGGGCCCGCGAACACCATGTGGGCATAATTGCAAACCTGGTAGTAACCGTCGCTAGCCACGGCCTTTGCTTCGTGCACCCCCGCCTTGGCTGGCATGCCGGAATCCAGTTTCCACAACGTCTCATAAGTGGCCCAACGGGCCGCGTCAAGGTGGATCGATAATTCCACGCAGTGGTCCTGCACGCGTTGGAAGCGCCCGATCGGTTGGCCGAAGACCACGCGGCTGCGTGTGTATTCGACCGTGAAGTCGAAAATCTCCTGGCAGGCTCCCACCTGGTAGGCGCACAGAATCGGCAGGGTTTTATCAAGGGCCGCGTCGAGGATCTTCCAACCCGCCCCGGCGGCGCCGATCGCGTTTGCTGCCGGCGCTTTAACCTTATCGAAGCGGACTTCAGCCGCGGATACGGTGAAACCCACAAGCGGTGTGATGCTCACTCCGGGGCTTGCGCGATCGACGAGCACCAGGGCAACCTGGCCATTGTCCGTGCGTGCCGCGCAGAGAAAAGCGGTGGCAGCCTCTGCGTCGAAAACGAAACGCTTGGAGCCGTCGAGCACAAATCCCTCTGCAGTTTTGGTGAGTCGGGTCTCAACCGCTTCCGGCCCCCAGTGAGCGGCCTTGTCAGTGATTGCGGGAACGGCGATAGTTTTGCCGGTGCAGATGGCGGGCAGCAGGGATTTTTTCTGTTCTTCGGAGCCGCCTTCGAAAATCATTTGCGCCGCGAGCACGCCGGAGGAGAAAAGCGGACCGGGAACGGGTCCGCGCCCTAATTCTTCGAAGACGACGGCGCAGTCGGTGAATGAAAGGCCCGCGCCGCCATACGATTCAGGCAGCAGCATCCCCAGCCACCCGAGCTCCGCCGCTTTACGATAAAGATCCGCGCGGAAGGTTTCCTTCGTGCGGTACCACTGCGTCATCTGGTGAGAAGGCACCTGGGCCTTGACAAAATCGGCCGCTACCTTTTTGAACATTTCCTGTGTTTCGGTAAGTGTCAAATCCATTTTTTGTCTCCTAGAGCATTGAAAACTTTATTTGTTCGCCCGCGGATTTGGTCCCTCACGATGACTCGTGCTCGTGCTAATTCACGCACACGAGCCACGGACACGAACACGATGCCTGTTTAGATCGTCTCGGGCGCTTTTTCTTGCGTGGGCCGCCCGAGGCCGACGCGGCGGGCGAATACGAGCCGGTCGGTATCCAACGTCCCTCCCCCGTGCAGCTGTCCGGGGCCGCTGCGCACGGCGTACTCAAAATCCACGACTTCGTGAACTGAGAGATCCTGTATGAGAGCGTCGCAGCCCATAATCTGCTGTAGGCGCTCGCCGTTTCGCAGGCGCGCCATGCGCTGGTAGTATCTTTGCTGAGCGCCTCCATAGGGGTGAGGCTGGCGAGCAAGGCGGTGCCATAAAATGCGGTGGTTAAACCGCCGCAAGGTGTTGAGCTCGATCACCATGTCGGCGATGGTGTCCCTGACGCGTAAATCTTCCATGAGCGGCTTGCCGCCGATGGGTGTTTTCTGGCAATACTCGACAACGCGCTCGACCAGCGGATCGACACCCACTCTGCCGTCGCCACCATGTTCAAGCTCCAGGTGCGTGTGGGCCACCTCCCATCCCTTGTTCTCGCCTCCCACCAGGTATTTGGCGGGCACGCGCACATTGTCGAAGAAAACTGCATTTTTGATCCCCATCATGAGATGCATATGCTGGATCGTGATACCGGGCAGGTTCGCCGGAACGTGTAACCAACCGAGGTTCTCATGCCGCTTGCCGGCGGGATTAGTGCAGACGAGCGTCCACAGGTAATCCGGCGGAAGATGGTGACCCACCATGGTCTTCTGCCCGTTGACGACATAACTGTCGCCATCGCGAATGGCCTTGGTCTGACAGTTCGCGATATCGCTACCGCCGTGAGGTTCGGTAAGCACCTGCCAGACCGATATTTCGCCGCGCGCCATAGGGGGGAGAAATTCCAGCTTCTGTTCCTCGCTGCCCCATTTCAGAACAACCGGAGCCACGATACGCGCCAGTGTGTAGAAGACGTGGGACAGGTTAAGGCCGTAGCTCGCAAGCTCCGTCTCGAGCACCATCTGGTGATCACTGGCAAGGCCCGCGCCACCGTATTTTTTTGGGAACATCGGGAAAAGCCAGCCTTTTTGGCCTAACTTGTTCGCCAGATTGCGGCGGAAGCGGTATTCTTCAGCATCCTCCCGCGTCGACCACGAAGCCGACCAGCGGAGGTGCTCGGCGCCGCGCATGTTCTCGACTATCCATGCGTGCACTTCCTTGCGGAAAGCGGCGACTTCCTGCGGATCTTGTTGTAAATTAAAATCCATCGTTAAATCCTCCTCTTAATCTCTTTGTGTATTGATAAGTCTCCTCGAACTCAGTAGCCAGAAGTCAGTAGTTAGGAGCCAGAATTCAGAACTCAGAGGCATTCTGTCTCCTGTATTCTGTATCCGCATTCTAAATCACCCCGCTTGTGCGAAGCCTTTCAATAGCTTCCCTGTCATAACAAAAACGCGTCAGGATTTCATCCGTGTGCTCCCCCAGAAGCGGAGCCGGGCGTAGGAACTGCGGTGGAGTGTCAGAGAGATTGACGGCGCTGCCGATCAGCCGGCTCGGCCCCATGGTGGGATGGTCGATCGCCTTGGGGATGCCGAGGTGCTTGACCTGGGGGTCTTCGAAGACTTCGTCGACGGTGTAGATAGGACCGTTGGCGACATCGTTGGCATCGAGGGCCTCGATCCAATAGGCGCGTGGCCGCTTGCGAAATTCCTCCCGTAGGATCGCAAGAATGTCGTAGTGATGCTGCCAGCGGTCGCGCCGCGTCGCGAACCGTGGGTCTTCCAGGAGATCGGTGCGTCCGGTCGCTTTGACCAGTCCTTCCCACGATTCCTGGTGGCCGGAGAGATGAACGACAAGCGGGCGCCGGTCGCTCGCGACGAAGCAGTAGATGCGGCCGCGCGGGAAGTTCTCGCGCGAGACCGCCTCGCCGCCGTTCAGGTAGTCGGCGACGTGGGACTCGATGAAAGCGAGGCTCCCTTGAAGCAACGAGGTATCGACGAACTGCCCCGGCCGGTCTTTTGCCGCGCGAGCAGGGCGGCAAGGATGCCGTAAACCGCGAAGATACCCGAGGTATGATCGGCGACAGAAACGCCCACAACCTGCGGATCCTCCAGGTCCGTAGCCAGGCTCAGCATGCCGCTAAGCGCTTGGCCGATCGTGTCGAAGCCGGGCTTGTCGCGATAGGGACCGCTCTGACCGTAGCCGGAGATGGAGCAGTGGATCAATTTCGGATTGACTTGGGCCAACTCTTTGAAATCGAGGCCAAGACGCGTCCTGGTGTCGGGACGGAAATTCTCCAATAGGATATCCGCGTTCTCGAGTATCTTGAGAAGAATCTGCCGGCCTTCTTGCTTGCGGAGATTGAGCGTGATGCTTTTTTTGTTTCTGTTTAAAGCTCTGAAGCTTGGCCCGTAACCCTCGTACTTGGGATTGCGCCCGCGATGGGTGTCGCCTTCTCCGGGGAGTTCGACCTTGATCACTTCGCAACCCAAGTCGCCAAGCAGGCTTCCGGCATAAGGGCCGGCAACGTGCCCGCTTGCTTCGACGGCGATCGTGCCTTCCAGAGCTGGAGGGGAAAGGGGCTGTGTCATTGCTTTATGCTGCCGCGCAGCACTGCTTTGTAGCACCGGCCGACCCCGGATCACAACCCTAACGACTGCGCAGCCGAGCCGAAACCAAAAAGCAGATTTGCACCACGAAGGCCGCAAAGCCGCAAACAAAACCGGAAACGTTACTTTACCACAGAGTGATTCATGAGCTTACGCGCGCCCGCAGAGGATGAAAATGGAGGCATATCCCTCCACCCCCAAACCCAATTTCAAAGGAGACACAGAGTTCACAGAGATCGGAGTGTTTATTGATTAAGAACCTCATTTCTCTATGCCCTCAGCGTCTCCGAGGTGAACTATCCGGAACGTTCGTGCCGTGGACTGAAAAGTTCGCGCAAGCTGCGAAAACTTTCAATCATAGTAGCACGAAGTTGATTTAGGACCACAGACATCCGTGAACGGGATTCAGCTGAAGGTCAGAGCCCATAAAACGCTTTGGGATTGTCGTATAAGATTTTTTGCACTGCGGCGTGAGAAACGTCACCCCGTTCGGCCCTCTCCTGCAATAGGCGGCGAAATTCCTGCTCATGGGAAGGATCACGATGCGTGTAGTCCGATCCCACCATTAGATTGTCCTCGCCCACATATCTGAGGATGTACGGGAGGTCCTCATCCACCTGGCAGGTGATATAGATACGGTTGGCTTTGAACAGCTCGGACGCAAAAACGGCATCTGGAAAACTGAATACCCGGGTTCTGTCCGCGCCCCGCGTGCGCGTGTGCCTGCGAACATCATAGTCTACGAACGGCGCCCAGGAGGCGCCGGCTTCGATGCACCCAAAGCGCAGCTTCGGGAATTTGGCCGGAATATTATTAAGCAGGAGCGATTGAATGCCGTGAATCACTGCGCCTTTGGTGCGCATAAACTGGCCGAGAGAAAACTCACGGGCCGGCGAAAAGTCAGGAGTGCCGGAACCCGTATGGATGCATATGGGCAAGTCGAGGCGCTCCGCTTCTTCATACAGCGGGAAAAAATACGGATCGGCGGGCCACTTATCCGCTTCACGGTCTCCTTTCTTCAGCGCACCGCACGCGCCGTGCTCTTTGGCGAAACGTAACTCTTCGAGCGCGGCGTTCATGCTCAGTAGAGGAGGAAGACACACCCATCGGAGCCGTCCTTCGGACTGGCCGCAACGGTCCGCAAGCCACTTGTTGTAACTACGGCGCAAGGCGACGGCTACCTCCGCACGAGCCGTGGCTTCCATAAGAAAAAGCGTCGGGTAGATCACCTGGATGTCGGTTCCCAATTCGTTCATGTGCCGGAGACGCGCGCGCACATCCAGCAGCTCACGGGTTTCCACCGTGGTCCCGCTTTCCCTGTTGCCGCGAATGAACCGTAACTGGCGCTTGCCTTCGATCAGCCAGTATCGCGCCGGGGGCAGTTTAGGATCCGGGTTTGCCGGATACGCGGTTGAGGGCTTGAATTGCCGCTCACTCTCGCGCATGTATTCCCAGGTATCTTCGGTTTCGTCAACATGGGTATCGGCGTCAATGATGGACATGTTGAGTCCCTCCAGCACGCGCAGAATCAATCACCCTAATTCCGGCGGTTGTCTTTGGTCGCTCGGCCCAAGCAGCTCGATCGGAAGCATCTTCAATGACTCCCCAACTACCATTTCGGTTCGCACAGCTCAACGAAATCGTCGCAGCAACGGGTATTTCACCACAGAGGCACAGAGTTCGCAGAGTTCGGATTATGCTCTTGATCAAGAACTATTTACTCCGCGCCCTCAGCGCCTCCGCGGCGAGTTCTCTTCTAGATCGATATAATCAACAGAAAGTGTTCTTCCTCCGTCGGCTTCGAGTTCTTCCGTGGCGGTTTTATTCCGGCGGGCTTGACCGACCACTTCCCGGACAAAATTTTTCGATAGTTGGAAGTCTTTTACGTCTCCGGAACTTCTCCAGGCAGGCGAAGCCTACAACGAAGGGAGAATAGAATTCAAGCAACTGCGCGAGATCGAAGGTCGTGCGGTTCTCTAAAACCCCGGCGCCAATTACAACCATTGACAGCCCCGTTCGCGTTTCTTAGTATGGCGACAAATTTATCGGCGTGGGGCGCGTTATGAAAAAGAATCGATCCCGAACAACCCTGCTGGTTCTTGGTTTGGTTCTGCTGGTTGCCGGAAGAAACGCATCCGGGCAAATTAGACCCTCCGCCGAGGTCCTTGAGGGAGCGAAAAAAGAAGGAATGCTCGTCTGGTACACGACAGTCAATATCGAGCAGTCGCAATTCTTTCTCAAGCAGTTCGAAAAGAAATACCCGTTCATCAATACCGACCTGTTCCGGTCTCAAAGCAACAAGATTCTTAACAAGGTTATTACGGACAAGAATGCCGGCAAAGTATTCGCCGATACCGTGACTATGGGCGGATTCCAGTCGTATTTTTTAAAGAAAAAGGGCTTGACGGCTCCTTACCGCTCTCCGGAGACGGAAGTGATCCCGGCGCAATTCAAAGATCCCGAGGGATATTGGGTGGCGCTTTATCAAAACACGAGCGTGATCGCCTACAACACCAAGCTGCTGAACGAAAAAACTGCTCCGAGGGAGTACGCCCAATTGCTGGAGCCGCAGTGGCAAGGGAAGCTGGGCATGGATGACTCCGATGAGGAATGGTTTGCCAATCAATGCAAGATCATGGGCGATGAGAAGTGCGTCAAACTTCTAGAAGGGCTCGTCCGTCAAAACCCCAAGATCATCCGGGGGCAAAGCCTTCTCGTGCAGTTGATGGCGGCAGGGGAGTTTTCGGTCGCGGTCATTGCTTACCCCAGCGAGGTGGAAAGAATGAAAGAAAAAGGGGCGCCGGTGGACTGGGTCGGACCCAATCCCGTGCTGAGTAAGATTTATCCGATGGCGATTACGGCGAACGCTCCGCACCCAAACGCCGCCAAACTCTTCTATGATTTTGCTTTCTCAAAAGAAGGGCAAACGATTCTTCGAGATTTTAAACGGATTCCGGTGAGACCGGACGTGGAGCCGGATCCTCCGCGGCTGACCAAAGGATTGAATATTCGCGCGGCGGATCTCTCACTCGCAGACAAGTTCGAATACTACGCCAAACTATGGCGCAAATACATCCCGAATTAGGAGCGAGCATGGCGGCCGAATCATCCCTGGTAGCACAGAATATTATCCGCGAGGTGAAGCGGGCCGGTATCCGGTTTGTCGTCGCTCTTCCAGATCGGACCACCAGCGAACGGCTGCTCAAACCCATGTTGCAGGATGAAGAGCTGCGTATGGTTCAGGTTTGCAAGGAAGACGAGGGCGTCTCTATTTGCAGCGGTCTTTACAGTACCGGGCATCGATCCCTGCTTCTCATTCAGTACACGGGACTCTTGGACTCGATCAACTCGCTTCGCGGCATTGCCGTGGAGGGGCGAAATCCGGTCTGCATGATGGTGGGATTGCTGGGCAAAGAGCCGGGGGTCCTACCGATAAACTCGAAGAGATATGGCTTACGGATCGTTGAGCCGATTCTCGATGCCATGGGGATCGCGCACCATTTGCTCGAGACCAACGACGACCTCGCGCAGATCGTACCCGCGGTGGAAGAAGCCTACGCGAAATCGTCCCCGGTCGCCCTACTGATCGGAAGGGAGCCTCTCTAATGATGAAGCGAGACGACTGTCTTAAAACCTTCGCCCGCCACCGTACGGATGAAATCGTCGTGGCGGTCTACAAGGCTGCTCAGGAGTGGCTGCACATCTCGCCAAGCGAGCTCAATTACACCTTTACGGGGGCGATGGGGCAAGGCTCCTCGCATGCGCTGGGGATTGCGTTGGGCCGTCCTGACAAGCGCGTTGTGGTGCTCGACGGCGATGGCAGTTTGCTCATGAACCTGGGAAGCCTGGTCACGATTGCCAAAGCCGCGCCGAAGAATTTGCTGCATTGTGTGTGCGAAAACGGCACTTATGAAACCAACGGCGGCGTTCATATCCCGAACGCCGGACGGGTCAGCTTTACCGGCTTTGCGCGCGCCGCCGGTTATCCCAAGACCTATGAATTTTCGAGTCTCCGGGATTGGGATAGTGCGCTGCCCAAAATTCTTAAAGAGGAAGGGCCGATCCTGGTAGACCTCAAAGTGGAACCGGGGGAAGATTATCCGGAAGACTTTCGCCGCTTGTACAATCCGGAATTTAGGGACGCCTTCAGCCGCGCATTGCAGAAATCGACTTAGCGATTTCCTCCGGCGGGTTATAAGCCGGTAATTTCCCGTCCCGTGCTAGGGAAAAATTGTGAGGTCGGCTTAAACAGATGAATCTAGAAATTTTTTAACTCCGGCGGCGTGGGCGGATATCTACGACGTTAGTTGCCGAAACACTCCACCGCAGCAACGCAAGTGTTCACGTGAATAATATAAACTCAGCCAAATCGACTTAGGATTTATTTGCGTTAGCCCAAGGTGACTCGTAGTACTCGAATCCGTTTCGCCCGGCGAGGAATTGCTCTGAACTTTTTTTGGACTAGTCTGACGATAGTTATCACGCTGTTGGTCTGCCCTAAGATCATGGCTGCTGAAGGCGGTGATTTTTTGGCTCCTGGTGTGAGGGTCCTAGCTTCCTACCGAGCTGATGTCTACGCCTGGTCAAATGATGGAAGTCGGCTGGCGTATGGGTCTGACGAGGGTGTCTGGGCAATCGGTTCTCCGAATTTCGCCAGACCCAAGCAGCTAATTGCCAGCTGGCCGGCCGGCTCTGTTCCTTTTGGGCAAATCTCCTGGTCTCCAGACGGACGTAAACTGGCGTTCGTCGGTTCACGTCAGAGTGACGGTTGGCACACGATTTGGCTGGCCAACGTTGATGGCTCCAATATTCGCGACCTACTTCCGCCAGGGGCGCCTTTTGTTTCGCCGGGAGTCAGAGCGGTTAGCATCAGCGGATGGCTCAGCAGTAATGAACTGGGCTTCTCTGAGCACTGCGGGACAGGGTGTGTCGCGATCCACAAGGCGAACGTGGAGACGGGCTCTTACTCGACTCTTGGGGCTGTGCGCGAAGATGGAGGGTATTATTGGGATCCGGCGAAAAAGCGGCTCGTAGCTGAGACTCACCTCGGTGGGCTAGTGATCTTGGACGGCAAAAATTTCGCACCAGTCTTGTCCTCCACGACTTCGCACGCAAATGCTCGATTCGGCGCCGTTCTTTGCAGACTGTGATGTTCGGGACGGAAAAGGGTACGGCAAAGAATACCGTTTTGACTCCTGGTCGCCCGGTGGAAGGCAACTCCTCTTCACCGGCTGGGAATGCTTGAAGCGCCCCCTTAAGGAATCAAGGATAACCCTATCTCTCTGGCACACAGACAAAAATCGGAAGGAACAGCTGGCACAGGACGCCGGGTGGGGCAGTTGGTCTCCCGATGGATCCGCGATTGCGTTCCTGGTGTTTGGCAATCCCCGGTATGACCGAGCCAAGCGGATGGTCGGAACCGACTTTGCGATAAACAAGCCTTTTCAACTTTCTCTAAGTGTTATGGATGCAGCGAAAAGAACGGTTGGTACACTGGTGCCTTTAGCCGTGGATCAGGCTGATCCAGGAAAACTTCCGGCCGACTGGTTTGGCAGAAGACCATTGCACCCAAACTGGTCGCCCGATGGAAGGTGGTTGCTTGCGCGCGGTATTGGAGGCCAGTTGATTCTTATACGGCACGACGGCTTGGCTCGCGTTCCTATTACCAAAGGAGGCGAGGTGGAAGTCTCATGGTCGCCTGACCCCAAAAAGCTTATTCTTTTGCTAAAAAAATCCGACTATATTTACAAAACTTGGGAACCCGCCCGTTCCTTAACACGAGAGGAGCCACCTGGGAATCCCGGGATATTTGGTGTTGTACCGCGTCAAGAGGTCAGCGAAGCTGCGGTCGAAGCCACAACGCCGAGTTATCGTTCGTCAATTTATATGATCGACGTACAAGCGAGTTTGCCACAGTGATGGGAAGGGGTCCGTAGGATGGGTGGAGGCGCCACGCGCCGATACCCATCGTTCCCTGCGCACCAGATGCCCATCACATCGATGGGTTTTCGTAGCGTCGCCAGAACCGACACGACGAGTCTAACCCGTCCCGCAACTCGATGGGTTTCGCGGAGCCTGTCCCGGGTGAAATCGAGGGGCTCAACCCCTCATACAATGGCTTAAGTGTTTCGTTGCTTTTTATTTTTTGGTCGGCGATAAACCCCAGGTTGCGACGATCTTTTGCGTGATGGCGTTTTCGTCCTCCATCCATCCGCCGGAGACGGCCTTAGCCCCAGCCTTTTGAATCAATTTTGCAATCCGGCTTTCCGGATCGAAGAGAGAGCCGATCCCTAATTGATCATATTCCTCGCGCCCTTCGCGAGACGACAGCCAGCCAGAAATCAGTAGGGCCGCATTCGGAGACTGGGCTCCCTTCACGACGGTCCAGATTTCCGTCAGGTGACCGGGGGTCTCTCGTGCCCAGGCAACCGCCAATTTGGATTGGGGATCCTTGGACATGATTCTGAGCGCGGATTGATAGTAGCTGCCGCACATCATCGGATACTCGCCATTAGCCACCTGCATTAATGAATCCGATTGGCCTCGTTTCCAGACGGGCTGGTTCTCCTTGATCTGTCTGGCAAATTCAATGGTCTTCTTTTCTCCCCACGCGGCGTACAGTGCGGTAAAAGGTTTGGGGCGGGTATCCACCACGAATTTTCCTCTCCAGTAGGGGTCTAGGCAATCCTGCCAGTCCTTTGGCACTTTGTCCTGCGGCACCAGGCTTGAATTGTAGGCGATGACGTACGTGATAAAACCCACCGCTGCGAAGTAGCCGTCGGGGCTGAAATGATTTTTGGGAGTTTGCAGAGCTAGCCTACTCCACTCGAACGGCCCCATGCTCAGCCCCGCTTTTCTGTACCTAGGCACCGATTCAGAGTTGATATTCACTGCGTCGTAGTCCGCAGTCCCCGCCATGAGCTCGGTGAATGTGCGCTCATTGGCCGCCCCTGTGATTTGCGTATTCTCTACTTTGATACCAGGGTATTTTTGGTTGAACTTCTGAATGACTTTCTTAGCCTCTTCATCGTCCAACCCGCTGGCAATACGAACCTTGCCCTCTTTTTCAGCAAGTTTCGCAATTTCCTCCGGGCTCTTGCCGAAGCCGGGTGGGTTGGCCTCACCCGGCGCGGTGAAAAAACCCATGAACAAAATGGTTGCTAGAGCGATCAGGTGTGCCGGCGAGAGGATTCTATCCATAAACCACCTCCGCTGTGTTGCACAGGTCGTCAAACATAAAACCCGAAACTTTAAAGCTTAGCCTAGTTGCTCCGTAACACTCGTCCAGGGTATGACCCGGTGTGCTTCCCATTCTTCATTAGCACCGAACCGTTGACGATCGTGTAATGAATCCCTCTTGCGTGATGGATGTAACGGGGCGCTCCAGTAGGCAGGTCATTGACGAGCTCCTGCTTCTCCACGTCAACCGTTTGAGGATCGAAAACCACGACATCCGCCGCCATGCCGGGCCGGAGTAATCCCCGGTCCCTGATGCCGAAGACGGACGCCGGCATGAAAGTCAACTTTCTTATCGCTTCCTCCAAAGGCATGATTTGCCGTTCGCGCACCCAATAGCTCAGGAGAAGCGTGCAATAACCAAACCCTGCGTTGTTCGCCACATGCGCGCCGGCGTCCGATTGCCCGAGCATGACATACGGGCTGCGGAAGATCTCACCGACGGCTTTCTCATCCCCTTGAGCAATGGAGTCTTGGAACGCCGTCTCGAGATTTTCGGCTAAAGCCAGGTCAAGAAAGGCGTCAATGATCGACTTTCCCTGTGTCCGGGCCAGTTGCTGGATGCTATCGCCTTCAAACTGCTTGTGCTCCGGGTTGGTCACCTGCCGCACGAACACCAGGTCCCAACGGCGAGAGAAACCGATCGGCCGCGTGTCTTCTACGGCCTCCCAAGCCATTTTTGCCCGCGTTTCAGGATTGCGGAACTCCTGGCCGCGTATCTCCAACGGCAAAGACATGAGTTTTTTCCAGGTTGGCATCTCATCAAATCTATTTGCATTCTTGAGCGTCCAACGTCTAAGGGAAGGGCGCGTCGTCGTCATCGCATAGGTTGCGGCGCCCTGGCGAAAACTTTCCTCGACATCATTGAGCTGTTTCCGCCACAGATCAGGCTCGCTCCATCTCTGGCGAATGCTTTCCCCGATCAGCGGCCGGCGGGTGTTTTTGGCGATTTCATTATAACGATGGCTCAACCGCTCAATCAGCTCGGGGGTCGCGAATGCGCCGTGCGTGAACTGAACCGCGCCGCGCTGGCTTTCGCCGACGAGGAGGCAGAGTCGCTCAATTTCATCCAGGCTTGCGAGTCTGCTGGGAACGGGTTTGCCGTCTTCACGGTAGTGGCTCTGGTTGTAATTGCTGGAAAACCCAAAGGCGCCGGCACTCAAGCTCTCGCGTACGATCTTCTCCATTTGCTGGATCTCAGCTTCGGTGGCCTCGCGCTCGACGCTGTCTTCGCCCATAACGTACTGGCGAACAGCGCAATGTCCGACGAGCGTGGCTATGTTCAAACCCTTCGGCCTTTTTTCCAAGAACTTCATGTACTCCGCATGTGTCGTCCATTCCCAGGGGATACCAGCTTGCAGCGCGTCGCGCGGCATAGCCTCGACCCGCACAAAAGTGCCGATCAGCGCCTCTCGGCTCTCCGGCTTGCACGGAGCGAGAGTGAGCCCGCAGTTGCCCGTCACGACGCTTGTCACACCGTGTTCATTGGAGGAGGAGCCCAACGGGTCCCAGAGAAGCTGAGCATCGAAGTGCGTGTGAAAGTCGATAAAGCCGGGGGCCACGGCGAGCCCATCGGCGTCGATCGTTTGCGCGGCCGGGTCGTTAATGCGCCCGATCCCTTCGATTCGACCGTTTCGGATTGCCACATCGGCGACAAAAGACGGCAATCCGGAACCGTCATAAATTCGTCCGTTCTTCAGTACTAGATCGTACATTGCCGTTCCTCCTTGACTGATTCGCGTTACTTTTTTCCGAACGTATTGGGGTTATTAAGCCGGCCCCAAAGTAGGATAAAGGGGGGTTGGGCGTCAAGAGGGATGGGGAAAGTAAAAAGTAAGAATTAGAAATGCAAAAGGATGAAGACAGCCGGTGGAGAAAAGACAAGATAAGGCGAGGCAAAACTGTTTTTTATCAGGCTTATCTTTGATATGAGAATGACCGTTTCAGAAAGGAGCAGCTTATGGCCAACACTAGACCACGAATCACTCTCGGCATTCCGGAGCATCCACGAACCCGAGCGCTTATTGAAGGGAAGGTATCCATCGACGGATACGAGCTGAAGATGACCTATGATTTCATTTCTTCGGGAGAAAGGCATCATGGGTTTTCCCAGGGAGAGTTCGATGTCGGGGAGTTTTCAATGGCAACTTTCATGCGGGCGAAGGAGAAGGGTCGGAAGATCGTTGCCCTGCCGATCTTCTTTGAGCGCGGCCCGCGCCAGCGCAACATCTTTTACTGTGAGGGCAGACTTTCTCACCCCATGGAGCTGCGCGGGAAAAAGATCGGCTGCACGCGTTACGGCGCGACGGCCATTGTCTGGGCGCGCGGTTTTCTCCTCGATGAGTACGGTCTCAAGACCACCGACATGCAGTGGTACGTTTCGGGAAGCGAAGTCTTCATCGGTCAAGAGCTAGCGGTAAAAGTGGAACGGCTCGATCCGCCAGCGCCGTTCGGAAAGGAGAAGCAACATTTAGCGAGGATGGTCAGCGAAGACACATTGCAGGCAGCGCTGGTTCCCGGCGACTTTGGCTACCTCGGGATCTTTGGGGGAAGGTTGGCCGTTTCCATGGGTAAGTTCCCCGGTGTGAGACCGCTTTTTGACGACACCGACGAGATCATTCGTTACGTGAAGGAAAAGCATATCTATCCGATCATGCACGTGATTGCCATGAGAGAAGATGTCGCCCAAAAATATCCCGACCTGCCGCAGAAGCTCGTTCAAGCCTTCTGCGCTGCAAGAAATCTTGCCACGGACTATATGACGCGGGATGAAAGGGCCGGGGATGAACAGGAAAAAGCGGTTCTCGGAGAAGATCCGTATGCCTACGTCTTTGGAGAAACGGAGAAACGAACCTTGCGTGCCCTCAACCGCTATCAAATTGAGCAGGGGCTGATGAAGGAAGAGGTTGCGCTCGAAAACCTCTTCATCCAGTAGTGTCCGCTATCTGGGTACCTGGAGCCAGCGCTCCGGCGAAAGCCCTGGGCGGTCGGTGTAGCGGGCGGCGATTTCGCGTACTTTGGGATGATCGGCGGACGTTAGCCGGTCGTCCTTGTACACGTAATCGTCTCCCACTTTGAGGCTCCCGCCGCGCATCTCGCCGGAGATATGCATCAAATAGGGAAACTCTTTGTTTTTGCGGCTATTGCCCATGTGGAAGTGAAAACTGCTCCAGTGGTGGTGCTCCACGAAGTGCCGATAAGACTGGTTAGGACACTGGTGCGGTTCTAAAATGGCAGAGGGATGCACGCCGCCGTGAAAGCCGCGCACTTCATACGCGGCTTCGCCGATATACTGGGACATGAATTTATAGAACCGCGTTAGTGTGTCGGCTTCTGCGCCGCCGGAGAATTTACGGATCAGACCCTTGTCGATTTCGACCCGCACCGGCTGCTTGAATGGATTGGGCAACCCGACGTGCCTCGCCCAGATCACGCCGATCTCATTGATGATCGCCACACCTTCGGCGCCGCGCGAGCGGATCGATGGGAAGACCCCTTCGGGAAATGGACGGTAAAGGCCGATGGTTCGATAGTGCGCGTAATGGTCGGTATCGTCAGGCTTTTCGACAATGCCTTCTAAATGCGACCCGTTGGGATGCGTCATGACCCATTTAGCACCTGGCTTGACCAGCGCTGCAGCCTGAATTCTCACTTCGGACACAAGCTCGTATGGGGTCAGACCCCAATTGCTGGTAAGCATTGCTGCTGTCGTGGCCATGTTGCGGATGAGAGGAATATCTCGCTCTTCCAGTATTTGATGGACTTCTTTCAACTCTTCTTCATAAGTCAAGTCGACCGAATTGCTTATGAGCACATCGGCTGCTTTGATGGCATCGGCGACGACGCGGGGAACGCGCCAGCCTATACGAGGATCGGCGCCCTCACCCCAGAGCACAGTCGGCCGCGACGGCATATCAGTCCACAATACATAAGCGTCAGCGCCGCGCTGCTGCACGGCGGCGTGAATCCACGCAACGGTCTCTTCGTCGCAGACATTGATCCCGCCGTACATTCCCTCATTGACGCCGATGATGAGGACCTGTTGGCCGGGCTGGATCTTGGCGCAGTTGTCGACTAGGTCGCTTACAGCAATCGCCGCTTGTTTGGGAATTAATGGAATTGAAGCCAAACGAATCTCCTTCGCCGTGCGTGATCGTGTCCGTGCTCGTCTTGATTGACGAATACGAGGCCACGAACACGATCACGGTACTATGATGCCGCCCGTGTTTTCGCCGCTTGCCCCTCGACCAACGGCCGGTACTTGGCACACAGGTTTTTCCAGTGCTCAGCTTTCTTCTTTGCGCGCTCAATCACCGCCGGGGAAAATTGCGCGATCGGCGTTCGCGTCGGTCCGGGGTTGCAATAGCCGGCGAATTCCAGCGTGAGTTTGCCTGCGCTACCCTCGTTTGCCTCGGGTCTTGTGCCGCCACCGCCGCCGAGCATTTCACCGATTACCTGCAGCGCTTCTTGATCCTTTCCTTCGCGCACGAGGTTTCTCAAGTACAAAACGGGCCACGGTCCCATCCAGGCATCGATGGACCAGCAACCGGCCGCGCCCATCTTATAGAACGGGAAGAGTTGTGCCTGGTTGGTGAGCACGCTTATTTTACCTTGAATGATCTTTTGCAGATTGACGAACTCGCGGGTATCCCGGTGGCTGTCTTTCATGCCGATGATATTCGGGACCTGCACGAGTTTATGAAAAACAGAGACGGGAATCTTGACCTTGTGGTTCACAGGGTTGTGGTAGATGAGGATTGCCAGTTTGGGAAACATTTCGCCGATCTGGCGGTAAAACTCCGCCATGAAGTCGGGCGTCTGAGCATCATAGTACGGCAATCCGAGGAGGGTCCCGGCGGCGCCGATGTCTTGCACGAACTTCAGTCGCTGGACGACTTCGCGCGGGTTCGCGCTTGTGCTCCCAATGAAGACGGGGACCCGTTTTTTCGCGGCTTCCACGGTTGCGGACCGCCAGGGTCTTGTACTCGTCCCAAAACAGATTGTAGCATTCGCCGAAGCTCCCGGTAGTGGTGACGATATCGACCCCATCTTTGATGATCCGGTTGACGCCTGACTGCAGGTTGTCCACATCAATCGTAGATGGAGATCTAAGGTCTCCAGCGTCTTTCGTAGCGAACGCCGGCATCATCGCCATAACTCCCTGTATGTCTTTCGCGGTTACCATAACACCTCCTTCTAAAGACTAAGTGATCAGTCATCAGTTATCAGCAGTCAGCAGGCTGAAACCTGACACCTGAAACCTGATAACTAACTGATCACTGGTAACTGATTACTGGCTATTTGTCGATCCAGGCGTAGTTCATCCCGCCGTTCCAAGGCCGAAATTCACCCTCGCTGTTCGAAGTGAACCCTTTCACATAGTCGCGCACGGTAAAAAAACGAGGCACGTAGCCGACGGGAATGAAGGGCACATCCTCGGTCACTTTTTTGACCACCTGCTTGAAGAGCAATCGTCGCTGTTTGGGATTGAGCTCGCTCGCCGCCCTTTTCAGGAGCACATCCATTTCCTTGTCGCAGTATCCCTCGATATTGACGGTTCGCTTGCGCGGATCTCCGCACACCAAGTCTTGAGCGTAGGCCATTGCGGGGTCGGGGTCCAGGCTGGTTCCGCCAAACAACAACGCGTATTCTCCCGCGCGCTGGCGGGCGACGTAGGTACCGAAATCGACAAGGTCGATCTTGATATTTATCCCGATCTCCTTCAACTGGGCTTGAAGCACGGTGGCTTCGGTTTCTTGATCCTCGCCCTGGCGCACCGTGATCGGAATGACTTCGCCCTTATACCCGGACTCCTTGAGTAACGCCCGAGCTTTCTGGAGATCAAAAGCAGGCCCGGCGATATCGTCGAAGTACCAGACATGGCCCCTGGGGTACTTCTGATCCGTCACCTCGCCGAAACCGAAGTACGCCGCCTTGAGAATCGCCTCCTTATTGACGGCATGGGCCACAGCGAGGCGGAGTTTCTTGTTGTTGAAAGGTGGATCCGCCGTGTTCAACCGGATGCGGCGCCCGCCTGCGCTCGAAGCCACGACGACGCGAAGCCCCTCGATCTTTTTCTCTATGACCTGTTTCACCCACTCGTACGGCGTACGCTCGATCATGTCCAGGTCGCCGCTGCGCAGGGCAATAAACCGCGCCGTGGAATTGCTGATATCTTTCAGGATGACCCGATCGACGAAAGCCTTATGTCCCCAGTAACCGTCGAAGCGCTCGAAAACGATGCGTTGGTTGGGTTTCCATTCGACGAAGCGAAATGGGCCCGTGCCGACCGGGTACCTCTCCGGCTTGGCGATGCCTTCCTCCAGCGAACCCTTCGGGATCACGGGAAAAGATTGGATGTCGGTCAGGTAGGCAAGAAATACGGGAGTCGCTTCTTTGAGATGGATCTTTACCGTATACTTGTCGGGTAGCTCAACCTTGGCGACTCCGGAGAGCCGGGCCATGCCCGTGGCCGCGTTTTTGGGGTTCATGGTGTAATCGATGGAAAACTTGACGTCTTCTGACGTCATGTCGCGGCCGTCGTGGAACTTGATGCCTTTGCGCAAGCGGAAGGTGTAAACCTTGCCGTCGGTGGATAGGTCCCACGCCTCAGCGAGATTCGGCTGAATCTCACCTTTCGTGTCGATTCCCAGAAGCGAGTCGTACATTAAATCTCTGATCGATCGATCCGTCGATTGCGTTCGGACCATCGCGTTCATCATAGTGAGATCTTTATTGATGCCCATCGTCAGGATGCCACCGGTTTTAGGCTGTTCCGCGGAAGCCGCGTGGGAAGGGCTTGGGCTTAACAAAACTGCCAGCGCTAGCACCAATACCAACCGAGGTTTCATACGTCCCTCCTTAGGCACATTCGCCGGGGATCGTGCTCATGCTTGGGAGTCGTGTTCGTGATCGTGCTCGTGTTCGTGGTCCGGAGTGTTGCTAATTTTTAATTTTCCATTTTTACTTTTGAATTGCCCCTCATTGTGCATCTAGATGAAAAAATTTGACGGCGTTGCCGGCAACCATCTTGTGCCGCTCTTCCTGCGGCACTCCCGCCATCTGTGATTCCATGACTTTGAGCGAATTGGGCCAGCGCGTTACGACGTGAGGGAAGTCCGTGGACCACATTATCCGGTCAACGCCGATTTCCTGGCGCAGCCGCACGCCGACATGGTCCTCGAAGAATCCCCAATAGGCGTGTTCACGTAAATATTCACTGGGCAGGCGCTTTAGGCGTGGGAGGCCGAGGTATCGCTCCGCCCAGAAACGGTTGACTGAATATTCGTGGTCGATCTGTTCGTAGAAATAAGGCAGCCAGCCGACGTTGTTTTCCGCCCAGAAGATTTGCAACCTGGGGAAGCGATCGAACACGCCGGCAACAATCATTTGGCTCGCTTCTACAGAGCCGGTGTGATACGGGCCCTGGCGGGCGAGCCTCTGTACGAAATCGGTCGGGGGCCGCTCCTCGCCTTCCGGCTCTTGCGGATACTTGAACAACGGAGTCTCGCGTGAGCCTACATGCGCGGAAAAGGACGTGTGAATGGTAAGCGGCATGTCTAAATCTATCGCGGCCGCCCAAAATCTGTCGTCCTCTGGCGAGGGATAGGTTTTACCGCTCGGATACGTGTGGAGGCGGACCGCTTTGAAGCCCTTGTTCGCGCACCGCTGCATTTCCGCGATATCTTCATCGGCGCCAATATTGGGCAGCACGGCCGCGCCGATAAGTCGCTCCGGCGCCGCTGAGCAAAATTCCTCGATGAAATAATCATTGAATCCTCGGATGATGGCGAGAAAGGCATTTTTGTCTTTGATCGCGGTGTTGCGCGCTTCGGTGGCAAAGAGGAGCTCGCCGTCAATGCCGTCGGTGTCCTGTTCCTTGAGCCGCTGTTCCGGACCACCCGCTCCGGGTGTGTTGTCAAAATCCAGCCCGATCGGGCTAAATTCTTCCGGTGACTTGCCGGCGAATTGGTTGGTGCCTCCGTACGTAGCCCGCCGTCCTTCCTCGACTATGATATCCTTGCCGCTGGGCAACTTGACCCGCCGCGGGGCGCGGTCGCGATACTGCTTTGGAACTCGGTGAACCCACATGTCGGGAGGGGATTCGAAGTGACTATCGGCGGAAAAATAGCGGTACGTTCTTGTCATCGATTAGTCCTTTCACAGACGTGTCAAAAATGCAGGCACGCGCTCTGATAAGTTTGTCGGAACGCCGTCAGATTTCAATTATCACTGGCGAGCATCGCCGGTCAACACGCGCGTGTTGACAAAAAAGTGTAAGCTTGTTACTGCGCGTTCTAGAAGATTACACGGCTTTTGAACGTGTGACCTTCATGACCCGAAAGCGCTCGCCGTGCTCCGGAGGTCCGTTACGAACACGAGCAACGAGCACGAACACGACCGTCGGAGGTACCATGGCCAAACTGGCAAAAGATCATCAGCAGGAACTGAACGAACTGCATGAAAAATTCACCAGCCTGGGGCTGCGCGGGTATTGGCAGATGCGGCGCGAAACGCAGGGCGTGGAGCCGAGATTGTGGCGCTGGGAGGATATCTATCCGGTATTGATGGAGGCTGCGGATGTGGTTCGTTTGGGGCCCGAGGCCTTTCGGCGCAACATCGGCCTCCAGACCGGCAGCCGAACCGTGTCCTTTGGTTTTCAAATTGTTCTTCCGGGTGAGGCGGCGGCGGCGCACCGGCACACCAATACGGCCTTGCGTTTTGTCGTCAAGGGAAGCGGCGCCTACACGACCTCCGACGGCGAGCCGATGATCATGGAGCCGGGCGATTTGCTGATCCAGCCCAACTTTGCCTGGCACGACCACGTGAACGATTCCAAGGAACCGATCATCTGGATCGATTCCCTGGACGGCGGGCTGGTGAACTTTCTTAACGCCTCGTTTCGCGAAGATTGGGCGGAGGGAAAGCAGCAGCCTCTGACCAAGACCAGCGGCGCTTCACGCCGGCTCTATGGTCCGGTGCGCCAACCAGTGATTGATCAAGGGGCGGGGGTGCCCTACCACTATAAGTGGGGCGAGACGCTAGAGGCGCTCGAGGAGATGGCGCAGCAGGGCGTTTACGACCCCTATGACGGCGTGCTGCTAGAGTATAAGAACCCCATTAGCGGGGGACATACGTTTTTGACGATGACCTGCCACATTCAAATGCTGTTGCCGGGACAAACAACTAGGTTTCATCGTCACACCGGCGTCACGCACTATCATTCGGTCGGGGGCGCGGGCGTAACCGCCGTCGACCGTAATGGAGAGGTGGAGTTGGCATGGAAAGAGCACGACAGCTTTACAATACCGTCGTGGTACTGGCACAACCACCGCAATAGTTCGACAACTGAGCGCGCGATTTTGTTTTCAGTGACGGACCGGCCGCTGCTGCAGATGACAGGATTGGATCGAGAGGAGAAAGGATAGGTCGTGTTCGTGATCGGGAATCTTTACTTTTGCCGGTTTCCTTTTTGCTTGCCTCAGGCTGCGTCGAGATGAAAGAATTTGATCGCATTTCCGGCCAGCATTTTGTAGCGTTCCTCGCCGGTCACTCCGACGAAAGTGGCGTCAATTAGTTCGGCCGAATGCGGCCAATCGCCGGTTGCGTGCGCAAAGTCGCTCCCCCACAGCAGGATATCGACGCCGATCTCGTTCCGGCATTTGACCCCCCAGGGATCGCGCATGAAACCCCAGAGGCAATTCTCGCGCAAAAATTCGCTGGGGCGCCTTGCTGAAGGTTTCAGGCCGAAGTCGCGCTCGCCCCAATAGCGGTTGCGCTCGTAGTTGTCATCAATCTGTTCGAAGCTATAGGGCAGCCAACCGATCTGGCTCTCCGCCCAATAGATTCTGAGATTCGGGAAACGGTCGAAGACTCCCGCCATCGCCATCTGCAGCGGTGCCATCGGTTGCTCGCCCGCAAAACGAAACAACAGCCTAACCGGGTCGCGCTCTTCTTTGCCCTTCGGCGCGATGGGGTATTTGAATATGGAACCTTGGCCTCCGAAGCGCGTTGTGCCTCCGTTGGTGTGCGAAGCTATCGGGTATTTCATAGCGAGCGCCGCGGTCCAGAACCGATCGTCTTCGAACGCCGGGTACGACTTTCCGCTCGGAAAGCGGTGAAGATTGATGCCCTTTAAGCCTACCTTGGCGCAGTACTCCATCTCCGCAATCGCGTCATCGACGCCGGTGTCCGGAATGACTCCCATAGCAATGAGACGTTTGGGATTACAGGCGCAGTATTCCTCGGCGAGCCATTCGTTATAAGCGCGGATTACCGCCTTGTAGGGCTCATCGTCGGAAATCCCCCGCCATAACTGCGGGTAGGCGGCGTGAGTAAAGAGCACCTCGGCGTCCACTCCATCCTGATCCTGTTCTCTGAGGCGCTGCTCGGGCGCGCCTGTTCCCGGGCCCTCAAAAGCGTTTTTCTGTAGGCCGTGTTGTGAGTACGGAATTCCAGTTATAGCCGTGGCTCCCGGGCTACGCGGCGGCCGGTTTTCCACGATCATCCCTTCCGCGCCGTCGGCGAGAATCACCGTCCGTGGGGCGCGATCACGCCAGCGTTTTGGCACATGCGGCGTCCAACGCTCCGGAGGAATGTCAAGGTGGGAGTCAGCGGAAATACATTGGTGCCGCGGCATCGTAGTTTCTCCTTTTTCGTATCTCGTGTTCGTGCTCGTGTTCGTAAAAACACGAGCACGAGCAACGAGCACGATCACGAATTAGTCTTGTTCCCTGTACAGTCTCAAGCTCTCAAGCACAGGCCGGTCGCTGACGGAAAATAGAATCGCAGGCAGGTTGGACGAACCATTGCGGAGCCGGTGCCACTGCCATGAGGGAACGCTGAAACAATCCTGCTCTGCCCATTCGATCGCGTCCTCGTCCGCTTTACTTTTGCCGACGTTAGCGACTCCAGAGCCGCGCACAACGTGATAAACCGTGCTGCACGTGTGACGGTGGCTGCGCGTCTCTTCCCCTGGACGCAACATCTGAATGCGGCAGCCAAGGGTCGCAGTCGTGGGACCTCGGGTCAGTGGATCCGTGTAGTCCAGGAACACTCCGTCACAGACGTCCGCCTGCCCCGCAGCAGCCAGGTCCTCGAGTGTCTCCAGGGTCTCTTGCCAGCGGTATTTAATGGGAAATGGACCCGTTCCTTCCAGAGCCCCCTTGGACCGCAATGCTCCCATCCGCCTCTTGTAATAGCCGTCTGCTTTAGAGACCGGCTGGACGTCGCCTTCCGGATATTTCTCGCGAAAATAGCTGTCCAGATATTGATTGAGACTGGTGTCCATCGCGGTGAGCCAGATGGACGGTTCGCTCCCGATGTTTCTCGACCCGTGCCAGGTCCAGCTCGGCTGAATGAGAAGATCGCCGGGTTCCATAAATTGTTGCTCACCCTCTGCGGTCGTGTAGGTGCTGCTCCCCTGGATCATGAAATAGAGAGAAGCAGACGTGTGCCGGTGCGATTGGGTAATCTCTCCGGGCCCGAGATGCTGGATGGAAACGGAGAAAGTCTTCGTGGTCGAGGAGCGCACGGGAAGGGAAGGATTGACCAGTCGTAGCGTGCGCATCTTCATTACGTCATCGATCGGCACGAGGTCACCGGCTGCCAGTAAATTCGGCTCGATATCTTGCCAGCGCCATACCCAAGGGTGGACTTCGGATTTCGTTTTCGACGATGCGGTTTCCTGTTGCCATGCACCTTTGAGTGACGCGCTCGCGACCCGAGAATTCAGCGCCGCCAGTTGCCTCTGAGTATCGTGAGAGCCGGTCTTAGCCATTGTCCTTTTTCTTGCTCCCCTTCATTGATCCTGCCCTACAATCACGGTTCGTCGTTGTCAAGCGGGGCGTGGGTGGGGTAGTGAAGCGCACCACAGCGCCTGGAACCCCACCTGCGGCTTATGATACCATCCCAGCATCTTCGTGTCTTAAGGAGATCAACGATGCCCAATCCCAAGCTCCGTCTCGGTTTCCGTGAACCAGATATCGATACCAACCGGCCGTTCGTCGACGGAACGGTGAAGGTTGAAGGTTTCGATTTAGAGATCAGTAAGTTCCACGGGGCGGAGTTCATCGATGCCTGGGACGCAAGTTTCGGCGGGCTCATGCAAACCAAAGGGAAGGGCGATCACCCGTACGTGTCGATTCCGGCATTTCCTAACCGCAAGTTTCGCCTGGCTTACATTTACGTAAACAGCTCAGCGGGGATCGACTCCCCGCGCGACCTCGAGGGCAAGCGCGTGCTTGTGAGCAGCACTGCGGGCATCTGGGCGCGGGGCGCTCTGCAGAATTACTACGGCGTCGATCTCACCCGCGTCAACTGGGTCATGGCGGGCCGTGAAGCGAAGAGCTGGGGGCCGGGCATCAATGTTGAGAGCCTGCCGCGACTCTCCGGTCCCAATGGTGTTATGCTTGATGCGATGCTTGTGGAAGGAAAGGTGGACGCGGTTATCGAACCGAATGTGCTGCCGTCTATCAGCCGCCGCGACCCGCGCGTCCGGCGCCTGTTTTCCGATTACAAGACCGAAGAGCAGAACTACTTCAAGGGCACGGGCATTTTCCCCATCAGCCACATGGTGTCATTGACGCAGGAGTTCGTCGACAAACACCCGGACGCGCCGGTCGCGTTACTAAAAGCATACCGCCAGGCGCGCGACGTGGCTTTCGACCGCATCTACGGCTCCGATCCCGAGATCGTGACGATCTCGTGGGCGGCTGCGATGATGGACGAGCAGCGCGCGGTCATGGGCGAGAACTATTGGGCCTACAACGTCCAAGACAACGTACGCTCACTCGAAGCGATGATGGTATTTGCTCATCAGTTTGGCATCACGCCGACCAAGCTCGATTACATGAACTTCTTACACCCCGACGCCGCCGCGCTTCCGGGATCATGAGTGCCTCAGGGCGGAACTCATATTTCATCGACGAAGACGCCGGCGTAAATTCTCAAACACACGCTCTCCGGGAACACCCTTCACCTTTCCTTCGACGAGATCCCGATGTCGTCTCTGCGATTCTTCGAGCCATGCACGCTCGACATCGGCGTCAGCCGGAGCATCGAGTTCGGCTATGAGCGAGCGGAGCAGTTCCACTTTCTCCGCGGCGCTTAACGAGCGGATCTCTTCCTCAATTTTTTCAACCGCGTGAGCCATAACTATCTCGTCACATTTCCTATTGACGTTGAGCTAACCAGATGCCCACGTGAACGCTACTAACGCTTGGGTGAGAGGCGCGGTCCGCCGCGTCCTTCTCAAGTCGATCGTTAGGGTTCACGTCTCTGGATCCCGAACAAACCTGTCTCGCGCGGCGGCCCAGCGCTTGGATAGCGCTTCGTAGTCTTTTTCGGCGTCAATGTCGAGGCACTGAAGTATCTCGTAGCACTGTAATAGGTCGTAATGTGCTGTCACCACAGCAACGATTAGCGCCCAAGATGGGAGCGCCATCAATACCGGTTTCGTGCTAGGCGCTTGAAAGGTGTCAAGGAACGCGTACGAGAGGGACGAGCAGTCCGCATGTACAACGGAGCTAGCCACCTTGTAAAACGAGAGGTATTCCCTTTCGAGGCTCTCCTTCTGCAGCGTAGTCTTGGAAACAACGAGCGCGTCTCGCCTCTTAGCCATCGAGCGCAAGTCGAGCTTCGTCCAGTTTCGCTGGAACTTGTCGCTCTCCAAGCTGAATCCGGGGGTTAATTCCTGCTGCGCCTTCAGAGCCTCGCTCTCGCTCCTGCCAACGTCAAATAGCCGGGAGAGTTCCGCGACGAGCTCAGGATCGTCGAGAGCCGCTTTCAGGTTTTTGTAGTGCCCGATCGGAATATAGGAAACGAACGGGCGGAGTCCGGATTCCTCCTGTTCATGAGTGAGAAAGGAGCAGATGATGGTTTGCTCTAGCCGGACGCGGACGAGTGCTAAGGCTGGCAGGGATAATGCCCAGCTATTGGTGAGCCGAGCCGCTAGGCTGGTCGTCTTGGCTTGGTAGCCTATCCGGATGAACAGATGGTGGACAGGCCTGGTGAGGCGCTGCGACTCCGCATTGGTGCGCTCGTCGAGGATTGCGAAGGACTGCTCGGAAAGCGCGTCGAACGCGGCGACGCTCTCGTAGGAACGATATGGCCCGAAGTTCGGTTCGGTGCTCAAGTTGTGCCCCCGCGATCTAACTCCACCCGGATGATTGTTGAAGCGTAACGCGATGCCGCTGAGCCGCTTTCGACAAATAGAATCACACATCACAAAATCTCGCCGTCGGCTCAAGCGGCGCGTTATCTCTTGAGGATATTTTTACGTCAGTACGTTCAAAACAGACGCTGCTCTCCGAAGCGGTTTGTCAAACGTCCAAATCATGCATCCTGTGAGCAGCGTGGAAGCAAGGAGATGAGCATCCACCCAACCGATACCACGTCCGTATAGACGTCGTGCTTCCAGAAAACCCATGACTTCCTCATGTTCGAGCAGCTGAGCTTGAGGCAACGATTTCAACCTACTCAGAATCTCGGCGGGCTTCCGTAGCGTTCCACACGCCAACTCCCCGACAACGAATGGATGGCAAAGGACCTGTTCGTCAAGTAGCAGACCTTTTAGACGATCGTTTCCTGCTCGGAAATGCTCAATCCAAACCGAGGTGTCGACGAGAATCATGCAACGCCGCGGGGACGACGTCGCCGAATCCCGCGAAGCTGCTTCTCGGTCCCTCCGAGATTGGCCAGACGGCGGGCACTTTCCTTGGCGATCAGAGCTTCAAGCCCCAAACGGACCAAAGAGGTTTTCTCCTTGACTCCAGTTAGCCTGGCGGCATCCCGTAAAAGAGAATCATCAATGTTAAGTGTTGTTCTCATATGCATCAGGATGCCCTAGTCATGCATACCGGTCAAATGCTGGAGAGATAACTGTGCTGGAGAGATAACGCTATGCCGCTGAGCGATCTTCGTAGATTCGCTCAAGCGGCGAGCTATATGGTGAATTTCTCAAGATAATCTGCAGGTTTTCTGGGCTGAGCCCTGTCCGCTTTGCTATTCGGGCAAGCATCCGAGGCCCAAGCTCCTCATCGTCATGAAACGCAAACACAAAATCTGGCCAGCCGGGACGGGAAAGTGTGCGGTGAGAACCGGATTGCCGCTTGACGATCCAGCCGATGCGAAGCAGTGCGGCCAAAACACGTCGGGCACGCGTACTCGACCACTGGCTCATGCGGCGGCAAAAGAAATACTGACAAGATCAGGTCCAGGTTCACCGTGTTCAAGACGATCCGCTACGATACGAAGCGCAAGAGCTTGAACCTTTGCCTGGGCCTCTTCCGAGGTGCTTCCATAGGCGAGAGCCCCGGGTAGGTCAACGACTTCTGCGATCCAACGACCGTCTTCCTCTTGTTCAATCTCCACACGAAAGTTCATATAGCGGATCTTACGCTTTTCCGCAGTAGTTGAAAAGGATCGTCAGATGGCCATCTAACGGATCGGCGCCGAGCGGCCGGCGCTGGCGCGTGCGGGTCGCCGTCCGCGGTTCATGCCGGCCCGCTCAAGCGGCCTGTTAAGCATCATGATCGACTCCGGCTTCGATCATTGCACGCTCCGCTTCGGCTTTCACTCTCTGTGAGTAGTCGGATCGTGAACAACGAATGATCGGGCGATGCCTCGATCGTCAGCACTGACTCGCGGCCCTGTTGAATGAATGCAACCAGCATGTCGCCACTCTGATCTACCTGATCTCGATCGATCTCGGCGAGCATCGTCGCGAAGAGGTTCATACCTCCACGGCGCACGGGCCCGATATGCAGCACGGCTTGATCGATCCAGCCCGCGTACAGCCAATGCCCGGTGGCGTCGCGCAGGAGCAGGTTCATGAGGTCTTCGACACTTCCGCGGGAGGTCGCGGTGGCAGCGATTTCCGTTGAGATATTCCGCGACTCGTACGCGCTCTGAGAAAGTGGCCCTTTGAAGAGCTGAATCTCGTGGGCAAACCTGCGCTTGAACCCCGAGTCGGAGAGAAGGTTCTGACGGATCCAATCTCCGTTCACTCTCGGGTTCCTAACGGTCAGCATCAGCGGCGGCGCGAAGCGCCGTCCGCTGCATGCTGTTGTTGGACCGCTCATACCCGCGAGCACACGCGTCGAAGGGTCAGCGGCTGCGCGGCTCACGCTCATGCCTAAGTGTGATCACCACCCTGCAAATCCGTAGTCCGGCAGCTCGATGTCGTCGCGGAGATCGCGGCCGACGAATGACTCAGCGATGAATGGCACTCGCATCAGCTTCGTCACCACGTTCCGGAAGGTGATTCCAAGGGAAGTCTTCGGGGCGAACGATGAAGCGAATTTCGACGCCGATACCTGCTTCCTTTTCACAAATGGCATCAGCCGCTGCTCGTACCTGGCGAAGGCGGCGCCCAAATCTCCTGCGCACGCGTGAAGCTCGCCGGCGAGGATGTATGCCTCGGCGATCGCCAGTCCGGTCCCTTCGCCGGCCATCAGCGAGACGCTGGCGGCCGCGTCGCCGACCAGTGCCGTCCGTCCTTTCGTCCATCGGTCCATCTGAATTTGGCTGACGGTGTCGAAGTAAAGGTCGCTCGTGCGTTCGAGTTCCTTCTCGATCTGCGGCCACTCCCAGCTGGAATCGGCAAAGGCATCCCGTAGAATGGATTTCGGCTCTTCAGCGCGAATGTGTTCGTTGCGAAAGATGAAGAGGAAAAGCGTTTTGTCATCGCGCATGGCGAACCGTGAAATCTGCCTCCCCGGCAGGGCGTGGCTCACGTAGACGAGTTCATCGCGCGGGCGGTAGCCTTCGACCTCGAAGGCCGCGACATGGTAATCGAGCGAGACGATGAATTCCGAATCTGCTCCGAATGCGAGACGGCGGACCCGCGAATGAAGACCGTCGGCGCCGATGACCAGGTCGGCGTGGCGGGGCTGCGCATGATCGAAGGCGACGCGCACGCCCTTGTCGTGTTCGTCGATGCCAGCCACTGAATCGCCGAAGATCGTCTCAACTCTCCCCTCGATGGCTCGATAGATCGTGGCCGAAACGTCGGAGCGGCGCACGCTTGTAAACCGATCGTGGGTCAGCCGGCCGAAGACCGTGACGTCGAATCCAGCTCGCTGCAGCCCGTCATGACCGACGAACCGCACTTCGCGTACTTGATAACCGAGGCGCCGGATGGCGCCGATAAGGCCCATCTTCTCGGCGATGTCGTAGCCGATCCCCCAAAAATCGATGATGTAGCCGCCCCCACGAAGCTGCGGCGCCTCCTCGACGAGGAGAACCTCATGTCCTGACTTCGTCAGCCAGTAGGCAAGAGCCGGCCCGGCGACGCCGATGCCGTTGATGACAATGTTCACAGCGGGGCTACCTGTCGGTCCAACGCGCCGGGTGAGCCGCGCAAGCTTTCGAGCGCCGGTCTCCAACCGGTTGGTTAGGCAACTGTGGTTAATGGTTTACTTCCCCTTGATCCCAAGCTCCTTCTGAGCCTCTCTGAGAATTGAGAGATCCGTCACTTCGCTGAATGCAACGTCACGTCGGACCTTGGGTGAGTCGGGTGTCAGGCTTTGATATTCTCTTCCTGCTTTGAGAACCGATCCAATAGGCAAATAATAAAAGCCTGACACCAACATGGGAGATTCGATCACGCTCCAATTACGGCTTAAGCAAAAGCTTTCCCATCACTTCGCCGCTTTCGAACAGCTTATGTGCTTGCCGCGCCTTGGCAAGCGGCATCGCGCGATCGATGCGCGGTTTGATCTCGCCGCGGCCGAGCCGCTCGATGAGCCAGCGCATGCCCGCCTGTTGTGGCTCACGCCAATGATCGTAGATATGTATCGAGAAGACGCGGAGCGCGAGGCTCTTGGTCGATCGCGCACGTAGCGCAGCATAAACGTCGTCCCCCGGCTTCCCCGCAAGTTGGCCGTAGCTCACGACCGTGCCGTAAGGCGCAAGCATGCCAAAGTTCTTCACGAACTCCGGCCCGCCGGCGAAATCCATGATGAAATCGATGCCCTTGCCGCGCGTCGCCGCGGCCACGGCATCGCTCACGTCTTGGCTCTTGCGGTCGATCACATGCTCGACGCCGAGGCTTTTGACGAACGCAACCTTTGTCGCGCCGCCGCAGGTGGCGATGATGTCGAGCCCCGCATGGCGCGCGAGATCGACCAGCGCGCTGCCGGTGCCGCCGGCCGCGCCTTGGATCAGCACAGACTGGCCTTTCTTGAACGTGATGCAGTCATAAAGCAGGTGATAAGCCACTTGGTAATTGGCGAGCGCAGCAGCCTGATCCATGTCGGCGCCATCGGGCAGCGCATAAGCCGAACTCTCCGGCGTCGCATTGTACTCGGCATAGCAGCCGCCGCGATGTGGCCGGTCGCGTGCTGACACCACGACGCGCTGGCCAGGGCGCAAGGTCTTGACGCCGGGCCCTATCTTCTCGACCACGCCGCTCATCTCCGTGCCCGGCGTGCCGGGCAAAGGCGGCATCCAATTATACGTGCCGCGGCGGATCATAATGTCGGGCATGCCGACTCCGATCGCATGCGCGTGCACGAGCACCTCGCCTTCCTTGGGCTCGGGTGTCGGCACCTCGACATAGTCGAGCACCGATGGTCCGCCGGGTGTTTTAAATTGAATGATCTTCATCGCGCGATGCTCCCTCAGATCGGTCTTGCCTCACCCTCGGGTCAGGTGTCAGGCTTTGGTATTTTGATATTTCCTTCCTGTTTTAAGCGCTCAACCAATAAGCAAATAATAAAAGCCTGACACCACCCCCTCCGCGGCTGGCGATGGCCACGTGACGTTAACCGTTTGGTAGATCTGGACCGGGTCCGTGCTTCGTTCAGGAGGATTGTCCATGTTTAGTATGCCTCCGTATCTTCGGCAGCCTAACTATTGAGCTCACCGGCGACGTTTTCGCGAAGCGAAACGGCGTCCGGTGCAGCGATTTGTTAGACCGCCCACATCTCAACCGCGAAACGCCGCCTCGATAGCAGCAATGTCGATTTTCCTCATCGTCATCATCGCATCAAACGCCCGTTTGGCGGCTAGGCGATCGGGACTAGTGTATGCTTTCGTCAAGGCGATCGGCGTAATTTGCCAAGAAATGCCCCACTTGTCTTTGCACCAGCCACACTCGCTCTCCTGACCGCCGTTGCCAACGATCGCGTTCCAGTAGCGATCCGTTTCGACTTGGTCTTCGGTCGCAACCTGAAACGAGAACGCTTCGTTGTGCTTGAACGTGGGTCCGCCGTTAAGACCGAGGCACGCAATGCCCAGCACGGTGAACTCGACAGTCAATACGTCCCCTTCTTTCCCCGATGGATAATCCCCAGGTGCGCGATGCACCGCGCCGACCGACGAATCGGGAAATGTCTTGGCATAAAATCGCGCAGCGTCCTCGGCGCCGTCATCGTACCAAAGGCAGATCGTGTTTTTTGCAATATTTGTCATGTCACCTCTCCGTTGAAATTAGGGTTTTCGCTATTCAGCACGACTTCAATATGTTTCGCATAGCGGTCTAACGTATAGCGTTTTATCCCTCAAAGCCTGGAAGCTAGTCAAGTCTCGGAGAGATTGCCGAAAGAGCGACGGGGGGATAAAACGTGTTGGACTAAACCGCAAAGCCGCTGTGCAGCTTCGGCTATGGGGATTGTAGCATGGCGCAGCCCGGCCGGGCATGGCACCTGGCTGAAGATCGGATGGCCAGTGGACGACGGTTGAGATCGGTGCCGATAGCTTTTCCCTGATGGCGGCACCGCCATGCGGCTTTAGAGTTAATTGTGGCCGGCAACCCGACCATCACGGCCAGATACAACTTCTGCGTCCTCGATGCGAAGTTGCGCAGTTTCATCTCCGCAACCATCTTTTCTCGTAGTGCTCCCATAAAAAATCCTCCTTGGATTAAATTAAATTTTGGGAGCTACGCTAAATCAGATGATAAAAATCAGCCAGGAAAATCAATGAAAAACAAAAGAGGAGAGCGGCACTGACCTTACATAACCAGTGCCACCGCGAAGCGGTTTAGTTCAACGCCAGGTTCAGCGGGCGCGCGCGACGGCCCTTGATGACCGGTGAACGCCTGTTTGCGCGCGCTCCGCTGCAACCGCGAGCTCGGCGGCGTGCCCTACGGCCCCCACTCGAAGTTTACACAGTCGGCTCCAGCACTGTGACACACGTCGCCGGCTCGCCGAAAGAACGTGAAGCTGCGGGCCAGCTTGCCGCAGCACGTTTTGAAGCCCGTCACAGCTCTCGAGCTACGGTCGCAGCGTAAAACTCCGAATCGCGGAAGATGTACTCGACGATCGATTCGAGGTTTGCAGTGGCGGTGAGGGACCAGACTACTTCTCGGTCCATCGCGACATCCGCCGCTCAACCTCTTCTTGGCTGACAATTCGCCCCTGGTCCACGTCGCGCAAGCCTGTTGTAATCGCTTGCCGGACGTAAATCCGGTACTGGATGTCCTCTAGGGTAGCGTCGTCGGGGAGCGAGTTTAGGATACGCCGCACTTCTTCTTTCGCTGTCTCCATTGAATCACTCCTTCATCCAGCGTTTAGCTCACGTTGCGGCGCCTTGCAAGGGCTCGCGCCCACGACCCGGGAGCCCCGGCGGCGCGTCTAACTATTATTCAATTCGCTTGAAATTGAATTGATCGGCGCCTCAATCGATAAGGAGTCGATGGGTGACTCCGCGGGTTAGCTCGTCAGTATTTTATAGAGCCTGGGCAGGCGGTGGGGAAGGAGAGACACGTCTGCAAGGACCTCGTAGGCGAAGTCATCCATCATCGTTCTCAGGTAATCGGCGCCGCGCTTATCGACGGTCAAGCAAAAGGGCGTGATACCCTCGCGGCGCGCTTCGATCAGGGCCATGCGCGTGTCCTGGACCGCGTACTCCTTTTCAACGCCGTCGCGCGAATAGCCGCGGTCTTGAGGCCGCCCGTCGCTGATCAAAAACAAAAACTTGGACCTGGCTTCCTGTTGTTTCAGCTTCGAGGCAGCGTGGCGGATCGCCGGCCCCATGCGTGTCGTGTGGACAGGGGCGATGCGGTCGATACGCTTGGGGACGTCGGCAGTGAATTCTTCGGTCAATTCCTTGATCAGGTAAAATTCGACATTCTCGCGGCCGTAACCGGAGAAACCGTAGATGCCGTATTGGTCCCCGAGTGTTTCCAAAGCGTTGACGAGGAGAACGATGCCCTCCTTGGCGACATCAATGACGCGCTTGTACGGAGTCCGGGCTCCCTGGGGATGAGGCCATGTTGCGTATTGCAAGGATTGTTGCCGCACGCTTAGGTGGCCTGCTGCGTGCCTGGTTTCGTCGATCGGCTCCGCGGTCGAAGCGCTCATGTCCAGCAGTAACGCTACCGCGACGCTGCGCTCGCTCTTGTTGCGGCGCCAAAACAACTTTTCCGAAGGCGTGACGCCGATGCGCTGGTCGGTCACGGCCTCAATAAAAGCGTCCAGATCGTGTTCTTCGCCGTCTTCCAGCCGCTTTACTTTACGATGCATTTCCGGCACGAGCTGTTCGAACTCATGCTGAATCTGCCGCGCCAAAACCGCGTGATCGAGCAGCGTTTGACGGTAAAACGCTTGGTCGCCGTAAGCCATCTGTTTCTCTTGCACCAGACACCAGCACGGCTTGTACACGCCGGCGTAGCAATCCCACTCATCATAAACAACGGTGCCCGGCTGGCTGGCCTCCAGCGGAGCGCCATCGTCGTCGCTGTCCGGCGCGACTTGTCGTTGGAAGCGGTGGATTTGCGGCTGGTGCCGCGCCAGCTCATGCAAAAGATTGTCGCGTATCCGGTCGGCCTGCGCGGAGTGCGACGCGTTCTCCGGGTCGCCGTCCACGACCTGCAGCTCGGGCGCGTTTTGCAAAAGCTCCATGATCTGGCGTTCGGCCGCAGCCATATCCCGGCCGCCCTTGGCTGCCGGAAATTGCGCCAACAGCTGCGCTAGCTCGTGTTTGAACTCACCGCGATAGTCGACTTCTTGCGGGGGCGCATAAGCTGCAGCAGGCATCTTGTTATCGCCGACAAGGGCTCGCAGCATCTCATCGCGACTGACGGTTTCTTTAGCGTGCGCCGGTCCATCGTGGTCGAGTTCAATGGTCGTAAACTGGTTTTGCGCCAGCTTGTTGTTCCTCGCCTCGCTAAGCAGCGAATAGATACGCAGGGTTGCCTCCGCGCTGTCCTCGACGGTGGCATCGCATTGTGCCACAAGACGCAGGAGGTAGCATATTCGGCTCGCCGCTTGCGCTTGACGCGCGGGAACTTCAAGATCTTTGGTCTGGCCAAGACTGATTCGGATCATAAACTCGATGAGCGCTTCGCGTTGGGGCAAGGTGATTATATTCGGCCGTATTCGCAGGGCTTCGGAGCGGGCGCCACGATACGCCGCCGCCAGCCCTCGATATTCACTCATGATCCTGGCTTCGATGCGAGAGTTTTCCAGCGCCGTGAAAATGTCCAATGCCAGCCGGGGCTCCGGGAAAAGCCGGAAGAAGCGGCTCATGTCGGTAGCATAAACCGCCTCTGTAGCGCTTTCGTCCGACACTTTCTCTCCCAGCTTCCAGCGGGCAGCGGACAGCTCAAGCCGCAGGTCGCGAAACTTGGTTGACGGGCGCGCGAAGCTAAAATCAAAGCCCCCGAACTCAATATGCCCGAGCTGGCAGGTCAGGATCACTCTAAGAAACTCTGAATTCTCGGCTTTCGTGACGAACCTGTCGATGATCGACGGGAGATAGATCGTTGTGCCGTCGGTGGTCGGCAATTGACCTTTCGCCCAGCCGATATTTTTCTCGACCACGCGTTCCAATGCCTCCACGCTCACGTCGCGGCCTGATAGCGCGCGGCAATACAAGCGCAGGACTTCGCGCATCGGGTTCAGCGCAACAGTGGAGGAGAAAGGCTCCTGCGCTTCACGCGGTTGAACGGCAGCCTCAGCCCTATCGGTCGTCATCTTGTTTGCCGGATTCAGCGTGTGCCCGCGGGTTCATCAAGGGAATATCGATGTGACCACCTCGTCGAGCGCGCGCTGGACCTGGAGATCGTCCGTGATGCCCCAGGTCACTGCGACCTGGCACGCGCGCCGGGCGGGAATCCCTTCCTTGATCAGGCGCGCGGCATAGATCAAGACTCTAGTGCTCGCCCCTTCCTTCAAACCATGCTCCCGGAGGTGGCGGATTTTTTGCCCCAGCTTCGCCAGGAGCATGGAGATATCTTCGTCCACGGCCGCCTCGTGCGCGATGATTTTCGCTTCGCGTTCGGGTTCCGGGAAACCAAATTCGAGCGCGACAAAACGTTGCCGCGTGCTGTGCTTTAAATCCTTCAGCGCGTTTTGATATCCCGGATTGTAGGACACGACGAGAAGAAAGCCCGCAGCGGCCTCCACGACTTCCCCCAGTTTATCCTCAATAATGCGCTATTTGGCTAAATTTGGGGATCTTCTCGTCGGAGACCTCCACGCAACTGCTTACAAAATCGCCAATTTTGGTAGCTTGAACTTGTGGACCCTGGCCAAAGCTTGTTCGAACGTCGGTTGGAAATGATACTGCCTGGGCAGCGTCAAACGATAGCGGTTCCCAGTTTTTACCAAACGTCCCGGGAGCACCAACAGCTCCATGCGAAGCGTCTTCAAGGTTTTGTGACGATAGCGCCTGGACAGACAAATCCGCTTGAAGTAGTGCACGATGTCGAAAGCGAAAAGGAGCAGTTGGAAGAACGCCACATTGGGAATCCAGTCCTGGGTGGGGATCTTGGCCAAGGGGTAATCGTAAGCCAGTTCGCGGATATGTTTCTCTATCCTGGCTCTGGGAGAGTAGAATAGATACACGCGCCAAGCGCTCACTTTGAGGTTGGTTACAAAGATATGGTAGGCATATTTGACGTCCTTGAAGAGAGTCAACTGGTCGGCTTCCTCCGGCTCCTCCGGGATGGGCCGACGCACCACCACATAGCGGTGTCGCTTTTCCCATCTGTGGGGTCGGTACCAAAACTCGCCTACCTCCCAGCCGTTTTGGAATCGTGTGAATCTGCAACCCCGGGCTTTGAGAGTGACAGGGTCGCGCTTCTTCGCTTTGGCTACGATCACATATCCATAGCTTCCACCGTCGAGGAATTCGACCACCCGCTTCCCATAGAACCCCGAGTCCATGCGGAAACGGATACGCACCTTGGGAATACGTTTGGGCACCTTGGTCAGGCAGACTTTGATAAAAGGCACAGCCCCGGTGGAGCTCCCGGCATCGCCGGGACGCAGAGAACCATGCCAGAACTCTTGGGAACGGGACTCGAAAGCCAAAAGAGGATGGTAAGAGCGCCGGCCATGTTTCTTGGGGTTGTATCCCACCCGAGCTCCTTCTACAGACTTGCCGTAGACCACCAGAACTGTGGAATCCAAATCGAAGATCAAGCTGGTGCGCAGGGAAGGCTTGTTGAAAATTCTTTGACGCAACAAGTCGTGGACCTGGACGATTTGTTGGATGTGTCTTGGGGTCAGCCGTTTGAGAAATCTCCGGATGGCTGTTTGGTCTGGGAATCGGCTCAGGCCCACAATTCTCTGGAAAGCTCCGTTGTACTGCAGGATCTGTGTCTCGTTGACCCGCTCCATCCCAGCGATGATGGCATAGAGAATGGCCAGGATCACCTCGGAAGGATGGAAGTCGCGGAAGCGCGGGGCGGGTCGCATATGCTGCTGGAGCAAATGCTTTATGCCCAGCTTCTGACAAAAACGCTGAATCAGGAGCAATCCAGCGAAGTGAGTGAGGTGCGATTCCTCGAAGGAAATGGGCAGATTTCGCAATCCTCTTGGCATTGCACACAATACTACCTTTTAGGTAGTTTTCTGTGCAAGAGTGATACTCCAGGCTTTGGCTTGGAATCATCGTCGGAGATAGGCTCTACTGTATGACTTATACACAAGCAAATAGCGCATCATCGAGGTTTATCAATTGTCAGGACGCGACGGTGGTCGGTCAGCGGGTGAATGATCACGGTCGTATCCTTGCGCGCCTCCACGACTTCATCGAGATAGCAGATGCCGCCCGCTTTCACCGCGCGCGTGAGCGGGCCGTCGATCCAGCGCGTACCCTCGGCGTCGAGCAAATATCGGCCTACCAGATCACTGGCGGTAAGATCTTCGTGACACGCGACCGTGATGAGTGGCACGGACACTTCAGGAGACATGCCGTGCGAACCTTCGCTGGCAGGGTTTTTGGTCACGGCAAGCGACTGGCCGAGCTTCCATGCCATGTACTCGACAAAGCGGGTCTTTCCCGTGCCCGTTCGGCCCTTTAGCAACACGGGCACGTGCTGGCGGTAGGCCGCGGCGAAGATTTCCACCTCATCGCCGCTCGGCATATAAAACGGCTCATCCCTGATAATGCAGTCTTCGATTCGATATTGGCGGAATTCTACGCCGGTTGGCATTACGGTCACTCTTATCTGACGATCAGCCACGATGGTGCTCAAAACGCATGGAACCTCGAAGACCTCCAGGCAACGGATTAAAGAGCAATAGTAAAACCTTTCAACCGCGTTCTGTCAATTGACCGCTTGACCCGGTAGTGGTTCAGTTTGGTCAAGATCTCTCTGCGGTTTATCCTGAGCCTCGGCTGCGCTCAGGATAGACTCCGTCAAAGGATTCGAGATGACAAATCATCTAACGTGTCATTTCGGGCGCCGAGCGAGAAATCTTTCTTAAGCCTCGTCCACACTTTGTCCTAATTGAACCGTTACCCTTGACCCGAAACCAAAGCGACGATAACTTGGCAGTCAGATTAGAAGCCACGCGATGACTGAGGTCCCAATTCCACCCTTCGCTCGCGGCAGTACAACTCTGTTCCCAGCTACCGATGGCCAACGCGCTTAGACATCGCGACTTCCGGGTGTTTCTCACTGGGTCTTTGATCTCCCGCATCGGCGAGGACATGCAAGAAGTCGCCGAGGATTGGCTTGTTTTTGTGATGACGGGCTCGCCCTTTCTGTTGGGATTGGTGGCGTTTTGTAAGGGCCCTTCGCGAGTGTTGTTGGCGCCGATTTTCGGCGCTCTCGCCGATCGCATGGATCGTAAGAAAATCATGATAAGCGTCTATCTTTTCCAGACGGTTCTAGTCCTTTCCTATGGGTCTCTGGTCGCGACCGAACTCATAGCGTTCTGGCATATCTTAGTCCTGGCCATTCTCGACGGCCTGGTTGCCCCGCTCAACCGCGTGACTCGCCAAACCGTTATTCCAGACCTCGTTCCCAAGGAAAGCCTGGTAAGCGCGATCTCTATGAACAGCGTCGGCAACAACGCGTGCCAAGTCATCGGTCCGCTGCTTGGCGGGCTGCTGATCGTTTGGTTGGGTATTGAATCGGTTTTTTTTATGAATGCGATGGGTTTTTTCGGGATTATCGTGAGCCTCCTATCGATCACCTTGCCGCGAATGGTCAACAAACGCGTGGATCTTGGCATTCGGAATGACATCACAGAAGGGGCTCGTTATATCTGGAACCATGCGTTACTCTTGCAAGTGATGTCGATCCAGCTCTTCTCGTTTTTCTTGGCCCTGCCGTTTAATCGATTCTTTCCTGTTTACGCAAAGGAGATCTTAAACATCGGGCCCACTGGTTTAGGGCTCTTGAGAGGAAGCTTCGCTGCTGGAAATGTGATTGGCGGGATGGGCCTCATCGCGTTTGGCGGAGTGAAAAATCAACTTGGGTTATTGAGAGCGGCATCTCTGGCATTGACCCTGTTTTTGATCGTGTTCTCGCATTCCTTCTGGCTCCCGCTCTCCGTTGCTTCCCTAGTTTTGACCGGGATTGCCACCATGATCTTTCGTTCCATCGGCCTTTCCGTGATCCACCTAAACGTGCCCGATGAATTCCGCGGCCGGGCAATGGGACTTTATAACATGGAGCTGGGATTTCGCTCCGTGGGAGCGCTGTTTTTGGGGGCGGTAGGAAGCGTCGCCGGAATTCCTGTGGCCGTGGCGAGCGGATCAGCTATTTTCGGCGTGATAAGTTTTTTGAGCCCTTATTATAGGGAATATAGAGGCCGGGCGGCTCAAGCCACGGGGTTATCTGACCCGGATAATTGATGGGATGCTGTGAGAATCCCTTTGCCGAACATGAATGGAGTACGGGAGTATCGGAGCAGTGAATTCGATACCCACCTCTCCAGCACTCCAACGTTTGGATCCTCGTTTGATCAGAGCGGCGACTAAGACAGCGGATTCTTGAGTCAGTACCTTAGCCGCGAATTAGCTTGGTTACCGAGCGAGTGGAACCGCCTTCGGGAGTGCTCTGACCCCAGACATGCAAGAAAGCGGAGTGAAGGCCGGCACCGCCGGCGACAACAACGAGGATGTCTTCCGGCTTATCGACGATGTGAAATACCGTGTCGCGTGTGATCCGCAAATCAGGCCGGCGCTTGACTCGGAGCGCGAAGAGATCTTCGGGAAGTGCCTTCCAATCAAACGTGGCGCGTTCCCAGAGGATGTTTCTCAATTTAGCCTTGTTGATGCCCGCGCCCGAAAGCATTTCGGCATGCTCGGGGCAGATGACCATGACGGCTTCGGGCGACCCGGGCCGCTGCATCCACTGCGCGAGAATGCAAAGAATAGCTTCGGCGCTGGGAGACCCCTGCTCGCCGATTCGGGTATAGGAGTCGACGCTGATCGCGGTCACCGTGCTGGCGTTGGCGGCAAAACCACGCTCGACATGAAGCGGCGTCCAGGAGGTGGCTTCTTCGTTTTCCGCCATGCACAGGCTGAACTTGCCCGGCCACCCGAGGGTGGCTTTGCAACTGCTGCCGGGATAAGCGCCGCCGATGTTGCGCAAAATGAGCCGGAGAGCCCTTCCGATTGTGGCGTTGGCCTTAAATCCCTCGCCAAAAACGTTAGGGCCGCTATTAATCTTGAGTTGATGGCGGATCGGCCCATTCACAATCAATAGAATCGCCGGGCCGCCGGTCGTCGCCTGAAGGGCATAAAGGTTTAGCTTGGGCTCTGTGACCGCCTCCACGGCGGCAATGAGCACGGGCATATATTCGGGCAAGCAACCGGCCATAACCGCATTGATCGCGATCTTTTCTACTGTTGCCGGAGCCCATCGCGGTGGCACGATGCCGACCTCTTCCTGCGGATCGCGAGCGGTTCCCGCCAGCATCCGCGCGACCCGAGGCTCGGTTGGCGGGATGACCGGAAGCCCATCGGTCCAACCTTTTTCATCCAAGAACGCGTTTGCAACTAAGAGGTCGTCGTCGATTTCGATTCCTTCCGCTTTTGGTACGTAAGCTGCCATTGGTATTTCCTATTATCGATCAGCGGAGCAGAATTGGAGTGCTGGAGTGTTGGAGTACTGACCTTCCCGATATTCCATTATTCCAGTACTCCATTTTCTTCATTGACTGTTGCTTCATCTTTTTACGAGCGCATCCAGGATTTGTGAAAAACTTCCTTCCGCCCGCTCACGCACCTGATCCGCGCTCAAACTCGCAATCGGGTGGGGTACGATGACCAGCGGATGGTCGGGCGCCCCGAGCGCTTCCCTTTCGGCCTTGGCCAGAACTTCAAACTCGTTCGTCACGACCGTGACGACCGTTTTACCTTTTTTTTGTAAGCTGACGCCGTCGTGGACACTCCACGATGTGCACGACCCTCAATCACCCAGTCCGTTGATGATGAAGTCGGCCTCGGCGGCCAGGTCTGCAATGTGCTGCCTGGGAGCGCTCTGTTGGGCGGAAATCTTGATGCGACGGACGACGCGAGCAATGTCGTAACGCTCTCGCAGAAGCTCTTCGAACCTTGCGGCCAAGAGATCGCCCTGAGGCTTGCCGTTGTCGAGCACACCCAGAACTTTCCCGTTGAGGTCGACAAGCGCCTGAGCCTGCGCGACCTGTTCGGCGGAGGGACGTGACCGTCCTTCCGGGCTTAGTATAATCATGGATCTACCTCACATTTCCAATATTCAGCTCACAAGCCTATCACGAGAATGTCATCTTAGGCCACACACCGTCTTCGTGATCGTGTCCGTGTTCGTGAACGTGTCAGCGGGTCGGCACGAACACGATCATAAATCGCGGGCGACGTACCGCATGTATTTGCCCAACGCCTGCGCAGCGCGCGTGATCGAAGGGTAGACGGGAACCCCAACCCGATCGAACTTTTCTTGCAGCTTGAGTCCGGTAGCGAAAGATTCCAGGGAGCCCAGAGCTCTGGCAACAATGATCATGGGTTTTGAATTGGTGGCGTGGAACTGTTCGACCGTGTCCATCATCTCGGCAAACGTTTTCTCCCCCTTCGGATTGCCCAGCGTCTGATCCACGCGCAGCACGACAATCACGACGTTGATGGCGGCCTCGCTAGCGGTGAGATCGAGGATGCGCTGCAGTTCCGGACCCTGACGCATGACATTCAAGTCGAGCGGGTTGTTGACGCTGGTGCCCGGGAGAGGAGTAAATCCGCGCATGGCCGTTTGAGTCTCTTGCCTCAGTTCTGGCACTTTCAAGCCCGCCATTTCGAGATCATCGGCGGCCTGAATCGCGTCACCGCCGCCGATGCCGATGACACCCACGTTTCTTCCCGCCGGGACCTTGAGCGACTGAAACGCTAGGAGCACGTCCATCAACTCTTCCATGTTGCCCACGGGCAACGCGCGGGTCTCCCGCCACACCGTGTCCCACGCCGCGCGCGACGCGACGGCTCCCGTGTGCGCGGCCACCGCGCGGGCGCCCGCTTCGGTGGTGCCGCCCTTGACAATGACTACCGGCTTGGAGCGGCTGGCCGCCGATAGCGCGCCCACGAAGTTGGGCATGTCCTTGACGCCTTCAACAAACGCGCCCACGACTTTCGTGCCCGAGTCCCGTCCCAGGAAATCGAGCAGCTCGGTTTCATTGATATCCGCCGCGTTGCCATAACTGATCATCTTGTTCATGCGCAGCCCGCGCACCGATGCCATACGTCCGAGGTCGCTGGCATTACCGCCGCTCTGCGAAATGACGGAGACCGTCCCTGATTCCTTGGGTGAGTGCGTGTTGAAGGCAAGGCCCGCGCTGGGACGATAGACCCCCATGCAGTTGGGACCGAGCAAGCGCACTGCTCCGCGACGCACGATGTCGACGACTTGTTGCTCGAGCTCTATCCGTTCGGGAATTCCGGTTTCACTGAAGCCGGCGGTGTAAACGTGCAGCAGCTTGACCCTTTTCTCGACGCATTCTTGCGCCAATGCTGGAACGGAATGCGCCGGGAGACAACACACGACATGATCGACCGGGCCAGGTATTTCATGGAGTGTGGCGTAACACTTGTATCGCCCCACCTCCTGGTACTTTGGATTTATGGGATAAATGGCGCCGCGAAATTCCGCTCTTTCGAGAAAACGGATCGTCGAGTTGCCGCGCTTTTTCGGATCGGGGGTGGCGCCCACGATCGCCACGCTGCTGGGGCTGAACAACGAGTCGTCGATCACTTCACGCTCCTTGGAAATGCTATTTCTTCCAGAATATCTCTTCGAAGTTCTTTGACAGGCGATCAAATTTGGCGGCCATGGTCGGGTCGATCGGATGCAATTTGTGCCCTTTGATTTTCGCTCTCAGGTCGGACTCTACTTCCGGATTGGCAGGAAATTTTTCCACGGCGCCGCTGCTCAACGCTTTCTGCCCTTCTTTTGATAAGAGAAAGTCGACGAAGAGTTTCGCCGCGTTGGGATGGCTGGCAAAAGAGTAGACGCCGAGAAGATGAGTAGAAGCGGGAATAGGATCACGCCCCGGCAGCCACTCAACCGGCGCTCCCGCTCGGATGAATTCCATCGCGGTATCCACATAGGTGTTGGCGAGGACGAGGAACTCGCCGGCAGCCATCAGCTGGGTGAGGAGGCTCTTGTTTTCTCTCATATACAGATCTTGCGCAGCCAGCCGCTTCATGAAATTGAGGCCTTCGCTTTCGCCCATGATCTCCATCATGACGGCGAACCAGGTACTGTCCCGATAGTCCATGCCAATCTCTTGTTTCTTCCATTTGGGGCTCAAAAGATCCTCGTATCGTTTCGGCGCATCGGCTGGCGAGACAAGCCGCGGGTTGTAAGCCATCCCCATGATTTGCAGGTAAAGAATCGTCCAGTAGCCGTTCGGATCCTTTAAGTTATTGGGATAGCGCTGGCTCTCTGGCGATTGGTAACGGGTCACCAGGCCTTGCTTGATCAGTTCGTTCCAGATGGGAAACGAGGCCGTGAAGACATCGGCCTGATGCTTCTTGGCTCTCGCTTCGGTCTCGATGCGAGGCAGCAGTTTCTGTGAATTAAGGCGCAAAATCTGGGCATCGATGAAGGGATAGCGTTTCTTGAAATCCTGAACCAGCATGGTCATGTCACGCTGGTTCATCGAGGTGTAGACCACGACCCTCCCTTCTTTCTTCGCAGCTTCCACAAGCTGGCTGTTGTGCTCGTCAGCCGCAAGGACGGAGAGAACTCCGCCGGAAATCAAAGAAAGAAAAAAGGCAAAAAGAATGCTCAGGCTTTTCATCGAGCCTCCATTAGAGCTAAAGTTGCGATTCGCTCTGTTCGAAACCTCGTAGAGGTACGGATACGTTTTTTACGCTTCCGCGCTTAGCGTGCAGTCATTTCTTGGGTTCGAATCCGACCTTGGGGAACCCCCACGCTTGGGTAGCGATTCGCTCCATGATTTTGTCCTCCGTACCCCGGCAGTCGTTGCCGCAGAGCGAGACGTTGGCTCCCTTCTTGAGTTTGTTCGCCAGGGTTCCTTCCATAAGAAAGGAGGCTCTTCCGGGCTCGAGCGATTCCGCCAAGTCCTGTCCCTCTCTTGAAGCCAGGAAATCAATCCAGAGCAGGGCCGAGTGAATATTTTTTGCGCCCGCGTAGATCGCTTCCGGCTCATGAAAAGACATTGGGAAGGGATCGGGCACCACCATTTTAAGATTCGAATCTTGCTTCACGGCCCGCTGCGTCGAATGGACGTAATTTCCACAATTCATCAACACTTCACCGGAACCCAGCATGTTCAGATTACGCGTGTTGCCCCTGCTCCAAAGCGGGTCGTTGTCTTTAATTTTACGTGCAAAGGCCAACAGCCTTTCTTCGCCCCAAGCAGGCGTGAGCCAGGCCAAAACGTTAGGTTTTGTGTCCACGCTGAATTTCCCCTTGAAGTAGGGATCGAGACAGGCCTCCCAGCTCTTGGGTGCTTTATCCGGGGAAACGAGTTTCGTATTGTAAACCAGGACTCCCGTGTACGACCCCAGCCAAACTACCATGCCCGAATCGTCGATCATTTCGGGATGGATGCTCAGATGGCCTGCCTTGACCATGCCCTTGAAGTCAACTTTCTTGACGACGTTCTGCTTAAAGTACTCGCTCCAGAAAGCGATGTTGGTGCTAAAGATGTCGAGGTTTGCGCGCCCCGCAGACAGCTCAAAAAGCTGTCTCTGGTATGCCGGGATGCCGTCGGCGGATGTGAAAGTCACCTTGATGAACGGGTATTTCTTTTCAAAGGCACTGACGATGACAGGGATGGATTTTTCGTCGAACGCCGGAGATACGCTCAGCTTGCCTTCCTTCTTTGCGCCTTCCAGAATTTGTGCTCGGGTGAAGGCCACCCCTTCTTGCTTGGACTGGCTTAAAGCTTGAGATCCAGGGAGCCCCCAGGCCAGGGCACACCCGATAACGAGAGATACACAGAGGTTTCCAAGCCTGCTCATATCATTCCCTCCTTTTGTTTCTGCAGCGGCGTGAAACACCTTCCCCTCATGAAACGCGGGGAAGTTTCTCTTCGCGGCTTTATACAATAGAAGTCGGCGGTCGCTCAAGGTGATTTCTAACCAAGCTCGCGTTTGAGAAACTCGACCACAAGAAGCCAGACCAGATCGGCAAGTTCGGGTTGGTAACCACCGCCGGATTCCGGCGACGCAAAGCCATGCGTCCCGCAGGGAAAGACGTGCCACTCTAAAGGTTGCCCATTGGCGAGGAAGCTCGCCATAATCTTTTGCTGGAGCGGCAGGGTACTAATGTGATCGCGCGCCCCGTACAAGATCATAGAGGGGCACTTGATGTCTCGCACCGCCTCGCAAGGATGGCGCGGCCGGAGCTTGCTCGGCGGTTCTTCCTTGATGGATGGATAATACCCGACGAAAGCTTTGACGGCGGGCGTCGCGGCGACAAAATGAACACCGATCCGCCCTCCCATACAGTAGCCGATGGCGGCGATGCGCGCCGGATCGACGTCCGCGCGCTTGCTTAAGTAACGCCAGCCAACGTCGATGGCGCGGACGAATTCTTCATCCGATCGCACCTCTTGAACTTCCTCCTTGCCAGCCAGTGTTCCGGACAGTTCTGCGAAGCCGAGCAAACTATATAGCTCCGGCATCACCGTGCAATAGCCCAATCGGGCAAATTTATAGGCCTCGGTTCTAAGGTATCCGATCGTGCCCGACGAATGGATGATCAGTATGCCGGGTCCTCGCTCCTGGCGCACAGGGTGGGCGATGTAGCCGGGCATCCCGTCTTCTTTCTCTGTCAATTTGCGCGTAACCATGCGCATGTCGTTCAACCTCTTTGGCGCAATTCAGCGAATATCTGCTGTCTCATTTCAGCGGCTTGCTTGAGAGTTAGATTTCGTTACCTTGCGCGCAAAGTTATACAGAGATCTACAGTCCCATTTGACCTAACATCGCACGCGCAAGGGGGCTTCGGGAATCTCCTAGAAGCGCGGAGATCGAGTAATGGTGGACACCGGCGACCTCAAGAAATTGGCAATTGACGCCGCGCTCTCGGCATAAGTTGAAAAAATCAAATGACATCTGTCTCCATCCCGCCGATTCGTCGCCGCCGACGGCGATGAACAGCGGAGCGGTCGGCATAGGCGGATACAGCATCGGGCTGTTGTTGCGCGCGGTTTCGGCATCCAGCTTGATTTCGTTCTTAACGCCGACATGGAGAACCGGCTCGAGGTCGTAGACGCCGGAAATGGCGACGGCGCCTTTGATGATATTCTTCGGCAGCGCGTCTTTTTCCCAATCGTGTGCCAAGGCCATCGTCGCCAGGTGCGCGCCGACGGAGTGTCCCGATACGAAAATTCTTGCCGGATCTCCTCCATAGCCTGCAATGTGGCCGTGCGTCCAGGCGATGGCGGCTCGAGCCTGACCGACGATGTCTGTCACGGTAACCTTCGGACAGAGGTCGTACTCGATCACCACGGTAGTTGCACCCGCGGGAACCAACATCGATGCAATAAAGCTGTAGTCGTCCTTGCTGCCGCTACGCCAGTAGCCGCCGTGAATAAACAGCTGAACCGGCGCGTGCGCGCCCGCTGCCGGGAAAATATCGAGGACCTGGCGCGGGCTTGGACCATATGGAATATTGAGCGAAGATCTAAATTTCTTGCGCGTCTCGGCGCTCTTTCTACCCCTTTCCTCGGACCACTTGGCGCGATCCGGAGCCAGCGCGCCAGGATCGAAGTGAAGCTCCATTTCTTCTTTGCGAAATTCTTTGTATACGAATTCGGTCACGAACCTTGCTTCCCCTTTTCTTATCGTAGACTATTCGATCCGTGGATTTGATGTCAATCTGGATTGGATCACGTCTAGGATGCGTTCAGTCCGGGAGGTGGCGTTCGTCACTGACTCCGTTTTGCTTCGAATAAAGATATCCCTTGACGGCGCGCGCGGACCTTAATAGGTTGAGTTCTTTCCGCTGCGCCGTATTGGCCGCGGCATCTTTTTTTCAGGAGCGCGAATCGTGAGACCGCGAAGTATCGCACTGGTTGTAATGTTCTCTATGTTCTGCATTTTACTGGGCGTCTTGCTGGTGCTCGGTAATTTCACCGCCGGCGGTTTCGGCGGTTTTCTGCCGGGAGACCGTTCCGCCGCTCAGCCGTCTCTAACTTTTGAAGTTCTCACCTCTGTTTTGCCTGAGGGAGCTGCCGTTTTCCTTTACGTTTTTGATAAGCAGCTCTGGTTCTTCGGGGGAGTCGCCCTCTTTGGCATTCTGATGTCAGGGGTGTGCATTGTGCGGGCGGCGCAATTTTCACGAGAAAAAATACCTAAAGAGTCCGTTCGCGCGCCATCGCAACGGAGGGAGAAGGTGAGAGGGATTGCGCGGTGTTTGCTAGCGATGCACCTCCCGACAAAAGGTTGGAACTTAGGGCTAACCTGGAGGATCGCCGGCACGTTTGCGGGGGTCACGCTCTTCGTGGGCCTTCTCGTTACCGGAGCCGGCTATTATATAATTGCGGGCTCCCTGCGCAGCCAAGCCAGTCAGCGGGCCTTTGTCATCGCGACTAATTTGAGTGACGGGGCGGCGAGTCATGTCATAGGGAAAGATCTTCTTTCTCTCAACGCGTTGCTCGCAAAGTATGCCCTTCTGGAAGGTCTGGCGTACGCTTTTGTCGAGGATCGTGAAAGGAGCGTCCTGGCGCAGAGCTTGGAAAATGAAGCGCTTGCATCCCTGCTTTCGCCAGCGGGCGGCGAACTACGGGAGGTACGGCGGAGAGGCCTGATTTTTCGCGGTGAGCCTGTAGATGAAACCCGCGTGCCGATTCTGGACGGTCAAATTGGCGCTGTGCATGTAGGGATATGGAACAGCGCCGTGCAACGCGAGATCGGCGAGGCAGTTTTTCCCTTGTTCGCGTGGATTTTGCCGATCCTTGCCCTTGGAGTGCTGCTTGCCCTGGTTCTTGCCCGGAGAATACAGCGACCAATTCGGCAGTTGGCGCAAATCGCAGCAAAGATGAGCAAAGGAGACCTCGACACGCCAGTGGGAGTGGAATCGCGCGACGAGGTCGGCGATCTGGCACTCTCTCTTGAGCGTATGCGGGCGAGTTTAAAGGCGGCGATGATACGCCTCAATCAGCAAGACGTCCGGCGGCGCGCCTAAAGGTATACCATCTTGCTACTGAAAATTGATCACGGCTTTCACTACCTGATAGGTTGCCATGGCTTGCAGCGCGTCGCTCACCCGGTCCAGGGTGTAACTCGCGGTGATCATCTCCTCGAAGGGGAAGGTCTTTTTCCGCGATGCCAGGAAATAGATCGCCTGCAACCAGTGGCGCGGCTCCGCCGATCTGATCGTGTGAAAGATCATCTCCTGCGGTAGGCGGCTAACTTCGATATTGGCCCTGCCGCCGGCGCCGATGTTAACGAAGCGGCCCCCATCGCGCAGCAGCGTGAGCCCTTCGGCGACCGCGAGGTTGTTCGCGACCTGGATCACGATGTCGCCGCCGCGACCGTCGGTATAGTCGCGTACCCATTGACGGCGGTCTTTGGGATCGGTGACCTCCTCCAGATTCAACATCGCGTCGGCGCCCATGCGCTTGGTTACCTCCAAGCGCGCGGCGGGCGCGCCGATGACCAGCACTTGCTTAGCACCGTGGTCACGCGCGACCGCGGTGGCAAAGTTACCCAGCGGCCCGCTACCCTGGATGACCACCGTCTCGTGGCTCTTGATCCCTCCCAGCCGGTCGAAGCCGTGCATCACGGTACGGTAAGCACAGGCCGACGCCGCGGCCGAGGCTGAAGACACCTCTTCGGGAACCTTGATGATCAGGCAGGGAGGCGGAACGTACATGTACTCGGCGCAGCTCCCTAGCAGGTACGGGAACTGATCGCTCCGGTTATGCCCCCACGAGGCGCGCCCAGGACAGATGCACGGCTGGAGCGCGACGCTGCAATAGTAGCACGAGCCGCAGGCGACGTAGCTCCAGACGATCCGGTCGCCCCGCCGCACCGGGTTTCCCAAAATATCGGTGCGCTCGCCGCTGATGTCTTCGACGTAGCCGCACGGCTCATGGCCGGTGATAATCGGCAGGGTGTCACCATCGGGCAGGGGACCATGCCAGCGGTGCACGTCGGTGCCGCATAGCGTCGAGGCTGCGATCTTCACCAGCAGAGAGCCCGGCTCCAGCTCAGGGATGGGCACGCGCTGTATTTCCAATGGCTGATTATGGGCGGTAATGACGGCGGCGCGACAATCGTTCATGGTTATTCCTCCCCTTTACAATTCACCGGACCGGCTTTTCGGTCTTAGGTTTGCGGTTTTTTTACCTTTCCCTTTTGTTTTTCCTTTATAGCGGGAGCTTGTAGAAGCGCTCGGCATTGCGGTAGAGCAGGCCCGCCTTATCCTCGCTGGTGATCTCGTCGCTTTGCAGCAGCTCACCGAGATCACGCTTGCAGCTCTCGTTGGTCACTTCGTGAGGAAAATCGGAAGAATAGAGGAACGGCTGGTTGCCGACGATCTTGATGGCAAAAGGCATGGTCAACTCCTCGGTCTCGACGCCGAGGAAGAAGCGGCCGTCGTTGATCTGTGTTTTGATGTAAGCACCCGGTTCCTCGCCCTCGCGCACGCCGAACTCGGACGGTGGAATGTATTGAAAGTGGGTCTCATGCGACGCATGCAGTCGTTCGAGCAACAATAGCAGCCAGGCAACCCCGCCTTCGAGGAACGCGATGCGCACGCGCGGGAAGCGATCGAAGATCCCGTTGTAAACGATGCTCGCGCAGTTAATGGTCAGACCCCAAGGGTGGCCCAACGCGTGCACGGGAACATACATATTCATATGATCCATGCCGAAGCGGTCGTGCGCCCCACCGTGTACAGCCAGGCAGCAGCCGAGCCGAGCAGCTTCGGCGTAAACCGGCCAGTAGATTTTCGCGCCCAGCGGCTGCGCAAGGCCGTTGGACGGCATCATTGCACCCAACATGTCCAGTTCGGTCACGGCGCGCCTCAGCTCCTTGACCGCTTCTTCGGGGTCTTGCATCGGAATGAGCGCCATCCCCTTGAAGCGCGGGTTGAATCTAATGTAGGTCTCATGCAGCCAATCATTGTACGCGCGCGCGGTCACCACCGCGTAGTCGAGGCTCACGATCTTGCCGTAGGCGAGGGCGGTCGTAGGGTAAAGTACGGTCCACTCGATGCCCACGTCGTCGAGAAAATCGAGCCAGCCTTTCGGCCCGACCGCAGGCCGCCCATCCCGCTGAGGCGGCGTCTCCACCGCGCGCCCGGCGTGGAGATGATCCAGCGGGGGGAAGATCACGCCTTTGCGCTGTGCGATCTCCTGATAAGGGGAAGCCATATGGGCGATGATCCCCGCGTTGTCCTCCATGACATGGCCGTCGCCGTCGATGATTCTGGTTGCGAATTGACTCGGCATGGGTACCTACCTCCTGGTGAAATAGAAGTTAGATTTGCTTATGGATCAAAGCCCGTATAGGTCTTATAATCCGGGTTGGCGTCGCTGATCAAGCTGGATAGGAGGCCCCTCGATATTGTCGAATCGATATCGCTTTGCGATAAACGGGACATGCCCAGCGTCCTGTTCCCGTTTCGGGAATGCTGAGAAGCGGCAATTGACGCGGCATTGGCGAAATTTTATAGCGAACCTTGCATGGTCGGGAAACGGGGAGAGAACGGGTGTGATGGCACGGAGCCTAGCAAATTTTCTCGTTGCGGTTGCGCTGGGTCTGGCTGAGACCGGTTGGTCCACCGAGGCTGCGGTCAACCAGCCAGTCAAACCGAAGGTCTCGTTTCAGGAATTCACCCTGAACAACGGGCTTAGAGTGATTCTTTCAGAGGACCACGCGGCCCCGACCTATTCGATCTGCGATACTTACAATGTCGGCTCCCGTGATGAGCGTCCGGGTCGAACGGGTTTCGCTCATTTGTTCGAGCACATGATGTTTCAGGGGTCGGCAAACGTCGGCAAGGGGGAGCATCTTCTTTTGATCTCGAACAATGGCGGAACAGCCAACGGCACCACCAACGACGACCGGACCAACTACTATGAAACGTTGCCGGCGAATCAGCTGGAGCTAGGAATTTTTCTCGAGGCCGACCGGATGCGCGCGCTTGACGTCACGCAGGCTAATTTTGATAACCAGCGTCATGCGGTGCAGGAGGAACGGCGGCTGAACTATGACAACCGGGCCTACGGGAGGACCGCCGAAACCATTCTCGCCGCAGCTTACGACAATTTTGTCTACAAACACTCTACTATTGGCTCAATGGAAGATCTGAATGCTGCGAGTATCGAGGACGCGCGTGCCTTCTTCCGGATTTATTATGCACCGAACAATGCGGTCCTCTCATTGGTTGGTGACTTTCAGACCCACGCGGCCTTAGCGCTGGTGAAGAAATATTTCGACAGCATCCCGCCCCAGGCGCCACCACCCGTCCCCGACATGACCGAGCCGGAACAAACGAGCGAGCGCCGCAAAACCATTGAAGATGCCTTCGCCCGTGCGCCGCGCATTGATATCGTTTTCAAGGCCGTGCCGGGAAATACGCCTGATTGGTATGCGCTCAGTGTGCTGGGCCACGTGATGGCCGGCGATCTTTCAGCACGCCTTTATCAAAAGCTAGTCAAAGACATGGAAGTTGCTGTCAGCGTTTCCAGCGGGCCCGACGAGCGTCGCGGGACCTCCTTGTTTTGGGTTTCGGTGGTGGTCCGCCCCGGCCAGAGCCTCCAAGAGGCCGAGAAACTGGTATCTGAAGAAATTGAGCGGCTGAAGAACGAGCCGGTCGCCGATTGGGAGCTGGACAAAGTTCGCATGAAGTTCCGGCGCGACCAGGCCCAAGATTTTTACAGGACACGCTCCCGGGCCAGCAACCTTGGCCATTATGCCGCCTATTACAACGAACCGGCCTTGATTAACACGGTCCTCGATAAAATCGCGCAGGTGACGAAGGCCGACCTTCAGCGAGTTGCCAAGAATTACCTGAGAGCTACCAACAGGACCGTGGTGACAACCGTGCCGAAATCCAAGGCCGCTCCGCCGATGCCCGCCGATACTAATGTAAAAACGGATTGATGAGAGTGAAAAACGGTTATGCTCAATTTGCTTTCCGCTTTCACTCTTAATCCTGTTTGAGCAGGGACGATGAGCTTTCTTCAACGGTCTGTAATCGGCTTGATTTCACGGTTTGCGTTGGTAATAGCGGCTTTGATCGCTGCACCGCTATTTGTTTCCGGCCAGGACTCTTCGACTGAACTGCCAAGCAAAGTCGAGCGCAAGAACAATGCGCCGGTATCGAATGAAACTCTTCGCGTCCAGCTACCCAAACCAGTCGAGGCCAAGCTCGCGAACGGACTTACGGTATTGATCCTGGAGGACCACCGTCTTCCCATTGTCCTTGCCGAGTTGCGCCTTCGCGGCGCGGGGGCTCTCTTTGAACCGAGGGCCTTGCCGGGTTTGGCTTCTGCGACCGCCCAAATGCTCCGCGAAGGCACAAACAAACAAACCAGCAGGCAAATCGCCGAGAATCTCGATCGGCTGGGCACGTCAACTAGGGCGGTGTCAGATTTCGGTTCAACCGAAACCGTCTTTACCGCCTCTGGTCTAAGCGAGAACTTTGACGCCTGGTTCGCCCTAGCCCTAGACGTTCTGTTGCATCCCAGCTTTCCCGTCGCGGAGCTAAACCGCCTCAAGGAACGAGCTAAGGTTCAACTGCGGCAGCAACGGGCGGCGCCGCGGTTCCTGGCCAGTGAGAGATTCCAGCGCGCTGTTTTTGGCAACCATCCGGCGGCCGCGATCACAGCCACGCTTGAGTCAATTAACGCGCTCACGCCCGACGCGCTCCGAAAATGGCACCAGGAACGATATGTTCCCACGGGTTCGGTGCTCGCCGTTGCCGGCGATGTCCATCCTTCCGAGCTGCTTCTCAAGCTCGATGAGTTGCTGCGAGACTGGCAAGGTCGCCGCTTCGATCAAACCATGCCTCCCAATCCAGTTCCTGCCACCGCGCGAAGGGTCTATCTCGTCGAGCGACAAAACTCGGTCCAAACGACCCTGATGGTGGGCAATATCGCAATCGACCGAGGTAGTGAAGACTATGTGCCGATGGTTGTCATGAATCATCTATTGGGCGGTGGTGCTGCCGGCCGGCTGTTCCTGAACTTGCGCGAGGAGAAAGGGTACACCTACGGTGCCTATAGCACTTTTACCGCGGTCGACTATCCGGGACCGTGGAGCGCTGACGCGAGCGTGCGCACCGAAGTCACCGATGGCGCGCTCACGGAGCTTTTCAACGAGATCCGGCGCATCCGGGATACCCGCGTCAGTGAGGCAGAATTGGCGGCAACGAAACGTTCCGTCACCGCGGGGTTTGCTCTCGCTCTTGAGCAACCAGCCCGAGTTCTCGACTTCGGGGTCACACGCATCTTCTACAATTTGCCTCATGACTACTGGGACACTTATCCTGCGAAGGTCGCCGCGGTCACTGCAGACGACGTACAGCGCGTGGCACGGAAATATCTAAAGCCGGAGGGGATGCAGATTGTTGCGGTAGGCGATGGCAGCAAGATCAAACCGATACTGGAGAAATTCGGACCGCTCGAAATCTACGATAGCGATGGGAAGAGCGTGCCGTAAGAGTTTTGATTCCGCTTCGCGATTAGAATTGCCGAACGGCACACTTTAGCTGAAAGGCGGGCTGAGCGGTCCCTCCGCCGATGTTTATCAGGGCATCAGCTCGCCGCCGTTGATGCTGATGACCTGCCCGGTGGTGTGGCTGTTCGCTCGACTCAACAGGAAAAGAATCGTTTCGGCTACTTCGTCGGGCCGGCCGAGGCGTCCCAGGGGGATCGCCTGGACGCGCTTGGCGATGCGTGCCTCCAACTCGTTGCCCGTGAGTCCGTCGCGCCATAGAGCCGTATCAATCGGGCCGGGAGCGACGGCATTGACCAAAATGCCGTGAGGGGCGACTTCTATAGCCAGTGCTTTGGTGAAGCCGGCGATGCCTGCTTTGGCCGCGGAGTAATGGGCCGCGCCCGGAACCCTGCCGAAGGCGTGCAGCGAAGACATATTGACGATGCGGCCGAAGCGGCGCGCGATCATTTCCGGCAACACCGCGCGGCAAAAATAAAAAGTCCCGCTCAAGTGCACGTTGAGCATCCTTTGCCAGTGATTGTCCGTGATCTCCTGGATCGGTACGCGCTCATGGAAGCCCCCGATATTCACCAGGTAATCGATCGGCCCCAGAGCTGCGCGCGCGCGGGTGACCGCGTCTACTACGCGCGCCGAATCGGCGACATCGGCGCAAAGCGCGACGGCATTGCCGCCGGCTCTCTCGATCTCTCCGCTGGTTGCTTCGGCGCGCGCGGCGTCAAGGTCCACGACCCCCACCGCAACGCCGTTTTGTCCCAGGTGCAGAGCAACCGCGCGGCCGATGCCGCTGCCCGCGCCCGTTACGAGCGCGCTCTTCCGGTCAAAATCCCACTGCATCAGTCGTGTCCTCCCAACGTTTCCTGGATAAATTTCGCCGCTTTATAGAAAAACGCTGATATTTTTTGCTCCTAAAACCGCCTGATCCAGGATAATCGTGCGCCGGCCGATCTTGAACGAGCCGTCGACTCGCCGCAGGACATCCCTGCGGGTGCCAACAAACATATCTTCATCTTTTTCCATCCGCGTCCGATAAACGATGAAATTGGAATGGACCTCGATCTCCCTGCCGTCGTCTTTCTTCACTCGAATGTTTGAGATGAGGCGGCGGGTGCGCGACGGCGGCACTTCAGCCCATGCGGTTTTTGCGTATACCCTTTCGACTCTGATGCGCAGGGTTTCTTTGTTGTCGTTGAAATAGTAACTGTCGCCCGGCTTGGCCAACTCGTCAGCGATTTCTGCGGGTCTTTCTAACGGGTTGTGGCGAACAGGCATCCAGTAGTGCAAATCATCCGTGAAGAGCTCGAGCCATTCTCGCAGGCGCCGCTCATCCAAGAGTTCAGCTTCCAGGTATAAAAAATCTTCGATTGCGTGACGCAGGTCGTCAGCCATGCTTTTTGTCTGTTTAGCGCGCTTTTGGCTCGCGACGCTCGACGCTTGAGGTCTTGACCTCGCTCCAGTCCTTTGCCTCCAGCATCCTTGCCCAATGCAGGTAGAGGCTCAATTGGTTAGCATCGCTCCAACGACTTGCGAGGCGCCCGCGGAGCTCGGTGTCCGCTGTTTCCTCGCTCAGGCTCATCTGGTAGTTTGCCGGGTAACGCTGGCCGATCACGCTACGCGCCGCGACGGTTACCTGAATCCAATTATCCATATCGTCCTGTTCGAAGACGCCGGTGGGGCTGAAGCGGTATTGCGAGACAAAGCGCATCACGTCCTTGATTTTTGGCGGCGCGGCTTTGTCGACGATCGCCCAACTCCAGATCTCCATCTTATCGGGCCCGCGCGGGTGCCAGACTCGAATCGTCCGCGTGAGCCAGTGCAGAGAAAAGTTGGGGAAAACTGTTCCCGCGGAAGGCGCGACTTTCCGCGCGCGCGCGGCGCCGAGACGGCTCTCAATCTCCGCGGCGTGTGCTCTCATATAATCGGCAAGCTCGGTTACGGGCTGCGCGAACCAGGGACCGGCGTCGTCCGGCGGGATCTTCCACGCGACCAAAATATGACCGTTGCCGCAAGAGATCTGACAGCCCTTGCCCCGATGCCGCGTTTGGCTCGTCGTGGTATCGACCCCGAGGTCGCGTGCGGAGCCATGGGTGCTGGCAATGTGATAACCGTCGCCGCCGAAGTTTTCCGCCGCCGTCTTCCAGTTGGCGTCCACCACCCAGCGGTGCGACCCGCTCACCTCGGTACCGCCCGCGCGCCGGTCCAGGAGAATGTCAAGGTACCAGGCCATATCGCCCAGATATTCCAACAACGTTGGCGCTCCGGGGTCGAAGGTGGCAAAAATCAACCCATTGTAGGTGTCCAACTGAGCGACCGGAATCAGTCCCCATTGCTCGCGGTCAAGGTCGCGAAAGGCATCGGCCATGGGCACGATCGCCAGCTTTCCTTCGCTGCTGTAAGTCCAGCCGTGGTAGGAACAGGTTAGAAGTTTGGCGTTGCCCCGGTCCGCGCGGCACACCCGGTTTCCGCGGTGGCGGCATAGGTTTAAGAAAGCGCGCAGGCGCCCGCTCAAATCGCGCCACAGGATGACCGGCTCTTCGCCCATATAAGCTGCAACGAAATCACCAGGATCGGGAACCTCGCTTTCATGTCCTAGGTAGAGCCAGCAGCGGGCAAACAGGCGCTCGCGTTCCAACTCGTAGATCTTGCGGTCAGCAAAGATGCGACGATTGATGAGACCGCCTTCCGGATCGACAAGAGACTTGATCTCCATCCGAATGCCTCCTTCGCTTTGGGACCTTTTTAGCTGGTCATGATCTATAAGTTCCTAATATGAGTGTTTGTCGATCGTCAATCGAAATCGCTCCCCTGCATTGCGCAACGTAACAAGGTTAACAAGGGCTGCCGTCGTGTTTTCACACGGTCTGGCGGCAACGACGAATCTCTGTTGCTGTCACCGAATAACTCTCACGCCTCAAAATGAGTCGCTACCACGTGCGCCAGCCGTTGACACGGCGCTTTGCGATCAGGTAATCTCCCGCTTCGAGAAGCGTTTGCCTTTGCCATGCCCAATACATTGCAACCTCCGCAAATTGCGCCGTGCCGGGAAGGATTCGTGGAGACTCCGGAAGTTCGATTGCGCTACCTCGAGTGGGGCGACCCGGGGCAAACGCCCCTCTTGCTGCTGCACGGGATAGGACAAACGGCGCACACCTGGGCCTACTTCGCCACGGTGATGCAGGGTCACTTTCGGGTCGTCGCCGTCGATCAGCGGGGGCATGGCGACAGCAGCTGGGCGATGGACGGTGATTATTCGCCGCCGGCTCACGGTCGCGATCTTGACGCGTTCATCGAAAAGCTAAAGTTAGAAGACTTCGCTCTTGTCGGCTTTTCGATGGGCGGCCGCAACGCCATGTGGCTAACCGATCGCCATGCCATGAAAATTCACCGGTTAGTCATTGTCGACGCCGGGCCGGAGCGGCCGCATTCAGCCGGATCGCAGGCGCGCCAGTTCATGTCCGGCCCGGACGTGCTTGGTTCGGTCGAAGACTTCGTCGAGCGCGCCATTCGGTTCAACCCACGGCGCAGCCGAGAGACGCTACGCGAAAGCTTGCTGCATAACCTGCGCCGGCTCCCTGATGGAAAGTGGACCTGGAAGTATGATCCCGTTCTCAGGCAACCTAACCGGCGGATGTCTCCAGCGGGTGATCTCTGGCCGGTATTGGCGAAAATTGCCTGTCCAACGCTCATCGTGCGCGGCGCGGAGAGCCCGGCGCTCCCCTCGGAGCAAGCGGCGCGGATGGCTGAGGTGATTCCGGATGCCCGGATGGTGACCATCTCCGCTGCAGGGCACACCGTGATGGGCGACAACCCGATGGAGTTCGAAGCTAAGGTGAAGCCATTCCTGGTCGACGAAAGCACCGCCGGTTAAGCATTTCTCACGTTTGCCTTTTTCATTCCCCTGAGGCGCTGCCTGTTACTCCCCGCTTACGAAAGTAGCTGGCGCACTCGGAGCAACCCGATGCCGATCCCTCCGCGCGAAGACGAGCCTCCCGGCCACAGCGCAGCAAACGGGTCGGGAGAAAACGAGGTCTTTCTGCTATTTGTATGAAAATGCCCGTATCAGGTAAGATTCTCTGAATGGGTGCTGCTGGAAGCCAAGGGTTTCGGAGTGCGCATGGAATTTGGTGTCTTCGATCATCTAGACCGCGGCGATTTGCCGCTGAGAGACTTTTACGAGGCACGCCTCAGGCTCATCGAGGCCTACGACCGGTCCGGTTTCTACGCGTACCATGTTGCTGAGCATCACTCGACTCCGCTCGGTATGGCGCCCTCGCCGAGCGTGTTTCTTGCGGCGATCGCGCAGCGCACGCGACGGCTGCGTTTTGGGGCCCTCGTCTATGCGCTGCCGCTGCATTATCCGCTCCGGCTGATCGAGGAAATCTGCATGCTCGACCAGCTGAGCGGCGGGCGGGTCGAGATCGGGTTCGGTCGAGGCTCGTCGCCCGCGGAGATCGCGCTCTACGGGCGCAATCCTGCCGATGCACAGCGCATCTATGCGGAAGCGCTCGACCTGATTCTTCAGGGTCTGTCCGAAAGGAAGCTCAGTTTTCGCGGCGAGTTTTTTTCCTTCGATAACGTTCCCATCGAGCTTGAACCGCTGCAAAAGCCGCATCCGCCGGTGTGGTATGGCGTTCACTCTCTCGAAAGCGCGGAGCGAGCTGCGCGCCGGGGACTGAATATCGTGAGCCTGGATACGGCCCGCGAAACAAGCGGCTACGCCGATCGATATCGGCAAGTTTGGAAGCAGACGCGGGGAGCCAGTCGCGGCCTACCAAAGATCGGGATCAGCCGTTTCATTGTTGTCGCCGACAGCAACGAAGCGGCGCTGGGGGTCGCGCGCCGCGCCTATCCGATATGGCGCCGGAGTTTCTATTATCTGTATGAACTCCGTGGTGGCGCGCCGGCGCATGAACGGCCGCGGAATTTCGATGAGCTTAGTGAAGCGGGCCAGGGCATCGCCGGCAATCCGGAGGCCGTGGCGGCCTTTCTTCAATCACAGCTCACGGAATCGGCAGCGACCTATCTGCTTGGGCAATTTGCTTTTGGCGATCTGTCCCTGAGTGAATCTCTCCGATCGGTAGACCTGTTTACACGTCACGTCATCCCGACATTGAGCCGTAGTGTCGTCACTCGACCAGGCTGCTGAAATACTCCCAGGCCCGGTCGGCCACGCTTTTCTGGGAGACCTGAGGGTACATCTCTTCCATTTCCTCGCGCGTGAAGTAGCGGGGCTTGCCGGCGGACATGGCGCGGAGCTGAAGATCTGCCGCTTCCTCCAGCCAGAGCGCCAACACGCAGGCGCGCCGGACATCCTGTTCGGCCACGTTCGCGCCGTGACCGCGAAGCAGCATGCCCCGGCGCGCTCCCAAAGATGAAGCCACGGCATCGCCGAGCTGAAGGTTGCGGATCAGAGTTACGCGGTCAAAGACGGGGACGCCGTCCTTGAAAAGCGTTCCGTGTGTATGCAGCGGCCTGATGGTCTCCCCGAGGGAGCTGAGCGCAACGCAGTTGCGGGGATGAGCATGGCATATGGATTGAACGTCCCGCCGAGCCTTATAGATCCGCGCGTGGATCCAAAATTCGCTGTTGGGCTGGCCGTCGCCGGAGAGCTGATTTCCTTCGACGTCGAGCACGAGCAGGTTATCGAAACGCACCAGAGCCGGGCTCGTGCGCGGTGGAAACACAAAGGTGTCCGTGCCGGGAATACGCGCGCTGATATGCCCGAAGGCTCCCGCCAACCCTTGTCGGTGAATAATATGACTTGCAGTGACCAGATCCAGCTTGATTTGATTGGATTCCTCCATACCGGGCTCCTCAGCGTTGAGTTGATTTAACTTCCATTACGCTAGGCCGGAGAAAATGTCTATCTCCTTTTAGCTATGACATGGGGCAAAATATTGGGAAGTTCTCCGGACACAAGACCCTTATTGGTAAGTTCTGCTAATCGGGCGCCATGCTGTGCAAAATTAATCCGGCGGTTTAAAGTCGGATTCTTTTTGTCAATTTGTTGATTTGCGCGTAAAATATAATCGGTGTAAAGAGTTAATCGTAGCGAGCTTTTGGCCCGTTCTGGAATATGCGGACTCGAGAAAAGATTGTCGTTTTTCTGCTCTCAGTTGCTCTACTACTGAAGACTGCGATCGTTCTATACGCGAGTGAGTACGAGAAGGCCGTGGCTAATCAGTCGTCCAGCCCCGGAACCTGGACGGGGCTGTGGTACGCAGGCCTTACCTTGTTCGCGATGATCATGGTGGTGGTGGGATTGAGAATGGCGCGCGATCGAGAACAGAAGGCGCTGCGAAGGCAACTGGCGGAGATGGAGGTTGCGAAAGCGAAGGCGGAGAGTCTGCGGGAAGAGGTGGTGTTGGAAGAGAGGCGGTTGCGGCATGCAAGAACCGATGCCCTTAAAGAGCTGGAAGGGAGCCTGAGCAGGATCCAGACTCTGGACGCTCTGCTGCGAGAAAAAGAGAAACTGTTAAGAAACCGGGATTGGGAAATCAAGGCCCTGCGGTCTCAAGTGAGCGCGCTAAGTGGACAACCGGCACCGGGTAAGGCGCAAGGGCAGAGCATACTCGAGGAGGAGCTTGAGAAAGAAACGGAACTGCTGCAGGCAAAGGATGCGGCCATCGCGGAGCTGGAAAGAAGCTTGAATGGAAAGGTGCACGCCTTAGAGAGCCAGCTCACCGAGAATGAGAAGTTTCTGAAGATCCAAAACGAAGAGGTGCAAGCGCTCAGGAAGAAACTGACCGAGCAGGGAGCCGCTAGAAATCAGGCAGAGACTTTGCTCCAAGAAGAACTGAAGAAAGAAAAGCAAGCGTTGCAAGAAAAGGACGCTCAGATCAAAGATCTGGGAAAGAGACGGGGCGACGAAGTCTCGGCTTTGGAGGTTCAATTAGCAGAGAGAGAGAAGTTTCTACAGGCCCGGGATTCGGAGCTAGAGTCGCTTCGATTCGAAAGGGAGGCTGTGACCGGGCGACTGAGCGAATCGGAGTCCGCGAGAGAGCGAGTTGAGGGTTTGCTAAAGGAGGAGCTGAAGAAGAGCACGGAGATTCTACAGTCAAAAGTTGCTGCCGTAAACGAGCTAGAGGAGCGCTTCGGTTCGACCGTTGATGCTTTGGAGAGCCGGCTCGCCGAGAAAGAGAAACTTTTGCAGGACCGCGTTGCCGAGCTTGCGACCGTACGCTCAAAAGTGGATACCCTTGCCGAGATGGGATCGGCGAAAGAGCGTGCCGAGCACTCGCTAGAGGAGGAACTGAGGCGAGAGCGACAGGCGTCGCAGGAAAAAGACGCTCAGGTCAAAGACCTGGAAAAGAGATTGAGCGGGGAAATCCATGCCTTGGAGCGTCGGTTAGGGGACAAAGAGAAGCTGCTCGAGAGGCGGAACGTAGAGCTAGAGACGCGCAAGGGTGAACTCGATACCCTGACCGAACGACTCACCGAAATGGAGGCAGCTAAAAATCGGGCGGAGAGTCTGCTGCGGGAGGAGTTGCGCAAGAAAACGGAAATCCTGGAGGCAACAGACGCTGCCGTCAAAGAACTGGACAAAGGCTTAAGCAGGAGAGTCCAAGCTTTGGAGGCTCAATTAGCAGAGAGAGAGAAGTTTCTACAGGGCCGGGTTTCAGAGCTAGAGTCGCTTCGATCCGAAAGGGAGGCTCTGACGGGGCGACTGACCGAATTGGAGTTGGTAAAAGAGCGAGAGGCCAGTCTGCTAAAGCAAGAGCTGCAGAAGAATGCCGAGATTCTACAGTCAAAAGTTACTGCCGTAAACGAGTTAGAGGAACGCTTCGGTTCGACCGTGGATGCTTTGGAGAGCCGGCTCGCCGAGAAAGAGAAACTCTTGCAGGACCGCGATGCCGAGCTTGCGACCGTACGCTTAAAAGTGGATACCCTTGCCGAGATGGGGTCGGCTAAAGAACGCGCGGAGCAATCGCTGGAGGAAGAACTGAGGCGGGAGCGACAGGCGTTGCAGGAAAAAGACGCTGCGATCAAGGAGCTTCAGGTGCATTTGAGTGCAACGGTCGAGACTCTGGAGAGCCAGCTCACTGAGAGGGACGAGCTTCTGCGCGGTCGGAGTCTAGAGTTCGAGGCGCTTCGATCCGAAGTCAATACCCTGACAGCGCGCCTGAGCAATTTGGTAGCGGAAAAGAGCGAGGTGGAGAGTACCTTGCAACAGGAGTTGGAGAAGAAAACGGGACTTTTGCAGTCAACAGACATCGCCTTCAAAGAACTGCACGAGAACCTGGTGTCAAACGTCCATGTTTTAGAGCTTCAGTTAAGCCAGAGAGACGAGATTCTGAAGGAACGCGACGCCGAGCTAGATGCCCTTCGAGATCAAGTCACCCAGATGGGGTTGGCAAAAGAGTACACAGAGAACTTGCTGCAGGAGGAGCTGAGGAAGAAGAATGAGATTCTGGAAGCAACCGATGCTGCGATCAAAGAGCTGGACAAAGGCGTGAGCGGGAGAGTCCATGCTTTGGAGAGGCAGCTAGAGGAGCGAGACAGATATCTGCAGAGCCGCGATGCAGAGCTGGAAGCGCTTCGGGCTGGAGTTCCCACGCTTACGGGGCCGATGAACGGGTCGGGGGCTGTTCCGGACCCGCAGCCAGAACAATCTGCCATCGAAGAGGCGGAAGAAATCTTAGGAAGAGTTCAAGCGCTGGAGAATTTGCTAAACGAGAAAGAAGAGCTGCTACAGACACAGAATGGACATATTGAAAAAATGGCGTCAGAGCTCCAAGAAAAGAGAACCCAGCTGGCCCGGCACGAAAGAGCAGTTTGGCAATCCATAGAACGGCGCAGCGTATGGAAACAGAGACTTGCGAAGTTAGGCATTTCCATCAAGGATTGAAAGGCAACCTGCTTTGCCCTGGGAATTCGCAATCCCAGCGCACAAGACGGCCGGGGGTCCCCAATTCGATTCCACCGCACCCTGAATTCTTCGATTCGTTGCCTTGCTCCAAAAACGCGACATCGCGGAAAAATCACCGGTTCCACTCTGATCATCCCTAACGAACCCTCCGGTTGACAAAGATTCGAACCGGATATATCACCGGTTGGGTCCAGCACGCTGCTGAAAAAGTTCCGTTCGTCCTTTGACACAGGTCGGCGCGAACGGGGGAGAGCGTCGAGATCATTAAGATTTTTTCCGTTTGTGACGGAAAGGGAATAGGCGATGCCGGAATATAGATTGCTCGACGCGGATTCGCACGTTAGCGAGCCGTTGAATCTGTGGCAAAAGCGCTTGGCCGCAAAGTACCGCGATAAAGCCCCTCGGATGCTGACGGAGTATGAGGGGAAACCGGGGGCCTGGTGGGTCATCGAGGAGGGACGGCGCCCTCACAATGTGATTCTAGGTTTCGGCGCAGGCAAGACGGTTGAAGAACTGCAGCAGTTTTTGCGCGGCTTCTCATACGCAGGAGCTCATCGCGGCGGATGGGATCCGGCCCAGCGCGTAAAGGACATGGACGAGGATGGCGTGGCGGGAGATGTGCTCTACACGACTCTCGGCTTCCGCATGTTCTGGATAAAGGACGCGGGGTTCCAAAGAGCATGCTTCCACGTCTATAACGATTGGCTCGCCGAGTTTTGTAGCCATTCACCGAAGCGCCTGAAAGGCGTGGGGCTCATTTCGTTATACGACCCGAAAGAGGGCGCGCGGGACCTGGAGGAGTGCGCCAGGAAGGATTTGGCGGGAGCTCTTATCTGGGCTTCGCCGCCGGAGGAACTTCCGTTCTACTCAACGATCTATGATCCCTTCTGGGCAGCGGCCCAGGAACTTGGGATACCTCTCAGCCTGCACGAATTCGCAGGGCTCGGACGGATCCAGTGGGAATCGAGCGCGGAAAAAAGGTCGCTGGCCGGCGCCGTAGGCTCCCATGAGGTAGAGACGACGTTTGCCACATTCATCCTATCTGGCATCCTGGAGAGGTTCCCGGGTCTCAAGGTGGTGTCAGCGGAACTAAACTGCGGTTGGCTTGCCTACTTCCTGCACCGGATGGACAAGACCTTCGAATCCCGCGGCGAGCGCCTGCGCGGTAGCCCATTTCCTACCAGGCTAACCATGAAGCCCAGCGAATACTTCCGCCGCCAGCTGTATGCTACCTTTATCGACGATCGTTTTGGTGTGGCCCACAGGCGCGAGATCGGTGCGGGCAATCTACTCTGGTCATCGGACTTTCCCCACAGCGCGACCTTCTGGCCCCACTCCCGGGAGAAGATCGCGCAGGACTTCCAGGGTGTCAGTGAAGAAGATAAGCGGAAGATCTTGTGCGAGAACGTTGCTCAACTCTATGGCTTCGACGTGGATTAATGGCGCGCGTTCCTCGGCGGAAATGACGGACTCGGCTCGGCATTCGGCATTTGGTAAACGAACTTTGGTAGTAGGACAGTGAAAGACGGAGTAATCATGGAGCGATCATCCAATAGCAAGCGGATCATCGACGGCGACGGCCATGTCATGGAAGACATCGCGGCCATCTGGAAGTATATGCCGCCGGAGTACGTGGGGCGAAGCTTCTCTGATATCCGCGGCAAGAGCCCGTTCCCGCCGATCGATCATCTGCACTCCGCGAACCGCCACTTCACGCCTCATGGGGCGTTTGCGAACGTGGGACCTGAGGGTTGGGAGCAGTTTCTCGGCGAGGTCGGGATTCACTTGACCGTGCTGTATACGAGTGCCGGCCTCAGCTTCGGGAAAATCGTCAGCCGTGATTGGGCGATTGACCTGGCGCGGGCTTACAATGACTGGATGTACGATACGTACTTGAGCAAGAGCAGGCGCTTTCGTGCGATGGGCCTCATTCCTCTCCAGGAGCCCAAGGAGGCGGTCAACGAGTTACGCCGCATCGTTCGCGAGTTGAAAATGTGCGGCGCCATGCTCCCGTCCACGGGCGCGAACATGCCGCACCTGGGCTCCGAGCAATTCTGGCCGATTTATGAAGAGGCGGAGCGCCTGGGATGTGCTATCGGCATTCATGGCGGCGCTCATGAAGGCATGTTGATGGACGATATGAGTCCGTATGCGCCCGTCAATGCGCTCGGGCACCCGTGGGGTCAGATGGTCAATTTCGCCGGCATCATCTTCAACGGCGTGTTCGATAGGTTTCCCGGGGTCCGCATTGGGTTTCTGGAAGCAGGCTGCGCTTGGGTGCTGACTTGCATGGAGCGCTTTACCCGTTCATGGGCGAGTCACGTTCAATACGACCCGCGCGGCCGTTTCCTCAAGCTGGGCGACGGCGAAGCGGTAGGGGATTACGTTCGGCGGCAGGTGGAGGAGGGTAGAATTTTTGTCGGCGTGGAAGGAAACGAGCTGACGATCGCGGACGCAGTGCGGGTGCTCGGCAACAAACCTTTCATCTTTTCTTCCGATTATCCACACGAAGTGGATGCGGAGACCTGCAAAGTTGAGCTGACAGAGTTGCAAGAAAACACGCAGCTCACGGCGGAAGATAAGGAAGCGATTCTTTTCCACAATGCTACGCGTTTTTACCGGCTCACCGCCGACTAAACGGGGCAAGAGAGCAGTCTGCTCTGGGCTCTTTGAACTTGGTCTCCTCCTAGGCCAATGTAACATCTAGCCGTCAATCGTCCAGATGTCATAAAGCAGCTCCATGCGTCGAAATGTGGCTGCCCGCGTTTGCTCTTGCAAGTGCGGCGACGTGATATAGCGGAGCGCAATCTCTTCGGCAAGGCTGCCGTGCTCTTCATCGGCTTCGGCGTGGACGGTGAAAAACCGCACCGATTCGGGTTTCATGCCGTACTGTTTAATGAAGCCCTGCCGCAGCGCCGCCGCCGCGGGACCAAAAGTACCTTCAGCGCCGATCTGAACCGCCATGACGACGAACCAGGGAAGGGTATGAATGATCAATTCGACATAATAAAGGTGCGCTGCGGTTGCCGGACGTAGCTCTGCGTTCTGAAGTTGCTCGGACGTAAGGCCGATGGCAGCGGCAAATTCCAAAAACAATTGATTGTGTCCAGCGCTGCCGGTAGCCAATCCACGGGTCTCTTCTTCTACCACCGCAAAAAGCTTCTTCGCGATCTCAGGGTCAGTGCAGGCTAAATAACGCAGCATCGCGATGCGCGGCACGATATTTCGAAACTGATAGTCCTGGAGCGCCCAGGCGCGGATTTGTTCCATGGCCGCCTTGCCTGAACCTACCGCTTTTACAAACGGATGGTTGATGCGCAGCTTGTGAAACCCCTGGATCTCCTGTTTGAGCCCGCGGACGAACTCTGCCGACGACATGACCTGGGACTGATTTTTCACATCACTTTCCTCTTCGCTGGATCACATTGTGCGACTCTATGCAGCGCCGCGGGATTACATCAGAAATTGGAACGATGGTACTCCAATACTCCCATACTTTATTGCTCCAGGATCAAAAATCCTAATTTTTCAAGCCCGCATGCACGATTACCGCTGCTCCTTTTGATTCTCCAACCGGCTGACGAAATATTCCCAGCCGCGTAGCGGAAAACGCTGATCGGCATTATAAACATCAAGTTCTTCGCTGGTTAAATATTTCGGCTCGCCGTGGAGCAGCGCCAGATGGTTCCATTCGCCAAGCATGGCCAGACGCGTCGCGCGCTCGATGACCTGCTCGATGGAGGCGCCCACCACCGTGTCGCCATGGGCACGCATGAGAACCACCGGTCCCTGTCCCAACGCGGCGGCGAGAGCGTTGCCGCGCTCCACCGTACGCACCAGACCGACGCCCTCGTATACCGGCGGGCCGTCAGCGGAGAGAAATTTGCCGTAGTGGTGAAGCGGGCGGAGCTTGATCGGCAGGACGCTGAAAATCGTGCTCCATTTCGAGTGCGTGTGGCACACGCTGGCAACATCGGGCCGTGCTCTTAACACGCAGGCGTGGATCGGCCATTCGTTGGGCGGTGTATCGGCGCCCCCGAGATACGTTCCGTTGAAGTCCATGAGAATCAGGCGGTCGACCGTGGCGCAGCCGGGACTCACATTGGCGATGGTGAGAAAAGCATCGGTTCCAGGAACACGAACGCTTACATGGCCGTATCCATCGGTGACGCCCTCGTGATCGAGTATGTGGCATGCGGTGACTAGTTTTTGCTTCAGCTCATCGAGATCCGCGGAATGAAAGGACGGTCGTGCAGCTTGCTTTGCAGACATGAAGCTCTCCTTTTTTGATCATTCCCTAGAGGCCTTCTAACGTAGCCTGTCTTGTAACCAATCAAACATATATGGGACATTGTGGGCCCAGTAGTCGTGGCTGCAGTGGATGGTGCCACCCGCTTTCGCGTCGTCGTAGATCCTTAGAGTTTTGTCGGAGCAAGTAAGCGCGGTAAACAAACGCTTCGCCCCATCCACGCTCATAAGCTGGTCTTCAGACCCGTGAGTGATCAGGGTTGGACACGCGATACTGCGTGCCACGCCATCCATGGAAAAAGCTTTCAAGCGCTCCCTTGCCTCAGCGTCCGTGACGCCGCCGAGGATGCGCTGTACGGTCGGCTGCAGGTGTGGACAGAAAAGATAGAGATCGTCCAAGATGCTGTAACATCCGGACCAGCAAACCAACGCTTTGATCCGGGGCTCGAAAGCGGCAAGCCGCGGGGCGTAGTATCCTGCCATACTGATGCCAATAAGACCGATCCTCTTCGGGTCGATTTCCGGGCGCGTAACCAGGTAGTCAATGCACGCCTTGCCGGGAACTTCATAGTCCGCGCGTGTGGGAATGCCCTTAACATAATGAGCCGACCCGCGTCCTGGAGTATCCACCAGGAGCAAGGCCGAGCCACGGGCCAGCACCTGGCGCCCGCCGAAAAAGATTTCCTCCCCATACGCATCGGCGCCGCCGATTAAAAAAACTCCGGGCCAGCGACCTGGTTTCGGGTCCAAGGGGTGACAAAAGTATCCGTCGTACTCATCATTGCCGCAGCGCACCGTGATGACCTCGATCGGGGGCGAGTGGAGAGCCGCCGCAGCGCGAAAGTTTTCCTGCGACTTTAGAAAACACTGGGTCTTCCTGGCCATCTCCACTGCGGTGAGAAATACGTCCGCCATGCGATAATACTGGCTCGCCTGGAAGAAATATTGCGTCGCGGTCTGTTTGTGACTCGCGGCGAGAGCGTCTCGGGCCTTGCTCTCGGTAGCGTTGGCGAGCGCAAGCCACGCGCGCGCCCACCCCTCTTTGTCGCCGGGCTCGAGCGCCCGACACAGCCGGGCGATATCAAACACGTCACCGCCTCCCTGCTGTGCCTCGGCGACCAGCCTTAGAACCTGAGACTCAAAAGGGTGCGCGGGTTGGAAAAAATTCAGCATAACTTTCTCCTTTGAGAGACCAATGATGTTACTATTCGATCCAACGACTTAATGTCAATTGGAGAGGGCGTAAGGATAGATCACGTTCGTTTGCACTGCGTTTTTCTTGCGAAGCTGCAATTGCTTGGGCCTTCTGCCCTAGTGGGCAACTTGCTCCTCCGCGGCGCGGGCGATGCCGCGGAGCATTCCGGCAAAGACGACTTGGTGCAGGGGATAAACCAGGTACCAATACGCCAAACCGGAAAGGCCGGCCGGATCAAAAATAGCGCTTTGCGTAATCAGCGCTCCGTCTTTCTCGGGGCGGACGGCAAATTCGAGCCATGCCCGCCCCGGCAATTTCATCTCGGCCGCAAGCAGTAGACGCCGATCCGGTTCATAAGCTTCAACGCGCCAAAAATCCAGGGTATCGCCGACCCTCAGCTGATCGGGATCGCGTCGCCCCCGCCGCATGCCGACGCCTCCAGCCAGCAGATCGATCCACCCACGCAACAGCCATAGGGCGCCGGCACAGTACCAGCCCTGGGTTCCGCCGATGCGCCGGATGGGAGCGAAGGCATGAGCGGCGGGTACGCGAACCAGAGTACTGCGCACATCGACCAACCGGTTGCCGAGGCGCACACCGCCCCAGGCCCGCTCTGTTCCGCCGGCGGAACGCGCGTCTGACCAGCGGGTCTCGGCGCACTCAGCGTCTTCGTTGCGCAACGCGCTTTCAATCGCGGCACGGAGCCCCACTGGGCGGATAGGGAAAACGTCGAGGGCCGAGGAGTCTCGAACCACTGTGGGGTTGCGGATGCTGTCGACGAGCTTGCGACCCACGCGCGCGTAAAGAGGCGTGACCAGCCCAAGCCACAGGCTGGACAAACGCGGCGTGAGCACCGGTACCGGAATCATAATGCGGCGCAGCCTGCGCTGGCGCGCGTATTCGCGCATAAGGTCGCCATAGGAGACTTTGTCGGCTCCTCCGATCTCGAAAATCCAGTTTTCGGCGGCGGGAAAATCCAACCCCTGCAAAAGATAGTCAAGCAGGTCGTTGACCGCGATCGGCTGCGCCTTGACCTCAACCCAACGGGGCGTGATCATCATCGGTAGTCGCTCCACCAACGCGCGAATCATTTCGAAAGAAAGGCTTCCCGACCCGATCACAATCGAGGCGCGAAATTCGAGGACGCGCAAGCCCGAGGCGCGGAGAATCTCGCCAACTTCTTGGCGGCTGCGGAGGTGCGGTGACAACAAGGCCTCCGGGTCGCCCAGGGCTCCGAGGTAAATGACTACACGAATACCGGCAGCGCGCGCGGCGGCGGCGAAGTTTTGCGCTGCCGAATAGTCGTTTTCCTCGAATGAGCCTGCGGCACCCATGGAGTGAACCAGATAGTACGCGACTTCGATATCATGCATCGCCGCGGGCAGTGTTTTGGGCGCCAAGAGGTCGGCGCTAATGACCTCGGTCGTCAACCCGACTTTAGAGGACAGAGACTCAGGATGCCGCACCAGGCACCTCACGCGATAACCGTTTTGCTCCAAGAGTTTGAGGAGACGGCCGCCGATATAGCCTGTTGCTCCGGTAAGGAGGATAAAAGGCTTCTTAATGTTTGACTCCATTGCTGCTGTCGACTTGCTGCATGGACGCTGCTGCTCTAGATATCAATCGCGATTCTTGTCTTAGCATAGCGAGCGCGCAAATCTGAAGGTTGCAGTGGTTGGGGCTCAGGATAATCTGACAGCAACCCTTTACCCGTGATGTCGGATCATGTTAGGCTCCGCTCGTTTAACAACTACTGCGAGGACTAACCATGCAGATCATCGAGCGCTCCTTCAGTTGCAAAGACGACAACATGGCCGGTTATCTGGCCTATCCAGAGCGAACCGGCCGCGGACCCGGATTGTTCCTCATTCACCCCAAGGGCGGATTGACGGATTACATCAAGATCGAGACGCGCAAATTTGCCAAGCTTGGCTATGTCACTTTTGCGCCTAACGTCTTCGAGCTTCTCGGCTATCCGGCCGCGACACACATCGAGACCGGCTCGCAAATTCAAGCGAAAACTTCCGATGCCGAGTTCACGCGCGTGCTTACTGAAGGCTGGCGCTTTCTGCTTTCACAACCGCAGGTTGATCCGAAGAGAGTGGCGGCCAGCGGCTACTGCATGGGGGGCCGTATCGGGATTCATTTCGTTGCCGCTATACCCGAAGTGCGCGCGTTTGTTGGTTACTATCCGACGGTGCGCGACGAGCCTCTAACTCCGATGAGACCGCGTCTCCCGTGGGACGCGGCGCGGACGATACGGTGCCCTTCGATCATATTGTATGGAGCTCACGATCACGTAACGACAATCCCGATCCAGGAAAAGATGTGGGACGCGTTTCTGGCGAACGGCCAGCCACTCGAATGGCACTTTTATCCGTTTGGCGGGCACGGCTTCGTTGATCCCGGCGCCCCTGGCTACCATGCGCATGCGGCAGAGCTTGCCTGGCCGATGGTCGTCGATTTCCTGGAGCGGGAGCTGGTCTGGGAAAAGGCGGGATAGTTTTGGGTTTCAGGTGTCAGGATCCAGAATGCAGAATTCAGAATGAAGAATCCAGGAACCAAAATCCAAAATCCCGAAACCTGAATCCTGAAACACTTGGAGTCGCCTATGAACTACCGAGTACTGGGCAAGACTGGCTTGCGAGTCAGCGAGATCGGATTGGGGACAATGGTTCACGCCGGCCATTTTGGACCCATGGACGATGCGGAATCGCTGGGCGCGATTGACGCTGCCCTGGACCTGGGGGTGAACTTCATCGACACCTCGGATGCGTACGGCGCCGGTTATGCAGAAACGCTTCTGGGCAAGGCGCTGAAAGGCAAGCGGGACAAGGTCATCCTTGCGACTAAAGGCGGCAACGTAATGGTTGGCCCGAATCGAGGCAAGACCGATTTCTCTGTTTCCTACATCGCCCAGGTCTTGGACGAGAGTTTGAAACGCCTGCAAACCGACTACATAGACCTCTACCAGCTTCACAACCCCACGGTTGACGTCATCGAACGAGAGGATATCTGGGCGCTGCTCGAGCAAAGAAAAAAAGAGGGTAAAATCCGCCGTTACGGCGTTTCGATCAACAAGGTGGAAGAAGGGACGGCAGCCATCGAGGGCGGGAAGTGTGCATCGGTTCAGATCGAGTTCAGCCTGATCTTGCAAGAACCAAAGGAGAACCTTTTTCCGCGCGCGCAAAAGTTCGCCGTTGGCATCGTTGCGCGCGCTCCGCTCCGCCGGAGTCTTCTCAGCGGCAAATTTACGGCCAAGGATCAAAGCAAATTTGACGGAGAAGACGTGCGCGCGCGCAACTTCCGCGGCGACCTATTTGCCAAGGAATTGGCAAAAGTCGAAAGCTTCCGGTTTCTGGAACGTCAGGGAAGAACTCTCGCACAAGCGGCGATTGCTTTTTGCCTGGCTTTCGATGCGGTTAGCGTCGTGATTGCGGGGGCGCGCAACCCGCAGCAGATGCGCGCGAATGCAGCGGCTTCCGATAAACCTCTTTCTACCGACGAACTTGCGCAGGTCGATCGGATCTGGCGTGGCGCGTTCAAATCTTAGCCTTGTGTTCTCTGTTTCTTACGAGCGGCAATTTCATTTAACCCTCGCCCGCGAGCGGGAGAGGGAAGGGTGAGGGTAAGACTTTTTGGCTCCATGATTTAGTCCAGCCTTGTCTAAATGCGTAGCGCCTTCAGAAGCCTCAGTAGATACTTTTCGTGTAAGCCCAAGGCCCTCGCGGCGGCGGCGCGGTTTCCCCGGGCGCTAGCGAGCGCCGCGAGGATCAGGTTTTTTCTATGCGATTCAATGCTTTCACGATAGGACAGAGCTTGAGTCCGGGAACCGGCCGGCGGCGCGACGATTCGAGGCGGGAGGTCCGACACCGCGAGTTCTGGCCCGTTGCCGAGGACCACGCCCCGTTCTATTACGTTGGCCAACTCGCGGACGTTACCGGACCACTCATAAGCACAAAGTCTTTCCAAAGCCTCTTGCGTGATCGCACGAAAATTCTTCTTTGTTTCTTGCGCCGAGCGGTGGAGGAAATATTGCGCCAGCGCCGGGATGTCTTCTTTTCTTTCCCTCAATGGCGGCAAAATAATCGGAACCACATTTAGACGGTGATAGAGATCCTCGCGGAAGCGACCCTCTTTGACCGCAGCCTCTAAATCACGGTTCGTAGCGGCCACGATGCGCACTTCCACGCGAATCTGTTTCGTTCCTCCCACTCTGTCGAATTCGCGTTCTTGGAGAAATCTAAGTAGCTTTGTCTGAAGCTCGGGCGAAATATCGCCGACTTCGTCGAGAAAGACGCTCCCGCCATTGGCCAGCTCCATTTTGCCTTTTTTGAGCTGATCCGCGCCCGTGAAGGCTCCCTTTTCATGTCCAAAAAGCTCACTTTCCAACAGTTCCTTGGACAGTCCCACGCAGTTAATGGCAACGAAGGGCTGATCCTTCCTTTCACTCCAATTGTGAATAGCTCGGGCGAAAATTTCTTTTCCGGTGCCGCTTTCGCCGAGAAGCAAGACAGTGGCTTTGCTGGCTGCCGCTTTTTTTGCGGTCTCAATCGCCTCTCTCATTTTTTCGCTTTTCCCGACCACTAAGCGGTAGCGCTTGTCCGCTTCTTCGGAAAATAGCTCCAGTTCTCTTTTCAGTTCTTCCCGTTCCAGCGCCTTGCGCACCACGATCTCGAGGTGCTGGGGATCGAAAGGTTTGGGAATAAAATCGTAGGCTCCCTCATTCATCGCTTCGACTGCAGCTTCGATAGAGCCGTGCGCGGTAATTACAATGACAGGGATATCGACCTCTTCTTGCTTCAGCTTTCGCAGAAGGTCCATTCCACCCATGCGTGGCATGTGGAGATCTAAGAGGACCAGAGCGGGCGTCTGCTGTTTAATTGCGGCCATGGCCTCATGCCCGTCGGCAGCCATCGTTACCTGGCACTCCAGGGCGCGGAGGCGCACGTCTAGAAGGCGCCGTGATGCGGCGTCATCATCAACTACTAATATTCTCGCTCCGCTTGTTTCCATTTTTAATCTTCAGTCATTATTTTAGGTGTACAATCTTTTCTATACGAGCACGAGCAACGAGCACGATCACGAAATTTCCTCCCTGGCAACGCGCAAGGCGACCTCTTGGATGAACGTGTCCTTGTCAATGGGCTTTGTGATATAGCCAGCACAGCCAGCAGCCAAGGCTTTCTCCCGATCCCCCTTCATCGCGTATGAGGTTACGGCTACAACCGGGATGTTGGCCGTCGCCGGCTGCGCTTTGATTTTCTTGACCGCCTCAAGTCCATCCATTCCGGGGAGCTGGATGTCCATCACGATCAGATCGGGCCGCTCTGTCTTCAGGACGTCAAAGGCCTCTTGCGCCGTAGTGGCCTCGCGAACCTCGTAACCCTGCGAGCGGAGCAGGAACAGCGCCAGACGCCGATTCACCGGATTATCCTCAACCAGCAGTATCTTCTTTCCGTTCATACAATTTTGAATTTTAGATTGGACGCAAAACCCAACAGTATCTTCACCTGGGGGTTCCTATGGTGCCACTTATTGCGCCAATCTCTTGGTTTCCTTGTAGCAAAATCGATCACTCCCCCATTCGATTTGAGCTATGTGCGCTCGATCATTCTCGCCTTTCCCTAGCTTCTTAGGACCCTCTCCCTACGGGAGAGGGAACGGGTGAGGGTTTTGTGTCACGTAACGCCTGCGCAATTTGTTCCAGGACTGCGTCAATATCTTCGAATACCTCGTTATCCCAAAAGCGTAAGACACGATAGCCGCAACGTTTCAGAAAATCAGACCTTCTTTGATCCGCTTCAGTTTGGGTGGCGTGCTGGCCCCCATCGAGCTCTACCACCAGGGCGTGTTCCAGGCAGAAGAAATCGACAATGTAACGGCCGATAGGATGCTGGCGGCGGAACTTAGCACCGCAAAGCTGCCGTGCACGGATCCGCATCCAAATCCTGCGTTCCGCTTCTGTCTGATTACGGCGCAGTGTGCGGGCCCGTTGCCACAGGATTGAAGCGCTTGGTGCCATGTTGTTCGCCCTCACCCTGACCCTCTCCCAGAGGGAGAGGGAATACGGTTAATGAACAAAAAATACCTAATCCAAAAAAGTTCCGTCTCTCTCTCTCTCTCTCTCTCTCTCTCTCTCTCTTTTCCCCCCCTGTCTCTAACCCTCTCCCTGAGAGCGAGGGAAAGGGTGAGGTTCTACCGGTAATGTGAAGAAGAATCGGCTTCCCTTGCCGAGTTCGCTTTCAACCCAAATCTTACCGCCATGCATCTCGACAAATTTTCTCGCTAGAGCAAGTCCCAGCCCGGTGCCTTCAGGGTTTCCAGATCCGCTACTGGCCTGCTGGAATTCGAGGAATATTCGCTCATGGTCTTCTGCGGCGATACCTGGGCCGGTATCGCCTACCTCGACGCAGACAAACACGTCATCGCGGAATGTTCTTAGCCAGATTTGTCCCTCCCGTGAGGTGAATTTCACCGCGTTGCCCATCAGGTTGAGAAGCACTTGTTTCACACGCGCGGTATCTAGGCGGAGTGCAATGTTGCTGCTGTCTTCCACGTCAAGGGCAATACCCTTCGCCGCCGCGAGAGGCCGGATTGTAGCACAAGCTGCATCGAGAATGCCTTGCAGGGATGTCAGTTCTGTTTGCAGTTCCATCCTGCCGGCTTCGATTTTGGATAAGTCGAGGGCCTCGTTGATGAGGTTGAGCAGATGTTTCCCCTGTTAAAGATGTCCGTAAGGAATTGCACCTGTTCATCGTCACTGACCTGCATTGCGGGGTCGAGCAGGACCTGCGAAAAGCCGATGATTGCGTTGAGCGGCGTGCGAAGCTCGTGGGACATGTTGGCGAGAAACGCGGACTTATGACGGTTGGCAGTCTCAAGCTGTTGGCTTTTGGCCTCAATCTCACGGAAGAGCCTTGCGTTCTGCATCGCCAAGACAGACTGTGTCGCGAAGGTCTGGAGCAAATTCACGACTTCGGTGGGAAAGCCGCCCAGTTCCCGCCGCCAAACGACCAAACCTCCTACAATCTGGTCTTCGAACAGGGGGGAGCGCTAGGACAGATCTATAGCCAGAGCGGGCCAGGATGGGACGCACTCGAGCAAGGACGACTGCCTGCTCATTTAGAATATCGGGCACTTGTACCGGCACGCGCGCGAGCGCGGCTTGCCCCAAAGCTCCCTCACCCAGATGAATCGGCACTCCCTGAAGCGCGTCACTCAACTCAACTTCCATTCCATGCGTGGCCCTGAGATGAAACTCCTCGGCTAGGTTGTCGTATTCATAGACCACTCCGCCGCTAGTTCGAGAAAGCTGAACCGCTCGCGTTACAATGGTTGTGAGCACTGTCTCCAGATCGAGCGTGGAGCTTACCGCTTGTCCTATTTCACCCAGTGCCGTCAGTTGCTCCACGGAGCGCGACAGTTCTTGGGTGCGGGCCTGCAGCTCTTGGAAGAGACGAACATTCTCAATCGCGATCACCGCTTGATCGGCGAATGTGGTCACAAGCTCGATCTGTTTATTGGAGAACGGCCTGGCTTCTTCAGTTCTGCGAATCAGGATGACTCCCACGAGGGCACCCTCCCTGAGCATGGGGACTCCCAGGGTCGTGCGGCCCCTCCCCATGCTCACCGCCTCAGGAAATTCGTATTCCGGGTCAGCCATGATGTCCGGGATGTGAACCACCTGGCGCTCAACGGCCACTCGTCCTACCGTGGTCCCTCGCCCCGGCCGAATTGGGTTTCGCTCAAGAAAATCCCTGAATTTCTGTGGCACATTGTAGGCGACCGCCGGCCGCAGCAGCTCGCCGTCTGTCCTGAAGATAAATCCCGAATTCGCGCCGCACAGTCTCGTCGCGTTTTCAATCAGTGTTTCCAAAACCGGCTGGAGATCGAACGTCGAGCGGCTGATGACTTTCAATACCTCGCTGGTTGCAGTTTGCTGCTCCAAGGCTTCAGTGAGGTCCTGATTTCTGGCTTGCAGTTCCCGAAACAGGCGCACGTTCTCGATGGCGATGACGGCCTGATCGGCGAAAGTCTTAAGAAGCACGATCTGTTTTTCCGAGAATGGACGAACCTCTGTGCGGCGGATCAAAATGGCTCCGACGGGGACACCCTCGCGCAGCAATGGGGTAGCAAGGGTGGTCCGATCGCCCATTTGCCTGTGATAGGCCTTGCTCAGCGGGAACTCCTCTTCCGACTCGACAGCCAGGTCAGGAATGTGAATCGTCCGCCGCTCAATTACGGCCCGGCCGCTTGTAGAGCCACGAGTGATAGGATTCGGTACTGCCGGGACAGGCCCATATATCGCCACTGGCTGAAGAATGTCACCATCAATACGAAAAACTACCGCGTCGCGTGCATCGCATAGGCGTGCGGCATTCTCGGCAACCACGTCAAGAACGGGCTGAATGTTTGTCGGAAAACTGGCAATCGCCCGCAGAATCTCGCTGGTCGCCGTCTGCTGTTCCAGGACTTGAGCGAGCTCCCGCTCAGTGGATTTGAGCTGCTCGGAGACGCGTTTAAGGTCTTTCTTAAGTTGACGCAGCTCGGTAAGGCCGGGAGTGTTCGTCTTCGGGTCTTTTTTTATTCTAGGCCTCCCCATCTGAGATCCTCTACGTTTTTGTTAGAGAAACGTTTAGTCCGCTTAGCTACACTAAAAAGCCGGCGTCACGATAGGGAGCAGATTGCTCTGGGTCGAAAGCCTACTTGATCGTGAACTTCGGTGTCAACATGGGCTTGGCTCGAACAGACTCTTAAAAAATCTCCGTTCCTTAAGCCACTCTCTGTCCTGCCAGCATCGCCGGCCGGGCAGGGAGGGTTTTCATGGTCTCTCATCGCGCGTCACTCGGGCAACGAAGAGTGCGAGGTTGGATCAAGAGCACGGGAGAAAACCTGGCTCGCCTGAAAAATCCGAAGACGGAGTTTGTTCCATGGAGGAAGCTTGTAAAAATCCACTGCCCGATTCCTGCGCGCGTCATGACCAAATTTTCGCCGCCTTCCGGCACGTGGCTCTTTATTGCCTTTTTTAGGCTGCCCGCGTAAAGATTGACCGCCACTTCGGCGCCTTTACGCTGCAAAGTTTCACGAGCTGGCGAGACTTTCCATTCAGCTCGCTTCTGATTTTCTTCCCAAGAGTAATACTTTCCCAGTCTCCGCGTTTCCGCCAAGGCAGCCGCTCTACCAAACACCTCGTTCGACCGAATAGAGATAATCCCATCCACTGGATAGCGCACGAGGAAGGTCACCTTCGTCCCGGGTTGGGCGACTCTTTCCAGGCAGGGAAGAATGTCCTCAACCCGATCGTACGATTTAACGTTAACCAAAATTTCTTTACTCATGGCCTTTTCCTCCTTTTTCGTTGTTTTGAATCCAGAAGGGAGCAACGAACGTGCCAGGGGAACTCACTGAGCGAATGAATGAAATCCATTCAATTATCGAGAGGAATTCCATTCGGCGAGGAATAAGAAATCTCTAAAGGGTAACCTTTAGATTACCCCGCGGTGTCAGAGGGTAATAAAAAAGTTACTTCGGTTGCAGGGCGCGGCGCAGATACGCGCGCGCGACCGTGACCGGATGACTGAGGGCGGTGAAGACGCGCCCCAACCCTCGCATGGGCTCGCGAAAGAGGCCGAGCTGGCCTAGCACCCCTCCGCGGTCATAATAGATCCGCTCGCCTGCCAACCGATCCTCCGCGTCGAAAGTGTAGACCGCGCAAAGTGGGAACTCCATCCGTCGGCCCGTCGCTGGCAAGCCGCGCCATGGTCCGAGGTGCGTACCCCTTATGGTGACCTCAAGCACAAGGCTGTCGAATACCGCGTGGCGGTGTCTCACCTCAATTGACAGATCGGGCAGCGCACGCATGAGCTCAGTATAATACGAACGCACGGCGGCGCGGCCAGTTCGGTGATCCGTCCATGGCTCGTCATCGTACCGCGCGTCCATGCCGAACGTCGCCATCACCGCGTCCAGGTCGTGTCGGTTCTCGCACTGAATGTGCTCGTCCACGACCGCCATGCGTGCCTGCCCGCGCTCCACGTCGAGTAGTGACATGCTGTACCTCCTCGCGACGCACTCAAGCCAAGCCCGGCGTCGCCATGGGGCGTGTCCACGTCGGCCTAACGCGGCGATGACCTGTGCGAACGAGCGCGTGAGGCGGCCTTGAAAAGCGCGGTGTCCACAACCCGGTGCGCGTCAAGAGGTTTTTACTGGCCAGTCTACCCTAACTGATCCGTTGTTTAGCGAACTGCTTTACGGGCCGTAGATCCATAACCCAGTCCCGTGCAGAGCGGCACCACCCTTGTGTTTTCGGCCTTAGCTCGGCTCGTTGGCGCACCGTGCCGACGCGGATGTTGAAAATCTGTGGATCGTTTGCCGCTGCCGCATAGATCGGTGTGCCGCACTCGGGACAGAACGCTTGGGCACGCTTAGCGCCACTCTCGGCAGTTTTGACGTAAATCTTTGGTTGTCCGGTGAGTAACGTAAAAGCGTCCCTTGCTGCCGGAACACTGACGCGAAAGGCGGTACCGGAAAGCGTTTGGCAATCCGTGCAATGGCATATTCCGACCTTGTCGGGGTCAATTTCCGCGGCGTAGCTAATATTGCCGCAATGGCATCCGCCGTCGATCTTCATAACAGCTCCTCCATCGTTTAGTCACGGACACGCCTAACCGCCTCGGGCTGAGCGCGCACAAGTTGCGGCAGCATCCAGTGTGAGGTTCACGCGGTCGCCCAAGGGTGGTTCTCTATTGGTGGCTGAGGCCGTCGTGGTTCCTTTCGACGTGCTGCTGCACTTGACGCAGGGCGGTCGTTTGATCCAGGTCCGGCGAGCCAACGAAAGACCGATGCCTGGGCTTTTTTCTTTTACCGTCTTGGGGTTGCTCGTGGCAGTGGACCGACGAATTGTGGCCGCGAGCGGATCCACGGTTGCGGCCTGATCGGCGTTGACCATTGCGGGATAGGAACACCCCATGCGTAGCAGCACGGTTGGTATATTTGATAGGGCTGGTATTGCTGTAAATAGAGCCGGTAATGCATCACATGGAGCTCGTAGTATGGATCGTTCTCTTGCAGATACTGCAAATACTGCTGGTACTGAACTTCGTCCCAAGATGGATCGTAGTAGGGGCCGTATCCCTGTGCCTGTACCCCGTGAGCGCCTAAGACGAGCAAAGCCAGCAAACTGAACGCCAAAAGAGACGTTTTCATTGGACTGCCCTCCCTTGATAGTTTAGACGCATCCCGGCCATGAAAGAAAGACGGCAACCGTATGCCGTCAAGCTAAGGAAGAGGCGTATATCGGCCGTTACCAGCGTACACGCGAAGACCGGATCCCCTTCCCACGGTCCGTCACCTAATCAACGGAGGGCGCCAGGGTGGATCAAGAGGACGGGTGAAAAACCCGCGCGGCTAAACAATTTGACGGCGGAATTTGTGCCGTTAAAGAAACTCTTAACCCACTGCCAAATTCCCGCACGGGCCATGATCAAGTGGACGTCGCCTTCCGGCGCGTGATTCGAAATGGCCTTCCTCAGACTGCCGTTGTAGAGCTCCACGGCCACTTCGGCGCCCTTGCGTTGCAAAACTTCAAAGGCAGGAGATACTTTTTTCTGCGCCCTCAGCAGGTTTTCTTCCCACGAGTAGTGGTCGGTTAGTCTCTTCTGCTCCGATGAACTCTCCCTACGGATCCCTTCCCGTGGCCAGATGAAACCAGCCACCGGATAGCGGAAAAGAAAGACGACCTGCATTCCGGGTTGAACTAGCTTCTCGATGTATGGGATCACCTCCTCTGTGTGATCATTTCGCCCAAGTGCAACCAATATTATCTTGCTCATGGTCTCTCCCTCCTTCTTTGGTCTTATCAAGCAATTAGTGCGCCAGTGCAGAATAAGTTGCCGACATCCTCTAAGTCCGCCGAAAAATTAGAGAAAATTCTTTCCCTTCTTCGGTGGGGTCTCAAACGGAAGTAACCTTTCTCATACTCTGAGGAAAACAAAAGGATACTCACAAAGGAAGACAAAATGCTGTGGATCGGTCGCTTTGCACCTGACGCGGACGGCAAATCTCTGGAGCCAAAAAGCCAGAACCGAACCCGCCATTCAGACAGTTCGGTTCTGGTTTCGTACTTATTTTGAGATAGTTGCCTAAGACTGAGTCCCGACGAACACAGGCGGTCGCTTGAACGGGATCCAGGAGGCAACCGTTTGATGGAGAAGCTCTATCGCTCGCGTTGCAATCCGAGGACGCATAATGATGAGGTCAACGTCTCCTCCAGGCACGAAGCTCTTCAGGGCTTCTCTGAGACTGCCGGTATAAGCCTCCACAGCTATTTTTAATCCCAGCTCATGCAAGGCTTCACATGCATGAAATACTCGCCGCTGAGCTAATTGGCTACGTGTCTCTGTCGAATAACTCTCTACCATTCTTCTTATTGCGGCAGTCTTTTCCAGTCCGCACTGCATGATAGCGGAGTAGGCCTGCAGCCATTTGAAACCATTCACCGGCTGATGAACGAGAAAGACGACGTGCGTACTCGGCTCCGCGAACGCCTTTAGGTAAGGGATGATCTTCTCGATTTGCTCGTGTTTTCTCAGCGGAACCAAAATTTTCTTTGCCATTGTCTTGTCCTCCTTTCGATGAAGTTAAATGAGCAAGGGCCGTGCCATCCGGGACGATGCGATGTCACTTCAAAAAATGCCCAATTAGCAGAAGAATTTTTAAAGGACATTATTAGGCAGCTCGGGGAGAGGGTTGAGAAGGACACTTTTAAGTTACAAAAGGTAATCAAAAAGATACTAAACGAGACGTGTTTGGGGGCATCGCCGGTACTACGAAGATCACCACCGACGTAAGCACGCACTCCCTACCCCGAGCTTGTTATGGGGTAACCTTGAGTCTCCTGGCCCGTGTATTGTTGCCTTCGTTAGTCTCACTAGCCGTGTTATCGGCATCGGCCACTGCGATAACGAAATAGCTCCCGCCACAATACCAGGCGGGATGGTAACCACGGTCAAGCCAACATACCTTGGCGAGAAAAGCGTCCCATGCCGCCATTGTGTGTGAGATCAGGACCGCCGGTAACCGGGAAGCTGGTTTGAATGGAATGTCTGTGCGTTTCCCAGGATGTCGTTCCGGCTTTCAAAGCCATTCGTCCAGCGTCTTGCACTTCGAACCATTTTCGGTCAGGAAATAACTACAGAGATGATACTCAGAAAATGTGTGAGGATACCCTGCGGCATTGGCAGCGTGCTTCTCTTGATGGCTTTGGGCGTGCCTCAAACTGAGGGGGAGGGCTATCCTCCGGCGCAGTTTGCGCAAGTCGGAAGACAAACCGACCCGGTCGGGCAGCGAAGAGAGGAGATACGAAAGGCAGACACCGACGCGCAAAGAGGGGATAACCAGGGGAGACAGAGTTCCCAAGGTTCACGTGAGACGCCCACAATACAGAACGAAGCATTGCGGCGGATCCAGGAGCCAACTCAATTCGAGAGACAAACGGAACCAGCGCTAGAACGCCAACAACGACAATTCTACGAGGGCCAGAAGCCAATCGAGCCGCAACAACAAAAACCGGAACAACAAAAAAAGGCCGTTGTTTTAGGTGGCTGCGCCGAAGGCTATGTGTGGCGCGAAGCGATTCCTGGCGATCACGTTTGCGTCACGCCTGACGCGCGCTCCCAAGTGCAGCGCGATAACAACCAGGCGCTGGACCACAGGGATCCAAAGGGCGCCAATGGCGTGAACACCTGCGTTGAGGGTTACGTCTGGCGCGAAGCCGCTCCCGGCGACTACGTTTGCGTTAGGCCCGAAGTTCGTGCCCAGGCACAACGTGATAACACTGAAGGCGTGAATCGAGCTGCGCGGTAGCCGCGTTTCAAAGCGCGCCGTTTGTTTGTATGCAGACGGTTTTGTTAATTCTTCTTCTCGCCAATCTAAAAACTGAATTCTCTCACTCCTCACATCTCACGCCTATTTGATGACCTTTCTTCCGCGCCTTGCGCTCTGCCCTTTGCTCCGTGCGCCTTCTTCCATTTAGCCACCTTATCATGAGGCCCTACCTTGACCTCCGTCGCGGCTGGAGGCTATTATGGCCACATGAAAAAAGCAAGCGTTTCGGAGCTCAAGAATCAAATCAGCCGTTACCTCGATTACGTAAAGCATGGAGAGACCGTACTGGTTTTAGATCGCAGGGTCCCCGTGGCCGAACTGAAGCCCGTCGCCGGGAAGTCGTCTAGCGGAAAACTTATCGCCCTGGAGCGAAAAGGCATCATCCGATTGGGCAGCGGCAAGATTCCTGAGAAGTTCTTCAGGGCAAAACTCAGCGGTAAGCGTGCGCGGATTTTGGACGCGCTCTTAGAGGAGAGGGAGAAGGGACGGTGAGGTTCTGGGATGCCTCCGCGATCGTGCCTCTGGTCGCGATAGCGAAGGAAACCGGCGATTGCCGCATGCTTTTAACCGAAGATAGCGACATCGTGGTTTGGCTTCTGACTCCCGTAGAGGTGGTATCAGCATTGACCCGGAGACTCAGAGAAAGATCTCTCAAACCTATTGAGTTTAGCAAGGCTAAAGAGCAACTCGCCACTCTGGAAATAGCTTGGTCCGAGGTCATCTCCGTAGAGCGAGTTCGAGAACGCGCGCGGCGGCTGCTGGAAACGCATCCCCTTCGGGCAGCCGATTCTTTACAACTGGCGGCCGCGCTCATCGCCTCCGAGGAGAATCCACAAGGCTTTCCCTTTGTCGCTCTGGATCGGCGGTTGGGTGGTGCCGCAGAAAGGGAAGGGTTTCACGTTCTAGGAGTCTAACGGCTCTTGTCCTTCTCGTTTTCTTCTCCTATTATTGCTCCTTCAACTTCGCCACGACCGCTGTACTTATCGCAGCCGCATCCCACCCTGTCAATCACAAACGCTGCGAGGTGATGTGCCGATTCGATCGGTGTGAAATTCTAAAGCTTGGCGACGAAACGGCCTGGGTTGAGAATTCCGTGAGGGTCGAATTGTTTCTTGATCTCGCGCATCAGGCTTAGACTCGCGGGCGGGGGACCCCAGATGTCAATGCCTTGTTTTAACGACGCGGGCGCGGCGATGATCACGGCATGTCCCCCGTGTTCTTGGGCCAGCCGAGTGAGTTTGGCAAACCATCCGATACCTTCCGGCGCTGGATTCGTCTGCATCCACATTGCGCCGCTCTGCGCGTGCGCGATAACTTGCGCCGATTGAATGCCATCGTTCGACTGGTCGAGCGCCATCCACACGTCGCCGATTGACGCCAGCGGGAGAGTCAGACGGTAAACAATGCCGTCTGTATCCACACCGAAGTCACGGATCTGGTTCCACAGTCGTTCATGCTGAACGTGCCGCAGAACCTCGGAATCGAGCTCGTGTCGGTTGGCTATTGACTGGAAATCACGGAGATGGCGCTCGACGACCCCGGTGAATCCCTCCGCCCGCACCGCAATCGCCGCCGTGTCTTTCTGAAATCCATTCGCCTGCGCCGCCGCGCCGTTGAACACGGTGACTGCGGTCGGCAGAAGCATGGAAGAAGAGATTTCTTCTGCGACCTTGACGCAGTCGACCAATGATCCCTGGGCGATGAGCGTTGCGGAATCTTCGAAAAGCGGGGCGAGTTTGAACGTCGCTTCAGTAATGATTCCTAGCGTTCCTAAAGAGCCGACGAAAAGTTTGCACATGTCATAACCCGCGACGTTTTTGACAACCTTGCCGCCTGCTTTGATCACTTCGGCTGTCGCCAGCGTCACTTTCATGCCGATCGTGAGGTCACGGGTACTGCCGTACGAGACCCGCCGCGGCCCGCTAAGATTCGTCGCGAGAACGCCGCCGACGGTCGCGCGCGACGGGCGAGGAGGATCAAGCGGCAGAAATTGATTGCGCTGTACGAGGGTCTCCTGCACCACGCTGAGACTTATGCCGGCTTCGACTGTAGCCGTGAGGTTAGCGTCGTCGTGCTCGACCAGCCGGTTCAACCGGCCGAGGTCGATCACGACATCGAGCTGCCGCGGTGGATTGCCCAACGCCATGGCTGTTCCACCACCCCAAGGGGCGATGGCCGCTTCGGCTTCGTTGCAGATACGTAACACCGCCGCAATTTGTGCCGCAGTGAGCGGATAACACAGGAGCGCAGGCCGTTGGCCGTCGACGATATGTCGGTTGAGCAGGTTAGGCTCCGCCGTTACGGCGTCAGGGCTGAGCGCGGATTCCAGCCTTTGCGCGAGCTGGTCCTCGCTAAGCTTCATTGCGGCGACGAAGTTTCGGCCGCGCTATAGGAGCGGTCAAGAAGATCCACTAGGTGGTACACCTCGATACGGGGGCCGTATTGCCGCGCGCCGTAGCGGAGCTGAAGCATGCAGCCTGGGTTGGGGGCTACGACGGCTTGCGCGTTGGTCGCGGCGATGGACTGCATTTTCTCTTGCAAGAGATTCTGTGACATAGCGGAATGCGTAAGGTTGTAAATCCCGGCACTGCCGCAACAGCGATCGGCACCGTCCATTTCGACGAGCTTCAATCCCGGGATGGCTTGAATGAGTTGTCTTGGCTGAGAGCGAATGCGCTGGCCATGAGCCAGGTGGCAGGGATCCTGGTAGGTTACGGTCATATTGAGCGGGGCGAGCTTGCCGATAAGACCGAGATCGGCGAGAAACTCGGCGGAGTCTTTGACAATCGCGGCGAATTGTTTTGCCTTCCCAGCATAAGCGGAATCGTCCCGCAACAGATAACCGTACTCTTTCATCGCGGCGCCACACCCGGCTGCGTTCGCGATGATGACATCAACTCCGGCAGCGAGAAATGCCCCGATGTTCCGCCGCGCCATCTCCTTTGCCGCCGTGCTTTCACCGTTGTGAACGTTTAGCGCGCCGCAGCAGGTTTGGTTTCTTGGAAACACAACCTCGCAACCGTTGCGCTGCAGGACGCGTACCGTGGCTTCATTCACGTCGCCGAAAAAGTACGGCATGACGCACCCGCTTAGCATGCCCACTTTTGCGCGGCGCGCGCCGATTGACGGTAACGATTCCCGCTTGAGTTCAAAAAAGCTCTTTGGGATCGTCGGCAGCATCGAATCCATCTCCCTGATCGTCTTCGGTAAGAACGGTCGAGCGGCGAGCTGCAGACCGGTGCGCTGATAAACGCGCAAGAAACGCGCTGCCCATCTTAGACGCTCAGGGTAGGGAAGTAGCCGGGTAAATGCGAAGTTAAGGACCGAGCGGGAAAGATTTGATCCGGGCGGGCCGATCATTTCCCGGGCCTTTTCTGCGATGTGTCCGTACTGGACGCCTGAAGGGCAAGCGCTCTCGCAAGCGCGGCAGAGAAGACAAAGGTGCAAATGTTCTTTAAAGCGATCGTTGAGCTCGATGCGGCCGTCCGCGGCAGCCTTGACCAGGTGAATTCTGCCTCGCGGTGATTCCGGTTCCAAGCGCAGTACACGATAGGTCGGGCATTGATTCAGACAAAGCCCGCAGTGGACGCAGCGGTAGAGCTCGGGGATCTCTAATGCGCTTACCTTACCGCGCTCGGGGGCTTGTGATTTTTCCCCAATGTTCACGATCGTCCTTCTCTAGCCGTGCTCGGGTTTCGTGCTCGTGCTCGTTACGAACACGAACCACTAACACGAACAACGATCAGACATCAGATCCATAACCCCGGTGGAATGGGACCTGGTTGCCCCGTGATCTCGCCGCAGCCCAAGGGTGTGGGAAACAGCTTTGCCGGGTTAAAGCGATGATCCGGGTCGAAGGCTCGACGGACCCGCGTCATTGCTTCGAGATCGGCCTCGTTGAACAAAAGTCCGATATAGGCTTTCTTTTCCAGGCCGATGCCGTGCTCGCCGGTAATGCTACCGCCGAGCTCGATGCAGGCGCGCAGCGTGGCCGCGCCGGCCTCGACAACCCGATCGAACTCTCCGGGATTGCGCATATCGAACAGGATATTCGGGTGGAGATTGCCGTCCCCGGCGTGGAACACGTTGGCAATGCGGAGGTTAAATTGCTTGCTGATATCGGCGATACGCCGCATCATCTCCGGTAGCTTGCTCCGCGGCACGACGCCGTCCTGGACGTAATAGTTCGGCGCCAGGGCGCCCATGGCGCCGAAAGCGCCTTTTCGGCCTTTCCATAGGAGCTGCCGCTGAGCTTCGTCCTTAGCGACTCTAACCTCTCGGGAGCGATTATGTTCGCAGATCGCGCCCACGAGACCGATAGAGCACTGAGTCTGTTCGCGCATGCCCTCGACTTCGACGAGTAGTACCGCTTCGGCGTCGCGGGGAAAACCAACCGGTGAGCCAGTTTCCACCGCCTCGATGGTTGTCCGGTCCATCATCTCCAAGGCCGCGGGAATGATGCCTGCCGCCGTGATATCGACGACGGTCTGTGTCGCCGTATCCATCTGGTCAAAGATCGCCAGCAGCGTGCTGACGGACTCGCGCGTCTTCATCAGTCTCAGCGCTACTTTCGTCACGACGCCCATGGTTCCTTCGGAGCCGACGAAAACACCGCAGAGGTCGTAGCCGGGGCTGTCGGGGACTTGGCCGCCGAGCCACACGACCTGTCCGTCATCCAAGACAACCTCGAGACCCAGAACATGGTTGGTCGTCACGCCATAGGCAAGTGTGTGAGGGCCGCCGGAATTGTTGGCGACGTTGCCGCCAATGGAGCAGGCGGCCTGGCTGCTCGGATCGGGCGCGTAGAAGAAGCCGTCTTTGGTTACGGCCTTGGTGACGTCGGCGTTGGTCACGCCGGGTTCGACAATCGCGATGCGGTTCGGCAGATCGATTTCAATTATACGATTCAGGCGCGCCAGGGAGAGAACAATCCCCCCCTCGGCCGGCACGGCCCCACCGGCGAGTCCGGTTCCCGAGCCGCGGGGAACAATCGGTAGGTTCGCGCGCCGCGCAAGGCGAATTACCGCTGCAACCTGTTCGACGTCGGCCGGCAGTACTACCATCTCGGGCAGCGCCTGAAAGATCGAGCCGTCCTGCTCGTATACGATCACGTCTCCCTTATCGACGAGGAGGTAGCGCGGGCCGACGATTTCGCGCAGGTCACGGATGAGCACTTCCCGGTTCAAGCTTTGGACCTCAAAACTGCAATACACGAGCGCAAGAAAATTTACCAGCCGGGACGGGTCATAGGGTGGCGGCAGTTTTTTACAGGCTGCTCAAAAAGACTCAAAGGGCGAGGCGCACGCGATTTGAACCGGCTGAACGTTTTGCATCATTTAAGCTGTTCAAATCATCCTTGACAGTACCCGTCGCCTGAAATATTTGGGAGTAGCGCACAGAGGCATCTCTAATGGTAGGAGGGGTCATGAATCGAATCAGTGTAATCTTTGCGGGACTGGGTCTTCTCACACTCGGGATTTCCGCCGGATGGGGCGCTTCTCGCCTGATGGGCAAAGAGAGGGAGGAAGCAAAGCAACTTTACGCTGATGCGTGCGCTTCTTGCCACGGCGACGATGGCAAGGGACAGGTCTCCGGCCTGGGCGTTAGCGTACCGCTCCCGGATTTCACTTGGTGCGCATTCAATTCAGAAGAGACCGATCGAGACTGGGGCCTTGTTGTCGCCGAAGGGGGAGCAGCAGTGGGGCGTTCTGAGCAGATGCCGGCTTTTCACGAGGCACTAACAGACCAACAAATCAATCAAGTAATCGCCTATGTTAGAACGTTCTGCACCGAAGATTGGCCGTCGGCCGATCTGAACTTTCCCAGGCCGTTCGTAACCGAAAAGGCTTTCCCTGAAAACGAACTCGTTCTCACCTGGAATTTCGCCCGCACTCCCGACAAAGAGCGAGACGCTCAGTTCGTATGGGGCCTTGAGAAGCGTTTGGGAGCCCGGACCCAAATTGAACTGAACCTTCCGTTTTCCATTAGAGATCCGAAGGACGGCGCGACGATTGGAGGGATCGGAGACGTCGAGGCGGCGGTAAAATATGCCCTCTACTACAACGATGAAAGTCTCTTTATCCTCAGCGGAGGACTTGAGGTCGGGATGCCGACAGGGAATTTTCATCGGGAATTAGGCGAAGGAACAACGACTCTTTCTCCTTTCCTCGCAGCCGGAAAAGCGTGGGGAGATTTCGTGAGCCAGGGAAGTTTGAAGTTTGAATATCCTTTTGTCACACGGCGGGCGCCAAAAGCGATATTCTATAATCTAGCGTTCTCCTATCCTATTCTTTATGCGGGGAGAGGAACAGAAGTTCAGGCGCTTTTCGAATTCAACGGCCAGAGCGAGTGGGGAAATCAAAGCGCGAAGCCTTTTCAGCTTTATCTCACGGCCGGTCTGCGGAAAGGAATCACTCTGTCAGGGAACTGGGCGATCGCCCTGGGAGTGCAAGTGCCGGTGACCCCGGCTAGAGAAACTAACTACCGTGTGATGGGCTATCTTCTCTACGAGCTTCCGGCGTTCCGCTTTGGACGATAGTTGGTCTCTTGCTTGCGGTCGCGAGCAAACGGCCAGCGGACACGCCTACAAGCGTATCCGGGCGCCGGTTCGGGTTGTCAATCCGCACACTGAAGTTTTCGTTTTCGGTATCTTGCTCGAATCTTAACCAACCCCGAAGAGTCGCTGAAGAAGTCTGGTTCAATGGAACCAGCCAATAACTGATCGCAGAAGGTTCTGCGCATTTTCAATGCTCCCTTAGATCACCAATTTGCCAACGAACGTCAACCGTAAAACCTGAACCGCTATTAACAGTTGGAGAAGCGACTTAACGTCAAGACCCGCGCGCGACCTATCCTTCGTCGAGGTCGGTCGTCGCTTGTTTGGCAGGCCGGAAGAGATTTTTTTTGGACTCGCCGTACTACTTAACCGCGCCCATGGTAAAGCCGGCGATAAAGCGATCGACAAAAAAATTATAAAGAATTGCAACCGGAACGCTGGCAATAAAGCAACCAGCCATCAGCGAGCCCCAGAAATAGACGTCCCCATGGACCAAAAAGGTGGGAACGCCCACGCTGACCGTAAGATTTTTTACCGACGAGATGAAAGTCACGGCGTAGACGAATTCTTGAACTACGAGGGTAAAGCTGAAAATGGCGACGGTAAGAACTCCCGCCAGCGAGATCGGCACAACGACCCGAATAAATGCGCCAAGACGGCTGCAGCCGTCGATCATGGCGGCCTCTTCCACGTCTTTTGGAATCGCCTTGAAGAAACCCATCATCAGCCAAGTGGAAAATGGCACCGTGAAAGAAGGATAAACCAACACCAGCGACCATAACGAATCGTCCAGATGGAGGCTCACCACGACGCGCGAAAGCGGTATGAACAAGAGCGTCGGCGGAACCAGATAAGTGAGAAAGATCCCGATGCCCAGTCGCTCGCCCCAAGCACTGGTCATCCGCGCCAAAGCGTACCCCGCTGGGACCGCCAACACCAGCGTGATGATCACGACCAGCACGCCGACAAACGCGGTATTGAGCAACCATTGACTATATTCGGTTTCGGTAAACAAACGGTGGATATGCTCCAGCGTCGGCGCTTCGTAAAAAAGAAACGGATTGTGATTAAGATTGTAAAGATCGCTCTGGCGTTTGAACGCGGTGATGAGCATCCAGAAAAAAGGAAAGGCGAGAAAAAAGGTAATTGAGCAGAGAATGCTCCACTGCGTCGCCCAAGCCCCCCAACGTTTGACTCGCTCGACATTCACGTCACGCCACCTCGGTGCGCCGGGCTATGCGCAGGAATCCGAGAGCCACGGTCAGAAGCAAAGGAAATAGGAATAGCGAAATCGCCGCGCCTTCGGCGAGATCACCCCCGGCGATGCCCGTATAGAATGCCAGGCTCGCCAGCACCTGCGTGCTATCAAATGGTCCGCCGCGCGTCAGGTTATAAATGATGATCATGTCGGTGAAGGTAAAGATCAAACCGAAAAGCAGGGCCACCAAGCTGATCGGCAGGATCAGCGGCACGGTTACTTGGAAAAAATGGCGCCAAAAGCTTGCGCCATCCACTGCCGCTGCATCGTGAATATCTTTTGAGATTGAGCTGTGGCCGGCGAGCAGAATGACGGTTGCCAACGGCAGCTGGCGCCAGACATTCACCGCTATGATCGAACCCATCGCCAAATTCGGTACGCCAAGCCACATGAAACCCTGGCCGTGGACCAGACCGAGTAGGCGCAGTGTCCAGTTCAGAACACTATAGGTGGAATCAAAGATCCACAGCCAGCCAATCGTGCCGATTGAAATCGGCGCCACCCAAGGCAGCAGGATGAGAAAGCGAATCAATTTTTTGGCGCGAAATTCCTTTTGCAACACGAGCGCCAACGCGTGGCTGAGAAGCAAAATCACAAGCTGCGAGAGCAGCGCAAAAATCAGGGTATTTTTCAGTGCGGTTTGAAACTTTGGCGTGCCAATGATGTTGGTGAAATTGCGTAAACCGACAAAGGTCATGCTCTGGCCGCCGATGGTAGTGTTGCTGACGCTATAATAAAGGGACATGAAGAAAGGGACTCCGACCAGCAGCATAATGTAAAGCACTGCCGGGCCGATCAACAACGACCCAAGCCAGTGTTCGTTATCAAATATCGCTTGATAACCTCGCTGCTTTTTCGCGGGTCGCGGCATTTGTGTGAATTGCGCGGATGCATTCATGGATCAGATGATTCTAGAGCGAGCGCGCGGCAATACGAAGCTCCGTCGAAGGATCGAAAAAGCGCAGCACGTTGGCATCCACGGCGAAGTCATGGGTCATGTTGGGTTCGATTCTTGCGGTGACGGTCGACGGTAATCGGCCGATCACTTTTTGATCCGCATCGGGATGGGCGAGCGTCCCATACAGGAGGCGGTCGGCGCCCAGGTATTCCACTCGGGTCACACGAAAAGAAAATGTGACCGTCTTTGACGTGCCGTCTTGAGTTCCTTTAGGTAGAAAGTGCTCCGGTCGAAAACCCAAGAAATAATTATCGCGCCGCACCAAATTCATGGGTGGCGAGCCGACGAAGCGGGCGACAAAGGTATCCGCCGGTTCGTCGTAAATCTCTTGAGGCGTGCCCACCTGTCGCACCAGGCCGCCGCTCATGACGGCAATGCGGTCGCCCAAACCCATTGCTTCAACTTGGTCATGAGTGACGTAGATGGTCGTCGTGCCGATGCGCCGCTGAAACTGCTGTAGTTCTTCGCGGGCCGACGCGCGCAGCTGGGCATCGAGGTTGGAAAGCGGCTCATCAAGTAGGAATACCGCCGGCTCGCGCACAAGCGCGCGCGCCAAAGCAACGCGCTGGCGTTCGCCGCCGGATAGCTCGCGCGGTTTGCGCTGCAGCAGATGGCCGATGCCAAAAAGAGTCGCGGCCCATTCAACCTTTTTCGGGATTTCCGTTTTGTCTATTCCCTGCGCTTTCAATGGGAAGGCGATGTTCTTGAAAACGGTCATGTGCGGATAAAGCGCGTAGCTTTGAAAGACCATTGCAACCTGGCGCGCGCGCGGCGGCAAATCGTTGACCACCTTGTCGGCGATCAAGAGTTCTCCCTCGCTCGGCGTTTCCAGGCCCGCGATCATGCGCAAAAGCGTGCTTTTACCGCAGCCAGAGGGCCCGAGCAGCACGAGAAACTCACCGTCTCCAGTGCGCAAATTGATGCCTTTTACAGCCGGGACTTCGCCGTAATATTTCTTGATCCCGCGTATTTCAACGGTGGCCATCGAGGGGTGACTATGCAGATGCTGGATTCAGGTATCGATCGGCAGCGAGATGAATCGGCAAGTGAGAGTCGAAGATCGGACTCTGCCTTCATCCGATTAGGCGCGGCGGGCCTTTTTATGACTAAATCTGCCGCTGGCGTCGCGACTGTCCTACATCAGTTTGCGCTCCCGCCACTTCTCCCAGACGCGCTTGCATTCCGCTTCGGCTTCTTTGACGGCGTCCTCGGGGCTCAGCACGCCTTGAGCGGCCTTGGCGAACATGACGTTGATGATCCACTTCTGGTAGATCTCATCGATGGCCGCGTTCGCGTAACCCGGGTAGCCGATGTTGGTGGCCCAACTCAGCACGTCTTCCAGCACCATATACTTGTCAGACGGTTTAGCTTTGGCGTCCTTGCTAAGCAGCTGCTTCAAATCTGGGACGGTGCGTTGGAAGCAGGGGAAGTCGTAGAATTCACCGTTCACGAATGCCTGACGGAAGTTGCCGACATAGTCGACTAGAAACTTCGTGGCGCCGTCGATGTTCTCGGCGAACTTCCAGATTACGTAAACCGCCATCACATGCTCCACGCCGATCCGCCGAACGGGCCCAGCCGCGGCCTTTGCCAGGTGAATCTTTTCCGTAAATGCCGGATTGTCTTTCTCCCCGGTTCGCGTGATAGAAATCGCATTGAGCGCCAGTGAGATTGTCCCTGCCAGCATCGCTCGATTGTTAGAAGAAGCGTCCCAAGTAAACACTTCTGGGGTCATGGTTTCTTGAAACAGAGCCTTGGCAAATTTCACGGCCTCGACCGTGTTCTTGGAATTTAACGTCAAATTACCATTGGCATCCTGCTCACCGGCGCCGAAGGAGTACATGATAGTACGCATGGCCATTGCTGTGTCGAGTTCCTGCGCTAAACCAAGGCCCACCGGGATGTTGTGCTTCTGCTTGATCTTGCGGCCGCCGTCGAGGATCTTGTCCCAACTGTCCGGCGCAACTCCGACGTCGTCCCATAGATCTTTCCGCCAGTTGATCGGGTCGGGTGTGAACGATGGAGAAAAGCCAAAATATTTTTTCGTCTTGGGGTTGTAAGTGCTTTTGATGGCAAGGTCGATGGGCTTGCCGTACTTCTTTTCACACTCGGCATAAACGTCCTTCATGTCCATCACCTGATCTTCGTAGAAAGGCGGCGGCCATAAGAAGAGGAAAAGGTCGTGACCTCTCTGGGCGGAGACTTCGGCCGCGGCGCGGGCGCTAAGGCCGGCAAGGCCGATATTGTCGACGGTCACTTCGATGCTATTTTTTTCGCCCCACTCTTTGACGTATTTCTCGTTGAACCATTTGTCGAAAGCGGGGACGAAATGAACCCATTGAAGAATTTTAAGAGTCTTCCTAGCGCTAGCGGCGTGGGACCGCGATGGAACTAGGATACTCGTGCTGAGCCCGGCTCCGAGCGCTCCCGCCGCCGTGGTTTTGATGAAATCGCGTCGAGAAAGTCGTTTCTGTGACATGGGTAGCTCCTTTTTAGTCCCGCCATCTCAACGAAGAAACTGTGGGATATATAGCCGACAATTCAGCCCGATGTCAATTTATTGCTGGCGCTGCCGCATCGGGTCGTCCGGCCCGCAAGGGACGGTGGTCTGGCGATCAATTTTGCCAGGTTAGCGGGCGGATGGGTATCGCGGAGCCGGCCCTGAGCGCGGTCGAAGGGCCTCAACCCATCCTACAACAACTACCTCCGTAAACAGGGCAAGGCGGTCGGTGGCCGTGATCCTCGAGGCCATGCCATATCTCACAGGTGTACAAGCGCGTTGGCCATCGTGGTGGTTCGAGCCGGTGGAGGCCCTTGAAAGTTGCGAGAGGGGGAACTGTGTGTTAGGACCGAGATTCGACGGGCAACCGGTAAGACAATGGATCTCGCAAATCTCCACTTGCTCTCCGCTTGCGAAGCCGCGCGCTTGATCCGTGAGGGAGTCATTAGTTCGGAGCAATTGGTCGAGGCCTGTCTCGCGCGCATTCGCGCGGTCGATGAGCAAGTCCAAGCGTGGGCGTTTCTTGATCCCGACTACGCGCTGGGGCAAGCGCGCGCCGCAGACTGGCGGCGCAGCGAGGGGCAGCCGGCCGGCCCGCTGCATGGCGTGCCCGTGGGTGTGAAAGACATCTTCGACACTGCCGACATGCCGACTGAGAATGGTTCCGTCCTCCACGCGGGGCGTGCGCCTGCGCGCGACGCGACTGTGGTGGCGAGGCTGCGCGCCGCGGGCGCAGTGATCATGGGAAAGACCGTGACCACTGAGTTCGCGTTTCTCACGCCTGGAAAAACGCGCAATCCGCATAATCCTGAGCATACACCCGGTGGTTCCTCCAGCGGTTCGGCCGCGGCGGTTGCTGCCGAAATGGTGCCGCTCGCGCTCGGCAGCCAGACTAACGGCTCAACGATCCGGCCCGCGGCATTTTGCGGTGTGGTCGGCTTCAAGCCGACGCATGGCTTGATCTCGCGCCACGGCATCCTCGCGCTCTCGCGCACGCTCGACCACGTCGGTTTATTCGCGCGTACTATCGGCGATGTCGCGCTGCTTGCCGAGCAACTAGTCGGCTATGACGAGCGCGATCCCGATACAAGGCCGCGCGCGCTCGTTCCGTTCGTCGATGCGGCAGCCGGGGAACCACCGCTGCCGCCGGTGTTCGCGTTCGTGAAAACCCCTTACTGGGAGCGCGCGGATATGGAAACGAAAGAGGGGTTCGCGGAGCTTATCGAGCGCCTGGGCGACCGTGTCGAGGAGGTTGAGCTCTTCCCGTCGGCAACCCTTCGACCTGGCTCAGGGCAGGCCGACGCGTGGCAGTGGCAGCGCACGATCATGGCAGCCGAGATGGCGACAAACCTGGAACGGGAATGGGACGAAGGCCGCGATCGCTTGTCAGAAACGTTGCGCGCACAGCTTGAACGGGGACGGGAGGTGCGCGCGCTTGACTACCAGCGCGCGGTCAGCCGGATTCAGCCAATCTATGAAAACTTTGTTGAGCTGTTCAAGCAGCACTATGACGCGATCCTGACGCCGTCCGCTCCGGGGACCGCGCCGAAGGGACTTACCTCGACCGGAGATCCAGTGTTCTGCGCGCTGTGGACGTTGTGCGGCATGCCCGCGATTAGCCTGCCGCTTCTGCAGAGCAGGAACGGTCTACCGCTTGGAGTTCAACTCGTCGGCCCGCGCAATGACGATGCGCGCCTGCTGCGCACGGCGCGTTGGCTGGCGGCCAAAGTCGCAGCCGGCTAGCTTCTACCGGCGCTCTTGCAGCTTCGCAAGCAGGCGCAACATTTCGAGGTAGAGCCAGATCAGCGTCACCATCAGTCCAAAGGCAGCGTACCACTCCATATACTTCGGCGCCCGCTGTTCGGCTCCTTGCTCGATGAAGTCAAAATCCAAGACAAGGTTGAGAGCGGCGACCACTACGACAAAGAGACTGAACAGAATACCGAAAGGGCCGCTGCTGTGAATGAGCGGGATGCCGACGCCAAAGAAGCTAAGAACAAAGCCGAGCAGATAAACAACAAAAATGCCGCCGGTAGCGGCAAAAACGCCGAGTTTGAAATTTTCCGTGGCCCGGATCCATCCGGACCGGTAAGCAATGAGAAGGGCTCCAAGCGTACCGAAGGTCAGAAAAACAGCTTGACTTACAATCCCTGGATAGTTCGCTTCAAAGACTGCTGACACCCCTCCCAAACCGAGACCCTCGAAGCCGGCATAAAGCGGCGCCGTGATTGGCGCCCAGGTCTTCTTGAACACAGTGCACAGCGCGGCGATCAGACCGCCAATAAATCCGGCCGCTGTGAGAGGTCCTACCCCCGCCCCTGAGTTCCAGGTGAAGCTCGCAGCCAGAATGAGGATAACAAGCGAAAGGGCGGTCTTGTTGACCGTCCCGTTGATCGTCATTGCCTCTGTTCCGGGAAGGGCTCTCTCGCCCCGAAATGTATCAGCGCTCAGCGCCGGATTTCCAGAACGCATGGAAAGATGTGTAGCCATACGCGCCTCCGAGTTTGAAAATTTGGTTAAAGTTTAGACAACGATTCACCTATTCCCCAGAGCTGCATCGACGCTCCAGGTACCTGAGCCCCTGCTCGCGATGTAAAGAAAAACAAAACAGTAGATGACTGGCAACTCGCCATAATTTTGGTTGGCCAGAAGCCGATTGGCAGGTGTTCCATGAAGTAGGCAGCAGCCATTTCGCCGCTAGCAAGAAAAGCGATGAAGCCAGTCAGCCATCCCGCCGCCACGAGTGAGCCACCGAAAAACTCGATTATTCCTGCTAATCCCATCAATGAAAAAAGCGGCGCTGCGGCTCCGCTCAGACCGCCAAAAACCCCAAAGAGCTTCTGTGCTCCGTGGCACGCGAAAAGCAGTCCCACGATGATGCGCATGGCCGCATCGATATGGGGCGCGCAACTGGCGAGGAGTTTCTCCATGGCGCTCTTTGTTGATGAATTCTGACTTACGGACGCTGCCCTATTATATTTACCGGCATGTAGACTTATTTGTAAAGAGCGAGTGTGCGACAAAACGGCAGACCTGAATCGGTTAGGGCTTTCAATCGTCCAACACTCATCTCATCCTGCTCTAGACGAAAGCGTTCGGGGAGTACTCGAGGGTCTGGCCGCAAGCGGTTCAATGCCGCTTGCTTTTCGCCGGCCCCAGACGGCGAAAGCCTAGGCCCATAAATTCGGCAGCATCTTGCACTCGGTGAGTAAATGGGGATAGGCTCTGTCTGTCTTAAGGTGAATGTGTAGCGCTTCGACGCGAAACTGTCGGGCGGTTGCTGAAAGAATTTTTTCCGATCTTCATGGTTCGGAGGGTAATTCCGTCCTTGAGGGTAGCGAACGATGAAAGAGCTGGAAGTCACGCTCGAGCGTTTGGAATCGGCAGTCGTTCTCCATGTTGAGGGACCCGTAGATAGCGATACGGCTGCCTTTCTACAGGAGCCGCTCCTGCATGCCGCTGAGAGTCCAAGCGGCGCAGTGCAGATCGACTTGGCCCGAGTATCGTATATGAGCAGCGCCGGCTTGCGTGTCCTGCTACTCGCGGCCAAGGCGCTGCAAAAACGGGCCGAGCGGCTGCGACTGCTCAATGTCCCGCCGCAGATCTATAATGTCTTGAACCTAGCGGGCTTTACATCGTTCATTGACGTCAACTTGTGATCCCGATGCCTCGTGGGGGGAGGCCCGGCGCTGTGCGCGAGGGTAGCAAAAAGATCGAAGCAAACGTTTGGCAACAAGTACCCGGCACCACGTCCGTCGAAATCTTCCCGATTATCACCAAGCCGACGCAAACGTAGGGGCGGAACGGCTTGACGATATTTTGACCACTCTCAAGCCGCGACCCGATCACTCCAGTTGCTTTAGGGAAGCGCCGCCTTGACCTTTATAACCGGACGCTTGGCTGGCTCGGCGGTAGTCTCGAATGCAGCCAACATAACGGCAGCGCTGAATTCGTCATCAGACTGCCGGCGCTCCAGCCAGTGTGAAGTGGCGCGCGCAGGAGTGATAGTGCCTGTTTTGGCAGGTGGGAGAGTTCGAAGCGTTCCGGCCTGACCGGCGCGTCATCATCCGCGGCGGGACTTAATGAAACTCTTGCACCGACTCCTGCTCTTTTGCGGTCTGCTCGTTTTTCTTCCCGGGGGAGTCCTTGCCGAGGACATAGTCATCGGCATGTCCGCTGCATTTACCGGACCATCGAGGGGTCTCGGTATCGAGCTCTATCGGGGTTCCATGGCGTATATCGAGCACATCAATCAAAGCGGCGGTGTCTCCGGCAGAAAGATAGTCATTAAAGCCTATGATGACGCTTATAACCCCATATCCGCCATACAGAATACCATTAGATTTATGGAACAGGACAAAGTGTTTCTCTTGTTTGATTATGTAGGAACGCCCACAGTGACCAGGGTCCTGCCGCTGCTCAAAAGCTACCGCGTTAGGCCCATGTTCTTATTCTTTCCCTTTACCGGGGCTCAACCCCAACGACAGCCGCCTTATAACGCCTATGTATTCAATCTGAGAGCGTCGTACCAGGAGGAGGCAGAAGGATTGGTGGATAACTTTGTACTCGTCGGCAGAAGAAGGATTGGTGTTTTCTATCAATCTGATGCCTATGGCAGGAGCGGCTGGGACGGCATAAGAAGAGCGTTAGCGAAAAATGGGGGCCTTAAAATTGCCCAGGAGGCGACTTATCGCAGGGGGACAGCCTATTCCCAGACGCTCAAGGATCAGGTTGAAATTCTTAGAAGCGCGGCGCCGGATGCGATTATTTCTGTGGGGGCTTATGAGGCTTGCGCAGGTTTTATTAGAGATGCGCGGAACGCCGGCTGGCGAATTCCCATTGCAAATGTCTCTTTCGTAGGTAGCGAGAGTTTAGCGGCCCTACTGCTGGAGAGCGGCCGGGCTGCGAAAAAAGACTACACGCAGGATCTCATCAATTCACAGGTGGTGCCGAGTTATGAGGATACCTCATTGTCTTCGGTTAGAGAATATCGGGAATTGATAGACAAATATAACCCCCTGCCCCCGCACAATCTTATCGACCAAAACTATAAACCACTCCAATACAGCTTTGTCAGCCTGGAGGGCTTTCTGAATGCCAAGCTGCTCGTTGGCATCCTCAAAAGAATGGGGGAGAACGTCACAAGTAGCCGTATCAAAGAAGTCACAGAGCGGATCAAGAATCTGGATCTCGGAATGGGTACGCCGATTTCGTTCGGTCCCGATAAACACCAGGGGTCGGAGAAAATTTATTATACGACCCTTAGCGATGGCAGGTTTGTTCCGATCACGAATTGGGGGAGATGGAGGCAATGAGGCTGTTTAAGAAGACCCTCATCCTCATGGTCATTTTGTTTGGTGTGATTGCCACCACGACTTCTATCGTTTCGGGTTGGAACCTGTACAGGCAACTTACCAAAGAATATCAAAGCAAAGGGACAGCAATCGCAAAGAGTATTGCGGATTCTAGCGTAGAGTTGTTGCTGAACAGGGACGCTTCGACGGTTCAGGCTGTAGTTGATCAGTTTACCGAGATTGAAGGGGTGGCTTACGCTTTTGTTGCCGATCGGCATGGAGAGATCCTTTCCCATACCTTTGTTCCCAGAATACCCATGGCAGTCTTGCAAATTCAGAGCGAGATCCAGAAACGAGGCGCCAGAGAAGAACTAATCACCACCAACCTCTATATTGACGGTATCGGAGAGGTCATTGACATCGCCGCGCCGATACTGGCCGGTGTGGCCGGATATGCGCATGTGGGCATGGACCGAAGCATTATTCGGGCGCAGATTTGGTCTGCCGTCATGGCGCAACAAAGACTCATGTTGATCATTTTCTTGTTCAGCGTTCTCCTCGCCTATATCCTCGTGAACCGGATTTCTCGCCCTCTAAACCTACTGGCCGAACATGCTCACACACTCGCCTCTAGTGACTTTGCGGCTTCAGCGAGTGCGGTGACGGAGATTGAATCCCTTGCTACGAAATCGAGCGATGAAATAGCGGAACTCGCGGAGTCTTTTGTCTACATGGAGCAGACCTTGCGACGATATCTAAAAGACTTGGCGGAGACCACAGCGGCGAAGGAACGCATCGAAAGTGAATTGAAAATCGCCCATGATATCCAGATGAACATGGTGCCCCAAATTTTTCCGCCATTTCCCGAACGGCACGAGTTCGACATCTTTGCTACGCTAGTTCCGGCAAAGGAAGTCGGAGGAGATTTCTACGACTTTTTCTTCCTCGATGACGACCGGCTATGTTTTGCCGTCGGCGATGTTTCCGGGAAAGGGGTGCCAGCGGCCCTTTTTATGGCCCTGACCAAAACCTTGCTCAAGGCAACTGCAAGCGGGTTGGCCAGCCCCGCGGAAATTCTCACCCGGTTGAACGAGGAAATCTGCCGGGACAACGACGCCTGTATGTTCGTCACCTTATTTTGCGGCATCTTGAATATTCGCACCGGCCAGTTTGATTACAGCAATGGCGGACACAACCTTCCGTTTTACCTCTCCCGCGACGGCGTGAAGCCGTTGGAAAACACGGGAGGAATGGCGCTGGGTGTGGTGGAGAAACTTGTGTATGCGTCTAAGCGCATCGTTCTTGATTCCGGGGAAAAGCTTTTTCTCTACACCGATGGGGTGACCGAGGCGATGGATGGCGAGGAGAATCTTTTTTCAGAACAGCGGTTGGAGCAGTTCCTATCGAAAGCTCGTGGAGGCACCCTTCGGCAGATCGTTGGTGACATTGTCAACGAAATCAGGAACTTTTCCGCGGGAGCCCCGCAGTCGGACGATATAACGGCTCTAGCATTGGAATATGTGCGGCCGGGGGAAACGAGATTGACCATCGAGATCAAGAATCAACTCTCCGAGCTGGAAAGGTTGAATCAAATCGTCACCGAATTCGGCGCGCTTCACCGTCTGGGCCCCAAGGTTTCACATGATCTCCATCTCGCTTTGGAAGAGATCCTCACCAATGTTATTTCCTACGCCTACTGCGACGACCGCGAACATGATATTCGGGTCCGTCTCAGCTTTAAGCCGGGAAAAGTGACGGCCGAGGTGGAGGATGATGGGCGACCTTTCAGTCCGCTGGAGGCGTCAATACCCGACGTGAGTCGACCCCTGGAGGAAAGAACCGTGGGAGGACTGGGTATCCATCTCGCGCGCAACTTGATGGACGCGCTGGAGTATCGGCGGGAAAAAGGGCGAAACATCCTACGCATGAAAAAGGGCACGGAAGAAGCTTAGAGCATGAAAATTAGTGATGGTAAGACAAATCCTGGCTCTCCAAGAATAGAAAAGTCCGATCGGTCAGTTTAGACTATCGGGAAAGCCGGACGTCACGACGTTGAAAACATTTGAGGGAAAATTCTAGGTGAAATCGATTTTTGGGCTTCGTCAATTCGTGTTCGACCTGGCGCAGCCTGAATACTTCACCAGTTCGAGCGCGCAACTGTTTCTCTTTGCGGCAAAGCGTCCCAGCAGCGCAAAGCGTAAAAGTGTTTTGTGCTCGCTGAAAGGTCATGTCCGATTCGACCTCTCGGGTTTTTAGCCTATCCTATCGATCCACGGATCCCGCGAAGAAGCCAACCTGCGTCTTTAAACCTTCGGCAGGTCGATCACGGTTCGTTGCTTGGACCGGCGCGTGTTTCGATAGCGCCCCACTTCCGCGTCGGAGACGTCTGGAATAAGCCTCCTCGTCAGATTTCCTCATAAGACCAAAGATAATCTGCAAAATGCAGGTGCCACGTTGCTGATTGTTGCTGCTCAAGATTTGTGCAAGTCGGTTACAAGTTAAGCAGACCAGGTGGTGCACTGCAGACGCCCCAAAGTAAAAATTTAATGAATTTGTGCCTTTATGTGTCGGTCTTCCTGATGGCGCGGCTTTTGCTCCGAAAGAAGGGAACCGGAATATGGCGGCGTGGCAGATCTTTTTTCTGTGACCCCAGCGATAGGCCGTAAGTTTCGCTGGACCTTGCAATAGTGAGACAAAAGTTCTGGACAAATTTAGGGAAAATTTGGAGGGCAAGATGGGTAAGAAAAGAAAATTCAGTGCGCTGTTGAGTTTTGTCATGATCACAGGGCTGGTTCTGTCTATGGGCCTTTCCCATGCTGAGGAAGCTCCCGTGCCGGCTCCGGCTGCAGGCACGGAGGCTAAACCGTCCGAGGCAGCAGCGCCTGCGCCTGAGGCGCCTCAAGCTGCGGCGGCACAAGCTCCGGCGCCGAAGCTGCCACCATATTTCACATCCACCAGCCCGGACCCACAGAAACCAATGTGGCCGGATCAGGGCGGAGGTAACAGTGGCGCCTGGGCGACGCCTGCCGGCGATGGTAAGGGCGACATTCCCGATCAGCTAAAAGTCGGGGATCTATACGACCGCATCGCCCATAATCTTTACTCCATCAACTTTGTATGGACGTTGGTCACCGGCTTCTTGGTAATGTTTATGCAAGCCGGTTTCATGTTTGTCGAGACGGGGCTCTGTCGGGCGAAGAATGCCTCCCACACCTCGGCCATGAATTTTATGATTTATCCTCTCGGCTGTCTTGCCTTCTGGGCTTACGGGTTTGCGTTCGGCTGGGGGAACTGGTGGAACGGACCGGTGCCGCCGGGCTGGTATGCGTCGCTCGGTCCCGGCCTATCGGTGTTAAGCGAGGGTTGGGGGCTTGGGGCTGCTGTAGATGCTGCGGGGAAAGCCACTGGAGCATTCACCTATGGCATCATCGGTACGAAGGGGTTCTTCCTGAGCAGCGCTGTCGGAGACACGGGGGTGCTGGCGATCTTTTTCTTTATGATGGTTTTTATGGACACCACGGCGACGATCCCGACCGGCGCGATGGCTGAGCGCTGGGCGTGGAAGAACTTCTGTCTTTATGGTGTGTGGGTCGCTCTGCCCTACTGTATCTATGCGAACTGGGTCTGGGGTGGAGGCTGGTTGGCGCAGGGCGGGATTAATTGGGGGCTTGGGCATGGGGCAGTCGATTTTGCGGGCTCGGGTGTCGTCCACGCGATGGGCGGCATTATCGGTCTTGCGGGAGCTATGGTTATAGGGTCGCGTATCGGCAAGTACGACTCACAGGGCCGGCCCAAAGCGCTGCCGGGTCACAATGTCCCGATGGTTGTCTGCGGCACTTTCATTCTTGCCTTTGGATGGTTCGGATTTAACCCCGGGTCGACCCTTTCCGGCACGGATCTCCGTATCAGCTACGTCGTCGTGAACACGCTGCTCGCCAGCGCCACGGGAGCCGTCGGCGCGCACTTGATGCTCTCTATGAAGGGCCTCAAGCCGGACCCGACGATGATGTGCAATGGTATGCTTGCGGGCCTCGTGGCGATCACTGCGCCGTGCGCCTTCGTCGATCCTTGGGGGGCAGCGGTCATCGGTCTGGTTGCAGGTTTCTTAGTTGTCATTAGTGTCTTCTTTTGGGAAAACTGCGGCATCGATGATCCGGTCGGCGCCATTTCGGTCCACGGTGTAAACGGTCTCTGGGGCGTGCTATCGGTGGGTATCTTTGCCACTGGGCAGTACGGCGCAGGTTGGGGGGGTGTGGTCCGTGACGAGTTCGTCAAGGCGTATGGTTCAGACGGCGTGCGCGGGCTCCTCTACGGCGACTTCTCGCAGTTCATCATGCAGGTCATCGACTGCGCGGTCGTGGCGGTATTCGGCTTCGTTATGGCCTATGTATGGTTTAAGATCAGCGATGTCATTACGCCCATCCGTGTGAGCGCTGAGACCGAAATTGAGGGTCTTGACGGACCTGAGATGGGTACCCTCGGCTACCCGGACTTCCAGCTCCACTCAGGACAGCGGCTGGTAGAATAGTCGGGAGGGAGTCAACGGCGAAGGCCCGGCTCGCAAGAGTCCGGGCCTTTTTTGATTCCGCTTGGGCTCAAGAAATAACCGCAGGTTTTGTGAAGAATTGCTCCGGTTTACCCGGTTACGTTTTGCGCAGTCCATTGTTTATCAAATAATTCCGCTTGAGCTTTGCCGGAGGTTAATGGAAAAATGCTCAGCGTATAGGTGCTTTTGCGAACTCCCCAGCGCGGCTTTTGCTCCCTACGAGCGAATAGTGCGCGGTAGCTAAGGAGAACGAAGCATGGAACGCAAAACAGTCGTTAAGCCCTGTCGGATCTACAAGTTATCCGTGGTGGCTGTGAGATTGTGCCCAGTTCCCGCCCTCTGGCGGGAGTATCCCGCTCTGCCAGCCAGATATATCGAGGATCTCTGTTTGAAGCGGACCGCTTCCAGCACCCCTAGCCCGCTAGGGCCGCTGGGGAGCCGAGTCAGTTCAACACAAGAAACTCGAGACGCAAAACTCCAAACCCGCCTTTAGCCGCGGATGGCCGAAGAGCTATTAATCGTCGCATGCAGATTGCGAGCGAAGGCGTTTGCGCCAATCGGATCCATGTCGTAAGCCGATCTAGCGTATTCCTTGGTGCCCGTGAGTGCGGCACGCGAATACCCTCCGAGCTTGCTCACAAATTCACGGGTGACGGACTCAAACTCAGTTGCCGGCACAACCCGACTTACCAGGCCAAAGGAAAGCGCCAAGCTGGCGTCGATTTCGTCCGTCGAATACACGAGATACATAAGCTCCTTTCGCGAAACACGGTCAATTAGCGCCGACATCGCCAGGCTGGGCATGATGTGGTGCGCCATTTCCGGCAACTGAAAACGGGCTTTGTCGCTCGCGATGGTAACGTCGCAAAGCGCGGCAATCGCGCAACCAAGGCCGGCGGCACGCCCTTGAACGACACCGATGACTGGTACCACCGAACGGCGGAAAGCATCGTATAAATTCAGGATCGTGTCGATTCTGTCACGCATCACGTAGGCCTCAATATTGGGCGCCGCTTGCCCCATAGCCTCGCGTCCCAGACAAAAATCCTCCCCGGCGCTCGCGAGCACGGTGAGCTTTGAATTGTTCGCCGCAGCATCAATCATAGCAGCCAAATCCCCCAACTGCGGGTCAGTAAGCCGATTGCCGACCTCAGGCCGGTTCAATGTGATCTTGGTAACGTCCCCGTCGCGCTCTTTAAGAATTGGATCAGCCATTTTTTCTCCCTCGTGATTGAAGATCACCAATTTATATAGGGCCGCGGCGAGCGGCGCAATCTGCCGACCGGAACAAAAACGAAGTGTCGCAAGTTCAGCAAAGCAAAGTCCACAAGCAAGTAAATTTTTCCTTTCTGCGACTTTTTTCCTGTGTCGAACAGGCTGGCGCCGGAATTAAGGTCGGAATTGATTGAAGTTCTCACGTGGAATGGCTTTTGCTCTTGTCTAATATGAGGAGAAAGGAGGCTCGGCGATGGAACGAATAACAAAAGCAAGAAAAATGTTGGTCGTCGCCATGCTGGCAGTGGTGATGGCTTCTGCTGCGGGGTGTCATCACTTTTACAACCGGCATTTCAGCGACTATTCTAACCACCACGATCGTGGCTAAATGTGGCTAAAGAAGTGGAGCAAAACGCAATAAATTGACTCAATCCCTAAGCGTTAGCGGAAGGGCCGGAGATCTTGTTGGGGATCAAACCCTCAACAAGGATCTCCGTGTCCCGTTTGCGGTTACAATAATTTCTTGTCTCTGAGTTTTCTTCTGTTTTTCCTTGCCGTGATCTCATACCGGAAGCTAGAGTTTTTTCCAAACAGCTGGATCGACCCGCCATCGTGCGGCCGCAAGGCAGTCAATGAAAATGAGCCGATTTGAGCCGATTATAAAATAGAAGCGGCCGCTCGTTCATGGGTAGCCGCTTCTATCTTGACGGAGGGAGACGCTAGTTGTTTTTGCCTTCGGCCTTCTTTTGGCGAAATTGCTCCCTCATCTCAGCCCATTTGGCATGCATCTGCTCCCTATATTGAACGGCCTGGACCAATTGGTCTGGCGTTAGTAATTTCCGGATCTCAAGGTTGACCTTGAGGTTCTCGTCCGCGAGCTGACTCTGCAGCTGGGAAAGCTGTTGGGTCTGAGGCGTTAGGTCAGGCTCTGTCACATTCTCCGTAGATAGGATCCTATTTTCGATCTCGCTGTGGATCGAGTGCATTTGACCGAGAAGCTCGCGGAAGGTGGAACGATGGTTTGCCATGATCTGTTGTACCTGCGTCGTTTGCTCAGCTGTGAGATCCACTCCCCGTAACAACATGGGGAAAGTCATCCCCATGGGATGTCTCATTATGCCTCTTGGTCTGACAGGCGCCGGATCCCCGTAGGTCAGAGTTACCCCCAATCCCGCCACTATCAAGAGTGCGGCCAATATACCCAAAGATTTCTTCATAATTTTCTCCTTACTTAGATGAACTTGCCTTCTATAGGCGACAAAAGCTCCCCTCGGTATACGTGCCACTGTTCTTGACGGGGGATAGCAGCCCTGTGTATAGTGCGCGCGGTTTCCTCGGATTGTCAATTTGTGGTGGGAGTTTCTTTCAGCGCCGGAAACCATGATGTTTCTCTAAGATCGAACGGAAGGCGGAACTGCAGGAATAAGTGATGAGGTGGTCGACCGGTCAAGCCGCTCGAGCATAGGCCTTGGAAATGAGATAGGATTAAAGAGGAGTCGAGCGCATGCTTTACAATAAAGAACGCCTGTGTGCTCTTATGAATTCCCATGGACTTGACGGCGTTGTGGCAACCACAGCCGAAAGCATTCTATATTTGAGCGGGTTTGCCTCGTGGAGCCAGGGCGCCTATAAATATGGAAATTCACATCCTTTGTCGTATTCCCGCGCGACCCGGCGAAGTCCCCCGCACTGCTCGTCGCTGGCGGTAACGGAGAAGGGAAGCGAATATCTCAGTTCTCCACGGCAGCAAAAGCTCCACTCGTTACCGCTGAGCTGAACATTTTGAGGATTCTTTATGGAAGTGATTCCCAGGATTAATCCGCCGTTACGTACGCTGCTTGGCCCAGGGCCAAGCCCGGTTCATCCGCGTGTGCTCGAGGTCATGGCGCTGCCCCTTATCGGCCATCTCGATCCAGCCTTTCTCAGAATCATGGACCAGAGCATGGCGATGCTGCAACAGGTCTTTCAAACCAGGAATCGACTGGCGTTGCCGATGTCCGGCACCGGCAGCGCGGGGATGGAAACCTGTTTTGTGAATCTTGTCGAGCCCGGCGATGCTGTCCTTATTGGCGTCAACGGCGTGTTCGGCACGCGCATGGTGGACGTTGCCCAGCGCTGCGGCGCGCAGGTCGATACGGTCGAGGCCGAGTGGGGCAGTGCCCTCGAACCGGACCAATTTCGTGCCGCCCTGGCAAACAAAGCCTACAAAGTAGTCGCCCTAGTGCACGCGGAAACCTCGACCGGCGTGCTCCAACCACTCGAAGAGATAGCGCGGTTGGTGCACGAGCGCGGCGGCTTGTTTCTGGTCGATGCCGTAACTTCGCTCGGTGGCGCGCCGGTCAAGGTCGATGCCTGGAGCATCGATGCTTGTTACAGCGGAACGCAGAAGTGTCTGAGCTGTCCGCCCGGGCTTTCACCGGTGACTCTCAATGAACGGGCTATCGAGGCGGTGCGGAAGCGGAAGCACAAAGTGCAGAGCTGGTACCTCGATTTATCCATGATCGAAAAATATTGGGGCAGCGAGCGCGTCTATCATCACACGGCACCGATCTCAATGAACTATGCGCTCCACGAGGCGCTGCGGGCCGTGCTCAAGGAAAGTCTCACGGCTTGCTGGGAGCGCCACCGCCAGGTGCATGAAACCTTTATCCGCGAGATTCAAAAGATCGGCCTCGAACCCGCCGTCGCAGAACCCATTCGCGCGCCCATGATCAACGCGGTGGGCATTCCGCCGGGAATAGATGACGCGCGCGTGCGCCAGCGTCTCTACGATGACTTCAACATTGAGATTGGCGCCGGTCTCGGGCCATTGAAGGGCAAGATCTGGCGCGTGGGGCTGATGGGACATGGGGCGAGAGTGGAAAACGTTGAGCTGCTCATTCACGCCTTAAGGCAGGTGATTTAAAAAACACTGGTTTCGGAGGCGAACATGAAAATTACCAAGGTTAAGGCAACGACTCACAATATTCCGGTTGATGTCCCTCTGCTCAACACCAAAACCTATCGCCCGATCACGTTTGCCGCAGTTGAGACCGACGAGGGAGTCGCCGGTTACGGTTTAACCAGCGCGCCCCAGCGATTCGGCATCAAGGAGTTTATCAACCGGGAGGTTGCGCCCTTTCTAAACGGGAAGAACCCCCTGGAGACCGAACGCATCTGGCACGAGCTGCAGCGCGCGTTCAATGCGCGCTCGCAGGGTGGCGCCTGGAGTGGCGCGGTGAGCGCGATTGATATTGCCCTGTGGGATATCAAGGGCAAGAAGTACGGTGAGCCGGTATGGCGGCTGTTAGGCGGAGCGCAGAATCCTGTCGCCTGCTACATCACGTTTGGATTGCGTGAGTTCAATATCGAGCAGCTGGTCGAGATGGCGAAAAGATTTGTCAATGAGGGACAGGACAAACTGAAAATGGTCGTGGGCATCAATCAGGGTCAGAGCCATCTCGAAGACGTGAGGCGCGTCAAAGCCGTGCGCGATGCGATCGGCGAAAGTGTGGACCTTATGGTCGACGGCAATTGCGTGTTCCCGTTCAATCGTGCCCTGGAATTATGCAAGCTTCTGGAGCCGTATCGGCTCGCATGGTTTGAAGAGCCGGTGTATCAAAATGACGCGAAACTACTGGCTGACTTGCGGCGGCGCACTTCCATCCCGCTCTCCGCGGGGCAGGGCGAGAGCCATCGCTTGCGCCATCGCGAGCTGATCGTCAATCAGGCGGTGGATATTCTCCAACCGAACGTATGCTACGTCGGCGGTTACACGGAAGCTATGAAAGTAGCGGCCATGGCCCAGACCTTCAACCTGCTCATCGCCAACGGGGGAGGCTGGCCGCACCACAATATGCATTTCTTCGCGGCGGTGCCCAATGGCTGGCGCGTCGAATTCCACTACGTCATGTGGAAGGTGGGCGAAACCATTTATCACGATCCTCCCGTGCCATCGCGCGGTTGGGTGACACTGAGAGAAGATCCCGGTCTGGGCCTGGAACCGAGGTGGGATGCGCTCAAGGAATACGAGGAGAAGTAAGGCGTGACTCGTGTTCGTGAAAAGTGCGAGCACGAACACGAGCACGGTCACGGATTTTAGATTGTAAGATCCTCGGGAGGGCTGACATGCGCGACGTCGAATGCGTTTAGCGTGCACGCAAGCATCGCGTAGTAGCCTATCGTTGCCGTAAGCTCGACCAATCCCTGTACCCCGAGGCGGCTGTGCATCGCCTGAAATGTCGGTTCGCTCACTCGATGAGAATGCAGAAGTTCCCGGACATAACGCACTAGCTCGGCTTCGTTCGGGGCCAAAACATCGGCGGGGAGTCGCTGGTGGATCGCCCGAATCGTTGCTAAAGAGATTCCTGTCTTTTGCGCGTGCGCGATGTGGGCCGCCCATTCATGTTTGCATTCCAGCTCGCGCGCCGTAGCCAGAGCGGCTAGCTCCAAGACCGTGCGATCTAAACTTGACTCGAAGCGAATGTAGGTTCCGAGATGAGCGGTCCGCTCTGTAACCGTGGGGCTGTGCAGTAACGCGGAGAATGGACCCTGAACTCTGCCACGCGTTTGCGCGATCGCGTCGTAGAGCGGGTGATATTCGCTAGACAAATCTTGTTTCTTTTCGATCAGCGGGATTCTTGCCATTGGTTCCTCCTTAGGCGTCAGTAAAACCTATTCTTACAAGGTTTATTCCGGAAGTGCCAAGGAAAACGAGCGCTAACCAACGCGGGGCTAGTAACCTGCTCGGGGCAAAGCGATCGGTTCGACACTAGAAAGGCAGTCGAATTGATTGACGGCGCATCGAGATCGAAGCCGTCGACAATAGCTTTCGGGTAGCTCTTCGCGATCGCAATGCTCGACCAGCCCGCTCCCGCGCCCACATTGGCCACGCGCCCCGGCGGGTCGGCGAGAAGCCTCCGATACGCGTCGGGAATGGCCGGTAACCATGATCTCGCTCAGGGCTTTGTAATAACCGAGACGAACTCCAAGGTACATACCGAATATTTCGAAAGTGCCTCGGGCCGACTCAAGGATTTTTCCCACGAAGGCTTCCAGTTGTTGCGAATCGTTCATACATGCTCCGGTTTCTCTCTCACGGTTTCCTGTTGACTTCTCGCTGTGCCGTAATCGGCGCCGGAATGATGTTCCAAACGACCGTTCATGTAGTGCATCGGTTCCAAAGGCCGCGGCCCACAGATTCTACGTGGGACGAGCGTTTACCACTGTTATCCGTTGGACGACCACCGGTATCCGCGTCAAGGTTTGATGTTCTGATTGAAGTGGAAAACATTTTTCGGATCGTAGCGTCTTTTGATCTCCAACAGACGCTCATAATTGGATCCGTAGGCCGCGGCGACACGGTCGCCCTCCTCGTCGGTCATAAAGTTTACGTAAGCGCCAGCCGACGCGTAGGGCGCACTGGCTTTAAAAAACTCCCGTGCCCATGCAATACACTTCTGGTCATCCCGCGCTTCATCCCAACGCCCGTGCACGTTCAGCACGAACTTCGCGTCTCTGTGACCATAGGCCATCGCGTTAGGGGCGACACGGTTCGGGGCACCGGCAATTAGTCCTATGAAAATCTCACACTGCGGGGAGGGCAGCTTCCCGGCGAACTCGATAATCGCATTCAGCGCTCCGTCGGCGAGCTCCGTGAAGTTATGGGACTTCCAGTAATTTCGCGCGCCCGGCGTCAGCAACGGGTCAAAGGCCTTTTGCCATTGAACGTAGGGTTGAGCGCCGATATGCTCGCCGTGAGCATTGCCGAAAGTGCGCAGTTGAGCGATGAGTTTCTCTGCTTCCGCGGCGGCGCCGGAGTAAAAGATAGGCAGCAGGACGACTTCCTTGCCGTGTACGTTTTCCGGAAGAAAAGGCAACGGAGGAGCTTTCCGCAGCACGGCCCAGACATTGAGATCCTCGGGTGCGGAATTTACAAATTGACGATACTTGGTAAGGATCTGCTTTGCCTGGCTGAACGGAAAGACGATCAAGCCGGCGACGATTTCGGGACCCACCGGGAAAAGTTGGAATTCGAACTGGGTGACGACGCCAAAGTTTCCGCCGCCGCCGCGAATCGCCCAGAAAAGATCCGCATTGTCGTTTTCACTGGCTCGTATTTTCTTCCCTTCGGCCGTAATCATGTCGACGGAGACGAGATTATCGATCGTCATGCCGTATTTGCGCGTCAACCAGCCGAAGCCGCCGCCCAACGTTAAACCCGCGATGCCCGTCGTGGAATTGATGCCCACCGGAGTTGCCAGGCCATGCGCTTGAGTGGCATCGTCCAAATCCGCTAGCGTCGCGCCGGGCTCGACATAGGCGCGCTGTTTCCCGCTATCCACGCGCACCTTCTTCATTCTTGAAAAATCGATCGTGACTCCGTTGTCGCACAGGGCATTCCCGGCGATGTTATGTCCGGCGCCGCGAATTGACAGTTCAAGACCGTTTTGCTGCGCGAACCTGATCACCGGCTGGACATCGTCAGCCTGCGCGCACTGCACGATCGCCGCCGGTCGGCGATCGATCATCGCATTCCATATCTGGCGCGCTTCCTCGTAACCGGTGTCATCAGGAACTACGACGCTCCCCTTGATAAGACCTTTAATCTCTTCTTTCGCCTTCAGCGATAGCGTTGTCATGTTGTGTGCACCTCCTCGTCAAATTTTGGATTGTTAGCAAAACGCTAGTGCCATTGGTTCAATCGGATCGGGCTCATCTGGCTCAGTCGCCGCGACAAGGGCACCAATCTCACCACTTCGTCTAAAATCACCTCGGTCGTCTCTCTTAAGCCAGGGATTAAATTATATCCCTATTTCAACCGCATTTAACCGCGTGGAACGGTTTGGCTTTCTGGCAAAGAAATTGACCCCGCGCGGCCTCAGGTCCTTGGAAAGCTTTGCAAGCGCCGAGGTGTCGCGATAGGAGTCGAAGCGTTCGACGATGCGGCCGTCTTCAAATCCTACTGCCGCGGTCAGCTCTAGTAGCTCCGCCTCCGGCAGAGCGCCGGCAATTCAAGCCGCCCAGAGGTCAACGTCACTGCGGGCCTGGAGGGAGAGATCCCTTTGAACCGCGACGTCCGCGAGGTAAAGACGCCCGCCGGGTCGGAGCACCCGAAAGACCTCGCGAAAAGCGCGGTCTTTGTCCGGCAAGAGGTTAATGACGCCGTTGGAAATGACCACGTCGACGCTTTCGTCTGGGGGCGGCAAATGCTCCGCAACACCCGGGCGGACATCGACGACCTTCCACAGGCCGGCCTCCACTGCAGTTGCCCGCGCGCGCTCGCACATGGCGAGGGTCATGTCCACCCCGATGGCCTTTCCGTTGGGCCCGACGCGCTTGGCGGCGAGCAGCAGGTCCATGCCGGCGCCACAACCTATGTCGAGCACGGTTTCACCTGGCTCGATTGGACCGATGCGGTGCGGGTTGGCCACCCCGGCAAAGCGGGCGGTAGACTCTCTAGGGAGACACTCCAGCTCCTGCCGATCGTAAAGAAGCAAGTCACACGCGTAATCCAGTCCGGTATGAAAGTGAAACTGCCCATCGGGGTGATGCGCGACCTCCTCGTATGTTTTCTTCACTTCCTGCTGCATTCGGTTTACGTCAAATCCTATTGGGCATGTTGCTGCCATGGGTTCCTCCGATATTGCTCATTTCTTCTTGCGCTGACACGATCCGCCCCATCGGCGTGTCCCGGTCACCGTGGAGCCTTAGCATCACCATAGCGACCTGAGATAAGCTGTTGTTCTAGCCGGTCAGCTCAGCCCTTGGGTGTAATCTTTCCGGTGAATGACTGGGCCACGATCTTCCCGTCCCGCACGACGAACGTGTCGGTGCCTACCTCGTACACGTTGTCGGCAGTCTCTGCGGTCCACAGAATATAAGCATAGTCGCCCTCGATGAACTGCTGCTTCATGTTGAACGCTGCGCCAGGTTTTCCGAACTCCGCAATCATCGCCTGGAACAACGGCCTGATCGCGTCGGCTCCCCTGAGCGGTCCGTCCGATGTGAACAGGACGGCACCCGGCGCATAGTCAGATAGAATACCCTTGAGGTCGCCCTCGCCAAAACACTTTAAGTGGTGGTCTAGAACCTCTTTCGTCAAAGCCATTTCTCTGTCCTCCTTTTCCTCGAGGTGTAGCGGTTTCCGCAGCATCGGAAACAGGGGAGGTGATGAGCCGACCTGAATCGTGCCGGCTACTTCAAAGCCATGCCGCTGATAAAGCGGAACACTTTTTGGGCTCGACGATTCGAGATAGGCGAGTTTACCCTCGCGATCGCACCGTTGAAGCGCATGTTTCAGCAGCGCCGAGCCGTAGCCATTGCCTTGTTTGGCAGGATCGACGCCGATCATCGGCAAATACCAATGAGGCTCGGATGGATGACAGCTATCCATCTGCTGGATAAAGGCAAAGACCTCTTGTTGGTTTTCCTCTGGAATAGTCCGTTGAAGCAAGGCGATCATGGCGGTTTCGTCGGGGTAGACTCCCGGCGGGAGCCAAAGCGCCGCACCCAGGTAACCGTCAACATAATAAGCGCTATTCTGTTCAAAGGCTTTGCCAGCGAATGCCCGTACGAAGCTCGGTACATGGAGCAAATATTGCTGCGGATCGGGATAGAACCAACGGGCTACGGGATCCGCGCCCGATGATGCTACCGTTTTGATTGTTGGTTTGGTCATGGTTTTCTCCGCACTGATCGATTCGCATTGCCTCTAACCAATGTCCATAAAACGACGATGAGCGCAACAAATATGAAAGCGTCCATAACAATCCCGTGTTGCTCCCGCCGGAAGCGGCGTGTTGATCCGCCGCTCCCAGCGCTTGATTGGCTCCTTAGCAGAATGCCGGTGCCATGGCCTCGATTTGCTTTCTCCCCTCGGGCGAGATCTGGCCGACCGTGGCGAGAAAGTTCGGGTGCGTCATGCCGGTGCCCAGATAAGTCCAGCGCATTCCCTTGAGCACCGCGTTTGTGACCTGCTCGCGCTCGCTCCGGGACAGGTTTCGCCCGGTGGCTTGAACGAAGCTCTCAACGTCAAATTCCGCTTGCTGCTTGATCCCGTTATCCAGAAAGCCGCCGATTTCGGCGTATTCCTGAATGCCTTGATCGATTTCTTTTTGCGTCGCATTGGCCACGACAGACTCCACCATCAAAGTGTCGAGCTTGGTGTGCTGCGATTCCTCTGCCCAGTGGTGCTTGAGCAAGCTTTTGAACTGCGGGTCGAGGTCCTGGTTGTCGCGGACGCCTTCGATGTAGTGCCTGAGCGTGCTCCATTCGATGTGGAGAATCGCAATGCCGACGCCCAACGGGCTATGCGACATAACGAAGCGGCTCACGTCTTCCGCCGGACCGATGAAATCGCATTTGCTGCCGAAACCTGCTTCGAACTCCTGGCGGAAGCGCTTGAAAAGATGAATATGCTTGGCTTCCTCGCCTGCGAACTTTAGCAGCGCGCGCACCCGGTAATCGTCTCCCGAGAGTTGCGGCCGGACATGGTCGACGACGTAAGGGAGAATAAACTCCTCGACAAGGCCGAATATGGAGAGGTATTCGTGGCCTCTGATCTGATTCAGCGTTTTCTGTTCCTCCAGGGTCAAAAAAGAAAATTGCGTTACTTGCGCCAGCGACTCCGGCATAAAGGGTTTGCTGAAGTCGAGTTTCTTGTCGCCGCCGATAATATCTTCAATCTTCCAGTTTACCCGCTCGGAAGCTTCAAGCGCCGATTGGTATGAGTAATTGTGTGCCATTGTCTTATCCTCCTTTTGCTTTGGTTAACGTGATGAAACCGAGTAGAGCAGGAGGTGTGCCACTTTGTCGGAAATGCCTTTTGCTAGTAACATTGGAGACTTAGGAGAATGGCGGCGCGCTCGGGCGCTCGCGAGATCTCGCAAGTTACGAGATCTCACGACGATAAATGCGAGATCTCACGTTTGACGGGCAGGCGAAACTCGCGGGTCCCGTTGGAGGGAGTCGAACCACTGCAGGGCTCGCTAGCGGGTCCGGTTGTACACGTAGTCCTCGCGCTCGCCTTTGCCAACGCGCAGATCGGTCGGAGACGGAGGACGAGTGCGGTTCAATCGGGCATGCACGTCTAATGCGGCCTGATCCGCCCAGCGCTCGAGTACCACAACCTTGTCCGGATCCATGACGCTCTGGAAGGCCTCGAACTGTTCGCAGCCCGGCTCTTTCATCGCCTCCGCGCAGCGAGCCCTATACCGCTGCGCAAGTTCGGAGCCCTTACCCGGTGCCGCTGTGATCGTCAGAACAATGCGTACTGCCATGGTGTCTTCCTTTCAACGGGCCATTAGTGGATGTTTTGCGGGGCATCTGCTGTAAACGACGTCATACTTATCGAGGAGCTCTCGTAAGGCATGCTTGTGTTTGTCAAAAACACTCGTGAACGAGGAGACCTCGATCTCAGCTCTGCATGGCCGGGGGATTATTGCTGTTCCAAATGTCGCGCGCCATTCCCCAGGCGATTTGTGTATAATCTTTTTCGCCGGTTAACAACCGGTGGCCCAGATAATTCACAACGAGCGCGACCGAAGCGCATCAAACGGGGCAGAGCCACGCGGTCGTGGTATCGGGCACTGCGGTATGGAAGGGCGGCCAACCAAGTCCCGCGCTGAGACGGCGTGTTTTGCATGCGGTCGCCCTGATGAAGGAGCGACGTGCCGCTACGAGGACCAGCGTCACGTGTTCGGCCTCGATGCCGCCGACCCCATGTTGTCCGAGAACGTCTTGCCCGAGACGATGACGGTGTGATCGTGCTCGAATCCGAGCAGGCGAAAAAACTGCTTGGCCCGTTCGACGTCACGGACCACGATTGTCACGTGGTCAAAGTTCTTTATCACCATAGGAGCTTCTTTGCGCGATCGGGCTCACTCTGTTTTAGACCTCAGTCGCTTTCCTGGTACCATCCGTAATCTCGTCCGTTCCAGTAGAGGAGCGCGCTTGCCGACTCCGACTTCGCCACCCATAGCGCGTCGCCGCGCAGCTGCAACGCGCGCTTCTCCCAGGGACTCTGCTTCACCGCTCCTTTTGGATACAGGGTCCAGTTGTCCATCCATGCGAAGTCAGGGCCTCCGTTATTCATCGATCGGCCAGCACCGAGCACAAAAGCGCGTTTTGTGCCCCGATGAATCACCGCGATACCGATCTGTCCGGTTGCGACGTTGCGCACCAAGATCGCCGTATCAGTTTGATGGTCGCCGTCGAAGTCACCGAGGATGAAGAACGGGTTTAAGTGAAATGAGGGTTCGTACTACTTCTGCAGGCCGTGATTGCTTGCGAACTCGCATACCCACCGTGGAAGGTTTGCGCGCATGGAGGACTCGGTCGGCGCGCCCTGGCGATAGTCACACCAGCCAGGTTCTGCTGCGAGGCTAGGCGACCTGAAGCAGAACAGCAGGAGCAGAGTTACGAGGGCGGATCGCATGGTTATACGCGCGGAAACAACACCTTGCGCCGGTACAGCCTGTCAAACTTGGCTCTAGTGCTCTGGATTTCCACTCAGTTCGTCGAGAAAGCGTTGCTTCTGCCAGGAATTCTGCGCCGCTGCCGCCGAGCGCTTTAAGCCCCCCGGGAATCCAGAGATAGCGCTCCCCTTCGGGCCGGGTATCGAGATCGATGATCAGAGTGGCAAGTTTCTCCTGAGCATCAGGGAGGAGAAAACGAGTAAAGTTTTTGCCCGCGACGTTGGCGCCGGCGCAGCCAAATATCTTCTCTGCCGCGGGATTCATCCGTGTCACCTGGAGTTGCTGGTCTAGCTCAATAATCCCATCCAGCGCGCTATCGAACAGCCGGCGCAGTTTCTTCTCACGTTCCCGCACTTGTCGTTCAGCACGCATGCGCTGCAGCTCCGCGGCGGCGCGCGCCGCAAAGATACGAGACAATGCAAGACCCCGCGGCTCTTCCGGAATGGGGCGCCGATCGAGAACTGCCAGGTGGCCCGAAGATCTTGCCGTCGACATCGAGCAAGGGAACCCCGAGATAGCTAACGGCGCCTATGGGTTTGAGGTCCGGATCGTCAGGGTAGAGTTGGATGACGTTATCCCGAATGTGGACGAGCCGGCACTCTTCAAACACGGGTTCGCAAGGAGTACCGGCGATATCGTATTCGTAGTCGGGGACGAGACGGTCCCCTAACCAGAAAGCTACGGCGCGCAGGCGGCGCGCGTGGCCATCAGTGATGGTAACCCACGCACCGTGGGTGGCGAGCGCCTTTGCCAGGTGTTCGACCAGCGCGGCAAAAAAATCTTCGCCTGTCTCTTTCGCCGTTCCTTCAACGATCTGGCGCAGCGCCGCGGCCTCGACGAGGCCGCGCAAACCAATCATTTCCTTCGTGTCTTCTTTGCCCGGCATCTTTGGGAGAGAGCGAGATATCGCGAAAGAAACCCTTAAAAATTTAAAACTCGGCCTGACTTGACGACAGGGGACAACTTGGTGACGGTATGCAGACCACAGCTTTTTCTATTAGGGCCGGGTCAGGTTGTCAATACAGTTGAGAATGTTGAGCTGAGTCGGAGCGGGAGTCCTGGTGGGGTGTCCTATACCTGTCGATTAAGCACAAGTTCTTGTAAACGGCTAATCGTGGCAGGGAACGATTCGTGTAAATTCACGAACACGAGCACGAACACGAGTCACGTATCTGTCACTTTTTACCCTTAAAGTAGTCCGCGTTGATTTGAATGTAGTGCTGCCACTTTTCCGGGACTTTGTCGGCCGGAAAAATGGCTTCCACCGGACAAACCGGCACGCAGCCGTCACAGTCGATGCACTCATCGGGATCGATGTAGAGCATCGTGTCCTTATCAGTGCCGTGAATGCAATCCATCGGGCAAACATCGATGCAAGCCTTGTCCTTAACGTCAATGCAAGGCTCCGCGATTACAAATGCCATTGTTGGGATCTCCCCGTTTGGTAGTTGCCGCGTCAACAGACCGTTGAAAAAAACCCCTGTGCGATCTCAGTTTCGGATTTCGAGTTTAGAGTCTGGATAAACTATCGTCACTGTCCGACCGGCACTCCATGGGCGGCCGACTTGGTCGCATGCAGCCGCTTGTCCTGCAAGGTGGTGTGCTTCGCGTCACAGCCGGGAATACCGCAGGTCACAGCCTTCGGAGCGTTGTCGTAGCTCAACCACTTCATGCGCTTCCAGGGCCGCTTGCCCCAGATGAGGTCATCGATCCAGAGCAGCGGTTTGACGATCAGCACGCGTAGAGGGATCGGCGTTGTCTTTACCGACCACATCGCCAAATCATGCCACCACGTGTCGGGTTTGTTGTAGCAGCACGACGAAACGCAGACCACGCAATTGGTCCATTCACCGCGGCCGGCCATCTTGTACTTGTAACAGGTCTCGATGTTGACAAGATACTTTTCGACGCCGTTTAGAACCTCTTTCTCGCCAAAGGGAATACTGTGCGAGGGACAGGTGCGGGCGCATTTCTTGCAATATTTACAGAACTCCTCGACGCCAATATCTACCGGCTCGTCGACCGCCATGGGCAGGTCGGTGGTTACGACCGTCAGGTGCAGGCGCGAACCGTACGTCTCGTGAATCAGCATCCCGTGGCGTCCCAGCTCTCCCAAGCCGGCGTTGATCGCCAAGGGAATTGGGTTGACCGAGGACCGTCCATGATGATGCGCGGTTGCGGGATAGCCCATCTCGCGAATGTAGGAGGCGAGCATGAAAGTGGGCACAATGGCGTGGTTATTGCCGTATTGGTATTCGGTGTCCGAGATCTTGCTGTTGTTGCTCATGTACTTGTGGTAGTCGCCCTCGTAACCCAGCACAATCGCGTAACGATGAGGAATATTGATAGGGTCACCGGGCTTTTCTCCCATCGCGGCGTTGCCGCGGGCGCGGTGCGAATAGACATAGAGCTGGTCGAGATGTGTGATCCCAGCCACGGTGGCTCCCAGGTATTTGGCTACGCCTTTGATTTGTTTTGCCATCTCAACGGGGTCGTCGACCGGAATCCGGTTGGGATTGACCTTTCCTTCTGGCGCGTCCTTCATAAGCTTCTGCAAGGTGTTGTTAGGATCGCCTTCGCCGCCGCCGCCGAAGAGTCGCCTGAAGGGATCGTTGCCGACGCGATTCTTACGCCAATCACGGAGCCGCGCTCCGAACTCGCCGCGTTCGACCTTGGGATGAGGGGTCTCGCGCTCGTCGATCTGGCGTTGGGCGCCTACAATACGGAAACTGCGTGGATTGGCCTGTTTGGATTGAAACATGGAAAGCCTCCTTTTCCGTTGTGCGCAGGTGGTTAGATCGATGGGACTATACGCCGGTTAGGAAGGCGCGGTCAAGGGCCGTTCTCCGCGGCCTTACTTCTTCCCAACGGCCTCGGGATTGATCACGTTGATGGGCTTGCCGGCGGCATAGGCGAGAATATTCTCTACCGTCCTCCCGTAATAGGCTTCATAGGTGTCTTGCTCCACGTAGCCCAGGTGGGGCGTGCCTACGACGTTGTCCATCTTGAGCAAAGGGTGGTCGGCGCCGATCACGGGCTCGTCTTCATAAACATCTACCGCCGCAAAACCTGGCCGGCCCGCTTTCAGCGCCTCGACCAGCGCTCCTTCGGCGATGAGTCCGGCACGGCTGGTATTGACGAGGAGCGCGCTCGGCTTCATGTGCGCGAGATCCGCGCGCGTGACAATGCCGCGGGTCTCTTTATTGAGCGGCATATGCACGCACAGAATATCGGCAGCGGCGAAAAAGGCTTCGCGGCTCGGGGCAAACTCATACCCCGCTTCTCTGGCGCGCGCGGCCGATCCTTCGCGGCCCCAAATCAATACCCGCGCCCCAAACGCGCGTCCGACCTTTGCCACCATACCGCCGATGTTGCCGAGCGCATAGATCCCCAGCGTTTTACCGTGCACGCCGACGCCGATAGTCGATTGCCAGTGCCCTTCTCGCAGTCGCTTCACCTCGTAAGGTATGTGACGCAAGGCGGATAGGATCAGCCCCCAGGCGAGTTCCGCGGTCGTGTGGGGTCTGCCGCCGCCGCGAGCGGAAATAATGATGCCGTGCTCGGTGCACGCCGCGACATCAATGTGGCTCGTGTTGCCTCCGGTCTGGCTGATGAACCTGAGCTTGGGCAGGCGCTCGATTACCTGCCGAGGAAAGCGCGAGCGCTGCTGGGTTAGAAGAACGACTTCCGCGTCCTTCAGCCGCTCGGCCAGCCGCGCTGGATCTTTTTCGGTGTCGTTGTAGACTACAACCTCGTGGTCTTTGAGCTTGGGATAGCACTTAAGCGTGCGAAACGCGTTCTGATAATCGTCGATTACGGTAATCTTCATAGCAATCCTTTCTGATGGGGGCACTATTTGCTTTGTGCGTGAAATTACTGACTATCACGTGCCGGTGTCAACCCCTTCAGGGTTTTTTCCCATCGCTCTTGATTGTCCGCTGCCAGTCCAACGTGGTTGACGCGCTTGTCAAGTTTTGCATAGTCTCAGCAAGTTGCCGATACCGCAGCCGGGTGCGGAGTGAGATGCCGGCTCGGGGTGTCGGCGGGAGAAGAGATCATTGCGGCGTAAAAGAGTTTGCTTTATCGGATACGGCTCAACGGCGTATTCAAGAAAATCTGAGGAGCCGTTGTTGTGGTATTATGCCGGAGCCATTCGCCAGGCTCTCGAGCAAACCGGCCTTCACAAAAAAGAGATCCAGGGTCTCTCCATCACGACTCAGGCCAGTCCCGATTATTCGCCCCACGTTGCCGAGCAGCTCGGGCTCGAGCTCGACTGGGTCCTCAATGGTGATTACGGCGGAGCGGGCGGCGTAATGAGCGTCCGCCGGGCGGCGGACGCGATCGAAGTGGGTCACATCGACGTCGCGGTGCTGGTCGGCGGCAACTCATTTGACAAGAGCGTCTCCCAGCAGCGGCCGCTGGAATACCAGCGCGCGAATTACGTTGACGTGTACGGCTATGGCGGACCGAACAGCCTGATGGCGTTGATTCAGCGGCTGCACATGGCGCAGTACGGCACGACCTTGGAGCAGATCGGCAAGATCGCCGTGGCGCAGAGGGAGAACGCCCTGAATAATCCACAAGCTTTGTTCCGCGCGCCGATGAGTTTTCAGGACTATCTCAACTCGCGGATGATCTCCGACCCGATTCGTCTCTTCGATTGTGTGATGCCCTGCTCGGGCGCGGAGTGCGTCATCCTGGCCTCGGAGGAGAAAGCAAAAGCCATCACTGACAAGCTTATCTATCTCGTGACCGACGCGGAGAAGGTCCATTACCAGGTTGCTGACATGCTGCCCGACAAGACCACTTTTGGTATGAAAGTGGTGGGAGAGCGGATTTTCAGCGAGGTCAGGCGAGAGGATATCGACTTTTTCGAGATCTACGATGACTATCCCATCGCGGTGATGATTCAGGTCGAGGATCTTGGCTACTGCAAGAAGGGCGAAGGCGGAAGATTTGTCGAAGCCCACGATCTTACCTACAGAGGTGATTTTCCGCTCAATACCGGCGGCGGGGAGCTCTCCGTCGGTCAGGCGGGATTGGCCGGAGGCTTTTTGCATATCGTCGAGGCCTTGCGGCAACTCAGGGGCGAGGCCGATGGTCACCAGGTGAAGCAGGCGGAGCGGGCGCTGGTGACGGGGATCGGTTGGCTCAATTACGGCCATAACCTCGGCACGACGGCCGCATTGGTTTTGGAAAGGAGAAAATAATGGCGGATGCGGCGCGAGCGCTGAAGAGCCTGCCAAACATCAACAAAGTCGATCAGCCGTACTGGCAGGGCGCCGCCGTCGGCAAGCTTCTCCTACAGAAATGCAAAGCTTGCAGCAAGCTGCAGTTTTTTCCGCGCATCGTTTGCGTCAACTGCTTCAGCGGCAATCTCGAATGGGTCCCAGCAGCCGGCACGGGAAGAGTTCACAGTTTTACCTGGGTGCGGGTGCCGCGCAATCGCGCATTCAAAGAGGAAGCGCCGATTTGCTACGTCAACATCGTCTTGGATGAAGGCGTGATTATGGAGAGCCGCCTTGTGGGCGAGCGCATTAATAACGTCAAGCTCGGCGACCGTGTTCGGGTTGCGTTCCAGGATACCGTCGATCCGTTAATCAAACTTCCGGTATTCAAGTTGGCAGGCTAGCGATTTTAGATTGGCGATTCTCGGTTTTGGATTCAGGAAAGACAAAAGAGGGCAGCGCATGGAATTTCACAACATCATTTACGAATTGAGAGATCAGATCGGCCGGGTGACGTTCAATCGGCCCGAGTCGATGAATGCCATCAACGGGCAGATGAGTCGGGAAATCATCGATGCCTGCCGGGAGGCGGATGAGGACGGCCAGGTTAGAGTGGTCGTCTTTACCGGGGCCGGGGAAAAGGCTTTCTCGGCGGGCATGGATTTGAAGGAAAGAGCCAGTGGGACGACGCCTACGTATCTCGACCGGCGGCAGCGAAAGCTCGCACCGGTGATCAGCACGCACGCACGCGCCGTGGCATCGATCTCGAAGCCGACCATCGCGGCTGTCCGCGGGTATTGTCTGGGCGGCGGCCTGGAAATGGCGCTCGCCTGCGACTTCCGGTTCGCCTCCGAAGACGCGAAGCTGGGTTTGACCGAAGTCAGAATGGGTTTGATTCCGGGCGCGGGCGGCACGCAGAGATTAACGCGACTCGTCGGTCCGGCGAAGGCGTTAGAGATCTGCATGACGGGCGATGCGGTCAGCGGCGTCGAGGCGCACCGCATCGGTATTGTCAATGACGTCGTGCCCGCCGGCGCCTTGATGAAAAGGGTCGAGGAATTCGCCGGCAGGCTGATCAAAGGGGCGCCGATCTCGCTATCGTTTCTAAAGGAGGCTATTTACAAAGGGAGCGAGATGCCTTTGGACGATGGCCTGCGGCTCGAAGCGGACCTCTCCGCCCTGATCGCGACGACTGAAGACAGCAAGGAAGGCCCGCGTGCGTTTGTCGAAAAGCGAGCGCCGATATGGAAGGGGAAATAGGAAAGTAAAAAGGTAAAAGTAAAATAAGAATGAAGAAGAAGGAAAAGTACAAAGGTAAGACGTAAAAAGCCAAAGCCAAGAAAAGGCAACATGGAGATTCCGCTAATCATCGGCGACGCGCTCCGGCGCAATGCGGCTAAATACCCGCTGAAGGTTGCTCTGCACGATTGTGCCCGGGAAATCACTTATGGAAAGCTTAACGACAGGGTTAACAGGCTGGCGAATAGTCTTTTAGATAGCGGAGTTCAAAAGAGCGATCCGGTCGCGCTTCTGGTCGGCAACCGAATCGAACATCTGGAGATCGTCTTGGCCCTGGCAAAGATCGGCGCCCTGGCGATTCCTTTGGACGTGAAATGGCGTGCCCTGGAGATAGCTTCGACGCTCACGTCGTTGCAGCCGGTACTGCTATTCATGGAGCCGGGTTGTCTGAAGGAACTCAGCGCGGCGAAGAAACAAGAACACGCGCCGGGTTCTATCAGGGCTGTCACGCTTGATGACGAAAGCTACACGGCAATGCTTGAAAACCCGAGATGCCAAGAGCCAGAGGTCGAGGTGACCGAAAGCGATCCGTTCATGGTGCTGATTACTTCAGGAACGACGGGCTTTCCCAAGGGGTGTGTCAGCAACCACCGAACTTATGTTCTTCATTGCATCAACAATGCGATCGAAAAGGGGTTGGGAGTTCATGACCGGGCGTTGCTCTCCTCGCCGATTTACTTCAATCACGGGCGGTCTTATACGCTCGGGATGCTCTATTTTGGCGCCACCGTGTTCATGCATTCGCATTTCGATCCCAAGGAAGTCTTGAACACGATCGAGCGAGAAAAAATTACTTACCTGGGCGCCGTTCCCACAATGTGCGAACGTCTTCTGCAAGTCCAAGAGTGGGCGAGATATGATACCAGCTCGCTTCGTTGCCTGGCCATCACCGGCGGCAAGGTGCATCCGACCGTTCTCGAAGAGCTAAAGAAATACATCACGCCCAACATCTACCGGACTTATGCCTCCACCGACTCCGGGCAGATGGCGATTTCCAAACCGCACGATATGGAAAACAAACCGATGTCGGCGGGGCGCCCGGTATGGTGTGTGGAGCTCCGCATCGTGGACGAGAGCGGCACGGCTGTTCCCGCGGGGGAGATCGGGGAGATCATCTGCAAGAGCCCTCTCGCCACTCAAGGATATTACAAAAACCCGCAAGCCACGTCGGCGTCGTTCCGCGATGGCTGGTTTCACACCGGGGATTTAGGCTACTTCGACGAGGAAGGATACCTCTATATTACGGGGCGGAAAAAGGACATGATCAAGAGCGGCGGAGTCAGCATCTATCCCCTGGAGATCGAGAGCGTTCTCTACAGTCATCCCAATGTTCTTGAAGCCGCCGTGATCGGAGTCCCCGATCCGGACTGGGGAGAAGCTGCCAAGGCCGTCGTGGTTCTTAAAGAGAGTGCTCCAGGCGGGGAGACGGAGCTGATCGCGTTTTGCAAGCAACGTTTGGCCGGCTATAAAGTCCCCAAGTCGGTAGAAGTCGTCTTCTCATTGCCCCACACCGAAGCGGGAAAGGTGGCGAAAAAAGAGCTTAAGGCGCTGCTGGCGCATGATGATAAACGTGAGGTCTGAACTTGTCCGACCATGCAGAGCATAAGCTATTGATTTAGATATGGCCAGTAAAAGGGGACGCTGCAACAGCCATAGACCCCCATAACAGTCATTCTGGGATTCGTATTAGATTGACATCTTTAAAGGTGAGCGACAGTAACCGAGGAGGTGATGTTATGAAGCTTAAGTATATCCAGATTGTGTTTTGCGTGGCAGTCTTGGGGGTGTTCGCGGGCAGCGCGGGAGTGGCGGCGGCGCCGAGCGCGGAACTGGCGAAGGCGAAGAAAGAAGCCGAGTCCAAAGGCTACGTGTTCTATGCCAACCGGGCCGAGATCGTTGCCAAGGCGAAGGAAGAAGGTCACGTTCGGGTGTTGAGCAATATGGACCCGGACAATATTGAAGAGCTGCGTAAAGCTTTCATGAAGCAGTACCCGTTCATCGACGCGCGCGCGGAGAGAATTTCCGGTGTCGACGGAGGGCAACGATTTGCGCTCGAACTGCAGGCCGGGAGAAGCAACTGGGACGTCTTTGAGGTCGCGCAGGAATTGTATCAGGACTTCCTGCCGCAACTTAAGAAGTTCGATATCTTGGGGATGGCGAAGGTGGGGGTCCTCCAAATTCCGGGTGAGATTATTGATCCGACAAACCGCAACGTTGTCAGTCTCGCAAGCACGATCTACAGTCTCTCCTATAATAAGAACCTGGTCACCCCCGAAAGGGTGCCGAACCGGTGGGAGGATTTCCTCAGGCCCGAATTCAAGGGCCGGAAGTTTATGGTCGAAATTCGCCCGACGGGGATGGCGACTCTAGCGGCCGGGCTCGGCGAAGAATGGATGCTAGACTACGCGCGCAAGCTCAAAGATCAGGACCCGGTCTGGGTGCGCGGGATTAGCCGTGCCATTACTGCGATTGCGAGCGGCGAACAGGCCATGCTGCATTTGTCCTACTATCACTCGTGTATACGGGCGAAACGAAAGGACGTTTCCAACTCCCTCGAGTGTAAGCTCATAGAGCCGGTGCCGGTGCGCACCCAGGAAATGACTTCGGTCGCGCGCATCTCGCCCTATTCCCACGCCGCTCTGTTATGGCTGGAGTTTCAGATCTCGCCGACGGCGCAGGCGATCATCGAAAGCCGCGAGCCTAAGACATCGGTCTTTGTGCCCGGCTCCGAGGCGGCTAAAGTGACGCAGGGAAAGAAACTCGCGGTGAATAGCTGGGACACGCTACCGAACAGCAACAAGTGGGAGAAGAGTGCGCTCAATGCTTTCGGCCTTCCCCAGGCAACGTTGAAATAACGCGGGTTCCTGGACCTTCCCCCTTCGCCTTGAGCTTGTTGTAGGCGAACCGGAGTTTCCAGCAAGCTGCTAGGCTTAAACCGAAAGGAGAACAGGACGATGTGGAAAGGGTTTAAAGTCATCGATGCGGACGCGCACATGCATGAGCCGCAATATTTGTGGGAGCGTTATGTCGAGCCCGAATACCGGGACCGAGTCCCGAAAGTCGCCTTCATGGACGGGATCCGGATGGTTTACGCCCCCGACGGTAAGATCATCACGAAGGGGGAGATGCAGCGTCGTTCTCTGGATAGCGAAAAAGCGGAGATGGAGAAAAAATACGGTGAAGCTTATCGCACCTGGTGGTCGCCGGAAACACGCCTCAAAGTTATGGACGACTATGGTTGGGATATTCAAGTCTGCCTGCCAACCGCCAATAACGGCAACTTCGCTTATCGCGTCGCGCTCAAGGATGTCGCGCTCGGGTCGGCGATGTGCCGGGCCTACAATAACTGGTGTCATGAATACTGTAGTGCCGATTCCAAGCGGCTGAAGTTCGTGGCTGTTTTACCGGGCGGGGATGCCGGTGAGATGGTCAAAGAAGCGCGCCGCGCGGTAGAGAAACTCGGGGCCGTATCGGTCAGGAATCCTGTGCTGCCGGAGGGCAGATGGTTGCACGAACCCGAGTACGACGCTCTCTGGAAGTTGGCGTGTGATCTGGACTTTCCAATTTCCGCGCACGGAGAGTATCGGCATCTCCGGTTCCAGCCTTTTGAATACAATAAGGATTCGCAGTTTGCCGACAACGAACAGCTTAACAAGCAGCGCCTTTCTCTCAGGGGACTGGACCATGCTCTAGGGTTCCCTTTCGACAACATGACTACCCTCGGCTATTTCATCTTCACTGGAATCCTGGAACGGTTCCCCAAACTGCGGCTGGGGGTTTTGGAGTCGAACGCCGGGTGGCTGCCTTTCTGGCTTGGCCGAATGGACGATCACACGCACGGGCGCAACAGCGTCATGGGGAATGCGGTGGATCGGTTACCGCTGCGTCCGACCGAGTACTTCATGCGCCAGTGCACGCTGGCCTGCGACAGCGACGAACGGGCTCTGAAATACGTGGTGGATTACCTGGATGGTGAAAACATGGTCTGGAATACCGATTACCCGCATCCAGATGCGCCCGAGCCCGCCGAGGCGCTGCCAGACTTGGATGCGCAGCCGATCTCTGAAGAAGCCAAGCGCAAGATTTTGTGGGACAATGCGGTAAAGCTGTATGGATCGAGGATTCTGTCCCGCACGCCATAACTTCGTAACGGGAGACCCTTTGTAGTACCATAGTTGAAAGTCTTCGCAGCTTGCGCAAAATTCTAAGGCGGTCCATTATCACGAATTCGTCTGTCGACGAAAGACTTCTCACCACGGAGGTCGCGAAGGACACGAAGACCGGATGACGCAGAGAACAGCGAATCCGAAAGAAAATGTTTTCTTCCTTCGTGCGCTGCGTGGTCAAAATTCTTACTTTGGTTGCGGCCCAGCCGCGCGGAGGTATGACGGGGTGCCTATCCGTGATGCGCTGGAGCGCGTTGTAGAACGGAGCGGGAAAAGGAGAACTAAGATATGATTGCGAAAAACTATCGGGCTTGGAGTTTCGTCATTATCGCTTTTTCGCTGGCCTTCGGTTCGGTTGCGAGAGGCGCTTCTGAGGACGTTGTTAAAGCGGCTAACAAAGAAGGCAGCGTCCTTCTGTACGGCGGCGCCACTCTTCAACACATGACCCTGTTAAGCGAAAACTTTAACCGGCAGTATCCTGGTATCAAGGTCAATTACCTGCGTAAATCGGGATCCTCGCTGTTCGAGCTAATTATTCGAGAGCTGCGGGCCAAAACGTATAATGCCGACGCTTATGTGCCGATCACGATCGATCAGGCGATCTATCTCGCGGAACGCAAGCTTTTGTCCCGCTACGCTTCGCCCGAGCGGGCTTCCATACCAGAGCAGTTCAAAGACCGGGAAGGATACTGGACAACTCTTTATCAGACGGGACATGTTTATGCCTATAACACTCAACTTGTGGATCCTAAGGACGTCCCACATTCCTACGAGGATTTACTCCAGCCCAAATTTAGGGGAAAAATCATGATGGACGAGGGAGAAGAGCTGTGGTACGCGTCCGTGCTGGAGATCATGGGCCGGGAGAAAGGGTCGAGCTTTATGCGCGCGCTCGCGCAGCAGAAGCCCCAGTTCCAAGGGAGCAAAACCCTGATGATGCAGCTCTTGTGTGCAGGCGAGGTGGCGTTGGCGTTCCCGGTCAATTTCAATCAGGCCAATGAGGCCGTGAAAAAGGGGTGTCCGGCCGATTGGGTTGTGATTGAGCCGCAAACCCAGCGCCCGCCATTCGTCATTGCGATGGCCCAAAACGCGCCACATCCTGCGGCGGCAAAGGTGTTGATCGATTTTCTGCTCTCTAAAGAGGCGCAGAAGTTCATGCAGGAAAACATCTTCCGGCAATCTCCAAGGGCGGATGTCGAGCCGAGCGGGGATTTGACAAAACTGAAAGGAGTTCGTGTTTGGAAATCCGATTGGAACGGGATCTTTAAAAACCATGATGCGTACAGAGACGCGTATAGAAAAATTTTCAATCTCTCATAGCTCGGGGCTGCTAGGGAGCGAAAGCCCTCCGGCCGCGAAGTCTTACGAATAGGAGGAACAGGAGCGATGAAATTTATGCTCGCGATCACTCTTGCCGTCGTGCTGGGATGGTGCGTTGTACCGTGTGTCTTCGCCGGGCAAGCAAGCCCATTACTAGTAAAGGCCAAGCAGGATGCAGAGGCGAAGGGTTATGTCTTTTATGTCAACCACGATGAAATCGTGGCCAAGGCCCAGAAGGAGGGCAAGCTGCGCATTCTCGTCAATATGGAGGTGCCCACCCTCAAAGCAGCCGCCAAGGCGTTCGGGCAGAGGTATCCGTTCATCAACCTGCACGCCGAGGAAATTACCGGTATCGAGATGGTACAGCGCACCGTCTTGGAGATGAAGAGCGGGCAGGCCAAGGACTGGGATGTTATGTATGCGAGCCGGGACCTGTACAGCGAATACCCGCCCTATCTGTGGAAGGTTGACCTCTTAGGTATGGCCGAGCAGGGGGTCCTGCAAATTCCTCCACAGATGATAGACCCGAAAAACCGCGACATCGGCGCCTTTTATAGCCGTCTTGTGGTTTCTTCCTATAACAAGACTCTCTTACCTCCGGACCAGGTGCCCAAGACTTGGGAAGACTTTCTAAAACCCGAATTCAAAGGCAGAAAGTTTGCCGTGGATATCGGCCCCAGATCGATTGCGGCGTTGGTCCCTGCCTGGGGCTTGGAGAAGACCTTGAACTATGCTCGCGCGCTGGCAGCGCAGCAACCCATCTGGGTACGCGGCGTGAGCAGAACCTTGACTCAGATGATGGCCGGAGAGGTCCCGCTGATGATCGGGACCATGTATCACACGATGAGGCGAGCCCAGCTCAAAGACCGCGCGGGCGTGCTGCAACATGTTGTCTTGGAACCGGTTCCCGTCTACCTTCATTCGGAGCAGGCCATTTTAGCCACGTCCCAGAACCCGCACGCCGCGCTTTTGTGGCTGGAATGGATGGCCAGCGCCGAGTCGCAGAAACTCGCTGATGAGTACGAACCGCTGGGCTCGTCACATTACTTCAAAGGCGGCGCCGTGGAGCAAGAACTGAGAGGGAAGAAGCTTTCCTGGGTGAGTTGGGAAAACCATTCGAACCTTGAGCCATGGATGGCCAAAGTCACCGAGGCCTACGGCTTTCCCAAAGCAGACAGGTGAGGATGAGAGTATAGGGGCGGAGTTTGGTTCTTGCCGATTAAAGGATCAAAGTCGAAAAGCGGGCGCGCGCGTTGCGGATCGCACCCTCAACCTGCCGCACGAAGAGGCTCTTTTCTTTTCAGGTAAGTCTTAACCCACGTGTCGTAGAGCAATGCCACGGGATGCTCTTCCACTCTTCGAACGCCGTTTGAAGTTTGATAAATGATAACCACCGTGTGGTCGTGATTCGAAGCTAGGAGGAGGCGAGGATTCTTTTTGGCGTCCAGCACTGCACCTGTGCCACGAAGCATATTGGATAAACAGTGAGAATTCGGCATGCCCTGGGGATCACGCCTACACGCTTTGGCGTGCTCGTCCAGCCGCGCTATATCTTTCGAAGTATAAATCAACTCTACGTTCATCGGCGGCCGCTGGTTGGGTCCAACTCCGACCATTGGTTCCGCTTCTTCCCGCCACAGGCGGAGAAAATTCGGGAATGACTTGACTTTTCTTTCCTGTTCCTGCGTTTGGCACCTAACTAGATAGCAATTTCCGTAGCAGACGATGTCGTAGGCTTTAGCTTGAAATTTCTCTAGCACTTGGCCAATGACACGCAGGGTCTTGGAATAGTCGATTGAATTTCCCATGACAAGAATCTAACGCAAGCCCCGTGCCATTTCGCCATCGCTCCCGCGATGGCTTTTTTGTCTGTGCGCAACTGTTCTCACAGACTCAAATTGCCGCGCCGGATGCCAAGCGTGTCAATCTTGCGGGACATTGCCAGCCCCGGCTTCTGGGGAGGGAAGGTATTACCACGACCCGGCCAGAAAATCTACAACTTCCGTCTGGGCGAGGCGTGTTATTTGGGCAACCTAGAAGCGGCCTTCTTTCTCTAATTTTCTTACAATGCTGTCATCTACCAAGTTTTCCGCCTTGAGGCGGCGGATCTTTTCATTAGTGGCGCCCGTTAGCCGGATGACGTTACGGATACCGTCGACGCTGGGATAGATCTTCTTTTCGTAAATACCAACGATGCTCTGATAGCCTTGCTCGGTGTCCTCGACGCGCGGCAGGCGAAGGCCTTTGGCCAAGCTTTTCATGACCTGGGCTTTATTGGCCGGATTGCGAATGAAGGCCACGGCATCGAGCAACCCGCGCAGCACGTTTTCCACCGTGGCGGGGGACGAGGCCATCAGGCTGCGCCGCGTAATGATCCCGGATCCTTGGTAAGGAATGGGTAGTTTCTCCAAATCGGCCAGGACGCGAAACCCCTTGTTCTGGAGCAGGGTCCCAAAAGTGTAGCCGATCTGACACCCGTCGATAACCCCGGAGCTTAACGCTTCGGCGCGTATGGAGTCGGAACCCAGAGTCCTGATCGAGATGGCGTCTCGTTTGGGGTCGAGTCCCCAGTAATCCAAAGTCAGCATCGTGAAAATCCACCCGCCGCCGCTCAAGCTATTCACTCCCAGGCTCTTGCCTTTCAATTCCTCCGGGCTCTTGATCTTGGGATTCACGACGAACATACCGGTCAGCTTGTTGATAAAGCCGGCTACGAAAGTCAAATCGGCTCCTTCTGCAATCGCCCCAAGGTTCGCCGCGGTAACCGATCCCCAGTGGAACTGAGACTCACCGGAACTCAGCGCGGACATCCCAACCGGGCCGTTGCGCACCTGGACGAAGGTCAGATCCACGCCGTACTTGCGGAAAAACCCTTGATCCTGGGCGACGTAAACCGCGCCTTCGCGCTCGCTATAAGATCCGGTTGTCATGACAACCTTAGCCAGCGGCGCGGCTGCTTGGGCGGAATAGGTGAAGACGACAAAAAACAACACCAGTAAGTGACTCACTAGGATTTTCATTGCGCAAGCCCCCTTATGTATTGAAGATAAAGCCTGACGACTGGAGACGTAGTGTGCTCCTTATCGATGAGAATGTCACGCGGTTTGTCAGACAGTGTCAAAACACAGGGGAGCCCTTCAACGGGGCTCAGGACGAACGGAGTTTCACATAGTCTGTTGCTGCGTGTGATTCATGCGAGCTGTAGATGCGCCGGAACTTATCGAGGTCCGGCTCCACCAACTTGGATAGCAACACCTACAGTGGACGAAGGAGGCCTAAGCAAGAAAAATCGAGTAACAATTGGCAAGATTAAGTTGGCAGATGAACAGACACAAGATAAAAGCGCCGCGACGATTCGTGCTGTTTATAGTCGCGGCGCTTCTCGCCCTTGGCGTTATGGCTGTTCGTGTTGCAGATCCTGACGCTGCTTCTTCTCTTGTTTCCGATTAGTCTGCTTCTGTGGCGACTGTTGGGTATCAGACTTACCAGGCTGTTGGCCTCTGCGCGATTGCTCTTGTTCTTCTTTTCGGTGCAGTTTGTTGCGGGGGCGCTCTTGTTGTTTCTGGCGTGCCTGCGCGGCGCGGCTCTACAGCCGCGGGCCGAATTGAAATCCGATGCCCCGGTGCCGTGCTATCCTTTAGTCCCATTTCCAGTGCTGCGACCTGGGTTACCGGTTTGCCTTGCTGCTTCCGGATCTCGGGCAGCTTTTGCTGGAATGTAGGGGGTGGTGGCGGCGGTGCGGTACGCACGACAGCCGCGTGTGACAGAACCTTTGTGGGCGGTCGCTGCGCGCCTCCCTGCCTTCGGCCACGCGTAAGGACGAACGGCTCGGTACCGGCAGTGGCTGCTGCAGCATGCGGAGCGAGGTCGCAAGCGGGTAACTTTTTTCCCAACGAGGAGATTCTTTCCATGATGTCGATAACCATGAGCGCAGACGCAGCTAACCCGATGGTTTCAATTTGTTTCGGGCGCGCCACGAGACGCTCCCCTAGCGCAGTTATCGAGAGTCAGGGGGAGCAAACACGGCGGAGCAACATGGACATGCCGCGCCTGCTCCCCCTCGACACAGAAGATGAGTGAGTCTTAACAGGCGAGAAAAGCTACCGCTCCCACCAATGATGATAGTCCCACCACGCGTGGTAGTGTCCGTCCTCACCCCTATACTGCCACCAGCGGTGATGTTCATTGAGGTCGTGTCTCAACTCTCCGTGGTCGTTCCTCACCGCATCGCGATCCTGGCGGATTTCCGCTCTGTCGCGAGCGATCTCTCCCCGGCCGGCGTCGCTGCGCAGATCTTGGTGGAGTTCCCTTCTGTCTCGTTGGAGCTCGCTCAGATCTTGTTGCAGCTCCCTCTGATCGCGGCGAATTTCCGCGCCCGGGTGGTCCGCTGCCAAGGCGGGGCCTGCGAAAGCACCGATGGCGCCGGCAACCAAGCCGCCTAAAATCATTACTTTAGTTCCTTTCTTATTCCGTGAACCGCTCATAATTATTAAACCTCCTTTATCTCCTACAAACACGCTGCCGCGTTTATAGGGAAATTTTTCCCTATCCAAATATTTTTTCCGTGCCTTGGCATCGGAAATACCGGTAAAGATAGGGAACTCGCGAATCACGATAAATAAACAGGGCAAGAACCGGACCATCAAGCTGAATGAGTTTTGGTAAAACAAACAATGTAAGAATCATTCCGTTTTTTTGGTTGTTTGCGGTGTTTCCATCAGGACGTCGAGGGGCTTACCCAATAGTGAAGCGGAAATGGCACAACCTGTCGCCTTTTGGGGACGGCGGTTACCCCCATCCCGATATTGATGGGTCTAAGTTTTCGCAGCTTGCGCAAATTCTTGCATCATTCGACGAACCACTTCCTAACCACGAAGGTGACGAAAATCACGAAGGAAAAGAAAATCATATTGAAAACGGATCGTTTTTCTAACGTTCTTTTTGGTTCTTCGTGTCCTTCGCGCGCTTTGTGGTAACAGCGTATTTTCTCGTCGATTCGGCAACTCACGGTCGGGGCGCCGGAAAGTTTGCAAGCTGCGAAAACTTTCAAGCATGGTAGTACGAAGGTCACGAACTGGCTCAAAAAAATAGTTAGTTTAAACTTCGTGCTTACTGTCATTCAACATTGCTCAGGAACGTGAGCCTGCCCTTCGAGAAGCCCAGGGCTGCGTCTTCGCCGCGTTAGGTCTCTGTGGTGAACACTCCGTCACAGTAAACTCGAAAGGGCAATATTTGTGTCAGGCAACGGGAGAAAGAACGGACGGATATCCTTGAGTCGGCTTGTCGGGAAAGCAATCAGCGACTTGGAATTGCGCTTAGGAGCGGTGGGAGCGCCGTTGACTACTTGGCGCCAGGATTTCAATGCGCAAGGAAAAGCACGTCAAGAAGATCTCTCTTGCGGACGTCCTTGTTATCCTCAATCCGTACCTGAAAGTCGATCTGCCGTCTAGAGTTTCCTCATTTTGACTGGATCGTTCTCTTTACCCTCAGAAGGCCGCGTCGATGGATCGGAAAAAACCAGCAAGATTTGTAATTTTGACATAAACATGCGCTCGTTGTGTCACTGTTTTTCAAGCAGGCAGAGAAAAACCCAAGCAATCCACGTTGGCAGCAAAATTGCTGACTCCCTACGGGGGAGATTTGGTCTTGAATCGAGAACATCATAGTTTTGTGCTGCCGCGAGGCGTTCCTGCGACTGACGAGGAAGTTGAGAAGAATCTACTGAAACGCCTGCAGAAGGATGTGGGAGAATTAACGGAAACTTTGTGGCAGCTTTTTCTCTTTTACGAAGGACTAGGGCGCAATGAATTATGTGCTGATGTCGTAAACGTAATCATGCAGTACTGCGATGATCTGGAAGATCGGGCATATAGCTATCTCGTTTTGGGACAACTCGCAGAAAAAAGCCACAAATACACCGAGGCCCTTGAACACTACGCCAGAGGGATAGCGCTGAAGCCCAGCGAAAAGAGAACCGCATACTTCCTTTACAACAACACGGGCCGTTGCTTGAACCTGCAGGGAATGCACGCGGAGGCGCAACGCAACTGCTGGTTGGCCGTCGAGATCGAGCCGCAACTGGCCAATGCCTTCAAGAACCTGGGGATAAGTCTAGCGGGTCAGAAAGATACGGCCGGTGCTTTCCGTGCCCATATCGAGGCCCTCAGGTGGTTCTACGATCCCAATCCATACCAGAATCCCTACCGACGCCACCGCAGGTAGGAAAGCTCGTTGTTATTTCTCGGCCCTTACAACGGGAACACCGAAAGGTTCAGACCGGTTGCCGAAAAGGATCAATGGGCCGGTCCCCACGTTGCTGATCTGATAGTAGTCCTTGGCCCCGAGAAAAACGACGTCGTTTTTTCCAACGACCCGCTCATTCCCCCCCATACCTTTAATGGATGCCTTTCCTTCAATCACGAGAAAGGTCTCCGGCGACTGGTGGTAATGCATAGACGTCCCATCACCGGGCTCGAAGTAAAGCATCCACGAGCGGAAATTATCCCCTTCGAAAAGATGCGTGTTCCTTATCTTTTCCTTGCCGGCTTCGTCGATCTTCTGGCTCAAGCTAACGAACTCCATGGTCTCCTCCTCAATGACTATTGTGAGCGAAAGTTATCGCGGCTGGGGTCGCCTTGTCAAACGAGCATGCGCAAGACGCGACGGGTGGGCGAAGACCGCGGATCTGTGGAATCGATCACGGCAGTCTTATGCTGTGAAAGGCAGTCAGCCCACAGACGCCCGGCGCGTGCAAGCCGCAAACAAAGCAGCAAGCCTTACTTTACCGCAGAGACGCAGAGGATTAACAGCATAGGGCTAAGCGCATAGAGCAAGGGGCGGAGGGGATGCCATGCCCTATGCGCCATGCTCCTTAGCCCATCGGATTTCGTTGATGGATTCCTCGATAGACCTTAAGGGAGGCACGACCACCCAGCGGATACGATTTTGCGTCTTGTAACAGGCCTCGGCGAGGAAGCGGTTATAAGCGCGGCACAAAGCAATCTCGAGTTTCACGTCATCGGTGAGATAGATCAGGAACAGAGTAGGATAAACGACCTGGATCTCCACGCCGAGTCTGTGCATGTCGCGGAGCCGCGACGGGATGTCGGTCAGCTCCCGGCAACCGATCTGGATATCTCCTCGGGAAGACTCCAGCTTGGAAGCGGAAGGAGTAACGAGACGGAAGCTGCCCTTGCCCGCCGGTTTCGCAAAGATATTGCCGTCGATCAGCCAGAACGCATTGCGCGCGCCATAGAGTGTGTCCTCCGGAGTCGAGAGCAGCACCGGCCTGCGGGGGTACATCTCGTGATCCATGAGACTCCACATCCCTGGGGACTCCGCAATGTGCGTATCTGCGTCTACCACACCCAGCATACCAAACCTCCTTGCTGAGACCTGTTTTGCGCTACGATCATCCGCGGCCGTCTTTCGCTATTTCTCGCGCCTTGAAGCTCATTGTCAAGGATAACCCCGATTCCCGCTGAAAACCTTTAAATGTCTGGAAACTGTTAACCATAAAACCTATTGTAATATACAAGAAAGTTTGTAATTATTCGTTCTATGCACAAGGTGCTGCTAGCGTGGATTGGCTTGACAGACCTGCGTGCTTCCCAAGGGGGACTCGGTAGCAACCTGGGTCCCATTGGTCAAGCAGCACGCAGCCGCACCTTCACGAACATCTTGTTGGTGTCCGACCATGATCGGAAAGCAGAGGCCAGCTATGCGAGCTGGCTCCGAACTATAACTGAAGCTCACGTTGAGCTTCATCACGTGCGACTGAGCGGTCCGACCCAATTTGGCGAGATCTATGAGGCCGCCACAGCCGCCATTGCAAAGCTGGACAGGGAATTCGGTCTTAGCAATCTGCGCCTTACTTATCATTTGAGTCCCGGAACCCCGGCCATGGCTGCGATCTGGATCTTGTTGGCAAAGACATCACATCCTGGCGAGATGATCGAGTCTTCATCAGAACATGGGGTCAAAACAGTTTCCCTGCCTTTTGAGATTGCGGCTGATTACCTTCCAGATATCGCGCAGCAAAGTGACGACGAAATCCTGAGGATTACCCAAGGGTTGCCTCCGGAAACGCCGGAATTTACCGCGATCCTACATCAAGACAAAACGATGAAGCGGCTCTTGGCCCGCGCGCGGCGTATTGCCCTTCATGACATCCCCGTATTGATTCAGGGGGAATCAGGTACAGGAAAAGAGCTTTTGGCACAGGCTATCCATCACGCGAGTTCGCGGCGAGATCAAAAATTTGTCGCAGTTAACTGCGGCGCAATACCGGGTGATTTGGTTGAAGCAGAATTTTTCGGGCATACAAAGGGCGCGTTTACAGGTGCTGATCACGCGCGGGACGGCTATTTAGAAGAGGCGGATGGCGGTACACTCTTCTTGGACGAGATAGGCGAGTTACCTCTAAAGGCGCAGGTTAAACTTCTTCGGGCCTTGCAGGAGGGGACGGCACAAAAGATTGGGGCAAACCTGGCGCGGAAGGTTAACGTTCGTGTTATTGCTGCGACTAACCGCGTCCTTCTTGATGAGGTCACAGAAGGTAGATTTCGGGAGGATCTCTTTCACCGTTTAGCCGTTGGCGTGTTAAATATTCCGCCCCTACGCGAGCGTAAGGGCGATTTGAGCCTGCTCGTCGAGCATGTGCTTGAGCGAATAAATCTGGAATTCGGTAGCCAGCCGGGGTGGAGACACAAAAAACTTTCTGCTGGCGCAAAAAATCTTATCCACCAACACCCCTGGCCGGGTAATGTGCGCGAACTGTACAACTGTCTCTCGCGAGCGGCAATTTGGTCCTCCGACGACGTCATTCAAGTCGACGACATCCGAGAATCTTTGTTTCCAATTTCGATCAAGGATCGCGATTCCGAAAAAGTCTTAAATCTAAGGCTGGGCGAGGACTTACGCCTCCCGGAACTGCTTGGTAAAGTGGCGCGTCACTATCTCAGTCGAGCGCTCATGGAGGCCAGGGGTAATAAGACGAAAGCGGCCCAATTGGTGGGCCTTTCGAACTATCAAACCTTCACCAACTGGATGACCAGATACGGAGTAGAGCCTTAGTGGCACAGGCATTGCTCTAAAGTGTTTTGCGCGAAAACTCCAACCTGGAATTCTCGCAAGAAACGAGGTGCCAATTATGATAGAAGTTCTATTGGTCTTGTCAGTAGCCGCAAGCGCTGCTTCGCTCGTGATACTGGGAGTCCTCTTAAGAAGGGATCCAAACACTTCTGGCGGTTGAAAACCGGTTCGTTGGGCTGGAAAAAGGGCAGGAGCGAGTCGAGCGCGCTGTTCGGGAAGAGGTGGTGACAAACAGAACGGAATTCAGCAATTCTATGAAGGGTTTCACGGACTCCGTTTTGTCACGCCTATCCGAGGTTGGCGGCTCGCAAAAGGACCAGCTCGAGATTTTCTCTGGGCAAATAACCGAATTGACCAAGTCTAACGAAGTGAAGCTTGAAAACATTCGCAACACAGTGGATCAGGGTATAAGCGCCTTCCAGACGGAAAGTAATCTAAACTCAATGCATGGCAGAGAGGAGATCTCTAATTCGTTAAAACTGCTGCAAGACTCGCTCTTATCTCGGATGAACGAGGTTTGTAACCTAGAGAAAAACCAGTTTGATGGTTTTTCTCAGAATCTTACGACTCTGACGCAAACGATCGAGAAAATGCTGGAAAAACTCCGCGGAACCGTAGAAGACAGGCTTAATTCTCTGCAAGAGGATAACGGTAAAAAGTTGGAGCAAATGAGGATTACCGTCGACGAAAAGCTCCATGCCACTTTGGAGCAGCGTCTAGGGCAATCCTTCCAGCTTGTCAGCGAGAGGCTCGAATTGGTACACAAAGGTCTTGGCGAGATGCAAACATTGGCTTCAGGTGTTGGGGACCTTAAAAGAGTTCTGACCAACGTCCGGGCCCGTGGAGCGTGGGGAGAGCTTCAGCTTGGGACGCTGCTAGAACAGATACTCACGAAAGAGCAGTACCTAGAGAACGTGGTAACCAAGAAAGAAAGCAATGAGAGGGTCGAATTTGCCATCAGGCTCCCGGGACAAAGGGGTACGAACGCTGGTGAAGTTTTACTGCCCATAGATGCCAAGTTTCCGATCGAGGATTACCAGAGGTTGTTAGATGCACAAGACCGGGCCGACCAGAATGCCATAGAAGAAACACAGAAACAGTTGCAGCGCCAAATCAAGGCCGCCGCGAGGAACATTAAAGACAAGTATCTTGATCCGCCCAACACGACTGACTTTGCACTTATGTTCCTGCCCATTGAAGGCTTATATGCCGAAGTTCTTCGTACTCCCGGCCTTTGCGAATCCATCCAGCGAGAGTACAGGGTGGTCATAACTGGTCCGACGACGCTGGCTGCGATCTTGAATAGCTTGCAGATGGGTTTTAGAACCTTGGCCATTGAACAGCGGTCCAGCGAGGTGTGGGCTTTACTGGGGGCCGTCAAAACCGAATTCGGCAAGTTTGGAGACATCCTTGAGAAAACTCATAAGAAACTCCAGGAAGCCAGCAACACGATCGATGACGCGAGCAGGAAATCGCGCACGATTGAACGAAAGTTAAGACAAGTACAGGAAGCGCCCTCGGTAGAAGGCCAGACCTCGTTAGGCGAAACCGAATCTTTTATGGAGTTAGCTGAGAATAGCCGGTGAGCGATTATACAAAAGAAACCGACGCCAGGATCCTAATCGACGAGATGCTACGTCAGGCCCAATGGGATCCGGCAGACAAGTCTCAGGTGCTCACCGAGGTTAGCATTCGAGACACGTCATGGTTGGTTGCCGAGCGCGGTGAGCCCTACGGATCACCGGAACGTCGCCGAACGCCTGATGGGGATGAAATCCCTACCGGCAGGGCCGATTACGTACTAATGGACCGCCGCGGTCGCCCCCTGGCGATCATCGAAGCCAAGCGAACAGCCATTGAGCCTTACACCGCGAAACAGCAGGCCTTACCGTACGCGAAGAAGATTGGCTCGCCGTTCATTTTCCTGACGAATGGTGAACTGATCTACTTTTGGGATTACGGCAATGACGATGCTCGCATCGTAAATTCGTTCTTCTCGCGTCGTGATCTGGAACGGTTGGTTGAGATGCGGGAGACGCGGAAGCCGCTCGCGACCATTGAAATTCCCGAGTATTACCTCCGCCAAGGCGAGACCCGACAGGTGCGGGCCTACCAGCGCGAGACAATGCAGGCTTTGGATCACGCTGTGGAGTTGGGAAAGCGCCGGTTCCTGATTGAGCTACCCACTGGAACAGGCAAGACCGATCTTGTTTGCCTGTATTTTAAACGGCTCATCGAGGCCGGTCGCGCTGAAAGAGTCCTCTTCTTAGTGGACAGAGAGCAACTCGCTAAGCAGGCGCTTGAAGCTATTCAAGACATCCTAAGCCAGTACAGTAGTTACTGGCTGCGCCCGGGTATGATTCGACAGGAACAGCAGATCACGGTTGCCTTGCTCCAGACGATGATCAGCCGATACGCGGAATTTACGAGCGGCTATTTTGATGTGGTTATTGTTGACGAATCCCACCGCTCAATCTATGGCGCGTGGCAAACCGCACTTACCCATTTCGACGCGCTTCACATCGGTCTGACCGCGACTCCTTCGTCATTATATCGAACGAAACACGTTCCAATTCTATCAGTGTCGTGACGGGCAGCCCGATTTTTCCTTCCCTATCCAGCAAGCATTTGAGAACGAGTACCTCGTCCCATACAAGTTTGCCACCGGGATCACTGTCATTCTTGCCGAAGGCGCCGAGGTGGATGATGAAACTTACGATCCAGCTGAATTCGAACGCAAGTGGACCAACGAAGACACCAATAGAAAGATGATGCATGAATTCGACCGACTTGCCTGGGAGAATTACAAGGAATTGGCGCCGGGGCAGAAGATCGGTCCTGGAAAGACCATCGTTTTCGCCATTACCAAGCATCATGCAGGGCGATTGGCTCACTACTTGAACGAACTTCACCCGGAACTCAAAGGCCAATACGCCGAGGTCATCACCAGTGATGTAGCCAATCCTGACGACCTCATTCGCAAGTTTAAACGCGAAGACTACCCTCAAGTGGCCGTCAGCGTCGGTATGCTGGACACCGGTTTCGATTGCCGCGAAGTGCTTCACCTCGTGATGTGCCGCCGCGTGCGCAGCCCAATCCTTTACCAGCAGATGCGGGGTCGGGGAACACGGACAGCGCCCCACATCCAAAAACAAAAGTTCGTCATCTATGACTTCTTTGGCAATCACGACTATTTCAACGACAGCGATACCGACATTTTTACCGGGACGGGAAGTGGTCACGCCCGTGGCGGCGAACGAAAGCCACCCAAGCCGCCCGGCGAACTCATCGAACTTGGTCTCGAAGACGAATGGCTGCATGCGGTTACCTACGTTGAGGTAGGGTCGGGCGGTGAGCGAGTTGACAAGCGGGACTACGTCACCAATTGGGAGACGAGTGTACAGTCTGCTGCGAAGGAAGACCCGATCATCCAGAAAATCCGACGCGACGAGTTGCTTACTGAGGAAGAAGAAAAGGCACTGGCGAAACGGCTCAACAAGCCGGAGATGTATTTTAATGAGGAGAACCTTCGCCGCGCATATCGCCAGCCGGGTGGCAACCTTGTCAATTTCATCAAGGCTGCGCTTGGCAGCCTCACGATCAAACCTCGTGAGGATGAACTCACAGAAAACTTTCAGGCATGGCTCGTTGCCAAATCGTTGACGCCGCAGCAAGCGCAGTATCTTTCGCTTCTTAAGAATCGCGGTATCGCGCGTGGTCGGATCGAATTGGGCGACCTGTTTCAGCCGCCACTCTCGATCCTGAATGCCGCAGAACTAGGCGTGGAACTGTTCGGTGAAAAGGGCCTCAAGGAAGTCATCCAGGATATGAACGAATCGGTCTTCCAAAAGAAGGCTGCATAAGGAATAGCAATGAACCAGGAGTTGCGCAGGAAGCTTGACCGGATTACCGACATTCTTTGGGCTGGTGGCGTTACGAATCCGGTCACTTATATCGAGCAGATCTCGTATCTCATTTATCTTAAGTTGCTGGATGAAGAGGAGTCGAGCCGTGAACTTAAGGCGCGGCTCATGGATGACAAGGATCACGGGAACGGCAAGCTCCTCTTTCCCAAACAATCGGAGCGCTATCGGTGGTCTAAGTGGCGGTTCAAGAGTGGGCCGGATCTGCGCGACTTCGTGCGGGACGAAGTTTTTCCGTACATGTCCTCTCTTGTTAAGGAGGAGCCGCAGATCGCCGAGTATTTCAGGGACGCGGTGCTCGAGATTGTCGATCCGAATGTGCTCAAGCAGGTAGTTGACGAAATCGACGGCATCGACTTCGTGAAGCTCGGCACAGACGTGAAGGGCGACATCTTTGAGTATTTGCTGACTCACCTCGGTCAATCCGCTCTGAACGGCCAGTTTCGCACTCCGCGACAGATTCGCGCAATGATGGTTGAGATGATCGATCCTGACCTAGGAGATACAGTCTGTGACTTCGCCTGCGGTACGGCTGGGTTTCTTATTGATTACGTCGAATACGTTCTTGCGAAGTATTCATCGGAACCACGAGAAGTTCCGATTTATGGGGAAGAGTGGCTGGAGCGTCGGGGCCAGTCTCTTGCGGAAGCGAAAGCTCAAATTCCTAATCTGCAAACTTACCGTAAAGGGAGTGGGGAGAAGATTCCGGACTGGGGCATTCTTGAGCGGTCAATCTATGGTGTCGATGTGTCGCGCCAGATGATGCGCATCGCCATGATGAACCTAGTGCTGCACGGCATCCGCCACGCTAATGTCAAACGCGCCAATGCTCTCTCAGACATGGGCGGCCTCACCGAAGACGACCTCAACCGTCGTTACAAAGTGATCCTCTCCAATCCACCATTTGCCGGCGTGCTCCCGAGGGAGTCGATCCGCAAAGACCTGCCGACTAACTCAAAAAAAAGTGAGTTGCTGTTCCTCGGCGTCATGATGGAAGCATTGGCTCCGGGTGGTCAGTGCGCACTCGTAGTGCCCGAAGGATTGCTTTTCGGCTCGACATCAGCGCACGTGGAGCTTCGCCGCAAGCTTGTCGAGGATTACGACTTGCTAGCGGTGATTTCTCTGCCCGCGGGGGTGTTTAAGCCTTACGCAGGCGTTAAAACCGGTGTTCTGGTATTCCGAAGGCCCGCTTCTGATGCCAAGAAAGACAAGAAAACCAAACATAACGAAAAAGTTTGGTTCTACGAGGTACGTGCTGACGGGTTTGATCCGGACAAAATTCAGGGCGGCGGCAGGCCCGAGACTCCCGAGCGGAACGACATACCCGACCTGCTGACAGAGTGGAAGACTTATAAAGCCTTTAAGTTTGTGAGTCCGCCTGGCATCGAGGCCGGAACCCTATTACCTCCCGGAACTGATGAGCCTCGCTGCTGGTGGGTAACCATCGGAGCCGTCGCCGAGAACGACTACAACCTCGCTGCCGGGCGCTATAAGCCGCAGATCGCTGAAAATACCCCTGACGAAGACCCGGCCGAGGTTATCCGCGAAGCAGTGGCCATGGAGCGCGAGATCACGGAGGGGCTGGAAAGGCTCCTTAAAGAAGTGGAGGCTGCATCATGACCGAGTCCGCCACTCCCAGGATCGAATCTCAGGACCTGAGCGTCGGTGCACTCTTTAAGGATTTCTACTCCGTTCCCGACTTCCAGCGCGAATACGTTTGGCAGCGTGAGCAGGTCGAAAGGCTGCTTCAAGACCTTCACGAAGAATTCTACGACGAGGAAGGACGCACCCTTTCCGGCCCCGAGTACTTCCTCGGCAGCATTGTCGCCTGCAAGGGCGAGGACGGCACCTTCCAGCTCATTGACGGCCAGCAGCGGATGACCACCCTCTACCTCATCCTCTGCGTCATCCGTAACGTGCTGAAGGAATCGGGGACTGCGCCGAGCAAGGTACTTGACTCCCAGATCGCTGATGCCGCAACTGATCCGCGCACCTACGAGGAAGTGGAGCGTTTCCGCGTCACGCTACAATACGAAGACAGTGAGGGTGTGCTAGATAAAATCGCTTCCGGTGCCTCGACCCTGGACGAGATACCGGCAAAGACGGCTTCGGTCCGGAATATCCTCTCGGCCTGCCGGGACATCCGCGAGTTCCTCACTACCAATCTCGACACGGATCTCAAGCGGTTGCGCGAATTCCACGGCGTGCTTACGACTCGGGTGAAGCTCATCCGCATCGTTACCCCCACAATCGCCAACGCGCTGAAGGTCTTCGAGACCATCAACGACCGGGGCGTGGGGCTGAATGCCATGGATCTCTTGAAAAACCTCCTTTTTATACGCACGGCGAGCAAGGACTACCCCAGACTCAAGGACCGGTGGAAGAAGCTCGTAGATACGCTCGACAGCTGCGGCGAAAAGCCGCTGCGCTTCCTGCGCTACTACATCATGGCCTACCACGAGATCGACTACCGCCGCGGCATCCGTGAGGACGAGATCTACGACTGGTTTGTGAAGCACTCTTCCGAGTGCGGCATCGACACTGACCCGCTCGGCTTCCTGGAGCGGCTTATCGAGTGTGCTCAGGTGCATGTCTATTTTCTCGCATGCGAGGATGCCAAAGGAAACGCCAACCGTTACTTGCGTAATCTCTCGCTCCTCGGTGGGGCGCTGCGTCAGCAGTACATCCTGCTCATGGCGGCCCGTAATCTTCTGCCGGAGCTTTTCGATCGGCTTTGCCGAGCCATCGAGAACCTCTTCTTCTGCTACATCATCACACGCGAGCCGACCAAGACCTTTGAGCGCAACTTTGCTCGTTGGTCCGCCGACCTGCGCGATGTCAGGAATGAAAAGGGTCTCGATGACTTCATCACCAAGTATTTTGTCCCGGACATGGAAAGCCGCACCGACCGATTCGACTTCGCCTTTCGCGAGCTGTCACAAAGCCGCATCCAGCAGTACCGCATGCGCTACATCCTCGCCAAGCTCACGCAGTATATCGAAGAGCAGGCCTGGGGCAACCCGGCTCACGGTCATCTCGACCACTACATTACTCAGAAATTTGAGATTGAGCACATCCTGCCGATCATCCCGCGGCCTGACGTGGAAGCGGCTTTCGATAAGCGCGAGGAATACAACGATTACGCCGGACGTTTGGGCAACCTGACCTTGCTCGAAAAGACCATCAATTCCTCGGTTTCCAATGGCAGTTTCGTGGAAAAGGTTCCTGGCTATCAGCAGTCGGCTTTCCTGCTCACCAAATCGCTGGCCGAAAAGCCTCAGGTCGGAACTGACACTCAGCTCAACCGGGCGGTCGCCGACCTCATTCAGTTCGACAAATGGGATTCGGCCGCGATTCAGCGGCGGCAGGAGATGCTCACAAAACTGGCGCGGAAGGTGTGGAACGTGGCGGAGAGGAACGAGGAAGCGACAAGATGAAGTGGCCTGAATATCCATTGGCGAGTATCTCTGAACGTTTCTTGAGCGGCGGGACGCCTAGCACAAAGGTCGCGGAGTATTGGACAGGAGAAATACCTTGGATCACGGGGGCAGATATTGTTGATGGTGAAGTCATCCTTGGCCGCAGATACATAAATGAAGCGGCTGTAAAGAATTCCGCGACCAATGTTGTGCCCAAGGGTTCTCTGTTAATGGTGACTAGAACCGGGGTGGGCAAGATTGCGCTCGCACCGATAGACGTTGCCATTAGTCAAGATTTCACCGGACTTGTTTTCAAAGAAAGTGTCCATCCGAAATATGCTTTGGCGGCAATCAGGTTCCGTATGCCCATTCTCTCAGCCGTTCAGAGAGGGGCAACGATCCAGGGTGTAACTCGTGCCGATGTAGAAAACTTGAAAATCCCTATTCCCCCTCCATCCGAGCAGCGGCGGATTGTGGAGATACTCGACCAGGCGGAGATGCTTCGTAAAAAGCGCGCCGAGGCAGACGTCCAGGCCGCCCACATTTTACCTGCGCTGTTCTACAAGATGTTCGGTGACCCCACCACGAATCCTAGGAAATGGCCGACCGCCAACTTAGAAGTAGTTGCTGAGATCGGTACACAGTTGGTCGATCCGAACCAGTCTCAATTTGTTAATTTGCCGCACATTGGAGGTGAGCAGATAGAAAAAGAGACAGGGCGTATTCTGTCACCCAAGCTCGTGAGGGAAAGTGATCTTCGAAGTGCGAAGTTTCACTTTACCTCTGACCACATCCTTTATTCAAAAATTCGTCCATACCTGAACAAGGTGGCGTTCCCTAGATTCGAAGGTGTGTGCAGTGCAGATATCTATCCTATTCGCCCAAGAAAAGGCCGATTATCCCATTGGTATCTCGTCGCTTTGCTTCGCTCTCCAGCATTTCTCGCATATGCTAAGGTACATTCTGAAAGACTGAGGATGGCTAAGCTGAATCGTGAGCAGCTAGGTGCTTTCCCTGCGCCGCTTCCTGACTTCGCATTGCTTGAGATATTTGAGAGACAAGCTTCACAAGTTCAGAGCTTGGAAAAGACTCGATTCAAACAAGTTGATCGAATCTCAACGCTATTCAATGTACTTCTCCATCGTGCGTTTTCTGGCGACCTCACGGCCAAGTGGCGAGAGGCGCACATGAAGCAGCTGCTGGCGGAGATGGGCGTGCAAGGCAGCGCGTTGGAAGCATCGGAAGGGCTGTAGGAGGCTGGCATGAAACTCGAATCGTTTAGGGTACAGAACTATAAGAAAGTAGGGGACATAGATTGGACTTCATGCCGTGATTTGACCGCCTTTGTCGGAAAAAACGAGGCTGGAAAATCTGCCATCTTCCGCGGACTTTCTAAACTGAACCCATCAGACGGTGAGAAGTACGACGGACTCAAGGAGTTTCCGCGACGCAGATATACCGACGAATTCAAGGCACAGGACTGGCCCGTAGCTAGTGCGAGATTTCTTCTCGACTCCGGCGAAAAGACTGAGCTTGCAGAAGTCTGTTCTGCACTCACGGACTGCCTTAAGGTAACTTGTACGCGATCTTACTCGTGGAAACTGACAGTTGATTTTGAACCACCTCCCACTATCGCTCCAGTACAACGGAAGGAATTTGCCGATAAACTGAAAGACCTCATCGGCGCGATCCAGGGCCTCACCGCCGAAGAAGGAAGAGGTGATGCTCTTGGCCAGATCAAAACCGCTACAACCAATGAGCTTGAGTCGATTCGAAAGGGGCAGGAGGCTCAACCTGATCATGTTGTTCCAAAAGCAGAGGTTGATAAATCTATCGGTATCTTGGCAAATCGCGCGAACGAGCCGTGGCAAATGGATCTACTTAATCCAAGTATAATCCTTCTAAAGAATCTCGCAGAACGCGCTAACATTTATGAGAAGTTGGCGGGAGCAGAAAAATGGGTAAGCGAACATCTGCCGAAGTTCATTTACTTTGATCGGTATGACGTCATTGACAGCGCTGTATATCTACCGACCTTTGCGCAACAGCTCAACCAGAACCCCGCAGCACCTAAAGTCCGTACCACCCGCTGCTTGTTCGAGCATGTTGGTTTGGACATCAAAACCCTGGCTACCCTCGGCCAACACCAACCTGGCGCGGGCGCAAATGACCAGATCCGGCGACTCGTTGACGAGCGGGCGATTCATTTTTCATCGGCCTCAAACGCCATGACGCAAAAGTTCTCCGACTGGTGGGAGCAACGCAAACACAAGTTCCGCTATCAAAGCGATGGGGATTACTTCCGCGTATGGGTATCAGATGACCTTGACCCCAGTGAGATTGAGCTTGACCAACGCAGCCTTGGTCTGCAGTACTTTTTTTCATTCTATTTGGTCTTCCTGGTCGAAAGCGAAGGCGCGCACAGAAACTGCATCCTTCTGCTCGACGAACCCGGCTTGCACCTCCATGGAACGGCTCAGGCCAAACTAATTAAGTTTTTGGAAAAACTCGCGAGGGACAACCAGACGCTCTACACGACCCACTCGCCATTCCTGGTTGATGCGGACCATTTGGAGCGAGCGAGGGCGGTCTACGAAAAGGAAGATGGGACGACTGGCGTTTCGGAAGATGTTTGGCCGCGAGACAAGGATTCCTTATTCCCTTTACAGGCAGCCCTTGGCTACCAGTTAGCGCAGAGCCTTTTTATTTCAAAGCGGCAACTCGTTGTTGAGGGAATCACTGATTATTGGTTGATCAAGACAATCGCAGAAGTGCTGCCTGGTAGGAAACTGCCAACCTTGCGGTCTGATATTACCTTGATTCCTGCTGCAGGTGTGTCAAAGCTTCTGCCTTTGGCAAGCATGTTGGTAGGACATGATGTGGAGATCGGTGCGCTTCTCGATGGTGATGAACCGGCGCGCAGGGAAGGCAGAAAACTCGTCGAAAAACTCCTGTCTGGAAAAGGTCGCCGCTGTCTTTTCATCGGTGATTTCGTAGACGGCTTCACTAACGCAGAACTCGAAGATGTTTTTCCTGACGATTACTACCTCTCGGCGGTGCAGGTCGCTTATCCAAACGTAAATACTGCATTCAACAAAGAAGAGACGGAACTGAGCGGAATCGTCAATAAATTAACGACTTTCTTTGACCGCAAAGGTCTGGGTAAATTCGAGAAATGGAGGGTGGCTGCTGTACTCAGGGATTGGATCTTGGAGAAGCCCAATGATGTTCCAGTGGATGTTTATGCGACGATGTCGAAGATCTTCGAGGCTGCGAACGCTGCTTTCGCCAATAGGGACACTGAGGAATAGGCATGCTAACGGCCATACGAGTTGGAAATTTCAAGGCCTTTGCGGAATCCCAGAGAATTCCCCTCCGACCTCTAACCCTTATCTTCGGCGCAAACAGCTCTGGCAAATCGAGCATTCTTCACAGTCTGATTCTCGCCCGACACGCACAAGAAACGGGCGAACTCGACGTTCACCGCACTACCGTGGGTGGAGAGTCGGTGGATCTGGGCGGGTTTCGGCAGTTCGTTCATCGTCGGGACGTAAACCGTAGGATGGAGTGGTCTGTTGAACTCGACACGGCCTCTTTTACGGGCCGGTTAGCCGAACTCCTTGCTCCGACCAAGCAATTGAACGTTTCCGTTAGCATAGGCATTGCACTTGATGATCAGGGCAGACCTCTCCCGGCGGCTTACCCTGAGGTACATGGTTGTGAAGTTTTTGGTGACGGCCGGAGTCTGGTGCGAATGAGTAGACGCCGTGACGGCAAGCTCCAGTTGGACCGTCTGGATCACGAGCATCCCGTTTTTCGGGAATTCATAAAGGCCATAGTCGAAACTTCCACCACCACGGAAAGTATTCAACCCTCGGATTACGAGGGGCTAAGTGATGCAGTCAGCGAGCTAGTTCCGGAAGTCAATGTTTTGGTAGGGAAATTCCTACCGGAAGGTTTAGAAAAATTGGATACGTCTACATCTGGTGCTCAGGCCGCTTTGTTTCCCGTTAGCCGTGGGCGGCGCAGGGAGGACTTAGCTGCCGCCGTCCAATTTTTTTTGCCACGTACCTTAGACGAACTGATTCGAGGCATCAGCGCGGCGATACATTGGGAATTGACGAGGCTGCAATATTTAGGTCCGCTCCGGTCTTATCCACCGCGCCATCTCGCTTTCTCTCAACACCATGATCCCAACTGGTTCGCTGGAGGGGGATATGCATGGGATGTTGTACGCCGCGACCATAAGGTCCGGGCGGCAGTTAATTCCTGGCTAGGCTCGCCGAATCGGCTTCAGACTCCGTATGAGTTGGTCGTGCGCGAGCTCGTAGGTGTTGATCAACTAGAGGCTCCGCTTCTTGAAGCTTTGGAGCTTCTTGACGCGGAAGGCCTTGATCTGGAACACGAGCAAGAGGGTCCACATAACCTCGGTGGCACGTGGGCCGTCATTAAAGATCCTGAGGCGGAAGTGAAACGATTTCAGGACGCTATTGAGTCAGCGGGAATCGACAAACTTCAGGAACTTATTCTCATAGATCGTCGAACCAACACGATCGTCAGTCATAGAGACGTAGGTATCGGGATCAGCCAGGTTCTACCAGTGTTGGTTGCGGCTTATGGTTCCGCTGGAAAAATTCTGACTATGGAACAGCCTGAGATTCATTTGCACCCAGCCTTGCAAGCTGAACTCGGTGACGTTTTTGTTCAGTCCGCACTTGGCGGCCAAAAAAATAGGTTTATTCTCGAAACTCACAGCGAACATTTAATTCTGCGTATCCTTCGGCGCATCCGTGAGACCACCGAGGGCGAGTTGCCGGCCGAGCTAAAGCCGATTAGAGCCGAAGACGTTGCTGTGTTGTATGTCTCACCTGGGAGAGACGGCTGCAAGGTTGTAGAGATTCCGATAAATCCAGACGGAGAGTTTGCCGAACCGTGGCCAAATGGGTTCTTCCCGGAACGTGCCAAGGAACTTTTCTGACGAATGATCTACGAATATGCCCTGGAGCCCGCCCTCCTGAGTAATTGGAAGGACTGCCGCTACTTCGCGGAAAAATTTGGCATTCCCCAAGGCCGTCTGATCTCTCGATTTCCAAGACGTTGGGAACGGATGGTTCTCGATTCGTTGGCAGGATGTGGGGAGGTCGAAAGGGCGCGTATAGTGGAATGTCTCGTACGTCTCCAAAAATCCATCCTTAGCCGTCACCACGAGTGGAATAACCAACTTGACTGGCTCGCAAATGCGGAAACAGAACATGGCAAGAGACCATTTCATGCCGTAATAGCCGGATCTAATCCCCGGAATCGCGAATTCGTTTTGGAAGGGGATAGCATCAGCGAAGCCAATCCGCTATGGCGTGTTCCTCACATGCCGCCAGTGCAGCGGATGGCAACAGATATGGCCCAGCGGGTCGCTCCCTTACTTTGTATTTCGAAGAGAATTTTATTCGTTGACCCCCACTTTAGACCTAACGAAATTAGATGGCGGCGACCATTACAAGCTTTCTTATCGGTTGCAACCAATGCACGTCGTCCTGGTGACATTCTTAAAGTTGAGATTCACGTAAACGACGAGTTAGAGACAACGTTTTTTGAAACACAGTGCCGACAATGTTTGCCTCAGATAATCCCTGGGAGACTCCGGGTTCGTATCCTCCAATGGCGCGAGAGAGAGCAAGGCGAAAAACTTCACAATAGGTTTATCCTAACTGACATGGGAGGTGTGTCTTTCGGCGTGGGCCTTGATGATGCTGACGGAGATGATGGGCAGACTGACGATGTATATCTGCTGAACGAAGAAACCTACACGATGAGATTTGCGCAGTACACAAGTTCAAATCCAGCATTTGACCTTGTCGCCGAAATTACCATAGAAGGCGGACGTCAGTAAGACATGCAAATTAGCGACTTAACTCTGCGAGTATTGCTCTTGTTCTTCCCCGGCGTAATCTGCTGCAAGCTCGTAGATAACCTGACGACACATCAAGAACGTACGACCCCGATGTTTGTCGTACACTCATTTATAGAGGTTATACTGGATTTAGTTGAAATTTGAATGAGTGGCTCCACCGTGGGACAATCCACGGTTGAGCAAATAGAAAGGAGCCACTCGTATGAGAGAAGACACCATTGGGAGGAAGAAGGCAAGCCGTTTGTTCCAACAACTGCGAGGCAGGAGGTGGTTGTTAGGACGGATGCTGGAGGTAATCTCTGAAGGCAAGCGGGGGTTGGACGGATTAGCTTTGGACTTAGGGCGGATGGTAGCCGAGGCGGTGATGTACCTGGAGCGCGAGGAGATAGCGGGTCCTGATTATCGGCCCTACAGCTCAGAGGTGCGCAAGTGGGCGACCCAGCCGGGGTCGGTTTTTATAGGGGACCGCAAGGTCAAGGTAGAACATCCTCGGCTTCGAGGGGTTGAGGGAGAGATGGAGCTAAGGACGTACGGGAAGCTAAAGAAGCGGGGAGAGTTTTCGGAGGAGCTGTTGGGGCGAGTGCTTCGGGGGTTGGCGGGCCGCAGATACCAGGAGACGCTGGTGGGAGCGGCCGAGGCCTTCGGGGTGTCGGCCAGTTCAGTGTCTCGCCACCTCGTGGAGGCGACGGCAGGCAAGCTTAAGCAATTTCGGGAGCGCAGCCTCAAGGGCGTTCATTGTTTTGCTGTGTTTCTCGACACCATCCATCGAGCAGGAGAGGCTTTCATTATCGCTTTGGGGCTTGATGTGTCCGGGAGAAAGCACGTGCTTGGGTTTTGGCAGGGGGCGACCGAGAACCACGAGATCTGCGAGGCGCTTTTGTCGGAGTTGGAGAGTCGAGGGTTGGCGTTATCGAAAAAGATTCTCTTTGTCACGGACGGGGGCCAGGGGATCATCAAGGGGCTCAGGCAGCGTTTTGGTAGCGGGCTGATCCACCAGAGGTGTACGATTCACAAGGATCGAAACATTCAGCGCCACCTGGCCAAGCGTTGGCGGCAGGAAGCGCATCGGCGGTTTCGCGCGGCGCTGGAGCAGAACAGTTACGCCGATGCCAACAGGATGCTTAAGGACTTTGAGCAGTGGCTAAGCCAGATCAACGAATCGGCGGCTGAGTCGTTGAGGGAGGCGCGCGAGGAGATCCTGACGCTTCACCGGCTTAAGGTCCCGGCGCTGCTCAGAAAGACGCTTCACTCCACCAATCCGATAGAGAGCATGTTCTCCACCGTCAGGGACTGCGAAGGCAATCTCAAGCGCTATCGTGGGAGTCGGATGGCCCAGCGATGGTTGGGAGCGGTGCTGCTTCACTGCGAGCAGGGATTCAAGAGGGTTAAGGGATACGCAGCCATCAAACAGGTGGTGGCAGCAATTGACGCAGAGCAGGCTGAAGGTCGCAAGCTAAAATCGGCAGCATGATGAATTCAGGCAGGAGTCACTCAAGTAAATTTCAACTAAGAACTTGACAACCTCCATTTATATTGGGAATGTCGTGTTATCTGCTTCTTTATGCGTTGACATCCGTATTGGCAGAAGTCAGTTTTCTGATACGTCGACCTTTAGACATCGAGATCATATTTTTCGATGCCCTGACAAATACGAGTACGAAACTGCAGTGGTCGGAGATTCTTCTGGCGGCTGGGCTGTCATTTCCCTTGGCCTTTGTCATTAGCTTTTTTGCAGAAAGAAAATCGATTCACAGGTTAGCGCAAAGGATTGGAGTTACAAAGAAATTTGGCGATTTGGACGTCTGGGACTTTATGTTTAACTCGAAGGAAGTGGAGTGGGTAGTGGTTCGTGACGTAAAAAATGACCTGATGTTCGAAGGGTGGGTCCTGTCGTTCTCAGACATCGGTGAAATTCGGGAGTTGCTGCTACGGGATGTTCGGGTCTATCGTAATTCAACTGGTGAGCAGCACTATGAGGTCGGAGGGCTGTATTTGTGCAGGCAAAAAGACGATATGATTGTTGAATTAGCAGGGTTAGGTTATAGCAACGTTCCAAATCAGATCGCGAACCAGGGAGAGTGGAGCACATGGCAAACAATAAGAAAACTGATACGCGAATTCATGAGGGACAAGTAAAGAAGGGCGGCTTGAATCCTGCACCATCTCAGCCACGCCCAGCCACACCACCTCCTCCACAGCGACCACCCAAGCAATAATTACGCCAGTAGTCACCTGAAAACCCGCCAACGGGGGTCAGGTCAGAGACATCCTACCGGGGAATACAAGTTCTCCGTCGGCGTGACCGGGAGCAGCATTCTTGTATTACAGACTGGTGGCCCACGCTGACGTTGGCGTCCAAATCGAGCTTTAATAGTCAAACAGAGGCGGAAAAAGCTCGTGCGCAGCCATAAATATTAGGTTTGAGTCCGTAGTCATGACATGGAATGAACTTAAAAAGAAACTCGATATAATTCTCTCTAGCTCCAGCTCGACGAAGTTATCTATTTCAGCAAACACTTTGAAGGATCTGGCGGAATACGGCTTGGTCCCAAACGCCTTATTAGAGGCCCGGGGACCATGGTAAAAAGCAACGAGAAACTTCAACTGCTACAGCTCCTGCACGGTCAGTGTTCCACTCCCGTGAAAAAGAAGGTGGTAGATTTCCTTCTGAAAAAATTGAAACCCGCCAACGCACGTTTTATCTGTCACGCAGCGTTGGAACTTGGGGCGCTAAAGGATGTAAAACATGCGATATTTCAGGCGCCTGAGACGGTTATGTTTGGTCTGTGGCAAGGATTGGAAGAAAGGCTTGTTAACGAGTCCGAGGTTTTTACTGACGAAGACGTGGAACTAATCGCGGAAATGAGAAAGCAGCTGGCACCGCGTTTCCGTCTCGGTCGGGTAACAGCGCCTATGTTGTTGCCGAGAGCGCCGCGTGAGCTCTCCGAAATTTTGGAAAGGGTGGCGAAAGAAATCGACGAAATTCGATATTTTCGCCTCGAGCGAGAACTGCTAAGTGGAACGAATCCAGAGATCAACACGGACAAAAAATTATTGTTATCTCGTATGGAAACACTTGGTTTTCGACCGGAGATTGCCAGAGCACTCGAGGAGGCGGATAGAGAACTGTCAACTGCTGCGACGCCTTTTGAATTTAAGGGAGTGGTAGATCTCGTTAGAACGGCTTACGAGGAAACGCTTGAAGACGCGGCAAGGAGGGTCGCCAGATTAAAAGATAGCCCGATAACAGGCACTAGCCATTTCGCTGCTTTCCGTGAATTTCTTGTTAAGCAAGGTATTGTCACCAAAGACGAAGGCGAGCTCAGTCAGAAACTGTACAATTATTTGTCGAATGCCGGCGTGCATGCATTAGGTAGTGCTCCAGAACAGGCGCGCGTAACGAAGAATATTGTGATCGAAATTTGCTTGCTGATCCTTGGACGGATTCAGAATGTCGAATTATGACCTGACGAAGGATTTCCGATTTGGATGCGCACGCTTCAGGAGTAGGCACGATCACCATCAACGGCTCGCATAACGAGGGGGGCGGGCAGATATTGCGAACGGCGCTGGCGCTGAGCTTGGCGACGCGGACGGCGTTTCGGATTGAGAATATCCGGGCGGGGCGTAAACAGCCGGGTTTGCAGGCGCAGCATCTCGCAGCGGTGAGGGCGGCGGCGCAGGTCGGCTGGGCGGAAGTCGGCGGCGATGAGCTGGGCTCGCAAAAGGTTACCTTTGTTCCCAAAGACATCGTGCCGGGGGAATACAAGTTCTCAGTCGGGACGGCAGGGAGCACGACGCTCGTCCTGCAAACTGTCTTGCCTGCTCTGATGCTGGCATCAAAGCCGAGCTCTTTGACGTTGGAAGGAGGGACGCATAATACGGCGGCGCCGCCTTACGACTTTCTGGCGAAAACGTTTGTGGCGATCTTAAAGCGCATCGGTGCCAACGTGGACATGGAACTCCTTGCTTATGGTTTTTATCCTGCAGGCGGCGGTGTCATGAAGGTCGCGATCCAGCCTCCTTCAGAATTCAGGCGGCTGGAATTGACGAATCGCGGCAAACCCGGTTACAGGACGGCGCGCGCTCTTATTGCCAACTTACCTCGGCACATTGCCGAACGGGAACTTGCCGTCATCGCCCAAAGGCTTTCCTGGCCCCCTTCGTCTCTGAAAATCGAGCCTGTCTCCTCGCGCGGTCCCGGCAATGTCGTCCTGCTCGAGGTGGGAAGCGAGAATATTACAGAGGTATTCACGGGATTCGGCGAGCGTGGCGTGCGCGCTGAGACCGTCGCTGAAAATGTCGTGCAAGACACACGACGCTACTTGGCGTCGGAAGCGGCGGTGGGTGAACACCTGGCGGATCAACTGCTCCTACCGATGGCGCTCGCCAAAGGCGGCGTGTTCACGACCCTTCCGCTGTCACGACACTCCCAAACCAACATCGACACGATTGGGCGGTTCTTATCGACCAAGATTAGGGTGCGCTCGGAACCTGAGCGGATCTGCACGGTCGAGATCGCCGTCTAGACACGACAAAACGGCCACGCGAGTTGCCTCGTATTTGCGGGGCACTGCCTGCCTTCTACCTTGAGAGTACCGTTTGTCCGAACAACACACCCCGCAGGGTAACCCGTTGCCATGTCCATGCGGAGGTTATTTGACATAGGCAAGTGAGACAACTATCATAGTTGTATAAGTGGGAGGTGGCTGATCATGATAGAGAAAATTTCGACCTTAGAAGTTCGCCAGCGACTTGGCGACATCCTGAACCGGGTGGCGCTTCGGAACGATCAATTTATTATCGAGCGCAAGGGTAAACCGCTTGCTGCCGTCGTACCTGTAGAACGGCTCGAACAGATGCGCCGGGCGGCTCGAATGCACCTGCTGCAAGTCCTCGAACGTCAGGAAGGAAAGGTGTCCGAAGCGGAAGCCGAACGGGTCGCGGATGAAGCAAAGCATCGCACGCGCAAAGCTAGGCGCAGGTAAACTGTGATCCGGGCCGTGCTTGATGCCAATGTAATCATCAGCGCGCTGATCCAGCCCAAAGGTGCGTCTGGGCAGATTTTGATTGGTTTGCTCGATAGGAATTCTTTTGAGCTGATCGTCTCTCCCGCCATTTTGGCCGAAGTGCGCTGCGCTCTCTCATATCCAAAGGTTCGCAAGTACATCAAGTCTTCGGACGAGGATCTGGAACTATGGGTTGCGTCGATTGAGCTCATCGCTCAACCGGTGGACGGCAAGATACGCATTCGTGCAGTAGCGGAGGATCCTGATGATGACAAGTATATCGAAGCCGCGGTCGAAGGTCTTGCACAGTTCGTGGTAACCGGAGACAAACACATTCTGGCTCTCAAGTTCTATGAAAATATTCGTATTGTAACTCCGCGGGTGTTCTTGCATCTGCTTTAAGCGCGAAGCCGGTTTTCAACGAAGGAAGCGACCCTATTCCAAGGAACGGAACCGTCCGTATTAGGTGGTCGCCAACGCTCCTTGTCTTGACATGGCAAGGGTAAGCACGATAGCCATGGCCGTGATGCGGCAAGGAGGAAGCATGGCTGGCAAGCGATTTTTCCACGTTCTATTGGGGGTGAGTTTTCTCGTTGCAGGCAGTCTGCCAGCGCGCGGCAAGGAACTCCTAATACCCGCCGGGTCCTTGAGCGAGACGACGGCGCCTATGTGGGTGGGGGTCGAGAAGGGATTCTTCAAGAAATACGGTCTCGACGTAAAGATGCTCCAGGTTCGAAGCGGGGGGCTTAGCATGGCCGCGCTGGCGTCGGGCAGCGTTCAGATTGTGCAGTCTTCTCCCGCGAGCATCATCGGGTTCGCATCAGCGGGTGGAGTCAAGGTCGTTTGTTTCGCCTCGACGATTGACAAGATCCCGCGCAATTTGATGGTCCGCAAAGAAATCCAGACGCTGGCGGACCTGCGGGAAAAAACCTTCGGCATCCAGAGCATCGGCGGCGGTTTCTGGCTGCAGACGATGCTGGTCTTGGACGCCCTTGGCGTCGATCCGGATCAATACAAGCTGCGCTTGAGAGTCATAGGAGATACCGGGACGATTACGCAGGCCTTGATCGCGGGCAACCTCGACGCAGCGGTGTTGCCTTACAGTTTCAGCGAATCGGCCAAGAGGGCCGGCTTCCGGGCGCTGGCTGACGCCGCCAATCTCCGGATCGCCTATCAAGGCTCGGGCTTGTGCGCCGAAAGAAATTTTGTGGCGGCTAATCCGGAGGTAATTCTTCAGCTGGTTAAGGGGTTGAGCGAGGCGGTAGCGTTCATCGAGGAAGGCAAAAACAAGCAAGATGTAACGCTGATCCTGAAGCGCATGCTGCGCTTCGACAAACCCGAGGCGGCGGAAGCATCTTATGGCCTGCTCCGGCTGATGACAAATCTCAATTTGGGTCCGAATCTGGCGGCGTGGAAATTGATGCAGAAAATCGTCGCGCACATAAATCCCAAGGTGAATCAGCTCGATGTCGCCCAGCTTGTCGATGGCAGCTTTGTACGCAAGCTCGAAGAGGATGGGTTTTTGCCCGAGTTGAGAAAGAAACAGAAGTAGAAGCTGAAGGATCGGCGTGAGTTGACCGCGGAGGAAATTGCTAAGCATGCGGTTCGGATCAAGAAAGGCTGCGAACTCTGGGCCTCTGTGGTGAAATAAGGCTTGCTGTTCTGGTTGGGCTTTGCCGCACGGGTCTCTGCGGTGAGTACCCTTCACAGTAAACCCGGAAGAGTCAAAAAAGGGGAGGTAGAAAAAATGGCGAAGGAAAATTTCTATCTTGTCATTGACTGCCAAGGGATCTACCGGAGCTAGGAACGGGAAGAAAGTGAGGAGGTAAGATGCTAAAGGTAATTGTTGTCGTCGCTTCAATCGCAGCGGTTATTTGCCACGGTGTCCCTACCCAGGCTGCCTCAGGCTCCCCGAAGATCGTGCTGGCGCATGGGGCCTTGAACGCGCGCATCGCGCCGCTCTGGATTGCCCAGGAGCAGAGATTCTTTGCCAAGAACGGGGTCGATACGGAGGTCATTTTAGTCCGGCAGATTCAAGTGATGATCGGCGGGCTGAGCACAGGCGAGATCGATATTGCTCTTACCTCGGGGAGCACGTTAATGGGCGCCGCCTCGGGCGGGCTCGACGTGAAGATGGTTGCTGCCCTGGTCGCGAGGGTCGGCTATGACCTAGTGGCGGCGCCGACCATCAAAAGCCCTAAAGATTTGCGCGGCAAGCGCTTTGGAATTCAGGCCTTCGGGGGCGGGCTGTGGATGGGCGCGATGCTCGGCCTGGAGCACTTGGGCTTGGACCCTCAGCGGGACAACATTAACGTCTTGCAAGTCGGTGATCAGAGGGTCATAGCACAGGCCTTAGAAGCAGGAAGCATCGACGCGGCCGCTCTCGACGGTGTTTTTAGCCGCAAGCTCCAACAAAAGGGATTCGTGATTCTAGCGGAGTTTAGCAAAGCCAATATTCCCTACATCGGGTTGGGGCTGGTTGTGAGAAGTGCGCTGCCAAGGGAACGTTCAGAAGCGCTGGAAGGCATTATCAAAGGACTGGTAGAGTCGGTGGCTTTTATTTTGCGCCCGCAGAATAAGCCGGTGGTTCTCAAGACCATTATGAATCACCTTAAGACTACCGATGCAGCCGTGGCCGAAGAAGGCTATCAGGATCTCATGACCGGAATAGAACGAAATCCCGATCCGTCATTAATCGGTCTGCGCAACATGCAGCGTCTGATGAAGATCGGCAATCCGAAATTGGAAAAGTTAAAGGTTGAAGATCTCGTCGATGACCGCATCGTGAAACGGCTCGCGGAAAGCGGTTTTATCAATCGCGTCTACAGTACGTACGGTATCAAGTAAAACAGGTTCGCGTTTCGAGTCTCGGTTCCAACTCGAAACCGTCATCATTGACGCTCATGGACGAGCCGGTTCACTTCGGCTATTATCTCCGGTTCGCTCTTCGTCAAATCAAGTGGCTTGCCGAACGGTTGAGCGACATCGATGCCCGTCGGCCAGTACACTTCGACCGAGTTGCCATCGGGGTCTTCAAAATAGATGCTCACGGTATTGCCGTGGGTCCACAACCGCTGGATCGGCACCTTGTTCTCTAAAAAGATCCGGTAAAACTCCTTGATGTCGGCGAGGCTGGCGCAGCGAAATGATATCTGCTGGAGCACGTTGACGTTGCCGTCATCGTTGCGGCCCGGCGCCAGATAGAGCTTGTGGTGTTCCTGGAGCCGGTCCTGCGCCGTCATAAACACGTTGCCCTTTGGGCTTCGGTCACTCACCTGCAATCCGAGGATGTCCCGGTAAAACGCGACCGAGCGCTCGATGTCGCGAACATAAAAACCCATGTGGCCCAACGAAGTTACCTTAGGCATGGGATCTCCTCCTTCCAATTCATCCCCCTCAACCTCCGTGTTTGTGATCGTGTTCGTGACCGAGCACGGTATTGCTTATCAAAACCGGGTTCAACTGGTACTGGGGAATGCTCTCCGACGCCCGATTTCTCGACGGCGCAAGCCAGGGCGATGATCCCCACAAGACTTTCGCGACGTCGGCACCTTTTTTCTCCAGCTCGTCGAGGATCGGGCTATACTTGGTTGTCCCGCCGGTGCGCGGTCTGCGGACCGGGCGGCCTGCCTTGTTTTCTTCCGCCTGAAATCGGATGGACACATTCTTCTCCGGATCGCGGAATACGTTCATCGGATCCTCTCCGCGCCGGACCTTCTCCATCTGGTCCTTTAGCAGCCCGCGGTACATGATGATTCCCTGGTCCGACTCGCCCAGTTTTTCCAGCGAACGGTCGGTGACCGGGCCCTGCGTGTGCCACATCGCGATGTCCTGACCACTGTTGTTGTCGAGAAGCTCCCATTGTGGCTGTCCCTGTTCATCCAGGCCTGGCACGGGAACCTTATAGACCGGAATTTTTTCTTGGATCGGAACCTCGGCGCCAGGTTCGGTTCCATAACAGTTGTAACTCTCCAGGCCGATCCTCGACCTCCGTTTATCCTTGCAGAGCCTTTCCGCGATGGATGTAGGGAGTGAGAATTGACGCCTAGCCGGGTTACCTAGGACCTTTATTATCCGATTAGCCATGGATTTTAAACCCAAACCGACTGCGAGTTGAGAACAAAGCAGGACCGCCAATGCTTTTATCTACGCTTGTGAGCTATGATGCCTGGCTGGTTGTTCATTTTCATATGTAATTTTGTAGACGGGGAGGTATACGATCAGATACGCTTCTTTCGTTGCTTTATGCCAAGTCGTTGGGCTTTGCAAAAATTCGTCTTAAAAGTCCAGCTTTTACGCTACCATCTAGAGGTTTGCTCCCTGGCACAGAGATTGCCAATTCATCTTTCGATACTCCTGGTGCGCTTCGGAGCATGGTGATATCAGAGCACTTAGGGGTTATGGAGCGCGCAGAGGCGGTTCCGCGATCGAGCAAAAAAACAGTCGAACTATTATTAGTACGAGTATTAACAATGTCGCGCTTGCCTAGAGCAGCCTTACTAGGCTTTCTAATAGGGATTGCCGGGGTGCTACTCAGCTTTTTCCATTTTGCACATGAGATTGAGGATGATGTGGGTCTGGGCTTGTTGTTCAAACTCAGGGGGGTCAGAAAACCGCCCGCGGATGTCGTCGTAGTTAGTATCGATAGGGAGTCCGCTGATTATCTTAAGATGTCGGATAATCCCGAAAAATGGCCACGTTCGTTGCATGCGCGTTTAGTTGAAAAACTGGCTCGGGAAGGTGCCCGGGTTATTGTTTTTGACCTGTATTTTATCGACCCCCATTCCGATAAGGAGGACAGATCACTTGCGGAGGCGCTAAGAAAAGCGCGTAACGTCGTGCTTGCTGAACAGCTTAAAGCAAGAGCGGTTCCCTCATCCGACGTCGGGGGGTCTTATGCGGGGGAACACACACTCGTGAAAATACTGAAACCGATTGCTCTGCTATCCCAGGCGGCGGTTGCTACCGCGCCTTTTGTCCTACCTCGCCTACCGGTCAAGGTAAACCAATATTGGACGTTCCAGACAGGCGCCGGAGATTCGCCAACTTTTCCGGTCGTTGCATTCCAACTCTATGCTTTGCCGGTATACGATGAGTTTATTCGTCTGTTCGAAAAAGTAACTCCGAATCACGCCGGAGAACTGCCGCGAGATGCCGGTGCAGCAATTCAAACAAGGGGCGCTGTAAAGTTCATTCGAGATATCAGGGAAATTTTCGAAAGCGACCCTTCGATCGCGCAAAAAATGATTGGGGAGTTGGAGCAATCGGGTCTTATTGCGAGGGATGCGAACCGCTATAGGCTACTCAAATCTCTAGTAAAGCTGCATGCGAGCGCTAATCGTCGGTACTTGAATTACTACGGTCCCCCCCGAACGCTAATTACGATCCCGTATTATCAGATATCGCGATTCGGCGAAGGTTCGGGTAGCGCCAAGCGCCTTGACCTTAAGGGCAAAGCCGTATTTGTGGGACTTTCGGAAATGGTGACAGAAAAAAGGGACAGCTTTTACACGGTTTTTTCACAGGCCAACGGGGTCTTTATCAGTGGCGTAGAAATCGCTGCTACTGCGTTCGCGAACCTTCTGGATGATACAGCGGTGAAACCGCTCAACTCGCAATCTTACCTCTTAATAATTCTCGCTTGGGGCATTCTCGTGGGGGTTGTTTGCGGCATGGCCCCGACCGTGGTCGCTGCCCTAGCGATCATCGGTGTAAGCCTCCTCTATCTCCTCGCCGTCGAGTCTCAATTTGCCGCCGACGGCACCTGGTATCCTGTAGTGATTCCATTGTTTTTTCAGAGTCCTGGCGGATTTTTCACGGCCCTTTTATGGAATTATTTCGCGACCAACAAGGAGCGTCAAAATATCAGAAAGGCGCTTGGTTATTATGTGCCGGACGAGGTTGTGGATGAATTGGTAAGAAACATCGTCGATATGAAACGCGGCGGCCAGACGGTATACGGCGCTTGTCTATTCACGGATGCGGCAGGGTATACCAGCTTATCGGAAACGGTGAATCCGCGGGAACTAAGGGACTTCATGCATAAATACTTTGAGGTCGTGTTCGAGCCCATACGGCAAAACGGTGGCCTCGTTCTCGATCTGGAAGGAGATTCGATCCTGGCGATATGGAAGGGGGCAGGGCCTGAGCCCGCGCTCGGGAAACAAGCTTGCCTTGCTGCTCTGGGTGTCGCCAGAGCAGTGAGTCGGTTCAATCGGTCCTTCGAGACTCTGAAACTTCCTGTCCGCGTCGGTGTCCATGCCGGGCAGATTTTCCTTGGTAATATTGGCGCTGGGGATCATTATCGGTATGGCGCCACGGGCGATACCATCAATACAGCAGCAAGAATGGACAGCCTCAATAAACACTTGGGAACTGAGATCTTGGTGTCGGAGGATGTCATGGCTCAGCTCGACGGATTTTTGACAAAAGAGGCGGGAAGGTTCCAGTTGAAAGGAAAGACTCATCCGGTGGTAGTTCATGAATTGTTATGCCGCATGGAAGAATCCGAGGAAAAGCAGAAAAAGGCGTGCGCGATCTTCTCTGAGGCGCTCCGCGCTTTCAGAGAGCGGTCTTGGGAAGCGGCGCAAGAAAAATTTCATCAATCCATTAAACATTCAGGAGAAAACGACCTGGCGCGCTTCTACCTGAAGCTGTGCACGCAATACCGGAAGAACCCGCCTGAGGAACCTTGGGAAGGGGTAATTTTGATGGAGGAAAAATAATGGTGCATTCTGATTTGCCATATGTTATGCAGCCCGGCTAGGAGGGTAAGCGGCCAATGGCGAAGCTACGCTCCCGTCTCTTTTTTCTTTTTTGCGGCACAAGCCTCCTCGCAGGCCTGTTTCACCCGACACGTTCCACCGCAGCGACGGCGTGTGACCCCTGGGTTGCAAAAATCGTTTCAGTACAGGGGGACGTAGAGGCGCGACGAGCGGGCCAGACCCAGTGGCTGCCGGCCCGGCTAAAAGATGTCTATTGCGCCGGCGATAGGATTCAGGTGGGAGAGCGAAGCCGGGCCGACGTTGTGTTGGTTAACCAACCCGTTCTCCGCCTCGATCAGAACAGCACAATCACCCTCGGAGGCGTGAAAGAAGAACGAACCTCTCTCATCGAACTTCTCAAGGGAGCACTGTATTTCTTCAGCCGCCTTCCCCGCAACTTGGAAATAGTTACAGCCTTTGTGAATGCGGGCGTCGAGGGAACAGAGGGGCTGGTAAGAGTTGATGCGGAGAAGACCTTCATATCGATATTCGAAGGCAAGGTGTTGGCGGCCAACCTGGCCGGGAGTCTCACGCTCACAGGCGGCCAGGCAGCGGTAGCGGAGCAGGGTAGGGCGCCAACATTGACGGCCGTCGTGCGTCCTCGGGATGCCGTCCAATGGGCATTATACTACCCGCCCACCCTCTATTTTCGCGCCGATGACTTTCCCCCCGGACCCGGTTGGGAGGGAATGGTTCGAAACTCCATCGAGGCTTACGTGAGAGGCGACCTTCAGGCCGCCTTCGAGAGCATCAAAGGAGTCCCGGATACCCTCGGTGAAGTACGCTTCTTTACTTACCGTGCCTCGTTGCTGCTGGCCGTGGGGCGGGTCGATGAGGCAAGTAAGGACATCGAGCACGCGCTAAGCTTAAACCCGAAGTATAGCGATGCCCTTGCACTACAAGCGGTCGTCGCGGTGGTACAAAACGAGAAAGATAAAGCCCTTGATATCGCAAAAGAAGCTGTGACCGCTGACCCTAACTCCGCCTCGGCACTTATTGCTCTTTCCTATGCGCAGCAGGCAAGTTTCGATCTCGAAGGAGCGCTTGGCAGCCTGAAACAAGCAGTCCAAGTAAGCCCGGACAATGCTCTGGCATGGGCGAGACTGGCAGATATGCATCTGTCGTTTGCCGACCTCGATGAAGCTCTTCAGGCGGCCAAGCAAGCGGTCACTCTCAGTCCGAATCTATCAAGGACACAGACAGTCCTGGGATTCGCCTATTTAACGCAGGTCGATACCAAAGAGGCCAAGGCTGCATTCGAAAAGGCGATCGAGTTTGACCAGGGCGACTATCTCCCCAGGCTGGGTTTGGGTTTGGCAAAGATCCGGGAGGGTGATTTGCAGGACGGAAGGACAGAGATTGAAATTGCCTCCAGCCTGGATCCCAACAACTCCATTGTGCGAAGTTATTTGGGCAAAGCCTATTACGAAGAGAAGCGCATCCCGCAGGATCAGCGCGAATATGCCATCGCCAAGGAACTCGACCCGAAGGACCCGACACCTTGGTTCTACGATGCGATAGCGAAACAGACCACGAACCGGCCGGTTGAGGCTTTGCAGGACATGCAAAAGGCCATCGAATTAAACGACAACCGGATGGTTTACCGGTCAAGTCTGCTGCTCGATTCGGACCTGGCGGCGCGCAGCGCGGCTCTAGGCCGAATCTACAGCGATCTGGGCTTTCAGCAGCTTGGCCTGGTAGAAGGGTGGAAGTCGGTTAACACCGACCCAAGCAACTTTTCCGCTCACAGGTTTTTGGCCGACTCCTACGCTTTTTTGCCGCGCCACGAGATCGCGCGGGTCAGTGAATTGCTACAATCACAGTTGCTTCAGCCGATTAATATCACGCCCGTTCAGCCCAACCTTGCTGAAAGCAATCTATTGTTGATCAGCTCTGAGGGCCCTTCTCGCCTATCGTTCAATGAGTTCAATCCTCTGTTCAACCGCAATGGGGTTGCGTTCCAGGGAACCGGACTAGGCGGTCAAAATAGCACTTACAGTGGAGAAGGCGTCCTCTCTGGTATCTATCAAAGGGCTTCCTTCAGCCTTGGCGGATTTTATTTTCAGACGGACGGATGGCGGCAAAACGCCAACCAGAGGGACACCATTGCCAACGCCTTTTTGCAACTAGAGCTCTCCCCTAAAGCCAGCATTCAGGCTGAGGTCCGACGCAGGGAAACTTCCTTCGGCGACCTCCAACAAAGATTTTTTACGGACGATTTCTCCGCGAGTATGAACAACACGACCGATAGTTTCACGGCTCGCGTCGGTGGACGTTATTCTTTTTCGCCGGATTCTACTATTCTCGGTTCATTGATGTATCAAAAGCGAAACGATCAGGTCACTCAATCAGATTTTTTTGATATTGACCTCAAGCTTCCCCAGGATGCTATCGGGGTCGAGGTCCAGAACCAAATGCGATGGCCGTACGTGTACTTTACAAGCGGCCTTGGTTACTTCGATGTCAATGGAAAATTGCAGAGAAAGATCAGTCCTCCGTTACCTCCTCCTTTCGATGACCGAACTTTCAACGAAGACGTAAACCATTTTAATGCCTATACCTATGCGAACATTAACCCGCTGAAGAATGTGATGCTTACCATCGGTATTAGCGTTGACGCCTTGCGAGGGCCAAAGACCGCGGTCCCAAACGGGAATGTGAGTCAGGTTAATCCGAAATTTGGAATAGTCTGGAATCCATTTTCCGCCACCTCGGTTCGTGCTGCGGTATTAAGGGTTGTGAAGCGCACGTTGATTACGGATCAAACGTTAGAGCCAACTCAGGTCGCAGGGTTTAATCAATTCTACGATGATCTTGATGTCACAAAAGCATGGCTCTATGGTGTCGCGATCGATCAAAAATTTACGAAGAACTTTTTTGGCGGTACGGAGTTTTCTGCGAGACAGCTCAAAATTCCGGTGATCGATGCAGAGTCGTCCTCCAAAGTCGAAACCTTTGATGGCAACGAATACCTGAGCCGGGCTTACCTCTTCTGGGCACCGCACCCGTGGATCGCGCTAAGGACGGAATTCATGTTTGAGAGGTTTAAAAATGATCCTTCACTGGGAGAGCCGACTAGGCTGAGTACGTATCGCGTTCCGTTGGGGGTCAATTTCTTTCACCCGTCCGGATTGAGTGCCTCTGTTACGGGAACCTATTACTATCAATCCGGAACCTTTCCTGGAACATTCGGATTTGTGCGAGCCAGGAACGACTTTTGGACAGTTGACGCTGCAATTAATTACCGGCTGCCGAAACGATACGGGTTTGTTACCGTGGGAGCGACAAATCTATTGAATAAGAAATTTAAGTATTTCGAGGTTGACGTTAATAATCCGAGATTGCAGCCTGATAGGATGGTGTTTTTTAAATTAACGCTCGCGTTGCCGTAAAATCGAGAAAGCGCAACTATCCCCACCGGACGCGTCAAAAGCGCCAGAACGATCGTCTGTGGCTCGTCTTTAACCGCAAGGGCAGGGGACAGGTATCTTCTTGCGATCGATCGTAATGTAGCAGGCTGCATTGACGTGTGCCTGTCGGATCGTGTCGACTACCCGGCCCTTTGAAAAAATTTCCATTTCCTCGTCTGAAATAGGAGACACTTCCACGTCCACCCCAACTACATCTACAATTTGTCCGTTTTCAATATAGAGTGTAACGGTTAACTGATCTGCCATAGCGCAATCCCCTCTCATTTAAATTCAGCAAGACAACCTCTACCAGAAGAGTCTTAGAGCGTGCGATTGTTCGGTTTTACTGCGAGGGTCGTCCCTGACGGCATTAGGATAACTCGCAACAGAACATCAGCAAGGGACGGGAACTTTCTTCCTTCCGATGATAATGTAACACGGAGACGACATTTGAGTCTCGTAGATCGTTTCAATCGGTCTAATGCCATAGGGGCTTTGAGCAAAGTTTCTCTTTTCGGTGGATGTCAGATCGCTGACTTCCCCTTTATCGTAACGGATTACGTCAACAATCTCCCTGTTTTCAATCACCAGCGTGATTTCTACCCGTCCTGATTGTGTCATTGCAAAAACCTCCTTCACATGAAATTATTCACAACTCCAAGATCGGTGTTAAGAAATTGCTCCGAGCCATACCGATCGGAACTCAAGAAATTCCGACCTAACCGCGGCCCTGCCCGAGTCCAACAAGGTCGAGGCCCAATACACTGGAAAATCAGCTTCCACAATCATAGGCGGACTGTATTCATTAATAAGCGCTTATGTCAAGCCAGTTTCCAGCCTCGGGTTATGGGGAGGACCGAAACGGCTGCTAGCGCAGGCCGGCGATTCTGTGGCACCCCGAACGAATCGTTCTTGACTACTAGATCCGGTCTCTAATACCCTTCACCCGTGGCTAGGTTTTCGAGAGTCCCGATCACTGGGACCGGGCTGACCCTTGAAACAAATTCCGGCCATTTAAAAGGATCCGCACGATAGGAGGCAGCTTATGATCAAATCGGTTGTTTTGTTGTGTGTGCTCTTATCGGCGTGTGCTACCGTCCAAATCACAAAAGTCAACGATTCCACTTACAAGGACGGCCTTCGATTTTATCGACCGGATCTTTATCTTCTTGTTACCAAGGACAAGGAGGAGAATCTTCAAACGACCGTGATTTCCTTACCTAACAAAAATGAGGAATACGTTTTACGAACTACCGCTGGTATCGGGGCAGTGGAAATGTCTGCAAAACTCGAAGGCGGTTGGAATCTCACCGAGATCGGCTCAAAAATCGACTCCAAGGTACCAGAAACTATCACAGCTCTGACTGGAGTGGCGCAAGCAGCTGGGGGTATTGCTGCCTTAAGGAGCTCCCTGCCCTTGAAACCTGGTTTGTATCGCATCGAGTTCGACGGAGGAAAGGTAAATAAGCTGAAAAGAATTGAGCTCGCCATTACTGAGTAAGGGTATGACGCAATGGCGCCCTTTGGTACGACAGCGTGCAATTTGCCGGTAAGTGCTGTCTGGCGAGTGGCTTGGAAATGCTTTGACAATGGAGAAAGGTGCCCGTATTACAAGTCACGTCTTGATTCCCAGCCTCTTCAACTTCCTAAAAAAGCCGGGGCGGCTTAGGCCCAGTACCTCCGCGGTTTTTTGTTTGTTCCCACCATTCTCGCGTAACGCCTCTTCGATGATGCGCCGTTCCAGCTGGTGAACGGCAGTTGCGAGGGGGCGAGAAGAGGGCCCCGATTCCGAAGCGGGTTGCAAAACGCTCGGCGCGTTGCGAATCGATTGGTCTATATGATTGTCGGTAATGGATTTCCCGCGTACTGACACAACGAGGCGCTTTATCTCATTCTCCAATTGCCGTGAATTGCCGGGCCATGAGTATCGTGCGAGGTATTCCAGAGCCGCCGGGGTAAATTGTTTTGGCTCGCTATTCATCGCCTTGCAGTACTTGCCCAGAAAATAGTTTGCGAGGATGGGAATATCGTCGGGGACCTCGCGAAGAGGAGGTGTCTGGATGTGAATCACTTTGAGACGATAGTACAGATCCTCACGGAACGTGTTTTCCCTGATGCCGGCTTCCAAATTCTTATTTGTCGCAGCGATTACCCTCACATCCACGGAGATCGGTGTCCGGCCTCCCACGCGATTCAGTGAGCGCTCGGCAAGGACGCGGAGAATTTTGGCCTGGGCCGGCAGGCTCAAGTCGCCAATCTCATCGAGGAAAAGGGTGCCTCCATGAGCCTCCTCGAACCTGCCGATGCGTCGATCCACCCCGGTCGCCACGCCCCTTTCGATGCCGAACAATTCGGCTTCCACCAAGTTATCCGGCAACGCCGCGCAATTCAGGGCTACAAACGCATGCTTGGCGCGGGGACTGTTATAGTGTAGTGCTTTTGCCACCAATTCCTTGCCCGTTCCATTCTCGCCCTGAATCAGCACATCTACGGAGCTTTCCCGAATCTGATCGATCAGTCGAATGATTCCTTGAATTCTGTGGCTGGTGCCGATGATGTTCTGGGTGGAAAACCCTCCTCCGCTGTCGTCTTGGAAATCTCCTTCTTTCTGCGGTGGACGTTGCCGGAGTTGCTTTTCGAGTTGAGTGGTCTCGATCGCATCAGAGACGTGCGCGGCGACGGTTTGAAGAACCTCCGCATCCTCGTCGGTGAAGCGCCCGTGTTTTTTGTTGATCGCCTCGCCGACGCCGATAATCTCGCCCTGTAAATTCTTGAGGGGGACGGCCAGCAACGTTTGCGTGCGGTATCCCGTCTTGAGGTCCACCTCCTTGTAGAACAACGGATGCTCGTAAGCATCGGCGACATTAATGGTCTGGCCCGTCATGGCAACGCTGCCCGCGATACCAAGCCGCGCGTCGAGGCGCATAATCCTTTTCTCCTGGGAAATGACCGACCAGAGCTCGCACTTCTCCCGATCTAGCAAAAAAATGCTGACGCGGTCGGCATCGAGTAACGCTTTGGTCTCCATCGTGATCAACTCCAAGAGGGAAATCACGTCGCCGACGGAGGTCATCCGTTTACAGTCGTTGAGAACCGCCCGTAGCTGATCAGCGCGGCTGGTTGGGTGTTGAGGACGCGCATTCTGAATCGGAGTTTTTTCGTCTTGGTCCATCAATTTGTGGGTAACACATCAACCAAATTAGTGTCAACGAAGCTGGCGCCAAATGGCAACGATGCTCGCGCTTTGCGGGTGGCGTTATTCACGCCAGTTGTCTTTTCAGCCATTCCACGATCACTGGTGTCGCCGATCCGCCGCCCATATGTCCTCCAGCAAAGAAGCGCGCGGCTTTTGGATCGCCGTGCTCGAGCAGCAGATGCATGTCCGCAATGGGGAAAACGCTGTCGTTAATTCCGTTGACGCAAAGGAGCGGAGCGCAGGGGCGATCGAGAATGCCTTGATCGAGAAGCGAAAGTCGCGGACCATATTTTACCCATTCCTCGCCGGTAGAACGGCCGAATGCACAGGCCAGGGTTTCCGCAAGTTCGAAAGGATACTCGCCCCGTTGCGCCTCGAGAATCCAGTCCTCTTTGAAGGCGAAATGCGCCGGGCCACCGTGATTGACCGCGGCGCGAATGCGTGCGCGGTGGGTGTGCGCGACCTTCGTCGCCCAGTAACCGCCGGTGCTGCCGCCAAGGATAGCTTTACGGCTGGAGTCGACGTCGTGGCGGGCGTCGATCCAATTCAACACCGCATCCCACAGCCGCTCTCCGTCTTCCGATCCGGCCAGGGGCGCGTCCGCCACCCCCGGCATGTCGATGGTTAGGGTCGCGATACCGGCGCGCAAGAACGGCTCGACGCGCCGTTCTTCTTTAAAAGCATCGATGCCGCCCCAAAGAACAAGAATCGGCGGCCTCGCTGCGCGCTTGGGCTTGCGCACATAGCCGACCGATACGGTTCCCTCACCGGTGCGCCCCGGAAACGGCATCTCCACTCTTTCCAGCGGCGGATCGAAATAGCGCGCCGCCTTGAGAAAGTTCTCCTGCGACTTTCGGTACGCCAGCAATTTGCCCGGTGAATTGGGCGCGGGATAGCGTGCCACATGGTAGTAATCATAGGCGATCAGATAAGCCTTCATCGCCCCTGCGGTGTCGCCCGCAGCCGCAGCCTTGGCTGCTTTCTCTTCGTAGGGCACTGCCAGCGCGCTAAAGTCCGTGGCCCACTTCCCGCGATCGACCGAGCGGAGCCCGCTAACCACCGGCGCGACCTCGTCGTAGACGGTAAATAAAAATGGATTGCGATTTTCTTTGGCGCGTCCCAGAAGCTCCGCGCGCACTTCGTCCATCGGTCGCGGCGCGAATCGGTTTGATACGGCTGCCATGAATGTGTCTCCCGGGAACTTTACCAAACTTACTCAATCCGCCGGGTTTGAGTCAACGCGCAAGGATACGTCACGCCGAGCATCGGGACCGCTTCTCAGGCTTTCCGCGAGAGCCCGTCAGCGCTCTGTTGTGCGGAGACCCTCCCCGGATCCATTGTTGAGCGCGCAAGAGGATGTTATCTTTGCTGGCATCTTTTTGCGGGTCCGCTCTCAAGGATCCTTCGAGGGTTTCATGAATCGTCACGATCCAATACTTCACGCGCAGAGGGGCGCGGCACGAAAGGCGACACTCACTATCGATATTCACGCGCATTTTTTTCCTGAAGCCTACCTGAGGCTCATCGAAGAAGAAGGCGAGTCGTCGGGCATCGCTCTGCGGCGAGATCATTCCGGAGCGGTAAGTATTATTGCCGGAGTCGCAACCTTCGGCCCGTTGGGGCCTGCCTTCTACGATCCTGAGATCAGGCTGAAGAGAATGGACAAGCAAAAGATGCGGTTGCAGGCCCTATCCCTCACTGCTCCGATGGTCTACCCGGTGGTGGGCCCGGTCGGGCTTAAGCTGGCGCAAACGTGGAACGACGCGGCCACCGAAATAGCGCGGGCGCATCCCGACCGCTTCGTCGTTCTGGCAACGCTGCCGATGCAAGACCCCCGGGCCGCACTCGGCGAGCTGGATCGCGCCGTGACGGAACTCGGTTGCCGGGGCGTCTACCTCGGTACGAACGTGCAGGGCAAAGAGCTGACCGACCCCGCATTCCTGCCTGTATTTGAGCGCATCCACGCTCTTCGGGTGCCGGTTTTTCTCCACCCGCTCGACGTCATCGGCGCGCAACGACTCGCGGATTATCACCTGCACAACCTCCTGGGAAATCCGTTCGATACCGCCGTGGCCGCAGCCAATATGATTTTTAGCGGCCTGCTGGATCGGTTTCCCAAGCTTCAAGTTTGCCTGCCGCACGCCGGCGGGGCTCTTCCTTATCTGATCGGCCGCCTCAACCGCGGCTGGAAAGTGCGCGCGGTATGCCGGGCCCAGAAGAAACCGCCAGCGAGTTATCTGAGGCGCTTTACCTACGACACGATCAGCCACGCCCGGGAGTCGCTTGACTATCTCATCAAGCTCGTCGGCGCCGACCGCGTGATGATCGGCAGCGACTATTGTTTCGACATGGGATACGAAAAACCGGTTGAAGTGGTCACGGGATTGCCTGGGTTAGCGCGCACCGAGCGAGCGCAAATCCTCGGCGGCAACGCCGCGCGCCTGCTTCGGCTTGGCTAGCTCGCCGATGTAAAGGGGATTGATCGTGCGCATCTGTGAACCTTGGCGATGAGCGTGCTGAAGCACAATGATTATCTCTACTGCCTGCTATACGACACCGTTGACGTTGAGGTAATCAATGCAAGCCCAAACCTTAAACTCATCGCCTCGATGGCGATTATCCCTGCTGGAATTGATGTAACGGCGGCAACTCGGCGGCGCATTCCCGTGGCCACGGTTTCGTCTCTTGTCACCGAGACGTCCGCCGATCTTCACTGGACGCTCCTCCTCGCTGTCGCGCGTAGAGCCGTGGAAGCTGATCAGGCACTCCGCAGGGACGTATTTTAGAGATTAGCCCGAGCCGCGAATAGTGTTGCGGCGACCTCGGCTACGGAGTCAACGCAAGGCAGCGTGATCTGGAATGTCGATCCCCTTCCGACCTCGCTGTCAACCGTGATTTCGCCGCCCAGCACTTCAGTGAACTTTTTAACGATGAAAAGCCCGAGCCCGACGCCTTCATACAGGCGTTTATCAGAACTGTCCACCTGGCGAAACTTGTCAAAGACGACGGGTATCATAGGCTGGGAAATCCCGATGCCCGTGTCGGTTACTGCGAATTGTACGGCCTTCCGATCACGGAGATAATGGGCGGACACAGTCACGCTTCCTTGATTCGTGAACTTCAAGGCGTTATCGATCAGGTTCTGCAGGATCTGTTTCAGTTTTTCACCGTCGGTGAAAATCACGGGAAGATCCCCGCCGCAATGCCATCGCAGGTCGATATCTGTCGCATCTTTGAGTAAATCGTAACCTTCCCGCAAGTCCTCGAGCATACGGGCAAGTTCGACCCAGCCCTGATTGCGCTCCGTGGCCCCCGATTCTAGATTGGTTGTTTCGAGGATGCTGCGGATCATGAACAGGAGATCATTGGCCTTTTTTCGGATGATCTGGGCGGCTTTCGCCTGCTGCGGTGAGTTTTTACCTAGAGCCTCGTCCTTCAGCAGCGACGCATACCCCATAATGGAGGACAGAGGGGTTCTGAGCTCGTGGGACATGACGCCGAGAAACTCGTCCTTGACTTTGTTCGATTTCGCGAGCTTCACGGCTTGATTCTTGATCTCTTCAAACAGTTGGCATTTGTAGATGCCAATGGCGGCCTGTCCCGCCAAAGTCACAAAAAAATCAATTTCATGCCTGGAGAACCGCCGTTCCTTCTTGGTGTAATAGCCCAGAACTCCCAGCACTTTATCCTCGACGATGAGAGGCGCCCCGATATAGGAAACGAGTTCCCGCCGAATAAAAAACGACGGGTCTCGCGTGCGTGGGTCGGTTTGAACATTGCGAATCACTAACGGCAGCCCGGTATCGAATACAACGTCCGATAGCCCGGTTTTTTTACCGAGCACCTCTTTCCATTCAATTTCATCCAGGTTGCGGCAGGCAACGGGCTCGAGAATGCCGGTTTTTTTGTCAACCAGCCGGATCGACGAAACCGCGTTCTGAGCGAGGAACCGTTCGGTTTTTTCCAACAGGACATTGAGAACCGTTTCCAAATCCATCGTATTGACGATCGCCAAGTCGATCTCGCGCAGGGCGCGAATGCGCTCTAAACTTCTCTGGCTTTCTTCGTGCAGCCACGCATTTTCAATTCCTGCTCCGATCTGCCTTCCAATGGCAGTAAAAAGCGTGAGATCCTGGGGCGTGAACTGGCACGTCGATCTTGCGTGTAAATAGAGGACCCCAACCGGGCGTTCTTTGATCACGATCGGAACCCCGATCTCTGATTTAAACTCGCTGAAAGCTTCCTCTGCCATACAGTCAAATGCGGCACGCTGAGGATCGCGGCTATCGCCTCGAATCATAAAAACTTCGTTTTGCTGGAAGATCTTGCCGACAATCCCCTGCCCGGGGGCGTAGACTTTAACTCCTTCCAGGGATTCCTCTGGGAGCCCTTGATGCGCCGTCAAGCGTAGAAGCGAATCGTCTTCGCCGAGGACGTACACCCGTCCCGCGTCAAGCCCCGAGACTTTTAGGGTCGTTATTAACGCCATGTGAGTGAGTATCGAAGCGTCAGTCGAGAAGCGAACGGCGTCGGCGACCGCATACAAGGCCTGGAGATCTCGACTGCAGCGTTCCGGGTGCTCGTGATAATCTTTCGTATGTTCTGCCATTTGCCGGTGAAAGTTTTGCTTAGTGTTGGCCGATATCCCTCTATCTCACGCTGCCGGAACGATTCATAAAGCAACACCCTTGCCAATATTGCCGGTACGAAGCAGATTTGGCAAAACGAGAGACTTCTGAGCCAGCCAGGGAACGCAATCGAGCGGGGATTTACCAGTTCACCCCGCTCTTTGCACGAAAGGGTAAAGACAACTAACTTCCTAATGACAGCTAAGTTGTCACAAATTGATCACGTGATGACCTAGGGTTCGCGGAAGGGTTCGCGGCGGGTGGTCCTGCCAGGCCGGCCCGCCCAACCCTCTTCCGCAGAACTGCTTGGGGCAGGCAAAAAATCAGCAAGCCAGCCGGGGCTGACTATCCAGCAAGAAGTCGGCACAAAGGTCTAATATCTTCTAAGACTTCCAGGCGCTCGAGGGAGTCCAATACGCCCCGAATTGCTTTCTCATCAATCACTCGTTTCGCGCAATCAACGAATTTCTCTCGGAGCTCGGGCGCCGAAAGCGGAACCTCCCGGCCGCCCTTGGCGTGTTCAACGCGGCGGGAAAGAGCTTGTCCATTCTTCAACTGAACCGTCACCTTGGAAGGGCGAGCGCCGGTGGAGCTCTCCGCGAACTCGGAGTTGAGGCTCATGTGAACTTTCTCCGCCAATTCCAATACGCGCCGCTCGCGCACCGCGGTGTCGGTAAAGGCGTCCAAGGAAACTTTACCGTCGATCAGCGCCCGCGCCAGCACATACCCCATACAAAACTTTCCTTGCAGCCCGGTTTGCGGGACGCGAAATACCAGCCGGCTGTAAGCGTGCTTGGCCACTTCAACGTCGATCGACTCCACCATATCTGAGGTGATCCCGTGGCGCGAGCGCATCTCGAGCACCGCATCAATCGCGTTATGCGCAAGTCCGCCGCAAGGATACGGCTTGATCTTCAAGCCGAGTTCCAGGTCGTAAGAGTTTCCCAGTTCTTCCAAGGGCGCGGGATCGGCGGGCAGCGAAAGGAATGCACCATAAAAGCCTGTTTCTGACTCAACGGCCTGAGCGTTGGCCGTGAATCCCTTGTGCGCGAGTTTAGCGGCCAGGACGCCGCTTCTTGCCGCCAGCCCGGCATCCAATGGTTTGGTCATCGTCCCATAGTTGCAAACCACGCCACTTGCCATGGAAGTCGCAATTCCCAGCGACATGCGTAATTTATCGGCGTCAAGCCGTAGCAGCTTCGCACAGGCAAGTGTCGCTCCGAGAGTCCCTAAGGTCCCCGCGCTATGCCATCCGCCGCGCCCCTTTTCAGGTATCGACTTGGCAAGCTTGGCCGTAGCTTCAAAGGCGGCGACATAAGCTTCGAGCAGATCACGCCCGCGCGCGCCGAGGGCTTCTCCCAGCGCGATGACTGCGGGAATCAGAGCTGAAGTGGGCTGCCCTAAATAAAGGCTGTGATCGAAATCGAGCGCATGGGCGGCCGTGCCGTTTACAAAAGCGGCCTGAACCGCCGAGGACTGAAATCCTTGACCGAAAACGGTGGACTCGGGGACCGACCCTTCCTGTCGAGCGATGTCGGCACAAATGGCCGCGCTCGCTTCTCTGCTCCCGGCAAGAGCAACGCCGAGGCAATCGATCAGCGCCGTCTTGGCCGCGGCCACCACTTGCGGCGGCAGGTTTTCATACTGCAAATCAACAACAAAGCGGGAAATTGCTTCAGTGACTTCCATGGACTTCGATCCTTTCTGGGATGCGCTGCGTGCCGGCCTTAAACTTCCTCTTGTAAAGTTTTAAGAGCGCGCAGGACCAAATCGCGCCTGTACTCCTTTTCCTTGTCCGGAGGCAGCTCCGGATTTCCCGTCGGACTCACAATCCCGCCGGAAGCGATCGCGCGTAACGAACCTACTTCTCTTGCGACCGGGATCATGGTGCAGATTTGCACCACGGGGATCTTCAGTCGTTCAATCTCTGTGCTTATCGCTGCGCCGCAGCGAGTGCTTGACCCTCAGGTCGAGGTGAGGATGACGCCATCGACGCCTGCCGCTTTCAAACGCGCGGCAATACCCTGGCCGATTTGTGTGGCGTTCTCGACTGCGGCGTGGGCGCCGCCCGTAGTGTGAATGACTTCATGGAGCTTATGAAACGCGCCCTGTTGCTCCATTTCGCGCATGATGTCCAAAGGCACCAGGCGGTGCGGATCCCGATTGACGCACGTCGTATCGTAGCCGGAGTGGACCACGTCGTATTCTTTTGGGTCGAGGCAATTTACCCCGTCGATGGGAATGGTTGCGAAACGTGTTGGGCGCCCGGGCTCCATCCGCTGCGGATTTCCCTCGGATACCAGCCCCCCGTCCGTTACCAGCGCGATTATTGCTGAGGACAAATTTCGAATCGGCGCCGCCGGCTTACCGGGATTGAATTTTGGGGCGAAGATTTCCGACTTGAATGGCCGGCCGTGAATCTTCGCCAAAAGCATATCGACCGCCCGCTCCGCCGGGGGTTTGGCGGCAAACTCATTTCGTTTGATTCCTCTTGGAATAAATCCTTCCTCTTGCGGCTTGCCCAAAGGCATGCCCTGCACCAGTTTCACTCCCAAAGCCACCATCCTCTCGACCACCGCTATCATTCGTGTGACCGATGTGCCTGAGCGGACAATGTAAACGCTCTTACGATAGAGATCCGCTCCTGGGTTCTCTTCGTCCATGCCGGTGACAGTGGGAATCCCGAGCCGCTGTTGAGCCGCCTGACATACTGCCCCGCAAGCCACGCCGTAGCGACCACTTTCAAAGGCTGGCCCGGCAACAAGGAGGGCGGGATTCAATGCTGCGATGTCGCGCACCAGCTCTTCCGTGGCGGCTTGTTGGTTTTCCGCGAAGTAGTTATCGCCGCAGAAAACAGTGGCGATGATTTCTCCGCGCTCTCCCAGCGCCTGCTGTAAAGCGCGGCCCGGGCCAACAGGGCCCTTCTTGACTCCGGGGCCGACTCCGCCTTTCTCTTCACCCCCGATTTGAGCAAAGAACTGGTTCAGATAATGAACGACACGGATCTTTTCGTCCATGAGAGTTTCTCCTCAACTGGTATAAGTGGTAAGCCGCGAAGCTCCCACCTGGCTGATAGCGCCAATTATATCCCCCACCCAAAGGTGTAGCTCTCCAGCGGCTGGTATGGGAGGGATATCGGGATTGGTGTTATCGGGATTGGAATTATCCAGCACCACCGTATCGCCGCCGATAACGCGATCCACTGCAGGCAGCGTAATCGCATCGCGGGTCAGGCCCGGTGTCACGAGCGCGTTAACGTTGGGCGGGACAAAGGTGATGCCCGTGTCCGGGTATCGTTCCATCACGATGAGGGCAGTCTTCATGCCCATCTCTTCGCAGCGCTCATAGATCATCATAAGATCGGTATCCACGGCGCCGCCGCCGATTTTCGTGGCGATCACTCCGTCCGCCCCCAAGGTCTCTTTTGCCAGCCGTGCCGCGAGGTGGGCGTTGCGTTCCTTCTCCGCAATGGTGACCGGAGCTGTCGTCAGGACGACTCCCGCAAACCACAGGTCGCGGCGGTGGCGACGATACAGTTCCTGAATCACCGGGTGATTTTGGGCAAAATAAGTGAACGCCGAATAAGAAAACATCAACGCGCCGTCGAGGATCTCGTTGGGGTGAACGATCGTCGGCATGAATCCCTGAATGTTGCTGCCGTAGAAGACCGTCTCTTTCCGATGCGTTGAGTGCTGGTGCGAATGGATGGGGAAGATATAGCCGATGCGGGGCAGTTCCTTGGGCCCGTGGCTCAAACCGACCGGGGGAAGCTCGTAGACCTCCGTGTGGTGCGGGACTAGATGCTTCGCCGCAGCTCCCAAGTATGCCGAGGTTCGGAGGCCGGCTTTTTTCACTGCCAGACGGTACTCGTCGCGATCGGCATCCCGGATTGGACGAGGGAGCAGCACGACGTTGTGCATCCCTCCAAAAGGTGAATAAGCCGTGGCGGGGCCGCTCATATCAATGATGCTTCGGGTACGTGCTTTACCTTCACTGGTTTCCACGACCAACACGTTTTTAAGCGCGCGCGTGTGTCCCGCGCCGACGAGGCCGAACGAATCGAGCGCGCCGGGAAAGTTGGGACCGGCCAATTTATAGCGCGGCTCCAGGACGTCGAGAACACCGATAATCCGGCAGGACTCCCCGGGGTGAGCGAGCTCAACGTCAATGCGGTCAAAGAGCGGTTCTTGTTTCAAAAGCGACGTGAGCTCTTCGCGATCAATCAGCAAAACGTCGTCTTCGATCGCCGTGCGCGGCCCAAAGCGAAGATCGTTAACGTAGAATCCGCCGAGCTCTAAGCGCATAAATTTCTTCCCTCGCGATCAACTTCCTCGCCAAGACGAACCCGGAACTCTGTGCAAGTGTTCCAGCTTGATCCTAGGGATCTTCTATAACAATTCCGCAACGGATCATAGTATGATATTTGAATCCGCGCGGGCGATTCCAACGGCGGCCTTGATCGCGACCAAGCGCCTTCGGCTCGAGCAGCGGAGCCCGTCCCGTCTTGGATAGGAATAACGAGATTCGTTGACTAGCCATGAAAAGCAGGCGAAAAAGGATTCTGAGCGAAAACCCGGCTGCATTGGCAGGCGAAAAGGGGGGGATATGAACGATAAGAATTCTACCATGCGGTTACAGAACCTGTGCCTGGTGTGGATTCTAGTTTTGGCCGTCATTTCGTCCGTTGATCGCGTTCACGGCCAGACGCAGAGCATGATTGAACAGGCCAAAAAGGAAGGCGAGGCGGTTCTTTACACGACCATGAACGTGGCGGATTTTGCGATCTTCAACCAGGCCCTCAAAGAAAAATATCCCTTTCTCAACGTTCGTCATATCTACCTGGGCGCGGCAGTACAGGTGGCGCGCGTGTTGCAGGAACAGCGCGCCGGCAAGTTGCAGGCGGATGTGCTAGGCAACGGCCTCGAACCGATGTTCCTTTACCGAACCCAAGGCGTGCTTGCCCGGTACGAGTCGCCCGAGGCGCAGCATATCGTCAGCAGAGCCGTGGATCCTGAAGGCTACTGGGCGGGCATCACGACCGACTTTCTGGTTACCGGGTTCAACACGGGAGAGATCTCCAGGGACACTGCCCCGCGAAGCTACGAAGATTATCTGAAACCCGGCTTCAAAGGAAAAATGGCCATCGACTCCAACAACCCCAATGCGTTAGTCGGAATGATCAACATCGGGGGAGAAGAGAAGGCCGTCACCTATATCGAAAGACTAGGACAACAGGACGTACGCCTGGTAGAAGGGTTTAATCATATCGCCAGCCTCCTCGCCGCCGGTGAATTTCCTTTGGCTATTTTTATGCAAGTAACGAAGATGGACCAACTGAAAAGAAAAGGGGCCCCTGTGGATTGGGTTCCCGCCGCGACGACCTTTGCTACGCTTGCCAAGGTCGGGCTCGCGAAAAACGCCCCGCACCCCGCGGCCGGACGCTTGCTGATCGACTTTTACCTTTCTCGGGAGGGGCAACAGGCGCTGGCCCGGACTGGCAAAATTCCACTGCGCAAGGGAGTGAAAAATCAGTCCGACGCAATTAATTCCCTGCTGAATAGTGATCACGTGCATTTCGTGCAACCGACAGGGGAGTCCAACAAGTACCAGAAGCTCTACACGGAAGCGTTACGCGGCCGGTAGTAAGAGCGCATAGTCATCAGAGACCCGGCAGTCGTGCGGATTTGATTCAGTCAATGTCGATCGGAGCAATACAGATGAAAATTGCGGTCGAATCAGTTATCGGTCCGTTCATTGTAGCCGTAGTGAAGAGGTATTCTCACAGAAGGCAGTAACCGCCTCCCGGTGAACGATCTTGTCCTCCAGAAGCGAAGGTGTGGCCAAAGTGTTCACCAATGAGGAGTAGTTGTCATTGTCGCGGGAAATGAAAGCCGTTCGAATCGTATTGTCGTTATAGTAAACGTTGACGGCCGAGCCGAAACCAAGAATGTAGTGCTCTTCCGCGTTAAAATTCCGGAAAAACAAAAGGGAGTTTGGTGCCAGTGAGGGCCAGCGGCTAGAAAGGTACGCCAGCGTGCAGTCTGCGAAACGCTGCGGCCTTACCAACCATAGCGCCTCCTGTTGGATACGAACTTCCTTTGCCCCGGCTATGAGCATTGTGCCAACAAGCATACCCGCAAGCACGAGAGCTGCCCAACGCTTTATGGCATCGAACGGCAGTAATTGAACCGTTATTTTGGCGAGGGCGCCAACGGCGATCGCAAACCCCGCCAGAGGGATGGCAAGAAAATACGGTTCCAGCCGCGAGATAAAAAGCACGGGGCTCAGAGCGATGACGAACCAGCCGAGGCCGAAACTCATCACCTGCCGTCGGAAAATACACGAGAAAACGAGCATCAAGAGGAACAACGCCACCAGCGTACCAGCGAGCGTTGGTGTTAACGGAGATTCAAATGCCGACACGGGAAAGACCGCGAACCTTAGATACTCAGCTAAATTTCGCATCATCAGTGAAGCACTTAAATGCAATGCGTATTGGCCCTCTCTCGGAAAAGTAAACAGGGCGATGCGTATACCCAGGTAAATGAAAAGCAGCATGCAGTGTCCAGCGATCGATACCCCTGCCGTTTTCCACTGCGCCCGCGATCTGAATCGCCGCGATGCGGGACCAGACACGAGCTCGTACCAGAGGGCTACCGCAACGAAGCTGACGGACCATTCCTTTGTTAGGAGCGCAGCGGCAAAGGCGATCAAGGAAGCCCAGTAGGCCCATCGATGGCCATTCTTCCGGAATTGCACATAGGTGGAGAAAGCAAGCAGATACCAGGCCGTACTCAGGAAGCAATCAATGCCTGCCGCCCATTGCATCGAGCGTGTATGGGCTAAATGCAGGCTATAGAAAATCGCGGCCACCAAGGCAAATTCGCGTGTCCCCATCAGCAACAAAGAGAGCCGGTATACCAGGACTCCATTCAAGAGATGGATTAATAGATTGGTCAGATGGAAGACGTACGGATTGAGACCGAAAAGGCGCCTGATGATATAGAACGGAGCGAATGCACCCAGCGGACGCCAATCCTGCGCCCAGGGGATGGCACCGGGGATAAGACCAAGAGACGGATTCTGCGCCAGGAACAGGCTCCAATAATCATCTTGATAGAAACGAATTCCTAGAGTCGGGTTCCACATGCAGAAGACAAATAAAGCAAGGGCGGCGGCCACCCCTACATCGATCATCCAGAGTGAAGGTTGGTGCTTGGACTTCTCCCAAAGACCCATCGATGACCTCTCGACCGATCAAAGATAGAAGAGAGAGTTAGGCAAGGCGGAGAGCCTGAAATCACCCCGAAGACACCGGCAACGTGAATCGTCAGAATCTCTGCTCCAGATCAAGTCGGTTGTGACCGGGATTTTGCACGGAAAAATAGCCGATCGGGTGGTCCTATGTCAATGCGGCATCATGTCAGCGAGAATATCTAATCCGCATCCGGGTGGGTTGAGACGTACTTTGCCGCTTTGTCAGGATCCACCCCTGAGGCGCGAACCTTGACCCTGGCGATGTCCTCTTGGAGCAAAAACGCGACTGTGTAGGCGGCCTTATCTCCCCAACCGCGATTGATTGCTTCAATCAGAATTTGTTCTGCCAAATTCGCCATCCGCAAGGGTACATTTAGCTCCCGGCCGAGTTGTGTCGCCAATCCCAGATCTTTGCGCAATAACTTGAGCGAAAACGTACCCGTGTCAAATTCACCGCGGAACACGTTGCGCGGAACCTGATAGTGGAGGACATGCATCCGGCCGACCATCCCCCGGCGCACGCATTCCCATACCGCCTGGGGTTCGACTCCGGCTTTCGCTGCCAAAGTCAGTCCTTCCGCGATGGCCTGAGAAATACTGCAGCCGATCATTTGATGCGCCAGCTTGCAAATGCTTCCGGACCCGAGCGGCCCTGCGTACAGCACTTGATCTCCAAAAGCGCGGAGAACCGGCTTGACGCGGTCGAAAATCTCTCGCTCGCCGCCCACCATCACTTCGTGAACCCCGCGGTCTGTTCCAGGTTGTCCCGGCGCCACTGGGGCGTCCAGAACGAATGCGCCTTTGTCTCTGAAGAGCGGTTCGAGCTTGCGGATCAGGGACGGCGGGCTCGTGGAGATGTCGACATAAATCGCGCCGCTTTTTATCCCCGCAATAATTCCTGAGGGTGCGCGGGCAACTTTCTCCACGTCCTCGGGCATGGGCAAAGCGGTAATAATCACATCGCTGCGGCGCGCCAGCTCGGCCGCCGAATCGACGACCAAAGCGCCTCGGTCACAAAAAGGGCGCGTTGCCTCGACCCTTATGTCGTAAACGATCATTGGGTATCCCGCCCGTTGTATATGCTCGGCGACGGGGCCGCCCATATTGCCGAGACCAATAAATCCTACGGTTTCCGTTTTATCTCCGATCGACGACGAAACGCTTTGACGTGCGAATGAGAAAACAGAACCTGCTTCTCTCGCGCGAGCTCGTCAATCCGCGTCGATATCGTCAGGCAGGCCGATATTGTTGGCTTGGAGCAGTCGGAGGTAGTGGTTCCAGGCGAAGTTCTCGACTCCCTGGAGCCTGTTCCTCCAGCCTCCCCGCGCGGGCCGCTCGCGACCGTCGTAGCGCGCCATGTCCTCGTCTGAGAGGTTCGGCGCGTCGCGGCCTGATAGCGCAATTTCCCACATGATCTTCGCCACCCGGTTGAAGCGGATTGCCAGTATCGTTGCCTGCTCTAGCGACGGTCCGGTCACGGTGATGCCGTGGCCGCGCATTAGCAAAACGTTCCGATTCCCCATGGACTGGAGCATTGCCGCCGCCAGCTCCTTGTTGACGACCGTCACTGCGCGCGGGAAAACAGGCACTCCCTTAAGCACGATGTCGAGAGACGACGGGTCGTAGGCCCCAAACACAGGCCGAAACTCTAAGCGCGTGACCCCGCACAAAAGCGTATAATAAGGGTGTGCATGCACGACGGCCTGCACCTCCGGGCGCGCGCGGTAGATCTCGCCGTGGATGGGTGTCTCGTCCGGCGAGGCGTGGTTGTCCCCTACACCCGGACCCTTGCCATCGAAATCGACGCGACGAATGTTATGTACCCCGGTGAAGGTGAGCCCGCACTCGTCGCCGCCGCGGCACCGGAGCCACATCTCGTCGGTGCCCGGAATGCGCGCGCTCACGTGACCGGTGGACTCGTTCATGAGGCCAAGCATCCCGAGGATGCGGCACGAAATAGCAACTTTCATTCTGAGATCGTTAATCGGACGATTCATGGTTTCTCCTCCTGTATCTTGCTGTTCAGTCGATTGTGGGTATCTGGTGCTTGAGAAAGACCTCTTTACGCTCGCTTCCGGACTCTTCGACCGCGAGGAGCAATTCTAACGTGGCCATGCCCCAGGCCCCGTCCGCAGGCAGCGGCCGATCGTTTACGATCGCATCGTAAAACGTGTTAATGCGTCCGTCGCGTCCGTCCTCCCCTTTCACGCCGACCGCGATCTCGCGCAGGTTGTCATCGCCATAGACCGTGAGGCCTCCGGGGGTGAGGCGTACGTCTGCCTTGTCGAAGCTTACAATCATCGGCCCGCCCATGATCCACCCCAAAGACGGTTGCGCCGGCCGCGGTTGGCTGCTCCTGACGCGACCGCCTCCGTATCGTTCCTCGCGCGCGGCGCGAGCCTCCCAATTGGGGTCGGGGGCTGCCTGCAACTCCCGCCGTGCCTGGGCGTACGTCGCGGGGTCAACCGCGAACCCCCGTTGCACGAACTCGACGGAATCGAAGTGGTCGTAGCCGCTGTAAACGGCGGTGGCGAGCGCCCCGCCTTCGAAATCGAGGTAGGCGGCGTGACAACCAGGGACGCGCCGGTCAGGGTCCCAGATGTCAGCGCTGCCGCGCAGGCTGCGCACCATTCCGCCGCCGATTGTGCGGATGATATCGAACTGATGCGGTCCCTGCCGCCACAGGATGCCGCCGCCGAATTCGGGCGTCAGCTCCTCAGGCGTGCGCGGACGGTACAACCAGTCGGCAAAACGCCAGCTGTTGATCATGCGGAGCTTGCCAAACTCGCCGGTGCGCACCATCTCTCTCAAGCGCAGGACACGCGGCTCAAAACTATGCTTTACATTGACTCCCAGCAGTACATTGCTGCGCTTTGCCGTAGCGATCATCTCCTGTGCCCCAGCGATGTCAATTGTCATCGGCTTCTCGATGAGGACGTGCTTTTTGCTCTCCAGGGCCATCCGGGCCTGCTCGGCGTGGAATCGGTTTGGCGTGGCGATGTAAACCAAATCGACGTTCCGGCTTGCGCACAGGCCGGGCGCGTTGTTATAGGACTCCGCATCCGGAAAGTCCTGGCGGAAGCGGCCCAAAATCTGGGCGTCAATGTCCGCAGCTGCGGCAATGCGAAAGCGTGGGTTGTTGGCGAACTTCGGGATCATGGCAAGGGAGGCTCCACCGAGGCCAATCACCCCTACACGCAAGAGTTTTTCGTTCGCCGCCATTTCTGTTCCTCCTACTCGGCATGCCGCGCCGAAACGAACCGTGACCGCGCGATTGGTCACGGTGAACGTCGGACCATTGTTTTGTGCCCCCCAATGACTATCCGAGCGAGAAGAAATTGTCCAGGTTTTCTTGAGCAACGCCGGGGAGCGAACTGTGCGCCTGCGCGGGCAAAGAAGACTGTTGCAGTATCAAGTCTTGAGTCTGCTTTTGTCACAGATATTGTCATTGAGCGCAGGCCCTCGAAATCAAAAATCAAGAAATTCAAAGAGTTGCGCATTGGCATGCCTGTTGCTGCTCTTAGACAATCTAAGGCTGTCGGAAAAACCGCATGGATCGCGAAGCTTTTTGTCAGCAGTTGCTCACCGTGATGGAGCAGAAAGACCACTGGGCATGGCCTGCATTTACCTCAGGCATGGTCCCAAGGCATCGTCTCCATGTCCATTTCGAACAAGAATACGCGACCTACGTTCGGGACTTTCCCGTGATGGTAGGTTGGGCTTATGTTCAGTGCCCGATTCCCGAGATCAGGCGTTCGCTGGCCGAGAATCTCTACGAGGAGGAAACCGGCGGCCTGGTAGCGGGGCGCTCACACCCGCAGCTTTTTCTCGAATATCCTAAAGGGCTGGGGATGGACCTCAGACGCTTTGATAACGTAAAGCTACTGCCCGCCGCACGAGCCTATCGCGGATTTCTTGACAAGACCGTCCAGGGGCGCGGCTGGGAGATTGCGGCGGCCATCGTTACCATCTTCATCGAAGGGACCAAGGACGAGCGCGCGCTGTTCGACGCAACCGCACCACGACAAGCTGGATTACCCTTGCGTGACCATCCCTTAGTAAAGCACTATGACTTACCTCTGAAGCATCTTGCCCTGACCAAGGCCCATCGGCGCGTTGAAAGCGAGCATCGTGGGGCCGCGTGGAAGATCATCCTTGACTTCGTGGCGCGCCCGAAGCGGCTATCCGTGGTGGCAGCGATGAATAAGGGGTTGGCGCATTGGCTGCGTTACCGCGACGAAGTCGCCGCTGCATGTGGAATTGAAAGGGCCCGTGGCGGTTCTCCCAGGGTCGCGTCCCCGTAGTTCGATTGTGCTCTCGCAAAGCGTGACCTCATCGGATAAAAAGAACCGATGTTCGTTCTCAAGCAGTTCTTGAAGGGACTGATCCTGCCGCCGACATCCTGGTTCGTTTTGCTGCTCCTGGTGCTGATTTTTTGGCAGCGGCGCTGGGCGAGAAAACTTTTGTTCGTGACCGTCGTTCTCATCGCCGCCCTGCACAGCGGCGACGTTAACCACCTGCTCCGCTATCCATTGGAATCGCGTTATCCGCCGATGCTCGATCCCCGAGGGGCTGAGCCTTACGATGCGATCGTGGTTCTCATGAGCAGCACGATTCCGGCCCACGGGATGATTCCATTTCCTTCCTTAGACGAATACATGTTCCGGCGTCTCGATGAGGCGTGGCGGCTCTACCGTCTCGAGCCAAAACCGATTATCGTCGCCGGCGGCCCGGTGAATCCTTTCGTGCCCTGGGAGAACGAGAACAAGATAGCATGTGATTATCTAATCCAATGGGGAGTCTCAACCAAGGACGTGATTTCGGAAGACAAATCACGGGACACGTTCGAGAGCGCCATCGAGCTGAGAAAAATCCTTCAAAAACGAGGTTGGAAACGGTATTTACTCGTCACCTCGGCCATTCACATGCCGCGCAGCATGCTCGCGTTTCGCACCATCGCTCCGGAGCCGGTCGCGGCGCCAGGCGATTTCACCCTGGGCGAGTACCGGTTCACTCCGCTCAGTATTTTCCTCAGCGAGGCGGCGGCGCGGAGGATGTATATTACGGTGCACGAGTATCTCGGTTTGGCCAATTATTATTGGCGTGCCCGTTCCTATCGGAAGTGAGTGAGTGGATTGGCATGGCCAAAGGCAAGATCGAGATTGAAACCGGTCAGCGATGTTCTCCTGAGGTTAGGGCTCGAGAATTATAGAGAAGGAGAAACGAATGGCGGCTTTCGCCGTGGTAGGCGCTTCCCTTGAGCGCGCGGAAGGTCCCTCGAAGGTTACTGGTGGTTCGATTTACGCTGCCGACGTTGACGCCCCGGGTCTTCTCTGGGGCAAAATCCTGCGCAGCCCATACCCGCATGCCCGGATCCATCGCATCGATGTCTCCAAAGCCTCCCAAGTGCCGGGAGTAAAGGCCGTCATCACCGGCCGGGACATCCCAGGTCATTTTATCGGTAAAATGATACGCGACATGCCAGTCCTTTGCTGGGATGTCGTTCGTTTCATCGGGGATAGGGTAGCCGCTGTGGCCGCCGAAACGACTGATGCCGCCGAAGAGGCCTTGAGTGTGATCAACGTAGAGTATGAGCAAATGCCAGCGGTTTTCGAGCCCGTCGAGGCTACACAGGCTGATGCGCCGCGTATCCACGATGACGTTGCGGCCTATGACGGCGCGCCCCAAGAGAAGCTTCCGTTGGATGTGCACAATGGCCTTACCAGGCTGGCCTGGTGCAAAGGCGACGTGGAGCAGGGCTTCCGTGAGGCCGATCTGGTGCTGGAACACACTTTTCGCGTGCCTGGGCGGCACCAGGGCTACATCGAGCCTCACGCTGGCGTAATTGCCATCGAGCCCGATGGCCGGATCCAAGCATGGGTTTCGGCCAAGAACCCTTTCGGCATCCGCACTCAATTGGCCAAAGCGATCCGAGTGCCCGAAGGGAGTATCCGCGTTAACGTTGTAAATGTGGGTGGAGAGTTCGGGGGTAAGGGTGACGCGTCGGATCTTCCCGTTGCTTATTTTCTCGCCCGGCAGTCGGGACGGCCGGTGAAAATCGTCATGACGTACACTGAGGAGTTGATGGCAGGCAATCCAGCGCATCCCACAGTGGTGACGGTGCGCAGTGGCGTGAAGCAAGATGGCCGCATCGTGGCCCGCAGTCTTCGGGCGGTCCATGCGAGCGGAGCTTATGGCGCGCTCAAATCCAACGCCTCTCTGGCCACATGGCATTACGTCGGCGGCCCCTACCGGGTCGAGAATGCAGCGTTCGAGTTCCTTCAAGTTTATACGAACACGGTTCCGGGTGGTTATTTCCGCAGTCCGGGATCTGTCGCGACGTTCTTTGCCCTTGAGTCTCATACGGATATTATCGCGCGCACGTTGGGCATGGACCCAGCCGAGTTTCGCTTGCGCAACTTGATCAGCGATGGAGACGCGGACGCCGTAGGGCAGCCGATGCGCTGTGTGCGGTTTCGCGAGGTGCTTCAAGCCGCTCTGGATGCCGCGGATTGGAAGCGACCCAAGCCCGGACGGAATTATGGCCGCGGCGTGGCTTTGTTTGGACGTCACATCAGCGGCGGCGACACCGGGGTGATTCTCACTGTTGAAGCAGACGGGAGCTTTATTGTTGTCAGCCCGACCGTCGATCAAGGGGCGGGCACACATACGATCCTGCGGCAGCTTGTGGCCGAGGCAATGCGTATCGGCGTGGAGCAGGTCCGAGTGGTGGTGGGCGACACCGATGTCGCCCCGCGCGACAGTGGTGCCAGAGCCAGCCGGGTGACTTACGTCGCCGGCCACGCCGTCGCTCGGGCATGTGAGAAACTCCAGGCGCAATTGCTGGATCAAGCTGCGCGCATGCTGGAGTGCGCTGCGGTGGAGGTTGACTTTCGCGATGGCAAATTCTGGTTGCGGGGAGATCCTAGCCAGCAAGTCAACATCAAGAGAATCGTTGCCCAGGCCAGCCACCCGCTAACCGTCACGGTGCACGAGGATTTGCCGCCGCCCGACGACGTGACCTACGCTTGCGCGCAGGTAGCCGAGGTCGAGGTCGATTCGGAGACGGGCAAGACGCGGGTCAATCGCTTCATAACCGTCCACGATGTGGGCACGATCATCAATCCCGTGACTCATCAGGGTCAGATCGATGGCGGGGTGGTCATGGGCCTGGGCCAGGCGGTCATGGAAGAACTGGTGATGGAGGGCGGCCAAGTTATCAACGCCAACCCCGGTGACTACAAGATTCCCACCTCTTCGGACATCCCTGAATTAAAGACCGTGCTGGTACACAGCGACGGCGGTCTCGCGCCCTATGAAGCTAAGGCTATTGGCGAATTCGCGAACAATAGTGGTCCCGCTGCTATCGCCAACGCCGTCGCCGATGCTGTTGGGGCGCGCCTGTTCGAGCTACCCATTACCGCGGAAAAGATCTATCACGCTACTCAAAGCGCCGGCGATAATAGGCAGCCCCTCGTTGCCGCCAAAGAGTGACCTTTGCAAACAAGATGAGTGGACGGAAGACGCTCCTGCTCTGAGCCACGGTACAAAATTGTTAATTTTTGGGCATCACGAGTGACACTACCCAATCGAGGGCTCATACGATAGAGAAATGTCCCTTAAAATCCTGTTAAATAATGGCAACTTGTCTGCTTTCGGGAAAGAGCAAGAGGCTGGTATGGTAATTGCTAGTTAAATATGGAAATTTTCCTGAGGAGGTATACGTGGAGGCCACGGTTGCTGATGCGCTTACGGAAATTCACGTTCACAACGAAACAATGCGAGCTGCGATCTGCCCGCGGTGTGAGGCTAAAATCTATCCCCCCAGGCTGTTGACTGGGCATCTTGACCATCATCGAGGGAGAGATCTGTTTCTTGAAGAGGAAATGAGAAAATTGCAGACAACTATGGGCAGAATGAAATAGACAGTTCTCCCACCGGAAAAAGCCCACTGCCTTCCCTTCAAATAGAAGCATTGGTTCCGATTCTACGGCGGTCCAGTGTTCGTGCTGCCGCTATTTCGGTGACTCTCTAACGCGAGATAAGAGCCACGATTTGGGCAGATTAGTTCCCTCCGGGGATCGTCCTTCGTTCGGTCGCGGATAGTTTCGACACGAATTATCCGCGCGAGCGCGCCAGTTGATCTCCCGCGCGGTGCCATAACAAAGAGAAGCAAACGTTTCTACCTTGCCGGCCCGTGTCTTGGCAGGCCGATTGACCCCTGCCTAAACTTGCGCCAATTTTTGCCATCGATTTGTGCGATGATGGATGCGGACGAACTGCTTTGGAGGCACGAGAAGTCGGTTTACCGAGCAAGCAGATCGAAGCGGTCGTGTTCGACGAGACCACGAAGCTGCCGGAGATGGAGAAAGTAAAAAGGCGAAATTAAAAACTAGGACGAGAACAGAAACGTGCTACCGAAACTAAAAACTATCTTTTTCCCTGCGGCATGCCAAAAGCGTGGAAGATCTCTTCCGTGTACGAGCCCATCCGATCGAACTCCTCCCAGCCCGCTAGCGAAAGTTTCTTGCCGCGCAGGAGTTGGTCGACCTTGGCGCCGGGAAAATAAATGGATGATTTTACCGGTTCGATTTCATCGATGAGCTGCTGTCCTTCGGCACTGCAGATGTATTCGAGAAAGAGCATGGCTGCATGGCGGTTCCTCGCCCCCTGCACGATGCCGTAAGGTTGGTTCAGCCGCACCGGAACGGGCTCGGGCAAGAGGACTTCCAGATTCTGGGCGCCTTTCTGCTTCAACCGAATGGCGGTGTGGTAGTATACGCCGGAGTGCAGGGCATATTCTCCATTGTTCATCGCGGTGAGGAATCTGGTCGCTCCCCGGACCCAGATGGGATCCTGCGCCGCTAATCTGCGCGCGTAATCCAAGACCCATTCTTTCCCTTTGGCGGGAATCAGTCCTGCGAGCGTGCTGGATCTAAGCTCGGCGAGAAATTTTTCCCCTTTATACTCGGGCTTCAACAAATCCTCCCAGCCTTTTGGCACCTGTTGGGGCGGTAGCAGCGTTTTGTTGTAGACAATCGCGCCCAGAATCGTTGCCGCTGCCAAAACGTTGCGGCTTTTGGGATGGATCATTGGCGGCTGGATTTGCAGCACGCCCTGCTGTGCCATACCGAGGATGTCGACCTTCTCTAGATAAGGAGAATAATCGTTGTAGAATTCCGAGCTCAAATGCGTCAGATCCCAGTTTGCAGCCCTTCCCGCTTTCAATTCCATAATGAACCGCTGCGCCGAGTCGGTGCCGGCGATCTCTTCATCGGTCAGGGCAATGAAAGGGTACTTTTTGCCGAAGCCTTCTTTAAATGCCTTCATCGTCTCGGGCTCAAAAGAGTAAAGAACCCGTAGCGCAGCTTCCTGCTTCGCCTTGGCCACAAGCTCGTCGTGGCTGGTTACAAACATGAGGCCTTTTGCTTCAGCGTCTCGTTTAGCTTTGAGGAGAGAAGGGCTGTCTGCCGCGCCCAGGTAACTTGCCGCGAGAAGCCACAGGAACAGAGATGAACACACGACAATTCTTGCGATTGGCCGGAGTTCCATAGAAACCTCCTCACGCGGCGCCGCCGCACGGCAAAAACTTGACCGCCTCAGGAAACCGATCCAGTGGCGGTTTTTTTGTCCCATTGCGTCCTCCGCAGTCATCTTGTCGGCGCCGCCCCGCTGACGGTGCGCAGAGCAAAGAAGCTATCGTAAATGCTTTGGTCAACCAGGTTGAGCTTTTCCTGTAACGCGTCGACGAACTCGTGGAGTCCCTTGGCAATGATCTGTTGGATGTGCGTGTAGGACAGCTCCGCGCGGAGCTGTCCGAGATGTTGCTCGGCAGAATTTCGGAACATCCCCGCCGGAGTGCCCGAGACGGCGTGCAAGGATTCGTCCCCCCTGCTCACGCAGTAGTTTACGGAACGCGGAAACTCGCGGTCGAGCAGGAGGAAATCAACAATGCGGTCGGGCGCGATGTGGCCATGCCGCTTGCGATACATTTCGAAGGCGCTGGCAGACCTGAGCACGGCCGCCCACTGGATGTCGTCGAGAGACGTACCCACGTCTGACGCCGACGGAAGCAGAATGAAGTATTTGACATCCAGCAGCCGGGAAGTCTTGTCGGCGCGTTCCAACAAGTGTCCCATGCGATAGAAATGCCATCCTTCACCATGCGACATCGTCGCATCCGTGATTCCGTCAAACAAATGGCTGGCCTTTTTCACGTCGCTGAAAAAGCCGTAAGGGGACTCCATGGCGCGGCCTCCGAAGGCTGCGGCGTTGACCATCAGGTAACAGGTGTTGATTTGCTCCCACATCTCCGAAGAAATCGCTTCCCGGACTGTCCGGGCATTTTCCCGGGCGGCGCGCAAACAGGAAAGAATGGAATTGGGATTTTCGCTGTCAAAGGTGAGAAATCGCATTACGTTCTGGCGCGTGGCGCTGCCGTAGCGCGCGGCAAAGGAAGCGTCATCACCGGTGATAATGACGAGGGGCTCCCACTGCTCGGCCGAGCCTGAGGGAAGATCCAGGATCATTTGGAGATTGACGTCGATAAAGCGGGCGACGTTTTCCGCCCGCTCGATATAGCGGCTCAGCCAATAGATGGAATTGGCAACTCGGCTCAACATGGGTTTACGAATACAAACACGTTCAACGTTTTATTATTTCTCAGCCTGCCCTCCCAACCCCACGCTCATTCTAGCCCTCACCCTGATAGGAAGAGGGAAGGGTAACGGTCAAAGGTTCAAGCGGAAAGCACCCAGGTATCCTTGCTGCCGCCGCCCTGCGAGGAATTCACAACCAGGGAGCCTTTTTTGAGGGCGACCCGTGTCAGGCCTCCGGGAAGAACATAGATATCCCTGCCATAAAGTATGTAGGGGCGCAAATCAACGTGCCTGCCGGCGAAGGCATCGTCGGCGATAACGGGAACGCGTGACAGGCCCAGGGTGGGCTGGGCGATATAGTTGCGCGGGGTCTCCTGAATTCTGCGCGCGAACTCATCGCACTCGTGCGCCGTTGCATGCGGGCCAACCAGCATGCCGTAGCCCCCCGATTCGTTAACCGATTTTACTACCAGTTGATCCAAGTGGGCCAACACGTAGGCGCGATCTTTCTCCTCAGCGCAGATATAGGTAGGGACATTGGGAATCAAAATCTCCTCGCCGAGGTAGTACTTGATGATTTGCGGCGCATAGGCATAAATCGACTTGTCATCGGCGATGCCGGTTCCGGGAGCGTTGGCCAACGCGACTTGCCCTTTGGTGTAAACCTCCATCAAACCGGCAACGCCGAGGAGCGAATCAGGGCGGAAAACCTGCGGGTCGAGAAAGTCGTCATCGATACGCCGGTAAAGCACATCAACGCGCTCAAAGCCTTGGGTCGTGCGCATCAGAACCAACCCATTTATGACGACCAGATCGCTGCCCTCGACGAGCTCCACACCCATCTGCTGCGCCAGAAACGCGTGCTCAAAATAGGCCGAATTGTAGATGCCCGGTGTCAGTACAGCGACCCGCGCGGAGTTGGAACCGTGGGGAGAAAGAGACTGTAACATGTCGAGCAGGCGGCTGGGGTATTCGTCCACGGGACGGATCCGGGAGGCCTCAAAGACCTGCGAAAATGTTCTCTTCATCACGCGCCGGTTTTCCAGAACGTAGGAAACTCCTGAGGGAGACCTCAGGTTGTCTTCGAGGACGTAAATCTGCCCGTCACGATCCCGAACCAAATCGGTTCCACTAACGTGACACCAAACTCCACGCGGAGGATCGAGTCCCACACAAGCCTCTCTAAAGGATCGGGCAGAACGGATAAGATATTCGGGGACTACCCCGTCTTTGATGATCTTTTGCTGATGATAAACGTCGTCGATGAAAAGATTGAGGGCATAAACGCGTTGCTTGAGCCCTTTTTCGAGCCATTCCCACTCCGCCGCCTCGACGATACGGGGGATAATATCGAAGGGAAAGATTTTCTCCGTGGCCGCGCTATCGCCATAGACGTTAAAAGTAATACCGCTTTGGAGCAAGGTGCGCTCTGCGGCATCCTGGTGGCGCAAAAGCTCGCCATCCGGAAGTGATTCGAGCTTTTCCTTGAGCAAGGTCGCTCCTGGACGAGGGCTTCCATCGGGCAATAACATCTCGTCGTAAAAGCCGCCCGGATCGTAAGACTCAAAGTTCATATTTGCTTCTCCGGCGAAAAACGCAGTTCACGGACTCGGAAGCCAGATGATTGAAGCGCGGTTAGGTGTCCTTGCTCGGCAATAAAGCGCACCCTCACACGTGTGAGTTTTAGATTCCTCGGGTAGCCTGCAAGCAATCAATATGCCACCCATCTCCGTTTCGAATGCCTCTATTTTCCGCATGTTCCCATGAACGATTGACTGATATTGCGCCGTCACGTGCCTAAAACGTCAGCACCGTACGGATCGACTTGCCGCGCTGCATAAGATCGAAAGCGGCATTGATCTTTTCCACCGGCATTGTGTGGGTGATGAGGTCGTCGATGTTGATTTTCTTCTCCATGTACCAGTCGACGATTTTCGGGACGTCGGTTCTCCCGCGAGCGCCGCCGAACGCCGTTCCTTTCCAGACCCGTCCGGTCACAAGTTGAAAAGGACGGGTACTGATTTCTTCTCCGGCACCGGCCACTCCGATGATAACGCTGGTTCCCCACCCTTTGTGGCAGCACTCAAGGGCCTGACGCATTACGTTCACGTTACCGATGCATTCAAAACTGAAGTCCGCTCCTCCTTTCGTGAGGCTTATCAGATAGGGGACGAGATCTCGTCCTGCTTCGTTGGGGTTGACGAAGTGCGTCATGCCGAGTTTTTCCGCCAGCGGCTTTTTGTTGGGGTTGATATCCACGCCGACAATCAAACTTGCCCCAGCGAGCCGCGCGCCTTGTATCACGTTGAGACCGATGCCGCCGAGGCCGAACACGACTACATTGTCGCCCGACTGAACTTTCGCGGTGTTGAGGACAGCGCCGATCCCGGTGGTCACGCCGCAGCCGACATAGCACACTTTATCAAAGGGCGCGTCCGCGCGAATTTTAGCGAGGGCGATGTCGGGCACCACCGTGTAATTGGCGAAGGTTGAAGTGCCCATGTAGTGGTAGAGCACCTGGCCGTCGAGAGAAAACCTGCTGCTACCGTCGGGCATGACGCCGCGGCCTTGAGTTTCACGGATTGCCTGGCACAGATTGGTCTTGCCGCTCAGGCAGTACTCGCATTGCCGGCACTCCGGGACGTAGAGAGGGATGACGTGATCTCCAGGCTTTAATCTGGTGACCCCTGGACCAGTCTCGATTACGATTCCGGCGCCTTCATGTCCAAGAATTGCTGGAAACAACCCTTCGGGATCCTTGCCCGAAAGAGTAAAATCGTCCGTATGGCAAACACCGGTGGCCTTGATTTCGATGAGCGCCTCTCCCGCCTGTGGGGGCTCGAGCTGTACCGTCTCGATGCGCAAAGGTTTCCCCGGCTCCAGGGCCACTGCCGCTTTAACGTTCATCATTCACCCTCCGGTTCTTAATTTGCTTAGCGCCGAAAGTGATCCTATTTCAAGCGAGAACACGGTTCAACGCCGGAGCGGCCGATCGTAAAAGGGGAGGACTATTTTCAGCTGTCAAAAACGAGACAGTCGCGGCGGTAGTGAAACGCGGGCTGCAGGCGAAAGGGAGTTCGTCAGGGATGACTTTGACTGGGCGCTTGACGGTTCGTGGCGGCCGTCTTCTCGGGCGCGCCGTTGCGCTCGATGTAAACTATAGCGTTCATGCCCGGCTTCAGGTCGCGATTATTGGACTGGCCGTCGAGCGAGATCTCCACGGGAATCACCTGTTCCACTCTTGTATAGGGGCCAGCCGGCTTGAAGAGGGCGAATTCCGAATCGGTTGCGTCGTGGATCGTCTTGACCCTGCCCTTGAACACCCGATCGGGATAGGCGTCCACGTAGATGTCGACCGGATTTCCCTGGTGAATATAACTGAGATAGGTTTCTCTCACATTCGCCCGGACTTCCAAAGTATCTTCAATGAGGATTTTCAGGAAGGGCTGCCCTCTTTGCACGATGTCCCCAATATTCGCTGTCTTGCGGACTACGATGCCGTTTACCGGGCTGGTGACTTCGGCGCTTTCCAATTGGCGTTTTCTTGTGTCGACCTTATGCTTTAACTGGTTGATCATGGACACTTGAGACTCCAAGCGCGCCTTCACCGCCGCGAGATCCCCCAGCCGCGCTCGTGTTAGGCGCAGGTCCGCCTCCGCCTTGCGCAGACCCGACTGAGCGGTCGTGGCTCTCACCGCCGCTAGGTTAGGATCGTCGCGGAAATTATTCAGCTTGGAAAACTGCGCCATGCGCAGGTCGGCCTTAAGTCGCTGCACCTCGTTCTTGCGCATCTCTACAGTCGCCAGAGAGGTGTCGTAAACCGTTGTTGCGTCGGTTACCTCTTTCGCGGCGATGAAGTTCTTTTGGAATAGCGCGTTGGCGCGCTCAAGCTCGAGTTTCGCCTTCTTCAAATCGATCTCGGCTCTGGCGAGATCGGATTCCGCGACCTTTAGAGCCGCCTCGGCCTGATCGATTTGCGATCTGGCAACGTTTTTTGCCAGTTCAAGCTCGCGTTGTTTCTCTTTCACCGTTCCCTGTGCTCCCTCCAGCATCGCCGCGGCGCGACTCATTTCGCCGTGCACGGTCGCTTCCATCGCTTTGAGCTGGAGCTTTGCTTCGTCGTACTGAGCTTCGGCTCGACTGAATTCCGCGAGCGACTCCTCCAATGCCGCCCGGTAGTCTTCTTTATCGATCTCGACCAAGAGATCTCCCTTGCGCACGACGTCTCCTTCTTCGCTAGGGAATTTGACGATCTTGCCGGAAACTTCTGCGCTGATCGTAGCGTAGGAAGCCGTCACCCGGGCTTCGTCTGTGGAGACTGTGCTCATGGCTGTGATCCACCAGTTGATACCGTACGTGCCCGCTACGGCAAGTCCCAGGCCGAGAGCCAGGATCGCGAAAACTTTCCTTTTGTCGGTAAATCGGGGCCTAAGTTGTAGCCTGGCTTCCTCGCCCTGATTGGTCCCTTGCATCTCTTCCATGATGTTATACCCGTTGTCCCGAAGACTGGCTTGTAAGACGCGCGGCCTCTTCACGTGCGAGCGAGCCACGGGTGCCGAAGCCTCTGCGGCGCTGTTGTGGATGATGAACCATTCGGATAAAAAGCACCATCGGGATGATGAAAAGACCGGCGATCGCGGCCAGGCGGAAGGAATCGTGATAGGCCCCGATGGAGGCCCTTTCGATCAACTGATTCCTGATCAGGGTTTGTGACCGCGTCTTGGCCGCTTCGGGCGATGCACCGGCCTGCTCAAAACTTTTCTGTAAGGCCTCAAGAGCATCACCGGTTTCGGAATCCAGAGTCTGACGTCTCATGAGGTTCGTCAAATAAGTCGCTTCTTGATGGGTGACATAGCTCGTGATCAGCGGCACGCCCAGCGTATTGCCAAGACTCTTTGCGAGGGTGTCCAAACCTGCCCCTAGGGTGACCTTTTCCGCCGGCAGGGTTCCAAGAGCCATCGTAGTCATAGTCGCCTGCGCCCCCGAGCGAAACAAGCTTTGGAAGATCGTGACGAGGATAATATACGTGAGCGAAGTGCCCAGGTCTAACTGCGAATAGAGGTACATGGTGATTGATGAAGCGAGAAGGGAAAGCGCAATCACAATAGGCATGGAGATTCTGTCAGCTAGCATACCCCATGTGACCGCGCCAAATCCGGAAGTAAATGCCATTGGGACGAGGCGCTGTCCCGCTTGCAGTGGAGAAAACCGTAATTCGCGCTGCATAAAGATGCCGAAAACGAAATTAGTGCTTTGAAAGATCGCATTGTTCAAAAGGCGGGCGAGAAAGGAAAGGGTGAAGGAGGTGTTCTTGAATACCCTCATTTCAACGATCGGATCTGCGGTCTTGAGTTCTCTAATCAGAAAAATGACGCAGGAAACGGCTGATACCGCGAAGAGGGCAAGAATGTAAGGGGAATCCCATCCAAACGTTCGTCCGTTGTTGACTCCCCAAAGGAGACTGCTGAGGCAGAGCGTTAGAGCGCCCAAGCCGATAAAATCCACAGACCCTGGCCAGCCGAGTTTTTGTGTTTCCACGTCCTTGGGCATCACGAGCATGATCAGCAGGAGAGAAAAAAAATTGATCGGGATGCCGACGTAAAAAACTGCTCTCCAGCCGAATTGCTCCACCAGCCATCCGCCGACAAGAGGCGCAATTAAAGGACCGACCATCTGGCTCGCCTGGTAAAGTCCCATGGCGAGGCCCCGCTGATGGGAAGGAAACACTTGATACATCATTGACATGGAAAGCGGTTGCCTGAGGCCGCCGCCGGCATTTTTTAACGTAAGAAACAAGACTAGTGCGCTAAGGTTCCACGCCATCCCGGCAAATCCCGTGCAGATAATGTTAAGGATAAAACTGAAGATGTAGAGTTGGCGCATGCCGAAAATTCCCACCAGCCACCCAACCATGGGCCCCAAGATGGTTCTTATGATCGCGGGGGCGGTGCGAATCCACTGTACCCTGTCGAGGTCAACTCTCAAGGCGAGCATGATCTGGGGAATGGCAATCTCGACCATGCGCTCGGCGAAGCCCACGGTCATCGATCCAATGGCTAGCGCGGCGCCCATCCACCATTTGTAGGAAGGGTTTTCGCGCGAGATCGAATGCGGCTTGAATGAAACCATGCTTAAGTGGCGTATCAACCCATCCGTTGGCGGAGTTGCCAGTTTCAGGGTTTGTGCTGTCGGTCAAAGTAGTACAACCGGGTTTCTTGTGTCAACGAAAGCCGGTTAATGGGGTTAGTGGAGCAATCCATCCGATTCAGTCAGCGACCTACGCCGGCAAGGGCAAGAGTCATTGACAACGAACGAATGATAGCGGTAGGTTTCTCCAAAGAAAGTTCAAACTCGATTGAGAGGTGCACTTATGGCTTATACTCTTGAACAGTTTGCTGCGGCATGTCACGAGATTCTCAAAGGCGAGCCCGGACCCGAAGGCCGGAAGAAGGTGTGTGGACTCCTCCAGGAGGCCCTGAAGGACAAAGCGTTTGTCGCTACCCACCTCGGTGACGACACGCCGGAGCGGAAGGTCCTCTACGAAGACCCGGAGCTTGGTTTTTGCATCCTCGCACACGTATACAAGGGGCCGCGGGAGGCCTCGCCGCATGATCACGGACCGTCTTGGGCGATTTATGGCCAGGCCTTCGGTGAGACTGAGATGAGCGACTGGGCGCTAGTGGAGCCCGCAAGCGATAATAAAAGAGGGAAAGTTCGCTGGGTGAGAAGCTATGCGCTCACACCCGGCGTAGCACATCTCTACAACGAAGGCGATTTGCACTCACCGCGGCGCACGGCGCCAACACGCCTGATTCGCATCGAGGGCAAGAACATGGACAAGGTACACCGGCTGGCCTACGAACAAGTGACGTAGCGTCGCGAAAAGGTGAATTTACACAACATTCTGTTTTTCAACCACCTAGAAGAGCGCGTGATTGACTGAGGTTACGACTCCATGCGCATTGCTGTTCCTGACCTGATATCCAATTCGTATTTTCCGGCGATTGCCGCCGTGGAGTTGGGCTTTATGAAGGAGGAGGGGCTGGACGTGGAGCTTGATCTACTGTTTCCTGTACCCAAGACCATGGAAGCGTTGCGTGATGGAGCGTTGGATTTTGTCGCCGGGTCGGCGCACGCTACCCTACTGGCGTTTCCGGAATGGCGGGGCGCCAAGCTGCTCATGGCGCTGGCGCAAAGGACTTACTGGCTCCTGGTTTTGCGGTCCAATCTCAACGCCAAACGTGGCGACCTCCACGCCGTGAAGGGCCTACGAATTGGTGCCGCTCCAGGGGTGGATCTTAGCCTCAAGCAGCTTCTCGTCGCAGCGGGCATCGATCCGGCACGTGAAGGGGTTCAAATCGCTCCTGTTCCGGGTGCAACCGGAGCAGGAGTTTCATTTGGCCTGACGGCTGCCAAAGCACTGGAAAATGGTAAGATCGATGGCTTTTGGGCCAATGCCATGGGAGCCGAGATTGCCGTGCGCAAAGGAGTTGGATCGGTGGTTTTGGACGTGCGCCGCGGTGATGGGCCGCCGTCAGCCAGGCACCATACTTTTCCTGCGCTGATCACGACCGAAAAACAGATAGCGCAGAACCCGGAGAGTGTCACCGCGGTGATGCGCGCGGTGCGGAAAGCACAGAAAGCGCTAAAGGATAACCCGGCATGCGCCACCGAAGCGGCGCGTCGGCGTTTTCCGCCGGCCGAGACGGAACTGATCGCCGATCTGATCCGCCGTGATCTGCCTTACTACGATCCGGTGATTTCTGAAGAAGTCGTGAGCAACATGAACCGTTTTGCTCAAGCGATAGGGCTGCTTTCAGAACCGGTTCTTTACGAAGAAGTCGTTGCGGTGCAATTCAGCCACTTATGGGACACGTAAAGGCAGTGGGCAATAGTCAATGACAGCAGGGAATTACTATTTTTAGTCGGTTTGGGATAATTTTTGCAAAGGGCCTTCGTAACCACTGAGCTGCCTTTTCTTCAGTTTCTAATGTGGTTGCTGCCTGGACGCCAACGCGCGCAATTCCCATTTTTCAGGGCGCGCAGGCGCGGTCACCGCCTTATCGGCCGGCGGGCAGCATGGAAAAATCGAGAATTTTCTGTAAGTCCAGATCTGCCGGGATCGGTCGCTCTTGCCGTAGGATGTCGAGATAACCCCGGGCGACCTTGGCCGGAAGGCGCCCGTCCTTGGTGAACATGTTGACCATTGTACCGTAAGTGTTGTCGGCTTCTCCCGGGGTCACTTTGAACTTATCCGCGATGATCCGGGCGCTTTCGCTCCGATTGGCGCGAATCCAGGCCACTCCATCGAGCAGCGCGGCGATGGTTTTTTGTACCCGTTCGCGATCGGCTCTTACTTCTTCCTGTGATGCGACCAGGCCCGTGTAAGGAATGTCCGCGAGATCTCCCAGAAACATGAACTTCTTATATCCGAGCGAAACCGCTTTGTCATCGAAAGGCGGACTCAGAACGGTGCCGGCAACTTGATTGCTCGTGAGCGCGGCGAAGCTGGAAGCCGTGCCGCCCGTGGTAATTAGCCCTACATCTTTCTCCGCGATCTCCCATTTCTTGAGCGCGGCCTGTAAAAAGTAGTGGGGTGATGTCCGGATTCCCGAGATGGCGATGTTTTTGCCGATCAAGTCCTGCGGCTTGTTGATAGTCTTATTAGTGACCAGAATCCATGGCGTGCCGTTGAAGAAGTTAAGCACGACCACCAACGGCAGACCTGAGGCCGCAGCCGAAATGCCGGTCGATACCGACGGGAAGAAATTGATGTTGCCGTTGATGAGCGCTTGCGGCTGGATGCTCGTGCGCATCTGGATGTACTCTGCTTCCAGGCCGACTTTTTTGAGTAGACCCTTCTCTTGGGCCACGTAGAATGGCATGTAAGAAAACGCCGGGGAAGGGAAACCGATACGAATGGTCTGCGTGGTCGTCGCTGCCGTTGCTGAAGCTGGAGAAAACAGATTCAGAACGAAAAGAACGATAAGTGGAAAATTTGTGCTCCTCACGCCGGCGCCTCCTGCGCAGGTACTCCTATAGTTCGCTTTCGAGGATCTCCAGGCCGTCGTAGCGGTCCACCAGAAACAGAAGCCCGTCGTCGCGGCGGAACACGTCGTTGCTCATGACGACCTTCTGCCCTTTTCCCGGCAGCGGGACGTAGTAACCGACCTCTTTCGGCTGGTAGGGGTTAGAGATATCAAGCGCGCGCAAGCCGCCGGAGAACCAGGTCACGTACATGGTATTGTCGTAAAGTTGCTCGGCGGGTTGATGGCAGCCGAACCTTCCTCTGTCTTCCGTGGCCCCATCTCCGGGAACAAGGTAGGTGGCGATGGGAATCGGATTAGTTTCTTGAGAGATATCCACAATCCAAAAGAAGGCCTGGGGTGTGGGCGCCAATTTGCTCGCTTCTTCGTCCGTGACGACCAAGATGTCGCGGTCCATGACTTTCCAGGGTATGGGTAACGTCGTGTGGGTTGGAGAGGGAAAGGGGGGACTCCAGTCGAGATGGCTGACTAGCTTGGGTTTGCTCATATCGGAGATATCGAGAATCACGAACCCTCCTAGCCAGTATCCCGAATAGAGCCGGTCGCCTTTGCGCAGCGGGTGATGACAGCGATGGTCTCTTCCTTTCCAAGACGGTTGCTCGCCGCCCGCGGTCCACTGCCCCGGCATCCACCACCGTCCGACTTCCTCGGGCCGCGAGGGATCCTTAAGATCGACGATCATCATGATATTGCCAACGTATCCCTCCATGTCGATCGACAAATACGCGTACCGGCCGTCGAAGGTGAAGCGGTGAACGCCGCGCTCGCCTTTCAAAAACGCAATCTCGCGCGGCTTGGATTTGTTTGAAACATCGAAGACTTTGAGTCCGGCTAACGGTGTTTCCTTGGTTTCGTACCTTTCATAGTTGACAAGCATCACGTCGTTTTTGATCCGAACCTTGTGGGAATGAAGCCCCATAGGGATCTCAAGCTGGGCGACGATCTTGGGATGCTTGGGATCTTTCACGTCGAGGATCGAAGTTCCATAGGGCGGGTCCATGTGTCCCACATAGCAGTAGCCGTTTTCGACTTCGGCCTGCCCACCGCCCGGCAAATCGACTTTAGCGACCTGCTTGATTTTGCTGCTTGTGCCAACTTGCATCTTCGCCCCCTTTGCCGTTGTAGTTTGGCGACGGTTGAGCCGCAACCAAAACCGGAAACGTTTACTTTACCGCAGAGACACAGAGCACGCAGAGTAAATTTCAAAATTCGAATTTCGAAATTTTCTAACTCTGTGCCCTCAGCGCTTCTTTTGTGAATTATCTGTAACGCTCGTGCCTGGCGTTCACTTTATCGTTCTGCCGTCTAAAACCCTTCCGGACGGATCGGTGCAATCACATGGCTCGCCCGCAGGGCCAAAGCCATAAGGACAGGCAAATCCTGCCACCAAACATTCCCTTGTCGTCAGTTGGTCCATCATCCTTCCGAAAAAGCCGGTCGACTTATCAATTTGCGGCTTGCCGGGAGCGCTCGTTGTTGTCGTGGTGGTGCAACTGATTACCGAAACGCTTGCAAACACTAGGAACATGCCAGCAAGCAGGGAGAAATTGGATCCTTGATGATCGAAGCGCATGCGAAAGAGTCGTCCTTTTTTTGGCGGGCAGCCAGAGACGAGGGCCTCGGGCGACCTTACGCTTTCCATTACCAGGCTTTCGCCCGCAGGGGAAGCATAAATGAGAGCAAAGGAGGATTTGTACCAGCGCTTGAGAATAGCGGCGGCGAACCAATTATCACCATTGCCGCTCCGGATAAGAAGGGATGACAAGCACGAGGCCTGGACGTGAAACTCGCGCCGTAGCAAGAATTCCTTCACGCTGAACGAAAGGCAGAAAATGGGGGATTCTCGTGCTAGGGCGGCAGCCGAGTGGGGTTCTTGACCCAATTACTTTCCAGACTGACTGATTATTACGAAAGGTGTTGGTTTTCTCCTCTCAGAACTCGGGCGCGAACCGGTTCTTTTAGAAACGGGTAAACGCGTGCCGGTTTTTTAGCCTCTTTGAGTTCAATTTTGATTTCTTCACCATCGATCCGTACGCGGAAGGAAGTAACCCACCTTAAGGTCAATGGGTCGATGCACTCTCCTGTTGGGAGATAGAACTGGGCTCCATCGTTGGGACACTCAACCATCGTTCCCATGAGTGATCCTTTCGACAGCGAGCCGCCATCTTTCGCGCAGCGGTCTTCAATCGCATAGAAAGCTCCATCGGCGTTAAAGATAGCGATGCCTATGTCACCCAGGTGAATGAACTTGGCTTTGCCGGGTTTTATATCTGTTACCCGGGCACCTTTTACAAATCTATCCATGATTTATTCTCCTTCGTGAGCACGATCACTGGTTTTGGTTCGTTCGCTATTTACTCGATCTTAAGCTTCCCGTTCCTTGCTTTGGGGAACGAGGGCCCAGAGGGAACAGGGGGCGGCAACGCCCGCAGGAGGGCGATTGACCGCGGCCGTTGTTTTAAAACACTCCCTGACCTTGCTATCGGGGAGCGCCGCCCCCGGGACGAAACATGCTGTGAAGCAGGTGGGCTGTATTTTTTGCGGGTGAATCAATGAGCGATCCGCGGCGCAAGCGGAAAAGTCCGTTCACTGCTCTTGAGCTGGAATGAACGCGCCAGTTCCAGAAACGGAACGTCGGGGATCTCTTCATTGGCACTCGACTCAAAAACCTCTTCTAGAAACAGAATGTTTTCAAAGATTCGCTTGGTTATCGAGACGACTTCAGACACTGGTTTCGCCATCATCTCCTCCCGTAGAGTATTAAGGAATAACTTGGCCATCTCTTGAGTCTTGCGCTGAACTCGCTTGCAGATTACAACAGCAACTTCCATGCCACGCTCCTTCTTAATGAACGGCGGGCTGTTCTTCTTTGGTTTTGGGACGTTAAAAGGAAACTTAAGGAAGACAGAGGGAATTTCCAGCCTGTCGATGCATCACCGCGGGGGATTTTTCGGGGTCACATCTGCTGAAAGCTTGGGCAGGACGCCCAATTCTCAGTCATTTCGTTGTCTTTGCTGAACACTAAAACTTGAAACCTTTACCTCCTCACTCCCAGCGCTTGTTTTTGCTGAAGTCGTAAGAAGTGGAAGTGTTGCTTGCGAAATGCCAAATGGCTCGCTGATCATCCCGAGGTTGCTTCAGTGCTTGTTGCAAGAATGAGACAACTTGCTCCCACGCGGCTTGGGCTTGCGCCGCGCGGTAACGTCCAGGCATCGTGTCGTTGAGAAATCCGTGCGGCGCGTCGGGATAGATGCGGATATCGAAACTCTTGTTCGCATTTTCAAGCACATTGCGCATCCGAAGCACGTTTTCGCGCGGCACCAGATTGTCGAGCTCGCCAAAGATACCTTGGATCGGGCAATTGACTTGTTCCAGTAGTTTATCGATCGGTTCTGGACGGAGCGGATGCGGCTGCCAGTCCGCAGGATAGACAGCGCCGTAAAGCACGATTGCTCCAGCTACGTTCTTGCGGTGGACGGCTGCTAAAATAGGTTGCCTTCCCGTCGCGCACACGCCAATCATTGCGATACGGTTCGTGTCCGCTTCGGGCAGCGTTTTCAAATTCTCGATGGCCGCATCGAAGTCTTGCAGCACCTCGTCGTCTTTGAGTTCTGCGCGCGCCTCGCCCCGAGCGAGGGCCTCTCGGTCGCCTGTAAAACGCCAATAGAAGTCCGGTGCCAGCACGACATAGCCGGCATCCACGATCTTTTGCGCCAAATCGAGCGTGTGTTTCACGACGCCATAACGCTCGTGGAGATGAATCACCACGGGGCGCTTGTCTGCGCCGGTCGGGCTTCCCAAGTATGCTGACATCCTGTCATCGATTTGAACCTGCGTGAGCATCACACTAATTCCCTAGGCTTGACCGGAGGACTTGAGAATGAGTTCTTCCAGATGTTCGTAAGGGTGTGCGCCGACCATCATATAACGACCGGCGATGAACGTCGGAACCGCGGTAACTCCAACGTCGGCGCAGCGACGCCAGTCTGCATCGACTTTGTCTTTAAAGCTCCGGCTCACGAGGACTTCCATCGCCTCGTCGGCCGGCAGGCCGGCTTGCGCGGCAATATCGACGAGGACCTCGCGCTGGCCGATGTTTTTCATGTCAACAAAATAGGCGCGGAATAGCGGATCATGGATCTTATCATCGACGCCTTTGCTTTCGGCCCACTTCGCCAGCTCCTGCGCGAGACGGCTATTGTAAGTCATGTTCCGCGCGGGATTATAGGGTAGCCCTTCTTCCTCCATCCGGGTCTTCATCTGCATCCCGCTGGACGGGTTGGCGGATCGGCTTCTCCCTTCTTCCGGTGTGTCAGGGTGGAGCGGAAAGTGAGTGAATTTGACCTTCAACCCGTAATTCTTTTTCAGTTTCTCAATACGCCCGGTACTGAGGTAGCACCAGGGTCAAACGTAGTCGGAGAAGACTTCGAGGATTAAAGACTCGGCCATCTCAACCTCCTGTTCTGTGTTTGCCGTCTTAATGCCGGAAGAGCGAAGAATCTTTTTTTCGATTTTACGTTGAACGGGCGGTGCCTCACCAAAATGAGCCACTGCCTGAACCTGCTTTTACCAAAGCCTCAATTTTCGTTGAGAAATTTCCGAATAGTTTGGTGCACTTCGTCGGGATTACTAAAAAAGTAAGCGTGTCTGACACCGGGCAGAGTTACCACCTTGGCGTGACGAATTCCCTCGGCGAGCACATTAGCAGATGCCAAGTGAGACACATCGCTCGATGCGTCGTGCTCGTCGTCGCCGATAAGGATGAGCGTGGGCACGCGGATGTCCTTTAGGCGACCGCTGGTGTCATGTTCCTGGCGCGCGATCAGGTGACGCAGATTGAATTCGACCGGGCAGATATGGGCGAAGCGCGCTTGCAGGTATCTTTCGATGCGCTCGGGATGCTCTCTTGCGAACTCTTCGGTGAAGCCCACCTTGATCCAGTGTTCGCGCAAGTATTTTTCGTAACCCAGCTCGATCATTCCCTTGCATACGTTAAAGGGGAGACCCTTGGTCTCCGGAAACGACGCGCCGGTCGAGGCGAGGATCAATTTCTGCACTTTCTCTGGATGATCGAGCGCCAACAATTGCGCCACTCTCCCGCCCATCGAGTGGCCGAGCACAATCGCCTGGGCTGCCTCCAAATGATCCATGAGCGAGGCCATATCGTCCGCGAACATTCTGGTAGAGTATTTGATCGATGGTTTTCCCGACCGGCCGGTGCCGCGGTAGTCAAACAGAATCACGCGGTGGTCCTTGGAGAACTCGGGAACCTGGTGAACCTTCCAGACTTCACAGTCGGAGGCGGTTGCGTTCAAGAAGACAAAAGGCTGTCCCCGACCATATACCTCGTAGTAGAGTTCCACGTCCTTGAGTTGTAAGAGCGGCATCCAGGACCTCCGATCAGCGCTTTTTGTTTCTTATTCTATATGCGGGCCGCGAGGCAAGTCCCTGTCACCGGACAGTAAGATGGATATCAGCTCAGCCCGGCGATTCTCCCGCCTGCATCGACGCTCATCCGCACGGCCTGCGGCGTTTTTGGCAGGCCGGGCATGAGCAGCATGTTGCCGGCGACGACCACGACGAAGCCGGCGCCACTTGCCAGGCTCGCATCAGTAACGGTCAAAGTCCAATTCTTGGGGACACCGAGTTTCTTGGGATCGTCGCTGAGAGAGGACTGGGTCTTGGCCATGCAGATGGGAAGCGACCCGAACCCGAGCGCCGCATACTTTTCCAGTTTCCTGCGGGCATCGGATTCAAAGTAGACCGAATCCGCGCCGTAAATTTCACGGGCGATGCGCGTCACTTTGTCTTGCAAGCTGAGGTCAGCTGGATAAAGAGAGCGGACCTCCGCCGGATTAGTCCTTTCGGCAGCGGCGACCACCTGGGTTGCCAGCTCCAGTCCCCCCTCGCCTCCTCGCGCAAACACGTCAACCGGTGGCGCCGGCACTCCGAGGTCCGCGCAGAAATCCCGCACGCGTTGGAGATCGTCTCTGGTATCGTCGGCAAAGCGGTTGATGGCAACAACCGTCGGAAGATTAAACTTCTTTAGATTGACGACGTGCTTAGCCAGATTCGCAAGCCCGCCCGCGAAAACATTGGCGCCGGGCGCGTCGGCTGCGCTCTGGGCCTTGATGCCGCGCACGGTGGTGATCAAAACCGCCGCCGAAGGCCTCAAGGCGCAGGAGGGCATGACGATATCGAGAAACTTTTCTGCGCCCAAGTCGGCGCCGAAGCCGGTTTCATTGACGACGTATTCGGCCAATCCAAGCGCGAGCTTTTGCGCGATCACGCTGCTGGTTCCGTGCGCGATGTTGGCGAAGGGCCCCGCATGGATCAGGGCTGGCGTGTTTTCTGTGGTCTGAACCAGGTTGGGCATGATCGCTTCGTGGAGCAAAACCATCATCGCGCCCGTGACCTTGAGATCCCCGGCGCGGACGATTTGGCCGTTCAGACCAAAGCCCAGGGTGATGTTGTTCAACCTCCGGTTACAGTCTTCACGAGAGTTGGCCAAAGCGAAGACCGCCATGACTTCCGAAGCCGCGGTGATCACGAAGCCGGTCTCGCGCGGCACGCCGTTGGCTTTGCCGCCCAGGCCGACAATGACGTGGCGCAGCGCGCGGTCGTTCATGTCTAAGGCGCGCGGCCAAAAGATATTGTCGACGTCAATTTTTAATTCGTTGCCGTGGTGCAGGTGCGCGTCAATCATCGCCGCGAGAAGATTGTGCGCTGCGCCGATGGCATGGAGGTCGCCGTTGAAGTGTAGATTGATCTTTTCGCTCGGCAGAACCTGAGATTTTCCTCCGCCTGCGGCGCCGCCTTTGACACCGAAGACCGGACCCAGGGAGGGTTCACGCAAAGTGACGACCGCCTTCTTCCCGATTCTTGAAAGTGCCTGCGCAAGGCCGATGGAAACGACCGTTTTTCCTTCGCCGTGACTGGTTGGCGTCGTTGCGGTGACAAGGATGAGCTTCCCTCGGGGAGCCGCGTCGAGATCGGGAAGGCGGTCGAGCTTGATCTTGGCCGTATAGCGGCCGTAAGGTTCGAGGTCGTCATCCGCGAGGTTCAGTTGCTCGGCAATCTGGTTTATCGGCAGCTGGCGATCCTGATCGACGCTCATCCCATATCCTCCCGCGCGCTTCGCTTCTAAGGGTTGGCGATTTCCGCGACCAGTGTGACAGTCGAACGCACCTCGATGGTACCCGCCATGATCGGGGTGGGTGCCGCCATTGCTTCCGCCCGAAGGGTGGGTCCCTCTGCCATAAGCGGGCGGAAGCCCTGGCCGCTTTCCGTGACCGAAAATACTCTTAAGATCTTGATTCTGAGCGCGCGCGCGATCTCGTCAGCTTTTCTTTTTGCCTTGGCGGTTGCTTCGCGGAGCGCCTCCTGTTGGGCGGCTTGCTCATCTTTGAGGGTAAAGATCAGGCGTTGAACTTGGTTAGCGCCCGAACGCATCGCGGTATCGATCAGCTTTCCCACGTTGCTCAGCGCGCCGGTTTTAATCCGCACGGTGTTGGTGGCCGTATAACCCGTAATTTCAGGCTTGCCGCCTTCCTTCGGATAACGATAGTTCGGGGTTAGCGAATAACCAGCCGTCTTGATTTCGCCCTCTGTGCCGATGAGCTTTTTTAACTCTGTTATGGTTTGCGAAAGCTTGGCTGCGTTGTCGTTCGCGGCTTCGACTGCAGTGCGCGACTGGGTGACCACCCCGATATCGATCTCGGCTTGGTCAGGTTCCACGGTCACAACGGCTTCGCCTGTGACGGTGATGGTCGGAATTCGGGTTTTTAGGTCGACTTCCTGCGCACGGAGAGCAAAAGGAAAAAATGTCCCGAGCGCAATTGCGAAAGCGAGCGTTCTCCAAAGTATCCTATCCATATTCATTCCACCCTAGCGCGAATTTAAGCTGCACTTCAATAAGAGTTTCAATGTCATGCAAACGAACTCAAGCCGCTTCGAGAGCTGTCGCGCGAGGCTCTGAAGGCGCCGGCGGCCGCATCGGCTCCTCCGCCCGGAATCTGCCCAGCGCAAACACCGCGATCATGCCAGCGGCAAGCAAAAGCCAAGATCGGACGGTCTTTCGTGTCAGGTATTGATTGATAATGACTGCGGCGCCGAAGCCGATCGTAGTTAAATCGGCAAGTGCGCCGGAGCCGCCCATAAAGGAGACCATGGCAACCCCGCTTTCACGGGTTGCGTAAAGCCCAATGACCAGCGCTAGAAGGCCCGCGATCACATAAGACACGACAAGCACCACGCCGGTGAGCGCAAAGCGAGAAAAAGTTTGCGTCAGAGCAGCCAATATGAAAACCAGGAGGAGAAATTTAACCCGGCCGAGTGCGATCGCGCTTACAGCAAGAACCCATTCCTTCCCTGAATCACCGCGCCCAGCCAGGCCGGCCAGGTCGACCATCAGCGGGGTAATAATGAGAAACAGGACAGCGAAGAGGGCCTTGCTGGCAAGTAGGAGGCGGCCGCTGATAGGTCGGGTGAGCCAGAACGCGGTTGAGCCAACGACCGGGTCCTCGTGAACCAGCAGGGGAACGATGACGAGCAGCACAATCATTTGCAGCGGCGGGACTAGATTCTTCAAAATCACAAGAATCAGTTGCAGCCGTGGGTCTTCAGCGTTGGCTCCCGGCCACCAGCCCAGCGAAGCAAGCTGGAGGACAAACAGCACAATCCAAACCATGAGCGGAGCTCGTAGCCGGGTCACATCCTTGGTGAGGAGATGAAAAACGACTTTCATAGCCGGTAGGTTTTGGCCAGGGCAACGAAGATATCCCGCAGCGACATCGGATGCGCGGAAACGCAATCGCACGGGCCCAAAACGTTTTGCGCTTCGCCTTCGGTTCGGTCCGGTTGGTAATTGGTCGCGACAAACCTCACCAGGTGGCCAGAGGTCTGGAGGTTGATCCAGCCAGCCGGTAGGGCTAGAGCCGCTTTGATCTCACCCGGGCAAGTCGCTTCGATCTTGCGGAAGCGGCTCTGCAGTGAGCGGATGGGTTCCGCCATTTGTAACCGGCCGTCGTTGATGATGCCCACCCAGTCGGCCAGACGCTCAACTTCATCGATATCATGCGAGGATACGAAAACGGTACCGCCTTCCCCCGCGTGCAATTCGAGAACACCGGTGATCAATTCATCCCGAACTAAAGCGTCCAGGCCGCTGAAGGGTTCATCGAGGACTAGGAGCTGCGGACGATACGCCAATGACGATAGCAGCGCGGCCTTGACCTTCATCCCGCGCGAAAAACTGCGCAGCGTCTGACTCGAAGGGCAGGCAAATTGCCTAAGCCACTTGACGCAGAGATCCTGGTCCCAGGTCGGATAGAGCGGCCGACAAAATTGAAGAAGCTGATCAAGCGTCATCCACTCGGGCATTTCTTGGTTCTCGGAGACGTAGCCGATTCTTGCGAATTCGCGCGGAGTCAGTTTTCGGGAGTCGACGCCCAACACGCGCACTGTTCCCGACGACGGCTCAAGGATGTTCATGAGCATCTTGATCGTGGTTGTTTTTCCGGCGCCATTCGGGCCAAGAAAAGCAAAAATCGATCCTGGCGGAACTTGCAGGCTGAGGCTGCTGACGACACTCTTGCGTCCGAACCTTTTGGTCAGGTCAAGAGTCTCGATGACGGTGGTCACGAACTTCCTTTATCAAGGTGTTTCCAGAAATGTTGATGGCTTCAAGGCTTTCGCGAGGATGGTGCAGTGCGGGATTAGTTCCCGACCAGACGGGCCCAGAACGAGCGCTTCCTCTCTGCCCCGCAGCCGGGGCAGGAGGTGCGCTCCCGCGCATATTCAAGTCCACAATGCTCACACCGGATCCTTCCGGGTTGAGTGGCCTTTACAACTTGTAGGGTCGTACCTGATTGGGTCATTGTTGCTGGCTGAGAAATTGCGCCCGGTTGATCAGTTGGGCCCCCTTGAGTCGTCGGGGCCTGGATTGTAGGGCCTGGTGGAATGACATCTACTGGTTTTTTTGGAGAAGAAAGGAGATTCTTGAGAATGAATCCGAGGAAAGAACCTAGTCGTTGGCCCCCGGTAAATGTTTTAGTAATGACGATCTCGCTGGTTTTGCCCGATTCCAACATTTTCTGCACGCGCTCGCGCATGTCCGCCGGCAACTCGTCGATCGAGGTTGCGGTTCTCTGGGCGCTGAAGGTCTTGGTAAAGGCGGTGATCTGTACGGTGCTTCGTCCAGCGGCAATCTCCTGTACGGCGCCCTCGATACTCAGATTCCTTCGCGTGGCATAAGCTTCAACCGCGTTGCGTACAGTTTGGAAGGCCGTTAGCCCCGACGTGCCATAAAGGCCTTTGCAGGTTCGAAGCAGGGATTCGTCCAGATCTTCTCCCGGTTGACGATCGCGCAGAGCTTCTTTGGCCACTGCCGTGACGTCGATATTCAAGTCCTTCGTTTCCATCGCAGACTCCTACCCGTGCAACTGGCGTCGAACGCGCAAAAATGCCTCTACCGCAAAATCAATGTCTTCAGGGCTGTGCGCCGCGGAAAGCTGTACACGAATCCGGGCTTGGTTTAGCGGAACGACGGGATAAGAAAAGCCGATGACGTAGATTCCCTCATCGAGCAGTCGCCTGGCCATCTCCTGCGCCAGCGCGGCGTCACCCAACATGATCGGCACGATGGGATGATCGCCCTCAGGAATGTCGAATCCTCTCTGCTTCATGCCCGCGCGAAATCGACGTGTATTCTGCATGAGGCGTTCGCGTAGCTCGCTCGATTGAGACAGTAGCTCCAAGGCCCGTAGCGATGCGCCGGCAATGGCGGGCGCCAGTGTGTTGGAGAACAGATAAGGTCTCGATCTCTGCCGAAGCAGTTCGACAATTTCGCGCCGGCCGCTGGCATATCCACCACTGGCGCCGCCCAGCGCTTTGCCCAGGGTTCCGGTGAGGATGTCGACGCGGCTCATAATGTTGTGGTGCTCGTGGGTGCCGCGGCCGCGATTGCCCAAAACGCCGACAGCGTGGGAATCGTCAACCATAACCAGAGCGTGGTATGTTTCGGCCAGATCACAAATGGCCGGCAGGTTGGCGATCGTGCCGTCCATGGAAAAGACGCCGTCGGTCGCAACGAGACGGAAGCGCGCGCCGCCGGCTTCCCGGAGTTTTGCCTCCAGGTCGCTCATGTCATTGTGCAAGTAACGCAGGCGCTGCGCTTTGCACAGGCGAACCCCATCGATGATGCTCGCGTGGTTGAGCTGGTCGCTGATTACCGCGTCTTCGGAGTCGAGCAAGGTTTCGAACAGCCCCGTATTGGCGTCAAAGCACGAGGTGTAAAGGATGGTGTCTTCGGTTCCGAGGAACTCGGAGAGCGCGGCCTCGAGTTGTTTGTGGATCTCCTGGGTGCCGCAGATGAAACGCACGGATGATAACCCATAACCCCAGCGGTCGAGAGTCCGGTGCGCTGCGGCGATCAGCTCGGGATGGCTCGCCAAACCGAGGTAGTTATTGGCGCAGAAATTGAGCACCGATAGGTTTTCGCGCACACCGACGCGTGATCCTTGCGGCGTGGTGATGACCCGCTCGGCTTTAAAGAGGCCGCTGGCTTGTATTTCGCTGAGCTGTTGTTGAAAATGGCGTCTTGCGTTGCCTAACATAAGGGCTGCCCAGCGATTGAATAGAAACTATGGAGAATAGGCCACTGGAGTAATGAAATTTCCATTATTCCATTACTCCACCACTCCATTACTCCATTTCAAAATTACCTTGCCGCAGTGGCCCAGGCGCACCGTTTCAAACGCTTGTTTGTAGTCGCGCCAATCGTAGCGATGCGTGATGACCGAACTGATGTCGAGCCCACTCTGCACCATCACGGTCATTTTGTACCAGGTCTCGTACATTTCTCGACCGTAGATGCCCTTGATCGTCAGGCCGTTAAAAATAACTTGAGTCCAGTCGATTGCGATCTCGCTTTCGGGAATACCCAGCAGCGCGATCTTGCCGCCGTGGCACATGTTAGCCAGCATATCGCGTAAGGCTCCAGGGACGCCGGACATCTCCAAGCCAACATCGAAGCCTTCTTTCATTCCCAGTGTCTTTTGCGCCTGAGCAATGGTCTCCGTGCGCGCGTCGAGCGCCAGTGTTGCGCCCAATTTGCGCGCCAACTCCAACCGATAGGCATTGATGTCCGTAATTACCACGTGGCGTGCCCCGGCGTGTTTGGCGATGGCGACTGCCATGAGGCCGATCGGTCCGGCGCCGGTGATCAGAACGTCTTCTCCCAAAACATTGAAGGAAAGGGCCATGTGCACGGCGTTACCAAAGGGGTCAAAAATGGTCTGGACGTCGCGCGGGATGGATGGATCATGATGCCACACATTGGTCATCGGAATCGCAATGTATTCGGCGAACGCGCCGGGGCGGTTGAGCCCGATCCCCTGGGAATCGGCACATAAATGTCTCCTGCCCGCCAGGCAGTTGCGGCAGCGCCCGCAGACCACGTGTCCCTCGCCGCTGACCACGTCTCCCGGCTTAAGATCCTTAACGTTACTCCCAACGCGCTCGATGGTGCCGACGAATTCGTGACCCACGATTATCGGCAAACGAATCGTTCGTTGCGCCCATGCGTCCCAGTTATAGATGTGCAAGTCGGTGCCGCAGATACCGGTTTGGGAGACTCGGATCAAAACGTCATTAATGCCGGTTTCAGGGACTGGGACCTGCTCTCGCCACAGCCCGGCTTCCGGCTTCTTTTTCACCAGGGCCGTCATGAGGTCCATCGCGATATCTCAATACGCACTATCACACTTGTGGTGGAAAATTGGAAGCCGTTCTAAAGCGGAATTATGGGACAAGATGTCATAAAGGCTTACAAAACTTTGATTTTCGGAAAAGCGGCGCAAACTATCGCGAAAGCATAAAGGTCATGCCTCGCCCGTGATTCGGATTGTTAAAGAAATTTACATGTTTTCTCGGCGCAGGGATTGGCCGTGATTATAAGCGTTTGTTTTCCCAAAGAAAGTTAAAGGGGCATGAACTTTGCTCCCCTCATCACCCCGATAGTGTCTATTCGGCATGTATTGACGCGGAATCAAAAGTGAGACATAAATCGGGCGGCAAGATTTCTGCGGCCGGTGTTAGAACCCCACTTGCGAAGGAGGGCAGAAAAATGAAAAGAGGATTCGTGCTTTTTTTCACTCTTGTTTTTGGTCTGGCGATTAGTTCTGTAAGCTGGGCCGCCAAGACGGCGCAATTGCCGCAGGGTGTGAGTTTTACGAGACGAGGTCCCATTCTGGCGTTTGCCATAGAGGGGCTTACCGGCGACGCGACGGGAAATTTATACACTACGGGAAGGCAACCGGACATAGCCAAAAAGTGCCCCGTTTGGAGAATCAGCCCTAGCGGCGTGAAGGTCACGGTTGGATTCATACCGAACAATCCCGCCTGTAATGCTTCGGGCATTACATTCGACAGTATTGGCAACCTCTATATCGCTGACGCGGCAGCTGGCGGTAACATTAGGACAGTTCGTCCTGATCCGATCGGTTGTGCATCTGACGATTCCAGTGACCCTAGTTGCAATTCCATTCCTACCTCAACGAATTATGCGACCGGCGTGCCAGGGACCAATGGGCTAGCCTTCGATAGGAATGGGAATCTGTGGACAGGCGACGGAACAACCGGCCAGGGCCGAGTGTGGAAAATTGCGCCGGGTGGAGGTACATGTGAACCTAGTTTCACCGGATGCGAAGAGGCCTTTCGCATTCAGCCGATGGCGGCGACTAATCTTGAAATCGGACTGGCATTCGGTTCCGGGGCAATTTTCGGAAGCGCAGTGACCGCGGTCGGCAGAGACGCGCGTACTTTACCGACTGGCACGATCGATGCCAATAGGGCGGCGACCAACACGCTCGGCTCGCAACCTCTAGTTGCCAACGGCGTTGCTTTTAACCGCGAAGGTAATCTTTTTGTACTCGACGACGCCCGCGGCGCGATTTGGAAGGTGGAGTTTAACCAGGATGGGAGTCTGAAGAGCGAGACTGGTTGTGACGAGGTATTCACTTCTAACACTCTTTGCCTCACGAATATCGTGGTTGCTCACCCGTTGCTCGAGGGAGCCGACGGTTTTGTCTTGGATCAAGCCGGCAACTTTTGGGTCGACGCCAATGAGCGCAATGCGGTTGTTGTCTACACCACCTCAAAGCAAGTGGTGGAGATATTCCGCAGTCCCCCCGACCCGACAACCCATCTGCGCAACACCGGCCCCCTTGAATTTCCCACTAGCCCATTTATTTCGGGTAAGACTTTCTGCACGTCGAACTCCGATGGCAATCGGCGAGATAATTCGCCGAACTCGGCCGGTGAAATCAACAGCGGAGGTCCTGTCGGGGCCAGAGGGAAGATTGAATGTATGGATCAGGATTTGAAAATTCCCGGTATGCCATTACCGGTTCAGTAAATTTTGCACAATCTTAGCTATCCGGTCCACCAGCGCGGTTTCTAAGGAAGCCGCGCTGGTAGTTCTTCCTCCGAAGCTAACTGGTCAGTCGCGGTCGGGTCAACCGTTCGAGCAAAAGCAGTCCCATCACCAGCGCGAGCTGGATCACTGCGATCACCGCCGTAATATTTCGGTATCCTTCCTCGTAATAGTAGAGAAGGGAGATCGTGAGGGTTTCCGTTCCATAAGAGTAGAGTAGGAGCGGAATCGTAAGGTTACGCGCCGACAAAGCAAACACGATCACGAACGCGGCAGCCACTCCGATCCGCAATAGCGGCAGGACAATGTAAGCCATCGTCTGGATCCACGATGCCCCATGAGCCATGGAACACTCTTCTAGGTCTTTGCTCAGCTGCATGATTGCTGACTGCATGGTGCGTGTCCCCAAGGGCAGGCCATTTACCACAAGGCCTAGGATCACAATCGCCGCTGTCCCATAGAGGTTGAACGGCTGAGGCAAGGAGATCCATGCCCAGAGCAGCGCAAGACCCAGGACGATCCCGGGCAGTGTCCATGGCAACCAGGCAGTGAGTTCTAAGGTAGGCCCAAGCCAGTGGCGGGTGCGGACGCGGATATAACCGATGCATCCGCCGATCGCGATGACGCCGGCTGCGGCGATTGTGGAATACACGATCGTGTTGCGCAAGCCTCCCATGGCGCGTGGGTTGTGAAGGACGGTGATCCAGTTATCGAAGGTGAGGTCCTTCAGTCGATAGAGGCCAAACACTTTGAAGAACGAGCTGGCAAAGATCTGCGTCAAGGGCACGGCGATAGCCAAAATAAAATAAATCACAAAGATCCCAAAAATACCCCATCGAACGAACGCGCCGGGTGTCGTGCGTCGTGGTTGATAGCCTTTGCCGCTAATCGTGGTGAATTCTCTCTTGCCCAGTATTCTCCATTGCACGGTGACAAGGGTGAATGTCAGCAATACTAATATAACGGCCAGTCCCGTGGCAGCGTTGTATTGCGGCGGGTGGCGGAAGCGTAAAACCCGATAGATTTCGTTCGCGAACACGTAAACGCCACCCGGAGTGCCGAAAAGATAGGGGTCTTCGAAGGATTCTAGGGAGCGAATGAAGGAGAGAATAGAAACTCCCAGGATGGCTGGGAGGAGCATGGGCAGCGTGATTTTAAAGGTTGTTAGGGACGGGCTGGCCCCAGAAGCGATGGATGCCTCTTCATAGGAAGGATCCATGGTGTAAAAAAGCCCCACCAACAGGAGATAGAGGAAGGAGGTAGTGTGCAAGACGGAATGGAAGATGAGGCCACCCCAGCCATAAATATTTACGACAGGCCCGCGTGCACCAAAGACCTCAACGAAAAGTTGATTAATAAGCCCGTTTTGGGGGTTGGCGAGCATAACCCAGGAAATCGCCGTTAGCAGGTCCGGGATGAAAAAGGGGATCGGCAACAATAGTTCCATCAAACCTCTGCCCGGAATATGGGTTCGGGCAACAGCCCATGCGAAGGTCAAGGCGAGGATGAGACTGATTCCCGTTCGTGCCGACGCGTAAATGAAACTGTTAACTACAATCTCGCCGATATCCGCGGCAGTTAGAAGCTCTTTGTACCCTGCCAGCGTGAATGCTCCCCATGCGCCGGGCTGTCCGGTAAAAAAGCTCGCTGTGAGGAGCATCAGCGTCGGGTACAAGATGAGGACAATTAGGACAAGGAACAGGAGATAGTAAAAGACCGTGACTTGCATAAACGAGCGCAAAGCAAGCGGTAGCTTGGAGAGCATTGATGGCTAGAAACTCAGCGGCTGCGAGGAGGAGAGCAAAAAATAAGTGCGATGGAGTATATGGAGTAGTGGAGTAATGCGATTCAGAGATATCCAGTACTCCATTACTCCATCATTCCACGTCTTAGTGAGATCATCGCCTCCCGAAGATCTTTTCCATTTCCTTGAAAAAGAATTCCGGGTCCGCCAACTGTTTCGCCGGAATCCCAGGCATCATCGTATAATTGGCGATGTTCATTTCGGGGATCGGCATTTTGACTTTCGAATCCGGGATCATACGCCCGCCTTCCGTTGCCAAGAGCTGGAGGTTCGGAGTCTCGTAAAACCAGGCGAGGGCGACTTTGGCTGCGTTCGAATGGGGCGCCCCTTTGATCAGCGCGGTGACGTGCGGCAGCCAGGTAAGCCCTTCTTGCGGGACAACGTAGGCCAAGGGAGAACCTTTCGGTACGTCTGTCAGGAACTCGGGGCGACCGCTGAAGCCGAGCGGAAATTGGCCCAGCAACACGGCATCACGCATCGCACGGCTGCCGCCCGGAACGATAAACGGATCGACAACGTCTTTAAGCTTCCGAATATACTCGATCCCCAGCTTTGGGTAGTCATACATTTGGAGGAACTGCCAACCGCCTCCTCCCGCGCTCCTGGGGTCGCGCGTGGCCACGCGCCCTTTCCACTTGGGATTGACGATGTCCCAGTAGGATTTTGGATATTCTTCCTTCTTCACTTTATCCGTATTGACGATTAACGCCTGGGCGCTGATGAACAGGGGAGTCCAAAAGTCCGCCGGTTCCTGGATAAAGACGCTTTTGTCGAAATCAGCGAGGGTAGGGGCTGGGTTTTTAAACTTTTCCAGGGCTCCCACGCTGTAAAGCTCCATCAAATATTGGACAACTCCGTCAAAAACGTCCGCGATCTTAGTTCCTGAGACATGTTCCGCGCGCACTCTGTCTGTTTGCTCGCGAAGACGGCCGACCACCGGCTCTATCCTGATGCCGAAGCGCTTTTCAAATGCTTCCTTGCCGCCGTGACTGAAAAATTCACCCGTGTTGTCGCCGGCGTACCACACCACCCGCCCTTCTTTTAAAGCTGCGCTCATGACTGCGGGACCCAACAGCTTGGTGACAGGATCATTGGCCAGGTTGGCTGGAAGACTCGCAGGCAAAGCGTCACGGAACTGCATTTGAAAGAGAACAAAGGCGACCAAGAACAAGAACAAACGTGGTAAGCCTCGTGTTGTTACTGGAATCATGGTTTCTCCTCCCCTGCAAAGCGTTTCTTTCGGAGTACCACAGACTGGCTAACTGAGCAATGCCGGGTGCAGAAGCCAAGAACGGCAGGTTTCCGTTTGGCCGGCAGGTCAATTTCTGGGCGTTGACACGGCACGAACTTATCGGTTAGTTTCCGGGAAGGCAGCAGCGTGCGGATGCGCCCGCAATATTTAATAAGGAGAATAAAGGATGGCAGCGGAAAGAAAAGATTTATCAGGCATAAGCGGATTCACTTTCACCCGCGAGGAAAATGAGCAACTGACCCGGGTGGGGCCGGGGACGTTGATGGGGGATTTATTCCGACAGTACTGGATTGCCGTGATCCCCGCGTCGTTTCTCAAGGAGCCCGGAGGGAGGCCGTTGCGCGTGCGCCTTTTGTGCGAAGACCTTGTCCTGTTCCGTACCCGTCAAGGCAAAACGGGATTGGTCGGTGCCTATTGCCAGCATCGGCTGGCGCCGCTCTACTTTGGCCGCATTGAGGATGACGGCATTCGCTGCCCGTATCATGGATGGAAGTACTCGCCCGACGGCAAATGCATGGAGATGCCGAACGTTCCCGCCGAGCAGCAGTTCTGTGACTCGATTCATCACCCTGGTTATCCCTGCGTCGAGCACGGCGGGATCATCTGGACCTACATGGGCCCGGCGAAACAACCGCCGCCCTTGCCCGAGTTTGAGTTTCTGATGCTGCCCGACGAGCAGCGCACCTATTATGTGTTTCATCAGGAATGCAATTACCTGCAGGTCCTCGAGGGTGGGATCGACCCGACGCACGTCATGTGGCTGCACTCGCCCTATAATTTAGCCGATGATGACGTGGCGCAGCAGCACCAGCCGTCGCAGCAGTTGGCCGCTAATAAATCGGGGATGAGAACTCCAATGGCGATTGAGATCGCCGACACCGCAGGGGGCTTTATGTACGGCGCCAAACGACCGGTCAGCGACGGCAAGGGGTTATGGCGCGTCAACCAATTCATCATGCCTTTCTATTCGATGCCGCCCGGAAGTGATCTGCGGGGCGCGCGGATCTATATTCCCATCGATGACGAGAACTCTATCAAGTGGCAGATTAGCTGGTTTCCGACACGCGAACTCATGGAAAAGAGCAAGGCGGATCGTATGAATTTCGAGGAGGAATCCTATCTGCCGGCGACCCATGAGCCGTACAGCTTCATACGCCCTAAGGCGACGAAGGCCAACGACTACCTGATCAATTGGGAAATTCACCGGTCAAGACGGATGGGAATCACTGGGGTCAATCTGCAGGACAGGTGCGTCACTGAGAATGAAGGGCCGACTCCGGTCTTAGACCGCAGTAAGGAAAACTTGTGCAGCGGAGACTACAGTACCATCAAGGCGCGCAGGATGATGCTGCGGGCAGCCCATGAGCTGCGCGATAAGGGAACCGCGCCTCCAGGCGTCCACGATCCGAAAGTTTACCGCGTCCGCGGGACCTCGAAGGTCGTCTCCGAAGCGGTCCCTTGGGTGGAAGGAGTGAAGAGCGAAGTGCTTATTTCCGGCAGCACGGCTCTGGCGTGAGGATGAACGGCATAGGGCAAAGCGCGTAGGGCAAGGGGCGGCGCCGGTAGATTCAATCAGCGGAGACGCGCATTGTGGCTGTGAGAGAATTGCCCCTGAAAGGCGCTGAGATCATTCAGGAGATCAAGCGCGCCGGAATCCGCTTCGTTGTCGCTTTGCCGGACCGCACGACCAGCGAGCATTTGCTCAAGCCTATTCTTAACGACAACGACTTCGAGGTCGTGAAGGTATGCAAAGAGGATGAAGGCATCTCGGTTTGCAGCGGTCTTTACGGCGCCGGCCAGCGCGCCCTTCTTTTGATCCAGTACACGGGACTGTTGGACTCGATGAATGCCCTCACGCGGATCGGCGTCGAAGGGGAAAATCCTGTGTGTATGATGGTCGGGCTTCTGGGAAAAGAAGCGGGCATTCCGCCCACGCAGTCCAAACGTTTCGGATTGCGCATCATCGAGCCGATCCTTGATGTGATGGGGATTGAACACTATCTGATCGAGACCTCTCAGGACACCGCGAAAATTGTGCCGGCGATGGAAAGCGCCTACGCCAAGTCGCGACCTGTTGCCATGTTGATCGGGAGAGAACCGCTGTGAGCGTAATGAAACGTGATGAGTGCTTGAAGGTCTTGGCGCGGCATCGGACCGGCGAAATCGTGGTGCCGGTATGGAAGGCGGCGCACGAGTGGATCCATATCTCGCCGAGCGACTTGAACTACACGCTTACCGGAGCCATGGGGCAAGGGCCGGCGCACGCTTTGGGACTGGCTCTCGGACGACCCGACAAACGCGTCATCGTTCTCGATGGAGACGGGAGTCTGCTGATGAACCTTGGGGGCTTGGTGACGATCGCGAACGCCGCCCCGAGGAATTTTATCCATTGCCTGTGCGAGAATGGCATCTATGAAACCAATGGCGGAGTTGCCATACCGGGTGTGGGGCGTCTGAGCTTTCCCGGCCTCGCCCGGGAGGCGGGTTACCCGCGAGTTTATGAATTTACCGACATTGATGACTGGGATAGGGCGTTAAACCACTTGCTCAAGGAACAAGGCCCTATCTTTGTCAATTTAAAGGTCGAGACGGGTGAAGATTACCCGGAAAATTTTCCACGCCTCAACAGCGTCCAGCACCGGGAAGCCTTCCGGCGATCGCTGCAGAATTCCTGACTCTTGCCGTTTACCTTGCCGCGTTAATCTTCGCGGTCGAATTCTCCCTCCTTCAGCGGGGTACCTTTTGTCCACCAGATCTCGTCCGTCCGTTCATAGGTGTCCGTGCAGGTAAAGGCCCCTTTAAAATCATCGCGGATAATTTGCGGCTGCATTCGATCCGCAACCGGGACCATTGGCAGATCACGCATGATGATGTCCTGGATCTCGTGATAGGACTTGACTTCTTCGGCCCGGCTCGTTGTAGCCGCTGCCAAATCGAAGAGTTTGTCCACCTTGGGATTGCTATAGCGGGTAAAGTTGGTGAAGGGTTTGCCCGTGATCGAGTCCGTCGTATAGAGCCGCGCAACCCCTAACGCCGGATGGTCCCTGGTCGTCAAAGGCCCCCACCAGAGATCATAGTCATATTTCTGGAAGACCTTGTTCAACATGACGGAACGCTCCAACCTCTCCAGGTTGATGTCGATGCCGGCCTTTTTGAGTTGTTCTCGGATGATTTCTGCCGGCTTTTCCGAATTGGCATTCCCGGCTTCGTAGGCCAAGCGCAGGGAAAATCTCATCCCGCCTCCTTTCTTGGGGTACCCGGCTTGGTCCAAAAGCTGGTTGGCCTTTTCAAGGTCGAATGGATACTTAGGGACATTTGGGTTATACGCCCATGGAATTCCCGGTGGGATAACACTGTCGATGACCTTGCCCGTACCGCGAAAACCGGCTTCGACAATAAAATTTTTGTCCAGGGCCTGGGCGATGGCGACTCTCACCTCGCGCTTGGCCAATATCGAATTCCCTTTGAAATTGAAGCTAAGTCCGATAACGGAAGATGCTCCGATGTCTTTGATGGTGACGTTGGGCAGCTTTTTGAGGCGATCAAACTGCTGGTACGGGAAGGATTGGCTGCCGGCGATGGCATTGACCTCGCCCGTCTCAAAGGCAATCGCCCTGGAAGCGGCGTTGGGAATGATCTTATAGATCATGCTATCCAAAAACGGCCTTCCCTTTTTAAAATAGTTTTCATTGCGCACCAAAGTGATATGGTCCCCTCGGACCCACTCCTTGAGACGAAAGGGCCCGGTGCCAATGGGATTGAGGTTGTACGGATTGGTCAGCACATCTTTGCCCTCATAGAGGTGCTTGGGCATGATGCATCCGTCATGGGCGCCAAGGGTCAGCAGAAACGGAGAATAAGGCCTTTGCAAACGGACGATGGCCGTCAGTTTGTCAGGAGTCTCGATCGATTTGATATTATTGTAGGCTTCCCGGCCGCGGGCATTGTACTTTCCGACCAAATTCTCGAAGCTATATTTTACGTCACCCGAAGTGAAAGGCGTCCCATCCTGCCATTTGACTCCGTCACGGAGTTGAAAAGTGTAAGTGAGGCCGTCGGACGAAATCTTCCAGGACTTGGCCAGCTCGGGGTGGATATTATCTTGTTCGTCTTTGTGGATAAGTCCATTAAAGATGCTGGACGTGACCATAGCGACGAGCTGGCTACTCTCCAGACCGCAATTCAACGTCGACGGGTCCGTTGTTATCGCAAGGATGACGGTCCCTCCCTTGCGCGGATTACCTTCCACAGGCCCAGCCGACGCATTCCGCAAAAGGAGCGAAAAGACCGCCAGGATGCCGACAAAGACTAGCAGCCAAACGTGAAGTCTTTTTCCGGAACGAGTGTGTTTCTCTCGCATTACGTAATCTCCTTTATTCCTTCTGAGAAAATCGGACAGCTGCATCTCCACGTTTTTCCTACTAGGGTCCGACGATTGTTGTCAAGGGCTGCAAGTTCCTCTGGGACCGGCGACAACCGGCGTCTTGTTCAAGGCAAAAGGTAAAGTGAAAAATGCAGTATCTGAGAGGGGCAATCTGCAAATTGAATTGCGCGAACCGGCGCAAGACGTTCCTAAGATCCAGTGTAATTTTGCATCCAATTGCCTTTGCCCCGCATCAAAAAAAAGAGGCGAGTCCTGGTGAGATCTGCTAGAGTGTAAACTGGCGGGCAGGGTTCGGTGTATCTAGGGCGGGGCATAAGCTTTCGCCTGGCACTGCCGGGAAAAGGATTTGACGAAATACTATGCTGGAAGCAAAAGAGTTAACAGCACGAGGTTCCGACTTGGAACAGGCTTTTCCGCCGGGTTTATTAATTGGCAGGGAAGAAGTCCGTGCGCGCCTGAAGGACCCTTCTCTGGTCATCGTGAATGTGCTCCCGCGAGAAGCTTTTCTCGCAGGCCATATTCCTGGATCCATAAGTCTTTCCGTAACGGAAATTAATGAGCGGGCGGGTTTGATCTTGCAGAGTCCGTCTCAAGAGGTGGCGGTCTATTGCGCGAACCCCACCTGACCTCTGGGAATGCAGGCCGTCGGCCTACTGCAGGCTTTGGGTTACGAGAGGATTCGCTACTACCACGGTGGCATGTCAGATTGGGTAGAGAACGGCGGACCGGTGGATACAGAAGATCCCCGCGGCTCGCCGGTAACAGCGGTCCCAAAAAGAGACCCGTCTCAACCTATGCGGGTCTCCTGGTCGATGGCCCTAGACGTGCTGGGTCAATGGTCGATTGACAAGCTGTCCCTGTTTTGGCTCGCGATGGTCGTCGCCTTCGGGTTCATCTATTGGATTGCCGGACTTGGGATGGGTTACGGGCTTCAGGCAGGCGGGAATGCCGTTCAGCTTGACTTCGACGGCCTTGTCACCGCCGTCTATTTTAGTTTTGTCACTGCCCTGTCGATTGGCTACGGAGACGTTGTGCCGCTAGGCCCCATGCGAATTCTTGCCGTTACTGAAGGGGCAATCGGGCTACTAATTTTTGGCTGTCTGATTTCAAAGCTGGTTTCACACCGGCAGGAAGCGCTCGTCGAAGAAACTCACAGGATCGCGTTCGAGGACCGTTTAGATCGAGTCAGAACCAACCTGCACCTGGTGCTCAATGACCTCGATGCGATCCTGGAAATCTCTCAAAATCAAACCGTTCTCCCGGAGGCTTCGATAAGACGGCTCGAAAGTACCGTGAGAGTGTTCGGCGGAGAGCTACAAACCGTTCATGATCTCTTATATCGTGCTTCGCTCCTACCCGAGGAACAGCCCTTGGAATCTCTGCTCGCTAATCTGACAGTCTGCCTGCACGAACTTGCCGACCTTCTTGCCCGTTCCAACGGGCAGAAAAGGACTCCGTCATTCGATTCCAGCGTGCGCTCGGTCGCAGCGCTGGCGCAGGAAATCTGCGGCGAGTGCGTCCCGCGCACCTACGCGCCGGATCTGAAACAATGGATGGATCAGATCCAGGAACTGGCGCGGAAGATCGTCTAAACGTGACTGAACCTGCCGGTCTTCAACGAGCAAAACAAAAATCAGTCTACGTCGATCTAACCTCAAGGTTCTTGCCGGGAGTGGAGAACTCTATCGGCACCCATTTATTGATGAGATGCATTTTCTTCACGAATGTGGAGGACGCGTAGTTTTGCCCGCCACGAGGCTCTCAATAAAAGCTTTCGCTTGGGTTAGATCATAGGAATAAAGTTTCCTCGCGATCCGGATGGCCGCGATGGTTTGTCCTGTTTCGGCCAGCTCCAACACGCGCGCTTCTTGTTCGTCGCGACTCAGTCCCTCGAGATGAACGTAGTCTTCCGACACTTCGACCGGACCTGCGATGTCCGCATAGCGCTGCATTGCCTCGAGAAAAACTCTGGCGCTGGGAACAACCTTCCAGTCCAATTGTAACAAGGTGGGAGAGGCTAGCCGCGCCGGATAGTCCTTGTAAAGGGTGGAAGCACTGCCGTACCAGTGAGTCTCTTTGGGACCGCGGCGGCGCAACTCATCGGCTAATGCCTGCGCTAGCGGGGATGAATCTGCAGCGAGATCGAGCTCGACTAAGCGGCGACGTTGCTCGGAAACACTATTCAGTCGTGAGCGCGCTCCGTCCATCTCCGGGATGTCCCAATGCTGGCGCACCAACCGGAGCGAGCGAATCTCCGTGTGCGGAATGAACACGACCGTCAGATCATCTTTGGACAAGTGGTAATTCAGGTACGAACGAAAGTGCACGAACAGGCCGTCATCGCTTAGCCGGATCAGCCAATTGGACGGCTGGAACCGCGCAAAGATGAATCGGCGCATCACCAGGAGCGCAAGAAGGGTTACCCCCGAAAGGTAGTAGGCGAGAATGCTTCCGCGCTGCCAGCCAAGCAGGATTAACCCGCCGCCTGTACAGATGACGGCGAGGGCCGCAAACAATCCACGCGCGGGTGAATAGCGAAACACCCGATCGTGCTCGCTGATCGGAACCTCATCGAGCCGGAGTAAGCGCATGGCCGGCTTCTTTAATCAGCTTTTTCCCGTGAGCGCCACCGCTGGTAGACGATGCGTGTTGTACCGCATCGCTCTAGGGTGAGCCTGCGGATGAGATGCGCCGGACGCCCGCCGCCTCCGGGACGACTCGCGCCACCGGCAACAGTCAAACACAAGCTTGGGTCTGCCTTAGGTATAATTTCGCCATCAGGCTGGAAATTAAAACGCTGCTCCGCCCTGCCGTCGCAGCGTTTTAATGCAAGGGGAGACCCTTCCCGAGTGGAAGTCAATGTCATGCAGACGTTAAGGGTGGGCATGCGGAATTCGCCCTTCGGTAAGCGATCGGCGTCAAACGCCTGGTCAACCGCAATTTTCCCTTGATAGCTGTAGCAGGTATGGGCCTGGAGCCCGCGTTCAGGCTTCGCCTGTTGCTTGGAACCGATAACATCCAGGCAAAACCCTCTGGAGTCGTCGAGTTTGTCGGCGAGAACAACCTCGACCAACCCGCCGGCATAACCCAAAACCGGCTTGAACCACGCGGTTGGAGCTAGCAGTAGAAACACGCCGGTGGAGATACGAAAGGTTTTGAACAAATCCGAAAGCATAGCGAGTGTCATGAAGCTTCACGTTCGCACTGAACGCGAGACGCAATGAAGGCGCTCTCGGCTAAACGGTCAAGCTCAGTTACCATGTCTAGTCATCTGCTGGAAGTTCTGACGCCTCTACCCCTCGACAATATCCGCTTTGGTGCTTTCTATAAAAGCCAAAACTTCGTTCCGTTCCCGCTGAGGAACCTGGAACGTATCGAGCGTAGCATTCAGGTGACGAGTGAAAACTGCCCAATCGCTTTCGCTGATTCTCATCCCTTTGTGGGATAACGCCATATCCCGCCCGGTGTAGTACAGCGGTCCCCCGGCGTTCGTGCAGAGAAAATCGATCAGGAGCTGTTTTTCACGGCGCATTCCGTCCGCGCCCCGGTTTTGCCAGAATCGTCCGAGCTGCGCATCGTTCATGAGTCGTGGAAGAAGGCTCTCGACGACCGCGGTAATCGCATCGTAGCTGCCGAGCCGAGCATAAAGACTCTTTGATTCCTCGGCCATTTTTTGCCTCCTCCGAAATAAGGTTGGAGCAGAGTTCTGGGCGGAATCTAGCGCTTTCTCCTGAGGACTGTAAAGGCAAAAATGTGGGGGAGACCGGAAACGAGCGAACCGGGAGAGACGTAACGCCCGCGCCCCGGCGGCCGCCGCTACTTGCGCACGCGGACGCCCTGCTTGGCGTCCCACTTTAGAATCTTATCGCTTTTGGCTAGCGGCGCTTCCGGCACTTCGCCCACCGACACGCCGTACTTCCAATCAGGCGGGCAGATGGCAACATAGCGCGCGTAACCGCCGAGGCCGCCCTTGAATTTAGGATAGCCGATGGTAACGAGGCAACCCGTCTCCGCTACCTGATCCAGGTTGGCTACGCCCTCGGCCTGCGTGTAACCGTTGTGCAACAGCCAGTGTTCACCTTCAAGGGTTGGCGTCGTGTCGGTGTCGAGCGGCTCGTGCCCGTGGAAAAGAATATTGCGCTGCAGGTGCAGGAATTTGAGCGCGTCCAGAGACACGCCGGGGAATACCTTTCGCGTTGCCAGCTCGGGATTGGGCCAGTCCTTCGACCAGTCCGAGCGGACCATAACAACCGCTCCGGCGGGGATCTTGCCGTTCTTGCTCTCCCACTGCTCGATGTCGGAGACCTGGAGGTGATACCCGGGGTCTTTTGCGACCTGATCGACGATGGAAATCACGACCAGAGGCCGCACAGCGTAGGTTGCCGGCAACTCGTCGATGGCTGGGTATTCGGCCGCCCAATGAGCCGGCGGATCAAGCTGGGTGCCGAACTGGTCGGTGGAGAGGTCATAACGGGTAGCCTCGAAGCCATCCTTAGCGTACTCGTAGGGCTTGCCGGTTTCCGGGTTGATCGTGGGGCCGAATCTTGACGGGCCGAAGCCCTTCCACACAGGGATCGTCGGTGTGAGCGCGTGCGTTAGGTCGATGTACTTGGCGCTCTTCAGCGATTGCTCGTAGACCTTCCAAAGGCCGGGAGCCGAGGTTTCCGCTGACGCAGGCACTGCCTTCGGCTCGGGCGTGGAAGGCTTTGTCCGGTCGCAGGCCGCGAGAAACAGCGCGACTACTCCGATGGCCGCGAACAAACGTGACCTTGCCATAAGTTGCCTCCTCATACGCTCGGGAATCCGGGACTGACCACGCGCTGTTGCAAGGAAACGGACAAGTGCCCGTGGGCGGTCTTTTTTACAGACGCCCATGCGGCAGCTTACCTGACCTCAATACTGCCACCTGCTCCTGAGTAAAAGGCGCCTCAAACAACTGCGGTTGTTCTTGGTAAGCGCGGAAGAAATCGGTGATGAAGTGGATCCGATCCCCAAAGTCCGCCCAATCCTCCGCGCCGCTCTTGCTGAGGCTATCCGGAGTCGCATCAGTCCGTGCCAAGAACTCTCTCAGCTTTGCATTGCTAATCTGCTCCAGCGCTTGGGGAAATGTCGTTGGCAAATCTTGACCCAGTCGAAGAACCTCTCCGCCGGGCAGGTGAAGTGTCATGAGATGCTCGGTGATCACTTGCCGGACCAGCCGGTTCACCTCCTGCGCAACTCGATCGATGGCGGCATCGATCGGGAGCCCGCGCCCTAACAGCTTCGTCACGCGAGGGCGGGCGTGTGTCCAGACATCCGGCAGCAGCACGGCCAAGCAATTCCGCTTTAACTGTTCCGCGCTTTCCAGAGGGGCGTTGAGGGCCCCGGTAATCTCCGGCTGCAACCGGACCTGCTCGTGAAATCCAACCAGAAGATTGGCAAGCAACATCAGCTCGGCTCGTGCTTTCTCAACGCTCTGGAAGCGAGCCTGAGCGTATGCCGTAAACGCTTCGCTGAGCAGCCGCTGCCCATCAGGGGGTTCTCCGGGCCGCAGGTCAGCGCAGAAGCGCGCTGTCTTGCTGGCATCGAAAGCGGAATCGTCGCGAAAGATGTCCAAGAAGCGAGCGAACTCGCGTCCGATCTCTTCGAAGACCCTCTTGTTTCCCCTGGCGACGGCATCACCGGCGCGATCGAGAGCCGCGGCCGGGTTCAACGCTCGGAGAAACGCTTCCTCGGGTTTCCGGGTCTCCGGCCTAATGTCCATGTTCCGCAAGAGTCTGACGATGTCCTCCATGGTGGCTGCGATCTCCGCGGAGAGGTAAAAACGTTCCTCGAAGGCGCGCACCAGGTCCTCTTTACGGATGGTCTGTCCCGCTTGCTTCGAGGCCCATGTCGCAAACGTGCACCAATTCGCGGAAAAGGTTGTGAGCAGCGCTGTTGACCGAGAAATCTCATAGTAGCATTGCGTGATTTGCAAGTTGCGCAAGATAGGATCGTCGAGCCGCGCGATCTGATCTACTTCGTCAACGGTGGGGGCGCTCATGGGGATAGTCGGATTGTTCAAGTTCACAGGGCCCGTCGATTACAAATAAGCACTCCCCGCCAGGACGTCTCCCGCTCAAATTCCCGGGCGGGAAGATCGGTGGTTTCACTTGAGTCGAAAGCGGAGAGGCTAACCGGATCTCGGCTAAGCTGTAACCGATAAAACCAAAGTCGACAGCGTACCCGACACAGCTTAAGCCGCGGGTTAGCGAGCATTAATCATAACTCCAAGCCTCAAGCAGCGTCGTCTGGTGGATGTGAACGAGTACGCCAACCAATGGCTTCCGTGAAGGTTGGTGGCTTTGGAACCGGCATGGCCATGGCTGCAGCCGGTGGTAGAGGATCCCATCCACTTGCACGGAGGTGGCGCTCAGCTCTCGCTCGGAGCCGTTGCGCTCTTTTCGCAAAACCTCTTGCTCTGTACTTCTCCGAGAGACGCCAATAGCGCTCACCTAAATAGTAATGAACTTCGGGTTTAGGTTTCCCTGAACGACTAAGTTGTGCCACCCATAATAGGGCAAGAACCCACGCAAGGTCTGTATGTAGTTTCCAAAGGGATTCTTCAGTCATGCGGTCTCTCTACCCGTCGCCATTCTGCGCACTGTTTTTTGGCGCGTTCGGTTGGACGCGGGTTAGGCCGGTTTACCGAGTTCGGCGGAGTTTAGCGAGTAACTCCTCCGCTCTTTTGTACTGAGGATCGCCTGCAGCTTGTTCGACGACATATTGTAGATTTCGAAGGGCTTTGTCCGTATTACCGGTATTCGCGTATGCGAGCCCCAGGAAGAGATAAGGCGTGAGCCACTCCGGTGTCCGAGCAATTTGATCTTCCGCGACGCGAATCAGGGCGGCGTAGTCTCTCGATTTTTCAAGGGCCACCAGTTTTTGGAAGACGCCGAACTCAGCACCAGCCACTACAGAAACACTTCCCCCTGACTGTATCCGCTTGGCGCCATTGAAGTCGTATCGGTCGACTACCCCTCGCTTGGCGGCTTTGGCAGCGGTCTCAAGCTCGCGAATTCGCTGGTCACGAGCTTGAAGGTCCTGTTGATAAGCCTTAATGTCTGCAAGGAGTTTCTCATTCTGTGTAACAACTGCCTCGTTTCCCTTAAGCAATTCACCGACCTTCGTCTGCAGAGCCGAAGCGCGGAACTCAACCTGTTGTTCCTTTGTCTTTGCTTCGGCTTCTCTTTCCCTTTCGAGACGAGCTCGGAAGTAATTGACTCCCGCTGTACCAAAAGCCGCGGCGATGAGTCCAGCCCACAAGATGAAATTCGATACGTCTCGAAGAGTTTCGGCGGTCATTTCACAAGTCGCATGGGAAAGCGCCTAACGTAATATGTTGGTCATTATACTATCTCGGCAAATTTCAGAAAGCAGCTGGGATTCTAAGGGGTTGTCAAGAATTCCCGCTGACCTGCTTAGGCGGCAAACAGCAACCAATATAATTGATCTCACAATCACAAGCCAAACCGATAGCGCGGATTGTCCTTGAAGAGGCTCTTGGGAATGAGTGCATAAACGAGGTTGACGATATCCACGGCTTTCGGACATGGAGATCCACGGCCAGGCGTGCCAGGACACTGGCTTCAGTGACGCCGTCTTCGGCGTCTTCGCGAACGTTTCGTTCGCTTGGCGTCAGATCTTCAGCCGTGTAAGTCTCGAAGCGCTGCCAACACTTTCGCAGCGTTCGCTGAAGTGGCTTCGAATAGAATGTCAAGGTCTTTAGTGGCGCGAGGACGCGCGTGAAAGGCGACGGCGTGGGCGCCGACCACGAGATACCGAACCCCATGAGCGTTTAATGCGGCGATGAACTCTTCGTAATCTTGGGACGGCATTGAGCCCTCTGGTTTTCAAGCATCCTAAGAGTGCCTCCGCGACAGCTTCAACAGGTTGTTCCGGAGTGAGGCCTTCATACCAAAATCGAAAGTCCTCAGTTTCTGCTTCTTTCAATCGCAACCTGAATACATTCCAGGCCCTTCCGCGCCCTATCACTGATTTGTCAATTCTTTTCCATCTCGTACCGCACAATACACCAAATGAGAAGCTTCCGCTAACAATTTATCCGCTCGACCGCACGGTCAACCGCTCGGTGTGTTTGACACGCTCAAGTACGTGGTGCGAAGATGTGCCCGCTTGGCAGGCGTGGCGCGCACTCGCGCGGCAATGAGTTTCCAAATTTCAGGAGGGCTTATGGGCGTAATCGCCCACTACAAACGGCCAGAGAGACTGAGAACGCTTCTCGAGATCTTCTTATAGTCAGCTTATGGAAAAGGGCAGCTAAAACACGTGTTCGTGCTCGTGCTCGTGTTCGGGACTCGGGCTCTCGTTCGTGACCGTGCTTGTTCCACGAACACGGACCACGATCTTAACTCGCCGTCGCGACCGCCCTCATTGCGGGCTTGGCCAAATAGCGTCCAAGGAATTCGAGCGTTCTCGGCCAGGAGGACTGGTCGGCGTGCGCGCGGTAGCCCGCCTGGCGCGTGTTCATGAAGCCATGTCCGGCGCCGGCGTAAGAATGAAACTCGTGGATCTTGCCATGCTTGTTTAACTCGGCGTCGAGTTTGCGCATATCTTCGGGGGAGGGGTTTTTATCATCCTCGCCGAAATGGCCCTGGATCGGACAATGGATCTCGGCAACGCGCTCAAAGGGACTCGGCCCTTTGCCCCACGGTCTCATCGTGCCGCCGCCATAGTAGGAGACCGCGGCTTTGAAGCTCGGATTGGTTGCTGCCATGAGAAACGCGATCCTCCCGCCCATGCAAAAGCCGATGATTCCGATTTGTGCTGGATCAACGGCCTTGTGAGATTTGAGCAATTCGACCGTTGCGTTGACGTCCTTGATGACGTGGTTGTCGCTTAGCCGAGTTTTGCGAATGTCGATGCTTTCCTGACAATCGGGCCCGTCGCGATGGTAGAGATCGATCGCGGCACCGACGTATCCTGACTCACAAACCCTGCGTGTCGCCTCCCGAAGGAATTCGTCCAGCCCGTACTGGGTTTGCATGACGACGAGAGCTGGAAAAGGTCCTGCGCCTGGCGGAACGGCGATGTAGACATCCATCTTACTGTTGTCGAGGGTTATTTTCTCTGCTGTTGTTTGCATGTTTTGACCTCCGTATTTGTCATTCTAAAGTAAATTTTGATTAATGTTGTTGTTTCTTCCGCGTTTCCTAAACCGCGATGCTCATCAGACAGCGCGGCGAAGCCCCAGCCAAAAAGTATTGCACCACAGAGACGCGGAGTTCGGAGTATCATTTGATCAACGACTCTCTCCTCCGCGTGCTCTGTATGCAGCCTATACGGTTGCTCGTCTAACCGGTGTAAGTCCGGTCGCGGGAATTGGTTGTTTGCCCGCGTAGTGATACTCGACATTCCCGAGGGGTGACCCAGGAGGTGAAAGCTCGAATGTAAATGCCCTTGCCGGAGTAGGGCAAGCAATTCCATCGGGCCGTAGCATGAAGCGAACTTTGCAGCCTCGTTACGCAATCCGCGCATTGGACCGGCCAGCGTGGACACGCGGGCGCCGACCTTTTGCAGAGATGGGGAAGGCCAGAGGGAGCGATGGAGTAACAACCCAAAGAAGTCGCCTAGCCGCCGGGGTACGGAAGATGGCACGATGGGAAAAGACAGGCAGCTTAAATTAGGGACCTTCTCCTCTGCAGCCCTGAGCAGACCAACGGGCAAGGACCCGCTGGATAATACATAAACCGGTGGGAGGGGAAGAGAAGCTCGGATGAGGTCATAGTAAGCAGTGATCCGGTGGGACAACATAACCCGCTGGGGAGCCAAGGACCTCTGGACTGGATGGTTCAGGTAAGAGAGAGGGAGTTCCGCTTGGACGAAAGTCCCGCTACGGATAAAGGCTCTCTTTGGAGACCGGGGCTTTAACCGCGTATAAGTCCACGGTGTCTGAGTGAATGCGGGTCTGACGCTTAAGCTCAACATGGGGGACGAAGGTCGTGGTTGAATTCCAGTTTGAAGCCGTACTGGGGAAAACCCGCTGTACGGAATTTTAGAGAGGGAGGAGGAAACGCGCTGATGGTCTGGTGGCCATTTGCCCCGAAGCCCGAAAGGGCGGACACATCGGAAGTCACTGACCTGTACAGCGGCGCGCCTCCTCTCTACTCGACGCCTCGGCGGTGAACCACGGAAATCCCTACGATCGCGGCGGCGGAAAGTGCAGCTCCAGGTAGTTTCCTTCCGAATCAAACATGTAAATCGTTTTTCCGCTGCGTCGTTCGACCGCGCGGTGGAACTTTCCGAGCGCCTTGGCTTCCTTCAGCGCATCCTCGTAGTCGTTCCAGTCCATGTCGAAGGCCTGGTGCGCGATGCCGTCCTGATCGAGCGCATCTTTCTGAAGCGGGCGCGGTCGCTCAAAGAGTACCACATCGTCATTGCCGCAGCGCAGGCGGTCGAGAACGGGTATTTTTCCTTTGATTGCCTGAGCGTCCGGACTGTTGGGATCGCCGCCGGCGCGCGCCATGAATTCCATGCCCAGGACTTTTGTGTAGAATTCGCGCGCGCGATCGAGATCATCGACCGGTATGCCGACGTGGTAGAGCTTCTGAAGCTTCATGCTTATTTCTCCTTTTTTCCGTGTTCAGCCGATTCTATGGATTCAGTTCGCCTGCTGTCAAGGTCAAAAATCATCCGGCCCTTTTCAATCCGGTGATAAACCACAAGAACGCAAAAGACGCATAAAGTGAAACCATAGGGGACCGGTTTAAACCCGCTCCCTATGTCATGCCCGGGGTTATCCGCTTACGACTTCAGTTCCGCCAGCTCATCGCCGGGCTTTGTCTCGGCCTTCACCCGAACAGCGCCATTGAGTTTTAGTTCGAGAGCCGCAAGGCGCACGGCGATGGTTTCGAATTGAGACTGCGTTGTTTCCAGTGCGATAATTCGCTCATCTTTCTGCGCCGCATCTTTCTCCAGCGCCGCAATCCGCGCTTCTTTCTCTTTCAACTCCGCCGTGCGTTGCTCCAGCGCCTGGACTGCGATCATCAAGATTCCGGCCATGTCGCCGGAGTTGATAGTGGTCTCGGTGCCGATCTGACCGACGCCGTCGTGGCCAAAGGCGGCGAAGAAGTCCTGCGCCATGGGGCCGTAGTGGCGAAACTTTTCGGCGTCATGGCCGATGAAGTTCCAGCTTGTGACCTCCAGCCGGCCGAGCTTTGTTAATACTTGCTCACCGTCTATGAGGCGGAAGTTTTCCTTCTTGGTCTTGTCGGAGGAAGCGGTGAAGGCAACCTGCCCCTCGATGACCGTGACCAAGTTATTGCCCAGACGGATCTTGTTACTGGCGTTGACGATGGCGTTGGCCCCGATGGCGGTGGCGTTGGTGAGATTGGTTGCAGAGACATCGGCGCCATATCCGATGGCGGTGTTGAAACTGCCCGTGCTATTGGAGTATAGCGCAACCATCCCCGTGGCCGTGTTGTTGGAGCCCGTGGTGTTGAAGACCAGCGTCTCCCTCCCTGTCGCCGTGTTGCTAGATCCCATGGTGTTGGAGAGCAGCGCATTTCTCCCTGTCGCCGTGTTGTTGGCGCCATTGGTGTTGCTGGAGAGCGCGCTGGTCCCAATCGCGGTGTTGGTGCTCGCGATGATGACGTTCGGCAGAGAAATATCCGGCGCCGCCCCACCGCTGGAAAGCAAGGGGGCAGAAGCGGTGACGGCTGAGACACCGCCGCCGCCTCCGCCTACATCATCGATCTCACACAGCACCGTCCCGTCGGCGTTAACCTGGCGGTTCGATCCCGCTGCACACACCCCCGTCACCGTAGCTGAACCTGCGCCGAGTTGACATCCGCGGAGCCAATAGAGCCGTCCACGATCTTGGTCGAATCCACTGAGTTGTTAGCGAGGAGTGAGTTGGTAATTCCTGCCGGTGCCACACTTAATGTGGCCGCTCCGCTGCTGGCTCCTCCCGTTAACCCCGTCCCGGCAATCACCGCCGTGATGTCTCCTGACCCTCCTCCACCTCCTCCCGCTACATCAAAAGTAGAAAAGCTTATCGGCGAGAGAGTCTCTACCTCATTGTCTGAGGCATCCAAGAGGGTCACCGTTGCGGCATGATTACCTGCCATGGGATTGACCAGCCCATAGAGCGGGATCTCAAAGGGCATGCCGGGCTTAAGGTTGAGCGTTGCCGGCGGCTCAATGACCAGGGTATCGGGATTGCCCGGATCGATGCTCGGAGAGGCGGGAAGACGAAGCAATCTACCGGCAATCACCAGAGTGCCGATGCCGGGAGTGGTGCCGGTCAGAGTGCCTGGAGGGAAGGCGATCTTGATTTTATCGATGTTGCCGTTGGTGCTGACGCTAAACTGAAGGACGAAGGTGGCCTTGGAGTCGGCCAGCTCGGTGGATTGAAACAGGTGGTTTTGAGCCAGGGCAAGACGGGCTGAAGCCAAGAGCAGCTCGCAGAGAGTTAAGGCCAAAACAATCCGACGGGTTCGCATAGAAGCTCCTCCTCGAATGGTTGTAGGGCGCGGATTCTAGGCACCGCCGGGAAGAGTTGTCAACCGCGGACCGCAGTAGAGTATTTATCAGATACCTCGTCGACTTTTGACGAAGGCACGAGTACTTCGGGTGACATCAGCGGCGTCCGGAGGTTCACTGGACGGTGCACTGCCAGCGCCGGTTGCGGCGGAATCGTTATGTTATTCGAGGCGTTTATGGAATGTGATGAGATGCCGGACCCTTTTGCATGGGTCCCGGGGAAAAATATCAGGGATCGGGTTAGCCGGAAAACGGATTCAATTTCCTCGAGAAAAGAGGAAGGAGAAAAGTTGGCTGATGTAAGGGCCAAAAGTCTCCGAGAATGACTCTTCGGAAGTGGCAGAAAGAGAGTCGGTGGAACCTAAGCAAAGCAGAATCGAGGCAAAAGCTACTAAAAGAAAGAGCCAACCAATAAATAATTTTTGGAAGATCTGCATCGGTGTACTCCTTAAAATAAGTATGGTTCTAGTTTCTACAGCAGGATATGTGCCAACAAGATAGGTGGTGTTTTTAAGAAAGGGTGGAATAGTTTGTTCTTTTTGGTCATTTGTCGGCAATACGTGAGGGCTTGTCTTCGTGTGACGTGGCCGGGATGTTGACAATTGTGTCGAACAACGGGGAATCTTTTGTGTCTTAAGGCATCACCATGCCGCCGTTCACATGGAGCGTTTGTCCAGTCATGTAACCGGCTTCGTCACTGGCAAGAAAGGCAACGCCCTCGGCAATATCACTGGGTTGAGCGGCGCGCCCCATTGGGTTGTCTTTTTGGGCTGCAACCCAACCCTCCGGGGAATAGTGGCCCATCACGCGCGGGGTCGCAGTTCTTCCCGGTGCAATGACATTAACCCTGATTCCAAAAGGAGCAAGTTCCAGCGCCAGAGACTTCGAAAATCCGATGATCGCCGCCTTTGCTGCGGAATAGGCAGTCCGCCGCGCGCTCCCTGTGATCCCGTAATTTGAGGAGGTGTTGATGATGACTCCTTTTTCCTGTTTTTTCATCATTCCGATGACGGCCTGGCAGCAAAGAAAACTGGATTTGAGGTTTACATCAATGACTTCTTTCCACTCTTCAAAGGAAAAATCTTGAATGAGCTTCGCGTGCAGCGTGCCGCCCGCAAGGTTTACCAAAACATCGACGCCGCCGTAGTCCGAGATTATCCTGGCAAAAACTTTTTGAACCTCAGAATGTTTCGTCAGGTCGATCCTAAAGAAAGCGCTCTCGTGGCCTTGGCGTCGAAGCTGCGCGGCCACGTCGTGTCCGGCTTTTTCGTCCGTATCCAAGATGACCGGGAACATGCCGTCTTTCGCCAGGCGCAAAACAACCGCGTGACCAATGCCGCCGCTGCCGCCATTTACTACTGCAACTCTGTTCGGCATCAACGCTCCATCGATCTTCGCGCATCAATAACCAGAGGCCCTGATCTCGGTTTAGGCTGCGGCGACGAGTTCGGCGTAATTTTTCGTTTGCAGCGGTCGGCGCCCAGCCTCGATCTCGTGGATCAGTCTCAGCACGGCCGCACAAATCGGCGTGGGGATGCCGGCCTTCTTGCCTTCTTGCACCACGTGGCCAACAGTGAAGTCTATTTCCGTCTTGATGCCTTTCTTGAAGCGTTCCACCCCGCCGCGTTGATCTTCGCTCCGGGATTGACGCGCAATTGAATGAAGAGCGGCGAGTCGTTGCGCGTAGGAATGTCTGGGATCGAAATCTCTGGGGTCGTATTCCACGAGGGGCTCGAAGCGAGCTCCGAGGGCATTGCCCACCGCAATAATCTCGCCTAAAAATTCCGCGCACATACGCCCGCTTGTCTCGTCTTGCAAGATCGAGTTTAAAGGCGCGTCGGCTAGCGAAGTGATCATACCGAGGCAGGTGTAAGTTAACTTGCTCCAGAGCCCGCCGAAAATATTGTCGATGATCTCTGTCGGAATCACCTCGTTCAAAAGAGAGTGCACGGCCCGAAGCTGGGGCGTCGTGCGCCCGTGCAAATGGCCGACATAGAGATGACCTCGTTGGACCGTGCGCACCTTGCCGGGAGCAATCCGCCGGCTCTTCATCCGGATCATCGTGCCGACTGCATGATCGGGTCCCACCGGCTTTTCCAGGAGCGGGAGGGTGAGGCCGTTTTGCAGCGATACCAAGGACGCTCCCGGGTTTAGGAGCGGCTTTACCACATCCAGGGCGCTTGCCATGTTAAAGACGCGAACCGCAATGAAGGCATAGTCGAAGCCTCCGGCAACCTCGTTGGGAAGAAAGGCAGCGGGCCTAACGTGAAAAGCTCCGTCAGGAACGTCCACGTGCAAACCGGCCTGGCGAATCGCTCGGACTTGCTCCTGATCGACATCAACGAAGCTCACGTCTTTGCCCGCATGCGCGAGCCGCCCGCCCACGATGCCGCCAATCGCTCCTGCGCCGATCATAAGAATTCGCATAAATAGTCTCCTTAAATTAGAGATCCGGGTTTCAGGTGTCGGGTTTCAGCTGAATTCGCAACTCGGAACTCGAAGCGTGAAACTTTGAAAACTCACCACATCAAACTTCCGCCGTTGACAAAAAGTGTTTGTCCGGTGATGAACTGGGCGGCGTCACTCGCAAGGAAAACCGCGGGTCCCGCAAGGTCATCCGGTTGCGCAATGCGCCGTAAAGGAATCGTTTGAGCGTGCGCGAGAATGTCCTCTTCGGTTCGGTTCGCGCGCGGGAGCGCGGTGTCCGTCATTCCGGGGCAAATGGCGTTGACCGTAATTCCGTGAGCTGCCAACTCCAAAGCCAGGGCTTTCGTGAAGCCGATGATGCCGGCTTTGGAGGCGGTATAGTGGGCGCCATTGCGCGCGCCGTGGTAGGCTGCGCCGGAAGACAGGTTAATGATTCTTCCGCGCTTGCGTTGGAGAAATGCCGGAACTGCGGCGCGGGCGCAGAGAAAAGCGCCGAAGAGATTCGTTCCCAGTACCCGGTCCCAAAGTTCCTCGCTCATTTCCGCAACCGAACATCTTGGATAGATGCCTGCATTGTTCACGAGGATGTCGATACCGCCCAGTTCGGCAATGCAGCGCTTCACCATCGCGTCGACAGCATCCTCACGGGCGACGTCCGTCGGAATCGCAAGAGCCTGATGCCCCTGTCGTTCCAGGTCCCTTTGCAGGTCGAGCGCGTGCTCATCGTTGATCTCGGCAATGACGACCGATGCGCCTTCGCGCGCCATCCCGAAAGCGATGGCGCGGCCAATCCCCTGTCCAGCCCCGGTGACAATGGCAATTTTTCCGGTGAGCCGTTCCATAATTCCCTGCGCTGGTCCGCCTTATACCACCGACGGATGCCGGCAACAACCAGCCGGACCTCAGCGAGCGTTTATCGACAACGGCGCCTTTTTGATATAGGCTCGTTCAAGTTTAAGTGAAGGGTATATTAGGTATGAAAAAGACCAGTTTGGCGGAGTTAAAGAGGGACTATATCACGGCATTACGAATTATCAGCGAGCAGGGCTTGAGCGACGCTTTTGCGCACTTGAGCGCGCGCGTGGATGGCGGTCAAAAAATGCTCTTCATGCCGCGCAAAAGCCCGGCGTTAGTGAAGCCCAAAGAACTCTTTGTCGTAGACTTCGAAAGGCAGGTGCCGCAGTCTTCCGTACACCAGGCGATCTACAAAGTACGCGACGACGTGCGCGCGGTGGTGCACTTTCATTCTTTTTACGTCATTTTGCTCACGGTGATCGGGGAGACCATCCGTCCGATGCATAACTACAGCGTGGTTTTCTACGCCGGCGTGCCCGTCTTTCAAGGCCCGGGCCAAGTCGAGACGCCGGAAAGGGCGGCGGAGATCGCGAATTTGCTGGGCTCTGCCAAAGCCGTTCTCCTGCGCGGGCATGGCGCGGTAGTCGTTGGCGGCAGCATTCCGGAAGTCTGCATGCTCGCGCTTTCTCTGGAAGAGTCGGCCCGGTTGCAGGTCGAGGCCAAGAAGTTGGGAGAACCGCGCTACATCAGCACGGAGGAAGCGGAAAGGGTTGCCCGGAGAACCTTCAAGCCTGCTTCAACCCTGCGCGCGTGGGAGCACTTCAAGGCGAGTGTGAGTTGAAGACATGGCCGGCGCTTTCGACTTCACGGCGCGGGCGCGGCTGACGGCAATCCCCGAATTCACCCAGTGTTAGCCGACGGAATTTTACGTGCAGGTGGGCGATAGCAACAAAATAGGGAGGCTAATATGCATTTCGCGAAAATCATGGGTTGGCTAAGTATCCTCTTGTTGGTTGGGTTTACGTCAGCGCAGGGTCAGACCCTCGACGAACTGGCGAAAAAGGCCTTGGCAGAGGGTGGGACTCTCAACTGTTATTGTACCCTGGCCCAAATCAACGCCGTCAAAATTTTCCCCGTATTTGAACAACGCTTTCCGGGAATCAAAATCAACCATGTCGACGCTACTGCCGATCAACTGGCCGTGCGCGCTATTACCGAAGCGAAAGGTGGCAGGACCCTGGGGGATGTCTACCAAGGAGCGATTGAAAACGCCGTCCAACTATTCGAGCAGGGCCTGCTGTTGGAAAAGCTCACACCCGAATCGGCGGCTTATCCGGCGAATCTCAAAGGCTCTTACTGGATAGCCTCGGATTTCGTAATCATCGTTCCTGCCTGGAACACGAATCTGGTGAAGAAAGAAGAAGAGCCGAAGGAGTTTGACGACTTTGCCAATCCAAGGTGGAAGAACCGGTTGATCGCGGAGCCCAGAGATGTCGAATTGCTCGTAGCGCTGGCAAAGTACAAATACAAGAGCGATGAGAAGGCGATCGCGCTCCTCAAGAAGATCGCCGCTAATAATGTGGAGTTTCACAAGGGGCATTCGGACCTCGCCGAACTCTTGGTGGCCGGACAGGCTGCGGCCTGTTTGACGTGTTATTCTCACCATTATCCGCCAAGAATCAAAAAGGGCGCTCCGGTCAATTATATGTTGACCGAAGGGATCGCGACGCTCCAGGCGACGGCGATGTTTAAAAACGCGCCGCATCCCAACACGGCGTTGCTGTTCGCGCGGTGGGCTACGAGCGAAGAAGGTCAAAAGGTTTATGCCGCGGGCGGGAGAACTCCAGCCCATCCCAAGGTAGAGCCGGTGGAGAAAACGCGCCCGGCCAAGCTCTATCCGATCAGCGCCGCGGATGTCAAAGAAATGCGCAGATACGAGAAAACGTGGAAAGAGATTTTTGGATTACGTTAAGTTTGGAGGAACACAAGAATCCGTATTTGGCTGCATCGAGGATAATCAAAGGAGGTCGGAACGATGAGTTATGATTTATTGATCAAAGGTGGCCGTATTTATGACGGGAGCGGGCTACCGTCATTTATCGGCGACGTCGGGATCAAAGGCGGTCGCATCGTCGAAATCGGCAGAATCCAACAGAGCGCAAAACAAACGATCGATGCGCAAGGTCTTGCGGTTTCCCCAGGGTTCATCGATCACCACACACATATGGACGCGCAGATATTTTGGGACCCGTACGCGACCTCCGAGCCGCAGCATGGGGTTACATCGATCGTCATGGGCAATTGCGGTTTGACGCTGGCGCCGGTGAAGGCTGCGGACTCGGCTTACGACGCTTTGGTAAAGAGCTTTGTAAGAGTCGAAGCGATTCCCCGTAGCGTCTTGGAGCAAGGGGTCCCCTGGGGTTGGCATACGTTCGGCGACTATCTCGACACACTGGAAGGAAAAGTCGGCATCAATGTCGGCGGCCTGGTCGGTCATATCGCGGTTCGCCAATACGTGATGGGCGAGGAGTCCGTGGAGCGTGAGGCGACGGCCAAAGAAATCGAACAAATGAAGGGTTTAGTGCGCGAGGCTATGGAAGGAGGGGCGCTGGGGTTTTCCACCAACCGCAATGAGCGGCACATGCGGGAAGACGGCAAGCCGGTGGCGAGCAGACTCGCGAGCGACGAGGAGCTTTTCGCATTGTGCGGTGTGCTTACCGAGCTGAATTCAGGTGTGATCGAGACCATCTTCGGAAGGAATAAGATCGAGCATTTTCAATCCTATGATCGTCTCGCGCGCGAGACCGGGAGGCCGATTCTTTGGCAGAGCCTGCATCACCGCTGGGTTGAGCCCAACCTCTGGCGCGAGCAGCTCAACGCTGTCGCGCCGATATTCAAGGACGGTTTCCAGGCCTATGGTCTTTCCCAAACGGTTCCACTCGTGCGACATTTCGCTCTGAAGAATGCCCAGGTTTTCGACGAATTCCCGACCTGGAAGGCGTTGATGTTCTTGCCCGAGGCGGCGCGCAAGGAAGCGTTCAAGGACCCGGAGACGCGAAAAAAATTGCGCGCGGATCTGGCAGATCCGCGGCCGACGAATTTCCACCGGCGTTGGGATATTGTGCGCGTCGAGAAGGTGGTTAAGCCGGAAAACCAGAAATACGTCGGTAAGACCGTAGAAGAAATGGCGCGCATGCGCGGCCAGGACCCTCTCGATGCCTTGCTCGACTTATCCCTGGAAGAGGATTTGGGGACCGTATTTTGGAATGCCAACACCGGCGGCGATCCGGAGGCTATGGGTGAGATTCTCAGAAGTCCTTATGTTCTGGTCGGCACCTCCGACGCGGGTGCTCACGTGCAGTTCGGCGCAGACTTCGGCTACGGCACCACATTGCTTGGCCTCTGGGTGCGCGAACGCAAAGTGCTGAGCCTCGAACACGCCATCCACAAGCTCACTTTCCACGTCGCGTCGATATTTGGTTTGCAGGGAAGGGGACTACTGCGGACCGGGCAGGTGGCAGATATCGTGATTTTCAATCGCGACAGCGTGAAGGCGCACGAGCCGGAATGGGCACAAGACTATCCCGGCGCAACGAAGCGGTTGATCCAGCGGTCGGATGGAATTCATCACACGATCGTAAATGGCCGGCCAGTATACGAAAACGGGCGTTTGACCGGAGAGCTTCCCGGGGAAGTTCTGAGGGGCTCTGCGTTTCACCGGCGGCAAGCGGCGGCGGCTTAGGAGATGCGATGGGGCTGACGTATGTACCTGTTGGACGTGTGGGAGAGTTAGCTGCCGGCCGGATGAAGCCCATTGAGATGGGGGGCCGGCAGCTGTTGTTGGCGCACGTGGATGGGCAATACTTTGCCTTTGCGCGTGAGTGTCCTCATGAAGCCGCGGATTTAAACTTCGGCGAGCTTAGCGCCAACAAAATTTGTTGTGCCAGTCATGGCTACTATTTTGACCTCACGACCGGGGAATGCGCGCTCCCCAAAGGGGGTCCCCAACTCACCACCCTCCCGGTCGAGGTCAGAGGCGAAGAGATCTGTATCCGTCTCGAGTGGTGAAAATCTTCAGGAGGTGAAACGTGCGATTAGAAAAGCGCGGTTTGATCTCGCTGCTCCTGGTTGCTGCCGTGATCTTTGGCGCAAAATGGCTAGCGGCCGCCACCATCGAAGATATCGCGCTCTACCGGGGCAAGGACCGGCAGGCGAAACTTGAAGAAGGGGCAAAGCGGGAGGGCGAGATTGCCTGGTACACGACGCTTTCAGCGGAAGACTCGGCGAAGGTGGCTCAACTCTTCGAGAAGCGCTATCCGTTCATCAAGATCAAGCTCATTCGCCTTACCTCCGAACGTCTGGTTCAGCGGTATATGACAGAGTTCCAAGCCAGTCGTTTTCTGGCGGATGTTGTCGAAACCGCCGACTTCCAGATGGAGGCTCTAAGACGAAAAGGTACTCTGAAAGCCTACTACACGCCGTCAACGGAGAAATTTGATAAGCGTTTTCTGCAGCCTCAGGGTTTTTGGGCGGCGAGTCGGGTCACCATGATTGTGCTCGGCTATAATACCCGCATGGTACCGCCAAGCACTGCTCCCAAGAGGTATGAAGACTTGCTCGACCCGAAGTGGAAAGGGCAGATGTCCCTGGAGAGGGAACAGACCGAATGGTTTATGACGCTGATGGATCACTGGGGGGAGGAAAAAGGAAAAGCGTTCTTTCAAAAACTGAATACCCAAAATGCCAGTATTCGGACCGGCCATACTCTTATGGCACAACTGGTCATTGCGGGAGAGGACCCGATGTCGCCCAACTCCTATAGCCAGTATTTTCCCCGCGCGCAGAAAGAAGGCGCGCCGGTCGATTGGATCAATTTAGAGCCGGTTGTGGCCAAGGGGATCGTATCGGCGATGGCAAAAAATCCGCCCCATCCGTACGCGGCGACGCTGTTTCTTGATTTCTTCTTTAGCAAAGAGGGCGGCGAGAAGGTGATTCACGAAGCCAATCGCATCGCTGCGCATCCGGAGCTGTTGCCGGACCCACCCCGCCTGCGCGAGGGGTTCAACTTTATCATGGTCGATCCGGTGAAGTACATGGACAGAATTGATCGCTACGCAGAACTCTGGCGCGAGTGGGTGTTGGGCGGCAGGTGATCCTCTCGCGGTTCCGGGCGGCGGGATTTGCTTAAGTTAGGCGGAACCCGACCTTTCTCCCAAACGCCGTGGTTGGGCATGGAATATCCAGGCTGTCCCCGTTTCTGGCGGGCTCCCACACATCAATTCGCCGTCAGTTTGCGAAACATGACATCCACGGTGCCCGTCGTAGCTTGGGGATAGCAGCCGGCTTTGAAGTAATTGAGGAACTTCCAAAAGGCCAGGCCGCGGTTAACTATTTCATGGTTGTTCACGGTGATCTTGAGTTGCTTGGACTTCACCGACACCTCAACTTTCACCCAATGGTCGCCGAGATCATTCTTAAGAACTACAGTGTCGTTCGTGTCCCCTTCCTTGGTCGTCTTGATCACGGCCACGAGATCCCCATTCTGCACGGCGATCCGCAGCAACGGCGGCGCGTCTTCGCCTTGATCGGTGATGCCGTGGATTTGGAGTATCGTGACCTTGTGAGGGTTCAGATGAGAAATCACGCGCACCTCCGCCGACATGGTGTGAGTAGCATTGACCTCCCAGTTCGGCAGGTGGCGGAGTTCCGAGCGCACATAGCGCGCGTTCGCCGTCGCGCCCTTCTCCGCGGCATCCAGGTGGAAACACATTTCCTTTTCTTTATTCAGATGGAAATACTCGGAGGAATAATTCTTGAGGTCTTTGATCTCCTTCGGTCCGGGGATTTGCAGTTTCCACTGCTGTAAATCGAAGACGGTGGATGGCGCGGCGTCCGCAGCCAAGAGGCGAGCCGCACAGAGTAGAGAAAGAAGAGCGGTATAGAGCAACGTTGTTTTCATAGGTGGTTTGTTGCCGCACGCTAGCGCTTTGGTGAGATCACCTTCGAGCAAATCGACTAAATCTAAGTCGATCCGTGCAGCGAAGTGAAGCATGGAGATGTTCTCGAGCTTGGCTGCATCATCGAGCCCACGAATTACGGCGCCGAAGGCGTTCCACCAACCGGCGGCTTCACGGACCGCCGCGGATGTCTTGCCAATTGGGTCTTTGTGTGGCGGCAAGAACTCGCAACTTGAAACCTGCGTAGTCGAGCAAGTTAACCTCTCTGGGCACCTTGGCTCACTGACGCGGAAGGCGTCACGGCGATGAGAACGGTGATCGCAAGGAGTCTCAATCGTGTAATTTTCATTTGCTATAACCTCATAGTTCAATTTGACATGAGACCAACTCGGTCGGCTGGAGCGCATTGTTGGGCTGCTTCACGTATAGCACCGATCGAAGAAAACTGACTCGAAGCAGAGCACCATTTTGAACAACGGCTCAAACATAACAGGTTACTGGAGCCCGATATGAGTAAGTACATCGATGCCCGCAGCCGGAAGACCCGTTCGCTAGAACTCATAGTCTGGAAGCTCGATGTCGTCGCGCAGGGCGCGGCCGATGAGAAAATTCGCAATGAACGGAATCCGCAACAGCCGGGTGACATGGTTGCGGAACGTGATGCCGAAGGCGCTCTTCGGGGCGAACGAGGAAGCAAATTTCACTGCCAACTCCTGCTTGCGCTTCAGAAACGGCATCATGCGCTCCTGATAGCGAGCGAAGGCTGCGATGTGATCGCCACCGCAACCGTGAAGTTCGCCCGCAAGCACATAAGCCTCGGCCATTGCAAGCCCCGTCCCTTCGCCAGCAAGCAGCGAGACGCAGGCTGCGGCATCGCCGATCAGCGCCGTGCGTTTCTTCGTCCAGCTGTCCATGCGGATTTGGCTGACGCGGTCGAAATAGATGTCGCTGACATCCTTTATTGCCTCGAGAATTCGCGGGCATTCCCAGCCGACATCGGCAAAGACGTTTGTCAGCACCGATTTGCGTTCTTGCTCGCTCAAGGGACTCTCGGTGGTCAAGTATTCGTCGCGAAAAACGAAGAGAAAAAGTGTCTTGTCATTGCTCATGGACAATCGTGAAATCTGTCTTCCCGGAACCGCGTGGCTGACAGCGACGAGTTCATCGCGTGGCCGATAGCCTTCGACCTCGAACGCGGCGACGTGATAACCGAGTGAGACTTCGAACCCTGCTTCGGGCCCGAACGCGAGCTGGCGAACGCGCGAATGCAACCCGTCCGCGCCGATGACCAGATCGACTTCGCGCGGATCTGCATGATCGAAGTCGACCCGCACGCAGTTACCCTCATCCTTGATCCTCGCCACGGAGTCGCCAAAGATCGTCTCGACCTTTCCGTCCAGCGCACGGTAGATCGTAGCCGCCAGGTCAGAGCGCCGCAACTCGGTGAAGCGGCCGTTGGTCATGCGGCTGAAAATGTCGACCGGGAAGCCGCCGCTCTTGCGGCCATGCCGGTTGACGTAGCGCATCTCCCTCACCTGGTAACCCAGCTCTCTAATTCGGGGGAGCAGGCCCATCTTCTCGGCGATATCGTAGCCGACCCCCCAGAAATCAATGGCATAGCCGCCGGCGCGAAGCTGTGACGACTCCTCGATGAGCTGTACCTCGTGACCGGATTCCCGCAGCCAGTATGCGAGCGTCGGACCGGCGATGCCGGCCCCGTTGACGGTAATTCTCATGTACGCCTCCGTCAGGCCAACGTTTTGGGTGAGAGGCGCGCTTCTTAGCGGCCTTCTCAACCCAATGGTTAGCTTTCAACTTTGACTGGAAAGCTCTTCGCGCACGATCTTGCACACGACCTCTTCCGTAAGAGGCTTTTCCGTCAGGCCGAGATAGGAGTTTAGCGCACCGTTGATTAAGGTCTGATATCCCTTGCCCGTTCTCTGGGATTGAGCCTTGAAGCGCTCCAGAATTCCATCGCATATAATGCATATATTGCAAGCTCGCCGTAGAGCTGCGAGGTAGGCCCGCGTATTGGAAGCTAACTATGAATTGAGTCGATCAATCTATGCCGACCGACGATTTCATAATGCGGGTGATACTATAATCTGTTCCGGCGCTTAACAACAAAAACCCCGCCCCGACAAACACTGCACGATTGTCAGTCCTTATCCACTACAGCCGGTCCGAGTGGATTCCATGATGAGATGTCTCCCATTAAGGTTCAAGGCAGTGAGTAGGTCAACTTTTGTCACTTCCGCTGTTCGAATCCGCCCTCTTCTGCCAGCGCGCCGTTAATTTCACGGAAAATTTGGACTTCTAACGGACTCCGTGGCCCCGGCATAAAGGTTGCTCTGTCTTTCTCACGCAGTAACCAACGGAGGCGGCCATGCGTCCAACTTTCTTTTGTTTTTTGCTTCGGCAAATCATTACGGCTAGTTTATTTCTCGGCGTGATCGCGTTGTCGGTCGCGACCAATAACCCGGCGCACGCAATGGATGCGGTCCGCGGCGGCGCGCTGCCCCAGCCGCTGCCGCTTTTTCCCGCCGATAATTGGTGGAATCTCGACATCAGCAGTTGGCCGGTCGATCCCAATTCAGCTAATTACACCTCGTTTATCAACAACGGTGGCACGAGGCGCCTGCATCCGGACTTTGGCGGCGATGCGTCGACGCCGCAAGACCCTTACGCCATCTACGGTATGCCCTACGCCGTGGTCTCGAGCGTTACCACTTCGAACCTGGTTGCCGTGAATTTCTACTATGCCTCTGAGAGCGACGGGGTCGATCACAGCACAAACACCAGCTATCCCTTCTATCCGATCCCCTCGGACGCCATCGCACAACCCTATTGGATCGAAGGGGGCGACCCGGGCAACGTCGATCTCCGCAGCAGCCAGGACCGTCACCTGCTCATCGTGGACTACGACCACAACTTTCTCTATGAGCTTTACAATGTTTACTACAATACCACGCAGGGCAAATGGTACGCCGGTTCGGGCGCATTCTTTGACATGAATACCAACAACCGGCGCACGAACGGTTGGACTTCAGCGGATGCTGCGGGATTAGCGATTCTTCCGGGACTGGTGCGCTACGATGAAGTTTATGACCCGAACGTCACCGAGATTCGCCACGCGTTCCGGGTGACCGTGCGCGCGACCAACGGTTACGTGTATCCCGCGTCGCATCGAGCGGGTTCCACACCAGGCGCGCTACCCATGGGCGCGCGCTTGCGTTTGAAGGCCAGCGTCAACGTGGCTCAACGGACCAGCAATCCCGCCATGCAGAAGATATTCCGGGCGATGCAGAAGTACGGTTTGATCGTGGCCGACAACGGCAGCGACATGTATATCACCGGCACGTACGATACCGGTTGGGACAACGCCATCCTCAATCCGGCCTTTAATACGCTGGCGGCGAGTGACTTCGAAGTCATTCAATTGGGCTACAATGCTTCGGTTGCGACGGCGGCGCTCGGCTCCATCAGCGTGACTCCGGCGAGTATCACGGGAGGGAATTCGGCGACGGGTTCCGTAAGCCTGACGGCCGCGGCGCCGGCAGGAGGCGGTGTGGTCGGCCTCACAAGCAGCAGTGGTGCAGCCAATTTGCCGCCGACGGTTACCGTCAACGCCGGCGCAACGTCGGCAAACTTCATGGTGACCACGCCGCCGGTGTCATCGGCAACGACCGCGGTGATAACCGCTGCGTATAACGGAGTCAACAAGACCGCTGCGCTCGTAGTGCAGCCGCCCGCGCTAGCGTCCCTGACTCTAAGTCCGTCAACAGCTCTTGGCGGCTCACCTTCGACGGGGACCGTCAGTCTCAGTGGGACCGCTCCTAACGGCGGCATCCTCGTCACGCTTTCCAGCAGCAAACCGGCCAAAGCCAGTGTGCCCGCAAACGTCACGGTGGCGGCGGGAAAAAATTCTGCCACCTTTACCATCAACACGGTGGCTGTGACCTCGGGCACTTCGGTGACCATATCCGCCTCTTACGGCGGGGTGACGAAGAACGCGACCCTGACAATCCAAAAGAGGAAGCGGTAAACGGGAGACACGCGAGGTCTGCATGGGTTTACATGAGGAAATAAAATACTCTCGCACGGCCAGAAAAACAGGTAGGGAAAAACTCGGCTCAGATATTTGCAACTCCAGCCCACGGTGGCGCGGGGTGAGAGAAAGGGAGTGATAACAGAAAAAGCGTCGCTAAGTTAGTCTCGACCTAGGTCGGTAGACTATCAGATGATGGGAAACTTATCTTATTCCCCAAACAGACGAAACCTTTTTCGTGACCAGAGGTGCAATCCTGGCCTCATCCCACCCGACAAAGATGGGTTGGGACTTTGATGTTTGGAAGATATCCCAAGTTTTAGTCCCTTTCAGAAAAGGCGACCCTCTGGCCACCAGATCGTACCCTCTCTGGCCTTCCGGAGAAGCGAGCCACCCGGCAAGGAGCAATGCAGCGTTCGGGTTCTTAGCGCCCTTCATAACGCCGAGCACTTCGTTGAGAAGCACCGGTACCTCCTTGGGCCAAGCTGCCCTTATGTGCGCCCTGGGATCTTGCCTTAACATTCTGAAGACAGCCGCATAGTAAGTGCCGCAAACCATCGGAATTTCACCTATGGCTACCTGATTCAGACTCTCGGTTCCCCTCTTCCAGATAGGGCTGTTGTCTTTGATTTTCTTCGCATAATCGAGAACCTTTTCCTCGCCCCACTGCGGGTAGAGACCAATGAGTATGAACGGACGAACGTCCATCACAAATCGTCCCTTCCAGTAGGGATCGAAACAGTCCTCCCATTTCGTGGGGACGCGCTCGCGTGGGACGAGCGTGGGATTATACGCAATAACTTCGGGGTACAAGGAGCCTCCTGCCATGAGACCGTCAGGGCTTAGGTTCAATTTGGGAATGTCGGGAAAATATTTGTGCCACTCAAACGGTCCGGCCAGCACGCCAGATTTGACGAACTGCCCTTGCTGCTCGGCAACAAGCTTAACCGTGTCATATCCTACGGAGCCCGCGAGAGCCTCCGTTAAGATTTTCTCGGATTCGTCGACGCCCGTGATCCTAACGTATTCCACCTTGATCTGTGGATATTTTTTATAGAAGCCTTCAAGAACCGTTCGCACATCCTCGGGCTCCAGTGAAGCTGCTATGCGAACATTGCCCTCCTTTGACGCTAGTTTGACAACTTCCTCTAGACTGCTGCCAAAGCCCGGCGGGGCTGATAATGAGCGTGTAGGGCAAACTAAAAGCGCAACGATGATGGAGAGATTAACGAAGAATTTCTTGGCTGTTTTGAGCTCGCTGATTATATGGCCGTGTCCGCTGTCCGTTTCTTTAAATCTTGAGAGAAGAATGCGGCAGAGTCTTGCCATGGGTATTCGTCCTAGAAAACGATGCTATTCCAAAGTCTAAGAAATTACAAACGCGCTTTCCAAAAAATGAGAGCATCTTTGTAGCCAAGTCTCGCCATAATGTAAGAAAACCTTCGAAAAAATCCTTTTTCGTGCAGTGGCACAGGTCTTGCCCAAAAACGTTGATCAGGAGGTAGTAACTTTAGGGGGTGTTCAACATGGATGACAATACTCCACCGGGCAACCAACACCCGCTGTGTGGAGGCGGCGCTTCTCGACGGCGGGCTGCGGCGTGTTAAGCCTCAACTATCCATACCTGAGGGTATGAACGTCGCTGCGGCGACCATACGAAACGGAAGGTCTTATACACCAGAGACTTGAGAAACGTCTCGCGCAGCCGCTAAACGAAGGCGTTGCATCCGCTGACGTGCGGGGAGTTCCAAGATGAGTGGTGAAACATTTAGGGAAAAGCGGGTTCCCTCATAAGCAAGGAACCCGCTTTTTTTTGGGCATCAGATTCAAAAGCTGAGGCGATTTTAGCAGAGGAAACTATGAATCCGCAGCGGTCATTGAATAGCGGCTTGCTGGGCAGCGTCTTGTTGGCGGTGCTCGTCACAGTAGTTCTTGGCGCACAAACGGTCTTAGCCGGTTCGACGGTGACGGTCTACAAAAGCCCGACCTGAGGGTGCTGCGTTGCGTGGGTGGGTCACCTGCGAGAAAATGGGTTTAGCATCAAGACGAATGAAATCTCGGATTCCCAGCTTAGTGCGATTAAAGAAAAGTACGGTGTGCCCCAATCCCTCCGAACTTGCCATACGGGGCTCGTGGAAGGCTACGTGATTGAAGGGCACGTTCCGGCGCAACTCATCCTTCGTCTGCTGAAAGACAAACCGACTATAACCGGATTGGGGGTGCCGGGTATGCCGCTCGGCTCGCCCGGGATGTACGGTCCCAATCCTCAGTCTTACGATGTCTTTTCATTTGATCGAGCGGGCCGGGTGCAAGTGTATAAGCACATAACCCCATGAGGCTCGGGAATATTTCGGCACCCGGGTTGCTGGACCGTCACCTTCCTATGAGAAAACTTTAGGACCTTTATCCAGCTCGAGACGTTGGGCGCCAAAGCTCAGTCTTACGGGCTGTTGAAGAGCATGATCGGAGGGTCTAGCGATCTTCCAAAACATTGGGGGTGTCCCGAAGTAACAGTCCAGTCGTTGAAACGCGCAGCTCGAAGCTCTGCGGCGCTGTCGCCGGTCCAAACGTAGCCGATCCATACTCCACATCCAAAAGAGGTTTGAACGCGGAATAAAATCTCCGCAACTCGAACATGTCCAGCGGTTTCTTCCTGGCAAGAGAGAAGACCGTGCGAACTCTGGACTGCTCGTCCTCGATTTTCTTATAACGGCCTGCCACACGGTCAAGCTCGTAGCTGGTGTGAAGCCCAAGGAAATTTACAATCGGCTTCCATTTGAGGATGTGGGCGTCCACATATAGCTCGTCTCCCGCGAGGTCGAAGATTGTTTGTTCTCCGTCGGGAAAACGAAATTGAGCCCGAAAACGCCCGGGTCCCTGGGGCTGCGTCTTCACAACTGCGGCCACTTCCTCCCGCGTCAACGCTTGGTAGCCCCGGGTGGCAATGGCGATTGTGCCCAGAAGGGCGGAAAGAGACAGCAAAAGCAGGAAAAACACCAAATTCCCTGCCATCCTGAGAAACGACTTCTTCTTAATGCCCCAAACGGACGCGGCGAAGAAGGCGAGGCTCAAGAAGGCGAACACGACTGCGATGAGACTGAGTAAGCTAGGCATTGAACATTAGGGTACCAGGTCTTTCATCGTTTTCGCCGCACGCGCCTTCTATCTTTAGAGATCTTGTGCCGTCTCGGGATAGTTCGGCGAATCATCTGCCAAGGTCCCGGCTCTTTACGTTTGGCGTGTATGCAGGCAAATCGTGACCTACGGTGACCCTTGGCAACAGGAGAGCTCAGGCTCCTTCTGCGGCGGAACCCTCTTTCTCTCTGCTCTCTGGTTTCTTTTCCGTTTTTTCTTGCACTACAGTCCTGACATACACGTCGACATCCTGCTGCATGATTTCCTCGACGTGCGCGGCGAACGCCCGATATGCGGCAGCATGACTGTCATTTGTGTTATAAGGTCCGGTCAATTGGAAGAATTGCCATCCCGCGGTTTTCAGGGACTCTACGGTTCGCCGATAGTGCCGCCAGCGCTCGCCATGGTGGAAGAACTCCTCCACGGCGGCGCACATCGCAACCAGGAGACTGATGCCGAAAGCAAGCCATTTCGTCACTTCTTCGCCGCCCCAGCCGAGGTTGAGACTCACAAGCGCAGGGACGATGACGCCGCCGATGATGGTGCCCATGCGGAGGGCGTAATACCGATTGCGAGCCGTGGCCGCGCGCTTCTCCATCCAGATGACCTGGTCCAGCCAGCGCGAGCGCAGAAAGCGCTTTTGCAGATCAGAAAGACTCAGCGCATCAATCAGACTCCCCAGGTCTTGTTTGAGCCAGTCCTCATAGGAAGTCTTAGGGGTCATGTTTTGCACCATAACCTTATCATGTGTTGAAATGGATTCGCCCTTTTGGCCGGCGAGGGGTTTGACGCCTTCGCTATTGCGATTTTCTTCATTATGTCCGGTCCGATCCGAAATTTCTTGTTGGTTCCTGTCTAGCGGTTCTGGACCGCCACGTCCACAAGAACGGCGCGGCCAGTGTCTTTGAGAAGACGGACGCCTTTTTCCAAGGCGCCTTTTAGCTCGCCGGGCTCGGTGATGGGTCCTATGGACTGCACGTCGAATCCCTCGGCAATCTTGGCAAAGTTCACATTAGGCTTTTCCAGGCGAATGCCGACGCCGGCATTCTCGGGCGGGCGTTTCCGGTCGATCGCTACGACGTGCTGGTGCTCCTCGTCGTTGTAATAAGATCGGTTGTTGAACATGACCATCAACAGCGGCAGCTCATGGTGGTTGACGGTCCAGAGGGCGGCGGGACCGAAGAGAAAATCCCCGTCGGGTTGAACGCCGACGCAAATCTTGCCCGAGCCTTTGAGCGCGAGCGTAGCTCCAAGCGAGATCGGCAGCCCGACTCCCACGCCGCCGTGCCAGCGCCGGCCGATAAAATGATTGAACCGGTTTAGATTAAGAAAGTTCCGCTCTTTTCCGCCCGAGCTGGTGTGGGTGAGAACGAAGTCCTCGTTTTTCAAGACTTCTCCCAGGTCGGAGGCAAGCCGGATCGAAGAAATCGGCTTTTCGTCCCATTTCTTCTTGGCTTCCGCTTGGAGTTGTTGTGTAATCGTCGCGCGGATTTCCTGGATCTTTTTCTTGCGTTGATCGAGATCCGGGCGCAATTGCTCCGGGGGCTTTTTCTCTTCTTTGATGCGGCGCACAAGCTCGGGCAGGAAGACTCGAGTCTCGGCGTGGATGAAGAGATCGGTCGGAGCGAGTTTGTCGTAATCCTGCGCCCAGCTGCGCGCGAGTAGGTCCTTGAGATCGACGCGAATGACCCTGGCGTTCGGCGGCAGAATATAGTTGGGGACCCGATCCGCGGTGCCTCTCCTCTCGCTGATGGCGCCGTACATATCCGCGACGTCCAAAGCCAGCACGACGTCGGCACGGGAAAGAACCTCTCGTCGCTGGCCAGATAGGTTGAACGGATGGAGGGATGGGAAGTTGAGCGCGCCGCCCTGGTCCAGCACCGGAATGGCAAGCAATTCCGCCAGCTCGATAATGGAACGGAACGCTGCTTCGCTTCGTCCCGCCTGGTCCGCGATGATCACAGGCCACTTCGCATCGAGGAGCCAGTGAACTGTCTTATCAAACGCATCCTCCGGCGCTTGAAAGGGAGAGGCGGCGGGGTAACGCTTCAAGTCGGGAACAGCAATTTCCTCCGCCAGCGGGCTTTCTTGGATATCTGCGTCGTAGCAAAGATAAACGGGTCCTGCGGGTTCCGAAGTCGCGATCCGATAGGCGCGAATGAAGGACTCGGGGATGCTGGCGATGCTCGCAGGCTGGTCGTCCCACTTGACGTAATCGCGCACTTGTTGGCCCTGAACCAGAGCGGTATGGACCCAGTCGGCTCCCGATCTTCGCTTGGTAGTGTCCATCGGCCCGGTGCCACCCATCACGATGACCGGCACGCGGCTGCTCCAGGCGTTGTAGATGGCCATCGTTGCGTGTTGCAGGCCGACGATGTTGTGGACAATGGCGGCCATGGGTTTGCCTTTGACGCGGGCATAGCCGAAAGCCATGGAAACCGCGATTTCTTCATGGCAACAGAGAATGATTTCGGGTTTCTTGTTCCCGCCATAGTTCACCAGCGAGTCGTGCAGCCCGCGATAGGAAGCACCCGGATTCAAGGCGGCGTATTCGATGTCAAACGCCCTCATCATATCGACGATTACATCGGAGCCGAATTTCTCTGCCTGTGCCATATGGCCTAACCTCCCGGTTTATTGAGATGAATGGTATTCCTCCGAAAAAGCCTGAGGTCCTCTCCCGTGTCATTCTGAGGAGCGAGAGCGACGAAGAATCTCATTTGAAACGCCGCGTAGAGAGCTTTCGCTTCCGCTCAAAATGACCGCAAGCCGAATCAAGGCCCGCAGTCGAACTCCCCCCGTGAGGATGGGTTAGGCGCCGCATTTTTGCACACGTTCCAGGATTGTCTCTTACAGCACCTGAAAGGATGCAGTCAATAAGAGTTTCAACCGAGGGGAAAACGCCTCAATTAGCGCTCGTATTTAGATTGTACAAGGGTGTAAACTGAGATACGAATCGAACCGGAGAAACGATCATGTGGAACGGATACAGGGTCATCGACGCGGACGCGCACATGCATGAGCCAAAGGAAATGTGGGAGCGATACGTGGAGCCGAAATACCGCGATCGGGCCCCGAAAGTGGCTTACATGAGCGGCACGTTTATGATTTATGAGCCCGACGGAAAAATCATTCCCAAGGGTGAAAAGCAGGTCAAAGGTCCGCCGAAAGAGTCATTCAACGTTATGGAGGAGAAGTACGGCGAGGCTTACCGTACCTGGTGGGCGCCGGAGACACGGCTCAAGGATATGGACCGCTATGGCTGGGACATTCAGGTGCTGCTCCCCACGGGCAGCAACGGCAATTTTGGCTGCACCGTCGCGCTGAAGGACGCCGAGCTAGGCGCCGCGCTGTGCCGCGCGTACAATAACTGGGCGCATGACTACTGCAGCGTGGATTCCCGCAGACTCAAGTTCATCGCCGTGGTTCCCGGCTCCGACCTAGGGGAGATGGTCAAGGAAGCACGCCGCGCCGTGGAGAGGCTGGGAGCGGTTTCCGTCCGCAACCCGCTCTTACCCGAGGGCAAGTGGCTGCACGAGAGAGAATACGACGCTCTGTGGCAACTGGCGTCCGAGCTGGACTTCCCGATTGCCGTACACGGGGAGTCCCGCTACCGCGTCCAACCTTTCAGGGGCTTTCGGGTGCTCGAGACGACTGAATCAAGCGACAACAGCGAGCACGATTTTCAGGCTTTACGGGGCGTTGATCATGCGATCGGGTTCCCATGCGATAACATGGCGACCATGGGGCACTTTATTTTTACCGGGCTCCTTGAACGCTTTGCGGAACTAAGGCTCGCGATCTTGGAATCGAACGCCGGTTGGTTGCCCTTCTGGCTCGGGAGAATGGATGTGCATTCGCACGGGCGCTATAGCATCATGGGCAAGCCGAAAAATCTCTCGATGCTGCCGAGCGAATATTTTATGCGCCAGTGCACAGTGGCCTGCGACAGCGATGAGCGCGCCCTCGACTACGCGGTCGATCATCTCAAGGGAAACAACATCGTCTGGAACACCGACTATCCCCATCTGGATGGGATCGAGCCGCACAAAGCGCTGCCGGAGTTGGATGCGCGCGCGGTTCCCGACGAGGCGAAGCGAAAGATCCTGTGGGACAATGCGGTCAAGCTCTACGGGCAGAGAATCCTCAGCGCGGCTTCGTAATCGAGACCTCGGTCCGGGAAAAATCTCCTCGCCCTTCTTGGAGGGCGAGGACGGCTCTCTGTCGTCGACGTTGAGGACGCTTTGGCGCGCGCAGTCAAGCCTAGATCTTTACCTTGGTAAAGACCTTCAACGGATTCTTTTGAAAGATTTTGAGTTTGTCTTCGGCGCTCAGGAACTCCAGGCTATCGATCACCGGAAGGACATCATCGGAGGGCCTGCCGGTATCCGGGCGAAGCGCGCCTCCCGAACCTGGGGCTTCGGTTCCGAATAGCATCTGGTCGACGCCTTTTTGTTTGATCGCGGCCGTGAGGTAATTCACGTCGTAGGCGCATACGTCGTAGTAAAGATTTTTGCTCACGTCCTTCTGGGCGATATGGTGATCCGTTGGGATGAAGCGATTCAGCGCGCCGCCGCAGTGGCAAATCACGACTCTGAGCCGCGGGAACTTGCCGAAGACATCGCCGTGGGTGAGGCAGTGCATGGCGATGAATTCTTCAATGTAGTTGTTCATCTGGTAATTGTGCGGAATCACCTCCAGGCGCGGGTCGTAACTCGTGGAGGGGTGCACCATGAGCGGGATGTCGAGTTCCTGGGCTTTTTCGTAAAGCGGATACCAGTATTCGTGATGCATCCCCGGCGCTTCTTTTTTCCCTCCCGGATCGGGGTTGACGTAGGCGCCGACGAATCCCAATTCCTTGACGGAGCGCTCTAGCTCCGCAAGGCAGTTGCGCGAATCCAGTTGCGCGTTCTGCGGGAGCTGCGCCATCCCGAGAAAGCGGTCCGGGTGCAGCTTTACGATGCGCGCGATCACGTCGTTGGTGACCCTGCATATGGCTTGCTGGAGAAAGGGCCGCGTCCAGTGCCACATGGCAATAGGCCTCGGGCCTATGAGCTGAAGATCGATACTCCGCTCATCCATGGTCTGCAGATGGCTCTTCTGAGCGTTTTCGAGTTGTTCGTCGGTCATCGGTATTTTCGTATTCGGAGTGTTCAGCGAGATCATGCCGGCGAGAAATCCCCTGAAATGGGGCGGCGTCGACATATGACCGTGGACATCAATCACTTTTTGGCCTTGATACATAGTTCCTCCTTAATGCGTGTGAGCGGCGTCTAACTAAAAGGGCTATCCCAGCGTATAGAAAGAGCGCACAGGGTTGTCAAGCGATGCACCGTTTTTCGGAGCGACAAATTCCAAATCTGCGATCGGAGCCGGCCGCAATACCAATTTCGTCGATCTTGACACTTGATAAACGGTTGTGGGACGATGGCTGGCTTTTCGCCGCTGGTCACCAGTTCGCGCTGACACTATCCGGTTAGGTTGGGACATGTCAACCGGTCAAAAAAAGAGCGGCGGGGGTGCGTTCCGGGTCACGTTGATGCGAAGTCTGCCGGGAAAGAATGGGGGGAACCTGATCGTGCAAAACATGCCTGGGGGCGGCTCGATGGTCGCAGCCAACTATCTTTATGGGATAGCCTTGGGTCGGCCGATGGTGGCGCTGCCGGGTGTTCCTGCCGACCGCGTCAAGAGCCTGCGGGAAGCCTACAGCAGATCGTTGAAAGATCCCGAACTGGTAGCGGAGGTTGAGAAATCGCGGTTGGATATGGAGCCGTCAATGGGCGAGGAGATTGAAGCCGTCATACGGGAAGTCATGAGTCAATCTCCCGCGGTTGTGGAGCGGGTTAAAAAGGTTTTCAGCGGTTGAGGAAGGTATGAGAATTACCGATCAGGTCGCGATCGTAACCGGGGGCGGCAGCGGTCTCGGCCGCGCGATGGCGCTGGGGCTAGCGCGCGAGGGGGCGAAAGTTCTCGTCGCAGAGGTCAGGGAAGCCGAAGGAAAAAAGGTGTTGGAAGAAATTCGGTCCCTCGGCGGAGCCGGCGAGCTTTTCGGCGGCGATCTCAGCCGGACCGAGCTCGCCGAGCAGATGGTCGAACTCTGCGCCGGGAAATTTCAAAAGATCGACATCCTCATCAACAGCGCAGGGTTGAGGATGGAAGACCACGAAGACGGAGTCTTCGAATCCTGGCGCTGTCTGCAGAAACGCTTTACGCATGAACTTTCGGTCGAGGAGTGGGATCTCGTTTTGGGCGTGAATCTGAGAGGCGTGTTCCTATGCACGCATTTCGCGCTGCCCTACATGATCCGACAAGGAAAAGGTAACATCATAAGCGTCTCTTCCAACGCCGGCAGCCACGGCGTGGCCGGCAAGAGCGCTTATTGCGCTTCCAAGCACGGGGTCGAAGGGCTGATGAAGACGGTAGCGGAAGAGGTGCGCGAATTCGGCATCAGCGCCAATGCAATTCACCCAGGGAGCCGCGCCAACGTCGACGGGCGCGGTGGGCAATCGCCGGAGGTCGTTGTCCCGCTCGTTTGTTTTCTCGCCAGGCAAGACACCCCCGATATTACGGGCCAAGTCATTAACGCGAAAAAGTGGAACGAGAGCAAGCGCCTTCAGAGCTAGGGAGAACCGCCTGGTCGCCCGTGTTGGCGACGGCAGAAACGGGCCGTCAGACACGAACGATACGACCTATCTCGGCCTGCGACTAAGCGCCACGGAAGAGAGTCTGTCGGCGCTTCGTCGGTTAGACTATGCTGCTGCCCCTAAGGAACAAGAGCGCGGGGCGGCGAGCCGGAGTCTAATCCGAGCCCCTGCGCGAATAGGATCCGTGTCCTTCCCTCCATGCGTCGTGCTCTCTCCATCCCTCGCGTCCATTGCTCTGATAGCCGCGACTGTTTTCATACCCGCGACCCGGCGCGTACCAACCTTCGCGGGCAAGAAACCGTCGGGGATTATTCCGGAGCTCGTCGCGCACGCCATGGTGATTGTTCAGGAACTCTTTTAAGTCAGGATGGCTGCGAATATATGCCGGGTCATTAACCAGGTTCGGGTTCCTTCTCAAATCCTGTGCTATTTTATTATGGTTATCAAGGAATTGGTCAAAATTGTTCAGCTCCTGGCGCGTAATGCTATCGGCTCGGGAGTTGGTGACCCCGCCAAACACCAGAAGAGCCACTAGTGCGACACTAGAAAATATACTGAGCGGTATAATAGATTTGCTCGCCATCGGAACCTCCTTCTTGCGTCGTTTAGACGGCTCACGAAGGGGATTGGTTTACCGGCGCGGCCGACGCGCCGAGCGATCACCCCAGAGTGAGCGTCGTCAGGAATTTTTACGGCAACCATGACTTCCGGCCGGGTAGCTCAGCTTCGCCTCAAGTATTTCGCCGCCACCTGTTCCAGCGGTAAGATCTCGCCTTTTAGTACGCTGCGGATGATTCTGAGAGCGCCTTCCTTGGCGCCGGGTGGTTCTTTCTCGCGATGAACTATGGTGCAATCCTCGACCACGACCACTCTATAACGGTACTGATGCGCGTCGGCACAAGTCCACAGCACAGTGTTGTCGGTTGACGCGCCGGCGACAATCACCATGTCGCAGCCCATGGTTCTCAGAGTGTAGTCGAGGTCGTTATGCGAAAAGCCACTGAGATATCTTTTGTAGATGATGATGTCTTTGTTCACAGGCTGTAGTTCCGGGATGACCTCGAGTCCTTCGGTTCCGACCATCATTCGAGAGTGTTCGCTGAGATTGTCGGTGGGGCGGCGCATGCTGTTCACGTGAATCACCTGCACGTTGGCCGCGTAGGCTGCGTCCTTGAGTTTGCGAACCATTGCGACCATTTCGTGGCCGAAACTTCCCGGTTTCCAGCCGTAACCTTTAGCCATGTCCAGGATAATCACGACGGGCTTTTGCGGTATCGACTTTGCCATGGGAGAAATCCTTTCAGTAGAGCTGGGAACTGTCAACGGTGTCTGAGTTTACCAGCGTGCGACCAGTTTTTCTTTTGCCCCTTCTTGCCAGGGCACGCCCTGGGGTATCATGAGGTCGGCCGCCCGGAGCCCGCGATAGGTGCTCGGATCTGTCCCGAGCGGGTCCCTCCCTGTCTCAAAGTCGGCGATGAGATCCAGCAAGAGACGCCGAAACGTGATAATTGCCTTGTCGGTGCTTCCCAAATGCTCGTGGGAGCGATTGACAATCGGCCCCATGCTTTCCTGAACGGCAAGGTCCTGCGTATTCAAACCGGTAATCCCGGTGAAGGTTTTGGTCCGCTGGACGTCGCGGTCAATCAACCAGTCATTCGCTCGAGTCCGCTGCCGGACTTGAGTCTCGCCGTCTGGCTCTCTTCCCAAATGCGTCTCGGTCGCGGCAATGAATTCCCCCGTGAGCGGTCGGTCTTCATCGGCCGCCAGCATCACGTTGTAGATCATGGTGTTCTCGTCGTCCATCGGCACCCACATATGGCCGTCCAGGGTTGGCACCGCCCGCCGTGAGCCGTCTCCGGCGATAAAATCGATCTGATGCGATCGGCATTGATGAAAGGGAAGTACAAACTGGTAGACGCGGACATACAGGCCGCCCTCGCCTATGTTGCGAATCCCGGCGTAGCGAAATCCGTAGGGGGTCCGCTCTACTTCCAGTCGCGGTGCGGTATCGCGCCGCTTGAAGTTCCTTCTGTTCGCCAGGTCGTTGTTGTGGAGAAACGACGAATGAACGGTATCGATGCCGCCCTCGATGGCCTGGAGATAATTGCAGTACTCGATGGTTTTCGAGACGAAGCGATGGGTCTGGGGTGCTCGGGTCCATTCCATCCCCGGAGGATCCGGCATTTTTTCCTTCGGACCCAGGTAGGCCCAGATCACGCCACCCAGCTCGACTGTCGGGTAGGACGTCAAGCGCATTTTCTCCTGGAAGCGGCTCTCCGAGGGTTCGTTGGGCATGTCGAGGCAGTTTCCCTGGACATCAAATTTCCATCCATGATACACGCAGCGCAACCCGTTTTCCTCGTTGCGTCCGAGAAACAGCGACGCCAGCCGGTGAGGGCAGTACTCGTCGAGGAGACCGACTCTTCCCTCGGTGTCGCGAAAGGAGACCAGGTTCTCCCCAACCAGCTTGACCCGCACCGGGGGGCAGTCAGGCCCAGGTAGCTCTTGGGAGAGGAGAGCGGGGAGCCAGTAGCGCCTCATCACGTCGCCCAGCGGTGTCCCCGGACCTACCCGTGTTAACCGTTCATTCTCCTCGCCGCTCAGCATGGGGTTTCTCCTGATAACTCTGTTTGATTGGCCTATAGCACGGCGGATCGTTCTGGTTCAAACCTGCGGGCTTTCAATTTGACAAGTCGAAGGGTATTGCGATACCGAAAGAATCAATGACGATCTGAATTTGGGCCGCCCGTGGACGGAATCTACGACCGCGCTGTACTTGACGCGCGGGCGCGCTGGCCATGGATGATGTTTGCGGGTCAACAAGGGGGTGACCGATGGCGAAGAATGTTTCGATAAAATTCTCACCTAAAGACTATATAAATTTTGCCTACACGGGACCCGATACTCTGGCAGGCCAATATCTGCGCCGGTTCTGGCAGCCGATTCTACGCAGTCAGGATCTTCTCGCGGGTAAGGCGAGGCCCATGCGCGTCATGAATGAAGAGTTCACCCTTTACCGGGGTAACAGTGGCCGGCCTTACCTCGTCGAGTTTCGCTGCCCGCATCGCGGCACGCAATTGTCGGCGGGATGGGTCGAGGACGACTGCATCCGGTGCTTCTATCACGGCTGGATGTATGACGGCACGGGTCAGTGTGTAGAGCAGCCCGCGGAGCAAGAATCATTTGCGCAAAAAATCAAGATCCGCAGCTACCCGGCGCAAGACTATCTGGGTCTTGTCTTTGCGTATCTGGGCGAAGGTGAGGCGCCTCCTTTTCCTCGTTATCCGGATTGGGACAAGGTAGGGTTCGATGGCGTGCGTGCTTACATTCGAAACTGCAATTATTTTCAATATATTGAAAATCATTGCGACCCTATTCACACGCCGTTTGTGCATCGCAATCGCTGGAAGTACGGCAATGACTGGCGCCGCGAGAATCTTATGACGATGACCTCCGAAGAGATGGAGTGGGGATTGATTAACCGCATCACCGAGCCGGACGGCCGGATGTGGATCACGGCGATGGGCATGCCTAATGTTCACGAAAAGCGGCAGGGAAATCCGCATCGTGTCGGGATCCAGGAAGAGATGGGGAAGTTGGGAAGTTTGACCTGGAATGTGCCGATTGATGATGAGACGGGAGTCGAGTTTACCGTTTACGCTGCGAACAGCAAAAGGAGATGGTCGAAAGAAGTAGGCGGGACCGAAGACGACATGCTCGCGCTAAGCGCGCGCGCCGCTGAGCTTTCGGAAGCCGTGCTGGCCGGCAAGATGACCATCGAAGAGGCGGAAACCCAGGCGGCCCGGGAGAACGTTTTTTCCACGGGCGCAGGGGCCAACATCGGACTGATGCAAGATGCAGTGGGGCAAGTCGGTCAAGGGCGAATCGTAGACCGTAAACGGGACCATCTCGGACGGTCGGACGTTGCCGTGATCCTATTCCGAAAACTGTGGAGGCAAGAGCTCAACGCGCTGGCTGAGGGCTTGCCGCTGACAGAATGGGCGCGACCCGAGTGGCTACAGGCCAATAGGTGATTGGAATCGGAAGTTTCGAGCCAGAGGAGGAGCACGAACATGGCAGATCTGGATTCCCGGGCAGCGGGCGCGCGCCGGTTTGAGGGTCAGGTGGCGATCGTGGCGGGCGCGGGTCAAGGCATAGGACGCGCCACGGCACGCCGGCTTGCCCAGGAGGGCGCGGCGGTGGTAGTCGCGGACCAAGTCGAGGAAACCGCGCAACGGGTGTGCAAAGAAATTGCCGAGTTTGGCGAGAGGGCAACCGGGTTTGTCGGCGATCTCAGGGAGATCAAGGACGTGCAAGCGTTGATGGAAAGCACGAAAAAGACCTACGGCAGGATTGACGCGTTAGCGAATATCGTCGGGGGCAGCATTTGGCACTATGACTATCAGCTCCTCAATCCGGAACAGATTGAAGCGACCGTCAAGAAGAATTTCTGGCCCAGCATGTGGCTGTGCTGGGCCGTGTTGCCTTACATGCTGGAACAGGGTTCCGGGGCGATTTGCAACGTCGCCACGCATGCCGTGGCCAGTACCGGACGGGTTCCTTATGCGGCCTCGAAGGGCGGCGTTATTGCGCTGACCACCTCTTTGGCCAAAGAGGTGGCAGCGGTGGGAATTCGCGTAAATTGCATCGCTCCCGGTTCAAGCCGAGCCAGCGACAGGGTAACTCCGAGAAGCTACGGAGTTCCTGCCTATGGTCCAAAGCAACCGCCGAGCGGAGCGCGTTGGTTCGAAATAGAAGGGAGCAAGGAACGCGAAGAACGCCATCGATGGGAAGTTCCTATGGGCCGTGACGGAAAGTCGGAGGAACAGGCGTCCGCGATCGTTTTCCTCTTATCGCACGATGCGTCTTTTATTACCGGACAAATATTGCCCGTCGGCGGGGGCGCCACTTACCCGTTCTAACTTCGTTTCACCCTGGCTTACTGAACGGAAAAGAAGTGTTCCGTGCCGTTTGTGGCTCGCGCCCCCTTCGTGACGTAATCGTTTTGCACGACAAGCAGGGCTGTGCGCGACGGCTGATGCGGTCTCTCAAGATCGTCAAGAGATTGCGGGCGTGCGGTAAACTCATTGAACCCTCCTTGGTTGGAATCCCAGCAGGCAATCTCAGGCATCTAGCGGGATTTGTTGCATGGCAAAGGCGACGCCGGCTCGGTAGGCGCGGTGGACGTCGAGCGATTTCTTCACGGAATCGATGACCAGTTTGCGGTCCCACTCAGTATGAACATGTTTGCCGATCACGCGGTCGAGTATGGTCGCGTGCTCTTGATCGGCCTCTACGTGAACGTTCCTGGCGATCAACAACTCCTGTGGAATGCCCACCTCGGAGACGAGTTTTGACCGAACCTTGAAAGAGAAGCCCCGGTCCTTAACTACAGCATCGGAGTTGATGGCCTCGATGACCGCCGCGGCGGCAAACGCTTCCAGCCAGCTTTTTTTCCCGAGGTGCAACCAAGCCTCCAGCGCCGCGATGACGAAAGGATGCAATTCGGTGTTCTCGATTTCGTCTCGAGTCACGCCCAGAACGCGCGCTTCTTTCGTCATCAGCGCGTAGTGATCCGTTCCCCCGGCGCGCGGGTCCGCGATCAACTCGTCCTGCTCATGGAGCCAGATCTCTCGCTTCACATCCAGCGGAGCGTGCCCCATCGCCAGCGCCCAGCAGTCTCTCCGGTTCCTGACGAAATTCGACTGATGGATGATCCAGCAACGCGCTCTGGCGGGCGTAAAGCGGGTGTTCAAGAAGTATTGGATTTCGGGCGTCGCGTGATGCTCGTTGGCGAGAACTTTGATTTCGTCGATCAGGTCATTCGCACTTATGGTTTCCAACATCATTCATCTCCATCAAGTTGACAGGGATTTCGTGGGATCAAACCTCTTGCGATACGATGTTGTGCCCGTGGGTTCTTGGCACTGCACCTACTTGCAAGGTAATCTACTTCTACCCATAGGGTCTGTGCAAGCCGATCAGTCGCTGGTGCATGACGCCAGCGCGACCGGACTTTGTCACTATGACATAAGGCCGCGAGCCTTATCGATGAAGGAGGGCATGCCAATGAGCAAGGGTATTAACGAACTGGAAGCGAGAAAGAGCGCGTTACTTTTCTTTGATATGCTGAACGTCTATTACCACGGCGCGACGGCGGAGAAGAAAGAGCGCATGCACCCGGTAGTCGCCAATGCCGTGCGATTGCTCAAGGCGGCGCGCGCGGCTTCTCTTCACGTCGCCTACGCCCGGGCCAATCACCGGCCGGATGGCATGATCAGAAGCATGGTCGTGACGGATACCGACATGCAGCTGCGCCCCTGGCCCAATGGTGTGTGCGATCCCAGGGTGCACGCTGCTACCGAAGGATCCTGGGAGGGCGAAGTCATCGCAGAGCTAAAACCGGAGCCGCAGGATACGATCATCCCTAAATATCGCTGGAGCGCGTTTCACCAGACTTATCTGGATCTTGCTTTGCGCGCGCGCGGAGTCGATACGGTGGTTCTTGCTGGCGGCGCGGTCGAAGTAGGGATTGCCTCGACGGCGTACGCGGCGCGCGATCTTGACTACAATCTGATCATCGTGCGCGACGCGTGCAGCGATTCTGCCGGCGAGCCTTTCCGCATCTTCATGGAGCGGATTTTTCCGAAGATGGCCCGCGTGCGCACGACGAACCAGGTCATCGACATGATCCAGACAGGCTGACACCGCGACTATAGTTGAAAGTTTATCGCCGCTTACGCAAATTCTTGATCCAGAAGAGAACTCGCCCCGGAGGCGCTGAGCACTGGCAAAGAGCAGGGCGCACAGGGTATGGCGTCCCCTCCGCCCCGTGCCCTATGCGCTTTGCCCTATGCCGTTAGTTCCCTGCGAACTCTGGGTCTCTGTGGCGTAAATAAGGCTTGGTACTTTGACCGCGCCTTTGCCCCCTCCAGGCTCCTGGTAACCGTCTTGATTGAACCGCTATATTCTAATAAAGAACGACTAAGGCAATCAGGAGGACCAAATGAGAAGGCACAAGGTCTCATTTCAGTTTATCCTCGGCTTGGCGACGGTGATCGGGTTTGCCGGATCCTCATTCCCCCAGGTGCCCCCTTATTATAAAGGGAAGACGATTACCGTCATTCAGGGTAGGGAACCCGGCGGGACGGGGGCAATGCGCGTGACCGCGATGATACCTTATCTAAAAAAATACATCCCCGGAGAGCCCACCATCCTTAGCGAGTATATGACCGGCGGCGGTGGGCGAAAAGCCACCAACTACATATACGGGCAGGCCCGTCCGGATGGTCTGACGATTGGCAACGTCGGTGTAGGACTGGTTGCGAACGCGGTCTTGGGAGAGACAGGGGTTCAATATGACATTGACAAGCTGATTTATCTGGGCACTCCGAATAGCGAAAGCCATTACGTTTTACAGACGGCGGCAACGCTTGGTTTGAATAGCATTGAGAAACTGCGCGCCTACCCGGGATTGAGAATCGGGGCTCAGACGGTTGGTCACGATATCTACATTAATGGGCGGCTCTTTGCCTGGATTCTTAATTTGAAAGAACCTAAATTTGTAACGGGCTATTCCGGGCCTGAGCTGGATATCGCTTTGATGCGCGGCGAAATCGACGCAAGAGCCAATATTGCCGACACAATCCTGCACCGAAATCCGGAGGTTATTGAAAAAAAGCTCACGTACTTTCATGCGATCATCGAGATTCCCAAGGGCGATCACCATCCTTATTTTGGCTACCTTCCCGAACTGGAAACCTTTGTCACGTCGGATACGCAAAGAAAAACTTTAACCATGTTCAGAACGTTTCGACTATTTGGCTCACCTTATATCCTTCCGCCAGGAACGCCTAAAGAGCAGGTTGCGATCCTGAAGGAGGCCGTCCAGAAAGCCCTCAAGGATCCGGCGTTTCACAAAGATTTTAAGAAACTGGTGGGTGACGATCCTTCGCCGCTCGACGGGGACGATCAGGAAAAAGCCGTTAAGGAACTGCCTCGCGACCCCAAGACCGTGGAAGTCTTCAAGCAGGTCGCCGGCGGCGGACCGTTGCCGTCACGCTAACCGCAGGAAGATTATTCATCTTTTTTTTCAGAACGGACGGTTGTTTTTCCTTCATCATGCGAATGAGCTCTTCGAAAGAGGATTGTGCGATGACGCGATCGAACTGGGATCGGTAGTTGTTGACCAGGCTGACATTGTCGATGACGACGTCATAGACTTTCCAATCCTCAGCGACTAGGTGCAATTTATAATTGACGGATAGGGCGTCAGCTAAGGGATCGATAATCTCGGGACGTGGATCATTTCACCGTCTGGACAACCCCTCAGCCTGCCAGGCATTTGCGCGCGCACTCAACGTTTGCCGCGCGGAAATTAACGTTTCCACCACCAAAGATCTCCGGGAGGAAGTAGACAAAGACTCTGTGCTGCGATAATAAATTGGTAACACTGGTTTCTTATCTATAACGGGAAGATGGCTTCTAAGATCACAGAGTTCCGCGACGGCGCCATCGATCTCGCAAAACGCCCGCGCACACGAAAGATCGCTATCTGGGTTGTTTCCATCGTCGTTGCGATCGGAGTGATTGGCGCTCTCATCGCGCCCCCGCTGGTGCGGCAAAAGCTCGCGAGCGAGCTCTCCAAGACTCTCCACCGCGAAGTGTCCATCCAACAAATCCGGATCAATCCCTATGCGATGTCGGTGACCGTCCGCGGCTTCCTCATGAAGGAGCGCCAGGGACCGGCGACTGCGCTCTCCTTTGACGAGCTGTACGCAAACCTGGAGCTTCAATCGCTATTCCGTTGGGGACCCGTTTTTAAGGAAGTCCGCTTGGTCAAGCCCTATGTCAACCTGGTGCGGAACGAAGATCGTACCTACAATTTCACCGACTTGATCGATGAGTTTACCAAGGGTCCCGCCGGGCCGACACCGCGCTTTTCGCTAAACAATATCGAAGTCATCGACGGTCGAATCAATTTCGATGATCGGCCGGAAGGAGTCAAGCACGCGGTCACTTCGATACGGATCGGCGTGCCGTTTATCTCCAGCCTCCCTTCTTACACCGACATCAAAGTCCAGCCCGCCTTTTCGGCCGTCATTGACGGCGCCCCCGTGGAAATTCGCGGGGAAACCGAGCCGTTTAGCGATTCGCTCGAAAGTACCTTTCATCTGGATATCGACCGGCTGCAGATTCCAAAATACTTCGAGTATTCACCGGTTGAGCTGAAGTTCAAGGTTCCTACTGGGCAACTTGATGGCGAGCTGACAGCGTCGTTTCAAACCGCGAAAGGTAAACCAGCGATTCTAAAAATCTCCGGGCATGTCGAACTGAAAGATTTAGTGGTGCAAGGAAAAGACGATGCACCGATCTTGAATCTACCTGGCTTGGAGGTCGTGGCGGACGCGCTTGAGGTTTTCGCGCGCCGGGCCGGTATCAAGTCGGTGAAGTTGCAGTCGCCGGAACTGCACTTAACCCGAAATCGCGACGGTACCATGAACCTTGGCACGCTTGTCGCTGCCAACGCTAACCCGGCCGGTGAGAAAGTCGGGGAGCAGAAAGAACCCGCTTCGCCCTTTGCCTACCGCTGTGACGAGGTCTTGCTCGATCAAGGCAAGCTGGTTTTCGATGACCGGTCTTTGGAACATCCGTTTCAAAAGCGGCTCGAAAACATCCATGTCCTGGTCAAAGGGCTGAGCAATGAGCCGGGACAAAAAGCCGAAACGGAGATCTCCTTTCAAACCGATGCCAAGGAACAGTTTAACCACAGCGGAACCGTACAGCTTACGCCGCTATTGGTCGATGGCAAATTTGAACTGAAGGGTCTACAACTCAAACCTCTTTTACCTTACTACGAGAGCGTGGTTGCGTTGGAAGTCCGAGAGGGACAGTTGGATCTTAGCGCGCATCCGATTTTGGAACAGAAGGGGGAGATACTGGACACAAAGCTGACCGAAGTCAATGCTGCCCTGCGATCCTTGCGTCTCCACGTATCCGGTGAGAGCGAACCGTTGTGGCGGGTTCCTCTGCTTTCTGTAAAAGATACGACGGTCGATATCGGCAAAAAAGCCGTAACGATTGGCGCTGTCGAAGCCAGGGATGGAAACGGGTTCGTCAAGCGCGAAGCTGACGGGACGTTCAGCTATGCCCGGCTGATCAAAGCGCGCGCTTCCGAGGGGCAAAGCACGTCGCCGGCGAAGAAGGTCGACACCGAGTGGAAATTTAGCACAAAGCGAATTGCTCTGGATCGCTTCGGGATTGTCTTTGAGGACCAGTCGTTGCCGACGCCTGCAAAGATAGTGGTCTCGGAGTTCTCGGCTCGAGGGGAGAACTTTTCCAACGCCGCCAACACGCGGGCAAAAACCACCCTTCAGGCTAAGATCAACAGCAAGGGAGCGCTCAAAATGGTCGGCAGTTTGGGAAGGGGTCCGGTAGCGGGCCAGTTTCAGGTCGAGGCGCGAGACATTGATCTCCTTCCGTTCCAACCGTATTGGACCGACAGGGTCAATTTTTTGTTGACGGGAGGAGAAATCGGCACCAAGGGGAGTCTTGCCTTTGAAACCGCCGGCAATGGTCCCGCGAAGGTGAGTTATGAAGGAAACTTACAAGTCAATGATTTTGGTTCTATTGAAAAGAGCAGCGCAGAAGACTTGCTCAAGTGGAAATCTTTGGCTCTTAACGGAATCCGGTTTTCCATGCAACCCGTCCAGCTCGACATCAACGAGATTGCCCTCGGCGACTTTTACTCACGGGTGATCATCGGCTCTGATGGAAAGATCAACCTGCAAAACGTCATGGCCCAAAAGAAGGAGGAACCGGCTGCAAAAGATTCGGCTTCCAGCCCGGCGCCTCAGGCGGCCGGAACGGCTGAGGCCGCGCAGCCGCGCATCACGATCGGCAAAGTCAATCTCCAGGGCGGCAATGTCGATTTCAGCGACTTTTTTGTGAAACCGAACTATTCGGCGAACCTGACCGGTGTCCAAGGTTTCGTATCGGCTCTCAAGCAAGAGACTCCGGCAGACGTTCACCTTCAGGCAAAAATCGACAACGCTGCGCCGGTTGACATCAACGGCAAGATCAACCCGTTGGCGAAGGATCTGTTCCTGGACATAAAGGCCAATGCCCGAGATATCGATCTGAGTCCTCTGACGCCTTATTCCGCGAAATACGTCGGCTACGGAATCGAGAAGGGCAAGCTTTCGCTCGATATTCAATATAAGTTAGAAAACCGCAAGCTCTCCGCCCAGAACAAAATCATTTTGAATCAACTGACTTTCGGGGACAGGATCGAAAGCCCCACGGCAACCAAGTTACCCGTATTGTTAGCGGTGGCGCTCCTCAAGGACCGAAACGGCGTGATCGATGTGGATCTTCCCATTAGCGGCTCTCTGGACGATCCCCAGTTCAGCGTCGGCGGCATCGTCCTGCGCATCATCCTCAATATCATCACCAAAGCGGTGACTTCGCCGTTCGCGCTTCTTGGCGCCGCTTTCGGCGGGGGAGGCGAAGAACTCAGCTACGTTGAGTTTGATTACGGCCGCGCAAAGATCTCCCCGGCCGCGGAGGAGCGGTTAAAGACGCTGGCTACGGCTCTGACCAACCGTCCGGCATTGAGACTGGAGATTGCCGGTCGCGTGGACCCGGTCAACGACCTCGAAGGGCTGAAGCGTCTTGCGGTAGAGAGGAAGGTGAAGGCACAAAAGATGAAGGACCTAGCCGGTCAAGGTGCCGCTCCGAAATCGGTGGACGATGTTCAGATCTCAAGTGAGGAATATCCCCGGTTTTTATGGGCAGCGTACAAGCAAGAAGACTTCCCTAAAGAGCGAAACGTCATTGGCTTGGTCAAAGAGCTTCCGGTCCCGCAGATGGAGAAGCTCATGCTCGAGCATACGAAAATAAGCGACGCGGATTTGAGCGAGCTTGCCAGCCGGCGCGCTCAAGCAGTAAGAGACTATCTCCTGGATAACAGTAAAGTTGGGTCCGATCGTCTCTTCCTCGTTGCGTCCAAACCGCCGTCGGCCGAGGAGAAAGGAAAAGTGAAGGCCAAAGAAAGCCGCGTCGATTTCTCGCTCAGGTAATAGGTCACGGAGGGCCAGCCCCGGAATTGGCAAAAGCGCGGTCGTGAGTTATGATTCCTTGGTGTTCTCGCTGCTTGCGTGAACGCTCTATCAAAAGGGAATCGGTCTATCATCAGGTCACCTATAACTAATACGGTAAAAGAGGCAACAATGTTTTCAACTCCAGAAGGAGATGCTCATGCCATCATATAAGAAAATTTGTGCCTTGGTTTTCTGCGGAATGGGACTCGTGGGGTCTGCGACGAACCTGGCGGAGGCACAGTACGGACGCGGTTGTCAACGGTCCAACCGTGTCACCATCCAAGACCTTGATATGTCCCCGGACCCGGTAATGGAGGGCCAGCGCGTGCGTGGTTGGAGAGTCAAGGTGCGCTTCGAAGGCAATCGCACTTGCGATACCGAGATCGAGATCCGTGATGTAAGAAATAACCTCGTGGCGCGCGAAAATTCCGTGCGGCTAAGGCCGGGCGTGAACGATATTACCGTCCGACCCGATTCGAGGTTTCAGTTTAGCTCGAAGGAGCAATGCCTAAAAGTCTTTGTCAACGTAGAGGGTTCCAAAAAAGAGGTTGACGCAAGCCGGAAAATCTGCGCCACCCAGCGCGGCTCCTGGTCATTGCGCAAAACCAGTAACTAAATAAAGGCTCATCGCGTAAGAGTGTGGGTAGTTTTTGAGGGTAGGCATGGCTGCAAACCGCACCAGCATTGGCTTTGCTGGGTTTGAAGAGGAGCGAAAATTTGGCATGATTTCTCGATGCCGGTCTCTAAAAAACCCAAAGCTCTGCTCGATGCATACCGATTCTCTGGTTTTTGTCCCAAGGTTCGTCTGCGCGGTGTGTTCGGTGACCCCAAGGCGCGTGTCATTACCCTTATACGGCGCTCAAAAAAACGCTGTGCGGTTTTTGTGGGCGAGCCCACCGCAGCTTTTACGATCGCACCACGCGGCAGGTGCGGGATCTGTCGTGCGGCGACATGCGCATCTATCTGGAGTTCGAGGTACGCCGGGTGCAGTGTCGGTGTTGCGGCAAAGTGAAACGCGAGCGGTTGGAGTTTTTGGCCGACAACCCGTTTTATACCAAGCGCTTTGCCGATTACGTGGGCCGGCGCTGTCGCTCTGCCACGATCAAGGATATCGCCGAGGAGCTCAAGCTCGATTGGCACGCGGTCAAGGAGTTGGACAAGCAGTACATGGCGGCCCAGCTGGCTAAGGCAGGTAGCCCGAGGCCAAAGGTCATTGGCATTGACGAAGTCTCGATTCAAAAGCGCCACACCTACCGCATCGTGGTCAGCGACTTGGTGCGCGAGCGGCCGATATGGTTCGGTGGCGAGGACCGTTCGCAGGCCAGCATGGGGCAGTTTTACCACTGGCTTGGCGAGAACAAAAGCCAGCGCATTGGCTTGGCGGTGATGGACATGTGGAAGCCGTTTCGCAACGCTACCCAAGCCCACGCCCCGACCGGCTAAGGGATTTGGAAGCCAAAAATCAGGGAAGGCCCGATGGTTCGGCCTCCGCGGCGGATGTAGTGTCCATATGAGAGCGGACATCAGGGGGGGCCCGATTGCAAACCAACGGCCGTGTTAGTAAATTCGAGTGTTCCAGTTTCTATTAAATAAAGGAGGGAGAGTAACCAAATGATCTCCAAATCAGTCATAGCGAGTCGCCTGCGGCGATACGCTCTCCTGCTAACGATTTTCGGTCTGGTCGCGCCCGTCTGTCTCGCGCAAGCTCAGGGGCGCAAAGTTGATCCCGGGGTCGCAGAGCTGTTGAAGAAACATGACGACGCCATGAACCAACAGAATCTGGATGGCGTGTTAGCGCTGTTCGCGCCGGGTCCCAAGACGGTTGTGATCGGGACCGGCCCAGGGGAACGGTATCAGGGTCGAGAGGAAATCAAGACTGCCTACACGGAATTCTTCAAGGACTTTGACAAAGGCACACTCGTACACGAGTGCTACTGGAGGGAAGGCGGCGGTAGCGCCACCGTGAAGTGGGGGGCAGCGATGTGTAAATTCACTGATTCCAAAAAGGGGACGAAGAGGGAGTATGGGCTCAACGTTTCTGTGGCGTTGGAGAAGAAAGGAAACCAATGGCAGTTTGTCATGATGCACTTCTCCAATCTCACCGGCGAGCCTCCCCCTACCAAATAAGGACGGATTGCCATTACGACATGGGTCGGCCTGGGTGGCGTGCGCATTAGTCTGCTAATCGAGCGGAGGTTCAATCATGGAAACTGAAAATAAAGCGAAGCCGATTGCCGAGGTGTCTGACGAAGGCGAGTTGTTGTGCAGGAGAGACTTTTTCAAGAGTTTGAAGAAGTGGTCGCAGATCGTGATCGGGGGGATTGTCCTGGGAAGTCTCCTGCCCGGATCGGAAACCGAGGCGGGCTGGATCAATGGCCGTGGAGGCTGGCTCAACGGTGGGGGCGGAGGCTGGGTAAACCGTGGCGGCAGTTGGATCAACGGCGGGGGCGGAGGCTGGCTCAACCGCCGAGGCGGGGGTGGCTGGCTCAATGCTCGCTGATAGACGATGCGGGTGCAAGGCCGCCGTCGAGTTCGGCTGTTGCCAACGCGCTGGCGCTAAGGGGGATCCGCAAGCATGACTGCAGTTGTGTATCACATCCCGTTACACCTGGCCGCCGCGTATCGGGGGAAAAAAATAATTGTTCGCGTTCAGGACCCGGCCGAATTGATAAAGGCACTGTCCGACAGCGATTGCGAAAATCTTGTCGGCGTGCAGCTTCTCTCCTTGAGCGTTGATGCTGACGCTTTGGCGGACTGGGGATACGCGGTGCCGGTGGAGCTAGCCATGCTCCATCCAGCGGAGGAATTTCCGCTGCTGTACCGGCATGCGAAACTCCTCGACAAACATCCGGTGCGGGTCTCGATTCCTGTGACTTGCGGATTTAGTAAGTCCGTGAAGGTCGCTTCCTCGTTACGGTTCAGCGTCAAACTGGAAGTGAATCAGCCTGACCCAACCGTGGTCGAAGAGTTGCGCGGCGTGCTGGCTTTCTACCTGCATCACTCATCGGTCTCCCAACCCGTTGAATTCTTCCACAGTACGCTTTTGTCCTTTTATCACCACGACCCCGTTACACTCTGGCATGTTCAGGAAGACGATCCCGCCATCCTCCGCTACGTCACGGAGAACGGCACGGAGACCGTCGCCCGGCGATTCGTCAATACAAACATGAGCAGCGTGACCGGCGACCTCGAGTCTTTTGTGGCAGACCTGAAAACGGAATTACTGGCCGAACGGGGGGAGTGCTCAGGCTGTGAGTTCTTCGCGCACTGCGGCGGCTATTTCAAATGGCCCCGCCGGGACTTTGTCTGCGACGGCGTCAAGACCGTGTTCCATGACTTACGCGAGGCCGCCGGGGAGCTGGAGCGCGACCTTGACGCCTTTCTGCACTCAAGAACGGAGGCCGCACGATGATCGGCAACCATTTTTCTCTGATTCTGCTGCCCACCAACAAATGTAATGTGGCCTGTGAATACTGCTTTGAGGACAAAACCAACGACTTTATGTCGCTCGAGCAGTTGTCCGTGGTTATCGACAAGCTGCTCGACCACATGGAGCGCAAGGGCATCGCCGCGTTGACCATCTACTGGCAGGGCGGGGAGGTGATGCTTCTGCCGCCACATTGGTTCGCGCGCGCTTATGAGCTGATCGACAAAGCGGCCGCGGCACGAGGGAAACATGTACGGCACAGTCTGCAGTCAAACATGATCGGGTACAGCCAGAAATGGAACCAGATAATTGCCGACATGTTCGGCAACAGCGTTGGTACGTCCATGGATTTCCCCAACCTGTACCGCAAAGCCAAGGGGCGCACACCCGAGGAGTATACGGCGCTCTGGGCGCGGAATGTGCATGCGGCGCGCGCGGCCGGCATCGAGGTCGGGGTCATTTCTATCCCCAACAAAGAGACGTTCCGACTGGGAGCGGAGAGGTTCTATTCCTATTTCGTGGACGAGTTGCAACTCACCGATTTTCAAATCAATACCTCCTTTTCCGGCGGAGAGGCGACTGCTGCCAAGCGAGAAAGTCTCCTTGATCTGGATGGGTTGAGCCAATTCTTCGTCAATCTGGCCAGGGTGTGGGTAGAGCGCGGGTACGAACAGGGCGTGAAGGTTGGACCCTTCGACGAGTTGATGAATCAGTTCTCGGGTGACGCTGCCTGCCTGCCCTGCATCTGGCGGCAGAACTGCGCCGACGAGTTCGTGAGCATTGATGCCATGGGGCATGTTGCCCAGTGCGATTGCTGGGTCACCAGCTACCCCGACTATTGGTTCGGAAACATCTTCGACAACGTCAGCTTCACGGAGTTGCTGCAGAAGAGCACAGCCCGGCGGCAGTTCCAGGCGCGGCCGGAGAAGCTCATGCAACACGAGACGTGCGCTGGGTGCGACTATCTTTCGGTCTGTCACGGCGGGTGCCCGGTACGGACATATGCCATCACCGGGCGGTTCTTCGTCAAAGACCCCTACTGCCAGGTGTACAAAGCGCTCTTTTCGACGATGGAAGAGCTGGCAGCGGAAGTGGCGGCGGCCCGGTGCGGGCGCTCTTCACCGCAAGTGAATTTCTTCTACCCCTTAGATCAGGGAGAGAGATGAAGGCTTTATCCAACGCCGCCAGCACGTTATCGGCACTGTAGTATCCTCGATCCGCGGCCACCTCCTGGGGCTTTACACCGAGACGGGTTTTTTGTCTGCTGCACCAGAGAAAGCAGCTGAGTGCGTCGTTAGGGTTGCCACAGTGGATCTCATAGTGAACGATGACTCCACAACTGTCCTGCACCAGTTGCAACGTGCGCCCAAACTCCACGCGCTTGTTAAGCTTGCCCTTGCAGATAGCTCGTGCCTCAACATCGTGGAAAGAAACGATGCGTTGCGGTATCGACTTCTTTCCCTGAAGCTTCTGTTCGGTCTGGCTCAAAATTCTCTCGGCCAATTCGATTTGCTCAAAAAACTTTTCTTTGAGCTTGGCGTGCTGACTCGACACAGAACCACACAGCCGTTGGAAGGCCTTACGGCTCTCCTCCACGGTATGCTGGGCAAGCTTGGCCGCTTTCTTGAGGATTTTTCGTCCCTTTTCCTTGTGCTCCCTGGGATTGGCCTTCGCCGTCTGACTCCAACTGAAAACCGCCTTCTTGGTGGCCCGCACGTGGCTGGTGATCTTCTTACCCAAAGAGGCTGCCGTACGAGTGAGGGGCTTTACTGCCTGGTGAATAACTCCCACATCGTTGGGGTAGCTGATGTGAGCCTCAAGCGTGGTGGAGTCGATCCGAATCCGTCGCGGCTAACGTCGAGATCGTCACGGCGGAGAAAGTCGGCATTGAAACGACCACTTACGTGCGTAACATCTACAAGTACTACGTGGCCTACAAGCTGATACTTGAGCTCGAGGAGGGGCAAAAAAAGCGCGTGAGATGGTTAAGCATCCCGGCTGAAATAGCCGAACGGTTAGAAACCTTCGGGAATGACGAATTCTGGAAGGAATTGGTCGGAATTGGTCCAAGGAATCTAGACTCCTCGCTACCCGCCCTGCCGGCCTTTACAGCTTCGTAGCTCGCGTTTACGGACCCAGCGAAGCCGCCGTGAAGGGCGAGTGGAAGCTCCCCCGCGCTGACTGTCGTGAAATAACCGCAACACGACTTGCGCCGCAAAGAAACATCATACAGGGAGGCTGGCGATCATTATTATTTCGTCGAATAAGAACCTGACAGTACCAGAAGATGTCGGATCAGTGGACTGCAGATTGGAGGGCAAGCGATGAGTATAGAAACGGTGCGCGATGCGTTCCTGTGGTGCGCGGTAATCAATTACGGAGTTCTGCTGGTTTGGTTTCTGTTTTTTGTCCTGGCCCGCGATTTGATGCATCGGCTTCATGGCCGTTGGTTTCAATTGTCAAAACAGCAGTTTGACATCATCCACTACGCCGGGATGGGAATCTTCAAGCTCGGCATAATCCTGTTCAACCTGGTCCCATATATCGCTCTGCGTATTGTCGGATGACGGCAGCTACGGTGAATTATCGGAATTCGTGATAGTTGGAATGGATGTCGCCGGGAGATCCCCCAAAAGGTGACCTCCCTCCAGGTATATGATCTACTCTCCTCGGTGACTGCCGCTGGCGTGCTACCGAAGCAAACTCAAGCCGGGAAGCCGCAGTGCCGGCTGATCTCGTAGCGCGCGGACTTCCAGTTCGTCTCCGGCGGTGCTTCAGCCGGATTGCTGGCGGCGCGTGCACTGATTGTTCTATGTGGGGATAGGGAGCAGCCAGTGATGATCACAGGTCCCCGAACCCTGACACCTGAAGGTGACAATGCTTGTCGGACTGAGGGTCAAGGTTGTAACAAAAGAAAGAAGAAAAAAAGACATGTTTGCGCGCAGGTCGCCAATCTCGAAAAATATAATGAGAAGATTTTTCTTTGAGGTCTTGGCGTCTTGGTGCTAGAAAAAGCAAGTGATGAAGGGAGCAAAAGGATGAAGCGGGTTTCTGTTTTTGTAGTTCTGCTTAGCTTAATCGCGGGGAAATTTGTTTTCGCTGCTGAGTCGGCGGTCGGCAAGTGGAATACACTTGACCAGAAGACCGGTAAGATCGTGTCCGAAGTGCAGATCTACGAGCAGGGAGGCAAGCTTTTCGGCAAGATCGTTGGACTGACCGAGGCCAACAATCAACAGGGCAAACCGAAAGTCTGCATCAAGTGCACGGGCGAGGATAAAGACCAACCCATCATTGGGCTCGTCATTCTTAAGGGTTTAAGCCCGAGCGGAGATCACTACAAGGGCGGCACGATCTTGGACCCAGAGGACGGCAAGGTCTACAGCGGGGAAATTTGGGTTGAAGATGGGAAGCTCAAGGTTCGCGGCTACGTGGGGTTTCTTTACCAGACGAGGACCTGGCTGAAGGCCACTTGAAAAAGGCAGGCGTGACATGGCCGACTCACGGCTCAAATGCTCCCGAAGGGTGAGTTCAGACCGATCGGAGTTACGATGGATGACTTGAATCGGTAGCCGCACTTGCGTTCGCGTTGCGGGCGTTGGCGCGGCGTCAAAAGAATCTGATTAGTTTTCACGATAATTCTTTGGGCTCGACACGCGCATGGCCCAGCCCATCGATACCTCGACCTGCCATCTGGGCTTTCGCTGTATCATTCGGGTGAACAAGTAGGGTGAGAGCAACCAAGTTTATGCGACCCCATGAGGCAATGCTTGTTAGGCGCAGAGAGGGCATTGCGAGCGTGGCGTCCTAGCGGGAGAACGAGTCTGAAGATTGGGCTCGCGCGCCGGCAGGCGCCAAGACGCGAAGTTTGGAGAAGCGAGAGTATCTTTTCGAGCTTAGTGCATGGGCGGGAGAAAGTAGGAAGGATTTAAGGTCGATGCCAGACGAGAAACCCAGCGAAGAGACGGGCAGATTCCAAGTTAGAGCAACCGCCGAGTCGCATTTCTCCTGGCTGCGCACGCGCATGAGCATTGAGCGCACGCTGATGTCCTGGGTGCGGACGGCAACAGCGCTAATCGGCTTCGGCTTCACGATTTTCCAGTTTCTGGGCAGAATCAACAAGACACCGGGCATTGAGCCGGCCGCCCACCCCGGGGCGCCCTGGTTTCTGGGCTTGGCGCTCATCGGAACCGGGATAGTTGCAATAATCATCGCGGTCTGGGAGTACCGTTCGCTGGTGCGCTATCTCTGGGAAAAGGATTTCAAACCGATTGCCGGAGTGGATGAATTTGCTCACCACACACCGGTCGTGGCGGTGTCAGTGGTATTGATCCTGATCGGGCTTTTCGCTTTTGCCGCCGTGCTCTTTCGAGTGCCTTAGTTAGGGACGCGGGCTGGAGGAAATGATGTTGGCAGAAGCTTAACGCCGACGCGGGGGATGCCGTCGAAGGAATGTTGAACTGGGTAGAATACGCCGCCGCGGGAATGGAGCTTCTCGCTGTTGCCATTATCGTCATTGCGACCCTTATGGCGACGGTAGCCTATCTTTTGAAGGTTGCGGCGCGGCAGGCGGACCGAGGTACGTATAATGACTACCGGCACAAGGTCGGGCGTGCTTTGCTGTTGGGGCTGGAAGTGCTGGTGGCGGCAGATATCATACGCACCGTCGTGCTGGAGCCGACTTTATCCAATGTGTTGGTTTTGGGGTTGCTCGTGCTGATTCGCACATTCTTAAGTTGGAGTTTGGTGCTTGAGATTGAAGAGCGCTGGCCGTGGCAAGCATCGCAGGTCCGGCCGAAAGACTAGAGTGAGAAGGCTGGATTAAAGGATGGATTATCGGAGTCGTGGAGTAAATGGCGTGATGCATTTAAACCCAATGTTTCAGTACTCCAACAAACCATTTTTTCCTAGAGGTTCAGATGGCGGAGCACAACACCACAATGGATATCTCACAAAACTTGCCCACGACCACCCTCACCTTGCCTGCGAGCGAACCTTGATGGCCTGGATGAGGACTGGAGTTGGAGTCTTACTGATTTCCTTCGGCTTCACTATCACGCTGAAGTTCCATACTCGATCGCTGCCGTGGTGGCTCTTTTGGTCTTGCTCCTCGGGATTGCGGCCTTGATCACGGCGATCTTTTGACAATAGAGTTAAAGATGTCGCAAACGATTTTAAAGGATACTGAAATCTTCGATGGCGGTCCGCCGCTGCGGCTGGAAAAATCGCTCGGCCTCATCAAGCCCGATCAGCGACGGAGCCTCCAGCGCGCCATTCTCGCAGCGCTTATCGTCTGGGCACCGCTTCCCGTGCTCGCCGCTCTTCAGGGCCTGGCCTTGGGAGAGAATAAGCTGGAGTCGCTGATGGCTGATTTCGCGGTCCACGCTCGTTATCTGATTGCGACGCCGCTCTTGATCATCGCGGAGCCGTTTACGCTTCCCCTGCTGGCGTTCAAATACGTCATTGGCGCGCTGGTTGCGGTGATCTTGTTTCTCTTCGTCGGGCCTCTGCTGGCATTTAGCCGACAGCTGATTCAGGCGCGCCGAAGGGGGATATTCGAGTACGGGGCTCTTGCCAGCGCTGTGGGAAGCCAGCTGGAGCGGAGGTGGGTGGAGCGTGTCGAAGGCGTTGATGAGGGCACGTTGGACGTGCAGCATTTTTCGGCTACTACAGATCTCTATCAAGTAGTTTCGAATGTCTATCAGATGAAAGCGATTCCTGTCGATCTCCAGGATCTGATCGCGGTCATCATTACGGTGCTGCTGCCGTTTTTGCCGATCTTGCTATACGAAGTATCGTTCGAGGTAATTTTGGGGGATCTTGTAAAGTTGCTGTTTTAGCGGGCCGCCGACGACTTTGGGCTCATATCCAGTGCTACTGCACGAGAGGAGGCAAAAATTGATGGAACAACGAATTGACAAAGAGGAGTCGAGACTCAACCACACACGGGCTAGGGTTTCGCGCGCATACGTGGGTTGGGGTTGACGGGTTTCCCGTGATTTTGCGGAGGCCGACTGATAGTTGACATCGCGCCCGCCACGGTTGGCGCGGTAGCGATAAGGAAGGTGAAGCGAGGTTAGAAGCGAAAGAGGAAAGAAAATGCATACAAAGAAAAGAATGAATGCGTGGGGACTATGGATACTCGCGGCCCTAGCCGCAGTGATCATGAGCATCGGCAACCCTGGTTCGGCTTTGGCGGCGAGCGCGAGCGAAATCAACGCCAAGGTCAACAATGCCTTGGCGAAGCTTTACAAAACAGAACCCGGATCGAAGACGTTGGCCGACAAAGCGCGGGGAGTTCTAGTATTTCCCGATATCGTTAAGGGCGGCTTTATCGTCGCCGGGCAGTATGGCGACGGCGCATTGCGCAAGGGGGGCAGATCCGTCGCGTACTACCGATCGCTGGCGGCCTCGGTTGGCTTCCAGGCCGGCGCGCAGTCGTTTGGGTACGCGTTGATGTTCATGGACGATGATTCACTCCAGTGGCTCGATAAGAGCGACGGTTGGGAGATCGGTACCGGGCCCAGCATTGTTGTTTTGGACAAGGGCTTCGGCAAAAACCTGTCGTCGACGACGCTACAGAAAGGCGTCTACGCTTTTATCTTCAGCCAGAAAGGCCTCATGGGAGGGATCAGCTTGGAGGGCTCAAAAATCACCAAGATCACGCCGGACAAATAGCGGGAGTCACGCTCCATCCGGCTGTCTTCGACCCTGACGATAAAAGACGGCTCGCTGCCACGGCAGCGAGCCGCGCGTTCAATTGCTCAATTTGTGCGACGTCAAGTCGAGCGTACGATACGCAATCTGCTCGTCGGGCAATCTCACAGGAAGCAAGACTTCGTTAAGTCCAAATAGGGGGGTTCGATGAAAAAGATCAAATTGATGCTGGCGGTTTTTCTTTTCTGGGCGACGGCGGTCTATGCGCAGGCGCCCCGGACCTTGTCTCTGGCCACCGGCCCTGCTGGCGGTACCTATGCCAGGATCGGCGAGGACATCAAAGGCGTGGTGGAAAAAGAGGGGCTGAGCGTCCGGTTAACCACGAGCAATGGTTCCTTTGAGAATATCGAGTTGCTGGCGAAGGGGGAGGTCGATTTGGCGATCGTCCAGCTGGACGCGCTCAAGTACTTTGCCGATGTCGCCAAAGTCGCGGGCAACGTCAATGTTTTCGAGCGGATCAAGGTCGTTTTGAACCTCTATCCGGAGGAGATTCACGTTCTCACCAACAAACCGGAGATCACGTCGTTTTACCATCTCGAGGGCCGCAAGATTTCACTCGGACCAGAGAAGAGCGGTACGTCGCTGACAGGCGAAGTGCTGCTCAAGCTCTATGACGTAAAGGCCGAGAAATCCCACGAGACACCGGAAGAAGCGCTCAAGAAACTAAACAGCGGCCAGATTGATGCGATGCTTTTTGTCGGTGGCGCCCCCGTCCCATTCATCGAGGACGCCCTCGGTAAAGTTCATTTTGTCCGGCTACCTCGAAACCCGGTTCTGGACCAGATCTACCTGCGCGAAACGCTGGGACCGAAACTCTACAAGCGCGCACGTGAAGAGACCGAAACGTATGCGGTCCCGTCGGCCATTGTCAATTTGGACATCAATGATCCGGCATACGTGCAGGTCGTGCAAAAAATGGTGCTGGCGGTTTTGACCAACAAGGATTATCTGGATGCTCACGGTCACCCGAAATGGCGGGACTCGCTGGTGCGCTATTACTTTCCGAACGTCGGTTATGCGCCTACCAACGCCATCATCCAGGTGTTCAACGTGCTGGATACCTCCGGTTATAAGGTGGTTAAGAAATGAAGCCGACGAAGATCGGGCTCGAAAGCCGGCGGGGAATGAGCGGGAGAGCAACCGCGGAAGAGGTTAATGCGAACGCGGGTTTTGCGGCCTTGGCAGCGCCGCCCGGATGCGACGAGAAAAATCAGGCGCTTTGTCGGCCTGCTGCGCGGCGGCGTTGATCCGCGATCGCTCTTTGAGCTCGGCAAAGGGTAGACTCGTATCGAGCTTGCCGCCCTCATAAGCGTATTCGGGAGCATAGCCGCTCACGAGAACTTTCCAGGATAGAGGAAGGCTGTCCGGATTGACGCGCGTGTGGGTCAGGATGCTGGTGGTGCAGTTAGTGGTGAGCGTGTTGTAGAATTCGGGCTTCTCCGCTAGCGAGTTTATTTTATCAATGTAATCCATAAACAATCGGCGGCCGTTTGCGGATGGCGCGGTAATCCGGTACAGGTACACATCTTCGGGGGGGTCCTTGCGGTAGTTGGTTCGCAGGCGAATCAGATCCCGCTCGTCAGCCACGACGTAGAACAGCTCGTACTGCTTGAAGAAGCCCGCGATGGTGGAATAGCTTTCTTGTCTCTCCCTGCGGGTCTCGATCGATACAGCGACGAAATCTTTGCCGGCAAAGCCGAAGCTCAACATGATGTGCGCGATCGCCGGCCCCATCCAGTACGAGGCGATAAGATCGACCGAATCGAGCTTATTCAGGTCGAAGGTTTTGTCGTAGTAGCGCGGCACGAAGTCGGTTTCGGTGCGGTAGTCGAAATTTCTAATGTTATGGATCGTCACGAGATTACCGTTGATCGTCGCATACGCCGGCTTGGCGTACTCGGGCGCCCAGTCCCGGTCCTGTGCCGGGCGAATCGTCGACCACCAACCCACCAGCAGCAGAAAAAGACCCCAAAAAACGACCAGGACCTTTCCCCGCTTGGCGGCGAAGAGGTACCACCCCAGCATAGCCGCACCCAAGAAGGAGAAAGCCGTAGCGAGGTTGCGTCGCAGCTCTACGCCGGGAACGTCGGAGTAGTAGATGGCGAGCGTTCCCCAGCCGGTCGCTGCCGCCATGGCAACGGAAATCAGCAGCATGAGAAGCGCACGGCCGATCCAACGCATCAGCCACTCCTAGCAAAGCGCGGGTTTAATGACAATCGGGTTTTTCGGAAACATCAGAAACGCGCGGCCGCGCACGCTGGTGCTTATGGTGCCATTCGATTCACCACATTTGGTCAGGCGAGGTTCAATCCAGATGATTTTGCTGCGGACGTTCAGTTTGATCACGAACCCGTCGCTGGGATAAGTTGCGCAAGAGGCCGCTAGATAATGAGTCGTAGACAAGTATGCAAAAAACGTTTGGAACCATGAGACAGAGCCTTCAGAGCGGACACGGGATTTCGCGCCGGTTCCTCGAAGGATGCATGAGGGCGAGCTTTGCTATTTGGGTTGCGCTTGCAGCCGCAGGCTGTGTGACGCCCATAGGGGTCACACGTGTGGACCCCAGGACGGCCCAACACGAACTCACCGCCAATGCGCTTACCAGTGACAAGCCCAGTTCCTTCTCGGTCCGCGAGCTTTTGAATCGGAATCTGTACGATGCTTTCAATAAAGACCCGGTGAAAGCACTGGCCGAGCTGCATGCTGATCTGTCGCCCACGGGAGACGAGGACCTTCTCTTCGCTCTGGCCGAGCTTTCCTTTCTTCATGCCGATGACAGCGGCGACCGATCCTATTATCTGGCTGCCGCTGCGTATGCTTACGCCTTCCTGCTCCCGGGCCAATACGGCACGCCCCCCAAAGGGATAGACCCGCGAGCGAGGTGGGCTGTGGATTTTTACAACCGGGGACTAGCCCGCGGCTTAAGCAGCTCGAACGGGGAAAATGTAGTGCTGGAAGCCGGCCAGCGACCTTTGCCGTTCGGCCAATTAACGATCGAACTGGACCCGGCACAACTAATCTGGGCGGGATTTCGACTTAAGAATTTTGTTTCCGCCGCCGAGTTTGAAGTGCGCGGTCTGCGTAATCGTTACCGCCGTCCGGGCGTGGGCGCGTCGCTGATCGCTTCACTCGATCCTGTTGAATCTTTGGCCAGCGCGCAGGCCAAGCGTATCCCGGCGAGGCTCAAAATTCCGGTTTCTGCGTTTCTGCGCCTGAATGATGCCCGGGAATCTCTCATCTCCGGAAAACTGAGCGGCAGGTTGGAAGTCTACAATCCAGACACTGCCAAAACGGTCAAGGTCGGCGACGTCGACGTTCCGGTCGAATACGAAACCAGCGTCGCTCTGGCGGATACCTTGGAAGGTTCTCCCGTTTGGGATTTTGAAATCGCCGGTTTTCGCTCCAGCGATTTCCAAATTCTCGGTCAGGGACGCAACGAGGACGGCCTTTTCATGATGGGGCCGCACCGCTACGGTCACATCCCGCTCGTCCTCGTGCACGGCACAGCCTCCAGTCCGGCGCGGTGGGCGGAAATGGCGAACGAACTGACCAACGATCCTCAGATCTCCGGCAGATACGAACTCTGGTATTTCATTTACAATACGGGGAATCCAATTGCCTATTCGGCGATGCTGCTGCGCGACGCGTTGTTGAGAATCGTCCGGGAGCTCGATCCCGAAGGGAAAGATCCGGGTTTAGAACAGATGGTCGTGATGGGGCATAGCCAAGGTGGACTTCTGACGAAGATGACCGTGATCGACAGCGGCATGACTCTTTGGCCTTTCAGCGTTCCGCCCGAGCAGCTTGATGTCAGCGCGGAAACCCGCGACCTTTTGACGCGGGCGCTGATCGTCAAGCCGCTCCCCTTCGTAAAGCAGGTTGTGTTTGTCGCCACGCCGCATCGGGGCAGCTATCAAGCGCTGGGGTTTCTCGGTGCGATAGGATCTTGGCTCGTCCGCCTCCCCGCTACGTTTACAAAATTGAGTCTTGAGCTAGTGACGCTCCAAACCAAGGGACTTTTCCTCGGCACCGTCGGCGGCATCCCAACAAGCATCGATAACATGAATCCGAACAACCTGTTCATCAAGAATCTGGCATCGATCCCGATTGCGGATGGGGTCGTGGCCAATTCGATCATTGCTGTGGACAGTGACGCGCCGCTTGATCGGGCGGGCGATGGGGTAGTGAAATATGCGAGCGCGCATATCGACGGGGTCGAGTCGGAAAAGATCGTTCGCTCCGGCCATTCGGTGCAGGGGAATCCGGAAGCGATCCAAGAGGTCAAACGCATCCTGATCGAGCACCTCAAGGGTTTGCCTTGACGAGATTGGAGAAGGCGAATAAAAAGTTGAATCATTTGGCAAGAGCAAAAATATCACTCTAGGAGGAGAACATGGATGTCAATAAAATTATGGAGACCGTGACAACCATCGGGATTGCATTTGGCCTCAAGGCCGTCGGTGCGATCGTTATCTGGGTTGTTGGACGGTATCTGATCCACCTCGCCGTGCGCTTGGTTTCGGCGTCTCTTGAAGACAGCGCGTCGATCCGACGGTCTTGCGCTACCTGGGCACGGTCATATCGGTGACCCTGAACATCGTTTTGGTGATTGCGATCCTGGGTTATTTCGGAGTCGAGACTACCACCTTTGCCGCGATTATGGCATCGGCGGGAGTTGCGATCGGCTTGGCCTGGAGCGGGCTGCTGGGAAATTTCGCCGCGGGGGCGTTTATGATCGTCCTGCGGCCGATCAAAGTGGGAGAGTTTGTTAGTGCCGGAGGCGTCATCGGCACGGTCAAGGAGATCGGCCTGTTCGTGACCGTCATTAATACCTTGGACAATGTGTTGACCATCGTCGGTAATAATAAGATTTTCAGCGACGTGATCCAGAATTTCTCCGTGAATCCCTATCGGCGCGTCGATCTTAAGGCGCAGCTTAATCATGCCGTGGATCACAACGCCGCCATCAGGCTTTTGAAGGAACGGCTGGCGAAAATCCCCAACGTCAATTCCGACCCCGCGCCGGATGTGGAAATTTTGGAGTTCAATCTCGCAGGGCCGGTTTTGGCGGTGCGTCCATACTGCCATACGGATCATTATTGGCAGGTTTACTTCGATACCAACCGGGCGATTCGCGAAGCGTTTGGTGCTGCGGGGTTCCCGGTTCCAGAACAGCATTTGGTCATTCGGGACGGCGTTGCAGCGAAGTAGACAAGCCCGGTGGGAAAAGTGTCGAGTGACGAGGGGAAAGAGGGACGAGATACCTGACACCTGAAACCATGCGCCACCCCGAGGTTGCAGGTTTCCAGGTTTCAGGTGTCAGATCTGAGGTTTCGGATTTTGCTTAAAGATAAGGTCACGGACGATGAAGATGTTTCTGGCAATCGTGTTTCTTCTTTACCCTCGCGCAACCGGTGAACGCTGACGGGGGCAGACCCGTCCCTGAACGCCTGCTGGCTGCCGCCCTTCCGCTGCCACAATTGCCACGGGTGCCCGGGCTGTCCGGCCAGTCGGCGGATTGGCGCCAATAGGATTAGTCTTTTACGTTTGTCGTGAAGCGCTTCGGCTAGGATCTGAGCGGTGAACTGAGAGATATGCTCGGCGAGGCGTTTCTTGATTCCCGCTACGAATTGACCGGCGCGATTGGCGGGTCTGTAAGAGGGGGGGGCAACCGTGTGCCGGGCCCATTCCGACGCGCATCGCGCCGTGTAATCGGACTGTGAAAAGGTGAGCGTGGAAAAGCTTCAAAAGTGGTGGCTCATGCGCGGAATCGCGCTGCTGGCGTTTGGGCTCTTTGCGCTCGCGACGCCGTTTGTGGCCAGCGAGTGGGCAGTCGCGCTGCTCGGCCTGCTCCTCACGACGGCCGGCCTTCTCAATCTCCTCCAGGCGTGGGTGCTAGCTGACCGGCCTTCCGGCTGGCCCACATACGCCGCCGGCGTGATCATGACGCTAGCCGGACTCCTGGTATTCCTCCAGCCTCTGCTCGTGCTATCGGGACTGTTCGCCCTCGTGTCGATCGCGCTCTTTGCCGACGGCGCCACGACGCTCGTGTTTGCCATTCGCACCGAGCCGGGTCTTGCACGCTGGTGGGTCGCGTTCGGTGGTCTCGTCAACGTAGTCCTCGCCGTGGTCGTCTGGACGTATCGCGGGTCGTTCGGAGTATTGGCGCTGGGCGTCGTCGTCGGTCTCTACCTGTTATCGCACGCGTGGTTCACGCTGGTTGCGCCGCCGGAGGGCGCCGAGGTCGAGTCGCTTGGCGAAACCACCAATGCGCATCCTGACACGGCGCTTGGCCTGGCGCCGCATCCGGAGTTCGGCCGGCTGCGCGCCCAGGCCGTGGCCGCGGAAAAGGCACAACAGTCCAGGGACTTCTACTGGATACTGACGATCGTCCTAGTGTTCTTTGCGATTCACGTCGGCCGCATGGACGCGTCGTTCACGTGGTTAGGGCTGATCTCACCTGTAGTCGCGGTCGTCGGCGACCTTCTGGTGGCGCTTCTCCTGGCGGTGATACTGGTTGTTCCAAACCGGTTGTTATGGCGCAAGCTCACGCGACCAGCCGAGGGGATAGCCTGGCGTTACCGTCTGGCAGCGAATGTTGGAAGGGTTTCGTTGATGGACCGGCTCATCCACAAATGGCTCGACGCGAGGTTAAGCTTTGCGGTCAAGCTCCGGCTCGCGCGCAGCTCACTTCTCGCCGCGCTACGCCTCGCGTTTGCCGCCGGCCTGCCGCTGACCGCCGTGCTGGTAGCCACCAACCCCATCTGGGGGTTCAGCTGGTACTTCAACAGCGAAAACTGGGCCAGCGGGGTATGGGAGAAGATCACCGAGACCCGGGTTGATGACTGGCGCGCAGCGATGGCGCAGGCGGTGCGCCAGGCTTACCTGAGCAAAGCTACCGATCCGACGGCGCTCTTCGACGTGCGTCCCGAGGGCGTGAACGGCTCGGAAGATTTCAGTTTTCTGATCATCGGCGATCCGGGTGAGGGCGATTCCTCACAGCAGTCGCTGCGCGACCGTTACCTTGAAATCGGGCACCGTCCCGATGTGAAGTTCCTCGTGATCTTGTCGGACGTCATCTATCCGTCGGGCGAGATGAAAGACTATGAATTCAACTTCTACTTGCCGTTCAAAGGATTCGATAAACCCATTTACGCCATTCCAGGCAATCACGACTGGTACAACGCGCTCAACGGCTTTCTGGCCAATTTTCTCGAGCCAGCCGCGGCCAGGGCGGCCATTGGCGCCAGGGTCATGCTCGACTTCAGTCACGGCATCACAGCCGAAGAGCAAACGAGCTACTTGATACGCGCCGCCGCACGACTCAGACAAGAGTACCGGGTGCGCACCGGCGAGCAACGCGCGCCCTTCTTCGCGGTGCGCGCGGGCGACTTTACGTTGCTCGCCGTGGACACGGGAATTCTCCGGCGGGTGGACCCGGTCGAGCGCGCTTGGTTTGAGAAGGCTCTGGAGCGCGCGCGCGGCACCTTCACTATGGTGCTTCTTGGCCACCCGCTCTATGCCGGTGGCGCGTATCAAGGTGCCGACGATGCGTTTGGGGAAATCCATCACCGCCTACGGGCCCACGAAGTCCCGCTCGTCATGGCGGGAGATACACACGACTTCGAGTATTACCGTGAGGAATATCAAGGCAAGTCCGGTGACCGGGTTATGCATCATTTCGTCAACGGCGGCGGCGGAGCTTACTTAAGTATCGGCACCGCGCTTGACTGGCCCAAACAACCGCCTGTGGCGGATTGGGCGTTCTATCCGCGCACGGACGCCGTGCGTGACCACCTTGAGACGGGGATACCATGGTGGAAGTGGCCGGTCTGGTGGTGGGTGAAACGGCTGAACGGCTGGCCGGCATCGGTGGAGGCGCTGTCGGCGATCTTCGACTTCAACCACGCGCCGTTTTTCCAGAGCTTCATGGAAGTGCGCGTCGACCGCTCCCGCCGGCAGGTCCGACTCATTTTGCAAGGCGTCAATGGACCCTTACGCTGGCGTGACCTGCAGATGGGCGGTCACCTCCTTGGGGCTGGCTACGGTCCCGATGATCCAGTCGAGTTCGTTATTCAGAACGAACCGCGATCAGTTGATCAGCGTCGCTAGCGTCAGACTTGTGGAAGGCGATAGCTGATTGAACCTTCAAAAAGCACGAAATATGCCAGTGAACCGGCAAAGATTTTGGGAAGACCGCTGTGGCTAAGCTAGAAGAGACACTAAGTCAAGAACAAGCTATTTTCGTGCTCACGACAACCCTGCTAGCCGATCAGCTACGTGACTTCGATTGCTTTCACGCCATCAAGCAAAGTTACGGTTACGCGCTGGCGACGAGTATGCCCTATGCACAGAGTAATTGATAAATTTCTCCAATTTCTATTATTAACGTGGTTTGAGGTTCTGTGCGTTACGGCGGGTGGGGAGCAGATAGAATGAACAGGGGAAAGAATGACAGAGTCGGGCCTTTCTTGGCTTTTACCCATAGGACGCGGCGATCCCTCTGGACTATGGCAAGGCAGCAAGGTGAGGCGATTCAACGTCAACAAGAGAATTTGACATGGAGCACACAACGTTTGCAGCATTGATCACCCTCGGTTTGTTTATCGGCATGCTGCTCTTTTTGGAGATCGGCCGGCGGATGGGAGTCCGGCGGATCGCGAAGGATCCCGAGGGGGCGCGGGCAGGTGTCGGCCCAATCGACGGTGCGGTCTTTGCTTTGCTGGGGCTGCTCATCGCGTTCACCTTCTCCGGAGCGGCTTCGCGACTTGACACGCGCCGCCAGTTGATCATCGAGGAAACCAACGACATTGGCACTGCGTACCGGCGACTCGACCTGCTTCCGGCTGAGTTGCAGCCGGCGCTGCAGGAGAGTTTTCGGCGTTACTTAGACTCTCGGCTGGAGGTGTATCGCAAACTGCCTGATATAGCGGCAGCGAAAGAAGAACTGCTCAACGCCACCAAATTGCAGGGAGAAATTTGGCGCCAAGCGGTCGCTGCGGTCCGCGCTCGAGGGGCTTCCCCCGCAGCGCCGATACTGCTCCTGCCTGCGTTGAACGCGATGTTTGATATCTCGACGACCCGGGTCACGGCAGCTCAGATACATCCGCTGCCAATCATTTTCGCAATGCTCCTCGGGTTGGCGCTGTGCAGTTCGCTCCTGGCGGGTTACGGCATGGCCGGCGGCAAGATGCACGGTTGGCTCCACATGATCGCGTTCGCCGCAGTCACGGCGTTTGCCATTTACGTTATTCTCGATATTGAGTACCCGCGCTTGGGGCTGATCCGCATCGACGCGTTCGACCAGGTACTGGTGGAGCTGCGGGAGAGCATGAAGTAAGGCGCGCGCTTTTTTGCGCTGCTTCATCCTGTCAAAGTCTCAAGGTCCATCCGGTACACACCGTCACCTGAATGTGAGGAGGCCCTGGCTATGGCGGATATAAGACCTGACATCACCCGCACGCTCTTAACGGTCGTTTTTATCTTTACCCTGATCGGGTCCTCGATATGGATCCTGAGGCCGTTTCTCGGAGCCGTCGTGTGGGCGGCGACCATCGTAGTGGCGACATGGCCCGTTATGGTTACCGTGGAGGCTCGGCTTTGGGGTAAACGACCACTCGCTGTTGCAGTGATGACGCTTGTCCTTCTTTCTGTCCTGGTCGTGCCCTTGTTGCTCACTATAGGGACGATCATTGAGCACGCCGATATCATTACAAGTTGGGCCAGATCGCTGGCGGAGTTTAAAGTGCCGCCGGTGGCCGACGCAGTTGTTGACTTACCGTTCATCGGACAGCAGATCGCAACGGCATGGAAACAGATCGCTACGGTGGGGATCGAGGAGCTTGCCGGTAAGGTTGCGCCGTATGCCGCCGGCGTCATTAAATGGTTCGTGGCTCAAGTAGGCAGTTTTGGAATCTTGTTTGTGGAATTTGTGCTGACGGTGATTCTTGCTGCGGCGATGTATGCCAACGGCGAGTTTCTGGCCGACCGGGTACTACGGTTCGGACGTCGCCTTGAAGGATCCACCGGAGAGCAGTTAGTCAGTCTCGCCGGTCAGACCGTTCGCGGCGTGGCGCTGGGGGTTGTCGTGACGGCGCTTGTTCAGTCGGTCCTCGGTGGCATCGGCCTGGCTGTTGCCGGCGTTCCATTTGCACCTGTTCTGACAGCGGCGATGCTCATCCTTTGTATCGCCCAGATTGGACCTCTTTTGGTACTTGGTCCGGCAGTGATCTGGCTCTATTGGGGCGGGAGTTCAGGTTGGGGAACATTCATGCTTGTCTGGGCCATCTTAGTCGGCACAATGGATAATTTTATTCGCCCTGCTCTGATTCGTAAAGGCGCGGATTTACCGTTGCTGCTTATCTTTGCCGGTGTGATCGGGGGGTTACTGGCCTTTGGTCTGATCGGCATTTTTGTCGGGCCGGTGATCCTTGCTGTCGCTTACACGATGTTCGAAGCTTGGATTAGCGAAGAATTTGACAGTGCCAACCACGAAGGAGAGTAAATGCCTCGGCAGACGGGCGCGTAGGTTTTAACAGGTAGAGAGTCCAGCATGTCCTGTCGTGCCTGCAATGCTTTCCCTCTCGTTGACAGATAAAGGTTTAAAAAGGCTTAACCATTTACTGGACAAGTGTCAGTACCTCCGGAACGGTGTAAGTTGAATTGAGGCAAGTGTCAGAACGTTCGGAACACATGGTTTTGACGATGCATTCAGAGTCAGTGTCTTTGATCTCTAAAGGTCCTTGTCGGCAGTTGATAGGCCACGGTTCGAAGAAGTGGTTGGGAAGTAGGTTCTCTGCGTCGCAGCGCATAGAAACAGATCGATCCACAATCCAAGTCAACCTCAGCTCGGACCAAACGATGGGGCCAGTTTTTATCCACGGCAAAGCTATGTCCCAGAAGTCCAACTTGTCCCTGCTCGTTAGTCCTGCGCAGGAAAACAAGGCGACCAGCAGGGTGTGCTTGGAGGTCCAGTTGCCAGTGATCGGGAAAGGCTCGTCGTGTGGGGGCTTGTTCGATACGGCTGCTAAGTCGGGCGCGGTACGCAGCTACGTACTTCACCGATTGCGCCTGGACAGAACTCAGACAGTCATAATGGAAGCGCTGCCACACTTTGGCTTGCCAACGGCCATTAAAGCTCTCGACGGCAGCTTGAAAGCCAGTCTCCCGGACCGGAGCAAAGACAGGGATGACGTTAAGGCTGAGGCAAAGTCGCATGACGCGACCGATAGAGTCCCGAAACTGATGAGCCCCTTGGAACCGGGTGTCGTTATCGAACTGAGCATAAGCGGGAAGCCCAAAAATCCGCCAATGCTCAGTGAGTGCTTTCATAGTGCTAGCCGCCGTGATGGCGCCATCCGGCCAAGAGGCAACCAAAGCACCATGGAGGGAAATTCCATTAAGGACCTCGACATTAATTCCGCCTTCAATCACCAGACCTTCAACCACATCAAAGCTGTCGAGTTCACTTCTCCCTTGTGCTACTTCGGGCAAATACCAGCCTGGCGGCGGTGGCCGATGACGAATACGGCGACGACCATCCAGAGCGCCGCGCCGTTCCAAGATGCGGCCAATGGTGCGCACGCAGGGAACGCTGACAACGCCACGATCGAGCAGCTCTTTGCGAATCGCCAAAGCACCATACTCGCCCAAGGCACTGGTTTCTTTAAGTTCGCGGCGAACCGTCAGCACCAATTCCTCCATGGTCGCATGAGTGCGCTGAAGGGTGTGAGGGATACAAGACCGATCGGTCCAGTCCACCTCATCCAGGGCTTTATTTCGAGCCCGCTCCATCCATCGTTCAACCGTAGCGAGTCCCACGCTATAGAGCCGTGCGACTTCACGCCTCGAAGCACCCTCGCGAACCGCACAGACCAAAGCTCTGCGTCTATCAGACACAGAGCTTTTTTATCCATCTTTACACCCCAACAACGTTTTTACTGCACATTAAACAACGCAACTCTTATCGCAACCGTTCCGCACCTTGTGGCATCTAAGGTGGCATGATGACTGCACGGGGATCTGCACCTGCGCCTTCCCCTAAGCCGGGAACAGAAGTTAGGTGTAGCGGGAAAATTTTTCAGCGTTTGGGAGATCCTTGCCGACCGAAGTTACCACAACCTTAAAGACAGGTTCGATCAAATCCCGCATCGATCGTTGCGCCTTCCCGCGGCAATCGACTGCCTGTTTTGGTGAATAGTTTGTGAATCTACTATCGGAAGCCAACCGCATGCGCGCCGCTCTCAGCGAGCTGATCCGGTCACATCCTTTGATTACGCTGTGCCTGATTGGGGTCTTCGTCTCTTTCGTAGGAATTTCGAACGAGCTGTGGACCCCGGACGAGCCCCGCGATGCGGCAATCGGCCGGGCGATGTGGACCTCGGGGGCGTGGGTAACGCCCCGCTTGAACGGCGAGCCCTTTCTGGAAAAGCCCCCGTTGTACTGGTGGGCTCAGTCGAGCGTGTTTGCAATATCGGGTCGCGCAACTCCGACGCTTGCCCGTCTGCCGTCTGCGGTGTTCGGTTTTGCCACTCTGCTCCTCACCTACGCGCTCGGCCGACGTTTTTTTCCCCCAGGCGCGTGCCTGCTCGCGGGCTTGATCTTGCTCAGCACGGCGCTTTTTACCGTGACAACGCACTGGATCGTTGTTGATAATGCCTTGCTGTTCGCCATCACCGCGGCTTGGACCCTTTTCGCTCACGCCGAGACTCGCGATGGTACAGAGCGATTGCTGATGCTTTTGGGCATGTACGGTTTTCTTGCGATCGCGTTCTTGACTAAAGGAATGATTGGGCTGGGGATTCCTATGCTCGGTATCGGCGTTTATCTAATCTGGAGCAGGCGATTACGGCATTTTCTCGGTTGGCACATGGTCGTGGGCGGAAGTCTCATCGCGGGCGCCGCGGCGCTTTGGCTCTGGTTGCTGTGGAGCGAAGGCGGCCTCGCGTCGGTTGAGACTTTTCTTGTGTATAACCAGCTTGAACGTTTTTTTCCGCGCGCCGCGATTTATCATGGCGGACATGTGCGCCCGTTCTGGTACTACTTTGCCTACACGCCGGCGGATCTGATGCCGTGGACACCCTTTGTTTTGCTAGCGGCTCTTTCCTCCTGGCGCAATTGGCAGCGACTCCCGGACGCGCACCGCGACGGAGTTCGGTTCTGCGTTTCGGGGACGCTTCCCGTCTTCTTTGCGCTCTCTTTGGCAGGAACCAAGAGAGGTCTCTATCTGCTGCCGGTGTTTCCGTTAGTTTCTCTGTTCGTGGCTTGCTGGGCTGTTTTCGTGACGCAAGCGCGAGGCTGGGAGAACAAGGTTGAACGCGGATGGGGAAACTTTCTAATTGCCTGTGCGGCCCTATCACCTGCGGCGATATTTTTGGCGCCGGGCAGCTGGCCCTTTTGGCTTGGTTCCGTTATGGTTCTGTATGCGTTTTGTTGGGTCTTCACATTTCCACCGCCGGCGGAACGTGAGGCGCGGTTGCTGGGAACTGCATTAGTTGTCTGCCTCGCTGTCGGCAACCTGATGATCACGGTGAGGCCGTTCGTCGATCGCTTCAAGAGCTTTGTTCCCTTTGTTCGAGAGCTGGAAAAGTACGCAGGCCTGACAGGGCCGCTCTACGCCTACCGGCCTGATGAAACGACGCTCGGAGTGGTGGGCTTTTACACGGGACGGCAGTTGACGGTTGTCGGCCTGGAGGAATTAAAAGCCCTGGCCGCGAAGGGCGCCACGGTCTCGCTGGTGGTGCGAGACACGAAGAGAACCGGCGGCAACTACGGCGAGATTGTCCAGGCTGGAATTTCTCACCGGTTGCTGTCCGAGCAGGTGATCGGTGATGGCCGCACGCTGCGGCTCCTCGCCGTGGGAGATCGAAACCGCCCATGAGCGATAACAAGCTGCCCCTATCACGTCCAAGTCTGGGTGAGGAAGAGATCCGCGAGGTCGTTGAGGTCATTCGGTCCGGCTGGATCACCTCTGGACCGCGGGTCAAACGATTCGAGGAAAATTTTGCGCGCTATGTGGGCGCCCGCCACGCGGTCGCGGTGAATTCCTGCACCGCCGCTCTCCATCTAGCCGTGCTCGCGCACGGGGTCGGAGCCGGTGATGAAGTCGTTACCAGCTCCATGACTTGGTCGGCCACCGTCAATATGGTCGAGGTGGTCGGGGCGAAACCCGTATTTGCCGATATTGATCCGGCTACACTTCAAATCACCCCGGAAACGGCAGCAGCGGTTGTTACCGATCGAACTCGGGCTCTTCTCCCGGTTCATTTTGCAGGTCAATCTTGTGATCTTGACGGGTTCAAAGCTCTGGCGGCTCGGCGTGATCTCACGCTGATCGAAGATGCGGCCCATGCGGTGGGAACCGAATTCCGCGGAAGGCGCATCGGCTCTGACAGCGGAACGGCGTGTTTTAGCTTTCATCCGATCAAGAATATCACCACCGGAGAGGGCGGAATGGTTACCACGGGGAGTGATGAGCTCGCTGAAAAGCTCCGCCTGCTCAGGTTTCACGGCGTCAACCGCGACGCGTGGAACCGCTACGGCAATGTCGAAACGCCGCGCTACGAAACCGTAGCGCCCGGTTGGAAATATAACCTTACCGACCTCCAAGCGGCCCTGGGAATTCACCAACTGGCAAAGCTCGACGGCTTTATCGAGCGCCGGGCTCGCCTCGCGGAACTTTATCATGCGCAGCTGGCGGGGATTGACGGGGTGAGGCCCCTTGGGCGCGCCGAAGGAACCACGCGCCACGCCTGGCACCTGTTCGTCGTCACCGTCGACGCCGACCGGTTCGGATGCGATCGCGATCGATTCATGGCGCGGCTGGCCGAGCGTGGCGTGGGTACCGGACTTCACTTTACCGCAGTGCACCTGCACGGTTACTACCGGGCGCGTTACGGGTTCCGTCCGGGAGATCTCGCAAACACGGAGTGGGCTTCCGACCGCGTCGTTTCTTTGCCACTGTTTCCCGGAATGAACGACTCTGACGTGGCGCGCGTCTGCGAAGCGATCCGCGCTGTCCGCCGGGAGGCAGCCGGATGAATCGTGTTCAAAAAGTAGATCTGGTGATACCGGTTTACAACGAACAGGCCAACTTGCCGGCGTTGTTGGAGAGGCTAAGAACGGATCTCGCTTTGCTATCCTGTGCCTGGCGCGTGATCTTTGTCGACGATGGCAGCCGTGACAGGTCCTGGGAGCTAATCACGGAAGCCGCTCGGCAGGACGCGCGCTTTCACGGCGTCAGGTTGGGCCGTAATTACGGGCAGCACGCGGCGATCTTTGCCGGCTTTTCGCGCTGCGAGGCCGATGCGGTGGTTACCTTGGATGCGGATCTACAGAATCCCGCCGAGATTCCCAAGCTGATCGCAAAGTTCAACGAAGGCTACGACGTCGTCGGCGGATGGCGTCATAATCGGGAGGACAACGCGTTACGGCGCGCGGCTTCGTTCTTGACGAACCGGCTCGTCTCGCTCGCGACCGGGGTGTCACTGCGCGACTACGGTTGCATGCTCCGGATCTACAGCATGGATGTCGTGCAATTGATGCGGAACTGCGGTGAGACCTCCAGTTTTATTCCCGCTCTTGCCCACTGTTTTACCAACCGGACAGTGGAGATCCCGGTCGAGCATGCGGAACGGAAAGAAGGGCGGTCGCGCTACTCGCTAGTCAAATTGGTCGAGCTGCTGCTCGATCTGCTGACGGGTTTTTCGATGCTGCCGTTGCGGGTATTGTCCCTTGTGGGGTTGATTCTCGCCGGCTGCGGCATCGCCTTCGGCTTGGTATTGCTTGCTCTGCGGCTGCTCTTTGGCCCCGAGTGGGCCGTGGGGGGTGTCTTTACCCTGTTCGCGATCTTGTTCTTTTTTGTCGGCGGTCAGTTTGTCGCGTTCGGGACCTTGGGCGAATATATCGGCCGGATCTACGACGAGGTTCGACAACGGCCGCGGTTCGTGGTCCGCGAGGAAACCGGGCAAACACCGGAGGGAAAGGTCCTTCGAAGCGCATGAGGACGGTGGTGCTCGCGTATCACGAGATCGGTTACGCAGGGCTGGAGTTTCTTAAAGCAGCCGGCGCCGACATCAGCGCTGTGTTTACGCACGAGGATGACCCAGGTGAAAACATTTGGTTTCGCTCGGTCGCGCGGCTCGCCAAAGGGTATGGCTTGCGCGTGTATACGCCAGTTCAAATCAACGATCCCGCGTCGGTCGAGCTGATCCGGGCCTGTGAACCGGAGATCCTCTTTTCTTTCTATTATCGAAAGATCGTCTCCGCGGAGATCCTCGCGCTACCACCACGCGGCTGCTATAACCTGCACGGGTCCTTGCTGCCGCGCTTTCGCGGACGCAGTCCGACAAACTGGGCGATCCTTCTCGGCGAGAAGAAAACCGGAGTGACACTTCACGAGATGTTGCCGAAGGCCGACACCGGGATGATTATCGGTCAAAGGGAAGTTGAGATTGGGGAAGACGACGACGCGCGGGAGGTGTTGATGAAACAGGTTGAGGCCACGCGGGCGTTGCTCGCTGAGATATATCCGCTCCTCGTCGAAGGCCGTGCACCCGCCATGGCGCAGGACGAGCGTCTGGCCACGAAGTTCGGCGGGCGCCGTCCCGACGACGGAGCCATCGACTGGAAGCAAAGCGCCGAGTCGATTCACAACTTGGTGCGCGCCGTAGCCTATCCCTGGCCCGGAGCGTTCTCAATGCTGCGCGGTCAGAAGTGCATGATTTGGCGCACCCGCCGCTACCGTGGTGCGACGCCGGATTCAGTCCTTGAGCCGGGCGCGGTGGCGTGCGCGACCGACCAGGGAGTCGTGGTTGCGTGCGGTGCGGGATGCATTGAAGTGTTGCAGATGCAGCTCCCGCCTGGACCATGCTTGCAGGGGGAGGAGTTGAAAAAGTTGTTGTCTCCCATCCCGGGGCCGGGCTTTGCTGAATACGGGGAACGGGCATGAGAGTCTTAATCACCGGGGGAACAGGGTTCCTCGGGTCTCATTTGGCGGGGGCGTTTCTTGAACGAGGGGACGAAGTCGTGGTAATGGATACTGCCGGCACCGCCAAAATCGAGCATCTCCTCAGCAACAATCGTCTTGAGTACCGCAACGCCTCATTTATGAATCCGGATATCACCGACCGGATCATGCACGGGGTTGAGCTGGTTTACCACTTGGGAGCAGTGGTCGGGGTCGAACATTACGTATCGGATCCGTTCAAGGTGTTGAACGTCAACGTCAACGGCACGCAGAACGTGCTCGCCGCGGCGATGCGCCACGGCTGCCGGGTCGTGTTCGGTTCGACCTCAGAGGTCTACGGGCGCAACCCGAAGGTTCCGTTCAAGGAACACGACGACCGCGTCCTGGGGTCGACGAATGTCGACCGGTGGTGTTACTCGACTTCGAAGGCAGTGGGTGAGCACTTTTGTTTCGCTTATCACAAGAATGGCCTGCCGGTAACCATCGTTCGCTATTTCAACGTTTATGGTCCCCGCCTGGACGCGATCGATCTTGGAAGGGTGGTGACCATCTTCATGGGCCAGGTGCTGCGCGGAGAGGATGTTACCGTGGTCGGGGACGGGTTGCAGACCCGGTGTTTCACCTACGTCAGCGACGCGATTCGCGCCACCGTTCAGGCCGGTCTGAAAGGTGAGGCCATCGGCGGCATCTTCAATATCGGCACCGATGCAGAAGTCAGCATTCTCGACTTTGCGCGAATGATGATCGAGGTGGCAGGCTCGCCGTCCAAGATCCGCTTCGTTACGCAAAAGTCCGTTTACGGCAACAGCTACGAAGACGTGCCGCGACGCGCTCCTGACAATACGCGGATGAAAGAACTTCTCGGTGTCGTTCCTGAGGTTGATCTGCACGAAGGTCTGAAACGCACCGTCGAATGGTTTCGCCAGGCCTACCCGCATATCGGCTAGCCCAACGTGCCTCTGGAAATCTCGCTGAAAATAGACGTCTGCAACCGCAGGGCGCTTGAGAAAGGCGTTCCCGGCATGCTTCGGCTGCTCGGAGAATACGGTGTCCGAGCGTCTTTTTTTGTCGCGTTCGGTCCGGACAATTCGGGAAAAGCGATCCGGCGTGTCCTTCGACGCGGTTTCTTGCGCAAGATGATTCGCACGCGCGCTCCCACCACATATGGATTGAAGACCTTGCTCTACGGTACCTTGCTTCCCGCCCCCCTGGTTGGCGAGGCGCTGCCCCACCTGCTGAGGCAACTCAAGCAAGCCGGACATGAGGTGGGACTCCATGGTTGGGATCACGTCGGCTGGCATGACGGCCTCGCCCGGATGGCCCCTGACGAAGCGCATAGTTCCTTGAGACGTGCCTCCCGGCTCTTCGAGCAATGCTTGGGGAACAAAGCGCGCTTTTCCGGCGCTCCCGGATGGCAGGTAACGCCGACGAGCCTGCGCGCTCAGGAGGAATTTGAATTCGTCTTTGCAAGTGACTGTCGGGGGCAGCGACCCTTCTATCCGCGCCTTGAAGGCAAGGCGCTGACAACCCTGCAGGTTCCGACGACACTTCCCACTTCGGACGAACTCTTAGGCCTGGACGGCATGCAAGAACAGGGGCTCGCGGACCATTATTTGCACGCGCTGCGCGAGGATTCCGTCAATGTTTTGGGCTTGCATGCAGAAATGGAAGGACTCAAATACCAGGCCTGGTTGCGAATGTTCCTGGCAGCCTCGCACGCGCGCGGCGCGCAATTTTCGTTGCTCTCCGAAGTCGCGCGGCGTGAAGGCGCTGTTGGACCAGCCGGCGAGATCGTTTGGCAAGAAATTCCCGGCCGCGCGGGAACCGTCGCTTGCCAAAAAGGGGATTGGTGACAAGGCATCGCAACGGTGTATCGAGCCAGCGTTAGCTTGTTTACTAACCCGAGTTTCGCACGGCCGGTCCGCTTCGACGTTGTCGGTGAGACGCGACATTTCCCTGCCTGGCACGAACGCCGCCGCGGGATTCGCAAAATCTGGCGCTTGGCCGCGGGCTGCACTTGACACTTGCAAGGGCCGTCCTTTAGACAAATACAGGTGTAGTTTCTGCGTGCTTATCTATAATAAAAGAAGATGGCTGAACTGAACCAAGTTTCGTTTGACCGGGGCGATGATGGCATCCTGCTCATTCGCTTATCGGGGGCGTGGCAACTGAAAGGCGGGATTGCTCCAGCAGGCGAGCTGGAAAGAGAGTTGCAGAGCCCGGCGGTACTTTCACGGGTAGTTTTCGACACCGGAAACCTGACTGGCTGGGACAGCAGTATCCTTACTTTTCTTGCCAAGGTCAGCGAACTGTGCGGGAAAAGGGGATTGTCTCTCGACCGTGATGGATTGCCGTCGGGTATCCGCCGGCTGCTGGAACTGGCCGAGGCCGTGCCGGAAAGGCAAGGCGCGCGCAAGGAAATAACGCAAGCATCGTTCCTTGAGCGCGTCGGCACAAGTGCCCTTCGCCTCGCCGGTTCCGGTAAGGAGATGCTGGCCTTCTTGGGCGAGATGACCGTGACTTTCTTTGCGCTTGTTCGGCTCAAAGCGCGCTATCGCGCCTCGGACCTCTTGTTGCTGATTCAACAGTGCGGCGCGCAGGCACTTCCCATCGTCACACTGATAAGCTTCTTAGTCGGCGTCATCCTCGCCTTCGTGGGTGCCGTGCAGCTCAAGCAGTTTGGCGCCCAGATCTACGTGGCGGATTTAGTCGGGATTGCCATGATGCGCGAGATGGGCGCCATGATGACGGGCATTATCATGGCGGGACGCACCGGAGCAGCCTTTGCCGCCCAGCTCGGCACCATGAAGGTCACCCAGGAAATCGATGCCTTCACCACCGCCGGCTTTTCGCCCCTGGAATTCTTGGTTCTTCCCCGCGTAATGGCCCTCATTTTGATGATGCCGCTATTGTGCCTTTATGCCGACTTTGTCGGCATCATCGGCGGCGCTGTCATCGGTGTCGGTATGCTGGATCTCTCTTGGACCACCTACTTTCAAGAGACCGCCAACGCTATCTCCCTGACAGATATCTTCGGAGGCGTCTTCAAGAGCTCGGTCTACGGGGTATTGATCGCCCTTTCCGGCTGCTTAAGGGGTCTCCAGTGCGGCAACAGTTCTTCCGCCGTCGGGGATGCGGCGACATCGGCCGTGGTCACGGGGATTGTTGCCATCGTCTTAGCCTGTGGGATCTTCGCCGTTGTTTTTTACATCCTGGGGATCTGAATGATCGAAGGAATCAACGGCAACGGCGCGAAGCCCCATATCACCGTGCGCGACCTGACCATGGCCTTCGGCAGCTTCGTTCTGATGCGCGATCTCAACTTTACCGTCAACCATGGGGATGTCTTCATCATCATGGGCGGCAGCGGCAGTGGCAAGAGCACGCTGCTAAAACATATGATTGGTCTCATTGAGCCGGCCAGAGGGAATATCTTTTATGGCGATAAAAACTTCACCCAAGCAGAGTCCGACCAAAGACAAGAGCTACTCAGGCGCATGGGAGTGCTTTTTCAGACCGGGGGGTTGTGGAGCTCCATGACCCTGGCGGAAAACATCGGCATATTGCTCGAAGAGTACACCGGCTTAACCCCCACTGAGATTCGGGAAGTGGCTTCCCTGAAGCTTGCGCTGGTGGGCCTCAAGGGATTCGAAGATTATTACCCCTCACAGATCAGCGGCGGCATGCAGAAAAGAGCCGGCCTAGCGCGGGCCATGGCGCTCGATCCCGAAGTGCTGTTTTTCGACGAGCCCTCGGCGGGTCTCGACCCGATCAGCTCGCGGCTGTTGGATGAGCTGATTCTGGAACTGCGTAACAGTTTGGGCGCCACGGTGGTCGTGGTGACGCACGAGCTGGCGAGCATTTTTACCATCGGCAACAACAGCGTCTTTCTCGATCCGGAGAGCAGGACAATCATTGCCAGCGGTGACCCGAAGGAACTGCGGGCGCATTCTCAAGATCCTAAAGTATTGCGCTTTCTGACGCGGGGAGAAAAGGAGAATCCATGAACAAAAAGGTCAGCGCAACCGCGATCGGCGCCTTTGTTGTTGGCGCTCTGCTAGTGGTCGTTGGCGCGGTTGTCATGTTCGGGTCAGGACGATATTTCCGCAAGACGTACGAGTTTGTGCTCTACTTTGACAGTTCCGTGAACGGCCTGCGCGTCGGCGCGCCGGTCAAATTTCGCGGGGTCGAGATCGGCTCGGTCAAGAATATCCTGCTCCAGCTTGGAAAAGACATGAAGGTGCAGCGTATTCCAGTCATTATCGAGATCGATCCAGAAAAACTGACAAGCCGGGGTGGTACGGGAACGTTACTGAACGACCCGCGGGCCCTTAAAGACGCCATCGATAACGGCTTGCGGGGTCAACTGCAGTTGGAAAGTTTTGTCACCGGGCTGCTCTTCATTGGACTGGATATTTTTCCCGACAGCCCGGCAAATTTTGTTCAGGAACCGGATAACGGCGGTTACAAGTATCGAGAAATTCCAACCCAGCCGACGACCTTCGAGAAGGCGCAGGAAAAGGCGGGCGAAATTCTGGCCAAATTGGAGGACATCGACTTCAAGCAATTAATCGAGTCTGTCACCCAAACCGTCAACGGGATTAACGGCCTGGTGAACTCGCCAGGCTTGAAACGGGCCGTTCAGTCCCTAGATGAAGTCACGACCAGGTTGAGCGATGCCGGTGCAAATATCGCCAGGGCCGCGAATACTCTGGAAGGCAGTGTCAAAAGCCTGGCGGGCGACCTTCAGTTGACCTCCGCCGAGGCAAGAGCTGCGATCAAGCAGGCCGGTACTGCCGTAAAGCAATCGGAAGCCGCGATTAAGGAAGCCGAAGAAACTATGGCAAGTATCCGCGCCGTCGTCGACCCGGATTCAGCGACTTTCTACGAGATTAACAGAACTTTGAAAGAAGTCTCCTCTGCGGCTCGCTCGCTGCGTCTGCTGGCAAATTATTTGGAACGTAATCCCAGGGCGCTCATCTTTGGCAAGCCCGCTACGAAGGAGGACTGATGTACCGCCTTGCAACGCTAATGATTTTCTGCGGGCTCGCCTGCTTCGATCTGCAAGGTTGCGCTAGCCTGGCGCCGAAACCGGACCCATCGAGGTTTTTTACCCTCACGGCACTCCCTCAAACGGAGCAGACGCCAGCCAAAAACGCCTCGCGCGCCGGACAGATTTCTCTGGGCCTTGGGCCGATCAAATTCCCCGGCTATCTGGACCGGGAAGAGTTGGTAAGCCGCGTTTCACAAAATCGATTTGCCATCGCCGAAAACGACCGGTGGGCGGAATCTCTGGCAGACAACTTTAGCCGCGTTCTAGCGCAAAACCTCGCCGCTCTGCTCGGTACCGATAGGATCATCCTTTACCCTTGGCCTAGCAATCGGAGGCCCGCCTATCAGGTGGAAATCGAAGTGCTGCGTTTCGAGCCCGACGCCAGCCACAATGCCCAACTGTTTGCGCGCTGGACTGTCAGGGATACGGGCGGAAAAAAGCCGCCGACCCTCAGAGAAAGCCGTGTGAACCGGCCGCTAACGGGAACCTCCATGGAAGCGTCTGTGGCGGCTTTGAGCGAAGCGCTGGGTGAACTCAGCCAGGAAATCGCTGCGGCTGTGCGGGCGATCGAGGGGCAGAGGACGGCTGGCTCCGAAGCCGCGGCCCAGTGAAACGCCGCAGGGGGAGTGCCGGCGACTGGGGGAAATCGCAATCGATGCGCGTCACGACCTTTTGCGATAATCAATTACCTTGCCACCGCAACGTCCGGAATCCGCGCGCTGCCGGTTACTGATCTTACTTGCTCCTTACCATTGTCGTCCCGTGCCACATGGATCAATACGTATTCGGTCTCGAAGCCGGATTTTTCCCAGCGGAAACTTTGTGATCTGGCAACGACAGCAGCACGAACCGGAAAAGCCGGGAGGTCGCTCTTATCAGCGACGATCCACAAATCCCCAGGATTTTTTTCTAAATAGAGCGCTAAATCGGCGCTGCCGGCAATTTCTGGAAGAGGGTTTTCAGCAGCTAAATAATACACTAAGTCGGGCCCCCAAGTTTTATAAAACACGAGGCGGTTCATATTCCCATTGAGCATCGCCCGAACGGTGTGCGCGAAGACTTTCTCGCCGCGAAACTGTTCGCTATTCGGGAAGGCATAGACGAACACAAAGAGCATGAACAAATACGCCAGGACAGCTGCGGAAACGGCGATCCTTTCTGGCCGCAATTTCGAAAAGGGAAACACGGTGACGATGAGCATCAACAGGAACGTCCAAAAGCCGACGAGTATGATTCGATCCACCGATGCCGGGAGCGCCTTTAACTGACTGATGCGCAAGGCGGGCCAGAATAGCGCTGTGGCAGCCATCACAACCAGTACGACCACGGTAATTGACATTAGGATGTAGCCCAGATTTGTCAGCCAGCGCACGCGCGGGTCCCATGGTTCTCTGGACGCAGTGAACAGGCGCCCAACTACCATGGCGGCGGCCGGAAGAATCGGGAGCAAGTAATATTGTCGCCGGGAGCCGGAGAGGGTGAAGAAAATAAAAGTGGCCCAAAAGTAGACCAGGGCAAAGCAATCGCTCTTCCCTGAGGGCTTGGAATGCATGGAGACCAAAGCCGCAGGCAGGAATAAACACCAGGGGGCTGTGAGAATGAATATCGCGTAGGCGTAGAGATAGACCGGCCCCTGATGGTCAAACGGCTGAACGAAGCGGATCACGTTTTCACGCAAGACCTTATAAGGTCCGATGTTCGAGTCCATCAGAGCAAAAGAAATTGCAAAGGGTACTATATAAACAACTACCGCGATCCCGATTGCCATCGGTGTCTTGCGATTGAAAAACCAAGCGCCTTGGCTAACGAACCACGCAAGCCTTCCTCTCCACGGCCCGGATAAAGTCTTGTGGGCGAGCTGGCGCCCGCCATCGGCGAGAAGCGAATAGACACCAATAACGAGCAAAGGGAGGGCGAAACCCTGTAACCCTTTGGTGAGCGATGTCAGGGCCATGATGATCCACAACCCCACAAGCCACCACCCGTTGGGGCGCTCCTGATTGCGGAAATAGAGTGTTAGCGCGGCCAGCACTCCGGTCACGGTTTCGATGTCGGCAGAGGCAACTCGCGCCCAGAAAACGTAGCTGTAGCACGTGGCAAGAATGAAACCTGCGAGGATAGCCGTGCGCCCACCATAGAGTTGTCGGGTAAGAACCATCAGGAGCCAAACACCGAGCAAGCCGAAAAACGCGCCCGGCAGCCGAATCGCGAGTTCATCAAGTTCCCAGGTAAGGTACGTAGCTGCAGCGATTAGCCAGTAGGTAGCCAGAGGCTTGTCGTAGTAAACTTTGCCGTTGAGAGTCGGCCAGAAATAGTTGCCGGTAAGCTGCATCTCGCGCGTGATCTCGGCCCAGCGCCCTTCCGGTCCCCATAGACCGCGGTCACCAAGCCTCAGGAAAAAAAGCAGCGCTGCGAGCACCAACACAGCCAACGCCCAACCTCTAAAATGAATCTCCGGGTCCGGAATCGGATGGTTTGCCCCGGATGTCTTTCTGGCACTGTGCACGACGGTCATGATCACTGCGCTCTATGGCACGCTTTGCCCGAGATGATTGATCAGCCCGGATGAGCTATCGATCCCGCTCCTACACACAGAACTCTCAAGGGTATTACCGAAACCATTCTCGAGGGAGACCTGGGGAATCACCTCTGGTTTTCAGAAGGTTGGAAAATTATCACAGGTTGGATGCGTCGGATAGCCAATCAAGATTTAGCAAGATGTTACGAAAGGCGCAAGATATTGCCAGTTAGCAATTCGGCCTACTACCCATCGGGGTTTACTGGCTACGCTGCCCGCAACTCCGAAGTGCAATGCGCGCAGCGTGTAGCCTTGAGGGGGATGCTCGATAGGCAATGAGGGCAATCCTTGGTCGTCGGAGCCGGTGCCGCCTCGGGTTGGCGGCTGAAGCGATTGACTTGCCGGATCAGCAAGAAGATCGCGAAGGTCACGATCAGAAAATCAATCACGGTGTTGATGAATGCGCCGTAGTTGAGAGTCGCCGCACCGGCTGCTTTCGCAGCTGCGAGAGAAGCATGGCCGGCGCCCGTAAGGTCGATGAAAAGATTCGTAAAGTCGACTTTTCCCAGCGTAAGGCCAATGGGCGGCAGTAAAATGTCGCTTACAAAGGAAGCAACGATTTTGCCAAAGGCCGCACCGATCACAACCCCGACGGCCATGTCCAATACGTTGCCACGCATGGCAAAGTCTTTAAACTCTTTTAGCATGCTGCTACCTCCTTGTTACAAGCATTCTCACGGGCAAATTACATCAATTGCCGCCGGAGAACAAACTGGCCCAGATCCGGAGGGTGTTACGGGTCGATCATGGCCAGTGTAGCCGTCGGACATTTTGATATAGGATAAGTTTAGAGCTAAGCCGCATTCCGAATCGGACGGCACGAACGCGCGGACACTGAACGATGAAGTGTGGCCCCGCGGGTCGAGACCGCAATCGCTTTCCCTGGCCGCGTACTTCACGGGTTACGAGAACTACGCGGCACACGCAGCCAAACTGCTGCGGGTGTGGTTTCTGGATTTTGCCACGCGGATGAATCCGGGCCTCAACTATGCGCAGGTGATCGGGGCAAGATCGGGGCAGGGCTGCGGGAATCATAGAGACACATCTGTTTGCAGTGCTGGTCGATGCGGTCGGGTTACTGGAAGGATCGCATGCAGGGTCTTCGCTCGACTACCAGGGAATGAGGCAGTGGCTCGATGCCTACCTGCGCGGCTGCGCGAGAGCGCCAACGGCAGACGCGAGGATCAAGAAAAGAACAACCATGGTCGCTGGTATGATGCGCAAGTGGTCTCGCTGGCTCTTTTCTTACAAAAAGACAGTCTGGCCCGCGAGGTCTTGGAGGCGAGCAAAGCAAGCGAATCGCGCTACAAATCGAACCCGACGGAAAGCAACCGGAAGAACTCAGGCGCACGCGCTCCCTAAGCTACAGCCTGTTTAATCTCGAGGCGCTGGGCACACTTGCCGCATTGGGAGAGAGGCTCGACATCGACCTGTGGAAGTTTCAGACTCCCGACGGGAAGGGCATTCGACGCGCGTTGGAATTGGTTCTGCCAGCCCTTACGGGCAAACAGAAGTGGCCATACTGTCAGATTACAGGCGCGTGGACCCAAGCCAGGACGCGCCACTCGTCTATCAAGCGGCGCGCAAGTACCGGGCCCGGCGTTATCAGCTCGCCTATGAACAATTGGCACCAACAGCCGCAGCGACAAGTACATCGGCGCTACTGTTCGGCGAGATTCATGCCGAGTGATCCCGGCTCCCTTTTCTGCTCATCGCAGACGCGCCCAGCGCAGCTAAGAGTCACCGTGAATCCGGTCGTGGAAATTCTCGAAGCATCCTGATATTTTCTGTGAGCTGAGAACCGCGATTCCACATCGGGAGGACTCAACACTTGGCACAACCGCGAGCGGGGATTCTACCGGAGCCCAATGCTTTTGCTCTATTTTTAGTTCTGCAAGTGCGTGATCCAAAAACCAACGGCCGAGCCGTGGCGCAAGTCGCCGCGCGCGTTCCGGCGATGACGCGCAGAGCTGGGAACGCTTGATCCCAAGTCGAAGCTGGTTTGTACGGTAGGTTTTGGGCCGGAGTTTTGGGACACTTTGTCGCCGCATAAACGACCGTGCGGATTGCGTCCTTTTAAGGCGATCGCGGCGGGAAGAAGAACAGCACCACACAGCGGGGGAGATTTGCTCGCGCACATAATTTCCAGCCGGCATGACCTCAACATCGAGCTGGCATTGCAGATCCGCAAGGCTTTGGGTGCGGCCGCGAGAGTCAAAGACGAAGTCCATGGATTCCGTTATCTCGACACGCGTGATTTGACAGGCTTTATTGACGGCACAGAAAATCCCAAGGGTAAAAAGCGGGCAGAAGTCGCGCTCATCGGCCGCGAAGACCCGCATTTCGCCGGCGGCAGCTACGTTTTTGCCCAGCGTTACGTTCATAACTTTGCGCTATGGGGATCCCGAACACGTTCCGAGCAAGAAAAAATCATCGGGCGGCGCAAATCCGACAGCAAGGAGCTTTCCGCGCGAGCGAAGCCGCCGACCGCACACATCAGCCGGGTTGTGATCGAGGAAGATGGCGAGGAACTGCAAATTTTGCGGCACAGCTTTCCCTATGGGACCACTTCCGAGGCGGGCTTGTTTTTTATCGCCTACACCAGAAGTCTGGATATCGTCGAAAAGATGTTAGCGCGCATGGTAGGAGGTCCAGGTGACGCCGCGCATGATCATTTGCTACACTACACGCGGGCGGTTTCAGGCGCGACTTTTTTCGCGCCGTCGCTCACGACCCTGCAATCGCTCGCCTCGTCAAAGCAGGCTTGAGCTTGCGGAGAGCTTCAGAGTCCAACACGGCCACGGTGGAATAGTCTATGATCAGAGGAGTTGTGCGTTTGGCGGTGGTGGTCGAAGGAGGTCACATTGTCCTTGCCTGGGCTCTGGGCTGGTTGTTCGGGTACCCGCCCTTCGAGCGAGTTCACCTCGTTTGGCCCGCGCTCGGTTGGGGAATTGTCGCGACATGCCCGCCCCTCATTGCCGTGTGGTGTTGCACGCGTTCGCGGTGGGAACCGTTCGTCCGGCTCATGCGCGATGTCAACGGAAAGCTTGTGCCGGCGTTCGCGCGCTGTACACTTTTTGAGCTGGCTCTGATCTCCGTTCTCGCAGGAGTTGGCGAGGAGGCTCTTTTTCGTGGTTTCATCCAAAGCGCGCTAGCTCATTGGCTCAATCCCTGGTGGGCACTTTTGCTCACGAGTGTTCTGTTTGGCCTGGGCCATCTGATCACTCCCGCGTATGCTTTTCTCGCGGGACTTCTGGGGCTTTATTTGGGAAGTCTCGCCCTGATTTATGAAAATCTCCTGCTGGTGATGATGGTGCACGGTCTCTATGACCTTCTCGCGCTGATCTATTTGACGAAGAGGCAGCAAGCAGCGAGCAACGGAAGCAGCGAGAGCGTGGCCGGTAGCTGGCTATAAAACCGAGAAGAGGCAAAGGCAGAAGATGGATAACGTAGCCTTGTTGGAGCTGCTCGACGTTTCCTATTGCGCAAACGGTAGGAAAATCCTTGACCGGATCAGCTGGAAAGTTCTGAAAGGTGAACACTGGGCGCTATTGGGTCCGAATGGTTCGGGGAAGACCACGGTTCTCAGGATCGCGTGCGGCTATCTGTGGCCTAATGATGGCGGCGCCGTTTATCGAAAAGGCAGGCGTCTCATTGATTTACGCGAACTGCGCAAGAGCATCGGCTGGGTTACCTCGACGCTTGCAGCTCAGGTGCCAGCGCGGGAAAAGGTGGTGCGCACGGTGGTATCGGGGAAGTTCGCTCAGGTCGGCCTGCTCGAGGGTTTCGGGGCAGACCCGAGCACGCGCGATTACGAACAGGCGGAGAAGTACCTGGAGCAGCTGGGCTCTTCGGATCTCAGTGGTCAAGAATACGGCACCCTGTCTCAGGGAGAGCAGCAAAAAGTTCTCATCGCCCGCGCGCGCATGACCAAGCCCTATATGATTTTTTTAGACGAGCCCTGCGCGGGCATGGATCCGGGTGCAAGGGAAAACTTTCTCGTGAGCCTGCAAAAACTCAACAGGCAGAGGAAAGTCCCTTCACTGGTTTACATAACCCATCATATCGAAGAGATTTTGCCGCTTTTCCGCCACACGCTGCTGTTAAGAGAGGGCAAAGTGCTGGGACTGGGAAACACCAACGCCCTTCTGAAGCGTAATGTTCTCAAGCAGTTGTACCAAGTGCCTTTCAGCATCATCCAAAAGAAAGGTCGTTACTGGCCGGTGCTGGGCTAGTGTCCGGATGCAATTGCGGTTCAACAGAGGCCCTGACCGGTGGAAAAGACTGCAGGCGAAGGCAGAACTCGCTGCGGGAACCCATACGGCGGTTTGCAGCTTGGGCGCTACTTTGCTAGAAGTACGCGGCGGAGGAAAATATGGCTCTACCGCGCACAATAGAACTCAAGCGCAGGAGAACACGGCGCGCGAAACTTGCTGTCCTACGGCGCCGCTACCGGGATGCCAAAGGTTCAGAGGAAAAAGCCAGAATCTTGGAGAAGGCTTCTCGGGTTGCTCCGGGCGTAAAACTGGATTCAGATCGTTGACAAAGGCCCATCTGTTGGGTTGACTCGAATCGCCGCGCTCCAACGCAGTAGAGACCGGAGTGGTGGCATTGATGGAGTATCGGAGTGATGGAGTGATGACTTTTGCCCAATCCTCCGGTGCTCCTATACTCCAACACCCCATTTCTGGTGCAATGCTCCGGTATTCCAAAAACTCCGTGTTGCCCGTGAGCCTCCAGTTAGTTTGTCAATCCCAGCGCTTCGATATAGCTGGAGGAAACTCCGCCCAGCAATCGATCGATTTCTCGCGCGCCTTGCGCCCCGCTGTTTTGCCCTCACGGTGCTAAGGCGTCATAAAGCACGCGACCGGACGCGTCCCTCGGTGCGGCGATCCCAAGAAGTTGCGCAAGGGTAGGAGCAAAGTCGATATTGCGCGCCTCCCCCAGCTTGCGTCTCGCCGCCACGCCGGGTCCATTGAACACCATGATCGTGCGCATCGACGCGCGCAGAGGATTGAAGCCGTGGGTCCCGTAGGGCTCGCGCGTAACGATCCAGTCGCCCTTTCCAAGGCGGGGATCAAAGTCGTACCCTGGCACGAGATCAAGGTAAACATCCCCGCCGGCCGCGCCACCGATGCCCATTTTTTCGCCCTCACGGAGGGGGTCAAAGGCGTCAGTTACCACCTGAATGCCGGCGTTACCCGCCTGGTTCAACGCGGCGCGGACCTTCTCTACGACCTGCGCGCGTTCTTCGGGAGGGACAATTCCTTGCTTGCGATCTGTGGTGTTGATCAGGACCTGGGCGCTATCAGTCATCGGATAGAGCGCTTTCGTTTTGCTCAGATCAACCTGGCCCCTTCCACTCACAACCAGGAGTCCGGCGCGTTGCAATGCAAGATTGATTCTCACGGCCTGATTTACGCCTTCGATACCGTGGTCTGAAACCAAAGCGATCACAGTTTCTTCGGAACGAAGCTGCATGAGCATGCCGAGGAACGAGTCGGCGGCATGATAGACTTCTTCCAAGAACGGGCGCAGTCGCTCCGCCACGTCTGGACGGAAACCCCGAAGCTTGGGCTCGAGGAATCCGCGCCAGAGGTGCTCGGCTTCGTCCGGATACGGCGTGTAAGTGAGGAGCAGATCCCATGGCAGGCGTTGCAAGGCCCAACGCGTTGCCTCGAGCAGCTGTTCCTGGTTGAGCCGGACGGTCTCAAGGTAACGGCGCTCGGCGATGCCGTTCCCGCCACGGAAGAGGGGCTGGCCCAGAGCGCCCTGGAGATAAAGGCGGCTGGCGCCATTGCCGATAAAAACTCCCGCGGCCTTCCGCAACTGGGGCAGCAAGTCCGGCCGGGTGCTCTGTTCTCGCACAGGACGCGTGAAGTAAAGAAGGTAGTTGCTGGCGTCGGGCTGAAGTTCGAAGAGCCTGAGTCGAATCGCTGCGCGATTGATTTCCGTGAGTTCAATGGTGCCGCTCCAGCGGCCGAGGTTGCCGGGTTCAGGGGCTGCAGGTTTGAGCGCCGCATCGACTTGCTGGCCGTCTCTCACTTGAGCAATGAGTAGCGTGTCATAGCCGTTGACGGGATCGGCGGGATCATCGATGAAAAGACCGTAAAGGGCGGCTTTTCCAACCGCGAACTCAATCTCGCGCGGCTGGGCAAGGCTCGGCGGAAGATTTTTCCAACCGCTAGCAACGTGAGTTCTTGTCCACCGTCCGGTCACGACACCGTCGCGCCCAAAGCCGCCGGCGTATCCCTCGAAAAGCACCAGATGCTTGGATGCTTCGCGGTTTGCTGGCCCGGCGGTATAAGAATCAAAAGGCCAGGCATGGGTTGCCTGCACGACGACAGTCCGGTACCCGGAGCGCGCCGCGGACATCCATAAAGGCTCGGCGGCAAGGGAAGTCGAGGAGAAACCGGAAACACTTTCAGTTATGGTAGCTTGGCTTCTTGGTGTGCGGGGAACCCGGTTGCCGCTGATCTGTGTGGCTCGTGGTTCGGCGCCGGTCCACAGTGAGGCGTGGCCGGGAGCGGTTTGGGAAGGAAAAACGCTGATCACGGCGTCCGCAAAGGCTCCGCCGTCAATCAACTTGGCAAGGTTGGGAAGTTTCCCTTGACGCAGCAAGCTGCGGACTTCGCCGGCGTGGGTTCCATCCCACGACACCACAATCGCCCGACGGCGGTAATGCTCTGCAACGGGTGCACGGGCGCCGGAAAGCACCAGGGCGAAGCCGAGCAGGAAAGCGCAGGTTTTGAGATGAGTCGTTTTCATAACGGTTGGATCATGGCCATCTCGCGCAAAGTCCTCTCGGTGATCTCGCGGGTAAGTCGGTCGCGGGTTTCGCGGGTTACTTCGAGTAGCTCGATGTCATTGCGGCCTTTGATCTGTTCGAGGAACCCGTTACCTTTTTTCGCGATTGTGGCTAGAAGATGGGTGGGACGTGCCAAGAGATCAATCAGCGAGATCCGAAAACGGCGCGACATGAGTTCCATCTTGCCGATTTCGTCAATCACGTAAAGATCCGCGGGACTTACATCAGGCATGATCTGAGGAAGAGCCAGTCTCTCGAACTCTTTCACATGCACTGTATACCTGCCGACCCGGGGCTCTTCTCTGCCGAGGGCAGCCAGGGTCCCTCTTTGGCCATCCAAAGTGACGATGTTGAATGCGATCCGCTGTCCCTGGTGCCGGCTCTCTTCAGTATAGAAACCGGCGCATTGGATTTGTCCAAGGTGCGCGAGGATAGCGTGAATGATTGTCGTCTTGCCAACTCCCGGATTGCCGGTAAGAAGTAAACGCATTCAGAGGGATTCCTTGATTTGCATTCCGAAAGGACTATCGGTTGTGGCTATTATCTTATGCCAAAAGCTTGACCTGAGTCGAATCCTGCGAACAAAATAGGTGGCAGAAGGAGCAACGGGCGCGCTTGGAAAACGGTTACCGTATCGGGCAAGGCTTGGACGTGCACAGATTTCGACGCGGCCGTAAACTGGTCCTGGGCGGGATTGAGATCCCGTATCATTCAGGATTGTTGGGCCATTCGGATGCCGATGTTCTGGTGCACGCGCTGATGAATGCCATTCTTGGGGCTCTAGGGAAAGACGACATTGGCGTACATTTCCCCGATACAGACGGGCATTACAAGGGAATTCCGAGTGGCGTACTGCTGCGACGCGTAGTGGCGATGATGAAAAGCTCTGGCTTCGTGATCGTGAACGCGGACGTCACGGTGCTTGCCCAAGAACCACGCCTCGCGCCGTTTTTTCCTTCTATGAGGAAAAACGTAGCTCGATTGGCGGAGATCGGTGAAAACCAGGTCAATATTAAAGCGGGAACCATGGAAAAATTGGGCTGGCTCGGTCAGGCTAGGGGAATGATGGCAACAGCGGTGGTTTTATTGAGAAAAAGTCCCAGTCCAAGACGCCGCAATAGTTGACAAATTTGAGTTTCTATAATAAGCAGAGGACCTAATCCAGGTGGCCACTGATTCTACCGGCTCAGATCAGCCCGGACCGGAAGAGGAGATTGAGAAACTAGCCCAACAGATCGGTCGTCTGATCCGCGGCATAGAACCACAAAGGCGTGAGGATCTCAGAGAGTTAGCCTACACCTTAATCCGGGAGGAAATGATCGAGGTCGGTGACGGGGGGCAGGCTGCGGAAGGATCGCCTCCGGGTCCCTTTAATCCGTTAGGAACGGGGATTCTGATCCTAATTCTAGGGGCGGGCCTCTCTTTCATATTTGGACCGGTGGGGCTCCTACTGATGGGAAGCGGGCTGATCTTCATCGTATGGGGCGCCATTATCAGTTGGGTCAAAAGGTAGGAGAAATGGCAGAGAACGAAAGCAAAGCAGTACAGTCGCAAGAGAAACGGGGAATCTGGTCGCGCAGGGATTTTTTTACGCGTTTGGGTTGGGGTGGGTTCGGTATCTTTTCTCTCGTCGGACTTCTGGGATTTCTTCGTTCCGCCTTTCCTCGTGTCCTGTTCCAGCCTCCGTCAACTTTCAAAGCGGGTTTACCCTCCGATTACGCCGTCGGCGAGGTGAGCGAAAAGTACAAACAGGAATACCGTGTTTGGATTATCCGCGAGCAAGAAGGTATCTACGCTCTTTTTGCCAAGTGCACTCATCTCGGGTGCACGCCGCGGTGGCTGACCGCGGAGACTAAGTTTAAATGCCCCTGTCACGGCAGTGGCTACTACAAATCAGGACTGAATTTTGAGGGCCCGGCACCGCGCCCGATGGATCGCTTTCAAATCAATGTCGGCGACGACGGGCAGCTCGTCGTGGACAAGAGTAAGGTTTTCAAGATGGCCCCTGGGGTTGAGCCCGACGAGCAGTATCCGAATAGTATTTTGAAGGTTTGACGGGAAAGCTTATATGGACCTAAAGGAAAAATGGGGAGAGATTAAGAACGATATTGTCGAGAGCCAGGTGTGGAGAGCGATCTTTCGCCACGGCTATGAAGACTCGCCGCGCAACCGGGTTCTCATGGTGACCGGTAACATCTGGCTTCATCTGCATCCTGCCAAGGTACGCAAGCACGCCGTCAGAATGCGCTTCACTTGGTGTATGGGCGGGCTTACGTTTCTCATGTTTCTTATGACGGTGATTACCGGAATTTACTTGATGTTTTACTATCGCCCCGTGGCCGAATATGCCTATGCGGACATGAAGTATCTGGATTTTGATATGCCCTTTGGCATGCTCATGCGCAATATGCACCGGTGGGCGGCCCACGCCATGGTGATCTTTGTTTGGCTCCATATGTTTCGCGTATTTTTGACCGGCTCTTACAAACCTCCGCGCGAGTTCAACTGGATCGTAGGAGTTCTCTTGCTGGTGCTGACGCTGCTGCTGAGTTTCACGGGCTATCTGCTGCCGTGGGATCAGCTTTCCATCTGGGCCGTCACCGTCGGTTCCAACATGGCGCGCGCAACGCCTCTGCTTGGACACGAGGGCCCATTCGCGGATCTCGTCGGTGCCAACCCAATCTACGACGCGCGCGCTTTTCTTTTCGGCGGCGGCGAGATCGGTCCACATACGCTGCTGCGTTTTTACATTCTTCACTGCATCTTTATTCCGCTAGTGACGAGTCTTCTATTGGCGGTTCATTTCTGGCGTATTCGAAGGGACGGTTTCTCAGGGCCGCCGCTGTAGCGGAAACGGGAGTCGAAGGGTCAAGGGCTTGAAGAGATTTTGAGCGGGCGAGCCAGATTAGATCAAAAATCGAGAACGGATTATGGCTGAAACTACTCAATTAAGAAAACGGCCTGGGATTGTGGATGACAAGGTCCACACTTGGCCTCATCTGGTACGGGGCGAATTTCTTGTCACGCTTTTTGTGCTCGTGGTATTAATCATCTGGTCCATTGTGATTAACGCTCCCCTGGAAGAGCCGGCTAATCCGACGCGCACTCCAAATCCTTCCAAAGCTCCGTGGTATTTCCTGGGTTTACAGGAAATGCTGGTCTACTTTGACCCCTGGAATGCCGGCGTCGTTATGCCCAGTCTGATCATTGTCGGTCTGATGGTAATCCCGTTTATTGATATCAATCCCAAGGGAAACGGGTATTACACGTTCAAAGATCGAAAATACGAGATCTTGACGTTTTTCTTGGGGTTTCACGTTCTTTGGGTCAGTATGATCATGATTGGAACTTTTTTCCGCGGGCCAGGGTGGAATCTGTTTTGGCCGGGGCAAAGATGGGATCCGCATAAGGTGGTGGCTTTGACGAATGTTGATCTGCCCTATCTCCTGGGGTTCCGCGACTATACGTGGTCGGCTTTCTTCGGACTGTTTTGCATTCTGCTCTACTATGTTGTGGGAATCAGCCTCTTCTACGGTTGGGTGCTCCGGGTCAAGGGAAAGGAATTCATGCAGCGTTGGGGAGGGGTACGGTTTGCGATCACCGCGTTTCTATTTATCACGATGCTTGCCCTGCCGGTTAAGATGTTCCTGCGCCTCGTATTTAATGTGAAGTACATCTTGGTCACTCCTTGGATTAACGTCTGACGCGATTTAAGAAATACTTTTTCCTGGGCCCAGATCGAGCATGCGGCATCTGGTGAAACAGACATCGGGCACGAACTTGAAGGCAACCGGGTGATTAGCTTCGGGGCGGGGCTGCTGTTCTACGTAGCGAAGATCCTCGAGGCAATTGGCATTGCCGATGTAGCTTACGCGCTGTTTGTCGGCATGATGCGCGACTATTCCATGACGCAGGAAATTGTTCTAACGATTATTGGTCTTGGAGTTTTTTCTTTGGGTCGCGTTTTAGAGAGAAAGTTGATTTAAAGGGACAGTCCATGGCAACGCGAGATTTCGATCCGGGAGAAGAAAAGAAATCATACGGGGCCGTTTTCTTGGTGGCCACGTCGTTATTGGTCGTGGTCACGCTTTGGTCGGTCTGGGACGACAACATCACAAGACGATCGTGGAAGAGATATCAAGCAGAGTTTTATCGCCTAGATTATCAAAAAGCCCAAGCGGGATTTAACGAGGAAAACAAGAAGCTTCAAGCGGACCCCGCTTATCAAGAGTTGCTCAAAAAACTCGCCACAGAGCAAGCGCGTTTGCGCAATGGCGATTTGGCAAAGAAACTTGCGGATCTAAAGCGTAGGGAAACAGTAGTCGATGTGCGGTTCGGCGATGTCGACCAGGAAGTGAAATTTATCAAGAGCGAATTGGAGGAGGCGTGGTATGAATATGACCACGCCATACAGACGGGTCAAAACGGCAAGGCGTACCAAGCCACAATTCGGGAGCTGGAAAAAGAGAAGGCGCAGCTTGATCCAAAACTTGAGGCGGCGCGCCAAGAGCGGGAAGCTGTCAAGCAGGAAATCTCCGGTGTTGGAGCGGGTATCAAGGACCTGGAAGACCAGCTCGCCAAGCTCAACGCAGATCGGGACAAGTGGCTGCGCGTCATGGAAAACGACACCTTTAAGCTGGGGCCATTTTCCTTTTATAAGATACCCAAGATCCGCCAGGTCGTACTTCCCGAGTTTGACAAAAATAACTTCGATGAGCCGGTCGCGCGTGTTGACCGCTGCCAGACCTGCCACATGGCTATTAACCGCGCCGGTTTTGAAAACGAGCCCAATCCATTCAAGACCCACCCTCGTCGGGAAGTTCTCCTGACTGACAACGCGCATTCCCCGGAAAAATTGGGCTGTACGACTTGCCATGACGGGCAAGGACCAGCCGTTAATACCCCTCAACAGGCTCATGGAGAGGTCCCCTATTGGGAGACTCCGCTGCTGCGGGGTATCAAGGTTCAGGCAAGCTGCGCGTCGTGCCATCTTGATGTACAGAGACTGCAGGATGCTCCGCTTTTGGCTCAGGGGCAAAGACTTTTCGAGCAAGTCGGTTGCACGGGGTGCCATCTGGTTCAAGGGTACGATGACATTCCCAAAATTGCCCCCAGTCTAAGGCGCATCAGCGCCAAGGTCGATCCCAACTGGGCGGTTCGCTGGATTCAGAACCCACAGGCGTACCTGCCGCATACGCGGATGCCGAATTTTTCTCTGAGGCAGGATGAAGCGACTGCGATTGTAGCTTTTCTCTGGTCGGCATCGAAGGAAGAGGGCGAGAAATGGACCGAGCAAAATCCGCTGCCGGCAGGTGTAGGCGAAGCGGACAAGGACACGGCCGCCAAGGGAAAGGCGTTAGTGGAGTCCATTGGCTGCAAGGGATGTCATGGATTTGCGGAGGGAGAATTTTCCACTGTCTTGGGTAAGCAAAAAGAAATCGTTCCTAATCTGAAAAACATCTCGGCTAAAGTCGGACCGCGCTGGGTTTATCACTGGATCAAGAACCCGCAGAACTACAACCCGGCTACGCGGATGCCAAGCCTGCGCCTTTCCGATCAGGAAGCCACCGCCATCACCTCGTATTTGATGACGCTAGGGCAAAAGTCAGAGCCGATCACGGGGATTGAGAAACAGCTGCAAGATCCCCAAAACATTAAGCGCGGCGAGGCTCTGGTGCGCAAATACGGGTGCTTTGGCTGCCACGACATTTCGGGCATGGAAAAGGAGTCGCGAATTGGCGTGGAGCTGACAACCTTCGGTTCGAAAAAAATCGAGGAACTTTTCTTCGGTAATCACACCGACATTCCAGAGACCTGGGACGCTTGGACTTACAATAAGCTCAAGACCCCGCGCACCTACGCCACTGAGCGAGTTGAGCAAGTGATGCCGCAGTTTTACCTGACCGATGACGATATCAAAGATCTACTCCTTCTCTTGGCCGGGTTTCGCGATACCAAGGTGCCACAGCAGTACCGCGCGGACCACAGTCAGAGGGTCGTAGAAGTCGTCGAAGGACGTAGACTCGTGCACCAGTACAACTGCATCGGTTGTCACGAGATCGAGAATCGGGGCGGCTTTATCCGCAAGTACTACGAGCAGAACCCGACGCTTGCACCTCCAATTTTAAATGGTGAGGGCGAAAAGGTGCAGTCCAACTGGCTTTTCGGCTTCTTGAAGCAGCCGGTCCCCATAAGGCCGTGGCTCCAGCTCAGAATGCCGACCTTTGGGTTCTCAGATACGCACGCGAATGGACTCGTAGACTATTTCGACGGTTTGTCTAAAGTTGAGATCCCGTTCGCCTATTTTGACCCGCGCAAGGTTCCTCTGGAGTATCTTGAAGCCGCGCGCGTTCTGGTATCGAAGGATTACTTCAACTGCTTCAGCTGCCACCAACAGGGGGAAAAGAAACCGGAGGGCCCACCGGACGGTTGGGCTCCGGATTTGACTCTGGCGCATAATCGGCTAAACCCCGAGTGGGTCATCAAATGGTTACAGGATCCGCAAAAACTTCAGCCTGGCACAAAGATGCCATCGTTCTACCCTGGAGGTCCGGATAATGTTCTGGGCGGCAAGGACGATCGACAAATCGAAGCGCTGCGGGACTATATCATGTCGCTGGGATCGGGTCCCTCGGGTTCGGCTAAAATAGAGCAACCAGCGACACGTCGAATGCCAAAGGGTTGAATCTCGTCTAATAAAGTGTGATCTAGATGGTAGGAGGATTGTTATGAAGAAGGCATTTTTGAGTCTTTGCTCTATCGCAGCACTCTTGGTTTTTGGTTCGTCGTCGCTGTTTGCCTACGACGGCGGGGCGGTGAGCAACGGTGGAAGTATTGCGGTGACCGTGAAATTCAAGGGAACGCCGCCGGCACCCAAGAAAATCGATGTTACGAAGGACAAGGAAGTTTGCGGCAAGACCCCGAAAACCGACGAGTCGTTAATTGTTTCGAACGGAAATCTCGTCAATGCTGTCGTCTACATTACCGACATTAAAAAAGGCAAGAAGATGGAGCCCACTAAGGTCACGCTCGATCAGAAGGGCTGTGACTACCATCCTCATGTGCTGGCGTTTCCGGCGGGCTCTACCGTTGAGATCGTGAATCCCGACGGGATTCTTCACAACATTCACAGTTACAGCAAAATCAACGCTTCGTTTAACATGGCGCAGCCAAAGTTCAAGAAAACTCTGGACGTGAAGATTGACAAGCCCGAAACCATCCATGTCCAGTGTGACGTTCATGGATGGATGAGCGGTTGGCTTTTCGCTGCCGAGAATCCATACTTTGGAGTTACCGAAAACAACGGTGTGGTCATGCTCACGGACGTTCCGCCGGGAACTTACACGGTCGAGATTTGGCACGAGACCTTAGGCAAGCAAAGCCAGAAAGTCACCGTCAAAGCTAAGGAAGAAGCCAAGGTTAGCGTCGAAATGGCGAAGAAGTAGTCGATCGTCGATGCGGTGCTCACTTGGCGCGCGCCGGTGCAGGTCGAGAGAGCCAGGACAATATCCGGATGTAACAAAGGGGTTCCTCGGATTCGAGGAACCCCGTTTCTTTATTTGAGGGGGAGGCATGGCCGATAAGAGAGTTGGATCCATCGTTTACTGGCGCAAGTCTGTTCCGAGTCTGGGCGTTTTTCGGCTCATGCCGGAAGAGGGGTATAAATTTCCCGCTTACAAGGCGGGCCAGTATATAGCCCTGCAGCGCAATGATTGCCGGCTGACGAAGAAGATCGTGGGTCCCGATAAGAAGGTAGAGTACGTAACGATTCTCGATGACCACGACAATTGGAAGCGCGGTGCGGTGACGCATTCTTACTCGATTTCTTCGGCCCCATTTGAGACGGAAGAAAAGGACTTCCTTGAGTTTTATGTGATCCTCGAGGTGGACGAAAAAGGAGTTCCGGGCCGATTGACCGAATCGATGTTTCGCACCAGCGTCGATGGCGACAACAAGATTACGTACTATGAAAAGATCGCCGGGGATTTCACCTTAGACAAGAGGGCCGCCGGTTTTAAGAGCGTGATTTTGGTAGGAACTGGAACCGGGCTTGCGCCGTTCATTTCCATGGTCAAACAGATAGACCACGATGCTGCGCGCGGCAAGAGGGATGCCGTAAATTACACGCTGTTGCACACCAACCGCACTTATGAAGAGCTGGACTACTACCAGGATCTGCTCGATCTGGAAGCAGCGCAGCGCTTTGATTTTGTCTATGTTCCAACGGTTAGCCGGCCGACGCAGCGGGACTACGACGATCCCAAGATCGGAACCGGACGGGCGAACAACCTCTTACGTTATCTGCTGGGGTTACCGCTCAAAGAAGAGCAGGATGTCCAAGAGATTGCGGCCAAAGGCGGGGATACGTCCAAAGCCAAAGCGGTTCTCGATAAAACCATTAAACCAACTCTGCCTAAGAAGTTCACGCGCGACGCTCTGCAAGAGCGAATGAAGCCCGAGGACACCGTCGTGATCACTTGCGGCAATCCCTGGTCCATGGAAGACATCAAATACGCCGCCGAGACCGCTGGCATGCGGTTTGAAAAGGAAGATTGGTAGATAAGAAAGTAAAAAGTAAGAATTCAAAAGTAAAAATTGCCCTTCCCTCCTGACCCAAAGATTGACATAAATGCGCCTTGTCGGTTAATTTCCTTTCCAAGTTTCCTTTTCGTTTCATTAGGGTTATTGGTTTGAGATTCGTATTGGCCGCGGCGGGGATCGCTGCCATCCTCCTCGGCAACGTTTCTACGTGTGCGTCGGCGCAGCCTGGAACCGCTCAGCAAAAAGTGTTTGGGGCTTTCTTCTCCAGCATAGTCAAGGGATTTACCAGCGGAATTCGGGAGCGAAAATTTGTTGTTATCAAGACAGCAAAAGAGTGGAGAGATACGTGGCAAGCTCATTCGTCCATTAGTGTTCCACCGCAGCCGCTTCCTTCCGTGGACTTTGACAGAGAGATGATTGTGGCAGTATTTTCCGGTGAGAAACGAACTGGAGGATACGGGATAGAGATTACAAAAATCGAGGAGGAGTCCGCGAAACGCCAACTTCTTATTTTCGTGCGCGAGTCCCAGCCGCCACCGGGCTCTATGACGATTCAGGCCGTGACTCAGCCGTATCAAATAGTAAGGATGAAGAAACTGGATTTTGCTGTGGAGTTTGTGCCTAATCCGTAAGACTACGGTTGGCAGCGCTGACCTGACTTTTCAAGCCACGGACGCCTTGGGTGGTAGTACCCAAAGACCCCGACCCTAACCGTTAACCGAGAGCCCCAGAGTTTCCTCTTTTGCCGCTTTTGTACGGTCCTAACTTCCTATAACGCAATACCGATCTGCAAGGCGGATATCCGGAGAAACGCAGAAGCAAGAAGAAAAAGCACTTGACACGCCTTCGTTGCCCTTGTTAGAACCCGCAGTCGGGACATCGAGGCCCGCTTCTGCACAGTGCGACGATGCTTGTCGGCCGCGTTGCAGGAGTGGAACGGCTCCATTTTTCTGCAGAGCGAAGCTCTGTTGATCCGGAGTTTCCCGCGCGTGCTGATAACTCCGGTGTGACTGTCTGGCTCCATGGTGATTACACGGACCACGCATCAAGGAGGATGCTTATGGTTGACCTCACAGAAGCGCAGAAACAGTCGTATTGGCGGTACAACGTAACCCTCACCACGGTCCTGCTCGTCATCTGGTTTGTTGTGACCTATCTCATCTCCGGTCTATGGGCGGGCTGGCTCAACCAGTTCTCGTTCCTTGGGTTTCCGCTTGGTTACTATATGGCGGCGCAGGGATCGCTGGCGATCTTCGTCATCGAGATCGCCGTCTACGCCCGGCTCATGAACAAGCAAGACATGAAGTACGGCATCCGGGAGGAAGGGTAAAATTATGACCCTGAGTAAAATCTTCGGTCTCTATACTGTCGCCTTCCTTGGTGTCACCATCCTGATCGGGATCGCCGAGCAGCTTTTTGGATTGCCGAACAGATGGATCGGCTGGATCTTTATGGGGTTGTCGCTCGGCATTTATATCGTCATCGGCATCATCACGCGTACTTCAAACCCCGACCAGTACTATGTAGCCGGCCGCGGTGTTCCAGCCGTATTCAACGGCATGGCCACCGGCTCGGATTGGATGTCCGCGGCTTCGTTTATCTCCATGGCCGGCGCGCTCTCCGCTCAAGGATTCGCCGGTCTTGCCTACGTGATGGGCTGGACGGGAGGCTACCTGCTGCTGGCGGTGTTCCTGGGACCGTACCTGCGCCAGTTCGGCGCCTACACGATTCCGGACTTCCTGGGAGCGCGCTACGGCGGTGACTTTGCCCGGGTCATCGGAGTCGTCGCCGCAATCGCCTGCTCCTTCACGTATCTGATAGCCCAGGTGACGGGCGTGGGACTAATCGTCTCGCGCTTCGTCGGGTTGCCGTTCAACGTGGGCGTATTCGCCGGTCTGATCGGCGTGCTCTTCTGCTCGGTCCTCGGCGGGATGCGCTCTGTTACCTGGACGCAGGTTGCGCAGTACATCATCCTGATCGTGTCGTACCTCGTTCCCGTCGTCTACCTCTCTTTCCAGCTGTTCGCGATGCCTTTCCCCGAGCTGACCTACGGCCGGGTTCTGCAGACCAACAACGCCAAGGCGCTGGAGATCACGCGCGATGTCAAAGAGAAGGAGACGCGCGCTCTGTGGCAGAAGGATGCCGACGAGGCCAACGCCAAGATTAAGACCCTTAGTTCTGACGACCCCGCGGTCGACGATCTTAAAGCGAAGGCGAAACTGGCGACCCAGCAGGCAACGGCACCGGCCGTAAGCGACGACGCGAAAGTGGGCCGTTATCTCACGGTGCCGAGCGGCGTCGGCATGTGGAATTTCCTCGCGCTGACTTTTTGTTTGATGGTCGGCACGGCAGGTCTCCCCCACATATTAACGCGTTACTACACTACACCGTCGGTCAGGCAGGCGCGGACCTCGGTGGCCTGGTCGCTCTTCTTCATCTTCCTGCTCTACTTCACCGCGCCGGCCTACGCGGCCTTTGCCCGCTTTGTCATTTACGCGAAGCTGGTGGGCACGCATATCGCGGACCTGCCGCGCTGGATCACGCTATGGAATCCGGCGGGTCTGTTCGAAGTGATCGATAAGAACGGCGATGGCCTCGTCCAGTGGGCGGACTTCGTCGTCAAGTCCACGGACTTCGTGGTCCTGGCGATGCCGGAAATCGCCGGTCTGCCCTTCGTGATCACCGGTTTGGTAATGGCAGGCGGCCTTGCGGCAGCGCTTTCCACCGCCGATGGTCTCCTTCTGACCATCGCCAATGCCTTCTCCCACGACCTCTACTATAACGTAATCGACCCCAAGGCGTCGCTGACCAAGCGCTTGACCATAACAAAAGTTCTGCTGGTCGTGACGGCCCTCGTCGCCGCCTGGGTCGCCACATTCCGTGTGGCGATCATCGTCGAACTGGTGGCATGGGCGTTCAGCTTGGCCGGCGCCTCTTTCTTCCCCGCGTTGGTCATGGGGATCTGGTGGAAGCGGGCAAATAAGGCTGGGGCCTGTGTCGGCATGATCGTGGGGCTGGCAATCACCGCCTACTATATGATCGGCAGCCGGTTCTACGGGATCTCATGGTTTGGAACGGCAACTATCGCTTCAGCCGTCTTCGGGCTGCCGGCGGGATTCGTGACCATCTGGATCGTGTCGCTGCTGACCGAGGCGCCGTCCAAACAGGTTCAAGATCTTGTGGCGAGTGTGCGCTATCCCAAGACCGGCCAGGCTTTCAAGGGCGATCCGTTGGGCCGCGACCTGCCGGCCGGCGCGCACTAGTCTTGTCATAGCTATGAGGAGCAAGAACGCCTGTCCTTCTCGCTCCTCAAGCTTCTGGCTATGAATGAGTCCATTTCTGCGTCTGCTCGTGCTGGTGCGCTTTCTCTGCTTCGTGGCTCTGGTCTACTTGATGCTCCACATCGCCTTTTCGCGGCTGATCTCAAAGCCTGACAGCAAAGTGCTCTGGTTCTTTTCGGTGCTCACGCTGCCGCTGACGCGGCCCGTGCGGGCCTGGCTTGCACCGCCCTTCTCGGAGCCCCAGCTTCGCTTCGTAGCGGTTCTTTTCTACGGCGCACTGTGGGCGCTCGTCTTTATCGCGACTGAGATAGTGGCGAGGACACTACCCTAAAAAACCTTCGAGACATCGGTTACGCCACGACGATGTCTTGAGTAATGCGCATGGCAGCGCCTGATTCTGAGAACACTCTGGGTCTTGCGGTCAAATACTTGATAAAAGCCCCGGCGCTATTTGTCGGGCCCGGCGCCACGGTAGGAGAAGCGGCGCAGGCTATGCAGGAAGCCCGTGTTGGATCGATCCTCGTGGCCGGTGATTCTTTGGGCATCGTTACCGATCGCGATCTGCGCGGTCGCGTGCTGGCGGCAGGCCTGGGACCGGAAACACCGGTTCGCCAGGTGATGACCCGCTCGCTCAAAATCCTCGACTCGGATGCGCCCGTGTTTGCTGCCCTGCGTCTCATGCTCGAGGAAAACATCCACCATCTGCCTCTGATGGAGGAGGGAAAAATTGTAGGTGTCATCAGCGGCACGGATTTGCTCCATCACCAGGCCAGCGGTCCATTCTATCTGCGCCGGACGCTGGAAAGCCTGGAGAACCCGGCAAGCTTAACGCACTACTCGCGCGAGATTGCCGGGACGGTGCAGACACTTTTTCGCGGCGGCCTGGCCGCAGTCCAGATCGGCCAGATCGTCTCGAGCCTAAACGATGCGCTGGTCAAACGGCTGGTGGGTTTGGCGGAACAGGCTCTCGGTCAACCCCCGACGCCTTTTGCCTGGATCGTTTTTGGATCAGAGGGCCGTTTGGAGCAGGCGCTGCTTACGGACCAGGATAACGCGTTGGTTTACGCCGAGGATTCCCAGGAGGCCCAGTCCTACTTTGCGGCCCTATCCAAGCGTGTCGTCGATGGCTTGATCCAGGTAGGATTCCCGCCGTGTCCCGGTGGCTTTATGGCCACCCAGTGGTGCAGGCCGCTCGACGAATGGCGGCGCCATTTTGCCGCATGGATGCGCGCGCCGGAGCCGCAAGCACTCCTGGACGCAGCGATCTTTTTCGACTTCCGCGCCGTGGCCGGAGCGCTCTCACTGGAGCCCCTGGAAGAGATTTTGGCCGGCGCCGGAGCGGAAAGGGTCTTTATCGCTCACCTGGTTCACGCGGCCCTTGCTCTAAATCCACCGTTGGGTTTTTTCAACCGAATACGCGCCGAGAACGGCGCGGTGGATATCAAGAAGAGTGGGATCAGACCGATCGTGGGCCTAGCGCGCGCCGGTGCTTTAGCCGCCGGCTCACGCGAGCGGTCGACCTTGGAGCGGCTGGCGACGGCGGGAACATCCGGCGCCGTCTTCAACAAGGAAGATGCCTTAATGCTGGCGGAGACGTTTCAATTCCTCATGCAAATCCGTCTGTGCCAGCAGCTGCAGGCCGTGCAGGCCAAGGAGCCGCCGGATCACAAAGTCCGCTTAGACGCTTTATCGGCGTTGGAGCGCCGGCACCTGAAAGAGGCCTTTGTCACGATCCGGCGCATCCAAGACGATGTTCGGGCCCGTTTACATATCGACAAGATCGCATGAGACTACTTGGGCTCTGGCTTCCAGTAAAATCGAGAGACGACGGGCAGATGGTCCGATGGCTGTTCGGGTGACGGCAACGGCGTGTGATCGGAAATGCGAAAGACGGGCTGAGGTTCAGGCCGAAGCGTCGAGGAATGAAAAAGATAGTCGATCATCTTCGCCCGACCATTGACGTTACACGTGTAGGTCCCTGCCAAGCTCTGATGGGTGTATCGAAAGCCCGCGCGCTCGAGGGCGACAACAACTTCGCCGTCGGGAGTCACGTTAAGATCGCCGCAAATGAGCCATCCCTGACAGTCCGTGACGCTTCTGCACTCGGCCAGCAACTGGCGTATCTTTCGCGGGCCGTGCTGGGCGCGGGGCGGAGTCTCGGGCGGCTCCCACGCCAGATGAGTATTGGCAACGCCGACAACGATACCGGCGTTGCGCAGCAAGAGGACCAACCCGATGTCTCCCGAGTCGGGTGCGTCGCCGCCGTCCGCATAGGCGATGACCCGCAGGTCAAGGAATTCAAAAGCTTCATGTCGATAAAACGTGGCGCAGCCATCGGGTTGCCCGTTTCTTCGGCGCGCGTAGTGCGCCGCGAATCCCGCCGGTGCCAGGCGCGCGCGCAAGGCTGCGAAGGTATCCGTCTCCACTTCCTGGAGGCAAAGGATATCGGCAGCCAGACCGGATATGTGCTGCGTGAGGGCCGGAATACGCCACGCAGGATTTAGCACTATTGCCGGAGTGCACCGGTAAAGCGCAGGCTGGATGTATGCCGAAGCGAGGACGTTATAAGAGCTTACCGAAAAGGACAAAAAGCCCTCCTTGACTCAGAGACCACGCCGTGAAAATGCCAGATCCTGATCATAGAAACCAAAACCCGGTTGTTCCGAGTCCGCGCAAGACAGTGTCCCGAGTATTGAGCCAATCTAGCGCGCCTCAAGGGCGGAGGTAAAGATCCCCTTGCCTCTTGGGCGGCGCTTGAATAAAATCCGCTTCGTTCCCATCAGGGTGGCACAAGGTCTGTTGCTCTACCCCAAAAGAAGGAGGCTAGTCTATCGCAGATAGAGCTATTGAAGTCTTGCTCGAAGAACGGCGGAGCTTTCGACCCACCAAGTCATTTAAGAAGTCGGCGCATGTGGAGAGCGAACAGGTTTTTTTCAAGGCGAGCAAAGACCCGAAGGCATTTTGGACCAAGGCGGCCAAAGAACTCGACTGGTTCAAGCCGTGGAAAAACTCTTGGAATGGAACTGCCCGTGGGCAAAGTGGTTTATTGGCGGCAAGCTCAATGCTTCATATAATCGCCTCGACCGCCATGTCAAAAGGATGAGGGACTTGACAGACTTGCCATGTTTTACGATGTCTATGTTACGAGGCCGGGGGGTTAGAACAGAAATTGAATATCTTGCTTCTATTTTAGATAAAGGAGGTAGACGCAACCGATGAAAGACGAAAGAAAAGAAGGGCTTGAGCTCACCGAGGCTCAGATTGCAGTTCACTGGAAGGAAGAAGACTATTACTACCCGTCAGCGAAGTTTATTGGTCAGGCCAATGCCTCTGATCCGGATATTTTCGAGCGCTTTAGTGAGAAGAATTTCCCTGAATGCTTCAAGGAGTATGCTGATCTGCTCTCCTGGGATGAGTATTGGCATACGACGCTTGATACCAGCAACCCCCCTTTCTGGAATTGGTTTGTCGGCGGAAAGTTGAATGCGTGTTACAACTGTGTGGATAGGCATTTGGAGAAGAATAAAAACAAAGCCGCCTTTATCTGGGTGCCAGAGCTAGAGGATGAGCCTACCGAGACCATAACTTATCAGGAGCTTTATGTCAGAGTGAATGAGTTCGCTGCCCTTCTCAGAGACTTTTGCGGAGTCAAGGCCGGCGATAGGGTAACGTTCCATTTACCGATGGTGCCGGAGCTGCCGATCTCGATGCTGGCTTGCGCCAGGCTTGGCGTCATCCACTCTCAGGTATTTGGCGGATTCAGTGGCGCAGCCTGCGGGGGCAGAATAGCGGACTCCGGCAGTCATATTCTCGTCACCATGGATGGCTACTACCGAAATGGTGAACTGCTCGATCAAAAAATCAAAGCCGACGAGGCGACTGAAGTGGCGGCGAAGGACGGCGCTCGTGTGGATAAGGTCCTGGTTTGGCGGCGTTATCCTGGAAAGTACTCCTCCCCCACGCCCATGGTGAAGGGTCGGGATTACTTCGTTGATGATTTGGTCAAAGACTTTCGCGGCAAAAGAGTCGATCCCGTATCGATGCCGGCTGAAGCTCCTCTGTTCATGATGTATACGAGCGGCACAACGGCAAAACCCAAGGGGTGTCAGCATAGCACCGGGGGATATTTGGCCTATGTTGCAGGCACGTCGAAATTTTATCAGGACATTCACCCGGAGGACGTTTATTGGTGCTTCGCCGATATAGGATGGATCACAGGCCACTCCTATATCGTTTATGGTCCTCTGGCTCTTTGCGCCACGAGCGTCACATATGAAGGTGTGCCCACCTACCCGGATGCTGGGCGACCCTGGAGGATTGCGGAGCGACTGGGCGTGAACATATTTCACACGGCGCCCACGACGATACGCATGCTAAGGAAAGCGGGACCTCTGGAGCCCAAGAAGTACAATTATCATTTCAAACACATGACCACCGTAGGAGAGCCGATAGAGCCGGAGGTGTGGAGATGGTACTACAACGAAGTGGGTAAGCGAGAAGCGGTCATCGTGGACACTTGGTGGCAAACGGAAACCGGAGGCTTCCTCGGCAGCAGTATGCCAGCACTGCAACCGATGAAGCCTGGAAGTTGCGGCCCCGGTGTGCTCGGTATCTATCCGGTAATTTATGATGAGGAACGGAATGAGCTTAAGGCCGGGAGTGGTAAGGCGGGCAACATCTGTATCAGGAATCCGTGGCCGGGAGTGTTCGAAACTATTTGGGGGGACCCGGAGCGCTTTGTGAAGACCTATTATGAAAAGTATTGCAAAAATAAAGACAGCAAGGATTGGCGCGACTGGCCTTACTTCGCAGGAGATGGAGCCACACAAGCCGCCGATGGATATTTCCGGATTTTAGGGAGAGTGGACGACGTAATAAATGTTGCGGGTCACCGATTGGGCACTAAAGAGCTAGAGGCGGCCGCTCTTACCGTAGAAGAAGTAGCCGAAGCAGCGGTGGTCCCGACCATTGATGAGCTAAGGGGTCGGATCCCTGAGATGTATATTGCGCTCAAACCGGGTTACAACCCTGGCAAGGGGGTAGACGAAAAGGTCAAAGACGCCATCGACAAACTCATCGGTAAAGTCGCCCGGCCGCGAAACGTTTGGCTTGTCCCTGACATGCCTAAGACACGTTCGGGAAAGATCATGCGTCGGGTGATTGCCGCGGTCTCTAACTTCATGGACGTGGGCGACGTGACGACGCTGGCGAACCCTGAGGTGGTAGAAACCATACGGAGAATGGTGCAAGCCGAAAAGGCTCGACGTGGAGAGATTCCAAAGGATCTTTCCAAAGAGATGATAGAAGAAATCAAGCGGTTTGGAGCAATAGAATAGCAGTAGTCCGCGCGGCTAGAGCCGACGGTCCTGCGGCCCGCAGCTCAGCCGCGAGCCCGTTATACGCCCCCAAACAGCCATGCGACTACGGCAGGATCCCAACATCGTGGCAAAACTCAAGGAGCAGTACCAAGAGGAATAACTCAGAGACGTTTCCCTTCCAAGCGCCAGACTTTGTGAAAACACCGTTCATGGTTCGACTAGGCTCACCACGAACGGTGTGGTCTCATTAGAAATCGAGTAATTATCCGTTCGCTCCTTCGATGGACTCAGGACAGGCCCTGAGCGCCATCGAAGGGCTCCGAGTTTTCACACAGTCGGGCGGTGACGGTAACTTCGCACGATTGATTCCTGCTTGCGAACACCAAACACGGACCAATTGGCACAACCCTTGCGCTGAAGGGAATTTCCGACCGCTCATGAAGGGTCAACAGTGCCAGGAGACATCGTATTCACAATGTTCTGCCGCAGCGTAGAGCCGATTTGTGACGCAAAAACGCCACGGTAGCCACACATTTCTGCCATTTGGAGGGAGCCATGCTACGACTTATCGCTGCCGTTAGACTAGGAGCCGGCAGATGAAAAACAAACGCTTACATCTGCCGATTCTGTTGGCTGGTCTCTTATGCATCCTGAGCTGTGGAAATGTCCTCGCGGTAGAGGAGGGTGCGACTCAACGACCTGTGAATTCGACTCGCCTGCACCCTAATATCGTCTTCATTCTGACCGACGACCTGGATACGCGCGAGGTCGCGATGATGCCGAGGGTACAGTTGGATCTGGTATATGAAGGCACCTCGTACGAGAACTACTTTGTTACCAATTCTCTGTGCTGCCCGTCGCGATCTTCGATCCTGCGTGGGCAGTATGTTCATAACCATGGCATCTGGCAAAACAACCTACCTTCGGGGGGGTTCAGTAAGTTCCACGGGCATGGGCTGGAGAATTCAACCATGGCAACTTGGCTCCAGACTGGTGGCTATAAGACTGCCCTGATGGGAAAATACCTGAATGACTACCCGCATGGTGTTCGGAAAACGTATGTTCCTCCCGGATGGGATGAGTGGGATAGCCCCACGAATAGGAATGCTTACAGCGAGTTCAACTACAAGCTGAATGAAAACGGAAAAATCATTTCCTATGGCCATGCGGCGAAGGACTATCTGACAGACGTCTTGAGTCTCAAAGCGGGTGCTTTCATCCGGCAATCGGTGGAAAGCGGCACACCCTTCTTTCTCTATCTTTCCACTTATGCACCGCACAGTCCATGGACGCCGGCACCCCGTCATCAGCAGACATTTACGGATGCAAAGGCGCCTCGAACTGCTTCCTTCAATGAGAAAGATGTGAGCGGTAAGCCCGCATTCATCCGGGCGCTCCCGCCCATGAGCAATAGAGATATCGCTCAAACGGACAAAATTTACCGGCTTCGGCTGCAGTCGCTACAGGCGGTGGATGATCTCGTCGCTCATCTGGTTGAGGTGTTGCAAGAAACCGAGCAGCTCAACAATACGTACATCGTTTTTACGTCGGACAACGGCTTTCACCTGGGCCAGCACCGCCTGAATCAGGGGAAGCAGACTGCCTACGAAGAGGATATCCACGTTCCTCTAATCCTTAGAGGCCCCGGAATCCCCGCCGGTCACTTTGTTTCTGATCTTGCGGTTGAGGTTGATTTAGCCCCCACGTTTACCGCGTGGGCTGGAGTGCCCGCCCCCGCATTCGTGGATGGACGCTCGCTTGCCCCCTTACTCAAGTCCAAACTAACTTCGCCAAATCAGTGGCGCCAAGGCGTGCTGATAGAACACCATCCCGGCAATGAGCCTTTCTCATCCAAATTCGAACGCAAGATGGTTGTCAATTCCACACTCCCGGTCTATAGCGCGGTGCGATCGCAGAACTACCTTTACGTTGAGTATGACTCGGGTGAGCGCGAGTTATACGATCTTAGGAAGGATATTGATGAGCTGCACAATATCTACAGCACCGCTGCACCGGCACTTTTGAAGCGTTTGTCGGCGTGGCTTGCGCATATGAAGACGTGTGCCGCCGCCACTTGCCGCCTTGCAGAGGAGATGCCGCTCACAGAAGAAGCTGCGCGCCCCGCAGCCAACCATGTTTCGTTGCATCACCCGAGAAGCGCTCGCGTGGCGGGCTAGAGAACGCGACTTGTAAGATTTCTTCCGAACCCAAGCAACCGGAGTTAGCCCTGCCTAGGTTTTCCAGCCGTGCTCGGAGAGATCAATGCGCTGTCCCATGGGGTCCTGAATGAATACCTCGGCAAAGCGACCGTCACGCGGCAGGGACTCAGGGCCCTGAGTCGCGCCGGTGTCCAGGGCGACATGGGACGTTTTCTCGATGCTCTCCACTTCAAAGCCAAAATGGTTGATTCCTTCCTCTCGGCCACGGGCGGGAAGGATCGCCATATTGATGTAGCCGTCGGACATGTAGATCGACTGCATGCCCTGTTTCATCTGGCCGCGTGAAACTTCACGCATGCCGAATGTCGTTTGGTAAAAGTTGGCGAGCTTCTGCGGGTCCTCGCTGAGAACCGCGATATGTCTGATCTTGGCCATCTAAGATTCTCCTTTCGAAGGCAAGGGCGCTATGGATGCCAGCAGCTTCTATTTACCTTAGATCCTTCTAAGCGATCAAGACCGGCGCGTCGCGATGCGCGCGCTGTTGCACTAAACCGACCGGTCGTCCAACTGCGCGTGGAGCCATGCGATGATGGTACGGAAGATCTCCGGTATGGCTCCCATATGCCCTCCGGGAAAAAGACGAGCGCTTTTCGGGCTGCCGGCTTCAAGGAGAAGATAGAAATCTTCGAGTGGAACCTGTTTGTCTTCCTTGCCGTTCACGAGGAGAAGCGGAGCGCAGGGTTTTTCCAACCAGTCTTGCGTCTTTAGCGACAGCGCTGGCATGACCAGGATCAGTTCCTCGAAGGTTTTTTTCTCGAAGAGATTGGCTCGTGCCTCGATCAAATCAAATAAGTAAGAAGGAGCGTTGCGCGATTTTTCTTGCCATTCGCGCTGAAAGAAATAATGGACGCCGCCGCCCCAATTGACCGCGGCGCGTAAACGTTGATGCTCAACATAGGCCATTTTGGTCGACCAATAACCGCCGAAGCTTGCGCCCACGACTCCGATCCGTTTTGCGTCGACTTCCGGGCGGGTAACCAGATAATCCAACGCAGCCGAGTGCACTTCATGCGCGTTTGGCGCGGCAAGGACCGGGCATTCGCCGGTACCGGGGCTGTCCATGACGAAGCATCCCCACCCTTCGCGCACGAACGCTTCGGCGAACGTGTAACGCTCTTCCTTCCAGTTGTCGATTCCGCCCCAATGCATGATGAGGGGGGCCGGAAGCTTTTTGGGAAACCGGAGGTGGCCGACGATTTCTTTGCCTTGAAACGGTATCGCGACGCGCTCTAGCGGAATCTCGAAGTAGCGGGATGCCGCCAGATACATCTCGCGGGTCTTGGCGTAAGCAAAGTGTTTGCCCGGTGAGTTGGGAAACGGATGGCGGGCGATGCCGTAGTAACCATAGGCTTTGAGATAGGCCTCTTTGGCCGGTCCGGTGTTTCCGCGTGTCTCTTCCTGCCGCGCTTTTTTCTCCCATTGCGAGCCGATTTCGTTCCACGCTGAAGCCCAGGGTTCAGGTTCCACGCTGTCCAACTTTGCGAGCGCGCTCTCCACTTCATCCGTTTCAGCATGCAGAAACGGAACACGATGACCGACGCGGTCCCGGATATCGTTTTTGATCTCATCCAAGTTGCGGATTTCAGCCATCATTGCGCCTCCTTTGAGCGGCCAAGATTCCCCTTGACGGGGATCTTTTATTTGCCCTATTTTAGGGCTGTTTCTCGTATTGGAAAATAGCCAGGGAAAGATTTTTCAAGGGGAGGGAACTATGGTCATCTGTTTATCGCCTGGAGGTCAGATGGTTACCGTGGGGGAATCGCCCAACGATCGACTTCTGGTGGGGACGGCCAAGGGAATTTTTTCCTTCACGCAGCATAACGATTCGTGGCGTGAGGAGGAAAATCTCCTGCCCGGCGAACATATCAGCGCGCTTCTCCTCGAGCCTTCGAGCCAGACGCTTTTCGCCGGTACCTATGGCGAAGCCCTGTACGGAAGCAAGGACCTGGGCCGGAGTTGGGAAAGGAGAGATCGCGGGATCGGTGGGCTTGAGATTTACACGTTGAATTGCCAGAAGGTTGGAGAACGAGCCAGAGTTTACGCCGGGACGCAGCCCGCCCATCTTTTCTATAGCGATGATCTGGGCCAAAGCTGGACAGAGCTTCCTGGCTTGCGCCAGGTGCCAGGCGTTGAAAAGTGGACCTTCCCCGGGCCACCGCACCAGGCGCACGTCAAGAGTCTCGCTTTTGATCAGAGACGGCCCGACACCATCTATGCCGCCATCGAAGTCGGGGGTTTCTTAAAGAGTACAGACAGCGGCCGGAGCTGGAAGCCAATTCCAGGCTTGAATCCGGATGCGCATCGGCTCTTCGCTCCGGCATCGGATCCGGAGAAAATCTACCTCGTCATGCCGACCACCAACAGCGGCGCGACCGACATCGCCGGGGTCTGCGTCAGCCAGAACGGCGGCGAAAGCTGGTCGAGCCTTACACCCCGGGACTTCAGGATTGCCTATGTCGACCCACTCGTCATCCATCCGCGCAACGGCGGCCTCATGTTTACCGCGGGCGCAAAGACCGGCCCTGGCACCTGGCGAAAACTGCATACCGCCGATTCACGTATTGCGCGTAGCCGGGACGGTGGTAAAAACTGGGAAATTTTAAACGCGGGGCTGCCGGAACATATCTCAGCCAGCATTGAAGCCATGTCGATGGATGTCTGGAATAGCGGCTTTGCTTTGTTTGCCGGCACCACGGGTGGCGATGTCTTTTACAGCTCGGATGAAGGGGATCACTGGGAAAAAATTATTCAGGGGATTGGCGCGGTCTCCAAAGCGCACCATTACCGGAATCTTCAGGCAGCCGCCTAGCGTTATTGTATCCGTCGTGCTCGAGAATTTGCCGACAGGCCCAACTCGCAAGAGTTCGGGCATGTCGTTTCCCTAGGGGGCATTGCATTATCTGAAGCTGGACAAGAACCTAAGACAACTATTTCTTCGCCCGTCGAATCGAAAGTCAGCAGCCGGGCGAGTTCTCGGGACCTGCTCCACAATGTTGGAGGCTCCCAACTGCTTCATCAAAGCGCGGATTGCCCTACACCGCCGGCTGAATAACCCGGGGTTTCTTTATTGGTGGCTCCTGCGGGCAACATCTCACAGGGCGTTTGCCGGGGTCCCAGGCTCTCGTAGTATTCGTCTTTCTCCGGGAGGTAGCGGCCCTGATTGAAGTCACCACCCTTTTGGCTGCGAATAATCACGGCCACGGTTCGTTCGCCGACAGTGACCTCGGTGTGGATCTCGTACGGCTTCACGAGATCGATCTCCCCGGGCCCGACAAGTTGATCCGTGGTCTTGCGGATCTTGGCGTAACCGGGCTTAGAGCCATCGTCGAGCCTTTCGTAGCGCTCGATCCGCTCATGGCCGTCGAGCACGCCATAAAGCGTATAGATATGGGCATGATCGTGGATGCGCGACCGCGCGCCTTGGCGCGCTTTTCCCTTGGTCAATCCGTTGATCGCAAAACCGTAGTCCGGGTCCTCGTAGAAGAGCAAATTCTCCGCGCGTCCTTCCGCCGGGACACAGTCCGGCCATGACTTCGAAGCTTCCGCGACCTCGGGAGTCGCAAGCAGCTCGGCCAGAATCGGCGCGAGCCCCTTCCATCTCTTATCCAGGACGGGCTCTTGCGCGAAAAACGCGCGCGTCTTGCTGATGAAGCGCTCAAGCGCGTTGTGGTTTTTGTTTTCCATAATTTGAATCCTCCTTATTCGTGAATTGCTTGCCTGCGCGTGCCAGCAGAACTTGTGTTCTCCGCGTGCGGCAAGGCGCCCACGGAATAGAAGCGCGCGCAGTTATCCCAAAGAATCTTGCGCTTGTCGTCGTCAGGTAATTTGAGCTCGAGAAAACTTTCCACTGCGTGCGGATATTTCGAGTCGCCGTGGGGATAGTCGGTGGAGAAGACGAGCTGGTCGCAGCCGACCTCTTCTATCGTATAGCGCGCCGGCGCTTCGTCCGGTTCGACGGAAATCCAGCACTGTCGTTTGAAGTAGTCGCTGGGTTTCATGGCGAGATCCGGCATAAAGATATCGCCTTCGCGCTCGTAGCCCTCGTCAAGGCGCCACAGGAGCCACGGCAGCCATGAACAGTTGGCTTCGAGAAAGGCGACTTTCATTTTTGGGTGACGTTCAAGAATACCGCCGCCTAGGAAGGCGCCCATCCCCATCATTTGCTCAAAGGGTTGCGCATACACGCGCCTGAGACCGAAGTTAGGCTCGAAATGTTCCGCGGCTTGGCGCGATCGTGACGCGGAGGCTTCGTGAAAACCGAGGGGGAGGTTTAACTGTTCGAGTGTGTTCCATAGCGGCTCGTAGTAGGGGTCGTACCAGTTCTTGCCGTTAATCAAATTCGCGCGTAGAAACACGGAGCGAAAGCCATATTCTTCCGCCACCCGGTGCGTTTCCTCGACGGCGTCGTTAAGGTCGTAAACCGAAATCATCCCGGCGCCAAACAAACGGGAGGGGTCGGTTCGGCAAAAGTCATGAAGCCAGTCGTTGTATGCGCGCGCCAGAGCCGCCGCGAAGCGTGGGTCGTGGTGGGGATAGGTAAGCACACCCAATCCCCGCGTGGGAAACAATACGGCAACGTCAATCCCTTCCGTGTCCATCGCCTCGAGTTGGACTTCGCCGGTCCAACCGCGCGCCGCGTGATCGCGGTAGGTGCCTTGGTTCTTTTCGTAGTTGTGACCCTTGTGCGGGGTGCCGCGGGTGCGCAGGGCGGCGGGGTAAGCATTCGGAAAGATCAAGCCCAGGTCGCGGACATTCTCGGACGTTCTGCCACGGGGAGCGTTGGGGCGGAACTCCGGTGCGATGTAACGCTCCCACAGATCGGGCGGCTCCATGATATGCATGTCGCTATCAAAGACGCTAAAACCGCTCTTCGCCATCGGCTCCTCCTTCCTTAGGGCAGCTCACTACGACTGAACGTATGCCGATCGGTTGTTGCCTGTCAAGGTGAAATTCGTTTCCGGACCGCGGATTCGTGATCCCGCGGGTTCGGCATTCATTGACAAGGCAAGTTGTATACGCTTGACGCCGCGGCGATGACCGGCTAAATCTTAGCCGTCCGGCGTAGATAAGGCAGCGCTTTTTATAGTTTTGGACCCGAAGGAGGACTACCATGGCTAAGCTCCGACACTTTGCGCTTTATACTTCCAGCCCCGAAGCGACCGCCGCGTTTTATAAAAAGGCTTTCGATATGGCCGAGGTCGGTCGGACCAACTCCACTTTTGCCGAGGGGATTTTTTTGAGCGATGGCACGCTAAATTTGGCGGTCTTGCACTATAAGAGCGCGGAAGCGGCGGCGACGTACGGCAGCTCCTCCAAGTTCGGCATAAGCCATTTCGGATTCTGGGTCGAAGATCTGGAGGTCACACGCCAGCGCCTGAGCGAGCTCGGCGCTGAGTACGTGGACACGCGCGACCCCGCCGCGGCACCGATGGGCTTCTTCGAGGAAAAATGGAAGGGACCCGACGGAACAGTGATCGACATCACCGACCAGGGCTGGGTCGGAGCGCTCCCGCCGGCGGGAAAGTGAGGGGCGCTCAATCAGATCTCGGCACACGAGAACCGCCGTTTCCCGTCGCTTCGTCCTGCGCGAGCTTCAACGTTCGGTCATTTGACGAAGAGCGCGCCGTCCTACGCTTATTGACGATCTCGAGGGCCTGGCTTCCTCAACCATGAGCTGGAACTTCCGGTCAACCGATACCTTCAGCTTGGGAGAGGGCTCCGAACGGGACAATCGGAAAAAACCTTGTGCTTAGCCCTAATCGCAGACGTCGATCAGGACTCCATCCGGATCGGCAAGGTGAAATTTGCCAAAGGGACATTTCTTGAACAACTCGAGCCGTGCTTTTCCTTCGGGACCGCCGCCCACGGGACTCGGGCTCAGGTGATGATTTTTTTCCACCAGGGTTTTTAGCTCATCTTTGAAAGTTTCTAGGTTCTCCACTTTGAATCCGATATGGTCCAGCGCCGGCCGCTCGATGCCGGTCGCATCGAAGTCAGTGATCTGCCAGGGCATAATCATGAGCGTGATCCGACCGTCCGAGAGATAGAAGTTTTTGTCATTCGCGGGTTTCTCCGTGGGACGAAGTTCAAGGACGTCGACGTAAAATTGCGCCAGCATTTCCGGCATGACCGTGCGCAGCGCAAAGTGGTTTATGGTGCGCGTCTGTTGCCACTCCCCGTCTTCATAGAGGCCGCTTCTGTTTTCCATGCCCTTTTGCGAGAGGTCGAAGACATTGCCTGCAGGGTCATGGGTGCTAATCCCTGCAAACGGTCTGCTGGCCGGCCTTTTGAGGACCCGGGTTGCTGGGTATTTTTCTTTGAAGCGGGCGAAGACCGTCTCGACATCTTCAACTTCGAAGCCAAAATGGTCGAAGCCTGCCTGGCGGCCGGATTTTCTCGAGTTGATGTTCAAGCCCACGTACCCGTCACCGACCACAGTGCTCGTGGGCCGGGCCCGTTCGGAAGTGCGCATTTTAAAGACCGACTGGTAAAATTTGTCCAAGAGAAAAGAATTTTCGCTAACGATCGCCATGTGCCTTATCTTCGCAAACATACCGTCCTCCGTCGCTGTCAAGTTGGGGAGATATTCCCGCAGAGCCTGCCGTCTTGTCAAGGACTATCGTTCAGGCATGCGCCAATTTGGGTTCTGATTTGAAGCGTCCGCGGTACCACCGCTGGCTTTGCCCGAGTGTCTTTGACAACGGCCCGCAACGGTGAATCCAACATGAGGAAGCTTCGCCCTACAGACCGCCGCTTCTGTGCTTGAAGTCCTCCCGCTCCAACAACAGCGAGATCAAAACCCCTCCGACCAGCCCCCAGAAAGGCGCACCGATGTTGAGCAGCCGGAGTTCTGAGATGGTGATGAGAAATGTGAAGAGTGCGCCCAAGCGAAAATTCTTACCGAAAGCAGAGACGAAGCAACCACCCAACACTTCGAGGAGCGCGAGGCCGGCGAGCAGATTGATTAAGGAAGGGGGAAGGATCTGGCTCATTGCCGTGGCCATTGGCGAGAAGAGCCCAAAAACAATCCAAAGCAAACCCGTCACAATCGCCGCCGCATAACGTCTATCCTTTGGGCCGATGCCTGGGTTCGTCACGATCCCGGTCATGGGTCCGGCCAAACAAACCGACTGGCTGCCAAACGGGGCTACGAGGATGGAGCCGACGCCGCTCATAATCGCGATCGCGTTGGCAGGCGGGCGGTACCCCATACTCTGCAGAATGGCGACCCCCTGGGCGTTTTGAACGGCCACGACGGTCAAAGCGAGGGGAATCACCAGTTCTAAAGTTGCAGACCAGGTGAATGCCGGCATGACAAATTCAAATTGCGCCATTTGAAAAGTCAGGAGTTGCCAGTTCGCTTTCCCGAGCCCAACCGTAGCGAGGAGCGCAACAATGATTGCGCCCAGGACCGGCGGGAACTTTCTCGCCAACGGCTTCACGAGCGAGACGGAGAGAAAAGCCACCAGAGTCGCTCCCGAGACAACTGGTGTCTGCTGCAGAGAGGTGATGATGCCCAGTCCAAATGGAAGCAGAATCCCCGCTACCATCGCCATCGTAATAGGCATAGGCAGCCACTCCATTGCTTTCTTGATTGCTCCCGTGGCGCCCAGCAGCGTGATCAAAGCGCCGGTCAACAAATAAGCGCCGATGACTTCCGGAAAACTCGAGTGGGACAGCGCGGCCGCGACCAGGACGCCTCCCGGAATAGTGAGCGCCGCCAGGAGAGGGAGGCGATAGTAAAGGCTCAGGGCAACACTGAGTAGACCGCAAACGAAATATCCGCCGAAAATCCAGGAGTTGAACTCCGCGGTGGAAAGATTCCCCTCCCGCGCCGCGTTGACATAGATAAAGAAAGGACCGGTCACGGCGAACAACCAGGCCGTAATTCCATAAGCCAGGGCCGAAAGAGTTAAAGAATGAGACAGGTCCTTAGTGCTGGACCCAAATCCAGGACCGGTTTCAATCATGCGCTAGCTCTGCGGAACACACGCTGGCCAATTTCATTCTCGGCAGCCGGAGCGCGGCATGATCCCGAAAACAAGGGAGCCGCGCGCGGCCGAGAGTGTGGTATAAAACACAGCGAGTGAAGGAGCAAGCACGACGTGGATTGGCCGTCAACGGCGGCTGGCGAGCAGACGCCGTGTTGGCGCTACGATGGACTTTGCTGTTCCGCCGCGATAGAAAATCGAGGACACATGATTTGCCGCTGTATTGTTGTTGCCGCGATGCTTTCGAGCGTGGCACTTATCTTTCAAACCGCCCATGCGGCCGTGCTGCCCGCGCCTGAATGCGAGTTGGATATTACCTTCGATATTGGCCATTCGAAAATCGCGGGCGCGACGAGAATTCATGTCCTGGAGGGACGGGCTTTGCGCTTCCGAGTGGGTCATCTGACGATTCGGAAGGTTGCAGTGAACCGAAAGCCTGCGCGTTTCCAGGTGCGAGACGGCACGCTGACTATTACGCCCGCGGAGAGCGGCAACCTGGAAATTGGCTATGAAGGGGTGTTCGAACCGTCCGGAGCGATTCCAGCCTCCCGTGAAACTGACATTCCCGGCGCGATCGGCCGGGAAGGCATTTTCCTGGCCACGGGCTGGTATCCGCGAATCGCTGGCCCGGCGACCTATCGCCTCAACGCGGTTCTGCCGCGTGGATACGTCGCGGTCTCAGAAGCCGAAGCCATTCAGGAACACGAGGCGAGCGGGAGCGTCGCGTTTGGTTTCCAGTTCAACCACCCTGTCAATGAAATCAGCTTTGTCGCAACCGACCGCTATCAAGTGATTCAAGACCGCTTCCAAGGTGTCGAACTGTGGGCTTACTTTTTCCCGGAGGATCAAACACTCGCCAGAAAATATCTTGACTACGCCAAGAAATACATCCAACTCTACGAGACGCTTCTCTTGCCGTTTCCGTTCCACCGATTTGCCATTGTCGAAAATTTTCTGCCGACGGGGTACTCGATGCCGACCTATATTCTGCTCGGGCAGGGGGTCGTGAGACTTCCGTTCATCGTCGAAACGTCCCTGGGCCATGAAGTTCTCCATCAATGGTTCGGCAACCAGGTGTATGGCAGCGAGCAAGGCAACTGGACCGAGGGCCTGACCACCTATCTCGCCGATCACCTCTATGAAGAGCGAAAGGGAGAGGGTTGGCGCTACCGCAGGCAGATGCTCATCGATTATCGGAGTTACGTGCATGACGACAACGACTTCCCGCTTATGAACTTCACCAGCAGGTTCGATCCCGCTTCGAGGTCGATCGGATACGGCAAAGCGGCCATGGTCTTTCACATGTTGCGGCAAATGCTGGGAGATAAAGCCTTCTTCGGTGCCCTCAAGGCTTTTCTCCGGGAAAAACAGTTTCAGCGGGCTTCGTGGGACGACCTGAGGACTGCTTTCCAGAGGCAGTCGGGACGAGAACTGGGCTGGTTCTTCGACCAGTGGATAAGGCGGAAGGGGCTTCCGGAGCTGTCCCTAAGCGATTTCACCCTTGAGCCGGGCGCAGGCGCTTTCGTGCTCAATTTCGACTTGGGTCAAAAGGGAGAGATCTACCGCCTCGATGTCCCTGTGAAAGTCCGGTACCGGCCTGGCGGTGAAAAGAACATGCGGCTTCGCCTCGACGAGAGGGAAAAGCGCGTGCGGATCAAGTTGGAGAAAGAGCCCGACCAGATCATCATCGATGACAATTTCGACATGGCGCGACAACTCACCGAGCCTGAAGTTCCGCCGGTCCTGGCAAGTTTTCTCGGGGCGAAAAAGCGGATTGTCGTCCTGCCGGTGCGCGACGAGAGCTACTATCGAGACGTTATTTCAGGTTTGCGCGCGCGCGGCGCGGAAGTCAAAGCCGCCGACGCGCTTTCGGACGCCGAGATACGTTCCGCCACGCTCGCGGTGCTCGGTAGAGACCATCCGGTTGTTCGCCGGCTTTACGGCAAAGTGGACCTGGCCGCCGCCGGATTCAACGTGCTGGTGAAAAAAAATCCGTGGAACCCTACGAACACCGTCGGAATCATCTCCGCGGGTTCGGCTGCTGAGGCCAAGGCTGCGTTTCGGAAGATTTTCCACTACGGAAAGTATTCGCAGCTTGCCTTCGAAAACGGCCGCAATGTTTCCGCGACCGTCGCGGCGTCGGAACGAGGAATACAAAAGAGCCTGAACGAAAATCCACCCGCGGTCGATCTATCGACTTTGAAATCACTGTCGGACGTGGTTGAGAGGCTCGCGCTTAAAAAGATCGTCTACGTGGGAGAGGAGCACGACAAATTCTCGCACCATCAAGTCCAGCTCGAGATTCTCCGCGCCCTGTACCGCCAAAACCCGAAGATCGCCGTAGGCATGGAAATGTTTCAAACGCCGTCGCAGCAGGCGCTCGACGATTATATCGCCGGGGCCATCGACGAGCGCGGTTTTTTAAAACGGTCCGAATATTTCAAACAGTGGAACATGGACTATAATCTCTACAAACCGATTCTGGATTTCGCCAGGGAGAAACACTTGCCCGTCATCGCGCTCAACCTGCGGCGTGAAGTCGTAGACCAGGTCGCTAAAGGCGGCCTCAACTCTCTCACAAAGGAAGAGAAGCAGCAAATTCCTCAGCAGCTGGACTTCTCCGACCAGGAGTACCGCGCGAGGCTCAGGGAGGTTTTTGCCGCACATCAACGATCTCAGGAAAAGAATTTCGAATTCTTTTACCAGGCGCAAATCCTCTGGGATGAAACGATGGCGGAATCCATCGACCGCTTCTTAAAGAAGCGTCCTGATTTTCGCGTGCTGGTTCTAGCCGGAGCGGGCCATCTTCAGTATGGTTCGGGCATCCCCAAGCGATCGTTCCGGCGAAACGGGCTCGACTATGCGATCGTCTTAAGCGACGCGGGAGCCAAAAAAGAAATCGCGGACTTTGTCGTCTTTCCCGAAGAGTCAAAGGCACCCATCGCACCCAGGCTTGGCGTTGCTATCGAGGAGGAAAAGCAAGAGGTACGCATCGCAGGCTTTGCCAAAGACAGCGTTGCCGAGAAGGCAGGCCTGAAGGTCGATGACACGCTGGTATCGCTCGACGATTATCCAGTGTCGAGCGCTGAAGACGTACGGATCGCTCTTTTTTACAAACACGCGGGGGACACGATCAAAATCAAAGCCAGACGCCGGACTGACGAGTTGGAATTTAACGTGAGGTTGCAATAATCGAGCTCACGACGATGGTGGGTGACCTCACTTGGGTGCTTACGTGGAAGTGGAGCAAATCGACGGCTTATCCGCCTAGCGTTGCGCCCGAGGAGACTGGAACGGCGTCTTTGCCCTCGCCGGCACCACCGACGGAAAGGTTGATTACAAAGAACAAGGCCGTTTCGGAGCAGGAGTGAAAGAAGAAAATCCTACAACTAAAACCGAATCTTTAGAGCACAAGGGTGTTTTTATCGTTGTCTGCGGCGCCCATCTTATCAACCATTTCCAGTCCTCGATGGTTGGGGTGCTCTATCCGCTGATGATGAAAGATCTCAGCTTCGGATATGTGGAACTCGGTTTCCTCACGGCCGCGTACAACATGGTTGGCAGCTTGCTTCAGGCGCTTTATGGTTTAATCGCCGCCCGAGTCAAAAGGGCAGTTGTGCTGGGTCTCGGAAACGTCACGCTCGGCCTTTCCGTTTTTGCCACAGGATTTGCTCCCAGCTATCGCTTCGTTTTAGGCACGCGCCTTCTCGGAGGCGTGGGCTCCAGCCCTCAACACCCGGTAGGGTCCAGCATCATGGCTGCCTACTATAGCGGTGCCAGGGGAAGGGCGCTGGCCGTCCATAGCATCGCCGGGAACATCGGCACCCTTTTAGCGCCGATCCTTGCCGGCGTGCTCCTGCTCCATATGGGGTGGAGAGAAATCTTTTACGTTGTTGGACTACCAAGCCTGCTTATGGGGATGGCGTTTCTTGTTTTTCGTGACAAGTTTAATCCTGACTCCGCGCAGAGCAGGAAATCCACGCGCTCGCATGGGGGATGGGAAGCTTACAAGAAATGCCTGAAGAACAGGAATGTGCTTGTTGTGTCGTTGGTCCTCATGGCCGGCGCAGCGGGACGAGGACAGGGGATCAATGTTACTTATTTAATTCCGCATTTTGTCAACGATCTCCATGTCGAAGTCAGCCATGCAGCGTTTCTTTATACTCTGCTTCAACTCGGTGGGTTGGGTGGGCCGATTCTCTGGGGCTGGCTGTCGGATCGGTTCGTGCGGGCGCGCATCATTCAGATTTCTCTTTTTCTCTCGGCGCTCACGACCTTCTGGCTTGGCTGGCAGAGCGAGGTGTCTACCGGGCTGCTGGCAAACCTCCTCCTCTACGGCACCGTTGTGAATTCACGGCAAACGCTTACTCAAGCTCTGTTGAGCGATGTGACCGATGAAGGAACTTTAGATGCTGCGTTCAGCCTCTATTATTTTATCGGCTTTATCTCGGCCCCTGTCTGGACTCTGTTTACTGGGTGGATGATGGAAAACTTCGGTTTCGGTTATGCCTTTAGCCTGGTCTCGCTATCTTATCTCCTGGGGATGGGGATTCTAATGTTTCTACGCGAGCCGGCGAGATAGCCGAAGGCGAGAAACAGCGCGCTCCGAAACTATGCGGCGGGGAAGCTTCAAGTCATAACCGTGAGCAGATTCAACCAAGCCTTTGAACGAGGGGGGAGAGCATGAAGGCTGCGTTCTGGGCAAGACGCCCTTTTCGCGTTCGGGACTGAATTTGCAGTTCGCGGACTTAAGACGGGCCGTCGATGCGGCATTGGATCGGGTCTCTATTCGGCTCTGACGCCATGCCGAAGTACCCCAATCCCCTCGATTTCGGCTTCAACGCGATCGCCGTCTTTGAGCCAGCGGCGCTCGCCGAGCCTGCGGCAGGTACCGACTGAAATCACGTCGCCCACGTATAAAGTGAATCCGTAGGAGGCGGCTTCGATAATCTCCGGGATACCCCACAGCAGCTCGGTTGTCGAGCCATCCTGGGTTACCTCACCGTTGACCTTGAGAGTCAGGCGCAGCTGGTGCGGATCGCGAATTTCATCGGGCAAAGCTAGACAGGGACCCATGGGCGCCGAAGCATCGAGGCTTTTATTTCTCAACCAATCTTTCAGAGGCTCCATATGCTTCTGGACGACCGGAACCTTGCCCAGGTCGCGAAAGCTAATATCGTTAAATACGCTATAGCCCGCCACGTAGTCCATGGCATTCTCCCGGCTGATGTATTTGCCTCCTTTGCCGATGACCAGGGCCAGCTCGATTTCGTTTTCGACCGTGCGTGAGATCTTGGGAATGACAATCGAGCCACCCGAAGCAACGAGGCAGCTTGAAAACTTGTTGAAAAAAGTCGGTTCCGCGGGTACGGGGAACTTGGCGCCGTCGCTGCGAATTTTCGAGTTCGCCAGGATACAGAGAATCTTTGAAGGGTTTGGAACCGGGGGACGCAGCTGGACCGACTCCAAGGGCAATGCTCGGACCGCGGTTTCTCGCAAGAGTTGAGAGACGAGTGGGCGGGCTTTTTCGCCGCCGCAAAGAAAGCTGGTCATATCGATCAACATGGCCTTTTGCTCGGCGTTCCCCCTTGGAAAAATGGTCTCATAAGCCTCAAGGAGATCGACAACACCGCTCGCTTTGATAGCGCCGAGCCGATCAGCGCCGTTCTTTACGAACGTGACGAGTTTCATCTTCCACCTCGCAGCGGCAGTCCCAGCATTTTGCGCGCGTCGTCGGGCGTAGCGATTTCTCGACCAAGCTCTGTGGCAATGCGAACGATGCGCTCTACGAGCTGCGCGTTACTTTTCGCCGGCACCCCGTCGGTGTAATAGGGGATGTCCTGTGTTCCGAGCCTTACGTGTCCACCTTTGATGATTACGAACGTAAGCATGCGCGTTTGACCTATCGGCCCCGCTGTCCCGCGCGCCGTGACCGAGTAAACCGAATCGGGCGGCAGATTGTTGATGCGGTGATCGATTTCCTCCACGGTAGGCGGGCCCCAGGTGCCGCCAGGAGTTCCGAATAGCAACTCCAACCAGTACGGCATGGCGATCAGCCCCTTCTTGGTTAGATACTCGAGGTTCCACAGGGCGCCGAGATGCCAAATTTCCCAATGGGGTTTTACACCGTACTCGGCACAACAGCGGGCGTACTGCTCGAGCTCGGAGCGCGTGTGCGAGTAGTACACGTCGAAATCACCTTGTTCAGGGCTGTGGCGCCTATAATCGTGGTTAGTGAGAGAGACAGCAAAAAAATCCGGTTTGCCGGTCCCGAGTTGGAGCAACGGCTTACGCTGCTCCCACGGCGCGCCCGCTTGGCCAAAGTCGATCAAGACATCGCAGCGCTTCCTTATGTCTTCAGTCACGCGGCCCCAACCATCAGGGACGATTTTTCCGTCCTTATCGTGCGGGCCGTGGAAGTGAACGATGCTGGCCCCGGCCGCGCGTGCGGCGACTGCGGTGTCGACCAGATCTTCCCAGCTTTTCGGCACGGCGGGGAGGGATGGGTTGGCTCCAGGAGTTCCCAATGCGGCAAAGATAATTAGTTTTTCCATAAAGCTAGCCGTTTCCTAAGGTTTCGAGTAACTTGCCCCAGCCGCGAATATTTTCTTTGATGTGCAGCCGATGCAGAGCGTACCAAATGTTGCAGAGCGTGCTGCTCAGAGCGGGCTTGCCGGTCTCTTTTTCGAGCAGCGGTACAGACGTGATGGTGGGCCAGCGGTTGCAAGGAAGAAAGATTCCCTCGGCATCGGGTACGGAAAAGAAAACGTTCCTGCCGATTTTGTATGCGGCGTATTCGGGCTGGTTGGATAATTCCGAGTTGAGCTCGATCCCCAGGCCTTCCGCCTTAAGCACCTTAATGCCCGAAGCCGTGAGAAACTCGGCCGCCCGCTCGGTCAACTTGTTAGGATAAGGCGTTGCCACGACGATCTTGTTTAAGCCCATGTGTTTTATGGCCTCAACTTCGCAAGTCATGCCCGCGGCGACCGGGACACCGACTTTAGCTTCCAGCTTGGCGGCAATTTCCCTGTCGCTCCCGGGACCCAGGCGGGTAAAGATCGGCGATCCGCCGACGATGATGAAATCGGCGCCGTTCTCCGCGAGATCGATCGTGGCTTCTTCAATGCGCTGGAGCTGCTTTTCCAGGTGATCATCGATCAATCGACGGATTGTGCCGGTGGTATTTAACATCATGAATCCTTCGGGCAAGATACGGTAAAACTCATAGACAAAGGTATCGCCGCGCGACGGCGCGACGTGGCCTATTTTGGCTCTCCATCCAAGCATGTTTTCCTCCTCAATTGGGCAACAATTCGGTGGCGATCCACTTCGAGGCGATGGCCTGGGCTCCGCCGGGGGCTGCTGGAGCTACATCGGCTACTAGCTTTTCCAGTTGTTTCATATCGACCTTGAGGGATTCGTTCAACCACACGTGAAAGTCATCGTAGGCTCGGGCGGCCATCTGCGCCGGCTGGCCGAAAGTCATCTGCAGCATTCGAAGGGTCTCGTCGCGATGGGTTTTGAGGTATGCGATGCCCTCGCGGTATGCGTGTAAAAAGGCCCTGAATTCGGCCTTCTGCTCGCGGCACTGGCTCTCGCTGGTCTCGAACGTCAGGGGTAACGGGTCATCCGCGACATCGGGCCAATCACGGATCCTGTCGAATCCTTTCTCTTGAGCGGTGATCGCATGCTCCTGAGTGAGCAGCGCTCCGTGGGCGGCTCCGTCACAAAGCATCGTAAGAGAATCGTTATCCGTCGGGGCCAATTCCAGGCTGAGATCCCCGCCCAGCGTGAGCCCGCCCAGCGTTGCAAAAGTCTCGGCCAAAGGGGATGAACGGGCGATGTTTTCCCGACACGCGACGGATTTACCCCGGAGATCGGCAATCGAGCCTATGCCGGGTTTGACAACGAGGCGATAGGGACAGGAGTTCATGGAGCAGCCGATGACGCGGGTGTTGCCGGAATCCAGAAAGTGCTTCAAGGCATTGCGTCCCACGACTAGAGAGATGTTTGCTTTGCCGCTCTTGATCTCTTCGTACCTGTCCTCCGTGCCCTGGAGGTGACGAAAACAAACTTCCAGTCCCTGCTTGCGGAAAATACCCGCTTCGACAAAAAGAAATCCGCTTGGATCACGAGTGAAGCGTCCTTCGGTCCCCTCCATCTTCCCGAAGAGCACTTCAAGTTGGGTCAGTGCCGCCATTGCCAATTTCTCCTTTCTTCTAAGCGTTCCAATAACGCTCCGACAGGGAACCGCAGCCGTTGATAGGTTCGCGAACTCGCAAGCGCCGCATGCAGCCCCACAGAGCGCGCAAGGAGCTTGTCAATATAGGGACGTCGAGATCGTATTCCAGCTTCTCCGTATTGGGCACAACGGGAAATCCGCTCGGGAGCAAGAGCGTGTCTGCCCAGCAGCTGTTCAGAGGACTCGATGCGCTGCCAAGGCAGCTTAGCCGAGACCCATCAGGCGTGCCGCGTTGCCACCCATAATCTGTTCCTTTTGTGTTGCCGAGAGAAAGTCGAGCTTGCGAATCTCTGGAACCTCACGCCAGCAGGACATGTCTCCCGAGTAGTCAGTGCCCATCAAAATGTGATCGGCTCCGAACACGTCAACCAGAAATTTAAGAACCTTGGAGTCATAGACCACGGTGTCAACGTAAAAACGGCTAAATATTTCATCGGTGGAGCCGGTAAAGTCAACGCGCGGCTCGGGACGATGAGCGTGGCCGTGCCGCCATCGGCCCACGAGGGCCGGGCCCACGCCCCCTCCATGAGCGAAGATCAGTTTGAGCTTGGGAAAATGTTGGAGAACGCCGCTGAAAATAAGGCTTGCCATGGCGAGAGAAGTTTCCACGGGATTGCCGATAAAATTGAACAGGTAATATCGGTCCAGCCGTTCGCTGAGCCCGCCGCGAACGTTGGGGTGGATTAAGACGAGCATCTGCAATTCCTCAGCGCGCTCAAAGAAAGGCAAAAACTCCGGGTCATCAAGATCGCGCCCCTCGATGCTTGTAAGAATCTGCACCGCGCGCAATCCCAACTCTTGTTTCGCGCGGGTCAACTCGTCGGCGGCCGCGCGACCGTAGGGTAGAGGGACCATTCCCATGCCGTAGATGCGGCCGGGGTAATCTTGCTGCACCTGCGCCAGTCCGTCGTTGACTCGCTGGCATGCCCAGACTGCGGCCTTTTCCTCACAAGTAATGAAATTCATATACGGAATGACCGAAAGCGCGAAGCCTTCAATGCCGGCAGTAGCGAGCTGGGTCAGTTGAGCCGCATAGTCCGTCCGCTGAGGCTGCAGCGGAAAGGCAGCGCCATCCGGTCTCAGCAAGGCTTCACCTTTGGCGTCCTTTGCGAGTCGAATTCCGTACCGGTCGCCCTCGCCGCGGCGGAGACCGTCAATAAACGGTTTGGAGTAGCCGTGATTGTGGATGTCGATGGTTCTTGAGTTCATTGTCCTACTTTCCTTTCTCTCTGTTAACTTCGGTTAAAGCAAATCGATTCCATGCGTTTGGTTCTTTCCTTCAGGCGTTGCCTAGGATCCACGACGGCAAGGAGCGCGACCCCAGCAGCAATACCACCAAACGCGCCGCTGGGCCAGTTCTCGACATGCTGGCGAGGGGGAAATCCTTGCCGGCTTTTCCGCCAATTCTTAAAGGCCAGGTGAGATTTGAAACCTGGAAATTCAGGATGGTGGTCGCACCGATGCCTGCTCCGACCTCCAGTATGTCGCCGTGGAGATAGGGAGCGATTTGCATTCACGTACCGCTTCCAGTTTACAGCTCAGCCAAAGAGATCTAGCAAGCAGGTTGCTGAAAAAAGGTGTTTCATGCTTCGACCCTTCGATTTTGCTCAGGACAGGCGAGCTCAGCACGAACGGAAATTCTTCAACATTTTCACGCTTTCCGTCGTTCATCCTGAAGCCTCGTCGAAGGGCGGACGAAAGGTTTTCAGCAGCCTGCTAGACTGGACACAAGCAGAATACCGGTGACGTTGTTAACCGAGCGTCGGGCAGTTCCTCAGCCGTTAAAGGTAACACAAGAAGTCAGGATCGTTGGCGCCCTCAATTCTTGCCTGATCCTTCTTGGGATAAACTTCAAGGGGTTGGCTGCTGGCCGAATGCTCCCAGGCGACGCGCCAGCAACATCGCCATCACGTTGATGATGGCCAAAACCACGGCCAGCGCCGAGACAATTCCCAATCTCGTGCCGCTCTGGCTGTAGCGGAAGAGAATGACCGCGAGAAGCTCGGTGCCGTGCTGCGCGAATAGCAGTGTTGTACTCACCGCGCGGGAAAAATTAACAAAAAGAATCAAAACGCCTGCCGCCATTGCGGGCCGAAGCAAGGGCAAGACGATTCTCTTGAAAGTAGTCGCCCAACTTGCTCCGTGCGCCATCGAGCATTCTTCGAGCTCAGGGCTCAATTGGATCATGACACCGGACATCAGACGGACGCCGATGGGAAGCCCAACCGTAATGAAAACGATCACCAGCAAGAAGAGGGTTCCGTACAGAGGGATCGGCAGAGTAATATAGGCCCAGAGCATCCCGACCCCCGCCACGATTCCGGGGATCGCATTTGGTAACCAACAGATAAGGTCCAACGCGTTTCGGCCCGCATACTTTGTTCGGGTAGTGATATACGCGACCACACTGCTCAACAGAACGGTCAAGAACGCGGCCCCGCCACCGAGCATCACCGTGTTCTTGAGTCCGCGGTAAAGGGAAGGATCCGAAACGATGGTCTTATAATTTTCCAGTGTAACCATATCCCATTGGATGATGCCGAATACACGGAGAAACGAACCCACAATAACCTGTGAAAAAGGAAGTCCGGTCGCCACGACAAAATAGAGGAGGCAAACGGCTAGCGTTGCATATTTGAAGCGCCCCAAATTCACAACCTGAGGCTTGTAGCCTTTCCCCGTGATTACGAAAAACTCTTTGCCGTGCAGAAATTTACTCTGAAAAAGCAGGAGCCCCATCATCAACACGAACAAGCTTGCCCCCAGGGCCGTGGCCAGTCCGTAATTGACGGGAAAATCGTACTCGATGGCGGCATAGATGCGATTACCAAAGACGAAGACATTTGCCGGAAGCCCGAGTAACACGGGAACTTCAAAGGCATCCATTGCACGAATGAAACTAAAAAAGCTAGCCCCCAAAACAACCGGGGCAATCATGGGGAACGTGATCGTCAGGGCTGTGCGGATAGGTCCGGCGCCAGATATCGCCGCAGCCTCTTCGAGCGACGCATCCATGCTGCGCAATGCGGTCACAAAGAATAAAAACAGGAACGATACAGAGCCCAGCGACATCACCCAGATGATCCCGGCCAAGCTATAGATATTAAAAGGCGGCTCCTTCAGACCAAAAAGATCTTTCAAGAAAACGTTCAGGGTTCCAGTTTTGGGGCTCAGCAACATGATCCATCCAACTGCTTCAAGGATGCCCGGAATGAAGAAAGGGATGACAATAAGGGTTTCCAGGAAGCCCTTACAAGGCGTATCTGTCCTGGCCACGATCCACGCGAGCAGCAGAGCGATCGTTCCCGCAATAACGGTCTTTGCCCCTATCATCAGAGCCGTGTTGAAGAGCAGCTGGTAGGTCTCATAATCGCCGTAGGCCGTTAGATAATTTTCCAGCGTAAAAGTTCCGGGAAACCCTGGCCGACTGGTCCAGAAGCTCCCGTAAAGCAGCATCGCCAAGGGAAATAGAATCAAGAAGGCCACCAGACCTGTAACCAAACTCATAGCGAGGAATGGGAGGCTAGGCGATCTGATTCTCACTTTTCCACTTTGGGAAAGCCATAGGCCTCGAATGCTTTGCCCATGTAGGTTTGCATCTTGGTAAAATGTTCCCAATCCACTAGAGATACCTTTTTTCCCTCGGTTAGTTGCGCTTGTACAGTTGCGGGGGAAAACAGCGTCGCGTTGCCAAGAAGAATCGTGACCACAGGGAAAATGCCAAGGTGAAAGACTTTTATGATGCTTCGCGTGCGCGTTTCCATAACCTGCTCACAATATGTCCTCCCGAGCATCAGGATTCCGAGGACTTGCCGTGCTAACGGCTGGACTGTTGATTGAGTTTGAGTAACGAGGCGGCATTCGCTCCGAGAACTCTTTCTTTATCCTGGGGCGAAAGGGAGGTGAGCGCGGAGATTGTTCCGACTTGGTCCCACGTGCCCATCGGTGCCGGATAGTCGGTCCCTAATAACACGTGGTCGCTGCCGACGGTTCGAATTAGATATTCCAAAGCATCCGGCTCAAAGATCACCGTGTCGAAATACACAAGGCGCAAATACTCGTCGATTGAACGGCTGAGCGCTTTCTTCGGCGTCGGATGCTCCGCCTGGCCATGCTTCCAGCGACCGCGAATCCATGGAGAATAACCTCCGGCGTGAGCGAAGCAGAGTTTTAATTCCGGCAACCGTTCCAGCACCTTGCCGAAAATCAGGCTAGCGAGCGCAATGGTTGTCTCGAGAGGATTACCAATGAGATTTTTCAAGTAGTATTTACTCAGCCGTTCAGCAGCAGTCACGTCGTGCGGGTGAATGAACACTAAGACACCCAGGTCACGGGCACGCTCGAAGAAGGGGAAAAATTCCGGCTCGTCAAGATTCTTGTCCTTGACATTGGTTCCAATCATCACCGAAGGCATGCGCAGGTTCTGGACAACGCGCTCGAGCTCACGAATGCCTTCCGATACATCCTGCAGGGGAACCATAGCCATGCCGACAACGCGATCAGGGTATCGCGATGCGTCCTCCGCAATGGCGTCGTTGACGGTACGGCACACACGGACAGCCGTTGCTACGTCCGCCCAATAATGAAGCTGGGTGGGTCTTATGGACTCGACGATGACATCAATGCCGGCGTCTGCCATCTCGCGCAACCGAAGTTCTGGATCAACGGCATTCGGAGGGACATGAGTTCGCTTGCCGTTACCCTGAACAAGCCATTGCTGGCCCTTGGTGTCCGTCTCGACATGGCTTCCCATGCGCTTCGGATCCCGTTTGACGGCTTCCAGGTAAGCCGCAGGCGTGGTGTGGTTGTGAATGTCAATCCGCATACACTAGCCGAGGGGGTGCCATCTCCAATTCGTGTGCCTATCGGCTGGTAAAACGTGCGCGAAGCTTCACCGCACAAGGCCGCTAACGTATCTCAGCCCACAACGAGTTGTCAACTCACCGCGTCGAGGCGTTAATACCGAGAGACAGATCGAAAGGGACGCTAGGAATAAGAATCCGAAACAGAGAATAAAAAATGCTGAATTTGCTTTTCACCGCCTAACGGGCTACCTTTTTCCGGCGCAAGACTTCTAGCACAAACCGAACCCTGCTACCGTTGCCATCCATGGAAGAAAGATTAGCGTCGGTGCCGTTGCGCAACTACAGCGAGCTTTTTCTTATCAGCTTTCTTGCGCTTTTCTTCGAGCTTACGTGCATCCGGTGGTTTGGCTCCTACGTCGTCTTTTTAACCTTCTTCACCAATATCGTTCTCCTTGCCTCCTTTCTTGGACTCGGAGTCGGGTGTTTGGCGGCAGGCCGCCAAACACAATTTATCAATTGGCTCCCGCCTCTTATCCTTGCCGCGACGATCAGCGCCGTGGCGACACATGCGCTGTACGAATGGAACAACCGGCTCGTTATCGGAATTAACAATCAACAAATCGTTTACTTCGGCACCGAGTATCGGCACCCCGATATTTCCACCATCGCTGTTCCTCTAGAGGTTGTCGCTGGATTTTTCTTTCTACTCATCGCGGTCGTGTTCGTTGGCTTGGGACAAGTTTTGGGCCGCAAGCTTGAAGCCGTGCCGAGTCGGATTTTGGGTTACACGACCAATATTTCCGGCAGCATCTTCGGGATCCTGGCTTTCAGTTTAATCTCCTTTAGAGGGCTGTCCCCCTTTTGGTGGTTTGCCATCACCCTGAGCGGAGTTTGCTACTTTCTTTCCGGAAGGCGCCGTTTCATTAATTGCTGCTATACCGTAATGACCGTCCTCTTCGTTGGCGTCATCGCTTTGGGCATCGGACGGAACACCCAGATCTACTGGTCCCCGTATTCCCAGATCTCGTATGATCCCACCACCCGTGCGATCAACAGCAACAATATCTCTCATCAAGTTATGATCAGCCTCGAATCGAGCGGTATGGCGTACCTCCTCCCGTATTTTTTGACTCGGGATACGCAGCGTCAGCCTATCCGAGATGTCCTGATTATCGGCGCGGGCTCGGGAAACGACGTAGCCGCTGCGCTTCGGCTTGGGGCAGAACGCGTCGACGCCGTGGAGGTCGATCCGGTAATTTATAACCTGGGAAAGCGTTTCCATCCTGATCGGCCCTACCAGAGCCCGCGCGTGCAAATCCATATCGACGACGGGCGAAACTTCCTCAGGAAAAGCGACCAGCAATACGACTTGATCATTTACGCGCTCGTGGATTCCCTCGTCCTGCATTCCGGATATTCGAGCATTCGGCTGGAAAGCTTCCTGTTCACGCGCGAGGCTTTCGCCGACATCAAATCCCATCTTCGAGCTAACGGACTTTTCGTTGCTTACAACTTTTTTCGACAAGGGTGGATCGTTGCCCGATTGGCCCATATGGCCGAAGAGGTCTTTGGACGAAAACCTCTGGTGTTTTCCTTTCCCTATCGCCCGGAGATTGATGCCACGACTGCCGGGGGATTCACCATGATTCTCGGCGGAGATACGGAGCAAATCGCTGCGCTCTTCAGCGCAAAGGGCACCCGTAAATTTGCCACACCCCACCTGCCGGTTCAAAGAACTCTCGCGGGCGCTGGTGGAAACGTACGCCCGGGCCCTTTCGGCAACGTCGTTGAGATCGGACCTTCAACAGTCAAGGAGCACGGAAATTCTCTACTCCCCGACGATAACTGGCCCTTCCTGTATCTGCGGGAGCCTTTGATTCCGGCTCTAACCATGTACGGGATGCTGACCATTGCCGTACTTTCGGTTCTGGTTCTCGCGTTCTTCGCGCCGACCCAAACGGTCCACTTAAACTGGTCGATGTTTTTTTTAGGCGCGGGATTTATGCTTTTGGAAACCAAAGGTGTCGTTCATATGGCTCTTCTATTCGGTTCGACATGGACTGTGAATGCCATCGTTTTCGTCGCCATCCTGGTAATGATCCTGCTTAGCAACCTGTTTGTGCTGAAGTTTCAACCGGGAGTACTAACAAGGTATTACGTTCTTCTCGTGTTCTTCCTCGGTCTCAATGCCTTTGTGGATCTTAATTCTTTGCTCGGTTTGCCGGAAGCCGCGAGAGCCTCGGTCGCGTGTTTAATTCTCTTCTTGCCCATTTTCTTTGCCGGCATTATCTTCGCGGCAAACTTTGGCAGAAGCGCCAATCCGGATCACGATTTCGGCTCGAATATTGCCGGGGCAGTCCTCGGTGGGCTCGCTGAAAATCTCTCCCTGATGCTTGGATTCAGGTATCTGATGCTCCTGGCTATCCTGTTCTACATTCTGGCACGGGGCTTCCAAACAAGCCTTGTTCCAAAAGCAAGCTAGCCTCCTCGTATCCAAAGTTCGTTGAAGAAGTCCAATTTAGCGAGGAAGCGGCAACAAAAACACGTGGCCGATTTCTTTCGCAAACAGAACCTTTGCCGGAAGAATCCAACAAACCTGATGATATGATTACAGCTGTCCAATACCAGCCGGGGTTTAGGGTGTCGAATTGTCTTCTTTATATAATGGAGTCTAAACATGTTAGGGAGACCGACGCTACCCATATGTCGGGCTGCCACTCGGGCGCGACGAGATGAGGGGCAACGAGATTCGAAGGGTCGACTTAATGAGTCGAGGAGGAGGACGCCAGTGATCTGGCATCTCCATCGGGATGCGCGGACTGAGGGTTGATCTTGAGTGGATTCTCGTGCGGTGGATGAGCTTGCTGTTCTGCGGGCCGCCAGTTTGTCAACAATTTGATCAGGCGGAACGGTTTCTTGGTTGGCCCTCGGTCTTCCTGGATTCGGGGAAGCAGGATTCTAAAAGTCGTCCCTCTTCCGAGTTCGCTTTGAACGTCCACGCTACCATTCAGTTGTTCCACGTGCTTCTTAACGATACTCAGACCCAAGCCAATGCCGCCTTTGGCGTTTATCGTCGAAGTCTTGTTGACCTGAACGAAAGGCTCAAATATGGAATTCAATCGATCTCGCGGTATTCCCATTCCGGTATCCGACACTTCCATGACAATGGCGTCGAGGGATGCCAGGTATTGAATGCGCACTGAAACCTTCCCTTGGCCGGTGAATTTTACCGCATTCTGAATCAGGTTGTTGAGGATTTCCTTGATCCGTTCGGGATCGCTCCGGAGAATTAAGTCTTTCTCAGGCAGTTCCCATTCAATCGCGATACCCTTCTGCTGTCCTATGAAAAGGTATGTTTCCCGCATGTTCAGCAAAATCGTACTAATAGGAAACTGCTCGATTCGAAGGCGGGTTCTGTCGGCTTCTAACCGAGAGAAAGTCAAAATACGGTCAATCATTTCCTTCAGGTCTACTGACTGCTTGGACACGGCTTTAAGGATCTCTTCGTGTTTTGCATCGATCTGACCATACAGCCCGTCAAGCATACAATCGACATAACCCATAATGACCGCAAGGGGGGTTCGCAACTCGTGCGAAACCTGATTCAGGAATTCGGATTTGAGTCTAGCCAGATTCTGTGCCTTTTCCTTTTCCGAGGTAAGATCCTTGAGAAGCGATTGAATTCTTAGTTCCTCTTTGGAATAGCCTTTCCCGCTCCGAATGACGAGGGCGGTCATAAGAATTCCAACGAAAGCGAGGCTCCCGTAGACGACAATCTCACTTCTGCCAAGGAGGTACCACAGCTGCAAGCCGCGATCGAGGCCCCGCTCAAACAAGGCGCCAAGTAGAAGCCAGAATCTCGATAAAGAACTGCTCGCAGCGTCTGGGTTGAAATACGTTTCCGCGAGATTGCGGCTGGGCGGATCCCAAAAGATCATCACCCCGAGCAAAACCGTGAACACGAATAGGGGTACGAAAGTTAAATAGCGTGAGCGCATGCTCTACTAGTGATTTGCGGAAACCGCTTCTTTTTGCTCTTCTGGTATAAAAACCTCTGCCCGATCCTTTCCGCGGCTTTTGGCCAAATAAAGAGCCTGATCCGCATCTTCCAGCAACTGATGCCAATCAGAGTACTCTTTGTTGCAGGTTGAACTGACACCTACACTAACGGTTATTGAAAATGATCTCGCCTTGGTGCCCAAGGTTGCTGCCTTGATTTCCGCGCGGACCTTCATCTCTACGTTTAGGGCGCTTTCTATATCGGTTTCTGGAAGAATCAAGACAAATTCCTCTCCCCCGTATCGGGCGGGATAGTCGCTGCGGCGCGTTTTGCTTTTTAGTAACTCGGCGATTTTCTTGAGAACCTCATCGCCCCAGTGATGACCGTAAGTATCGTTGACCTTTTTGAAATTGTCTACGTCTAGCATTAGTACGGACAGTTGGTGATGGTAGCGCTGGGTTCTTTCAAATTCCTCCTCCATTTTTCTCTCGAAGGCGCCACGGTTAAAGAGCCCGGTAAGCGAATCGACAAGAGCTTGGTGTTCCAAGTGCTGCTGGTACTGCACGACTCGGCTACCGACGCGGACCCGAGCCAAAAGCTCGGAGAAGGAAAACGGCTTGGTAATATAATCATCTGCTCCCAGATCAAGCCCCTGCACGCGGTCTCTTTCCTGAATCCTTGCTGTGATCAGGATGATATAGACGTTCTTGAACAATGGATTGCTCCGAATCTTGCGCATTAGTTCAAATCCGTCCATTTTTGGCATCATAACGTCCGACAGGATCACCTGGGCCGGCTCTTTCTCCAATTTAGCTAAGGCCTCTACTCCGTTGGCCGCAGGTACTACGCGATAACCCTCCTTTTGGAGGACGATCTCCAAGAGCTCTCTCTGGTCTGGATGGTCTTCGATTACCATTACAGTCAGTGGGTTTTGATTGTTGGGTTCCATCTTATCCGTGATTTCCAGCAAGGTAAATCCGTCGCGCGCTCTCCGCTAAGAAGAACTGCTTTCCTTTAAAGAGAACTGCTGTTTCTTTCAAGTCACATGGTGCACGAGTATGTTGCGTCAAACAAATAACCCAGAAAACGAGCGTTTATAACGCAAAATGCATACCACAGATCTCGATGCTATAGCGTTAGCGATTAAGCCCCGGTTTGCGAATGGGTGCAACCTCTATGAGTATATTGAGCAGAAAGAGATATTCTGTTCTTTGCGTTGGCACGGTAAGGATCAGTGTCATGTACCCGATTTGTCAGAAATGTCATGTCAGTTTTGGCAAGGTTCTGCCAGCTCTGGCGTGAAAGGCGGCGCCCGTAAATCGTTCAGAATCCAGTAAGTGGTTGCCAAATAAAGAGCTTTTGATCATGGCACGGCTTGTGCTTTAAGGCCTAGCGAGCGCTGATCCAAGTTCCAGGAGATGATGGGTCGGGACAAAAAAACAAAAAAGAAAGGAGGTGAAAATCAATGAACATGCTGAAAAGGTTAATGGTCGAAGAGGAAGGCCAAAACATCGTTGAGTATACGTTGATGATCGGCCTTGTGGTTCTAATCATTTGGGTGGCAATCAATACGTTGGGTATTGACTCGTCCGTTCAGACTATTTGGTCGGGCGTTAATAGCCAGCTTTCATCCGCTGCTTCCTAAACTGAGGAAGTATCGTTGGTCGTGCCGGATAGCCCTCCGCCTTCAGAAAAAAAGCATTGTATTGAAGGCGGAGGGCCGATTCCAGCAAACACCGCAATCCTGCTCTCAAGCAGTGCTGGCGTGTAGCACTCCCCCGGATATTGACGCGATCAAGAATACCGCCTCCGGGTGCCAGCCTGCTATTTTACTTGACATCTGAGCCCATGGCTATGGTATCTTAAATTGGCTTTAGTGCGCGTGGGTTTAATATTCAACATATTTGTTCTCCTTTTCGCGGGATCAGCCATGGGATTCGATATTTCTCAAAGGAGAATCCCAAACTGGCTCGTTCTGATAGGTGTCGTCGTAGGAATTACTTTTAGCGTTTTTCAGGAGACGCCGCGGTTGTACGATAGCGTGCTAGGCTTGGTCTTGGGGATAGGGATTCTAATTGGACCGTTTGCTCTTGGTTGGCTTGGCGCTGGAGACGTTAAGTTACTTGGCGCTATGGGAGCCCTGCTGGGGATAAGACTGCTGCCACGTATCTTCTTTTACACCGCGCTCTGCGGGCTGCTGCTGGCAATTTCGTCGATCGTTCTCAAGAGACTAAAAATAAATATCAAAGTTTTTCCCAATATCTGGGGTGACCTGAAATTAGCGCTGGCAAGTGGAGGTAGGGTTTTGCCACCTGGAGTAACTGAAAGAATAGCAACGGGCAGCCATGCCATACCTTACGGCGTTGCCATTGCGCTCGGCACTTTGGTTGCTCTGTATGGGGATCCGAATGGGCAGTGGGCGGGTTTTTAATCACATAAGCGCGCTCGGGTTGTCCATTTTTGTAATAATGTTAACAAAACCATTCGTTGTTCTGGCCCGCAGGGCCATCCGGTTGTTGGGAAAACCGCTAAAATACATGGAAGTTAATCGCCAGAAATTGGCATGTGGTTTGCTCGATAGCGCACGGTATCTAAAATGGGTTCACGCGGTAACATCCAGTGTTACTGTGGGAGTTAGCTCCATTACAGCGTCGAAAGGGGATATGTCATGCCCAACAGGTTAAAGATTGCCATCCTTGCTGCTGTGTTCTTTGGGCTTATTGCTGCTTACGGCGTTTACAATTTCCTCCGACAGCAACGGGAAGCTGCGGAAGCTCTCAAGACGGAAACGCAAAATGTTGTGGTCGCGACCAAGGATATGCCTGCGGGAACGATCATCGCCAAGGATATGGTTAACGTCACTCCTTGGCCGAAGGTTTCGCTTCCAGCCAGATCGTTTTCCAATCCGGAGCAGGTAATTGGCAAGGTCAGTAAGGTCAGAACGGTCGCCGGAGAGCCGATCCTCGAGTCCAAGCTTACAGGAGAGGGAGCGGGGTTAACCGTGCTGCTGACTCCGGGAAATCGCGCGATGGCCGTGAGGGTAGACGAAATTATCGGCGTGAGTGGGTTCATTGCTCCCAACGATCGTGTCGATATGATCGTGCATGTGGTTCCACCCGGTAAGCAGGACGAGAAAATCTCCAAGATTGTCTTGCAAAACAAACGAGTCTTATCCGTGGCGCAGAGTGTGGAGCAGAAAGAGGGCAAACCGCAAATCGCGCGTTCGATTACGCTTGAGGTGACGCCTGAGGAAGCGGAGAGGCTGACAGTTGCGGAGCTCCAGGGTGAGATTTTGCTGGCTTTAAGGGGGGTAGGAGACGAACAAATCGTGCAAACACGAGGGAGTACCAAGCGTGATCTATTGGCGTTAGCCACAGCGCCGGTTGTTTCTGGCTCGAAGCGGTCTGCACCCACCGGACCTCCGGAACCAAAGAAATTCGTGGTGGAGATTTATATGGGAAGTGAAAAGTCGGTAAAAGAGTTCTAAGGAGGAGTTCAATGGCAAAGGCGGGCGGGTTTAGAACGGTGAGAAACTTTTTGATGGCGGCGACGATTCCGGTGTTATTTCTTGCAGCGCATCCTTTGGAAGGAGCGCAGCAAGCCCCCACCGTTACCGTGACTGTGAATAAATCTCTGGTTTTCGGTCTCGCTCAAAAAGCGAGACGAGTGTCAGTGACGCAGCCGGAAGTGGCGGAAGTCGTTGTCTTGTCCCCCAATCAGCTCTTGATCAACGGAAAATCCGTTGGCACCACGTCACTGATAGTCTGGCCGGAATCAGGTGACATCGTCAATTATGATCTGATGGTCATAGCGGACGTTGCTGCGCTGAGAAACGAGCTTCGCACCCTGTTTCCGAATGAGAAGATTGAAGTGACGACATCAGCGGCCGCGATCGTTCTCAGGGGTGAGGTTTCCAACGAAGTCGTCTACGACAAAGTCTTGGAAGTCGTCGTGAAATATCTCCCGCCGAAGCAGGCAAGAGACGTTGCCGCGCCTAACCAATCGGTGTCGGTAAGAACGGGCGCTGAAGTGCGTCTCCCGGCGACCGGTACCGCTTTTGCGGGCGGCGGCACGTTGGCGTTCCCCGAAGAAGAGGCTCCCACGGACGTTTCCCGCTGGCCTAACAAGAGGGATATCCCGGGAGTCATAGATCTGTTATCGATCAAAGAATACCATCTAATTCAGCTCAACGTGGTCATTGCAGAGGTCGATAGCTTGAAGGCGAGAGATATCGGCTTGGACTTCAGGGCAAGTGGTAACAGCTACAGTTTTTTTAGTAACCTGGGGTCGAATTCCGGGTTTCCTACTTCACTCTTCATTAAAGATCCAACGTTAGGCCAGCCTCTTCTCTTCGGCCAGGCGGTTTCGGGAATCTTGCAGGCTCGATCGGGCAGCTTCCAACTACTCGCCCTCTATCGCCTTCTTCAGAACAGGGATATCACGCAAATTCTCGCCCAGCCCAATCTTGTGATTAAGAATGGCCGGGCGGGGGGGTTTTTGGCCGGAGGCGAGTTCCCCGTGATTCAGAGCACGGTGGAGACCTTTCAGGTCGAGTTCAAGCCCTTCGGCGTTCGGCTTGATTTTCTCCCGACGGTGACGTGGTCGAACACAATCGACCTGAGGGTGTTCCCGGAAGTCAGCGAAATCGATCAGAGTGTGGCAGTTAACGGTATCCCGGGTCTGAAGGTGCGACGCAGCGTTACCCGCGTCGAAATGCAGGACGGAGAGAGCCTGGTCATCTCCGGCCTGCTTGATAAGAGAATTCTCAAGGATCTTACGAAATTTCCGCTCCTGGGAGACATCCCAATCCTGGGCGCGCTCTTCCGCAGCACGCGGTTCCGCAATCAGGAAACGGAACTGGTTTTCGTCATCACACCGAAAATTGTGAAAGCCATGAAGCCCGGTGAGAAACCGGAACTTCCGTCCCTGGAAAAATATGACGACCCGGACATCCGGCAAGTTCCATTGCCGTCGCAGCCTCCAAAGGCGCCGGCACAGCCGATGCCGCAGGGGCCCACAATCCCCTAGGGAGGCCCGTATAATTATTTAGGAAAGAGTCGATAACGTCCATGAAGTTACCCATTGTACTTGTTGCCGAAGATAACCTGGCGCTGGTTTCGCTCCGACAGAGGCTGGAGAAGGAAGCCGATTACTTTGTTGAGAATAAAATTCACAGCTTCGACACGGCTTTTGAGGTTTTGCGGAAAAAAGTTGGGCCAGTTCTGGTTGTTGTCGGTCTCAGCCGGGACCAGGAGAAGGCTTTTCACGTTGCCCAAGAGATCAAGTTTAATCTACCGACTGTCCATCTCGTAATGACTGCGCCTGACAGCGCGCCGGAAACCATTCTGAGAGCCATGCGGTCTGGAGCTGAAGAATTTTTCACGCAACCTTTTAATTGGCCGGAAGTTCTTCAGGCTTTGGAGAAAATCCGCAATAAAGTCACTTTTCAGTCTGCGGCTAAAGTCGAGCATGGCCGAATTATCACGGTTTTCTCCAACAAAGGGGGGGTGGGTTCGACCACCGTGACGACGAACTTATCGGTGTACTTGGCGGCGCAGAAGCAGCTCTCAACTTGTCTGGTCGACCTAGTTCTACAGTTCGGTTCTGTTACCAGTTTTCTCAACTTGGAGCCCACTTACACGATCCTGGACTTGGTCCGAAACATCAAGAAAATCGATCCCTTAGTTATGGAGGGGTCTCTTGCCAAGCACGCCTCGGGCGTGCGGGTGCTCGCAGAGCCGTTCAACGCGGAAGATGCGAGAAGAATCAAACCGTCGGATATCGAAGAAATTCTCAATATCCTGGTTCAATCCTTCAAGGTGGTTGTCATAGATTCTCCGAAGGAGTTTGATGAGACCAGTTTTGTGGCATTGGACAAAGCCCACCTTATTCTGTTTGTTACCGAAATGGACGTGCCCTCGCTCAAAAGCGCCCACAGAGCTTTTGAGCTGTTCGATCGAATGCAAATTTATCCCAACAAAATCAGGCTCGTTCTGAACCGGTACGTGAAAAACAAGTTGATGAGTTTAGAGTCTGTTGAGAAAACCCTGGGAATCAAAGTGTTTTGGACGCTTCCCAATGACTATCCGACGGCGATCGCAGCATTGAACCAGGGCCTGTCGATCTTGGATACTGAGCCCAAATCAGCGCTTGCTAGAAGTTATGAAGGGCTAGCAGATTCGGTAGTTGAAACCCTTGCTTTTGCTGCCGGACAGAAGTCCGAGGCGGAAACAAAAAGGGGTGGGCTTTTAAGCCGGTGGATGCCGGCGCGAGGCGGCACGTAAAAGAATTTTGGCTCTTCCGGGTTTACCGGTGAAGGAGTAAGTAGTATTCACCACAGAGACGCAGAATACACAGAGCGTTTTGTCAAGATGATAACTCATTCCCTTTTTTCTCTGCGCCCTCCGTGGTTCGACAGGCTCGCCACGTCCTGAGCCCGTCGAAGGGCGCGCCTCCGCGGTTAACCACACGAAAGCCTGAGGACTCACAATAATATTAGGACAACGGAGAGAGGATTGATTATGAAAGCAGGTTCACCCTTTGAATTGAATCCCCGAGAACCCGGGCGGGACTCGGAGGGAGAAGACAGCCGGTTTACCATGGAAACCGAGCAGGGTGTCAACCCCGACACTTTGTTTCAAGATCTGAAGATCCGGATTCATCGTAGACTGATTGATACGCTCGATCTCACTAGGCTCTCGACCCTCGAGACGGAGATGATCAAGCACGAGATCCGCCGTATCCTCGAAGAGCAGGTCATGGCGGAGTCGCTGCCGCTCAGTCGCCTGGATCGGGAACGGCTTGTCACAGAGGTGCAGCATGAGGTCTTTGGACTTGGTCCCCTGGAACTCTTGATGAAAGACCCAGAGATCACCGATATCCTGGTTAACACGCACAGCCAACTCTATGTCGAGCGGCATGGTAGGTTGGAGAAAACTGACGTGCGCTTCCGCGACGATGCGCACCTAATGCAGATTATCGAGAGAATTGTCTCTCGCGTTGGCCGCAGAGTAGATGAAGCTTCCCCCATGGTGGACGCCAGGCTGCCGGATGGCTCGCGTGTTAATGCAATCATCCCTCCGCTTGCGCTGGATGGACCGATAGTGTCAATCCGAAGATTCGGCGCTGAGCCTCTTACCATGAAGGACCTAATTCAATTCAACTCGGTTCCAGAGCAGATTGCGGAAGTATTGAGGGCCTGCGTCAAATCGCGCCTTAACGTTTTAGTTTCCGGAGGCACGGGCGCGGGAAAGACGACGCTGCTTAATTGCCTGTCAAACTACATCCCGGAGACTGAGCGTATCATTACGATCGAAGATTCCGCCGAATTAAAGCTCCAACAAGAACACGTAGTTCGCCTTGAAACCCGGCCGCCCAACATTGAAGGAACCGGGACAGTTACGCAGCGGGATTTGGTTCGAAATGCGCTGAGAATGAGGCCCGACCGGATCGTCCTGGGCGAGGTCAGAGGAGGAGAAGCTCTGGATATGATGCAGGCCATGAACACGGGGCACGATGGTTCTATCAGCACCATCCACGCGAATAGTGCGCGTGACGCGCTGTCTCGGGTCGAAACCATGATGCTCATGGCCAGCCTCAACCTGCCGGAAAAAGCATTGAGGGAACAGATCGCCTCCGCTCTAGATCTCATCATTCAGCTATCGCGTCTAACCGATGGTACCCGCAAGCTGATTGAAGTCTCCGAAGTTACCGGAATGGAGGGAACCACGATCACAACCCAGTTGATTTTTAAGTTTGAGCAAAAAGGCGTGGAGAACGGCAAGGTCATTGGGGATTTCGTTGCTACCGGGGTGAGACCCATGTTCCTTGATCGCTTAGAAAGGTATGGATTTAAGATTCCTAATACCTATTTCATGCCGCTTTCCCTAACCGCAAAGAAGATGGCGTTATGAGCCTTTTTTTAGTTACTCTGTTTTCCTTTCTGGCGGCCACTAGCTTGATCATTATGATTGTCATGCTGGGCATGGCAGTGCAGACGTCGCCGCAGGCCCGTATTCGAAAGCGGCTGCTCGCGGTGGGCAGTAACCCGTACGCTTCCAGAGCAGAGGTCCAGAGTCTCCTCAAAGGAACCATGTATAGCCAGGTTCCTTGGCTGGATGCGGCCTTAAGGCGGCTTAACATTTCCCGTTCCGTGGATCTGCTGTTAGAGCGCGCGAATATTGACTTCAGCGTCAGCGTTTTTCTGCTCTTTTCCGTGTTTTCCGGGGTTATCGTTTTTTTTGTCGTAACTCTGTTTAGCCAACCGTTGGTTATCGGCCTCGCAGGAGGCGCCATTGCTGCTTTCGTCCCGTATTTGTACGTAAAATATTTGTGCGTGAAACGCCTGCGAAGGTTTTTGGAACAGATGCCGGACAGTCTAGATATGATCAGCCAAGGGTTGCAGGCTGGACTAGGGTTGACGCAGGCACTCGTGTATACCGCAAAGGAGATGCCAGACCCGATCGGAACAGAGTTCTCTGTGTTCATGGAGGAGATCAATCTGGGTCTTCCGCTGCCTGAGGCGATGAAGAACTTCCAGGAAAAGATCCCGCTCCGGGAAGTAAGCCTTCTCAGCACGGCTATGTTGGTGCAGCGTGAGATCGGTGGCAGCCTGGCAGACCTCCTCCACAAACTGGGAGAAGTCATTCGCGAGCGTTTCAGGATCGAGCGCCAGCTTAAGACTCTTACCGCTCAGAACCGGCTGAGCGCCTGGGTCGTCTGTTCTATGCCGCCTTTGCTGGCTGCGTTCATGTTTGCAAGCGGTCCCGACATGATGAATCAGATGGTGGCTGATCCGTTAGGACGCATGATGCTCATCGGGGCAGTCGTGTTTGAGATCGTCGGGATCTTGGTATTCCGAAAGGTAATCCGTATTCGGTTTTGAGGTTTTATGGATTTCATTCTGATTACGATCGGGATTTTCGGTCTCGTCGCAGGCTCGATCTATCTCCTTTTAGCTCCTCGCGCCAAGATCGAGGAAGAAGCCATCCAGAGACGCCTCGAGGCGATTGCCGCCAGTGCCGCAAAGACAGGCGGCAAGGTCCGTCTTCTTAATGCCGACCAGGAAACGTTCTGGGAAAATATTGCTAGATTTTTCCTGGGTGAAAAAGAGCTGGCAGCGCGCTATACCAAGGATCGGATTCTCTTGCACCAGGCAGGTTATCCCGGGGAAAGGGCGGTTCGGGTTTTTTGGGGATTGCGAATTTTCCTGACCGGTGTCTTACCGATCGCATTTTTCCTCTTTGCCACGCTATCCAAGGGAAAAATTTCACAAATGCTGTTGTTGGTAGTAGCCAGTGCGGGCGTGGGGTATATGCTGCCGATATTTTACGTGCGGCGAAAAGCGAAAGAGCGGATCCTGCAAATCTCGGAGACTTTGCCGGATACTTTGGACCTGTTGGTCATCTGCGTCGAAGCCGGATTAGGCATCGATGCGGCGCTAAACCGTGTGGGCATTGAGCAAGCGGAACAAAGGCTTGCTATTGGTGATGAGCTGCAGCTCATGAACCAGGAGATTCAAGCGGGCATTTCGCGGCGCGAAGCCCTGTCGCGGCTGGCGGAACGGGTTGGAATTGACGACCTACGTGGCCTTGTTACGTTCCTCATGCAGACGGAGGAGTTGGGCGGAAGCATCGCCCGCTCGCTGAGAGTATACTCACACACAATGCGAGAAAAGCGGAGCCAGAAAGCAGAGGAAGCTGCAAGAAAGGTCGTGATCAAGTTAATATTCCCACTGGTTTTTTTCATTTTGCCGGCGGTTTTTCTGGTAGTTTTGGGTCCCGCTGCGATCAATATCCTAAAAGCGCTAAAAATAAAGTAGGATTATGCCTCTTATCAACCTGAGCAAGAACACCTGGCTGGCGACGAAGGTCAGGAAAGCGGATAGCTTTCTCACCCGGTTGGTGGGGCTCTTGAAGAGAAGAAAAATGGGACCCGAAGAGGCTCTATGGATTATACCGAGCAAGGGGGTTCACACCATGGGGATGAGGTTCCCTATTGATGTGATCTTCGTGGATAAAGGCCAGAAAGTCGTCAGCGTGATTCCAGGTCTCTCGCCCTATCGTGCAACAGGCATTTATCTCTCCGCGCACAGCGTTCTCGAGTTGCCGAGCGGGACGATACGGAAGTCCCGTACCGAAGTAGGCGACCAACTCGATATTTCCCTGGTAGAGTCATCGCAAATTGACGATCTGAAAGAAAGCCAGCTTACTCAGATCGGATGAAATGAAAATCAAGTGGTCGGTTTAACGATACTTGCCTGAAGATCGCACTTGAGTGGGTTTGGCATCACTGGTTTGTCAAAGTCTCAACTGCTCCCGTGTCTTGTTTCCAGAGGATGTTAAACTTAAATCCCTCGTCAAAGCTTCAATAAGCCATATTTTTGACCCTGCAGTAACCTTTTTCTTGCTGTCGTTCACTCCCGGCGTCTTGACCTGCGGAATTCGATAGCGAATAGGGGAGCCGAGACGTTCCGTTATGCAACTCGGTTTATTTAGGTTCTGGAAAAAAGAACGTGGGCTGGATGCCGGTGAAGCTAGCCTTCTCCTGTTAATAATCAGTACTGCAGTAGCTGTGTTCTCCCGAACAGTTGCTGATCCAGACCTGTGGGGACATGTAAAGTTCGGAGAAGATTTGTGGTTAACTGGCAACATAACGAGGCAGGACCCCTACTCTTATCTAACGGCAAATCAATTGTGGGTTAACCATGAGTGGCTCGCCGAAGCAATTTTTTATTTGGCATATGCTACCGCCGGACCTCTAGGGCTTGTTGCCCTTAAGACTACGATCAGCCTGATCATTGTTGTTTTTCTTTGCTCCCACCTGCGCCGCCAGGGCTTAACCCCGGTTCGAGTTGGCACTCTACTCATGCTGGGAGCCATCATTTTGCTACCCTATTTGGCGCTGGTTCGTCCCCAGGTCTTTACCTTTTTGTTCTTTTTGATGGTTCTCTTGATTATTTACAAGTCGGAGCAAGGTGATTATCGGCTCCTCTGGGCGATGCCTTTTATATTCGCCGTGTGGGTAAATCTGCACGGAGGATTCTTGGCAGGAATAGGAATTTTGCTACTTTGGTCCGCTGTCCACCTCTTATCTGGCTTGATGCCGAAACCATCAGTGCGAGGTCTGTTCGCTGCTTCGAACCTCCCCTATGTTTTGGTTCCCGTGTCCGCAATCCTTGGAACCTTGGTAAACCCCTATGGACCGGAATTACTGCGATTTCTTCTTCATACCGCGACCGGTCCCAGAAGAGATATTGTAGAATGGCAGCCGCTAGTGCTTAGGAGCCCCGAGGGGATGATCTATTTGCCTTTGTTGGTCGTATCCTCGATCGCAATCCTGTATAGCAGGAAGAAGCGAAAACCGGCCATAGTGGTTTTGTTTATTGTCCTCTGCTTTATGCCCCACCTGGCATCCCGTCATCTTCCGCTCTTTGCTTTAGGGGCGCTTGTCTTAACGGCTGAACATATCGCGGACGTTTGGGAACACTACGCGCCTGGGCGTGGTTCGAGCTCTACACGATTGCCCTTCGAACGATGGATGGGTGGCTTAAACTGCTTTATGGCCATCTTCTTGTTGTCCGTATCAGCGCAAAATTTTCGTTGTATTCGGCTTTCTCCCGCAACGGCGGACTTTCCGGCGCGCGCCATCGCGCTGTTGAAGGATAGCGGAGTTAGCGGAAACTTGGTGATTCATTTTGGTTGGGGAGAATACGCCCTGTGGCATCTTGCTCCGCGAATAAAGGTGTCCATCGATGGCCGGCGGGAAACGGTTTATCCTGAAAAGATTTACAACCAGAGCTGGGTCTTTATGCTTGGTCTCGGAGATTGGGACGCGATTCTGAGGGAAGGCCCAGCAGACATGGCACTGGTTGGCAAGAAGTTTCAGGCGTTTAATCTTATGAGCCTCAAGCGTGATTGGCGTTTGGTGTATGAGGATCCCTTTGCGGCACTGTTTGTTCCTAACGGGTCACCCATAGTCGAAAAAATTCGCAGCACCAACGCCCGCGACATACCTGCGAACGGTGCGGGCTTGTGTTTTCCCTAAGTCTTGGGGTCGATGCTATGCAACAACGGCCCTCTGGTCTGGTTGAATTGTTGAGCTGAAATGAGGCATTTTCGCTGGCTCGGTCACGGTGCAACGGAACAGATCCATTGAGTTAACTCAGAGAAAACAGACATAAGGTCATGACGAGTTTTCTAATACCTCCTGAAGAAACCACCCTTATCCCGAATTCTTTCATTGACCCTAATGGAAGGGTCTTTGAGTGGAAAGGCGAGCTTTACCGGTCTCTAAGTTCGGGCAATGCGACTTTCTACAAGGATCTTTTTGGTAAGGGAATAATACCGGCCTTGGTAAGGGATGGATTGGTTGTAGACAGTGAACAGACCCCTTTGTCTCTCCACGCTGGAGATCTTGTTCTTCGACATCGAAAAATTCCGGTCGTATCTTATTGTTTTGAATGGCCTGCCGGCATGCTCAAAGAAGCTGCTTTGCTGACAATTGAGCTTTGTATTCGACTTGGCGACTGGAATCTGACCCTACAAGATGGGCATCCTTGGAACATACTTTACGAGGGAACAAAGCCAATATTCATCGATCTCGGTTCGATCGTTCCAGTGAGGGACGATATTCTCTGGTCTCCCTACCAGCAATTTTGTAATTTTTTTCTCTTTCCACTGTACCTCTATTCGGTAGGTCAAGACAGGCTTACGCGATGGCTGCTCCACGACTACGTGGAGGGTATCACGGATAGCGACCTTCTCACCGGACTGCCCGCGAGTTACAAATTGCGCCATCCTCGAAGAATCTTGAATCTTAAAATGACAAAATTCCTTGCGAGAATCATGAACAATCTCACATTGGAAGTTCAAAAAAAGATTTGGGCATTCTCTAGTAAGGTGCACGCGAGCGTGGGCAGTTCGAAAGTTCGCCGGCGTTTCTTCGAAGGTCTTCATGCTGAAGTAGAGAAGGTTAAACTTTCCGGAGGCGATAACCACTGGAGAAGGTATTATGATAATCCTTCTATGGCCGAGTCGACGTCGGAACTTCCTGCAGGAGAGTGGCAAGCAAAAAAGGAGATAGTTACTCGACTGTTGGGAGAACTGAGACCAAGAAGCGTCTTGGACTTGGGATGCAATACTGGTTTCTATTCCCGCCTGGCAGCCTCCGTTGCGGCTCGAGTGATTGCGTGCGACAAAGATCCTGAGTGTGTGGAACAGTGCTTCACAGAAGCAAAGAGAGAAAGTTCCGACGTTCTTCCCTTAGTCGTAAATGGGTTTAATCCCCCCCCATCTTATGGCTGGGGAGCGAAAAAATGTCCGTCGGCAATTAACAGGTTTCAGAGCGAGCTTGTCCTTGCGCTGGCTTTGATTCACCATGTCGTGGCCCATCAAAGGATGGATTTAGAACGCCTCGTAGAAATTTGCTGCGAATATAGCAGTCGCTGGCTTTTGATCGAGTATGTGCCTCCCTTGGAGCCGAAGGTCGGGATGACTGGTTTGGCATCTATCGATTTTTACACGCCGGATACACTGGTCGAAATACTGCAGAGGAGTTTTAGCAAAGTCACTCCTTTCGATTCTTATCCAATGGAGCGCAAGCTTCTGCTCTGTGAAAAATGAGAAAAGTTGTAAAAACCGTCAAATCGAACATCTATCTCTGGATCTGTCCCGCTGTTTATGTCTGGGGCCTCGCCCTTCAGGCAAATATTAGCAGCGCGGATGACCCTTTATTTGCGCGCATTCTCGATAGCGCCGCTGTGCTGCTCACATTGGTCATTTGGGCGACCACGCTCGGCATCGTTGTCATCCTGCTGGCTGGATTGGTTCGTGAGTCTGCCGCGGCTCGTATCAGTCGTTTCTTCTGTGAGGCAACAATTTTCGGCGCAACACTCTACTACTTCCAACGATGGCTTTCCAAGTGGAGTTTATTGCCACCGTATGGTGTAGTGACTGTTACCGCAGTGATCGGATGTGTTGGCGTAGCGGCGTGGGTATTGATCCGTCGGCAGCGAGGTAAAAAATCAGCTCCGGATATGCCGGTCATGATGCGAGACTGTTTCCAGTTTGGGGCCATTCCCCTGATTCTGGGCGCCGCCTTCCTCATTGGGATACAAATGGTTACCCACCTTGCCCGGGGTTATGGTGCGGCGACTCAGAAAACTGAGCGTTCAACGTCCAAGGACAGCCAACCAAGACCGAACGTCATCGTGATTGTTATGGACGGATTGAGGGCCGGTAACATGTCACTTTACGGATACAATCGAAAGACTACGCCTTATTTAGAGCAGACCGCGCAACACAGTCACGTCTATCTGCAGGCCTATTCTAATACGACGATGACCCGGACATCGATGACGACTTTACTTACTGGTAGGCATCCATTTAGCCACGGAAGACTGTCTCCCGTACAGCATTTTGAGGAGTCTAGGGAAAATCTGCTCCGCGTGCTTATGGAGAACGGATATACGACAGCGGCAGTTAGTAGTCATTGGCAAGCGTCGGCCTATTCTCTGGGCTTCTCTCAATCGCTTTCCGGGCCGGAAATTCCTAATTTCTACATGCCGAGCCTTCATTCGCTCCAAACAGTGGGTGTAAGATCAACGATCACAGGTGAAAGGATCTACAATGATCTAGCGGGGGTATGGACCTCTTTGGGATTTCCGAAAAAAGAAGGTCAGTACGGTTCAGCAGACAACACTCTCGGGCGGGCGTGGGATTTATCCAACAGTCTTGAGCATCCATTCTTTCTCTATGTTCACGTCTTTGAGCCTCACGCTCCGGCGCCTTATAATGTCCCCTCGCCCTTCGCTGGTAGGTATTCGACTGTAGACACTAAAGACCTAAGAAATTCACAGGTCGGTCGCTACTATTCTTCTGCGGAACAGGCTGTCGTCGATGCATACGAACAGAAATATGATGAGTGCATCTTGTTCCTCGATTATGAGCTGGGTAAGTTCCTGCAAAACGTAAATAAAGCATCCTGGGGTGCCCATACCCTCATCATCCTTACCGCGGATCATGGCGACTCCCTCGAACGTGGGTATTTTGGCCACGGAGAGGTGCTTTATGATTCGTCCGTTCACGTTCCGCTAATCATCAGGTGGCCCGGCCAACAAAGCGGAAAGAGAATACAGGGGCTGGTCCAATCCACTGACATCGCGCCGACCGTCCTCCAGGCCGTCGGACTACCCGTACCCGCGTGGATGGATGGGTCCCCCCTCGGTAGCGAAGGGCAGGTGAAAAGTTCAGACGTAGTGGCTATCAACTACCGGCATCCCGTCGATAACAAGTTCTTTCTGTCTCCTACCAAATTAGCCATTTGGTGGATGTCTTATAAGGCGATTTTTGACTGCGAGACAAAAACAGCAGAATTTTATGACCTCAACACGGATCCGTTGGAGACAACCGATTTATCCTCCAGTAAACCATTCGAATTGGCAGCGTTGCGATCGCGGCTCGAAGCACATTTGCAAAAGGGAGCAGGTAGATCATTGGCGTCGTGTCCAAATAATTTCAATTCTTGAGGGGAGGAAATTAACTATGAAAAGGCGCATTCCCTTGTTTGGGATTTGTCCGTGGGCTGGGCCTTGGAGAATCAGTCTAGTGCTTGGGTTCATGGGTGTGGTACTGGTTCCCGCGCATGTCTATGGTTACATCGACCCGGGGGCTGCCGGTATGCTATCACAGCTGCTTTATGTGCTGTTTTATGGTGCTCTGGGAGTCTTCCTCTACATGCTTCGACACCTTAAAAGCATCGTGACCAGAATTAAAGACCGGATCTCAATGCCAAGGAATAGCTCCTCGGACAGATAGATCCTGATCCGTGAAATTTAATAAACACCCGCTGAACGAATCTTAGTTTCTATGCTGAGTATGGAGTTGTGAGAGTTTCGCCGGTGCGACTCGGGTCCCAAGCCCTGTAACCTGCACATGGTTCTCTATCACCATCCTGCCCCTTATATAAAGAGCCGTATATTCTAGTGGGTTTTGAGTTTGTTGTGTTTCCGCATCCCCTTGGTCGGGACCCCCAGGGTTTCCCGGAAAGTGACCACAATTGCGAAGGAATTCTAAAGGATCGATAGCGAGAAGCGCATTTCCTACGACGCGGGTTTTACTTCCGAGACAACGCCGTCACGCACGACAACAGTCCAGGCGGATCGCTCAGAGATGAATGCCAACTTGGATCAAGAAATAGCAGGTTCCAAGAGCGGTTCTAACTGGTTAGCGATCAGCATCGCTTGCCTTACAGGCAGCTTCTTGCTGTATGTCTTTTCTCTGACCGGCGCCGATCCGGACCTTTGGGGACATATCAAGTTCGGACAGGATCTTTGGAATTCCGGTAGAATCATCCGTGAGGATCCCTATTCGTATTTGACCGGAGGTCAGCGATGGATCAATCACGAATGGCTAGCTGAGCTTGTCTATTATCTGGCTTTTCGTTATGCGGGATCGCCTGGCCTGATTGCGCTAAGAGCGATTCTAGGACTTCTGATCATGGGCGTCCTATGGCGGCATCTCTGCCGCCGCGGGCTAGATGCGAGTCGGGCTAGCGTTCTTGTAGTACTCGCAACCCCTCTGGTCATGCCCTATGTGACCGTTCGTCCCCAGATCTTTACGTTTGTCGCGTATCTCGTCGTTCTTATCTCGATTCGAAACGCCGAGGCCGGCCGCGTGCGCTATCTGTGGGTGTTACCGCCCTTATTTGTAGTTTGGGCGAATATGCACGGGGGATTCCTGGCAGGCCTCGGAATTTTGCTGCTTTGGCTCGTCGCGCGACTTGGAGTTGCCATGGTGCGAGACAAGTTTAAAGGTTTTTCTTCGTCCACGAACCTCACCGGATTCTTTGTCTTTGTTGTTTGTGTTCTAGCCGTTTTTGTCAACCCGTACGGGCTTGATCTGCTAAGTTTTCTATTGCGAACCGTGACCGTTGGACGCCCAGACATTGTCGAATGGTATCCGATCAGCCTGAAAACTCCCGAAGGTTGGGGGTACGTTATATTGCTTGGAGTTTCCCTGGTCGGTCTCCATTACAGTGAATCTAGGCCTCATCCAGCTGCGGTTATTTTATTTGCCTTTTCAGCGCTACTTCCGCTCATCGCGACTCGCCATGCACCATTGTTTGCATTGACGGTGATTGTCATGGTCGGAAAGTACATCGGTTCGGGGTGGACGAAGTTGTTAGCCGGTCGTGTGCAGGCACGAGGGGTAAACCAAAACCGGTTTCTACGTTACGTTTTTGGGGCAGCTAATTTTGTTCTTGCCTTTGCGGTTTTTGGCGCTTCAATATTCAACTTTGAGTGTGTCGTGTTGAGCCCCCGAATTACAAATTTTCCCGCCCGTGTCGTTTCACTTTTAAAAAACAGCGGTGTCAGGGGGAATCTGGCAGTGCACTTTGATTGGGGGGAGTATGTGCTGTGGCATCTTGGCCCGGGCATAAAGGTGTCGGTCGATGGTCGCCGCGAGACGGTTTATTCGGAGACGGTGCGTATTGAGAACCAGAACTTCATGTATGTACTTAATGATTGGGATGCCCTCCTGGACAAACATGAGACGGACATGGCTTTAGTGAGCAAGCGATTCCCGTCTTTCAATATCATGAAACTGAAGCGCGATTGGCTCTTACTCTATGAAGATCCCGTTGCGGCGCTGTTTGTCCGAAGCGGGTCACCCATAGTCGAGAAAATTCGAAACACCAAAGTCCCGAAGCAGATACCTTATGACGGTGCTGGCTTATGCTTTCCTTAAGGTCATTCCGGTTTGGGCAGCAGTGCACTAAACGCTTTCAATTATTGCAATGGATCGGAAGCGGACGGGTCTCGCACGAGTTCGCTAGAAGATCGTTGACCGGTGATCTTCCGGGTGTTCTGCAGCAGCGAAATTTGATTTTGATACGGATTGAACGTTGAAAAGCCGATCCTCGTCATTTTTAGAAAACATTTTTACCGTTGGTGCTTTCCTGCTAGCGGGGGTCTCCGTCTACCTTATCCGTTCGGCAGATCCAGACCTTTGGTGGCATATCAAAGCCGGAGAGATAATCGTCGCCACGGGTGACGTTCCGCGATACGACATTTTTTCGTTCACTGCCCCTCACGCACAGTGGATTGACCATGAATGGGGAGCTCACGTGATTTTCTACTACCTGTACAATCATTTCGGTGATGCAGGTTTAACAGCGTTTAAGACTATGCTTGGGCTGGGCGCGGCAGGGTTAATCTTCTTGCTCGCCCGCTCTTCCCACCACGGAACGCGTTTGTTGGTGTTTTTGCTCACGTCCCAGGTTATTGGCTGTTATGCACGGTACCGACCTCAAATGATAAGCTTTTTCTTTGTAGCCCTTCTGCTCTGGTTCCTGTCGCGAGAAAAGATCGGAACAAAGGTGCCTCCTGCCGTTTCTATCCCATTGCTGTTTTTTGTTTGGGCTAACCTGCATGGGGGTTTCCTGGCTGGACTGGCATTGCTTGGAGCGTACGTCGTTATTCCCCTGGCTTTTGCCCTGCTTCAACGACAACCCCGTGGCGACGAGTGGGCTCGTGCGCGGCGGTTGGCTTTCGCGTTGCTGATTTCTACGTTAGTTACACTTGCCAATCCTTACGGGCTTGGCCTATGGCAGGGGCTGGCGCATGAATTGGCGGTGAATTCCATCAATCATCAGTATGTTCGGGAATGGGCATCCGTCCTGTTTACTTCACTTGGAATGCAAGGGTTGCTCCTGATTTTTGTCGCTGTACTCACTACGGTTGCCTTTGCACTTCGCCCTGCTCTTTGGCGCGGAGAAGAAATCGTGCTGGTTGTCGGAACTTTCGGACTTGCTGTTTATTCCATTCGGAATATTCCTTTTTTCGCTATCGTTTCCACCGCTCCTCTCGCACGGTCCTTGGGATCCTATATGAGCGTTGCACACCTTAACAGCCGAGCCCAAAGATGGTTTAAAGCCGCTTTTGCCGCGACATTGGCTCCGGCCCTGATCGCAGTGCCCATGGTTCTTCGACGCCCGGGCTTGAGCATAGAGATGGCATTTGAAAACATGGGCGGAGATCCGTCCCGCGCCATCGCGTTCATGGCGGTTAATCAAGCCTACGGGAATCTTTACAACCCTTTGGGTTGGGGCGGATATTTGATATGGCACCATTCTCCGGGAACAAGAATATCTGTCGACGGAAGGTCTTCCACTGTTTACCCCCGCAATGTCTTGGAAGAAAACTATCGGTTCTACAGCAATGAAGCGACACCAGATCTCCCTCTCAACACGGGTGCCGACTTCGTTTTGATTGAGGCTTCTAACCCCGTCGTTCCATCGATGAACGCTGATGATCGGTGGGTTGTCGTCTATCGGGACAAGGACGCTATTCTATTGGCCGGGCCAAGCGATCGAGGAAAGCAATTGGTTCAGTTGCTGAAAGACGGTCAGCTGATTGTTCCAAAGCCGATGCCCAAAGGCTTTTTCCCATAGCTGCCAGAACGTTTGATCACTGCTCTCTTGTTTTCGCCCGTTGGCCCAGGTGAGAGAATCCGAGCAAATGTCTCAGAGCCAGTTGCTCGAGAGGTTCAACCCTGAATATCCAGGGCGTAGAGTATACGGACGCCCCGCCATGTCTCAAGAAAGGACAAATTACATTGCCAAGAGATGCGCTCGGTTGTGTCCCGAAGCGATACTAGCACGGTGAAGACCGCTGAGGATCCTGATACATGAAGAGAAACTACTCCTAAAAGGATTCCGGCCAAGCGATAGCTCAAGATGCAAATTTCGCTTAGCTTGACGATCTTGAGGAGCTGGGGTTGGAACGATTATGAATTAGGGACACAGCCTTGTGTCCGCGGAAATAAGGAAATTTAAACCGGCGAAGCGATGATTTCCTTGTGGTCCAGACGTATGCGATCACCGCGACGGAATAGCATACGAATCCCGTCCAAAATGACGCGGAGATGCTTGAGCTCAGAGCGATCGCGACTGCGAGCACGGAAGCACAAACGGACGCCGCACCATTGATCCCCCAAAGCCAGGGTGTCAGAGCCGGTGATTTGGCCGCGCCGATCCGCATCCCAATAGGGAACGGCATTCCCATAAAGAAACCAATGGGAAAGAGGATTGCTGTCGCCAAAAGAATACGGATCGGCGTGGTAGATCCGTCAAAGGTGCGAATGACATATGGTGTGAGCGTGCCGAAAACTAGTAGAACGCAGAGAAGTATCAAAAGCCAGCTTATTCCGGAACCTTTCGATTGGGTGGAATAACTTCCCAGACCACTCGATAGGAGCAAAGCAAAAAGCACAACGGAGAGGCCATAAGTAGGATGGCCCAGGAAAATAATGAGCCGCTGCATCTGTGAAATCTCGACCAGCATGTAGCCGAGTCCGATACACCCAAAAAACACAAGGAGAGGGCATGCCCCGCTGAGAGTGGATTTGTCCGCGGTCCAAGCGAGGGGCACAAGAATACACAATGAGGTTAGAAAAAGCACCACAATGAGCAGCACACCCAGTATGGACACTGCCTTCATGTTGAAGCTCGTTTCGCCCTGCTCCCACAGCTCGGGTTTGAAGGCGTCTTTCAGCCTAAGCATGTGGAAAAAAAACGGGCTGTCATCGGTCGGCGGGGTGATATTGAGCGGAAAGTGGGCATAGAGTGTTTTTACGTCTTTGTCTGATGCGATCGTCGCAAGCGTAGGGTCCGAAGACATTTTCGGGCCCAGGATCATCGTGAATCCCAACTGGCTTAAGACCTTCTCACTCACGGAAATGTCCGTTTGGGAAAATGGCTCCGTGCTGACCAAGATGGTTCCGATCCCGTCGGGTTCACCGGGTTTCTCCGGTTTCCAAGTCTTCGTCACGATCATAATGTGATTCCGGGGATTCTCAATACCTATCGCCGCCAGCGAAGCCCGCGCCAAGGCGGTCACCCGGTAAACTTCGCCGGGCCGATTGCGAAAGTGCCAGCGTGAAAATGTGAGGATTCCCCGCGGACTCAGGTGTTCAAGGAAGGTCTTCCAACCCTCGACGGTATAGAGCGGGTTTTCGGTAAGAACAAAGGCGCCGGCTGCGGTTGCTGCCCAAGTATCAATGAGGGAAACCTGAATAATGTCAAAGCGGTTATTCTGGCGCGCGACATAGCTCCGCGCTTCATCATTAACAAAGGTGACCTTCGGATTTCTCTCGAGGTGACCAGTAAAATCGCTGAATCTTTTGGTAACGGCCTCAACGATGTTGTTATTAATCTCGACGCCCACAACTGACTTCTGGTCGAACGCCAAAGCGGATAGGATATCTCTTCCACCCCCGGTGCCGATAACTAAAACGGATGCGTTAGGACGCAGGTAGTGGGCCAAGTTGGCAATGTCATATTTCAAGAACTTGAGTTCCGCCGGATCTCCATGAAATTTAGTTAAAACGGTAAGAGCGCGGGCATCGATGTCCAGGTAAAGTTGCTGGACTTTTTGATCACGTGGGTAATTTGGACTAAAGCCTGGCCCTGCCGGAAAATCCAGTTCATTGGGATCGCCAAATACTCTGACATAAGAGAAGGAGTTCCACTTCTCATAAAGGGGACGGCGTTCTTCGCGTTCGCCCTTGAACCAGACAATGCGCAATAAAGGAAAATCCTTAAACGCAAACAGCCCCTGGGCGAACGTAAGCGAGGCAAACAGAAGACTGGTTACCACTGCCATTCGCCGTAGGTTTGTGGGCTTCAAGTAACTGATAAAAAGGACGCTTGCAGCACTGGCACAGAAGGAGACTAGTAAAATAGCTGTCGGCGCGTCCGTCAGGTTGAGGACATAAACCAGTAAGATACAACCCAGGGCGGCGCCGGCAAGATCGGCAGCATAGAGTTTGCTGACCGCCGACGGAAATTTCGTCAACGCAATGCAGACAGTTATGCCACTGAAGATAAAGGGGATGGATATCACGATGTAGGTCAGTCCCATCGAACCGAATCCAATGAGGGATCCGTCCGTGATGAAGGGGAGGCTCATATGAGCCAAGAAGCTCAAGGGAGTTGCTATTGCGAATAGAAGCGAATCAAGAGATAAGTGATAAATCGCCCGGTCTTGCGTAAAGCGATTGGGGGAGAGGTAGACTATTAATGCTCCGACCGTCATACCAAACATGGCGACGGATACGGCGAAAAAGGCGAAATGGTACCACGTCGTGACGCTAAAAATACGCGTCAAAAGGATTTCGTACATCAAGGTGGCAAGTGTGACCATGAATAAGCCAGCGTATGTGCTCTTCATTGCAGTTATTTCTCGTTTCAACGGCTGAGCCTTTCTGCGGCACAAGTTATGATCCTAGCAAGCAACGTGGGACCCCTAACTTTTTGGTTCTAGCCCTTTCCCTTAGGATTTGGGTATCTCAATGTACTCGGCCCCCGCAAGCGCTTGCCTCAAAACCCGTTTGCCTATGAAGCCGGAGCAAGTATCAAACGACCAGACTCGCTAGACTGACAAGAACCCGATCTTGGACGACAACCCATCGTAGCGAAACTCTATGACGTGCTGGCTCGCGAGCGCAAAAATGTCTAGTGTCACGTAATTTGTACCTATAGATCTTGGTTTTCCTTGCCATCGATAAAAGCGCTCTAGCCCGGATAGGGATAGTAAGCGACTACTAAAGCTAACAATCCGGGCGCCTTAAAATCAGCCTGTGTGCTAACTCTGTTCGTGAATACCGGACAATCTTCGGTAACGGGATACGCGTGACCGTAAGATGCGGCATCCCCGGTATCTCTTCTTCAGCAATGGCATACGACATTGGAATAGATTTGGGACTCGGCATCTGCGTTAGTATCGCGCCCCTATTCTTGATCACCCTTCGTCATTGCACGAAGAACCTTCTGGGAAGCTACCTAAGTGTGAAGTGGAGCACCTGGACTCAGGAAGGCAAGTCAAACATAGCTAGAGACGCGAGCCTGCGTAGCTCTAAGAAGCGCAATCAAAGCTATGAGGTACCATCCAAAGCCTGTCCAGAATGCGGCGGGGATGCTTGCACTTAAGGCTATTGCCACCGCAAATACGGAGGCACATACGGACGCCGCCCCATTGATCCCCCAAAGCCACGGAGTGATCGACGGTGACTTGACCGCGGCTATCTCCATTCCGAGAGGGAATGGCATTCCCATAAACAGGCCTATAGGAAACAGCATTGCAGCTGCCACAAAGATACGGATAACGGTGGTGGATCCTTCGAATATGCGAATGATATATGGCGTTATGACTCCGAAAGCGGCCAGAACAGATAAAAGAAGAAAGAGACGGACAAGTCCCGAAGCTGGATGTATAGCACTTCCTACTCTCTGTGTCGTATAGCTTCCTAGACCGCTAGACAGAAGCAAGGAAAAAAGCACGACGGACAGTCCATAGGTAGGATGACCCAAGAAAATGATCAGTCTCTGCATTTGCGAAATCTCAACCAGCATGTACCCGAATCCTATGCATACGAAAAATATCAGAAGCGGCATGGCTCCTTTGAGCAGAGATCTGTCGATGGTCCGGTTCAGCGGAATGATGACACACAGCAAAGTCAAACATACCACTACAATCAGCAGAGCGCCCAAGGTAAAGACAGCTTTCATGTTAAAACTGGTTTCACCTTGGTGCCAAAGTTCTGGATTGAACGCATCCCGTAGCCGTAGCATGCGGAAAAAAAACGGGCTATTGTCCGTTGGGGGTGCGATATTAATGGGGAACTGCTGATAGAAGGTGGTGAGATCCTTCTCGGAAGCAATGGTTGTGAGCGTAGGATCTGAAGAAAAGCTTGGGCTGAGGATAATGTCAAAGCCAATTTTTTGCGATATTTGCTCCATCGTCGAGATATCCGCCGCCGAGAACGGTTCCTTGCTTATCAGGATCGTGCCGATTCCGTCAGCGGTGTCTTGTTTCTCGTTCTTCCAGGTCTTTATAACAATCATAATGTGATTCCGGGGGTTCTCGACGCCCACCTCTCTCAGCGATTCCCTTGCTAAAGAGGTTACCCTGTATAGCTCACCAGGTTGATCACGAAAGTACCAACGCGAGAATGTCAGAATTCCAGTTTGAGTGAGGTGCTCAAGAAAAGTTTTCCAAGCTTCGACGGTATAAAGGGAGTTCTCAGTTAGGACAAATGCACCGGCCGCTGTTGCCGCCCAAGTATCAATGAGAGAAACTTGGATAATGTCGAATCTGGCCTTCTGGCGTGCGATATAACTTCGCGCCTCATCATTAGCGAACGTGACTTTGGGGTTTCTATCGAGGTGACCAGTGAAGTCTCCGAATCTCCCGGTAACGGCCTCGATGATATTCTTATTGATCTCCACCCCGAGCACCGATTTTTGGTCAAAAGCTAATGCGGAGAGAATATCTCTCCCGCCTCCTGTGCCGATTACCAGAACTGCTGCATTCTGCCTAAGGTAATGAACTAAGTTGGCGATATCGTATTTAAGGAACGCCAATTCTTTCTTGTCTCCAGTAAACATTGTAAGAGGTGTCAGGGCCCGCGCATCGATGTCCAAAATTAGTTGCTTGACTCTCTGCTCTGAAGGATAGGAAGAGCCGAATCCGGCGCCTATGGGAAGGCTCGGCGTGTTAGGATTCCCAAATACCCTGACATAGGAAAATGAATTCCACTTCTCATAAAGGGGGGGAGCTTCTTCGAGTTTCCCTTTAAGCCATAGCACGCGAAATACAGGGGTTTCTTTGATGACAAGAATTGCGTTAGTGGCAACAGACAATGCCAGGAAGACGCTGACCCACATTGTTGCACGGGTTAGCTTTACAAAATTCTTCTGCACAGCGAAGAGCAGGCTTCCTAGACTAGCGCACAAGGCCACTACTAGGACGGCTGTCGGACCATCCGTAAGGTTAAGGACATAAATGAGCAAGATACAGCCAATTGCCGCACCACCGAGGTCAGCAGCGTAGAGTTTGCTTACTGCCGCAGGAAATTTCGTCAACGCAATACAAACACACATCCCACTGAAGACAAAGGGAATCGATATCGCCACATAATTCAATCCGATGGAATAGAAAGCGACAATCGATCCAACTGAAACAAACGGGATACTTAAATGCGTTAAGAAGCTAAAAGGAACGGACACTGCAAAGAGCAAAGAACTGAGTGCGAGATGGTAGTTCGCTTTTTCCTGCGTGAAATAGTTGGGGAAAAGGTATATCCATATCGCTCCGACCGTCATGCCAAACATCGCAACGGAGACAGCGAAGAATGCGAAATGATACCACATGGTTACACTGAAGATGCGCGTAAGCAGGATTTCGTACATGAGGGTTGTGAGTGAGACTAAAAACAATCCGCCATAGGTATACTTTGTTACAACGGGTTTTTCTTTCAAAAGCTTCTCCTGTTTGTTAAGAGGGCTCGCCGGGTTTATCGGCGGAAACCGGCTCGACTTCACCAAATCTACTGAGGATCGATTGGTTTTCGGAGACATTCTTAAGATAGATATGGGCGAATCTATCAGCATAGATCAGCCGCCAATCCCGCGTTTGCGAAAGGAGCACTGAGAGCGCTGAATTGGAGTTTTCGAAAACCCAATTAATCTTGTACTTGTCTAAGATGTTGTTCCAATCAGGGGCTAAAAATACAACATCTATGTAGTCTTTCATTAGGGAAGAGCCGTACATGTCAGACCGTCCGTCAACGAACACTCGGTACTGTGGCCACGCCAGATAGATCACAGAGTCGCCGAACGTTTCGTTGTTGAACATGTTTCCTGTAAGGTTTTCCTTCTTGAGAAATTCTATGGCGGTGATGGGACTGATTTTTTCATCAAAGCGGAACTGAATCTTGCCGTTCAAAAGACCAAGGGAAAGTAAGATCAACGCTCCAATTGTCCAGGCATAGCCGGTTAGGGACGCGTCAACCAAGGCCATGTTTGCCGATCTTCTTTTTAGGTAGTTCGCTAGCTTCCCATCAGTATTCTGTAGGAGCAGCTCCGCGTGTTTGACTAAAATCGGGCAAACCACAATAGCGAAAAGCGGGATGTACCGAGCTGAATAGAGGGCCATGTGCGTGAACAGTAAAACGAGCGCGATCTCTATCATATCTGTTCTTGAGCCAGAAAGGGCAAAGATGGCGATCGTTAAATAGAGCAGGTATCTGAACGGTAAGGTGCCGTGAAAGTTGGGGGACAAAAATTCTGTGATATGGTCCATGAGGAATGTGTCTGAGACTACTTCAAAAGGACGTATTAAGATGTGATAACCATAGGGGTTGATCAAGGCGACGAGAACACAACCAAGCAGAGCGAGTCCGAGAGCTGGAGCCTTGTCTTTGCCTGTAGTCTGCTCGCTGTTTGCCAGGAAAGGAATTCTGATCAAGTTGCCGCTTAGATAAACTCCTATAAGGATGATGCCGACGATGAATCCTCCGTGCAAGTTGACCCACACAAGCATTAGAAGCGGCAAAACCCAGAGATGGTTGCTTCCGCGATACTGGTACGTCGATAACACGTAGTAATAGACAAGTGTAAGAAGCAAGGAAAAGATATGGGGCCTTGCCAGCCAGTGAAGGCTTGATGACGCTATGACTAAAAAGACAAAAAAGGTGCTTAGTAGAATATCCCTGTTTTCTTTCCGGAGAATCTTAAATAGGAGATAGTAAGTTGACGAAATGACTAGCGCAAAGAATACGACGATACCCGTGAGGCCAAAGGCCCGATGGACAAGTGCCATGATCACTTCCGAAAGCCACTCGTAAGCAGTCCAGGGTAGAGGGGGAGAATGAAAAGAAAACGGGTCATATTTCGGAACGGAAAGCGTCTGTAGTATTAGCTGACCCGCCTTGATGTGAATCCCAGTATCGGTATCGCCTAAAAGCATGTGAGGGTCCCCCGATAGAGTCAGACGCGCAAAGACACTCAGAAAAACGATGCATGCCATAGAAGGGAGTAGGACCCGAGCAAATTTTATCATATGAACGGTCGGGAAGCGTTACAACGCAGGCCCATCGGGAGCGTTGGCTGTTGGAGGTGGTTTTACCCCGGCCAATTTCTCAAGGACCGGTTGATTCTGGGCACTATTCTTTAGAAAGATATTGGCGACTTTATCTGCATAGATCAGGTGCCAGTCCTGACTTACCAGCAGCAAAGTTGAAAGCGGGGAAGACGCGCCGTCAAACACCCAATTGATGTTGTACTTCCCTAGGACATCCTTCCATTCCGAGGTCGGGCGCATGACTTTATCGTACTCCTTCATGATGGAAGACCCATACATATCGGAACGACCATCAACGAACACCCGATATTGTGGCCATGCGGCGTAGATCAAGTAATCGCCAAACGTGTCATTGTTGAACATATTGCCTTTGAGATTCTCTCTCTTGAGGAACTCGACGGCCTCGGCTGCCGTAATGTTCGGGTCAAATTCGTAATGAATCTTTCCGTTCCGGATCGCGGCGAATACAAACAGCACGCCGGCGATTATCCAGACATATCCCTTGGAAGACGAGCTCATTGAGGCCATGGCGGCCGACTTTTGTTTGACAAGCTGCGCAAATCTGCCTTTGGTTTTATCCAATAAGGGTGCCCCGTGCCTAATCAAGATTGGCGAAACTAGGAGCGCAAAAAGTGGGATATAGCGGGCGGAATAGAGGGACATGTGGGTAAAGAAAAGGATCAGCGCCAGCTCTGTAATATCGAGTTTTGACTTCGAGAGGGCAAAGATTGCAATCGTGAGATAGAGCAGATATCTGAACGGCAACCAGCCGTGAAAGTTGGGCGACCAAAATTCTATGATGTAATCCATAATGAATTTCTCGGAGACCAATCTCAATGGAAACAGGAGAATCTCGTAACCGTAAGGGTTGACGAGGGAGGTGAGCAGACAACCGGCAAGGGTGAGAAAAAGAGCAAAAGCGTTCCCCTTGAGTACAGACCGCTCGCTGTTTGCCAAGAAAGGAACCCCTACGAGATTGCCGCCAAGATAGATTCCGACAAGTATAAGACCGACAATATAACCCCCGTGCAAATTGACCCAGGCGAGCATGAGCAGCGGTAAAAAGTAGAGGTAATTCTTATGGCGGTATTGATAAAGATCTAATACGCGATGAAAGACGACAATAAAAATTAGGGATAGGATATGGGGCCTTGCCAACCAGTGGAGCGTGGAGGAAGCGACGACGAGTCCTACAAGACCGATGGTCAGGAAGATGTTCCGGTTATCTGCGCGTAGCCGATCAAACAATAGCAAATATACGGCGGCGATAGCCGCAGCAAAGAAAACTACGATACCTGTCAACCCAAGGTAGCGATGAATAGTCGCCATAATAACCTCAGAGAGCCACTCATGAGCGACCCAGGGTAAAGGAGGGGAATGAAAAGAATATGGATCGGATTTTGGGACAGCATGCGTGTTTAGTATGAGTTCGCCGGTTCTGATATGGTAACCCGTGTCCGGATCGTAAAGAAGGTGACTTCCGAAAAATGAAAGATACAGAAACACGCTCAGGAAAAGGATGGTACCTATCGAAGGGATCAGAAGTCGTTGCATCATATTGCCAAAAGCAGGGCTCCTCGTATGTGAGATCAAAAAAACATGTCAAACGATGATTACGACATCGAGTTGGATGGCTGTTCCTTCCGCCTGAGGATTCGGAATCCGTTTCTGATGTCGATGACCTGGTAATGGGCTTCGAGATATTGCTCAAGATGGAGCCGTTCTTTTGGGGGATGAACGTAATTCGGAAACCAAATTTTAAAGTTGGGTCCTTCCACAAAGGTGTCCCAAAGTACATACCTGACTTTGTTTCTTTCCAGCGCGGCGATCGTCTCCTGGAATTGGGCGTCTGTGTTGATGTTGTACATTAGGATGCTGTAACGGGTTGGGTTCTCCACATCGGCCAGAAAATAGTACATGGGTAGGTATGGATAGATGAAAACCTGTTCGCCTGCTGGGACGACTTCGTTTAGGAACTGAAGAGCGGTATCCCGCGTGAAGGTTCTGACCGTCCCGCGTCTGGTGTCCATTTTGTAGGGAGCGCTAGACGCTACGACAAATTTGTATGTTCCTAAGAGCAGGAGTGGAACCGTTATCAGAATAGCTCCCAGCCGCGATAGAAGCCCGTTGTCTTTGGAGAAAGTGTTTAACAATGAAAATAGCGGGATTAAAAGCAACGGGGAACCAAAGATCAAGTGGTGCATATCCAACCGCTGCATCTCAGAGGCCCAAAGTGCAGAACCTGTAACCCAATAGGGTACTGAACGTCCGTCTCTTATGATCGAGATTTTTCTCAGGAGAAATGCCATGAATAATCCCGATAAAAACGGAAGGGCTGCTATTATTGCAAGAGGGATTGAAATGACAATACAGAGGATAGTTGCTACGGAGAGCGGCAGGGAAAGCTCGACAAGGGACAACCAGCTCAACCAGAACTCATTGCCTAGTCCGTAGGCGTAGGGCACGACGTTAACGCTATGGTAGCTGGTTAAAGGCCAAATCAAGTTTGCATACACAAGATCATAGAGTTCGCCTAACCGGTAATAATAAACGATCACCAAAGCGATGACAGTGCCAAAACATGCGATTTCTACAGTAAGGCAAATGAGGATCGTCTTTAAGGGATCCCGCTTCCAGTGCAAGCCTAGAAGCAGAATGAGAATAAACGCTGCGAGCAAGAGCAAACCTTTTTGGAGCATGAAGCATGAAGTCAAGCCGACCAGTACGCCGCTTGCCGCCAGATAGCGGATTCGTCTAGTGTCTTCCCAAATTACGAAGGAACCAACCCCAAACAGTGCAAACAAGTTGCTATCCCAGTGGTGGCTGCTGGCAGGCCAGAAAGGAATGTTCGTTATCAGGCAATAGAGAGCGGGAATCATCTCCAGTGGACCACGGTAAAGGCGGCGTGTGAGCCAGTAAATGAGGACCGCCGTAACAGCACCCGTAAAGAGAAGCAAAGCTCGGGCGACAGCGAACTTTGTTCCAAAGAACTTAAAGAAAAGACCTAACCAATAAAAGGATGCCGGGCCCATGACTTCGAAGAAGTCACGGTAAGGCAAGCGTCCTTCTGTGATTAGTTGAGCCCCGTAGACGATGGATCCTTCGTCGCCGACACGCCACAGAACCCTGACGAACGGGAAGAGATAAGCACAAGCAAAAAAGAAAAATACTAAATAAGCTCTGCCAGCCCAATAAACGGAACTCTCGGGCTGAAGTTCTTTGGTGAGGGGGACTCGATTCAAGGAGCTTGCTCTGTCAATTATCAACGCTATTTGCGGCCCCAGATGACCGTGTTCCAAGCGAGATAGTTGAAAGGCGGGATGCGCAGCAGCATCGCGTCGATCTTGATTAAGGGAATAAACCACCAGCCTATTTTGTCCGGGTTTTCCCTGAAAATCCGCTTCCAATAACGGTCTTGGTTTGGGTGAACTCGATCGATTAGATAATACTTAAAGAATAGGAGAAGACTGAGAAGCCAAAATTCTCGATGGTGAACCTTGACAAACAACTCTCGGAAAATTCTGAGTTGGCCAAATCGGAGGGGTTGCTCGTCTTCTGTCCGCATCTTGGTTGCCATCCGCCGGTACAAATTGATCGCTGGGTTGTAGGCTAGAGGTTCATAGAAAAAGAACCGTCCTTTCGGGACAAGAGCCCGCCTCACCGCAAGTAGCAGCGCCCTCAGATCACCTGAGTGATGCAGAACATTGGCACCGTATACCACGTCGTATTTTGCTTCACCGAAATCGAAGTTTTCGGCTGGGCCGAGAAGGGTGTCAATATGAACCCTATGTTTTTCCGCGAGCGCAGCACAACGCTCAAGCATGCCGGGTGAAAAATCGTTGGCTGTAACCAGTGCACCCTTCAGAGCAAAATATACCGACGATTCTCCTAGTCCTGCGCCGACATCAAGTAATTTGACGCCTTCCAGATTGCCCATAAGAGTGAGGATGAAGCGGTTTTCTTGCGCCGTGATATTCTCAAACGCCTCGTATACCTTAACGTCGGAAAGGGCAGTTTCATGCGCCCATTCATCGTGGAAAGCCTTTTCCCTTTGTTCGCGAATATCGACCATTGTCAGCGAATCCTTTTCTAGGCAACCAATGATATTGCCACCGAAATGTTCGTCAACAAGGAATATCGGAGGACCATGACCTCGTGATATTCCCTTCCCTGATCTTTTTGCATCGCGTCGATGGCCTAATGTTTGCTCTTGCTCCAGTCACCACGGAAATAATTGAGAACTGTTTTTCCTGCGTAGCCCACAGGGCGACTCCTTTGGACCGCGCATCCTGGAAAATCACGCAATATCGAGGCCACGGCGTTTGCCTTCCTGGCATTGGGCGTTTTGCGGGATAAATCGCGGAAGACCAGCATTGATCGCGGGGTTGGCTAGCTAGTGCAGGTGCAAAACCTGGACGGTAGTTTCCGTTATACGGCCAGTTTACGCGAGGGTTCCTGGGGATCGTCGCTTTGTAGTCATTGCTTCAAGATTTCTCCAACCAGAAGGGTCTGCGGTTCTCCGAGGTGCGGAGTGGGTGCTCCGCCAGAGGGTCGGAGGCCTTGGCTTGTACAGTACTAGTCCTGAAATAAGCGCCAGGGAACGCGAGTGCTCGCCCGAGGGTCACTGGCGATCTCTTGGCGGCTCGTAAGCGCTCATTGGAATACATATCCACAACAAAAACAGCTTCAGTTGAGTGTCAGAGCCTGAGGTGCTGAGATCAAGACTGATTTTGGACGCATTTCTCCCTTCAACGCTTGTTCCCAGAAGCGAGATTTTTCTACGGCCCGAAATCATCTTATTAGGTTTGTAGTCGAACATGAGCGGTGAGGATGTCGGGCAAAAATCGATGCGATCCGGCAAGCCGTACTACCAAGCGCCGCCCGCTCTTCAAGACCTTGGCCGCGAGATAGACAAAATGGCGGCGAAAGCGTTTCCACTCCCAGCGCACCATCTCAGAGGGCAAAGCGATCTGGGCAATCCACTTGCCGAGATTCCAAGCCAGCCGGGCGATCTGGAGCCATGCCGAGTTACCCCTAAACTCCGCCACCGGCATGCGCCAGCCGGCGATCCCTTGGCCAAACTGTTCAATGACATTTTCCTGGTCGCACCGTTGATAGGTAAGATCGATGACCTCGCGAGCCGTGTAAGAGCGCGGCAGATTGGTCAGCACCAGCCGGTAACGGAAATGTGTAAAGAGTGCCCCCTGCCCATCAGTCTCTTCGATCAAAATCCGCCGCACGATCATCCGACACGCAGAGTCAAGCCCGTGGGGCTGATAGTCGATCTCGCTCAGCCACTGCTTTACCGTGCGCAGCCTGCGAAACCCGCGCTCAGCCGCTTTCTGGCGCCGCCAGTTCCTCGTATACACATGACGAGAAGGCCCGCCTCGTTTCTCGCGCTCGGCTCGAGGAAAAAAGGGCTGCCAGTTCTTCTCACCAATGGCCTCGACCAGCGCTGCACGATTGGGATACACCCGAGCCCCAATCGCAAAGTACGCTCCCTCATCGATAACGGTGTTGAAAATATCACAGCGGTCAAAGTCGGTATCCCCACGTACCAGGGCGTTTCGAAAATGGCGTCTAACCCGCGGCAACACCTCTTTAAGAGCCGCCGCCGCCGCATCCGAAGGGCGGGCGCTCCCCGGCTGATTGACGACCTTGAGGCACTCCCCGCTGCCGGCCAGCGAAACCACCAGCGGCTGATACGACCATTGCCCATTGTAGCTAAAGTCCGCCCCTTCTTTCTGTACCCCATAAAGAGGCTTGATGTGCCCGTCGAGATCCACCAGCGCAAACTCGCGTTTTTTTCTCTCACGACGCGCCTTGCCAGAAAGCTTCGACCACACCGCCTCTTGGACCTCGTCGATCACTCCCGAGAGCCGCTCCAGGTCTTGCGTGGTCCTAAACCGACGCAGAAAATCTCCGGCCGTGGTCGGGTCTGGAATCCGACACGCTCCCACCAGCCGCCTAACGGCCTCGCTCCCTTGCAGGACCGCTTGATCCTCCAGACACCTGCCGTCGGCATAAAGCGTGTACGCCAGCGCCAGCACATGATCGGATTCGTGGTAAGGGGCATGACGCTTAAACAGTCTCAGCGCCCCGTCCAGCCGCTGCGCCACCCCAAAACGCCTGATAAACTGCTGTGCCAGCACCAGCCCTCCGTAATGCGTCATCTCGCCCCGTGGATCGCTCTCCAGATGGAGCAATGGGTGACGCATCACTCGCCCTTCGGTCTCGGGCCACGGAAGCTCTTCGGGATCTACGCTCGTACCCGAATTGACGTGACTTGCGCGCTCAAATGCGATAGATACTTTCACTTGGGAGCCCTCTGCTTTTTGGGGTTACGTTTTGTCTTGCAACTCTTCGTATACCTCATTTCAGAGGGCTTTTCCCGTTCTAAATCCATCGCAAAGATTTGCTTACTCTCCAGCGCTTACTTGAGGACTAGTGGGTGCCGGAAAGATCGATCGCAAAGCCGAATCTGCTTTTAAAATGGTGGTTCTTGGACTATTACTCACGGCTCGGTCTTGAGTTATCTTTAGCTATACTCAAAGCACATTCCGGCTATCATTTGACGGTGAGGGCCGTGCTGCCAATTAGAGTCCAGCTGTTAGATCCCTTTTGATTAAAGACTTTTACGATTATCGTTCCGGCACTGAGTCCTGGCAGGGATCCAGAGATGCTGGTGGCGTTGGTAGGATAGGGGACAACGAGAGTTGTGCTATCACCTGAAGTGGCGCGGGCCTGGGCAACAAATGAACTACCCTTGTAGAAGTTGACTACCGGCAAGCCGAAACCCAAGTTGGCAAATCCGCCTCCGGTGATCGTAAAGTTTGCTGGCGGCGCGGCAAGATCGATGGGATTAGGAGTGATGGAGCTTACTCCAGGGGGCGGACGGTTATCATTGACGGTGAGGGCCGTGCTGCCAATTAGAGTCCAGCTGTTAGATCCCTTTTGATTAAAGACTTTTACGGTTATCGTTCCGGCGCTGAGTCCTGGCAGGGATCCAGAGATGCTGGTGGCGTTGGTAGGATAGGGGACAACGAGAGTTGTGCTATCACCTGAAGTGGCGCGGGCCTGGGCAACAAATGAACTACCCTTGTAGAAGTTGACTACCGGCAAGCCGAAACCCAAGTTGGCAAATCCGCCTCCGGTGATCGTAAAGTTTGCTGGCGGCGCGGCAAGATCGATGGGATTAGGAGTGATGGAGCTTACTCCAGGGGGCGGACGGTTATCATTGACGGTGAGGGCCGTGCTGCCAATTAGAGTCCAGCTGTTAGATCCCTTTTGATTAAAGACTTTTACGGTTATCGTTCCGGCGCTGAGTCCTGGCAGGGATCCAGAGATGCTGGTGGCGTTGGTAGGATAGGGGACAACGAGAGTTGTGCTATCACCTGAAGTGGCACGGGCCTGGGCAACAAATGAACTACCCTTGTAGAAGTTGACTACCGGCAAGCCGAAACCCAAGTTGGCAAATCCGCCTCCGGTGATCGTAAAGTTTGCTGGCGGCGCGGCAAGATCGATGGGACTAGGAGTGATGAAGCTTACCCCGGCTCCGCTACCCGTCATTGTTGCCGAAAATCCCGCGGCCCCAGTAAAGTACACGGTCCCTGCAAAAGTTCCCACGGCGCTGGGAGTAAAGCGGACTGTAACCATCTGACTCTGGCTCCCGCTCAGATTGTAGGAACCGCCCGAGAGGATTGAGAAGGGAGAACTTGTGCTGGCGTTTCCCGTAAGCACGCCGCCGCCGGAATTCGTTATGGTAAAGGTCTTGTCTGCGGAGCTTCCGGCAGCGACGTTACCGAAGTCGAGCGAGTTCGGAGTAACGGTGATGATCGGGTTTGCAACGTTGACCGTCACGGCATCGTTGCCAGGAAAGGTGAGGGTATAGGTTCCCGCCGTTGAAGGGGTCCATTGACCCGAATAGGTCCCATCACCTGCCTCTTGGTCGATTCCGAGACCGTTGTCGACGAGGGTCAGGACTTGGCCACCAGGGCTTACCGTCACATTGACGGTCCCGTTAGGGGCCGCGCAGTTGATGTTGAGCGCCGCGAGATTAACGGGCGTTCCGGGCGAAGCGCTAATCGAGTTGGCGATGGGGCTCAGGCGCGAATAGACCACGGAATTGAAACAATTCATGGCGTTGTTGGCGTTGAGGCGTTTGCCAGTAATGGTGTTCGCCATTGAACTCTTGTTATCCCCGCCTGACAAAATAAGGTTTTTTATGGCCTTCCAATCTCTGGTAGGGTCTTGCGCCTTTAGGAGTGCCGCAACGCCAGAAACATGGGGCGTGGCCATGGATGTCCCGCTTAGTGTCGAGTAAGTATTTCCCGGAGTGGTGCTCAGAATCTGCTCCCCGGGGGCACCAACGTGGACAGTGTGCCTACCGAAATTCGAGAAAGATGCTTTAGCATCTGTCCGCGTTGTGGCAGCCACGCAAATGATGTTGGCCAAGTTATAGTTACAAGGATAGAAGGGAGTGGTGTCGTTATTCTGTCCAATACCCAGAAAATTACCATTGCCGGCGGCTGTAATGAAAAGAATTCCGTGTTGGCGCTGTACGTCGATCGCGTCATATAAAGCCTGGGAATAATCCGGGTCGCCCCAGCTATTGCTGGTAGCAATTATATTGGCACCTGAATTCTTCAATTTTATAACGTAATCCAAACATTCGATGGCATCAGCGGTTGTGCCCGATCCGCTGGCCGCAATGAACTTGCACGGCAGGATCCTGACGTTCCAATTCACGCCTGTCACGCCGACGCCGTTGTTTCCCGCTGCTCCGATGGTGCCGGACACATGCGTCCCATGGCTGTTATCATCGAGGGAGTTGTTGTCATTGGTAATGGTATTGATCCCAAGGCAATCGTCGATGAAACCGTTGCCGTCGTCATCGATGCCGTTGTTGTTGCAGTCAGCTGAGTTGTGAAAAACGTTTGCGGATAGGTCCTGGTGATTGTAGTCGATTCCCGTATCGAGCACGGCCACCACCACGTTGCTGCTTCCGGTTGTGATGTTCCACGCTTCAGGCGCATCGATGTCCGCGTCGGGAATGCCTCCGGATTGACCGGTGTTATTAAGACCCCAAAGAGAGCCAAAAGACGGGTCGTTGGGAGTGGCAGTAATCGTTGCGGTAGCTTTGGCCGTGGTCCTTATAATGTAATTAGGCTCTGCGTAAAGAACGTTGGGGTTGCGCTGGTAGAAGTCGATTCCTTCTTTCACAGAGAGGCCGCGGGGCAGCTTGACTAGTTCGAGGCCCTCTAGGGCGCGAAAAACCTTAGCACGCCTCGCTCCAACGCCGTAGTGGGTGGATACTTTGTTGAATTCATCGGCGCCGGGGCGAAAGCGGACGATGAGTTCGTCGTCCATCTGCGACGGCAACTGGCGAGCCGGTGCTTGCGCCGCCGAACCAAGGTGAGAGAAGGTGTATAGCGCGCCAAGAACACCCAGAATCAAATACCAGGCGGAACGTTTCATCACTGAACCTCCTGAACGGTACAAGCAGGGAAAGGCAGTGGAGCCTAGGATACGCAAGTTATCGATGCCTATTCTTCAGATTTTAGAATGTCGGACTATATGCACCCCGCCTGAACCCTGTCAAGACAAGCCAGATACAGACGTTCCTTTTTCAGCAGCGCTTGATATGCTAAAATAAACCTCAGGTAAAATGAAAGAACAGATAACGGAATCGATCTTAACCGCACAGAATCCTGACGGTGGTTGGGGTGCGCAGCGGGGACAATCAAGCAATATCGAGGCCACAGCATTCGCGCTGCTGGCGTTGGGTATTTTGCGGGATAAATTCCTGAAAAATAACATCGATCGCGGGGTTGCCTGGCTAGTTCAGATGCAAAAACCGGACGGTAGTTTTCCTTATATGGCCAATTTACGCGAGGGTTCCTGGGCATCACCGCTTGCCGTCATTGCTTTGAATTTTCTCGAGCCAGAACAGCCTGCGGCCCTGCGCGGTGCCGAATGGGTTCTCCGCCAAAAGGGCAGAGGCCTTGGCATGATGGGGACTTTGCAGTACTGGTGGGCGCCGGAAAGATCGATCGTAAAACTGAATCCGCTGCTCAAAGGGTGGTCTTGGACCTCAGGGACTTTCAGCTGGGTCGAACCCACGGCCTATGCGCTGGTAGCCCTGAAAAAGCTTAAGTCGCGCCTTGATCAAAACCAGGTAATTGCGCGGGTCAGCGAGGCCGAACGCATGGTCTACGATCGGATGTGCGTGGGAGGAGGATGGAATTACGGCAATTCGAATGTTTTGGGCGAGAGTCTGTGGCCCTATCCTGATATTACGGCGCTGGCTTTGATCTCCCTGCAAGACCGCAGAACCGATCCGCCCAATCGGTTAGGTTTGAAAGCGCTGCAAAAGATGCTGGAGGATAACCATTCGGGGCTGGCCCTTGCCTGGTCGATTTTGTGCTTTGACCTATATGGGAATGAATCTTCTCAATGGATTGACCGGATGGAGAAAAGTTATTCAGAAACCGGATTTCTCGGGGAGACGAAACCGATTGCCCTGGCGCTCTTAGCGTCGAGCCACGGCGATCAGATTTTTCGGGTATGACTTCGGTGCTGAACCGTAGGCAATTCTTAGCGGGCTCGATAGCGGCTTCGGCCGCTCTCATGGATGGATGCCAACATTCTCCTCGCTGGGGACGGGACGCATACCGCAAGACCCAGCGGTCGCGAGTTGCGATATTGGGGGCGCAAGATTACGAGGCGCCCTTGCGGGAAATACTGATCAGCGGCCTCAAGCTTTTCGGATTGGGAGTTGCGAACAAGAGGGTTGTGTTGAAACCCAATCTGGTCGAATACGATCCGGCGGGAGCGATCAATACTCATCCGATGGTGGTTCACGCAGCTATCGAAGCGTTCAAAGCACTCGGAGCACGGGAAGTTGTCGTGGCGGAAGGGCCCGGTCATCGCCGCGACAACGAGTATCTTGTCACGGCGTCGGGGTTGTATTCAGCGATCAAAGATGCGAAGTCGCGCTATGTGGACCTGAACCAGGACGATGTCCGGCCTGTGAAGTTGCGTACCCGCTTTAGCGCTCTAGAGACCTTATACTTGCCCAAGACAGTGTTTGAGGCCGATCTTTTGGTCTCGATGCCGAAACTCAAGACCCATCACTGGGCGGGCGTTACCCTCGCGATGAAAAATATGTTTGGTCTGGTTCCCGGGGCTATTTATGGCTGGCCCAAAAACATTCTCCACTGGTCCGGACTGCAAGAAAGCATTTTGGATATCAATAGTTCGCTAACAGTGCCGCAGTTTGCCATCGTCGATGGCATCGTCGGTATGGAAGGAAATGGACCAATTCAGGGCCGGCCTAAGCATTGCGGCGCGCTGATTCTCGGCAATGACTGGGTTGCCGTGGATGCAACAGCGGCCCGGTTGATGAACGTAGATCCAAAGAAAATTCCTTATCTGCAGCTTGCCGGCGAGTTTCTTGGCAATGTAGAACCCTCGAACATTGAACACCTTGGTGAACGTCCCGATCGGTTCCAGCAAGATTTTGAGCTAATTCCTCTGTTCCAGCCTCTAAAAAACCTGTCCGGGTAGTCTTTTTCACGACGATGCTGCTTTCGGTGGTAGAATCTTGGTTCTGCTGAGATTTCTGTGGCTAACCCCGGAGGGCCAGCGCGGCCGAGCCGCAACCAAAACAGCAGGTCCTATTTCACCACAGAGGCAGCGAGTTCGCAGAGTTCGGAGTATTTCTTGATTCGCGGCGAGCCGCACAGTGTATCTGCGGTGAATACTCCTTCACACCAAATCCGGAAGAGCCGGAATTCCATGAGGTGCGCTATTCACTCTTCTCTACGTCCCTAGCTTCCTGGTTATTCTGGGCCTTCACGCCAGGCAATTCCTCGATCAGGTGTTGGTTCACCGAACCCCGCCTAACAAAGACTTCGGCGACGGTATCGGCGTATACGAGGTGCCAATCGCGATTTCGCAGGAGGTGACCTGAAAGCGTGGAGTTGGCATTAAAAAAAAACCACTCGATGTGATATTTTTCCACAATTCTATCCCACCCGGGCGCGACCCGGATGACTGTGTCATAATCTCTCAAACGTTCTGCGCCATAGACATCTTGACGACCGTCAACAAAGACGCGGTACTGCGGCCATGCGGCGTAAATCAAATAATCTCCAAAGGCATCAGTGTTGAACATATTTCCTCGCAGCTTCGTTCTCTTCAGAAACTCTACGGAAGCCACCGGTTGTTTTTGGGGGTCGAATTGATATCTGACCTGCCCGGCCGCTGCATAAAGAAGTACTCCAATCCCGCCCAACGCAACCCATAAAGGCGGCCTTGAAGCGGCATTGGTCAAAGCGATTTTCTCCGAGAAAGATTTAATACCACGGGACCACATTCCGTTTTCCCTCTCCAGGATGAGATGGCCGTGCCTGACAAGAATGGGGGCGACGATTATACCGAAAAGAGGGATATATCTTACGCCATAAAGAGCCATATGCGTAAGAAAGAGTATGAGACCTAGCTCGACGAGGGTAAGGCGCATTGTCGATACGCCGAGGATCCCAATCGTAAGATACAACAAGTACCGGAATGGCATAGTTTCATGGAAGTTGGGCGAAGCATACTCCATGATATTATCCATCAAAAATCTGTCGCCCGCTAACCGGAAAGGAAACAAAAGAATCTCATAACCAAAGGGATTGACCAGAGACACAGCGAGACAGGCAAGCAGCGCAATTCCTAGCCCCTTCGCTTTTCTCACTGCTTCCTGCTGGTCGTTACCAGTGGAAAAGATCCTTCGAGTGACGTTGCACGCAAAGTAAACCCCCAATAAGATAAAACCGAGCATAAAGCCGCCGTGCAGGTTGACCCAGAGAAGCATGACAGCCGGCAGCCAAAAAAGGTGGTTGCGCCCGCCCGTCTCGTATTCATCGAGAATATAGTACCAGACGACCGTGAGGACGAAGGAAAACGCGTGAGGTCGCGCCAACCAGTGTATTTGGGAGGACACCATAACCAATACCACGACTAGGAGTCCCAGAATAATATTCTTCTGACCCTTAACGGATATTCTAAACAGCAAGTAGTAAGTCAGGGCAATTAAAAAAGAGAAGAAGATTACAATGCCCGTCAGACCGAAGTACTTATGAGTCAACGCCATGATGATTTCGGCCAGCCACTCATGAGCCGTCCACGCCAGAGGTGGAGAATGGTAGGAAAACACGTCCGTTCTTAGTACAGACATCGTTTCCCACATCAATTCGCCCGCGCGAATATGGAATCCGGTACTGCTATCGTGGAGGAGCCTTTTGCCGGATAGCAGCGATAGGCTGGCAAAGACAGCAACGAAAAGCACCTCCGAAACGGAAGGCACAAAACTCTTGTTTTTCATTAATGAGACGAGGTTGCCGTGATCCGATGGACGGTGCTGACGGTCAATTGATCTCTTGGATAGTTCCCGTCACTGAGATCAACCCGTGCTGTGAACGATGGTTTTCGAGGAAACCCGTAACGGCATCCCTACCCAACGCGCCCGAGCCGCAACCAAAATAGTAAGCGATATTGCACCACAGAGACGCAGAGTTCACAGAACTCGAAGTATCTCTTGATCAAGCATTCTTTACTCCGCGTCCTCAGCGCCTCCGCGGTGAGCTATCCGAAACGTCAGGGACCGGGGACCAGAAAATCTGCGCACGCTGCGAAAACTTTTAAGCATGGTAGTCTGAAGCATGATAATTAACGGAGAAAGAAATACGACGCTGCCAAAACCGCGATTAGGAGAAAACCGGCCAGGGCCGCTTTCAACAAATTTTGTTTTCCATCGTTTTCGCGATGGGAATAGATGTCAACCTGGCCATAGCTCTTCACAAGCTCTTTGATTTCTTTATCGACCGCCATGCGTTTACTGGGCAAATCAAAATTCTCTTGCCCCACGGGTTGTTCATTCGGTATGACAAGCTCGGGAATTACCGGTTCAGGTTCGTTCGGCTTGAACGTGATTTCTTGGGCGGAAGTTTCGATATCAGCGCGAACGCTGGGTCTGCTTTCAGAGTGCGCTTCCACCCCTATGACGATCTTTTCCTCGTTTGAGGGCGAGTTCTGCTTTTTCTTTTGATCTGTTTTTTCGGACAAGCTTTCAGACCGCGCCGCTGTAAGCAGCTCACGAAGTTTCTGAAGCTCAGATATGGTGGCCTGGGAGTGGGGGCTCTGATTACTGGATTGGTAGCTTTCGCTTTTGTCTTGCACGTCTGCGATTGGGCGTTTCGCGGTCGCCGATGGCTCGGAAGGCGTGTTCGCCTCCGAACCACGGGAAAAGAGTGGAAATGGAATCACATTCGCGGCGGATAATTTGGAAAAGTTTTTCGGTCTTGTCTCTGGCTGGCTTTCCAGGAAAACCGGATTGAAGTGGAGTCTGAGCTTTTTGAGCCTTTTCAGCGTTTCTTGTAGCGCACCGAGTTGCTCTAAAGTTTGCTTTACCTTCTTCTCGGTTTCGGTAATTTCAGCAAGGCTCAGTTCCTGCGCAAGATTACGGAGGGTTTGTACCGAATCAACGATGGAACCCACTGGGTTGCCAGAGGTCAGACCCAAGATGTCCTTCAGTGGTTCGGACCGTTGATTTTCGTCGGGCGCGGATGGCATGGAATTCTGGACTTCCTCAAAGTGCTCGATGCAGCACCAAAAAGTTATGCCGGTTCTGGCAATGTCGAGCGATTATTGCCCGTCCTAGGGAAAATGGCAACCTGTTATGGATTGACAGAACAAGATCGGACGGGCCCCGCCGATAGAAGGACTTTTGATTTCCTTGCAGGTGCTGCAAGCTCCCTCAAACCTGCCGCCTGATGATGATTTTGCTCGCTAGCTAGTTCCTCTTGGGTGCAGCCCGACTCTCATCTTGACCATCTAGCATGAGCTTGATGGCCTTGAGGAAGTTCAGACTCTTGCTGACCGTAAGAAGACGCTCAAGTGTGGATTTAATCTGACCCTCGAGCGCATCGATGTCCTCCAGCGAGATCCCGTGGAGGTGACCCTGTAACTCGTCGTAAAGCTTGGTAATTTGCACGATTGGCCCGAGAGAGTCAGTCTTGTCGTTGATATCCGCATAAAGCTTAGAGATATCGTCTGTCATCTGCTGTAATTCGTTCTTCATAACTTCCTCCGTTTCCTTAGGGGATCAATTTATCTGGACGGTCTTGGGGTTCGGTCGGTTGCTGGGCTACTGGGACGATAATCTGACTCGGATTTTCTGAAAATTTAGCTGCATTGCCTTCGATCGAGTTGGGTAGAACCATTACCTCAAGTGAGTGTTCTTGAGACCTCGATTGTGGCTGTGCTGCTGGAGAGATCGCGTGACTAAGATTTCCCAAATATTCGGATTGATTGCTGTTGGTCGACGCAGGCAAAATAACCGCCTCCCGTGCAGCCAGCGCTGTGAACTCCTGAGGGTGATCGACGGATGCTGCGGTTTCGCCCGGCTGCCTGCTCGAAAAAAAGAAATACGATGCCGCCAAAAATACGAGCAGAACGGAACCACCAAGACTCGCCTTGCGCAGAGTTCCCCTATCGTGGTCAGTAGCGTACTTGTCCACTTGGCCATAGCTTTTGACAAGCTGGCGGATCTCAGTATCAGCTAATGCACGCTCAGAAGGTATTGGCGGCGCATCTCGCTGCACGGCGAGGTCTGGGACCTGAGTAACGGCGGTGTTCATTTGCCCTGTCGAAGCAATTTCTGTCGCCCTGAGTTCAGGAGGGTTTGCAGATACAGGGCTGGCACTGAAGATCATTGGCGGATCGGAATTTGGAATCGCCGCCGCTACAGCAGTTGCCGCTACCGCGATCGGCGGTTTTTGAGGCGGTACCGCTTCGGTCACGGTACTCTGTAGGCAAAACGTACCTGGCTGAACTATCTCTCTGGCATCACTCCTTTTTGTTGGTCCAGCGAAACGAATCAAATTGTCAGGCGGAGCGTTTCTAACGGGCTGTTTACTTATCTCCAACGTGCGTTGGATTTTCATGTCCGTTAAACGACGCTTTATTGAAGCGACGCTGCGCAAGCTATCTTGAAGAGATCTAAGCCGTTCTACTGACTGTAGGAGCTTTTCTACGGCTTCGTCGAGGCTCGCGACGGAAGCGTCCGCCGTCAGATTTCGGAGTCTCCCGAGGGAATCGAAGACGGTGGGACCCCGGCCATCAGCAATGCGACTGGAGGGCTCCGTGCTGTCTTCTACGTCGGGAATAGGCTCTGGAACATTCGACATGACGTCTGTAATCCTAGTGGATTTAAGCCCTCTTCATTCTATCGACCACGACAATGCGGAAGAACATGATATATGAGGCAACAATTGGGCCACTCAGCAGCTTCTCGAACTGTTGCAATTTTCATGCGATTCCGCGGGAAAAGTCTAGGAAAGACAAGGAATAATTACAATTTTGTGCAAACGGGAGAAAATTGTACCGAAGAGAAATGAGTTCCCCGAGCTAGCGTGGAGTTAATATGAGACGCTGGTTCTTCGAGTCTATCGACGTCTGGAACTGGCTGAGAAAATTGAGTCCCAATACCCCCTCTGTCCGAGGATGGGGCGAAAAATTGTGTATGGCAACGATTAAGCTGTGGGCTTCGGCGTTGCCAACTTTGAGCGATCCTAAACGAGAGAGATTCGCAGTTGTCGTACCCCCTGGGGTAGTCATGCTGATTCTTTGACCTGACACTAGGCGCAGCTTCTTTGCTAAGGCGGAACTAACGGTTGTGAGCGTCGCACCGGTGTCTAACATCATGTACGTTTTTACCGATCGATTGAGTTCAACGGGGACGATAATCATCGACCCATTCATCTCGATGGGCACACGGGCTTCCCTACGATTCACGGGCCCGTCGGTGGAGGAAGGGCCTTCATTGGGAGCGAGCACACTCGATGTGACATTATCGGGTTCTTTGAAAATTCTCGCTAAGCTTTCGGTCCCGCCGACGTCAGAAGACGGAATCCACCCCGTTAGTCCCTGTTGTGTTTGCACCAGGTACCAAGAGGCATTCCCAAGGGCATTAGCCAGAGGTGTCAGCTTATCTCCTTTCCTGAGCTCCGCAACGACTTCAGCCTCTGGTTGCTGCTGGGCGCGAAGATACGCCTGGTTTCTGTTTACCACTAGGGTTGAGACTTCTGCGGCGTGAAGGGCAACCCAGAAAATAAGTAGACTCATAAAAACCAGCGGTGCGGTTAGTTTGCCTGGAGGAAATGCGCGGGAAACTGCCATTAAAACACCTGCTTACTCGGTTTTGCCTGCGGCAAATCGGACCAATTTCCGGTAAAGCGTCCGGGTGGAGACTCCCAGAAGCTCCGCGGCTTTTGCCTTGTTCCCACTGGTCTGCTTGAGTGCCTCCTCAATGATCTCCTGTTCCGCGTCAGAGATATCGCGGATCGCCTTGGCACCGATTTCTTCCCGATGGCTGGTCGCGTATTGTTGCAAGTGCATCGGGAGATCACTGAGCGTCACATACTCTCCGTCCGAAACCATGCCGGCGCTCTCGACAACATTCTTCAGCTCCCGAATATTTCCCGGCCATGGATAGTCGACAAACAAAACTTTAGCTGCGCTGCTGAGTTTCTTAATTGGCTTCCCCGTTCGCCGGCACGCTTGATAAATAAAGTTGGCTACCAGCAAGATAATATCCTCCTTTCGTTCCCTTAAGGGCGGGAGGATGATCCGGGCGCTGTTTAATCGATAGAAAAGATCCTTGCGGAAGCCATTCTCCATGATGGCTCGATCCAGGTCCTTGTTTGTGGCGGCAATGATGCGCACGTCCGCCATCTTGGTTACGGACTCGCCTACTTTGTAAAACTCTCGGCCTTCCAGGAAACGCAATAACTTCAGCTGAATCGCTGGCGCCAAGTCGCCAATCTCGTCCAAAAAGAGAGTCCCGCCTTCGGCCGCCTCGATCAGTCCCTTCTTATTGCGGTCTGCTCCTGTAAACGCGCCGCGCACGTATCCAAACAGCTCGCTCTCCACCAGTGTTTCCGGAATCGCCGTCATATTACAGGCGACAAAAGGCTTATCCTTGCGCGTACTGCTCTCATGAATGTAACGCGCGATTACTTCTTTTCCTGTGCCGGTTTCCCCGGTCACCAATACGGTGATGTCGTGAGTGGCATAGCGCGTCGCGAGATCGATCACCTCGCGAAACTTTGGGGTCTCGCCAATAACCAAGGGTAGATCAGAGTCTTCGAGACCTTTGGCGCCGGAGAATCCGATGGGGTGATCGAGAAGGCTGTAGAGCATCTGTGGGTACTGGGGGTGATAACAAACAAGAACGGTGCCAGAAGAACCCAGTGCGGTCCTCTGCAGAAATTGTTCCCACCTTCTCCCCTCGCACAGACTGATGTCTGCGAACAGGAACTGGAGCTTTTCTGAAGGCACGAGGGTCTCAATTCGGTCCCACTCTTCCCAACCACGGGTTAGTTGAACTTGAAAGCCGCGGTCTTCGAGAAGCTTCTGGATCGAGCCAACGGGAGCACCGGCTGAGTGAATGAGAAGGGCTTGGGGCTTTTGCATGTTTTTCGGTCATTACTTGGTCATAGAACTATCGGGCCTGAGGAGCTGCTCCACGTCCTGATAAATGTCTCCGGACGTTGCTCTTGTCGGTGATGGCGCTGACGTTTCGTCTTCAGGGATATGAAGCCCCCTACTTTGACTGTCTTTCGCCCCCGGTCGATCGCGGATGACCAGGTTTTCCACGGCGTCCTTGACCAAATCCAGCGTCATGCGCGGCGGGACGCTATCGAAAGCACAAGCAGCGATCGAATGCTCCACGATAAACCTCGGGTGGTAGGCCGCAATGGGTGTTCCCGTTTCGCGGTAAAAGCTGTCCAAGAGCCAGGACAGAATCTCGTCGGGAAGTTCGAGCCGATACACTTCGCACATGCGCTCGAAGATCATTTTGTAGTCGTCCACGGTCGGGGGATCAACCCGTAATTTATATTGAATTCTGCGCAAGAAGGCCGGGTCCGACAATTCGGCAGGATCCAGGTTGGTGGAGAAAATGACAAGCTCGTCAAACGGTATCTCAAACTTCTTTCCGGTATGAAGCGTCAAGTAATCGACCTTCTTTTCGAGGGGGATAATCCAGCGGTTTAAGAGGTCACGAGGACGAACGAGTTGCCTCCCGAAATCGTCGATAACAAACACTCCGCCTACCGCCTTCACCTGGAGAGGCGCCTCGTAATATTTGGAGATCGGGTCGAAGTCCAGGTCGAGCATTTCCAGGGTGAGTTCACCGCCCGTTATGATAACCGGCCTCCGACAACGAACCCAGCGCGGATCGGATTCCTCCTGACGGAACTGAAGAATGCTTGAGTTTTCCTCTGGTTGCTTCGCCGGTGAGGAAACAAGCCTGTGCAACGCGGAATCGAAGACCTTGATAATCTGTCCGTCGACTTCGATGCAGTGAGGAATGTAGATAGAGTGCTCAAAGCTTGCCCCAATGCCTTCGGAGATACACGTCTTACCGTTTCCGCTCGCCCCGTAGATCAAAATAGATCTGCCAGAGTTGATGGCCGGTCCCAGGCGGCGCGGAATGTGATCGGGCAGGACCAAATGGGAGAAACTTTTTCCAAGCGAGACCGCATTGATTCTTTCGTTCACAGTGGCCTGCTTTTGCACTTGGCCTACATAATCGGCTAACGGGACCGGTGCCGGGCCGTTGTATTGAGACTGCCTTAGCGCATCAAGGGCCCATTGCCTCCCTAAGGTCGTGAGACCGTGGCGTAACAGATTAGAGTTTGTTCCAACGGCGCCGCGGACCTCGATCAACCCGTCCTTCTTCGCGGTCTGCAGCAGCGTATCAATAATGCTTGGAGAAAGCTTGATTTGGTCCGAAATTTCCGGAAGCGTTTCTACGTTCGTCAGGTAGACAACCTTGAGCACGGAGTTGATCAGGAATTGGGCGCCTAAGCCAGTTTCCTTGATCGATTTGGGCGTTTGTGGGGGCTCAAGAAAGAAAGCTTCAAGCTGCGCGCGAGAAATGTAACCCAGGGCGACAAGATTATCACCGAGCAGTCCGCCGGTGAGCTTTTGCCTTGCGAGACCTGCTTCGAGCTGATCTTCGGTAAGCAGCTCTCTTTCAATCAGTAATGTCCCAAGGGGCATAGGATAGAATCCGCTTCTTTTTTCTGATTGTCTTAATTACGACCCAGAGTTATACTCTCACCGCCGGCATCGATTGTACTCAAATGCTTGTTCCTGTCAAGGATTTTGGCCCAATCGCGTATCATAAGGATAAGTTCGGGAGGTCAGGAAGGATGCTCAATCACAGCCACTTAGTAAGGATCGGTGTGGTTTTTTGCGCTCTCTTTCTGGTGTGCTGTAGCCTGCTGAACGAAAGAGATCAGAAAGGGGCGAACACAGGTCTCATCGTTACCCCCGTCGCCAGTTACAGCACTCTGAAGGCAAGGAATTTGGCGCAAAAATACAAGGAAAGTCTCGAGCATCTCGTTGTCGAGGTGGTGCGCAATCCAACTACGGGGAGACTGCAGTTTGCGAACAATATCGTGTCTACCGGAGGCATAGGATTTTTTACCCATTCAGCGAGCAAAGCAGTTGATGAGAGATACTTGGAGCTCATAATGGCTGTGCCGGAGGTTTTCGACGAGAAAACCAGCTTGAATTCGAAAATCGACCGGTTGTTGTCGGAGTACGGCGCTGAGCTGCTCGGAATTCTCCTGAAAGACTCGGCTATCTACGGCGACTCGGACGTGGCAGGGTATGGGTTGAATTTTTTCTGGAGGAGCTTGCTTCAAGGCGCCTCCGGTTCTCAAATTGTATTTGAAAGGTCAGTACTTTACTTCAAGAAAGACGAGGCACAGAAGTTCGTAGACCACAAACTGACCCAAGAGGCGCTTTTGTCGGGGGCGGCCATATTCGCTATGCGCGGTGAGGCACCGGCGCAGCAAGTCGCCTACGCTAGCCGTGAGACTGGCTCCGCTTCCAACACGACGGGGCGGGAGGAAAAATCTCCCGATAGTACAATCGCGGCATTGAAGGCAGGGGTTACCGAAAAAGATATCTCTCCTGAAAAAGACAACGAAATAGGCGAGAAAGAGCTAGGGGCAAGCCCCAAGCCAGCAGCTGGTAAAAAAACCGAGGGGGTGCGGGTCCCTGGGAGTGACGGGCCGAAAAAAAGAACCAGAAGTCTCCGCTTTGCCTCGCAAAAAGCAGGGGCAGGAGATATCTGCGAAGCCCGCGGTCGTGATGGCTAAGGAAAAAACAGAACGCTCGCCGACAACAGGTGGGGTCGGGGGAGCGTCAGCGGTGACAAGCGGCCCAGAGGACTCGGCCAGCGCAAGACTTTCGGGCGGGACCGGCCTCCAGAGTACCAAACCAGGGCCCGAGACGGTTAAGGAAACTTCGGGGAAGGCGACGGATAGTCCTTTAAAGATTGAGAAATCTCAGGAGGCGGAAAAACGGGTCTCCCGGGCAGTGCAACCGCAATCACCCGGTCCCGAGAGCAACCAAGTGCCAGAAATGCCTAAACAAGGGCAAATAGACAGGTCGACAAACGCAGCGCTGAGTAAACAGACGGCTATAGAAAACAAGCCGGAGGGGGTGTTGGGTGAGGTAAAGGCGCAAAAAGGAAGAGAGACTAAGGAGAAGTCTGCGCAAGTTCCAGGGCCTCCACGAGTAGCAAAGCCCGCTGAGCAAACGCCGAACAAAATTGCCGCGCACGAAACCGAGACCATTCAGGAAGCGATGCTGCGCAAGGACCTGCCGCAGGAGGTCACCGGGCAAAGAACCCGGGATGCTGGGTCTGGCCAAGAGGGCACGCAAAAGTCAAGAGAAATTCCCGCAGGGAAATCGGAGACCGGCGAGCATGTTGCGGAGAGGACGAAAGAAAGTCCGGAAAGACGGGCAAGCACGACAAACGTTCAACCAGATAAGCCCGCAGCGAAAGCAAAGGCTTCTCAAGCTGCGACCGAGGTTCGTGTCGCGCTCAAATCGGTCGAAGGGTATGCGGTCCAACTTTCTTTCCCGCAGAAAAATCGATGCCCAGCGTTGGTCCGAAACCCTGTCCCGTGAAGGTTACACGACCTCGATCACAAGCATTGGAGAAGCGGACTCCGTGCGCTTGCGGATCGGCAGTTTTCCTTCGCCAGATGCGGCGAAGAATCTGCTCGGACGGCTCCAGAAGCAAGGGTTGACTGGGTTTGTGATCCAGGTTCCCAAAGGCTGACCCCTTGCGAGCCAGCAATGCCTTGACACTTCGCAATAACCAACCGGAGCGCATGTGAGTTGAGGCGGTTACCTCTAGACTATCAGGATCACTACTCGGTGAGAGAGAGAATGGTGCACACGCAGCTCATCGAGAGGGGCATCAAGGACGCCCGAGTTTTGGAGGCGATGCGCAAGTGTCCCCGCCACCTGTTCGTGGAACCTGCTCTGGCAGCGAGGGCGTATGGTGACAACTCGCTACCGATCGGAGAGAAACAAACGATCTCCCAGCCCTTCATGGTGGCTTTCATGACGCAAGCGCTTGAGCTGACAGGGGAAGAGAAGGTGTTGGAGGTAGGAACCGGCTCGGGCTATCAAACGGCAGTGCTTGCGCAGTTAGTGCAAAACGTCTTCTCGGTTGAGAGAGTTAGGACCATGGCAACTCGCGCTCGATCTGTCCTGGACGAACTGGGCTATTATAATATCGCGATTCAGGTCGGAGACGGGACCATCGGCTGGCCTGAACATGCGCCCTTTGATGCGATCCTCGTAACGGCAAGCTCTCGTTGGATCCCGCGTCCGCTTCTGGAGCAATTGGGTAGGGATGGCCGGTTAGTGCTCCCGCTGGGAGACGAGAAATCGCAGCAGCTCAAGCGGATTCGTGTTACTCCGTCGGGTCTTAGGGAGGAAGACCTCGGCGAATGTCGCTTCGTCAAGCTCGTTGGAAGATACGGTTGGCCTCACTGACGAGAGCTGTCCGCTGCCTACTTGTCGTCTTTTTCCCGTTGCTCGCAGACGGCTGCGCGCCGCGGTCTATGCCTGCGGTACCGCCCCAAAGAACGGCGGGAATCTTTCATAGCGTCAAGAGTGGCGAAAACCTCTTCAGGATTGGGAAAGCGTACGGCGTTCCCTCTGCGGAATTAGCGGCAATCAATAAAATCGGGGATCCGAGCAAAATCGACGTCGGACAGATGATCTTTATCCCCGGAGCGACTCGGCAGTTGCCGGTTGAAATCATCACGCCGTCGGAAGCTGTCCTTGGCCACGATCGGGATGGAGCAGGTAATGGAAAGATAGCGCCAAGGTTTATTTGGCCATTGTTTGGTCCTACGGTATCGAGCTACGGTCCGCGCGGTGCAAGCTTTCACGACGGGATTGATATCTCTGCTCCGGAAGGAACTCCGATTCGTGCCGTCGCAGAAGGTGAGGTGATTTATAGCGCTCAGCTCGGGGGTTATGGCAATCTCATTATCATCCGGCACGATGGTGGACTAGTTTCGGTCTATGCTCATAACCGTAAGAACTTGGTCCGAGAGGGTCACACCGTGGGAAAAGGAGAGATCATAGGAGAGGTGGGAAGTACGGGGCGAGTTTCAGGACCCCACCTTCATTTTGAAGTCCGCAAGGATAATCGGACCCGAGATCCGATGAGTTACCTTCCGCCAAGTGAGGAGGCACAAGGCTGTGCAAAGTGTTAGCGTTTTTATTTTCGGCGTTTATGGGTTTCCTGTGAAGAGTATTCACCAGAGAAACGCCAGAGTTCACAGAGGAATAACGGCATCGGGCGCAGCGCACAGGGCAAGGGGCGGAGGGGACGCCATGCGCTATGCACCCGGCTCTTTGCCCGGTGCTCTACGATCTCAGCACCTCCGCGGTGCAATCTCCAAGTTCTTGCACTGAAATGGCGCAGTGCGAGGTTGGCACATGAAACCTGAAGCAACTTGTTTTACAGCACTTGGTGAAGGGTTCGGATTTGCGGGTAGGTAAGACTTTATGGTAGCTGAAGAATTATGGAAAAAGACATTCAGGAAATTCGCGCAACCATTCGCGATATCCCCAACTTTCCCAAGCCAGGTATTGTCTTTAAGGACATCACGCCGCTACTTTCGAGCGGGCGTCTTTTTAGACGGACGATCGATCTTTTCGCTGAGCGCTATCGTTCGGAGCGGGTGGACATGGTTCTCGGAATCGAATCGCGGGGATTCATCGTTGGGTCTTCCGTGGCTTACGCGCTAGGAATCGGCTTCACAATCGTGCGCAAGCCGGGAAAGCTGCCCTATGAGACTCACAGCGCAAGTTATGAGCTAGAATACGGGACGGATACGCTGGAGGTCCATCGGGATGCGATCTCCCCCGGTGCGCGCGTGTTGATTGTGGACGATCTCATTGCCACGGGCGGTACCGCGGCAGCCGCTGCGGCACTGGTCACAAAGCTGGGTGCTGAAGTGGTCGAAGGGGCGTTTGTCATTGAGCTTTCTTTTCTCCATGGGCGGGAGAGATTCAAGCCCTGCAAGACATTTTCGCTCGTACAATACGAGAGTGACTGAACAAAGGGATGTGTTGAAGCGATGGGTCCTGCAGAGTTCCAAGTGCCTTGACAAGGGTGGGGAATCCCTTTAAACGATTACGAGAGGGGTGAGGTAGTGATTTTTCTATGAAGCGGCTTGAGGAGATGGGGTATTGGGAGCGGGCGTATTTCCCGGAGGTTTTTCGGGGCCTCCTGCTGACCGCCTGCCGTTTTTGGCGTAACCTTGCGATTCACACGCTGCATCGATTCGGATTTGCCAAACATCTTGAAGCCGCGATTACCGTCCAGTATCCCGAGCAGCGCATTCCTTATCCAGAGACGTTTCGTGGGCGCCATCGCTTGACGTTACACGAGGACGATTCAATCAAATGCACGGCCTGCTTTCTGTGCGCAACGGCTTGCCCTGCAGAGTGCATTTATATTGAAGCCGCGGAATACCCAGATAACCCGCTGGAAAAGTATCCGAAGCGGTATGAAATTGATACCTTGCGCTGCATTTATTGCGGCTTCTGCGTGGAAGCGTGTCCTTGCGACGCGATTCGCATGGACACCGGCGTACACCCAGGAAACTTGGGCTCTTCGCGGCGGGATTTTGTCGAGGACAAAGAGACTCTAATGCAGCGGTCGCGCAAATTAAATGAAATCGGAAGAGAAGGTCTATACGAAGAGTACGTGAGTCGCTATCGGCACGTGTAGATTGTCCTAGTGCCTGGGAGCCTTTCTCCAGGCTCGTCTTTATGGGGAGGGGAAGCCATGTCCAAGAAAATCGGAAAAGATAATGGCGCATCGAACAACGTCATCACCACGGACCCGTTTCCTGCGTCGAAAAAAGTCTATGTCCCGGGCAAGCACTATCCCGACATGCGCGTGGCCATGCGCGAGATCTCGCTCACCGGCACGGAGCTGCCGCATCCTTTGGAACGACCGTCCCCAGCGGGCGGCGACGGGGTGGTGGTCTATGACACGTCTGGACCCTACACCGATCCTGCCGTTCAAGTGGATGTGCACAGGGGATTGGCACCGTTGAGATTACCGTGGATCAAGGGACGAGGCGATGTCGAAGAGAGGCAAAGCCGTGAAAACGGCGCAAAGCCGGCGGGAAACGGGAATTCTCCCGAGTGGGTAGGACGCAAGAGCTTGCGCGCCAAGGGCGGCAGCAACGTCACACAAATGCATTACGCAAAAAAGGGCATCGTCACTCCGGAAATGGAGTATATCGCGATCCGCGAGAACTCGGGACGGGAGAGCGCACGGGATCAAAATGGCGGATCGGGCCGCTTTCTTCCTGGACAGAGTTTCGGCGCGTCGGTCCCGCCACACGTAACTCCGGAGTTTGTCCGTGACGAAATCGCCCGGGGTCGAGCCATTATCCCTGCCAATATCAATCACCCAGAAAGCGAGCCGATGATCATCGGGCGTAATTTTCTTGTCAAGATTAATGCGAACATCGGCAACTCCGCCGTGGCTTCATCCATCGAAGAGGAAGTTGAAAAAATGATCTGGGCGACCCGTTGGGGTGCCGACACGGTTATGGATCTGTCCACGGGGGATCATATTCACGAGACCCGCGAGTGGATTCTCCGCAACTCCCCGGTGCCCATCGGCACGGTTCCGATCTATCAAGCGCTGGAAAAAGTAGACGGCAAAGCGGAAGAACTGACCTGGGAAATCTACCGCGATACGTTAATTGAACAAGCGGAACAAGGGGTCGATTATTTTACCATTCATGCCGGAGTCCTGCTCCGCTATATCCCGCTTACGGCGAGACGTGTGACCGGCATCGTGTCGCGCGGGGGGTCGATTTTGGCGAAGTGGTGTCTGGCGCATCATCAAGAGAATTTTCTTTATACCCATTTCGAGGAAATCTGCGAAATCATGAAGGCTTACGACGTGAGTTTCTCCCTCGGCGATGGGTTGCGGCCGGGCTCCATCGCGGATGCCAACGACGAGGCGCAGTTTGGCGAGCTGACGACCCTGGGCGAGTTGACGCAGATCGCCTGGAAGCAAGATGTCCAGGTCATGATCGAAGGGCCGGGTCATGTTCCCATGCAGCTCATTTGGGAAAACATGACGAAGCAACTTGAACTCTGCCAGGAGGCGCCTTTTTACACCCTTGGGCCCCTAACGACCGACATCGCGCCGGGTTATGATCACATCACGAGCGCGATCGGTGCCGCCATGATCGGCTGGTATGGCACGGCGATGCTCTGTTACGTCACGCCCAAGGAGCACCTCGGCCTGCCGAATAAGAAAGACGTCAAAGATGGAGTGATTGCTTATAAAATCGCCGCGCACGCGGCGGATTTGGCCAAGGGACACCCCGCGGCGCAACGGCGCGACAATGCGTTGAGCCAAGCCCGGTTTGAATTTCGTTGGCAAGACCAATTTAACTTGAGCCTTGACCCGCAGACGGCGCGCGAATTTCATGACGAGACCTTGCCCGCGCAGGGAGCGAAGCTGGCTCATTTCTGTTCTATGTGCGGCCCGCACTTTTGTTCCATGCAGATCACTCAAGACGTGCGCGACTACGCGGCGCAGAAAGGGGTCGACGAAGGCTCTGCTTTGCAAATGGGAATGGAAGAAAAAGCCGAGGAATTCAGGCGCACGGGAGCAAAGATCTATCATGAAAATCTGTCAGCGGGACCTTCTCTAAAAGTGGCGGGTTTGAAAGCCGGAGCCAAAGATTAGCCAGCCACGCCGGCGTTACGTTTGCGCTCTGAGCAGGGCAGCGGGAGTGAGTTCAGAGCAGCTCGTTTATTGCTGTTTCATTTAAGCCCACGACCTTCTTTCGACCCCTAATCAGAATGGGCCGTCGCAAAAGATTCTGATCCCGGAGCATTAACGCAATTGCCTCGTCTTTTGACGGAGGTTGCGTTTTCATGTTTCGTTCCCGGTACAAGGGAGTGCGCGTGTTGAGGAAATCGGTAATAGGATCTTCTCCGATGATCTGCCTGAGCTCTTTCTCATTTAGAGGAGACTTGCCGTAGTCCCTTTCTTCGAGCTTTACTTTGCGGGCGTGCAAGAAACTTCTTGCTTTACGGCAGGTGGTTCAGGTTGCTTTGTAGTAGAAGCGAATCTTTTCCGTCATCGTATGCCTCACCTCTTCAGATACTTGGTGACATCGACGCGTTGGAGCGCGTCCTCCGCGACTTCGTTGCGGATTGGAAAATCGCCCTTCATAGGCCGGGTGGCATCGATGATGGCTACCGCGTCGCCGAGCCACCCGCGAAAGCTCTGTACCTTGCGAATGACTTCCAGATCGGTATCCCAGTGGGTTCTGGTGCTTACCGCCCATAACACGTCGCGCTCATTGAAAACGTCGATGTCGTCATCGACGACGACGGCAAGCTTCAAGTTAGGCATTTCGACAAACGCTTGCATGGCCGCTTTCCGGGGTTCATTGTCGAATTCTTTCTTGATCGCAATGTAACAGATGAGGCGGCCGCAGCCCGACGCCGGAAGGTGGATCCCTTTGATCCCAGGAATATTTCTCCGGATCACGTTATAAACACTGCCCTCTTTGGGGATGCTGCCGAGGTTCCAGTGGTCCATCTGTCCTGGCCAAAAGTCCTGCACGATCGCTTGCTTGCGATGGGTGATCGCTGTCACCTCGATCACCGGCACCTTCATCTCTCCCTGGTAGTAGCCGAGGACTTCCCCGAACGGATTCTGCGACTCGCGCGCGCCTGGCGGCACCTCGCCTTCGATAATGATTTCGGCGTCCGCGGGCACCAAGAAATCTTCTCCCCATGTTTCGGACGCGGTTAAGCGCAGCGGTTCTTGAAGGAACGCTGAGGCGGTCAAGTAGTCATTGTTGCCGAAGGGAGTCATGCAGCAAGTCGAAAGATAGAAGGCGGGGTGGTGTCCCAGGATGACAATGACGGGCGCTCGTTTGTTGTGCCGCTCGTATTCTTGAACCATGGCCTCGAGGTGATGGTGTGGATGCGCGGAAAAACTCATCCGGCGCGGCGCGTAGTACATATTTTTGGTGAAAGTGATGTCATAGAAATCGGCGTCGAGGCCTTTCATGGCGCAGGTCATGGCGAAGTAGGCACCGGCGTCGTGTTTGTGATGTATAGGAATTGGCAATTTGCGCAAATCCACTTGCGCGCCCCGGACAACCACTTCTTTACACGGGGCTCGTTCGGGCGGGATGGTTTTGACTTCCCCTTGTTGCTGCTCTCGGGCGGCGACCTCGAGGCTCAACTGCATGCTTGATTTCAGCTCCCCCATGCCGAGGGCATCAGCGCAGAACTTGCGGGTAATGAAGGGATTGTAGAATAGCGGGAACGGTGACGGAGCCCCGTTCAACGCGGGAACGTTCTCAAACAGGACCATTCGTTGTTCCCCGTGCATTTCCAGCTGTTTCAAAAAGGCGATCGTCTCATAGCGATTCGCGTCGATGCGCTCTTTGACGCGGATCACGGAGCCAGGTCTCCTTTCGTCTTCCAGGGCCAAGAATCCGGTTAGGTCCTTACTCATAGACAAGTCTCCTCATGCGATTTTAGGCGTCTCATTCTTAGATAAATTACCTCCGCTCCGCAACCCTCTCCGCTAATTCCCTGACGCAAGGAGCGCGCTAATCTTGACCGCGTCCAGTCAGGGCATCGAGCTTATTCTTCCACCCTGAGCGAAAAAGAAGACGCAGGCCCCGGCGCAAAGAGCGGGTCTTGCGTGCGGACGCGGGAAACCAGTTGAATTCAGTTTTCAACCCGAGACGATCGATGACGATGGTCTTCTGGTGACAGTATTTGCGGATCCCTTCGGGACCGTGGCGGCGTCCAATGCCGCTTTCTTTGATTCCACCCATCGGGGCGTTTAGGATCACAAAGTTGACGAGGCCATCGTTGATGCAAACTGAACCGGCGCGGATTTTCTCTGCCATTTCCAGTGCCAGTTTTTCGTTCCGCGTGAAGATGCTGGCGTCAAGGCCGTAACGAGAATGATTGGCTAACCGAAGAGCCTCGTCGCGGTTCTTCACGCTCATAATCGGAATGATCGGGCCGAAGGTCTCCTCGTTCATAATCGTCATGTCGTGGTTGACGCCAACCAGCACGGTGGGCTCGTAGAAAAGCCCCGGCGAGCCGGGGTGACGCCGCCCTCCGGTGAGGATCGTGGCGCCCTTCTTTGCCGCGTCGTCAACTTGCGCCGCGACTTTTTCCACCTGCGCCACTGACGTCATGCTGCCCAAGTCGACATCTTCGTTCCCTAAGGATTGGCGCAGAGCCCGCACTTTTCCCACGACGCGTTGGACAAAATCGTCGTGCACCGCTTCTTCCACGTAAACGCGCTCAATAGAAGTGCAAACCTGCCCGGAGTTCATCAGAGCGCCCCAAACGCAACCATTGGCGGCTCGTTCCAGGTTGGCATCTCTGAGCACGATCATCGGATCTTTCCCGCCCAGTTCAAGGCTAACCGGAATCAAGCGTTCGGCCGCGCGCCGCAGAACCTCTTTCCCTGTTTCCACGCTGCCGGTGAAAGAAATCATATCCGCATGGTCAACTAGACTCTGTCCGGTGGCCCGGAATCCCGCCACAACCTGAAAAATATCTTTCGGAAAACCCGCCTTTTCTGCCAGTTCAGCGGCGAAGAAAGCGGAAAGGGGGGTTAGCTCGGAGGGCTTGATCACCACCGCGTTACCGGCCATGAGGGCAGGAATGGCTTCCCCGAGGGTGAGGACCAGAGGAAAGTTCCACGGACTGATGATCCCGATCACTCCGATCGGGCCGTAAGTGGAGACGACTCTCTTTGTCTTTAACAGATGGGGACGAATTTTCTGCCGCCGGAGATACCGCTCGGCATTCTTGGCCCAAAAACCCATGGCATCGCAAATATAGAAAAGCTCATTGCTGTAGACTTCAGCCCGTGGCTTCCCGGTTTCACCGACAACGATTTCGGCAATCTTCTCGGCATGATCGATAACGAGGTCGCGCAGGCGATAAAAAAGTTGGCCTCTTTCAGAAAAACCCTTTTTCTGCCAGGCGGATTGTGCCCCACGGGCGTTGTCCACCGCGCGAGCGACATCCTGGTCTCCGGCGACATCCAGTTCGGTAATCCTTTCCCGGGTGGCTGGATTGACTACTTGAATTTTATCTGCAGGCAAAGGATCATCCACTTGATCGATCCGCGCGCTTGTTGGAAATGTTCCAGTCGGCGTTTAACCATGGCCTGGGAGCGATGCTTTTATTCGGCGCGAACATGGGATAAAATCGCAATCGTTTAATGGCAGTCCTATCCGCACGCAACCGGCGGAAAGTCGGCCGCGAGAAGTCTTCGCAGCGAACCGACGACCTGCACCTTCTTGTCTACGGGTTCCGCCCGTATCTTCAATTTGCCACCAATATCACTGCTCAGGCTATCAAAAAACTTGCACCAAGAGAGGGTCTCAAGACAGTTGTTTTCCCGGTGCGTTTTAACAGAGCCCAGTTTGTCCAGACGATCAAGAAACATGAGCCCGATGTCATCCTAGGTCTTGGCCAGTGTTCTTCGGGCGTGCGCTTTAGAATCGAGCGTCGAGCGTTGAACCGCAGATGCACCGCAAAGGGAACCAGGCCTGTCCCTATCGATTCTGCGGGACCAAAGCAGCTGGTCCCCACGCTCCGGCTCGACGGCGGCCGCAGCGCCCGCATATCGCGGAACGCTGGCACTTACGTTTGTAATTATTCCATGTATGTGATTCTTGATTACTTGCGTCGGAATCAGCTGCCGATACGGTTTGGTTTTATTCACATTCCTTGCGGTCTGAGCTGCACTTGGGTGGCAAGGTACTTAGAGAGCGTTCTTGACCGGCTGCAGGTTCCTTTTAATTCATCGTCTGCCCGCCGCAGATATTGATCGCCTGACCCGTAATCCCACGGGCATGCGCGGAACAGAGGTATACGACGAGCTCAGCGACTTCATCGGCGTCGAGAAAGCGCTTGATCGGCATCGCCTCGATGGCCTGTTTTTTGAACTCGTCGGGAGTCATCCCTTGCTGGCCGGCGGATTCGCTGATCCCCTGGCGCGCCATTTCGGTGTCAACCCAACCCGGGCAGACGGCGTTGACTGTAATACCGCGCGCAACCATTTCCAAAGCCAATGCTTTGGTAAAACCGAGAATCCCGTGTTTACTGGCACAATAAGCGGTGTAACCTGGAACGCCAAACCTGCCCAAAACTGAGGAGATATTAATGATCCGGCCGCCGGAGGGATCCTTCATGTATTTTAACGTTTCCTTGGTCATCAGGTACATTCCCGTTAAGTTTGTCTCCAAGATATCATGCCAGCGGGTATCATCACGATCTTCGATTCGATTCATACCGGAGACGCCTGCATTGTTGACCAGAATATGAACGTTTCCCAATTCCTTGACGATCCTGGCAACGCCTTTTTCGACTTCCTCTTTAATTCTGACGTCTAGCGGCACGCTCAGTACATCGATCCCAATATTGCGGAAATGCTCTTGCGCGGATGACAGATGAGCCTGGTTGCGTGAAGCGATGGCGACTTTCGCTCCGTCGCGTGCCAACGCGGTGCTGATGGCTTTACCGATGCCGGTCCCACCCCCAGTAACGAGCGCGACTTTTCCGGAGAGTTTCATTGAGGTTTCTCCTGAACAGTGGCATAGGTAACGGCTTTTTTGCGAAAACGCAAGGTAACCGCTGTGCGCGAGTGCGCATGAGGCAATCCAGAACCGCAACAAGGGACAACGAAGCAAAAAAAGGATTACGCCAGTCTGGATTGAAGTGACTCCGGAAGCGTCACCGGTGGAGAGTTAATGTTCATCACGCGCGAGTCCCGGAGACAAAACTTTGCATCTCCGCCGGGACGTGTGTATGATGAGCGTCTTCGAACCTTTCGAAAGGAGCCGGAATGGAGATTACTGAACTTCTCGCCTTCGCCGTTGAACAAGGAGCCTCTGACTGTCATCTAAGCTCCGGCGAACCGGCGATGGTGCGCATTCATGGGGATCTAAAAAAATTGGATAGCCCATCCCTCACAAAGGAAGAGATTCACACCATGGTGTACGACATCATGAACGACAACCAGCGGCGCAACTTCGAGGAAACCCATGAAGCCGATTTTTCCTTTGAGATGGGGACTGTGGCCCGGTTCCGTGTCAACGTGTTTATGCAGCGTCGAGGTGAAGGGGCGGTGTTTCGGACGATCCCGACGAAGATTCTCACCCTCGAGCAATTGGGTATGCCGCCCATGTTGCGCAAGCTATGCGACAAAGAAAAAGGTTTGATCCTGGTCACAGGCCCGACGGGGTCGGGGAAATCGACCACGCTGGCCGGCATGATCGATTATCTCAACAATTCGTTCGAGGGCCACATTCTGACCATCGAGGACCCGATTGAGTTTGTCCACGAATCAAAAAAATGTCTTGTCAATCAAAGAGAGCTTGGACCCCACACGGATTCTTTTGCCAATGCGTTGAGGGCCGCGTTGCGCGAAGATCCCGATATTATTCTGGTCGGCGAGATGCGCGACCTGGAAACGATCCAGTTGGCATTGACCGCCGCGGAAACGGGGCACTTGGTGTTTGGAACTTTGCACACCTCCAGCGCTCCAAAGACGGTCGACCGCGTCATTGACGTCTTTCCGCCGAATCAGCAAGCGCAGATTCGTGCGCAGTTTGCCGAGTCCATAGAGGCGGTGATAACCCAGACTTTGCTGAAAAAGAAAGGTGGGGGCAGGGTGGCGGCGTTGGAAATCATGACCGGAACAACTGCGGTTCGCAATCTGGTTCGTGAGGGGAAAATTCATCAGATACCGGGGACGATGCAGGTGAGTCAAAAGGACGGCATGCAGACCATGGACATGGCGTTGCTCGACCTGGTTGGGCGCGGCATCGTTTCAAAGGAGGAGGCGCAGGCTAAAACATTGAACCCCAATCTCTTTGGTGGGGGTGTGGTGGGAGCAGCGGGCATGGGGATGCGGGGTTAGACCCTCGATCAGTGCCGGGAGCAGCGATGGAACTCCTCGAGTTATTAACGGTGATGGTTGAGAAGGACGCCTCGGATTTGTACCTGACGGTTGCCTGCCCTCCCATGTATCGGATCGAAGGCGAAATCCAACCCATAGGGGACCAGAAGTTTGCTCCTGCAGATATGGAAGTGCTCGCCAAATTGGTGATGAACGAGGAGCAATGGTGTCAGTTTGAACAGCAAATGGAAATGAACTTAGCTCTATCCTACCCAAAGCTGGCGCGGTTTCGTGTCAACGCGTTTCGCCAGCGCGGGTCTGTGGGCATGGTGATTCGGAAGATCAAGGTTGATATCCAATCCATTGACCAGCTAGGCGTGCCTTCCATCTTGAAAGATATCATCATGACCAAGCGAGGCCTGATTCTCGTCGTCGGCGGAACAGGAACGGGGAAATCCACGACTCTGGCGGCAATGATTGACCATCGGAACGTAATCTCCTCAGGTCACATCATCTCGATAGAGGACCCGATCGAATTTGTGCACCGGCACAAGAAATCAATCGTGAACCAGCGTGAACTGGGTTTTGACACACTCTCCTTTCAGGAAGCGTTGAGAAACGCCATGCGCCAGGCACCGGACGTCATCCTGATCGGCGAGATCCGTGACACTGAGACCATGGAAGCAGCCGTTACGTTCGCGGATACCGGCCACTTGTGCTTGGGAACGCTGCATGCCACCAATGCCAATCAGGCTTTTGAGCGCATTCTCAACTTCTTTCCGGAGACCCGACATGAACAGATTTTGATGCAATTATCGTTGAATCTGCGCGCCGTCATCTCCCAGCGCCTCATTCCGTCGGTAGACGGCAAGAGAGCTGCTGCGTTGGAGATTCTTCTCGACACCCCGCGAATCAAAGACCTTATCAAAAACGGCTCCATCGATACTCTCAAGGAGGCAATGGAACAGGGGATCCAAGAGGGCTGTCAAACCTTCGATCAAGCGTTGCTGGTGCTCTATAAAAACGGCAAAATCAACCTGGACCAGGCTTTGATCAACGCCGACAGCCCCAATAACCTGCGTTTAAAGATCAAGATGGAGGGCCTCAAAGGAGATGACGCCATGGAAAAGCTGTTACAAAAAGATGACAAGGAAAAGAAAAGCGGTTTTCAGATCAAAGGGGTCGCAACGGCAGGAGGCGCCGTTCCTAAGGCATGAATAGCCATTCATGCCGCATATAAATCGCCGGACTCAGCGGGCTTACCGTGAATTTCCGCTTGCTCGCGTTTCCTTTTGCGAGTTGGTTTCGCAGTCCGCTAAAAACATGCTGAATCGTGACATTGGAAACCGCACCATGGTCCTTGTGGCCCGGCAGCGACCCCGGTTCATCGAAAGACGGCCCAGTTACGGAAACAGGGCTTGCTATGAGAAAAACATAGCGAAATAGAGGCACGCGTGGAAACGATAAGGGCTTAACGCAACGATCCCAGTTACTACTTCTTATGGAGGAAAACGCTATCAGTCCTGCCGCAAGCTATGCCCATTGCTTGCGGGTGATTGGCCAGGCTTTAGAGGCGCGGCATATCGATTTCTTCGACATCGAAAACAAAGACCATGAATATGTGGTCTGGGATAGGTCTGATTCGAACGTTCCAGAAGAACCACCGAGCTTCGATTCGAGTGATAGCGGCCAGGAATCAGCTTGGCAGTGGCTGGGGGACACGGCTTGGTGGAAAAAAGATCCGCCAACAACTCCAGATGCAGACCGGCTATTGCGTTATACTCCCGAAGATATCAATCGACTGGATCAAGAGGGATGTGCGAGACGAAGCGATGCGCAGGCAATCCCGGATGCCTATCGCTTGTCGCAGTTGCTGCGCGCCGTGGGTGGCTACGTCTATCATAAAAACGCTCGCCTGCGCGGAATTTGCTGGCGTGATCAGTGGGTTGCCATTGTGTATGAAAAGGACGGCCAACGCGAATTGGAAATCCTTCGGCCGGCTTTAATCTACGACTTTTGGGTGCGCATGTATTTGATGAGGAAGGCTACCCTCCATTGAGGGAGCATCCGGAATAATAAAAATTGATCTGGGATCCGGTTTGGTGTTACATAACGAGATTCGTCGACCGTGACTCAAGACCGAAGGAGGGAATGATGGCGCGTGCGGAAAGACTGGGATCCTCGCAGCAGGAGGTTGCCTACCATGGCCTGCGCGACTGGATTGAAAAGGTTGATCAGTTGGGGGAGCTGCTGCGCGTGAACGGTGCTCATTGGGACAAGGAAATGGGCGCAATCACGCACATGCTCACCGAGCGCAGCAGGGGACGCGCACCCGCAATCCTCTTCGACCAAGTGCCGGACTATCCCCACGGGTTTCGCACGCTGTACGGCCAGTTTTCCTCAATAAAGCGGGTCGCTTTGACACTCGGACTCCCTCTGGAATATGAGCGCAAAGTCGATATCGTCAAGGCTTACCATGAACGCATGGAGAAAATGACCCTGATCAAGCCCCGGTACGTAAAAACAGGACCGATCCTCAGTCACGTTGTCGAAGGTGATGACGTTGATGTCCTCCATTTTCCGGTTCCCTTGCACCACGAGTTAGATAAAGCGCGCTATTTTGGCACGGCCGACTGCGTGATTACTCAGGACCCGGATGCCGGCTGGTATAACATCGGGGCCTACCGGTGTCAGGTCTATGATGGGAAGACGATCGGCTGTCAGATCACGGAGGGAAAACACGGCAGGATCCACCGCGACAAGTATTTTGAGCGCGGACAGAGCATGAAGGTCGTCGTTGTTGCCGGTCAGGACCCGCTTCTCTATATGCTGTCCGCAAGCCCGCTTCCAGAGGGAGTGTCCGAGTATGACTTTGCGGGAGGTATTCGCGGCGAGCCGATCGAAGTGATTAAAGGCCCCTACACCGGTTTCCCGATCCCGGCGGACGCCGAAATCGCTATCGAGGCGGAAGCGGTCCCGGGGCAGGTGAGACCGGAAGGGCCGTTTGGCGAGTGGATGGGATATTATTCCGATGACGTTGTTCCCCGTCCCTGTCTCAACGTGAAAACCATCCTGTATCGTGATGATCCGATTCTCACGTGCGCTCCCCAGCACAAGCCGGTGGATGAGACGGGCCTGCTGAAAGGCATCGCGGGCGCCGCGGAGATCTGGAAAGCGTTAGAGGCATGCGGTGTCCCCGAGGTTCTGGGCGTGTGGAATCATGAAGGCGCTCCCGCCACCCGGTTCACCGTGGTGCAGATTCGCCAGCGTTATCCCGGTCACGCGCGCCAGGTTCTGCACGTTGCGTCTTCCTGTGCCGGGGGCGCTTACAACGGCAAATGGACGGTCGTGGTCGATGATGACATCGACCCTTCGGACCTCGATCAGGTCCTGTGGGCGATGTCCACGCGCTTTGATCCGGTCACCGACATTGATGTGATCCAGAAGGCGTGGTCTTCGGGTAGAGACCCGATGTTTTTGCCTGGCAATTTCAATAACCGCATCCTGATTGACGCGTGCATCCCTTACGATCGCAAGCTCAAAGGAAAATTTCCGCCAGTTGTTGACGTGAGTCCGGAGCTGCGGCGGACCCTTAGGCAGAAATTCGCACAGATTTTTGCCGCCCACGAGCGCAGTTGATCGGGCTCCGCAGAGACGTATCCGTGACTGACTTCCAAGCACCTTTGCTGGCTCCGCTCTACGGCGCGCGGAGCTTTTCCGCAGATCCGGCGCACTGGGTTCATATCGTGCCGAGTCCAAAGCGCCTGCGCGTGGTCTTCGGCGATGAGACGGTCGCTGACAGCAAGCGGGTCGTGCTGCTTCGCGAAGCCCGTTGCCTTCCCATCTATTATTTCCCGCCGGCCGATGTGCGTGCGGATCTGCTAATGCCGAGCGTGCACGCCACTCGCTGTCCTTTCAAGGGTGAGGCACGATACTGGTCTGTCAAGGTGGGCACGAAAATCGCGACCGACGCGGCATGGAGTTATGCCGAACCGGCGCCGGAGTGCGCTGAGATTCAGGGTTACTTCGCGTTTCAGTGGCCGCAGATGAGCGCTTGGTACGAGGAGGACGAAGAGGTTTTTGTTCACGCGCGCGATCCTTACAAGCGTATTGACGTCCTCCAGAGTTCGCGTCACGTGCAAGTGTTCGCGGCGGGAGAGAAAGTTGCGGCCACGCAGCGCCCCAGCCTTTTGTTCGAGACCGGGCATCCGGTCCGGTATTACATCCCGCGGGAAGACGTACGCATGGATCTTTTGGAGGCGAGCGCGACCGTGACCCGCTGCCCGTACAAAGGCATCGCTTGCTACTGGTCGGTCAGGGTCGGAGATAAGTTTATGAAGGATCTGGTTTGGGGCTATCTCAACCCCATTCCCGAATGTCCCAAGATCAAGGGGCTTCTGTGCTTCTTCAACGAACGCGTCGATGCCATTTACGTCGACGGCGATCCGATGCCGGTGCCACTCACGAAGTGGTCGCGGGCGCCTGAATCCTGAGATCGTGCTCGTGTTCGTGATGATTCACGAACGCGGCAACCTACACCCTTGACTAGTTGGGTGCCGCGCTAGCGGGCGAAATCTTTGCCGGATCGTAAGCAAGAATCGTCGAGAGCCAGCGCTCCACCTCGACCACGGTCATTCGTTTCCGCTCGGCGTAGAACTCGACCTGATCCCTGCCGATATGGCTCACGGCAAAGTACCGCGCCTCCTTATTGGAGAAATAAAGGCCGCAAACCGATGCTGCCGGCAGCATCGCGAAATTCTCTGTCAGCGTCATGCCGGTGATGTTTTCCACACCGAGCAAGTCGAAGAGGATGCGCTTTTCCGTGTGATCGGGACAAGCCGGATAGCCGGGCGCGGGACGAATGCCACGATAAAGCTCGCCAATGAAATCCCCGTGGCTCAGGGTTTCTTCCTTGCCGTAGCCCCATTCGTCCCGCGCGCGCTTATGGAGGCATTCTGCAAGCGCCTCGGCGAGACGGTCGGCCAATGCCTTGACCATGATCGCGTTATATTGATCGTGATCCGTTTCGAAACGGCGCACGAGTTCATCTGTGCCATGGCCGGTGGTTACGGCGAAAGCGCCGAGATAATCCATCAGACCCGAGTCCCGTGGCGCGACAAAATCCGCTAGCGCATACTGCGGTTTCCCGCGCTGGCTCTCCTTCTGCTGGCGCAAGGTGTGGAAACGGGTCAGTTCAGTTGTTCCCGCCGAGTCCGCATGGACGATGATGTCGTCGCCCTCGCTGTTTGCGGGGTAGAAGCCATAAACGGCATGGGCAACAAGCAGCTTTCTTTCTACGATCTCCTTTAACAGCTCCTGGGCATTGCCCAAGAGTTCCTGCGCTGCCGCACCACGGACAGGATCATGCAAAAGGTCAGGGTAACGGCCCCTAATCTCCCAGGTGTGGAAGAACGGCGACCAGTCGATGAAAGGAACCAGCTCGGCCAACGGGTAGTCTTTGAGAATCTTCCGACCAGTAAACTCAGGGACCGCAACCAGCGATTCCTCCCAGTCGATGTGGAGTTTGCGGCGCACGGCGTCCTCATAGGTAAGCAAATCCGCCGCCACCTTACTCTCGTACTGGTAACGCAGCTCTTGCTGCTCGGCGCGGTTCTTATTTGCCAGGTTCTCTCGCGCTTCTGGGTTGGTTAGGCTCCCCACGACCGGCACAGCGCGGGAAGCGTCGACCACGTGGATTGTCTCGTGCCGGTACGCGGGAGCGATCTTGACAGCCGTGTGCCGTTTGCTGGTCGTGGCGCCGCCGATCAGCAACGGCAGCTTCACGCCGCGCCGCTCCATTTCCTTGGCGACGTGGACCATCTCGTCAAGCGATGGCGTAATCAGCCCGCTCAGGCCGATGATGTCCGCCTGTTCTTGGATGGCTGTCTCGATGATCTTGTCCGCGGGCACCATGACGCCGAGGTCGATCACGTCATAGTTATTGCAACCAAGGACGACGCCGACGATGTTTTTGCCAATGTCGTGCACGTCGCCCTTGACCGTCGCGAAGACGAGCTTCGTTTGCCGTCGGGTCTGCTGGGAGGCCTTCTTTTCGGCTTCCATAAGCGGCGTCAGATAGGCGACGGCTTTTTTCATCACGCGGGCGCTTTTTACAACTTGGGGCAAGAACATCTTACCTTCACCGAAAAGATCCCCGACGACGTTCATTCCATCCATCAGAGGGCCTTCAATGATCTGGAGCGGGCGATCGTAGTTCTTGAGGGCCTCCTCCAGGTCCGGCTCGATGTAGTCGACAACCCCTTTGATGATGGCATGTGCCAACCGTTGTTCGACGGCTTCTTTGCGCCAATCTTGTTCCGTGACTTCGGTCTTGCTCGTGCCTTCGATTTGCTCGGCAAAGGCGAGAAGTCGCTCGGTTGCGTCGGACCTGCGGTTGAAAAGAACGTCCTCGACCCGCGCAAGCAAATCCTGAGGGATCTCTTCATACACGGCGAGCTGGCCTGCGTTGACAATGCCCATGTCCATGCCTGCCTGGATCGCATGATAGAGAAAGGCGGCGTGCATGGCCTCGCGCACGGTGTCGTTGCCGCGAAAGGAAAAGGAAATATTGCTCACGCCGCCGGAAATGTGGCAGCGGGGGAAGATCTCCTTCAGCCGGCGGGCCGCCGCGATGAAGTTGATGGCGTACTCGTTGTGCTCCTCGAGGCCGGTGCCCACGACCAGAATGTTGGTATCGAAGATGATGTCGGCTTCATCGAACCCGATCTCCTCGGTAAGAATCTTGTGCGCCTTTTTACAGATCCGGAGCCGCTGCTCAACACTTGTGGCCTGTCCCTCCTCGTCGAAGGCCATGATCACAACCGCGGCGCCGTAACGTTTGACGAGACCGGCACGCCGCCTGAATTCCTCCTCCCCTTCCTTCAGGGAAAGGGAATTGACGACGCCTTTACCCTGAATGCACTTCAAGCCGGCCTCTAGCACCGCAAAATTGGAGCTATCGACCATGATCGGGACGCGCGCGACCTCGGGCTCCGCGGCGATATGGTTGAGAAAGACCGCCATCGCGCGAACCGAGTCGAGCATCCCCTCGTCCATATTGATGTCGATCAGGTTTGCTCCGCCCTCGATCTGCTCGCGCGCGACCGCCAGCGCCTCCTCGTACTTTTCCTCGCGGATGAGGCGAGCGAAGCGCCGCGAGCCGGCGACGTTCGTCCGTTCTCCGATCATAATGAAGTTGGAGTCCGGTCGGATCGTGAGGCGCTCCAGGCCGCTCAAGTGCGTGTATCTGTCGGGCTCCGGAGGAACCCGAGAGGTGAAGCCTTTCACTTTCTCCGCGACGGCCGCGATGTGCGCGGGAGTCGTCCCGCAACATCCTCCAACCATGTTGAGCCAGCCTTCCCGCGTCCACTCGCCGACAGCTTTGGCGAATTCGCCGGGTCCCATGTCATAGCCGCCAAACTCATTGGGCAGCCCGGCGTTGGGGTAGGCGAACACGGGAAGCGAGGAGAGGCGCGCAAGCTCTTCGACATGGGGGATCATTTGCTCGGGTCCGAGCGCGCAGTTGATGCCGACGGCGAAAAGGTCCGCGTGCGAGATCGAAGTTAAAAAGGCCTCGATCGTCTGGCCCGATAGTGTCCGGCCGCTCCGGTCAGTTATCGTGACGGAAGCCAAGATGGGAATCCGAGCGCCGCGATCGTCGAAAAGCTTGACGATGGCAAAGAGACAGGCCTTCAAATTGAGTGTGTCGAAAGTCGTCTCCGTTAGGAGCAGATCGACGCCGCCGTCGACCAAGCCGCGCGCTTGATCGTAGTAGGCCGCCACCAACTGGTCGAAGCTCACGGCACGATACCCGGGATTGTTCACGTCCGGGGAAAGCGACGCCGTCCGGTTGGTTGGGCCTATAGAGCCGGCGACAAAGCCCAGCCTGCCGGATGTCTTGCCGGTGGACTCATCCACGGCCTGCCGCGCAACCCTTGCGCCGGCTAGATTGATCTCATAGGCGGCTGCTTCCAGACGGTAGTCCGCAAGGGAGATGGCGTTCGAATTGAACGTGTTAGTCTCGATGATATCGGCGCCAGCCTCCAGATACTGCAGGTGGATTTTTTTAATTGCCTCGGGTTGCGTCAGTGCCAGGAGGTCGTTACATCCTTTGAGCGGGCGGTCGTGGCCCACAAAGCGGCTTCCACGAAAATCCTCCTCGGTGCACCCGAGTTCCTGAATCATCGTGCCCATGGCGCCGTCAATGATGAGAATGCGCTCTTGTAGCAAGGGCTGCAGTTTTGTGCTTGCAATGGCCATCAGTTTTTCTTTTTAGATTGGGAATGCGGGTTGTCTTCCGGGAGCCGCCCGCGCGCGACAAAGAGTTCCACACGCTGCTTGCCGTTCTTCTCCATTTTCTCGCCCGCGTAACTTCCGGTGAGCTCATACTCTAAGTCCTCTGCGCCTCCTGCGCGCACCCACCTCTCAATGACGGTCCGATCAAAGCCGAGCCAACGGTGCGCCATCTCGGTCCGCATCCAGTCTTGCTTGTGAGGAACAAGATCGACCAGAATCACACAGCCTCCGGGACGGGTGACTCGGCACATTTCCTCGACGGCTCGCTCAGGGCTTTCGAGAAAATGCAGCACCATGACGCAAAATGCACCGTGCACGCTCGCATTCGGCAAGGGCAGCTTCTCGGCATCGCCGAGGCGAAAGTCGACGTTTTGAACATTTTTCTCCCGCGCAAGGCGCTTGGCGTTGTGGATCATGCCCCGTGAAAGGTCAATGCCGATGACGCGCCTCGCCAGCCGGGCAAGCTCCAAGGTCAACACGCCTGTCCCACACCCGACGTCGGCAAGAACCAGATTGGAGGGCAGTAGCTTCTCGATCGCCAGGGAGGTGACGCGGTCATCGAAGTAACTTTTGCGAATTCGCTCCCAGTCGCCGGCGATTTCCTCAAAATAGTCGCGCGAGCGCGCGTGGCGCCGGTGTAGGCAGGCGCTGAGCCGCTCCTGGTCCCCGCGCACCTCCGGGAGATCCGGGAAACGAGAGGTCAGGGAGTGGAAAAGCTCTCGAGCCGGCTCTGGCATATCCTGGCGCAGGGAAAAATACCCGCTCGTGCCCTGACGCCGATCCTGCAGGAAACCGGCGTCGCGTAGGATCGCCAAGTTGCGTGAGACCGACGACTGCACGGTGTTCACCACCTCTTGGATTTCTCCCACCGTCAGTTCTTGTTGAGCGAGCGCTGCGAGAACACGGAGCCGGGTCGGATCCGCCAGCGCCTTCAAAACCCGAACCATTTCCATATGTATCAAATTATATAGATATTACGATAAATATCAAGACGCGGCTCGTCCTTCTCAAGGATTGGGATCCCTGTTAATAGGGGGGTATGCGCGCGTTAGTATGGGACGGGGAAGATCTTAAGCTCCAATCGCACTTGCCGGAGCCTCGGTCGAGCGGCGAGCGAGCTGTGGTGCGCGTTCGGCTCGCCGGCATTTGCTCCACTGATCTTCATATTTTCAAAGGGTACATGGGCTTTCGTGGCGTGCCGGGCCACGAGTTCGTCGGCGAAGTCGTCGAAGGCGCGACGGAATGGCGGGGCAGGCGGGTTGTTGGGGAGATCAACTTTGCGTGTGGCGCGTGCGAGTATTGTGCGCGTGCGCTCGGCCGGCACTGCCCAAAGCGGACGGTGATGGGGATCCTCGGCGCCGGGGGCTGCTTTGCGGAGTTGATGTCGGTGCCCGTGCAAAACCTGCACGTCGTGCCGGAGAACGTGGAGGATGAAAAAGCGGTTTTCACGGAGCCTCTCGCAGCAGCGTTCGAAATCCTGGAGCAGATCCAGCTCGACCCGGAGCACGATGTGCTGGTAATGGGTGATGGGAAGCTTGGGATGTTATGCGCTCAGGTGCTGAAGCTCACCGGCGCGCGCGTGACCATTTTAGGCAAACACCAGGACAAACTCGCGCTGGTCAAGAGAACCGGCGTCCGGACGATCCTTCTCGACGACTGGAAACCGCGTTTCTTCGACGTTGTCGTCGAGGCGACCGGCTCCGAGTCCGGGCTCAAGCTTGCCATGACCGCTATCCATCCGCGCGGGACGCTGGTACTAAAGAGCACGATCGCTGGAGATCACGACGTTTTCCTGGCGCCTTTGGTGATTAACGAAATCACCGTCATCGGTTCCCGCTGCGGACTCTTCCCACCGGCGCTCCGGGCGCTTGCGGAAAAGAGCGTTTCGGTGACGCCTCTGATTGAAAAAATCTATCCACTGGTCGAAGGGCTCGATGCCGTTATTCACGCAGGGAGACCGGGAACACGGAAAATTTTGTTGCGAATGTAGCAGCGGGTCTCAATCCTTTTGAAAGTCCATAGTCGGTCGAGAACGCAACAATGCAAGACCAGGCACCACCGGCACGGGCGCCGCAACGGGGTGTTGGCTCCTGCACCGTTGTTGGCTCAGCCGTCATATTCAGGTCACGTCAACGGCATGAGACGACTGCAGCTGCCAGGCCGATCTCTTCCAGAAAAAAGCAATATTGCATTGCGTTCTTCGTTATTCGCGCACACCTGTGATCGTCATTTGGCCATCCGGTCTACCGCAGATCTTGAGCGCAACGGAAGCCGATATCGTCGGCGCGATTCACCGGGGCCGCATAAAAGCGCTTGGTTGACTTTAGCCTCTCTCCAGCGTCGTCCCACCCACCGCCTCGAATCACCTTCCCCGTGCCGCTCTCAGGCCCCTTCGGATTCCGCACGTCGCCACGCGCAAAGCCTTCCGCGTACCAATCGGCGACCCACTCGGAAGCGTTTCCCGCAATGTCTTGCACATCGTACGGGCTCTTACCCGCCGCGTGGCTGCCGACCGCCGAGAGCCCTCCTTTGTAAGGACTCGGTGCAGACTTGCCGAAATTCGCCCGCGCAGGCGTCGGTTCGTCGTTGCCCCAGGGGTACAAACGGCTATCCGTGCCTCGCGCCGCCTTCTCCCACTCCGCCTCGGTAGGCAGACGTTTGCCTGTCCAACGGCAGTAAGCGTCGGCGTCGTGCCAGTCGACCCCAACGACAGGCAGTTCGCGGTTGCTGTCGAGGCGCGCTTCTTCCCAATAGTCGGGCGGTCTAACCGAGCCGGTTGCCTGAAGAAACTTCGCGTAACGCGATGTCGTCACCTCGTACTTGTCGATATAGAAGGGATCTGTATAGATCTCCCGAATCGGCGCTTCCTCGTCGTCCCCCATCATGAAGTTGCCGGCGGGAATGAGCACGGCGGGCGCCCCATCCTTGCCTATCATCTCCCGTGACGGTTGCCGGTTCGCCAAATAAAGATAGACGCCGGCGCCGATGATAATTGCGGCCGCCGACCCTATGGCGAATTTTTTCAGCACGGCCCGGCGCCGGGCGAGCACGATGCGATGTACCGCATCCGCCACGGCTGCTGGCACATTGCCTTCCGGTTCCAGGATGGTGACGGACTTCAGGTAGGGTGGGAGCCGATCCAACCCAATTGGGCGAAGCACAACCGGCAGGAGCCTTCCGGCAGGCTGTTCCCAAGTTTTTTGCGCGATGCCGAGTTCGGTGAGCGTATAGCTCCCCGGTTCCAGCGATTCCGCACTCACCAGAAAGACGAAGAGGTGAGAGCCCTCGATCGCCTGCCTTATCCGGGTGTCGTATTCCTCGCCCGGAGGCAGGTCCGTGCGGTCGAAAAATACTTTGTGCCGCTGGGCCCGGAGCGCGAGATAGATCGGTTCAACGAGCGCGCGGTTTTTGGACGAATAGCTCAAAAATATCTTCATCGCACGGATGAAAGAAAACTCTGCTGTCAGCGGTTCGTGCTCCTCTTGTATTCCCGAAACTCTGCGACCGCGAGCATCCTTGCTTCGGATTGCTCGTTTAGGCTGAGAAGCGATCGGTGCTGGATCGGGAACGAGGCGGCCTCTTGGCGCAAGTCATTCTCGCGGCAGCAATTGCTTCACCCGGTCACGAATGTCGCGGGCCCTGCGCACGCCAGCTTGAACAGTTTGCTCAGCCCGCTCGCGCTCCTCTGCATCCCGGGAAATCAACAGCACGTTAAATAGCTGTGTGGACATTTGTTGAAATGGTCATGTGCTAATCTCCCTGTAAAAATGAAGAGGCGTTGAGTATCCTCCCAAGTAAACCAAAAACCAGAAAGGCTCCGTAACAGCGGAGCCGGGAGGAGGTCAACGCCATGAAGAGAATACCACCGAGTGTACGGATGAAGGAAGAGGTAACAGCCTTGCTTGGGGGAGATGCGACTGAGGGAGCGCAGCCGGAGCCAGTGATGCGGGGTTTTGTCCGATCGCTGGCGCGCTACATCCTGCAGGTGTCCATTGAAGAGGAGGCGACGGCTTTTTTGGGGCGCGGGCACTACCGACGGGGGCAGCGCACACGGGCGGGCTGGAGAAACGGCTATGAGCCCAAGGGGGTGCAAACCGAGTCGGGGCTTTTGGACTTGGCGGTGCCGCAGCTGCGCGCCACCGAGGAGCGATTTCGGCCCAAGCTGGTCGAGCGGCTGGGGCATCGCAGCGTCGATCTGGAAGGATTGGTGCGCGGGATGTACGTGCGGGGGCTCTCGACCCACGACATCGAAGATCTCTATGCCGAGAGCTTTGGGGAAAGCCGCTTGAGCAAGAGCACGGTAAGCCGTATCGGGCAGCAATTGAATGGCGACTTTGAGGCCTGGCGCGAGCGGGATCTGAGCGAGCTCAATGTGGTGTACTTGTTTTTGGATGGCCAGTATCACGCCGCCCGACAGGGGACCGATGAGAAAGAGGGAGTGCTGAGCGCCTATGCGTTGCTGGAGGATGGGCGGCCGGTGTTGCTCGACTTGGACCTGGGTCCCCGGGAGTCCTATGATGCTTGGTTGAGCTTTTTTCAGAACCTGGTGGCGCGGGGACTGAAAGATCCGCTGCTGGTGATTTTCGATGGGGCGCCGGGTTTGCACAAAGCCGTCAGACGGATGTGGCCGCGTGCGTTTCGCCAACGCTGCCAGGTCCACAAGATGCGCAACATCCTGGCCAAGCTCCCCCGTATGGCGCAAGGGCAGATCAAACGGCTCGTGCGGCAGGTTTTCCTGGCGCCGAGCCATGCGTTGGCGCTCAAACGCGGGCGTGCGTTGATCGCCCGGTTTGGTGACCGCTACTCTGCGGCGATGCAGTGTCTGGAGCGGGACCTCGAGGAGTGTGTGACGTATCTTCGTTTCCCGGCGCTGCACCATCATCGGATTCGAACCACCAATCGGCTGGAACGGCTCAACGGTGAAGGACGCCGGCGGACCAAAGTGATTCCTCGCTTTCCAACGGAGCGCTCGTGTCTGGCGCTGCTCTTTGCCAGCCTGGTGACAGCGTCCAAGCGCTGGCGCGGGGTGAAGATGACGCCGGCTGCGATCAAGCAACTCCAGCAGTTGCGAGCTGAGACGGCAACGCGATCCTCTGCTCAAGAGGTCGCTGCTTGATATGTGCAAGAAGAGGATGTTCAACGCCTTGAGCTTTTACAGGAAATTTGGGACTTGACCTTTGTTGAACCGTGGTCTCATAGGTTCTCTCAACAATTTCCTGCTCGATCATAACTGTCTCCTTGTCCGTTTAAGAAGCTGTTTGTCATAGGAACCGCTTCGAAGCAACCGGCGCTGGCCTACGATCTGCTCTACCGCAAGCCCGGGTAAGGCGAGTCCTCATCGTTCCGCGTCATCGTTCTGCTTATACGCACGTCTTATTCAGGGCGTAGAGACCTCGAGGGATTTAGATCAAGCGTGTTAATTACGAAGGTTGCACGCAGGAAAACTATCGTTTTTTTGGCCGAAGACGGGTTCGAGATGGTATAGGGTAGCGGCCGGCGAAGAGGCGGTGCTCTCAGGCGTCGATCAGTAGCGAGCCGAGTCTGGTAAAGAACTCTCCGATCTCACCTCGATAGAGATAATCAGCAAGGCTGTCCAACGGTGTTGGATCGCGATTGACAATGGCGAGAAGGGCGCCGTTTTCTTTGGCGATCACGGGAAACGACGCCGCCGGATGGACGACCAGGGAAGAGCCGACCACGACGAAAATTTCTGCCGCGTCGCTTAATTCATTGGCGCGGCTCATCGCTTCGCTCGGCATCGCCTGGCCAAAGGAGATGGTTGCGGCCTTGAGAAATCCTCCACATGCGTTACATGCGGGGGGTTTAAAATTTCCGCCGACGCTTTCATAGATAGGTTCCGGATCGAATGTCTTGCCGCACTTGAGACAGACGACTTTTCGATCCGTGCCGTGAAGCTCGACGATCCTATCCGCTGAGACCCCAGCGACGCCGTGGAGTCCGTCGATATTCTGGGTGATGAGCCCCGAGAGTTGCCCTCTCTTCTCGAATTCCGCGATCCCGTAGTGGCCGATGTTCGGCTTGACGTTTTTATAAAGCTCGTGCGTCTCTTTTTTCATCTTCCAGTGGCGCATGCGGGCCTCTTCGCTGGTCATGAAGTCAGCGAAGTACACGGGCTGGTAGCGCGTCCAGATTCCGCCCGGGCTTCTGAAATCGGGGACACCGGACTCGGTGCTGATCCCAGCGCCAGTAAAGAAAACGATATTGCGGCAGACACGAATCTTTGCCGCGAATTCTTCCAGGCGCATTGAGGCCATCCGTGTTTACGATTTTACTTGATTGGTGGGGGTTGAATATTCACGACCTTGACGTCAAAAAGCAAAGTTCTCCCCGCAAGAGGGTGATTCAGGTCCAGGACGACGGTCTTTTCTTTGATCTCGCGAACCCGAACCTGCATCATTTGTCCTTGAGTGTTTCTCGCCGTGAGCGTTATTCCAACCTTTAATCCTTCGGCGGGAATCTTTTCCTTGGGAACCTCTTGAACGGCGTTCGGATTGACGGGGCCGTACCCGTCTTCGGGTTTTATCTTGAAATGTTTTTCCCCGCCCACCTTCATTCCGACCAGCTCCTTTTCGAAGCCGGGGATCATCTGATGCATGCCCTGGGTGTACTTGAGCGGCTCTTTGCCTTTATTCGAATCGATCACCTTCCCGTCTTCGCCGGAGAGTGTATATTCTACGCTCACGACTGAGCCGTTCTTAATCACATTTTCTTCTGTCTTCGTACTCTGGGCTGGCAGAAGGGAAGGAACCCCGACCAGACAAATGCTCAGAAGGATGACCCACACTTTAGTTTTCATGATCTCTCCTTGTGCCGGACGGCAGAATCAAACGATCAATTCTCCCAAGATATACTTTCCCCAGGCAAACACAAACTCGGTTAGGATAGAATCCCAGTCTTTCCAGGAAGGTCTTTCACGTGCGAAGCGCCTAACGAATTCTTGTTTGTGTGGTTTCGCCCGTGCTTTCGGTGCCAGGTCATGCTGAATTTTATGGCGAGAAAGGAAACGGTAAAAGCGATTAAAGCTAGAGCAAACGCCCAGCGGTAAGAGCCCGTGAGGTCATAAGCCATGCCGCCCGACCACGAACCAAAGGCCATACCGAGCCCGAAGCCGATCTCGAGAAAGCCGAAAACGGAGCCGATGTTTTTGCCGCCAAAAATATCTCCGATGACCGCGCCATAAGTGGGATTGCCCGCGCTGTGGCCGATTCCGTAGACCATTGCAGCCGCATAGACAAACCACAGAGAGGAATGAGGATTAATCCGAAGCACGCAGATAAGGCCGAGGACGGTGATCATAATCGAAGCCCCATAAGACTTCTCTCTCCCTTGGCGGTCCGATACATAGCCCCATAAGAAAGTTCCAGCGATTCTGGTGAATCCTATAAGTCCCAGGATAAAGGCGGCCAGCAGCTTTTCGAATCCTTGATCGATCAGGTAGGCGACGATATGCGTATAGATCATGAAAAGCCCCGTCCCCAGTGCCAGGTGCCCGACGGTAAGGGTCCAAAAGGGCAACGAGCGGAGCGCCGACGCAATGGTCCACGGATATTTATCGACAGCGGTTCTCGAGATCTTGAGCTCTTCACTGGAGCTGGCGAGCTTGCCATCCGGGAGTTGTCCTACTTCTTCAGGCTGGCGTCTCTGGAAGATGGCATTGGTCGGAATCACGGCAATGAGAATAAAAATACCCAAAACGACGAAAGCCGCGCGCCAGCCTACCCGCGAGATCAGAAGCTGGGAGAGGGGGACAATGGTCAGCATTCCGAGTCCCTGTCCCATTGCGGCAATGCCTATTGCCGTGGCGCGGCGGCGGACAAACCAATGGGAAATAAGCGCGTTGTTCGTTACAAATCCCAGTCCTCCCTGACCCAATGCGCCGATGATTCCGAACGAGACGTAAAGGTGCCAGAGAGAGTCGCTGAATCCGGAAAGCGTAAAGCCGAGTCCCATCAATAAACCGGCCAAAGGGATTAGGATGCGCGGTCCCAGGCGGTCAAAGGCGTATCCCACTCCAGGCGACACCAAGGCATAAACGAGAGAGTTTAGAGCGACGATACTGGCCCCGACGCCGTGGGACCAGTGAAATTCTTCCAACAGCGCAACGTAAAACACGCTGAAAGAACCGAACGCGCCGCGCACGAATACCAAGTTGACGAAGCAGAGAAGTAGGATGATGTAGCCGTAGAAAAATCGCGGATGCATCAAGAGTCAGTAATAGGGGAGATCGGGCCCAGTGTCAAAAGGGGAGCGGTTGTCGGGCATTTTAAGAAGCCGGCAGATTTTTTGGCTAGAGGCGGATAGTCTCCCGACACTCTGGCCATAACCTTCAAGAAGCGGTTCGCCAGTGTGGGGCAGGCATTAAAGAATGCGCCGGACCCTTCAAAACAGGCAAAATTTCGCCGAAACAATTTGACTTCCGAAACAGAACCGTGGAAGTTAACGCGAGGGTTATCTCCATGCGGGTTGGGGCGCTCACAGGAATTACAGTCGTTGAATGCTCCACATTTGTTACCGGCCCCTATGCGGCCACTCTTTTGGGGGCATTGGGGGCGCGCGTGATCAAAATTGAATCCCCTCCGGGCGGAGATCCCTACCGGTATTTTGCTTCCGATCCCATTTTCAGTCCGAACTTCGCCCATCTGAACCGCAACAAAGAAAGTCTGGTGTTAGATCTCAAAGCTAAAGCGGGGCAGGAGATCTGGAACGCGCTCGCGAAAAAGGCAGATGTTTTTATAGAGAATTTTCGCCCTGGCGTTGCTGAGCGTTTGGGACTGGGCTACGATGTTTTGCGTTCGCTCAATCAGAAGCTGGTGTACTGCTCGATTTCCGCATTTGGGCAAACGGGGCCTTATAGAGACAAGCCCGGATTTGACACGTTGGGCCAGGCGATGAGCGGCCTGCTGAGCGTGCTTACAGACCGGGATCACCCACGGGTGATGGGCATCGCATTGTCGGACTACGTAACCGGGCTTTCCGCCGCCTACGGCATTTTGGGTAGCTTGGTGGGACGCGGGAAAACGGGTGAGGGTTGCCGTGTGGAGACGTCTCTGCTGCGGGCGACGATTTCTTTTATCGGCGAGACGGCGGCCGGGTACTTGCGGTCAGGTTCCGTTCCGGACCGCATGGCGCGAGTTCGAAACGCGCATGCTTTTGCGTTCGTGACTAAGGATGGGTTGCCGTTAGTCGTTCATTGTTCCGTGCCGGAAAAATTTTGGCGCGCGTTCCTCCAAGCTATGGACCGGATCGATCTGACCGAAGATGAACGATTTCGGAACCGGGCCGCGCGTCAGGAGCATTATGCCGAACTAGAAGCGGAACTCGCTAAGGTCTTTGTCACGCGGACTCGCGCTGAATGGCTGGATCGATTGGAAAAGAATGATGTTCCGGCGGGCGCGCTCTATGACATGGCCGAAGTCCTGGCTGACCCGCAGGTGCGGCATTTGGGATTGGTCGAAGAATTACAGCTCGCAAAGGCCGGCAAAATGAAATTTGTGAGTGCTCCTGTAAGCTTCACAGGGCTTGGTCAAGAACAAGACAGTGCGCCACCCTTGTTGGGAGAGCACACAGAAACGATCCTAGATGAATTGGGCTACAGTCGGAGCGCGATCGAAACATTAACCAGCCAGGGGGTCGTTCAAGTCTGCAAACAGGGAGATGCCTCATGATTTATGACGTGGAATTCAACTCGGCGGCCCACTATCCCGCCGCGGGCGTGATCGATCTGGTGGAGCGGGCTGAGGGCGCGGGTTTTGGCGCTTTCTGGAAAGGCGAATCGAACAGCACCGATCCTTTTGTCCTAATTTCCGCCGCGGCAAGCCGCACGAGAGCTATCAAGCTTGGAACGGCGATCTATCACATCTATGGCCGGAGTCCGGTGACGCTGGGAGTGCAGTCGGCGACTTTACAGGACCTTTCTGGGGGCCGGTTGCTTCTCGGGTTAGGCGTTGCCAACAAGAGCATCGCGGGTTGGCACGGCGGAGTCTTTGATCGCCCGCTGCGCCGCGCGCGCGAGTATATTGAAATCGTGCGCAGAGTTGCCGCAGGAGAACGGGTGGAATACGAGGGGGAGATCTACCAGACCGGAAAGCGATTCCAACTCTCCTGGAAGCCGAGCTACCCGAGCGTGTCGATTTACCTGGCGGGATTGGGCCCGCAGATGACGAAGCTATCGGGGAAAATCAGCGATGGCGTTTTTATTAATATGGCAACACCGGTAAAGATTAGAGAAATCGCGGCGCGCGTGCGCGAGGGAGCGAAGGAAGCAGGGCGAGACCCCGCAAAGGTCGAGATCATCGGCAAGTGTCGGGTGTCGCTCAACCCTGATCGTAAATTAGCGCGGTCAAGGTTGCGCCAGGTCCTGACCTTCTATAATCTGGCGGACCACTACAGCGATATGTTAAAGGGCCTGGGGTTTGAAACGGAGGTCACGGCCATCCAGGCGGCTTTTCAAAAAGGCGGCTTCAAGGCCGCGATGGGCGCGCTCACGGACGATTACATGGATAGGCTGCCCGTAGTTCCGGGAACTTCAATCCAGGAAATTAAAGATAAACTTGCACCTTTTATCGACGCGGGCGTAACGCGACTGGTGATTCCATACGTGCCGGTGACCGAACCGGTAGTGGATGACGCGAAGAAGTTCTTGGAAGCTTGGGAAAGCCATCGTTGATCGTGATCGTTGCTCCTGCTCGTGACCTAACAGACGACAATCGGACAATCCGGGATTAGACTCACGAACACGAGCACGAACCACGAACACGAATGAGGAGGACGACATGTGTGATTTTGCGGCGGATTTAGAGGCGGCGGAAAAATTGATGGTGGGACGAACCTTGACAGTGAAGCGCGTCATGGAGCTCAACGCCAAGGACTATTTCTATCAGATGCTCAAGGATAACCCGGAGATGCTAAAGATCTATCCAGGCATCGAGAATGAGCTTCTTCAGGGAGCCATTGACTGTCATATTCATGCCTACCCGGACTTCGTGCACCGCTCGCAGAACATGATCCAGATTGCGATGGATGCCTCCAGGGCGGGGATGCGCGCGGTTGCCTTCAAGGACCATTGGAACGTGAGTGCCAACGCCGCCTACTTGGTGCAACAGCACATCGATTTTCTTGTCGAGAGAGGAGAGTTGCAACACCGCGTCGAGGTTTATGGCGGAGCGGGAACGTGCCACGGCATGAACGCGGAGTACATTCGCGTTGGGCTGCAGTATCCGAGCTTCAAAATGATATGGTTTCCCACCTTTACTTCACTCGGGTTTTGGCGCGGGGCTGGCCATCCGGAAAAAGGCGGCGTGCGGTTGGTGGGGGAGGATGGAAAAGTTTTGCCGGAAGTCGTCAAGATTATGGAGATGGCGGTGGAGAAAAAGGTCGGCATCGGCTTTGGGCATACGGATTTTCAGGAGCTGTTGCCGCTTGCGCATAAGGCCAGGGATATCGGTGTCAGGGCAACGTTAGATCATCCGTTACTCGAACTTAACAAGCTCCTGCTCGATGAGATGAAACAGCTCGCGGATCTGGGTATCTACGTGGGCACCTACTGCCAGCCGATGATACCGAGTCTGTACCAGCCCGTCGCTGATCCGGTAGAAACCATCAGGACGATTCAAGCGATTGGTCCGGAGCGGTGCATTATCGGCAGCGATTTCGGGCAGGTCCTCCACATGGACGCGATCGACGGCATGCGCGTATTTATTCGCGCGCTCCTCGGCTACGGCATCAAGCCGGAACAAGTTAAAGTAATGCTTAAAGATAATCCGGCGAAGTTGATGTGGTTAGATGAATAGCGATCGTCATTTTTTTCTGCATTCCCGGGAGCAATTTTCATATCTAATTGATAGGTCCGGATCGTTTACATTGCTCCTTGGACTGGAATTTCCGAGATACGGCGCAGGCGCGGACCGAGGAAAAAAAGGCCCATGAGCGCCACCACCACGGCGCCCGCGCCAATGGCAAAGCTGGCACCCATCCATTCCGCGATAAAGCCGGCCTGCACGCCCCCGAGCTCTCTGAGGCCTGCGCTGGCCATTCCGTAGAATCCCATAACTCTTCCCCGGTAGGCGTCGGTGACCCTCAGTTGGATCAGCGTGCTGACCAGTGTATCAAAGACAATGCTTAACGCTCCGATGACGACTAAGACGCCAAAGGCAGCCTGCAGATGGCTGGTGGAGGCGAAAACGATTAGGGATGACGCGTAGCCCAAAAGAATCAGCACCAAAAGGTTCCTTTTGACTTCGCCACTTGCGCGTGCGGCGACAGTCAGCGATCCCACGATCGTGCCTAACCCCGGCGCTGCCGCGATGAAACCCAAACCTGCTGCTCCAACTTTAAGCACGTCCTTGGCGATGACCGGTAACAGGGTGAGATAGGAGCGGCCAAATATGTTGAACAGGGAGGTGCTGGCGAGCAAAAGAAAGATAAGTTTCTCTCGTCGCACATAGGCGAACGCCTCGGATATAGTCTCTGCGATTCCGTTTCGCTGTCCAGAGCTTTCGGGGATGTGCATTCGTAACAGTGCTCCGATGACGGCGAGATAGCTCAAGGCATTGAGATAGAAGCAACCGTCAATATTGATCCAATTGACCAACAGCCCAACGAGGCTTGGACCCAGCAGACCCGCTCCTTGCCAAAGTATCGCGTTCAAGGCGATGGCGTTCGGGAGGTCTTCTCTGTCAACCAGCTGCGGCACCAAGGAATGTCGTACCGGTTGCTCAAAAGCCCACACGGTGGAGTTGATCGCGCCCAGAACCATAATGTGCCATATCCTTACGATTCCGAACGACGTCAGGAGAGCCAGGATGAGCGCGGACAAAAGAGAAATGATCTGGATCCAGATCATCAGCATGCGACGGTCCCAGCGGTCGGCCATCAGACCACCCAGGAAGAAAAAACAGAGGAGTAATGTGGAGCGGACGAGGCTGAAAATCCCGAGGTACAGAGGAGATTGAGTCAGATCATAAATCAGCCATCCCTGGGCGACCACCTGCATCCAAGAGCCGATGTTGGATACAAAGTAACTCCACCAGAACCAGAAATAGTCGGGATAGCGAAACGCGCTGAACAGAGCCCGTTGTCGAAGCATAAGCCACGAATCTTAACATATTTTTCCACGAGCAGGTAAAAGTTGGAGTACTGAGTTGCTCAGGACTGAGGATTGAGTATCATTAAAACTTCACTCTCGGCACCACTGCTCATTCCTGCTTCCCCAGCTCAGTCTTGGCTAGTTCCTCGATGAAGGTGACCATTGCCGAGTGATCCAGTTCGCCATGGCCCATTGACCTCATCGCAGTCATCATCTGTTGGACGATCCCTGTTAGCATCAAGGGGACGCCGTATTCTCCGCCTGTGGCCATGGCGATCTTCAGGTCTTTTTCGTGGAGACGGATGCGAAAACCGGGCTTGAAATTTCGTTCCAACATCTTTTGCCCGTGCGCGTCGAGGATGCGTGACTGAGCAAACCCTCCGAGCAGCACTTGGCGTACCTTGGCAGGGTCAACACCGGCCTTTTTAGCGAGGACCAGCGCCTCACTGACGGCTGCAATGGTTATGCCCACCACGACCTGGTTTGCGGTTTTTGCTACCTGGCCGGCGCCTGCGTCGCCGACGTGCACGATGTTCTTGCCCAGCGCTTGAAAGATCGGCATCGCGCGCTCGGCTGCGGCAGCTTTCCCGCCGATCATGATCGACAGGGTGGCGCTCTTGGCGCCCGCTTCGCCGCCACTTACCGGCGCATCGAGCATGTCGCAGCCGCGCCTTTCGGCTTCTGACGTGAGCTTGCGGGCGACCACCGGCGATATCGTGGACATATCGATCAAGAGAGTCCCCGCCTTGGCGGCGGTAAACACACCTGTGGCACCAGTGTAAACCTGCTCCACGTCCGGGGAGTCCGGGAGCATGGTGATGAGCACTTCGCTGCGCGCCGCAATTTCCTGGGGACTGATAGCGGTTTGGGCGCCTTCGTTTTCCAACTCTTCGACTGGAGCCCTGCCACGGTTGTGAACGATCAGTGAATATCCTGTTTTCATCAGATTCCGCGCCATGGGTTTGCCCATAATGCCAAGACCGATGAAACCAATGAAAGAGTCGCCCATTGTTTGCTCCTCCGCGCCGTGAAGAATTGTCAAGGAATCGTGTTTTTTCTAGCTGATCTTCGACCTGCCCGCAAAGAGCCAGTTGCGGACGGCGGCCTCAGTCCATGATCAGTTCCGCTGTTTTGCTCGAGGGCGTGGAATTTTCTATCTTGTAGCGGATCGATCGGCGGCTTAAGCCGTAAAATGGTGACGTCGCTATTCTCAAATACCACATCACTGGGTGACAAGTCTGTACGCTCGGCTCCTCGAACCAGGAACCGATGGGTTGGAACTCGGTCGCGAAGGGCGATTCGTGCGTCCTCCAGTGCTAGGAAATGGAGGTGCCAACCTGTGGTGGCGATTCCGGCCACTGCGGGGAGGTACGAGCCAGTTGAATTATATGACGCTGACACATAGTCGTGCTCGCGGTCAAGATTTTCTGCAGCCCAAAGAAGAGCCTGCCATTGCGGCCGGGTGATTGTTGGTCGAAATGCGCTGCGCTGGAAGTTTTGAACCTGGCTGCCGAATGCAATCAGCGCCAATACTCCCGGGACTATCAACCGACCCATTGGGGAACGGCGTACCTTGGTAGACAACGATTGCCATGCGAGCGCCATCGCGACGGCTGACAGCGGCGCGGTCCAGTAAACCACGCGCTCTGGGTAAAGCAGCGCCGAAAGAGGAAGCAGCCAGTGCTTCGAATTCGCGATGAGAAGACTCAAGACCAAGGTCGATGCGGCTACAGCGATAACGGGATAATAGCGTCTGCGAATCAGAAGCACACCTGCCGCGAGAAGCCCTGCCCTAAAGGCGTTTCCCTCGGTCTGCCTGATGTAAGGTAAACCCGAAAAAAGAGCGAGCCATCCTTCGTTCCGTGGCGCGTAGCGCGCCTGCCAGTCCCGCACCCAGTCGAGAGCGGCGCCGCTTATCACGACTCGCCCGACCGCGAAGTAGACCGCCACGACGAGAAGCGCTATCCCAGCTGATGCGGCCAGCGGTTTCATGGCTGCGCGCCGCTGCCGGCTCTTTATCATCAACAGCAACACCATCGGCGCTGCAGCGTAAAGCCACACTGCCGCGCTGATCCCGTGAACCAGGGGAACAGAGGCAACCGTAAAGCCCAACGGTAGCGCGGTGCGGTAACTGGGACGCCGAGTCAAGTCGATCAGTAATCGCATGGCGAAAAGGCCAAGAGCCAACGCCATCACGGTCGGAAAGCCGCCCCACTCAACCGTTTTCTGTACTCCCGCTGCGTTCCAAGTGGCATAGACCGCGAGAAAGGCGGCAACCAGCCGAGTCGTCCACAAACGCAGTAGAAAATAGGTCGTCAGGATAAAAACCGAAAAGGTTAATTGTTCACTGGCCAATATAGCCGACACCGGCGAAACCCCGCACCAGATCGCCACGGCAGCCAGCGCGGGTATTCCCAGGTTGACCGCGGGGAGATGGAGTTGTGGGACAATCGGCGCGTAGGTATACGGCAACCGCTGTTGTTGCGCGATGAGACGCGCCGCAGTGGCGTACATGGACGCGTCCATACCCGGGGGTACATAGTGAGTCACGAGCAGCGTCGCGTAAGCTGCGCAACCAATCAGTAGAATCAACCCCGACTTGCTCGGTACACGAGTGAACGGCGTCCGCGATACAGATGGACAACAGCGCCACACGGCCGTGGCGCTGAGGACTCCAAGAGCGGCGGCGCAAATTAATCCGTGGGGAAAACAGAAGACATACAGAGCGATTGTCCAGACGGTGATGCCAAGAGGAACCGCCGCTGTCAGCCCGAGCGGAACCCTGAGCAAAATGATCAGTGGAAGACCCGCGACCAAAGCCCAGGCCCAAAGTAATCCTAGGGCAAGGAAATGTTCCAGTAACAAATTTATCGGTATCACTTGCCCGCTCTCTTGTGGGAGCCGGGGACCAAATCGTTCCTTGGAAACGATTCTTGGATTGTTGGTTCTCTCCGGCAGAAAGAGCCGTCAGCCCGGCTCGTTACCACCCCAGAACTGGACGGGAATATATCGCTCCTTGGTTTCGGGATTTCCTTTCTAACCCTGGACGTTTATGGAGTCTCTTTTGAGATTGTCTGGTTTGCAGTCAGGCGGGTGAGCTCCTGATCAGCCCAGTTGCACAAGAGTTTTTTGTCCGAATCCGAAAGCTTGGCGTCCGGATGCATAAGAACGTAAGTCTTGAGCGGCATCGTGCCTTTCCCGGTTTGTTCGCAGATTTCCTGGAGCTTACGCGTGGCTCTCTTCGTAGTATAGCTACCCCAATTAGAAAAAGAGAGTTCGGCGCGTCCTTCGTGGACATCATGGACCAGGTACCAAGATAAGGGTGCGATGTTGCTGTACCATGGCCAGTGGGTCTTGTCGGAGTGACAATCGTTGCAAGACCGCTCCAATACCGCGTTAACCTCCGGGGAAACCTGCATGCGCGCTTGAAGGGTCCGGTTTTTGTCAATGGGAGGATTGACTCTCGATGGGCGAATTAGCTGAATCGCACCGAAGAGCACCGCTAGGACAATCAATGACTATGTCAAAATTCGCGCCATGTTGCGCCTTTTTCTCAATTATAGGAGTCCGGAATTTTGTCAACCTGCCGAGATTATGCCGACGAAGTAGCGCAGCCAATCCCGGATGTAGGTTCCCCCGCGCCGCCCTATGCGATCATCCGGGCCAACGACAGGATATCAAGGGCGGCGGCTAAGAGTAGGCAAGTGCGAAAAAAGAGGGACGGTGGTGAACGGTTGCGTTCAGATCAAGGGCTGCGCTCGTTCCACGATCTCGAGAGCGGAATCGTCTGTTTTCTTTTCTCGGGTCCGGCTAAGAACCCGCTCGGCCTCGTAAAGTAGCTCGCCGACATTTGTTGGCGACTGCAGGTAGGTCAGCGCGCTAAGGTAGAACGTCATAGGTTGGCCAGATTTCTGTCGCCTTCCCTTGAGGTTCGTCAAGACGTCCGCGAGAATATACCGCGCTAGGTCAGCGCTCGTATTAGGGAGGAGGAGTGCAAAAACTGTCCCCCCGACACGCGCTACCAATTCCTTCCGCGGCATGCTCTCCGTGATGGTCCGTGCGATGCTGCAAAGGGCCTGGTCGCCGGCAACAAATCCAAAGCGGCTATTGATCCACTTGAGCCCATCGATATCCACATAAGCTAATGTTAGAGGCTGATCAGAAGAGAGTGGTCGCTTCATTGCAAGCGCGGCAAGCTCGTAGAACGCGCGGTTGTTCGGCAAGCCCGTCAAGAAATCGCGCCGCGCCAAATCCGCTTCCGTGTGTAGCAGTGACCTCACCTTTGCAAGAAGAATCGCAATGGTCGCGTAGAGACCGAAGCGAGCGAATAGATTGCAATAGGGAATAAGATAATGACTATAGGCAGTGCTCCATTTGAGGTTCACTGTGAAACACGTGGCTGCGCAAAACAGACAAAAATAAATTCCCGCGCCCCTGTCAAAAAACCAGGAGACCAAAGCAATGGGTAGCAAATAAAAAATTGCGAGATTCAGCTCCGGGCCCGTTAAAAAATCCGCAACCACAGTCGTTGCGAAGAAAAGAAAACTCAGTCCCAATACTTCCTTCTTGGTCATGTAGCTTGGATGAAACGGAAGAAGCCGATCCATAGCGTTCTAGGTTATCAATAGCGAGTCAGAAGTTTGCTCAGTCCGTGAGGCAGGACAAGCGCGAGCACGATGGCGTCTCAACTCAACCTCCCGGTCCCCACCTTAAGGTGGTGGCGAAATTACATCCGACAGACGGGATTGTCAACAACTCATAGGTATGGCCAAACAGCTTTAATGAATCGAAGGTGCGGGATAGGATTGGTCGAGTTTACCTTTACTGGCGCCGGTTCCTGAGGGAGAGGACCGAAACATTGTACGTTTGAATTTAGATGCCGGCGAAGCCAGCGAGACCGCTTTGAAGGATTTACAAATCAAGCCTCCGGGTTTGCCGGAGCTAGCGGGCGGAAAAGAAGTTATTGTACGACGATTGCCTCCGCCTGGTTAATCACGACTTCACGAATTTTAGCCGGAAGATTAAACGGCGCGTCGATATCGAAGCCGTTGGGATTTTCCGGGGTGCGTGAGAAGAAAGCCACCAGCTCTTGCAGAAAAGACTCGGGCAAAGGCAGCCCAAGAATTTCAGCGGATTCGAGTTGGAATTGGCCCCTGCCTGCGCGCGTGCGGAGAATGCCGCGCGCAGTTACCGGGACTTTGCCGGAAATATAAGCCAAAGGATCCATGAGCCCTGGGAAAGTGCGGTGACGCTTGAACTCGTCGATATCCATCAGCACGTGACCGGACAACCAGCCATCTCCGCCGATCCGGATCTCCGGGTTCGTCAGACCGCGAGGAAGCTTATCCTTCGCGTTGTAGACCAAGTAGGAATTGACCTCATCTTCGGAAAGCGGAGTGTTTCTCGCTGCGACCGGAATAGTGGCCGCATTCTTCGCAATCGCGTCGATTTTACGCTGGAACCGTTCCCCATCCTCCCGCGATCGCTGAATCGCCACCGTGTTGGAGCCGTACAGACTCAGTGCCAGCACTCCCGAAAGGACTCTGCTCCCGACTCGTCTCATCTGCATTCTGCCATACGATACGACCTGCGGCCAAGACCTTCAAGTGCGCTCGTGTCTTGAGGCCGACCGCTCCTGGTTTTCAGTAAATCTCCGACGGGGCGGGACAGCTTGCAAAGAGAGAGATAGCTTAGTTAAGTTAGAGCGGTACGAAACAGGCAGAGTTAAGGAGAAGCCATGGCGGAGAACATGAGAAAAAGAAGCAGCGTTATTACTGACGGTCCGGATCGCGCGCCCTCACGGGCGATGCTCAAGGCGGTCGGGTTTACGGACGAAGATTTGTCGCGTCCGATCGTGGGCGTGGCCAACACGTGGATCGAGATTGGACCGTGTAATTTTCACCTGCGGCGCTTGGCGGCAAAGGTAAAGGAGGGTATTCGCGCGGCGGGCGGCACGCCCATGGAATTTAACACCGTCTCGATCTCCGATGGCATCAGCATGGGCGCGGAAGGAATGAAGTGCTCGCTGGTCAGCCGCGAGGTGATTGCCGATTCCATTGAGCTTGTCGCCCGCGGCAATCACTTCGACGCGCTCGTTTGCATCTCGGGCTGTGACAAGACCAATCCCGGCGTGGTAATGGCGCTGGCCCGCCTTGATATTCCGGGTCTGGCGCTCTACGGCGGGTCGATTGCGCCGGGACGCCTAGCTGGACGGGACCTTACGATTCAAGACGTGTTCGAGGCGGTGGGCGCATTTGGACGCGGCAAGATTGGAGGCGAAGAGCTCAAAGCTATCGAAGATGCGGCTTGTCCAGGAGCTGGCGCGTGCGGCGGCCAATTCACCGCAAACACGATGTCGACTGTGATGGAGTTTCTTGGCATCTCGCCGATGGGAAGCAACGGCATCCCGGCAACGGTGGACGCCAAAGACGAGGCCGCCTTTAATGCGGGCAAGCTCGTGATCGAGCTTTTGCGTCGCGATCTGCGGCCGTCCCAGATCCTCACGCGCAAAGCAATTGAAAACGCTATTACTGCAGTCGCTGCAACCGGTGGCTCGACCAACGCGGTTCTCCACCTCCTGGCGATCGCGCGCGAGGCGAGGGTGGAATTGAAGATCGACGACTTCGACCAAATCAGCGCGCGCACGCCTCTCATCGCGGATCTCAAGCCCGGCGGGCGCTTCGTTGCCAGTGACCTTTATCATGCCGGGGGTATTCAGCTGGTTGCAAAGAGGTTAGCGGAAGCCGGGATTCTTCATGGCGACGCGATGACCGTTACCGGGAAGACCATCGGCGAAGCGGTGCGGAGCACGAGCGAGACCGCTGGCCAGGAGGTCGTGCGACCGCTTACCAACCCGCTGAAACCCACGGGAGGGCTGGTAATCCTGAAGGGGAATCTCGCTTCAGAGGGATGCGTGGTCAAAGTTGCCGGTCACGAGAGAATGACGCACAAGGGCCCAGCTCGTGTCTTCGATCGCGAAGAAGACGCTTTCCAGGCCGTGCAAAAAGGACAGATCAAACCTAACGACGTTGTGGTGATTCGCTATGAGGGACCGAGAGGTGGACCCGGAATGCGCGAGATGTTGGGGGTTACCGCCGCGCTCGTCGGCGCAGGCCTGGGCGACTCGGTCGCGCTCATGACCGATGGTCGATTCTCTGGCGCCACGCACGGGTTGATGGCGGGTCACGTCGCTCCTGAAGCCGCGACCGGAGGTCCGATCGCCGTGCTGCGCAACGGCGATACCATCGTATTTGATGTCAAAGCGCGCCGCCTCGATGTCGAGTTGTCTGACGAGGAGATCAGCGCTCGGCTCAGGCAGTGGAAGCCGCCCACGCCCAGATATACGACGGGCGTTATGGCTAAGTACGCAAGACTTGTCTCCTCGGCATCCCAGGGAGCCGTGACGGTATGAACCATTTCGGGCTGGCGTGACTATACGAGACTTCATTACAAAATCTTATCGCCGAATGTTCCTCGGGTTTTAACGGAGAACGCGGAATGCCAAAATTGATTGACAAGCCAGTTCTAATTGAGGCTGCCGGGAACGAACCAAAGCAGATTGAAGAGTATGTGGGGCGCGTCAACTCCGGTCATCAGGGCGTGAGCGTCGCGTGGATGATTTCCCCGTCAGGCTGGAAAGAACCGGGGCAGACACCCGACTTCGAGGAAATTACCGTCGTCTTGAAGGGTGTACTGGAAGTGGAACACAAGGCGGGCGTTTTGAAGGTGAGGGCGGGACAAGCAGTTGTAGCCGATCCAGGCGAGTGGGTACGATACAGTACCCCAGAGGCCGCAGGCGCGGAGTACATCTCGGTTTGCCTACCGGCTTTTTCCCTTGAATTGGTCCACCGTGAGTCGGACTGAACGGATTTGGTAGCGTTAGCGTATGAATTTCGCCAAATCGATCCGATGGCAATCCGCGAGCACGTTTCTCGGCCGCCCGGTCCTTTCCGTCGCTATTGGCCCTGATCCAGGACGTGGTGAGGTGCGCGGGCACGCTCGTGGGGTCGTTGCCATCGGTGATATCGCGATGGGTTGGTTTGCCCTGGGCGGAGTGGCCGTTGGGGGTCTGACCATCGGCGGGGTCAGTTTGGGCGTGGTGGGGCTCGGGGGGCTGTCTATTGGCGGTGTCGCTTTGGGAGGAGTTGCCTTGGGCGGCATCGCAGTGGGTGGTGCTGCGGTCGGCGTCATCGCTGTTGGTGGTGCAGCTATAGGCTATTTTGCCTACGGTGGCGCCGCGCTTGGCAAGTACGTTATCAGTCAACTTGACCGGGATGCTGAAGCGATGGAACTTTTCAGGCGTTTTCTACCATGGCTAATAAGCGCCGGTTAGGAGGATAAATAAGGTACGTCGCGTGGCACGGTAGAGCGGACAATCAGCGTGAATTCCAATCGTGAAAGGAGAGGATATGGCAACGGCAAAGTACACGAAAATGTATCGACCTCTGAGCAAGGTGGAGGAAAAACAATTTTTGGGCCGGACATTGGGCTGTAAGGGAGTGGGATTTAGCTGGGTGAAATACAAGCCTGGAGAAGGAGGTGCCCATATCCATCGCCACAAGGTCCAGGAAGAGATCTTTGCGACCGTCAAGGGCGATGGAACAATCATCCTTGATGGAAGGCGCGTTGCTATGCCCGAGGGCACCATTGTTCGTGTCTCCCCCAGGGTTTACCGGGCCATCGGGAACGATTCAAAACAGGACGTTATTTTCTTGATTGTGGGAGGAATTCCGCCGAAAAAATTTCCCTTGGGCGGCCGCACCCTCTTCGGTGACGGCATCCCAAACCGTAAAAAGGTACCGCGCTGGAAGAAGAGGTGAGCCGTGTGCGGGATTCGAAACACGAAGTTTAGCGCCGGCTCCCTGGTGGAAGTGACAGCGATTCCATGTTTTGGCAAGGACAAATCAGGTAGTCGCATCGTGGAACGCTTATTCGGTGGGGAGAGCACCAGTTCAGTCTCTATCAGAAGTCGGAAGGGTCAAGGCATGAAATCATTAATCCAACGGTCGGCCGTGATGCTAGTGGTCGGTTGGTGGTTTTGCTCCTCGGACTTGGTGGCTGCTGCTTCTGCGCCGGGGCTGCGACTCGTTGAACAGCGCAAGGCAGACGCGGCGAAAAAGGAAATGCTTTATCTCACTAAAGAAGAACTCCTGGAGGGGGCTAGAAAGGAAGGTCGGGTAGTGGTCCATCCAGGCATGGATGAGACCAGTATTCCCGACCTGATTCATGCCTTCAAGAAGCGCTACCCCTTCCTGAAAGAGGTTGTCGGGGCGCGAATCAGCGGCATCCCGGCCGCGCAAAGGGAGGTTCTGGAAATGGTCTCCGGGCAGGCTCGGGTGGATTCCTTTAGCCCTCATAGCACCCACTGGAGTGACTACACCAAGTACAAGTTGATCCAGCGCTACGACCTTAAAACCATGGCGACAGACGGCCAATTCAAAGTTCCCCTCGGCATGATTGACGATTCCGGGGTCATGATCTGGACGGCCACTAACCAAGGGGCAATCGCCTATAGTGCGAGATTGGCGCCGGAAGCGCTTTCAAAAGGGTGGGAAAGCTGCTTGGATCCGGTCCGAGCCGGCAAGTTTGCCGTCGACACCAAACCCAATGTTCTCGCCTGGCTCGTCCCCTCTTGGGGTGAGGAAAGGGTGCTCAACTATGCGCGGAAGCTAAAAAGCAACAAGCCGATTTGGAACCGGGGAACGACCAGCGCGCTGACAAAACTTGCCGCCGGGGAGTATGAATTTATTTGTGGCGCATATGCTCATACCGCGCAGCGCCTGTTAAAGAAAGACCCGACGCTTGCGATCAAGCTCATGATTCCCGACCCCTTTCCGGTGACGTTCAACGATCCGAACGCGATCTATACGAAAGCGCAGAGCCCTCATGCCGGCTTGCTGTGGATGGAGTTCTTGGCCTCCAACGAAGCCCAAGACATCATGGACGCGCTCGATCCGGGTATCGGGTCGTTCCTCGTGGAGGGCACGGTATCGAGCAAGTGGGTGCAAGGCCGTAATGTCTCTCTATGCGGGAGCGGGTGCAGAGACAAGGAAGAGACATTCATGCAGAGGATCGCGGTGGAGGCATGGGAATTGCCCAAAGTGGGTGCTGAGGCAAAATAATGCCGCAGCTCGGCGTTCCGGCCTGTTCCTGCGCCGGCGCGCGTGCCAGTCCGTCCCTTTGGTGCCGGCGGCACCCCGAAAAACGTGAGTCCGGTCCGATGTCTATGAACAGTTGCGGAAGAGGCGGGCGAAATATTGCACCGGGAGGCTGGGCGTATTAAACTTAGGTCGTTGAGAGTGCGGAGCCAAGGTTTTCCATGAGTCGTCGGGAACACGAGCTAGATCGCGAGGTCGTCACAGAGACCAAGAAAAAGCTACAAAAGCCTCCGCTCTATAAGGTTTTGCTCCATAACGACGATTATACGACAAAGGAATTCGTAGTCCAAATTCTCCAGTATGTCTTTCACAAAGACGCCACGGCTGCGGTCCAGATCATGCTCCATGTGCACAAGAAAGGAATCGGGGTTGCGGGTGTTTACACGTATGACGTGGCGGAAACCAAGGTGGCCCTGGTGGACAGTCTGGCGAAGCAGCACGAGTACCCGCTGAAGTGCAGCATTGAAGAGGCTTAAATGATTACCAAAGAATTGGAAGCCGTCCTAAAAGCGGCGGTGGGGGAAGCAAAAGGCCGCCGCCATGAGTATGTGTGCGTGGAGCATCTCCTTTACGCGCTCCTGCAAGACCGCGTTGCCAGCCGAACCATGGTAAGCTGCGGGGGCGATCTCGAGCGCCTAAAAAAAGAATTGGCGGAGTTTTTTGACACCCAGCTTGAGACTCTCCCGAAAGGCAAAGAGCGCGAGCCGCAACAGACTCTCGGGTTTCATCGCGTCCTGCAGCGCGCGGTAATTCACGCGCAATCGGCAGAAAAACCCGAGGTCAATGGCGGAGATCTCCTGGCGGCCATTTTTCGCGAGCACGACTCTTACGCCGTTTACTTGTTGGAGCAGCAAGGGGTTACGCGCTTCGACGTCATTAACTATATCTCGCATGGGATTTCCAAGGAGCCTGGGGGGGAAGAATGGGGGTCTTCGTCGTCTGATGAGGAGAAGGAAGAGGAGCGCCCGCGCAAAGCGCGAGATCCTCTCGAGGCCTTCGCGGTGAATCTGGTGCAGAGAGCGCGGGAAGGAGGCATCGACCCGCTGATCGGAAGAATTGACGAGGTCGAACGCACGATTCATGTTCTCTGCCGCAGGCGCAAGAACAATCCCATCTACGTCGGCGATCCCGGAGTGGGCAAGACGGCCATCGCCGAAGGGTTGGCGCTGAAGATCGCGCAAAAACAAGTTCCAGAGGCCTTGCACGACGCCGTGATTTACGCGCTTGATATGGGCGCGCTTCTGGCTGGCACCAAGTTCCGTGGCGAGTTCGAAGCGCGCCTCAAAGGCGTGCTCAAGGCGCTCAAGAAAAAACCCGGATCCATTCTTTTTATTGATGAAATCCATACGATCGTCGGCGCCGGCGCAACGAGCGGGGGATCGCTGGACGCTTCGAATATCTTAAAACCGGCTCTTAACTCCGGCGAGTTGCGCTGCATCGGGTCCACGACGTACCACGACTACAAGAGTTACTTTGAAAGGGATCGGGCGCTGGCGCGGCGCTTCCAAAAAATCGAGATTTCTGAACCTAGCGTCGACGAGGCCCGCCAGATCCTTCAGGGATTGCGCTCTTACTATGAGAAACATCATGGCGTAGCTTACAGCGACGAAGCTCTGCGCGCGGCGGCCGAGCTCTCAGCCAAGCACATCAACGATCGTCATCTGCCGGATAAGGCCATCGATGTCATCGACGAGGTTGGTGCGGCTACGAAACTTCAGCCGGCGGAGCGCCGTAAGACTACTATCGAGGTCGAGGATATCGAGAACATCGTTGCTAAGATCGCCAAGATCCCGCCACGCAGCGTGTCGATCTCCGACAAGGAGCAGCTCAAGAATCTGGATCGCGACCTTAATCTCACGGTCTTTGGCCAGGACGCGGCCATCAACAGCCTGGCAAGCGCGATCAAGCTCTCGCGCTCAGGCCTGGGCCTGCCGGAGAAGCCGATCGGTTGTTTTCTCTTTGCGGGGCCCACGGGAGTGGGCAAGACCGAAATGGCGAAGCAACTGGCGCGGACTCTAGGGGTGGAATTTCTTCGCTTCGACATGAGCGAGTACATGGAAAAGCATACGGTTTCCCGTCTCATCGGCGCGCCGCCAGGATACGTGGGCTTCGATCAGGGCGGGCTCTTGACGGACGCGATCGTGAAGACGCCGTACGCGGTTTTGCTCCTGGACGAAATCGAGAAGGCGCACCCGGACCTTTTTAACATTCTACTCCAGGTCATGGATCATGCGACGCTGACGGACAACAACGGTAGGAAGGCGGATTTTCGCAACATCGTCCTGATCATGACCACCAATGCCGGGGCCCGTGAGCTCAGCGGGGCGCCGCTCGGGTTCGGGCAAACTTCGACCGCGGGCAAGGGCAAAGAAGCGATCGATAAGCTTTTTAGTCCGGAATTCCGTAACCGGCTCGATGCCATCATTCATTTCAACGCGTTGAGCCCGGAAATCATCGAGCGCGTGGTCGACAAGTTCCTCGTCGAGCTGGAAGTGCAGCTCAGTGAGAAACACGTCTTCATGAATGTTTCTGACCGCGCGCGAAAATGGCTCGCGGCGCGGGGTTATGACTCGATTTTCGGCGCGCGGCCGATGGCTCGCTTGATCCAGACGGAAATCAAGCGCGCGCTCGCGGACGAGATTCTGTTCGGCAAGTTGCAGAACGGCGGCAGGGTTGAGGTGGACGCGGTCGACGAGCAGCTCACATTCGCCTACGCGGAGCTACCGGTCACGGTTCCTTCTTGAGCTGGCTCCTCTCGAGTAAAGTTTCTCTCTTGGTCGCCGTGTCAGCGTGCTCTTCGCGGAGGTGCTGCTGCAGCGCGTGGCGAAACTTCTCGTCCAAGATATAATGGACGCTATGGGTATGCTCCGGATCAAGCCCGCGCAGCTGCTTGAACCCGCCGCCGGCTCCGGCCTCGAATTTCTCCAGCCCCTTCGCAATGCAATGCTCGATAGCCGAGTAGTAACAGACATTGAAATGGAGAAAGTTGTGTTCCTCGAAACACCCCCAGTACCGTCCGTAAAGGGCTCGATGGTCCTGAATGTTAAATGTTCCCGCGACGATACGCCCGTTTCTTTCCGCGAGCACGAGACAGAGGTGTGAGCGAAAGCGCCTGCAGACCTCTTCGAAAAAAGCCTGATTCAAATATTGTTGACCGTAATAGAGTTGGTCGACGTGGTGCTTGTAAAGGCGAAACATCGTCTTGAGGAGCTGGGGAGTCAGATCGTCTCCTTCAGCGACCCGGATGGCGATTTCTTGCTTGAGCAATTCCCGGCGCTCGCGTTTGATTTTGTTGCGCCGGTCGCTTTTGAAGGACGCGAGATAATCTTCAAAGGATTGAAAATTACGATTCCGCCAGTGGAACTGAATCCCCGTGCGCCGGAGATAGCCGATCTCGGTCAACGCGTCTCTTTCGTCGTCCACACAAAAATTGACGTGGATCGACGATATCTTGTTTTCTCTGCATACCTGAATGAGAGCTTGACCCATGAGGCGAATCAACTCCTTGCGATTTTCGCCTGCGCCGGTAACAAACCGTGGTCCAGTGACAGGGGTGAAGGGGATCCCGACAAGCATCTTCGGATAGTAGCGGACCCCGATTTGATGCGCGAATTCTGCCCACTGGTAATCGAAGACAAACTCGCCCATGCTGTGCGACTTCACATACATGGGGCAGGCGGCAACGAGTCTCTCTTGCCTTTCGACCACGAGGTGGTGCGGAGCCCAACCGGTTTTTTCGCTCGCGCACCCGCTCCGCTCCAGGCAGTCGAGCCAGTCCCACTTGAGGAACGGGGAGGATGCGCCCACGAGGTGATCCCAGGAGTCCCGCTTCAGGTCCCCGATCTTATGAACGATTTTGATGCTTATGTCTTGGCTCATGGATACCTTCTTCATGCCAGACGTTCCGACGGACGTCCAGCTTGTGCCATTATAGCACCTTCCGTATAATGAACCGGCAGGTTGGATTATGCCGCATAGCATACAAGGACTTTCTTCCGGCGCATTGTCGTCCGGCGAGCTCAGGAGAGCGATGATGGCTCTGCCGGCTGCCTTTCAGCAACTGCTTGGGGGCGACTCCGTCATCACCGCCTATTACGGCTGGGGCTGCATCTTGCACGCGGACCTGCAATATGTCCCGATGCGAGTCAGCACGCAATCCCTGGAACGCTTTATCCGAGAGTCGTTGGGCCAGGAGATTGTCATTCCCGGGGGATCGGATTTTTGCTTTACGGTTCCGGAGGGGCGTTTGGAAACCCTGTTCTGTCATGAAGGGGATATCCACCTTAAAGGAAACGACCGGTTGTTGCTCGACGGATTGCAGAGTTCGGGCTTCTTTTCCGACATCGTCTTTAGGTCGTGGATCAAATGCTAGGCTTGTGATAGGAACTTGAGGGGCAGAGGATCTCGGGCCAAACAGGAAGCGCGGGAAGGAAATGTGCAGAAAATCAGCAGCGATCGGACTCGCCATTGTTTTATTCCTGACGCTGCCCGATTTCTCTACGGCGCAGACCGCGCGGACGCGGCTTCGGGTCGCGGTTTCGACCGCGACGCCGCACAACACTCCGCTCTGGGTGGCAAGAGACAAGAAAATCTTCGACAAGTACGGGCTCGACACGGAGTTGGTCTTTGTAAGCGGAGGCGCGCTCGTAGCCCAGATGCTTGCCGCGGGCGAGATCGATGTCGCGGCGGGCGCACCCGCGGCCCTGGTCAATTTGATTGCCGCCGGCCAGCAGATTGTCGCTTTCCTTGGCCTCAGCAATACATCGCCGTTTACCCTGGTGACCCAGTCCACAATCAAGACCGCAGGCGATCTGAAAGGGAAAAGAATCGGCACCGCTCGCTTTGGCGGTTCCTCTCACGTATCCGCGTTGATCGCGCTGGAACATCTCGGACTCAGCCTCCAGGGAGACCCTATTATCCTGCTTCAGACGGGCCTGGATCCGGAGCGTGTGGCCGCTCTCGAAGCGAAAGGGCTCGACGGCGCCATGCTCCAGCGGATCGCCACCAAAGTGATGATTGGCCGGGGCTATAATCCACTGTTGAACCTAAGCCGCGCCAAGATTCCCTATCAGAATACCGTGCTTGCTGCGCGGCGAGATTTTGTGACCAGGCGGCCGCAAATCGGAGAGAATTTTACGCGCGCGGTTTTGGAAGGGTACGCCTACACCTTCAACAAGGACAACAAGTCGGCGGTAAAAGAAATCCTTGCCAAAAACCTGAGACTGGCGAAACCCGATGACGCCGAAGATTTCTATCTCGAGGCGCAGGAAGAACTGGATCGCAAGCCTTATCCGACGGTGGAGGGAAGGAAAACCGTCATCAAGTACATGGCGCAGCAAAACCCTAAAGTCGCATCCGTCAGAGCGGAGGAAACGATTGACACAAGCTGGCTCAAGAAGCTCGATAACGAGGGATTTTTTGTCAAGATTTATGGGGGCAAATAAATCGCTGAACGGCGAAACCATCTTCGTTAAAATCACAGGAGGTGCAGATGGCAAAGATTAGACACATCGCGTACCGGGCCGCGGACGTCGAGGGAATGGCAAATTTTTTTGCCAAATCCTTCGAGATGCAAATCACCCAGCGGCGGAAAAACGGTGCCATTGACCTGTCCGACGGGGCGATCAACATCACGGTGCTCCCGAGCCGGATTGGTTCACCGGACGGGATACCCGTGCAGACGGGGATTGATCATATCGGGTTTACGGTAGAAAACGAAGGCGAGGTCAGCCGCCTGATGGAAGCGCAAGGAGCAAAGAAGATCGGGACGTTAGATCTCGGCGGCTCTGCACATTACGAGGTGAAATACCGGGGGCCGGAAGGGATCGTTGTCGATCTTGGCCATTGGGTCGGTACGGCACCGATTAGCGAGAAAGCCGCTTCTGAAGCCCCTGCGGCAAAGGGCACATAGCTTTAGCCTGGGTTCATTGGAGATCGAAATGCGAACCGGGAAAAACTAGCCGTGGCCGGCCAATCTAGGCTGGCCTCTCTCCTGACACGGGAACGTTTCATTGCTGCTCTGGGGGGGATGCTTTTTGGAGCACCACTGGCAGTTTTTGGCTTCATGATCGTAGTCACGATTGTGGGATCCGATCTTGGCCTGACCAACGTGAGGGGCATCGCGGCGGGTGGGGGAGTAATCGGTTTTATTTTAGGTTTTCTTCGTGAAGCTAGCCCCTGAGTGGTTTTCTCCACATGATTTCTCTCGGCAGCGAGGTTGACCGCAAGGGCGAATATTTATTTCGCGAGCTGCCTCAGCACGTACTCCAGAATCCCGCCGTTGCGATAATAATCAAGCTCTGCAGGCGTGTCGATGCGGCACGTCACCCTAAACTCTTTGATGTTGCCGTCGTCGCTTCTCGCTTTCACGGTGAGATCCTGTCTCAGCTTGAGTCCGGCGGCGATTCCGGTGATGTCGTAGATCTCAAATCCGGTAAGGCCGAGCGACTTGAGGCTCTCATCCGCTTTGAACTGCAGCGGAACGATGCCCATCCCGATCAAGTTACTGCGATGAATACGCTCATAGCTTTCCGCGATGGCAGCTTTCACGCCGAGGAGCCGTGGTCCTTTAGCGGCCCAGTCTCGGGACGAGCCGGAGCCGTACTCCTTGCCGGCGATCACGATTAGCGGCACTTCCTCCTTCTGGTATTGCATGGCGGCGTCGTAGATGAACATTTGCTTTTTGTCGGGCAGGTGCACAGTCCAGCCTCCCTCGGTGCCGGGCGCGAGCTGGTTCTTGAGGCGCACGTTGGCGAAGGTCCCCCGCACCATGACCTCATGGTTGCCCCGCCGCGCGCCGTACTGGTTAAAGTCCTTGGGCTGGACGCCATGCTCTGTAAGATAACGGGCGGCCGGTCCATTCTTTTCGATCGCCCCCGCGGGAGAGATATGATCCGTGGTGATCGAGTCGCCCAGCACTGCCAGGACGCGAGCGCCGGTGATGTCCTTCGGCTCCGCGGGAGTCTTACTCATGCCTTCAAAGTAGGGAGCCTCGCGCACGTAAGTTGAGTTGGGATCCCAAGCAAAAAGCTCGCCCTCGGGCGTCGGCATTTTCTTCCAGCGTTCGTCGCCCTCGAACACCTCGCCGTATTCTTTCTTGAACATCTCGGACCTGACCGACTTGCTGATCTCGGCTCGGATCTCCTCCGGCGTTGGCCAGATATCCTTCAAGTAGACAGGTGCGCCCGTGGAATCATTTCCGAGCGGCTCGCTGTAAAGGTCCATGTCCATCCGCCCCGCCAGCGCATAGGCGACAACGAGCGGGGGAGAGGCAAGATAGTTCGCGCGCACCTGCGGGTGAATGCGGCCCTCGAAATTCCGGTTGCCGGAAAGCACCGCGCAGGCGACGAGATCGCCCTCCTGAATGCCTGCGGAGATCGGTTCCGGGAGCGGTCCGGTGTTGCCGATGCAGGTGGTACAGCCGTAGCCGACGAGATAGAAGCCGAGTTGCTCCAGGTAGGGAAGAAGGCCTGTATCTTTCAGATAATCGGTAACAACTTTCGAGCCTGGAGCCAGACTGGTTTTGACCCAGGGCTTTCTCTTGAGTCCTCGCTCCACTGCTTTCCTGGCGAGCAGACCGGCGCCCACCATCACTGAAGGGTTGGAAGTGTTGGTACAGCTCGTGATCGCCGAGATCACGACCGAGCCATGGTTGAGCTGAAAGCGGTCGCCGTTGAGCTGCACCGAAACGGTTTTGTCCGCCGTGCCGCTTTTCATCAGCGCCGGGAGCGCTGCTTGAAAAGCGCTCTTTGCCTTCGTGAGCGGAACTCGGTCCTGTGGTCTTTTCGGTCCGGCGAGACTCGGCTCCACGGTAGCGAGGTCCAATTCCAAAGTATCGGTAAAGACGGGATCGGTAGACGCGTCAGTGCGGAAGAGTCCCTGCTCTTTGCAGTAGGTTTCGACTAGCCGGATCAACTCGGGGTCGCGGCCGGTGAGTTCAAGGTACTTGAGCGTTTCGTCATCGGGTGGAAAAAAACCGATCGTCGCGCCGTATTCCGGCGACATGTTGCCGATGGTTGCGCGGTCTGCGACGCCGAGATTTGAAAGCCCTGGACCATAGAACTCAACGAACTTTTCCACGACTCCTTTCTTGCGCAGCATCTGCGTGACAGTGAGGACCAAGTCGGTCGATGTGGCGCCCTCAGGGAGTTTACCGTGAACCTTGAAGCCGATGACGTCGGGAATGAGCATGATCAAGGGCTGGCCGAGCAACGCCGCCTCTGCTTCGATGCCTCCCACACCCCACCCCACTACTCCGAGCCCGTTGATCATCGGCGTGTGCGAGTCCATACCGACGACGGTATCAGGATAGGCCAAAGTCGTTCCGTTCTCCTTCGCCCGGAAGACGACCTGCCCTAGGTATTCCAGATTCACCTGGTGGCAAATACCCGTGTCCGGCGGGACGACTCTAAAATTGCGGAAGGCTTTTTGGCCCCAGCGCAGGAAAGCGTAGCGCTCGACGTTGCGCTCGTATTCGATTTGGGAATTGAGATGAAAGGCCTCGGAGGAACCGAAACGATCGACCTGAACGGAGTGGTCGATCACAAGGTCGCAGGGCGCGAGGGGGTTGATCTTCTTCGGGTCGCCGCCCAGTCGCCGCATCGCTTCGCGCATCGCCGCCAGATCGACGACCGCCGGGACGCCGGTAAGATCCTGGGTTAGCACCCGCGCCGGCATGAAGGCGATCTCTTTTTCCTGTTTAACTTTCGGGTCTCGGTTTGCCAAAGTTTCGATGTCGGCTTTGCTCACATGGTGATTGTCCTCAAGTCGCAGCAGGTTTTCCAGCAGCACCTTGAGAGATACCGGCAAGCGCGAGACGTTCTTAAAGCCTGCCTTTTCGAGCAAATCGAGCCGGAAAATATCATAGCTCTGATTACCGACCTTTAAGCTTGTCCGCGTGCCAAAACCGTCAAGCGATTTCTGCGCCATTGTCCTCTCCTCAATTCGTCATGCGTTAATTTATTATCTAACGTAGGGCCGAGGCATAAAGCAACAGGAAGACTGCCGGGGTCGCGAAGTTCATCCCAGCGACGGCGACCAAAAAAGACCTTGACTTAGCTATTGACCGGCACGACAATCGCAGCTGTTATTGCCCCACGCAAACCGCATGGGATGTGGAGTATGGTATCGAATTCATATAGCTTTTTGGTGTTTGGCAGGAGACCAAGACGGCGCTAGTGATTGAAAAATATGATCCGAGTCGGTTGGAAGCGACGGTGGCCATGCTCGCAGACGCATTTGTGACCAATCCCCTCCACGTATCCGCCTTCGGGCCGCAGCAAATCGAGCAGAACCGGCTGTTCTTCCGCATCGGCATGCAGAATATGTTCACCGGCCACGCGTTCGTCGCTCTGGTGGATGGCGCAATCCGTGGATATATGCACTTTAACGCGTCGCCAAACTGCCTCCCGCTGCCGGAGCAGATTCCGGCTGTCACGGCAACGATGTTAAAACCTCTCGGCGCGGCAGTTCCGCGAATCGTCGTGTGGTTTGCCGCCTGGTGCCGTCTCGATCCGAAGGAGCCGCACGCGCATCTGGGGCCCATCGGCGTATCTCCCGAGGCGCAAGGACAAGGAGTCGGCACGGCGTTGATGAGTCGCTATGTTGAACACCTGAAGCAGGAGCGCGTCGCCGGGTACCTCGAAACCGACCGTCCGGAGAACGTCCAGTTCTATAAAAAGTTCGGCTTCGTCGTTCAGCGCGAACAGGAACTTATCGGGACCCCAACGTGGTACATGTGGAAAGCGCGGGCCGATTAGAATGGAGGCGTTAACCTCCAAAGAGCTGCTCAATTATCTTCTTGAAGGCAATACCCTCAGTCCGGAGCGACCGGATCAATTTATCCGGGAAAATCCAAAGGAAGATCTGTTTTTGGATTATAAAAACGGAATAATTACATCACAGCTAAAACGTGATGAGGGGCGGCGAGCGATTCGAGAGTACGTCAGCGGCTTCGCCAACAGCGATGGCGGTGTCTTGATCATCGGTGTCGACGAAAGCTTGCCCCGCCGAATTGCTCCGTGCGAGGAACGCGTTGGACAGTCTCCATTGGATCAGTGGGCGTCGCGTTGTCTGCACGATATGGCTAGTTATTTTTCTCCCCAACCAAGATTTCAGGTCATTAATCATCCGCAAGGCCAAGCGTTGGCTATTGCCGTTGCACGAGGCCCATCACTTGTGCCGTGCGTAGAGTCCAGAGAGCTTAAGTATTTTTTGCGCGTAGGCGATTCAACATTTCCGGTCCCTGAATATCTTATCACGGATCTCGTGTTGGGAAGGCGGCAACGTCCTCTGCTAGATGTACACATGCCGCTTATCAATGAATCCACCCATCAATTCCAATCCTTATCTAGCGATCGTGATATTCCTACGCGAGGCGCAGCTTTGTCGTTCGTACTTGAAAACTTAAGTTTGCTAACTGCAGAGGATATCAAAGTCGATGTCGTATCCTGGTCACTAGTCGACAAGAATAATGTGACACAGACTATTAATAAACATTTACGGGCCTATATCGATGTCCGTGATACCCAAGCAGATCATCCCCTAGGCTCGGAATTACGAGTCGTCCACAGTGCTACTATTACCGCTGAGAAACGAATCATAATCGAGCCTTTTCAAAAGTTAACGATACGAAAGATTGGCCCCTTTTATTTTTCACAGCACGTTTCAGCGGAAATTCTTGCGGCCGTGTATGTCATCGCCAGAGACATCCAGCCAATATGGTTCCAGCTGGAGTTTGGTCTGTTAGAGGGAGGTTTTCCGACGAAATCAATCCCGAAAGACTTTGACCCTACCCTTCTAAGGATGGAGGCGGAACGTCGTCAAGTCGCCTGGTTACCAGAGTGAAAGGTGAGAGAAGCCCTGGTATAGGAATCCTGCCCCTCCCAGCGAAGTGCTCCGCAAGCCGTGCTTCCAACCCCTTAGGGTGGCTTACCGCTACCGTTTCGCTCTCTTGCTTGAAGTGGGATGATCAAGCGCTTCGCCCCAGCGGGAAAGAAAGGCCGTAACGAAGCCGTGTTCGTTGGCCGCATCGACGGCCAAAGGGGCGAGGGCCATCGCCACGGCTAAGGCGATGTGATAACCGATGGTGCGAGACGCGAGCGCGCGCCGGTACGCCGGGTGGGAGCGGTTGACCCAGACCGTGGATTCCAGTAAGCGCCCGAGCTCCAGATCCTCGGGGCGGTCTTCAAACTGAATGTCGAGCCCGTAGTGCGCGGGCTTTCTTACGCCGCCCTTGCCCGGCAAGACGAGACCATGATCCTGCGCCGCCGCAGCATGAGCCGGTTCCGCTCCGCCAGGCTCTCCGTCGCCGCGACTTTCAACTTCCGCCTCCTTGGATCTGTCTTCATCGTAAGACTCGGCTTGTTCCATCACGGAGGCGGTCACGAATGCGCGAGGATCGGTAATGTTGCCGCTGGATCCCAGAGGCAGTTTTTTTTGTCCGCCGGCGCGGTGCTCCACGAGGGAAGCCAACAAGGGAAACTCTTCAGCTAAGTCCTCGAGCACGTGCACCAAATCCCTCTGCAGGGGGCGCACTTCCCTCGGGCGCGTATCCTCGGTTGACTCACGCGCATCACCCCAGGCGGCGAGCTGTTTCGACACGGCTTCCTGAATCGCTTTGCGGAAAGCAAGATAGGTGGCGCCACGTGTGCCGGTGCGGATGAAATCACCTTTGTTAAGCGTCAAACAAGCCGCCAGTTCCGGCACTTCAATTAGGCCGCCCACCAGCTCGGGCGCTGAAGGCGTCAGCCCAAGCCAATCCCATCCCCTGCGAATCACTTTGCCGTAGGTGCTGATCGCGAGGCCGCGCTGCTCTTCGGAGACGGGAACATTTTCCCGGATCAGATAGCCGAAGGCCGAAGGCTTGCGCTTGCGCAGCAGGCGAATTTCCAAGACGCCATGGAGCGGCGCCGTCCATCGTTGTTTCTCCAGGCGGCGGCCGTTGACATCAATAACAACACCTTCAGGATAATGTGCGGCGAGAAATTCATCAAAACTCGCGTCGAGCAAAGGCTGGAAATGGCGCCGCATGCTCGCTTCGAGAAAGCCGGGATCGAGCAAAGGAGACAACGCGTTGTGAACTTTGAGCCTGACGGCTGTCCCCCGTTCGGCAGCCAGGCCGAGAGGCGGAACCCACTTCCAAGGCGCCCGATGGCGCGAAGCCAGACGCCAGGAAGTCGCCACGTGGCTTTTGCCGCGGCGGGTCTCGGTCAACACTTCCTCGCATACCAACAGCCCAAGTTTGATGCCGACGCCCGCAAAGCCGATGCCTTGTCCGCGCGTCTTCGTGCTGGCGGCAATATCGTGGTAGCGCGCCAGTTCCTTGCGGAGCATGCCAGAGCCGTCGTCGATTGTGGTTAGGGTACCTCGTGCCGGATCGGATTCGAAGGTGATCTGCGTGGCGCCTGAGTCGAGAGCGTTGGCGATGATCTCCGTAAGAATCGTTTCCTCGATCGATCCGGGATAGGCGTCGCGCAGATCCTCGAGGAGGTGCACCAGATCGACTCTGGTTTCACCCATCGATAACGTTCCTCCCCTTTAATTCCGGTTGCAACATCGTCGCATCCATGAGAAGCATTTCACGCTACGATATGTATTCCGAGCCGGTTAATCAATGACAAGAGGATATGGCATCTTACGATCCCTCACCACGCCGGCCTGATGCCCCGTTTCGATCGTTGGCTCGAGCGCCTTGAATCACTGCGAAACCCAGACTAGGATGACGCCCACTTGGACCGGTTATTTCTTCAGCGGTCGCGCGTGAACCAGACCGTTCGAGCGTATAGTCAAGCCTGGCGAATTGCGAAACACGCCGACATGGCACATTTTAACATCTTGAACTGTTGCGCTGCTACATCCGACTAATTAGGGTATGACCATTAGCGCAGCGGGTGCTTCGATGGAAAGGGGGCTTATGAATTTCTGCCGGCGTGAGCACAGACCAATAAGGACGAAGACTTCGCAGGGGCAAGTCCCACGAGACAGCATCTGGAGGAAGGCGCAATATACTCGCCACGCTGCATCGTTGCTGATTCTACTAAGCTTCATATACGCATGTGCCATCCCTGCCGCGTCGAGACCTGCTGACGGCGAAACGCAGCAGAAAACGGAGCATTTTGAAGGAGACGATAGACTCAATGCCACGCTCTGGCAACAAACATCGGCAGAGTACCGTTTGTTGACGCAAGTGATTTACGCAATGGCAAAACTTCAATTGCAACAGGCTCTGGCCGACCAGCGATGGACCGCGGAACCGTCTCAAAAAGGAGGCTTCCAGAATCTTCCCCCAGCGGTGATCATGGACGTAGACGAAACCGTGTTGGACAATTCGGTGTTGCAGGGTCGCCTGATCAGAGATCACCTGAACTATTCTGACAGCTTGTGGAAGATTTGGGGAGTAAAACAGCAAGCGACGGAGGTCACCGGGGCCGTGGATTTCATCTCTTTTGCGCAAGCCCGTGGGGTAACGGTGTTTTTCGTTACCAACCGCGATAAGAGTGAGGAGGAGCAAGTCCGGACCCAATTAAGCTCGATCGGCGTCAACCTAGGTGAAGAGACGGATACGGTTCTTACCCGAGGGGAGCGCGCGGACTGGGGATCGGACAAAGCAACCAGGCGTGGGTTCATCGCGCAATCGCACAGAGTGCTGCTCATCATCGGCGATGATCTGGGAGATTTCATTTCCGCGTATCGAGGGACACCTCAAGATCGCCTTAAGGAGGCTTTCAAGCACAGCCAGTGGGGCACACAGTGGATCTTGCTCCCGAATCCCGTGTATGGTTCATGGGAACGTTCCCTCTTTGATTTTAATTCCCGGCTTAGTAACGAAGAAATCTTGAAGCGAAAACTCCAGCACCTTCGGTGGGTTGCGGACTGACCGTCCAACTGTGGGCACCGACCGAATTATATTTCAGGAGGAACGAATCATGAACCTGAAGACTGTTGCGCTGCTTCACCCCGGTAATATGGGCGCGACGATCGGCACGGCGGCCGCTACCAGCGGCGCTCGGGTCGTCTGGGTCTCGGACCAACGTAGCAAAGCGACCCGTGATCGTGCTCGGCAGGCCGGGCTGGTTGACGCGGAGAATTTGGCTAATGCGCTCCGGGGAAGCGATGTCGTGCTTTCGGTTTGCCCGCCACATGCCGCCACAGACGTCGCCCAGAACGTGGCGGAGCACAAATTCAAAGGTGTCTATGTGGACGCTAACGCGGTCTCGCGCGCCACGGCCGAGCAAATTGGCGAGATCGTGACTAGGGCTGGAGCAAGTTTCGTAGACGGGGGCATCATCGGGTCGCCGGTAAAACGAGCCGGAACAACCCGTCTCTATCTCTCCGGGGCGCGTGCCCCAGAAGTGTCTGAGTTGTTTTCCGCGAGCTTGCTTGACGCGAGGGCCATCGGCACGCAGCCCGGTGCTGCCTCGGCTTTGAAGGTCGCCTATGCTGCCTGGACCAAATGCACGGATGCATTGCTTCTGGCAATCCGTACGCTGGCCTCGATCGAGGGGGTTGACAAAGCTCTGACCCAGGAGTGGGCCATTTCTCAGCCCCACCTCGAGCGACGCTGCATTCAAGCAGCGGAAGTCGCGACGCCCAAGGCGTGGCGCTATGCGGGCGAGATGAGAGAGATTGCCGCGGCCTTCGAAGCGGCCGGGCTACCCGCGGGTTTTCACGAGGCAGCCGCTGAAATCTGTGAACGACTCGCATCCTTCAAAGATCGGACGGATCCGCCTCCTAGTCTCACGGCCGTGGTCGACACGCTCGGTACGCCGGCCGAGAGGCATCGCTAAATTTTCGTCTAAGGAAGAACGGACCCTAATTTTCTGACAGTAACGTACGAGGAGCAAAGTATGAGCCGAATGCCGCCTGTGAACCGTGATGCGCTCTCGCCGGAGGATCAGACGATTTGGGACCCCTTCGGGCATCAGGGCACGGTCCGCACGGCGCGTTACTTCACGCGCCAAAGGTTGCCGAGCTGCGCGAAGGCCGTGGAGGCCGTTCGCGCCAACGCCACGTTACCGGGATTGACGGCGCGTGAGGGGTTGCCCGTGGAGATCGTGCGGAGTTTGCTCCGCGCGCGAGGACTGTCCGACGAATTGTTTGGCCTGGGCCAGGCCGAGTTAGGTCACCAACGGCTTGTGGAGACGGTCGCGCATACCGGCTAGAGCCTGATTGGATTGGTGGTGAACGCTTTTGAGGTCAGGGCGCCGGAAAACAGCCGGACTTTCTGAGATGTGAAATCGAGTGATTCAGTAGCCCGAGGGTGAGGGCGGTTTCCAGTTCGTGGTGAGCTTGAAAATCTCAGCCTCTCGGAACAGGCGGAAAAGCGCAGCGTCTAATAAACCTTGCTTCATTTCCTGCGCGAGGATATCCAGGGCCAGATCCACGGGCACGGCCTTCTTGTAAGGCCGGTCAGTGGCTGAAAGAGCGTCATAGATGTCGGCGATCATCATTATCTTGGACTGGAATGGAATCTGCGCGGCGGTCAGATTGTAGGGATAACCCGTGCCACGAAGGTTTTCGTGGTGGGCAGAGGCAATCACGGGAATGTTTTTGATCTCTTTGGTCCATGGTATCTGACTCAGAAAGTTGACGGTGTGGATGACGTGAGATTCAATCTGCCGCCGCTCGCTTTCATCGAGGGTCCCCTTGAAAATGGAAAGCAGGGTCACCTCCCGAGGCGCAAGTAGAGGGCGCGGTCGGCCTTGCCAATCCACAAATTGCATGGCACCGAGTTCTTCCAGGCGCCTGAAATTGTCCTCAGGCAGGACCGTGGGCTCATTGCATTTCACGACATATTTCAGCAGCTCATCCAATTCTCGCAACTTTTCTTCGAGGTCCCTCTGGAATTCCGCTTCCCGGGCTAGAAACTCTTCCCTTCCCTTCTCCAATAGGTAAGCCACCCTTCGTTCACTGTGCTCCAGTTGGACAGCTTTGCGGACATAGTCGAACCGCTGTTTCACCACGTCGAGTTGCTGGGGATAGAGTCTTTTCGCCTTGACCAGCACCTCTTCGCGCACCCCGACCTTGCCGAAATCATGCAGCAGCGAAGCGTAACGAAGCTCCTTCATCTCGGAGCGGCTAAAACGGAAGTCGCGGAAAGCGGTAGAGTCGTCCCGATCCACAGCCGCCGCCAATCCCACCGTTAGATCCGCTACACGGAAGGAATGGCCGCAAGTGGCTGGGTCGCGAGCTTCAATCGCGATCACGGAAGCCTTGACGAATCCTTCGAACAACGCTTCGATGCTTTCATAGAGGCGGTTATTCTCAATCGCCACTGCCGCCTGGCTGGCCAACGATTTCAGCAATGCCCGCCGCTCCTTGGGAAAAGGGATTACATGCTGCTCCACCTTATCGCGGTCCAAACGCACGCGCGCGTCCCGCTTGCAGTTAATGAGTTGCAGGACCCCAATGACTTCCCCGTGCGGATTTTTCATCGGCACCACGAGGATCGACTTGGTGCGATATCCGCTGTTCTGGTCAAACTGGGGGTTAAAGCGGAACGGCAGCGAAGGGGGGATTTCGTAAGCGTCTTCCAGGTCTAGCTCTTCCGCAGTTAACGCGACGTAGCCGGCGAGGCTGGAGGCATCGATCGGTATGGTAAGCTCTTCGAAAGGAAACTGCACGCTGTCGTTCTGCGCGATCGTGAAGCGGAGGTATTTTCCTCCTTGGTCAGGTTCCTCGGCTAAATATAGGGAGCCCGCATCGCTATTGGTGATCTCCCGGCTTTTGCGCAGGATCAGGCTCATCAATGACTCCCGATCCCGTTGCGTGGACAGCGCGATCCCGATCTGATTCAGTTGGTCAATTTCGGCGTGTACGCGTTCGAGTTCTTGCTCGAGCCCGGTCCGGTGACGAGCAAGCAGAAGATTTTCCCAGGCCGCGTTTACCAGGCTTCTCATCACAGCCGCCTGCACCGGCGGAACCAGAAAGCCGAAAATGGCAGTTCCACTGGCCTGCGGAGGCAGTGGCGCTCCGCCGGCTATGAGATAAATAAGCCGGACAATATTTTTCTCAATTGCGGCGCGCAATCGGGATGAGAAAACTGCGGGACTGCAAGCGATGACGACACCAGGGTAAGGCTTGTTTTTGAGGAAGTTTTTTGGCAGCGGCACCGCCTCCCAGGATGGGTCTGACCGCGCTAGCAGGGCTGCCGCCTCCCCCTTCTGATAGTAAATGCGGAGGATTTCTCCTTTTTGTGCCTCAGCTAAATTGGAAGTCGTGCTAGTTTTCCTCTTGCTCAATGGTCGGAATTCGTTTTTAAGGTTCTCCTCGAAAAACTGAAATTGTCCATCTGGACGATCTTTCGCCCGCAGGCTTGTCCAATCTTGAAATACCGCGGCGGAAAAGAGCCGGCTTGCCCCTTTGCGATTTTCCATGGAGACTATCCGATGATCGTGCATGGCGTCAACCCGAAGGGTAAAAAGTAGCGAGTCCTACAGGGCGGTGTGGAGTATCTTACGGGAGGCCAGAGCCGGCTCAACGAAGTCACAATCGCATAAAGCAAAGCGCAAAGGGCAAAGCGCAACTGACCCGATGGGCGCTGTTCGCTAGCGCGATTTTTCATTTCCTGCGCTGCAAACTAAACGTACGCCGACGCGTTGGTTACGAGTTTCGAATCAACTCAAAAACAGAATAGCGATTGGCGGTCGGCGCAAATGCGGCAAGAGGGGCGTCGGCGCGCACAGAAAAAAATCGCCGAACCATCCAGTTAAAGCGGGTTAAATAAGCCTTCAAAATCTCGGGCTTCTCGGCGTTGAGGACAAGGCGCACCCTAAACTCCATTTGCACGCGGCCCCTTTTAAGACTTACCTTTCCGTCAGCTAGAGCATTGCGCGACCATTGGGTGCGGCCTCGGGTGGCAACGAGAAAGAGCTTACCGTTATGGCTAAGGACATTGACGGGCGTCGAGCGCGTCTTGCCCGTCTTGCGGCCCGCGACCTGCAGCAGATAACTGTAGTAAGGGCCAAGACCAACGCTGGCAAGCCAACCGTAGATTCGATTGGCCGCGCGTGCGACCAAGCTGGGGCGAATAAAATGAGGTGGGGCTTGACCCATAAGAGAAGAGCGACTAGCTAGGAACCGCAAGCAGGGGGAGTTTTTCGCGCGCCCGGGGCCAGGAGATTTCCACCGGTCTCCTCATTCCTGCCACGCAATTATTCTTTCACGTTCTATCCCACCTGAATGACGCCGATATCTCCCTGAATGTCAATCTTGGTTTCGAAGGGCTGCGAGAGGCGTTGGAAACGCTCCAGGACCTCACGGGCTGCTTGACCCTGAGCCAGAATAGGACGGCCTGCCTGGGAGCGAGGAAGTCTAAATCCAAACTCGATGGGATAAAGCGTTATCTGTCCGAGGTTCTTCCCCTTGAAAGATACCGTGGCTACAGCGCTCTGCCAGTGCGGATCTGTTGTCGTTTCGCGCCTGGATGGGGCGGGGCGGCGGGCATCGTATAAATCAGCAGGAGTGTTTTCATGACCAAGCCCGTAGACAACCATGCTCTCGTGAGGCAACCGCAATACCGTATCGTTCTGGATGATGAAGTTGCCTAAGCCGTACAAGATGGCCTTGCCCTTGTAAATTTCGATCCCCCGATCCAGGTGAGGACCGTGACCAATAAAAATATCAGCCCCAGCGTCAATGACAGCATGGGCCAGAGCCTGCACGTGGTCTGACGGTTCGTTCACGCTTTTGCCGCCTTCGTGGTTATGCATGGCATAGACCACCCAATCGGCCATTCGGCGCGCATCGCTAATGCTCTGAAGGTTACGTTGGAAGTCAAACTGGTGTGCCCTGCTATGCCGCTCAAATGAGTTTCCCAATACAAACCTGGCCGCAGGATCTTCCGTGCCCACACCCAGGGCGTTGCGGTCGAGGAAATGAACTGCGTTCGCCGATTCGTTCTCACCGAAACCATACGCTCGAGTCCACCAGGGCGCCATTCGTTGTCCCCACCCGAACTGCTGAGCGACGCGCTTAAGCGCTTGAAAAGCTTCTTCGTCTACGGTCCACTCGTTGACCCACCGCATGAGGTTGACGCCTGGTCGCCCCTTCATGTCCCGTCGTTGTTCGCCAGCACGAGAATTAGCTCGACCGGAAGAAGTGGCAGATATCAGCGCGATCCTGCCTCTAGAAGTGTCCAAATATGCCGGAGATACCGCCTCGGCATAATTCTCTCCGGTTCCGGCATGCACCATCTCTGCGTCGTCCAGGTAGCGGATGTTGGTGAGCACGCCATTTTCGCCGTAGTCGGTGCCATGGTTGTTGGCACAAGCCATCATATTGATTCCCAGCCACTGGAGGTCCTTGATGAAGCGCGGTTCACAGCGCATGTAGGTCTGGGAAAGATAGGTAGGCCAATTCTCATAATTGTGGAAAAGGATTTCGCCATTCGTAATGCGAGCGTCGGCAGCATGAAGGAGATCGCGCAGCTGCAAGTACCGTTCTTCCCGGAACGGCATTAAGGCGCGGCTGATCATAGCGTCGCCGGTAACGGCCATTGTCATATCCCCGCTGATAGATTCGTATGGCATAACGTCTCCTTGCTGTTAGCTTACATTTCCCATGGGAAACTTGGCCCTATCTCGCCGGGCGGGCTTGACGGTGGCAGAGGATTACTTATTACGAAGCAGGTTGTCAACCGGCTTTCCTGTTCTTAGTCAGGCCGGGCACTCTTGCGTGGCTGCGACATCGCTCAGAACAGACTTGTCGAACCATGAACGGATTTTTTCACAGCTTCTGCGAGGGATGGTTGACGGCCGGTAAGGTTACGCGCGTAAAACTGCACTTCCTGCCACCGAAGATCAAGCATTTTGCGACCGGGGCGATGCGGCTTGTCAACACACAAACGGCATCCACAGAGTGCTCGGCGTTGCCCTCCGCCGGATCCCGTGCGGGAAGTTGTATCTGGACGGAATAAATAGGCAAGAGGGGCAGGCCATGTTTCTGGCGGCGAACGCTGCCAGAAACAGGCCTGCCTCGTGATTCAGCTTTCAGCGTTAATTACTTGTCCGGCTGCGAAACCGTCCGCAGGTAGGGTTTGAGCGTTTTGAAGCCCTGCGGGTACTTCTTCTTGGCGTCCTCATCGGAGACCGAAGTGGGAATAATAACATCCTGGCCGGGCTTCCAATTGACTGGTGTCGCTACCGCGTGCTTGGCGGTGAGTTGCACCGAGTCGAGCAGGCGCATCACCTCGTCGAAGTTGCGGCCAGTGCTCATGGGATAGATGAGCATCGCTTTGACCTTCTTGTCCGGCCCGATGATAAATACGGAGCGTACCGTCTGGTTGTCGGCCGCGGTGCGCTTGCCGGGGGTCTCGCTGGCGGGCAGCATGTCGTAGAGCTTTGCTACCGTTAGGTCCGCGTCGCCGATGATCGGATAATTCGGCGCGTGCCCCTGCGTCTCCTGGATGTCCTTGGCCCAAGCCTTGTGATCGGTTACCGGATCGGCGCTCAGCCCGATGACCTTGCAGTTGCGCTTTTCGAACTCGGGTTTGAGACGGGCCATATAGCCAAGCTCAGTGGTGCAGACGGGTGTAAAATCCTTTGGATGCGAGAACAGGATCGCAAAGCTATTGCCGATCCATTCATGAAAATTGATTTTGCCTTCCGTTGTCTCAGCCGAAAAATCCGGCGCGAGATCTCCTATTCTTACTGCCATCGTTCATTCTCCCTTCAATGTTTAGATTTAAATAAACTTCTGCCACAGGCCTAGCGCCGATTCAAGTACGAGTCAACCCGTACGGGCCATTTAACTCAAAGTCCACTTGGCCGCTGTTTGCACTACGAGTCGGTCCCGGCGGCAAGAGATAGGCAATTTTGTCGGTCCGCCAGCACGTTGACATCGTGGCCCGTTATTCAATAGTCTCTGGATTGCCGGCTAAAATGTTCTAAGCGGTAGCCGTTTGGAGCCTTCGAAGAGGGGGCGAGACTGCCTTTGCACTTGCCGAGAAGACAATGAAGAAATACAAGAAAATGCCATTGGTTGGAGCTGTGATGACTCCCTTCCCCTACTTTGTCGATGCCGATGACACAGTTGAAAAGGTGGAGAGCTTAATGGCGGAGCACGCCATCCGGCATGTTCCCGTTCAGCAAGACGGACGAGTAGTTGGGATTGTTTCGCAGCGGGATTTGCATCGCCGGGTTGACCGTTCGTTGCCGAAAGCCGATAAAGCCCGCGTCCGGGCTCGGCATGTGATGATCTCCGATCCTTATGTGGTGGCGTTCGACACCGCGCTCAATGAGGTCGCCGCAGAAATGGCAAATCGTCACATTGGCTCGGCTATCGTCCTGCACCATGGTAAACTTGCAGGTATCCTCTCCGTAGTAGACGTCTGCTACATTCTGGCAGAGATCCTGAACTCCGAATTCTTACCCGTGACAGGCAACGACGCTGCTTAGTCTTGCTCGCGCGCAGAGTCGTTTGGGATCTCTTTTCTTCTAACTAACATCAGCTCCGAGCCGCAGGACTTTGCCGTAGCGGCCGTGGATGGCGCAACTCAAGCGGCCGGGAAATCAAGCTTTTAAAGTTGCGAGCGCCTTTTGGTAGAAGCGCTCATCGACATATTTTTCCGCTTCGGGGATGGGTGGCTTCATCAAACCCGCGGTCGCGCGTAATTGGAGAACCGTGCGTATCCCTTCCATGTCGATTTGGCTGTGTGGCGCGAAGCCAAATCCGGGACTGACGCTCTCTTCGTACATTTCTTCAGTCCTAACGGAGGAATTGTGATTCTCAGGCAGAAGGAGCTTGAGGATCTCTTCTTTATTTCTCGGTTCCAGGACCCAATCGGTGGCGCGTATCATCGCCCGGATAAACCGTACGAGCATGGCCTCGTTCGCATTCGCCCATTGTCGACGCGTCGCGCCGAGCCCTCTGGCGTAATGACGAACGTAGTCCTCGGAGCGGGCCAGGATCTCAAAGCCGCGCTCTTGAATCTCGTCGTCGGGCATGTTCATCATGGCTCCCGAGGCCTCGCCCAGGCTCATCGCCTCGGCTCTCTTCGTTGTGTTGCCGAAAGCCTTGAACGTGTAATCCCGGTTCAATTCCAGGCCATGCTTCTTGAGGATATAGATTCCGACGATCGCGAATCCGGTGGTCGGCGCGTCTACAGCCAGTACCTTCCCTTTGAGATTGGCGAAGTCGTTTATGCCCGCGACAACGACCAGTTTTTGCTTTAGCCCCTGGCTTCCGCCGAGGAAAATCACAAAATCATTAGGCTTAGGATCCGCTCCTTGTCCCTCCGCCCAGGCAATGACGTTGTCGGCGTTGTTGAGGATCAGATCGTAGCGGCCGCTGATCAAGTTGCGTAACAGCGTCGGCGAGTCGGTGACTAAGTTGATCTCCACCTGGATATTTTCCTCATTGAGAAAGCCGCGCTGTTGTGCCGCGATGATCGCCGCATCCCGGTTGAAAGTCCCTATTCGAATAAGGTCTTCGGCCATAACGATCTGATAGGCAGCGGTTCTCAAGTTTCCGCCTGCCTCCTTTGTATCTTGTATACCTCTGACGTTCGCTGTATCCGACTGCTTTCACGCACAAGCCAGCGAGATCCAAAGTCGCGCCAGGTCTGAGGCGAGCGACCTATCATCGCCGGTCTATACAACGAACAACAGGCTCTCTTCAAGTAGCAGATAAACGATTACGGATGTGGGTATCGGGTTCAAGCCAGCCAGCTTGCGGCACCGTTGGCGTCGTAGAAGACGGCTACTTTGAAACCCCGGTTCGAAAGGCAAACGCTCAGCATAAACAGCTGGTTATACTGCGCGCTCGACGGGGCGGCCACCAGTGCAATCTTGTTCGTATCAGGCCAGAGATCCGTCCTCAGTTCATTAGCAAAGGTATGGATATCGGCCGGGTCAAGTCTGTACGTGGAGTCTCGGAGGTCGATTAAAACCTTGCAATCCAGGAGGGGTTGGGTAATCTCCGCGACCTCGGCAAAAATTTGTGCGACTCCCGCCATGTCGATTGGGCCGCGGGTAAGCGCGATGACGTGATTCCCTCTCGCAAGCCAGCGGAACAGCTTAATCTGGAGATCCATAAGTTTCCCTGCCAGATTAATAAAGCTGGGAAGGCCGTTTGTCTTGACATTCCGCGCCACTTGATTGACACCTGCAACCAGTTAGAGCTAAGGAGGGACCAGAGAAACAACGTCCGTGCACAAAAGCTCGATGATGTCCGTAGCCGCCGCGACCGGTCTGCTTGAGGCGATCAAGGCGGCGGGTGGAAACCCTGATCAAATCCTGACCACGCTCGGTTTGGATCGCGCGGTCTTTTCTCGCGCGGAGGGCTCGATCGCCTGTTCGGTGTTTGCTCGGGTTCTGGAAGAGGCGGCGCGGGCCACCGCCGATCCTTGTTTTGGGCTACACTTCGGAGAGCGCTTTAATCCTAAGAATAACGGGCCTCTTGTCTATGTTGTTTTAAATTCCCCAACGATTGCGGTCGGTTTCGAAACCGCGGCGCGCTACCTCCACGTTCAAAACGAAGCGGCCAAGATGTCGTTCAATACCGAGGGTGAGCGGGCGTACGTTCAGTATCTGCTGGCCGACCCGGAGATCGAGACGCCCCGCCAACACAACGAATACAGCATGGCGGTAGTGTTGAACACGCTGCGAATGATGGTAGGAAGCCACTGGGTCCCTCAGGAGGTTCACTTCGCGCATGAAGCCGCAGGGCAGGCCTCGGAGCATGTGCGCGTCTTCGGCGCTCCGGTTTTGTTCGGCTGTTCGGCTAATGCTCTCGTTATCGAGCGCGAGTTCTTTGAACGCCAAGTACCGGCTGCCGACCAACGGCTTTACCGGATCTTGAAGCGGTACCTTGAGCGGGTCCTAAGCGAGATGCCGCGGGAAAGCAACTTTGTTGTGTCGGTGCGAAAAACCATCGGAGAGTCAATGAGGGATGGCGACCCGAAACTCACGCGGGTGGCAAAGAAAATTGCGATGAGTCCGCGTACGTTGCAAAGGCAGTTGAAGGAGCACGGAGTGGACTTCAAACAACTGATGGACGATACCCGGCGGCGGTTTGCGCTGAACTACCTGAGAGACCGCAGAAACACGCTTACCGAAATTGCCTTTCTTCTGGGCTACTCCGAGCTCAGCGCTTTTAACCGCGCGTTTAGACGCTGGACCGGCTCAACTCCTTTGGACTACCGCCGTCGACTTGCCAGGTAACCCGGAAACTAAAGCCCTTAGAAATCGTGATTGCAGGTGTGTTACAATCGGCAGCCGGAACCAAGGTTTTTGCGTAGTTAGTGAGCCCCCCGTTTGGAAAGTGCTCAACCAGAAGCGCGAGGTGGCAAGAGCTTGAAAGCGGTGAACCTCAACCGCAACCGGCGCAGTATCGAGGCCAAGTAAGAAGACAGAAGGGAGCGCACGCCGAATTTCTTTTTCTTGCCAGCCAGGATTTAGTCACGTACAGCGCCGCTGTGTTGTACACTATCGCAGAGGGGGAGTGATATCGTAGCCATGGCTTTCACGGAACTGATCGTTGATGTTCACCACCATTATATGCCGGCCGTCTTGTTCGACCGCCTCGCCGCGCAAGCCGGGGGGCGGAGAATTGTCACGAACGAGATTAGTCTGACGTTGAACCCGTCTCGTAAGGACCTCGAAGCCCATATAAGCGTTATGGACGAGGCCGGGGTGAGGATGGCGGTGCTCACAGATCAGGTACAAGTGATGGGAGCAGACGTTGCCCGAATGCTCAACGACGGTATTGCCCAGGTTGAACGGAAATACCCGAAGCGATTCCTGGGCGCGATTCACCTGCCGATCCATGAACCCGAGGCCGCCGAGCGCGAGCTGGAGCGCGGAATCGATGAGCTCGGACTGCGCGCGGTGGCGCTGCTGGCATGCCACCTCCATGTGCAGCTCGATGACCCGATCATGAGCCCTCTTTACGAGCGCATTCAGAGGCGCAACCTGCCGATCGTGATTCACCCGCAGTCGAAACCCGCGGGATCGGATACGATCTACAACCTCGATCGTTGTGTGTTTCGTCCGTTCGAAACGACTCAAGCCATCGTGCGTGTGATGTGTAGCGTGCTGCCGCGCTTTCCGGGGCTGCGTTTTATCATGCCCCACCTCGGCGGCGGAGCCTCGTCGCTCAAGGGGCGGATGATGGCTTTTTTTGAGCCCGAGGATATGGAAGTTCCAGCTGAGTTGAAAGGATATCTCAAAACGCAATCGGAGCAGAAGCGTTTGGGCTTGGCGGAGCGCTACGAAAAGATATTCCGCGCGCTTTACTTCGACACCGCCGGAACGGGCGCATGGCGCCCTGGGTTGGAAGCGGCTTTTCACATCGCCTCCGCGGACCGCATCATGTTTGGAACGGACTATCCGTTGGAGTGCAAAACCGCGGCGAACATCATAGAGTCGTTGGAGGTTGTGCGCGAGGCGGCACACTCACCCGATGATCGAGCGGCGATATTAGGCAAGACCGCATCGGCACTCTTCGAGCTGTCGATTTAACCCGCCCGGCTGTCCAAATGCTCAGAGCCCGCCCTCCGTGTTAAGACCGTCTATTGAAGGAGAAGGTGTATGGAATACGTAGTGATTTCGTATCCCACCAATCGCAACGTCCGCATTGACGGACAGGTTGCGGGAAAAACCAACGATACGTTGATGGTGGAAAGGGGCCATCACTTGTTTGACCTCGGAGAACCCGAGGACTATCAACCGAAAAGCGTCGAAAAGGACATTCCGCGGACAACCGTGGTTATGCCTTTCTTCATCAATGATTTTCGCCGTGCGTCAGCGATTTTATGAAGCACCATTACCGCACCGCCGTTGCTTTGTTATTCGTGCTCTGGCTTGCCGGATGCGCGACTTTTCCTCTCAACCCTCAGCTTGGGCGATACGATCCCAAGGCGGGCTACCGTTATGAAAATCTGAACGCCGCGGGAAACTCCGAAAGCCTGTTCATCATTTTGACGTTTTCCGGAGGGGGTACGCGGGCGGCGGCACTTTCTTATGGCGTGCTGGAGGAGCTGCGTAAAATCAAAATCCACTGGGAAGGACAGGAGAGGCGTTTGCTCGATGAGGTGGATGTCATCTCTTCCATTTCGGGCGGCAGTTTTACCGCTGCCTATTATGGATTGTTCCGAGAGGAACTCTTTGATGCGGACAAATTTCAGAAAGACTTCCTGTACCGCAACATCGAGGCGGAACTCGTCAGCTCCTTGTTCAATCCCGTCAACTGGGTACGGTTGGCGTCCCCGACCTTTGGACGTATCGAACTCGCCAGCGAGCTTTACGATCGGGACATTTTCAAGGGGAAAAGTTTTGCTGACTTGATCCAGCAGGCCCGTCGCCCATTCGTGATGATCAATGCCACCGACATCGCGATGGGTTCGCAGTTCACCTTCATCCAGGACCAATTCGATCTGCTATGCTCCGACTTGGGCGGTGTGCGAGTGGCGCGGGCCGTTGCCGCGTCGTCGAATTTCCCCATCGCGTTTACGCCGCTGGTCCTGAAAAATTATTCCGGAACTTGTGACTATCAAGAAAGCGCTTGGATCAAAGAGGCGTCCAAGGATTTGCTAGCGAACCCGCCTCGGTTTAATCGCGCACGGATCGCCCAATCGTACCTCGATCCCCAGGAGCGCCAATACATTCATTTGCTGGACGGCGGAATCGCCGACAACATCGGCCTTCGTGGGCCTCTCGTGGCGCTTCGCTCCAACGATCTGCCGTGGAACCTGCCGAGCAAGATCAATCTCGAGAAGGTCAAAAAGCTGGTGGTGGTAGTCGTCGACGCGCGCACCGCGCCGAAAACAGAGATTGACAAACGCGCCAGCGGGCCCGGCCTGACGACGATTCTCGATATTATTTCGTCGGTTCCGATGGCGAATTATTCGTTCGACTCGGTTCAACAAGTACTTGATACGTTTGATCAATGGCAAAACGATCGCCTGGCGTACGAAGCTTGTAAGGGCATTCTCCAAAACCAATGCCCGAAAGCACAAATGCCGACCAAACCACCGGGGGCGATAGAAACGTACGGGGTTTATGTCGGCTTCGACCAAATCAAGGACGCGAAAGAACGGGAATACTTTCTAAACCTGCCGACTACCTTCTCTCTGTCCAAACAAGAGGTGGACAGACTGCGTGACGTTGGGCCCAAGATTCTCCACGGCTCCGAGGCATTTAAGGGACTTTTGAAGGGGCTCAATGCGGTCGAGGGTCATTGAATGGGCGACAGTCGTTAGTGATTTTCCACAGGGCAGATCCGCTCCACAATCATCCGATCAGCGCCGTACTGGCACAGATCGGCCGTGAGATATTAGGGACGGGACAACAAGAGTTTGGGTAAACGCGTGGCGTGGGCTTTTAGCATAACCAATTGAGGCATCAGGCCGACCGATAGGTTCGACCAATAGAGCGCGACTCATGGCAGAGCTTCTTGCGGCATATGCGCCGTACCTGTTGTTAGTTTCGGGTCCTGTTGCCGGGCTTGTCCTACTGGCGTCTCACATGATTCAAATCAGAACGCTCAGACATGAAAACTCAATGCTTCATGCAGAAAAATGGCCGTCGAGGAAGTTCATTACAACCGAAGGATCGTAACGACTTGCCTCTTGCTCCTGCTTTCCGGGCCCCTTCTGTACATCCAAGCGAAACGCTCATTGCCAGCTGCGGGCTCGTCCAAGCTGCAGGTTCAAGAGGCGGCTTCTCACATGGAAGACGCAGCACGCACGGTTCGACGCGTGCTGGCACTGGCGGATTTGGGAGACTACGCCAAAATATATGACGCATACTCGGACCGCTTTCGCAGCTCGAAGACGAGGGATAGCTTTGTCGCCCAGTTCCATAAAGCGCGAAAGCCCCTGGGCGGAGTCCTCAGCCGGGATCTTGAAACCGTACAATCCTTCGATGGCCTAGCGGATAAGGGTATCAAGAATTTTACCGTCGTGTACCGCTACAAGACCAGATTTGCCGGCGAGAAGGTATGGCTTGAGACGGTAATTTTGGCGTTCGAAAACAATGAATGGAAGGCAGTCGGTTACGTTCTCGCTCCGATGGGCAATGAACCTTCTGCGACAACCGGCCGCGGGGCGCTGAAAGCCGGCCCTTCGTGAGCTTGCACCCTAGCATCTGTCGAAAATAAGCTTTATACGAATGTCATTGTGAGCGAAGCGAAGAATCTGGCTGCGAGACCCTGCGCGGAGTTTATCCTGAGCAAAGCCAAAGGGCTCAGAGCCGGTAACCGGCAGCGTTGTTTCCAGCGTCCCCCTCTTTCGAGGTGAAAAAACAGGGTCACGGGAACTTTATCTTCAGATCACCTGCTCTCGCTTCAAGGTGTCGATCGCGCCATCGTCGTAGCCTAGTTCTCTTAGAATCGGCTCCGTGTGCGCCCCGAGTTCGGGGATCCGGTCGTAACGGGCCGGGCTTGCGGAGAGGCGAAGCGGGTTGGCGATCACGGGCACTTTTCCTACCGGCGATTCGACTTCTCTAATCAGCTGGCGGGCCAGGGCTTGGGGATGGGCTAAAACCTCGGCGATGCCTCTGATTTCACCGTACGGCATTTGCGCTTTCTTGAGTCGCGCGAGCCAATCCGTGTGATCGCGTTCGAGAAAAATCTTCTCGATTTCTTCTTCCAACACCGCGCGGTTCTTTCTTCTCCCTTCGACGGTCGCGAAGCGGGGGTCTTCCAGAAGACCGGGTCGCTGAATCACCTCTTTGCAGAAAACCTCCCAGTCCTTGGGAGTAGCGACAGCAAGATTCACGTACTTTCCATTGCGCGCTAGGTAAGGCCCGTAGGGCGTGACGTAGTGGTGGCGCATGCCGACGCGCTGGGGCTCTTCTCCCTGGTGCCAGTAGTGATGGGGAAAATAGCCAAGCCAGGAGACAATCGATTCAAACATCGAGATATCGATGAACTGGCCCTGACCGCTTTTTTCTCTTTGAAACAGCGCCAGCGTGATTCCAAGAGCGGCATACATGCCCGAAGCAATGTCCGCAAGGGAGATGCCGGCTCTTGCGGGGGCGTCAGGATAACCTGTTGTTGCAATGATGCCGCCTTCACCTTGGATCAGGAGGTCGTAAGCCTTAACGTCCCGATAGGGCCCGTCCTGGCCGTAGCCCGAGAGCGAGCAATAGATCAGCCTGGAGTTGAGGGATTTGAGCTTCTCGTAACCGAGGTCGCATCGATCGGCCACCCCGGGGGCATAGTTCTCGAAAAAAACGTCACTGGTGCGGACGAGGCGATGCAGGATTTCCCGCCCTTTCGCTTGTTTTACATCGATTGTGAGACTTTGCTTGTTGCGGTTAAGCCAGACGTAGCCGGAGGAGAGTCCGCGGACGGCCGTATCCCAATGACGGATAAGGTCGCCGACACCGGGACGCTCGACTTTGATCACATCGGCGCCCATGTCCGCCAGGATCCCGGTGCAAAACGGACCGGCGAGGACTTGCTCGAACGCAACGACGCGAATTCCTTTGAGTGCGGGGGAACCGATAGCTGCTTCCATACTAAAACTCCTGGCGATGATACCTCATAGTAAGTCTTGACTCATTAGGGCGTGGAAATGTCCATAGCAAGATGGCCGTTTAAAGTCTATTTCACCCCCAGGATTTTGTTGCATGTTCTAACTCGAGCCCGCGCGGAAAGCGCAACGCGGGAGGTTCGCCTTGGCGTCATTGCCCCGGCGAGGTCAAGGGAGTGCTTTAGGCGCGCAGCGCGATCTGCGCTGTTATTAACGCGCAATTTTTAGCCGCAGGCTATCGGGCCATGGGGCGTCGGGATCGAGGCGAACATGAGCGACGCCATTGAGGTTGGCCTTGACCTTCATCAGGTAGTCTTTGAGCAGCTCCGGCTCGATCTTGATCTTGATTTGAGAAGCGGGTTTTTCGCCCGCGGTCTGTTTCTCGAATGAATTATCAGACTCGGACGCAACGGAAGAGACGGTGGCAGGAATGACGTGCTCCGGCGCCGCATCGAACACGATGCGCGCTTCCGATCCAACGGTTACCCGCCCGGCTTGAAACGTTGGGAGGGAAATCGTCATGGAGATATCGTCTAAAGCCAGTAGGGTCATCACCTTTTCGCCCGCGGCCAGGACCGCACCCGATTCAACGTGCCGGTACCAGATGCGACCGCGGATCGGCGCTGTGAGAACGCTGTCGGCTATCTCGGTATTGATTTCGTGAATTTTCCGTTCGGCGGACGTGATCGCAGCATCTCTCTGGAGGATTTGGATCTGGGCGGCTTTCAGTGCCGCTTCAGCGACCTGTTTCCGCGCGACCTCGTAAGCCAGGGAGGCCTCAGCCGTCTGCTTTCGAGATTGGTCGCGTTCAAATTCTTGTTTAGCGATGTATTGCTTCTGCAACAAGGTTTCAGAGCGCTCTGCCTTTGTTTTTGCCGCCGAGACCTCGCTTTCGCGTTGCGGGATGGCGGCGAGCGCTTGCTCGATGTGGCTCTCCTGCCGGGCGACAGTGGCTAGCGCGTGCTGTTTGCCGTCACGCGACTGCTTCAGCTCAACTTCAAGACGACCAAGCTCTTCGTCAAGTTCGTTGGTGTCGATCCGCGCTACGGCCTGACCGGTTTCAACCAGGTCACCCACAGCAACGAGCACTCTTTCGAGGCGGCCGATCCGCTTGGCAACGATATCATATTCATTGGCCTTGACGCGTCCCTTTCCCGCCGCGAATGCGGCGGGAATTTCGGCGCGCTCACGCTGCCGCCAAGCCATCCAAACAGCACTCGCGACGACCGCTATGACGCCAATTATAGGCAACCATTTCCTAGATGTTATAGCCGCCATCAAGTCCTCGCTCAGGGTTTGAATTGCCAATGATGCGTGGTTGCAGTGGAACGCTACCCGCCGGAACCGTCCCCCGGCTGCCGACGCTTCATCCTATCAAACGGTGTGGGGAAAGAACATGTGACTTTGAAACAGGAGTTCCCGATAACAGATTTCTCCGGACTGTGCTAAGGTAATTACGATGGACTCTTCATCTCACATCCGCTGGTTCACCGCTGCCAACCCCGGCTACATGACCGACAAAGGTACAAACCAGTATCTGTTGGGCCGAGAAAAGATCACGGTCATCGATGTCGCTCTGCCAACGGAGGAAAATATCGCTGGGATCATGCGCCAGGTGGAGGCCATGGGCGGCAAGAAAATCGACACCATCCTCTTGACCCATATTCACCGCGATCACCTGGGCGGCGCCATGGCGCTGAAGGAAAAAAGCGGGGCGAGACTTGGAATCTCCCGATGCCGCGCGGGGTATCTGGGAAGCGAAGATTTTACCTACGGCGAAGGCGATAAGCTTGATTACGATGGCGGCGAGCTCATAGTCATCCATACCCCCGGTCACGAGTCGGGCCACTGCTGCTTTTACGAGCCCGGAGTTCAGGTTTTGTTCACCGGCGACCATATTCTCGGCCGGGGCACGACGGTGATTCCGCCTCCAGACGGTAACATGACGCAGTACCTCGAATCGCTGAGAAAGTTGTTGCCACTCAAGTTGCGCTCACTTCTCCCCGGACATGGTCCCACGATCAGCGATCCTTACGGCAAGATCAACGAATACATTACCCACCGCCTAGAGCGTGAAGGGCAGGTGCTGACGGCTTTGCGTAACGGGGCGCAGACCCCAGCCGCCATTGCCGCTTCGATCTACACCGATATTCCCCCCGCCTTACATGGGATGGCGCAACTTTCGGTCGAGGCACATCTGATCAAATTGATCCAGGAGGGAAGAGTGGAGCGCGCCGGTGAGAGATTCAATGTGCGCAAGAACTAGAGCATCGGCACCGGCCTAGCGCAAGTCGCGTTTCAGGCAAGTTACTTTTCCACGATGATGACCGAGAAGCCGCGCTGCGCCAATACGTGGGCTTGTTGTTCGGCCTCGCCGCGATTTCTGAAGGTTCCAAGTTGAACCCGGTAGTAAGTCGACTCGCGGTTATGGAACGGAATCACTGAGATCTGCCGCGGGTCAGCGTAGCTGTTTGCGATTTGGCCTGCCAACTTCCGCGCGTTTTCGAACTCTGCGAAGGAACCCGCTTGCAGCGTGTAGTCTAAGGTCGAACGGATATCTTGAACTCCCGGACTAATGACTTCGACGCGCACCGGAATCGTTCCGGGGCCAACCATGCCTAGAGCCTCGGCTGCCGCATAGGAAAGATCGATGATCCTGCCTTTAAGGAAAGGCCCACGGTCGTTGATCGAGACCTCAACGGACTTTTGGTTCTCCAAATTGGTTACCATGACGCGTGTCCCAAGAGGTAGTGTCTGGTGCGCTGCTGTGAGCTCATGTTGATCATAGATCACACCGCTGGCTGTAGGGCGGCCGTAAAATCCCGGTCCGTACCAAGACGCAATTCCGTTTTGCGTGGGGTGGGGAGTGGTCGGCAGGGATGGCAGACTGACCTTGCTCGGGGGCAAAGAACAGGCCGAGACGAAATTAAGGGCAAGCAGGGCGCTGAGGAGAAAAGCGTGCTTTGACCGATCCTTTTTTGTCTCCGGGCGCTCCATCATTGAACGGGGCGATTATACACAAATGATCCTCGAGGTGGAAGGTAAAACCTCATTTACCATAAGAAAAGATTGTGTTAAGTTGAACGCAAACCCAGGTCAGCCGTACAGGAGTTTACCCTATGTCGGGCCACTCGAAATGGAGTTCCATCAAGCACAAGAAGGCGGTTAAGGACGCGAGAAGGGGAAAATTGTTTACCAAGCTCATCAAGGAAATTACCGTCGCCGCGCGCGTGGGCGGCGGCGACATCAACGCCAATCCCCGGCTGCGCACGGCGGTATTGACGGCTCGGGCGAACAGTATGCCTAGCGACAACATCGATCGGGCCATCAAGAAAGGGACGGGAGAGTTGGAAGGCGTTTCCTACGAGGAGATTGTTTACGAGGGCTACGGTGCCGGCGGTGCGGCGATCATGGTGCAAGTGCTGACCGACAACAAGAACCGCACGGTTTCGGAGATGCGGCGTCTTTTTACCAAGCACGGAGGCAATTTGGGCGAGAACGGCTGCGTGGCATGGATGTTTGACAAAAAGGGCCTTATTACCGTGGATAAAGGCAGCGTGGACGAAGATCAGTTGATGATCATTGCGCTTGAAGGTGGCGCGGAAGACGTGCGCGAGGAAGACGGTCTGTTTGAGATCCTGATGACGCCGGAGAGCTTCGAAAAGGTGCGCGACCAGCTGGAGCGGAGAAAAATTCCCATGGCGACCGCCCAGGTCACGCTGGTGCCAAAAAACACGGTCACGCTGGATCAGCACTCTGCTGAGCAGACCCTGAAGCTTACCGAAGAACTGGAAGATCACGACGACGTGCAGAGCGTCGCGGCCAATTTTGACATTCCCAATGAACTCCTAGAGAAGGCCAGTTGATGGGTGTTCGATTGTCCGTCGATGATCGCGCAGACCACTCCGCCGATGAAAGATGTCAAAGAATATTAGGGATTGACCCCGGGACCGTCGTTACGGGATGGGGCTTGGTCGAGACGTCACGAGGCGCCCCGGTGTCTCCGGCGCATGGAACGATCCGCTCGTCTCCTCGTGACCGCCAGGAGATCCGGTTGAGCCGCATCTACAGAGGTCTGAGAGAGATTCTTGCGCGCTATCAGCCTGACGCCATCAGCTTGGAAAAGGTCTTTTTTGCCCGTGATCCGCAAAGCGCCCTGAAACTGGGACAGGTGCGCGGCGTGGCCCTTTTGGCGGCTGTCGAGAGCGGGGTGGCGGTCTACGAATACAGCTCCGCGGAGATCAAAAAAGCCGCTGTGGGATACGGCCAGGCGTCAAAAGAGCAAGTTGAAAAGATGGTGCGCGCGTTGCTGCGTCTGCCCCAGCGGGTTGCGGGCGACGCCGCCGACGCTCTCGCCGCCGCTTTATGCCATTGCCAACAACAATCCTTTCGCGGGCGCGTCCTGGTTGCGCTGCATGCTTCTGCAAGAGAGAGCCGTCTGGGCTAGTTTGAATCGGCAAATCGTTCTCGCCCACATTGGGTGCGCGCATGATCGCCAGAATAAAGGGAACCCTCGAAAACAAGATTCCGGGCGAAGTCATTGTGGATGTTGCCGGGCTTGGCTACCAAGTGCTCGTCTCTCTCAACGTCTTTTACCGGCTGCCGGAAATTGGGCAGCCGGTAAGTTTTTTTACTTACACTCACGTGCGGGAAGATGCCTTGCAACTGTTTGGTTTCCTCGAAGAGGAAGAAAAACAACTTTTTCTTCTCCTCAACAGCGTTGCCGGAATCGGGCCGAAACTGGCGCTCAACATCCTCTCGGGAATCCCCGCAGATGAGTTGGCGCGTGCCCTGCGAGAGCAGGACGTAGCGCGTCTTGTGTCGATTCCTGGGGTGGGGAGAAAGCTGGCGGAGAGAATGACGGTGGAGTTGCGCGACAAACTGTTGACCTTTCCGCTCGGTGTCGATGGACGGGTCGGCCAGTCGCAGCTCATGAGAGACGTCCTTTCGGCTCTGGCGAATTTGGGCTATCGGGCCTCGGAAACGGAGCGGACCGTACGGGATGCTCTTCAGGAAGGCAAGAAAACCTTGGAGGATGTCCTGAAAGAGACATTGCGCAGGCTCAGTCAATAGCAGAACGAAAAGCGTGCTTTAAGAAGTCATGACGCACCATACGAGACAGCAAGACCGTGCCCAAGATCCCGGCACTGAATGCGAGCTTTGCGAACTGTACTGAGCTGCTCAATCCTGACGACTGCCGCATACTTTATGAAGAAAGAATCCGAACCGGTCTCTCCCAAAGTCACCGAAGATGATCTTAAATATGAGCTGAGCCTGCGGCCGCGCGTGTTTCAGGAATACATTGGCCAAGAAAGGGTCAAGGAGAATTTAAAGATCGCGATCTCTGCCGCAAAGCAGCGCCGAGAAGTCCTGGATCATCTTCTATTTCACGGCCCGCCCGGTCTGGGAAAAACCTCGCTGGCTTATATTATCGCCCGCGAAATGGGGGTAAACATCAAGGCGACGTCGGGACCGGTAATCGAAAGGGCGGGAGATCTGGCCGCGCTGCTAACGAACTTGGAGGAAGGCGATGTTCTTTTTATCGACGAGATTCATCGCTTGAACCATGTCGTGGAGGAGGTCCTCTACCCGGCCATGGAGGATTACCAGATTGACATCATGATTGGCCAGGGGCCTTCCGCCAAGTCGATCAAGCTCGAGTTGAAGCCTTTCACCCTTATCGGGGCAACGACGCGCTCGGGTTTGCTAACCTCGCCTCTGCGCAATCGCTTTGGCGCGATCTTCGTGCTTGACTTTTATGTGTCCGAGGATCTGGTTGAAATCTTGAAGCGCTCGGCAGCGATTCTGGAGGTTCAGGGAGAGCCTGATGGGTTTCTGGAGATTGCTCACCGTTCCCGGGGCACGCCCCGGATCGCTAACCGGTTGCTGCGCCGGGTGCGCGACTATGCGCAGGTGCGAGCAAACGGGGTGATTACAAAGGAGGTTACGGAGCAAGCTACCAAGTTGCTGGACATTGACTATCGGGGTTTCGATAAGATGGACACTTCGATTCTGCTCACGATCATCGAGAAATTTCAAGGCGGGCCGGTGGGCATTGAAAACCTTGCGGCGGCGATCGGCGAAGAAAGAGATACCATTGAAGACGTCTACGAGCCGTTCCTTATCCAGACGGGCTTCTTACAACGTACGCCGAGGGGACGGATCGCAACGCCGCTGGCTTACGACCATTTTGGGCGGAAAAAGCGCGGCCAGGCGGTGCCAAACGCAAAGAAGCAGGAAAGTCTCTTTTAGCAGCGCTTTGGTCGGCAGCGGCCTCGTCATAGGATAGACCATGGGAAGATTGCTGATTGTTCTCGGCATTATTTTAGTCCTGGTCGGCGTCGTCGTTTCTTTGGGCCCCAAAATTCCCTGGTTGGGTCACCTTCCCGGGGACATTTTCATCAAAGGAGAACGGGTTTCCTTTTATTTTCCGCTCACTACCTGCGTTCTGTTGAGCTTGATTCTCTCGCTTGTCCTTTATCTCTTCCGGAGGTAAAATCTTTCTTTTTTCTATGATCTTAGACCGGATAAATCATGTAACGTCCGAATTCGCGGGCGGGCTTGAAGAAGACCTCAAATTAGCGGAGCTCAAGCGACGCAAGCGCGAAAGGTTGGTTATCCTTGTTACCATCCTGATGGTGCTCATCTTTACTGTTTTCGAAGTGCGCCTGCCCGAGCTGTCCGCCGACTCGACCCTGACCAATAACATTGCCTTCTTCCTGCTCATCAATCTCAACATCATTCTCCTTCTGCTGCTCATCTTTCTAGTCGTCCGCAACTTGGTGAAGCTGGCCTTCGAAAGGAAAAGACGCATTTTAGGTTCACGTCTGCGCGTCCGGTTGGTGCTTGCTTTCCTTGGGCTGTCTTTGATCCCGACTCTGGTTCTGTTTACGATCGCAGGCGGGCTCGTCACGCGCTCCTTTGACCGCTGGTTTGATGTCCAAATTGAAAACGCGCTTCAGGGGTCGCTCGAAATCGGCGAGACCTATTACCTCAACTCGGCGAACAACGCGCTTTTTTACGCTCGCCAGCTCAGCCAGCGTATTACCGGAGAGGGGCTCTATGACCCGCGACGGCTCGATGATCTCAAGGCTTTTATTCAAGCAAAACAACGCGAATATAACCTCGGAACCGTGGAAGTTTTTGCCCCCAGCCGGGAACTTGTGGTGGTCGCGTTCAACGATCAGGTGCCGACGGGAGTCACGATCAAGCCGGAATCGGATTTTCTCAAGAGGATTCTGCGCGGACTGGAAGTGACCCGGACGCAGGCCTTCGGCGAAGCCGACATTATTCGCGGGGGCGTCCCGATTTACAGCGCGGATCGCAAGATTCTGGGAGTCGTCGTAGTCGACTATTTTGTTCCCAAAAGCATCAGCAAGCGCGCGCTCCAGATCTCGCGCTCTTATGAGGAACATAAGCACCTCGAGTTTCTCCAGAAGCCGGTCAAGAACAGTTATATCCTGACCTTGCTGCTGATTACGTTAGTTATTATTTTTTCCGCCACCTGGTTTGGAATTTATCTTGCCAAGGGAATTACCGTACCGATTCAGAAGCTCGCCGAAGGAACTCATGAAGTGGCGCATGGAAATTGGGATTATCGCATCGCCGACACCGGCGACGATGAAATTGGCATGCTGGTGGAATCCTTTAACCAGATGACCCGTGACCTCAAACGGATCCATTCGGAACTGGAACAGGGCAAACATTACATGGAAACACTGTTGGCCAATATCACTGCCGGCGTGTTGTCCGTCGATCCTTCAGGCGTCGTGACGACCCTGAACAAAGCCGCGATGCAGATGCTCGGACTCGGCGCGGATGCGGCACCCGGAAAGGGTTATGCGGAGGTCTTTGGACCCGGCCGTCTCCAGCCGATGCGGGATCTCATGGATGAAGTCAAGCAACAGGGAAGCATTGAACGTGAGATCCGGCTTCCGCTTGCGGAGGAAATCCATACCCTGATGGCTACCGCTGCCACCTTGAAGGACGACGAAGGCAAGATGCTCGGAACCATGGTGTTTCTGGAGGATATTACCCAGATTCAGAAAGTCCAGCGAATGGAGGCGTGGAGAGAGGTCGCGCGGCGGATTGCGCACGAAATCAAGAATCCGCTCACGCCGATCCAGCTTTCGGCCCAACGGCTGCGAAAGCGGTACGCGAAGCAGTTCGAGGGAGACGGAGACGTGCTAGAAAAGTGCACCTCAACCATCATTAAGGAAGTGGAAGGCCTGAAAAAGCTGGTCAACGAGTTTGCCAATTTTGCTCGCCTTCCCGCAGCGAAGATGGTTCCGAGCAACCTGAGTCAGATTGCCAGCGAGGCTTTGTTTCTTTTCAAGGAAGCACACAAGGGCATCGACTTTCGCTTCACCTCTGGCCATGACCTGCCGTCTCTGGAACTGGATCGTCAGCAAATCCGCCGCACTCTCATTAACCTGCTCGATAATGCGGTGGCGGCGGTGGGGAAGAGTGGCGAGATTTCCATTGTGATTAATTATGATCCTTCGGCGGGAGCGGTGCAGCTTGAAATCTCCGATAACGGGTGTGGAATCGACCCGGAGGTGCGGGAAAGAATCTTTGAGCCTTACTTCTCGACCAAGAAAGACGGGACCGGGCTCGGTCTGGCGATCGTCAACGCCATTGTGACGGACCATCACGGTTACATCCGCGTGCACCCCAATGAGCCCAGAGGGACCCGCTTCACGATTGAGTTTCCGGTTCGCGGCGGCCCAGTGGCGATCATTGAGCTTCAGGAAGAAGAAAAAGAGGCCCGCGATGCCTAAGATGCGGGGGATCCTCGGATTACGCACGGGACAAAAAAAGGAGAAAAAAAATCGATGATTGATGAAAAGACCATCTTGGTGGTGGACGACGAAGAGGGAGTGCGCGAATCGGTGCGGGAAATTCTTACGGATGAAGGCTACCGAGTCATCGAGGCGTCAGATGGAAGCAAGGTGCTGGGATTGATCCGCAAAAATCACCCCGATCTTGTTCTCCTCGACATTTGGATGCCCGAGCTGGACGGTATCGGGCTTCTCAAGGAAATCAAGCAGCGCGAGCCGGTGGTGCCGGTGATCATGGTTTCAGGTCATGGGAATATCCACACGGCGGTTACCGCCACGAAGATTGGGGCATTTGATTTCCTAGAAAAGCCTTTGTCCCTGGATGGGTTGCTGACAACCGTGCGCCGCGCTCTTGGCGAATCATCGTCGGCCGACAAAGGAGAAAACGGGGATACCGCTGCCAGGACCTTCTCAAGCGCGACCGCTTTACCGAATTCCAAATCGGCCAAGAAGGCGCAGCCCGTGTTGAAACAGAAAACGTTGAAGAAAAGCGTGGTCGTCGCAGGCCAGGGACTCCATTCCGGGCTCAAGACAGGAATCATCCTCCATCCGCTTCCAGCCAACAGTGGAATCCTCTTCAGTGGCATCTCGGGCGATACCTCAGTGCCGGCACACCTGGATTATGTGTATTCCACGGGTTATGCCACTTCACTGCAGGGAAAGGGAATCGTCGTAGGAACCGTCGAGCATTTCCTCGCGGCGCTGCACTCCTACCGAATCTCCAATCTGCTGGTGAAGATCGAGGGAGAAATCCCGATTTTGGACGGGTCGGCGCTGGAATTTTGCCAGCTCATTGAAGAGGCGGGCATTGAGGAGCAGGAAAGCAACTGGTCGGAGATTGTCATCGATCAGCGCTACAGCGTTGAGATGGAAGGGGGCGAGTGGATCGCAGTCGAGCCTGGGGAAACGTTCGGCGTGCGCTATATTCTCAACTATCCGAAACCGGTAGGGAAACAGGAATACACGTACCTCTATTACGGCCCGCAATCATTCAAGAACGAGATCGCTCCCGCCAGGACCTTTGGCTTCGTGCGTGATATCGAGAAGCTGGAAAAAATGGGGTTGGTCAACGGCGGGCGACTCAGCAATTGCATTCTGATTGACGACGAGAAGATTATCAACACCGACCTTCGATACGAAGAAGAGCTGGCGCGTCACAAAATCCTGGACATTATCGGTGACTTTTACCTCCTGGGACGCCCGATCCGCGGTCGGGTCACTGCGCACATGACCGGCCACAGAGATAACGTCGCGCTGTTGAAAGAAATCAAAAAGCGGATGTCCCTATAACATCTCCGGGTCAAAGCTGACGGAGCCATGGCGACGCCGAAGATCTATCCGCGCCTCTTTACGGTGGAGGAAGCGAATGAGTTGCTGCCCGTTTTGAAGCCGGTGATGGAACGGGTTTCGCAGCGCATCGAGCTGCTCCGCGGGCGCAGTCGCAACGCCATTCGCCGCGACGAATTAGACCCGGAGAGCGGAGATTTCATGCACAAACTTCAGCGCGACGAGGGGGTTGCGCAAGCTATCAAAGAGCTCCAAGAATTGGTGCAGGAGATCCATGATCTGGGCTGCATTTGCAAAGGGGTGGAGGAAGGCCTGGTCGACTTTCCTTGCTTCCTTGGGGAAGAAATCGTTTATCTCTGCTGGCGTTATGGAGAGGAATCGGTCTCTCATTGGCACCGGGTTGAAGATGGTTTTGCCGGGCGCAGGCCTCTGCTCGATTCCAGCGACAGCGAGGCCGGAGGCGGCCGCTCCTACCATTGAGATTCGTGCCACGTTAGAGGCTCCTGCTCTCGCGAAAATTAGAGTCGATCAGGCTCCTTGTTGGATGGCCCGAAACCGAGGCGCTCGAAGGCCAGTGGGCTACCAGTCTCGAGAAGACTCTTAATCGGCCCTGATAGATGTGACCGTCGATCTTCGGTGAGCCCACATCACACAGGATGCGGATGATGATTAGGGTATTCAGGCGCGGAAGGGTCTCTCATCCTTATTCGCGCATTTTCCGTTTCGAGTTGGTCGACTCGTTGCTCGAGATCCGCTACCGTTCGTCTCGCTTTGTTAACCGCGGGATCTTTTCCGTAGATGGTCAGTTTTGAAGAAACGGCCCTGGCCATGTAGAGAATATACGCCATGAGGAGCCCAACGAGCACCGAACCCAGAATGACTGCATATAACGGAACTGCTTCCACCACATAGTCTGCGAATTGGATGGTGATCGGAGTAATATTTTGGGTTGCAAAGTAACCGATCACCAGTCCAAAAAGAACTGTAACAACTAAAACTAACATATTTTTTACCTCCTTACTCTCAATTTGAAGGAGTTGTTCAGGATAAATCACTACCCTTCCTTGCTAACCGCAATCCAAATGCCATATTGGAAATATAACTAATACGAGGGTTTTTATATTTCAGTGCAGTCAGCAGTGTAGGGAATTTCGGCCAGCACCTAACCGACCGTGGGAAAGAGAAAAATGCTGTCTATCGGAAGAGGGAAGTTCTTTACGTCTATGACCTTTTCATATGTCCAATTTGAGATGGGATGAATTAATCTGCGGTTCTTGTTGCTTCGTAGACGATTCCGGCGGACTCACTGATTCTCACTTCATACACGACCCAGTCGCACAAACCGCGTAGTCGTGGCGCGAGTCCGTTTATGTAGGTGATAGCTTCCTCCAGGGTATCGGTAGTATTCCAGGTGAGTTCTGACCCGTTGGCGTAGCGGCACATAATTCTAAATTCGACCCGCTGCAGGTCTAATTCGGGTTCTGCAAGCATACCTGGCAGTTGTTTAAAGACGAAAAATCCTACGCAAATAGAGGGCCAAGGCTGAGCCAAATGAAGGCGAAGCAATAATCCTTGAAAGATCAACTAAGATCAGATTCAACATGTCTGACAATGATTGAAGAGATGCGTACTGATGTAGGAAAAAATCGGACCTGTGAAGGAAAAGTAATACAGGCGTTTCACTATTTCCGCAGGGGCACTCGCTGACTTCGTTCCAGGGGTCATCGAGGTATCTCGACTCGGAACACGGAAGTGCCCGTTGACTTGCCAGCGGGGCTTTGTTATCCGGTCATCAGGGTATCCGCCCAGGCGGGCAAACCAAGTTCGAAATGGCGGTTTATTCCAAGCGCTTTTAGGAGGTAGACGATGGCCATCGACGGAATGACAGTGATCGATTTGGATAGCCACTTGGTCGGGGATTTGGAAAGCTGGGAGCAGACCATCGAGGAGCGCTGGAAACCTTATCTGCCCAGGAAACTTCCGACGAAGGAAAACGAGCGGAAGAAAACCCTGATCGGAAATCAGATTATGATCGGCTCCGAAGTCGCCCGGCAGAAAGCGGAAAAACACGAATGGTACAAGCCTGAGGATCTGACGCCCCAAGGTCGGGTGCGCAACATGGATCTGGATGGAATCGACGTTGCGGTTTTGTCGCCGAATTCTCCAGCGCTCGACATCCTCTGGTTCGTCGAGGATCCTGAACTCGCCGCCGCCTACGCGCGAGCGCAGAACGACTACATGAATTACTATGCAGCCCAACAACCGGGCCGGTTGATGTGGGCGGGAGTGATCCCCCTGCAAGACCCGCAGGAGGCGATCAGGGAACTCCACCGCTCCAAAGAGATGGGAAGCAAAGCGCTGAATGTGAAAGCAACCCCGATACCCGGCAAGGAATGGTGGGATCCGTATTTCGATCCCATCTTTAAGGAGCTTCAGAGTTTGAAGATGCCCATCATTTTTCACGATACCAAGACAGGCTCGATGGGTAGTGATCGCTTCGCCGATAATTTCTTTTTCTCCCACATGGTCGGCAGGACCATCGAGACGATGGTGTGCTTGATGGTTTATATCTGTGGCGGTGTGTTGGAAAAGTTCCCGGACTTGAAGATCATTTGTCTGGAAACCGGCGCATCGCAGATGCCCTGGTGGCTTTCGCGCATGGACGAGCACTGGGAGAAACTGCCGCATCTGGTGCCGTGGCTGAAGCGCCGCCCAACCGACATTTTCAATCAGAGCGTTTGGGTCGGCTGCGAGCCGTTCGAGGACGGTCTGTTCGAATGGGCGGTGGAGTATCTAGGCGGCGATCGGCTGGTGCTGGCGACCGACTCGCCCCATTGGGATTCTTCGCAGCCTGGTCAGGTCACCGGCCCAGTTGCGAAAAGCACAAAAATTTCACGCGAGAACAAGCGCAAAGTTCTGGGCGAAAACGCCATCGAGCTGCTTAGCCTGGGGCTTTAACTGTCCGGCCTGGCACGAGCACAAGGAGGCGCACACGTGGCACGGAGGTATCGAAATATCTCGGCGGATTCCCATTTGGAAGTGGGGCCCGACCGCTGGCGGGATCGGGTGCCGGCGCAGTACCGTGACCGCGCGCCGCGGGTGATCCGGCTCCCCAACGGGGGTGACGCCATCCTGGCCGAGAACAGGCCGCTGTTCAAGTTGTGGGCGCACAATGCGGGGATTCCGTGGGAAGAGTGGGGCCACGACAATGCCAATCGCTACGAGGGTGCAGTCGGTGGGGGTACGCCCGCCGAGCGGCTACGCGAGCTGGACACCGACGGCATCGACGCCGAGGTGCTGTTCCCGGGCGTGAGCGGGCTTGAATTCCTGAGCGGCATTGTCGACAACGACGCCCACTGCGCCGTCTTGGCCGCCTATAATGAGTTTGTCGCCGAGGAATACATGGGCGCCGACCCGGACCGCTTTATCCCCGTCGGTGTTCTCCCAAAGCGTGGGGTGGACGCAGCTATCGCGGAGATGGAGCATTGCGCGAGGCTCGGTCTCAAGGCAATCACCCTCAGCGCCTATCCCAACGGCAGTCTTTCGGTCAAGCCGGAGGATGATCGTTTCTGGGCTGCTGCCCTCGACATCGATATGCCGGTTACCGTGCACACGATGTTCTCCGGCATGCGGGACGGCCCACAGCGAGCGCGCGGGCTTGATCTGGCACGCCGGATCTCCACCTACGGCACTAAGGGCGCTCCCATCGCGGCCGCGCTTGCAATCCACGGGGTCTTTGACCGATTTCCGAAGCTGCAGATCTTTTTCGCCGAAAATCAGATCGGCTGGATTCCGAACTACCTGGAGCAGGCGGACCTGATCTGGGAGCGGCATCGTTTTTACCACGAGCGAGCCCAGGGTCTAAAGCCCCTGGAGCGCAAGCCGAGCGCAATTATCAAGGAGCACTGTCTCTGGGGGTTCATGGACAACCCGGTCGGGGTCCAGCTCCGCCACCACATCGGTGTCGACAAAGTTATGTGGTCGACCGATTTTCCGCACGACCCGTCGGACTGGCCGAAGACAAGGGCAACTATCGAGCGCAACTTTGCGGGCGTGCCGGAGAACGAGAAGTACCTCATGCTGGCGGGCAACGCCATCCGCTTCTTCAAGCTCGACGCGATTCTCCCGCCGGGGAAAGATTTTAGGGGGACGAGCATAGCCCGTTGAATAGCCGTTTTCGCGCTTCGCAACCCACCGAGTTTCAACGAACGGAGCCATCCGTTAGATCGCGACTTTCTCGCTTTGTCCGGGGCGCATCGGAACCGGCTGCCCCCGTCTTGTCATGAAGGCGCCAGCACTGACCTATGGACGCCACCCGCGCGAGTTGGGGCAAAACAGCTACGTCTATGCCGTGTTAAGCCGGCGCTCTTGCGGCGTTTCGATCGGGATCAACCTGAACCCCGACAAAGTCTGCAACTTCGATTGCGTCTACTGTCAAGTCGATCGAAGCATACCCGGGAAAGGCCGGCGGGTCGATCTCAAGGTACTAGAACGGGAACTCACCGAAATTCTGCTGAAGGCGAAGGACGGTAGCCTCTTTGCGCACCCGCCTTTTGCGGCCGTTCCCAAACAGCTACGAAAGGTTGTGGATATCGCCTTTAGCGGCGACGGCGAGCCCACGACGTGCCCGCAATTTAAGGAGGCGGTGGAGCTGGCGATTCATGCGAAGAGGGAAGCAGGACTGGGGAGGTTAAAAATTGTCATTATTACCAATGGCAGCACGTTCGGGCGGGCAAAGACGAAAAAGGCGTTTTCCCTATTGGACCGGCACAACGGGGAGATCTGGACCAAACTCGATGCGGGCACCGAATCTTACTTCGAGCGGGTGGACGTTACAACGATTCCGTTTAAGCGCATCTTGGCAAATTTACTCGATGCCGCGCGGCTTCGGCCCATCGTGATCCAGAGTCTGTTCATGCGACTTCACGGGGCTGCACCGAACGAGCGCGAGATTGCAGCCTACTGCGATCGTCTGCGGGACATCACGATGATGGGCGGGAAGATCAAGCTGGTTCAGGTGTATACCATAGCGCGGCCGCCGGCCCAGCCCTATGTCAGCGCGCTATCGGATGAAGAAGTCGATGCGATCGCTGCAAAAGTGCGCGAGATTCCGCTTCCCGTAGAGGCATTCTATAGTGGCCAGGAAGAGAAAGCATAGGCTTTCGTGTTCTTGGATTCGTGTGGCCGCTAACTGTGCCCGCTACTTCTGCAAGAACTGCAAAACTTCCTGTGGATGGGCTTCCGCGTTTTGCACCGGGGACCAATGACGTAGAATTTTGCCGTCGGGTCCGATCACGACCGTCGAGCGAATTACTCCTTCTACGGTCTTTCCTTCCGCGTTTTTCCGCTCTCCCCACGCGCCATAACTCCTCATGACGTCGGCTTGCGGGTCCGATAGGAGCGTAAAGGGCAATTGGTATTTGTCGGTGAACTGGCGATGCGATTCAAGGTTGTCCCTGCTCACGCCCAAAACGACCGCCTTCGACGCCGTTACCGATTGAATCGAATCCCGGAACCCGCACGCTTCTTTGGTACATCCGGGAGTGTCGTCTTTGGGATAAAAATAGAGCACAACTGTTTTTCCGCGGTAATCTGTCAGGGAGTGTCTTTTCCCGTCGCTGCCGTCCAAATCAAAAGACGGGGCGATTTGTCCTTCAAGAGTGCTCATCGTTGTACCTCCGTAAATTTTGTTTCCGTTTTTCTATCATCCTGAAATGGCCATATCAATACATGCTGCTAACCCCACGGTCGCGGGTAAAGGGCCGAGATATCAGTTACAACGTCTACGAGCGCGGGTCTTCCAGCGGCAAAGGCCTGTTTGAGGGCGGCCTGAAGTTCGCTCGGCCGCTCGACGCGGATGCCGACGCAGCCCATAGCTTCCGCGACCTTGGCGAGATTAATTTCCTGGTAAACCCACATTTCGTTGGCCTTGCCGCGCATCTTGCCGCCGTAAGCGGCGTTGAAGATTCTTTGCTCCTGATTCAAAGCGTGGTTGTTGTTGACTAGGACGACCACGTTGATCCCAAACCGGGCCGCAGTTTCCAATTCCGCCATGTGGTAGTAAAAGCCGCCGTCGCCGCTGAAACATAGGACGGGGCGGTTAGGGAGCGCGCACTTCACGCCGATCGAGGCGGAAAAAGCCCAGCCGAGAGAACCGGCACAGCGGATATAACTCTGGGTTGCATATTTAAGATCGACCATCGTTCCGGTCCAAATTCCCGAGTGCCCGGTATCGGCGACCAGGACCGCGTCCTCCGGGAGGATCTCGGTAATCTCTTTACAAACTCTTTCCGGCCGCATCGGAACAGCATCCGAGTTGTAATTTGCAGACATCTCTTGCCGCCACTCTTGAACGAGCTGGTGAACTCGACCTAACCATTCCGATTCTGGCGCGGCGGAAGTCGTCGCTTGCAACAAGCGCAGGAGGCTGACCTTGGCGTCTCCCAACAATCCGACCCGCACGGGATAGTTCCGGCCGATTTCCGCGGGATCGATGTCGAGCTGAATGACCGGCGTTCCCGGGCGGGGTATTTTCCAGTTGTTGGTGACCTGGCTGCCGGTATGGCTGCCGATAAAGAAGACCAAATCTGCCTCGGCCACCGTACGGTTCGCGCACGCGCGCGAATAAGTGCCGATGACACCTACGGCGAGAGGATGGCCTCCCGGGATGGTTGCTTTGGCATGCAGAGAGGTTGCTACGGGAATGGAGAGTTTTTCCGCCAGCGCGACAACTTCTCGCTCGGCGCCCGACGCCGGCACGCCGCCCCCGGCGACGATGACGGGCTTGCGCGCCTGTTGCAGCGCCTCCGCTGCCGCTTGAATCTGCTCGGCTGTCGCCTCCTGGCGGTAAGCGGGAAATCTCATGAATTGCGCCTCGAAGATCGGATCGAGGTTCCCTTCTTCCTCAAGGATGTTGCCGTGCCGTCCTTGCAGCCTGAGATGGACCGGTCCCGGCGTCCCCGTGGTTGCTGTGCGAAACGCCTGGCGAATCAAATCCGGCAGGCGTTCTACTTTTTGCACTTCGACGTTGAGTTTGGTCACGGGATCGAACATGGAGAAGTCTTCAATCTCCTGGTAGACGTGCCGATAGCGTGACTCAAGATCGGCCCCGCCCGTCAGCGCGATCACCGCGGAATTCGCCAGGAACGCGTCCCGCAATCCTGCGGCGAGATTGGCTGCCCCAACGTTTTGCGCCAGGCAGATGCCGGGTTTGTGAGAAGCGCGTGCGTAACCGTCGGCCATGTAGGCAGCGGCCTTTTCCCCGTGCGTCGTAACGCGCCGGATGTTCATATCTTCCATCTCGGCCATTGCCGGAATGATAATCGTGGGCATGAAAAATACGTGCGTGATGCCATAACCTTTCATGGCCTCGGCAAAGAATTTGGAGCCCGTCATCACAGGCATAGTGAACACCTCCGAAAAGTTGTTTGCGCGAGTGAACCGCTGGTTAGGATTGCAACCATACGATTGAAAGCGGGCACTCGTCAAGGAGGAAACGTTGCCGGCGAGCCTGCGCGGATGACAGCATCCCTTTTATAAAGTAGATAGAAAAAAGCGCACCAATCAGGTAAAATAAATATGAAAGCAAGTTTGAAGAGGTGGTGAGAATGGGCGGAAGAGAACGGGAAGCATCGATTATCGTTGAGGAAGGACTCCGTTGGTATACAATCCAGACGAAGCCCAAGCATGAGGCGCAGGTAGGAAAGAGGCTGCGGGATCTAAACCTGGAAATCTTTTTGCCCCGGATCCGGGCGCGCCGGCGCGTTGGGACAAGATTCAACTGGGTGTTGGAACCGCTTTTTCCCAGCTACCTTTTTTGCCGTCTCGACGTCGTGCTTTCGGGCAAAGCCGCGCGCTATTGTCCCGGGGTAAAGGATTTCGTTAGGTTTGGAAGCCGGATTCCCGAGGTTGGGGACAGTATCGTGCATAATTTGATGGAACGTTGCCCACAGGGGGTGGCGCAAACCGGCTTACCGGCCTTCCAGAAAGGGCAAGCTGTCGTAATCCGGGAGGGCCCTTTGTCTGGTTTAGAGGCGGTGTTTGATGAAGAGATGAGCGGCAAGGAGCGAATTGCCGTATTGCTTGAGTTTCTAGGACGGCAAACACGCTTGATTGTAAATTCGGAGGCCGTTGGAAGGATTTAGCCGACCGCATGGGCTGGAATAGCAATCCATTCTTCCTTATGCGCAAACGGCGAAGTCGAGAGAGGGAAGCCAATGCCGATATACGAGTATCTTTGCCAACCTTGTAAGAGATCCTTTTCCTTCTTGGTCGGTGTCGGGGCGGACGCGGGCGCGCCTGAGTGCCCACGTTGTGGAGGAAAAAAATTAACCAAACTGATCTCGCGCATCGCGCGCGTAAAATCCAACAAGAGCGCCAACCTTGACGATCTCGCAGATCCGAGCAAAATCGGTAATCTGGAAGATCCTAAAGCCATGGCGCAGTGGGCGCGCAAGATGGGCCAAGCGGTGGGTGATGAAATGGGGGACGACTTCAACGAAGAGGAAATGAATGAGATGTTGGAAAACCCAGACGCCGCTGGGCAAGGGATGGGTGATTTGGAGGACGAGGAGTAAAGAGTTCTTGGGTAAAAAATCTCCGATCTCTGCGAACTCTGGGTCGACTAGAGAAAACTTTGCGAACTCGGTGTCTCTGTGTGAATACTCTTCACAGTAAAAGCCGGAAGAACCAAAATCGCGAAGGATGCAAGACAGGGGAGAAAACAATGTCGCGTAAAAAATATTCGCATACCGATGAGTCTCCCTACAAGCAATCCGCCGTCCGCGAAGCCAAGGCTCATCCGTATGCGCGTGAAAAGGACCGCCGGAGCACTCAGATTGCCCTGAGCGTTGCCACCGTAAAGAGGAGGCTTAAGAAACCGGTCAAACGTAGCAAAAAGGAAATTGCATTTGCATTAGACATCGCGGGAATTGGCGAAGGGCCGGCGGATCTTTCCGAAAAGACGCGCGAATATCTCAATAGCGACCGATGAGCCAACCGGTCTTTCTAGACGCCTCAGCTTGGGTGGCTATCACCAACCGGAAGGACCAGCATCATAACGAGTCGGTTCAAATCTATCGGCGGTTGCTTGGATCATCAACACTGTTGGTCACAACGAATTGGACCGCGTACGAGGCTTTGACAATCGTTAAGTCCCGCCTCGGCTTCTTGCCAGCCGAACGACTTTGGAATCGTCTCAAGTCGAGGGCGGTTGTGGATCTCATTTGGGTTGATGAAAAGATCGAAAGGGAAGCCCTAGAACTTTTCTGGCGCTACAAAGACATGAAATGGGGCGTGGTGGACTGCGGTAGTTTCGTTGTCATGAAATCCATCGGCTGTCGCCAGGCCTTCGCCTACGACTCGCATTTCATTGAAGCCGGTCGGCAAATTGGTTTCGCCGTTGTTGAATAAAACAACACGGGATGGTCGCGTTCCCTCTTCTATCTCCCCTTGCCACTGATTCCCTATTTCTGTAACATCGATCAATTTTCTGGCCGGGTACGTTTTCTAACTGTAACGATTTGCGGAGTTTCGGTATGCCGCGAAACGATTCGGGCCCGAGGATACTCGATTCGCTTGACCACCAACGAATGGTACAAAGCCGCGCAATTGGGCGATAGCTATTGGCTCTACGTTGTTTGGGACCCACTATACAACCCCGACCCCGATCCGCTCAAGATCCGAAATCCAGTGAAACATCTCGACCATGCCAAACGCGAGGTCGTCCGATACTTCGATATTCCCGTGGAAGCCATCCTCAATGTGGCAAAGGCGCATGGCGAATTGGTGAAGGCGACCACTTTCATTGGCGGTGGACTTAGATTCCTTCCATGGCTGGGCGAACGCAGAACATAACCGACTACGCGGATAGGACGGTTCGTCTGACTGATGAGCGGCTGGATCATATTCACGAACATCCGGAGATGGTCGGCCAGGACCGTCGAATCCGGGAAGTTTTGCAAAAGCCCGACGTTGTCTTTACCGTTCACAAAGATTCTTCAGTCCGTATATACTACCGCCGTTATACCCGCAGCCCGGTCGGGTCAAAACATTTGATCGTAGCAGTCAAGCTTTTGGAAGAAGATGCATTCGTGATCACGGCCTTCTTTACGGACGATGTGAAAGGAGGGGAGCAAATATGGCCAAAAAAATAGCTTGGCTAAGAGTATGGTTTGACGAAGAGGGGGATTTTCTGGAGGTGAGCTTCGCCAAACGTAAAGGATCGTTCCGATCTATCGGGCCGGACATCTTCGAGCGTGTCGATGCAAAGGGGAAGGTTATTGGTTTTGCGATTTTCAACTTCATGAAGCACGACCGGAAAACCGTGGAAATTCCCCTGGAGGAAGCAAAGCTCGCCGTCGGACGGTGACAGCAATGAGCGAAATGGACAAGCCACAAGCGGCCGCCGCGCCCACCACAAGTGTACCGTGGTAGGGTTGCCTGGCCTGGGCGTGGGAGATCATTTGACGGGGATGACGAGAAGATCGGATAATATTTGTTACTACGGTGGGAGAGTGGACCCGAAGTTTTCTGAAACGTCATGGCTCGCCGCTGGGGAGATCGACTTCAGGGGTATCGAGTTCTCAGCAGGTGGGCAGGGTTTGTCAATCTAGTCAACAGCGTCCCGTAAATTCACTATATACGGGCTGAGAGCGACGGAAAAGGTTCGCGTCCCCTTTTCTATTCCCCTTCCCCCGCCCCTTGTCCCGAGCCTGTGAAATGGCGTAATATCCCGAGACATTCGGGTCAGGCAAGATCTGGGGTGGAGAGACTAAGCGGGACGGCGTTTCGAGGTCTCAAAACGTGCGGGTTCCCTCTGTTTTGTTTCACGATCACGAAACACGAGCCACGATCACGATCTTCCGCCTTTGATTGCACGTAGCCACCAGCAAATGACAACCGAGCGGATTGAGACGCTGATACTTTTGATCCGAGGCCATAAAGTGCTTCTCGATGCCGATCTCGCTGTTCTTTACGGTGTGACAACCAAGAGACTCAACGAGCAAGTGAGGCGTAACCGCGCAAGATTTCCAACTGACTTTATGTTTCAATTGACTTCAGAAGAAGCTGAATCTTTGAGGTCGCAAATTGCGACTTCAAAACAGGGCCGCGGAGGTAGACGGTACGCACCCTACGTCTTCACAGAACAAGGCGTTGCTATGTTGTCTACGGTTCTCAACAGTGAACGCGCAATCCAGGTGAACATCGAGATCATGCGGGCTTTTGTTCGTTTGAGACAGATCCTTGCCTCGAATGCCCAGCTGGCGCGCAAGCTCGATGCTCTGGAGAAGAAATATGACGCACAATTTAAGGTCGTGTTCCAGGCGATTCGCGAACTCATGACGCCGCCGGAGCCGAACAAGCGAAAGATCGGGTTTCTGGTTAAGGAAAGGGCGGCGCGCTACGGAAGAGCCTAAACTGTCATTTCGACGTTTCGAGAATTCTCGAAACGTGGAAGTATCCCGTCAGTCTCATTTTTAAAGCTCATTTTGACGTTTTGAGAATGCCCTCTCTGCCAATATGAATGAGACACTTACCCGTCCTGAGTTTAGTGTAGAATAGGGGGCGAGTAAGGAGTGGGAATTGGAAGCAACAGGTAACAAGGACTTTTCTTCTTCGGAGGTGGAAGTGGTGGCCAAGGCGACCAGACGCCGATTCACGGCGGAGTATAAGCTAAGGATCTTGCGGGAAGCCGACGCTTGCAGCCGTTCTGGGGAGATCGGAGCTCTGATCAGACGGGAGGGGTTGTATTCATCGAACCTCACCCAGTGGCGTAAGCAGCGGGAGAAGGGAGAGTTGGCGGGGTTGTCCCGCAGACGCGGGCCTTCACCCAAGGGAAAGGATCCATTGATTGACAAGGTGCGGGTCCTGGAGCAGGACAACGCACGGCTTAAGCGGCGGGCGGAGCGAGCCGAGGGATTGGTGGAGCTGCAAAAAAAAGTCTCCGAGATCTTGGGGATCGAACTCAACAGGAGCGGCGCGAAGGACTGATGGGGATGATCCGGGAAAAGCAGGAGTTGTTGGGGATCAAGCCGGCCTGCACGGCTGTGGGGATCGCGCGGGCCAGCTACTACCGGTTTGATAAACCACCCGCCTGCTCGGGGACCGAGCGGTCTCATCCTCGGGCCTTGTCCTGGGAGCAGCGCCACGAGGTGCTCAGGGTTCTCAACGCCGAGCGGTTTTGCGATCAGGCTCCCGCCCAGGTGTATGCTAGCTTGCTCGACGAAGGGCAGTATCTGTGTTCGCAACGCAGCATGTACCGCATCCTGGCTGAGAACGGTGAAGTGCGCGAGCGCAGAGACCAAGCTCGTCATCCGCGCTATGCGGCCCCCGAGCTGTTGGCGAGTCGGCCCAACGAGGTGTGGTCGTGGGATATCACCAAACTGTTGGGGCCGACGAAGTGGACGTATTTTTATCTGTACGTGATCCTGGACATTTTTAGCCGCTACGTGGTGGGTTGGATGCTCGGGTATCGGGAGTCGGCTGAGTTCGCCAAGCAGCTGATCGAGCAGACCCTAGCAGGGTGCTGAAAAACTCCTAGTTTGGAAAAATTGTCTACTCTGAAAATAGTCGCGCGTGTTAAAATGCTCGAAATCGGTTCTTTGGAGGCGTTGATGCGCGGAACACCAGACAGACAAGCGAGTATGTTGGCTGTGATTTCTATCGAGGCCCGTATTCCGAGTGACCATCCGCTGAGACGGATCAAAGCGATGGCGGATCAACAGCTTTCGGGATTGTCGAAGGTCTTTGACGGATGTATTCCACGGTGGGACGGCCCTCGGTGGCACCGGAGAAGATTTTGAAGTCGCTGTTGTTGATCGCGCTTTACTCGGTCAGGAGTGAGCGGCAGTTTTGCGAGCAACTGGGCTACAATTTTCTGTTTCGCTGGTTTCTGGACATGGAGCTTGAGGAACAGAGTTTTGACGCCACGGTATTTAGCAAGAACCGCGAGCGGTTGATGGCGCACGAGGTGGGGCGGTTGTTTTTTGAAGCCGTAGTCAGACAGGCCCGAGGGGCCGGGCTGATGAGCGACGATCATTTTACGGTGGACGGGACCTTGATCGAGGCCTGGGCCAGCCTTAAGAGTTTTCGGCCTAAAGGAGAAGATCGATCGGGGGATAAAGGTCAAGGAGATCGGGGTAACCGCTGGGTGGATTTTCATGGTGAGAAACGCAGCAACCAGACCCATGAGTCCACCACCGACCCCGACAGCCGTCTGATGCGCAAGGGGCCGGGCAAGGAGGCGAAGTTGTGTTACGGGGCCCATGCCTTGATGGAGAACCGCAACGGCTTGTTGGTCGATCTCGAGATCAGTCAAGCCACGGGCAGCGCTGAGAGGGAAGCGGCCGAGCGCCTGCTTAAGCGTCAAAGACGAAAAAGAGTTCGGGTGAAAAGTCTGGGAGCCGATAAGGGTTATGACACCGAGGACTTTGTGGGTTTTTTGCGCGGGCGAAACATTGTTCCTCATGTGGCGGCCAATACCCAACGCAAAGGCGGATCGGCCCTCGATGGGCGCACCACGCGTCACCAGAACTACACGCTCAGTCAGCGGATTCGAAAGAGAGTCGAAGAGATCTTTGGTTGGATGAAGACCGTGGGAGGTTTTAGGAAAACGCGTTTTCGGGGAACCGAAAAAACCCAATTGGCTGCTTGGTGGGTGGGAGCTGCGTACAATCTTATCCGCATGGCCAAGTTGGTGGCCTAAACGGTTTGAAACTGGAGCAGAACTGATGCCCAAAGAGCTGAAAAACGAGCTTGTAGAGCATTCCACGCTCATTTTTTCATCCTCTGTGCTCGACTACGCTCCAAAATTTTCGACCCGCAGCGAAATTTCTTCTATTCAAGTGCATTTTTCAGCACCCTGCTAGAGCGTGAGCCTATCGAGCCGGGGGCTCTGACGTTACATGCGGATCGGGGAGCGTCGATGACCTCGAAGCCGGTGGCGTTTTTGTTGGCGGGGTTGGGTGTGACCAAGACCCACAGCCGTCCGCATGTCTCCAACGACAACCCGTACTCGGAGAGCCAGTTCAAGACGATGAAGTACCGCCCAGAGTTTCCCGAGCGCTTTGGTTGTTACCAAGACGCGCACCGATTCTGCGCTGAGTTTTTCCCCTGGTACAATCACCAGCATCATCACAGTGGCTTGGGCTACCTCACCCCGTACGAGGTTCACTTGGGCCTGGCAGAAAAGCGCCGGGAACAGCGGGCAGAAGTGCTCAAAGAAGCTTTTGAGAGAAACCCGCAACGTTTTGTGCGGGGCCTGCCCAAGCCCGCTCTATTACCGGCTGCGGTGTGGATCAACAAGCCCAGAGAAATGTCTCAAACAGAGTGCGCGGAGGTAGCGAATTCATCAACGACCGGCGTCGAGCAGAAAAACGGCTTCCATAGAAGCCCATTAACGAACGATCGGCCATCGGCGAGGGGTATTGGCTAGGGTTGAAAATCAACCGAGTGAGGATCTTGTACAGTAATTTCTAAATCGGGAGTGTCTCATTCCATTGACAGGTTCCGAGGAGGCCTTTTCTATTTGGAGGACCTATGAAGCTTCAGAGATGGCACACAAGAGCGTTGTTCCTGATGGCAGGACTGCTAGCCATTGCTCTGGTTTCAGGAACTCTGTTCTTGTCCCTCCGGTCGATGAATCGGCCTTTTCCGGGATTCTTTTTGCTGGCCAACAGCGGCGGAACCGGCAGCGGTTGAGAAAGGAGAAAGCGGTCAATAACATAATTGCGTGGCTATTACGTGTCGGTGGCCGGACTAGAAAGGATTGTAATATGTGGAGCGAAGATTGGGACCGGCTGTTTGACTATTCCCCTCCTTCAAACATGGAAGCGTCCAGTAACCTCGCTCCGTGAATAACTCTCAGGACGTAAACCGTCCTTCTTGCTACCCGAAAGACAGTTCGGTAGTCACCGAAAACCATATGCCGGTAGCGTGTTCCTAGGTTTTCGTTCTCAGGAATGAGGGGGCATCGATTGGGAAAGGTCTCCAGCGTTTCAATTTGTTCCTCTAGTCGACCAATAAATTTATCCGCAGCTTCGGGACTATCCTGCGCGATAAAACTCCAGGCCTGTTCGATATCATTTTCCGCCGTACGGGTGATGCTAACGCGAAATTTTGCGGGCATGTTTGAATTCTTTTAGAAAAGAGCGCATGGACCGTGTGCGTCCGGCGGCGACGTCTTCCTCGGCCTTGACCAGAAGCCGCATCATATTGCTCGCGCGCAAATGTTTTTCGTAAGTTTTGGTGTCCATCAAAACCGCGTCGGCTTTGCCATTTACCGTGAGCACCACGGGCCTCTGAGTGCGATGAACGTGGTTTAGAATCTCTTTGGTCTTTCGCTTCAGGTCGGTGACCGATCGGATATCTTCAGACGGATTCAGTGACATAAAGCTCCCCCCTTATTAGGCCGCCAAACTAGCACTAAAAATAGCACCAAATTACATGCTCGACAATGCACTTTAAATGCGCAACGTGAAACGCAACGGGCACCCGGTACGCCTGGAGCGCCAACTTCGACTGGCAAGATGCTCATTCCCGGTTTTGTTGGAGCTATTGCAATATGTTGTATGGCTGACCTAAATGACTCGCCACCGACTACGGACAAAATCATTTTGCGAAACTGGCGAAAAATTTGACTTGACAGTGCTTCATCAGGGCTGCTAAAGGCCTCCTCGTGCCCGTGTCGCGAGGAGGCCTTTTTTATTTGGAGGACCTATGAAGCTTCAGAGATGGCACACAAGAGCGTTGTTCCTGACGGCAGGGCTACTAGCCGCTATTCTCGTTGCAGGGACGCTGTTTTTGTCCTTCCGGTCGATGAATCGGCCTTTTCCGGGATTCTTTTTGCAGGCCAATCTGACGGTCGGCCCGATCTTTGTTCCCGAATGGAGCGGAAGCCAAGCAGGATTGAGATTCCTGGATCGGGTCGTTGGGTTTCAAAGTGAGCCGCTGCGCGACCCACGCCAGATCTACGAGGTAGTCCGCAGCCATCCTGCGAACACCCCTTTTACCTATATCGTGGACAAAGATGGGGTGCGCCGCACGGTTTCTGTGCCGTCGATGATTTTCACGTTTCGCGACTGGGTGTTGAGTTACGGCATTTACCTGCTGGTGGGAGTCGGTTTCCTGGCGATTGGATTCGCTCCCTACTACGTTGGTTCTCCGTCCCCGTCTGCGGCGGTCCTGTTCTTTATGACCAGTGCTATTTTTGTCTGGTTTACGACGACCTTTGACTTTATGACAACGCAGATCCTGCCCGTTGAGGTCCGTGCCTTCGCTATGACTTTGACGCCCAGTCTTGGAATTCATCTCGCGCTTTTGTTGACTCAGAGAAACGAACGACGGAACCGGCACCGGCTGTACGTTTCCCTTATTTACATTCTGTCCGCTTTGCTCGGTCTTTCTTATAGCCTCACGTTCTACGGCTCAGATCAGCTCTGGCATCGAGCGGTGGAACTGGCTTATCTGTATGGTTGTCTGGCGGCAGTGACGTTCCTGGGATTTTTGTGGGCAGCTTTGAGGCAGCCGGTTTCACAGTTGGAAAGATCGCGCCTGCGCATCGTACTGGTGGGAGCGACAATCGGGTTTTTCTTACCTACTTTGGGGACGGTTCTCGTCAGTTCTTTTCACTGGGATATTCCTTACAATTTCCTGTTAATTCCCACGGTGTTTTTCCCGCTTTCCGTGGCTTATGCGCTGGTCAAATATAATCTTTTTGAAATCGATGTGTTACTCAAAGTCAGTTTGACCCGGGTTGCTCTTACCGGGGCGCTGCTGCTGATTTACGTGCTGATTGCTTCTTTGCTGAGCTTCTCTCTAGGGATTTACGAGACGGATCCGCTGGCGCCGTTGCTCTTTTCGATCCTTGTGGCATTGGTCTTCAATCCCATGATGCGCTCTACCGAAGCGCTTGTGAACCGTTACCTGGATCATAAGGAGTACGACCCCAAACAGTTGCAGAGCGAAGTGAATATGTTGTTCCGGTCGCTTGCGCGGCCGCAGGTCGTGGCGGAAAAGTACCTGGAAAAGATTACCGGACGAATCGGAATCGACGTTGGGTTACTTTTGATTTCCTCTCTTGACAGAAGCTATGTCTTGCTTAGCGGTCGCGCGGGCAAAGCTGCGATCCAGGAACTGCCATCAACTTTTCACGCGCGGTGGCTTCAGCACTTCCGGCGGCACCGAAAGGGCATGACGAAAGACGAAGCCGCGACGGATCCGATCCACGAAGAAAACCGAAGAAGTCTTCTGGTGATCTTCGAGGAATTGCAAGCCGAGCTTCTGATTCCGGTCGTTTTTGAGGATGAGCTGGTGGGACTTGTGGCCTTGGGAAAAAAGCAGTCCGGCAGAGGTTATAACGCCAACGATTTCGAACTTCTTTGCAATCTCACCGATCAGCTCGCGGTGGCGCTGGAAAACGGACTCCTGTTCGAAGAGTCGGAAACAGCGAAGGAGAAATACCGGACGTTATTCGACGAGGCGCAGGCGCTCAACCGCAAGCTGCTGGATATGGACCGACTCAAAAAGCACTTTGTCGCCAATGTTTCGCACGAGCTGCGGACGCCGATTAGCACGATTCTCGGCTATGCGGAAATCCTGCAAAACATCGGAGTTACCAAGGATACACACTGGGTTCTGGAGCGCCTGGTGACCAATGGCCAGGAACTTTCCCAACTCATGGATAGCCTATTGGACTTCTCGGGGATGGAGGCGGGCGCGATGACCACGACGCTTCAGCAGGTCAATTTGGAAAGTCTTTTGGCGTCGATGGAAACCGTAGCGTGCCGGCTGATTCGCGAACGTCCGATTCGTTTTCGTCGTGCGGTTGAACCCACGTTGAAGGTGCTTGAAACGGACGCCAAGAAATTGCAGCAAATTCTCATGCAACTTGTGACTAACGCGGTGAAGTTCACCGAAAACGGAGAGATCGCGATCGAAGGTCGGCCGGCTTTCGACAAGGGCGAGGCGGCGATTGAAATTGCAGTAATCGACACGGGAATCGGCATTCGCGCAGAAGATCGGGAAGTGATCTTTGAAGAGTTTCGCCAGTTGGATGGATCTTCGACCCGGCGCTACGGCGGAACTGGAGTTGGGCTAAGCCTGTGCAGAAAACTGACGGAATCTCTGGGTGGAAGGATCGAAGTTGCGAGCGCGGTCGGTTGCGGGAGCACCTTCAGCGTGATTCTTCCTCAGCGGCCTCCGGAGGCGCTGCTGGCAATGCAATCCGGCGGAGCGGATCTTTACCCGGGGTCTGTCGCGAGAGAAGCTTAGGAGACCTTTACTTTCCGTTGGATCTTGCGCGCGGTGGTGATAAAGCCGGTATGCGCGACCATACGATGCTCCGGGCGTACACTCAAGTCCTTGACATGCCAGAAGCGCAGCAGACTCTCCATCGTCTCAATGCAACCGAAGCCTCCATGCGCTCGCAGGGAATCCACGAAACTCTTGACCTGGAGAACGGTGGGGACAAAGCCGAGCAAAACCCCTCCGGGGCAGAGGGCTCCCCAGGCTCTCTCTGTAACTCTCCAGGGCTCAGGAAGATCAAGAATAATCCGGTCGACGGCTGTTTCCTCGAGATCCATAGCGACATCGCCGATCTTGGCCGTCCAATTCGCCGCCTCGCCGTAGAACCGTTGAACGTTGTCGCGCGCCATTTTCAGGAAATCCTCGCGGATCTCGTAGGAGATCACGCGACCCGCTGATCCGACAGCGCGGAGCAGCGCCATCGTCAAGGCTGCGGGTCCAACGCCGGCTTCCACGACCGTGGCTCCGGGAAAGACGTCGGCCCAGAGAAGGATGGGGCCGATGTCTTTAGGATAAATCACTTGAGCTTGCCGCGGCAAGTTCGGGATTAGTTGTGCCAGCGTCGGCCGGAGGACGATGAACTCTTCATTCATCGAGGAACGAACCACGCTCCCGTCCTCGGCGCCGATAAGCTCCGCACTGGCAATCTTTCCGCCACGGATGAGGACGTCTTTTCCGCGACCGAGTCTCTTGAGGTAGAGCCTGTGCTTCCGATCGAGGAGGACGACGGACTCGCCGTCGGTCAGAGGGCCTCTGGGCAACATTTTTTCAACTCGCGAGTAATCCTAGCGCGGCAGAGCCGCGACCAAAACAGTAAGCCTTGTTTACCACAGATACGCTGAGTTCACAGAGGATTTACAGCATAGGGCGATGCGCATAGAGCATGGGGCGGAGGGACGCCGTGCCCTTCACGCCATGCTCTATGCCAGTATTCTGCGTGCTGCGCGCCTCCGCGGTGAGTTCTTCTCTGAATCGATACAATCCAGAATAGCCACTGGGAAATTTAAAGGAGATGATTGTAGCCTTCCCGTTCCAATTGAGCTACCAGAGTACGCAGATCCTGGGACCTTTTGAGGTCCCCCACCAGCAGAGCGTCCGGGGTGTCAATGACGGCCGCGTGCCGCAGGCCCAGTAGGACCGCGAGGCGCGCGGGGGAGTAAATCAGACAATCGTGCGAATCCACCGTCAGCCATTTGCCTACGCCACCGTTACCCTGAGGGTCTCGTGGCAACAACTGGTGCAAGGCGGCCCAGCTGCCAACGTCGCTCCAGCCGAAGTTTCCCGGCACGGTGACCACCCGCCCTGCCGCGCCAGCCTTTTCCAATACCGCATGATCCACCGACAAGTTCGGCATTTTACCGTATTGACGCGCGACGGCCGCGCGCAACCGAGCAGTAGGGGTCCGTAAGCTCGCGTGGCGCATGATCTTGGCGATTTCTTCCAGCGAGCGGTAGATTCGCGGGCTGAACTCCTTAAGCAAGTTTAAAATCGTCTCGACCCTCCAAATGAAGATGCCGCTATTCCACAGCGAACCTGAACGGACCAGGCGAGCCGCTTCCGCCAGAGGTGGCTTTTCTTTGAATCCGCGCACGTGGAAAGCGGCAAGGTCTCGGGATTGCCGGAGGGGCTTGCCCTTAACAATATAGCCATATCCTGTTTCGGGATAGTTGGGCTGGATCCCGATCGTCACTGCCACGTCGTCATGTTGGCTTGCGATGGCCAGACCGGTCTTCAGGGTTTCGCGGAACGCTTTGACATCGGCGATCCAATGGTCTGCTGGCAGAACGACCATGACCGCGTTAGAATCCAGCTTTGCGAGCTCAAGCGCGGCCAGACCGATGCATGGAGCCGTGTTTCTGCCGACCGGCTCCGTAATACAATTGGTCTTTGGAATGACGCCAAGTTCTCTGCGCACCGCTTGCGCGTGCTCGCGCACGGTGACGACTAGAGTGTGCCGGCGGCCGACAAGCGGAATCACGCGATCTGCAGTTTCGCGGATCAGGCTTTTGCGCGAGAGAATCTTGAGCAGTTGCTTGGGGTAATGCGCGCGACTCACGGGCCAGAAGCGGGTTCCCCGGCCGCCTGCCATGATCAAAGCAAAACGAGTGGGCCTCATCGATACATTGTTGCGCGCATAGATCTTGGTACGTTGGCAGCAGCCGCAGACATCTATATGAAAGAACAACCGCTAAATCAAGACTTAGGCTACGTGATGCACTGGACCGTTCCGCAGACTAACGAGGGCATGAGACTCGATACCTTCTTGCACATTCTGCTGCCGCATTTGTCTTTGCGCCAGTTGAGAAGGGCACTTGAGGACGGGGCTTTCCGCGTCAATGGAGGCAGGGTGGGCAAAAAGGGTGACGCGGTGATTGAAGGGGATGTGATCTCTTATCGTGGGCCGGCGACTTTGCTTGCCGCCGAGGTGTCGCCACAGTTCGCCGCCAATGTGGTCATCGTTTACGAAGACGCATCGATTCTGGTCGTGGAAAAACCTCCAGGAATGCCGTGTCACGGTTTTTCGGGAAGGGAGACGAACTCGCTGGCGAATCATTTGGTGGCCATCAGACCCGGTCTTAAAAAGATCGGTAAGAGTCCATGGGAGCCCGGGCTGGTGCACCGCCTGGATCGGGAAACCTCGGGTCTGATTGTGGTCGCCAAAGATGAGGCGGCGTTCGGTTGTCTGCGCGCGCAGTTCCGCAGCGGCTTAGTGCAAAAGAAATATTGGGCCCTGGTCTGGGGAAATACCGCCTTAGAAGGAACCATCGATGACCCATTGACTCACGATGCGAAAGATCGACGCAAGATGAAAGTGCTGGTAAACTTGGCGGATCATCCAAGAGTGAGAAAATGGGCTGCATTTACGCGCTACCGGACTGCGGCTCAGACCGGGGACGTTAGCCTGGTCGAGGTCGAGATGGTTACCGGGGTCATGCACCAGATCCGCGCGCATTTGGCCGCGATCGGGCACCCCTTAGTCGGAGACTCTCTCTACGGGCCGGAGCAATATTTGTCCTTGCCGTTTGGAAGGCACTTCCTACACGCGTTTTTTCTTGCTTGCCGGCATCCCGAGAGCGGTGCCGTCGTGTCGTGGGAGAGCCCTTTGCCCCAAGACCTGCGTGCAATTCTGCAAGCGGTAAAAATACTGGTTTAAGAGGCTGTGCCTGTGATGCCGCGCTCTTTGGCGCAGGCGCTGCAGAAGTTGCTTTGGTTGCGGGGATCTTCGACTAGCCCCTCGTCGAGGTTATGGCAAATTTTTTTGCAGGCCGCGCAAATGAAATAGATACCCTCGATCGTCTTGTTGATTTTTTCCCGATTGAGGACGCGACCTTTGAGCTTCTCGATGCGGATGCCGAGAAGCTCCTCGTAGTTTTTCTTGATTTTTAATCGCCCGGCTTCGTCACTGGGAAGATCTTGGTCTTCAGACTCCTCGTCGGGATCGTCCATGCTTCTGCGGCCCTTTGACTTTCCCTCACTGCTTGAGGTTTTTTTCTTCACCCTGGGCATAGTCCACCTCTGTTTTTTACCGAACTTGGCGTCACGCGCCGCCATAAAAAGGCCGGCAGGAAGCGCTTGCTTGCCGGCAAGGTGGGATTTTTCTATAGTGAATCCAAGAGGTTGTCAATAGACGCTAGCAAGTCGCTGCTCTCGGTGCCGGAAGATGAAGGCAGCAGGTGAAACATCATTTCAACGTCGCGGGGTAGTGGAGGGTTTTTTCGGCCCACCATGGGGACACGCAGACCGCCAAGCCCTATTCGCCTTTGCTGACCGTTGCGGTATGAACACGTATCTCTACGCCCCAAAGGACGATTTGTACCACCGCGAACGCTGGGACCAACCTTACCCGAAACCCCTTTGGGCTGAGCTCTGTAAACTCATCCACGCGGCGCAGAGTCGCGGAATCGACTTTGTTTACGGTTTTCATCCCGGAAGAGGGTTGTCCTTTTCGGCCTCGACGCCGGTTCGTCGTCTTTTGATCAAGGCGCAGAGATTTTACGAAACAGGAATTCGCACCTTCGCGATTCTTTTTGACGACATTCCCTCGCGGCTAGAGTTTGCCAGAGACCGCAAAGCGTTTCACGGAAGCTTGGCGCGCGCGGAAGCATCGTGGATGCGGCGGGTCGTGGAATCGGTTCCTGCAAGCTGGTCGAACGTCGAGTGGTGGTTTTGTCCGTCGTACTACAGCGAAGACCCTTTATTGGCGAGAATGTTTGGCGCTTTTGAGAAGGAGTTTTTGACCACGCTTTCACGTTACCTCCCCGATCGCGTCGCGTGCCTGTGGACCGGTCCGCGCGTTGTGTCTAAGGCCATTACCTTGGCGCACGCGCGCAAGATCTTGAAGCAACTTAATCGGCGCCTGATTCTCTGGGACAATTATCCAGTCAACGATTTGGCCATGAGTGCCGAACTGCACCTCGGGCCGCTGACTGGACGCGACCCGCGCCTGCCGGAAGTGATTTATGGTTATCTGAATAATCCGATGTTGCAGCCGACCCTCAGTCTCATTCCCCTTGCCACGTGCTGCGAATATGCCAACAATCCCGTGCGCTACCGGCCGGAAGACAGCTGGGAACGAGCCGTCCGCGCGAGTTTCGGATCCACAGGCCTGCCGCACTGGAGAGCGATCCGAACGTTTTGTGAACGTCTCAACAGCACGAAAAAAAAAGGCCGTGCTTTCCCCGGTTCGCTCAAGCAACGGAAGGCTCTGCTTGCCGCCTGCAGCTATCTTCAGAGACACCGCAATCAAAATTGGTTTCGCGAATTGGAGCCTTGGTACCAATGGATCAACGAGTCATTACGACTTGAACCATCGAACCGGTTGACGTAAGAAAAATAGGTTTATCGATGAAGCGAAAAGGAGAAGCCGCGGTGCTCACTACCGACCAGTTGGTTGGAATCGCCCGTGAGGCCCGGTCACGCACGCACGCCTTGATAGAGGACTTAAGCGATGAGCAACTGATCGGCCCGCACCTGGAGATTGTGAATCCGCTGTTGTGGGAGATCGGTCATGTCGCGTGGTTTCAGGAGCGCTGGGCGCTGCGTCACCTGCGCGGCCAAAAGTCACTGATGGAGGGCAGCGACGCCCGCTACGACTCCGCCGCGGTAGCACACGACACCCGCTGGGACTTGCCGCTTCCGAACCGAGCGCAAACGCTTCTTTATATGGAAAACGTCCTGAATCGGGTCGTGGAGTTTCTTGGAGCACGTAAGTGCGACGACGAGGAAGCGTATTTCCACTTGCTGTCGACCTTTCATGAGGATATGCACGACGAAGCGATCACGTACACGAGGCAAACCCTAAGCTATCGGGCGCCGCAATTGGCGGAAGCAGAGCGTGGAACTTTTGAGGGCGGGTTTCTCGACGGCGACGCCGAAATCCCAGGCGGAAAGTTTCGACTGGGAGCTGCCGATAACTCTCGTTTTGTATTCGACAATGAAAAATGGGCCCATGAGGTGGAAGTCAAGCCGTTTTGCATCGCGCGCGCGGCTGTGACCAATGGAGCCTTTGCCGAGTTTGTCGAAGCCGGAGGCTATAAGAAGCGGGAACATTGGAGCGAGCGGGGATGGAGTTGGAGGGAAAGGACGGCCGCCGAGCACCCGGTGTACTGGGAACGTGGAGCGGGGGGGCATTGGCTTCAGCGCACCTTTGACCAGCGGCTTTTGCTCCGTGAGACTCTCCCTGTGATCCATGTCAACTGGTACGAGGCGGAAGCTTACTGTAACTGGGCCAATAGGAGGCTACCCGCAGAAGTGGAATGGGAAATGGCCGCGTCCGGGGAGCCGGAGCCGAACGGGTATGAGGTTGCGGCGGAAAAACGAGTGTTCCCATGGGGTGCCGAGCCCCCAACGCCGGAGCGGGCCAATCTGGATTGGGGCCGCGCGGGCTGTATCGACGTAGGTGCCTTGCCGGTGGGGGACAGCGCTTTTGGCTGCCGCCAGATGATCGGCAACGTTTGGGAGTGGACGGCGAGCGATTTTCTGCCCTATCCGGGGTTTGCAATCGATCCCTACAAAGAATATTCGCAGCCCTGGTTCGGATCGCAAAAGGTTTTGCGCGGCGGGTGTTGGACAACGCGTTCGCGGCTGATTCGCAACACGTGGCGTAACTTCTACACGCCCGACCGGCGTGATGTGTGGGCTGGCTTTCGCACCTGCGCGAAGTAAGCGGCGATGAAAATCTTGATGGTGACGCCGGCCCCGCCCTCCTTGCGCAACGGCAATCGGATGACGGCGCTGCGCTGGGCGCGCATTTTGCGCCGGCTGGGGCATCAGGTGCGATTGACCACCGAATATACTGGGCAAAGTTGCGACCTGATGGTCGCCCTGCACGCCCGGCGTAGCGCCTGGTCGATCGAGCGTTTTCGTGAACGCTGCCCGCAATCACCATTGATTGTTGTCCTTACCGGGACGGATCTTTATCGAGACATTCACGTCGATGCCGCAGCAAAAAAGTCTTTGGAAATCGCGACACGTTTGGTGGTTCTTCAATCGATGGCTCTCAAGAAGCTGCCCAGACGCCTGCATGAGAAAACCAGGGTGATCTACCAATCGGCTTCCCGGGTCGACGGCCACGCGTCAGAAAGAGACGGTTTCCGGGTTTGCGTTATTGGCCACCTGCGCCGAGAAAAAGATCCGATGCGCACCGCCATGGCCGTTCGCCACCTTCCCGCCGCTTCGAGAGTGAAAGTGGTGCACGTAGGAAGAGCGCTGGAGAAGGAGCTAGGGAACCAGGCCACGCGAGAGAATCGGACAAATCCACGCTATCGCTGGATTGGCGAGTTGCCGAACTGGAAGACGAGAAAGGTTTTGGCTGGTAGCCATTTGCTTTGCGTGACTTCGCTGATCGAAGGAAGTTCGAATGTGTTGTCTGAGGCGCTGGCTTCCTCGGTTCCGGTTGTGGCGTCGAAGATTCCGGGGCTCGAAGGCACGCTGGGAAGAGATTACCCGGGGTACTTTCGAGTTGGCGATACTCGCGGGCTTGCGCATATTATCCGCCAGGCGGAGTGTGACCGCGCCTTCTATAAAAAGTTAAAAGCATCTTTGCGGCGACTGTCTCCGCTGATCGACCCGCGGCGTGAGCGTGATTCTTTTCGAGCGCTGCTGCGAGAGGTGACACCGTGACCATGGCAGCGTTGGTCACTCCCTTGTGTCGTGAATCCAAGGTCTGATCCAAGGCAATAGCAGGTAAGCCGGTAATGAAAGCAGAAAAGTCAGAGCAAAATAGTCCCCATACCCGAAGCGCTCCGCGCCGAGACCGCTGATCCCACCGACCAGACGGCCGCTGAGAGAAAAGATCGACGACAGAAAAGCGTACTGTAAGGTCGCGTGCTCTTTTTCGCAAACGTTCATCAGAAAGGCGAGAAAGGCAGCGGTACCCAGACCGCCGGTGAAGGATTCAAACACGGAAGCGCCGTAGAGCCCGAACGGCCCCAGGTGAGCCCAGTCCACAACGGCATATCCCAGATTGGAGACGGCCTGAAGGAGGCCGAGAACCCAGACCGCGTGAAAAGTTCCGTAGCGGGAAATGAAGCTTCCTCCGGCAAGCGACCCGATCACGCTGAGCACGATGCCGAAGCTGGTCGGAATCAACCCGATCTCGAAAACCGATCGTCCCTGATCGACCCAGAAAGGTTTGACCATAGGACCGATAGCAAACTCGCCGAGCTTGTAGAGCAGGACGAACAGGACGAGCGGGATCGCGCGCCAGGTTGCAATCCAACCGGCGAAACCGGCGAGCCAGCGCTTGCGTGACGCTGACGAGAGATCGAGCCGAGGGACGCGCAAAGTGAAGACGCCGAGAAAAGCAAAGAAGACAGCAGCGATGAGGTAAAGCGGAGTCCAATGCAGAACCGACGCAAGCAGGACCGTGCCGCCGCCAACGCACACCAGGGCGATGCGATAGGCGGATGCGCGCACGCCATTCGCTGGCCCTTCTTCCTCGCGATTGATCAGCCCTACCGAGTAGGAGTCGATGGCGATGTCTTGGGTCGCCGAAAGAGTCGTCAAAAGCAAGACCAGGATGACCATGATCCAGTTCAAGCCGCCGAGCCCGGCGAAAGGCAGCGCCGCCACCATCCCCGCGATGCCCAGCATGCAGCAACACACCCAAACCCTGCGGTCGCCGTAGCGATGCACGAGGGGCGACCAAAAGAACTTCAGCGAATAGGGGAGCTCAAGCAGTCGTAATCCGCCGATGGCGCGAAGCGATACGGCGTGAAAGCGCAAATAGACGGGGAGGACTTCCCAGAGAATGGCAGCTGGGCTACCCTGGACAAAGTAGAGCAAGGCGACAACTCCCAGCTTCGATCGAGATCGCGGCGGAAGGTGGTCTGCTCCCAGGAAGGTCCAGGGACTGAATTTCATTTAGGGTTCGCGACCCTTTGGCGGGACGGCCTGCTCGACCTTTTGTCTTGCCAGATTCGGATCGCAGTCGGAACCCGCGTCCCGCGTAATCAGCGGGCGCAGGCTCTCTGTGTGCGCCAGCCAGGCGTCGCGAATCTCCTGGGCGACGTCGAAGTCCCGGAGAGTTTCGCGCAGAATTTGCATCCGGCGCATGAACTGGCCGCCCCTGATCGGATGCTTGGCGTGGACTTCCGCCAGGGACCGGCCCTGATACTCAATGCCTGCGCCGAGAAAGTTTGCGGCGAGCTGAAACTCCATTTCTTTGATACGTCGTTTGTCCGCGGAGCGGAAAAAGAATCCGATCATGGGATCCTGAAAAACGCGGTCGATGAATACGTCGATCACCTGGCGCAGCTTCTGCTCGCCGCCCAATTTGTCGTACAAGCTTGGGTTCGACATCACGCCCTGGGTTTCTGCTGCGCTTGTTCGATTTTGGCCCAGGTATCCCGGAGAGTGACCGCGCGGTTGAATACCAGTTTCCCGGCCGTTGAGTCGGGATCCGTACAAAAATAACCGAGCCTTTCAAATTGGTAGCGGCTGCCGGGAGAGGTCTGGGCTAAACTCGGTTCAACCTGGCACGAGGTTAGGACCTCGAGGGAATTAGCATTTAAATTCGCCGTCCAGTCGGCACCTTGCGAGACATCATCCGGGTTTTCTTTGGTGAAGAGCTGATTGTATAGCCGCGCCTCGGCCGGGAGCGCATGCGCGCCGGAAACCCAATGGATCGTGGCCTTAACTTTCCGGTTGCTTTGCCCCGAACCGCTCCTGGTCGCGGGATCGTGGGTGCAACGTAGCTCCGTGACCGTTCCCGCGGCGTCCTTGACAACGCCGACGCACTTGATGATGTAGGCGTAGCGCAATCGGACTTCACGACCCGGAGCCAAGCGAAAGAACTGTCTGGGCGGGTCCTCGCGAAAGTCGTCTTGCTCGATGTAAAGAACGCGGGAAAAAGGGACGGTGCGGGTCCCCATGCTTGAGTCTTCCGGATTGTTTACCGCTGCGAGGTTCTCGACTTGACCTTCAGGATAATTTTCAATCACGACCCGCAAAGGGCGCAGCACCGCCATCACACGGGGCGCGCGCAGGTTGAGATCCTCACGCAAGCAGTGCTCGAGCATGGCAATGTCCACCATGCTGTTTCTCTTGGCGACGCCGATGCGCTCGCAAAAGTTCCGGATCGCTTCCGGCGTATAGCCGCGCCGCCGCAATCCGGACAAGGTCGGCATTCTCGGATCGTCCCATCCTTTCACGTGTGCTTGCTGGACTAATTGCAGCAGCCTTCGTTTGCTTAACATCGTGTACGTTAGGTTGAGGCGCGCGAACTCGATCTGCTGCGGATGGTGAATGTTTAACTGGTCGAGGAACCAGTCGTACAGAGGACGGTGGTCTTCGAATTCGAGGGTGCAAATCGAGTGCGTAATCCCTTCAAGGGAATCGGACTGACCATGAGCATAGTCATAGGTCGGATAAATGCACCACTGGTTACCGGTTCGGTGATGGGTAGCATGCAGAATGCGATACATCACCGGATCCCGGAGGTTTAAATTAGGCGAAGCCATATCGATCTTGGCGCGAAGCGTGCGAGCGCCGTTGGGAAATTCGCCCGCGCGCATGCGCTCAACAAGATCCAAGTTCTCTGCGACCGGCCGAGTACGGTACGGACTGTCCTTTCCCGGTTCGGTCAACGTCCCGCGGTAATCGCGGATTTCATCGGCGCTCAAATCACAAACGTAGGCCTTGCCGGCTTTGATCAGCTGCGCGGCAAATTGATAAAGTTGCTCAAAGTAGTCGGAGGCGTAGTATTCACGGTCTTGCCAATCAAATCCGAGCCAGCGCACGTCCGACTTGATCGATTCGACGTACTCCACGTCCTCTTTACTCGGATTGGTGTCATCAAAGCGAAGATTGCATTGACCGCCGAATTCTGCCGCGAGGCCAAAGTTCAAACATATCGATTTTGCGTGCCCGATGTGAAGGTACCCATTGGGCTCGGGTGGAAACCTCGTGTGGACGCGGCCGTTGTTTTTTTCGGACTTTACGTCTTCGCCAATGATATTCCGTATAAAGTGCGACGGTGTGGTCTCAGGCATGCTCATGGGTACGATCTTCCTTGTTTTTCAGCTCCTTCTCTTAATGTTGCATTTTTCGCCGTTTTCTTCCATTGATACTATCACATCTTGCCGACCTTTTTCCCCTACGACGGCTCGAACTGACAGGGCGACGTGTCTTGGGGGTTCGTTGGCGTATGGAGAAATCCTTCTGGATCAGTAAAATTCATGACCGCCGTTCGGACACGTTTTGCGCCTAGCCCGACCGGGTATCTCCATATCGGAGGGGCGCGCACCGCGCTGTTTAATTATCTTTTTGCGCGCCACCACGGCGGGACATTTATCCTGCGCATCGAGGACACGGATCGTGAACGCTCAACGCCGGAGGCCATAGAAGCGATCTTGCAGGGACTGCGCTGGCTGCAACTCGATTGGGATGAGGGGCCTTACTTTCAAACGCAAAGACTTTCGCTTTATCGGGACAAGATTGATTGGTTGTTAAAGGAAGGAAAGGCTTATCCCTGTACGTGCGCTCCCGAAGCGCTGGACGCCAAGAGGCAAGCAGCGCTCAAAGCAAAGCAAAAGCCGATGTATGACGGTAGCTGCCGGCCTGCCGACGCCGGTGACGCCCGGGGCATCGTTGCCGAGCTGGCAAAACAGGGGAAATCGTTTGCCATTCGCTTCCAAGCTCCGAGAAAAGGAACTACCGTTGTCGATGACAAGGTGAAAGGTCCGGTTGTTTTTGACAACAGCGAACTGGACGATCTGATCATCGCTCGATCGGATGGTACGCCAACCTACAACTTTTGTGTCGTGGTCGACGACATCGACATGGGCATCACTCACATCATTCGGGGCGACGACCATCTGGCGAATACCCCGCGTCAGGTTTTGTTGTACCAGGCTCTGGATCACGCGACCCCTGAGTTTGCGCATGTCCCTCTGATTTTGGGAGTGGACAAGGCGCGCTTGAGCAAGAGACACGGAGCCACCTCAGTCATGGCCTATCGCGACATGGGGTATCTGCCTGAAGCCATGCTCAACTATCTCGTTCGCCTGGGCTGGTCGCACGGAGACCAGGAAATATTTTCGCGCGCGGAGCTTATCGACAAGTTCGCGTTGGCAGAGGTGGGAAAAGCCGCAGGTGTTTTCAATCCGGAGAAGCTCTTGTGGCTCAACGCCCACTATCTCAAGGCCAGGTCATTAAGCCAGCTTGCCGAGGAAGTCGCGCCTGCGATTTCGGCCAAGGGCTATCCGGTCCCTCAGGACAAGCAATGGCTTGAAGCGATGATCTCGACGTTGCGCCAAAGAGCGAGGACGCTGGTTGAGCTAGTGGATATGGCCCATTACTACCTTAGCGATGAGGTTCGCTGGGATGATAAAGCGGTGAAGAAGTTTCTCAATCCTTCGGCTAAAGGACCGATCGAAAAAGTGCTGCGCGGCCTGACTGAGATCCAGGACTTCAATGTTGCAACGATCGAGCAGGTTTTTGCCAAGGTTTTGAGCGAGGAGGGGGTGTCGCTCGGAAGCCTCGCTCAACCCGTCAGAGTAGCCCTGACTGGTTCAACCGTCAGTCCGGGGATCTACGAGGTGATCGCAGTGTTGGGCAAAGAGCGCACGCTCAAGCGACTCCATCAAGCGTTGGAAAAAATCGGCGCATCCTGACACGAACACGAGTACAAGCCCGGACACGATCACGGACATGCCCACGAGCACGAGCACGATTACACGAGCACGACAATCCGCCTTGACTCACTGGGGTAATTTCTTTAACCTTTACGGTGACCTTGAGGAGTCGGCTAATTGGTAAGCCACCTGACTCTGGATCAGGCGATTGTAGGTTCGAGTCCTACCTCCTCAGCCACGGTCCCATCGTCTAGCGGTTAGGACACCGGCCTCTCACGTCGGTAACACGGGTTCGATTCCCGTTGGGACCACCAAATCTTCTCCGCAGTTACGCAATGCCGATCCCGATTGAGGTGCACTACCCCCTGGGTTCCTCTGTTCACTACCCGCGCCTTGATCCGCTAACATTGCCGCTCACTGACGCCCAGCACCAACGTTGCTCTCACTAACGATAGCTGAGGTGGTGTGGCAGGCGGGGTGTCAACGGCAACCATTTCAAAGACCTGTCGCGAGATAATTCCGGCTAGTCAATGTCCCCTAATTTCCATGTGCGCCGTTGGGTCGTTGTGCCGGACTTGAGGGAGCAGGATTGAAATTTTTCTTCAGACTTCATCGAAAGGCGGTTGACATTGTCTTCGGGGTTAAAGTAGGTGTTATTTTAGACGGAAGATCTTTACTCATGGCCCGTAATGCCCCGACCAGAAGGTCGGGGTGATTTACTCACTGACCGTGCCCTAAATCGCTCAACTCTTCTCTGGCCAACGCAGCGGGGGAAGCAATGCTTATGTATCGGAAGACAAAGCGGAGACCGCCGGCGAGCCCGGGGAATGGAGATATAACTAGCCCGCCATCGATCTCCATCCCAAAAGGTAGTGGCGCGCTTGGGGGAATGGGTAAATAATTTTGACGAAGACTCTAGCTCCATGAGCTAGGAATGCTGGGCGACAAGAAAGAATCCGTTAATGGGGGAGGACAAGTGCCCTCCCCAGCCATATCCCTTCCCAAAGGTGGCGGGGCGCTCCGAGGTATGGGGGAGAAGTTCGCTGCGAATCCCGTAACGGGCACCGGTTCGTTGACGGTGCCGATTGCGACTAGCCCCGGTCGCTCCGGTTTTGGCCCTCAACTTTCACTCTCATACGATTCCGGCGCGGGCAACGGTCCCTTCGGACTCGGCTGGAATCTCACACTTCCTGCAATCACACGAAAAACCGACAAAGGACTTCCACGGTATCGCGACGCCGATGAGTTTGTTCTATCCGGTGCTGAAGATCTCGTTCCCGTACTGGTCGAATCCAATGGGCAGTGGCAGGCCAAGGCGCTTCCGCCGCGCACGGTGGATGGAAAAAGCTACCGTATCCAGCGTTACCGCCCGCGCATTGAGGGCTTGTTTGCGCGCATCGAGCGGTGGACCAATGTGGAATATGCAACAGACAGCTTCTGGCGATCGATTTCCAGAGACAACGTTACCACTTGGTACGGCAAGACTGCTGAAAGCCGCATTGCCGATCCGGCTGATCCCGCACGCATCTTTTCTTGGCTTATTTGCGAAAGTTACGATGACAAAGGTAATGTTATCGTCTATCGCTACAAGCCGGAAGATTCGAACAACGTCGATCTTTCGCAAGTCCACGAAGCGAATCGAACCGACACGAGCCGATCGGCGAACAGATACCTCAAGCGTATTCGGTACGGCAACCATGCGCCGTTTTTGCCCGTGCTCTCGGAAGCGAATCCTTGGCCATTACCGTCTGGCGCGACGGCACCAGACGCCGCTAAAAACTGGTTCTTTGAACTGGTCTTCGACTATGAAGACCACGATGACGATAAGCCCCTGCCCACGGAAGGTACACCGTGGTCAGTTCGCCACGACCCGTTTTCTTCTTATCGCGCCGGTTTCGAAGTTCGCACCTATCGCTTGTGTCAACGAGTCCTGATGTTCCACCATTTTCCTGGCGAAGAAGGTGTCGGAGTAAATTGTCTGGTCCGTTCCACCGACTTTACCTACCGGTACGAACAGGACTCTGAAGATCCTCGCAACCCCATTCACTCCGTTCTGACTTCCGTCTCGCAATGCGGCTACAAGCGCCAGGCTGACGGCTATCTCAAACGATCGCTCCCGCCGCTCGAATTCGAATACAGCGAGGCGAAAATTCACGATGAAGTGAATGAAGTTGATTCGGAAAGTCTTGAGAACTTGCCCTACGGACTGGATAACGGACTTTATCAGTGGGTGGATCTGGACGGCGAGGGACTGTCGGGAATTTTAAGTCAGCAGGGAAGGGGATGGTTCTACAAGACCAACCTGAGCCCTATCAATGTGCGCAAGGAGAACGGCGAGCAAATCCTGATCGCCCGTTTCGGTTCGCTAGAAAGAGTGACGGAACAGCCCTCCCTTGTGGCGCTTGCAAGCGGAGGACAACAGCTTCTTGATCTCGCCGGGGACGGCCAGCTCGACCTGGTTGAGCTTGACAGGCCCACACCCGGTTTCTACGAGCGCACCCACGACGAGCGCTGGGAAACATTTCGTCCCTTCACATCGGTTCCTAACCTGGATTGGGATAATCCCAATTTAAGATTTGTCGACCTCACGGGCGACGGTCATGCGGACATCTTCATCAGCGAGGACGACGCGTTTTGCTGGCATCCGTCACTCGCGGAAGCGGGCTTCGGACCACCGGAATTAGTGCGCAAGGCGCTGGATGAAGAAAATGGCCCGCGGGTCGTCTTCGCCGATGGGACCCAGTCTATCTATCTCGCCGATATCAGCGGCGACGGTCTCACCGACTTGGTCCGTATCCGGAACGGTGAGGTGTGTTACTGGCCCAATATGGGCTACGGCCACTTCGGCGCGAAGGTCACGATGGACAACGCGCCCTGGTTTGACGCAACGGATCAGTTCGACCAGCGACGTATCCGCCTCGCAGACATCGATGGGTCCGGCGTTACTGACATCCTATATCTTGGCCGCGATGGTGTACGTATCTACTATAATCAGTCCGGCAATAGCTGGAGCGATGCGCGAACTCTTGCAGGCTTTCCCCATATCGACAATCTTTCGGCAGTAGCTGCCCTCGACCTTCTCGGCAACGGCACCGCTTGCCTGGTCTGGTCTTCGCCGCTTCCGGGCGATGCCCGACAGGCCATGCGTTACATCGACCTCATGGGCGGCCAAAAGCCGCATTTGCTGGTGAAGTCCGTGAATAATCTCGGTGCCGAGACTCACATTCATTATGCGCCCTCCACGAAATTCTACCTGGAAGATAAACTCGCAGGGCAACCTTGGATCACGAGACTGCCCTTTCCCGTCCATGTCGTCGAGCGTGTCGATACCTACGACTATATCAGCCGCAATCGGTTCGTTACGCGCTATGCCTATCATCATGGTTTTTTTGACGGCGAGGAACGCGAGTTTCGCGGCTTCGGCAGGGTTGACCAGTGGGACAGCGAGGAGTTCGCCGCCCTAACTGATACGGGCGACTTAGCCGAAATTACTAACATCGATTCCACGTCACATGTCCACCCAGTTTTGACCAAAACGTGGTTTCACACCGGCACTTACGTCGGTCGCAATCACGTTTCCAACTTTTTTGCGGGCTTGCTGGATCAAAAGGACCTTGGCGAGTATTACCGCGAGCCGGGGTTAAGCGACGAACAAGCGAAGAAACTGCTGCTGGATGATACGGTGCTTCCGGGCGAGCTGACGGTCGATGAAGAGGGCGAAGCCTGCCGCGCGTTGAAAGGCGCCATGCTGCGCCAGGAAGTCTACGCCTTGGACGGCACGGACAAGCAAGATCACCCCTATGCCGTCACCGAGCAAAACTTCACCATCAAACAGCTTCAGCCCGAAGCCGGAAACCGGCACGCCGTCTTCTTCACGCATCCGCGCGAGGCGATCAACTATCACTACGAGCGCAATCCGGAAGATCCGCGCATTGCTCATGCACTAACGCTTGAGGTGGACGACTACGGCAACGTGTTGAAGGAAGCCGTCATCGGTTACGGGCGCAGACCGGGACTCAGTCCGCTGCAAGGCGACGACAAGCAGAAGCAGAAACAAAGCCTCATCACGTACACCAAGAACGAAGTCAGCAATCCTATCGATGCCGCCATTAACGACTCGGACAATTGCCGCACGCCGCTCCCGAGCGAAACACGCACATATGAGCTGACGGGCTTCAAGCCGGCAAATAACGCAGACCGTTTCAGCTTCGACGAGTGGGTGAAGAATGATTTCGCCCTGATCGAGTCAGCCACCGAGATCGCCTACGAGGAAGTTGCAGATCTCACCCAAAAACAAATGCGGCTGATCGAGCATATCCGCACGCTTTACCGTAAGGATGACCTGACCGCTTTCTCGCCACTCGGCGAAGTCGAACCGCTGGCCCTGCCGGGCGAAAGCTACAAGCTCGTATTCACTCCAGGTTTGTTGGCTAAGGTCTACAAGCGCGGTCAGGAAAATCTGCTGCCGAGTCCAGTGACTGCCCTGAACGGCGACGGGGGTTACGTAGATCTCGATGGAAACGGCAACTGGTGGATTCCTTCCGGTCGTGTCTTCTTCCATCACGACGCGAATGCATCGCCAGCGCAGGAGCTAGCCTATGCGCAGCAACATTTTTTCCTGCCGCACCGATTCCGGGATCCGTTCGGTAACAGCAGTCTCGTTGCTTATGACAAGGACGCGAACAGCAAGGAGTACGACCTGCTGGTTAGCGCAACCCATGATGCTCTTGGAAACGAAGTAAAAGCAGAGCACGACTACCGGATGCTTCAGCCTCGTCTCGTCACTGACCCGAATGGGAACCGATCCGAAGTAGCGTTCGATGCTTTAGGCCTGGTCGTCGGCACCGCGGTGATGGGCAAAACAACGGAGATGCTCGGCGACTCACTCGCTGCCTTCGCTCCCGATCTGAGTGCACAGCAAATTAACGATTTCCTTGAGGCGAACGATCCGCATGTATCCGCTCCTGGCCTCCTCGGCAGCTCCAGCACGCGGATAATCTACCACCTCGACCGATTTCGCGGGTCCAAGGAAGCCAACCCGACTGATCCGACCAAATGGGCGCCTGTCTTCGCAGCGACTCTGGTACGTGAGACGCACGTGAGCGGTCCACTGCCTCCGGACGGTCTCAAAATTCAAATCAGCTTCAGCTATTCCGACGGCTATGGGCGCGCCGTGCAGAGTAAGGTCCAGGCGGAACCAGACAAATCAACGCCGAATCTTCGCAGATGGGTAGGCACCGGGACGACGGTCTACAACAACAAGGGCAAACCTGTCAGGCAATACGAGCCCTTCTTCAGCGATACCCATCAGTATGGCATCGAGCAGCACGGCGTAAGCCCGACTTTCTTCTACGACCCAGTCGAGCGCGTCGTGGCTACGCTCCATCCCAATCACACTTGGGAGAAGGTTGTCTTCGATCCTTGGCGGCAGGAGACTTGGGACGTAAACGACACGGTTCTGATACAAGAGCCTAGTAGTGACCCTGACGCGGGCAAATTCTTCCAGCGCTTGCCAACGGATGATTACCTGCCGACATGGCACGCACTCAGGACGGATCCGGCGCACGCGGAAAAAGCGATCCAGAATTGGCCCGATCCAAGTATTCGCAACGCCGAGCAAAGCGCCGCGCTTAAAGCCGCGGTTCATACCGGCACGCCGACTGTTTCGCACTTCGATACGTTGGGCCGGCCGTTCCTGACGGTCGCGTACAATCGGATAATTGATAACGGCAACCCCGTCGAGGAAAAGTACTCGACCCGCGTTGAACTGGATATTGAAGGCAACCAGCGCGCCGTCATCGACGCCAAAGACCGCCTCGTCATGCGCTACGACTACGACATGCTCGGCACCCGTATTCACCAGACCAGCATGGAGGCGGGCGAACGGTGGATGGTGAATGACGTTGCGGGCAACCCCATACGCGCCTGGGACAGCCGTGATCATCAGTTCCGCACTGCCTACGACCAACTGCGGCGGCCTATCGAGTCCTACATGCGCGAGGGCGTAGGCACTGAGTTGCTGGTGGGGCGAACCGTTTACGGTGAAACCAAATCCAACCCGGAAACCAACAATCTTCGCGGACATGTATTTCAACTTTTCGATCAAGCCGGTGTGGTTACCAGCGATGACTATGACTTCAAGGGCAACCTGCTCAGCAGCGCGCGTCAGCTCGCGCAGGACTACAAAACCACTTTAGACTGGTTAGACGCTGTACCGCTGGAAGCGGAAACCTACACTGGCCGAAGCCGCTACGATGCCCTCAATCGTCCAATTCAATTGATTGCCCCGCACAGCGACCGGCCCGGAACAAAAATCAATGTGATTCAACCTGGCTATAATGAAGCGAATCTATTGGAGCGGGTGAATGCCTGGCTGAATCAGAACGCAGAGCCCGCTGAAGTGCTTGATCCGGTCACCGCGAATTTGAATACTATCACCAACATTGATTACGACGCAAAAGGCCAGCGCACGCTCATCGAATACGGCAATGCCACGAGTACTACCTATGAATACGACAAAGACACCTTTCGCCTGATTCGCCTGACGACCACGCGCCAGGGAGGTCAGAACGGGCTCGCCTCACAGCTCTTTGTTAATCCAACGGGCATTCAAGATCTGCGTTATACCTACGACCCGGCGGGCAACATCACGCGCATTGAAGACGCGGCTCTGAGCACGATAACTTACGACAACGAACTCATCGAGCCTGTCTGCAGCTATACCTACGACGCCGTCTATAAGCTTATCGAAGCGAAGGGGCGGGAGCATATTGGTCAGAACACGTTTCAGCCCAACCTTCCGAATGGTAACTTTCGCGACTATCCGTTTACGGGACTGAACGCGAATCCGAACGACTTGCAGGCCCTGCGAACCTACACTGAGCGATACGACTACGATGCCGTCGGGAACTTTAAGAAGATGATCCATCAATTCGGCAATGGTGCTTGGACGCGGGATTACGAGTACGACGAAGCGAGCATCCTGGAACCCGCAACCAAGAAAAGTAATCGCTTAAGCGCCACGACCATTGGCCAGACGATCGAGACCTATGGCTACGACGTTCATGGCAGCATGACCAAGATGCCCCATCTGGCAGGGATGAAGTGGGACTTCGAAGATCAATTGCATGAAGTGGATCTCGGCGGTGGAGGCACGGCCTATTATGTCTATGACGCCGGCGGTCAGCGCATTCGCAAGGTTGTGGAAAAAACCAACGGGTCCCTGATCGAAGAACGGATTTATCTTGGCGGATTTGAGGTCTACCGTAAACGCCAAAGCGGAAGTCTTGATTTGGAGCGGGAGACGCTGCACATCATGGATGACCAGCAGCGCATCGCACTGGTGGAAACAAAGACCCTCGACTCAGCCTCACCCCTTACCTCTTACCCCTCACTGATTCGTTACCAGCTCGGCAATCACCTTGGTTCAGCCAGTTTGGAAATTGACGCTGCAGGCGAAATTATCTCCTACGAAGAATACCATCCCTACGGAACAACATCCTACCAGGCCGGTCCCAACGCCGCCGAGGTCAGCCTCAAGCGCTACCGCTACACGGGGAAGGAGCGGGACGAGGAGACGGGCCTATATTACCACGGGGCGCGATATTACGCGTGTTGGTTGGGGAGGTGGACGAGTGCAGATCCCGCTGGGCTCTCCGACGGCTCAAACCTGTATGCATACGTGCAGGGAAATCCTTTGCGTTTTTTTGATCCGACTGGAAGCTTTATGACTGAAAGTTCGTTTAACCGTCCTAAACGCGTGGTTTGGTCTAAACCGCGGGCAAACGCTGGGTTGCAACGTATAACGGGAGGACACAGCGTTAACAATTCACTGGAAAATCTGCCGCTTGAGGCCTTGGCATCTGAGATCGCTAATGCCGCGCAAGGGATGGGCAAAGACTTGCCCTTCGGCTACAAGCGTGGAGGAGGAACATTCACAGAACAAGAAAGACGTATTCCGATAGACACCATAGGCGCGCACGGAGAACCTGGAGCAGCAGCCGCTGTAATCGGGACTATGATCATGAACTATGGAACATACGATGTCCTTCCAAATACCGAAGATTTTGTTTCTTTAGCCAAGGCACATAAGGGGAGAGCGCTGGAGAAGTATTACAATCGGGAGGCGAACCGCTCGCCTGTCGGTTCAGAAGGTCAGGGCCCTCAATCCGCACGACCTCTAAAACCACCAAGAGGTTCGTCGGGAGCAAAAGCGTTGGAGAACGCTAAGAATTTGGCGAGGACATCAGGTCAAGCCGTGAACGCCGCGCGACCGCTTGTTGCCGGAACTGAAAGAGCGAAGCCGACCTTTGAAAATCCGACAGGATCGGAAACGAATTGTATCGCGTGTACAGCGGCCCGTATGAAGAACAAGATCGAAGGTAGAGAAATTCACACTGCGGATACAGTAGATCCTCACGGCGTGAGAACTGGTACGGTAAACAGGCCCGGCAGTGCAATCGGGTTTATAAGAAGTGAGACGGGTACCTACCCTAAAGAGATTCCGGGTGATTTCAAAGACGTCGTTTCATCTACGTCGGGGTACAATCGATTAGAGGAAGGACACTACGCTATTGTTGTGCCCCGCAATACATCTGGTTGGCACATAGTCTACGCAACTAAATCTGCTAAGGGATTCTATGTTGAAGATGCGCAGAGCGGAGATACGGTGCCAGTGGCGGAATACCTAAAGGGATTTAGAAGCGCCAGAGCTTGGCACTTTTCCGAGTAATGGTTTTTCTCGGGTCCAAAAAAACCTTGCAAGCAAAGAGGTGTTTGGGGATAGACCGCTATAGAGCACATTAATAGTAATTTGTTGGAGATTGGTTTTGATTTCTTGACAATCTTTTTGATCGAGTCCGGGGAAAACTAAGAACTGAGGCAACCTCAGCGATGCAGTGCCGAGCGCTGTTAACTAAGAGCCCGTGTGACTTCCTCGGCGATGATAAACGCTTACATGCCAACAACTAAACCCATCCAAATTAGGAACCACGTAAGCTAACTTCGACAAAGGAGCCCTCTGATGCAACTGCAGGGACGTGATCTCAAGGTTAATATGCGGGGCGCAGACGTTAAGCTCCTCCAAAAGGAACTCCAAGAGCTGGGATTTCCCATCGACGACGAAGACGGTCATTTCGGCGCCACTACGCGCCGCGCCGTCCTGCGGTTCCAGGAGCAACATCTGGCTGAGCTCGATCTGCCAAAACCAACGGGGATCGTAGACGAGGCAACGGCGCTGTTGATCAACGCAGAAGTGAACGCGCGCCAATCGGACTCTTTTGTCGTCAAAGGAGTCGTCCGTTACGAAGACGGTAAACCATTCGCGGCCGGGCTGGTCGTTGCGTTTGACAAGGACATGCGGGAGGAGGAACAGCTCGGCAAAGTAAACACGGATAGCGTAGGGCGTTACGAGATCACTTACACCGCCGCCCAATTTCAGCGAGCAGAAAAGAAAAGCGCGGATTTGCGCGTTTGCGCCTATGCTGATGATGGTAGTGAATTGGCCTCTTCCGCAATTATGTTCAACGCGCAGCCGGTGGAGACAGTAGATCTGGTGATAACTGGTGGAGTAGATCGCAGACTATCTGAATATGAGCGCTACGTCGCCGATCTCACGCCGGCGATGCAGGATATTCCATTTGCCGACTTTACCGACGACGACATCACGTTCTTGAACGGCGAGACGGAAATCCCGGCGGCGCATATCGCGTATTTGGCGACAGGACATCGGTTATTAAGAGACACGGAGCTGCCGGCGGAAATATTTTACGGCGGCTTCCGCGCGGGTCTGCCGGCCGATCTCCCAGCGTGGCTCATCCGGAGCTCACGCGCGATACGCGATGCTCTGGAGCGCGCCATACGCGACAATACAATCCCTTCAAGATTTAGGGAACAACTCGACGCCATCATCGAATCCCTGCAAAAGTTCATCGGTAAGTATATCCTTCGACCCACAGACGAAAACGCTCGTTTTACGCTCGGCGATCTGTTGGACGCTTCACTGCTTACCAGAGACCAACAAGAGAAGTTTTTAAGATTATACATCGACCGCGAAGGATCCATTGAGGACTTCTGGAAGTCGATAAGGGAGAATCCTGCGTTTCAGAAAGACGGTCAGGTCGACGACCTCCAATTTACTCTGCAACTGGGGTTGATCACACAAAACAATGCGCCACTCGTTAGGGCATTGAAAGCCGGAAAACAGCAGGATCAGACGCCAACGTCGTTGCGTGACCTGGCAAGAAATCTGGATCCCACCGCATTGGCGGTGTTGGTTGACGATCTTGTGGATGGTGAAAATGACGGGATTCCGCCGCGCGTGCCAGGCGAGACGAGGGAGGAACGGCGCGAAAACTACGTCAACGGAATTATCGAGACGCTCAGAGCGGCCTTTGCGACCACGTTTGTGGAACGGGGCGTCGCTCGCCAACCGCAGATTGACATAGCTTTAGCGAAACAAGTGCTCACCATAAATGCGAATCTAGACCCAAGTCGACCACTCCCCGGTGAGCTCGATTGGGGTACGATGGACGCGGCTGAACAGGCAAGAGCTAGGTCGACATTGGAATCGTTGCGCCAGGAGATCAAGACCTTTCCGGCGTTTGACTATCGGCGCGCCCTGGGAATGGACGACAACACGGTTCTTACCAGTTTAGAGAACCCGATCCGAAAGGGAGTTGCCCGGTTCTTAAATAACGAGCCGGGCTTTGAGTTCGCGGACACGCACATCGATAGTTATCTCGCCGACCGTGCGGAAGCCGCGTTTAACGGCATCCCGGAAGCAGATAGAGCGGCGGTCATCGATCAGCTTAAATCCCTCCAGCGGGTGTATCGAGTGACAGCCCGATACGAGCACATGGAAGCCTTGATGCGTGAGGGGTTGGATTCCGCCTATGCGATTTCACGTCTTCCGCAAAACGTATTCGCGTCGCGTTTTGCCGAGAATCTGGGTGGCGAGGCGCGGGCCAAAGCGATTCAATCTCAGGCCAAACAGATCACCGCCACAAACACGAATGTTTACGCCAGCGTATATCAATCCATCAACGATGTAACGCCCTATGTCATAAGCGGTGCGAAAAAGCCGATCGCAGCGAAATCTGGCAGCCCAACGACTCAAATGGCTGAAAGTGACACGACGGCCGCGGCCCCAATAACTGCCAATTCGAACTGGCAGAGCCTGTTCGGCGCCATTGCCCTGTGTGACTGCGAACACTGCCGATCGGTTTACAGCCCGGCGGCATATTTTGTCGATACGCTTCAGTTTCTCAATGAGTCGGATAAAAACGCCAACGGAAAGACGCCTCTCGATGTTCTCAGCATGCGGCGGCCCGACTTGGAACACATCAAGCTGACCTGTGAGAACACCAACACACTGCTACCGTATGTCGATCTGGTGAACGAGATTCTGGAATACTACGTCGCGCATGGCGAGCTCAACGCAGGGACCGTAAAGAATACCGAAGGAATTACGGCTGAAGAATTGAGCGTCAATCCGCAATACACGATTGACGAGGCTTATACTAAACTCAAGCAGGCTGTCTATCCGTTCACCTTGCCGTTCAACCGGCCGCTGGAGCTCGCCCGCGTCTACCTTGAGCACCTCGGCAGCACTCGGTATCAAGTCATGGAGACGTTTCAGACGGATGCAGACCCATCCGACCTAGAAATTGCGTCTGAATACCTGAAGATTTCGCTGGAAACGTACCTGATCCTGACCGGGGGCGCCGCCAAACCGCTCGGCGAGTTTTACGGCTATGACGTTGTCCTCGACAGCGAATGGGATGTGGATATCGCGCATCTGCCGGAGTTTTTGGCACGCACCGCCATCCAGTACCGCGATCTCATCGACTTGCTCAGAACTCGATTCCTCAACCCGAACCAGACGTTGACCATAGCGTATATCGTCGATCCGAACGCTGATGAAACCGAGCCCATCGATTTGTGTGACCTGAGCAAGCTCAAGATCGAAAATCTCGATAACGATGCGCTCGACAAAATTCACCGCTTCATCCGTTTGTGGCGAATCCTGGGCTGGTCCATCGCGGATCTGGACAAAGTATGTGTGGCGTTGGGCGCGACCGCCGTCGATGATGATTTGATCCGAAAGCTAGCTCAGGTGAAACGGCTGCATCAGGAGCTGAACCTGCCGTTAGTCGCGCTGTTGAGCCTGTGGTCGAACATCGACACTTACGGAGAAGATGCGCTCTACAACAAGCTGTTCCTGAATAAGGCCGTCCTTAACCCAGTGGATGCAGCCTTTGCCCTAAATGCAGCAGGCACCGAGCTGGCGAGCAGCAGCGAGACGATCTCGCAACATGTCCCCGGCATTTTGGCTGCGTTTCGAATCAACGAGGGAGACCTGACGGTCCTGCGAGAAGCAACCGGGCTGGCAGATGAGAATGAGGCCCTTAATCTGGCGAACCTGTCCCGGCTTTATTGTCACGCCTTGTTGGCAAGATGTTTAAAGCTCAAAGTCAATGACTTTGTCGCGCTTAAAGCGTTGAGCGGGCTCGATCCGTTCCAGCCGGGTGACCCCGCGCCGACGGTCGTGTTCGTCGAAACCGCCCGCAAGGTTCATGATAGTGACTTTTCCGTTGCGCAACTGAATTACCTCTACCGTCACCTTTCCGAGCCAGTGACATCCATCGCGCCGTCGCAAGAACAGATTTTGCGGTTGGCTAAGCAGTTACATGATGGACTCAAACAGATTTCCGATGACAACAGGTTGGTGCCCGACACCACAGGCGAGTTAACGAGGAGCAAGCTAGGAGCCATCTGGGAAGAAAAAATCGTCGATCAAATGATTTCAACCGTCAACGGTAGCTCGACGTACAGCGTGTCGCTCGGCAACCTTCCTCCGACAACATTCCCCGCTGAAGTGAAGCTTAAGATCTTCTACGATGGCGCCGGTCAAATTCTGCGCTTCGTTGGTCCCATGACCCTGACTGAACAAGTAGCGCTCAAAAATTTATCCGCCGATGGGAATTACCAGGCTGCGATCGATAACTTGTTTCAGCAACCGAGAGACTTTCTTTCCAATACTAAAGCGGGCTTCCTTGAACTAGCAGAGTCTCAAGATAAGTTGTTAGACAATCCGAACCAGTTGCTCGATGATCCGCAGCAATTCGATGATCCAGCGCTGATCGTTGAGAAAAAATTTGGATACATTCTAGAAAGGCTGTTGCCTTACCTGCGCGATACGCTGAGCCGCAGCTTTGTCAAGCAGACCCTTGGCGAGGCGCTCATTCTGGATAGTGCAATAACCGACCTGCTTCTGGAAAAGCTCCTCAAATCCCCTGTGGACATCAATCAGCCGCTGATGGCCGATTGCTTAGCGACGGTGGATAGCGGCCTCACTGGCACCTATTTCAACAACGCCGGCCTGTCCGGCGCAGGGCTGCCGCGGATCGACCCGACCATCGATTTCGACTGGGGTGCGGATTCTCCGGACCCGGCCATCGGCCCTGGGGCGTTCAGTGTGCGATGGACCGGCAAACTCTTAGCGCCGAACAATGGAGATTATATTTTTTATGTCCGCGCCAGCGACGGCATACGGCTGCGGATCGATGGCCAATCTCTCATCGACGAGTGGCAGGCCCGGCCGCTCACCGAACACAGCGCGCCTATCCAATTGAAAGCCGGACAACTCTATGGGTTCGAACTCGATTACGCCAGGTGGGCAAGCGACGCAGTCATCGAATTACAGTGGAGCAGTCCCTCGACGCCAAGGGCGATTGTTCCTCAAGAGAATCTATTCCCCGGTAGTACGCATGACGCTTTCGTTTCGGCGTTCACCTTGCTGCATAAGGTATCGCTGCTGGTCAACAGGTTCGAAATGACGTCCAAGGAGTTGGCGTACCTGTCCGCTCAGGGCATGGACTTCAAAGGCATGGATCCGATCAATCCCGCCGACCCAGCAGCGTGGGTGTTCTTCGACCTCAACAAGTTGTTCAAACCGGCTGGCTTCACACCGGCCCACTTCAACCAGTGGGAACGGCTTTACGACGTCTTCAAGCTGAGGAACAGTCTGCCAAAAGGGGAAGTAGACCTTATTGACCTGTTTAGAGCCGCCGCGCAAAGCACTGGCCCGAATATACTCACCGCAGGCGTTAGCACCGCGTTGATCGAAGCGACCGGCTGGGATGAAGCGGAGCTGACCCACTTGACGGGCTCGAGTGGCTTCAATCTAACGGATGCCGAATTCAAAAACGAACAGTGGGCGCTCAGGCTTCAGGCCTGTATGAAACTGAGTCGTAGGCTGGGCATCTCGACTGCCAAACTCTTTGTTTGGGCGCGAAACCAGCCGGAGGCGAGCCAGGCGACCGACGTCGTCCAAACTGTCAAAGCTAAATACGGCGATGAACAGTGGCTCACAGTCGGCAAACCGCTGAACGATGCCTTGCGCGACCGTCAGAGGGAGGCGCTGGTTGCTTATGTGCAGGTGCAAACGAACATCGTGAATGAAGGCATCACTACCTCGGATCAGCTCTTCGAGTATTTCTTGATCGATGTGAATATGACCTCCTGCATGAACACATCGCGCATAAAACAGGCGAGTTCCTCGGTGCAGCTCTTTATTCAACGGTGTCTGATGAATCTAGAGAATCAAGTTTCTCCTGAAGCCATCGATGACGGGCGATGGAAGTGGATGAAGAACTATCGCGTATGGGAAGCCAACCGCAAAGTTTTTCTCTACCCTGAGAATTGGATTGAACCGGAACTCCGGGACAAAAAAAGCCCATTCTTCAAAGAACTCGAATCCGAACTGCTCCAGGACGATGTCACGATGGAGTCAGCGGAGCGGGTGTTCCTGAACTATCTGGAGAAGCTGGACGAAGTAGCGCGGCTGGAGATTGTCGGCATGTACTGGCAGGAGAAGGAAGCCGGCGAAAATACGGACATTCTCCATGTGTTTGGCCGGACCTTCAACCCGCCGCATATTTACTACTACCGCAAATTAATCGTCGAAACGGGCGTCTGGACTCCGTGGGAGAAGGTGACTCTGGATATTCAGGGTGATGACGAGGGCGGTGGCGTGCATTTGATACCGGTGGTCTACAACCGTCGGCTCTATCTGTTCTGGCCCATCTTCAAGAAAAAGACTAACCAAGAAACGGATCAAGCATATTGGGAGATTCAGCTCGCGTGGAGCGAGTACAGGCAACAAAGGTGGACAGCGAAGCATGTTTCAACGACCTTTACACCTTCCGCCGGGGGCTCACGACTAGCTCATTTTTTCACCCAGGACGTGGACGAGACCCTGTCTGTTTCAGTTTGGTACGGAGTTTCTTCTCATCCACAAAACAATCCTCACAAAAAATGGCTTGCTTTAAATCCTTCCTTCGAGCTTGAGGACTGTAAGGGCAAATTAATAACGAAGTCACAATTTGGGCCTCCTGGGGTGCCATTCAATGTTCCAGAAAACAGCGAATTTGAATATATGTCCTTTGCGGGGTCAGAACCGCTTACCCTAGTGTTTTCTGGTGGAGTCTTGAAGTCAGTGCTAGGTAATGCACCGAGCGAGTATCACGTACTGCCCGATAAACTCTATACTTTCTTGGCACCCCATAGCCCTTTCTTCTATCAAGATCGTCAACGGGTCTACTGTGTCTTACCCAAACTGGATAAGCGGGAAATTGTGTCTTTCGCATCGACGGATTCCGTCTTGGTTGATACCAGCCTATCTGCCAGTGCGTCGAAGATGCAGGTCCATTCGCTGCTGGGTTCCACGACTTCCCTTCCGTCGGGCTCAGCACTTGCAAGCGGCGACGGACCTCTAGTGGCGCCGGTTGCGGGCCAGCAAGTGATGGCGCTTGCCAAATCATCCGGCAGCGGTGACGTGATCGAGGTGGGTGGCGGAGCCGTGTCAGGATATATTCATGACTTAACGACGCCGCTTGATACCTACCTCAAATTCGCCATCTTCTATCACCCGGAGGTGTGCGCATGGATCAAGGCGTTAAACCAGGAAGGGATTCGCGGCTTGTTGACGCTGCGCAACCAGATGACGTTTATTTTAGCCGGGCATGGCTTCAAGCAATGGTACGCTCCGACCTCTAAGGTCCACCCGGACTATCCAAAAGAAGTTGTTGACTTTGATCACAATGGAGCCTACTCGCTCTATAACTGGGAACTGTTCTTCCACACTCCGATGTTTATTGCCACGCGCTTGAGCCAGAATCAGCGATTCGAAGAGGCGCAAAAGTGGTTTCACTACATTTTTAATCCCACGGATAGCTCCGCAGATGCTCCTCCGCGGCGCTACTGGAAGGTTTTGCCGTTCTACAACAACACAGACCCAGAGCATGAGCAGATTCAAACGCTGCTCGCGCTGTTGAGCAAGAAGGATTCCGATCTCACCCCAGAACAGAAGAAACGCAAAGCGGCGGTCAGCCAGCAGGTCGAAGAATGGCGCGACAACCCGTTTAATCCACATCTCATCGCGCGGATGCGCATCACGGCGTACCAGAAAAACGTCGTAATGAAATATATCGATAACTTGATTGCCTGGGGCGATCAATTGTTCAGTCGCGACACGATTGAGTCAATCAATGAGGCAACGCAGTTGTATGTTCTGGCGGCGAACATGCTGGGATCGCGCCCGGAGCGCATCTCGTCCGGCGGTAACGTACCGACTGAAACGTATGCGACGTTGAAGACTAAACTCGACAGCTTTTCAAATGCGCAGGTGCAGATGGAAACCGACTTCATTATCAGCAATTCGTCGTCGAACGGCGGGGGTTCTGGCGACGAAAGTTTGGATCTCGGCACGACCTTTTATTTCTGCATCCCGCAAAACGATAAATTGCTGAAGTACTGGGACACCGTTGCTGACCGCCTGTTCAAGATTAGACACTGCATGAACATCGAAGGCGTCGTTCGCCAACTGCCGCTGTTCGAGCCGCCGATTGATCCGGCATTGCTGGTCCGAGCGTTCGCCAAGGGCATTGACATTAGCAGTGTTCTGAACGACATCAACGCGCCCCTACCCAATTATCGCTTCATCTACATGCTTCAGAGAGCGCAAGAGCTTTGCCATGAACTCAAATCGCTGGGAAACGCCCTTCTGTCCGCGCTGGAAAAGAAGGATGCCGAAGAACTGGCTGCCCTCCGCGCGAGCCATGAGACCAGTCTGCTCAAGGCGGTACGGGAAGTAAAGAAACAACAGATCGAAGAATCCAAGTTGACACGCGAAGGCCTGGAGAAGACGCGCGAAGTAACGGATGAACGCTATAGGTTTTATAAAGACGTTGAATTTATGAATGCCGAGGAAAAAGGACAGTTTGGGCTATCTGCAACAGCCGCCGCGGTAGAGGCGATGGCCGAGGGACTCCAAGCCACAGCCGCCCAGTCGCATGCGACACCGGTCGGTTATATAGGAGGAATTAATGCGACGATGGTAACGGGTTCAATGTGGCTGAACACGGTATTCAGTGGGCCGGGTACTGGTTCCGCAATAGAGGCTGTGGCCAGAGGAATTGGAATTGTTGGCAGGTTAATGCGAGAGGCATCGTCATTGGCGGCAACTATTGGAAGCTACGAGCGCCGCTGGGACGACTGGAAGCTGCAAGAGAAGCTAGCAAAGATTGAATTGCAACAAATCGACAAACAGATTGCTGCCGCCGAAATCCGAGAAGCCATTGCGCAGATGGACCTGGACAATCACGAGAAACAAATCGAGTTGGCCACCGAGGTCGAGGAATTCCTCCGCGACAAATACACCAACGAGGAGCTCTACAACTGGATGGTAGGGCAAATCTCGGGAATCTACTTTCAAACCTACAAACGGGTTTACGACATCGCCAAACGGGCGGAACGGGCGTATCGATTTGAACTCGGATTGACCGATTCCAACTTCATCCAGTTTGGTTATTGGGATAGCTTGCGGAAGGGGCTATTGGCTGGCGAGCGCCTCCATCTCGACCTTATGCGAATGGAGATGGCGTATCACGAGAATAACGCACGCGAATACGAGATCACGCAGCATTTTTCGCTTGCCTTGCTTGATGCAAAATCTCTTTTGCAACTTCGGGAAACCGGCGAGTGTGAGTTCAACATTCCCGAGCTCGCGTTTGACATCAGTTATCCTGGGCATTACCTCCGCCGAGTTAAGTCTGCCAGCCTTTCTGTTCCTTGCGTGACGGGGCCCTATGCCAACGTAAGCGCGAGGCTAACGCTTTTGAAAAACCGGGTGCGTGTTAACGGCAATTCCCAGCAGGATTATGCGTACACAGGAATCGAGGACTCCAACTTCCGTCACGACCTGATTGGAATCCAGTCGATCGCCACCAGTACCGGTCAAAATGACAGCGGCCTTTTCCAGTTCAACTTCCAGGATGAACGGTACCTTCCGTTCGAGCGTGCCGGCGCGATCAGCACATGGCGGCTATCCTTGCCAAAGGAATTTCGGACGTTCGACTACGGCACCATCTCCGATGTGATTTTGCACCTGAGTTATACTGCCCGCGAAGGGGGCGACGCTCTGCGCTCCACGGTTGAGGAGCATGTTGGGAATGAGATCAATCGCTGGATTGACGAAGTGGCGGAGGAGGGACAGGGCCTGTTTCGCCTCATCAGCCTCAAACACGAGTTTCCCAGCCAAATACATCACCTTTTGTTTACTTCCGAAGGGGCGCCCCAAGCAACAGCCCTGCCTCTAACTCGCCGTCATTTCCCTTATTTTCTGCGTGGACGAGAGCTAACAGTCACGCATGCGCTGCTGATCATAAAGCCCAAAGAAGGCCAAACGGTTGATTCAGCGGGCCTAACGGCCACTCTCAACGGAGTGGCGGGGTCGGCTTTCGCGCCGCTTGTGGATCTTGAAGGGTTGGCCGGTTCCGACTTTACATTGAATCATGTGATTGAGCCCGAGGGCGGTTCGCCCTGGGAACTTGAGGTGTCTAATGGAACGCTCGCTCCGGTGGAAGTCGGTGACTTGTACTTGTTGGTCACCTACACCGTCGCGACTTCGTCGTGAGTTTGCATGGCTACGGCTCGAGCAAATCAATCACAATATGATCAATCTTCATCTGTTGTACTCTATAGAAACTGCCTGAAACGGTCCGATCGCCTTACGTTTCAGTCTCCGATGCAGGAAAGCGCGTGTTGCAAGCAAAAAACGCCGCGTTGATCGATATGCGTTTGCAAATTGACCCATTTCACAATTAGGGACGCACCGTTTTTCAGGTGGTCCCCAACGTTTTTTTTCCAAGGAGCGAAGCGACGAACGATGTTACCTTGGCCAGCCACAGGAGGATCTGGATATGCCCAAAGAAAGGACCAGCGTTCGTATGCATGCTCAAGTCAAGACGCTCTCCGAGAAAACTATTCGTTTCGTTCGGTCGCTCGGATTCTTGAGTTTTTTCCCAAGCCGGTACGGAAGTTTTTAGAGAACCCTGCCACAGAGGCCCATCAGGTGGCGAGTTGGGTTGATAGAGTAAACTTGGATTACATCCGCAAGGAGGTCTACGCTAACGAGACGACCATCAACAGATCCACCTGGAGGTCGCGCCGCAGGTAGCATATTTAAGCTTCTGGCGGGCGTTTGGGGATCAGGTTTCGCATCGGGCTTCACCTCAAGAAGTCAGCATCCGTCTACATCACAAACCGGCAAAGAGGCGTAAGGCCATGAAGAGAACAACAGTGTTTGCGGATGAAGATGTTTTGAGAAAGCTCGGAGAAATTGCCAAGCGGGAGATTAGAAGTGTCTCGGAGGTAACAAGAAAAGCACTCACCGAATATATTTCACGTCGCCGAGCAAGACATCCGGCCCTGGAAAAGCGTGGTGCAGGAGTAGTATTAATGGGAACAAGCGGGCGAATGGATACGAGAGCGCAACCAGACGGCTGGGCGTGACAAGTTGTAACCTAGCTGTAACAGATAGAGGAGGCGAACTGACATGGTCCCTGGCATTAGTACACAGATCGTTGATTGTGACAGCCACATCGTGCCCCGGGTGGATCTCGATTCATTAAGAGACCTTCTCCCCGACGGGTTGACGCCGCAGGCGCGCGACATGTACGCGCGCGAGGCCCGTCTGTGGGCGGAGCCGAACGCGGGACGAAAGCGGGACAGCGGTGGGCCCGTCCCCCTGCGCGACCCCGAGGAGCGCATCAAAGTTCTCGATGAGGTGTTGGGGGTTGACCGTCAGGTTTTGATCCCGCATGCTCAATTCGCCCATCTGTATGGCGGCAATCCCGAGGGCGAAGACAAACCACTGCCGGTGCGCGTCGCCACGTGCAAGGCGTACAACAACGCGGTCAGCGCAATCCAGAAACAATACCCGAAGCGTTTTATCGCCACTGCGATCCTGCCCTTCGACGATCTCGAAGAGTCGCGCAAAGAGGCGCGACGCGCGGTCAAGGAACTGGGGATTGAAGTGCTCCAGCTTCCCGCCAATTGGCTCGGCCGCAACTTTGACGCGATGGAGCTATACCCGTTCTGGGAGACGATTAACGAGTTGGATGTCGCGGTGTTTGTGCACCATATTCCGCAGAGCTGTTCCACGTCCCTGGTGGACCACGTTCCCCGCTACCCGATTGTCGGCCAGGAGCGCATGCGCCGTCTCCACATCGGCGTTTACGTCGGATTTGGGCTGGAATATTCTATTGCCTGCGCCGCGCTGTCGCTGGGTGGTGTGCTGGACGAGTTTCCCAACCTGCGTTTCTGCTTCTTTGAAGCGGGCGCGGGGTGGCTTCCCTACGCGATGATGGGGTGCGACCGCGCTTTCTACATTCGCCCTCAGTGCTCGCGTACCAGGACCCGCCCGAGTGAGTTGATCAAGAAGCACTGCTTTACCGCGGTGGAGTCCACGGAGCACATTCCCGCCCTGGTCCAGTCCATCGGCAGCGAAAACTTTTTCTTTGGGACAGACTATCCTCACGGCGAGTACCAGCACCTGCCGAACACGGTGAAGAGCATTACTGGCCTGGATGGAATTTCTCAGCGCGATAAAGAGAACATCCTGGGCAGGACAATGCTTCGGGCTCTGAAGGACGACTGAGAGCCAAGAACAACGCGCAGTGGTACAGCTTTCAGTGATCAGTGCTCAGTCATCAGAAGGCGGAGTGGCACAAAGGAGAGAATAATATGAGCGAAGCTAAGGAGTCCGCCGGTGTTGAGGAAATCCGCATCTCGGCGGACTCGCACGTTTCCGAGCCGTCTGATCTCTGGGAGAGGGGGCTCCCGGCAAAATTCCGCGATCGCGCGCCACGCTTTCCGAGGGTAAAACGTGGCGTCGGCCTGCACGCACGCACGGGAGGGTGGGACGCGGCTGAGCGTCTCAAAGATATGGCCGCTGACGGTATCAGCGCCGAAATACTTTATCCAACTCTGGCGAAGGGCATTTATGAACAAGCGGGTGACGATCCCGCACTCGCACAAGCTTGTGACCGAGTCTACAACGACTGGATGATCGATTTTTGCAGCGAAGCTCCCGAGCGTCTCTGGGGCCAGGCGCACATCGGGCTGTGGAACACGGATTATGCGGTCGCCGAGCTGCAGCGCTGCAAAGAGGCGGGGTTGTGTGGGGCGACGATCTGGATCATCCCGCCGGACGGCCTCTCATTCGCTTCGGACCATTACGAGCGCTTCTGGTCCGCTGCCGAAGAGCTGGCGGTGCCGGTGAGCATGCACATCAACAGCGGTTTCGGTATCTATTTGGAGCGCCACTTCGAAGATCGCGTGGGGACGGTTACCCGACAGTCTTTTGGACACAAGACGGTTGCGATGCAGGCGCTGGCGGAACTGATTCTGTCCGGTGCGCTGGAGCGCCATCCTCGCCTCAAATTGGTGATCGCGGAATATGAAGTCGGTTGGATCCCGTTCTGGCTGGAAGACCTGGATCGAAAGTTAGGAAGGAGCAAAGGGTTGGGTTTGGCGCTTCAGCCGAGCGCGTACTTCAACCGCCAGGTCTATGCCACGTTTATGCAAGATGGAGTCGGTGGTTTTCTACTGCAGCGGTGGGGCGCTGACAATTTTCTATGGTCGAACGATTATCCGCATGGCGGGGGTATTTGGCCATACTCTGACGACGTGATTGAGAACACGCTCGGTCACTTGAGCGCACAGACTAGGGTCAAAGTCCTGGGCCAAAATGTAGCAAAGGTTTATGACATGCCGATCCCAGACCCTATGCCTCGTCAAGCTGCACCCGACGCGGACGCGATATGGAAACGGCCCTGGCTGAAAAGGAAAGGGTTCACTTTCGATAAGCCAACCATGGGTCTGTAGGTGATCACACGGTTTCTTCACCCTCCTCTGAACGCGCTTTCCATGATTCGCGCCTCGGTGGCCGCATGCTTACGTGTTTATGAACTCCGATAACTCTGCACTCTGCTTTTATTTGCACCGCAAGCAAAGATGAGTCGCGGCATTAATTAATCGGCGGCCTTAAAAAGAGTCCGGGACCTCGGCTTGAGGGGGGTAGACATTTGAGATATGAGCGTACCTGGTGAGGGCTGAGGGCGTCGCTGGAAGACGCGAGACCCTACGGGTTCGTGAGATTCGTAGTCATAGAAGGCGAGGGAGGTATGGAGCACGCAGATCTTTACGATGCGGCCAGTAAATTTTTTCAGGGCTTAGAACGGGCGCGACTGAAAAATCTGATCACAGAGCACTTAAAGGAGAGCGATCGCGCGCTTCAGTTCGAGCCGGCCGACGGCGAGCCGTTTTATGCTGAGGTGAAGCAAGGTGAGGTAAAAATCGGAAAGGGCAAGAAGTACGAGCCGGACTTGAATGAAGGGTTATATATTAAGGGGGACAAGGAGTCTCTGAAGAATTTGTTCGCCGGGGAGATGAGTCTGGCGGAGTCGATCTATCATCACAAGATACGGATCCCAGGTTACCGCAACCGTGAGCCGGTGATGGTATGGTTTTCGAAGCTTCTGCGGCTCGGATTGGGCATGAAAGATTAGAATTTGAGGGGAAACAGTCGATGGCACGCAATGGGATCCTTAGGTGAGCCTTCCCGGTGAAATCGACTCGATGAATCTTTTGTGGACTGTTCCAGGCGGTCGGTCGCTCCGATGAATGAGGACAACATCATACTGATCAAAGAGATGCTTTGCATCACTTACACAGAGAGATCCCTTTTTACCTCGAATGCATATTTCGTGGACCAGCCCGACCCCTAAACGTAGTTCCACATATTCTTTAATAATGGAACAGCCGCCCGCTTCGAGTACTTTTTTCATTTCTAAGCCTCGGTTCAAAAAGACCTTTTCAATGGCACCTCTTGTTGCGGAGTTTTGCGGCAGCACTATCAGGCCGTAGGGGACTAGGTCCTCTATGGAAAGGCGCTTAACGCGAGAGAGCGGATGGCCCTTTGGGTAAAGTGCAACAATTCCAGACGTGAAAAGTCTAATGCCTTTGACTGATTTGGATAGATTTGAGAACTTTCCGATTCCGAAGTCTGCTTTTCCTTCCAAAACTAGATCGAGAGATTCCGGCGAGGATCTCGTCAAGACGCTGATGTTCACCGCCGGATTCTCTCTGATAAAAGCGGCAATGCGGGGTGCAAGGAACTGGGCCATGTCATTTCCGCTCGTCACTACGATACTGCCCGTATTGCCTCCGCGAACCAAGGCAACACCACGCTCGAAGTCCGTCAGAAGACGCTGGGTCTGATTTAAGAATGTTCTGCCGGCGTCCGTCAGCAGCAGTTTGTTCGGCGTTCGCTGGAATAATTTAATTTCGGTTTCTGCTTCCAAGCGCCTAAGTTGAAGTGATATCGCACCGGGAGTTAATTTTAGGATCTGCGCTGCATGCTGCAGGGTGCCTTGATTCGCAACCAAGCAAAAAGCCTTCAGGTCGTTAAACTTCATGAGAGATCACAGCGCGGTTTAGTTTGAGTTTTTTTAATGGTAATCCAAATCTAACTTAAATCTTGACAAATATCGAACTGTTATCATAGTTAGGCTGAATTTTCCCAGCGCGCTTAGCCTGATTTACTCACTTTGGGTTTTCGCATGTCGCGGAATTTGGCTTCGACCTATTCAGGATAAGTGTAAGTAAAGAATGCTACGGAAGGAGGCAAGATGAGCTCGGATAACGTCACCGTCTATGCAGTTGGGGATATGCGGCCTGACTGGCCCAACCCTGAATCTATAGTGGAAATGGAATTCGTATTGCCCATTTTCAGACAGGCAGACATCCTTTTTGGCAATTTGGCAAGTCCCCTCTCGGACAAGGGTGAACGGCAAGTGGGTAAATCTAACAGGAAGATTAGTCCCGAGAAATTGTCTGTGCTGACCGATGCTGGTTTTAATATCATGTCCTTTGCCAACGACTGCCACCTCGACCAAGGAGATGCGGCATTCTTCGACACCATCGAGCGGTTAACCGGCGCCAATATCGCGCTCGTCGGGGCAGGTCGAAACATCGATGAAGCGCGGAAGCCCGTGATCTTGGAGCGGAACGGGGTCAAAGTGGCTTTTCTGGCTTACAGCTCGGTGGCGCCCGTAGGATACGAGGCACGGCGGGATACACCCGGGTGCGCTCCGCTCCGGGCTTCTACTTTCTATGAGCAGGTGGATCGTAACCCGGGATCACCACCGAAAATCATCACCATGACAAACAAGGATGACCTCACGGCAATGATCAGCGATATAACCAAAGTAAGATCGTCTGCCGATGTGGTCATTGTTTCCATGCATTGGGGAGTTCACTACGTCCCGGCTCTGATCGCGATGTATCAAAGAGAAATTGCGCATGCGGCGATCGATGCCGGCGCCGATTTGATCCTGGGACATCATCCCCACATCCTGAAGGGAATTGAGACCTACAAAGGCAAAGTCATCTTTTATAGTTTGGGCAACTTCGTCATGCCTGCAAAGGTAGGGCATATCAATCCAACAAAAATATTTTACGACGTGAAGGTAGACGCCGATTATCGTTACTACCCCTACCCGGTCGACTGCAGGAAAACGATGATTGCGAAATGCATGATCGCAAACAAAAAACTTAGCAAGGTGTCCTACCTGCCCGCTTTCATCAATACCCGAACGCAGCCGGAGCCTCTATCCGCTGCGGATAAGCGGAGCGGTGAAGTATACGACTATGTGGCATGGTGTTGTCAGGATCAAACCCTGCAAACAAAGTTTGTGAGGGAGGGAGACGAAGTTGTAGTCTGCGCGTGATCCACATGCCTGACCTTAACAGATGCCAAGATACAGCTCTCGACGGAGGAATGATGAAGCGAGCAAGTAAGAACTTCGTGCTGTTTTGCATGTCGCTGGTGCTAGCGCTTTTTCAGGCGACGGCAGTATTCTCCCAGGACACCGCTGGCCAGTTACTCGCGCGAATAAACAAACTCACGCCTGAAAAAAGGCGGGATTTGTTAGCAGAAAAGGCCAAGGCGGAAGGAGAAGTAACGTTTTATAGTTCTATGAGCGTGGCTCAAATAGAGACACTCTCCAAAGCCTTCAGCAATCGTTATCCGTTTATTAAGGTTAACACCTATCGTTCTTCCGGAGAGCGGGCTATCGCCAAGATTCAAACAGAGCTTCAGGCCAAAAGAAACACCGCCGATATCATCAACATTTCGGCCGCGCAGGGGGCTCCCATGAAGGCGTTAGGCGCGCTGGACCCCTACCTTTCGCCCCAGCGGGAGTTCTTTCCGGCCGACTACAAAGACAGGGAAGGTTATTTTACTGCGTTCTATATCACCCCAATTGTTTTGGGTTATAACACGAATTTGGTAAAGCGCAGCGAGGCGCCGAAAAATTATGAGGATTTGCTGAACCCGAAGTGGAAGGGCGAGATGCTTATGGACGACGAGCCCTATGAATGGTACGGCGTCCTGATGAAGCACTTTGGCAGGGAGCGAGGTGTGCAGTACATGAAACGTCTCGCCCAACAGAATCTTTCCATGCAGCGAGGCAGAACAAGCGTGGCGCAGATGCTGGTGGCCGGCGAAGGCGCAATTGGCATTACTCTCTCGGGCAATTCGGCGCTTGAGCTAAAAGAAAAGGGCGCCCCGCTCGACTGGGTGGCGCTCGACCCCTACTTCTCGCAGGCCAATATGATCATGCTGGCGCGGTACGCGCCACACCCTCATGCGGCAGCGCTCTTTTTGGACTGGGCACTTTCCGAGGAGGGTCAAACCATCGTGACCTCCTTCGGCCGTGTCGTGGCACGCAATGGCGTCAAGCAGCGATTTCCGGAATTGATGCAGAAGAAAAGCCGTCTCGTTGACATGGACTTGATTGACCCGAAAGTAGAAAAGGTCCTTATTAAGGAGTTTCGGGAAATCTTCATTCCGACTCGGTAAAAGTCTAGCGTCTAGAAACGATTGGATGCAAATACCTGGTACGTAAGCCTTATCGATCTTGAGAAGGAGAAAGTACATGGCAAGAAATGGGTTCAAGATCTTCGACTCCGATACGCATATAGGTCCAGCCGGGGATGTCCTGGAGAAGTATCTCACTGAGAGCGAGAGGCGGAGGCTTGATTCTTGGGAACCTTACAAGTGGGTGGATCCCAGGAATGGTCATAGCCTGTACCGGCGGTATGATCGGAAGTTCCTTCGCCGGCTCGGGTCGGCAGGGCCCGAGCCGGATCACGGGCGCAAGACTCGCTTTGGCGGATCACTCAAGTATGAGGAGCCGCTGCCGGAAGCAGAGGTTGATCCCAACGAGCGGATCAAGGATATGGACCGCGAAGGAGCGGACGTCAATTTGACGCTGCCCTCCTCGTGGTTCGGTACGTTTACGGCAAACGAGGATGTGGAGCTGGAAGCGGCGATGTACCGCGCCTACAACAGGTGGATGGCCGATTATTGCGCGCCGTACCCTAGCCGCATCAAAGGCGTAATCCTTGTCTGCTATCGTGATCTCGTAAAAAGTCTCGAGGAGCTCGAGCGCTGCGCCAAGGAGGATTGGCCGCTTGCTGCATTCGTCTATGCGCCGACGGGCGTCCCGCTGGACCACCCGAACCTTGAGCCGGTATGGGCTGCCTGCCAGCATCATGATCTATCGGTCGCGCTGCACACGTTTACGCAGATGCCGCCCTATTCACCGGGCGGACAGGATACATGGGACAACCATTGGCTGCAGCGTTGCGCCGCCCATTCCTGGTGCGGGCAACGAAACATGGCGTCATTGATAGGAGCCGGAGTGATGGATCGCTACCCAAAGCTTCGCATAGGAACGTTGGAAGCGGGGCATGGCTGGCTGCCGTTCTGGATGACCCGAATGGATGAGCACGCGCGATCGCATTCGAAGGCTCTCCCTCCCTTGAAGATGAAACCAGGTGAGTACGTATTGAGCGGCAATTATTTCCAGAGCATCGAAATGTCGGAGGGAGAGAAGTTGACGATGAGCGTAATCGATCTCATCGGGGAGGATATCCTAATGTACGCGTCGGACTACCCTCATGCCGAGAGCTGGTATCCAAAATCTGTCGAAACGGTGATGGCGTGGGATATGCCCGAGCGCATGAAGCGAAAGCTATTCTGGGACAACGCGGTTAGGTACTATGCCAGATATTCGAGCGGCAGCGCCGTTGCTGGAGAGACAGCAGTCGCGTAGTAACCCGCCGCGCTCGCGTATAGCTCTCAGTTAAACATCGCGTGGGATTGAAGCTCTCGTTTTTGCGGTCTCCGATTGCGGAATCGGGCAGCCACCAACTGAGGGATACAAATCGTTTTAGCCGATTAGCGTAGACTGGAGGACGAGATGGCCAGGAACGGATTCAAGATATTCGACTCTGACACGCACGTGGGTCCGGCCGCAGATATTTTGGAGCGCTACCTTTCGAAATCCGAGAAGCAAAAACTCGAGAGCTGGGAACGGTACAAGTTTGTGAACGCACTGAACGGCCATGCGGAATACACTTTTGGTCGTCGAAACTACCGGCGCAAGCTCGGGTGTGCCGGCCCCGAGCCCGAGCGCCCTCGTACCTCGCGCGACGCTGCCGACAGGAAATATCCTGACGACCTGCCGCTGCCGGAGGCGGAGGTCGATCCGGCGGAGCGAATCAAAGACATGGATCGGGAGGGAGTGGATGTCAATCTGACGCTGCCCTCCTCGTGGTTCGGCACTTTCACGGCAGGCGACGACGTCGAGCTAGAAATGAGCATGTACCGCGCCTACAACAGGTGGATGGCCGATTATTGCGCCCCTTATCCCAACCGCATCAAGGGCGTAATTCTCGTATGCTTCCGTGATATCGAGAACAGCCTTCGGGAAATCGAGCGCTGTGCCAAACAAGACTGGCCGCTGGCGGTTTTTGTGTATGCGCCCAGCAAAGCTCCCATCGATCACCCGGATCTGGAGCCCGTGTGGGCTGCCGCCCAGCATCACGATCTCTCAGTAGCGCTGCACACGTTTACCGCAATGCCTCCTTACGCGCCGGGGGGAGACGATACGTGGGACAACTATTTCGTGCAGCGTTCGGTGGCGCATTCGTGGTGCGGCGAGCGAAACACGGCGGCTTTGATCGGAGCGGGAATCATGGATCGCTACCCGAACCTTCGAATCGGAACGTTGGAGGCGGGGCATGGCTGGCTGCCGTTTTGGATGACCAGAATGGATGAGCACGCCCAGGGGTTCGCTAGATATATGCCGAAGTTAAAGATGAAGCCAAGTGAATATATGCTTAGCGGACGATACTTTCAAAGCATTGAAATGTCCGAAGGCGAAAGACTCACTAAGAGTGTCATCGATCTGATTGGCCCGGACATCTTGATGTATGCCTCAGACTATCCTCACCGAGAGAGCTGGTTTCCGAAAGCGGTGGAAACAGTGATGGCGTGGGATTTACCGGATCACATCAAGCGGAAGCTGTTCTGGGATAATGCGGTTAAATACTACGCGAGGTATTCCGCCGACTAAATTGAGCGGAGAGACGGCACGGTTGAGCGGGGTGTCGAAAACGCGCAGCACGTTCGAGGGGCTCACCTGATGGAGAGAGGTTCGTGATGAAACAGAAAATCACCTCAGGCGGCAAAGCCGCGGGTCGTTGTGACAATGTTAGCTGATTGAGCTGAAGGTAGCGGAGTCCATCAACAAGGAATTTCGGACATCTTCACCTCGGGACGTTAAGCCTTAAACACGCTAAATGCGCCGTTTTCTCCTTACCCACCTCGTCTCGTTGAAGCTCCTAAGACGGGTTGTGTTCCCGAGGCAATGGAACCAAAAGGAACCGGGAGTGCGCTATGAATGAATCACCTGTTACCAAAATTGCCACGTTGGGCATTTTCGTGATTCTGAATTGTTGTGCTTTGACTTCTGTTCTTCTCGCTGCATCGCCGAACACCACACTGTTAAAGGCTAAGCAGGATGCCGAAACCAAAGGGTATATTTTTTTGACGAATCACGATCAGATAGTGGCTGAGGCTAAGAGAGAGGGCAAACTGCGCGTCCTGGGCTCTCTTTCGTCAACTACCTATAAAGCCATGATCACCGCATTCAAAAAGCAGTACCCATCGATTGACGTTGACGTTGAAGAGCTAACAGGAACCGATGCTCCGCAGCGATTTCTTCTGGAGTTGAAAGCGGGACGAGTAACGGACTGGGACGTGTTTCCAATGGTTGCGGATTTTTGGACTGACTACATACCATACCTCAAGCGCTTCGACATCTTGGGAATGGCGACGCAAAAGGTATTGGCCATTCCGTCCGCCATGATCGACCCTAAAAACCGCAACATCATGAGCATTGGTAGCGCCATATTCGTAATCGGATACAACAAAAAGCTGATCGCGGAGGACAAAGTTCCCAATACCTGGGAGGAGTTCCTCAAGCCAGAGTTCAAAGGAAAACAATTCATGGTCGACCTTCGTCCTCAAGGGTTCGCCGCTTTGGCTGCGGGTCTCGGAGAACAGTGGGCAATGGACTATGCCAGTAAAATCGCTGCGCAAGAACCAGTGTGGGTCCGTGGACAGAGCCGGACCGTCGCGGCCATGGCGGCCGGAGAGCACCCGATGCTTCATCTGGCTTACTATCATTCTTGTCTCCGACCCGCCAAGAAGGATCCGAACACTCCCGTAGCATGCAAGATTATTGAGCCTGTGCCAGTGAGGCTACACGAGTTTGCGGCGTTACCAATTACTGCCCCTCACCCCCATGCCAGCTTACTATGGCTGGAGTTTCAGGTTACGCCTGAAGGACAGAGCATTATCAATAATTACGAACCGATGAATTTATCCATCTATGCTTCACAATCGGAACTGGCAAGAGTGATTCAAGGGAAGAAGCTGTCTGTGAACAAGTGGGATACCATTCACAACACACCCAGATGGGAGCAGATGACATTGAAGGCGTTCGGCTTTCCCAACGCCGAGGTCAAGTGAGTTATTGCAATACTGTGACCCGTGTGTTCGCTTGTGAGAAGCTTGACGCGGAAAACTTCAGGCTAGTCCTGAAATAAGCGCCAGGGAACGCGAGTGCTCGCCCGAGGGTCACTGGCGATCTCTTGGCGGCTCGTAAGCGCTCATTGGAATACATATCCACAACAAAAACAGCTTCAGTTGAGTGTCAGAGCCTGAGGTGCTGAGATCAAGACTGATTTTGGACGCATTTCTCCCTTCAACGCTTGTTCCCAGAAGCGAGATTTTTCTACGGCCCGAAATCATCTTATTAGGTTTGTAGTCGAACATGAGCGGTGAGGATGTCGGGCAAAAATCGATGCGATCCGGCAAGCCGTACTACCAAGCGCCGCCCGCTCTTCAAGACCTTGGCCGCGAGATAGACAAAATGGCGGCGAAAGCGTTTCCACTCCCAGCGCACCATCTCAGAGGGCAAAGCGATCTGGGCAATCCACTTGCCGAGATTCCAAGCCAGCCGGGCGATCTGGAGCCATGCCGAGTTACCCCTAAACTCCGCCACCGGCATGCGCCAGCCGGCGATCCCTTGGCCAAACTGTTCAATGACATTTTCCTGGTCGCACCGTTGATAGGTAAGATCGATGACCTCGCGAGCCGTGTAAGAGCGCGGCAGATTGGTCAGCACCAGCCGGTAACGGAAATGTGTAAAGAGTGCCCCCTGCCCATCAGTCTCTTCGATCAAAATCCGCCGCACGATCATCCGACACGCAGAGTCAAGCCCGTGGGGCTGATAGTCGATCTCGCTCAGCCACTGCTTTACCGTGCGCAGCCTGCGAAACCCGCGCTCAGCCGCTTTCTGGCGCCGCCAGTTCCTCGTATACACATGACGAGAAGGCCCGCCTCGTTTCTCGCGCTCGGCTCGAGGAAAAAAGGGCTGCCAGTTCTTCTCACCAATGGCCTCGACCAGCGCTGCACGATTGGGATACACCCGAGCCCCAATCGCAAAGTACGCTCCCTCATCGATAACGGTGTTGAAAATATCACAGCGGTCAAAGTCGGTATCCCCACGTACCAGGGCGTTTCGAAAATGGCGTCTAACCCGCGGCAACACCTCTTTAAGAGCCGCCGCCGCCGCATCCGAAGGGCGGGCGCTCCCCGGCTGATTGACGACCTTGAGGCACTCCCCGCTGCCGGCCAGCGAAACCACCAGCGGCTGATACGACCATTGCCCATTGTAGCTAAAGTCCGCCCCTTCTTTCTGTACCCCATAAAGAGGCTTGATGTGCCCGTCGAGATCCACCAGCGCAAACTCGCGTTTTTTTCTCTCACGACGCGCCTTGCCAGAAAGCTTCGACCACACCGCCTCTTGGACCTCGTCGATCACTCCCGAGAGCCGCTCCAGGTCTTGCGTGGTCCTAAACCGACGCAGAAAATCTCCGGCCGTGGTCGGGTCTGGAATCCGACACGCTCCCACCAGCCGCCTAACGGCCTCGCTCCCTTGCAGGACCGCTTGATCCTCCAGACACCTGCCGTCGGCATAAAGCGTGTACGCCAGCGCCAGCACATGATCGGATTCGTGGTAAGGGGCATGACGCTTAAACAGTCTCAGCGCCCCGTCCAGCCGCTGCGCCACCCCAAAACGCCTGATAAACTGCTGTGCCAGCACCAGCCCTCCGTAATGCGTCATCTCGCCCCGTGGATCGCTCTCCAGATGGAGCAATGGGTGACGCATCACTCGCCCTTCGGTCTCGGGCCACGGAAGCTCTTCGGGATCTACGCTCGTACCCGAATTGACGTGACTTGCGCGCTCAAATGCGATAGATACTTTCACTTGGGAGCCCTCTGCTTTTTGGGGTTACGTTTTGTCTTGCAACTCTTCGTATACCTCATTTCAGAGGGCTTTTCCCGTTCTAAATCCATCGCAAAGATTTGCTTACTCTCCAGCGCTTACTTGAGGGCTAGTGCGGGAGTTCTTCGATAGGTACACCCGGCTGTTTGAAGAAATCTTTAAGCATTGATCCTGGCCTTAGCGATTCATGAGATGGGGAGGCCTAGTCGTCAGACGGTTCGGATGGTAATGTTTTTGGCCTCTGCAGTTGGAGCTTGGTGACTTTGATGGGAGGACCCCGATGAGAGTTTTCTTGAGGACGATCGTTTTTTTCTTTTTGCTCCGCCTTTGCGATGTGGCTTGCGCTGCATCGGTGGGTTCTTCCCTGCCGGCGGCCAAGCAGGAAGCCGCGGGCGGAGGGTACACCTCTATTGCGAACCACGACGACATTGTGGCTAAGGCGAAAACGGAGGGAAAACTTCGCGTTCTTGCAGGCATGGAACCAGCAACCATCAAGGCCACGACGGCGGGATTTGCCAAGAAATACCCATTTGTCGATCTCAATGTTCAAGAGTTCTTGGGGACAGACGCTGCCCAACGAAACTTCCTCGAAATCAAGAGCGGAGCCAAAGACTGGGATATCCATCGGCTCTTTAGTGAATACTACACCGAATACAGTCCTTACCTTTTCAAGCTCGACATTCTCGGCATGGCTGAGCGTAGGGTTTTACAGATCCCTCCCCCTATGATCGATCCGAATCAGCGCAACACCCTCGCCTTCTTCAGCCGTTTTCACGTCACTGCGTATAATAAAAATCTTCTAGGTTCTAACCCGGCTCCTCGAAGCTGGGAAGATCTTTTGAAGCCCGAATGGAAAGGTAGAAAATTTACCCTGGACATCAGTCCCACTGGGGTGGCGTCTTTGGTGCCTGCGTGGGGATTGGAAAAGACGTTGGAGTTCGCGCGCAAGCTGGCGTCTCAACAGCCGGTCTGGGTTCGGGGCGGAGTCAGGGCCCTGTCTTTGGTGCTCGCAGGTGAGGTTCCAATGACCGTGGGGGTGAACTTCTCCCAGTTAACGCGGGTGCAAACAAAGGACTCCTTGGGCGCGCTGCAATACGTGATTCTACAACCTGTGCCCGTTCGTTTAAGCGGCCTCGAAGGGATACAGGCTACATCTCAGAACCCTAACGCGGCACTTCTGTGGCTTGAATGGATGGCAAGTCTGGAAGCGCAGAAAATGGCTGATGACTACGAACCTCTAGGTTCGTCTGTTTTTGTCCGGGGTGGCGCGATCGAGCAACATCTTAGAGGGAAACAGGTTTCCGTCGTGAGTTGGGACCATCAGCAACGGATCGCGGAATGGGAGGCGAAGGTTGTGGAAGCGTATGGTTTCCCAAAGGCCGAGTCGAAATAGTTAGCAATGGATATTGCCCGATCTGAATGAGCCGAGAGCGGGGTGAACGTTATGCCAGCTAATCTCTCAATGTTTTATGCCGTCGTCGCGAGTTTACTGCTTGGTTTACTGATAAACTCCAGTCTGCTTGCCGCGGAAGCAAGCCCCTCTTTGCTTAGAGCCAAACAAGACGCGGAAGCCAAGGGCTACATCTTCGTAGCCACACACGATGAAATCGTAAGCAGGGCCAAACAGGAAGCCAAGCTGCGCGTGGTTGTTTCGATGTCGGAGGGGATTTTAAAACGTTTGAGCGACGGCTTTCGGAAAAAGTTTCCTTTCATTGAGATGAGCGCCGAAGAAATAAAAGGCGCTGAGGTATACGCACGTGTATTACAGGAGATAAAGGCCGGTCTGACCAAGGGGCAGGACGTCAACGATCTTACCTACGATTACTATAATGAGTTTCTACCGCATCAGAAGAAACTCGACATCGTGGGAATGGCGCAACAACAGGTGCTGAACATTCCCCTGCAGATGATCGATCCGAATAATCGGAACATAGTGGCCATCGGGAGTGGGATTCAAATCGTGGCTTATAACAAAAAATTAATCCCCGCGGATAAGGTTCCCTCTTCTTGGGAGGGCTTTCTCAGGCCAGAGTTCACGGATCGAAAGTTTGTTCTCGACATTCGGCCGAAGGATATCTCAGCCCTTGTCCCCGCTTGGGGAATTGAAAAGACGCTGGACTTCGCACGCAGGTTGGCGGCCCAGAAACCTATATGGGCAAGAGGAAACACCCGCGTGGTTGCGGGCATGCTCGCGGGAGAACACGCGCTTCACATTGGACCCAGCTTTGATGTTGTCCTTAGAGCCAAAGCCAAGGACTTGACGGATGTTCTAGGCTACAAGATCATAGAGCCCGTTCCCGTCCGTCTTAACGATACCTACAGTGTGCTGAATACAGCCGAACATCCTTATGCCGCACTTCTCTGGTTAGAGTTCCTTGCCTCTCCCGAGGGTCAGAAGCTGTTAGATGAGGCCGGGCCCTATGAAGGATCCGTTTTTGTTCCTGGAACCGTACAAGAAGAGGCTGTGCGGGGAAAGAGAAAATCGGTTATTGACTGGAACCATTACACAAAGGTACAAGAATACGAGCGGAAGATAGTAGAAGCCTACGGCTTTCCCAAGGCCGAGTGAGCACGGTGGCTTTCGGTTGCTTTCGCGAGGATCAGATGCACAGGTCCGTAATCTATTCGATCTTGACCACAATCGACTGTAAACGTCACTCATGCACGCAGATCTTTTGGATTGTTTTCTTCAGCTTAGTGTCTTTCTCCGTGGAGCCTGCGAGGCCGGTTATGGCAGCCAAGTACGTAATCGGTTACACCACGATCAGCTTTGCGCGCGCGCCGGTCTGGATTGCCAACGACTTAGGTCTGTATGAGAAAAACGGCGTGGATGCGGAGGTTGTGTTTCTCCGTGGAGGAACGATCGGAACCCAGGCGCTCATTAGCGGCAGCGTCAGCTTCATCGCCTCGAGCGGGTCAGCCGCGGTCGAAGCGATTCTTTCGGGTGCCGACCTGGTGATCGTGGCGGGGTATTCCAATCTCCTTGATCAAATGCTCGTCACCAAGAAAGAGATCAAAAATCCCGCCCAGCTCAAGGGCGCGAAAGTCGCATTGAACAGCTTAAGCGGAGGATCGATTTTGGCTATCAAGATCATCTTGAGCGCTCTGGGTCTTGATCCGGATAAAGACGCTTCGTACCTGGCTCTAGGAGATCCGGCGAGCAGATTTACCGCGCTTAAATCAGGATTGGTCGATGCCACGGTCCTGACTACGCCGTTTAATTCGATCGCTAAAAGAGCGGGATATAATGTTTTTGATGACATCCCAGCGTTAAAGAACATTGATTATCCCGCCGACTCTCTCATCTCCACTCGGGAATTTGTCCGCAAGGAACCCTTGGTTGCCGAGGGGGTGATTAAGTCGATCTCGGAGGCGATTCGATTCTACAAGAACAACAAGGCGCAAAGCCTCGCGATATTGGCGAAATATCTCAGAGGCTTAAGCCCGGAGGACCTGGAAGAGGCGTACCCGCGCTACTTTCATGGCTTCCGCGAAAAACCTTACCCCAGCGTGAAGGGTGTCCAGACCGTCTTGCAATGGTCGAAACATCCTAAAGCAAAGGATGCCGATCCCGCACGCTTCATTGATCGGAAATTCGTCGAGAGCCTTGATAAACAACTGTCGAAGTAAAGAAAGCAGGAGGATGCTAATGAACCCCTGGGGTAAAATTTTTCTTATCCTAACGCTTTGCGCCTTACCCCTAAGGTCCGTTCTTGGCGCGGAATCCGCGGCTACAAAAGCCAAGCAGGGTGCGGAATCGCAAGGCTATGTTCTTCTGACCAACCACGACGAAATCGTGGAGAAGGCCAAGAAGGAAGGAAAACTTCGGGTTATACGTTCCCTGTCATCGGAGTCTTTTAACGGCATGGTCTCGGCCTTCAAGCAGAAATACCCATTCATCACCGACGTCAATGCTTTTGAATTCAAAGGTACCGAAGGCCCGCAGCGCTTCATTCTCGAGCTTCAGGCAGGAGGAGGTAAGGAGTGGGACGTTTTCGACGTCGCGCCTGAGCTACACAGCGAATTTTCGCCCTTCCTAAAAAAATTTGACATTCTCGGCATGGCCAAGGCGGGCGTACTAGCGATTCCACCCGAGATGATCGATCCCAAAGGCCGAAACGTCGTGAGTATCACCGCTGGCGTGCATGTGGTGGGCTACAATAAAAAAGCCATCGCAGAGAACAAGGTCCCCGACAGCTGGGAGGATTTCCTCAAGCCGGAGTTTAGGGGAAAGAAGTTCCTGGTCGATATTCGACCGCAAGGATATGCCGCTTTGGCTGCGCGCATGAGTGAAGAGTGGATGGTCAACTATGCCCGTAAGATCAGAGAACAGGAACCCATTTGGGTCCGCGGAACCCAGGCTCTCTCCGCCATGGCAACGGGGGAAGGCACCATGTACCAGCTGGCTTATTACCACACGTGCGTGCGAGCAAGGGAGAAACAGCAAAAGATCGCCGATAGCTCTTTGGGCTGCAAAGTGGTCGAGCCGGTACCGATTCGCATCGGAGACCGAACTGCGGTGAGCCTTTATGCTTCGAATCCGTATGCGGCCTTGCTGTGGGTAGAATTTCAGGCGAGTCCCACGGCGCAAAAGCTCATCGACATCAATGAGCCTTTGAAATCTTCACTTTATGTACCGGGTTCAGAAATCAACAAGCTCGTTAAAGGAAAGCAAGTGTCCGTCAACGACTGGCATACTTTTCACAATACCGAGAGATGGATGGAGATGACCGTAAAGGCTTTTGGGTTCCCGCAAGCGGAATCACGGTAACGGTCAAGCTTTTTATTGTTAACAGGGAGCCAGGGATAATCAGTAAACAGTTATCAGTAAACAGTAATCAATTAGAGGAGGAGATAATGGAAGAGCCACTTTTTTTACGCGACATTTTAGAACTTCCGGCAAGATCCGAAAAGCCCAGAAAGGTAGGAAGAACCATCTGCGGCATCAGTCTCGGTCGCGGGCGCGAAAGCATCGAGCAGGTTGCCCGTTACGTCGACCAGGTAAAGCTTTACATTCACAATATGCTTATGCCGGCTCGTATTATCGAGGAATCCATCAAGGCTTATCGGGGCATGGACATCGACGTGCAGATGGGGGGAGTGTTTTTTGAGGTTGCCGCTTTGCAGGGCAAGCTGCGTGAGATGGTGCAGCGTGCTAAGGCGATCGGAGTCAATGTGGTAGAAGTCGAAAATCATCTGGGTGCTTTTTCGCTCGACCAACTGAAGGAGGAGGTACGAAAACTCAAAGGTGAAGGCTTCCAGATCGTCGGCGAGGTCGGAGCCAAGTGGACCGAGGACGACGAGACGCGCATCGCTCAGGGCCTATGTGTTCCCGACAAGGTCATTCTCGCCATGGAACAATTGCTTGAGGCGGGAGCGGATGAAGTGGTATGGGATGCCTACCCGCTACGGGCTCTGATCGGCAACCAGCTTGAGAACGAAGCCGGTCAAGAGCAGATCCGGAAGGTCGCAAAGGCTATAGGACAAGATCGCATGGTGTTTGAGGTCTCCAATGCCCGCGGGAGGGGCAAGAGTATGCAGCGGGCGTGGTTGGTGCACGAGTTTGGTCCCGACGTCAATGTCGGCAATGCCCATCCCGGAGATGTGAGCGAACTGGAAACCATCAGGAGAGGAATCTACTATGATCCGGCGTGGCCGTATATTCGCTGGCTCAAGAACAAGCGGCCGACCAAAAACTGGTGGGAGATCGAGATGCCGGATTACGATATCGATATCGAGCCGCGTCCGGTTTGGAAATACGCCGGCGAGGGGCCGCTTGCCAAAGCGGACCAAGCGGTTCCTGCGAGCCGGAAACGCTAATGATAAACGGCTTCTTCAGGGTTTGTGCCTCGGCTCTAAAGCCGGAAGATCCTGGTTTGTTAAGGGAGATTGCAATCGATGATCGACGGGAAATTAGTGATCGCGCCGACCTGCTACCATGTTCTACACCTGATTCCGGTGATCGCCGCCCACGAAATGAATTTCTTCTGCGAGGAAGGCCTGACCACCGAGGATGGACTGCGGGCCTACGAGATTCAACGCCAATCTCTGGTTCCGTTTGGTTTGGAAAAACTGGGACTGAGTCAGGCGATGAAAGAAAGGTCGGTGGACATCGCACTTGACGTTCAGTCGCGTACCGCCTTCTTCCAGCGCGCGCGCGGCGCGGATCTTTACATCGTCGCCGGGTGGCGCAACCAGCACGTGAACGTCTGGGTCGGCGCGCCGGAAATAAAGTCACTGAAAGATCTCAAAGGAAAGCGCGTTGGCATAGGCGACCCCAATGGAAACCGCCAGTGGGGTATCTCCCTATGGTTGAGGAAAGCGGGGATCGATCCGGAACGGGATGTCGAGTGGGTTACAGGGATATTCCCTCCTACACATGTCGAAGCCCTAAAAAGCGGTCGCATCGATGCCGGTCCGATGTCGGCATGGGAAGTGGAAGAGCTGAGGAGACAAGGCTTTAACCTGCTGGTCACGCCGCGCGACCTCTATCCAAACGGCCGTCCGGAGCGGGTCATTGCCGCGACCGGGACGATTCTTGAGGACAAGCCGATGTGGGTGAAAAGCTTTCTTAAGGGTATGATTCGCGCCTATTGGTTTATCAGAGACCAGCCAAGAAACTTTAGCTACGTGCACCAGTTGGAGGCAAGGCTGCGTCTCGAAAGCCTGGCCAAGAATGAGCGCGTGGGCAAATTTGTTTGCCAAACTCCCATTCACATGGAAGCGCTGCCGTTTCCTCTCGATGGCCGGCCGACGGGCTTTGAGGAACTCCTAGCTGAGGAAAAGGCCGCCGGAGAATTGAATTACGATGTCCCCCCGATTAAGGAGGTTTGCGCTCTTGATCTCATCGAGGACGCTTTTAAAGAACTTAAGCGACGACCGGATATTCAAGGCGAGTTTGAAAGAGTTTCCGGTGTCGTGACACGGCTGGGCTACTAGGGTATCGTTGTCAAGCCTGCAAGGTGAGCCGAGAGAGCGAAGTTCGGCGATTCGGTATCGCCGGAGTAGAAGCTCGAGAGGTAAGCTAGCGGAGGAAATTCAGCTGCAGCCAATTACGGTAAACGAAATAGAGCCAAGGAGGTATTTGCGATGATTATCGATTTGGATTCGCATTTGCGCGAGGGTTACTTCATGGAGGAGGTTTATAAGCTGGAGGGGCCTTACGCCAGATTCAACCCCGTCAAGATGGGTGACGGTCGAGGCCATACGACCAAGTTTATTCATTCCCTTGACCCGATCAGCCCTCAGGGGCGGGCCGCGCACAGCCATCCCTATATTTACGACCCCAAGGTTGCGTGGCGCGGCGGTGAAATGGCGGCGCGGCAGCGCGCCGGGTACGATATGGAATATCGGCGGGAGGGCATCAAAGCGGAAAAGATCGACAAGGAGATCCTCTTCCCGACGCAGATCACCATCCCTACGCAAAACATCGGCAAGCTAGGGCTGGTTCTTGCCCAGTGTTACAACAACTGGGTCGCGAAGCTGATCAAGGGTTACGAAGATGTATTCTTACCCGTGGCGATGGCGCCTGCCGGTTATCCCGAGGGAATGGCGGACGAGCTTAGGCGTTGTGTCAAAGATCTCGGTTTCAAGGCGTCGCATCTGGCTCCTTACTGCGGCACGCGCAACATGGACGATCCGGCTTATTATCCGTACTATCAGGCGGCAGAGGAACTGAACGTTCCACTGTTCTGCCACCCCAACAGCAACGGCGACCTCGTCGATCGGTTTGACAATTTTTTTAAGACCCACGTCCTGGGGCGGCCCTTGAACTGTCTACCGGCTCTTGCAGCTCTGGTGCTGGGAGGCGTCTTGGAGAAATTTCCCAAGCTGAAAGTCGCCTTCTTCGAGTGCAGCGCGGAGTTTCCGCTCTATTGGATGCACAGAATGGATGACGACTACGAGTGGGCGAGGGATTTTTCGCAGCTTACCGGTTGCATAAAAATGGCACCGTCGGAGTACGTGAAGCGCAACTGCTACTTCACCTGTGAGGCGGACGAGAAGGATCTTGCTCGGCCGATCGCGGAAATGGGAGAGGACCATATCTTGATGGCAACCGACTATCCCCACTTCGACTCGGAATACCCGCACACCGTCTCCGGGATCTTGGAACGCACCGATATTACAAAAGGACAGAAAGAGAAGATTCTCGGGGCAAACGCTGCGAAACTGCTGAATCTGTAATACGCCTTCAGATAGGCTCGCGGCGCTACAGGCTCGGCCCTCACTCGCATCCGCTCCCGCTATTTAAGGAGAGGGAAGGGTGAGGGCGCAACCATCAGCATCGTTTGTTTGGATCGATAAAAAATCTCGGCGGCAGTAGCAGCAAAGGAATAGAACATGAAAGCGTTTACGCACTCAACAGTGTCGATGGTCGTTGGCCTTCTTTGCTTCATGGTTTTGTCTCTTCCGGCTTCCCCCGCTTCGCTCCCGCCAGGCCTGGGGAACAATCTCGAGCAGGTGGAGAAACTAGCCGCGAAAGAGGGCAACGTGAACATCGTTGCGTCGCTTGACACCGACGAGGTTGAAATCGTGCTGGAGGGATTCAAGAAAAAGTATCCCGGGATCAAGGTGAATTATACCACGGCGACGGGCATCGATAGCGGGGAAAGAATTTTAACTGAAGCCCTGGCGGGCCACGTGGAATTCGATGTCGCGAAAGTGGTTTATGAGCTGCAGAGCAAGTTCATCAAGTCGGGAGTGCTGGCCGGGCCCATTGACTGGACGAAGTACTTTTCCAAGACGCCCAAGGACCACGTAAGCCCGCAGGGTTACCTGGCAGGAGGATCCTTCTACCCCAGGGTCATCGCTTACAACCCGAGCTTGGTTCCCCCCGAGCGCGTGCCGCGCAAGTGGGATGACTGCCTCGACCCTTATTGGAAGGGAAGATTTGTTCTGGATACGCGCCCGGCCACCTGGGTTGCCCTCTACCCCGCATGGGGCGAGCAAAAGGTTCTCGCTTACGTCAAGAAGCTAAAAGAGAACAACCCCATCTGGGAAAGAGGCATGTCCAAGAGCATCGCGATGTTGTCCTCGGGAGAATTCCCGATGATTTGTGGAACTTCGTATCCTTCGATTCGCGGTATATTGCGCAAGGACCCGGAAGCGAAAGTGAAGATTGCCTGGCCCAATGAAGTGCCGGTGGGCCTCAATGAAGCCTTGGGGATTCTAAGCGGGGCAAAGAATCCTAATGCGGGTTTGCTTTTAGCCGGGTGGTTGGCGTCGACTGACGCTCAGCGTGGTTATGACAAGATCGGCAGGGGGTCGCCTTTCCTCGAGGGCACCGACGCCCGGAAGGAATTTCAGAAGGCAGGGGCCAAACCTATCTTTAGCGGATGGAACGAAGGAGAATATGCGCCGGGTCTGACGAAGAAGATCACCGCGATCTGGGGTAAATAGGATCGAATGGCAAAAAGTCTCGGATGAAGTCTCTGAGCGTGAGGCCATGAGCCAAGACGCCTTCCAGTGTGTCGTTGAGTTCTTTGACCGCCTTAGTCAATCGGCCGCGGCGCAAGAAGAATTAGCCTGCTACGATAGCAGGGGGCGGCGTGCTTGCCACGGAATGGGTGAGGTTCCCGCCCGAAGTCATTGTTGCCCTCGGGAAGAAATTCCTAGAGGCAATTCAAGCCGGACGGGCGCTGCGAATTACCGATGCCAAAGGGACAGATCTGGTGGTCGAATACGATCCGTTTTTGTACTCTAACTATATCTGCGGCACGATCGCCGCGTGTGAATTCGGACGCATCATCCCGGGACAGAGAGCCACTTTCCCGCTTGGGGTTCTTTCTTTGCTGCCCGGCCCTGAGACCCGCGGAGTCGTTTCCTTTGACTCCGTTCGCGGGAAAACCGGAAGACTCACTCGGCCGGTCGCGCTGAACATTCGCCACAATCGGATCGCGAGCGTTGAAGGAGGCGAGGAAGCGGAAGGATTCCGCCGCATCCTCGACGGCTCTGAGAGCGCCGGGTTTCTCAGTCGCATCACGATCGGGCTCAATCCCAAAGCGACACTCTCGAGGGGTTGCAGCATCCCCGGCACGGCGAAGCTCAACGTCGGGCCGGAGTCGTCGATATCGGTATCGGAGATCGCGTGGGTTTAGTATTTTCTGCGGGTGACAGTCAAACGGGGTTAATCTTGCGACCGACGGTCAACATCGAGGCCGGTGCGGTTGTTGTCGAGGAGGGTCGATTGAAGCTCCTTGACAACCCGGAGATCAGAACGATAGCGGCCGAGTATGGTGACCCAGATCAACTGCCGTCGATGGAACCTTAAAGGGGACAACGTTTATGAGCCCAGAACAAGACTGCTTTGAAAGAATTTCTGTGCTGTGGGGCAAGCTCAATTCGTCGCCCAAAGGTCAAGCAGCGCTCAAAAACGTCGACCAGGTGATTCACTTTGAGCTTAAGGAGTCAGAAGCCTTTCACATGGAGGTGAAAGGCGGACGCGCTGCGATAGCCAAAGGCAAGGCTGCCAGCGTTCCATTGGAGCAAAATCTATTGATTAGAACCGACGCCGCGACCTTGAATTCAATGCTCGAAAGAAAGCTCAGCCTTGGTGATGCTATCTATGAAAGGAAGCTCTGGGTATACGGCAACGTATTGAAGGGACCCGCCATAGCCTGGTTTTTCCAGTTGCTCAGGCTGAAGGCGTGAATGTCCGATAAGTTAGCTCCGGACCGCAAGGGGGGAGAGAAATGAACATGACCTGGCGCAGACGGTTTGTGAAGAGCGCGCGCGTTCTTGGAATTGGGGAGGCGATCGCGTGGTGCACCCTGGTGTCCAGCCTGGCGTTTGCGCAGTCGCCAATCCGCGGCGGTTCCCAGGCCGCGAACCGGAAAGACGAAGCCGCCAAGAAAGGAATGATCTATCTCAACAAAGAAGAGATCCTGGCCGGCGCCAGAAAAGAAGGTAAAGTGGTGGTCGCTCCCGGGAATGATGAGCAAACGACGCGGGCGCTCATTGAGGCTTTTCGCAAAAAGTTTCCGTTTATACAGGATGTCGATTACCGCAATATCCAAGGGCCGGCGGGAGAGCAAAGACAGCTTTTGGAGATGAGAGCAGGGCGGACTGTCGTGGATGCCTTCAGCCCGCACCAGGCCTATTACAGTGAATACAGAAAGTTCAGTCCGTTCAGGATGTACGACCTCAAAGCCATGGCGGAGGACGGGGAAGTCAAGATTCCGCTCGACATGGTTGATGACACCGGGGTGGTTACCTGGCTCGGATCAACCGTAGGCGTCATTCTTTACAATTCGAAGCTGGTGCCCCCTGAAAAAGCGCCCTCAGGTTGGGAGAGTTGTCTCGATCCCCAGTGGAAAGGGAAGTTCACGGTTGACACTAAACCGCTGGTCCTGGTTCGTTTAGTTTCCCGCTGGGGAGAAGAAAAGGTTCTGCAGTACGCCAAGAGGCTGAAAGCAAACGAACCGATCTGGAGCCGGGGAGTGACGCGCAGCATTACCAGTATGCTGGCAGGCGAGTTTCCACTTTTCTGCGGTGCATACCTGCATTCAACGATGCGCATGCTAAAGAAGGATCCGACCGCTCCTCTAAAGATCGTCATTCCAAATCCGTTGTCCATCGGATTGACCGAACCGGAAAGCGTTTACGCCAACGCGAAAAATCCTCATGCGGGCCTTCTCTGGATCGAGTTCTTGGCCTCCAAAGAAGGCCAAGACGTGGTTGAATCCATAGAAGCCGGAAGGGGCTCTCTCCTGGTGGACGGGACAATGGCAAATAAATTGGCCAAGAGCGTTACGGTGTCGCTTTGCGGCCGGGGCTGCTTTGATCGCGTGGATCAATTGGCCGAACGCATCGCGGTCGAAGCCTGGGGTCTTCCCAAAGTCGCAGCTCCGAAATGAGTTTCCAGGTTTGAGTTCCCAGTCTCGTGTTGATTCGAATTCGGCACGCGAAATTCCAAACTGTAAAAGGCGCGGACGGAGCCGTTTTCACCAGCACCGTTCAACAATAAGGAGGCAACAAAATGTCTGATGACCCTACGATGGCGATTGCCACGTATGTGAGTGATAGGTCTTACGATGATTTTCCCGATCAGGCGATTGAGAACGCCAAGCACGCTGTTCTGGACACGATCGGCGTGATGTTTGCCGGGTCGCGGCACAAAGTCGGAGAAATTATCGCCGGCTACGCTCGCTCGAGTACCGGTCCCGCGACCGTCGTTGGACAGTCCTTCCGGACAACGCCGGAGCTTGCGGCGCTGGCAAACGGCATTATGGCGCACGCGCATGATTACGACGATCATGGACATGCCAGCACGCAATCGCTCCCTGCGGCGCTCGCTCTCGGCGAAGCGCAACGCGCGTCCGGCAAGCAGTTGATGCTCGCTTACCTGGTAGGGCGAGAGGTTTGTTTGAATCTTGCAACGTGTTTCGACGCCGGCGGCTGGGAAGGCTCGGGACCGCAGGGACGCGGGTGGCATTCGGTCGGGATCGCCGGATCGATGGGGGCCACGGCGGCGGCCGCCAAGATGTTGGGGCTGGACCCGCAGACGACCTGCAGCGCGTTTGGGATCTCCGCTTCATTGGCGGGAGGGATCTTCGCCAACCGCGGTACGATGACAAAACCGATGCACGCCGGAAACGCAGCGCGCAACGGCGTTCTGGCAGCAACGCTGGCCGGTCAGGGTTTTACCGCGGACACGGGGGTGTTCACTGCGCCCGGAGGGTTTTCCGATGTTTTCGGTTTGCCGGAGGGGTCGGTCGCCGCAGCCGCGGAAAATCTCCGGCACCATTTTCATATTGTCGACCACGGCATAGGGGTCAAAAGGTATCCCTCTTGCAGTCCTACGCACCGTTATATCGAAGCCATGCGCAGTCTGAAGGCAAAATTTCAGCTGGATCCGACGGCGGTCGAGTCCATTGGGTGCACTCCGAACAGGTCGTTGCGCTGCCTGTACCCGCAGACCGATCTGGAATGCAAGTTCAGCGCTGCCTTCAGTTTGGTGGTGACGCTCATTGAAGGGGAGGTCAATCTCAATAACTGCACCGAGTCTTTCTTGCGCCGTAGCGATGTCCAGGCACTGTTGGCGAAGACGACCTATCTGGAAAAGGTTCCCGGGTCAGAGGGATTTATCCGGGTAAAAACAACTGACGGCCAGGTCTTCGAACAGACACTGGTGCGCCCGCAAGACCTGACGCAATACGGTGAAATCCGTGATAAGTTTTACGCCTGCGCGGTCCCTGTCGTGGGTGAAAAGCAGGCCGGTGAGATCGAGAAGCTAATCCTAAGGATTGAGGAATTGGACGCTGTTAGTATATTGACTCGGCTGCTCCAACAGTAATAAAGGTAAGAGTGGCAAACCACGTATCAGGAGGGTTAGCAATGAGGATACGCTATTCCACAGTCGGTTCGTGGCTGATCGGATTATGTTTTTTCAGTATGCTCCAGGCAGTTTCCGCTTACGCCCAACCCAAGGAGGGAATGATTGACCTCACGAAAGAGCAGATCCTTGAGGGTGCAAAAAAAGAGGGGAACCTCAAAGTTAATCCCGGCTACGACGATTCCGCAATTCCTACGCTGGTCAAAGCATTTCAAAAAAAATATCCCTTTATCCAGACGAATTTTGGGATCGTAACCGGCATCGAAGCGAACCAGAGACAGCTGTTTGAAATGACGGCGGGAACTTCGACCGTGGATGCTTTCAGCCCCAGCACGTCCTTTCTAGACGACTACTTCAAAAAAAATCTACTAAAGAGATACGATTTCAGGAAGATGGTGAAAAACGGTCAATTAAAAATCCCCGAGGGGATGATCGACGACTCCGGGCTGATGGTGTGGTTGGGAACGAATACCGGCGTTCTCGCGTACAATGCCAAGCTTGTGCCTGCGGACAAGGCACCCAAGAGCTGGGATAGCTGTCTTGATCCGTACTTCAAGAACAAGTTCAGCGTGGATACGAAGCCAAACATTCTGGCTTGGCTCTCGGCGGCATGGGGCGAGGAAAAGCTTCTGTCCTATGCGAAGCAACTCAAGGCGAATAGCCCCGTTTTCAGTCGCGGCAATACGCGCAACATCACGATGCTGGCCTCAGGTGAGGTAGTAATGAATTGTGGAATGTACATCCACACCTTGGAACGGGTTAGAAAACAGGACCCATCGGCCCCTATCAAGATGGTAACTCCCAACCCGTTTCCGATTTCCTACCATGAGCCCGAAGGGGTCTATGTTAATTCAAAAAATCCCAATGCGGCATTGCTGTGGATCGAGTGGCTGGCATCTAAGGAAGCCCAAGAACTCGATGACTCTATAGAACCCGGCAGGGCATCGTTCCTGGTGGATGGCACGTTGGCGCACAAGCTGGTAAAGGGGAGCAATGTCTCCATGTGCGGCGAGCATTGTCGCTATCGCGAAGATGACATCATGACACGCATCGCCGTTGAAGCCTGGGGTCTTCCGAAAGTCGGCGCTAACCCGAAGAAATAGCATGCAATGGAAGCAAGTCATCCAGCGGTCGCGGCCGCACTTTGTCACGGTGGCCTAACGTCGATCGGCTTTCTCATCGCGCGCAGGAATTAGGAGCGAACGGTGGCGGTCAATTACGCGGAAACCGCAGTTTTCCAAGGCTTGTTCAGTGGCTTAGCTCGTCGCGTTCTCAGAATGAGCGGGCTTGCGCTCGCCCTTCTGGTTTTGTTCTGGGTTATCGTTCTCCCGTTGTTCATGGTCGTAATGGTGAGTTTTCGCTCGGGCTCGCCCCTGGAATTGGGTCCTTTCACTGTCGCGAACTATGTGTTGACCTACAGCTACCCGCTCACATATCAGACGCTACTGAACTCTGTTCTCTATGCCGGAGTGAGCGTCGTTATCGTCATGAGCATCGCAGTGCTGTTCGCGTGGCTGGTGGAGCGGACCGACATGCCTTATCGCGGCCTAGCCTGGGCGTTGATCCTTTTGCCGATCGGGATGCCGTCGTTTTTGCTCAGCATCAGCTGGATGCTGCTGCTCAACCCTCGAGTCGGGGTGCTGAATCTGGTGCTACGATCGTGGCTCGGTTTTTTCGGCTTAAGCTTGGATACGGGCCCGATCAACATTTACTCCTTGGGGGGGATGATCTTTGTCAACAGCATCACTGGGCTGACGACGGTATTCCTGCTTGTGGTGGGAGCGTTTCGCCTGATCAATCAAGAAATCGAAGACGCCGCTCACGTTTCGGGCGCCAACAAGAGGATCACCTTATTGAAAGTGACGCTGCCGGTGCTGATGCCGGCGCTAACCGTCGCCACGCTTTACAAATTCGCCGGTGATTTGAACGACATGGATATTCCGCTGCTGCTCGGCTTGCAGAAGCAAATCTATGTTCTGCCGACCCTTATTTTCTTCAGCGCCTTCTACAGCACGCCCATCGAATGGGGGCTCGCCACTGCTCTTTCCTCGCCCTTTATCATTATCGCGCTGAGTCTCTCCTACGCTTATTTTCACTTCATTATTAAACAGGCTGAAAGGCAGAAGTATGTCACGATTACGGGCAAGGCTTCTCAGACTCGGGTCATCCGGCTGGGCAAGTGGCGCTATCCCGCGTTCGGCCTTTTCTTTTTATACTTCCTGCTCAGCATCGGCATCCCGTTGCTGATTCTGTTGTGGGCGTCGCTGCTGCCGAGTTACCGGCCGCCGTCATGGGAAGCCGTGAATCTTCTTACATTCAAGAAGTATTTTGAGATCCTGGAGTGGCCGAACATCGGACGAGTGGTCATGAACACGATCATTCTGGGCGCGACCACGGCCGTGGTTTCCATGATCGTGGCTTTCTTCATTTCATGGATCGTGGTGCGCTCGCGTGTCGTCGGCGGTTTTTTCTCGACGCGGCGATTTTTGTGCCTCACGTTCTTCCAGGCTCCGTGGTGGCGCTGGGATTGGTCTTCACGTATCTCCACCCGGCCTTCCGCTGGCTGCCCATCTACGGGAGTCTCTGGATCATGGTGGCGGGGCTGTTGGTGACGTATCTGCCGTTTTCGACCAGACTCATGAATGGGGCTCTGACTCAAATCCACAAAGAGTTGGAAGAAGCGGGGATGGTGAGCGGCGCCCGCCGCTTGACGGTATTGATGAGAATCACGCTGCCGCTGATCCTACCCCCCTTCGTCATGGGTTTTATCTGGGTCGCCTCGCATGCCTTCCGCAGTCTCACCATCCCCCTGATGCTGAGCACGCCGGAGACGGAAACGGTCAGTGTACTGTTGTTTTTCCTGTGGGATCGCAATGCTGATTTTTCCGGAGCCGCTGCCTTGGGGATCCTGCTTATCTTGGTCGTCAGCACCCTGACACTACTGTCTCGTCGCCTGGTTGAGGAAGCTTTTAGCGGTCGACAAAGACGGTAACCGCGCACGAGAAGAATTCCGTCTGCAGTTGGAAAAGGATGTAGAGCGCTATAATCCGGCTGTTTTTGCAAAACAGGAAGAAGCCATCGTCGCGAAGGTAAAAGTCCTTACGTGGTTGAAGTAATCGTGGAAATTTAGTAAGGCCAATCGTTCGAGTAGGAAGGTGCGTTCATGCTTAGCAAGGAAGAAAACGAACTGCTGATCCAAGTCGATCCCGGCACGCCCATGGGCGAATTGCTGCGCCGGTACTGGTACCCCATTGCAGGGTTGGCAGAAATGCAGCAGTACCCGACCAAATCAGTGAAGATCCTTGGCGAGTCCCTTGTGCTGTATCGCGACAAAAAAGGGCGATTGGGACTGATCGGTGACACCTGCGCACACCGCAGAGTATCGATGATCTATGGGATACCCGAGGAAGACGGCCTGCGGTGTCCTTATCACGGGTGGAAGTATAACCGGGAAGGCCGGTGCACTGAAATGCCTGCGGAGCCTCCCGGCAGTACGTTTAAGGAGAAGATTTCCATAGCAGGATATCCGGTAGAGGAGTTGGGCGGATTGATTTTTGCCTATCTTGGTCCCAAGCCTGTGCCCCTGGTTCCCCATTGGGATCTCCTGGTCACAGATGGGGCGTTGCGCGAAGCTGGCTGGACGGTCATTCCGTGCAACTGGATGCAGTGTATGGAGAACTCACTCGATCCGGTTCATGTCGAATGGCTGCACGGTCATTTTGATTCCTACGTGGTCGAACGAATGGGCCGACCGGATTTGAAGCGCAAGGTATACCGTCACGAAAAGATCGGCTTTTCCGTGTTTGAACACGGCATCATCAAAAGACGCGTGGTTGAAGGGGGCTCCGAGCAAGACGATGATTGGAAAGCGGGGCATCCCATTCTTTTCCCGAATATTCTCCGCAGCGGGCTTTCTGCCAGTGATGCGACCTTGCAGTATCGGGTGCCCATGGACGACACCCACACGTACCACGTCGTCTACAAAACATGGATGCCGGGTGAAGGCGTGAACGTGCCGAAGCAGGAGAAGGTCCCATATTTTCAGGTGCCTTGCCCGGGGTTGGATGAGAACGGCCAACCGCAGTGGGAGCATTTGGACAACAACAACGGTCAGGACACGTTGATGTGGTATACGCAAGGTGCGATTGCCGATCGCTCCCAAGAACGGCTGGGAGAGTCCGATATGGGGATCATCCTCTATCGTAAAATGCTCAAGGACCAGCTGGATAAGGTCCAGCGTGGCGAGGACCCCATCAATGTCATTCGTGACCCTGCGAAAAACGTCTATATAGAGCTGCCGCACGAAGAGAAGTCGCGGCGGGGCGGGTACCAAAAGCTTCAGAAAGATGGTCGACGCCGTGGAAACATCGGAAAATACAGCCAGCTCAAAGACCAGGTGGAATCACTTTTTGCTGAAGCTGTGAAACGGTCGCAGGGATAAAAAGGGCGCCGTAACTCTCATATATGAGATAGGTACAATTTCATCAGAATAATCTTACTAGTAGGCTCTAAGAGCGAGGAGTGGAAATATGCTTAGGATTGAAGGGCTGAGAAAAACATTTCCGGTTGACAAAGGACAGGTCCGAGCGGTTCAGGATGTCAACATCGATATCACCGAGGGGCAATTCTTTACCTTGCTGGGTCCCAGCGGGTCGGGCAAGAGCACGACCCTGCGCTGTGTCGCCGGCCTCGAACACCCCGAGGACGGCGAAATCTTTATCGGCGGCGAATGCGTTTTCTCGGCGAAAAGACGCATTTTGGTTCCGCCCGAAGAGCGTCCGATCGGCATGGTCTTTCAATCCTATGCGATCTGGCCGCACATGGATGTATTTCACAACGTGGCTTTCCCATTGTTGTACGGGTCCAGAGGAAAACGGTACTCGAAAGCCGAAGTCGAGAAGAAGGTGACGGATGCCTTGAACGCGGTGCAAATGGGAGGCCTGGCGAAACGTCCCGCGACCCAGCTGAGCGGCGGACAGCAACAACGCGTGGCTCTGGCGCGCGCCCTCGTGCGCAAACCCAAGCTGCTGCTGCTCGACGAGCCGTTGAGCAACCTGGACGCCAAACTGCGCGAGGAAATGCGCGTCGAGCTCAAGGAAGTTTCCAAAGCGGTCGGCATTACCACGTTCTTCGTGACACACGACCAGGTCGAGGCCCTGGCCCTTTCGGACATCGTCGGCGTGATCATGGCCGGCGAGTTGATTGAGATGGGACCGCCTTACGAAATGTACGTGCGCCCGAAGAACAAGCTCGTCGCCGAGTTTCTTGGGACTGCGAATTCCCTGCAGGGGCGGGTGGCCCGTATCGGAGCGAAGGGGGCCGTGGAAACGGAGCTGGGCCCGATTTCCGTGGATCTGAGCAATACGGATCTTGCTTCGAATGATTCGGTCTGTGTCGTGATCAGGCCGGAAGGCCTGGTGTGCACCCGTGACGGCGGAGGAATCACCGACAACATGTTTGAAGGTACGATCAAGCGCGCGCTTTTTTTGGGAAATTTCATTGATGGTGAGGTGCAGATCAAGGACAAGATCTTCCGAGCCTTGCTCAGCCCCTATCAGGCCTTCCACCCGGGAGAAAGGGTCTTTGTACACGTGCCTCCGGAGCGCTGTCAGGTAACGCGTTGAGGTGTGGTGACACTTCCCGCCGTAGCGACCACGACGGTCGGGAGCCTTCCCCGTCCTTCATGGCTTGCTGAACATCAACGAAGTGAAGTAACCTTTCGGCTCGAAGGCGAGCTGCTCCGGGAGGCCCTCGACGATGCCACGATCGCCGCGCTGCATGAGCAGGAAAGGCTCGGCCTCGATCTATTGACGGACGGGGAGCAGCGCCGGACGAATTTCATTTTCTATGTCCTGGGGAATCTCGAAGGATTCGACCTCGTCCAACGCAAGCCTAAGAACGTCTTTCGCGCCCGGGTAGATTACAATCGCGTGGTTCCCAGAGTAGTGGGACCTGTGCGGCGGCGCAATGCGGCAATTGTCGACGATTTTCATTTCGCTCAGGCGCACACTCCCAAGCCCGTCAAAGTCAGTGTTCCCGGGCCGATGACGGTGGTGGACAGCACGGTTGACGACTTCTACGGCGATGAGGCCGCTCTGGCAATGGATGTGGCTGCGGCAATGAACCAGGAGATGCTGGAGCTGCAAGCTGCGGGATGTCAGGTCTTGCAGATCGACGAACCAGCGATGACGCGTTACCACGAAAAGGTTGGGGCGTATGGCTTGCGGGCATTGAACCGCTGTCTCGAAGGGATTAAGGTGCCGAGCATTATTCACCTATGCTACGGCTATCCCGGCGGCCAAGATCTACAACACGAGTTCCGATATCCGGATCTGCTGAGCCAATTGCTGGAAAGTTCCATCGCTGGATTCTCGCTCGAGTTTGCCCGCAGCGGCTACAACGCGGAGATTCTAGAGATCGTAAGCGGTCGTCTTGTCATGTACGGTTGCGTGGATCCGGGCGAGTCGCCGCCAGAGCCCCTGGATGTTCTCATCACTCGCGTGGATGCCGCTCTCAAATACGTAAAACCGGAACATCTGCTGCTTTCCCCCGACTGCGGTTTGATGACGATCAGCCGTGAGCTTGCCTGGGCCAAGATTCAGCGGCTCGCCGAGGCGGCGCGGGAAGTTAGGAAACGCCTTTGAGTCGCCTCCGATTTCCCGAGGGGTCAATTGCGAGGTAAGTTTAAAACAGCGGAGTAAAGCATGAAAGAACCAAAGACAGCTTCGTTTCAGGAAACTTGGGGCAAGCGCGAGTACATCGAGGGATGGGACACGCGGATGGACTGGCAGCGACCGCTGCGCGAAATGCAGCTTAAAATGGTGGACCTGATGATTCCCGAGTCCGAGGATGCTCCGATCAGGATTCTCGATCTATGCGCTGGGTATGGGGCGCTGGCGTCTTTTTTGCTGGACCGGCGACCCCGTTCGACGGCGATTTGCATTGATGCCTCTGAAGAGATGCTCAGCATGGGGCGCGAACGCGGGGCCCGTCTCGGTAAAAGGGTGGAATTTGTTTACGGCTCTCTCGAATCCCCGGAGTGGCTGCAAGGTGTCAGCGGCGAATTTGATGCCGCGGTGTCTTCACGAGCCCTGCATCATTTCACCCCCCATCAGCGCAGGCGTGGAATTTACGCAGAGGTCTACAACCTTCTACGTCCAGGCGGTTGTTTTATTAACGCCGACAACATGAAAGGCGCGACGGATTCCTTGCACCGGCGCTATCGACAAGCGGGGGACCGCTTGCTAGCGGAATACGTCCATGAGCAAACCGGCGGCAAGAAAACGCTTGCGGAAATAAAAAAGGAAAACCAGATCCCGCCCCATGGCCCGCATGACAACGGCAGGTTGGAGCAGGAACTGGCGTGGTTGCGGGAGCTTGGTTATGAAGATGTCGACTGCTTTTGGAAGTTCGGCAACTACGCGGTTTACGGCGGCTTCCGTCCGGCGTAATTGCACGCGAGCCTTGCCAGAGAATCCCGACTTTTGATAGGAAGTTGATATGTTGCTTGCGCTTCCCTATCCGACGATGAATTTCCTGCCGTTTTATGCCGCAGAAGACCTGGGGTTTTTTTCCCGCCAGGGTGTCAGTATTCATTGCCTCCACGTGAAGGAAGAGAAAGAAAAAAAGGTCCGGTTGTGCTTGGCCGGCGATCTCGACTTTTACACGTCGGTTTCCACGAGCGTGGAAGCGATCCTGCGTGACTGGGGCGACGTGAAGGCCCTTTGCAGCAACGAAACCACGTGGCACTTCTGCATGGCGCGCGCACAAATCAAGGATCTCCGTGACCTCCAAGGCAAGAAGGTGATGGTGGGGGGAGGCGCCTCCAACAATCAGATCACCTATTTGGCAAAAAAAGCTGGCTGGGAAGTCGGCAAAGACATTCTGACGATCCGTGGCGACGCGATCGATCGCATCAAGGCATTTCACGACCCGAGTATCTCCGCGATTATTGCGCGCGAAGAATATGTTTATTGGGCCGTCAAAGCCGGTTGGCATCTGATCAAGTATCCCGAGCCCTATATGCGCTGGCATGGGGGTGGTCTTTGCACCTCAGCCCGTTTCATTCGGGAACAGCCGGAGATCGTTCTGAAGGCCGTGAGGGCCGTGGTTCAGGCGACGAAGTATCTCAATGAGAATCGTGAGGGCGCGGTCGAGCTGGCTCGCAAACGCATCAGCCACTTGAGCCGGGAGGAAGCCGAGGGCAATTACGACGTCCATCTGCGCAACGGCGGCTATTCGTGCGCGATCACGGAGGAAGGAATCCGCTTTAAAAGCGAGGTGCTGTCGTTGGCTAAAGGGGTGAATAAGCAGGTAACGCTGCGGGAGGTCGCTGATCTGAGCTTCCTGGAAAAAGCGCAGGCGGAAGTGAGGGCAAAATAGACGCATCGGAGGCAAACTATGGCTAAAGCAGAACATGATTGGAGCTCGAAGGAGTACGCAGAGGATTGGGTCTCGAAAGATGACCGTCGAGCGGCTGAAAGAGAGGCACAATTCGGCGCCGCCCTGCGCTGGCTCAAGGTCATCCTGCAAGGCCAGGCGCGGGTGGCCGATGTGGGCTGCGGGCCGGGGACGATCGGCCAAAGGCTGTTGGCCGAGTTTTCTGAACTGTCGGTGATTTGCACGGACGGGTCCGCCGACATGTTGGGCCTCGCGCGCGAGCGCCTAAAGATCTACGGGGACCGGGCTTCCTACATCCAATCCGATTTTGGTCAGGAGGGATGGACCTCGGGATTCCCGAGTGGTGTGGACGGAGTCGTGAGCGCCCGCGCGATTCACAACCTGCGCAAGCTCAAGCCCATCGGCAGAGTCTACAGAGACATCTTCGATTTACTGCGCCCGGGAGGCTTTTTCATGAATATCGAGCGAGTGAATTTTGCCAGTGGCTTTCTCCATCAAAAGTACCGGGAGATTCAGGTCAGGGAGCGCGGCAAGGCTCCGGGGCTGGACGGGCCCGGCCCGAGCCTGTTGCAGCAATTTCAGCTGTTGAAAAGAGCGGGGTTCAAGAGCGTTGACTGCCCGTGGCGCGACGGTAACACCGCCATTGTCTTTGGGTTTAAAGAGGCGGAATAAACAGATCGGCAAGAAACAACGGAATTTTGAGAAAAAGGGTGGATTTATCTATGGCGAAATTAAAGCTTAGCCTGATCTCGGCAGTGAATGAGAAAGTGCAACCGATCCTAGACGGAACGGTTCCCATCGAAGGGATTGAGCTGATGTGGACGTATTCCGACCCCTCAGAAACCTTCTGGCGCCAGCTCAAGTTTGAGGAGTTCGAGGTTTGCGAAATGTCCCTGTCTTCCTATCTGATCGCCAGGTCCAATGGCATGGACATGATGGCGATCCCGGTTTTCCCGTCGCGTCGCTTCATGCACACACAGCTTTCCTACCACGTGGATTCCGGCATCAAGAAGCCCGAGGACATCGTCGGGAAGCGGATCGGAGTCGGCGAATACCAGCAAACGGCATCCTTGTGGGTGCGGGGAATCCTGGAGCATGACTTTGGCGTGTCGCAGTACAAGGTCGATTGGTACATGGAGCGAAGCGAAGAGCTGAGCCACGGAGGAGCGACGGGGTTTACGCCGCCCGAAGGAATCAAGTTTCACCGGATTCCCAAGGACAAGAGTCTCGCCTCAATGCTGGTAAACAACGAGATCGACGTGGCATCGGTGCAGCGGGCGTTTGCCCGCGAGAGTAACATTGTGGACCGGTCGACGCAGATTCGGGCGCAGGGAGGAGACTGGAGCAAGGTGAAGCCGTTGTTCGCGGATCGGATCGGCGAGGGCGAACGGTTCTTTAAGAAGCACGGCTACATTCCGGCCAACCATGCTTACGCCATCCGCGGCGACGTCTATCAGAAGTATCCGTGGGTCGCGTTCAATTTGTACAAGGCGCTCATTGCTGCCAAAGAGTATGCGCAGGAGCGCCTGAAGGAAAGTATTCCGACGGGGCTGGTATTCCGTGACGAATATTATGCGAAGACGCGGGAGATTTTTGGCGAGGATCCGTTTCCGTACGGCATCAAGGCGAACCGCAAAATGCTGGATACGATCATCGACTATTCGTACGAGCAGGGGTTGACGAAAAAGAAAGCCAAGATTGAAGAACTTTTTGCTCCGCCCACACTGGAATTCTGAGCTCGGTCTTGGCCTGCAAACGAAGGAGTGACGCGTGATGCTGCACCTTGCGCCATGGCTAGAATCCGTAGAGCAGCGCTGCTCGGATCAAGTGAAGCGGTTTGTGTACCAGGCACGAGAAGATTCTTCCGCCGGATCTCTGCCGCATGTGCTCAAGCCGTTGGCGATGAAGGGAACGGTGATGGGGACGGATAGCCCGCACCAGACCGGCGGCCTGATATGCTACGATACTTTGACGCGTGCTCCGTTGTATGATCTCACCTGCCATTTCTCCGACATTCGGCCCAACGCGCCGGTGCGTGGGGCCCACAGGCATATCAGCGCGCCGACGCTTTTTTGCACCGCGGGCAAGGGCTGGGAGTGGAACGACGGTGAGACCTATCATTTCGAGATGTATGACCTGTTGGTGGTGCCGCCCTATACGATTCACCAACATGGGGGCGACCGTGAGATTGGGTGCCATATCTATGTGCCGCAGACGCGCATGATTGATGTCCTTGGATTGCTGCACCGTGAACAAATTAAATTCAGCGAAACGCCGGTTTTCCCCGAGGGAACCGAGCCGCTGCGCGACAACGAAGGGAAAGTGGTGGGTTACCGGATCAAGCGCGGGGTTTTAGGCATCAGCGAGGATCTCGACGTCTATCTGGGGCCGTCTCCCGACACTGAGGCCGTATTTCGGGCGCGCACCGAGACCGGGACGCCAGTCGAGAATACGGGAAATACCTACGATCGATATCTCAGGCTGCGCCGCGAGGAGGTGGAGTTCTGTAAGAAGATCACGCATGTCGTGCGTTACCAAGACCAACCCTGGGAATGGACCCGGCACGGGCGGGTCAAATGGTATGTGCATCCGAATATCGAGTGTTCGGCCCGCAGAGTGTGGCTCTACATGCAGGAGATTCCTCCCGGAAGCCGCTCCGGCAAGCACCGGCACATGATGGAGGAACAAGTCTTCGTATTGAGCGGGAAGGGCTATGACGTGCACGACGGCGAGCGGTGGAATTGGGAGCGGGGAGAATTGATCAACATTCCGGCGATGGCTGAGCATCAGCATTTCAACTTGGATGCCGAAAACTCGGTCTTGCTCTACAGCTCGATGCCGAGCATGTGCGCGGATCTGGGTCTGGGTGGCATCGAGCAGCTTGAGGATGCCCCGGAATGGGTCGAGAGTAACTAGCGTGGTGTCTCAGAAGTTCGTTACATAATTTAATCGCGAGCATGACCGTCGGGTGCCCCTCGACGTTTTTCGTGAACTTCTGAGATAGGACATTGATCAATATAATTGCCAAGGAGTATGAGAGGAGGATGTTAAATCATGCTTGAGCCGTGGAGAGAAGTTTACAGAGTGCCGGATCAAATGAAGCGGTTTGTCTACCAGCAACAGGAAGATGGGAAAGCGAATGCGCTGCCGCACGTTTTAAAACAGTTGCCGATGCAGCCGACCGTCATGGGCATGGATAGCCCGCACCAGACGGGCGATCACGTCTGCTACGACATGCTGATCCGCGGACCGCTTTATTGCATGACCAGCCACTTTACGCGGGTGGCGCCGCAGGCGCCCGTGCGCGGCATGCACCGCCACATCGGCGCGCCGACACTTTTCTGCGTTACGGGTAAGGGTTGGGAATGGAACGATGGCGAGACCTACAATTTCGAAACTTTTGATCTTCTTATTGTTCCCCCATACACGATGCACCAGCATGGCGGTGACAAAGACATCGGTTGTACCATCTACGTTCCGGAAACGGGGCGCATCGGCAATCTCATGGGGTTGACCTGGCGCGAGCAGCATAAGTTGAGCGAAAAACCCAACTTCCGCGAGGGTACGGAGGCGATCCATGACGAGCAGGGAAACTTAAAAGGCTACCGCATCAAAAAAGGGGTGCTGGGCATCACCGAAGACATCGAGGTGATCCTGGGCGCGGAGCCCAACCGGGAGGCCAGTTTTCAAGCGCGGCGTACCGCGGGCGCGTGGAAGGGAGAGGTCGAAAACACTTATGACCGGTATTTGCAGCTCATGCACGACGAGGCAGACTTCTGTCGCGAGGTGGATCATGTGGCGCGCGACCAGAAAGAGCCATGGGAGATGACCCGCCAGGGAAAAATCAAATGGATGGTGCACCCCGACACGAAAACGGCAACGAATCACGCGTGGATTTATTTCCAGCAAATTGATCCGGGGAGCCGCTCTGGGCAGCACCGCCACATCGCCGAGGAACTCATTCTCGTTCTCGAGGGCCGGGGTTACGATATTCATGACGGCCAGCGCTGGAACTGGGAGCAAGGCGATCTGATCTGTATTCCGCCGATGACGGTCCACCAGCATTTCTCTTTGGGGGACAGCCCGGCGCTGTTGTTTAGCTCGTCTCCGAGCATCAATGCGCACCTAGGAATGGGAGGGATTGAGCAGTTTGAAGATGCGCCGGAATGGGGTTAATGGGTTAAAGATTAGGAATTAAAGAGACTCGGACAGAATCAGAAGGGAAAACAAAAGCCAGCTAGTCTCTGCGCAGAGTCATTTTGAGTGACAGTGAACCCGCCTAAACAAACGGGTTGCCCGTTTTAGGCCTCGTTCTTCTGCTCTATTTCTGCAAGTAGTTTGGGTAAGCCCCTGATTTGTCTGGACTTGTTCTGCCGGCCGGTTGTGAGCTTGCGGTCAATGTGTTATAAGGCGCCTGCCATAAAAGACAGAATGAAATACTAGGAGTATTTTCTCGATGCTTGAACCCTGGCGCGAAGTCTATCACGTACCGGATCAAATGAAGCGGTTCGTTTACCAGCAGCAAGAGGATGCGAAAGCCAACTCGCTGCCCCATGTGCTCAAGCAATTACCGATGCAACCTACGGTAATGGGCATGGATAGCCCGCACCAGACCGGCGATCATATCTCGTACGACATGCTTACCCGCGGTCCCCTGTACTGCATGACAAGTCATTTCACGCACGTCGCGCCCAATGCGCCGGTCCGGGGGGCGCATCGACATATTCCTGCTCCCTCTTTATTCTGCGTAACAGGTAAAGGTTGGGAGTGGAACGATGGAGAAACCTTCCACTTTGAAACTTATGATATTCTCACGGTTCCCCCTTATACCATCCACCAACATGGAGGGGACAAGGCAATAGGATGCACGATCTACGTGCCTGAGGACGGACGGATCCATCATACGCTGGGCTTAATTTGGCGCGAGCAACACAAACTCAACGAAAAACCCACCTTCCGGCAAGGAACCGAGCCGATCCATGATGGGGAAGGAAAATTGATCGGCTATCGTATCAAGAAGGGGGTCCTGGGAATTGCCGAGGATATCGAAGTCATTTTGGGTCCGGAACCCAATCGGGAGGCGAGCTTCCAAGCGCGGCGCTCGGCAGGGGCTTGGAAGGGCGCGGTGGAGAATACTTATGACCGGTACGTGAAACTGATGCACGACGAAGCCGACTTTTGTCGCGCGGCGCCCCATGTGGTCCTGGAACGAGAGCAGCCCTGGGAGGTGACACGGCACGGGCGGTTGAAGTGGCTAATTCATCCGGAAAGCGAGTTGGCTTCGAAGCGGAAGTATATTTATTTCCAGGAGGTTCCGGCAGGAAGCCGCTCGGGAAAGCACCGGCATGTGGCGGAGGAGAATATTCTTGTTCTTGAAGGGCGGGGATATGACATTCACGACGGCGAGCGCTGGAACTGGGAACAAGGGGATCTGATCTGCATTCCAACCATGACGGAGCACCAGCACTTCAACTCGGGCTCGGAACGGGCGCTGCTCTTGTGCGCGTCCCCGAGCACTTACTTGAATCTAGGCGTGGGCGGCTTCGAGCAGTTGGAAGACGCGCCAGAGTACGGTTGATCAAAGGCGGGAAGTTGCGGGTTTTTTTTCTGAGAAGAGAACAGCTGAAGAGAGGAATTGTCGTCGATGCTTGAGCCATGGCGAGAAGTTTATAACGTGCCGGATCAGATCAAGCGGTTCGTTTATCAGCAGCAAGAAGATGCGAAAGCCAACTCACTACCCCATGTGCTGAAGCAATTGCCCATGCAGCCGACCGTTATGGGTATGGATAGCCCGCATCAGACGGGGGATCATCTCGCCTACGACATGCTCACCCGCGGTCCGCTATACTGCATGACAAGCCATTTCACGCGCGTTGCGCCCAACGCGCCGGTCCGGGGAGCGCACAGGCATATTGGCGCCCCTTCTTTGTTTTGTGTCAGCGGAAAGGGCTGGGAGTGGAACGATGGCGAAACTTACCACTTTGAAACCTATGATATTCTGACGGTTCCGCCATACACCATTCACCAACATGGCGGTGATAAGGAGATCGGGTGTACCATCTATGTCCCTGAAGATGGTCGGATCCATCACCTCTTAGGTTTGAACTGGCGCGAACAGCACAAGTTAAGTGAAAAGCCGAACTTCCCGCAAGGAACCGAGCCGATCCATGACGCGGATGGAAAGATGATCGGCTATCGCATCAAGAAAGGGGTGTTGGGGATCACTGAGGATATCGAAGTCATCCTGGGCCCCGAGCCGAACCGCGAAGCGGGCTTCGCGGCACGGCGTGCAGCGGGATCGTGGAAGGCCCCGATAGAAAATACTTATGACCGATACGTAAAACTGATGCACGAAGAGGCCGACTTTTGTCGCGTGGCACCGCATGTGGTCCTGGAGACAGAGCAGCCTTGGGAGGTGACAAGACAGGGCCGGCTTAAGTGGCTGATTCACCCGGAGAGTCAATTGGCCACGAAACGAAAGTACATTTATTTTCAAGAGATCCCAGGGGGCAGCCGGTCGGGGAGGCACCGTCACGCGTCGGAGGAGAATATTATCGTCCTTGAGGGGCGGGGATACGACATTCATGATGGCGAGCGTTGGAACTGGGAACAAGGAGACCTGATCTGTATTCCGCCGATGACTGAGCATCAACACTTTAATTCGGGCTCAGACCGGGCGCTTCTGTTGTCTGCGATGCCCTCTACGTATCTCAATCTTGGCGTGGGAGGGATTGAGCAGGTTGAAGACGCGCCCGAATATAGCGGAGCGTAGCGGCGCGAAACACTCGCTTATAGGGAGGATTTTTCATGTCTGATCTTACTCCGTGGGAACGCGCGGGCGATGCCCAACACTCGGACCAGCTCAAGCGGTTCGTGTACCAAAGCCAGGAAAATACTTTTGCCGATTCGCTGCCCCACGTCATGAAACCGATTCCTCCGAAGGGAACGGTGATGGGTCACAGCAGCCCGCACCAGACCGGGGATCTGCTTTGCTACGAAATTTTGCAGCGCGCTCCCCTCTATCAACTCACCTGTCACTTTTCCGATATTCCGCCCAATGCTCCGGTACGCGGGGCTCATCGGCATATCAGCGCGCCCACGCTTTTTTGCACCTCGGGCAAGGGATGGGAGTGGAACGACGGCGAAAACTACACTTTTGAAATCTACGATCTTTTGGTCGTGCCGCCGTACACGATCCACCAGCATGGCGGCGATAAGGACCTCGGCTGTCAAATCTACGTGCCGCAGGCGCGCATGATTCACGCCCTGGGTTTGCTGCACCGCGAGCAAATTAAATTTGGCGAGAAGCCTACTTTTCCCGAAGGAACTGAGCCGCTGTACGACGGCGAAAAGACGCTGATCGGCTACCGCATCAAGAAAGGCGTTTTGGGAATTACCGAGGACCTCGACGTCCTGCTCGGCGCTCAGCCTGATATCGAGGGCGTGTTTCAAGCCCGCCGGGAAAGCAAGGCTTGGGACCAGCCGATTGAAACGACTTACGATCGCTATCGGAAGCTTCTGTGTGATGAAGTCCAGTTCTGTAAAAAAACCACGCATGTTATCCGGTACGACGACCAGCCCTGGGAATGGACTCCGCAAGGGCGCTTGAAATGGTTCACGCACCCGCATCTTGACTCCTCCGCCAGAAGAGTCTGGCTGTACATGCAGGAGATTCCGCTCGGAAGCCGCTCGGGCAAGCATCGCCATATGGCGGAGGAACAAATTTTTGTGATCAACGGGCGAGGCTATGACACTCATGACGGCGAGCGCTGGAACTGGCAAAAAGGTGATTTGATCAATATTCCTGCGATGGTCGAGCACCAGCATTTCAACACCGATACCGAAAATCCGGTATTGTTTCTGAGCTCGATGCCAAGCATGTGCGCGGACCTGGGGTTGGGTGGCATTGAGCAATTGGAAGAGGCACCTGAATACGGAGAGAAAGGAAGGTAGAAGAACATGGCCGAAGAAGAACGAGTTAGAGAACGTTTGCGCGAAGAGGAAGTCGACCCGAAGCTTTATTACGACTATGAGGGTCGGTTCATCAAGCAAAAGCTGGAGCGGGAGCGGATGGAGCTCTTGCCCCGCGTGGTTAAACCACCGATGTTTGCCAAGGGCGGGCATGCTCTGGGCGATTTGCGGGTTTTCGAACGCTACACCGTCGCGCCGCTGAGTGCGACGACCTGTAGTTTTCTCAATCTCAAACCGGGGGAGCGCTCCGAACGGATCCGCCTCATTCCCTCCATGGTTGCCTATATCCTTCAGGGGAGCGGGGAGTGCGTGCAGGACGGCAAAAGCCATTCGTTTACGGCGGACGACGTCGTGATCATTCCGCCCTATACCACGCAGGAGTTTGTTGCCGGCTCACAGGGGGTGCAGGCATGGTTGCCGCAAGTCCGGCTCTGGCACGTGCTTGGGTTATTGTGGAAGGAACAATTCGAGTTCAAGAGCATTCCCGAGGGCACCGAACCGATCAAAGACTCCTCCGGGCAGTTGGTGGGCTTCCGAGTGCCGCGTGGCACCTTGGGCTTAGAAGAGGACGTCGATGTTCGCAAGGGCGGCGACGCGAAGCGCGAAGGCGTTTTCACCGCGCGCCGGGCGGTCAAGCAAGTGAAGACCGCCGCGACGAAATATGACTGGTTCCTTAATCGGCTTGTGGAAGAAAACAACTTGGAGGAGAAAGGGCCGCGTGTGATTAAAGGAGCCGACACTGCTGTGGAAAACACGCGCCAGGGGAAGCTCAAATTCTACATCAGCCTCTGGACCGAGGTGGCGGCCCGTGCCCTGGATCTCATGACGATGGAGATCGAGCCCAATGGACATACGGGAAAGCACCGCCATATTTTCGAGGAAATGATCTATGTGCAAGAGGGGAAGGGCTACGACGTGCACGAACAGACGAAGTATCCCTGGGAATCCGGCGATCTTATCTGCATCCCCCCGATGACGGCGCACCAGCATTTCAGTGACGGCGGCAGCCATGCGAGGCTCATTTCAACCTGGCCGCGGCAGCTGGCGCACGAATTTCTCGGCGGCATCGAGCATATCAGCGACGCCTCGAGTTGGAAGAAATAAATAAGGAGGAAAATTGGAATGTTGCAGTTGCCCGTGGAGCGGCTACCGAGCGCAGAGAGCGGCCGCAATCTAGCTTTTCTGGATCCGCAGCTCCTGGCGCAAGCCGGTGTCAAGGAAGGTAGCGTCGTTGAGCTCAAAACGCAGCGCGGACGCCGTCTGCTCGCGCGCGTGGCCGCGCGCCCGCAAGACGACGGGCGAGGATGCCTGCGATTGGACCGCTTTCAGATCCAGTTTTTGAAACCCGATTTGCGCGAAAAAATCATCCTCAATCCGGTGCAGATTGAGGAGGCCAAACGGTTGGTCCTCGAACCTATGGCGCCTTTGACGGGGAACCTGACTGCTCTGGAGAGGGAACTGCAGACTCGTTTCGTGGAGGAAAAGCAGCTCACGTGCAGCGGGATGGTGCTTTCCGTCAAGCTCTTTGAGTTTCCGCGTAATGTGATTTTCCGCGTGATCTCTGCCGAGCCCGACCGTTCCCTGGTCGGGGAAAACACGCGGGTCGTGCTGCGCACAAGCGCGCTGCGGGCCGGGGTGGCGGCGAACATGGTGACTTTTGACGACGTCGGCGGACTGCGCAGCGAAATCGAGGCGATCCGCGAGCTCGTCGAGTGTCCGATACGATACCCGCAAGTCTACGAGCATCTGGGCATCGAGGCGCCGCGCGGGATCCTCTTTTACGGCCCTCCGGGTGTCGGCAAGACGTATTTGGCCAAAGCGATCGCTAATGAAATTGGCGCGCACTTCTTGTACGTCAACGGACCCGAGCTTGTGAGTTCGGTTCACGGCGGGACTGAGGCCAACCTGCGCCGCGTGTTTGAAGAGGCCATGGAGCATAGCCCATCGGTAGTGATGATGGACGAGCTGGATGCGATTGCGCCGCGGCGTGGCGAGAGCGGCTCGCAGGCGGATGTCCGGATGGGTACCCAACTGCTATCGCTGCTGGACGGTCTTGTCAGCATGGAAGATGTCGTTGTGATCGGCACGACGAACCGGGTCGATTCCGTGGACCCGGCGCTGCGGCGACCGGGCCGCTTCGACCGTGAGATCTTCATTGCCCCGCCGAGCGCCGAGGGCCGGCTGGAGATCCTGAATATTCATACCCGCAGAGTACCGATGGACGAGGAGGCGATCGCCTTTATGCCCGAGGTCGCGCGCCGGACGCACGGTTACGTGGGCGCGGATTTAATGGAGCTGGTGCGCCAGGCGGGTTTGAACGGGCTCAGAAGCGCTGCCGGCCCGGGCTTCGCGACGCTCCAGTCCAACGGTGGTCTGGAACATATCGTCGTGCGGAAGGAAGATTTTGTCGCCGCCTTGGAGAAGACTTCGCCTTCTGCGCTGCGCGAGACCTTGTGGGTGACACCCGACGTCTCATGGAAGGATATCGGTGGGTTGAAGGACGTGATCGATCAACTGCGGGAGGCGGTAGAAACTCCCCTGGTCTATCCCGATGCATTCGCGCGGCTCGGAGTGCGCCCGTCGAATGGGATCCTACTCTACGGACCTCCGGGGACCGGCAAGACCATGCTGGCGAAAGCTCTGGCGCACGAATGCGGGGCAAACTTCATACCAGTGAACGGCCCGGAAATTTTTAGCATGTGGCTGGGCGAATCCGAACAGACGATTCGCGATGTTTTTCAAATGGCCCGCCAGGTTCAACCGACCGTGATTCTGTTCGATCAGATCGATGCCATTGCTCCGAAACGTCGTGGCGAAACAGCCAACGCCACTACGGAGCGGGTCGTGAACCAGTTACTCGCGGAGATGGACGGCCTTAAATCCGCGAGCCAGATCATCGTCCTAGCGGCAACTAACCGCAGAGATCTGCTCGATCCGGCATTGTTGCGTCCGGGCAGGCTGGGATTGGAGATCTACGTGGGCCTGCCGGGCCCCGAGGGAAGAAAAGAAATCCTCCAAGTCCTTCTTGCCGGCGCGGCGGTTGCGCACATGGCCGAACTTGAGAAAGTCATTCAGGTCGTCGCGGCGAAAACAGACGAATTCTCCGGGGCGGATCTGTCCGCCATTTGCGAGCGGGCCAAGATGATCGCTTTGCGTCACGGCAATTATCGCAAGGATGTCGCGATCGCCGGCTCCCACTTGTTAGCGGCCTTCGAACAGGTTCTGGAGGCGAGGGCGAGAACAGCGGAGCAAACAAGGTAGTCGCTAAACGTTGCCGACGCCGAGATGCAACGCAAGCCCGAGTTCTTGCGTACCACGCTAATCACGAGCGCGCTCATCCGATGCGAGAGGAGGGCGCACTGAAAGAGTCCCAGGTGCTCGGCTTCAACAGCCGCGCTCAATCTTCTTTAACGCACTTTAAGAAAATCATGGTTTTATTGTGCCCGCCCGCTAGTGTGGCGCGTCCAACGCTTGTTTACATTGCAAGGTGCTGCAAAAGGAAGTTTTGCGTGTCACCACGAACGAAGTGAAGGGTCTCATGTATTTGAAATGGCGAGATTCTTCGCTTCGCTCAGAATGACAATCAAAGTCAACAGACTTATGACGCGCTACACTAGGTACCCGGCGCGCGGCCTACCACAACTATTTCTCCGGGAGAGAATCGCATGAATCTCAAAACGCTTGTCGAGCCCGTGACACTGCTCATCATGATCAGTATTTGGCTCGCGCCTTCTGGCGCGAGCGGCGCGACGGTGGATGCAGGGTTGTTAAAAGCCAGGAGCGAGGCGGAATCCAAGGGTTTTATCTTCGAGACCAACCGTGCGGACATCTTGGCAAAAGCGAAAAAGGAAGGACGAGTCAAAATTCTCAGCGGTTGGGACGCTGACACCTATCCTTACTTGAAAGAGGCGTTCCGAAAAAAATATCCTTTCATCGAGGTGCAGATCGAAGAGACAGCCGGCATCGACGCCGCGCAGCGTAACATGCTGGAAGTCAAATCTGGGGGTGGGAGGGGCTGGGATGTGATGAATAATCATCCGGATTTTTATTCCGAGATGGCTCCGCACCTGAAAAAATTCGATATCCTGGGCATGGCGCGTTACGGGATCCTCGCGGTTCCGTTAGCGATGATTGATCCGATGCGGCGCAATATCCTTGAAGTGGGAAGCCAAGTCCAGCTCCTCGTCTATAATCGAAAGCTTCTTCCGGTGGAGAGAGTTCCGTCGACATGGGAGGATTTGCTTAAGCCGGAGTTCAAAGATAAGAAGTTTGCGATCGACATGCGCCCGACGCAGATCGCTTCGCTCATCCCGGCCTGGGGGTTGGAGAAGACTTTAGATTACGCGCGTAAGCTCGCGGCGCAGCAGCCTATTTGGGTTCGCGGCGGCGAGCGCAACGTGACCAACGTCATGACCGGGGAGTTCGCTGTTTTCGTCGCGCCGAATTACTCTACCGCAAAGAGAGCCGAAGCTAAGGATCCTGCTGGAGTCTTGGGCTTGAAAGTTTTGGAGCCGATTCCGACGCGGCTCAGCAAAAGCCCGGGTCTCCTGGAGGTGGCCGAACATCCGTATGCGGCGCTGCTGTGGGTAGAATTTGAAGCCAGCCCTGAGGCGCAGAAGATCGCCGACAAGTATGAGCCGTACGGCGGCTCGATTCACGCGCCGGGGTCTGCCCTAGAAGAATTGACCCGAGGAAAGAAAGTTTCCGTAATCGACTGGAACCATTTCCAAAAGATGAAGGAGTATCAACAGAAAATTGTCGAGGCCTTTGGATTCCCCAAGGCGACTCGTTAAGGAAACGTCCCGCGATCATGCCTGTCGAACCGGTTTTTCGGGTCTTTGTGGTTTTTTTGATTGGACTTTGGATCGCTCCGGGGGCAGTCCTCAGCGCTGAACCTGACCAGGCTCTACTGCAGGCGAAGAGGGATGCTGAAGGCAAGAAATTCTTGCTCGACATCAGACCGTTCAGCGTCGCGGCTCTGGTTCCCGCGATGGGCAAGGATTGGGTGGTCAACTACGCGCGCCGGCTGGCAGCTCAAGATCCCGTGTGGATTCGCGGATCGTCAAGAGCTTTGACGGCGATGGCAGCCGGAGAATTCTCGCTCGCGCTGAGTAGTTACCACTCGGTGGTGATGCAAAAACGACGCGGGGGAGCCGATCTGGAAGTGGCCTTTCTCGAGCCCATCCCTGCGCGTCTGTCAGATATCCACGGTATTCTAAAAGACGCCAGACATCCCTATGCGGCGATGCTGTTCCTGGAATATGCCGCGGGGGCCGAGGGCCAGAAGATCCTGGACGAGACCGAGGTGAAATCATCGATTTATTCCCCGGGAACCAAGCTGGAGCAGCTGGTGCGGGGGAAGAAAATCTCGGTGATCGACTGGAGTCATCTCGATAAGCAAGCGAGCTACGAAGAGGCGATCGTTGCGGCCTACGGCTTTCCGAAGGCGACAAAGTAAGGGCGTACTCGAAAGGAGGTAGTGCATGAAGTCGAACATGCTCGACTACACGCGAGAGGAAATTTCTCAGCTGCCCGACGCTGGGCTGGAGGCTGAGTGGAAGGACTATATGGCATTTTCCGCGCAAAGACAGCGCCTGCGCGAGGAGGTCCAAAGAGCGATGCGCAAGAAATCCTCCACCCGGCGGGTCAAGTTCGCGGACGTTCCAGAAGGTGGGATGGTCGCTACGAAGGAAGGAACCAGAGAAATCCTCCTGGCGAAAATCGAGGGCAAAGTCTATGCAATCGACAACGCCTGCGGGCATTCTGGTTACCCCCTCGATAAGGGGAGATTGGATGGTCACGTCGTTACCTGCCGCTGGCATGACGCCAAATTCGACGTGCGCACCGGGGAGGTCCTCGCTGCCGGCGCCGATATCAAGCCGGTAAAACGGTTTCGCGTCATTGACACCGATAACGGTACGATCAAAGTAGAGGAGGAACTATGAAAACACCCACCAGGCAGGAATTAGCGCAGATGAGCTACGAGGAATTGGGCAACCTGGCCGCTGAGCTGGCGGAGGAAGACGAAGACATTAAACGAGTCCGGCACTATTTCATTGAAGAGTTCTGGCAACGCATTCCGGATAAGGCGATCAAGCCCGTGGACCTGGCCGAGGGCGAGATTCGTGGAGCGTCGTTAAACGGCAAGGCCATTCTTTGGGCGAAAGTCGAAGGGCAGCTCTACGCCCTGGAAGACAAGTGCCCTCACCGAGGGTTCCCCCTTCATCACAAGGGAAAGCTCGAAGGTTACACTCTGACGTGCGCCTATCACGGCGGGCAGTTTGATATCCGCACGGGCGGCTGTATCCGGCATCCGACTGAGACTTTTCCGTGCGAGCGCTTTCAGGTGCGGGAAGCTGAAGATGGCACCGTCTTGTGCGAGCCGGGAAAGTGACAAAAGGCGAGCATTCGGTTAAGGTCTAGGAACTGAATCCTAACGGAGGTGAACCATGAAGCAGTTGCTGAACGTGACCGCGGCAGTGATCAGCCTGGTCTTTTTCTCCCTCGTTCCGAAACTCTTTGCCGCCTCTGATGTTCCCGCCGGCGCAGACGCGAAGGGCTATTTGTCCGAGGACAGCCACGACGCGATTGTATCCAAGGCAAAGAAGGAAGGCTCTCTGCGTGCCTTATTGGGGGTCGATCCGGATTCCATTAAAGCGATCAAAGAGGCCTTCGGCAAGAAATATCCGTTCATTAATAACTATTTCGAGGAGATCACCGGCAGTGATAACTCCCAGAGGTTTCTGTTGGAGCTGGCGGCCGGGCGGGATTCGGATTGGGACGTGATCTACCTGTCCGTGGACCACTATAACGAATACCACCCCTATCTGGAAAAAATCGATCTGTTGGACATGGCACGAAAAAAGGTGCTCGCCATTCCAACCGCAATGATCAGCCCGCAGGACCGCAACGCGGTCTGCATGGGAGTCTTTGCCGACATCGCCGCCTATAACAAAAAGATGCTGAAGCCTAAAGAGGTGCCTACGACCTGGGAAGATTTTCTTCAGCCCGAGCTGAAAGGAAAAAAGTTCGTGGTCGATATCAAACCAAGCGGCTTGGCCGGATTGGTGCCGGCGAGAGGAATAGAATGGGTGCTGAGTTACTCGCGAAAGCTGGCAGCGCAGGACCCCATCTGGGCGCGCGGTCAAACCCGGGTTTTGACGGCGATGACGAATCGAGAGTATGGGCTCACTTTAAGCACTTACTATAGCACGGTGCTGCGAGCGCGGAAGAAGGGAGCCACGGATATCGAACCGATTTTGTTGGAGCCTATTCCGATTCGATTGGGCGAGCCGCATGCGATTCTTAAAGGGGCCAAGCGACCTAATGCCGCGCTTCTGCTATTGGAATTTATGGCAGGCCCCGAGGGCCAGAAGATTATCGACGAGACCGATCCCGGAAAAGCGTCGGCCTTTTCTCCGGGATCGCTGATCGAACAACTGATCCGGGGACGAAAGCTCTCGGTCTTTGACTGGGACTACTTTGCGAAGCGTGGAGATTACTCGGCTGAGGTTTTTAAGGCCTTTGGCTTTCCCAAGGTGAGCCGGTAGAAATCGTCGGGATGCGGCGGTTCGGAGCACCGGCTTGAGCAAAATCGATGAAACAACGCCAGGCGCTCGCTGCGCGGCGGGGGCGAGCAAGAGGGAAGCTCCTTGACGGCGTGGTTGTCGAGAGAGATTACCGTCCTGCTGGCGGCAGGAGCGATCAGGAACCTCGGATTCGCGTTCTACAACATCGTATTCACGATTTATCTCAGCAAATGAGGCCACGAGACTCTGGCCATCGGTTGGGTGTTCACGCTGTCGAGCATCAGCGGAGTGGTACAACTCTTTTTGCGAGCGTTCTCTTTGATCGGTATCCCGGCAAGTGGGTCATGATTTTTTTCGGGAGTTTGAGGAAGTCAATCACCGCGCTTACAAAACGTATGAAACGCGTGGAGTCCCTTAGAATCCATCATGTATTGTTGGTTGCCTCCTACATTAACAGTTTCTTAACCTCTCAGCTAACTGGTTTTAATCTTGACAGTCTCGCATCGTTAGGATAATTCGCCTTGTTGAGCGTGGGTTACTGACGCGAATCCCTCTGGTTTCTCGGAGATTCCCTTTCGTATCCAGCGGACACGTTGCGCGTGCACGGGGGTGTAAACTGCAAAAGCGTCAATCCAGCGGGAGAAAACGTAATGGCCAAACAGGGTATGGACTGCTGCCCGGCGAATTAAGCTTCTATTCGAGCGTGCCTGTACAGCTCAACGGGGAAACATTGTGATTCAGGAAACAAGATTAACGGACAACCCATATGAGGACCCTGGAACCCCGGACTTGGAGGTAAAGGCGTTTACTTATGATCTTTGGATGCAGTCAGTTGGCATACCGATCCATCGGGGGTACTTCATTTCGGATCTAAGGACTGTCGAGCTGGGATGGTGGGAGGAGCGCCAGTGCAACGCCGCATTCATCCAGCTCATGGGACAGGAAGGAGTGAGCTCCGCAATTGTCATGGAGATTCCCGCCGGTAAGACGCTGCCTCCGGTGAATTTCGGTTTGGATGAACTCATTTATGTGTTGCAGGGCCGTGGCATTACGACCGTATGGAGCGGCGACGGAGCGCCAAAGAGAACTTTTGAATGGCAAGACCGGAGTTTGTTTCAGATCCCGCACAATTACGTTCAGCAGCTAGGTAATATGCGAGGCGATAAGCCGGCGCGCGTGCTCCGCTATAGCTATCTGCCTTTGGCAATGTCGCTGAATGCAGATGCTCGCTTCTTCTTCAATAACCCGTTTCGGTGCGAAGATTATCTGTCGAAGGGTGGCGAGCTGTATTCGGAGGCGAAGCTCGTTCAGGATGGAGATCCTAACCTCGCGTGGGCCGGCAAAAGCGTGTACTGGTTCGGTAATTTCTTCCCAGATATGGCGGCCTGGGATAGGTTCAGCACTAATCGCAGGGGAGGTATGACCGTCACGATCATGTTTCCTAATTCAGAGATGTCCTGCCACATGTCGATTTTTCCGCATCGGACTTACAAGAAGGCGCACCGGCACGGGCCCGGACGCGTGATTGTCATTCCTGGAGGAGAGGGATATTCCGTCTTATGGGAAGAAAACAAAGAAAAGATTGTGGCGCCCTGGCATGAGGGAAGCATGTTCGTGCCGCCAAATAAGTGGTTTCATCAGCATTTCAATGTCGGTGCCACGCCGGCCAGATATCTGGCGCTGCATCCGCCGCGGCAGTTTCGCGGACACGCCGAAAAGGTCGAGGACCGAGAGAAAGATATGATCGAATACGGTATCGAAGACCCGTGGATCCGACAGAAGTTCGAAGAGGAGCTGGGCAAGAGGGGCCTTACGAGCTTGATCCCCGAAGAAGCTTACCGAGTCAAAAGCTATAACTGGCATCCCAAGAAGACCGGGTAGCCACAATTCGTCTGACTAGAGCAGCTACGGCAATACCGTGGGAAAGGGCGCGCGATGAAAAAAACTCTTACCAGCAGGGTCGAATTGTTCCTTAGCGTCACCGCTCTTAGTCTATGGGTGACAGGCTCTGGTCTATTCGCTGCATCGTCCACCACTTCGTTGCTAAAGGCCAAGCAGGAAGCCGAGGCTCGGGAATATGTCTTCCCAGCGACACACGACGAAATTGTGGCTGGGGCTAAGAAGGAAGGTAAGCTGCGCGTTCTCGCACCCCTCCAGGCGAGAACGTTTAAGGCGATGATCAATGCTTTCAAGAAGTATTATCCCTTTGTCGATGTGTCCCCAGAAGAGATTCAGGGTCCCGACTCACACCAACGATTTCTCCTCGAGTTAAAGGCGGGAAAGGCGAGGGAATGGGATGCTTTTAATATGGCTCCCGAGTTCTATCCGGAATACATCCCGTACATAAAGAAATTCGATTTGTTGGGAATGGCACAGCAGAACGTGCTGGCTATCCCGCCGGCTATGGTTGATCCCAAATACCGGACGATCGTAAGCCTGGCGACGACGATCTACGGCGTCGGATACAATAAGACTCTGATTCCAGAGGACAAACTGCCAAAGAGCTGGGAAGACTTTCTCAAAGCAGAATTTAAGGGAAAAAAATTTCTCGTCGACGTTCGCCCGACGGGGTTCGCTAATTTTGTGCCGGGGCTCGGCGAGGAGTGGATGGTGGATTATGCCAGGAAAATCGCCGGGCAGGATCCGGTATGGACGCGGGGCTCTAGCCGCGGATTCGTATCACTCACGGCCTCAGAATATGCCTTGTTTCTTCTGCCCTTCTATCAATCCTGTCTGAGATCGAAGGAGAAAGACCCGACGGGCTCCGTGCAGTGCAAACTCATCGAGCCGGTGCCTGCGATGCTCCGGAATTTCAACGCGGTCGCTAGTGCTGCGCGCAACCCGTATTCCAGCCTTCTATGGCTCGAGTTTCAGGCCAGCGCTGAGGGTCAACAAATTATTGATGAATATGACGGCTTAAACTCGTTCATCTACGCTCCGAACTCAGGGATGGCGAAGGCGACCCAGGGTAAGAAATTATCCCTCAACTCCTGGGATACAGTACAGAATACCGGCAAGTGGGAGCAGATGGCATTCAAAGCGCTTGGATTCCCGCGCGGAGAAGCTGGCAAGTGATCGCGGTGGGAGGCGCGATGGGCGCGACCACCTGATACAGTTAGTCGAACTTGACGCGTCCTTGGGCAAACGAACTTGATCCTCGCCCGAGTAGGTGTTTTGTCATCAACCAAATTGGAGGAATGCTATGAAACGGCTAATGCAAGACATTCTTGACTTGCCACAGCGATCGGAGAAGCCCAGAAAAAAGGGACTGACGATGGTTATCGATATCGCTTGGTTTGGGGCAACCTCGCCACTGGTCGCGGCGTACAAAGATTATATTGATTGCGTCAAGTCCACAGCACGGTGCTTATGGGTCGATGAGGATCTCATTCAAAGAAATGTCAAGACTTACAGAGATTGGGGGATCGACGTCCAAATAGGCGGGATCCCTTACGAGATTGCCGTGTTACAGGGCAAGCAGGCTCAATACATGGAGAGGGCAAGAGCTTTAGGCACGAATATCGTCGAAGTAGAAAGTCACGCCGCTGGCCTGACCCTGAAACAGATGAAGGATGAAGTAGCCAATCTGAAGCAAGAGGGCTTTAAGGTTGTCGGTGAGGTAGGGGCGAAATGGGCAGACCTCGATGAGACGCGTCCCAACAGAGACGCAGTCCATGTAGAAAAGGTCGTCGAAAAGATGCTTCAACTCCTTGAAGTGGGAGCAGACCATGTCATTTGGGAAGGTATGGTAGTGCGGGCGCTCTTAGGAAATCGTCTAGAAAACAAGAAAGGCCAAGAGCAGTTATTCAAAGTCGTCGAGAAGGTGAGAGCAGAGAATATCATTTTTGAAATGTGGAGTGCGCGGGGGAACCCTAACAGCCCTCTTTGGGGATGGCTTGTCCACCACTTCGGGCCCGATGTAAACCTGGGCAACATCAATGTCCAGGATATCTCAATGCTGGAAACGATTCGCAGGGGATTGAGCTACGACCCGGCACACCCGTACATTCGTTGGTTGTCGCACGGTCGACCCTCGCCGAATTGGTGGGACATGGAGTCTCCTGATTACAAAGTTGACCTTCCCGGATGAGCGCAACATCCGCGTAAACGGCCGCGAGCCCGCGTTTAGTAAGCTCGAACTCTGGTGTAGCGACAGAACTCTGTTTGAGGGGGCAGCATTGGTGAAAGAGAGATTATTATTCATAGTAGCCGCGTGCTTTTTTCTGGTAGAGTTCCTTCTCACTGCGGCTGTGGGGTTGACCGCAAACGCTGATCTTCAAAAAACCAAACAAGCCGCTCAAGCAGGCGGGTTAATTTTCGAGACCGGCCATGACGTGATTCTCAGCAGAGCCAGAGCGGAAGGCAAGCTCCGCGTGCTCAGCTCCTTCTCTCCCGAGGCGTTCCGCCGCATGCGTGAGCTCATGCAAAAAAAATACCCTTTCCTCGACGTCTCCGTGGAGGAGATAACCGGTCCTGACGCTCAACAGCGCCTGCTTCTGGAACTGAAGGCGGGAACGGCCAAAGACTGGGATGTCGTGGCCGCCACCCCGGATATGTACAACGAGTTCGTTCCGGAAAGAAAGAGCTTCGATATCCTGGGCATGGCTCAGCAGGGCGTGCTCGCAATAAACCCCAGGATGGTGGATCCGGAAAATCGCGGCGTTGTAGCCTTAGCCAGCAACCTCTGCTCCATAGCCTACAACAAGCGGCTCATCTCTCCTGAAAAAGCGCCGAACACGTGGGAGGACTTTCTGAAGCCCGACCTCAAGGGCAAAAAGTTCATAGTCGATATTCGGCCGACCTGTTTGGCAGGACTGGCTGTTGGTTTCGGCGCGGACTGGCTGGTGGACTACGCTAAGAAACTAGCCGCCCAGGATCCCGTGTGGGCCCGCGGGTATCCAGTGGCGATGACTCGCATTGCCGTTGGAGAGTATTCGATGCATCAATTGACCAACTACAACTCTTGCATGAGAGCCGCCGCAAAAGACGCTACGGGCTCATTGGTCTGCAAGATCGTTCAGCCTACGCCCGTGAGACTTATGAATACGGAATTCGTGATCAGAACGGCGCCTCACCCGTACGCCGCGCTGCTTTGGATCGAGACCGAGGCCAGCGCTGAAGGTCAGAAAATTCTAGACGATTACGGGCCGCTGAATTCCAGTGTGTACGCGGACGGAAAAATAGCTGAAGCGGTGAAGGGACTGAAAGTCTTCGTCAATGATTTCAAAACCCTTAAAAACACCACGAAGTGGCAGGACATGGCGGTGGAGGCGTTTGGCTTCCCGGTGCCTAGCGTCAAGTAGTCCAACGGTACGCGTGCGGTTCCGTCGTCAGAACGTGTGGGGCGCCAAAAAATTAAGCTCGCACGTTTGCAGTGAGGAAGTTTGCCCGTGAACGAGAAAATCACCATCCAATCAAGTTAAAGGAGCTCCAATGGCTGATAAAGTAACCATATGCGCGGTTGGGGATGTATCGCCCGCTCGAGATAGGGGCGAATTTCTGCTTGCTCCTACCGCGTCGTTTGTCAAAGAGGCGGACATAGGCTTCTGCCAGCTCGAAAACCCGTTTTCCAGGAAAATACTCTCGAGAACGGGCACATCGGGATACCCCAAGGATAAGGACCGGGAACCCTCCCGTTGGGCCGATCAACTCCCTTGCAGCGCAGCGGATGCCGCAGCGCTCGTGAATGCGGGATTTAAGGTCTGTTCTTTTGCCAGTAATCGCTGCTTCCGTATGGGACAGGAAGGCTTCCTGGATACCCTTGATCTGCTCAAGGAAAATAATCTGCATGTCATCGGCGCCGGCAGAAATATCGCTGAGGCACGAAAGCCAGCTATTTTGGAGTGCAATGGCACAAAAATAGCCTTTCTTGGATACAACTCGGTTGTCGCGCCTAGATCAGAAGCCGGGGTGGATAAACCCGGCTGCGTGCCCGTGAGAGTTTCGACCACTTACGAGCAGGTAGACTGGCAACCGGGAACACCGCCACGCATCATAACGGCGGCTCATAAGGAAGACCTGTCCGCGATGGTACAGGATGTGCAGAATGCTAAAGAGCAGGCGGATGTCGTGGTGATGTCGATACATTGGGGAGTGCATTTGATCCCGGCGGTGATAGCCATGTATCAGTACGAAGTCGGACATGCCGCCATCGATGCCGGCGCTGATCTGATCCTGGGCCACCACCCTCACATTTTGAAGGGGGTCGAAGTGTACAAAGGAACCCCGATTTTCTTCAGCATCGGCAATTTTGCGTTCGAGAGTTGGACTGGCCATCCCTCACCAGAAGGCAAGGCGCTATACCGAGTAAAACCGGATCCGGGTTACCCGACCTATCTCTTTACTCCCGAATGTCGACAGACCATGCTGGTAAAGATCGTTATAAACAATAAGAAGATCGATCAGATCTCATTTCTGCCAGGTATGATCAACAAGGAAGGGCAGACCGAACTATTACCACGGGCCGACAAGAGGAGCGATGAGGTGTGCGAATACGTGGAATGGGTATGTAGGGATCAGGACCTCAATACAACTTTTCATAGGCGAGGAGACGAAGTAGTCGTTGGCTTAGACGGTTAGCCCGGTTGGATTAGGCCCTTAAGCATCGGCAACACCCCGAGAACAACCCTCATCAAGGTATCTTAACCGTGGCTCGACCTTCCATCTGTGCTTTGGCCTCATGCGTATCCTTTCTCTGTCTGCATCCAACAGGCAGCCTTTCGTCTTGAGTTCTTGAAATGGTACGCTTACCTATTCGCCATTTTCACGCTTTTTGATCGTAACGCTGCCAGGTGCAAGCGACGTGGATAGTGTCTCAATGAGTGCTTTATGGGCTAGACTAAGATGTCGGCTTTTTTTGTAAACGGCAGAGACTTCGAATTTCGGAAAGAGATTGCTCACGTCGATCACGTGTAGATCGCGGTCTTGCTCCGTGACCATGCAGATATCGTGAACTAATCCAACCCCAAGGTGTAGCTTTACCAACTGCTTCGTACCAAAGCACCCACCGGCTTCTATAACCCTCTTCATTTCTATGCCATTATTTGAGAACGTTTTGTCGATCGCACGCCTGGTAGCCGAGCGAGGGGGCAGGAGAATAAGGCCGTGGGAAGCGAGATCTCCAAGAGTCGGTTTCCTATAGACCGAGAGTGGGTGACTTTTGGGATAAATAGCCTGCAAGGCGGTGAAAAAGAGATGAGTCTTTCGTAAACTAGGTGGGACTGCAGCGAACCTACCGATGCCAATATCGACCTCATCATCGAGAACTAGTTGAAGGGTAGTAGTTGACTCCCTTGCCGATAGACTCAGCTTAACCGTGGGATGATTTTGCAAGAAAGCTGCAATCCGAGGTGCAAGGAAAAGCTGTAGGTCACTTCCTAGGGCGATTGATACGTTTCCTGCCCACATCCCTTCGTTTCGCTCGGGCAAAGACACGGCGCTTTCAAGATCATCCAAGATACGTTTCACCCGAGTTAAGAAAACTTGTCCATGTTCTGTGAGTATTAATTTGTTCGGTTTGCGCTCAAATAGCTGTGTGCCAATTTCGTGCTCCAACCGTTTTATCCTCAAGGATATACCAGAAGGAGTTAGCTTAAGCCTGTTGGCAGCTTCAACTAGTCCACCTTTTTGAGCAACCAAAACAAAAGCCTTAAGCTGGTTGATCTCCATGTCGGGCTCCTTTGAGATTAACTTCAACTCAATCAGAATCAAGGAATATTAAATCTTGACAAACCCAGATGTCAAATCATACAGTCAACTCATTTTGAACGGTACGTGTGAACGTACACGCATAGGATCCGGTGGTTTGTGCCGAGAGAATCGTTCGCAGATTTTCCGGATCGCGTGAAGCGTGAGCGCAATTTCCGGGTAACCGTGGAAACTGAGGTCGATTCTGTGTCAGCCAGTAACCGTGTGAAAAGGGGTGGACCATGAGGAAAACTTTTATCGAGACAGCCTCTTTATTGTCTATATTCTTTCTGCTGGGTTCCTCTGTACCAGGCTTCGATCTCTTTGCTGCATCCTCCGACTCTGCGTTGGCTCAGGTCAAACAGAAAGCTGAAGCCCAGGGATATACTTTCTTTACCTCACACGACGAGATAGTGGCCGGGGCTAAGAAGGAAGGGAAACTGCGCGCTCTAAGTTTGTTGGGTCGACAGACTTACAAGCCTTTAATGAATGCTTTCAAGCAGCGGTATCCTTTTATTGGCGACATTTCCCTGGAAGAGATAGGAGCAACCGAGGCTCCCCAACGACTTGCCCTCGAGTTAAAAGCGGGAGGGGCGACAGAGTGGGACGTTCTCAGCGTGGCTCCGGATTTCTATGCTGAATACCTTCCCTACCTCAAGAAACTTGACATCTTGGGCATGGCAACGGAGAAACTGCTAGCCATTCCTGCGGCAATGATCGACCCTAAGAACCGGGTCGCGGTGAGTATCACCAGTTCTCTGTTGGCAGTTGCATACAACAAAAAGCTGATCCCCGAGGACAGAGTTCCAAAGACATGGGAGGATTTCCTTAAGCCAGAGTTCAAAGGAAAGAAATTTCTCGTCGACGTTCGTCCTATAGGGTTTGCAGCTGTAGCGGCAGGGCTAGGCGAGGGGTGGATGCTTAATTATGCCAGGAAGATAGCCGCGCAAGATCCCGTTTGGATACGTGGCATGAGCCGGTATCTAAATGCAATAGCGGCTGGTGAGTATTCTCTGTTTCTTTTAGCATTTCATTACAGCTGTCTCAGGGAAGCGGCGAAAGATCCTACAGCCTCGCTAGGCTGTAAAGTTATTGAGCCGGTGCCGGCTAGGATCCAAAATTTCGTGGCTGTGAACAAGGCTGCGGCTCATCCCAATTCCGGTCTTCTCTGGCTGGAATTCCTTGCCACCCCGGAGGGCCAGAAGATCATCGACGAGTATGAGCCATTCAACGCATCCTTGTATTCCCCGGGTTCGAAGCTGGCAACAGTGATTCGGGGTAAGAAATTATCTGTGAATAATTGGGAAACAATCCATAATAGCGCAAAGTGGGAAGCGATGGCAGTCGAAGCCTTCGGGTTCCCGAAGGCGAGTCAGTAACGCTACATGTGCCCTGGCCATGACATTGACCGTCTTGCTGATAGATTTCCGCGTTCAGGAAAAAACGCCTGACATTTTCTTTTTCTATCGGTTCCTAGTTATTTGATTTCATCACTCATTCGGGACTGATCCGATAGTGACATGCACAGGAGGAGAGATGACCGCAGTGACAAAGACCGTTGCCGAGCGTTTAGGCGAGCATATAGTGGGGTTGCGCTACTCCGATCTCTCGGCGAATGTCATCGATAAAACAAAAGAGGCGCTATTGGACCAGTTGGGCTGCCAGCTTGTCGGTTCCACGTTGGGCCATTGCAATATCATTTACGACTTCATCAAAGGTTTCGCTGGTCAACCCGAAGCGACGGTCGTGAATCGCAATTTGAAAACTTGGGCCCATGATGCGGCTTTTATCAATGCGACTTTCGGACACGCGTGCGAAATCGACGACCATATGGACACGGGAGGCGGTCATCCTGGCGCTTACTCAACGGCGGTGTCGTTAGCTCTGGCGGAAAAAGGACGCGCGAACGGCAAAGCGGTGATCGAAGCTGTGGTCGCGGGTTATGAAATATCCTGGCGTATGGGACGGACGTTGCTGCCGGCGTCGATCGCAAATGGCTGGCACTCGCAAAGCACGATCGGCGCGTTCGGTTCCGCCGCCGTCGCCGCGAAGATGTTGAATCTCAGCGCTGGGCAACTGGCGCAAGCATTTGCCATCGCGGGGAGCCAGGCGAGCGGGACCACGGAATACGGCATGAGCGGGGGCGAGGTCAAGCGCATGCATTCCGGGCTGGCGGCGCGCGCGGGGATACAATCGGCGATGCTGGCGAAAGCCGGGCTCACGGGACCGCTGACGATCTTTGAGGGGAAGTACGGGATGGTCCGCATGCTCGCCGGAAACAACGACCCAGCACCGCTGACCGACGGGCTCAAGGAAGATTTTGGTATCCTGCACGTTGAGTTCAAGTATCATCCCGTGAACATTTCGATCCAGTCCCCAATCAATCTTTTGACGGAGCTCGTGCAGTCTCATGATCTCAAGCCTGCCGATATCGAGAGGATCGACGTGGGATGCCGGGCAGAGCATTCTAAAACCCACGTCGGGGCGATCTATGAGCCGCAAGATGTTCTCGGAGCGCAGTTCAGCATGCCGTTTTCGTTGGCGATCTGCATCGCCAAGAGAAGCAACGCCCTGAAGCTTTACACCGATCCGTCGGTATGGAAAGACCTTGAAGTGCTGGCGCTTGCCCATCGAGTGTTCGTTTATGCGGATCCGCTGCTTAAAGGGGCCAAAGGCCTTGGCGTTCGCCTCAAGGTGACTCTCAAAGACGGAAGAGTATTGGAGAAGGAGGAGAAGTTCCAAAAGGGGAATCTGCAAAACCCGCTCACTCAAGCACAGTTGACCGACAAATATCGTGGGCTGGCCTCTTCGGTGTTCTCCCGTGAGAGGACCGAGCAAGTGATCAGCATCGTGCGGCGGCTCGATGAGCTAGAAGACATAGGTCAGTTAACTTCTCTCTTAACACTTGAAAAGTAGGCGGCATATTAGAACAGAGGCCGAGTTGTTCTACAACCGACGGCGCATTCATCAATCTCTGGATTATGAGACGCCGCTGGTAGGAGTCCATTCGCGGGGGGTGCTCCGCTGGCTTTGGCTAAGGCACGGGAAGTCGACACGAAACTCCAGCGAGATGGACTCTCCCGATTACAACGGGGATCTGCCCGTATAGCGGAGGGGCGAATCAAACGTGCCGTCGAAACCGTTATGCGAGTGCTCACTTCCATAAAAATTCCGGGAAGGAACAGCGTAGTTATGAAAACTGCAAGGTTGCTTTTACAGATATTCGTAAATCTGTGTATTGTTTTGCCTTTTTTTTCGCTGGAGGTTCGCGGACAGGACGCTGAGATTTTGCGACAAGCAAGAACTGAGGGTTCGGTGCATTTCTATACCAGCTCCAGTCTTAGTGATATGACTCACTTGGCGGATCAGTTTTCAAAAAAATATCCCTTTGTAAAAGTGGATGTCTATCGGGCTATTTCGGAGAGACTCCATCCGAAGATCGTCGCAGAAGATCGAAGTGGAGCCACCCGCTTCGACGTGGTGTTATGCAACACGCAACAGTTCGACGACCTAATTGCACGAGGGCTGATTGGCAAGTACAAATCCCCGGAGAGAGACGCCTTTTCAGACAAAGACAAACATCCGGAGGGGTACTGGACCAATCTCCAGTCGAGTTATTACGTTCTCGGGTACAACACAAAGCTTGTTCCTGCCGCATCCGTGCCCAAGGATTGGCCCGATCTCCTGAATCCCTACTGGAAGGGGAAGTTCGGTCTGGATAGCGAGGAGTATATTTGGTATGGCGGAATGGTTGAGTATCTTGGGGGCGAAGCGGGCAAAGGGTTTATGCGTCGGCTTGCAGGGCAACGCCCAGTCTTTCGCAAGGGGCATAATTTGATTACACAGTTACTCGCGTCAGGAGAGTTTCAGGCGGCGATCGTTTACCCAAACCGGGTGGAGCAGATGAAAAGAGAAGGCGCTCCTATTGATTGGGTGCCTACAACAAAGCCGATCGTCACAGAAATGGGTCAAGTGGGCATAGCCGCTAAAGCACCTCACCCAAATGCTGCTCGGTTGTTTGTGGATTTTATTTTGTCGCGCGACGGGCAAGACGTTCTCCGAAATGCAGGCCGAATTATTAATCGACGGGACCTTCCCCCTCTAACGCCGTCTCTAGACCCATCCAAGCTCGATCTGTTCAGGGTCTCCTCTAATGTGGTAGCTCGATTGAATAGCATCGGAAAGGAGTTCAACGAGACCTTCAATGTACAATGAGACGCGGTCAAAGAGGGGAAGAGAGGTATGAGCACAGAGGAAATCGCCAACTTTGTAACAGAAACCAGCTATAACCAGATTCCTCCCGAAGCATTGACCCGTGCCAAATGGTGCATCCTCGATTGTTTGGGTGTTTCTTTAGCGGGTTCTAAGGAGTCCGCTGGCAGAATCATGAGTGATTGCGTCAGGGAATTGGGAGGTAAGCCCGAAGCTACCGTCATTGCGAGCGGCTTTAAAACCTCGAGCCCTCAGGCGGCCCTGGTCAACGGTACCCTCGCTCATGCCCTGGACTACGATGATTCTCATCCAAACTTTCAGCATGCTACAGCAGTCACTTTGCCAGCCGCTTTGGCTTTGGCAGAGCGGGAGAGGGTTTCCGGCCGAGCCATTCTCGAGGCTTACATCTTAGGCTGTGAGGTAGGATCAAAGATCGGCATTCGGATGGCGAGCCAGCTCGGAGAACGCGGCTGGCATCCGTGCGGTATCATCGGTAGCATAGCATCGGCAGTAGCCAGCTCCAAAATACTAAAATTGACTGTGAGTCAAATTAGGAGAGCGCTTGGTATCGCTGCTTCTCAGGCTGCGGGACTCAGCCGCAATATTGGAACCGATGTTAAACCCTTTCACTCCGGAAATGGCGCTAAAAACGGTGTCGTGGCCGCGATGCTCGCGGCGAAAGGCTTTGAGGCCGACGAAAGTATCTTCGAAGGTCCCAACAGTTTTCCCGCTGTTTTTTTGGGAAAGGAATACGACTCAGTCCAGTTAAGCAAAGGATTGGGGTCCCCCTTCAGTCTAGCCGCGCAAGGGATAGGAAGGATAAAGCCATACCCTACGGGCGGGCCGAGTCACAAGAGCGTAACTGCCGTTCTGGAACTCATTCAAAAGCACCAAGTTCGCGCTCAAGATGTGGCAGAGGTGGAATGTCAGGTCAGTCCTTATTTAGTGCAGCATTTCGGACACTATAGCCGCCCACAAACAGCTTCACAGGCGAGATTCAGCATGCATTACTCAATGGCCGCGGCCCTTCTTGACGGTGAAGTAACGCTGAAGCAATTCACCGACGACAAAGTCACCGCTCCTCAGGCTCAAGACCTAATGTCGAAAGTAAACCTAGTTGAGTTGGAGACGGAAGTTAAAGAAGGACAAACGCATAGCGATCCTCCTCAAGTAGTGACGGTGAAGCTCCGCGACGGAAAGGTGTATTCTCATCAAGTTCCATTTGCAAAGGGCGAGCCGCAGAATCCCATGACCTCGGAGGAAATGATACATAAGTTTCGAGATTGCGGCGGCTTGGTCCTATCACCAGTCGATATGGGTCGGACCGTGGAGCTAGTGTTGAACCTGGAGAGCCTTCTAGACATCACAGAACTCATGCAATTCCTTTCTAAGTCAGGGACTCTTCAGAAATAGTAGGTAGCTCCCAACCATCGCGCAAATAAAGACTTGGTTGAGCTTGTCAATTAAGCATACGAGATCGAATTGCATGAATGGCAATCACTGGAGGAGAGATGACCACAGTAACGCGGACAATTGCCGAGCAGCTCGGCGAGCATATAGCAGGCCTGGATTATTCCAATCTTCCGTCGAATGTAATTGATAAGACAAAAGAAGCGTTGCTGGACCAGTTGGGCTGTCAGGTTGTCGGTTCAACTTTGGGTCATTGCAGTATCATTTACGAGTTCATCAAGGGCTTCGCTGGTCAGCCGGAAGCTACCGTTGTGAATAAGGACTTGAAGACTTGGGCCCATGATGCAGCTTTTGTCAATGCGACATTCGGACACGCGTGCGAAATCGATGACCATATCGACACGGGCGGTGGTCATCCTGGCGCGTATTCAACCGCCGTCTCGTTAGCTCTAGCGGAAAAAGAACGCGCGAATGGCCGGGCAGTCATAGCTGCGATTGTAGCGGGTTATGAGACTGCTTGGCGCTTGGGACGGACGTTATCGCCGGCATCGACCTCAAATGGCTGGCACTCTCAAAGTACGATTGGCGCGTTTGCCTCAACTGCCGTCGCCGCAAAGCTTCTGAATCTCAGTGCCGGACAACTGGCCCAGGCGTTTGCCATCGCGGGAAGCCAAGCCAGTGGGACTGGCGAATATGGTATGAGCGGCGGCGAGGTCAAGCGCATGCACTCTGGGCTGGCCGCCCGTGCGGGAATCCAATCGGCAATGCTGGCGAAAGCGGGGCTAACCGGGCCGCTAACGATCTTTGAGGGCAAATATGGGATGCTCCGTATGCTGGCCAAAAAAGACGATCCAACGCCGATGATCGAAGGGTTCGGGGAAGATTTTGGCGTCATGCACGTTGAATTCAAATATCATCCGGTGAACATCTCGATCCAGTCGCCAATCAATCTCTTGAGCGACCTGGTGCAGTCTCATGACATCAAGCCTACTGAGGTCGAGAGGATCGACGTGGGATGCCGGACAGAGCATTCCTTAACTCACGTTGGAGCGATCTATGAGCCTCAAGATGTTCTCGGAGGACAGTTCAGCATGCCGTTTTCGTTGGCTATCCGGGTGGTGAAGAGATGCAACGACCTGAAGCTCTACACCGATCCCTTGGTATGGCGAGACCCTGAGGTGTTGGCGCTTGCCCATCGAGTGCACCTTCATTTTGAACCACGTCTGGCAGCGCACAAACGCTCTGGCGAAGCCCATGGCTATGGCTGTCACATGAAGGTGATTCTCACAGATGGAAGAGTATTGGAGAACGAGGAAGAGTACCAGAAAGGGAATCCTAAAAAGCCACTCAGTGCAGCCGAGTCAAATGACAAATTTCATCGATTGGCCTCATCAGCATTCTCCCAGAACAGAGTCGAGAAAATAATCAGTGCGGTGAGGCGGCTGGATAACTTAGAAGACCTAAGAGAATTGACCTCTCTCTTGGTACCTGAAAAATAGACAGAATGATTTTCCAATGATTCTCAAGAAGCAGTCAAAGCTATATTATTGTGACTTAATTCAAGCAGGTGCGCGCATATGGAATACCGGCGATTAGGCAGCGCGGGCCTTAAGGTCTCGGCGCTAGGATTAGGAACGAACAACTTCGGCGAGCGCATGGACGAGAAGGCGAGCGTGGGCATCGTCCATGCCGCCCTGGACGCGGGCGTTAACTTTATCGATACGGCGAACCGCTACGGCGGCGGTCATTCCGAGGAATTTATCGGCAAGGCTTTGAAGGGGAGACGCTGGCAAGCTTTGATCGGCACCAAGTTTGGACGCAACGCGGGAAAGGGCCCCAATGATAGCGGCGGTTCGCGCCAGCATATCATGAAGGCGGTCGAGGCAAGCCTCCGGCGGCTCGATACCGATTATGTTGATCTTTACCAGATGCACGTCGCCGATCCTGAGACGCCAATCGAGGAAACGCTTCGCGCTCTCGACGACCTCATCCACCAGGGGAAGGTGCGCTACATCGGCTGCTCAAGCTTTCGCACTTGGGAACTTTGCGAGGCGCTGTGGACGGCAAGGACGCTGAACCTCAATTCGTTTATTTCCGTGCAGCCGCCTTATAATCTATTGGAACGGGAAATTGAGGAGGACCTGGTGCCGCTTTGCCGGCGCTATAACGTCGGGATCATTCCCTATCATCCGCTGGCGGCAGGGTTTTTGACGGGAAAGTACCGCCAGGGGGAGCCGATACCGCCGGGCACCCGTTTCGCCCACACCCCCAGGCACAATCACTTCTTCGGCGAGGAAAATTTTTCACGATTGGGGAAGCTCGAGCGCTTCGCGGGAGAGCGGAACCGATCTGTCGGAGAATTGGCGCTCGCATGGCTCTTCGCCAAACCGGAAATGTCCACGGTCATTGCCGGCGCCTCGACTCCGGAGCAGATCACCGCCAATCTGCGCGCGCTCGAATGGAAGCTGACGGCTGAGGAACTGGAACAGATTGACGAAATGGTTCGAAGTGACGACGCCTAAGCTGGTACTTATGTGCTGTCGGGCCGGTATGCGTGGTCATCGAGTAACGAATCACGTTTACGAAGACGCTACCAAACCGCCACGCTCTTGTCCGCGATCTCCTGCCAGGGAACGTCTTTCGGGATTACGATATCCGCAGAGCGCACATTGCGATAGGGTTTTGGGTCGATCCCGGCGGGCGCTATGCCGTTTTGACAGTCCTTGATCACATCGAGCAAAAGGTGCCGGTACGTGATAATGGCCTTGTCGGTAGTGCCCAAATGTTCGCGGGAGCGATCGACGATCGGTCCCATGCTTTCCTGCACCGCGAGATCCTGGGAGTTGACTCCCTTGATGCCTGTGTAGGTCTTGGTTCGCTGGACCTCGCGGTCGATGAGCCAGTCATTCGCTCGGGTGCGATGGCGCACGGTCGTTTCGCCGTCTGGCCCGCGGCCAGCCCCCGCCTCGGATTGTAGAATGAATTCACGAGTCATCGGCTTGTCCTCATCGACGGCCAGCATCCAGTTGTAGATCATTGTGTTGTGGTCGTCCATGGGCACCCATATGTGGCCCTTGATTACCGGTATGTCTTCGCGCTTGCCGCCGTGCTTGCCTTTTTTGCGCACGATCTGCTGCGATCGAAACTGATGGAAGGGCAGGATGAATTGATAGAGGCGCAGATACGTTCCTATCTCTCCGATGTCGCGGATGCCGACGTAGCGGAAACCGTAGCTCGTGCGCTCCACATCGAGCCGCGGCGCCCGATCGATGCGGTGAAACGCGGCGAGATCGGAGAGATCGTTATTGTGGAGGAACGACCCGTGGCAGGTATCGATGCCGCCCTCGACCGTCTGGACATAATTGCAGTATTCGTGGGTCTTGGAAATAAACCGATGATTTTCCGGCGCGCGGGTCCATTCCATCCCAGGCGGTTCGGGCATTTTTTCCCGCGGGCCCATGTAGGCCCAGATCACCCCGCCCAGGTCGACCGTCGGATAGGAGGTCAGCTGAACCTTTTCTTTGAACCGGCTCTCGATGGGTTCGTTGGGCATGTCCACGCAGTTGCCGCTAACGTCAAACTTCCAGCCGTGATAGACGCAGCGTAGACCGGCTTCTTCGTTGCGCCCCAAGAACAGTGAGGCCTGACGGTGAGGGCAGTACTCATCGAGAAGACCGGCCCGGCTTTCGGTGTCGCGGAAAGCGACCAGGTCTTCGCCGAGAAGCTTGACCCGTACGGGCGGGCAGTCCGGCTTAGGCAGTTCGCTGGACAACAACGCGGGCATCCAGTAGCGGCGCAGCGCCTCCCCCATGGGCGTTCCCGGCCCCACACGTGTGATCAGTTCATTTTCTTCTTTTGTCAGCATCGGTAGCCTCCATCTGTAACAGAGCATCCTAAATCTCTTATTTACCCAGGCATCATAAGAAAACCTCTGGCAAAGGGCAACAGTGAAATTATTGCGTCGGCACGGCGTCTAGAATACCTTAGTATTAGGGAAACGGCTCGAATTGGATTGGGATTGACGCGTCGATCAGTTCAATCTTATGTGGTACCGTGGTCTATGTACTCCAATGCACCGCGCGACCGGAAACGTTTGTCGAGTAAGTGAGATGTCGAATTGGGAGATTGACAGAGTGCGACTTTGTGATGGATATTTCCAATGAGAACGATTTCTTGAAGTGGCAAGTTGAGGATGCATCGCCGGAAGACCGTATATTTAATACGCTTGGCTGCGCAAGGAAGCGACCTATGAGGACGGGTAATGAGCTTCTTTCGTTTAATTTCTCGAATCTTCACCGCGGATCCTGATAATCCTGCAGGATCAAACAGCGACCCGGCGAGTGACTTGATCCGGATTCTTGTGTTCGTATGGCTGATGGTCCTTATTGGCTTGGTTGGGCTTCTCATTCCAGCAGCCGCCCACGCCGCTCAGGGACGATACATTGAAGCTCTTGTGGCAGTGGGAGCTGGCGCGTTTCTTGCCGGAGCCGCTGCAGCGGCAGGCTCGTTCATAGGCTTTTTGTTCGGTGTGCCACGGGCCACCCAGCAGCTCACACAGGAGCCGGCAGGACCGGGCCAAACACGGTACCCATATTTGCCGAACACGAATCTGGAGCAAATTTCTGACTGGTTAACAAAGATAATCGTTGGCGTCGGTTTAGTTGAGATTCGGGCTGTTATTGAATGGTTCAATAACATTGGAATGACGGCAGGACCCGCAATCTGGGACAATCCCGCGGGTCGCATCGTCGCCACGGCGATACTTGTCCATAACTTGCTCATGGGATTCTTCCAAGGGTTTCTGGTGGCGTATCTCTACCTCCCAAAGGCTTTCGCAAATGCTCGGCGTCTTGAAGCAAGCGACCGAACTGATCAGGAGGAGAAGGGTGGTTGAGTTAGCCCGGCTTTGTGTGAAATGCCCGCTGCGAAGGGTTTAAGCCTTGACATATGTCAAAGCCCACGCATTACTATCGTGGGTTCTACTAGCACAATTAGAGGGACGCGATGACGCAAACAATCAACAGTTTTTCCATCCTCGCCGCAGGCTTAGTGTTTACCATGATTTTGTCTTCTATGTCCTGGGGAGCGGTTTCCTCGACGCCGTCGGGACCCGCTCCGTCCATCGAAGAGGCGAAGAAAGAAGGACGAGCGCTGTATTACACAGCCATGAACGTCGCCCTGGCGAACGACCTCGTCAAAGCGTTCAATAAGAAATACCCCTTCATCAAAGTCGATATTTTTCGGCTGGGCGGGGAATCCTTGCTCAGCAAAATCCTCCTGGAGGCTCAGGCCGGGCGGTTGCAGGCGGACGTCATTCAGTTGAGCGATTTTCGCGCCTACGTGCTCAAACAGAAAAAGCTTTTGCTCAAATACATTTCCGGCGAGTATCAGGACATCAGAGAGGAATTTAGAGATGACGACGGCCTGGGAACCATCTACTTTAATAGCAACGTGATCGGCTACAATACGAAAATGGTTCCGCCGCAAGACGTGCCCAGGAGCTACGAAGCGCTGCTGGCTCCCAAATGGAAAGGCAAAATCGGCATGGATATTAACGACGTTAAATGGTTTGTCGGCCAGCTGCAAATTATGGGCGAGGAAAAGGGCCTGGATTACATGCGCAAACTCTCACGGCACGACATTCATGGGACGCGGGCCGGCACGACGGTGCTTGGCCAGCTGATGGCGGCAGGGGAATTTCCCATCGCCGTAAACATTTACGGTTCCGCCGTGGAGGATTTGAAAAGGGAAGGAGCCCCGATCGACTGGGTGGCGGTTCAGCCGGTGCTCGCGACGCCGCAGCTGATCGGCGTCTCCGCGCTCGCTCAGCACCCCAACGCTGCAAAGCTGTTTGTGGATTTTGCATTGTCACAGGAAGGAGCAGAGGTCCTCAGAGCCGCGAAGAAAATGTCTCCGCGAAAGAACTTCGAAGCGGATCCGCCTCGCCTTACCAAGGGGCTGAAGTTTTTCCCCCTGCCGGTCGAGCTGGCGGAGAAATATCCCTACTACGACAAATTATATCGAGATATATTCTACAGTAAGTGAGGGAGGTTGTATTGCTATGGCAGAAAATATTTCACTTGTGGCGGTGGGCGATGTGCTGCTCGGTCCCAAGTTTGAACGGAGTGACGGGAGTCTGATCAGGGACTTCACGAGAGACAAACCTGAGGCCGCGTTTGAAAAGGTGAGAGAGCGGCTGCGCAGCGCGGATATCAGGTTCTGCAATTTGGAGGGCGCGTTTTCGAGCCGGGGAAAGATGGCCGTGGGACGGGCAAGCGCGTGGAAATCGTCCCCTGAAATGATGCGCGGCGTCGTTGCCGGTGGGTTCGATATCATCAACCTGGCGAATAACCATGTGATGGACTACGGTGCGGACGCACTGCTGGATACCTTGTTGCTTCTCGACCAGAACGGAATCGCCCACATTGGAGCTGGAGTCAACATTCACGAAGCCAGGAAGCCTGCTTTCATTGAAAGAAAGGGCTGCCGGATTGCGTTTTTGGGCTACTCCACAGACGTCAATCAGCCCGGAAGAAGCTTTCCTGCCTATGAGAAGAAAGCGGGAATTGTCCCGATAAGAGTTTTCGCCCTGTTCGCTTCTCCGCATCTCAATCTCGAAGATATGGAGATGATGGAGGAGGATATCAAAGAGGCGAAGAAGAATTCGGACCTGACCTTTGTCTCCATGCATTTCAGTATTTCCGTCGGCGGGTCCCATACCCTCGCTCCTCATCAAGAAGCAATGGCGCGAGGGGCGATCGACGCCGGGGCAAACCTTGTTCTCGGCCACGGTCCACATGCGCTTCAGGCTTTCGAGGTCTACAAGGGGAAAGCCATCACTTACAACATGGGCAACTTCGTCGTAGACCGCGACACCGAGGTCCTCGACACGATCTTGGTCTCGGCAGAGATCAGCGACAAGAAGGTGAAAAGGGTCGCCTTTTCACCCGTACGCATCAACGAACAAGGCCAGCCAGAAATTGTCTCGTTTAAGAGCAAGAGCGGTGAAAGAATCAGGACTCTGCTGCAAAAAATCAGCAAACGCCAGAATACAGAAATTACGTTTAGCGGAGAACAAGGCGTGATTCTGCAGTGATCGGGCCGTGACGGGAGAGTGTGGAAGGCAAGCTAGACGGATTAACGCCAGAAAGTCGAGCCGCAGAAGTCATAGCCAGATGCCCAGTTGCAGGATTTGCTTGACGCGTCGATCAATTCTTCTGCGCAAAGCAAGTGTGGCCCGTGTGCTGGTATATTGAATAAACGGGATCAGCGATATTGGATATACGAGCGGCGCTAATATTTGACAACCCTTTGATTTCAGGGGTAAATTTCGCATTGATGATCCTTAGACACCCAATATACGAGATCTATTCACTCAATAATTAGGGGGACAAGAGAGCGGGTCAGAGGGCGGAAGCCCGACCACAAGATCTAGGGCACGGTAACTAACCGGATACCGATGTCTTTGCTCCCTGGACAGCGCACTCGGGAATCCAAGTTTGGAAGGATCAGGAAGGGGGGATAGGCATGACAGAATCTATCTATCGTCCTAGCGGCGAGGGCCAGGCTGTGGATATCGGCCCAAGCAAGTGGCTCATCAAGGCTGCGAGCTCGGAGACCGCCGGCGCGTGCGATGTCTTTGAGGGGCGAGTTGGCCACCTGGAAGGCCCACCGCTTCATGTGCATAAGGAACAGATGGACATGTTCTACGTCGTATCGGGAAGGCTCAAGGTCCAGGTAGGAGACAAGATCCTCGATCTAGGGCCAGGCGACTTTGCGGGGGCTCCGGCCGGCGTTCCTCACACCTATGCGAACGTTGAAGTAGAGCCGGCTCATGTCATCAATATGATGGCTCCCGGAGGCTTCTCCGACGGCTTGATCGAGGTTGGCTCCTGGCCACCTGGACCGCCCCCCGAAGGCGAGGAACTTGAGGCTTTCGCCGAGAAGTATCGGTTGGTAATCGTTGGGCCACCGATACCAGTTGTGCTTGGCCTAGTCGGCGGCCCCGCGTAGCGGAGCACTCACTTCCGTCGCGAAGCTGTCCCCTAACAAATCGCTGCAGGCGACGGTCGGCAGCATGCGTTCTCAGACTATTCCAGAGCTTCTCTCCTGCCGCCCGCGCCTGAGCGGCAGCGTTAAGCAGAAGAAGCAACGCCGTGGAGAACATAGAGCAACCCTCTGCGTGGGGCCTCCGCCTTGATAATGGCACTCACGCAGCGCGTTGGACGCCACGGCGCTGACGGGAGCGCGCTCGCGACGTTGGCAAAGCGGTCCAGTCCGGTATAGCTGTATGCGCCGCGTCAGAGTACGGGCTTTTTCCGAGACGGTCCTTTCCGCCCACGGCGACCTTAGCAATTACCTTGTAAGGAGGACGACATGATCGGTGTATTCGTGACATTTCGGTACGGAGACAATTTCGATGAGCAAGCGGTGCGGAAGATCGCTGAGACCGCACGCGCAAGGTTTGAGGGAATGCCGGGGCTGCGCTCCAAGGCCTTCACGCTCAATTCCGGGAAACATGAGGCCACGAACTTCTACGTTTGGGACTCCGAGGACGCCGCCAAGGCGTTCTTCGCCGAAGAGTTACTTCAGCGAGTAACCAGTCTTTACGGCGTGCGTCCTAGCGTCGAGTTCGTTCAAATTGCCACGCTCGTGGAGAATATCCGGGCATGAAGTCGTCCAGAGTTTTCGGTAGACGTAGGGGTCTATCGAGCGCGAGATTGGTGATAACGGTGTGCGGTGATGCATGACAGGTTTAGGTGGTGTCATGCCCATGGAAGCAGCGTTGATCAAGCGGTCCTCTCTTTTCTTGCTTAAGCTTGACATTTCTCTTACCTTTGGGGCTAAAGTATTCTCATTACCTCGTTACATGGGCTCGGCTGCGAGGGGGGAGGTTTGATGCCAAAACAGGATGATGTTTTGGCACGCCTGGTCTAAAATCGTTGCTAATGAATCTTTGAAAGGCGGAAATGGATATGGCTTACAAACTCGAAGGAAGTCTTCTGGAAGTCTGCAACTGCGAGGTGCTTTGCCCTTGCTGGATCGGTGTTGATCCGGACAACGGGACTTGCGACTCAGCTTTAGCGCATCATTTCGAAAAAGGGGAAATCGATGGTGTGGACGTATCGGGCCTCACCCTGGGATTCATCGTACACATCCCCGGAAACATCCTGAAGGGTAACTGGCGCGCTGTCGTCCATATCGACCAAAGAGCCACGAAGGAACAGGAACAAGCGCTGCTGAGCGTCTATACCGGCAAACAAGGCGGTCCGATCGCAGACCTCGTGCAGTTGATTGGCGAGGTGGTGGCCGTGGAACGCTCGCCGATCACTTTCGAGGTTAACGAAGGCAAGGGGACGCTTCGGATAGGGACTGTCGCTGACTGTGAAATGGAGCCTTTCCGCGGTCCCAACGGCGAGGTGACAACGCTCCGCGATTCCATATTTTCGACCATTCCCGGCTCACCTGCGTATGTGGCCAAGGCGACGAAGTTCAAGATGAATAACCTTGCGTTGAGGCAAAACATTGACCTGAAAGACCACAACGCGATTCAAGGGAGATTCGTTTTCCAGAGTTGAGCGATTCGCTGTAATAGCGCCTTCAACGAATCGAGTAAAAGGCGTGTAGCGAGCACGCTCAGTAGCCTGGAGTACCGGAGTGATGGAGTGATGCATTCAAACCCAAATACTCGCATACTCCCATACTCCGACACTCCATTTCGCTCAGCCGACCGGCGAACTTTTCTGTGGTTCATAGGTTCCTTGGTCACCCTAGCCTGGCTGACACTGTCGATCTGGCATTGGTCTCCTTACGGCCGTTATCTCGATCATGGACAACTGGGTAAGATCAGCATTCTTGACGGCAAAGATTCGCTTTTGGTGCCGGTAACGCTCTATCTTGCCGGTTGGATTCTAATGACGGTGGCCATGATGTTGCCGACCACGCTCCCATTACTTGAGATCTTCCGCCGCCTGACGGCGCGGCGACGGGAGCGATCGCGACTTATGGCTCTCGTAATTACGGGATATCTCAGCGTGTGGGCGGGCTTCGGTGTTGCGGCTCATTTAGCTGATTGGGTACTGCACGAGATCGTGGAGCGCAGTGCGTGGCTTGAAGCGAATGCCTGGCTCATCGGAGCGGCCACTCTGCTATTGGCCGGAGGCTTTCAGTTTAGCCGGTTGAAATACCGCTGTCTGGACAAATGTCGCGCACCCTTGAGCTTCGTGACAGAGTACTGGCGGGGCCGCCATGAGCACCGCAACGCGCTTTTGTTGGGTCTCAATCATGGCCTTTTTTGCGTGGGATGCTGCTGGGCCTTGATGCTGTTGATGTTCGGTGTGGGCGTGGGGAATGTCGGTTGGATGCTCGCGTTGGGCGCAGTAATGGCGGTGGAGAAGAACATGCCTTGGGGCCGGAAACTAAGCGCTCCGTTAGGATTAGCCCTGCTCGGATGGGGCAGCTTCATCCTGCTAAATCACTCCTGGTTTGGGCAGAGCTAAGAGACGCAACAAGAGGAGGGTCGCCGACGAATGGAACAAAAAAGCGCCGCAAAAAACTTCCCAACCGTTGGTGACAGCAGCGGGCTTGCTCAGACTGACAGTTTCTACAGAGAAGAGCTTCAACTCGCCTTACGCAACCGGGGAATGCCTCTGGAGGGACTGCGCTATCCCATTACTCCAACCGGCATGCACTATCTTCTGATCCACTACGACATTCCCGATGTGAACGCCAAAGAGTGGCGCTTAAAGGTCGGAGGGCTGGTCTCGAAGCCGCTCAACTTGACCCTGGAGGAGATTAGAAGGCGACCGACCCGTACCATCGCGGCGACGATGGAGTGCGCGGGAAACGGTCGTGCCCTTTTTGCTCCTAGGCGCATCAGCCAACCCTGGCTCCTTGAAGCGATCGGCACGGCCGAGTGGACTGGCACGCCGCTAAGGGGAATCTTGGAAGAAGCCGGCCTCCGTCGCGATCCCGCCGAAATTGTCTTTACGGGTTTGGACAAAGGAGTCGAAGGAGAGCAGGTTCAATTCTACCAGCGCAGTCTCAGCGTCAACGAAGCGAGCAGGGAAGAGATATTGCTGGCCTACGAAATGAACGGCGAGCTTCTTCAACCCCAACATGGCTATCCACTTCGCCTGTTGGTGCCTGGCTGGTATGGCATGGCAAGCGTGAAATGGTTAGACCGAATCGAGGCTGTCACGGAACCCTTTCAGGGTTATCAGATGGTGCGGGCTTATCGCTATGCGCAAGCGCCGGACGACTTGGGAGAACCCATTACCCTGATCAGGGTCCGCGCACTGATGATTCCCCCCGGAATTCCAGATTTTATGACCCGGACGCGATTAGTCCACAGCGGGTCTGTCGCTCTCACTGGCAGAGCATGGGCTGGCCGTCTGAGCGTTTCTCGCGTAGAGGTGAGTGTGGACAGTGGCTCGACGTGGTCGGAGGCACAAGTGGGCGAAGCGGCCTCACCCTATACCTGGCGCTCGTGGACGTTCCTCTGGAACGCCAAGCCGGGGGCTTACACCCTTTGTGTGCGCGCGACCGACTCCGAAGGGAATGTGCAGCCGTTGGATCAGCAGTGGAACTTCGGGGGCTATGGCAACAACGGGGTCCAGCGGGTGGATGTCATCGTGGAGTAAGAACCCCTACTGGGGCCATGCGACGGACGGTTATCATCGGCCCCTTGCCCAGCGGCTTCCGCCATTCGGGTTTCGCCAGTTAGGCTACAGCCAGCCCTTTTCTCTGAAGTATTTCTTTGCGCCGGGGTGAAGTGGGATGCAGAGCGGACCGCCTTCGCTTCCCCGACAAAATTCTTTCATGGTCATTGACCGGCCATCAAAATGGTCGGAGGGGAGCTGCGCATGAGCCTTATCGACGGCTGCGGCCACGTGATAGGCGAGCGAGTTCGGCAAGTCACGATGACAGAAGAAAAGCCAGCCGCTGAAGTCCACGGTGTCAATCGCCGCGTTAAGCTGAGGGTAATGGGTTGGCGTTACGGCCGTCCGGCTGTAACCGAGTTTCTCCAGGCTGCGCAATATCGCGTCGCCAAGAGGAAGGAGCTTCATTCCAGAGTCTAGCGCCAGCGCTCCCCAGCTCTTGATGCCTTCGTCGAATACCGCGTCAACCGCTCCGCTTTCGATGTGATCCTTTCGGTCTTTCGAGCTCGGGCTGCTGGCCCGAAGAACTTTCCCGCCCCATCTCTCCAGATCGGCGAACCTAAAACCGCAGGCGCGAAGGACCTGATCGATCGCGAAGAGCGTCGAGTGATACTTCCCGCCCTGCCGCGTTGAGACACGCAGGGGGTATCGCTTCGCTTTCAGTTCTTCGAGCGCGCGGATCCCGGTTCTGGGATGGACGGCGAAGACGAGGCGATCCCAGGACGGGAAGACGCCAATGGCTCTCAAAGGGATTTTTTTCTTGTAGAACCCCGTGCCCAGAAGCGCCATGCGCGCGAGCGCTGCCGGGTTTGCGAAACCGAAGTCGTACTTTCTGCGGCCGACGGAGAGGGGAATGCCTGTGCCGCCCAGCTCGGAGTCGGCGCTGCCGAAGACGAATGAAACTTGGTTGGGCGTGGCCCGGAGAATATCGTAACAGCAAAGAACAATTTTGGCGGCGATTTCTCCTCTGACCTCGCCGCTGCTCGCGATCTTTAAATGAAAATTGGCCGTCATCAAGTTAAAGCTTTCAACTGAGCTATATCGCTTCCTCCGGGGCTTCTTGTCAAGCCCGCCCGGACGTTATAAATGGATACGTGCAAGGCCGGTCAGCTCCGGTAGACGGCAAAGCTAAACCAGCGAGGGAATATGGCACAAGCAAAACAACCCCGCATCGCCTTTGTGGGTCCCAGGTTGGCAAGCAGCACGCATTACCGAAGCTTTAAGGAAATCATTCCAACGGACGTGCAAATTGACTTTTACGGTCTGGAGCTTGCCGGGCAGTCGCTGTTCGATCTTCGAGGGAAGAAGGACACGATCATCCGGAGAGCCGCGGAGCTTGCCGAAACGCACCGCTGGCAGGCCGCTGTCTTTAGCGGGGCCCCGGTGGAGGTGCTGAACCCTGGCTTCTTCGATGCGCTTCGTGAGCGCTTCAAATTTCCTGTTACCACAGCACTCGACGCGTGCGTCGCGGCGCTGAAAGCCTATGGCGTGCGAAAATTACTGCTGATCACTCCGTTTGACGAGCCAATGAACCGGATGATCCGAGAACACCTCGAGCGCGCGCAAGTTCACACCGTGTCGCCGACACGGTCGCTGACTCATTATACGGATGCTCTGAAAATGAGTCCGGAGGAAGTCTACCGCTTGGCGGAAGCCGCCGTCACCGAAGCCGGGGATATCGAGGGCATTTATTTTCAAGGTGCGGTTCTCGATCCCATAGAAAGTATCGAAAAGATGGAAAAAGCCTTTCGCAAGCTGGTGATCGCGAGCAATCCGGCCATGCTCTGGTGCATGCTTTCAATCCTCGGCTTGACCTATCATATCCAAGGATACGGAAAGCTTTTGGCGGAATGGCCCAAACTGCCCCGAGATTAGGAGAGGCAACCAAAGAATTTTCACCACAGAGGCCGCGAAGCACCCAGCGCGGCAGAGCCGCAAACCAAAGGAGCGAGCGAATTTCACACAGAGGCACAGAGTTCGCAGAGTTCGTTCGTTGCAAACGTTGCCCTCAGCGTCCTCAGCGCCTCCGCGGTGAATTCTCAGAATGATTCGTGAGCTTCGTGATTTTCGTGGTTAATAAGGGTTTCGAAGGAGGCAAAAGCCATGGTCATCGATGCGGATGCTCATGTAGTCGAGACCGAACATACCTGGGACTATCTGGACGAGTCGGATAAGAAGTTCCGACCCCAGCTTTACCAGTCGACTCAGAATCCCAACGCCCAATGCTGGTTTCTGGATGGTAAGGTCATCGGCTTTCGCAATCCTACGCTGACCGAGCAAGAACTCGCTCAGCTAACGCAACGGACCGGCCGGACGCTGCAAACTCCGCAGGAAGCGCGCGAGGTCCGCGATGTGGAACTGCGCTTGCAGCATCTGGACAAGCTCGGCATCGACATCCAGGTGTTGCACAACACGCTGTGGATCGCGCGGGTGGCTGATCGCCCGGATGCGGAGATTGCCATGTGCATGGCTTGGAACAGGTGGATGGCCGATGTGTGGAAGCAGGCCAAGGGAAGGCTTTTTTGGTCGTGTGTGGTTCCCGCGATGACGATCAAGGAAGCGTTGCCGCAGATTCGCTTTGCGCGGGAAAATGGCGCGGTCGCTGTTTGCCTGCGGCCATTCGAAACCGAGCGTCATCTCGTGGATCCCTACTTTTATCCTATCTACGAGGAGGCGACTCGTCTAAACATGGCTATGGCGATTCACATTGCCAACGGGAGCCCTCAGCTTTTGGAGCAATTCCGGCCGCGCTACGACAAAATGGGCGGCTTCGCGCAGTTTCGCGTCCCTACGGTGGTGACCTGCCTATCACTCATGATGAGCGAAATTCCTCGGGTCTTTCCGGCTCTGAGATGGGGATTCATCGAATCGTCGGCCCAGTGGGTGCCTTGGGTCGTGAACGAAGCGGTCAGGCGCTCCGGCAGAAGCGATTTTCCTAAGAACCCACTCAAAGAATTTAAGATCTATATTACCGCCCAGACCGATGACGACTTTCCTTTCGTGCTCAAGTATGCGGGTGAAGACAATATTGTCATCGGTACGGATTACGGCCACACTGACGCTTCCAGTCAAGTGGACGCGATCAGTATTTTTCGCGGCAATAACGAGATCGACGAGAGGGCGAAGAGAAAAATCCTCGACGACAATCCCAGGGCGTTATACGCGATGTGAGTTTAGGACGCGGATGTAAGCAGATCAAGCCGGCGTTGCGTTCCTGGCCTCGCGTCAATAAGAATAAGTATGGACGTTGTTGTCGGCCTCTTACGCTACGGTCCTTTGCATCGACAGGACTCGTGAGAGTAACGACCGACTCCAAATCCCGGTTTTAAACAGAACTCTTAGAGTTATAGTATCCTCTTAATGAAGCAATACGTCTCTGAATTGCTCTAGCGTCACGCTTTATCCGATTGCGAGTCTCCAAAGTCACATATCGAATCAACGGTGAGTGATGTCCGACGCTTTCAATCCCCCCCGCCCCTCAGGCATAATTCGCGAGGCCCGTGCGTTACTGGAATTACCACGGCTCATATTTCATGCCTTGGAACTCGCCCGCCAACCCCGCGGCTGCGGCCAGCCTATTCTTGTCCTCCCCGGTTATGGCGCTGGCGACGGCTCGACCGCCATTCTCAAGACCTATTTACGTCTTTTGGGCTATCGGGTCATCGGCTGGCATCCGGGGCGTAAATCCGGCGATGTGTTCGCACTGCTGCCGCGCTTATTGAAACGTATCCTCTCGATCACCCGCAAAACACAGCAGGAGGTGCGTATTATCGGCTGGAGCCTGGGGGGATTTCTTGCCAGAGAGATCGCTCGTGAGCGACCCGATCTTGTCCGTCAGGTGATTACACTCGGCACCCCGGTCGTCGGTGGTCCAAAGTACACAGTCGTTGCCCGATCATTTCGGCGCCGCGGCATCGACATGGACGCGATCGAAGCCGAGATTGAATCGCGCAATAGAATCTCACTTTACACGCCCGTAACGGCGATTTACTCGCGCACAGATGCTATCGTTTGCTGGGAAGCCTGCATCGACCGTCATGGGGTAAACGTCGAGCATGTGGAAGTGCGCACCACTCATATAGGTTTGGGCTTTTCTCCAGAGGTCTACAGGATCATCGCGCAACGTCTGGCTAAATCGAATAGTTCAGAAAATCAAACAACGCGATCGCCACCGCTTGCTAGGGATGACCCTAAATGAAGCCCGTAAGACTCTCGGCGCATGCGTTGAGTTATACCACACAGCGAGGATTTACAGTTGCCGAAGTAGAAGACACGATACGGAGTGCGCAGTGGGAGCCGGCGGAGTTGAGACGCCTGGAGTGCCGGAAGACCTTTCCCTTTAACCGTGAAAATTAGCTATGATTCAGAGGTCGATGCGCTCAGCATCACATTTCGCGAAACAACCGTGACCACCAAGCACCTGGGAGAGGGGATAGCCGCCGACTACTGTCTGGATCCGCCTTCACGCCAGCGGAGAAACCAGATTTGTCACTCTGGTCCCGGATAAGGGGGCAGGACGATGAAAATAGATCTGTTCAAACGAGTAGCGCTAAAGATAAATATCCCCGACCAAGGACTGCGCAAAGGCGACGTAGCAACAATTGTCGAGCACTTGCCCGGCAAGAACACCGAGGACGGTTACGCACTCGAAGTCTTTAATGCGGTTGGTGAAAGCATCGCTGTGGTCATGGTGCCCGAGCCTGCCGTAGAACCCCTCACAGCAGACAAGGTCCCGTCTGTAAGGGCTCTGGCCAAAACGGCCTTCAAGAAAAGGCTAAATCGGCGTGGCAAAGCCCTCTAACCTAATCTCAGTTCGACAGCCGGTGCCGGTGCAGGATCTCTGCCACGTCGCCCGGACTCCTTGACAGCGCCCACCCCCATTTTCCAAATTCCCCGTGTTCATTCACCGCGCGTACCCACTCCTCCAGGGAAGCCCGCTTGGTCTTGTCCTGATCGCTCTCCTGCCCTTTGGTTTCCAGTACCAGCGTCGTCCCGCTTTTCAAGCGGATGAGGAAATCAGGCCGGTACTTGTGAACCACGCCCTGGTAAATGTACAGCACTTCAAAACCCAGGTGATCGTTCTTTACCCACGCCGCAACGTTAAAGCTTAGCCAGGCGATTTTGACATGGTCCTACCCCTCAGTCAGGGGCTTCAGCTACGGAAAACCCGTAGAAATGAGGCAACAAACAAAAAAATTTTCTCGTGGCGGCAAATTTTCATTTTTGTGCCCTATATATTGACATTGAAGGAAGGGTAAAAACATGAGGCGAGCCAATTGGGTTATAGACCTACGGTTGATATTGTCATTACGGGGCAGTTGGATCTCGCGCTGATTCAGGAGCAGATATTCCGAAACCCGACCGTCCGTGCAAAAATCACCAGCGACTATGGGCTAACTAGCTTAGCCCGCTCCGCAGACACCGCCGACGGATTCACCCGCTCGGTAGTCGCGCAATTTGACTAGACAGCGGTCTCTGACCCGCTCAACCAACAGCTTGATAACCGAGACGTTTTCCGCGCAGCTGTGAAGGCGCTCGGCAGCGATAGCCGAAAATGGGCGATATTCCTGAAGAACGAGCACCGACTGGAAGACCTCTTGGGTGGGTACGATCCCGTGCACACATATCGCGCATTGGAACAAGGGGCGCTGAGTCTCGACCAGTTGAAGTCATGTCTGCCCGGGTGGTCGTCTTAGAAACACATGCCGGTAACTGATCGTCAGACAATATTCAGCAAGGTGGACGCCAGAATTGGTCGTGGCTTCTTGGAGATCCACAGCCTGTCCTGAGTAGGCCCGCAGGGCCGTATCGAAGGGGTGAGGATGCGAGGACGGGGCGAAATGACGCACGGTTCTACTTGCCTGCGTGTACGCGCAAGCAGGTCGTATAGATGGTTCTTCATGTCCCCGGTCATCTTCACAATCCCGGGTGTTCCGTCCCTTTCTTCACGGCGTAACGCTTCACCCCGATCGTCCTCTCTTCCTTGCGGGCTTGAGCCAAATCATAGGCAAGCTGCATCCTCATGAGGTGCTCCATCTTCGGCCCGAATGCCTTTTCGACCCGCAGGGCCATGTCACTCGTAAGCGCTGCCTTCTCATTGAGCAAGCTGGAAAGCGCCTGCCTTCCAACCCCAAGCGCCTTCGCCGCTTCCGTCACCGTCAACCCAAGCGGTTCAATCACTTCGCGGCGGATCACACCGCCCACGTGCGGGGGGTTCTTCATCGCCATACTTCAAATACCTCCTTTAATGATAGTCAACCAAATCGACGTCAAATGCGTCACCCTTCTCGAACCGGAAGATCACCCGCCAGTTACCACTAACGGTTACGCTCCAGAAGCCTTTCAAATCACCTTTTAAAGGATGCAGCCGCCAACCAGGAAACAAACCAACCTCCTGCGGCCGGTTGGCTTCATCGATCGCCAATAGGATGTCGGATATTTTCTCCACCAGGGAAGCCGGAAGATCCCTTCCCTCTCCTGTTGTGTAGAGCCGCTTTAAGCCCCTATGTCGAATCGAACGAAGACTCATCTAAAATTGGATTATCGCCTGTCGCGTGACACACGTCAACCTATACGGGGTACGGCGCGCCTGCCTGCCACTGCGTGGCAGTAGGCAGGTGCAGGGCGCAGGCAGGCGCGCTCGTGGTTTCTTGGCGATCCACCGCCTGTCCTGAGGTAGGCCCGCAGGGCCGTATCGAAGGGGTGCGAATGGGAGGACGGCGCGACATGACTCACGGCTTCTATCGCATGGATGGGTTTCCCGTCTTAAAAACCCTAATCCCGCCTTCTAAGGAGCTCGTAAGTGATTTTATTGATGCAATTTTTAGAAACCTGAATTATCGGACAGCCTCCTGTCCCCTTTTCTTCCCAATGCTTGAGCCCCAGACTTGCCGAAGGACACAAAAGCGATAAAAAACGGGAGTGTCAAAGAGCTATTTTTTCTGATACAAGAAGCGCATGAAGGTGAAACGAAAATATCCCATCGTTATAGTCAGGGAGAAAAAAGAATACTGGGCCTATATCCCAGACATCCCGGGTATTTATGGCCGGGGGAAAAGCACAAAAAAGGCTAAAGAAGACATTCACCAAGCGCTCTCTCTCTATATCGAAGACTGTCTTGCGGACGGCGATAAGGTGCCCGTCTCCTCCGCGAGGGTAGTCGACATCGACACCTTATCGATAGCCGTTGGTTGATAGATGCCTACGGCGCGTGAGGTCGTCAGGTTTCTTAAGCGCAAAGGATTTATTGAGAAACGGCAAAAAGGTTCTCATCTTTTACTGCAAAGCCCCCGGACCGGCTATCGAACTTCCGTACCCATTCATCCGGGTGATCTGCCAACCGGTCTTTTCGTCAAAATTCTCAAAGACGCCGGTTTCACGCTCGCGGATTTCAAAGAGGGCTAATCCGGAAAGGGTTCCGGCTTAGGCCCGCTCAACAACCGTTTCAAGACCGTCCGCGTTTTTATGCTTGACGCCTCGAGTGACGATGGAAACGGGGCACGAACCTTTTCTGCGGAAGTTAAAAGGCCGGGACTCTTTTCACGCAACCCACAGCATGAGCTCGGAGTGCTGTCTATCTGCCTGTGCGTGGCCGCACGCAGACAGGTCTCCCCGCGCCTATGAAAGCAGATACCACTTGCTGATCACCAGGCCAATATTCGGCAACGCGGATGCCAGCCTCCCTCGTGGCTTCTCGGAGATCCACCGCTTATCCTGAGTAGGCCCGCAGGGCCGTATCGAAGGGGTGAGAATGCGAGGACGGTGCGACATGCCGCGCCTTCTACTTGCCTGCGTGTACGCGCAAGCAGGTCGTATGGATCGCTTTTCCCTGCTAACTAAAGACCCCCCTAAATCCCGCCGTCTCGCCATCGCCCCGGCTGGAGCCAAGGTCCAGCCCTAAAACCCAGCGCGGGTTGACCTAACAGCTCATTATCGGATACTGTCACGCCCAAAACCGGGGTCACGGGGCCGGCCCATCATCTGCGCGACTACATCGCGATCTCAAACAGAGGCTGGCAGGCGGTCGCGGGCGTGATTCGCAAGGTCCCGACGGCTAGACCCATAAAGCAAACTCCGATCATTTATCGCAGGAGATTTTCATGATTCACTATGAACTTTTATCCGATCAAAGCATACTTCTAGTGACACCTGAAGAGGCGCTTGATTCAGCAGATTTTGAAAAACTGGCGGGCGAAATCGATCCCATTATTGAAAAAAAGGGAGGGCTTTCGGGAATGATGATTTATGTAAAATCATTTCCAGGCTGGAAAGATTTTGCCGCTTTTCTTGCGCATCTAAAATTCGTCAAAAATCATCACCGCAAAATTAAAAAAATCGCCGCGGTCACTGACGCAGGCATCCTCGCCATTCTGCCAAGTATCGCGAATCATTTTGTTCAAGCCGAAGTAAAGCATTTTGATTATGCAGACAAAGAGAAGGCGCTTCGTTGGCTTGGATCATGAAAGAAACTTGAGGAGCGATCATATTGTATTTTTATGATCGCTCCTTGTGTTCCTCCCTCTGTCGCTTCAGAGGACATCTCAAACCTTCTCTAACCGCCGAATTCTGGAACATGAAAGAACATAAAAAGGGGACGCGAGCCTTTTCTGCGGAAATTTAAAGGGTCTGGGTCTTTTCACGTGACCCACAGCATGGCCTCGGAGCGCTGTCTATCTGCCTGTGCGTGGCCGCACGCAGACAGGTCTCCCCGCAGCCATAAAAGCAGATGCCACTGACTGATAACCAGACAATACAACGCCAACGCGGATGCCAGGTTCGCTCGTGGGCTTCTTGGAGATCCACCGCCTGTCCTGAGTAGGCCCGCAGGCCGTATCGAAGGGGTGAGAATGCGAGGATGGCGCGACATGACTCACCGCTTCTATCTTGCAGATGGCTTTCCGGTCGTAAAAGATTCCCTTATTCTGCCCCGCTGCCTGACCCCGTATTCGTGTTGGACGACGCAAAGGTCACACATGATGCCCAAGGGGCATAGAGGATCGAGTTGTTTTCTAAATCCTGGGGTGTTAGACGAGAAACGTGTCTTTGGAGGAACCTATGCCCGAAAATCTGATCACGTCTGTAAAAAGAGAGATCGACCGGCTTAAAAAGGAGATAGGTCAGCGGATTTCCGAACTGGCCACTCTAAAGGATGGCCTGATAAAGCACCAAAGGGCCTATCGCCTCCTGGGAGGTGGGAACACGAGCGCACAGCGATCGGGAAAAAGGCGTGGTAGGGCCAGAAGCACCACTCCAGTAAATTGGAATTCCATGTTGGATCAGCTTCCCAGCCGTTTCACCGTTGGGGATCTCGCGAAAGAAGCGGTTGCCAGACGAAACTCCCCCGGCTATGTCCGCCAGGTCGCGGTGAGGTGGGCGAAGCAGGGGAAGACCAAAAGGATCGGGCGAGGAAAGTATCAAAAAGTTCAGCAGGGAAAGTCGCGCGCTACGGCGGCTTCCCAAAGGAATAAATAACGAGAATTTTCTCCGCCGGATCTGAACGCATGGGAGAAAACCGAGACTTAAAGATTTCCCTTTAAGGGAATAACCCTGGTCTACCAGATCATCCCCGTTTTGCTCCGCCGCCGCCGTTTAACGTTCTTCACCCTTGATCTCGGCTTTTACCAACGCCGCCTATGCCACGACCGTTACTCCTTGGTGTGTATGGACGTGGGACAATACGAAGCCGCAACCTTTGTTCGTCGCGTGCTGCGCTATAACCCTTTAACACAGAGGCCAAACGTATGGCGACGGTTCCTCGCGTCTCCCATAGGGGACTTGCTGTGTGGCGTCTCCGTGCAGAGCGAGAAGCCCGCTTCGAGTGGTCGCGTTGAATTCTCTAACGAACCAATCTTACGCCGCATCTGACCGTTGCATCGATCAGTTCAATCCTACAGCGAAAATGGAGATTGATGGAGATTGATTGTAGTTTGGCAGGCGAATTAACCCGCCGATCGTTAGGGAGATAACCCGCTGCCCCGGTCAGCTTTTGCCGGAAAAGTTAACGTTGACAAATCGGGGTACCTTGTGGATATTTCAAGCGATTTGGATTTTATTGTCGGAGCCGCCCCCGGAGATAAGCCGACCGGCTTTTGTCGCCGTCTACGGCAGCTCACTTAATAGGCCGCCAGAGGTCATGACAGGTGTGACGGATCGTGCACCCGCGCCCGACCGAAAGATCATCTATAACGTCAATACCCACGGTTGGCATGTCATGAAGATCACGCCGAAAAGCCAGGATCCAGGCTCGGCATTCACGATCGGCCTATCTCGTATGTTCGAGACGGTTGCGCTAAGCTAACGGAAAAGGAGGGAGGGCTCATGACGCGGATTCTGCTCGTCGGTTACGATCCGGAGACTGTAGATTTTTCCGACCCTGCTTTGCCACCAGGTATGACCGCGGAGAAGGTTCGCGCCGGCATTGCGGTTGCGCTGAAGCGGTTTGCTGAACGCGGATGGGAGGCCGACGTTAGCTTCATCCGGCCTGATGAAACCGCTGGGCCGACAGTGGAGGGTCAATTAGCTTCGACGACTTATGATTGTGTTGTAATCGGAGCCGGCGTCCGCCTGCCGCCCCGGCGCCTTGCATTATTCGAAGCCGTCGTCAACGCTGTCCACAAGGCTGCCCCAGGCGCGGCGATTGCCTTCAATACACGGCCCGAGGATAGCGCCGATGCTGCCGCCCGATGGTTGCCGGTCGGAAGCCGAGCGGTAAGCCGGCGGTCCACTCCGTGATTTTGCGATCGAGTTTGTCTTCGTTCGCCTTGCGCGCGCTTCTTCCTGACGTTTCCGCCGTGCCGCGCCTCCTCCCGAGGGAGGGAAGCGAACCACTTGCATGGCGCATTTATTCCCCTATGGCCGTGCATTGGCTGGCTTGAAACGTTTTACTTTAATCTGGTCGCTGTGCAGGCGCGCTTGAGCGGCATCGTAACCGGCCTGCAATTTCAGGAGCCGATCCATACTGACGCCGAAGGCCTTTTCCAAGCGCAGCGCCATCTCGGCAGTGACAGAGGTCTTGCCGTTGGTTACATCGGACAGGGTAGCGCGGCGAACGCCGAGAATCTCGGCCGCGCCGGTTACGGTCAAACCGAGAGCTTTGATAATCTCCTCCCGGATAATTTCTCCCGGATGGGGTGGGTTCTTCATAACGAAGCGCTATGGCGCGACGGTACCCGGTCTTTGCGGAACCGTGCCGACTAGCTCATCGTCGATGTCCGTGCCCGCGCCATACGGATTAGCCGTGCTCTTACGATACTCTTCGGGCGGCACGTTGCAGTAAAACTCAAACAGACTGCCGTCGGGATCGTAGAAATAAACGCTTTTGGTGATGCCGTGAAAAACCGCGTGGCGGATCTTGACGTCATTCTCTTTCAGAGTTTTGTAGGCCTCTTGAAGCTCTGCGAAAGAGCCGAGTTCGTAGGCCACGTGCGCCATCCCGAGCTGGTTCTGAGCCGGCGCCGGGGCGCCATCCTCAGCCTGCCGAATTGCCAGCATGTGATGGTTGTCGTGCACGTCGCTACTGAAGAAAAGCATCCCATGGCCGTTATCGGCGACAACCGGAAGTTTCATGACCTCCGTAAAGAAACGGCGAGAACGCTCGAGATCTTTTACGCGAAGGACTAGGTGGCCTGTTCGTCTGATCCTGTAAGCCATAGAGACACCCCCTAAATGAATCTGACCCGATCATACATTTTTCGCTGAAGAAAAAAAGGGTACCCGCGGCATCAAACCGCGGGTACCCTCGAGGAACGCTATCGGGTCACTGATGAACTTCTTTCGGGTTCAGGTGTCCCCTCTTTTTTCTCCTCGTCCTGGCGTTTTTGCCGTTCGCGTTGTGACTGTTTACGAGGTTCAGGTGGCGCTTTGCGCTGCTGCGATTGGGTCTGCTGCAGCTCACGTTCTTGCTTCTGTGATTGACGGCGGTCTAACTGTTCGCGCCCCGGCTCTTCGCGCTGCTGCTCTTTGCGGGCTTGTGGTGCTTCCTTTTGCGGCTGTTGTTGTAGGCGCGTCTCCTGTTTTTGGCGTTCCTGCTCCTGGAGTTGCTGACGCTCTTGTCCCTGGCGCTTCTGCTCTTCGCGCAGTTGCTGTTGTTCCTGGGGCTGTTTTCCTCGTTTCTGCGGTTCGCGATCTTGTTGCTGCTGGCCTTCTGGTAGCCGCGCGGGTGCCTTGGATGCCTCTGAAGGGGCTGTCACTTCCTGATCGGGTTTTGCTTTCGACCGCTCAGAACGCTCCGGCCGCTGCGGCACGGTAGTTACGACCGGGTCCTCTGCCGTGGCCAGTTTTTTGCCGCGGGGTGCCGTCAACGGCTGCGCTGCGGGCGCCGATGCGCTCGGGGTGCGGGGCGCGAAGTCTCCTCGGCTGGACTCGACAGCCGCGGCCCGAATCGGATTGCGGCGGTTGGACGACTTGAGGTTCGCTAAGCCCATCGTCCGCGCCTTGTCCGGCGCTACCGGTTCTCCCTGAGTTTTTTGGATCTCGGGTAGTTTTTCCTGGAATGTCGGTGGCGGCGGCACCGGCGCGACGCGCACTACGGCTGGCCGCGAGACGACAGTCGCGGGAGGACGTTGGAATTTTCGGTCGCCTCTTTCGCCCCGCACTCCTAGGGACGATCGATTGGGAATCGGCAACGGCTGTGCCATCACACGGACCGAATTGGCTTCCCGCACGATCACTGAATCGCGCACGATGTTGTTGGAGACATTCCTGGAGGAGATAAACGTGTTTTGATTGACGACCGTGATGTAGGTTCGGTTCACGTAGGTGATGTTTTGGACGTTTCGAGGCTCCGCGCGTCGACCCCACCAGGGAATGAAGCGATCCCGCGGATGCAAAGGAAACCAGCCAACATCGTCTCGGTCGCGAACGAATGCGACGACGGCCGGCGCGTAGCGCACAACTCGAACCGTAGGTCCGACTGGCACCCAATACCAGCGGGATCGGTAAAATGTCCAGCGGCCATAGTGACTCGGAGCCCATCCCCACGGCTCTTCACTGATCCATGTCCATCCCCAAGGGTCCTGCCAAAACCAGTGGCCCACGGTATACGGTCGCCATCCGACCGCGACACGATCCGGCGTCCACGCGCGGCCATACTCCGGGATGTCCTCCCAGCGGCCATAGTCCCGCAGGTCTTCGATGCCCACGACTTCATCGCTTGTATATCGGCGCGCATCTGCATAGCCGCGTTCGAACCGATCGTCTCGTTCGTTCACCCAACTATCAAACGCGTCGGGGCTACGTAAAGCGACCATTTCGTAGCGGGGTGAATCGATGCCGTAAACGTGGATCTCACCTTCCTGGGCCGTAATCTGTCTCCCATTGGCGGCCACAACCACTCTTCCGCGGCGCACTAAAATACGGGTGTTGCCGTCTTCATCGACTTCGACGCGGTATTTTCCCGGACCGTCCAATGTCACAGCCACGTTTGGGGTATCCACCTCGAAAACCTCGTCGGAACCGAGACGCCGGATATTGAATGCGGCCGCGCCCTCGCCGAGATAATACTGTTTTGTGTCATAGGTCAGGTTCAGCGCTGTGAGGTACGTGCGGTGGCCCAGCCAGACGAAATTACCGCCGGGGAGTTGAAGCTCGGCTCGGCCATCCTCGGGCGCGTAGATTTTGTCTCCCAAGGTGAGCGGCACGTTGACGATCGCGGAATCCCACTCGTCTGGGTCATCACCGCGGCTGTAAGAGACCGAACCCGAGACAAACGAAATTCTGGCGACCGTCTGATCTATATCTTGGGCGCGCGCCGATTGCGGCAGCGCAAGCAAGAATAACAATAGAGTACTAGCTACCGCGCTGAATCTTTGTAGAGACAATCCAGTCATTAGTGCTCTCATGGTAACCTCCAACTCGGCTTCAGGTTCAAGGTTGTCTGTCGTAATTTCTCACCCCGCCTGAAGCCGCATACTGTTTCCGCCTCGGTCCTTTTTCCCAATCTGAGTAGGGCAATGCTCATGCCAGGCAAAAATACGTTGTCAAATCGTTCACTTTTTCAGTGCCGGTTCAGTACCGGCTGATTCCTTCCGTGCGTAAGAAAGTATCACCTAGGAAGAAATTACCCGTCCGATACGTTCTCACCCAATGGCTTGCTCAGTCGGCAAATTGTGTGCCTCTGCACCAACGCGTTGGGAAATTGAGGATCCTACATCTGGTCGTGTTAAAGGCTGTGTCGCTGCTGAAACAAATTACCGTGATCAACGCTTGCATTCTGTTTCGATGACGCGACAGTATCTCTTGGCGTGTTGGCCTAGGTTGGAGAAGATGAAAAGCGCAATCTAGAGAAATTCGTAGGAGATAGCGGTATTGACGCAAATCAACTTAGCGCGCTAAATCAGGTATGCGATTAGTGCTGACGGTATATCGCGTTTGCAAAAAAATTAGCGAAGGAGGAATTTATGTCGCTCAGAATTACCGTGGATATTTTTAGCGGCCAGCGAATCCGGTGATAACTGTGGAGGATAGACAAGCGCGCGATCTTTTGGAACGCCTGAAACCAAGCCGGCGACTCAAGAGAGGCGAGATGCCGGCCCCGCAGTTTAGGCTCGGGTATCGGGGTCTCGTCATCGAGCAGACACGCGTCGCGAGCCGCGCGCTACCCAAGGTGTTCCGTGTTGCTGGCGGAGCAATCTATGGTCCGAGGTTGGCGCATTATGCCGCAGACCCGGAATTCGAAGAATTCTTCGCCGGCCCAAAAGGTCCAGCGGCGCGACTGCGCGCGGCGCGCGGCTTTCCGGAAATCCTGCGCGCGGAGATCAAGACTTTGAAGGAATTCAGGAAGTTATTCATCCCATCCAAAATCATCTGGCCTCTGAGACCTCTTTGTCGCTGCGCGCCGTTATATGAGCCGGCTTGGTGGAACGACGGCGGCCAGAAGCAAGGGAACAACAATTGCTATAACTACGCCACGAACTATCGGAGCGATACCTTCGCGCAACCAGGGCAAGCGAGCGGGGCGATGTACACGCAGCTTACGTGTGCGTCCGTACGCCCAGGGGCAATTGCCGATGGTCTGATTAACAGCCCGCGCGCGAACAACAAATGCCCAAAAGAAGGACACCTTGTGGCGCTGGTGATCTGGCCCGGCGTGGACTTTCACTGGTACCGGAAGGGCCGCAACGGCCACTGGTCTCACAAGCCGGGCTCGACTCCGGTGACGAACCTCGATAATAGCAATAACCTGATCTCGGATCCGCGCACCGCCGATCGTGGCGGGTACACGAGTTTCTGTACGTTTATGGTTGTCATGCATGGCCACATCAAAATCCAATGAGGCGCGCCGGAAATGCAGGGCGACGGCGGCGATTTTCTCCGGGCGACGCGACCCGCAATGGAGCGTGCCGGCAGGCACGGCGCAGCGGCTCGAACGGTTGTGGCAGCAGCTTGATGTTGTGGATGGGCCGGTTGGCCGCGCGCCGCCGCTCGGCTATCGAGGCGTGACGCTTGAATGCGGCGCCGGTGACAGATGGTTTGCCTACGCGGGCACGGTCTCGCGCGACGGCGAACACCGTAGGGACCCAAAACGGGAATTCGAGTTGGAACTCCTGCAATCGGCGCCCGCAGGACTAATACCGGACGCCGTGCTGCGGCAGTTTGGTTAAGCCGGCAATCAAAGAAATGGTTCTTTGGTTGTTGCTCGCAGCCCGGGTTAACTACTCGTCAAAAATCTCGACGCGGATCGCTTCTCCCCGCCCCGATTGAGGACACGCGCTGACGCCGACAAGGCAATCCATCTCCGCGCGGAAGTCCACGTGGGCTTCTTGTTTCGGGCGGACCATGGTATCGAGCATCGCGCCGGTGTCCGGGTCGATGCGCATCGTCTGAAAAATATTGAACGGGCTCGGGATGTCCTCCTGCGGGATGTTCCATGGTTTGAGCGCTTCACTGAGGTTCTCCCAGCAACCATGATCGGGAATCTCCTCCGGTCGCTGCGGGTTCATATCGACGCCTTCAGCAAAAACCCTTCGCGCCACACCTTTGGCAACCAGCTCGAAGCGCTTCTTGCTGCACATTCCTTTCTGCAGATCGTGCTTGCCTTCTTTAAAAGTGTCTTCCACGATCGTAAGCAGAGGATTGTTGAGCTTCGAGATCAACTGGTCGCCGGTGCTGACAAAGATTTTCGCCTGATTCGTCTTCGTCCGCGCCTGATCGAATCTCTCTCTCACGTTGTCGAGACTAAAAGCAACGAAGTCCACCACCGTCCTTCCCGTCACCCGCAGCCGCTGCCCTTTCTTTACAACAAACGCCCCGCCGGAATTCTTCGGGACAATTTCACTCTGCGACTGCGCCATATATTCTCCGATCGATCACGTGCGTGCCAGTTGGGGACTGTTTCATCAGGCGGATCGAGCTGCCAACCAAACCCTCTATCAAATCCAGACTCTCAAAGGCCTCGCTGACTGCGGAGAACAGGCTCAGCGGCCTTTTCGGCCGTAGCCAAAAGACCACCTGCCGCGGGGCCGTTTCGCGCCGAAAGCGGGCGGCGGGGTGTGTTCGAGTAAGCGGGTGTATTCGTAAGGAAAGCCCTCGAGCTTCACGCGCGGTATTTTCTGCCCGATGAATCTTTCGATGGCGGCGATTTCCTGGACATTCTCGCCCGTCATGATGGTAAAGGCATCGCCGACACTTTGCGCGCGGCCGGTGCGGCCGATGCGATGGACATAGTCCTCGGGATGGTGCGGCACGTCGAAGTTGATGACGTGACTGATCTGCTCGACATCAATGCCGCGCGCGGCGATATCGGTGGCGACCATCACTTCATAGCGGCCGTTGCGAAAACCATTCAGCGCTTGTTCCCGCTCGCGCTGGGTGCGGTTGGAGTGGAGCACCGCGACGGCGTGGCCTTGTTGATGAAGCTTGTGTGCGACGCGGTCAGCGCCGTGTTTGGTGCGGCAGAAGATCAGGACCTGGTCAAAGTCGGTGCGCTTGAGAAGCTCCTCCAAGAGCGCCTGCTTCTGGTCGGCCCCAACGGGATAGAGGGCGTGGGTCACCGTCTCGGCGGGCGCGCGGCGCTGGCCGATCTGGACCGTCTCAGGATTGCGCAGGGCCCACTTGCAGAGCTGTTCGATTTCGGCCGGAATGGTCGCGGAGAATAGCATCGTTTGGCGCGTGCGCGAGCACCGTTCCACGATGCGCCGGACATCAGGCAGAAAGCCCATATCGAGCATGCGGTCCGCTTCGTCCAGGACGAGAATCTCGATCTGATTGAGCCGGACCATGCCGCGCTTGATTTGATCGAGGAGGCGCCCCGGCGTCGCCACCAGGATGTCTGTACCCTGGCGCAGTGCCTGATCCTGGCGGCCATAACCGGTGCCGCCGAACAAAACCGTAGTTCGCAGGTTGGTGAAGCGGCCGTAATCGTGGATGGCGGTTTCTACCTGGGCCGCGAGTTCGCGCGTCGGTTCGAGCACGAGAGCCCGCAAGGAACCGCGCTGGCCGAGCCGGGACATAATGGGCAACGCGAAGGCGGCGGTCTTGCCGGTGCCGGTCTGGGCGGAGCCGATCAGGTCCTGCCCTGACATGATAATCGGTATCGCGCGAAGTTGGATCGGAGTCGGGTCGGTATAGCCCGCAGCGCGAACCCCTTCGAGCACCTTGGGAGAAAGACCGAGTTGAGAGAATGGCATGCGCTTATTTAGACATGATGCCGCCCAGTTCACAAGTGCGGTTGCAGGTATGTCTGTGCGGGATACGTGGTATTCCGGTACGCGAGTCACGAATCGTGCCTAGGGGAAAACCTTGGGCACGCAGCGATCTTGCTGATAGTGGGTTCGTAGTCCGTGCAAGGTTTCTTTCGGGGTCTTTGCCCCTTGCGGTTCAGAAGAGGTTGTTACTTGTCCGATGAGGCCTCGTCCTGGTCATTTTGGCTTTACCACGATGCGGCCCACCATATGGACGTGTTGTATTCTGCCGCCAAACTCGGTCCGGCCGTTGTATTCAAAAGTGCCTGGATTTTTGGCAAAGAAGGTGATTGTAGCGGTTTCACCGTACTGGGTGAGTTTGGGTGTTTTCAGGCCCAAGGACGGGATGGCAAGCTCGGCCGGTTGTCCACGCTCGTCTAGCCGGAGCAGTGTGATTTCGACCTCGTCGCCCTGGTTCACGTAAAGTGTTGGGTTCGGTTGCCCGTCAATGTCGCCGCCGCGGCCAAAGAACGCGTGATCGAGGTGGCCTGGTGTGAAATACGGTTTGCCATCGACTCCGACCTCGGCACCACTTATGAGAGTGAAGGAGCGAGTGCCGCTCTTCGAAGGGAGCTCGGAAGAGCATCCAGTAATAAGTGTGCTGGTAAATGCAAAAGTGGATATAAGTACCACAAGAGCCGTTTTCACCATTTGAATACTCCTTTCTATATTCCTTGTCTCGTCGTGACGGTTTACGGTCTTGAACCTTGATGATCCGTCCGGTTATTTCGCCAGGCAGCCGCTAACTGATAAGACAGCGCCACGTTGTCATGCAACATCTTCTGCTTCCCGCTTTCTGAAAGATCCTTCCTCTCGTAAAAAGCCTTCACAGTTCTTCAAAGGGACGATTTCGCCAAAATATTAATGAGTTCATTCCTATGTGGTACATCTGACATCTATGCAACCGCGGGTTGAGCCCTTGCGAATGCGGTCAATGGGTCTCGGTCCTCGTTGCACTCGGAATTTCAAATGCGAGATCTCAAATTTCAAATTGGGCTATCTGAGATCTGCTATCTGCAATTTGTAATCCCGTAGGGCGTATGCCCGCGCTCTCCATGATTCATCCCGCGGTTGCTTCATGCCCACTTCCTTATGGACTCCTTAATAACTCGATCGAAAATACTTCGATAAACTGGATCGTCCTCGCCCCCTGGAATTTACTGTTCTTCAAACCAATTGAATCGGGTCAGGCAGTCTGTGCAGCATCATGGCGATGCGGGGATCGCCGGCGGAACACCCGTAGACGTCACGATAAATTACCTCGAGCCACCGGTGTAGAGTCGAGCGCCGAATCGCCGGTGCCGGCTCCGTAAGGTGAACGAAAAGATCCATGCCGGGCGCCGGGCTCGCTCCCGGCAGAGGAAGTATGTAGGAGCAATCCGCAATGCGCCGGCAGCCAAGCCGCCGGTAAAAATTGTGACGGTGGCGTATTACATCCTGGTCGGGGGCCGATCCGCGGCCCGAGTCAACTTCCAACACGATGGGAATGGTTCCAACTTGCTCTCGGACAGCGTTGGCGGTTTGTCGGAACAACTCTGAACCGACCCCACACCCGCGGTATGGTTTATCGACCGCCATATACTCTAAAAGACAAAACGGCTCAGCCGTGGCTAAGAACGAAATGCTGAAACCGACTACGTGGCCTCCCTCTTCGGCGAGCAAGAAACGGTACGCCGCCCTGGATACCATAGTGGCAAGCTCAGCTTGGGACTTTTGCTCTCGAAGAGCGATCGAATTTCGGTAGATCGCGGAGAGCGCCTCGAAACGGTGATCGTTCGCGCTGGTAAGAGGCTTGTTAAACACCAAGTCTTCGCTCCATTGTCTTTTCGGGTCTAGCTTAAACCAGCCTGGCTCTTGGCGACAGCTCATGCAAGTGTCTCTCATTTGAGCCATCGGTGTCTAAAAAATTTCCAATGAGGAGTCATTATTGGCACTAATATAGGCAGCACTATGCTTTTCTTGAATTCCTAACGGTATCCCGGAATTTGAGAAGACGCGTGAAATTAGATGGTTAGATGATTCCGTTAAGCCTGCTTCTAATTGGGCTCGATTGGCATACCTTTTGTTAGGAGTATGGAAGCGATTAGTTTCAAGATTGGCCTAAACAGAAGGAGAAACGATATGAAAAGAAGAGCCGCTATACAAACTACCCTGGGTGATCTGGTTGCCGCGCTTACCGATGAGGTAACCCCATTCATAACCAATGAAAGGGAAAAGAACGTTATGGTCGCCCATATTCTTTCGGACCTCCTGAAGAATAGAGTGGTAGCGGCAGACAACCGCAAAATCATCGCTTTGTAAGACTCAGGCACTCCCTTAGCTGATCTTTTTGTCCGTCAATTTTACAGTAATCGTAGTTTTCACGTACTTTCCCTTTTTTCATCAAATTCCCTCCTCTGCGTCGGCTCTCCCAAAGGATCTTCATAGCCGCGTTATCCCGTTCCGGAGCTTCCAGAAAATTGAAAGCAACAGGCGTTAGCCGATTTATTGAGAGTCTGTGTCGTGGCGGCCATGAAGGGCGGGTATTATCAATGTAGTGCTGATTCCGGGGACCGGTTGAGAATGGGTCGGTCACCCCGGTCTTTGCAAGCCCAGATCATGGCCAGTCAATTTGTGCGGCGGCGAGAAACTTTATTCCCGCCCTTATACCGCTCAGACAGCCTTCAATCGCGGTAGCGAGAAGCGCTTGTTCGACACCCTGAGTTAGCACTCGAGCCCACAAGGTCGTCCCGATCAAAAGCAGGACTGATAAAGATGGAGTTGCGAGCTTTATTGGGTTCATCTGGGTTTTTCGCTCTGCCTTTCTATGGATGGGCTGAGCAAGCGCTGTGCCAATACCGTGTTGCCGAGGGTTTTACAGTTAATGCGTTAAACCAGCAGCAAATTTTTACTGGGAGATTAATTAACCTGCCGAGAAAAAGGTGGAAATGTATCCTTTCGGAGACAGTCAGGTGTAAAAAATTATTCGCTCGACCGATCCCTAGCTTCCAATAGGGATGAGACATTTAGCGCCAGTAGTTAAACGCGTAGGCCAAACAAAGGGGGGGCCGCGGAACCAGCGGAAGTAATTAAGGGAGACCGAAGTTCTGTTTGTAAGCTTCTCTATATTGATCGTGATTTTTAAGAACGGTGTTCCAATCGGATTTCCAAACACGAACGCCTTTTAGCTTCGCAAGATCCCCGCTTGGCTCCACGTCGACCCTCGAGGATTGCCGAAAGATATTCTCCTGCATGAATTTCTGCCCGTCTTTGGAGAGCATTAGATCGATGAACACTTTGGCGGCCGAAGGATGCGGGGCGTTGGGCGCCATAACGATGGTAAATGGAGGCTGCTGGGTTTGAGGCTCGATGACAACCCAAGCGGTGGGACATCCCTTTTTGATTGCCTCATTGGCTTGGTTGAAATTTACCGGAAAAGCCAGAGCAACCTCGCCCGCACACAGTAGCTGCATCATCAGGGTCTTGCTCCCTTGAAATTGAGGGTTCTGCCGAGCCAGCGCCTGCATAAAAATCGTTCCTTTTTCCTTCCCCATGATTTGCAAGACAGAGGCGTACCAAAGCTCTTCCCCATCATCCATTAGAATCTTGCCTTTCCATTTGGGTGAGAGAAAATCTTGATAAGAATGGGGAACATCCCCGGGATCAACAAGTCGAGTGTTATAGGCGTAGACATGGCCTGCCCGGTAAAGTGTTGTCCAGTATCCATCACGATCCTTCAACTGCTCCGGTATGGACGTCCGTTCAGGAGAAAGGTACCGAGATAGAAGCTTGCGTTCTGTAAGGTAGATGGCCTGATCTACGTGAAGGGGTGCGTAAACATCGGCTTTGTATGTTTTTGACCTGAGCTCTCGAATAATAAGCTCAAAGAGGGACGTCGCTGATTTGCGCAGGTAGTCGACCTTGATGCCAGGATACGTCTGATTGAAGTTTGCGACTAACTTGGTAATGTCCGGAAGTGCGCCGCCACCATAAAGGATAAGACTGCCTTCTTTGTTCGCCGCTCGTATAAGGTCTTCCGAAGCGCCGCTTGCAGCCAATCTGTTCACAAGCACAAAACCCACTAAGAGGAGAAAAACTATAAAGTACTTCCGAATAAGCATTGGCTGATCTCTCCTGAAGGCGTAACGTTGGTCGATTGGGCGCTAGATATTCTATCTTGGTGACTTTACCCGGCTTTGAACGCCTCCTACAATACTTTACTAAGCGGAGAATGGATAGAGGAATCCGCGCGTGGTCATCCAAACGCCGCAGGCGCTTTCTCGAGTCGGTAAGCGACGAAATGAGATCCGGCGATTCCGATTGACGGCGCGAGGCACTCGTACTAGGAACTTCAACAGAGATGCTGCTGGGGTCATAAAAGGCGAAAGGGTAACGCACGCCTGCGGGCCTGTATCCGAAGACGGAGGAAAATTACAATGGTTGTTGATGCAGATGCGCACGTTGTCGAGACCGAGCGCACGTGGGAATATATGGATGAAGCGGAGCAGGGATTCAAGCCGGTGACGGTGGTAGCGAAGGGTGGGAGTAGTCCTGGCCGGGAGTACTGGTTGATCGGGAACAGAGCCTTTCCCAAGAACGAAAACATCGCTACAGGTACGTCCGACGCGTCCCGGGAAATGGCAGACGTAACCGAGCGCATCGCGCACATGGACGATTTGAACGTCGATGTGCAGGTTCTTTACCCGACGCTATTTCTGCGGCCCCTCACAGCGGAGCCCGAAGTGGACCAGGCGCTGTGCCGGAGCTACAACCGCTGGCTCGCGAGTATCTGGAAGATGGGAAAGGGGCGCCTGCGGTGGGTGGTGATTCCGTCGGTGCATCGCATCGACAAAGCGCTTGAGGAGATCAACTTTGGGAAAGACAACGGCGCCTGCGGGATTTTCCTGCGCGCCGCGGAGGGAGGTATGGGGCTGGCAAACTCTTACTTCTTTCCCCTGTACGAGGAGGCGACCCGGCTAAGCCTCCCTATTTGCGTTCACGCGTCGATAGGAAATTTCGCTCTATGGGATCAACTGGAGCGCGGCCTTCGTTTCAAGCTGCCGGTCATCAGCACGTTTCACAGCATTATAATCCAGGAAATTGCCGATCGGTTCCCAAAGCTGCGCTGGGGATTTGTGGAAGTCAGTTCGCAGTGGGTGCCGTACGCGCTAAACGATTTAGAAATACGGTTTCGCAATCGCGGCAAGCACTTCGCAGGCCGGGACCTCATGCGGAAATGTCGGATGTTTGTAGCCTGCCAGACCACCGACGACCTGGAGCATGTTCTCGAGTGCGCGGGGGAAGACTCCATCGTCATCGGCACCGATTATGGGCATCATGACACCTCGTCTGAGATTGATGCTTTACGCAAGCTGAAAGCGGACGGTAGGGTTTCTCCCGTGGCCGTTGACAAGATACTCGGCGATAATCCGAAAACCCTTTATGGTTTGTGAGAATTGACGAGCGCCGAATCGTAACGTGAGGAGGAGATCATGGCTCAGGCTGTGCGCGCTAGAATCGGATCCGTAGTTCCCAGGTCGTCGACCGAGGGTGCCAGACGCGTCCGAACCCTATGCCCCGATGACGTTCAGATGGAGAGGGTGGGACTGGAGATTGCCGCGGATGATCGCGCGGTGGGCTCGCTGTACGATTTGAGAGGGGCGAAGGAAATCTATCTCACCCGAGCACCGCAGATCGCGACCGAGCGCCAGTGGCAGGGAATGGCCATCGGGGGGGCGCCGGTGGAGGTCTTGAACGCTGGGCTCTTGGGCGAATTGGAAGCAAGAGTGGCGATTCCCGTAACTACAGCAATGAATTCCTGCATCGCCGCGATCAAGGCGTTCTCGGCCGAGCACGTTCTGCTCATGACGCCGTTTGACGAAGGTCTCGACCGGCTGGTGGCAGGCCATCTTGCCAAGTTTGGGATAGAGGCTGTCTTTCCTCTCTCCAAGCCCTTCCCTGATTTTGCCGCCGGTTCAAGGATCAGCCCTGAAGAGGTGCTTGTATTTACCAGGCAATCCTTTGAGGGCGCACATGATGTCGGCGCCATTTACTTTCAAGGTCCGCTTAACAACCGGCCGATATTGGAAAATGTTGAAAACGAGGTGGCGATTCCGGTTGTATCGAGCTCGCTCGCTTCCATGTGGTACCTGTTGTCGAAGCTGGGCTTAAGCTACCAGCTCCACGGCGGCGGCAGACTTCTCTATGAGTGGCCGAGGCTTCTGGAGTCGCAGAGATGATCCAAGCGAGCCGGATATTATCCACGAGGGAGCACGGCTTTACCACCTGGCACAGGCAATCTGCGTAATATCTCCATTCCGTGCCCCACCGGAAGGCTCCCGATAGAGGCGCTTTACAACCCCCATGGCAAAGCGCTAGATTCCACTGGTGAACGATATTGAATGGATTTTACCCGAATCGAGAGATAGCGGGACTTATTGACCATGGCGCAAAACGAATGTCTCACCGTTTTGATTTTGCCGCGCGTGGGGTGGGAGCCTTTTCGACGATGAGTTACAACGCGTGGTTTCAGTGTATCAACGGCTGCTCGGGGCAGTTCAGCCTGCTTGAGGTCATCTACCGCTGTCCGTCGTGCGGTGACCTGCTCGAAGTGCACCATGACATCGATGCCCTCAGGACTAGGGCGCCGGCGGCGTGGATCAAGCTCTTCGACGACCGCCTGCACCAGAACGTCTATCCTTACGGTTCAGGGGTATGGGCCAAGAAGGAATGGGTGGTTCCTTTTATCGACAACGAGAACATCGTTTCGACCTTCGAGGGCAATACGAACCTGTTCTGGGCCGACCGCTACGGCAAGCAAATCCACATCGAGGATCTCTGGGTCAAGCAATGCGGAAACTCGCACACCGGCTCCTTCAAGGACCTCGGCATGACGGTCCTGGTCTCGGTAGTAAAGCAAATGATGGCCGGCGGCGAGCCTATCGATGCCATCGCCTGCGCCTCGACCGGCGATACTTCGGCAGCGCTCGCGGCCTATGGGGCGGCGGCGGGCATTCCGACGGTAGTATTCCTGCCGCGCAACAAGGTGTCACCGGCACAACTCGTCCAACCGCTTGCGAACGGTGCTTTGGTTCTTTCCCTGGACACCGATTTCGATGGCTGCATGGCTGTCGTTCAAGAGATCACGAAGCACAGGCATCTTTATTTGGCGAATTCGATGAACAGCCTACGGATTGAAGGGCAAAAGACCGTCGCCATCGAGATCGTGCAACAGTTCGACTGGCAGGTGCCAGACTGGGTCGTCATGCCCGGCGGCAATCTCGGCAACGTAAGCGCGCTCGGCAACGGCTTTCTAATGATGCGCGAGCTCGGCCTGACGTCGAAGCTGCCGCGCATTTGCGTGGCTCAAGCCGAGAACGCCAACCCTTTCTACCGCGCGTACTTGAGCAACTTCGAACACTATGAGCCCGTCACAGCACGGAAGACGCTCGCAAGCGCAATTCAGATCGGCAACCCCGTCAGCATTCAAAGGGCCATACGGACCTTGCAACGCTTTGATGGTGTGGTGGAGCAGGCTTCGGAGCAGGAGCTGGCTGATGAAGCCGCGCGCGCCGACCGTGCCGGAATGTTCAACTGCCCGCACACGGGGGTCGCGTTGGCCGCGCTGCGCAAGCTCGTTGAGCGCAAGGCAATCCGGTCGCACGAACGGGTAGTGGTCATCTCGACGGCGCACGGGCTCAAGTTTACGGAACAGAAAATCGCCTATCACCTGGGTACGCTCCCCGGGATCCGTCCGAGCCATCAGAACCGCCCGGTGGAATTGGCCGCCGACACCAGGCAGATCGCCGAAGCGATTTCGCGCCACGTCGAGCGCATGCGGCTCCTGGACCCGTAATGGATGCGCGCCGGACCAAGAACAGCGGCGAGACGATCGCTCCGGACGGGCCCACAGACACTTCTGCAGCGCGCAACGGCACCGAAACCTCCGAGCAAATCGAACGGGTCCGCCGCATTGACGGCGCAACGCAAACGGGGAGCGCAACCGCCAGAGCCGGCCATGTAGCGAGCGGCATCAGTACGCTCGCGGTGCACGGAGGTGAGCCACGCCCGAAATTCGGCAATGCACTCGCCACACCGATTGTGCAGACGGCGACGTATACGTTTGTCGACACCAAGGAGCTTCGTGACCATTTTGAGCGGCGCATCGAGCGCGAGGAGTATGGGCGCTACGGCAACCCGACTCAGCGGATCGCCGAGCAGAAGTTGGCGGCTCTTGAAGGCGCCGAGGATTGTTTGCTCTTCGCCAGCGGCATGGCGGCCATCACGACGACGCTATTCGCGTTGCTGTCGCACGGCGCGCATGTTGTCGTAACGGATGACTCTTACCGGCGGACGCGGCAGTTTCTCGCCCAGGTATTGCACCGTTACGGCATCGAAGTGTCGGTGGTGCCGGCGGGAGACTACCAGGCGATTGAAGAGGCAATTCGCCCCACCACGCGTGTGCTAATCAGCGAATCCCCGACTAACCCATACAACTGCGTTGTCGACCTCGATCGCTTTGCCGATATTGGCCGGCGGCAGCGCGTGAAAACGATCATTGATGCCACTTTCGCCACGCCCTTTAACCAGCGGCCGCTGGAATTCGGGATTGATCTCGTTCTGCACTCCGCCACCAAGTATCTCGGCGGGCACAACGACCTCCTCGCCGGCGCGGTTCTCGGATCGAGCGAAATCGTGGACGGGATTCGCGCCTTGCAGGCCGTGACCGGCCCGGTCGTAGACCCGTTCGCTGCCTACCTCCTTGTCCGGGGGCTCAAGACCTTTGCGCTCCGAATTGCACGGCAGAATGCCAATGCCCAGGCGCTCGCCGAGTTTCTGGCGGCACACCCGCGGGTCGTCGCCGTACATTATGCAGGTTTGCCGTCCCACCCGCACTATGAGGTGGCGCGGCGCCAGATGCAGGGGTTTGGCGGTGTCGTCTCGTTTGAGGTTGCCGGTGACCTTGAGGCAACTTCGCGGGTCGTGGATGCGTGCCGTATTCCCCAGATTGCTCCCTCGTTAGGAGGCGTCGAGAGCCTGATCGAGCAGCCGGCACTAATGAGCTTCTACGAGCTCACGAGCGAGGAGCGGCTCCAGGTTGGAATCAAGGACAACCTGATTCGCTATTCAGTCGGCATTGAAGATGCAGAGGACCTTATCGCAGATCTCGCCACCGCGCTTAAGTGCGCGTAAACGCTACGGGCTCGCTGGCGCCCATGACCAAACTAGGAGCACGACTACCAGTCCTGCCATAGTTTTCCGTAGCCGTTTACCTTGTCGCCGATGCCCACGGTCCTCAACGCGCCCCACGCCATGGCCTGCATGCTCGTTACCACTGGAACTCCCAGGTCGTCTTCCAAAGGCTGGATTGCTCCCACACTGGGCATGGCTGCGCCCGTGATCCAGATGCCGTCGGCCCCAGCCGCCTTTGTGAACACTTCCTTGGCGCCGCGGTAGATTTCGGCCAAAGGCGCGGCGAACAGGCGCTCGCGCTCGACGTCAGGCCGTAGCAACGACAAAGCTCGAACCACGTCAATTTGGGCGTTCCTCAGATATGCGGTGATATCCTTGTGAATTTGATCATCGAAGGGAGTGAGCATCGCGATCCGTCTCAAGCCCAATAGGCGCATGGCTTTGATGGACGAGCCGATGTCCGTTACAAACGGGCAGTTCGTCAGTTTGGCGATCCGCGCGCGCAATTGCTCTTCGAATCCCCATCCTTTCCCCGCAATGTGAGGTGTACCGGCCTGGATAATGGCGTCCACATGACCCGCAATGAGTCTCTCGATTCCCTCCTCCAAGTAATCCATTGCCACGTGAAAAGGTTGGCCGCGGATTTCAGGGCGCCCTAACTGGGTGATCACGATCGTCACTCCGGGAGGAGCCATGAGATAGAACTCGTAAGGGTTATTTTCCGCCAACGGGCCTGACTGAACCAATCCGATACGAGCGCGCCAGCCATAAGCGGCGCCCGAGGAGCTTTGAACTAGAGCCATGGATAGACCTATACTGCGCGTACGGAATTCAGATCTCTTGTGCAATCTGTAAAGCTAAAAAGAATAATAGCACAAGAGCCGAATTCGCATAGGTAGGAAAAGGGAGTCAATAGTGGTGGGAAGGATGGAAAGTGAGGGAAAAAAGGTCGACTTGATTCTATTTTGTCAGCTCTTTTAATGCCGACCTCAGATGATCGGCCCAGACTCGGAGAGTTGAAATTGTCGGCTTCCAATCGAAGGGATTTGAAGTAAGCTCGCCGTCCACGCTTATGTCCAGCAGTACCGCCTCGATGTGTCCAATCGCCTTGGTAAATCTGCCCGGAGGCACGGCTTTCCAGTCCTCGGGGATGTTTTTGTAGCTTGACTTTCTGTGGTCGACACGGGGCCGTGCGGGGCTGCCAGAAAGGGTTGTATCCTCTGGCAATATCGGCAAGCTATCCTCTTTCCGGTCGGGGGCGCCAGATCCGGTTTCCGTCTTCTCTGGCTCAAGTGCAGTCCGCTCGGATCTCATTTCATTTCCTCCGCTTACCCTCTCCCGGACTAGTCTCCGAAGCGGAGTATAATCCGTGGCCTTAAGGGGTTTCCAGGTGCCTTTTGCGCCTTCACTTATCTCTCCTGTCCTTGTTGAAGAAGCAACGCGCATGCCAGTTACGGGAAGATGAACAATGCTCCCTGTCGTAGACAAAGAAGTAAATTCACGCCCTGCGATAACGGGAAACGGCAAGAAACGTATGGCAATTATGTCTCAAGCGGGCGGCGGTGCCAGGCGCGACTGACGCACCCGGCAAAGTTACCGAACTGTTCACGTCCGACGAGACGGACCAAGGCACAAATAGGGGGTCTTCGCGCGCCAGCACTGAGAAAGAGGGTCTGGCCGAGGCCCGCGCCCTTCCGGACACGGTCAATGGCTCTTTGCCTTGTAGGCCACGCCCCCGTCCTCGTTGTGCTCGGGATTGCTGATCTTAGATTTTCAATTTGAAATTTGCCATTTGCAATCCCGAAGGGCGTGCCCGTGCTCTCCATGACTCGTCCCTACATTAGGATTGTTGCGTTATGCTTACTTGCTTATGAACTCCTTAATAACTTTCTTCGAACACTAGGCCTTCAGTCACGCGCAGCACGCGGGTGGCGCAGCCGCGCGCAAACTCCTCATCGTGCGTGGCGACGACGAGCGTGCGGCCCTCACGGAGCAAGCCCCGCAGTAGATCCCGGAGCTCGGACCGCCGGGCGGGATCGAGCGCCGCCGTCGGCTCGTCCATAAGCAGAAGCGGCGGGTCGACGGCGAGGGCGCGCGCGATCGCGACCCGCTGAGCCTCACCCCCCGACAACTCGCGGGGAAGAGCGGCCGCGCGATGTTCCACGCCAAGCGCGGCGAGCAGTTCACGCGCCCGGCTCTCGGCCTCGCGCAACGGGACGCCGTGCGCGTGAACGGGCGCCAGCCACACGTTCTTGATCGCCGGGAGGTGCTCAAACAGGTGATGGAATTGAAATACCATACCGACTTTGCGGCGGAGCGCGCGAAGTCTAACGGGCGTGATCCCGGTACCGCCCCTCACGGCCAAGTCCTCAACCTGCACGGTTCCCGACTCAAACGGCTCCAGCCCTGCGACGACGCGCAGCACGGTGGTCTTGCCCGCCCCGGACGGTCCCATCAGCGCTACAAGCTCGCCGCGCCGCACATCGAAGGTGACGCCTGCCAGCACGCGGCGAGCGCCGCGGCTCAGGCGCACGTCCTGCAAGCGCAGTACCATACCAGTCACGCGGTCGGCGCCTTCCATCGCCGTTCGAGCCGGCGAGCGAGCGCCGCGAGCGGGAGCGACATGGCCAGGTAGAGCGCGGCGCAGAGCAAGCCGGGAATGACCCAGCTGCCGATGTTGGTGGCGAAAATCTGCGTCTGTTTCGTGAGCTCGAGGACCGTGAGGACAGAGACAAGCGAGGAGTCCTTGAGTAGGGCGACGAAATCGTTGGTCATCGGCGCGAGCGCGAGGCGAAACGCCTGCGGGCCGCGCACGAGGATCAGCACCTGCCGCTCGCTCAGGCCGAGGATCCGCGCCGCCTCGAGCTGGCCGACAGGCACCGCTTCGAGGGCGCCGCGGTAGATCTCGCTTTCATACGCGGCATAGTTAAGCGCCAACCCCAGGAGCGCCGCGGCGAACGCCGGCAGGCGGATGGCGTCCGCGATTCCGTAATAGAGAACGAATAGCTGGAGGAGGATCGGCGTGCCGCGCATGACCTCGACGTATCCGGTCAGGAGCGCGCGCGTTAACCCTCCGCCGTACAGGCGTCCGCTCGCGATTGATACGCCGAGCACGACTGCGAGTCCCATGGCCAGGCACGAGAGCACGATCGTGACCACAGACGCGCTGACGAGCGAGGGCAGATAGCGTTGCGTGGCAGCCCACGTGGAGAGCGGCGCCGCGCCGTCCGTCGCATCGAGGCCGACGACCGGCGCCACGGGCTCCCCGGCGAGCACGCGTCTATAGAGCCCGGGCTGATCGTCATTCCACACGCGCCACTTGCGGAAAATACGCTCCAGTCTGCCGTCGCGCATCGCGCTGCGGAGGATTTCGTCGACCGTGTCGCGGAGCGCAGCGTTCCGCGCCGCCAGTACGCCGACATAGTGGCCGACGGCGACGCTCTGGGGCTGGATCGTGAATCCCGCAATCGCGCGGTGGCGGCGCTCGGCGAGCACGTTGTCCAGCAGGACGGCGTCCAACCGACCGATGACCAGATCGCTGTATGGGTGCACGTCGTCATCGTAGGAAACCGCGTGCACGCCGAAGTCGCGTTCGGCGCGGAGGAGAATCTCATACGCTATGGTTCCCCCAAGCGTCCCGACGCGCCGGCCTTTGAGATCGGCGAGCGTGCGAAAGCGCGTCAGGTCGGCGTCACGCACGCTCAATACTTCGCGGAACTCGTAGTAGGGGACGGTTGGCGCCATGGCGGCGCGCCGCGCGGGCGTGTCTTCGATGCCGCTCAGCCCGATCTCGGCGTCGCCGCGCTCGATCGATTGATCGATGGAGGTAAACGTGATGTTGATGAAGCTGGCCTTGCGCCCGAGACTCTCCGCGATGAGTTCGGCGATCTCGACGTCGAAGCCGACAAGGCGGTCGGGGCGGGCAGGATCCGCCTCGACGAACGGCGCGCCGCCTTCGGGGTCGCCCGCCCAGCGAAATTCGCGGAGCGGCTCAGAGGGTGCGGCGTTGCTCGACGCCGACACGAGTGTCACAAAGGCCGCGACGGCGGCGACTTGAATCAGAGCCCGAACGCGAATTTTGCGACGCCCTCCGTAACGATTAAAATAAGCATGAAGCAACCGAGACGGGTCACCTGTACGCCACCATTTGTCCTCGCTGCGCTTGGGAATGGCAGATTGCAGATCTCAGATTTGCTATTTGAAATTTGCGATTTGCAATCGCGCAGGGCATGGTCCCCATCGCCAATTTGGACTGGACCCTATCCGATTACCGGCGGTGATGTCAACGTTGCCAAAATCTCGGTTTGAAAAAACATCCCCATTCGCGGAGCCATTTACTTAGCGCCAGGGAGAGGACGCGGTCTTCATCGAAACCGGGTTTCTCCTATGAACTCGGGGTGGTAAACTCACGCGGAGAAGGGAGGTCGAGCCTATGAACGCATTGAAGCCGGTAGATGGGGTCGAGATCCTCAGCGTCATGGATAATTCGCTGGACGTTCTCATGTCGAGCACGCCCGTAGCCAAAAGGGTGCCTCGCTTGAAGGACGCCTTCTCGCGCCCGCAACTCCGGGCCGAGCACGGAGTCAGCATGCTTGTCACGATGGAATCGGGCGGCACGAAAGACTCGTTTCTCTTCGACACCGGCGTGACCGTGGAGGGAGCGCTGCATAATATGGAGGTGCTCGAGGTAAGGCCGCCCGAACTACACGCGATCGTCTTGAGCCACGGTCATACCGATCATACAAGAGGGCTGATCGGGCTTACGAAGCGTTACGGGCGGCGCAAGCTGCCGATCGTCCTGCATCCAGACGCCTTTCTAAAACGCAAGAACCTCTTTCCCGATGGTCACGAGACGATGCACATCCCGCCCGTTCGGCGGGATCTGGAAGCCGAAGGGTTCGAGGTTATTGAAGACCGGGGGCCGACGGTTTTGCTCGAGGGAAACGCGCTTGTTACGGGACAGATACCGAGGACTACTGCGTTCGAGACGGGTCATCCGTTGCAGTACGCTGAGATCAACGGTCAGTGGGAAAAGGATCCGTGGATTCATGACGATCAGGCGGTGGTGATCCACGTCAAAGACAAGGGTCTGGTGGTACTAACGGGATGCGGCCACGCGGGCCTCATCAACACCTTGCGCCACGCGCGAAGCTTTACCGGTATCCCCGAGGTTTACGCAGTCATCGGCGGGTTTCATTTGACGGGTAATATCTTCGAGCCGATCATTGCGCCGACGATACAGGCGCTGCACGAGATCAGCCCGAAGATCGTCGTGCCGCAGCACTGCACAGGTTGGAAAGCGACTTTCGAGATTGCGCGGAAATTCCCCGAGGCTTTCATTCCGACCAGCGTCGGAACACGGTACGTTCTGTGATGCGCCGAATACCGATTGCCAAGAAACTCCAAATGAGAACAGACGAGACCAGAAAGGAAATTTCTATGCGTTACTGCATGCCGCCGGATCCTAATACCAGAAAGCCCAGTTGGGTTCCCCCGCCTAACTCTTGTGATACTCACTTTCACGTTTTTGGACCTCCCGACCAATTTGATTTTGCCCCGACGCGGGAATACACGCCTCCGGCGGCGCCGCTGGAACATTATTTCAACATGCTAGCGGTTATCGGCATCGAGCGCGCGGTGGTCGTCCAGCCGAGCGTTCACGGACTCGACAACTCGGTGACGTTGGATGCCATCCGAAGAAGCGGGGGACGCTTTCGCGGCGTGGGCCGAGTCGATGCGAACACAACACGCAGTGAGATGGAAAGATTGCGCGACGGCGGCATACGGGGGGTCCGTTTCAATTTGCTTGCTAGACCGAGGGGCAACGTCGAGCTCGATGAATTCGACCGTGTCGTGGAGCGCATCGGCGCGCTCAACTGGTCCGTCGATCTGCATATCGATCCGGAAAATTTGTTGGCGCAGGAAAAACGCATTCGCGCTCTACCGATGCCGGTGGTTCTCGACCACATCGCCCGCATCAAACCATCGGAGGGTTTGAATCAGCCGGCGTTTCAGTTGCTGCTGGATCTTCTCAAGGAGGATCGGTTTTGGGTGAAGGTCAGCGGCGCCGATAAAATCTGCAACACCAGAGTTCATTCTTACCTGGGGATTCCTTATATCGAGGTGATTCCGTTTGCGCGCGCGGTGATCGCCGCCGCTCCCGACCGTGTCATCTGGGGAACCGATTGGCCGCACTCAAATAATTTTACTCCCGGGTACACCCCCAACGATGGGGACTTGCTTGATCTGCTTGTTGAATTTGCGCCGGCCGAAGCCTTGCGGCGAAAAATTCTCGTCGATAACCCTGCGGCGCTGTACGGATTTGATTAACCCTGTTTGCGAGTCGGTGGCGCTGTTTCAACGGGGTGCCGGCACGTGGCAACAGGCGACTCTTACGCTTTCAGCCACCCGATCCGAATTCGATCTCGGCTTCCATATATTTGACCGCTGTTCCCGCGAGCATGACCCGCGACTGCTTCACTTCACAGACAAGTTGGCCGCCGCGCTTCGACACCTGCCGTGCGACAAGCTTTTGTTTGCCGAATTTCTTGCTCCAGTATGGGGCGAGCTCGCAATGACTGGAGCCGGTTACCGGATCTTCGTTGATGCCGTATTTTGGCGCGAAGAAGCGGCTTACAAAATCACATTCATCACCCCTTGCGGTAACGGCAACCCCTCGTAGATCGAGAAGCTTCAGCTTAGAAAGTTCCGGGGAGATCTCCCGAACCTCACCCTCAGTTTGAAAAACCGCGATGTAGTCGTCGTGGCAAAGCACTTCGACCGGAGCTTTTCCCAGCGCTTGCACCATGACATCTGGCGTAGCGCACGGCTTTGGGTCCTTGGACGGGAAGTCCATTTCGAACATCCCGTCTTTGCGAGTGACGATTAACCTGCCGCTGAGGGTGTCAAAGGTAATTGTCGGGCCGCTGTGACCCAGGTAATGGTAAAGAACGTACGCCGCGGCCAAAGTCGCATGGCCGCATAAGTTCACCTCCGCGACTGGAGTGAACCAACGAAGACGATAGCCTTCTTTAAAAGGAACGAAAAAAGTCGTTTCGGCCAGATTGTTTTCTTCGGCAATGGATTGAAGCACGCTGTCTTCCAGCCATTCATTGAGCGGGCATACCGCGGCCGGGTTGCCAGCAAAAACCCGATCGGCAAACGCGTCGATTTGATAGAGCTTCAGTTTCATTTGTTTCTATTCGGTAACCCGCACGCCTTTGAAATCCGAAAACGGTTGGCGGCAAAAGTCCGGTAACCCCAGTCGAAAACTTTTCGTAGCACAGGCAATACCGAGAGAAGATAAAGCGGGTGCGCCCACCAGATCCGCTTCATCAGGTAACGATAGACGTCTGCGCCTTGCAGATGCTCGCCGCTCGACAAAAGAAGTCGAAGGTCTTGAGAAAGTTCTGTCGCGGACAAGTTCAGTTTCTCAATGACCCAGTCGGTTTGCAGCGGCGCGATGCGGAATCCCCGCTTCAACAGCGTCTCCTCCCAGTACGGAACCCACCATGAACAAAAGCCACAAGACCCGTCATAGAGAACCCAGCCGTTACATTCTACGCGAGCCGCCGGATTCGATTGATTCTGAGTCATGATTCGATGCGACTTCCTCTGTAAACCTTTACGTTCGAGCCTTCGGCCAGGAAGGCGGATGAGGGAGGCCTGGATAAATAATCAGCGAACTCCTCCCCGTAGAGATCGGCGACATCGCAGTCCAGGATTGCCTCTTCAGCTTGCCAGACTCGCCAGCGTGGGTGATCCACATGATATTCGACGGTGGTCAGATCCTTTTGGGCCGAGTAGCCCCAGTAATGCTCGGTAATGAATTCTTCTTCCGATCCGCCAACCCAGCAAGCGGGTTGTCCGCGGGTAACCAGTTTGATGTGATTTTGTTTACCGTGCCATCTCCAGGAATATGATACGCTCCGTGTCCCTTCCGAGCGGTAAGTCGGGGCCTCTATTCGATGGCTCATCGGCAAGGCAACATAGTTTTCGTTGTAGAGAATCCGCGCCAGCAGCGCAATGGCACGGCGCGGCACCAATTCCTTGATGAAAACTACGCTTCTGCGCCACCCGTCGTCCGCTTTGCGGCGCACGTAAAACCTAAGATTGACCTCCTCAAAATCGGCGTGGAACGGGACCGAAATGCCAAGCACACGAGTATTCAAAAAGAGAAAGCCGACGGCGCTTACAAGAGTCTTACCGTTCCATTGATCGAGCTCGGTGCCGACGGGAATGAAGGGCTTCAAGACGTCCCGTTTTACCTCGTAGTTTACGATTGCCAGCTGGCGCCACTCGGCAGTTAGGAATACGGCTGGTAACGAATTCGACACTTAGGGAGCCTCGAGGTCGTTTACACCCTTCTTGTTCTAAGTTGCATCCAAAAGAAAGACGAAAGCATCTAAGCACGTAACCGAAAGCAGCATCCGTCCCCTAGCATATTGAGGTCGGCTTCAGGATAGTATAGAGAGACAACGTTTGTAAGAGTGAGGAGAGTCATGGCGATTTTATCCATCGGTGAGAGCTTTCCTAATGCCAGGCTGCACGATACCAACGGCGAGCCGGTTGAGTTCCCAGCGGTGTTTACCAACGTGCCCGCGACCGTGGTCTTCTTTTACCGGGGTCGGTGGTGACCATGGTGTCGGGCCCAGGTGACGGCCTTTGTATACGAATCAGAGAGATACGTTGAAGGAGGTATCCAGATTCTCGGTGTAAGCGTCGAGCCGCCTGCGGAGGGGAGGAAGTTTCTGGAGCGGGTGACGCGCGACTGTCAGGAAGATCGTCCGCATATTCCCCTGGATCCTTATCCGCTGCGGCTTTTAAGCGATCCAAAAGGAGATCTGATCCGCGCGGTCGGAGCTGGAATCGAAGGGCATTGGAGCGGATTCATTGCGTCTCCCGTTACTTTTGTTGTGGATCCGCAGGGAAAAATCCGGTGGGTTTACAAGAGCGAGAGTGCTTCAGATCGGCCAAGTCCAGTCGCATTGGCGCGCACGGCTGTCGATATCGCCAAAGGAAAGCAGCCGTAAACAGCGCAGCGAGTTTTCTTCGTCCTCCCGTTTGATCCGTAAGTTTCAGCAGATAAGATGATTCGGTGCGACTTGCCGAGTTCTGCGCCCTCTGTCGGGCCTTGGAATCGACACGTAGCCGCCTTGAAAAGGTCGCGCTGGCGGCCGATTTCATGGCGCGCCTCGGGTCCGAGGAGGTGCCTTGGGCGGTGGCGTTCTTGACCGGCCGCCCCTTCCCCGTTTCCGACGCCCGGGTTCTGGACATCAGTTGGGCCACAGTCGCTAAAATTTCTTCCGGTCCTGGTGCTGCCGACGCTGAAGTTTCGATTTTAGACGTCGGCGAGGCATTTGCGCGCATCGCAGAGGCGACGGGCAAGGGGTCTCGGCAGGTGAAGATTGATCTTCTGGCGGTGCTTTTCTCGAAAGCAACACCAGATGAACAGCAGATCTTGAAGAGAATCCTCCATGGCGAGATGCGAATCGGTTTTCACGACGGGCTGGTAGAAGAAGCTATTGCAAAAGCGGCAAGTATCGATATCGGCCTGGTCAGACGGGCCGCGCTCTTCTCTCGGACCTCTCGGTAGTGGCGCAGCTCGCTCTTATTCAAGGAGCCGCCGGGCTCGAGCAGGTAGGCATTCGGGTATTTACTCCGCTGCTGCCAATGCTCTCGGAATTGGCGGACAATATTTCGGAAATATTATCGGCTCATCAAGGGAGAACAGCGCTTGAGTTCAAATATGACGGCGCGCGCCTGCAGATTCATAAGAGTGGGGATCTCGTGCGGATTTGGAGCAGGCGCTTGACCGAGGTTACTTCGAGCCTGCCGGATATCGTTGCCCTCACCCGGGGTCTTCACGGAGAAAGCTTTATTCTTGACGGTGAGGTCGTAGCCACGGGCAAGGACAAACGCCCGTTGCCGTTTCAGGATCTGATGCGACGCTTTCGCCGAGTGCATGCGATCGAGGCATCCGTTAAAGAGATTCCACTGGAACTTTATTTGTTTGACTGCCTCTTCCTCGACGGGCGGTCGCTGGTGGACGAGCCGTATGACGCGCGCTGGGCTGTATTGGAAATCGTCGCGGGGGGCACTATTCTGGCACAGAAGACGATCGTTTCAGAAGAGCAAGCGGCGAGGCGGTTTCTCGAGCAAGCCTTAGCCCAGGGCCACGAAGGCGTGATGGCGAAAGACCCGTCAAGCACCTATGAGCCTGGAAGCCGGGGCAAACGGTGGTTCAAAATTAAGCCCGCCGTGACGATCGATTGCACGATCATAGCTGCAGATTGGGGTTCGGGACGCCGCCGCGGATGGCTTTCGAACTATCATCTGGCCGTCATCGACGACGCCGGCGGATTCGCGCCCGTGGGCAAGACCTTTAAGGGCCTCACGGATCAAGAGTTCGCGGCGATGACCACGAAGCTCAAAGCGCTTCAGTTCGACGACGACGATTACACGGTTGTGGTCCGGCCCGAGGTGGTCGTCGAGGTGGCGTATAATGAGATCCAGCAGAGTCCACAGTATAATTCGGGGTTCGCCTTGCGCTTCGCGCGCATCACACGGATCCGCGAAGACAAAAGCCCTCAACAGGTCACCACACTGAAGGAGCTGCGCGATCTCTTCGAGCGTCAGTTCTTGTCGAAAGGCCGGCGGGATATCTAGCGCCGTCAGGCTCAACACTCATGGTTCCGCAACTTCTCGCGCTGGCGACCTCGATCTGTTACGCCGTAGCTCTGATATCGGCACGAAAGGGCTTGCGGTATTCGACGCCCGCGACGGTTACATGTGCTTCCATCCTGGTTCAGGTCGTGACGCTTTGGAGCGTGGTCTTTTTGCGCGGCGGGCCTCCGCGGGTCCTGCCCTTGGCCGTAGCGCTGTTCATCTTTGTCGGCATCACCCAGCTGGGCGTGCGCCTATTGGCGTACAGCGGGGTTTCTAAAATCGGCGCCTCGCGCAGCAGCGCGCTGCAGGCGATCAGCCCGCTCATCAGCGCTGCGGTTGCGATTGCCTTTCTGCACGAGCGCGCAACTCCGGCTGTCTTGTTGGGCACGGTCTTGGTGGTGTGCGGGATCGTGTTGATTTCGTGGCGGCCGGAACAGCAGATCAAAACGTTTCGCTGGTGGCACTTGCTTCTACCTGTGGGAGCTGCGCTCCTCACCGGAATCAATCATCCCATTAGACGCTATGCCTTGACTTTGTCGAACGAACCGCTTTTCTTTGCCGCGCTGATGGGGACGGCATCTCTGGTAGGCTTTCTTGGGTATGTCAATTTTCCTTCAACCAGGGAGCGCCTGGTATGGCAGCGGAAGGCCGTGGGGTATTTCCTTGTGACGGGGATCGCGGAGACCTTGTCTATCAGTTTCATTATCACTGCCTTGAGTATCGGACCCGTCGTGGTGATTGCTCCGATAGCCGCCAGCTATCCGCTTTGGGCCCTAATTGGAGCGGCAATTTTTCTGCGGGAAATCGAACGAATCAATGGCTTGACGGTTCTGGGAAGCTTAAGCATCGTTGCCGGCGCAGTCGCGATTCATCTAGGCCGATGAAAAACGCCTGCCACATTGTCGGCGCCGAGCGGATAACGACTATCCTTTGACATTGCTCAGGCCGACTGGCTGACTCGATGCTAGGAGTGATTCGTGCTGAGCCGCGTCGAACCGCAAGTAGCCATTCACACGCTGCTTTGTCGCGCCCGATGTGTGCGCGCTCATCACCCTTGTGGCCGCCCGCGGTCTGAAAAACGAACACGAAGCACGACCGATTTAATCCGCGCTCGGTGGCTTGGCGCCCGTCCAGCCGTGCTGGGTGATATCGAACACAACTCCGTCCGGGCCTTTCCACTTTTCCTCGAAAAGATTGTTTCCAGGCGGGCGGTCGCCAACGCACTCCGAGCCGGCTTCACGCAGTTGGTTCCTCGTGTGATCAGCATCCTCCACCCAAAAGCCAAAGTGACTGATGCCGTAGCTTTCTGACCCACCATAGACCCGCGCTATCTCGGGGGTCCGGTATTTCAAAATCGCAAGATGAATGGTGCCATCGGTGAGATAAATGTTCAGCGAAGCCAGCGGCGAGTCAGTTTTCCGGCTGATCTCTCTCATCCCGAAAGCCTTCTTGTAGAACTCAGCCGTGGCTTCCGGATTCTCAGAATGCAACGCCAAATGTCTTAGCTTGGGCATACGATAACCTCCTTGATCTCGGTCATGTGATCGGTCGCAAATATCAAGTCTGATCGTGTGGCTTTTGTTATCACGTCAGTTCCCTTTCGCGCCAGTTCTTTGGTATTTTTTTCTCTACGGGGTTTCTGATTTGGGCGGCTCCCGTTCGGCTTTCTGCATCTCTCTTGGAACCCCCTAAGAGCTGGCCTTATCGACGCTTAATTCTGATTTATAGGACTTTAGTCATAATAACTGCTTCTGTTTGGGGGTATTGAAACAATTCTATACTCTGTTAGGAGTAGTTTTGGATAGGTGAGTTCTTGCGTAGACGGAGAATCTGCGGGTCAACCTGTTTCGGGTCTTCAATTGGCATCGAAAGGAGGGATAGTGATGGAAGGAAAAAACACTTATTGCCGCGGAGTGATGGTCTTATTGGCTGTCTTGAGTTTCCTGGTTGCGCCCACAAAGGATAGCTATGGCGCGCCAAATATTTTTGACCAACTGATGAATGCCTCTAAGGCTGAGTTGGACAAGAAGGACGGCAACCTTCGCGTAGGCATGGAATGGCCTGAGAATCTGGCCACACCTGTGCTCGCGGAATTCAAGAAAGACTTCTCTTTCATAAAGAACATCAACTACAAACGGTCGCGACGCGTGGAAGAAATGCAAAGAATGCTAATGGAAGCCCAGCAGGGGAGGATGCCAAACTACGATATCCTCCATATTTCTTCGGAAAGCTGGGACGCTTATGAAAAGGCCGGCCTGTTTATAAAACCTCCATTTGACTATAAGGCTTTGGTGAAAGCGCTGCCCGCTGATTGGGGAGAGGTGGATAACCGCATGCTGGATCCGAATGGCGATTTTATCGCCGTTTCCGGTTTGGCTCGCGGCATCGCTTACAACAATCAGATCGTACCCGCAAACCAAGCGCCGAAGAACTGGAATGACTGCCTCGATACAAGGTGGAAGGGAAAGTTTCTACTCGATCCGCGAAACAAATTGACGGCGCTGCAATACGACCCGAAGACGAGCGAGTTCATCGTTAAATGGCTCAAGGGTGCAGTTGCCAACAAGGCCGTTTTGAACCGTGGGCAGACCGAAAATCTGCAAAAGGTTGCAGGCGGGGAGTTCCCCCTGTTCTGCGGGGTCAATTACCACAGTGCCATGCCGATGATCGACAAGGGCGCCCCGGTCACATTTGTGTTTCCCGATCCGCTTCCCCTGGAATTCGGCACGCAAATTCACGTTCTCAAGTGGTCAGAAACGCCGGCCACGACACAGCTCTTGATTGTGTGGATGGCCAGCAAGGGACAAGAAGTGATCGAGAGCAAGGGCTATCGTGGTATGCCGTGGAGTCCCAAATCCAGGAAATACTCTATGGCCAAGGGGAAATACGTCGCCATCTGTGATGCAAAATGCGTGAACAAATCAGAAATCTACGACCGCCAATACGCCGACTTGCTTGGACTTCCCGGCGTACGGTAACCGAATCCATGCCGCCTGATGGAAACGGTTGCTCGCCTTAGCGTCGGGGAGGGTGTATACAACTTTTGGTCAAAGGGCCGGCACAATGCCGGCCCTTTGTTTGTCATCGTATTTGCCCTTTGGCTCATCATCGTTCCACTTGTTTTTCTCATTCTCTTTAGCTTTCGGTCGGGAACACCGTGGCAGCCGGGAAGCTTTACCCTACATAACTACCTCAATGCTTATTCAAGCAGGGACACCTACGTCATGCTTTCCAACACGGTGGTTCTGGCGGTAGCCAGCACGGTGTTATCGGTTATCATCGCCATGCTTTTCGCTTTCCTTACGGAACGAACCGATATGCCGCTCCGAAACGTGGCCTGGGGACTCATGCTGGTGCCGATGGCTGTGCCGGGCCTATTGTTTGCAATATCCTGGACCTTTCTGTTTTCGCCCAGGAACGGCGTCATCAACCTATGGCTGAGAAATCTTTTGTCGATGCTGGGATTAGAGGTGTTGGAGGGGCCGTTTAACATTTATAGCCTGGGGGGAATGATTTTTCTCGACGGTTTGAGGGGAGTCACAACCATTTTCCTCATGATCGTGGGCGCATTTAGAGCCATGGATCCCAGTCTGGAGGAAGCGGCCCGGATATCCGGCGCGTCCAATCGAGCCACTTTCTTCCGTGTCTTTCTTCCCTTGCTCACACCCGCTATTTTTGCGGCGTTCATGTATAGCTTTATGAGCAGCCTCGAGTCTTTGGAGATCCCGGTCGTTATTGGGTTTCCGGCTGGCATCTATGTGTTTTCCACCTATTTCTATTTCACTACCTTGAGGTTTTCCCCTCCCCAGTACGGGTTATCCGCCGCGCTCGGCGTCACGTTCCTGACAGCCAGTCTATTGCTGGTGTACGCCTACCGGCGGGCCGCGGGTCAGGCGGGACGGTTTGTGACGATCACGGGCAAGGGTTACCGGCCCCGCCTAATCCACTTGGGGAAGTGGCGTTATCCTGCCCTTTTCCTGTTTCTGTGTTATTTCGTTCTAACAATTGCAGCCCCTACGCTGATTCTCTTTTGGCGCTCGCTGACTCCTTACTACATAACGCCTTCGTGGAAGGCTCTTTCGTTTGCAAGCTCGACCAACTACACCTATGTTTTTTCGCAAGAAAAGATTTTCAATGCTACGGTTAATACGATCATTGTAAGTATGGGCACCGGTACGCTGACCATGCTCGTCGCCCTCGTTGTTGCCTGGGTCGTTGTCAGGAAGCGCTTCAAAGGCCGGGCCTTGCTCGATGGAGTAACATTTCTCCCTCATTCGCTGCCGGGAGTAGTGATCGGGATCGCTTTTGTATTTTTGTACCTCCAGCCCCCGTTAAATCATTTGCAGCTTTACGGTACAGTTTGGATCGTCATCCTCGGTCTGACGGTCGGTTACGTTGCATTCGGCAGCAGAGCGATGAATGGGGCTGTGGCGCAAATCCACAGTGAGTTGGAAGAGGCCGGGCAAGTTTCCGGCGCGCGCTGGTCGACGGTTATGAGACGGATCGTGCTGCCGCTGCTTCTGCCGGCATTTGTTAGCGGCTGGATATGGGTATCGTCCCACGCGCTCCGTTCATTTTCCGTGCCCCTGATCCTGGGCACGGAAAATAGCCGTGTCTTGTCGGTTGTCATGTGGGATCTTTGGGACGAAGGCCTCGCCGGTGAGACTACCGCCCTTGGTGTCTTGCTGATCCTTGCGCTGGCAATTCTGACCATCGGCGGCCGATGGGCGGTAACCCGATTGAGCCGGTGGAGCCGGTTAGAAAGGACCTAAATGCGTAGCCGGGTCCAAGCCGAGGATCCCTAAGAGTGATTCGCGTTCCAAAGTCGCCGATCTGCGGCCTGCGGCCGACCGCGGGTTAAAAACGTGGTGGATTGACTCATCCGCTACGCACACGAACACGATCACGAATCAGGACTCTTCGGCGAGGCGGGTTTCCGGCTGATCTCGCATGCCGAAAGCCTCTTGTAGAACTCGGCCGCCGCTTCCGGATTCTCAGAATGCAACGCCAAATGTCTTAACTTAGGCATGTGGGGACCTCCCTGGTCGTGATTGGTCGTGGCCTAGTTCGGGAACAGAGGTGCAACGTCATGCCGCTGATCCATCTCTTGAACCCGACCGCTAACAAGTCTCGGTAGCAAAAGCGCCGCTAGCAGAGCAACGATGAGTAAAACAACTGGCAAAATTGTCATCCATATAGCTTCACGTCTGAAATGCCCTCGCATTGGAGCTAGTCGTTCATGCATGGTTATGGTCTAACTTGTGTAAACTATGAATCTTTTATTGCGCATAGTCGAACGCTGTCAACGAGAGCGGTCCATTAGACACAAGTTGCTCTCGATCCGCTTTAGCGAAAGTTAGGCAAATTTATCTGCTGCTCGCAAACGGCCCCGGTCTACCTTATTTTCTGACTATCTTCCTGCCAAAATTAGAATTCCTGCCAACAGCGCCAGAACCGCCATTAACTTATTGGGAATTACAAAGCGGACGAACGACGGAAGGCCACTCAGAATAAGCCAGATTGCCAACAGTATCATTCCGACGGACATTTTGACTCCTTCCTTTGGTTTTCGCTAAATTTATCGAGATCCCCTTCAGATAAGCCAGTATATTGCCCACTTCCAGACCGCGGATCGCTTGTTAGATTCTACAGGTTGCCAGGTCTCGATAAACTTACTAACGGCTGCATGCCATGGTTAACCTTGTCCTTTCAGCGCACGTCGCGGCAATTGATTTTTCGCAGAGTCTGAGTGCTTATCGGCTTGCAAGAAACTCCTGAATCGCCTCGGGGGGAGCTTTGGTGAATGTCCCTTGGCGGCTGACTGCAACCCCGGTCAGGCGGTACAACTTAAGCGCTAGTTCTGCCATGGCCGTGACCACGGCGATGCCGTTCAGCACGGTCGCCCCCTCAATGGTGAAGTTATTCTCGCGGGCTAGAAGCAGCATCGGCAAACCGCCGGCGGGAATGATGACCTCGGCGCCCGCTTCCACCAGGGGCAGCACCTGCTGGCGGAATTCCTCCTTGACCTGCTGGTAGACCATCTCTTCCTCGAAGGCTTGCATGTACGTGGCAACCTGCGTGCTAATTGCTCGCACGCCGATCGCACGCTGACCCAGGCCATGGCGCATGATTGATCTCGATGCCAGGAAATGAAGACAGGGTTGATGGTTACCAAACCAAACGTGCGGCCCAGCGTGCAAGCATAGAGCATGGTTGCCTTGCCCAGGCCGATAACCGGGATGTCAACCACAGTTCGGCTCTCAACCAATCCTGGCTCTTGGAAGTGCCCGATGACAAACCCGCTGTACCCCTGCTCCTGCGCCTCAATAGCGTTACGAATCGTCTGCGCCGCACAGCGAAACTCGGTCACCGGGTTCAAATAGCGATCGGGCGGTGAGATGCCATGAACTTCAAAGCTTACGTCGGGGCTAGCGTACGCAGTTAGATGGGCCTGCAGACGTTCCATGTAAGGACGTTGTTCCTCCGGATCGACAACTCTGGTATCAAATCCGCGCAGGGTTGGTGAGCACATTCTTAGTTGTTGGGCTGTCTTGGCTCATATTCAAGTCCTTCCCTTACCTAACTTGACCGTCGAATCAAAACAGAAAACAGCCGTGTCAGGCCACGATCAACAGAAATGCGGCATTACCTTTTCGGCAAACGTGCGGAGTGACTGCATGATCAACTCGTGAGGAACATGGCCCATCTGCATCACCAGGATCAATTCATCCACTCCCGCTTTCTGAAAACCCCTCACAGTCTCCCGTGCCCCCACGGGGTCCCCTATGATCATGTTGTTGGGAAGCAGGAAATCGTCCGGAATACCGTACGGACCGGCAGAAGGATCCGCGGCGAAGTAGTAACGGGCTAGCCCCGCGGCAAAAAAACGCGCGCCGCGAAACCCATACAGGCGGGCCTTTTTATTGTCTTCAAGAACCAATGTCGGCGGCGTGCACGCAAAGTGATCGTTGCGTTGATAGCCTTCAGGCTTGGCTGCTGCGACCGCAAGTCTGTAGCCCACTATCTTTATAGCCAACGAGTCGAGGTCCCCCACCGCGAAGTTCAGAGCTCCTATTCCTAAAGCTCCCACGAATGCTACGGACTCGGGCTTGGAGCAAGCGGCAAATATCGGCGGATGAGGTTGCTGGATCGGCTTGGGGATAATGCGAGTCGGTGGAATACAAAAGAATTGCCCGTGCCATTCAAAGACATCGCTTTGCCACATCCGCGGGATCATACGCAAAGCTTCGAGCCATTGGTCATGAAGTAGGGAGATGTCGCTTTCAAAGGCATTCTGCTCCACTCGGCTCGAACTCTTACCCGACCCCCAATTGACCCGCCCTTCAGAAAGGATATCCAGGGTGGCAACCCTCTCAGCAACCCGAATGCGAGGTTGTAGCGGTAGGGCGTGAGCGTCACACCGTGACCCAGGCGAATCCGCTTGGTGCGCGCGGCGACAAAAGAAAGGAATATCTCGGGAGCGGAAGAATGAGAGTACTCGTATAAACCGTGATGTTCCACTTCCCAAACACAGTGATAACCGAGCTCGTCGGCTAAAACTGCTTGCGCCACACAATCTCGAAACGTTTGCTGTTCCGTTTCCCGTGTAGGATGGGAGATTTGCATCTCCTGGAAAATCGAGAACTTCATCGGTTCACAGTGCCTCGCCTTGCTGCTTCCCTTCCGGCTCTTGCTTCTCCGGGTCAGCCGAATTTCCGGTTCCTGTGCGTCATCCGAATTTCTCTTCCTCAACCTCTCGGAAGCTGGCCAACGCCGATAGCTCGTCTCGCGTTCAACCAGACCTTCACTTGAAATAGTGAGTCAATCCCTGCACTAAAAGTTTCATGCCGATGGCGGCAATGAAAAGACAAAGAATCTTGGAAAGCACGGTGCAGACGGTTTTTCCAAGGATGCGATAGATCGCATCGATGAAGTAAAGAATCAACCAGGTGATGCTGACCACGACCAGGACGGAGATGACGGCGACCAACAGGCCGTGCTCGGAGAAAATAATTAACACGGTCATCATCGCTCCGGGACCCGCGAGAATGGGGCAGGCGATAGGAACCGCTCCGATATGATCGGCGTCCTGCTGCTCTCCGGTTAACACACCGCGCGCCAGCGCGCCGAACACCAGATGATCCATCGCGATGATCAAAAGCAACAAGCCGCCTGCCGCCATCAGGTCCGTGACCTGAATCTGAAAGAAATCAGTGAGAATCCTTTCGCCCGCTAGGATGAAGACGAACAGGATCGCGCTGGCTGCAACGATGGCAGTGCGAAAGGCTCTTCTCCGCTCTTCCGGCGTCATGCTGCCGGTAAGCTGGAGAAAAAGGGGAATGCTGCCAATCGGATTGACAATCGCGAACAGCGTGATGGTTGATTTGACAATGGCAGTCCAGTTCACCTCACACCTCGCCAAACGCTAGGCAGAACCATTGTTTTAGCTCCGCCAGCCGATCTCGACCACCCATCTAATTCGTTGGGGCGGATTGTATAATCGTCTTCAGTGGTTAGCAAACCTGCAGGACCCACGCAGGCCGGGTCGGCGAACGCAACAACAGATCAGAGGAGAAGAATTTGACATGATTTTGATGGTTACCGCAGCCCGCCGCCGTCGCGGGAGCCCTTCCACTCGGGTCGCTGAAGAAGGCGGTCTATTGGCCGCGGAGCAAGTCTTTCCAGCGCTCCTTGCATGCCACGGCGATGCGGAGCCTTTCCAGGTGCTGCTCCATTTGCTTGGCGCCTTGTTTCACGGGGTGGGAGGCAAAAAAACGCTTCACATCAGATTCTAACTCGGGTGCGACCAGCGCGACGATGCCTTCGCACATGCGCGGGATGGAATTGTCGGGATATTCCTTCAACATTTCCTCCCAATGGGCTTTCATAAAAGACCAGGCCGCCGCGCGCGCGTCGGTATTAAAGAAAAGGGCGCGCATCAGGTACGGGGCGTTCTGCGTTCGGACGTCACTGCTAAGGGTCAGGTTCAATGTTTGGTCGATGAGATCCGGATGGCGGAAATTTGCAAGCGCAAAGAGGTATCTTGTTTCCTCCTGTGGGGTCCGGGGGTTCTTGAAGTTGGAATAAAATTTCTCGTATTGGATTCGATCGCCGGTATGGCCGACGATGGAGACCAGCGCAGGGACCAGGTTCCGGTCAACGGAGGTCGGGTGCTTTTCGAGTTGCGCGTATAGCTGGCGTGCTCTTTCCTGGACGGTTTGGTCCTCTCCCAGAGTTCCGATTGCACCGATCAGTTCGCTTCGTAGCTGGCTCTCCAGCTCGGATTCCCTTTCTTGCGGCGACCAGCCGAAGCGATTAACTGCGGGGAGCAGGATTTCGCGAATGCGCTGTTGGAGAGCTAAACGTTGCCGATCGTCAAAGATTCGGTGCAGATGGTGACAAGAACCTAGCACGGTGGTCCAGACGTTAAGGTTGGTTTCGTCGCGGAGGAGGTCCAGTAGACTGAGGTAGTCCGTGAGCGGTGTCAGACCGGCCAAGGTCGTCGCCCAGGTATCGTTGACAAAGTGGAATCTTTCAACCGGCAACAGGTTTTTCTGGAGATCGGTTTCAATGGCGCTCATCAGCTCCGGGCTGTAGCGCACGCGGTAGAAGCCATGCCCGCCTGCATTGACGACAACGCACGCTGCGCCGTCCGCAAGGTCAACCCGTTGACGTTGATCGGTCAGGAGAACCGTTTGGTCGACCTTACCGTTTTGGGTGTGCGCGCGCAGAAAAATCGGGACATGCCATTTGCGCTCTTGATCCGTCCCATCTTGAAGGTAACGGAAGATGCGTTGCGATAAGATAAGGCCGCCGGCGTCCCGTTCGACGCTGATCAACGGATAGCCCGGCTGAAAGATCCAGGAGTCCATCAGGGCGCGGACGGGCTGATGTGAAGAATCCTCCAGCGCATCCCAGAGATCCGTGGTTTCGGCATTCGCATATTCGTGCCGGCGCAAATACACCCTGATTCCGTCTCGAAACGCGTGGGGTTCGAGGTACTGCTCGAGCATGCGCAACACGGAAGCGCCCTTTTCGTAAGTCAAAACGTCGAACATTCCCGCCGCGTCTTCCGGCTTTTCCACGGGAAACTCGATCGGCCGCGTGCTCTTGAGGCCGTCGACCGAGAGTGCGGCGGCGCGCGAGACAGTGAAGCTGTCCCAGCGCTTCCACTCGGGTTTCCAGGCGTCGACGGCAAGCATCTCCATGAATGTGGCGAAAGCCTCATTTAGCCAGAGACCATTCCACCACCGCATGGTGACGAGGTCGCCGAACCACATGTGGGCATTTTCATGCGACACGACGTCCGCGACCCGCTCCAGCTCACTGCGGGTTGCCCGCTCTTCGTCTACCAATAGCGCCGTTTCCCGAAACGTGATCGCGCCCAGGTTCTCCATCGCGCCCGAAGCGAAGTCCGGGACTGCAATCAAGTCTAATTTGTCCCCGGGGTAGGGGAGGTCATAATACCGGCTGAAGAAGGACAACGAGAAGCTGCCAATCTGCCGCGCAAAATTTGCGAGGTAAAGTTTGGCGGGGACGGCCCAGACACGCAGGGGAGAGTCGCCGACCATCACAGGCGCAGTGCCTTCGAATTCGCCGACGATGAAGGCGACAAGATAGGTGGACATCTTGATGCTGTCGGCGAATACGACCTCCTTTTTCTTTTTTCCTGCTAAGAAAGTTTCGCGGACGATCCTTGCGTTCGATATCGCGCTCAGGTTTTCACCGACCACCAGAGTTACTTGGAAGACGGCCTTCAAGGCCGGTTCGTCCCAGCAGGGGAAAGCCCGCCGCGCGTCGGTCGATTCAAATTGAGTTGATGCCAGCACTTTTTCTTTGCCGTTGGCGTCTTTGTAAGTGCTGCGGTAAAAACCGTGCAGCTTGTTGTTAAGAATCCCGGAAAAAGTTAGCTGTAACTCCCATAGCCCGGGTTCTAATACCTGAGGAAAATTCAAACGGGCTTGTTCATTGGCTTCATCGAGAACCGCGCTCCCGCGAATTGAAGTTCCGTTTGCGGTTTGGATCGAGACTGTCTGGAATTCCAATTCGGCGGCGTTGAGAATGATTGCTCTGACCGGCTCATGAACTTTGACAATGACCTTTTCCTCCCCTGCGAAGGTGGAAGTTTCCAAATCCGGAGCAAGGCGGATTTGGTAGAGTTCGGGCGTTACGGTAGCCGGCAGTCGGTAGGGTTTTTGTTCGGGCATATTGGCTCCCTGCGGGGTTTCAAACATCCGTTTGAGAAGCGAAGGATCTCAGAATAGAATTATGCACTATTGAGGTCAAGCCTTAGTCGTTTTACCGACCGTGACAAAAGGGCGTTTCCAGGGAAAAAGGCAAGCAAAAAAACAAAGTCTGCCATTTGCAATCTGCATTGCTCAACTAGGAGGGGCGCGTTAGCTGATGCTTTATTTCGCATACGGATCGAATATGAACTGGCCGCAAATGCAGCGGCGCTGTCCGTCGGCTCGCTTCATCACCGTCGCGAGATTGAAGGATTACCGGCTCGCATTTCCGTTGAAGTCGAAGAGCCGTGGATGTGGCGCGGCCGGAGCGCTGCCGGATTTGGGGCAAATGGTTTGGGGCGTGGTCTACGAGATTGATGACCGCGAGATTGAATCTTTGGACCAGGCGGAGGATTACGTTCCCGGGCGCGAAGGAAACAACTACAGGCGGGAAGAGAGGTTGGTCTACCCGGGAATAGACGGGGAAGAACCTTCAAAGGCTTCGCTTTATTTTCCGGAGGAAGAGGCGGACCCTCCGCTGCCCAGCGCTGCATACAAGCGGCTTATTATTGAGGGCGCGACGTTCTGGGGACTTCCCGAAGACTACGTGCGCGGCTTGGAAGCGATCAAGGTCGCGCCCTAAGCTGGCGATCAACTACTTATGGTCGCTATTTCCCATTTCATTTGGAATCATTCTCCTATTCCTCGTCTTGAATTTAAAATGGCGGTTTGGCAAAACCACGAGAAAACTTAGGCACTGTATTCAATACCGTTAAGTGGGAGGGCTGTTAGGATGGACTTTGCGACCCTGTGGATGGTAGGGGTAGCGAGGCGCCGTCATCCGGGGCACCAAGGAGAATCGATGGAGATCGTGAAGGCTACCCTTTGGTTATACCAGCTTGCGCTAGGTCGTACGTTTCAGCTCATGCGAAAGAACTGGACCGTCCTGTTTGCACCGTTGGCTTACAGCGTGATCCTCTCGGTAGCAAGTGCGGTCGTCGCGCCCCTGGGCTTCATTGGGGGCATCCTGTTGCTCCTCGTAAGTGACGCATGTATCAGTTCAGGACTTCATCTGATCGAAAATCTTCTCAGGATAGGCAGGGCTGACATTCATGATTTTTTCGGGGGATGGACCGTGTACATTTTGGACATCATCCAAATTTCCTTCATTCTGTGGATTCCGATGACTTTAGCTGCACAAATCCTGTACACGTTGCCGAACGGCTTACTTATTTTGTTGTTCCTCCGAATCTTGATCTATACGGTTCTCAACGTGGTCCCCGAACTCCTTTATCAAGCTCGCCTGGGCGGTCTGGAAGTTCTGTCAGCGAGTTATAGCTTTGTCATTGAAAATTGGATCGAGTGGTTTATTCCCAATCTGTTTATCGGGCTGGCCGCGTATTTCGCTTTCGGACCGCTGGTTCTAGTCGCCAGTTCTTTGCCGTCAGGGATACAGATTTTCTTCATCGTCGCCGTTGCCAGTTTTTTCCTCTCTTATTTCATGGTGTTTCGCGGAGCACTTTTTTCCCTGCTGCGCGGCACTTCGCGCCGGAGCCGTATTTATAAATATAAAATGGGCGAGCCCTTTTAGAGTAACAATTGGTGAAGAATGGCAGCGCGGAACTCGCAGGCAGTGGTTGCCAACCAGTGCCTGCGGTATGCTATGAAACCTCAACGAAATAAGGAATGGCTCTGAGCGCAACGCTCAGAGCGAGCGCGCCCAGTGCAATCGCGACAAAAGGATAGAAGTAGGGGACCTGCTTTCCCTGGGTCTTGACGAGGAAGGTCCCTTTCTCCAAGTGATTAATATCCCGATAGGCTTGTTCCAACTGCTGCGCGTCGCGCACATCGTAGTACTTTCCTCCGGTGGATTGCACGGCCGCAATCAGTCTAGGAGCATCTCGCGCGCGGTCCACTTCGACGCCGATGAAGTGAATTCGATAGCCCTCATCACGAGCCTTATTAATTGCCTGATAAACGTCGCGCCCCGTGTTGTTTTCACCGTCGGTCAACACCACCATCACCTTGCCTTTGCTGTTACCCCCTTCGCGTGCTTGTTTCGCCGCCAGGTCCAATGAGGTGAGGATCCCCTCCCCGATCGCTGTCTGCCCCTCACTCGCTAAGGTCTTATTATCGACCAGCCGCAGGTATTGGGTCAGATAGGGGGTGTCGAAAGTCAGGGGAGTTACTACATAGCCGTTTTCAGAAAACACAACGACGCCCATACGATCGCCTTGGCGCCTGCGGACAAAGTTGATCATCTCGCCCTTAACGGCTTCAAGACGGGTTTTCTCTTTCGCGCGAATTCCCATTCTCTGCCGTTCCAGTGCTCCCTTGAGATCGATGGGTTCTTGCATGCTCGAGGAGAGGTCGAGAGCCATCAGCACATCGAGACCACGCTTGGCGACGAAATGGTCTGCGGATGGAAGCACCGGGTTGAGCGCGGCCACGATCAGAAATCCCAGCGCCACGAACTCAAAAGACCTTGGCAAATAGACCAGACGTGATGCCGGCCGGATCTTGGTCTGCAAATAAGAGATCAGCGGATGAGCGAAATAGTTCTTCTTCTTTCTCCAGCGAACGAGGCAAAACAGCAATAGCGCAGGAACAAGGAAACGAAAAATGTCCAGGCGCGTGAAGATCATATCCCTTCGCTAAGCGCGATGTCGCACCAACCGCTCCAACTCTTGCTGGACTTCATCGCGCCACTTGCGCCCGACCTGCAGACCGTCTTTAGCGTAGAGCACCTGGTCACACTTTTCCAGGACGGCTTTGATCGGCTCCGCGGAAGGCCCATTCCTTCCGGAATCGCTGAGGGCGCTCCTGATCTCCTCGGGAGTGAGACCGCGCGCCTCAATTTCCAGCCACTCCTCGAGATAATTGCGGAGAAACTGGGACACCTCGGCGTAAAACCGCAATTGATCTTCGGCCGATTCCGTTCCCATCGTTTTAATCTTCTTGACGAAACCCTGGGCCAATCTCTCCCTTGCTCTGGGACTTAAGCGTTTTCGTTGCGGCCGAACAGTGTGCAGCGCAGTCCAGGCACGCTTTCCTAACTGCAACGCGAGAAACGCCAGCCCGGACAAACCTAGGATCAGGGGGATGATCCATTGTTGGGGCTGGCTCTCGGCATATGGCATGGCGTCGCGCAGCTTCGGGTTGTCGCCTGTAAGCGTGGATCTGAGCCCAACCTTGATAGCGGGAACGGCAATCGTTTCGGCCTGGGCTTCGGCCTGGTGTTCAAGACCCGGCTCGCGCACGAAATAATAGAGGCTAAAGGGAGGAATTCGGAGATCGGGTTTTCCGCTCTCGTAGGTGGCGAGGGAAAGCGTGATCTCAGAAACATTTTTGCCGGTGCCATACGAACTTTGCCGGACGGAGATATCGCGCACGACAAAAGGCGCCAAATTCAAGTTTTCCTTCTTTAAATTGTCGAGCACTAAGTCGACGTCTTTGTCGTGAATCGCTCGGATCGTGTACTCCAAGGTGTCCCCGACCCAGATGGCCGTCTTGTCGATACGGGTCGAGACCGAGATCTTGCTGCGCCTGCTCTTTGCCGCGGGATTCACGGCGCCAATCAGCCCCCAGACCAAAAGAGGGAGACACCAAAGGAAAAGTTTTTTCATCTTACCCTCTTACGCGTGAGAAAAAAGCCCAGAAGCGGATCCAAAAAAGGTTCTCCGACGTGAAGGAAAAGATGATCGAGGTTCAATCGGTAGAGCGCGCGTTCCAGACCAATCTTGCGCTCTCGCACGAGCGAGTTATAAAGTTCCCGTTTCCTGCGAGAAAGATTCAAGAGCATCGTTTCGCCAAGCTCCGCGTCGCGAAAACGGAGAAAGCCCCGCGCAGCGGGCAGTTCCTCTTCCCACCCGTCTGTCAGGATCAGAGGGACAAAATCGTGCTTTTGCGCCAGGTGCTTGAGCGCCCGGGAGGCGAAGGCCTGCTCGACGTTGATGAAGTCTGAGATGCAAAATACCAGGGTTGAGTTCTTGAGCCGGGTATCGAGGTATTCTAATGGGCAAAGCAAATTAGTTCTCGTGGAAGCGGGTCTCGCCTCATATAACGACTCCAAAATGCTCCACGTTTGAGCGGTTCCCTTCTTGAGGGGCAAGTTGACTTCAATGGTGTCGGTGAAGCCGAGGAGACCCACCTTCATATTGTCGCTGGCCGCTGAGAAAGCCAGGGTGGCCGTCGCCAGGACGAGGAGTTCCCGCTTCGATTGCTCAACGCTGGCGAACTCCATGGAGCGAGATAGGTCGGCCAAGATCATGGCGCTCATCTCTTTCTCTTCGAAGTCTTTCTTGACATAGGGATAATGCATGCGAGCGGTGACATTCCAATCGATCTGGCGGTAGTCATCGCCGTGTTGATAGCGCTTGTGCTGGTCGAATTCGAAGCCTCTGCCGCGCACCGGGCTGCGGTAGTCGCCGACGCGATGATCGCGGACCGCCCTTCGGGTATAGATCTCTATATAGCGGAGTTTTTCTCTTAATTCCGTAGGGATCACGGCCGGGCTCCGTTCACGGAATCGGCACTTTGCTCAGCACCTCACTCAGGATTTCGTCGGTCGTGACATTCTCCGCTTCGGCGCGCACCGTCCGGATCAGCCGATGCCGCAGAGCGTCCGGCGCAATTCTTTTGACGTCTGCCGGAAGAACGTAATCGCGCCCGAGAAAAAAGGCAGTGGTGCGGGCGAGGGCGAGCAGGTGTTGCGCCGCCCTCGGCGATGCGCCGTGAAGGACCATTTCGGTCACCACCGGCAGGCTTGTGGGCAGGCTGTTGCGCGTCGCGCGCACGATACGGATGATGTACTCGCGAATCGCGTCACTGACATAGGTGTCGCTGATGTAGCGGCGGAAGCGAACCACATCATACGGGGTGATAACCTGGTTTACCATGATTTCACTCAGGTTGAGTGCGAGCATCGCAGCTTCATCGGTGTGGGACGGATACTCCACCTTCACTTTCAAGGAAAAGCGATCGACCTGGGCCTCAGGCAGGGCATACACACCTTCCTGTTCCACGGGATTCTGGGTGGCCAAGACCCAGAAGGGCTCTTCTAAAGCGTACGTGTTCTCGCCGATCGTGACTTGCCGCTCCTGCATTGCCTCCAACAACGCGCTCTGTGTCTTCTGCGTGGCGCGATTGATTTCGTCGGCGAGAATCAGGTTCGCGAAGATCGGGCCTTTTTCAGTACGAAAAGTGCTCAAAGCGCTATCAAAGATTCGGGTGCCGATGATGTCGGCGGGAAGAAGATCCGGAGTGAACTGAATCCTCTGAAACTTGGCATGGATCGTGTTTGCGAGCGTCATGACCGTCAGCGTCTTCGCAAGCCCGGGGACCCCTTCGAGCAACACATGGCCATAACCTGATTTCTCCTGCTCATCGCGCTTGAACGAGTAGGGAATCTCGGAAAAAAGAGCAATGAGCAGCCGCTGAATCAACCACTCTTGTCCGACGATGACCTTGCTGATTTCCCGGGCAACCTTCTGGATCGAGCAGAAGACCGATTCTTGCGTGATGGTTTCCGTGCTTTCCATGAAATGGTTAGAGAAACATCGTTGTGAGAAAAATTCCCAGGGCTCCGAGCAGTACTTCGTGATAGAGATCGTAATACTCAACGACTTTCTTAAAGCCTTGAATTGCCCTTTCTTTGAGGACGATCTCAGTAAAAGCTTGCGCTAATTCCTGCCCCGTGAGCGAACGATAGAATTGCCCGCCGGTTTGCTCCGCAAGCCAGCGCAGCGTTTTCTCGTCGAGGCGGGTGATGACTTTGTTTCCATTCTCATCTTCCAGGAAGACCGCTTTGCCGTCGTTCGAGGCTATGGGAATGGGGGCGCCTTCCTTGGACCCGATTCCAATCGTATGGACCTTGATGTTCTGTCGCTTTACCGCCACGACCGCGCTCTCCAACTCTTGACCGTAATCTTCCCCGTCAGAAAGAAGAATGAAGACTCTTTTGTTTTGCGCTGCCGCGGGGTTGGTTTCAAGTTCCTTGGCCACAATGGTGAGTCCATTCTTCAATGCCCGGCCGATGTTGGTTCCCGGACTGAGAGAGGTGTCCTGCTTCAGATAGTCGAGGTAAAATAAGATATTATTGGCGTCTTCCGTCAAATAGGAAAGGATCAGACTTCCGCCGGAGAAAGATACCAGGCCGATACGGTCCTGGGCAGGTTTCTTGCGTGTGAAGGTCCCGATCACTTCCAGCGCGCGCTCCAGGCGGGAGGGCTCAATGTCGGTAGCGCGCATGGACGGGGAAATGTCGAGGAGGAACACGATGTCGAGTTTTCCGGGTTGAGGCACCATCTTTCCCTGAATCAGCTGCGGGTGCGCGAGGGCGAGGATCATGGCGCCCATGACCAAATTGAGCATCAAGAACTTGCCCCAGTCCCTGGCGCGCGACGAAAAGTGCGAGATTGCTCTCAGGGGGCGGCTATCTCCCAGGATGGCACGAGCCCTGTTTTTCGTGTGTTGGGAATAAAGCCACAGGGGAAACAGGGCAAGGAGTAGAAACAGGAGCTTCAGATAGTGTGGATAAAGAAACCTCATAGCTCAGAAATTCGTCAGCCGCGTTTCTCCGGGGCTAGTTCCTCACGCGACGGCTCATTGTTTTGTCGCATCTTATCGACCAGCGACTTAACCTTTTGCTCGTCTTTGGATTTGTCACCTTTCTGAAAAATCTGACTGACGAGCTCAAAGTCGTATTTCAAGTCCCAATCGTCGGGTTGAGCGGCCAGTCCTTTCTGGTATTCAGAAAGCGCGGCCTTCGCGGCATTGACCGAAGCTTCGGGGTCCTTGGTTTGTAAGGCACGGCGAAACAGGAGATTGCCGGTCCAGAAAGAGTATTCGCCGCTTTCGGCAAGAGAAGGAGCCGTGGTCGTTATCTGCTCGAGTTTCTTGAACGCTTCGTCGGTTTGGTCCTGTTCGTAGAGAATTCCAACTTGACGGAGGCTTACGTTCTTGTATTCTTCTCCAAGAATGCGAGACAGCCAAGGAGCAAAATCAAAAGGCTTTTCCGCCCGCGCATAGATTCTGGCGGCCGCTTCAATATCTCCTTGCTCGTGAGCCCTTTGCGCGATTTGCGTTTGCAGTATCAGCCAGCTATAGCCGATGAGCCCCACGGAGACAACGAAGATCACGAAGTAAAAGATGGGTGAGAAAAGCTTTTTCATGGACCTGGTGCCTTGTTCTGCTGTGATGTGCGGCGATGTTAGTTCTCTTCAATCCGCCGTCACCTTAGGGCCGGCATGTCTCGACCCGCCGTTGTCCTTTCAGTCGACCTGCAACAAACCCAAGCTTTCCAGCAGGCCTTGCATGAGCATCTCGCTTCTGCGCGCGATGTTCATAGTCTCTGCGGGAATCCTCGCTACTGTTACATAGTCTCAGAAGGGCTTTTACTTCAAGTCCGTTCAATCCGTTCGAAAACTTCTACTATCCTAATACGTGTCGATGCAAGAGTATAGGCGGCGGCAAGTTAATATGCGTGTTCATCGGGTACGGGCGCGGATGGCTTTTCCTTGTTGAGCCGGTCAATCTCATGAAAAAGATTGTCCATTTTGTCCCATCTAGGGTCATCTTGAGGAATCCAACGCGGGCGCATATAACCTTGACGAGCTATGATGACTCCATGTGAGAAGGATTAGCGGGATCGGAGGTGGTCTACGGAGTCAGGGGAGGCCCAATGCCCGGGCTCGCAGCGGAACACCAAAATAGGTCCCCGGAGGTGCAATTCCCTGAACGTTGCCATAGAAATCTCAAACCCGAGGGCAAGGAGACGCGGCTCTATATCCAACAGGTTTATCGCCGCAACCCCGACCAACGGGAGAAGAAAGCCTGTTTTGGCGAGGAGCAGTTTGCCGTAAGTGCTCCCGTGTTGGAAAGAGATAGCGAATGGCGAAGGAATAGGCGCGGGAATTCTTACAGTCCCATCTTTTTCAGCACTTCCTTGCCTTGTGTACGGGCGGGAGCTTCGCCCGGAAGGTAGATCATGACGCCACCGCGCGCGGGACGGATTTCGATCACCCCTTCACCCGCGAGTTGAGTCGTCCACTTCACTGGGTCGTCGCTGAAATAGGCGCGAAAAGCTTCGTTGAATCCTGAATACACCGAATGGATCCCCTTAAAGGGGGGTTTTCTTAGGGTGGTGATAGCTCTTCTGACGAAATCTGCTTGGCTGAGTTTTTCCCCTTCACCCGTGTCAGCCATTTCTGCCTCCAGGCATCAATGACACGCCTATGCTTTTCCCGTCATCTTGCGGACCAACCATAGTACAGGATCGTAGAAGTTATCAACCACCCTCTCTTTCAACGGAATGATCCCGTTGTCGGTGATATGAATATGCTCGGGACAGACTTCCGTGCAGCACTTGGTAATGTTGCAGAGGCCAAGACCGGCCTTTTGTTTGATCAACTCCATGCGGTCATTGGCATCTAAAGGGTGCATCTCCAGAGATGCCAGACGAATGAAGAAACGGGGGCCGGCGAAATGCTCCTTGTTTTCCTCGTGGTCACGGATGACGTGGCAAACGTTCTGGCACAGGAAGCATTCGATGCACTTGTGAAATTCCTGAACCCGATCAATGTCCTCCTGAAACATGCGCCGGGTTCCGTCGGGTTCTTTGGCTTTGGGTTTGAAAGCCGGGATGGTTTTCGCTTTCTTGAAATTGAACGATACATCGGTGACCAAGTCGCGGATGATGGGAAAAGTCTTCATCGGGGCGACCGTGATGGTTTCGTCCGGCGCAAAGGAGTTCATCCGCGTCATGCACATCAGTCTCGGTTTGCCGTTAATTTCCGCGCTGCACGAGCCGCATTTCCCAGCCTTGCAGTTCCATCGCACCGCCAGATCGTTTGCTTGCCGGGCTTGTATCGCGTGAATGACGTCCAAGACGACCCAGCCTTCCTCGACGGCAAGCCGGTAGTTTTTAAAGGCGCCTCCATTGGAGTCACCGCGCCACACGCGCATGGTTACTTCCGCTGAAGCCATCAGTGTTGCTCCTCGACGAGTTTCTTCAGTTCCTCGGGCATTTCCGGAAGCGGTTCCTGCGCGAGAATCAATGTTCCGTTCCTTTTTCTGGTGACGATATTGATTTTGCCGAATTTCGCATCGGTCTTGGGATAGTCGTCGCGCGTGTGGCCGCCGCGGCTTTCCTTGCGCTCGATTGCCGACAGCGCGCACGCCTCGGAAACCGTCAGGAGATTATGAAGATCGAGGGCGAGGTGCCAGCCGGGATTGTATTGCCGGTTGCCCTGAACTGTGACTTTGGCAAGGCGCTGTTTGAAGCGCGCGATTTCCTCCAGCGCTTTCTGTAACTCAGATTCCGCGCGAATGATCCCGACGAGGCTCTGCATGCATTCCTGAAGATCGGAATGAATGCTGTAAGGGTTTTCCCCGCCTTTGCCGCTAAAAGGCGCCAGCAACTCTTGCCCGTAAGCCTCGATTTGGTCGGGGTTCACGGTTGCCGAGCGCTTGCAAGCTTTGGCGTATTGGGCGGCATAAAGTCCCGCGCGGCGGCCAAAGACCAGAAGGTCCGAGAGCGAATTCCCTCCCAGGCGGTTCGCTCCGTGTAGACCGGCCGCCACTTCTCCCGCCGCGAACAGACCGGGAATCGTGGTCGCTGTGGAATCGGCATCGACGCGCAAGCCGCCCATCACGTAATGGCAGGTGGGGCCAACTTCCATCGGTTCCTTTGTGATGTCCACGCCTGCGAGCTCCATGAACTGGTGGTACATCGAAGGCAAGCGGCGTTTGATGTAGTCGGCGGCCGGCGCGAGGCGATATCCAGATAAACGCCCCCATGGGAAGTTCCGCGCCCGGCTTTAACCTCCGCATTGATGGCCCGCGCAACCTCGTCGCGGGGTAACAGATCTGGTGTCCGACGATTGTTTTTCTTGTCTTCGTACCAGGCGTCGGCTTCTTTTTCCGTTTCGGCCGTCTCCGCTTTGAAGAACTCAGGGATATAATCGAACATGAACCGCTTTTGCTGAGTATTTTTGAGCGTGCCGCCGTCGCCGCGCACGCCCTCGGTCACGAGGATGCCGCGCACGCTCGGGGGCCAGACCATCCCCGTGGGGTGAAACTGCACCATCTCCATGTCGATCAAGTCAGCTCCGGCTTCCAATCCCAGAGTGATGCCATCACCGGTGTACTCCCATGAGTTTGAGGTGATCCTCCAAGCCTTTCCGATTCCGCCGGTTGCGAGAACAACGGCTTTGGACTTGAAGACAATAAACTTGCCGCTTTCGCGCCAGTACCCGAAAGCGCCGCAAACGCGGTCACCGTCTTTAAGCAGCCGCTGGACGGTGCATTCCATGTAAACGTCGATGCCCTTGTGGACAGCATGCTGCTGGAGCGTCCGAATCATTTCGAGCCCGGTCCGGTCACCCACGTGAGCGAGCCGCGCATAGCGATGGCCGCCGAAGTCGCGCTGCAGGATCAGACCGTCCGCGGTGCGATCAAAAAGCGCTCCCCACTCTTCCAATTCCAGAACGCGGTCGGGCGCTTCTTGCGCATGAATCTGCGCCATGCGCCAGTTATTGAGGAGCTTGCCGCCGCGCATGGTATCACGGAAGTGAACTTGCCAGTTATCTTCGGGATAGACGTTGCCCAAGGCCGCGGCGATCCCGCCTTCGGCCATTACGGTGTGGGCTTTTCCTAAAAGGGACTTGCAGATGATAGCTGTTTTGGCTCCCTGGGCGGACGCCTCTACTGCGGCCCGGAGCCCAGCCCCGCCTGCACCGATGACAACGACGTCGTACTCGTGCGTCTCGTATCTTTCAGCCCCGGCCATCAGAGCAACCTCAAATCCATGATCATGCCGGTGGCAACCAGGCGAACGTAGAGATCAGACAGCGCGACCCAGATGAGGCTCACCCAGGCGATCAGCATGTGCCGTTCGTTCAAGCGGCTTACGATATTCCACAAACGGTATTTGCCTGGGGACTGATGGAAGCTGTCCAGGTGCCCGCCACAAAGGTGCCGGCAGGAATGACATGAGAATGAGTAAAGCGACAGGAGCACGGCGTTAATCAAAAGCACGAAGGTTCCAATCCCGATGCCGAATCCATCCGAAAAGTTGAAAGCCTCAACGGCGTCCCACCAAAGAAACGCCAGAACCGGGAGAGCGAGCCAGAAAAAATAACGATGGATGTTCTGCAGAGTAAACGGGAAACGCGTTTCGCCCCAGTAACTGCGCCACACGTCTCGAACCCCGCAGCCGGGGGGCAAGCCGAAAAGAGACCGATAGTACGCTTTGCGGTAGTAGTAGCAGGTGGCGCGGAACCCGCCGGGAATCCATAAGATCAGAAACGCCGGTGAGATGTTCCACCACGACCCGATCAGGGGGAGGCTTACATGCTCGCAAGTGCTAGAAAGACACGGAGAATAAAACGGTGACAGATAGGGCGCCGCGTAATAGTTGGCGTTTTGTAAGGCGGCCCATGTCGCGTAAATGCCAAAACTAAGGAGAACCACGGCGACCGACAAAGGCTCGATCCACCAGGCGTCTTTTCTCAAAGTAACACCAGCTTCGGCTGCCAAGGGTTTTTGTTCCACTGCTTTCTTACCTCAAATCCATGACGGGAGATCTCAACTACGAAAACAAAACAATCGCCTGGAGCAATGTAGATCTGCCACGTTCTCCAGGAGATTCGCGGTCCAGGTCCTGTTCGATGAAGAACTGAGCTGGTTAGTCCGGCGCTCCGCCGGCAGCGCCTGCCTTGTCCACATCTTCAAGTTTCATGTAGCTGTCGACGTTCTGCGGGACGTCTTCTTTGGTCACCTTGCATATACCAGATTCCTTCCGGCCAGATCATCAGATTGGGACCAAAGGCGCAGAGATCTAAACAATCGCTCCGTGCCACCCGAAGCTTGCCCTTGAGGTTGAGTTCCTTAGAGGCTTTTCTAAGCTCTTCCACAATTTCTTCGGAACCGCTGTGGCCACATGAAGGGCTTTTTTCATGACGGTTGTTGATGCAAACAAAAATCTGTCGCCTATTAAGGTTGGTCACGCTTAATCACTCACCCCTCCTTGTCAAAGTTGACACAATCTAGCAGAAACGACGGTGATTTGCCAAGTTCTATAAGGGTAATCAGTCATTCTGGGATTCCTGGTTCGGTCATCCGGTTGGCGTCTAAGATCCTATTGAGTTTGTCCTCCGGCAAAATGCGTTGTTCTATACAGACTTCTCGCACCGTCTTGCCGGTTGCAAAGGACTCCTGGGCAATCTTGGCTGCCGCATCGTAGCCGATCACCGGCACCAGCGCCGTGACCACGGCAAGGCTTTTTTCGATCATCTCAGCGCACCGTTCTTTATTGGCTTCAACGCCGAGAACACACTTTTCGGTGAAGGCCTCGACCACAGCCGCGCTGAAAGTAATCGCCTCCAAAAGACGCAAAGCCATGATCGGCATCATCACGTTAAGCTCGAAGCTGCCGGCTTGGGCGCAGATGGTAATGGTCGCATCACAGCCGATAACATGGGCGGCCACTTGCAGCACTGACTCACACATGACCGGGTTGACCTTGCCGGGCATGATGGAGGACCCGGGCTGGGTATCGGGCAATCCTATCTCACCGATCCCGCACCGGGGTCCAGATGACAGCCAGCGTAGATCATTGGCGATTTTGGTCAGGCTGACGGCCAGGGATTTCAGTGCTCCGCTGACATGGACGACGGCGTCTTTGGCCGCTTGCGCTTCAAAGTGGTTGGCGGCTTCACGGAAAGTGAAGCCCGTCATCGCCGAGATCTTGTTAATCGTGCGGGACGCAAATTCCGGGTGGGTATTAATACCCGTGCCGACGGCGGTGCCGCCAAGGGCCAGCTCTTCAAGGCCTTTCGCGGCGGTTTCGATGCGTTCCATGCTAAGTTCGATCTGGCGCGCGTAGCCACTAAATTCTTGACCCAGTCGAATCGGCGTTGCGTCGGCGAGGTGGGTCCGGCCGATTTTCACAACGGAATCGAATTCGGCGGTCTTTATCGCGAGCGCTTGGTGGAGTTGCGTGAGGGCCGGCAGAAGTTCTCTTTGGATCGCTTCCAGAGCCGCAATATGCATGGCCGTTGGGATAACATCGTTGCTCGATTGACTCATGTTGACGTGATCGTTGGGATGGATTTCTTTGCTCCCTCGCGGCTTGCCCAACAATTCCAGGGCGCGGTTGGCGATGACTTCGTTGACATTCATGTTGGTTGAGGTGCCGGAACCGGTTTGGAAGATGTCGACCACGAACTCCTTGTGATGTTTTCCCTCTATGATCTCGATTGCGGCGCGTCGGATCACATCGGCGATGCTAGGGGCGAGCAGCTTGAGATCTTCGTTCGTCGCTGCGGCGGCGTGTTTGATGAGAGCGAGGGCGCGGATGAATCTTGCGGGGAAGCCGATACCGCTGATGGGAAAATTTTTCACGGCTCTCTGCGTCTGCGCGCCATAGTACGCTTCTTTGGGGACTTTCACCTCTCCCATGGAGTCTTTTTCTATTCGGTATTCTTCGGCGGACATAGATGGCTCTCCTTTCCTTGCTTGGTCCTTGGTCGTTGGTCTTTGGTTAGATTATAGGGCTGTTATCTGTGCTGTCCAGATGCCGGCGGATGAACTTACTGATGAGGGCGCTTCTCTTTCCTTCGACATTGTGTTAGCAGAAGCAGACAAAATGGGAGCCATCGATTCACTCGGCAAGAACATTGTCCGCTGCCGCAAGTGTCCCAGGCTCGTACGCTGGCGCGAGCAGGCAGGAAAGAAGCCGCCGCGGCGTTATCGAGGAGAAAAGTATTGGGCCAAACCGTTGGCTGGATTCGGGGATGCCCGAGCGCGACTTCTCATTGTAGGTTTGGCCCCCGCGGCACATGGTGGAAACCGCACGGGAAGGATGTTTACCGGAGACCGGAGCGGGGATTGGCTTTATGGGACCCTGCACGCTTTTGAGTTTTCCAACCAGGCGGCCTCGAACAGCCGTGATGACGCGCTGCGGCTGAAGGATTGTTATATCACTGCGGCGGTACGGTGCGCGCCGCCCGCCAACAAGCCCACACCGATCGAGTTCGAGCGCTGCCGTCCGTATTTAGTTCATGAACTGAAGCTATTTCCACAGTGTCGCGTCGTGGTGGCTCTCGGCAAGATTGCGTTCGATTCATTCTTGAAAGCCTACCAGGCCAACGGGGGAACCATTCCCAAGCCGCGCCCGCAATTTCGCCATGGAGGCGCAACCGAGCTTGGCCACGGCGTGGTGCTGTTGGGCTCCTACCACCCGAGCCAGCAGAACACATTTACTGGAAAGCTCACTCGTGAGATGTTTCACGATGTGTTCGGCAAAGCTAGAGATCTCCTCGCTCGGTCCTAGACAGGCGCTAATGCTCCTGATTGCCTGTATGAGTTTGGCCAATTGCACTTTCCCAGCTTGGATCGGATGAAAACGTGAAGAAGGAAGGCGGCTTGGATGATTCTCAGTCAGGAGCCGGGTAACTTATTGCCCATCGGGCTCGTGTTTTTTGCTGTGGTCTCGGTGCCGCCACTTGTCGCGGCGTGGATGGGGGCCGCTTTAAGGTCTGCTGCGAGACGCTAAGGAATGTCGGCCCGGCCCGCTATCCTCGTTGGTTGAATGACAAATCAAACCGGAAGTGCGCGGTGCGGTCTTGGTGACGGTCTGACGACCAGCGCATAAAGACAGCCCGCCACCAGCAGCAGCCCGACTAACCCCCACAGCAGCCGGCTGTAGCTTTGGGTTCGATCGTAGACGGCGCCGGCTACGACCGGGCCGATGACACTGCCCCAGGCATGAACAAAGTTCATCGCGCCGCGAATTTTCGCGAAGTGGGTGCGGCCAAAATATTCGCCGACCGTCGACCAATTTACCGGGAAAGTAGATTCAACCACGGTAAAGAGCGGGATGAAAACCCAGATCTGCCAGCGCTCTTGCGCGTGAATGAGAAAGATCAATCCTACGGCGGCGGCGACCATAAAAATCGCCATGAGTTTGGGCTTGTTAACGCGGTCGGCGATCCAGCCGCATAGCAAATGGGCCGGCAAGCTCAAGAAAGCTTGAAGGCCCAAAAGGAATGCCGCTTGTTGCTGGGTCACCCCTTTCCAGACCATGATCGGGACGTAGTGAACGGTGACCGCGCTCAGGGTAACGATGCGGAGACCGGTAGCGGTGGTCAGAAACCAAAACGGTGACGTTTTCAGCGCCTCAGTTAGTGTGAAGTTTGCCTCTTGCTGGCCGGGATTGTTTCGGCTTTGCAGGGCGTCTTTCACGGAATGATGGGCGTCTTCGCCGTCGGGAGAAAGTCCCATGCTTTCCGGCGAGCGGCGGACGAACAGGGCTAGAGGCAGACCGGCGATTAAGAAAAGGACGCCGCTCGCGAAGGCGGCGCGCCGCCATCCCCACGTGTGAATGGCGGTCGCCAGAAGAGGGGTCAGCAGAAAGCCTCCGACGCCGATCGAAGCGCTGATCGTGGCCATTGCCATGGTCCGTTTGCGGATAAACCAAGTGTTGGCGATGACCATTGGCGCGTCCATGAAGCCGGCTTGAAACGAAAGAGAAACAACGCCCATATATACCAGCACGAGCATCCAATAGCTGTGCACGTGGGCGAGCAGCATGTATCCGATGCTGCTCATCGTGATCGCCATGAGGATAAGTGGACGAGGACCGTAGCGATCCATGAAATATCCGGCCACCGGACCTTCAAAGGCGCCCTGCGCGCGTGAAAGAGAAAAGACCAGCGAAGTCGCGGTCCGATTCAATCCCAAGTCCTGACTTAAGGGCAAGAAAAAAACTGTAAACCCATAATAATAGAGCCCTCCTCCAAGAATTCGGAGGGCGGAACCGATGGCAATCATGCGCCACCCGTAAAAGAGATTGGCGAGTCGCACGCGCAGTAAAGTTAACACGCAGGACCTTGACCCGAAGTTGCCGCGGCTAGAAATCCAGCAATGGAATAGGACTGGCACTAACATCCCTTAGGTAGCTGAGACCAGCAGTTTATGCAACGACGCGCGCATTTCACCCGCCGGCCCTTGGCGTGATATAGAAAACCTATGGCTTCAAGTCCGAGTCGGCTTTACGAGGAAATCGCGGCAGAGCTAACGAAAAGGGTGGCAGGCGAGGTGCGTTTTGATCGTTACTCGCGCCTTCTCTATTCAACCGATGCGTCCATTTACCAGATCGAACCCATCGGTGTTGTCCTGCCGCGCGATCAGGGCGACGTCCAGGCTGTGATCGAGGTCGCGAATCAGTTTCAGGTTCCTATCCTGCCTCGCGGGGGCGGGACCTCGCTCGCCGGGCAGGCCGTAGGGCATGCCCTGATCCTGGACTTTTCCAAATACATGAATCGGGTTTTAGAAGTTAATCGAGAAGAACTCTGGTGCCGCGTCCAGCCCGGGCTGGTGCAGGATGAGCTGAATGCTCATGTCCGTTCTATCGGACTCCAATTCGGCCCGGATACTTCCACGTCCAATCGCGCGACGATCGGCGGCATGATCGGCAACAACTCTGCGGGCGCGCACTCGCTAACTTACGGAAAGACGCTCGACCATGCGTTGGAGCTGACCGTTCTTCTGTCTGACGGGAGCGAGGTGGTGCTCAAGGAGCTTTCCCCAGACGCTGTGGAGGGCAAGAGCCAGGCGGATAGCTCGGAAGGACGAATCTATCGGGAAATGTCACGTTTGGCACAAGAGCACCGCAGCGAGATTCTCTCGCGCTATCCCCAGATCATGCGCCGGGTTTCGGGGTACAACCTCGATGAATTCATCAAGCCGCAGCCCTTCAATCTGGCGCGAATTCTGGTCGGCTCCGAAGGAACGTTGGGCATCGTCGTCGAGGCCAAAATGCGCCTCGTTCCGAAGCCCCGATGGACGGCGCTCGACGTGATTCACTTCCATGACGATCTTGAAGCTCTGGAAGCGTCGCAAGCGATTTTGGCGACGACGCCCTACGCTCTGGAATCGACGGATAAAATGATCCTCAATCTTGCGCGCGGCAATATCGTGCAATCCCAGCGTCTGGGGTTTGTCCAGGGCAACCCTAGCTCGCTGCTAATGGTCGAGTACGCGGGCGACACAGAACAGGCGGTGAAGGAACAGGTTGACCTACTCGAAAAGCTGCGGCAGGCGCGCGGCATCGGTTACGCAGCCACGCTGGCGTTCAGGCCGGAGGAAGTTCGCGCCATCTGGGGAGTGCGCAAAGCTGGACTTGGATTACTTCTCGGTACCAAGGGAGACAAAAAACCTATTGCTTTTGTCGAGGATACCGCGGTGGAGCCGCGCAAGCTGCCGGAATTCATCCGGAGATTTCGGGAGATTATCACGCGCCACGACGCCATTGCCGGCTACTACGGCCATTGCTCCGTCGGTTGCATGCACATTCGCCCCCTGATCAATCTCAAGGAGGAGAGCGAAGTCACAAAAATGGTTTCCATTGCCGACGCGATTTCCGATCTCGTCCTTGAGTTTAACGGCGCGATGTCGGGGGAGCATGGAGACGGTCTAGCGCGCAGTCACTTCAATCAGAAACTCTTCGGTCCTGTTTTGTACGAAGCGTTCCGACAGGTAAAGCGCGCCTTCGACCCGAAAAATCTCATGAATCCGGGAAAAATCGTTGATTCCCCGGCGATGACCGAGTCGCTGCGCATCAGCCCCGCCTATAAGACTTGGCAGCCGCAGACAACTCTCGACTTTAGCGGGCAGGGCGGTTTCGCCGCGGCGGTGGAGATGTGCAGCGGAATGGGAGAGTGCCGTAAAAAGCTCGACGGAACCATGTGCCCTTCTTACATGGGCACGCTCGATGAAGAACATTCGACCCGCGGGCGAGCGAACGCGCTGCGCGCCGTGCTTTCAGGAAAGGTCCCCGTAGAGGAATTTACCGGCAAACGCCTGTATGAAGTGATGGATCTATGCCTGGAATGTAAGGCCTGCAAAGCCAAGTGCCCGTCTAACGTCGACATGGCGAAGCTCAAGTATGAGTTCCTCGATCACTATCACCGCGCCAACGGTTTGCCACTCCGCAACCGGATCTTTGGCGGGATCGAGAAGCTAAACCGTCTTGGGTCACGATTCGCGCCGTTTTCCAACTGGCTTGCGAACTCCGCAACGAACCGGTGGTTGATGGAATGGTTCGCCGGCGTGGACAGGAGACGGCCTTTGCCTCAGTTTGCCCATCCGACCTTTGAACAGTGGTTTCGTAGTCACAAGACCGATGGCGACGGATCGAAAGGCGGAATCGTCCTGTTCCACGACACGTTCAATAACTTCAATACGCCGAACGTAGGGATCGCGGCCACGTCCCTATTGGAGAAGGCCGGATACCGGGTGCTGCTAGTGGAAAAGAAATGTTGTGGCCGGCCGATGATTTCAAAGGGAATGCTGCGCGAGGCGAAAGAAAATGCCACATGGAATGTTGCCGGCCTTGCGGTTTACGCTGAGAAGGGGGTCCCCATCGTGGGTCTGGAACCATCTTGCTTGTTGACGCTGCGGGATGAATATCCGGAGTTTCTCCGTACCAACGCCGCCAAACAGGTAGCCGAGAACAGTTTCCTTCTTGACGAATTCCTGGTGAAGCAACGTGACGCAGGTAAGTTGACACTCAAGTTTGCGGCCAATGGCCGCAAAGCTCTGTTGCACGGCCACTGCCATCAGAAAGCTTTGGTCGGGACGGTTCCCACCCTAGCGGCGCTCCGGTGGGCGGGATTTGAGGTTGCGGAAGTGGATTCCGGCTGCTGCGGTATGGCAGGGTCCTTCGGCTTTGAAAAAGAACACTACGATCTCTCGCTGGCCATTGGTAATCGGCGCCTGGCACCGGCCGTCAAGGCAGCCGGCGCAGAGGTGGAGATTGTCGCTCCGGGAATTTCCTGCCGCCAACAAATCGAGCATCTCACCGGCCGCAAGGCGAAGCACCCGGCAGAGGTGCTGTGGGAAGCGCTGGCGGGGAGTCATGAGTGACGAGTGCCGAGTGATCAGTGCTGAGTAACGAGTCATGAGTGCTGAGTGACGGAATAAGACGAACAGGAGTTAGCTCAGTCCTCAGCACTCATTACTTACAACTTGCGTAACAGCGGGAGGAGGAGAACCATGAATCAGTCTAATCAGCTGAAAGAAAATCAGGAAATTCTCATATCCGCAGACTCGCATGTTCTCGAGCTTCCGGATCTTTGGGAAAAGCCTCTCGCCGGAACCTTCGGCGATCGCGCGCCAAGGGTCTACTTCGATGAACATAGACAAAATTGGATGTTCGGCTCTCGGGCAGCGCTACCCCAGGCAGTGGGCGGCCTGTTTATGGCGGGGCGTTCGGCGGAGGAACTGGAGAGTGTAAGGAAGGCCGGGTATGCGGCGGCGCGTCAAGGGGGCTGGGACCCCGTTCAGCGGGTTAAGGATATGGCGATCGACGGCGTTAGCGCCGAAGTCCTTTATCCGAGCCTGGCATTGGGACTCTTTTGCGTCGAAGACGCCAGCCTCCAGGAGGCTTGTTTTAGAGTCTACAACGACTGGCTTATTGGCTATTGCAAGGGGGCTCCGGAGCGCCTTGTGGGGATAGCCTTGATTTCCGTCTACGACATCGACCATGCCGTTCAAGAGATGGAGCGTTGCAAGAAGTCGGGATTGTGCGGCGCCATGATCTGGCAGGTTCCGCATCGGAGTTTGCCGTTCACCTCCAACCACTACGATCGCGTGTGGAGTGCCGCCCAAGATCTGGAAATGCCGGTCAACCTGCACATTCTGACGGGGTATGGGGCGAGCATGCAGCGCCAGACTCTTCCCGGGCTGGAGCGCTACCGCCGCGGGGTAAATCAGACTGAAGAGATTGCCAATGCGCTCTTCGAGATTATCTTCTCCGGCGTGCTGGAACGCTTCCCTCTACTTAAGGTGGTCTCAGTGGAGAATGAGATCGGTTGGATTCCGTTCTGGCTCGGCCAGTGCGATAAGGCCTTCGAGCGGCACCGTTCAGTCGTAGCGCTGCCGATCAACAAACGGCCGAGCGAATATTTCCAACGCCAGGTCTATGCGACTTTCTTCAACGATCACGTTGGCGGTCACCTTTTCTCCTGGTGGGGCGAGGACAACTGCATGTGGTCGAACGACTATCCGCACCAGAATTCGACCTGGCCGCACTCGCGGGACATTATTGCGCGGGACATGGGTGAACTGCCCGCGGAGAAAAGAGAGAAGCTGGTACGTTTGAACGTGATCCAGCTCTACAAACTAAAAATGCCTGCTGCGGCTGTGGCGAGCGTCTAGTCCAGGTGGCGCAACCTGCCTGAGTTGTGTTTTACCCCACCTTACAATAATACATAAACGACATCGCCTTGCGTTCGGGCAGCTGGAGATGGGTTTTATCTGGTGTTCCGACCATTCCGGCATCATTTTTCTTAGTTAGGAGCCCCGTCCACGTTCGGGGGTCGTTATCGACTGATACCGTCCATAAAGTGCCGCGCCAATCCAGGCCGCAACTCCAAAGGTGAGGGTATCGGTAACCGACGGAATACGAGTTCTGAGCAAAATTTGGCAGGCTTCAAAGATGATACCGATAAGCGTCCCTATCATGGCCATAGACCACCGACAACGGGGCATCGCTGGAGAAACCTTGGCGGCCAACAAAAAACCGAAGAGTATCATCAGGAATACCTTCTTTCCCAGATCAAATACTGCCGATTGAGGATCGGCTTTGTAGTACGAGGCAAGCGGAAGCCACTCGATTCGTGCGAATCGGGAACGGAGTTCACTAACCGATTGAATCCAGTCGAAAGGAGTTAACTCCGAATACGCTACCAGAATCAGCGTCAACAACATCAAAAACTCGACTGGGCGCCGCCTTATGGGCGGCAAGTTGCTAATGGGAGGAACGAAAAGGACCCCGCAAAAGGCTCCGATCGAACTGACAATCACATTCTCGATGTTCGGGACTCGCCCGACAAAAAGAAGTTTGCCGGCTTCAATCAAGAAAGAAAAAAGCGTAACCACGGCCCAAGCCATAACTGACCTTTTCATCAGCGTTACCGATGAGAGATTACGAAACACGAGGAAAGCGACGACAGCGAAGACGACGACCTTCTCGATGACGAGGTCGAGCCAGAACCTATGGAAGTCCCCCGTGAAAGGGACCCACTGGGTCTGCTTCAGGTTCTCCCACGCCGTCGATACATCCAAAGTAATCTGGAATGGATAAAACGCGGCGGCCGTCGGCACCACCAAAAGCAGCACCAAAAGGATCAGGGAAGGGCGCTCGCGTGTGATCCGGAGCAATAGCATTCCGAGTCTCCCGCGAAGCCCACGAAAGAGAAAGTAAGCCGTTGTTCCGCCGATGGCGGCGCCGGTCCCGTTGCAGATCGCGTCCATCAGCGAGGATGTACGGCCCGGAGAAAATAGCTGTCCTAGTTCGATCGCAAGCCCCAAGAGAAATCCCAAGCTTCCAGTGGCGAGGAATACTTTTATCGGTCGAGCGCCGCGCGGGTCGCCCATCCTGCTCCCCATCCAGAAAAAACCAAAAGGGAGAAACAAGAGCACGTTGCTCACGACGTCAAGAATGGAAAATCGGCGTGCCCCATGAGCATACGGGGGAGTCCAGAATTTGTCCCACTGGGATTGGACAAAGGGCGTAAAGGTGGTCAGCCGGAATGGGATAAACGAACCGTATAGAATAAACAAACAGTAGCAAATCAGCAGGCAAAGCATGAATCGCCGTTCGTTGTTGGGAGTTTTAGCAGACACGGAATGTTTAAATCGCGAAGTGCATCGAGGCATCTAATTCAATTTCACCCATGAGTCTACCTGACATTCCCATTGATGTGGAGCGGCAAAAGATTCGTGCCCACTGATTAAACACGCGCAATAGACAAGATTAGCCAGAGCCTTTACAGCATGTCACGGAATGGTCTACTTTAGAGTCTTGATCTGTCGAAAAGGAGTGAAAAAACGGGCATGAACATTGTCAATCGCGATTTAACAATGGAAAAGGACGGCACCGCAGGCTACATCGCTCATCCAGTGCGCGCCGGTCGGGGTCCCGCGATGCTAGTGCTCCACCATCACCATGGGATTACCGGTCATCTGAAGAGTTTTGCCTGTAGCCTCGCCCAATTCGGATACACCACCGTGATGCCCGCTCTCTATGATTTGCTCGGCACCCCAAAACCGTACAACGCCCATACCGGCTCCGAAGTGCAAGCCAAGACAACCGATACGCAGTTTGTGCAAGTGATGGATCAAGGCTGGCGTTATCTCCTGGGCAGGAGCGATGTGGATTCCGCGCACGCCGGCGTCGTCGGATTTTGTATGGGCGGCCGCCTGGGCATTCACTTTGCCGCCGCAACTCCGGCCGTGCGCGCGTTCATCGGTTACTACCCGTCCGTGCGCGACGAACCGCCAAGTCAACTACGCCCGCGCCATCCCTGTGACGTGGCGCGCGACATCAAATGTCCAACGCTCATTTATTACGGGGCCAAAGATCACGTCTCCTCTCTGCAAATACAAGAGCGCTTGTGGAAAGGATTGATCGAGAACGGCCAACGACTCGAGTGGCATTTTTTCCCGCACGTTGGCCACGGCTTTGCTTTGGCGGACGGAGATGCCTACGACCCGAACCTCGCCGGTCTGGTCTGGCCGCTTACCGTTGATTTCCTGGCGCGCGAGCTGCAAGACGGCTAGTAGGCATTATGCTTACCATTGCCAGGATAGATTTTACTGTCTACCAACCGGCACGTCCGGTGGCGCCAAAATGACGGCGGTATCTGAGAGTCTATGGGATTGATCAAATCTTTACGCTGTCCAAAATGCAAATTGGAGGCTCCTTCCAAGAAAACTTTTCGCTGCCCGTCATGCGGAGCCATTTTGGAAGTGACCGTTGAGATCGGTCACCTGACGAGATCAGATCTGTTCAACCTGCGCAGAAGCCAGGACAAGACGATCTGGCGGTGGTTTGAATTCATGCCCGTGGAACACCGGGCTTCGATCGTATCGTTGGGAGAAGGCTACACGCCTCTGATAAATTCGAGACGGCTCGGGCAGGAATTGCGCATTCCGCGGCTTTACCTGAAAAACGATACGGTGCTTCCTACCGGTTCCCTGAAAGATCGGAGTAACGCGGTGGGGATATCCAGAGCGAAGGAGCTGGGCTTCAAAACAGCTGCCGTGATCTCGACGGGCAATGCTGCCGCTTCGGTCGCCGCCTACGCGGCGGCGGCCGGTTTGCATAGCGTTGTCATGGTGCCGGTCGGGACTTCTGCCGCGAAAATTGTTCAAGCCTGGGCCTGCGGGGCGGCAGTCATTGTCGTGGAGGGGGATTTCGACAGCGATGTGGCAGCTCTGTACCGCGCCGGGCTCAATGAATTCGGGTGGTATGACTGTCTTTCCTCCAATCCCTATCGGGATGAGGGAAAAAAATCCTATGCGTACGAAATTTTTGACCAACTCGACGAGCATATGCCGGATTGGATTATCCACCCAACGGCGGGCGGAACGGGATTGTATGCCATGTGGAAAGGCTTTCAGGAGCTGCAGGCATTGGCGTGGGCGCATCGCGCGCCCAAATTGGCTGCAGCCCAAAGCCGGGCAGCGGCGCCGATCGTCGCTGCTTTCGAAAAAGGTTTGACCGACGTTGAGCCCGTCGTGGCTCGACCAACGATCGCGGAGAGTATTCAGGTCGGCAATCCCATCTCGTTGGGATCGCGGGCGTTGGAAGCTCTCCGCTCATCGAAAGGCACGGCGGTTGCGCTGAGCGATGACGAGATTCTGGAGGCTCAGTCAGCGCTTGCTCGTCTGGCGGGAATCTTCGCGGAGCCCGCTGGAGCGACTTCGGTGGCTGCGGCAAAACGGCTGCGGGAGCAAGGAACCATCAGCGAGAAGGATCTGGTGGTATGCAACATTACGGGACATGGCCTAAAGCAGCCTTCCGCTATTAAAGTGCCGGAAGACGAACTGCAACCTGTTTCTCCCACTCTTCCGGCTCTGCGCAAGCGACTCGTACAGCTTGGACAATCACCAGTCGACGAATTGGTTTTTCGGACCCTGAATCAGCCGTTCTGAGGATTTTTGAACAAAGAAGTTCAATGAGTGAGGCCGACGCTCAATTCCGCCGGCAAACACAAAGTTAGAACCGCTGCACAGTACCAACGTGGAATAGGTTCGAGATCGTGAATTCCCCGCGGCTCTTTTCCGCCGGTAACATGGTCGGGTACGCAGCGGCTTGCGAGCAGAGCAGATTCGTTGCGCAAGAAAATATGACCGATCGAAAACGCTCAGGTGGCGTTGATGACTGATCGGGTGTTATCTTTGGCGGATCATGGACGACGACAAAGCAATTGATTTTGTAGAAGAACCATTGACCGCAACGGTCAAGGACGAAGTCAAGTCATCGAAGAAGTTCAGGCTCGAGACTTTTTCCTCGTTACAACATCGAAATTACCGTTATCTCTGGAGCGGCACCTTGTTGATGGGGGCGGGGCAGTGGATTCAACAAGTCACTCTGGGATGGTTGTTGTATGACTTGACAGGGTCCTCGATTCTTCTCGGCGTGTTAAACGGAGCGCGCGCAATTCCATTTTTAATAGCCGGACCAATCGCCGGAGTTATCGCCGACCGGGTCGACCGACGGTATTTACTGTTAAGAACCCAACGCGTCTTGCTGGTCACCGCCTTTGTCATGGGCTGGCTGGTCGCGTCTGGGTTGCTCCAGCCCTGGCAGCTGTTCGTTTTTACCTTGGTGACGGGTCTAGCTTGGTCGTTCCAGGATCCGGTGCGGCAGAGTTTGGTTCCGAATCTCATTCCGAAGAAGGATCTGGCCAACGCTGTGGCCCTTAACTCGATGGCGTTCAATGTCACCAAGGTCGTGGGCCCGGCTATCGGTGGGATGCTGATTGCGCTGTTTGGTCCGGCTGGGAACTTCTTTATTCAAGGGGTCGCGTACTCGGGGGTGCTGGTCATGGTTTATTTGATGCATGTTCCTCCCACGCCGGACCAGGCACGCCATTCATCGATGCTGGCCAATCTCAAAGAGGGAGTCGCCTACGTGTGGTCCAACTCTTTGATGCTTTCGCTCATGTCACTGGCATTGGTGCCGCGCATCTTTGCTGTGCCGTATCAGACCTTGATGCCGATCTTTCAGAAAGACGTGCTGCGTGTGGGACCCGCCGGCCTCGGCATGTTAATGGCGGCGCCCGGCATTGGCGCACTTATGGCCCTCATCATGCTTGCATCCGTAGCCAGCAGGTTGCGGCACCAAGGAGTGCTGCTGCTCGCGAGTGTAACCTTACTCGGCCTATTCCTTGTCATATTTTCCCAAACCTCTTCTTTCCGATTGGCTCTGGTCGTGCTGGTGGGCGTGGGTAGCTGCCAGGTCCTATTCAATGCCACGGTCAATACTTTGCTCCAGATGATTGTTCCCGATCAGCTTCGAGGCCGGGTAATGAGTATTTACATGCTCGATCGCGGTTTAATGCCTGCCGGTGCCTTGTTGGCCGGGACGAGTGCCCATTTCATCGGCGCACCGGCGACAACGGCATTGATGGGATCTACAGTGTTTTTTCTTGCGCTATTTCTGGCGTGGCGTGTGCCCCTGATACGCCAAGTCGAAGTCTAGCGACTCGTTTTTTGGGTTTCGGGCTGTTTGCATTCAGGCGGGATTGAATCCATGGCGCTTTTACTCGACGAGGCCAAATCGAAGGTCAAAAAGTGGACGGAAGACCATCGTCACGCGGTGCTCTACGACGATGAACAAGGTATTCTTCTGGATGTGGCCTCGGGTAAGGGTCTCGCGCTTCGATGGCACGATGTTGCGGCGTTTGAAGAGAAAATCCATCCGGAGACACAGGACGCTTATTTGGTTCTTAGGTATGAAGATGGGCAGCAGATCGCCCTGGTTGATCCCGGCGGGATCGCTTTTGCACCCGTGGAGGCAAACACCGGTCCCCGAAAAGATCTACCACAGGTTGTGTGCCTGAGAGACTTCCAGACGCTCAAACTGCGCATCGACCATTATCTCTACGAGCACTCGGATGAGCCGCCACCGACCGAATGCTTGGATATGGTTATGGTCTGCATCGCCATTCTCGATGGCGCGCGCGCGGTTGGGTTCGACGTGGGAGCATTCGAGGGTGAACTCGACGGATCGTTGCGCGAGATCGAGCGCAGGACGAAGTAAATCAATGCCGATTTGCCGAAATCATTATCATAAATGCAACTCACCGTTGATTATGAAAAAGCAGGCTGCCGATCAAAGGGCGAGCCTGGAGGCCGCAAGACGCAGCACCTGCAGGCCTTGCCGGGCCCATGCTGCTGGGATGAGCACCTATAGGGGTGGCAAGGGTGGTCTTGGAGGCGGAGGCCTATCCGCTGCGGGCGGAAGGCTTGCACTTCGGTCCGTTTTCGGAGGAACATCGAGCGTTGACAGGGGCCCCCCTTCTGCTCTGCGACACGCAAGCTGCTCCAACGTCTCCCGCGCGCTTCAACGAATCATATCGCACGAAAGGCGGGTTGTCCGCGAGGCCTGCGTTCATGTTTCTTGGGATGCTGTATGAAAGAAGACACGGATGTCAGATTTCTGTGACATTCGGGGAATCCCGACCTCGCCAGGAAGTGCCAGACCCTTCACGGGACGGTATCATTTGTCCTCTGATGCTTCTGGTTATTTCCATTCTTGCCTTCAATTGTTAACCAAACTTACGACCGTGTTCTATCTTGCAATGCAGCGACGTTGGCATTTTGCTTGCGTTACCCCTTCTTGGAGGGCTCTATGGAGGCATCGCGGAACCTCAAGAAGGATAATCGTACAGCTGACAAGCCCGGGTGTGTGCATGGCTTGCGTGTTATCGGCCAAGCGCTGGCAGATTTACACATCGACGAATTTGAACTGAATAAGGATGGGGATGAATACGCGGTTTATGCCCAGGCGCGGGCGTTAACAAAGGCACCCGCCCGCATAAAGCTCGGGGCGCTTTTGCACCGGTTGCAGGACAAGTACCTGGGCGTACGAGCGGGGATCCCAAAGGCGCGACCGGTACCCACGGCACTGCAGCTCCGTTACACCCCGGCAGACATCGAGCGCTTGGACTGCGAGCACCAAATCCGGAGTTTGACTAACGGCAAGAAACCTGATCCCTACAGCCTACCCGAATTGCTTCGGTTAGTGGGGACCTATGTAGATCGCAAGGGTCGTCTGGTGAGCCTTTTCAAAGGTCTAGAACACCTGACCCTCCAGTACCTAACCGAGCGCGGGGAAACGAAAATCGAAGACCACAACGTGGCTTCGTTTTACGATCTCTCTGTTCACATGTACCTGAAGAGAAGCAATAGACGGTTGGCATAGTTGCTCAATTCAAGATATCTTGAGCCCTGCTTATGAACTTGGCGGAACGCCGTATGCGTTTGCGCGGCATGTTGGGCTCTGAGGAGTGCGTTTATCCGGCTTCTGTGTTTGATCCCATCTCGGCGCGGATTGCTCAGTCTCTCGGCTTCGAAATAGGGATGCTGGCCGGTTCCATTGCGTCGGCCGTTGTCCTAGGCGCTCCGGACTTAGTGGTCCTCACGCTAAGTGAGCTGGCGGAACAGGTTCGTCGGATCGTGCGCGCGAGCTCGCTGAGCTTGATCGTCGACGCCGACCATGGTTACGGAAATGCCCTGAATGTTATTCGCACCGTACAGGAGCTGGAATGCGCTGGGGTTGCGGGATTAACCATTGAAGATACTCTCCTCCCGGAGCCGTTCGAGGGACCAACGTGCGAAAGATTGATTCCCATCCCCGAGTTTGTCGGCAAGCTCAAGGCCGCTCTGGGGGCGCGAGAGGATTCGGCTCTGGTGATTATCGGTCGAACGGCCGCATTACGTGCGGAGGGGCTAGCGGAGACGATCGCTCGGGTCCAGGCATGCGCAGCGGCGGGAGTGGACGGCGTCTTTCTCGTGGGCGTGAAGGACCGAAGCGAAGTCCGCGCATTACGTCAAGCAACCTCACTGCCGTTGCTTCTCGGAGCCATTCCCCCAGAGCTCGACGACCGAGCATTTTTCGCCGCCCATGGCGTGCGCGCGGCACTTCAGGGACATATCCCTTTTTTCGTTATGGTCAAAGCCCTCTACGACGCCTATCAAGAGCTCAAAGCGGGAGCTTTGCCTGAACCCATGAAGCGCAAGACGGCGCCGCGGGAAGTGATGGATTCGGTCCTGCGCGCTACCGAATACGCGCGCTGGCGCCGGGACTACCTCGGAAAAAAAGAATAAGCGCTTACGTCCCGGTAGGTTGATGACACAGGGAAGGCGGGCCCGTCTCCGTGCCGGAATCCCCGGCGATTATCGGTCGTAATTCTTTGGGAGATTCAAGAACCCAACGCGCGAGTTCGGTGTGGGGAATCGGCTGGCTCATAAAGAATCCTTGGGCAGCGTCACACCGAAGCAACGCCAGTTGGCGCATGACTTCTTGACTCTCAACGCCTTCCGCGACGACGTTCAATCCTAGATTATGTCCCAAGTCTATGGTTGACCGAACGATGACGAGATCGTCATTGTTTGCCGGCATGTTCAGAACGAATGACTTATCGATCTTAATTTCATTAACGGGCAGTTTTTTCAAGTATGCCAGAGACGAATAACCGGTACCGAAGTCGTCGATAGAGAACTTTAGCCCCATACTACTCATACGCTGGAGGTTCTTGAGCACCCGGGTCGGGTCCACCATGATCGCACTTTCCGTAATCTCCAACTGTAAACGCGCAGGGTCCACGGAGCATGTCTCGAGTAACCCTTCAATCTGCTCCGGTAGCTCCTGCGACTGGAGATTCCATACGGATAGGTTTACCGCGGTCGTGAGATCCAGTCCAAGTTTCTGCCAGGCCTGGCTTTGGCGCAGAGCGGCGTGGATGACCCACAGAGTTAGAGGCATGATAAGCCCCGTTTTTTCCGCCAGCGAAATAAAACGGTTGGGTCGGATGACCCCGAATTGCGGGTGTTCCCACCGAACCAGCGCTTCGACCCCTCGCGTCTCACCGGTCTGCAAATCCACCTTCGGCTGGTAAAGTAGGAAGAGCTGGTCTTGGATCAGGGCGCGTCGCAGCTCGCCCATCAGAAACAGACGGCGCTGGCTGGTGTGATTGAGCTCCGGGGCATACATGGCGGACCCGCTTTTAGTCCTCTTTGCGGCGTACATCGCGATGTCTGCTCGCTGCATCAGGCTATCTGCAGTAGTCCCGTGGTCGGGAGACAAAGCAATGCCGATGCTCGCCTGTACGTTAACTGCCAAACCGTTAAGGTCAAAGGAGTTTTCCAGGCTCTTTAGAATTTCGTTGGTGGCCTCCGATGCGCCCTCTGGACCCTCAGCCGAGGGGACGACGACGGCAAATTCGTCTCCGCCCAACCTTGCCACCGTATTTGACGGAGGCATTGCCTTCGACAGGCGAGCGGCTATCTGCCGTAATAGATCGTCGCCGATTTGATGCCCGAGCGTGTGATTGATCTCCTTAAAGCCGTCAAGATCCAACATGAGCAGGCTGACGCATCTCTCGGACGCTTGACCGATTCTTATCTCTTGGTCTAGACGGTCGAGCAGTGCCTGCCGATTGAAAAGCAATGTCAGCGGATCGCGCTCGGATTGATTTGCGGCTTTCTGGGGTTGCATGTACATTAGTCTGTCGTCGATTCCCAATTTCCGCCGCCCACTGCTTGGGGAAGCACGTAAGTGCGTGAATCTAAGTGCATGCTTTGTAGGAGCAGAAAGCATGCCAGAGGTTTCTGAAAGCCTCGGCAAGGCCCCTCAACTCCCGTCTAATAAGGTGTTGATTGATTTCTTGGCGGTTTATGGATGGTGTCGCGCTAAGTGCGAAAATGACACGGTTGGCACGATGAGTGGCAATTTTTGTCACCAAAACAGCGTATTTACGCCTGCGTGCAACTGCTTTGCACACTCCTTGGTTTGCGCGCAGAACCATTTCTTTATCCAGCTTCCGTGATGCGAGCAGGATATGAATTCGGAAAGCAAGGCGGCGATCAAAGCTGCGCAGAATCTCAACGCCATTATCTTAGCTGGCGGTAAGAGTTCCCGTTTCGGGCGGGACAAAGCGGCGCTGGAAATAGGCGGTAAAAGGATTTTGCAGACACTGATTACGGTGTTGAGGCACTTCCCATTTCAGAAAATCGTGTTGGTGACGAATGGATCGAAGAAGTTCAGTTCGCCTCAAGGTGTAGAGTTCCTGCGCGATGATCAGGACGGACTGGGCCCAATTGGCGGTATTGTGACAGCGTTGAGACGTCTGCCTCACGGTGTTTTTGTTGCGGCATGCGACATGCCTCTGGTGTCAGTGGGTTTTGTGCAGTGGCTTCTGTCAGAAAACGATAGCCAGATCAATGCGACCATCCCGCGCAGCCTAAATGGCGTGGAACCGCTTTTAGGAATCTATCTAAAAAGTTTTCTGCCAGTCATGGAAAAAGCGATCCGTGAGGGGGGGTACGCGCTGCACCGGGTTTTGGCAAAGGGCAGGGTGCGTTACGTTGACGTGCCTGCACCATTTGAGCGCAGGCACGAGCTTGCCAATATCAACACCCCCAGCGATTATGAGTGGATCGAGAAGTTGGGGCAGCAAAGAAGCGAAGAGAGTTGAAAAGCTTGGTTCAAGATGGACCTAAGCCCGTCTTTCCTGAGGATTTGTCCGGGGCAATCGCTGCCACGTTCGCGAGCGCTCATCCTGCTGTCGTTCTATTCCCGGATGGCCGCCTCGCGTCGCTGCAAGTACGCGTTACGCACCGCGCCATAGAGGTCAATCACGCTTTCTTCGACATGCTCGTAGGTTTCGAGGTTTATCGCGCGCTCGTTGATCGTGTATGTGGCGTACATTCCAAGCGTGGCGCCAAGGGGAAGAACAGTCCAGGCGAGCGGGTTCATGACGGCATCGGCGGCGAGACCGATGCCGTCGCGCACGGTCATGACGGGTAAGAGAGGAAGGACGAGATAGGGCCCCGATTTGATACCATAGACGCCAAATGTCTGTCCGGTATCTTCATTGCTTTCCTCAATCCCAAATTGGTTCTTGGCGACATCGAAGAGACCGGCGACACCGATGGTGCTGTTGATGACGAATCGGCTGACCTCACGTCCCGCGCCATTAAATTTTAGCTGCAAGAGATTGTTGGTCAGGCGTCTGACCACATCGAGGTTAACCAGCGCGTTGCGAACACTGCGTTGTACGGGACTTGGCAAAATAAAGTTCCACGCCGTCGCTACAGGCTTTAGGACAAACCGGTCGAACTGACGGTTAAAGGCGAACATCTTCTCGTTGAAAGGCTCCCATGGGTCGATGTCGGAATCGACGATCCCGGCTGAACCTCCGGAGTCTCCGGCCAGCGCGCTGGCTGCTGTTGGACTGACCGCATCCGAAACTCCCATCCCATTAGCCGAGACTACGTCGACTCCTGGTCCTGGCGCCTCGCGTAGATCCGAAACGCCTTCGTCTGCGGCGGCAGGTGTTGGGATCGGGAAGCCTATGAATAAGGCAAAAAGTAAAAGACCTACCGGTATAATTTGAGTGTTGTATCGGGCCATAAGATCATCCTCTCTCAAGCATTCATGCCAATTACACGAAGTTCTGATCCACGTCAAGTTTTGTGGTTAGTTATTGGTCGATCGGCAGTCAGTATATTTGTGGACCGTACGTATACATCTTTACCCTATAGCAGGAATTATGCCAAAATGATAAAGGAGAGGTTGGGTTTTATTCCGCGCCCGTTGCGATGGATCTAATGTCGGGAAAAATGTCATTCGACGCCCAATGTTTGCGCGGCTGAAACCGTAAATAATTGAAAAGAACGTTACCGTTGGGTATTTTCCAATCATGGCGCGTGGGGAGAAGCAAAAAACTATCGTTCTAGGCGTGACAGGCGGGATTGCCTGTTACAAGGCGGCTGAACTCGTCAGATTGCTGGTTCAGGACGGTTTTGCCGTCCGGGTTATTATGACAAAGGCCGCTACCGAGTTTTTAACGCCACTTACTTTTCAGACGCTTTCGGGATATCCGGTGGCGACCGACCTCTTCAGTCTCACCCAGGAATCGGAGATCGGCCACATCAATCTGGCGGATCAGGCCGATCTAATTGTGGTTGCACCTGCTACCGCCAACATTATCGGTAAGATTGCCAACGGTATTGCCGACGATTTGCTGACAACCGTGGTTGTTGCTACCACCGCCGGGGTCTTGCTGGTTCCCGCGATGAACGTGCACATGTATCAGAACCGGATCCTCCAGCAAAATATCACAAAGCTCAGAGAATTGGGCTATCACTCGATGGAGCCCGCTGAGGGTTATCTCGCTTGTGGCTATGAAGGGAGAGGGCGTTTACCGGAACCCGAGGAAATCCTCGAGCAGATCCATGGCCTATTAGAACAAAAAGATCTTGCCGGGGAGAAAATCTTGATCACTGCCGGCCCGAATCAAGAGCCGATTGATCCGATTCGCTACCTTTCCAACCGTTCTTCAGGAAAAATGGGTTATGCTCTGGCTCAAGTCGGCGTCAGGCGGGGCGCTGAAGTTACCCTAGTCAGTGGTCCGACCTCGCTTAGACGACCTGCCAGGGCGCGCTTAGTTTCGGTGATGACGGCTGCCGAAATGCGTGCCGCGGTGCTGGGCGAATTTGCGCGGGCCACCGTTGTCATCATGGCGGCGGCAGTTGCCGACTTTAGCCCGGTGCATTACATGGGACGAAAGATCAAGCGCGGAAACGAGGCGATTCAGATTAGCTTGAAGCCTAATCCCGATATTCTGCGCGAGCTGGGAACCATGAAAAAACATCAAGTGCTCATCGGCTTCGCCGCTGAAACCGACGACCTCATCGCCAACGCCAGCAGAAAACTCCAGGAGAAAAACCTGGACTTGATTGTCGCGAACGATGTGACGCAGGAAGGCAGCGGCTTCGATGTCGATACGAATGCGGTCACGATTCTGGACCGCGGCGGCGGCGTTCATCCGCTGCACCTGATGAGCAAGCAAGATCTGGCCGGGCGCATCTACGATTTTCTCCCCAGCCTTAAGGGCAATGGGATTTCCCAGAGAACCTAGTCCGGTCAAGCTCTTCGTCGCGTTGCTCTGCAACGACAGCACGCTCGTCGCTCACATAGAGCGAAACCTCGTTGTCCATTTCGAAGCTATGGATGCGGCGAGTGAACTCCTGCCGTGGAACGTGACGGGCTATTATACAGCGGAAATGGGCGCCGGCCTTGTTCGCAAGTTTGTCTCCTTCGACCGTCTAGTGGAGCCCTCTAGATTGGCCGAAATCAAACTCTGCACCCAGGATCTGGAGGCCGAATATCGCTGGCGCAATGGAGACCAGGAAGGAAGGAAGGTCAATCTCGATCCCGGATATTTGGAAGCTAACAAGGTCGTGCTCGCCTCTACCAAAAATGCCGCTCACCGCGTGTATCTGAAAGCCGGGGTTTACGGTGAGGCGGCGCTTTGGTTTCATCGCGGGTCGTTTGAGCCCTTTCCTTACACTTACCCGGACTATCGTTGGCCCGAAACCCTCTGTTTCTTCCGCGCGCTGCGGTCGCGGTACCTTCAACAATTACGTGAGGCGCGTCCGGATCCTGGTTGATCGATGAGAGCGGATAGTGCTAGGATGACGGGACTTGGTCTTTTTCGACGAACGACGGTGGGTGAGCTACAAGATGAACTCAAAATCATCACGCGTTCGCTTCGGCGCCATCTTGAATGGCGTGAGCAGGCGGGCATAATGCTTGTGCCCAGAGAGGGTGGGACGGAGCCGGGGGCGACTGCGCGAGGTGAGCCGGTTGAGGCAAATTCCCTCGCTGGCGTTGAAGGAAGCTTGTTTTCTGATGATGCCGCTGTTTTTAAGGCCCAATCGCTGGAGGAACTGAAGACTGCCATCGGTGACTGCCGGCGCTGCAAGCTGTGGCCGGGCCGGACGCACCTCGTCTTCGGGGTGGGTAACGCTAAGGCCGCCGTGATGTTTGTCGGCGAGGGTCCAGGGCGAGACGAGGATTTGCAGGGAGAACCTTTCGTTGGCCGCGCGGGGCAACTCCTTACGGATATTATCACGAAAGGGATGAATCTCAGACGGCAGGACGTTTACATCGCCAATGTGATTAAATGCCGCCCTCCGGAGAATCGTAATCCCGAGGCTGATGAGATCGAGTCATGCGAGCCTTTTCTACGCCGGCAGATCGACCTTGTGAAGCCGAAAATTATCGTTGCTTTAGGAAAATTTGCCGTGCAAACTCTGTTGAAAACCAGAGTTCCGATCATGCGCTTGCGGGGCAGCTGGCATGACTATCACGGAATCAAGCTGATGCCGACGTTGCATCCAGCCTATTTATTGAGAAATCCGGGGGACAAGAAGCTTGTTTGGGAAGATGTCAAGAAAGTGCTCAAGGAACTGGGGATGCCGGCTGCTTAGCACGGCCCTGTTCTTCATTCTCGCCGCTATTTCGCTAGCTGGACAAAGCGAGCCTTCGACGGCGCCACGGGTCCACTTTATCGGCGTCGATGGCGGCATCAATCCGGCGGTCGACGATTTCATTCGTGAAAGTATCAACCGGGCTCACGCCGCAGGCGCAAAGGCTCTGATCATCCAGCTGGACACGCCTGGCGGGCTTCTGTCGTCGACCCGCTCGATCGTCAAAGAAATCCTCAGCGCGCCGATTCCGGTGATTGTTTACGTCGCGCCGAGCGGAGCCGGGGCCGGCTCGGCGGGAGTGTTCATCACGCTGTCAGCAAATATTGCCGCCATGGCGCCTGGCACCAACATCGGCGCGGCGCATCCGGTCACGGGTGGCGGAGAGGAGGTGAAGGGAGTGATGGGAGAGAAGCTCGAGAATTTCACCGCTTCTTTCAGTGAAGCCATCGCACAAAAACGGGGCCGTAACGCCGAGTGGGCGATTCAGGCCGTGCGTCGCAGCGTGTCGATCGCGGAAAAGGAGGCGCTGGCAAAAAACGTTATTGACATTGTTGCGAAAGATGTGGACGACCTTCTAGCGCAGGCAGACGGGAGAAAGGTCGAGATTGAAGGACGCGAGCAGGTCCTAGCGTTGAAGGGGGCGAAGGTCGAACGATTTGAAATGGGGCTGAAGCAGAAAATCATCAATACGTTATCTGATCCGAATATCGCGTATTTGCTTCTCATGGCGGGGATTCTCGGCCTGTACATGGAGTTCTCGCACCCGGGAGTGGTCTTCCCTGGCGTGGCCGGCGCGATTGCGCTTCTCATGGCGCTTACTTCGTTCCAGCTGATTCCGATCAACTATGCGGGCCTGACGTTGATGGTCCTGGGCGTTTCCCTTCTGGTGGGTGAAGCTTTCCTTCCCAGCTTTGGCGTTTTGGGAATCGGCGGAGCGGTTTCCCTGGCGTTAGGTTCGCTGCTCTTATTTGATACCCAGGGATCAGACCTGCTGGTGGATCGATCGATTGTCTTCACGGCGGTTGGTACTTTGAGCGCCTTCATGCTGATCATTGGCTATCTGGTCGTAAGATCGCAGCGAGGGAAACCGACTATGGGACTCGAGGGGCTGTTAGGAGAGGTTGGCGAGGTCAGGGTTAACCTGTCTCCGACAGGCAAGGTCTTTGTTCATGGGGAATACTGGAATGCAGAGGGAGACGCAGACATCCCAGCGGGAGAGAGAGTAAGAATCGTTGGGTTCGATGGAATGCGCCTGAAGGTTCGGCGGCTCTGAGGAGTCCAGCAGCGGAGAGAGGAGCGGCTATGTTTTTCGGTCTCGGCCCGTTAGTGACGTTTGTGATTATCGCGGTGGTCTTGCTGATTAGCGGCGTAAAAATTTTAAGAGAATACGAGCGCGCCGTGATTTTTCGTCTCGGTCGCATGGTCGCGCCGCGCGGTCCGGGAATTATTTATGTGATCCCGGCAGTCGAAAAAATGGTGCGGATGGATATGCGCACGGTGACGATGGATATCCCGCCGCAGGACGTGATCACCCGAGATAATGTCTCGGTGAAAGTGAATGGCGTTCTCTATTTTCGTATTCTAGACGCCAACCGGGCCGTTCGAGAGGTCGAAAACTATCTTTTTGCGACTTCCCAGCTGGCGCAGGTGACGTTGCGGAGTGTTTGTGGTCAGGCTGAGTTGGATGAGCTTTTGTCGGAGCGGGAAAGAATCAATACCCGGATCCAGGAGATTCTCGATGCGCAAACGGATCCCTGGGGGATCAAGGTTGTCCTGGTCGAGCTCAAGCACATCGATTTGCCCCAAGAAATGCAGCGGGCGATGGCCAAGCAGGCTGAAGCGGAACGGGAGCGGCGCGCCAAAGTCATCCACGCTGACGGAGAATTTCAAGCCTCGCAAAAGCTCGCGGAAGCTGCCCAGGTGATCGGCCAACATCCAATGGCCCTGCAACTTCGGTTTCTGCAGAGTCTGGTCGAAGTGGCATCGGAGAAAAATTCCACGACGATTTTCCCAGTCCCGATCGATTTGCTGACGCCGTTTCTTAAAAAGAGCGATACCTAAGGCGCACTGAAGAGCGGGATTGGAAGCTCTTCAATTGAGTTGTCTTCCCCTTCGGAAGCAGTCCTTCTGTTTCATTCACTATGGAGCGAAAAGAGTTCTTGTACGACCTGCCGCCTTCCTTGATTGCGGCGAATCCGGTTCCGGAGCGGAGCGATTCACGCCTTATGGTCATTGACCGGCGATGCGGCAGCATCTCCCACCAGAGTTTCTCCGATCTCGTCTCAATTCTGCGCGCGGGCGATCTCCTCGTGCTCAATGATACGCGGGTTCTGCCGGCGCGATTGAAAGGAACGAAAGAGACGGGAGGTGCGGTGGAAGTACTCCTTGTGGAACCTTTTCCGAATTTTCCGGAACTCTGGATCGCTTTGGTCGATTCATCCAAGAAAACCCTGCCGGGAAGCCGGATTACCTTTTCCAGAACTGTTTCAGCCGAAGTGATCGGTGATATGGGCAAAGGTCGGTGCGGCTTGAAATTCCGGTATCCAGGTGAATTTGCCGACGTGTTGGCGCAGTTAGGAGAAACCCCGCTTCCTCCCTATATCGAGCGCCGGCGGGAACTCAAATCCATCGATCGGGAGCGTTATCAAACGGTTTATGCTAGAAATCCTGGTTCCGTAGCGGCGCCAACCGCGGGACTCCATTTTACCAGGCAGATGCTGGAGGACTTAGGCTCCAAGGGAGTAAAAAGCGCGTTCCTGACCCTTCATGTCGGGCCCGGAACCTTTCGAACGGTGCACCAGGAAGTAATCGAATTGCATCACATGGAGGGCGAGTGGTACAGGGTTGATCCGATCGCGGCGGGAAAAGTCGCGTGCGCGAAGAGGCGGGGAGGAAGAGTCATCGCCGTAGGCTCAACAACCACGCGGACCCTGGAATGGGTCGCGCAAAAGATGGGAAAGATCGCGCCCGACGAGGGGATTGCGCGACTGTATATCTATCCAGGATATTGCTTTAGCGCGATTGACGGGTTGCTGACAAATTTCCATTTGCCCGGCTCGACGCCGCTTATTCTGGTCGCTGCTTTTGCCGGCCTTGATTTGGTGCGCAAGGCCTATGAAGAAGCCATCAGACGGGAATATCGTTTCTACAGCTACGGGGATGCGATGCTAATCGTCTGACCGTGTTCGTGATCGTGTCCGTTTTCTGATTGCGAGTTTTTTGGGTCACGAGCACGAGCCGTGAGCACGAATAACGACATGCTCAAATTCACTGTCGTCAAAGAGGACTTGAGTTCCAAGGCGCGCTTGGGTCGCATCGAGTGCGCCCATGGGGTCGTGGAGACGCCGGCGTTTATGCCGGTGGGAACCCAGGGCAGCGTCAAAGCGCTCTCTCCCAAAGAGCTGGAAGACATGGGCTGCCAGATCTTGTTGGCGAACACCTATCACCTTTATTTGCGTCCCGGTGCCGACGTAATCGAGGGGCTGGGCGGATTGCACCGCTTCATGGGATGGGACAAACCTATTCTCACAGACAGCGGAGGGTACCAAGTGCTCAGCTTGCGGGCTTTGAGAACTGTGGCGGAAGAGGGGGTGAACTTTCAATCACACCTTGACGGTTCCCGCCATTGCTTGACCCCGGAGAAAGTCGTCACGATCCAACAGGATCTTGGCAGCGATCTCGCTATGGTGCTGGACGAGTGTATTCCGCATCCTTCCAGTTTTGATTATTGTCGCGCGTCCACGGAGCGCACGATACGATGGGCTGAACGATCTTTGCGCGCGCGAACAAACAACAGCATGGCCCTTTTCGGAATTGTCCAGGGAGCAACCTACGCGGATTTGCGAGCCCGCTGCGCGAACGAGTTGATGCGGCTCCCCTTTGATGGGTTTGCCGTCGGCGGGTTAGGCGTGGGGGAGGGGGAGGATGCTTTGAATGAGATTAGCGCGTATACCGCCCAACTTCTCCCGCAGAATCGGCCGCGTTATCTTATGGGAGTGGGAAGACCGGAGGATTTGATTTACGCCGTGCGCTGTGGCTATGACCTTTTCGATTGCGTGCTCCCGACACGGAATGCGCGCCGGGGCAGCATGTTTACCTCGCGCGGAAAGCTCAGCATCAAACGCGCGGAGTTTGCGAGGGATTCGCGGCCGGTTGACGAGGCGTGTGATTGTTATTGTTGTCAACATTTTTCCCGCGCTTATTTGCGCCACCTTTATCTCGCGGGGGAAATTTTGGGCGCGCGGCTGCAAAGTCTCCATAACCTTCATTTTTATCACCGCCTCATGGCGGAGTTGCGCCATGCCATTTGTGGCGGCGGCATCGAGAGCTGGGAGCAACAGTTTAGAAAACGGTACTTAGAAACCAGGGATCAGAACGCAGCAGCGATTCTCACGGGCAAGGGGAAGATTTTAGATTCCGTCTCCTGAATTCCGGCTGCTGCTTTGAGGAGGAGCCATGGTCGATGTCGTATTTGCACAGACAGGCCCCGGCATAGGTGGGCCGGGCGCGTTAATGAGCGTGATCCCACTTGTGTTGGTTTTTATGATCTTTTACTTTCTATTGATTCGCCCGCAACAGAAGAAGGCCAAGGAGCACGGGGAAATGTTGGCCAAGCTAAAAAAGAACGACGAAGTTGTGACTTCGGGTGGAATCTACGGTAAAGTTGTGACGCTCAATGAAAAAGACAACACCGTGACATTAGAGATCGCTCCAAACGTGAGAATCAAATTTAGCCGCCCGCAGGTTTCGTCGGTGGTCAAGGGCGAAAAGAGCCAATCCAGGGAGGTCAAGGAACAGTAAAATGCAGCGGAGTGTTGCGGTTAGGCTAATCATCTTGTTGGTTCTCACGGTGGCGGCGGGTTTCTATCTGATACCAACCTATGTTGGTGCACTGCCAGAGTGGTGGCCTGGTTTCCTTCCCAAAGACCGGATCAATCTAGGATTGGATCTACAGGGGGGAAGCCATCTCATTCTCGAGGTCAAGGTAGACAAAGCGATTGAAAATCGGGTTGAGCGCGTGAAGGAAGATGTGCGCCGGCTTCTGACCGAGAAAGGAGTCGCCGATGCGGTTATCGAGCGCGTCAAGGACAATCAAATCCGAATCAAGGTCCCCTCGGCGGCGAGCGAAAGACTGCGGGATCTGCTCAAGATTGAATTTCCGACTTTGGTTCAAGTAAGCTCCCGCACGGTGGATGGGGGATTGGAAGTGCTGCTTGCGCTGCCAAAGGAAGAACTCCGATCCCTGCGTGAAGATACCGTGGATCAGTCCCTGGAAACCATTCGCAACCGCATCGACCAATTTGGCGTGAGCGAGCCGATCATTCAGCGGAGCGGGCAACAGGATATTCTGGTGCAGTTGCCCGGTGTTCAAGACCCCGAAAGAGCCAAAGAAATCATCGGCAAAACTGCGCTGCTCGAGTTCAAACTCCTGGACGAAACCCATAATGTGGACGAAGCGCTCCGCAGCGGCCCCCCGCCTGGGACGGAGATCCTGTATGGCTACAATGTGCGCGGGGGCGCAAAGCCCGGAGCGGAGCGAATTCCCTATCTGGTGGAATCGCGGAGCCTCATGACCGGCGACTACATTGCGGACGCGCGCGTGCGCCCAGGTTCCGGAGTTGAGGGGCCGTACGTGGAGCTGATTTTGAATCCCAGCGGAGCCCGGCTTTTCGAAAGGATCACCGGCGAAAATGTGAAGCGCCGGTTGGCCATCATCTTAGACAATCGCGTCTATTCCGCGCCGGTTATCCAGGAGCGGATCGGGGGCGGCAGAGCGTCCATCACGGGTTCCTTTGATATCAAAGATGCGCGCGATTTGGCGATTGTCCTGCGGGCTGGAGCGCTGCCCGCGCCAGTGGAGATCATTGAAGAACGGACCGTGGGCCCGTCGCTCGGGCGTGACTCGATCCGCCAGGGAATCCTGTCGTTTATTGTCGGCGGTTCTTTGGTGGTGATTTTCATGATCGTCTATTACAAGGGAGCGGGACTAGTGGCGGATGTCGCGTTGCTTTTCAATATTCTTTTTATGGTGGCGATCCTGGCCGGGTTCAAAGCGGTTCTCACTCTTCCCGGAATCGCCGGGATCGTCCTGACCATGGGAATGGCGGTGGATGCGAATGTTCTCATTAACGAACGCATTCGCGAAGAGCTGAGGAATGGCAAGTCACCGCGCGCAGCGGTCGAAGCCGGCTATGAACGGGCTCTTCCCGCCATTCTCGATTCCAATATCACTACCTTTCTCTCGGGCCTGATTCTGTTCCAATTCGGAACCGGCCCGGTGCGTGGCTTTGCAGTAACCCTTTGCGTGGGTATCGTCACGACCATCATGACCGCGGTTTATCTGACGCGGATTTATTATGATTACCGGCTGTCGGCGAGAACGTTGACCCGCATCAGTATCTGAGGGTTTATGGAAATTATCAAACCCGGAACCAAAATCCCGTTTACTCGATACCGTTATATTGCGGTGGGTATTTCCACCGTGATCAATCTCGCAGTCTTGATTTTCCTCTTTACCAAGGGTCCGGAATTAGGAGTTGACTTTGCCGGCGGGACCATGGTGCATGTGAAGTTTCAACAAGATGTCTCGATCCCGCAAATCCGCCAGGCGCTGACGCAAGTCAATCTTGGTGACGGTGTCATTCAAGATTTTGGCGAAGAGGGCGCTCATGAATATCTGATCCGCCTGGAGCAAGAATCGACCGCGCTGGGGGTTTTGGGAGAGCAGATACGGCGCGCCCTTTCCGAACGCTTCGGCGCGAATCAATTTGAGGTGCGCCGGATCGAAGCGGTCGGACCCAAGGTGGGCAAAGACCTGCGGCAGCGCGGCACGCTGTCGGTGGTTTTTTCCACAATCATGATGGGCCTTTATATATGGGTCCGCTTTGGCACCAGTTTTGGCGCCCGTTTGGGGCTTCTCTTCGGTCTGGGCGCGGTGATTTCCCTGATCCATGACGTTTTGGTTGCTGCGGGGGCGCTGATGTTGGCTCATTATGAATTCGATCTTACCATCGTCGCAGCGCTCCTCACCATTGTCGGTTTCTCAGTCAATGACACGGTAGTGGTGTGCGATCGCATTCGTGAAAACTTGCGTCGAAGCCGCCGGGAAAGTCTCGATATCATCATTAATACCAGTATCAATGAAACGCTCAGCCGCACGATCCTGACCACGGGCACGGCTCTGATGGTTCTCGTGGGTTTGTTCACGCTCGGCGGGGCAGTCATTCGGCCCTTTGCTTTTACCTTGCTTGTAGGCTTCAGTTCCGGAGTGTACTCCACGATTTTTATTGCCAGCCCTATTATTCTCTTGTGGGAAAAAGCGGGTAAAAAATAGACTATGCAAAAGCGGTGGCTGCTTCGCCAATCCGATGAGGAGGCCGTGGCTCACCTGTCGAGAAGCTTGGATGCCCCGTCTCTGATCAGTCGAATCCTGGTTCACCGCGGTTTCAACGACCCGGACGCGGCCCGGCGGTTTCTAAGCTCAAGCTTGCGCACCGACCTTCCTTCTCCCTTCCTGATGGCAGGCATGAAAGAGGCTACGGAAGCCGTGCGCGGTGCTTTACTTAAACGCGAGAAAATTTGCGTGTGGGGGGATTACGACGTCGATGGAACGACGGGCGCTGCCGCGCTGGTCTTGTTTCTGAGGGCGCTGGGAGCTGATCCGCTTTATTACATTCCCCATCGCATCAGCGAGGGCTACGGCGTCAACGATAAGGGCATCCAGCACTTGTTTTCGTGCGGCGCAAAACTTCTCGTCACTGTCGATTGCGGAATTTCAAATCCCGAAGAAATCCAACGGGCGCGCGAGATGGGAATGGATGTCGTGATTGTCGACCACCATTTGCCGCCTAGACTTGTTCCTCCCGCCACGGCAATTTTGAATCCTCACAGGCAGGAGTGCTCTTTCACTGACAAGGGCCTTTCCGCCGCCGGGCTCGTATTCTATTTGATGATGGGATTGCGCGCTCACCTGCGAGAGACCGGTTGGTTTGCCGGCGGGGAAGAACCTGACGTCCGTCCTTACCTCGATATTATCACTCTCGGAACGATTGCCGACATGGTACCTTTACGAGGAGCCAATCGCGTGCTCACGCGCCGGGGGCTCGTCGAGTTGGGCCGCTCGAACCGACCCGGCATCCAGGCTCTCAAGGGCATTGCGTCCGTGGCGCCGGGCCCAATGAGTGTCGGCCAAGTTGGATTTCAGTTGGGTCCGCGAATCAACGCCGCGGGGAGAGTCGATGCTGCGCAAAAGGTAGTTGAAATGTTGACCACGGACTCTTATGAGACGGCGTGTGCGATCGCCCAGGAACTCGACGATAACAACCGGGCGCGCCAGGTCATGGAAGCGCGCGTATTGGAACAGGCATTCGGGCAAATCGAGGCTGAGAAACTCGATGAAACAGAACGTTATTCGATTGTTGTTGGCGCCGAGGGGTGGCATCCTGGAGTACTGGGAATCGTTGCCTCGCGCATCGTGGAGAGGTTCTATCGACCCACGGTGGTGATCGGGTTTGATCATGGGAATGGGAAGGGCTCCGCGCGCAGCGTCCGCGGGCTTCATTTAGGAAATGCGCTTCAGGAATGCGCGCACCTGCTGGAAAAATTTGGCGGGCACGAATACGCGGGTGGGCTCAGTATGATCGAAACAAGGTTCGCACTTTTTCGCGAGCATTTCGAGCAAGTGGCGCGAGCACAGTTGCGTTCCGATGACCTCACTCCGGTGCTGGAAATCGATGCGCAACTCGATTTCAGAGATCTCAGCTTTGATTTGGCCAGACAGATCGAGAAACTCGAGCCGTTCGGAGTCGGGAACCCGGAACCGGTCTTTATGACCTGCGGCGTTGATGTTGTCGAGCGAAAAGATTTTAACGGCGGCGCTCGTCTCAGATTCAAGCAAGGGAGCCGAACTCTGGCAGGAATCGCGTTCAGGAAAGAGCCGAGCCCTGCCCTTGGTCCGGGGAGTAAAATCGACCTCGCCTATCGCTTGGAAAAGAATGAGTGGAACGGGACTTGGGCGTTGGAACTGAATGTGGTCGATGCCCGGCTTGCTTCGGTTTAAGAAACGCAAGCGGTTGACTTCAAAGAAGATTTCCATTAATAAAGTTCGATCATGTATGCAGTCATACGCAGCGGTGGAAAACAATATCGGGTTTCTCCAGGGGATGTTGTGCGCGTCGAGAGACTCGACGGGGGGGTCGGAGATAAAATAGACCTGACTGATGTCTTATTGATCGGTGAGAACAGTGCCCTCAAGATAGGCACGCCGGTATTGCCGGAAGCCAGGGTTACGGCTGAGATCGTGGCGCAGGGCAAAGCGAAAAAGATTATTGTTTTTAAGAAGAAAAGACGAAAGAGCTACAGTCGCAAGAAGGGTCACCGGCAGGAAATCACCACCTTGAAGGTAGTCGAGATCAACGGCTGATAGGCAAAATAAGAGGAGCAAAGATGGCGCATAAGAAGTCAGGGGGAAGCTCCCGCAACGGCAGAGATAGCCAGGGTCAGAGGAGGGGCGTGAAAATTTACGGCGGCGAGCAGGTAAGAGCCGGAAATATCCTGGTCCGGCAGCTGGGGACCCGCATCCACCCGGGAAAAAACGTCGGCATGGGAAGAGACTATACCCTGTTTGCTAAGATCGACGGGGTGGTTCGTTATGAGCGCATGGATCGGGAACGTAAACGCGTCACTGTGCTTCCGGCGTGAGCGCTCGCCGCGCGCAGAAAAGCCCCTGACGGGGCTTTTTTTTTGCCTTGGGGAAGGAAATGATAGATCAAGGAAAAAGTCAAAAAGATATAAGACTTGTAACGGAGTCCGGAAGCCAGCATGGAGATTGGCTTCGGGATTCTCAGTCCGGGTAGTGAATTTATCGTTATGAAATTCATCGACGAAGTTAAGATCAAGGTCATGGCAGGTGACGGCGGGCGGGGCTGCATCAGCTTTCGCCGGGAGAAGTTTGTGCCGCGCGGGGGGCCGAATGGTGGCGATGGGGGCTCGGGGGGGGATGTTGTTGCTGAGGCGGACGGTCAGCTCACGACGCTCTTGGACCTGAGCTATCAGAAGCAGTATCGCGCCGGAAGAGGCGAACATGGAAGGGGGAAGGAGCAGTACGGCAAGCGCGGCGGCGACCGGGTTATCAAGGTGCCTGTGGGTACAGTGATTCGCGATGGGAATACAGGTCTCATTTTGGCGGATCTTACAAGACACGGCGAGCGCGTGGTGGTTGCGGCGGGTGGCAGAGGAGGGATGGGAAATGCGCGCTTTGTCTCCTCGACCAACCGCAGCCCGCGCAAAACTACGCCCGGTGCGCCTGGCGAAGAGAAGGATCTCCAGGTGGAACTGAAACTCCTAGCCGATGTTGGGATTATCGGGCTGCCTAACGCGGGCAAGTCAACTCTGATCGCGGCGATCACCTCGGCGCGGCCGCAGATTGCCGACTATCCCTTCACGACCTTGGTCCCGAACCTCGGCGTCGTGACGACCGAAGACGAGACCAGGTATATCATTGCGGACATTCCCGGCCTTATTGAAGGAGCTCACCGGGGCGAAGGATTGGGCGATAAATTTCTGCGCCATATCAGCCGGACGACGCTGCTGATTCATGTCCTGGATGTGACGCGCATTACGCTGCAAGATCCGTTGGCGAACTGGAAAGCGCTGAACCGCGAGCTTGAGCTCTTTGACGCGGAGCTGGTGAAAAAGCCGCAGATCGTGGTCGCGAACAAGATCGACTTGCCCGATGCGCAAGAGAAGGTAGAGGTTTTGAAATCCGCCCTTGAGTTGCAGCAGATGCCTTTTTTTGCGGTGTCCGCGCTTGCGGGTGAGGGACTGGCAGAATTGCAAGCGTTCATGGGGCAGGTGCTTGCAGAGCAGGAAAAACGGCCGGGGACCGGGGATGTCGCAGGTCGCATATAAGAAAAAGATTTTGCGCGCGACGCGGCGCCTGGTGATCAAGATCGGCAGTCAAATTCTGTCCTCGCGCGAAGGCATGGAAGAGGGCAGGATCAGAGGGTTGGTGCGGGATTTAGCGGCGCTCCACGGTGAAGGAAAGGACATGGTCGTTGTCAGCTCCGGAGCGGTGGCGGCCGGCATGACGCGCTTGGGCCTCAGCGAGCGCCCAAAAACGATTCCGCAAAAGCAAGCCCTTGCTGCGGTCGGTCAGATCAAGCTCATGGCGCTGTATGAAAAATATTTTTCGCGTTTTGACAAGCGCGTAGCCCAGGTGTTGCTGACACATGAAGACCTGGCGAACCGGCGCAGGTATCTCAACGCCAAACACACGCTCAAAACTCTTCTCAGCGAGCGGATTATTCCCATCATCAACGAAAACGACACTGTGGCCGTGGAGGAAATGCAATTTGGCGACAACGATCAACTCTCGGCGCTCGTCTCGACCTTGCTCGAGGCAGACCTGCTGATCATTCTGAGCGATGTCGATGGTATTTTTGAGCGCGATCCGCGGCTGCACCCGGAGGCGGCATTAATTTCACTAATCTCCGATCCGAAGGAAAACCGGGAGAGATTCGGCGGTGAAACCCAAAGCTTCTATGGAACGGGTGGGATCTCGTCAAAAATCGCCGCGGCCGAGAAGGCCGCGGCTGCGGGGATTCCCGTGATCATCGCCAATGGTTTGCAGCCGGGGATCCTGACTCGGGTCCTTGATGAGAGTCAGGAAATCGGGACCTTGATTCTCCCCAGCGGCAATCGGTTGACGAACCGCAAGCACTGGATTGCGTACAATTTAAAGCCGGCCGGTGATATCGTAGTGGACGCCGGAGCGCACGAGGCATTGGTCAAAAGAGGCAAAAGCTTGCTTCCTTCAGGGCTTAGAGAGGTTAAAGGTTCCTTCGGCGTCGGCGACTGTGTTCGCTGCCTGGATATGGAGGGTCGCGAGTTTGCGCGCGGGCTGGTGAATTATAGCGCGCAGGAGTTGAATCGGATTAAAGGATTGCATACAAGTGGGATTGAAAAGGTTCTCGGCTATAAGATTTACGACGAGATCATCCATCGCGATGATCTTGTCGTGCTTTAACGGATGACGATGAGTGGTTCGCACGAGAAAGAGAACTCGGAGGCGCTCAGGGGCGAGGCCGTCGCCATCGGTCAGCGAGCGAAACAGGCTGCCAGCCGGCTGGCGCAGGTCTCCGCGACGGAAAAAAACCGCGTCTTGCTGCGCATGGCCGGGGGCCTGGTGGAACAGCAAGACCGTCTGCTAAATGCGAATCGAAAGGACCTCGAAGCGGCGCGCAAGTCCGGGGTTTCGTCGGCGCTGCTCGATCGGATCGCGTTGAACACGGCGCGCATCCAGGCCATGGCGCAGGGAATCCAAGAAGTCATCGCCCTTCCCGACCCCGTCCGGGAGGTGGTGAAGATGTGGCGGCGCCCGAACGGGCTTCAGGTAGGGAGAATGCGCATCCCTCTCGGAGTCATTACCATCATTTACGAAGCGCGCCCCAATGTTACTGCCGACGCGGCCGTGCTGTGCCTTAAGTCGGGTAACGCGGTGATCCTGCGCGGCGGGAGCGAGGCATTCTTCTCGAATCAAGCCATCGGGGATGTTTTGCAGGAAGCTTGCCGCGGGAGTCAAATTCCACAGGAGTCGATTCAGGTCGTAAAATCCAGGAATCGCGCGCTGGTTCACGAACTTCTCCAGTTGGACGGCCTGATCGATCTGGTGATTCCCCGTGGAGGCGAAGAGTTGATCGCTTCCGTGACGGCGAACTCGCGCGTTCCCGTGATCAAGCATTTCAAAGGCGTATGTCATGTGTATGTCGACAGCGACGCCTCGCTGGACATGGCTGAGCGCATTGCCATGAACGCCAAGGTGCAGCGCCCGTCGGTATGCAACGCGATGGAGACCCTGCTGGTCCACGAGGCCATCGCGCCCAGCTTTCTCCCCGCCATAATAGCAAAATTGCAGCAGGCCGGCGTCGAGATCAGGGGATGCGAAAAGACTCGTGCTTTAGTTCCTGCGGTTAAAGCTGCCAGTGAGGGGGATTGGACCACGGAGTATCTCGATCTGATTCTTTCAGTTCGAGTCGTCAAAGATATGGACGCCGCGATCGATCACATCGAGCGTTACGGGTCGCAACACACGGAAGCCATCGTTACTACGAACTACGCGAAGGCGCGCGAATTTCTCGACCGGGTGAATTCCTCGGCGGTGATGGTGAACGCCTCGACCCGCTTCAACGACGGGGGCGAACTGGGTTTGGGAGCGGAGATCGGAATCAGTACGAGCAAGATTCACGCGTTTGGACCTATGGGTCTCGAAGAGCTAACGACAACCAAGTTCGTTGTCTTGGGCGACGGGCAGGTGCGGGAATAGGTGGACTTTGGTAGTGACTTTACCCGAGGGAAATTGTCAAGGCCGGTATTTATTCCCGCCGAATTTCTTTGCCAAGTCATTGTTCCTACCGGATTTAACGCCAAAACATCTATGAGAATCGGCCTCTTTGGTGGCACGTTCAACCCGATTCACTGGGGCCATCTACGTAGCGCCGAGGAGGCGCGCGAGGCCTTTAACCTCGACCGCGTCCTTTTTATCCCTACGGCAAATCCTCCGCATAAGAAAAGACCGCCCATCAGTGCTCAGGCCCGGGCCCGCATGGTGCGCATGGCGATCGCGGGTCATGAACCGTTTCGCCTCTCGACCGTGGAACTTAAGCGCTCGGGTAAATCTTACACCGTCGATACCTTGCGCTACTTTGCCGCAAGGGCGAGGGGGACGGACTTATACTATTTTATTATTGGCCTCGATGCGTTTTCAGCTATTGAAACGTGGAAAGATTTCGGGGCAATCTTTGGGCTGTGCAATTTTATCGTGACCTCCCGGCCCGGCTTCACTTATGGGCTGTCCGCAAACAGCATTCCAATTGCCGTAAGGGAGCTGTTTTGTTATGTTGAGAAAGAGAGGGCCTTTCGTCATGCGAGCGGGCGGTATCTCTCGTTTTTGCGGATCACGGACATCGCGATTGCAGCATCAGAGATCCGCGAGCGCGTCGCAAACAGAAAGTCAATTCGATATCTGGTTCCTTCGCAGGTCGAGGCCTATATTCGAAGGAACAGATTGTATCGGAAGAAAGTAGAACCGCGATAACGGATAGAGCGGGCTTGGATTCGTGGGAAAAGGCGCTTCTCTTGAGCCGCTTTGCGCTCGAGAAGAAGTCGTACGATCTTGTCCTGATGGACGTGCGCGAGGTCACTTCCATCGCCGACTACTTTCTTGTCTGCTCGGGCCGTTCCGATCGTCAGGTCCAGACCATCGCGCAGGGAATCGAAGAGAATCTTGCCAAGCTGGGAATCGCGCCGATTTCCATCGAAGGACTCAGTCGCGGCCACTGGGTCCTGATGGATTTCTCCGATGTGATTGTCCATATTTTTTATCAACCGATTCGCGAATTTTACGACTTGGAAAGGCTCTGGGCTCATGCCCCGCGGGTAGAGCTACCTGAGCCCTATTCGACGCTCGTCCAGCAGTTTCACATCAGAGCCGACGGCAGCTTTTAGCAACCGGAGTCGCTAACAAAGAGGAGAATAATCTGTTGCGCGCGCAAGGTCCGATTATCCTGATTGTTTTGGATGGCTGGGGAGTGAATCCTCGCAAGGAGGGAAACGCGATCCTCCAGGCGGCGACTCCCGCCATGGATCACTTAACCAGGAACTTTCCCGCGACCACGATCTCGATCTCGGGACTCGATGTTGGGCTGCCCGAGGGGCAGATGGGCAATTCTGAAGTCGGGCATATGCACCTCGGTTCGGGTCGCGTGATTTACCAGGATCTGACCCTCATCCACCGCGCCGTCGATAACGGAAGTTTTTTTCGTAACGAAGTTCTCTTGAGCGCGCTTCGAACCGCTAAGGACCAGGGCAGCAGGCTTCACGTGATGGGATTGTTGGGCGACGGGGGTGTGCATAGCCACCAGCGTCATCTCGAAGCTCTGATTGAGCTGGCGCACAAGGAAAGCATTGCGGATGTTTATTTGCATCTCTTCCTAGACGGGCGGGACACGCCGCCCACCAGCGCGGAAAGATTCCTGCAGAATTTGACTGAGTATTTGAAGAGTTTCCCCAGCGTTCGCATTGCTTCTTTCAGCGGGCGTTTTTATGCGATGGATCGAGACCGGCGCTGGGAAAGAACGGAGAAGGCGTACCGGGCGCTCACAGAGGGGGTGGGGGTTGTCCGGAGATCTCCGCTTGACGCGATCCGCGAAAGCTACCAACAGGGGACCACGGATGAATTTGTTGTGCCGACTCTGATCGAGGAGAGTCTGCCCGGGGGGCTTGTCTGCGACAAGGATGTCATCATCTTTTTTAACTTCAGGGCGGATCGCGCGCGTCAACTCACACGGGCCTTCACGCAAGAAACGTTTGATGATTTTCCGCGCCCGCGACGGGTCGCCTTGGCGAGTTTTGTCACCATGACCGAGTACGATCACACGTTTCACCTGCCCGTCGCGTTTCCGCCGCGTTCTCTGAGGAACATCCTCGGCGAGGTCGTCAGCCGCGAGGGCATGGCGCAGCTGCGCATCGCGGAAACGGAAAAGTACGCCCATGTCACGTACTTCTTCAACGGCGGCGAGGAAAAAAAGTTTTCTCTTGAGGATCGTGTCCTAATCCCCTCTCCGAAAGAAGTCCCGACCTATGATCTCAAGCCGGCGATGAGCGCTTATGAGATTACCGGCGCGCTCATCAAAAAGCTGAAAGAAGAGCGTTGGGGTCTCGTCGTTCTCAATTATGCAAATGCCGATATGGTTGGCCATACGGGAAGTTTTGCCGCCACGATTCGCGCTTGCGAGGTTGTGGACGAATGTATTGGAAAAGTCGTCGAGGTCGCCTTGCAGGAGAACGGCTCGGTCATCATTACCGGGGATCATGGAAATGCCGAGCAAATGGTGGATTACCAGACGGGTCAGCCCCACACGGCCCACACCACGAATCCGGTGCCGCTGATCTTGGTTAACAACCGGCTCAGAACCAGTCGCCTCGCAACCGGAAGCGCGGTCGACGTAGCGCCGACAATCCTTGCGCTCTGGGAAATACCCCAGCCCACGGAAATGACTGGGCACAGTCTCATCCTTAAGGCTTAAGTTTGTGGCTCTTCCGGGTTTACTGGGGAGGAGTATTCACCATGGAAACCCAGCGCGGCGAAGTCGCAACCAAAGCAGCCCTAATTCAGCTCAGAGGCAGCCGAATTCGCGGAGTATTCTGTCTAATTGTGAAAAGACCTGCGTCCACCCTTCGACGGGCTCAAGGCGAATGAAAAGAAGCTGAAAAATGTTGAAGAATTTCCGTTCGTGCTGACTTTTCAAAGCATGAATTTCCTTTTTTCCGCACTCTGCTAGTGCAAAGGAGAAGCCGCGATGGGCGTTCATGTCAGCCGCGGCGTGGCGTTCCTGTTAAACTGCCTTTACCCGCCTCGCTGCCGGTTCTGCAAGCAGTCCACGCCCGGACAGAATGAAAGTTGTTTTTGCCCCGGCTGCCAGAGCAAGATTCGTCTCATTTCCCATCCTATGTGCACGAGGTGCGGCCGCCCGTTCTTAGACGTTACCGGAGAAGATCACGAGTGCGGCGTTTGCCTTACCCGCGCTCCTCATTTCTTGAAGGCCAGGGCATGGGCTTGTTACCCCAGAGAAGGCGATGAGAGACATCCGTTGCGTGCAGTCCTGCAGCAATTCAAGTACAGTCGCAAAGTGTCGCTCGGAAAGGCCCTGGGTTCTCTTATGGCGTGGGCCGGACGTGATGATTTCCGTGACGTTTCCCTGGATTGCATCATTCCTGTGCCTCTACATCCGCGTAGACTTCGCTGGCGGGGGTTCAACCAGTCCGTTATCTTGGGCCGGGAAGTCACGCGCCTGTGGGGCGTTCCCATGGATCCTTTCGTTCTGTTAAGATCCAAGGAAACAGTGCCGCAAACCGAGCTTTCTGAAGACGAACGAAGGAGAAATGTGCGCGCGGCTTTCGCAGTCAATCCGATGAAATCCATCGCGGGCAAATCGTTGCTGATCCTGGATGATGTCTACACCTCGGGTGCAACGGTCAACGAATGCAGCCGTACCTTGCTTCGCGCCGGAGCCAAGGAGGTTTACGTTTTTACTTTAGCGCGGACGGTCGGTTAGGCGGGAGGCAAGGCCGTGAGTTTTGAGAAACCGTAAATAGTTACCTCCTCGAATGACCGGTAGCCCAGGCACCGGCCCACGAAAGATGTAAATCCAAGCCTTGATGTTCTTCTTGTTTTTCAGGGTAATCGTGGTTTTCTTCCGGCAAAACTTCTCACCTTCATAGTCGTCCAATACCCTTAAGATTGTTGACGCGGCGCGCAGCGCGTAAAGATCTCCAACCACCTTGTCGCTCGCGTCGCGCGATGGGATAGCTCCGGGATAGTGGCGCAAATTGAGGAGTTTCCCGCGATAGTTGCCCCGCCCGCAAGATTGCGCGTTGCGCACCAGCCATTTGCTCATTGGGAATCCATGGGCTTTGCGTAGCGTTCCGTAAACAAAGAGATACTGGTTGGCTCCCATAATAGACTTCTTGGCGTCTCAGCAGGGATGACCGGGCACTTGATCATATGCTTTAAATCTTGTTCAGTCATCCCAGATCTCAACAAACGTTCCCGCCGCGCTGCGACCGGCCTTAGCCTGCCGATTGAACGTGTTGCCAAGGCGACTGGAGGGTTTCATCACAGACGGTGAGGCGAAAAAGGGGCTGGTTTTTTGGTCGGAGCGGGCGAGGATGAAAATTGCAACCTAAAAACCACGGTCAATTCAATAACGTCCGCGCTTCCACTTGGACTTCTGCTTTTAAATTAAACTCCAGTTGACGGCCACACCATTGCCTCTTGACAATGATAGAGGTCATCTGTTTACTGTGACGCGTGCGACCCTAAACGAACCAGGGGGGTAAAGATATGGCGGACCCAGCGGCCGAAGAAGTATTGTTGGATGTTCGGGTAGCAGAAGCTTCGAAGCTGTACAAGTTTTACCTAAACCAGGAGAAAAAGATTTTGGGGGCGGTAGCGGTGGTGGTATTTTTATCGGTGTGGGAGTTGATGGGGGGTGTCTTACAGGTGGTCAATCCGATGTTTATGAGCGCGCCGTCGTTGATTGGCAAGGCGGCGGTGCAGTTATTTGAGAGCGGGGAGATCTGGAATGACTTACGGGTGAGCGGGCTAGAGTTTTTTTGGGGGTATGTGTTATCGGTGATCGTGGCGGTGCCGTTTGGGATCGCGGTGGGGTGGTACAAGCGGATGAGTTACATATTTGATCCTTTTATCAACGCGATGAATGCGACCCCGAGGGTGGCGTTATTGCCGTTGGTGATCATCTGGTTAGGGATAGGGATTATCTCGAAGGTGGGGATTATTTTTTTGGGGGCAGTGTTTCCGATCCTGATCAACACCCGAGACGGGGTCAAGACCACGCCGTACAATTTACTGAATGCGGCGCGCAGTTTTGGGGCCTCGCAGTGGCAGGTATTTAGGAGTGTGGTATTACCGTCGACGGTGCCGTTTATATTGACGGGACTGCGGTTAGGAGTAGGGCGGGCGTTGATCGGGGTGATGGTGGGAGAGTTGTATGCGGCGACGGCGGGGATAGGGTTTATGATCACGGTGGCGGGAGCGACGTTTCAGACCGACAAGGTGTTTGTTGGGGTGTTGATCTTTGCGACTTCGGGGATGATCGCAATGGAGTTGTTGACCAAGCTGGAAGCGCGCTTCAGCAAGTGGCGCCCCAAAGTCGGCGCCGCCGAATAGAAGTGAATGTGAATTTCTCCCGGAGCCGGCAGAAGGTGGCGGCTACGGGGATTTTTTACGCGCGATTTTTAGCAGTTTCGCAACTTCCATCGTCCGGCGCGCGCGTTCGACGATCGGCCGGTCGATCAACTGGCCGCCAAACGCAATAGATCCATCGCCGCGCGCCGTTGCCTCGGTAAATGCCTGGAGAACCTTTTCAGCGTATTCGATTTCGTCTGGCGTCGGACTGAAGGCGGTGTTGATCGGCTCGATTTGCCCGGGGTGAATCAGCGACATCCCGGTAAAGCCGAGCCGCCGGGATTGCCGAGCAAAGTTTTGCAGTCCCTCGGTATCGCCCAGATCGACCCAAACTCCGTCCACTGCTTGGACGTGGGCTGCGGCAGCTGCGACAACCAGGGCTGAGCGCGGGTAGATCATGTCGCGTGCCTCTCCCTGGCGCGCGGTCGGCAAACCTAACTCGCGGCCATAATCCTCCGCACCAAACATCAAACCGATGATTCGGGGACAACAACCGGCAAGCGCCGGAGCGTTCAATAGTCCCCTGGGACTCTCGACCGCAACCAAAAACTTTATGCTCTCGTCGGCGATTCCCGTTATTTGTTCGCGTTGCTTTACCATTTTTGCGGTTTCAAGCACCTCTTCAACCGTTTCGGCCTTGGGTAAGACCAGCCCGTCCAGGCCGGGCGTTATCACGGCATCCAAGTCTTGTTCCATTCGTTCGTGGCCGATGGCGTTAACGCGCACGAACCGTGTCGGAGCCTCTGTTGGATGCGTCCGGGAGAGAGCTTCAGCGATGAGTTTGCGGGCGTTGGCCTTCTCGTTCGACGGCACGCCGTCCTCGATATCCAATATAATAGCCTCGCTGGAAAGCCCGAGAGCCTTATCAATCATCCGCTGCCGATGACCAGGAACGAACATCCAAGTGCGCTTCCATTCCATCTACTAACCCTCCGACATATTAGCTCACTATCTGAGAACGCTCCGCTTGTCCAACGGGGTCTTGCAGCGAATCTTGATCTAGTGCTAGCTCGAATTACGATCATTAAGTTTTTCTTGCGGTTACGAGAAGGGCTCGCCAGACGACGCTACAGCGATGGAAAATCAAGTCGCCGATCCCGCGCCATTCCATTTAGATCTTGCCCGTTAGCTTGACGGCTGTTGTCAGCTCGTAGTAATCAAAATATCTTGAATTATCTATTGCGTATACGCGTTAACCATAACTCTCCCGCGAAAGCGAAGGTGGGCAGATTGCAAAGGAGGCGTCCATGAGTGAAGACGTTGTTGAACTCGTACTGGTAGGGGATGTTTATGTCCAGCGCCCCGATCCCGATTCGACCTTCGCCCACACCAGGAAGTACTTGCGGTCGGCCGACATCGCCTTTGGCAATCTCGAAACCGTGGTTGCTGATCCAGAGCATCTCGACGGTGGCGGGCATGGGCCCCGCACGGACGAATGGATGTTGGGCGCATACGTCAAGGCGGGATTCCAGGTGATGAACCTGGCCAACAACCCGAGCATGTACCGCGGCGTGAAAGGATTGCTGCGCACCTTAGAGGTGCTCGATAAAGCCGGGATCGCGCACGGAGGAGGGGGTCAAAATTTGGAAGAGGCGCGGCGTCCCGCCGTGGTGGAACGCAAGGGGGTTAAGGTTGCCTTCGTTTGTCGCGCTTCTGTTTGCACCGTGGACGCGCCTGCCACTGCCAAACGGGGCGGGCTCGCGGTGGTAAAAATCGCGACCGCGTACGAGGCGCCTCCTCCTCTGCCAAAAGAGGTGCCGGGCACTCCTCCGATCATTCACACGATACCTAATCCCGACGATGTCGCGGCGTTGCGAGAAGATATTGGCGCGGCCAGAGAGCAGGCGGACGTCGTCGTTGTTTCGTGGCACTGGGGGATCTCTCCGTACAGCGGCGGGAAAGGCGAGCTCGTGGAATACCAAACAAAAATGGCGCATGCCGCCATCGACGCCGGCGCCGACCTTGTGGTGGGGCATCATCCCCACCTGGTCCAGCCTATCGAAGTCTATAAAGGAAAGGCAATTTTCTACTCTCTCGCCAACTTTGTTCACGACGGCCCGTCTTTCTGGGGCAAGAAACAAGACACCATCCTCGCGCGCTGCCGTATACGTGACGGCAAAATCAGTGAAGTCTCTTTTGTTCCCGGCAGGATCAACGAGCAGAATCAGCCCGTCCTGCTAAAGCCCGCCGAGGCGCCGGAACTATTGAGCCATATCCAAGCAGTGTCGGCCGGCTTCGGAACCGGCTTCGATGTGAGAGACGAAGAGGTGGTTGTCCGAACGGAGAAGGGCTGAAGAAGTAAAAAGGTAAAACGAAAAAACAAGAATCTTCGCGCGCACGTTCGACGAACGAGACTTTAACCACGAAGAAAGCCGTTTGTATTTTTGTGCAGCTTGACGGCAGAGAGAGGCCTGTACTATCTTGACCTGCGTATCGATTTAGACGAAGAGAGGTTGCTCCGGAATGGCAGTCGAAACAAGAATTAAGATATGGGGTAGAAAGGATTCAACGAATGTGCAGAAGGTCTTGTGGTGCTGCGACGAACTTGGGATTGCTTACGATCGCATCGACATTGGAGGACCCTTCGGCGGCAATCGGGAGCGACCGTACCTCGACCTCAACCCCAACGGATTGATTCCGACCATTGAAAACGGAAATTTTGTGCTGTGGGAATCGAACAGCATCGTTCGCTATTTGGTGGACAAGGATGGAAGGGGTGAGTTGCTCCCGTCCACCCCCGAATCTCGCGGTGATGCGAACCGGTGGATGGATTGGCAACAGACGACGGCTGCCCCGGCCGTCCAACCGGTCTTCGGAGCGTATGTTCGAAATCCGGAACGAAAGCAGGACCCGGCGGCGTTGGAGAAGGCGTTGGATAACGCGGTTAAGACTTACCGGATTCTCGATCATCATCTAGTAGATCGATCCTATGTGGCGGGCGAATGCTTCAGCATGGGTGATATTCCTTTGGGAGTATCAGTGCACCGCTGGTTTCGGTTACCGATAAAGTTGCCCGAACTGGCGCATCTAAGAGCTTGGTATGACAAGCTCGGCAACAGGCGTGCTTACCGAGAGCATATCTTAGATCAATAGCGGCGATTTCGGAGATACCAGGGTGCTTGGCAGGTTGCGTCGGATAAAGTCCAATGCTGGAGATAGGAGCATGAACGCGGTTGCGGTGGTGATTTTTATTCTATCTTTTGTCGGGCTGGCAGAGCTTGGGTTCACGGCGACCAAGGATGAAATCGTTCAGGCTGCGAAGCAAGAGGGTGAGCTAGTGTTTTACGCGAGCCTGGGGCTCGAAGACGCAAACTCTTTGATCAATCAATTTACGAAGCAATACCCGTTTCTCAAAGTAAGACAAAACCGGCTCGAAACGGAGAGGCTTCTGACCAAGTATCTTATGGAGGCGGGAGCCGGAAAATACCTGGCGGATGTCGTGCAAACCTTTGCCTTCAGCATGCACACGTTCACAAAGAAACGGATGTTAGGCCAATATATTTCGCCGGAGGCGCAGTTCTATCCGGAAGGATTTAAAACTGAAGGGTATTGGACGACCGCATACGCCCAGCCCTATGTCGTTGCCTACAATACGAAGACGGTCCCCAACCAGCGATTGCCCAAAACTTATGCCGATCTGCTTAACCCCATGTGGAAGGGCAATATGATGATGGAAGGGACAAAGATCGATTGGCTCGCCGGAATGCTGCAAATCATGGGAAAAGAAAAGGGCATCGACTACATGAGGAAGCTAGCCAAACAAGACCTCAACCTAAGGACGGGCCACACGATAATGCTGCAAATGATTGCTGCCGGAGAGTCCTTGGTTGACGTTAACGTTCCCATCACCTCTGTGGAGCGCGCCAAGCGCAGTGGGGCCCCTCTGGATTGGCTTGCTTTGGGGCCAGTACCATCGGTCCTCGTGGGCATTGGAATTAGCGGGAAGCCCCAGCACCCCAACGCCGCAATGCTGTTTGTGGATTTTGTTCTCTCGAAGCAAGGCCAAAGAACTGTCTTGGGCTTCAATCGGGTGCCGGTCCGGCCTGATATGCGCGTCGAGCTGAGTCCACAATTAAAGGCGCTGGATCTAATTCCCGTCAGCCCGGCATTAGCCGATAACATCAACGACTATGCGGCACTACTAAAGAGTATTTTCGCGCAATGAGCAGTCTCAGCGTTGCGTGTCAGTTCGGAGGATTTGAAGGTAGTTTTTCTAGAACCATTTATCTATGAGGAGGAATTTTTATGTCTGAGATCATTTCGGCTGATTGCCATCTAGATTTCTGGTATTTGCCCGGAGATCTTTTTGTTTCCGAGGCCCCCGCATCGTGGAAAGAACGCATGCCCCGGGTCGCCGACACCGATAGCGGCCGGGCGTGGATTCATAACGGCAAGATCATCCGCTACGTCGGAGATGTGGGTCTGGGCCGCGATAATGTTAGATTTGATCATGTCACCATGTCGACGCGTCTTCGGAGAAAGGCGCGGACCGGCCTCTACGCGGATGCAGGGAACGGGGTTTTCAGGCCGGCGTCACCAGAGCTTCGGATCCAAGACCAAGAACGAGATGGCGTCGGCGCAGAAGTTATCTACGGAATTTTGGGCCTCAGCCGCCGTCTTCAGGACGGAGAAGCGATGGGAGTCGTTTTCCGTATCTACAACGATTTTGTAATGCAGTTTCGGAAGTTCAATCCCGACCGGTATGCCCCTCTGGCCTGCTTGCCTAACCACGATCCGGCTGCCGGAGCGGAGGAGCTTCGACGGATTGCCAAACTTGGACTTACGGGAGCTGAGTTAATTGCTTCTGATTCCGTCAGGCCTATCTGGGACCGCGACTGGGACGTTGTGTGGGCGGCGGCAGACGAGACGGGCATACCGATCTCATTTCATAACCAGGGCCAAGATGTTCGTGCCGTCAATGCGTCCGATTCTCATCATGAAGACAACGTAAAGGTGAGAAACGCGGTCAGGCAGGCGGTATCCCGGTTTGGCTCCGCTCAGTTTCTCGCTTCCATTATATATTGCGGAGCTTTTGACCGTTTTCCCGGGTTCAGGTTTGTTTTGGGGGAATCGAGCATTGGCTGGATTCCTTATTTCTTGCAGCGGATGGACTATGAGTATGAGGAGGAAGAATCTTTTCACCTGAGATTGCGCCTCAAGCCAAGCGATTATTTTCGTATCAATGGGTTTGTGACCTACGAGCGCGACGCGGTGGGTACGAGGCTGTTGGACCTTTTGGGTGAAGACAACGTGATGTGGGGCTCGGACTATCCGCATCCGGACGGGACCTGGCCGGAATCTATGCGTTTTCTGGAACAGGAGCTGGGGTCGGTGCCCGAGCGAGTGCGGCGTAAGGTCACCCACGACAATGCTGCCAAACTGTACGGTTTGAAGTAACAGACCGCGCGAAGAGTAGCCGGCGGCCACTCGCCCAAATTGCTAAATTGGAGTACTGGAATGATGGAGTAATGAATTGATGCATGGAGAATGCAATACTCCAATACTCCGCCACCCTATTTCTAATCACACGTTTTCATCTTTTCGTGCGTCGACTTCGGGCACGCCCTTTTCAAATTATGCTGAGCTGAGGAGTTTAAACTATGGCTACCTGCACCGAAGTGCTCGCTGAATTTGCGTTGAAGCAAAAGCTGGAATCGCTGCCGAAAAGCGTGTTGGAGAAGGCCAAGTTGCTGGTTCTCGACGGCGTTGGCCTCGCTCTGGGAGCCGCGCGCGAGGATTTCGCGCATAAGACGATGAAAGCGCTCAGAGTCTTGGGCCAGGGTTCGGAAGCAACGGTTGTCGGGTTTAAGGATAAGGTTCCGGTTGCCAGCGCTCCTTTGCTCAATGGCATGCTGATTCATGCTTTTGACTTTGACGATACCCATCATCCACTGGTGATTCATAACACTTCGGTCGTGATGCCGGCGGCACTGGCTACTTCCGAGTGGCTGGGCTTGACCGGGAAAGATTTTATCACAGCTTGCGCGGTGGGTTTTGAAGTATCCTTACGCGTCGCCCGCGGGCCGCGCGTGCATGCGATGCACGGACGCGGGTATCATCCGACCGCAGTTTGTGGTGTCTTTGGTGGAGCCGCGGCGGCCGGACGTTTGTTGGGACTATCTCACGACCAATTGGTCTATGCTTTTGGCCTCGCGGGCAGCCAAGGCTCCGGAAACATGGAATGGCAGTCGGACGGCAGTTGGTCGAAGCGCTTTCAGCCCGGATGGGCGTCGCATGGCGCCGTTGTAGGCGCGCTCTTGGCGCGCGAAGGGTATACGGCGCCGCGAACCGCTTTAGAGGGCCCGAGAGGGTTTTACTTCACCCACGTGGGAGAAGGAAACTTTGATGTTCAATCGGCGATCGATGGAATCGGCAGCGATTGGGAACTCAACCGGGTAGAATTCAAGCCTTATCCCTGCGCGGGGGCCCTGCAGGCGACGGTTCGAGCCTGTGTTAACCTCCACAATCGCTATCACTTCAAGGCCGACGATATCGTCGAGGTTGAGTGCCGGTTGCGCATGGGCGATAGTCCGGTGCAAGAGGGCCGCGAGCGCGTGTTTTCCGTACAGCAGCCGCAGGGCGATTACGGCGCTCACTTCTCGACGCCGTTTATTGCGGCCGTGGCTCTTCTGAAGGGTCGGCTGGCTCTTGTTGATTTCGACGGTGACGCCCTGAGCGACCCGGAGGTACTGAAACTTTCGTCCAAAATCAGGCGCGAAGACGATCCCAACAGCGGGCGGCCAAAGTATGCGTCCGGTCACGTTTTCTTAAAGACCAAAGACGGCAAGGTCTACGAAGAACGGCAGCACATCCACCCGGGCCATGTGGAAAACCCGGTGTCTCCTGATGACGTTCAAGAAAAGTATCGTTATAACGCGTTAAGACTTGTTAATGAAGAAAAAGCAGAGGCATTGCTGCGGCAGGTTATGTCGATCGATCAGTTGGCAAGCATGCGCGAGTTCACGGAGCAGCTTCGTTTTTGAGGTTACAGCGCGCCCGGCCGCTGATGGGTGTCGCGGAGCCGGTCCTGAGTCCGTTCGGCTGTGCCAAATTATGTGAAAACTCATCGGAGCCTTTCGACGGGGCTCAGGGCAAACGGCTAAGTATTTGATTGCATTAGACCGCGTTTCCGTTCGTGGTGAGGTTCTCGAACCATGAACGGAGTTTTCACAGTCTGTATGCTCAGGATAAAATCGGCCGAAGCGCTCAACTCCTCCTACGAGCCCACCGCAACGAATCTTAGCGGCTTCAGACGCCATTGTTTCTCGTTGGCCGTGAGCAGCAAACAAGAAGGTCCCCCGAAAGTTCGAGCACGACCGGCAGATCCCGGATTTACGACCCAAGGAACTTGGCCGAGGTCGCAGACAAGCCGGTGGCTGTGACCATAAACGATCAAGCGGGCCTCGGGATAGGTTTTACGTAATCGTTCATGCCGTTTCTTCGGCACACCGGCTTTATCGCCGTGCGTGACGACAAGCTTGCCGCCGGGCAGATCCACAGTCGCTTCAAGGGGCATCTGGTCGAGTGCGGTGGCTTCGGTCTTTGGCCATTTTGCCGGAACGTCGTTGTTGCCGCGGATTGCGATAACGGTTTTTGCTCTTGGCCTTAGTTTGTGTAACACTCCTGTTCCGCCCACGTCTCCGGCATGGACTGCGATGTCGCAGGACAAGACGACCTCGGCCACGCCGGGGTCCAGGAAGCCATGGGTGTCTGACAAGATAGCAACCCGAAGCGAGCCCTTCGACTTTGGCCTAGAGTGAGAATCTTTCCTTTGACCCCAGCCGGCAAAACCTTCGTTCGTAATGGCTCTGGGTTCACTCATTTGGTTCCCCTCTCGAATGAACGTGGAAAGCTCCCGGTTTCACTACCGTCCCGCTGAACCCAATGTTCGTTGATATTTTCCAAGTCGGGTATCTAGTCAAGACGGATTCGATAGTTGCATCGGGAGTTTAAGGAAAAGATTTGCCGGGCCTGCGGACAGATAGAACGTTGAGGTCCTATACGAGAAGAAACAGCAGCTAATTGCCCGATGCGCACCAAAGCCGCGCGAAAGGAACATGCATAAGTTCTTGATTTAATGTTTGTTGTTATGACTAGTTTCAAGGCAGTTTGCTCGCAGCACCTATTTTAGCCGTTCGGCAATAATGCCCGGGGAACTTATGAACAACTTATCCACAGCAAATGTGAACGACAGAGTCCGGCGCTCGATGAATCATTATATATCCAAGATGACCAGAGTCTCCCAGCCCCCCTCTTTTCGCTCGAGCGCGAAGCGGTGGAGAGTGACGGCTTTAACATCAACGCGCTGCGCATGAACGGAAGGGTCGAGTTTTTCACCGTAAGCAGTTGCGGTTAAAAAAAAAGCGCCGGACGTTTCTTCGATCTTGACGTCTTTGATGCGAAGAAGCAGGCGCTCTGAATCCTTGTAATAGATTATTTCTTGAAGAAGATCGAACAGAAGCATATCGAGGGCTTCGTTCTCCAGGACAAGCCGCTTCTCCTCTCTGGGTTGAATCGCGTTCAAGTCCTCGATCATCACGTTCATCGTTGCCTCGGCCGAGGCCTGGAAGGTTTCTTCCAGGCTTGTTCCCCACCCTTTGAAGGCGATATCGGCGGTCGCAATATCTTCGAGAAATTCGTAAGGCACAGGGTTCGCTCATTCGCGCTCGCATCTTCGCAAATTTGCGACGATCCAGGCTTTATCCTTGTCGAGATCCGTGCCGATGAAAACGAGCGCGGTGTTCACGGTGTCAAAAGGTTCGAGCTCCCAGCGGCCGGCGACAAAATTGAAAAGCTGAGTACCCTGAGGATCGCGGACAAACCCTTTGGCTCGGTATACTGAACCGGGTAAGTGGTTCGCCAACCACGAGAAGCACTCAACGTTCAGAAAATTCTCCGTAGCGTAGGAAAAAGATTCGAATTCCGGCTGGTGTTTATGCACCGGCTGCCGCGGTCGAGACTCGCGCCCCGTGCCGAATAGAAGGTCGGGATCGACGCGGCAACAACGGGTGGAGAGGATAGGCGCCTTGCCATTGAGCTTCGACAGCTTTGTCCTGAGTTCCATGATGTCCTCGCCGGCGACGAGATCAATCTTGTTGAGCAGGATCAGATCGGCCGCTTCGATTTGCAAGCGGGCAATGTGCCCTAGCTGGGGGAACCGTTGCATGGAGTCGGCGTCGCACACCGTGATTACCCCATCCAGGCTAACGGCCTGAAGGCTTTCTTGAACATCAAGAATAAGCGCATCCGGTTCCGCGACTCCGGTGGTTTCCACCACGATTGTATCCGGCCGCGCTTTTTCAAGCATTTCCGTGATTGCCGCCTCAAACTCGCCGATCAAGGAACAGCAAACGCAACCACCCGCGAGCTCAGCCATGAGGATATTTTTCCCTTGGATGATCTTGCTGTCGATAGCGATTTCACCGAACTCATTGATGAGAAGCGCTATTTTTCGCTCGCCGGCTGCCAGGATGTGGCGGCACAAAGTGGTTTTGCCGCTGCCGAGAAAACCGGTGATCAAGGTTAAGGGAACTCGTGGAGCCATTGGTTCAAGGGGTTCAAACCGGTTGCCCATCCTAAAACAGGTGGAACGCCGAGGAAGTTATCCCTTTATATTTCCGATCGGGACGAAGCGGACCACGCGCTTGCTGATGCCGGCACGCTCGCTTGCCTCGACGACCTCATCGATGTCCTTGTAGGCTCCGCCGGCTTCCTCAGCCAGGCCTCCCCAGGATGTCGTGCGCACGTAAATCCCTCTCTGTTCTAACTCGCGCTGTAGTTTGTCCCCGCGCCATTGCTTGCGCGCTTTGGTGCGACTCATCGTGCGCCCGCTTCCATGCGCGGTCGTGAAGAATGTTTGCGCCCCGTTTTCTGTGCCGGTGAGCAAGTAGGACCCGCTCTCCATGCTGCCTCCGATAATCACAGGCTGGCCTGCCGTCTTGTAAGCTGCAGGGATGCCTTCCATCCCGGGACCGAAAGCGCGCGTCGCTCCTTTGCGGTGAACAAGGAGGGTTTTTGTTTGCCCACCGATCGTGTGCCGTTCCAGCTTGGCCGTATTGTGGGCCACGTCATAGACCATGTGCATTCCGAGATCCTCGGAGGAGCGGCCAAAGACAGCAGAGAAGACTTCACGGATGCGGTGCAGGATGACCTGACGGTTGGCGAACGACATATTGATGCCGCCCTTCATGGCGGCAAAGTAATCTCCCCCCTCAGGGGAGCGAAATGGCGCGCACGCCAGTTCACGGTCTAAAATTTTGATCCCGTACTTGCTCTGCATTACCTTAAGAAAAACCTGGAGATAGTCGGTGGCGACCTGATGCCCGAAGCCACGGCTGCCACAGTGAAACATGACAACGACCTGATTAGGAATTTGAATCCCGAAAAGCCGCGCGAGATTCTGATCGATGATGTTTTCAGGACGGGCCACCTGGATTTCCAAATAGTGATTCCCGGATCCGAGCGTGCCAATCTGGTTAAAGCCCCGGTCGATTGCCTTGTCGCTGATTTTCGCGGAGTCCGCACCCTGCGCGCATCCAGATTCTTCGGTTAGTTCAAGATCTTCTTTCCACCCGTAGCCTTCCCGGACGCACCAGCGCGCGCCTTCCTCAACCACCTTGCGAAACTCTTGCTTCGAGATCTTTAAGAAACCGGTACTGCCGACTCCCGCCGGGACGCGGACAAAGAGTTGATCGACCAGGGTTTTCAAGCGGGGGCGTACCTCATCTTCGGTCAGATTGGTCAGCACCAGCCGCATGCCGCAGTTGATGTCGAAGCCGATACCGCCCGGGGAGATTACACCGCCGTGATCGACGTCCATGGCCGCCACGCCGCCGATGGGAAAACCGTAGCCGAAATGACCGTCGGGCATGCACAGCGCATATTCGGCGATGCCCGGCAAGGTAGCGACATTCGTCACCTGGTCGTACACCGCCTCATCCATCTCGCGCACGAGCTTTTCGGTTGCATAGATGCGCGCGGGAACCTGCATCCCTTCCTTGGCCGACTTCGGAATCTCCCAAATCGTTTCGGCTACGCGCTTTGCTGCTTCAATAATTCCCATCGGCTCTCTTTATAACACAAATCTACTCCGATTCAGTCAGGGAAGATAAAATCCTGAATAACGGCTATGATTGACGAATTTTACGAGAGTAACGCGGGCTTTTTCACAAAGCCACCTATTGACCCTCACCCGTGTCCTCTCCCGCAAGCGGGCGAGGGAACCCATGAGTCAGTCGCGTTGAGTCAATTTGCAAAGCATTTGACTCGTTCACCGTCAAAGACAAGTGAAAGCTAGCTGTGATTCAGGAGGTGGCAACTGCTCGATCTTGTTTTTCGGACCAAAAGCAGTTGAACAGTGCTGACAGAGAAGGTATTTTGCCATCTTATCACGAAAGCATTGAGGTGTCGCCATGGCTAAGAAAAGGATTGTCGGCAATCCCACGCCGAGAGTTGAGGGAGAACAAAAGGTTACGGGTCATGCTATCTATACTGTTGACACGGCTCTTTCCGGAATGCTCTGGGGAAAGGTTTTGAGGAGCCCGATTCCTTGCGGGCGGATCAGGAATATCGACGTCAGCAGGGCGTTGCGGGTGCCGGAAGTGAAGACCATCGTTACCGGCGCGGATGTAGAAGGATTAAGAATCGGCCGGCGTGTCGTCGACATGCCCATTCTCGCTGAAAGCATGGTTCGCTTCATCGGTGAGAAGGTGGTGGCGGTTGCCGCGGAAAGCGAGTCCGCCGCGGAAGAAGCACTGGCGCTGATCGAGGTCGACTACGAGGAACTGGAAGCGGTTCTCGATCCCGTTAAGGCCATGGAACCGTCGGCGCCGCTCCTTCACCCGGACGTCATGAACTACAAGGGGCTGCCGGCCAAGCTCGATGCCCCGACCAACGTTTTCATCACGATCAGTTGGAAGAAGGGCGACGTCCACGTCGGTTTCCGGCAGGCCGACCTGGTCGTAGAAAATACGTTTACCACGAAGAGAGTTCATCAGGCTTACCTCGAGCCGCACTCTTGTATGGCCAGGACGTATCCAGATGGCGGTGCTGAAATTTGGTCATGCAGCAAGGTGCCGTATGGCATCAGGGAGCAGGTGGCCAATGCGGTCCGGGTTCCGCCGGAAAAGCTGATCGTTCATCCGGCATATATAGGCGGAGATTTTGGCGGCAAGGGCGATTTCATGGACATTGCCGTGTGCTATTTCCTCTCCCTCAAGAGCGGTTGCCCGGTCAAGATGGTGATGGATTATGAAGAGGAATTCATGGCGGGTAACCCCCGCCATGCATCGATTATAAAAGTGAAAACCGGAGTTAAGAAGGACGGGACGATGGTCGCGCATCAAATGGAATTCATTTTTGACAGCGGTGCCTACGGGGCATTCAAGCCCAATGGACTGCTCAACGGCCCGCGCGAGTCTGCCGGCCCTTATAATATCCCCCACGTCTTCATCGAAGAGAAGATGGTCTATACGAACCAGATTCCGTGTGGTCACATGCGCTCCCCTGGGGAGCCGCAGGGCAATTTCGCCAATGAGAGCCAGATGGATCTGGTTGCCAGGAAATTAGGAATGGACCCCGTCGAGTTCAGGAAAAAGAATCTGATGCACGACGGCGACGTGGCGCCGACCGGAGAGCACGTGGGTCTAATCAGGGTTGATGAGGCTTTGGCCGCGGCGTCGCGGGAGTCCGGTTTGGACAAGCCCAGGCCGAAAAACGTCGGTCGCGGTGTCGCGCTGGTACCGTGGTTTCCCAACGGAGGGCAAGGCTCGGTATCGATCGAGATTGCGGAAGACGGCGGCATTATACTGGCATCGGCGCTGCTGGATCAGGGCGTGGGAACGTACACAGTTTTGTGCGAGATTGTGGCCGAAGAACTCAAGGTTCCGCTCGAAAATATCAGTATTCAGATGCTGGACACGAAAACGGGTATCAAGGATACGGGAGTGGGTGGCAGCCGTGCGACTAGAGTTTACGGCAATGCCGCCTATGACGCGGCGCTGAAAATCGTGGAAGAGGTCAAAAAAGCGGCGGCGGAGCAAATGGGCACGAACGCCGAAGAAGTTGTACTTGCCAACGGGGCGGTGCTCCATCCACGCGCGGAGCGGCGCCTGACCTACGCGGAGATCGTCAAGGCCAAAGGGTCTCCGATCAGCGTAACCGGTAACTACAGTGATAATTCCAAGGTGCACGAGGCATCGGCATGCGCCCAGGTGGCGGAGGTCGAAGTCGATCCGGAGACGGGCGTGGTTAAACTCAGGCAGCTAACCTCCGCCCACAGCACCGGAACGATCCTGAATCCTCTCATGCATCAGGGGCAGATCGAAGGGGGAGCCGTGATGGGGATGGGATACGCTATGATGGAGCACCTCGTGGTCGAGGATGGGAAAGTGAGCACAGCCAATTTTGGCGACTACAAGATCCCGACCATCCAGGACATCCCGATGATGAAGACCTTCGTGGTGGAAATTCCCAAAGGCCCCGGACCTTATAACAGCATGGCCATCGGTGAGACTTCGATCATCCCGATTGCCGCGGCCGTTGCCAACGCGGTGGAAGATGCGATTGGGGTGAGGATCAGGAGCTTACCGATCACTCCCGAAAAGGTTCTGGAGGCCTTGAGGGGAAAATAGGCGTCTTTGCTGCAAGTATGGTTCGGAAAGAATAAGAAAACCCGCTCTAAGAAAGGGCAATCCGCGCCAGGTATTTTCTGCCGGCGAAGGTGAATACGCCGAGAAGCAGAACCAACATGACCGACATGGCCCCCACTTGGGCTATGGTGCCTGCTTGCCAGAGTTCCCAGATAACCACTGCCAACACGTTACTTCTTGGGGAGTAAACAGTATTGCCAGGGATACATCTCTGATGATGTGGGAGAAAATGTAGAAGAAACCGGCAGCAAAAGCGGGTATGAGCAGAGGTGCGAGGACGCGGTGGAAGGTTTGCAACCATGAGGCGCCGCTTGCCTCTGAAGCTTCCTCCAATTCCTTGTGGATTTGCAAGAGACCAGCGTTGGTGTTTCTTGTCGCCCAGGGCAAATATTTGGTCACAAAGGCAACCAGCAATATCCAGAGAGTCCCATAAATCGGAATCGGCAGGGCGAGGTAGAGGAAAACCAAGGCCATCGCCAAGACGATGCTGGGAGTTGCGATAGGAGCGAACGCCAAGAAATCGAGCACTCTACGGCCCGGCACTTTTGAACGCACCACAATCCAGGAAATTACGGCGGCGAAGAGCATCGTAAGACAACCACCTGTCACTGCGAGTACCAGGCTATTTTTTGTCGCGTTCAGCACTCCGGGATAGGTCAACGCGGTAAAATAGCTTGCGACCGAGACGGAACGGAATGCTCTCATGGATGGCACCTGGTAGTAAGGGAGAAGTGAAGCCCAAACCAGAGCGAGCAGGGGCAAAGTAACGTCGAGGAACAAGAAGCTAAACAGAAAAGCCGTCCCCAGGTATTTCATCTTGCCCAGATCGATTGGCCGCGGCCGGTAGCCCTTGCCGGTAACCGTCACGTACCGTTCGCTGTGCTTGAGAATGCGCACGTAGAATAAAGTCCCGCAGGCGGTAATCATAACAACCATGATCCCCAGCGCGGCGGACACTCCGTAGTCGGGTGGCGACTGGTGCATCGCAAGATAAATCTTCGTGCTAAAGACGTAAATCTTCACCGGGATGCCGATTAAAGCAGGGATCTCGAATGACTCCACGCCATTGATAAAACTGTAGATCATGGCTGCGGCAGAGGCCGGTAACATGAGCGGGAAGGTAATGCGGAGCATCGTCGAGGAATTGCCGGAGCCGCACGTCGCTGCCGATTCCTCCAAGGAGGGATCCATAGAGCGGAGCGCCCCGGCCAACAGGAGGAACATCACCGGCACATGGCGCAAGCCGCCAACAAAGATCATTCCGTACATGGAGTGAATGCTAAAGGGCCCCTCGCTTAAGCCCAAAGTCTGTACCAGGGCCAAGTTGATAAGACCGATGCGTGGATGGAGAAGCATGATCCATGCAATGGAAGCGATCATGCCCGGGATGATGGTGGAAACAATCGCAATAACGTAGGCCAGGTCCCGCAACGGCGCATTCGTTCGCTCGACCAACCAGGCCATGAGAAAAGCGAAAAAGAAGCCGAAAAGAGTGCTCCCAGCCGCGAACGCCAGAGTATTGGCGATCAGCGGGTAAAGTGTCGGATCAAAGTAGGCGTTGGCAAAATTGTCGAGGGTCAACGGACCCGGGACCCCCGGCGGAGTCGTCTTTAGGCTATTCCAGAAGAGCATGACAAGAGGCGTCAATACCAAGTAGACGACTACCGTCGTGACACAGACGAGAAACGGCGTGTCCAGTGAAAGCTTTCGAGAGGCCATCTGCTTGCAACCACCCAATCAGTGACGACCGGAAACCAGATCAACCGACAAGCTGCCAGTGGCTAGCCGATTACGCCCGAGGGTCGAAATTCGTAATGCCGCTCATTTTCTAGAGTTACTTTAGAAGTATATCGCGAAATATGTTATCCGCTTCATTGCCATGCACGGCCAGCTCTGGAGGGAACACAACGACCCTCTGCCCTTTGAGAGCTTCTGCCACCCTGCTCTTGACCCTTGGATCCGGGACGAGTCTTCCGGAAGAATCCTGGTATGCTTGTTGTCCTTCCAAGGAGGTAAACCAGTCGGCGAAAAGTATCGTGGCGTTCGGGTGCGGGGCATGCTCCGCGATGAATCTTGGCGCGGCCCTGGCCACAATGGGGTCCGTTCTCACCCACTCCAGCGGAGCGCCTTTCTTCTGGTAAGTCAGGATCGTATGGAGGTTGAGTCGTAAGTCAAGCTTGGCTGCTCCCGCCGCAAGCATCTCGGTACGCGCCGTTGAGCCCGCTCCAAAGACAAGGTTGTTTTTGGCCAAGCTCTTGAGATAATTGACTGTTTTCTCCTTACCCCACGCAGCCCACAACATAAGCACCCACGATCCGGCATCCTTTTCCATGGTGATTGAGCCTTTCCATCTCGGATCCAAAACGTCGTCCCAATTCTTGGGCGCCTGAGCAGGGGAAACCAGATTGGTGTTGTAAGCCACCACCGCGCAATTGACGTTGCTCGCAATCCAATATCCGTCACGGTCTTTATGCTGGGGCGACCAGCTCGCGGTATTGGGCCAACTGTACTTTTTCATCAGGCCGGCCTTCTTGAGTTCTTCTATTACATCGATCTCGGTAGAAGCAAAATCGACGCTATAAACTCCCGCTCTGGCCTCGGCCATCATTTTTTGGTGGATTCCAGCATCATCCCCTTGCCAATTCTCAACGACAAGAAACGGGTATTTCTGGTGGAACTTCTGAAAGACAGGCTCCCACTCCCGTGCGGTACTGGCCTGCCAATAAATCACTTTCCCTTCTTTTTTCGCTCCTTCAATCAGTCGCGCCTCTCGCTGCTTTTCCGTCTCCGGCGCTGCGGTGACGGGAGCGGCGGCGAGCAACCGTGACCACGGGACCGTGAGAACTAGGGCCACAAACAAAAACATGTATCTCCAGCGCATTCTTTGACACCTCCTTGTTTAGCGGGGGAGCTTCATTTAATCCGGCGGGCTACACTACGAGTTGTTTACTTCCTCGACGCAATCTCTGATTTCCTCTTCCGTCAGAAGCCGGCGGCGAGTTTCAAGGTTAGACTTGATGTGAGACAACAGAATTGGCAGCTTGCCGTCCGGGAAAGCGATCCCGATCTCGTGCAGTCTCATCTTGAGCGTATTAAGCCCCGACTTTAGGTCTATGTGACTGCGCCGTTTGTTGCCTACCAGTTCGGGTCTCACCGGAGCGAACAACAGCGGATCGGCCTGAAGAAGAAAACTGTGAGTCTCACTGGCGTCGGTAAAGGCGTATTCGCCGACCAGAGGTTTATCCTTGGGTGTGGGCCAGCGTGACAGATCTTCAAACATCTTCGCCAGTCCGGTCAGGCGCTCGAGTTTCATGCCGGTTTTGACCCCATACAACGCCTCGAGAGCTACGACCACCTCGGCCATGGTGGCGTTTCCGGCCCTAGCGCCTGTGCCGTTGATGGTCACGTCTACCTGAGAGGCACCACCTTCAACGGCCGCTAAGGCATTGGCTGTCGCCAGCCCTAGGTCGTTGTGGGCGTGGACTCCAACCGTGAGGTGCGGAGCGGCTTTTTTCACTTCAGAAATAACATAGCGGTAGCCCGCGGGCCCCATATTGCCCGCCGGGTCAGTGAGATTTAGCGCGTACACTTGAGCGCGTTCACAGGCTTGGGCGTAGCGTATGATGAACTCGATAGGGGCCATCGCGAAGAAGTTGGTGATGGGACGCGCTTTTAAGCCGCGCTGCCGCGCCGCTTGAGCCATCTTTTCCATATATTCGATCAAGTCATCCTCGGTGCGCACCGCTTGCGATTTTTCCAGCACCTCCGAGGGTCCCGAAACCTTCCGCCGCGCGGCAAATACCGGCTGCCATTGCGGGATGGGAAAGACCGTGTAGCAGACGCTGTCAGCGCCGTATTCAGCCGCCAAATCCATCTCCGTCTCTGAGCTAACACCGTAGACTTGCAACTTTGCCGAGAGCTTTAACTTTCCCAGTTCCTTGCATGTCTGGATTTCGTCGGATCTCTCTCCTTCGTTCTTGGGGGAGAGGAATTGGATCACGGCGACCCCGGCCTCGTCTAACGCTTGGGCTAAACTAATGATTTCCTTTTTGCCGAAGTAGGCTTGCGAGGCCTCCCTCAAAGTAACGTCGCAGATTTCCACTCGCTCGGGTAAATTCATGCCCGCGCGGACCTGCGGGACAAAATTCACCGGGCCGGCAAACCATTTTCCCGGATTGTAGGCGGGCGGCACGCGCACTCGCGTTAGTACTTCGTGGAGCGCTTGAAGCTTTGAGGTCATATCGTCGTTTTTCATCGATGATTTCTCCTTTGGGTGTTTTTGGGATGATAAGCGCGCGCCTATCCGTTTACGTCCAAACTTTCATCTCGAAGCCAAGGCGCACAGTGTCGATGATTCTGCCAACGAGAGCTTGTTGCTCATGATGACGATGCAGCGCTATCACTAAGAAGAAGCTTCGTGAGGCTCCTAATGCTGGGTAGGGACCCCAGACTGTGTACCAACTCCACTGCCCGCTGGGTCTTTTGCTCTCCCAGTATGGGCTCCATCAAGGACGCAGCCTTTTTTTCCACCTCTTCCGGACTCATGGGATTTTCCGGCCTGCCACGACACTTCGTCACATGTTTTCGCAGGGTCTTGCCGTCTTTCAGGATAACTTCCACAATGCCCTGAAAATGAGTTCCCGTGCGCTCCAGATCCGAGTCGGCGACGAGCTGGACTCGCTCTTTCACGTCAAGCAGCTCCTTTTCCTTCATTCTGCGAGCATCGTGTGCGGCCTCAAAGGTAAGCCGGCCATCCAATAAAATCGCGGATAGAATATACTGGATATTCACGTCCGGCATCGAGCGATTGTTAACCGTGCGAGCGCCGCTTTCAAAGATCCGTGCCACGACTTTGACTACGTCGCGGGCCTGAATCTTGTATTCTGCGACAATCTGAGCCATAGCGTCCACGGCCTCCATCATCGGCGAACCTACGGAATACTTCTTGATTCCGGTGCGCGCGATGTCGTGCCGCTGGCCCAACTCGCGGAGAAGCTCGCCGGCATCACATGGGGGATACGTTGTCATGAGATTATTGTCTCCTTCGAGTATGTCCGGGTTTCCCGTAAATCCCGAGCGCACAAGCAGCGCTGCGGTAACGCCATTGCGCGCGGGCATCGCGGCATAATCAAACGCCTTCTCCACGTGTTCATCATCCGCCACCCAGGCGCGGGATCCGGATGCTTGCTGTCCGGCGTACGAGATGAGGAAGCGGGTTTGCCGCAAGTCGAGCAGGGCCAGACTGCCGGCTGCGGCGGCCGCTCCGAACGTGGCTCCAAAGCTGGTCGACCTCTGCGTGAAAGCCTTGTGAAAGCGGTACCCGATGTCGTATCCCACGACCACAGCGTTTAGAAAACTCTCCCCGTTTCCATCCAACAGCTCGGCCATGGCCAATGCGGCCGGCACTATGGCGCAGCCGGGATGCAACTGGCTGATGGAGTCGTCGGTTTCGTTTGCATGGGCGCACATTCCGTTGGCCAATGCGGCGGCGGCTGCCGTTGCGCGCACGTTCGATCCCAAGACACTACATTGCTCTTTACCTCCCTGATCCCGGGCGAACTGAGTGCCGAGCCTCCCCGGTTTCAACTGCGACCCGGAGACGATCGCCGCGAGTGTGTCCAGAATGTGATCTTTCGCTCTTTGGACGACTTCGCCGGGAAGGTTGGCCTCCCTTGCTGCGCGGATATGGTCGGAGAGACTGTCGATGATCTTTTTCGCCACGTTCAAAACCTCCTGGACTGTCGCTACCGCTTTACGTCGTCAGCTTTCGGGAGACCGAAGGCCTTGAATACGAGCTGGAGAAATCTGGCGGTGTTGTGCAGCGTATTCCAATCGTTCATTGACAGCTTCTGTCCTTGGATCACCTTTGCTAATGCCGATTCTGAAGAGTAGATGGAGGTATTAAACGGTTCCTCGTTGCTGATCACCTTCTGACCTTCAGGGGTGGCCTGGAATTCCAGCCACAGGAGGCTCGCATTCGGATGCGGCGCTGTATGGCTTATCGCGGCAAATTCTTGCAGCCTACCCGGCACAGGCTCAATGACTTTGCATTCCAGGGAGCCACTGACGTCTTTCTTTGCGGCCCGCATGCAGGAATGATAATACGCCAGATGAAACATGGTGTGCACGCCGCTTATCATCGCTGTCAACGGGCCTGTCTGTCCACGAACCCAAACCGGGTCTTGCGCGGCGATTTTTCCGGCGTAGTCGAGCGCCCATTTCTCGCCCAGTCCCGCAGCCAGGGCGGCAAAGCCCTGCGGGCGAATATCGACCAGGAATTTTTTTCCTTTGAACTCCGGCTTGAGAAAGTCCTCCCAGGTGTTGGGAACCTTCTCCTCTAAGATTAGCTTTCGGTTGTACCCGATCGCATGGATGGAGCTGCCAATGCTCACGATGGTCCGGTATTTGGGGTCCACCATGGGCGGCGGAATCGCCAGCACATTGTGTTTGGCCATGCCGATGATGTCGAATTTCCTAGTGTAGGGAATGCCCTCGGTCCAGAAATCCGGCGAGATATTGAAAACGTCCCAGTCCGTTGCTCCTCCGGCTTTTAGCTCCAGGAAAAATCGTTGCGGATCAGCAGTTCCCGTCATTTCTTCCACATGAACTTCAATGAAAGGATAATGCTTTCTGAAAGCATCGCTAACGGCCTTATAAGTGCTCGGCTCGAAGGAGCCCAGGACCCGCAGCTTCCCTTCTTTCTTGGCCCCAGCGACGATCTCGTCGTGGCTGGTCAGGAAAGTGTACCCCTGGGCCTCTGCTTCCTGTTTGGCATTGAGCAACGCCGCGTTAGGGGATGCGGCAAGAAGACTAGAGCCCGGAAGGTAAGAAGTCAGGAGTAGAACAGGGAGTGAAACGATTTTTCCGATCAAGCTTTTCCGCATGCTGCGCCTCCGATTCGTTGGCTCCGCCTTCGCTGCGGGGTGGCTTTATAAGCTTGCGAGCAGGGAGCCGTATCCCGACCCTACCTTGATACTTAACGGCTTAAAGGATCCCCAGATATTGGCACTGTGAGCGCTCACCACCGGCTTTCCCAGGTCGTTTTCCAGCGGCTCAATGATATCGGATGTCGCCATGGTTCCTGATTGGATATAAACGGCATCCATTTCGGGATGTTTCTTACCCGCCTGAACGGCGTTGGCGTAAATGTCGGCTGGAGTCAGCTTGGTTTTCTCGATCGATGACAACTGCTTGCCGATTCCTTCCACGGCGCCAATCTCAATCCCCGCCGCGCGAAGAAAATTTCTCAGGTTGTTGAGCTGCAGCGAGTCAGGTCTCCAAGAGGCGATCAGCAGAATACGCTTGGCTGAGATTTCGTGAAAGGCCTCCGCCAGGATTTGCGAGCTTGTAGTGGCAGGAATTTTTGTCGCCGCGCGCATGCGCGACAAGATCTGCCGGTGACCTTCATTGCCATAACGTAGATGAACCGGGGAGCCACCTTGCACTATAATATCTACGCCAGCCGTGGCTAAACGCTCGATTGCCCGTTCCAACAAGGCAAGCGACGCATCTACGTCTTCCTTTCTTGAAGATTCGACGACTTCGAGATTCGTCACGACCAGGATCACATTCCTCGGGGCCACGCGGTAAAAGTCATAGACTTCAATATCGCTGGTGACGCGCGGGTGGATCCAGCCGATTCGAGCTTTCCAACGATTCACCATAGCGGTTCTCCTCTGAAAATCGGTCCATTGCGCCGCCAAAAAGGGGCGTGGCTTTTTTGCTGCTTTCTGACGCCTCGCAACTTAAACGTTGGGAGAGTAAGCTCCTACGCGACTACTTTAAGAAGATATCGCGCCAAATATTCTCGGCCTCGGTGCCGTTTGCGGCCATCTCAGGCGCAGGGATCATGACATTCTGCCCTTTCACGGCTTCCGTCATCGGACCTTTCACTCTTGTGTCAGGCACCAGTCTCCCCGTGACATCGGTGAATGTCTGCTGACCTTCCAAGGAGGTAAACCAGTCCGCGAAGAGGAGGGCGGTGTTGGGATGGGGCGCGCGGTCCGTAATCAACAGGGGAGTCGCTTTTGCCAGAATGGGATTCGTTCTCACCCACTCGACCGGCGCGCCCTTCCGTTGGTACTGGAGAACGCGAAATAGATTCAGCCGCAAGTCGATCTTGAATGCCCCCGCGCCGAGCATCTCGAGCCGCGCGGTTTGGCCGGCGCCGAAGGTAAGATTGTTTCCGGCAAGATTCTTCAAATAATTCAACGTCTTTTCCTTACCCCACGCAGCCCACAGCATGAGTACCCACTCAGCAGCATCCCGATCCATCGATATCGCGCCTTTCCATTTTGGATTCAGAAGATCGTCCCAATTCTTCGGCGCTTCGGCGGCGGAAACCAAATTGGTGTTGTAGACGACCACGAGGCCGTTGATATTGCTGGCCACCCAATATCCGTCTGGATCCTTATACCGCGGAGACCAACCGGCAGTGTTGGGCCAGTTGTACTTCTTTACGATTCCGGCTTTTTTTAGCTCCGCGACAAGATTGATTTCGCTCGACGCAATATCGACGTTATGAATTCCCGCTCGCGCCTCTGAGAGCATCTTTTCGTGGAGCTGGCTGTCCTCGGAAGCGCGCCAGTATTCGACCTCAATGAAGGGGTATCGCTGGCGAAACTTGCCGAACATTTGGTCAAGTTCCTTCGCGTTCCAGCCATTGATCCAGAAAGCAAGTTTGCCTTCTTTTTTCGCGCCGTCGATAAGGCGCGCCTCTCTCTGCTTCTCAACCTCTTGAGATGCGGCGATGGCCGGCACAGTCCCAAGGAAGAGGCCGCTTGGTAACAGCACGCCCATGAGAATAAGCGTTGCCGAGGCCAGTTTGGTTGTACTCTTCATTTTAGAAAGCCCCCTTTCTAGTGCATCTTAGAGACCCCCGTACGTGAGTTCGGCTGGTGAATCGGCTTCCGAAAAGCGTCCCATTTGTCATTCCCGCCAAGCTGGCGATGGCGAGCGCGAGCCGGAATCCAGAAACTCTGGGTTCCCGCTTTCGCGGGAACGACGGACGGGGTGGTTTTCGCACAAATGAAGTTTCCATTCTGAAAGAACGCCGGACGTGAGTCCGGAGAAACTTAATGCCGTGTCTACTGGTTTCCTGCAACAAAAATCGGGTTCTTCTTGGCTTCCTCGATAATCCGCTCGGCGTCTTCCGGCAACAAGAACCGTTGTTCGACTAACCAACGAGCGGCCTGGCTTATTTTGTTGACGTAGTCCGCGTGATCCTTATAGCGTTCTTCGATCGAAAGGCGCGGGTCGGCGCTTCTCAATCGTTCTTCTCTTGTTCTCGCGAAGGGAAGATAAGAGCCAAACAATCCGCACAGCTCATCTTCCGCCAGTCCCCGTATCCAGAGATTCCAGCCGGTATAGGTGGCCAGGGGAACCTGTACCGCCGGCAGCCGGATCCCCGCCACGTCGTTGCCGTCTTTGTCTACTTTGGTTGCTAAAATCTTGTATTCCCCGTTCTTGACCTGTTTTGGCGGATGAACTTCAATCTTACCCTGCGAGAGCTTTGGGCCGTAGTCTAGGAAGAGTTGGCGGTTATAGAGGGTTGTGTAGCGTACGCCGGGTATATTGGGAAAGCCCGTGCTCTTTTGACTTGATTGGACCAACGTCCCTTCTTTCACCCGGGGAAACTGGCTTGGAGGAGGAGGGGTCCCCTCGCAGACCCACCGATCCATGGCGACCATCAAAGCGCGCAAGACCTCACCGTGAGGGAGAGGATTTGTCAAGTTCTGTGAATTATGTTTTTTCGGTATCAAACCAGGAGCAAATCGGTGCGGCGCGCTCGAAATCACGTAGATGCGCACCTTTTCAGGGACGGAAACATCCTTGCCTTTGCCGTCGGTGTGGACCAGAGCGCCACGTTTTTGCCGGTATTCCGTGGAAGTCTGGACGTGGAATATATACGGATCGGTCCTGGGCCGCTTCAATATTCCGTCCTTCCTGCCGGTCTGAGGGTCATTGAGTACGTTGTAAGCGAAGGGAAAAAGTTCCGGATCGAGCTGATCGGTATGCTGCTGCGAGGAGGTCACAGGCCGGGCGAATTCGTAATTGAGAAACATTCTTCCTCCGCCGGCCACGTAAGGGCAGACCGCCTCGAAAACTTTGCGGTGAGATTCGTCCTCGTTGCCCCCACAGTAGACAAATTCTTTAATGAACCTGCCGCTCACGGATCGGCCCCAGGCGTAGGCCCATTTAATGCCGGTCCCGTTCTTACCCAAAGCCAGGGGGTTGCGGTTGCCCGCTCGGTCTTTCATTTCGTACCGGAGAAAGGAGACGGTGTCCCGCACCGCTGCGACACCCAAGCCAAGGACGAGAGGATTTTTTGCCGGGTAGATGAACTCATATAAATGGTTGGGCTTAAATCCCGACCGGAGATAGAGATCGGTCGTGCTCGGCCGAATTACGGTTTTCCCTGTGTCGTCTTTTTCGTAAGAAGCAAACTCCCACTCTGTGCTGGGAATCAGCGTTCGTTGTTCATAGGATTTCTCGCGAACGGTCAAGAACGCTTTAGACTTATCGGTGCCAGTTGCCTCGTAACTCGTGATGCGGGGATCGGCGCTCAGGGGCATGGAGTAAACCCCGTCTTCGTCGGCAACAATCTCGGTACGAACCACGCCGAGAATCTCTTTGCCTTTGTCCGTCGCTACGGGCACACCCATAACGACAAAGTTCTTCCCGCTCAGACCTCCGTGCCACCCCCCCCAAACAACGGTGTAACCCTGGCGCATAAGAAATCCGTTGCCCGCGTCTTTTAGAGTGGTCGGGTCATTGTTTTGCGGCGCATCGTTGAGCAATGCCAGAATATGTTTTCCGCCACGGTTGGGGGGATCGAAGAAGATTTTCTTATTTCCTCGCGCCATATCCAGCGGCTTTAGAATAAATAGGTCGGCCCAGTACTCCACGCGCCGCCGAGAATTTGTCGGTGCTTTGTCAAGATTAACGATCCCTTTACTGAGGGAATTTCTGGGATCTACTTCTCCATAGACTTTACCGACGAGCTTCTCATACGCTCCGGTGATTGGGAATTCATGTCCCTCAGCAAAAGTCTCTCTTCTCTCGATGACGATTTTGGTGATCATGTGGTGAGTGTGGTTCTCCTGTAAGCATTTCGACCGCGGAATAACCAGGCCGGACTCTACTAGCAGGAGCAGTTTTCTGTCAATGGGGATGAAATGGAAGTAGAAAAAGAAAGTGCGGCGCGGACTTGGTGGGAAGGTTGACGGGCGACTGCTGGCAGAAGTTCCGATTTCTCACTTTAGCTGGGGCTTCGGAAAACCAAAAGCTTCGGTCAGGAGCCCAACCCATTTGGTGTATTCCTCCCAATTATCCCATCCTTTTACCGAGATCCTCTTGCCGTGAATGAGCTTTTCTAACTGCGAGCCGGGCGCATAAATGGAAGATTTTAACGGTTCGTATTGGTCTATGATTTTCTGACCTTCCGGACCCGCCTGAAACTCCAGCCACAGAAGCGCCGCATAAGGGTGCGCGGCAGATCGGTAAACGCCCTGGGGCTCGTGAATCCTCACCGGAACCGGCTCGATGACTTTGTAATCCAGAGATGCCGTAGGGTCCTTGCGCGCCATCCGGATGATCGCGTTGTAGTTGCCCAATGAATGCAGAAAATATTCTCCAGCCATAATCGCCGTATAGGCTCTGGTGAAACCTCTTACCCATACGGGCTCTTGTGCCGCTAATTTCTTGGTGTAATCGATCAGCCAATCGAGCCCCAACTCAGGCACCAAGGCGGCATACGCCAGGGGACGAATGTCCGTAAGAAACTTTCTCCCCTTAAACTCCGGCTTGAGAAAATCTTCCAATTTGCTGGGGACGCTCTCACGAGCAATGAGATTTCGGTTGAATCCGACCACGTCCACGATGTTGCCCAAAGCAACAAGATTGCGGTTTTTCGGGTCAATCATGCCTTTAGGGATCGCCAGGACCTTTTGCTCGGCCATGCCCAGAATGTCGACTTTTTTCAAATACGGAGGAAATTCCCCGTAGTAATCGGTGTTGATGTGAAGGACGTCCCAGTTCCTAACGCGGTCCGCCTTCATCTCCAAAACGAAGCGCTGTCCCGCGTCGGAGCCGGGGATCTCCTCCAGATATGCGTCAATGAAGGGATATTTTTTCTTAAAGCCGGCAAGCAAGTGCGGATGGTTGGGCGGGTCCCAGCCGATCAGCGCGCGCAGGCTACCCTCTTGTTTGGCCTTCGCTACGATCTCATCGTGGCTCGCCTCAAAGATAAATCCGTTGGCTTCCGCAGCCTGCTTGGCCTTTACCAGCGCCGGACTCGGTGCCGCGGCAAAAACAGCGGATGCGGCAAACCACGCAATGAGAAATGAGACGGAAGCGACGAGCGCGCCTGCTCGCCGCGCACCGATCTTCGAAGAACAATTCATGCGCGCATCTTCCCGGGAGAAAAGAAAGAGTGAAATTGCTTGGAGACTATCCGATCCGGCGCCGTGCTGTCAACGCGCGGGCAGAGAATGAAACGCTTGTCGATGGACATTTAGAGCTGACTAAGGTATTGCGCAAGGAAGAGAAATTCATATGGGCAAGCTGCGCCTGGAAGGAGTCACTCACTGGTCGATCCCGGTGAACAACCTGCAAGAAGCGGAAGAATTTTATCGTGAGGTGCTGGGGATGGAGTATCGCGGCAGAATTCACCGACGGCACCATGACTTGCTTGAGTCTCGGCAGCCATTCGATCCTGCTCTGCGAACGTAAGGAACCCATTTTCCGAACCGTCGAACAGGACAATCACCTGCATCACGCATTTACGGTGAGCCCGAGTATGTTTGAACAAGCGTGCAAAGTCTTCCGCGCGATACGGCGTGCGGGTTAATGAACCTATCGGGTATCTCGAGAAAGGTTTTTTTACCGGAAGACACCTCTACTTTCTCGATCCCAGCGGCAACAGACTGGAACTCCGCGATCCCACCTGGAAGCCGGGAATGCCAAAGCCAAGTTTCGAGGAGATCATTCGTTCTTGAAGTTCGGTTATTACCTCCTCAATACTTACGTTCCTGAGTTAGACGGCCCAGACCCCGAACTTTACGCGCGCTGGCTCGAACAATTCGACGCGGCCGAAGATCTAGGGTTCGACAGTCTGTGGGTGACAGAGCATCACTTCCGGCTCTTCGGCGGCATGTCGCCGAACCCGCAATTGCTGCTCACCGCCGCTGCGCAGCGTACGCGCCGCGTGCGCCTCGGCTCATCGGTGTCTCTGGTGCCGATGCACCACCCTCTGCGCATCGCCGAAGATTTTGCCATGCTCGATCTGCTATCGGATGGCCGGGTCAATTTCGGCGCAGGCAGGGGCATGAGCGCTCGGGAGTATTCCACGTTCGGCGCCGACTACGAGACGGCGCAGGAACGGCTGGCCGAGGCGCTCGAGCTCATCGTGCACGCCTGGACTGACGATGTTCTCGATTGGAACGGAGCGCATTATCAATTTCACGGTCTCACATTACGGCCCAAGCCGCGACAACTGCCGCATCTGCCGATTTATGTCACCGCCCACAGGCAGGCGGAGAACTTCAAAATGATTGCGCGTAGAGGCTATCACCTGATGACGTTGCCGTGGATTGCCGGGAACGAGGCCCAGAGACCTTTCGTGGATCTTTACCGCAATACGCTCCGCGAAGCCGGCCACACACCTGAGGAACGCGAGGTTTTCGTAATGTATCCAGCCTACGTCGGTGAGAACGACGAGCAGGCCCGCTCTGAAGCCATCGAGCCTTGGCATCGGTGGCGCCAATTCGCGCTTAGCGAGCTGGGCATCGACGCGTCGAAAGGGAAGCTATACGAAGAGCGCTTGGGCTATTTTAGCTATGACAAGATGGTCGCCGATAACCGCGCTGTTTTCGGCGGGCCGGAAACCTGCGTGCGCCATCTCAAACGCGCGCAGGAAATTCTACAGCCGGCGCACGTTGGCCTGGTGTTTCACTTTGGCGGGATGAAACAGGACAGGGTTCTCAAGTCCATGGAACGCTTTGCGCGTTTGGTGGGCCCCGCTTTACGATGAAAGGGTTGTAGGTAAATTCCCAGCTCTACTGGATGTGTCTGCACATTCAGGTAGAGTTTGACATTTGCGCGAATGTTTTTCGTGAGAGCGTCGGTATGACGTTCGGCGTTCCGAAAGAAGCAACAGATTGAGAACGGTTCCTTCTCCCTCAGGGAGAAGGGTAGGATGAGGGTTGTCCCGGCCCGAAGCTGCACCCTCACCTCGATCCTCTCCCAGAGCGGGAGGAAGTAGAAAGATGTCGGCGTAGAGGAGGATGCCAGCGTGAGCTGGCCAGACTGCTTCGAACCGTTGACAAATCAAACCTCCGGCTCTATAGACGGACGCGGCGGCGGTGTCTCATGGAAGTCAGGAACAAAATTGAAGTCTCGGCCTAACAGGAGGTAAGGATGCCAAGAATAGCTCTGGATCTGAACAACCCGGCTGATCTTAAGAAAGTCAAAGCGCAGTGGCGCGTGGCGCAGGGACTGGTGCCGGGCCAGCCCAATGAAGGTCTTACTGCGCAGATCGTAAACGCTCCGGCGCGTTTGGCGGACTACGATGATTCTAGTTGGGAGATCTGCACGAACATCAGGAAGAGCCGTTCGAAGGGCTTTACATTCGCCTGGTATCGCATCAGGGTTGAGCCGCCGGCGGAGATCGACGGCATCCCGCTCGCCGGCTCGCGCTTATATTTCGAAACCAACATCGATAACTACGGCGAGATATGGGTTGACGGTAAAATCGACCGCGAAGGTATGGTTAACGGCAACAACGTCCAGAAGCGGATCGAGATAAGCCGGGACGTCATCCCCGGGGAAACACGCGTGATCGCGTGCCTGGCCGCCAACGGCCCTCTGGCCGAACCCCGCGGCGGCGTCTTCATGCGCTACGCGACGCTCGCATTTGAAACCTCCGGGTAAAAGAAAACCGTGACGCTCGGTCGATCATTCTCGCCGACCGTGCGCTTCTTCCAACTCATCTGTTTTTTGCCTTATTGCTGGTGCGAGATCTGGATACGCTCCCTGTCCTGAAATTTTCGTTCGCTCTCCAACAAGGACCGAGCCTGGACTCAATGTTTCCGGCCCGGCTGACCGGCTGTGAGCTGAGACTCAACCAGTGTCTGCGGGGTTATCAGTATCGTACTACACCGCGGGTCGATATCGGGCTCTACTGCTGGCTGGATATGACCGTCGGTTTTACTTGACAAAAGGCGCGTAAGTGACGGACACTTAAGCACTTTTTCTTCGGGTTTGGAGAGCAGAGCGTGAGGTGCTATCTAGCCGGCGAGATACTCAATAGTTAATGTAACCGAATCCGGATTGATCTGAATGGGAGAGAAGGAGAATGGTTTTTGGCCAGTGGTTTGGCAAAGATGATTTTTATGACGAAAGAGCGCAGAACTTGGTTAAAACGGCAAGTGTCTTCGCAACCACTTCAATCCAAACTGTCATGGAGACCGTTCCTGTGATCGATAGCTATTTCAATACACGGGTTTTGTCCACAAACTCGTGGGACTTTTACATGACGATTGCATGTGTGGGGACAGCTTTTATTACCATTGCCGACTATGTCCCAAAAGGGAAAGGCGAGAATGTTTGCATGAAGATCGGCGACGAGTTGGCGAAGTTCCATCCTAAGGCGTATGTTGCGTTGGAGAATCTCAACGGTTTCCTCCATAATTCTTGCGATGCCGGGATTCTTATTCACAATGCAGTAGGTAACTGGCTAGCAATTAATCTTTTGGAAAAGGACCAACCCGACAAAGAGGACATAGAGGCGTTTGCAATTGTTGGCGCCCTGATTCAACAAACGTTTGGAGGCTGGTTCAGGAAGAAATAGAAATCCTATAACGAGCGGTTGCACCGGATTCTCTTCGAACCGCAGCTTGCCGGTGAACCGCATCGTATTCATGGTAAACTGATGGGTACGATGAAGGAGAACGAAAAATTCGAGGTAATGGGGAGTGAACTTTTCTCCGAACACGCCAGTGATTTCTTGAAAGAACTTCACGAGATTGACACGACAGTCCCTCAAAGAACCCAGGGTCGAAGGTCGCATCATCGTGAGCGGTACTGTATCGTGCGATACCTTGATACTCTTGCTAAAGCGTCGCGCCTAGCGTTTCCACTGAGAGTGGTCAAGTGCGAGTCGCCTGACTTCTTCCTGTACTTCCCGGATCTAGTGGTGGGGCTTGAGATCACAGAAGTAGGGACGGAGAAGTCTCAGAAATCTGCTACTCAGTTGGAAAAGAGTCCCGTAGGTACAGTGGTCGAAGGGGAAGCAAGTTTGCGGCTGCCTGGAGAGGCCCTGCAGGGAGGGGGACACGTTAACGACGAGCCCGCCCGGGAACTTTCTCGTCTTATTGTTCAGCGCCTCCAGGAAAAGACTGCCACACTCAATGAACCTCATTTTAAGGCGGCGGCACGCTATGATCTACTCGTCTACGATAATAGCGGGGTTTTGGGAGTGCTGGCGAAACTAGACGATCTTGCTCCCATTGCGAAGAAGTCGCTGATGTCTTGGCAGGAGCATAATCAAGGCAAACGAAAGTTCTCGACAATTTCTCTATTACGTGACTCTCGGGTGCTTTATGACAGTACCGGAGAAGCTGTTGCATTGCCGGTGAACCTCGCTTCATGAAAAGGTAATTAAAACGTAACCTCGTTCGAGTCGATTGCGAGATCATATGTTGGATAATTCACGTTGTGATAACGGCTCAGCCGCACAACGTTAGGCGGATCGAAGAAGGTATTTGCTCCATGGCCATGTTCGACTGGTTTCGCCGCAACAAGTTCGATGACGCCGCTAAGGACCGTCTTGCCGAGTCAATCGGGAATGTGCTGAGCATCCAGGTCGCTGCGGCGGGGCCTGATCCCCCCGACCTTGAATCGCCACGTGGCGCGAAAGCTTTGGGTTACGTCTATGGGTTCGTAGACGCTGGCCTTCGCGTCATCGGTCAAGACATGAGCGACATGTCCGTTGGCGTTCCGCTGATGTATCAAGTCTTGCGACGTGTATTCCCAGGCTCTGAACAACGCTATCTCGACTACATCGCAGAATCTATCAGAAGCGACCACAACATGATGCTGGGCGTCATGCTGGGCGGCCAACAGTACCTCGATTGGCTGAATGGAAAGCTGCATGCTCCAATGGGCCTCGCGCGGTACCTCATCGAGTTCGAAAGCGCTGGATCGGCTGCTGATACGGTTGCGACAACTGCCCGAGAGCGGGGTATTCCGACGACTAGGCGCGGTTTCGCGCTGACAATCGGACTATACCGCCTGGGTATGAAAATAACCGAACTGTCGAACCTAGTAGAGCTGACGCGGACTGAGAAGGAAGACCTCAACGTTGCGGTTGAGTTTAAGAACGAACGGATCTACCGGGCGCCATATGCGCAGTTTGCAGGTTCGATTTGGGAGGTTATCTTAGGCGCGGTCGATAGGCGGGTCTACAAGATATCCGCTCTTCTGATGGTTCAAAACTGCCAACAACAAGACACAACGTGGCTGGCGGTGGATACGCACCTCCGAACTGAGCTAGGCGCACCAGCCAACGTGGCAGGACGATCATTGCGTGGGACGCTGAGGACGGGAATGTTCTCCTGAATCGCGCAGAGGGCGGTGGGGCGTACACCCTCGTCCTCACGCTGACATCCCGTGCTGTGAGTGGCTTCGTACGCGTCAAGTAGCGAATTGGTCGAGGGTTCGGCGTCGAAGCATAACAAGATGTTGAAAACGACGCGCTAGAAGAGGCGGTGCCTGAACATGGATGTTTTAAGCGGCGAGAACCAATGAAACTCTTTGAGACGCTTCAACCAAAGAACGCTGGCGACGCCGCCGGCATCGCGCTGCACGACTACGTGTCGAATCGTTCGGTCGCCCTCCTGCTGCGATCGCAACACGGTCGGCTCGACATGGCCCTGGAAGTACGGAAACGGAGAGCACGGATAGGAGCAACGAACACTTGAGCGCCTTAGCCGGGTGACATTGAGCTTCTGCCCGGAGGTCGACGACTCGACAAGGCCGTGCCTATTCGACGAATCAGCTCCGCCGCGGGAGGCATGGGCGACGTTGCGTGGCTGGAACTCGACGTTACGCGGTTCGATCCGTTCTCATTTTCATTCATCACTCCGACGCAGATCTCCGGGCTGAAGCTCGAGGACCAGGTTCAGCCGTGCCTCGTCCAGGGTTATTCGGCCGCATCCGTGGACCCACCGGCTAACTATCTCGACCGCCCCCTCGTTAAGTCGGATGGCCTCATGACTCTGACCATTCCCCCCGTACGCCGAAAGGGCGCTCATCAGCCTATGGTCGACATCGCTGTAGAATTTCCGCCCCACGACAGAAGTCAGGATGGCCAGGGGTTGCCACCGCCTCCAGGGATGAGCGGCGGTGGCATTTGGCTCGCTCCCCGGTTCGACGACCACATTGTATGGTCCGCGGAACTTTCGAAGCTGATCGGTATTGGAGCGGGTGGTGGCACTGAGACGAAGGGTGTTACGGTCGAAATTACTTGCAACGAGTTGACCTTCCCTGAGATCGCTGGCAGATCGAGCACCTTCTTCGAATGCGTATGGCTGACCATCGAGCCTAACCAACGGCTTGAGACGGATCTGCGTCCCGCCCGCTTTACGGGAGGGACTTGCCCGCTCAGCCTTGATCGTTAAGCAGAATTACGTATGCCAACCTATAGGTCCATCAGGTGCGGAAAATGTAAAAAATACTTGGAGTACATGGGTACGCCATATGATGTAATCGGCCAGCCGTTTATAATCTGCCCAACGTGTAAAACAGTAAATATTCTGAGCGACAAAAATGAATGGGAACTAAAGAGCGGGATATCGAAAGCATGGTTCTTCTTTATGATGACATTGATGGGAGTAGATTATGGTTTTGGCGGTGGCCTACTCGTTGCTTACCTCATCGCATATTTTGCATTCGACCAGGACAAGCCTGAGGTGCAAACGGTTTCGATATTCGCTGGAGTTGGAATTCTTAGTATGTTTTGGTACCTCATCCGAGATTTTAAAAAGGACATAGGGGAATCCCGTGCAAGAATGGCTGATCCAGCATACAGGGCTATGGTTCTTGAACTAACCCGGCGACAGTGAACGGAGGGCATCTTGGGATTACGACAGCGATTCATCGACCATAAAGATAGAGAGGCACCGTCCGAAAATGACATACTGCAAGGAACGATCACTTGGTCCGTACCGCGCCAAAAGGTGCCGAATCAATTGAGCCCGAAGACCTGTGAAATGCCTGACCCCCACAGGCCCACGCCGCATGCACTCTACCGTTATCGAGCTCTGATCGACGATGAGTTTGACGAAGAGCGCCTGAAACCACTCTTTGTGAATCATCAACTCTATTTCCCCTCGCGGCGCAAGCTTAACGATCCTTTTGAGTGTGTCGTGCCGTCTTTCCTAGACACGCCGCCGCATATCCTTCAACCGTTTCTAGAAGGGACGGTTAGAAAGTTTTGGCCTGATGCCACCTATAATCAGATACGAGAAAAAATCGCAGCAATCGATCTCGAAAAGCTTCGTCAGGACACCCAGAATGACGTGGATAAGGTCGGCATACTGTCACTCACAGAGAAACCTAATGATCTACTGATGTGGGCACATTACGCAAACGGTCATCGCGGATTGTGCCGGGAGTTTGCCACGACCATCTAGAAATGAGTTCTACGGACATGGCGCAGCCGGGAGTATTCAGACGGGCGGCCAATATTCGACCAGGATAGGAAACCAACACTGGCTTGAGAAAGGAGGAACGATTCCGGCGGTGGATACGATCTCGAATGTCGATATAGTCAGGCAAGAATAAGCTAAGGCCCGACATCTACCGCGGTACGGGCCTAACACGCGGATGCTGGACTTCCGCCAAAGACAAAACGAAGGTGCAATGCTGGATCCACGAAGGGGGTCTGAAGCCCACGATTTACCAGGCGAAACAGAAGAGACGAAGACTTCGGTTTAGAGATTGAGCGAGCATCGTGAGCTAAGCAGGAGAAAAAGGACAAATCCGGTTACTGTGACTAGCTCAACCGGACGCGCTTGAGTCGGCGTCGCCTACCTTTCGCGCGCCGGTTAGCCACAACGTTACCCTGCAACGGAAATACGAGCACGCCTTGGACGCAAGGTTTGACATGGACCTCCACACACTCCTCGGCTTTCTTGCTGGCCTCGCCGCCGCGTGGTTTGCGGAGCGCGGAAAAGAAACGCGTCAACGGATCACTCTAATCCGTGTCATCGAATGGCAGCTACAGGGTCTCATTGACGCCTGCCGCTGGGCGCTTCAGAGCCAAATCTGGGATTCTGTTCGTGTCGATAACTTCGCACGGTACATACAGCAGACGTTTCTTCGATACCCTGAGCTCGTTGTCGCTGCCCAGAAGTTGCGTACGAGAAAAGCCTTAGCCAATGCTTATGACGAAGCGTCGGCGCTACTGGATCTTATCAGTCTCTATCGCGACCAATTAAAAAAGACAGGGAAGTCAGCCGCTCTCGACTCAGGCAATTACAATGGCATCATCAAGCGATGTGAGGCGACTCTTCGGCTTCTTCAGCGTGCGCGCTGGTGGTTATTCTTTGCTGGCTGACGAAGAACCGGAACCGACCACCCCGTATACAACCGAGCTTCTACGCTTAGCGGTGACTCACCAGCAGAGCGGTTCAATGAATCACTCAGGGAGGTTCACCGATGCGTATGAGAGAGACGCCGCGTAGTTTATCAATATATTTTGTCGTAGTTGGAATCTTTGGCATCCTAGGACTGATTGGTGAGCTCATACGAGTCGGACAAGCTGATAAAACTCTCTTCGTGATTCTGTTTTTTTTACCTGGTATTGCCTTTTCGTGCGCATTCCTCTACTTTGGCTTCTCTCTCAAATCAAATCTCGTCCATTCCCCTCGCCGGATCATTCGAGTACTGTACGCCAGTATGGCGTATCTCGGAGTTTTCATTGCTCTCACCCCGGTTGCAGTTGGCGTCGGAAATGCTATTACGCTCTCGCTCGGCCTTTTGGTTATATGGTATTTGATAAGAAATGTTCGCAGATTAGCCAGTGAACTGGCTTCCAGCACAAAGACGGGCTAACCTTCGGGTTCAGATGACCGTGACGGGACACGCAGGGGAATCTTCGAAATCGTAGAAGAGCCCATATGATTGCAAACGATCACGAACTCAAGGTGACTCTGGAGCACATTGCTCGATTTCAGGAGCAGGTTGCGCATCTGCGTCGCGTTGAAACGAACCCCGAAAATTACCGCAGTGCGGTATCGGGGTTTCTGGCAGAAATCGACCGCACGCAACTCGAGGTTCGGGAATACCTCAGCATTCACCCTGCCGAAGTAGTGTCAACAAGTACCTCATAATTACGAACCGCTAACCAACGGCTTGAGATTGACGCTCCCAGAGTCGCCCAGCTCAGTGATATCACGTTAGGCGGCACGATCGCACCGCGGCGCGATGCGCGCCTGAGCGCTTGTAGTTGTAGGACGAGTCGAGGTTGTGATGATGCGGTCGGGACCGCTGACGCATTCTCTGCATGACTAATACCCCTATCCGCGGTGGCCTCAAGATCGGTCGCAACGACCCATGCGTTTGTGGCAGCGGCCGCAAGTTCAAGCACTGCCACGGTGGGTCAGTTCCAAGAGCCAGTGAATTCCAGGATGTCGAGCCCGCAATAACGATCAATCAGATAGATCAGTCCGTTGTCGTCGATGTAGACGTCATTGCTCTGTGTGACCTTTTGCCCGCCGCACGGGTCGGGGATAAAACATCCTACCTCCGTGAGCTGATAGGGATCAGAGATATCGACGAAGCGTAACCCGGCGCAGAACCAGGTGACAGGTATCACCGTTCCTTTCACCTGCTCGGCAGGTTGGTGGGATCCGAAGCGGCGTCCCGTCTTGACGAAGTCTCCGTCAGGGACACGAAAGGTTTCGACTGAGACGGGTTGGTGTTCGGCCGTAATATCCACCATCCAAACACTCGCGGAGGGATCTTCATAAATCTCGTCTGTGGAATCCTCCTCCACCACCACTAACCAGTTGCGATTACGAATCTTGAAAGGAATGGGCAATGTTGTGTGGGCGGAGTTTTGGTATGCCTCAAGCCAGTTCAGTCGCCCGATCATTTTGGGCTGGCGCAAATCGGATATGTCCAGAATTGCCAGACCTCCGTACTTAAGACTCACGTAGAGGCGGTCGCCCAAACGCATCGGATGGTGCGTGTGATAGGCTGACCCTTGCCAGGTGGGCGTTTCCCCTCCGGCAATCCACTGTCCGGGCAACCACCAGCGCGATACTTCCTCGGGCTTCTCCGGATCCTTGACGTCCAGTATCATTGTAAATCCGCCCCGATACCCATCGAGCTCGGTCGAAATATACGCGTAGCGCTCATCGATGGTGAAGCGGTGTACCCCCTTTCCCCCGGTTTTGAAGAAAGCGATCTCACGCGGCTTTTGCGGATTGCTAATGTCGTAGATCTTGAGTCCCCCCTGAAACGGTTGCAGATCTTTCCTCAGCCTTTCGACATTCACCATCATGATATCGCCGCGCACCCGCACCTTGTGCCTATGAGTGCCTTCGGGAGTCTCGATCGTGCTGACGAGTCCGGGGTGCTTGAGGTCTGATACGTCGACGATGGACGTCCCATGGGGCCACTTTATATGTCCGATAAAGGCTTGCTTGCCTTGAACGGTAACTTGGCCGCCGCCGGGAATATCCAGATGACCGATCAGCTTACAGTTTTTCGCCTCCATCATTTTCTCCCCGGTCTATTGCTCAGGCGCGCGGGCGCGCGAAACCCCAAGCGGTGTTGTCCGGCCGTTAACTCACGCCAAAAATTTCATTAAAGAGTTTAATATAGCGGTTGAAGTCGTCGTAAATATCCTGTGTGCCGAAAGCCGGTTTGATTCCTTCGATCAGGTGCGGCGGATCGGGAGGAGTGTCGATCCGGTCTGGAATGCGTTTGAGAGATCGCAGGACCTCCTGCCCTGACTTGGAGAGAAGAAAATCAATGAAGAGTCTGCCCGCGTTTGGGTGCGGCGCATTGGGATTTAATCCCAGCGGATGAATATTCGCGTAGACTGGGTTCAGCGGAACCCATTCCACGGGCGCTCCCCGTTGCTTCAAACTTTCGAAATTGTGTAAGTAGGCGTTCAAGCCGATTTTAAACTCGCCTGCCGGGACGAGCTGTGCTACCAATTCGCGGCCGTTGCGAAGCTGCACTTGGCTCTTGGCGAGCGCACGCATGAAGTTGAAGTTCTTGTCGTCGCCCAAGCCGCGCGAAACGATAGCAAACCATTCATAAGACTTTGAGTCCATGCCGAGCTGGCCCTTCCAGATGGGCTTCAGGAGATCCTCGTAGGATTTTGGGGCGTCCTCCTTGCGCACGAGTCTGGTGTTGTATCCGGCAACGGCGTAATTCGTGTACATCGAAACCCAGGTGCCTTTGGGGTCTTTAAATCCTTCGCGGTAAAACTGCGCTTGGGGTGAGACGTAGACGGCGAGCATGCCCTTCTTGGTGAGCAGATTGGCGTAGATGCCTGAATTCATAAAGACGTCCCAGAGCTGTTTGCCGGCGCGGGCCTCGGTGAAGATTCTTTCGACGATCTGGGGCCCGCCGGTGCGATAACACTGCACTTCGATTTTTGGATACTGCTCCAGAAAACGGTCGGCCAGCATTTTGCAGTCGGTTGCGCCGATCGTGGTGTACCAGACAATCTTACCTTCCGCTTCGGCCTTTTCCGTCCAGGGTGACGTCGCGGAGGTAGAAACGGATGCCGCGAAGATCACCAGAAGCGAACAAACCATGGAGCTCATTTTCTTCATCGCGCCCTCCCTGGGAAAGACCTATCGACCTAAGGCATCTGCTCCAATAATCTGCCGCACCCCTTGATGGGTTGTCGCACATGAAGTCTCTTTTGTATTGCCCAAACCCTGGCCGCGACCGGATGAACGACGGGAATCTGCAGATCCTGTTCCAGGAGCGGAATAATATCAATCACCCGCCATCCGGACCCCATCATGCAGATCCCGTCGCATTCAGGATGCCGTAAGTACAAATTCTTTGCGAAAGCATAACATTCGCATGGGGAGAGCGCGCCGATGTCGGCAAATTTCACCGGCATGCCTTCGATCGTGAGAACATCAAAACCCGCCTCCCTGAAATAAGTCGAATGCTTCTGGAATCGAATTTTTTCGCCGCTATCATCAAAAGAGCTAAAGATAATTAATTTCTTGATCGCCAGCGCGCGCGCTGCTTCCACCAAGGTCATTCCGGTGGTGACAATAGGAGTCGAGTATTCCGCTTCCAGTTCCTTGACGATTTCTTCGGCGCGGTGGTAGCCCATAAAGGTAAAAAATGGCGCTCCCTCGGGATGAATAAGATCCACCTTGAGATCGGCAAGCTCGCCGATTTTGCGCTTCATCAAACCCATGTTGTCGAGGAACTCGCCGACGACTCCTTCCTTCACGCCGATGAACATGGGAATGACCCCGATGCCCTGGGGAAGCAGCCGGATGAATTCCTCCAGGGAGCCGGGTCGAAGCGTGGGCTTGATGACGCCGACGACGCCGCGCCAGGTGCCGGGAAAATTGCTAGGCATTATTTCGTCTCGGCTCGCGGGAAGCCGTACGCTTCGACGACCTTCTTTATGTAATCCGGTACCTTTGTGTAATGGGACCAGTCGACCACGGATTGCTTTCTGCCGCGAACGGCCTTTTCCTGAGCCGTTCCAGGACTAAACACGGAGCCTTCGTAGGGTCCAGCCTCCTCGAGTATCTTCTGACCGTCGGGAGAAGTCGCGAACTCGAACCAGAGCAGCGCCGCGTAAGGATGCGCCGCTGAAGCTAAGATACTCTCCGACTCATTGAGCCGAACGATGACCGGCTCGACAAACTTGAAATCCAGAAGATCCATTTTATCCTTGTTTTTCGCCCTGAGAGCCGAGTCGTAGTTGGGACCGAAGAAAAGCGTGTATTCGCCGCCGAGCATGCTCGTAATCGTGCGCGTATCGCCGCTGACCCATATGGGGTTTTGCGCGGCTAGCTTGCGCGCGAAGTCGAGGGTTTTCTCGAGGCCCCATGCCGGCACCAATCCTGAGACATCCTTGGGCCGAATGCCGAGGGCAAACTTCCGGTCCTTAAACTCGGGTTTGAGAAATCCCTCCCAGGTATCGGGCACCTTGTCCGCCGAGATAAGTTTTTTATTAAAAACCGCGACCTGGATTCCGCTCCCGACCGCGACGATGTTGCGGTTGAATGGGTCTATCATCTGGAGAGGCATCTGCAGGACTTTTTGCTGAGCCATCCCATAAATGTCCACCTTTTTTTGATACGGGAGGTATTCGTTATAAAAGTCGTAATCCACGTCATTGATATCGAGGTTCTTAACCAATCCCGCTTTCAATTCCTGAAGCTGGCGCGTGTAAGCGTCTATGCCCCTGATTTCCTCTACCTGGACTTGAATGAAAGGGTACTTCTTCGTAAAGCCGTCAGCGACCGCCCTCAACATCTTCGCGTCGAGGGAAACAATAACGTTTAGCTTGCCTTCCTGTTTGGCTCTAGCCACGATCTCGTCGTGGCTGGCAGCGAAGAGATAGCCCTTAGCTTCCGCCTCCTTTTTACCTTTGAGCAGGCCGGGACCCGACTCCGCAGCGAACAAAGTAGAATATGATATCGAGCTTGCGAGAATTGGAATGAGACAAACCATGATGAACCGAATCCAAGTCTTTATGCAGTGCTGCTCCATATGACACCTCCGGTTTCGTTCTTTGGCTTTCGATGGCCTGGCTGGGGTAGGACTATATCTTTGACACGATGAGCTTGTCAATTTATCCTTCACGGGATTTCCCGTTTGAAGCTTTAACGCTCTAGTCGGGCAAGGATGTAATCGGCCTTGACAGCGCGGCAGTTGCTGAGGTAGTCCCCAGGAAAGCGGGACACCTATCCGAGAAAGGCAAAAAGACCAAAGACATGGAAAACGCAAAAATCATCGATGCTGACGGACATGTCCGCGACCGGGAGGCGGATATCCGTAGCTACATGGAAGAGCCATATTGCAGAAGGAGCGGATCGCTTCTGTCCAAGGATGTGTGGGACGGAAATATGTATGGAACATCAAAGCGGAAGGATCCCGATGTTCCGACTCGCCTCAAGGACATGGATACGGAAGGAATCGACGTATCCGTCCTGTTTCCCAGCGGGAGCTTTCACGTAACCGAGCTTCCGGAGAAAGATTATGCAGCCGCTTATTGCCGCGCTTACAACAACTGGGTTGCAAGCATCTGTAGCCAAAGCCCTCGGCTGAAAGGAATCGGGCTTGCTCCGTTTCAGGATGTGCCGTCTGCGGTTGCCGAAGTCAACCGCGCCATCACGAAGCTTGGGCTAGCAGGGATTACAGTTGGAACGTTGCGCATGAAGAACCATCTTGGAGAGCCGGTGTTCTGGCCGATCTACGAGGAACTGCAGCGGCTGAACGCGCCTCTGCTGGTGCACAATTCGCGCGGCGGTCCCGCGGGCGAAATCCGCTTCGATACCTTCTTGTTCATGCACACCGTGAGCCGGCCATTTGAAACCATGCTGGACTGCGCCGCGTTGATGTACGGCGGTGTGCCGGAAAAATTTCCCAAGCTCAGGATTGCCTTCCTCGAATGTGGTGTAGGGTGGGTGCCTTATTGGATGGATCGCATGGATGAGGAGTGGGAGAAACGTCAAGCAGAAGCTCCGTTGCTAAAGGCCAAGCCCAGCGAATACATGACTCGCGGAAATTGGTTGTATGCCACGGAACCGGAAGAAGCGGGCCTTCCGTACGCGATCGAGCGCGTTGGGTCAGACAATATAGTTTTTGCGTCGGACTATCCGCACTGGGACGGGATGTTTCCGTATGTCGTGTCCACGATTCGGGGACGCAAAGACTTCGCCGAGGATTCGAAAGCAAAGATTCTCGGGGAAAACGCGAAACGCCTGTACGGATGGAAATAGAATGGCAAGCACACGGCCGGGGTGATGGAGTTCAACCCCGGCCGTTGATCATTTCACTTCCTGCTAGGCCGCAGCAGCTTCACGTGCTCTGTACGCTGAGCTGCGCAGAACCTGTCCGGGAAGCTCACCCGTAATTTTGCCATCTTCACAGATCACTTTTCCGTTAACAATAGTGTAATGCATACCAACCGCGCGCTGGATCAACCGCTTGGTCCCAGCCGGATAGTCTTCGGACCACTCGGGTTCGCAGGCGCTGATCGTGTTAGGATCGAAGATCGCAAGGTCGGCCGCATATCCTGGTTTCACTAATCCGCGCCCTTCGATGCCGTAGACACTAGCGACTTGGAACGTGAGCTTATGAATGGCTTGCTCCAAGCTCAGGACTTCCTGTTCCCGCACCCATAGCCCCAGGAGCGTGGTACCGTATCCGAATTCAGCGTTGTACTGGACGTGGGCTCCCGCGTCCGAATTGCCGACCAGAACATACGGACTCTGGAGGATCTCACGCATAGCTTCCGGATTGCCTCCCGCGTTAGCATTGCGGAATGTGGTTTCTAAATCCTCCTCGAGAGACAGATCGAGAAATGCATCCAAAACATCCTGGCCGCGCCCTTGAGCCATCTTTGCCACGCTTTGGCCCAAGTATTTCCGATTTTCGGGTTTGACCACGTTCTCGATGGTGACGAGATCCCAGTTGCGATGGAAGGTTGTTGGCCGCGGGTCCGCTAAATCGGCGCGGAGCTTCTGCCGCGTCTCAGGGTCAGCGAATGCCTGCTTGCGCGCTTCCACCTCCATGAACATCAAGCTCTTCCAGAACGGGAACTCGTCAAAAGCCTGGGAGTTACTAAGCGTGAAGCTCCGGAAATTGGGCACTGTATGGGTACGCAAATAGGTGCGGTGTCCCTCGCGAAACATCGGTGCGATCGCATCGAGCTGTTCCTTCCAACGTTCGGGATGGTTCGGGCGATACATCACGGTTTGCCCGATCACCGGGCGCTGCGTGCGCCGGGCCAGCTCGCGATACATGTCGTAGTGCTTAAAGGTGAATTGTCCCAGGGTCGACTGGATTGCTCCGGCATTTACCTCGCCAAGGGCATCGCATAGAGCAAATAATTCCTCATCGCTCGCCAGCCGGCTTGGAACCGGCTTGCCATCCTCGCGCATATGGCGTTCGTTACGGTTGGTCGAGAAACCGAGCGCCCCGGCTTCCATGCCCTCCCGGACTAGCTGTTTCATGCGCTGGATCTCTGCGGGAGTCGCCTGGCGCTCTACGGATTCTTCCCCGAGGACGTACTGGCGTACCGCAATGTGACCCACGAGTCCCCCCACGTTTACACCCAACCGGCCTTCCAAACGATTGAGATAATCGCCGTAGGAATGCCAGCCCCAGGGCACGCCTTTCTCCAGGGCATGGCGCGGCATGGCCTCGACGCGAACGAAATTCTTTAGGATCGCGTCTTCGTCCCCGCGCTTCACCGGGGCAAGGGCGAGACCGCAATTGCCGATGACGACGGAAGTGATGCCGTGTTGGGGCTCAGAAGTGGCATGGGGATCCCAGAATACCTGCGCGTCCATGTGGGTATGGTGATCGATGAACCCGGGAGCGACAGCCAACCCGGTGACATCGATCGTTCTTGCCGCGCTTCCATGGATTCGTCCTAGCTCGACAATTTTACCGTTTTTAATGGCGACATCGGCCACGTAGGAAGGCTGCCCGGAGCCGTCATAAACGCGCCCGCCGCGAAACAGCAGATCATATTCCATGTCTCAGTCCTCCTTGTTGACAGCCAACGCTGATCCTCATGTGTTCGAGTTCAAAATAATGCTCGGGCGCCACTATATCGGCCCGCTTATGATTTTGTCAAATCTGCAAAGGCCAGTTTGCAACGGGCGGTTGTCGAAAACCGTACCGTCACCTTCAAGTATCGGGAACACGGCACCGACCTCTACCGCACCGCTTCTCTCGATGGGTCGCACACCTGCCTGCGACACCAAGAGCTAGGGTTTGGCTCTTCTCTGCCCCCGAACAAAGGCACACCCCAAACCCTGCCATGCTCTGCTCCAAGAAGCGGCCTAACGATTCGCCTCATCCGCTGCGGCCCCACCGGCACCTTGCACGTTCATTCAGATCCGCTCGTGGGCCGCGGTCGGCCTGGAGGTGAGGGTTAGGCCGTGGGCCTTACGACCTTTGCGAAGTCTCTGTCACCTTCTCTGTCAGCCACACATTAATGAGCGTTTCGGTCGAGACTCCCTGCTTCCGTGCACATTCCGTGAGTTTCTTGGCTAATCCGGGCTCCAGCGCGGTCAAAAATACCCGGCGCTGAATGTCCACTTCAAAGGTCGCTTCTCGCGTCTGGTCCCAGTAGTCCGCCAAATCATGGCTGTCCCAGAACTCCGCCGCTTCGGCCACACTCTGGAAGTGCGGCGGGATAGGCTCTCGTTTCTTGCTACTTCTTCGCATAGGCTCTTTTCTCTTTCTTGGTCATTTCCCGTGCGCTAATAATCAGGGCTTCCCTCGTGGTCTTATAGACGAAGTAGACGATGAGATAACGTCCTGCCGCCGTTCGACTCAGCGCGGCGTACAGGTCTTCGCCTTCCACATCTCCCGTCTCAATGAAACGAAAACGGCGTGTAGCCGCCAACGCTTCTTCGACTTCCTCCGTTGTGACGTGATGCTTCCATGCTAGCTTGTCAACGACTTCTCTCCGCCAGATGATCCCCGTGACTTTCATTTGCTATGCAGTATGCCCAGGTGACCGTCTGGAGTGCAACTGGTGTGTAACGGTCTAACGCTGTGGATAAAGCGACGCACAAGCGCGTAGCGATTGTGCGGTCGAGTGAACGAAGTGAACGGCTTTGATGCGCTGGTTATACGTCTTTGCGTTCACGATTTATCCATGCCTCAAATTGGTCACGACGCTTTGCCAGTTGCTTCGGGGCGTCACGAAGCTCTTGAGCCGTGACTGAGACCAAGCGCACGCTGACCAGCAATGATCCGGCAAGCCAACCAAATGCTTCCAACAGACTAGACAAACGCTCAGAGCTTGGGCCAATGAAAGCGATAACAAGCAGGACTAATGAGTAGAGAATTACTAGAGAGGCCCACACAATGAACCAAATTCCGGCAAATCGAAACCAGACAACTCTCGCGCCCTCAGCAAATTTGATGATGCGTCCTGACACTTGGATCTCTTAACGTATAGCGTTTTATCCCTCAAAGCCTGGAAGCTAGTCAAGTCTCGGAGAGATTGCCGAAAGAGCGACGGGGGGGATAAAACGTGTTGGACTAAACCGCAAAGCCGCTGTGCAGCTTCGGCTATGGGGATTGTAACATGGCGCAGCCCGGCCGGGGATGGCACCTGGCTGAAGATGCAAGGATCAGTGGACGACAGTTGAGATCGGTGCTGATAGCTTTTCCCTGATGGCGGCACCGCCATGCGGCTTTAGAGTCAATTGTGGCCAGTACCAGACAAACCCGCGCCAAGTCGGCGGCAGATCGAAAATGAAACGAGATGCGATGCGATTGAGTTTTGTTCATGAAGAATCCCAACGAAGTGTGCTTGCCAAGGCTGAAAGGTCGCCGACGACCATCATGGTTCCCTCACGGCAGTACGGGCACCGACTGAGATCGACGCCGGTGATTTTTAGCAGCAGGTCTTTGGCTGACTCGACGGCGCAGTGGGGCAAAGCCGGATCAAGGTCGAGAAGTTTGCGGCATTGGGGCAGCAGTTGCTTTTTAGCGCGGTTGGCCAAAAAGCCGAAGTGACGGATGCGCCTGTCTGCGTGCGGCACGCACAGGCAGGCATGAAGCCGTCGGGCAAGACGTGGAGCAGGAAGCGGCGGATGAATTCGTGGGCATCCAGGGTGATGGTCTTTTTTCGATCCCCGTCTTTGCGATCTCGATAGCTCAAGGTGACTTCTCCATTTTGGACTTTAACGATGCGGTCGTTGGAGAGCGCGACACGGTGGGTGTAGCGGCCGAGGTAATCAAGCACGGCCTGAGGGGAGCCAAACGGCTTTTTCGCATAGACGACCCAGCTCTTTTGGCGTGAGGCTTTGATCTCAGTATAGGCCGGTGGGATTTTTCCTTTAGCACAGGCCTGTTGTAGAAAAGCGAGAAACTTTCCCCGAAACACTTGGCTCAATCGAGTGACAGAAAACAGAAAGTTTTTGCGTGCGGCAATCCAGCGGCTGCGATCCTGGGACAGGGCACCGGCGGGAACCAGACAATGCAGATGAAAATGATCGTTGAGGGTTTGATCCCAGGTATGGAGCACCGCGATGATGCCAACGGTCCCTTTAAAACGGGTCTGGCCAAACTCCAATAGCGTTTCACTGACGGCTTTAAACAGAAGACTCAAGCCAATCTTCTTGTGGGCGAGAATCAGCCGGTTCAATTCATGGGGCAAGGTAAACACCAGATGGAAGTACCCTACCGGCAAAAGCTCGGCGGTTTGTTTTTCCAACCAGCGGGCTTTAGCCAGGGACTGGCACTTAGGGCAGTGGCGGTTGCGGCAGGAGTTATAAGCCGGGCGTTCAAAGCCGCACGCATCGCAGCGATCCAAGTGGCCGCCCAGTTCCTGGGTCCGGCAGACCGACACGGCCCTAAGGACCCTGTGTTCACCGCCCGATACCCGATGCGTTTGCTCAAAGCGCTCGCCGTAGCGGCGGAAGATGTCGGCCAGCTCGGGTCGTGTTCTTTTTTCTCCTGCCGCCAGCTTGGGACTGGCCAGCGGCATAGCAGCACCCGACTAAAGCGGGGCGTCGCGTAGATCGAGCAGATCCAAGGGGCTGGCGGTGGCGCCCAACTTGGGCTGGCGAATCTGCAAATAGCGCTGCGTGCTTTGCAGCGAGTTATGGCCCAACAGCGTCTTAATGGTCACCAGATCCACTCCGCTCTCTAACAGATGGGTGGCAAAACAGTGCCGCAGCGTGTGGATGCCTTTGCCTTTTTCAATACCGCTTTTCTGCTTGGCGCGGTTATAGATCTTCTGTGCGGCGCTGATGTGCAGGGGCTCATTTCTGCTTTTACCGAAGAAGACCCACAGCACGGGTTGATAGGTCTGCTTGTATTTCTTCAGCTCGCCCAGCAAGCATTGGGAAAGAATCGTGTAACGGTCTTTTTTCCCCTTGCCCTGTTCCACCCGGATCATCATCCGCTCAATATCGATATCGCTCAGTTTAAGATGAATCAGCTCGTCGACTCGAAGTCCCGCTGAGTACGCGGTCATCAGCAAACAGCGATCGCGAAGTTTGACGGTACAAGCTAGCAATCGTTCGACTTCCCTCGGGCTTAACACTTCCGGCAAACGCCAGGTCCGCTTGCGCCGTGGCAAGAAGAACTGTTCTTGGTTCCAGCCCAAAACCTGCTGGTAGAAAAACCGTAGCCCCGAAATATTCACGTTCAGCGAACTGCTCGACAGCCCTCGCTCCTGCAAAGCCAACAGATACGTCCGGATTTGTTCCTGCGTCAGTTGATCCGGGAACTGACGATAATGCTTGGCTAACCCCACCATCACGGCAAGGTACGACTTCTGTGTCCTCGATGCGAAGTTGCGCAGTTTCATCTCCGCAACCATCTTTTCTCGTAGTGCTCCCATAAAAAATCCTCCTTGGATTAAATTTTGGGAGCTACGCTAAATCAGATGATAAAAATTGGCTAGGAAAGTCAATGAAAAACAAAAAAGGAGAGCGGCACTGGCCTTACATAACCACTGCCACCGCGAAGCGGTTTAGTTCAACTACCAAGTGACCCGCATTAAGCGGCGAAAATGCCGGTCAGCTTATCTCCCGCACGGCGACACTGACAATAAAGCCCAAATCGTTTAAACTATCCACCACCTTCCCCAAATTGTCAACGTTAACGTTTCCGCCAAAAGCCGACCCGGGCAGCGGCTTATCTCCCTAACGAGTGGCGGCTTATTTCGGCCGGCGATCCAGTTATCATAGACGGTCGGCAGGGCTGTTCACGCCTTTCCCGCCGCGATTCAACACGTGCGTGTAAAACATGGTAGTCGTCACATCTTTGTGACGCAAAAGCTCTTGGACCGTGCGGATGTCATAGCCATTACAATTGATAGCCCTTTGCAACGGCCAGTGTGTCCCAACGCTTGGTGATCGTGGCTCATTTGCAAGCTGTAACCGGGCTGAACTTCTTCGGGTTGCTCAGAATGATGCTTCGAGATGTGATCAGCCTTGGACGTTGCTTACTACCAGATTATTGAAGGAATGAACGCGGAGCGTAGCCGCTAAGAGGCGTACGTCACAGCCCAAGCAGTTTTTGCGCGTTTTCACCCATAATTTTCTTCTTGGCGTCGAGGCTGAGATCAGGCTTGTCGAGAATAGCTTTGGTTGCGCCGGGAAACGTGGAATCCCAGTGGGGGTAATCCGAGGCGAAGAGAATTCGATCCTCACCCAACGCGCGCAGCGTGCCAGCCAAATTATCCTCGTCGGGCTCGCACGAGATGTAGCATTGGCGGCGAAAATATTCGCTCGGCTTGAGTTTCAGCCATGGCACCTGGAAAGGCAGGATCTCGTGATGCTCGTCCATGCGCCAGAGCCAGTAGGGTAGCCAGCCGGCGCCGGATTCGAGAAATACGACGTTTAGCCGCGGGAATTTGTCCAACACGCCTTTGCAGATCAGGCTCAGGCACGCCAGCATCTGCTCGAAAGGATGGGAAACCGTATGCGTGAAAAACCACTGGCCGGGAAATCGATCGGCGCCGGCGGTGGGAAGATACGCACCCGAACCCTCGTGGATCATGAGAGGGATTCCCAGATCCTCAACTGTGGCGTAGAAGGGATCGTAGTAAGAGTCGTCTAAGGTCCTGCCTTTGACCGGGTTGGGGCGAACGAACACGCCTTTGAAGCCGAGATCCAGTACCACCCGCCGCGTTTCCTTTACCGCCGCCTTGATGTCTTGAACAGGAATGATGCCGACGCCGAGAAGGCGCTTGGGATTAGTGCGGCAGTAATCGAAGAGCCAATTGTTATATGCCCGGCAGAGAGCCACCGCGTAGGGTTCTTCTTCGACTGACGGCAAGTAGAGGCCGGCCGAGGGAAAGAGCATGCCGCACTCGATACCCTCGAGGTCCATGTCCTTTAGACGTCCGGCAGGGTCCATCGCGCGTGCTCGGTCCGGATTGGCAGGCGAGGAATCATGTTTGATCTCGAAGGGAGTTTCTTCCGGTTTGCGGTGATAGCGGCTCCCTTCGAGAAGAAACAGCAGCTGCCCGTTTGCGACTCTTTGAACCTTTGGCGCGCGATCACGAAACGGGGGTTCCAGATAGCGCTCCCAGAGATCATCGGCCTCGCGAACGTGTCCGTCAATATCAATGATCCGCATCGAGTTTCTCTCCTGCCTGCGCCTTAATTGCCGCGACGATCACTTGCCGGCCTTGCCGAGGATCTCGTCGAAGAGCCTGTCAGCAGGGCGGCGATCGGAAAATCTGTCGTCGTCACCATCAAAATAATCGACTCCGTCCTTGCGCAAATTCGTTTCCGGGACATCGTCTTTGGGAATGTCGATCTTCCGCGAGTTCGAGCCGGTGCGCGGCCGGTCCTTGCGCCCCTTTTGAACCTGAATTTGACCCTCGCGCGAGAGGAGCCAATTGATGAAGACCTTAGCGGCGTTAGGGTGGGGCGCCTGGTTCATGACGCTCAGAGTTCCACCTGAGGAGCTCAAGCTGCCGCCTTCCTGCAAATCGGGAATCTGGCCGAGCGGGAGCCCTTGCCGTATGGCCTTGTCCATCTCATCGCTGACGCAGGGGATGCAAAGCGCGAATTTACCGACCGCCAACCAATCTATCGGCTGGCGGTAGTCGCGGGCCAGGGTTACGTCCATGGATGGAGTTGATCCTAACCTTGTTCCGCCGCGCTCGAAAACGCCGTGTAACCTTCGGGAATGAGCCGAATGATTTCACCTGTTTCACGCCCGATATTAATGCCGGCAGGATCGTTGCCGTTTTGGACCGCAAAAATCTGATCTCTCAGCAGCTTGCGGAACAGGATGACGCCGCGGTCGGATTCTCCGAGGTGCTCCTTGGCACGGTCGGCTACCGGACCCTGAGTTTCCCACGCCATCTGGTCCTGGCTGGGGAAAGTTTGCATATGAAATTCCCCGCTCTCATCCTTGGTGCAGGCAAATTCCATTGGCGGGTCTTCGGGCTGCTCCACGGTGCTATTGTCCTTGGTCGGATGGAACCTCACGTGGAAGATCTGCGTGTTGAAGTCGTCGACGGGAGTGCGAAAATGCATGTTATAGCCGTTACGCGCCGGGACCAGAAGCATATTGGGGAAGATGAGCGGGTGAGGAGTCTCAATAGGGCCGTTCTTGCCGGCAAAGAATCTGCGTTTCTGGATGCCCGCCCAGCTCGCCTCCACCACCAGCTCAAAGTCTAGTTTCTCCACCGGGCGATAGTAATATGCCGCCTCGTTGTTCCCCCTGACCCGGAGGCTATGGGCATGGAGATAGTAGGTATGAACCGGATCGACGGAGTTCTCCATCGCCTGAAACCAATTGCAGCGCAAAACCTCGTAGGTCTCCAGTTTTCTCACCCCGTCTTGGCGCATGAGGATATCCCATTGCGGCAGGACAGGTTTCTTCTCCGGCGGCCCCATATAGGCGAAGAGCAGCCCGGCCAATTTCTCTACCGGATAAGCGGGATGCGAAATTTTCTCCTTGAAGTTCTCTGAACTCTCAAAGGGCTGCTCCACGCATTTGCCGCATGCGTCGTACTTCCATCCATGATAGGCGCAGCGGATGCCGTCGGGCTCGACAAATCCGTAGTAAAGAGATGCCCCTCTGTGAGAGCAGTGCTTGCCGACCAGACCATAGGCTCCGCTCTGGTCCCGGAACAGCACCAAGTCTTCGCCGAGGACCCTCAGCCGTTTTTTTGGTTTCGCGTCGCTCAGCTCCGATGCGGCGCCGATCACGTGCCAGTAACGCCTGAGAAGTTGTCCTCCCGGTGTCCCGGGGCCAACCTGCGTGAGTAGCTCGTTCTCTTCTTGAGTGAGCATGAGGCGGAGCTCCTTTTTCTCGATCGACTACCGTTGGAACGTCGGTGTTACGCTTGACCTGTTGCCGCGATGGTATTGGAAGCCCGGCGGGGTGTCAACTCGTTAAATCGAACTGCCAGTCGCGAGCGACTGGAAATATGGAAGCGAATCGATTGCTGCTGGCTGATGACCACGCGCGCAGAAAAAGCGTTGGCCAATCTAGCGGAGTAAGGAAGGCTCTTTTTTTCAGATCATGGGCGAGGCTCAAGACGATGTCGGTGGATCTAACAGGATTCTTCTCCGCTAGGCTTGACAACTACCAAACGTAATCATATGGAAAGTTTCAATGCGTCATCTTTGGCAGGGAGAGTGAAATGGTGAGACGTCGTGGTGACAAGACACCGGAGCCTCCTGGCGGCCGCGCAGCAGAGCGGCTGCGAATGTTCGAAGACGCGCGGCGCCCGAAAGAGGCGCCGCGGAAGAAAAAAAAGTCCGCAAAAGATCCGCAGAAGAATTCACCCGGAAAAAGGGGGTAACTTTCGATGAAGAGTAAGCTCGACGCAAAGATTGAACGGCGGACCAAGCAGACAAGATCCCAGGCACCGCTCGGCGGCAAAGCCCTGCAGCGATTATTCACTTACCTCGGCGCGCGCGACCCAGCGCTTAACGATGACATCGTAGCAACGATCGCCGTACCGAAAGCCGCGCGACCGAAGTTCGGACTGACCAGGAGCGCCTTACAGGCAACGACTGTTGGCGCGGCCAAAGGACGCCGAGCACGAGGAGCTGCGCCGCCGGCGAAATCCTTGGCCGCGGCGATCGCCAAGGCTGCCACCGCGCTCACCCTACCTAGGCGAAGGGCCCGTACCACGGGCCGTAGGGCGAGGGCAGCGGTCCCCGCCGCGCCCCCACCCGTCTGGCAGGCTATTGGACCATCGCTCATTCCTAATGGACAAACGTACGGAAGCAATCGTGTCGACGTCATCGGCCGTGTGTCGAGTATCGCTGTTGACCCGAACGATCCGAAGCACCTGCTGTTAGGGGGGGCTGGCGGTGGCATTTGGGAAAGCCGCGACACAGGAGCGACTTGGAAGCCTCGCACCGATCAGATGCGATCCCTCGCAATCGGAGCTATTGCGTTCGACCCGACAAACCCGAAAAGGGTCTATGCCGGAAGCGGAGAAGGAAATTTTTATGCCAATCTCGGCGCCGGCGTGTACAAATCCACTGACGGCGGCGCGACGTGGGGCCTATCAGCATCGGCGCCTTTCGTCGGCGCCGGCTTCTATGACCTCGTGGTCGATTCGCAGACTCCGGCTGTCCTTTATGCCGCGACCACCAGCGGATTTTACAAATCGACCAATAGCGGCGTGTCGTGGAGCTTAAAGCGCGCAGGGAGATGTTGGGATATCAGCGTCCATCCTAACGGAGGATCGGTAGAAATCCTCGCCGCATTCGCAGACGGGCTCTTTGTGTCCACCAATGCCGGCAATACATTCGCCGCCGTCGGTCTTCCTTCGTGGCCGGCGGGCAATTTGGCACGGCTGGCCGTCGATCGCGTGAAGACGGCGCCGACCGTCGCCTATGCCTTTGCCGCCAAAGGTTCGGCGGCGCATCTGTGGCGGCGAGCAGGGGCGGTCTGGACTAAAATTACAACTCCGGCGGGACTGAACGTCAACCAGGCCTGGTACGACTGGTACGTTGCCGCCACGCCAAACAATCAGAACCGGGTCTATATCGGCGCCATCGACGGGTACCGAGGAAGCGTTAGCGGCTCCACGGCGACGTGGACCAACGTTACTACGCAAGGCAGCAATAGTATCCATCCGGACCAACATTGCCTGACCTTCGCTCCCAATAATCCGCAGGTTATTTATGCGGGTAATGACGGCGGGATTTTCCGATCGGGAAATAGTGGCGCAACCTGGACTGCGCTCAATAAAGGTCTGGGCATCACCGAAATCGAATACCTCGCTAGTGATCCGAATACGTGGAAGTGGCTGATGGGAGGAACCCAGGACAATGGAACGATCCGCTACACCGGCTCGACCGTTTGGGACCATATCGCCGATGGCGACGGAGGCGATTGCGGGGTCAATCAGTTGAATCCTCTCATCGTGTATCACTCGTACTACGGCGTATCCCTCGAGCGTTCGACCAACAAGGGAAACACCTGGACCTGGCTCGCCCCCCCGGCAGGAGGAGGATCGCTGTTCTACCCACCGGTCGAGGTATCCGGGTTGACGGTTGCCATCGGGGCACACGACCTGGTGGTTACAAGAACCGGTGTCCCGCCATGGGCGACCTTTGCGCTCGGCCTGCCTGCCGGAGAGTTTCCGTCTGCCATGCGGGCTATCGATGCCAACACGTTGTTGATCGGCACCACAGCCGGTCGCATCCTGCGAGTTTGGTGGACCGGAAGCTGGAACAAGGCCCAGCTCACCTCGCCCGCTCCGCGCTATATCAGCTGCATCGCCGTCGATCCCAGCAACCCGCAGCGATTCTGGGTGACGATCTCGCAAATCGGGGGCGGTTTGGTCTATCGTTCAGATAACGCGGGCAGCTCCTGGGTGAATTGCACGGGGGGTTTGCCAGGTATCCCGATGAATTCGGTGGTAGTGGATCCGGCAAACTTCAAGCGGGTTTGGGTCGCCGCCGATGTCGGTGTCTATCAAAGCCTGAACTTAGGCTCGACCTGGGCAGGGTTCTCGAATGGTCTCCCGAATGCGATGGCGGCGGACCTGCTTTTCCACAAGCAGGATCGCATGCTGATTTGCGCCACACGGAATCGTGGCGCATGGGTGATGCCCGTGCCGTAAGGCGTCTGGGAAAAAAGGACGGAGGAAATCATGGATTTCATAGAACGGATTTTCGCTATCTCGCCGGATGGCGGGAACGGCTCAACCGAGCTGATGATAATCGCCGCGTTCGTCTTGATTGCCGTCGTTGCCACTTGGCGGTGGCGGTCCAATCGATCCCAAGATAAGACCTTCAGCTCATAGCTCTTGTTCTTTTCGCGGCGGCCAACGTGCGGGGTTATTCCAGCCGCCGGCGAAGGCGAGGGTAGAAGCGCAAGGGGTTGTCGAAGAAGATTTTCCGTTTCAGTTCGTCGCTCACGTCGCTTCGTCGCGTGAGCGTGGGAATGTCTTCGGTGAAGTCCCGCTGGTCCCGTTCATGCGGATAGTCCGAAGCCCAGATAATCGCATCCGGCCCGATGACCTCGGCTGCTAGAGGCAAGGCGGCCTCGCCGACCTCAGCGGCAAAGAAAATATTCCCGCTGCGGAAATATTCGCTCGGCTTGCGCTTGCAGTTGGGCGAGTACCGTCCCTTTCGTTCCTGCTCTTCATCCATGCGGTCCATCAACCAAGGTACCCAACCGATACCGCACTCCAGGCAGCCGAAGCGGAGCTCGGGAAAGAGCTCGAACACGCCCTCAAAAATCATGCTCACGAGCTGCCGCATCTGGGCGAAAGGATGCTCCAGGGTGTGAGCGACGGTGAAATTCACAACCGTGTCCAGGCCAATGTGGGGGATGCTCACCCCGCCATGCGTGGCGACGGGAACGTTTAGTCTCTGTGCTTCTTCCCACAGAGGGTAAAACTCGGAACCGCTGAAGAGTTTTCCGCCGGCGGCGACCGCCGGCAGAACCGCGCCGACCATGCCCAGCTCGTTGACGCAGCGACGCAGCTCGGTGACCGCCTCATTGATGTCCTGGATCGGGAGCAGCGCGACGCCGACCAGGCGGCGGCTCGCGCGCATGAAGCGATGGTAGAGCCAGTCATTGTAAGCTCGCGCCAGGGTCACGGCCCAGTCCCGGTCTCGGATCACGCCGTGCGTCAAACCCTGGGTCGGGTAGAGGACCGTCGTTTCGATGGCGTTCTTGTCGAGGAATTCGAGCCAGTGCTGTGCATTGGGTCCTGTCCCGTTCCCGACCCAACCTCCCGGCTTTCTGAGAGAGCGGAGGTAACCATCGAGAGTCAAGCCCGGCCAGAACGAGTAGCTCTTGTGCCACTCCAGATCTTTGTAAGGCGGTCCGATGAATTCGCTCAGTTCGTCGTCGAGCTCCTGCACATGTCCGTCCGCGTCTATGATTCGAAACTGCGACATTGAATTCCCCTTTTGTCACTCAAGCCCCAACGCCCGGGCGGGGTTGATGCAGGCGATGCGGCGTATCTCGTCTTTGCTGAGGCCGCCTTCATGAAGCATGCCAAGAAAGCTGCGTAGAAGCTCGGGCGGGTTGGGGCTGTATGGACGAAAGTAATCGGTGCTCGCAATCACCTGTTCCAGACCGACGGCTCTAATTTTTTCCACAAGGGCCGCGGGTTCCATGCGGCCCGGCGCCAACTGCGTCCAGCAAACTTCGATAAAAGCACCCATTTCTGCGGCTTGTTGGAGGGCGCCGAGCGGAGCAGCGATCATGGCGCTCAGAGGATGATTGATCACGAACCCGCTAAAGCCCATGTCGCGCGCTGCCTTAGCCAGGGCGATCGATTCTTCCCAGGAGACATGGCCGCTCCCCAGCGTGAGGCGGCGCGCCTTGCAGCTTTCGATCAGGGAATACGCGATCGGCAGGAGCTCGCCCGCCTCATTGGTGAAGACGAAACCCGGATTGTCACCGGGGCTGAAATCCTTATAATACGTTCCCATGCGGGCGCTGAAACCCTTGCGCAGGACGTCATTGCGCGCGCTCCACGTGGGCAGAAAAATCATCTTGCCGCCCATCGCCGCGCACGCCTCGATGACGCAGGGATTGGGGCCCCCTACCGAAGGGTTCAAGGTAACGCTCGACCAGAGCGCTACCTTCGTTTGAGCGAAATCGGTCATATAAGGGACGGCGTTAGCGGTCGGCCACCAGTGAGACTTAAGAACCACGCCGCGCATACCGATCGCGTCCGCCTTGGGGAGCCAGACCATTTCCGGTTCGCGTTTACGGTGCTCCCGGGAAAACTCAAGATCAATGTGGCAATGCAGATCGATGGTCCCGATCATCAGCTCGTCGTACAGCGTCACGAGAGAGTCCTTTCTTTTTTCACTTCATTCATTGGCACGTGCCCAGCAGCGGCTTGCCAGACCGCTCAGCAATCCTTCATGGCAGGCTCGATCAATGACCTTTTGATCCTACAGTTGTCACTTCTTCGGCTCGTATCCGACCTTGGGAAAGCCCCACGCCTCCGTCGCGATGCGTTGCATGAGTTTATCCTCTATGCCGCGACACTCGTTACCGCAAAGGGAGACCTTGGCTCCCTTTGCCATCTTATTGGCGACGGTCCCTTCCACCAGGAAAGAGCCTCTTCCGGGCTCAATTGCGTCGACAACCTCTTGCCCTTCCTTGGAGGCTAAGAACTCAAGCCACAGCAAGGCCGAGTTGACATTTTTTGCCCTGGAGTAAATCGCCTCCGGCTCATGAAACGACATCGGGAAAGGGTCCGGGACCACCATTTTCATGTTCGGATCTTGTTTCATTGCTCTGTACGTCGAGTGAACGTAATTGCCACAGTTCATTACAATCTCGCCGGTGCTGAGCATCGCGAGATTCCGCGTGTTACCCCGGCTCCACATAGGACTGTTCTCTTTGATTCTGCGCGCAAAGCCGAGCAGCTTTTCCTCTCCCCAGGCGGGCGTCAACCAAGCCAAAACGTTCGGCTTCGTGTCGACGCTGAATTTGCCCTTAAAGTAAGGATCCAGGCAAGAATCCCACCCCTTGGGCGCCTTGTCGGGAGGAACCTGCTTCGAATTATACACCAGGACGCCGGTGTTCGTGCCCAGCCACACGACCATTCCCGAGTCGTCGATCATTTGCTGAGGGATGTTGAGATGGCCGGCCTGGGCCATGCCTTTAAGGTCGACTTTTTTGATCACGTTTTGCTTGAAGTATTCGCTCCAGAAAGAAATGTTGGAGTTGTACACGTCGAGTTCGACGCGCCCCGCGGACATATCGAAAAGCTGCCGCTGCAAGGCGGGAATGCCCTCGGCGAAGGTCCAGGTGACCTTGATAAACGGGTACTTGCTCTCGAACGCCTTCACGATCTTTGGAATCGAAAGGTCGTCAAAGCCTGGAGAGACGCTGAGCTTTCCTTCCTTTTTAGCGCCTTCGATGATCTGCGCCCTGGTGAGCGAGATCTTCTCTTCCTTGGTTTGCGCCGGAACATCATTCCCCTGGGCCAACCAAACTAGAGCAAGTCCAAGAAATAAAAAACCCATTCCTCTTCTGTTCGACCTCATGGATATTCCTCCTTTGTGTCTTCCGGGACCAGGAACAACCGGACTTGTCCCGTAGGAACCATATAATAAAAGCCGGGAACCACTCAAGGTGCTCACTCTCCTTTGCTACGGTGGGCCCTCCCCCGCGGCAGTTTGGAATCACTTCGTTATGACGGGCGGGTGGTTGGAAGCCAACAGGTAGAAGCCGCGGCGAGCCATGGGGTAAAGGGTAAGCTTATTCTCAAGCTGTTGTGCGAATCTTGTGTTTGTGATGATGAGACTGCGGTGGGGCGCGTTGGAGTATTGTTGGAGCTTCGCGAATTCAGTGCGTGCCAGAATAATCGCGCGCTGCTGCGAGTAAAAGAGAATACTCGGGTTATCGAGGCCAAAGATAATGAAAGGCTCGTCCGGATTAAGTTCCTTGCGTGCTTTCAGGGCGAGGTCGCGCAGGGGGGCCTGCATGAAGTTGCCGATGCTCGGGAGAGCACCGTCAAAAATTACGATTGCAGAAAAGACCGCGCTCGTGACAAGAATCGCAAAGCCCGCGCCTTTTCGGCTCGGGGTCAAAAAGAACCCTCCCGCCGAAGCGACTGCGCCTGCAGCCAGGAGCAGGAGATCAGGTTGCAGGTCGAGCGGCTCGATGAAATAAGGGGCGACCTCGGGAATGCTTTTAACGTAGGTGAGGACCAGGGGTGAGGCTGACAAAAAGGCCGCGTACGCCAAACTAAAAAAGCCGCCGAGAATCGCTGAGAAGCGGACACTTTTCTCCGTCTCGCGGTCGGAAAGAACACGATTCCACCACCACCCGGACAGAATCGCCAAAGCCGGGAAGACCGGAAGTACGTAGCCGGGAAGTTTCGTTTGCGAGAACGAAAAGAAAACAAGAACAGAAAAACCCCAAACGAGAACAAACAACACTAAGTGCTTTTCGGGGTTGTTCTGTGTCCGGTCTCGAACTGTGGTCCACGCGGAATGTAAAATGGCCGGAAGAAACGCGCTCCACGGCGAAAACCCAATAGCCGTAACGATCAAATAGTAGTACCACGGACCACCGTGGCCCGAACTGACCGAAAAGTACCGCAGAATGTTGTGCTTCCACAGGAAGACCTCAAGGAACTCTCCTCGGGTCAACAATGACGCGGCGATGTACCAGGGAAACGTTAGAATACAAAAGAGGACGACGCCGGCACCTAATTCGAGCCGAGTGGCCAATTCTCTTGCCCGTCCAGAGAGCCACCCGTAGAGCACCACCGGAAAAAGGGCCAGAACAAGCCCTACGGGGCCTTTAGTGAGCACGGCGCCGGCCGCCAGGGCCCACCCTGCCAATGCCGCCGGGCGCGGTGAGCGGCTCGTATGCAGGGCACGAAAAAAGCAGAAACAAGAAGCACTCAGAAAAAACGTCAGAACCATATCGGTTACAGCTAAGTGGGTAAGAACCAGAAATTCAAAACTTGTGGTGAGGACGAGTGCGGACAGGAGCGCGCATCGAGTCGTGGTGGTGCTTTTTACAAAAAAGAACGTCATCAGAACCACCCCGCATCCCGCCAGAGCCGGCCAGAGCCTTGCGGCAAGCTCGTTGATGCCCAATGGTTTAAACGCGGCCGCTATCAGCCAATATATTAGAATTGGCTTTTCGAGTTGGGCGGAATAATTGTAAATGGGAACAATGAAACCGCTCGTTGCCGTCATTTCGCGCGCTGTTTCGGCATAAAGAGCCTCATCCACATCGAAGAGCGGCGCGGCCTTCAGCTGGTGAAAGGACAAGAAGGCAACGAGGGTCAAGATCGCAATCCCCGATATGAGGCCTCGTTTCTCTTCTAAGCGGGACGTGAACGCCAGAATGGGCGTCGCGTTCTGGAGCAAATAGTATCCGATCAGTATTCCGAAAATCGCTCCTGCGACAACATCGGAAAGGAAATGCGCTTCCACGGAGAGTCGAGAGAAGGAGATCAGGGAAGCCAGGGCAAAGAAAAACAGCCTTGGCCTCGGGAATGCGCGTCCCAGAACCACCGCCAGCGCAAATGTGGAGATGGCATGACCCGAAGGAAAAGCATCGAATCCGGTCATTCCGGCAGTCAGGGAAAATCCGTGAAAGATGAAAGGAGTGTCTGCTATGCGAGGTCTCGCGCGGCCGACAACGTGCTTAACGAGTTGGACTGCCAGCCCGGAACATAGCAGAGAATAGAGACCGATTATGCCCGTGTGCGACCACTTTTCTCTGCCGAGAATGGAACCCAAAATGGCAAGAAGAGCGCAGACCAGGGCCAGCGACCAACCTTGTCCATAGTAAGTCACGTTTTCCATAAAGAAATAAAGCGGGGAATCGTCTCGGGGGACAAACAAAAAGCGGGCAGTGCCGTCGAGGCCGAAACTAAGAATGAGAATCAAAATGCCAGCAGAGAAAAGAAAGCGTCGCTGGATAACATTCATGACCCATTTGATTAGCGTGAAAGGTAATCGATGTCTACTTGATTACCGATTACCAGAACAGAGGTCGACTTTGCCGGGCGTTTGCGACCCGCAGCCCTGGGGTCTTTAAGCATTTGTTTCCAAGCCTCAAGGGGGCGGCGGAAGTCGGCAGTGGCGCTGCAGCGCCAATTACTGAATTTGCCGCTTGACAGATTAACCAGCAGTTCAATATGACTTCAACTGTCCTTAGGCCGCTGCCCGTTCAATCAACCGCGCGAGGCTGTCGAACGGGTCAACAAACTCACGGTTGGAGCTGAGATCGCGAAATTAAAGTTGGTAGTTCAGGCGCGCGGGAGGTGTGGGCGTAATTAAAACCAGTCGTGACAGGTAAGCACATTTTCTTCTTTGCCCTGGCAGCACGCAGAATCTCTTACTAAGAAAGAGGACAAACTTTGACCGCGCGCAAGGGAAAAATACCAACGCAGCGTTTCCGTCTTCAAGAGGCAACGATTGCAGATGTCCACAGGGCCATCAAAGCAAAACAGTTGACAGTCACGCATCTTGTCCGCTTTTACCTGAAACGCATCGAGGCTTACAACGGCGTCGGCGTCAAAGGCGCGGTAGATCCTGCCACAGGGCTGCAGCTCGGCGAGGTTGAACCGATTGAAAATGCCGGACAGCTAAACGCGCTGATCACGTTGAACCTAAGAGGCAAGCGCTCAAGAACCGATCCCGTCGATAATGATCCGAACATGCCCGATGCCAGGGAAGTTGCCAAGACCCTTGACGCCGAGTTCGCGCGCACCGGAAAATTGCACGGTCCTCTGCACGGTATTCCGTTCGCGATCAAAGATCAGTTCGATACCGTCGATATGCGCACGACCGGCGCTGCGGCTACTCGTTACGCAAACGATAGGCCACCCAAGGATGCGGACATCGTCGCGCGCCTGAGGAAAGCGGGAGCGATCATCCTGGCAAAGGCCAATATGGGAGAGCTAGCCGGCGGAGACCGCAGCACATTCGGCGGCACGACCTGTAACCCCTACGACACTACACGAAGCGGCGGGCGTTCCAGCGGGGGTTCCGGCGCGGCTGTTGCGGCGAATCTCGTGATGTGCGCGATCGGGGAGGAGACCGGGCCGTCAACGCGCAATCCAGCCGCTAACAATAGCCTTGTAGGAATTGTCGCAACGCATAGTCTAGTCAGCCGCGGCGGCTTGATTCCGGCTTCACTCACGCGCGACCGGCCTGGAATTCTCTGCCGGAGCGTGAAGGACGCAGCAACTGTCCTTAGTGTCCTGGCAGGATATGAGCTCAGGGACCCGATAACTGCGGCCAGCGTCGGTCAGAGGCCCTCCAAGTCGTACGCGAGTTTCGCAACCGGGAGAAGGCTGAAAGGCGTGCGCATCGGGGTTATAAGAGAATTCATGCAACCGTTTACCAAAGCGGATGAGGACTCGATCCGGATTGCGAATCAGGCGCTCCCGGATTTGGCAAAGGCGGGTGCGATCATCTTAGATCCGGGGCCTGAAGGGGAGTTGTTTAAAGAAGCCATCAGATCATTGGGTTTCTCGCTTGATACCAGGACTTTCGTATCCACTTTTGGGGAGCTTTTTCCCGCGGGCGCATTGATCATCGACAAGGTCGTGGACCTGTCTTCCAGCTCTGCGCAAATCCCCCCCAATGTGACGCTGCGGATGATTGTCGACGCTCCGACCGGAGAGACCGGCGAACGCCAGGTTGTGACGAACCAGTATCTGAGAGAACGGGGCGACAAGGAAATCAGGGATATTCACGATCTCATCAACAAGTCCGATTTCTACAGCCACGCGCGTGTTGATGGGGTTTCAGCGCCGCCCAAAGCGCGGCTTGAGGAGATGTTGACGCGCAGCGAGAAACTCACCCGCAGCAACGACGGGTCTCCGGTTGTCAAGCAAACGCCCATCACTGAACTGGACATCAGAGGGACGCACACGAGAAGAGTGCTGCTTCAGGCGCTTGTGCTCAAGGTCATGGCGGACCACAAACTCGATGCTCTGGTTTACCCGACGAAGACGGTCCCGGCTCCCATGCTCATGGCGCCGTTGGAACCCGACGCGATCCGAACCATCGAGAAGACTTCCGTCGTAACCATTGATGGCGTGGAGTACGTGAGGACCGAAGAAAAGGTGCTCGATAGCAGGCACTCCCTGGCGTGGCGCTTAAGTCCCAACGCCGGCTTGCCTGCCATTGCCGTTCCGGCGGGATTCACCAGAGAAGTTTACGATCGCGCGACCGTTGTCGATCCGGATGGTCGAAGGAGAGCTGGGGAACTGATCGGACCCAAGGCCATGGCACTTCCCGTCGCCATTGATTTTTTGGGCCGTCCCTTCAGTGAACCTATATTGATCAAAATTGCAGCTGCCTACGAGAAAGCCACGCGCCACCGCCGCGCGCCGGAAGGGTTTCCGCCTCTGCGGGGCGAGCCGTAACGGACCGGGGAAGACGGAACCGTGTTACGGCCCACGACGCCTGCGAAGCAACTTGGCCTCATTTCATCGCTCAATCCTCGCAGTCGTCCGAAAATTGCGTAGAAAGACTCCCACCCCTTTTTCGACCCTCGAGAGTAACTGTTTCCAGACTTTTCGGAATGACGACAGATGGGCTGTCATTGATCCTTCCCCAGTCCTCCCTGTTTGACTCGCCTTGTTACAGCATAGTTACCTCCTGACGTGCTGAATAAGTAATTTCCAAAACAAAGTTAAACCAGCAGGCACAGTTGCAAACCAGCCTGGCTCGGCACGGACTTTCTGTACAGATGCATAGCTGTGGGGGGCGTCACCCAAACTTAACAGTAAGGTGATCACGAAGTCATAATCCTTCACCATAAGAGTATCCAAACATTTCCATACTAAGGAGGTACTAGCAATGCGCAAGTTAGCAATCGTTACGGCCTTGACCCTCGCCGGGCTTGGTGTAAGGGCACAAGCTGCTCTCTCGTTTGACCTCGGGTCTTTCGTTGAGCAGCAGCTCTTTGCCAAATCAAGGCAACTCTTTGGAATCGTGCAGCCTGTCGCCTCGTCTTCGACCACGAGCGTGGACGCCGCCACCGCGGAGGCAGACCCAACCTCTCTGGTCACCGTCGCGCACGGCCTCAACGTGAAGGTGGTGACCGCTGCCGCGAACGCCGGGCCCAACATCGACCAGATGGTGCCGTGGCCGAACAACGTTTCGCCAACCCACCTGATCGCCTGCAACGAGGAGGGAGCGACGGAGCCCGGTGTGCAGCGGATCCGGCTTGAGGATGGCCTCGTGGAGACGATCCTCACGGGCACGAGCTCGTGCGACCCGGTCCGCGCGACGCCCTGGGGGACCGTAATCGTCGGCGAGGAGAACGGCACCGACGGCTGGCTGATCGAGATCAAGGACCCGCTCACGACGACGGGGGTCACGTTCGATCGCATTTCCGGCGTCAGCTCCGACCCGGCGCACGTCGTGGCCCGGCCTGCCGTCGGGCGCCTCTCGTTCGAGGGAATTGCTCTCTACGAGAGCGGTGTCATGTACTACGGCGACGAGAACCGGCCGAGCACGGGCACTGCGGGCGGTGCCTACTTCAAATTCGTGCCGACCACCCCCTGGACTGGTGGGGCACCGATCAATGACCTGTCGCAGTCTCCGCTCACGAGCGGGCAGGTCTATGGCCTGCGCCTCGGGAAACGCGCGCCCAATGCCGCGAATCCGGGTGGCACAGACTACGGCCAGGGCTCGAACACGGGCCTCGGCACCTGGATAACGATCGCAAACAGCAACAATGCCAACTTACGCGCGGCAGCGGCCAGCCTGAAGCTCACCGGCTACTACCGCCCGGAGGACATTGACATCGACCGGGCCGCCCAAGCCAGCGGCTTCGTGCGCTTCTGCGGCAACAACACGGGTAACGAGAGCAACGACCAGAACTACGGCGAGACGATCTGCATCACCGATGGCACACTCGACGAGGCGCTCGCCAACACGGCGACCCCTGAGCTCCAGTACCTGGTAATCGGGTATCCGGACTTCGCGATGATGGACAACATCGCGTACCAGCCCGGGCGCAGGAACTGGCTCATCCAGGAGGACGGCGATGGTCCCGAGGTGGGTCGCAACAACGACATCTTCTCCTGCCTCGACGACGGGCCGGACGACAACCTACTCTCTGACGGCTGCATCCGCGTCCTGACGCTCAACGACCTTACCGCGGAGACGACCGGCGGGATCTTCGATGACACCGGCACCCGCTACTGGGTCAGTGTTCAGCACAATGTAACCGGGCACGGCGTCGTGCTTGAGCTCACCGGCTGGAGGTAGGTCAAGTGACCGCATCCACCGGCCTTAAGATCGGAAACCCGCGTCGTGAAACACGACGCGGGTTTCTTTTTTCCACTCTGGGCTTAGAGATAGTGAACGTACAGAAGCCAACGAATTTCGTGAGTAACTGAAAAAGAGGACGTTTCCTCTATCACTTTTTGTCGGTCTCGCTAACCTGTGTTTTTGATATTGCCCAGACAGACCGGTTTTGATGCCAGATTACCCTGATTTTGCGTCGTGAAACTCATCTCACAATCAAATTCTCACAGACTAACTGGCTTCATGAGTTTTGAGACACCCATCACTTAGAACATCGACGTTTTTTTCACGTTTACTTAGGAAGCCCATTTTCAAAACTCCGCAATCTATGTGTGGGAGAAGTAGCTTCGAACAATCGGCTCAACCGAACAGATGCCCCGCTACGCGGTTCATCTGCCGGTTAGCCGAAGCGTTCGCTAGACGCCAGGATTGAACCGTATTCTCCGTCAACTCAATCTTGTGCGATTGGAATCTCACGGGCCGGAAAAAGGTGGCGAGGGACTAACTAATCGAGCGAGAAAGCTGTGCCTGTCTGGTGCTCCAGCGCCCAACGGTAGGCCCAGGCTGTGGTGGCGACGTCCCAGGCGGACATGCCGAGTAGCTCGAACAGAACGACCTGGTTTTCGCTCTCATGTCCGGGCACTTTGCCCAAGATCACTTCTCCGAGTTCTCCGGCGATCTTTGCCGCGGACCAGCTTCCCGTAGTGATCATTGAACTGTAGGGTTCGCGCGGCGGTCTAAAGTTCGACAGTTCCTCTCTCGAAGAGACGAAGACGCGGCTACCGGCAACAAGTTCCGGTGGAAGTTGGCCGCTGCTGATGGAGATGACCAAAGCCCCGGGAGAAATCCAATCGGCATCGAGTACGGGGGAGCGCGAGCTGGTGGCGAGATCGACGATATCCGCGCCTTCGATGGCAGCGCGGGCCGAATCTTTGGCTTCGATCTCGATTCCCAACCAGGAGCTCATTTGCTGTGCGAAAGACTTTCGGCGTTCTGCCGTGCGGCTATAAACGCGGACCTTCTCCAGTGAGGGTAACGCTTGGCGGATGGCAAGAAGCTGTCCTTTAGCCTGGCGTCCGCTGCCAAGGAGACCGAGTGTTTTCACCTCACGTCGTGCCAGATACCGGCAGGCCACACCTGCCGGGGCTCCGGTGCGCCAAACATTCAGCTCAGCGCCAGCGACAAGAGCCAAGAAGTCACCGGTCTCGGCGCTAAACAAAACGTTAAAATGTCCATCCTTCGCGGCGCCGCCAAGGGACTGTAAACGCATCCCGGAACCGGTGCCGGGCAGTGTTGCCGTTACCCCCCGAATGGCGCGTCTCCCGTCAGCGAGCGGCGTCTGCACCGCGCTCTGATTGAGTATCGTCCCCTGATTGTACGCGCGTAGGCTTTCCTCAATTGTTGCCGAGAGGGAGTCCATCGATGCCGGATTGGTGAACAAAGGTTGAAGATCCGTTCCGCTAAGAATCAGTGCCATAGGCTTTTCCTTTATGATGCTAGCGCGCGTGTTGCAAGGGAATCTGGCGCAAATGTCACCCATTAATCTTTCTTAACCCTGCGTTGCTTGACCCCCACACCGGATTATCGCATAAAGTTGGAAGAATCGAGTTTGGGAAATCCGATTTGACGCGCGATCATGGGAAAATGAGAAAGGGAAAATGGAGCGACGATGATCCGAAAACTTTTGGCTGTAGCAAGTTTTTTGACTCTGGTGACAGGATCGGTGGTAGTGCAGGCGCAAGAAAAAAAAGGACCGCTCTACGCAACGCTGAAAACAAGCATGGGGGATATTGTGGCCTTGTTGTTTGAGGATAAGGCGCCCAAGACGGTGGAGAATTTTGTCGGCCTGGCGACGGGGACAAAAGAGTGGATTGATCCTAAGACCGGCGAGCGGGTGAAGCGCCCGCTTTACAACGGCACCATTTTTCATCGCGTGATTCCCAATTTTATGATCCAGGCCGGTGACCCCCTGGGAAATGGAACCGGCGGGCCGGGTTATCGCTTCGCGGATGAGTTTCATCCGGACCTGAAACATTCCAAACCTGGAATCCTTTCCATGGCCAACGCGGGGCCGAATACCAACGGGAGCCAATTCTTTATTACCGAGCAGGCAACTCCGTGGCTCGACGGCAGGCACAGTGTTTTCGGCGAGGTCGTCAAGGGTGAAGAAGTCGTCAATGCGATTGCCGCCGTGCCACGTAACCCGCGGGATCGTCCCCTTAAAGACGTCGTGCTCTATGAGGTGGTAATCTCGCGCGGGAGTTACTAATCTTTTCAGGCCCTCCGATTACCGTTCTTGACAGTACCAACGCGCGCGGACTAGAGTCTCGCAAAAGGTCAAGTAACTGGCCCTTTTGTCTTAGCGTCCGAACTGGAGATGACGGGGCATGCTCAAGCGTAAGGTGTGAACAATGGCAAAGATTATCTTGGGTCTCGGGACGTCGCATAGCCCGATGCTAAGTACTCCCGCAGAGATGTGGCCTCTTCATGCGCAGCGGGATCAGCAGAATCCGCGGCTTCACTTTCGAGGACGCGTGTACAACTTCAAAGAGCTCAGACAGGCCAGGGCGTCGGAGCGATTGGAGCGACATGTAAGCGCCGAGATCTGGCGGTCCAAGGAACAAGGCTGTCGACAGGCCATCGTGGCGTTGGGAGAGAGGCTGGCAGAGGCGGCGCCGGATATAGTTGTGATCGTCGGCGACGATCAGCACGAGCTTTTCTACGATGACAACATACCGGCGCTTGCGATCTTTTGGGGAGAGCGCATCGAGTGCATCCCACCGGTTAGCAAGCCGGTGCATCCATCCATCGCGGAGGCGCGCCGGGACCAATTTGGCGACGCACCGGAGTGGTACCCGGTCGCAAGCGAGCTGGGACGGCATCTGGTGGAGCAAACGGTGGCGGAGGGGTTTGATGTGACGCAATTCACTCGCCAGGCTGGCGGGCGAACGATCGGCCACGCCTTCAGTTTCGTGCGGCGGCGGCTCATGAAGGGAAAGTTGCTGCCAATCGTGCCGGTGGCAGTCAATACCTATTACCCGCCCAATCAGCCCGCGGCGGCACGCTGCTACGCCTACGGACGCGCGCTGCGGCGCGCCGTTGAATCGTGGGACGGTGCGAAGAGAGTGGCTGTCGTGGCGTCCGGAGGGCTCTCGCATTTTGTCGTCGATGAGGAACTCGATGACACCGTGCTGAAGGCGATGAGGGAACGGGATGAGCAAACGGTAGGTCGTCTCGGACAAGAGCTGTTGCAGTCGGGAAGTTCGGAGATCAAGAACTGGATCGTCGCGGCAGGGGCGCTCGAGGGTCTGACCATGAATGCGATCGGTTATTTCCCAGCCTATCGATCGGAAGCCGGAACGGGCTGTGGACTGGCATTTGCGGAGTGGCTGTAACTCTTTAAGGGGGCACAAGATGAATATTCAACTCAGCGCCGGGATGGCGCCGAACCCGCGGACTTGGCCGCTGTTCGACGGTACCGTGAAGCCCGATGGAGTCGATCTGATTATGAGCCCTGTTCACCCTTCGGAGCTATTCTGGCGCCAGCTCCGGTTTGCCGACTTTGACCTGTCCGACATGTCGTTCTCGTCATTGACTATGGCCGTCGCCCATGGAGACCAACGCTGGGTCGGCTTGCCGATTTTCACGACTCGTCGTTTTTTCCATACTGGTGTCCTGGTGCGGCGGGACGCGGGGATCGAGACCCCGGTCGATCTTAAGGGCAAACGGGTGGGGGTGCCGGAGTACCAACAGACCGCGGCTCTATGGACACGCGGTGTGTTGCAACACGAGTTCGGTGTCGAGCCCAAGCAGATGGAATTTTGGATGGAGCGAAACCCTGAGCACAGCCATGGCGGTGCCACTGACTTCAAGGCGCCTCCGGGCGTGACCATCCATCAGATTCCTTTGGGGAAAGACATTGGTTCGATGATGCTTTCCAGCGAGCTACAGGCGACGTTGCTTTATATCGTGAACCGCAACTTGGTTGACCGCAGTACCGCCGACCTCTGGAACCATCGGGACATCAAGTACTTGTTCCAGGACCCAAAAGCCGAGGGGGTGCGGTTCTACAAGAAGACCGGGCTCTATCCGATCAATCACTGCGTTGTGATCAAGCGCGAAATTGCGGAGCGGCATCCCTGGGCGATCCTCAATATCTTCAAGGCCTTCGAGCGCGCGAACAGCATTGCCAACGAACAAAGAATGGAACATGTCGCCTACCACATTGATACCGGCCTGCTGCCTCCCGATACCAGGAAAGCGCTGGCGATCCCCGTAGTCCAATACGGGATCGCCGCCAACCGGCACGTGCTGGAGACGGCCGTGCAATATTCCGTCGAGCAAGGTCTCACCCCGCGGTTACTGAAGCTTGAGGAGGTGTTCGCCCCCAGCACCATGGAGCAGTAGCAGCGGTGCGAGTTGAGATCTCGGCCGCTAAAGGCGGGCGAGATGCGCCCGCCGTCATGATGATCGCGCCCGCGTGTGTTTTCTCAGCCTGTAACCCCGCGCGGTCGTAGCGTCCTCTAATGAGATAAATTTAACCGAGTAAAACAACCGTTTCAGCAAGCTTCCCCAGCAATGAAACGGCTTCACGGGATAGACGCTAATATTCTCCCGGATACAATGAGCAGCAGCTACTTTGAAATTTCAGGGCCACGGTATTTCAGTTTGCTCACATTCAGGCAGGTCGCCGGTCGCCCCATGGGGCGGCAAGAAGTGGAAGCGGTCGTCGCCGGATTCCAGCGCGTGGAGCCAGACCATTGGGCGAAAGCCCGGAGCGATCCAGTCGAAGCGAAGAAAGCAGGAAGCGACAAGAGCCGGGATGGTTCACCGAAGTAAGCGCGGGTATTCACGGACGCAAGGCATATGGGCAAATCTCCCGACGCGTTGCGCGCCGTCACCGCGTGGCACAAGAAAAGACTCGGAGTCAAAAATGATAAGGTAGGAGGAGCATCTCATGGCTAGAGCAAAATCAGTAATTGGTGCCTCCGTAGGGCGCGTTGAAGGGGTGGAGAAGGTGAGCGGCCAAGCCCTTTACGCGGCTGACATTTTGCTTCCTGAAACTTTGTGGGGGAAAATTCTTCGCAGCCCGTATCCCCACGCCCGCGTTGTTCGCGTCGATACCTCGAAGGCGTGGAAGGTCGAAGGCGTCAAGGCCATTGTCACGGGTAAGGACGAGCCCAACCACTATCAGGGCAAGAGCATCCGCGACATTCCCGTTCTGTGCTGGGACAAAGTACGCTTCATTGGCGACCGCGTGGCTGCGGTTGCTGCTGAGAGCCCAGACGTGGCCGAGGAGGCGATCAACCTAATTGAAGTGGAATACGAGGAGTTGCCGGCGGTGTTCGACGCTCTCGAAGCGATGAAACCAGGAGCGCCCATACTGCACGATGACGCCTCTGCCTACGATGGCGCGCCTCAGGATATCATGGTCAAGGATATACCAAACGTCTGCAACCGTCTGACGTGGGGCAAAGGGGATATTGAAAAGGGATTCCGCGAGGCCGACCTGGTCATCGAGCATAAGTTTCGAATTCCGATCCACCACCAGGGTTACATCGAGCCGCAGGCGTTCCTGGTGAAAATCGACGATGACGGGAAGATTGTAGCCTGGTCCTCCACCAAAAGCCCATTTGGTACGCGGACCCAATTCGCCAAGGCTATTGGCGTGGCGCCGAGTCAGATTCGCGTCAATGCGGTTAACGTCGGCGCCGACTTCGGCGGTAAGGCCGGCGCCGGAGATTTACCGATCGCGTATTTCCTTGCCAAACAGGCGAAGCGGCCGGTGAAAATCGTGTTGACGCACACCGAAGAACTCACTTGCTCCAACCCCGACCATGATACGCTGGTCACCGTTCGCACGGGAGTGAAGCGGGACGGGCGCATGGTGGCGCGTTATCTGCGCGCGATTCATAACACCGGCGCATACGCGGGCATGAAACCGGGTCGCGCGAGCATCGGCGGCGCGGGCACAGCGGGACCCTACCGCATTGACAATACCCACATGGAAGCGTTGCAGGTGTATACGAATACGATCCCGTGCGGGTTTTGGCGCGCCCCCGGCGCGATCCAGACCATATTTGCCACGGAGTCCCACATGGATCTGATTGCCAGAGAGCTCAAGATGGATCCCGCGAAGTTTCGGATGATGAACCTCGTTGGCGAGGGACAGGAAAATGCCTTGGGGAAATCATGGAGCGGGGTGAAAGCGAAAGAAACGCTGCAGGCGGCGCTCGACGCGAGCGGTTGGAAAAAGTCCAAGCCTGGCCCCAACTACGGCCGGGGCGTGGCCATGTACGAGCGCGGCACGGGATCCGGCAAAGTGTGGGTTGTTTTGAATGCCGAAGTCGACGGTACCTTTACCGTATTCACGGTGACCGGCGACCAGGGAACCGGACTGCGGAACGTTTTGTGCCAGACCGTGGCCGCGGAGATGGAGGTGCCTTATGAGCACGTGCGCTGCCGGGTGGGGAACACTTCCGAAGTACCTTACAACGTGGACGTCGGTTTCGGTGGCAGCCGCTCGACCAATATCAACGGTCATGCGGCGATCAAGGCGTGCAGCGATTTGCGTGGCAAGTTGCTCGAGCAAGCGGCGCGGATGCTCAAGTGCTTGGGAGAAAATGTCGTCTACAAAGCCGGACGTTTCTCGAACAAAGACAGTAAACGCGAGTCGCTGAAGTTGAACGAAGTTGTGGCAGGGACCGGCGGTCCGATGACCGTAAGCGTGGAACTGGAAATCCCGCGCAAAGGCTCTTCCACCTCTTTTGTTGCGCAAGTGGCTGAGGTAGAGGTGGATAAGGAAACCGGAACAGTGAAACTGCATCGGTTTGTTACGGTCCACGACGTCGGCACCATCATCAATCCCCTCGGTCACCAGGGGCAAATCGAAGGCGCCGCGATGATGGCTATTGGCGCTGGCCTGATGGAAGAATTGATCGATGACAACGGCAAGATCGCGACAACGAGTCTAGGCGAATACAAGATTCCCAGTATCGCCGATGTTCCGAAGTTCAAGACGGTTTTGGTTCAGTCCAAAGGAGGTCCGGGTCCCTACGAGGCAAAGGGCATCGGCGAGCACGCCAACGTGAGCCCGCCGGCCGCAATTGCCAACGCGGTCCACGATGCCTGCGGAGTGAGACTGTTTGAGATCCCGATTACGGCCGAGAAAATTTTTAACGCGCTCAGGAACAAATGATTGCAATCCGGCGTTAAGTCAACGTGATCGTCGCATTCGAGTGCCGCGCGCGTGATGCGGGTCGAGCCGAGACATCGATTTAGAAAGGAGATAGCGATGCTTAACCGTGAAGAAAATGAGCGAATCACCCGTGTTGGGCGAGAAACGCCTATGGGAGAGCTGCTGCGGAGATTTTGGCTTCCGTTCTTGCAGGTGGCGGACCTTCCCGGGCCTGATGGGCCGCCGGTTCGTGTCACGCTATTGGGAGAAAGGTTGGTGGCTTTTCGCGATAGCGAGAGTCGGGTGGGACTCATCGACCGGTTGTGCGCCCACCGCTGCGCCGACCTTTTCTTCGGGCGCAACGAAGAAAACGGGCTCCGTTGCACCTACCATGGTTGGAAGTATGACGTGGAAGGAAAGTGCGTGGACATGCCTACCGAAGATGCCGAGAGCACCTTCAAGGACAAGATCAGGCTCACCGCCTATCCGGTGCAGGAAAGAGCGGGAGTGCTGTGGGCCTTTATGGGTCCCAAAGCGCAGATCCCTGAATTGCCGGAGTTTGAATGGGCGCGGGTTCCGAAAAGCCACCGGTTTACCTCCTGGAGCATTCAGCAAAACAACTTCGTTCAGGCGATCGACGGCGGGATCGACACGGTTCATTCGGTATTCTTACACAGCGGAGTTGATTCCCATCGCCAGCTGGATGTTTGGCAGGAGCGAGGGAGGCAGGAACAAGACCCCCGACTGGTGCACCGGGTGCGCAGCAATCCGCCGCAGCTGTACACAAAGGAGACTGATTTCGGCTTGATGATCGGCGGGCAATATCGCGGCAAACAGGGCACAGATTACTGGCGCTGCAATCTTTTTCTCCTCCCCTTTTACACGATGCCTCCGGGTTCACCAACAAGAAAACTCTGTCACGCTTTCGTCCCGATGGATGACGAAACCACGGTCCGATGGGCGTTTTCCTGGGATGTCGACAAGCCGTACGCGGCCAAAGAGATTGCGGAGATGCGCGCCGGAGCGTCGGTCCACGTCCAGCTCGTTCCAGGCAGTCACAATCCGGCGCGCAATAAATCCAACGACTACCTGATCGACCGGGAGGCGCAGCGGACGTTGACGTACACCGGCATCAAAGGAACAGGCGAGCAGGACTTTTCCGTACAGGAAGGCATGGGCGCCATCGTCGAGCGGACTCGTGAGCACCTGGGAACCAGCGATATCGGGATTATTAGCATGCGGCGTCGGCTGATGAAGGCCGCCGCCGATCTCCAAGAGGGCGTCGCTTCGTATGCCGCTTCGCATGGGGATGTGTATCATGTGCGGCCGGCGGACGTAGTGCTCCCGGCCGGAGCGAAGTGGGACGAAGACGAGCGCCTCAAAAAAGCCATGACTGCTGGTTGGTAGCAGTGTTATGCCACGTCCAATTTAATAATCTGCCGTAGCGGCACGAAGGGAAACCTATCGGAACCCATGGCATCATCAACGGGTCGATCGGAGGAACCCGTTAAGTAGGGGGACAAAAACATGATTCTGATTACAGGCGGGCTTGGATTTATCGGTCTTCACACGGCTAGGTGCTTCCTGGATGCAGGTGAAGAGGTGGTGCTCACGCAGTATCGGGTGCGGCGGGAGCCTGATTTCCTCAAAGATGAAATCGGCAAGCGGGCTTTTATTGAGAGGTTGGACGTTACCAGCGCTCACGACGTGATCGACCTCGTCCGGAGGCACAAGGTCACGGGCGTCGTGCATCTGGCGGTGCCGGGTTTGGGCGCCTTATCCGCGGCGGAGGATTACCGAGTCAACATGAATGGGTTTATCAACGTCCTCGAGGCTGCCAGGCTCTCCGACGTCAGGCGAGTCGGTATTGCAAGCTCGATCGGAGTTTATGGCAGTCTTCCTGCCGGCCCTTTCCGAGAAGATGCGTTGTTGCCCGTTGAATCCGTCAATCCCACGGAGACCTTCAAGAAAGCCATGGAGATCACGGGGATGCATTATGCGTCACGGACGGGTCTTGAAGTGATCGCGTTGAGGATCGGCAGCCCTTACGGACCCCTCTACCATAGCGGGGCCGCTCCCACGAGCCGAATATGTCACGCTGCAGCAAAAGGAGTCCCGGTCGATTTTAGGGGCACGCGGGGTGGAGCGCCGCATGAAGATGATGAAGTGGGCGCTTTTTACATCAAGGATTGCGGCGCTGCGATCCAGCGGCTCCAGATGGCTGAGAAACTGCCGCATAAGATTTATAATATTGGCGGTGACAGGGGCATCAAGTACCGGGAATTTGCCGAGGCGGTCAGAAATGGAGCGCCAAATACCCAGATTAACCTACAGTCCGGGAACGGGCCGCGCCATCGTCCGGACGCGTACCTGGACATATCGCGTATCAAAGAAGACGTTGGCTACGAGCCCCAATACGGTTTAGAGCGAGGAGTGGCAGAGTACATAGACTGGCTGCGAAGCCATCCGGAATAGGTCCGGAGTCCTTCGACGAGTTCAGGACGAACGGAAAAAGGGCTGAAATCCTTGAGAAAATTCCGTTTATGGCTCTCGAAGCATGAAGCACATCTTTTCAGCAAACTTACCAAGCCAACCGCTAAAACAGCTTGGAGCGACCCCCTGAAGCCGAAAAATCGCGGAAATTCAAGCAAATTCCCGAGTGTGAATACTCCCTCTTTCCCCAGAGTCTAATCTCTGTCAGGGTAAAGAAGATAGTAAGGAGGGAGCAAGAATGGCCGCAAAAATCGATTGTCTAACGTGCCCGAAGAAACCCAAAAAAGCTAAATCCAAGTAACCGTGACCACACCCTCTAGCGCCACAAATTACATGGCCTGCGGTAAGTTTAGATACCCTTTGCCCCTGCCAAGCGCTTTCCGCCTCCTCGGAAAATGGACCGAAGTGCAAGCCTTCCGCCCGTAGCGGATTGGGGCCATGTCCTCACTACGCGAGGAATTTCAAATGGCAGATCTCAGATGACAAATTTGCTCTTCGAGATTTGCAATTTGCCATCCTGAAGGGCTCGTCTGCGGCTCCAGGCTCGCCCTTCGTTCAAACCAGCCTGCCTTTAATGCGTAATAACTCAGTCCCGCTTCCGGGAGTAGGAATGCTCCTCGCTGGTAATGAATTCAAGCAGGGCCGCGTGGCCTTCTTCGGTGGCGCGGCGAGCGCGTTGGATTGCCGGGGCGATGTCTTCTGGCATCTCGACCCTTTCTGCATATCCGCCGAGAGCCTTGGCCAAATCCGCATAGTTGCCGCCAAGGTCTCTGGTCCGGTAACGTTCATGGGAAGCGCTCATGGCATGAGTCTCAACCGCCATGGAGAAATTGTTTAGAACTATGGTCAGGATCGGAATCCCGCAGCGCACCGGCCGTTTCAAAGTCCATGCCGGTCATGCCGAAAGCGGCATCGCCCATGAAATTTACGCAGAACTTACCGGGCGCGGCTAGCTTCGCGCCCATGATCAGACCGAGTCCTGTTCCCAATGAATGGGATTTTCCCCAACCAATATAGCTGCGCGGCGTTGTCGCCCGATAAAAAGGCACAAGTTGGTTGCGCGGGCTGCCGGAGTCATGGGTCACGATGGCGTCCTTAGCGTCTACGGCATTCATGAATTCCCACATCACGCGGTAAGGATTGATCGGCACCTCGTTGGAAGTAAGCTTCGGCAGCCATTCTTGCAGCCAATTCTCCCGCGCGCCGCTAATCCGGGCAGCAGTTCCGTCACCGGGTTGTGATTTTTGCTCTTGGCGGACGTCTTTCACGGCCTGGAGGAATTGGCCAAGGACAAGCTTGGCATCTCCGAGGATGGGATAATCTGCGGCGTAGTGCTTATTCAGGTCTCTCTCGTCGTTGGTTGCATGAATGATAACCTTGCCGGGCGGGATTTCGGCGAACACGATGCCATGGCGGGTAAGACTACAGCCAATGGCAAAAACCACGTCAGCCTTGTTGAGAAATTCGTAGACCGGCTGCGGGGAGACACCAGAAGCTGTGCCGAGAGAAAGAGGATGGTTTTCCGGAAAAGCACTTTTGCCTTCCAGGGTGGTGATCACGGGGGCTCCAACCAGCTCGGCCAGCTCACGCAGCTCATCGCTCGCTTCGGCGTAAAGCACTCCCTGCCCCGCACAGACAAGGGGATTTTGTGCCCGCAGTAGCGTCGCAGCCGCCGTTTCGATGTCCCTTGGGTTGGGGGCGAAGCGGGTTGCCCTCACCGGTCTATATTCAACTTCCGCGCCGCCAAATTCTGCCGTAGCAACATCCGCCGGCAGCTCGACCATGACCGGTCCGAGCCGTCCCATCTTCAAAAGGCTAAATGCCCGGCGCATCGCGTCGGGAACCTGCTCGGGAAGCGTGAGCTCTTCTACCCATTTACAAACGGCGCCGTAAGAACGAACCGATCTGAAGAAAGGGAAAGTCTGGGCGACGTTGCGCGCGTGTCCTGCTGGCAAGACCAGAATAGGCACGGAATCGGAAAAAGCCGTGGCTACCCCGGCAAAAGCATTCTCGCTCCCAGGACCGGCCTGCATGGCAAAAACTCCGATGCGCTTGCCGTTAGAGACGCGCGCGAACCCGTCGGCGATGCCGACGCCGACGCGCTCCTGGCGACAGACGATGGGGCGTATACCTGCCGACGCCGCAGCCTCGATCATCGGCGCCGTCGGAAAGCAGCTCAAGAATTCCACCCCTTCGCGCTTGAGAATTTCTGCGATAACGTCAACGACTCTCATGGCCCCTCCTCATGGTGAACGAAGCGACCTTATCCCAAACAGAAATCGCTTTCCAGGCTAAAAATAAGGGCAGTAGCAGTCGCTAAATAACGCGGCACCTTTCAACCTTGCCAGAGTAGAGGGCTTCGCGTAGTATCGGACGCGAGGAAGGAAAGGTTGAAACGTGCAAGCGGAGGAAATTAGCAAAAAAAGGCAAAAGACCAAGAGCTTGAGTCGAGGTGTGTAATGAAACCGGTACAGCTTTTCTGCTGGCATTTCATGGCCTATCCCTATCTGCCCCAAGATTTTGACGAAAAATACGCTTCCGGATGGGTAACCGTGCCCAACCGCCTGTGGGATAACGAGAAGGCGCGCGGACTTTACCAAGAGTACATCGATCAGCTTGCTTATGCTGATGAATTGGGGTTCGACGGTATGGTGCTCAACGAGCATCACCAAAACATCTACGGTTTGATGCCCTCGCCCAATCTGATCGCTGCGGCGCTGGCGCAGAGAACGACGCGTGGAAAGATCGTCGTGCTCGGTAATCTGCTGCCGTTACACCTCAATCCGATGCGAATTGCAGAGGAGTACGCAATGATCGATCAGATGAGCAACGGGCGTTTAATCGCCGGGTTTGCTCCGGGCGGAGGGCCGGAAACGTTCAACTACGATGTGCCCTCAGCAAATTCAAGGGAAAAATTTTGGGAAGCGGTCGATCTCATTGTGCGCGCATGGAGCGAAGACGGTCCGTTCGCACACGAAGGCCGTCATTATCCGCTGCGCTATGTGAATCCCTGGCCCAAGCCGTTGCAACAGCCGCTCCCGCCGATCTGGATACCGGGCTCGCGCAGCGCCTCTACTTTAGTGGAAGTAGCCAAACGGGGCTTTTCTTATTTTCTGTCTTCCCGCAGCCACGGCGGCGAGACCCACAAAGCGCAACAGCAATTTGCCCAGGTTCTTGCCGAGCATGGTGGCGCCTATGAGCCTTCGCGTTTCGGGATTCTCATGTCGGCCTATGTCTCCGAAAGCGATCGGCAGGCCCGGGAGGAGTGCGAGGAAAGCGTTTGGTACTTCCTAAAGAATTGTCTCAAGGGTCATTTGCGGCGCGAGGGAAGACAGCTTACCTTCGGTCCGGGAGTGCCGTATATACCGGCGCCCGCATGGAGGGAATTTCTCAAAACCTCGCAGCCCGGGCGAAAATTATTGGGGGATGTCGAAAATTGGGAGGAGCTCGATGCTTCCCAATCCATCATCGTGGGCAGCCCGGAAACCGTTTACCGGCGCATATGGAAGATTGTGGAACAAGCAAAGGTGGGCAATCTACTCATCCAATTTCACCTCGGCAATCTGCCATCGGAGCTGACGCGGAAAAGCATGAGCCTGTTTGCGCACAAGGTGGCGCCGGCGCTGCGCGCGGAATCCGCAAAACTTTTTCAAAGTGAATTTGCTGGTTTGAGTGAAGCAAACGCAACGGTACGGTTCCAATGAGCGGACGTTTGTTGAAAGTTAACCAGCGCAAAGTCTGGGTTCTGGAGGAAGGTAACGGGTTTCCTCTATTGTATTTGCATGGTTTCGCCGATGTTCACGCCGTCAAAGAAAGCTGGCTGCCGTTCCATGAGAAGCTTTTTCGTAAGGCACAAGTGATTGCTCCCGCCCATCCGGGTTGCTCCCAGACCGATGAGAACGCCGACATCGAATCCGTCGGCGATGTTGTTTTTCATTACCTCGAAGTCCTCGATGCTTTGGGGCTAAAAGAGTTTGATGTTGTCGGAACCTGCGTCGGTGGCTGGATCGCCGCTGAGCTGGCGGTGCGAAACCCGGAGAAGGTTCGTAGACTTGTATTGGTCGGTGCCACGGGTCTATTCGTTCGAGGCGCGCCAATTGGGGATGTCTTTATGATGGCGCAGGCGGAAAGAGGCGTGAGCTACGCGGGCCTGAGAAACATGCTTTTCTCCCACGCGGACCACTCAAAAGCACTGGAATTTTTCCCCGACGGGCGGGGCGAGATTGAGGATGAGCTGCGCCGGTACCAGATGCTGAGGTTTGCATCTCGGATCGGCTTCAGGCCACCGTATTTCTACCATCGCGCCCTTGAGAACCGCTTGCATCGCGTTGCCGCACCGGCCTTGGTCATGTGGGGCGAAAGTGACCGTATGGTGCCGGTCGCGCACGGAGAGGCGTACGCTCGCGCGATTCCCGGCAGCGACGGACTGAAAGTGATCCAGCAAGCCGGGCATAGCGTCCATGTCGAAAATCCGGAACTCGCCGCGCAGATGATTTTGACGTTTCTTGGAGACAGCCAGTGATTGTCGGGCCGGGACATTCAAGACGCTACGGCTTTTAACCCGGGATAGAGAAATCTGTTTTTTGGTTCTTTCCTTCGACTTTAGCTTTTTTTATACTTCTTTGCCCAGGCGCCCGGGCCAGAGCCCGTCGAGTGAAACGGCATCGGGGTAGGTAGGAGGCTCAAATTATGCTCATTAAAATGACCGGTCGTGCGACGCCGGAAGAAGTCGCCGCCGTGGAAGCAAAGTTGCACGGACTGGGATACAAGACCGGCAAGATGGTCGGCGCAGAGATCACTCTCGTCGGCGTCTACGGCGACATTAGTCAGTTACCCTTAGTCGAACTTCAGGAAATGGGCGGCGTCGACAGCTTGATTCCGATCTCACGGGCGTATAAGCGGGCTGCGCAGAAGGGGACCGCCGGAAACCTGATCCACCGCACGGTGCGCATCGGAAACTTGGAAGTGGGGGGCGGCAAGCTTGCGGTGATCGGCGGTCCATGCTCGGTAGAGAGCGAAGTTCAAGTCATGGAGGCGGCGCGGATGGTTAAAGAAGGTGGAGCGGACGCTCTGCGCGGCGGCGTCGTCAAATACCGCTCCAGTCCCTACAGTGGATGGGAGGGGATCGGCTCCAACTCCGAGGAGGCTCTGCGCAATGGACTAAAATACATCGTGAAAGCAGGAAAGGAATTCGAACTGCCGACAGTTGTCGAAATTCTTGATCAGGCGGATCTCTCTATTTATGAAGATATGGGCATCGATTGCCTCCAGGTCGGTGAGGTCAACTCGAAAAACCAGGCACTCCTTAACCGCTTGCGCGACACAGCGCTTCCGGTAATTCACAAACGCGGCAATTCGTTGGACATTGAGGCGTACCTGCTCTGGGTGGAACGCGTCATGGCCATGGGAAAAGAGAACGTCATCTTGTGTGAGCGGGGCATCACCAGCGCCAACCGATACACTCGCAATACTCTTGACCTCGGCGGCATTGCCGCGTTTCGTTACCAGCTTTCTTGTCTCCCGGTGGCGGTGGATGCTTCTCATGGGACAGGGATACGCGATCTGGTTCATCCCATGACGTTGGCTGGGATCATGGCCGGGGCGTGTGCGGTTCTGGTCGAGACCCATCCCAATCCTTTGATCGCAAAATCAGACGGCTTTCAGGGTCTGTTTCCAGAGCAGTTCGCGCACTTGGTCAGCGCATGCAGGCAAACCTGGGACCTGCGCCGGCAACTCGACGCGGTATACATCCCGACGGCGAAACTCGAGCGGGATTATGAGGCCCGGGCGGAGGCCGACAAAAAGCGCCTGTTCGGCAAGGCCTAGGGCTCTGGAGAACTTGGCGTGCTGATGGTGGTCGTCAAGGGAGAGATGCGGCCGCAAGCACGGAGACTCGCAATACGTTTGAGCGTCCGGAAATAGCCGGCCCGCCGTCAATGAACTGGTCTTTGCTCAGTCATTCCCTTCTTGATCATGGTTTCTCGCTGACGCCGCAAATCCTTTCGCCTGAGGCATGTCGAACCTTAATTGCTACCTATGAAATCGAGTCGAACTTTCGCGCCAAGATCAGCATGGAGCAGTTCAATTTTGGCAAAGGCGAGTATAAATATTTCACGTATCCCTTGCCAATCTCGGTGCAGAATCTGCGCGAGGCGTTTTATGCTCGTCTCGTCGACGCGGCCAATATCTGGTGTGAGCGATTGGCGATCCGTCGACGATATCCGCCCACAGTTGCGGAATTTCTAAACCAGTGCAAGAAACGAAATCAGCTTCGTCCGACGCCGCTCATGCTGAAGTATGGGGAGGGGGATTTTAACTGCCTGCACCAGGACTTATATGGTGATCTGTTTTTTCCATTCCAGGCGGTCTTTGCGCTGAGCAAGCCCGGTGAAGACTACCTCGGCGGCGAACTCGTTCTGGTCCAGCAAAGACCGCGAATGCAATCGGTCCCCCACGTTATTAGCCTTTCCCAAGGTCATGCGGTGATTTTCGCCGTGAACTTTCATCCGCAACAAGGCAAGAGGGGCTATTTTAGGACCACGATCAAGCACGGTGTAAATCAAGTCACCCGGGGAAGGCGCTTTACTCTCGGCATCATCTTTCATGACGCGAAGTGAGGCGCATCCTGACGGTCGCTTCCTGGTCCCGATGATCATGACGACGCGGGAACCCAAAGGAGAAGGGAAAGCACCGACTGCTTTTTCTTGGACGGGAACCGCCAGGAGGTGGTTGAAAAGGCCTCCGCTCACCTTTCGGCAGGCTCAGGGCGAACGGAAAGACTCTGCACGGTTCAGTTCTCGGTCTACAGGGCGTCCTGCTTTTTTCCCGGGTCCATGAATAGACCGGACTAGTTTTTGCTTTGCAGTCCTTCGAGAGCAGTTTTTGCCGCGGTGAAATTGGGGTTAATCTTGAGGGCCGCTTCGAACTCGCTCTGAGCCTCTCGCGCTTGACCCAACCTGGCGAGAACTTTGCCGAGCTCATAATGAGCAACATCGTCGTCGGAGCACAATGCCAAGCCTTTCCGGTAAAGCGCAACCACGGCGGCCGAGTCTTTGGTCGCTTGCGCTTGTTCGAAGTCGCGAAACGCGCGGTTGCAGGCTTCCCGTTTCTCCGTTTCTTGTTGCTGCGCGAGCTTCAACGCCTCAATTTCCTGACGCTGGCGCGCGAGTTCCTCTTCCTGCTGGCGAATCTGCTCTGCCTGCTCCCGCATGAGCTTGGTCTCACATCCGGCAAGGAAAATTAACACTAGCAAAGCTGGCAACGCGTGGTGCATCTTGTGGTTATGGTTTTGCGGCGGCCAGGGCCAGGTAGATTTTTTCGGCCCTGATCGGAAGATCCTTAATGCGCACGCCGACCGCGTCGAAAATCGCGTTGGCGATTGCCGGTGCCACCGGAATCAGCGCGCTTTCGCCGATGCCTTTGGCGCCAAACGGGCCGTTGTGGTCCGGCACTTCGACGCAAATCGGATCGATCACCGGCGCCATGTCGCCGATTGACGGGAGAACGTAATCGACGAGGTTGGGATTAATCGGTTGGCCGTTATCGTAAACGATCTCTTCGAACATCGCCTGGCCGATGCCGGTGATCGCAGCGCCAGCGAGCTGCTGGCGGCAACCGAGCGGGCTGAGCGCCTTGCCGACATCGACGGCGGTGGCATATTTGATGAGCTTGAACTTACCGGTATCGACGTCTACTTCCACTTCGGCGGCGCCGGCTGCAAGGAACCAGAACGCCGACGTGCTTTTTTCGCCGAATTCGTTTTTGGCCGAAGTTTTGACCTGCCCTTCGCCGACCAGGGTGCCCCCCGGCATGCCGAAGCGCTTGAACATCACCTCGGCGTAATCGAGCTGTGTTTCGGGCAGACGTATCTTGCCGCCGGCGAAAGTCACTTTGTCTTCCGGCACGCCGTATTCCTTCACGACAATCTGCTTGAGCTGCCGGATAATATCCTGCGCCGCCGACTGCACCGCTTTGCCCATGTGAAAAGTCGAGCGGCTCGATGAAGTCGTCAGATCGTATGGCACGACGTCGGTGTCGACGCCGAGAACTTGGATCGTTTGGATCGGAATACCGAGCTCCTTGCCGGCAATTTGCGCCAATACTGTATCCGAGCCCTGCCCCATCTCAACCGTGCCGGTATATATGGATAGGCTCGCGTCCTCGTTGAGCTTTACCACCGCGCAAGAGATCGACGGCGTGATTGTGGCCTTGATCATACAAGCCAGACCCTTACCGCGTCGAACGGTGTCACCCTTTGAACGTTGAACCTTTGAACTTTTGAACGTCTTGTCTTCCCACCCGATCGACTTCGCAACTTCGTCCAAGCATTTTTTAAGCCCAACGGCACGCAATGTCTCTTCAGTGACGAACTTGTCGCCCTCGTCGTAACCGTTCTGCATGCGCAGCCCGAGCGGATCCATTTTCAGCGCCGTGGCGATGATGTCCATCTGTGACTCGACGGCCCACGCTGATTGCGACACGCCGAAGCCGCGGAACGCGCCCGCCGGCGGTTTGTTGGTGTAAACGGAATAGGAATCGATTTTAAGATTGGCAATCTTATACGGGCCAGCGGCGGTATAGCCGGATTTCTTCGCCACCCGCGGTCCAATCTCGGCATAGGCGCCGGTATCGAGACGAATCTCGCACTCGCGCGCCACCAGTGTGCCGTCTTTCTTGACGCCGGTCTTCATGCGAATTACCGCGGCGTGCTTGGTGATCGTGTAGAAAACTTCCTCGCGCGACAGGACCACTCGTACCGGGCGTCCGGCCTTCTGCGCCAAGGCCACAGTGATCGGCTCGACCTTTGGATAGACCTTGCCGCCGTAACCGCCGCCCAGATAGGGCACGATCACGCGGACTTTCGAGACCGGAACTTTAAAAATATTAGCCAGTTGAGTGCGCACGACGAACGGGTTTTGTGTCGTCGCCCAGACCGTTATGCGCCCGCCTGGTTCAACGGAAGCGATGCACGCGTGCGTCTCGAGAAAACTATGCTGCGTCGCCGGCAACATAAAAGTGTCTTCGAAAATATGATCCGCTTCGGCGAAACCCTTGTCGATATCGCCGCGGTTGAGTCTGAAGTGGGTGCAAACGTTGGTGCCTTCGATGGGCTTTAACTCGGCGAGATCGGCAAAGCCGAACGCCGGAAGCTTTACCGACTCATGCACCAGTGGCGCGCCGGGTCTCAACGAATCGTCAACGTTCAGGACGGCAGGCAGCTCTTCGTAATCGACTTCGATCAGCTTCAGCGCTTCTTCCGCGGCATCGACGGTCAATGCCGCCACAGCTGCCAACGGGTCGCCGACATGGCGGACTTTTTCCACCGCGACAATCGTCTGATCTTTGAACACCGGCCCGTAGAAAGGCTCGATGCCTTCATCATGCAGAATATCGTCGCGCGTCAGCACGGCCATGACGCCGCGGACTTTTTGCGCTGTGGAAGCATCGATGCGCTTGATGCGCGCATGCGCGTACGGGCTCCGAAGGATCTTGCCATGACACATTCCCGGCACGGTCATGTCCGCCACGTACTGCGCCCGGCCAGTCACCTTAGTTTCGTAGTCCAGGCGGCGAAACGTTTTACCGATATCCGCTATTTCCATTGACAAACAGGCAGGAGTGAAAAGTAAGGAGTGAGGGGTCCTCCCACCCCTTACCCCTCCTAACGCCTTACGCCTGACCTCTCACTCCTAACGCTACGTTTTTAATCGCCTGCATGATCTCCTGGTAGCAACCGCAGCGACAGAAATTTCCCGCCAAGTAAGCGCGAATCTGCTCTTCCGAGGGCCGGGGGCATTCTTCGAGCAGTGCTTTCGCCGTCAGAATAAATCCGGACGTGCAGTAGCCGCACTGCAACGCGCCGAACTCCATGAAGGCTTCCTGTAAAGGATGAAGCGCGTCTTTCTTGCCGAGGCCTTCAATAGTCAAGATGTCAGCGCCGTCGGCGTCCACAACCAAAAATGAGCAGGCGCTCACCGGTTTGCCGTCGACCAGCAACGTGCACGCGCCGCACACCTGGATGTCACAGCCAAGCTTGGCTCCGGTCAGACCCAGTTGCTCCCGGACCAGGTCGAGCAAAATAGCGCGTGGCTCGACCTCAAAACTGTGGTCGATTGCGTTGACGCGAAGCGAAACGGGTTTCTTCATTGCCAGGCTTTAGTCACTTACCTTCACCGACGGCGGAGCGGCTCATTGCTGCTTCTTCATCAATATGCTTATCTATCCCTTTTTGTCAGCAATCTAAAATCGCCACCGTAACATTTTGGTTATCGATCGTGGAGCCTTCCCGGCAAGGCCGATCGTCCGCTCGGCTTTACGCTGCGGTGGAAGTGGACGAATTTCCGCAATCGGAAGGTTTCGCTTGCACAAGAGTTTGGTTTCTCCCTGACGAAGCTTTGCGAGGTAGCGCGATGGATGTGTTTTCGCCTCATTGCATCTTGGATTTTAGATTTTGGATTTTCGATTGTCGGAAGGAGACTACCCTGATTTTGGATACTTCGACTTGGCTCAGGACAGGTTTTAGCTTTCCGATTGTTCGGAGACGGAATTAATTCCTTGTTCATGTTTCTTCTCCCTAATGCCAAATCGAAAATCCAAAATTATTTCGCTCGTTCATCTGCCTTCGTCGACGCGCGCTTCACTAGCGTCCGCACAATCGCGCGCTTGTACTGTTCCGAGCCGCGCAGATCGCTCGTCGGGCTGCATTCTTGCGACGCGATCCCTCCCGTTTCTTCGGCAAGCTCCAGTGTGAGCTTTTTACCGGTCAACATCCCCTCGGCTTTGCGTGCCCGCACCGGCGTCGCGCCGACGCAACCCAGAACGATGCGCGCGGTTTGAACCGTGTCACCGCCGGTTTCTAAAGCAAGTCTCACTGCCACGCCCACGCTGGGTTTGTCGACCACCGAGCTGCTGGAGAAGCGAATGTATTCGACGCCTGAACGAGGCGGCAACGGCGGCAGCACTATTTGCGTCAAAATTTCATCCTCGGCGAGACTTGTCGTGTAAAAGTCGACGAAGAGTTCTTCCACAAGAACGATGCGTTGCCCGGCCGGGCCGGCGATTTTCGCCCTACCGTCGAGCGCGATGAATATCGGCGACAAATCCGTGAGCGGTTCGCCGGAGGCAAGATTGCCGCCGATGGTGCCCATATTGCGCACGCGGATGTTCGCGACCTCTCTTTCCGTGTCGCAAAGCACGGGAAACTTTTCTCGCACCAGTGCCGAGGTCTCGATCTCACGGTGCGTCACCAGCGCGCCGATGGTCAGACCTTCGCCGGAATCGAACTTGATTCCTCGTAGCTCCGGAATCTTCTTGATGTTGACCAACGCCTTGGGCTGGTACAGCCCCTGCTTCATTAGGATGGTGAGATGCGCCCCGCCGGCAAAGACTTTCGCCTCGCCACCATGTTGCTTGAGCAGCGCGCAGGCTTCAGCGACCGTGGTGGGTTCCAGGTAATCGAAGTTTCTCATGGTGGCTTATGGGCGTATGGTTTACCACAAGCTATCAGCCATATGCCAACTAAAGATATTTCACACTATCGACGCCCGGAATCTTGATTTTTTCAAAGCGCTGACGGTCTCCGATGGGCATTGTGGCATCGATTCCCCAGCCGGCGGTGATCCGCGGAGCGGGTACGGACGGGTCTAATGTCGAGCACGCGATCCTTGGAATAATAATAATGTCCCTGTCGGGCTGCATGCGCGTGCTGAGCGCCCACTCTACATCGAGCGGATCGTAAACGTCGATATCTTCATCGACGACCGTGACCTGCTTCAAGCCGATGCCAAGCGAAAGGAGCGACAGGATCACATTGCGGGCTTCCTCCTGGCTTCGCTTCTTGATCGAGACCACGACGTGGTGTTTGAAGGCTCCGCCCGGCGTCATGTGCACGGCTTTGACTTCCGGGACGATCTTTTTTACCTCACGATACACGATGGCGGCGTTTGCATACTCGATCAACGTGTGGTTCTCAGTGACGGGCATTCCCGTCAATGCGGTTTGATAGATGGGGTTTTGCCGCATCGTAATCGCGGTCACCTTCAGTGCTGTCGCCTGTTTCGCCTCACTGTAGCACCCCGGATATTCGCCGTAAGGACCGTCAGCGATCCGTTCTCCGGGTATCGTGACACCTTCGATGACGATTTCGGCGGAAGCCGGCACTTCGATGTCGATGCTTTCGCATCTGGTAAGCTGTACCGGCGCGCCTCGCAGTCCTCCGGCGACGTGAAACTCGTCGATTCCATAAGGAACTTTGGCCTGCGACCCGATCACGATGGTAGGTTCCACACCGATCGCCGTCGCCACCTCCAGTCCCCGTTTGTTTTCCTCGGCTTTCAAGATCATTCGACCCAGATGATGGTCGGGCGGTGCCCAAAGAGAAAGCCGGTCTTTACCGAGAAGAAGCATGCGGTGAATGGAAACGTTCCGAACTCCTGTCTCCGGATCTTTGCCGACCTGCACGCCAATCGTGATGTAAGGCCCGATGTCTTTCTCGGCGTGGGTGATGATCGGGAGCTTGAAAAGATCGACTTGGTCTGCGATCCATCGGATCTCTTTGACCGGACCGGTCGAAAGCATCTCGGGCGCGATGCGTTTCTCCTCCAGAGTGAGATAGCGTTCTAGCAGCTGATCTTGAGGTACGCCTAAACCGAGCGCGATCAATTTCCGGGTGGCGAACAGACCGCCGAGGACGCGCCAGCCGGGATAGCCTCTGACTTTATCGAAGAGAAGAGCGGGACCCTCGATATCCGAAGTTTTCCGGATGCCCGCGGCGATCTCGTACTTCACGTCGACTTCTTGAGCGACGCGAAGGAGCTGCCCTTGGGTTTCCAAATAAGAGAGGAAACTTCTCAGATCTTCAAACATCGCAGCAGGTACAGAATGTTACGCGAAACGTCCTCTGTAAATCACAATCTTTAGATCTTTCCCCCGGTCGCCTTCAGCACAAGCGCTGATGCCCACTAGACAGTCCATTTTGGCACGCAAATCCATATGGGTTCCCGGCTCCGGCCGGGTTATGGTCCGTAGACGAGCCTTTCAAAAGTCTGTGAACAGCTCCCTACATACGTCATCTGGGAAGCTCGATCAATACCGGGCGATCCTCGCGTAGCATTCATAATCGATGAGGCGCAGATCTCCACAATGCCCGTTGACAGCCCTGATTGCATGATGGGAGAATACCTTCCAGCTTGACGGAAAAGCGGTTTCTCTATAGGCGCGCTTCTGCGTGGTCTGAAATTGAATGTTAGTTATGATAGAGCCGAACGAGGCAGAAACACAGAAAAACGTAAGCCCAGGTCTGTCTTTGAGTCAAGACAATCTCGTCATCCACATCGCGATTATATCGGAGCGCCCGGACTTCCGACGGCGCTCATGAACAACCTGATCGATGCGTATGCGCTCTCTCCCCCCTCGGCGGAAGTCACCGAGCCGAGCGGCAAGGGTTACGTTTTGATTCCGCTGGGTAAAGGCGAGGTTCCGGAATTAATGGATTATCCCTATGAAGTGCTGATGGTCCGTCCGGACTATGTCGAGGCAAACCCAAAAATCGCCACAGCGGTCGCGCGCGCCATTTCCCGGGGAGGCGCACTTTCCACACCAAGCCCGAAGCGGCCAAAGCAGCTCTCCGCGCCCATCGACTTTTCATGCCGGACAAATTGGCCAACGACGTGTTCGAGCTCTCCTATTCGAGGGTCGCCAATGCCATGCCCCCCTGGGGCGACATGAACTCGAAAGGTTGGCAGAAGGTGATCAACTTCGCGAGTGGCGCGGGAATCATCAAAGGCCCGTCCAGAGCGCCTTCAGCCGCAGAGGGTGATCTCTGGACACGAACAAATACGTTGGCAAAAGGCCTTAGAATGCGGAGATTTCAGTGAATGTCACGTGTAGCCCATCGCCGAGAGAAATGCGCGTAATGATTGGAAGCGAACGTAGGGATTGGTGATTTTCTGCTCCCTGATCGTTGAAGATGTTTTGGCGGCATAATTGTGGCCAGGGAAGAGGACCGTCTCTTCAGGAAGAACCATCAGCTTTTGCGTCAAACTGAAATACATGTCCTCGGGATTGCTGCCCGGAAGATCAACTCGCCCGCAGGAATCGATAAAGAGCGTGTCCCCGGAAATGAGGCGATCCGCGACAAAAAAACATTGGGACCCAGGAGTGTGCCCTGGGGTGTGAATCAACTTGATTTCGATGCCGCCGACGTCGATTGCAGCGCCGCTATCGACCTTAATCAGGTCTGAAGAAGGCACGAATTTGAGGTTGTCGGCTTCGGCTTTATGAATCACGACCTTAAGGCAGGCCTTTCCCAGTATTTCCTCCAGGCCGGCGATGTGCACGCCGGCGAAGCGTCCGCCGACGTGATCGGGATGGGTGTGCGTGACAAGTGCATGGGTGATTTTCATGTCGTCTTCAGCGGCGCGCCGCAAGATCGCATCGATGTCCCAGGCGGCGTCAACTACCGCCGCTTGACGCGTTGCTGTCGATCCCACGAGATAGACAAAGTTCTGCATGGGTCCGATCTGAATCTGCTTGAAATACAAAGGGAGGGTCATAAATCAGTGGTCAGTTGTCAGTAATCAGTGAGCCGCCTTAGGACACGTTACTAAGAAAGTGCTGTCCCCGAAGAAATGCGCGGTGACCACCGATGACCGATTACTGATTACTATCCCTTCCCGCCGGCCTTAGCCGTGACTCCCAGAGACTCGTAGCTGGTACCCTCGCTGTTCTTTTGACTCACTGGAAGACCGAGACTTGACCAGCCGGGCGCGACGATCCGACCACTTGGATCCTGCATGCCGCCAAATCCCCCCAGCATATTGGAAACATCTTGATATCCCGCCTCCTCGAGCATTTTCGCGGCTGCGCTTGATCGCGGTCCGGCCTGGCAGCCGACAATGAGCTTCTTGTCCTTTGGGAAGTGGGCCTCAACAACAGAGACAAAATCCTGGTTCAGAATCATTCCTTGGGCTGGGTCGTAAAACGCGACGGGGATGTTCACCGCCCCGTCAGGATGGCCCCGCGTGAATTCACTGACCGTCCGAACGTCAATGTAAGCACATCCTGCAACCTTTTGCAGTGTGTCGTGTGCCTCTTGAGGACCGATTTCCTTTATCGCCATCCGAAATCTCCTTTCGCTGCAAGGCGTAAAAAGCGTGGCGCAGAAGCAGAAATCTCTGGCCGCGCTATGCGCTTCACCCTCTGCTCCTTGCATGTCACATTCCCATGATGCTATAGCCGGCGTCAACGTGGAGAATCTCTCCCGTGACCGCGCTTGCCAGTTCACTCGACAAGTACAGCGCGGCCCCCGCCACTTCGGCAGCTTCGACGTTGCGCTTGAGGGGCGCACGCTCACAGCTATAGTGCAGCATGTCTCTGAACCCGGCAATGCCCGCCGCTGCCAGGGTTTTGATCGGACCTGCGGAGATGGCGTTCACACGAATCCCTTTTGGACCGAGCTCGGCGGCCAGGTAACGGACGCTGGCTTCCAGTGCCGCTTTGGCGATGCCCATGACATTATAATTGGGGATTACTTTTTCGGATCCTAAATAGGTCATGGTGAGGATCGATCCCTTGCGTCCTTCCATCAGCGGGACGGCCCCGCGTGTGAGAGCCACAAGAGAGTAGGCACTCACGTCGAGGGCCAACTGAAAGCCCTGCCGGCTCGTTTGCATATACGGATTGGCAAGGTCTTCCCGGTTGGCGAAGGCGATGGAGTGAATCAGAATATCGAGTGTGCCCCATTCGCGCTGTACGTGACGGAAAGCCTCCTCGATCTCTGCGTCTTTGGTCACGTCGCAGGGCACAACGATCTTGGCTCCGATTCCCTCGGCCAGAGGCCTGACCCGCTTTTCCAGAGCCTCGGCGGCGTAAGTAAAAGCGAGCTCCGCGCCCTCTCGATGCAGGATTTCGGAAATGGCCCAGGCAATGCTCCGCTCATTGGCGACGCCGAAGATCAAACCGCGCTTGCCGTCCAGAATTCCCATTAATAAGTTCCTCCGTCAACGTGATCGTGTTCGTGGCTCGTGATCGTGATGCTCTATGAGTGATTTGCGGTGACGGTCACCAGTCTGCGAAGAATGTGTCACGAGGACACGACATTATTTTTTACTTTTCCCTTTTGCGTTTGGGTTTGTCTTGAGCCCTTTTTCCCAAAGGTACTCTTTTTCGCCGGAGCGCAAGGCAATCCAGCGTGCCAGCACGAAAAAAAGATCGCTGAGCCGGTTTACGTATTTGATCGCGCAGTTATTGACCGTCTCGACGCGCGAGAGGCGAAGAATTTCGCGTTCCGCCCGTCGGCAAACAGTACGGGATTGATGAAGATAGGCGGCAATTTTTCCGCCTCCGGGGAGTATAAAGGAGGGTAAAGGCTGCAGGTCTTTTTGGCACTGGTCCATAATACGCTCGAGCGCCTTGACCTCCGCTTCTCCCACGCGATGGCTTCCGCCGTGGGCGAAATCTGCTGGTGTCGCCAGCTCCGCACCCAGGTCAAATAGCTCCTCCTGGATATTACGCAGAATCTCGTTCAGGAAGTGATAGGGCTCGCCGTGACCCAGCCGTTCTTCATTGAAGACGCGGGCTAGCCCCACAATGGAGTTGAGTTCATCGATAGTCCCGTACGCCTCAATCCGCGGCGAATCTTTGGGGACGCGTTTCCCGCCAACGAGCCCGGTCTCTCCCGCGTCACCGGTGCGGGTATAAACTCGCGTAATACGGATCGCCATTTCAATACCGGAAGAAGAAGACGGCAACCCGCTCCCAATCGGCAACAGCTCTCCTCCCGCTGTTGGCCGTCCTGGATTCCGAGTTCTGGAGCCTGCTTCCGGCGCTCATCGAGGGTTCTTTTTTAGCTGATTTTGCCAAAACAAGTAAGCCGGAATGCCGAGCGCGACAATCCCCATGCCGCGGAGCGCGTCCAGCGGTTTTTCCCAGAGAATGGCTAAAGCAATACCAAGATTCGCAGTGATGAAAAGCCATGGAACCCACGGGTAGCCCCAAATCTTGTATGGACGGTCGAGTTCAGGTCGTTTGACCCGCAAAACCAATAACGAGCCGACGGTCAGTGAGGAAAACAACCCGATCACGACGCTGACATAATTCAACAAAGTGCCGAAAGTGCCGGTCAAAATCAGCACGGAAATCCACAACGCCTGCAGGACAATCGCGTTCGCCGGCGTATAAAAGCTTGGGTGAACGCGTGCGAGGCGCGCAAAAAATAGGCCGTCGCGTGCCATGGCATGATAAACTCTCGGGCCGATCATGGTTGTGACATTGACGGCGCCTAAAATCGAAACCGTGATGATGGCCGTAATCCAGGCCGAAGTTTGGTAGCCAAACAGGGCCGTGGTTGCCAGCTCCGACACTCGAATGGTACCCCGCATTTTTTCTACTGGAACGGCGTAGAAGTAGACGGCGTTGATTGCCAGGTAGAGTAGCATGACCAGGAAAGTGGCGCGCGCGAGAGCGCGCGGGAGATTTTTCTCCGGTTCCCGCACCTCTCCAGCCATGTAGATCACTGCATTCCAGCCGGCATAGGTGAAAATCACGGGTAGAAAAGCGACGCCAAAAAGCCCCGGGTTGTTGATCTTGCTCCAATCCCAAAAGGGCGAAAAGTGATCCAGGCTGCCGTTGCCGATCGCTAACCCGAAAATAATGATCGCGACGATGGCGCCGACTTTCAGCAGGGTCAGAATGTTCTGAACCGCTGCGCCGACGCCGACGCCGACGTAATGGATGGCCGAGAGAATAAAAACGACGAGGATCGAAAAAAACTGGCCGGCAGAAAGCTGGACGGAGTGGCCGAAGACGTTGACGGCGAAAAGAACATTATCGTGGGACAGCACCGGAAAGAAGAACGAAATGAAGGCGGTGAATACGACGGCAAGGAGCGCAATAGAACCGCAAAAGGTGACGAGAAACGATGACCAACCGGAGAGAAACCCAACTAGCGGGCCATACGCCTCGCGCAGATAAATGTAGTCGCCTCCCGACACCGGCATGCTGGCGGCCAACTCGGCACAGCTCAGAGCGCCGGCCAAAGCAAGCAGGCCGCCGAGAAGCCAGATGAGAAGGATGCCCCCGGGAGACGGAAGACTTTGTGCGATGTCGCCTGTCGTTACAAAGATGCCGATGCCGATGATGTCTCCGACGATCAACATCATCGCGTCGAAAAGTCCCAACCGTCGCCTCAAGGTGATTGGTTCCATGGGTGCCATCTTTAACAGGTTCTGCGTTGGAAGTGCAAGATTTTGATCACACCGTTGTCAAAAGAAGGCGCTCTTCCAAGAAAGTCGGGTTGGTGATAATGCTTTCGAGGTCGCACGGTTGTTGTCATTGAGGGTGCAGGTTCTCGTCCTCAGAGGAATCGCAAAGACCCGGTCCTCGAATCGGAGGGAAAAGCCATGATGACAATATCTCAAAAATTGGCGCGCGGGGCATTCAACGAAGTCAATTTTTCTTTTGCTCCAAATCTTATCCTATGGATCGCCGTGGAGCTGGAAATTTTTCCGACCATTGCCCAGGGGGCCCGCAGCGTTGAACGGATTGCGGCAACGGTGCATGGCTCCGAAAAAGGAACGCGGCGGATCCTTGACTGTCTGACGGCCATGGGTTTTCTCGAGAAAAATGACGAAAGCTACGACCTCAATTCCATTGCGCGCCGCTACTTCTTGCCGTCGAGTGAGGATTACGTGGGTCACTTATTCGCAGGTTGCGCGCAGTTATTGAAGTATTGGTTGACGCTTCCGCAAGCGGTAAAAACGGGCACGCCGACACTGGCTCTTTTCTCGCATGAGGAGAATGCAAACTACAATCTCGAGATCGTTGAGGCGCTTTATCAATTCCACAAAAAGAGTGCGTGGGAGTTGGCGCGGATTCTGCCCCATCCCGTGGCCCCGGCCCGAATCCTCGATGTGGCCGCGGGCTCTGCTGTTTGGTCCCTTCCGTTTGCGGTCCGATTTCCTCAGGTCGAGGTCACAGCCGTAGACTTGGCCGCGGTTTCTGCGATAGGGCGGAAGTTTGCGCGCCGCTTGGGCGTGGAAAGCCGGTACCGTTTCGTTGACGGGGATATCCGCGTGGTGGATTTTGGGGAGGGAGACTACGATCTGGTCATTCTCGGCCATATTTGCCATTCCGAGGGCCTTCACTACAGCCAGCATTTGATCGACAAATGCTTCCGTGCGCTTCACGAGAGGGGCAGGCTTTTGATCATGGACTACATTCCCGACGATGCGAGAAAGATCGATCTGCTGGCGTTGGTACTTTCTGTTAACGCCCTTTTGGGAACCGAAGAGGGGGACACCTTTACTTTATCTGAGTATACGAACTGGTTGCTGCGGGCGGGATTTAAGATGGTTCAAACTTTACCCCTTGATGGGCATTCCCCCTGCATTGTGGCTATAAAGGAACAATAGGCCCAAATTTGCTACTTAAGACGAAAATTGTCCAACCAAGAGAGTTTTGGCTGGTAACCGGATTAGTGTGGATCACAAAAAATCCCGCAAATATAATGGCTTTTCTTTTCCGGGGACCTTTTAGCGGCGTATGGCACGGATTCTGCTGGCAATATAAGAGAAGAGAGGGAATCTGAGAGATTAAGAAGGGCTAAGATAGGGTAACCAGGACTAAAAGAAGACTTGAGTGACTATTCATCCTGGATAAAGTATCATCGATGGAGTTTAACGATGGAGCAAGAAAACGTGAAGACCACGCGGTTAATTGACGAACTCGCAAAGGTCATGAGCGAGGAAATGCGCCTGGACGAAAAGATGCAGGAGACACAGGCGCAACTGTCGTGCATCAAGAGAAAGATTTCCGAAACACTCGTACACAGTTATTTAGGCGAAGGAAATATCACCGTGGAGGAGGATCTTATGAAAACAGAACAAACCTATGAGAGGCTCATGCAGGCTCTTCTGGATATGAAGAAGAACTTTGAACAGCAAATGCGTTCCCTGGATGAGCAGATCGTCGTCGCCAACGTGACCCATTTGCGGGAAGTGTTCGAAGAGAAAAAGAGCCTGCTCGCAGATTGTCTTAGCGGGATCGATCAAAAAGTCGTCGGTTGTCTGGCCCACATCGAGGAATACAAACGAATTCACTCTGACCTGCAGGAACTCAGTGAGAGACTGCGCGCATTGGGGGTTGATTCTCTGGAGATACCCGATCGCTTGCGCAGCGATGATTTAGTCGAGATCCTGAATGATCGGGTTCAACATCTGCGGTTTCAAGGTAGGCTTTAGTATCGGGTGTTCGGGGATCGTTCTTTCCGGGAGCGGGACCGGATCGGAGATCTGAGAATGGCCTGGTAACACTTGTGGGATCGGTTTGTGGATCTCTTTCCTGTGACACCATCACGTGGGTCGGCACCCTATTTGCTTCCATCGTTAGCTTATCCTTAGGCGCACTGTTCGCGTATCTTTTCTTTCGCTCGCGCCTCATCAGAGCGCAGAGACGGCTCCTGGACGCTGAGTCAAGAGTCGCTCTGGAGTCCTCGGCTCGAGAGCGGAATCAGGAATGGTTGGGTGAAGCCTTCAATGCGCTTACGTCCCTGCAGAAAAGTACAGAGGGTTCTCTCAAGCGGGCGCGCGAAAAGTTGGGAAGTTTTCTTGCTCAGATGCGAACGGATCTGCGGGGAAAGTTCGATGCACGCAGGTTTGCCGCTTCTCTAGCTATCAATCTGCGTGAATTGGAGTATCGTGTGGTCCAGTTGGAGAAGGAGCAGGTAGTGATTCATGGCCTAGAGGAGCACATGCACGAAATGGTGCAGATCCATGAGCGGTTGAAAATTTCCACTCCGGTTTTGGCGCAGACCCTAAGCGCCCAGGACTTGAATGACAGGCGCAATGAATCACAAATCCGTCTTGTCGCAGAAATCGCCGGCGTTCTTGAACACGTCGAAAGGATTCAGGTAGATGGAGAAATGCGACTCTACCCGCGTTTCGCAGTGCATCTTCCAGATCAAGGCATTCTGACGATAGACGCGAGCGGATCCTTACAAGACTATCTGGCGGATTTAGAGGCGGGCGACCCTGAAACGCGCACGGCAAGATTGTTGGAATACGCGCACCGCGTGCGTCAACGGATCGAAGAGCTAGGTCGCCCAAGGCATTGGGCGGAATTCGAAAAGCCGCCCGGTCTCACCGCCCTTTTTTTCCCCAACGATGACGGTTTAAGTCTAGCCTTCGAGCTGGATTCCAGACTGCGGCGATTCGCGATCGAGCGCCGAGTCTTACTTTGCAGTCCTTTGACGTTGCTGACGTTGCTCAAGTCCGTAGCCGATAGTTGGCGGCAGCGTGAAGTCGCTGCGCATAGGCGCGATCTTGCCGATCAAGCGGGCCAGCTGATAGGGCGGCTCCATGGTTTGATAGCTCCGGGGAAGGGTCTCTAGACTGCCGCGGGGCTATGCGGATAAGATAAAATGGGATGGAAGCCTTTCTTTCACGAGGCGGAGCAGCATGGACAAAAGGCTTTAGCTTGCTTCGCAGGAGTTGTTGCCATGCGCAAGAGGATTTTTAACTGGCTGGAAAAGGAGTTCGTCACGCTTTCCTGTGAAGGGACGGCAGGGAAGCCTGCGACAGAACAATTAGCAGGTATATTCGCGCGCTCCGCTGAAGAACTTTCTGATATGGGACTGACGTTGCATGACGTTGTCCGCACGCGGCTTTGGGCCAGAGATCGAGAAAGCCGCGGCCTCGCAAGTAACGAGAGAGTACGTACCCTGGTGGGAAAGGCACGGTCCGCGAGTTCGAGCTTCATCGCGCCGGATCGTTTTGACTCCGACGCCTTCGTTGCGCTTGATCTGCTGGCCATGCGACCGAGCCGTGGACAAGCGGCAAAGACGCTCAAAGAGTACGAGCCCGCGATCGCGCCGTTGCGTTATCTGATCTATGACTCGGTAGTTTTTCTTTCCGGGGTTACGGCGGTTTTGCCCAGCCTGGAATCTCAGGTTGCGGACATCATTCCGCGCATTGCCGAGTCCCTCGCTGACGCGGGGGCGTCATGGGAGAAAGTGGTCAAGACTTCCTTTTTTCTCCATCGGAGCCAGAAGATCGAGGATCTCAAAAAAGTTTTCCATGGGCGCGTCATGGCCACCATCCCGCGCCTGGAGTATGATTTTGTCGACGGCTATTCTTCCGAGGGCAAACTGGTCGAGGTCGAAGTTACCGCAACCCTATAGAACTAATGTCCTCCCCACAAGTTCATTTAAAACTCCAAACGATGGCAGCGGCTGAACTCGTACTCAAATCCCCCCTTTGTCTCCCTCCTTTTTCATGGAATTTTCTCCGTGAGACTTTAACCCATCTTTAAAAAAGAGGGGAGATTTTGAAGGCGCAATGCGCTGCGAATTATGTGACGGATTTCTGGGACAGGACAGTAGTCTACAAAGTCAAATCATGGAGCGAGCGGAATGACGAATTCAATCCAAGAACGATTTCGTGTGGTCGTGCTGGACGATTACGAAGGGCTTGCAGAAGCAGTTCCGGCGTTCCAAGAACTAGCGCGAAAGGCTCAAATAACGCTGGTGCGGAACAGGCTGGCCACGGACGCAGAGCTGGCTGGCGCTTTACAAGACGCCAATTGCCTGCTTTTGGTCAGGGAACGGACCCGATTGGGCGCGCAGCAGTTGTCTCTGGCACCGGCACTGCGCCTCGTATCGCAGACCGGTGCCACCTTTGCCCACCTCGATCTCGCCGAAATCAACCGCCGGAGGATCATCGTGACCTATACCACGGGCGACTCCGGCGTTTCTACCGTGGAGCTGACCTTGGGGCTGATTCTGTCTCTGCTCCGAAGGATTCCTTTAGTCGACCGTAGGATGCGCCAGGAGGCTTGGCCTGCCATCCCGGGCCAGTTACTCGAGGGAAAAACCGTGGGCGTCGTGGGCCTGGGCAGAATCGGCCGCGAAGTGGCGCGTCTCGCTCAGGCTTTCCGGGCGCGCGTCGTCGCCTGCGGCAAAACTTTGACTGAAGAACGGGCGCGGGCCGCGGGGGTTGAGCCGTTGTCGCTTGAAGAGCTGCTGCGTCAATCGGACATCGTTACGCTTCATGTGCGCTCGTGCGCGGAGACAAGAGGCTTGATTGGCGCAAAGGAATTAGCATGGATGAAACCCGGGGCGTTTCTCGTCAATACCTCCAGAGGGCCCATCGCTTCCGAATCCGCGATTGTCCACGCCCTTAGAGAAGGGAGAATAGGGGGTGTGGGTCTGGACGTCTACGACGAGGAGCCATTACCATTCGATCATCCCTTACGCGGGTTTGACAATGCGGTGCTGCTCCCGCACCGGGGCTACGGCACGGTTGAAGTTCTGCAGGAGCGGTTTGGCCATGCCATGACGAATATTATCAGTTTTCTTGACGGAACCCCGAACCACATGCTTAACCCGGAAGTTCTGGGCGCGCCGAAATGAACGTGCGCGGAGGCTTTTTGAATTTCCGGTCCGACTCGCCAGCACCGGGTCCAAGTAAGATGGTTCCGGACCTTAGTCGAGAACGGAGGTCTGCGGGCTTAATTCTGGAGCGGCGACCTTTTTTAGCGGAACGCCTTCGGTTTGCATTTCCAGGTAGACGCTTCCGATGAACACACTGGTCACCGCCCGCAGCGGGATTTTTCTCTCGTCCGCGGAAACCCAAACGACCGCGCGGCGCATCCTTTCGGCGTATCCCTGTTTGTTGATGTTCTTGATCTGCGGAATGATTTTATAGGCTTCGATGGAACCTGAGTTCAAAGTAATGGATTCGCGACCGACGACGTCGAGGGTAAGCCAGTACCTGCTTTTACCCCCAAAAACTTCGAATTGAATTCGATCTCCGACCTTGAAGTCAAGGTTGCGGAGCATATAGACAGCCGTGATCGGGTCGAAGGTGTTGTTCGAGATGAAGTCAAATTTGGCTATCTTTCTTCCCCTTTGCTGCTGGACGGACCATTTGCTCTTGCCCTGATCAAAGAGGGCAGTGGTGTCGGTGCTTTTGCTGTTTTCCCGCTGGGAGAAGACAAATTGATGGGGTTGAATCGTCTGGGCATCGAAGGTGGAAGCGATGGTGTCACGCATCCGCCAGATGAAGTCCAGGATGCTCGTTGTCCTGGCCTGAACCTCAACCCGGTAAAGAGCTTTTCCATTTATTGTTAAAGGCGCCCCCTGAATTTCCGCTGTGGCAACTGGGATACCGTTCCAATGTGCCTTATAAGAGAAGGTTTCCACGTTTTCAAAGGAATAAGAACCGGGCTGGCGGGGGACCTCAACCGCGGTGGGAAGAAGTAACGTCCTGGCGCCGGCAAAGGAGAAAAAGCCCATAAATAAGGCCAGAACAATGATGGTAGCGGTTCTTTGAGACATCGGGACCCAGACTCAGGCGTCTTCGCGGATGAAAGCTTCTCGCATGCCCTTTACTTAGACGAATAATAATGTCCGGGTTTACTTAGACAGGTTCTGCTCCGAAAGGGCTCTTGCTCCCTGAGCACGGATCAGAACTGACGAAGCCCGTGCGCCAGAGCGCCGCGATAGGCGCGATCAATTTGCAGCGACTCTTGCGCTCCGTCCAGCACCGTGTTGTAAGTGACTTCGTCGATAACATGGCGCGTAACCGTATCCCAGATGAGGTCAGAGTGTTCAACGTCGGCAACCACATGGACATTGGAAGAAATGAGCGTTTCCGCGGGTATTCCCACTTCACGAACGAGTTTTTCCCGCCACCTCTTGGACATACCCCCACCTTTGACAATGGCGCTGTTATTGCGGCGCTCGAGAATGTGACTGGCGGTCAAAGCCGCGAGCCATGGAAGCGTGCTGGCAATGTGGAGCCAGGAATAGAGAGCGGCGCGGACCATCGGGGGCGGCGTGGCGCTCAAAACATCCTCCGATTTCAAGCCCAAGACCCCAGCTTCTTTGATCGTCAGCGCGATGTGGTCGGCGCCGCCGCGCGCGTCGTGAATCAGCTCATCTTGCTCGTGATGCCAGATCGCTTGCTTCACGTCGAGAGGAGCACGCGCCTGAACGTAGGCCCAGCAGTCGCGCCGGTTCATGGTATAGAAGTACGTCATCGATGCCGCCCAGCGTGCCGATTCGATGCGGAGCGGAGTGCTGAGTAAAGCGACGAACTCGGGCGTTTCAAACTGGGCGTTCACCAGCGCATCCAGCCGGTTACGGAGCTTCTCTGCCTGGTAGGAACTCTTTGGAACTAGTGCCTGGGCTTTCATGGCGTTTGACCTTTACCATCCTAATGGCCCTAGCTACCGGTGTCAAGAATAATGTGCCGACCTACCGGCCCAGGCATGACGAAGCGCCGCGCGTGCGCGCAAGATTGCGCGCGTGTCGGACGAGCTTCAGGCAGCGAGAAAATCCGCGACGCGCTCGCCGATCATAATCGATGTGAGATTCGTGTTGGCATGGGTGACTGTGGGCATGATCGAAGCGTCGGCCACGGACAAATTTTCTATGCCGTGAACGCGGAGGTTTTGGCCCACGACTGCCATACGGTTTGACGCGGGTCCCATCATGCAGGTCCCCGCGCCGTGATGATAACTGTCATAGGTCACACGCGCGAACCGAGCCCAGTCTTCTTGCGGGCCCGGTTGGATCAACGGGCCATAGTATGCCTTCATGGAATCGTGCTGGACGAGATCGTAGATGAATTGCATCGCGCTGGTCATCGCTTCGATGTCTTGGGGATGCTCCAGCATGTGGGAGTCGATTCCCGGGAGTTCCTTGGGATCGGCGCTCTGCAGATAGACCCGGCCTCTTTGACGCTGTTCGAGAAGGTGCGCCGAGATCGGCATCATGCGTTTGATGCCTTGAACTTCGGTCGGCGGCCGCATGTTAATGTGAAAGTTGGCGCATGGCTGGCTCGGGTCGCTTTTGATGATCAGGCGAAAGCGGGGAACCACCCAGTCTGTGCTGAACTGCGACGGCCCCTCGAACGTCATGTACACGACGGGATGATCCTGGTAGTTTTCGCCGATGCCTTCTAGAGCATGCAAAACCTTGATCCCGAGTCGCTCGAGTTCTTTCACGGGGCCAATTCCGGAGAGCATGAGAATCTGCGGCGAGTGGTAGACGCCCGCGCACAACACGACCTGATCGCCGGCTGCGCGCTGGATCTGGCCGTCTCTTGCGTAACGCACCTCCGCGACTTTCCGCCCGGTGATCTTTAGCGATGGCACTGGCGCTTCCGCGATGATCGTCAAGTTGCTCCGGTCGCGCGCGCCGCTAAGATAGGCTACCGTCGTCGACTGGCGCTTGCCGTTTTTGATGTTGTAAGGCGAAGCGCAAATTCCCAGAGGTTCGGGCAGGTTGAGGTCGGGGCAGCGGGGCAGTCCCATGCTGACTGCGCGATCGATGAAGGCCCTTACCGGAGGGGACGCCGGCATGTCGAGGGTAAAAGGCCGTTTAACGTAAAGCGGGCCGCTGGCGCCGTGAATTGAACTGTCAGGAAAATCCTGGTCCGATTCGATCCGCTTCATCACCGGCAGGCACCTGTCATAAGACCAATCGGGGTTCCCGTGCGCGACCCAAGTATCCAGGTCGTATTTCATGGGCCGCAGCACCGACATCACGTTCACCGATGACCCGCCGCCCATGATGCGTCCGGCGAGCGCATAGTAGGTGCTGCCGTCGATCTTTCTTTGCGTGGGATACATCACCACATAGGGAGATTCGAGCAAAAGCCGCGTCTGTTGCGAGGCTTCAGCGACGATGTCCGGAATGGGCTGGGGATCCGGCCCTGCTTCCAGCAAGAGGACCTTGCGCTTCGAATCTTGGGAAAGGCGAGTCGCCGCAGCGCAGCCCGCCGACCCTCCTCCGATGATAATCACGTCATAGCGATCGGCCATGGTGTTCCTCTTTTCTTTCGGTCATGGTTCTACTCTTGGAGCTGCGCGCGCAGTTTGCGCAGAAACTCCTCAATCAACAACGTGGCGGTCGTGCGCAGAATCATGTCTCCCAAAATCGCGAGCCGTCCCTGGACTCCCACGTTGGCGTGGTAGATGAGCTCGGTTTGAGTTTGAGCCAGGGGTCCCAAAGTCATTGTGATCGTGCCCTGGAGCTTGCTTTTGGTCACGGAGTCGGTGCCCTCGAGGGATGCGACCATCTGCGTGGGGGGATGGCTTTCAACAATGGCCGCGCAAAAGTTAAACGCGCCGGAAATCGGTCCTACCGAAGCTGAAAGAGTTCCGGCGAAAGTACGCTCATCCAGTTTTTTCACTTCTTCGACCCCTGGAACACAAGAAGAGAAGCGGTCGATGTCGAGGAGAAAGTCCCACACCTTCAAGGGGTGAGCCGCGAGGATGATTTTTCCTTCGAACGTCACGGAGTTTTTCCAAGAGGAGAAATATTCATTGCCGTGGATCCCGAGTTTAGGTGAGTTGCCAACCAGCCAAACCGCGCGTCCCTGTCTCGCCCATGGCCGGGACACTCAACTTCATCACCTGGGTATCAAGCCTGGCGACAGGGTGCAACAGAACTCGTCCGGTCTCAAGCGCGAGAAATAGAGGTGGAGTTAACGCGGCGATACCATACAAGAGGCAGGGAAGGGTGGATTCTTTCAAGGCGCAGCTTGCCTTGCCTTGTGTTCCGCTGCGGGAGAATGATGGGGCAGGCGTTATTGTTAGTAGGGCTGATCGACCCGCAGCGAAAAGGCCAGCAGGGCGCTCGTGACTGCCAAAAGAGCGGCCGCGCTCAGGGCCAGCGACCAGTGAATCCCGATCAGACTTCCCAGGACTCCCACCGTCAGGCCGCTGAAGGCGCGCAGACCCATGCTTGACATGTTGAAGAGGCCGATCACGCGGCCGCGCAGCTGAGAAGGCGCGCGCAGCTGGACCAGAGTCTGCGCCATAGAGTAAAAAGTAAGGTTTAACACCCCGGCGAGGAAAAGAAGGACAAGCGCCAAATGATAGTTGGTGGTAACGGCGAATCCTCCGATCACCAGGCACCACAAGATTGCGCTGATCATCGCGTTCCGCGGGCCTGGTTGAAGCAACCCTTTTCCTTCCAACAGAATGCCGCCGACCACCGCTCCTCCAGCGTACGCGCCCAGAAGCACGCTGTAAGCCACGCCGGCTTTGTCCGTGCCCAGGTCGTGGGCGTATTCGGGCATCTGTGCTTGGAACGCATTGCCGACAAAGAACGAGGCGCATCCCGCCAGGATAATCATCGATAAAATCACGTGGTCTCCGGACAATTCTCTTAGCAGTTGGAGCGCTTCTCTAAATCCAGTTGCTGCTCTCTGGCGGTTTCCGGCTGCATGGAGGAGATGTCCGGTATAGGGTGTCTTCATGAGCCAGATCGTGAGGGGAAGATAGATCAGAACATTGGCGAACAGCCCGCCTGGAGGGCCGAGCGCGAGCATGAGTCCGCCGCCGACCGCGGGACCGAGCAGAACGCCAAGCTGGCGGCTCGTCGAGCTAAGCCGCACCGCGCTTTGCAGATGCTCGGACCCTACGATATCGTGAATCAGCAACTGGCTCGCGGGCCCCCAGAGAACGCCCGCCATTCCGTGGACGACGAGCAGGACCATGGCATGCCAGATCTGAATGGTGTTGGTGAGGAACAGCAAGCCCCAGGCAAAAGAGACTCCCATGTACATAATTTGCGCGGTCTGGATGATGCGCCGGCAGTCCGTGCGGTCCGCCAACGCGCCAAAGTAAACGGAAAAGAGCAAAAACGGCATCCAATGGGTGAGCACGGCGAATCCCGCCAAGGCGGGCGAATGAAAAACCTGGAAAAGCACCCAGTAACTAATGACATGCTCGATGTTATCCGCCATCATGGAGAGGAGCGTGGTAGTGAAATAAAGACGGAATGGCGGATGATGGAGAGCCGCGAAGGCAACTCTCGGCGCGCGGTTGACCACGTCGGCGGAAGTTTTTACAGAGGCCTCCGGTTTGCTGATTCTTGTTGACGGCTCTGCTTCGGTCTGGCGATGACTCTCTGGTAGCAACGATGGTGCTCGGGGATAAATTGGGGTCTCCGGCAAAGCTAACCGAGAAGCGGGTCTTTTGCAAATTCGGTTTCGGATGTTCTGCCGATCGGCTACATTGCGAAGAATGCCCAGCAATAACCCCTGTGCTTTGCCCGCGGCGGTACCGGAGCTCGTTCCAATCCCCGGCGGATGGTTTTGGATGGGAAGCGAGGCGGGTCAAAGCAACGAGCGCCCCGTGCATCATGTCTGGTTAGATAGTTATAGGCTGGCAGTGTTTGTGGTGACCAACGCTCAGTTCGCGGTTTTTCTCGAAGCCACGCAACGCGAATCGCCGCCCGCATGGAACCATCCAGAGTTCAGCCATCCCCGGCAGCCAGTGGTTGCGGTCTCCTGGTTCGATGCTGCGGCCTATTGCAAGTGGCTGACGCAAATAACGGGACGAATTTTTCGTCTGCCAACGGAAGCGGAGTGGGAACGGGCAGCGCGGGGCGGGCTCGACGGCAAACTCTTTCCCTGGGGGGACGATCCTCCCGAGTTGCTGCCTGACTACTCGATGAGGTGGCGAAGCGGTCCCGAGCGCGTCGGTGGTTATGGTCCTAACGGCTATGGTCTCTACGGCATGTGCGAGAACGTGCACGAGTGGTGCGCCGATTGGTACGATCCGGCCTATTATAGGATTGCTCCACAACGCAACTCTACCGGGCCCAGCCGAGGAATTCGTCGCGTCTCGCGCGGCGGGTCCTGGCGGCATCATGTCAAAGTGACGCGCTGCGCCGCGCGTTCCAGCATTCCACCGTCCTTCAAGTATACCGATTATGGGTTTCGCGTCGCCTCAGATGGCTAACTTTTTACTTTGCCTCGCCAACCGGCTCTAAGCAAGACTAGCGCGCTTAACACCGTTGCCAACCCCGCAAACCAGTCGCCGAAGCGAACGTAGAGGGTTTCGGACTCTAAAATCTCCGCCTTCGCCTTAAGAATCCCGGTCGAGAACAGCGGTAGTGTTTGCAGCATTTCCCCTTTGGCGTTGATGATTGTGGTCACGCCCGTGTTGGTGACCCGGATTAGAGTTCGGCGGGTCTCAATCGCGCGCCATTGCGCGAGGCGGGCGTGCTGCCATGGGGCCACGGTTTTTCCGAACCAGGCATCGTTCGTGAGATTGACCAGCAGATTGGCGTGCCGGTCGCGCACGAACGCGCGCGCCAGAGACGGAATCAGGTCTTCGTAACAGATCAAAGGGCCGATCCTGATCGAGTCTGGTAGATCGAGAGTACGCGGTCCTGGCCCTGCGGTAAAACCTTGGCCGATGGCTGGTACTCCGGGAATGCTTGCGAGGTAACTGACGAATGGAATGTACTCGCCGAAAGCTAACAGGACTTGTTTGTGGTAGTGACCCAACACACGGCCCTCGGAGTCCATAAGAAAAGCGCTGTTGAATGCCTTGACGTTCGGGTTTGCAGGGTCACCACGAAAACTCCGGGCGCCGAAAATCAGATATTTTGTGTCTGGGGGGAGCGCCGGAACAACGGTTTTCGGAAGCTGGGTAACGCTTTCCGAAATCCAGTTTTCGACTGCCGACTCCGGCCACAGCGCCAGGGTCGCACCCTGTGTATTCTGGCTGAGATCGAGATAGGATTTGAGATTGCTTTCCAGAAAGCTGATATTCCACTTCGTGTTGATGTCGACGCTTCCTTGAACCGCGGCGACGCTCAAGGTTCGCGCGGCGCGCATCTCTTCGGCGACGGAGTGCAGCCTCCAGTAACCGTAGAGCAGGCAAGCGCTGACAGACACGACACCAAGCGCAGTTGCCGTGACATGGGCCGTCCTGTCGGCGCGCGTTGAAGTTATCAGACCGAGGATGATCGTGTTGAGCCAAACCAGCAGGAAACTGACTCCATAAGGCCCCGCCAGATCGGCGGACTGGATCAGGGTGAGGAATTGCGACTGGCTGTTAGCCAAATGCCACGGGAAAAGAAAAGGAAACCAAAATTCGAGCGCGACCCAGAAAAGAGGCGGAAAAAAACTCATAGGCCCGGGGCCGGAAAAACGAGCGAGAAGGGAAAAAAACGCGAAGAGAAGGCCGGCGCTTAGCCCGTATCCGGCGAATATCACGGCGCTTACGTAGTAGGGGAAGCCGCCAAACACGGAGATAGTGTAGTTAAGCCAGTAAAAGCCCACGACATTAGCCACAATTCCCGCGAGCCAGCCGTATAGGAAGCTCCGTCGATAGCTGACTTCGCGAATAGACCATAGAAGAGGAATCAAGGCGATCCAGGCCAGAGGGAAGAGAGCAGGGGCGAGGAATGGCACCGCCAACATTAAACCGGAGCATATCGGCAGGACAAATTCTAGTTTACGCATCGCTGGCAGAGAGAGTTTTCTGGTTTATCTACCGAAGCCGGAGTCTATGAGATCCAAGCGCCAATCCTATGCAGCGGGCAGAGCGTTGTTGTTCCTACTAACAGAAAACTGAACCAAAGCACAGTCACGGTTGGTCACGTTTGCCTGCATCGTGCCAAGTGGCGGTGGAGTTAGAGTGTGGGACACCGTACGCTTGTCAGCAACATGATCTTGGGGTTCTTTGCTAATCCGGGGTTCGAAAAGAAAAAGAGAAAGGCAGGCGGCTTCGCGCCGACGAATGATCGTGGCGACGGTAGCGTGAGCGGAGACTTACGAGGAAATCACCCGAAGCAAACCAGTTTTTGTTAAATCCCCTTGGGGCGAAGCAGCCAAAAGAAAGAGGATTTTATCCATTTGAGCCCGTCAAAAGGACCGGTAGCCTCGGCTAACAAATAGCCGACCCAGTCGCCGAAATGAGCGGTGGTCACGATCCAGTCGAAATCCCCCAAGACTTTGTATTTTCGTATGGCGCGCTTCGTGCTGCCTGCGTAGAGTTTAACCTCAACTTCGACCCCTTGCTTCTCCAACGCCTTGCGGGCGGCGGAAAGCTTTTCTTCAGCCAGGGCCCCGTGCGCCTCCCAAGAGGTCCGCTCCAGCAAGGACTTGCTGGCCAACTTCGCTGCTCTAGCGGTATCTGCCTCGACCCAATGATCACGCCAATAGGGGCCTGATTCTACCGGGTAACGAATGAGAAAAACGACTCCTATTTGGGGTTTCACCACATCGCTCAGGTAAGAGACGATTTCATCGACTTGCCCGAGTCTCGTAAGCGGCACGAGAATTTTCTTCGCCATCGTCTGTCCCTCCCTCCGGTTCATTTTCCCCGGGGTTCCACGCTGACTAGTGATTAAGACAGCAAGGCTTGTGCCAGTAAAGCCCGCTTGCGCACTGGCGGAAAGTGTCTTCGTTGCTGCATTTTTCGTGACAGACCCAGTCAATTCGGAGGCGCGGCGTCTATTTCTGGATACAGACAGTAAACAAAAGTATGGACTTTCATCAACGGGGCGAAAAGATCGGAAACAGACAGAGTGAAGCAGAACTCTTTATTGGTCAGAGGAACTGAACAATGCCACCGGGAGCGTGTCTTCTGAAGTTGCTTTATTTAATCCAGGTCAAACCGATGAGCGGCCAATAGAGCGTCACCGCGGCTATCAAAAGAATGCTTTCGACGATGGCTAGCGCGGCGCCGACTTTGAGCAAGTCCCAGGTGTGGAAATAGCCGTAGGAATAGCCCATTACCAAGACCGTAGACTGAAACGGAAAGATCGTTGCCCCCCCTGCGAAACCCCAGATCAATGCGAGGGCTACCGGGTTGTAGCCGGTGCCATGAGTCATACGCAATAGGAGGGGAAGTGAGGTGCTGAGCAATGATTGGTTATTTGGGAATACGAAATGGTAGAGAAATCCGCCCCAGTAAAGCGTGATGGAGGAAAGAAAGGCATTCGATAGGAACGGAGTGATGTGGTCCATAAGAACAAGGTTGAGGACATCTAGCGCCTTGGTTTGGGCGAGCACGCTCGCTAGACTGATGGCCCCAGCAGCGAAAGCTACAGGCAGAAAATTGATCTTTTTTATGGCTTTCGTGTTCAGAACTCCAACGCCTGGGAGAGCGAGAAAAAGTCCCGCGCCGAGGCCGATGACCGTGGGGTTGAGGTGATGCAGAAAATCAGTCATCCAGAGAGCGATGGCGCCACCGATCACGGCTAGCACCTTCTTCTCTTCCGCACTCAACGGTCCCATCTCCTTCAAAGCGTTGCGGAGATATTCTTCACCCTCGGGCAGCGCTGCTTTTTCGCCTGGATAAAGCCAGAGCACGGTAAGCCAGCAAGCGGGAATGCTGAGCAAGCCGACCGGTAGAAATGCGAAGAACCACTGGCTCCACAAGACCTCAATCCCGGTTTGTTCCTTGATAATACCGTGGGTCAAAATGGATCCGGCGCCCGCCAGAATCATCTTGTCGAAGAGCCCGCAGGTGTTGGTCACAGCCAAAAATAGCCCTTTGGCGACGTTGCTCCTCTTATTCGAGTTTGAGACTACGACGACGCCGATAAGTATGGAAGCGATGATGGTGATGCGTGCGGTCCCCGACGGAATGAGATAAGTGATCAAGAACGATAGAGTGGTAACCCCCAGGAGCAACCTCGAGTAGGAAGTTCCTATGATGTGTAGGACCCTGTAACCCAATCGCTTGGCTAACCCCGTGCTCGAGACTGCTTCAGCTATAAGCGCCCCGCCAAATACAAACCAAGGGCTCGTGGTGGCGAAGCCTTTGAAAGCAACCGGGAACTTGACGACACCCAGGGCCCAGAAGAGATAACATCCGATAAGAGCGGTAACCGCATGTTCAATAGGCTGTGCAATCCAGTAAACAATCATGAAGGTAACGATAGCGTAGGCCTTTTGTACTGTGGGATCGATTCCCATGGGCAGCAGCCAGATGACAGAAGCCAACAGTGGACCAAGAACCATTCCACTGACGACCGGTATCTCAAAAGCTTCGTGTTGTGTATGAGCAATGGGTGGTGCTAGGGATTCGTGCACATTTCCAGTCGGCATTGGCTTGCGATTCTCCCCGGTTTGTTATGTTTGGCCCTGTACTAGAAAGCTTGCACAATCAACAGTGGTCCGTGCTATTAGCAGGCAGAGCCGCGGCGTTCGGTTCATGTTCTCTGGACCCTTGCTTTGCCGTACGCATCCGTGCGCTCACTGATTGGGCTGGGATGGAGCAGAAGCACTGGTGGAAAAGTGGGAGAGCTGAGGAAGCGGGCAAAAGCGCCGATCTTATATAGAAGCCTCGTCAGAAGGTTTTCGCTTCCGAGACGCATCATCACCAGGTGTACGTTTCCTTTTTGCATTTCACCCTGAACTACGTCCCGCAGTCGACCGACATAGACGTTGACGCCGATGTCTATCCCGCTTGTTCGTAATCCCGCGCAGGCAGGCAGAAGGTCCGCCATTGCCACATGTTGGCGTTCCTCCAGCAGATCTTGCGGCTTGCTTCTACCCGGTAAGTGTTCGGGATCGATTCCCGTCTGAAGGACCAACAATTTGTCCAGCAAAGGGGCAAACCCGTCTGAACCGTACGGAACCAGGAAGACAATCTTCATGCCTGGTTTGACGACCTGCTCGATGTAGGGAAGAAACTGCTCGACTCGGTCGGAAGATCTCAGGGGTACCAAAATTGATTCATCCATTGGCTTTTGCTCCTCCTGTTTTCTTCTGTGCGCAAGCCGTGTGCCATGCGCGCAGTTCAACGAGGGTTCTTCATAAATTGCTGAACTGGCGAGGAAGTTTTAGACGCGAAACGTTGGGCTGAATCTCAACGGAAAGATAGATGTATGCGTGAAGAGACGGTTGCCGTATACGAAAGTATTCAGGCGAGGCGCGCAGATTTAAAAAGTCTTGAGAGATAGGTCATGTGAAGAATTGTCATGAGTGTGACTCACCCTCGATTATGAAAACGCAGGTTGCGGACCGAAGGGCGAGACTGGAGGTCGTAGACGAATCCTTCAGAATAGCAAATTTCAAATAGCAAATTTGTAATCTGAGATCTGCCGTTTGAAATTCCTCGCGTCGTGAGGACATGGTCCATCGGCTGCGGGCGGAAGGCTTGCACTTCGGTCCATTCTCGGAGGAGCCGGACCTCCGCTCCACGGTAAGAGGAGAAATCAATTGCTGCTGCGTCTATCGCTGAGCTTCTCGGGTCTGGGCGCAGGCGGGAAACAGCTTCCAAGATGAGCACGGCCGGAAATAGGTTCGTTTTTGCCCAGGCCTGCCACGCCGCAGTTTTCGTCTCCCATTTTGGCAGGGATCAGTTCAACCTCTTCCTTGTGCAAATATTTCTCTAGTACCGCTGACAGAGTGCAACCGTACACGATCACGTCAATCTCTGCCCCTCTGTTAACCAGTCTCCTGCACGCGAACAGGATTCTCCGATCGGCTGAAAGCCTTTGGTCCTCCGCTATGTCTGAGTCGCTGCTGTTGGAAAAAAGTTCACCGCGGCTTTCCTTCTGGTGGGCGAGCAATTGGTCCATTAATTCCCGAAAACCGGTCAGGCCGTAGTGAACAACAAAAACGACCTTCACCCCCGTATGCACGCTCCGCTCAACGTAAGGGAGAACCTCTTCAATGCGATCGGTTCCTCTAAGGGAGATGAGTATTTGTCTTGCCATAACGCTCTCTGCAGCAATGAGTGTGCCAAGACCAAAACGGTTCTTCGGCTGCACTAAACTGGAGAAATTGTCGAGGGTTCTTTGACCTGCAGCGGGGGTTATAAGTTGCACGGGGTTTTGCAGCGTATGTTTTCGGATACGTCGGAGAAAAAAAACCATTCGTCTTGAAAACGTCAGCTGCTGAGCGAGGGCGAAAAAGAAACTTTCAAGTTTCGAGTGAAACTTGGAGCGAAGGGGATGCCAGGTTGTTATCTTGGTGAGAGACTTAACCGACTCCCAAGGTTTTGATGAGTCTTGAGAGGTAGGTTCTTTGAAGCCCCAAACTCTTAGCGGCAGCCGCCCGATTCCCGTGGTTTTGGGTGAGCGCCCGGACAATTACCTCACGTTTAGCGGTATCCATGGCGTCACGATAGGACAGGGACTCGCCGTGTTCCGTCGGTCTGTTGATGAGAATTCTGCCTGGGAGATCGCGCGCGGTGAGCTTTGGACTTTCACCCAAAACGACGGCGCGCTCGACCACATTCGCCAGCTCGCGCACATTTCCCGGCCAGTCACAGGCCACGAGTTTCTCTAACGCGTCGGGGGTAATTTCGGTGACGTTTTTTTTCGCCTCCTTGGAGAAGCGCCGGAGTAAATACTGCACTAATGGAGGTATGTCTTCTTTCCTCTCCCGCAGCGCGGGAAGGGTGATGGGAATCACGTTCAGCCGATAGTATAGATCTTCGCGGAAACGACCTTCCTTGACCGCCGTCTCCAGATCCCGATTGGTCGCCGCGATGATTCTCACATCGACCTGAATCGCTTTAGTTCCGCCGACTCGATCAAATTCCCGCTCTTGGAGGAACCTGAGAAGTTTGGTCTGGACTTCAGCCGAGATATCGCCAACCTCATCGAGGAAAACCGTTCCCCCCTGCGCCAGTTCCATTTTGCCCTTCTTCAGCTCCGTCGCTCCGGTAAACGCTCCCCTTTCATGGCCAAAAAGCTCGCTTTCCAGGAGTTCGCGGGAAAGCCCCACGCAATTGATGGCAATAAAAGGTTTTTCCTTCCGTTCACTCCAGTTATGGACGGCGCGGGCAAAGATCTCTTTGCCGGTTCCGCTTTCGCCCAAAAGCAACACCGTCGACCGGCTGTTCGCCGCTTTTTTTGCCAGATCCGTCGCCTCAACGATTTTCGGACTTTTGCCGACGACCATCCGGTAGCGCTCGCAAACTTCCTCGGTCAGGACTTCGACCTGACGTTTGAGGCGCTCCCGCTCCAAGGCTTTCTCGACGATGAGAGTGATGTGGTCCGGCTCAAAAGGCTTGGGAATGAAGTCATAGGCTCCTTGTTTCATAGCCTCGACCGCCCGCTCGATCGTCCCGTAAGCCGTGATCATGACCACGGTGACATCACGTCCTCTTTTCCGAATCTCCTTGAGGACCTCGAGGCCATTCATTTCCGGCATCTCGATGTCGAGAAGCACAAGCTGCGGATTCTGTTTGTCGAGTAGTTCGACGGCCTCTCTGCCGTTGCCAGCGCTGAGCACCCTGTAGCCGAGCGCATCCAGGCGGTCGCTTACAACCTCCCGAATGTCTCGATCGTCGTCGACGACAAGAATTGTACCGCGAAAAGTTTCCACTGTCTCGACTCCTCAAAGGGAAATGTTAAAAACCTTCTCGATGCTGGCCTTGAGTTCTTCCCACTCGAAAGGCTTGAGAACGTATGCGCTTGCTCCCTTGGCGATGGATTCAATCGCTGCTTCGCGCGAAGAAGATGAGGTAAGGATGATGACAGGCATTTTGCTGTCCTCTTTGCGGATCTCCTCTAGGACCTGGATCCCGTTCATGCCGGGCATCTTGACGTCCAAAAATACTCCGTCAAATTTCTCCCGGCTAAGTTTTTTCAACGCCTCGAGACCGTTGCGTGCAGTCACGACCCTAAACCCATACGCCTCGAGCCGGTCCTGCACGACCTCAAGGATATCTTCTTCGTCGTCAGTCAGAAGAACTTTTAATCCCATGATTTCCCTTTCCCGGAGCCGCACTTTCTTTGAACGGTTGGTGCGCGGGTAAAGTAAACGAGAACGTGCTCCCTTTGTTCAATTCACTTTCGACCCAGATCCGTCCGCCGTGCATTTCAACCAATGCCTTGCAAATCGCAAGGCCGAGGCCGGTCCCTTTGGTTTTTTGCTCCCCCGCGTGGGGGACCTGATAGAACTTGTTAAAGATTCTATCCGCGTCATCGGCAGGAATTCCGGGGCCGGTGTCTGCGACCGAGATTTGCACCCAATCGTCCCTGCTTCTCGCAATCGTGACCGTGATCCTGCCTCGAGGCGGGGTAAACTTGACCGCATTGCCGATAAGATTTATCAAGACCTGGACGACTTTATCCCGGTCCGCCCACGAAAGAGCGTCGCCGTCGCGGGAGGCCACTTCCAGTCGGATCAGCTTCTCGATCGCGACCGGCCTTACTTGCTCGACCACTTCTTGGGCGAGCGCGGCTAAATCAAGATCGCTGGGCCTCAGGTCGATCTTTCCTGCTTCGATTCGTGACAGGTCCAGGACGTCATTGATGAGGCGGGCGAGCCGGTCGGCGTTGGCCTTGATCCGGATGAGGTAGCGGGTCTGCTTTTCGCTGAGCGGACCGGTAAGATTATCCAGCATATTGTCTGCCGAGGCTTTGATCGCGGTGAGTGGCGTGCGCAGCTCATGCGAAACATTGGAGACGAAGTCGGACTTCATTTTGTCCAGCTCTTTCAGTCTCCGTTCATAGCGCTGTTTCTCGGTAATATCTTTGGCGAGGTGAAGGAAGCCAACGACGTTGCCTTCCTTGTCCCTCAAGGGAGAGACGGCCAACGCTACGTCGATGATGACTCCATCCTTTCTCTTCCTTTTCAGCTCCAGGTTCCGAATTACACCGGTTAATAAAGCCTTGATCCGTATCTCGTTCAGCTCGTTTGAACGCCCGGGGGGAAGCAAAATTTGCACGGTTTGACCCAAGGCCTCCTCTTTGTCGTAGCCAAAGATGATTTCCGCGCCGCGGTTCCATGTCAGAATCCGATCTTCTGGATCCGTTGATATAATCGCGTCCCCCGCGCTCTCGACGAGGCGCTCGATATACGTTTTGCTTTTATTGACCTCCTCGTAGAGTTGAGCGTTCTCCAAGGCCATGCCGAGTTGCGAGCCAAATGCTGACAAAAGGTCAATTTTGTCGCGAGAGAAATTGCGGCGTTTGCGGCTTCCAAGAGCCAGCGTTCCCAAAACGCGCTTCTTTGACATCACCGGAACATAGACTGCCGAAACAACGCCCTCGCGTTCCATGGTGCGGTTTCTAAAGGTTGGATTTTTGCGGACATCGGCGGAAACGTAAGGCTTACGGGTGTCGAAGATAATATTCGCAATGTGACGTCGTGATTCATGGAGCGCAACGCTCAGCGACGGGTGCTCGCGCGCCTTGAGACCCCGCGAGGCCCGGACCACGACGTTGCCCGTTTCAGGCTCCAAGATCCGGATGTAACCCACCTCGAAGCCGAGAATTGCTAGTGACTTGTCTAGAGTATCGTTAAGGATTCTTTCTGGGTCGAGGGCTTGAGTCGCGGTTTCTGCAATCGCAAGGATGGCCGAAAGGGTTTTGCTGCGCTTGAAAGAAGTGCGTTTGGGTTTGGAACTCTTCCGGGGGGATCTTTTTTTCACTAGCTGTTTTGCTCTTCAGCCGCCGCATCTTCAGAATGTGGGCCCGTTGAGCCCGAACGTGTTTCTCAGGTAAGTGACAAATTCGGATTTTGGATTCTGCGCCCATCTTTTCATGATTGCCTCCACACGAGAAGAGGGATTCTTCTTGAAGCCTACGGTTAGGGTGCCTACATTCTGATGCCGACCCTGCCCCAGGGGAATTCGCAGCGCGATGAATCTCTGATGGTCACACCCCGCCTCGTGACCCAGGGCCTTGGCAGTTCCTTTCTTTTCATCGTAGTGCTTTGTTTTCCAGTTGCGCCGGATCACTTTGCCTAAACGATGAGATACGGTTTCATTGTAAACTTTCGATGGGTTGGCATCACCAAAACGGAACAATCCTGGATCGGGCTGATTGCTGCGCACTCTACTGCGGACCAATTCGTTGGCTTCCACAATGCCAACGAAATAGGGGTCTGGTTCGCTGCTCCGTGAGTCATTCAGCCGGGTTACGACGCGCTTGGCGCCGGCGGGCTCCAGCTCCGCCAAAACTTGCTTGAGCAATTCTGTTATCTTGACGAAATGATCTAACGTTATGCCACCGGGTATATCAGCTAATGACGGCATATGATCCTCCTGTGCTCGTGTTTATAGCTTGCAACAAAAACCACTCGGCGCGAATATTTATTTCCGCGAGAACAAGATCTTATCCCAACTTTTGTCGAGACTGTCAAGGTGGGTACTCCTGGGGTGTGGTAGTTCAGCGATTATGTCACCCTCTGAGATAAGATCTTGTCTGGCAAAAAGGGGATTCGGTGAGTGGAGCCTGATGACGTGATCGATGATGCCGCGGGGACGTTGGCGTGTGGGGCCTTCAGTTTTTCCTGTTCCACAGCGATTGCCGCGCTGCCCTCTGCGCCGATATGCGCAAGGCACTTGCCCGTCTCGAATTCGCGGACCATACGGAGCGAGTAAGGACAGGACAACAAACATCAAAGCCTGTTTTTGTTTCGATCTTCCCTAAATGAATTAAGCAAACGGAATCGAGAGGAGGGGAGTTACCCCTCCTCTCGCACAGTTTAGGCCCGGGTTATTCCTGCTCGTACTGAAGACGGCGCAGGTCTTGGATGTGGTCGGACCAGCTGGAAGTTACATCGCTCTCATCCTCGGCGCGCGCGGGCATGGAACTCGCTACGATACTGCCTGCCAGAAGCACGGCCATCAAGAATAATGTTGCGATCTTCATTTGATTCACCTCCTTTCTTTTTAGTGTCGGCATATCTGCCAATATGGAGGAGCAACCATTGTGCCAGCGCGCGGTTATCAGTGGCGTTGTTGAATCTATGCGCTCAATATCAGGGATATTTGGCAAATCACTGCAGAGAGAAGTTGCCGAACGAGAAAGGAAACGTATACTTTTAGATCAGCCGGCGTAATGAAAAGATTCAGGCGAGTCAAAAATGCAGCGCGGCAAATTTCCGGCGAGTAGTTCGGCTATCGGAAGGTGAATCGCGTCGGAAAAAGCTCGGCGTATCCTACGGCGTGCCAGTTGCCATCGGGTAACCGGGATCCACGGTGGGGAGGTCTCTCGCGTTCCGGCTGGAAAAGCAAATCAAGGTGTCGTGACGGGAACCGTATCCTTGCCATCAAAGGGCGGGGAAAAAACGACCAAGGCGACCGCCGGATCGGGAGAAGCGTTGGTAAAATAATGCACAGTATCGCGAGGGATGAACACGACATCGCCGGCGCCGAGAAATCTCTGCTCCTGATCGATCACGATAGGCCCCTTTCCTCGCAGAACGACTACGGTCAGGTCGTGATTCTTGTGCACGTGGGGGACCTCGCGATCGCGGATCTGCACGATGTGGTGGCTCACCGTGCTCCCTTGCCCGAGCGTGACGATCTTGATGTTGTCCTTCGGCCCGAGCGGGTTTTCTTTGAGAACCTGCGCGAGGTCGGATTCGGTCAATTGATTTCCGTAGCGGAGATAAAACCCGTGTGGCGGGCCGCAGGAAACGAGCGCGACGAGAATCGGGAACAGTACGCGCCTAACCCCTGAAACCATAGGCAATTTCCAAGAACTGCTTGACGATCCTTGCGGTTGCCCCCCAGATATCCCGGCCGTCGTAATAGAAGTGGTAGATCGGATCGCGGCGGTTCGAATGCGGCGGGCGCGGCTCTATCTCAAAGCGAGCCTGGTGCAGAAGTTCCGCAATCGGAACGGTGAAAACTTCAGCCGTCTCGTCTCTGTTGACGACAAATGGATAGGGATGCGGGATGCTGCCGACGAACGGCGTGATCATAAAACTATAAGCTGCGGTCACCTGATCGAGTTGGCCCAGAATGCGAACGTCCGCCGTATTGATGCCGATTTCTTCCTGACTTTCTCGTAACGCCGCAGCGAGGGCCCCGGAGTCTTCAGGGTCGATTTTTCCCCCGGGAAAGGCGATTTGACCTTGATGATGATTCAGATGCGCGGCTCGCCGAGTCAAGACCAAATGCTCACCGGCCGGCGTTTCTTGTATGGGGACGAGGACCGCGGCGGCTTTGTAGCTTTCCGGCTCCAGTAATTTCTCGGCCACGTGGGCCTGGAGCATTTGACCGATGCGATCGGCGACCATGGGGCAGTTTCTCTATCCGCGATTTTATGGTACGAGAGCTTCTTCAAATCTACGTGATTGTATCGTGAAAAGCCACTCCCGATACCTCGAATGATTGGATCTGTGGCAACGTTTGCAAGGCTCGACTCTATGACGGAAAGACAAATTCATCAGACGATCCGCATCCTTCGCCGGCAGGTTCCGCAGTGGGAAACGCCCATCGTGACTTTGATGGCCGAGACCTACGAAAGCCCGTTTCGTGTCCTCATTTCCTGCATCTTGAGCCTGCGGACCCAGGACCAGACGACCGCAGCGGCTTCGAAAAGACTCTTCGCGCTGGCTGACACGCCGGAAAAGCTGCGCGGCCTGTCCGAACAGAAGATCGCGAAAATCATCTATCCGGTTGGTTTCTACCGCACGAAGGCAAAAGTCATTCGGGAAATATGCCGGACGCTGATTCGAGACTACCAAGGAAAGGTGCCCGACGAAATCGACGAACTGCTCAAACTCAAGGGAGTCGGCCGTAAAACCGCCAACCTGGTAGTGACCTTAGGTTACCGAAAGCCCGGGATCTGCGTGGATACCCATGTGCATCGCATCTCCAACCGCTGGGGTTACGTCAAGACGAAAAATCCGAAGGAGACGGAGTTTGCTTTGCGGGCAAAGTTGCCGAAGCAGTATTGGATTGAATATAACGATCTGCTGGTTGCTTTCGGCCAGCACCTCTGCCGCCCGATCTCTCCCCAGTGCACGATTTGTCCCGTAGAAAAATCTTGCGACAAGGTGGGGGTGAAGGTACACCGGTGAGTGAACTTGCCGCTCAAAGCCTGATCTGAGATACTCAGCCGATGCAGCAAAGGCCAGGGGAAGGATGGAAGTGCTTAAATGTTGCGGTTCGAGACAAGGAGTCTGGTGCGGTTATCGAGTACAAGATCCATTTTTACCGGAAAACCAATGGCTGGGATGATGAGGCTCATTATGACAGCCACCAAATCAAACGCGGCAGAAAGACTCTCGCGCCGCATTTGCATTTGAAACTTGCCACTTCATTTAAGAACTCAAACGAAGCGGAAGAGGAACTCAAGAAGATCATCGAGACCATATTACCACGCATAGAGGAGATTACCGGATGAGTCGGATATTAGCCGTAAAAGGAACCGAAGGTGAGAGAGAGGTAGACTATTCCGCATACTCCGTGAAAGAGATTCAGAAGCAAATCAAGCAGTACGAAAAGAAGTTCGGGAGTTTTGTCAGGTTTCTCCGGCAGTATGACTGCGAGTCAAGCCCTGCCGAGGATTATCTCACTCTGATTGACTGGGAGTGTCTTCAGGATGAGCAGAAGAGGAGAAAACGCACGAAATTGTCTCTGATTCGAGGCGGTAGAAAAAAGCCGGGTTGAGAACCGCGCTCACTTCCTTATCAACAGCGCCGGACCCCTTCTGCACAGGAGCAAGCAGTATGGTTTTTCACGTCACCTATAGGTTTTTCCCTGAGCAGCGCAACGATGTGCAAGCGCGCTTTTTGAAGACGGGCGCGCCACCCCCTTCCGGAGTCACAATGGTCGGCCGGTGGCATGGCGTGGGAAGTCACCAGGGTTTTGTTGTTGCCGAGGCCTCAGACGCCGAGGCGATCGCAATATGGTTGCACGGCTGGACGGATCTAATGGCCTTCGAGGTCACGCCGGTTCTGTCCGATGAACAGCTAACCCGAGTCCTCGGCCGAGCACCTTAGCAGGCCACTGAAAAACCCTTCCTCTACCCTGCGACCAGGCTCGGAGCCCGTCCGGTTTATCGAAGGAACGAGGATAGTGACCCATTTTAACTCAGATTCTTCACGGAGCTTGTCCTGGGACTCTTCGTGGGAGACCGTTCGCTACGCTCAGGGCGACAGTCGTGAGGAAGGCTTATGAAAATCACCCGTACACGTTCGCAGTTCGTGCGGTTGCCGGCGGACGAACCCCTTGCGGGGGGACCTGTGTTTGGCGGGCCGTTCCGGGAGTTTGTCACGTTGCAAATCGAGACCGACGCGGGGATCGAGGGAATCGGGGTCGCCTGGTTCGGCGCGGCGCTCACCGCCACGCTCAAGCATGCGGTGGATCAGCTCAGCGCGCTGGCGCTCGGGGAGGACCCGTTGCGCGTGGAGGCCGTCGGGCGCAAACTGCGCGCGGCGGCGAGCTCGGCCGGTCCCGGCGGAATTTCCATGCTTGCCTACTCCGCTATCGACATGGCGCTTTGGGATATCAAGGGCAAGGTGCTCAACCAACCGCTCTCGATGATGCTTGGCGGGCTGCGCGAGCAGGTGCCCACTTATGCCAGCGGCGCGCTCATGCGCACGTTCCCGCTCGACCATGTGGTTCAGGCGGCACCGCGGCTCATCGAGAAGGGCTTCAAGCAGATGAAGACGCAGCTCGCGCTGCCGGGCGACACGGCGCCGAGACGCGAAGTCGAGCGCGTCCGGCGTATCCGTGAAGCGGTCGGCCCCGATATCGACCTCATGTGCGACATCAATCAGCGCTGGAGCGTGAATCAAGCGATCGACATCGGCCGGCGGATCGAGGACGTCCATCTCTATTGGCTCGAAGACGTGACCGCGCACGACGACTACGCGGGGCTCGCCCGCGTCGCCGGCGCGCTGGCAACGCCGGTCACCGGCGGCGAGTACGTGTACGGCATCACGCCGTTTCGGCACATGCTCGAGGCGCACTCGGTCGACATCGTGATGATCGATCTCCTGCGCGTCGGGGGGATTGCGAATTGGATGAAGGTCGCCGGCATGGCGGAAGCCTTCAACGTACCCGTCGTTAGCCACCTCATCCCCGAGATCCACGTGCACCTCGTAGCGGCGGTCCCGAACGGCCTCACGGTCGAGTACATGCCGTGGTCGCTGAAGCTGTTCGAGGAAGTGCCGGTACCGGTGAACGGCGAGCTAATCGTGCCCTCGAAGCCTGGGCTCGGGCTTGCGTTCGACCGTGACGTGATCAGCCGCTATGGCGTCGCCGGATAGCGCTCGCATAACTTGACTAATTCTAGGAAACACAACAGAATTGCCGCTGGGAAATGATCTGAGCGCGCTTGAAAAACTACTAAAGGTGAAGGGGGACGGCATGAAGAATCACACGACGACATCCCGTAGTTTTATTCTTATGATTGCATTTTTAGGCTTCTCGCTATTTGTCGCACCGCAGGCCTTCGCGAACTGCGCGCTGCTTCCGAGCTATGCGGCGCTTTCGACCGCGTTAAGCGCCGTGGTGACCGCGGGCGGCAACGGCGGCTTGGGTAACAATATGTGGGGGACCGTTGTCGATCGCGACGGCGTCGTTTGCGCGGTAACGAGAACCGGCGCGCTGGGCGCGCAATGGCCGGGCAGCCGTGTTATCTCAGCACAAAAGGCGAATACGGCTAACGCCTTTAGTTTGCCAGGCTTGGCGTTGTCCACGGCCAATCTCTATTCAGCGGTGCAACCTGGCGGAAGCTTGTTCGGTTTGCAGGAAAGCAACCCGGTGAACACGGCGGTGGCTTATGCGGGTAACGCCGCTGACTACGGAACGGCGATGGACCCGATGGTGAATCAGAAAATTGGCGGCGTGAACGTATTCGGGGGAGGCTTGGGGCTGTATAACAGCAGCGGCACGCTTGTAGGGGCAATTGGGGTCAGCGGTGACACCTCTTGCACGGACCACATCATTGCCTGGAAGGTTCGTAACGCTCTGGGGTTGGATCGTTTGGACGTCAATCCCACCGCGGGTGTCAGCCCGACGCATGATGACAACATCATTTTTGATATCACCGGCAGCCATGGGAATTTCGATAGCAAAGGCGGCTTTGGACACCCCGAGTGCGGTTTCGGCGAGCGCCCGATTGCCGAGGCTCTGCCGAAAACAAATCCCGTCGGACCTTAAACTGCGGGCCGATTGCACATTCCTGCGGCGGCAAGCCTTTGTCTGCGTTGCCACCTTAGCGCTGGCAGGGTTCGGAACAACCCAGGCCGCAGATGAAAGCGCTCCTCATCGCCTTCCCGTCAAGGTTGTCGCGAATCAACGCCTCGAGATTAAAACGTCCGCCGGCAGCGGCGTTGTTCCGCTGTACGTCTCACGGGACTGGACAGTCCCTCAACCCGAAGTGACGCGGGCGTTAATTGTCTTCCACGGGCGGTTGAGAAATGCCGACGTATATTTCCGCTCCGCCCAAGAGGCGCTTGCGGCGGCCGGAAATATAGCCTCCACGACCTTGTTAGTGGTGCCTCAATTTCTCGCTGACGCAGATGTCGCTGCGCACCGGCTTCCGGAAAATGTTCTTCGCTGGCGCTGGGGAAGCTGGATGGCGGGCGAGCCCGCCCGTGCTCCCGCTGCGATCAGTTCGTTCGCAGCTATTGATGCCATACTCGTTCGGCTATCGGAACGAACCATCTTTCCAAACCTTGCCCACGTGGTCGTGGCGGGCCACTCCGGAGGCGCGCAGTTGGCACAGCGTTACGCCGTGGTGGTTCAGGGTGATCGGGTGCTGACAAAAGCAGGGATCAAAGTCCGTTACGTCGTCGCTAATCCGTCTTCTTACCTGTACTTCAGCAATGACCGTCCGACGGCGGATGGCGGTTTTGCCCCATTCAAGACCGCGAGTTGCCCCAACTTCAACCGCTGGAAATATGGCTGGATCGGGGCGCCGAGCTATGCACAGGAGAGCAGCCCGGAGACCTATGAGAAATCCTATGTCCAACGGGAAGTGATCTATCTTTTGGGCACGGCAGATAACGATCCGAATCACCCGGCACTCGATAAATCATGCGCCGGCGAAGCCGAAGGTCCCAATCGTTACGCGCGCGGTCTGGCTTACGTACGCTACATGCAAATGCGCCACCCTGACGCTTTGAATCATCGTTTAAGCGTGGTGCCGGGTGTAGGTCATGATGGCGACAAGATGTTGACCTCCTCGTGCGGTCTGGCGGCATTGTTCGATCGTCCGGGATGCGCGGCCTCAACTCCCTCGCAGCCGTAATAGAATTATCCGGACCCCTACTGGTAAGCGACTTTAGTGAGGGGCTTGACACTTCCTTGGAACGCAAGAGAATCGCCTATTCTTCTGGGGCTCCGCAAGCGTGCTATGCTGAACATCCTGGAGAAGGGTATCCTTCCTACTTTCGATGCTCCGATGAAACTCGAAGAGGAAAAGAAAATCGTGGCCGGTGATCTTCCAGCTGGGCTTGGAGTCTACTCTGCGCTCCCGTGGACGACCACAGAAGCACAAATAGCACGAATATTGGACCATCCCCTTTTTGTCTCCCTTCCGAAGATGAGGTCCACAACGGCTACTTGAATCGTTCATCACTCTCCTCTTTGTGCGTACAAGTGGTATGGCTGCCACCTAACGTTTTGGGTGAGAGGCGCATCTTTCGGCGTCATTCTCAACCCAAGGGCTAGGAGTGTGTCCGAGTAATCGAAAAATCGGTAAATTCGGGGTAGGAAAACCATTGCCGAGCTGCCGATCGTCGATCCTGGGGCATCCTGTGAGGTCGATTTTTTTCAAGCGACATTACTCGGACAGGCTCCTAGGGTGTACGCCGCGATTATGAAAGAAGCACGCCATAATCCCATGCGAACCGATCCAACACCACATGACTTCGTCGCCTTCAAGGTCCTCTCCTGACTCTGAGGTCTCTCCAACTCTCTCGCGATCTCACAGCCGCCAAAGGTCGCGGAACTGGACAGCCACCACCTGCTCGTAGGACACCGGTTCAGCGAGTAAGCCGACCGATTGAGCGAAACGGTTTAGTCCATTTACGGCCTCTTCAGATATGGCCGCATCGTAGAACGGCAAGTCCCGTTCAATAATTGCGGCAATCAGTTCTGCAGCATCCGGGGGAAAACGCCGCTTTCCCACTTCAGCGGCTCGCGTTGGATCCGCCCGAAGTGCTTTGTGGGTCTTGACAATAGCCCGCACAGTGGCCGCGATTCGTTCCGGGTCTCGATCGATTAATGCATCAGTGGTAACAAGGCCAGTGAAGGTGAAATTCCGAGCGGCAGGGGGACCATCGCCGCGTCGCACATCTAGCAAAACTTTTCCTACGCCGCTCCGTATTGCGATCTCAGTTGCCATGGCATTGGCCCAGAAGGCATCAATTTGTCCTGCCTCAAGTGCCTTGGCTGCAGCCACACCAAACGAGACACCGGGTTCTCCGGCGCCTGGAACAGGCACGATCTGCACTTTGTCACGCTCAGCGTCGAGTCCAGCCGCGATCAACAATTGCTTGAGCGCCGCATCTGGTCCATGGTCTCCGCCAATCCGCAACCCCTTCAGTGCATTCATGTCTCCGCGCTCTGCTCGAAGGTCGGCACGCACCACCAAAAGCCAGGGAATCCCTTGAGAGAGTGCAGCAATAAGCTTGACCCCTTTCCAGCCGGGAAAGGATTTCAGGACAGCATGGACGGAGCCACTCGCATAGGCGTCGGTGGAGCCTTCACGTAACGCGGAAATGGCTCTAGTCGCAGGGGTAATCAATTCGACCTGCGCATCGAGACCTTCGGCCTTAAAAAATCCCAACTCCTCTGCAGCGAGTAGGGGAAAACATGTGTTGGTCACGAAGTCGAGGACTGCAATTCGCATTTGCATCGCATCCCCCTAACGCGATGCCGCTAAGCTGCGCCGGCAGCTTATGCGGCGGGTTATGTGGCGGACCCAGTCAGGCTGTGCTTTGTCGAGACCCACTGCTCCGCTAGAGCTTTGAGTGCAGGTCCGGACTCGGGCCAGTTATGAAGAATTGCTGGATCAAAATCTGCACCGTTTGACCAAACGAGCGTGTGGACCTCTGGATCGACGCGGACCTGATCAAAAAGTGTGGGCTCCTGCAGAGGGCCGTACAGTTCCCCTTTCAGGACAGGACGGAAATCGATGATTTGAGATGTACCGTCATCAAACTGTACGCGCAGAGTGAACGGCGCCACTTTTTGGAACGAGGAAACCCGATAAATCTCATGAGCCATAAAACAGGACCCTCACTTCAACGGTTCAATCTTAATGGGCGGACGGCCCTGTTGCAACGTCTGCCAGTTCGACAATAACTCTTCCTGATGAAGCTCTGCCCAAGCCAAAACAAGGCGCTCCTGGCGCCTCGGAAGGAAACCAGCCAAACGCTCGATTTTCGCGATATCATAGATTCCCACATCGTCCTGATAATACGCGTGGAAGTGAGGCATATGATGCTGTCCTCCGGCCTCGACAAACATGCGAATGATAATCCCGAAGAATCTAGAAACCTCTGGCATTACTTATCCAGTTCATAGGCCATATAACGTTGCAAATGAGCCGCGCGCCACGGCGACACGATAGCACCGGACCGTAGGGCGCGACGGCTCCATTTGCGTGTTGGGCGGCCCACCGCCGGCCTCGCGACGTCGATCACGGCAATCCTGCTCGGAACGGGTCGAGACGACCAGGAAAACCCGAGATTCACGTAAAACGAATCGAGGAACGCAACGCACGATTGCGCGACCCAAGAAGCGCATGCCGCGCTAAGACATTCGTATGGGAAGAAATTCGTGCTCTGAACAAACGGTGGTTTCCTGTGGCCCTTGCTCTGCAGTGCGCGCAGGAGTCCGGAGCGGTCGAGTTCCTCGCCCCACCGCGATTTGTAGTGAACCAGTTCGTTGCGCAAACGCAGCACGAGTGAAGCGTCCTGCCAGGGTTGTACACCCGGATTGAGAGGCATTCTGTCCAGCAGGTGAAGCACCATCCGATATCGCTCAAGCACGCTCTGACCGTCGATCACCTCGGCGATCGGAGCGAGGAAGTCTCGTGCCTTTCCATCGATTCCATTGGAGCCGAGGTGGTGGCCCGGACCGTAGACCATTACCTCCCAGATCTCACACTCCAGGGCCGCCGTGGCCTGCATGATTGCCCCGATCACAAAACCACGGTGCGCGACCTTGTCGTCTTCTGTTACTTCGACTGACGGCCTGGACTCGATCTCCGCGGCAGCGCGAGCTTGCATTGCTGCCGCCATCAGGAACTGGCCTGTGAAACTGGTACGAACATCGGCCGAGAGAGCACCAGACGGCCCGATGGACCCACCGAGATTCTTCTCGTGTGCTGTCATTCTCGTTTTTCCAAGTCCGCCTAACGTATAGCGTTTTATCCCCAATGGCTTTGAGGGACGGAGTATCGACGGAATCCCATAGGTGGCGTGAGGGATAAAACGTGTTGGACTAAAGCGCTGAGCCGAATTTAGCGCTTTGCTGTGGATATTGTAAAGCGGCAAGAGGGAGTGAGTCTGTATGGATGAGCCGTGGGAGCCATAAGATCGGGGGGGGAATTCCAGGGACAGGAATTCCAGGGACAGTATACTCCATTTCTCAGTTTCCGCTTCGACCAGCCACCTTTCATTGGGCGTAAGCTTTTGCCGATAATCTGCGACCACTCGGGTGATCCTCGCCATAGGGTAGATTCTGCCTTTGTCTCATGTCAGCTGTCCATTGGCGTATACTGTTCTCTGAAATCCTTCCCTTGATCTCGCTGCTGTTGACGGGATGCGGTCGGAAGTCCATCGCTGATGAGGTTAGGAATGAAACGCTACATCTTATCCCGCTTGCCTCCGATACGATGGGTAGCGAACGAACGTGAAAGTTGCTGATGTGGCACATCATTGGGCGTTTCTGATATGGTGCGTTGGTGAAGGCGCGTGAAGTGATTCGTCTGCTTGAAGCAGATGGATGGCGGCTGGTGGTCACGGAGGGCAGTCACCGGCAGTACAAGCACCTCACGAAACCGGGCCGCGTAACCGTCAGTGGCCACCCCGCTGATGACATGCCCATGGGCACACTCGCCTCGGTGATGCGGCAGGCTGGCCTCAAAGGAGTGAAGCGATGAAAAAACTTAGGTATCTGGTTCGTATCAACAAAGACCCTGACAGCGACTGGGGTGCGTCGGTTCCTGACCTTCCGGGTTGCGTTGCGACCGGTAAGACAATAGACATTGCCCTTCGACGGATCCAACGGGCCGTCGCACTTCATCTACAGGGCATGCGTGAGGATGGCATCAAACCACCAGTCCCGCGACACCGCTCGGTCACTCCCCAGCGCACACCGCGGCAGGTGGATTTTTACGCAACCGTAGAGGTAGCAGCCTAACTTCCTAAACAAAGCGACGCTTCATTCGATATCCGCAACCTTGCGCACGCCGTCGCCCCAATTCTCGACCTTGAAGTCGCGGAAGGGAACGACGATACGTTCCTTTTCTTCGATCGAGATCATCTGTTTGCGATATTCGAGCAGGAAAGAGATCTTCATGATGATTTTGTCACCCTCGATTCCAAGCAGGGAAACATTTTCCTTCAAATAGGAGTATTCCTTGTTAACCAGGATTTCCCTGACTCTCTGTCGGCTCAAAACTTCCTTCTCACCCAAAAATCCCGCCATAAAAACCTCCTCAAAGATTGGTTGCGCCTGTTGTGAAAGGACTCATCCCAAGAACTCCAGAGCGTGACCTCGTCGGCGATAAACCTTTTTCACTTCCTCAAATACCAGCAGAAGAGCCGTCCCGTGGAACGCGAAAAGGTAGACGTGCCAGGGGACGGGCGCGAAGTAATAGACGTCAGCCAGCGGCGTGTAGAAAAACAAATAACAAAGAAACAGCTCAAAGAGAATGCCCAAATTGATCAAAGGGTTGGAGACGAAATTCAAGACAACGTAGTGCTTTTCTAGAAAGCGCGCAAGCCAACCGAGAGCCGGGATAATGACCGGGCGATCAAGCAGAATCATGAATTTCGAGCAAAGGATGAAGAAAAACTTGAAAGGCATCGAGGCCAGTCCGCCGAGCAGGGCCAAAACCGCTTTTCCCAGCTCCGCGTGAGCGGAAACCTGGTAGCGAATTTCCACGTGCGAACTGTAGGGTTGCGGACGCCATCGGGCCAGCCCATCGAGGATTTCCTTCCTTTTAATCGGGCTCAAAAAGTTGCGCGCAAACAGAGAGCTCTTCCAGGAGCGCTTGCACAGGACGTTGGCAATTTGGGTTGTGACAGTGGGAAGAAAGTAGGCCGTCAGGGTCTGCAAGTAAGCGGGAGAAGCGTGTTCAAACTTCAAGCCCGGAGGTGACGAGGGCATGCTGGAAAGCGCCAGGCCAGGCTGCCAATAGCCCAATACCCATGCCATATAACAATAGGTCGCATAGCAACTAAACGCGAGCAGGCTTCCCTGAATAAAATACGAGCGCAGGATCAGCGTCAACGACAGCAGCTTTTCACCGCGTCCGCGCGGCGGCCGGTCCATGATCCCTTGTTCCGGCGGCTCGATGCCCAGACCCATCGCGGGGATCAGATCGGTGCCGACGTCTACCGCCAGAACTCCCATGACAGTCATCGCCAAGGGAATATCGGGGAACAGGATCCACAAGATGTAAGGGTACATTTCCTGCGGGTTGCTGTTCAGAACGTAAGCCGTGAAACGTTTGATATTTTCAAAGACCGCCCGGCCCTCCTCGATGGCGGCGACGATGGAACTGAAATTGTCATCGGTGAGAACGATCTGGGCGGCTTCTTTGGCAACGTCATTGCCGCGAAGCCCCATCGCAATTCCTATGTCGGCTTTCTTCAAGGCCGGAGCGTCGTTCACGCCGTCGCCGGTGACGGCGACGATTTCCCCCATGTCCTTGAGCAACGAGACGATGCGCAGTTTGTGCTCAGGTGCGGCGCGTGCAAAAATGTTTTCTCCTTCGGCCAGGATCAAGCGCAGTTGATAATCGGACATCTCTGAAATTTCCGCTCCCGTGTGAACCCGGAGTGGTCCCGCGTTACCTAACCCGATATTCTGTCCGATGCTGAGGGCAGTCAGAGCGTAGTCCCCCGTGATCATGATCACCCGGATGCCAGCGGTGTGGCACGCGCGAATCGCTTCAGGCACCTCGGCCCGGATCGGGTCCGACATCGCGGCCAGGCCAAGGAAGACGAGGCCTTTTTCCACGTTTTCTGCTCGATCGGCGCCTTTCTCTTCCAGTTCAGAAGCATCCTTGTAGGCTAATGCCAGGACACGGAGTCCACGGCTAGCCATCGTATCGTTGTGCGCGATGATCTGTTGCCGCTCGTGTTCGTCGAGCGCCAATACCTTTCCCTCACTGGCGATCCGGTCACAAACCTGAAGGGTTTCGAGAGGAGCGCCTTTTACATACATGGTTGTTACATTTTCCTTTTCAAGCTTGACCACGACGCTCATCCTCTTGCGTACGGATTCAAAGGGGTGCACGCGGAGACGCTGATAAATGCCGCGGATGCCTCCCTTTTCCGCCAGGCAGACCAGAGCTCCCTCAGTCGGGTCGCCGAGAACCTTATAATCAGAGCCGCTCTCTTCGAGCCTAGCATTGTTGCAAATGAAGCAGCATTCCAATAGACGCCTCAATGCGGTCCAGCGTGAGATCTCTTCAAGGGAAAGATCTCTGCCGTTTTCACAGAATTTTCCCTGGGGTTGGTAGCCAGTTCCGGAGACTTCGATGAGCCTCCCGTCGGCGTAAATCTGGCTCACCATCATCAGGTTCTGCGTCAGAGTTCCGGTCTTGTCACAGCAGATAACCGTCGTGCAGCCCAGCGTTTCGACAGCGGGCAGGCTTTTTACCAACGCGTGTCTCCTGGTCATCCGGGTCACTGCCATGGCAAGGGAAAGGGTGACGGTGGGAAGGAGGCCTTCCGGCACATTGGCGACGAAGAGCCCGATGAAGAAAACAAAAGCTTCCACGAATGAGAGCCCAGCTACTAGCCATCCGAGCAAGAGAAAGGCCAAGCCCAGTCCTCCAGCGAGCCCCGCGATGGACACGACCGTGGCGCGCAATTGCTGCTGGAGCGGGCTCTCTGCGGCGCGGATGGCCTGTGTCATACCGGCAATCTTGCCGATCTCCGAATGCATGCCGGTACCTACAACCACGGCCCGCCCGTAGCCGCGGATGAGAGCTGTGCCGGCGAAGATGATATTCGGGAGTTCTATCCACAGGAACTTGCCTGGGATCAGGATCGGCTGATCGGACTTGTAGCGGCGCGCGGGATCGGATTCGCCGGTCAAGGAGGAATTGTCGACCTCTACTTCGAATGCCTCGATGAGCCGGGCATCGGCGGGAACAAGGTCCCCCTCGGCAACCAGGATGAGATCCCCGGGGACGAGACCCGCCGCATCGATCTCGGCGGCTTGTCCGGCGCGGATGACTTTACACCGCTGCGCGATGAGATTTTGCAGCATCTCCACCGCGCGGTCGGCTCTTTGCTCCTGCAAGAACGAAAAAAGGCCGTTGATGAAGATCACCGTAAGAATGGCGCCGCCGAGCTGCGGCATATCGACGCCGGGAACGAAACAGAGTATAGCGGCGATCCAGAGGAGGAGAGCGAAGAAGCTAAAGAAATCTTTTAGCAATTTGAGATACCGAGGAACACGTCGGGTCTTCTGTAGGGTATTTGGTCCGTAATGCGCCAGGCGCCGATAGGCTTCCTCTGCATTGAGTCCCTGCTGCAGATCCGTCTGCAGCTCGAAGGCTACCTGTTCTTGCATGAGATTGATGTAGGTTGCCTTGCCGGCTTGTTGCTCGCCTCGAGCAATCGCCTTGAGGACCCGCGAGGGATCACGCTGCAAGAGCAGTTCGTCTTTAATCGTAGGGAGGAGAGACGTTAGGCGCTGGAGCAGCTGGAGATGTTGTTCGGTCTGATCCGCGGGACTGGCAAAGAATAAGAGGATTCTTACGATCTCAGAGCCGAGTTTTATCCCCTGGGAAGAGAGACCCAGGATCATTTCCGGGGCGCTGAGATTCTCCAGGCGGACATGCGGAATCGCAATCTCGTTGCCGATATAGTTGTAACGGCTTGCGTTGACCGCGGCGGCGACAATTTCGGCCCGTTGCGGCCCGAGGGGAGAATGCTGCAGCAACTCCCCAAGCGCCTGAACCAAGTCTCCTTTCGGGCCGAGCATCACGATTTTCTCGGGCCGCAGGAGTTCGGCGATCATTGGAAGCCGGAGCGAAAGATCTTGCGGAGAAAGCGAAACTGCAGGCCTCTGGCTGTCATATGCGCGAGTACGGCGGCTGCGGCGAAGCTGAAGATCGCGGCGGGGCTTATAGCAATCCGGCTCGACGCTCGTCCCAGGATCAGAAGGCAGACCAAGAGTGCGAGGTGCTTGCTGACTTTAAGAAAAACTGCGGAGGAGACAGCAGGGAACATCGTCATTTCTTCTTCAGCGTGTTTAGTTCACGAACAACGGTGACGGTCACTGATTCGCCACGTAGCGCATGATATCGGTTTGGGTCAATAACCCTACCAAGTTTCCATTCTCGAGAACGGGCAAACAACCGATCTTTTTCTCCGCCATTTTACGCGCTGCTTCTTTCACGGTTGTGTCCGGAACGATGGTGATCACGGTTTTGGTCATGACGTCCTTGATTTTCGAGCTCTTGAGCAGCGCCTTCTTGGTTTTTCCTTTCAGGCCAAGCACGACGGTGGCGGCAGCTCCGAAGAGATCGCGCTGGCTCAGCACACCCACCAGGCGTCCATTCTCGACAACGGGGATGTGGCGCACGCGACCGAGGTAGATGATGTCGTTGGCTAGATCCAGCGTATCTTCGGGCGACAGCGTCACCGGAGCCCTCATCATGATTTCTTTTACCGCCAGATCGTTCTGCCGCGCCATGGGTTATCTCCTTATGATCGATTTTAGCTCGCTTCGTCCAGATGTTCGGAGAAGCAGCGCAAGACGTCGACATAGGTGATGATGCCGACCAGCCCTTTTTCTTCCTCAATCACCGGGATGCCGCCGATTTTTTCGTCGATCATGATCTCGATCGCCTCACGCAGGTCGTCGTCCGGACCTACGGTCATGGGGGCGGTGCTCATGACCGCGTCGATTCTCGTGTTCAATGCCTCAGCGCGGTCCTCCGGCGAAGAAAACAAGCGCCCGCTAAGAAAGGAGCGTAAATCGCGATCTGAAATGATCCCGACAAGCTCGGATCCGATGACCACGGGAAGCTGGCGGATGTTGCTCGTGAACAAGATCTCTTCGGCTTGTCCAATGGTATCGTTCGGATTGAGAGTGATCGGATCGGGTGTCATGACCTCAGAAACTGTCAACATTTTTCCTCCCAAGAGTTTCATTTCCTAAGCAAGCCGAGGGCTTTAAAGCGCTCGCCGGTTTTCTCTCCCTTTGATGGGCCGGTTGTATGGGCTGGCGCCGATCAACCACGTTGAAGGTGTCGGTGACGCTCATCAGGATGATTGTCGCGTTGAATGACTTGGCGATAGCCGACGCATATTTCATGACTTGACTGGAATGTGAGGAAAAATCAATCGGTACGAGAATCTTTCTGATAGGCAACCGCGGTATCTTGATCTCCTTACGTTTGTCGTTCCGGGCGATATTTGCCGGTGTTTCCATAGCTCGAAACTATCTGTGCACAATCCATGCCAGCGTATGCTGGGTCTTTTTAATTCTGAACAGCGTGTTGAGAAAGCCCAGTTTGTTTCGTTGCGCGCAAAGTTCTCTTCCGGACGCCCGCGCTAAGTTCTCTTGCTCTCGGCGGTTTCTCGCTTGCCGCGGAGCACGGACCTTTTTCGTCAGCCGGTAAGCAAAGTTCATCCGGCGCGGCTCATTCTTGTTGACGCGAGGATGCTGCGCGCCGTCTTTTCCCAGGAGTGAGAAAAGCTCAGTGGGAGAATTGCACGGATGCGAAGTGGCGCAATTATAAGTACAATAGGATAGGGTATTTGAAAATACATTAAGCAGGGCATGCTTTTTGCCAGGCATGGTTCTGTAGAAAGGAATTTGAATGCTTAATCGAATCGCAATTAACGGGTTTGGTCGAATTGGGAGGCTTTGCCTGCGGGCGCTGCTGGAGCGATACAAAAACACACTAACGGTCGTGGCGATCAATGATCTTGCGGACCTAAAAACAAACGCGCATCTGTTCCAATACGATTCGACTTACGGAAGGTTTCCGGGAACTGTGAGTACGGCTGGGAGCGTTCTTCAGATCGACGGTTGGAAGTTAGCGGCATTAAACTGTAAAGAACTCTCCCGGCTTCCCTGGCGGGATCTCGGCGTGGATATCGTCATTGAATCCACCGGCGTGTTTACTGACGGAGCCGCCGTGCGGGCTCATTTGGAGGCGGGCGCAACCAAGGTGATCATTACGGCTCCAGCCACCAACGAGGACGTGACCGTGGTTCTTGGTGTCAATGAGGCGACTTACAATCCTAAGAAACACCATATCATCTCCAACGCGTCGTGTACGACCAACTGCCTCGCCCCGGTTGTCGCCACGCTTCACGATGCTTTTGGTATTGAGCGCGGACTGATGACCACGGTCCATGCGTATACCAATGACCAGCGCATTCTTGACTTGATGCATCACGACCTGCGGCGCGCCCGCGCCGCGGCGCTGAACATTGTTCCCACCTCTACCGGAGCGGCAAAAGCGATCGGTTTAGTCGTGCCGGAGCTCCGCGGCAAGCTGCACGGTCTCGCGCTACGCGTTCCAACGGCTACCGTTTCCGTGGTCGATCTGGTCGCCGACTTCAAGAAGCCCGTGTCCGTCGAGGAGATTAACGGGGCGCTGAAGAAAGCGGCGGAAGGTCCTCTGCAGGGAATTCTCGAGTACTGTGAGGAGCCTCTGGTGTCGAGCGACTTCCGCGGTCATCCTGCTTCCTCCATCGTCGATGCGTTGTCTACCGTCGTTTTGGAGAAAAAGATGGCCAAGGTGCTGGCATGGTACGATAATGAATGGGGCTATAGCTGTAGGGTCGCTGACCTCGCGGCGTTCCTGGCGCGGCAAACCTAAAGGTGTCACGATTAGCCCAGCGGCCACGATTGAGGAGCTGTCCTAAGGTCCTGGTTCGAGATCAGCGGAGTGCCCGTCGTGGACGGCAAGGGGAAAATTCTGGGCGTTGTCTCGGAGGCTGATGTCGTGGAAAAGAAGGGGAAAACGCGTAGGATCGACTCTCAGCGCGCCGCCGATTACGGTCCAAGAGGATACGCCCGTGGCGGACATTGCCAAGCTCATGACATTTCGCAAAATCATGCGCCTGCTGGTGGTGCGCGGGGCGAAGCTGATCGGGATCGTGAGCCGCGCCGACATTGTCAGGACCGTTGCATTGGGCGAGCAGGTTTCTTTGCCCACTCCGTTCTATGAACTGTAAGAGCCGTGGCGTGGCTCCCGTTTTCAGCGGTTTCTCGTGCGGCAGATGAAAGTTCCGAAACGTAGTCGTTGAACGGCTCATGGAAGGTGTAGATTATCCGGACGCTATCTGCGGCCTTGGAAGGGAGTTGTCATGAAAAAGATAGAAAAGATCCTCGCCTCAACAGATCTTTCCGAAGCGTCGTGCGCCGGCGTGCGCTCGGCATTGGAGTTGGCTCAATCCCTGCACGCGCAAATTATCGTTCTTCACGTGATCGGCGTAGGCGACGATTGGATGGCTCGCCATGACGACTTCCCGCCGGTTTCAGGACTGCTCGAGGAACGCCAGCGCCGCCTTGCCGAATTTTTGCAGAAAAACTTTGCCGATGTTTCTTCGGGGCTCACGATCGGCCAGGAGGTCGAACTTGGCGTTCCCTACAAGAACATCGTTGAGAAGGCGGCGCAAGAGCATGTCGATCTCATCGTCATGTCGACGCACGGGCGAACCGGGCTGTCGCATATGCTGGTCGGCAGCGTGACCGAAAAAGTCGTTGGGCGATCGCATTGTCCCGTGCTGGCCGTTCCGGCTAATCCGGGTGAGAAAACACCGGAGAAGTGAAGGCAGCCGGACAGGGAAAAGAATCAGGAGGAATCTATGTATAAGGAGATTATGGTGCCGCTCGATGGCTCCAAGCTTTCGGAAGGCGTACTGCCTTATGTTCGATGTTTGGCCCAGGCGCTCAACACGCCGGTGCAACTGCTTCACGTTAACGACCCGGAGACCGTAGCCGGAATTTCCCATCCTAATCGAGGCGAGGACTATTTAAGAGATCTTCAACGCGCCGTCCTCAAGTCGCTGTCCGTCAGTTGTTCGGTCGAGATCGGCAAACCGGCGGAAGTCATCATCGACATGGCGGCGCAGGATCGAAACACGTTGATCGCAATGGCAACTCACGGTCGCTCGGGAATGCAACGCTGGGTACTGGGTAGTGTGGCGCATAAAGTGCTTCAGGCAACAGTTAATCCCCTGCTTCTGGTGCGCCCGTTGGAAAAACCACCTTTTGATTCCGTTCAGTTAAAGACCCTGGTGGTGCCACTGGATGGGTCTCACCTGGCCGAGAGAGTTTTGCCCCACGCGCTGGCGATCTGCACCGCGCTGAAGTCCGAGTTGATTTTGACTCGGGTGTGTTCGATTCCCATCGGAGTTCAAGTCGCGCCGGAAGCGGCCTATGTCCCTAACTTAAACCAGCTCGGAGAGACCATCAGGGCAGAAGCAAGGACGTACCTGGAGGCAAAGGTCGAACAACTGCGCGCAGGAGGGATGGACCGAGTTTCTTATATACTGATGGAGGGAGATAGCGCGGCGGAAATTATCGACCTGGCGCGGAAAACTTCGGATAACTTACTAGCGATGTGTACGCATGGAAGGACCGGGCTCAGCCGCTGGGTAATCGGTAGCGTGACGGAGCGCGTTGTCAGGCATTGCGGCGATCCGGTTCTGGTTGTGCGCGCGATGCCGGCATGAGGTTGACGCTTTTCGAAACGTTCGAACGTTCAAGGGGTTGCAGTCTCAGCTACGGATGATGGAAGTCGAACTGGAAAGCCGGACGTCGCTGGCCCAATGGCTGTCCGAGGACACTCGTTAAATTGAACTTCTCGCGCGATAATCCGGCGGAAGATCGGTTGGCTCTCTTACCTGCGCTGCACGAAGCTCAGGCTCGCGAAGGCTGTCTGAAGCGCGAAATTTTAGAGCAAGTGGCAGCGTCCCTGAGACTTTCTGTTGCCGACGTGTATGGCGCTGCGACCTTTTATCATTACTTTACCGGAGAGAGTGAAACGCCGATTACCCGGGCTGCTTGCCAGGGGCCTGTCTGTTCCCTGCCTGGGTTCAATTCGGGCGCTGTCGGGGACCTTGATCCGATACCTTGTCCAGGCCTCTGTGATCAGGCTCCTGCCCGTTATGACTCGGGCCGGTTCTACGCCGCGGGGGATACGGGCGAGGACTTTCTGTTGCCACGAAAGGTCGATAACGAAGTGGCGCTCTTGCGCGGTATCTCGACGCCAAAACCCGAGCCTCTTCGAAGCTACCGGGAATCCGGCGGATACCGGCAACTGCTGTCGTTAATTCACGCCGGTGATTCGACCAAGGCGCTGGCTTTGTTAGAGGCGAGTGGGTTGCTGGGTCGTGGGGGCGCGGCTTTCCCGTTGGCCGCAAAGTGGAAAGCCGTGCGCGCCATTCCCCAAAGTCCCAAGTATGTGATCTGCAATGCGGACGAAGGGGAACCCGGAACGTTCAAGGATCGCGCTGTCCTGCATTTCCGGCCGCACCTCTTACTGGAAGGCATGGCCATTGCCGGACACGTTGTGGGGGCAGCCACCGGGATCATCTATCTGCGCTATGAATACCCGCAGGCTCTCGCGGTTCTGTCCCAGGCCATCCTGGACGCGGAGCAAGCCGGGCTTCTCGGCGATCGTATCCAAGGATCGAGTTTCAGTTTTCGCATCATGGTGCGGCGCGGCGCCGGGTCCTACGTTTGCGGCGAGGAAACCGCGCTGTTGAATTCTTTAGAAGGGCGCCGGCCGTGGCCGCGAGAAAGGCCGCCTTTTCCGACAACCCAAGGGCTCTTCGAAAAGCCAACGGTAGTCAACAATGTCGAAACCCTTTGCTGGGGGCCGCTGATCTTGGAAAAGGGAGCCGAGTGGTTCCGCGGCCTGGGGAAGGGAGACAACGGGGGGACAAAGATCTATTCCGTTTCCGGCCTGGTCCAGCGGCCCGGCAACTACGAACTACCTCTGGGGATTTCCGCGCGCGAGCTGATCTTCGATCACGCCGGCGGTCCCGAACCCGGTCACGCGATAAAAGCTTTTACTCTGGGAGGAATTTCGGGAGGGTTGCTTGGGGAGGATCGGCTCGACCTGGCGCTCGATTACCAATCGCCCCCACAACACGGTGTCTTTCTCGGCTCGGGCGGCGTGATCGTGCTCGATGAGCGCTGCTGCGTGGTCGATTTTGTCCGTTCCTGCATGGTTTTTTATGAGCAGGAAAGTTGCGGCAAGTGCTACCCCTGCCGGATCGGGACGGTGCGTTTGCGGGAGTGGCTCGACGCGCTGACCGGGAGGGCAGCCCAACCTGCCTTGTCCGAGGCGCAAGTCGAAGAGATTGGCGCCGCGATGACGAGCACCTCGGCCTGCGGCTTGGGACAGAGCGCGCCGTTAGTGGTGAAAGGGATGCAGCGGTTTTTCCCCGAGGAAGTCGACGCGCATCTGCGCGCGCGCAAATGTCTCGTGGGGGTGTGTCCATGCTAGAGAGCGGTTTTCGCGTCGCAGAGCCGCGTTCGGCGGCGCCGGTGATGGCGACGGTGGATAACTACAGCCCGAGTGAAATTGCGCGTTTGGTGGATGAGCGCGGCGCAACCAAGGCCAACGCATCTGCGATGACGACGCTGGTGCTGGCGGTTTTAGCCGGCGCTTTCATCGGATTAGGCGGAGTATTCTCAACGCTGATTGGCACTGGCTCGAATCTTGGGTTCGGGCCCACGCGCATGCTTATGGGCCTGGGGTTTTCGCTGGGTCTGATTCTTGTGATTATCGCCGGCGCCGAATTGTTTACCGGCAACAACCTCATCGTTATGAGCTGGGTTAGCAGGCGCATCAGCCTGGGGCAACTCGTGCGCAACTGGACGCTCGTATATGTCGGCAATCTCGTCGGCGCCGTCAGCGTCGCCGTGATGGTCTATCTGGCGGGGTGGTGGCAGCAGGCAGAGAACGGCGTCGGCGTGACCGCGCTTGCCATCGCCAATCAGAAAGTCAACCTTAGTTTCACGGCAGCGCTGGCGCGCGGAATTTTGGCTAATGCGCTGGTTTGTCTGGCCGTGTGGCTGGCGTCGTCCGCCCGCAGCCTGAGCGACAAAATCTTTGCGATTATCTTTCCGATCGCGGCGTTTGTCGCCTCAGGGTTCGAGCACAGCATCGCGAACATGTACTTCATTCCGATCGGCATGCTATTGGCCGGCGACGGCGAGTTGGTTCAGGCGGCGCGTATCACCGGCGGCCAGCTAGAGAACCTGACCGTGGCCGGGTTCGGCTCCAACCTGCTCGCATCGACTATCGGCAACGTGATCGGCGGAGGAGTCCTGGTGGGTCTGGTTTACTGGTTTATCTACCTGAGGCAGGCAGCGGGCGGAGAGAAAAAACGATGAGTCCCAGAGCAATTATCGACGGCAAAGCGATCGAATTCTCCGCCGGGGAATCGATCCTGGAGGCATCCCGGCGCTCAGGGAGCAGCGTGCCGACGCTGTGCTACGACCCGCGCGTTCAGCCTGCCGGCAGTTGCCGCCTGTGCGTGGTCAAGGTCAAGGGCAGCCGCTTCCCTGTGGCGTCCTGCGCGCGGCCGCTAACCGATGGCATGGAGGTCATTACCGGTGATGCCGAGCTGGAAGAATGGCGCCGGACAATTCTCGGCCTGGTCCTCTCGGAGAATCCTGCCGGCGAGTGCGCCCGCTGCGCCGAGATCGGACCGTGCGAGCTGCATGCGCTGGCGCGCGCTTACGGGGTCGAGACCGGTTCATTCACCGGGCAAACGAGCGGCAAGGTTGTTGACGACTTGAACCCCTTTATCGAACGCAACTATTCCGAATGTATTTATTGCTACCGCTGCACGCGCGTGTGCGGCGAGCTCGAGCAGGCTCATGCGATTGTTCCCGCCGGACGAGGCTTTGCCACTCGGATCGCCGCGCCCTTCGACGACGGCCTTCTCACCAGCTCCTGCACGTTCTGCGGGCAATGCATCCAGACCTGTCCCACCGGAGCGTTGATGAACAAGAAAATGAAGGGACAGGCGCGCGCTGAAGAGGTGACGAAAGTCAGGACCGTGTGTCCCTTCTGCGGCACCGGCTGTGGCATCAATTTGCACGTGACCCAGGGCCAGGTCATCGGCGTGACCCCGGATTGGTCCGCTCCCGCCAATCAGGGCTCGCTTTGCGTCAAAGGCCAGTTTGGCGTTGATTTCATCCATAGTCCCGAGCGCCTTACCACGCCGCTGATCCGGCGCAACGGTGCTTTTCACGAGGCAAGCTGGGAGGAGGCATACGACCTTATCGTCGCCAATTTCGCGCGCATCAAAGAGGAATCGGGCCCGGGCGCCTTCGCATTCTGGAGCTCCGCGCGCGGCACGAGCGAGAGCAACTACCTGATGCAGAAGTTCGCTCGGGCGGTGATCGGCACCAACAACATCGACAACTGCGCGCGTACCTGACACGCGCCCACGGTCGCCGGTCTGGCGGTCATGATTGGTCGGGGCGCGATGAGCAACTCCATCGCGGAGCTGGAGGATGCGCCGCTAATTCTCGCGGCCGGCACCAACACGACCGAGAGCCATCCGGTCATCGCGCTGCGGGTAAAAAAGGCGGTCGCCAAGGGCGCGAAGCTGATCGTCGCCGACCCGCGCAAAATCGAGCTCGTGAGCTTCGCGCATCGCTGGCTGCGGCTGCGGGTCGGAACGGACATTGCGCTTTATAACGCCATGGCGCACGTGATCATCGAAGAAGGGCTCTACGACAAGAAATACGTGGACGAGCGCACGAAGGGGTTTGAGGAACTGCGGGATTTCTTAAAAGCCTATACGCCAGGCGTGGCCGCGGAAATCAGCGGTGTCCCGCAAGAGGAGATTGTCGCGGCGGCGCGCGAATACGCCGGGGCGGGCAGAGCGGCGATCATCTATACCCTGGGCATAACCGAGCATTCCTGCGGCGTGCACAATGTTCAGTCGCTGGCGAACCTGGCGCTGCTGTGCGGGAACTTTGGCGTGCCGAGCGCTGGCGTCAATCCTCTCAGGGGGCAGAACAATGTTCAGGGCGCGGGCGATGTCGGTTGCATGCCGGACTACTTGCCGGGATACCAGCGCACGGGATTGGATCAGGCCCGAGAACAATGGGAGCGAGCATGGCAGGTCAGGCTCGATCCGCAGCCGGGTATTACCAAAATTACCGCCCTCGATGAAATCCTCAAGGGCAACATCCGCGCAGTTTACATCATGGGAGAAAACACCGCGGTCTCGGACGCCAATGTGGGTAAAACTCGGCAGGCCTTGGAGAAAGTCGAATTCCTTGTAGTTCAGGATATCTTTTTCACCGACACGGCGCAGTTTGCCCATGTCGTTCTTCCCGCCGCTTCCTTTGCCGAAGTCGACGGGACGTTTACCAACACGGAGCGCCGCGTGCAGCGCGTGCGCAAAGCCGTCGATCCGCCCGGCCAGGCCAAACCGGATTGGGAAATCCTGTGCGAGCTGGCGACGCGGCTTGGGTATCCGATGCGCTACCAGCACGCGGGAGAGATCTGGGATGAGCTGGCGCGCAACACGCCGATTCTGGCGGGCATCAACTATGATCGGATCGAACTGCAGGGAATCCAATGGCCTTGTCCGACGCTCGATCACCCTGGGACGCAGTATCTTCACAAGGACACATTTACCTCCGAGAAGGGATACTTTCAGACGGTACCCCATGTTCCTGTGGCGGAACCGCCGGATGCCGAGTATCCGCTCATCCTCACGACCGGGAGGCGTAGACCCGCCTACCATACCGGAACGCAAACGAGCCGCGCCGCGGGTTTCGAGCTGCTTCTGCCCCACGAACAAGTGGAGGTGAGCCGCGAAGATGCCGCAGACCTGGGCCTGGTCGAAGGCGAACAGGTAGACGTGGTCTCGCGCCGCGGGCGCGTTCGTGTCGCAGTTACAATCACCGACCGCTCGCCCGAGGGCCTAATATTTTTGAGCTTTCACTTCCCGCAGCACGTGCTAACCAACTTGCTTACCACAGACGCCTATGACCCAGTGACGGAGACCCCAGAGTTCAAAGCCTGCGCGGTCCGGATCGAAAAGGCTTCGTAAAAGATTCATTGCGCGAGGCCGTGCCGCTAATCCTGACAAAGGCCTGAACGCAACCCGAGGTCGCAGAAGATCTTTCTCTCAGTGTGGATTGAAAATTGACCAATGTTGACAAGCAGAGGAGGGAGCGGGCCGCCGGGCCGCTGCCGGCGCACGCACTGGGGAGCGCAGAAGTTCTCGCGGCTCTTGCCACCGATCCAATCTCGGGACTGAGCGAGCCCGAAGCCGCCAGGCGTTTGGAGCAATACGGACCCAATGAATTGCACGCATGGCGGCGCATATCTCCGCTAACGGTTTTTCTGCGACAATTCCAGAACGTGCTCGTCGTGATCCTGTTGATCGCGACCGTGTTGTCAAGCTTGCTGGGGCACGGTGTCGAAGCAGGCGCAATCGCCGTGATCGTTCTATTGGCCGTATTGTTGGGATTTGTTCAGGAGTTTCGCGCCGAACGCGCTCTCGAAGCTCTGCGCAAGATGACAGCTCCCACCGCAACCGTGCTCCGGGATGGCGATCGGAGGGAAATCCCTGCCCGCGACCTTGTGCCCGGGGATATCATTTTTCTTCGGGTGGGGGACAGGGTTCCTGCTGATGCGCGGCTGATCGACGCGGTCAATCTACAAATCGAGGAATCGCCGCTCACCGGAGAGTCCGTGCCGGTGGAAAAGCACACGACGGCATTGGGAAACGCGGAATTAGCCCTGGGTGACCGCAAAAATATGGCCTATACGGGTACGACAGTTACCTATGGACGAGGGAGCGGCGTGATCGTTGCCAGCGGCATGCAAACGGAAATTGGCGCTATCGCAAGGCTCCTTGAAACCGTGGTGCCTGGGCCGACGCCGCTGCAGCAGAATCTGAATCGATTAGGCCACACTCTGGCGCGCGGCGCTCTCGCAATTGTGCTCGTCATTGTCGCCATGGGACTGGCCCGCGGGCAAGCGTTGGTAGATATGCTGATTTTTGGTATTGCGCTCGCGGTGGCCGTTGTTCCTGAAGCGCTGCCGGCCGTGGTCACCATTGCGCTGGCGATGGGGGTGCAGCGCATGGTTAAGCGCAACGCTTTGGTGCGCTATCTGCCCGCGGTTGAAACGCTGGGCGGCACGTCAGTCATTTGCTCGGATAAAACCGGCACGTTGACGAAAGATGAAATGACGGTGCGAAAAATCTTTGTCGGCGGGCGCCTGTTGGATGTGTCGGGCGCGGGCTACGACCCGCACGGTAGTTTTTCCCATAACAGAGCCCCGGTCGAGCCGACTGATTCGCTAAGATTGCTGCTGCGCGCGGCGCTCCTTGCTTCTGACGCGCAAATCACGCGCCGCGAGTCCGGCGACAGCTGGCAGGTCAAGGGAGATCCAACGGAGGGAGCGCTGCTGGTGGCCGGCGCCAAAGCGAAGTTGAACAAGACCGAGCTCGACGAACAATTCCCGCGCATTGGGGAAATCCCGTTTACCTCCGAAACCAAGCGCATGACGACGCTTCATTCTACTCCTGCCGGCATTGCTTCCTACACCAAAGGCGCGCCGGAAGTGATCCTCGAGTCATGCGCCATGCAAGAAACCCCCAGCGGAAAAGGGCCTCTCGATTCTTTGACCAAAAGCGAAATTCTTACCGTCGCTCAGCGGCTGGCAAGCGAGGCCTTGCGTGTGTTGGCAGTTGCTTATAAGCCTGATGCCGACCTGGAAAATGCCGAGCGCGACATGATTTTTCTCGGCCTGGTGGGGATGATTGATCCGCCGCGCCCGGAGGTCAAAGCTGCGATCCAAAAATGCGCCCTTGCAAGTATCAAGCCTGTCATGATCACCGGCGACCATCCGATTACCGCCCAGGCGGTGGGGCGCGAACTCGGCCTGCTCAAGAACGGCCGGGTGGTCACGGGAGCGGAGTTGGAGGTCACCGAGCAACAAGAGCTGGAACGGGAAATCGAAACTATCGAAGTTTTTGCCCGGGTTTCCCCGGCCCACAAGCTCCGCATCGTTACGGCGCTGCAAAACAGAGGACATGTGGTTGCCATGACCGGGGACGGGGTCAATGATGCGCCGGCTTTAAGAAAAGCGGATATCGGCATTGCGATGGGAATCACGGGAACAGACGTGAGTAAAGAAGCGGCTTCCATAACGCTAATTGATGACAACTTTGCCTCAATTGTCGCTGCCATCGAGGAGGGGCGCGCGATCTTCGACAATATAAAAAAGTTCCTTATGTACTTGCTGTCGGCCAATATCGGCGAGATTGGTCTGCTTGCGGGCGCGATGCTGCTCGGGTTGCCTCTTCCTCTGACAGCGGTGCAAATTTTATACGTCAACCTGGCCACCGATGGCTTGCCCGCGCTTGCTCTTGCCGTGGACCCATCTGAAGAGGATCTCATGCGCCGGAAACCGCGCGACCCGCGCAAGGGCATTTTCACCCGGTCCTCGATTTCCCTCATGGCTATCAGCGGCCTGTGGTCAACACTGGTCAACCTGGGTCTGTTTGGCTACCATATTCACATTGGCCGCAGCCTTGCTGAGACAATGGCGATGACATTTGTGACCCTCATATTGATTGAGTTTCTCAAAGCCTATAGTTTTCGCTCTGAACTACGCTCGGTATTCCGTCGGACCTTTGCCAACAGGTGGCTCAACATGGCTATCGTTGGTCAAATCGGTTTGTTGATTCCGATCGTGTACGTCCCGTTCCTCCAGGAACCGTTTGGCACTTTCCACATGGGCCTGACAGACTGGGTAATGATCGTGGGCGCGGCCGTTACGGTCTTGCCGGTGTTGGAATTTGCGAAATGGATGGCGCGGCAGGGTTGGCTTGGAGAGTTAGCGTGAACCCGCCCGCGCCTGTGCGCCTTGCTCGCTCCCGGATTATTCACAGGCCAGCAACGCTCAAGGAGCGAGCCTCTCCGCTCGCGGGCTATACGCTTGCGATTTTACCTCGGTACGTAGCACGGTAAGAAGGAAATCCGGTGGACCGGAAATTGGGCCAATGAACCAAATACGTCCTCATTACTTACCGCCCCTTTATCAGGACTCCGCCGACTCCGGGCGGCTCATCCTGCGCGACGGCAGCACGGCGTCGATCCGGTTGGCCCAAAGCGGCGACCGCGACGGGCTGCGCGCGTTTTTCGTCGGGCTTTCCCTCGAATCCCGGGTGCAGCGGTTTTTTTCGGTTGCGCCGCCGGATGAAAAATGGCTCGATCTGTTTTGTGACTCGTCGCATCCCCGCGCGCAACTCACGCTGGTCGTCACCCGGACACTTGCCGGCGTGCCGCATATCATCGCGGTCGGTTCTTACGTTGCCCGAGGCGAGAGGACCGCCGAAATCGCCATGGCGGTGCACGATCAGTTTCAGGGGAAAGGACTAGGGGCTTTGCTGTTCGAGCGTCTGGCGGTTTTGGCCGTGCAAAACGGCATCGATCGGTTCTGGGCCGTTACAAGCGTGGAAAACCAACGAATGATTGCTATCCTGCGTCGCTCCGGTTTTGCAATCAAAGAACGAGTGGAGGGCGGGTATATCGAAGCGGACCTTACGGTTGAGGCCACCGAGGCGAGCGTTGCCCGTTCGGAGATCCGCGATCGGCTTTTTACCACCTCATCGCTGCGTCCGTTCTTCAAGCCGAATGCAGTTGCCGTCGTGGGCGCATCACGCAACCCATCGAGTATCGGGCAGCGCATCTTCAAAGCATTAACAAGCCGGTTCCATGGAACCACTTACGGAGTCAATTCTCGTGCTGGGGCTATCGAGGGAAGGCAGCTTTATCCTTCGGTGTGCGAACTTCCGGGGCCGGCGGATCTCGCCATCATTGCGGTTCCGCGCGATGCCGTGCTGAAAGCGGTGGATGATTGCGCGGCGCGCGGTGTGCGAGCTCTGGTGGTGATCACGGCCGGCTTTGCCGAGGTGAGTGAGGAGGGGAAGCGGTTGCAGCGCGAGCTGCTTGACAAAGTGCGCGGCTACGGAATGCGCATGGTAGGTCCCAACTGTCTGGGGTTGATCAACGCCGATCCCCAGGTCGAGCTGAATGCATCCTTCTCCCCGGTGTTTCCGCCGCCAGGACGGATCGCGATGTTATCGCAGAGCGGCGCGTTAGGCCTCGCCATTCTGTCGATGGTGCGACAGCGACAGCTCGGCCTTTCGACTTTTGTGAGCGTCGGCAACAAAGCCGACGTGTCGGGCAACGACCTCGTGCAGTACTGGGAGGAGGATGCAGCGACCGATGTCATGCTTCTCTATCTTGAGTCTTTCGGCAACCCGCGTCGCTTCGCGCGCATCGCGCGGCGCGTCAGCCGCACCAAGCCGATCGTCTGCGTGAAGGCCGGGCGCACGCTGTCGGGAAAGCGCGCCGCAGGCTCGCACACGGCGGCTCTGGCCGGCAGCGATGTGGCGGTAGACGCCCTTTTTCATCAGACGGGAGTTATCCGGGCAGAGACGCTCGATGAAATGTTTGATCTCGCGGCCTTCCTGGCAACCCAGCCCTTGCCCGGCGGACGCCGGGTTGGCGTTTTAACCAATGCCGGCGGGCCCGCCATCCTCTGCGCCGACGCCTGCGAGGCCGGCGGCTTGATCGTTCCTGAACTCTCCGCCGCCGTCAAGGCACGGCTGCGCGAATTTCTCCCGAGCAACGCGAGCGTGACAAATCCCGTCGACATGATCGCGGCTGCAGGTCCGCCGGAGTATCGCCGCGCGGTTGAGGTTCTCTTGCAGGCGCCCGAAGTCGATGCTCTGGTCGTGACCTACGTCGATGTGGCGATGTCTGAGGCCGTGGAATTGGCGACGGCGATTGTCGATGGGGTGAAAGCCGCGCGCTTGACGGGGGCGGCTTCAAAGCCGGTGGTGGCCTGTTGGATGGCTGGAGCTCTCCCCGAGCCTCTGGTCGCCGGCAAGGAATCGATCCCAACCTATGGTTTCCCCGAGGCCGCCGGCCGGGCGCTGTCTCGCGTTACTGCTTACGGGGAGTGGCTGCGTAAACCTCCCGGCGTGGTGCCGGATGTTCCCGATATCGAACCCGAAGCCGCGCGCGCAGTTTGCCACAACGCTCTGGTCGAGCGGGGCCCGGGCTGGCTTGCGAGCGACGAGACGCGCTCGGTGCTGAGCGCTTTTCACTTACCTGTGCCGCCGGGAGGAGTAGCAAAAACCGCCGACGAAGCCGTTCGGCTGGCGCGCGCGGTCGGGTTTCCGGTGGCGGCCAAGCTGGCTTCGCATTCCATCGTTCACAAAACCGAATTCGGCGCCGTGCGTCTCAATCTCGGCAATGACGCGGCGGTGCGCCGGGCGTTCACGGAGATTCGACAGCGTATGATCGAGGAAAAAAGTCTCGACGCGATGGAGGGCGTGTTGCTGCAACCCATGGTCTCGGGAGGAGTGGAGGTTATGGTGGGCGTTACGCAGGACCCGCTCTTTGGCCCTCTGATCGGATTCGGCTTGGGCGGAATCTATGTCGAGATCCTGGCGGACGTTTGTTTCCGGGTGACGCCGCTTACCGATCGCGACGCGAAGGAGATGGTCGAGGCAATTCGCGGTTATCGATTGCTCCAAGGATACCGCGGTCACCCGCCGGCGGACATTTCGGCGATTGAGGAAATTCTCCTGCGCATCTCCCGGCTCGTCGAGGAAGTGCCGGAAATAAGCGAACTGGATTTAAACCCGATTTTTGCGCTCGCCCCGGGGCAAGGGTGCCGCATCGTTGATGCGCGCATCCGCGTCGAGCCGGCGCGTTAACTCCAAGTTTGTGAAACAGACAGGCTTTTCATTGACCAGGTCGACGTGATTAGAAAAATTCTTCAACATTTAGGTTTATGGGAAGTGTCGCACGCCCCTGCTGAAAGCGAACCTCCCAGAAGAGAAACAAAAGAGATTACCTTTGACCCATCTTACAGCCAATTGATTTAAAACACTCTTAGCGCAATTGGGGGGGGGCAGACGTCCAGCCCTGTCCACAAATCAGGGCCAATTTGACATAAACCCCCCTTATCGGATAGTTTCGCCCAAAATAGGGGGCCGGGTGGTTCGCTCTTTCTCGGCAGGCCGCTTGGCTCTTGAAACGGTGGTGGCAGGTGATAGTTGGCGGAATTTTTGAGTTGCCGGGTGGGGGAACTCAAAGCAAATTTCTATCATTCATTTGAAGATTATCGCTGCCCCTTCGCCCAGCTAAAGACAGGTATCGGGGCAAGGGCAGCAATTTGCCGAAGCCATGTTGAGCATTCTTAAACTCGAAAACTGTCACCGCAAGAAACCTCGATGAAAGCCTCGGAAACAAAACTTCAGCGAGTTATCGAAGGTACAAACCAATACGTCGTGCCGCTATTCCAGCGAAAATATAGCTGGGACACCAAGGAGTGGAATACGCTTTGGGAAGACCTCGTCGAACTTTACGAGGAGGAACAGCCGCGAAGTCACTTCATCGGTTCAATCGTCACGATGCCCACACACTCTGTACCCGAGGGCGTCGCCAAGTTTCTTCTGATCGATGGCCAGCAGCGCTTCACAACGATATTTATTCTGCTTTCGGTGTTGCGAGACAAGGCCAGAACATCTGCAAGTGGCACGCTCGCGGACGAGATCGAGCAGACCTTACTCAAGAACCCGTTCAAACAAGGCCACGATGCGTTTAAGCTGTTGCCGACGCAAGGTGACCGGGAGTCATTCCTGTCCGTGATCAAGAGTGAGTTTGCCTCAACTGATGACCAGATTGCTCGCGCCTACAAGTTTTTCGAGCGTAAGGTGCGTGTGAGCCAAATTCCGGATCTCGAGAAGTTGAAGCAGATCATAGTTAGTCAGTTAATCCTCGTTAGCATCGTTCTCGACCGGGATGACAACCCGCACCTCGTGTTCGAAAGCCTAAACGCCAAGGGACGTGCCCTTTCTCAGGCTGACCTGATCCGAAACTACTTCTTCATGAAGATTCACGTGGACGAGCAAGAGCGTTTGTATGGTGCCTGCTGGACTCCGATGCAAGACCGGTTGGGCGAGAACCTGACCGAATGCATTCGTCATTTTCTGATGAAGGATGGCGGGGTGATTAAGCAGGGCGAAATCTACTTTGCCCTGAAGGAGCGCGCGGACGAGAAATCTCCTCAACAAATCGTAGAATACCTGCAAGAGATCACACGATTTGCTGAATACTATGCACGACTTCTCACGCCGTCCTTAGAACCGAGCTCCAGCATCAGTCATCAAATGCACCGCCTGAATCGGATCGAAGTTACAACGGCATATCCGTTCCTGCTCAACATCTACCACGACTACACCGCCGGGAAAGTTTCGGAAGATGAGTTTGCAGAAATTTTGCGCATTCTGGAAAACTTTATGGTTCGTCGGTTTGTGTGCGGCGTGCCTACCTATGGCCTGAACAAAGTGTTCCCGGCGTTGTACGCCCAGATAACTGCATATGCGACTGTGGTTGATGGATTGAAAGAAGTTCTGCGTACCAAAAACTATCCACGAGATGCCGAGTTTCGAGAACGGTTCATTTCTTCCAAGTTTTACGCCCCTGGCGAGCGTATCGAAAAGACCAAGATTATCTTGGAGCGCTTGGAAGAATCGTTCGAACACTTGGAGCCGGTTCCCATGGCAAGTTTGCAGATTGAGCACGTCATGCCCCAAACTCTCACCGACTCATGGAAAGCGACTCTTGGCGAGGAGTGGGAGACGATTCACGATCTATTATTGCACACGGTCGGCAACCTCACATTGACCGGCTACAATGCGCCGTTATCGAATGACGACTATTCGCGGAAACGCGACATTTTGTTGACCAGCCATCTTGAGCTGAACAAGTACTTCAGTGCAGTTACCGAATGGAATGAGCAGTCGATCCGTCAACGCGCAGAGGTTTTGGCAGACAAGGCTTTGAAGGTCTGGTCGTACTTTGGGTCTGAGCAGCCCGAACCCGCATTGCCACTCCAGGGCGTTCGCGGCACGACTCCTAAATCGGTTACGATTCTTGGACAGACTTTCTCGGTCTCCAATTGGCGGGAGGTCATCCAAATCACATTAGAAACAATCGCCGAATTGGATTATGACCGATTCGAGAATCTGCTCGCGCAATTTCCGCGATTCGTAGGACGCGACCCCGCCAGATTTCGCGCAAGCCGGCAATTGCCCAATGGTGCGTTCATGGAAACGAATCTGTCGGCCGAATCGATCCATAGATTCTGCCTACAAGCCGCTGAGGTCAGTGGCCTATCCTCTGAAGATTGGCGAGTGGAATATGCACCAACAAGAAGCGACAGATGAACTCGTCATTCGTGGGGAACGGATAAGGGGATGGGAGTCTTTTTTTGTTGACTCAGGGGGATGAGAGCCAAAGCGGTTCCCAATGCCAGCCGACGCTGCCGCTCGGTCTTAGTTTAAGCGAGGGGCCCGACGGGGCACAAATCGCGCGCTTCCAAACGCTGCATCACCCTGAACCATCGGAAACAAAACCGTGATTTTCGCCAAGTGCTCGTGCGATTGACGATTTGCGGGTCCGGCGCTATAGCTCGCGTCAGAGAAAAAGGGTTTTTAAATTCCTATCCTTTCCTATCCGGCGTAGCCATTTGAGGTCCTGATGGCCTGTTACAATTGGAAAGATCACGTCAGTCAACCATGGAATGATCGTTTTCCGCCTGATGCGCGAGGACATGGAGTTTGGAATGTCCAGCGGCGCGGAGGGGAATGGAAGGCTCCAAGTGCTAGTGATCTTTTGGCCGCCCCCCGCATCGGCGTCGCTCCACAGCGACCACGCGTGTTCGTATCCCACCGTAAAGATGACAATGAGCAGGCGGAAAGAATCGCTTGGCTAGCAGATGAAGAAGAGTTTGAGTTCTGGATCGACGTTCTCGATCCGGATCTAGCTCAATTACAAATCTGGATTGGTGGTAGCACTTTAACAGAAGAACAGAAGAGTGCCGCGATCGCAAGTGTCATCGAGATGGGATTAATAAATTCCTCCCATGTGCTTGCAGTTATGACGGAAAACACAAGGGGATCGCAGTGGGTTCCGTATGAATATGGTCGCGTGAAAGACCCAGCCCTTGTAACCCTCCAGGCTAGTTGTTGGACACACCCACAAATTCCCAAGCAAGCCTTACCTGAGTATCTTTACTTAGGCGTTATCAATCCTAACGAAACAGAAATAAGGAACTGGTTAAAATCGGAATTTCAGTCATGGAAAAAGAAAAAGATTTCCTTTATTAGTGCTCCGGCAGGTAACTGGACTGGCTCGGTTCCAAAACCGTTACCAAGTTAGCCTCAGTTCTGGAATCGCAACGTGCCACACGTTACGACAACATCACAAGCCGATAAAAGTTGACATAAGAGCGTTTTGTCGGATACGGTTTGCCCAAAACCGCTATCAGAGTATGAAGGGTCTTGCGGCAAACGGGCGCGCGGAATCGAATCTATGGTGTGAAGCGCAAAGTCTTCGCCTACCCGTCCCGCCGTATTTTTGACTTGCTTTCCAATCCGGCTCCTTTTTACTTTCGCCTTTTCCCTTTTTACTTTTCCTCCGGCGAGCAGCCGTCCCCAGCCTCGAACCGGCGGGATAATCGCGGGGCGCACCAGGTCATGCCAAACTTCCGCGCTCAAATTCGTGAAAACCGGCTTGCCAAATTCCTCCTCTAACGCCGGGATGACATGCAGGGACAACGCCGCTCCTCCGGGCACGGAAATCGCCTCTGCCTGAGGGAACGATTGCGCCGCCTCCCGTCCGACATCGAGCGCCATATTCAGTCCTTCCTCCAAAGACATGGCGGCCGACTCAGCGCCCCATTGGTTTCTCTTAGTGATCCCGACGACATCGATGCCGCCCTCGGTCAGGTAGCGAACCAGCGCGTCGTTGACCTCGTCTGCCCACCGGCTGCCGACGGCCAGCTTTGTCACGCCGAGGCGTTTCATCGCGGCGATGAGAGCTTCCAGCGGCGCGTCGGTGGGGATACCGGTCTTTTCGGTCGTCTGGCGCAGCAATTCGACAACGCGCCGGCGGCCCAATGCCGCCGACACCGGCGCGCCGCCCAGGATGATGATCTGCGCTTGCTCTTGCGCCAGTGTCTCGACGCAGTTCCAATAATTGCCAAGCGCCTTCTCGACCGCCGCCAGCGTGTAGTTTTCAATTCCGAGCACCGCCGAAAATTGCATGACATCGAGCGGCACCAACCGGTAAAACTGATAGCCGGCTCCGCGTTGGCGGCCGTTATGGGAGCGCGGTTGAATCATGCCGTAGCGAAAACGAGGTAGAAAATTTTTTACAGGGTCGGTCATGGGAACACCTCCGATCTGTCAAATCATAGGCGGCTGGGAGCCACTTCAACTGCCCACGCGTGAGATGCTCTTATAGAAAAGGCTTGCACCGTCTGTCAAGGTCAGCCGCTGAGGTGAGGCTTAAATCCTAAGCGTGCACCTTCGGCCGTGTGGAATTCCGCGAAACCCTTGAGTCTCGGTCAGTTGCGTCGATGAAGTGGTACGAGGTCTCTTTCGTCCCCGCTGGATTGACGAGTAGGACCAACCGCGATTTCACAAGCCGGCCGGGCCTCTGGAGGTGGAAATTTCGCGCAGTTTTGGAACGCAATTCAACAACAAAGAAGATGAGGTTATAGTTTGCGCTTAGGTCGTGGGACCCTGCGCCGTCATCGAAATGGGTCCCTGGAGCCGCGCTGCCGTCAGCGCCGGTTTCTCGCGGCCGGAGGATTCGCCTCCTTGAGATAACGGTAGTAATCGCTGTCGGTAGTCAGAACTAGGACGGCGTTTTTATTTTTCCCTGCTTTCAGATTCTCCAGCGTGCGGGAAAAGGCGTAGAACTCTTTGTCCTTGCCGTAAGCGTCGCCGTAAATCTTGGTTGCCGTCGCGTCCCCTTTGCCGCGAATTTCCTGTACCTCACGATAGGCCTCGGAGCGGATCTCGCGTAACTCTTTTTCCATGTTGCCTAGAATCTCGGCGCTCCGCCCTTCCCCTTCGGAGCGGAAGCGGGCCGCGATCCGCTTGCGCTCGGAGATCATGCGGGCGTAAACCTTCTCGCGCACGCTTTCCACGTAATTGAGCCGCTTGATGCGGACGTCTACGACTTCGATCCCGTATTGGGGAGTGGTCTTGCGCACTTCGGCGAGAATGGCCCGCGTAATTTCCTCTCGCCCCATCACGATTTCTTTCTTGAGTTCTTCCACCACCTCCTTTGGCGCCTCTTCGAGAACGTCGCTTTTCGGGGTCTCCCACGACGAACTACGAACCAGCTCGACCAGAGGATTGGCGGAGACCAGATCTCTCACGACCGAATCGATGATGTCGTCGAGCCGGGACTGCGCGCCGGCTTCCGTGGCGACACTTTCAAGAAATTTGAGGGGATCGACAATGCGCCAGCGCGCGGTCGAATCGACCCAGATGAATTCGCGCCCCGCTGTCGGGATCTGATTCGGATCGCCATCCCAAATAAGCAGTCGCTTGTCGAAGCGGCGCACCTCCTGGATGAACGGGATTTTGAAGTGAAGGCCGGCTTCGGTCACGGGCTTGCCGACGGGCCGGCCAAACTGGAGGATGATCGCCTGGTGTCCCTGGCCCAAGACATAAAAGGCTCCGGAGACGGCGAAAAAGGCTGTCACCAGTAAGATGATCAATCCGTAAGTGATCGGCGTCTTCATGGCTTGGCTCCTTCCTGCTCCAGATTCTTAAGCGGGGCGGGGGCTCGGTTGGAATCAATGGAAAGCCAGGGAACCAACGCCCGCTGCTCGCTGTCCACGATATAAACTCCCTTCGCGTCGGACAGCACCTCGCCCATCGCTTCCAGGTAAAGACGCCGTCGCGTCACTTCAGGGACGCGCTGATATTCCTGCAGCACGGAGGAGAACCGCGCTGCTTCGCCGCGAGCCTGATTGATGCGCTCCGTGGCATAACCTTCGGCCTCGGCGATCGACTGTTTCGCTTCTCCCTTCGCCTTGGGAATCAATTTGTTGGCTTGCTCCTGCGCCTGGTTGACCATGCGCTCCAAATCCTGCCGGGCTTCGTTGACTTCGTTGAACGCCGGCTTGACCGGATCGGGAGGCGTGACGTCCTGCAACTCGACCGTCACGAGCCGGATGCCGGTATCATAGGACGACAAAATCTTTTGCATCTCTTCCTTTACTTCGCTGGAGACCGCGACGCGGCCCACCGTCAATACATCGCTTCCCAGGCGGTTTCCGACCACGCGGCGCATGACCGCCTCCGCGATGTCGCGGAAGGTCTCCAGCTGCTCGCGGACTTGGAACAAATAACGGACCGGGTCCTCGATGCGGTATTGGACGATCCACTGCACGTCGATGACGTTCAAATCACCGGTCAGCATGAGCGACTCGTTGGAAAAATCGCCGCGTTCGTATCGCGTCCGCCGCCCGGCCGCGAGAGTGCGAAAGCCGAACTCTTCTTTCAGCACGCGCGCCGTCGGAACGAGCGTCACCGACTCGACGCCGAAAGGAATCTTGAAGTGAAGACCGGGACCCGTGGTCCGGTCTACGCGGCCGAACCGCTGGACGACCGCGGTCTCCTCCGGCTGGACGGTGTACCAGCTCGACCACAGAAAGATGAAAACCAGGAATCCAATTACGATCGTCACGATGCCGCCGGGCTTGAACCCTCGGAACTGCTGCCTAATTCGCATCAGAGCGTCGTCGAATTCGCGGGCCCATTGTCCGTTCGTCATATAGACCTCCTTATTCTTCGACGATTCTACGCGCAGCCGTCGAGACTATCGGTAGATTGCTTGGAAAATCAGAAAACCCAGGTTGAGCGGAAATTGATCACACTGTATCGCAATCGAGATTTGATGCAACTATGCTAGCGAGAAAATCGAAAAGGAGAATTTTGAACAGTTTTGGAACGGAATTCGACGGAAAGTGCCCTTGCTGCTGGTCAGGAACCATGGTTTATGGAAATCGTCGTTTGAAAAATTCGCTTCTTTTGGTGACTACCCGCATCAAGCTGCGGGGAATTAACCCACAGAGATTAAAACTCTTTCGGTAAGCCTGCCTGTTTAAGAATGCCATTTGCCGTGTGGCGGGAAAGAATCTTGTTGTCTACCGGGAAGTAGCGGTTCGTGATCGGACTGTACCAGATTTCGTGATCCCCCTTGCCCTGGCGGTGAAAATAACAACGGTTCGCCCGGAGAATCCGTTTCACCTCCGGCGAGTAGTCTGCCATTTAGTCGTGGAGCGAGATCAGCTGTTCGCGGTGGGCGATCAGATTAATAGGCACTTGGCGGACCGCACTGCCTGCCAGAGTACCGTTCGCTTCCAGCAGCTCTGGGATCATAACGGAGAGTTTTTCTGCCAGAGCCTCAACGGTCTCGGCTTCGGTGACGAGGCCGGGCACATCGTCGCTGGTTGCGACCCAGACTTTAGCCTCGGGGTCCCATTCAGCGTTTACGGTGATTTGCTTGAGTGCCATTTGACGAAAGTCTAGGCTGCGAAGTTCACATTGTCAAACATCTAGTTCTGTAAAACTCAGAACGCAATCCGATGGTTTCGTTCCGGTGGATTCTCACTTTTGATCGCATGGATGTGGGTGAACTTCCATAAGTCTTTGGTTTCCACCACGGAAAAACCTAGTTTTTTTAGGCCACTAATGAAAATGGCGCGGTCTTTGAAGCGCGACGTAGCTTCAATGATATGCAGGGAGCCATCCAGCTTGAGCGTGCGGTAGGCCTCCAGGAGATAGTCAGTGAAGTTCTTACCCATCAAGGAAAGCGAAAAGACCGCAACGTCGAGCGTTTCGTCGTCAAGCGGAACGTGGGCTATGTCACATTCTACGACGTCTTGATTGATTGCAATGTGATCGAAACTACACACCGTGTGCCGGTCTGAAAGCGCCACCGCCAGCATTGCCTCACCACAGCCGAAGTCACCAATAACGTAATCGCTGCGACGTTGGCACCACCGGATCATTTCCTCATAAGGGATTACAGCCCATCCTTTGCGACTCTCACGATACAGGGTGTGATACTGCTCCCACTCTTCAGGGTTGTGCTGTAAACGTTCGTGAATTTCATGGCTATGACTCTGGTTCCACATCCGGTTCATGCTAGAAAAATCGCCGTACCGCCTCCGTCGCCGCAGGACATCCGACTTTCTGTCATCAGGTAGCGGAACTAGGATTTTTGGACGTGTGACGAGTTCTACTTTTCCGGACTGCAGCCGCTCTAGCCATCCCATCACGTCCTGATAGGCTTGGGCGGGAGTGCGTACTTAGATCAACCTCTTGACCATGTTGTTTCTTGGTAGGCACGCCTTCGATCGTTGGATCCCACCATAGCAACTTTACGGGCTCTCCGTTTATTCCGCGACGAGCTTCAATGCGGAGCATGAGATCAGAGTGTGATTCCATCGAGCCGGTGAGCCATGCGATTCGGTCATAGACCTTGACTACCAGCAAAGTAAGAAAGACGACTACTAGCGTGAGAACAACCATTATCCATTCAGCCATGGTTACCTCCGCATTTTAGCGGTTGTTGCATCTAAGGCCTGGAGGGAAGCCGTTCAAACAGTTCAAACGTTGAACGCGTTTCAAATGCTTTAGAGGCGTTTGTATTGGAATGGGCGAGAGTACGCTTCCCCTGCACCTTTTCCGGGGAAAAAACGATTTAGTAGGTTAAGTCTAATTTGCAATCGGAATACGGGTGGACGCATCGGCTGCAGACTCGTTCTCAAATCGAACTAACCAACAAACCCGTCTACGGGGATCAAACGCTTGCCGACTGGGGGGATCAAAGGCTTGCCGACTGGGTCAACGGCCAGAAAAAGACTTTCAAGAGCCACGGCGCCGAGCAATGGAGGGCCGTCACTTGCAATGAAACATGGCGTAGTGATTTCATCGCCGTTCAGAGCCAACCGGACCTCGGCAACGGGCCAAACGTCTCGCTGTCCTCCGGCAATCACCACGCGTTGAGAGCGAGCAGGCTTCAGGTCAAGCCTTTTCCGCAAGTAGTCGGGGCACCACGGTATGCGTAGCCCCTGTGTCTACAAGGAACTCGAGCCGGCCTGTCGGACCCGTCAAGTGTCCCTTTACGTGGAATCGCCCCATCTTAACATCGATCCGTTGCGACTCTAGCCTCGGCTGGCCGGTTTTTTTTCTGTTTGAGTCAACGCATCACTTCCGACATCTCAGCGATTCCCAAACTGCTACTTCCCGGTCAATGCTGACTGTACTTTTCTTAGGGTTTCAAGGTTTTTCTGTAGACCGTTGACGTGATCCTGCATCTCCACAATCGAGGAACCGAGTTGGGTCACCGAACCGAGCGCGCCACCCCCTTTGCCAGCCTGCTCCAGCAGGCCCCCTAGCTGGGCCTCAGCTTGTCGTTGGTTCACCGATCCGCAAAGATAACCCAGCGCAAAGATCCCCACGAGTATGCCGGTCATTAGACTACGAGAAACAATCGCCTTTACCATAAATCCCTCCTGTGATTGAAATACAAAACGAAACGATGAAGATTATTTTTTGAGCTTTAGTTACCGAAGGACTCAAAATTGCGCCGACTGCCCAGGCCCTCCCGAATTAGAGAGCCTAAAACCCCGCATCAAAAAAGGGAAGCCTGTCGCGCATCCCCAATCTAAAAGGACACTATCCAATAATCGGTTCCCATGTCAACGTCAGGGTTGGTTTGCTGGCAGCGACGGACAAGGGGCAGACGGGCTTAGATAACCCCCTGGGCTGTAGGATGGATCGAAGATAACGGGGGGGAGGGCGCTTGTAGCGCCATTGAAAAAATCGTCCTAGTTTTCGCTGCGCGCCCTAATCCCACACGGTGCGGACCAAGCCCGATTCATGGATCCCGTCATCTCCGGTGATAAGTGGTAGGCCGGCTACCCTGGCCTGAGCAACGATCAGACGATCATAAGGATCTTTAATGCCGGTCAATGAGGCGGCCTCAAGAAGAAGCTGCATGTCATTGACTCCCAGATCGAAATTGTCCGCCTGCGCGAAAGAAATGACCAGGTCGCGGAATGGCAGAGGAAGGCGAAGTTTGCCGGCTTCGGAGAGAAGCATTACCTCTTCGAGAACAGTAAACGGGACAAGCACGGAATCAGTTCCACGCTTGACTCGTTCAAACGCGCCGCGCGCTTTCCGGCCGAGCCTTCTTTTCCGGCCCGTGATATGGTGAATGAGCGCGTGGGTATCGGTGACAAAGAGCATAGCCGTCAGAACGAATGCTCGACTGCTTCCAACCGTGATTTTCGCAGCGCGCGAATAGCCTGATCGATATCTCCGACGGCCTTGGCGATCCCCTCGATATTTAAGATTCGCTTGCCGGCAACTTCTTTTATATGTTTGGCGGCCCCAGACAGTTGCCGGTATCGATCGATCCCAATAATGACCGCAACCGGCTTTTGCCGCTTGGCGACTATATAGGTCGCGCCTTGCTCATTGACCCGATCGACGATTTCACTCAACTTCGACCGCGCCTCGACAAACGTCATGACTTTCTCTTTGGGCATGGTTTTCTCCAAATGTACACCAGTAGTGTACATTAGCATGGACTCAAATTCTAGCCGTCCGAAGCCATTCAACTTGCTACCGTTCATCGTTCGATCTTTGGCTTTCGCTCAGGAGAGGCTTCCACATTGACAGAGCGATCTCGTCCTGTCTAAGATTTTCCGCGGGATTATCCTAAAGGAGGCGAGATCAATGAAAGCCATCCGCATTCACAATTTTGGCCCGACGGAAGATGTGCTCCAATACGAAGAGGTCCCGGCGCCGGCGCCGAAAGCCGGCGAAGTCTTGATCAAAGTCGAAGCGGCCTCGTTGAACCGCGCCGATATCGGGCTGCGTAAAGGGACCTACCGTATTTCTCCCGACGCGCTGCCGGTAATTCCCGGACGAGAATTTGCCGGAACGATCGCGAAGCTCGGTGACAACGTGAGCGAATACAAAATCGGCCAGCGCGTCGTTGGGTATCCCAGCCTCGGTGGCTATGCGGAATACGCCGTCGCCACAGTCTCTGAGGTTCGGCCGGTGCCAGACGGTGTTAGCTCCGCCCAGGCAGCCTGTTTGCCGACAGTATTTCTCACGGCTTGGTTTGGACTGTTGACCGACGGGGATCTCAAGGCGGGCGAATGGCTGTTGGTGCAGGGTGGTAGCAGCGGCGTCGGGACCGCGGCAATCCAGATAGGCAAACATCTCGGCGCGAGAGTCATCGCCACGTCGGGCAGCGAAGAGAAATGCCGCCGGCTTCGCCAGTTGGGAGCCGACGTAACAATCGATGTCTCGGAAAATGAATTCGCTAAGGAAGTGATGCGCGTCACCGCCGATCGTGGTGTTGATGTAGTCTTGGAAATGATTGGCGGCGATGTCTACCAGAAGAGTTTACAAATTCTCGCTCCCGGCGGCCGGTTGTTTTCTATTGGCGGAGCTTTCGGCGCGATTCCCGACCCGCCGCCGAGTTTGACCGAGGGACGCAAGGCGAAGCGTTTTTCAATCACCAACCATCTCAAGGCAAACCCCGAAGATTTTAAGCAGCTCGACGAGATTCAACAGCGGGTTAAGGAACAGAAGTTTCAAGTGGTCATCGGCAAGAGTTTCCCGCTCGCGGAGGCCCGCGCCGCACAACGTTATCTCGAAGGCCGAGAGCATTTCGGCAAAGTCGTGTTGACGATGTAAAGGCCGGTCGGAACGCGCCTCTGCTCGAATCGGAACAGATCGGCATAAAGCAGAGGCTTTAAACTTTTTGGACGTTCGTGCTGATGCGTGTTGTGGCTGTGCCTCTTCGCCGATGTTTTTTTCCTTGAAGAACCGCAGCGATATTCGTAAGATCCGGGTTAATTCTTAAGGAGGGCTAAATGAAGCTACTGTTTTTCGATGATTTTAAACTAGGCGTTGTGAAAGGGGATACGGTGGTGGACGTGTCGCAGGCGGTGCGCAACATCCCGCACACCGGGCCACACAACCTGATCAGCGGTCTGATCGAGCACTTCGCGGATTACCGGGGCGCGCTGGAGCAGACGGCCGCTGCCGGCAAGGGCGCGCCGCTCGACAAGGTGCGGATCCGGCCGCCGCTGCCGAGAGCCGTCAATATCGACTGCATGGCGGTGAACTACATGGAGGACGGCACGCGCAAGGAGCCGGCGCCGATCAACGCGTTCCATAAGTCCCCGGGCTGTGTCATCGGCGACGGCGACACCATGGTGCTGCCCGACGTGCCCGCCACCATCTTCGAGGGCGAAGCGGAGATGGCGCTGGTGATCGGTAAGCGCGCCACCAATGTGCCTGCCGCAAAGGCGATGGAATATGTCTTCGGCTACTTGAACTTCATCGATGGCTCGGCGCGCGGTCTCCCGCCCGCCGGCAACACGTTCTATCAGATGAAGTCGCGCGACACCTTCGCGCCGATGGGCCCCTATATCGTGACGGCCGACGAGGTGGGAGATCCGCACAAGCTCCAGGTGAGGCTGTGGGTGAACGGGACCTTGATGCAGAACTACAACACGAGCGACATGGCACACAAGATCCCGCGCTGCATCGAATGGATCAGCTCGATCCACCCGCTCGAAGCAGGCGACGTCCTGGCGCTAGGAACCAATCACCGCGGGTTGAACCCGTTCCAGGACGGGGACTTGGTCGAGCTCGAAACCGACGGGCTGGGCCGCCTGCACTTCAAGATCCGCGACGATCTCAAGCGCACGTGGGCAAGGGAAACACGGCTGCAACGGCAGGAAAAGGGGCTGGAAGGGCCCACCCCACAGCTTACCGGCAAGTACGCCAAGCCGAAGGAGTAGAAACCCGTGAGGCGTGAAGGGGTAAGGTGTCCGCCTAACACCTGATACTTTGCCCCTAACGCTTAACCGGTTACTGCGACGGAGTCGTCGTCGACATTTCGTTCGTGTAACCGGAGCTCCCAGCCCTATTGGTCGCTTTTACCCGGTAGATGTAAGTGTGATTCGGCAACACCGTGCGATCGACATAGCTGGTCATATTGGCCGCCACGATTCCTAACACCTTCCAGCTGCCGGTGCACGACGCGGTCGTTTGCGTCGTGAGGCGAGCTTCATCGCAACGCTCGACGACGAAATTATTCTCGTTGTTTGAGTTGTCTGACCACGAGAGCCGAACCGAGCCCGCGGCCGCCTTGTTGAACTCTACCGGGGTCGTCGGTGGCTTGGCTTCAGTGCGCCCGGTAGCGACTGTCGGCGCCTTGGCTTGAGCGGTGCCGCACGTTTGAACGAGCGTTCCGTTGCGGTCCCGGTATGCGCTACATGTTGGTCCCCGCTCGAGGGCGGTATCACCGGAGAGCATCGACATTGCACCGCATAACATGTTCGCTAGAGTTGTACACTCCTCTGACTGCTGAGCTGCAGGGAAGGCTGGTCCTCCGACCGCCGGCTGGCTTTGCGGCTGAGCTGAACAGGCCGATAGCACAGCGGCCAAGAGAGTGACTTGCGACAGTGAGACGATGAAAGGACAGCCTTCGACGCGCCGGTGAGGAACTCTCGCCGAGGACATGCATATTCTATAAGCGTTTCACCGCCTGCCGTCAAACCTTTCACTGCTTCTTGCAACGGCGAGAAAAGCCCGCGCGAAAAGACGATCTTCGCACTGGCGAGTCAGAATCCTGAATGCATTACCGTTTCCGCAAGGGACGCTCTGAAGCCCGATTTTCGCAGAAGTCTAAACCGCGATCTCTGGCAAACCCAAGCGGCAGGGTCAGCAAGGAGACGAATAGGTAGGTCGTAGCGACAGAACAAATGAAATCATGGCCCGGACGCGGGAGAAGCTGGCGCGGAAACCTTAATCCATGGTTTCCGTCGGCATCGGGTTTCGGGCTCTATTTCTGTTCCCGCGCGCAATGAATTCCGCCAGCAGGTCGGAGTGAGTAATGATGCCAACGAGGAAATCCTCTGTCGCGACCACGGGCAGGGCAGAGATTTCCCAGCGCAGCATAAGCTCGGCCGCTTGTTCCAGCGGCCTGTCGGGAAGAATCGCCACCGGACTAAAAACAGCCGCTTGTTCGACGTTGATCTTTTTGAGTTGCTCTGTAGCGTCATCCCGGGAAACAAACGCCAGCGAGGGATACAGCAGACGGATATCGCGGTCTGACAGCATGCCAACCAGTCGCGCTTCTTCGTTTACCACTGGCAAATGCCGAAAGTGACCTTCTCTCATCTTGTGCAGAGCGGAATCGAGGCTGTCCCCGCGCCTGACGGTGACCGGATGGCGGCGCATGCGCTCGCCGACCGTGATGGTATGCTTAGGAGGAGCGATCGCTGGCTGAACCTGGGGTGGCTGAAAGTGTTTGCTGTATTCCCGCTCAAGATTTTCGTATTCGACAATGTAAACCATCGCAGCTGCAAGAGCCTCTTTGACGTCATTCTTTGCCCCGCCTTCCTCGATCCAAAAGGCTTTGGCTTTTTTGGCAATAGCTTCTTTGGCCAAGGCCGGCATGTCCAAGCCTGCGCGCGGATAAATCTGGACGATGTCGATCTCGCCGGGCACCTTGGACAGGGAGTTATAGCACGGGACGCCCAGGTAGGTTGTCTCGCCGGGTATCACGGGCAGGACTTCAAGGCCGTAGGATATCAGCTTCTCAGTGTTGCTGTAGCTTCGGTAATAATGCTCGGTCGCGGCCCCGATAATTGCGAGTCTGCGCGATCTTTCAATGATCTGCTTTCTTTGCCGCCGGAGAAGATATTCGATCATTTCGGTCTTTACCATAAGATTCCTCCGTGGGGTTTTATGGAACCTCTATGAGTTTGTGGCCGGCGCGACTGAGAGCGCGGCGCAGGGCTTCGATCACATGGGGAGCATCGCTGTGCGGCGCAACCTTCACGGCCGGCGCTTCGTGCAGCTGGCGGAGGAGCTCTTCAGCCGTGTCTCCGGCTACCTGTTCACACATCTCATAAGCACCTTGAGGCCCTTCCTCGAGCGGGTTATGAGCGCGCAGAACGGTGCGAATGGTCTCGATGAGCGCTCGGGTCGGAGGGGGGACAAGCAGCGCTGCGAGAGCGCCATGGTCCAAGCGTAGCTTTTCAGCCACAGGCAGAGCCACGCCGTCGCGCAGGCGCTGCGCCGCGGGCAGCAAGATTTTTTCTTCCATGCCGATGTGTTTGAGCAGGCCGGCACGAAATTCGGCGTAAGAGGCTAAATCAATCTTGTCCGGCTGGCTTGCAGCGCGCCGCAGCAGACCATCGAGGCGCGCGTGATCGTCAGCGAGGTAGCGGTAAATATTTCCGGGCATAGAAGGCTGCCTTTTGATCATTCACCGTGGAATAATGTACCATTGTCATTCCCGGCGTCTATTTGTTCTCAATTGCCTATACGTCCAACCGGTAGCGAGCAGTGCGGGAAGAACCCCGGTTACAATAAAGATGATATCCCCAGGCAGACGGGCCCATTCGATGATGCGCACAATGCTTTCGTTCAGGAACTCGAGGCTCCTGGCATGCCAGTATCCGTGCTTTAGGACATCGACCAGCTGAAGCACGCCACCAGGAAAAAGATTGCTCAGGACCATCATTCCCAAGCCAATATTGAGTCCCCAAAAAGAAACCCGGATAAATTTTTCCGGCCTCGCCCACTGAGCATCAGTCAATATCTGGCGCAGGGCGAAAACCAGTAGCGCCATCGCGAGCATGCCGAAAACTCCCATCATGGCGGCATGGCCGTGATTCGGGGTAAGCATGGTGCCGACTTCAAAGTAACTAACAATCGGCAAATTGATCAGAAAACCGAACACTCCGGCGCCGACGAAATTCCAGAAGCCCACTGCCATGAGAAAATAGAAGGTCCACTTGTGCGGCACGGAGATTGATTTGTTGCAGATCTCGCACCTGCCTCGGCTCAATTTCACGAAATCCCAAGCGTCGAGGGTCAGGAGCGTCAGAGGCACGACCTCCAGGGCAGAAAACATCGCCGCAAGGGCCATGGTGACATTGGATTGTCCGGTCCAGTACCAGTGATGCCCCGTGCCGACAATGCCGCTGCCGAGGTAGAGAATCGCGTCCAGATAAACTACCCGGGCGGCGGTGATATGGGAAACGATTCCCAACTGGTAGAAAATGATCGCCACCATCACGGTGGCGAATAGCTCAAAAAATCCTTCCACCCAAAGATGGATGATCCAAAATCGCCACATGTCTACCACCGAAAAATGGCTGGAACCATCAAAGAACAAGGCGGGGAGATAAAAGAGGGGAATCGCGAAGGCTGCATACAAAAAAAGCGAAGTCACCTCGCGCCGCTCCGGATCTTGGCGCGCCGGCGCCACGGCTCTAAAAAGCAATGCAAGCCACAGGACCAGCCCGACGGCGAGCAAGATCTGCCAGGCGCGACCGAGCTCCAGATACTCCCACCCTTGATGACCAAGCCAGAACCATAGCTGTCCCAGTAACTGGTTCAGTCCGAGCATCTCGCCGAGCAAACTGCCGGCGACCACGATGACCAGGGCGACAAACAGGAGATTGACGCCTTTGACCTGGCCGGCGGGATCCTTGCCGCCGAGAGAAGGCGCGAGGAACAACCCGCCGGCGATATACGCGGTGGCGATCCAGAAGATCGCCAACTGAAGATGCCATGTTCGGACGAGATGGCTGGGAAACCATCCGGATAAATCGATGCCATAAAATCCCCCGGGCTCGGCGCGATAGTGAGCAGTCGCGCCACCGACGACAACCTGGGCAAGAAACAGCAACGCGACGACGAGAAAATACTTAATCAGTGCCTTCTGGCTCGCCGAAGTCGTTCCCGGTAGCATCTTCGGATGGATATGTTCACTTTTTCCCTTCCAGCCGAGATAGTCGAACTTCCCGAAGGCAAATAAGACAGCGGCGATTCCGACAAGCAGAGCGATGAGACTCAGCGCGCTCCAGAGCAGCGCGTCGCCTGTCGGCGTATTGCCCACCATTGGTTCATAGGGGAAGTTATTCGTATAGGAATAGAATTTACCCGGGCGCTTGGCGACGGATGCCCACGCGGTCCAAGCGAAAAAAGCCGTAAGCTGCTTGATCTCTTGGGAGTCCCGGATATACTTTGCGGGCAGCCCGCCATTGTTGCTAGGCTCAGAAAAATAGGAAGTCCACTTTTCGATCTGTCGCCGGTAAGAGAAAGTCTCCGGTTCGGTGAAGCCCAAGGACTGGGACTCGAGATCGTACCTGTTCTGTTTCAAAAGCTGCTGCGCTTCGGCGCTCACAACGCTTTGCTCCACCGCGGAAAGCCGCGTAAAGGGGGCGCCGTATTTTTGTTCCGCAATCATGGCGCCGGCATCGAGAGCTAGCTCATGCAAATAGGCGGCGGAAAAGTCGGGTCCGAGATAGGCTCCATGGCCCCAGATGGTGCCGTTGTCCATCAGGCCGTATTTCAAAAACACTTTCTGTCCTGCCAGGATATCTGCCCGAGTGAAAACAGTTTCGCCGGAAGGGCTAACAATCTTTTCTGGAATGGGAGGGGCATCCTTGTAAGTACGGGCCGAGAGCCAGATCAAAATCGTGAAGCCAAACACCAATGTTAGAATAACGCTATGGCGCCACCAGGGTGAAAGTTTTTCTAAAGATTCGCTTGTCGCCACACGAGCAACTCCTGCTCCCACAAAGAGAGCATTTGCGGCATTTATACCACAGCCCCCAGCCGTTTCTCCAAATACTGCTTTAGCGCGACAGCGTTGTTGTATTCAATGTTGCGGGCGGCGAAAAGGAGGGTGATGTTGCCATTGCGCGCCGCTTCCAGGATTGGTTGCCAGGTTTCCGGTTTGGCATCGAGCTCGTTAAAATAACGCTGTCGAAACACGTTCCACTTGCGGGCATTGTGGGCAAACCAACGGCGCAACGCGTCGCTCGGGGCTACCTCTTTGAGCCAGCCGTGCGACCGCAGGTTTTCCTTCTTAACTCCACGCGGCCAAAGCCGATCTACGAGGAAGCGGGCGCCGTCCTCCGGCCTGTACGGTTCGTAAACGCGTTTCACTCGTATCACCGTTGGATTCGACATTCCCCGGCGTTGTGCACGCTGTCTCATAGGCTGTTACATCGATTTGCTCGCACGGAATCTTAGCTTTAGATATTCGCCTACCAATATCGCGGCCGGATAAAGGACTTCCTCTTCCGTTTTGGCGTGTAGCGTCAGCTTTTCGGCAAAGTGGGCGTGTTCCGGTTTCTTTTCTCTTTTTGCTGCCTTGATTAACTTGTTAAGCGCGGTCACGACGGTTTTGTGCTCGCGAAGCATCTTCGGTAATTCTTTTTGCAGCCGGTCGGTCATAACAAGAACACTGCGCATCGACCGGTCGACTTTGCCCCGGGCCAATGCAGATAACAGGCCGATGGGCGGCAGGGCGAATTCCTCTTCTTTAACGAAATGAGCGTGGAGAACTTTTGCAACAGCTTTTGCCGCTGCTGCCGTCTTGCCGCCCGCCTTTGTCGCCCGGACGAGCTCGGCGTGAAGTTCTTTATGCTCCAATTTCAAAGGACGGGGGATTTTAGGTGCCATGTCGAACCTCCTTCGTTTGTTTTTCGCACGTGAATACTAATGGGTATGCGCAGCAGCATTCGCGGGTTCGGGATATTGATCTTCCGCCGGATTTATGGCGACTTATGCCGATTATGACTCCCCCACAAGATGCGTTCTCCCCCGGCCGCGCGCGCCTTCTCCTCAAGCCGTTGCCACGTTTGCCGGAGATCCTCCAGCAGTTCACGATCGACCAGGTCAGTATAATATAGCGGTGGACACTCGGTCGCGAAGTGAGCCGGGCCCGGGCAGCCTTCGTGGAGCATGTGCTGGGAAAGCAGTACCTGCTTGAGGGTAATTTCGTATCGGTCCCCGCATTGCCTACACGGAAATTCGATCGCAACGGCTTCGAGAATGTCCATGATTGCTTCACCTCACCCGACGATCGAGTCCTTGGCCCCTACTCACGTGAACTAGCACTAGCACATTGGAATACTTTCACGGCATGGCAAATGTGATCAGTATTGAACAGTCGTCGTGGGCCTTTGCCGTATGGGCAACGTCAGAACCGAGTGATATCAGACCGCCTGCCGGAACATCCACGTCTCCTTTGTCTGTCGTGACTCTCAAACAGCCTCGAATAGTCTGGATGCTGATGGGGCCGGCCACCTGATGGGATGGAAGGGTGGTGCCTTTCCTCATAGCCACGAGAGTGATCCGAAGCGGCCCCTGCTTGATCAGAGTCTTAGCGGCGCGACCGGTCTTGGACTCTTCAGCAAACTCGCGTAGCGTTTCATCCTCCGCGCCAAGCGTAAACGCCAGCACCTTTCCCGAGAGCCGCCGAGTCCGGAGGACTGCAGATTTTCTGTCTTGTTTCATCTCGATCTCCTCCTGCTATCGCTTCGGCCAGCAAATTTCAGCCTTCGTGCCGGTCATGATCCTCATGATGTTCGGGCATTGCGCGGTTATAAAGCGAAAGCTACGATTTTTTAAGCCCGTTACTCTTGTTCGCTTTAATCCTGTGCGCTACGAAATGATCCAACACCTCCTTGAGGGTCGGTTTGCCGATCTCTTCGATTGCGTAGGTTACCCGGCAGGTAGGCTGCGCGATCGCGATGACTCTCCGCAGATCGACAGGTGTGGCTATGACCACCAGGTCGCAGTCCGCGCGAGCGATGGTTTTCTCAAGCTCATTTATCTGCAATTCGCTGTAACCCACAGCCGGAAGAACGTTGCCGAGATGGGGATGGTTGGCGAACGTTTGCTTGATGCTGCCAACCGCAGAAGGTCGCGGGTCTACAAGTTCACGGGCGCCGAATTTTGTCGCGGCAATGACGCCGGCACCAAAACTCATTCCTCCGTGAGTAAGGGTCGGACCGTCTTCAACGACGAGCACGCGCTTGCCCCGCACTCTCTCGGGTTCTTCGACAGAGACCGGCATGGCGGCATCGATAACGATGGCCTGAGGATTCCATGCCCGAATGTTCCGACGAACGGTCGCAATCTCCGCGGCGTTGGCGGTGTCCAACTTGTTCAGGATCAAAACGTGCGCGCGGAGAAAATTAACCTCGCCGGGAAAATAAACCAGTTCATGACCCGCCCGATGGGGATCAAGCACGACGATTTCAAGATCCGGTCGGATGAATGGCATGTCATTGTTGCCGCCGTCCCACAAAATCACGTCCGCTTCCGTTTCGGCCTGGAGCAAGATCCTTCCGTAGTCTACTCCGGCGAAGACGACGCCGCCGTTGCGGATATGGGGTTCGTACTCCTCCATCTCTTCAATCGTGCAATCGCTTTTTTCCAGATCTCCGAGGGAAGCGAAGCGCTGCACCGTCTGCCGCAAAAGGTCGCCGTAGGGCATCGGATGGCGCATGACGACGACCTCTAGCGAATGGTTTCTCAAAAGGGCGGCAATTTTGCGCGCCACCGGGCTCTTGCCGCAGCCGGTTCTTACGGCGCATACGGAAACCACGGGTTTGGACGAGCGGAGCATGGTGGCGCCGGGACCCAGGAGTTTGAAGTCAGCGCCGTTGGCGAGCACGCGTGCCGCCGCATGCATCACATGCTCGTGCGACACATCGCTGTAGGCGAAGACAACCAATTGGACTTGTAGCTTTTTGATGAGCGTTGCCAGTTCCGCTTCCGGGTAGATAGGAATCCCGTGCGGATAAAGTTCCCCGGCAAGCTCGGGCGGATACTCGCGACCAGCGATATTGGGAATTTGCGCGGCCGTGAACGCCACGACTTCACAGCGAGGATTATCGCGAAAAACGCAATTAAAGTTATGAAAATCCCTGCCCGCCGCCCCCATGATCAGGACCTTTTGCCGCTCCAATCAGTTCCTCCTTGCTCCTTTCGTTGCAGCCACAGCGGTTCGCTTGGGCTAAGGATCGCCCCTAGCGCTGCAGGGTTGCGATGTGCTCCGCGATCATCTGAGTTTTTAACAGGGATGTCAGTATAGGATATTTTGCTGATTCCACCGCCCGAGCCTCTTTCTCAAAAACCTCGCCCCACACGGGCATCGCAGCTTCTCCATGGCTTCGCACCACGCGGCTGCCGTCGATTGCCGTCATAACGCTTTTCAGCGGATAAATCCCTTTGTTGTTACGCTTCAACAGGGACAAGTCGGGTACGTTTATCTTTAGATAGGCGCTGACGGAACCGTTCCCGCGGCCGTCTTTGCCATGACAGGAACTACAATATTTGTCATAAAGCTGTTGTCCCTGACCTGACTCTCCGGCTCTTACGCCTGCCGGTAGGGCCAGAGACAAAACTGCCAAAGCCAAGCTCAGGCGCGTTAAGGTTCGCATGATAATCGCTCACCACCTGCTACGGACTGAGATCAAGGCCAGAGGCTGCGCAGCTCGGCTGGTAGCGTATGCTTCACATCCTTGATTTCACCGCCACTGATATGGTTCGAGAGGAGTCTAAAGACCGCGCGTACCAGCTTCTCAGGGACGACTCTCTCATCGTTCCTGAAGTGCTCCCTGATGTGGCCAAGAAATTGCTCCTGGTGCCGTTCTTTCACCGGCTTTCCTGTTGGATCCCACCCTTCGTAATAAAAACCGCGCACCAGCATCGGGAGTTGTGCGCCTAGCTGGGACGCTTCTTCGACTGTGAGCCGATCGCGTAAAGCATGAAGAACGGATCTGAGAGCCAGATAGGCCTTGTGCTCATCCTGCCACTCCAAATCCAGCATCAACTCTCTTAGCCACTGGTGCGTCTTTTGTAATGTAGTGCTAAAGGTTTCTATTTCTGCGATCTGCATGTTGTCCCTCCAGAGGTTACGATTTTTCGCTTTCGTTTGACCACATCACGTGTACAAACTTGTTATTATGCGACCACTGATAGCGTACGGCGCCGCCTCGAGCCTTGCGCAGGCAACGACCTAACCTTTGAGCGAGCTTTTCTGTCGTTGTCGTTACGCTCCATCCCTGTGCGCCATTTGCCTCGATCGCGATAATTCTTTCGAGCGGGTTCTTTTCCCGTGCGTGTGCCTCCTCGTTCCTGAGGATATGCATCAGCTCCCGCCGTTCGCGCGCGCCGACGCCGGAGAGTCGCAGTTCGCCCGAAGGGTAGCGGTCGCGAATCTTTAAACAAGCGGGACAGAAAACCTGGCGCACCTCTGTCTGCGCCCGGTTTTCTGGGTCCGATGGCGGTTCCAGGCTCCAACGCCGGCGATAGTAGAAAGCGCCGCAGCCGCGGCATTGGAGAGTGCCCGGCGGTGACTTTTTTGGTTGATAGGTGTCTCGCTCGACGTCGACCTTCTTCTTGTATGCGGTTGTGTATTTCCTTGTTGCGCGCATTATCTGTGGTCCACTTGCACGTGTTCGTCGCCGAATAAAAAGTTTTTCACCGTCGCGGCGAAAGAACTGCGGGTTACTTTCTTTAAAATGCCTTCCAGTTCACCCTTATCGAGCCAGACCCCTCCGCAGCGCGGACAGTGGTCTAAAGTGAATTGCATGAACTCATAAGATTCCAGTTGTCCCGGGCATTTCGGACACTGGAATTGCTTTTCTAAAGAAGGCCTCTCAACCTTTTTAAGCCGCCCTTTGAGCTTTTCAATCAGTTGGCGGTCCTTCGCGGCAAAGTAGATATCTTCCTGAGCTCGTTCCAAGAGCCGCATCGCTTCGCCAAAGCGGTCTTTTTGATCTTCCATTGGGGTTCCTCGCTTGTCCGTTTCTCAACGGAGTTTTTGCAGGATTCATGCCAATGGCGTGACCGATCGAGGACCCAAATGCGCTTGGATTTCAGTGCCATTTAGCTTTTTTTCGGAACGTGGCAAAGGAGCCAATTCTCATGAATGAGAAAAAAGACGAGGCCGCCTCGCACGGGTGCAAAAGCCCGGTGCGCGCCGCATGTTGCCGATGACCAAATCTCCCAGAGGCAAGGGCATAGTTCTTGCTGCGAGGAAGAGCCATGTCGTTGCGACGGCAACAAGAGCCAGGTTCACAACGCTCCGCCGAACTCGCAAGCCGGAAGAGAAGGCTGTTTAATCGATTCTCACTGGCGCGCGCCGCCTTCCGGCTGCGCAACGTACAGCTGGCGAGAGAGGCCCATTCTTGGGAACATCTTATCACCACACCCATCGATGAGGGATTGAGCAGCCAGCACCTCGCCGATGCGGTCTTGGGCGCCACAGATGGTATCGTCACTACTTTTGCCGTTGTTGCCGGTGCGGCCGGTGCACATTTGTCGCCGGGGATCGTGCTGGTGATGGGATTTGCCAATCTTGTCGCCGATGGTTTCTCGATGTCGGTGGGCAATTACCTGGGAGGACGCTCCCAGCAGGATTTTTGGATCAAAGAGCGGGCGAGAGAAATGTGGGAAATTGAAAACTTGCCGCAGGCCGAGGAAGAAGAAATCAAGCTGATCTATAGCCATAAAGGGTTCACGGGTGAAACTTTGGCGCGCATCGTCGCACACATTACGGCGGATAAGCAACGATGGGCCGACGAGATGATGCGCGCAGAGCTGGGAGTGCAAGAGGACAAAGTCGCTCCCTTCAGGAGCGGAGCGGTGACTTTCGTTGCTTTTGTCTTGACCGGGCTCATTCCCTTGATTTCTCATATTTTGGCCTTCTGGATGCCATCCTTCCAAGCAATTGCATTTTCCCTCTCGATAGGCCTGACGGCGGCGGCGCTCTTCTTTACCGGCGCTGCGCGATGTATGATAACGAGTCAGACTTGGTGGAAGGGAGGGCTGGAGATTCTAACAACCGGCGGGGTCGCAGCAGCCTTCGCCTTTGCCGTCGGTTACCTGCTGCGCGGTTTGCTCGACTAGAAGGTCAGTTCATGGAAAAGAAACAACGTGATTTTTCCGTCTGGTATTTTATCATCACTTTCCTCATCATTCTCGGCATCCAGAACTATTTAGCCACCTCTCAGGTCGAACCGATCAGCTACAGCGAATTCAAGTCGCTGGTAAAAAAAGGACTTGTTACCGATCTCGTGGTCGGAGAAAAAATGATCCGCGGTACCATCAAAGGCGAGGGGCTGAAAGAGGTCCTGGAGGCGGACAAGCTCAAAGAGCTGGACGCGGAGACGAAGGAGGGGAAGAAGGGCTATCCCTTTGTTGTTGTGCGGGTTGAAGATCCCAACCTCGCCGCGGAGCTGGACCAAGCGCGGATCCCGTTTCGCGGGGAAATCGTAAGTACCTGGCTGCCGACCCTTCTCTCCTGGGTCGTGCCGGTGGCGTTGTTTTTTTTCTTGTGGACTTATCTGCTCAAGAGGATGGGTCCGGGCAGTGGGTTGATGCAGATCGGTAAGAGTAAGGCAAAAGTCTACATCGAGAAAAAAACCGGCGTCACGTTCGCGGATGTCGAGGGGATCGAAGAAGCCGAAGAGGAATTGGCGGAGGTGGTCGAATTCTTAAAAACGCCAGCAAAATACCAACGGCTAGGAGGGCGGATTCCCAAGGGAGTGCTCCTGGTGGGGCCTCCCGGGACCGGCAAGACCCTGCTCGCGCGCGCGGTAGCGGGCGAGGCCGGAGTCCCGTTCTTCAGCATCTCGGGATCAGACTTCGTCGAGATGTTTGTTGGGGTGGGAGCGGCGCGTGTGCGCGATCTCTTTGCTCAGGCGGCGCAGCGCGCGCCCAGTATTGTTTTCATCGACGAGCTTGACGCGTTGGGTAAGGCCAGGGGCATGAATGTGCTTGGTAGCCATGACGAGCGCGAGCAAACGCTGAATCAATTATTGGCGGAAATGGATGGGTTTGACCCGAACCAGGGCGTAATTATTATGGCGGCAACGAACCGACCGGAAATTCTGGATCCCGCCCTGTTACGTCCTGGAAGATTCGATCGCCAGGTTTTAGTGGATCGCCCTGATATCAAGGGGCGCGAAAAGATTCTGCGTCTCCATGCCAAGAAAATCACGCTGGCTCCTTCCGTGGATCTCGGCGCAGTGGCGGCCAAGACCCCGGGATTCGTCGGCGCTGATCTGGCCAACATCGTCAACGAAGCTGCGCTACTGGCAGCCCGCCGGGCGAAGGATGCCGTGGAAATGGCGGAGTTTGATGAGGCGATCGAACGCGTCGTTGCGGGGTTGCAGAAGAAAAGCCGCGTGATGAGGCCCCAGGAGAAAAAGACCGTAGCCTATCACGAGTCCGGTCATGCGCTGGTCGCGGAACTGGTTCCGGGGGCGGATCCGGTGTCAAAAATTTCCATTATTCCCCGCGGGGTCGCCGCGCTGGGCTACACCCAGCAGCTGCCGACCGAAGACCGTTACCTGATGACGCGTTCAGAGCTCCTGGCGCGCATCTATGTGCTTCTGGGCGGGCGCGTTGCGGAGGAGATGATTTTCGGCGACGTTTCTACCGGAGCCCAAAATGACCTGCAGCGCGCTACAGAGATCGCGCGCACGATGGTAACGCAGTTCGGCATGAGCGAAACGCTGGGGCTGGTTTCGTTAGAGGGACCCCGCACGCCGATGTTCTTGCCCATTCCGATGCAGAATGGCAAAGAATACAGCGATGAGACCGCGCGCATGATCGATGAAGAGATCAAGAAAATCATCACTCTAGCGCACACCGAAGTAAGACAGGTACTTAGCTCGCATCGGCCGGAGCTGGAGCAACTGGCCAAACTGCTGCTGGAGAAAGAGGTTGTGGAACGCCCCGAATTGCAGGCGATCTTGAAGGTCAAGGGCAGCGACGGCGCGAAGGAGAAAGAACGGGACGGCGACGCTTTTACCGCGGTACAGTCGGAGGGAACATAAAACCGCAGCAGGAGCATGCGTTTAAGGCTTGAAAAGGCCATATTCTTTGTCTACGCTTTTGGAGCTGTTTGCCTGTATGAAGCGAATCTGGATCATCTTCTTAGCATTTCTGTTCGTTTACGGTGGTGGCGCGTGGGCGCTGGAAGCTTGCTTGCATTCTGAGGGTCATTCGGATCACGCGACTGCATGGCACTTCCCCGACTCCCGAAGTCATGACGATTCTGCGGACCCATCTGTGCCGATTATTCATTGTACCCCGGTCATCCAAGAGATCGGCCCAGCGGCTCAAGCAGGCTTCGCTCACCTTGTTCGATCAAGGGAAGGCATCCCGTTTCATGGGTCGTTTTTTCTCGCCGTCCTTTGCCCAGCGTCTCAAAACAGCCTCTGGCGGGAGGCGCTTTTCAAAAAACTTGTCCGATTTTCCTCATATATTGATCTCCCCCGCCATCTCTTTCTTTCTGTCCTTCAGATCTAAGAAACCTGTTTAGCATCAGTGTCCTCTTCTCCCGATCACTCTGGGAGAAAGTTGGAAGCTTGCACTTTTTCCAAGCATGCGGCGGCGCGCCCGCCTTTCTTTGCAGCCGAAAGAGGATTCGATGGTACCCGTAACGCCAAGCCGGATAAGGGCCGGCCTCAACCGTAGGGTGACGCATTTGAGAGCCATTGAAGCTCAATGTAGGCATTAGAAGTCATCGCACGCGGAGAGAAAAACGATGTGTCATGTACTTTTGTTGCTCCCGATTCTCGGCCTGCCGCTGTTTTTCTTCTTACCTTGGCAGGAAGCTTGGATCCTCTATTCTATCATCTGCTTGTTGTCCGCGGCTCTTTACTGGCTGATTTGGCGCGCGCAATGCCGGCCGGTGGCGACCGGAATCGAGGGAATGATGGGGGGCATCGGAACGGTATTTTGTTGTAGTGAAGGTAAGCCAAAAGTGTTTTACAGAGGCGAGATCTGGGAGGTTATTTGTAAGGAGAGTCTTTCTCTTGGCGAGCGAGTCGAGATTATTGGGTTCGAGCACACAAAACTTATTGTGCGGCGGAAGATTTACCAGCAACAAGGGTGTGACACGCGGAATTCCGCCACTTAGGTTACCAGTGAAAGATGGAGTGGAAAAAATGAATCGGGCCTGGACTATTTTCAGATCGGTTACCTTTGCAGTCACTGGAATGCCTGCTCTCCTTGGAGTCTATTTTCTGTTCTCACGACGGTTTCGGGTTGGGATCTGGCGCTTAGTCAATTTTGGGACTTTTGATATTTCATCGTCTCACTGGCGGCTGGATTCGGCATACAGATCGGACTCTACAGTTATCTTCGAAGCGTGGTCCGGGGGATGGGCATGTCGGGAAAAGTTGTCGCCGTGTCGGGGACGACGTACAACATGCGGTTCCAGCGGTCTGATGCGGGCCTCCGCGCCCTTCCGCCAGTGGAGATCAAATCGTTGTGAGCAAGGGCGCATAAGAGCGATGGGTTCAAAGAGACTCAAAGATCCAAATCATAGAGCCTATACTGAAAAATGATGACTAAATTCTTATCAATATTATAAAGGAGGACACAATGGCAAAGGATCCAATTTGTGGAATGAACGTAGACGAGAGTAAAGCCGCCGGCACGGCTGTCTATAAAGGAAAGACCTATTACTTCTGCTGTGCGGGATGCAAGGCGAAGTTTGAGAAGGAACCAGAGAAGTATGCAAAAGACTAAACGGTAAGCGGATATAAAGACTCAAATTAGTGGTTGCCGGGCGACACTCCGTGATGGAGCGCCAACCTGGTGCAGCGGAAATCTGTCGGCCTTCTGCGCGCGCCTACGCAGCGGAATAGCGGAGGGAGAAATCAATGGAACAAGGAGCAGATATCGGCTTTTGGGAGCTTTCGATCATCATGGCGGTGATCGCTTCGTGAATTCTTTACCGCTATGTCGCGCCCAAAGGATGGAGGGAACGGACACGGGCCGGTCTGGTCCAGGCATTCATTATCGCTCTATATGCGGAAATGTACGGATTTCCTCTGACGATTTATCTATTGACGGGACGGCTGGGTTTGAAAATTCCCTGGGCACATGACAGCGGCCATCTCTGGGCTTATCTCTTTGGTTGGGGACCGTTGGGCACCATGATCGAAATGCTTGTGGGATACACTTTCGTATTTGCCGGCATCTCCATACTCGCAGAAAGCTGGAGGGAGGTTTACCTTGCGACCAAGGAAGGACGGTTGGCGACCGCAGATTGAGAGGTTATAAGCAACGACCCCATCGCGGAAGTGAAACCTACCGCGCAAGCTCTTTTGCGTGACTCTGAGAAAGCCGATGTCGAGGCATCTAAAGTAACGACGGTGAGAACCGATACAGGAGGCGAAATTTGATGACCGATCCAATTTGCGGCATGGAAGTTGATCCGAATAGCGCCGCGGGAAAGCACGAGCACAACGGGCAGACCTACTATTTTTGCAGCATTTATTGCTTGGAACGGTTCAAATCGGACCCGACAAAATTTTTGCAAACGTCGTCCGATGAGAAGGGGAAGGGGGCTGGAACAGAAGAAAGGGCGGAAAGCACGGCGGCTGTTTATGTTTGTCCTATGGATCCGGAGGTTCGCGAAAACAAGCCCGGACCTTGCCCCAAATGCGGCATGACTCTGGAGCCGGAAAGCCCGGCCTCATTTCCTGCGAGCAGGACCGAATACGTTTGTCCCATGCATCCCGAGATTGTGCGGCAAGAGCCCGGGGCCTGTCCCATCTGTGGAATGGCGCTGGAGCCGAGAACGGTGACGCTGGAAGAGGAAGCGAATCCCGAGCTTGTAGACATGACAAGGAGGTTTTGGATCAGCGCGGTTATTAGTGCCCCTTTGCTATTTTTCGCTCTTGCCGAATTTATTCCGGGCCAGCCGGTTCACGGCTGGTTTTCACCGCATTTTCTCAACTGGTTTCAATTAGCGCTCGCTACGCCAGTCGTCCTCTGGGGTGGTTGGCCGTTCTTCCAACGCGGTTGGGCATCGATCGTTAATCGTAGTCTCAACATGTTCACGCTCATCGCCATCGGTGTCGGAACGGCTTACGTTTACAGTGTCATTGCGGCGATATTTCCGAACCTATTTCCAGAATCGTTCCGCGGGCCTGAAGGACAGGTCGCAGTCTACTTTGATGCCGCGGCGGTGATTACCACGCTCGTCCTTCTCGGTCAGGTGCTCGAGCTCCGAGCGCGCAGCCGGACCAGTAGCGCCATCAAAGCTTTGCTGGGGCTTGCGCCCAAAACGGCGCGGCTGCTTCGCGACGACGGAAGTGAAGAGGATATTCCGTTGGAGCGCGTTAAGCCGGGTGATCGCCTTCGGGCGCGTCCCGGGGAAAAAATCCCCGTTGACGGCGTGGTGCTGGACGGCACAACGTCGGTCGACGAGTCGATGATCACGGGCGAGCCCATTCCGGTAGAAAAGGTAAAGGACAGTCGCGTTACAGGCGGAACCATTAACGGCACAGGAAGCTTTACCATGCGGGCTGAGCGTGTGGGCAGCGATACGCTCCTTGCTCAAATCGTTCGTATGGTAAGTGAAGCGCAGCGCAGCCGCGCGCCGATACAGAAGTTGGCGGACATCGTTGCCGCTTATTTCGTGCCGGTGGTTGTTCTCGTTGCCATCGTGACGTTTGTGATCTGGGGGTTGGTGGGGCCGGCGCCGCGCCTGGCCCACGCTCTCGTCAATGCGGTGGCTGTGTTAATCATCGCCTGCCCGTGCGCGTTGGGGCTGGCTACGCCCGTGTCAATTATGGTGGGTACGGGACGCGGGGCGAGCGCCGGAGTCCTGATCAAGAATGCGGAAGCTCTGGAGGTGATGGAAAAGATTGACACGCTTGTAGTCGATAAGACCGGGACGCTCACCGAGGGCAAGCCCCGGCTCGTGTCGGTAATTCCCGCGAGCGGTCAAAACGAAGAGGAAATTCTCCGGCTGGCGGCGAGTCTCGAGCGAGGGAGCGAGCACCCGCTGGCCGCGGCCATCGTTGACGGGACTCGTGAGCGGGGCATCGAGCTCACTGAGGCAACGGACTTTCGCTCTGTCACGGGAAAAGGCGTGATGGGTAACGTAGACGGAAAAGCAGTGGGCCTGGGAAATCAAAAGCTCCTCGAAGAAATGGGTGTGCGACCTACGGAGTTGTCGAATCGCGCCGAGAAACTGCGCCGTGACGGCCAGACGGTGATGTCCGTTTTTGTAGGGCGCGAGCTTGTGGGGCTTGTCGGTGTAGCCGACCCGATAAAAAAATCGACGCCCGAGGCGATCCAGCTGTTGCACAAGGAAGGAGTCAAAATCGTGATGCTTACCGGGGACAATCGCACGACCGCCGAAGCCGTGGGCAAGAAGCTCGGTATCGATGAGATTCAAGCGGAAGTTTTGCCCGAGCAAAAGGGCGAGGTCGTCAAGCGTCTGCAGGCGGAAGGGAGAATGGTCGCGATGGCAGGCGACGGAATCAATGATGCTCCGGCTCTGGCTCAGGCACATGTAGGGATAGCGATGGGAACGGGCACTGACGTAGCGATGGAAAGTGCCGGGATAACACTCGTCAAAGGCGACCTCAGAGGCATCGCTAACGCGCGCCGGCTCAGTCACGGGACGATGCGGAACATACGCCAGAACCTCTTTTTTGCTTTCATCTACAACATCCTGGGAATTCCCATTGCGGCGGGAGCGCTCTATCCCTTTTTTGGTCTTCTGCTAAGCCCGATCATTGCGAGCGCCGCGATGACGTTCAGTTCAGTTTCGGTGATTACCAATGCACTGCGACTTAACAAGATGAAGCTATAGCGTTAGGCTTGCTCAATAAGAGGCTGTTGAGTTCGAGTAAGAGGTCATTTGCAACTGTGAGAATCGATCGCAGGTATTTTGTCATTCGGGCGAAATGTTGCGTCTTGCGTAAGGGAAAGCAACACAAAATTAGTTGGCATTAGCTTTGCTCGTTTACCCTTGGGAAATGCTTCTACTACGTTAAATCATGAGGAGGTAGCGCAATGAAAATGAAAAGGAAGACACTTGCCATTGCGGCGATGGTATTTCTTGCCGCATTGACATCCCAGGCTTTCGCCCAAATGGGCGGGGGCATGATGGGCGGTGGTTCCGGCTCAGGACAAGGAATGATGGGTGGCGCTGATCAAGGGTACGGGCCAGGTTACGAGCGGGGCTCTCAGCAAAGCCAACCCGCTCCGAATCTCATACCTGAAGAACAGAAAGCACAGGCGAAAGCTTTCGTTGAGGAATATATCCGGCGTTATCTTCCGGAGTACAAGCTGGAAAAGAAAGATCAGAAGGAGAGCAAGTGATCTCTCGATAAAGAGCGGCGGTTGATTGCACGGGGTGATTCAAAGGGCGGCCGTCTCTTGTACGATCAGACGATCTGAAACAATGGTTCTTCAGGCTCTTGTATGGAAACCCTCTCGCGTGGCTATTTCAGTGCAAGAACTCCGAGATTACATCGCGGAGGTGTGCCCTGCAGGATTGAAGAATGCAAAGTGAAAATTGCAAATTGAAAAATGTAAAATGTAATTCCGAGCGCAGAGAGGAGACTAAAAAACTCAGCGAACTCGGTGTCTCTGTGTGAATACTATTCACAGTAAACCCGGAAGAACTAAAACAAATAAGTAGTAAGGAGGAAGCACAATGAAAAAAAAGGTCTTGGCAATGTTCGCGATATTGTTTCTGGTCGTGACTACCGCTGTGTTTGCTCAGTCTCCGACCCCGGGCGATCCAGGGACTCGTCCAGGTCCAGGCTATGGTGTGGGACCGGGCCAAGGATACGGTTATGGACCGGGATATGGTTACGGGATGGGGCCGGGGATGATGGGACCGGGTTGGGGTCATGGTTACGGGATGGGGCCAGGTATGATGGGCCCCGGATATGGAGCAGGATACGGTTATGGACCGGGATATGGTTACGGGATGGGGCCGGGGATGATGGGACCGGGTTACGGCTGGGGACCGGGGATGATGGGACCGGGATATGGTTATGGAGGTGGCGAGGGAGAGCCTTATGCTAATCTTAGCCCCGAGGAACGGGAAGCAAGGGCAAAGGCTTTCGTCCAGGAATATATAAGACGGTATTTGCCAGGATACAGCTTAGAAAAAAAGGAGTCGGCGAAGAAGAAATGAGCTACGTCTGCAAAAATGGAGGAAATCTTTTCCTGTTTGTAGGTCTGACTCCACGAGGGGAGATTCCCTCCTGGTTTTTTGACCGCGGCCGTAAGGATTGGGACTCATAGTGGGAGGAGATAAATATGAAAGCTCTGTCAATGGTTGGAGAAATGCTTATTCAATGGCAACCAGGTTATCCTGGGCCCTGGGGCGGGCATTACAACATGATGGGAGGCGGATGGGGGATATTTATGGTTATCTTTATGTTAATATTTTTGGGCCTCATTGTCGCCGGAATCGTTCTTTTCGTGCGTTATCTGTCGCCGCACTCAAGATCGAAGCCGTCTGAAGATGCGTTGGAGATTCTTAAACGCCGCTACGCAAGAGGGGAGATTCAAAAGGCTGAATTCGAGGAAAAGAGAAAGGACCTTGAATCCTAAGAACCCTAATCCACGTTTGTCAGGCGGTTTAGAAAATGAAAGACTCCTTGGAAACTTTCAGAGGTTGAAATCAGTCCCGAAAGTTCCCTGCGCGCTGATTCTTTTTTTCCTCTTGCAAGTCACCATCACGGCGGCGGATGCTTCGGAAAGAAACCTCGTGTCGCGAGACACCCTGGTTTTGGGCCAAGAGGTCTACCGGACCAACTGTGCCGTTTGCCACGGCGTTGGAGGGGATGGAGCCGGGCCGGCCGCGTCCATGTTTTTGATTCGGCCGCGAGATTTTAGGTCCGGCATATTCAAGTTTCGCTCTACGCCTTCAGGTTCATTGCCCAGCGATGATGATCTACTGCGCACTGTTACCCAAGGGTTGAGATGGACCGGGATGATTGGTCGTCTTGATCTTGCGGAAAATAGTCGTAGAGCCGTGATTCAGTACGTCAAGACGCTCGCGACACGCTTTGCGAAAGAGCAACCAGGAAAACCGGTCAATGTTTCACCGGCGCCGCCAAAAACGGAGGAAATTTTGACCCAAGGCAAGCGGTTGTACCGCGATGTCGGTTGTATCGCTTGTCATGGAGAGCGGGGCCGAGGAGACGGTGCTTCAGCGGGGGGACTGAAGGACGAGTGGGGCTGGCCGATTTGGCCGTCGGACCTGACGTGGCGGCCGCTCAAAAGAGGATCGGATACAAAAGAACTCTATCTCACTCTTGTCACCGGGCTTTCCGGCACCCCGATGCCGTCTTATGCAGACTCATTAACCGGTCAGGAAATCTGGGCGCTGGTGTACTACCTGGAATCGCTTGTCCCACCTAATCAGCGGCTTTCTTCGACTCAGATTCTGGGAGAAGAGCAACAGGGGTGGATGGTTGTGCGGATGGGAGGTATGATGGGTCCGGGGATGATGTACCGGCCTTAATAAGCGTTCGGTTGAAAGCAACAACCGGGCAAATGTCATGATCACCATTTTTCACCCTTCAGATTTCAGCATCGCAAGTGAGTCCGCGTTCGCGCACGCGCTGAAGATTGCGCTGGTAACAAAAGCGCACTTCCAGGTCATGCATGTTGCCCACAGTGGAGAAGATGTGCACTGGACGGATTTCCCTCGCGTTCGCCCAACGTTGGAACGCTGGAAGATACTGCCGGAAGGGAGCCGAAAAGAAGACGTCGTTTCGCTGCTTAATCTCCGCGTGGAAAAGATCATTGCGCGCGGCAACGACCCGGTCCAGTCGATCCTGCGGCATGTCAGAGATAACCAGGTGGATTTGGTCGTTTTGGCAACGCACCAGCGTGAGGGATTGGCAAGATGGTTGCACGGGTCCGTCGCTGAGCCGGTTGCGAGGCAATTAAAAACCATGACTCTTTTTGTGCCAAATACCGGCAAAGGGTTTGTTTCGTTGGAAAATGGGGCGGTAACGTTGGAAAAGGTACTTGTGCCGATCGATCAGATACCTCACCCGCAATCTGCCCTCGATGACGCAGTGGCGCTGGTGTCGGGTTTGGGTTGTGAACAAGTCACGTGCGTTGTGGTTCACGTCGGTACGGAAGTCGGTATGCCAGACGTGGAGCTGCATCAGCGGGAAGGATGGACGTGGCGAAAGATAGTTAGAGAAGGCAGCGTAGTGGAGGAAATTCATCGAGTTGAGAGAGATTGGTCTGCCGATCTTATGGTTCTTGCAACGCAGGGTCACAGAGGTTTTATGGACGCCCTGCGCGGCAGCACAACCGAACGTGTGCTGCGTGGAGCGCGGTGCCCGGTTTTGGCGGTTCCCATCACTTCCTAAGGGGAGAGTTTCGGTAGAAAAAACCAAAAAGGGAAGCGACGCGAACCAGAATGTGTTTCGCGCGGTTTTCTTCCAAAAGTAAAAAACAGACGGAGGAAGATTTGAGGACTCTGTGGGTGATCTTTTTTAGTGTCTTCGTGGCTGAACTTGGCGACAAGACACAACTCGCCACTTTGCTTTTTGCCACCGACCCCAACGTGAGCCGGTGGGGAGTTTTCGTTGCGTCGGCGGGCGCGCTCGTTTGTACGAGCCTTCTGGCCGTGTTGTTCGGATCGCAGATTTCGCGGTTCGTTAGCCCATCAACCCTAAAAGTCGTTGCTGGCACTGGATTTGTCGTCATCGGAATCTGGATGTTGATTAACCGAGGATGAGGCAAAGGCCTGGGCAGCAAATCAACCGACAAAATCATGGGGAAAGCCGGTTGCTTCAAGGAAGCCTATTGAGAATTGGCAGAGCTGACAGGTGAAGGCTGGGCTGATCCCTCTGGATGACGTCACGCTCTTTGATCTCGAAGGACGGCGGGTAAACCTGCGGGAGATCGCGGCGCATGGGTTTCTGCTGATCATTTTTCTGCGCCATCTTGCTTGACTCCCTTGCCAAGCGCACCTTGGAGAGGTGCAGGCATTCAGGGATCAATTTGAGAGCAGAGAAATCCACATCGTTGTGATTTCCTTCGCGCTCCCGGAACGATTGGCCGTGTATCAAAAGATGCATCAGTGGCCCTTCTTGATCTTGGCCGACCCTGAGCGCAAGGTCTACGGCTATTTCCAACTGGCACGACTTCCGTGGTGCCGTGTCTTCTCGCTCGCGACAATCAGGTTCTACATTCGGTTAGTCCTGAAAGGGAAAAAGCTGGAGAACTACGGGCGCGACGATTATCGCCAGTCCGGCGGGGACTTCCTGGTCGATTCCGAGGGAAAGATCGTGTTTGCGCATCGGAGCCACGATCCGACCGACCGGCCGACCAGTTGAGAGGCTGCTTGCGGCTGCGGATCGGATGCGACGGGAGAATCGTCCGGTGTAGACGGGTTTTTAAAATGATCCGGAACGTTGACCGATGGCGAAGAAATCTGACGAGAGACTGCTCTTGCAATTTCTGGGCGCGGCGCGGACCGTAACGGGTTCAAAGTTTCTCGTTGCCTGTGGGCCGGATTGTGTGCTCCTGGACTGCGGGTTATTTCCAGGGGCTAAAAGAGTTCAGGCTGCGCAACTGGGCGCCGTTTCCGATCGCACCTGCCGCGATTCGGGCGGTTGTTCTTACACACGCGCACATCGATCACTCGGGCTATCTTCCGCGGCTGGTCGAGCAGGACTTCCGCGGCGAAGTGTATGTCACCCCCGGCACCTGGCAAGGGCAAGGCTTTCAGTTCCCTCCTCATCGGGAAGTTCTCTGGCAGATCGGATAGACAAGCTTGAAGCTGGACAACGTAATCCTTTCAGTTCCCTCCTCATCGGGAAGTTCTCTGGCAGCGAATGATGATAGTGATAGCAGGTTCATTATATGCATTCTTTCAGTTCCCTCCTCATCGGGAAGTTCTCTGGCAGGTCAGGTGCCGTGAAGACGATCATGGCTACAGAGCATATCTTTCAGTTCCCTCCTCATCGGGAAGTTCTCTGGCAGACCGCTAAGTATCGAAGACGCGCAACAGATCGCTGCATGCTACTTTCAGTTCCCTCCTCATCGGGAAGTTCTCTGGCAGATCAAGAAATCGAAGTGTTACGATGGTTGAAGGTCGACTCTTTCAGTTCCCTCCTCATCGGGAAGTTCTCTGGCAGAGACTCTAAGACTGTCATCGCTATGGCGAGTTCACTTCGACTTTCAGTTCCCTCCTCATCGGGAAGTTCTCTGGCAGTCGACTGAATGAGCGCCAGTATTGCGGGCGATCGAGCACCTTTCAGTTCCCTCCTCATCGGGAAGTTCTCTGGCAGCAGACTCGTCATCGGTAAGACTTGCAGCGGTCATTTCCTTTCAGTTCCCTCCTCATCGGGAAGTTCTCTGGCAGTGCCTGGCGCACGCTTGGCAGCTCACGCCCTGAATCCTTTCAGTTCCCTCCTCATCGGGAAGTTCTCTGGCAGATAATGCACATCGCCAAACCGCACTAAGCACGATGGCCCTTTCAGTTCCCTCCTCATCGGGAAGTTCTCTGGCAGCGATCATGGCCGTCAAGCACAAGGTCGCGTGCCGCTACTTTCAGTTCCCTCCTCATCGGGAAGTTCTCTGGCAGTCTATTCCACCTCCACGGGAAGCGGGGACCGGCTGCTTTCAGTTCCCTCCTCATCGGGAAGTTCTCTGGCAGGGCGTAGAGGCAACTGGCCGGCGCAAAGTCAGCCTCTTTCAGTTCCCTCCTCATCGGGAAGTTCTCTGGCAGAGGCAACCTGTGGCGGGAGACCGGCAGGTCACTCTATCTTTCAGTTCCCTCCTCATCGGGAAGTTCTCTGGCAGTCATTGATCACGCAGGTTCCAGATCGCCTGCGCTACTTTCAGTTCCCTCCTCATCGGGAAGTTCTCTGGCAGTAACCAGGAGGTTCTATGGCATCAATAAATGTTAGTCTTTCAGTTCCCTCCTCATCGGGAAGTTCTCTGGCAGGCAGAGTAACTTGAATAGCTCCGAGATCGTGATGTTGCCTTTCAGTTCCCTCCTCATCGGGAAGTTCTCTGGCAGATCCACTGCTTTACGGTGTGTACTTTACTCCGATATCCTTTCAGTTCCCTCCTCATCGGGAAGTTCTCTGGCAGTTTGATCCCAGCATGGCAAGCTAGCTCCTGTACTATCTTTCAGTTCCCTCCTCATCGGGAAGTTCTCTGGCAGGCAGATCTGACCGGCGCGGCGGATCTCGCCTGGTCCTTTCAGTTCCCTCCTCATCGGGAAGTTCTCTGGCAGTGTATCGTAGTATTGGAATGACACACGTCACGACGCCTTTCAGTTCCCTCCTCATCGGGAAGTTCTCTGGCAGTGAAGTTGAGAGCAGAACACTGAGCGAGGGACTTACTTTCAGTTCCCTCCTCATCGGGAAGTTCTCTGGCAGACTTCTTGGAACGCCGATGGACCAACATGGTTTAAGTCTTTCAGTTCCCTCCTCATCGGGAAGTTCTCTGGCAGATTGGACATGAGGATTTAACCCTATATTGGTGCCTATAGCTTTCAGTTCCCTCCTCATCGGGAAGTTCTCTGGCAGTGCTATCACGATCACGGTGCATTCCGGCTCGGATCATGTCTTTCAGTTCCCTCCTCATCGGGAAGTTCTCTGGCAGGAGCCAACGGGATGCTACTGCTGCCATCATGTGTTCCTTTCAGTTCCCTCCTCATCGGGAAGTTCTCTGGCAGTGAACTGCTCAATCCACTGTGCGGCGGATTGAGCCTCTTTCAGTTCCCTCCTCATCGGGAAGTTCTCTGGCAGAAGTCCGGCTGCCAATACGCAGACGCTTCTAGCTAACTTTCAGTTCCCTCCTCATCGGGAAGTTCTCTGGCAGTTCTAGACATAACAAACTGACCTGATCATGCCTTGCCATCTTTCAGTTCCCTCCTCATCGGGAAGTTCTCTGGCAGTCATCGATCAAACAGCATTACCGATAACGGAACTTACGACTTTCAGTTCCCTCCTCATCGGGAAGTTCTCTGGCAGCTGATTGCGTTCATTAACGGAACGCCCTGTGCTTTCAGTTCCCTCCTCATCGGGAAGTTCTCTGGCAGGGAGCGCGGTCAGCAAATGAGATTGCCGCCAACGTTACCTTTCAGTTCCCTCCTCATCGGGAAGTTCTCTGGCAGTCAAAACCAGAAAAGTCGATGCGGCAGCGTCGATTGCTTTCAGTTCCCTCCTCATCGGGAAGTTCTCTGGCAGAAGACAGAACTTGTCAGTACAAACGACGTTCCTAACGCTTTCAGTTCCCTCCTCATCGGGAAGTTCTCTGGCAGTCGAATCGGAGCCGAACGCCTGCCAGGCGTAGGTCTTCTGCTTTCAGTTCCCTCCTCATCGGGAAGTTCTCTGGCAGGCATGATGCCCGACGCGGGCACTATCACCGGCAGTACCTTTCAGTTCCCTCCTCATCGGGAAGTTCTCTGGCAGGCAACGGCGCGAGCGACGGCACGCGAAGCTGCCGCCTTTCAGTTCCCTCCTCATCGGGAAGTTCTCTGGCAGCCGCTATTCTCTTCGTATTCGCGTGTCTCGTTTCTCCCTTTCAGTTCCCTCCTCATCGGGAAGTTCTCTGGCAGCGCACGTCATGGCACGACCAGTAATGTCACTGTTTCCTTTCAGTTCCCTCCTCATCGGGAAGTTCTCTGGCAGAACGACAGTGACTATCAAAGGCGCGCGGACATCTCCGCTTTCAGTTCCCTCCTCATCGGGAAGTTCTCTGGCAGATCCGGCATAGCACTGACGACGCTGATGTACGCGACTGCCTTTCAGTTCCCTCCTCATCGGGAAGTTCTCTGGCAGAGCCTGAGCTCGTAGCGCTATGGCTGACATTGAATGATCTTTCAGTTCCCTCCTCATCGGGAAGTTCTCTGGCAGAGTCGAAGCAATGCGCGCCGTGCTCGACAAAGCTGAAGGCTTTCAGTTCCCTCCTCATCGGGAAGTTCTCTGGCAGCGTCAGGTACTGGAGCAGCCAGTGCTGACGACGTGCCTTTCAGTTCCCTCCTCATCGGGAAGTTCTCTGGCAGTCGAGATCGGCATCGCTCTTGATGCCGATCTGCTGCATCTCTTTCAGTTCCCTCCTCATCGGGAAGTTCTCTGGCAGCGACACAGGCGACCATCGCGGTCGTGAACGCTATGCCTTTCAGTTCCCTCCTCATCGGGAAGTTCTCTGGCAGCTGACAATCATGCTACGAGGTTGTCTGCTGATTCTCTTTCAGTTCCCTCCTCATCGGGAAGTTCTCTGGCAGCGTCTCAGCCTGGTAGCTGTCACTGACCGCGGATCTGCCTTTCAGTTCCCTCCTCATCGGGAAGTTCTCTGGCAGGGCGGATGCAGATGCCGGCGTCTTACATCTACATGGACCCTTTCAGTTCCCTCCTCATCGGGAAGTTCTCTGGCAGTGGCTACAGTGCCCGCGACAGGCATCACGGTACTCAGTCTTTCAGTTCCCTCCTCATCGGGAAGTTCTCTGGCAGTCTATCGAGATGATAGTGCATCGCTGCCATCCCTCATCATCTTTCAGTTCCCTCCTCATCGGGAAGTTCTCTGGCAGGCCGATGGCTTACCCGTTCCGGTGCAGCTCCGACTCTCTTTCAGTTCCCTCCTCATCGGGAAGTTCTCTGGCAGTTGGATCAGCAGCATCATTGCTGACGAACGTTCGGTGCTTTCAGTTCCCTCCTCATCGGGAAGTTCTCTGGCAGCGTCGATGCCAATTCGCCTATCGCGATCTCTACTTTCAGTTCCCTCCTCATCGGGAAGTTCTCTGGCAGCTGCGAGCGCATCAAGCTGCATCGGCATCTGCCAGCTTTCAGTTCCCTCCTCATCGGGAAGTTCTCTGGCAGGTCGAGGACTGCACGCATGCCGAACTGCGGTACTATCAGCTTTCAGTTCCCTCCTCATCGGGAAGTTCTCTGGCAGATCGACGGCCGCATTCGATCGTCGCGTAGTGACAGCTCTTTCAGTTCCCTCCTCATCGGGAAGTTCTCTGGCAGATCGCGACGGCGAGATGATCGTGCTGCGATCAGATCGCTTTCAGTTCCCTCCTCATCGGGAAGTTCTCTGGCAGTCATAGCCGCTGATGCAGTGGCGCTGCCGGCATCCTTTCAGTTCCCTCCTCATCGGGAAGTTCTCTGGCAGACAGTCGGAGCCGTCAAGCCAGTCAGCTGATCGCTCTCTTTCAGTTCCCTCCTCATCGGGAAGTTCTCTGGCAGTATCGATGCTCGGCATTGATGCATGGACTTGACAGCTTTCAGTTCCCTCCTCATCGGGAAGTTCTCTGGCAGCTCAAGCGCGTATGTCCGTGACAGCACCGGCGTTATCTTTCAGTTCCCTCCTCATCGGGAAGTTCTCTGGCAGCGCTACCAAAACGACGGAAAAATAAAGCTTTTTTGACCGTTCACGCACTGAATTTTTCGAAATCCTTGTTTCTGCATGAAACTGAGCCCCGTTTGCGAAATGGCCTTTCTAGAAGATATCGCCACAGTAATTCCGGTACTCACAATCCGTACAACGATTTCTCACGGGTGTCGCCGACGGCATCTTCTCCTCTTCCACCATCCGCCGTATTTCACTCATCACGTCCATCGTCTCAGACTTAAGCTCCGGCGTCAGGTCCACCACAACGGCATCGTTCTTTGGGATGAGATAAACAAACCCCTTGTTTACTTCCCGCGCGTAGCAATCCTCCAACAAGAGAGCGTAACCGCAAAGCTGATAAATGTGGTTACTATGCGGTCTACCGGTCGTGAATTTGAAATCGACCGGATACAGTCCTTCCGGGCTGTCTATCACCAGATCCAGCTTCCCCGTGAGCCCGAGCCGCTCGGAGCTGAGCCACACGTGAAACCGCCTCTCTCCCTCTCCCAGCCTGTAAGCACTCAGCTTTCTCCTCTTTTCGAGCCTGTCGATTTCCGCTTCCTCGATCTTTCCGCGCTCCATTTTCCAGGTGGTCTTTTTCTCCACGGGCATCGAATACTGATAAAAGACGATCCGGGGACAGTAAAAGTACTGCTTGATGTCGTTCACTCTGACAGGCGTCATAGGACATCCGGTTCGCTAGCTTTCTCATTCTCTTTGATCAGAACGTCCTTGACATCCGCGCTGCAGATGGGCTGGAGAAAGATCTTTCCGGGGTCATCTCCCAACACGTCACAAAGCCGCAGGAAAAGTTCTTCCCTTTTATTCTTGTTCAGAGTGCCCAGAAAGGCGCTGTACTGGATACGCGCCAAACCGTAATCGAGGCATGTCTCCGAAATCCTGAGCCGGATCTTATCGCTCTCAATGTCATAAATGACCAAGGTCCGAAGCTCCTCCATTCGCCTAGCTCTAAACGAATGGCGTAATAATTTCTTCCAGATCGATCAAAAAGGTTGCAGATGCGAGGCGCGCGAGGAACCGACAAGCGGAGGCGTACTTAAGCAGTACGTTGGAGCGAGGCGGTCGAGCGCAACGAAACAGATGTGCCTTTTTCATCGGTCTGCCTACCATTTGAACGAGAAGGCCTTATACATTCCCTCGCCACGCAGAAACCCCGCCAGTCTTCGCGCCTGCATCTGAATGATCGACCGGATCTGATATTGCTTCCCTCGATACGCTTCGGTGGCAAGGAGGCGGTCCAAAATCTTGTCGCCGATACCCTTTCTCGTGTCCGCGTCCAACAAGCCGTCTTTCATGCCCACGCTGGTGCCAAGATTCACGTAGGCGATCACCGTCCGATCGACTACAGGCTGGCGAAATTCTTCGACGAGATCCAAGACGAGAGAAGGTTTACCCGGCCTGTCCACATGAAGAAACCCGGCAAACGGCTCAAGGCCCGCGTTAAGCACGGCTCCCCAAACTTGGGAGTAAAGAATCCCGTAGCCATAATTAATAAGTGAATTTACCGCGTCGGTCGCTCCCCGGTGCTCCCGTCCCAGGAACTCGACCCTGTGTCCGATGATTTCTCTCACCGCTTCCCAATAGATCCTGCCGGCAGTCCCTTCGGTTCCCATGAGAGCGCCCCTGGCATCATTCACCGAATTTCCATCGATGGACGGTATTTTCTTCCACAGATTTCTCAGTTGCGCGGCAATCGCTTCAATTCTTGCAAACCGATCTTCGGCTTCCTTCTTCAGATACTTGCCAAAATACCGCAGGAGCCGCTCCTGATTCTTGATCTTGCCGAGAACCACCGCCTTGGAGAACTCCAGGCCCCGTTTGTCCGTGAAGGCCAGTATTTGCTCCCGCCTCGCTTGAACGGTGGCTGTCAGCATAGGCGAGGTGACCATCGCGTACGGTTTCCCCGAACGGTCCAGAAAACTCAGGCGAATTCCTCTCAGGCACACCTCCTCCAACAGGTCCGAAGACAAAGTTATGCCCTTCGACCCGACAACGACCTCATTGAGCCGGAAGAACGGAAACTGGTAGATAACCTGTTTCCCCTTGCGCACGAGCAGCCGCTCGCTTTTTTTGCTGAGAAATAGACCAAAACCGGACAGGATCAACTGCGAGCCGTCTTCAGACTTGACCAGAGAGATTCCCTCATCGATGCGGATCTCTCGTCCCGCCTCTTCGGGTTCCGAGATCTCGACCGGAATAAGCTCAGCAGCTCCCGTAAATAAGTTAAACTGAGCAGGCGAATAGCGTTCGGCTTGTAGTGATTGAACAACTTCGTTTAGAGCTTCGTCAGGCATAACAACCTCACGTTCAAAGGTTCAAGTAGTTCAAGTCGTTCCAGCCGTTTGATTCTACAAACCTCGCACTCCTGCTAACTAAATACTCTGTGTATTCCGCGCCCCGGGACTCTGCGGTGAAGTATCTTCTTCCCTTCGTGATCTTCGCGAGCCTCGTGGTGATCCTTAATCGATGCGCACGATCCGATACCAGCCGTTGCCGAAGACAGCGTTCTTCCCTACATGCAGATACTCGCCCAACTTGAGATACGGCATAAAAGGCGCCAGGTCTCCCTCGAACGAAACTTCGTCTACGAAGCCACTCAGGTCATGGGTCACTTCCCGCCTCCTTGAATAGCGGGCCGACTCCACCCAGCGAGTCGAATCCCCAACCGTGACAATTTTATCGGCATCGTCGCCGAACGCTCTAAAATCGATCTCCAGACCCTTGCCGCAATAAAAGTACGCCAGCGCGTTGATCCGATCCCGCAGGCGCTTGGCGATCGGTCCGAAACTAGGACGCCGCGCCTGTACTCCATCGGCCTTCAGCATCGTGGGCGTCAGAAATCGCAGCCTGATGCGCTTAATCTCACTCGCGCCAGCCCGTGGTGAGTCCATCGAACCATTGTTGCATCCAAGCGAGTTGCACAATTCCGCCCAAGAGATCGCCTCCTTTGGTGGTTGGACCAAGTTGCTTTCGCTGTTGTAGACCGGCGCCTCAGCGCCGTCGCTGCCCACATGCACGACAGCGGCCAGCTCCAAAGGTGCCCTGCCGCGCCCAAGTCCAGCTTGCGAAAGTTCTTTGAAAGTAACGATGAAGTACGGAAGATAGTCTTTAGTTTTTCCAACCAGTACAACATCAAAAGAGAACTGCTCACCGGGAAGATAAGTTTCTTTCGTGTCCAACGGCGGCTTGATCACAAAGGGTCGCGGAATGTCGCGATTCCTGCTGATCTTCTCCGAACCCTCCGGAACAAAAGGATGAAACACCGCCGTGTACGGACAAACAGAGCGGAGATCACACGTCTCCGGCTCTCTGCAGTTCGCATGACAAACAATTCTCCGAAACGTGCTCCCAAACCCGCCCCGTATCACATTGCCTTTGTTGTAGGCCGGCATGTGCAACGGGGCTTTGGGCTCAAGATGAAACCGGAACTGCTGAAGAGAAAAATAGGTGTTTTCTGAGTTATGCAGCATCGGACTACCGTTGTCGCCGTGCTAAGAACCCGCCACGCGTGTCCGGAAAGGATTTACGACAGTTATGCCAGGAATGCCCTTAAAGTCCTTCTCATTTTCCGTGACGATAACTTTGATCCCGTGTTCAAGCATGCACGCTCCAATGAGAACGTCCCAAAATGGCGCACGGGTGGTTTCCACTATATCCATCGCTTTCACTACGGTCCCGGCGTTACGATCGATGACCACCCATCGCGAAGAACGCAATATGTCGGAGACAATTGTTTTCGCGTCTACGACTGGAACCGGTTTCTGAACTTTACGCGTAACCGCAAAGAAGAATTCGGAAAGGTTCTGGAGTGTAACAACACCTCCACCAGCGCTCCATACATCATCCACCAGCCCTTTAGCGATCTCCCGCCGCCTCGTTTCTGAAGCGTCGTACGCGTACACCAAAACATTGGTATCTAACAATCTATCTTCCGCCACGGTGCAGCTCTTCCCTTTTCTTGTAGCGCAGCTTACCCATCGGAAAGCCTTTTTGCAGCATCGCCTTCTGACGTTTAACGATCTCCTGGTCTTCCTGCTCCGAGACTTTCAGCAGCACAATGGCTTCTGCGCCTTCCGCCCCCTCGGGCGTCTCCTCTAAGATCACCGTATTGCCTTTTACAATCCCTCGGTATGGCTTCATTCGGCCTCCTGTTTTCCTTCAACTCTGAAATCAGCGTGTTCCATCTTTTCTACTGACCTACTCGCCTTCCGCCGCCTTGTTCAGGCAGCACCGTTTATATTTTAGCCCGGACCCGCACGGGCAGGAATCATTCCGCCCAATCTTCGGCGCCACCTTTTGGATACTCTTTACGAGCGATAGCAGCCCCTTTGGGTCGCCAAAGCGATCGGCCAATTCCAGCGCCTTGGCCAAAAGCAAGGCTCTTCCTCCAGCTATGTCCTCGATCCCCTGCTCGACAAGCCAACTGCAAGTATTCCTGTGTATCTCAAGGTCCTCCTCCTCGGTTTGCCAACGCTCTCGTTTGCCGGCTTTCGAAGCCTCTTCCCTCTCATAGTGTTTCCACAACATGTCATCCAAAGTGTCACACAGGTCGAAAATGTCGTCTGCGCCCTGCTGCCGCATCTCGCCCAGGAATCTCGCTTGCTGCAACGCTACCCCAAGTGCCGTTTCGGGGCAGACCGGGAGGCCCGTCGGATGTTCGACGGGCCCGCCGCAGTCGTCGCAGGTCCCAGTAGGCTCGGCGCCACGCGCAATGATTTCCTCCAGGAGTCGCACTGGAGGCGAAACCCGTTTGGTAATTTTCTCCGCGTGACCTCGTATCAGAACACAAATGCCTGGCCAGCCAAGTTCGAAGGTACCCCAAGCTGGGTCGCGCCGATAGCGCACCCGCCAGTTCTTGCCCCATAAAGGCGGCTCTATCTGCCCAAAGTGGAGGTCGCGGATGGCATCCTCGAATTCGATCCGCTGCCACGACTCGCAACTACAATAGGCGTTATAAAGAAATGGAATTGCCTCCGTTTTTCCCTGGTCATAGAGAGCTTGCGCCAAAACGTCGCCCAAGTTTGGATCTTGGGTAAGAGCATCAGCAAGAGTTGTAAATGCCCGGTCATCGCTGATTGCTCCTAGAGCGGCATAAACATAAATCCGCACAAAAGGATCGGGCGCAGCCGCAAGCTGACTCAGCGCGGGGAGCGACGAGACGCCAATCTTCGCAAGACCCTCTGCAGCAGCCGGCGCCAGCTCCTCCTCGTTAGTGCGCTGAACCTGATCGATTAGCGGCTGCACGGCAATCGGACTACGCATCTCCCCCAATAAAACCGCGGGCCAGAGGAGGTCGCGGCTCTCATCATTACGCCAGCGCTCAAGCGCCTCGATCAGAGAGGGAACGGCGCTCTCTCCCATCGCAAGGACTCGTTCCATAGCGCGCACCGGCATCCCCACCGGCCACCTTGTTATCACGTCAATGAGATCGTTTAGTGAATGAGCGGAATAATCAGTCATCTTTCCTCTGTAATTCGGACTCCCGTCTAAAGGCACCGCTATTTCCGCTGCTTGGACAAGATTATATCTTCTGCCCATTTGACGACCTTCCGCGCTACGGCCAGCGCCTGTCGGTATTCATTTCGGGTCACAGGCTCCGCTGGGCCGGGATACCTTGTTTCAACCGCATAATTTGTCAGGTCAATCGCCTGCCAGATTTCTTTTGAAATCTGGCTGCCCGTTGGAGCCAACAGCTCCAGAAGAGTCTGAGATTGTGAGTTTTGGGAAAGTCAATTTGACGATAAACCAATACCGCCTTGATTGATGTTTCCGCTGCCTGTTGAGCATCAATGCAACGGTCATCCCAGAAAGCCTCCTTCGGTTTAGGTTGTTTAGCTAACGCCAAATTCCCCTTTGCCCGTTTGAGCCACTGCTGGGCCGTTCCGAAAGCGTCTTTCTTAGGCGGCATAAATGGTTTTTCCCTCCCGCAGCGCCGGGCGATAGATAAGCCCTATCGTATCTTTGTAACGCTCGATATCTTCCGGTTTAGCGACGATGACGTCTGTAGGGATGCCAATCCCAATTAAGCCCCGCTCAATTTTCCTAGCCGTCCTTCGCCTGTGTCCGCAGGGTTTTATGACCAGCAGGTCCAGATCGCTGTCCGGCCCCATCTCTTCCCGCGCCGCCGAGCCGAAAAGGATGATTTTTTCCGGCTGAACCGCCGCCACGATGCGCCGCACGATTTCCTGAAGCGTCTCCTCGGTCAAGATTTTCTTTTTAGCTTTCATCCGGCATTTCCTCAGTCCCGCAATCACTCGCCCATTTCTTCAACTCATTTTATAGGTAGCTGTAGAGGGCATCGTCCTCATCTTCCCACGCCTTTTGGAGTCGTTCCTTAGCAAGCTGATTCCACGCCAGCCCTTCAAGATCCTCCTCGGAAATTGGCTGGATGAGGGCATAGGGCTTGCCGTGATGGGTCACAATAATAGGCTCTTTCTTTTTCCTAGCTTGAGCCAGGTAGACTGTCAGTCGATTTTTCACCTCCGCCACGCTCACGAATTTCATGGTTTCCTCCTATATAATTATGGCCATAAGTATAGCCACGGATATCTACGGGGTCCAAAACTTCGCACGAGCACGAACACGGTCCTAGCATCTTTGAGCCCGGCGACCATTCGCCGTTTGCCTTAGCTTGCTGATATGATCCTTCACCTTTTACCGCTCTTTGCTGCTCAAAGCGCCCGGCGATCGCGACAGAAGCGCTGCGAGATCGTTGACGATCGCGTCTAAGCGCCTGCTCGGTATCAGAGACTCCGGATATCGCAATCCGTTCTCCTTCGCGGTGCGGCTTTCGTTGAACAGGCGAATGATGTCAACCTTCCGCCACCTTCTCACAAGAAACCCCGGAGCCAGCAGCATTTTATCCGGTAACAGCACCCAGCTTTCCCCGCTTGCATCCACCAGCTTGAACTCTCGACAGCGGGAAAGGCCGAATCGAGCCAGACGCCGTTCGAAAGCGCGCAGCGACCGACCGGCTACGAGATAACCATCGATGCTGCAGATCAGCGGGAATCTCGGCCGCCGGAAAACGCAGGTGATAGCTTTTGTCTTTGACATTGGTGGGCGTGCTTCCATTCTTCAAATCCACTTCTTAGTCTGTGTTCCTCTTTTCAACCTTCTCGGAAAAAACCAGCGTGTCCTCTTTACCACTCACAAAAAACCAGAATGTCCCCTTTTCGCTTCCCGAATCACATTGCCCTTGTTGCCTCTTTTGCCTTTTTCCAGATCTCCAGAAGCAACAATGCCGCTCCATCGAAGGCGACCAGATACCTACCCGCCTCAAAGACCGGCAACCGCCAATCCACCTGGGATTCTACCTCCGTCTTCGGGACGACCGTGAAGATATGATTTTCTCGTGCCATCAGATCCGAGACCGGTGTGGACTCGCCGTCCTGGTAGAGCCGCAACTGTGGCCAGTTCTGTGTCTCGTGGATCATGCCGCAGTCGTCATCACGGAATATTTCGCTCGCATGGACCCGGCGGTACTTTCCGATTCCTTTGATTGTCAGCATTTCCAACTTATCGTTCCAAGTGAGTCCCACGGCGCGCTTCAGGAGTGTGGCCAGGTCAATGTCATATTCGCCCAGATTCCATTCCTTGCGCCGGCTTTGCTCCATGAAGTCATGAATCCTGACACTTGGTAGCGATGTCCGGAAGCGGTTCAGCCGGCGGTACACATCAAGCCAGTGGGCGCTTTTCTTCCCAGACGCGCACCGCTCAAAGGCGCCTTTGGCCTGAAGGTTCTTATCCGGACATCCGACGCGTTCCGCAAGGTCGGCCAGGATCGCATCGATCTTCTCGCGCAGCTTAGAAATTACTTCCGGCTTCACGTTTCTGTCTTTTTCAACTGTTGCAATCAGGTTTTCGCCCTGGGCTCTGACGGTTGTCATGCCACTTTGGGTCGTGACGAACCAAGGGTATGCACTTGCCGAAGGGTACCAGGCATAGATGCGCTCCTCGAAAGTGGCTCGATCGATCGAGCCCGGCATAGCTGCTCATCCCCTGAAAGGCGTTGGGTGGCACCAGAACAATCGCCTTCCCTGGCCCATGGCGACCCACGCGACCGAACCGCTGGAGGAAGGAAGCGGCTTCCAAAGCCTCGAAGAGAAGATAATCGCATCGAAAGTCCACCCCTACTTCGATGGCTGAGGTTCCGAGCGCCAAGAGTTTGCCTCTGGTGTCCCTGATAGCCCGGTGCGAGAGTCCTCTAATGATCGCCAGAGAGTTCCGGGGAAAACCCGACTCCACCAGCCGGTCTTCCAGACGGATCGCGTTCAAAACCGAATTAACGATGACCACCGCCGGCAGGTAGTCCTCATCAGGGATGTCGCTACGCAACCTTTCGAGTTCAGGCCTAAGATCGACAATTCGAGAAAGGAGAATTTCAATCGGGTCCCCGCCCGTAAGCTGGATCGGCTCGACCTCGACGGAATGGACCGCCGTGCGCGAGCACCCAGATGCAGAATGGGTTTCGATATGCGAGTCAATTACCGTCGGACTGATCGCCCGGTCCAACAGTTCGCGGACTTGCGGATGGGGTGTCGCGGAGAGCAAAACTAACCGCCGGAAGATCCCGAACCCGCGGGCAAGTGCAACCATAGCAAGGGCATGGGCCAGCTCTACGCCCTGATAAAGGTGGAACTCATCCAGAATTAACGTCTCGTAGCGCCTCAGTGCCTCAAAGGGCTCGGCGTGATACCGAAGCCCCAGGATGAGAAACAGAATATCGGGATTGGTAAAGATGATCTTGGGCTTGTCCGGATCGAAAAGCCGTCGCAACGTTTCACCCCGACTTTTGCAGTGCATCACATCCTGCCATTGATCCAGAATGTTGCCGTCTACAGGAATCAGGACGTGAGCTGCGCGGCTGTATAGCTCGGCTCGATCAGAGGCATGCCACATTTCCGGCAACCACACGAGCGGCTCGATTCCTTCTTCCGTCGCAAACTTCGCTACAGCTCGCACCTGATCCCTCAAAAGTTCATTCGTGGGATATACCGCCACCGCCCCCTCGCGCCGCTTCAGTACCGGCAACATCGCCGCCCGCGTCTTGCCGGTCCCCGTCTTTGCTGTGAGGAGCATCGTCGGATGCTGCTCCCATCCCTCCCACATCGCCACTTGGTGCGGGTAGAGCGGTACAGCCGTAGATGAGTGATTGATGAGAGGAAGAGAGTAGGAAAGTACAGTAAAAGATGAAGGGTTCATCGTCATGGGACCCTCACCATTTTAGACGCCCCCAAGAATCAATCCGGAGTTGAAAAGAATTGTCAGCCAGCCGGGTACCGGGGACAAAGAACAGACCGGCATTTTCAATCTCCTCACCGGATCCTTGAAAGCTCGCGCCTTGTCTACTTCGCCTATATTCACGGCCAGCAACGATCTCGATATCGCCTCTGAATATTTGATCTTGACGATAAGGAGCGTGGGCGAGAAGCGGCCGCCCACCGTCCATAGTCACTTCTGTGTCTGGCTCATCCGGCCATAAATCACTTACGGTCACGCTCACTTGATCTGGCACAGAAGCGCGTCGCAGCCGTCCAAACCCATAGTTACGTTCACCACCAAGGACGATTTCCCGGAAGATGTCAGCGTCATCCAAGAATACTGATCCTTCCCGCGGTTGCAGAGCGTTTTGAGCAAGAGTTGCACCTTGGCGAATCCAGACGGTGCCTATGAACAGAACACTCTGATAGGGCCTCCCAGGTGAACCTATGCGGTGCCGAACAAATTCTATTTCATGCAGGCTTGCATCCTCAGCTCCGCCGGCTTCTCCAATTTTGGTCGAGACCTGGGACCAGACAAACCGCGCACGAAAGCTCCGGTCACTCAAATTTCCCCAAGTCAGGCCGTTTGTTGCATAATCTGGAGTGAAAAGTTGTTCGCCATCGGACAGGTAAAAGTATGAGAAAGCCACCTGTTCGCAAATCGATTCTCCGATCTCGTGAAAGTGGGCCGCCGTTGGATTTGGATACAAGCGCGACGTGACACTCGCGGTGACGGCCCCCCACAGATTCTTGCCTGGAACGTAACAACGTGTTGAAGCTACGACTGTTCCCGGCCGGTTTGGGAGGAACCCGATGTGCAGCGGGCTGAGTAGCTCGAAGCAGAGGGGAAGACGGTGCCATGTCATGAGGCGCCTCCTCGTCCCTCACTTTGATCAGCCTCGCTTCCTCCGTCCAGCGCTTTCGCGTGATAGCGGGCATACGTTAAGGTTTGCTGCCAAAGACGCTTCGCGAATAGATAGCGATCCAGATCCCCAGCAAGGACTCGAAGCCAGGTTGTGATTGCCTGAAAATCCCCGTTCGTGGCCACGCCTCCGGAGAGATAGCATGCGACAAGTTCTTCGCGGCAGAGGGTAAGGAGCAGCTCCTTGTAGTGGCATGCAATATTTTTCTGAGAATACGTCTCCAGATAAAGGATGAGGCCATAGGGACCGTTTTCTATCAAAACACCGAGGCCCTTGGTGGCCACGTTTTCTTTATCGTTAGATTTACCCTCGCAGGCCATCATCGCTTGCGCCGTCTTCATGCAGAGAAAGTCGAGGTTGGTCATTGGTGGTTTCCGCCAATTTTTGGCTGTCTATGGGTTCTCCGGGAACACTTCAATGACGTCCGAAGCCGCGCGTGCCCATCCCACCGACGCCGAGGAGTTTCAAAGTAGCAAAAGCCCGCTCAAGGAGTTTCTGGATCCCGCCGTTGGGGATTCCTCCGCCACGTCGTGTGTCCATCGCTACCTCGAATCCGATGACTGCACCGCGAGGAACAGCCTCGTAGGTGAACAAGGCGCCGCCCTTTGCAGCGCCGGTTATCTCGTCGATACTGACCGATGTGCGCACCTCCAGATGATCGTTAACAAGATGGTGAAATAGCTTATCCGAGACCAGAACAAGCCTTTTTACGAATGCAAGAGATGGTATAAGCTGCACCTCGGTGCTGTTTCCTTGGATAGATTCGGTCTGAAGCAGAAGCCATCCCAGGTGTATGGGTTTGCTGCCATCCAGCCCTTTTAGTGCGAATACCTTATTTTCATCCTGTAATTCGTTAGGAACGGTTAACTTTTCCTCCATGGAGGAAGCATCAGGGAGCCATCTCGTCAGCCGTTCGGTTGTGCTGATCCAGACGGTCCCCAGGTGAGAGCTGACCGGAAAGAGAACAACATCCGCGTCGTAAAAGCGGAGCATTCCTTGCCTCCCTTGTTCTCCTCGGCTGTGCCGAAGACCGCGTCGATGTCCGGAAGTTCATCGTCCTCATCCTTGGCTAACTTGGCGTACGCTCGGACAACTCCCGCCAAGGATGTTCCCGGAATTTTCGGCGATTCCCGTTGCTGGTTCACGAACGATACTCATATCAACCCGGCCAAGACGGTAGCCTCCAGTCCCGATGTGAACGGGGTCCAGACACAGAGCCAGGTATTTCGTCAGTTCATCCATTGGAAGGCTCCTCCTTCAAAACATGTTGAAACAGTTCCAAGGGCTTCCAGAAGTAGACCGTCACTCGTACCGACTGCTCCAGTAATTTGCGCTGCTCTACATCCAATTTCGGCCCACTTCTCCTCCAAAAGAATCCGCCGAAGGAGGCATTGGCTAAAGGAGCTGAATACCGCGTGACGCACCGCTTCCCAGTCCACATTCCCATTCTCTAAGCTTCGTTGATAGTGCTTCTTCCAGCTGATGGCGCTGGGTATGGGCCAAGTTGAGTACCACCAAATTCCAGACGTTGAACAGGATCCTTAAGCCGGCGCGTGGAAAAGGACGCGGCCGCAAAGCACCGTAAGCGATGGACGAACGGATCACCCTCACTATCATGCGGTTCGTATGCACAATCGTTGTGGCGGTCGGCCGTGGAGCCAAGGAAATCGAAGTCTAAAATAACCGCGGAGTGAGCGCGAATGCCTGGCCGCATTAACCCACTGGGGCAAGGTCGCTGAGCTTATAATCGCCGTTATTGGGCGGAGCCCACGGATATTGTCCGTAGAATGGATCATTGGTATCGGGTAGCGGTCTTCCACTCAGGGAGACCTGAAACATTTTCTTCTGAAACGCCGCGTCATCCAAAATTTGTTGCCCGGCTTGAATTAGTGCATAAAGCGGGAATTTCCGCTTGGCGGCTAGCAGGCGACATGGAGAGGCAGTTTTCCCTCTACCAGACTAAAGCGTTCGTCGGCTAGAACGAGTAGCCGACGGAGTACGTCAGGTATCTCGGATGGCGGGGAAAAGAACCTGCCAATAGACCGGCGAACGAGCCAGAACGATAAATGGGAGATACGACTCCGTTCGAAAGGAATTTTTTTGTACCACCGTGTGGCGCGCTATTGCGGTCAGTCGTTCCCTGTGGCTTCATCTTCCCAAAAATCGATCCCCATTTTGTTGAGGGCAACTGCACAGCATCCATTCCGCAAAAAGATCCTTACCGTGCTTAAACCGGAACTGCTCCAGCGAAGCAACTGTCAGGAAGTCTTGTCGGCTCTCGTTGAGACAAAGAATGTAACGGCCCGGTCGCTAAGTTCGGCACAATGATACGGTAGGTCTGCTCCCTCACGCACCTCTGAAATTCGAGATTCAGTAGTAAAGGCGAGGCGTTGAGGACGTACTGCGAAAGTCTCGGCCTTAATCTCCGCGAGCCACAGGTCGAGAAAAATTTCCGTTTCCTCCCAGATCCGAGCCAAGCGGGCGGGGAAGGGTTCTGAGTAAAGAAAAATTTTAGTAGAGATTCGGAGTCTTGTGCACCGTAGGTATCACCAACCTCCTGCAGAAGCTAAGGATACCGCTTACCTCATACGTACCACCTGCCTCCTCCAAAAATGCTTCGAGAACCGGCTTGCATTCCGTCTTGGTCGGATTCGCTAGCACCTAGTCAACAAAGGACTTCGCAGCGCAGTAGTGATCGCCATCAGGGAGTTTAATTGAACCTTTCGATACAAGCTCATTGAATTGCGCACTGTGACTTCGCCGGGACTCGGATAAAGGCGTTTCCCTTGAGCCCAGTCCGCGAGGGTTTGTGACCGGATCGTTGTCAGACATTCGCCATTCAGCCATCGAGACAAATCGAATCGGATCGTCAGGAGAGCGATCCGGCTGTTCTGATCAGCCACTTCGTCCATCCAGATGGTCTGATCTGCGCGATTTTTTTGCCAAATTTTCTGGCGGCCGGATCTGCGGTCTCGGCAGGTCCGGCAAGCCTCGTCATTGGTTGATTTACTCCGCACCTTACAAACGGGACACACGTCTTGACCATCTTCGGGTGCCGTAAGAGTAGGACCACTGACAAGAAGCTTCTCGCTGCGTCCGTTGCTCTCTTGCTCCATGAAAAGAGACACTGCGACCTTGGGTGCACTGGCGATCCGATCTCGCTCTTCAATCTCTTTCGTGATGGCCGTGAGCGTCCGGCGGGGTTTGCTCAGAGTGAAAAATGGCCACAGTTCATTCGCTGACAATTCACGAGCAAGGTGCACCAAAGCTGGCGCGAGTTCCTCGACGAGGCTTGCAGCCTCTGTGTCCGCGATCCCAGGAAAAGTAAAGAAGGGTCCGTTGAGGTCGCCGTAAAATTGATTCCCCACCGGATGGGAGACCTCAAGCAATTTCTGGATTTCCGTAACGATCTCGTCCAGAATTTCCTGACGCTTCAAAATGTCGCCGGGTGTACGGCCTCGCTTTATGAACTCCAGACCATTCCAACCAACGCCGAGAAGCCGCCAGCGAGCACTGTCGTAATCAAGATCACTGCTGTTTACTTTTCTCGAACAGGGCTCAAGTCCCATAACCAGTGTCGCTAGCACTGGCTTGTATAGTGAAGCGACACCGTGCGACTGTGCCCAAAGAGTGACATCGTTGGCTGGTGGCGCGTCTCTCCTAATGCCTGAGAGAGACCGGGCTCCAGGATCGGGATCACTTCCTCACGAAGGCTCTCAATTCCATTCTGTCTCGCCAGGTAGGCCTGGAAGGTAGCGGCGAGTTGCCGATCCATTTCCTCGCGTTTTGCGTCAAGACTACTCAGATCGACCCTGCGGACTTTGTAGCCGAAGGGAGTTGCAATCCACATGTCGTCCTTCGGTTGCTTTCTCCGGACCACACCCTTCTCATCCGCGGAGGTCATCCGATGACATGAATTGAACAGCCGAAGCAACACACACTTTGGGTCGTTGCCCTTATACTTAGTGATGAAGTCGGTGAAGGTTCCGGCCAAAGTTTCCTGCTGGCCGTTGAGATTGAAAATGAATCGGTCTCTGAGAATCGGATTCTCCAGATGCGGTCTTAATGTCGGGAGATGTTTGAGATCCCGATGCGAATCTTGCGTTCCTCCCTCCTGGGAATTTGCAACCAGGAACTCAGAAGATGCCTTCCCGAACATATGCAGAAAAGCTCCGATCTCGCCAAGAAGAATTGCTTCCCGATGGTTGGTGATCGCCTGGAGAAGGTCAGCCATCGGCGCGCCCCCTTTGCATCGCCGCGGGAAGACTACTGGCGAGCTCAAGCAATGCCGTTACCGATTTAATCGTATATGTTTGTATCGGCGGCGACTGTGGCGAGACGGTTTCTGCGGTCGCGCATTGGCGCTGCCACGCTGCGCCGTGAGCGTCGTACCAGTTATGGAAACGCCTGTAGACTCGGAGGCCACAAGGCTTCTCCACAAGCGCAGTAAACTCGTTGTTACTTAGCCATTTACCATCTGACTTTCTCAGGACCGTCGTGGGCATCCCGGCTTCGTCCATCAACCCAAGATAGTTATCATCCGGTCGTTGGAAGGCTGGTCGTCCACCTTCCTTCCCACGCTTCTCCAGCGGCGGCCACATCAACCCCCGAGCCCGGAGAACACCATCAAGTTCAGTATCTCTGACAACGCCCCAGCCGGCAGTTTTCTTCGCGGAAAACCCGTACTCCAAAAACATTGCCGAGGGCTCGGGGTACTGGATCAGCGTGATCTGTCCAGGCTACTAGGGGCTGTTCCTTTAGGGTAGGGAATATACAGAAGGCAGAACGTGCCTTTCGCGCCGTCCGGAACCACTTCGATATCAATTCGGACCTCGTGCTGGCGTTCGTCTAGCGCGCTTCAACGGCGTGACAACTTCTCGCTGGATGTCCCCAATAAAAAAAGAGGAAAGAAGTGAAGACGCCCCGCCTGGCCACCCTCGTGCCCGCCAGTCGAACCAAAGAGTCCGGTCAAGGTCTCATCGTCGAGGCCTTCTATTCGGGCAGCAAATCTCAAGTGTCCCTTCCATGTGGTTGGCTTCACCAATGGTAGCCCTGTCAGATGGTCACGGACGATTGGGTTTTGAACCTCGTGATCCTCCTTGTACGCGTGGATTCTTGCTCCGTCTTACTTGTGAATGGTCGCGATAGGGTAAAGGTAACATTGAGCAGCCACGAGCCGTCCGGCAATGCATTCATATCCGAGTCGATAGGTAGGAATCGGTTGAGTTCGTGTTCCCAATCCCTTACCGCCGCTTGAGCATCCCCAAGAAGGCTATTGCCAAGCTCTCGTTTCTCTATTTCAGAGTCGCTACTCGTATTTCCCAGATATCGATCAAAGCAGTGCGGGCTGCTCATGGTTGCCGTCCTCCGCTCTCTGCGAGCAGCGACAGAATGTCATCCGGGTACGGGTCCGCATGAACGGATATGCTACCTAGTGCCGACCGTACCTCAGAGCCAATCCTTGCTTTATCCTCCAGGAGTTTACGTATAGCATCGTCCACGGCGTTTCCGTTGCGTGGTACAAATCCAAAGACCCGCATCGACCATCGCTCACCAGATTTGTAGAGGTGGGTCACGAAAACGTCAGACCCCTTCGGACCCAGCGGCTTCTGAATGGTCCCCGTTAAACGATGGCGTTCGTTTCGAAGATCGTCAGTGAAGTTCGGAATATTACCGGGCGACCGCAACCAGGTTCGCAGACGCGCCCGGACTGCTGGAGCCAATGGAATCCATGTGATCGGTACCGAGGGAAAAGCTGTTTAGTCCATCCAGTGGTACGTTCCACCAATTGGTCTTTGTCGTTACTTCAGTGTCCAGGCTGATAATCACTCCAATAAAGTCGCGCAGGTCTGGCGAAGGAGTGGGGTTCGTTCCGTTTTCGATGGACGTTTCTTCGCCGTTTCGAGCCATGCATGGGCATCCATTGCGCCGAGTTAGTAAAATGCACCAATCGTTTACATTGATGACGCCCTGCCCGTGGCTTGTCTTAGACCCGAGTGCTCCGTAGCGTTGGATCAGGCGGAGGGTGTGACAAATCGCAGTTCGCTCGAAGCTATCTAAACCAGCGGACCGCATGGGAAAGAAAACGAGGTTGAGGGGACCTGCCACCTTCGATGGGATGCGCCAGCCACGATGTTTATTTTTTTGCTCGTTTAGTGAATCAAGTATTCTGGCTCTCCTTGCTTTTGATATCACGGAGTGCTCCCGCATTCCCATTCGCTTCTACAACGAGTCGAAACCGCCGGCCGAACCCGGTGCATCCAAAGAGCTGGCAAACATGGCAGATGTTAAAGAGTGGTTTTTGTCGTCGTAGATACAAGAGTTGTCGCTTGATTCGCAGGCGTAAGCCCGAGCCCACGGATCATCGCCTCATACCACCACCGAAGACTCCCGAGAACTCCTGTCTCGTGGAATTCGGCTCTCCCCGTTTGGCTGGGTCGGGATTCGCGTCACCTGTCCACATAGGTGTGAGCGCATTGCATCGTGATGGTGATCGCGTTAGCCATCTCGTTCACTCCTGGCTCGCGATGGCTCTGCCGGCTGCGTCGTATTGGCAGAAGGAGCAGCCTCGGTTCGAGTGAACCGCCTCGGTACATGCACCCGGTGCTCACCAGCGAACACAAACCAGTCCTTCTGGATCTCAGCGACACGAAAGATCAGGTGCGGTGGAATGGGCAGCGGGTCGTAGGAAATGATTTCACCCTGAACATCAAGTGGATTGACGGCATGGGTGGGGCGAACAGCGTTATCGGTAAAGACAGCCACCGCTCCCGTGATCTCCTGCCAGTCGAAGCGGACCGGGCAGCCTTTCTTACCAAGTCTGACCACGGAAGGTGGGCGGAATGAGCCGCGGGCAAAGAGGTAAAAGCTAAAACCTGGCAGGTCACCTCGACGTCAGCGCCATCGTGCCACACAGGATCGAGAACAAGGCGCCATCCGAGCGCCGGGCTGTTGCTCCCGCGGGGAGCGTCGTCAGTTCTGAGAGTGCGTGAGTTGACGGCGTTTTGGGTGAGGCGGGTTCGAGCCGATAGCGCTTGCGGTCGAGCCGGAGTGGCGTAGGCTTGCATGGCATTGAGGTCCTCGGCGTAACGCGGCGTACTCCCTGTATAGATTCCGTACGAGTAACCGCAGAGTGCGTAACTCAGGGCGTAGTTGTGAATCAACGGCAGCGTGGCGGCGGTCTTTGAGATCTCGAATGACGAAAACCACAGGTAATCGTGGTTATAGAGACGCCCGGCGTAGAGCCGGATTCCTTGCGCGCTGAGGTCAACAGGATCGCTCATGATGCACTCTAAACTTTTTCCCCTTGCGCCCTACGATACTCAGCAACGTCGTTATATGCCTTGTCGAGGAAAGCCCGGTCAAGAGGCGTTTGGGCGCACTCCTGAACCAGAGCATCTACTTCGGTAGGATCGAGTACCAAAAGGCGATCGGGATTCCCGGCGAGCCCTTTGTATTTTTGTTCCAGAAGGTTTTTCAGAGCTGCGGCATCCAAGCCGTCTTTCTGGTCGTAAAGTTCAAGCGTTAATTCCAGAGGAGTGATCATTTC
>CAWDMI010000003.1:0-607500 GCA_963803415.1 uncultured delta proteobacterium
TTGGAGCGTGTGCTTTTGGCCGCGAGGTTATACTGGATTTAGTTGAAATTTGAATGAGTGGCTCCACCGTGGGACAATCCACGGTTGAGCAAATAGAAAGGAGCCACTCGTATGAGAGAAGACACCATTGGGAGGAAGAAGGCAAGCCGTTTGTTCCAACAACTGCGAGGCAGGAGGTGGTTGTTAGGACGGATGCTGGAGGTAATCTCTGAAGGCAAGCGGGGGTTGGACGGATTAGCTTTGGACTTAGGGCGGATGGTAGCCGAGGCGGTGATGTACCTGGAGCGCGAGGAGATAGCGGGTCCTGATTATCGGCCCTACAGCTCAGAGGTGCGCAAGTGGGCGACCCAGCCGGGGTCGGTTTTTATAGGGGACCGCAAGGTCAAGGTAGAACATCCTCGGCTTCGAGGGGTTGAGGGAGAGATGGAGCTAAGGACGTACGGGAAGCTAAAGAAGCGGGGAGAGTTTTCGGAGGAGCTGTTGGGGCGAGTGCTTCGGGGGTTGGCGGGCCGCAGATACCAGGAGACGCTGGTGGGAGCGGCCGAGGCCTTCGGGGTGTCGGCCAGTTCAGTGTCTCGCCACCTCGTGGAGGCGACGGCAGGCAAGCTTAAGCAATTTCGGGAGCGCAGCCTCAAGGGCGTTCATTGTTTTGCTGTGTTTCTCGACACCATCCATCGAGCAGGAGAGGCTTTCATTATCGCTTTGGGGCTTGATGTGTCCGGGAGAAAGCACGTGCTTGGGTTTTGGCAGGGGGCGACCGAGAACCACGAGATCTGCGAGGCGCTTTTGTCGGAGTTGGAGAGTCGAGGGTTGGCGTTATCGAAAAAGATTCTCTTTGTCACGGACGGGGGCCAGGGGATCATCAAGGGGCTCAGGCAGCGTTTTGGTAGCGGGCTGATCCACCAGAGGTGTACGATTCACAAGGATCGAAACATTCAGCGCCACCTGGCCAAGCGTTGGCGGCAGGAAGCGCATCGGCGGTTTCGCGCGGCGCTGGAGCAGAACAGTTACGCCGATGCCAACAGGATGCTTAAGGACTTTGAGCAGTGGCTAAGCCAGATCAACGAATCGGCGGCTGAGTCGTTGAGGGAGGCGCGCGAGGAGATCCTGACGCTTCACCGGCTTAAGGTCCCGGCGCTGCTCAGAAAGACGCTTCACTCCACCAATCCGATAGAGAGCATGTTCTCCACCGTCAGGGACTGCGAAGGCAATCTCAAGCGCTATCGTGGGAGTCGGATGGCCCAGCGATGGTTGGGAGCGGTGCTGCTTCACTGCGAGCAGGGATTCAAGAGGGTTAAGGGATACGCAGCCATCAAACAGGTGGTGGCAGCAATTGACGCAGAGCAGGCTGAAGGTCGCAAGCTAAAATCGGCAGCATGATGAATTCAGGCAGGAGTCACTCAAGTAAATTTCAACTAAGAACTTGACAACCTCTCGGCCGCGCAATGCAGTGAACTTGTTGGAAATCTCGCTTCCGGAAGGGACATAACCCAATGAAGAAGCTTATTGTTTTTGACCTCGATGGCACGCTTGCTGAAAGCAAATCACCTCTCGATACCGAAATGGCCGCGCTGCTGCATGACCTTCTCGGCATCGTCAAAGTGGCCGTGATTTCCGGAGGCGATTGGCCACAGTTTGAGAAACAACTGCTCTCCAACCTTCCTCATGACCAACGCCTGGTGAATCTATCCGTCCTTCCTACATGCGGAACCAAGTTCTACCAATACGAAAAGGATTGGAAAAAGATCTATTCAGAAGATTTCACTGCGGATGAAAAGGAGAAAATCGTCAGTTCACTGAAGAAGGCGATTGGGTTGTCGGGGTTCAAGGCTGAGAAGGTTTGGGGAGAGCCGATTGAGGACCGGGGAAGTCAGATCACCTTTTCCGCATTAGGTCAGCAGGCCCCATTAGAAGAAAAGAAAAAATGGGATCCTGATTTCACCAAGCGGAAGAAGATCAAAGCGGTCCTTGAAAAACTTATTCCCGAGTTTTCCGTGCGCCTGGGTGGCACGACATCCGTGGACGTCACCAAGCCTGGCATAGACAAAGCCTACGGGATTAGAAAACTCCGAGACATCCTGGGCATTACAATGAAAGAGATGATTTTTATCGGGGATGCCTTGTTCCCCGGTGGGAACGATTATCCGGCCGAAGAAGCAGGTGTTGTTTCCATCCGGGTTAGAGATCCTAAAGAGACAGAGCGGGTGATTGAGACTATCGTCGCATGCTTGGATGGCGTGCAACCCACCAAACTTTGCGAGGGGAGAAAAGTCGATGAGTGACTTTCAATTGACCCGTCTGGGACTGATCATGGAGCCGGAACCGGGCAATCCGCACGAGGTCGAAGGCACCCTCAATCCCGCTGCCGTTCGTGGCCCCGATGGTCAGCTCTATCTTTTTCCACGGCTCGTCGCGAAGGGAAACTATTCGCGCATCGGCATTGCCCGGGTTCGGTTCAATGAGGCTGGCGATCCGTGCGGAGTCGAGCGGCTCGGTATTGCGCTCGAGCCTGAAGCTGATTACGAGCGGCGATCTGACGGCAGCGGCGGTTGCGAGGACCCGCGTGTCACGTTTGTTGAACCGTTGCGGCACTACGTGATGGCTTACACGGCGCTCTCACCGGAAGGCCCACGGATTGCCCTGGCGATGTCGGAGGATTTGTTCCACTGGAAGCGTATCGGGCTCGCCACTTTTGCCCCTTATCGCGGCATCGATTTCGTCCACGTGGACAACAAGGATGCCAGCCTCTTCCCTGTCGCTATTCCCAATCATGCCGGGAAAATGCAGATGGCCATCCTCCATCGTCCCCTTTTCCCCGGCACTCGGCCCGAGGAAACCGTCTGCCAGACCGAGTCCCGGGTGGTGAATCTCGATCATGAAAGCATCTGGATTTCCTACTGTCCGATGCCGCCGCAGGACCTCGCACCGCATCACCCCGCCCTATTCAATTCGCATCACCGGCTGGCGACTCCGGTAGCGCCCTGGGAGCGGCTCAAAATCGGCGGCGGCACTCCGCCCATCCTCACCCGCCATGGCTGGCTGATCCTTTACCACGGCGTGAGTAAAATGGCGGAGGCAAGCAACGGCGGACGCCAGCTATGCTACTCGGCCGGGGTGATGGTGCTCTCGAAGGAGCATCCGCGCTTTATCCGCTATCGTTCGGCGGCGCCAGTGTTGACGCCGGAGTTGCCGCAAGAACGCAGCGGCATCATCGCCAACGTCGTGTTCCCAACCGGCATTGACCGGCGTGACGATCTCGGCTCACCGGACCGCTTCGACGTCTATTACGGGATGGCCGACAATCGGATTGGGGCGGCGCGCCTTGATTTGCCGGACTCCTTGCCGCCGGGAGGAGTTGCCGATCCGCCGGATGCAAAAGTGTAGCGCGCGCGGTAGCAAAGTTTCCAAACGGTGAAAGGATTCACATTATGAAAGCCAATGAAGACCCGCCCAAAGCTATCGAATCGAAGCCGGGATCGAAGCCCGATGCGAAGGACGATTTGAAATCCCTGCCCCTGGCGGAATTGGAAAAAAAATTGGGGTCGTCGCCGGAGGGCCTCAGTCAAGCCGAGGCGCAGAAACGGCTGACAAAATATGGGCCTAACGAAATTGAAGAAAAGAAAACTAACCCGTTCCTGAAATTCCTCAGTTATTTTTGGGGTCCCATCCCGTGGATGATCGAAGGGGCGGTGATTCTGTCCGGCGTGGTCCGACACTGGCCGGATTTTTTCATCATCCTCCTACTGCTGGTGGCCAATGCCGTGGTTGGATTCTGGGAGGAACATACGGCGGGCAACGCCATTGACGCCCTCAAGGCCCAACTGGCGATCAAGGCCAGGGTGAAACGCGACGGAAAGTGGGTCAACCCGCCGGCGCGCGAGTTGGTGCCGGGCGACGTCATTCGCTTGCGCTTGGGCGACATTGTGCCGGCGGATGCGCGACTGCTGGACGGCGACCCAGTGGAGGTGGATCAGTCTGCGCTGACGGGAGAGTCGTTGCCTGCCGAGCGCAAATCCGGCGACACAGTATTTTCCGGTTCGATCATCCGCCAGGGCGAAATTGGGGCGCTGGTCTATGCCACAGGCGAGAAAACCTACTTCGGCAAGACGGCGCAACTGGTACAGGAGGCGCACACCGTCAGCCACTTTCAAAAGGCAGTTTTGAAAATCGGCAATTACCTGATCATTTTGGCGGTGGCTCTGGTGGCGGTGATTATTACCGTCGCGATCTTCCGCGGCGACCCGATCCTCACCACGTTGCAGTTTGCGTTGGTGCTGACCGTGGCGGCGATTCCGGTGGCGATGCCGACCGTGTTGTCGGTGACGATGGCGGTCGGCGCGCGCCTGCTCGCCAAAAAGAAGGCAATTGTCAGCCGGTTGGTGGCTATCGAGGAACTGGCCGGCGTGGATGTGCTGTGCTCGGACAAGACCGGCACCCTGACCCAGAACAAGCTGACGCTGGGCGATCCATTCAGCGTGAACAATGTCCCCGCCCCGCAAGTGATCCTCAACGGGGCGCTGGCGTCGCGCGCGGACAATAACGACACCATTGATCTGGCCGTCCTGGGCGGACTGAAAGACAAGGATTCGCTAAAGGCCTACGAGGTGGTTCATTTCCAGCCGTTCGACCCGGTGCATAAACGCACCGAGGCCACCGTCAAAGCCAAAGACGGAAAGACGTTCAAGGTGACGAAGGGCGCGCCGCAGGTGATTTTGAAATTGTCAGCCAACGCCGGTGAGGTAAAGCCCGCCGTTGAGAAAGCCGTCAACGAATTCGCGGCGCGCGGCTTTCGTTCGTTGGGCGTGGCCCGGGCTGAGGGCGATGGCCAATGGCAGTTTGTCGGCGTGTTGCCACTATTCGATCCGCCTCGGGAAGATGCCAAGGCCACCATCGCGACCGCGCGTCAGATGGGCGTAAAGGTCAAGATGGTGACGGGCGATGCACTGGCCATCGCCAAGGAAACCGCCAAAAAGCTGGACATGGGCACAAACATCCTCGATGCCGCTAGCTTGGGCGATACGAAAAAGCAAGAGACCAAAGAGGTGGCCGAGTCCATTGAGAAAGCCGACGGTTTCGCCCAGGTGTTCCCCGAACACAAGTTTCACATTGTGGACGTGCTGCAAAAATGCGGTCACATCGTCGGCATGACGGGTGACGGAGTGAACGATGCTCCCGCGCTGAAGAAAGCCGACTGCGGCATCGCCGTCTCCGGCGCGACTGACGCGGCGCGGGCGGCGGCGGCCATCGTGCTGACGACGCCCGGCCTGTCGGTAATTATTGACGCGATCAAGGAGAGCCGGAGAATTTTCCAACGGATGAATAGCTACGCGATCTACCGCATCGCCGAGACGCTGCGCGTGCTGTTCTTCATGACACTGGCGATCCTGATCTTTAACTTCTACCCGGTGACCGCAGTCATGATCGTGATGCTGGCGTTGCTCAACGACGGCGCCATCCTCTCCATTGCTTATGACAATGTTCATTACAAGGACCAGCCCGAGGCCTGGAACATGCGCATGGTGCTGGGGATCTCCACGGTGCTGGGCGTCATCGGGGTCGTGGCCGCCTTCGGCTTGTTTTATCTCGGCGAGCGTATCTTTCATCTCGACCGCGCGCACATCCAGACGCTGATGTATTTGAAGCTGTCCGTGGCGGGACATCTGACGATCTTCCTCACGCGCACGCGCGGCCCGTTCTGGTCCATCCGCCCCGCGAAGACTTTGTGGATCGCCGTGCTCGGCACGCAAATTGTAGCGACTCTGATCGCGGTTTATGGGCTGTTCATGACGCCCCTCGGCTGGAGCTGGGCACTGTTCGTTTGGGGCTATGCTCTGGCGTGGTTCCTCCTGAATGACCGCGTGAAACTGCTTGCGTATCGGATTTTTGATCCAGTCAAAGCCGAGGCTGAGCACGAAGCCAAGGTTGAGCCGAAGCCTGAAATCAAAGCGGAGCCTAAATCCGAAGCTAAAGAGGAGTCTAAGCCTGAAGCCAAGGCCGATCCCAAAATTCAAGCCAAATCCGAATCAGAGCCTAAAGCTGAGGCTGAAGCCAAGCCTGTAGTCGAGCCTCAACGTGAGGCCACGAACACGCCGCAGCCCGAAACCAAAGCCAAAGCCGAGCTTCAACCAAAAGCCAAGACACCGTCCGATTTGACGCCGCAGATTACCAGGCGAGCCTATGAGCTCTATGAGGAGCGAGGCCGCCAGAGCGATCCTGCAGTTCGGGACTGGGAGCAGGCGAAGCGGGAAATCCTAAAAGATGAGGCCAAGGCCGTGCCGAAGCCCGAAGCCAAGGTTGAGCCTCAGCCTGAAACCAAAGCTCAACCTAAACTTGAAGCAAAGGCCCAGCCGCAGTCCGAAGCAAAGATCGAACCGAAATCTGAAACCAAAGCTGAGCCGAAGCCCGAAAAAACGGTTGACCCGAAGCCGGAAATAAAGGTCGAGCAGCAGCCCGACGCCAAGGCCGAACCGAAACCTGAAACCAAGGCCAAGACACCTGCCGATTTGACGCCGCAGATCGTCAAGCGAGTACATGAACTCTACGAGGAACTAGGGCGCAAAGACCTTCAAGCAGTTGAAGACTTGGAAAAGGCGGAGCGCGAGAATCGAAAAAATGAAGCCCACAAATAATAAACAGAACCGAACGGCGCGTCGGGTATTGCCGAAGGGATGAAGATGAAAATCGATTCAAAGGATTTCCGTGTGCGACCCGGAGAAAAGGTCAAACTCAATGAGTGGCCGACGATTGTGAAGCCCTTTTGCAAGTCAAAGAAGCGGTATCAAAAACTCCTGGAAGAACACGTTGAGGCGTTGAGTTCGCTGCAACGACTTCACTACGCGTCTGACCGCTATGCGTTGCTGCTGATTTTTCAGGGGATGGACGCCGCCGGCAAGGATGGCGCCATCCGACACGTGATGTCCGGGGTCAATCCGCAAGGCTGCCAGGTTTTCAGTTTCAAGCAGCCGAGCGCCGACGAGCTGGAACATGATTTTCTCTGGCGCACGACCCGCCATCTGCCGGAACGCGGGCGGATCGGCATCTTCAATCGTTCCTACTACAAGGAGGTGCTCGTCGTTTGCGTGCATCCGGAGATTCTCCGCGGCCAAGGGCTGCCGGATGAGTTGCTTGACGAGAAAACAATCTGGGAGGAGCGGTACCGCTCTATCGTAGACCTGGAGGAGCATCTCCACCGTAACGGCACCCGGATTATCAAGGTCTTCCTCCACCTGTCGAAGGACGAACAGCGAAAGCGATTCCTAGAGCGCATTGATGAGCCCGATAAGAACTGGAAATTCAGCCTCTCGGACATCCACGAGAGAAAATACTGGAACCATTACATGAAGGCTTATGAGGCTTGCCTGAACGCGACAAGCACCCATCACGCGCACTGGTACGTCATTCCCGCCGATGACAAGGAGAATGCCCGGTTGATTGTTTCCCAAATTGTCCTTGATGCGCTCAATGAACTTAAGATGGCTTACCCCAAGACCACCGCAAAACGTCGGCGGGAACTGCATTTGATACGCAAGAGGCTTGTGAACTGAGGCTTATCGCCAGCGAGTAACAGGGCATCGAGCACGTGAATGAACTGTTCGCGGTGCGCTGCGATAATTCTTTTTTAAGATCGTCCAATATTTCACGGCAATCCTCATGGACGACCGGTGACGTGAGTCGGATTCGAATTCCATTCGTTTCAATGCACTATTCACACGATCTAATTCGACCCTTTGGTCGGGAGGTTCGACGCTTTTAGCGGGCCTTCTGGTCCTTTTCTGACTCTTGATCGTCGTTGAAATCACTTGTCCTCGATTGCCTCGTAGACATGACGTGATTTGCCCCGGCGAAGTGCCCCCTCAGCTTCCTGGCCGTAACAACGCAACCTTAAATGGACAAGATCTAAAACAGCAATAAGGTTTGCCTGACCCCATAGCGCATCAGCGCGCATTATTAGTTGCCGCAGGCTTCTTTTGTTCCGTGGCGTCCCCCCAACGTCCGTCCCTTCGAGCCTCCGGCTTGCAACCAACGATGACTCCCATTATCCTGTAAGCATGTTGAATGAATCACCGCCACTTTCCTCTGACGAGCTACGCCGACGGCTGGGTCCATTTTGCGAAAAGCACCCCATTCGCCGACTGGAGGTTTTCGGCTCTGCGGCAACGGGGAAAGCCACGCCCGGCAGCGACGTGGATCTGCTGGTAACCCTCGATGAATCCGCAACGGTCTCGACGGATGAATTACTTGAAATGGCAGCTGAAGCGGAGGAATTGATTGGGTGTCCCGTCGATTTTGTCCTGCGTTCATCCTTAGAGAAATCGTCGAATCGCTACGCCCGCGAGCACATACTGGCCACTGCCGTGTGCTTGAATGGAAACTGACCAACTCGGCCGGCTGCGCGACATACTGGAAGCGGCGCGACTCATCCGCTCGTATGTGAAAAACGCGACGGAAACCGGTTTCCGCGCCGACAAGCAGAAACAAGACGCTGTTATCCGGCGGATTGAAATCATTGGCGAGGCCGCGGCGCACCTGAGCGAGCCCAGTTACAGGTGCAGGAAGTCGGTTCCGGCGGAACCACACGCTTTGGCGTCAAAGAGATAGTAGTCCTCACTGGATCATTTGATCAACAACAGCTCACACGGCTGGAGCGTACAGTTGACTATTGTCCGCGGGGACAAGAATTCACCAGGCGAATATTGGAGTTCGAAGACCACATAGAGGTTGAACACGGGCCGGCGAAGCCTGACTGGAAGAAGGTAATTCCGTCGCCGTTAGACCTAAGCCAAGTCTTGGTTCCGGGAACTGTTGAAGCGCAATATCTTTCCGGGCACTGAGGAGACGATGGAAAATCAATTTAACGAAGGCGAGGTCAAGCTCTACTTCTCCTGGGAAACGAAAAAACGGTCGATGCGCTGGAACGCGCTTGCGGGTCACACCTCCGGTTGGTGTCCTCTTCCCGTTCATCTAACCAACGCCGGTCTGGCAGCTTCCCTCGTGAGCACAATGCGCCAGATCGTAAATCCCGTAGAGTTGTCGCCGGCTGAACTGGAAGTCGTGCTTGAGGCCCCGGTCGCTCGGGTGGAAAAGCAGCCGTTCAAGCGGCCGCGGAAGGCGGTACCCTGAGGAAGCAGCACCTGATGCGCAAGATTCTCGGTGGGCCACTGCGCACTCTCGCAATGGAAACCATTCAGCGGGCCCTGGAGACTGACCCTTTGTGTCGTTACTACGCGGCCGGCAACATCTTGCTCGATAAGGAAATTATCGTGTCGGCCGCGACGGCAGCAGACCGAGGTCAATAGCGTCGAGGAGAACTGCCGATATTTTTTCACGTCGCGATCCGTGCGGCAAAGGAGTTAAGTATGGCCTACATCAGAACCGTTGATGAATCTGAGGCGACCGGTCCGATCAAGGAGATCTACGACCGCAGAAAGAACAATCATTCGGGGAAGGTTTCCAACATTGCCAAGGTCTTCAGCCTTCGCCCCGAGCTATTGGAGGCGCAGCACAGGTTTTCGCGCGCCGTCCAGTTCGGAGGATCCAGTCTTGGAGTTAAAAGAGAGGAGATGGTCTCCGTTCTGGTGGGATCTCTTCTCAAGTGCAGCTATTGAACGGTTGCTCACGGAGAGTTTCTCCGTAAAGAGGTGCAGGGCGATTACGATCTGGTCATGAAAATAGCGCACGACTACCGTAGCGCGGGATTGAATAAAAAAGATCTCGCGATGTTGGAATATGCGGAGAAGATGACGCTGCGACCGAGCGAAATGACCGCGCAGGACGTCGAGAGGCTAAGGGAAGCGGGTTGGAGCGACGGGGAAATTCTCGACATCGCCGCGCTGACCGCCTACAGGAATTTCATCACGCGGATGGCGGACGCGGTGGGCGTGGAGCTGACCGAGGACTATCAAAATTTGCGTTCCGACTATCTTCGGTCGCTAATGGTCGGAAAACAGCTGTTGGGCGGGTTCTAAATTATTCAGCCCTTATCAGAGCTTGAGCGTCGCGGACTAGCGCAGGCTTTCAGGATATGATTTGATCAGGTCGATCTTGCCGCCCGTCTTTTTCCAGCTGAGGGGCGATAGCTGAAAGACGATTCTTATTATGCGTGGGACAACTCCTCGACGCGAGCAAGGAATGGCCGATCCTGTTTTGGCCTCGATGGTCCATGCCACGGGGCTGGAGACCGCACGGCATTACACGGCCGCGACTCCCAAGATTCAAGCGTACCGCGATAGCTGGGTGAAGCTAGCAAAGTTTCGCGACGGACCGGTTAATCCGCAACCCGTCAGAGTCAGTGATCCGGCGGAGATGGCGAAACAGATCAAAGCGAAAGCTACGGAACTGGGCGCGAATATGGTGGGCATCTGCCGCCTCCAGCCCCACATGATCGACCTGGGCGAGGATGTGCCTCATGAGTTCGTGATCGTAGCTTGCGTCGCTGAAGATTATGAAAAAGTCCTCCACGGCGCTAATGTCGTTGAAGAAGATGCGATGCGCGTCTATGCCAAGTGCACGGAGATCGCGACCGAGCTCGCTGCCCATATCCGTAACATGGGTTATCCCGCGCGCGCCCACCACAATGGTGGCAGCGAAGTTCAGGCGATTCCCATTTTTTACCAGGTCGGTTTCGGCGAGCTGGGACGGCATGGCAGCCTGATCAACGAAAAGCATGGTGCCAGCTTTCGCCCTGGCTTCGTCACTACGGATTTGCCGTTAATGGAAGACACACCCCGAGAATTCGGCGTCCAAGACTTCTGCGTGAGCTGCAATGTCTGCCAGCTTAACTGTCCCGGCGATGCCATACCCAAGGACTATGTCATGACCCACGGCATCAAACGCTGGCTCATTGATCTGGAGAAGTGCTATCCCTATTCGCGCCTGCGCGATGAATACTGCCACTTGTGCGTTGATGTCTGCCCATACAACGTGAGATCCCACCCCGAAACCTACAGGAGCTTTATGAAGGAACGAAAGCACGTCGGCTATAAGACGCCGAAGTCCTGGTAGCTGTTCGTGGAAAAACTCTACGTCAACGAAATTCGTCCCAGTGGTGAAGTCAGCACTGTCGGCCTCTTCTATTCGCGCGCTGAGGCTGAGAACGTCGTCGCGCAGCTTTGCAAAATCCCGGAGAAGAGCAGCTGTCGTTACGAAATCGCCGACATCGTCCCTCTTTCTGCATCGACAAGCCCAACGAAGAAGAGGAACGGACCTCCCAACGACTAGCCGGGGAGAACTCGGCTATGCCGAGGATCTTATCCGCCGCGCGGAACCTAGAATGGGCTCAAGCGCTTCAACAAAAATTCCCAGTCTACCAGCCTCATCAGCACAGGAAGCGCACACTTTCATCTCCATTGCGTCCGTAAAAACACGGTATTGGGCCTCCCGGCTTTTTATGCACCGCTGGCATCTCCCCCATCTTGACTCTTGCGTGAGATTTATCACTTCACCCAATGTTCTTTGATTGTTCACGAGCGCCTTCCTCCCACTTTGGCATAACTGCGTGAGTTATAGACATTTCACCTCCTCCTGCCCGACTCTAGGCAACGAAAGATTTCTTTGCACTGGGTAAAAGTTCCACCGCGCTGCTAGAGATCTTTCCAAGGCTCTGTCTGAGAAGCGCTAGACTCCCGGCTTTCCGGTACGGGCAACGAAGCGGTCGCGGCGATTTCTCTGCCAACATTCTTCGTTGTGCTCCCGGCAAACCGGTGCTTCCTTTCCATAGCTGACGGTGGAAATCCGGCTGGGCGAGATTCCCAGGCTCACGAGATATTCATTCGCAGCCTGGGCGCGCTTGGCGCCCAGAGCGATATTGTATTCCGTGGTGCCGCGTTCGTCGCAGTGACCTTCGATCACCACGGTGACGGCAGGGTTTTTCTTCAGCCAAGTCGCGTTGGCCTTGAGCGTTTCCCGTGCGGTTGGGTGTAGATCAGAGTTGTCGAAGTCAAAGTAAATCTCTTTCAGCGGGCTCTCCTTGGGAGTAACTGCGGCTTCGCCGCGTTGAAGAGCCTCCAGACTTGTAGAGGCTTGAGCCTTTCGGATTTCGGGTTTCGGAGCTGCCTGTGCTGCTCCAACTGACGGCGGCGTATCTACCTTAGGCTTCGCAGCGGTGGAAGAACATCCCGCTAGCCATAGACCCGCGATAAATATCGCACTCCACACAGCGGCACTTAACTGTCCAAGCATACCTGCCTCCCGCCTCTTCTGAAGGTTGTAAATTGATCACACTCCAACCAGAACTGATGTGCAACGTGTTCACATTCTTTCCTCGGCCACCAAGAACGAGCGACCTACTTCTTCAACAGCTGTTTCATCTTGTCAACGATATCGGGAGGTTGGCTCACCACTTCTTTGGCCAGTTTCTCGAGTTCCTCACCGCTGTTCGGGTCGAGTTCCAAATTTTTCTTGGTCGCATCGGCGATCACCGCTTCGTCTTTCAGCGTCTGGTCGAAAGCGGCGCGGATAATTTTTACCTGCTCCGAAGGGGTGTTCGGAGGAAGCACATAGGGCCGCCCGAATTCACCACCCGCGAGGACCAGGGACGTCAGGTTCCGCCCGGCCTGGGTCGTGTGGTATTGGTCCATAAGCTCGTAAATGGTCGGAGCGCCCTCGAGTCGGCGATCCCGTTTCCGCCCGCTTTGCATCAACACGCGCACGAAGTTGGTCTTGCGCCACGTCGTGAACGGTTCACGGGCAAAGAAGGCCGTGATGGTAAACGCACGACACACAACTTCGCCTCTCTCGACCGCCAGGTCGATATCTTGACCTGATTGGTAGCCGGTAACTATTTCGAAGTGCGTTCCGATAATTTCATCCAACAACTTTGGCACGTAATAAGCCGTCGAGCTGGTTCCGGTCGCGCCGCACTTTGGCGGGGTCGAAGCCTTTACAACGTCGTCAATCGTCTGGTAGGGAGTATCCGCTCGCATGTAGAGGAGGTGGTTCGAGGTCACCGGGCTTCCGAGCCAGATGAATTTGCTCCAATCGAATTTCACTTGGCTGCGCCCAACAATCTGATCGAAGTAAAGGGCGGGGAATATCGCGCCGATAGTTAATCCGTCAGGTTGGGCCACGCTATAAACGTAATTGGCGGCGATCATGGAGCTGGCGCCCGGCATGTTTTGGACGATGATGTTTGGGTGGCCCGGGATATATTTGGGCATAAATTGTGCGAACATTCGGGCATAAAGATCATACACATCTCCGGCTTTGGTCCCGGCGATGATCGTAATGGTTTTTCCCTCGTAATACGGGGACTCGGCGGAGGCCCGCGAGTTCCAGGAAACCGAGAGAAAAACAGTCAACGTTATAAGCACGAATGTTTTGTTCATAGCTTTCCTCCAAACTGTAGTTTTTCGACTCGCTTCGTCATTGTCCTAAAATCTTTTTCACGCGATTAATCACCGCGGGCGGCTGGTCAATGATGGTTTCGGCCAAGTGCTGCAGCTCCTCGCCAGTTACGGGCTCGACCTCCATTTTTCCCTTCTTCGCCTCGTCTAGCAGTTGTGGGTCAGCCATCGCCTTCACGTACGCGTCACGCAATACTTTGACGAGGTCTTTCGGCGTACCCGGAGGCGCAACCCACGCCGGCCGAAGTCACCACCGCGCAGGATCACGTCGGCAACCCGACGGCTCTCTTCCGGCGTCTTTTCTTTATCGAAGATCTCGTAAATCGTCGGCGTGTCTGGAATCCGTTCGTCGCGTTTCTGTCCGCCAAAGACCAACACGTTAACGAAGTCTTTTTTGCGCCAACTGATGAAGGGTTCGCGCCCAAAGAACGGAGCTGCGGTCATGCCGCGGCATTGTACTTCGCCCTTTTCCACCGCCAAGTCGATCTCGCTGCCTCCGGGATAACCCATCACGGTGGCAATCTTCAGGTTGAGAGTATCTTCCAGCATGCGAGCGAGAATATAGTCGGTTCCCGCAGTGCCCGTGGAGCCGCATTTGGGAGGCGTCGTCGCGTTCCGAATGTCGTCCAGCGACTTGTAGGGAGCGTCGCTGCGCATGTAGAGGATCACATCGCTCTTCTCGGGAGAGCCGATCCAATTGAATTTGCGGATGTCGTACTGAACCTCCTTGCGTCCCACCAGCTGGTCTAAATACATGCCGTAAGACATCATGCCGAGCGTTAGACCGTCCGGTTTCGCTACACTGTAGATATTATTCGCGGCGATCAACCCGCCGGCACCCGGCATGTTTTGCACAATCATTTCGGGATTGCCGGGAATATATTTGGGAACATAGCGCGCCAGTAATCGGGACCAGCGATCATAAAAACCGCCCGATGTGAAACCCACGACGACCTTGATCGACTGGCCCTGGTAGAATGGATGCTCTTCCGCTTTCACCTGCGCGCTGGTTCCAAGGATCAGCGCAACGAGTAGAAACCCAAAAACGTCTCTACTGTTTCGCATCTCGCCCTCCGATCTGCATATGAATCGCTAGCCCACAAAGACGCTGCGCACGGCCGCAACGTTAACCCACTCAAGAATTGATCCGTGTGGAAACGGCAGTCGCAGCCCATAATCGAACAAGCCATAGAAGAATAACCAACAGCCGACGGCGAGCGCCACCGTTATGGGCCATTTCTCCCCTGCGCCGAACTTCAAATAGAGGAGAGTGGCGACGGCGGAAGCCGGGATAAAACCAATAATCCAGATGGCCAGGAAGAAGCCCACGATCCAACAGCCGATGGAAACGGTTCTCTGGCGCGCGACGATCGGATCGACCTCGGGTTCGCTCCATAAAGCCGACTCTTCCGCGGTAACTTTGCGGGTAGATTGGAGAGAATCCTTGATAAACACGTAGATTGCGAGGATTAGACAGGGTAACCCGATGACCCACGGAAACATTGCCGCGCGCGGCTCCTCAGCGCCAAAGCCGAATTTTGCCTGGTAAACCACGTACCCGAAAATGATCACGATAAACAGAGCAAACAAAGCCTGTGCGATCCGGGTTGGAAGGGGTATCGCGACCGTTTTGAGGGCGCTAGTCTCCTCAGACCGGGCGGATTCGTTATTGCCTTCGCGTAAACGCTTGAAGCGTGCCTGTAAATACGGGAACCCCGTTCCGGCGACAATGATTAACGCAATGACCAACACGCCTGGGTGCCAGAGCCAACTAAACCCATAAATGCGGCTGGCGATAAACAAGTTGTTCTCTGCGATGCCGCCCAAGACCAGACCAAGCAGCAGCGGGGGACGCTGCCAGTCGAACTTGACCATCAGCCAGCCCAGCGCGCCGAAAATGAGAACGAGCAGCATGTCGCCAAAACTGTTCTTGGTGGCAAAACCGCCGAGGTAAACCAGAAAAAGCAGAAACGGAATCAAGTAAGTCCCTTTGACGAACGTGATTCTGGCCATTTGGTTCAGGAAAAGGAAACAGATGGCGACGGTAATAATGTTGGTGATCACGATAATCCAGACAAAGGAGAACGTAAGGGTTAAATATTTGGCCGGATTCAACAGGTCGGGGCCCGGCACGATGCCTTGGATAACAAACGCTCCTAAAAGAATCGCCATGGAAACGCTACCCGGCACACCGAAGGCGAGCGTCGGAATCAGCGATCCCCCTTCTTTCGAATTATTCGCGGCGCCAGGACCGAGAACGCCTTCGACAGCTCCCTTACCAAAGCGCTCCTTATGTGGGGAACTCTGCACCGCGTGGGCGTAGGCGAGCCACTGGGCGGGACCACCGCCCATCCCCGGTATCAAGCCGATGTAGGCGCCGATACCGCTGCAACGGAGCACCAGCTTCCAATGCCGGAATGTATCCTTGACGCCTTCCATAACTCCGCCAAGTTTACTCGGAGTGCCTTCCCGGGAGATGCTCGTTCCCTGCACCGCCAGATCGATGATCTCGGGAATGGCGAAAAGCCCAATGGTTACACTGATCAGCGAGACGCCGTCCCACAGAAAGAGCGCATTATCTTGACCTAATAGCCCTTCGAGAGTGAACCGTGGCACGCTCTCGATCGGATCAAGTCCCACCATCGCCAGCACTAAACCAAGACCCCCTGCCACCAATCCTTTGGGGACGTTGCCGCCGCTGAGAGAGGCGATAAAGGTAACGCCAAGTACCGCAAGCATGAAGAACTCCGCCGAACCGATGGAGAGCACCAGAGGGCTGACGATCGGAATCGCCAATGCCAGGATGAACGCGCCAAAAACCGCGCCGACGAGCGAGCTCATTAGAGCGGCGCCCAGCGCGCGGCCAGCCTCACCGTTTTTGGCCATGGGGTGGCCATCAACAATCGTCGCGGCACATATGCCTTCCCCGGGAACTCCAAAGAGAACCGATGTGATATCTCCGGTGGTGGCGGTTACGGCGTTACAGCCAAGGAGGAAGGCAAACGCCGTGGTGGGATCCATCTTGTAAATGAAGGGCAGCATGAGCGCCATGGTTGTCGCTCCGCCAAGACCCGGAAGAATGCCGACGAAAAATCCGATCCCCATCCCCAGCATCATGTATACGAAGGTTTCAGTCCCATGCGGTGAGAGGGGGAGAACGCTAATCAGGCCCGCATTAAACGCGTGCAGATATTCCAGCATAGATGCCCCCTAAGGAGGTTTGGTGCTTCCTGACCAAGAAATCGGGTCCCTTTCTTACATCTGGAGAAATTAAATAGATCTGTTCGACGTGCTGCTCCGTTTGTCCTCCGGAAACAGAGTCAACTGTCAAATTCGATTTACCCGCGCGTCTGCGACGTGGTCTTTGTCTTCCCGGATCGCACCTTCATAGATCCTCCTTGTTTAATCAGCCGTCTGTTGAATGGAACAGAAACACAGACGGCCAACACCTGTTTCGAGGAAGGATATTGGCCGTCTGCATCATCACTGCGATCTCCGACAATCTCCTTACCTCTGGCTCACTTGTTTTTCTTTCCTTACCAGGAACTGAAGTCCTTCTTTCGTCTTCGCGGAAGTGTGCAGGATTTCTTTCACCAATCCGTTGATTTCGTCAGCGGAAACGTAATCCAACTCGAGCTTTGTCTTTTTTGCCTCGGCAAGGAACTCGGGATCCTTGAAGGTGTCCGTAAAGGCTTTGCGCAGAATTTCCACGCGCTCTTTCGAAACCCCCGGAGGCATCACCCACGGCCGTTGGAATTCATACTGATTGACCCATGCATTGTAGAGCTCAACGCCGTCATCGCCGGCCTTCGACCTGATGTAATCGCGCGTGATGGGCACGTTTTTTAGCTCTGGATCTTCCCATTTCCTGTGAACGATGATCGGAATGAGCTTTTGGTCTCCTTTAGCGTCCAACATCGCCCTCGCGGTCACTCTTGCGGATTCCCAGCCCCAGCAACCACCGTCTAATTCCTTCGATCGCATGCCGACAGTAATCTGGGATGTACCGGGATAGCCGTTGATCACATTGAATTTTGTGCCGACGGTTTGATTAAGGATTTTCGGCAGATCGTTATAGGTCGAGCCGGCTCTCGTGGCGCCCATTTTTAGCGCTCTTCCGGACTTGACAACATCGTCCATGGTTTTCAAACCTGTGAAAGCCATGATGTTGCAACCTGGCGACCCCTTAACTGGCGCGCCGATCCAGTTTAGCTTTTCCGCGTCCAGCCTCACGGCCTTATCTCCAAGCGCTTGATAAAGAACAAAGGCGCTGTTCCAAACCCCGATGAACGTTCCGTCCCGATCGCCTTTGTTGTAGGTATAATTAGCGGCGATGAGACTGCCCGCTCCGTCCATGTTGTCGACCACGAATGTTGGGTTTCCCGGAATGTGTTTCCCCATATGCCGGGCCACCGCTCGCGCATAGGTGTCATAGCCTCCGCCCGCTGAAAAGCCGACCGCGACACGTATAGTTTTTCCCGCGTAGAAATCATTGGCTGGGGCCGTGTCTGCGGTGCCAATTAAAAGCAACCCCGCCGCCACGAGCGCCAGTAATCCTTTGCCATTTTTCATACGATCCTCCTTTGCAGTTTTTGAACGCCTAACTCTCCTGGCACTCACATCGCCAACTTTTTCCCAGGAACCAGAAACTGTAGTTTTTTCTTTACTTGCGGTGAAATCGATAAGATTTCATTGACGGTCTGCTCAACCTCTTCGCCGGTTACATTATCGATCAGCATCTTGGATTTTTTACCTTCGGCCAGGAATTCCGGGTCGGTCAAAGTTCGTTGCATTGCGGTACGCAGGGTCTGTAACCTCTCTTTTGGAGTGCCGGGCGGAACCACCAAAGGCCGTTGAAAATCGTATTGATTGACCCACGTCTTGAAGGCTTTCAGATTCTCTTCGCCTTTCAGCACCTTGGTGAATTGAGGCAGATCCTTGACTTCAGGATCTTCGATATTGCCGTGGATAATGAACGGGATCAATTTGTTATCGCCTTGCGCGTCCAGCATCGCTCTTGCGGTTACCCTCATCGATTCCCAGCCCGAACAGATTCCGTCCGCCTCCCGTTTCTGCATCGCCAAACGCGTGTCTGACGTGCCCTTGTATCCCGAGATTACCTGAAAGTGCGCTCCCATGAGCGCATTCATAAGCTTTGGTAGATCAACCCCTGATGCGCCCGCTCTGGTGCCGGCAAATCTAAGCTTTGCGCTCGCTTTGATTACCTCGTCGAGCGTTTTGAGGCCGGTAAAACCCATCACCATACAAGCCGGGAATCCTTTCACGGGAGCGCCAATCCAGCCGAATTTTCGTCCGTCAAACCGCACACTTTTTGACCCCAAGGCTTGCTGGGTCACCATTCCGCTGTTGAAATCGCCCACCGTGAGGCCGTCGGGCTCCGCCCTACTGAACATATAATTTGCCGCGAGCAGGCTTCCCGCTCCCTCCATGTTCTCGACGACGGTAGCGGGATTGCCGGGGATGTACCGGCCAATATGGCGTGCGATGGCGCGGGTGTAAGTGTCGTAACCGCCGCCAGGCGCGTAGCCCACGATAAAGCGGATCGTTTTCCCCTTGTAAAATTCCTCTGCGTCTGCCTGAGAAAAGGTAACCAGAAACATCAGCCCAACAGACAGGAACGCTACCGCCATTGCAACTTTATGTTTCATCTATCCCTCCTAGTTTGGCATTGACTGAATTACTTATTGACCCAAGTGTGGCTCAAACCCGCACCCCAGGGTTGAAAATCGCCGCTCGCGTTGGTGACGAAGCCTTTTACATAGTCGCGGAAAGCGAAAAAACGCGGGGTAAAGCCGATCGGAAGGATGGGAACGTCCTCTGCGAGCATGGTGACAGCCTCCTTAAACAAAGCCCGCCGTTTCTCCTGGTTCACCTCCGCTTCCGCATTTTTCAGCAGCGCATCATACTTCTTGTTGCAATAACCGCTCTCGTTGAGCCGCCGTTTTGTCGAGTCGGGCTCGCACATGTATTCTTGATAAGCGGGAAGCGGATCCGGGTAATCGCTGCCGCCCGCGAGCTTGAACATGTAGTTTCCTTTCCGGCGCGCTTCCAGAGCGGAAGCACGTTCCAAGATTTTCAGCTCGACTTTCATTCCGATTCGCTTAAGCTGCGCTTGAATCGTAGCCCCTTCGATATCTGCCACTTCCCCCCGGTTCCCCATAAGCTCAAGAGTCTGACCCTTGTAATTCGATTGCTTTAGAAAAGCCTTCGCCTTATCCGGATTGTACTGCGGCGTGGGAATGTCGAAGTGCCAGACATGTCCCTCGGGAAATCGTTGGTCGGTAACGTCGGCCAGACCAAAATAAGCCGCCTCCAGGATTTCCTTCTTGTTAATGGCATAAGCTACGGCCAGACGGAGCTTCTTATCGTTGAAGGGCGGATCCACGACATTGAATTCGAGATTTCGCGCCCCTGCGCGCGCCGCCTTGGCGTATCCGATACCTTTGATTTTTCCCTGCACGATCTGCTGAACCCATTCGTAAGGAGTGCGCTCGATGAGATCGACGTCACCGGCCTGCAGAGCATTGAAGCGAACCGTGGAATCGCCTATGGCCTTCATCACAACTCGATCCACGAAGGCTTTCTGCCCCCAGTAGTCGTCGAAGCGCTCAAAGACGATGCGCTGGCCGGGTACCCACTCAACGAATTTGAACGGCCCGGTCCCCGGAGGAAACGTCGAGGGTTTTCTGATTCCCTCCGGCAGAGATTCCTTGGGAATAGCCGAGAAAGAGCGAATGTCCGTCAGTAAAGTTAAAAATATCGGATTGTGGTGTTTCAGATGGACTTTTAGAGTGTACTTGTCGGCAGCCTCGACCCGCTGGACCGCGCTCAGATCATCGAACCCGTAGGCTCCGTTCTTGGGATTCATCGTGTAGTCCATAGCGAATTTGATATCGTCCGCAGTGAGCTCCTTGCCGTTATGGAACTTCACACCCTTGCGGAGTTTGAAAGTATAGAGCTTGCCGTCCTCGGATACTTCCCAGGACTCGGCAAGCCCCGGTTGAATCGCCCCTTTTAAATCCATAGCTAGTAACGGCTCGAACATCAGCTCGCGAATTCTTGCTTCGGTTGAACTCGTGTTGACCAAGGGATTCATCAACGCCATCTCTTTACTGATTGCTAAAATAATCGTGCCCCCGCGCTTTGGCTGAGCCGATGCAACCGGCAAAGAGGGGACCACGCAAACTACAACGAAGAACATTAAGCTGAGCACAGTCAATTTTCTCATTCGTCACTCCGTACCAGAACCTGGCTTGCCCACGCGAACGATCATTGCCACGCGATGTTACTTCTATTTCTGGACTTTTGGTAAACCGTAGGCTTCAACGATTTTTTCCAGGTTGTCATCAAGTTTCCTGTAACCGCCCCAATCCACTACCGAAAGGTCCTTTCCCTTTGTCAGCTCCTCTTGTGCCGAGCCGGGCGAGAAGACCGAAGCGCCATCAGGCCAATATTTATCCATGATCTCCTGCCCTTCAGGCGAAGCCTCGAACTCCAGCCACAAGAGACCGGCATAAGGGTGCTCCGCGTTTTTTAACACTCCGTTCCCCTCATGCAGCCGAATCGGAACCGGTTCGACAATCTTGTAGCCGAGAATTCCCGCTGGATCCTTTTGCTGAACCCTCTTGGTCGAGCCAAAATTCGGTCCAAGAAACAGCGGGTATTCCCCTGCCAATAGAGCAGTCACGTTCCTGGTATGCCCGCGCACCCAGACGGGATCCTGAGCGGCAATTTTTTTAGCGAAATTAAGGACCTTCTCTAATCCCCAGGCAGGCACCAGCACCGCAAGAGGTATAGGTCGGATATCCGCCATGAACTTCCTACCTTTAAACTCCGGTTTGAGAAAATCCTCCCAGGACTTAGGAACCTTTTCTTCTGGGATCAGCTTCTTATTGTAGGCTACAACGTTTATGTTGCTGCTTAAGGTAACGACGCCGCGGACCTGGGGATCGATCAGCTTTACCGGCACGCTGAGGACTCCGTGCTGAGCCATCCCGAGGATGTCGAACTTTTTTTGAAACGGCAGATAGTCTTCATAAAATTCCGTATAAGCCCGATCGACATCCCACTCCTTCCCGCCACCAGCTTTCAGGTCAAGAAGAAAGCGTTGCGCTCCTTCGACCGAACCCAAATCCGATACGCTCACATCGACGAAAGGATACTTTTTCATAAATGCCGCCGCCATGGCTTTAGCGACCTTTGCGTCGAAGCTGCTCAGGACCCGTAACTCACCCTCTTTCTTGGCCTTGGCAACGATCTCGTCATGGCTGGTCGCGAACACAAAACCTTTGGCTTCAGCTTGTTTTTGAGCTTCGTCGAGCGCCGAGTTCGGTGCCGCAACGGCGAAGTCTGCGTCGAGCACGCAAAGCGCGAAAGCAACCGCGCAAGCGATCCTTTGAGAAAATTTGTTCGTCATCACCTACCTCCAGTAATCATTAGCTCGCGTTGTGTGGTTGAGTGCGAGCGCCCCGGCATCACCGGAACTTGAGCGAGAGTTGACCTCAGCCTTCCAATAGAGCAAGGGAAATGCCACCCAACGCCGCAGCGAAAAAAAGTCCAGAGAAACAACTACTTAAAGGCAAGAGAGGCTGAGATTGACCAGTGCTCCGTGTGCACACATAAGCACGATGGAGCGGTTCAATACGGCGAGAATGTGCAGAAGGTTTACATGGATCGCGGGATAAAAGGAAGAATAGCTGTGCGCCGAGTTAAAGCAGGAAGAAATTCGCAACAAAGGGGGTGGCCGCGGAACTAAACGTATAACAGCATACACTTAGATCACAATGAGCCAACCCTGAGAAGACTCAGTATTCAAAGCCCCTGCTGACGTTAGAAAATTGACTGGCGAAACATGCTCTGAGGTAGGTCTAGCGCGATTCTATCAAAAAGGCGCCGACGATTGGGCGCCTCCCGAGGAAAGTTAGAACGGTGAGACCAATGATAAAGATAACTCCGAGCGCTGATGCCATTGTCAGGGCGTTCTGTTGGTCCCAGATACGCCGTAAGGATTACGGAGAGGGTCCAGTTTCCTTCGCTAGCAAGCATCAACGGCACTGAAAACGAGCGCAGCGCGTGAGCCACGACCCAATCGCAATTCTCCTATCTTCTTTTCTCCGCCTTGGGAAAACCAAACGCCTCAACCGCCATCGCCATCCACTTCGAGGAATTATGAAAGGTATCAAAGCCGTTAACACAGAGGTTTTTGCCCTTGAGCGTCCTCGCCAAGTCACTCCCCGGAGAATAAATGGAGCCGACAAGAGGTTCGTATTTATCGATGATGTCCTGACCCTCGGGACTCGCTTCATGCTCCATGAGTAAAAGAGAAGCATAGGGATGCACGGCGGAGGCCAGTACCAGTTCCAGATTCTGCAGGCGGACCGGCACTGGCTCAACGATCTTCAACTGCAGGGTTCCAGTGGGATCTTTGCCCATCGACCGCTTGATCGACTGGTAGTGGGTCGCGAAGTGCAAGCTATACTCGCCGGCAAGGATCGCGCTGAGCGCCCTGCTGTGGCCGCGAAACCAAATCGGCTGCTGATCCCGCAACCCTCTGGCGAGTTTCATCGTCCACTCCAGACCCAAACCCTGATCCGGGCAGGCCGGAAAGGCTGCGAAGGCGTGGGGCCGGATATCGGCAATAAATTTTCTCCCTTTGAACTCGGGCTTGAGGAAATCCTCCCACTTGTCAGGAACCTGGTCCGGTGAGATGAGCTTCTTGTTGTAAGCCGGAACCTCGATCGCGCTGCCCATAGCCACGATGCTGCGATATTTCGGGTCTACCATCTTTGGCGGGATGCTCAGGATTCCCTGCTCTGCCATACCAAGAATGTCGAACTTTTTGGCAAAAGGAGGGTACTCGGGGTAGAAGTCCGTGGAGGCATGGGCGGTGTCGAAGTCGGTCGAACTGCCCGCCTTGAGTTCTGTCACGAACCGCTGGGCCGCATCGGTTCCCGTGATCTCCCGCATCTCAACTTCGATGAAGGGATACTTTTTCTTGAAGCTTTCCATCATGTGGGGATAAACATCCGGATCCAAGCCGCTAAGAACGCTGACGCGGCCTTCTTGTTTGGCCTTGGCGACGATCTCGTCGTGGCTCGTCTCGAAGATGTACCCTTTGGCCTGCGCTTCCTTCTGGGCTTTCTCTACCGCGGGGCTTGGCGTCTCGGCGCCGATACCCATCGCCGGCAGACCAAGCGCGAACCCGACACACAAAGACATCAACTGGTAGAAACCGATTTTCATATTCACCCCCGGGAGATCTTTTTGTCGCGATGTTGATTCGCGGTGGACGAATTCCCCTACTTAAGCTTTTGCCCTTTTGGAAAACCGAAAGCTTCGATCGTCATCTTCATCCACTTTGGTGTCTGTTCGTAGGTGTCCCAGTTGTTAATGGACAGTTTCTTTCCCTGCGTGACTTTTTCCAAAGCGGAGCCCGGCGCGTAGATCGAGGACTTGAGAGGCTCGTATTCATCGATGATTCTCTGTCCCTCGGGAGTGGCCTGGAACTCCAGCCACAAGAGAGCCGCGTAAGGATGCGCCGCCGTACTGATTACAGCCTCCGGCTCCATGAGACGAACGGGTATGGGCTCAATTAATTTGCAAACCAACACCTTCGTCAGATCTTTTTCCGCGGCCCGCACACAGGAATGATAGTTTGTCAGTTGATGCAGCGCATATTCGCCGGCAACCATTGCCGTGAGCGCGCGGGTTTGACCGCGCGTCCAAATTGGATCCTGTTCTCTTATCTTGCGGGCGTAACTCACCATCCATTCGCTGCCCAAACCCGCCGCCAGGGCGGCGAAGCCGTGGGGCCGGATATCGACGATAAACTTGTGCCCCTTGAATTCAGGCTTCAGAAAGTCCTCCCACGTATCCGGAACTTTATCTGGAGAGAGCAACTTCTTGTTATAAGCTGGGGAGCTGAGCGCGCTTCCTTCGGCGACAATGGTGCGGTGGTGCGGATCAATCATTCCGGTTGGAATCCCAAGGACTCTATTTTCCGCCATGCCCATGATGTCGAATTTCTTGGCATGGCCGGTGTACTGGTTGTAGAAGTCTTCCGGCAGGTGAAATACGTCCCAGTCCTTGACCGTGTCCGATTGCAACTCGAGCAGGAAACGCTGCTCAGCCTCGGTTCCGGTAATCTCTTGTACCTCGACCTCGATGCCGGGGTACTTCTGCATGAAGGCCTTTGCCATCTGCTTGAACGTGTCCGGATCGAAGGAACTGAGAACGCGCAGCTTTCCTTCCTCCTTTGCCTTGGCGACTAAATCGTCGTGACGCGTCTCAAAGACGAACCCTTTCGCCTCGGCCTTTTGCTTAGCCTCCTGTAACACGGGGCTTACCGACGCGACCGACGCATCACAACCAGCTGACCACACGCCCAGGAGAATGAACCAATTAACGGCGATGACAAAAACGATCTTTATTTTCCAAGGTGAAAGGAGACCGAATCCCAATGCCGGCAATAACTCACCAAATTTCTTGACGCTTATTTTTCGCATGGCCTTTCCTCCGTGAGACGATTTTGTGGCTGCAAACCGGATGACGCGCTTCCCAAAGCCTGGCGGTGATTTTACCTACGATCCAAACGACCGGGTTCACGGCTCACTGCCATCGCTCCCATACCGTGATTATCCCAGACTGAAGATCTGTCGATACAGTCTTATGATTTCGTTAAAGTTTTTGTAATCCTCGGGATGTTCCACGACCCGCTTGTAGCCTTTGAATAGCCGCGGCGGATCCGCTTCGACATTTTCTTGCACCGGAATCCTCTTGAATCCCACCAACATTTCCTGGCCTTCTTGCGAAAGGATAAAATTGGTGAAAAGCCGGGCCGCGTTCGGATGGGGGGCTTTGGCGGCTAACATCACCGGGTTCACTTGTACCGCCACCGGCTCTAATGGAACCCAATCAATGGGGGCTCCCCGCGAGGTCTCCCTTTGGATGGTCGGCGCGTAAGCAATGATTAAAGAATATTGTCCGGCCAGGGTCATTTGCACCCGGTTGGTATTGCCTCTCATGGGTACTGGGCCTTGTGCCGCCAGTTTCCTAAAATACGAAACGGCCTTTTCTTTGCCCCATGCGCGAATTAGTCCCGCAAGGAAACCATAGGCCGAGTCGTCGATGGAGATCTTTTTCCCTTTCCATCGAGGGTCAAGAAGCTGCTCATAAGTTTTGGGAACTTCAGCTTTCGTGACCAGATTGGTGTTGTAGCCCAAGACGAAAGGATTTACATAATAGGCCGTCCAATAGCCTTCTTCATCGACAAGATCTGTCGGAATCATCTTGGCTTCAGGCGACCGGTAGGAAGCGATGAGCTTGTTCTCCATCAACGGCAGTACCATGTCTCCCCTTCCTGACAGCACGTCCCAGAGGTCCTTACCGCCGCGGTCCTCGGTGAAGATTTTGTTCAACAGATCATCGCCTCCGGACCGAAAGAGCTTGACGTCGATAAAGGGATACTTTTTCTCAAACGCGTCCACGACTTTTTTGCTTTGCGAGAGAGTCATGGTGGTGTAGTAAGTCATCTGGCCCTCTTTTTTGGCCGCCTCGACCAAGTCTGGTGTACCGACCTGCGCCAGAACCACGGAGGCGTGTAACAGCACGAACTGCGAAGCAACCAAACCTAAGATTTTTCTCACGTTAAGACGAGCAATCATAGGGTTCTCCTTTCACTGCCTGTGACCTGCCGGACTCCGTTACTGGCTTGAGCGAAATTCCAGCTCTTACTTCTTAGTAGAGCAAGGAAAATGCCATGGCGTTGCCGCACGGATAAAATCGCAGGAGAACGGTGACTTAGAGATGAGAAGTGTTACTGCCCTACGAGTTTCGCGCAAACTTGAGTGTGCACGTATCAGTCGCGGGAAGAATTTCGGCGGAAAGAATGTGCATAAAATTTACACTCATCTAGGCCGAGTCAAAAGAAAAAAACGAGAAACGGATTGCCGGTGGCGGGACGTTCTACTACAGCCCTGGCAATTTCGGCTGGCATACCGAGCCACGTACTTCTTCAATTGCTCTTTTCGGGACTGCCTCGGAAGGTTGGACGCTAGAGTGAAACTGGCAGAGCGCGGCGCAGGCTGCTAACCTCCGTCCTTAACGGCGAAGAAATCGCTCTTGCGGCCAGTTCAACGGTATATCATCTCTTTTCGCAACCCGACCTGTTGTTCCCCCGGTGAGTATCGTCCCGGATGAGTTGGAGCCTCCCATTGCCAAAGGTAATAAGCTTGGTAAAGTGATTTTTTGTAAGGACAGCGAGCGGCGATTTCTGGTGTCCACCATTGAAGTGCCCGAACGACATCCGGTGCTGCCGGTAATTGCCTGGACAGGCTGGGGATTAGTGGGCGTGTTTTGGGTCCGGTTCCAAGTCGCAAGACGTCGCCAACGCTACGTGTTCGCGCGGCGCAAGCGGCGGCTCAAGGTCTAGAGGGACTTTCTCGCACAGCGCTCGGCTATGAGAAAAACACTTTGGCTCGTGCTGGCAGTGAGTCTCTTTCCAACCGTGGTCTGGTCGGATGAGACCATCAAAATCGGCGTGGTGGATTTGCAGCGAGTGCTCGACGGCTCTGTAGCCGGAAAGCAGGCGAAAGAGAAATTTCAGGCGGAAGTTAAGAGAGCCGAAGCGGATTTGCTAAAAGAGAAAGAGCAACTGGAGCGTTTGCAGACCGACCTGGAGAAAAAAACGCGGCTTGCGGACGACGAAGAAAAACGAGACCTGGAGCGACAGTTTCAACAGAAGTACCGCAATTACGTGGGAGCGGCAGAGGATTCCCAAGCAGAGCTGCGGCAGCGGGAAGACGAGATGACCCGCCGGATTTTCGACGATTTAAGAGAACTGATAGTTGGAATCGGGAAGAAAGAGGGGTTTACTCTCATTCTGGAGAAGTCACGGACCCTCTATTTCGGGGCGGCCATTGATATCACGGACAAGGTCATTGATGTATACGACAAGCGTCAGAACAAGTCGCCGGGAGGCGCAAGTTGACTCCGTTAGGGCGCTGGAACCTATGAGAGTTGGGCGGATTCGCTGTCTCACATCCTTTTTCGCAATCAGTGCTGTTATGGTGTTGCGGCTTGTGGCCGTCTAGCGAATTGCTCCTTTCCGGTGAGTTCTCCCTCCAGTCCAATGCCTCACCTGAATGGCTGCGGGACTGGCCGCCATTTTTAGATCTGTCTTAGGCATGGCGCTGTTCTCCGTCCAGATGCCTTACGCGGCGAAACACGGCTGTGATTAATATTTTGATCCCGCAACCAGCCTTTTTTGCGACGTGAGCAATGCCGAAGTCGCAACGCGAATGATGAGCCGGATCCTGCTGCACCACAAAACAAGAAGAAGCCGACTGAACAACCAAATTTCAGGCTGACATTGTTGGAGAAGCAAGTCCCGCCTGATCCTGTGTTATTCTCACTTGCCGCTGCGGATCACCAATCTTTGCGAGTAAGGATAAGCACAACTCGGTTGGCCGCAAGAAATCTCGATCTCTAGACATCCTCTCTATTTGAGGGTGATACTCCGGTGCCGTTTGACCAGCTTGCTCTTGAGTTCATACGCCTCCCCCGCGTCTGAAAGCAGCATCCCAGGGGCGCCAGAACACACCATCGGCGTTTTTCGCGCTCAAAAAGAAACAGCGAGCGGTCGGCACCAGCGGAACAGGAACTCTGTCCGAGCAATCGTGATGCCAGTCAGTCTTTTTCCAGACAGACGTTTTTTTCAGGGTAAACCGTCCAAGAGACCCTAAGCTGAAACTCTCGTGTGCAACTTGCTTACACCCCTCTCGGCGGCTATGTAGTAAGGAACGCCTGGATGGGCTTTGGAAGACTACAATTGTGTAACCTCTTCAGAGCGTAAAACGCATTGTAGTTGCAACGGGTTGATATTACTGATTTGTCCCCGGTCTCCTTGCGCGGGATCATTATTAAAGGGTATTTAATCATCCTGGTAGATCATGATAAACGTGATAGGGACTTTTCCTGGCATCTTGACCGCATCAGAGCAACGGAGGAGCTCAAATCTTGCGCGTCGATAACCCATCTAGAATGGCAGAGAAACAGTCTGACCATCAAGAGTTTATGCCCGCGCAACTCGAAGGCATGCTCGGAATCAGCCTGCCAATGCTCGAAGTCTTTCAGCAGATCCTCGAGGCTGCGTCGGCTGACATCCCGGTGTTGATCACTGGTGAAACCGGGACAGGCAAGGACCTCGTTGCTAGCGCGATTCATAACAAGAGCGGAAGAAAAGATAAGCCCTACATCGTTGTCAATACTGGGGCGATGGCTCGCGACCTAATTGCGGCGGAGTTATTCGGGCACGAACGGGGAGCCTACACAGGTGCTTTTGAGACGCGCAAAGGCCGTTTCGAGCAAGCCAACGAAGGGACCATCTTTCTCGACGAAATCACGACAATGGATGAAAAAGCTCAGATCAGTCTGCTTCGTGTTTTGGAGACAAAGACGTTTCCTCGCGTTGGCGGCGAGAAGGATATTTGTGTTGATGTTCGTGTTATCGCCGCGACCAACGAGTCGCTTGTAGAGGCTGTCAGAGAGAGAAGGTTTCGTGAAGACCTTTACTATCGGCTCGATGTGTTTCACATCCATCTACCGCCTCTACGGGAACGCCCCGGCGGCGTTACAGTTCTCACCAATCATTTTTTGGCGGATTTTAACGCGATGTACGGAAAACAAGTGCGCGCGGCTTCCTCAGAGGCTTTCCGCTGTCTCAGGCAGTATCACTGGCCCGGAAATGTAAGAGAGCTTAGGAACGTCATCCAACGCGCTATCCTATTAGCAAAAAGTGAAGAACTCACACCCGACCTTCTTCCTGCGAGAATTAGAAGCGCCGCGGGATCCGCCGAGCGGTCTGACATCTCAAACTTTTCGATCCATCCAGGAATGAGTCTCGACGCTGTTGAAAAGGAATTTATCAGGATAACTCTTGCGGCCACAGAAGGAAATAAAAAAGAAGCGGCCATCCGGCTTGGCATCAGTCGCCGCGCCCTTTACAACAAGCTCAAGAGGCACGGGCTCGCGTAACTGCCTCCACATAAATCCTGCTCGTGACCTCAGTCAAATTATTGGTGCTATAGCGTGTGAAGTATCTGCACACCCACGTCCGACCTTTCATTCCAACGTGTGATGAACATGCACACGCGTGTCACCAGAATATGCAGTTTGCAAGCTAATCACTCGCGCAGTGATCTGGCATCAAAGTTGCTGCCGCTCTGGAATTGAAGCTCTATTTCCATTAGGCAACCGCTCTTTAGGGAGATAGTATTGGGACTGGAAAGAATCTTGCTCGTTGGTACGGAAGATCTCGCGAAGGTGCAGAAGTGTCTTTCGGCCAATGGCCGGCGCGTTGTTAAGGTCTCTAGTGGTAAGGTCGCCGTATCGCGAGCTGAGCGAGAAATATTTGATGCGGCAGTCATCGCTTCCACCGGAGATGAAATGGACTTGGCGGAAACGGTCTTTAACCTCAGAGACATAAGAAGCTCGATGCAGATCATCATAACTAGTCGTCCGGGGCCTCAATGCGGCGCGAACAGGGAAACGGTGGCACGCGTCGTTCCGAACGCAATGGTCATTGCCATGGAGGAGCTGGAGCGCTTCTTGGGAATAGGGAAAAACGAGAGTGGCGATAAATAGATCGAGCGGGAAAGGTAGACTTAGTGAACCATTGCTGAAAAACATTTTTGACCCGGTTTTTCGGACATGATAAAGCAGTCCGAGTTGAGGGATTCGGTCTCTCGGTTTGCCCTTCTCGCGCGAGCATTGCAGCAGTTTTCTCTGGTCGGTCCGCCTTGCGATTGGACGGAATGAAATATCCGCGGCTTTAGCTACTCACAACCCTTTCAGTTTTGGCAGCAGGAGCGCTCACGAATATTGTGACGGGAAATCTTTGCCGCACTGCCCGGTGTTTATCCCCTAACGATAAGAACCGGACAACGCGCATAGCGAAGCGTTCTTTCGGCAACGCTTCCGAGAACGAGGCGCTTCAACGCCCTTAGTCCTCGGCTTTCCATGACAATCATGGAAACTCGCGACTTTTTGGCCTGGCCGACGATGGCCTTGGCCGGGTCCCGCGCCCGCGGTTAGACGGTACGATGCATTTTTGCGTCCAGCCGATGTTTCCGCGCGAGCTTTTGCATCTGTGCTCTGGCGCCATCCTCCGACTCTCTGTAGAACTGATCGCGCAAGTACAGGGGTACGCCTCGCGCTGAGTCGGCGATGACATGGACAAGCAACAATTGCGCAGTGCTCTCGACCGCCAGTTTCGCCACGTACGCTTTGTTGGGATTGATTAAAATTTGTGCTACCTGTCTCGTGTGGCGGAAGCATCTTGGCATAGACAAGAAATTTGCGGATAAAGCGCTTCCCTGCGGACGTCGGACCGTTCCTACTCTAGAGGCGCGCGTGCCTCCAGGGTATGAGTTGAGCGTCCGGGCACAATAGCAGCGGTTTCAGTCGAGAAGAAAGGAGGTCGAAATGGATTACACACAGTGGCTTCAGCCGCTAAGCGATTCCCTCAACGTTTTTGCGCAGAGAATCGGACAACAGCTTCCGAACCTCCTGGGCGCTGCCGCCTTGCTCCTGGTTGGCTGGGGTCTGGCGCGCCTGCTGCGGAACTGGAGCAGACGCCTGATCAGCGGTCTGGATTGGTTTGTCAGGAGCGAAGCAATTGAAAAGTTCCTTCGCCGAATCGGGATGGAGCGCGGCGTTTCGGACTTAATCAGCAACATCTTATTCTGGGCGGTCTTCCTTTTGTTTTTCACCGCGGCAACAGAAACCCTGGGGCTGCCGGTGCTCGCTACCTGGCTGGCCGGCGTCTCTTACTATCTTCCCCGCGTTCTGGTTGCTGTGCTGATCGCTTTCGCCGGACTTCTGGCCGGCAATCTTGCGCGCGATGCCATCACTGGAGCTGCCGGTGCCGCGCAGCTGGCATACGGAAGCTTCCTTGCAAGAGCCGTTCAGGGTGTCATTTTGCTCATCGCTTTAGTAACCGGCGTGGATCAGCTCGGCATTGAGAGTAGGTTTCTTACAGCTACGATCACGATCGTGATCGCGGCCATTATAGGCGGCGGCGCTCTCGCATTCGGCCTCGGATCACGGACGGCCGTAAGCAACATTATTGCGACGCATTATCTGCGCCAGATTTACCGAGTTGGCCACACGGTGAGAGTCGGCGCCGTCCACGGGAGGATCGTCGAGATTACAGCGACAGCCGTGATTATTGAAAATTCGGATGGGCGGGTTCTCGTACCCGCGAAAGAATTTAGCGAAGGGGTTTCGGTCCTGATCACAGGGCAAAGTTGAGGATGGAAACAGACTGGCTTCTCTCTCAAGCCTTCCTAGAGTCTCACCCTCGCGATAGCGCGGTCATTCTCGAGCGGCTTCCAACCGCGGAAGCGGGCCGCGTTTCTCGAGAAAACTCCGGCACAGCTCGCGGCCCCGGTCTTGCAGCAGATGGCCCCACTCAACGCCGCTGGATGTTTAGAGCGCTTGGCGCCCGCGCCGGCCGTGGCGGTCCTTACTGCTCTGCCTTTGAACGCAGCAGCCGGCTTGCTTCGCCGTCTCAATGTGGACGTCCGGGACCGAACGCTTGTGCATGCTCCGGCGGAGTTCACGATAACGCTCCGCCGCTTACTTCAGTATCCAGAGGGAACGGCGGGCGCGCTGATGGAGACGCGAGCGCTTTCGCTTCCTGGCGATGTCCGCGTGAGTGAAGCACGGACACGTGTACGGCGCGCGCTCCACAGCCTCCTTTTCTATGTGTATGTGGTCGACCGAGAGCAACGTTTGATTGGGGTCTTGAACCTCCGCGAGTTGATGCTGGCGTCACCAAAAACGATGCTCTCTTCAGCCATGCGCCCTCATGTGCTCCGGCTGCCGGCGCGCGCAGACCTCACTGCGATCGTAGCCCATCCGGGCTGGCGAGACTTCCATGTCCTGCCGGTTGTGGACGATAGCGGCACCTTTATCGGCGTCATTCGGTATGAGACGCTCCGAAGACTGGAAGACACTGCCGCCCAGCCGGCCAGCGAAGCCATTTCGACCATGCTGAGGCTGGGAGAGCTTTGTTGGATCGGCCTGACCGGAATGCTTGTAGGTGTGGCGGCGACAATTCTTCCTCAAGTTGCACCGGAAGATAAGGAAAACGATTATGGCTCAAAACACTGAAAGAGCAGTTAAGAATCTTATGCAGGGTCTTCTCCAGCTTTATCCGGCCGACGCTGCGCGGTTGCTGGATTCCCGTCCGATACCTGAAATTGCTCGCCTCTTGGAGGCGGAGCCGGCTCCACGCGCCGCCGCAGTCTTTGAGCGGCTCGCCGCGGAAGTCGCTGCGCAGGTGCTGGAACAAATGGCAAGGCAATCGGCGTGTCAATTACTTGCTGAACTTGATCCGGGTCGCGCTGCATCGCTGCTCTCTCGCCTCGATGATCAGGCTCGTACCGAGCTGTTAGCTGTTCTGGAGCCCGCCGCTGCCAAGGAAATCCATGCTCTTATGGCCTATCCTCCCGACAGTGCCGGGCACATAATGGATCCACGAGCCACTATCTTCCATCCCGATGCGACAGCGAGAGAAGCCCTAGGACGGATTCGCGCCCTGCGGCACAGGCGCATCCATGATATCTATCTGGTGGACCAGGAGGGACGACTCGTCGGCGCTGTAGCGCTTCAGGAACTCGCGTTGGCCGCACCCGGCGAGCGGTTGGAAGGACTGGCCCGACGCATGCCAGCCAGCGTCCATGCCATGGCGGGGCGAGAGGAGGTGGTCGATCTTTTAACGCAGCTTAGACTCCCCAGCCTTCCGGTAGTTGACGTTGAAGGAAGACTCATTGGCGTAATTCGCCACGAGGCGCTCATCACGGTAGCCCAGGAAGAGGCGAGCGTCGATATCCAGACGATGGTAGGCGCGAGCAAGGAAGAGCGGGCCCTCTCGAGCGTATCCTTTGCGGTTCGAAAACGCCTTCCGTGGTTGCAGATCAATCTTGTGACGGCGTTCCTGGCGGCTGCTGTCGTGGGGCTATTCGAAGGGATCATCGCCCGCTTCACCGCGCTCGCGGTTCTTCTGCCGGTCGTAGCCGGCCAATCCGGAAATACCGGAGCGCAAGCATTGGCTGTGACTATGCGCGGGCTTGCCCTGCGAGAGATTCGCCCTCGTCATTGGCTTCGCATATCTATGAAAGAAGCTAATGTAGCGCTTCTTAACGGTTTGGCTGTGGCCCTGACGACAGCTCTGGGAGTTTACGTTTGGAGCCGGTCCTTTGGTCTGGCCCTGGTGATTGGACTGTCCATGGTGATCTCGATGATCGCCGCCGGTCTTTCCGGCGCGGCTGTTCCCATGATTCTGATCGCCTTGGGTCAAGACCCGGCGCAGTCGTCTTCGATTATTTTAACCACCGTGACCGACGTGGTTGGATTTTTCAGCTTTCTTGGAATTGCCACCGTGCTCGCCGGCATGCTCCAGGCTTGACAGCCGCGTCTTACTCCTAAGGTCTATCCGAAAGGCAGCAGTGAATCTCTCGCCCAGTTTCTAGCTATCCTTGCTTCTTGGTCCGGGTTTTTTCTGTCTTACCCGCCGGCCTGTTGGTTTTGTCCCGACTTCCTTTCTCTTTCGCGTACGTTTACGGGGCGGTCCTGGTTCGTCGGAGTGTTCAGCGCTTTGTTGCTCCCGCCAGATCGACTCCGCTCTGAACCAGTGGTCCAAATGACGGCCCTCGGGACGGCGTTCGTCTTCCCAGAGCTGATAGGCGATTAGCCGGATCTGTTCCTCCCGGCTCATAGAAGCCTCGGAACGGAATTTCGAAATGGCGCTTTCCGCCACCCGCCCTAACTCGCTCCAGGCGTATTCAACGCCGGCTTTGACGTTCTCCCAGGTCTCCTCGCTTGCGGCTTTTAGCTCCTCCAGTTTCCTTTCCGCTTCTTCTCGTTTTGCGTGCAGCGTCGGGATGTACTCCTCGTATTTTAGTTTCGCGCCTGCCCCCGCCTTTTCGACTTGGGTCTTTAACTGGTCGATCTTTGTTTTCCACTCCCTTAACGTGGTCTCAATTCTTTCCCGGTAAGTTTCTTTTGGGTCCACGGAATCTCTCCTTCTATTTCTCGTTGGGAATTTTTGCTCCGTTTGCTGACTTGCCTCAAGCGAATCGAGATGCTGGCGCCCGATAAACATATCGCGATATGCAGAAGAAAGAAATGTGCTGTCAATGTAATTTATGTTCTACGCCGAGAACCTAGTTCCGGATTGCCGACCAAATGACCGTTGTTCGTAAAGTGGTAACCCTGGCAAGCCCCGCTTTCTGAGTATGCGCATGAATTCTCTCGCCGTCTGCATTGTTCAACGAAGGTTCAACCGCATCGGCTGGAGTTTGCTAGAACCAACAAGAAACACGTTGGGCGCGCGCCCAACGTGTCGCGACCCGCCGTCAAGCGACAGCGCGAATTGCTGCCGGGCTGATTACTCGCCGCTGAACGGCGTCCCAGTCGATATTCGAGAAGAAAGCGTCAACGTATTTTCCGCGTTCAGCAGGTTTGTAGTCTAACAGGTAGGCATGCTCCCAAACATCCATGACGAGAATGGGCTTAAAGCCGGAGGGCACCCCATTCTGATGAAGACTAATCCAGTGGTTCGAAAGTTGCTCGGTAACAGGATCCTGGTAGAGAATTGCCCACCCCACGCCTCTCATGTCTCCGACGGCGGCGAAAGCTTCCCGCCAGTTATCGAAGCCGCCAAACTCCTGCTCGAAGCGCCGCTGCAGCTCACCTGCAGGTTTGCCTTTCCCTTTTGGCGCGAGGTTTTCAAAGTAGTATTCGTGGAGCACCATTCCTCCATATTCAAAGCCGAGACGGCGAGTCAACTCTGCATATGCAGGGTCTTTTCCTGATGCGCGTTTTTTCGCGGTCATCTCCAAAATCTGTTCGGTAAGCAGGTTGGTATTCTTCACGTACCCCTGATAAAGCCCAAAGTGCACCTCGAGGGTCTGATTCGAAATCCCCTGCAGCCCTGATAGCTTAAAGTCCTTGGCTTTATATGTGGGCTGTGCCATGTAAGATGTCCTCCTCTTTAAATTTTTCTCCTCTTTATGGACTGGCAAACACCATGCCAGTACAGGAAAACAATTCACTTAAGGTTAGAAACGGAGTTTTTCCATCGCCGCCGGCGCGCTGTGTGCAGATACTTCGCATCAGCCCTGTTTAAAAGTGCACAAAGTTTACATGATAGCTATGATAGCTAACACTTGAATTGATTGTTCTCGGCATTCCTCAGGGCGCAAGAGAATTCTGGCGTGAAAAGAAAATCTCAGTGATCGCGCTGTTCCAAGAAACGGAAAACGTTGCGCCATCAGAACGACGAAGCACGTTCAATTACGTTGTTAAGTTCCCGCCGTTGCCCAGGCCAAGAAAACCTTCTCAAATTCACTCGTGATCAACTATTTAGGATGCAGTCGTCCTATCGGGATAATCTCACGAAAACCCAACTGGATTTGCTACGCCGTGCCCCGGCGCGAAATTTGTGTGAGCTTTCTTATCCCCGAACGATTTTAACCCCAGCCATTCACTCTCAGCATTAAACCGGAGGCGAGCACGCTTTTGGAAAGTCGATTCTCAACTGATGGGAAGCCCGCAGCGGACAAACCGGCATCCTCGCACTTTCACTCGGCGGCGCGTGCCCGCGCTGTTGGTTTCGCAACTCGTGGCGCCTTATCTCACGCCGGTAATCTCCCTCTACCTGAAGGCGTTCCAAGAATGCTTGCGGGCGGCTTCGGTACCACCCAGGCAACTCTGTATCAACTAATTGCTCAAGAGAAGTCCGAGGAGAGGTGAAATACGACAAACATCGCTTAAGAAGTCCAACCAGAATCTGAGTATAAGCTTTCCGCGACTCCGCATTTGCCAAAGCGCTTTGCGGAATTTCAATGTGAAGGCCCCTTTTCGCAACTCCCAGGATACCTTCCGCCTTGGCAGGCCAAGCTCCCATTTCGAGTCCATCGAGTGGCTCTATCAAGAAAGGCACCTTGGTTAGCTCGGATCGACGTCCCAGGACCTGGCCGCTAATCTCATAATAGAGATTATTGACAACTCTGGCCTCATCGGGTGACACACCCACCGTTGCAACCTGAATGGTTCCCCCATCCCCATATTGGTGGAAGTCAAAGTAAAACTCTAAGTCGCCTGCCGACGCCTCTAAAATCAGATTCTTGAATTTCGCGTAGGTTTCTCTCGCCCGGCTACTGTGAATTTCCAACCCCTCCAAAGGAAACGTTTTCTCTGTGGGACGATTGACGTTGATGCGCCAGCCGTTTGCCTCGACTGGCGTAAAGCCCGTCCCTATGACCGTAGCCAGCCCCGTCATCAAGCTTAGGTTTTTGGCTAAAGTTGCGGTGTATTGATCGAACGTGCCATGAGGGGCACCAATCACCACCCCCTTAATATTTCGTCTCGACCTGATCAATTCCAGCCTCCCAAACCTGGAGAGACTCACCTTGACGCTCGGCATCTCTGCCGGCGGGAACAGTGCTATGTTAAGAACGCCCTCCGCCCATTGAGCGAGAATCTCTGAATAGACTTTCTCCGAGTTTTCGGAGAGGTAGGGGTGGCGCAGCAGTATGCCTTTTTCTGCAATCAAAAGAATGCCGTGGTGTTTGACTCCATATGTGCTCCAAGATACGTCATCCAGCGGATCGACAACCATCTGAAGCGTGGGTAAGGAGTTGCCGCTAGTAATCTTGTCGCGAATCCTCTGGTAACTCGCCTTAATGGCTCTAGCTTGTTCAAAGCTCAAGCCGTTGCAAATGACTTCAACGGAATTCGATAGCGCTGCTGGGGCGGTATGTATTCCGATGTAAAACTTCACTTGACCCAGCGCAGCAGCTCGAATAAGACTTGTGTAGTCTTGATAAACGGTTCTCCGTTTAAGCGGATCAGCCACCGATTCAGGAGCAAAGTAGGAACCCACAATCGGTTGGTTGACACTCAACCGCTTATCACGGGCTCTACAATAAATTCCGCTTGCACGAAAGCACTCCAGCAAGAATTCCGTATAGCCGAGCCGAAGCCAAATTGGCGCCTATCAACGGTCGGCTTGCATCTATTTCTGACCCAAACACATCTAATGGACTAAAGAATTCTACTTCTGACAATTGATAATCGTAGATATAGTGACACATGGGTTTTATGCTTCGACCTTTCGACATTCGGCAACATCGATCTCGTGTATGAAGCGCCCGGTGCTTCGAGCTTGGCATTCGAAATGATGAGATATATCGGCACCAACGGCATCTTCATCTTCACCGGCGTTCCGCCAAGAGAAAGACCCATCGAAGCCGCTACCGACCTAATGAGACGCAACCTGGTCCTGAAGAACCAAGTCGTCTTTGGCACCGTCAATGCCGCACGCAATTCGCAGCTGACATGCCTCACCTGCCGACGCGCATCCTTTCTCGCGCAGCTCGCATCTAACCTTGGGGAGAAATCGATCGCCATATTTACTCATGATCATCGGGGCGGTAAGCGTCAGCGGCGCCGCGAGCGCGCAGCAGGATGAAGGACTCGCGATCCGGTGGCAACGCTTTGGCAACAACTTAGGCTCAAGCAAAGTAATTTTTACAGCTCGATTGTAAAAGGAGCCGGTCATGAAAATCATCAAGAGTTTGGTTGTACTCTCGTTACTCCTGTTACCAATGAGGGGTCTTCAGGCTCAACTTCTAGACAAGAAAATTCTAACCCTGGAAGCCGCGGAGAAAGTCGCCGCCGCCGCTGAAACGGAAGCCAAGAAGAGCAACGCGACCGTCGTCATCGTCGTAGTGGACGACGGCGGATATCCCCTCGTCCTTAAGCGGCTCAACGACACGCAGGTTGCGAGCGTCGATGTCGGCATCGGCAAGGCACGCACGGCTGCAATTTTTCGCCGGCCGACCAAGACTTTGAAGATCAGATTAAGAATGGCCGGGTCGCCTCCTTGGTTCTGCCCGGCGCGACGCCACTTCAAGGCGGCGTTCCCCTCGTAATTGATGGCAAGGTCGTCGGCGCTATAGGCGTCAGCGGAAATACGCCTCAAGAAGACGAAGATATCGCGAACGCCGGCGCCGCCGGTGACTTATTTGCCTGGGAAACAGGTAAGCCAGGCCTTCGTGAAGGGAATGCCGCTGGTTCGAGGCATGAATTACAAGGTCGATGCCAGCCATCGCAATGAACCGGGTGTTGTGGAAGTTCACACACGCGATACGGACATCATCTACATGCTCGAAGGCGCCGCGACCCTCGTAACCGGCGGAGCCCTCGTTGATGCGAAAATTATTGAGCCCGAAGAGATCCGCGGCCGGGAATCCACGGGCGGAGAGAGCCGCCTGATTACCAAGGGTGATGTCGTCGTTATTCCGAACGGCACACCGCATTGGTTCAAGGAAGTCAAAGGTCCTATCAACTACTACGTAGTCAAAGTCAGATCAGCTGATTGAGGTGCAATCATGAAAACCAGAACTATTTTCCTTATAACAGCCATCGTCGCTCTTTTAGCTCCGCCGACAAAATTCGTCGCGGCCGCGTCACTCGATGAAATGCTCGCCAAGCACAAACCGGAGGCGACGATCGACCTTGCCACGAAAGAAGGTGCGCAACTCGTCAAAGGCGAATGGCGCTACAGCGACACCAAGATCGTCGAGACCGATTTCAAAGCCGCGGGAACTGATGGTCAACCGACCGGAGCGCCAAATAAAGCCTACGACTTCACACCGCACGCGGGCGGCGTCGAGTTCGACGACGCCAAATGGGAAGTCATAGATCCCACGACTTTGGATAAACGCCGCTCCGCTGGAAGACTCGCCCTCAACTGGTACCGGATCAAGATCACTGTTCCGGAGCGAGTTGGCAATTTCGATCCAGCCGGCTCAACGCTGGTCTTCGCTACGTCCGTCGACGACTATGCCGAAATATGGGTGGACGGAGAGTTGCCGCGCGCTGCCGGACAAAGCGGCGGTTCAGTCATCCAAGGTTGGAACGCAGAGAACCGGCTGATCGTCGGGCGGGACGTGAAGCACGGTCAGACGATCCAGCTTGCTATCTTTGGCATAAACGGTCCGGTGTCTAATCCGCCCACGAACTACATCTACCTGCGGTATGCGAAGCTCGAATTCCACAAGGTGGCGGGGGGCCCCGTCGCCGTCAGACCGCAAGAAGTCAACGTGGAAGTGGTGCGACTCGATCCGGCGATCGACGCCATCGTTCCCCCCAATCCAAAGATCTTTAAGCTTGCCGAAGGCTTCCAATTCACCGAGGGGCCGATCTGGATGAAAAATGGCGATTTTCTCTTCAGCGACCCGAACGCCAATAAGATCTACAAGTATGCAGCCAATGGAACGCTCTCGGTGTTTAAAGAGAACAGCGGTTACTCCGGAAACGACGTCGCTGAATACTCGCAACCGGGTTCCAACGGTCTGACGCTCGACCCGCAAGGAAGACTCACGATCAATGAGCATGGCAACCGGCGCATCACGCGCGTCGAAAAAGATGGGAAACTGACGGTTCTCGCAGACCGCTTTGAAGGAAAGCGGCTCAACAGCCCCAACGACCTCATATATCGCTCTGATGGAACTCTATTCTTCACCGATCCTCCGTTCGGATTGCCGAAATTCTACGACGACCCGCGTAAAGAGCTGCCATTTAGCGGCGTGTTTGCCTTCTATAACGGCCAACTTAAGCCCGTGACTACCGATTTAAAAGGGCCCAACGGCATCGCTTTCTCACCCGATGAAAAATATTTGTACATCGGCAACTGGGACCCGGAGAAAAAAGTTGTGATGCGTTATGACGTCGGCGCTGACGCAACGCTGTCGAACGGGAAAGTCTTCTTCGACATGACAAAAGCGCGAGGCGAAGACGCCATCGACGGAATCAAGGTGGACCAACGGGGAAACCTCTACGTTTCCGGACCGGGCGGCTTATGGGTGCTTTCCCCAGACGGAAAACACCTCGGGACCATCAAGGCCCCCAAACATCCGCACAATATGGCGTGGGGCGGAGAAGATGGAAAAACCCTCTATTTGACCGCACAGAGTGCCCTTTATCGGATGCCGCTCAACATCCCGGGTATCCGCCCCGCAGATGGAATGAACAAGCTCGCCGCCCAACGCTGACAAATGGAAGAAGCCCATCAGGGTAAAGGATTTCAAGAAAGATGAATGACGAAGTGCGCCACAACGTTTTTCTATTTCGTCCTCAACTGCTGTACAGTCATGAATAGGTACGTTGATCCTAAAAAGCAGCTCGTGACCGAGATCGTTGTCAGAGATATACAACGCTCCACTGGGTTCTATCGTCTTTTGGGATTCGCGCTCTTTCGCGATGGCGGCGATTTCGTGGAACTGGCTTGGGAAGATCATCGTCTCTTTCTTGCCCAGCCATCGGCTTTCCACAAAGTCGATTGTGTAGAGTCATCAGCGGTTTCACAATTTCCTCGTGCCAACGTCAGAGTGATAGTTCCCAACGTGGACGATTATTGGACGCGGGTAAATGAAATCGGGGCACGGGTCATCGTTCCAATCGCCAACCGGTATTGCGGTCTACGCGATTTCATAATCGCAGATCCAGACGGCTTTGGTGTCCGCTTTGCAAGCAAGCTGGATGACCGGTAAAGCACCAGTTCCTCTTGACTCGATCTCCTAACGCAACATCGTAGGCTACGCTGGTCCTAGTGAACCAAGCTAAACTGCATCCTTTGCTAGGGTAGCAGCATCTAAGCCGATAAGAATCGACTCGCTTATGGGACCAAGATTCCAGCTACAAAACACAGCATACAAGAGGAGGTAAGGAAAATGTTTACCAAGCTATTAAGCATCTCTGCAGGGTTGATTTTCAGCGTAACCGGGGTCGCCTCAGCTGCGCAAAGCATACCGACCAAGTTTACCGTCCGCATTGAAAACATCACGAACCCCGACGCATTCACGGCCTCCACCGGGATAAAATGGTCGCTAGGTTTTTCTCCCGGCGTGGCGGTTGTGCATACCGACAAGGCGCCAATTTTCACTGCCGGGAAGAAAGATCGCGGCCAGGGGCTTGAGGCACAATCCGAGGACGGCGATCCAGGAATGCTCGCCAAGTCGCTCGAAGGCGGCAAGGGGATAAAGTCGGTCGCGGTTTTCAACACGCCCGTCGGCGCGAGCGCCCCGGGCCCGATCACTCCGGGCGCGGCCTATGAATTTACGATATCCGGGATGCCGGGAGATCGATTATCCGTGACGACGATGATGGGGCAATCCAATGACTGGTTCTATGCTCTTGCCGAATCTGGCATCGCGCTGTTTAAGAATGGCAAACCCATCAGCGGGGACATCACCTCTCAGATTACTCTTTGGGATGCCGGCACCGAAGGGAACCAAGAACCGGGAATCGGACCCGATCAAGGGCCGCGACAAAAAGCACCCAACACCGGCGCAGCCGAAAACGGCGTAGTTCGCAACGCTAAGGATGTCAAATACGGTCCAGCGTTTTCGAAAGTATCCAGTGTGATGCGCGTCACCATCAAGCCAGCACGGGTCCCGGGCGCAAATTGACTCACTCACTGAGTGCGTCGCCCTGAGCGATGCGCAGGGTCTAATTCCGAAGTCAAGTAGCCCAGTAGGTGCGCAAAATAACCGTACAGGAAGAGAAGGACCATGTTGCGAAAAACTTTAGTCGTAGCGGCGGCTCTAATCTTTGCCTCGGTGACCCCCGGGCAAGCCCAAGAAAAGATGAAAGGCGAGATGACCAAATTCACGGTCCGGATTGAGAACATCTCTAGCCCGGATGGTATAGATGCCCCCGAAAAACAATAGATCCGCTCATCCTCTTGAGCACGAGCGGCATCCAAGTGGTAAGGACCGCAAGTGCCGAGGCGACCCGTAGCGGAAGCCTCAATATGGCTACGAGGAATAGGACCAACGGCGGTTTCCTCTGCCGGAGAAAAGCCCACCCGTAGGCAGGAGAGACGTTGTGACCAAAGAAGAACTGAGACTGCAAGCAGATCGCGAGCGAAAAGCAAACTGGAAGCGCTGGGGCCCCTATCTCTCAGAAAGCCAGTGGGGCACAGTGCGCGAAGACTACAGCGCCTATGGGACGGCGTGGGATTCCTTTTCTCACGATCAGGCGCGCAGCCGCGCCTACCGCTGGGGTGAGGATGGTCTTGCCGGGATTTCAGACAAGCACCAGTTCACCTGCTTCGCTTTGGCACTCTGGAACGGCCGCGATCCGATCCTCAAAGAACGCCTCTTCGGCCTCACTGGAAGCGAGGGCAATCACGGCGAGGATGTGAAAGAATACTACTTCTATCTGGACTCGACGCCGACGCATTCCTACATGAAATACCTGTACAAGTACCCGCAGGGCGAGTTCCCCTACGCGCGGCTGGTGAAAGAGAACCGCAGTCGCGGACGGAACGCATTAGAGTTTGAGCTTATCAACACTGGCATCTTCATTGAACCTCGGCCAGTTATGCGGAGCCCAAGAACTGGTGACGGGTAAATAGGTCGTTTATTCAGGATACACGCGTTAGGCTAAGCGGCTCCTTCTTGGAATCGGGTTCCAGTGGAAACTTGTTTGCAAGCCACGCATCAATCCCCCCAGCAAGAGGCCGGACTCTCCTGATTCCTTTTTTTTGCAGCAGCAGCGCCACCCGGGCGCTTGTCGCTTCATTGGGTCACGAGCAGTAGAGGACAATCTCCCGATCGCGGGGGATTTCTTGGTGACGGTTTTCAAGCTCTTCCACCGTCATGCGAAGCGCGCCGGGGATCATATAGGGGACGGCCTCAACATCGAGCGGATGACGCAGGTCCACAATCATAACCTCATCCCCGGCGGTCAGCCTTTCCATCAGTTCTTTCGGACTGATGCGCGCAAGCCGCAGCCGATGCAGAAAGCGCTGGCGCTGGACATACTTCCAGCAGACGTAAGCTGCCAGGCCTCCGACTAGGGCCACCAGCAACGAACTCCCCCAGCGCGAGGCGTAGATTGCTATATCCTCGATTTGGTCACTAAAGACATAGCCGAGACCTGCGCAGGTGGCCGCCCAGACGAATGCCCCCAGGCCATCGAACAGCATGAAGCGCGACACCGGCATGCGAAAAATGCCCGCAAGTGGTGCTGCAGCGGCGTTCAGACCCGGGACAAACTTCGCGACCAGCAAAGATTGAGCGCCATGTCGAGCGAACACGTCTTCAGTCCGCCGAACGCATGAGTCTGGTTCCAGAGATATGCGGCATAGGAACTTTAACACTCGGCCCCCGCGGTAGCGACCGAGGTAATACCAAAACAGATCAGCCACCAGTGCCGCGATGATCGCCAAGCCCACAGCCAGTGCCAAATTCATCCTGCCCGACCCTGCCAGTGCGCCAGCGGCAAGCAGCAACGGGATAGCGGGTACCGGCAAGCCCAGTTGCTCAACGAACACCCACGCAAAGAGTAGCGCATACCCATGCTGAATTAAGAATTGCATCGCTTCATCCGAGGTTCGCCTTCCAATGCAACCGAGCTTCGCCAGCTATACGGTGAACGCCTACAGTATGCGGGAATCTAGCTGACAAAACATGACAGGGAGGTCCTGAGCAAGCAGTTAAAGGTTAACTGAGGATACCCTGTGTCTCATGGACGTAGCACCATATCCAGTTAGCGGGCGGAACTGCGCGCATGACGGGATGTTGCGTCTCATGAAAGTGTTTGGTCGCGTGCTTGCCCGTCGAGGAATCGCAACAGCCGACATGACCGCACGATCGGCACTCGCGCAGGGCAACCCAAAGAGTTCCTTCAACGAGGCACTCCGCACACGCGTCCGGAGTTCTCTGCGGGGGAAAGTCCTCGCCGGTTAGTCCCTTCAGATGTTCACATGACTTTGCCATAGGTTCCTCCTATCTCAGCGGAGCAAGTCTAATTCCTGTTTTCCGGCCCAGAAGTGAGCGATGATCGGTAGCGGGTTCCGATTTGCGGCAGATCAAACAAGAGAACTTCAGTCATCGGACGCCGTAAGCGTGAGCAAGTTTTGACGGCCACGCCATCCCCCATACCGAGCCGGGTTTCATTCACCGTCGCAGCACCGCGCGTTGTTTGCCGCCCGGCCTGCCGACCAAATTTTGGTCGACAGCTCAACTGCTGGCCCTTAGAGATTGCCGCCAAATACAGCTCGACTCCTGATGGACCTTTACGGCTCCCTCGCGACCGTTCTGAGCTGCGACTAAAACCCGCTCGCCGCTAGTGTCTTCAAGCTTGAACGAGCGTTGTTCATAGCTTGGCTGTAGACCGGTCTCGCCGGGTATGATCCAGATCTGCAAGAAATGCACCGGGTCCGTTTGCGACGCGTTGTACTCGCTGTGACTGATTCCTGTTCCAGCGCTCATGCGCTGAACTTAGCTCGGCCGATCGATGCCTACTCTTTTAACCAGAGAGTGAAGAGTTTTGCGCTTCATTTCAAGCCGAGCGGTCGCGCCCGTGGGTCCGCCGATGAACCGGTTCCCAAAGATCTCGACAATGCCGTCCAGGCAGACCTCAATCAACGTTGGCCCGCAGGTTTCTGGTATCAATCGATCTGATTAGTTCCTTCGTTGTCGGGATCAACGGAGGGGAAATACTGAGCACGCGGAAGCCGATTTCCAGCAACGTTGGGATTACATCCTCCCGGCCCGCCATCTCGCCGCAGATCGTAACCGGCTTGCCTGAAGCTTCGGCAACGATGATGCCGAGCAACCGAAGGATTGACGCGTGGGTATCCTCATAATAGCCACTCCCTGTGGCATTATCACGTCCGGCGGCCAGCGTATATTGGGTGAGGTCGTTTGTCCCCACGGAAAGGAAATCGGCGTGCCTTGCGATTTGCCCGACGGTCAACGCAGCGGCGGGCGTTTCGATCATCGCGCCGAGAGGCGGAAGGTTTTCGATACCCATTTCGCGAGCGACCGCCACGAGCAGGTCGCGCATCTGTTGCATGTCGCGCTCGAAGGTGACCATCGGCACGAGGATGCGAATGTCTTGGGCCTGAGAAAGCCGCAGTAAGCTTTTAAGCTGTGTGCGCGCAAGCTGCGGATAGTCGAGTAGCAGGCGCACACCGCGTTTACCGAGAAGCGGGTTTAACTCAAACGGCAGCCGCAGGGACGGAATCGCCTTATCGCCGCCAATGTCCAGCAGGCGGATCGTCACCGGTTTCTCGCGCAGAGGAGTAACGAGGTGTTGTAGTTCGCTGAAAAGCTCTTCTTCCGAGGGCGGTAGCTCACGCGCGAAGTAGAGCTGTTCAATGCGAAACAAACCCACACCGTCAGCACCGTTCTCGATAACGGTTTCGACGCTTGCATGCGCGGCAAGATTCGCCTCGACAGATATCGTCTGGCCATCCCTCGTGATAGCCGGCTTGCGGCACTCCCCTTTACAGGTCCATAGGCTGGCGCGATACTCTTCGAGTCGCTGGTCAAAGTCGCGGCGTGTCTCGGGGCTGGGCGAAATTATTAATGCATCGCGAAAAGCATCGACCAGCGCCTCATCGCCGCCACGAATCTGGCTGAGCAGCCCGGGCAAGCCGGCTAAGGTTGGAATGCCTTTTTCACGAGTGAGCAGAGCGGCGTGCGAGCCTTGCCCTAACGACTCAACGACAATCGCTTTCACGTTTCTGGGCGAGAGTGCGACCACATCTGATGGCAGCAACCGCTGGGTTACCAGCACGCTGCCCGCCGGCATGGCGGCGAGTCCGAAAGCATCCGCGCCTTCCAGCTGGCGCAAAACTCGCCGGGCCAAATCGAGGATATCGTCGGCCCGCTCATGAAGCGTCTGATCCTGGATTGCAGCGAACTTCGCTTCCCATTTGCGAAAGACTCTCTTGACCGCCTCTCCGGCGCTCGTCAAGGACCCTCGCAGTTCCTTTTCAAACTCGTTCGATGATAGGAGGCTCTCCAGCATTAACCGGTGAGCGCGAAATATCTCGGCGAGGCTTGGATCAATCTGTTCACTGAGGCGCCGCGCGGATTCTTCCAACTCAGCTTCCACCTGCACAAACGCCCGCCGAATCCGCTCCATCTCAGCTTCGACCTGGTGCGGCTCGATGCGATGCGTCTCTGCGCTGCAGTCGAGGATGTCACCTGCCACCCAAACTGTGCCGCTCGCTAGCCCTGGCGAGATTCGGGATCCCTTGAGCGTCAGTTCTGTGGGCGGTGACTGGGGTAAACTGCTCGCTCTGGCTGCTGGTTCAGAATTCACAGTTAGAGTTTAGCATTCCGGTCCGTCAAGCGTAACTCTAGCGCATCTCGTCGCTCACAGAAGTCCGATCACTAAATGAAGTGCTCGGACCTGCTGGCGACGTTGGCGCCTGGTTACCGGGTCTAGCGGCCGTCTCGCCTCTCGAAGCGTCTGAAAACGAGCACCGCGTTCGTACCAGCATCGCTGGTTAACAAACTCGTTGGAGCCATCCGGTAAGTTGCACCACGCCAGCGTTGGAATCGTGTCGATGATCTTTCGGAGATGAGCCTCCGATTTCTTCGCCTCGTTGAGCGCCTTCTCTAAATCCTCTCGCGTTTGGTATAGCGTGCGCGAAGCGCGGTCCATTGACCTTGTGCGCCGCGTGCATGCCTTCCTGTTCGAAGGCAGCGGTCGCATCCTTAACGAGCGTGACGTGATAGCCAAGCTCCATGCCAAACCGAGCGGTGGATTCGATGCAGGTGTTCGATACAAAGCCGACCAAGATGATTTTCTCGATCCCCCGCTGTTTGAATTGGGCGTCGAGATCGGCCGCCTTTACTCCGCGCCTTGCGCACTCCACGGGCCGATCCCGGCGAAATGGGTCGGCGTAATTCGGGTGATGTAACCCGGAGTGTTCCGCATCGCAGCCGGCGGATACTCAGCATCCGGGCCTAGATAGATTCGCGCCAGGCGTTGCAACAGATCCACTGCGCCGCCTTCGGTCACCCGGGCGTTACCGTAAATCACCACGTATTCGCGCAACCCTTGCGCATTTGTATTATCGCCAAGCAGGGACAACGCGACTCTCGGGTCGCGTCGAACGTTCCTGACTTTCTTATGCGCCGCCATGTGGCCGATAACGAACTCCTCGTTTTCTATTCCGACCCACACTACGGTCACCTGCGGGCCGCCGTCTGAATTGAGCGTAGTCAAATGAGCAAGAGGAGCCTTTGGTAGCATCTCCCGAACCGATTGTGGAATCTTCATATGTGCCTCTCCTTTCGGGCGTCTATGCGCCCACTCGGGCGATCAACTTGCCGAAGTTGCGTCCCTCCAGCATGCCGATGAAGGCTTCGGGCGTCGTCTGCGATGGCTGCATCGACTTCGCGCAGCGAGGAAAATCATGAAACACAATCGTTAACAATCGTAAAAACGGCAGACCCTTTGAGCTGGGCGCTGTAACAATGGAGTCTCTGCGACGCCGAGGTCGCGATTCTGCCGATGGAAGGAGTTGTTCGATGTAGCTAGTGACGACGAGGCTGATGCTGATGAATCGTAAGACGCGGCGGACGGGCGACGCTGAAAGTATTCGTCCTTGGTAAACGGCTGCGCGATGTGGCGCAAACCGGCAACTTTACTGTCAGGGCCGGTAAGCATGCTGCTATTCGCCTGAACGGGAAAAATAGCCTGACGGATGACCCATAGCGACAGCGGATATAGGCCGCCGCAAATGACTACGGTCAATGTCAGCAACGAAACACTTTTGGGAATATACCGTGACATGTTCAACCTCCATTTGATGCTTCAGCCTCCGTACCCCGTGAACGGTCGCCGTGCGCTTGTAACGCCAGGTAGAGAAGTTCTCTCATAGGACACCCCTTGCAGATTTTCATAACATACAAAGCGGTCAGAGCAACGGACGTGCCAGTTTCGATTCGATATCCGGAATCTTAAAACTGTAAGGATCATCCGGAAATGTTAGAGCTTGGCCGGCGGCTGCGACGAGATGTGTTGCCCAGTTATCGGCACCTGACGAAATGTCGGCTCTAATTCGGATCAAGTCACTTGCATGATGATAGTTACCGGGGCTGACGCGGCGCTTGAGCGCCTTGGTCGACGCCGGTCTTTTGGAGCGCCGCCGCTACAGCGAACGCCCGCCCCGCTACGAATATGTTCTGACCGAGATAGGCCGCGATTTTCGCCCGATCATCGTCGCGATGTTCGCCTGGGGCAACCGGCACTTTGCTCCGGAGGGTGCGAGCGTGTTGCTCGTCGACAAAAAGAGTCGGGCGCCAGCAGATCCCGTGCTGGTGGATCGGAGGAGCGGACGACCGCTCAACGAGCGCGACTTTCTGCTTGCCGCCGGCCCTGCGGCCGGCAAGCGCACACGCCGCCGCTACGCGATCATCGATCAAAAAGAACAATACCGCGGAGAGCAGTCGCCGGCACTGCCGCGCGGCAGAAAGCGCAGGGCATCATGATTACCGCAAGAACACGCCAGGCCGTAGTCGCCGCTCCCATCGTTGCTTGCTGCATCCTGCGTGATCGTAGTTCGAGCAATGGCTTTTCGAATCCCCGGCGGCGCAGAGCGCCGGCGTCGAAATTAAAACTTCGCTGGTATTACTGAAGCAGCTTTGCCTTCAGGTGAATCTCTGCTCCGGCCAGCGCCTTCGACACGGGACAGTTTTGTTTGGCGTCGCATGCATATTTCTGAAAAGTCGCATCGTCAATGCCAGGAATGTCGGCCTCGGTCTCCAGCTCGATCGTTGTGATGGAAAACCCTTTCGCCGATCTTTTCCAATTTCACTTTTGCGCTGGTGTGGATGCGCGTCGGCGTGATGCCCGCGCGCGAAAGCTGCGCCGTCAGCGCCATCGTGAAGTACCCGGCCTGGTTGCGCCGATCAGCTCTTCCGGGTTGGTGGTCGATTGGCCTTCTTCAAATCGGGACCTGAACGAATACGAGCCATCAAAAGCGCCGCTGCCGACTTTCAGCCGACCACTCCCTTCGGCCAGATTGCCTTTCCGTTCTGCTTCTGCTCTCCGTGCCGCATAAAGCCTCTCTTCGATTTGCTACTGTTGTTTTTGTGGTTTCAAATTTTTGATCGGTTGTTTGCGCTATTGCGCTGTAACCGCCATCAATCGCGAAGGTTTGGCGGGTAACGAACGATGCGCCGTCGGAACAGAGCCAGACCACGGTGCTGGCGATCTCTTCCGGCTGGCCGATGCGTCCAGTGGGAATCGCGGATTCCAGAGTCTGCTTTACTTCAGGCGCACTCGCGAAGTCGCGAAACATTCGCGTCTCAATTGCCCCTGGAGCGATGGCATTGATGCGCACATGTTGTTTGGCGTATTCCAGCGCAACCGATTTGGTCAACCCGATGACGGCGTGTTTGCTTGCAACGTAGACCGGAGCCATGGCTAAGCCGATCAGTCCCGCGACGGAAGAGTTGTTGACGATGGCACTGCCGCCGGTCTTCAGCATCGCCGGAATCTCGTGCTTTAGCGACAGCCAAACGCCTTTGACATTAATATCCATGATTTGATCGTACGTTTCTTCAGTTTGTTCGGGCAACGGTGTCAGCGCCTGCTCGACGCCGGCGTTGTTGAAGGCAAAATCGAGCCGGCCGAATATCGCCAGCGTTTGATCGACCATCGCTTTGACATCGCTCGCTTTGGAGACGTCGGTTTTGACGAAGATCGCTTCGCCGCCCAAGCCTTTGATCTCGGCGATGACTTCATGGCCTTCCTTCTCGCGGCGTCCGCTAACGACGACCCGCGCGCCCTGTTTGGCAAACTCGATTGCGGCCACACGGCCGATACCGGCATTGCCGCAAAAAATACTCGCCGGTTGGCCCATCGTCGGCGAACGGGTTCGTTGCGCGTTTCGAATTACACGAGGAAACGAGAGCAACACATGTGCCAGACCAGATCAATGTCCGAAAAGTCTAAAAACGTGAGAAACAGGAGAGTCTCAGATGTGGCAGCTTGGCCTGGGGCGGATTTGAGGTAGAATACGCGACCACTTATCGGCACGTGCCGAAATGCCGGCTTCGTCTCAGGCGAGTCGACTCGGCGGCCCCAGCCGTCAGTTCCCAGCGGGAAGTCGCACCGGGTCAGAATGAAAGTTCGAAACGAAGGATAAAGGCAACCGCATTCTTAATCCTCGGGTCGGTGTTTGGATTGATCACGAATTGGAGATCGGGTTGCACCGCTAGATGCGCGCCGAATTGCGCCAGATACGTGAGCTCAAGAGTGACCTCCGATCTTCGCTGCCGCATCCCCTGATCACGCTGTGCTTCGATAAATGGGTTGCCGTTATGCGCTGCCGCTACGGCTATTCCGAACTCGTCCTGATTTCGTCCGGGAATCAGCGCAGAAAACGTGAGCCCGCCTCCGGTGTAATAGGCAAACCGATTGACACGAGGGTCCCCGATTCCCAGTTGGCCGAACAGGGTCACCTGGCGATCAGTATCCCTGGCATCTTGGTACACCGTCCAATCAGCAAGCGCGTAGAAACCGTGGCTGCCGCGTTGCCGCGCCGGCAGCCCGTCTGGACGCACTCTCGTCAAGTCGTCGAATGTCGCCGAGTAATACCAGGCTCCGAGGGCGAGCTTGCCTGTGTAAGTGCCGCAGCAATTTCTGCCAATGCGGAATTCCCGAGTGCGCGGTTGCTCTGTGCCAAGAGGCCGATACAAATACGCCGCTTCCGTAACCACGAGCAAGCCATCCCCCGCCGCGAATATTTGACTCGTTCCATCTAGTCGATCCACCGGCACTCCGTCAAGCACGGCCGTCCGAAGGACAATTTCTTCGATCGGTTTGATCGCGAAGCGAGCGCCGACCGAAGTATAAGGAAAGATCGAAGGTCCCTCCTGGCCGCTCTGTGAAAATTCGGGACCGATACCGAAAGAACTATTGAGAAACAAGCTGGCCGACTGTAACCGGTAGAATTCACTGTTGAGGTCGTACCGTCCGAACAGGGCAGAGAACCTGTTACCGAATAGATTTTGCTGAATCCACGCCAGACCAAAATCTTAAGAGGAAGGTCGATAGCGCTACTGGGCACCGCCAGCATTACGGGAGTGCCTGCCTTTGGATTGCCGAAGATCAGCAGCTTGGTGGGACGCATTTTCATTCCCACTTTTTCTGCTTCTCCGCTGTGGTCGACCACCGCAAACAGCGTAACTCCCTTCACTTGCAGAATCCCCTTGAGCTTCTCGACCGTTTCGTCCACCGAGTGATTGCTGGGTGTGCCAATAATCCGCTGTCTCTATCGGCCGTCATAAATATCTCCTCATTATCGGTTTTCAGTTGCCGGTCCATTTTGCTGCCTCGGACTCAAGGATCGATCCAGCGTAGACCTCATCTGAATAGGGTCTTCACTTCGGCCCCATCCGATACCAGGGCCCGCTCTGCCATGTGCAGAAAAAGACCGTGTTCCACGACCCCTACAATATTCCGAATGGATGCGGCCAGGGCATCGGGATCCTGGATTTCAAGCGTCCATTTCAAGCAAGGTCAAACAGCAACATGTCGGCGTCTTCGACGGCCTTGAACTCTAGACTCTCTTCTTGACTAACAGCGGCGCCGTCGCCTGCGTTTAACATGACGCCGTTCAGCGTCACGGCACCGCGTGGCGCTTGTACGAAGGAGCGGCGACTCGGCTTGAGACGAAATGTTGCCTGCTCTCCCCGCGCGAAACGGGCTGCCCAGACATCGACGTCCTGGTGCACGGTGACGGAATCGTCGCGTCCCTCTTTGGAGGCGATAAGAATATATCTCCCCCGATTCTCATCGAAGGAGATCGCCTGTTGTTCATAACCGGGCTTCAAGCTTGTCTTGTTCGGGATAATCCAGATTTGCAGAAAGTGCTCGGTTTGTGACGCGTTGTATTCGCTGTGGCTGATTCCAGTTCCGGCGCTCATCCGCTGCACGTCACCGACGCGAATAACCGAACTTGTGCCGGTGCTGTCTTTGTGCGCCAACGCGCCTTCGAGTACGTAGGTAATGATTTCCATGTCGCGGTGAGAGTGAGTTGGGAAGCCGGCGCCGGGCTTGACACGATCCTCGTTGACTACTCTGAGATCACTGAAGCCCATTTGCTGCGGGTCATAATAGTCGCCGAACGAAAACGTGTGACGGCTGTCGAGCCAGTCTGTCCGTGTTTTACCTCGTTCTTCTGCCGGTCTTACTCTAATCATTTCATCCCCCTTTGATCTCGTCTGTCAGAATATCATGAAACGAGCGCTCACGTCGGAAGGCCAGACCTGATCTTAAGCCGCAGAACTCCTTAGCGGCGAACTTGCTCAGCAATCAGGTGGGTAACTACGGGCTGCCCACCGCCGATATGAAACGCCCGTATCCGCGCTTCTATCTCCCGATCAGATTCGGTCACACGCACGTGCTGGCGTAAGTGCTCGACCCATGTTTCGACAAGGAAACTTTCGACGAACCGAACAGGCTCGGCGGGGTCGCGAAAGAGACCCCAGCGGATGGCCCCATCACGCCGGCGGATTCGTCGTAAGTCCCGCATCGCCCAGCGAAACTCCCGGGCCTGATCAGCATTAATCCGATACTCGACCTGAACGAGTACTGGTCCCTGCTCTGAGTTTGGCTCACAAACCACGACCGGTTCCGGCCAGTGCACCGAGGGAACCAGACTCAAATCGTCACTATCGATCAGTGTGTAGCGCCAGCTGGCCGCGATCCCCATGATCAAGCCGAGCGCGGCGCAGGTGAGCGCCGTTGTCACGCCGAAGCGCGCTGCCACAGCACCCCACGCGGCGCTTCCAACTGCCATTCCCCCCATGAACACGAGCGTGTAGACCGACAACGCCCGTGCCCGTGCCCATGCTGGAGCAGCCGTCTGCGCGGCAGTGTTGAAGCTGGACATGACCGCGATCCATGCGATCCCACCGAGTATCATCGCCGCGCCAGCCACTACGGCTACGCGCACGTGCGCTATGACAACGGTCATGCTGGCGAAGAGCACAGTTGCCCCGACCACGAGCAAATGGTTCGAGACCTTCTGTCGGACCTTCGGTAAAAAGGCCGCGCCGGCAACGGCTCCGGCGCCGATGCAGCCGAGAAGGATACCGTAGCCGAATGAGCCCAGGCCTAGAGCATGCCTGGCTTGTAACGGCAAAAGCGCCCACAGCGCACTCGCGCACAGGATGAAGGCTCCCGTGCGGACTAAAGCCGCGCGAAGCTCCGGCGCATGGCGCACGTAGCGGAGACCGGCGCGCATCGCTCCGAAGATGTGTTCCGGCGGCATGGTGCTCTCCTGAGGAGCCGGCTGCCAGCGGTAGATCACAACCATCACCCCCAGGAACGAAACCGCATTGAGCAGAAAGACCAGTCCGGACCCCGCTGCAGCTACCAGAATGCCTCCGAGAGCTGGGCCAACCGCGCGCGAAACGTTGACGGCAACCCCCGACAGAGTAACAGCCGCCGAGAGCTCGCGCCGAGGCACTAGTTCAGGAATGATCGCCTGAAAAGCCGGACCGTTCATCGCTGAACCAAGCCCGAGGATGAAAGTTAGCGAGAGCAGCACCCAGGGCGTTACCATCCCGGCCAGAGTGAGCAGTCCCAGCGCCGCTGCCGAGATGAGCATCCAACTCTGCGTGATGAGCAAAAGCCGACGTCGATCAACGACGTCAGCCAGAGCGCCCGCCGGCAGCGCGAGCAAAACTACGGGAAGGCTACCCGCCGTCTCAACAAGTGCCACAAGCATGGGGGATGTTGTCAGCGAAACCATCAGCCAGGACTCGCCGACGTCCTGCATCCACGTTCCGATGTTGGACGCCACTGTAGCTATCCAGAGCGCGCGGAAGATCGGCTCAGCTAAAGGACTCCACGGTGAAGTGACAGCGGCAGAATCGCCTCTCGGCTGAGGCTCCTTGAGTTGAGTAGTCTCCCTCGTGGACTTCGCCATGCCTGCCAACCAAATACTTAGACTTTACATTTTCCTACTGATTGTAGCGCGAGAACCTACGTTGCCATCATGCGAGATGGAACGACATGATTCGAACCGCAACCGCGCGCACGGTCAAGCGTTCCTATGTGCGGCCACAGCGCTGACTCCAAACACCCCAGGCTGGACCTCTTATTCCTGCCAACCGCCCCCCAGAGCTTTGTACAGCTGAACCAATGATAGCAACTCATCAAGCCTGGATTGAGCCAGACTCAATTGGGCAACGAACAGATCCTGGTCGGAATTGAGAGCATTGAGCATGGTATCGACTCCTCCCTGGTACCTCATGTAAGCGAGGCGTTTGCGGTCTTGCAGCGCCGTCACCAGCGACTCCCGCTGCGCGCGGACCTCCCTGACCTTTTGGTACTGGACGAGAGCATCTGATACATCGCGGAATCCGGTCTGAATCGCCTTTTCGTATTGTACCAGCGCACTCCGCTGCTGCGCTTCAGCCAACTCTACACCGGAGGTGATCCGACCGGCGGTGAAGATCGGCTGTGTGAGTTGAGGTATGAAGCTCCATATCCTTCTTGAACCCGAGAATAAATTCGCCAGCGCCGTGCTTTGGTAGCCGTATTCTCCGGTGAGAGTAATCTGCGGCAAATAGGCTGCTTTTGCGACGCCGATGTTAGCATTGGTCGCGATCAGGGTTTGCTCCGCTGCCTGGATGTCAGGACGCCTCTCGAGGAGCGACGAGGGCAATCCGACCGGCACTTCGGGGGGTGTTTGCTGCTCTGTCAGAGAACGGCCTCGTGTCACGGGACCGGGATTTTTGCCTAATAGCAAACTGATTTGATTTTCGGTTTGCTCGATTTGCTGCTCTGTGCTCGGTATCGTCTGCGCGGCGCCGTAAACGAGCTGCTCTCCCTGGCGCACGTCCAGCAGCGTCCCGACCCCACCTTGCAACTGCCTCCTGATCAGCCGCAGCGATTCCTCCCGCGTAGCTAACGTGCTTTTTGAAATGGCCAATTCCATGTCCAATTCGAGTAGATTAAAATAAGCAGTGGCCACATCGCCCACCAATGTGGTGATCACGGTTTTTCGGTTCCAATCACTAGCCAACAATTCGGCCCGCGCCGCTTCGGTTGCGCGGCGCAGCCGGCCCCAGAGGTCGATCTCAAAAGAGAAAAGATTGAGGAAAACCGTTCCAAAGTCGTGTCGGCGGTTTCCGCTGGGAATGCTAAATTCTCCCTGCCGCGACACCTCAACACTACTAAATCCACCCCCAACGCCGAAGTTCGGATACTGATCCGCTTGCGTGATACCAAGGTTAGCCCGCGCCGCATCAACTCGAGCCACCGCATCTTGCAGATCGTAGTTTTGGGCAAGCGCCGTTCGGATCAATTTCTGAAGCTGTTCGTCTGAGAAGACCTCGAACCATTTGAGATTGGCAAAGGACTTAGGATCGGGAGTTGGACTGGGAGAACTGCGAAATACATCCGGCGTTTCCACCTGGGGTCTGCGGTAATCCGGACCGACCATACAGGCGCTCAGCAAAATTGTGACGGCCGCGACCGCCAAGAAACGCTTTTTCAGGAAACGTTTCTCAATTTCGCTCCACGTTTTCATCGTTAAGTTGCGTTCATCTCGTTACGGGTGTCGGTTCCTGTACTGACACGTCACTCTCCTGCCCGCTTCGCGACAGTCGTTCTATGGCGTAGAACGAAACCGGAATGAGCAAGCTCGCAAAGAGCGTGTCGAATCCCATTCCCATGATTACAACGGTGCCCAGTTGTTGGCGTCCGACGGCCCCTGCGCCCGCGGCGATCCATAACGGAACGCAGCCCAGAATAAATGCAAGCGAGGTCATGAACAGCGGCCGGCGCCGTATCCTCATCCCTTCCAACGCCGCGTCGATGAGAGTTCGTCCCTTCTCGAACTCGATCTTGGCGAATTCGACGATCAGAATCGCGTTCTTCGCCGCGAGGCCGATGAGTACGATCAGACCGATCTGCCCGTACACATTCAGAGGAAAACTCCGCATCCATAGACCGCTGAACGCGCCGAGCACCGCGATCGGAACCGTCAACAGTATCGAGAACGGCAGCGACCAGCTCTCATACAGAGCCGCAAGAATCAGAAACACGAACAGCAGCGAAAAACCGAATATAGTCGTCACGGAAACGCCCTTCTCTGCGACCTGCTCCTGAAATGACATGCCTTGGTAATCGTAGCCCATCTCACGCGGCATAGTTTGCGCAAACACTTCTTCCAGCGCGTGCCTTGCCTGGCCTGAACTGTAACCCGGCGCGATTAAGCCGTTGATTTGCGCCGCCCTGTAGCCGTTGAAGCGATTGGTAAATTCCGGACCTGATGTCGTTTTCATGGTCACCAGCGTCGAGAGCGGCACGGTATCCCCATCACTGTTACGCACACGGAAAAGGCCGACGTTATCGGCGTTCGTACGAAAATCTCCCTCGGCTTGGACGTAGACCTGCCACACGCGGCCGAAGCGGTTGAAGTAATTGACGAAGAATCCACCCATGAACGTTTGCAGCGTCTGATAAACCAAACTGAGGTCAACACCCTGGTTCAACACCTTGTCGCGATAGACGTCCGCATAAACCTGCGGCGCGCTTGGGATAAATGTTGTAGTCAGCGCGGTAAACTCGGGCCGCTGGCGCGCCGCCTGAAGGAACCGGTCCATGTTCTGCGCGAGAAAATCAATTCCCTGGCCGGAGCGGTCTTCGAGCATAAACGTTACGCCGCCGGCTGTGCCGATGCCCGGGATCGCCGGCGGGGAAAAGGCAAAGGCCTGCGCTTCGGGAAGTCCGGCGAGCCGCTTATTTAGGTTCTGGATGATCGCTGCAGCAGTCAATCCTGAACCGCGCTCGTCCCACGGTTTGAGCGTGACGAAATAAAACGCGTTGTAACTGATATTCGCAAGGCTCAAGAGACTGAAGCCGACGACCGTGTTGTACGTTTGAACGCCGGGAGTCTCCTTCAAAATGGCTTCGATTTTTTTCGCCACATCGTCGGTCCGTTGTAACGATGCCGCCGTCGGGAGTTGCACGTTCATGAAGAAGTAGCCCTGATCTTCCTCTGGTATAAAACCGGTCGGCAGGTGCGAGCCAAAGAAACCGGCCGAAACTCCGATCACGATCAGCAACAAAATTGAAAAAAATACTTTGTGGAGGAGCACGTCGCTGCCAACCAGGTAAAAATGCATTACTTTCCCAAACCCCCGATTGAAGCCGTCAAAAAATCGCCCGAGAAGTCCTCGTGATTCTTTGCCCGGCTTGAGGAGCATCGCCGAGAGCGCCGGGGAAAGCGTCAGCGCATTAAACGCCGAGATCAGGGTCGAAATCGCAATGGTCACGGCGAACTGATTGTTGAGCCGTCCTCTGATCCCGCCGACGAATGCAGGGGGCAAGAAGACCGCCGCCAGGACTAGGGCGATTGCCACGATCGGTCCCGCGACTTCCTCCATAGCCTTGAGCGTCGCGTCGCGCGGGGAAAGGCCCTTTTCGATGTGCTGTTCGACAGCCTCGACGACGACGATCGCATCGTCGACAACCAGACCAATGGCCAGAACGAGACCGAACAGTGACAGAGTATTGATCGAGAAACCAAGCAGAGGAAAAACCGCGAACGTGCCAACCAGCGAAACCGGCACTGCCAGCAGAGGAATCAGAGTGGACCGCCAGTTCTGCAGGAAGATGAATACCACGAGGACTACCAGAATCAGCGCCTCGACGAGAGTAGTGACGATCTCTTTGATGCCTTGCGATACTGCAAGGGTGGTATCCAGCGAGACGGTGTAATCGAGGTCTTCGGGAAATCTGGTTTTCAATTCTTCCATCAACGCCTTGGCGCTTTTCATTGTGTCAAGCGCATTAGTGCCGGGAAGTTGGTAGACGGCGATGATCGCCGAGGGCTTTCCGTTCAGGCGTCCGATCTGCCTGTAACTCTGTGCCCCTAACTCCACGCGAGCGACGTCCTTCATCCGGACCACGGAGCCGTCCGGATTGGCGCGCACGACCACCTCGCCAAATTCTTCCGCGGTCAAGAGGCGGCCCTGCGCGCGAACTGTATAGGTGAACTGCTGTCCGCGAGGCACAGGCTCGCCGCCGATCTGGCCGGATGGGTTCACTTTGTTTTGATTCGTGAGCGCCGTGATAATGTCGTTGACGGTTATCCCCATGCTGGCGAGCGTGTCGGGACGGACCCAGAAGCGCATCGCATATTGTCCGGCACCGAAGATGAACACCTGTCCGATTCCAGGCACGCGGCTCATAGGGTCGTTGATGTTGATGTAAGCGTAGTTGGCGAGAAACGTTGCATCATACGTTCCCTTGGGCGAGTAGAGAGAAAACAGCGCCAGTGGACTGGTCGGTGATTTCCGAATCGTCACGCCATAATTGCGCACATCCGCAGGCAAATAGGACTCCGCCTGCAGGTAGCGCATCTGCGTCAAAATCTGGTCGTCATTTGGTTTGGTGGCGACGTCGAAATCGACCCGTAGCCGCATCTGTCCGCTATTGTCGTTCACGGAAATCATGTAGAGCATGTTATCGACGCCCTGCATTGACTGCTCGATCGGTGTCGCAACCGATTGCTCAACCGTTTGAGCATCCGCGCCGACGTAATTGGTTTGAAGGAGAATTTCGGGCGGTGCGAGGTTGGGGTATTGCTCGATTGGCAAACGTACGATCGAAACGATCCCGACGATCACCATCAGGATGGCAATGACGATGGCTACGATAGGGCGATTGACAAAAAATCTGGACATAGCGGTTACCTCGTCGGCGCTGCTGGCGCAGGTTGCGCCTTCGCCGTTGCTGCGAGCGGCCTCGGGTTGACCGCCATGCCGCCGCGCACTTTCTGGATTCCCTCGGCTACGACTCGCTCACCCGGCTTCAATCCCTCCGCGATAATCCAGTCCGTGCCTATCCTCTCACCAACCTTAACCGGACGTATCTGAACTCTATTATCGCTGCCGACGACGGCGACCTGGTAGTTGCCCTGCAACTCGCTGACGGCTTTTTGGGGAACAACCAGCGCACCTTTGCGTGTCGCTATGATTGTGCGAATGTGGGCGTACTCGCCGGGACGAAGCACATTTCCGGGATTCGGGAAAACACCCTGAACCCGGAGTGTGCCGGTTTTCACATCGACCTGCCGGTCTACCAAAGTAGTTTGCCCCGGGTGGGGATAAACCGTCCCGTTCGCCAAAATCATTTGCAGGCCCAAATGGCGCTTTTCTTCATCGGGGTGTTCTTTGACGTAGTCCAGGTATTCTCGCTCGCTCACGGGGAAGTAGATTTTAATCGGATCGACCGTCGAAACGGTCGTAAGAAGAGTACTTTGGGTCACGAGGTCGCCGATCTGCGCCTGAGCAATTCCGGCAATCCCGTCGATGAGTGAAAGAACTTTCGTAAAACCGAGATTAAGCTGCGCAGACGCCACCTGCGCCCTCGCTGCATCGACCTGCGCTTTCGCTGCCGCCACCTGAGCAATGGCCGCCTGATTCGCCTGGATCGCATTGTCGAGATCCTGCTGAGGAATGGCTTGCTCTTTGGCGAGCGGCGTATAGCGAATGACGTCGTTTTGCGCTTTGATCTGATTCGCCTGTGCGGTGGCGAGCTGTCCTTCGGCATTGGCGAGTTGCCCTTTGGCCTGATCCACAGCCGCCTGAAAAGTTCGCGGATCGATCTCAAAGAGCAACTGGTCCCTTTTTACGAGGGAACCGTCCTTATATGTTTGGCGCAGCAGGTACCCCGTGACCTGCGGCTTGATCTGCGCGTTGACCAACCCATCCAGCGTGCCGATCCAATCCTTCCAGATCGGAACATCCTTTTGTTCCACCCGAACCACCTCGACTTCTGGCGGACGCGGCTGCGACTGTTCGGATTTTCCACAGCCCACTGAAGCCAACAGAATCACACCCGCAATAACCTGCCACCCACTTGCACGCGGTTTCACCAGCATCTCTATTTGTCTCTCCGATCCCTGTAAAAAATAACGCTCGCGCGTTGCCCGTCGCGCTCCGAGCGGTTCGATTCCGCTGCGGTTGGTCAGTGAAGCCAGGAATGAAAGAGCTTCACTAGGGCCGGCATTACAACCCAGGTTAGACAAACGACGATCACAGCAGCAATAATCGCGCCGTTCAAAAGCGTTGGAAGATCGCCGAGGGACGACCCCATCAAAGTCCCGACAAGGAAGCTAGTCGGCCAGACGCCGAGCCATGTCAACAGCGCCATCTTCCATCGCGCCGGCGGCTCTGCGGTGCGAAACCAAGCTTCGAGACCGTGCAGCTCGCGGTAGGTACGCTCGCCTTCCGTCAATTCGGCGACTTGTTTCTGCCACTTTTCAAATAACTCCGAACGATAGAACTCGTCTCTTTCATGCTCGTTAGCAAAAGTTCGCAAGACACCATAGTCGCGAGAATTCGAGCCAGGCGGCGGAGAAAGAAGATGTACTCCCAACACTCCTTGATAATGCAGCGACTCCTGGAAAAATTGACGCAGACTTTCCTCGAAAGCCCGTTCACACCCAGGAATCACTTTCCGGGTAATCGCCACATGAATTGGCATCTTTAATTCTCGAATATGGTTCGCGTTTTTACTTGGTGTTAGACGAAACATTCGCAGCCGAACCACCAACGGCTCCATATGTCCTGATCCACAGCACTACTCCGCCCGTTGGCAAACTTGGCCGAGATCATGGCGGTACTCTGTTGTGCGGATGCTGAGCCGCGAGCGCTCGATCGCCAATACCCGCCGTACGATTTGACCGGTGACCAGTCGGGACTGCCGGGGAGCGGCGGCGGCGCGAGCTTTGAGAATTCTTCGCTGGCGTGAACGACTTTGCCGCCCACGATCGTGAGCACCGACTCGATCCTCTTGATCTCCTCTTCAGGAACGGAGAAATAGTCCGTCGAGAGAACCGCCAAATCCGCGAGCTGACCTGGAACGATGGCTCCCTTTTTTTCTTCGTCTGAGGAAAACCAACTGCTCCCCACCGTGTAGAGACGGAGCGCCTCCATGCGTTCGAGGCGATTGGCTTCCGGATAAAGCGCGGTTCCACCCACCGTTTTGCCAGCCACGAGCCAGTAAAGCGACAACCACGGGTTGTAGCTGGACACCCGGGTCGCATCCGTGCCCGCGCCGACAGGAACTCCCAGTTGAAGCATTCTCTGCACGGGCGGCGATGACGCGGCCTTCTCTTTGCCGTAGCGTTCGATAAAGTATTCGCCCTGAAATGCCATCCGGTTTTGCACCGCGATGCCGCCGCCCAGCGCTTTGATCCTTTCGATATTGCGGTCCGAGATTGTTTCACAATGATCGAAAAACCAATGCAAACCGTCGAAAGGAATCTCGCGGTTGATTTGTTCGTAAACGTTCAATGCTCGTGTGATGGTTTCGTCGTACGTCGCGTGCAGGCGAAACGGCCAACGATTTTCAACGAGATGTCGGATGACCGGTTTCAGCTCAGTTTCCATGGGAGGTGGCATGTCCGGTCGCGGCTCTAGAAAGTCTTCGAAATCTGCCGCCGAATAGACGAGCATCTCCCCCGCGCCGTTCACCCGATAAAAATCGTCCCCTTGCCCGTACTTTGTCATCCGCGTCCATTGCTGGAAGTCAGCCAACTCCCCATTTGGCTTCTGCGTGAACAGGTTATAGGCGAACCGCACGGTTAGCTCGCCACGCTTGTGCAGGTCATTGATGACTGCATAGTCGTCGGGGTAATTCTGAAAACCGCCACCGGCGTCGATGGCGCTGGTGACGCCGAAGCGATTGAGCTCGCGCATGAAGTGGCGAGTCGAATTCATCTGATCCTGTTGGGAGAGCTTCGGCCCCTTGGCCAGCGTGGCATAAAGAATCATCGCGTTTGGCTTGGCGATCAAAAGGCCGGTTGGATTGCCTTGCTTGTTGCGCTGGATTGCACCACCAGGGGGCTCGGGCGTGTCTTTGGTATAGCCGACGGCTCGCAAAGCAGCTCCGTTCAAGAAAGCGCGATCGTAAAGGTGGAGCACGAATACGGGCGTGTCCGGCGCAGCGCGGTTGATTTCTTCCAGCGTCGGCATGCGCCGCTCGGCGAATTGGAATTCAGTCCATCCCCCGACGACTCTGACCCACTGCGGTGGCGGGGTCCGCGCAGCTTGCTCCTTCAACATGCGCAGCGCATCGGCGAGCGAGGGCACGCCGTCCCAGCGCAGCTCCATGTTGTAGTTGAGCCCGCCGCGGATCGGATGCATGTGCGAGTCGTTAAGGCCGGGAATGACCGTCCTACTGCCAAGATCGATGACCTCGGTCGTCGAACCTCGAAGCCGCACGATCTCTTCGTCGGAGCCGACAGCGAGGAAACGGCCATCCTGAACGGCCACAGCTTGGGCCCAGGGACGTGAACCATTGAGTGTCGCGATGCGACCAGTCTTTAAAATCAAATTCGGTTCGATGTTCTCTTCAGCCATAACGCGCCCTCCAACCAAACGAGATCGCCGACCAACGGGTTGCTGAACGACCTAGGAATGCTTCGAGTGCCTCAGCATGAACGGGAAAACATCAACGATCTCAATCAAAATTCCTCCGTTCGTACTGAGCCGGGTCGAAGGATTCCACTACTTATGCGCCGCGGGCACCGGTACGACGTATTCAGGAAACCTTGTCGGCGGCGCGCCGTGCACCATTGTATAGGCGTATTCCACGCCAATTCCGTACGCGCCACAATGGCTCTTCACAATGTCCATGACCGCGTCATATGTCTCTTTCAACGCCCAATCGCGCTGCCACTCGAGCATCACAGAGAGCGCGGTCACCGGCTTGGCGCCCGCTTGAATGACACGCTTCATCGCGTTGTCGTGCGACAGCTGGCTCACGTCGCCGCAGCAGTCCTCGACGACATAAATTTCATAGCCGTCGTGGATCGCCTGGATCGTCGGCAGCGCTACGCAAGTTTCCGTCCACAGGCCCGACAGGACAATTTTTTTCTTGCCGCTCTTTTCGATGGCGGCGACGAAGTTCTTGTCGTCCCAGGAGTTCATCGAAGAACGCTCGATGGGAGCCTGATTCGGGTAGATCGCCTGGATCTGGGGCCACATGTTGCCGCTGAAACCTTTGGTTTCGACCGTGCTTAAAACTACCGGCACATGCAAAGACCTTCGCCGCTTTCAAGAGCGCGACGTTGTTGTTGATGATCGTCTGGCGGTCGAAATTGGCGACGCCGAAAAGCATCTGCGGTTGAAGATCGATAATCGTCACCACGCAGTTGTCCGGGGTCAGCAGTCCTTTTTCGCTGCGTTTCGTACGACCACTACTTTGAGCCATGATTTCCTCCTTATTGCGGCTAGTCAAAGACGCGAGTAAGACCGGCGCGTCTAACATTCCGGTGTTTTGATTTTTAATCCATTGCTAAGCATCTTGCGTTATCTCCGCCAAAAACCACGTCCGCCGCTCGCTCTCGTCGATCCAAACCTCGATCAGGCTCGCGGTCGCGACATCGTTATGACGGTCGCAAATTTCGTGTGTAGCGCGTAAGGACCGCGTTAGCTGCTGGTTGTCTTGACACAGCTCGCTGATCATCTCCTGCGGGCTTACCTTTTCTTTATTGTTGTCTTTCAGGCGTTGATTTTTTGCAATATCGCTGATCGAGCGGATCGTTGTCCCGCCGATCTTGCGCGCGCGTTCGGCGATCGTGTCTCTTATGGCGAAGATTTGCGTGGCCTGCTCGTGGAGCAGCAGATGGTAATCACGAAAGTGCCGCCCGCTGATGTGCCAGTGAAAATTCTTCGTCTCACGTAAAGCGCAAACACGTCCGCAAGCAATCTCCGCAAGTTGCTCGATATCTCTTCAACCGCATCTCCACTGAGATCGGTTGGCGTTGCTGTTTTATCGGTCTTGACCATTGTTCTGTTCTCCTTTCAGTTGCTGAATTATTCTAGCGAAATTCATGGCCTTCACGACCTCGTCTGTTGACGGAGCCGCGCTTTGAGTCCCTTAACCGTGCATGGGTAGAGCAATCACGGAGTTCAGCTGTTGGGCTCTTCGGCATCGTGTGCGTGACCGATCGCCTCTCGAAGGCGACGCTCCAACTTGCCGCAATTCAAGATAACCTTTTGCGAATGTATTGCCTCCACTGCGGAGAACGGCACGACGAAGTCCCCCGCATTCTCCACATAGATCACAAGTTCGGGCCTGCCGTTCGGCGAAACTTCCCGAACTGCGCCGAACTCCTCACCACCGTCTGAAACAAAGGCCTGATATCCTATCTCGATCGCTTCCCGCATAACGTAGTCCCTCCCAAATTCTTTATACTTGCCCCGAGCTCACTCCTCTTACGATGAATCTCATTGCTGCTGCAACTCGAAAACAGCTATTGAAGCTCGGTCTGGAACAGTTCACTGCTTCGCCAGCGCATGGGCTAGCAATGCTGTGTCGGTGAAAGCGCGGAGTCGTTGGAGATACCCCTCACGGACTGTCCAGACGTGGGCGAAGGGCACATCTACCGGCACGGCTGCTTTTCGGGTCTTTCCTTGGATACGACCGATAGCAACGACATTCTCGCCGGCGGAGATGAACTCTTCTGTGATGAAGTGAACGTCAAGAGATCTATAGAAGCTAGTGAGAAAGCGTTCGAGCACGTCTTGGAGGCCCTCGAAATGGCCGCATCCGATCGGCATGCCCTCCGGCATATCGTATACGACGTGCGGCGCTTGGAGACCTCGCAGCGCCTCTCGATGTCCTGGCACGGTAGCTTCGTAGAAAGCGCGAACGCGTTTCTCGTTTTCTTCTTCGGTCATTCTTTTCTCCTCCATCTCTGTATCGGAAATCGTCCAATGCTCACGACGGACATCGCTTCGTCATTACCTTTAAACGGTCCCTGACTCAATATTCCGCAAAAGCGTCGTCTGGATAGCAGTACAACCACCGCTCTCCCGGCTCCGCCGACGCGATCACAGGATGCTTGCTCGCGCGCGCGTGCTTGGTGGCATGGCGATTCGGCGAGTCATCGCAACAATGCGTCGTACCGCACTCCTGGCACGTCCGCAGATGGACCCAACGAGCGCCTAGTGTTGCGCACTCGTCGCACTGCCGGCGCTTCGCGCCTTTGACGGTCGTAATCGCCTCGATGTGAGCGCAGCTTCCTTCTGCCATTGTTGAGTTCCTCCTATTCGCGCAGCACCTGATGAACGAAGGAGACCGCAATCGAGCCTTCGCCCACTGCCGACGCCACGCGCTTGATATTGCCGCCCCGGACATCGCCGACCGCGAACACACCGGGTAGACTCGTTTCCAGAAGATGGGGAGCCCTGGCAAGCGGCCACTGCGCGGTGGCCAAATCGTCTTGCGACAGGTCCGGTCCCGTCTTGATAAACCCTTTCGCATCGAGCGCAACGCACCCGTCGAGCCACTGCGTGCTGGGAACCGCCCCGGTCATAAGAAAGATGTGCCTTATGTCGTAGGTTTCAATGGCGCCGGTCTGACGGTCGCTCCAGCTCACGCTTTCGAGATGATTCCCCCCTTCGAGGGCCACGATTTCCGTGTTGGCTCTCAGGACGATCACAGGATTCTGTTCGATCCGACGGATCAGATAGCGCGACATGCTCTCCGCCAGCCCGTTCGCCCGCACCAGTATATGCACGCGTCTGGCGGTCTGCGCGAGGAAAACCGCGGCCTGACCGGCTGAGTTTCCACCCCCGACGACCGCGACCTCTTCATCACGACACAACTGGGCTTCCATGAACGTCGCGCCGTAGTACACACCGGCGTTTTCAAACAGCGATAAATTCTCGATGGAAGGTTTTCGATACCTGGCCCCGGTTGCTATGATGACGGCGCGCGCCGGTACGCTCATACTGTCTTCGATCTCGATGGTGTAGGGTTTACGCTCGCACGCGAGGCGTTTGGCGCTCTTCGCGATGATCACCTGAGCCCCGAACTTTTGTGCCTGGGTGTACGCGCGCCCCGCGAGGGCCTGACCCGAGATGCCCGTCGGAAAGCCAAGGTAGTTCTCGATCTTCGAGCTCGAGCCCGCCTGCCCGCCCGGCGCGTTCGTCTCCAGCACTAGCACATCGAGTCCTTCCGATGCGCCGTACACCGCAGCCGCGAGTCCCGCGGGCCCGGCACCGACGATGACCACGTCCCGTATCTGAGTCTGATCAATAGCCTCATTAAAGCCGAGGCAATCGGCGATCTGCTGATTCGTCGGGTTGCGGAGCACGGTCTCGCCGCGACAGATCAGTACGGGCACATCCGCAGGCGTGACGTGAAACCGATCCAGCAAAACCTGAACGTCGGTGTCGCGATCGAGATCGATGTAGGCATAGGGATGGCCGTTGCGCATTAAAAATTCTTTGACGCGGAGCGTGCCCGAGCAATGATTCGACCCGACGAGCACGACATCGCCGAGCCCGTGCGCAATCAACTCGACCCTGCGCAGGATAAAGGCCCGCATGATGAGCTCGCTGAGCTCGCTGTCGGTTTGTACGAGAGCCAAAAAGTGTTGTCGATCCAGTTCGATCACTTCACCCGATTCGCTGACGCGCGCACGGACGAGGGCGGGACGACCCGAGAGCATGTTGACCTCGCCCGTGAACTGACCCGGTCCATGGACGGTCACGAGTGTCTCGATAGTCCCCGATGGCAAAACAATATCGACCTTACCTTTTGTGACGACGAAGAAGGGCACAACCTGCGCCGCGGCTTCGATAAGCACCTCGCCGGATCGGATCTCGCGCAGCTGTCCACGCATGGCGATCCGTTGAATCTGTGCCGCCGTCAAGGTCGGGAACATACGTTCCTGAGCTGATCTCTGGGTCAACGACTCCAGAACAGATCTAGTGGTCATGGGTGATGTAGCTATTTCTGTCATCGCATCGCGCTCCCTTGAATTAATTCTGTATGGCTCATTGGCGCTGCCCACCTGAAACAATAAGCGATTGGCCGCTCACCCAACCCGAGTCGTCGGACGCAAAAAATACTGCGGCTCGCGCAATGTCTTCGGGTTGGGCGATGCGGCCGAGGGGCGTCTGCGATTCTAACATTTTACGAAAGTCGCTTTTGGCCAAGCCGCCGGCGTGGAGCCCTTCTGTTTCCACCATTCCAGGGTTCAACGAATTCACGCGAATCTTTTTAGGGCCAAGCTCCTGCGAGAACGCGACTGTTATAGCGTCCACTGCTGCCTTGGTTGCGCTGTATACAGCGGCATTCTGGACTGGCATTTTCCCGGCAATAGAGCTCATGTTGATAATTGAGCCGCCGGTGGGACCCATCAGCTTAACCGCCTCTTGCGTAGTAAGAAGCAGGCCAAGCACATTGAGATCAAAGTGCTTGTGAAAGTGCTCCGTGGTAATCGATTCAAGCGGCGCAAACTCGTAAATGCCAGCGTTGTTCACCAACACATCCAGTTTTCCGTAGGCAGCTTTAGTCTCGGAGAATAGACGTTTGACATCGTCGGGCTTTGAAACGTCAGCCTGGACGGCCAGCGCTGTGCCGCCTTTCTCATGAATGCGTTTGACGACGGCCTCTGCGCCGGACTTGCTACTGGCGTAATTGACGACCACTGACGCACCCTCCGCCGCCAGATACTCCGCGATGGAGGCACCGATTCCCTTGGAGGCTCCAGTCACAACTGCGACCTTGCCGGTTAGTTTATTCATAGTGTTTATCCTACCTATAAATCCAAATTATTGAGAGCGGTTTCCAGAAAATCTTTGACGACCAAGTCCATTCAGATTTGTGCCATGCCGCCATCAACGAACAGTTCGATGCCGTTGACGTAGCTGCTGTCGCCCGATGCGAGGAATAAAACGGCTTTAGCGATCTCATCGGGCGTACCTGCGCGGCCAGAAGGCGTGGCGGCGGCGCTCTGCGCCTTGAGCTGTTCGATCTGTTCGTCGCTCATTCCCAGCTCGGTCTTGTAGCCGGGCGTGATGACCGTGCCTGGACTGACGACGTTAACGCGGATGTGGCGGTCTTTCAGATCAACCGACCAAGTCCTCGCAAAAGATCGCAAGGCAGCCTTGGTCGCAGCATAGACGCCGAAAGCCGGTATTCCTTTGATCGAAGCTATCGAGCAATTCATCACAATCACCGCACCGTTCGGCATCAGCGGCAGTGCCTTCTGTACGGTGAAGAGTGTGCCCTTTACGTTAACGCCGAACGTCTTATCGAAGTGCGCTTCAGTGATCTGACCCAGCGGGGCGAACTCGCCGAGGCCGGCGTTGGCGAAGAGGATGTCGATGCGGCCTTTTTGTTCCTTGACCGTCGCGTACAACCGATCAAGATCTACAAGATTCGACACGTCACCCTGAACACCGGTGACGTTTTTTCCGATCTCCTTCACCGCTGCGTCGAGTTCACTCCGACGGCGGCCCGTGATGAAAACGTGCGCGCCCTCCGCAACGAAACGTTTCGCGGTGGCGAGACCGAGCCCGCTGTTGCCTCCGGTTATGACCGAAATCTTCCCCGCTAATTTTTCCATGATTTTCTCCTGAGTACTAACCGTGAGCTGTGACTCATTCGCGGACCGACCCGCGCTTCCCTAGTTGCCGGTCGTGAGAACGGCTCGAAACCGCGCCTTGCCGCTCATCATCTGTTCGTAGCCTTCAGCCGCGCGCTCCAGCGGAAATACTTCAATCATCGCCCGCACGCCGGTGAGCACGCTGAAGGCGAGTGTATCCTGCGAATCGATGGAGCTGCCGGAAGGCCAGCCCAGGATCGAGCGCCGGCCCAGGAGTAGCGGGATGCCGGGGACTTGCAGCGGCTCTGCTGCAGCGCCCAGAATCACCAATTGTCCGTTGACGCCGAGGCCGCCCGGAGTCGCGCTCATCGCGTCTCCGTTCGTGACCGTCGCGAGAATAACCTTGGCACCGCCCAGCTTCTGCAACTCCGCCGATGGGTCTTGTGTTTTGCTGTCGATGTAGTAGCCGGCGCCGAGCTTTCGCGCGAGCGGCTCCTTGTCGGTGCCACGCGCGATGGCGACGGTTTTGAAGCCCATCTTCGTCGCGAACTGAATGCCCAGATGGCCGAGGCCGCCGATCCCCAGTATGGCGACGAGATCGCCGGGCCGCGCGCCGCTGTTGCGAAGTGGGTTGTAAGTCGTCACGCCGGCGCACATCAGCGGCGCGGCCTCGACAGCCGAAAGCGTGTCGGGAATCCGCGCCAGCACGCCGGCGGGAGCGACCGTATATTCGGCGTAGCCGCCGTCATAGGCGATACCGGGAACTTGCAGCGCGACTTGGCAGGTAACGAAATCGCCGCGGCGGCACGAATCACAGTAGCCGCAGTGGCCGCCGTGCCAGCCGAGGCCGGCACGATCGCCTTCCTTCCATCCGGCGACGCCCGCGCCCACCGCGTCGACGACTCCGGCGATCTCGTGTCCCGGCACGCGCGGGTATTGAATGCCGGGCCACATTCCTTCTTTGGTCAGGGCATCGCTATGGCAAATGCCGCAGGCTTCGATTTTAATTCGCACGAAGCCGGCGCCGGGTTCCGGCATTTCGCGCTCAACAATTTCAAAAGGTCCCTTCGCTCGTGTCACTTGCACAATGCGCATGTTCGACATGGTTCCTCCGTAATGGTCTCGAATGTTTTTTCCAAATCTGCCGCCTACACGTTAGCGCAATCAATAACGGTCGACATCGAGCACAGCCTTGGCAAAGGCCTGCGGGGCTTCCTGAGGCAGATTGTGCCCGATGCCGCCCTTGATGATCCGGTGCGAATATTTGCCCGAGAATTTCTTAGCATAGGAACTAGCGTCCGGGTGTGGTGCACCATTGGCATCACCTTCAAGGGTAATGGTGGGCACTGTGATGACCGGAAATTCGGCAAGTCGCTTTTCCAGATCGTCATATTTCGGCTCGCCTTCAACCAGGCCGAGCCGCCAGCGGTAATTGTGGATCACGATGCTGACGTGATCCGGATTGTTGAAGGACGCTGCGCTACGATCGAACGTCGCGTCATCAAATCTCCACTTTGGCGACGCGATCTGCCAAATGAGGTTCGCAAACTCCCGTCGGTTTTTGTCGTAGCCTGCCCGGCCGCGCTCGGTGGCAAAATAATATTGATACCACCATTGGAGCTCAGCCTTTGGCGCCAACGGCATCTTGCCAATTTCCTGGCTTCCGATTAGATAACCGCTCACCGCGACAAGCGCCTTGCAGCGTTCCGGCCAAAGTGCGGCGATGATGTCCGCCGTCCGCGCTCCCCAATCACAACCAGCGATGATTGCTTTCTCGATCTTGAGAGCATCCATCAGAGCGATGATGTCGAGAGCAATGACCGATTGTTGGCCGTTGCGTAACGTGTCACTCGAAAGAAATCGCGTCGTGCCGTAGCCGCGCAGATACGGGACGATCACTCTGTAGCCCGCCGACGCCAGCAAAGGGGCGACATCGACATAGCTGTGAATGTCGTAGGGCCAGCCGTGTAGAAGAATGACCGCAGGACCAGTGGCGGGGCCGGCTTCAGCATACACAACATTCAGTACTCCGGCATCGATCTGCTTCAATGAGCCGAACGTATTCATGCCGCGCTTCATCCTGGGCGAGTTTGCCGATTTGGTTTTGCTGGATTGTGCGTCCGCAAAACTGGCCATGCCGAGCTGGGCGGCGGCAATACTCATCGCCGCAGTGCTCAAAAAGCGGCGCCGATCATATTTGACTTCTTCGGACATTTTATCGGCGTTTGTTGTGTTTTTGGTCATGACGAAAGCTCCGTTACCAGCGGCCAAAATGAGAGCCGCCATCGACGTACAGGATATCACCAGTGACCGTCGCGGCGTCGGTCAGGTACATGACTGCATCCGTGATGTCCTTGACCGTTGAAGGCCGACCCATCGGCGACAGGCTCTCCATCACTTCCTTCGGAGTCTCCCGGTGAAGCGGGGTGTAAACGGCGCCGGGCGCGACGGCGTTCACGCGGATACCGTCTTTCGCGTACTCCATCGCCAGATGTTGGGTGATTGTCTCAAGACCGCCTTTGGTGATCATCGGCACCGCCGCCGTGACGCCCCGGATCGGGTTGCGAGCAAGGGCCGCTGTGATCGTGACAATGCTCCCGCCAGTCTTCTGCGCCAACATTTGCTTGATGGCGAGTTGGGTGACGTACAGGAAGCCCTCGACGTTCGTCGAGACGAGCGACTTGAAGTCCTCGGCCGTGTAGTCCGTGAACGGCTTGGTGAAGAAGATGCCGGCGTTATTGACCAGTACGTCGATCGACTTGTAGCGAGACAGCGCCGCCTCGACGATCCTGGTGGCAGTTGCCGGCTCGCCGATGTCGCCGTCCACCAGAGCAACGTGATTGGAAACCGCGATCTCGGTGGATTGGGTCACCTTTCGAGAATTGGCGACGACATTGAAACCCCGTTCAACGAACGCTTTCACGATTCCCGCGCCGATCCCCTGCGAAGCTCCAGTCACGATGGCTGTCTTCTGTGGCTCGCTCATGATTGTTTACCTCGGACTTGCTGGTCAGGATCAGAAATCCGCGTCCAGCACGATGCGGTAATGGGCTTTGCCTGATTCGAGTCGGGCGAAGGCCGCGTTGATATTGCTCATCGGGAAGTGCTCGGTTTGCGGCGCGACGTTATGACGTGAAGCAAATTCGAGCATCGTCGCGATCGCCACCGGCGACCCAGTCGGTGAGCTCGAGACGCTACGCTGCTGCAGCATGAGCGAGAATGTTGCGACCGGGATCGGTTCCAGCACGGCACCGACGACATGCAGCCGGCCGTTCGGTGCGAGCGTGCCGATCATCGCATCCCAATCGAGCTTCACGTTGACCGTGCTGATCAGGAGGTCGAAGCTACAACCAAGCTTCCTGATCGCCGCCGAGTCTTTGCTCGAGACGACATGGTTTGCCCCGAAACCCTTTGCCTCATCGAACTTGCTCTCGCTCGACGTGAACGCCGTTACATCGCAGCCGTACACGGCGGCTAACTTCACGGCCATGTGCCCCAGCCCGCCGATGCCGATGATGCCTACCCGGTCCGTCGCCTTGGCGTACATGGCCAGCGGCGCGAAGACGGTGATGCCCCCGCACAGGAGCGGCCCAGCTTCGGCGAAGTTCAGCTTTTCCGGCAGCGGGATGGTCCAAGCCCAATGCGAGCGGATGTGGGTCGCGAACCCGCCGCGATGACCGACGATTGTCGGTTGCACGTGTGGGCAAAGGTGATGGCTTCCCGACATGCACTGATGACAATGCATGCAGCTACCCGAATACCAGCCGACGCCGACGCGCTGTCCGAACGTTGAGTCCCTTTGTATTCGGACCTAAAGCCGTGACATGACCGACAACCTCGTGGCCGAGAATCGCGGGGTACTGCGAATTGCCCCAGTCATTGTTCAAGACGGAGAGATCGGAGTGACACAAACCGCAGTGTTCGACAACGACTTCAACGTCCTCGGCCCCGAGTGGTCCGAGATCAACGGTTTCTAGCACCATCGGCTGTTTCGCCGCCTTCGCAATCCATGCCTTATAATTCATCGCGCCTCCTATTCTGAAACTTGGGCCGGATGGCGCCCAACATGTGCCTGTCCTAAGATTTCGAGAGAAGAGATCGAGTCGATGACTTCATTTGTGGTCGCAATGGCACTGGCGTAGTTTGGGATATTGATGTCGAGAGCGGCGTGCATCTCTTCATCCGAGTAATCCGCGGTCGCGTCTTTTACCATTGTGACCTCGTAGCCAAGCTCAGCGGCATAACGAACAGTTGCTTCCACACACGTGTGGGCAATGAGTCCCATGACGATGAGCTGATGGATCCCGTGTTTCTTTAGCTGCAAATCCAAATCCGTGTTGGCGAAACCACTGGAACCCCAATGCTCTAGGGCCACGATTTCGCCCGGTTGAGGCTCGAACTCGCGGCGGATCTCGCCGCCCCACGTGCCGTATTCGAAGGTCTTATGCAACCACGCTGCCTTCTGGACGGGCGCAATGTACTTCCAGGCCTCATAGTCGCCTGGACGGTAACGATGATGCAGCACATAGAAGACGCGAAGCCCCGCCTTCCGCGCGGCATTCAGGACCTGCAACATGTGAGGAATACAATCATTTGCTTCTGCAACGGTCTTCAAGCGATCCCATACTTTGCCTCCCTCGGAAATAAAATCGTTGTACGGATCGATGACGAGAAGTGCGGTGATCTCTTTGTCAAACTTCAGATTTGCCATCTTCATTCCTCTAAGGAAGATCGAGGCCACCATGGGCCGGCGCACCGATGCAGTGCTCTGTTGGGCACGCCACGGCCGATGACGATCATGTCGTAGTCGTTCATTGCGGCAGCTCTTCGCCGGCCTGCTCGCGCACCATGTACTCGGCGTACCAGTCCGGCCAGTTCGGATCGGCTTGCCCCGTGCGCGCCTCGTGCCTCCCGTGCGCAGCCGCCGCACGCCGAAGCGCGCTCGCCAGATCGCTTGCGGAGCTGAACGAAGCCCGGGCAGGGTCGATGCGCCCGGGAAGCCGCGTCGTGATCTCCTGGAACAGCCAGCCGTTGCCGTCCGGATCACTGAACGAGGCGAACGAGCGGTAGCTGCTATGCTCGGGATCCGGACCGCCGACCCGGAGCCGCCCAAACAGGTAGGGCTCGTCCGTGCCAGCATGCACGCCGCCGGCGTCGTGGAACACTTTGCTGATCTCGACGCCGCGACCGAGCAGCTCGTCGCGGGCGGCCTTGATGTCGGAGACGATCAGGTACAGGCCCTGGGCGGAGCCGGGTGCCGCCGCGGTGACGTTCTTGCCGAAGATGACCGAGCACCCGGAGCCAGGCGGCGTGAACTGGATCACGCGGAAGTCGTCACCGGCGGCGAAGTCGGCGTCGAGCCGCCACCCGAGCCTCGCGTAGAACTCCTTAGCGCGGTCGACATCCGAGACGGGGATGACGACGATCTCGAGCTTCATGTCAACTCTCGCCAGGCTCGCGTCTCTGGCGTCGTTACTACGGATCTCATCCTTCATATTCGCCACGTTCTTTCCTCCTATGCGATCACTAAATCGACTCTTTTGCCGACGCAGTAAATGTCGCCGCATTTTTCATGACGAACTCCTGCACGCTCATCGGTCCTTGCCCCGTCAACGTGCGCACGTCGGCCGACATTCGGTCGTAGCGTCCCGCGCGGTGCAGATCGGCCATCGTCGCGAGGTGGTTCACCAGGTGAACCGGCAAGCCACGCTCGAGCAGCCCGTCCCGCCACGGCTCGACCGGAATGTCATGAAAGGTGATCGTGCGGCCAAGCGCCTTCGAATACTCCTGCGCATAGAAATGCATGTTCTCGGACTGCGGACCGGTCAGGTGATAGATCTTGCCGATGTGCGGCTGCGGATTGGCGAGCAGCGCGGCGACCACACGTGCAACGTCTTCCGCTGCGACCGGCGAAGTCTTGCCCTCGCCGAACGGTAGTCTGATCTGATTTGATTTCCTGACCGAATCCGAAGTGAAAATCAGGAAGAAGCCTTCGAGAAATACTGTCGGCCGCACGTGTACGACCGGCAGACCGGACCAGTTAAGCGCCTGCTCGGCGAGCCAGTGCAGCTTGTGCTGCGGGCTCGCGGTGGTTTCGGTAATGCTCATCTGTGAGAGGGTCATCTGCGACATATTGATGAACGCCTTCACGCCGTGATGCTTCGCCACCGCCGCCGCATTGACCGTCGCGGCCAGATAGGTATCCGAAACCGACATGCCGAAGTACATCGTCTCGCAGCCGGCAATCACCCTATGCATCGAATCGAGATCGAGCAGGTCGCCGGCCACGACCTCCGCACCCATGTCGCGCAGCGCCTGCGCTCGTTCGTCTTCATTACGCACCATCGCACGCACCGCTTTGCCTCGCTTCAACAGCAGTTCGGTGACCGTGCGCCCTACCGCACCGACACGGCCCGCCGCGCCGGTGACCAGAATGGGATTTGCCATGTTTTTTCTTCCTATGCGTTCACTTACATCGAAAGTCAGATTTGTTGAATACGAGCCTCAACCCAGTGGAGAATTCCGTCGGCGTCGTTAGGGTAGGTTGCTGATTTCCGACAGGCTGAAGGTCCGGTAAGTTGGTACCCAGTGCCGCCCAGTGTGCACATGCGATCTGTTTCATAGAGTGGCCCCTTTCTCATTTATAGACATCGCGAGTCGGTTAGGAGGTCGGCCGATCTGAAAGTGGGCTCTGACACCATGACGAAAACTCTTGTTCAATTACCAGCGGCCAAAATGAGCGCCGCCATCGACGTATAGGATGTGACCAGTGACCGTCGCGGCGTCGGTCAGGTACATGACCGCGTCCGTGATGTCCTTGACCGTCGAAGGCCGACCCATCGGTGACTGGCTCTCCATCACGTCTTTCGGAGTGTCCTGGTGAAGCGGGGTGTAAACGGCGCCGGGCGCGACGGCGTTCACGCGGATACCGTCTTTCGCGTACTCCATCGCCAGATGTTGGGTGATTGTCTCAAGACCGCCTTTGGTGATCATCGGCACCGCCGCCGTGACGCCCCGGATCGGGTTGCGAGCAAGGGCCGCTGTGATCGTAACAATGCTCCCGCCGGTCTTCTGCGCCAACATTTGCTTGATGGCGAGTTGGGTGACGTACAGGAAGCCCTCGACGTTCGTCGAGACGAGCGACTTGAAGTCCTCGGCCGTGTAGTCCGTGAACGGCTTGGTGAAGAAGATGCCGGCGTTATTGACCAGTACGTCGATCGACTTGTAGCGAGACAGCGCCGCCTCGACGATCCTGGTGGCAGTTGCCGGCTCGCCGATGTCGCCGTCCACCAGAGCAACGTGATTGGAAACCGCGATCTCGGTGGATTGGGTCACCTTTCGAGAATTGGCGACGACATTGAAACCCCGTTCAACGAACGCTTTCACGATTCCCGCGCCGATCCCCTGCGAAGCTCCAGTCACGATGGCTGTCTTCTGCGGGCCGGTCATGGTGCTTACCTGATAACTTCCTGCTCACTTTCTAAATCTGTCGCCGACGTGGATCGCGTTCGTCAGGTCGAGCGTTTCGGCGAGCTTCGCTAGATCGTCTGCGTAGGTGTCCAAGTCGTTGCCATCCCAGGGCTGGCTCGATCGCCCGTGCCCGCGACGGTCATGGGCGATGCAGCGGTAGCCACGGGAGGCCAGAAAAAACATCTGGTCCTCAAAGGCGTCCGCGCTCAGCGGCCAGCCGTGGCTGAAGACCACGGGCTGTCCCTTGCCCCCAGTCCTTGTAGTAGATCTCGACGTCTTTGGAGTTTTCTTTACCGACAGTAACGTATGGCATAGGAATCCCTCCGATTTTGCGTAGATCAATTATCCTTGTCCTGCTTTTTCACGGATCATCCACTCCCGTATGTAAGGGCAGCAATGAAGGAGTTCGATGCCACTTTCCTCGCAGGCCTTCAGAAACCGGACTACCTCCACATCAACGAGCGTTACCCCATCCAGGTCCAACGCGATCCGCGACGGAACGCTCTTTATTTGCGTTTTCAGTTCATCGAGATGCTCCGATTGCAGCCTGCCGACCAGGCGGATGATCGTTATTTGTTCGTCGGAATTCTTTTCAATCTTCAGTGTCATCTGCGATTTCTGTAAACTCGGACGGTAAGAAGAGCGAGCAAAGAAGGGACCAATCCTAATTACCTGAAAAACTTACGCTGAACAGGGAACAGGCTGCCGAATTTTCAGCATTTGCTGAATTCTCGGCAGAACAGCTAAGCGGGTTGCGCGGGAGGTGAGGAAAATGAAGCTTAGTTAACGGCACAAGAGCCGGCGATTTCACCTTTGCACCATACCGTGCCGTTCATTGATCACACTCCGTCTCGCTCCGGGAGATCCGCTTGCCGACATCCGTTACTCGATGATTAGGCCCCTGCTCTGGTATGGCAGCTAACTTTGCGCTATCTGTTGAAGTCGTCGCCACGACATAAAAGCGGCCGATAAGAGAAGGCCTGCGGGGTAGCAACCAAGGTTTGAAAGGCATCTGAATTTATTAGAAGGACAACCTCTGTGCATCTGACCGATGATAAAGTCAATTTTCGCGGGACGGCTCTGGGAGAGAGGACCGGTCCGATTCGGCTGGGTGGCACAGTACTTGGCCCTGCACGCCATATCTGCGCGTTTTTCAACAGCCGCGATGATGAGTATCGGGTTCTTCTCCCATTCATCAAAGACGGCTTCGAATGCGGCGAGAAAGCTTTACACATCCTCGGCCCAGACCAACGTGATGAACATCTCCGGCGATTGGTATCGGCGGGAATTGACGCGCGCGCGGCACAGCAGAGCGGTCAGTTAGAGCTGCACAACTGGAAAGACACCGATTTACCGCATGGCTCATTGGATCAGGATCGGATTCTTGCTTCGCTCGAGGATGTAGTCGAGCGCGCTAGACAGGAAGGGTTCCCGCTCACTCGAATCATCGGACACGTGGAGTGGGCATTGGAAAATCAAGCCGATATTGAGGATCTGCTTGAGTACGAAGCGAGAGCGAACTATGTGTGGCTTCGCCACAACGACCCTGTAATATGCACCTATGATCTCGCCAAGTTCGGCGGGGCTATCGTGGTCGACATCATGCGGACTCATCCGCTGGTCATCATCGGCGGCATTCTTCAGGAGAATCCATTCTTCGTGCCGCCGGATGAGTTTTTGCGGGAACTGCGCGAGCGCCGCCTGGCCCGAATTGAATAGGGGACCAGCAGTTATCTCAATGAAAGCGGAGATTGAAGAGACAGTCGATGAGGTTAAACGCCTCAAGGCCTGTGTCAACGATCTCACTAGCGTCCTAGCCCTTCCGGCCATCTGGAGCGGTGGCGAGCCACGCCAGATTATAAGCACTCTGCTCGATGTGCTACTGGGTATGCTGCGGCTCGATTTCGCGTATGCGGAATTGAAAGATCCGACTAGCGGCGCGCCTATCGAGATGGTCCGACTGGCTCAATCCGGAAATCCGCCCGACCACCCGCGGGATATCGGTCAAGCACTCGATCCCTGGTTGGGAGGCGATCCACACCCATCGCCTTTGCTAGTGCAGAATCCGACTGGAGATGGTGACGTCTCGATCGCGCCATTACGGCTGGGGCTGCAGGATGAAACCGGCTGGCTAGTGGCAGGGACTCGGCGCGCCGATTTTCCCACCGAGACGGAACGGCTGCTTCTCAGCGTCGCCGCGAATCAGGCGGCAATCGGCCTGCACGAGGCTCGGCTCTTGAGCGAACAAAAGCGGGTTGCAGCGGAGCTCGATCACAAGGTCACGCAGCGGACACGCGAGCTTAAAGCGGCGAACGAGGAGTTAAAGAAAGAAATTGCCGAGCGCAAAATTGCGGATGAGAGGCTAAGACGCAGCGAATCTCTCCTCGCTGAAGCACAAAGAATAAGCCATACCGGCAGTTTCGGCTGGAATGTTGCTAGCGGAGAGCTCTTCTGGTCGGAGGAGACTTTTCGAGTTTTTGAATATGATCGAGCGACCCAACCGACGATCGAAAGGGTGCTTGAACGAACTCATCCGGAAGATTCCGCCATCGTGCAGCAAACCATTGATCGTGCATGCCGTGAAGGGAAGGATTTTGATTTAGAACATCGATTGCTGATGCCGGATGGTTCTATCAAATATGTCCACCTTGTGGGTTGTCCCGTTGGAGAGCCATCTGGCAAGCTCGAGTTTGTAGGAGCGGTGATGGATATCACCATCAGAAAGCTCGCGTTTCATGAGATTCAGACATTAAAGGACCAGCTCCACAAGGAGAACATTGCGCTTCGCCAAGAAGTGGACCAGGCATCGATGTTCGAGGAGATCGTCGGCGCATCCCCCGCGCTGCGTGCGGTACTTTCCAACGTCACAAAAGTCGCGCCTACTGACTCGACGGTTCTCATCACCGGCGAGACAGGTACCGGCAAAGAGCTCATCGCCCGCGCTATCCATAAACGGTCGCGACGATCCTCACGCGCATTTGTCAGCGTCAATTGCGCCGCGATCCCCCAGTCCTTGATCGCTTCGGAATTGTTCGGCCACGAGAAAGGCGCGTTCACCGGAGCGCTCCAGCGAAGACAGGGACGTTTCGAGCTCGCCGAAGGCGGCACGGTGTTCCTGGATGAGATCGGCGACCTTCTCGCGGACACCCAGAATACCTTGTTGCGCGTGCTACAAGAACGCGAATTCGAACGGGTCGGTGGAACGCAATCGATTCGCGCCGACGTGCGGGTGATTGCCGCAACCAATCGTGACTTGAAGGCGAGCATGATCGCCGGCGCTTTTCGCAGCGATCTGTTTTATCGCCTCAACGTGTTTCCCATTGAAATTCCTCCGCTACGGGAACGACGAGAAGATATCCCAATGCTGGTCGAGTATTTCATCGATCGCTATGCGAGCAAGGCGGGAAAAAAAATAAGCAGTATAAATAAGCAGAGCCTGAAAGTACTCCAGTCCTATCCGTGGCCGGGCAACATTCGGGAGCTGCAGAACGTCATTGAAAGGTCCGTGATTGTCTGTGAAACCGAAAGCGTGGTGATCGACGAAAATTGGCTATCTCGAGATTTAGTCAAGACCCCCTCGCCGAGCAGGCCATTGTCCGAGGAGCTTGTGGCGCGAGAGAAAGAAACAATTGAAGCCACCTTGGCTGAAACCCGGGGGCGCGTGTCAGGACCGGCTGGTGCAGCAGTCAAACTCGGCATTCCGCGATCGACTCTGGATTCGAAGATCCGATCATTGAAGATCAATAAGCATCGTTTCAAAAACTTCTAGCCGCCTTCTTAGTGCAGAAATTCCTGTCGAAGTTTCGGAAATTTCCGAAAAGTCGGCATTCTTTCATCCGCTGATTTCTAAGTTTTTCAATTATTTACGAATGGCGTTCGTCTTGCACTGTGCCAAGACAAGAGCTGAACGCGAAATCAATGTTTAAGATTCAAAGATCAACGGACGGGGAAGTCGTTTTCTTTGCTCTGAGTGGTCGAATTAAGGCGGCCCGCTTGGCAGAGTTGCAAAAACTGCTGGAATGCGAAGCGCATGATCAAAGCATAGTTCTGGATTTGAAAGAGGTGAAACTCGTGGATCGAGACGCTGTGAACTATCTGGCACGTTGCGGAGCGGGTGGTATCAAGCTCGCGAATTGCCCGGCCTATATCCGCGAATGGATTGAGAAAGAAGCGGGCCCAAGGAAGGGTCGTTAAGCGGTGAGCGGGGCTTCTGAGTGCCGAGCGGGTCGAGATGTACCGGGATACGGCGTCAACAGCTTCAAATTCACCAATGCACAGGGCCAAGTCAGGTTCGGCAGTTATCGAATCGAGCCCCAGGCAGGCAACCACTTCCTATCCGCAGAGGAGGTGGCCAAGGCCGCTCCCAGCTATCTTGCGGATGAGATTCACCAGCGAGTGACGCGCGCTCCCGTCCGGTTCAACTTCCGCGTTCAGCTAGCCGAACCCGAGGACAAGATAGACGACCCCTCGATTGCCTGGCCGGAGAAACGTAAGACCCTCGATCTGGGCGTTATCGAGATCACAGTGGCGCCGGCGCCGTGGGAATCTTCGCGATCCAGCTAGCGCGATTTCGTGGCGCGCATGTAACAGCAACAGCATCCGCGCGAAACCTTGAATTCGTAACAGGGTTGGGTGCCGAACGGGTCATCGACTACAGGGCCGCGCGCTTTGAGGAAAACCTACCGGTAATGGATGTCGTATTTGACACGGTCGGCGGTGAAACTCTGCAACGTTCCTGGGGCGTGCTCAAACCCGGCGGAAGTATGATCACGATCGCTGCGGATAGCGAGAGGACTAACGACGACCGAGTGAAACAGCCGTTTTTTATCGTCGAGCCGAACCATGACCAACTGACCCGAATCGGCAACCTGCTGGAGGCAGGCGATCTCCATCCGGTCGTGGATGCCATGCTGCCGCTAACTCAGGCAGCGGCGGCTTCTACAGGAGAAGTGAAAGGGAGGCTCGGCCGCGGGAAGGCGGTTGTTACGGTCGCACACTTTACCTGAGGCGCTGCGATGGGCCAAGCAAAGCGTAAAGGTGTCACCGATGTCGCGACAGGGGCACGATGAGAATACTTCAATGGCTGTTACAAACTGACAGTGCGGTTGTGGGTGTCATTCTGAGGATCGCTCTCGCGGGTGTGATGTTCCCGCACGGTGCCCAGAAAGTCCTCGGCTGGTTTGGCGGTCAGGGCTTCAAGAATTATTCGTTTGCTGGCGCCATGCGGAATTGTCTGATTGCGTTCCTCGTCGCTTTACTATTTGCAGGCTGCACTGTCGGTCCGGACTACAAACGCCCCGATGTCCCTGTCCCCGCATCATGGAGGACCGTTGACGGTGGTTCGGGTTCCATCGCAAACCTCAAATGGTGGCAGCTTTTTGAAGATCATACGCTCCAGGATCTGATCCGCGTGGCGATAAAAAACAACAAAGATCTCCAGGTTGCAGTGGCGCGGGTAGAAGAGTCCCGGGCGCTGCTCGGCATCACGCGTTCGGCGCAGCTTCCTGATCTCAATGCGGGCGCTCGCTATCACAATGATCGCGTGTCTGAAACGAGTTTTCCACCGATCGATAAACTCGGTGTGAATCCGAATATGGACCTATACAGAGCAGATCTCGGGACGTCATTTGAGGTCGACCTGTGGGGCCGCCTGCGAAGAGCCACAGAGGCGGCACGCGCGGAGCTGCTAGCGAGTGAAGATAACCAACGAACTGTGGTGATGACTCTGGTTGCCGAAGTCGCGCAAACTTATTTTGGTCTGCTGGAACTCGATCGTGAGGCGGAGATTGACCGGCGCACGCTCGCATCACGCCGCGCCTCCTTGGATCTGGTGAACCACCGCTATAGCGACGGTCTCGCGTCGGAACTGGATGTCAAACGAGCAGAAGAGGCGTTGGCTTCCGCGGCTGCGACTGTGCCCGATGCCGAACGCCAGATCGCGCAAACCGAGAATCGTTTGCGCATTTTGCTCGGCGAGAATCCAGGGCCGATTGCGCGCAGCGAGTCGCTGGACAGCGAACATATGCTACCGGAGATTCCCGCCGGTCTACCGTCGGCTTTGTTGGAGAAGCGCCCCGATCTACGCGCCGCGGAAGAGCGGCTTGTCGCTGCGAACGCTCGGATCGGGGAAGCAAAGGCAGAGTTCTTTCCGCAGATTTCGCTCACCGGAGTATTCGGTAGCGCAAGCGTGTCCCTTTCCGATTTCTTCACTGGTCCTTCCCGGATGTGGTCTGTCGGTCCATCGGTCACGCTACCCATTTTCACTGCCGGCCGCCTGAGCTCCAATTTGCATGTAACCGAAGCGCGCGCGCAGCAATCACTGATTCAATATCGGCAGTCGATCCAGCAAGCATTCAGGGAAGTCGAGGACGCGCTGGTTTTTCACCAAAAGGCGCGTGAAATCCGCCTGCAGCGCGAGCGGCAGGTGCAGGCGGCGGAGCAGGCGCTCGCCCTAGCCAATCTTCGCTACACCAACGGGGTCTCTTCCTATCTTGACGTGCTCGACACCGAGCGCCAGCTGTTTTCGGCAGAGATCGACCTGGCGGCTATCACACGCGATCAATTCGACGCCGTGGTGCAAGTGTACAAGGCTTTGGGAGGAGGATGGGAAGCCGATTTGCCGCCAGGAAGGAAAGCCCAACCATGACCGAGCAATTAGAAGATGCAAAACAACAAGCGCGCGAATCTATCCCGCCCGTGACTGATCACGGGAACGGAGGATCTGTGGACTCGGCGCCGGAGGTTCCCCCTGCTTCGAAATCGTATCGCCGGCCGGTGAAGCTCGCATTAATCGCTCTTGCAATCTTAGTCGCCGCAACGGTCGGGATTCGCTATTACCTTTATGCGAGAGCCCATGAATCGACCGACGACGCCTTCATCGACGGGCACACCACGGCGATCAGCCCGAAAGTGGCCAGCTATGTGAGTCGCGTTTACATCGACGACAACCAGCACGTGAAACAGCGCGAACTGTTGGTCGAGCTGGATGCCCGTGACTTCGAAGCGCGGCTGGCCCAAGCTCGAGCCAATCTGGCGGCTGCCGTTGCCCGACATCGAAGCGCGGAGATCAACGTGCGAGTGGTCGACACGACCTCGGGAGCGGGAGTCGATCAAGCAAAAGCCGGGGTCGAAGCGGCCCAGCGGCAAGTCGACGAAGCTCATAGTCGACTAGAGCAGGCACGGGCGCAAGTCGCCGCGGCAGCGGCAGAAGCGACGCGAGCAAAAGCCGACGACGAGCGTTACGAGCGACTGCTGGAATACCGGGCGGTCTCGCGCCAAGAGCGCGATAACGCAGTCGCGGGCGATCGCGCCGCAGCGGCGAACCTCGATGCGGCGCAACAGGCCCAGCAGGCGGCGTCCGACAATCTCCGTCGCGCAGAGTCCCAGCTCGGGGAAGCGAAAGCCCGCCTGGCCAGCGCGAGAGTGGCACCCAGTCAAGTCGCGTACAGCCGCTCCCAGGTTGATACAAGCGCGGCGGAGATCGCTCAAGCCGAAGCCCAAGTGCACCAAGCGGAGCTGAATCTCTCTTACACAAAGATTTACGCTCCCGAGGGCGGGCGCGTGACGCGCAAGGCCGTGGAGCCGGGCAGCTACGTGCAGGTCGGCCAAACCCTGTTCTCCATCGTGCCGGATAGAGTCTGGGTCGTTGCCAACTTTAAAGAGACCCAGCTCCGTTACATGCGCCCCGGTCAACCGGCCACGATAGAAGTGGATGCCTATCCGGACAAGACTTTCAAAGGCCACATCGATAGCATCCAGGCAGGCTCGGGAGCGGCCTTTAGTCTTCTGCCGCCGGAAAACGCGACAGGCAACTACGTGAAGATCGTGCAGCGGGTGCCGGTCAAGATCGTATTTGATCAACCGCCCAACCCGGCACATCCTTTGGGCCCCGGAATGTCCGTTGAGCCTGAGGTGAAGGTCCGATAATCAAGATCGATGATCCAATGGACACCAGCGCTACAAGGTCCGAAGTTCCTGGGCATATAGATATTGAGACGACAAGCTCGCCGCTAGGAGAAGGGATATGGAGACCCAAGCACAACCCCTGGCTGATCGGTGTCGCAGTCTCACTGGCAGCGTTCATGGAGGTGCTCGACACCACTATAGCAAATGTGGCGTTGCCCTACATGGCTGGGAGTTTGGGTGCCAGCACGGATGAGAGCACCTGGGTGCTTACTTCGTACCTTGTGTCTAACGCCATCATCCTGCCCATCAGTGGTTGGCTCGCCGGCGCAGTCGGACGCAAACGATTTTTCATGGTTTGTATTTTTCTCTTCACCGCGAGTTCGGTTCTTTGCGGCATGGCTCCGAGTCTTTCACTACTTCTGTTCTTTCGCGTATTGCAGGGCGCCGGAGGTGGCGGACTGCAGCCCATGGCCCAGGCTATTCTGGCGGACACCTTTCCGCCGGAACAGCGCGGTCTCGCCTTTGCGCTATACGGTATTACAGCCGTCACTGCTCCCACTATCGGGCCGACACTAGGCGGCTGGATCACCGACAACTACTCTTGGCGCTTGATTTTTCTCATCAACTTGCCGGTCGGTTTGTTGGCTCTTTATTCAGTTCTGCGGCTGGTCGAAGATCCACCGTATCTGGCACGCGCTAGAGGTGCGGGCGTCAGGTTCGATTACGTTGGCGTCGCGCTGCTGGTCCTCGGCATCGGCGCTTTGCAGGTGATGCTGGACAAGGGCCAAGAAGACGACTGGTTCGGGTCGCATTTTATCACGACGCTGACCGTCGTCGCCGGGGTGTGTTTGACAGCGCTGGTTGTTTGGGAGTGGTTTCACGAGCACCCGATTATTGATGTTCACCTGTTCAGAAACTTCAATTTCTTAAGTGCCAACGTAATGATGTTCACGTTCGGCGTCATGCTCTTGAGCAGCCTCGTGATGATGCCCCTTTTTCTGCAGACGCTCATGGGCTACACGGCGGAGTTGGCAGGGCTCGCGATTTCGGCCGGCGGCTTGATGGTACTGATTGAGATGCCGATTGTCGGGCAGCTAACGCAGCGCGTCCAGGTGCGTTACATCATCGCGGCGGGATGGCTCGCCCTCAGCATCGGCATGTTCTATTCGGCACTCCACATGGACCTGCTGATAAGCTTCGGCGTCGCCACGTGGGTACGCATCGTGCAAGTTATTGGGGTAGGATTGCTTTTCGTGCCCATCACGCTTGCGGCCTATATCGGTCTGCCGTCGGAAAAAAGTAATAGCGTCGCAGGTATGATCAATTTTATGCGCAACATCGGCAGCAGCATCGGGACGTCCATGGTTACGACTCTCATCGCGCGGCGAGCGCAATTTCACCAGGTTCATCTGGTGTCCCGCATAGCGGCGGATAATCCAACATTTGAAAGACAAGTAACGACCCTCGCGCAGCGCTTGGCCGGGCTTGGATTAGGAAGCCGTGACGCCCAGCGGCAGGCCTACGCGAGGATTTATCACGCCGTGAACACCCAGGCTCACACGCTGGCCTATATCGACACGTTCTGGATACTTACCGCCATCGCGGCTGTCATGTTCTGTCTCTCTTTCCTTTTAAAAAAGAACGAGCCGGGCGGCGGCGACGACGTGGCCGTGGGATAAAGCGCGGTCGGATAAACGATGATTCGAGTTGTGACGATAGAGCGCGAGTACGGAAGCGGAGGCCCCGCCATCGCGCAAAAACTGGCGGATCGGTTGGGCTGGACGCTCTGGGATCGAAGGCTGACGCGCGAAATCGCGCGGCTTGCGGACTGTGATCTGGCAGCGGTCGAGCGACGGGAAGAGCGTAAAGACCCGTTGTATTATCGGCTCTTCAAGTCGTTTCTACGTGGCAGCTTCGAGGCGAGCTTGCAGGTGCACCGGCTAAAGGTGCTGGATTCGGATCGAATTCTGGCGATCACCCAGCGGGTTGTGAGGGAGGCGGACCGCCGCCGGAAGTTGTGTTATCGTCGGCCGCGGTTCTCAGTATTTCCTCCAGGAGCGCCGGGATACCTACCACGTGTTTATTTACGCGCCGTTTGACGAAAAGATTCGCCGAGAGCGGCAGAACGGTAGAAGTGCGCTTCAGGCCCGGCAACTCGTGGAAACGGTCGACCGAGACCGCGCGGCTTTCATTAAAAACTATTTTGCCAAGAAATGGCCAAACCACCCGCTCTATGATCTGATGGTCAATTCCAGGGTCGGCGACGAAGCGGTGGTGGAGACCATAATCAGCGCGATGGAATGTTTCAACAGGGCCCAGGAGGCGCACCGTGGATGACACCACCCCTGGTACCCAGCAAAAGGCGCTGGCGATCAATCTCGACCCTCTGCCTTATGGTGCGTTCGCAGAGATCGGCGCAGGGCAGGAAGTCGCCCGTTGGTTCTTTCACGTCGGCGGCACGGCCGGCACCGTGGCACAGACCATTTCCGCCTATGATATGGGGGTCAGCAACGCGCTCTATGGTCCCACGTCGAGGTACGTCAGTCGCCAGCGTTTGGAAGCGATGCTGGAGCACGAGTACGGGCAGCTTTTGGAGCGCCTGGGGCCGAGCCGAGGGGAAAGGACACATTTTTTCGCTTTTGCCGACACGGTGGCAACACGTAGCTATGGTCACTCTGAGAGCGGACGCGGATGGGCAGGAGTACGGTTCCAAACGGAGCCTCACCGGGATGCTTCAGAGATTATCATTCACGTTCACTTGACCGACTCGACGACGCCGCGCCAGCAGGAGGCGCTGGGCGTGCTGGGAGTGAACCTGATTTTTGGGGCATTCAGAAAGCACAACGAACCGGCAACTCTGATCGGCGGGCTAATGGATGATCTCTCACGCGAGCGTATCGAAATCGACATGATTAAGCTCTCCGGTCCCGCCTTTGCCGGCGTGGACAACCGTGTAATGAGTCTTCAACTCGTGGAACAGGGCTTAACGGACGCGGCCATGTTTTACGTCGGGCGGTGATGTCGTACAGCCGTCCGAGGTGCTTTACAAAAAACCCATCCTGGTGCAGCGGGGAACCTTCCGGCCGGCCACTAAGCTCACTTTGGATTTGTTCGATCGGGCACGCGAACAGTTCTTGAAAGAACCCGCCGTAGAGGGACAGGCCCCGGTGGTGATGGCAGAAATGACCTTGCGCAATTTGCTTTCGGGAAACGAAGTTGATCATGCCGACTTTTTGGCGCGGGCCGACATTCTCGGGACATTAGGCATTGATGTCCTCATTTCTCGATTCCAGCCGTTCTACGAATTGGCCGACTACCTGGCGGCGTATACAAATCGATTGATCGGTCTGGCCGTGGGCTTGCCCAGCGTAAGACAGATGGCCGAAGAAAGGTTTTATACCGATCTACCCGGCGGAGTGCTCGAATCGATGGGCCGCCTTTTCAAGCGATCAGTCAAAATGTACGTCTATCCAACACGAGATCCTGAGTCCGGGCAAATCCGCACTGCTGATACGGCGCCGATACAGCCACCATGGCACCACATGCGGGATCTGCTTATCGAGATTGGCCGCATCGAGCCGCTCCGGCGATTCGAAGAGAATTACTTATCGATTCACACCGCGGATGTCCTGGCGCGCATTCAACGCGGAGATCCGTCCTGGGAAAACATGGTGATAGCGCCGGTCGCGGACGTGATCAAGACCAAAAAGCTTTTCGGCTACCAGGCGTCGTAAAGTGTCGCATTTAGGGAACGTCTAAAAAACTCAATCGACCCAAGGGGAAAATCTCTCGACTCGCGTCAACTTATCGTCGGCCCGTATATAGCGAGTAGCCAAATCGACCGACAATCGTTCAAGTCTTTGGGTGAAACCCTTAAGTCAGCATTCATGCGGGTCGGGCTTTGAATCGCTGCTTGTCAATTCCTAGGCTCTTGATTTTTGACTCGAGCGTCTGCCGCGGAATTCCGAGCTTGCTAGCGGCGCCCAATCGTCCCGCAATCCGGCCGCGGCACGCCGCCAATGCAGTTTCAATGATCTCTTTCTCGCGCTCGACAAGCGTAGCGACAAATGAAACGGTTGGCCCGGAGGCCTGGGGCGATTCCCGTTTCAGCCAGGTTTCGTCTATCGAGAATGTATCGCCATCGCAGAGAATAACCGCCCGCTCGATGACATTCTGCAGCTCGCGAACGTTGCCGGGCCAGTCGTAGGCTTGGAACAGTTCCACTGTCTTTTTGTTGATGTTTCTGAACTTCTTTCCCGCCGTTTTGCCATACCGCTCAATGAAGTACTCGACCAGCAAATGGATGTCATCCATGCGTTCGCGGAGCGAGGGCATCTGGATTGGAAAGACGTTCAGTCTGTAGAAGAGATCCTGACGAAATGTGCCTGCAGCCACGGCAGCCTTTAGATCACGGTTGGTGGCGGCTATGACGCGCACGTCCACGGAGATCGGCTGGCTGCTGCCGACGCGTTCAAATTCCTGCTCCTGGAGCACTCTCAATAGAGCAGTTTGGGTCTCGGCCGGCAGTTCGCCGATCTCGTCCAGGAAGATCGTCCCGCCGTCGGCAAGTTCAAATCGCCCGAGACGCCTTTGCAGTGCGCCGGTGAAAGCGCCCTTCTCGTGTCCGAACAGCTCGGAGGCGATGAGCGAGGGAGGAATTGCCGCGCAGTTCACGCGAATAAAAGCCCGAGACGAACGGTTCGACCGCTTGTGAATGGCCCGAGCGATCAGCTCTTTGCCCGTTCCGGTCTCACCGAGAATGAGCACCGTGGAATCCACCGGCGCCACTTTTGCGACTTGGACCAGTACCCGCCGCAGCGCTTCCGATGAACCCACGATTTCTTCGAACATCGACGAGTGATCGATTTCCTCGCGCAACGCCAAGTTTTCTTTTTGGATCCTCTCTTCGGCCTGTTTGCGATCCTCGATGTCGATTCCCGTCGCGTACCAGCGAATGATGCGTCCCTCGTCGTCGCGCAACGGATTGTAGCGGACCAAAAACCAACGGTACTGCCCGTCTTTGCGGCGCGCCCGTAGTTCAGCTTCAAATGGTTCACCCCGTGAGAGCGCCTGCTGGCGTTGGTCCCGGAGCCGCTCGCGATCATCCGGATGGAAAAGCCGGGTGCGAAAGTCATCGGTTTTTACGTCTTCCAGGCTAAGACCGGTGTAGTCGAGCACTACCTTATTTGCGTGAAGAATCGTTCCATCCGGTGCCAAGACGCTGATCGCCTGAGGTATAGCCTCGGTGATGCGCCGAAGCTCCCTTTCGTCTTGACGTAATTTCTCTTCCGCGCGCTTGCGGTCTTCGATGTCCGTCCGTGTCCCATACCACCGGATGATCCGTCCCTGTTCATCCCGCAGCGGGTTGCCACGGATTAGAAACCAGCGATACTGCCCATCCTTGCCGCGCAGTCGTACTTCCATCTCGTACGCGGCGCCGTGTGCTATCAGACGTTGGCGTTCAGCCAGCACGCTCTCCAGATCGTCGGGATGAACGAACATCGTTAGATGGTCTCCCTGGGGATCTTCGGCCGTAAGACCGTGATATTCGCGCGCGACCTGATTCGAATGGAGACGACTGCCATCAGGTCGCAGGACAAAGATGTGCTGAGGAACGACATCGATGAGCTGCCGAAGCTCTCTTTCATCCTGCCGGACTCTATCTTCCGCCTGTTTTTGATCGTCGATATCGTGGCAGGCGGCGTACCAACGGACGATTCTTCCTAGGTCGTCGCGCAGAGGCAGCGCGCGGTGTAGAAACCAGCGATAGGCTCCATCCGCGCGTCGCACGCGCCCCTCATGCTGGAAAAGAGTCCCCGTCGTAATGGAAGCATGCCATGCCTCGGCCATTGCAGCGCGGTCGTCCGGATGAATAGCGGCCGTCCAGCCGAGGCCCAATCCCGCTTGCAGCGGCAAACCCGTATATTCTTGCCAATATTTGTTCAGGAAATCAGCCGAGCCGTCCGCCAAAGTGGTGGTAACCATAGCCGGGATCGTGTCAATAATCGCTCGCAGCTGATCTTCCGATTTCTGGATTTTACCGAGCGCGGCTTCCAACGCTCCTCGCGCCTCGCGCTGCTCGGTGACATCCATCGCGGCTCCAACGTATTCTAGACTGCCCGATTGATTCCTTACCGCGCGAGCCAAAACGTGGACATATTTGACGGTACCGTCAGGCCTTAGAAATCGATGTTCAACATCCAGATCCGTCGCGCCGCAAACTGCGCGATCCAGAGTTTCGCGCACCCGTGCGCGATCGCCCGGATCAATTCCTTGGAATACCAGGTCGAGTGTCGGCTTAATCTCCGGGTCATATCCGGCAATTCTATAGGTTTCCTCAGACCAAAAAATTTCTCCGCTAGAAACATTCCAACCGAAACTGCCCGTACGGCTCACCCTCTGTGCTTCCGCTAAATAGGACTCGCTTCGGCGCAGGGCATCTTCAGCCTCTTTGCGCTCGGTAATGTCCGTTGAAATGCCGCTCGCGAGATAGGGCTTTCCCTGATCATTGAGACTGAGCACGCCGCGCTCGTGAATCCATCGTAAGGCACCACTCGGCTGGACAATGCGAAACTCAATGTCGTGATCGCTGACCTCCTCACCAACTATCCACCGTGCGAAGGTGTTGGTTACGCGGTCACGGTCGTCGGGATGAATCGTCTCCGTCCAGAGTCGCGGATTCCGGTAAAGATCTGCGATTGGCAGGCCCCAGATGCGTTCAAAGCTCGAGCTCACATACAAAACATTTTCCGGCTCCAGGGCTGTGAACCAAATCACTTCAGGGATCGCGTCGGCCATCCGGCGAAAGCGTTCTTCGCTCTCCAGCAGCGCCGCTTGGGTGCGATTGCGCTCAATAGCCACAGCAGCCAGATAGGTGATTTGTTCGATGATCTTATGATGTTGCGGAGTAGGCTTACCCGGCTCGCGGGCGTAAATGGCGAAGGTCCCCAGCACTTTACGCTCAGAAGAATGTATCGGCGTGGACCAACACGCTCTCAGCCCGTGTGATAAAGCAAGATCGCGATATTCGGCCCATAGCGGATCCGTGGCGATGTCGGAAACGGCGACCGGCTCGCCGCGGTATGCAGCCGTGCCGCACGAACCCGCAGCCGGACCGATGCCGCCGCCATCGATTGCCTCGGTGTAGCTTTTGGGGAGACTGGGCGCTGCGCCATGCCAAAGGCGGTTGCCATCCGGATCCAACAATAGAATCGCAGATAAGGAACCGCTGGACAGCTCTTCAACGAGCCGGCACAAGGCATCGAGGATCACAGCGAGCGAATTGCCTTTGGCGATCATCTCGAGCAGTCGATTCTCTCCGGCGAGTAATCTCTCCGCCCACTTGTGGTTGTCGCTGTCGAATTTCAGCTCCCCCGCTTGACTTTCTAATAGCGTCATTGGTTTATGCGTAGGACTACTCTTTTTCAGTGTGCCGACGTATCATGCCGGATCCCCTGGGTCGGCAGTTGAGCAACCTCAGCCACACAATCTGTTCGAGTAAAGAGTGGCAACTCATTGCTTCTGGTCACATCAGGCGGCAAAGCCGCCATCAGGACACAGGCGTGGGCCCGTGACATAGGCGGCTTCGGCGCGTTATCATGCCTCTTCAACCAAACCCGTGACGCTTTTAAAAGCTCAACCCTGCACAGGTGAGCCGCCGACAAAGGTCAAGCGTTGGGCTCTTCGGCATCGTGTGCGTGACCGATCGCCTCTCGAAGGCGACGCTCCAACTTGCCGCAATTCAAGATGACCTTTTGCGAATGTATTGCCTCCACTGCGGAGAACGGCACGACGAAGTCCTCCGCATTCTCCACATAGATCACAAGTTCGGGCCGGCCGTTCGGCGAAACTTCCCGAACTGCGCCGAACTCCTCACCACCGTCTGAAACAAAGGCCTGATATCCTATCTCGATCGCTTCCCGCATAACGTAGTCCCTCCCAAATTCTTTATACTTGCCCCGAGCTCACTCCTCTTACGATGAATCTCATTGCTGCTGCAACTCGAAAACAGCTATTGAAGCTCGGTCTGGAACAGTTCACTGCTTCGCCAGCGCATGGGCTAGCAATGCTGTGTCGGTGAAAGCGCGGAGTCGTTGGAGATACCCCTCACGGACTGTCCAGACGTGGGCGAAGGGCACATCTACCGGCACGGCTGCTTTTCGGGTCTTTCCTTGGATACGACCGATAGCAACGACATTCTCGCCGGCGGAGATGAACTCTTCTGTGATGAAGTGAACGTCAAGAGATCTATAGAAGCTAGTGAGAAAGCGTTCGAGCACGTCTTGGAGGCCCTCGAAATGGCCGCATCCGATCGGCATGCCCTCCGGCATATCGTATACGACGTGCGGCGCTTGGAGACCTCGCAGCGCCTCTCGATGTCCTGGCACGGTAGCTTCGTAGAAAGCGCGAACGCGTTTCTCGTTTTCTTCTTCGGTCATGTTTTTTCTCCTCCGTCTTTAGCTAGTAGTCCAATGCTCACCGGGCATCTCTTTGTCGTCACCTGCAAACTCTGCCGGACTCAATATTCCGCGAAGGCGTCGTCCGGGTAACAATACAACCAACGTTCCCCTGGCTCCGCCGATGCGATCACGGGATGCTTGCTCGCCTTCGCGTGCTTGGTGGCGTGGCGGCTCGGTGAGTCATCGCAGCAACGGGTCGTGCCGCACTCCTGACATGTCCTCAAATGGACCCACTGTGCGCCGGTCTTTACGCACTCGTCGCACTGCCGACGCTTGGCTCCTTTGACGGTCGTAATAGCCTCGATATGAGCACAGGTTGCCTCGGGCATCGTCGTCTTCCTCCTACTCGTGAAGCGCCTGATGTACGAACGACACCGCGATCGACCCCTCGCCTACTGCCGACGCCACGCGCTTGATATTGCCTCCCCGGACATCACCGACCGCGAACACTCCGGGCAAACTCGTTTCGAGCAGATGCGGGGATCTCGCGAGCGGCCAATGCGCAGCGGCCAAATCCTCCTGCGACAGATCCGGGCCGGTCTTGATGAAACCTTTGCCATCGAGCGCCACGCACCCGTCGAGCCACCGCGTGCCCGGAACCGCCCCGGTCATGAGAAAGACATGTCTGATGTCGTGGGTCTCGATGTTGCCGGTGTGGTCCTCGCACCAGCGCACCCGCTCGAGATGATTACTCCCTTCGAGGGCCACAATTTCGGTGTTGGTTCTAAGGACGATGGCTGGATTCTGTTCGATGCGACGAATCAGATAGCGCGACATACGCTCCGCCAGCCCGCTCGCCCGCACGAGTATGTGCACGCGTTTAGCGGTTTGCGCGAGAAAAACCGCGGCCTGGCCCGCTGAGTTACCACCGCCCACCACAATGGCTTCTTCGCCGCGGCACAACTGCGCTTCCATGAACGTCGCACAGTAATACACGCCCGCGTTCTCGAACTGCGGCAAATTCTCGATGGACGGTTTCCGGTACGCGGCCCCTGTTGCGATGATGACGGTGCGGGCAGGGACGCGCAGGCCGCCGTCGATCTCAACGGCGTAGGGCATGTGGTCGCAGGCGAGCTGTTTGGCGCCTTTTGCGATGATCACTTGGGCGCCGAATTTCTGCGCCTGCGTATACGCCCTTCCCGCGAGAGCTTGACCCGAAATGCCGGTCGGAAAACCAAGGTAGTTCTCGATCTTCGAGCTGGAACCGGCCTGTCCTCCCGGCGAGTTCGTCTCCAGCACCAGAACGTCGAGTCCCTCCGACGCGGCGTACACCGCCGCCGCGAGTCCCGCGGGTCCGGCGCCCACTACGACCACGTCCCGGATCTGGGTCTGGTCAATAGCGTCATTAAAACCCAGGCAGCCGGCGATCTGCTGATTAGTCGGGTTCCGCAGCACCACCTCCCCACGACAGATCAGAACGGGCACGTCCGCGGCGCTGACCTGAAACCGGTCCAGTAGATTCTGAACGTCGGCCTCGCGGTCAAGATCGATGTACGAGTAAGGATGGCCGTTGCGCGTCAGGAACTCTTTGACACGGAGCGTGCCAGAGCAATGATTCGAGCCAACGACCACGACATCTCCGAGTCCCTGCGCAATTAACTCCACTCTGCGCACGATGAAGGCGCGCATGATAAGCTCGCTGAGATCGCTTTCGGTCTGCACGAGTGCCAATAAGTGCTCGCGAGCCACTTCGATCACTGTGCCTGGCTTACTGGCGCGCAACCGGAGGATCGCGGGTCAACCTGAGAGCATGTTGACCTCGCCTGTGAATTGACCCGGTCCACAGACCGCGACGAGCGTCTCTGTGTGAGCCGACGGCCGCACAATATCGATCTGGCCCGCCGCAACCACGAAGAACGGCACGGTCTGCTGCCCCGGTTCAACGAGCACTTCGCCGGCTTGGATTAAACGCGCGCGCCCATGCGCAGCAATCCGTTCAACCTGCGCCGGCGGTAAGATCGGAAACATCCGTTCAACGCCCGATGAGAGCGTCAGCGGAACTGGAAGTGTTGTATCGGTCATGAGCGATGGTTTCCCAACTCGATCCTATCTCTCAGTCAGTGCCCGATCGTGAGAACGGCGCGAAAGCGCGCCTTTCCGCTCATCATGTGCTCGTAGGCCTCGGCTGCGCGCTCCAGCGGAAAAACCTCGGACATCGCGCGGACACCGGTAAACGCGCTGAATGAGAGTGTATCCTCGGAATCGATGGAGCTGCCGGAAGGCCAGCCAACGATCGAGCGTCTTCCCAGGAGGAGCGGAATCCCTGGAACCCGCAGCGGCTCGGTCGCCGCGCCCAGGATGACCAATTTTCCGTTGACCCCGAGTCCGCCCAGAGTCGCACTCATCGCATCACCATTCGTCACTGTAGCCAGGACTACCTTGGCGCCGCCCAATTTGAGCAGCTCCGCGGCGGGATCTTGCGTCTGGCTGTCGATGTAATGCGCCGCGCCCAGCCGCCGGCTGAACGCTTCCTTATCTTTTCCGCGCGCGATCGCAACGGTCCTAAAACCCATCTTCGCTGCGAACTGAATTCCCAAGTGGCCGAGCCCTCCGATCCCGAGAATAACGACAAGATCGCCGGGCTGGGCGCCGCTGTGGCGCAGGGGATTGAAAGTCGTGACGCCCGCACACATCAGCGGTGCCGCGTCGACCGCTGAAATCCCTTCCGGAATCAACGCCAATGCCCCGGCCGGAGCGATCATGTATTCCGCATAACCGCCATCGTATGCGATGCCGGGCACTTGGAAGGCAATTTGACAGGTAACGAAATCGCCGCGACGGCAGGAATCGCAGTAACCGCAGTGTCCGCCGTGCCAGCCGACGCCGACCCGTTGGCCTGGCGCCCATCCAACTACACCTGTTTCCACTGCGTCGATAATTCCGGCAATCTCATGTCCAGGCACCCGCGGGTACTGGATGCCCGGCCAGGTGCCTTCCTTTGTAAAAGAATCGCTGTGGCAAACGCCACAAGCCTCTACCTTGACTCGTACCGAACCGGTGCCGGGCTCCGGGATTTCGCGTTCAACAATTTCAAAGGGGCCATTGGGCCGGGTGACTTGCGCAACATGCATCTTCGACATAGTTCCTCCGATGATTTGGTTTAGTCGTTATCTATCGACCATCACTGGGCAGCCGCCGTCAATAGCCCCTCCACTTTCGCGTCTAATTCCCGCGCGACCTTCAAAGCTTCCGCGCTTCCGTAGGAACCGAGGAAACTCGCCATTCGATCGTAAGAAAGAATAATTTTGTCCGACCGTTCGTATTCGCCCTCGCCGAAGTGATGATGGCGAATACGCCCCTGCGCATCGACGAAATAAAGCGCCGGTCAATATTCGTTCTTGAAGGCGCGCCAGATCGCATGGTCGCTATCGATCGCGATCGGAAAATCGACCTTCATGTCCTTCGCGGCGTGGCGAACGTTATCGAGGTTTTTCTCGAAGGCGAATGGACGCCGATCACCACCAATCCTTGATTCTTGTATTTCTCAGCCCACGCGCGGACGTAGGGGAGTGAGCGCAGCCAATTGATGCAGGTATAGGTCCAGACGTTGATCAGAACAACTTTTCCGCGCAGGCCAGCCGTCAATGGCTGTGAGTTGAGCCACTCGGTCGCGCTGCCGAGAGAGGGCAGCTCGCCTTCAATGGGCAATTGAATCGCTGCGGGCGTTATCTGCTGTACGACTCTTTTTTCCTGGGCTAAGGTAATGGTCGGAGCCACGATTGGACTGGCGAGGATCGCGGCGAGCAAGAGCTGGAGTGCTTTCATGATGAATGCTTTCAATATGGTTGAATCTGTCGGCAATGTGCGCATTCCAACATTCTGGACGCCGGCATCAATCTGCTTCAGTGAGCCGAATGACGTATTCGTGCCTGCCCAAAAAGCGGCTACGATCATGGTTATTTTTTCGGACATTTATCTCTTTGCATCGTTCCACTGTTCACGGCGCAAATCCCGTAAAGACGAAGTCGTGCCCTTTCACGTTAGCTTCATGACCCGGTCCTCCCGCGGCTGGGTCGTATTGTAGGCATTGGACCGCGACACGGTCCCCCAGGGTAACCCTGCGCGAGGATCACCCCTTCGCCCGTCCGGTCTTGCGACGCCGAGCCGTCGAGGCGACGCAACTCGACAGCCTGACGACCGTCGGCCTCGCCCGTGCCCAGACGACACACGGAACGTCACGTCTTCCATAGCGTCCCCATCGGTGTCCACCTTGAACTCTTACAGCGCCTCGGGGCGAAACGCTCTGGATAATTGCGGCCCGCAACCGATGGGTTGACGTTCGTTACGAACACGGTACCTGTGGTGCCTCGGAAAAGGTACACATCGGTGATATCGAGACGCGTATCCTCTCGCGCAAGCGGGGAATCGAGATGGTGCGACATGGTTACGACCTCCTTATTAGGCCTCCGACCTCACGGCCGCGGCGTTACGCTTTCAGGAAGGCCAGTAGGTCAGCGTTAATGGTGTCGGCCTCAGTCGTGGGCATGCCGTGCGGGAAGCCCTTGTAGGTTTTCAATGTGCTATTCTTCAGCAACTTTGCCGACAGCGGTGCCGAATCGCCATAAGGCACGATCTGGTCGTCATCGCCATGCATTACCAGGACCGGCACGGTAATCTTCTTTAGGTCTTCGGTGAAATCCGTCTGGGAGAAGGCGACGATACCGTCATAATGCGCCGTTGCGCCTCCCATCATGCCTTGGCGCCACCAATTCCAGATGACTCCCTGAGAGGGCTTCGCACCAGGCCGGTTATAACCATAGAACGGCCCAGCCGGCAGATCGTAATAGAACTGGGCTCGGCTGGCAGCGAGCTGCCCCTGCAACCCATCAAACACTTCCTTGGGCAGCCCGCCCGGATTGGCCGCCGTCTTTACCATCAGCGGCGGCACCGCGCTAATGATCGCCGCTTTTGCCACCCGGCTTTCACCGTGGCGCGCCAGGTAATGCACCACTTCGCCGCCGCCAGTCGAGTGGCCGACATGCACTGCCCCCTTGAGGTCGAGATGTGCGGTCAGCGCCGCCAGGTCGTCGGCGTAATGATCCATGTCATGGCCACCACCGGTCTGGGTGGAGCGGCCATGGCCGCGCCGGTCGTGGGCTATGACGCGATAGCCGTGCTTGAGGAAGAACAGCATCTGCGTATCCCAGTCATCGGCCGACAGCGGCCAGCCGTGGCTAAAGACCACGGGTTGCCCGCTGCCCCAATCCTTATAGTAGATCTCGATATCCTGGGAATTTTCCTTACCGACCGTAGTGTAAGGCATTAGGGCTCTCCTTCTTGTGAAATTCGAAATCCGTTTTCATATGGGATGCGTCGTGAGAGGCGCGGCAAGTTATGTGCCAGACGACCGGTGTATGGAAACCGTTTATGGTTGCGGAAAACAAAAGAGTTTCCGATGTTACACTTTAGTTTCGCAGAGATGGTGACGAAGAAGCGGCACTGCTAGCCGTCGGGTGACGATATGTCGTCTTTACCTGAGACCAGTGGATACCAAATCTCTTTACCAGTTGTGCGCTTCATTCCGAGTCGATAGGTGGAAACGCAGGCGTCACGTGTAGGGTATTCTTCCACCGATACGGAAACTCCTCATTATTATTATTGATAGCTCGGTTACCGATCCATTTTGCTGCCTCTTAGTCAAGGATCGATTCAGCGTAGACCTCATCTGAATAGGGTCTTCACTTCGGCCCCATCCGATACCAGGGCCCGCTCTGCCATGTGCAGAAAAAGACCGTGTTCTACAACCCCTACAATATTCCGAATGAATGCGGCCAGGGCATCGGGATCCTGGATTTCGCCGCACTGGCAATCGAGAATCAGATTTCCTTCGTCGGTGATGAACTCAGAGCCAGTGTTTAACCGCCTGATTGTTGGGCGGATTCCCATTTCCACTAGTTTTCTGGCGACCACGGGAGATGCGATGGGAATCACTTCAACCGGCAGTGGAACCTTTCCGAGCCGGGTGACGACTTTACTGGAGTCGGCAATTACAACGAATCTCCTTGAGGCGCTGGCGACAATTTTCTCGTGCAACAGAGCACCTCCTCCACCCTTGATCAGCGCCAGCCCCGGAGCAATCTCATCCGCTCCGTCAACCGCCACGTCAATCTCTGGACAATGCTGAAAGTCCATAATTGGGATTGAAAGCGATTCCGCAAGTTCCTTGCTCGTGTTCGATGAAGGGATCGCGCGAATTTTCAGACCGTGCTTCACGCGCTCCCCCAGCAGTTTGATGAAGCAGGTTGCGGTCGAGCCTGTCCCCAAACCGACCACCATACCGTCCTCAATAAAATCGAGGCTCTTCCTGGCAGCCAACTCCTTCGCATTGTCTGGGGAATGCATGGGCGACATCCTTAAGCCGGAATTTCCTGCTCTCCTTCAGCTGAGCGCCCGCGTTCGGTAATCGGAGCAGTTCAGCGCTAGCGGTACATACTATGCCGACCACTGAATTCGGCGGAGTATTCCTTGCGTGTATCTCCTTTTTGTAAATACGTTCGCTGCGAACTTTGTCGCACACGACCAAAAAATAGCAGCGCATGTGCCACAATAGATCAACCTTCAGAATCTCCAAAAAAAAACGATCGTCACCGCGTTAGACTTTGCGCTGTGGTTACGGACGGATCGTGACGAAGAAGCCAGACTCCTTGTCGTCGGGTGACGAGACATCACCCTTAATTCGGACGATCGATGCCCAGTCTCTTCACCAGCGAATTTAGAGTTGTGCGTTTCATGCCGAGGCGAGCCGCGGCGCCTTGAGGCCCGCCGACCACCCAACCGGCTTCCTTGAGGGCGCGCAGGATGTGTTCCCGTTCAGCTTCTTCACGTGTCTGAAGGTTCTTTGCCGGGATGGCCCCGGCCGAAGACGGCAGTTCAGAGAGAGGAGGTTGGAGCTCCGTACTGTGAGAGAGAATAACTGATCGTTCGATGAAGTTCTCGAGCTCGCGCACATTGCCCGGCCAGTGATATTCAGACAAAGCGTTCATCGCCGTACCCGGGATCGCGTCGATCCGCTTGTTCATACGGCGCATATACTTCTCCATAAAGTGGCGTACCAGGAGCGGGATATCGTCACGTCGCTCGCGCAACGGCGGAATCACTATAGGAAAAACATTAAGGCGATAATATAGATCGCTCCGAAATCGTCTTCCATCCACTTTCTCCGCCAGATTGGCGTTGGTGGCGGCGATCACGCGGGCATCGGTGTGAAGAGTCCGTGTGCTTCCCAGCCGCTCGAATTCTCGCTCTTGAAGCACACGCAGCAGCTTGGGCTGAAGCTCGAGCGGAATATCCCCGATCTCGTCAAGGAATATCGTCCCCCGGTTCGCCAGCTCGAAGCGGCCGATCCGCTGTGCGATGGCCCCGGTGAACGCGCCTTTCTCGTGTCCGAACAGCTCGCTTTCGAGCAGCCCCGTCGGTATCGCCGCGCAGTTGAGCTTGACGAAGGGGTTCGAGCGGCGACTGCTGAGATTGTGGATCGCGCGCGCGATTAATTCTTTTCCCGTCCCCGTCTCGCCATAGATGATCACGGTCGCATCGGTAGGCGCCACGGTCTCGACCTCTTTGAGAACACGGCGCAGCAGCGCACTTTGCCCTACGATCTCCGAGAAGCCGATTACAGCGCGGCGTGGATCTGCAGAGTATTCCTTCTCGTCAGCCGACTTGTTCTTTAATTGCTCAATCTGGCGGCCGCGGTTGATCGCCTGCTCGACAGCGTTTAGCAGGTCGTCGTCGCGAAAAGGTTTCGTGAGAAATTCGATGGCTCCGGCTTTCATCGCCCGCACACTCATCGGGATGTCGCCGTGACCGGTGATGAAAATAATCGGAATCTGAGCATCCGCTTTGGCCAGTTCCTGCTGCAGATCAAGACCGCTTAATCCCGGCAGCTGTACATCGAGCACCAGGCAGGTGGGGACGTCCCGACGCGGGCTCGTCAAGAACTCTTGCGCCGAGGCAAATGTCTGCACGTTGAGCCCAGCCGAGCCGATGAGATCTTTTAGACTGTCGCGGGTTGACGCGTCGTCGTCAACGACAAAGACGAATGGGTTCTTCTCATTCATAGCTTAACCTCCTCATCACCGTCCACAGGTCAAACTCTTGGCCTCACAAATGCTTGAGAGCCGCATCGATCGCATTGAGCAGTTCTTGCTCGCGGAACGGTTTGTACAAAAAGGCCAGCGCCCCGCTTTCAAGGGCGCGCGCGCGCGCGCTGTCATCGGCGTGCGACGTAATGAAAATGATCGGGATTCGCCAGTTTGCCGCAAACATCTGGCGCTGCAGATCGAGGCCGTTCATGCCGGGCATGCGCACGTCGAGAATCAGGCATGCCGTCTCGTGAACCTGATGTGAATTCAAAAACGCCTCCGCCGACGGGAAACCTTGCGTCCGAAATCCCATCGATCGGATCAGATCGTCGAGCGAATTCCTAAGTGCGTCGTCGTCGTCGACAATCGAAATGAGCGGAACCCCGGACATGCGGCAAGCATCTCCTCTCGTTGGTTTATCTTCCCGAAAAACAAGCGACGCTACGCAGCCGCCTCACGTTAGCCCCTTATAGTTCGAACATCATCGTCCGCTGGATGGTAGTCTACTATTTGCGGGACATGATTTTCTATTAGACTTTGGTTAAGGCTTTTATACTTTAGTAAAGGCGGCTATTTTGGGGTGGGGATTCCAAGCTTATCAGCCATCCTGACCAGCTCGGCCAGGGAACCGGCCCCCATCTTCTCCATCACGTGCTGGCGGTGAACTTTTACGGAAGCCTCGCTCGTGCCGAGCTCTCCCGCTATCTGCTTGTTGAGTAGCCCGGCAACCACGAGCACCATTACTTCCCGCTCACGCGGCGTCAACGACCGATACCGGCCGTGTAGTTCTTCAAGCTCCGCTCGCTGATCGCGAGCTTTGTGGTCGCGTTCCAGCGCCTGCTGAACGGCGTCGAGCAGATCCTGGTCGCGGAAGGGTTTGGTCAAAAACTCGACGGCTCCGGCCTTCATCGCTTGCACGGTCATCGGGATGTCCCCGTGCCCGGTGATGAAAACGATGGGAATCTCCATGCCGGCCTCGGCCATCCGCTTCTGTAGATCGAGCCCGCTAAGGCCCTTTAGGCGCACATCGAGGACCAGGCAGCCGGGCACATCCGGGCGCTTGCTGCGCAGAAACTCCTGAGCCGATGCGAAAGCCTCGACATGCAGACCAACCGACTGAATGAGGTCCTCGAGCGACTCCCGCAGCGACGCGTCGTCGTCGACTACGAATACTACTCTGTCTGGCTCCGTCATGTCATCCTCTCGTTCCCAATCGGCAACGTGAACTGAAAGACGGCGCCGTGTGGCGCATTTGCTGTCGCCCGCAGCCGCCCGCCGTGGGCTTCGATAAGCGAGCGGCTGATCGCCAGCCCCATCCCCAAGCCCTGGGGCTTGGTCGTGTAGAAGGCATCGAAGAGATGGTCGAGGCTCTTCGGATCAAGCCCCGGACCCGAATCTTGCACCGCGACCAGTACGCCCTGCGATTCATCCGTGCCGGACCGAACCAACAATTCTCGTGGACCCTCGCCGGCTCCACTCATGGCTTCGATGGCGTTCATCATCAGATTGAGAATCACCTGTTGTAAATGGATTCGGTCTGCAAAAATGAGCGGCACGTGTTCCGAGAGTTGAGTCTCTAACGCGACACCGTTTCGCTGTACTTCGCTGCGCGCCAGCGCAATCACTTCATGTATCGTCTCGTTAACGTCGAGCCAGTCCTTGCGCGGCGGCGCTTTCTTGACCAGCTCGCGTATTCGGCTGATGATTTCGCTGGCTCGATGACCTTCTGCAATCACCCGCGAGGCAGAGCGCCGAGCTTCCTCCAGCTTCTGCGCTTCAAGCCAGCGCAAACAGGCACTGGCGCTATTGACGATCGCACCGAGCGGCTGATTGATTTCATGGGCAATCGAGGCGGTCATTTCTCCCAGAGTTGCCACTCGCGTGACGTGGGCCAGCTCCGTCTGTGCGTGGTGCAGCGCATCTTCGGCCTGCTTACGCTCGATGAACTGGCCTATCTGGCTGCCTATGATAGCCATCATGTCGAGCAGGTCCCCGTCGGGCTGCCGTATCTCGTGGCTGAAGAACTCCATGACCCCCAAGACATCTCCACCGAGCAGGATGGGAAAACCGAAGGCCGCGTGCAGTACTTCGCGCACGGTGATGGGCGCGCGCAGAAAACTAGAGTCACGGACGACATCGGGAATGTATGCGGGCTCGCGGCTAAACCAGACCCGGCCCGGCAGCCCGATCCCGGGTATGAAAGTGGTCTCGCGGCTGGCGGCCTCAAATTGCGGGACCGCTACGGATTCTTTATGCCAAACTTCCACGCACCGTAGCACACCCGCTTCCCGGTCTATGCTCCACAGCGCGCCCACGTCCCATACAAGGCACTCGCATACGGCCTGAAGTATTTTTGCCGTGGCTTCTTGGAGAGAAGCCGCCTGCGCCAGTATCTGTGTGACTGTATGCTGCGCCACGAGGCGTTGCTCTGCCCGCTTGCGCTCGGTAATGTCCCGAATTGCGCTCGAAACTAGCGTGCCCTCCTCGGTCTCCAGTGGGCTCAGACTGATCTCCACCGGAAATTCGTGCCCGCCCTTGTGCAGCCCGTACAGTTCCAGACCCGCCCCCATCGGTCGCACTCGCGGATCGCCAAAAAAACGCGCCCGGTGCTCCGGATGTTTCTCCCGGAAGCGTTCCGGAATCAAAGTCTCAATGTCACGTCCCAGCAGGTCCTCTCTGCGGTGGCCGAACAGCCTTTCCGTCTGGGCGTTCACCAAGACAATCTTGCCCTTATGATTCACGACCACCATGGCGTCCGGCGCCGCTTCCAACAGGCCTTGGAACTTCGTTTCCGCCCCTTTGCGCTGAGTGATGTCCGTCACCGCGCCCACGAATTCAAAGTTGCCCGATTCGTTCTCTGTTGTGGGATGACCCACGACACGGAGGTATTTGACTGAACCGTCAGGCATCAGCAACCGATGTTCAAAATCAAAATCCTTCCTCTCCTGTGAAACGCGATCGATTACCTGTCGAACAAGCGCTCTGTCTTCCGGGTGAGTCCGTTGGAGGACGAGTTCCAATGTAAGTTTAGTTGCTGGGTCGTATTCAAATATTCGGAAGGTTTCCTGCGACCAGTAAGTTTCTCCGCTTGAAATATTCCATCCGAAGCTGCCGGTAAGACTCAGCCTCTGTGCTTCAGCCAGATATGCCTCGCTCCGGCGGAGGGACTCATTAGTCCGAGCCAGCTGCGCAGTGCGCTGTGCTACCAACCCCTCCAGTTCGTCATGAGCACGATGGAGCGCCTGCTCTGCTTGCCGGCGCACGCCGATTTCGCCCTCCAATTGCACGTTTTGCCTGGCAAGCTGCTCAAGCATGCCGTTGACTGTTCGCGCAAGCGTGTCGAGTTCGTCCGATCCGCCGCGCGTTGCGACGCGGCGTGAGAGATCGCCTTCGACGATGGCGGACGCAGTGCGGCTGATTTCATTCACCTCGGAAAGAAGCGCGCGATGACTCAGCCACCCGATGACAGCGCCCAGGACCACAACAACGACCATAGCGCCGCTAATCCCATACCAGAAGCGCTCGACCAGCGACTCGAAGCGGACGCTCTCGCGGCCCATCAGCAGGTGGTATCCGCCCGGTAACGTCACATGCGAAGCAACCACCCGCATCGTCGATTCGCCGCCCAGGCTTATCACCAGTCCATACGTTCCGGGCACGTCGGGGACCTCGACCGGCCACGCGGGCAAATTGCCGGCGAGGCGCAGTTTCGACGCGTCCGCGAAAACCATGATTCGGTCGCGGGGCAAGGTTCTCACCTGTGACTCGATCACGGCAGCAACTCCCTTCGCGCCTTCCCGGTCAAACAACTCTACCAGCCGTTGCATGTCCTCTTCCTGCACATATTCCCTGAAGGTCGCGAGGTTCACGCGCCAGGCAGACCAGAGCGGGATCGCAAACAAGGCAAGCACGAGCACGCTGAGCGCGATGTAAACAAGCGCCAACCTGGAAGGGGAGAAGCGGAAGAACTTGATCATATACGCTCGTATTTCAACCGGCGCTCGCGAGAATTCCAACCGTCTTCCGCTAGAGATCGCGCGTCATCTCTGGCAAGAATCCATGCCCGCCGCTTGGTCTTGTCGATCCCGTGAAGGAACAGTGAGTTTCTCGAGTCGAAAATAGCTCTTCCAGCTTTCGGGCAGAGCCTCGACTTCCATTGCGCGACGAAGCAATCGGGCATTGTGCTTCTCGCGTGTATAGAGTTGGGTGATGTCGCTTACCCTTACACCGCGTTTGCTTCCTTCGATCAGTTGAATCTCGTCACCAACTCCGACCTCACCTTCTTCCAGTACCGCGAGATAGAAACCCGTGCGCTCGCTCGCCAGGAACCTCTTGACGATGTCGGAGCGGCCGAACTTGATGCCGAGCTTGTAACAGGGCATCCGCGGCTCGGTCACCATCACAACGGCCGAGCCGACGCGAAACTTGTCACCGATGTTTAGCTCGGATTCAAAAAGTCCCACGGTGGTGAAGTTCTCACCAAACATGCCCCAGGGCAGTTTCAGTTCAGGCAATTCCCGCTTCCAGTAGTCGTAGTGTTCGGACGGATAGACGTCGACCGCTTTGCTTGGTCCGCCATGAACCGAGAGATCAGCCTGGCGGTCACCGTCGAGGTTGAGAGTTCTGAGCATGACACGGCCTGCCACCGGTCCTTATTCTCCTCGCGTGACTAACGCCATCTCGTCAATAAAGTTTTTTCGTACATTGTCTTGTTTCTTTCTAGCGAACTGGAGCAGTCACGGAACTATTTCGTGCGATACGCGTTCACTTCTTCCGCAGCGGTTTCTACGACGGCCCCGAGCAAGCCAAAGCGGTATTATCAGTGCGGGGATATCATCGGATCCGCTCGATGATCCCTTGCCTTCATCATAAATCGATGACGACGTCTTCCCGAGGCTGAGAACAGCAGATCAGCACGTCGCCTGCGGCAGGTGGGTCGAGCGGGTCGGGTCGATAACTCACCGTGCCGGAAACCAGCCCGCTCTCGCAATTATGGCAAACGCCGGTCCGGCACGACCACCGTACGGGGACGTCGCAGGCCTCCGCCAGATCGAGCAGACTCTGGTATTTTTCATCCCATCGTACGGTGAGCCCGCTACGTGCGAACGAGACCTGGGGCCCCAGACCTGCGGCTCCGGCTGGCGGGTGAGCTGGGCGAACAGGCACATCGGATACGCCTGGAGTCATGGATTCACCCGGGCCAAAAATTTCCATATGCACGCGCTCGCCGGCGACGCCCCAGGCCGCGAGACCAGCACTCAGGTCCTGGAGGAATGCGGATGGTCCACACAGGTAGAAGTCTGCGTCGCGAGGCACACCCAATTCGTCGAGCACGGGCATGCCGAGGTGTCCAGTGGCGTCAAATTCTCGACCCAAACGATCGTCGGGACCAGGCCTGCTGTACAATATTCGACTGCGGCTTTGCGGCAGCGCTTGCACAAGGCGGCGTGATTCCTGCGCAAACGGGTGCTCGTCTCGGCTACGGGCTCCGTACAGCCACCAAACTGGTCGTGGCGAGGCTCCCGCCGCCAACGCGTGAACCATTGCGAGAACCGGGGTCGCTCCCACACCGGCGCTTAGTAGAACAATGGGCCGATCCCCTGGTCGAAGAGTGAAACTGCCCCGTGGTGCGCTCACGTCCAATACATCGCCTACCTGCACATGACTGTGCACGTAAGTACTGGCCACGCCGTTCAGCTCTTGCTTAATACTCACCCTGTAGTGATCTGCGCTTGGCATGTCAGAGAGCGAGTAACTGCGCAAGAGCGGTGGCGCATCCGGTTTCGGCCGCAGGCGCAGGACGACGAACTGGCCAGGCTCGGCAGCGACCAGCGGATGTCCGTCGGCAGGCACGAGTAGCAGTGAGATAATGCTGCGGCTCTCTTGGTCGATCCGAGAAACCCGAAGGGGGCGAAAGCCCGGCCATGCTGGCGTGCCACCCCCAGGTGCCAGCCCAGGATTTCCTGTTAGTGGACCGCCGCTTGACTCTTGCTGGAGGAGCGCTTGAAAAGATCCTCGCCAACCATTGCTCAGAGCCGGAACGCGCAGCGCGCGCTCCAATTGTTGACGCGAGTGACCGGGCAGGTATAGCAACGCATTGATCTCAGCCACGGTCATGCGCTCTGGACCGTCAGCGACTTTAACGATTTCGTCCCCCACCTCAACTTCCCCTTCCTCCAGTACTCGAAAGTAAAATCCCGGTTTTCCGCTTGAGGTAAGCAGAGCTGCCATCTGGGGCTCGTTCATCCTGATACCCACGCGGTAACAGGTGACGCGCGGCTGGGTTACCTCGAATAGGGCTTGCCCGATCCTGTATCGGTCGCCAACGCACACCTCGTCGTCAGACATACCTTCAACGGTGAAATTCTCCCCGAACTGTCCGTAAGTGAAATCGCTCCGGCCGAGCCGATCCTGCCAATACCGATACGACTCGATCTGGTAGACAAAGACCGCCCGGTGCTCGCCCCCGTGACCCGCCAGGTCCCCTTGCTTGTCGCCGTCGATGTTGAGGCGCCGGACCATGCGCCGGCCCCGAACCGGCTCCTTCCAGATCGCCGTATGAACGGTCTTCCCGCGCCATGCGATGTCGCGTGGAACGCCGACGTTAACAGACAAAAGTCGCGCCATCAGCATTACCTGTCCGGTGTCGTTCTACTCAACGCAGAGCCCATCCTCGGTGGCCCTGCATAGCGCCGCCACAGCTCCGCAAGCGGAATTGCGACGCGGTAATAATGACTTTTCGAACCTGCATTTCGACCGAATCCTTCTTCCTCGTTGTTCACCGCAATGACCTCTATAACCGCCTCGACTAAGCCGGCTTTGCCTCGGATATCACGATACGCTCCATGTTCTCGACGGTCTTGTTCTCCCTGACGCTGTCGCCGACCGCCCCCCACGCGAGGCCTGTTTCACTCAATACCTCATTCTGAGGGTCGATAAACACCACTGCGGTGTCGTTTTTGTTTATATCCATCTTGTTGTTCCTTTTCACTCATACTTGCTCTGACCGGATTCGGGTTAGATTACAAGTCTGCTTTTTTAGTACTGCGCGGGTTTGAGTGCTCGCCTGCTGGATCAGGTCGTTACTTTCTGCTTCCGCAGGAACTCTTCGATGCGGCTGGCTATCTCTTCTCCGTGAGTCTCGAGCGCAAAGTGACCCGTGTCGAGTAAATGCGTCTCCACGGGTGAAGCAGACATTGAGATAATGTTCAATTTCATCCGGATACCTTGATGAGACATCCAAGATCTTGCCTCATCGACATCATGCCCGTCTTTGAGTGACGTTCCTTAAGGAGAATGCTCATCCGAACCGAGTTCATATCAGATTCCATTGGATCCGGCTCTACTGTGTGACCCTACGCTTATCAGTTTTCACTGTTCTTGCGCGCAGCAGATACATTAATAAAGCGACGATCGCAATCAGGCTGAGCACGTACAACAACCGTCCATGCCGGCGGAAAAAGGCCGCGAAGACATGGATGTCCCGACCCAAGTAGTATGTTCCGAGCCCCCAGGAGCAAGTCCAGAGAAGCGCGCCGGTGACGTTGTATGCCGTGAAGGTCCACCATGGCATCCGCATGATCCCGGCAACGATACCGTTCAACTGCCTCATCCCATCGATAAATCGAGCCAACAGGACTACCAGACCGCCGCGCCGTTTGAAAAGATCATCGAGGTAATGCTGCCGCTCCGGGTTGACTCTGAGCTTTTTCAGCACGACCCGACCACCCCAGCGACCAACCGCGTAACCGACGCTATTTCCGAGTGTGGCCGCAACCGTTACCAGAAATAGCACCAGCGTGATGTTCATCCGTCCCGCAGCGGCTTCCAAAGCGCTCGCCATTAGCAAGGTTTGTCCGGGAGTGGGGATTCCCATGCCTTCGACTATGACGGTCGCAACCGCAGCACCGTAACCGTAGCGATCCAACAGCGGCTGCACTTTTGCAACCGCGCGTTCAAACCTTCGCAGGGCTCTCCTTGAGAAATGGTCCGACGGTGCCGTTGGTTCCGCGCCGGTGGCAGTGGCGGAGGCGAAAACGGATTCCACGGGAGCTAACAGAAAAAGCGGAGAAACCGTCAACACCCCGCTGGTCACGTTACGAGAAGAGGCGGCCGCAAAGAACGCCTGGTGCGCATAAAAGATGCTCGAATGCCACGCGACCAGGGCCAGAAACAAAACCAGCCGAGGATATTTTGCAACCTTGGACAACGGTTCTTGTGAACCCCTAGCGCGTGAGTCTCTCATTTGGCATAGCGCATGGTGTAGAGCGCGAAGCGTCTTACTCTTTGCTCCTCGCGCTCCGCACTCTGCGCTTTGCGCTCTGCTCTTCTCAAGCCGGCAGCGCCACAGCGGAAGCGATCATCCGTACTCTTCCGTCGCCATCCGGTTTTAGCTCCAACAGCTTGCCGTGCAGGTCGGCGAGCGCCGAGCGGTGTGCAATACTGATGATCGCTGCGTCTTTCAATCGTTCGGTCAGCAGCTCGTACACATGCTCTTGGCTCGGCTCGTCCAGCGCCGAAGTGGCCTCGTCGAGGAACAGCCATGCGGGCCTGTGAAGCAGAGCGCGGGCGATGGCTACCCGTTGTTGCTCGCCGCCGGACAGTTGCTGCGCCCAGTTCTGCTGCTCATCGAGCCGGTCCGCTAGATGGCCCAACCCCGTCACTGCAAGCGCATCGCGCACCTGCGAATCACTAAAGGCTTCGGGTGCTCCGGGATACGTCACCACCTGGCGCAGCGCGCCGATAGGAAAGTAAGGACGCTGCGGCAGGAACAGCGTGCGGAACTCGCGCGGCAGCCTGACCTGCCCCGAGCCGTAAGGCCAGATGCCGGCGATCGTGCGAAACAGCGTGCTCTTACCCGAGCCGGAAGGACCCTTAATAAGCACGCGTTCCCCGGGCTCGATGCTGGCATTAATCCCCGACACCAGCACGCGACCCGTGGGCAGAGCTAGTTCCAGATTACGTAACACCAGGCCGTCCATTGAAGTGTCGGCAACCACGGCAGGCCCGGTGCCGGCGCGGCTCTCTTCCTGCACCACCGTCATGGCGTTGTGGAACCCAGCCAGACGGTCCACGGTGGCCTTCCAGGAAGCAAAGGTCGTGTACGCGTCGATGAACCAGGAAAGCGCCCCTTGTACTTGACCAAAGGCATTGGAAATCTGGATCAGTCCCCCAAGTTGAATCGCCCCCGAGAAATAGCGCGGCGCGCCCACGAGGAACGGAAACACCACGGCCGCCTGACTGTAACCTGCCGTAAACCAGGTCAGGAGTTTTTGCCGCTTCATGATCGCCCACCAGTTTTCTACCACCCCGGCGAAACGAGCACGAAACCCGCGCAGTTCGTCTGCTTCGCCACGATACAGCGCCACGCCCTCGCTGTTCTCGCGAAAGCGCACCAGGTTGAAGCGAAAGTCCGCCTCGTATCGCTGCTGGTTGAAGTTGAGCAGGATCAGCGGCCTGCCGATCATGTGCGTGAGCCAGGTTCCCACAATGGCGTATCCGATCGCCACCCAAACCATATAGCCGTAAATGACGTAGCGCGCGCCGCCTAACGGGATCTCTATGGGTCCTGACAGCACCCATAGAATCCCCGCGAAGGAGCCCAAGGTGACCGCGGCATTGAGAAGGCCCAATCCCAGGGAAAGCGTGTCATCGACAAACAGCCGGAAATCCTCGGCGATCCGCTGGTCAGGGTTGTCGGTGCCGTCGCCCTTGAGCTGCATGCGGTAATAGTTTCGCTCGGCAAGCCAGTCCGTGAGATACCGGTCGGTGAGCCAGCGTCGCCAGCGGATCTGCAGCATCTGGTTCAGATAGACCCGGTACACCGCGATCACGATGTAGATCGTGGCCAGCACACAAAACCGCCCAATCTGATGGAAGAACTCTGCTTTGGCCTTGTCCTGCAGCGTGTTATAGAAAAGGTTGTACCACTGGTTGAACAACACGCTCATATACACCATGCCGAGCGTGAGCGCGACGTTCGCGACCAGCAGCAGCCACGCGCTGCGGCGCTCCTCCGACCCCCAGTAGGGACGCAGCAAGATCCACAGATTGCGGATGAACTCTTTTGTCTTGATCATGCGCTTACTCCGAAATGACATGCGGTGTCAGGGACGAATTTTTATCTGGCGGGCGCTAGCGCCGCGAATCAAGTATCAGCATCGGTACGGCGAAGCAAGAACAGTTGTAACTTGATATTCGATTTCCGCTCGGTTCTTTCAGAGAAAATTCTCGCAATCTTTCACTGACGCCGCAACGGACCGCGCCTTTGGACTGTGCCCACGTGAAGGTATCGCCCGCCTCAACCCGAAACGAGATTCCCGCTATCGTGAATGCGACCGCCGTTAAGCCACAAATGCCTCGCCAGACCAAAGCACAAATCAGTTTTCTTATGACCATGGCAGTCCCAGTTCTTGCGCCAGTGCGAGGCCATTTCGACATCGAAAACCACCAGCTGCCCCATGGCGACCCCGAGCGCAAGACCAATAAGAATGTTACGTGTGGTGGAAGTCATCGGGATACTCGTTCGAGTGTCATCAGGTTTCAGGTGTCAGTCGCCCCTCCTGAACTGAAACCTGACACCTGTACTCTCCACACTTGTCACTCGCCACTTCTTCTCTGTTTTTTTCCGTCCCTGACCCTCGCCCCTTCCTACTGCCGCGCCATCGCCACCTTGAATCGTTCCTCGGGAGAGATCATGTGATCGTGATCGTCTTTTTCCAAATCGATCTGCACCCAGTTCACCTCCCCGCTGAACTCGTTGTGCTGCGGACCGTAATCGGGGGAGACCGGCGAGCCTGCATCCCTGCCGACGTCACAGGTCTCGTCGGCCGAAAACGCCATCGGCTGGGTTATATCCACACGGCCTTCGCCGACCTTGGAACCGTCCACGTAGAGCGCCACTGCACCGCCTTTCGCCAGACCACCGCCGTCGTACTTAAACTCCACACGCCCCTGATGCTTTCCCGCCGGGATCGGCTTGGTTGCTTCGCTATAAAAGAACTTGATGCCAAAGAAGTTGTAGCAGTATTTCAGCTTTCCCTGGTGCGCATAGAGGGTCCAGCCGCCGACACTGCCCCCTTGGGCGATGATCACGCCGCTCGCCCCCGAATCCGGAACGACGACCTCGGCCGTCACCGAGTGCGACTTGTTTTTGATGTTGACGACTGAGTTCTCGCTCAGGCGACCCATGCCGCCGAAGAGGATCTGGGAGTTGCCGCGAATGAGCTGCGGCCGGCCGGCTAGATCCGGGTTAAAGCGCTCGACACGGCGGTCGTCAAGAGGGATGACGTTGTATTTGACAGCTTCGATCAGAAACAGCCGCTGCAGTTCCTGGAGCTTTTTCGGATTCTCTTTCGCGAGGTTCCGGGCTTGAGTCCAATCGTCCGGCCCGTACAACTCCCAGGTGTCATCTTCGAAGGGCGGCAGCGGAGCCATCACCCAAGGGACGCTGTGCCGGGTGACGGCGGTCCAGCCCTTGTGATAGACGCCGCGATTGCAGAACATCTCGAAGTATTGCAGCTCGTGTCTGTCCGCAGCCTTGGCGTCGTCGAATGAGTAGACCATGCTTACACCTTCCAGCGGCGACTGCTGGATGCTGTTGACGATGGTCGGCTCAGGGAGCCCTGCCGCTTCCAGGATCGTTGGCGCGATATCGATCACGTGATGGAATTGTGAACGCATCTCGCCCTTGGCCTTGATGCCATTTGGCCAATGCACAATCGTCCCATTGCGGGTGCCACCCCAGTGCGACGCCACCTGTTTGGTCCATTGGTACGGCGTGCACATCGCATGCGCCCAACCCACGGCGTAGTGGTTGTACGCCTCCGGGCCCCCGAACTTGTCGATCTTGCTCATCAGGAAATCAGGCGTCTCGATGCTGGTCATGCCGTTGAGCGTCGTCATCTCGTTGAAACAGCCGTTCGGCGTTCCTTCCGCCGACGCTCCGTTGTCCCCAATGATGTAGTAGAGCAATGTCTCGCCCAGGATCCCCAGCTCTTCGAGCGCATCCACCAACCGGCCTATGTAATAGTCGGTGTGCTCGAGAAAACCGGCATAAACTTCCATTTGCCGGGCGAGTATCGGCTTCAAGACTTCAGGCATACTTTCCCACGCGGGAATTTCATCATGGCGCTTGGTTAGCACGGCATCGGCCGGGATCACACCCAGTTCTTTCTGCCGCGCATAAATCTCCTCGCGCAGCTTGTCCCAGCCCTGGTCGAACTTGCCTTTATACTTCTCGATCCACTCCTTGGGCACCTGGTGCGGCGCGTGCGTAGCGCCGGGCGCGAAGTACATGAAAAAAGGCTTGTCGGACATCAACGCTTTTTGTTGGCGCACCCATTTGATTGCCTTGTCCGTCATATCTTCGGTGAAGTGATAGCCCTCCTGCGGCGTCTTGGTGACTTCGATGGGCGTGGTGCCTTCGTAGACAGCGGGGTAGTACTGATTCGTCTCGCCGCCGATGAAGCCGTAAAAATATTCGAACCCGCCGCCACCCGTTGGCCACTGGTCGAAAGGGCCCATGGGGCTGGTTTCCCAGACGGGGACTTCGTGGCATTTGCCGAACTGCGCTGTGGAGTAACCGTTGAGCTTGAGTATCTCGGCGAGGGGTGCTTTGTTTCTCGGTAGAACCGAGTTGTAACCCGGCGCAGATGTGGCGAGCTCACAAATGCCGCCCATATTCACGGAATGGTGGTTGCGCCCCGTGAGCATTGCCTGACGCGTCGGCGAGCACAGCGCGGTGGTGTGAAAACGGTTGTAGCGCAAGCCATTGTGCGCCAATCGTTCTGCTGTCGGCGTGCTGATGGGACCGCCAAAAACACTGGAGGCGGCGAAGCCCACGTCGTCGAGCAAAATGATCAGCACATTGGGCGCTCCTTTGGGCGGCCGCAACGGCTCGATGGGCGGAAACTTGGTATCCGGGTCCTTGGCATCGTAGGTTGTTAAGCCGACATAGCTACGATCGGGTATGGGAAGAATATCACGTTGGTGTTTGTCAGTTTGATTAGACATCGTAAGACTCCTATCTTTTATCCGTAATCAAAATTCCGAAGCTCAAATCCGCGAAGTTGCGTCGTCACGTTAAGACGTCAAGATCGCAAAGTTAATCATTTCTTTTTTGGCGCCCCGTTCGATGGAGTTTATCCTGAGCCTAGCCGAAGGGCTCAGAACATGCTTAGCGACTTTGCGCGAGAATAATCCCGAGGAACAAGGTTCGCGGATCGGGTGTCGAGAGGAAAATCACTTGCCACCCCGTATCCTGAGACCTGAAACCTGACACCTCAGAGTGGCACATGATTTCAGGTGTCAGCCACCCTCGTCACTATTACTTGACACTCTTTCGAGCGCGTCACTCTGATCACTGATTACTGATAACCGATTACTATTATCCTTCCCTACTGCCCGGCGCGATCCAGCGCGCGCACGGCGTCGGCGATGTCCTGGCTCAGGCGCGCGGCCGCTCGGCTGTGGGCCGCGGCGAGCGCATCGAAACTTTGCTCCTGCACCGCCTCGCGCACGGTGGTGCGTCCGGTCTCGGTCTTGCCATCCTTCGTCCGGCGCACGGTCCAGACCGCGTCCAGAGTGGCCGCCGCCCCAGGCGCTGAATCGAAGCGCTGCACCTCGATTGCGGCGCGATAGTCGGCATCAGCGCTCAATGCTTGTGGAAACAGAGTCACGCGCGACGTTCCCAGCAGCGCTACGAGGTTATCGGCAACCACGCGCGAGATGTTGTTCTGCAGCGGAGAAGCCCAGCGATTGAATTCATCGAGCGCCACCTGGTTCGCGCTCGTGCTTACGACAATCTGCGGGCGATCGACCACGGCTGGCACCGAGACCGGGCCGACGGCGACCGAGAGGTTGGATGACGTCGCGGCAGGCGTGGCCGCCGCGCTGAGGGTGTAGAAGCGCGACGCCGGCGTGGACCCGCACCCGGCTCCAAAGGCGGCGAGCGCGCAGATGGCGAAAATGGCGGTGATGTGGTGCATAACCGTAAATTGCTACCTCTTAGATTCTTACTTTTCAAATCTTGAACACAACGACTTCAAGAAAGTTTCTCGCGCCAAGACGCCAAGAGCGCAAAAAGATTTTGCTTCTCCGAAACTTGGCGTGCTTCGCGTCTTTGCGCGAGTCATCCTTTTCCGATTCTGTAATCCAAAATTCGACTGAGAACCTCAAATATGTTTGGTTAGACTTTCAACGGAACCCCTTCAACAAATCCGAAACCTGAAACCTGAAACCCTTTTGAATTTACGCATTTCGAATTGCGAAATTTTCTTGGCAACTTTGCGCACGTCACCTGATCACTGATCACCGATCACTCTTCTGCCACCCCTCGTCCCTCCGTACCTGAAACCATCCCTTGCCACTCCGCACTCGACCCTCTGAATTCAACTACGGTTTCCCCTCGGTCTTGCCGCGGATCAGCGCTTCGGGATGACGCTCCAGATAGTCGGTCAGTACGCGCAGCGATCGCGCCGCTCGCGCGATTTCCTGCAAGGCGTCGCGCAGCTCCTGCTGCGCCGGAGCGTCCTTGCCGACGAGAGTCGCGTCCGTGTTCTTGAGCACGCCGTCGACGCTGGCAATCGTGCCGCGTAATCCGTCAAGCGTCGTCTTCAACCCTGGCGTGATATCTGTGTCAATGCGATTGACCGCCTTGCTTGTGTCCTCGAGCGTCTGATTGAGACTGGCGAGCGCTTTCTTGAGGTCGGCGCCGATCGCTTCGTAGGGCAGCTTGTCGAGCTTCGCGACGATGCCGGTGATCTTCGCCTCGAGGTCCGTGACAGTGCTCGGGACCACCGGTAGCTCCGTCGGGTCCCGGCTCCAGTCGATCTTTGCCCTGGGCGCGTTCGGAAAGTATTCGATAGCCACATAGAGCTGCCCGGTGAGGAGGTTGCCGCTTTTGAGCTGCGCCCGCGCTCCCCGCCGTTCGACCTCCCGCTGAACGAACGCGTGGCGCTGCTGTAAGCTCCGCTCGATGGTTTCACCGGCGGCCACTTGCTTCCGGTTCAAGCGCGCGATAAGTCGTTCGGGAAAGAACACGAACTCCACTCGCCCCCGCAGAGTCAACGTCACCGGATCGATGTCGAGGCCGACATCCGTGACCTCGCCCGCCGGCAGCCCGAGGAGGGTGACCGGTGCCCCTACGGACAGCCCGCGCAGCGACTCGCTGAAATAGAGCACATAGCGCGCCGAGATGGCGTCCGGCTGCTTCATCGCGGTGGACTGGTCACTGTAGAGGGTGAAGACCGTGTCTGCGGCAGCAGGCTCGGCCTTGGCGGCAAAAGGGGGCGTGTCAAACGCGAGGCCGCCCGCGAGCAGCGCGACAAGAGATTGCGTGCGCACGTCCACTCCGCCCGCGCCCACCGAGACGTCGATTCCGCTCGCGTTCCAGAAGCGTGTGCCTGGATTGACGTACTTGTCGTAGGGCGCGTTAACGAAAATCTTTATGTCCATCGCCTTGCCATCGCTCAACAGGTCGTACGCGATGACCTGCCCGACCTGGAGGCGGCGGTAATAGATCGGCGAGCCGATCCCTAGCGACCCGAGGTTTTCGGCCTTGAGCACAAACTGGCGGCCGGGCTGGCCGCCGGTGATGATCGGCGGCACCTCGAGGCCCGTGAACTTGCGCTGCTGCTTGTCTGATTTACCGACCTCGAACCCGATGAAGTTACCCGAGAGCAGGGTGCCAAGGCCGGATACCCCGCTCAAAGTGACGCGCGGCTCGACGACCCAGAACTTCGCGTCTTCGACCATCAGTTCGGCCGCGCTTTTATCGATCTTCGCCGTCACCTCTACCTTCGAGTGGTCGGAAGAAAGCCGCACCGCCGTCACCTGGCCGATGTTCACGTCCTTGTACTTGATGAAGGTCTTGCCGGCTTCCACACCTTGCGCCCCCTTGAAGACGATGCTGATGGTCGGGCCCTCGCTCATGATGCGCTGTATAGCGATCCCAATGGCCACCACTGCAGCGAGGATGGGAATGATCCAGATGATAGAGATTCGCGTCTGCCTCTTCGGCACCACAGTGGCTTGCGGAAGGTTCTCGCGATCGGTGCTCTCAGCCATGCTGGCCCTCTCTGTTCCCGACCGAATCCCAAATCAGGCGGGGATCGAAAGACTCCGCCGCGATCATCGTCAGCACGACGACCGCCGCGAAAAAAACAACCCCGGGACCGGGCTCCACCGACATCAGCGGCGAGAGCTGCACAAGCGCGACAGTGAACGTGTCAACGAACACGTCCAGCATCGACCAGCGGCCGATGAACTCGACCATGCGATAGAGCCGCGTCCGCTCGCGGTTGTTCTTAACCGAGCCGCCTTGCACCGTGACGAGCAGATAGATGAGCGCGATCAGTTTCCCCAGCGGCACCATCACGCTCGCGATCAGCACGATAAGCGCCAGCGGCCATGAACCCGACGTGTAGAGGAACACGACCCCGCCCATGATGGTGTCGGAGTCGGTGGACCCAAGTGTAGTCGTGCTGAGCACTGGCAGGGCATTCGCGGGGATGTAGCAGATCGCCGCGGCGATGACGAGCGCCCACGTGTACTGGATAGAGTGGTGATGGCGCGATGCGAGCTCCGCGCCGCAGCGCGGGCAATAGCCGGGATCGACCGCACTGGCGGGCCGCGAGAGCAAGCTGCAAATCTCGCAGGAAACGAGTCCCGCCCGCGCAGCGGTGAGTGGAATCGTACTCATGTTACTCTAAGAAGAACCTCACCGCAGAGGCGCTGAGGGCACGGAGTAAACAGTTCTTGATCAAGAAATACTCCGATCTCTGCGTACTCCGCGTCTCTGCGGTGATAATCTTCATCATGCTCTCCCTGCGCCGGACATTCCGCCGCCGGACGTGGGTGGCGGTAGACTTCCGTCGGCCCACCTAACCCGCTGCCAGATTTCGTCCGCATCGAAAGTGACCATGATCGCGGGAAAGAGCATCACCAGCGCGCCCACCGCATACATGCCGACGCCGGCCTCCACGTTGGCCAGCTCCGCGATCTTGATGAGCGCAACCAGAATGCCAAGCATCATCACCTCGTTCATCGACCAGGGCCGCATGAAATCGGCGCCGCGCAGCATTTCTCCCACCCACTGCGGCGCGGGTGGCCGCCTCACTGCGAGTAGGACTGTTAGCATGAATAAAACGTAGCCTGCTGGGGCGATCACCGCGCAGAAAGCGACGATCGCCGCTGTCACCTCTTGACCCTCTAACCACATCTCGTAGGCGCCGCCAATGATGGTCGTGCTCGCGTAGCGCCCGACAGCCGAAAGGCTCATCAGGGGCGCGCTATTGGCGATAATCAGCAGGATCAGCGCCGTGATGGTGAGCGCAAGCGGGCGACCGATCGGGTCCGCGCTCCGGGTCGCAACCGTCCAGCCGCAGCGCGGGCAGCGCGCCTTGCCTCCGGGCGGGAGTTCGGGTAGCTGCTGCAACAGATCGCAATCGGGACAAGCAATGGTTTCCATCGGCACTTAGGGCTCGCTGTATAGTCTTATAGCATGAGCCGAACAATATTGACTATTGGACCTTGGTCCAATAAGGGATGGCGGGCAAACAGTTTGCTATTGTCCTGCTCGCGCGGCTCTCACCGGGGGATATAGGCCTACGAGTCTCGCCACCAGTACCGTCAAATAGATCTGGCCGACGATGGCCTCGGTTACCGCAAACATGCGAGCCGATTTCGCCATGGGAAGAATGTCTCCATAGCCCAGGGCGTCGTCAGCGTGGCAAAGCTGTAGAGCGCGTCGCTTCGAGTCAATAGCCGCAACACCGCTACGCTCGAAGCGACGCGCTAAACGCTGTCCTTTATTGCTTGAGCTTGATGTTTATTCCGCTCGGGCCTAGCTGCAGCTTTGCCCCTTGAGAAACAGAGTGCAGAAAGATGATCACGCCGTTCTGATTGCGCAGCGAGATCCCGCTCATGCCCCCGCCAAGCGCAAACCCGGCCTCGGCCGCCAGGTAGGTTCCCGCAAGCTGCGACACGTCAGTCAAATTATAAACTTCGCCAACGGCGCTTGCCTTGGTGATACCGAAATCTACGAGCGTCAGGCCGTCAACGGAGAAATGGTATTGTTTCCCTTTTAAATTAAGTATCCCATCACCCCAGCTCACCCCAATGCCGGCGGCGATCGAAGTGGTTTGGATCGATATCTTTGCCGAAGGCTTAGGGCTTGGCGCCGCGAGGGCCATTGTTGCAAACCCCATAACTAGTAAAATCAAAGCGCACCTCGAAACAATTCGAGTCTTAGACATCTAACTTCCTCCTTTTTTTCTGACTTAAATTATAAAACTTGTCACGCGACATCTATTTTTCATGACACTCGTTACGCCTGTCGATTGCGGTTGCTTAGACGTGAGCAAAGAAAATGCCATGGAAGAAAAACATGAACCGAGGACTCTTCACTCACGAATAAGACGAGCAAAAACAACCCTGTCTCAATCTTGCAGCCGAGCCAGACCTGGATCGAGAGGTGAGGCAAAAATGTGTGGCCGTATGGTACACTTGCTTGCCCGGATCAACCAAACCGGCCCTTTGCGCTTTGCTCTTCGCCGTGTGCCCTTTGCCCTCTGCTCTCTGTCTTGCACCTCTGCACTTTGCTCTTTTGCGCCTTGCCCTCTGCCTGCCTCAGGGTTGTGAAACGATATACACGATGCTGTTTCCCTGAAAACCAGCCCGGTAGTAAACGCCGCCGCAGTAGAAATAATTGACCCCGCTGATCACACTCGAGGTGCATCCGGGGGGCAGGTACGGCACCGTCGTGCCTATGGGCAGGGTAGCAGCAATTCTCTGGGCGTTCGCGGCGGCGGCTGCAGCATTCGCCGCGGCAGCCTGCGCAGCGGCGGCATTGGCGGCAGCAGCCTGCGCAGCAGCAGCGTTCGCCGCGGCCATATTCGCGGTCGCAGCGTTGGCAGCGGCTGCATTCACAGCGGCTGCATTCCATACAGCTGCTCGATACATCGAACGGCGCGCCACGCCTGCGAAAGACAGGGGGGTCCAGGGCATGCCGATGATTGCCTCCGCATTTTTGACGAATCCCAGCCGCAACGGGGACTCGGGCAGGAAGTCTGCAAGCGATAGAAAAAACAGGGACAGAACCAGCGCTATGGGCATTAAAATCCTTTTCATTGATTCGCTCCTTTTCTAACCTATTGGGTCTTCAGGCTTCTGTATGGCTAACCGCGGAGGCGCGAAGCACTGGCCAAGAGCATGGCGCCAAGAGCATGGCATCCTGTCCGCCCCTTGCCCTATGCGCTTCGCCCTATGCCGTTAATCCTCTGCGCACTCGGCGCCTCTGCGGTGAATGATCATGACACACATTCGACAGCCGACTCATTTCGCTTTCGCTTCGGCGCTCAGCTGGAGAAACTCGATCTTCTTTGCGCCTTTGGGCGGCGTGAAACTGAACTCCGCATTCGTCAACTTCGGCGCTAGGTCCCAGCTCCTAATTACCACCGTGAACTGCGGCTCCCCTTTAACTTGTTTCGAAGTGAGAATGAATTTGCGCGGCAGCGGCTTATCCCCGTCTTCAATCCAGATCTGCCAGTCAACTTCCGATCCGCGAAACGCCAGATGGGTGCACTTCACTCCGCCAACTACGCTCTGCCCGACCACAAACCCGGACGAGGACTCCTTCAGCATCTTCTCGGCGGCGTTCTTGTACAGCAGTTCTGCGGCGGGCGCGATCACGTCGAGTTTCTCTCGGGCGAAGTCGAGCATCTCATCAAGTGTCGGTGGCGCAGCCGCGGTGGCGTACAAGTTCTCCCGTGGGTTGTACAGCGTCAGGGTCTTGCCGTCGTAGAAAAACTCCTGGTTCGCGATATCACCCTTGCGATGGGCGTGCAGCTTGTTGGGACGCGACACCACGAGTATCGCGGGACTGTCAAACTGGATCTTCTGCCCGGATGTCAGTACAGCTTCGAGCGTGCTCTCCGCCTTCGCAGTGAACTGCTGGCGGCCCGCGAGGTAGTCGCTCATGCGCTTCAACAATTTTTCCGCCTGCGGATCGATCCCGGCAGGTTGAGCATCGCCGGGCTGGGGCCATCCGGCCAACATCACGATCACCAAAGGAACTACTGAAGCGATCCTTCTAACGAAGCCATGCACACCGTTGTTCATAAATATCCTTCCTTAGTTCTAACCATTTTAATGAGATACTGTCCTTCGTAGGGGTTTGTCAAACTCTTCATCTTCATATTTTTGCCTTTTCATTTTGAATTGCTTCTCATGGCATCTTCTACCGCAGATCGGCAAGGCTGGGTATTGGACTTTGGTCCAATACCGTCATAGGTTTCAGGTGTCAGGGACGAAGTGGCGAGGTGACTGGAGAGTGACGTCCGACCCTCGACCCTCCTTTCTCTCGGATTCCCAACTATACGAGCCCACTTCTTTCTGCTAAAAGAAATTTCCTATTAAATCAAAGGTGTCATCCGTGAAGAAGTCCCTTATTGAAAAACAGCAACACCTGCACAAACTCCGAGTTCGTGGCGGCGAGGGCGAGTGATCATGAGTTCCATCACAATCGGCTTGATCGTGCTCGCGTGCTTTTTTGGCCCTCGACATTTGCCACTCACAGCCTCAGGGAGTGGGCACCACACGGTAGTAGATGCCGTTCGCGCCGTAAAGCGGCTGAAACCAGGTATTACCGCACAAGAAATAGGTCGTGCCGCCAACGTTGGGTGAGGCGCAGCCCGTAGGCAGCATCGCATAGTTCGTGCCCATCATATAAGTCGTCGCGGCAGCGCTGCCGGCGGCAACGCCGGCACTGTAGGCGGTCGACACGGCTGCGCTGGTGCCCGCTGCGGCGATGGCCGCACCGGTGGCCATGCCAACGACAGCGCCGGCGGCGGCGGCACAGCCGTAGCACCCGGCTGCTGAATAGTAAGGCACCGCGACAGGCGGGTGGTACGGATACACCGGGTAGGCGGGGTGATACGCTGGGTAGGCGGGGTGGTAATAACTCGCGCCGGATGGATAGGTATGGTAGGCGCCCGCCCCGTAAGCGCCGGACGTGGTGCCGCCGTACACGTTGGTATGCGTGGTGCCGCCGTACCAGCCGTGCGCCGTGCTGCCGCCGTACATGTTGGTATGTTCGGTGCCCTCCCCATAAGCATGCGACGTGCTGCCGCCGTACATATTGGTGTGGCTCGTTTCCCCGTAGGTGTGCGTCGTGCTGCCGCCAAAGCGGTTCGCACTTGACCAGGCCCCGGCCTGCCCGGCTGAAAATACTGAGATCAAAAAACCTAGGAAACAAATAATGATCTTTTTCATGATTCGCTCTACCTCCTTACTTGCTTGTGGCCGGCGCGGTTTTAGTCGGCGGAGTTGTCGCTGGCTTGCGCAGCGCCTGAGGCTTTGTGCCCGGCGGCAGCATCGTGCTCGGATGACCGAACTTGATGCGCGTTGCGGCTTGAGCTTTCTGCGATGCAAACTCCTCCGTCGCTACCGTCGGATCGAGTTGCCAGTTGCTTAGCTCCATGTCGTGGCGCAGCTGCAGCGGATCCCTGCGGTACACGGCGCGCATCTTTCGGGGCAGCTTGTCCTCGGCGCCGATCCAGATCTGCACGAACACATCGTCGCTGGCGTACGCCACCATGTCCGTCGTCGTTCCGCCGACCGCCTTGGACTGGCCGATGTAAAAAGCGAGTTGCATTCCGTTGGCGAGGCCGGCATAGGGGTCGGTGACGATCAAGTCGGAGAATGGATAATAGATCTCGGCCGAATGGAAGGCATACTGCAACATGTCGTCGATCGTCGGGGGCGCATCGGCGACGGCAACAAGGTTTTCCGCCGGCGCGAATGCCATCATCACTTTGCCGTCGTAGTAAAACTCCGAAGCCGGCCCGTCGCCGGGCGTTATGATCTTGAGCTTGTCGGGCCGCTGCATGGTGACGTCGGACTTGGTCGTGTAGACCAGCGCCGGGCCGAAGCGGCTCGGGGCCTCGTAGGAGACCACCGCCGTAAACTTCATCGCGCGGGCGGCGGCCAGACGGCTGCTCGCAGCCTTCAAGATCTCGATCGCCTTCGGCTCAATCACCGCCTCAATCACGGGCGCAGCTTTCTTTGCCGGCGGCTTGGCGGGCTTCGAAGGCTGCTTCGCTTGCTGCGCCGCCGCGGTGTTCCCGGCGGCGGCCAGGAACATAACCAACGCGACGAGCGATGTCCAGGGACCGAGCTTGCATCGGATCATCGCCGCTGCCGACGAGCAATCCCGGTGACGGATTCTTTCAAATATCTTCATGGGATCATCCCGCATTCGAACATCTTGTTGGCGATGGGAGCCGCTACTCTGTTGATGAATGCGGTGCGCATTGCCGGATCACCCCGCAGCTTCTGTATAACTTTCTGTTCCATCGCTGGTTTCGGCTCGCCCTTCTTTTGCCACAATTGCTCGCAGCTCGATTGCTGGTATTTCTGGACGACCTTGTCGGCGATCTTGTCCAGGATCGGGAATTGAGCACTGGCAGCCGCGCCGGCAAAAAGTAGTGCCGGCAGTACTGCTAACAAGTAAAATCGTTTGTTCATGGCTTTCTCCTTTTCATTGTTTGCGTCGAAGCTTATTTTATAGACTGCGCAAGCGAAATCCGATAGTTCAAACCTGACACCTGAAATCCGCGATCAGGAACAGCCGCTGCAGATCAGCCAGCTTCTGCGGATTCTCCTTGGTCGAGATCCTTCGACTGGGTCCAGTCCTTCGTGGTGTCGTAGAGTTCCCAATCATCATCGTCGAAGGCTGGCATTTTAATCGTCATGTCCCAGGGCGTGCTGTGCCGAGTCACCGCGGTCCAGCCCGTGTGGTAAATGCCGCGGTTGCAGAACATCTCGAAGTACTGGGTCTCGCGCTGCTCGGCAGCCTTGGCGTCGTTGAACGCATACAGCATGCTCTTGCCCTCGAGCGGCGCCTGCTGCACGCTGTTCACAATCATCGGCGCGGGCAGCCCCCGCCGCTTCTCGGATCGTCGGCGCGATATCGATCACATGATGAAACTGCGACCGGATCTCGCCCTTCGCCTTGATGCCGTTCGGTCAAGTGGAAAACGCGGGACATGGAGCACGAGGACGGAATCTGGTATTTTTCCCTCGCCCCTTTTGTTATTGCCGCGCCATGTGAATGCGCAGTGCGGCTTCGTCATCTTTGATCAGCTCGCGGCTCACATCCACGGTCGTACTGTGGAGCGTACCAGTTAACTTGAACGAAGGCTATTGGACCTTGGTCCAATAGCCCAGCCCGGTCGGGCTTCAGGTTTCTAGCGTGGGGACAAGACCCGATCCTATAAACAGCGCAACTCCCTCATTACTTGACACTCGTCACTCATAACTCGCTGCGCCCGTCCGAGACTCACGGGACCGACACGATATACACGATGCTGTTTCCCTGAAAACCGGCCCGGTAGAAAACGCTACCGCAGTGGAAATAATTGACCCCGCCGATCACCGTCGAAGTGCATCCAGGGGGCAGCGACGGGACTATCGCGCCTACGGGCAGGCCAGCGGCAGCTTGCTGGGCGGCGGCAGCAGCGTTCGCCGCGGCAGCCTGGGCAGCGGCGGCATTGGCGGCAGCAGCCTGCGCAGCAGCAGCGTTGGCAGCTGCCATATTCGCGGCGGCAACGTTTGCAGCAGCAGCGCTCGTCACGGCAACCGTCGAAACCACTGCGGCTTCTCGATACATCGAACGGCGCGCCACGCCTGCGAAAGACAGGGGGGTCCAGGGCATGCCGATGATTGCCTCCGCATTTTTGACGAATCCCAGCCGCAACGGGGACTCGGGCAGGAAGTCTGCAAGCGATAGAAAAACCAGGGACAGAACCAGCGCTATGGGCATTAAAATCCTTTTCATTGATTCGCTCCTTTTCTAACCTATTGGGTCTTCAGGCTTCTGTATGGCTAACCGCGGAGGCGCGGAGCACTGGCCAAGAGCATGGCGCAAAGGGCATGGCATCCTGTCCGCCCCTTGCCCTATGCGCTTCGCCCTGTGCCGTTAATCCTCTGTGCACTCGGCGCCTCTGCGGTGAATGATCATGACACACATTCGACAGCCGACTCATTTCGCTTTCGCTTCGGCGCTCAGCTGGAGAAACTCGATCTTCTTTGCGCCTTTGGGCGGCGTGAAACTGAACTCCGCATTCGTCAACTTCGGCGCTAGGTCCCAGCTCCTAATTACCACCGTGAACTGCGGCTCCCCTTTAACTTGTTTCGAAGTGAGAATGAATTTGCGCGGCAGCGGCTTATCCCCGTCTTCAATCCAGATCTGCCAGTCAACTTCCGATCCGCGAAACGCCAGATGGGTGCACTTCACTCCGCCAACTACGCTCTGCCCGACCACAAACCCGGACGAGGACTCCTTCAGCATCTTCTCGGCGGCGTTCTTGTACAGCAGTTCTGCGGCGGGCGCGATCACGTCGAGCTTCTCTCGGGCGAAGTCGAGCATCTCATCAAGTGTCGGTGGCGCAGCCACGGTGGCGTACAAGTTCTCCCGTGGGTTGTACAGCGTCAGGGTCTTGCCGTCGTAGAAAAACTCCTGGTTCGCGATATCACCCTTGCGATGAGCGTGCAGCTTGTTGGGACGCGACACCACGAGTGTCGCAGGACTGTCAAACTGGATCTTCTGCCCGGATGTCAGTACAGCTTCGAGCGTGCTCTCCGCCTTCGCAGTGAACTGCTGGCGGCCCGCGAGGTAGTCGCTCATGCGCTTCAACAATTTTTCCGCCTGCGGATCGATCCCGGCAGGTTGAGCATGGCCAGGCTGGGGCCATCCGGCCGTAACCAGCATCGCCAAAGCGGCTACTGAAACGATTCGTCTCCCAAAACAATACACAACGTTCATAAAATTCTCCTCCCTTATCTGATCTGATTACTCACGAACACCGAATTGACTCGCGCCAAGACGCCAAGAACGCCAAGCCCAGAATGCTTTTTCCCTTTGCGGACTTTGCGCCGTTGCGCGAGATACTCCGACTTATCGGTTGCGGCTCTGCCGCTCTGTGTTTTCTTGATCATTTAGATTTGTTTCGACATGCGATGCGAGATATCCCGCATCCCGAATACCTGAAACCTGACACCTCGGAGTGGCATGTGGTTTCGGGGTTCAGGTTTCAGGTAGCTCAACCCTCGTCCCTCGTTATTGCTCCACCCTCGCCAGGCCCACACCGGCGAACCATGCGCGACCGAGAAGGAACGTCAGGACGGCGCGGAGCGAAGGCCGACGCGGTCGTCACGCTCAAGAGCACGGCTCCCAGCAGTGCAGCCCGCGCGTAGTGCAGTATTAACATTTTGATGTTTATACTTTTGTAACAATAGGGTCCTTCTAGCGAAAACCTGGCACGGCTGTCTATTGGACCTTGGTCTAATACCCGGGAGTCAGGTAAAAATAAGAATCCGAAGCTCGATACCAGACACCCTCGCCACTTGTTCCTCACCGAAGACTTTAAATCATGGTCAAAAATCACCGTGAGTAATATTGACCGGAGTCGAAAATTACCGTAGCGTTCAACGATGGCCATGGCGCGCCGCCGGTACCTTTTCTCCCAGGTTCGCGAAGACCTTCTCCGGAAAATGGTTTTTGTCTCGGGTCCCCGCAAGTGGGAAAAACAATAATGAGGAGCGCTCCGGTGATGTACCAACCATATTGCTCCCACATGGAGGTCGGGCGAAATCGAACGATGCTGCCTGGCGGCAGGCGGCTTTCGCTGATCCCCCAGCGTTTCAAAGCCCGCCAATCGAACATCGGCACTCCGGTTGTGCGCACCTCGAACGGAAACGACGTTGATGGCGCACCATCCAAAATGCGCGCCGCGAGCTCGCCAGTCCGCTTCCCGATAAATGCGGCATCCGTCACAGAGCCGCCCACGGCACCCCCGCCCACCGAAGCGGCACCGAGGACATACAGGGGAGCATCGGCGGCCTCGGCAATCAACTGAGCAGCTTGCGGGGGAATAAAAGCCTCACCCGCGGCGTCTCGATACATCCGAGTCAACAGAATTGCCGACTTTGGTGGCAACGCTTTTACCGCTTGGCGCACTTCGGCCATGGAGCGGTCGCTCCAGAAGTCGAACTTAACCCGATCGGCGAACGAGCGGGCCGCCTCTTTCGCACGGCTCAGGGTCATACGGTCCACCTCCGCCGTGCCGCCAACTACAACAACGCGGCGTGTTTCGGGCTGTAAACGGAGGATCAATTCCATTGTCCCGCGCAGATCGGTACGCTGCGCTAAACCGCTGGCACGGCTGCCGAGTTCGCCGGCTGGAATATCCTCTTCGGTCAAGCCGGCGAGAAGGATATTAATTCCTGGAAACAATTGGTCCAGAAATTTCTCAGCGACCACCAAGTTGCCTACGTAATTCAAGATTAAGAGGTCGGGACGCTGGTCAGCATATTTTTCGTGCAGGTAGTCACGGAAAAGCCGCTGATAACTTTGGCTGGGGAAGCGGATGATATCGAGGTACTCGGAGTAAAATTCAATCCGCCCCGGTTCCAGTTGCTGCAGCGTATCGAAGATTCTCTGCTCAACGATCCCGAAGCCGGGCGAGAGCCGGCTTCCGGTTGAAATCATCAGCACGCGTCTGGCTCGTTCGGCACCAGCGGCGTTTGCAGAGATTGCCGCCGCGAGAAAGACAATGATGCATAGGGGCACCAGCCGCCCTAAGAAGCGCGGGGTTGAAATGTGAGTTGTACCCGTTCGATCCATGGCCCGCCTCGAATTCTATGCAGGCCCGGCAAAAAATCAAGTTTGCGACGAGGAATAGCAGACAGAGTCACGCCCAGTAAGCGTTTACGATTGCTGGTACCTTTGGAAAATACTAAGTGCTCCGCTAGCAGGGCACTTGTCTTGCACGGCGGGCGGAGCCGTAATACACTATTGGAAATGAAGACTCTCACGGTGCGATTGCCTGAGCCGCTGGTGGCGGAGATTGAGGCGGAATCCCGCGGGCGCAAATGTTCGAAGTCCGACATCGTGCGCGAGCGCTTGCAGCGCGCGACCCGAGGCGGACGGCGTCACTCGTCGCCGATCGAGGCGATCGCTGACCTTATCGGGTCGGTGGACGGCCTGCCGCCCGATCTGAGCGCGCGCAAGAAACGATACTTGAGGACGACGGGGTATGGCCAGAAACGTACTCGTTGACGCCGGCTTTTTAGTAGCCCTGCTCAGTCGCCGCGACTTGCACCACGCCTGGGCGGTAATGCAGGGGCCACGCCATGCTCCACCCTGGCGCACCTGCGAAGCTGTTCTCTCGGAGGCATTCTATCTCCTCGGAGCGCGCGGAGCGCCGAGCCTCGGGGCGCTTCTCCGCCGCCGTGCCCTCGTCGCCGCCTTTGACCTGGACAATGACGTCGAACCAGTGCTCAAGCTTTTGGACAAGTATGCCAACATTCCCATGAGCCTCGCCGACGCCTGTCTCGTGCGAATGACTGAAATGCTCCCCGATCCCGTCATTCTTACCACGGATTCCGACTTCCGCATCTATCGCCGCCATAGCCGCCAGATTGTTCCCTGTACGATGCCGTCCTGACTACGGGCGTCCCGCTTCGATGTTTCTCCAATACCCTGAAAGCTGTTGGTTTGGGATTGGAAACGGCCACGCGGCAGCGTAATCGGGCGTCTCGTGGAGAAGCATCAACTTGTCGGGCTGCAGGGATAAGATGGCAAACGCCCTGTCGTCGGGATCGGCGAATTGCGAAATTTTCTTGGCAACGTTGTGTACGTCACCCTGTTCACCGATTACTGACCACCGATCACTAATCCTCGTCACTCGACACTTTTTTCTGCTATTCACTCGTCTTGTTGTTCCGCTGCGCGGCCATCAGTTTCTTCTCGTCCTCCGGGGTAAGCTTTGGCCGGTCGATCGTGAGCGTGATTTTGTTGATCTTGCCGGTGAAGGCGAACGGCAACTGATAGTCTTAGTCCTCCACCGGCTTGCCGGTGGAGGAGCCGATGTCGAGACTCTCGTCCCACGCCAGGATAAACGGGATGGTGTGCTCCATCGTGCCACCCGTCGTGAAAAAAATCCGTTCATGTTTCGACTTATTCGCCAGGATCGTTCACCTTTCAAAACGGAAATGCAGGGCTAACTTCCGTGAAACGACCAACCGAGCATCAGAAGACCGCTGGCAGCGATCCAGCTTCCGGCGACGCGCACGGCGATTCGTGCCCAGTTTGCCCGCAGCTGAACCACGAACGCGGCGGCAAGGACGATCAAAACAAACACCCCGGAAGTTAATCCAAGGAGAGCGACCACCGCAAACCCTGACTGGCCCATCCCGGTTCCGTTCAAGTAGCCGTGAACAAGACCGCACAGCGCTGCCAAAGCTGTCATCGCGCTCAACGGGAGTTTGGCGTCGGCGATCACCAACCCGCCCAGCAGAACAAACCAGAACGACGATAGGACAGCGCTGCCAGTGGTTACGGCAGCGGTCAATCCGAAAAGACTACCCACGAGCCACGCGGCCGGGAGCGTAAACGATGCGCGCCGGCCGTAAGGGGCGCCGCGGAGTCCGGCCAGCAGCGCCAGTGCAAGAGCCGGAACCAGGTCTTCGGGGCTCATCAGGAAGTGCATCAAGCCGTCATAGATTGGTCCCATGCCGGTCGAATTGAGGTGTGCTTCGGCCGGCTCAGCGCGTAGCACGACGGCGAGCGCGACGATTGCGCAGGTCAGCAGCCGGGATGAGCTCAGGCGTTTCATGCCAATGCCTTCCACATGAAAAAGACACCGCCTACCGCGACCACGGCGCCTGCGGCGCGCAACAGTTTCTGGCCCCAAGTCCATCGGTGGACGGCGCCGATGCCGATTCCCAGCGCATGCAAACACCCGGTCGCAATCACGAAGCCCATGCTGTAGAGCAAGGCGCTCTGATTTGGCGGGAGTTCCGTTCCATGCGCGTGGCCATGGAAGATCGCGAAGACCCCGACCAGCAACGCGGTCACGACGAGCGGAGGGCGCATTTCGAGCATCACCGCCGCGCCGAGCAGAATGGCGGACGCAGCGATTCCATATTCGATTCCCGGAACCGGCACGCCCATGAGCCCGAGCATTCCACCGAACGCCATGACCAGCGGAAACGCAACCGGCAGCACCCAGATGGCGGGAGCGCCAAGTTGCGCGCCCCACAGGCCAACCGCGACCATCGCCAGCACATGGTCCAGTCCCGAGATCGGATGCAGAAATCCGGTTAGAAAACCGGCGGCCTCGCCCTGCTGCACGTGGGCGAAGGCGGGGACGGGCCAAAGGACGATAAGAAGCACGCTGCGGGATACGAGATTCCGGGTGCGAGATACGAGATACGGGATACGTGATTCGAGATTCGGGGTAAGAGTCACGCGATGCAAGATGTGCGATACGAGATAGCGCATCCCGGATCCCGCATCCCGCATCACGGATCTCGAATGTCGCATCCCGCATCCCATTTCAGATTCATCACTCTTCCTCCTCTCGCGTGTACTCCGCGCTATCCTCCCGAACCGAGCGGTGCTGCAACTCCACACCTTGAATGAATTGGTTAAGTTTTCCACCTAATTGGTTCAACTTTTGATGTAGCCGCTCATACAACTCGTCATCGGCGAGAGACCTTGTTTCGTGCAGAGTTTCAAGGTGGTCAATCGTCTCATCGCACGAGGCATGCGCATAGGTCAAAAAAATGTTGGATCTGATGGATTTTGCCGATCGGCGGATTTGCGATGCTTCCTCGTACGATTCCAGCTTCGGCAACGACTCCAACGTCATGCGATGAATCTCAATCGATAAGTCGCGAGCCAATTGCCAAATCTCAAGTGTTCTGTAGCTCATGTTGCCCTCGACAAATTAGATACGGGAAACGAGATTCGAGATAGGAGAATCGAGATGCGTGATACAGGGTTCGAGATACGCGATCCCGTACCTCGCATCCCGTATCCCGCATCTCGTGACTCGTATCCCGCATCGTGTATCTCGTATCTTGCATCCCGTATCCCGTATCATCCTGCAATCATCATCGCTACTCTCTGGATCGTCCAGAACGCTCCGAGTGAGCCCACGGTATATCCGGGTAGTGCCTGTGCCCAACGTGGCCAGCGGATTTCCAGCACGCGAAAGGAACGCTCCAGCGCTAGAACGAAAACGATGAAACCGAGCTGCCCGAATTCGACGCCAACATTGAAGCTGACGAGCGCCAGTGGCAGCTCACTTCGGGGGAGGCCGGCACTGGTCAGCGCGCTCGCGAAACCAAATCCGTGCAGTAGCCCAAATGCAAACGCCACGACCCACGGATAGCGTAAAGTAAGAGATGCGCGATCCGGGATACGAGATGCAGGATTCGAGTCACGAGATGCGGGATGCGGGGTGCGCGTATCTCGAATCCCGAATCCCGTATCAAGTACCTCGTATCCCGTATCCCGAATCCCGCCTCTAGCATCATTCTGTTTCACGATCTCCGGTCCGAGGAAGAGGATGCTCAGGGCAATCGCGGCATTGAGCGGCAGCACTGGCGCTTCCGCATATCCGAGCGTCGCGATGGCAAGCGTGATGCTATGCGCCACCGTGAACGCGGTCACCGTCTTCAGCAGCATCCAGCGGTTCTTCACAATCAGCAACAGTCCGAGCACGAAAAGCATGTGGTCGGCGCCGAAAAGGATGTGGCGGATGCCCTCCACGATATAGGTGCCCATCACCTCATACCAACTTTGCGAGGCGGCAACCTCGACCCACGGTTGCGAAGGGCGCGCGATGGCGGTCCAGTTTCTACCGTCGAGCATCTCGACGCGGACAAGCACGTCGGTGATCGTCAATTGCAGTCCGGCAAACTCGATGCGCTTCCCCGACAGCCCATTTGGCCCGGCGTCGATCCACCGCCGTTCGACGAGTGAATCCGCCAGCTCTTGTACGACGGGCGCTTTGAGGTTCTTCACGTCGTCAGGTATTTTCAGCACAAGCGGCAGACGCATGCCTGCCAAAACTGGCGTGCGCCACAGCACGCTGAATTTGCCCGGCGCCGTCTCTTTGATCTCGAGATAGGCGGGTCGCGCCTCGTGAGCAAAGGACGGTGCGCAGAACAACGAGGGAACTAGGAGAGCTAGGAGATACGCGGTGAGCAATGAGAGATACGGGATACGGGATACGAGATGCGGGACCTCAGCTCTCGCATCATCGCGTACGTCGCATCCCGTATCGCGTGTCTTCTTTCTTGGAGCTTGCATCCCGAATCCCGAATCGCGCATCTGACCGCGGTTGTTATCGCTGCGCGTCGTTCGACGAAGTGGGAATCTCTTTCCTCGGAGGAGGAGCGGGCGCACGCGCAGTTTCTTTATCGGGCAGCGCGGGCAACAGCACGGTGTACTTGGCCCGCATCGCCTTGTAGGCCTTCTCCCACGCTTGAGCCTTTTGCTCGCCGAGCCACGCAGTCTTCACGTCGCCTTCGATCTCCTCGAAGGCGGGAGAACGCCCCGGGATCAGGGTATCGACAAACACGAGATGCCAGCCGAAGCCGGACTCGATGGGTCCCTGCCAAGAGCCGGGCGCGAGCTTGGCGACAGCTTGCGCGAACTGTGGCCCGAACTCCTTGCCGAGGTAGTCCGGCGCGCGGTCGCGGTAGTAGTCCTGGAACATGAACGGATCGGCGAGCGAGGCCGCGAGCTTCGAATCCTGGGGCTGGCCGGCAAGTTTCGATAGTGCGTTTACGGCGTCGTCGCGCGCGTGTTGCCCCCGGCGGTCAGGGGAGAAATACAGATGGCGGAAGCTGACCCGGCTCGGCAACGCGAACTTGTCGCGGTTTTTCTCGTACCAGGCCTTGAGCTCGGTAGTGGAGGGCTCGTGAGCGGCGGCCACATCTTCGGCCAGAAATTGCAGCTTCTGCGCCAGGCGGCGCTTCACGATGGTGTCATCCTTGTCGAGTCCCATCGCCAGGCCCTCGCGATAGAGAACCTCCTCTTGGATTTTACTTTCCACGAGACGACTGATTTCGTCGGGTGTAGGATCGCGTCGCCATTGCGCTTGAAATATGAGGATGAGTTGGGCGAGATCGTCGACAGTTAGTTGAATCTGTTTCGACGATTCGACGCCAACGCGGCCACGTTGCATATAGCCGTACGCCGCAAACAGCACAGCGCCGATCAGAAGGAAATGAATCAGCGGCTCACGCAGCAGTCGTTTCATGGGATTCAGAATAAACGATGCCACACGCGATGCGGGAGCCGCGATACGGGATAGGAGATTCGAGATGCGGGATACGGGAGATGCGATACGAGTTTCGGGATCCTCCCTCCCTACATCTCGCATCTCGTGACTCGCATCCCGCATCCCGTATCTCCTACTACTCAATCTCGCATCCCGCGTCTAATATCTCGCCGACGGCCTCAGTTACCGTTATGCCGGCGCGCGTCCTTCTTACTTGCCGCTCTCCCTGGACCGCGCGCGGAGGAGCAGAATGATGAGGATTGCGTGGACCACGACCGCCGGCCACAACAGTACGCCGACCCCTTGGCCGCGGACGCCGACATAGGCAAGGTACAGCGCGGCGAGCGTATCCTATGTCAGTATCCCGTCAGGCGCCTGGCGCGCCGAGCCGTTCGGCCAGCAGGCTACCCCGAGACTGATCAAAGCGACGCCGGCGAAGCGGATCACTCCGTCAGCTACACCGATGATCTCGGCGCCTAACAAAAGCCGGATCACGATCGGCGGGTACACCAGCAGCGCGAGTCCCAACGCCGCCTCGCATGCGGCAGCAACAGCAAGAAGGATTTTCATTTGATAACGGATGGGAGATACGGGATACGCGATGTGAGATACGGGATATGTGAGATACAGGATGCGTGATGCGGGATACGAGTTGCGCACTCCAGCGGCCCACTTATTGCAGCGTGCGTCGCGTTATCCCACATCTCGGATCGCGCATCCCGCATCTCTATCTGATATCCGATGTCTCCTGTCCCGCCGCCCGAATCACGCATCCCGTATCTGTATCTCGCCCGATCATCCGTTCCAGTGAAAATCCTTTCCTAGCTTCTCCAGCACCTCGGAGCCCATCTGCTCGATGATCCGCCGCCGCGCCTGTTCGCGCAGGGCCTGGAACTTCGGCTGCTGCTCCGCATTGAGCAGCGGCGTTATCTTCTCGTCGATGGAGACGCCAATCTTCCTCAACTGCTCCACCTTCTGCACCGCACTGAGAGAGGCGTTCTTCTTCAACGCCCCGAGTTGCGTGATCTCCTCCTTCAGGATCGGGACGACCTGCTGCTTTTGTTCCTCCGTCAGCCCTAATCCCACCGATATTTGCTTGAGCAGGTCAGTCAGCGGGTCGACCGCGATCTGCGGCGCCGGAATGATCTCATAGTTGGCGTAGCCGAACTCGTTGCTGCGCGCGCCATAGTATGTGTTCCCGAGCTTGTAGACCGTGACCGAATATGGGTCCTGGGAGACAAAAGTGATGAGCTTGCCGCCTTCGACCTTGTAGGGAAAGGTCACTCCCTGGTACCCATCGCGCACGACATTGCCATAGCCGCTTGGCATGACGGCATTCTTGCCGATACGGAACACGGTCGTGTGACCTTCGGTCGTGAAGTTCTGGCTGAATTGCTCTCCCGTCACGTTGTTGCGCACCCAGAAGGCCTTGCCGGCGACGAGCGCCTTCAGCTGTGCGTCACCCAACGGGGTCGCGCCCTTCTTCTTGAGGTCAGTGACGGTCGTCCCCGCCGGCGCGCTCTTGCGGGCCTCGGCCGACGGTGCGTACCAAATCGGCGAGGTCCAGGCGCGCTCCTGCCCCGTGAGCGGCACGATATCGGGCGGCGGCAGTCCGGATTTCACAGACTGAATGAGGGTCCACCGCGGCGTAGGAATCTCCAGGACCCGGACGTAGTAGAACGCATGGAGGCTGGGATCGAACTCGGGATCGGTCCACACTGTCTTGAGTTCGGTCGAGCCGACGCTGTTGGTATAAGTGGCTTTCTCGAGGTCCACCGTGCTCTGGATAGCGGGAACCCTGCCTGACCATTTGTCGGGCTTGCGCTCGCCGGCCCAGGCAACGTCGAAGATCTTTTCGAAGCTCTGGCCGTCCTTGCTCCACCCCTTGATGACCTGGATGCGGTCGAGGTTAGCGGAGGTCGGGTCCTTCACCGCCCAGACAACAAAACTCGGGGCGGTCCCCTTCCCTCCCGAAGGCATCGGGGGCAGGTCGGCGCCCATGGGAACGCCGCCCGCGTAGGATTGCTTCACCCAGTCCTTGGCATTCAGGACGTCCTTGTTGTAGGCCCAGCCGCCGAAGAAGCGCACCTTGATGTGCGGGCCGCTGACGCCAAAGGTTTCCTTGCGGTACATCGCGTCCCAGAGCGAGGCGCGGGTGTTCTCCTCCGCCCACACGCCGGTCAGCCCGCCCGGGTTCTCCAGGCGCACGTCCATGGTGCCGCCGATAAGCACACCGGCGAAGCGCCGTTCGACCGACCCGTCCGCATCCGCGTGAAGGCCGTAGAAGTTGTCCTGCCGATAGGGGCTGCCGGTGTTGTGGGAGTCGGAGCCGCCCGCCATGCCGAACTTGTACGGGTTGTAGCCGCGGACGTCCTGCAGAGTGATACCGTCCTTCAGGGCCTGGCGCGCGTAGCTGCCCGTGATGTGATCGATGCGGCCGACATCGGCCGGAAGGCCGAGAATTGCCTCATACAGCTCGTAGCTGGCGAACTCGTCGTTCGGCGACAGCAACGGATGAGTCTCCGATTGTCCCTTCCCCTGCTTGATCTCGACCAGGCGCTCGTTGCGGTCGCGGGAGGCGGCCCAGGCGGCGTCGATCGGCCGTCCAGTGGTGTTGTCGATGTCGATTGGGTACATCCAGCCATCGCTGACGTTGGCGTTGTGCGAGATGGCAAGCAGCTCGTTACCTGCCTTGCGCTGCGTGTCCATCCAGTTCCACAGGTCTGTGGGACGCGTGGAGTCGAGCGCGCTGAATGGATAGTCCGGCACCTTGTCGCAGGCCCGGAAGAAGACGTTACGGTGCAGGTTGCGCTGGCCCGGCATCGATGTCCACTCGTACGAGCAGAACGCGGTGAACTTGCCCGGATGGTTGTTCTCGTCCGCGATCTTGACGTTTTCCTTCCACACGGTGGAAGTGATCTTCGGGTCCATGAACGCCTTTACCGGCGGGCTCGCGGCGAGCTTGAGCAGATACGAGAACACTCTGTTTTGCTCTTCCTGGCTGCTCGGGTCCTTCATGATCATGGGCTGCGCCTCGGGCAGCTTGCTCACGTAGGAACCCGGGGTGTTGGCCTGCTTGGTGACGCCCACATACTCCGCGTGATCAGTCACGCCCATGAAGTCCATCGGCGTGTCGATCTTGATGTCGAAACCCATCGGGTGCTTGATGGTCTGCCCTTGGGCGTACTTGTAGGCTTCGTCCGGGCCGGTGATGCGGTTGCCCATGACCCAGGCATCGACCGACCAGCTCGTGTGGATGTGCTCCTCGCCGAAGTACGCGTTGCGCTCCGGGTTCGGCTGCGGCGCGGCCGTTTCGAACGAGGCAGTGGCGGCCGCCTTCTTGGCCGCGTCCTCCGGTGCGGATTTTTTCGTTTCGGCTTCTTTTTTCTGGCAGGCGCCCAACATCAGGAGCGCGATAACGGCGAAACTGGCAGCCAACTGTCGTGAGATCATCATGGTGGCTCTCCTCTCATAAAAGCTTATCTGCGGGAGTTCCCGAACACGTTTGTTAGAAGCGTTCGCAGCGTGCGCACTCTATTTCTAGTGTTCACACTTTTCTCCCTTCTTCTTGAATCTCTGCTTGGTCAAGGACAAGGCTCTTCCTATCTAAAAGTCAGCTGTCTATCGGACTTTGGCTTCATTGGCGACTCCGCCCACAGGACAGGGTCAGAATAAAAATCCGAAATTCGAATTTCAAGAGCCGAACTCAAACTGACACCTGAAACCTGAAACCAATTTGCCACAGGTTTCAGGTGACCACTCGCTGGTCTTGTTGTTGCGCGTCGCTTGCATCAGCCTGTTTTCGTCTCCCTGTCGCTTGTTGATTCCCGAATCAAAAGTACCGTCAGGATCACGTGCAGGACAACCGCCGGCCACAGCAGTATGCCGCTCAAGCCGCCGGCGAAACCGAGGTAGGCGAGATAGAGCGTGACGGCCGCATTGTAGATCAACATGCCGCCCCGCGGCGGGCCCGGCCAGCAGGCGACCCCTAATGCAATCAGGGCGATGCCGGCCACACGTGCGACGGGTATGGCGATGCCGGTCAGCTCCTCACCCAACAACAACCACCCAACGAGCGATGGAACAATCAGCAATGCCACCCCGGTCGCGACTTCACTGACAGCAGCGAGAACAAGCACCCTTTTCATCGCGTCTATTTCTAGTCCTTTCGCGTCAGTGCTCGGCTTCGCCTAGTTCCAGCGCGCGAGCGTCGTGTTGTCGAGCGGCAGCACGTTGTACTTAGCCGTCTCGAGGTAGAAGAGGTTCTGCATCTGCTTGAGCTTGTCCGGCATCTTGGCGGCCAGGTCGTTGTTCTCCGTGGGATCCTCCGTTTGCAGATCACCGATATGGTAGAGCTCCCACTTGTAGCCGGTGATCACATCGGGCGGCGGCTTGGTGCTCAGCGCCCACGGGAGCGTCACCGGGATCGTGCACGCCACCCACCCGTCGTGATAGATGGCGCGGTTGCCGAGCATCTCGAAGTATTGCGTCGTGTGCCGGGTCGGGGCGTTGGCGTTCGCCTTGTCCCAGGTGTGGGCCATGCTTATGCCTTCGATGGGAAGCTGCTTGATACCGTTGATCGTGTCGGGCTCAGGAATGCCGGTCGCCTCAAGGATGGTCGGCACGATGTCGATGATGTGGTGGAACTGGCGGCGGATGCCGCCCGGGTCGTTGATGTGGCCCGGCCAAGAAATCGCCATGCCCTGGGCCGTCCCGCCGAAATCCGACGGCACCTGCTTCACCCACTTGAACGGCGTGTCGAACGCCCACGCCCAGGGCGCCGCAAAGTGCGGGTAGGTCCGGGCGGACCCCCAGAACTCATACCAGAGGAACTGGTCCTTGACCGGCACTTCGACGCCATATTTTTCTCCGTTCGCTTTTTAAATCTCCCTTTCGGTCCAAGAATAAATTTTTCTATCACAAACCCGGCAAGACTGCATATTGGCCTTTTGGCCCAACACCGCGGGAGGGACGAGTGGGGAGTGTCGAGGGGGGAAGATCAGTAATCAGTGATCGGTGATCAGCAGTCAGTGGCGGTGTTCAGGTATCAGATCAGAAATCCTTTCCTGAAACCTGAACACCTCGCCCCTGACTTCCTCGACCCTCGTTACGTCTTTACTGCCGCGCCATCGCGACGCGGATAGCGTCCTCCGGCTTGACCAGGTGATCTGCGTTTTCCGCCGCTTCGGCGATGGCGAGTTGCACGCCCTTCACCGTGCCATTGAAAGCGTTACCCTGCGGACCGTAGTCCGGGGAAACCGGGGCGCCGCTGTCCTCGCCGACGTCGCAGCCGTCGTCGGCGGAGAAGACGATCGCCAACGTCGCCCCGATGTCGTCTTCGCCGACCTTCTTGCCGTCGATATAGAGCGTGGCCTTGCCGCCCTTGCCCAGGCCACCGCCGGCGTAGGCGAACTCCATGCGCACCTGATGTTCGCCCGCGGGAATCCGGTCCGCCGACTCGACCATGAAGTGCTTGAAACCGCCCCAGTTATAGCAGTACTTGAGCTTGCCGTTCTTGGCGTACAGGCTCCAGCCGCCGATGTTCGCCCCTTGCGAGATGATGACGCCTTCGGCGCCCTTCTCCGGCACCACGATCTCGGCGGTGACCGAGTGGGACTTGTTCTTGATGCTGAGGACGCAGTTTTCCGACAGGCGGCCCATGCCGCCGAACAGGAGTTGCGTCTTGCCCTTGATCAGCACCGGCCGGCCGGCAGTATCCGGGTTCATTTTCTCGAACACACGGTCGTCCAGAGGGAGGACCTTGTAGCGCGCCGCCTCGATCAGCCACAGACGCTGCAGATCGTGAAGCTTCTGCGGGTTCTTCTTGGAGACGTCGTTCGCCTGGCTCCAATCGCCCGGCTCGTAGAGCTCCCAGACGTCGTCGTCGAAGGCCGGAGGTTTCTCCGTAGCCGCCCAGGGCGTGCGGTGTTTCGTCACCGCGGTCCAGCCCTTGTGGTAGATGCCCCGGTTTCCGAACATCTCGAAGTACTGTGTCTCGTGCCGCTCCGCCGCCTTGGCGTCGTTGAACGAGTACAACATGCTAACGCCCTCAATCGGGTCCTGATGGATGCCGTCCACCGAGACCGGCTCGGGTAGCCCTGCGGCCTCGAGGATCGTCGGGGCGATGTCAATGACATGGTGAAACTGCGAGCGGATCTCGCTTTTGGTCTTGATACCTTTAGGCCAAGACACGATCGTGCCGTTTCTCGTGCCGCCCCAGTGCGACGCGACCTGCTTGGTCCACTGGTAGGGCGCGTTCAGGGCATGCGCCCAACCCACGGCGTAATGGTTGTAAGACTCCGGCCCCCCCAGCTTGTCGAGCCGGGCCGACAGATACTCCGGGGTTTCCAGCGACTGCAGCTGGTTGAAGTAGCTCATCTCGTTGAAGCAGCCGTTGATCCCTCCCTCGGCCGACGCGCCATTGTCGCCGATGATGTAGTAGATGAGGGTGTCGTCGAAGACGCCGACCTTCTTCAGCCCTTCGAAAATCCGGCCCACGTGATAGTCGGTGTACTCCAGGAAGCCGGCGTACACCTCCATCTCGCGACGCAATACGGGCTTCAAATCTTCCGGCATCTCGTCCCAGGCCGGGACCTCTTTGTGGCGCGCGGTAAGCTGGCAATCCTGCGGGACGACGCCCAGCTGCTTCTGCCTTGCGAGCGTCTCCTCGCGCAGCTTGTCCCAGCCGGCGTCGAACTTGCCCTTGTACTTGTCCGCCCACTCTTTCGGCACGTGGTGGGGCGCATGGGTGGCGCCTGGCGCGAAATAAACAAAGAACGGCTTATCGGGGGTGAGCGCCTTTTGCTGCGAGATCCATTTCAGGGCCTTGTCCGTCATGTCGTCCATGAAGTGGTAGCCCTCTTCGGGCGACTTCTTGACCTCTACAGGCGTCGTACCCTCGTACAGCGTCGGGTACCACTGGTTCGCCTCGCCGCCGATGAAACCATAGAAGTACTCGAAGCCGCCGCCGCCCGTCGGCCAGGCGTCGAACGGACCGGCCGGGCTTGTTTGCCACACCGGCACCTCATGGCACTTGCCGAACTGGGCGGTGGCGTAGCCGTTGAGTTTCAGTGTCCTCGCCAGCGGCGACATGGAGTTGGGCAACACCGAGCAGTAGCCTGGCGCGCCGGTGGCGATTTCCGTAATGCCGCCCATGCCCGCCGAGTGGTGGTTGCGGCCTGTTAGCAACGCTTGCCGCGTCGGCGAGCAAAGCGCGGTCGTGTGGAAGCGGTTGTATTTCAGACCGCCCGCCGCCAGCTTCTCCGCGTGCGGCGTCTGGCAGGGGCCGCCAAAAGCGCTGGAGGCCCCGAACCCAGCGTCATCGATAAGGACGATCAGCACGTTTGGCGCGCCCTGGGGCGGGCGCAGCTGCTCGATCGGCGGGAAGTGGGTGTCGGGGTCTTTCGCATCGTAGGTGATCAGCTTGGGCCGCACCGTATTCGGCATCGGAAGATGGGATCGGTGCTTGTTATCTTCGTTCATAATAATGTTTCTCCTTTTCGATCAGTCTGCTTGTCTGGCTATCATATAGTAAAAGCCCGGTACGGGCTGCTGTTCACTGATTGTGTTTACTGCCGCGCCATCGCGATGTGGAAGTGCTCAAGGTTATGGTTCGTAGCCCACTTCCGCCGTGGCCTGGTCGAAGGCGACGCCCTTTTACTGCCTCATCATTGCTAAATTCAAGCGCTCTTCGTGCGAAATGAGATGGTCAAAGTTCTCCTTACCCACGTCAATCTGCACCCAGGTCACTTCACCGTTGAAGGCGTTGCCGTGAACGCCGTAATCTTGTGATACGGGCAAACCGGTATCCCGGCCGACATCGCACCCATCGTCAAAAGAAAAGATAAACGGCACCGTGTGGTCAACGCGCCCTTCGCCTGATTTTTGGCCGTCGACATAGAGCGAGACGTTACCGCCTTTGGCAATGCCACCGCCATCATAGGCAAACTCCATGCGTACCTGGTGTGTTCCGGCCGGCAGGGTGTTGGCGCTTTCGATGTAGAAATATTGGCGGCCAACGAGGTTGTAGCAATACTTCAATTTGCCCTTGTGCGCATAGAGCGACCACCCGCCGCCGCCGACTGCGCCGCCTTGCGCAATGATTACACCCTGCGCGCCGCTTGCCGGAATTTCCACCTCGGCGGTTACCGAGTGGGATTTGTTCTTGATGTTGATGACCGAGTTCTCCGTCAGCCGTCCCATACCGCCAAAGAGCAACTGCGAATCTCCCCGAATCAACTGCGGGCGGCCGGCCATATCGGAATTCATGCGCTCCAAGAGGCGGTCGTCGAGCGGGAGAACATTGTATTTGGTGGCCTCAATCAGCCACAAACGTTGCAGTTCGTGCAGCTTTTCCGGCATCTCTTTTGACAGGTCGCGCGCTTGCGTCCAGTCCTTGTTAGTGTCGTAAAGTTCCCATACGTCGTCGTCAAAGGCCGGCAAACCTCCCGAGCCGAAAGCCCAGGGCGTCCTGTGCTTGGTCACGGCGGTCCAGCCTTTGTGATAAATGCCGCGATTGCAAAACATTTCAAAGTACTGGGTCTCGCGCCGCTCGGACTCCTTGGCGTCGTTGAACGAGTACAGCATGCTCACGCCCTCGATGGGCTTTTGCTGAATGCCGTGCACGAACGCGGGTTGGGGAATGCCCGCGGCTTCCAGAATGGTCGGCGTCTGGCACGGGCCGCCAAAGGCGCTTGAAGCCCCGAATCCAACATCATCAATAAGGACAATAAGGACATTCGGCGCTCCCTGGGGCGGCCGCAGTTCCTGGATCGGCGGATACTTGGTGTCCGGGTCCTTAGCGTCGTAGGTGGTCAAACCCACGTGCTGCCGATCGGGAATCGGTAAGATCGAACGTTGAATGTTGTCTGTTTGCGTCGCCATTTTAAGACCCCTTTCTTTTAGCTTTCCTATTTTTTTATACGTCCCGATTGCTCACGCCTCTTCTAGCGCAGAGTTTGAGGGCTGTATATTGGACTTTGGTCCAATACGACGGAAGTCAAGTAAAAATCCGAAGCTCGGATTCGGAACATTCCGCCGACTCGTTCTTCGCAGCAATCAGGGAATCATGCCGCACTCGAACATTTTGTTGGCGATGGGACCGGCCACGCGATTGAGAAACTCGGCCCGCATTTGCGGATCCTTGCGCAGCATTTCTATCGCCCGCTGCTCTATCACCGCCTTTTCTCCTGCCGGTGGACGGCTCTTTTTCTGCGCCAATTCCTGGCACGAAGACTTCTGATATTTCTGGACGACCCTGTCGGCCAACTTATCCATTATCGGATACTGCTGAGCGCCGGCGACGCCAACGTAAAGCAACAAGGCCCCCGGCAAGAACAGAGAACGAATTCTGATCATAGTTTTTTCCTTTCTTTAATGTTGCTTGAGCTGAAGTGTCAGGTTTCAGGTGTCAGGTTCGTTGTGAATTTTATACCTCGAATTTGCGAAATAATCATGCCGATTTTGTGCCCGCCAGGCTGTTCACCGATCAATAATCCCGATTACCGACCACTGATCTTCCAACACTCGACCCTTGACACTCCCGGCACCTGAATTGTGAAACCTGAAACCCGAAACCTGTCTCGCCACAAGGACCTTCACTCTTCTGCCAGCGCCAGGAAGGCCATGAAGAACGCTGCCATTGTCAGGGTGATCGCGCTCAGCGCCAACACCATGCTCCTTATTTTTCGTCTCTTGTGAGTCATGATCTGTCAGTGACGGCGATCGAGGCAAACTAACAGATTCAGCCAATTGACTAAAAATTAGCCGGACACAAACCAGCCAAACAACAACACGAAGGCTAACGGAAAAGCCAATCGAGCCGAGAGATCGACTCTTCGCGCCGCAACCTCGTGACGGCCGGCAAGGAGATATATGATGATCACGACGACCAACGCCAAAAACACCAGTACGGTGCTGCCGACGGTGAAATAATCCATGCGCGTCATGTAGGGGAGTCGCGGAAGCAGGTTTGTGACCACGAAGCGTTGGGCTATCAGTGTCAAGATCGAACTGGTCGCCACTCCGATGCGAACGCCGACGTTCTCTCGTCCTACCCAGAAGGCCGCCCAGGACATGGCGACCACCACCGCGAGCGGCAAGACAACCTGCCAGAGATAGTAGCCCACAGAGCGTGCCGCCTCGAAGCGAAAGGCAAAACTCGCCGCCCGAGCCGCTTCGATGGGTCGGTAGGGTAAAGCCGCTACCTCATATTTCAATATTTTCCAATCTGGCAACGATAATTCTTCAGCCATGGACCCACCGTTGACGCCTTTGACGACTTCGGGCACGAATTCCAAATCATCGGCCGTATAGCCGGCAGCCGCAAATTGAATCGTGAAGGTGTGTGAATCCAAGGGGAAATTGGAGAGATTAAGGGGCTGGGACAACTTCCCGGTGTAGCGCTGGTAGTACAGCACGGTACCGTCGGGCTCGACCTGGACGACTTCGGGAAGCGCTCTCGACACCAGGCCGGTCTGATTGACGAGCACGAGCCGCGGGTTCCAGACCTGATCCAGAAGGATCTGCCGTGTCGCCCCTCCCGGATTCGCGAGCCGCCGATCCTGCCAGCGAAGACGAATATAGACATTGGCGGAAAAACTCTGCTCGGCATCGTCGATGCTATCAATGTCAATCACAAACACTAGAAACTGGACCTTGGTCAATCCCCTCCTTTCGTCCGGACGGATAGCTTTCAATTCAGCCTTTTTTGCCGCCTCCTCTGTTGTTTTTTTTACAACGTTTGCCGCTGCTGATTCGGCAGCTTCTTTGGCGGCTTTCCCCACGGCCTGCTCCGTCGCCTTCTCCACCGCCTTTTCCGCAGCTTTCCCAACGGCTTTTTCTACGGCCTCCTCGGCAGCTTTCTCGACAGTTTTTTGGTCGTCACCTCCGAGACGTTCATCCGGACGCGCCTCGGCTGAAAAAACAGCAGCAGGCAAGACCATGCCAGCGGCCAGAATCATGGCGAGCACAATCGCTGGTCGTAACGGCTTGCCGAACCGCGATTTGCTCTGCGTTCTAGGAACCATATAAAACCTTTTGGTTTCCGCCCGCCCTGTGAACTCTACTGAACCCGCCGGAATAGTCACGAGCGGCAACTCCTCCTTGGCGCCATTTTCCGCGAGCGAAAACCAAACATCAGATAGCATGGAACGCGTGAGCATCGCCAGTTCCGTATCATCGCTCGATCATCGCTCGCAACTTGCGCGAACGCCACCCGGTACTAATTCTCTCCAGGCGGATCCCGTGAGCCAAGCGCGCATCATTTCGCCTGGCGGCTTGAGTGTTGCCGCAGTGTGCTCACCGGCGAAGGCAGTGCTGCGAACTGCCAGGCCGGTCGCCAGGATGGTGGGTATCTTCACGGTGTGGGTTATTGGACGGAGTGAGTTTTGACCCAGGCCCGTTCTTCGCGGCTGGCGAGCGGAAGGTTCTGACAGGCGTTAACTCGGGTGGCGGCGAGCTGAGCTGTCTTCGGCGCTCCGACCCTCGTCCCTCTCGAACCGACACCCAAAGCCCCCTTAGATGAAACGGAATAATAGAATGTTGGAAAGATGGAATTAGAAAACAGTGCGGTCATTATTCCAATATTCCAGTATTCCTACTTGAACCTACCGCCGACCTCGGAAACCGCCGAAACCACCACCAAACCCTCCACCACCCCAACTCCTTCCACCACCACCGAATCCCCCAAAGCCTCCGCCGCCACGGTCCCAACCACCACCACCAAAACCACCGAACCCGCCGCCACCGCGGTCGAACCCGCCGAACCCACCTCCCCAACTCCTCGAACCCCAAGAAGAGGAAGCGGAGCGCTGGTCCCCCGCAAAGCGAGAAGCCGCATCGTTATTGAGAGACTGCGTCTTGGCGCTGTCCTGGACGCTGTTCCAACTGCCGTTGTCGTACTTGTCCCAGCCGCTCCCGGTGTTTTTGTAAACGTTACCGTCGTGGTCAGCGTAGTAGTTATTACCCACTCGAGCGGCGCCGGCTGTGTTGCCACCAGGGCCGGTCACCTGCGCCCCCCTGGCCGTGCTCTGCGAACCGGTATAAGCATTGCCGTAAGTCGCTGAGCCGCCTCTGGCCGTAACCCCTGTGTTGGGGTTGTACGTTGCCCCGCGCTGACCGTAAGCGTAGTTGCCGGTATAAACATTCGCGACCCCCGCCCGCTGGCCCGCCGATACGCGCCCGGTCACGGAGTTGTAGGAGGTCCCCACTCTGCTCGCCCAGGCGTTTCCTGTCCATGCGTTGTAACCCGCCGATCCGCGGCTGACGGCAGTAGTCGAACCCCAGTGAGAATAAACGTTCCCAGTGGTGGCGGCCCAACCGCCCGGTCCCCAGACCGCAGCGCCGTGCGGACCGTAAGCGTAGCCGGCATAGTGGTAAGCATAAGGCGCGTAGGGCATCGCGCCCCAGTACGGCGCGGCAGCATAGCCCCAGCAGCAGGTTGAACCCCATGTGGCACCCATCGCCCAGCCAAAGCCGAAGCCCATCGCCCAGCCGGTCCAGGGAGTCCAGGTCGGATTCGCTGCATAGCCGTAAGTAATCGGTGGAGCATACCAGACCGAAGGGCCGATGTAAGGCACGTAAGCGTAACCGGTACCGTACACCACCACACCATCGGCAGTGACGACTGTGCCCATGTACCCCGGGGTGTAGCCGACCACCACGTACTGCGGCGTCGTGTCGTAGATCTTCACGTACGTGACGTAGTAAAGCGGCGAGCTTGGCGGGATCGAATAAATGGATGCGGGAATCGAGGTTGCCACCACCCACGGGCCTTGCGCCGACGAGGCGGTAAACCAGACGCCATTTTGCAACCCATACCACTGGTATTGCGACACCATGATGATCGGCATCGGCGAATTAAAGACATACATCAGCGATGTGTCCGGGATCGGCTTTAGATCAGGCGCGCCATTGATCACCGGCGTAAACGTCGCTTTGGCGCGATAGACCGTCGCTGTCTCGGGGATTTCGTTGGCGATCACGGCCTCCTGCGCCTGCGGCGTCGAAGGTATCGAAGCTTTCACGTTTTCTTTCGGGCTATCGTCGGGGATCTTGAAAAAATCCGGCGGCAGGCTCTTGCCCGGCACATACTGCCAAGGGCCCGCGAGGTCCGGCGCCTGGAACCAACGGCCGGTCACCAGCACGTAGGTATTCTGATTGTTCAGATCCTTGAAAATGTTACCGGTCGTGTTCTTCACATAGAGCAACATCGTGCCCTGAACAGGCGCCCAGTCGGGCGCGCCATCGGTGATAACAAGCTCCGTGGGCGTGGTCGTAACAATAACGTCCGGCACCACGGTTTTGAGTGACAGTTTTTTATCCGCAGGCCCATTCATGAGATCGACGACTCTCTGTTTGGAGAGTTCCTGCGCCGCTTTGCTCGCTCCGTTCGGCAACGTTTTTGCCACGGTCCACGGCCCCGTGAGCGCCGGCGCCTCCACGAAGCCGTCGAAGATATGGATGTAATATTTGCCTGACTTGTCGTCGAGCATAATCAGCGCGCGGCTGTTAATGACGCGTTCGAGAGACGTGTCCGTCACCTGGCGCCAGACCGGCTCGCCGTCGATGGAAACCAGGACGGCGGTCTTCGGCGAGAATATGATCTTGGGGGGATCATTTTTCACCGGCACCGTCTTTCCCATCTTCAGCGCGTTCTCGATGGAGAGCATCGTCTGGAGCCGGTCGAGTGACATCGTAGAGTCTCCGCCCGAGACCATCGTTTGAAAATTGTCTTGGTACCACACCGCCTTGCCCGGGGTTGAAGGGAACGTCGCCTTCGTGACCGTAATATCTCTGAAGTGAACAGTGCGAAATAACCGGAAGACATGCGTCTTTGCCGTGATCTCTATGACACCGAAGTCGGGATCTTTGGCGCCGGCGGGAAGCACCGACACCGCGGCATGGGCCGCAAAGTTATAGCCATCCCAGCTGTCCAACTGCGGTTGATACAGGGTATAGGTTGCGCCGTCCTGTTTGACAATTTTAGGCCACGGGTCGGGAGTTACCTGCGATCCATCCGGCTGGTCGTCCCATTGCGCGATTGCGGCCTGCTGGCTCAGCATTGTCACGGCGAGAAACAGCGCAAAAGCAAACGTGGAAATATTTTTTTTCAACATGGCCACACTCCACCATCATTTTTATTCATTCGTACTATAATTGAAACATTTTCGCACCTCATCGCGCCAAGACCCTACGACCGAGACATCGATCAATCCCGAATCAAAAGCCGCAAATCGTCCGATCCGTATCATTCCATTATTGCACCATTCCCATCTTGCTTGAAGACAGGCGATCTGTTCTGAGCAAGTAGTGCTGGTCATGCCTTATCGTTGAACCCGAGCGCACGGAATGGATCGAGTTCGCAGGTTCTTCCAGCTTCTTCGCGCCTGGCGCGATCCCCCCCTCCGGCACAGGTGTACGGAGGGGTCGGTGAAGGTAGATCACTGCCCGACCTGAGAGAGAGCGTAGCGCATCGGAGCAGCGGAAATCTTCATCAGTCCTTCGAATGGTTGGTACATCTCCAAAATCAGAAAGGTCGAGCCGGAAACCGCCACTGCACTGAGCACGAGAGCCGCGATGACCGTTGCGTTGTGGGGTGCGAAGAGGCCAAACGTGCCAAAGAGAATGCTGAGCCAGAAGACCTGTACCACCAGGAACAGCAGCGGGACCGGATTGCTCAATTGGGCAATCCTTAGCCAACGCGTTCCCATCATATCTCGGGTGAGCTGCAGGGCCTGAGACTGGAACTCGCGCTGAACGTTGTTTTGCGGGGAAAGTTTACGAATTCTGTCCTCAAAACCCTCGGCTGCCCGTGTCATCTCAGGTGAGTCCAAGTTCCCAGGTTTGGAGCCGTCCTCGGGCCACGTCAGATGGATCCGGAAGGCGACGACTCGCCGGAGCAGATCGCGGATCTCCTTCGTCTCCGGTCCATAACGGGCCAGAGCCCGGTCGAGTTGGATAATGTCGGCAGCGCTGCGCACGGTCTCGCTGTTCTGTATGTCAAACGAACTCTTTGCCGAGGCGGTCATCAAGCCCAGAACGAGGGCTGCCATCGTCGCGATCAGACCCATCGCCAGCTTCACCACATCCTTTGACTCCGAGCTCAGATGATGCTCGGGCAGCATGGCGCGAAGGAAAAGACCAAGCAGCGCGCTGCCGAAGATGCACGCAAAAATAATCACAGCAATTGCTATTGCACTCATGATTCCCTTCTCCCACCCCGACAAAACCTTTGTGCTTTTCTTACCTCGATATAACTGAACGCTTTCTGGCCTTGGCGAATTTTTTAACCGGCCGTTGCTGAGACGAGCCTTCGTTTTAGATCATCTTTAAGCCGGTGTCGATGACGCTTGCGAAGGTTCTGTTTTCGCCAACCCTGCGCGGTTGCCAATCCTCTCACTAATGCGCTGCATCATGATGTAGAAGACCGGCACAAAGGGTATCGCCAGCACTGTAGAAGCGATCATGCCGCCGAAGACCACGGTGCCGAGCGATTGCTGGCTCGCGGAGCCGGCTCCGGTGGCGGTCAGGAGCGGCACAACCCCAAGGATAAACGCGATCGAAGTCATCAGTATCGGCCGAAAGCGCCGCCGCGTCGCCTCTACCGCGGCATCCACCGCTGACATCCCCTCCGCCTTGAGCTCCCGCGCGAACTCTACGATCAGGATTGCGTTCTTGGCGGCCAGCGCAATCATCAGCACGAGGCCGATCTGCGTGTACATGTCGTTAGGGAAACGCCGGAGTGGCAAAGCAACGATAATGCCAACGAGCGCCATAGGCACGGTGAGAATCACTGCGGCCGGGTCGGTCCAGCTTTCGTACTGTGCGGCGAGTACCAGGAAAACCAGCGTGATGGATAGCGCGAAGATCAAATAGGCCTGATTGCCAATGAGCTTCTCCTGATAAGAGAGTCCCGACCACTCGTGATCCATACCCTGGGGCAAGAGTTTCACGGCCGCCTGCTCCATGAAACTCATCGCCTGGCCGGAGCTGAACCTCGGCATGGGGACGCCGATGATCGTAGCCGCGGGATAGAGATTAAAGCGCGTGTTGAGATCGGATCCGAGGACCCGCCGCACCTGCAGCAAGCTGCCCAGCGGCACCATCTGGCCGTGCTGGTTGACGACGGAAAGCTTGCCGATATCCTGCAACTGGCGGCGGTAATCGGCCTCAGCCTGCACCCGCACCTGGAAGCTCTGGTTGAATTTATTGAATAGATTAACGTAGCTCGATCCCAAATAGGTCTGCAGCGTCTGCGAAACATCGCTCACATGGACCCCGAGTGATTTGGCCATGGTGCGGTTAATATCGAGGTAGAGCTGCGGGCTGCTGGCACTGAAAGTGGTAAAGCCAATGCGCAAGAAACCGGGCCGGTTTTGTGCAGCGCCGAGCATCTGCTGCACCGCTTTCTGCAATTCTGCGAGACCCGCTCCAGCGCGGTCTTCGATGATCATTTGGAAGCCAAAGGCGTTGCCCAAACCCGGGATCGGCGAAGGCGGCAGAACGGCGAATTGCGCGCTCCGGATGGAGAGAAATTTTTTCTGCAGCTCCGGCAGGAGATTCGTCTGAGAAAATCCGGCCGGACGTTGGTCCCAGTCTTGATACATGACGAACGCCGTAACGACGTTGGCGAGCTTAGCCGAATCCAACGCAGAGTAGCCGCCGATCGTGACCCACCCTTTGATGCCTGCGACATCTTTGAGCACCGCGTCGATGTCCGCCGACACCTGGCGCACCCGCGGTTGCGAGGCGCCGGCGGGAAGCCGCGCGACGACGATACAGTAACCCTGGTCCTCCAGCGGCATCAGAGTCGTCGGATAGACCGCAAAGGCGGCTCCCGCGAGGCCGACGACGATGAAGAAAACGCAGGCCATCTTGCCTGGGCGCCGCACCATCCAGCTCACCAGCCCGATGTAGCGCCTCTCCACCGCGCCGTAGACCCGATTAAACCCCCGATAAAACCAGTTTACCTTTCGGTCCTTCGGCACCGGCTTCAAGTACAACGCGCACTGCGTCGGCTTCAACGTCAACGCGTTGACCGCGCTGATCAGCGCCGTCGCCGCTATCACTAACGCAAACTGGCGAAACATCTGCCCCGTGATCCCCGGCAAAAACGACGCCGGCAAAAATACCGCCGTCAACACCAACGTGATCCCCAGCACCGGCCCCGTCAGCTCCCCCATCGCCTTGATCGCCGCCTCCTTGGGACTGAGACCCTGCTCGATGTAGCGCGAGGTGTTCTCGACAATCACGATGGCGTCGTCCACCACAATGCCGATGGAAAGGATCAGAGCAAAGAGCGTCATGAGATTGACCGTGAAGCCGAGCAGAGCCATGGCCGCAAACGCGCCGATGATGGTAACCGGAACGGTGGTCGCCGGCACCAGCATCGCCCGAAAGTTCTGCAGAAACAGCATGATCACGATCAACACCAAGATCCCCGCCTCGATCAGCGTCTCGTACACCGCGTGAACCGACTGGTTGATGAAAAGTGTTGTATCGTAGAGTGTTGTGTATTGTAGTCCCGCCGGAAACGTCTTACTCATGTCCGCCATCAGACCGCGGACTTCATCCGCAACGTCAAGGGCATTGGCTCCGGGAAGGGCAAAGACGGCGACGTGCGCGGTCTTCTTGCCGCTGAGACCCGAGAAGATCGTGTACTGTTGCTGGCTCAGCTCGACTCTGGCGACGTCCTTGACGCGCACGATAGCGGCGGTCTGATTCATGTCGGCAGTCGTGAGCGTCTGGCTGGCCTCTGTGGCGGGCGGTTGGGCTTTGACGATGATGTTTTCGAACTGCTCCACGTCGGTCGCCCGGCCAAGAGTATTAACGGTAAATTGAAAGACCTGGTTGGACGGAGCCGGCGGCCCGCCAATTTGGCCGGCCGCTACCTGAGTGTTCTGCTGCTTGATCGCGTTCTCGACGTCCAGCACCGTCAGTCCATACGCCTTGAGCTTGTCCGGATCGAGCCACACCCGCATGCTGTATGGTCCGGCGCCGAAAATAGTTACCTGGCCGACTCCGGGCAAACGCGCGATGGGACGCTCCAGATTGATGATCGCGTAATTGCTCAGAAACGTTTCATCGAAGCGATCGTCGCCCGAGTACAGGCTTTCGATCAACAGGATATTGGTGCTGACCTTCTTGACGTTGACCCCCTGAGACCGGACCTGCTGCGGCAACTGTGGGAGCGCGCTGTTGACGGCGTTCTGCACCAAAGCTACGGCAACGTCGAGGTCGGTGCCGATGGCAAACGTCACCGTAAGAGTGTAGCTGCCATCGCTGCCGCTGGTGGACTGCATGTAGATGGAATCTTCGACACCGTTGACGGTTTGCTCGATGGGAATGCCGATGGTGTTCGCCACCGTGTCCGCGCTCGCGCCGGCATAGTTGGTGCTTACCTGGATCGTGGGCGGGACGATCTGCGGGTACTGCGCCACCGGCAAGTGGTAAAGGCAGACGGCGCCCAGCAGGATCGTGATGATGGCGATGACGTTGGAGAGGATCGGCCGCTCGATGAAGAATCTGGACATGCCCCCTGATTCTTACGTTTTAAATATTGAAAAAGCCAGCCGCGAGCCCATCCCCCCCCACGTGAACTATTCCAAGCAAAATTGGCCTCTCAATATTTCGTTCACGAGCTATCGGCCCTTCTTTGCACGCTGTTCTCTCTTTTGTAGCCCGCGCTCGCGATATACTGAGTTCAAGTAGGTCCGGTCGCCGGTGGCTCTCTCTTTTGTAAAATGATCGTCAGCCTGACAGGTTTGTGATAAGTTCTAAACCGAAATTCCTATGAATGCTGTATTGCTCACTGGCGCTGGTTTTACGAAACCCTTCGGCGGGTATCTGGCAAGCGAAATGTGGGCGACAATTCTCAACCAGCCGGAAGTTCAAAACTCGCCAGAGCTCCTCAAGGGAATGCGCGACCTAGAAAACCTCGATTACGAGATGTTTTACGAGGACATTCAGGCCGGCGGGACAGAACAGCAAAAGAAGGATTTGAATGCCGCCATCCGAAGTGCATTCAAGGAAATGGATGATAATATTAGAACCCACAAAGTCCCATCGCCACACGCTGGCTACCGGTTCATCAGCCGAATTGTCCAAGATCAAATTCCAAGTTTCATCTTTACTCTTAACCAGGATATGTTTTTCGAGCGCTTCCATGATAGCGACAAAATCATAGCCGTACCTGGCTTGCCGGATCATTTGAGTCGGTTTAGAGAAGCCGATCACAATTCCTCCGATTTCGGCTTGCGACTTCCACCGGCGGAGGTGCTAGAGCCGAGAAAGGCAGAATTATTTAAAGAGGGGTTCGCTCAGCTTGCCTACGTAAAGCTACACGGCTCGCAAGGATGGCTGTCTCACGACAGCTCGGACGCTATGGTGATAGGCACCAAAAAAGCATCTAGAATCGAAAACGAACCACTGCTGAAATGGTATTTTTCACTCTTCGAGCAGGTTCTAAACAGACCCCAGACGCGCTTGCTGACCGTTGGCTACGGCTTCGGTGACAGGCACATTAACCAGTGCCTCGTAAACGCGATCGGTAAAGAATTGAAGCTCTACGTTATCTCGCCCCAATCTCCGCAGGAGTTTAAAAATCAGTTCATGAAGAAACCATACGGGGATAAACTGTGGGATGGACTGGTGCAGTATTGGCCCACGACGTTACCCGATTTTTACTATGATAACATGAACCCACCGGGAGACCTCAAACACAGAGGACGCGCGCTATTTCGGAGCCTCGGCCTGATGAAGCAAAGTTAGTGTTTGTCGCGGGTCTTGGTTCTTGCTGTCTGGCGGGGCCGCCACCAGCTAGTCAACAGTGTCCTGAAACTGGCTCCCTAGGGGCTTCCCGGAACCACAACAGCGAAGTCTTTTCCGAGGGCCGTAAAGTCGCCGTCGTTGAAGGTGAGGACCGTTGAAGCCCCGCCCTGCTCGGCACACGTGCCGATAACAGCGTCGTAGGTGCGACCTCCGGCTACGCCTTTTTTCCGTGCAAGCCGCAATAAAGCTTCATACGATTTTACCGTCAATGAGACGACCGTCACCGACTTCATAAAGTTGTTGTCCAATAAAGTGAAGGCCGTTTCCGGAGATATGCGATGCGGCGGAGGAAGTCGAGTGAGTACCGCATAAGCCTCGACCAGTGCCGGAGCCGCAACAATCATTTTTTCGCGCCGGGCGAGGCGGCGGTCAAGTTCGTTTGCGGCGAGTTCGTGATGCTCATGCCACGAGCATATCGCCGCAATCATGCAGCTTGTATCGGGAAGGAAAGCGGGCGGCATTTTTTACCTGGATGCGCCGGCGCGTTCCCTACGCAGCCCTTTGCGGGTGCGTTCAACAGTATCCGTCGTGAGACGCGGAGTATCCTCGGTGGGCACCGCCACAAGTAATCGCCCTTTCCGTTCGAGTTTGACCGGGAGAGGAGCGGGAGTAATGGCGATCTTGCCGTTCTCCCAACGAACATCGAGCGGCATCCCCGGCTTTATTCCGGACTCGCGGCGAATGTCTTTAGGGATCACCAATCTGCCAGCATGATCAATGGTCGTTTTCATGGTAGACAAAATACCATTTTTCGAACCATCTGCCAATCCAATGCTTCGATCCCGAGGTCAAACTCGATCTTGACCCGATTCGACTGCGAAAAATTGAAATACCTCTGTGGTATCGTGTGTATTCCAGAAGTCGCGCTCGTCCTGTTCTTTTCTGAATTTTGGCACCGGCCTAACTTCTTCTTCATAAAGCTCCATCTCGCTTGCTCATAGGACGCGCGCTGATAACTCGAATCCTGTTCGCCCGGATAGTAAATACCCTAGCCAAAACCGGCTGCATAGGTTTAGTCTGTGGTCTTCGGCACCGCGACTTTCGAGCGAGCGCTTTCGAGTCCCTTCCTTGCCGTTCGCCTTTCGCTGAAGCCTTCCATCACGATGTAGAAGACCGAGACGAACGGTATCGCCAGCAATGTCGAGGCGAGCATGCCTCCGAAGACCACCGTTCCGAGGGACTGTTGGCTCGCTGCTCCGGCCCCGGTCGCTGTCAGGAGCGGCACCACGCCGAGGATGAAAGCGATTGAAGTCATCAGGATGGGGCGAAAGCGACGGCGCGTGGCCTCTACGGCCGCATCCGCGCTGGACATCCCTTCGGCCTTGAGCTCGCGCGCGAACTCAACGATCAAGATGGCGTTCTTAGCGGCCAGCGCAATCATAAGAACCAGGCCGATCTGCGTGTAAAGATCACTGGGTAGACCGCGGATAATAAGCGCGGCGATGACGCCGACCAAAGCCATGGGCACGGTCAAAATGACCGCCGCCGGATCCGTCCAACTTTCATACTGGGCGGCGAGCACGAGAAAAACCAGCGCAATGGACAGCGCGAAAATGAAATAGGCCTGATTGCCGATGAGTTTTTCCTGATAGGAAAGGCCGGTCCAGTTGTAGCCTATATTCTGCGGTAAATTCGCGTCGGCGACTCGCTCCATGATCCGGAGCGCCTCGCCGGAGCTGAACCCGGGCGCAGGACTACCGACCAGGGGCGCAGCGGGGTACAAGTTGTAGTGCGTAATGAGCTCCGACCCGAGCACACGCCGCACATCGACCAGAGCGCCCAGCGGCACCATCTGGCCGGAGCGATTCGCAACGTACAGATTTGCGATGTCATCGAGCCGCCTGCGGTAGTCCGCATCGGCTTGCACCCGCACCTGAAAGCTCTGGTTAAACTTGTTGAACAGGTTGACGTAGGTCGATCCCAGGTAAGTCTGCAGGGTCTGAAAGACGTCACTCATGGTCACGCCCACCGATTCGGCCATCGTGCGGTCGATCAGGAGCCGCAGCTGCGGGCTTTTGGAGTTAAAGGTAGTCATGAGGCCGCGCAACCCGGGCTCTTTGTCCGCCACCAGGAGAATTTGCTGCGCCGCTTTCTCTAGCGTCCCTAGACCCACCCCCGTGCGATCCTCCACCATCATTTGAAAGCCACCCGCTTGTCCCAGGCCTGGGATCGGCGGCGGGATCAACACCTCGAACTGCGCCTTGCGGATAGACTGCAGCCTTTCCCGCAACGCAGCCACGATCCTGGCCTGCGAAAGATCCGCCGGACGCTTGTCCCAATCGTCGTACATGACGTACTTGGTCACGACGTTGGAGAGATTAGCCGCATCGGGATCGGAGAACCCGCCGCTGGTAACCCAGCCTTTGATGCCCGGGATATCTTTGAGCACGGCGTCGATGTCTGCCGACACCTGGCGCACCCTGAGCTGCGAGGCGCCGGCCGGAAGTTGCGCGACGACGACGCTGTATCCCTGATCTTCAGTGGGAAGAAACGCCGTGGGATGACGGGCAAAGATCCATCCGGCGGAACCGACGATAACGAAGAACAAACAGACCATCTTGCCCGGGCGCCGCACCATCCAGCTCACCAGCCCGATGTAGCGCCTCTCCACCGCGCCGTAGACCCGATTAAACCCCCGATAAAACCAGTTTACCTTTCGGTCCTTCGGCACCGGCTTCAAGTACAACGCGCACTGCGTCGGCTTCAACGTCAACGCGTTGACCGCGCTGATCAGCGCCGTCGCCGCTATCACTAACGCAAACTGGCGAAACATCTGCCCCGTGATCCCCGGCAAAAACGACGCCGGCAAAAATACCGCCGTCAACACCAACGTGATCCCCAGCACCGGCCCCGTCAGCTCCCCCATCGCCTTGATCGCCGCCTCCTTGGGACTGAGACCCTGCTCGATGTAGCGCGAGGTGTTCTCGACAATCACGATGGCGTCGTCCACCACAATGCCGATGGAAAGGATCAGAGCAAAGAGCGTCATGAGATTGACCGTGAAGCCGAGCAGAGCCATGGCCGCAAACGCGCCGATGATGGTAACCGGAACGGTGGTCGCCGGCACCAGCATCGCCCGAAAGTTCTGCAGAAACAGCATGATCACGATCAACACCAAGATCCCCGCCTCGATCAGCGCGGAGTAGACCCCACGGATGGAATCCCTGATGAACGTCGAGGTGTCGAGAAGCACCGTGTACTTGAGCCCCACGGGAAACTTTTGGCCCATTTGCGCCATCAACTGCCGCACTTCCTCGGCGACTTTGAGGGCGTTAGCACCCGGCAGCGTATACACGTTGATCTGAGCCGCCTTCTTTCCGCTCAAGCCGGAAAAAGTGGTAAATGCCTCTTGGCTCAGCTCGACCTTGGCGATGTCCTTGATGCGCACCACCAAGGGAGCCTGGTTGGTGTCAGTGGCCGTGAGCGTCTGGCCGGCCAGGATGGCCGGCGCTTCGGCTTTCACGATGATGTCTTCAAACTCCGAGACTTCAGACAGCCGGCCCATCGTCTTGACGGTGAACTGGAAGACTTGATCCGACGGCACCGGCGGCCCGCCGAGTTGTCCCGAAGCGACTTGAACGTTTTGGTTCTGAATCGCCTTCTGCACCTCGGGAACGGTGAGATCGTAGGCTCTCAGTTTGATCGGATCGAGCCAGATCCGCATGCTGTAAGGCCCGGCGCCCAGAACTTGAACCTGCCCGACTCCCGGCAAGCGCGCGATGGGATTCTGTAAATTGATGATCGCGTAATTGCTCAGGAACGTTTCATCGAAGCGATCGTCATCCGAGTACAGGCTGCCGATTAGCAGGATATTGGTGCTGACCTTCTGGACGTTGACTCCCTGCGTCTGCACTTCCTGTGGCAATTGCGACAAAGCGCCGTTCACGGCGTTTTGCACCAACGCTACCGCGGCATTGAGATCGGTGCCGACGGCGAATGTTATCGTGAGCGCGTAGCTGCCGTCGCTGCCGCTGGTGGACTGCATGTAGATGGAATTCTCGACGCCGTTGACGCCTTGCTCGATCGGGATCCCTACCGTGGTCGCCACGATATCCGCGCTTGCGCCAGGGTAGCTTGTGCTCACTCGAATCGTCGGCGGCACGATTTCGGGATACTCGGCCACCGGCAACCGGAGCAGGCAGACTGCGCCCAGTAAGATAGTAATGACGGCGATAACGTTGGCGAGAATCGGGCGCTCGATGAAAAATTTGGACATGACCGCGATCTGAAACCTGATGTGCCTCGCTGATTACTGATCACCGGTTACCGATTACTGATCACTGATTGCTAATCTCCACCTTTGACACTCGTCACTCGACACTTTTTTTGCTTCCTGCCGACTGCGGCGTGCTGCTCGCGGCTTGCTGAGGGTTGACCGTGCGGCCCGGAATCGCTTGCAGGGCACCCTCGACGATCACCAGGTCGTCGGGTTTAAGCCCGTCTGCGATCACCAGTCGTTCACCGACCTGGGGCCCGGTCTTCACGCCCCTACGCTCGACCACGTTCTTATTGTTGACGACCAGCACGTATTCGCCTTGCTGGTCGAAGCTAACGGCATCGCCCGGAACCAGCAGCGCGTCGCGTTGCTGGAGCGCCGGCACCCTAACCCGCACGAACAAACCTGGGAGCACGCTGCGATCGGAGTTGGGAAAGATACCGCGCAGCTGGAGAGTCCCCGTAGTCGGGGCGACGTTGATGGAAGCAAAGTCGAGGCGCCCCTCATGCGGATACCCTTCCTCGTTCGCCAGGCCAAAATAAACCGGCACGCGCCGTTGCTCTAACGTTGGTCCGGCGGCGGGCTTTTGGCGCTGGATGACCCGCAGCAAGTCGCGCTCGTTGATCGTGAAGTAAACATAGATCGGATCGATCTGATCGATCAGCGCAAGGCTCGTTTGCTGCCCCATGGCACCGACAACGTTGCCTGGATTCACCAGATGTCTGCCGACCCGGCCGTCAAAGGGCGCCTTCACCGTTGTGTAACTGAGGTTGAGCTTGGCAAGCTCAACCTGTGCCTGGGCATTGAGGATCCCGGCTTCCGCCGATTCCTTTTGATAACGCCACTCATCCACCTGGGTTTGCGTCGCGGCATCCTCTTTGAACAGTGCCGAGTACCGGGCGAGCTCTGTGTCGGCGTGCCATAAGGCTGCTTTCTGCGCCGCCAACTGGGCCTCCGCCTGCTGCAACTGGGCCTTATATTGGTCTTGCTGAATCGTGAAGAGCAGGTCGCCCTTCTTCACCCGCGAGCCATCCGTAAAGTGAACCTTTTCGAGATACCCTTCCACCCGCGCAACCAGGGTAACCGAATTCGTCGGCGCGGTATTACCGGTAAAGTTAAGATAATCGGTTACGGCCTGGCTGACGGGTTTGGCGACGGTTACGGCCGGCGGCGGCGCGGGAGAGCTGGTGGTGCGGTCGCGACATCCAACGGCCACGCCGGCCGTTCCGATGGCTACCAACAACCCGGCTGTGTTCGTCCACGAGCGCAACAAGGATGTCCACTTTCCAACCACACGTGCCTGCTGACGTGGTATGAGACTATTCCCACAACTCGCTCGGAGCCCTTCGCCGTGCGCAGGGCAAACGAATAAGTACTTGACGATCAAGCAAACTTGTTCGTCGTGAAGCTCTCGAACCATGGACGGGTTTGTGACACGGTCTCGTATTGGCCGCATTCTCACCACTCGGGCGGTCGGACTTGTGGCGCGCGATCCTGGGGTGACGGTAGTCCCAGCGCTTGGGGCTTGAGCAACTCCGGCGTCAGCAGGGTTCCCCAGTTCGTCCGCTCCGCCATCTCACGCTGAGTCTCAGCGGGGACGATGTCATGGCCGTCGCGAATTTGCCACCCGCCGCCCAAAGCTCGGTAGGTCGTAATCAATCCCAAGGCTATGCTGCCCGTGGCGAGGGCCAGGTTATTTTGCGCCTGGTAGAGGTTCTGCTCCGCGGTCAGGACGGGAGTAAAATCGACGATGCCTTCGCGATACTGAATCATCACAATCTTCAATGCGCCTTCCGCCGCCACGACGCTCTGCTGCAAAAACTCCGCCTGATCTCGCGAATGTATGAAGGTTGCGATCCCGTCCTCAACTTCCTGCTGCGCTTTCAGGACCGTGTTTTGATACTCGATTAGAAGTTCCTGAAATTTCGCGTCCTGCACCCGCACATTGTTGGTAATTTGCCCGTAGTTCAGAATGTTCCATTGTATCGCCGGACCGACGCTATAGTGCAAACTGGCGCGGGTGAAAACGTCGCCGAGACTGCTGGTGCCAACGTCGCTGGCCAGCGTTCCGACATTGCCGACCAGACTGAAAGCGGGCAGTAGGTCGGCCTTTGCCACGCCGATCTGCGCCGATTGCGCCGCCGCCTGAAGCTCCGCGCGCTTGACATCCGGCCTGCGGCGCAACAAGTCGGCAGGAATTCCAACGATGACCTGCTCCGGCGCCGTTGGGATCTCGGAAGGGCCGGCCAGCAAATCGTCCAGCGGCCCGGGGGGCATCCCGAGCAACACGCTGAGCGCATTTTTCGCCTGCGCCAGCTGAATGTTCAACTTGGGGATCGTCGCCTCGGTGGCGCCAAGAACATTCTCCGCCTGATAGACGTCGCGCCTGGTCGCCGTACCGTACTTGAACTTCACGCTCGCGATCTTCAGCGCCGCGCGTTGACGCTCCACATTGTCCTGGGCAATGGCGATCTGCCTTTCGGTGGTGCGGATCTGCACGTAAGCGGTTGCCACATCGCCCACTAAGGTAACGAGCACGTCATCGTAATTAGCAACGGACGCCAGGAAGCCACCATCGGCTGATTCGATGGCACGGCGCAGCTTGCCCCAGATGTCGAGTTCCCAGGCTGCCTGGGCGCCGAATTGGTCTGCCCAATAGGTATTCGCGATAAAATCGTAGGGCAACGATACGGGGATACGATTATAGTTAAGCGACGCGCCCACCTGCTGTTGTTGCGGATAGAATTCTCCGATCGCGATCCCCAGCCGCGCGCGGGCCTCCAGCACCCGCACCCCGGCGGTTTGCAGGGTCAAATTCTGCTGGTACGCGAGCTGGATCAGGCGCGTTAGCCTGGGGTCATTGAACACCGTCCACCAATCCCGTTGGTCCGAGCCGGTAGCGTCCACGGATTTGTTGTCTTGCTCAAGCCATTTATCGGCAACCGAGGCTCGCGGGGTCTTGAAATTCGGACCGAGCACGCAGCCTCCGGCGAGTAACATCAGCCCGAGGATCAGGACTTCAAGCTCCCCAAAACATCGTCGGTTTGAAAAACGGCTCCCACGCCATCGGGATCTCAGCTGTGGGAATTGCCGGAATCTATTTGTTTTCAAAGACCCAATGAGTGCCCTGCACACTGACTGAAACGCGCTTTGCGTTCGAGCAAACAACACGGCAACAGTTCTTTTCCCCATCTCGCTCCCGCTCCTTTTGCACTGATTTTTCTCAGCTGCCCTTTTCCCCGTGGGAGCTGTGTCGCCACACGCGCAATCTCATCGATGTCATGCCGAGAAAAGCGAAGCATCTCGTATTTTCAGGCTGTTACAAAGTCGAGATTCTTCGGCGGAGTCTACCCTGAGCGCAGCCGAAGGGCCTTAGAATGAGATTACGACACGGTCTCGTGTTCGCGGGAAGTAGAGCGGAATTTTTCCTCAAACCCCTTTTCGCACTAGCTCCTTCATAGGTCATAATTCCGCACTTTCTGCGACATCACGGCTCAGTTTTCTTGTTCGCATCGTTAGCAGGAACGACGGGCGCCATTGTCGATTTTGAATCGTTATTCGACAGCACGTGCACGTCACGCTGCGGAAAGGGAAAACTCATCCCCGCTGCATAAACCGCATCGTAGATGGCCACGGTCAAGTCGCTGTGGACCTGCTGCCAGTTGGCAAATTCGGCCCATGCCCGCAACTCGAAGTTTATGGAACTGTCTCCGTAGCCCATGAAGAGGGCCCGGGGCGCAGGATTCTGTAAAACGTCGGCGTGTGTACACGCTACGCTCTCGAGCAGTTCGATTACCTTTTTTGGCGCTGTCCCGTAGCTCACGCCGACGGGCAAGTCGATCCGCCGCAGCTGATCGCTGAGTGTCCAGTTGGTCACCTCCTGCGTAATGAGGTTTGCGTTGGGTACGATGATCTCCGACCCCTGGGCGGTGCGCACGATGCTGGCACGGATGCCGATACGGCGTACCCTGCCCAGAAGATTACCCACCTGGACCGTGTCGCCGACGTGAATGGGACGCTCGAAGAGTAAAATGAGCCCGGAGACAAAGTTATTGACTACGCTTTGCAATCCGAAGCCGATTCCGACACTGAATGCGCCGGCCAGGACGGTAACCTTAGTCATGTCCACTCCCAGCACTCCTATGGCCAGGACGAAGCCGACAGCAAGGATAATGTAATTGAGCAGGCTTGAGGTCGCGTAGGACACACCCGGCGCGACTCCAGCCCGCGGATAGACATCCTCCTCGAGCAAAAAGCGGATAAAAGATGAAAGTAGGTACGCCGCCAAGACCATTAGAAAGAATGCTAGGATGTCACCCACGGAGGTGCTGATCGAGCCCCGTTCCAGCCTGGTGTTGAGAAAGCCTGCGAGCGTAGACCATGCCGGGTCGAAGAGACCGACGTAGTCTAAATAACGGGCCAACCAGGCGGCAACTATCATGCATAAAAATAACCGGTAGATTCGCCGTTCCAGCAGAGCGCTGTGATGCTGGATCATATAGAGCAGGCGCTGCGGCCACACGCGGAAAGTGCACGCAACCATGCCCACGACCACCTGAACCGACGCATATAACTCCAGCGCCAGCGCAGCCCCGACGAGCACGCCGGGTATCGTGAGGCGCGCCAAACGCATGTAGCCGAAAACGGCGGCGACTAAACCAATGGCCAGGGCGAACATAATAAAAACAGTCACCAGCCGCCGCAGACTACTCGTTTGGCCCAAACCGCGCGCCGCCCTATGAGCCCCGTACACCCATAACCATCCCAACACGACAATCCCCGCGAGGGCCTCGAGCACGAGCATCGCCTGACCGGTCGGAGGCGCGCCTGTGAACGCCTGCCGCACAGTATCGGCGGCGAACAAAATCGCCAGCGCGTAGACCGCCGGAACGACAATAGGCGGGAGCAAGCCCCGGGTGAGCACGATGATTGGCACAAGCGCTGTGATTTCGAACAGCCGCTTCAGTGTGATCGGTACCGGCGACGCAGGCGACGTGGCGATCATCAACGTCACAAGCAACGCCGCGGCAAAAACATGATCCAACACTACGGAAGCGTGGGACGGCCGGCCTTCGGCCGCTTCCTGCCGGTCGATTTGCCGGCGCGCCACTGACAACCCAAGCAACAGCGCTATAAAGATGGCGACGTGCCACTGCATAACTCCGGACGGATCGCGGATATAGAGAAGGAGATCCCTCCAATATGAGGCGCCGACCTCAGGAATCCCGTCCCGCAGCATAGCCTTTACTCGAGTCGATAGCTCCTGATCCCAAAGGGGCGGGCTCTCCCGCGTGAACATCCCTCCAACCGCCATTTGTTGAAGCGTAGCGATTTGCGCGAGCGCCGTGTTGCAACTCGCCACTTGGTCGGCGATTTTACTCTGCAGGTTGAGAACCTCGTCGCGCTGCGCTCGATGCGGTGGTTGCGCCGCTTCAATAGCGGCGAGCGTGGCGTCGATCTGCTGGACAATCAGAGGGGGCGCCTTCGAGGGCTCCCCAGCATCACGCGTCCTGGCCCACGTCTCTTGCAGTTGTTTTAACTGGTTCAACGCAATCTGCAGCTTGGTGGCGCGGTCGGTGAGCACCTTTAGCAATGCGGTCAGCTGCGACTGCCTCTGCTGCCAGATCTGCTCCTGCGCCTGGAGCGTCTCAAGCGAAGGCTGCTCTTTCAGGATGTTCGTAGTGCTTTCGAGCTCCAAGGCTGTGTTGACGCTCATCTGGGGAAGAAATTTTCGTATCGTTTCGATTTCGTTGGTCGGAGCAAGGTTTGTCGCGAAGCCGCGGAGCAAATTCCCGACCTCCGTGGCCTGCGTCGCGACCTCCTCAACCGGGATCGTGGCTGGTGGCGGTGGCGCAGGGGCCGCCGGTGCGGCAGTCTTAGGCGCCTCGGCGGTCTTTTGTTCCGCCGCTCTGCCGGGGACGGTTAAAACAAAGAGGAAAACAGAGAAAAGGATAGCAGGCCGCCAAACATCTGTATGCATAAGGAACGCCATAGGTAGTACCCAAGAGCAATACTTACCACGAAGGCCACGAAGAACCTAGCGCGGCTCCGCCGCAACCAAAAGTCGGGAAGGCGGGATTCACCGCACAGGCACAGAGTTCGCAGAGTTCGGTCGTTTCAAACCCTCCCCTCCACGTCCCCAGCGCCTCCGCGGTGAGTTCTCTTCCGGATCAGAAAATTTGCGCAGAGGTGCGCAAACTTCAAGCATAGTAGTACACGAAGTTTAAAAAGTCAGGAGATCGAAATCAGTATGCACCGCAGAGACCCGGAGTCCACAGAGTAGAATTTCGAAATTCGAATGTCGAATTTTTCTAACTCTGCGTCCTCAGCGCCTCCGCGGTGAATCCTCCGAACCCTTCGTGTCCTTCGCGCTCTCCTTCGTGGTTAATAAAACCAACAGGCGCATAATCCTGTTCCTTAACGCGGTACGATCGAGTCGTCGAGACTCAAAACGTACATGACTATCGCGGCCAGCATCAGGACAAGCGCCAGCCACACGCGCCAATCCTTGTGTAGCCTCCTGCCGCTTGACTGCCCCTTGTCCCTGTGGCCGTGCTTCGAATGGTTGTGACTCTGGCTGCTCATCGCTTCCCCCGTCTCATTTCTCTCTGTTCAAACAGTTCAAAAGTTCAAAGGGTTCAAAACGTGGCTGACTCTATCGTACGAAATCGCAAGCCCGAGGGACAAAGGGAAAAGCAACAAAATAAAGCGCTTTGCGCTCTGCCCTATGCTCTTTGCTCTTAGCAAGTCTCGTGCGCTCGCTCACTATTTTGCCGCGCTCAGAGCCGCCTGGAGCTTGGCTTCGTCGTCGTGCGAAAGCGAAGTTCTGAGGATCTTGCCTCCCGTTCCCTTGATCTCGTCGAGAACCTTGTCCGGCGTGGCTTTTCTGACCAGGACGAAGAGCACGGAACTGCCGGGATGCATAGAGGTGGCCAGTTCCTTCATAAACTTGTCATCGATGCCCACATCCGTGAGGGCACCGGAAACCGCTCCTGCGGTGGCGCCGACGGCCATGCCGAGCAGAGGGTTCAAAAAGATCAGGCCGATCAGAGTTCCCCAGAAGCCGCCGCTGATAGCACCGGCCGCCGTCAAGTTGACCGCTTGATGCAGTCTGACCTTACCTTTCTGATCCTTGACCGCGACAACGGCGTCTTCCATGTCGATCAGGTAATCCTTCTGCATCTTCAGAAGCGCCAGGCGAACCTCATCGGCTTTGAACTGGTCGTCATAACCTATTACAACTAATGTACTCATAGCTTACCTCCTTAGTATTTTTTCTATTGTTTGCATGCGCGGCCGGCACGTTGACCTGCCACATAATTTAGGTTTCAGGTGTCAGTCCTGAAACCTCAACACTGAAACCTATTACTGACTACCGATCACTGATCACGCTTCTTCCATCCCTCGTCCCTCGTCTCCCAATCCGGCACCTGAAACCAGAAACCTGAAACCTCCGATGACCACTTCGCGCTGTCACGATGGCAGCCTTGGAATCTGGTCGGTTTCGTACACCGCAATGATGCGTACGTTTTGGTAGCGCTGGTCTTCCTGCAGGGTCACGTACCTCGGGCTGTAGATGTCGCCGATGCCGTACACCTTATAGAACTGGTGCGGGACATCGACAAGATACTGGTCGATGACGGGCTCCGGCGCCTCGGACCGCTCGCGCGACAACTTCTCATTGATGCTCATGCTTCCCGTTGCTGACGCACTCCCGATCATGACAAAGATGATCTTGCGGCCCCGGCTGTTGCGCGAAAGGTAATCGAGGAAATTGACGAGCCGTTGGTATTGCAACCCACTTGACGGCAACGTAGCAGAGCCCGTAGGGAAGAACAGTGTGACTTCGCCGGTACCCTGCTGCTGCGACAGTTGTTCGAGCATGCGCAGGGCCTGCTGCGACGTTTGCAGGTTCCTGGCTTGCCCGCTTTCGAGCTGCCCGAATTCCTGCATGTTATTGTTGTTGGAGTCGACCATGATCTGTGCGAGCGAGCTCGCCTGTTTGTTTGATGCGCCGCCGAAGACCGTTCCATTGGGGAACGTGACCGCCTGCGCTGGCCGCTCATCCGGCTGCTGCATTGACAACTGCTGTGGAGGCGGCTGCGCGCACGCGCCCAGCATTGCGCCAATGACGACGCCAAGGATTCCTCTAACCATAGTTTTCATTCATATCTCCTTTACCATAGCCTTTTACTATTACAATTTTAGTCGAAACTCGCCGTTTGCCCCTTGATCAGCATGTGCATAAGCTCTCAGGTTTCTGGTTTCAGGATAGAGGTCAGCAATCAGACCCCCACTCCGGCCTGAAACCTGACACCCGGGACCTTACCGATTCACTCCCTCGACTCTCGACCCCGCCACTTTCTTCCAATCACGACGCCGTCTTCATTCGTTCTGGATGTAGATATCCACCGAGCCGTCGGGGTTGATTTATTTCCCTTTTAAATTTTCGCTCTATTTTCAAACGCCGAGCGTCACGTCTCCAAATCCGACACCTGAAACCTGACACCAGAAAGCTACTCACCTCACCAATTGTGGAATGGCCCTGGGCCGGCCGCAAAACAACCCGATCCGCCTTCCGGACAGATGACGACGAAGACTTTGCGCAGTCCACAACCTGCGACGCCGATCGTATACTCGGCCCGCTGGATTCCATTAACGAACGGGCCTTGTAGCACGGGCTGGATAACTTCTTGCGAAATGATGGTCGGCGTCGCCGACGGACAGTTCATCTCAAATTGCCCGCGGCTTACCGCCGTCTGCATTGCGTTCATTTGCATGCCCTGTAGAAATTGGGCTTGGGTGGGACCGCACCCCGCCACGGCCAGTCCAGCAATGAGCGCCACTATCATAAATGACTTTGACATACATGATCTCCTTCCCCGGTAAAGATATACTGAAGCGGGCGCGCAATGTATATTGGACTTTGGTCCAATAGGGAAGAGGCAATTCAGGGGAGGGGTGTTCAAGTCTCAGGAATGGATTTCTAATCTGATCCCTAACACCGAAACCTGAAAAAGCCGGTTCTTCCCTGGCGCCCCCTTCGTGGAAACTCCCTCGTTATTTGACACCAACACTCCACACTGTTTTGTCACTCGCCCCTCGCCCTTCCGCAACTGACACCCGACACCCGAATCCGCCATAGGGCTTCGGACGGATCCGTCCTTCGGCGATACCCATGAGCCGGGACTCGACCCCAAATCGTGAAACCGAACACGAGACGGGCTGGACCTATGTGCTTCATTTTATCAAACGGGAGGTTCCGTCAACCAGGAAGAACGTTGATGGCGCGTGACAGGACGATGACCATCGTCAAAAGCGAGATCGTGCTTTCGATCATCATCAACATCTTGGCGCGGCGGGTGAGCGGCAAGGCATCGGTGGGACTGAACGCCGTTGCCGTGTTGTATCCAAGATATAAATAGTCGAGGAACAAGGGCCGCCAGTCGGGCGGCAGGTCTTCGGGTGTCGCGGGTTGCGGAAAAACCCAATCCGGTTTTACGCTCAACTTGCTCGCCCGAGCGTACGGGCCGCCCCGGTCGATTTGCCAGTACAGTAAAGAGAAGGTGAGAACGTTGGCCACCCAAATCGCCACGGATGAAGAAAGTAGCGAAAACGCGTTGCCTCCCGACGGATGCAGCGTGATCATGCCGATCATATCCGCCAGCTCCGCGATTGTGTTGGCAACATAGACCACAGCAAGGAGGATGATCATCGTTCGCTCGATGCGCAGCCACAGGGTGCTCCCCTTGGTGAGCGCGACGGTAACCATCGGCACAAGAACCGCGAGCGTGGCCAGGTAGGAACACCAAATCGGCAGCACGTAGACGTGGCCGGGTAACGCTGCAGCCAAACAGAGGACTACTACTAGCGCGAGCGCGGGGGGCCAGCGCGATTCGTCGCGGATTGTTTGGGCTGGCCCGCTCATGGGCGCCTTGCGCAGCATGAGGCGAGGGTTGGGTGTCCGAATTTGATGGGGAATTCCCTCGTCACTCGACCCTCGCCACTCCGTACCCGACACCTGAAACCCGACACCTGAAACCTGGAAACCCGTCCCTCGTAACTCTGCTCGCCTCCTTCATCCGCTGGTTTGGCAGCGCCTGTCTGAGAACCTCTGATCGAGAACCCAGGTCACTGGCGTCGCGCTTGGCTTCTAGGGCAGTTTCGACTGCTCCGGTCGGATGCAGGAAAAACTCCTGCAGCATCAGGTCGAGCTGCTCTTTCGCGAAATCCGCATCGACCGTTGAGAGTGCGAGGGTGTGAAACGCCAGGTCCCAAGCGGCATACCAGGGATACTCCCACTTGTCCGGCATGGAAATGACGTGGTCGTTTACCATGTGGAACCATTCGCTGTTGCGCATTTGTTTGCCGCCCGGCCGCATCGGATCGACGCCATGTTCCCCAAGCCATTTGTCCACGTCGAAACCGAAGTACTGCTTGCTCCACAACATCCCGGCCAGCGCTTGTCGCATGACGAGAGCTTCATCTTTGCTGACACGTTTCGGAGTGATGGCGCGATAAAACTCGTCCGCCTCGCGCTGGCGACCCTGCATCATTTCAGCGAAGCCGCTGAAGGGATCGCTCAGGGCAGCAGGCGCCATGTCGCTTAGCCGCAGACGGATCGTGGCCGTTTTCCCTGCACCCACATTGACCGATGGGCTCTGCGCATGCCAAGCGCGCTCCGGAATGCTATGGGCGTATCTTAGCTCACCCAGTGAAGTACGTCTCGGATCACGGACCAGCGAGGTTGCGTGTTTGCCGCGAATCGACCCAGGACCCAGTAGTCGTAAAGTCTTTTTAAAGTGCCGTCCGCCTTTTTAAGTTCCACCAGGGCGTTGACGTAGTCGACCAATTCCCGGTCTCCGCGGGCCATCGCGTAGCTCACCGGTAGCGCGATCGGCGGTGGCGGCACCACAACGGTGTATTCCGGATATAGGAGGCTCCAAGCCGATCCCTCTTCGGCGGTATAAATAAAACCGTCGAGGGCCTTTCCCTTGGATTCAAAGAACTCGTTTGCGGAATTCACGAGCACCAACTGGGCGTTGGGCAGGCGCTCTCGGACAAAAGAGATAAAATAGGGCACATCCAAAATCGCTAGCTTCGGAGCTGTTAGCTTTTGCAGGGCTTCACGGCTGCTAAATTCGGTTCGTCGATGATCTTGGACGACCAAAGCCAGGGTCACTTCCAAGTATGGCGCCGAAAGACGGCCGGCTTCCGCCCGTTCCGGAGTGACCACGATTTCCGACATCACGATGTCACAGTAGCCTGCATTGAGCTGTTCAAACATCTTGGAGCGATCGACGGGTACGAACTCGAGGCTCACGCCGAGAGACTTCGCAAGAATATGCGCCATTTCAACGTCCAGGCCCACGAGGTCCCCCTGTGCATTGAAAAAAGCAAAAGCGCGATTATCCCCGAGGTATCCGACCCGGATGGCGCCACGGGTATGGATTCTTTTCAGCGCCGACTGCGACGATTGCACCGGACTAGGAGGCGGCGGGGATTTGTAAACCTTGGCTGGACCGGCGGCGAATAAAGGCTGCATTAGGGCGATCATTTTATTCTTGTCGTAGGCGTTCTCAATCGCGAATGAAAAGTAGGCCCGAGTGCCGCCAACGGCAGCCGCGATCAAGCCGACCGTAAGCGCTGTCACGGGAACGAAGCGCTTCCACTGAAAACGCAGCGCCCCGGCCATGGCGAAGCCGCCGAGTACCGCGAGCGCAAATAGATGCATCGCCGACGCCAAAGTTCCTAGCTGGCTAACGAAAATTCCTGAGGCGAGATAAAGCTGCATCATGTCGGCGGGCAGGTGCAGCAGATCAATCAAGAACGGCATGGCGGCAACCGGTTTGCCGAACAAGCTTAACAGGCCGGACAACGTTAAACTGACATACCCGGCAAGGCCGATGACCGACTTGGTGAACCAGGCTGCAAACAGGATGAAAATGAGCTGGAGCAGCCTGCCGACGTTGGGAAAATTGAAGGAAATCGGCACGATCACGTCAACGCTAGATTCCGATTCGGCGCTGGCGCCAGCTACTTTTCGCAGCAGTTCCTTTCCATGGTCGCTCAACATCGGTATCACGATCAGCAAATTGTCGGTTGCGAACGCCATTAACAGCGCGTCTTTCGTGGTCCAGACGATCTCGCGGTAACCGAATGGTGTCAGCAGCATGACGAGAGCGGGGAGCACGCCAAACGTCATCAACAGGGCGGCCATGGCGTAGGCGACGATATAGACCTGCAATCGGCTCAATTCATCGATGTTCATGGTGCCGCCGTGCTCGCGGCAATCGCGAAAATACCGAACGGGGTGAGTCTGGCGACAAATTGCGTGACCCGCTTGAGTGCTTCTTCCAGGATATCAAAGTCGGCAATGAGTGGAGCCTTGTTCTCGATCCCCATCAGGGCCAGGCCTACCGCAATGCTGAAAAGCACCACGGCCGGCACGATATTGTTGGCCATCGAATGGAAAGGGTTGCTGGGGATGAACTCAAGAAAATTGAATTGCTGGGGCGGTTCGATCAGCGTCGTGCTAAAGAACGACGCGGATTCCCAATTCGGAAAGCTGAGCGGCAAGAGATACAAGACTACCAAGGTCAATGCCCAGATTAGCAGAAGCAGGCTGCCCACGCGTAACGAAAGCCTGACGGCCTCCCGGTATTTCAATTTTCCGAGCCCCGAGATCAGAGCAATGATGATGTAGGGGAGTACCGCCATCTGCAGCAATTGGACAAACCCGTCGCCAACGAGTTTGAGCGGAGCCGTTATCTCCCCCAGGAAAATACCCGTCGCAATGCCCAGACCTAGTCCGAGGAATATTTGTACCGATAAACTCATCAGCGGTCACTTTAAATGAAATTTGGAACTTTGGATCTCTAGCTTCTGGTTTTCTCTGTCCCGATTGGTCGTTATAGCAATACTCCGACCCGGTCAGCTTAGACACTCATCACTCAACACTCTTTCTGATTTTTGACAGGCACATGCGCCACCGGGCTATCGGTATAAGACCGCCCGGCGATTCTCCCCGCCGCGCGACGTCGAGCTATCGCTCGTAGTTTCGGCCTTGGCGATATGGATCGGCTGGGGGTTGAGATATACAGTGGCGATCTTGCCGGCGGTATCGACAGCCCAGATCTCGAGGATGCAACCGCCGTCGGCGCGGAGCCAACGGACATTCAGCTTTTCAAAGCCACCGCGTTCTCCTAACTAAACCTTCACCACTTCGCACCTGGAACCCTCATTCGGGAAGCCCGTTGAGGAGGTACATGGCCTCGAGCGCCTCGCTCGGCTTGCCGATGCCACCGAACCAGCGCTCGTAGATAGGCGCAATACCGCCCGAGCGGTAGAGCCCGGCCAGAGCCCGATTCACGACGAGCCGGAACGCCGCGTCGTTGCGTCGCACCATAAGCCCATAAGGCTCATAGGAAAAAAGGAGGTTCGCCAGGAAGAATCGCCCAGGATTCTTCGACGTTACCGCGAGCCCTATCAGGATCCCGCGGTCCGAGGCCAAGGCATCGGCTCGGCCCCCTTCGAGGGCAGCGAGCCCCTCCGCATGGTCCTTGACCCGGACCGTTTCAGCGGTAATGGACTTCTTCTTCAGGAAATCGGCGAGCGCCTTCTCGGTAGTAGTGCCGGGAATGACCGCAATGCGCTTGCCCACCAGGTCAGCAAGAGTTTGGAGATTGGCGTCGGACGTGGCCAGCAGACTTCCCCCGTCAACGAAGGTCATCAGGCTAAAGTCCACCCGCTCCTGGCGCGACAGGCTGGCCGTGGTCGTACCGCACTCGATATCTATCTTGCCCTGCGCCACCATGTCGATCCGGTTCTCGGCCGTGACTGGCATCCAGTTGACCTTCAGACTATCCAGTCCGAGCTGCTTCTGAATCCCGGCCGCAACATACTTGCAGAGGTCAACGGAATAGCCCACCGGCTCCTTGTCCGGACCCAAGAAAGAGAACGGTGGCACGGACTCGCGGTAACCCAAGGTGAGCGTCCCCGACGATTTGATCTTCTTGAGCGTCCCATCCAGGTCCTGGCCCGAGGCCGGGCCGGCTAGCACCAGTGCTGTCAGCAATACGAGCGGTACTATCTTGATATTCTTCATATGGTTTCTCCTCGAAATTTGAAGCCCTTGATACCTGACACTAAACACCTGGAACCCCGGCACCTCGGACTGGCAGATGGTTTCAGGTAGCTTTACTCGACTACTCGCCCTTGTCACTCTTTAGAACAAAATTTGCAGCCGGAAACCAAGAATCGTCGCCGTACCGATGCTCGTCCGATTGATGAGGGGCAGTGGAGGACCGATTTTGATTTTGTCTTTTTGCGCCCCCCTGACAACCTGGATATCCGGCGTCAGCAGCAGCCACGGCGTGATCGCAAAATTATAGTATGCCTCGAACCCATACTCATCGCGCAACAATTTCGTGGTCCGAAGCAAACCCTGAATTTTTGGCTGGTTAATATCAATGTAGTAGAACCCTAGTCCGAACTGGTCGAGGGGCCGGTTAGGGATGATGCCTTTGCCGCCGACACCTATGCTGTAGAAAAAATGCATGAAGTTAGGATTGCCGTCCGAAGCGCCGAAGCGGCCGAAAATACCGATGCCTTGATCGGAGCCCTTTTTTGGCTCGTAGAAATACTGGTCAAAGTTGTAGTAAACGTTCCAAGAGCCTCTCTTCGCTTCCGCTTGGCCCGTCACGAGAAAAGGGACCAGCCGCTGATCAATCGAGGTAAATTTCCTGTTGGAATAAGTCGCGCCGAAATCCTGATGTCCGGTGAGACCGAAAAAGTCCGTCCTTACCCGGCCCTCGCCGGCAAATGATAAGTTGTCTGAGCTCAAATCATCAAAGCCGGAAGTGCTCGCGGTTCCGTTGGCTTGCAAAACCAAAAAACTCACGATCGCCTGCTTGGGATCTTTGGTCGGCAATACGATCGCCCCGGCGCCCAGGGTCGAGTAGGGAACCGTGAAAGCTAAGATCGGATTGAAATTAAACGCCATATTCATGAACTGAGTAGCGCCTTTGCCGTGGGCAAACTCATTCATGTCGCCGGAAGTGGAGGTGATGGTGGCGTACTTGCCAATGGTTAAGCCGGCGTACTCCGAAAGGAACTGGGTGAAATTCAAAGAGTCCAGGTCGAAGTTTTCACCCGGTAATGGAAAAGTCTGGCTGCTGTTCACCGGCATGAGGGCTCCGGTGTTGGGGTTAACCGATGAGGCCCAGTTGCCCTCAGCTTCCAAATTCAGAAAGGCTCCCGGCCACAAGCCGAGCTTTTGGCTATCCAGGTTCAGTATGATGTCACCGCGCCCGCCGTATTGCCACTGTCCGCTCTTACCGCCGGCGACAACGCCTTGCCCAATCTGGGTCACATTCACATCGAACGTAATGCCTTTCTCAGCAAGCTGGTTGCGGGCACCCCACCAGTCGCCCGTAAGGGTCGAGCGCGTCCAAAAGTCGCCGGAGTAGTTGGCGGCCGGCTCAGAAGGAGTCTGATCCTTCTTGGTATCGGCAGCCTTGGTATCGGCAGCATCCTTCGTGGTGGTTTCCTGTGTCATGCCCCTGAAAGGCGTGACCAGCATCAAAAGAACGCCGGCGGCGGCTAGAAGTGTCGTTCTAAGCTTCATGCTTTTTTATCTCCCTCCGTCTTTCTATTGTGGATTCTAGGCGCATAACTGATTGCCCATATTTCTAAATCCTGGTTTCCTCGTGCAATACGTCATTCTGCGCAGCGGAGCAACCGAAGAAGCTCGACCAGAGCCTTCGCTCTCTGGTCGCTCAGGATGACACGCCGGACAATACTGATGCAACTCCATCATTCTTATTTCGGAAACAGTAACTGGACCTGGAAGCGCAACTGCCACTTCGAACCAAACTCGGGCCTTACGACGTTGCCGAAAGCCTGAAGCTGCGTGTTGATCGGCAGCTTCGCAATTGCATGGCCCTCTAGGGGAAGTATATCGCCTAACTTAAACAGCTTGCCGATGCCGCCGCCCACGGGAACCGTCCACACATCGCCCGCGTCGGCTTTCCAGTTGGCCGTGATAATCGGAGAGGTAGTCAAATACCAATGATTGGGCAAGTTATAGTTCACGAACGGCTGCAGCAACATCTGGTTCACGTTCTTGTCGCCCCATCCGGCAACCGACCACTGGTTATTCATCAGCGCCCCAAACACCCACTGTCCTTGCATTGTCAGCACCACCCCTGCCGGACCCAAGCTAAATTTGCCGCTGCCTAGGAGAGAGTCGGTAGCGGTCGGCAACGTGAACGTCGGCCCGACACCCCAAATTAGCTCGCCGGGCTTCGCCGGGGAGAAAAAAAAACGTCGGGTTGATGTCGCCGAGCCCCGTCGCGCCGCTCATACCGGGAAACAGAGACGGCTGGTTGATGATCGGCATGATGATGCGTGTGATCAGATTCCAGTCATCGGTAATATGAATCGGAATCACCGGCTGGACGTTGCCAACATAAACGGTTCTGCTCTTTGATCCGGTGCCGAAGTTAAAATTGTTCTGCAGCGGCACACTGATCAGATTAGCCACGGGGTTCTGCGTCTGTTTCACCAGTTCTTCTTCGCTGGGTCCCTGCGCGCCGGGTTGTTGTGGCTCCGCAGCCTGTGTGGACAGCGGTATGAGCATAAAAACAATGCTCAATAATAGGAAAAATTCACGCGCTCTTATGGTGATCATGTTCCCTCCGGCTTCGGGTTTCGTCCGCAATTCCGTGCTCCTTTGTCATTCCCGTCTACCCCAACGCAACAAGGCTGTATATTGGACTTTAGTCCAATATGGGGAACGGGCAGTCCAGTAGGTCATCCCTCGTTGCTTGTCGCTCGTTGCTCTACTGGAATGTTGGAGTAATGAAATCGCGATCCGAAACCTGGCAGCTCGGAAAATTGAATTCTGGAACAGCGGAATACCGGCCGATGACCAAGCCATTCCCCACCACCCCATGATCCACCATTCCATAATTCCAGTCGACACTCTGCATCTGACGCCTGAAACCGGCACCTCAAACCTGAACCATGCTTGATCGGCACCAGATCGGAAATCCGAGGCTGAGTATCTCAACACCAGAGGAGTGCCTGAATTATTCAGCCACACTATGTCGATCGATGGGTACGTCTGGAGGAGCGAAGGCATGCCCTGTGGGATTGCGAATGGCAAACTTCAAATTGAAAATCCGAGATCTCCAATCTGCCATTCCGAGCCGAGCGCGGACAGACAGCATCCGGGGGCGTGCCGAAGTATTACTGGAATTGCCTGAGACTTCTCTCTACCGCGCTTGCTGCTGTTTGAGTTGCTGGATCTCTTGATTCTGCCGCTGGATCTCGGCTTGCTGGGACGACAATTGCTGCTGTACGGCTTGCTCCTGCTTTTGCCGCGCTTGCATCTGGTCGCCGATAAGAGCGCCTCCCAGAAGCCCGATTGCGGCGCCAATGCCGGCGCCCGCTCCGGCATTTCCCGTGGCACTGCCGATGATCGCACCCAAGCCGGCTCCGGCAAGGGTTCCAATCCCGGCCCCCTTCTCCCTGGTCGTCAGGGGCTCGGAGCAGCCGAAAAAAACCGCAGCGAAAGCAATCGCCAACAGGGTCGTCAAAGTCCTTTTCATATCCCGCTCCTTAACAAATTACTCACTTCAACGGTTTGGACTTGAACACTATTTTGCCGGACTTTTTTCCGGGTTTGTCTTGCCCGGATCGAGCCTTATGCGGTTTGTATGCAACTCTTGAGCAATCGCCGCGACCGCTTCCGCCACACGATGGTTTGGATTGGCCCGACAATATTTTTCTATCCGATCTTCTATTTGGTCCATCGTCACCGTCCCGACCACGTCATAGGTGTCGGTAACATAGAAATTATGCGCCGTGAAATATCCCGCCACCCAATGCTCTACGATCACGTCGGTGACATCGTACTGCTCGGGGGTAAAATTCTCCAGACGCTTTTCCCGAAACTTGATGAAGTCGCTACACGGTCTCGACCCCGCTCCGAGAGCAAAATAGCGACCGTTACTATCCATTGCCCAAACGCTAGACACTCCCACTGGGGCGCAAAACACCGCCAGTAACGCAACCGTCACCAACCGAAGAAGCTTCGTGGACATATGAGTTCTCCTTTACCCGCAACCAAGTCTTTTGCTTAACAGTTTCTAAAATTGCTCGCAAGATAAGCGACGGCTCGAGAAGCGAGGGACGAGTGTCGAGTGTCGAGGGAAGAGCACATCACCTCTCTTTGCTCCTCGCGGCCTGTATTTTCACTCGACACTCCGTCCTCGACACTCCGTGCCTGCCATCTGAAACCCGAAACCTATCTCCTCGTTCCCCCTGCCGCCGAAAGCTCGCGCTCCAGGAGCGATTCGTAGATCGGCTTGTTGCCCAGAGCTTCCGCCACAACGAAGGCCGCAAAGGAGGCCGCCAGCATCGGCAAAAGTAGCGTGAAGCTTGCCGTCATCTCCGTCACGAGAACGATTCCGGTAACCGGCGCGCGTACGACAGCAGTGAAAAACGCCGCCATTCCGACGACGCCGAGTGCCGTTGTACTTGGAGCCGCATTGGGAAACCATAGGACGCAGAGCATCCCGAAGAAGACACCGCTTTGAGATCCCAGGACAAGCATCGGCGCGAATAACCCGCCTGGCGTTCCTGCTGCGTAGGACAAGGCCCCAAGGGCGAACCGGAGCAAAAAGAGAACCGCCAACATAGAAACCGTCTCTGTACGGGAAAGCATGTGTTGTGTGATCGCGTCACCGCCACCAACGACGCCGGGGCCAAACCATGCCAGCACACCCACCACCACGCCAACCAGCGCAGCTCGCATTTCCACTGACAGGCGACGGACGCGCGCCGCGGCCGTCAGTGTCCCGAGGAGTGTGCGGTTGTAGACAACCCCAAGACAGCCAGCGACAACGCCCAGCGCAAGATGGATAGGCACGGTTCCTAAGCCCGGGTAAGCCAGCGGTTCTACATGGAAGTCCGGCGCTTCACCGAGGAGGACACGCGCCACTGCAATCGCGCCCGCCGACGCACCGAAGGTCGCAATCGTGATCCGCGTGTCAAACCGGCGCACCAGTTCTTCGAGGACGAAAACCGCGCCGGCGATCGGCGCATTGAATGCGGTCGCGAGGCCGGCGCCCGCTCCCGCCGCAAGCAATGCTTGGCAATCCGGCCAGTCGCGGCGAAATACCTTTCCCAGCAGGTGAGCAATGCCCGCGCCCATTTGCACGGTCGGTCCCTCACGCCCAAGCGCGAGCCCGCTGCCGATCGCAAGCAGTCCGCCAAAGAACTTTACTGGTATCAGGGTAAAAGGCGCCGGTGGAAGTTTCTCATCAAGCACGGCCTCGACGTGAGGAATGCCGCTTCCGGACGCGTGCGGTGAGTATCGGCGCACGAGCCAGGCCGCAAATGCGGTTGCGCCCGCGCAAGCCGCGGTCACGAGCAACAAGCCGGCAAAGCTCCCGCCGTGCGCCCAATGAATCAGCCCGTCGCGCCAGCGGTCCGCCTGATCTAGTGAAAGACGGAAAATCGCTCCCACAAGTCCTGCTGCCGCTCCTACGAGGAGCGTCAATAGCGCTAGAGAAAGCAAGCCGCCTTGTCCTTCCGAAGGTTCGGCGATGCGATCAGTCCCGCTCATTCAACCCTCGCAACTTCCTACCGGACACCCGAAACCTGAATCCCATCTTTTTCATTTGCCACTCGTGACTTCTCCCTCGCGCTTCCCGTTTTCATGCGTGGTGCCAGTTGAGGAATGTTCCATTTCCGACATCGTCCGCGACCGTAACGTCGGCAACTGGACGAGGTCCTTCGAGAAAATAAGATCGAGCGTCCAGTCGAGCGCCACGCGAACCTTCTTTTGCACCCCGGGAAGTTTGCTCAGGTAGATGCCGCGCCACAACCACCAGGCGATGATCCCGGAAAATCGCAGGCCGAAAATCTCGGCCACGCCGTGGCGCCGTCCGATCGTGGCGAGCAGGCCAATGATCTTAAACTTGAACGGTTGCGGAGCCTGGCCCTGCAGAGCCGCCGCGATATTGTTCGCGAGCACGGCGGCCTGGCGGATGGCATGCTGCGCGGTGGGTGGATAGAACTTCCCCGGGTTCAGTGGGTCCGGCACGAGCGCGCAATCGCCCAACGCCCACACGCCGGGCCAACCCGGAACACGAAGACAATCGTCGGCTACGACCCGACCCCGCTGAATCGCGCACGGCAGACTGGACAACAGCGGCGACGGCGTGATGCCGGCGGTCCAGATGAGCATGCGGGTAGCGATCTTCGCGCCATCACTCAGGGCCACTTCCTCACCGTCATAGCCGGCGACTTTGGTCTTGAGGCGAACCTCCACCCCGCGCTGGCCGAGCCGGTCCTGGGCGTAGCGACCGAGGCTAATGCCCAACTCGGGGAGGATGTGGTCACCAGGGTCTACCAGCACGATCCGGAGCATGTCCTGATTCAAGCTGTGATAGAACTTCATAGCTTCGCGCAGGAGATCGTTTACGGCGCCGGCGGTTTCCACGCCGGCAAACCCCCCACCCGCTACCACCACCGTCAACGTCTTCTGGCGTTCGGTTTCATCGGACAGGTTGTCCGCCAGTCCGAGCGCATCAATGGCAAGGTTTCTGACCAGGATGGCATCGCCGAGCGTCTTCATCGTCAGCGCGTGCTCTTCGAGGCCGGGCGTCCTGAAGAAGTTCGTCACCGCACCGAGCGCCAGCACGAGATGGTCGTATGGCACGTCGTACACGCGCTCAAGACCGCTGTGCCGAATGCGCACCTGTTTCTTGGTGACATCGATTGCCTCGACGTCGGCGACCGCCACGCGGGTGTGTCGAAGCATTTTCCGCAGGGGCTGCACGATATCGGTGAAGGCCACGTCACCTCCTGCGACCTCGTGGAGCATCGGCGTGAACAGCACAGAATTCTCCCGCGACACGAGCATGAGTTCGACGTCCGGCGTGCTCGCCAGCCGCTTCTCAAGGTGCAAAGCGGTGTAGGCGCCGGCAAACCCGCCGCCGAGTATCAAAATGCGTTTCTTCGCTGTTGAAGTGTCCATATGCCCCCCTAAGTTGGATCCCATAAAATCCGAAAGCAGCAAGGGTCAACCGCGGGCGTCGAGGTTGAAATTCCTCGGCACTCGGTATCTGAGACCCGACACCTGCAACCCAAAACCCCCGCACTCTACACTCGTCACTGCTTCATCTCGCGCTGCTCTTCCCTTCCTCCACGCCACGAAGACGCTGTCCGCGTATTTCGGTGAGCGCCTCGTGCAAGCTATCGAAGACATGGTCGGCGCCGATGACATCGGTCAGGCGGTGACGGTCCAGATCAGACCGTAGGGACGGCTGCCCATGGGCGAGCACCATCACGACGCCGGCACGGATCAAATCGTGCTGCAAGGACCGCAGCACTCGTGCCGCCGAGTAATCTATGCTCGTGATCGCGCTGGCTTCCACCACCAGCCAGTTGACCGGCGTGGGCGCTCGTTCAACGAGGCCTCGTACGTCCTCTGCGAAGCGGCCGGCGTTGGCGTAAAAGAGGTCCGCTCCGAATTGGAAGATCACCAGGCCGGGCTCGCTCAGCGCCCCAGGGATCGCCGGCACTGGCCGGCGGTGTCCAGCGCCGTCCTCCACCAGCACTGCTGTGTGCGGACGGTAACTGTGGCGCACGTGGCGAAGCAGTGAGAGGACCATTGCCAGCAGGATGCCCTGTTCGACGCCGACCGCCACAACCACTGCGGCGGTGGTCAATGCCAGCCGCAACTCGCCGGGGCTTTCGCGTCCAATGTCGCGCAAACCGCGCAGGTCGACGAGCCCCACTGCGATGGTAAATACGATGGCCCCGAGGACACACCGAGGCAGATACTGCAGCGGGCCGGTCATGAAGAGAAGCACGAATGCGACGACTCCGGAAGTGGCCAGCTGGGCAATCTGGCTTCGCCCGCCGGCGCTCTCAACCATTGCGGTCTGCGTCGGGCTGCCGTTCACCACGAACGTGCCGCTGAGCGCCGCGGCCGCATTGGCCGCTGACAGACCCGCTATATCAGCGTTTTCATCGAGCGTTTCGTGATGGCGCGACGCGTAGGCGCGCGCCGTTGCCGCGCTCTGAGCAATAACCATTAGGAAGCACGAGCCCGCCACGGGGAGGAGCGCCAGAACCTCGCCCCAGCTCACATCCGATACCCCAAGCGGTGGGAGGCCTCCTGCCACAGGTCCAATGACAGTGATTCCCCGCGCGGAGAAATCGAACGCGGCACTGGCGGCCACTGCGCCTACGACCGCGAAGAGCGGGCCGGGCAGCCTCGGTGCGAGCCCGCGGCAAAGTAAGACGACCGCCACGACTGCTACGGAGATGCAAATCGTCGGCACATGCACCTGCGGCAAGCCCCGGACTACCTGAGCGAACTGCTCGACCGTTCTACGGCTCTCGACCGGCACGCCTAGCATTTCGCCGAGCACCGCGATACCTACCTGGAATCCGACGCCGGTGAGAAACCCCACAAGCACTGTCTGCGAGAGGAAGTCGGCGAGGAAGCCGAGCTTGAATAGCCGCGCCAGCAACAGGCAGCCCGCCGTCAGCATAGCTACGAGCCCCGCCAGCGCCACGTAGTGCTCGCTGGCCATGGGCGCTACCTGTGACAGCGCGTCTGCGAGAATGGCTGCCGTTGCCGAGTCCGCTGCTACCACCAGATAGCGCGACGAACCAAACGTCGCGAACGCCGCCAGCGGCAACAGCAGGGTGTAAAGCCCCGTGATGACCGGCATGCCGGCAATCTTCGTGTAGCCCAGCGCCTGCGGAATGTTCATCGCGGCGAGCGTGAAACCAGCCAGTGTGTCTCTAATTGCTCCGGCACGGCTCACCGGTAGGATACCCTGGAAGATCCGTGGCCCGCGCCTGCTCTCCTGCAGCTGCTTAAACACTGTATCCATTACGAATGGGCTGAGATTCTTGTAGCGAAAAGTTGAAAACGCGTGGAGTCGCGTGCGCCAAGAGGCCGATCAAAGCCGTGGGGCAAGGGTCGCGTGTCGAGGGGAAAATCCCTGATCCTCGTCAGTCACTCTTTCATCCCGCGACAACAAGTTCCAAAAGCAGCGCATCCTGCGTCTTCCTAGATTGAATTCCTGACTATGTCGATAAAGCTCCCGGCCTCGAGCGACGCGCCCCCCACCAGCGCGCCATCCACATCCGGTTGGCTCATCAGATCGCGCGCGTTGGATGGCTTGACGCTGCCGCCATATTGAATGCGGACGCGCCGGGCGACGGCTTCGTCAAACAGCTTGACCAGCAACCCGCGGATGAACGCGTGCGCCTCCTGCGCCTGGACGGTCGTCGCGGTCTTTCCCGTGCCAATCGCCCAGACGGGCTCGTAAGCGACAATGGTCTCGACCATCTGCTCTTTGCTCAAGCCGGTCAAACTCCCGCGCGCCTGGGCTTCCAGAATTTTGTCCATTTGCCCCGCTTCACGCTCCGCGAGGGTTTCGCCGACGCAAACAATCGGTTGAAGAGATGCGGCGTGCGCCGCTTGCGCTTTCTTTGAAACTAACGCGTCGGATTCTCCTTGATACTGACGGCGCTCTGAGTGGCCGAGGATGATGTAGCGCACGGATAATTCTTTGAGCATCTCCGGCGCGATCTCGCCGGTATACGCGCCGGAGCGATGCTCGCTCATGTTCTGTGCGCCAAGAAGGATGGTGGAATCGCGAAGCGCTTTTGCAATTTCGCTCAATACGGTGAACGGCGGGCATACGACGATGTCCACCTCGCTTATGTTCGCCAGTTCGGTTTTCAAATCGCGCACCAGCGCCAGCGCCTCGGCGACAGTCTTGTTCATCTTCCAGTTTCCGGCAATAATCGGCTTTCGTTCTTTATTCATTTGCAACTCCAGCAATTCTTTGTAACGCATGCACAATCGCGAATCAAAATTCAAAGCTCGAAATGCGCAAAAACAGCGCGCCCCTTCGACTGTGCTCCCTTCGGGTCTCAGCCTCAGAATCGAAGACAGCTAAATCACCTCCGTTATCTCCGTGGACTCCCGTTCAAAGTCCCAAGTCAATCAAGATCTGTGCGATCAAGCCGGTCCAGCCGGTTTGCGGCTGGCACCGCAGGCGCGTGCCGGTGTCACTCTGTGCGCTACGCGCTCTGCGCTTTGCTCACGGATCACGCCCCAGACGCCAACCGCGCAAAAAATGCTTTTGTAGGTACCACACCCGCCCGCACATCACGGAAGTGCATCGACGCGAATTCGGAACGCCGCCCGAAACCGCGCGGCCGGTTCCACGAGGCGGAGGCCACGGCCGCTCGTGAGCGCGCTTGCCGGCGCGGTCATCGGCTCGAGGGCAACGTACTCCTTGTCCTTAGGCGCGAAGACCTGCGCGTACGGGTAGCCCGCGAGGAGATCCACGGTGATTCGGCGCCCGCCTCCTTCGATGGAGAACGAAGCTTGCTCCTCGATCAACGCAAAGCCATCGTCGAAGTTGCTTTCGCCCAGCGGTGCGTCGAGCCCATCAAAGGGCTCTGCCGCACCGGTCGGGATGCCGCGCCCGTCGAGCACGAGCTTCCGCATTGCGGGCAGCTCCAGGCGCCACTGCGCTCGCGGGATCTCGGGGAGCCCAAAGTAGGGATGAAACCCGAAGCTAACCGGTGCTGGGGCGTCGCGGCCGGCAACCAAGGTCGTCTCTACTGTCAGGCCTTCGGATCGCAGGGTCGCCGCCATCTCAAGCCGGTGGCGGAATGGAAAAATCGCAAGGAGCTCGCGGCGGCTCCACCCGAGCCTGGCCGCAAGGAAATCTGGTCTCGCCTCGGTCAGCTCCCAGGCGAGCAGCGACCACGGCACACCGTGCATCGGTAGCCCATGATTGTCGAAATGAAGCAGCGGTGAAGATAGATCGAGGTTCACCTCCCGCCCTGCCGCGCGATAGTGCGGTCTCGCGAGGCGGTTCGCCCACGGATAGAGGAACGGGATTCCTGCGGTGCTCCCGTTCGCGGCGGCGGCTTCAAGATCTTCCACACGCCTGAGGATCTCGACGCCTCGGTGGCGCAGCGAGGCGCCGAGCATCCCATAGCCGGGCAGGAAAACCGCCTCGAGATCCCCGGCGATAAGAGTGCGAGCGGACGGGTCTTTCAAGAGGTCTGAATATTGGACGCGCCTAGTCGTTTACCGCTCCGTTCTTACCAACATGTTTTCGCTCCCTGGGCCAAATCCGCAAGCGATCCGCCATCGACCCCTTACGGCGTGCCGTCACTTGACCGGGATCGTCAAGAGAGGTGCGGTCTGCGTTCCGCGCGCCGCTTCCGAGAGGCGGGTCAGGAAGAGCATCTGGATCTGCACGAACGTCCGCTTGCTTGCCAGGTCCGTGTCGTCCACGTAGTACCACCAGCCGCGATGCTGCACGGCCACGTTCGCGTGCCTCGGGGCGTTCCTACTCGACTGGATGCGCAGGATCGGATCCAGAGCAGCCGAAGCCCTCGGAGGATCCGAGCGCGCCTCCACGAGGCCCTCCTTGACATGCTCGTCAGGCACCTCGATCGCCGCCGCCGCGTTGCGCATGATCTCCGCAACCGAGCGCGTCTGCACCGCCAGTCCGTCGAAGTCTCCGCCCCGGACACCCATGGCCACCGGGATCCGGATCGCGCGCTCCTGCGCCGGGTTGCCACGAAGGTCGAGGAGACGCAGGAGCTCTGCCACTTCGGCGATGTGGCCCGGCGAATAGTGCGAAAGGATCAGCTCATAGCGCCCGTTCGCGCCACTCTGCTGCACCCACAACGCCATCCCGAGATCGCGGAACTGTGCCAGGAGCGTCGCTGCGCGATGGAAGGCGGTCCGCTCCTCGATTGTCGCGCGTGCGCTCGAGCGCAGTCCATTCATGCGTTCGATTAGGAGCACCATAAGTTCCGGGCGCGGGACCGCCTGCATCACCATTACCAGCGTCTCCAGGGTAACGGGCGCGAGCCACTCGCGCAGGAACGCCTGCCCATCGACGGGCGCGTAGGAGATCGTGGGGCTGTCCTCGTAGCCCACCCCCGCCGAGAACGGAACCAGGGCCCCCGCGTAGCTCGCTGGCGATCCGAACCCCGCCTCGCCCTTGGCTTGAGTGCTGAACCGAAGGCCCGCGGTAACGCTCGATACCGTGAGCAGGCCAATAGGATCCGAGTACCGCAGCCGCACGATCAGGCCGAGCGTCTGCTCAGAAGTCGTGCGCGCGATGACGTCATTATACGCGCCGCGGCCCGCGCCCAGAGCAGCGGGTCCGAAGACCTGGCAGCCCGCGAGCGAGAGCGCCGCAGCCAGACCGCACACGAGGACGATGGCGCGGACCGCGGCGACAGCAGTGAGGGGTGAAAACACCGGGATGGCAACGCCGCCGAGGCGCGTTTTTTGCCGCATGCTGGCAGCGACGGTTTTTTTCATCTTCCAGTTTCCAGCAAAAATCGGCTTTCGTTCTTTATCCATAGCAACTCAAAATCAAAATCCGAAGCCTGAAATCCCGTATCCCGAATCTCGCATCTCGAATCGCACTTGACCCCTTTGTGCTCCACTCGTCACCCGAGCCCTCGTTACTCTTTCCACAGTGAAGACAGTTCTCCGGGCATCATGCCTGCAAAAATTCATCGCAGGGAATGCAGCGAATCCCTCTATTTCCTGCCGAGCAGTTCCTTCGCAGCCGCCTCTACTTGGTCCGGCTCGAAGCCGAACTTTCTCTGGAGCTCTTTCAGCGGTGCCGAGGCGCCGAAGGTCTTCATGCCGATGATGCGGCCCGTCGTTCCAACGTAGCGCTCCCAGCCGAAAGTCGACGCTTGTTCCACCGCGACGCGCGCCGTCACCCCGGGAGGAAGCACACTGTCTCGGTACTCTTGGGTCTGATGGTCGAAGACGTCCCAGGACGGCATTGACACCACCCGCGAACGGATACCCTCAGCGATTAAATTCTCGTGCGCCTGCACAGCGAGACTGATTTCACTGCCGGAGGCGATGAGAATTACCTCGGGGCTCCCCCCGGGGGCGTCGGCGAGCACGTAAGCGCCCCGCGCGACTCCGGAAGCCGCGGCGTACTCAGTCCGATCCAGAGTCGGCAACGGCTGGCGCGACAACGCCAGCACGGCAGGCTCGTGACGCAATTGCAGAATATAGCGATAGGCTTCGACGACCTCGTTGGCGTCTCCGGGCCGCAGGGTTACCAGCCCCGGGATGGCGCGCAGCGACGCGAGTTGCTCTACCGGCTGATGGGTCGGGCCATCCTCGCCGTCGCCCATGGCATCGTGGGTGAAAACGAAGATCGCGGGCAGCTCCATAAGAGCTGAGAGCCGGATCGCGGGCCGCGCATAATCGCTGAAGATGAAAAAGGTTGCGCCGAAAGCGCGGAGTTTGGAAAGCGAGAGCCCGTTAACGGTTGCCGCCATTGCGTGTTCGCGGATGCCGAAATGCAGATTCTTCCCGCCCGGGCTGTCGACCTGGAAGTCGCCCGCTCCCTCATAGGTCAGAGTCGTTTTGTTCGACGGCCCGAGGTCCGCCGAGCCGCCCAAGAACCATGGGATGTTCTGCGCGAGCACGTTCAGTACCTTGCCTGAGGCGTCCCGTCCCGCGATACCTTTCGGATCAGGTGGGAAGACCGGCAAGTTGCGGTCCCAACCGGCCGGGAGCTCGCGCTTTTGCATTTGTTCGATCTCGCTCGCAAGCTCAGGGTACTTGGCTCGATACGCGGCGAAGAGTTCGGTCCATTGTTGTCGGGCTTTCGCACCTCGTGCGCCGACGCCGGCGGCAAAATGTTCGTAGACGCCGTCGGGCACAAGGAACTTCGCATCCTCTGGCCAGCCGTAGCTGCGCTTGGTAAGGCGGACCTCCTCATCGCCGAGCGGCTCGCCATGAGCCGCGGCCGTGTCTTGCTTGTGCGGGGAGCCGTAGCCGATGTGACTGTCGAGAACAACGAAGGTAGGGCGTTCCTTGGTCTTTTGGAAGATGTCGAGGGCATGCTCGATGCGCTCAATGTCGTTGGCGTCGCCGACACGCAACACGTTCCATCCGTAGGCCAGGAATCGCGCTTCAACGTCTTCGGTAAAGGTTATGCGCGTGCTCCCTTCGATAGTGATGCGGTTGTTGTCGTAGATCCAGCAAAGGTTGTCGAGACCCAGATGACCAGCTAGAGACGCGGCTTCCGACGCGACACCCTCCATCATGCAGCCGTCTCCGCAAATCACGTAAATATTGTAGTCGAAAATCTCGAAGCCGGGCCGGTCGTAACGGTTGGCGAGCCATTTTTCGGCGATACCCATCCCCACGCTCGTCGCGACGCCTTGTCCCAGTGGACCGGTCGTAGCCTCAACGCCTGAGACCCAGTGATACTCAGGGTGTCCGGGCGCCCTACTCTCGAGTTGGCGGAAGTGACGAATGTCGTCGAGAGAAACCGAGGGATGGCCGAGCGTTTCATAGTCGGCATTTACCGCTTGTGTTTTTGTGAGATGGAGGATGGACCACAGCAGCATCGAGGCGTGACCGTTCGAAAGCACGAACCGATCACGGTTGGGCCAGATCGGGTCCTGCGGATCGAAGCGCATGACGCGGTTCCAGATCGTGTAGACCAGCGGCGCGAGCGCCATCGGCGTCCCGGGGTGTCCGGACTTGGCCTGCTGCACCGCATCTATCGAGAGCGTGCGAATAGTATTAATGGCTAATTGAACAGTTTTCTCGTCTGCCATGCGTTTCTCCTTAAGAAGATAGGGGTCGAGGGTCGGGTGTCTTGTTTCCGGTTCCTGGTTTCAGGTTTCGGGTTTCAGATGTCAGGGGACTCTCACAGGCTGAAACCGGAACTCCAACACCTTGTACTTACCCGCTCCTAGTCTCCCGTCACTTGTCACTCGCACCTCTGGCTAAGCTTTTCCCGCTTCCAGGGAAGCCACTTTGCCCAAACGGCGCAGGTGTCGCTCGGCTTGGCTGAACTCGGCCGTGAGGAACGTCTGGACGAGATCCCAAGCCACCGCCGGTCCGACCGTTCTGCCGCCCATACAAAGGATGTTCATGTGATCGTCTTCGACTCCTTGCTTCGCAGAGAAATGGTCGTGGATCAGGGACGCGCGAACGCCTGGAACCTTGTTGGCACACACCGACGCGCCGACGCCGCTGCCGCAGATCGCCACGCCGCGGTCGACCTTTCCCGCCGCAACCGCTCGGGCAAGGGGGATAACGAAATCAGGATAGTCGTCGGTGGAGTCCAAGGCCTGAGCGCCGAAATCGACTACCTCATGCCCCGCCGCGCGCAGGTGCGCCACAACCTCCTGCTTCAAACTAAATCCACCGTGATCGGTGGCGATGCCCACTCGCATATTTTTCTTTTCGTTTCAGTCGCCGCCAACCCGCGCAGATTAACGGCTGGTCGCGGCCAGGGCAAAGCGCCTAGTGCGAAGCTCTTTTCCTTTGCTCTCTGCTCCTTGCTCCATCCTCTTTGCTCTTTGAGAGTTGAGCCTTTCAGCGCTCTGCTACCTGTACCGCCGCCGCGCGGTCGGCAAGCACCAGGGCCTGGTCCCGCTGGACCCGGCCGGCTGGAATCGACGCATCGCCGTCGCGCAGGCGCGCGAGCGCTCCAACTTTGTCGTTGCCCGTCACAAGCCACAAAATCCGGCGGGAGCGATTGAGCATCGGATAAGTCAAGGTCATGCGGCGCCTGCCTTGATAAACCCCAGTTAGCGCGACGTCTGCATCAGTGACATCGAGCACCTGATCTCCAGGCACTAAGGAGGCGGTGTGGCCGTCGGGCCCGAGGCCGAGGTGGGTGAGATCGAGCACCGGCGGCGAGCCGGCGATCTCCTGGAGAGTGAAGGCATAGCGCTTGGCCGCAGCCTCTAAGTCAGGTGACTCCACCGGCATGGCGTGAATCTGTTCAGGTCTCAGCGGCGCATGCTCGAGCAAGCTTGCGCGCAAATGGGTAAGGTTTCGGTCCGGATCTCCGGCCGCTGCCACGCGCTCGTCTGTCTGAACCACGTGCACGCTTTCCCAAGGTACCTCTTCGTTTGCCAGCGCACGCAGCATTTGCCACGGTGTGTGGCCGCCGCTAACGGCGATGATGAAACGGCCGCGCGCTGCAACCGCCGCCCGAGCGCCAGCGGCGATGATCTCGGCAGCTTTCTGCGCGACGGCGTCGGCATCGGCAAGTATTTCAATTTTCATCGCATCTCCTAGAAAGACTCGAGTACTGGAGTAATGGAGTGATGTTTTCAACCCAATAATCCAATGCTCCAGTACTCCATCACTGCATTCTTTTAGCTCGCCACCGCCGGGTTCTCCCAGCCTCTGAACGGTGCAACTTTTTCGTCGACCTCACTCGGGCCCCAGGTACCTGGAGCGTATTCGTAAACCGGAGTGCCGGCCTTCAGCACCGGATCGACAATGCGCCACGCCTCTTCCACGTAGTCCTCACGAGCGAACAATGTGGCATCCCCCGCCATCGCGTCCCCGAGCACCCGTTCGTAAGCATCCATCTCATTCGGCCCGGCGTGCTCGCTCGCGCGCAGCTCCACCGATTGTCCGATCGCCTTCTCCTCCGGGTCCATTACCGTCAGACCGAACGCCAGTGTGTTATCGGGGCTGATACGGAACCGGAAATAGTTCTCAGGGGGAGCGCACGTGGGAAAAACCGGCGGCGGCAGGCGCAGGCGCGCAACGACCTCGGTACAGGTCACGGGCAGCGACTTGCCGGCGCGGATGTAGAATGGGATTCCCTGCCAGCGCCAGGAACTCACGTCGAGTCGTAGCGCAGCGAAGGTTTCCACTTTGGAATCGGGCGCCACGCCCTTCTCGTTCCGATAGCCGCGAAACTGGCCGCGCACGAGGTCCTTTGCCTCGATGGGTGGAATCGCCTTCAAAACCTTTACCTTTTCATCGCGAACCGACTCGCTGTCAGTTCTGACGGGCGGCTCCATAGCGAGGTTGGCCAAAACCTGGAACAGATGGTTTTGGATCACGTCGCGGATGGTCCCCGTCTGGTCGTAGAAAGCGCCGCGGCCCTGGACGCCGAAGTCTTCCGCCATAGTGATTTGCACGCTCTCGACGTGATCGCGATTCCAGAACGACTCCAGAAACGCGTTCGCGAATCGAAAGAAGAGCATGTTATGCACGGGCCGCTTGCCGAGGTAATGGTCGATGCGGAAGATCGATTCCTCGTCAAAAGTACCGAGCAGGATGCGGTTAAGCTCTTGCGCTGACACGAGGTCGTGACCGAAAGGTTTTTCAACGATGACGCGAGCCCCGTGGCTGCAGCCCGCCTTGGCCAGCTGTTCCACGACCGGCTCGAACAGCGCCGGTGGGATGGCGAGGTAGTGCGCCGGCCGCTGCACGGAGCCCAGCTCCTTGCGAATGGACTGAAAGGTCGCCGCGTCTTTGTAATCGCCGGCAACATAACGCAGCAAGCGGCAAAGCTTGTCGAAAGCGGCGGCATCGACTCCTCCCCCGTGTTTCTCGAGACTGTCGCGCGCCCGGGCGCAGAGCTGGTCGACATTCCAATCGGCTTTCGCCACCCCGATAACCGGAACGTTGAGGTGGCCGCGTTTCAACATCGACTGGAGTGCCGGGAAGATTTTCTTGTAGGCAAGATCGCCCGTGGCACCGAAAAAAACCAGGGCATCCGAATGGGAAACATTCATAGCTTTCTCCTCATTTGGCGGACTTTTCCAGGTGTCCGCCGAACTCATAGCGCATCGCCGAGAGCAGCCTGTCGGCAAAGTCCGCCGTGCCGCGAGAGCTGAAACGTTCATACAGCGCCGCCGACAGGACGTGGGCCGGGACGGCCTCGTCGATAGCGGCCTTGATCGTCCAGCGCCCCTCGCCGGAGTCCGAAACCCGGCCTGCGAATTTCGCAAGGGCGGGATCCTCGACCAGGGCGCTCGCAGTCAAATCCAGCAGCCAGGAGGCGATCACACTGCCGCGCCGCCAGACCTCCGCGATGTCAGGCAAATTGAGGTCGTACTGGTAGTGCTCTGGGTCGCGCAGTGGCGTCGTCTCGGCGTCGATCTCATGTTTTTGCTTGCCGACGTTGGCGGCGCGCAGAACACCGAGTCCCTCGGCGTAGGCAGCCATGATGCCGTACTCGATGCCGTTGTGGACCATCTTGACGAAGTGGCCGGCGCCGTTTGGGCCGCAGTGCAAGTAGCCCTGCTCGGCTGTGCCGCCGGCCTTTTCGCGCCCCGGCGTGCGTGGTATTTCGTTGCCCATACCGGGAGCCAGCCTGGCGAAGATTGGATCGAGGTGTTTGACCACCGCGTCTTCACCGCCAATCATCATGCAGTAGCCTCGCTCCAAGCCCCAGACCCCACCGCTTGTCCCCACATCGACATAATGGATTCCCTTCGGCGCGAGATCCTTGGCGCGCCGGATGTCATCCACGTAGTAGGAATTGCCGCCGTCGATGAGAATGTCATCGCGTTCCAGATGGGGCACAAGGTCGGCGATCGTCTTGTCTACAACCGCCGCTGGAACCATCAACCAGACCGCTCGCGGCTTCGTCAGCTTCTTCACAAAGTCCGCGAGCGAGGAGGACCCAATGGCTTTTTCCTCGACCAACTCCTGGACGGCCTTGGGCGACATGTCGAACACCGCGCACTGATGGCCTCCGGTGAGAAGCCGCCGCACCATGTTCGCACCCATTCTGCCAAGACCAATCATTCCGATTTGCATAACGGACTCCTTTCTCAGGAAAAATTATTAGTTCTCCGCTTCTTAGGAGGTCGTGGGTTGGGTGTCGGGGAAAATCACTCGTCACTCGACCCTTAGTGACTCGACACTCTTTGTCCCGGGCCGCTCGTCACTTGTCCGCCGGGGAGCGCAGCCGCTTCATGGCCGCGGCTATGCCATCGCTATCACCAAAGATCGCCGAGCCGGCCACCAACACGTTGGCTCCGGCGTCAATCACCAGCGGCGCCGTGGTCGCATCGATGCCGCCGTCCACCTCCAGATCACAGCTGGGCTTGATCTGCCCAATCATCTGGCAGACCCGCCGGATCTTCGGCAAGGTCGTGTGGATGAAATGCTGGTGTCCGAAACCCGGATTGACCGTCATGACCAGCACCTGGTCCACGTCTCGCAAGATTTCTTCCAGCGCCGATGCGGGAGTGGCCGGGTTAATGACCACGCCGACGCGCTTCCCGAGCGCCTTCACACGCTGCACGGTGCGATGCAAATTGTTGTTGCCTTCCCAGTGGACGAGAAGCGAATCGGCGCCGGCTTCTGCAAACTCGTCCAGGTAAAGATCCGGGTCCGAAATCATCAGGTGGGTCTCCAGGGGCAGACGCGTCACGGGTCGCAGCGACTGGACGACCACCGCGCCCAGCGAAATGTTGGGCACAAAGTGTCCATCCATGACATCGACGTGTATTCGGTCGGCCCCGGCCCGCTCGGCCTCGGCGACCTGCTCACCCAGCCGGGCAAAGTCAGCGGCAAGTATCGATGGGGCAAGCTTGACGACACCCTTGTCCATATCCCGGGTTCCTTTTGGTCACCATTCTCGGACCGTTAGCGTGGTCCGCTCCGTCATCCATTCCCATCCGATTCTCCGATCATGGCCTGCTCAGGTATTGGACGCCTCGAAGATACTCTTAATGGATTCATCCAGCAGGGCGTTGAACTCAGTATCGGATTGCTGCGCCGACAGCCCTTCTACCAGCGCCCGCGAAAAGCTCGCTACCACGCCGTGATTTCTGCGCAGGCGGTCGTTGGCTTCTTTCCTCGTATAACCGCCCGACAGGGCAACCACCCTGACGACTTTGGGATGTCTGATGCAATCGGCGTAGAGGTCGTCTTGCTCCGGCAGGGTGAGCTTGAGCATGACCAACTGACCCGCCGGCAGTCCGTTGAGCCCCTCTAGGATGCCCGCCTTGAGCAACTCTTCGGCTTTGGCCTTTTGCGGGCAGTGAATGTCAACTTCCGGCTCGATGATCGGCACGAAGCCCGCAGCGATGATCTGCCCAGCTACTTCGAACTGCTGGTTCACGATGTCTTTGATGCCGGCTGGGTTGGCTTGCTTGATGACCGAGCGCATCTTGGTTCCGAAGACACCCTTCGCTTTGGCTTTGTCGAGCAAGGCACTAAGGGCGGACATGGGCTTCATCAATTGGACCCCGTCTTTCTCCGCGGCAAGGCCTTGGTCCACTTTAAGAAAAGGCACCACACGCTTCACGTTCCACAGATAGTCCGCGGTTGGCCGACTCTCCATGTCCCTGTCCATGGTGTTCTCGAACAGGATGGCGCCAAGAATCCGCTCGCCGCTGAAGCTGGGGCTGGTCATGATGCGCGTGCGCATCTGATGCACGATGGCAAACATCTCAGCCTCGTTGGACCACGCGTCTTCCTTGATTCCGTAAAGACGCAGCGCGCCGGGCGTGCTGCCGCCGCTTTGATCCAGCGCCGCGATAAAGCCGGGATGGGTCTTCATTTTCTGCAGTTGTTGTTCGTTAAAGCCGCTAGTTTTCATAATGCCTCCTTGAGCTTTCGATAGCGCCGAATCAGGTTATTGGTGGAGCTATCATGGTTGAGACTCGTCTCTGCCTTGCTTTCGAGTTCCGGGATAATGCGCTGGGCCAGCACCTTGCCCAGTTCCACACCCCACTGGTCGAAGGAGTCAATGTTCCAGATCGCACCCTGGGTGAAAACTGAGTGTTCGTAGAGAGCGACGAGCTTGCCGAGCGTTTCCGGCGTGAGCTGCTCGGCGAGGATCGTATTCGATGGGCGGTTACCCTCGAAGACGCGGTGGGGCACGAGCCAGTCCGGCGTGCCCTCCGCCTTGACTTCCTCGGGCGTCTTGCCGAACGCCAGTGCTTCGGTCTGGGCGAACACGTTTGCCAGGAGCATGTCATGGTGCCGGCCGAGCGGGTTAAGGGTCTTACCAAAGGCAATGAAGTCACACGGGATGAGCCTCGTTCCCTGATGGATCAACTGGTAGAAGGAGTGCTGGCCGTTGGTTCCCGGCTCGCCCCAATAAATCGGGCCGGTATCGCACACAACTTTGTTTCCGTCGAGCGTGACGTGCTTGCCGTTGCTCTCCATCGTTAATTGCTGCAAATAGGCCGGGAAGCGCTTGAGATATTGTTCGTAAGGTAGCACTGCGACGGTCTCTGCGCCAAAGAAGTCGTTGTACCAGACGGCCAGCAGCCCCATGAGTACCGGCAGATTGCGTTCGAAGGGAGCGGTGCGGAAATGCTCGTCCATGAGATGGAAGCCCTGCAACATGGCGCGGAAGTTATCCGGGCCTATGGCGAGCATGGTCGAGAGGCCGATGGCCGAGTCCATGGAATAGCGCCCGCCGACCCAGTCCCAGAACCCGAACATGTTGGCTGTGTCGATGCCGAACTTCGCTACGTCCTCAGCGTTCGTTGACACCGCGACAAAGTGCTTGGCGATCGCCTTTTCATCGCCCCCCAAACCCGCCAGTAACCAGTCGCGAGCCGTGCGAGCGTTGGTCATGGTCTCCAATGTCGTGAAGGTCTTTGAAGAAATAATGAAGAGGGTCTCCGCTGGGTCGAGATCGTGAACGGCTTCAGCGAAGTCAGTCCCATCGACATTCGAAACGAAGCGAAAGGTCATGGCGCGCTCGCTATAGTGCTTGAGGGCCTCGTAAGCCATCACCGGCCCCAGGTCAGAGCCGCCGATGCCGATGTTGATGACGTTGCGAATGCGTTTGCCGGTATGGCCTTTCCAACCTCCGCTCCGAACACGAGTGGAGAAGTCTGCCAGCCTGTCGAGCACGGCATGGACCTGCGGCACCACATTCTCACCATCAACGACGATTGAAGTACCTCGCGGGGCGCGCAGGGCAACGTGCAAAACGGCGCGGTTTTCCGTGATGTTAATTTTCTCACCCCGGAACATAGCATCCATGCTTGCTCGCAGTCCGGATTCCTCCGCTAGCTGCAAGAGGAGCGTGAGCGTTTTGTCGGTAATGCGATTCTTTGCGTAATCCAGGTAGAGGCCCACCGCCTCCGCCGTCATACGCTCGCCCCGCTTGGGGTCATCCGCAAAGAGCTTCCGGAGATGGAGCTTGCGGACATTTTCATGATGAACTTCAAGGGCCTTCCATGCTTTGCGTTGAGTGAGCGGCGTGATCGGTGCTGTCATGTTTGTGCTCCTTATTTTCGAAATCTCAAAAGAGCAAGGGCCGAGGGTCGGGTGTCAAGGGGAAGGCGAAGATCACTCGTCGCTTGACACTCGACACTGTCTAACTGCCCTTCGTAAGGGCGGCGTTCTTGGAGCCTGTCGCCAATTTTGCTCGGTTGGCCTTTCGTTTCTTGACGTTGCGAGCTTTCCCGCTTCCTCGATCGCCAGCTTGCTCCCATAGGCGAAACCCGCCCAGAAAAGCATTGGTGTTGTCGCCCACACGACAACCCTTGGCTAGCTGTTTCAGTTTTTTTACGTTGCCACCGCCAAGAACCACGTCGTCCGGTTCAAGGGCGGCGACCAGGAGCTTGACCACCGCGGCGACATGGCGCCGCCATTTCTTTTTTCCTCGCTTCTCCAAGCTGCGCTCTCCTGCGTAATCTTCATAGGTCCCCTTCTTGTAAGGAAGGTGAGCCAGCTCCATAGGTTCGACGATCCCATCCACGATCATGGTGGAGCCCAGACCGGTTCCCAGCCCGAGGAAGAGCATCTTGCCGCCCCGGTAACTTCCCAGAGCTTGCATGGCGGCATCATTGAATACCTTGACGGGGCGCTTGAACGCAGCTCCAAAGTCAAACCCCATCCAGCCGCGTCCGAGGTTATGCGGTTCCGCAAGCGGCCGATTCCGGACAACCATCCCCGGGTAGCCAATCGATACCACGTCATATTTCCAGTCCCGGGCGAATTTCTTCACCCCAGCTACCATCCGTTTTGCTGTCAGGGTGGGGCCGGAACGGAACTTCCGCGGCTCGTCTTGTCCGGTGACGAGAATTTTTACATGCGTGCCGCCGACATCGATAACCAGCACATTCATAGTGAAGACTCCTCATGTTCTCCGCACGTTTGTTCGGTTGAGCCAGAGCCACTTACTCTCTTCATATCAAAATCCGAAATGAACAAGAGGGTCGGGTTTTTCTTTCAGGTTCCTGGTTTCGGGTTTCAGATGTCGAAGTCCTTTTATTACCGGCTGAAACCTGAACCCTGACACTCTTTACCGACTTGCTCCTCGTCACTCGACCCTCCGACTTGGCTGCGATTTCCGCCAACCGTTCTAACCCGCCTTCTGCATAGCGGCGCACTTGGACGCGATCACCTTCATCAGCTCGTTCCAGGAATTGACGAACGCCTTGGCTCCTTCTTCCTGCAGTTGCATAGCCAGGGTATCGACGTTGACGCCCGCCTTGGCGAACTGCTCCAACACCGCTTCGCAATCGCCGCCATCGGCCGACATGATCTCGCTGAGCTCGCCGTGATCGGCAAGGGCTTTCAAGGTACCTTCGGGCATGGTGTTCACAGTGAAAGGCGCAGCGAGGGCCTTGATATAGAGGACGTCGGAGGCCTTGGGATCTTTGGTTCCGGTGCTCGCCCACAACAAGCGCTGCGGACGGGCGCCGGCGTTGTAGCTGCGCTGCCAGCGCGGCGCGTTTAACAGGTCGCGAGCCGCCTTGTACGTGCGTTCGGCGATGGCGATGCCGAGCTTGTCGCGCAGTGAGTCGGGGACTTTGCCCATGACCGCGGCGTCCCAACGGCTGATGAACACCGAGGCTACAGAACCGACATCCGGCTTGAGCCCGGCATCGATGCGCCGCTCGATGCCGCGCAAGAACGCTTCGGCCGCCGCCACGTACTGCTCACGGGAGAACAATAGAGTCACGTTGACCGGTATGCCGGCAAAGATCGCCCCCTCGATGGCGGGCAGACCTTCCTTGGTGCCAGGAATTTTGATTAAAAGGTTGGGACGCCCCGCCCGGGCGTGCAGACTCTTGGCTGCCGCGAGAGTGCTGGCCGTGTCGTAGGCGAGGAGCGGCGAAACCTCTAATGACACCCAGCCGTCCACACCGTTGGTGCGGTCGTAGATGGGTCGAAATAGATCCGCCGCCTGAGTCAGATCCTCCAACGCCAGCTCGAAGAAAAGCTCCTCCCCCGACCTGCCCTCCTTCAGCTTCTGGCGGATCGCGGCATCGTAGGCGGCGCTGTTCTTGATAGCGTGGTCGAAGATCGTCGGATTCGAGGTGAGCCCCGTTACCGACAACTCGTCGATGTAGCGCTTGAGCGTGCCGCTGGTCAGTAGATCGCGCGTGATGTTGTCAAGCCAGATACTCTGCCCCAGGTTGTGAAGGAGTTGGGTCGCCTTCATGGTTTCACCTCCGAAGAGATTTGGATGGATTGTTTGCCCGCCAGCAACGCGGCCAAGTCGTAATCGAGCAAGTCACCGATGCGCTCCACGGTCAAATCTGCGGGCGGGCATGCGGCGACGACTTTTGCGTCATGGGCATACTGACCTTGACGAGGAAAGACGGTGGTCACGCGGTTACCCCAAATTTTCTTGATCGCGGCGAGAATCCGCAGTTTGTCGTCCACCAAAACGTAATGCTCGGCCGGGTAACGCCGCTCGACATCATTCAGCGCCTTCTCTTTGTGAATGTAGATCAGCACATGACCGTCTACCGCTTCGAAAATCCCAGAGCGTTCTACCTTGCGCGGTTGAAATACCACGTCGCCGTCCGACAAGATAACCGTCTGCCCCCACGAGCGGAACCGCTCCAACACGTCGAGCGATCCAGGATACAAACGATTAGCGAAGGGATAGTCCACCAAGAACGACGACATCGATAGCAGGTGAATATCTTGCGGATGTTCGACCCGGTAGCGCTGCAGAGCGCCGAGATAGTCACGGTAGCCCAAATCTGTGAACAGCTGCTCAAGGATCGTCCAGTACCGTTCGCGACAGGCAACTCCAAACTCACGATCGAGATGGCGCTTGATGTCGTTTTGAATACGGTCGTTGTCGACCAGTGTATTGTCCACGTCGACCAGAAAAACGATGGCGTTATATCGCGTCATGTCGTGACTCCGCACCAAGGCTCAAGCCGGCTCCACAAGAATCGTATACACTTGAGGTGTGATTACAATCCCCCCGGCGCTCCCACGGCGTCCTTTTTACAGCCGAGCGCTCATTCACCCGGCTTTTGCTCGCCGGGTGTGTGACCAACAGCGGCGAGTTACGTTTCCACATGACGAGTATCGTTCCACAGCCGTATTACCGGCTCGGACAGGTTATCATGCTCATAGGCGAGCGTACCCAGGCTCGCCGTACTCAGCAGGAAATATCTACCCGCGGCTGGCTCGAGCCCCAGCCAGCGGGCGGTGAACACGCGCAGAAAGTGCCCGCTGGAAAAAAGCAGCACGTCACCCTGGGCCGAACGCACACGGCTCACCACGTGGTCAGCCCGCTGTCCCACCTCCTGCGGTAATTCCCCTCCTGGACAACCGTCGCGGAACAGTTGCCAACCTGGTCGCTCCGCAAGGATCTCCGCCGTGCGGCGGCCCTCATATTCGCCGTAATTCCATTCAAGCAGGTCGCGATCGACTTCAGCCACCGAGCCGAAGCCGGCCAGCTCGCAAGTGCGGCGCGCACGCTGCAGGGGACTGGTGAACACCTTGATGAATTTCGGTCCTTTCAACTGTTCCCCGAGGCGGCGCGCGTTGCGCTCGCCGCGTTCGGTCAACGGCACGTCGGTCAGCCCGGTATGCTGGCCCGTAAGACTCCAGGCGGTTTCCCCATGCCTGGCGATGTAAATGATCGGCAGGGTTTCACTCATGGTTTCTCCTATTGCGATGCCGTTTTCCACTCGCGTTTGCCAGCTCCGCAGCTAGGAGTGGCGACGGGTAGAAATACGGAAGGAACGAGAGATGAGGGTCGGCTAGAGAGTGTCGGAAGAAAGTCTCTGTCTCCGTCTGCGTCGACACTCGTCAATTTTCCCGCTTACAGCCCGGGGCTGCTGTGCATAATCCCGCCGTCGGCAAAGACCGTCGTCGCCGTCATGTAGCTCGCGCCTTCCCCGGCCAGGAATGCGACAATGCTCGCAATCTCTTCCGGCCTGGCCATGCGGCCCACCGGGATTGCACTGTCAAGCTTCTTCATCAACGCCGGGTCCTTCATGGTGGACAGGTTGATCGGCGTCGCCACCGCACCGGGGCCGACGCCCACGACGAGGATATTGTGCGGCGCCAGCTCGACCCCCGCCGTACGGGTAAGCATTCGCATGCCGCCCTTGGACAAACAGTAGGCGGTGTTGCCCGGCATCGGCCAGTCCTCGTGCACGGAGGTGATGTTGATGATGCGGCCGCCACTGCCCTGCTTGATCATCTGCTTAGCCGCGAGCTGCGTGCCGAAGAAGGCGCTTTTCAGATTGATCGCGAGAACTTTCTCATATTGCTGCTCGGTCGTGTTGAGAACCGATGTGCGGGTCTCGACGCCGGCGTTGTTGACCATAATGTCCACGCGGCCGAACTTTTCAACGCTGGCGTCGATAAGTCTCTGCAGGTCGGCAACCTGGCTGACATCGGCCTCGACGCCGATAGCCTGGTCACCCAACGCCGCGACTTGTTTCTCCAGACTTTCAGTCGCTTCGGGATGGGCGACATAATCAATGACGATGTTGGCCCCTTGTTTGGCCAGCTCTAACACGATGGCCATGCCGATACCGCTGTTGCCACCGGTAACAATAGCAATCTTACCTTTTAGACTCATAATATTTTCTCCTTTGCAGTTGACGGTTGAATTGGGTTGCGTGTCGTTTGTGATTGGAGATCGGGGGCAGGCATGTCCCGATGTCTGGTTACGACAAAGGATAGCGCCGACATGACCAGCGCCACAATCGCCGTTGAGCCGAAGATGGCGTTCAGGCTCAGTCCAACGTTCTGCTGCAATGGACCAACACCAAAAGCCGCGATGCCGTATCCCATTTGGTAAAAGGCGATCAGGCCGCCCGGAACCGAGGCGGCGACAGCAGTCAGTTCCTTCTGGCCAAAGCTGATAGTCAACGGCAGCAGCGCCGAACAGCCCAGACCCGCCAATCCAAAGGCCAGAATGCCAAGGAACGGATCGCTCTTCGGAATGAACGCGACGGCGACAAAGGCAGCCGCCACTACGAAAGGCAAAGCCTGGTAGGTGCGGTACTCGGAGAACCATCGTCCGATTGCGGCAAAGAGAATGCGCCCGGCGGTTACAGTACCCCAGAAGATTGTCAGGGCCAGGGAGGCGAGGTTTGTGCTCGCTCCGAGTCTTTGCGTCATGTAGAGAGATGCCCAGTTGCCATTCATCGTTTCGCAAACACCATAGAACAAGGCAAATGCGGCGAAGATCCAGAAACGCGCCGGCAGCGCCGTCTTACCCTTCTGGTTTGGTGCCGTCGTATTTGTCCCCACTTGAAGCGGCAGGGAGAGACTGAATAATAACAGTGCAAGCAGCAACACAACTGCCAGAACCGGGAGCCCCCACCAAATGCCCAACCCAATGAAGACAGCGACAAACACCGGAGCCAACACGGTCCCCAACCCTAGCAGTGCGTTGAGCACGAGCACAGCTGAGTCGATCTTCCCCGGAAAAAAGGCCGCCGTGAAGGTATTTAAGGCGGGAACGGTCAGACCGAAGCCGATGCCCAGACTCGTCGTCGCCAAAAGAAGCATGCCATAGGCCAGCCGGCCGTCTGACATGACAAACTGGCTCGAGAAGAGCAGAGCCATGGACGCCAAGTTGGCGGTGAGGCCAAGCAGATAGATGCGCTTGATGCCCAAGCGGCGGATCAGCCACGCCCCCAGCAGCGATGCCGATATCGCCGTGATGGCCTGAGGCACAAACATACTGCCGTATTCCGTGCTCGACAAGCCGTAATGCTGGGGACTGGTGAAGACCGTGCTCGCCGCAGGAAATGTGACGAGGGCCAAGCCCTGAACTACAGCGGCGACATAGACCGCGGCGATTTCGTTGCGTTGGGCCATTCTTATCTCATTTGGGTTGTTCTGGGTTTTCTGTGAAGAAGTATTCACCGCAGAGGCACAGAGTTCGCCGAGATCGGAGATTTTTTAACCAAGAACTCTTTACTCCGCGACCCCAGCGCCTCCGCGGTGCAATCTTCGAGTCCTGCTTCACAGGAAAGCCTGAAGACCCCTCATTTGAGGCGCTGCAGCAAATGATCGCCGACGCGGATGGCGTTCGCCATGGCGGTCAGAGCCGGGTTCACCGCGCCAATGCTCGGGAAGAAGCTGGTATCGACTATATAAAGGTTATCCAACTCATGCGCCTTGCAGTCAACGTCCAGCACCGACGTCTTGGGGTCTTTGCCGAAGCGGACTGTCCCAGCCTGGTGTGCTACACCGCCAACGCCGATTTCATTCTTCATGTAGAGATTGCGCGGGATCAAATGATTCGGGTGCATGCCTAAATGATTGAGCATGGACTTCAGTTTGTCGTAGAGCTTCTGCTTGGGCACTTGATTGTTGGGCGTGTAGCTCAACTTGATGCTGCCGTCTTGCTCCAACGTTATCCGATTGTCCGGCATCGGCAGGTCTTCCGTCGATAGCCAGAAGTCGACGGCATGCTTCGCCACTTCGTCGAGTACGAACATTGGGGCCAGCCCCGCCTCGATTGGCTTCTCGCCCCGATACATCGGCCCCTGCGATTTGCCGACCATCTGGATATTACCCATCGGATACTCGAAGTCCTTCATACCGAAGTAGAAGTCATTTAACCCCAGAGTCTTCTGGAAAACAGTGGGATTCGGCTCCTTGGAAACGGCCAACACGGCGGCGCTGTTGTGGTACATGTAATTGCGACCCACTTGGTCTGACCCATTGGCGAGTCCGTTAGGATGCTTATCGTTGGCGGACAGCAGCAATAATTTCGCTGAATTGGCAGCGCCCGCCGAAACCACGACGATGCCGCCCTCATAAGCTTCCTTTTCCCCGTCACGTTCGACCACCACTTCAGTTACCGCTGTGCCGGTGGGATTGGTGTTGAGTTTGACCGCCCTGGCCTTGGTGAGCAAGGTGACGTTTGGATACTGCAGGGCCGGACGCACGGCCAACACCTCGGCGTCCGATTTCGCGTGAACCAGGCACGGAAACCCGTCGCAATCTTTGCAGCGAATGCAGGCGCTCAACGGCGCATTCTGCTCATTAAGCATAATGCCACAGGGGGCGTGAAACGGATGGTAGCCGGCGCGCGCTAAATCATCATTGAGCTGTTGAATACGCGGCTCGTGGGACACCGCCGGGAATGGATAGGGCGCGCTCGACGGCGGCTCGGTAGGATCTTCGCCGCGCGCGCCATGCACTTGGTACATCTGCTCGGCCTTGGTGTAGTAAGGCTCCATCTCTTCGTAACTGATGGGCCAGGCGGGCGAGATGCCGTCGTAGTGCTTCAGCTCGCCGAAGTCTTCTTTGCGCTGGCGATAGAGCGCCGCGCCGTACATCTTGGTGGCGCCGCCGACGCAGTAGTGGAGACCGGGTTGGAAAGGCTTCCCTGTCTTGTCGTACCAGGTTTCCTTGGGAACGTAGCGGTTCTTAATAAACACCTCTTCGACGTCCCAGTTCTGCTGCTCACGCTTCAGCCAATCGCCGCGTTCGAGTATCAGGATACTCTTACCCGACGGCGCCAGGTGCCGCGCCAACGTCCCTCCGCCCGCCCCGCTGCCAATGATGATGACGTCATATTTCGTGCTCATAAGTCTCTCCGGAATAAGCCCAATTAAAATTCAAAATCTGAATATCGAAATCCGAAAGCTAAACCAAAAAACTCAAATTCGAATAACGAATCCCCTGTGAGAGTCGCCCTGTGGATCACGACAGCAATGCATCTGGACACCCGGTTAAGCTCGTTCCTCGTTACTCAACTTTCACCGCCTCGTAGTGCACCTTGTTCACCCTCGCAGAGCGAGTTCCCTGAGAGTCGAGCAATCGGATGGCTAGCACGCCCACGGGGATAAGAAAAATTATCGAGCCGGGCACCCACATGATTGCTCCTGCTGCCGCCTGGTCATCCAGCGGCGAGATGCTCCACATGCGCGGTAACACCGCATAGGTGGGATAGAGAACGCGCTCGGAGAAAATGAGAAAAGCCGACAATGCTGTATTCTGGATATCGGCGAACAGGAGATAGGGAATCATCGTCCAGCGCGGCCAGCGCAGCCGGCTCGGCCAGGGCTGTACAACTGGCCACCAGAAGAGCAACCCCGTGCTCAGGAAGCAAACATGCTGCACGCCGTGCCAGAGCTCAGAGCGCAGAGCAAGTTCATACAGGTTGGGGACGTGCCAGGCGACGTTGCTCACTGTGAAGGCGAGTAAGCATACCAATGGATGGGTCAGAAAGCGGCCCAGCCGCTGGAGCGTCGAAGAACCGAAGAAAACATGTGGCAGATATTTCAACACGGGTCGCGGCAGTCCGCGCAGCAGCGGCAGAATTGGCGCACCGAGTAACAGCAGCGGCGGTACCACCATCATCAGCACTAGGTGCTGGATCATATGAAATTGCAGCAGTCGTTCGGCCAACGCATCCAGAGGTGATCCCAGCGCCAGAAAAAGCGTGACCAGGCCTGCGTGGAAAGCAATCAGGCGCCAGATCCCGAAGGGCTGTGGAAGCCGGCGATGCAGGTGCCACCAGCCACGCAGGTAAAGGCTCGCAGCAAGCAGGAGCGCAACGATGATCCAGGGTTCAAACGTCCACGATTGAAATACGGCCGCAGTTATCGGTTCCATGGATCAGAACCGGACAGGCTGGAGTAATAGAGTAATGAATTTACCGATACTCCAGTAATCCGATGCTCCAGTAATCCGATGCTCCAGCACTCTATTTCCCTTTCCATCATCGCTTCGAGCCGTTACGCGGACGAACCTCTGGCCCCATGGTCAATCACATTCCCGAAGTCTGGGTCCTGTAGTCGCGCATCTGCTGCTGGCGCGCGAAATCCATTTCCTTTTCCATTCTCTCCCCTATGTACTCACCCGCTGCGATGACTTCGGGCACAGCGACATCTTTCGCCTGGATTAACGCTCGCGCTTTATCGATTTGTTGCTTGATGAATCCCCCCGGATCCCAAAACGTCCCGTCCGGTTGTTGATTCGCATTCACATAGTTGATCCAATCGTAGAGTCCCAGAAGACCGGCATCGAGTTCTTTAAGGCCCCTGGCTCGGTCGTTTTCGCGCAGCAGCACCAACCCCAGGTAGAGCTTCGCCATATTGTCCCAGCTATAGCGCGAGGTCGCTTTTTCCAGTGCCGAGCGCGCTTCGCCGAAATTCCCCGTCGCGTAATAAGCTCGCCCCACGTAAGTCCAAACCCCCTCCTGGAGGAGCGACCAGTTGAGATAGAAATCCGGATCCATCTCGGCAGCGGTTCTAAAATGAGCCAGCGCTATCTTTGGATCCTCCTGCAACAGCGCGTCCCGGCCTTTTGCCACTTGTGCGGCAACGTGAAAGTTGGCACACGCGGCAGTGAAAGAAAGAAGACACAAAAACCATATACCGCTTAACTTATTCACGCTCGCGCACCTCCTTTCTTCGACACAGTCTCCTACCCCCTCCATCATTCCCCCGAAAGCATGTCCGAGGCGCGGTCAAAGGGCGAGATTCAGCTTGCACACCCTTGATCGCGCCGGGACCTTCCCGGTTGCCCGCTTCCGCAGGCAGGACACGGTTTTCGCTTCACCCGAAGATACTGGAGTGATGGAGTACCGAGTGACGCATTTAAGCCCGGTACTCCAGTGCTCCCCCACTGCAACACTCCATTTCCCTTTGCATCACCCCCTCGGCCCGTTACGGAGGACCAAAAGGTTGCAACGTTTGCAGCTGCTGCTGGCGGGCAAAGTCCATCTCTCTTTCCATCCGGTTCCCAATGGCTTGGCCCGCGCTGATCAGCTGCGGCACATTGGTGTTTTCACCCTGGATCAGGGCGCGCGCCTGGCTGATTTGTTTCCGGATCGCTCCCCCCGGATCCCAGAACTGGCCGTCCGGATGCACATTTAAAGTAACATAGTTTAGCCAGTCGTAGAGTCCCTTCAGACCCGCATCGGTTTCTTTGAGCCCCTGCGCCGTGTCGTTGGAGCTGAGCAGGACTAATCCCAGGTAGAGCTTCGCCATATTATCGCTGGGATGGAGAGAGACCGCCTGCTCCAACGCCTTGCGCGCCGCTGGCAGATTTCCGAGCGTGTAATAACACCGCCCGACATAGGTCCATACTCCCTCTTGAAGAAGCGACCAGTTCACCTGGAAGTTCGGATCCTGCGCGGCCGCAGCTCTAAAATTGGTCAACGCCCGGTTTGGCTCCTCTTCCAAGAGAAACATCCTCCCGCTTTGCACGTCTCCCGCAAGCTGAACGTTAGCGCACGCTGAAGACAAGAAAAGAAGAAATACAAACAATATACCCCGTAACCGACTCATACGATTTACCTCCTTGTTCGTTAAACTTAACGCCTCATCAAAAGAAACAACGCCGAGACCTGGGAATCTTCAGGTTAGTCAATATCCCTGGTGGCCGAACCGCAGGTTTCATCATATTTCAAACTCGCACAAATTCTTGTAGCATTTCAGCCTCTGCGAGCGGGCGAAATCCATTTCCTTTTCCATTCTCCACCCGATGTACTCTCCAGCGGCGATAACTTCCGGTACACTGACATCCTTCCCCTGAATTAACGCCCGCGTTTTGTCGATTTGTTGCTTGATGAATCCCCCCGGATCCCAAAACGAACCGTCCGGTCGCTCATTTGCGTTCACATAGTCTATCCAATCGTAGAGCCCCAGAAGCCCGGCATCGACTTCTTTGAGACCGCTGGCTTGGTCGTTTTCCCGCAGCAGCACCAACCCCAGGTAAAGCCTGGCCATATTGTCCCAGCCATAGCGGGAGGTTGCTTTCTCCAACGCTGCGCGGGCTTCTCCCATGTCTCCGGTCGCGTAATAAGCCCGGCCCACATACGTCCAAACCCCCTGCTGGAGCAGCGACCAGTTGAGATAGAAGTCTGGATTCATCTCGGCTGCCTGCTTAAAATGAGCCAGGGCTGACTTGGGATTCTGCTGCAACAGAGCCTCCCGGCCAGTGGCTACTTGTCCTGCAACGTGAAAGTTCGCGCACGCGGCCGTGAAAGAAAGAAGAAGCACAAACAACATACCGCTTAACTGTTTCATACGGCGCACCTCCTTTGTTCGATCGCTTCGCTCCGATGCAGTAAAGACTGGAGTAAGAGGGATGGAGTAATGAGTGATGAATTTACGACACTCCGTTTTCTATCTCCGTCATCCTGCGCTCAACCGCCTGGGGTCGCCGGCACCGCCGAGTCGCGTGCCGCGGGCACATTCGCTGGACGCAACGTCTGCATGAAAGCGACGAGGGCATTCACCTCTTCAGGCGCGAGATTCTTACCAAAGGCGGGCATGTTGCCCCCGCCCTGGATCACTTGCCGGATCAATTGGTCGCGGGTTAGACGCGTGGCGACACCATCGAGGGCCGGGCCGCGCAAGCCGCCTTCGCCCCCCAGGCTGTGGCAATTTCGGCATTGCTTGTCCTGCAGCACCAACGCTCCCTGCAACTCCAGCGGCGAACGTCCGCGCACATACTCGACCGGCGTGGGGTTGCTGCTCCAGGCTTGCATGTGGGGAGACCATGGGGCATACGTCCCCAGATGAGTCAAGCTGCCGAGTGTCAGGAACACGAGAATCACGCCCAACACGGCCATGGGCCGCCGCCGGGCACTCTTTTCACCGGTATTTGAAAGAAACGGGAGGGCCAACAGCAGGCCAATGCCAACCACCGGCGCGGTGAGCAGAAGGAAAGTCTCCATGTACGGCGGCAGCAATGCCAGCGCTGCATAAATCCAGAGGAAAAAGAAATCCGGGGCCGGCGCGGTGTCGATGTAAGTCGGGTTCGGTATCCCTCTTGGTCCCTTGGGACCGAAATAGGCGGCACAGGCGAGAATGCCCAACATCACTAAGCCGCTAAAGATGAGATCCTTATTGATGGCTTTGGGATAAAACGGCACCCCTTCTTTTTTGAGCAATGCCTCGTATTCTTCTGCGTACGTCTCTTTTTTCACTTCCTGCCCAGGCACCGGATACTCATTGATACCCTTGGCCAACACCAAGCGCAGGTGCAGGCTGATGAGCGCGATCAGCAGTCCGGGAATGACAAAGACATGCAACGTAAAAAACCGCGACAGCGTTTCCGCCGCGATGATCGGTCCGCCGAGAACCAAATGCACGAGGTTGGGACCAATGACCGGGGCCCGGCCCATGATCGCGGCGCCGATACCCAGCCCCCAGTAAGCATCCTGGTCAAAACGCATCACCTGCCCGGTGAAAGCCATGCCAAGTGTAAGCAGCAGAAGAATGCAGCCTGAGATCCAGGTCAACTCCCTCGGATACTTAAAAGCGCCAAACAGGAACACCTGTGCCATGTGGATGGCCATGATACTGACCATAAAGTTGGAGCCCCAATAATGCAGCGCGCGGAGATACCAGCCGAGGGGCTGCTGATAATTCAGATACTCCAGAGTGGTGTAAGCCTCATCAGCGGAGGGCACGTAGACGAAGGCCAAACAAATGCCGGTCACGATCTGGAGCACGAAGCAAAGCAACGTGCCGCTACCAAAGACATAAAACCAACTGCCGGCGCTGGCCGGAACCGTGTGGCCTGCGGTCGATTCGAAGAGCTTGCTCACGTGCAGCCGTTCATCGATCCAAAGAGCGGTTTTTCTCAGCATACGAAGTTCTTTCTCTCTGCCTGACAAGATGGAGCGTTGGAGTATGGGAGTATTGAAGTATTGGGTTTCAACCGCATCGCTCCATTACTCCACCACTCCAGTCTTCCCGACTCACAGCGGCTCCGACAAAGTCGGAAGCTGCCCGCCGCGCACCCACAGTCGCCCCTGCTCAATCTTGGTTTCGTACTCGTAGAGCCCGCGCGGTGGTGGTCCGGAAGCGTGAGAGCCGTCGTCATAATACGCGCCGCCGTGGCAAGGACACATAAACAAATGGGAATCTTCGAACCAGCGCACCGGACACCCGAGATGCGTGCAATTGATCGCGAAGACCTGAAACTTCTCCCCCGCGAGCCGCCGCACCCAACACGGGATGTCTGCTGTCTTGCCGTCCCAGGGTCGGGTATACGGATTGCGATAGGTCGCCAACCGGGTTTGATTTTCCGGAAAATTTTGCAGCGCGCCGAGCATGATCCACGACTGCGACGCGACATTGCGGCGAAAGCTGGAAAAGACATACCTGATCACGGGAATCGCCAGTAACGTCGCGGCGATCGCATTGAGCCCTGCGCCCAGCGTGAACAGAAAACCGCGCCGGGAGACTCCCGCAGGCGGCATCTGAGTTGATCCAGGTTCATTCGCGGCCATAGGGTCTCTTACCTCCTCGCCTTGCTCTGCGTTCTATGCTTAAAAGTCTTCGCAGCTTGCACAAATTTTTTGATCCAGAAGAGAATTCACCGCGGAGGCACTGAGCACTGGCAAAGAGCATGGCGCACAGGGCATGGCGTCACCTCCGCCCCGTGCCCTATGCGCTTTGCCCTATGCATTAGTCCTCTGCGAACTCTCTGCGCCTCTGTAGTGAAATAAAGCTTGCTGCTTTGGTTGCGGCTCCGCGCTACGTTAATTCGGGGCTATTCGCGATCACGGAGTCGGTCACTTCCTCTCCTTACTGCTTCCCTTGTGCGAGCAGACCTGCCTGTCGATGTGACGCGAGCCACGCCACCACATCGGAGATCTCTTGCGGACTCATGGGCCGGCCAGAAATATTCGCGCGCCAGTCGGGCATCCCCAGATCCGACCGTCCAACAATGACCGCTGTGCGCAAAGCCTGATCGCTGACGAGAGCCAGGTAGGCCGGGTCAATCACCGATCCGCCTTTGAGACCGCCACTGCCGTCCTGACCGTGGCACTGGGCACAGTAAGTCTGGTACCCTATCGCGCCGCGCTGTGGGTTGCCGGGACCCGAACCCTTGGTGATGGCGTCCTGGAGACTGTATGGTGGAAGAGCTAAGTTATCGAAATTTTCAGCCTTCCCCCAGCGGGACCGCATACCCTCAACCAGCACATCAATTTGTTTCTCGGTAAGGCTGCCTCCGGCCTGTTGCGCGAAGGCAGGCGCGCTCGTGCCTGGTACTCCTTGCGCGATCATTGCGCGCAGTGTAGGCACACTCACCAGGTCCAGATAAAGCGGATCATTCAGGGGCCGCGCCGCTCCCAGGCGCCCGTCGGCGCCATGACAACCGGAGCAATTCCGAGCGTAGAGCTGGGAGAAATCCGTAATCTCCGTCGCAGGCTTCCAGCGCTCTTCCGGAGTCGGCTTTCCCGGCAACCAGTCACAGCCCGTCGCCAAGATGAGAATCATGAGAGCCACTAACAACGAGGTGGTGGAGTATTGGAGAATTGGAGTAGTGGGTCTTAAATGCATCATTCCATCACTCTCTTACTCCAATCACACTCGATCGTCACTACCGCTCCTCTTCTCTTTCCGGTATCACACCCGGAGCCTCGATTCCGGCTCTCGCGGCCAGTGGCCACGTCTGCAGGGTCTCCACCATCTTTGAATGATGCACCACGTAGCCGGTCGTGAGTCCGAAAGCGATCTGTGACGCGATGAACCAGATCCAATCAATGCGGGCATTCAGCGCTGGATTAATGAACCTCAAGGTGGCCCAGATAAGCCCCGACCACATAAGCGGGGAGATGAGACTGCCCCAGAAAGCAGCGCGCCGAGAGGGCAGCATCGGCAGCAACACGGCAAAGAGCAGACCGACGAGAATTGAGAACACGCCGTGGCTGATCAAGGCCACGATGAAACCGGCGCTATTGAAGGCAGTCAACTGCGCTAAGTCCGCTTGAGCCAGGAAAGGCACAGCGGCTGCGGCCAGCAGGTTAATCGGATACCATATGCTGCGGTACGCAATGACACCGTAGACGCACGCCACCATCGCCATCGCGATCCCGCCGACAATCCCGCCCTTGATGCCAGACGAATACGGATGAATCTCCGCCGGAATACGGACGCGGTGGCCCGCCACGCCGGGCTTCAGCTGCTCTACGGCACGAGGCGCCGGTGCGATTGCGCGGGCGCGTTGCGCCAGCGGGCGCACGCGCACCAATTTGTGCTGCTCCACCGGCAACACGTCGCGAAACCAGCCCACCGCCCCACGCACAGCCAAAATCAGACCGACCACACTGATCACGGCTTGTGTAACCAGCCCTGCTGCTAAAAGCGCGATTCCGAACGCTGTGACGAAGGGCCAAGCGGTCGGTGCCGGCAACGTGATGTTTCCGGGAGCCTGCTCATTTCTCTGCTCGAATGCCATCTATCTCCTCCGCTACATTTCCGGTGCTCGGTCCTTTTGACCAAAACGCTTACTCACCACGAAGATCACGAAGAACCCGAAGGGTTCGGAGGATTAACCGCGGAGGAGCTGGGGACGCGGGGGGTAGGGTGTGAAAACAAAAACTCTGCGTACTCTGTGCCTCTGCAGTGAACATGGATTTGGACCTCTTGATTCCTAAACTTCGTGAACTTCGTGTCCTTCGTGCTGAAGTTTCTTGTCTTCTTGATTCTGATTAACGCCCGATCACGTACACCACGCTAAAGACGATGACCCAGATACCATCGACGAAATGCCAGTACCACGAGAGCATCTCGATATGCTCCGCGTGCGCCTGCTTCACTTGTCCGCGCAGGCTCAAGATCAACACCAAAACGAGCAGGGTCAAACCCACGATCACGTGACTGGCATGCAAGCCGACCAGTGAGTAGAAGGTAGTCCCAAAAAGATTGGTGCTGATCGTGAGGTGATCTTTGAAGATCAATCGCTGCCATTCCAAAGCGGTGGAAGCCAAGAACGCCAGCGCGAGAAGAATCGTGATCAGCCACCAGAGTCGGAACCCCCTAGTTTGTTCCCGTCGAAAGGCGTGCTCCGCCAGGACGACTGTCACGCTGCTGGATAGCAAACAGATCGTGGCGAGAATTGGCAGCTCGAGCACGTCCTTGGGATAAGGACCGGTGGCACTTTTGCCAATATAGAATAGGTAGGCGGTGACGAAGATCGTAAACAGCGCGCTCTCGGTCAGAATAAGGCCGATCACACCTAACTTCCGGCGCGACGGCAGTGACCACTCGCTGGATTCATCGGCCAGAGTCAAAGTATATGCATTCGCCACTAACAAACCCTCCGTTCATCGCGTCACGACTCCTGATTAAACAGGAGAGAACAGAGAAAACAGAGTTTTTTTAAATTCGTCTCTGTGATCTCCGTTACCTCCTGTAATAATATTCATTGTTGTTCCGTTTCCCGCCTTGGCGCCCTTTGCGCCTTTGCGCGAGCCGCTCCTACTTCTTCGTGTCATTCGTACTTCCAGTCCGGGTCTTCCGGATGCTTCAGATCCCACAGCGGGCGTCGGCTCCGAACCTCGGGCAAGGTCTCGAAATTGTATTCTGGCGGCGGCGAGGTCGTGGACCACTCCAATGTCCAGGCGTCCCAGGGATCATCACCCGCAGGCGCCCCGCGGCGCACCGACCACAGTAGGTTGGCCACCAAGCAGAGCACACCTGCAGCTTGAAAGATGACGCCGATGGAAGAGAGCATATTGTAGATCTCCCAACCGCGACCCGGGTCGTAGGTGTAAATGCGCCGTGGCATGCCGAGGATGCCGGCGATGTGTTGCGGACCGAACGTAAGATTGAAGCCAAGGGTGAAGAGCCAGAAATGCCAGAGACCCAGCTTCTTGTTAAGCATCCGCCCGATCGCCTTCGGATACCAGTAATAAATGGCGGCAAAGATGGTGAACAGCAGCCCGCCGATCAACACGTAGTGAAAGTGCGCCACCACGAAGTAGGAGTCGGACAATTGCCAGTCGAACGGGGCGACAGCCAGCATTATGCCGGTGAGGCCCGCGATCAAAAATTGGAAGAGGAATCCGATGCAAAAGAGCATGGGCAGCTCAAAGCGAATCTTGCCTCCGTACATGGTGGCGAGCCAGTTAAAGATCTTGATCCCAGTCGGCACGGCTATGAGCATTGTCGAAATGACGAAAAAGGTGTTCGCCATTGAGCTCATACCCACCGCGAACATGTGGTGCGCCCACACCCCGAAACCGATGAAGGCGATCATCAGCGTCGCCCCGACCATAACGGGGTAGCCGAAGATCGGTTTGCGCGAAAATACGGGGATTATCTCCGACGCGCAGGCGAAGCCCGGGATGATCAGCACGTATACTTCCGGGTGGCCGAAGATCCAGAAGAAGTGTTGCCATAAAAGCGCCGATCCCCCCGCCTGGGTGTCGAAGAACCGCGCGCCGAGAAATCGATCAAGCAGCAGCATGATCTGTGCCGCCGACAACGGAGGCAGCGCCAGAATGATCATCCCCGACACTACAAGCATCAACCAAACAAACAGCGGCATGCGCATCAGGGTCATGCCTTTACACCGCAAGCTGACGACGGTGGCGATGACGTTAACGGCGGAGACGATGCTCCCGACGCCGGCGACGAGCAGGCTGAGAGTCCAGTAGTCCGTGCTGTGCCCGCGTGAGAAGGCCTGGCCCGTCAGCGGCGAATAGGCAAACCAGCCCACGTCCGGAGCCGAACCGGCCCCTGCAAGGCCCGGCGCCGCCAGATAGCTGGAATAGAGCAGCACCCCGCCGAAAAGAAACATCCAAAAACCGAACGCGTTAAGACGGGGAAAGGCCATATCGCGCGCGCCAATCATCAACGGCACAAGGTAATTCATCAGCCCCGCGATGATCGGCATGCCGACCAGAAAAACCATCGACGTGCCGTGCATGGTAAAGAGACGGTTGAAGGTGCCCGGGCCAACAAGATTGTTATTCGGCAAAGCCAGCTGCATGCGGATAACCGAAGCTAATGAACCGGCCACCACGAAAAAGAACAGTGCGGAACCGATGTACATCAAGCCGAGTTTCTTGTGGTCAACCGTGACAACTAATTCATGGAGTCGAGCCATGAGTGGGAGAGAAGTTTCCGCCGCAGGCGATAGCGCAATGTCTGAACTGGCCATGCTTTCTCCTCTTGGGTTACTTTAAGGTCAACAGGTACGTTACGAGCGAATTTAGTTGGTTTTCCGTCAACTGCATATTCGGCATATGGCTGCCCTCTTTGAGTCTCTGCGGGTCGCGCACCCAAGCGTGTAGTTTAGCGGGCGTATTGGGCGCTGCACCCGCCCCCAAAGTCTTACGACTCATCAGATGCGTCAGGTCTGGCCCGAAATTCCCATTTGCCTTCGTTCCCTGGATGGTGTGACAGTTGATACAGGCAGTCGCAAAGAAAACATCGCGGCCGGCCCGCGCCTGCGGATCCTCTGCCGAAGGTTGTTTCTGTTCGGCTACCCATTTTTCGAATTCCTCGGCTGTATGCACGATCACGCGGAGCAGCATATGCGCATGCTGCATACCGCAATATTCGGCGCAGTTCCCAACATAGGTGCCCGGCTGCGTGGGCTCGATCCACATCCGATTCTCCCGATTGGGAATCACATCGGTCTTGCCGGCCAATTGCGGTACCCAGAAACTGTGAGCGACATCCGCCGACTCGAGCTTGAGGAAGGTCCGTCGTGCTTTGTTCGGCTCGCTGACCGGCACGTGGAGCTCATTCGCAGTCACGATGCCCAGCTCCGGATAGCGAATCTCCCACCACCACTGGTGACCGACAACTGTCACGTCGAGCGCGTCCGCGGGCCGGGCAGCGCCTTGTACATCGTAGATTGTACGCGCCGTAGCTAGAAAGAGCACAAAAACAATTAGAATCGGGATCACTGTCCAGGCGAGTTCAATCTGATTACTGCCATAGACTTGCGGCGGTTCCCGACCTTCATCCCCGGACCGCCGACGAAATCGAACCACGGTGTAGAGGAGTAGCCCGCCGACGACCAGAAAAATTCCCGCGCAAATTGCCAGGACCAACAAGGATACTTCATGGATCGCCTGGGCGGGCGTGGAGAGGGGTTTGAAAATGTTGGTCACTTGAGCGGACGATGTTGTGCCTGCAAGAAAAGGCTCAACCGAAAGAAACCACACCGCTACCAATACAAGACGCAACGAATTCAGCATAAGCAAGCTTCGTCCTTTTGAGCCAGCCGCTTTCGGTGCTCCCCATTCCGCCATCAAAATCCCAACCGGCACAACACGACCACGACTCAGCGGTGTCGTCTGCCAATTCTATTGGCGCGTTGGTTCTTTACTCGTGTAATACTCAAAGGCTGTCCGTGTCAATGTCAGAGAGAGATCACGATTGTTAAATTTCTGCTGCGTTGCATTCGACATCCCGTAGTTTGTAGCGAAGCATCAAAGCCCTGCCCAGTGGACTTTGGTCCAATATAAGAAATTCAGGTTTTCACGCGCCTTCGATTCTGTGAATCTCACGTCACAAATAACCCGAGTCCTCTTATTTTTCTCATGACTTTTCTTTCGCGCCGGCTGCCTCGATGTGAGAGCGCATAAGACGGCCACCGAGCCAGAGACCCGACTCCACAAGCAGAAAACCGGCGATCATACTCAGCACAAGATAAACGATGGCGCTCCCCTGCTCGGGAGGGTTGGCCAGCATCTGGTGGGTCCCCCAGACAAATGAACTAAAGGTGGACAGGCCGCCCATGATGCCGGTGGTAAGCAATAGCCTGCCACCGGAGCCAATCACGCCGCCCGTGATTGTCAGAGCCGACAAGACGCCGATCAGCAAGGCCGCCGTCATGTTCGCGACGAAGATGGGCATCGGGAAGCCGCCGGGCAGATTGGCTACCGCCAACATCAGCAACTCACGTACAATGGCGCCGATACCGCCGCCGATCAATACGAGAATTCCGTCCTTGAGCATCGATTAACGTCCTCGTTAGCCGAACAACTTGCCTGTTATGGCGCCAAGTGCGGCTGCGATGAGACCTGCAGCCACCGAGCCAATCCAGTAGAATCCCAACCCGCGCGCTCCCTTGTTGTAAAGGCCGGCCGTATCGAGTTGATAGCTGCTGAAGGTGGTATAGCCGCCGAGCATACCAGTCAGTACCAATGCCGTCAGGTTGCTCCCGTAGCGATCCTTCCAGTCGACGTTGAATAATGTCGACAGAAACCCCATCAGAAAGGCGCCACTCACGTTGATGAGAAAGGTACCCAGCGGGAATGTGCCTTTGTAACGCTCGCCCACGCCTATGCTGACCAACCAGCGAATCGCCGAGCCGCCTGCGCCGTCGGCAAAGACCAGCGCCAGGTTGACTGGATCATTCATAGGACTTCTCCTGCCTGTGCGTGACTGTGCCTCACTGTGCTTTGTTATAAGCCGCACCGCGCCGGCTCCAGCGTCGCGCGATGCGCGCGGCCGGGCCGCGAATCAACAAGTAAGGAAGAACCGCAAGCACGAACGCGATGACTAGCGCTTCTCCCAGATAAAACCAGCGTAAAACAATAAACTGATAGATCGCGTCCATCACAAGTGCAAAGACGATAACTCTGCTTACTCTTTTCAGTCCTTCGCGAAGATAGCCCGCCCGCTGCGCTCGATCGGACAAGAGAGTCCACAAATAAGGTGACCGGCCGCCCCGCGCATCTTTTAATCCGTCGAGGATGGCCAAGATGGTCACCATGATCGGCTGGAGGATCAAGCGAAACGCCAGAGGCCCGGTCGGGCGCGCGAGCAACTGATCCCAGAATCGGGTCAAAATTTCCTGAATCTCCGACACCTCAGGTCTCCTCTCTTCGTGCACGGCACCGCGACGCGTCGAACACGACCTGATCGTACCACCAGAGCTTTTCAAAGAAGGTACGTGCCATGTCGAGTTGCGATTTTGTTTGTGCGGATGGCAACGTTCTTCCCATTATGCCGCCGATACTACAGCTCCCATCAATGGCATCGAACAAACGTTTTTCTGTTGAATCTATTGGCATGAACAGATCCCTGTAGGCGTGTGTCTGGTTGATTAGCACACCCACCGCCCCGGGAGGCAGTCGCTCTTGCACACAGATCGTGTCTGGCATTCGAAAGGGCACATAGCGAAGCCAGGCGTCACCGGCAAAACTTATCAGCTGCGCGCGGGGGCTATCGTCTCGATATGCAACCACGCTGTGGCGAATCATTGTGCCGCGAAATAGTTCGACGGCGGCATACTGCTCTGCGCAGGAAAGCTGTGCCAGCCGGGAAGCCTGCGGGATCTTTGCTACGACTCCACAATGAGGGGTGTAGGGTGCTTGTTTTAGCCACCGGCCGAACGTCAGTCCTGCCTTTTCGATGAAATCGAATAATTGCGGCACCGAATAGCTGCGGTCCCGCGGGTTCAGCAGCGCGTCGGCGAGCGCCGCCTCCTGGCGGAAATCCGGGGCCTCGCGCAGCAGATTTTCCAACGGATGGCCGTGTGGCAACGCTGTGAGCGCCGCGATGAGATCGCGGATCTCCTCATCGTTGGCATGGATGCCGATGCGTCTGCAGAACTCCTGCAGCATATAGATGCCGGTCCGTCCGTAAGGCGCATATACCATGAGATGCATCGCGCCGTCCGGTTTGAGCACGCCGCGCAGAGCGCTGAGCCCCGCATCGGGGTCCGTAAGATGATGGAGAACCCCGGTGCAGACAATTTGATCGAAGCTCGTTTTCAAGTCGCCTACCCGCTCGATGGGAAGCTCGTGGACTTGAAGATTGTCTATGTTGTACTTGCGCTTGAGCTCCTCGGTACATCGCACGCTCGTTGCACTGAAGTCGATGCCGGTAACCTGAGCCGAAGGCCAACGCAAAGCATGCTTGGCCGCTTGCGATGTTCCGCAGCCGGCAATCAGGATGGATAGGTCTTCCTTGTAGGATCTCGCAGGCCAGAAGAGATGATAATCCACCCGGCGGCTCTGCCGGTCCTGCCCGAACCGTCGGTATTTCTCAAGGCTATCGATGGGGGGCGGATAGGGATGATGCTCATAAAAGGCGCGCACCTCTTCCCCAGCGCTCGCAACATCCCCACTTCGTGATTCCTGGTCTTTCATGACACCTGTACTGCAAGAAAAGAACCCATGCATGGGATGGTCCCATGCATGAGCCGGTTCCACCAAGGCGCGCGGGGGGCCCTGGCTTATGCTTGCAACACCCGGTGGAGATCAGGAGTTGCCGTGACCCGCCACCCGCGCCATCACCGCGTCCAGGTTGAACGAAGCCGGCTTCTGGCGCGGCGGGAACTTGGCGAAGTCCGCGATCTGCCCCGCAACCAGCGCTTGCATCTCGTACATCATGAAAATGTGATCGACCATCCAGTCCCAATAGACATTGGAGTTGAAGTCGGCCCGCTCGAACGGGTCGAGACGGAGATTGTAGATCTTCGGCACCCGAAGCTTCACCAGCGGTTCCTGCCAGACGGTCGTCGAAGTTGCACGCTGCTCGGCCAGCACGAACTTGTAGTCGCCATTCCGGATCGCCATGATCTCACCGTCATCGCTGAAGTAGAAGATGGCGTTTCTCGGGCTCTTCTTCACCTCGCCCGTCAGGTAGGGAATCTGGTTGTAGCCGTCGAGATGGACCTTGAAAGTCTTGCCGCCTACGGTGCAGCCGTCGAGGAGTTGCTTGGTAACGTCCGGATTGCCGGCGGCAGCGAGCAAGGTCGGAAACATGTCGATGTGGGAGACGATACCGTTCAGCCACGTGCCGGCCTTGATCTTGCCCGGCCAGCGCATGAGACACGGTACGCGCCAGCCACCTTCCCAGTTGGTGTCCTTGTTGCTGCGGAACGGCGTGTTACCGGCGTCCGGCCAGGTGTCATTTTGCGGTCCGTTGTCGGTGGAGTACATGACGATGGTGTTGTCGGCGATGCCCAGTTCATCGAGCTTGTCGAGCATCTGGCCGATCTGCTCATCGTGGGTGACCATGCGATCGCTGTAGGGGTCCTGGCCGCTCTTGCCGATATTCTTTGCGGCGACGTGGGAACGGAAGTGCATGGCCGTCGAGTTGTACCAGAGAAAGAATGGCTTATCCGCTTTGACCTGCTTCTCCATCCAGGCGATAGCACGGTCAGTGATCTCTTCATCGATGGTTTCCATACGCTTCTTGGTCAGGGGGCCGGTGTCCGTGATCGTCTGCCCGCCCTTGCCGTCGGCCAGGCAGTGGAGCACGCCGCGCGGCCCGAACATCTTCTTGAACGCTGGGTCCTTGGGATAGTCCGGCAGTTCCGGTTCTTCCTCGGCGTTCAGGTGGTAGAGGTTGCCGAAGAATTCGTCGAAGCCGTGCACGCACGGCAGGAATTCGTCCCGATCGCCCAGATGGTTCTTGCCGAACTGGCCGGTGGCGTAGCCCAGCGGCTTGAGCAGCTCAGCAATGGTCGGATCCTCCGCATGAAGGCCAACCGTCGCGCCGGGCATTCCGACCTTGGTCAGGCCCGTGCGGATCGGGTTCTGGCCGCATATGAAGGACGCGCGGCCGGCGGTGCAGCTCTGCTGGGCGTAGAAGTCGGTGAAGGTCGCCCCTTCTTCACCAATGCGGTCGATGTTGGGGGTCCGGTAGCCCATCATGCCCTGGCTATAGCGGCTGACGTTCCACATGCCGATGTCGTCACCCCACATGATCAGGATATTAGGTTTCTTTTGTTCTTGCTTTGCCATATCGTTCTCCTTTTATTTTTGGTTTTTCTCTGATCACCTTTGCCGTAAGAAAGTATTCCGTTTTAGCTCGTCCTATTTGCGTGCTGTTATTTCCGTTGCCTCCTGCCGGGTTCCCTCCGTCCTCGCCCCTCGTCACCCGTCCCTTTCTCCTATTGCCGCGCTAGATGCCTGCGCAGGTCGGCCTCATGGTCCCTGATCAGCTCCCCGCTCACGTCCACGGTTACTTTGTAAATCTTACCCGTGAATGGGAACGGCGGCTTGTACTTGGGCGTCACCGGCGCGCCCACGTCCGCGCCGCAGTTGATAGTGCTCAGCAATCCGATGGCGAGCGCATTGGTCAGCGGGATGTCACTCTGTCCGACCTCCTTGTCATCGATGTAGAGGTGGCCCTTGCCCGGCGCGCCTTTGCCGTGAGCGATGTCGGGTTTGTCCGTTACCTCGAATTCAAACCGCAACTGATGACGGCCTGCGGGAACCGCTTCGGTGGATTCGACGTAGTACAGGTTCCGACCCACGTAGTTGTAGGCGTGGCTGAGTTTCCCATCTTGAACATACAGCGAATAGCCGCCGTCGTTGCCACCTTGGGAGAGCAGCACGCCTTCTGCCCCGCCTTCGGGAATCTCTACGTCCGCGGTAATGCTGTACGGGCGGTTCAGTATGTTGGCAGTGGCGTTGACCGGCACGCCCTGGGTGCGCGGGTAGAATACGTACGATGTGCGGTCCACCGCGATTTTCGGGCGCTCATCCGCAAAGCGCGCCGTGCCGCGCGAGTCAACGGGCAGGACGTTGTACTTGCCCGCCTCGACGTACCAGGTCGCGATCATCTCGATGAGGCGCGCGCGATTCTGGGCCGCGACATTGTGATTCTCCGCGAAGTCGCTAGCCACGTTGTAGAGCTCCCATTTGGTAGCGTCGAGCTCCGTAAGCTTGTCCTTGTCGATGGGCGCGCCGAAGAACATGCCTGCTTCCTTGAATGACGTTCCCGGCCACGGGCACACCGAGCGCCAACCGTCGTGATAAATCGCCCGATGTCCCATCATTTCGAAATACTGCGTGAGGCGCCGGGTGGGCGCCTGCGCATTGTCGAATGTGTGCGCGAAGCTCACGCCCTCGATCGGCGACTGGGTAACGCCCTTGATGCTCACCGGGGCCTCGATGCCCAATGCGTCAAGAACGGTCGGCACCATATCGATGGCATGCGCGTACTGCGTGCGAATCTCGCCCTTCGCTTTGACGCCTTTCGGCCAATGGACGATGAACGGATCGCTGACCCCGCCGCGATAGGTCTCGCGCTTCCAGCGGCGGAACGGCGTGTTGCCGGCCCACGTCCAACCCCAGGCATAGTGGTTACAAAACTCGGGGCCGCCAAGCTTGTCCAAAGCTGCCAGATTCTCTTCAAGCGATCCTTGCACGTTGTTGAAGAACAGCGCTTCGTTGACCATACCGGATGGGCCGCCTTCCGAGCTGGCGCCGTTGTCGGAGATCGCCATGATAATCGTGTTGTCGAGCTCGCCGAGGGTTTTCAAGAACTCGATCAGCCGTCCGATGTGATAATCGGTGTGAGTAAGAAAGCCGGCGAATACTTCCATCATGCGCGCGTAAAGCTTCTTTTCTTGGGCGGACAACGGATCCCACTCCGGCACGTCGGGATCGTGGCGCGAGAGTTCAGCGTCAGCCGGAACGATGCCCAGCTCTTTCTGCCGCACGAATGTCTTCTCGCGCAGCTTGTCCCAGCCATCGTCAAATTTGCCCTTGTATTTGTCCGCCCATTCCTTCGGCACGTGATGCGGCGCGTGAGCTGCGCCCGGGCAGAAGTACAAGAAGAAGGGCTTATTGGGAGCGACCTGCTTGGCGTCGGCGATGAAGCTGATCGCCTTGTCCGCCAGGTCTTCGGTCAGATGGTAGCCTTCTTCCGGCGTCTTCTCCGCCTCCACCGTATGGTTATCCGAGGTCAGTTCGGGATAATACTGGTGGGTCTCACCCCCCATGAATCCATAGAACCGCTCGAAGCCGCGGCCGAGCGGCCAGCGGTCGTACGGGCCTGCCGCCGAAATCTGATCGGCGGGGACGAGGTGATACTTGCCGATAGCATAGGTGTTGTAGCCGTGCTGTAAGAGGATCTCCGAGAGAAAACCGTTTTCGAACGGGATGTTCCCGTTGCCGCCGGGATAACCGGTGGAGCCTTCGGTAATGCAGGACATGGCATTCGAGTGGTGGTTGCGGCCGGTAAGAAGACATGAGCGGGTCGGCGAACAAAGTGCCGTGGTGTGCATGTTGTTGTAACGCAGGCCGTTCTGTGCGAGGGCGTCCAGGTTGGGAGTTTCGCAGGGTCCGCCGAAGCAGCCGATCTGCCCGAAGCCGACGTCATCGAGAACGATGAACAGGACATTAGGCGCGCCTTCTTTAGCCCGCAACGGCTGGGGCCACGCTGGCTGCGATACGTCAAATGTCCTCCCGATCACACCGGAAAACGCGGTTCCGGGTTTATATTCTTTCAGTGCCATTTTCATTTCCTCCAATCAGTTGGTTCGTTTGTTTGTTTTTTCTAGAACAAGTTTTCTCGGTCCGCCAACGCGATTTCGCTCAGTCTCAGCGTCTTGAACCGGAGGGTACGGAAAAAACAACTGCTTGTTTCACTCCTTGCTGGCTTCGGTCGAGGACCACCGACAATATTCTTGCGCGGAGGTCTGTCTAGCAAGATCGCAGCATAGCTGTCTATTGGACTCAGCTCCAATACGAAGGGTACGCACGACCTTAAGCAGAAATCCACTAATCATTTTAGTTAGTTTAGTTATTTAACATAGTCTTAACATCTCTATCGTTTGTCCGAAGTGGCGTGTGACCTCCTTTGCTTTGTTTCCTTTGGGGCGCTTTGTGCCTCTCGTGCGAAATCTATCGATCCAGGTTTTTCTGATCGCGCTAACAAGCAACGATTCCTTCCGATTGCGACAGCAGCGTCTAGCGTCGGCGTTAAAGCCTCTCTCAAAATCATTTTCCTCAGCCCATCGTCCCTAACTAAGGCACTCGAAAGAGCACGGCGGCAAAAGCGAAACCCCCGATCAGGATCAATACCACTGACACCGCCACGACCGGTGTGTGGTGAGCAAATTCATCCACTCCGGCAATCGGTTTGAAATCCTTTTCCCAGAGATAGCGCACCAGCGAACGGTACTCCCAGACCGCGATGATTATTGCAACTATCCCGGTTCCGATGAGCGCCAAGCCCAGAAACCAGGGCGCCCCGGGGTGGGCGGCCGGCTCAATGCCCGGTGTCTTGTTGATTCTGCCCAGAAACTGGAAAATCGTGAAGCCGAAGCCGATTAGCGCTGTTGCCGTCCGCACCCAGGACATCAGCGTGCGCTCAATGCTCATGCGCGTGCGCAGCCAGGAGAAATGCGACTCGGCGGTTGCTCTAACTTGGAATCTGCCCGTCTCTTCGCTGGGTTTCTCGTCTGGCATCGACCTTAAATCCTTCCTACTTTCTCCCGCCCATGCACTAAGCTCGAAAAGATACTCTCGCTTCTCCAAACTTCGCGTCTTGGCGCCTGCCGGCGCGCGAGCCCAATCTTCAGACTCGTTCTCCCGCTAGGACGCCACGCTCGCAATGCCCTCTCTGCGCCTAACAAGCATTGCCTCATGGGGTCGCATAAACTTGGTTGCTCTGACCCTACTTGTTCACCCGAATGATACAGCGAAAGCCCAGATGACAGGTCGAGGTATCGATGGGCTGGGCCATGCGCGCCGCCGGTCGGTAGCGCCGGCAGTAGTTCGGCGCGCACAGATGCGAGCCGCCCTTCATGACTTTGCGCGGAATCTTGATCTCCGGCATGTTCGGATCGTAGCTCTTTTCCTGCTCCCCGCCCCTGGGATTAAAGCTCGCGCAGCACGAGCGCGGAATCTCGTGGTGCTCCTGGTACCAATCCGTGGTCCATTCCCATACGTTGCCGGCCATCTCGTAGAGCCCGTAACCGTTTGGCGGGAACGACCCCACCGGCGCCGTTCCTTCAAATCCGTCAAGCTTGAGATTTTGCCAGGGAAACTCGCCTTGCCAGGTGTTGGCCATCTGTTTGCCGCCCGGTGTAAATTCGTCCCCCCACACAAATTCCGCTCCGTCCAGTCCTCCGCGCGCGGCGAATTCCCATTCGGCTTCCGTGGGCAACTGTTTCCCAACCCATTTGGCATAAGCTTCAGCATCTTCATAGGCAATGTGGACAACCGGGTGTTTCGCTCTCCCTTTCAACGAACTTGCCGGCCCCTCCGGATGACGCCAGTTGGCTCCGGGAACGTAGATCCACCAGTTGTAACAGTCTCTCAGATCGACCCGCTCGCGCGGCTTATTGAAAACAACGGAGGCAGGCACAAGCAGTTCCGGTTTCGCGCCGGGGTAATCCTCCGCTTTCGGCGCCCGCTCGGCGGACGTTACGTGCTTGGTCGCTTCGACGAACTTATGAAACTCTTCGTTGGTGACCGTGTGCCGATCCATCCAAAAGCCGTCGACGGTCGCTGCGTGCGCTGGCGCCTCTTCGGGGTAGTGCTTGTCGGACCCCATAACAAACGTGCCGCCGGGGATCCGGACCATATTTTCAAATGGCGCCTTACCCGCTTCCGAGTGTGCTTGCTTGGCCGAAGTTATAGTCACGCTATCGCTCATAACTTTTTCCTTTCTCTCTTTTCTCCGACCTCGAGCGCCCTTCGTGGCTCGACCCTAGCCTCTGTTTTTTGACACTCACCACCGCTGACTGATCACTGTTGACCGCTCACTTTTTGCCGGGATCACATCTTCTTTTCAACCTTCTTGATCTCGGCCTTCAGCTTCTGCCAGAAGGATTCCTTTGGCGCCTTCTTGCACACATCGATGATGGCCGGAATAATCTTCTCGGTTCCCTCAATATCAATGCCGGCGCTCTCGGGCTTACCGCCCTTGCCATAGGCGACGGCCCAGTACACGACCTTGGGCTTGAAGCTCTCTTCGATGCCGAGAAAATCGTCGCAGGTCATTTTGCCGAGGGGTTTCTGGGCGGCGCTGGATGCCGCAAAAGCGACAGTCAAACTCCCCACTATGGTAGCGGCGATAACGCCAGTAACGATGCGCTGCAAATACATCGTGATCTCCTTTCGCTGTCTTATTCGCTAGGTCCTAGAATTATCGTGCGAAATCCGCAATCTCAAATCTGGCACTCGCCCCTGTAACTCTCTTTAGACTGAGATCCTTTCTACCGAAAAGTTAAACCCCTGTATATTGGACTTTGGTCCAATAAGGCGAAATTCGCAACCACAATGGAATATGAACGGACTCATTGAGCAATCAACTGATCTCCACTGTCCTATGATTACATTCTTCCAATGTTCCATTACTCCAATCTTCCAGCGAACATCCGGTCTAGAAAGTAATTGCCACCTGAGCGCCCAACACAAACGCGTTTCCGACCGCGCTGCTTCCGCCCGGCCTGATTACGTACTGGATATCGGGCGTGATCGAGAGCCAGCGATTTAATGCGATCTGATAATTCACTTCAATCATCGTCTCGCCCGTTGTCCGGGGAATATAGCGGCTGAAAGTACCATAGATGATCCCCGCTGAAGCAATGTCGTTGTCGCGGCCAGGAATCAGGCCCTGATAGCTCAAGCCACCACCCACGAAATAGGGCATAGCGTTGACACTCGATTTAGGCGCCAGGGCGCTCTCGCCCCAAACCGTCAAACCTTTCTGGCTTCCGCTTCCTCCCTCCCGATAAACCATCTGCTGAAACATGCCATAGATGCTGTAGTTACCGCTCTCGGCACTAGAATTGCCCAAGCTATTAAATCGGTTGCTGTTATAGAAGCCACCCAGAGCGTACTGCCCCGGCAAACCCCTGTCCGCTGGGGCGTGATTAAGAAGGTAATTTATCTGAACCACTGATAACACGCCGCGGTTGCCTTGCTGCAAGGCGAAATCGAGTCCGCCACTAGCTCCCCGGGCGGACCTCTGATTGGTGTTGAATACTCCGGCCGCCACTTGAAATGCGGGAGCGATGTTGTAAATCGCTTGCGCGCCCCATTCCACGCCGGGGGGATAGGAGGCAAACGTGGTGTCGTTTATGCCGAGAGCAAGTGGGGCTGGATTAATACCCGCGTTGACATAATTGGAAAGCACCGGCATCGTGGCGAAAGTGCTCGCCGGCGCCATGCGTCCCCCCGCGAGCACGAGTGAATTGTTAAGCAGTCGCTGCCGGAGATATAACTCACCAAGGGTGAGGTTATTGGTCCCGTTGCCCGGAGCGGTGTACGCGCTCTGAACCGTAAAGCTATTCCCAATATAATCAGCGGACAGATTCTTGCCGGTGGACCACGCGGCGCCGACGTTGAACGACAAGCCTGGAACGCGCAGGAGCTTATGAAGGTCCCAGTTTATCGAGACTTGCAAGTTCCCGCTGTAGGTGAATCCCCGTGCTTGCCCGCCGCTTGGATCGCCCATGAGCTGGGTGGTATACGACGCGGTCGGCGTGATCCCGAGCATGTTCAATTCGGTTCGAAATCCCGCCCAGTCTTTGGTCAGCGTTTCTTCGATGGAGTCAAACGGTTGCCCCACGCATTCGAAGTACAATCTACTGGGATTCGCGGGAGATGGGCAGCGAACCGATGACGGATTATTCTGAGGATTTGTTTGCCCCTGCACTGCGGTGGGAATCCCCGCATCAAAGGATAGTGCGAGCAGGATCAGAAAGGTGAAATAAAGGAACGTGGAGATGATGGAAGAACGCAACCTAAATCGTTCAAGCAGTCTGTTCACGATTCCATTATCCCAATTTCAAACATTCAGGCCGATGATCGCCGCGGTAACGATCGCCATGCGCTGCGTTTCGTTTTCGTCTCGATAAGGGAACAGATCCGCCTCCGCTGGTTCCTAATTAATCAGGTCTCGTGAATAAATACGCTCGCGCTTCGACAGGGCTCAGGACGAGCTCGCCCATAGGACATACTCTACATCCCTTGCCAAGGAGACAGGTCCTCTAAGCTTAATCGTTGCTTGCTTACAAGCCCAGGTAATCGTAGCAGCGGACCAAATAAAAACGGCGCTCGATTTTACCTCGTCTGATAATCGGTACCACCGTTACATGCTTATCAACGTTCCGGAAATGTTGCTGCAGCAACTCGATGTCAGGATAATCCGTGTCCACTGCAACAGCGTTGGAGCCTGCCGGATGGGCGCTGGAATCCCAGAACTCAAAGCCAAGGGCCTTTTTCCCTAACAGGGTCCGCGGAAACACGTCATTGAAATCTTCCGTGTAAAACGCCAGCTCGGAGACAACATAGTACCGGTCCATGCCGAGAACAAATGTCTCTTTCTGCGTTCCAGTCTCAATGGCTACTTTCTCCCGTTCCACGACCTTGCTCAACTCTTTCCACCCGGTAACCCACTTATTTATGGGAACGTAAGGGATCGTGAGGACCATATGGAAGAGTGCCAGGAGATACAGAGGAGGCAAGAGGTACAGGGAAAAAGACACCATCTTTCGATAGGCAACCGCGAATTTCTGCGTGCTCTTGAACCTCAGATAACGGTAAGAAGGATAGGCGGCAAGGAACAGCGACAGATAACCTGGCAGGGGCCAGTTGGCCTTTACCAACGAACCGGTGCTGTACGCAGTAAAGAAGCCCAAGATTGGAACTGAAAAGAAGAGACAGAATTGCCACCTGGAGCCCCGGCCTTTGATCGTGAAGTAAAGGGCAACGGTTAAACTGAGCAATAGGCCAGCCAACAGAGTGGGAAAAATCGCTCCCAGTTGAATGCCTAAGAACTGCACGAAACTGTGTCGGTCTTGGGCGCTTCCTTCCCCGATCAGGCGCGCGCCGAACTGGAAGGCAAAAGAAGCCCACTGATGTCGATAGTTCCAGATGATCGTGGGGCTGAAAACGACAAGGGAAAGCAAAAAAGCCAGATAGGGCTCCTTCCTCAGCAACCATTTACGGTGTTGGCGATCCGCGATCAGAAAAAGCAGCGCAGAGGGAACGAGGAACAGGGCCGTGTACTTCGAAAGCATAGCGAAGCCCAGGGTGGCGCCCGCGCAGTACCATGCCCATGGCCGATCCTTAAGCACCGCGATCGAGACCAGGTAAATAGTGAAAAGCCAGAAGCAGATCAGTGGAACGTCCGGAGTGATAATCACGCCGTAAACAAAGTAGATTGGAATCACTTGAAACAAGAACGCCGCCCAAAGGGCCGCCCTCCAGCTAAACCATAACCGCCCCAGGACGTAGATGAGCCAAGTCGAAAGCACAGTTAGCAACAGGCCGCCGATTCTTACCCCGATCTCGGTTTTCCCCAACAAGAACGTGCCTGCTCGAATCACCCAGGCAACCATCGGTGGATGGTCCAGGTAGCTCAAATCCGGGTGAATCGAGTAATTCCAGTAGTAGGCCTCTTGGGGAGAGAGATCGATCGTTGCGGCCGAAATAAAACGCAACAGCAAGAGCAGTGCGATGCCCCAGACAACCTGATCATCCCGAGGTGCGCAAATCGATACCTGATGTGGCAGTCGCAGGCCAAGCCTCCGTTGTCGGCTGTTGTTCGTTCCTCCGCGATCATCTTTTTCTTTCGCCAGAAGGACTCTATCCATGAACGTTTGCATCGAAGTCTTCCCCACCGATCTAACAAGCATGATGCTGATTTGAAATGTCCCTAACAGGTTGCTGAAAAACGGGTCGGAATGCTTCCAGAGCCTGCTTCGTCGCGCTCAGCAGAACGGAAAATCTTCAATGATATCAAAAGCCCTCTGTTCGTGTCTTCGACTAAACTCAGGGCAAGCTCTGAGCTGAGTCTGTCCTGAGCGACAGTCGCAGGGTCGAAGGACTCCGAGGCAGTTTTTCAGCAGCCTGCTAGTGTATACGACAGTTTTTCTGTTTAACAGTCCTGTTCCGAGCTGCGGATTTCTGCCTGAGGAGTTGACGCTCGTCACTTGTCTTCGTCACTTGCCACTCGTCCCTTCGAGGTTCTTCGAAACTTCGCGCTTTTTGTCCATTTACGGCTGTTGCAAACTTCGGGTTTGTAGTTTTGTCTGTATGATCATATTAAGGTTGCGGGTTTGAGTGATGCGCATCTTATTGGTTGAAGATGATGTCAAGATCGCCTCTTTCGTTGAGAAGGGGTTGCGGGCAGCGGGATATGCGGTGGACCACGCCGCCGAAGGCGAGACGGGTCTGCACCTGGCTTTGACCGAACCCTATGACGCCGCCATCATCGACATCATGGTGCCGAAACTAGATGGGTTATCGCTAATCGATCAGATGCGACACGAGAAGATCAACACGCCGGTAATTATCTTGAGCGCGAAAGGGTCCGTCGATGACCGCGTCAAGGGACTGCAAACCGGAAGCGACGACTATATGACGAAACCCTTCGCCTTCTCCGAACTGCTTGCCCGTGTCCAGGCGTTGATCCGAAGAGGCGGCGGCCTTTCCGAACCGACACAATTGATCGTCGGCAAGCTGTCCATGAACCTTCTGACCAGGGAAGTGATCCGCGAAGACAGGAAGATCGAATTGCAGCCCATAGAATTTTCGCTGCTCGAATACCTCATGCGCAACGCCGGACGGGTGGTTTCAAAGACGATGATTATGGAGCATGTGTGGGATTATAATTTCGATCCTCAAACCAACGTCGTCGAGGCGCGGATCTCCCGGCTGCGCGACAAAATCGACCGGGATTTTTCCCAAAAGCTCATTCATACGCTGCGCGGGGCCGGCTATGTCCTCAGGGAAACTCCTTAGGCTGCCAAATACCCTCGCCTTTCGTTTGACTCTCTGGTATGCGGGAATTTTCGCCGTTTCCTCCTGCATCGCCTTTCTTCTTTTTTACACGCTCATCACTTCGTTTCTTCAGGAACGAATCGATCAGGAGCTGCGCGGGCAGGTGCAGCGCTTCTCGGCTCTTCTCGCCACGCAAGGCCTCGGAGCGGTCAATAATAGCGCCATCATCGAGGCACAGGCCGCGGGCGTCAAGAAGGTCTTCTTTCGCTTTCTGAACCTGAGCGGAGCCGCGTTCTCATCTTCCAACATGTCCTATTGGAAAGATATTCCGGTAGACGGAAAAGCGATCGACCAGTTGCTCCGAGGCGACAGCGCGGTCCTGGAGACGATCACGATTCCAAACCGCAGTGATCAGGTGCGCATCCTTTATGCCATGCTCAGTCCGATCACCATTGTGCAGGTAGGACAAGCGATGGAGAGCCAGTCCCGCCTTCTTGAGGCCTTCAAAGGAATCTTCATCATTACCATGAGCTTGCTGATGATTGTCGCCGCGGGGGTCGGTTGGTTCATGGCCAAGCGGGCGGTTTCAGGCGTCGAAGACGTGACCCGCACTGCCCGGAAAATATCCGCCGGTTCCCTTCAGGAGCGAGTCCCTGTGAAACCAAGGGGCGATGAAATCGATCAGCTGGCAACCACTTTCAATGAAATGCTCGACCGCATTCAGACTCTCCTTACCGAGATCAAGGAAATCAGCGACAACATCGCTCATGACTTAAGGAGCCCGATAGCGCGCATCCGGGGGATCGCGGAGATCACGCTCACCACCGGCAAGTCTCCGGAAGAATATGAAAATATGGCGGCTAACACGATCGAGGAATGCGATCGCCTCCTCGACATGATCAACACAATGCTGCTGATCTCAAAGACGGAGGCAGGGGTCGAAAAACCCTCTCATGAGGAGGTGGATATTGCGCCGCTTGTCGGTAAAGCCTGCGAACTGTTTGAACCTATCGCCGAAGACAAGAACGTGCTCTTGAACTGCCGAGTGCCGGAGCACAGTTTTTTCTCCGGAGATGCGCGGATGCTCCAGCGCATGCTCTCCAATCTGCTGGACAATGCCGTGAAATACACGCCGCCGGGGGGACGAGTGGAAATTTCCCTGTCGGAGAGCGACCAGCGCGATATCGTCCTATCGATTCATGATACCGGAATCGGCGTTTCTGCGGCTGATCTTCCGCGTATTTTCCAGCGTTTCTACCGCTGTGACCAGAGCCGATCACAGCCGGGCATAGGGCTCGGTCTCAGCCTGGCAAGGGCCATTGCCCGGGCTCATGGCGGCGACATCACGGTGGTGAGCACCGAGAATCACGGCAGCACGTTTACGATCACCTTGCCGAAAGCCCCAGCATCCGCGTAACAGGACACTTTTCATCGCGCCAAGCCGCCACCGATAGAAATGGAAATCCCAACTGGAAATACTCGAATTTGGGTGTCAGGTTTCAGATTTTGATGCCGCCTTTGGATTTGGGGATTCGATGATTTCTATGCTTTTTCATCTAAAACCAATTCGTCATGTGGCGACACATTTTGCTAGACGTCAATCCCGAATCTGATACCCCACGCCTGAAACCCCTTCCCTCCGGGGGCTTATTGGGCTTTGCCCAGCCCCTTCCACCCCTTCCCAACATTACCAATTGGTAATCTTGCGGTCAGCGTCCGGTTAACCTGGATTCTTTATATTGAGTTCAAAATTAACGGGCGCTAGCCCAAGGAGGAGGGTTCATTTATGGAAAAACATCACGTCAAAAGAATGCTACTGGCCACGGTGCTCGCCACCGGCTTGGTCGGAGCCGGCTACGGGGTCTCCAAAGCAGTCAAGGCTCCCGATGCCGCAGCCCCTGCGCCAGCGAGGGCCGAAATCGCTATGGTCCCAGCCAACTTTAGCGAACTGGCAGAGCAGGTTCGATCCGGGGTGGTCAACATCCAAGTAGTAAAGAAGGTAAAGAACGTTGCCTTTGGAGCGCCTAATCTCCCGGGAAATCCCTTCGGAGACAATAACCCCTTCGGCGACTTCTTTGGTCCCTTTTTCGAGGGTAATCCATCCGCCGCTCCTGAACAGCGGGGTGTCGGCTCGGGGTTTATTATGAGTCGCGAAGGCTACATCTTGACCAATAACCACGTGGTCGAAGATGCGGACCAGATCAAAGTGAAGCTCGCCAATGGCAAAGAGTACGATGGCAAAGTCGTCGGTCGAGACCCGAAAACTGATCTGGCTCTGGTGAAGATTGACGGAGCATCAGACCTGCATGCTCTACCAATGGGCAATTCGGACGAGCTTAAGGTCGGTAGCTGGGTCGTCGCCGTCGGGAGCCCGTTCGGACTAGAACAGACCGTGACCGCCGGCATTATCAGCGCCAAGGGAAGAGTCATTGGCTCCGGACCCTATGACAATTTCATTCAGACCGATGCCTCGATCAACCCCGGTAACAGCGGTGGCCCGCTGATCAACACCAGAGGGGAGGTTGTGGGTATCAATACGGCGATCGTTGCGCAGGGAAAGGGCATAGGATTCGCCATCCCGATCAACATGGCCAAGGACATTGCTCCCCAGCTTCAGGAAAAAGGACATGTAACCCGTGGATGGTTTGGCGTTAGCATCCAGGAAATGACTCCGGAACTGGCGAAATCGTTCGGCCTTAAAGATGGCAAGGGAGCGCTGGTTGCTGAGGTGCTCCCGGGGAGCCCGGCGGAAAAGGCGGGAATCGAGCAGGGAGATGTGATCGTGGAGTTTGACGGCAAAGTGGTGAACGAATCCAAGGACCTGCCCCAGATCGTCGCTTCAACTCCGGTGGGAAAATCGGTCACCGTGAAGCTCTGGAGGAATGGAAAAGCTCTCGACCAGCAGGTGAAAGTCGCGGAGATGGAAGAGAACGTGGAAATGACCAAGACTCCTTCCCATGATAAAACCATGGGAATTACCGTGCGGAATCTCACCCCGGAAATGGCTCGGCGGCTGCGGCTCAACGAACAGTCCGGCGTCGTGGTCACGCGCGTGGAACCCGGGAGTCCGGCGGCCGATGCGGGAATCCAAGCAGGCGATCTGATCCGCGAGGTCAATCGCAAACCGGTCAAAGACGCAAACGACATGGTTAAACAGATTGAGCAGGCCAAGGATCAGAACTCTGTCCTGCTGCTCGTACAGCGGGGACAAAATAGCCTGTTTGCGGCGGTGACCCCAAAGTAAGCGCCCTCCTACTCTCTTGCGCGCAACAACCCCTCCGGCGGGACATCCCCCCGGAGGGGTTCGTCTTTTCAGTGCCCGGGCATTAGGCTGTAAGTTTGCACGGCTTCTATCACGCCATGGAAGATAAGCCCCATACCTATTGCGGAAACGAAAAACCCAACAATGCGTGTGGCGGCGTCGATCCCCTTGGGGCCGATCCGGCTGAGAACGTTCTCGGCATAGGCCAGTAGCAGGTAGGTGATGAACATTGTCAGGACAATGGCCGCAGACAAGCCGATAAAGGAGACAAATTCGAATGCGGACTCTTTTACCAGTGAAGTCATGCCGAGAACCGTGGCGATGGCTCCCGGTCCGAACATGATCGGCATGGCAAGAGGAATGAAGGCCACGTCTTCATCTTTTTGGGCCGGGCCGCTCGCGGCACTCGTCATCGATGCGCCTGAGGAAGAAGGCGAAAAAAGCTCGAAGCCGATGCGCATCAGGATAATGCCGCCAACAATCCGGACCATGCTCAAAGGAACCCCAAAAACCCAGAGTATGAGCTTCCCGAAGAGCAGAAAGAAAAACGCCAGGAGCATGGCGTAGAGGCATGATAGACGGGCGACCCGGCGGTGTTCTTGATCATCCTTGCCTTCCAGCAGTTTGAGAAAGACCGGCAGAGCTTCGAGCGGATTAATGATTGCCAGGAGCGTGGTAAACATCCCGATAAACAGAGTCAGTTCTTGGGTCATGCTTGCCTCCTTCTCGTCAGCGCGGAGAATCAAAGGACGAGTGACAACATAGAGCGACGAGTGTCAAGAGATGCGGGATTTTACCCTCGACACCCGCCCTTCGACCCTCGCTTTTTTCGCATTGCGATGTTTCTTTGGGTTTTTCTACCGTTCCTGCTGCTCCAGTTGTTGTATCTGTTTCTCGACCTCCTGTTGTTGTTTTGCGATTTCGTCGCTTTGAGTCTGAATCTGGCGTTGCAACTGCGCGTCTCGCTCGCGCCGCGCCTGGATCTGGTCGCCGATCACGGCGCCGCTCACCAGGCCGATTGCGGCACCGATACCCGCGCCCGCTCCGGCATGTCCCGTCGCGGCGCCAATGATCCCACCCAAGCCGGCTCCAGTAAGTGCCCCGATTCCGGCGCCCTTCTCCGTCGTCGTCAGCGGCTGAGAGCAACCGAGAAATAACGCGGCTGAAAAAACCGCCAACACGGTTGTGAAAGTCCCCTTCATATCCCGGTCCCTAAAAATTGTCTGACTCGATTAGGTTGGGAGCCTTCCAGCCCTCGTCACTCTCCACTCGTCCCTGGGACTTGTTCTCGTCACGGCTTCACTTCGCTCCAAGTCGAGTCCGGTTGCTGAGCAAAAGCTCCCGGCGGCAATGCCAGCGTTAGACTAATGCCCCACGCCAATTGACGCGCCCAGTGCTGTTTTGTTCTCACGGTCATTCCTCTTTCTTTTTGGCTCTGCCGGGTTTCCTATGAAGACGTATTCACCACGGAGACGCAGAGTTCGCAGACGTTATTTTCTACTCGCTCTTCTCCGCGACCTCAGCGCCTCAGCGGTGCAATCTACGAGTTCTTGCTCTGAAATAGCGCAGGCGAGGGTTTCCACACAGAAGCCTGAAGAACTTTCTGTTGGCGCCGCTATTTCATCGTGATCTTCATACCACCGGGTCCCAGGCTGAGTTGCGTGCCGGATTCCTGGCCCTCGTTTTGAAGAACCACAATGGTCACCCCATTTTGGTTCTTCATCGACATCGCGGTATTGCCCCCGGCGATGGCAAAGGTCGACTGCACAGCCCCATAGGTGCCGGCCAGATCCCCAGGACTCCTCAGATCGTAGACTTTCCCCGCGCCGGTAAAATTCGATATCCCAACGTCTGCTAAGCTCAGGCCGGAAATCGAAAACGGATAGCTCCTTCCCTGGAAGGTCAGAACCCCATCGCCCCAACTCGCTCCCACTCCCAAGGCTACGGATCTGAAATTCAACGTGACCATCGCCGCTGGCAGTCTTTCTTCGGGCCTCTGGTAATCCGGATAAGTCTCGACCCAGTTCATGAGCTGCGCTTCGGTGCGGTCGTGCACCTGCCAGCCACGGCTCTCGATCTCTTTTCTCGCCCGCGGGCTTAAGCTGCCGGTGAGCCAGAGCTGTTTTTCTTTTACCCCCGGCAAATTACTGTTTACGAGCTGATTCCCGGCCGTGAGCAACTGCGCCATCGGTTCGGTCCAGACCAGATAATCCGCCGGGAAATTGACAACCAAAGCCCCATTGACGGTGCGCGCCACGGCAAATTGACCGAGCGAAATAAAACTCTCTACCGGCGTTACCGATTTATTGTAGCCGGCATACATCTCGGCCTGGCGCTGGCGGAAAAATGCGATGCTGGAATTCTGGCTGGGCAAAGCCAACCTTACTAAGGCCCCCCGTTCGGCCACCCCGTTCATCTCGCTCAGAGCCTGGACCAAAAGGGTCTGCTCGCGGGGAGAAAAAATGCTGTTATTGAGAAACGCGTCGGCGATCTCCGGATTGACCCCCATGGCGCTTAACTTGTCACCGTTCATTTTCCGCAGCGCCACGGGCGGGGTGTTCTGGAAAACCTGGTTTAACACTTTGTTGGTGCCAATGACGGTCATGGCCACCCCCGCTCCTCCCGGCACCGCTGCCATGGCTGCCGACCAGGTAAGCGAGCCCGCGTAGCCGGCCCATGAGATCCGATTTAACATATCCTGAAGTTTTTGGTTGTCCGAGTAAACATCGACGTCGAACTGATAGGCATACTGCCGTTTAGTAGCCGCGAACCCGATGGCATCTTTGATGCGCGATTCCTCGGACTGGCTGCGCGCGGCGCCGCCAAAGAGGCTTTCGCCGACCCTGGAAAAGGCCGCGCCTAAACCCTGGACCGCTCCACTAATGGTCTGCACGGGACTGGTGACCAGACTCATCGCGCTGGTCATCGCCTGCAGGCCGGCTTGCTTTATCGAATCGACGTATTCCTTACTGCTCTGCACTTTCTCCATCACGACCATGGCGTTGATCTCGCCGATGCGCTTTCTCAACATGGCGGTGGAGACGGCGGTGAAGGTGCCAAACTTGGAGTCGATGCGATAGATGTTGAGGTAGCCGTCGTTGGTCACTCTCTCCTGAACCCGAAAATTCGGACCGGACAAAAGCTCAGGAGGCAAAATCTTCGACGCGCTCAGCACCGGCGGAGTCTCGTAGGGCTGCTGAGCAAAGACGGGCACGATGACTCCCAAAAGGAATGCCCACACTAGCAGGTTGCTGAAAAAAGAAATTCCATGCTTCGACGGGCTCAGCATGAGCGGTTCAAAGCAACCTCCGTTCGCTCCTTCGATCGACTCAGGACAGGCTCTGAGCGTTGTCGAAGGGTGAGCGGAGGTTTTTCCGCAGCCCACTAGAACGCTGACACCGCTCCGTAAAGGCTTACACGAGTTAAGACTCGACACTGTTTTATTGACTTTCATTGCTTCTCCTTTTTAATCCTTTCTTCTTCTAATAGCATTTCTTCCAATTTCTGTCGCATTCGATTCTCCATCACTTGTTAGAAAACTCTTGGGCTCTTGGTACGCTGAATGCGAGTGCCTCACCGTCCAACACTAAGGGTATCTTTTTTCGCCCGGGTCACGCTCAATGGCCACACGCAACGTTTTAATGAACAATGCGTCGTTGAACGGTTTGCGCAGGAAGGCTACCGCCCCTGCCGCCAGTGCCCGCTCGCGCATTCCAGCATCATCGTGAGCCGTGATGAAGATGATGGGAAGCCGGCTGCCACTCTTCGCTAATCGCTCCTGAACCTCGAGACCGTTCAAGCCCGGCATCTGCATGTCAAGAACGACACAGTCCGGGTGAAACGACGGCATCGCCTCGACCAGATCAAGGAGCTCCTGGCCCGAGGCGAACGTGTCCGCATTCATTCCCAACGAGCGCACCAGCCGTTTGATGGCGCGGCAGACGGATTCATCGTCATCCACAACGGCGACTAGTGGTTTGTCTTTGTCCGTAGGACTCCCTTCTCCGCGCAGCCCCGCAGTGAAGTGTGCGGATTCATTCCGACCGCACCGGGGGCACTGTAGCGAAGAGATGCAAACGTGTATATTGGACCTTAGTCCAATACGGGGTGGAAGGGGGGATTTGTTTTGGATTTCGAGTTGCTAGTTTTGCTGCGCGACCTATTTCGGTGGGTTTTGGGTTCCAACCATAACCGTCAGGACGGTAGTTCCATCAGGAATTTGCTGGTATCGAATTAGAACTATCCTGTTATCTTTCGTGTAGGCGATTCGATCTTTGTGCTCAGCGAAGCGCGCCGTGGGTTGCCAACCCTTGGCGGCCATGACTTCCTGGTAAAAAGTAAATATTTCATCCGGGCTGACCCTTCCTTCATAAGACGCCTGTCCATCTTCAAACCCCGGGATCGGCGCAAAGCTCTTATCCGCGTTCTTGGTCATCTTTTCTGGTATCGGGATGCTCACGCCTGCTATCACTTCGTTGGCCCGTTGGCACCCGGTCATTACCAGCAGCACGATACACGGCAGGCACATTACCGCGCATCGCAGGAACGAGTGCGAAAACTTCTTTGGCATTTATCCTTCTCCTTTTCCGTTACCGCTAACAGCGCGCTTCGGTCAGCGCTCCCAGGGTTCATGATCGACTGCGGCTGCAATGCCTGGTTGGGCTTTGCTCCCGAAGCAACAACGCGCCACGACCCGCAACCTAATATACCAGCCGGTTACTCTAGAAAAAAAGGGGGCGCGTGTATATTGGACCTTGGTCCAATAGGGCAAAGAGACATCTGGCGAAGGGTTTCGGGTGTCAGGAGGATCCCAGTTGCTGAAACCTTGAACGATGATCGTTAAGTTTTGCCGATTCCCGCGCGCTCGGCGAGGCGCACGAGTTCGGCGAGAGATTTTACCCCCATTTTTTCCATGACTCGCGCCCGGTGGATCTTGATAGTCTTTTCCCCGGTACCCAGCTTGAATGCGATCTGCTTGTTCAACATTCCCGTGACGACCAGACTCATGACTTCGCGCTCGCGCGGAGTCAATTTCCGTACGCGTCTTTGGATGCCCTCAAGTTGGTCTCGCTCGGCGCGATCGCGGACGGCGCGAGCAAGGGCCTGTTCGATGGCCCGCAAAAGGTCTTTGTCCTGAATTGGCTTGGGCAGGAAATCCACGGCGCCGGCCTTCATTGCGTTCACACTCATGGGAATGTCACCGTGGCCGGTAATAAAGATAACCGGAAGGCTCATGTCCGCAGCCTGTAATTCGCGTTGGAGGTCCAGCCCGCTAAGGCCGGGCATACGAATATCGAGAACAAGACAAGCTACTCCGTCCGCGTGGGCATTAGGGTCGAGGAAATCGCGCGCCGAGCCGAATGTCTGCACCTGATAACCCGCAGACCTGATCAACCGCGCCAACGCTCTGCGCACGGAGGGGTCATCATCGACAAGGAAAACAGTGGCCGGAGACGAGTGGCGAGTGGTAGGCATGGAGGTTCGGCTGTCAGGTTTACGGTTCAGTGAGCCGTCATCGGGTAACCAGTCAACGGTGACCAGTGATCGGTGTTCGAGCTTCGGCGGCAGAAAAGATCCATCATTGAATTGAGCATACGGCCAATCTGTCGAAGTTCAGCCAGCAAGTCCTCGGCCCGCTTATCATCTAGGTAGTGGCAGTCACAGGCTTCGCCAAGCCAATGCTGCGTTTCCATCTGCTCGGCATCGGCGTCGGAGAGCTTGCTGACGCAGTGTTTTTCGTAGCGTCGCTTGGCCCGCGCCTCGGCGTAGACATTCAGCTCATGAAAGCTTCCGACATGATTCACTCCACGCATCTGTTGCCTCTTTCCTCGGTCACTGCTTATGGTTTACTGATTACTGACTATTGATCACTGATCACTTCGTACCCTCAACCCTCAGCCTTCATCATTCGATCCTCGCCCCTCCCCCACGGGAAGCGTGAAGTAAAACGTCGCGCCACAATCCGGATTGTTCTCCGCCCAAAGACGCCCACCGTGAGCCTCGATGATCGACCGGCTGATGGGCAGCCCCATGCCCAGCCCGTCGCGCTTGGTGGTGTAAAAAGGTTGAAAGATCCTGGCGAGGTTATCGCCGCCCAGCCCCGTCCCACGGTCGCAAACGCCCACTTTCAGCATGCCTGCAGCGTCCTGTTCCGTCTGCACCACAACCCGGCGCTCGTTCACCGGACTATCCTTCACGGCGTCAAACGCGTTGAGCAGCAGATTCAGAATCACCTGCTGCAACTGCACCCTGTCGCCGCGTGCGGGCGGCAGGTCAGGATTGGGCTCGAGGGAGACCCGGACGTTGTGCAGGACCGCGTCGCTGTAAACAAGCAGCACGACATCGCTGATAACGCTCGCCAGATCGACGGTAGCGAATTCGAGTTTCTCCTTTTTGACCATTGCGCGCATCCGGCGGATAATTTCTCCCGCGCGGTTGTTATCCTGAACGATATCTTTGAGAATCTCGCGCACCTCTGCCCAATCAGCGGGCTTGGCGGCCAGGAAGCGCTGCGCCGCCTGGGCGTTGCTGAGGATAGCCGTGAGCGGTTGGTTCAATTCATGCGCCAGCGAGGCGGCCAGTTCGCCCATGGCTGATAGACGCGCCACATGAGCAAGTTCCTGGCGGTTGCGCTGAAGCTCAGATTCCACCTCTTTGCGCCGCGTGATGTCACTGGCGGCGCCCAGGACTTGATTGGCGGTGCCGTCTTTTTCGGTGATGGGACGCTTCACCGTCTGCAGCCAGCGGAGCTTCCCGCAGGCGTCCGTTATTTGCTCTTCCGATATGAAGCGCTCTTGCAACGTGTCTATAACCTCCAGGTCCATCCGGCGGAAGGACTCGACCTCGTCCCGGTTTGGATTGAAATCCGCATCGGTCTTGCCAATCAGGTTCTCAACCGTCGTGCCGTACGCATCGGCAAGTGCTTGATTCACCAGGGTGAACCGTCCCTCACGGTCTTTGGCAAAAATAAAGGTCGGATCAATATCAATGACCTGCCGGAGGAACGCCCGTTCCTTCTCCAGCGTCTCCTCGGCATGTTTGCGCTCGGTGATGTCGATGCAGGTGCCGATGTACCCGAGAAAGGTACCATCGGGCTCAAAGCGCGGCACTCCATTATCGAGGACCCAGCAATATTCACCGTCAAATCTCCGCAAGCGGTACTCCATGGCAAACTCTTGCCGCAGGTCGAAGGAGTTACTGTAGACTTCCAGACAGCGCTCGAAGTCCTCGCGGTGAACGCCCTCTGTCCACCCGTTGCCAAGCTCGTGGTCCAGCGTACCGGCCGGTAAAGTCGAGCCAGCCCTGGTTGAAGAAAGTACAGCGCTTGTCCGTGCCTGACATCCAGATCATCACGGGCGCTGTGTCGGCCATGGCGCGGAAGCGAGACTCGCTCTCCCGTAACGTTTGCTCGGCATGTTTGCGGTCCGTAATATCGAGCATAAAACCGCGCAGTTGCACGGGCTTTCCGTTCCTATGCTCGCATTTGACAATGTCCTGCACCCAGACGGTCTTCCCCGAAGAGGCGATCATGCGATATTCGAATTCAAACTCCCGGACACTTTTGCTGAGAGTCAAGCAACTGCTGATCGCAAACGCCTTGTCGTCGGGATGGAGGTGGGAGACCCAGAAGTCCTTTTCATACCATTGTTCGAGCTGGTAGCCGAGAAGCTTCACGGCTTGTGGACCGACATAGGTAAAAACCCAGGTCTCGATATCAGCCTGCCACGGGACCGCGGCGGTAGTTTCAACCAGCCTGCGCAGATTCTCCTCGCTCTCGCGCAGGATCTCCTCCGCCCGGTTGCGTCTGGCGCGATTGATTAACAGCGCGCCGATGAGCACGGCTTCGAGAACACACAGCAAAAATACCAGAACGATCTCCCGCTCATAGCGCTCCCAAAACATCGGCTGCTGAAACAGGGCAATGCTGCTCGCCGGCAGCCGTGCTTCGCTGATCCCCCAACACCGCAACTCCCTTGCCAGCGCCGTACGGAAAGCCGCCGTCACGGCGTCAGAAGGCGAAATGTCGCGCCCGAATGAGTCGAAGATGAGAATTCTCTTAGGAAAACTGTTGGCTGCGGCAAAACCGCTCGACGCAAGAAGACACAGCCCGAGCAAGGTCAACAACGCCACGATTCTGTAGCTGGCTAGCTCGACGCGGTTAGTCTTGGCGTAAAGATTAAGGATTGGGAGGGCCCTCAAAAGCGCCATAGTGGCGGCGGGAGAAAGTAGGTCGAGTCTCCGTGAATGCCGACTTCAGGGCAAAACCGCTGCCCTCGCCAAAATACGCGAAACAACAGATCCTTTCTCAGAAGATTAAATAATATTTCGCTACTCAACGCAACGCGCGATGCGTTTTCCCTACGGGCTGGGCCGCGTCGGATCAATCAATAGTACGCCGGCCGAACTACGTCCTGTCGGTAAGCCAGTCGACGGCGATTTTTGAGTCGGAAAAAGCGGCAATTTTGAAACTTCGCGCCGCTAGACAGGCACTCAGCATAGATAGCTGATGATACTGCTCGCTTTCTGCGGCAGACACCAGGGCGATTTTACTCCCAGGAGGACACGGATTCGGTTTTGATTCATTGGCGAAAGATTCGATTTCCGCAGGTTCAAGTTTGCATTGCGCGTCTAACAGATCAATCAGCACCTTGCAATCGGGGAGCGCTCGGGTCATCTCCCCAACTTTTCGAAAGATTTGACTGCATCCATCTAGGTTTAGCAGCCCGCGGGCAATCACGATGAGGTGGTTTCCACGGTCCGGCCAGCGAAACAATCTGACTTGAAAATCCATATTTCCCCTCCATAGGACAAGTAACGGTCGCCGCCGCTTTTGTCTTGACACTTGGCGACAATCAATTGACACTTGCGATCGGTTAGAGTTAAGGAGAGATGGGGAATCACGGCTAAGCCCGATCTGCAATGGGAGTAAAAATGGCAAACGCATTGAGCAAGATTCGGACTGACGTGGTTGGCAGCCTTCTCCGCCCGGCTCATCTGAAGCAGGCGCGAATTCAGTTCGACGAAGGCACATTGGACTACGGGGCGTTGCGCGCGGTCGAAGATCAAGCCATACGCCAAGCGGTAAGCCTGCAAGAGTCGATTGGACTCGATGTGATCACAGACGGCGAGTATCGCCGGCTCAACTTTCAGGACAGTTTCGGCTTATCGGTTGCCGGCTTCGACGCGGGACAGGGGACGATCCATCTTTACCAGGAGCGTGTCCAGGGTAGCCAACCCCTGCAGCGCTGGGAGATTCCCGAAGGCGGAGAGAAAAAAGGCACGGCAATTTCGCAAAGGCGCCCGGTGATCGAACGCCTTCGCCTGGTAAAAAACGCGCCCCTGGAAGAGTACCTCTTCGCGAGCCGGGTCGCGCAAAAGCCCGTGAAGGTTACCTTGATTGGTCCCGACCGCGTAACCGAACGCTTCGACTATCAGAATTCAACGTCGGTCTATCCGGCGGTAGATGATTTTGTCGCCGACGTCGTCAAAATCGAGCGTGAAATGATTCATGGATTGGTCGAGGCAGGCTGCCGCTATGTCCAGATCGATGCTCCCGGTTATACGGCCTACGTCGATCCGCCGTCTTTGGCGGCGATGCGGCAGCGCGGCGAGGATCCGGAGCAAAACTTTTCACGATCACTCCAAGCTGACAACGAGATCATTTGGGCTTTTGAAGGCGTTACCTTCGGGATTCATCTGTGCCGGGGAAACCAGCGCAGCATGTGGCATCGCGAGGGGTCCTATGACGCGATCGCGGAGAGGCTCCTTAACGAGCTCCACCATGACCGATTCCTCCTCGAGTACGACACCCCCCGCGCCGGAACCTTCGAACCGCTCCGTTATCTACCCAAAGGGAAGACCGTCGTTCTTGGTCTCGTGAGCACGAAAGTCCCCGATCTGGAGTCCGTGGACAGCCTGAAGCGCCGCCTAGACGAGGCCTCCAAGTACGTCGCGCTTGACCAGCTCGCCATCAGCCCGCAATGCGGCTTTGCTTCCGATGTGGTTGGCAACCTGATCAACGAAGAAGCGCAGAAACGAAAGTTAGAAATCGTCGTAGAGACGGCGCGGCAAGTGTGGGGATAGAGCTGGAGACTGCAGTAATGGAGCCATGCATTTAATTACCCATTAACCGAAGCTTATGAAGTTTTTTGCCAGCCTGTCAGTGCACTGTGCGGGGCGGGACGGTCTCCTCCGGATCCAGTTGGCTCGAGCCGAGACAGAGCAAGTTGATCAACACGCTTTCTCGGTCTTGAAAGGCGGGGGCCTCTAAAAGCGCCTGCTTTTCCGCCGGGTGGAAAGGCAGAGACATGCCCAGAATGCTGACCAATTCGAGGTCCGAAAGTTGTTCCGTCGCGCTTAATTCGAGAGCAAGACCATGCGCCCTGGCGTAATCCTCCAAGGCTTTCGTCAGTCGCGTGCGGTCGCTGCGCAAGCTGCGGTCAATCGGATAGTCACCAAATTCACGATAATCGGCGTTTACCCGCCGGTACCCGCGATGTAACGATAGTTCCCCTTCTGCGCGGAATCGGTTCATCCCTCTTAGCTCAAGGACATAGCGCCCGTCAGGAAGCTTCTCCCACTTTTCAATGTAGCCGGCACACCCGACCCGGTAGAGTTCTGGAGCTTCCTGATCCGCGCCCGGCAGGGGCCGGTTGTCTTGCGTGGGGACCAGAGGCTGGATCATGCCGAAAACCGCGTCTGCGTTTAGGGCATCCTCGATCATGTTCCGGTAGCGCGGCTCGAAAATGTGCAAAGGAAGGATCATTCCCGGGAACACCAGGACCCCAGTCAAAGGGAAAACCGGTAGTATCTCCGGAAGCGATTTTGGCGGGTTATTGACGTTTGCCATTTGCTGCACTCTATAGACTAATCTATGATCAGGTCAAGGCTAAAAGACGCCCCGGTTTATCCGCCAAAATAAGCGGCACTCGCGCCTGTAATGACTGAGCCCGACGTTACTCTAACGGATTACGCCCTCGCGATCGAATGCGCTCTGTTTGCCTCCCTCATCTATTTCCGGGGAGACCCAGCAACGCCCCTTCGGCCGCGGTTTGCTTTACTGTTCGCTGCCATTAGTATAGCTACATTCACCGGAGGAACCGTTCACGGCTTTTTTCCTGATCCCGAGACACTCGGCTACCGGATCTTATGGACGGCGACCCTCATTGCAGCCGGCCTAGCCGCATTCGCGACATGGGCGATCGGTGCCCGACTTTGGCTTTCGGAAAAGGCAGAACGGCGGCTTTTCACTCTGGCTCTCACGGAATTTCTTGCTTACGCGGCAACCGTACTTTTTGTCTCACAGGAGTTCTGGATTGCAATCGTCAACTACCTTCCACCCACTTTGTTTCTATTGATTGTCTTCTATGAACTACACCGTCACATGAAGATTCGCGAGTTGCAGGCAGGCACGATAGGGTGGGTCTTGACCTTCGTCGCCGCAGCGGTTCAGCAGGGTCGTATTGCCCTTCATCCCGTGTACTTTAATCACAATAGCCTCTATCACGTGATTCAGGCTATCGCTTTGTTTCTGATCTTTTGGGGAGCGCGTTGGCTGGTAAAGAAGCGCTCCGTCAAAGGGAAAGCATAGCAAAGAGGACACAAAGGGATTTGCGCGCGCTTCAGCCGATGCCCTGGTAAATGAGCTTCCGAGACACCACGCTACATCGAGATGGGCGGTGTTGACAACTAAAGTCCTCAGGTTTTACAGTTTAAAAAACACCAGGGCTTAAGCTCCAATTTGGCAGGATCCCAAGCGTCCTGGTGTGTTAGAGCGTTTCAGCAATCCCAGAACCGGACAGGGGGAGGTAAGGATGCTCGCAACAAGGATTCAGCAGAAGGAGGGGACATTTTACTTTATCTCATACAAGGCTGCGGACCTCCTCGAACGCGTCAGGTTCACGAGCCGCTATTACTACGATGGCGAAGAAATAGCGCCGGAATCGACCGGCGACGATGAGGTAGCCCGTTTCATCGCCGGCATTGAAAAGAGCGAGAAAGGGTTCCAGCGTGTTCTCAACCGAAGAAAAGTCCGCCAGATCGTAAACTTTTATGAAACCGCGGTCAGCCAACCGCTGATTCCCGGCACCATCCTGCTCTTCACCGATGAAACGTTGCGATTCAGAAGAGCGGACGCCGCGGAGACCGTAGGGCATCTCAGCGAACCGCAGGAAAAATTCCTGATCATCGACGGCCAGCACCGGCTTGCCGCGCTCTATTTCTTCGGCAAGCGCCATCCCGAGCAGACGGATCGACTCGAGGTGCCATGCATTCTGTTCGACGGTAAGAGCGCGGATTTTGCCACCGAGATGTTTGTGATCATCAATTCGACCCACACCCGCATCAACAAATCGCACCTGATCGATCTTTACGAAAAAGTTTCGTGGGAAACACCGGAGAAGAAGTTTGCCGCCAGGATTGTGAATCGTCTCTACGAGGAGGGGGATTCACCGCTGCGTTACAAAATCAATCGCTTGGGCGGCCGCAGCCGGCAAGAAAAGTGGATCTTGCAATCCGAGGTGTTCAACGAGGTTCACAAGATCGTACAGAGCCAGCGCAAGTTTTTCGCCGACCAGCTCCAGATGAGGTCCGATCGCGCCTACGAATTGATCCGGGACTATCTGAAGGCGGTGCGCGCGGTCATGGACAGCGTGTGGGGTGAGAACGAAAAATTCACGTTCACGCGCGACGTCACCCTCAAAGCGCTGATCCGGATTCTGGGAGATCTGATCCGCGACCGCAAAGCGGTTCGCGCCTGGCAGGAGCAACGAAGCGAGAAAGCATTTATCGAAATTCTGCGGCCATGGGCAGAACTCGGGAGGGAGTTTCGCATCGACGGGTTTTACGAACGCTTTCCGGCAAAGGGCCAGATCGAGCGCGTGAGAAAGATCCAAATGCGCCTGGCCGGGGTCCTGCAAAAACAGTAATAACGTTGCTCGTGTTGGCGAGGAGAACCACACGAGACACGATCACGAGCACAGATGGCGCGCGCGAGCCGTTTAAGGGGTAAGGAGCAGCTTGCCCGTGGTTCGGCGGCTTTCCAGGTCGCGATGAGCTTCGGCCGCTTGGGCCAGAGGATAAGTTTTCTCTATGCGGACCTTTAGCTCACCTGCTTGGAGCCAATTAAACAGATCCCCGGCGCGCCGCAAAATCTCATCTCTCGTGCCGGCGTAATGGCTCAGCGTGGGACGCGTCACGAACAGTGAGCCCTTGGCCGCGAGAACTCCCAGATTCAACGGCGGGACAGGACCGCTGGACTGACCGAACAACGCCAGGTAACCTCTGGGCCGCAGGCAGTCTAAACTCTTGTCAAAGGTGCTTTGCCCGACGGAATCATAAACCACATGAACTCCGTTGCCGCCGGTCAGTCGCTTTACTTCCGTGACAAAGTCAACCTCGGTGTAAAGGATAGCTTCATCGGCGCCGGCCTCGCGGGCGATGCGGGCTTTCTCCGGAGTTGATACCGTACCAAAGACGGTCGCTCCCAGCCGCTTAGCGATCTGAATCAGAAGCAGTCCCACGCCTCCCGCGGCGGCATGGACCAGGGCCAAGTCTCCCTGCTTCAAGCGGTACGTCGAGCGGGTCAAATAATGGGCCGTCATGCCCTGGAGCATGATGGCAGCGGCGGATCGCGCATCCAGAGAGGGCGGCACAGGCGCCAACTTCCAGGCCGGCACTACCGCCTGTTCCGCATAGGATCCGAGCTCCATGGCGTACGCAACCCGATCCCCTTCCTTCACTTCCGTCACATTTTTCCCCACGGCGTCGACCGCTCCGGCTCCCTCCATCCCCAACGTGAATGGGAGTTGGTTCTGGTACAGGCCGGTGCGTTGATAGATATCGATGAAATTTACGCCGATGGCTTCGAGCCTGACCCGTGCTTGCCCCGGACCGGGTTCGGGCACGGAGATTTCTTCGTGCTTAAAAACGGCGGCGGACCCGTATTCGTGAACCCGAATCGCTTTCATCGCTTCTCCTCGCTTGTTCTTGAAGCAGTCTGCACAGCGCTAGGGCAAAAATTAATTGTTGGATAATGGGGTGTTGGAATCGTGGAATGTTGGGTTTGATATCCATTTTTCCGTCATTCCATTCTTCCCCTATTCCAGCCGCTTTTCAGCAGCGTGACAGAGCCCCGGGATCAGCGCGCATTCCATGCCAGCACGACAATTTCTGTGGGGTCGGGAAGTTGATTTTTGGCAATCGTCAATACCCTGCCGTTGATCTTTTTGACCCGCGGATGGCCCTGAGTAAACTCTTCCACCGCGCCGTCCCACCAATAGTGCTCGGGGATGGCGATTCTTGGGTTAACCTGCTTGGTGACCTCTCTGGCTTCACCTGGCGTGATTGTATACATCCCGCCGGCAATGGGAACCAACAGGATATCGATCTTGCCCATCATCTTTAGCTGCTCGGGGGTCAAGAGGTGCCCGAGATCTCCCAAGTGCGCGATACAAACGTCATCGACGCGGAAAACAAAGATTGCGTTTTTTCCCCGCTGCATGCCCTGGCTTTTGTCGTGGAAGGCGGGGACGGTGTAAACGGAAACATCACGGATGGTCGTGTAAACCTTGTTCCAGGTCTCTCCGCCTGGAGTCAGACCCTGAAGAACCACAGGACTGCCGCGGGCCATCCAGATATTGCTGTGCGCCGCGTGTTGATGGCTGGTGGTCACAATGTGTTGGGGCAACGTCGGCCAGGGCAGGTCATCGCGCGCGTGCGGGTCGGCGAGAATACGCGTTCCCTTCGAAGACGTGATCTGGAAGGTGGCATGCCCGAACCATTCCACGGTTACAGGCCCGGGATTGCCGGAATACGCCGCCCTGCGCACGACCTCGACTTCATGACAGAAGCCGAAGACAACAGTCGGGAGAAACAAGAGAGCCAGGCCCAGATAGACCATCGCCCCATGAATCATTGTCATGAGCGTAACTCTCTCTCGATCATGAAAGGGCAGGCTGCGGGCGGAAGGTTTGCACTGCGGTCCATTTTCGAAGGAACCGGGCTCGTGAGAGATCGACGGAGGCTCGGGCAGGTCGCGGGAAAACATGGTTGCTAAGTCAAATGAGTCCCCACCGCCGGCGAAACCACCACTCGGTACTAAGCAGCAAAAGAAGCAGAGCGAATAGCCAGCGATTGCTCCACAAGCGGACCTGCCTTCTCTCAACAATTTCGGCGGGAGCAATTTTATTTAGCTTTTCCAACGCTTGCTCCAAACCTTTCTCGCTCCACTGCGAGCTGGGTATGAACTCCCCGCGGCTTTGCTGCGCCACTTCCCGGAGAAAGTCTGATCGCGGACGCCCGTCATCGGTCTCCCCGTACGGAAAAGCAACCATGAAGCTTTTGCTGTCTTTTCCCAGCAGCTTGCCGGCCAATTCGGCTTCCACTTCCAGACGATAGGAGCCTTCCCTGACGGGAACAAATTCCGCGCTGTACTGCTCACCATCCGAAACCACGTCCGTAGGGATCCGCTCTCCCTCGGGATCAACCACGCGAGCACGCACCGCGGCATGCCCGGCCGGAGTGAAGTCGTCCTTGAGGACGCGGATTTTAAACTGGATTTTCTCTCCCGGAACTCTACGATCTCCGACGGACAAAATCTCCACCTGTTCCAGAGAAGGTTCCTGGGACAGCCAGCGGACAGCTTGGCGGACCAACTTTAAATGGTTTTGCGGACTGCCTTTCTCTCCCACCGAAAGGAAACTCCAGCGCCAGAAGTCATCGCTCATCAACGCCAGGGTCCTGCCCTTGCCGAACTTCCCCACAACCAACAAAGGTCTCCCGGTGTCGGCGCCGTCGGAGCCCGCCCTCAGAAGAACCTCTCCGCTTGCGGGAGACACGGGATTCAAGCTCGTCAGCAGCGGCATCTTGGTCCATGCCTCCTCGTTGGCTTGAGCGTCCGGCAGGAGACGGGTCACCGGATGATTCTTCCCTGCGGGGCTGAGGACCGCGCGATAACTCAGTCCTGTCCTTAAACTACTCTTGCCATCGAGCGCGACGGGCAGAACCTCGCTCAAAGGACTTTCCCGATATCCGCCGCTGTCGAAGGAGCGAATTCCCCCCAGCATTGCCAACCCACCGCCATTGCGGACAAAATCTCTAACCTTTTCAAGGTACAGAGCATTGAAGTAAGAGCGGTAGGAGAAGTCGTCGAAGAAGATGACGTCAAAGTTCTTCAGTTCCTCGAGGAATATCTCATCCGTCGGGAAGGGAATCAGGCTGAGCTGATTGTCAGGAACGTCGACGCTGTCGGTGGGAGTGCGCAGAAACACAAACGACACAAGGTCAATGAACGGGTCTTGCTTCAGCCCCATGCGCAAGAAACGATAGTTCCAAGACGGCGCTCCCGATAACGTAAGAACTCTGATTTTATCTCTGCGCACGTCGATCTTGAACTCTTTTCGGTTGTTGTGGGTAATCTGTTCGCCCGGCTGGGGAGGCACGCTCACCGTGAAGCTCTGCAACCCCAGTTCCTTCGGCGTATAGGTGAGCGTTATTTTCTGCTCGAAGGGATCCTGATCGACCGTGAAAGAGCGCGTCGAGATCAGGCTCCTGTCGCGGTTGAAAAATAGTGGCAGGGTCTTTCCCTTGAAGCCGTAGGCTTGAACCGTGAAATCCAATTTCACCTCTCTCCCCCGAAACGCAAACTCAGGGATGCCCGCATCCGCGATCCGCACGTCCGTAAAGTTCTCGGGAGCGCCGACGCCGACCGAGACGACCGGCACCGTCAGTGAAATCGGTTCGCCGGCGGTCGGTTCGCCGTTCGCGATGCCATCGCTGAAGAGTACGACGGCCGCGGTACCCGCTTGTTTTTCCGCCGCGCGCACGGCGTCCAGAATCCGGCTCCCTGGACCGTCCGCTTTGAGCGCGGGGATCGCCCCTAAGGCAACCGCATTCACGTCCGTGCTGAATTGATAGATACGCAGGTCATACGCTTGGGCCAATCTCTGCACCAAGGGCTTCTCTCCCTGGAGCAGAATCTTTTTCACCGACTCGATTCGACTCTCCGCTTGCGGTGCGGGATCGCGCGGGAGGCTCATGCTCTGCGAGGTATCGAGAAGCAGGACCAAAGGGCGCCGCAACTTGGTCACCCGGCTTTCGAGGAATGCGGGATTGAACAGAAACAGAATCAATAACAGATAAACACAGCCTCGGAGCGCTACGAGAAAACCGCTTTTCGACAAACCGAAACGCTGGCGCAGCTGGGCGTATTGATATCCCAACAGGATCAAAACGCTCGCGGCAATGAGGAGAATCGCCCACCACGGGATGCCACCGAGAAAAAACAGCGTCCTCATGCGCTTACCCCGACAGTCTTCGCCTTATGAAGGGAACGTGGATCAGATCCTCCTTATAGTTTTCAGTCATGGCGTAGAGAATCACGTTGATTCCCAAATGGAAGGCGTCTTTGCGCTGCTCCTCGCCGCCTGGAGTGCATGCGTTGACCCATTGGCCCAGTTGATCTCGTTCCCAGGCGCCGCCCAGGTTGTTCTGGCAGTAAAGGACCGGCGTTGCGCTCCCGAGGGTAATCCCTTCCAAGTACGGGGACACGATTTTCATCCCGCCGATTCGGCGCAACAGATAATAACTGCGCAACGCCGCATGCCCGGACGGCAGGCGCTTGAATTCGTCTTCCGGGAAAACTCTTTTCATCTCCCTGCGGATGCTCTTGTCAAAGCCGTAACCCGGCTGGCCCAAAGCGTCATCGATTAGGAGAAACCCACCGTAGGAAAGAAAACGCCGCAGGTTTTCAACGTCCCCCGCGGTAAACGGGTCAAAGTCGTACTTCCCGGTTATATAGAGAAACGGATAGGCAAAAAGATCGGGATCTTCCAAACGGATCTCATGCCGCGCCAGCGCCGCCGCAACGCTCGTGCGCAGCATCAATTCCTGCATTAGCGGGGTCACGCCCAGCGGATGTGGGTCCCAGTCACCACCCCGGTATCTGATCTGGCTAAAGACAAACTCAACCGGTTGCTGTTTTTCGGTCGCATCAGCCGCGCCCGCGAGGCGTGGAAGAATTCCCGCGCTGACCATGCATCCGCGCACCACAAGGCGTAAGAAATCCCGTCTCTGCATCGGCTTCGGGACTCCGGCCAGGGCTGCGCCTATTCTTTGATTTCTGGAAATAGATCCCTCTTGGGGGCGTGGGCCTTCTTCCAAACCATGACGCTGCGACTGTAATCAATGACTACCTTGCCCTCTTGCTGTATCCCGCGGGTTCGCACTTTCACGATGCCCCACTGCGGTTTGGACTTTGACTCGCGTTTTTCCACCACTTCGGATTCCGAATAGAGCGTATCACCGGCGAAAAGCGGATGCGGCAATTTGATTTCGTCCCAACCCAAGGCGAAGCCGTTCTCACTCACGTCGGCCACCCCCATCCCCGCGACGATCGCCAGAGTCAAAGCGCTGTTCACCAGACATTTGCCAAATTCGGTCCGTTTTCCGTATTCCGCGTTGAAATGAATCTGGTTTGTGTTGTTGGTCAATAACGTGAACCAGGTATTATCGGCTTCCGTGACCGTTCGACCCAGACGGCACCGATAAACGTCGCCGATCTCGAAGTCCTCGAAAAAGCGCCCCTCCCAGCCGGGTTTCACCGCCATCGGAGTGCTCCTACCTGATCCACCGTGATTTTTATTTCCCGCCTTATGGTTATATACTGCGACTCTGCAAGCCTATTCCTAATTATAGGAGGCCTGGATGGATTTCAACCTGAGCCCGGAGCAGCTCCAGATTCGCGAGCAAATTGCGCGCGTGTGCCGCGAGTTTCCGGATGACTACTGGCGGGCGATTGACCGCAAGAAGGATTATCCCGAGGCTTTCGTGCGCAAACTGACGGAGCTGGGTTGGCTCGCGGCTTTGATTCCCGAGGAGTATGGAGGAACCGGCCTGGGCATCACCGAAGGAAGCATCATTCTCGAGGAGATCAACCGTTCCGGAGGCAACGCAACCGCCTGTCATGCCCAGATGTACACGATGGGGACACTGCTTCGCCACGGCAACGAGGAGCAGAAGAAGCGCTATCTGCCGAAGATCGCCGGGGGAGAGTTGCGGCTACAGGCGTTTGCCGTCACCGAGCCCAATGCCGGATCCGATACGACGCGGCTCGCGACCACGGCGACCAAACGGGGAAACAAATATGTCATTGACGGTGAGAAAGTCTTTATCTCGCGCGTCTTCGAGTCCGACCTCATGTTGTTGCTCGCGCGCACGACCCGCTATCAGGATCTTGACGACAAAACCAAAGGGCTTTCCGTCTTTCTCCTGGACTTGAGAGAAGCGAAGAATACCATCGAGGTAAAACCTCTCGACCTGATGATCAATCACCACAGCAACGCGGTTTTTTTCCACGGCACGGAGGTTGGAGAAGAGAATCTTGTCGGCGCAGAAGGAATGGGATTTCGCTACATTATTGACGGCTGGAATGCGGAGAGAATCCTGGTCGCCGCCGAGGCCATCGGGGACGGCAAGTGGTTCACTGAGCGCGCGACCCAATATGCCCGGGAGCGCGTGGTGTTTGGCCGCCCCATAGGAAGCAATCAGGGGATTCAGTTCCCGATCGCTCAGGCGCACGCCCGCTTGCAGGCGGCAGATCTGGTGCGCTATCAGGCAGCCACCAAGTTCGACCGCAAGGAGAAGTGTGGCGCGGAAGCAAATACCGCCAAGCTCCTGGCTTCCGAGGCCGCCTGGGAAGCCGCCAATGCGTGCCTTACAACCCACGGCGGTTATGGCTTCGCGGTGGACTACGATATCGAGCGCAAATTCCGTGAAACCCGTCTCTTCACCGTGGCGCCCGTGAGCAACAATCTGGTACTGGCCTATCTCGGACAACATGTCTTGGGAATGCCAAAATCCTACTAGATTAAAGAAGCAGTAAGCGCGCGGACTCACAAAGCGCGACACCATCTTCTGGCTAAAAGCCTTGCGCGAGTGTTAAACATCGGGTTGACCAGCTGCCAGATCCTTCCCCTTGCAAACAAACAACTTGACAACCCGGCGGCGCAAAGTTATAAGCCTTCACACACGCTTCAGGTGCCCCCAGGGATAATAGGGAAACCGGTGCGATTCCGGTGCGGTCCCGCCACTGTGAAGGGGTACGCCGCCTATGAACCAGCGCCACTGTCCACTTTGGACGGGAAGGCCGGCGGCGGCAGACAGAGACAGCTGTCAACCCCTGAGCCAGGAGACCTGCCTGTAAGCCGACAAACTGGCCTCTCCGAAGGAGAGAGAAAAGTTCAAGCGGTCTCCGCAATTCTACGGTTCACGTCTCACTGCCGCTGACATCTTTTTTCCTCCTCAAAGAGACCTTAGGAAAGCGTTGTGAAGCTGGCGTATTGCTTTGCCGCCTCTGCCATGCTGCATGCGGCGTTGTTCACGATACCTTCGTTCTCTCCAGAGAACTCTCGGGAAACGATTATCCCCGTGCGCATCGTTGTCGGTGAGAGCACGGAAATCAACGGCGACGGCAAACCACCCCAAGCAGCGAAACAGGTTGGCAAGGCGCGCCATTCGCGCGCGCGCGGAAAGCCGGACCAGCCTTCTCCGGCACCGATCGCGGATGAAAATAGTACCAACCCGATTCCGCCGCCGCCTCGGGTTCCGGTCGAAACGGCTTCCGGCATCCCCCCTGGAGCAGTGACTGCAGAAACCGGTTCCTTGAGTTACGCTTTCCGGGCTGGCTCCGGCGGATTTTCCAGCTCGACCGGCGCGAAAGGAACATGGGTGAGCGGCACAGAAGGCTCGGGAACGGGCACCGGAGCCGGCAACGCAACTTCGCCGCTGATAACCGCACAAGCCGGCTACCTGGATAACCCCATACCCGAATACCCGGAACGAGCGCGGCGGCAGGGCTGGCAAGGAACTGTGTTGCTGAACGTGCTGATCAGTTCTGAAGGGAAGCCGGAAAAAATTGAAATCAAGCACGGCTCCGGTTTCGAGATTCTTGACCACGCTGCGCGCACGGCGGTGATGGGATGGCGCTTTCACCCTGCGCGCTATGGAGAAACGGCGTTGGAGAGCTGGGTAACAGTCCCAATCGTATTTCGTCTGAACGACGAGAAAAAATAGGAGGTTTACCAGGTAACCGGATAGGAACAACGCAGACGGATTCAAGGGAAAGGGGTGACTCGTGCCCGTCACCCAACCCCTCTTCCAATTTTGGATTGCCGATTTTCGATTCGATCTAAAATCCAAAATTAAAGAGAGGCAGGGATGAGGGACAAGAATTCCCCTGCTGCCCCGCAACTGTAATGGCCACGAAAGCCGCAAATTAAGCCACTGCCCGGCAAATTTTGGATCTTGGATTTAATCGAAAATCATGCTGGACGGGAAGGCGCGGCGAGTAGGACAAATCGTGATCGTTTCTCGTGATCGTGCTCGTTGATTAAAAGTTCTTCGAGCACGAGCCACGAACACGAGCACGAACAAACCCCTGAGCCAGGAGACCTGTCCGCTCTGTTTCAACCAATCCCCTTTCGCGGGAAAAGGAGGCTTCTATGAAAGTATCGGTTTGCTTGCTTTTGTTTCTCATCTTTTTCTCTTCCGTTTCAGAAGCTCAAGACACGCTTCTCCCGGTCGAAGTGACGGCGACCCGCCTGCGCGATGTCGAAGAGCTGGAGACCCAAGTCCCCGGGAAAGTGATCGTGATCACCGAAGAAGACATTCAGAAGCTGGGCGCGAAAACGATTCAGGAGGTTCTCCAGTACCAGACCGGGGTCGTTTTCTACGATCAGATCGGCAACGAGTTTCAGACGACCGTTGACATGCGCGGCTTCAACGGCACGCCTGTGCCCGCCACCAGCGTCTTTGTCGACGGCGTCCGCGTCAACGAACCAGACTTCAATACGATCAACTGGGACCTCATGCCGATCGAGGACATCGAGCGAATCGAAATCATGCCCGGGACCGCAACCGTCTACGGGCGCGACGCGCTCGGCGGGGTCATCAACGTGACCACGAAGCGCGGGCGAACCGACGGCTACCATTTCGGCTTCGACCTGGGCGGCGGCAGCTTCGCCCGGCAGAAATATTCGTTCAACACCGATGGCCCGCTGCCCTACAATTTCGACTATTACGTCGGCGTCACGCGGGAGCTGACCGACGGCTATCGCGATGCGTCCGGCGGAAGAATCACGCGGATTTTCACCAAGCTCGGCTACCGGTTAGGCGATGACACGGACGCCACCCTTGCTTACACGCACGTTCAAGATCATCTGAAGCAAGCCGGTTCTTTGCCGGGGAGCATATTTCGTCGCGACCCTACCGATAATTTCACTCCCGGCGACTTCTCTGATTCCGACCTCAACCTGGTCGCGCTGAACGTGCGCCAGAGGCTGTTTGCTGGTTTTTCGCTCGCCGGTAACGGTTTTTTCCGCGACAACGATCAGCAGGGATTCGTCAACGGCCTATTCAGCGAGTCCACCTTGCAAACCCAGACATCTTCCGGCGGCGGCACGGTCCAGCTCACTCACGAGGGCTCGATCTTACAGCGAAAAAATCTCGCAAGCCTGGGGATCGAATACACCCGCAACCGATTCGATATAACCAACAGCGGCAGTTTTTCCGGCTTTACTTTTTTGACTAAACAACTGACGACCGAAGACGTCGGCGGTGTCTATCTGACCGATACTTTTAGACTGTTCGAGCCCCTGGTTCTGAACGCGGGCTTTCGCTACGATTGGGACCGCTTTAATTTTGCCGATAAGCTCGACCCAACACTGGATGGCAAAAAGAGTTACAACCGCGTGAGCCCCAAAGCCGGTTTGGTCTATAGCCCGGTAAACAATCTGAGCTTCACCTTCAGTTACTCCGAGGGCATTCGAATGCCCACGGTGAACGAGCTGTTTTCCCAAGGGCCCTTCGGCTCCAATCCCAACTTGCTTCCGATGACGAGCCGCAATTTTGAGTTGGGAGCCAAGGGCAAATGGAGCGATTGGCTCGAAGGATCGCTCGCCCTTTATTACATGCCCGTCAAGGACGAGATTATCTTTGTGGTCACGGATCCGGTGAATTTCTTCGGCCGCAATGAGAATGTCAGCCGAACCCTGCGGCGCGGCATCGAGTTGTCACTTAAGGGTCGCTACGGAAAGTGGTTCGACGCAACCGTGAACTACACCTTTACCAACGCGACCTTTGAAACGGATGTGCTTCTGTTCTCCGGTCAGGTCAGAAAAGGCGATGAGCTGCCGATGGTACCGCGCCATCATGTAACGGCCCTGGTAAACGTTTATCCCCTCGATGGCCTGACCGTCTCTCTATTTGGAAATTACGTCGGCAAACAATTTCTTTTTAACGATGAACCCAACCAGGTGAAGCAGCTCCCCGACTATTTCGTGCTCGGCAGCCGGGTGGCTTATCAGTGGCAGAAATGGACCGCCTACATCACCTTCAACAACCTGACGAATCGGAAATATGCGACTTCCGGTGTCGTCGTCAGCGAGCCGTTTTTTGTCCCCGCGCCGAGGTTTAATGTCTTCGGCGGTATCACGTTTCGCTATTAATCAATGCCTTTCGGAGGTGTTCATGGATTCTCCGCGACGGATTTGGATCAGAGCCAAGATCCCAGCCGCAGAGTTCGCTCGCCTGGAGCAAACATTTTCTTGCGCTCAGCTTCTCAAAGATCAGGAAGGAGAAACCCAGCTGGAATTGGTCGACGCGGTTTTCGCCGAAAATCCCCTGCCGGAGCCGACCGTTCAGCGAATGAGGAATTTAAAATGGCTGCATGCGAGCCGGGGCGGCGCCTATCCGTTTCTGACTCCAACGGTCAAGACTCGCCCGATTTCGGTCACCTCCTCGAAAGGCATTCATGGTTTGCCTTTTTCCGAATTTGCCCTGGCATGCATCTTTGCGCTTGCCAAGAGACTTCCGCAATGCTGGGACAACCAGCGCAACCAGCGGTGGGGCAAACTAGAAACCGAAGAAGTATCGGGCAAGACGCTGGGGATTATCGGCCTCGGAACCGTCGGCGCGGAACTGGCACGGAAAGCAAAGGCGCTGGGGATGCGCGTGATCGCGATCAAACGGCGTGCGACGCGCAAACCTGACTACGTTGATGTGCTGGGGGCTCCCGAGGATCTCCCAAACCTTCTGCGCCAATCTGATTTTGTCGTTATTTCTCTGGCCTCGATCCTATCGACGGAAAACATGCTGGGCGAGCGCGAGCTCCGCGCCATGAAGAAAAGCGCTTTTCTGATCAACCTGACCGGAGGGAAAACCATAGCAGAAAGTTTACTCATTCGCGCGTTAACGGAAGGCTGGTTCGCGGGAGCCGCTCTGGATGCCTTCCCGCGCCAGCCGCTTTCTGGGGATCCCCTCTCTGGAATCTTCCCAACGTGATCATCAGTCCCCGCATTGCCGGGTTTTCATCGAGGAAATGGGAGGACGTTTTGCCGATATTCGAGGAAAACCTTCGGCGGTTCGTTACCGGAAATGATTTACGCAACTTGATCGACAAGGATTTGGGCTATTGAGGAGACGCTTTGAGATTGCGCCCGCCGTTTCTTTTCTCCAGCACGAAATAGAGGCTGCCCTGGCTCTTCATCATGCCGGCGGCTGCTCCCGCCTGATCGCCGCTGCCGAAATAAAGATCGACGCGCCCGCGCCCCGCGATGGCGGCGCCGGTATCTTGATTCAGCACGAACCGGGTTAACGGTTTCCAGCCCTTCAAGCTCCCCGAACGATCGAGAACCGGCTCCTCGGTGGCGACAAAAGCCAGCGCCCCTTTGGGAAACAGGCGGGCATCGGTTGCGATCGAGCGCCCGGGAGTCAACGGCACGTCCAGACTGCCCACCACCCCCGCTTTCATAAAGCGAAAAAAAACGTACCTCTCGTTGGCATCAAGCAACGCCTCCCGCTGCTCTGGATAGTCGTTGAGATAGCGTTTGAGGCGCTGCATCGTCACCTCTTCCATCGGCATCTTGCCGTTGTCCGCGAGAACTTTGCCAATGCTGCGATAGGATTTGCCGTTGCTCGCGGCGTAGCCGATGGCCCTGACGGTACCGTCAGCGAAACGCAACAGACCGGAGCCCTGCACGTGCAGAAAAAACAGCTCGACTGGATCATCCACCCAGGCGATTTCATAGCCTTTGCCGTTGAGGATGCCGCTGCGGTCGATCTCCGCGCGGGAAAAATACGGCAGCCACCGATCCCCATCAACCCGGCCGACAACTCTCTCAATCTGCCGTTTGGGAACCAGGGAGACCAAGTCAGCCTCGATCAAATCCCTCGGCCTGCCATAGATCGGAAAGCGGTACCGCTGGTCCATGCTCAGACTGGCATGCAGCACCGGACGATAATAACCCGTGAAGAGGACCTCGCCTGGAGCACGCCCAACCGGGAACAACTCGAATTTGGAATTGAACCAGCCGTTCAGCGCCCGCGATTCGCGCACAGAGTCAACGCCCCGTAGGAAAAGAACCAATGAGTCTTTGATTTCCTGCGCCGTAACCTTCCGCGGCCACTCTCCCAGGATGCGCTGTGGCGGAACTTTTTGGAGAAACTCCAGACTCCGCTGGAGCGCGAGCCGGAGGGATCCCCGGTCAAGGTCATCGGCAATCACCGGATGCTGCGCCTGCCCGCTGGCACTGCCTTGCCCCAGGGAAGTTAACATGAACACCAGAGCGAAAAGTCCAAAGGCCCGCATTACTTATTGATCACTCCTATCCGTTAGTGCAGACTAGCAGTGTTGGAAGCAGGTTCGCAAAGGTCGGTGGCTTGGACGCCAAGGAGCTAAAAAAAGAAGCTGCGCGCGTGTTGCGGGAATTGCCCGAAGAGTTTCGCAGCCGCCTCGAGAACATCGAGATCGTCATCGAAAAGAGGCCGAGGAACCGCCAGCTCAAAGCCCTCGGGTTGGACCCCGCCGAGGACACCTTATACGGCCTTTACCAGGGAACGCCGCTATCCGAGCGCTCGGTCCTCTTCCCTCCCATTCTGCCTGACAAAATCACCCTGTTCTCTGAACCTCTGCTGCGTGATTTCCCCGATGCCAACGAGCTCCGCGAGCAAATCCGCCAAACGATCATCCATGAAATCGCTCATTACTTTGGCATGAGCGATGAAGAAATCGAAGATCTGGGGTACTGAATCAGACGGAAATTTGCAACGCAAATACAGACCCCACCTCCGCCTTGTCTTGACCTCTGTCTTTAGCGAGGAAAAGACTCTACAGCAAGTTTCCTGGCAAGAGATTGAAAATACTCCTGAATTTCCTCAAGAGAAATGGCGGCGATCATGAAGTTGGGAACCTTTGACAACCTGAATTCGGACAAGAGGTAAGCCAGCATCGCTTGTGAAACTCCCGCGTCTTTCTGTTGGGCCAGCTGGATGTAGTTTTCTAAGGGGTAGCCTGCGCGCGCAAGGAAATAAAGGTCAATATAGTCTTTGATCTCCGCCCGACCGATTACGGTGCAAATCTTATTCGCGACAATATCATCCAACGTATCCACCACGATCCCGTCGAACCTGTTCTTTTTCTCGGATATCTGTGGAACTACCTCTTTAACAAAGTCGATAACGACCGATTCCGTTTCTCGGGAAAGCCGGTAACGGTGGAACTGAGGCGCGGTCTGAAGCGAAGCAACAGAGGATGTTAACCTTGTCGCCGTGTCGCCCATATATAGGGGGACTCGGGCGAAGGCGTCGCCGTCTAAAGTGAACAGATCGAGGTCTTGGGAATACCGGTGCTGAAGATAAAACGCGCTTAGAGCGGTTCCCCCCGTTAAGAAAAAAGGCGGAACTGGCTGGAAAAACACCGACAGAAACTCCCACTGCAAGGCGGAGAGAATATCTTTAGGGGATAAGGCCATGTCTGCGCCATGTGGCATAAAGGAATTCCCAGAACCCTTTTCTTCGTCCCAGTCTCCAGCGCAGCTTTTCCCAGCGAGCGGCCAGAAACGCCGGAGAGAGATAGTCCCAGACTTCCTCGAACCGCGCCTCTCTCAGGATCTTCGCCGCGTAGTAGATGCGCTCTTCCTCGTTTGCGCCAGCCAAAATTTTTTTGAGATCTTCTCGGGTAAGAGATTCGTCCCACAAAAAGTCGGGCCTGTCTGTCAGGTTGCGAATCATATTATGGAGAGATGCGGATCATCAGCTTCATTGACCAAGTCGCACCGACCCTCACGGCATGAGATCGCAAGGGGCTATTTCAAGTCCCTGGCGGCCGGGCTCCAAAGCAAATTCCTATCACTTCACTTCTCGGCGACGAGTGAGGGGGCCCGGAGGCACCGCGTTCGACTCCTTAGCGGCACATCGAGCCTTCCGGTTCCTATCATTCTATCATTCAGTCCCGGATGTCCTGCAAGAACCACTCCGTAGGCAGCTCGCGCCCGATCCCTTTCTCCTTCGCCAGCTCATAAACCTTTCCCGCGCACGCGGCGAACTGCAATCCCTGAGTGCCGGCGTTGATAAAGAAAGTGATCTGTTTCGGAGTTGTCCGCCCGGGGATCTTGCCCGCTTTCAAATCCATAAAATACTGAAAGAACCCGCCGCGGTAGTTGTCCACTTCCGGATTGGGAATGCGCGCGCGCTCTTCGGGCTGCCCCGCGATGTAACCGACATTTCCATGGAGGCGAACCATACCTTCCTCCATGGTGTCGACCGTATTCCGCCCCAGCTTGATGGAGAGGTCACAACGCTCGACTACTTTTGGACCAACCTCACAGGCGCGCACGCAGGTGATGTGCGCCCCCTCTTTGAGCCACTCGGGGTTATCGAAAACAACGCGCGTCGAATCCGTGCAGGTCGCCACGATATCGGAGCCGCGCACCAGTGCCTCGCCGGTATCGACCGGTTCCACCGGAACACCGAGCTTCCGGCTCATCTCCTCCGCGTATGCAGCGCGGTTTATCTTGGTGGGGCTGTAAACTTTGACCTTCGTTAACTTGCGCACTTCATGAAAGGCAAGAAGATAGCTCCGCGCCATGCCGCCGGAACCAAACATTCCAACCACCGAAGCGTCAGGCCGCGCCATATATTTGACTCCCAACCCGGCGCAGGCCCCAACGCGCATGTGTTGCAGGATGCCGTCGTTGACGATGGCGAGCGGCTCGCCGTTGCGAACGCTAAAGACCATAATCAGGCCGCAGAAAGTCCCCGGCTGGATGCAATGCTTTTCTTCGGTGATCCCGTCCGGCCAGTGCACGATGTCCGATTTCATCCGGATCGCGAAGACTCCCAGTTTGCGGCTTGCCCCTTCCATCGTTCCCCAGCGGTAATAACCGTCGGGACGCTCGCATGGAACCCACACATCCAATCGCGGCCGGTAAACTGCATCTCCTTTGAGCAGGTCATCATAAGCGATCTCCAGAGCGTCCAGACATCCCTTCATGGTCAAGAGCTCTTCCACTTGCTGGTTGTTGATAAGAAGCATATTCCCCTCCTCCCCTTCGCTTACACCAATCGCCGGATCTTTAAAAGAGAACCCCTGCAACTCCTCTTGTAAACTAGAGGGCTTCTGTATAATTACCCTACCAGTGGCAAAGTCCCTGGATGATGAGCGGAAGCGGCCGTTATTTTTTGTCCCGCGGCTCGCGCTCAGGATTCTGGTCAAATCGGAGGTTCTAATGACAAAGGCGCAAAAAATCCGCGACCTCTTGAGAGAGAAAGGTATTCTTGTGATGCCCGGGACCTACGATTGCTTGAGCGCGCGCATTGCGACGCGCGCGGGATTCGAGGTCATCTTCATTACCGGATATAGCCTTTCCGCGTCACTCCTGGGAGAGCCCGATTTCGGGCTGTTGACGCAAAGCGAAATGCTTGCGGCGGCGCAGCGCATCTGCAACGTCACTCCTCTCCCGGTGATCGTGGACGCCGATACCGGCTACGGCAACGCCATTAACGTCATGCGCACGGTCAAGGAGCTGATTCACGCGGGAGCGGCCGGAATGTTTCTGGAAGATCAGGTCTGGCCAAAACGCTGCGGGCATATGAAAGGCAAAGAGGTCGTTTTACTCGAAGAATACCTGCGGAAGTTGCATGCCGCCATCGACGCCCGAGAAAGCAACGATCTCTACATCGTGGCGCGCACCGACGCGCGTCAGGCGCTGGGACTGCAGGAAGCGATCCGCCGGGGCGTTGCTTTCAAGGAAGCCGGAGCCGACGCCGTCTTTATCGAGGCGCCGCAGAGCAAAGACGAAATGCGCGCGATCGCGCGCAGTGTGCCCGGTCCCTTGGTCGCGAACATGATTGAGCGCGGCGTCACGCCCACGATGGCCCCCGAGGAACTCAAGGAACTGGGTTTCGAGCTGATCGTCTGGCCGCTGAGTCCGATTTACGCATGCGCCCAGGCGCTCAAAGAAGTCTATTCTACCTTGCGCCGCACAGGTACAACCGCGGACATGATCGACCGGCTGATCTCATTTGACGAATTCCATGAAATGATAGGCCTCAATGAGAAATACGCTCTCGACGCGAAATACAAGCAGTAAGTAATGGAACCCGAGGGATGCAATGTTTTTTGTTTGATTTCTTTTTGCTTGGATAATAGGATTTTGCACGGAGAATCGAGCGTATGCCGTTAGTAACCGCGCTGGCAGCGAGCCACGCGCCCAACATTCTTCTGGACCCGGGCGCGGAATGGGAAGAATTCATGCAGCTTCACTACCGTATGGCTCCGCAGGCCGCGACGAATAAGCCCTCACAGGAATTGCAGGACAAACTCCGCCGGGATGCCGAACAAGCTTTTGCCGCGCTTCGAACCGACCTTGAGGATTCCCGCCCGGATGTGCTGATTGTCGTCGCCAACGACCAGTTTGTTAACTTTTTTTTCAACAACATCCCGACCTTCTTCGTCACCCTCGCGGACGAGCTCAAAGGCAACTTTACCCGTTACCCGTTCCGTTATCGGAACCACAAGGATCTGGGACGCGCGATCTTGAATGCCGGTTTGGAAAAGGGTATCGATTTCGCCTTTGGCGAATATGTGGAGCTGCAACACACTCAAGTCGTCCCTTTGTTCTTCCTTTTGCCGGAACCGATGATTCCGATCCTCCCCATCTATGTGAATACCTGGGTTCCTCCGCTACCAACCCCGCGCCGCTGTTACCAGGTCGGGCAGTTGATCCGAGACGTGGCCGCCCAGCGCGCCGAGCGCATCGCGATTCTGGCAACCGGCGGTCTTTCCCATTTCCCAGGCTCGCCCAGAATCGGCGAGATTGACACGGCCTTTGACCACAAGCTGTTGGAGATTATGCGCGCCGGAAAAGGAAGCGACCTGTCGGAATACTCCTTGCAAGATCTCCTCCAAGCCGGAGATTCTGAATTTCTCAATTGGATGGTTCTTCTCGGCGCTGTGGGTCCGGCGCAGGCCAAGACTACCTTTTACATGCCGGACCACGTCGCGACCGGCTGGGGCTTTGCGAGTTGGAAACTTTAGATCGTGATTCGTGTTCGTTGCTCGTGTTCGTGTTAACCCAAAACAGCGAGGAAGGGTCCCCAATCGACGACCACGCTCACGAGCGCGATCACGATTAAAGGAGTCAAGATGAGCAGTTATCATTTGAATCGATTCCTCTTTGACCTCAAGATGAATGAAGGGGTCTTGAAACGCGCCTCGAGCAGTGTTCAAGAGGCCGTGCAAGAGTACGATCTCACCGAGGAAGAGAAAGAGGCCGTCCAGTCGCGCGACCCTAGAAGGTTGCGCCAGCTCGGGGCGCACGGCATGCTCGCCCTTTATATCCTGCGTCTGGACCCCGATTTCCGTGCCAATATCTATTGGACTCAGAAATGAACACATTTTGGATTGCCGATTTTGGATATAGTCGTTCGACTAAAGTTACGACGAAGTCTAAAATCCAAAACCTAAAATAGATAAATTCGATCTGAAATCTAAAATCCAAAATCTAAAATCCAAAATTGGAAGGGGAGGCAATGGATTTAGGTTTGAAGGGTAAGGTGGCGCTGGTTTCCGGCGCCAGCCAGGGGATGGGACGCGCGATTGCCCACGGGTTTGCACGCGAAGGGGCAAAAGTCAGCATCTGCGCGCGCGGCGAAGCGGTCCTGAACGCCGCCGCCGAAGAAATCCGGCACAAGACCGGAGGCGAGGTCTTGGCAATGGTCGCAGATATGGCGCGAGCGGAGGACGTTCAGCGCTTCGTCGCCGGCAGCGTGGAGCGGTTCGGCCGCCTTGACGTGGTCGTAGCCAACGCCGGGGGGCCGCCACCGGGCGAGTTTATGAAATTTACCGACGAGGACTGGGAGAACGCGTTCCGGCTCAGCTTTCTGAGCGCGATGAGGCTGGCGCGGGCGGCCGTACCACACATGCGCCAGGCCGGTGGCGGGCGGGTAATCAATATCACCTCATACTCGGTGAAAGAGCCGATTACCGGCCTGGTACTTTCCAATGCGATTCGGAGCGCCGTCATCGGCCTTGCCAAAACCCTCTCGCGCGAGCTCGCAAAGGACAAAATCTTGTTCAACAATATTTGTCCCGGACGGATCGATACCGAACGCGCGCGCAAGCTGAACCAGTCGCGGGCTGAGCGCATGAAGCGACCCGTCGAGGACATCCACAAGGAGATGCAGGCGGAGGTTCCCCTGGGGCGTTACGGAACCTCAGAGGAAGTTGCCGACCTTGTGGTTTTTCTTGGATCCGAACGCGCCAGTTATATAACGGGCACGACGATTCAGGTTGATGGCGGCCTAGTAAGGGGGATTCAATAATGGTGCACTTTGTCGTTCAATGGGATCTTCCGGACCAGAAAGCGAATTTGACGATTTATGCCAACAAGGCAAGGAACGATTGGCTTCCCACGACGCTCTCCCATAGAGGCGTAATCGAGATTCGCAATTACCGCAATCCGCTCGAAGTAACGCCCCAAGTGGCGATCACAATCGACTTTGAGTCGCTGGATGCCTGGCGCGATTTTATTGATTCCCTCGATTACATCCGCATCATGCGCGAGCTGCGCATCCTGGGCTGCCGTAATTTCGCTGCCAACGTCTGGGCGCCTTCCCGGTACTTCCCGGAAACTCTACGGCCATAGCCGATTAGAAGACTGGAGTAATGGAATGTTGGAGCGTTGGAATATTGCTTTTGAATCCCATCCTTCCTCCATTACTCCAACACTCCAATCTTTTACCGAACCGTCATACCTTTAGCTTGCCCGCGTAGCCCGTCATCTCCACGTAGCCCCGGCCTTGAACCGGGGTTTTTCCTCGCGTGCCACGAATGTCTACTGCTCCTTCCCAATAGGTGACCTGTGTGCTCTTGCGGGTATCGAGTTCCTGGCCGGGAAAGACCGGAACGATCTCCAGCTCTAAATCTTCGGCGGGAATCGTTACTTTCCACTTCATCGGATAGTCACCGCCGCTCTTTGGGCTCTTCCATTTTGTCAAAACTTCAATCTGGAACTCCGCCCGCTTGATCTGTCTCGTACTCCCGTTTTGAAACACAACCGTTCCGCTGGAGTGGGGATCGGGGGATCCGTCCTTGCGACGGAGCTGATAAAGCATGATCTCGCTTTGGTCATCGAGTTGGAGACTGAACCAATCCCAGCCCACCTGATCTTCGGTCAGTTGATTGCTGCCAAACTCATGGTCCATCCAGCTCCAGCCCCGGACCCTCATCGTCTTGCCCGCGACTGTCAGCTGCCCTTCGGTTTTCAGGCGTGTAAAAGAATAGTAATAGGAAGCTCTTCCTTTCCCTTCCCCCTTTTGGCTCAGCCCATCGACGCCATGAAGAACAGGCGGCTTGAGGGGAATCAATTCGAGCTTCAAAGCCTTGTCCCGATCTCGGACCGTGATCAGATGGTAATCGCCCTTCCCTTCAACTCGCCAGTCCTCGTTCCAAACCAGATAGCGGTCCGTTGCAGCACCTGCCTTGCCGCTGTACCCGCGGTTCGCGCGGTCGGAAAAGAAAAACCTTTTAGCGCGTTTATCCGAAAGGGCAAAATGTGCCAGATAGAGATCGGTAAAAAGCGGGGGTTGATTGGCGTCATCTTGCTGCCGGTCACGCAGGCCATAGCGGAAGAAAGTCACCTGATAACCGTAGGACGGCCCTTCCTCCGTCTCCAGATGACCGGTGTAATACCACCACTCCGTCTTGAATTCAGGATGAGAAAAGTGGTCACGGGGAAAAGTGATTGTTCTTCCCGGAAGGGCAAGCTGGTAGACGAACGCGGAGACGAGGACGTAGATTAGCGCGAGCACAACGACCAACCGGACTTTGCTACCCCAGCCAGAAATTTTAGCAGTGACGCTTAAGTATGAATTCTCTTTTCTCACTGGCCTGCTAGTGGGCTTCTTTACGCGTGCACGATCACGAGCACGAACACGATCTTGGTTCATAGGCGTTGAGACCAAATTAAATTATTGCTATAGCTCCGCTATGGCTAATGTAGATTACAATCCCGCCGCCCTGCTCACAACTCCGGAACAACTGAAACGGAAGATCGGCGATTCGAATCTCTGCCTTATTGACACCCGCACCGCGGAGGAATTCGCTGAGGGCCATATCTCCGGGGCGGTTCATTTCGACCTGTTCGGAATCAGTCTCATCGACACCCGTCCGGACCCATTAAAAGCCTTCATGTGGATGATGCTCCACCTCTTCGAATTGCGGGGCGTGAATCACGAGAGAGAGGTTGTCGTCTATGAGGCATTGTCCGGGATGCGCGCGGCACGCGCGCTCTGGTTCCTGGAATATTTCGGCCACCCTAACGCCCGGCTCCTCGATGGCGGCATCGAGGCATGGCGCAAATTCGGCTACGAGGTTACCGGCACCGCGTCGCCTCCGAAAGCTGCCCAGTTCAAAATCAGCCAAAGAAGCGAAATTCTGGCGACCGTTGATTACGTGCGCGATTCCCTGGGGCAGGACGGAGTTCGGATTCTGGATACTCGGAGCGAAGCTGAATACATGGGCCGCAATATTCGGGCCGCGCGCGGCGGCGCCATTCCCGGGGCGCTACATCTCGAATGGACGCAAAACCTCGACGCGGAGGGCAAGTTCAAGACAACAGAGGACCTGGAATCGATGTACCGCAATCTGGGACTCACCCCTGACAAGGAAATCGTTCCTTATTGCCAGGGGGGCTATCGCTCGTCCCATAGTTATCTGGCCTTACGGCTCATCGGTTACCCCAAGCTGCGCAACTACATTGGCTCGTGGAAAGAATGGGGAGACCGGTTGGACCTGCCGATCGACAAGCCCTGGGATAAGTGACGTCGCCGAGCAACATCGCCCGGCGCAAGACAGCATGATCCGCAAACCAAAACCCGCGATCGTGCCCCTGCTCTGTCTTCTTGCGTTCCCGCTTTTGGGCGCTTGCGCTAGGGAAGGCTGGCCGATGGAAATCAGCAGCTCAGCCTTTCAAAACGATGGCAATATCCCGCGACTCCATACTTGTGATGGCGCGGATCTCTCCCCACCCCTGGCATGGCAGAATGCGCCCTCTGGAACCGCAACTTTTGCTCTCATCGTCAATGACCCTGATGCCCCCGCTGGCACATGGCTTCATTGGGTCCTCTATGACTTGCCGGGGAGCATAAGAGAAACCGCAGTAGGAATAGCCCGAGCCGAGACGCTGCCCAACGGTGCCAAGCAAGGAATCAATGATTTCGGGCAGATTGGTTATGGAGGTCCTTGCCCGCCTCCCGGTCCCGCGCATCGCTATTTTTTTAAACTTTACGCGCTCGAAACACGGGTGACTCTCAAGCCGCGGGCCACCAAAGAGCAGCTCCTGGACGCTATCAAGGGACACGTCATCGGGACCGCGGAGATCGTCGGACGCTACCGTAGATAGCGCCAGCCTCAGTTCGGTCCCATGAACGTGGCGTCCTCGCGACGAATATAGCCGGGAGGGTTGCCGTGTTTCGACCGCACTTCGAGCCAATCTCCGACCGACCTGACGACGTTGACTTTTGTTCCCTTGGCTATCGTGCTGAGTTTTCTCGCGTCTGGTGAGGCTTCCTGAAAGACGGAAGTGGCGCGAACTATCTGATAGCTGCCGGCGTCCGCGGCGCTCCCCGCGGAACCGGAAGCAGAAGCGTCGCGGGAAACCTGGGGTGCGCGCGTTGTCTTGAGTCTCTCCTGCATGGATGCCAGGCCTCGATTAGCCTGATCCATCCGGCTCTGGAGGCCGGCGACCTGCGTGGCACTCTCGTTAAGATCTTTGCGCAGCGCTTCCGCTTGTTTTTCCAACTCTTCGATCTGCCGGTTTTTGTTCTCCAGGTCCCTGGTCTTTTCATCAAGGAGCATCGCTTCCTTCGAACTGCCCCCGGAATCAAGAGCGTAGCGGCCAATAAGGAACCCGCCCGCGCCGATCAAAATAGCCACGAACACAGCGGCGGCAATGGTAAGCTTCTTGTCCATACCCTCTCCTCTCGATTACAAGCGCGATGGTCGCGCCTGGTTCCCGACGAGAAATCCCTACTTCGGTTTCTCGAATCGAAGCACGAAGCGGTCGTCTTTGTTGCGCTCTTTGAGTGTGCTGAAATCGTGCGTGTCATCGGGACGAGCCAGCATCTGCCCTTCTCCGGCCAGATGAAAGCCCACACCCGTCACTTCCTGGATGACCAGCTTCTTGTCGATGCGGTGCAGAGTCTTCGTCGCCTCATTGCCACTGCCTTCCTTGGCGGCATGATCGACGACGGCGTACGTGCCACCGGGCTTCAGCGCTGCATAGACGATCTTATCCATTGCGACGCGCGTCTCCGGTTCCAAATCATGGTAGTTCAGATGGATGAGGACAAAATCCAGCGTGTTCGCCGGCAAACTAAACGCGTCCATTTTTCCCTCGACGGTTTTGACGTTCGCGTACGCCGGATCTTTCAAGCGGTCGGTTAGTTCCTTGCGCACGGTCGGGTTAACCGAATAAACCATCCCGTTGGGACCGACGACGCGCGCGAGAATGACCGTGTAATAGCCCCTCGCGGCCATGAGGTCCGCCACCTTGTCCCCGGGCTTGACCCCGTAGAATTTGAGCACCTCATCAGGCTTTCGCGCTGAGTCCAGAGCCCGTTCCGCGTCAGGCCGGTCGGAAGCGGCAAGAATCGCTTTTAAATCCTGACCCTGCACGGGCCCAACCAGAAACACCGGCAGCAATAGCGCCAAGCACTTTAAGCTGGCAAGAAACCCCTTTTTCATATGACAAACCTCCATTGAAGCTTTCCTCTGACAATTTTTCATAACCCCTTCCCCATGTTTTAGCCAATCCTCAGCATAAAGGAAATTCGCGGCAATTTCAGCGGCCCCCGGGCCCGGACCATTCATGGCACACTGTAGACTGCGAAGGGAGCCGCGCACAGAGCGAGCACACGCCCTGCGGGATTACAAATTGCAGATAGCTAATCTCACATGGCCCAATTTGAAATTTGAGATCTCGCATGTGAAATTCCGAACGCGACGAGGACATGGCCAGTTGGCCGCGACCGGAGGAACCCGCCTCTCGGGCGCGGTTCGGTGAGGGAGTCGATCAAACTGATAACCCGGCAAACAACGCGCCTCCCGAAAGCAACCCGCCCGCGAGTGTCAAACCATCGTCCAGCGTATGAAGACCCATCACGGTTCCTACGCGTCAAAATAACTCTTGCGGGGTTGGGTCTGCGGCGGGTTTCCCGCTTCTGGGGGAGAAATCTGCTTCATTGCCCGATCTACTTCATATCGCAGGAGGTCCCAGATCTTTTGCACGCAGCCGACAAAGTCGGGGTCGGACATGCTGCTCAGGTTACGCGGCCGGCGCACATTGATGGGGATAATGGTCTTTACGGCTCCCGGAGCGGCGCTCATGACCGCGACGCGGTCGCAGAGCATCACCGCCTCTTCAATATTATGCGTTACCAGGACGATCGTTTTTTTTTCTCTCTCCCAGATGCTTACCACTTCTTCACGCAACAAAAGTCGCGCCTGCGCGTCCAGATTGGCAAACGGCTCGTCCATGAGAATCACCTCGGGATCGTTGGCCAACGCCCGCGCAACCGCCGCTTTTTGCTTCATCCCTCCGGACAGCTCCGTGGGATGAGCGGAACTAAAATCCAGCAGTCGAACCATTTCGAGGAAGAACTGGGCGACCCGTTTGTAAAGCGGGATCGGCTCCTTGCGGAACTCGGGGCCGAGCGGGACATTCCGCTCCACCGTCCGCCACGGCATGAGAGACGGATCCTGGAAAACCATCGAGACTAAAGCGCGCGTCCTTTTCTCGCCGACAAACTCCACTTCGCCCGACGTGGGTTGTTCCATCCGGGCAATGATGTTCAGTAAAGTGGTTTTACCACATCCGGTGGGTCCGATGATGCCGAGGAATTCCCCCTCTCTCACCTCGAGGTTCACGCCGGCAAGGGCGTGGACCTTGCGCCGATCCGTGACAAAGTCCTTCGACACATCGTGAACAACGAGGCGCATCGAAGTTATTGGAACTTGAAGACCTCGTTAAACAGCCGCACGTAGCGGTCGAAATCGTCGTAGATCTCCGGCGAAGTAACCGCTGGCCGGATCCCTTCGATTAACCGCGGAGGGTCAGGGGGGGTATCGGTTCGGTCAGGAATCCGCCTTAGCGAGCGCAGAATTTCCTGGCCTCTTTTGGACAGAAGAAAATCCACCAACAGTCTAGCCGCATTCGGGTGGGGAGCTTTGGCGGCGATTCCGGTCGGGTGCACGCTGCCATAGACAGGGTCGAGCGCAACCCATTCGACCGGCGCCCCGGTGGCCTTGAGAAGCTCGTAACTCTGCGAATAAACGGTCACGGAGCCGCGGAATTCGCCCGCCGCGACGAGTTGGGCGATGAGGGTCCTTCCGGTTTGCGGCTGCGGTTGCTGTTGCGCAAACCGGCGCATGAAAGCCAACCCTTTTTCCTCTCCGCCCATATTGCGCAGAGTCGTCGCGAACCATTCATAGGCCCTTCCTTCCATGCCGATCTGCGCTTTCCACTCGGGCCCAAGAAGATCCTCGTAAGACCTGGGAACACTAGCCTTCGGAACCAGGCGGGTGTTGTAGCCGAAGACGGCATAAGTCGTGTAGATAGACGTCCACAGCGCCTGAGGATCCTTGTAACTATCGCGGTAGTATCTTCTCTCCGGCGAATCGTAGGCTTCCAACATCCCTCTTTTTTTCAGCAGGTGAGCGTAAAAACCTGTAATGCTGATAACGTCGCAGAACGGTTTCCCGGCCCTCGCCTCGGTCGTGATCTTTTCCATGAGTTGCGAGTCGCTGCTGCGATAGAACTGCGCGTCGATTTTAGGATAGGCCTGTTTGAACCCGTCTACGAGCGCCTTCGTATCACTGGTGTTCATGGAGGCATAAAATACGACCTTGCCTTCGCTTTCAGCTTTGTCTCTCAACTCGGCCGCGCGGAGCGGTAGATGAACTCCCAAGCAAACAACGGCGGAGGTAAAAACCCCGATGAGGACATTTGCCGCGAATCCTCTACGAATCATCATTTCTTCCCTCCCCCTATTGGGTATATCCCGCGTTACCTTTTACTTTCTCCACTCTCTTACCGTCTCGTGTAAATCTTCTTTTCATCTTTAATTTTTACTTTCTTAGTCTACGGCATTTCCGCGAGAAGACGTCCATAGCCCTGCACGGGCGCATGAATCCTGAGGCGCTTTTGTGTCGCCCACACCTGCGCCGGAATACTCGAGACCACGACTGTTTTCAGATCCTTTTCCAGGAGCTCGATCACCGGCAGATTGTGCCATCCCGCTCCGAGCATGTAGATCCCGTCCACGGGGCCGGCCTCGAAAAACGTTTTTCTCGCGAACGTGTAAATTTCGTCCGCGGGTATTTTACCCGCGTCGCCGAAGGGAACATCCATTCCCTTCATCGCGGCGACCCCGAATCCTTCGTCCTCCAGAAATTTGGCAAACTTCTCGTTGAGCTCGCCCTGGAAGTAGGTAATCCCCGCTAATTTTTTTATGCCCAGCGCGCGAAAGGCTTCCACTTGGGCCATCGTTGCGGTAAGGACAACGACACCGCACTTATCTTCCAGGCGTCGCGCCAGCTCCCTGTCGGCGCCGTGGCCGCGCACCATCGCGGGTGGCGCGCCCATGATCATCACCACGTCCGCCCCGAGTTTGGCGAGCTTGGTCACTTTGCGCTCAGCGACCGCAAGCGCTTCCTGGAACTCCTGCTCGGTCCCCGCCCTCACACCAACGTGAGCCGGAATGAAACCCACTCCATCGGGCATAAGGCGGATAAAGCTTTCCATCGAACCCGGCCGGTAGGTCGGCTTAACAAGCCCGACAATTCCTCTTGCGCCGTAATACATCTTGCGCTTACAGACCTACGCGCGCGTTTCCCAACACATAGCCGGGAAAAGCGCCCGTGTGTTTACCGTCTTCGGTCAGCACCTGGCCGTTGACAACGGTCATCTTGACCCCTACGGCCTTTTGCACCAGCCGCTTTTCTCCCGCCGGAAGATCGCTGGCCATTTCGGGCTCGCTGTCGCACACTGTGCGCGGATCAAAGACAACGAGGTCGGCTGCCATCCCCGGGCGAACAAGGCCGCGGTCGTGGAGGCCAAAGATCGACGCGACCATGAAGGTGAGCTTGCGAATCCCCTCCTCCAGCGTCATGACGTTGCGCTCTCGGATCCAGTACCCGAGCAGACGAGTCGCGTAGCCGTAGCCGGCGTCATAGATCAGGTGCGCGCCCGCGTCGGATTGGCCGACGAGAGTGTAAGGGCTCCGGAGGATCTCGGCCACGGCTTTTTCATCCCCGTTCGTGCTCGAAGTTTGGAACTCCGCCTCAAGGTCCTCCTCGAGGGAAAGGTCGAGAAAGGCGTCGATGACATCCTTCCCTTTGAGTTGCGCAATCTCGCGCACGCTCTTTTTCTCCAGTGGTCTGTTTTCCGGTTTCGCCGCCTTGATGAAATAGACCAGGTCCCAACGCCGGGAAAAACGCGACCGGCTCTTATCTTCTACCGCTTCAAAGCGGAGTTTCGCCCGCACCTCGGGGTCGCGGAAAAGCTCCTTTCGCTGCTCGAAGGGGACGAACATCAATTGCTTCCACGTAGGAAGGTCGTCAAACACTTGCGCGTTTTTGAGCGTCAGGCGGTTGTTGAACAAACGCGCGTTGCAGAGCGGATAAGAGCGTACTCCCTTCGCCAGGGAGTTCTCGGCCCTATCGAGTTGCTTGCGCCAGAGATCCGGCTGGTCCCAGCGGTGCGCGATGCTTTGCCAGACGACAGGGCGGCCGGACCTGGCGGCCAGCTCGTCGAAGAAACCGATGGATTTTTCGGAGTCATTCGAAACTCCCAAGCTTCCCTGGGAGATCTGCACCGAGCCGCAATTGAGATCTCCAAGGACGCCGGCCAAAGCTAAAATCTCATCCTCGGTCGCCAAACGGCTCGGGATCGGACGCCCGTCGTCAAACATGTGGACCGGGTTCTGGTTGGTCGAGAAGCCGATCGCCCCGGCGAGCATGCCCTCGCGCAGAACTTTCTTCATTTGCTCGATCTCGCCCGGAGTTGCCGCTCGCTTGCACGAATCCTCGCCCATGACGAACAGCCGTAGAGCGCAGTGACCCATGAGAGGCGCCACATTGACACCGAGCCTCTCGTTAAGCCTGCGGACGTATTCAGGAAACGTCGTCCATTCCCATTTGATGCCCTCTTGCAGCGCGGGCAAGGGCATGGCCTCAACCCGGACGAAGCTGCGCATGATCATTTCACGGTCTTCAGGCTTGCACGGCGCGAGCGCCAGCGCGCAGTTCCCGGGGATAACCGTCGTGACGCCATGCCAGCACGAAGATGTCGCAAGCGGATCCCAGAGCAATTGCGCGTCCAGATGCGTGTGAAAATCGATAAATCCGGGGGACACGGCGAGGCCGTCGGCGTTGACAACTCTCTGCGCCGCGCCTTGCAATCGCCCGAGCTCAACGATCTTGCCCGCGTGCACACCTACGTCGCCCAAATAAGACGGGAGACCGCTGCCGTCATAAATGCGTCCGTTCTTGATGATCAGATCGTATTTCACAGGCATTTCCTTTCTTAGAGAGGAATTAAAGCAAACCACCGCAGAGGACTAACGGCATAGGGCAAAGCGCACAGGGCAAGTGGCGGAGGGGACACCCTGCGCTTTGCCGGTGCTCCGCGCCTCCGCGGCGCGTTCTCTTCTGCATCAGAAAATTTGCCCAAGCTGCGAAAGCCGGCGGGGTTTTTGCCGTAATCTGGTAGGTCGCGCTCAGAACCAGCTGTCCGTGCTCGCTCACGAGCACGGACACGAACAAGGTTCCGATTAAGCGGTGCCGTTCTGCCCCGCATGATAGCGGGCGTTGCGCAGTACGCGACCCGGCGTCGCGCCGGTATGTTTACCATCCTCGATCAATACCTCGCCATTGACCACGGTGCAGTGCACCCCGTCCGCCAGCGCGCGCACCCGCCAGCCGTTATTCGGTAGATCATGCACAACCTCGGACTTGCGCGGTTGCACGGTGTCGGGATCAAACACTACCAGGTCGGCCGCCATCCCCGGGCGCAAGAGCCCGCGATCATAGATCCCAAAGGACGTCGCCGAGTCAAAGGTCAGGCGCCGCACCGCCTGTTCCAACGGCATAATGCCTCTCTCGCGAACCCAGTAGCCCAACAGCCGCGTGCTATAGCCCACCTGGCAATGGAACTGCACGTGCGCTCCGCCATCAGAAAGCCCCACGACCGTGTAGGGGCTCGTTAGAAACTGCGTCATCGCCTCGAGATCGGTATTGTTCTGCCCCAGGGCAAACAGCGTGTTCAACTCCTCTTCCACGACGAGGTCAAGAAAAACATCCAGAGGGTCTCTTCTCTGCGCGCCGGCCAGCTCGGCGATGCTCTTGTTTTTCAAACCATGGTTCTTCTCCAAAGCCGGTTCTTCAACAATCAAGAGATCCCACCGTTTAGCCCAGCGCGAGTCGGAGCCCAGCGGAGCTTCGACTTCTTCGCGTAGCTTCTTGCGCAGCTCCAGGTCGCCGTAAGCGCGGATTTTCTCCTCGTCCGGCGAGTTCATAATTTCTAACCACGTGGGAAGCTGGCGAAACGTCTGGCAGTTCTTCATGGTAAACCGTATCGTCACGCTGTTAGGACTAGCCAACGGTACGGCCCGATTCCCCTGCCTGCATGTTTCTTCGACAAAATCCAAGTGTTTCTTCCAGCGCATCGGCGCGCGCGCGTTCTCCGCGATCGTGTTATAGATGACGCGCCGGCCGCTGGCTTCGGAAAGCCGGCTCATGAGCCGATCCTTGAGCTCCGGCGTAGTCCCGCCACCGCTCTGAATCACCCCGGTGCCCGCTTCGCTGAGCACTTCGGCCAGGGCAAAGAGTTCGGCCTCCGGCGCAAAGGATGCCGGAATCAGCGTGCCGTGCACGTCGAAATGGCTCATGTTGCGGGACAACGATAGACCTAAAGCCCCGGCCTCCATTCCTTCCTTTACGACACCACGCATCGCATCCAGCTCGCCTTCGGTCGCAGCCCGCTCCTGGCTCGCTTCGCCCATGGCATAAAGCCGGATCGCGGTATGCCCCATCAGCGTGCCGACGTTGACGCCCAGCTTGCGATCGAGCACGTCCATGTACTGGGGAAAAGTCTCCCAGTTCCACGGCACCCCGGCCTGCAAGACGTCCATCGGGATCGCTTCAACCTGGGACAGCATCCCTGCCAGCTTCTCACGGTCGTGGGCCTTCACCGGCGCCACCGCCAGAGAGCAGTTCCCAATGACGACGCTGGTCGCCCCGTGATAGCACGAGAAGGTGCACAGCGGGTCCCAGGTGACCTGCGCATCGTAGTGACAGTGATTGTCGATGAAACCCGGCGCAATGACTTTGCCGCCGGCATCGATCACGCGCGCGGCAGTTCCGCTCAAGCGACCCAGCTCGGCGATCTTGCCGTCTTTTACCGCAACGTCCCCGTGGAACGACGGCATCCCGGAACCATCAATCACCCGCCCATTCTTCAGGAGTAAATCATACGCCATACGACCCGCCCTCCTTATTATTGATTGAATATTTGGCTTTGCGATCTCACGTTTGACTTCAGACGCCGACTATATGACTTCTCTCCACGCGCTGTCAATCATCGGAAAAGCCGTCCGCTTGGCACTTTGCGCTTGCTTCAGGCGTTACTTTTTTCTAAAAAGCAAAGCCAAGGAGGCGGTATGCGTGAAGGGAAACTCTCCGCCAAGAATCAGATTGTCATCCCGCGCGATATCAGGCCGCCCTTGGTGTCAAGGCAGGCGATCGGCTGCTTGTTGTGCCCTTGAAAACACTGCCATCTTGCCGCGCAAGCCCAGGCGGCATTCCAAGGCCATCGCGGGAATAGGCAAAGAACTTAACGGTCGTGATTACTTCGCCAACCCTACCGCCTTTCCGATATCGATCGCGTAAACAGATTCCACGCGCTTCTTTCGACCTTGTCTCGGCAGAAAACGGAGAGATTCAAAAAGGGCGGCTCAAGTAAGAGGGAGAAAATATGGGAAAAACGAATTTCACGAGGCTTGTGTTCCTGGCTGTATTCCTGACCCAGATTGTTCCCCATTCGTTGTTTGCCGAGCCAAACATCGACAAGGCCAAAGCGGAAGGGACTGTTTTGATTTACGGCTCGACGCAACTGGATCAGATCAATGTGGTCATTAAACGCTTCGAGCAGAAATACCCTTTTATCCGAGTGAACTACAGCCGTCTCCCCAGCGAGCGGTTGCAGGCGCGAGTCTTGACGGAGGCGCGCGCCGGCGCGCAGCTGCCCGACCTCGTCATCAGCACCGGAGGCAACCTCCTGACGATTACAGAGAAAGGGATCTTGACTCGATATAACTCGCCGGAGCGTAAGGCTGTCAATGACAGCCACAAAGACAAGGAAGGATATTGGACGGGCCTGTACGCGAATTTAGAATTTTGGGCGTACAATAAAAAGCTTGTCGCGGTTGGCGATGTTCCGAAGAGCCGTGACGACCTGCTTGAGCCCAAGTGGAAGGGAAAAATAGGACTGGATTCGGGTTCTGCCGGAACCGTGCGTTATATCATTGACCTGCACGTATTGGGTGAAGAGAAAGGACGCGCCTTCATGCGGCGTCTCGCCCAGCAGGATATCCAACTGCGACGCGGCCCTTCGCTCATCGCGGAGCTGCTGGCTGCCGGTGAGTTCGCGCTCGCCCCCGTCAGAGACAACACCGCCTTCGAGCTGATGCAGGCCGGCGCGCCCATCGATTGGGTTGCGTTCGAACCCGTCATTCCGCAGCCCCCGACGCCGATCGGCATTACCAAAGCGGCCCGGCACCCCAACTCGGCGCAGCTCTTTATCGACTTTGCCCTTTCCCGCGAAGGCCAGGAAATATTCAAGTCGCTCGGGCGCTTCTCGACGAGAAACGACGTGGAACCCGTGTCGGAGCGAGTACGGAAACTAAAGCTGGGAAAAATCGACTGGCCGTTTTACTTGAGACAGTTCCCGCAGTATGTGGAGGAATACCAGAAGTATTTCTCCAATTGAGCTCGCCGCCGCGGGGAAGATCGCGCTCAAGTCCCCGAGATGCTCTCCTCGACAAAATCCAGAATGAGCAAGAGCTTTTGTCTGAGTTCTCCCAGATAAGGGTCGGGAAGTGGCCCAAGCCTGCGGCGTAAGCGGCGAATATCAATCGCCTTGATCTGATCCACCAACACGTCTGAAGCCCGGTCTAGTCCTGATATTCCCTTCGGAAGAGCTACGCGCAAAGGGTTTTCAAATCCGGCCGTCTTTGTCGTTAGAGGACAGACAACTGTAGAGGGATGAAAACGATTGAGGGCGTCGGTTTGAATAACTACGACCGGACGAATCTTTCCCGGTTCGGTGCCGAAGCGTGGATTCATGTCGGCCACATAGAGATGGCCGTACTCCGGTGTCATAAATCTTCGGGAAGGTCTTCGAGCAACTCGGTTTCTTTGAGATATTCCAGGTGCCGGGCCCCTAGGCGCCGCGAAGCCTTGCGATACTCTTTCTCCAGCAACTTCCTCGCATAGAGAGCATTGTAATGCGTTACGGCTTTGCGAATGTAGGTATTCCGCGGAAGCTTGAGCTGCTTACGAATCTTCTCCGCCGCCAAATACGTGGGTTCGTCCAGCTTCAGTGACAGCGCCTTGGCCATCAGACACCTCCGGAACCGAGTATTACCAAAAGTATATCCCGGGCTGTTGAAAGTCAACTTTTCTCTAGACGGCAAATTCTGGGAAAAACATGTGGTATCGGTCGCCGTTACCGAAGCCTCGTTCGAGAGTGACGCTACCGGCAAGAATCCAGCGATGGCTCGTGGTCGTGCAACCCGCGCGGCTGCCTTCCAGGGTCAGTTCTACTGCGGATGTTTGGCTTCCCCGTCCGGCTCGAAGTACGGGATCGTCATATTGATCTCCGGCACGTCACGATAGACCAGCCGCACCGGCATATCGATGAAAACCGAGTCGGCCGGGCAGTTGATGATATTGCTGGAGAACATGGGGCCTTCGTTGAGCTGGATCAGCGCGTAGACGTACGGGACGTCGTCCTTGAAAGCCGGTCGCATGGCCACTCGCGTGACGTTGAAAGCTATTATTTTCCCGTTTCCGCTCGCATCGGTCCACGACAGGCTGCCGAAGAAGGGCTTGTTGCGGTGGTTGCGACAATAGGTGGCCGGCCAATACCATGCGCCGCATTCGTTGCACTTCAACAACAGAAAACGGTGGTTCTTGAGCCCCTCCCAAAACGGCTTCAAGGCTTTTTCAACAACAGGGATCGGTTTATTCCAAGCCATCATGGCCTCCCTAGCACAAGACTCGTATGGATGGAGCACATCCCGGGCGCAAACACTTCCCCGCCGTGGCCGGTGACCAAAGAGACCCGCGCGTTAGGTATCTGTCTTTCTGCTGCCTCACCGCGCAGTTGAAAAATCGCCTCGGAAAGGCCGGTCATGTCAGCCAGATGATATGCCGAGAGAAGCCCTCCGCTGGTGTTCGCGGGAGCGTCCCCGCCGGGGCCGATGTGACCGGCCTCGACGTAGCGGCCTCCTTCGCCCTTTTCGCACCAGCCGTAATCTTCCAACTGCATGATCAATTCCGCGGTAAAACAGTCATAAAACTGCGCCACATCGATATCCTTGACATCGATTCCGGCTTGACCAAAAGCCGCTTCTTTGGCCTTGGCCACCGGAAGTCTAGTGTAGTGCGCGGCTCCCTCCCACCACTGGCCTCCTTGCGCGTCACCGTACCCGATGCCAAGAACGCCTACAGGGGGTTTCGCGCAGTCACGCGCTCGCTCCATAGAAGTAAGCACGAAGGCAACCGCACCATCGCTGGTGACCGCCATATCCATCAGATGATACGGCGCGATGTACATCGGCGACTGCAAGTAGTCCTCGATCGTGGCCGGCCGCCCGTACATACGCGCGAGGGGATTCTTGCAGGCCCAGGCCCGGACCTGCACGGCCCCTGCGCCGAACTGCCTTTCCGTTGTGCCGTATTCATAGCGATGCCGCGCCGCGAACATGCTGTGGTCGTGCGCCGCCGCCGTGCGTCCAAAGGTGGGCCCCCACATCCCGGCAACGGTGGCGGGATTAATCTGCCCGCGCACCCCCTGGTCGCGAACTTCCTTGCGGTGGCTTCTGGTCCAATCCTCTCTCGACCCCGCGATGACGACGTATTTTGCGAGCCCCAACTCGAGAAAAGACAGTGCCGTTATGATTCCGATCGTTCCCCATCCCCCACCCCTGCCGCAGTGATAGTAGAAGTTGACGGGCAGACCCAACATGCGCGGAAAAGCGTCCATGTGTTCGATTACTCCCCGACCGCTTCGGGGACCGCCATGCACATGAACGGCGCCATCGATATCCCTGTTGGTTAAGCCCGCGTCCTCAATCGCGCGCCGCGCGGCTTCCGCTTCGAGGTCCTTGGCCGAAAGATCGAGCACGGGAGACGGGATCGCGTGCTCCAACATGGGGTGCCCCGGAACGTCGGCCTTGCGCTTCTCCAGCTCTTTTTCCGGCACTCCGACCACCATTCCCAAACCTGCGATGGCGTATTTTCCTGACAACCTGTGCGTTGCTTCCATGAGTAGACTCCAATTGTGATTGATCGCTAGCGACGGGACATGGGGTTATTTTCCCGCCTTGGGAAAGCCGAAAGCTTTCACAGCCATGCCCATCCAGTCGGGCCCCTTATCATAATCCTTCCAGTCCTTAAGCCAGATCTTTTTCCCACGGATGACTTTTTCCACCGCCGACCCGGGAGCATAGATCGATGACTTCAGCGGTTCGTACTTGTCGATGATCGCCTGGGCTTCGGGACCGGTCAAGAATTCCAGCCAGAGCAGCCCGGCATGAGGATGCTTTGCGGTGTCGACAATCATTTGAGCTTCGGAGAGACGCACCGGAACCGGCTCGATGATTTTTAGGGCCAAACAGCCGGTCTTGTCTTTTTCCATGGCCCGCATGGTGCTGTGATAATTGATCCCCGAGTGCAGCTGGTATTCGCCGGCGGCGATCGCGGGCAGGATCCGAGTCGCGCCACGAAACCATACGGGATCCTGAGCGGCAATCTTTTTCGCGTAGTCCAGCATCCACTCCTCGCCCGCTCCGGCCGCAAACGACTGATAGTGGAACGGCCTGATATCCACGACGAATTTTTTTCCCTTGAGCTCCGGCTTGAGAAAATCTTCCCAGCGCTCGGGAACCTTACCGGGCTCGAGGACACACTTGTTATAGGCTACCGCCGCAAAGATCGTGGCCGCGGAGATGGCCTTGCGCGACAGGGGATCCACCATCTTCGGCGGGACCGCCAAAACGCCCTGCTCCGCCATGCCGAGAATATCGAATTTCTTCCCCTGCGGAATAAACCCTTTGTAGAAGTCCTCGCTGATGTAGGAGATATCGACCGGCGAAGTGCCGCTCTGAATTTCCAGCAGGAAGCGCTGTGTCGCCTCGGTGCCGGTAACTTCCTCGAGTTTGAGATCGATAAACGGATACTTGCTCTTGAAGGCTTTCGTCAGCGGTCCGAACGTGTCCGGATCAAGCGAGATGATGCCGTAAAGCTTTTCTTCCTTTTTCGCCAGGTTAACGATTTCGTCGTGACTGGTAAAAAAGGTATAGCCCTTCGCCTCCGCTTCTTTTTTGGCTTTGAGCAAGCCAGGACCGGCTGGCGCTGCCAGGGCGCTGGACGCCGCAAGCAAGAAAGCCACCAACAGAGACCCGATCTTCATTCTACCCCCAGGCCGTCAATTCGGACTATGTTTAGGACAGCGGGAGTATCCTGTCAAGCATGGCTCCGCGCCACCCGCGGCCGCGTCGGTTTCATGCTGGCGGATTGATTTCACAGGTCCCGTAAAGGGAAACTTAGAGGGAGTTTTTTTCCTCCGCTCAATACGACTTTGTCCGGACCCAGCCGCATCACCCTCTTAAGACCGTGCGGAGCGCTCGCAAGGCGTTCTGCTTTGTTCTTGACAGCGCTCGCGAACTTGATAGCTTAACGCCGTGAGCTGAGCTGCGGCGCCGGAAGACGCCCGCGCATGCCTCGAGGAAGGAGACAATATATGGCCAGCGACGAAATATCCCTGGTCGCCGTGGGCGATGTTTTCGTCAGTGGTTTCATTACGCATACGGGCGGCCGGGTTCAAGACAATAGGAGGAACAATCCCAACGCTGTTTTTGACTTGGCCGTTCCCTTTCTGCGCGGGAAGGACATCCTGTTTTGCAACCTGGAGGGTCCCTTTTGTAAACCTGGCAAGACACTGCAGTACAAACGGTCTTCCTGGTACAGCGATCCGAAAAACATTTCGGCGCTGAAATATGCCGGCTTCAACATCGTTTCGCTGGCAAACAATCAAACCATGGGCTACAGCTCTGAGGGTCTGATGGAGACCATCGAGACGCTAAAGAATAGCGGGATTGCCTACGTTGGAGCGGGGGAGAACGTCGAAGAGGCAAGAAAACCTGTGTTTCTTTCACAAAAGAACACAACAGTCGGATTCTTGACTCGTTTCTCCAATCAATACGCGGCGGGGTTATCCTTGATCGGCTACGGGGCGAGGGAGAACGCCCCGGGTGTGGCACAGCTCGTGGTGTCGCCGCTCTATGCCCCCCCGCAAGTAAACGAACTGGAATTTGAAGAGTTTGCCGACGATGTGACCGCAGCCAAGGCGCGATCAGACGTGCTCATAGTTGGCTGCCACATGGGAGTGCAAGGGCAGGCCCTCACCATGCATCAGCCGGCGATCGCTCACAAAGCCATTGATTGCGGCGCGGATCTGGTCGTCTGCACGCACCCTCACAGGATCCAGGGAATCGAGGTCTATAAGGGGAAAATTATTTTTTACAGTATAGGAAACTTTGCTCTTGATTTCGCTTATGCCCAACAGCCGAAAGAAGCGGTCATTGTCGACTGTGTCATCGCCAATAAAACTCTGCAGGACATCACCGTGCGACCTTGCCTGTTGAACCAGGGCAGCGAAAAACAAACCAAAGTCCTCCTCGAACCAACCGACGACGGCGCAAGGGTTTTCGCCATGATTGATAGGCTCTCGAAGAGGCTCGGAACAACCTTGTCCTATAAAAATGGGGAGATAAAGGTCCTTGTCGATTAGGCGTCCCTAAAGCCAAGGGAGGAGGAAACGTATGAAAAGCCAGTATCCATGCCGGGCCGTTGCTTTCGCCTTAGCGTTGACTCTATCGGTCAGTTTTCTTCTGCTGACTCCTTCGTTCGCTCGCGCCGCGGTAGAAGACAGCTCAGGCGCTTCGCTGATCGAGGGCGCCAAGAAAGAAGGCAGGGTCATGGTCTACGGCGCCAGCAGCCTGACCGAAGCTGTCCCCATCATCAAGAAATTCGAGCAAAAGTATCCCTTTATCAAAGTCGATTACCAGCAAGCCCTGGGAGAAACAAATGCTAATAGAATCATGACCGAGGCAAAGGCAGGTAAATACCAGGCGGACGTGTATACGGGAAAATTACGCGCCGTGCTCACGCTCAAGGGGCAGGGATTGCTGGCAAGATACAAGTCGCCGGAAAGCAAATTTTTTCGCGAAGGTTATATAGACCCTGAAGGATACCGGGCCGCCATCTACTTATCGATCTTTGTGATCGCGTATAACAGCAACCTGGTAAAACCCCAAGACGTGCCCAAGAAATATGAGGATCTGTTGGATCCTAAGTGGATGGGGCAGATTGGACTCAATCAGTACGAATACGATTGGTTTACCGGCATCTTGGAGTCGATGGGCCGGGCGAAAGGGATCGCGTTCATGGAAAAATTGGCGCGGCAGAAACCGGTGTTGCGCGACAGCGCCTCGCTTTCGGCGCAACTGCTCGCCGCTGGAGAATTCCCGCTCGGAACCATGTACGTTCACTCGGCGGCGCGCATGAAGATCAAGGGGGCCCCGGTGGATTGGGCGAAGTTCGATTTCCCGGCTCCGACCAATCTGACTTCCATGAGTCTCCTTGCCAAAGCTCCCCATCCAAATGCCGCAAGACTTTTTTATGACCACATCCTGTCTCAAGACGTCCAGGAAATGTTAACGACGATGGGCAGAATCCCTTCAAGAAGCGGTGTTCGCTCCGACCTCCCGGAAGGCACGAAACTCTTTCTCATCACCGAACGCTTCGCCGCCGATGACGTGGTGGAGAAAAACATGAAGGAGTTCGACAGAATCTTTAAACACTAGTGGTGACCGGCCGCCTGCCGCTTCCGCCAGGCGGCGCCGCGCATCACTTTTCCCGGGAGCGCTCCGGTAAGCCCGCCGTCTTCGTAGATGCTGTGGCCATTGACGATCGTGTAGCAAATGCCCTCGGACCGCTGCACCAGTCGGCGCATGCCGGCGGGATAGTCCTGCGCCCACTCCGGCTCGCATGCTTTGACGGTCTTCGGATCGAAAACCACGATATCCGCGGCGTATCCCGGCCGCACCAGCCCCCTTCCCTCCAGAGCGTAGATCGAGGCGATGTGAAAGCTCAGCTTATGAACGGCATGCTCCAAGGTGAGCAATCCTCGCTCCCGAACCCACAGCCCCAACAATGTCGTCGTGTACCCGAACTCCGCGCCGAACTGGACGTGAGCTCCGGCGTCGGACGTGCCCATCAAGACATAAGGACTTTTAAGAATCTCGGCCATCGCCACTGGATCCGCACTGCCGTTGGCGTTCCAGAATACAGTCTCCAGGTCCTCTTCCAGGGACAGGTCCAGGAAGGCGTCCAGAGGATCCTGCCCGCGCATCGCTGCCATTTCTTCAACGCTCTTGCCCACGTATTTCTGGTTTTCCGGTTTAATGACTTTTTCCACGCGCACGATGTCCCAACGCCGATGGAACGTGGTCGGGCGCGGATCCGCGAGATCTGCCCTGAGCTTGCGCCTGGTTTCAGGCTCTCTGAAAGCCTCCTTTCGCGCGGCTTCGGGCAAGAACATCAACGCCTTCCAGATCGGGAAAGCATCGAATACCTGGGCGTTCTTGAGAGTAAAGAGCCGCACCACCGGAACCGTATGCGTGAGACCATACGCCTGATATCCCGCGTCAAAAATCGCGGCCACGGCGTCAATCTGCGCGCGCCAGAAATCTGGCTGAGACCACCGGTGCTGCAAGTTCTGCCAGATAATCGGCCGGCCCGTTAACCTCGCCAGATAATCGTAGAATTTGAAATGTTCCATGTGATTGCGGCCGAGGATGGTCTGCAGCACACCCGCGTTGAGCTCCCCAATGACCGCGCATAAAGAAGTTACCTCCTCGTCATCCGCGACGCTGCTCCCCACTGGTCTGCCGTCTTCGCGCAGATGCCGTTCGTTGCGGTTAATCGAAAGTCCCACGGCCCCTTGCTCAAGGGAAGCCCGCACCAATTTTTTCATTTGCTCGGTCTCTTCGCGGGTAGCGCGGCGCTCCACGGACTCCTCTCCCATGACGTACTGGCGCACGGCGATATGACCGACCAATCCGCCGACATTGACTCCCAGCTTTCCCTCCAACGCGTCGAGATAGTCGCCAAAAGTATGCCATCCCCACGGGACTCCCTGCTCGAGCACGGCGCGCGGGATAGCTTCCACTCTGACGAAGTTCTTCACGAGCGCGTCCTGGTCGCCGGGCTTGACCGGAGCGAGCGTGAGGCCGCAATTACCGGTGACGATCGAGGTGATGCCATGCTCTGGCTCCGAGGTCGCGTACGGATCCCAAAATAGCTGCGCGTCCATGTGTGTGTGATGATCGATGAAGCCCGGGGCGACGGCCAGGCCGGCCGCGTCGATCGTTCGCCTCGCGCTCTCTCTGATCCTGCCGATTTCCACGACCTGCCAGCCTTTTACAGCAACGTCGCCGATAAATGACGGCAAACCGCTGCCGTCATAGACGCGGCCGCCTTTGATCAATAAGTCATAGGGCATGGATTCCGACCTCCTGTGGGGTTTTTACCGGCGAGCTCGGCGCGCGCCCTTCGCGATTACAAATTGCAGATTGCAAAGATAGCTCAATTTGAGATTTGACATCTCGCATTCGAAATTCCCAGTGCAACGAGGACAGAGGCCTATTAATAACCGCGTTCGGAAGGGCTCGGCCCCCGGTTGCTGACCTCATTAATAGTAGAGACCGAGAAGCGCTGTCAATTTCCGCCAGACGGTTGACACGAAATTATCCTTTGATAGATAGTGCCTACCGGCACCTTTCCGTGGAGTATCCGACCTAGCTCGCAGAGACCGGGGATCCATTCAAAACGTAAGGAGGAGTGAATGAAAACGCACCTAATGAGCGGGAAGATATTCGGCGCGGTTTTTTCCGCGTTGCTGATGCTTTGCCTGCCCAGAACCGCGACTGCGGCAGATGCGGCAGCAAAGTATTACGCCGGGGCCAAGAAAGAAGGGATGCTGGTTATCTACGGATTGGGTGAGCCGTTTCTGGGACCCATCAAAGACGCTTTTACGAAGCGATACCCGGGGATTCAGATCGAGGCCTTCGATGAATCCGGCCGCGAAACACGCGAAAGAATCATCGCGGAACAGAAGACGGGCCGGCCGGTCGGCGACGTAGTCATTGCTGGTCCGAGCGTGCACCAGACGTTGGGTGACCTGGGGTTTATCGAGCCCTACCGATCCTCCCAAATCCCGTATTTTATCCCTGAACTCGTGCCGGAGGGGAATCTTTCCAGTCCTTTCCGGGCAAGCGTATTTTCCATCGCCACCAACACCAAGCTGGTCCCGGCAAGCGACGAACCCAAGATATGGGCAGATTTGCTCAACCCGAAATTCAAAGGAAAGATGGCGTCGGACGATCCTCGCGGCAGCGGCGGCGGGGGCGGGCTCATGGCCAGCCTGGAATTGGCCTTTACCACGGAGTTTCTGCGCAAGCTGGCCACGCAGGATATCTTCTTCGGCAAGGACACCGGGACGATCCTGACCGGGCTGGTGCGCGGCGAGCATGCGATATTCATCACGGCGTCGCATGACGACATTATCGTGGCGCGCAAGGGCGGCGCGCCGGTGAAATTCGTGAAGCTCGCCGACGGCATCCGTGCTGCGGGAAATTACCAGTCCATCGTGAAGAACGCGCCTCATCCCAACGCAGCGAGACTCTGGGTGGAATGGAGCACCTCGGAGGAAGGACAAACGATGCTCGGCAAGGTCGGTCTGGCCGCGTCAAGAAAAGGTGTCAAAGCCGCCGAACCGGAAGCCGATCTGACGGGACTCAAGCTTTTGCCGGTGGCTCAGGGAAGGCAAAACTTAAATTACTTGAAAGAGCGAACCAAACGCTTTGAAGAGATCTTCTTCAAAAAGAGTTGAGAGAGGTGCATTGAAGGGTGGCCGCGCGCACCATCGACATTCACAATCACGGATACTCGAAGAAGTTCTTCGACGCCGTTCGGCGCGGTGACGGAGAGCGCCACGGCCTGCGCATCACCGCGGGCGCAAAGGGCGAGATTCTGCTGCGCCCGGACGGCGGCTCTTATGTGCTTCAGCCCAAGAGGGCCGATTACCCGAGCCAACTGGCACAGTTGGGTTCCGCCGGGATCGACGCGTTTGCTCTCTCCATGCCTCCCTACGTGAACTTCGTGGGTTGCGACGAGCCCGCCAACGTCTGGGCCTGCCGGCAAATCAACGATGGCCTGGCCGAAATCCAGCGCGACTACTCGGGTCGCATCTACGGCATGGGAATGGTCCCGCTGCCGTACGGGCAGGCCGCAGCCACGGAGCTGGCGCGCGCGGCGCGGGAACTGGGCCTGCGCGCGGTGCAAATCATCTCTAATTACAATGGCCGCGATTTGGATGACCCCGAATTTCTGCCCTTTTTTGAGCGCGCCGCAGAGTTGCAAACGCTCGTGCTGATTCACCCGGACCTGCGCGCCGGGTTGGGCTGTCTGAACAAATACTACTTGCAGAATTTGATCGGCAATCCGGTGGAAACCACGACTGCGATCGGGAGCCTGATCTTCGGCGGCGTTCTACAGCGCTTTCCCCGTCTAAAGATCGTCCTCGCGCATGGCGGGGGCGTCGCTCCTTACCTGGTCGGCCGTTGGCGTCATGGGCACTCCCACCGCCCCGAGCCACGCGCAAAGTTCGCCGGCTCAGTAGAGGAAATGTTTCAGCGCCTTTATTTCGATAGTATCTTATACGAGCCGAAGGTCTTGCGGTTTCTTGTTGACTCGATGGGCGCGGACAGAGTCCTGCTTGGGACTGACTATTCGGGAGACATGTCTTGCTGGCGCGAGGTGCCGGAGATTCGTCAGCTCGACTCTCTAACGGACAAGCAAAAAGAGCAGATCCTGGGCGGCAATGCGACGCGACTCCTGGGTTTGGACGGTTCGCCGCTCCAATAGAGAGGCGAAACGTGGTTAATTTTTACTTTGTTTCCTTCGGGAACCCGTAGGCCTCCGAAATCTTCGCCTGATATTCTTCCATCCTTGTCAAATGGTTCCAATCCACGCCTGAAAGCTTCTTCCCCCTTGTCTCTTTCTCCATCGCCGAGCCAGGGGTAAAGACCGAGGCCTGGACCGGCCCGTACTCATCCAATATTTTCTGGCCTTCAGGCGAGGCTTGGAACTCTAACCACAAAAGACCGGCATAAGGATGCGCAGCAGAATGCAAAACCCCATCAGCCATGTGGAATAACCTGGTGGGAACCGGTTCCACAATCTTGTAACCGAGGCTTCCTGTCTGGTCCTTTGCTTGAAACCTTGTAACCGTGTTGAAGTTGGGACCCAGAAAGAGGGTGTATTCTCCCGCCACCATTGCATTGAGGAGTCTAGCGCCGCCCCGCACCCATACGGGTTGCTGGGCAGCCAGCTTGCGGGCAAAGTCGAGAGTTTTTTCCAGTCCCCACGCCGGCACAAGCGCGGCCACATCCTTCGGGCGAATATCAGCGATGAATTTTCTCCCTTTGAACTGCGGTTCCAGGAAACCTTCCCACCTATCGGGAACTTGGTCCTCTGAAACTAGTTTTTTGTTGTAGGCCACCACTTGCATGCCACTGCACACAGACACGATATTTCGAGTAGCCGGGTCTACCATCTTGGGCAGGATATTTACGACACCCTGTGAAGCCATGCCCAGGATGTCAAACCGCTTCTGGTAAGGAGCATACTCCTTGTAGAACTCTAAACCGATCACGCTGGCGTCCCACTCCCTCGCGCTGCCTGCTTTCATCTCAAGGAGAAAGCGCTGGTAGCCGTCCGTACTCTCAAGTTCCGCTACCTGGGCATCAACAAAGGGATACCTCTTTTTGAAGCCAGCCGCCAAAGCCTTTATGGCCTCTGGCGGGAAGCCGCTCAGAGCACGCATCTTGCCTTCCTTCTTAGCCGCCGCGAGAATTTCCTCATGGCTGATTGAAAAGATGTATCCCTTTGCCTCCGCTTCCTTTTTGGCTTGAAGCAAAGCCGAATTGGGCGTCGCGGCAAACGCGCTGGACAGAATGGCCCAAGAAACCCAGACCGAAGGCAATCTCCACTTTATCCAATCATTCCCATTCATCGCCGCGCCTATCTCTCTTGCTGTTTAATTTTACCTTTTGCCTTTTTACTTTCTCATTTCTCTGCTTTCGGGAAACCGTACGCCTTGACCATCGCCGCCGAATACTCCTCCAGCTTTTGCGCGTGGTACCAGTCCACAACCGACAATTGTTTCCCCCGTACTTCTTGCTCGATGAAGGAACCGGGGCTCAGGATCGAGGCCTGCGTAGGGCCGTATTCATCAATGATCTTTTGAGCTTCCGGCGAGGTTTGAAACTCGACCCACAGGAGCGCGGCGTCTGGGTGCTCTGCCGTCGCCAGGATACCGTCCGCCCGCGGAACCAACCGCGTCGGGACTGGCTCCACAACCTTGTAGGCCAAAACACCCGCCTTGTCTCTCTCCTGAGCCCGCTTCACGCTATTTAGATTAGGCGCAATCATGAGCGAATATTCGCCGGCCATCATCGCGTTGAGCAATCTTGTAGAACCGCGCACCCACACGGGCTCTTGAGCAGCGAGTTTGCGACAAAAATCCAAGACTTTTTCCAGTCCCCAGGCGGGAACCAGAGCGGCAACCATATGAGGCCGAATATCGGCGATGAACTTTTTCCCCTTGAATTCTGGTTTTAGCAGGTCCTCCCATTTGGAGGGGGCCTTGTCCGGCGGGAGAAGATTCTTATTGTACGCGACGACTTGGATAATCGTGGTGGATGAAACGGTGTTGCGGTTGAAAGGATCCACCATTTTCGGATGAATGCTCAACACCCCTTGTGACGCCATGCCGAAAATATCCAATTTCTTCTGGAATGGGACATAATCTTTGTAAAAATCGATGGGAATGAAGGTTGCGTCCCAGTTTGTCGGCCTACCTGACTTCATTTCCAATATGAACCGCTGGTAAGACTCTGTCCCTTCGATCTCTTCCACATACGCGTCAATGAACGGATATTTTTGCTTGAACGCTGCCGTTAACGCTTTGATCGCGACCGAGTCCAGACCGCTGAGAGCGCGGAACTTACCTTCCGCCTTGGCTTTGGCAACAATCTCATCGTGATTGTCGATAAAAGCATACCCTTTGGCCTCCGCCTCTTGCTTGGCCTTAGCTAACGCAGGATTGGCCGGCGCGGCAAAAACGGCCGAGTCTACCGCTAACAAAGACATCCACACACACAGAAACATCACGGCACCGTTGCGAATCAAAGGGCATCTTACAAAGTGTGGTCGATTCATAATCCTGTCAAAATCAAACTGCATAACTTGACACCTCAGCTTTCATAGATTGGCCAGGACGTTAAGAGTTTGCCGTAACCTGTTATGGAGTATTCTCGTCCCAAGCGGCTCAGTAGACACCACAGCATGGCACAGCTACTGGCAATTACCGGCACTCCGAGCCGGTCCTCTAATTGCTGAATTATCGGCAGGGGATCCATACTGGCTCCCTGAAAGTAGATCGCGTCGCTGTCCTTGAACGCGTCAAAAGTCGCGACCACTCTTGCGAATAGCTCGCTAGGGGTTACTTTGGTGGCGGCGTCCGCGCTTGGGTCCTCGAAGAGCGGAAACGCGACCACGTCAAACCCCGCTTCCCGCAAATGTATTTTCAACTCCGCATTCACGTCTTCGCGAAAGGGTGTCATGACAAGCAGGTTTCTGGCGCCAAGGGCGCTTAAAGCCGCCGCCGATGACGGAAGCGGCGTGGCAACGGGTATCGCAAGGGTTTGCGCCAGCGCAGCATCCAGCCCTGGGTTAAACACCGACAGAGGGGCCCCGGAAATAACCATGCCCTGAAGAGAAAACTTCTGGCTGAACGTCAACGCTTGCCGTGCGACTTCGTCGGACCGTCCTTCAAGGTCGGAGCGGCTCCTGCCAACGAGATTCAGCCCTCCGAAAACTACCTTGACGCCTGGTGGAAGAAGCTTCTCGAAATTGGGATAGTGAGGGCGGTATGCGGAGCCGGTCGTCAAGTGTCCAATCTGGACGTCAGCACTCCGCTTCATGAAATGTTTCACCAGTAAGTAAAACTACGGTCCAAGTGGCCGCACTGTAAATAAGTGCCCTTCGCATGTCAAGACGCGTGTCTTCGGATACGGCATAGGGCGAAGCGCATAGAGCAAAAAGCGGAGGGGATCCCTTGCTCGATGCACCATCCTCTTTGCCAGCGCTCAACGCCTTGACAGCGGCAACTTGTTTGCTATTAGTGCGGGAGCACTTGGCGTTTTTTCACGCAGAGGCAAACGCTATGAGTGAAAAGAAACCCGACGAGTGGCTGACGATTTCGGAGATCGTGAAGACGGCGCGGACGAAGCTTCCGAAACATCTCTGGGACCACGCCTCGGCCGGCGTCGAAAACGAAACGACCTTGCGGCGCAATCGCAGCGCGTTTGAGTACATCGCCTTTCGACCGCGCGCGCTCAACGGCGTTAGCCACAACGACACCTCGACGACGTTTCTCGGACACCGCCTGGCCCTGCCCGTCATGCTGGCGCCGGTGGGGACGATCCTCTGTTTCGATCCGGACGGCGCTCTCGCATGCGCGCGCGCCGCCGAGCATCGCGGCACAGCGGCCTTCGTCGGGATGTCCTCATCGCCCAGCCTGGAGACCGTCCGCAACAACACCCATGGGCCTCTCTTTTTTCAGATTTACGTTCGCGGCGATAGAAACTGGCTGCTCCATCTCGTTCAGCGCGCCGAACGAGCGGGATTTGGCGGCATCTGCCTTACGGTCGACAACCCGGAGACCGGCCGTTGCGAGCGCGACCTGATCAACCGATTCGACGCGCATCTCAATCTCCCCAAGCCCAATCTCGAGGGGCTGCCGGCCATGGATAAGGAAACGAGCCAACACTTCAAGGAAGACTTTAACTGGGATGACGTGGCCTGGCTGCGCGAGCGGACGCGCCTGCCGTTGATTCTCAAAGGCATTCTGAGCGCGGAAGACGCGATGCTGGCAGTGAAGCACGGCGTTGACGTCGTCTACGTTTCCAACCACGGCGGGCGCGAGTTGGACCATCTGCCGGCAACGATCGATGTTTTGCCGGAAATCGTTGCCGCAGTGCAAGGAAAAGCGGAGGTGATCATCGACAGCGGCTTCATGCGCGGGACCGACGTCGTCAAGGCTCTGGCCTTGGGCGCGCGCGCCGTGCTGATCGGGAAGTTGATGACCTGGGGGCTCGCGGCAGGAGGCGAAGCGGGGCTGCAAAGGGCGCTCGAACTGCTGCAACTAGAGATGCGCGTCACGATGGGGAATATCGGAGTGCGTACGGTCGGAGAGCTTGGCCCTCAGTGTATTCGTTCCTCGTATCCGCCCGCCCGACAGCCCTGGCCGATCAGCTAGGGTAGTTAAGAAAGTAAAAAGGCAAAACGACGAAATAAGAGTCACCCGTTTTCCGTGCGGCTCGCCGCGGATTGAGAAATACTCCGAACTCTGCGTGCTCGGTGCCTCCTTGGTGTAACCAAGAATCCGGATATTTCACAAGGAGGCGCGGAGATCACAGAGTAAAAGTTCTTGATCCGATCTCTGTGAACTCTGCGCCTCTGTGGTGTAACTAAGAATCCGGATATTTCACAAGGAGGCCCGGAGGGCGCGGAGTGAAGAGTTCTTGATCCGATCTCTGTGAACTCTGCGCCTCTGTGGTGTAACTAAGAATCCGGATATTTCACAAGGAGGCGCGGAGATCACAGAGTAAAAGTTCTTGATCCGATCTCTGTGAACTCTGCGCCTCTGTGGTGTAACCAAGAATCCGGATATCTCACAAGGAGGCACGGAGGGCGCGGAGGCGTGTGAAGAAAAATGGATCGTGCTCGTGTTCGTGATCGTGCTGGTGAACTCGGCTGACGAAAAATGGGGCGCCGGTAAAGAGCATGGCGCATAGGGCATGGCGTCCTCTCCGCCCCTTGCTCTGTGCGCTTCGCCCTATGCTGTTAATCCTCTGCGAACTCTGCGCCTCGACGGTGTAATTAGGCTCCAGTTTTAACTGCGGCCTGCTGATCACCGCAGCTTGAAGATCTCGTCGTAGATTTTTTGCGTTTCGTCGAGGCTTTTGTATCTCTCCGGGTACATGATGACGCGCTTGTAACCGCGCAGCAGCCGCGGCGGATCAGGAAGAACGTCCTTGCGCACGGGTATGCGATTGAAATCCAACATGACCTTTTGCCCCTCTTCCCCGATGAGGAAATCATACAGGAGCCTGCCCGCATTGGGATGGCGCGCTTTGACCCCGATGGTCGTCGGCACCACCCGAACGACAGCAGGTTCGAGAGGCAGCCAGTCTACGGGCGCGCCTTTGCGGTGCAGCAGTTCAAAGATATGGGCCGTGCCGAAAGCAAGAGGAAATTCGCCGGCGCCGAGCAGTTGCGCCATGAGCGACGTACTGTCTTTCATGACGGGATCCATCTCGGCCAACCGCCGAAAATAAGCGAGCGCCTTTTCTTTTCCCCACACCGGCATCAGCCCGTGGAGCATTCCCGCTGTGGTATCCACTCCGATTTTCTGCCCCTTCCACTTGGAATCGAGCAAGGCCTCATAGGTTTTTGGGACCGCCTCCTTCTGTACCATCTGCGTGTTGAAACCCAGGACAAACGTGCTTGCCGTGTAAGCCGTCCAATAGCCGTTCTTATCGACCATATCCTCCTCGACCATTTTCGCCTCGGGAGAGCGGTATTGCGCGATCAGGCCTCGCTCAAAAACAGGAGGGTAAATTTCTCCCCCGCCGGACAGCACATCCCATTCATTTTTCCCCGCGCGCGCCTCGAGCAATACCCTGCTGGTCAGCGGGCCGGTGTTCGTGCGGTAAAGGTTGACGTGCAGAAAAGGATACTTGTTTCGAAACAAGTCGATAATTCTTTTGGCCGGCTCCAGGTTGGTGGTCGTATACCAAACAACTTCCTGCTCTTTTTTCGCGCCCTCGATCACTTTCGGATCGGCGGCCGCTAATGCACGAGTGAAAATCAAAAGAAGAACAACCAAACTAAAAATACCACGAAGAATTCTAACTACCTTCATTCTCAACCTCCGCTGCAAGCTATCGAATGACTGGTCAGGCAGAATTGCTTTTCGGCGTTTCACAAGAAGATCGCCGGGTTCCCAACGTAATACTCTTTCCGCCAGCACTATATCGCCCCTGGTTTGCGGACCGAAATAAGACCCATAACAATAGGCGTAGCAAATCGCTCCTATGTTTAACGTCGTGCTGATTCCAAATGCGATGCTACTCGCGACTGCGATGGTGGACGCGAGCGCACCAGCCGCTGAGTTGCTTGCCCGCTTGGGAGCTTGCAACGGCTATACTGCGCGATTCGAAACTCGCTTTTCCGCTAACCAGTCCGCACGAGTAAGCCTTGGGAGCTCTACCGTGTGGAGCGCAGACAATGGCTGATCACTACAAACGGCTATTAACAGAGCGGAATGTAGCAAAATGTAACGGTGCCAACTGGGGCCTTGCGTCGCAAACGCACCGTCCGAACGAACCAGTGGAGATAAAACTTCCTCACGCCCTAAATTGGACATCAGCTTGTATAAAGCCTCCCTTGTACACCAAAGTTGATAAAAGGCCGACCGACGCGCGGCGTCTGGCTGCGACAACAGCCAACTATGCTCTTCCGGATGAAAGGCCAGATAGCTGATGGGAATAACGTCCCGAGTCGCATCTTGTAGTTCTATATCCACTCCTAGCGTTCCATTCGAACTCAAGACACAAGCGATCCAGTTACGACTGTGGGATAGGCTAAACTTCAGCTGGAGGCTCCGGGAATCAGGAAGCACCAGCACGGGTCCATCGCTGTCCCGCTCGACGATTGCAATTGCATGAGCGGGCAGGGCCGTTACACTGGAAACAACCAATCTCAGCAACATACGCGCAAGTAGGAATTGGCGCTGGCGCTCCCTCCGTATGAAGGAAACGTAGCGATGGGCTTCGCTGGCGCCAAGCTGCCGCACGAAAAATGCGACATCCTTTTCGGGCACACTGCTACCATCCAACAACCACAAAGTAGCCGACGGCAAGTCGAGATTATTATCCTTCAATCTTGACAAAGTCACCCTTGAGTGCAACGCCCGCAATAACGGCGCCCGCATGACACTCGAAATCCGTCGTACTCGACATTTCAACTTTCTGATAATAGCTCACGATATTTACGACGGCATTGGCACCGAGTTGTTTAGCACGCCGCTCCAGTGCGATCATCGCGGACAGGAATGCCCAGTTGCAGGCTTTTTCATCGGACTTGCCGAACGCATTGGTCTTGCGATTGGATACATCAGTACCGAGCTTTGTCACGACCTTCGGGTATTCCTGCTTCCCAAAGAAAAACTTCACCGAACCATCAAGTTTTTCACCCGCGTCCTTGGTCGTCATGGCGGCAGCGATTGGCAGAATGTGCTTTGTGTCGCGCGCATAAGCCGGCCAAATCCCTGCGCGGAATACACCCAGAACTGTTACTAAGATGAAAACAATTTTCATCTATTGTTCCTTTCTAGAGTTGAGATTTATACTATTTTTGACCACTGCTGCGATGAATCGATCCGCGGTTAGTGGAACTATGGGCATTTCTTGAAAATGAGCGACGTGTTAATGCCGCCGAACGCAAAGTTGTTGGACATGACATATTCGCACAGCAATTCACGACCTTCCACACGTATGTAGTCCAGTTCGGCGCATTGCGGGTCGATCCGAGTCAAGTTGATGGTGGGTGCAAACCAGCCCTCGCGCATCATTTCAATAGTGAGCCATGCTTCCAAAGCGCCACAGGCGCCCAGCGTATGTCCCATGTAACTCTTCAGCGAACTAATTGGGATACGGCTGCCAAACAAGTTCGCGGTGGCCCGCGATTCTGCAATGTCGCCGTGTTGAGTGCCAGTACCATGGGCATTAACGTAACCGATTGCCGAAGGCGGCAAGTCGGCATCAGACAGCGCCAATTCCATCGCTATCTTCATGGTCTCAGCATTAGGTTGAGTGACGTGACAACCGTCGCTATTGGTGCCAAAGCCCACGATCTCGGCATAGATGGTCGCACCGCGCGCGCTGGCATGCTCGAAGTCTTCCAGAATCAGGCTGCCGGCGCCCTCGCCAAGCACCAGGCCGTCGCGCTCGGTGTCAAAGGGGCGCGGGGTCGTGTCGGCGGCATCGTTACGCACGCTGGTGGCGAATAGAGTATCGAACACCGCGGCCTCGGTAACGCATAATTCCTCGGCACCGCCGGCGATCATCGCCAGTTGGTGGCCAGCGCGGATCGTTTCATAAGCGTAGCCAATGCCTTGACTGCCCGACGTACAGGCGCTAGAAGTCGGAATGATACGCCCCGTCACACCGAGAAATACACCGAGATTCACGGGCGTGGTATGTCCCATCATCTTGATATACGTGGTGGCGTTGATTCCCTTAGTACTTTTTTCGTCGATCATCCTGCCGAAGTCGCAAATCGCTTTCGGCGTGCCCGCGGACGAGCCATAGGCGATCCCCAACCGGCCGCTTTTCAGCAGCGGATCATCCTGCAGACAGGCATCGATAAGAGCCAATTCGCTGGCGCGAGTCGCCATCAATGCGACGCGCCCCATGCTCCGGGTGGTTTTGATCGTGTAGCGTTCAGACAGCGCAAAATCGGCCGCGGGTGCGGCGAGTTGGGTGTTCAGCCCATCAAAGTTGGCCCACTCGGGCATCCGGGTGATGGCATTGCGATAACTGGCCAAGCACGTGCGAATGCCGGCCCAATCGTTGCCAAGGGGACTGATGCCGGCCATGCCGGTAACAGCGACGCGACGGCTCATACCAGCCCTCCGTTGACGGAAATTACCTGGCGGGTAATGTAAGCCGCATCTTCTGCGAGCAGAAAGCTCACTACTGCAGCTACCTCCTCCGGTTTACCGATCCGCCGCGCGGGAATTTGCTTGAGCGTCTCCTCCAAGGGTACATCGGCGATCATTTCGGTTTCGATCAAGCCCGGCGCGACGCAATTAACGGTAATCTCTCGCGTCGCCAGTTCCAGCGCCAGGGCCTTGGAAGCACCGATAATGCCGGCCTTAGCTGCGCTGTAGTTGACTTGACCACGGTTGCCGATCAAACCGGACAGCGACGTTATTGTTACGATGCGTCCAGGCGCGTGGCGACGCACCATCGGCATGATCAATGGATTAAGCACGTTATAGAAGGCGTCGAGGTTGGTCTTAAGCACGTCATCCCAGTCCTCGCCGGGCATCGCCGGAAACACATTGTCACGCACAATCCCCGCGTTGCACACCACGCCATAGTAGCACCCATGCTGCTCGATATCCCCTTTCAGTGCCGCCCCAGTGGCTTGACGCTCGCTGACATCAAATTGCAGAACGCGAGCTTGTCGGCCCAAGGCAACGATGGATCGAGCGACGCTGTCGGTCTCTTCACGTCGGCTGCGACAATGCAGTACGATATCGTAATCGTCCCGTGCAAGGCGCAGGGCGATGGCTTTCCCGATACCCCGACTTGAGCCGGTGACTAACACGCTCTTTCTCATTTCGCGCCGCCTCGGAGGAAATCATCCACATTGAACGGCTGAAATACAGTAACGGTGGCTGAGGCAATCTCGCCTTCCCCATCGTCGATGGAGCACGCGAACGAGCCCAATCCATTTTCGTTCTGAAATAGACGCTGGATACATACCTGCAGGACACTACCCAATGCAAAAATCGGCCGACTGCATTCGTAACGCCTCGTACCCAGCAAAAATCCTAGCTTAACCGGCTCGCCGCGCAACTGACCGGTATATCCTGCCCAGGCCCCAATCGCTTGCGCCATATACTCAATCCCAACCCAGGCACCGACGCCGGTAGCATCGCAAAACAAACTGTCCGAGCGAATGCGAACTTCAGCGCGCAAGCTCTCTTCGTTGGCCGATATGACACGATCGAGAAGCACCATCGGACCCGCATGCGGAAGCAGCGATCGGATATCCGGAATATCCATATCATTCTCTCCCAAGCACGAGGGCGACATTAGCGCCGCCGAAGGCGAAAGAATTGCTCAAAACCCAACGAATCGGCTTCCCGAGACTGCTTCCGGGTTCGGCCACATTCAGAAGCGGCAACTCGGGGTCCCGCATGCCATCCCACAGGTGCGGCGGTAGCTTTCCTCGAGAATTATCGTCTTGCATCGCCAACCAGCACAGTCCGGCCTCAATCGCACCGGCCGCGCCAAGCGTATGACCGGTAAACGGTTTGGTCGAGCTGACTCTAGTTCCGGCGCCGAACAGCGCATGGATCACGCGCGATTCCATCGCATCATTTTGCAGCGTTCCCGTGCCATGCAAGTTCACGTAATCGATTTGCCCAGCATCAATACCTGCTCGTGCCAAGGCACGCTCAATCGCTAGCCGCGCGCCCACACCGGCAGGATCGGGCGCCGACATATGATAACCGTCGGACGACTCACCCCAACCGCGCAGGCCAATGGTCGCGGGCTCGGCGCTCATTAGAAACAACGCGGCCCCCTCGCCGATATTGACGCCATTGCGGTTTCGACTGAGGGGGTTGCATTGGGTATCACTGACCGATACGAGTGCTTTGAATCCAGCGACCGTGAACGCGCACAACGAGTCCACCCCCCCCGCGACAACGGCATCGCATAGACCCATTCGGATCAAACGAGCCGCGCTGGCGAGCGCCTTCGCGCTCGACGCGCAGGCGCTCGAATGCACATATGCTGGCCCGCGGATGTCAAGCGCGGCAGCTACCATAGCTGCGGGCGATCCCATTTCCTGTTGACCATAATCAAATTGCTCCGGGAGCATACCCGCGACGGCATAATGGCGCAACGCGGATTCGCCCTCGGCAATCCCAGAAGTGCTGGTACCGATCACTACGCCGACCCGGCCGGCGCCATAGCGTTCGATGGCCGCATCCACCGTGGGTCGGATTTCAGCCAGCGCTCGAAGTGCAAGCTGATTGTTGCGGCTGCGGTCGCGCAAAGCCATTTCATCCAGAGCCGGTAGCACGATGGAAACCTGGCCAAGCGGCAGAGGCTGTCCGGGTGAATAGATGTCGGTCATGCAAACGCCGCTTTGCGCCAGCTTGAGCATACGGCGCCTTATTTCGTCGCGCGTGTTGCCCAATGGGCAGACCATTCCCAATTGGTTAAGATAAACCATGCTCAATCAAGGACCGTTTGAAACCGACTGGATCATCAGCCGGTAGTGATAACGCAGGTTGGACAATTCGATTTTGCCGATCCAGCGCGGCTCGCCGCTATAGTCAATCACCATCACCGGCGTATCGCCTATTAGGAGTGTGCGGCGCAAGCCAGTTTCTTCGATGCGCCAGCGCTCCGGCAAAGCCGCTCGAATGGCGTCAACCGGCCAAAGCGTGAGTTGAAGGTCTTCCAGCACGTCTTCGTCGCGCAGTTCAGGCAGTAGCATAGAGTGTCGCCAAAACTGTAGCGTATTGCCATCGTAACGCAGCGTCAGCACACGCTGGCCGAGCGCGAGCCCGACCAAGTTAAGGGCCTGGGGATCGATTTCCAGGGCAGCATCCAGCTCGCCTATACGCCCCCCCCGCTCCACACTGAGATGCTGGTGCAAACTAATCGATGAGCCGAGAGCAGCCGGCAGCAGCTTCAATCCAAGCCGCGCAGGCTGAGTTACTTTGCTCGCACAACCAATAAGTCCCAGCGCGAAGAAGCAAACCGCAACAAGACCCTTGATCACTCCTGGTAGCACAGTTTCTCCAACGCAGCCAAGCGCCGTTTGGGTTCACGCACGTAGGGGTTGGTTTGATCCCAGGCATAGCCGGCCAGAATAGCAGAAATCATACGCCGTACATTTGGCGGCGGCTGCCCAAAAAAAACGATCTGCTGGAAGCCACCGGCATACCAGGATTCGACAAATGCGCGGAATGTATCGATCCCCGTTTTGAGCGGGCGTGCGTAGTCGTTATCCCAATCGACCATCTCCCCGGCGAACTGGCGCTGCACTGCTGCGGCGGCAAGGCTGGCCGACTTGAATGCAATCGTGACACCTGAGGAAAAAATCGGATCGAGAAACTCGCCCGCATTTCCCAACAGCGCATAGCCTTTGCCCCATAGTGATTTGACATTCGCGGAATAGCCGACGATGTGGCGGGCCGGCGTATCCCAACGAGCGTTCCCCAGCAATTTACGCAATGACGAATCTTGCTTTATCAAGGACTGCAACCGTTGGGTATCCGTGCCGTCGTAACCGGCCAGGAAATCGGTTTCAGCCACCACACCCAGCGAGCAGCGGCCGTCGGCGAACGGTATGAGCCAATACCACACGTCGCAGCGATCGGAATGGATCGTAATCCGAATCTTGTTGCGGTCGAATCCCCACGGCGGGATACCATCTTCGACGTGCGTGAAAATCGCTTCGCGCACTGGGAAACCCGATGGGTTTTCCAATCGGAGCAAGCGCGGCAGAACCCGGCCAAAGCCGCTGGCGTCGAGCATGAACCCGGCTTCGATGACATATTTTTTACCGTCTCGGTCTTGGACAGTAACGCGCGGCCTAGCGCCGTTAAGATCAACCGCGACCACTTCGTGACGATAGCGCACCTCGACACCCTGACGCTCGGCTTCCAGCGCCAGCACATGATCAAAACGCGCCCGTTGCACTTGATAAGTCGTGCCCCAACCTTCCGAATGTTTGTCGCGAAAATCGAATGCCGTGTACTGATCGCCGCGCACGAAGGCGGCGCCGTTCTTGAACTGGAAGCCTACCTCTACTACTGCACGCAGCATGCCGGCCTGTTCCAGGTATTCCATACTTTGCGGCAACAAGCTCTCACCGATGCTAAAGCGCGGAAACTGTTCACGCTCGAGCACTAACACTTGGCGGCCTTGCTGACGCAGCAAAGCGGCGGCTAGCGAGCCGGCCGGCCCGGCGCCAATAACCAAAATCTCGACAGACTCTCTATCTTTCCTATTCAGAGCGCCTAACATCACGGGGCCACTGAGTATCAACAAGTTTATCCAAAAAATGCTAATATAGTGATTGCACGTAATTATTTATCGGTTCCGGTAAGAGATCCTGCGGGTGATCCCCACCAAATGTTGCCCATTTGCTTGTGCCTTTTATAACCGTCGAGGAAATCTCAGAACCTGATGCTACCTCGTTGACCGAAATTTTTACTTCTATTCTGTCCGGAATGCCGGACCACTCAGTTACTCGGTCTTCCCAATGCAAAATTTCTACTACCACATAGTATGCGTATTTGGCGGTCGGAGCAGCTTTTAAGCATTCCAGCCCTAGACATTCCTCTGATATGTAGACGCTGTTCGAGAATCTGGAGAATGCTGCCTTCACCGCGTTTGCCGTCATCTTTCCAGAATTCTTGTATTCGATTTTCCCATACAAGCCGTTCTTAGGCGTCGAAATAAAAACACCTTTGCCGCGTTCAAGCTTTGATGTGGCGTCTTGTAGAATCTGCTGGTTATAGCTTGCGGTACAACTCGAAAGGAAAACACCTATCGAAACTATGAACAACACTTTCACGGATGTCTCCTTTTCAAGAAACCTGGCTTCTTATCCTCTTATGACTGCATTCGTTGATTCCTAAAGCAAGGAACAATCAACCAAACGGCGGCTATCCCAATTGACATGGTTAGGCCGAATGCTTGCAATGCAGGCGTCATGCTCAAACCAAGCAATCCGAAGGAAAGCAGGGTACTCAATGCCGACAGACCCACCGCGAGCCATGCGGCTTGGTGGCGCTGAGTAGAATTCTCCTGAAAAAAAATACCGTAATCGACGCCGATTCCGAGTATCAGCATCAGCGCCAATACGTGGAACAACTGCAGATTCTGGCCGACGATTCCCAGCAGCGCGAGGGTGGCGACACTGGCTAGTCCGGTGGGTGCCAGCACGCGCCAAGCGCCACTACGATAGCGTGGGTACAACAAGCAATAAACAGCCGCGTATGAGAATAGGACTACCCAGCTCATATATTTGCGATAGCGGCTGAGCACCAACGAAATTTCATGTACCTGGTCCACCCATCGCACACCTTCGAGACCCGCGGCGGCAAACTGCAGTTCGGGCAAGCCGGCCTTGTTCAAACCGCGCAACGAGACAATGCTGGAATAACCCTGCCCCACCCGATCGAGCCAAAGATGGCGCCAGGGTTCGCTAGCCGGAGTTTTCAGGAAATCGCTAGGGGTCAGCGTCGACGTTGACGCGAGTAAGTGCTGCCGCGTGGCGGAGACCCATCCACCGTTCGCGCCGATCCGTAAGGCCAACGTCGCTAGCGCCCCGCCCTCGTTTAATAAGGTCCGTTCGACCAGTTGGCGATGCGATGTCTGGGCTCGGAGAGACGGGACCCAGTTTGAAATGGCTTGATAGCCGTTGATGATGCGTTCTTCGATCAGGGAATCCAGCCGCCGCTTGAGCATTTCCTCCCGCTGCAGCACCATTTCAGGTGTAGTGCCGCGGACGATATAGAATTGGACCGGCGACGGGGCGTCTAGCAGGCGGCTCAGTTTAGCTTGGTCATCGATCAAGTCTTTTGGCGGGTTGTGCAACAAACGGATATCATCGTTGACACCCAGTCGCCAGAAGCCGAAAACTGCGAAAGCGCTGAACGCCACGGCCGCCAACAGCGTCGATCGATTGACGCGCAGAACCGGCCAGCGCGCTAGACTATTAGTATACCATTGCACCAGTCGCGCGCTTTTGGGCGCGCTGGGACACACCAGGACAGGAAACCAAAACACTACGGTCAACCAGGCAAATATTAATCCGACGGTGGAAAATACCGCCATCTGACGCAAACCGGGAAAGGGTGTCAGTACCAGTCCGAAATAGCCGATTATCGTCGTGACCAATGTCAATACCAACCCCGGCAACAGCCGCCGCAATAATTGTCCTGAATCAAGCTGTGCAGCCACACCGAGCCGATGGCACAGGAAGTAAATCCCGTAATCTTGAGCAACGCCAACGAGGCTAGCGCCGAATACCAGAGTTAACATATGCAGCCGGCCAAACAGGCACGAGCACACAGATAGCGCGCCGAGACAGCCCACACTAATCGATAACAAGATCATTGCCATCGGATAAAGCCGGTGAAACGCGGCCCATATCAGCAGGATGATGCCGATGCTTGAGCCGATACCGATGATGGACATTTCCTGTCTCGCTTGGTCGCCGGCAGCGGCGGCGTAGAGGATTACGCCCGCGACTAGCACTTCGACCTGCCCAACCGCTTTTTTCGCAGTTTGTCGGGCTTGCTCCAGCAGGGGCATGACCGCTTGCGGCGCATCCATTGAAAACACCGGGACGCGCAAAGCGAACGGCATCACCACATATTGACGCTGGCCGTCACTAACAAAGAGTCGGCCATCGCGCGGCCGCACCGGCGTCTCTTGGGCACGGGCTTGAACCCAACGGCCAAAGAGACCGAACGGATCATCCCGCCAAGCGCCCAGCTGAAGTCCAGCGAACGGGCTGTACAGCTTGGCCAACGCGATATCGGTCCAATACTGTTTGGGCTGGCTACGCAAATCCGCTTCCGTTTGCGGCGTAAGTAGGTTAAGCCGGTGCGATCGAAACAACGCCATCCAGTCACGTTGATCGGTCATAGGATCGGCAGATTGCAGCAGGTCAGGACGCTGCTCCAGCACATGAACGTAAGCGTTGGCAGCCCGGCTAGCCTGCGCCCAGTCATCTGCGCCCATAAGCACGATCAGTCGCTGCTGACCTGAATCGACCATGCGGGTGAAGGCTTGCTGGAGCACAGGATCGCGTTCCTGTGCTGGCAGCAGCGCAAGAATGTCGGTGTCGGGAGCGATCCGCCCACCGAGCCATAGATAAGCGCTATGGGCCAATAACAAACAGACAACTAACGCCCACACCCAGGCAAACATAACGCGCTGGCTCAAAACAAAGCCGCCTCATCGCCACTTATCGCGCCGTCACCCACTTGGATCTTGGAAAACACGATGCTGGTGCGGTCGCCGCCCGTCTCGCTGATCGTTATACTCGTGACATACTCGCCGCCTTCAAGCACGACGCTGGAGATGGCCCGAGCCAGGGCCGGTTCGCGCGCTTTGAGCGTAACCCTCCAGCTTTTCTCGTCGATGGTACCATCGACGTCGAAAAGTTTCCCGATTTGGTCTAAGTCTCCCGCCAACAAGGCAAACAGGATACTGTTGATTGTGCGCACCGCGGGCTCTTGTTTCGCGTCAAGCCGCATCGCCACTCGGTCTCCCTGCAGCTGGACGATTTCATCGCGTGTAAGGCGCACGGTATTGGGGAACGGCTGCAACGTACGCCACAACACCCCCTTGTCGGCAACCACGCAGAAGCGGCCGCTCGAAACCATCGGCTTTTTCAATCCTGTTAGTTGCTTGCTCTGGTCAAAGTGCCCGCACAACACCTTTGGCTTGGTGAGCATCGCTTGAATTTCTGCCACCGGGGCGGCAGCCCACAGCGGCATAGCGGAAAACAACACACCGCAGGCCATGAACCAAAATCTCATGGTTGTGAAATCCCTAATTTCTGAAATAGTACCGATGGGGACACAAAGCACATCTCGCGCGTTGCCATATCGACGGCAACTTGCGTCGTGCTGGCACGGAGGAGCCGGCATCCGCTGGCGGCATCGGTGATAAGATAATCGATCTTGAGGCGGTTTTCCCACTCGACAATCTGCGCACGCAGCTTGAGCCGCTGCCCAAATGTGGCCGAATCGATATAACGCAGGTGCATATCGATCACTGGCCACGCGTAACCCGACCCCTTCATCTGAGTGTAATTGTAATCGATCGTATCGAGTAAGGCGCAACGCGCGACTTCCAGGTACTTGACATAGTGCCCGTGCCAAACAACTTCCATGGGATCGAGATCAAAGAATTGAACTTGTATCTCGGCCTCGGCAGACCAGCGACTTGGCAACTTATTCATACAGTTTCCAGGCGCGGCCACGGATCCGCTCTAGCAACAGTCGCAAATCCGGCTCAAGTCGACGATCTTCCTCGATCACGTTGATATCGTTGCTCAGGGCATCCATCATGTTCTTCAAGATCGTCCCCGGAGGCACGGATCGATTCAGTCTGCAACGGAGCCAGACTCCCTGTCGCACAGCGATGAGCAGCGCTGCGGCGACTTGCTCCACCAATTCGAGCACACGCAAACAATCGCGTGCCGCAATTGTACCCATGCTGACTTTGTCCTGGTTGTGGCACTCCGTCGAGCGCGAGAACACCGACGCCGGCATGGTCAACTTGAGCGCTTCCGCTGTCCATGCCGAAGCACTGATCTGCAACGCCTTCAGCCCATGATTGATCGCTGCACGTGGCCCTTGAACCCCAGACAAGTTAGCAGGCAAACCGTTGTTGTAGCGGCTATCCACCAGCAGTGCCATCTGCCGGTCAATCAAATCCGCCAGGTTTGCGACGGCATTTTTCATACTGTCCATGGCAAACGCGATATGACCGCCGTAAAAATGACCGCCGTACAGCACGCTTTGGCCTTCCGCATCAACGATGGGATTATCGTTGGCGCTGTTAAGTTCATTTTCGATGTACTCGCGCAACCAGGGCAGCGCATCGGCGAGAACGCCGATCACGTGGGGCGCGCAACGGATCGAATAGCGATCCTGCAGACGCTTTCCGCCGGGGTCCAGCTGATCGCACGGCAAGTCTAGACGCAGCCAACCGGCCACGCGCTGCTGGCCTGGATGCGGCTTCACTGAGAATAACGTAGCATCGAAATGGTGCGCATTGCCGTCAAGCGCAAACGACGCTAATGCGGTAATGCGAGTGACTAGCCGGGTAAGATAATCGGCGCGCACGTAAGCAAGGCACGCCAAAGCGGTCATGACGGCCGTGCCGTTCATGATGGCTAGTCCTTCTTTTGGCCGGAGTCGCAGCGGTGTGACACCAGCCTCAGACAGTGCCTGCCCGGCGCCTACCCGGACGCCGTTGCGCCAAACTTCACCCTCGCCACACAAAACAGCAGCGAGATACGATAGCGGAGTGAGATCGCCGCTGGCACCCACTGAGCCTTCAGACGGAATCAACGGCAATAAATCGCGCTGCAGTAACCTCACCATCTGTAGTAGCAGTTCCAGACTGACGCCAGAGAACCCCTTGGACAACGACGTGAGGCGGGTTGCGATCACGGCGCGCGTCTGTACCGGACTCAAATACTCGCCCAGCCCACAACCGTGATAGACATAGAGCTGGCGCGGCAGCTCGGGGACCAGCTCAAGCGGAACCGGCACGGTGCATGAATCGCCGTAGCCGGTGGTGATACCATAGATCGTGCGCTCTTCGCGCACCAGACGGTCCAGAAAGTCCGCTCCTCGCGCAATGGCAGAGCGGAATTCAGAAGCATCAGACAATGTCACGCTTGCCAACCCTTCCGCGATGTCCACAATGTCCTCGATTCTCACCGGTCCATTGTCGAACGTGATCTTACGGGTCGAGGTTGAGGTTTTCATATCACCTTGTCGGATCAGTTGTGCCCACCGTCGGTAAATGCCAGAAATCGTAAAAATTGAACCATTGCAGTGGCGCCTGTAAGCAAAAATGCTCTAGCCGCCGGGCATATTCCCCCACGAGTCTAGCGAGTAACTCATCCCGCCCCTTGCGCGGTAAATAAATCGACTCACGGAACAGTTCGAAGTGAACTTCCGACCTGTTCCCGAGCCGCATTGAAAACATTAGATAGGTCGGACATTGCAACAGACTCGCCAGGATATAGGGCCCAACGGGAAAGGGCGCCGTCTCGCCGAGAAACTGCGCCAAGGCTACCCGAGGATTCTGCGATATTGGAATACGGTCGCCGGCAATCGCAACAAATTCTCCCTGCTCGATTTTCTCCGCCAGCAGCATGGCTGTCCCAGGAGAGAGCTCGGTGACTTGCATCAGGTTGAGCTGGCTGTCGGGATCGAGTTGCGCTAAAAGTCGATTGAATTTTTCCGCATGCTTCGTATGGATCAGCGCGGTCAATTTAAGGCCCGGCATCTGCTTGGACAGAACTCGGCATAATTCCAAATTGCCAAGATGGCAGCAGATCAGTAGCCCGCCGCGCTTGGCGGCGATTAATTCTTTACCCCGTAACTTGACTAGATCGGTTCTGAACAATCCGCTCCGGAGGAGCATTTTGTCAAGCAGGTCCTCGGCAAACGACGCAAAATGGCGCAATACGGTGACCATGCCGGGTTTGATACGAGAACCATCCCGAAATGCAGCGACCCGCGATAGGTAATCGCGCGACGATACTCGCGCGTCAGGTTGGGCCAGTATGTACCAGAGCAACACCGGGTACAGCACGATGCGGAATGGCCAACGCCCAAAAATACGACAGGTCAAAAACAAAAACCGCACACCGGCAACGAACGTAGACTCGCTGATTTGCGCCCAATGCTGCCGTCGGACGGCCGGCGTTGGCTGCATCATCGAACCCTCCAGTTACGCGCGATCAACATCGGCATTCGCGTCAACATGCCGAAGAACAAGATAGCGTGCGTTCGGGAAATCAAGAAATTATCCAACACGTTCCGAAAATGGGAGACCCCGTCGCTGGGATAGCTTACTGGTGTATTTATATTGATAATCTCCAGTCCGTCCCAATAGAGCCGAACGAGAATTTCGATATCGAAATTCATCCGCGCGCCAAGTTTTCGCCGATCGTCTAACGCCATAACAGGCGAAAGCGGGTAAACTCGAAAGCCGCACATCGAATCCTTGATTTGCCGCGACAGCGTGTTAATCCAAACCCAAACATGGGTCAAATAGCGCAGGTAAAGCCGCAGTGATGGCACCGTCTCGCCATAGTCCGGGCAACCGACTATGAGCGCCTCCGGATGGGCCGCAGCTTGTTCCAGAAAACGCGGAATATCGGACACCCGGTGCTGGCCATCGGCATCAATCTGCATCGCGTGAGTATAACCGGCTTGAACAGCGTAGCGGACACCCGAAAGCACCGCGCTACCCTTACCGCGATTTACGGGGTGTCGGATCAAGGTGATGTGGGTTGGAGTACCGGCAACCAGCGCATCAAGCGTGCGCGCGCATCGCGATGAACTACCATCATCCACGAGTATGCACGGCAAGTTCTGTGCAAGCACAGCATTCACGACTACATCGACCGCATGTTCGTGGTTGTAAACGGGAATCAGCACGCAGGGTTTAAACATCGGCCGCTCCAAATATCAGCTTTCCGCTGGTATGCGTGCCGACGGGCGAAGTGATTTTAAAAGACAACCATGCCTTTACGGGATCATGGACAAGCTCCAGCATAAACGGTTTATCCGGCGCTATGATGCGCTGAAACTTGAGTGCATGAATACCGCGGAAAACTGGCGGCAAATCAAAGTATTGGCGTCCGTAGGTGATCGCCCATTGAATTTGGACCACACCGGCTAGAATGGGAACGCCGGAAAAATGACCGTCAAAATAAAACAAGTTGGCGGGAGCGGTTAGCTCAAGAACGGCGCGCTCAGTGTTTCTTGCGAGTAAACGCTGAAGCGGAAGCGTGGGGCGAGAAGGCTTGCCGTCGAGTAATGCGCTGAGGTCGGCATGCGTCGTCTTGCCCTGCGCGTTGGTTGGCAGTGCGTCGAGATACCGCCAGATCCTAGGTATTCCAACGGGCTCAATCGATTGACCGAGAGCAGCCCGTAGACTGCGATTGAAAACTAGCTTACCGACCTCCGCCAGCTTGCTGCGCCCGATCACCGAGGGAACGATAAACGCGGCAATTCGTTGGCGGCGTCCTTCGATCACAATCACGCGCGCGTCAGCCACCATCAAAGATGTCTTCAGCTGGCGCTCGATCGCAGCCAGAGATATCCGCTTCCCCTCGATCTTCACGATTTGATCGACGCGTCCCTTGACCAGGAAACGATTGTTTTCCAGAGGTAGGGCACAATCCGCCGTGCGAAACCAGTTTTCGTCAGGCAAATGGGGCGAGCGGATTTCCAACACACCTTTGTCAGAGTCGATGCGACAAGTAATACCCGGCATGGGAATCCATGCTTTATCCAATCTGGTATGCTGCTGGCGCCAGCCGATTCCACCAGTCTCGGAGCTTCCATAGACTTCAATCGGCACAAGACCAAACAATCGTTTCACGTTACAGGCAACGTCGAACGGTAGAGGTCCGCCGGACGAAAATACCATCTGCAACCTGCTCCAGATCGTGCCCCTGACGGAATGTGCGGGTAAACGTTTCAAGTAGGCGGGGCTAGATACCAATAATCCGTCGCGCTCCCCTGCCACTCCCGCGAGTTCCTGTGGAAAATAATAGGTTCTTGTATCTATAGCCCGGCCCGCCGTGAGCGGCCACAAAATGTTGAAGAGTAGACCATAAATGTGTTGATGGGACACAGTGGTCATGACGTCGACGGCACCCAAGAGCTTCCCGAACTGCGTCTCAAGGGTCGCCACCTCTCGAGACATCTGGAACAACTTTTTGGGAATAGGCTGCGGCGTGCCGGTACTGCCAGAGGTGAACAGCACCAAGCCGACAAAGTCACCGTCCAGACAATCGAAGACATCGGCATTCACGACTTCATCTTGCAACACTGGCACGCTGGGATTCCATTGCAATGGAAACTCGCCCAAATAGCCATTCACAAATCGACTGAGGTTCGCACAAGTGCCCGGCAACCTATCACCGGGGAGATAAATCGTCTTACCAGCCGCCCAACCTCCAAACAGCGCACTAGCAAACTCTATGCTATCATTAAGATAGAGTGCGAATGCCTGGCCGGATGTACGCCGAAGAAGCCCGCGCCAGGCTCGGACGCGAGCGAGGAACTCCTCATAACCAACAGACGTCCCCTGGCGCCAACCCACCCTGCCGCCAGTGTTTTGTCCGCCGGTCAATAGGCCCAACATATCGAGAAGATCAGGCATTCAGTTGCCTTTTAAAATGCCAACGAACGACATACTCTCCTGCAAATAAAAGTCCCATCATTAGATACGCGATGAGTCCGTTGTACAACGTCCAGGTAGCCGACGAGGTCCACAATGCTGTGACAAGCGCAATCACGCCGTTCGCAGCGAAAAACCCACACCACACTTGCGTTACCCGTCGAGTATAGCGGATAGCCCGCGCGGGAAGTTCAGGCTCGGTAAGGCGAGCGAAATGCTCGATTATCGAAGGAGGAGAAAGAAGGCTGTAAGCGAAGATGCCCAACAGCGCTGCATTCACCAATACCGGGTAAAGCTTTAAAGGAAGCAGCAGGTTGCTCCACACGGCCACGATGAAAAGAAGCAGCGTTCCCCCTACCCACCAGCGCCCGGCTTGGCCAATTTTTAGCATATGCAGCCGCGTCAATCCGACAAGCACCAATAAGCCGGCGAGAAATCGGGGCTCGATTTGTCCGTGGCCGAGCCAAACAGCCAGTGGGTAAAGTAGCGTGATGCAGATCATCACTAGAGTTGACGCAGACATCGGGACTACTTTCCCTAGAGTGCGACTAACGCGTTAACGACATCCTGAATCGTTCGCACACTCTTAAAAACCTCTGGCTGCAGTCTCTTGCCCGTAAGTTCCTTTAGCTTCACCGCAAGATCAACGGCGTCGATGCTATCGATATCGAGGTCGGAATACAAATTCGCCTCTAGCGTTATTTTCGACTTATCCAACTCGAACATTTCGTGCAGCATATCAACCAGCATCGGGTAAATGTCCTCTTTATTTATTGCGTTGGGTAAAGCCATCGCTGCGTCCCCCCTTCACTTCGTCCTATGAGTGGCGATCATGGCGGCGAGCGAGTGCACCGAGGCAAAGTGGCGACGAACCTCTTCCGCATCGCCCGATAGAGATATCCCATAGCGCTTATATAGAGCAACCCCCAGTTCCAGTGCGTCAATGGAGTCTAATCCAAGCCCATCGACGAATAATGGCGCGTCCGGATCAATGTCAGCCGGGGTGATGTCCTCGAGTTGAAGAACATCAATAATCAGTTCTATTACTTCTTGCTCGACCGACCTCACGATGTGCTTGCTCCTCAGTAAAATAGTGCTCCAAATAATCGGTAATACGCCGGGCGGCTAAAACATTGCTGCCGGCTTCAGCAATAAAGGGCTGGATATTGATGTCCTCTCGTACCTCTATGCTGAAATGCGAGGGGCACGCGGGCAGCCGCCACCACTTTTCTCCTTTGACCAGCATCCGAGGGGTGCACCATATGAGCACCGGTGTGAGATTGCACTGAGCCCGCACCGCAATATTCGCCGCACCCCGTTTTAGAGTGATTGAGCCGCTCGCGGGCGTGCGCGTACCTTCAGGGAAAATGATCAGATTGCCGCCGCAGCGAACTGCTCCAACACAGTCTTCAATAAGCTGCACGCCATAATCATCATTGCGAACATACGCCGCAGCGCGGACTGTGGCATGAGTGAACGGATTGCGCCAGAGCCGGCTCTTTACGATGCAGTCCGCGCGCTTGACAAACGCCATGAGAAACACAATATCGATAAGCGTCGGATGGTTGGCGAGAATCAATAAACCGTGACGCTGCAGTCGTTTTAGTCCGGTAATTTCATAGTGGAACACGCCCATCACGCGCATGAGGCCAACGATACAGCGGAAAGTAAGCCTGATGACATGGCGGGCGATTAACGCACGCCGTTGACGGTTGCGAATGACAATGTTGAGCATCGGAAATAAGAAAATGCCGCCAATACCGACCGCAATGAAACTCAACCCGGTGCCGACCACGCGCCAGTAACGGCCCATCCTACTAAACATGGCGGGACCAAAGCCACCGACGACTATTGCAGATTCGCTCGAGAGCCGGGTCTCGACAAAGGTAAAAACGCAGAACCTCCAATCCGGCTGGCAAGCGCTCAAAACTTGCGGCACGATGTTCTGAAGCATCCGACCACGTAAGCGAGATCACCTCATCGGCCGGCGGTCGCATTAGCCAAGCCCACGCAAAGGGTTGTTCGCCGCAATCTTGAAACGCGGAATACGGAGTCGGCAGAGGGCAATCGTATGCTACGAGCAATACTGCGGGCTCGCCCTCCGCAAGCAGTCCGCAGGCCTCGATAACAGCATGCTCAATGCTACTTTTGCCCGCCGCTAGCGTGGTGTTGCTGGCATGGTCACCCCGAGCAATGGAAAACAAACCTCCGGTTGCGTTATGAACCGACAAGCCGAACGAGGTAGGTGAGAGCGGCAGGCCTTTGGCAAGATCCAACAATAGGTCGACAGATCGCGCAGCGTCTCCGTGTCGGGATGTGAATACGGTAGGAACATCGATGCGATGACCCAGACACTGATAAGCGACTTCGAGTGCCATCCTACCAAGAAAGCCCGCGCGCCGGCGAAGCATCGGCGGCATTGCGTTGACTGGGGCGCTGTGATCACCGCTAATAACGTAATTGACATTCGCCCACGCCACCCACGCTTCTTCCGTCTCCACCCCGGGAGCCCAAGCGGCATGGGAAGCAATGGAAAAACTGACCCCGCTGAAATTCACTTCTATTGGTTTCGTCTTGTCTGACCCGAAAACCGGAGAATGAGTGAAGCGTGCGAGAACCCACCACTTGTCGACGCGGACGGCTCGTTCATTAACCTAAAGTGGTTACGCTAACTGGCAGGCTTGCCTTGGTGGCCACGGCGGTGGAAGGGGTGGGCGTCGGTACCAGAAACAGCACTGGCGATTTCGATAACAGAAGAGAGCCTATGGGTGTCTCATGTATACCGCGCCGGTTGTTTCGGCCAGGAATCCACCCCATTGCAACCTTTGCTCTTAGCGACTTCGCGTAAGTAAATGTTGCGGTCAAGAAGCGCGTTACCTTCATTGCCATCTGCATTCTGAAGGTCCATCAGCCCTGGCCAGACTAGTATAGCAAGCCATAACTCGCGTTGGTCACGCGTGTGGTTGCTGGCAATTTTAGCTGCAGCAATCTCCGTGTTGCTTTTGAACTCTATGGCGATCTGCTCGCATGTCATGTCCATGTCGGTAGACTGTTTTGCGACAACAGGTTGCGCGACGCGGGCGGGAACACAGGCGATGACTTGCGTCAGGATAAACGTGAAGGCAAGGGCCCAACCGAGTTGCATCGCTAAGGAAGAGGGAACCGCGAATCGTTAGTTATTCGAAATAATCCCGCGCAACGTCCGAAGGCCTCACCCACCATCCGCCCGTACAAGAACGCCGGGCCACCTCACCGATTTCTCTTCCATTCGTTCCGCCTTCATAGTTACCCTCGACCTCGAAAGTCGCAATATAAGCGGCTCCGGCTACGATTTGGGTGTTCACGCACGCTGCCAACTTGTGTACAAACACAAAGGGGGTCAGCAAGATGCCTCCCAGGACACCAACGAAGCCTGGTCTTCTCACCTGACCGGCAGGGGAGGAACCTTGATCAACTTGTTGCGCGGATTCTTGCGCTGAGCTGACGTTAGCCCAAAGTAGTAAACTAAACACTAAAAGAATAGCAACTGGAAATGAGTAAAATCTCTGTTTCATAAGGTGTCCCCCCCTCTCTCGTATAAGGCCCTTATTGTGGCTCGCTTGCAAGCTCAAAGTCAAGCACAAAGTGTGAAGAATGCCACGTTTCATGCTGGACAGAAGTTTGCGATAGAAAGGGGGTCAAAGTCAGATCTTGGACTAAGAGGGCTCAAAGAGGTGAGATTAGGAGTTCTTCAAGCTATCTCGCAACCAACCCTGCACCGCAGCGCTATCTTTTAACATATGCGAGATCATTCGGCTTCGCTCATGACTCGCCGATGTGTAGTCTCCCTAGGACAGCTCCCACGCTTCACTATCGGCACCATAAAATCGTGCACGCTGGTGGTGCACGGATTCAGGGAGCCCGATGGAGCTGTGAAGTCCGCTACCAAAGCAGGAGGAGGACACCCCTGAGCAGCTCCTTATTGCCTCGTTCCTCCCCCATTTTCATCCTCTGTGAGCGAGCGTAAGATCATGAACCACTTCGTGGTTGAAATCTGCCTTTTTCTTGCGGGACCGTAGATGGGTTGAGGCGTCCCGCGTTACTCATAGGCTTTGGTTGCGGCGCGGCCGCGCTGCGCCCGGCAATATTGACATCCGGCCCCACCATAGGGTATGCGGGCAGAAGAGGACTAACCAGCGCAAGGGGAACGCTCAAGGAGAAATCTATGGCAAATGAAACGATTCGGATGCTCGATTGCGACGGTCATGTCATTGAATCGATGACGGAGTTTGCCGAATATGCCGATCCGTCAGTAAAACGCCTGGCGCTCGGCCAGAAAGCCGTGAGCCGAAGCCCGTTTCCCAACCTCGACGGCGTACACTGGCACAACAATACGAGGGTGCAAGCCGACTCGAAGCGCAAGCGCACCAATGCAAGCCAGAACCGAATGGGATCCGCTCAGGACTGGCAGGCATTTTTGGACAAGACCGGAATCGAAGAGACCGTACTGTTTACAAGTTACGGCCTCGGGATTGGGTTACTGCGCGACCTGGAATATGCGGTGTCTCTATGCCGGGCGTACAACGATTACGTCGCCGATCGCTACCGCCGAGCCGACAGCCGCCTGCACCCGATGGGCCTCATTCCCATGCAGGACCCCAAACTGGCGGCCGAGGAATTGCGCCGCGCCGTCAAAGACCTCGACCTGCCGGGCGCGATGGTGCCGGCGACAGGTTTGCTTATGGGAGCTGACCTGGGTCATCCCTGGCACTGGCCCGTATATGAAGCGGCCGCCGATCTCGACTGCGTGCTCGGCGTGCACGGCGGGTCCAACAGAGACCTCGGGCTCGATACCTTCATGCCTCCGGGCAGCTCGCAAACTTTGCACCATCCGTTAGCGTTGACGATCGCGTGCGTGTCCATGACCTACAACGGGGTCTTTGACCGCTTTCCCAATCTTCGCGTCGCTTTTCTTGAGGGCGGCTGCGCCTGGGTCGTCCTGGTGCTTGATCGTATCGAGCGCAACCGGGAGCAATTCTCCGTCTTCCACGACTGGCCAATCCAAAACTACCTGACCCGGGGTAGCATCCTCGTCGGCTGCGAAGGCAATGATCCAAGCCTTCCTTATCTGGTTGGCCGCATTGGTCCTGAACCTTTCGCTTACTCGTCTGACTACCCGCACGAGGTCGATCTTGTTGCCGCCCAACACGAGATCAGAGAGACGATCGAGAGTCCCCAGCTGACAACGAGCCAGAAGGCGGCGATCATGGGCGGAAACGCCAGGCGCTTCTTCAAGCTCGGCAGCGAAGCGCCCTTGGGATAAACGCCCCCTTTGCACCGCGCAAGCTTCGCGAACTTTCAACCACAGGAGGACAGAGTCCGCTGAGAGCCGAAGGGCGTGGCCATCGTCGGGAAATTATCCCGTAACGACGATTTCTTTAGCGGTCAAAATATTGCCATCCCGGTAGTAGCGGGAAACAGGATCCTGCTGTAGCGCGGCGTGAATCGTGTCCGTGGACACTCCGCGCATTCGTCCACCGACCGTGATTCTCCGCATGACATGATATTTTCTCACAACACCGTCGGCAGCAGCGGCCTGGGCATTTTGCCTGCCTCCCGAGCTACTGCCCCGCTCCATTTCAACTTCCACTTTGAGATCTTCCGGACCCAACGGCGCGGGCGCGAGAATCTGCCGCAAGGTGGTAACGGTCGACGACGCCAGCCCGCCAAAAGCGAGATGCATGGGAATCGGATTCCAACTAAGCGTATGACCGCTTAGCATAACCCACCGTCTCAAGCCGTCTGGGCTCCGGCAAGTGAAATACAATTTAACTTCTCCCTCGTGTTCGAGGATCCGCTCGGAAGACCCGGCTTTCCACACTTTGGTCTCAGGAAGATATTGAGCATGAACCGTACCGGGAACGAGCGCGCTCGTTGCTTCGAAACCCGATGCCGGCCGGCTCCAGGACTCGTCCCTAGATCTCGCCTGATGATCAATTTGATCCTCGATCGTCACGATACCCTTGCCCAAGAATTGCCCCACCGGGCAGTAATCAATCGTGCGGTCGAGGCGCTGCTGCTGTTGCCCGTTGATAGCGCCCTTGAAGGTTACCTTTTCGCGCACTCCCCACCGCTCTTCCCCGCCGGCAGAAGAAGACTGAAACTGCAGATCGACGGCAACATTTTCCAAGGGAATTTGCCCGCGGTAGGCGACGCCTACCGTTGTCACGACGGTTCAGGTTGCCCAGCCCGCGAGCGCGAGATAAATCGGAGGAGGTCCGAGCATCTCTCTACCTGGAGAAGGAATGTCTGTCACAAACGACCACGGACCCTCCCGGACCTCGCCTTTCGTCCCCATCGACACCAGCACGGCGCTCTCGTCCAGCGGCCACGCTCCGATTGACCATATCTTCTGCCGCGCGCCCAGCGCCGGTGGCTGGGGTTGCGTAGAATTTACCTCCATTCGCATCTCCTTCGTTGCGTGATCTTCTCCCAGAGGTCTAAGTCAAAAGGCCGGAAGGTGTCAACCGGCGACGGTGTTAGGTGTTAGGTTTCAGGTGTCGGGTACCGAGTGGCGAAACCTGAAACCGAAACCTGTGATAATCCCGAACGAAGTGAGGGATTTTACTCAAACTAAGCGACAGCGCTTTTCTTGACTTTCATCAAACAAAAAAGTTAGCATACGCCGCACTGGAAAGAGTGCTCTTCCAGTTTTTCTTTCTTGGCCATCAGCGATGATTCGGAAACAGGTACCTAGCGCTCAGGAGGCGGTTAAGGACATCTTCGACGGCGCGACGGTGATGGTCGGAGGATTCGGCGGCAGCGGGCTTCCCGAGGCGTTGATTCGCGCCTTGCGCGACCACGGAGCGACACATCTCACGATTGTAGCCAACAACGTCGGCGGTGTTGAATACGGCGTCGGCTTTCTCATCGCGAATCGGCAGGTCAGCAAAGTCATCTGCTCCTTTCCGATCGGCAGGCGCCAGGCGAAGTTACAAGACACGTTCTGGGACCAGTATCACAGCGGCGCTCTCGAAGTAGAGTTGGTGCCCCAGGGGACTTTGGCCGAGCGCATCCGCGCCGGAGGCGCGGGGATCCCCGCTTTCTACACGCGCACCGGCGTCGGAACCAGCATCACGGAGAAGAAAGAAGTCCGTAGCTTTAATGGACGCGATTATCTCCTGGAGGAGGCCATCAAAGCCGACTTCGCGCTGCTCAAGGCCCACAAGGCGGATCGCATGGGCAACCTCGTTTATCGCAAAGCGATGCGCAATTTTAACCCGATGATGGCGACGGCGGCGAGGACGACGATCGCGGAGGCGTACCAGGTCGTCGATGCGGGGGAGCTGGATCCGGAGTTGATCGTTACTCCCGGGATTTACGTCAATCGGGTCGTCGAGGTCAAAGTTGAGCGGAAGTGGGAATAGGTTTCGAGGTGTCGGGTTTCAGCTTATCTGCGACTTTGGGTTAGACTCGGCACTCAGGACTCAGGACTCAGCACTCAGTACTCAGCACTTGTAAGCGTTGGCGAGGGGGAAGTGAAACCCACACAACCAAAGTTGGTATTGACGGAGCAACAAATCGCCTGGCGGGTGGCTCAGGAGCTACGCGAGGGATGGCACGTCAACCTGGGAATCGGCATACCGCTGCACATCGTCAACTATATCCCGGCAGATCGAGAAGTCCTCCTCCACAGCGAAAACGGCATTCTCGGGATGGGAGCCCGGGCACCCAAAGGACAGGAAGATCCGGATCTGGTTAACGCGGGCAAGGAACCCGTGACGCTCCGCCCCGGAGGTTGCTTTTTCTCGCAGGCGGAATCGTTCACGATGGTCCGCGGCGGCCACATTGACGTCGCGGTTATGGGCGCGCTCCAGGTGTCGGAGAAAGGCGACCTGGCAAACTGGATGATCCCGGGTCAGGAGCTCGGCAATATCGGCGGCGCCATGGACCTGGCTTCGGGCGCGCGCCAGATCTGGATCGCGATGGAGCACTGCACCAAAAAAGGCCAACCCAAGATTGTCGTAAACTGCACCTATCCTCTGACCGCGCCGCAATGCGTAACGATGATTTTCACCGGCATCGCCGTGATCCAGGTCGCGGCAGAGGGTCTTGTGCTTCTCGAAACAGCACCCGCTTGGAGCCCGCAAGACGTTCAAGGACTCACGGAAGCCAAGCTTCTGTCGAATGGACCGATGCGAACCATGGATCTCAGTGGCGCGCCGGCGGGGGGTGGAAAATTTTAACGTGTTCGTGGTCCGTGTTCGTGACCAAGACGAATACGAACACGGCGTGGTTCGGCCGCGTTAGGTCTCTACGGTGAAAAAAGAATTCGGATCAATCACCGCGGAGGCGCTGAGGGCGCCGAGTAAAGAGTTCTTGGTCAAAAGATACTCCGATCTCTGTGAACTCCGTTGTCTCTACCGCGAACTAAGGGTTGGTGTTTTGATCACGGCGTCGCGTAAATCCGGGGATATCATGGAACGAGCACGAGCACGGACGTTTTAGGAGTAACAAGTGAGCCAAGCAGTCATTGCACTACCGCTGCGGACGGCCATCGCCAGAGAAATCGGCGCTCTCAAAGATTTTGTGCCCGAGGAAATTGGCGCGAGGGTCGTGCGCGCTCTGGTGGAGCGGAGCGGAATAGATCCGGCCGGGGTCGAAGACGTCATCATGGGGAATCAGTTCTCCACCATGCGCCTGGGGCGGCATTGCGCCCTTCTCGGAGGATTGCCGATCGACGTTCCTGGATTTGCCGTTAATCGGGCCTGCGGCTCCGGGTTACAAGCGATCATCGACGCGGCACAGGCTATCGAAAATAACTGCGGCGAGCTCTTTATCGCCGGCGGCGTCGAAAGCTACACCCGGGCTCCCTATCTCCTGGAAAGACCGACGGAAGCCTATCAACGGCGCCCGCCGCAGTTTATGGGCACAGAGACAAGAGGCGATTTCGGCCACCCCGAGCTCGGGCTGAACACCTCGATGGGCATGACGGCAGAACAGGTTGCGGAGCAGTTCAAGATCAGTCGTGAAGACCAGGATAAGTTCGCTTTGATGAGCCAGCAAAGGGCTCGAGCGGCGGTCCAGCAAAGTTTATTCGACGACCAAATCGTCGCTGTCGAGGTCCGCGGCAAGGGGAAAGAGCGAGTGGAATTTTGCGCCGATGAATGCTTGCGCCCGGATACGACCTTGGAGAAACTTGCCCAGCTCCCTCCTATATTCAAGAAGAGCGGGACCGTTACGGCGGGGAATACCTGCAAAAGAAGCGACGCCGGCTCCGCCATGTTCGTGGCCTCACAAGAAAAGGCAAAGGCGCTCGGCCTGGAAGCCCTTGCGCGCTTGCGCGCGTCAGCGGTCGCGGGCGTGCATCCAAACATTATGGGTATGGGCCCGGTCCCGGCCGTGCGCAAGGCTTTGCAGCGCGCCGGATTGTCTGTGGAAGATGTCGGACTCATCGAATTGAATGAGGCTTTCGCTTCGCAGGTTTTGGCCGTGATCCGAGAACTCGAACTCGACCCTGACAAGGTCAACGTCAACGGCGGAGCGATTGCGCACGGCCATCCCACCGGGGCGACCGGTTCAATTCTTACGACCAAGCTGTTACACGAGATGCGCCGGCGGCAAGTGCGATTTGGTATCGTCACGATGTGCATCGGCGGCGGAATGGGAATTGCCGCTGTGTTTGAACAGATCTAGTAGGGTCCAAAATGGAACTCTGCGAACTCAGCGGCTCTGCGGTGTAAACGAACCCGGATATCTCACCGCCGAGGCGCGTAGGGGAGGGTTCGAAACGAACGAACTCTGCGAACTCAGCGTCTCTGTGGTGATACTGCTTTTGGCTGCGGCTCAGACGCGCTCGGCATAATGTCTGAAAAGAGGAAAGCAAAACGCCACAAGGAGGAAGCATGGCTCAAGTCAACACCGTCTTAGGTCCTATCCATCCCAAGCAGCTTGGAGTCACCAGTCTCCACGAGCATATCGTTTTTAACACGCCCGGCTGGGAGTATTCTCCGGAGGCGAGGGAGGCTTTCCCGGCGCCCAAGGTCTTCGAGAGAATTTACAATGATCTCATTGAGTTCAAAGACGCCGGCGGGCGCACGCTCGTCGACGTATCCGGCATCGGGATCGGGCGTGATGTCGAGCTCTATGTTTGTCTCTCGCGCTTTAGCGGAGTGCAGATCGTGGCGTGCACAGGTTTTTGGGCCGAACGCAAAATACTGCCCTACTTCGCCGAGCGCGACCTCGATTACCATACGAATCTGTTCATCAAGGAACTCACCCAGGGCATGGGAACCACCAACGTCCGCGCCGGGGTCATCAAAGTCGGCAATAGCGGCGACCGCTTCACCAAGCTCGAAGAGATGACTTATCGGGCAGCGGCCCGGGCATCGAAGAAGACCGGATCAGCCATCGTAACACACGGAACGCAATTCGCCCGCAAACAAGTAGACGTTCTGTTGGACGAGGGCGTCGATCCCACCAGGGTGATCATCAGTCATCTTGACGCGAAATATGCTCTCGACATCGAACGGGACAAAGAGATCGCGCGCAAAGGTTTTTACATTGGTTATGACCATATCGGCACCGAAGAGACATGGTCCAGGGCTGCTTACGCCATGCCCGACACCAAGAGAGTCGATATGGTATTGGAAATAATTCGTTCCGGTTTCTTAAAGCAACTTGTTTTGGCAAACGACACGAATGGATGGAGCGCGGGCATTGTCCACCGGGAAACCCAGGAGCACACTTACGCGCATCTGTTGAAGAATTTTGTCCCCCAGCTACGAAAGGCGGGCGTCACCGAGGAACAGATCCACACGATGCTGGTGGAAACCCCCGAGCGGGTGCTGCCGTTCTAAAGACGCTTGGCGCTAAGCGCTTTGCGCATGGCGATCGCGGAAAAAAGAGCCGACTTTGCCCGCCGTGAAACATGAACCTAAGATAACAGCGGAATCAACGTCGAAACGGTCAAGAAAATGACACTAACGCCGGAGAATAAATTTGCCGAGGTCAACGGTCTCAAGCTCCACTATCTCGACTGGGGTAGCCCTGACAGCGAACGCACGCTGGTTTGCCTGCATGGCACTTCCGGCAACGGACACCATTTCGACGCCCTGGCCCGCAGCCTGGTTGCGCCCTACCGAGTCATTGCGCTGGACCAACGCGGTCACGGCTTGAGCGACAAGCCGCCTCACGGGTATGACGCCGCGACTCTGGCCGGCGATCTCGAAGCTCTGGCGAACAAGCTCGGCCTCTCCGCGTTTGCTTTACTCGGCTCGTCCATGGGTTCCCGCGTCGCCACGGTCTATGCCGGCAGTCATCCGGAAACGATATACCGCCTGATCCTGGTAGATCTGAGCTTCGAAATGCCCGAGGCGGCGCAGCAGCGGATGATCCAGGGCCATCTGACGCGCCAGCGGACCTTTGATTCTTTTGCGGCGGCGCTCGCCTACTCCCGCGCCATGCCGCAGCGCTCGCGCTGGACCCCGGAGATGCACCGGGAGGAAATTGAGCACGCGGTCGGTCAAAGGCCGGATGGGAAATGGGAGTGGCGCTACAGCCTGGAGGCCGCGCTGCAAAGCCTGCAGCAGGCGCCGCAGGACCTCTGGGCCTACGTCGCGCGCATTCAATGCCCGACGCTTTTGATCCGCGGCCGGGAAAGCGACGTTCTCACAGTCAGCACCGCAGAAAAATTCTCCCGGCTGGTGGAAGAGTGTCGCATTTTTGAAGTCGAAGGGGCCGCGCATGGCGTGGCGCGCGATAATCCGGCGCGCTTCAATCAGGTGGTGGGGGAGTTTCTAGGATAGCAATCAGCGGTCAGCCATCAGCAGTCAGTAATCGGGAGTCAGTAAACAGTAATCAGTAATAGGTGTCAGGTTTCAGGTGTCAGGCCATCAGAAGTCAGGAATCAGTAAAGATCGGAACTGAAACCTGAACACTGAAACCTGGTCGCCATTCTCTATCAACGGATGTGAAAGATTTCGTTGTAGATTTTTTGCGTTGCTGCTAGATCCCTGTACGTTTCGGGAAACATCGTGACACGCTCGTAATACCCACGATGCTGAAAGAAATAGGGAATTAGAGCGAGCTAAGCAACAGCGCTTGGCCGCCTTTAGCCTTGGCCCCGCTGGGCCTCCCTGATGACTTCTTTGATCTCTTCCTTCGCTTCTTCCAAACTATAGTGCCAGCGCATGCCAAACCGTTCAAGCAGTTCAGTGATCTCCCACACGGAGATGCCTGCTATCTCCGCCGCTTTGGCTCTTGTCACTTTCCCTTGATTATAGAGTCGCAACGCCAATTCTTGCCTGCGCCGCATCACGCCTTCGCAGAGGATCTGTCGCGCAACATCAACCTTGCCAATATTTTCCGCCTGGGCGAGATTTTCAAGCTCCCGCTCTAACTCCCTGGGGATGCGGATATTTACTTGGGCTTGTTTCCGTTTCATTTTTTGAACTCCTTTTCCCTAACCCGTATTATCTCTCGCGCTGCAGCCCGTAGAGCTTCGAGCACCGCCAAGTCCGTCTGCATGGTTCGCCCGATTCCCAGCAAAAGTGCATCACACCGCTCTGCTGAGAGTTTACCGTTTATCAAACCATAAACCGGGAACACCTGAATCGTGATATAAGGTATGGCATAAGCCCTTGCCGTGTTTCTTCCCCGTCGATCCTCGATTAGAAGAGTGAGATCGCGTTCTTTAGCACACGCCAACGTTTCACAATCCGGAAGGCTTAGTCCGGACGATCTTGCGGCGAAGCCTTGTGCTATCTTCTTCTCTCCAGTGGTTAGCTCAACCACAGAAAATCGTCCCTCCACGATGGCCTCTTCTACTCTAAGTGCATCTGGAACGCCCTTTGCTTTCCCTTCAGTAACAACCTCATTGTACACCGAGGACGTCATAGCTACTGTTCCGTAGGTTTGGTGAAGCGCAGCAAGACAGTCTATGCGAGCCAACACAATGATCGATGACGCGTCAGCGAGAATCTTCAGCTTTTCACCTTGCCAACTCTAGTGCTACGAAATGTAGCATTAATGGCGACACCTGTCTATTCCCGAACGGTTATCGGACAGCGGCCGCGCATGGCGTGGCGCGCGATAATCCGGCGCGCTTCAATCAGGTGGTGGGGGAGTTTCTAGGATAGCAATCAGCGGTCAGCCATCAGCAGTCAGTAATCGGGAGTCAGTAAACAGTAATCAGTAATAGGTTTCAGGTTTCAGGTGTCAGGCCATCAGAAGTCAGAAATCAGTAAAGATCGGAACTGAAACCTGAACACTGAAACCTGGTCGCCATTCTCTATCAACGGATGTGAAAGATTTCGTTATAGATCTTTTGCGTCGCTTCCAGATCGCTGTAGGTCTCCGGAAACATCGTGACGCGCTTGTAGCCTCTCATGAGTCGCGGCGGGTTCGGGTCGACGTCATTGCGGATCGGCACCCGGTTGAATGATTTGAGGATCTCCTGCCCTTCTTTGGAAATAATAAAATCATCGAAAAGTCTTGCGGCGTTGGGATGAGGAGCTTTCGCCGCCAGCCCCAGGATGACGATTCGCATGACTGCCGGTTCCAGCGCGATCCAATCCGTCGGGGCGCCCCTGGTCGCGAGCAGTTGCGTCCCATGGGCCAAGACAAACCCCAACGGATATTCTCCCGCAGCCACTAACTGGGCCCTCAAAGTGTTACCGTCTTGCGCGACAGGGTCTTGGGCCGCCAGTTGCTTGAAATAGCCAACCGCTTTTTCCTTTCCCCATGCTCCCGACAGCGCGTGCAGCATGCCGCCGGATGTATCGACGGCAATTTTTTGGCCCTTCCATTTGGGATCGAGCAACGCTTCGTAGGTTTTCGGCACATCTTCCTTTTTAACCATCCGGGTATTATAGCCCAATACATAAGTGCTGGCCGTGTATGCTGTCCAGTAACTGTTTTTGTCATACAGGTCGCCGTCGAGCATCTTGGTTTCGGGCGAGCGGTACTGGCCGAAGAGTTTCCTCTGCATAATCGGAGTGTAAAGCTCGCCTCCCCCTCCGACGAGGTCCCACAAAGATCGTCCCGCCGTTGCCTCGGAGAGAACCCGGGCGACGAGGGGGCTATTGTTCGTGCGGAATATATTGACCCGGAGGAACGGATATTTCTTCTGAAATTCATCGCCGAACTTTCTGCTGACTTCCAATGCCGTGGTCGTATACCAAACCACTTCCCCTTCTTTCTTCGCGCTCTCGATGGTCCTCGCATCGGCGCCTTGAGCGATTTCGGGAAGCGCGAAGAGAGCCGCCAACCCGATCCATGGAACCAGAGTTAGAAATCTTTTCACGGCCGTGCCCTCCTTCGAATTCAACAACCAAAGCACCCTACCGGCGAGAATAGCACCGTGCCCCGGCAAAATTAACTACACGATGTTTTCTGCGTCAATTCCCGAGCTCTCTCTTGCGCACTCGCCTTGACCAGTGCGCAACCAGAAACGCCAGCACCCCAAAGGTCGCGCCACCGAATCCCACCGCCCGCGGCGTGCCCGCAAGACTGGCCACTGAACCGTAAACCAGGTTGCCGAGGGAGCGGAACCCGGCCTCCAGGTTGTAGAGGCCCATGACCCGCCCGCGAAATTGGTCGGGAACGTTGAGGTGGATTACTGAAAGCGCCGTTGAGCGGTAGACCATCGAGCTCATGCCAAAAACGGCCAGACAAGCAACAGAATAATAGAGTACTGTGCTATGCGAAAACAAAATAATAGAAAGCATGATGCCGGTTCCGGCCACGTTTAGTATTCGATTCTTCCATGCAACATCGCCGAGCGCCACGAGGCCGAGTCCCCCAAGAACGCTTCCCGCGGCGATCGCGCCCCGGAGCACGCCTAGACCGGTCGGTCCAATATTCAAAATATCCTTGGCATAGACGGGAAGCAGGCGTTGAAACGGCAAGGCAAACATAAAAGAGACGAATTGCATGGCCATGACGTAGAACACCAATCGCTGGCTGCGGACGAAGCGCATCCCTTCGGAGATTTCCTGGCTGATCTTCGCGTTCTTTGACTCGGGCTCGATCTCGGGCAAGCGCATGATCGCCACGCCAATGATCACGCCCAGAAAGCTAAGCGCATTAATGTAGCAAACCCCATCAATCCCGCGCCACGCGATGATCAGCCCCCCCATTAAAGGACCGGCAACTTGAGAAGCTTGATTTCCTACGCTGTAGAGTGAGATCGCGCTGAACAGGTCTTCTCTGGGCACCAGATTTGGCACTACCGTCTGGCGCGTGATCCGGATCAGGGGGTTTACCATGCCATTGAGCGTCGCCAGGATCAGGATATGCCAGAAACGGATGAGGTTAGCGGTAATCAGGATCCCGTACGTCAGAGCCAGAACCAGTTGAAACAGCGCGACGGCGATCATAATGCGTTTTCGGTTCCGCGACCGGTCCACCAACACCCCGATCACCGGCGCGAGAAAGATCCGCGACGGGATCTGGCAAGCGCCGACCACTCCCAAGAGAAACGGCGAATTCGTCAACACAAACACAAGCCATTCCTCCGCCACCTGTTGCATCTGATCGCCGAGGCTTGAGACGAAGAACCCTCCCCAGAGGAGGTTGAAGTCTCGATGTTTTAGCACGTTGATCATTGAAGGCGGGAAGCGGACGGATAATAGTTTTCCAACAGATAACAGACCCCGGCCGCAACATCAAATTCGCCTTGCAGCACCCGCCGCGGACGGAAAGCACACTGTGGTTCGCGCGCCCACTGCCATGAATAGGTAGGAGCATCACCGGCTTGTTTATTAGCAGGGAGCGGGTCGGGATTTTGCGGACGAGCTCAACAGCGTCGCTCGGCCGCCAAGATCGCTTTTAGTCTTTATTTAACCCTGGTTATCTGATGCCGCGGTTTCCGCCAGGATGTCCAATAGGTAGCGCCCGTAGCCATTTTGCGAGAGCGCGTGAGCAAGGGTTTCAAGCTGCGAGGAGGTAATATACCCCATCCTATAGGCTACCTCTTCCAAACATCCGACTTTGAGTCCCTGTCTCTGCTCGATGGCTTCGATATAATTGGACGCCTGCAGCAGAGATTCGTAGGTTCCGGTATCAAGCCAGGCGGTCCCGCGACCCAATTTCTGCACCCTCAACTGTCCTTGTCTGAGATAGGCCAGGTTGACGTCGGTGATTTCGAGTTCGCCGCGCGCCGACGGCTTCAAGCCCGCCGCAATGTCAACAACCTGATGATCGTAGAAATAGATTCCGGTGACGGCATGATGCGACTTGGGAATTTTCGGTTTTTCTTCCATCCCGACCGCATTCCCCCGGGTGTCGAACTCGACCACTCCATAGCGCTCCGGGTCTTTCACCCAATAGGCAAATACGATTGCTCCGCTTTGCAGGCGCGCGCATGCTTGAAACTTCTCAGAGAGCCCCTGTCCAAAGAAAATATTATCCCCTAAGACCAGGCACGAAGTGCCGCCCTCGACAAAGTCCTTGCCGATGATGAAAGCCTGCGCCAGACCGCCGGGGGCCGGCTGCGCCGCGTAGCGGATCTCGAGACCTAAATGATTGCCGTCGCCGAGGAGTCGCTGAAAATTGGGCAGGTCATGAGGCGTGGATATCAGCAGGATCTCGCGAATTCCCGCCAGCATCAGCGTTGATAACGGATAGTAGACCAACGGCTTATCGTAAACCGGCATAAGCTGCTTGCTGACGACGTGCGTGAGCGGATGGAGCCTGGTGCCCGAGCCGCCGGCCAGAATGATTCCCTTCATTGGGTTCGCTCCTCTATAAAAAAGCCGTCCTTCTCGTCCCGGCAAAAATCATGGGACTTCCAATTAGCTGCGCCTCTTTCTTGGCCACAGCATGATCTAAAGACCGATATTAGTCGCCGGATGGACCGAAATCAAATGAGGCTTGATTCGGGAGTTGAGACCTCAAGCCGGCGGGCAAAACCACCACAAAGAACTGAGACATCTATGATTCTAAACTTCGTATTAGTATGGTTGAAAGTTTTCGCAGCCTGCGCAAATTCTCTGATCCAGAAGAGAATTCACCGCGGAGGCGCTGAGGACGCGGAGGGGAACGTTTGAAACGAACGAACTCTGCGAACTCTGTGCCTCTGTGTGAAATTCGCTCGCTCCTTTGGTTGCGGCTCCGCCGCGCTGGGTGCTTCGCGGCCTCCGTGCTGCAAATCCGGGAGATTACACCGAGCATGCTTGTCGGACAAAAAGGGCGCCAAGTTTGCACTTGACGCCCTTGGAACCAAGGCAGACCGCCAGCGATTGAGCGCTATTTGGTGAAAGTCGCCGGTGAGGAAACCCCCACGTTTCCGGAGGGATCATAGGCCTTGGCCTGAAGAGTGTGTTGGCCGGCCGCGAATTTGCCCGTATTGATCGTGAAGGAGTACGGCACCGAGCTGTCGGTCCCAACAAGTGCGCCGTCAACGTAAAGCTCGACCTTCACGACTCCTACATTGTCCGTCGCGGTTACAGTGACGGTCAACTTGTTACCCTTGGCCGCGCTGGTTGGGGCATTCATTGTAACCACAGGAGGCTGGGTGTCAGAGACCACTGGTGCGTTGTTAACAGAGACTGAAACGTTTGCTGAAGTACCGGCGTTATTCGCCGCGTCATGGGCGACGGCAGCTAATGTGTGCGCGCCATCTCCGACCCGCGTGGTATCCCAGTAGAAACTATAGGGCGCAGCAGTATCCGATGCGTATAAACCCCCATCAACGTAGAGGTCGACCCGGGTTACCCCGACGTTATCGCTTGCCGAGACGCCTACAGAGACTCCTCCACTAACAGTGGCGCCGTTGGCCGGCGAGTCTATCTTCGCGACCGGCGCCGTGGTATCGGGCGGCGGGCTGTTAGTGGCCGCGGCCGCTACGGCCCGGTAAGCGTTTATGCGTCCATGTCCGTACGCGGTATCGTAACCCGGAAGCCCCAAATTGTCCGCATTCGCTTCCAGCAGGGACTCGACTTCTGCCGGTTTGAGGCCCGGGTTTACCGACATTATCAACGCCACTACGCCGGCAGTTAGCGGGCTCGAAAATGAAGTGCCGGAAGGCGCGCCGTAGCCACCCCCGCTGGTCGTCGTATAGATCCCGACTCCGGGCGCGGCGACATCCACATAATTACCCTGGCTGGAAAACGACGCGAGACTATCCGAGCTGTCCGTGGCTGAGACAGAGATCATGTAAGGGTTCTGCGGGGTCGAGTCGAAGCAGCCGCAGTTCCCGGCCGCCGCGACCACCACGCCGCCGTGGTTCACTACGTATTGAGCTGCGTTGGTAATGGTGCTGATCCCGGCAACCCCGGCAAAGCTCAGGTTCATGACCTTCGCGCCGTGATCCACGGCCCAGGTAAGACCGTTGGCGATGGCCGACACGTATCCGGCCCCAGTCGTGTCCGTTACACGGATCGGCATGATTCGATTTTGGCAAGCCGGCGAGGCTACCCCCGCCGCATTGTTACAGATTGCCGCGGCAGTTCCGGCAACCTTGGTTCCATGTCCGTAAACATCCGAGGTGTTAGTGTTGTTGTTATAGAAATTGTAACCCGCAACCAATTTTGTCGCCAAGTCAGGGTGCGTTGGATCCACGCCGCTGTCCAGGATGGCAACGACGACCGACGGAGCGCCCTGCGAGATTTCCCAAGCAAGGTCCGCGCTTACTTTCGGCAAGTGCCATTGGCTCGGATACAAAGGATCGCTCGGAATGAAGTCTGGGCTGAGCCGATAGTTGCGCTCGACAAATTTGACTTCGGGTCGCCGCGACAGAGCATTTTCCACGGCTTCCAAAGCTTGTGCCGGCACCCGGATCCGGTGGACATTGATTTTGGCAAGGTCTTCGATCTTCTGGGCACCATGCGCCCGATACAGGTTTTCGGCTTGTCTGTCAGAAATGCCGGGGCGAAAGCCAACCAACAATTCATTGGATACCCAACTTGGCTTACCTTGGGAGTCTGCCCTCCCTGTCATCGAGAAAAGAACCAGGATGAACAACCCGAACTTTATGAAGTGAGATGAAAGGCGGGAGGAATGGGGCACGTTGAGCATGGCAGAGTTCTCCTTCCTGCATATGCCCGAGACCCCATCTTGGATTTGCTTCCCTTTCTTCGGCAACCCAGCCGTCAGCTCGGATACTGACCTGTCGGCTTTGCGCCCCCACGTCACCGTGGGTTTGCCTTTATCGGAAAGGAGCCTCAGACTCTTGTGTAAATCTCTAGGTAAAAACGGAAGCAAACAGTGGACCAACAATGAACGGAAAGAAACGGTACGTTAACCCGTTGTTATATGGACTGAAAAGTCTAAAAGTTCCCCTAAAAATCAAATAGATTTACATAATTTGTCTCATGATTGACAAAATTGCTCGAATCTCCCTGTTGCTCGATATCGCTAAGGGAAAACGGCCAAAAACGGCCGATACGTTTGAAATATCATACGCACTAAGTATCTGATTTTACAATGATTCCAAAAATACTGCAGGATAAACCATACAGAAATATTAGGCAAATGGAAAAGATACAAGAAAAGGAACGAAAGCAGCAGAGTATATTCCTAACTTTGTCAATAAAATCACCCCGAACCTCAAAAACGAATGGCCACCCAAGCCCAGGTGGCCATTCCTCATGTGCAAGTTTGTCAAGGCTAATACTATTTAACGCTGGGGCTCCGGCGCCTGGCGAATGCAGCTAAGACCAGCAGTCCGCAACCAAGAAGAAGCAACGTCGAGGGCTCAGGCACTTCGGTAGGAGGAACCGTGCCGCCGCTACCCGCCACAAAGCCGGTGAAGCCGAATCCTGAAGTGCTGGTGCATGGGTTGGCACACGATCCTACATGGGATACAGCGAGAGCTCCGTTAAGGTTCGCACATGAGTACGTCCGCATCGGTAGCCCAAGTACCACTCAGGTTGGTGATATCGAAGGTAAGGAGGTCAACTGCATCCTTGAACCCGTTAAAATCATCGATTACTAAGTTGAAACGACCGAAACCATTCACGTTTGAGGTTCCTGGAGGATTTTGGATTGTAAAGGGCCCAGGCGTAAATCCACTTATGGAGTTTGTCCCAACTGGGGATGACACACTGAAGCTCGTCGCGTTTACGTTGACGCCCGCCGTTGACCCGTCGAACATCAGATAGGTGTTGCCGCCGTTGCTGAGCGACTGGAATGAAATACTGGCGCTGGTAGAGCTGTTCCAGGTTACCGTTACGTCCACGTAGGGGCCGGTGCAGCACCCCGAGATAGCGCTATTCCCGGTGTCCAGGGTAATGCTGAGGGCGGAAGCGTGACGCGCACCGACCGTTAGCAGCCCCACAATAACAGCCGTCAGGAAGATCAGAGCCAGCCGGATTTTTCTATTGCTTAGTTTTAACATGCGTATTTTTTTCCCTTTCATGAGCAGTTGGTTTAGTTTAGAGCAATAGGCATGCCGATGACTAACTCATTGATATTACTGGGACTTTATAACACCCTGCACTACGCATGTAAGAAAACCTTACACGGCGTTCTATAGCGAACGATTTATCTAAGCATATCGAACGATGTATTCGAGATATGCAAGTATCTGATTTTGTGGAGGCAATATTTAGGCAGTAAATTGTATACAACGCTTACAGAAATTTGCCGATTTTTTTCTAAAACTTACCATGTGGGGTCTAATACAGAGAGAATCTCAGTTACGACAGCATTCTCACGTTGCGGGGAGTCAGCACGCACTTCCGGGTCTGAGAACAGCGAATGAGATATCTACCTGGTGTTAATTGACGAACCGTGAATGTGAGTTAAGAGCCCGCAAAAAAGAAAGGGCGCCTGGAGAAACCCGGCGCCCTTAAACCTTCAAACCTCTTTTAGTAATTAGCGGCTAGTCTTTGCCTGTCAGTCGCCGCGCTGAAGCGCCGACTACTATAAGGCCAACACCCAGGAGGAACAGGGCTGTAGGCTCAGGCACTTCGGTAGGAGGAACCGTAGTCCGGGTATCCGGCACCCTTATGAACGCGCCGTTAGGATCCGTAAGACCCGTGTTATAGCCAAAAACAGCGGAGTGTCCTGGACAGCCGAATGGGTTACAACTGTTACCATCCTTAGCGTAGAAGCTGCCATCGATCGGCTCGCGCAAGGTAATGACTGTGACCGTCAGGTCATCGTATTTGAACCCGTAAATATCTGATGGAAGGCCCGGGTTGGAACCCGTTTCTTGCGGGTGAGCGCTATATGTCGTGGGACTTTCATCCGGGGTTGTACTACCCGCCAACAAATCATTGCTGGTAAAAGTGGTAGAAACTTGGAGCAGCCAGTGGCTCAAATCCTTTGCGAGCTGTCCGACAGGAGGAGTGACGTCGAGAGGGTTTGAGATCGTGTAAATGTACCTGTACTGCCCGGTAGCCGAGTCGAAATCAATGTCCCAGGAAAGCTGAAACGCTCCCTCTCCCCAGCCACCGCCCGTGACAAATATGCCGCCGCCGGCGCCACTCTTGAGACTACCCGACTCAAAATCGACAAAGGTGGCGTGAGAACGAATTGGCACAAACAGGAGTAGTAGCGCAAAGACGAGAACAATCGGAAATTTTGCCAATCTTCTTACCATGTAGATTCTCTTTCCTCGAGATGCTTGTCAGTTAGACAAAGCAACGCTTGTGCCAAGAGGTATCTACATGATTTTCAAAAGTATTTTGGCGAGAGCCGTAAGACGATTGTATCCTCAGTTTACAGCCGCCGTTGACTCAAAAATAATTTATACAAAAATACCGGGAGCAGAGAGGTTCAGCACAGAAGCCGGAGCCTAAAGCGGGAACAGCGTGGAGCTTGCTTAGCTTTGTAAAAAACTTTTACACCTGGTTTTCAGGCTTGCGTATTGCTCACCTCTGTGAACTCTGTGTCTCTGTGGTGCAACAAGAATCCGGATATTTTCACAAGGAGGCACGGAGATCACAGAGTAAAAAGTTCTTGATCCGAACTCAGTGAACTCTGCGTCTCTGTGGTGTAAACGAATCCGGATATCTCACAAGGAGGCACGGAGATCACAGAGTAAAGAGTTCTTGATCCGACTCTGTGAACTCTGTGTCTCTGTGGTGCAACAAGAATCCGGATATTTCACAAGGAGGCACGGAGATCACAGAGTAAAAAGTTCTTGATCCGAACTCAGTGAACTCTGTGTCTCTGTGGTGTAACCAAGAATCCGGATATCTCACAAGGAGGCACGGAGATCACAGAGTAAAGAGTTCTTGATCCGAACTCAGTGAACTCTGCGTCTCTGTGGTGTAAACGAATCCGGATATCTCACAAGGAGGCACGGAGATCACAGAGTAAAAAGTTCTTGTTCCGAACTCTGTGAACTCTGTGTCTCTGCGGTGAATGGTTCTTCACTTTTCCTACTCATTTCGCGCGCGCCAGTTCGTCGTCGATAATCTTGGTGAAACTCTCTAACGGTTGCGCGCCGGAGATTACGCGGCCGTTGATGTAAAAGGCCGGGGTGCCGGTGATACCGAGCCGGGTTCCCTCGTCAACGTCCTTCTGTACCGCCGCTTTATACTTCCCGCTTTCGAGGCACTGCTCGAACGTGGCCACATTCAAGCCTACGTCTTTGGCTGCGGCCTTGAGATCATCCGGACTGAGTTTCGGTGAAACGCTATAAAGCTTGTCGTGATAGGTCCAGAATTTCCCTTGCTCGTTGGCGCAGCGCCCCGCTTCTGCCGCTCGCCGCGCCTGCGGATGAATGCTGTCGAGGGGAAAGTCCCGATGGACGACCTTGATCTTGTCCTGGTATTTGGACTCAAGCTGCTGAAAGGTCGGTTGCGCCTGCTTGCAGAAAGGGCATTCAAAGTCTTCAAACTTCACAATCGTCACCCGCGCTTTGGCGCCGCCGCGAAAGGGAGCCCCGTTGGCGCTGACCTCAGCCCTGAAGACCGGCGGCGGCTGGAGATTCATGACGATTTTCGCTTTCGATTCAAGCGACTTGATGTACTCTTCGCGCCTGGCAGCAAGCTTCTGATTCTGCAAGTACGACCGTATCTGCTGCCGCAGCGAGGGCTCTTCCCCTCTCATACGGGCCTTGTTCTTCTGGTAGAAATCATCCACTTCCTGCTCCGTCACCAGCCCCACCTTTGCCGTTATCTCTTTGTCGAGCAGCGCCGTTACCGAGACGCCCCGCCGCTGAGCTTCCTTGGCCAACAACTTGTCGGCGATCATGCTTTCGATTTTCTCGCGCTTGAGATTGTAGATCTGTTCCTGCAACTGCGCGAGCGAATTGCCGAGCGATTTTTCCACCTCCTCAGCGGTGATGGCCTGGCCGTCGATCTCAGCCAGCACGTTGCTCGCCGTCGCGCCCCTGGCCAAGCCCGCGAAAGCAACGATTGTGATGGCTCCCAACAAACTCAGGATTGTCTGGCGCATAGTCCTCATTATCCTCCGAAACGTAATTTGACGTTGGCTATTGGCCCGCACCGTCGCCCGCCAAGTCACCACGAAGATCCCAGCGCTGCAGCCTTGCAACTAAAGCAGCAAGCGATATTTCACCGCTGAGTTCTCTTCCCTATAAAAGCAAAGGGTAGCTGGAAAGTCCAGTTACCCTTTGCTTGGCCCGGTAATGTGAGCGCCGATACCTTCACGCCTGGTGGGTATCGCAGCGCCGGTCCTGAGCCCAGCCGAAAGGCTCCGCTCACCCTCCGGTCCTTAAAGAAAAAGGCTCTTCCGGGTTTCCCATCAAGACGTATTCACCACGGAGACACCGAGTTCACTGAGTTCGGATCAAGAACTCTTTACTCTGTGATCTCCGTGCCTCCTTGTGAAATATCCGGATTCTGTTTACACCACAGAGACACAGAGTTCACAGAGTTCGGATCAAGAACTCTTTACTCTGTGTCCTCCGTGCCTCCTTGTGAGATATCCGGATTCTTGGTTACACCACAGAGACGCAGAGCTCACAAAGTTCGGATCAAGAACTCTTTACTCCGTGATCTCCGCGCCTCCTTGTGAGATATCCGGATTCTTGGTTACACCACAGAGACGCAGAGCTCACAGAGTTCGGATCAAGAACTCTTTACTCCGTGATCTCCGTGCCTCCTTGTGAAATATCCGGATTCGTTTACACCACAGAGACGCAGAGTTCACAGAGGATTAACAGCATAGGGCGAAGCGCACAGAGCAAGGGGCGGAGAGGACGCCATGCCCTATGCGCCATGCTCTTTACCGGCGCCCCATTTTTCGTCAGCCGAGTTCACGAGCACGAGCACGATCCATTTTTCTTCACACGCCTCCGCGTCCTACGTGCCTCCTTGTGAAATATCCGGATTCTTGGTTACACCACAGAGACACAGAGTTCACAGAGTTCGGATCAAGAACTCTTTACTCCGCGTCCTCAGCGGCGGAGTATTGCGTTTTCAACCATCAATTCAGTACTCCCTCCTCTGTTGCAATAACTTGCGGACCAATGCGGGCTCGTTTGCCGTCCAACGGGAGCGAAAACAGCAACGGGGGCAAGTGGCTCCCGCCAATTACCCCCGCCTGCGACTCGTTGAAATTCTCGCGGCTAGTTACTGTACCAACACGGGTTTGTTGGCATAGATCCCGAACGAAAACACACCGCCGCCGAGAGAGCCTTGCGCCGTGATATTGCAGTTCAACGGCCCGCTGAGCAGTTTGTTGCCTCCTTGGGAGATTGTGTCGTCAATGCAAATCGCGGCGAACCCCAGAACCGGGGAATTGTTCATGTTGATAGGGCTACCCGCCTGGCAGCCGACGATCGGGAGAATGGCGGTGCACGCAATTCTCGCGGGGTCGCTCGGCGCGAGCGCGCACTTGGCAGCGCTGCAACTAGTCGGTGGATTCATGTATTTGGCTTGAATGTCCTGAAGGCATGAGTTCACCGAGCCGTTGTTTAGATCAAGCGGGTCGCCGATAGCAATGGCCGGAATGGGGGTAGTCCCGGCGACCATAGCCTTGCATACGGCAGCATTCGAGGATCCAGCACCCGCTTTGTTCCACCAGGCGCCGTTGTTAGCTCCGGTGGGGGAAAACTTCGTGATTATACTTGGATCACAACTCGGTCCGCCTATCGCGTTGGGATCGTAATGAATTTCCTTGTCACATATGGCAACAGGGAGACAGGCAGTACCGCCAGTAGGACATGGAACCGTAGGACCACCCAACCAGGCAGTCGAGGAAACGGTGAGGTTCGTGCTGGATGCTCCGTTAACGAAGCGCGTAAAGAACAGCGGCGCATTATAGGTTCTGGTCACCTTGACGCCCGCGGCGGTTTTCGCGCTGACTCCGGCCCCGCAATTAGGAGGGTTAGCATTCGCATTCCCGTCGCAAAGCTGAACATTGGTGCCGGTGATTCCCGCGCTCGCGTTCATGACCGCATTCTTGGAATTGAACGCCAGCGCCATCTCATTGACCTTGGTCTGGCTGTTTGAGCTGTTGGCATTGGGAATCGCCGCCGCTCCCGCTAACGCTGCGGCATCAGTCGCCTTCTGGCCCTGCGATTTGATGTAGACCATCCAGCCGATGTCCACGCCCAGAGCGAAAAACAAGACGCCCAAAACCATCAAGAAAAGCGTCACGTATACGATCACGATGCCATGATTGTTTCTAAAATGTTTCATATTTCCTCCTTGTTTTGGGCCGCCTTGTTTTGTGCCACCGTTTGTCTTAGTAGCATATGTTTGGACCCTCGAAGCGCATGCTCTCACTCCGCGACATCGGCGTGCTCGCTATTCCGACCAGATTCAAAAACATATAGTTGTAGGTCCCTGTCGCGGTAACCGTTACTTGTGTCTGCGCGCCCGTGCACGTGGTGGCAAGAGCCACAGGTCCCGTCACGGTCACATTGGCCGTAGGAAACCCGCCCGTGAACATGCCCTTCGCCGCGATTCTATTGACAACCTCGGTTTTCACATTAGCGGAAGCCATTCCCGACGATGCCAGCCGCGCGCCCTCGCGCACCGCGTTCTCCATGCTCGTGCCAACAAAAAACGCCAACCCGACGTCCGTCAGCCCGCCGACAAAGATAAGAATGATAGGCAGCAGGAGCGTCATCTCGACTAACGCCTGTCCTCTAGACTTGAGTTTCAATCCGCGCTTCATGATCCTCTCCTACGTGATCGTTGGACAGGTGAGAGCTCTTTCGTACTTCATCGTCGTCTCCCGAAGAATCGACGCGCTCGTCAGACCGATGATTCGCATGAAGTAGAAACGCACGGGTATCCCGTTACCATTGTTACTGATTCGCACGCGCAAAAACGGCGGCGCGGTACCGACCGGGGCAATACACGTCACCTGGATGTTTGCGTTCGTTCTAAACGCGGCAAACAGCGGCGTATCGGGCATGATCCTTTTGACTTCAGTTCTCACCGTGGCCGAGCTTACCGGCGTGTTCTGCGTTACCGCCAGGCGCGCTCCCTCGCGAACCGCGTCTTGAACTACGTGTGACGCAAAAAACACCAGACCCCAGTCCACTGCCGCGCCCACCAGAACGATCAGCAGAGGAATAATTAAAGTGACCTCAACCAATGTCTGTCCCTTGTTCTTTTTTCTGCTGCACGCTCTGTTGCCTCTGCTAAACATGGTTTTGATCACCCCGCAAATCTGAGTTCCCAAGGAAGGGCTTCCGCAAACGTTGTGCCAGGCCTACCACCGGTCCTCATCGATCCGAGGCATGCACGCAAGCGCCTTGCTTTGCCATGACGCTCCGGCCGCTCTTTCCCAAAATTGTTCATTGCCACCCCGTGAATTTGCAATTTTGAACAAGACAGGATCGTGTTCGTGTTCGTGATCGTGTTCGTAAATAGGAAGTCGAGTGGGTGGAGGGAGAGTAGAGATGTGATGAGATGTTGAATGGTTGATAGTAGATAGCTATGTGGATTGGTGTTTGTGCAGAAGTGAAGCGATGAGCGCTGAGCGGGTGGGTGTTGTGGAATGGAGGTTTTGGCAGCAGGAGTATAGGTCGTTGAGTGGTTCCCGGGAGTCACCATCGATCAGGTGCGCGCCGTGCTTGACCATGTAGCGAAGAGTTCGGCGCCATTCCAGGCTGCCTGAGTGCGCGTTCTCGTTGGCCAAGGCACGCCAGTGCCTCTACGAGCGCATCTCGGTTCTCACCAAATCGAGACAACCTTCGAGCGCGGCTGGAGCACTATGAAAAACTGCGAACTCTTAACCTTGGCAGAACAGAAGGGCTTTAACGTTCTCGTTACGACCGACAAGAATCTGCGTTACCAGCAAAACCCGGCCGGGAGAAAAATTGATATTGTTGTATTGTCATCCACCAGTTGGCCGCGCATTCAAAGAGCCGTGCCGGCAGTCAAACACGCCATCGATGCCGCTTTACCAGGAACGATCAAAGAAGTAGACATCCCGTAACGGCCCACCGGCTCTAAATCCATCTGTTAATCCTCTGCGAACTCTGCGTCTCTGTGGTGAAATAGAGGTTGCTATTTTGGTTACTGTGTTTGCCGCGCCGGGTCAGCGCGGTGAATACTCTTTCACACCAGACCGGAAGAGCCTGTAAAAAAGCAAAGGGGCAATTGGCTCTCGCCAATTGCCCCCGCTTACGACTATTTTCAAATTCTGAAAACTAGCTACTCCACCAACACCGGCTTGGTAGCATAGATCCAAACTGCGGACCGCCGCCGATGCCTGCCGCCGTGATATTGCAGTTCAAGGTCCCGTCGATCGTAGATGAAGAAGCTGGGGTGGCTACCACGTTGGTAACGCATATAGCGGTGAAGCCCAGCACCGGGGTATTGTTCATGTTGAGAGGCTGGCCCGCCGAGCACCCGACGATCGGAAGAATGGCCGTGCAGGCGATTCTCGCCGGGTCGGTCGGCAGGAGCGCACACTTTGCGGCGTTGCAGCCATTAAATTTCGTTTTAATATCCTGGAGGCATGCGGTGATCTGGCCGTTGTTTAGATCAAGCGGGTCACCAATACCAACCTGCGGAACGGGGGTAGTCCCGGCGACCATAGCCTTGCATACGGCAGCATTCGCGGATCCAGCACCTGCTGCGTTCCACCAGGCGCCGTTGTTAACTCCGGTGGGGGAAAAGTGAACAGGTATAGTTGGATCACAAGTGGGTCCACCTGGAGCATTGGGGTTGTAATGAATTTCCTGGTCACATACGGAAACTGGAAGACAGGAAGCGCCACCCGTAGGACATGGCAATGTTGCCGGACCACCCAACCAGGCGGTCGAGGATACGGTGAGGTTCGTGCTTGCCTGTCCATTCACAAAACGCGTAAAGACAAGCGGCGTGTTGTAGGTTCGGGTCACCCGGACCCCCGCGGCATTGCCAGGAGTGACCGCGGGCACTGCAGTGGGGTTGCAGTTAGGAGGATTCGTACTGCCACCACAAAGCTGAACATCTGTGCTGACGATTCCTGCGCTCGCGTTCATGACCGCGTTGTTCGCGTTAAACACGGTGGCCATCGCGTCCACCTTTGTCTTGGTTCCGCTGGTGTTGGCGTTGGGAATCGCCGCCGCTCCCGATAGCGCCGCGGCATCAGTCGCCTTCTGGCCCTGTGATTTCACGTAGACCATCCAGCCGATGTCCACGCCCAGAGCGAAAAACAAGACGCCCAAAACCATCAAGAAAAGCGTCACGTATACGATCACGATGCCATGATTATTTTTAAAAGATTTCATACTTCCTCCTTGTTTTGTGCCGCCCCATTTAGTTGCACAGGTTCGGACCCTCGAAGCGCATGCTCTCACTCCGCGACATCGGTGTGCTCGCTATTCCGACCAGATTCAAAAACATATAGTTGTAGGTCCCTGTCGCGGTAACCGTAACTTGTGTCTGCGCGCCCGTGCACGTGGTGGCAAGAGCCACAGGTCCCGTCACGGTCACATTGCCGGAATTAAACGCCGGGTTAAACATGCCCTTCGCCGCGATTCTATTGACAACCTCGGTTTTCACATTAGCGGAAGCCATTCCCGACGATGCCAGCCGCGCGCCCTCGCGCACCGCGTTCTCCATGCTCGTGCCAACAAAAAACGCCAACCCGACGTCCGTCAGCCCGCCGACAAAGATAAGAATGATAGGCAGCAGGAGCGTCATCTCGACCAGCGCCTGCCCTCTAGACTTGAGTTTCAATCCGCGCTTCATGATCCTCTCCTACGTGATCGTTGGACAGGTGAGAGCTCTTTCGTACTTCATCGTCGTCTCCCGAAGAATCGACGCGCTCGTCAGACCGATGATTCGCATGAAGTAGAAACGCACGGGTATCCCGTTACCATTGTTACTGATTCGCACGCGCAAAAACGGCGGCGCGGTACCGACCGGGGCAATACACGTCACCTGGATGTTTGCGTTCGTTCTAAACGCGGCAAACAGCGGCGTATCGGGCATGATCCTTTTGACTTCAGTTCTCACCGTGGCCGAGCTTACCGGCGTGTTCTGCGTTACCGCCAGGCGCGCTCCCTCGCGAACCGCGTCTTGAACTACGTGTGACGCAAAAAACACCAGACCCCAGTCCACTGCCGCGCCCACCAGAACGATCAGCAGAGGAATAATTAAAGTGACCTCAACCAATGTCTGTCCCTTGTTCTTTTTTCTGCTGCACGCTCTGTTGCCTCTGCTAAACATGGTTTTGATCACCCCGCAAATCTGAGTTCCCAAGGAAGGGCTTCCGCAAACGTTGTGCCAGGCCTGCCACCGGTCCTCATCGATCCGAGGCATGCACGCAAGCGCCTTGCTTTGCCATGACGCTCCGGCCGCTCTTTCCCAAAATTGTTCATTGCCACCCCGTGAATTTGCAATTTTGAACAAGACAGGATCGTGTTCGTGTTCGTGATCGTGTTCGTAAGTAGCGAAGGTGCGAGGTTTCAGGAACGCATCGCGCACCTGGCAAGGGCGAGAGTCAGACCGATGTGATCCGACGAATGTTCTTGAATGGCTTTGATTCCCAAGCTACGATAGCTCCATGTTGGATTGGTCGTCTTGTGCAGAAGTCGAACGCGATCCCGAGCGCATGAGCGGCGCCTGGGTGTTTCGTGGAACTCGGATTCCGGTCTCAGCTCTCTTTGAAAATTTGGAAGACGGCGGCCAGGTCAGCAGTTTGTTGAGTGGTTCCCGGGAGTCACCATCGATCAGGTGCGCGCCGTGCTTGACCATGTAGCGAAGAGTTCGGCGCCATTCCAGGCTGCCTGAGTGCGCGTTCTCGTTGGCCAAGGCACGCCAGTGCCTCTACGAGCGCATCTCGGTTCTCACCAAATCGAGACAACCTTCGAGCGCGGCTGGAGCACTATGAAAAACTGCGAACTCTTAACCTTGGCAGAACAGAAGGGCTTTAACGTTCTCGTTACGACCGACAAGAATCTGCGTTACCAGCAAAACCCGGCCGGGAGAAAAATTGATATTGTTGTATTGTCATCCACCAGTTGGCCGCGCATTCAAAGAGCCGTGCCGGCAGTCAAACACGCCATCGATGCCGCTTTACCAGGAACGATCAAAGAAGTAGACATCCCGTAACGGCCCACCGGCTCTAAATCCATCTGTTAATCCTCTGCGAACTCTGCGTCTCTGTGGTGAAATAGAGGTTGCTATTTTGGTTACTGTGTTTGCCGCGCCGGGTCAGCGCGGTGAATACTCTTTCACACCAGACCGGAAGAGCCTCTAAAAAAGCAAAGGGGCAATTGGCTCTCGCCAATTGCCCCCGCTTACGACTATTTTCAAATTCTGAAAACTAGCTACTCCACCAACACCGGCTTGGTAGCATAGATCCCAAACTGCGGACCGCCGCCGATGCCTGCCGCCGTGATATTGCAGTTCAAGGTCCCGTCGATCGTAGATGAAGAAGCTGGGGTGGCTACCACGTTGGTAACGCATATAGCGGTGAAGCCCAGCACCGGGGTATTGTTCATGTTGAGAGGCTGGCCCGCCGAGCACCCGACGATCGGAAGAATGGCCGTGCAGGCGATTCTCGCCGGGTCGGTCGGCAGGAGCGCACACTTTGCGGCGTTGCAGCCATTAAATTTCGTTTTAATATCCTGGAGGCATGCGGTGATCTGGCCGTTGTTTAGATCAAGCGGGTCACCAATACCAACCTGCGGAACGGGGGTAGTCCCGGCGACCATAGCCTTGCATACGGCAGCATTCGCGGATCCAGCACCTGCTGCGTTCCACCAGGCGCCGTTGTTAACTCCGGTGGGGGAAAAGTGAACAGGTATAGTTGGATCACAAGTGGGTCCACCTGGAGCATTGGGGTTGTAATGAATTTCCTGGTCACATACGGAAACTGGAAGACAGGAAGCGCCACCCGTAGGACATGGCAATGTTGCCGGACCACCCAACCAGGCGGTCGAGGATACGGTGAGGTTCGTGCTTGCCTGTCCATTCACAAAACGCGTAAAGACAAGCGGCGTGTTGTAGGTTCGGGTCACCCGGACCCCCGCGGCATTGCCAGGAGTGACCGCGGGCACTGCAGTGGGGTTGCAGTTAGGAGGATTCGTACTGCCACCACAAAGCTGAACATCTGTGCTGACGATTCCTGCGCTCGCGTTCATGACCGCGTTGTTCGCGTTAAACACGGTGGCCATCGCGTCCACCTTTGTCTTGGTTCCGCTGGTGTTGGCGTTGGGAATCGCCGCCGCTCCCGATAGCGCCGCGGCATCAGTCGCCTTCTGGCCCTGTGATTTCACGTAGACCATCCAGCCGATGTCCACGCCCAGAGCGAAAAACAAGACGCCCAAAACCATCAAGAAAAGCGTCACGTATACGATCACGATGCCATGATTATTTTTCAAAGATTTCATACTTCCTCCTTGTTTTGTGCCGCCCCATTTAGTTGCACAGGTTCGGACCCTCGAAGCGCATGCTCTCACTCCGCGACATCGGCGTGCTCGCTATTCCGACCAGATTCAAAAACATATAGTTGTAGGTCGCTGTCGCGGTAACCGTTACTTGTGTCTGCGCGCCCGTGCACGTGGTGGCAAGAGCCACAGGCCCGGTCACGGTCACATTGCCGGAATTAAACGCCGGGTTAAACATGCCCTTCGCCGCGATTCTATTGACAACCTCGGTTTTCACATTAGCGGAAGCCATTCCCGACGATGCCAGCCGCGCGCCCTCGCGCACCGCGTTCTCCATGCTCGTGCCAACAAAAAACGCCAACCCGACGTCCGTCAGCCCGCCGACAAAGATAAGAATGATAGGCAGCAGGAGCGTCATCTCGACTAACGCCTGTCCTCTAGACTTGAGTTTCAATCCGCGCTTCATGATCCTCTCCTACGTGATCGTTGGACAGGTGAGAGCTCTTTCGTACTTCATCGTCGTCTCCCGAAGAATCGACGCGCTCGTCAGACCGATGATTCGCATGAAGTAGAAACGCACGGGTATCCCGTTACCATTGTTACTGATTCGCACGCGCAAAAACGGCGGCGCGGTACCGACCGGGGCAATACACGTCACCTGGATGTTCGCGTTCGTTCTAAACGCGGCAAACAGCGGCGTATCGGGCATGATCCTTTTGACTTCAGTTCTCACCGTGGCCAAGCTTACCGGCGTGTTCTGCGTTACCGCCATGCGCGCTCCCTCGCGAACCGCGTCTTGAACTACGTGTGACACAAAAAACACCAGACCCCAGTCCACTGCCGCACCCACCAGAACGATCAGCAGAGGAATAATTAAAGTGATCTCGACCAGTGCCTGCCCCTTGCTCCTGCGACCGCCACGCGACCTTTTTATTCGGTTAAACATAATTAAAGACTCCAAGATAAATCCTTGATTAATAGAGCAATCACCATGCCAAAGATTACCTTATAGTCTTTAATGCTCCCAATCATCAGCTAAAACACATGGTTAGGGCCGAAATGGCCGCTGCCAGTCGGCGATATTTTTCGTCTGAATTGTCACTTTTGCAGACGCATGGATGACAAAAGGGCACGCTTGCCCCGTTGAAATAACGCGAATGATAATTGGCCCTTTTCATACAACTGATCCGGCATCTAGAGACATTATTTCTCCACGGTTGTCAAGAGTCTTGCGACATCTTGGGACCGACGGCGATTTTCGCCCCGCGTCCACCTCGCCGCCTGGTGATTCGGGGATGACGGCGCATACGGCATCGGAAGCGTGCTGTTAACCATTCTCAACTTCCCATACAAGCTCGTAACTTGTGTCGGCACCCAAGCCATAACCTTAACCGCCTATGTCATGACCAACGGCGTCGAGGGCAACTACGAGGGCGGCACCAACGGCAAACAAATCGGCGAAGTTGCGCGTGGCGCGTGCGTGGGCCATTGGGTTATCACTCCCGAGCAGGTAAAGAAAGACTACGAGTAAGATCCCTCTAGCCGTTTGCCGGGCGTCAAATTAGCACATCGGAGTACTGGAGCGCTGGAGCGCGGAGATCCGCCATCACTCCAGTACGAGAGCCCGTTCCCCCGCAGTTCCATGACTCCATTATCCCCGTGGTAAACGGGGAACCTTTCCGCTGGCCCGCAAGAACTCATCACCATAGCTTCGCCATCCTTTGATCGAAGGGACGGCCCTTAACCTTGCGGGCGGTTGACACCATGCGCGTATTGGCCGCGCGTAATTTCTCGCGTCGCATGAACTCTTCCATGAGCCTATCGGCCTTATTTCCGGTTTTTCCCCGCGTACCCTGCCCGTTTGCGGCGTAGCCGCCCTGCGCGCGGTATCTCCCCCGTCTATCTTAAGGACTCTTTTGTCCTCGACTCCGTCAGGCATCGATCTATTCGCCCCGCTCCAGTCTGTACGTTCTGCCCGCCTTCTCCTTACCTCTCACTTCGTTTCGGCTCCCTACTCTCAAGGTCGTAGGCTAACGACATCTAAGTGATCCCCCGCCGTATCTGCCGCCAGAATGAGAAAGGGAACCTTGACCTTCAAGGCTCCCCTTTCTCTGGCAAAGATCACGGCGCGAGTCTACTCTTTTGGTGACTTGATAACGCGCTTCCTGCCCCAGAACGCTAGCCCAACAAGGCCCACCCCAAGGAGGAGCAAAGTCGACGGCTCGGGCACGGGCACGCGCTCATTGACAATGTCACCGCTAAGTACGCTCGTGCTCGTGAAACCGCTGGGAGCGGCACCCGTAGCATTAAAGCTAAGATTAAAATTACCGGTCCAAGGAATGCCAGGCCCCCCGAGCATTCCGAAGAACGCTGCTAAGTCGGGGTCTTTCACATCGTTAAAGCTTACGATCGACACCTTGAAAGTGCCAGTGGCCGCGGTGACCGAACCGCCGGTAACCGCTCCCGACAAAAGGGTTGTGCCAGCCGGTATATCGCCAGCGCCCAAGCCGCCACCGTTCAAATCCACCCCGCCGACTACGGAAATGGTTCCGCCGCCGCCGAAGTTCCATACCGTGGTGCCATTAGCGCTCGAGAAATTACCCGTCGAGAAATTCAATACGCAACCAACGCACGCTACCGTTGATCCGCCATTAAGCGGAGTCGACAGTCCTGTGATAGTGTCCACCTGAATGTTCACACCAGACAACGGATTCGCGCCACCGGCGTAGCTAATCGTACCCGAGGTGGGGGCGGCCATATCAAAATCGAGCTGGGGAACTGCCCAGACACTCGAAGCAAGCAAAACCGACGTTGCAAAAGCAATTGCCGCCACTAGACTCTGAAGTAAGTTGATTTTTTTCATCTTAGATTCCTTATTCGATTTCCTTTCCTCCAATTTAACTCGCGCTTTATACCGGAGCAATTCTAATGCCATGAGGTAAGTGATTGAAATAACACTAGGTTTTTTCTCTGGCGTCCACAATAGCTGTAAAGCAAACTTACAGAAATTAACCTCATCGGCGGTCTATCCCCTATAACAACCTGAAATGACGGACTATTTACCCTGAGCCGGTTGTTAGAATTGTTTACAGGTTTTTTTCGCCACAACATAAAATCATGCTGGAATTTAAGCAGGTTAGCAGCGCGCGCACCCTTGGAACACGGGGTAATAATCTGGTGCGTTTTGGCGCTTGGCCCGGAGCAACGTCCCTCCATACTACAACTATAATGGGGACGGAAAGATTGATCGGATTGGCTTCCTTCAGCCGTTGGATCCTAGCTCGGTGAGAGCCTGTTTGGCTTGGTCCGCTTCAGGAAAACTCTGGCTGACGGTCAAAGCCTTTTTCAGCGTGTCACGCGCGCGCGATTTGTCATCACTCTTATAGTACGCCATAGCCAAATGGTAAAGCACGGTGGGATTCTTGTTCTGAAATCTCTCGTTGCTTTCCCGCAGCAGGCCGGCCGCCGTGGAGTAAACACCCTTCTTGTAATAGATCCAGCCCAGAGTATCGGCGATACCCGGGCTGTCCGAGTCGATCTCCCTGGCCTTCTGCGCCAGTGCCAAAGCGACATCCAGATTCCCTCCGTGCTCGGCATAATTCCAAGCGAGGTTATTGGCCGCCGAAGCCACATGGTCGTTTCGGTCCAACACCTGTTTATAGTAGGTGTTGGCTTTCTCGGGTTCTTTTTTTAGATCATAGAGGGTGCCCAGAAAGACCAGAGCCGGAATGGCGTCAGGGTTTTTCGCGACGACCTTTTCATATTGCGCAATGGCACCGTCAAACATTTTCTGCTCGGCATAAGCCTGACCCATGAGGGCATAGGCGCTAAGCAGATTCGGATCCAGCCCAACTGCCTTCTGGAGATTGTCGATTCCTTTTTGGTAATCCTTGGCCGCTAAACTTAACTGGCCGAGAAGTTGATAAACCTGGGCTTTATTCTTCGTTTTGCCCAGTTGTTGCTGGGCCCTTTCGGACGCCCCTTTTTGGTTTCCTTGCAGCATTAAAACCTGAACGATCGAGCCTAAGACGTCAATCCTATCCGGATTTAGCCTCAGAGCTTCCTCATATTCCGCTAACGCCTGGCCATATTTCTTTTGAACCAGGTAGACTGTGCCGATGTTGTTATAAGCATTAGCGTCAGCCGGGGCTACCTCCTTTGCCTTGCGAAAAAGGTCCAACGCTTGGTCGACCTCCCCTTTTTTCAACCGCGCCGCTCCGCCTATCAAAAGGACCTCCAGGTTGCGCGGCTGGACCTGTAAGATCTGTTCGCTCTCTTCCCAGGCCAGGTTGTAATCTCCGGAAGCGAGGTAAGTTCGGGCCAAAGCCGCGCGAGGTTCGAGCCAGAGCGGGTTTAGCTCTTTAGCCTTGGCAAAGGCCGCTCTCGCCAGCCCAATATCATTGTTTCCAAGCCGAGCCACACCCAAAAAGTAATATGCGGGGGCAAACCTGGGAGAATCCCGGGTGGCATTAAATAGCTCCTGTAAAGCTTTGGGGTAGTCTTTTTCCGCCAGGTAGATACGGCCGAGAAAATAGGTAGCATCAGTGTCCCTGGGTTCGGCCTTTAGGATCTGGTTGGTGTAGCCCTTCGCGGCTTCAAAGTTGCCTTTCAAAATATAGAATTCCGCCAGTTTCTTCTTCGCCATCAGTGAATCCGGTTTTTTCTTCAGGAGGTCTAAATAGAGCTTTTCGAATTCATCGAATTTGCGCGTCCCGGCGTAATAGCTCCCCAGGATATGAAGCAGATTTTCGTTTTCCGGATCGGCCTTCGTCGCAAGGATCAGTTCCTGCTCCGCTTTTGCTTGATCTCCCATGGCCAGATACAATTTCGGTAAGGCGACCAGCGCCTGGATTGACTTCGGGTCTATTTCCAGCGCTTTCCGGTAAAACTCCTCCGCTCGCTTAAAGTCTTTTTTGTCGGCATAAATGTTCCCGATGCTTACGTAAAGGTTGGCCCGGTTGGGCTCCTTCTTCAAAGCCGCTTCGAGCTCGTTTATAGCTCTATCCGGGTCTTTCTCGGCCAATGCGATCTTAGCGGCGATATAACGGACCTCAATGGAATCATGGTCATGCTGCCGGATTTTCTCCAACTGCTCCTTGGCTCGCGGAACGTCCCCGTCCGACACATATAGATTGGCCAGTTGATATCTCGGCTGCATCATATCCGGTTTTAAGTTACTGGCACGCATGAACTCCCGGAAAGCATTCCCGTAATCGCCCATCTTGAGGAGCGCAAGTCCCAGCTCATGGTGCCCGTCAGCAGAAGCCGGATCAGCTTTGAGCGCGTTTCGAAACTCGATAACCGCCTCTTTTACCTTGGTCCGGCTGATGTAGTCCCGGCCCTTCTTGAGATAACGATCCCGCCTTGCCTCCGGGCTGCCACCGAACTGAAAATAAAGAGCGGCGGCTATTCCCAGCCCTGCAACGGCGCCAATGATCAAAAAACCACGCTTCATCATGATCCTCTCGCGGAAAGCAAAAGAGTAATGAGGAATGAGGGCAAAAAAGTAATGAGTAATGAGTGCTGAGGACTGAGGAGACCCCCCAAAACCCCCACAGTTACTCTTCAGTCCTCCGTTTGCTTAATTCCAGACTTCCAACTCAGTAACTCATGAGTGCTGAGGACTGAGCCCCAAAACCCGTACAGACTCTAGTCTCTCCCGCGTGTCAGCACTAATCCAGACTTCCAAATCCAGTAATGAGTCGTGAGTGCTGAGGACTGAGTAGACCCCCAAGACCCGCACAGACTCTAGTTTCTTTTCCCAACTCAGTCCTCAGTCCTCGTTACTCAGCACTTATTTTCCCCATCCCCCACTCAGTACTCATTACTCATCACTCAGCACTAATCCAGACTCAGCACAAATCCAGGAATGAGTCATGAGTGCTGAGGACTGAGTAAACCAAAGCCCGGTCCCTCTTTTCCCCACTCATTACTCATTACCCAGTCCTCAGTCCTCGTTACTCAGCACTTATTTTCCCCATCCCCCACTCAGTACTCATTACTCATCACTCAGCACTAATCCAGACTCCCCCGAGTGTGTTGTAACTTTCCGCTCTGTACTCGTCTTCCGACAGCAGCGCGCAGACCGCCAATCACTCTCCCCACTTCCTCTGCTTGGGTCAATAACTGAGCAAAAACAGGCGGGTCCAAGTAACCAACATCTAAGGCAACATACAAATGGGAACGAACCTCTGCACAAGAGGCTTTAGCAGTCGAAAGAAATTGATGAAATTCCCTTCGGCCGCCGCGTTCGAAGCCTTCTGCAATATTGGCCATTGTGGAAACAGCCGCCCTTTGAATTTGTCCCGCAAGACCGAAATCCCTACGAAACCCGCCCTTATGAGTGACTTTGTAAATCTCCGGTGCCAGTTTTCTAGCCTTTTGCCAAGCGATTAAATCCTCGAACCTTTCTATTCTACCCATCTTTGCCCCCGACACTAACTCAGCACTAATCCAGGAATGAGGACTGAGTCCCGAGGACTGAGTAACCCAAAGCCCGGTCCCTCTTTTCCCACTCATCACTCATTCCTCAGTCCTCGTTACTCAGCACTTATTTTCCCCATCCCCCACTCAGTACTCATCACTCAGTCCTCAGACCTCCGAGTGTCAGCACTAATCCAGACTCAGCAGAATGAGTGAGTGCTGAGGACTGAGTAGACCCCCAAGACCCGCACAGACTCTAGTCTCTTTTCCCAACTCAGTCCTCAGTCCTCGTTACTCAGCACTTATTTTCCCCATCCCCCACTCAGTCCTCATTACTCATCACTTATTTTTACTCCCCGCTCCCCACCATCGCCTCTACCGTTCTCCTGAGGCCTTCGTCAATTCCCACTTGTGGATCGTAACCCAGTTTCGTCTTTGCCAGACTGATTTCTGCCAGGGAGTGGCGGACGTCTCCGGGGCGGGGAGATGCCATGATCACTTCAGCTTTCACCTCAAGGATTTTTTCCATAAGCTGGATCAGCCGATTAAGGGTAATGCGTTCGCCGCATCCAACGTTAAAAACCCTTCCTCCGATGTTTCCGGTCTTAATTGCCAGAAGATTCGCCTGCACGACATTATCGACAAAAGTGAAGTCGCGTGATTGTTCCCCGTCGCCGTGAACGGTCACCGATGATCGATTGAGCAGGCGGCTGATAAACTTCGGAATCACTGCGGAGTACTCGGAATCGGGGTCCTGGCTTGGACCAAAGATATTAAAGTAGCGCAGGCTCACGGTTTCGAGCCCGAAAAGGTCGTGATAGAGCTTGCAATACCGCTCGCCCACCAGCTTTTGCAGGGCATAGAACGAGCAGGGATTGGCCGCCATTTCTTCGTGTTTGGGCAGCACCTCGGAGTTGCCGTACGCAGAAGAAGAGGCTGCATAAATAAACCTTCGTATGCCGTGTTTGCGGCTGCTTTCGAGAAGATTGAGGGTGGCGGTGACATTGGCGCGGTTGGTTTCCACCGGGTCGTCTTGCGCCCGCTGGACAGAAGGAATCGCCGCCTGGTGCAGGACATAGTCCATCCCCTCTACGGTCCGATCGCTGACTCCGGGATCGGCCAGGTCGGCGTGCACGAACTCAATGGAGCAAAGCAAGCCTCGCAGGCGCTCCTTCTTTCCCGTGCTCAGGTTATCCACCACACGCACGCTATCCCCTTGCTCAACAAGCCTCTTCACGAGATGCGACCCAATGAAGCCCGCTCCGCCGGTAACAAGAAAGTTGTGACTCATAATAGATGATTACGCTTCCGCATGTGAGAATTTGTCTCTAACATCTCATAGTGACAAGCAAACGCAGTACCAAGGGTCGGGTGTCGGGGGGGGAAATCCCTTGTTACTCATCAATCGTCCCTGTTTTGCCACTTGGCCTCGACCCTCATCTGAAACCCGAAACCTGAAACCATTGTCACGGACTACTCTCAGTCGCGCGGCTGTTCACCCCGGCAGTAACCGCGCAAGATGAGGATAAACATAGGCAACGAATTTTCTGATTCTTTCTTTTGCATTTTCCAGTTTTTCATCTTCGCTGACGGGCGTGGCGATGCGCACGACGGCACCGTCCGTCCGACCGCTGGAGAAAGCGCTGACGAGCTGATCCACCCGATGGCTGATTTCACTTGCGAACGAGCGGCCGCGCGCTTGATACCAATAAAGCACGAGGCGCTGTGTCTCTCCGTTTTGCGTCAGCATCCAACTCGCCGTGAGGGGCGCGAAGCCGGGGATGGCAATACGATCCGACTCCACCCAGACGAAATTCCACCTTTCGGGCAAGACCAACTTGGGGGAAAACAGCCGGTTTTGACCGTCTTGATAACCGCGATAACCGATGAAAAGCTCCATCTGCTTATGGTCTGGACCGTCATAGAAGCGAGCAAGGCTGTTTTCTGCGTTCGGGTCTTGATAAGGCTCGGTCGCGTTGGCTTTCGATAACACATAACTCCCCAACGTCGCCGGTAGCTCCCGGAGGTCGAAATTCAAGCTTACACGGCGCTGGGCCGACAAATGTCCGGAGAGATAGATTGAGCCGGCAAACACCGCCACCGCAAGAAAGAAAACCCACTGCCCCGGCTGGACTCTTGCAGGTTCGTCGCCGGCATTTCCGGCACTCGGGACCCCGGTCTCTTCGCCTCGCGCCGCGGATGTCTCGATAACCTTTCCCGGCCACTTCCGGCGCAGGAACTCACCGCACGAAATAAGCGTCACCAGCGCGAGACCAAAGGTAAACGTGCCGCTGAACCTATGAAAAAACGCGCCCAGCATAATCGGACCATAGTAGTAAACGGTAAAGCCGACGAGGAAAACCCTCAGCACATTGGCTGCGACCGGAAAAACAACCACACCCATCATCACCGCTGCCTTCGAACGCCAGCCGACTGGAAGAGAATGAACATAGATCATCCCCAAGGCGAGCATCGCGAACAGCGAGGCGATCCCGCTGCAGACATCCGCAACTTCCAGAGAAATACTGGGGAGGTGGAGAAAATAGGCGTCCCGGTAAACTGGAACCCCAAAGGTCTGCAGCGCCCCCGCTGCCAAAAAAGCGTCCAGCATTCTGAGGTGATACGAAATCTGTTTTACCAGGAGGTAAGGCGGGGGAACCATCAACGAAAGATAAGCCAGGGGGAAAGATAAGGCTTTCAGGTAGCGCGTCCCCATGAACAGATGGATTAATCCCGCCGCCGCCAAGACCGCCGACACTCTCATCGTAAATAGATCGCCGACGGCAGTGCCGAGCAAACCCAATATCAGAGCCGCCAGCAAAGGAACGACCCCCCAGAAGCGTAGGAATTACTGGAATAGCCCGGAGCGTCTCTCTATCCTGCCAGAGAAGATAGAGAAAAATAAACGGAATGAGAAAACAATAGGTAAAGTTTTGGTGCTCGTACCATTCTCCGACGAGACCTGGGAATAATGGAGCGAATACCAGGAGGTAAAGAAATACAATCACTCCCACCTGTCCTACTTGGAGAATTGGCGCGGGACAGAAACCGGCCCTGACCGCGCGGAGACCGATCATGTTCACAATTTCCCTCGACGACAAATCTTTGGCGCTTCAGGCTTTCGTGCGGGCAATCCGGCCAATCCTGCTTCACTGTGCCGGGCATTTTGGTTCACCACGAAGAGGGAATCGCGAAGGTCTCGGAATTTTCGCGTCCTCTCCGCCCCTTGCTCTGCGCGCCTCGCCCTACGCTGTTGATCCTCTGCGAACTCTGCGCCTTTGCGGTGAAACAAGAATCCGGATATCTCACAACGAGGCGCTGAGGACACAGAGTAAAGAGATCTTGATCAAAACACACTCCGAACTCTGTGAACTCCGTGCCTCTGTGGTGTAACCAAGAATCCGGATATCTCACAAGGAGGCGCTGAGGACGCGGAGGAAAGAGTGCTTGATCCGAACTCTGTGAACTCTGTGTCTCTGTGGTGAAGAACAAATTCGGATATCTCACAAGGAGGCGCGGAGGACGCGGAGGCGTGTGAAGAAAAATGGATCGTGTTCGTGATCGTGCTCGTGAACTCGGCTGACGAAAAATGGGGCGCCCTGGAGCATTGGAGTATTGCTGAGGACACGGAGTCAAGAGTTCTTGATCCGAACTCTGTGAACTCTGTGTCCCTGTGGTGAAGAACGAATTCGGATATCTCACAAGGAGGCGCTGAGGACGCGGAGGAAAGAACTCTGTGAACTCCGTGCCTCTGTGGTGTAACCAAGAATCCGGATATCTCACAACGAGGCGCTGAGGACACAGAGGAAAAAGTTCTTGATCCGAACTCTGTGAACTCTGTGTCTCTGTGGTGAAACAGAATTCGGATGTCTCACAAGGAGGCGCTGAGGGAAGGGTTCGAAACGAACGAACTCCGTGTCTCTGTGGTGAGATACTGCTTTGGTTGCGGCTCGGCCCCGCCGTGTCCTTCGGTCTTGAGAGCGATCTTCCGTCGACCGAATACCGACGATGCCACACATCCAGCTAATCCTCCGGTGTCAATTTCCGCGGCGCGAGCGCACGCGATCGTCACCCAGGGTCGCCGTATCAGGTCTGTCATGGACGGGTGAAAGATCGAGATTGGTGTCATGACCGAACAGATGCAAAAGCGCGCGGGCGTCGGCACCCAGGTCATCGGAAATCCTGTCGATTTCGTCGGCCGAGTCGACTTTCCGTGGGTTAAGGGCGTCGCAGGCATATTTAAGCATCTCGGCCGTCCTGATCTGAGTATTGACGATCTTCCCTACGCCCCGGTAAAGCTCTTGCAGAATCTCCTGGCCTTCGCCTGCACGGCTCCCAACAATCACAAAGGCTGGATTCACAATATCGTTCCAGGGCGATCCCGGGCGCAGAAATTCCGGGTTGACGCAAACCGCAAATTCTTTCCCGGCTGACTTGCCGGAAGTTTTTTCCAGTTCCGGAACTACGAGCGACTCCGTGGTGCCGGGAGGGACTGCGCTCCGAAGGGCAACCACATGATAGGCGCTTTTTTCCTTCAGGCCTTCTCCGATCCCCCAGATCGCGTTCAGCAGATAACCGTAATCAAACTGACCGTTTCGTTTTGTTGGCGATTCCACCGAGATCAGGGAAACGTCGGTGTCACAAACAGCCCTTGCCGGATCGCTGCAACCCCTAAGCTTCCCGCACCGCGTAGAGAAGCGGATCATCGCGTCCAGGTCACTTTCGAGGATCGGTGATTCGCCACGGTTAATCATCCGAACTTTCCGCTCGTTGACGTCAACGCCAACGACGTCATGGCCGCGGTGCGCCAACCCTACCGCGGTTGCACACCCCGCGTAGCCTAAACCAAAAATACTGACTTTCATCTTTGCCCTACCAATCTCTCCGCAGATGTGACCCCCGGTCCTAAATGCAGATTCCGCTCAGCAACGATTCCGTCGGGCGGGCTCATGGTTCGACGCCCCGGCAGGAAACGAAAAAGCGAAAAAAGCGCGAATAACAACCTGTCAATACAGATTTCTCTTCCATTGTTGTTCACGGCAGTCCAATGGCTCTCCTTAAGAACAGTCCAGTCCGAGGCAAACATGCCCGATCACAGGGAGTCCCTGTGCACATTTACCTGAACCTGCCCCAATGTCGAGCAATAAGGTAGCTGAGGACGGGCCAGCCTTGAGATACAGCAATACCAATGCCAATTTTAGCCGGTACGACCATGGATTTACATTAACTTGATTCCGAACGTAATCGGGCCACCGGGCCTCTCGATTGCGCCCACGGCTGCCGGAGTACCGCGCGGATGACCGTAGAAATCATCCGTTGGAGTCAAAAGCGGGTTTTGCCTTGCGCCGGCCGCGAGCAGAGGAGAGCCCGCGGCCGGGGAATAGTTTCTCGACTCCGGATCCGCAAAACACTGTAGCCTTGTACAGTCGCGATTCCCCGCCAGGTATAAATTTGGCCGGCTCGAGGGAAAGGCCTGCGTGCCTGCCGGCGCCACGGCGGCATTGTTGGAGACCCATGCTTCAACGTTCTTATCCCGGACGACGATCGCGCCCCAGCCATTGCCGACAACGGTATTGTGGGTGATCACGACCCCCCGGAGCAGCCCGCGCTTCCCGTAGTCCTGCAGTAGGATTCCCCCCTCGACGTTTGCGACCGCGATATTGTTTCTGACGATCGCGGGGCCCCCGCCCACGACGATCCCTGCCGACGTTCGGGACCCGGAGAGAAAATTCCGTTGGACAATGCTCGCCTTCTTGGCATCATTTGACCCGTAAACCATGATCCCCGGACCTTTAGTATCCACGATCACGTTATCCTGGATGATCGCGGTAGAGTTTAGCTTCACCTGAATGCCGTAGCCGATCTCCGAATCCGGCGCCTCGATGCCGTGGATATAATTTCGCTCCACGAGCAGATCCGACGCGCGGCAACCGAGACCGTCGTGACAGCCGAAGTATATGGCAGTCGTAAACGAATCCTGGACGATGTTTCGCCTCACCGTAACTCCGTGAACACTCGAGTGAGTGGCCACGACGGCGGCGCCGCCCAATCGTGAAAAATGACAGTCTTCAACCGTGATGCCGGCCTGCGAATAGATTCTTATTCCGTCAACGCCCGTTTGTGTCGGGCCGATCTCCAGGCCGCGAATAGTAACAAAGTCGGCCCTCACGTCAAAAACGTTGAATTGATTGCCTGCATAGACGATCCGAGCCGGACGGCGCGGAGCCTGAGAGCGTATGACTATGGGCCTTTCGCGGGTCCCGCCGTTGCGGATATCACAAGGCCCCCGGTAGTCGCCGGGACGAAGCGCCAGCTCCTGGCCGGGAACAAGCCGGTTGATTTCAGCGCACAAGTCGCTCTCGGGCCCTATTTCTCTTGCCGCTCCGGAGGAAAGGGAAAAGTAAAAAGTAAAAAGCAAAAAGGCAAAATTGAGAATCCATGAACGCGTTGACAATTTGCTCTGCCGCGGCGGTTCTTTTTGGCAATCCCTGTAATGTTGCATTTTATGCTTTGCGAATTTTCACTTGCCTTTGTCCTGAATTTTGACTTTTTAATTTCTCGTCGGCTCCTTCCACGATCAGAGCACGAGCACGTCTTTTTACTTTTGCCTTTTTACGCTCTACTGTTTTTTGTTGCCGGTGAATAATTTTTGACGAAGTAAAGCGGCCTCTGCTTGCTCTCGTCAAAAATCCTCCCCAGGTATTCGCCGATCACTCCAAGCGTCATCAACTGGATGCCTCCAAGAAAAAGGATCACCACCATCAATGACGGGTAGCCGGCCACCGGGTCACCGTAAAAGATAGTCTTAAAAATGATCCGAAGAGCGTAGAGAAAAGCGACCAGCGCGGTGGCGAGGCCGAGGTAGCTGGCGACTTTAAGCGGGCCAATGGTAAATGAAGTGATCCCCTCCAGGGCAAAATTCCACAGCCGCCAATAATTCCACTTGCTCTGCCCTCTCGGCCGGGCCTCCCGCCGATAGGGGACTGCCTTTTGCGCATAACCAATCCAGGCAAAGATCCCTTTCATAAAGCGGTGCTGTTCTCTGACTTTATTGAGCGATTCAACCGCGCGCCGGCTGAGCAAGCGGTAATCCCCGGTATCCTCAGGAATTGCGGTTTTGCTCATCACCTGAATCAGGCGATAAAAAACATAAGCGGTTGCTTTCTTGAAGATGCCTTCCCCCTCCCGGGCAATCCGCTGCGCATAGACCACGTCGTAACCATCGAGCCATTGCTTCACTAACTCCGGGATCAGCTCAGGGGGATCCTGCAAATCCGCATCGATTACCACGACGGCGTCGCCGCCGGCGCGATCGAGCCCCGCCGTCATCGCGATCTCCTTGCCGAAATTTCGGCTGAGATCCAAAATCGCCACTCTTGGGTCCGCGGCGCGCAATTGTTGCATCTCGGCGAGCGTACGATCGGTGCTGCCGTCGTTCACGTAGATAATCTCCGCCACGCCCGGCATGGAACCCAGCGCTGCGGACAGCCGCTGGTGAAACTCCGGCAAGACCTCCTCTTCGTTGTACGCAGGAACTACAACCGATAGAAGAATCTGTTTGGCGGTTGCGCCGGCTTCCTCAGGGGAGTGGCCGGCCCGCTGTTCCGTCTCCACGTTTCCACCTCCGCAGCGAACCTTAACGTTACATTTGACCGCTAAAAACGCCCGCCTGGTTTCCGAATTGGTTCTTCACCACAGAGACGCAGAGTTCACAGAGTTCGGATCAAGAACTTTTTACTCTGTGATCTCCGTGCCTCCTTGTGAGATATCCGGATTCTTGGTTACACCACAGAGACCCAGAGTTCACAGAGTTCGAATCAAAAACTCTTTACTCCGTGTCCTCCGTGCCTCGTTGTGAGATATCCGGATTCTTGGTTCACCACAGAGACGCAGAGCTCACAGAGTTCGAATCAAGAACTCTTCACTCCGTGTCCTCAGCAATACTCCAATGCTCCAGCGCCCCATTTTTCGTCAGCCGAGTTCACGAGCACGATCACGAACACGAGCACGATCCATTTTTCTTCACACGCCTCCGTGTCCTCCGTGCCTCTTTGTGAGATATCCGAGTGAAATATCCGGATTCTTGGTTCACCGCAGAGACCCAGAGTTCACAGAGTTCGGATCAAGAACTCGTCTTTGACGTTAGAGCCTTTCCGTTCGGACGGTTTTGAAAGATCGGTCCTCGCCTTCATCTGCGGACTCTGCGGTAGGGCTGCGGTGCCCTTCTAGCAGAGAAGCGGTCGCGCTCGAGGAGCGACTCCGCTGCAGCTCCTTCTGATAAGGCGGCGGAAAATCCCAAAACTCGGTCCAGATCAGAAAGGCGGAAACGCCCATGAGGGTCGCGGCGGAGATCCCGACGATCGGATGTATCGCATGACCGTCACTCTGGCCGACAACCCAGGCAAGACAGAGAAGAACTATCACGAGCAGGTTCGGCACCACGAGCAAGTGGCTGCGCGAGCTGGATTTTATCTTTGGGGTCAACACGTAAGGCTTTGGTTTCTTAAATAGAACATCGAAAAAGGCCAGCAGAAACCACGGCCACTTCGCATAATGCAAAAGCGCGACTCGCCAATGAAAACCCCATTCGTTGCGCCAATCGAGGTAGAACCGCTGGCGGTAGAACTCACAAAGCTGCAAGACCGCGCACAATATTGCGAGCCTCTGAACCGTAACATAAGAGACCACAGCCGGCACCCTGCCCGTCGCAAGCATGAAACCGGTAAGCAAGATAATCAAGAAAATTATCACGGTCCGGTGGAGATAATTGAGACCGTGCAAGAAGCTCATCGCGTGACTTTGCAACGAAAGACTCTTCGACAGGTCGGAATAGCGCCGCAGCTTGATGTCCAATACCGAGCGCGCCCACCGGCGCTGCTGTTGCAGGTAGCCGCGCCAATCCACGGGTGTCAGCCCTCGAGCTAGAATCTCGGGCACGTACACGCCCAGCCAGCCGTTAGCGCGATAAGTCAGCGTAAGCAGAAGGTCCTCGGCATCGTGCGCGGCAAAACCGCCGACCTCTTTGAGCGCCGCCACGCGGTGCGTATTATGGCAACCGACGATAATCGGATATCCCATTCCGTAGCCGGCCATTTGAACGGAAGAATAGTAAGCGTACGTTTCCTCTGCGGCGCCGCGCGCGATGAAGCTCGCGTTTTGATTGCGGTAGGTTTGCGCGGCCTGCACATAGGCGACTTTGGGATCTTCGAAATAGCCGAGCACGCGGTAAAGAAAGCCCGCTTCCGGCATATGATCGGGATCGAAGGTCGTAATGATATCGTAAGCCGCAAAGCCGGCCTCATGTAACCACGCGTTGTAGTTGCCGTGCTTCGAGCCCGACTGGAAGACCCCGGCGGTTGCCTGGTACCGAGGAAAAGGCTTTCGGCTAAAATGCTTTGCGCCCAGTCTCAAGCAAAGGGCCCTGACCTCTTCGCTATTTCCCTCGTCCAACACCCACGTGTCGTGCGGATAGTCCAGCGCGATTAACGCCTTGACGGTATCTGCCAACATCTCCAGCGGCTCTCCATCCGGGACAAAAGTCGTAACGACAGCGACTCTCCAGCCCGAGGGTGGAGCGACCCGCCTTGGTTTCCGCATGAACGGCAGCAAGAACCAACGGCCCTGATTGTTTGTCAAAACGACAAGCAAGATGACAGTGATTACCGAGAAACTGATCGGCCGGTGCAGCGCGTCGGCGACGGAGAGCCAGTGCGATAGGAGGGAAAAAATGGCATAAAGGCTTAAAATACTTAACAAAATAAAGACGGGATAATCCCACCACTTAAAGACTTTTTCGGTAGTCACTGGCATATTCAGAACGCCCGTTTATAAAAGCTTCCCGTCACGCAATTCTTGAGCCAGGCTAATACGAGCCGGGCTCGGGCGCCTCCTTGTGAAATATCCGGATTCTTGGTTTCACCACAGAGACACAGAGTTCACAGAGTTCGGATCAAGAACTCTTTACTCCGTGTCCTCCGTGCCTCCTTGTGAAATATCCGGATTCTTGGTTTCACCACAGAGACACAGAGTTCACAGAGTTCGAATCAAGAACTTTTTACTCTGTGTCCTCCGTGCCTCTTTGTGAGATATCCTTGTGAGATATCCGGTGAATTTCAAGATAGATGTCGCATTGATTGTTTAAGGGAGATTTTCTAACGATGGATAATCCATGGTCTGCTTGAAGCGAGATATCGAGCTTCGACGTGATGACTGTAGCAGATCCACGCTCAGCCGATTTTTGCCCCTAGGTAGATCCCTCCCTGACTCCTGATCGTTCGTTATAGAGCCCCTGTGGAAGGCGTTTTCTGAACTGACCCGACTGGCGTGGGCATTTCGCTTCATTGGGCCACTGGTTTGCGAGCACTGCGGCCGCGGTTTCGAAGCGATGCGGTCACTGCCGGTATCGATCGTTAGCAGCTGTTGGGTTTCGATCCTGTGCTTTTTGGGATTGAGATGCACTTCGGTGATCGCTGACCAGTTGCGGGTGTGGCGTGACCAGCGTAGAGGGTTTAGCCGTTTGGCATTTTCATACACGACGCTGCGCTTGTCTAAAATCGCTTTGTCCAATCCAAGGTGTCGGGACCCGGGAGTGACAAAGCGGATCGCGCTGTGGAGGTGCTCGGTGTTGTACCACTGAACAAAGCGCCCTACCCACTGTTTGGCTTCATCGAGTCCGCCAAAGGCGCCATCCGGATAGGAGGGACGGTACTTCAAGGTCTTGAACAGCGACTCAGAATACGGATTGTCATCGCTCACCGACGGGCGACTAAAAGAGGGGACCACCCCAAGCCGCTCCAGGGTAGCCAGCAGCGTAGCCCCTTTCATCGGCGCGCCATTGTCAGAGTGTAGCGTAAGCGTTTCCCTTAAAATCCCTTGCTCTTGGCAGGCCCGCTCGATTAGCTCAGCGGCATGCTCGGCGCTCTCTACCTCTTCGATCGTCCATCCCACGATCATCCGACTGAAAATATCTTCCACCAAGTACAGATAATAATAGCCGCCCCTAAGCGCGCTGTTCATATACGTGATATCCCAGCTCCACACTTCATTGGGATTTTTGGCTAGTAAATCCTTGGGCCGACTATGCACGTGGGGCTTGCTGTTTTGGCGGTGCGAAAGCAGATCCTTTTGTTTTAACACCCGGTAAAAACTGCTCTCCGAACCCAGATAACGCCCCGAGTCGGCTAACTGAGCCACGATCTGCCACGGCGACAGATCGCGATACGCGCTGCTATTAGAGACCTCCACGATGGCTTGCTTCTCCTGCTCGGTCAGGCTGTGGGTAGCTACCGTGTCAGGACCCCGTCTCTGATCCCCCTTGTCGGGCTCTTTCTCCCAGCGCTCCAAGGTCCGCAGACTCACCTCGAGCACCGCGCAACTCGCCGCCCGCCCAGCACCACTGGCCTTGGCTTCCCTGACCAACTCCATGCAGGTATGGCGATCTTCCACGCTCACTCGTTGTCCCCGCTGCCCCAGATCAAGTCCGCTTTTTTTTTCAGCACCAACAGTGCGGTGGTCTCCGCTAACGCTCGATCCTTGCGATGGAGCTCTTTCTCCAATTCCTTGATCTTGCGCTTGTCCTGAGCTCTCTCCGCACGCGTTGCCTGATTGGCTCCTCCACCAGTTTCTAACCCTGCCTCCATGCTCTTCTTCCATGCCGCGATGTGATCACTGTGTAATCCTTCCCGGCGCAAATACTCCCCCTGTTTGTCGCCCTCCAATCCCTCAAACTCGATCACCGCTTTCAGCTTCTCTTGGGCACTTCGATCCCACGGTCTTCGATTCCTTTTCATCCCATTATCGTTACCATAACGCTTCGCCCATTGATAAAGTGACCAACTCGACACTCCCAGTACTCTGGCCACTTCTCCCACTGACCGCGACCCTCGACTCCGAAACTTCTGAACCGCCGCTCTTCTAAACTCCTCCGATCGTTGCTCACTCACTTGCTTGTCCTTCCCTCTCGCCCCGGTTTCCTCTATTTCCTGATGCGACATCTATCCTGACATAGGGGGTATCCGAATTCTTGGTTACACCACAGAGACCCAGAGTTCACCGAGTTCGGATCAAGAACTCTTTACTCTGTGATCTCCGTGCCTCCTTGTGAGATATCCTTGTGAGATATCCGAATTCTTGGTTACACCACAGAGACCCAGAGTTCACCGAGTTCGGATCAAGAACTCTTTACTCTGTGATCTCCGTGCCTCCTTGTGAGATATCCGAATTCTTGGTTACACCACAGAGACACAGAGTTCACAGAGTTCGGATCAAGAACTCTTTACTCCGTGTCCTCCGTGCCTCCTTGTGAAATATCCGGATTCTTGGTTACACCACAAAGACACAGAGTTCGGATCAAAAACTCTTTACTCCGTGTCCTCCGTGCCTCTTTGTGAAATATCCGGATTCTTAGTTTCACCACAGAGACGCAGAGTTCACAGAGTTGAAACCGAAATGGCCTTACGAAGAACTTGGCAGTGCGCGGCTCGCGCCGGAATCAGCATCCAGCAAATGACGCTGGGCGCTTGCGGCCTCAGAGGCGGCGATGTATTGGTCGACCACGATGCCAGGACGGCCATGCAGCATAAGCCGGCCGCCGTCCAGCCAAATCGCCTCGTCGCACAACTCGCAAACTGTTTCCGTATCGTGAGTGACGAGAATAATCGTGCACCCTTCTGACTTGAACTGCGTAATGCGGTCAAAACTTTTGCGCTGAAACGAGTGGTCGCCAACCGACAGGATTTCATCGATCAGTAAAATCTCCGGCTCGGCGTGGACTGCTATCGCAAAACCCAGGCGCATCTGCATTCCGGTGCTGTACGTCCGGATCGGATTGTCGATAAACGTTTCCAGTTCCGCAAAAGCCACGATCGAATCAAAGCGCCGCGCGACCTCGCGGCGTGTAAGGCCGCAGATCACGCCATTGACGAATACGTTCTCCCGTCCGGTGAGGTCGGGGTGAAAGCCCGTGCCCAAGTCCAGCAGCGCGCCCATGCGGCGGTAAACCTCGATGGAGCCCTCGTCGGCCCGTCCCACGCCGCCGATCAGGCGCAGCAACGTGGACTTCCCCGATCCGTTCGCGCCAACCATTCCGAGCATGCGCCCCGGCGCGACGTTAAAGGTGACGTCTCGCAAGGCCCAAAACCGCTCTGCCGGCCGCAGCCGCCGCAGACCCCGAACCAGGGTCTCGTGCAAAGTCCCCGGCCGGTCCGCGTGATAGCGATAGAACTGCTTGCTCAAGCCCTTGACAACAACCGAGTAATCCATTTACCCCGTTCCACAGAAGCCGCGTGCGAATGCGAGGGTGACCGTTCCAACCTTGCCAGAAGGGAACCGTCCCGAGGCCACGGATGTGAGTTCCGTGGTACGGGGTCTACAGCTCGTCGACAAAATGCCCGCTTGCCTTGCTAAAGACATGATATCCCATAAACAGAACCGCCACTGAGGAAATCGCCAATACAATCAGACTCTTCGCCTCCGGGAAGGCGCCGGACAAAAAGATCGTACGATAGGCTCCGATCAGGTGCACCATGGGATTCAGACGATACAGCGACTGATATTGTGCGGGCAGATCGCTGGCTTTGTAGAAGATCGGTGTAAGAAAAAAGAGCAAATTCAGAAGCACGCCGAGGAGATGCTGAGTATCGCGGAAAGTGACATAGAACGTGGCCGTAAAATAGGCGAGGCTGAGCGTCAAAATGAACTGAATCGCAATCACGAGCGGAAGCGCCAGCAACGCCGTGGTCAATCGGCTACCGCCGAGCACCAGGAACGCGAACAGAATCGGAAGGGCGAGCAAAAAGTGGACTAAATTGCTGGTTATGGTAACGGCTGGAAGAATCGCTATCGGGAAGCCCGGGCGCTTGATGAGATCACGGTTGTCAACCACGGCGCTGGTCGCCTGGAATAGTGCGCCGTTAAACCAGTTCCAGGCCAGCACGCCGCTGAAAAGAAACGCTAAATAGTTTGGGACGTTGAGCGGGAGAAGCACTTTGAAAACCAGGTAAAAGACCGCCAACTGCGCCAGCGGGGTGAGAAGCGACCATGCGATCCCCAGGATCGAGCGCTTGTAGCGTAATTTCATATCCCGGCCGACGAGCGTCAATAAGAGATCGCGGACATAGAGTAATCGCTGCCCGGCAAGAGCTGTTCTAACCGCGTTCACAGACATTTTTTCACCAACCGAGACCTAGCCAAACACATGTGAAATTTTTGCAGAGATGAATCGCGCAAAGACGCAAAGCACACCAAGGTTTCCTCAAGTCCACCCCCCTTTGTAAAAAGGGGGGTGAGATCGGGATTTCTGGATTTCTTTGCGCTCTTGGCGAGCCCTTCGACGTTGCTCAGGACATGCTTGGCGCGGGCAAATTTCTTGAGTGCTTCTGTCAAATATTTCAAACGGAAGAATCTAAGATGCCATTCAGCGACAGGAACTCAGAAGATTCGCACCCCGTGGCCCTCATAGCTCTCGGGACAGTGCTGCTGCAGATGCGAATTTGACGAGCCGAAATAGGTGCGGGCGGATTCAGCGTCGTTCAACCTGTGCAGAGATTTTTGCCCAAACTGATAAACGAACAAATTATCGTACGGATAGCCATGCTCTACGCCATACAGCCACTGATGGATTCCATCCTCCTTTATCTTGATCCTGGGAGTAACTACGTCCGCCCGCAACGTTTGATCGGAGTAAATTGGCGCCAAAGAACCGGCCAAATCCCAGCTCGACTCGAAAACAATTGCCGGCCCAATATACGGACACACGCCATCCAAGAATAGAGTACTTCCTGCCGGCAGTTTCGGAACTCTTTCTCGAATATCCGCCAATACCTCTGTTTCCGCGCGATACGCCGCGATCCAAAACGAGGCTATGGTATTGTTAATCAAATAACCGCTCGCGCACAACAGAGCGAGCAGCAGGCAGAAAGAAAACCTGGCCAGCTTCTGTGAATTGCCTATGCCACTCGCTAAACCCGCGGCCCCAACCATGGCCAGTGCCACGCCTATTGCCGCTGCCATCGTCGTTCGGTTTCCTATACCGGTCGGCGTGAACTGGACTCGCGTAGTAAATAAGAAGATTCCGTACCCAAGTCCAAAAACAATAAGACCGGAGCAAATATACCTGAGGCAATTCATGCGGTTGAGATAATCAATTTCGGCGCGGCTCGCCAGGCGATAAAGATAGCCGAAGATTACCACTCCGCTTATCCCACTAAAGGCCAAAGCTGCAGTGTCGGGACCGCGCGACAGAATCCCCTGTATGACGTGGGGCAGTCGCAGACCGTAGTCGCCGAAATTTGTCGTCAGCGCTTGCCTAAGATTCAATCCGTAGTCGTACTCACCATAATAGAAAGCAAACAATCTATGCGCGATTTTATCATATCGTTGCGCAGAATCTGCCAGACCGTAATTGGACGCTGCGGAATACGCCTTAAAGATTATCAGCAGCGACAAAAGAATAAGACTTAGGCGATTGAATGCTGCCGTACGCCAGAATGCGCCTCCGGCCAAAGGGTATCGCTCGCGCTGGCTGTACCAGACCAGGATGGGACTTAGAAGAAACAGCGGAAGGAAAATTTCATAAGCTAGAACGCTTCCAAGCAACGCCAGCACGCTGGCTAATCTCCAACCGAACAACGGCGTGCCGCTTGTCTTCGCGGCTCTCAAATCAGCATACAGGCTAAGAAAAAATAGAGTCATGCTAAGGGTGATTTGAAACGCTGAGACCCACAACCGGTTCGTCGAGTAATGCGGAAGCAAAGAGTAGAGCGCCGGGACCGCGATCGTTAATATCCGCGGTTCGTTCAATTCGCGCAGAACCAGATGGAAAGTCACCACGCCCAGAGTCAGGACCAAAGTGTTTACCACGTGGTATCCAAACGGAGCAGAGCCAAACATTCGATACAGCGCGGCTAGATAGGCGACTTGAACCGGGCGAGGCCGCATCCATTCGTCGTACAGCGAGCGAAAAAGCCCAAGAAATGATTGGTCTGCGGACGCTCCCATGATGCGCAAGAACTGCCAATCATCGCTATAGAATCCGAGGTGTGGAACATAAAGAACGGACGAGCAGATCACGACCAGCGCCAAGAACAAACAGTCTTGCGCCTTCGTGGAGAGTTGGGCAGTCACTCGCAATACCATTCTGTTCTTAGACCAGCCTTTAAGATCCTAATTTGATGTCCTCCTGACGGTCAACGATGGCGCTGGTCGCGTGGTCTAGGCGCGGTTAAAAAGGACCCCTAAATAGTTCGGGACATTGAGCGAGAGAAGCACGTTGAAAACCAGATCAAAGGCCGCGAATTGTGCCAGCGGGGTGAGCAGCGACCACGCGATCCCCAGGTCGGTGGCAGATGCCACCAGTGCGGCAGGACTGCCGGAAGCGCGCTGACGCCGCCGGTCATCGCACCCTGTAAATCAGGTACTCCGGATGCTCCTCGCGAAGTTCGAATTCTCGCTGAATATAGTCGGCCAAATTAGGATTGAGACGCCAAATCCTCTCCTTCTGATGCCTCTCGATTCCAACCCAGCGAGCCCCCTTCGTCCGGAGGTCCTGCAACCAGCGAATCGCCTGCTCGGTCTTGATGGCGTCGTCCCAGTCTCGCGTGATGTCTCGCCACGTGTATGCGGGCGGGAATACCCAGCCGTGTCGCCTACTGTAATAAATGGCGACCGGATCGCCAAGGAATTCAGGAAACGTGACCACCAGATCATCGGGTTCAGTCATTTGGCGTAAAGCGAGTCCCATCTTGTAACCGCTTTCCGATAAGGACTGATACGAATCGTTCAAGCTACCGTATCCGCTCACGGCGATTACCATAACGACCGTCATGACCAATGCCCGCGACGCGGATGGCCCTACGTAGCGCTTGACATGGCTTGCTAGCGTCACAATGGCATGACCCGCGAGAGCGGCGGCCGGAGGATCGAAGAGGTGAAGATTGTAAGGCTGGCTGGTGAGATGAGCGGCCCCGATCAGGTAGTAGCTCCCCCCAGCCGCAAGCAACCAGTAATGAAAGAACCACTGTGCGCCCTCCGAGCGAGTTCGTCGTAGCGCGGCCGTGTCGGCCTCAACCCATTGTCGTGGCTTCAGCAACAAAGCAACTACCACCAATAATAGACCAGGTCTCGTCCAGATGTTCTTTAGATGCCAATAGAGGTTGGGAAGATAATAGTCCTCGCGCAACCAGGCATGGAGGCCACTACTCCATATGAAGTCCTGCTCGCCGGCGAAATGGTACGGCGGATACGTACGGGACAGATGCCATGCCCATGCATAATAAAGAATAACCGGCGCAATCGTGAGTAGCCCAGCGATAGCGAGGATATGGGGCCGTATTGTACCGCGGGGGTTTGACGACAAGACACTCCGGGCCGCGTACACCATCGGTATGGCTACGCACAAACCGGTTAGTTTCGTCAAAAACGCCAGAGCACTCATCGCTACGGCGAGCACTAGGTGGAATGATCGTTCAGTGCGTAAATAGGCAAGGAATAGCCAGCAGCCGGTCGTTGTCAGTGCGACCATGCCCGGATCGGGAAGGAACTCTCTGTCGATGAAGATGCTGCCCGGAAACACGGCCATCACTGCAGCACCGACGAGCGCACGCTCTCTGTCCCAGATCAGGGAGATCAGTTTGTAGAGTGCAAAAATCCCCCAGACTCCGAACGCAACTCCGACGAGCCGGCCGATCCAATCCTGTTGACCGAGAAAGACGTACAGAACCGCCGCGAGCAAGGTGACCGTCTGGAACTCGCGCCCGTTATAACTCGGGCCAGGACCGTCCCAGTTGATTTCGGGGTAGAAAACATTCCAACGATGGAAGATGTTTTCCGCCATCATTGCGGTGCTCGATTCACGCCAGCCATTGTCATCGACGAACGGCTGGTCGATCCAATAGAGCCGGAACAATGCGCCGATCACCAGGATGGCGAGCAGCGAAATGGACTGAGCCGCCGGAAGTCGAGTCTTCAAAAGTCCTGCCACGTGCCGCAGTCGCCTAATGACCCGGCGTGCTAACCGGCCGTCTCAGGACGACGGAGAACGGGATGTCTGCGAATTCGTGATGACGGAAGACTGGCCAACGACTCTGAGGCGCTCCGGAGCCTTGGCACTGATTCGGCAAACCCTGAAAAGACGGCGAGACCCGGCTTCTAGTCCAGGTACCGGGATATCGATCGCTCGATATCGCTGAAGCTTGAGCTCTGAAAGCCGAACTTCCGCCGGAATACGAGAAACTGTCCGGATGCCTGCAAGACTGACCAGCAGCGATCCACCGAGTATGTTACGGTGTCATGTGTTTCTTTCAGGCGTTCCAGCGCAAATTCCTGTACCGGAAGTAACTGGTCAATACCAGCAGCGGAAACGAGGTAGGCGCCCGTGTTTGTGCATGGTTGCAGTGAAAAGGAAACGAGATCGTCTTTCGCAATGATTCGGCCGTACTTGCTCGTGGCCAGGAGACATATCAGGTACTCATAACCGCGCCTCAGAAATGTCTGGAGATCATCCATGTGCGCGTCGATCTCCGTCGTAAAGCAAAAGTCATCCTCGAGAACGAGAGTATGGGCAAGGCCCTCGGCCTTAGCCCTGCGTAAAGTTTCGATATGGCTGCGCAGGCAGCCAATCTGGCCGTCAACTGGTGGTAGCCGGGTCGTCTCGTCCCTTATCGCCGGAATACGGGTGATTCTGTGGAACGGGGCTCTTGCCGACGCCAGTTCCCGTAGAACCGCATCGTACCGGTCCGGCCTATGGTCAGCGTTGATGATATAGATTTGCCCAACGCCGTCCCACCGGCGGTCATATTCCACCTCGTGGTAGTTGAACTCGCCGAACGTGGCAACGTGCCGTTTGATGGGGTTATTCACGACGACATTCTCGAAAATGTGCGGATAATTGCCGTACACAATCACGATCTCGTTCTCGGCTGGGATTCGCCGCGGATCGCACGTCGCCACGATCCGCTTGCCCGCCGAGATTTGCGCTAAATACGGGTCCGTCCGCGCAAGCGTTTCACTGTCGATCGTCGCCCACCTGAGTTTTGTCAACGCTGTCATTCCACCTGCAATATCAGACTGAGCGAAACGACACGATGCCTCTGCGATAAGCTCATCGCGAAGAATCACGGGATCCTTAGAGAGGAGATCGCCCGTTGCAATTGAACTCTGCGTGCCGTTCGTGCCGGCGCTGTCGTCATGTGATCCCTCTCGTTTTTGAGTCCTCGTGTGGTCGGTCCTCCGCGCAAATTCCTTATACTTCTGGTTTGGCAGCGGCGCGAACATATGCCAGTTCTCCGGAATCGCCTCCTGCAAGTAAAGCGGAGCCAAAGAGGGGATGGTCTGTCCGTCGCGGCACTTGAGTCTTGCGACACGCTCTACAAAAGAACGCACGACCCAATCGAAGCTCAGCAACAGCGCCTCCCTACCTGCAGCCCGCTGCTGTGTCGGGGTGCCAGGTCTTGCCATAAGCCTCCATTGGAGATCAGCCTTCGCAAACGGGCCGAAAGGTAAAAACTGTGAGTATTGAAGCTCACCGCTTTGGTTGTCGTATCTGCAGTGCACGCGCGGGAATCCCCAGACAAATTCAGGCGCATGCTCCACGGCTTTGTCTACAAAGTTCAGCACCGCTGGCGCCGGCAGCTCGTCGTCGTCCAAACGCAATATCCAGTCTGTGCCGACGAGCTTGAATATTTCGGGGGTTAGAAAATCGACTTGCTGGTCTTGACCCATATCAATGCAAACGGCCCCCTTTGCGGAAAGAAGACCGCGACTTTCATCGGACGTCCGAGCATCCACAGCAAATGCCACCGGCACGTTGATATCGTTATAAAAGTCTATGACATGCTCCAGCCACCCCTCCGAAGCCGTTGTGGGAACCACCAGAGTAACTCTGGAGCCAAAATGCTTCAGCGTGGCGAGCCGAGCGCGTATGCCATCTGTAACAGCGGGATTTCCACACGATAGTCCCTTCTTATGCAAAGACAGGGCGTGGAAGTACGCAATGATATCCGCATCGTCAACGGTATGTTCTTGCACGAGGGCCGCCAATCGCTCGTACCATTCCAGCGGCGGCGGCAATTCCGGGAAGAAGATTCGATGGAGACGCCGGAGCGTATCAATCTGGGTGTTCATGCGCAGGCGTTGGCAACGCGGCGGCCCCACCCGATGTGCCTGACGTACCCTTTGCCGCCATTGTCAGCGAGAATTGCGGCGAGAAATCCCTGTTTCATATAGAAATCCGATGCCTCGCGCTCGACCTCATAAGATTTTTTCTGCCGGAGTGGATCCAGCGCTCCGAACGAGCCGATTGAGAGATAGTCGCGACGCCGTCTCAGGCCGGGATTGAAGGAGAAACCATGCCAGGTGCCCCACTCTTCCGTGTGATACCCGGGCTGAATGAGGCGGTAAGGGATTTCGCCGGCAAAGAAAATGCAATCCATTACCGGGGAATTGTTGGTGTCAGCGAGAGCGCGTATCCATACCTGCAAGATCTCCGGGTTGTGCTTCAGCACGGCCAGCGACTTTTCAATAAATCCGGGCGCGTAAAACTCCCAGTCGTCCTCGCAATGAAAGATGTAGTCTGTTTCAACCGAACTGTAGGCGGTGTCGATTGCCGCTATCTGCCCGACTTGCGTACCGGTCGATAGCCATTTGAAATCCCATTGTCGATAGCGATCCTTCAGGGCAAGATTCTTGTCGGCCTCCCCGTCTTCGATCACGATGAACTCGCGAATGGGATAGGTATTGTACTTGAGAAAACTGTCAAGCGTCTGGACAAGCAGATCCTGACGACCGCAACTGGTGATCACCATAGTTATAGCGGCGGCCGCTCGATCATGTCCGTTCGCGGCCCACGACACCTGCGTTGACGAGTTGCTGGGAGCATCAAACAATTTGTCGGCTCGAAGCACTTCAACAGCGGGGTGCGATTTGAGGTACGCGAAAAGATTTGAGAGAAAGTCCCAGGCTTCGCCGTCGAACACGGGGTGATGCGTCAGGATACCTACAGGGTGCCCAACCGGAGTTTCTCCCAGTCGACGCGACATGAGCTGTTCGACGATCATGCGGCAGACGGCGTCTGCGCTAAGGATTTTCCCTTCGGGCCAGTTCATCACGTCGATATCCGTGTTCATTTCCACAACACGGTGCAGGGGTGGCGTCAAAGGAACTCCGGAAGAAACTCCGAGATACCCAAGCCTCGGAATAAGCGCTTTGAATGGTATCGACAACATGTGATTGGGCGGCACGAACACTCGCTGCCATCCAGCCGGACCGAACAAAAGGTCGAGGCAACGTTGCCCGGCCAAGGCGTCGTCCGTCATCAGATCCAGCGCGCGGCCATCTCCGAATTCGCCGCTCGCGTGGAAGTGATGGCCCCAGCCGTGCTGCCAGACACAGCATTCCGCTGTGGAAACTAACTTCGCCAACGAATCATCGGCCTGCGCTGGAATAACAGCCAGGCCAGGTACAATTGCGACGTCGCGCGCGAGATCGAGAAGGCGGCGAAGCTGCGGCGTATCGGATACCGCATCGTCGTCGCGCCACCAGAACTTGGCGGTCATTCCCGCGGCCGCCCAGGCGTCGAGCTCGCTTCGGAGCTGCTCTTCGATTTGCATCCCCGTCTCAGTCTTCGTTGCCAGCAGCTCTGCCGCGGACTTCTCGATATAGAACACATGTTCTGTTTGGTACTGAGTGTCTGTTTGAAGCGACTCCTCAGTGTATTTGAACTGTTTAAAATACTCCGTCAGGTCTTCCTTTCTGAACGAAATATCCGGCACGGGAATCGAAGTTACATTGGTTGAAGTGGCGATCACCCGAGTCGTTTCGGCCAGCGGAGTAAAGATAACCAGGACCATGCGTTTCTTGAAGGACGCAATCGCGTTGGCCAGGATGCGCCGCCAATCAAAGTTGTGCTCCAGGACATGCCGCATGAATATACAGTCGGCGTCTGAAGTATACTTCCTCAAATCCACAATCTTATCCGCGTATTTCGAGCTTCCGTCCACGCCGACATAGGGGCTCTTGGTCACGAATGTTTTGGCATGCGCAAATCCGCATCCCCAGTCTTCAATCGTGCCATGGCCGTCCAGGAACGCGATTCCTTTTTTGTACGTGACGTCATCGCCATAGTGGAATTTGTCCACATTCTCATAATTCCACGCGTTAATCGGCGAATACCACCGGAGCACCTGCTGGTGCTGGGGTTCGACCAGCTCCGTCCAAGGCCTCAGGTTCACGCCCGAAGCAGGCGGAGGTGATTCGAACTGGCTACACATTGGATCCAACGCGAGAAAATTTTCAACTCTTGTCCAATCCTGAGAATAAACAGCATCCAGCGACCGGAAGCGGGCCAACATGTGTGTGTCGTGCGACTCCGCTGCTCGCGTGACGCCTTTGTGGTCCTTCGCCCAGAGTGCTTTAAGCCTGCTGCGAGTTAGGCTTTCTTCGCGGTACGGGAAATGGTGCAGGAAGGAGGGTTGTATCGGCTCGTAAAGCTGATCGGCGCACTGCGCCAGATGAAAACCCCTGCCGCACTCAATCGCAGCACCACCCCTATCGTATCTCTGCAGGGGGTGCTTACGGTGCCTGCTGGGGCACATCGGATAAGCAAGCTCTTCGCAAAGCGGCTGGAAATCGAGTGGATGGCGACCGGGCAGGTACTGCGGACTCCCGCTCGGATAATGATCGAAAAATCTGCTCCCCACCACACGGAACTTTTCGTCCAAGGTCCTTAGATAGTCGCGCAGCGTCATCCCCGAAGGCCCGTGCGTGAACTCATCGGCGTCGAGGAAGAGCCACCAGATATACTGGTCTTGCTCCGACTCCGATACTTCGGCAACAACGTCGTTCATATGGCGCAGGCGCAGATTCTCATCGTATCGGTCGGTGTGGAACGAACGCGCGAGGATCGCGTCCTCCGCGCAGGCGATTTCAACAGTGCCGTCGGTGCTTCCGTTGTCGACCAGGTAGACGCGCTCGCAGCCCTGGGTTTTAGCGTTCCGTATGTTCGCAGCGACAATATCGGCTTCCATCCATGTGCCAAGGACGGCGAACATCCGAAAATGCGGGAGCACCCTCGGCTTTGACGGATTCGGCACTGCAATGATTCCTGATTGGACTTGTTCATTCGGGACGTTGGCAGCGTAATCCGGTGCGGTTTTGCGTTCGAAGCAAACCGTCTGCGGGCTCCCGTATAAATCGGTGGTGGTGCCGTGGTAGCAGAGCCGGATTGAATGCGGTTTGCCGTCGAGGCATTGCTCGGGCAAACTCAACTCGAAAGCGTGCCGGCCGTTGCCTTTTCCCGCGATTTCCAGGTCCGCGCGATACGCCGCGGCGACCATCGTCTGCGCACAGACGTCGTCGGCATAAAGATCCACCGAGACGGGATCATCCGGAAGGTCCGACTGCCACAGCCAGCCCCAAACCCGACCGTTCTCGACCCGGTCGAGATGACCCTCATTTAGATCCTGGGTAAAACCGGTCGCCATACCACCCCGAAGTCCTTTATAACCCCTTCTCTCGCTCGAGATCCTGACGCAACTTCTCAAAAGATTCTAACTGCAGGCGCATCTCGTGACTCCCATGGGATAAAATTGGCAAAGTTGGCCGCGCCTATGTACGCAGAAGGGTATTCGAGCCGCCTCATCCTCGTTCTTAGGTTTTCACCTGTCTACCTGCCTGGAGATGTACCTCCGTAGAATATCGGCAGCCAGCTTGTTGCCCGCAATGCTCCAAGGATTGTCGTTCGATCTGTAAAGATTCATCTACGCGGAGGCAGATAAAAAGTTAGCTAAGAGATCAAAATAAACCGGCCTTCACAGCTTTAGCGCCTTGAACTGGAGGGCCCCGATAGACTTGGCGTTCATCTGGATTAATGACCGCCCTCAGCGCCATCCAGTATTATTCTAGGCATACTCCATCCCGCCCAATCATAGGTTGTGTCACCCCTAGAGCCACCGGTAGTTCTAAATATGAAAGATACCTTTTTCCCTGCAAAAGCCCTCAGAGGAAAACGGTAATCAAGCCACGTCCGGTCCTCCACGTTAGTCTTAGGGTCAATGTATCGTGAAAGGAGAAGATGTTCCTTTGTTGTCTGATCCGCGATGGCAAGGTCAAACAACACACCGTCACCTGACTTATCCCAGGCACCTTGCGCTATGCCAATCCCGAACTCTAATATTGCTTTCTCACTGATGGGTACCTCCTTGAATATCACCGTGGCATTTGGATGCTCGAAAAGAACGTCTCGCCATTCGTCATTGATTGTAAATAACCTTTCGATTCGTACGCGATTCGACTCCTCGACGATATCAGCGCCGCTAAGTTTATTCAGAAAATCATATATTACTGCCCGCTCCTTTATGTCCAGCGTCTGATCCGAGCACTCGGATACCACAAAAGGATCCTTCCGAAAAAGCACTCTTCTGTCGCACGCTTCTTGAAATTTCTTGTATGTTTTTAAACCTTCCGCATTAAAAAACCCGTTCCGAACCAGGATGATCCTCTTTCCCAGGGTCTCTGCGTACTTTAGCTGCAAGAAATCCTTAAAATTTCCTACTGAAGGCAATACATACTCAAGGTCTCGCGGTACCCACCATCCACATCCAACAAACATCACGGTTTTATCCTGCCTTAACTCTTCCATTTTCTCACGTGTCGCCAAGAGCGCCACGAGTCGAGGTGTCGGGCTCAAATCCCACCGAGCTTCCTGCACAAAACTGCTGAAACGGGGAGACCAGCTCACGAGTAGCAACACTAGACATGTCACTCCGAGCGGCCGCGATATTCTGAGACATAAGACGCTCAGGATAGCCAGCGCGACCGACACGTAGATGACGGCAGGAAGCAAATGTCTATACCATCCGGTCGGCGATAGACATAACCACCACACCAAGTGAGTAAAACCGGCGCACAATAAGAGACCTGCGGTGTAATGATTAGACGTCAACCGCCGAAACCCGCTTGCCCTCGCTACCACGAGAACAATCACAACTACAGCGGCAGCAAAAGCGGCAACGTACAACCAACCACCAAAATGAGCCGCCAACATCCCGGCATTGCGCGTCAACGTAAACGACAAATATTTGAGCTTATCGTTGGCCTGCAAAAAGTCGCCTATCCCTGATAAGGACTGCGTGTTTAGAAGAAACATGTAATCTGTGTTGTTAATTTCAGCCCAGCTCATCGCTGCCGAATTGGCCTCAACAAACTGCCAGCCTTCCCATGCACCAATTGGTATTAGGACACCAATAATAAAGTACAGTGGTCTTCCTAATCTGATGCGTTGTCTTCGTTCCAGAAGGTTTTCACAAACCAGAAACAGCAAAAAAGCGGGAAGAGCCATAAGAGTAATAAGCTTCATCTTTATGGCAAACCCAAGTGCCAAGCCGCTAAACAGGTTGCTACCTTGCGTTCGCAACTGTGGAGGATAAAGCAAAAGTGCCGCGGCAATCACCAGAAATGCGGCAGGGCTCTCGCCGAGAAGACCAAACTCCTCCGTAGTAAAAGTCAACAAGCTCAAGACAATAAGCACAACCGCAGCGTAAAAGTCATCGCTCTCAAGGCGCCTGTAAAGAAGCGCCAGCAAAACTGTCAAGGTTAACCAAATAAACAACGTGATCGAAAGATTCGGAACCCAATACTGGTTGCCCAGAAGCCGGATTAGAAAAGCGGTCGGCAGGACAATTGCAGGGCCAGTTGTGATTTCCGGATCGAAGTGAATAATGTGGTGATACGAAGTACTATAACCGTAACCCATGGCCAGATTTTTGGCAGCACTCGCAATAAAGGCATCGTCATAATACACCGATGCCGTGATTATTTGTTGAAGGTGATAAACGGCAAAGAAAAGCAGCAACAGAAACGCACCGACCAAGATCAGCAAAGATCCCCAGCCACGGCTCGGATGTCGTGCCTCGAAGGATTTTGGAGTGTGAACGCTATTGTGCTGAGCCATTATCAACAAGCTCATTCCCCGAGAAAAAGAGCCGCGTTTTCGGTTGGAGGTACGCGGAGAAAAGTTCTTCCTAAGAGTTACTTCCTCGCCAAAACGATCAGAGACAGGCCAAGAGGCAAATCAAGTCGCTTCAAGAGATTCGCCTCTATTCTCAATACCTTGAAGAATAGACGGTTTAAACAGTTTAATTTGAGGTCAGGATCAAGCGGCGATGCGTTTTTGACAGGCAGCCAGGATTCAAGTAGGCGCTTGGCGGCAGCCAGTGGAAAAAGAAAAGCATTGGCGTAGGTAATCCGATCAATATCAAGCCCCGCTGATTCGAGCTTCTGTTTTAACTTAGTGGCTCTATAACGGCGTCCCGTGTGAACAGCTCGGTCATGGCAGCTACCTCTGAGAAAGTTATAGGCTGGTTCTCGAATCAGCAACCATCCGCCAGTTTTTAAGACGCGTACCATTTCAGAAATAGCCTGCACATCGTTGACCACCGCTTGGTGATAAAGGACATCGAAACACGTAACTAGGTCGAATGTGTTCTCTCGCAATGGTAGCGCTTCGACGCTCGCCTGAATTAAGCGAGGAAGTCGCCGCTGTCGGCAATATTTCAAGGCTTGAGGAAACAGGTCGATGCCGGTGGCTTGAGTTTGCCGATTGAGTTGCTCGAGTGTGCCGCCCGTCCCACAGCCAACGTCCAGCACACGGGCGCCCTTGGTTTTCCATGAGATGTGATTTTCGAGGATCGTCGACATGATCCTTTGCATACCGACATACCACCAGTGGCTGCCTTCACATGCGAACATCTGCGAATAGGTTTCAGGGTTCATCCCTTTCCGTGTTCCGCTTCATAGCTCCGTATCGCTGTGCATACCGTGGCAACTTGCTCATCGGTCAGCTCCGGATATAACGGGAGGGAAAGAACCTCCGATGCGGCTTGCTCCGTAATGGGAAAGTCTCCGGGTTGGCCTCCGAGATCCGCGTAAGCCGGCTGCAGGTGGGCCGGGATTTCATAGTGGACAGCCGTTCCTATTTCGGCCTGCTGCAGATAATCCCGTAAGGCATCTCTCCGAATACTTCGAGCCACATAAAGGTAAAATACATGGTCGGCATAAGCCTTGATCTCCGGTAATCGGAGTGAAGAGTCAGCCAGGGTTTTTTCATACCGCCCCGCTAGCCGGCGGCGGGAAATATTCCACTCGTCCAGATGTCTCAATTTGACGCGCAAAATCGCGGCCTGCAATTCATCAAGGCGGCTATTTGTCCCGCGCAGAATTGAATAATACTGCGGCTTCCACCCGTATTGCCGTAGCAATCCCAACCTGCGGGCGAGATCGGAATCGTCGGTAACAAGCGCGCCACCGTCTCCGTACGCGCCGAGATTCTTGGTCGGATAAAAGCTAAAGACACCGATGGTACCAATACTTCCAACTCTACGGCCTTTGTATCGAGCACCATGTGCTTGTGCCGCGTCTTCCACAACAGCTAGATCGTATCTGCGCGCGATCTCTAGGATCGGGTCCAGGTCCGCGGGATGGCCGTACAGGTGAACTGCTAAGATAGCTCGCGTTCGCGGATTGAGAACGCCTTCGATCCGTCGTGAGTCCATATTTAACGTATCGGGCTCGACATCAACAAAAACTGGCGTTCCTCCAGCCAACTCGATAGCTGTGACGCCAGGCACCCCTGCGTTGGCAACGGTAACTACTTCGGAGCCGGGTCCGACCCCAACGGCGCGCAGAGCCAAGTGTATGGCATCCGTTCCACTGCTTACGCCGATGCAGTGACTTACGCCGCAATATTCGGCAAACTCTTCCTCGAATGCGGCGACCTCTTCGCCCAGCACAAACCAACCGCGCTCGAGCACCCGGGCTACAGCACCGTCAATCTCCGATTTGATCGACTGATATTGCAATCTAAGATCACCGAATGGAATCACGGGGCGAGTAAACTCTACCAATAATGGTTCTTGTGCTCACGATAGAACGCTAGCGTTAGTTCCAGCCCTCTGCGCAGAGAGACACTCGGCCGCCACCCAAGTTTGTTGTGAAGACGGCCGTAATTTCCATAGTAGTCGCCGATGTCGATTGCTCTACTTTCCGGTGGAAATGGGACTAGTTCATGATCTCCGCTACCATTCATATCAATAAGTATTTGCGCTAGATCACCCAAGCTAATGGGTTCATCCCCGCCCAGATTAAAAATCTGCCCATTCACTTCCTCAGAGGCGGCAACTCGCAGCAAAGCGTCAATCACATCGTCCACATAGTTTAAATCGCGCACCTGCCGGCCGTCACCGAAGACCTGAATTTTCTTGCTCTCAATGACTAACCGGATCCAGTCGCCCAGGAAGGTCTGCCGAGCATCCTTGACCCGCATCCGTGGGCCATAAGTGTTGGTCAAACGGACGCTGACCGCCCGGATATTATACACGTTGTTATAAACAATATGATACCACTCTCCCGCCATCTTATTGATGCCGTTGACATCGGTTGGGTACAGCGGATGGCTCTCATCAACAGGTACGTAGCGAGGTTTGCCATAGATCTGACGTGTGCTCGCGTATACAACCTTAATGGACGGATTATGTTTACGGCAGGCTTCAAGGATGGAAAGCTGGCTCCGGCAGTTAATCTCCAGATCAGTGTATGGATCACGCATCGAGTCTAAATGGCTTGTCTGACCGGCTAGATTGAAGAGATAGTCTTGTCCCTGAATCAGGTGGGCCATGCCGTGCTCGTCACGTACATCAGCAATGTTCACCTTGACCCGATCTTCGATCCCGTGAATGTTCCACAAGTTACCCCCATATTCAGGGATCAGGGAGTCGACCAGCAAGATGTGTGCGCCGAAATCGGTCAGGCGGCGTGCCAAAGTAGAACCGATGAAGCCTAGACCACCCGTGATTAGAATATTTCGGCCCTCGAACATTGGGCCATAGTGTTCGACTACCATCTGTTCAGTCATCCCGGGGAAGTGAGCTGCGCGAAGTTGCGGAATTGGTCGCCGTGATCCCGTCATGATCGCGTTGCCTTTTTGCTTTGGCCATATCGCCTGTGTTTTTCAATTGTTCTTTCTTCCAAACAAGTTTGAACCACAAACGAACGACCTCGCGCATAACGCGAATCAACCGCTGCCAATTGAAGAATTGACTATGTCCATAAGCACGATGGAAGTGGTGCACTGGAACTTCGGTGAAGACAAAACCGGCATCGGTAAACTTCTTCACCATCTCTAAGGGTAACGTGCCGTCCTGGGATTCCAGGGTAACCGCATCAAAGCAGCTACGGCGGATAAGCCTAAAATCACAATCAACATCACGGATTTTCAATCCGAATAGAAAGCGCATTGCTTGATGATAGATTCGGCCGAGGATTATGCGGTGGATCGGGTCGCTTCGATGGATCTTGTAACCGTTAACGATGTCAACCCCAGGCTTCATTTGGGGCAAAAGAACAGTCAACTCCCGGACATCGTACTGGGCGTCACCATCGGTATAAAAGATAAGTTCCTTGGTAGCTGAGACAAAGAGAGCCCTAAGATTACCTCCGTATCCTAGGTTTCTAGGATGATGAATAACCCTGAGTTCTGGGTAACGTTTTGTCAACTCGTCCAGAATGGCAGCTGTGTAGTCGCTGCTGTAGTCGTCTCCCACAATCACTTCAAAGTCGCTGGCGAGTTGCCGTAGAGTCGTGATCGCCAGGATTACAACGCTGGATATCGTGCCACCATCGTTGTACGCCGGAATACACGCTGAAATGCTAGGACCGTTACTCATAGTTTACTTCTATTCACTGTCAAGGTGCGAGGGTGTTTCCCGGCTTCTATGAGGATTCAGAAAACCCAAAGTGGCGCCGCGTCAAGATTTCAAAATCACCATACGTCTGATCAAGCACGCTCTGGACGGTTTGATCCAGATAGGCACCGAGATTGTAACAGGGAATAATTACGGAGACCGTCGGCCTATCGCCAAGATCTTCGCTGTCCTCTCTGCGCATAGTTCATCTAAGGGAACGCGCTGTTCGGCACTGTTGACCCGCTGTGTAGGGGTTTTGATCGGTTCGAACAAAACCGATTGAGGGCTACCATGCAAATCAACAACAGTCCCGTGATAGCAGAGCCGGATCACATGCGGTTGACCGTCGTGACATCGGATGGGCAGTTTTATTTGAAATGCGTGCCGGCCATTGCCTTTTCCCGCGATTTCCAGGTCCGCGCGATACGCCGCGGCGACCATCGTCTGCGCACAGACGTCGTCGACATAAAGATCCACCGAGACGGGATCATCCGGAAGGTCCAGGCTCCAGGCCCACCCTAGTAGCGACCCATTTTCCACATCGACCCGATCGAGGTGGCCCTCGTATTTAATACTGTTCATCGGATTGCTGGTTGTGGCTAAGGGTTAGGGAAGTTCACTAAACTGCCCTTTAGGTACCCGATTATTTCGTGACGCAATATCGATAACTCACGTAATCAGGTCCTGCCGACCCATACTCCTGAATGTCCACAACTCTGCCCCCGCTGGAGGTAACGGTCTCTACGACAACATCAAGCAGGACGCAGTGCATTTCCATTGACGGTTCATCAATGGAGCAGTCACCTTGAGAAGTTTTCGGGGAAACGGCACGCTCATCGGCACCGACTGCAGAGCGCCCAACTCGGACCGGCAGTCGGGCAGTGCTGGAGCCTCGGTTCTTGAACCACGCGATCCCCTCCTGGACCATATCGAGTTCTAGCAGGTACTCACCTTCCTCAGCAGGAGCCGTGACATTCAGCGAAAGCTCGGCAGACTCAGACGGTTTTAATTCCGAACTGAGAATCGCACGGGCATCATCGAGCCGTAGCATTTCACCGTTGGGGCTAAGCCAGTGGTTTCCCAGCCGGACCGGGTACTTGTTTCTCTTTTCGGCAGGCCACACTTGACTGCTCACGTTCGTAACGGTCACGACGACGCTCATCTTTGCGCCGGGATCGGCGGCGAGACGCGGCGATGACACGTCGATCCGCGCCTCGAATATGGCGTCTCCCGGCAAAAGGGAGGTTCGAGCGGAGGTGAGTTCGCTAGGAATTTGAAAAATGGCGAGCCCGCCAACTCTTAAGGTCCGTATGAATTCCTCTAGGTAACGTTTACTATACCGAGCCTCCATGTGCTGAAGCACAATGTTGGAGTAAATCAAGTCGAACTGATCATTCTCAAACAGGCGCAAGTCCTCGAACTCATTGAGACGGTACTGGCAGCGGCCACCATATTGGTTGTATTTCCGGGCCAGGTGGATCATGGAAGCGGCAATGTCAACGCCGACGCAGTGCTGGAAATATTTACTCAGCGGCTGAGTCAATCGTCCGACACCGCAACCAAAATCGAGAGCCCAACCCCTCGCAATTGCCACCGGCAACGAGGCAATATAATCCATGAGCCATTCGATTTCCTCTTCACCGGTCTTGAAAAATTCCTCGCCGTTCCAGCCATTGTTCTTCTTCGAAGGATCAGTAAGGATCGCCCAGAATGGGTCGATCCTCCCAAGCTTATCCCAGTTTTGCTGAAGATCTTTAAAGTTCATGTCCGTTGGGGAATTTCTAGTTATTAGAACTCCACAAGTGACCCGTAGCGAACTGCGCGCGAGTGCGATTTCCACGAGCCTTGCGCGCATGAGCTCGCCAACGCCCTTGTCGGAAAATGATTTCCGAATCCTCTTTCGCCCGGCCAAACACCCAGCCGTTTGCGATCCGATCCAGGTAGCCCTCAAATACGTCCTGGCTAATACCAGTCGTCATACTACGCTGAAGGCCTTTTTTAAGGTTCTGTGTGAAACCCTCTCGCCTGCGCTTTTTCAGTGCAAGGACTCGCAGATTGCACCGCTGAGGCGCTGAGGTCGCGGAGTATAGAGTTCTTGATCCGAACTCTGTGCACTCTGTGTCTCTGTGGTGAACGTCTTCTTTTTATCTCTCATTTGGTTGCGGTTCTGCCGCGCTGGGTCTCGGTGGTGAATACGTCTTCACGGCAAACCCGGAAAAGCCTTTTTTGATCCCTTATACCTTGAGCATATCGAAGAGACGCCGCAGCGGCGCGGTCCAGCGCCAACTTCTCGAATTGCGCAGCCCGCTCAGCTCCCGCTCCAGATCCTGGCGCACCTTCTCAAGAGATACTAACTGCAGGAGCATCTCGTCGCTCCTATGTTCCAAGTCGGCGGCGCGCCGTTTCAGGACTTCATGCGCTTCCTCAAGGTTCGCCAACTGTTGCTGAACCTGGTCTCTGGCTTGTTCCAGGTTTCCCGCCTGCAGGCCCAATTCCTTGCGCGCCCGCTCCAAATTCCCCGCATGGCTTTTCAGCTCATCTCGCTCCTTCTCCAGATTTTCCACGTGCCGGCGTAGCTCCTCGCGCTCCCGCTCCAAATTCCCGGCATGGTTCCTCAGCTCACCCATTTCCCCTTGCAGGTTTGCGGCATGCCGCCGCAATTCATCGCGCTCCTGCTCAAGAATCGCGGCATGCTGTCGTAACTCGTCCCCTTCGCTCTGCAAATTCCCTGCGCGACTCTTAAGCTCGTCCCGCTCGGTCTCTAGATTCGCTGCATTGGCGCGAAGCTCGCTTCGTTCGGCCTCCAGGTTGGCCGCATGCTGCCGTAGCTCCTCGCGCTCCCGCTCCAAGTTCCCGGCGTGGCTCTTCAGCTCGTCCCGCTCCTTCTCCAGGTTTACCGCGTGCTTCATTAACCCCAGCCTGTGTGCTTGAACAACGCTCATCTCCTGATCGACCGTTACCACCCTTTCGCCGAGGCTGCGGAGGATCTTATCCGGGAGCATTAGCTCGAGCCTGGCCTGATCAAGATCAAATGCTCGTAGCTCAGCGGCATCCCTGAGAAAAACATGCTTTTCGTCTGCTATCTGGTCATACTGCCGGTGCCATCCTTGTGACTTCTCCGCCTGAAGCAATCGGTTTCTCCTCTCGGCGAAGACCTTTTTCACGCCGTGTCCCTGCCCGCGGATCGGGTAGTGACGCAGAAGGAATTGAATAGGAAATACCCGTCTTCCCTGAAAGCGCGCCTCGTGGCCGCCATGCGGCGCGAGAGAAACGGGTACCTTGCTGGCCTTCCAGCATTTAAGCTGGACCTTATCGCACTCTGCCCCTTCCTCGTAAAACCTGAAATAAGTCCGCGGATCGTCGCCCGGTTTGAACCCGTCGTCGATCGGAGGAAAGTTGAGCAGTCGAAAATCGATGCAGTTATACCCGAGCGTATCAACCCAACGAATGGATTCCTTCAAGGTCAGACCGGGCCAAGGGCTCTCGCGTATCTCGTCGGCGTCGTGGTGGATGTACCAATCGGCGCTCAATTCATTGGCTAGCTCTTCTTTCCGACGCAGAATTCCAGTCCAATCGAAGGGAAGGCGGGCTTCAGAACCATCGGGCAAATTGCTGGGAAACGGCTCGATTTGAAGTAAACCACGGCCCAGCCACCGCTTCGCCTGTTCTACCGTGTCGTCTGTCGAATGGTTATCAATGAGGTAGACGTCAACACCATTTTCCACCAGATGACCGATAACGGGCGAGATGATATCTCCCTCATTAAAGGCGGAAATGATAGCTATGACTCGAAACGGATTAGACATGGACAGGAAACCTCAGCGATAATGCCCTTGCCCTCTTTGATGCCGAGGTTGCTGGCTCTACCAAGTCACCATCTTCGTTTGTGAGATATGTGTCGTGAGCAATTCTGCGTTCGCAAGGCCGCGGTTCATGTCCCCGGAGACCGCCAACTCTCCGGTCTTTCGGCACTCGTCAAATTGCGATTCACTTCCATCTGCGTGGCGTCAGCAAAGCTCTCTTTCTTGTAGTCCCCTTGGCTGAAGTACTTCTCCAGCCAAACATACATGCAGATGAAGAAATAGCGGCTGCCCATTTCCTTGATTTTGAACTTCGCAATACCCGTCTTACGATTGCGCCAGGTGATCGGAGTCTCCGTCCACGTATAACCGCGGACGATTGCTTTCAAAGGCAGCTCTACCGTGAGATTAAAATGGGGCGAGATCAGAGGACGACAACCGTCGATCGCTGTTTTACGATAGGCCTTGAAAGCGTTAGTAACATCATTGTAGGCGATGCGAAAGAGGATTCTTATGAAGTAGTTTGCCAGGCGGTTGAGGAGTAGCTTATGGCGCGGGTAATCGATGACACCGCCTCCCCTCATGAAACGGCTGCCAAAGACACAATCGTAATCTTGATTTAGCAGCTTCCAGTAGCGCACAACGTCGCGGTAATCGTCCGACTCATCCGCCATCATAATGACGACCGCGTCCCCTTTCATGACATCGAGACCGCGCGTGACGGCCCGACCAAAACCATGCGGCCTGGGGTTCTGGATCGCCACGAGGTTTTTGCTTCCTTGGTCCAGTGACATCAAAACTTGCCAGGTCGCATCGCTGCTGCCGTCGTCCACCACCACAATTTCATGAGGCACGTTGTGCAGGGAAAGCTCCAGGTGCAAATGCTCAACCGTCGAAGCGATGCAGGAAGCCTCGTCACGGGCCGGGATTACAACGGACAGGAGTTTCAAGGGTTGTGGCTTGGGCGCAACTGTTGGATTCATAGGGGCGCCGATAACTCCAGCCAATTGGGATTTTTTTGCGCGTGGTCGGCAATCTCGTCGAGAATTGAATGCACGGAATTTTCTGGCCGCCAGTCCCAAAGGGTCACCGCTCTGGCGGAACTTAAGACGATCCAGGGAAGATCGTATCGGCGCGGAGTCGGTTCAGCCGATACTTGATGGTGGCCGAACTTTTGCGCGCACCAGTCGCTGAGTTGGCGTAACGACATTGCGGAGGCGAGACCGCCTGAGACGTTGATGATTCTTGCGCGTCCGGAATCGAGACCCGAAGCCATCTGTTTTTGGATCAAAGGAACCAAATCCCGCGGCTGCAGACAATCCCTGACCTGGTGACCCTGGCCGTCAAAGCCGATGTATTTCAAGGGGCGCTTCTTCATGTAAGAATGAATCCAGTACGTGAAAATCCCCTGGTCAGAATGGCCAAACTGACCGGCTCCTGCGAGTACCCCACAACGGTTGATCCACACAGGGAAGGAAAAGGTTTCTCCGTATTCCAACGCTAGGGTTTCGCAAGCCAGTTTCGTGCTCCCATAGAGGGAAACAGGGGGATCGGTAGGGAAGGTTTCGCTGATGCCATCACGCAGTAAGCCCACGGGGAGCGAACCTTCCGGCGCTGGGCGATAAGCGTCGTTTTCAACCACGACCGGCAGCGACGCGAGCAGTTGAATCGAGTACACCCGGCTGGTGCTGAGAAGAATGAAACCGGCGCGGTGGTTTTTGCAGAATTCCAGAAGATTGATGGTTCCATAGAGATTGTGCTCGATCAGTTGCCTGCTGTTGCTCTTGCCATCCACGCCGGCCAGCACACTTGGATTGGCGGCCGCGTCAATAACCCAATCAACAGCGGGCAGCATCTCTAAGTCGCTAGGCGACCGAATGTCTCCGTAGAACAATCGAACGCCGAGACCCTGCAAGATTTCCTTGTTGGTTTCGGCACCGGAACGGATAAAATTGTCGACGCCGAATAGTTGCAATCCGCTTTGAGACTGCAGAAGAGTTTTCGCCAACGTGCTACCGGCAAACCCGCAAATTCCGGAAATCAGAATCTTCACTTTCCAGCACCGCGGTTCGTCCAAGAGATGACAATCTCCTGAATGGTCTGTTCAAGCCTCTTGGTAATATCCCAGCCGGGGTAATGATCACGCATTTTGCGTAAATCACTGTAATAGCAAATATGATCCCCGATCCGGTTTTGATCAACGTAGACGTACTTTTGCGGGCGCTGGCTGATGGATTCAACAATCTTGAAGGCCTCCAGGATCGAACAAGAGTTCGATTTGCCGCCTCCAAGATTGTAAACCTCGCCGGTGCGGGGATTGGAATAGAATGCGAAAATGAAGCGGGCGACGTCGTAAGCGTGGATATTGTCACGCACCTGCTTGCCTTTATAACCAAAGATTTTATATTCGCGGCTTTCCAGGTTGCATTTGACCACATAACTCAGAAACCCATGAAGCTCAACGCCCGCGTGGTTGGGACCGGTCAGACAACCACCTCGCAGGCAGCAGGTCGGCATGCCGAAATAGCGTCCATATTCCTGAACCATAACATCGGCAGCTACCTTGGAAGCGCCGAAGAGAGAGTGTTTGGATTGGTCGATGGTGAAGGTCTCCGGGATGCCATGAGCGTAAGCGGGGTCCACATAGTCCCAGCGCGTCTCCAATTCCACCAGAGGGAGGTCGTTGGGAGCATCGCCGTAAACCTTATTCGTCGACATGTGAATGAAGGGGGACTCGGGACATGCGCGGCGGGCTGCTTCAAGAAAATTGAGAGTACCGACTGCGTTGGTGTCGAAGTCGTCGAAGGGTATCGAGGCCGCAAGGTCGTGGGAAGGTTGGGACGCCGCATGAACAATGACGTTGGGTTTAATGTGCTGAATCAAACGTAGGACCCCGTCGCGGTCGCGGATATCTAGTTCATGATGCGTAAAATCGCTCAGCGTTTCCATAAGTCGTTGCTGCATCCAGCGCGTGTCACCCTGAGGCCCGAAAAACACAGCGCGCTGGTTGTTGTCGACACCGTGGACGGCAAATCCCAGTTGACTGAAAAAAGCACACACCTCAGAGCCGATCAGGCCCGAAGAACCGGTGACGAGAATGGACTTCGCCATACGTGATCCTGGTTAGCTATTCGGTCGGCGGGCAACCACTAGAAACTGCCCACCAAAAAGTCGCCATAATGGTGGCAGGCAAAGATATAGCTGAACACACCAGAGGGGATATCGTGGGGCCACGACGGTGGTGAACGGCAGGAAGCGCGGGATGATACGTTCGAGATCAAAACCCTCTGTGGCAAACAATTCCGCCAGCGAGCGCTCCGTGAGCGGCACGTGGTGATCAAAGAAATCCCAATAGGCGGCACCCACAGCGCGCATATTCGGTCCCAACGCGATGAAGCGCCCTCCAGACTTGAGACAGCGAAACGTTTCGCGCACCGTGTCGCGCACATGCGCTTTGCTAGGCAAATGTTCGAGAAAATTGCTTGTGAACACGACATCCAGGGAACCGTCAGGGAGCGACCAGCGCTGACTGCAATCTTGGGCGAGTAGTTTAACTTCTCTATCCAGCAGGCGTCCCGCAGCAGGGTTGAGATCGATGGCGTAGCGCCGCGCCGCTGTCGCGGCATTGATGAATTCGCCGTAGCCACAGCCGAGGTCGAGAATCGCGCCATCGGCCCGGTAAAAAGTCCTGGAAAAAATGCGTCACCAGCGTACGCCAAAGATCGCGCCGATATTCGTCGCCCTGGGGTCCAAACCGGAGCGCGTAGATGCGTTGCAACTCGGATGGATCGTGCATCGTGAAAACCCAAATCATTCAGGCGTGATAGGAATCACGAATTCTCCGGGTCTCAGCGCCTGCAAGCGAAAAGAACTTCAAGTCTACGATTAGGCGCAAAATTCGTAGGACACGAATTCACCTGGTGGAACCTCGAGAGCAATGAGTCACCATAAATCCAGTCCGTCAAACCCTTGAGATCTGTTTTTTGAACCGCCGCGTGTTGCGCAGACATCCAGAATCCGCCGTAGGGAATTTTCTTTCTGGTTACTTGATTTCGATGTCGCTCCATACGGTCCAATCCCAGGACAAGTTATGGTTCGGACCCGGGTCTGTACGAAAGAGCAACTTTCCTTTCCCGTAATTGGAAAGATCGAGATTAAAAAGCTGCAAGTCCCGATCTCCGATAGCTCTTATCGGATCCAGATATCGCTTAAATAGCGGGATAACTTTGTTCTGCGCCAGCCACGAAATACTGAATTCAGCGCCGTCGGTCTTGCCATCATTGGAGTAGGCGCCAGCTAGAAAGCCAAATCTTCCAGAGACGGCACTAGAGCGGGGACCAACGTCGAAAATCATTTCGCTAGGAGCATGAACCAGCAGCACGTCAGCTGTCTCGATTTTAGCCGGCTCTATCGGAAAACCGGAGGTGATCGATACAGGCACGGTTCTAAAAAGACCCCCGACGTAATCCGACATTTGAACCTCGGACGGTGGCAAGGAAGGCAGAGAATAGAATCCCAGCTCGACGGCGTTGCGAAAGAATTTCTGAGCGGACGGTGAAATATCGATAGACAAAGACGTGACCCGCTTTCCTGGCAGTCCACTTATAAATCTTAAAAGATCGAACTGGCTTTCGATAAGAGGATTTACAAGAAACCCCTCCTCAGCCATCGCGCCGACGATGCGAAAAGTACGCGTTCCATTGTCAGCACCGATGACCGTAATACTGACGAGCGGAGGTTTGTAGAGCAAGGTGCGAACCCACCCCAGTAGAGAAGGTCTATATTTCACAGCTAGCCATAGATTGCCCTGTTGTAGGTCTCCTAGCTCGACGCTTTCATTAAAGTGAACCTTTATCTCTCGCTGCAATTTCGGCAAGATTTTATCTTTCCCTACAGAGTCGCTCTTCCTTTTCCACAACAAAAAGTTATTTTCAACAAAAACGAACATGTAGTCTCGAAAGATAATGTCTAGAACCCTGGAATCATCGAGGCCTGGAAAGCGGTTATCGATGGTCTGATATTTTTGCAGAACGTATTTCGGTGCAGTTGCCGGATTGAAAAACTCCACGTTAGCTTTAATCAACCTATCGCTATAAGCCGAGTAGCTCTGGAAGATGGGGCGTGGGGTATAATGAAAGCCGTTGTAGAGGGCAACACCCTGCTCGTAACCCAGGACATCGAGTGAGGCGGTACCAACCACGGACCTAGTACGGCGCATGTCTAGATCGGATTGTTCGGTCTTCCATCGCTCCTGGTAGATACGATGCAGTTGGCTGAACCTGGCCAGGGATTCAAGGTTTTGCGTTATGCGTTGGTTGAAACCAGAAAGGCTGTTGGTAACCACCGGTGCCATAGCGAAGTACAGGCCCAGAATGGAGGTCGCGGCACCAATCAAAAGGAAACAACTTTTCGTTTTCTGTAAGCGCTGACAATCTTCTAACCAAGCGGGAAAAGCTACTGTCGGAAGCAGGCTATAAAGAAAAAATCCTATCACGTGGCCATCTGCCCGGACGAAGCCGTTTTTCCACTGGAGGTAGGTCGCCGCACCAAAAATTCCAACCAGGAAAGCCGCTTTGATTTTGTCAGGATGCGTAACGTAATACGCCACTGAATAGGCAACCAGACTGAGAACCGTGACCAATCCAAAATAGAATACCCAGCTACTCTCGTCTAGGGCCATGGCTTCCGCGTACCCCTTAGTGATTTCGATAGAGTTAAAAACATAGGCGGGAATATTGAGAGGACTCTGTCCGACCACCATCCAGGTCCCAAGAAAAGTAACACCGTAGACGCTGAACAGCGATAAAGCGCGGCCCCGACGTTCAGTTATTAGATTATAGATGCAAGCGCTTGTTAACACGATGACTGCCAACAAGAAATTAGTGAACTTCATGATGGAGCTAATAGCTAGGAAGCCACTCGTGATCAGCGGTGTAATTTTCTCACCCTTCGGAGCGGCCCTGATCAAATCCAAGCCGAGCAAGACGATTGTGATCGCATAAGTAGCATCGTCGTAAATCGTGCCGAAGAAAAGAAAGTAGAGATAGTAGAAAAGACTCCGGATCGGAGAGAGGTTACGTGCGGTTCGCAAGACGACCCAAGCCAAAACCGCGCTGGAGAGAAACTGCCAAACAATAAGTCTATAGAAATGGACGCCTGCGTAGGTCCGTCCCATTAGGAAACCGAGCGGACCATACGTAAATATGAGATCTTTGCCAAATTGAAGATTCTGATCTAGCGCATAGTTCAAAACCATCCTCCAGGAGGAATCTAACTCATTGCTGGGAGACCGCGGAAATGCGATGGCGCTAACCCAGAGCAAAACAAACACAAAGCTGTAGCCCGGTAGGGTTTGAGTCCAAGGGAATCGGATGTTAGGCGAGTGCACAGCCGAGGGGATCTTGGCGAATTCGGTCATCCTATGACTATTCCAGCACGCAGACGGAATAAAAGCGTTTTCTAACTCGGGGATCAGGGTGAGTGCTTGAGAATCTAATGAACGGTTCTAAATAGCCGCGTGCCCAATACAGTCGCGGACACCTCTTAGGATTGCACCAGACCGCCAAGGCGAAGTTCCCGTTCTCGTTTATTGGTACTTTTATTATTTCGGCTCCCATGACAGGTCATAGACTGCGAAGCCGAGGCGACGTGGGTCGGCCACTTTTGGATCTTCCTCATGAGGGACAAAGGTTTGGTCGGTCGTGATCCGGAGCCGGGACCATTCATCAGTTCCTTGCTTGGCAGCCGGAATATCATACTTCCGCTGTACTTCTCCCTGGGCTCCGACGATGGGCTCCAACGCCTCGCCGTTGAACTCGACGCCGATTGTCGCCTGAGTAACTTCCTCGGGCACACGGCCCTTGATACTAAGCTGCATGTCGCTGTGCGTGTTTTTCAATCTGATCACGCCCTCCGATCCCATCCAGCGCCAAGTCGAACCGTCCTGAGCGCGCTCCTGCGGGAAAAATCCGAGGCTGTATTCAATCGCCGGGGTCTGGGCCTCCTGCGACACCTTCTTGTCGGACTCAGAAGACCGGCAGCCTCCAACCGCCAAAGTAACGAGGATCACCGCAAAGGTTTTTTTCAGCATATTGCCCCCAAACTTGCGACTGCCGGCGACGCCAGCAGAACCATTCTCAATTAACCTGTACAACTTCTGGACAGTGGGCGCACACTCACTCCCCATTGCATCTCCGCTCGTAAAGTGTCCGCGTCGGCAATCATCCTAGAAAACTCTCCCTGAATTGAAGTAGAGCGGCTTCATCCAAAGAAGCCCGACAATCGCGACACTGACCGCCGCTGCAACCAGCTCTTGTCTCAATGTTCCAAACCGATTCGCGCGACCGCGACGCCGAGCGTGCGGTGATCCGCCGATGCCGGATCCCTCTCGGAAGGCACGCTTGTCGGCGCAACTAACAGCTCCACCCGCACGGCGTCGTCATTGAGCGGCACACGCGTTTCGATCTCTTGCCACGGCCCGGCATTGACAACGAATCGGCCGCGCTCCGTTCGGTCCGTTCGCACGGTAATTTCCGTTTGCCACGAGGCGGCGCAACGAATCTTGAGCGTTGTAGAATCGCAGGGTTTGGGCGCGCCGAGGAACGCGATGCCGTAGCCGCAGCACCATCGCGATGGAACCCCATCGAACGACTCCAGTCCATACCATCCCAGCCCCAGCGCCCCGACCTCGTTCGTTCCCATGGTGATCGTAGGGCTTAGTCGACTGCGGTCGATCAAATTGTCGTAAGTTTCGGGATAGCTTGGTGAAGAGGCCCTGATCCGTGGGGTAGAGCCGCTCGCGAACAGGCCCTCCAGCCTCTCGTCTCGGAGCACCCTGCGCCGCTGGACGGCGCGACGACGCGATAACGTATCCGGCAGCCGGCGGATGTTCCAGTTCCATGCCTGCATGCGACGCCACAGATTGGGCCACTGCCGGCTGCGAACGCGATGGATCATACTGCCAGCTTCGAACGACATCACTCGCGGTGCGATGCGCAGCAGCGAACGTCCCGACAGGTTCTTGAGCAGCGTTCGCAGGCGATTACGGTGATCCATATACTCGTCATAGAGAACTGGCCGGCCGGACACTTTCATTGCATGTTGCGCGACCGCGGCTGGAACATACTGGACCGGCCGGCCCATGATCCAGGAGCGCCAGCACAGGTCGAGATCTTCGTAATAGAGAAAATACGGAGCATCGAAGCCGCCAAGCTCCCGAAAGACTTCGGTACGAACCATAAGGGCGCAGCCGCTGCCGCCGAGGATCGGCTCGCTACGATCGTACTGTCCCGCATCCCACTCCAGATATCCTCGGTCCCAGCCGTACCCGATCGTATTGACGATCAGGCCCGCGCTGTTAATGACCGACGGCTCCGACGCGAGCACCACCTTAGGCACCGCAATCCCTAGCTCCCGGTCTTGCTCGAGCGCAGCCACAAGGCGTTCGACGCAGTCGGGGGCCACTGTGGCGTCCGGATTGAGCAGCAGCAAATAATCGCCCGTCGCCACGCGTGCGCCACGGTTGTTTCCCTCGCCAAATCCCGGGTTGTCCCAGAAGTCGAGCAGCAGCGCGCCCGGGAATTCACGACGCACGTACTCGGCCGTGCCATCGCGGGAATCGTTATCGATGACGATAATCTCATCGACGGGATGACGCGACCTCTGGAGCGACGCCAGACATCGGCCAATTTCCTTTCGATTATTGTAGGTGACGACGATCGTGCTGATCCGGGGCATGTGTGTACCTCGCCGCGAGGCGCCGATACATACCTTCGGCGCGATCGACAACTGAATCCCAAGTGAACTGGCTCAGCACCTTTGCGCGCCCCGCGCGCCCCAGGGCCGGGCCGAGACCCGGCTCAAACAAGACACGGCCGAGGGTTGCGGCCAGTTCTTCGACATCTCCTAGCCGCACCAGCAATCCGTCCCGACCATCTTCAATCACCGAACACTGCGCGCCGGTGCGGCCCCCGATGACCGGCTTTTCGCAGAGCCACGCCTCCAGGTATACCAGGCCAAAGGAGTCGATATGGGATGGGAGCGCGAAAACGTCGCACTCGGAGTACCACCCCCATTTTTCTTCTTCTGTAATGTCATCACGGATCAACACGCGAGTCTTCCACTCGGATGGAAGGCGCGCGATCAACCGGGCTAGGTGGGTGCGCGAGAACTCCGTCGACGCGCCGGCGAGCACCAGCGTACCGGGCCGGTCCTGCTGCCACAGACGAACCATCGCCTCAAGAACGTCTTGAATGCCCTTTCCCTCTTCTTTCCGGCTACAGAATAGCACGATCGGCTCCGTTTCGGGTATCGTGAAGCGCGCCCGCAGCCCTCGAGCGGCGCACTGGGCCGCGTTGGCTGCGATACCATTTCCGATCAACCACAGGCGGTCGGCCGGTACGCCGAGCGCCTGCAATAGATGGATCTCGTATTGGGTGAGCGCCATGATGCCGTCGGCTCTGCGGAGAAGCCGCAGTAGAGCCGGATTGTCCATCAGCCATCGGTCGCCAGGATGGAGGCAGGGCATCAGGGCAATCGGCCTGTTGGCGCGGCGCGCCGCCGCGGCGGCACGATAAATCGGCATGAAAGGAGCAGCTGTCGCCGTGATGATGTCCGGCGCCCATTGCACGGCGCTTCGAACAAGCCCCGGCAGATGGGGACCGACCCAGATTGTCTTGAGCGCGCCGTATCCCGGCCAAAGCCGGGTGGACCACAAATGCGAGACGGCGCTAAGACCGCGCCGGACCGCCGGCGAAAATTGCCAGAATGGAAATCGGCGGACCTCCACGCCGTTGATGTTCTCTATGCCTGCCGGAAATGTCTCCACGCCGGATGCAACGAAATCAGCGGTAGAACGGGCGGTCGATGTGAAAACTGATACTTCGATACCCCGGGCGGCCAGCCCTTCCGCGATTTGCCGGAACTGCAGTTCGCTCCCGCCGACGGCGGGGTAATAGTCGTGCACGACCTGCAGCACACGGAGGGGACGATCCGTTATCGCAGTCGCCATAATGTCTACAAAGCGGGGCGCTGAGCCACGGACTCGCCATGCCCTGTCGTGTCTGCCTGCCGCGCCGGTCCGTAGCGTCCGCGAAGGTGATCCCTAACGCCTTCGACGAAGGCACGCAGCGCTTCCCCGGCCGCCACGTTCGACGCGAAAAGCGCCTGCGCGAGGTTCAGCAACATGACCGTACCAGGCGTGATCCAGGCGTGCGGCTGAGACTGCTGAGCCGCGATACGGCTCGCCAGTAGGAGATGGTTTCTGGTGGCGAAATAGATCCAGGTAGAGGGTCGAAGCCCGCTCCTCTCCTCGTGCAGCGCCGTAGCCGATTCGACACACGCGGTTTCGAAGCCGGCCGCGCGCGCGCGCAGACAGAGGTCCAGATCCTCGAACCCCAAAAAGTATTCCTCGCACAGCAGCCCGATCTTGTCGAACACGTCGCGGCGTACGAGCATGGCGAAGCGGCTCACGGCGTCGACGACCGTCGTCCGCGTCGCTCGGGTGTCACTCCTCGGTTCGCCGCGACCAATGTGTCGAATGCGCCCGATCGTCGGCGAGAACCGCATTCCGCTCGACACCACCGTCGTGGGATCCCGGCGCGACACGATCACAGGCCCGACGATACCGAGGCGTGGATTGGCGTCCAGTGCATTTTCGAGCTGTTGCAGCGTGTCAGGAGGGAGGATCGTGTCGCCGCTCAACAGAAGTACGTGCTCGGCCCCTTCCGCGAGCGCGGCGCGGATGCCCAAATTGCATCCGCCAGGGAATCCGAGGTGCCGTTCGCTCACAATCAGCCTTGCGCTGGCCGTCCGGTCCCGTAAGAGCGCCTCCCAGTCGTCGTGAGACCCATTGTCGACGAGGATCACTGTCCGGAAGGGACGGCGGCTCGCCTGGATGGATTGGAGCGCCAGCAGAGTATCGTCGGGCGTGGAATGGTTCAGGAGCACGCCGGTGGTTCGTCCGGGTCGATCCGCCGCCATAACCGCCGAAACTGTCGCCGCAGACGCGCCGTTACTTAGCAGCTCTCGGTAGATACCGGCGCATTCGCTCGCGTCCTGACGCATGGATTTCACCTCAGGCGTTTCGGCCGCCAGTTTCTCAAGGAGTTGGGGTTCGTCGATGAGCGACCGGAGCGCGCGCGCAAGCGCCGCCGGCGAAAACGCATCGTAGAGCAGGCCGTTGACCCCGTCAGCAACCAAATCCTGCGTTCCTCCCAGCCGGGAGCCGACAACCGGAATTCCTGCCATAAATGCTTCGTGGATCACGAGCGGCGAATTCTCCGGCCACAGCGAGGGGATTACCAGAACGTCGAAGCTCGCATAGACCTCGGGCACCTGATTCCGTTCGAAGCGCCCGCGGAATCGAACCGGCAACCCTCGAGCCTGCTCGCGTAGCGCGGCTGAGTAATCAGGAAACGTGTCCGGATCCCCGAACACCAGCACCTCGAAGCGATTCGAAGGCAGGGAGCGAACCGCTTCCAGCAAAACATGCACGCCTTTGTGCCAGACCAGTGTTCCGACAAAGCCGATCCGGAGCCGGCCCGGCGACGGTTCGCGGCGTGCGGGGCTGAATCGAACGAAGCCGTAATCCGACACTCTCAGCTTCTCGGCGGGCAGGCCCAGACGCCGGTACTCAGTTGCAAGCTGTGGTGATGGCGCGATGAAGAGATCCGTCGATGCGAAGACGCGTGTCACATATTCCAAACGCTCCTCGATCTGTGCCGCCGAGATCGCTGGCGCGCCTGTGCTTATTTGCCGCGTCGCTCTCACCAGCAGCCCAAATATGAAAGGGGCACGTTGCCGAACGGCATCGAGGGCGTGGCCGAAGCGCTTCCGGTGCTGAATCGATGCCGGCCCGAATACGGAACGCGCGTAAAAGTTGTGCTGTGCGAAGCAGCGGCTGCAGCGCCGCGGGTCAATCAGGGCACAGATGTGTGCTTCGGCGTCATGAAGACGCTGTCCACCGGAGGGACAGACCAGCGTGTAATCGTGAAGAGTCGCGACGGTTGGGATACCGAGATCCTTCGCTATCGCAGGAAGGTCGAATGAAAGATTGAGCAGGTTATGAATATGCAGCACGTCGGGTGCCAATGCCATCAGGACGTGCCGCAACTGCCGGTTCAGCAGCGGCGAGCTATACATCTCGCGAAACGACGGAAACATCCAGTTATTTATCAACTCCGTCACCCCGACACCTCGATACAGTCGCCAACGAAGGCTGCCCTGCTCCAGGTTCACATCGTCGTCGGTGCAGAGCACATGCGTCTGCAGGCCCAATGCTTGCTGGGCAAGGCACAGATTCAGCGCATAGATCTCCGAGCCGGCCTGGTGACGCGGAAGAAAATCGTGAATGGCGTGCAGGACCCTTATCGGTCCGGACCTACGCCCAAATGTTTCATGGTTCATGTATACCTGACGGCATCGAACTTGGAGCGGTTATCAAGAGAACTACGAGACTTTGAATCGTTAGTTACCGACAATTAAGGTCCGGCAAAAGAACGGCATGGCCTCGCCATCCGTCAGTCGGTGTGGGAAGATCCGTAGTAAAAACCTCAACGAATCTGCCGCTGCGTGCAACGTAGAGTCCGATCCGGAGTGTGCACTTACCGGGAGCATGCCCGGCGGGCGGCGTTATCTGGAAAACATCCTTCACCACTTCTTGTTTCCAAAGACTGGTTGGCATGCCGCGCGCATTTAACAGCGCGTGATCAAACTGAAACAAGATCTTGCCTTCTTTGTCGAGGGCATGCACAAACACCGTATAGGCATCACGGGGTTTGTCATCGACAGCCCGCCATGTCAATACCAGAAAAGTGTGACCACGTAGCTCAGTATTCGCGTAGCTGTCAAGAACAAGTTCGCTCGCAAAATTCGTGAAGGTATGAACCGACGTACCGGCGTCCGTAGTCTTGGCTTCCTCCCGAGAACAACCGGCCGTCAGCAAAAAAAGGGCCGCGATCCAGAGGCACCTCCCGAAAAGTTTTCTCATATGTCCTCGCGCCCGGGGCCGCGTTCGGCGCTGCAATCTCGGGTCTAAGCTTTTTCGGGCACTCGCTTCCTGCATTAGGATTCCTTACTGAACCACCAGACCCGCTGCCAGCACCCGAACACGCCGGGACGGACGAGATTAAGGACTCATCCTGTAACCGCTGCACCGAACGCTGCATTACGAGTATGCCCTTTACTAGCGTTTCCCGACCGCGCTCCTAGGGCGCAAAGGTGCTCGCGGTCGCTCTATCCCGCCGATTCTCGAACGCGCGCTGGTAGAGGTCACCCACCTTCGCAACATGCTGCTCCATGCTTTCCACCTCGGTGTTGCGCGCCCCCTCGGTAATGCTTTCGAGGATTTGCGGATTGCTGAGGATATAGCTGATTCGGCCCGCTAAAGCGCCCTCTTCGTAAGGATTGAAGAGAAAGCCATTGACGCCATCTTTGATGGCTTCGGGAACCCCTCCGATATTGGACGCAACCACGGGAACTCCTTGAAGCAGAGCCTCCCGAATCACAAGCGGATAATTTTCTTCCCAAAGCGATGGAAACACCATCAAATGCATTTTTGCCAAAATCGCTTTTAGGTCCGCGCCACTCCGATAAGTCCCATGAAACGCGACTTTCCCTCGCAAGGATCTTTTTGCCAGTTTCTTCACTTCCGCATGGTACACGGGGTCCTTTGGCTTGCCGTAGATATCGATTTCGATATGGTCGAGCTCCCGGATTTTTCCCATTTCCTCGAGCATAAGCAAAAGACCCTTATGGCGTTCGATATTCCCCAGATAGCCAATCCTGAGTGTGCCGTTGAAGGGCAGTTTTTCGGCTTTGCCCGTTGCATTAAGGCCCAGCGGCAAGACGGTGATTTCTCTAAACCCCTCGCTCTCGTATCTCCGCTTAAGGTAGACGGACGGACTTAGGACGAACTCGGGAAACAGCAATTGGTTTTTGAACAACTCATATCTGAATTTATTTTCTGCCAGGCTCGTCGACTCAGAAAATCCTGCTCCATTGGACAGATTCCTTAAACAGCCACGCCCGAGCTTGAGAAACAACGGAGGCAGGAAACCTTGCGATGATCGTGGCGATGCGTCGCTTGATTTCCGGCGAATTCATCGCTTTTACCAACAGCGGAAATCGCGGCACCGCCATGGGATTGGGGGCGGACTTATGGTTGCAAGACGCGCAGAACGCTCCCTCCGAAGGGCCGGGACAAACTCCATAACCGGGTCTCAAAAGCTGGCTCCGAAAACACATATACCAGTAATCATGGAGCGTCAGGATGCTCGGAACTTTCAACCGATGAGCAATCTCGGGAAGCGTGGCGGATAAGTAGGCGAGATGCTGAAAGTGAATTAAATCCGGTTTGGCGTCACTAACTATTTTTTCAAACAGTTTGTCGATATGCGAGTTCTGGAAGTAATCGACAAACGATCTGGCATAGATGGAGGAATTGACGATCCTGATAACCCGGATGTCCTCAAAAGCTGAGCGGATGACTTTAAACCGCTCCTGCTTGAGATCGTCGAGAGCCACCAGAACCGTTACGTCATGCCCCTTTTCAATTAAAGCCTTAGATAATTGATAGGTATAGACTTCTGAGCCGCCGACGCTCTCGGGCAGGAACCCGAGGTTGACCATCAATATCTTGAGCTTGCGCATCGCAATTTAGCGGCTGATGCTGCCCGCGCCGCCAGCTCAAACCCCGCGCGGCCGAGCCGGCAGTATTTCACCACAGAGGCACGGAGTTCACAGAGTTCGGATCGAGAACTTCTTGCTCTGTGTCCTCCGTGCCTCGTTGTGAAATATCCGGATTCTCTTTCACCACAGAGACACAGAGTTCACAGAGTTCGGAGTGTTGTTTTAATCAAGATCTCTTGCTCTGTGACCTCCGTGCCTCCTTGTGAAATATCCGGATTCTGTTTCACCACAGAGGCACAGAGTTCACAGAGTTCGGAGTGTTGTTTTAATCAAGATCTCTTGCTCTGTGACCTCAGTGCCTCCTTGTGAAATATCCGGATTCTTAGTTACACCACAGAGGCACAGAGTTCACAGAGTTCGGAGTGTTGTTTTAATCAAGATCTCTTGACTCTGTGATCCTCAGCGCCTCGTTGTGAAATATCCGCATTCTTGGTTTCACCACAGAGACACAGAGTTCACAGAGTTCGGAGTGTTGTTTTAATCAAGATCTCTTGCTCTGTGATCTCCGTGCCTCGTTGTGAAATATCCGCATTCTTGGTTTCACCACAGAGACACAGAGTTCACAGAGTTCGGAGTGTTGTTTTAATCAAGATCTCTTGCTCTGTGATCTCCGTGCCTCGTTGTGAAATATCCGGATTCTTGGTTTCACCACAGAGACGCGGAGTTCGGAGTGAACCAGGAGATTTGCGCTAACGTAGACCCGGAGACACATGCTCGGCCGCAAACCATTCGCGCGTCAGGCGCAGGGCCTGATCCAGGCCGACCCGAGGCGAGTAGCCGGTCAGAGCCTTCACCTTGTGGATATCAGGCACTCTGCGATCCATGTCCTCGAAGCCTTCCTCATACGCCTTTTCATAGGGAACATACTCAATCCCAACCTTGGCTCCGGTCATCTCAATGATCTTTGCGGCGAGATCCTCAATGGTGATTTCCTGAGGATTGCCCAGGTTGAACACGTTTCCATTAGCTGCATCGGTCACAGCCAACCGCAAGAGCCATTCGACGGCGTCCGAGACGTACGTGAAACAACGCGACTGTTTTCCGGTTCCGTAAACCGTAAGATCTTTGCCGCTGAGCGCTTGCCCGATGAACCGCGGCACCACCATGCCGTAGTGGCCTGATTGCCGGGGTCCTATGGTGTTGAACAGCCGGGCCACCACCGTCGGCAGTTTGAACTCACGCCAATAAGCTAGCGCGAGAAACTCATCGATAGCCTTGGAACAGGCATAGCTCCAGCGGCCTTTGACCGTCGGCCCCATCACCAGGTCATCATCCTCGGCAAATGGAATCTTTGTGGCTTTACCGTAGACTTCTGAGGTGCTCGCGAGGATAACCTTTTTTTTCTTTTTATTGGCAAACTCGAGAATTCCTTCAGAACCTTTAACGTTCGTTTCGATCGTCCGCACCGGGCTTTCTACGATAAGCTTCACACCCACGGCCGCCGCCAGATGAAAAACCATGTCGCAGTCATCGATGAGCTCGGCCAGAAGCGAGCGATTGAAAATCGATTCAATCACGTAGTCGAAGCCGGGCCTTCCCTTGAGATGTTGAATGTTTCGAATCGATCCCGTCGAAAGGTCATCGATGGCGAACACGCTATGGCCTTCATCGAGAAGCTTTTCCGCCAGATGCGATCCGATGAAACCCGCCCCGCCGGTGATCAAATAACGCATTCTTTCCTCCTCTTAAACCGCGTTACGGTCCTTAGGCTTACCACGAAGATCTCAGCGCGGCTGAGCCGCAACCAAAATGAGACAGAAATTTCACCACGAAGTACTCGAAGAGCACGAAGGAAGAGAAAATCATGTTGAAAGCGGAGCGCTTTTCTAACACCTTTTCCGTTCTTCGTGTCCTTCGCGCGCTTCGTGGTGAAATCGTATTTTTCACAGAAGTTACAGGACAAATCTCTTGATTCCCTTTTTGAGCATCTGCACGTTGAAGTTGATGAGAAGTCCAATTCTGATGTCGGCCAGCTTCATGTAGGTCAAGACCTGCGCTTCGTGAATCTTCAACAACTGCTCCACGCTCTTCAGTTCAACGATCAACCGATCGTCTACAAACAGGTCAATTCGATAACCACAGTCGAGCTTGATCTGTTTGTATGCCACCGGTATCGGTTGCTGAATTTTGAATGGAATGCCCGCTTGTTTCAACTCATACGCCAAGCACTGTTCGTAAGTGGATTCCAATAAGCCTGGACCAAGCTCACGGTGTGCTTCAACCGCGCATCCAAGCACTCGATTTGATAGGTCGTCAAATATCATGCCGTTTCCTACATGCGCTCCGTCCTCCCATTACTCGAATGTTTCGCGGGCGGCGCAGATTTTCGTGTCGTTTGCCCAAACATCCAGTAACAACGGAGAGCCCAGAGGTCACGAAGTGACTCGGATATAGTTGTTGCTTCTAAACTTCGTGTGCTTCGCGTCCTTCGTGGTGAAATTTTGTTTTCTCTGCCTATCTTTCTGCTACATGCCAGCTGCGGACCATGGCGCACGCCGGAGCCGGCGCAGCGCCCTGCGCGCGCCGATGTAGGCGCCGAGAGCGGGCGAGAACAGGCGGCGAAACAGCGCCGGCGATTGCAGGTAGTACATGTCGAGACGCTCGAGCGCGAATGGATCGCTCTCCGGCTTGACGAAGCCGAGAATTGTGGAACAAGCGAGCTGAAAATGCGCGCGCGCCAGGCGCATCACGTCGCCGTCGTAAGAGCCGTAGGGATATGCGAAGGTATCGGCGGGCCGGCCCGTCCTGTCTTCAATGATCTTCTTCGAGCTCGCCAGCTCCCGTTCCGCCGTCTGGCTCGGCAGTCTTCTCAGATCCGGGTGGGTGCAGGTATGGCTTCCGAACGCCAGCCCGGCCTGGGTCATCTCCCGGACTTGGCTCCAGCGCAGCAGCGGTTGGCGCGCGATCGAGAGCGGTTGGCCCGGCCAGGAATTGGTTTTTTCACAGTAGTCGGTGACCAGAAACACCGTCGCCGGAAACCGGTACTCTTGTAGTACCGGCAAGGCGTGCTCGTACACGTTTCTGAAACCGTCATCAAACGTGATCACGACCGCGCTTTCCCGGTGATGAGCGCGTTCGTCGGGCACCTGCCCGAGGGAAATGACCTTGAGGCCGAGATCGTGCAGCATCCGCATCTGCCCGGCAAAGACGCGGGGAGCCGTGGACAGGACCGAGTCGCTATCGTCGAGCGAGTGATAGGCCAGAATCGCGATCATCTACCAAAAGAGCAAAGCGCAGAGCGCATGGGGCATAGCGTTAGCTCAAAAAGAGCGAAAGGAAAGGCGTGATCCAAAAGAGCAAAGCGTATCGCTCCATGCCTGTGGCGCTGTGGTGTTGTTCCTTGCGCAATTTCTGTTCGCTCTATGCTCTTTGCCCTTTGCGCTCTGCTCATTCGTGGTCGCGTAAGGTCCTCTGAAAACTTGTAATTTTGCCAGAGGTAATCAAGACGTTGAAGCATCTCGGTTGCTTCCAGCTCCTCTATAAATCCCCTCTTCTCCAACACCAGCACCATATTTGCATTTTCGAATGTGGATCGGCGCGCGATATTGAGAAAATTTAAAAATTCCCGCTTTGAATCGCTTCCCGAGCCTTCCGCGATATTATTTGACATGGAGAGGCTCGAACCGCGGATCTGATCAGCAAACCGATAGAGTTTCCTCTCTTCTAACCTGTCAGCCAGTTCGAATAATCGGTGTGCTAAATCCATTGAATCTTTCCAGATTTCTAAATCCATAAACCGGAATTTCGGTCGATCATTTGCCATGCTGCTTTTCTGCTGTCTGCTTTGCTCTTTGCTCTTTGCGCTATGCCCTTTGCAGCTACGGTCAGTCGGCCGGCAGGGGGTATTCTTCGGGTCTACGAGTGCGCTCGGCTTGGGCCGCATAGAATAGAAAATCCTTGCGTCCCTGCAAGTGAAAGATTAGGCCGGGCAAAGCGATCAACACGTTGAGCACGCGCCATCCGAGCAGCGCCTCGACCCCGCCGGTGAATCCGCCGAGCTGAAACAGCGTGCGAAAGGCCACTTCTCCCACGCCCAATCCGCCCGGGGTCAGAGGCACGGTGTTGGCCAAAAAACCAAGAGGTATCACGACCGCCATCGACCAGCGCACACCATCGGTGCTCGTAACATGGACCAGAAGAAGCATGATCACGACTAACAGGCTATGCACCAGCAGCGATATCGCAACCACGTTCACCAAGGTGGTTCGATCGTGCCGGTAGGCGCGAACCGTTTCGTAGATGCGCTTCGCGTAGTTTCCTAGCGGTAATTTCTGAAACATCCGTAACAACAACGAGCCATCTCTTGCCTGCCCGGCAAAACAGACGAATAGTCCTCCCAGCATCGCGGCGGCGGCGGCGCCCGAGACCCACAACATGCCGCGCAAGACCGGAACAGCGCGCAATAACTGAGGAAACAATGGAGCCAGCAGGAGCGGTAAAAGCAAGAGACCAAGAGTCCCGAACAAACGGTCCAACAGAATGATGGTCGCAATTTCCGTGCGGCGGCCCTCATTGCCCTTCATGGCATAATAGATGCGGACGATGTCGCCGCCGGCGCCGCCGGGGAGAAAAGTATTAAAAAAAGCGCCGATCAGAGTCAGCCGGAATGACGAGCCCAGCGAGAGATTGAGACCTCGCGGCTCCAAAAGCAGACACAAACGCCAAGAGGTCAAGCCCATAATGACGAGCAAAAGGCCAAGCGCCGAAAGGGTTATCTCCCAAGCGCCTGCCAATTCGGCAAGTTCCGACCAGGCGATCGAATCCGAAAAGGCGAGATAAACCAGCAGTCCGACACCGGTCAGGATCCGCAAGGCGGTAAATAGAACGCTGCTAAACTGTTTCACCGTTGGAGTAGTCGCTTAAAATCGTGTTCGTGATCGAAACCGTGATCGTGTTCGTGCCAAACCCGAAACCTGAAACCTTTCCCCTCTTCACTCAGCCCTCGTCACTCAGCATTCCTCCCCAGGTCTTCTATTATTTGGCCACCCGCAAACTGGTCTGGCGCCGGTGCAAACGGTAAAGCGTCGCGTAGCGTCCCGCGTTGGCGATCAGCTCCTGATGGGTGCCGCATTCGACGACCCGCCCCTTGTCCATCACCAGGATCCGGTCGGCCATCCTCAGCGTCGAAAAGCGATGCGAAACCAAGATGGTAGTGCGCCCTCGGGAAAGTGCTCGGAAGCGGCAAAACAGCTCATATTCGGCTTGAACGCTCAGATTCGACGTCGGCTCGTCCAGAATGAGCACCGAGGCGTCCCTCGCGAAGGCCCGCGCCACCGCCATTTTTTGCCACTGCCCTCCCGAGAGATCGTATTCGCCGAACAACCTTCCAAGCATTGTATCATATCCGCGCGGCATGGAGCGAATCATCTCGTCTACGCCGGCACGTTCGGCGGCCCGCTCCACGTCCGGCCGCTTCTCCATCATGCGTTGCCAATCCCCATAGGCAATATTATCCGACGCGGTCGCTTCGTAGCGGACGAAGTCTTGCATCACGAAAGAGATGTGCTGGTGCAAGTAATCGACGGAAAGTTTTCTCAGGTCGGTGCCGTCAAAAAAGACCTGTCCCGCGTCGGGATCATACAGACGGGCGAGCAGCTTCACCAACGTCGTCTTCCCCGCGCCGTTCTCCCCCACCAAAGCGACGATTTTCCCCGGCTCGATGCGCAGTGAGACTCCCTTCAAAGCCGGTTCCGTGGAGCCCGGATAGGCGAAGGAGACGTTTTTGAACTCGATTTCGCCGCGGCTCGGGCTCGATACCAAAGGACCGCTGCTGGCAATGGCTGGCACGACGTTGAAAAAATCAATCAAGTTCGAAATATAAAGCGTCTGCTCCATCGACTTCGAAACGGCGAGAATCGCCCGTTCGAGGGTGAAGCGGAGCCTCGAGGTGGCCCCGGCGAAGATCGCGATATCTCCCACGGTCAAAGCGCCTGCGGCGGCGCGGAGCACCACCCGCACGAAGATCCCGTAAAAAGCGATGGTAGTGACGACGGCAAATATCGAACTGCCCGCCAGGCTCCGCTTGTGGAGCAACTTGTCCTGGTCCCGAAATTGCGCGATCAACGATCGGAACTGCCTGATCAGGAACGGAGCCAGGCCGAGCAACTTGATCTCGGCTACCGAGCTCCGATTGGTCAGCAGGGTCACAAAATAGTTGGTCCAGCGGCGGTTCGGGGTACGGTAATATTCCTCGAGATAGTACCGCCGGGAGAGACGCCAGTGAAAAAACAGATAAGGAACGGCCGAGGGCGCCAGCACCAGAAGAATCAACGGCTCGATGACGACGAGAATGGCCAGGAGGCAAACCGCCTGTACGAAGCTGGTAACGGCGGCCTGGGTTTCACACACGAAGCCGATGAAGTGATCCGCGGGGCTCTGCTGCGCCCGCTCGATCATTTCGCGCCGGCGCGGGTCTTCAAAAAAGGCGACCTCCAACTGGGCCGCGTGGTCCAAAATATCCCCGGTGATCCTGAGATTCACGTCGTCGTGGAGACGTTGGGTAAAAAATTTGTCGGTGAGAGGGCTGACGGCCTCGAGGAGCGCAAGCCCAAAACCCAAAGCGAGCCACGGCCACAGGGATTCCATCGCTCCCTCTCCTCGTCCGGCGCTGCCGACAAAGGCGTTGATCAACCCCCTGCCGAAAAGAGCCACGCCGGCGGGGACGATCCCCCGCACCAGGCTCGACGCCACGAAGCCCAGCGTCAACCACCGATTCGTCGACCAGATGAGCTTTAACGCCCAGCGGGTGCTCGAGAGAAGCTGTTTGATATTTGTGGTCGAGAGCTTCAATGAAGATCTAGTGTAGTGCCCGAAAAATGAAGGCGGTTATTTTTCGGCGTAACATTTTCCACGGAGGATTTGAGTGCGACTTGCCCGATAACATCTCGACGGCTTCAGCCGCTGAGGATCCAATCTATTCACCGGCGGCACGCAACCGGTGACGAAGATGCGCCCACTTCTGAGTCAGATAGTCAGCGAGCAATCGATGATTGCCTATTGTGTTGACTCTGATTAGCGACCAACAAACAAGATTATGAGCGCTCCACATTACCCGCTCCGGCATTGCGATCCGGCGAGTGACTCCCGCCGTCTCATAGCCGAGCGCTTGCAAGAGATCTCCCGCTACGGATTCGAAGAGGATTCGGTCGGATAACGCCATCTGCTTCTTCCATTTCATCGCGTTCCCGCTGATGATCTCGCTTGCTACGGTCCTGAGTCTGGGAGCCCCGACAAGGTTCCGATGCCGGCTCGGAAGCAGTGTCGCCGTGGGTCGCAGCACCGCTTCAGTGAACGGCTCGCCGATAAACTCACACACATATTTCATTGTTTCGGCAGGATGGCTGAGGAGCGTTTCATAGCGAACCTCCAGATAGGTGTCCTCAGGCAGCGTCGCCCCGGCCTGCCGTCCGGTGCGCACCATTCTCTTCCACGCCTGCGCCGCGGTAAAGAGATTGCGGGGCCCAAATCTGACTCTCAGCCACGATAAGGCGACATCTCTTCCATCGCGGTAGATATGAATAATTTTGCCGCTAGGGAATATCTCCAGCAGGATCTGGATCTTCGTGACGTAGTGCGGCGTTTTATCGCCCCATCGCGCCTTGTTCTGCTTGCGCGCCCACTCTTCGTAGATGCGCGTGACAATTTGCCGGTAGGATCTGTCCCCGGCAAACGTGGAGAGATCGAGCTGCAAGTCCCAGGCGCGCACCCAATGCAAACTGAGGATGCGGGCGGCCAGCCTGCGCGCGGCGCGCTCGTTTTGCGGATCACCGTAACCTTTATAGAACTCGGGAATGAAATGTGATTCCGCGGGAAAGGCTAAATGGGGATGCGAGCGCAAGAGATCGCGCAGTAGATTCGTACCGCTGCGCGGGCAGCCAACGATGAATATCGGCGAATCGGTCATATCGCCTCACCCGCCAAGCAGACGCCAGCGGGGCCAGGTCATTCGAGCCGTCCGCGCCCGGAGCGAATATCGAGGGCCTATTCTGGCTGACTCACGTCGATCCACGGCTTGTGTGCAGCGGCAAGATCTTTCCCCGCGCGCTCGCGTGGAGAGCCTGAGGAGGCTTTCTCGGAATGTTGCCGCGAAAAAAATGACGAATAGGCACAGCGCGGCGGAGCCGCAACCAAAGCAGCGAGCGAATTTCACACAGAGGCACAGAGTTCGCAGAGTTCGTTCGTTTCAAACGTTCCCCTCCGCGTCCTCAGCACCTCCGCGGTGAATTCCCTTCTGGATCAGAAAATTTGCGCCGGCTGCGAAAACTTTCAAGCATAGTAGTACGAAGATTACGAAGGAAGAGAAAATCATATTGAAAGCGGATCGCTTTTCTAACGCCTTTCCCGTTCTTCGTGTCCTTCGTATTATTGGCGTATGCGGCCATGTGCGGCCGGCTCATGTGCATCCCGGCCAATCGGCGATCAGGTTCTCGAGGGCCTTGAAATCCCCTTTTCCTTTCTGCAGGAGAAGGACGCTATCGCGATAGAAAGTGGCTCCAAAGCCGGCGCTCTGCGCGAGGCGAAGGTTTTGAAAGTAATCCTCGCAGCTCCTGCGCCTCAAGTCTTTAAGATTCAGGAAAATGGCGTCAACTCCCGGCCCGAGGTCCGATACGGGAGCGCGCTGGATGCTGTGAATCTGAGTTCGTTGTGACAGGTGAGGAAGGTAATTGCCGGTCGTGAGCAAATGGACGGCGTCAGGCACGTGCTTAAGGCCTTCACGGATAGCCGCATCATTCGACTGAATAATAGCCGGCTGTTTACCGGCTTGCACAAATCTTGTCACGGGCGCTGAAGATAAAATAGTATTCCCTGTAACTGGGTTGTCGTAAGTCCAGCTTGTTGCGGCGGCCAGCAGCATGATCACCACCGCAAGCCCGACCACCCGTTCCGACCGCATCTGCCCAGGGGAAATCAGACAGAAGAGTTTTGCTGTCCTGGGATTCGCTGCCAGCCGCTGCAGGCCCAAAACCCCGGCAATGCCGACAAACGGTATCACCGGAGCCATGTACTGGTAATATACCGTGGTCTGTGAAGGCCAGTCCGACATGAAATTATAAACCAGAGTCGGGATCGCTGGGATCAACAGGGGAAAGCCCAGGAGAGGCACGAAAGCAAATGGCGCGAGCAGCTCCCACAAGGTCAGGAAGTGTCTTGTCACGGTAAGCTTTTCCAACACAAAGAACGGACGTGAAATTAGGGTCCACAGCATTCTCGGGGGCGCATCACCCAACCAGTGATAACGTGCGAACGCTCCCGCCGGCGCCTCACGGAAAACCGGGATGATCACAAACAGGGTTACCAGAAAATAAGCGAGACCGACTCCCGTCCAAGTCAGACCGAAGCCCCAGTGCTTGTGATAAAGGGCCACCACGAATCCGAAGGTTGCTACCGACAAGCCGATGTTCTCTTTGCCCAACAATGCCAACCCCAGAAAGAGACCGGCGACCTTCAAATCGTTGGCGTCGATGCGCTCATAGGCTGCGATCAGCAAGGGGACCGCGATCACTTCGGCATGAAAGTCAAAGCGGTTCAGGAACCCTAGAGGAGGATAAGCCAAGATGCAAAAAGCAAAAGCTAACCCTATTGCCGGAGAATCAAATTTGCGCCGTGCCAAGGAGTAGAGAGGCCACGCGCTCAGTCCCAGAACCAACGACTGAAAAGCCAGCAGGACGTACGGCGAAGGGACAACTAAGTAAAGCAAGCTTAACAGGGGGAGGTAAGGCTGTACGTGGTCCGCGAAATGGTTGGTTACCTCCAGTGACCGGGAAAATAAATGTCCGTGCGCGGTATTCCACACCACTTGATTGAAGACCCCAAGGTCAAGTGATGAATGGAAATAGTAATGCCGTAGCGAGGAAACGGCGCACCACACGGTGGTATAGGCGAGGATAATGGCCACTAACAAAAACAGGGCTCTGTGGCTGCCTTGCAGGATCCAGAGATCCAGTCTTTTTATCGTCTTCACAGCCCATCGGCTAATCTGCTCGCCGAAGGTCAATCCCGCAACTGATCCCAGCCCCATCAAATACATGACACGCCGAAATACCAAGGCCTGAGGGGGACCAAGCGACAGGGTACCGGCTCCATTAGCGAACGCAAAAAACAAAAGGGCCAAAGTGAGGCCTGCTAAGCGGACCCCGCTCATCACGTTTCCATACCCCTCATCAAATTCATCGATGACAGCGCTGTGGATCTCAGCCGAAGGGGTCAGATCCCGCGCACGCCGAGGCCCATCCTTAATCAGTGGTTGATGCGGAGCGGCAAGATCTTTCCCCGGGTACTGGCGTGAGGAGCTTTCCTGAGGACTCTAAAAGTTCCCGCGTCCTGCCAAAGCTGAGTCATGAAGCGGTTGTCTTTCGGACCCTGCGCCAGTCGTTCCTTAAGCCGAGAAAGCAGCTCGGCTTCATTCACTTTTCCCACTTTCGGGTCGACAACAAGCGTGAGTCGAGTCTGACCGCTAACGTCTTCTTCTTCGACGAGCTGATAATCTCCCGGGCCACCCCCGAATTCGGACGGAAAGGTTTTTTCAAAGAGGTCAAAGAGATCCGTGTAAGAATAATTCATTCCCTCTGTTGTGAACTTCTCATAGCTTCGAATTGAATGAAGATGCTGTTTGAACCCCGCTTTCCCGAGGGCGCATTCACAATCTCTCTCTGAAAAGCGAGCGTAATCGCCATTATCGACGTTGAACAGGAACCGAGGCGCCGATGAATGCAACGTGGTTAACAGGAGCGGTTGAATGTGCGCGCTTTGAACATAGGCCGGGCTCGGGTGATGAATGATCGCCAGCATGTGTTGATTCACATGAACTTCGTCTCGGTAAGCGGGGTTGGCGCATCCGTAGCCAACGGGTGTCCCCCCACCGTAGGAATAACGGCTGAGGACTTCTGCTCCGCTCTGACGTATGACATCCTCCTTGGTTTCCGTAAACGGTTCACCCGCAACGTTAAATTTGGTCCCTTGGAGGGATATTCCCATTTCTCTTGCAGTTTGAGCTATTCTAACCGCGCTACTTGCCACAGTGATGACGTAGGGCTTGTGTCCCTCTCGTCTTTTGTCCGCGATCCACTTTACGATCTTCGAATGGTCGGAAAGCTCAATGAACTCGGGGCGTGGAAATCCCGCCGCGAAGCGTTTCGCGTTGAGCACGATCCAATAAGTAGTGAAATAGTGGTAGGTACCTTCCAACGCGTTGTTTACGGGGATGCGACGCGCGAACCACCGTTCAGTGGCTTTACCGAGTTTTGCGTTTGTCAATAGATGATTGATGGCGCTTCCTGGAAGAATCGCATCGTAAAGCGCATGGGAATAATCATCAAGATTGTGCGCAACATAAAAGAGTCTGATCGCGAGCGTCCGCCAGCATAGCCACTCCAGAGAAGTTTGGATACGCAATGGCCGGTTCATCGTCCCGCTACTCTGCGTCATGAAACCGGCCGAAACCTTTTCCCTTTCAAAATCCGCCGGAGAAACACGAAACGCTAAACCACCCCGGACGACTTCCTTCTTTCCTTTAAACTCGGCGGAGGTCAGGAAGACTCCCTCCATGGCCAACTGCTGTAGGGCGCCCTCCAGGCCATTGCGGCGAACCAGTGCTTGAAGGTCGGAAAACTCACAGCCGGCCATTTTGAGCAGTTTTAGATAGGGACTGTCCGGGAACTCGTATACTTTACTGCGGACCAGCTCAAGGAATCTTTCTTCCCGGTTGCCAAGCGCCATTTTGATCTGCTCTTGCGCTCGTTCCAGCGTGATCTGCTCGCGCAAAAATTCCCGTAAGCCCTTGGAGAGCGCCCACATCCCGCCGAGGTTGGCTTGGCCGATGTCCGACCTCAGTTGCGAATAGCTTCTTCGCAGCCCATCAAATCCGCGATTCACGATGGTTTCGCTTTCTGAGCGCTCTCAACTAAAAGGAAGACTTCGGCTATGATTAAGCAGTGTGCTGCGCAGTCAGGGCTCGCGACGCACCGCAATCTCTTCCTAACTCCTCGAACACCGCCAACGCCGCGCGGGCAGAGCGTTTCCAGGAAAACGCCTGCGCCCGGCGGAGTCCCTGGCGACACATCTCTTCGCGCAGCACCCGATTTGTCAGCACCTCTTGAAGGCGCGTCGTGAGTTCCTCCGTCACACGGGGACTGAAGGAGATCCCGAGTGTAGCGGCCGTGGCCGCATTGGTTCGCCCAACAGGAGGCATCAATGTCGATCCTCAAACAACCGTCTTGCGCCACTTCGAGCGCGCGTCCCTTCGTGCGGAGCGGTCGCCATTGAGCTTCTCCCAGAAAAACCCCGCCGCGTTGGCAACCTGTGAGACCCCCAGCAGTCCCGCCACCCGGAGTCCATTCCACAGGCGCAACCTCGAGAACGGGTAGCACAGCAGGTTGATATAGAAGCGCAGGGGTTCCAGCTCGATGTGTCCGGCCTCTCTCTGCGCGCGTTTCACGCGGTAGCAAAGCGTGCCGCAGCCATAGTTGAAGTGCTGCCGCCAAAAGGTGCGCAGCGTCAGCTCATGCGCATGATAGACCACGAGCTGAGGGGCGTAGATCATGCGATAACCGTGGCGTAACCATCGATCGCAGAAATCGCGGTCCTCCCCTGTTCCCATCACAAACGACGGGTCAAAGCCGCCCACCTCGTGGAAACACTCCGCCGGGAGTGCCAGGTTGTTCGGAGTGAAGAACCGCGCCTGATTGGGATGAGCGTTATAATACGAGTACATGTAATCGACCAGCAGGTGGGTGGCGATCGAATAACAATTATCGGGAAGCGCGTTTAGCACTTTGCCCCCGAGCGCGCAATCCGGGGCCTTGGCACAATGCGCTGACAGGGCTTGCAACCAATCAGGAGTCGGCGTGCAGTCATCGCCCGTGAACGCGAGAAATCCGCCCCTCGCGCGAGCCGCTCCGGCGTTTCGTGCGCTCCCCGGGCCAGCGTGCGGTTGCGTCACAAGTGTCACGTCAAGCCGATCGCGGAAAAGCATGATGACGTCTGCTGGGGACCCCGCGCTGCCATCATCTACCACAATGACTTCATAGCGCGTCGCGGGGATAGTCCTGCCGGGCAAGGGATTGCAAGCAGACCGCGAGTTGATGCGGGCGGTTGTAGGTAGGAACAATGATGGAAAAGAACGGCTGTCTCGGTTCCATCAGACATGTATGGGGCGAGCGCTTTTCTTAGCCCGGCGGCGCTTGATCCACTCCGCCGCCAGCCCGGCCGCACTGGCCGATTGCGACACCATCAGCAGAGCCGAGAGTAGCAGCGCTTGCCGGCCGCCTGCTCGCGTAAACGGATAGCGCAGAAGCTTGTAGTAGTATTTGGGGTCGGGCTGAAAGAGTTCCCATCCGAGCCGAGTACGCGCCTGCTGCAGCTGGAACGCGCCGCGGCCGTAGTTAAAGTGCTGCCGCCAGAATGTGCGCCAGGTGAGAGCATGAGCATGATAGACCACGGCCTCAGGAGCGTAGACCATGCGGTAGCCCTGGTGCAGCCAGCGGCCGCAAAGTTCGCGGTCCTCTGACGCCGCGGTCATGAAAGTGGCGTCGAACCCACCCAGCGTATGGAAGCGGTCGGCCGGAATGGCCAGGTTGCTGGCGGTGAAGAAACGCGCCCGGTTGGGGTCTTCGTTGTGGTAGGCGAAGCCGACATCGACGATGAGCTGGCTGGCGGTCGAATAGAGATTTTCGCAAAGCGCGTTCAACGTGCTCCCGCCAACGACAACAGGATCCGGCGCTGCGGCAAAACGCTCCGCCAGGGTTAGCAGCCAATCGGAAGCGGGTTTGCAGTCGTCATCGGTGAAGGCTAAAAACCGGCCCGTAGCTCGCGCCGCCCCGGCATTGCGCGCCGCGGCCGGTCCGGCATGGGCTCGGTGGAGTAGTTTCACCCGGAGCCGGTCGCGAAACGGGAGCCACGATCGCGTCCGGCAGAACCTTGCCGCCGTCATCCACGAGGATCACCTCGAAACAGTTGGAGGGATAGTTCAGCCGCGCCAAAGCCTCGAGACAAGCGGCGAGCTGGCGCGGGCGGTTGTACGTGGGAATCACGATCGAGAAGAGCGGGTGTTTGGGTTCCATGAGGCCTGGTTCACGTTCCGGACGCGATGGCTTCGACGTGCGGCTCACTCGCCCGGGCGCGGCGGCAAGGCATCCAGCGTCCGGCGGTCCCATTCGGTCACATAATGGACCTTGTGCAATTCCATTTTGGCCAACTTCTCAACGGCCCCGCCGGCGCCGAAGGCATAGCCGATCATTTCCCCGAGCGCGCTCGCTGCAAGCCCGACGATCAGCGCCGGCACGATGCGCGGGAGCATCTCATGGCGCCGAGTGGAGCAGCCGATATCCTGCAACACGCGCCGAAAGCGCACCAGAGGGATCAAGGGCGCTCCCCCGGTATAAAGAAACCGCCGCGCAGGCGACCAGCCACGCGCGCGCGTCGCCGCGAATCGTCGCCCGGTATAGAAACGCTCGGACAGCCACGAAGATAATAAGCTGATGTTTAAATGATAGGTTTTAGCCGCCCGTTCGAGGAACAGTGCGTACCCTTTGGAGCGCATATTCCACTGCAGGAGAATTTCCGAGTCCATCATAGCCTCGAGCTCTGAATCGTAGCGCAAAATGGCCTCGCGCTTGTAGGAAGTGTTGTGGCCCGGCAAGTAGTCAACCTCTCCGACTTTCGTCGTTTCCACGCAACTGCCGTAGTCCAGAAACAGGTTCGCCCAACTGATGATGCTGTCTGGATTGGCGTTGCCGATCACCGGTCCGACGGCAACCCAGGGCTGTTTGTGCGCCTCGATCAGCGCCTGCGCCCAGCCGGCGCCAGGATACGAATGACTCTCGGCGAGCACAATCACCGGCGCGCTCGCTTGGCGGACACCGGCCGCCAGGGCAACCGACAACGGGAGGATCGTCTGAACTTCGACGACTCGAACGGCAGGAAATCGGCGGCCACTTTACCGTCGAGACCAAGGGTCTGTGCCGATAGCGTAACGATGATGATCTCCAGTCTGTCCCTGACTCCCTGTGCCCGCAGATGGTGCATGGTTTTGCGAATGGTCTCGTAGCGGTCCGCAACAATGACCACTGACATAGCTGGGAATTTCTGGTTGGCCAGGGCGTCCGTCTCTTGGTCCCCCACGGCAAAATCTCTCAACATTCCCTCTTCCGAGCTTCGAGCGAGGTCTGCTTCACGGCTGCCGTGGGCTTGCGCGGCCCTTGGCGACTTTTATCGGTTGTCTCAGCGATGCTGACGCCGCGGCAGCAAGCGCCACCTGCAGGGCGCGCTCGCCATCCTCTAGGGAACATTCCACGGGCGTATCGTGACGGATCGCGGCGACAAAATGCCGCCACTCGGATTCATACGACGCGACGAAATCCCCGCCTTTGCGCATTCCCCAAATCCCTCGCGGCAACTCCTTGAGTGTATGGGCAGCCTTGCGCAGCCGGGTTCGCCCATCGCCGGGAAAGCTTGAAGAGGAAACGTATTCCAGGCCATCGAAGTGATAGCAAGAAATACGCAACCCACCGGCCCGTCCATAGATTTCTATTTCGTTGTTTTCGTTGGCGCGCTCCGAGAACACCGAGGCAACAAGCACTCCATTAGCCATATGCGCCGTTACCATTGCCGTCTCGTCATCCCACTGCCCTGAGCGGCTCGTGGCCAGGACTTCCTCGACCTCGCTCCGCAGCAAAAACCGCCACAAGTCAAAGTGATGTATCGCCAGCTCAAAAAACACCCCGCCGCCCAGCTGGCGCCGCTTTCTCCATTCGGGAATGGTTTCATAATGCGCGGTAAGGACCGTGCGCATCAATTCCAGACGCCCCAACGACCCGCGCTCGATGAGCTCTCGCGATTCACGCACCAGGCGGTGCCACCGCATGTTGAAGCCTACCATCACTTTGCAGGAAGACTTTCTCGCCCGCTCGATCAGTCGCTTGCTCTCATCGAGTTGGAGCGCCAGCGGTTTCTCGATGAACACATGTTTGCCGGCGTCCAGGGCGGCTAACGCCACCTCCACATGAAGTTGCGCGGGCACGCACACTGCAACGGCATCGATGGACCCATCATTGAGAAGTTGCTGATAATCCCCGTACCGATCCTTGACGGAGAAAAGATCCGCCACCTTGCTCAAGCGTTCCGTCCTGATATCGGACAAGGCAACGACTTCGGCGCCCTTGAGGCGTTGCAGCGCCGGCAGATGCCGGGCTTCAGTCACCCATCCACAACCGATGATCCCCAGCTTCAGCGGATCAATGCCTGTTCGTGGTTGCGGAATCCTACCGGGTGTTAAATCCATCGCTAGGCGCCGCCGCCCTTCTCATTGGCTGTACTGGGATTTCTGTGGCTAAGCACCGGCGCGTCCTTCGACGGCTTAGGACGTGGTGGGCCGTGAGCAATATCGAACGGTCAACGAAAACCTTTCTCACCACGAAGCGCCCGACGCGGCCGAGCCGCAACCAAAAAGCACATTTGCACCACGAAGGACTCGAAGAACGGGAAAGGCGTTAGAAAAGCGATCCCCTTTCAATATGATTTTCTCTTCCTTCGTGATTTTCGTGACCTTCGTGGTTAACGGTCTGTTCCTTTTTTGGTTGCGGCCCAGCCGCGCTAAGGTCTCTGCGGTGAATACTCCGTCGCGTCAAACCCACAAGAGCCCTCATTGAAGACCCGGGTGTTCGCGCGCCGTCTCAAAGGCCGAGACGCAACATCGAGATCAGTGGTTGATGTGGAGCGGCAAGATCTTCCCGCGCCCGCTGGCACGGGGGATGTCCCGTCTGACTCTGAACGTCCCCGTTTCCTGCCAAAGCTTCGACATGAAAGGATTGCCCCGAGCACCCTGCGCAAGACTTTCTTGGAGCCGGGCAAGAAGCTTGCGTTCGTTCAGCTCTCCCACTTGAGGGTGAACCAGAAGCGTCAGCCGGGTCTGGCTGTTGCCGTCTTCTTCTTCCACAAGTTGGTAGTCTCCGGGACCCCCGCCGAATTCCGCCGGCAAGACGTTTTCAAAAAACTCAAACAGGTCGCCGTAAAAGTAATTCATGCCTTCGCTGGTGAATTTCTCGAAGCTTCGAATGTGATGAAGATGCAACGATAAACCGACTTTTCCCAGGGCGCAGCCGCAGTCTCGCTGGGCCAAATCACCGTAATCGCCGCTTTCAACGTTCAAGAGCAGGCGCGGAAAGGACGGGTGCAGCGTCGTGCAGAGCAGAGGATGAAGGGGCGTGGGACCGTTTTGCAGTGAGCGCGGGTTAGGCACGAGAGCAAGCAGGTCTTGATTGACATGAATCTCGTCGGTGTAAAGTGGATTGGCGCAGCCGAAGCCGATGTTCACGCCGCCGCCCTGGGCGTAACGCGGCGTCGCGGTGGCACCGGCTCTTTCGATAGCTTGTCGCTTGGATTCAGTGAAGGGCTCTCCGCTCACAATGAATTTAACCCCTTCGAGAGAAATCGCCTGAGCAAAAGCCGCACGCGAGATTCTCGCGGCGTTGCTGGCAGCCGTCGTAATACAGCAGGCTTTCTTTTCGCGCCGCTGCGCCGCCGCCCACTGTACGATTCGGTCGGCTTCATGGGTTGCAATAAATTCCGGCATGGGGAAGCCGGGCCCGAAGTGTCTGGCCGCGAGCGCCAGGAAATGCGTCATCAGATTGTGATAGGCGCGCTCGATGGTACCGCTGATGGGAAGCTTCCGCGCAAACCAACGGTCCACGACGACACCCATCACGGCGTAGATCATCAGCATATTGACGCCTCCGGAAGCAGGGAGGATGGCGTCATACGACGCTTGGGCACAGGAAAACAGATCGTGGGCCGCAAAGAAAAGACAGGTCGCGGGCGCTCTGATCCTGAGAAGGTCGAGCGAAATAAAGGAACGGATGGGTTGATTGGCGCTGCCGCTGCTCTGGGTCCGGTATCCCGCCGATAAGCCCGGCCGCTCGAAATCTCCGGGAGAGACTCGGAATACCTCCCGGCCGCGAACCACTGGTTTTTTGCCTTTGAATTCCTCCGAAGTAAGGTAAACCCCTCCTCCGGCGAGGCGCTCTAAGGTCTCATCAAGACCGCAACGGCGGACCTGGCTCTGGAGATCAAAAAACTCACACCGGGCGAATCGAAGCAGTCGGAGATAGGGACTATCCGGACGTCCATAGATCTGGGCACGAGCCAAGTCGAGAAATCTTTCCTCTCGCTGATCAAGACCCTTTTTTATCTCTTCCTCCGCTCGCCGCAACGTGATTCGCTCCCGAAAGAATTCCGGCACGGCTTTGGCCAGAGTCCGTATCCCCTTGAGGTCGGATTGCAATTGCCGGCAATTGCGCTTTAGGTTTTCAACGCTCACAATCGGAGACGGCTTCCCAGGGCACCCGACCGAATTTCGCCAGCGCGCTTTTGTGCAAGAACTCGAAATATAGTTTCAGATGCGCTTCCTTTGACCAATTTCGGATAAAAGCAGAATAACCTTTCTCGCCCAATTCAGATCTTAAAACGGGAGAGGCGGCGATCCGCTTCATCGCGCCGAGTAATTCATCGTCGGTCCGGTAACTGAAGCCGCCGCCGCTCACCTCCACAATTTCCGGCAATGCGCCCAAATCACGAACGATCACAGGCGCCTTGCGCGCGAACGCCTCGATGAGAATCAATCCAAAGGTCTCATAGGTAACCGACGGAACGATGCAAGCGAGCGCGTGGTAATAGAGGTTGCCGAGATCCTTGGGCGGGAGCGCGCCGAGGAACTTGATATTCGGGTTTGCCGCCGCCATACGCCGCAACTCGGCCTGGTAATTCCCGGTGCCCACCACGACAAGATCCATATCGGGAACCCGGTTCCAGATTTTGATCAAGGTCTGAAGGCCCTTAATGATCTCTAATCTGCCGACAAAAAGAAAGTAAGGCTTTTCCTGCGGTCGCGCAGCCGGCTCCGTCCAATCGCCATCCGCGCGCTCGATGAAGTAAGGCAGGTACGCAAGTGGGCGAGAAAAACCCCTCTCGGCGTGCATCGTGGCAGTGAACCGGCTGGGGGAAAGGAATTGGTCGACGTGGCCGCTAACCTTTTCCAGAAGCCCCGTGTAGCGCCACAATTGCGGCGGCCGTTTTGCCATCAGGGCACACGGCACGCACTGTGCTTTTTCGCAAGGCCGGCGATTGAATTTCCATAAGACATGGGTAGGGCAAATGAGCCAGTGCTCGTGCGTGGTGTACAGCTTAACGGCGCGATCCCCATTCGCCGGCAACGCTAAAACCTGCGGGCCGATCAGCGACATGTTGTGAAAGTGCACCACGTCGAAGGGTTTGCTGTTAAGAATTTCAAAGATCTTGCGGCGCTTTAAGCCCGGCCGACCGGTCTGATGGGTTATCAGGGGCGACAACCACTTGTACGCGCTGCGCAAGCTGTGTACGGTCACGTTGGGATGTCCGGGAAATTTGATCTCGGGCTCGCCGGGATGCAATAGGTGGTACGCTTCAGTGCAGTGAATGACGTCCACGTGATGGCCCGCGTCTGCCAGCGCGTGCGACAAACGATAGATGTACATCGCGTCGCCACCGAAGCTATAAGGAGGATAGAAAGTCGTGATGTGCAGGAAACTGAGTGGACGGCTCATCGAGACACCACATGGTCGAACACGGCAAGCATCTGGCGCGCCGCGGCTTCCCAAGTGAGCCCGCGCGCGGCGGCAAGACCTCCCTCGCGCATTTGCCGGCGCAAGCCCTCCGAGTTCAATACGCAAGCAAGCGCAGAATCGAGGTCCTGTTGACTGGCAGGATCAATATAAAGCGCCGCCGCACCCAGTAAACCGGGAAGCGGGCTCGCCTTGGTCGCGATCACCGGACAACCGCACGCTGCCGCCTCGACGGCCGGAAGGCCAAACCCTTCGATCAAGGAAGGCAATACCAAAACGGTTGCAAGATTAAGCAAGCTGACCAGGTCCTCATCTGCGAGATGGCCGGTGAATAGAACCCTGTCGGCAACTTCAAGGTCACGCGCTCTTCTTTTGATGGTTCCATAATAGCTATGGAAGACTTCTTGCTCGTATTCTCCCACCATAACCAAGCGCAGATCCGCGAAGCTTCCTTCCCTGGCCAGGCGTGCGAATGCTGCCAACAGCATTTCAAGGTTTTTGTGCGGGCCAAAACCACCCACGTAGAGGACAATCCGACTCCCCGACGTGAGGCCCAGGGAACGAACAGGCGCGCTCGGTTGCGGATCTTCCAGGACACGAAACACAGGGTCGCTCGCCTCCCCGACCACGAAAACGCGCTCGGGCCTTAGCCCGAAATGTTCCAGAATCCCCTGACGCGAGTAATCCGACACCGTGACGACTGCATCGGCCTGCCAACGCCCCAAGGCGGTCTTAACTTTCCAGAAAAAACGCGACGCGGTGCGGGGCAATGTGAGATCCGGATACGTTTCCGGAATCACATCGTGAATTATGACCACCTTCTTGGCGCCGCTGAAAACGGGAACGTAGCTATAAATGGTCGGAAACAACAACAGATCAAATTTTCGTCCCGACATCGCCCGGCTCATGTTCCACATATCGAGGACAGAGCGATGCCCATCGGCAGACGCAGCGACAACCGTCGGCAATGAGTTCTGAACCAACTGGGCCTCGGCTTCTGCGGGCAGGGCTCCAATATGGTCTTCTGAATCGACAAGGAAACAGTAGCGATTGCTCTTATCAATTCGAACCAGGGTGCTGAGCAATCCGCGCGCGTGCCGGCCATAGCCGCGATTATTGAGCCAACAAGTCGCGTCAACACCGATATGCATAGCCATGAGTCTTATGGATTTGTCTTTTAGGTGATCCCGCGCTGCAGGCTAGATCATCTGCGGTCTCATTTTCTTTGAGCACTCGGGTAAATCCCAAGTAGCGCACTAACCACAGCCGTTCCGGCATCAGCGAACAAATTTGTCCAAGCTACACAATCTCGGCCTTCGCTGGACTCTCGATACGCTTGCTATAGGAATGACAAGGATGCTCATCTGAGGCCAATATTTTCTCCCGTGCGAGCCGCAGGCCTCTTACTTTAGCAAAGCAGAAGTTGGCACGTAATTTGCGTTTTTACGGCAGGTCAAACAAAGCCGATGAAGATCAATCTCCGTGACAGCTCAATAACCGCAGCAATATTTGATGTCGTGTTGATAGCGGATTGGAACACATCTAAAGCCATCCGGCGAAGACAAAAAAGCTGCTATGATGACCATCCGGAACAGAATGATAAAGGATTGGAGTAAGATATGAATCTAATCGAAAACCCAACGCCTAAAAAAAATCTATTGGTGGGAAGGCGAACGCGCTTTTCTTCCCCGCGAAGGCTACTTGGGCTGGCTTTTGTCCTGTCGATTTCTCTCTGCCATCAAGGCGCTTTTGCTTCCGCGCTTTCGCAACTGGCTGCCGGCTTGCAACCCGGCCAGTTTGCCGAGCTGACGGGGATGACCGGCTTTAATAACGGTAACATTATGATCGCCACCGGTGGTAATTGCGGGGCGAGCGATTACATTACCGAATACGCCAATAAAGCTGCTTGGAATGCCGTTGCAAAACAATTTCAATTCGTGGGCTCCCCGCACGGTAATTGCGGTGCGATCGAGCTGGTTACCTACAGCGAGGCTTCTAACGCATGGTCCATCGGGCCGCAACCCAGTTCTGTCGTACAGGCACAGCATTCCTACGACCACAACACCATAGATCCGGCAAGCGGGACGATGTACTGGAGACTGTACAACTCGAAAATATTTTACCGGCTAACGAGCGGGGGATCTTCGTGGTCAACTATAGCGGCACCGAATATGTCCAGTGTTCAGTGCTGTGGTGCTCTGGAATACTTCCCGGACATGGCCCGTCTGATGTTTATTGATGGCGATTGGGGAATATGGTCTTACGACCCGTCGAATAATAGTTGGACTCATCTGGCGCGCACCAATGGGAACGATGGGAGCGGACTTCCCCAGTACCCGATGTCCGGTTACACCAACTTCGCCGAGTACAGCAAACTGGGCTTCCTCGTATTCGGCGGCGGCTCCAACGTTTACAAGATGAATGCTTCCGGCGCCATTACCACTCTTGCATCAGCGCCATTTGGCAATGTGAATATCGGCACGGGATCAACTTGTTGTTCCGTTGCCGCCGATCCTGTGACGGGAAATATCATTGTCATCGATGGCTCAGGGAAGCTATGGGAATTGAATCCTACCGGATCAGGCACGTGGACGGTCAAAAACAACGTGACGACCCCTTCCACATTCACGGCAGCAGGCGGCACGGGGGAATCGCTGATTTCGGCGCCAATTTCAAGTTACGGCATCATTATGTATGTCAAGTGTAATGATGCCGGCACCTGCAACGTTTATCTTTACAAACACACTGCCTCGACGTCATCGCCGGCAGATCAGGACTTTGCCCAGCGGTGCACCGCTCCGGGCGTTATCAAGTGCGTCACTTTTGATTCGTCCTCAGATCTTGCGGGCGTGTACGGCAACCCGTCCGGCGTCATCCCTGGAACGAGTGGCAATCCACAAATAGACCCCACGTTGAAGGCTTCAGGGTCCGGCTCTGTCAAGTTCACGATACCGTCTCGATCAGGGTCAAACGCCGGAGGGACATACTTCACCAACTTCTCCAATGACCTCGCGACCCAGTTCGGGGAAAACTCGGATTTCTACATCCAATGGCGTCAACGGTTCTCCCCCGAAATGCTGACAACTACTTTTCTCGCTTCTGGCGGGGGCATCGCTTCATTCAAAAATGCAATTATCGGCACTGGGGATCAACCGGGTTGTTCGCCTACCGGCGGGCCATGTTATTCTTCCTGCTCAGCCCTGGAGGTAACAACCACAAACACTTCTAATCTCGGATTCCCGGTAATGTACAATTCGTGTACCGGTTCCAGCTCGCACCCCCCATACGACGGTTTTTATCAACCGTTCGCAGGATATGATTTCAAACTCCAAAACGGCATGCCAAGCCCGTATTGTCTTTATTCTCAGACTCACACCAATCCATTGACTTATCTCGCGCCCAATGGAAATTGCTTTCCTTACGTCGCTAACGAATGGATGACTTTTCAAGTCCATATTCATACGGGGCCGCGGGTAAACGATGAGTTTTCCAATAGCCATGTCGATTTGTGGGCGGCGCGGGAAGGACAACCTTCGCAGCAGCTTTTGAACTGGGGGCCTTATAATCTTACCGCCGCAGGGGCTGCGAGCAATCAGAGATTCGGCAAAGTTTGGCTTCTGCCCTACATGACCAACAAAGACATCACCCAAGTGCATCCCACCGCTTACACCTGGTACGACGAACTCATTATCTCGACAAGTAAAATTCCCGATCCGAATTCTCCGCCTCCAAGTGGCCAACCACCCGTTGCGCCGACGAGCTTGACCGTTAAGTGAAGTGAAAGAAGGTTGACGCTGATCATGGAATCACAAGCGCGAGTTACGAGTTCGGAGGTTCGCTCATACTCGGGGTTGGCCGGCGGTGCAAAGTGTCATCAGAATAGAGCGTGACGAGTAGCCAGCCGCAACACATCATCACGAAGGGCATGATTGGGTAGTGAAACCGCGATTGGCCGGAAAAGACCAGCGCGATGACCGTCAGATACAGAGCTAAAATGTAGGGCAAAGCCCACCAGTCGATGGTCGCGCCGGAGATCCTTTTTTTCCCGGCGAACAACACCACCCCGGTCCAAACGAACATTATCAAAAGACCCAAATAGTAGACCTGATTGAGGTATCGCACAGTGCGGAACCACAATACGTATCGGTGATACGTCCTGTATCCAGCCTGATACGACCACTCTGACTCACCGTCTGGTATCCATAGGCGAAACACTTTCAGCGGCAGCAGGGCAACAAACCGGCCAGGATTCTCCTCGATCCATTGGAGCGCACGACGCTTGGCTTCTTTGTCAACCTCGATCTGATTCGCGACGTTTCGGGGGATCGAGGTCACCAGCGCATCGTCCTGGGTGTAATCGCCTCGAGCGCTTGGATTGTTGCCGGTCAATAGAGTCAGTCCACCGTTCGTGGAAACCAAAATCCATTCACCGAATATTTGATAGTTTCGATAACTCCACGGCAGGACCACTACCAATGCGAACGCAACGACGGCAGCGCATTTCAGCAAAATTGTCCTCATGGCCTTGAAGCGAACCTGCCCTCGTAAAAGGTCGATGCCAAATATAAACGGAATCACTATCAGCGTCTGGGTTTTAACCAGAGTTGCCAGCCCGAAGACCAGACCTGCGAGGGTTAATGTCACAGTCGAGTGACGTGCTACTACTAGCCAGCATCCCAATAAAAGCAACGTCGTATAGAAAACCTCCGTCCACACAAGAGGAACGTATCCGATAGCGTTGGGGTAAATAGCGAGCAGCAGCAATCCCGCGCGCGCGGCCAACTCGGAATTGAACAATCTTCTTCCGAGGTCCAAAGTCAGCCACCCGGTAACCAGGGAACATACTAAATTGAAAATCTGAACAGCACGTAAGGAAGGGCCGAACAATCTGAACAGCAGCGACATTACCCAGGACCATCCGGGCGGCCAGAAGGCTGTCGGAACGCCGCCCTCTGAGTATCCGTGTCCGGATGCCAAGGCAATCCCACGATTAAAGTACCATCCCGCATCGGAAAAGGGTTGCGTATCTAAGAAAATAACCGCGACGCGAGGGAGCAAGTAGATCATAAACAAGATTGGAATCACACCCGGACCCATAAGCAAAGTAATGAGTTTCGGCGCAGATCTCATCGTCGGCCCCGTGTAAAGACGGCGCTGGCGGCATGGTTCCAGACCGAACCCGCTGACGGTGTCACGTTTGGATTCCCAGTCGCGCCGGTATACGCGAGGCGAGAAACATGCCACAGGCGATAAAAAGAAGCGTGATGATGGAGGACCTCGTGTAGACTAGGTTCTCGATAAATGCGGGCACACGGTCTGCGAACGGAAGTCTCGTCCACGACGGTACGAACAGAGCAACCATGGTGAGAGGCAGAATCGCCTGGCCGTGGAGCCGGCAGCGATACACTCCTCAGATCTCCGACTCGGGGGGCGAGGCCGATCCCCAGCCGAATTTGGCCTGAAATCACCCTGCCAAAATCCGTCAGGAATGACCTTTCTTTCTCTGGTCTCGTCTCCCTCGCGTTGGTTCATTAGAGCGACCCTCGACTGTTCAAAATATCATCGAGCGTACGCATCGAAACGGCCCAATCGTGAGCCTCGTTAACTCTTTTACGTCCGGCATGCGCCAAGGTGTTACCCAGCGTTGGGTCTTGCAGCACCCGGATGACCTGTTCGGCAAATGATTCGGGGGTTTCACCGATTAACAGGTGTTCATTGGGCACGGCTTGAATCCCTTTGGCTGCCACCGGACTTGCCACAACCGGGATTCCCATGGACATCGATTCAAGTATCTTGTTCTGCGTCCCGCGTGCCATCCTTAATGGAGCAACGGACAGTGCAGCGTCGATCAGGTAAGGCCTGACATCCGCAACATAGCCGGTAACTAGAACGCCGGGCAGCATGCCCAATCGCCGCACGTCGCGCGCCGGGTCGGCCCCGATGATGCGAAGCTCAACGGCAGGAATCCGCGACCGAATCAAGGGCAAGATTCTTTTCGTAAAGAACAATATGCCGTCGATATTGGGATAGTAGTCCATACGTCCCAAAAAGGCGATTACCGGTCGCTCTTGAGGCTGTCGACCCGTCGTATGAAAGTAACTGCTATCGACGCCGTTGGGGATAACGCTGTGCGGCCGATCGATTTGCAATTTCTTGAACTCTTCGAGTTCGCCTTCAGTCGTCAGGGTGCAGTAATCGAACGCAGCGGCCGCACGTTGCTCGTAACGCCGCAGCTTGAATGCTTCCAAGCGGTAGGCTAGCCGCAACGGGAACGAGCACCATTCGGAATAATCCTGCCATTTGCCGGAGTCGAGGTCACCGAAATCGATCATGCGAAACTTCGCGGGGATATCCAGCCCATACTGCGCGGCAAAAGCGCAATGAACCATAACGGCATCGAAGGTAATTCGTTGCGCAGCCTCCATTACTTTTTGGCGCAGCCGGGATGAGCCGAAATAAGCGACCGACGAAGACGCCGCGCCAGGGAGCACTCGAACGGCTTGCAGCCAGCGCCGTTTCTCGGGCACCACGTCGTCGTATATCTCCGCACAGTATTCTCTAAGCCCGGCGCCTTCATCAAGCTCTTTCTGTGTGTGAGCCAGGCTCCCGACAAAGACTTCGTGCTTTTGGCTCAAATGGCGAATCATGTTGAAAGGGCGAATCTTGCCTCCCCGGTTCGGCGGGAACGGAAAGCGGTGGCAGGCAAAGAAGATTTTCATAGCTGAGCGACTTCAGAAGGCACCACATCATTGGCCTCCAAGCCCATCGGGGTGTCGATAAACTGCCGAAACCACAGTTCGAGATTGATCAACCCCAGCAGGTGGTCGGTGTAATCGCCCCGTTGCGCTTCGTGTTTTTGAATCAACTGCTCAACGACGGGCCAACGAAACAGTCCTCTTTTCCTCACCTGTTGCTCGGACAACGTCTCGTGAACCAGCAACTTAAGGTCGCGGCGCAGCCACGCGCCCATGGGCGCCCCGAACCCGCGCTTCTTGCGGTTCAGGATTTCAGCAGGCAGCCATGGTTTCACGACCTTCTTCAAAATGTATTTCATGCGAAAGCCACGGATTTTTAAACGAGCAGGCATTCGCGCAGCAAGCTCGACGAGCTCATGATCCATAAACGGCGCGCGGCATTCGAGAGACATCGCCATGGTCATTTTATCGGTGAGAGCCAAGAGATCGTCGACGAGTGATGTCTTAAGATCCACGTACATATACTGGTTGAGATTTTCGACCCCACTGCACTGCGCGAAATAATTTCGCATCAGCTCCGAACTCGGTCCCGCGCCATTGGCATCGCGGTTCTGCAGTTCCGCGCGCATATCGGAGGAGAACAAAGTGACATAGCTAGCGTATCTTTCACTCGGCGATAAGTTCGCGGTCTTTACAAACGCGTCCGCGTAGCGCAAAAGATTTTTCCAACCCGAACTCCGGTCCTTGGGCAGTTTGGCCAATAAGGAAGGCAACCAATTTCGTCGAACCGCGCCCGGCAGCATCTCGTAGTACCGGCCGAACGCGTCGCCGAGATAACGCCGGTATCCGCCGAAAAGCTCGTCCCCACCAACTCCCGACAAAATCACCTTGACACTCTGCGCTGCAAGACGGGAAACTAAAAACGTCGTTATCAAGGCCGAATCGGCGATCGGCTCATCCATGTACCAGATCAGTTTCGGCAGCAGCTTGGCAACGTCGGGCCGAACGACAATCTCATGATGATCGGTGCCAAAAGCGCGGGCCACGACGCCGGCGTAAGGCAACTCATTATAAAAACGGTCTTCCCCCTCGAATCCGATCGAATAGGTCTTTACCGGTTGATTGGTCATCTGCGCCATCGCTGCGACGATCGAGCTGGAATCGATGCCGCCGCTCAAGAAAGCGCCCAAAGGCACATCGCTGACCAGACGAATGCGGACGGATTCGAGCAGTTTTTCCCGCACGCGCTCGATCCATTCCTCTTCGGAGCGATCTTCAATAACAGTCTGTGGAACATCCCAATACTGCTCGCATCGCATGCCGCCCTTCTCGACGATCATGGAATGCCCGGGCAGCAGCTTTTCTATCCCTTCCAGAAGAGTCCAAGGCGCGGGCACATAGCCGAGCGCGAGATATTCTCGAAGCGCTTGGGGATTCAACTCGCGAGAGATTCCGTCGACCTCCAGGATCGCCTTCATCTCCGACGCAAACACGACCCGGTGCGACTCCCGGCAGATGTAAAGGGGTTTTTTGCCCAGGCGATCGCGCGCGAGAACGAGCCGCGAGTGATTCGCGTCCCAGAGAGCTATCGCGAACATGCCGCGGAGCCGCTCGAACAAGCTCGGTCCGTGTTCCTCATACAGATGAACGATCACTTCGGTGTCGGACTCGCAGCGGAACACATGCCCCTGCTTCTCGAGCTCGGCCCGCAGCTCCTGATAGTTATAAATCTCGCCATTACAAACCACCCAAACGGTTTTATCCTCGTTGGCGATCGGCTGATGCCCGCCGGACAGATCGATGATGCTGAGACGACGCATCCCTAAAGCGACGCCGCTGCCAACAAAAAGCCCTTCGTCATCGGGGCCCCGGTGGATTAAAAGCTTTCCCATGCGAGCCAATAACTCTTCCTTCGGCGGAGAGTTTCGCCGCAGGTCAGCGATTCCGTAGATTCCACACATCAATTTTACCCAGGCGCACCACAGGAATACTTGTTGCTGATATCGTTGGTCCCGTTGGAGCGGAGATTCTTCGTCGACGCGGAGCGGCAGATGACTCAGACGGTGGCGAGACTTACAAATGTTCGTAAATACCCAGGAGGCAATTCTCCGGATACGCAAATCCCAAGGTTTGCACAACTCTCCTGAAGCAGAGCTCAAATAGCTGCGTCGCGCGAAACCGAGACAAGCTACGACAGTCGTCCAGATAGGTAAACCATTGTTCCCTGAAACCGAATCGTTGAAACAGCTCCACCAAAGCTCTTCTTGTATTCATCCGGTACGTCACCGGAAATGTATCTTTCTCTTCCGCTCCCCATAGCAAACTCTTCATCGGGTGATGGAGTTTGAAAGGGGTAAGCCAGGTAATCATCGAAACCGCTGACCAGCGGTTAATGGTGTAGACGACCACCTTGCCTCCACGTTTTGTCAGCTGCGACAGGGAACTTACCACTTGCTCAGGATTCACGAAGTGCTCTGCAACCATCCGCAACGTAACCACATCGAATGTCCGGTCACTACGAAAGTTCTCGATCGTATTCCTGTCCCGGAGATGAACGAAGTCGTTCTCATCGATGGTCGGATCAGGATCCACCCCGACAAGAAGAGAGCAACGGTCGGAAAGAGTCCGCGCGAGATTGGTGTTGTAGGGGAAAACATAGCGCCCACATCCGACATCAAGCCACTCGCAATTGACGGTGACGAGCTTATTGATGACAGCCTCGTAGTACTCGTCGGGAGTGAAGTAGTTGAAACGCAGCCGCATCTTCGGCCCCCAGCCCACCTGTTCGAGATCCCCATAACGCATCCGAACGATATCTTTTAGATCTTCGTCAGTTACCAGCAACGGTCCTGTTGACACGATTTTGCCCCCGGCTGTCGCTTACCTCTTCAGCATGACGGCGGCTCCAGCTCCACGTCTGAGGGTCGCCGGCGCCGAAGAAAAAGACAAGGCGTTCTCAGGCGCGGTGGAAACGATTTGCTTAGCGACACACACTGTCCCGATGAGATAATACAACATGTCAAAGTAGGCGGCGTCTAAGAAAGTGCCCACCACCATATAACCCACAAACGCGGCTTGGATCGCGTCGGCGTAAAGACAGAGCCAAGAGTGCTCCGGATGAGCTTTTCCGTATGCTCGCAACCGTCTCAAAGTCGAGATACACGAGAACAAGAGCGCCATCCACAGAAAGAATCCCGGGAATCCGTGATCGCCAAAAACGCTGAACCAACTGCTGTGACAGCTCCAATTCTTCTCGGGCCACCGGTCGAGGAATTCTGGATAATATTGCGCGTGGGTGGCCCGCGTAGCAAAGTTAAAGCCGCCTCCGGTCAGCGGCCGAGCCAGGCCTACCCGCTTGCAAAATTCCCAGCTCCAAAGCCGGCTCTGGGAAGAATCGTCCTGGTCATAGTTCACCAGTGAATCGTATCGCTTCACAAGATTTTCCGGCACCAATATCGACGCAGCGCTGCCACCGAAGACTACCAGCAGACCCAGCACGGCGCCGATTGAGAATTTGTGCTTGCTTTTCAAGAAGATCAGGACGGTGACGACCCCCAGACCGATCCAAGCGCCTCGGGAATAAGTGCAGATAATGGCCGGATAGGAAGCCCAAAACATCGCCATGATCACCTTTCGTAGCCACGGCCGTGTCTCAATTCTCAATAGGTAATAGAGCAGCGGGAGGTTCATCGCCAAAGCCAGGCCGATTGAATTATTAGCTTCTAAGAAACTGCCCTCCGGTCCCCAGACCAGAAATTCTCCGCCAGTAGCGATGACAAATAGGCTTCCCTTCACGGCAACAAATCCGAGCGAAAAAGCGATAACGCGGAGTAACGTGTCCAATCGGGATTTGTCCCTCACCAGTGGGATCGTCAAGAACACCATAAGCAAAATCTTGGAAACATAGATAAAACGATCGGCGGCATTACTTGGATAAATCGCAAACACAGTCGAAATTCCGAATACTACCCACAAGCCCAGTAGCAACATCGCTTCTCTGGTGAGGGGAAATTTTTTGCTCTCGCCGGAGTTGAAGTAGCCGGCGATTGTCGCGATTGCCGCGATCTGTGACAATGGAACGTTTTTTGCCCAGTCCCAGGCGTAACTCTGCGGGACGAAGAAGCCAAGCCAGGCAAAGAGCAAAACCCCGACGAAAGGTCGGAATAACGCTACCGACGTAAATCCCAAAACAACGACGACGACTAGAATGTCTCTCATATCTTTGCCTTAACCGACAATTTCGTCCAATCGGCGGGACAGCTCCAGTGCCTGATGCTTGCGCGTGTAACATCGCACTTTGTCCATATCCGGTGACGAATGCGTACCCTTGCGCACCTGGGCGATGAACTCGGGCAGGACAAAGCCAATGCCCGTTTCATCCGCTAAATCCACGACCGTCGCGCCTCCCGTTTCCTTAAGCACACCCGCGGTATCCCCTTGATGCGGGGTAAGCGCCAGGATCGGCTTTGACAGACGGAGATATTCGTAAACCTTACCAGGAATTTGATGATTGCAAGACGCGGCTTGAAATAACAGCAAGGCGTCTGCCTGCGAGCAGTCCGCGATCGCAGCTCGGTGCGAGATTGCCGGAAGTAGGTAAACAAGGTCACCTATTCCAAGCTCATGAATTAACGATGAATAGTAACTTTCAGACCCGCTGGCGCGCAACTCAATCCTTAGCCCGTGGGAACTGATTTGTCCATTCTTTTTCAGTCTGGATAAGGTCTTAAAAAAAACCGTGGGATCGCGATCATCCGGATAAATCACGCCCGAGTGCACTAACCTAAACGCGCGTTGGCTGCCGCCGCCAATGGAGCTCACGCTAGCAAGGCCGGCAAAGTCCTCCTCATCGTAACCGTTGGGTATGACGACACAACGATCGGGCGCCATATGGGGGTAACGTTTCAGGTACATTGCTTTTGTCGAACCCGTGGTAAACACGAGACGCGAACTCCGCCCCACAGCGCGCCTTTCAATCCAGCGGTACGTTCGTCGTGACCAGATATCCCGCGGATAATTTTCCTCCGTCATCGAGTCCCTAAAATCAGCCACCCACGGGAGGCCAGTGCAACGTTGAAGCGTCAGACCGATCAAATGCGCGGTCGCGATTGGATAGGTAGACCAGATGATGCTGGGTCGGCACTTCCGAACCAACTTCAACCCCGTGAACACCGCTCCCCCCCACCAACTTGCCCATTGATCCGGCAAGGCCATGAAGCGCAGGTACCGGCCTCGCAGCGACAGGTGGCGTCCGGTATCCAGCGCAAATGCCCGTGCGACAATCGCTTCGTTGGGTATCTCGGCGAGCTGTTCCGCGCCAACGCGCGGATAGGCCCTTGGATCAGCGCTGAGAATAATAGGCTGCCAGCCGTGTTCCGGAAGGTATTTCGAGAACTTTAAAGTACGGTGCACTCCACTACCCCCTTCATACGGCGGATAGTGAAAGGCGACCATCAAAACCTTTTTCATCAACGTGGAGCTTCTGATGCAGGACTTCGTCCAGAATCCGGATCATCGCGTGCAGGTCTGCTTCTTCCATGCTTTGATGGATGGGCAAGAACAAAAGATTTCTATACAAGAAATGAGCCGATGGAAACTGTTCCAGCGCCAGACTTGGATGGATCACACCACTCCAGGTCGTAGCGGGAATACCCCGAGCTCTGAGTAGGAGCTGAAGGTCTTCAACCCCGTTTGCCAGTAACGGAAACACCCAGGGACAAATGTTCTCCGGGACTATCGGATAAAGCACCGTCACGCCTCTCATGCCCTGCACCGCGTCACGGAGATACTCGTAATTGCGCCGTCTTTTTACCGCGACCTCGGTGACATCCGTACGCTTCAGAATACGCTTCGAAATGCCGGACATGCCGAGGTTGACACAATTCAGGTCGAACTCAACTTCATAGCTATTCACGTTGAGCGCTCGTCTCCCGCTGCTATTCAACGTGCCCAAACGACGGGCCAAGGAGGAAAATAACTTCCATGGTGCGGACAGCCAGCGGCCTTCCCGGTCGGCCGAGCCCTCAAACAATCGTTCGAAGGTATTCTTGGCGATCTTTAGAGAAAGGAGAAGCCCCCCCGTGTCCCAAGGAACGTTCAAGGTCAGTGTCGAATTATTCATGACCAACTGACCGCCGTCATAAAGAGGAAGAAATTTGCGCCAACTGAAGATGCTAATGTCGCCGGACTCACCTAACGCGATGCCCTCCCGCGTACTTCCGTTCAGTACGTGCGCGCAGTCCTCGATCAAATAGAGCCCGCGCGCGTGGCACAATTCGCGAAACTTTCGAATGGGTTGCGGGAACCCAAAGTAATGAATCGCCAGAACAGCGCGTGTCTTGCGGTCGATCTTCTCTTCCACATCGTCGAAATTGGGTGTGAGATCGACATTGATATCGTAAAACCTGGCCTCGCTCCCGTAGCTCAAGATGGGTTCTACGACTGAAGTACAGTGGTATGCCGGAACCAGAACATTATCTCCGGGTTTGACCCCGAGCGCAGCCAGACCGTGATAGATCCCGTTCCTTGCCCAAAAAAGATGGTGAACCCGACGCCCCTGATGCCGAAAAAGGGGTTCTTGGTGCCGAAAATTCGGCAACAGCATCTTCCAATGAAGCCCCGGCTCCTTTGGGACGATGAATTTTTCAGCCATCTTCTCGCTTTAGGGTTGATCGCAGGGAAGGTCGGCCAAAAGATCGCGATAGGTGCCTCGACGTCGAATCAAACGAACCTGGCCGTTTTCGACCAACACCTCGGCTGGACTGGGGTGACTCAGAAATCCCAGCGGGCTCGCGGTTCGAGCGTAGGCTCCCGACTGCGCCACACCGACGAGATCGCCTACCTTCGCTTTTGGCAGATCCGCATCCCTCGCCAAGAGATCCAGCGGAGTACATAAAGGTCCCACGAGATCGACTTTCTGCCGCTCTTCCGATTGTCCCTTGTTGAGAATCGCAACCGGAAAATTCCGCTTAATCACCTGCCCAAGATTACCGGATGCCGCAAGATGGTGGTTCATGCCGCCATCCACGACGAGATAGGTCTTCCCTCGGGAAACTTTTTTATCGATGATGCGCGTGACGTAGGTCCCCGCTTCGCCAACCAGGTAACGGCCGGGCTCCAGCATAAACCGTGTCCCAGAAAACAACGGTTCCTTTTTTACTTCGTGCATCAGCGTATTCACTTCATTGTGCAACGATTCGATATCGACCTCTGCGTCACCGGAAAAATAAGGGATTCCAAGACCACCGCCGAAGTCCACGGTGTGCAAAGGCCGCTCCACCCCTCTGGCTATTCTGAGAGCGATCTCAATCCCTTTACGATACTGGCGAATTAGAACGGCGTGATCCAGGATTTGCGTTCCGGTGAACAGGTGAATCCCTCTGAATTCGAGAGCCGGATCGGAAACGATCCGCTCAATGACAGCATCCACCTTCTCCTCGTCAATTCCGAAGGGCGCTGGTTTGCCTCCCATACGCATGGCGCCGCCTTGGGCTTCCACGCTCGGATTGACGCGTAGCGCAACCGGACCACAAAGGCCTAGCTTACGGCTGAGCGCGCTGATGCGTTCAACCTCCAGGGACGATTCCGCATGAATTTCGTCTACGCCCTGGCGCAGAGCAAACTCTAATTCCGCCTCAGTTTTCCCCGGACCGGCGAACAGTATCTTTTCCGGCGGACATCCCGCCGCCAGGGCTAAGTGCAACTCCCCCCCCGAGGCGATTTCGAGACCGGATCCCCTGGAGAGAAAGAAGCGGAGAATAGCCGGGTTGGGATTCGCTTTGACGGAATAGCTGATACGAAATTCCGGCGGGAAGGTTTTTCGGAGCAGGTCCCATTTCTGTTGAAGCACGGACCCGTCGTAGACGAACAGCGGCGTCCCGTACGAGGCGACAATTGTGCTGATCGGAATGCCGCCAAGTGGTAGTCTGCTATCTACTGAGCGATGCGATCTCATCCGACTCCTTTAGAAAATCCCCACGGCGTGACCGGGAAGGCCAAACGAAATCCCGCCTTCCAGGAGACTCCTGGCTTCACCTTAGGACGATCACCGCATAAGAGTCCGACGGTCTGATTGCAAACAGTTTGAAAGAGGCTCGGGTCTCGCGCAGCCAGCGAGATACAACCGGATCCGGCTCCCGCGTCTGGACATCGTCGAAAAGAATGACGCTACCCGGACTTAGACGGTCCCGCATGACCGGTAGCAGACCATAGCGATCGCCGGGCGTGGTCTTTTGCGGCGGGCCGTCGCAGACAACCATACTAAAACGCTCGGGCATCCTCTCGATCGGCACATCATACCAGGAATACTCCCCGTAATCGCGCAAAGGCGCAAACACCAACTCGACCCCCTCGATTCCGAATCGTCGCAAAGCCGTACCAATATACTCATACCATTCCGGATCATGTTCCAATGTCCAGACCGGGATACCACGCCGGCCGGCAAATAAGCCCATCACGATCGTTGTGAGACCGCTTCCGCATTCCAACACCGGATCAGAACTCATTGCGCATCTTCTGATAACCTCCTCTAGATATTCCGGGTGGCCGCTATAATTTTCGTTGCCCCAACCGTACCACAACTGTTGTATGGCCCTCCGGCTTGGCAACTCGCCGGGAGAAAGGGCCGCGATTTCCCGCAACGCGCGCCGGAATATACGTTCCCGCGTGCGGTTCCTTGCCATTGCCCTTGCTGCACGAAATTTTTCTGTGAGATACCGAAACACCCCCGCGGCCGGACCCCTCAGCAGTAAGTCACGCTCCGACTTGTTCAAACCGAACATAATAACAGGAAGCGCCGCTATCCCGAAGGTTATCGAAGACCAGAACAAAAGGCTCAGCCAGCCATCCGGCGCCTTCAGGACCAGGAAGGCAACAAAGATTGACACAAGTGCTAGTAAGACAACGCCGGGTCGCAGCAGCACTTCCTGGCAATAGGCCCTTAAGGAGATTTGCAGAGATTGACAAACGAAGACGGGTTGAAGAAGGCCCTGGAACAAAATGGCGGGAATGAGGGTGCCTATGGCGACACCGATCAGTCCGTATCCGCGAACCAGAGCGAGGCTGATTACCAGATTGCTCACTCCCTCTGCGGCAAAGAGTAGCGCCAGCAGTTTTACTCGCCGCGTACCGAGGAGCACCTGATAGCCGATTCGTTGACCCACGGCAACCATAGAGCCAACCATCAAAACATAGAAGATAGCCGCAACCGACGGATAATTGGGAGGTTCAGCATAGGCGTTCCCGATCCAGAGGCGAAAGAAATCTCGCGCCGCGAACATCGCCATTGAGCCGAACAAAATTGACCCCAGAAACATGAACTTCGAGCTTACGAGGTACAGCTTCTTCAGACGTGCTTGATTCCCCTGGGCGTCAAGTTCGGTTACCGCAGGGAAGAAAACAAACCCCACGCGCACGAAAATCTCGTCGAAGTACGATCGCAAAGTCGCCGCGATGGCGAACGGCGCGACGGCCGCGACCGGCATGAACGCGGCTATCACCAACGCGTCGGTATAAGAAATCAGACGGACGCTACCTGCGCTGACGGAGTTCCATACGCCAAAGCTGACGACCTCCCGAAGACTTTTTCCGCTCACCAGTTTTGGTGAGATCTTCATGGCCGGCAGCAGTCGAACCGCGACCCGCCACCGTATCAAATAATCGACCAGGTTCGTGGCGGCGACAACCATGCTAAGACCGACTAAGCCATAACCCGCATTTAAGCAGATGACGGTTGCTCCCGCCGAAAGAATTCTCGTCGAGATGCCTATGATATTCGACAAATCGAACCTCTGGACGGCCGTAAAAACCGCGGAGTATGTGAAAAATACGAATTGGATTGCTACGGACGTCCCCGTAATGGCTAAGACCCAGGTCACTTCGGGAGCTGAAGCGGCCTGGATCCGAAAAAGCGAAGACGCGCTGAAAGCAATCGCCAGACTTCCGATAAAGACCAGGAAGCCAATGCCGCTCAGAGCAATAAAGCCAGTGCTGGCGCTCCTATTTAAATTATCGATGTCATTGGCGGCGAGATAGCGGGTCAAATATTGAGTCATCCCGGATGCTACTCCTAAATCCAAAAGCCCGTAATAACCCGTTAGTCCCACGACCAGAGTCCAAATCCCGTAGCGGGTCTCGCCGAGCGAGTGGACGACAAACGGCGTTAACAGAAACCCCACCGTCACTTGGATCCCGTATCCGGCCCAATTGCTTGCGATATTCCGCGCCAGTGTGTGTGCTAATGACATCGTTCAGTCTGCATTACTTTGGATTCGCGCAAGGGCTATCATGATTTCGAGACCAGACATGGATCACTTCCCTTCCTGCTTTCGCAACGCAGGGTAATCCACTTTTCCGCTTGACGTTTTCGGCAATGAGTCCATGACCTGCACGAATTTCGGCACCATGTAGCGCGGCATTCTTTCAGCGCAAAACGCGAGCAGAGCTTCCGGATTCACCAACTCGCCGTCGCGAGGAGCCACATAAGCTTTGATCACGTGACTCAAGGCTTCGTCTGGAATGCCGATGACCGCCGCCTCTCGCAACATGCCGCTTTGAAAAAGCACCTCCTCCACCTCTGTGGGGCTAATACGGAATCCCGAGGATTTGATCATATTGTCCCGCCGGCCAACAAAATATAGGAAACCCTCTTCGTCCTTCGTCACGAGGTCTCCGGAATAACAGACTCGTTCGCTGTTGCCGGGCTCGGGTGACATAAATGGATGCGGCCTCAACACCCTTGCGGTCAACTCCGGTTGGCCCCAATAGCCCATCGAAACGGTCGAGCCCCGGTGTACCAACTCCCCTACTTCGCCAGGCTTGCACGGCTGGCCTTGGTCGTTGACCACGAGAATTTCCGTGTTGGGGATGGCCTTGCCCATCGAGGTTGGCCGACGGTCGAGCTCTTCGGGTGGCAAGTAAGTGGAACGGAAGGCCTCCGTGAGTCCATACATCAGGAACACTTGGGTATTGGGAAGAATGTCCCTCAAACACCTCAATACGGTTTGCGGCATTCGACCGCCCGTATTCGTGATGTAACGCAAGTGAGGCAGAGGTTCTTTGCTCAAGGACGAGCTCGGCTGCGCCAGCAAACTCCACAGGGTCGGAACTCCTGCCATGCCGGTGATTCGCTCGCGTTGAAGCGTTTGAACGATCTCCCGGGCAAATACAAATGTCGTCGGAACATAGGTCCCGCCTTGTTGCATCGCGGTCATCAACTGATTCAGACCCGCATCGAAACTCAGGGGCAACACTCCGATGATGCGATCGCTCGAAGTAATCCCCAGGTAGTCCGACACAATGGAACTTCCTGCCATCACTTGCTCGTGACTAAGCATGACTCCTTTGGGTTTGCCCGTCGAACCTGAAGTATACAGGATGGCCGCGAGATCCTTGCCGATCCCCCAATCTCGCCCATAGTGATGAGCCGTCAAAGTCAAAAGTTCGTCCAAATCATGTACGTTCTGACAAGCGCCGTTGTTTTCTCCTTCGCCGCTCACCACGACAAATTCCAAAGACGGAATTCTTCCGAGAATAGAGGTTAGCGAAGTTAACTTTTCGCGGGAAGTGATCAAGCCCCTCATCCGGCAATCGTTGGCGATATGGGCGACCTGCTCCGGGAACAGAAGGCCGTTGATCGGAACGAATACCGCACCCGCCTGGGACACGCCGAGGATGGCAAGCGCGTGGGGAACCGAGGTTTCAAGATAGATCCCGATTCGGTCTCCCTTTCGAGTGCCGGCCTGCCTGAGTCCCTCAGCGAGTCCGCTGACTTGCTTCGCTGCCTCTTGAAAGGCCAGGGACTTGTCTGGATCAGCCAATGCCTCTCGATCCGGAAACCGCGCGGCGCTGGTTTGCAACATATGATGAATCAAAAAATCCATAGTGCGGCGCTCTACCGCTTCGCCGGGCCTCCCATCTTACCCTGGACAAAATTCGACAGGCTCTGAACCGATGCAAAATTCTCCGGCAAAAGCTCTTCGTCAGATACGGCAATCCCGAACTCGCCTTCAAGGAACGTGACCACCTCGAGAATGCCGAGCGAGTCAATGAGCCCGTTTTTCAACAAGGGGTCAGCGTGGCCCACATTCTTGGTCATGGGGAATTGTTGCGCGAGAAACTTTCGAATTCGCTGGGCTGTAATATCTTCTATCACATTTTCCTCTCTTAATGAGTTTGACAGTTCACTGCTTTCAACGTTAGGCAGAGACACGCGGCCAGTGAATGCTTAGCTGTCCCGGTCCCCTTGCATCAAACACCATCGACTGGCTTTAAGATCCCCCCCTTTGGCTATCGTGGCGAGCGGCGCTGAATCGCGAACTCGAAAACGCATTTCCGAATACCACGAGCGCCATGGATGCGACTCGTTTAACCACACGCTTAACGTCATGACGCCCCGGTTGATCAGACGGGCAATAACTTCACCGAGCAGAGCTTTCACCATCGCCGGATCATTCTCGCCGAACAGGTCCGCGACCGAGGCATCTTCTCCCGCCTGCGTCCATACGGCGTAGCCTTTGAGCTGCCCACGCCTGCGCGCCGTGATGAACTCGTAATCCGCGAGCGGATTATTCACATAGCGCCAATTCAAATACTCCGCGGAGCGCTGCAAGCAAATCCCGAGGCGGCCACGGTGCTCACGCGCAAGAATTGAGAACTCTTCCCCGCATGCCCCTTGATGAGACACAACTTCCAGAGATCGATCTGCTACGACCCTTTTAGGCATCACTTTGATGAGCGCATTGGCCACGGCCGCCACCGGACGTGCAACCACCGGAAACCCGATAACCTCGCGCATTTTCCGATCCACGCGCAACAGCTTAGCGAAGCGGAGCATCTTTTCCGTTACCGCGATGCCCAAGCGTTTGTATACCGCAAGCATACTGGAGCTTGGAAAATCGTAACACAACATTCCGTCCGTAGATCCCATGACTCCCAAGCAGGCCCGCTGCAGCTGCAGGGCGGGCCCCAGGCTCCGATACCCGGGATCCAGGCAAAAATCTCCCAGCACCCAGCCGGAGATTTCTCTATCACCCGCAAAAAAACGCCGCGGGAATGCCGCGGCTACGCCAACAACGGCTTCCCGATCCCCATCGATCGCGAGCCACGCCCTCGCCTCACCGTAAGGGCCGTTTTTATAAAGCCAATCGAATCTGTGCCCATCGGACCGCGCGGTCAAAAGTCGATAAACCGTTGCAATCAAAAACTCACGATGCCCCGTAAGATCAGCCTCTGTAACTTGGACTGCCATTTGAAAAACGAAAACTGACGCCATGCGATCTAAGCGACGCCCTCGACTCTCGTCACTGCCGCAGTCGCGGTGAAACCGATTCGACAATCTCCCGCGGGCAGCAACATTTTCCGTGAACTACGGACAATGACCAGAACAGGCCGGATCTAAAATACGCAGGCCGGGGACTGTTGTCCTTTTCGACCGATGGTTTCCAGCGCCCCGCGCGCAATCATTTGAATGAACTTACGACATCGTCAGCCAACCGGCGCCATTGGGTCTTGAGGCTTTTGCCGCCTATATGCCTTAGGATTCCCACCGTCCCCCAAATGGTTTTTGGATTGAATGCCATAATGCCCCACCTTTCTCTCCGGTCGGACATCCAGTTTGCTTTGTAATCATCGTCCCCGGTCAGATAATCGACCTCCGCAACCTTGTCTACGTCCAGCACATGTTCGAGCATGTGAGCGGTCAAAATAGACCCGACCGAGAATTTTGCAAACTTCTCCGTGTAGCAGATCTTATAGATTGAGGCCACCCGTCCATTGACGATCCACAGTTGTGCGGCCGCAGGTTCGTCATCGATGTACAACACTCCCAGCCGAAGCCACCCTTGTTCGGCGGCGATTCGCACTAATCCGCGGATAAAATTTGGATATCCTTCGGCATCTCTCCAGCTGGACTTGTAGATCGTTTCATAATCGTGAATGGCAGCCTCCAAACCTTCGAAGCTCGTGTAAATCTGCGCCCTGACACGCGCCGTCTTTTCAAGTCGCCTGGCATAATAGGGTACATTTTTTCTGATGATGCTGGGCAAATCCCTGAAATATTCGGCATAGGAGCGGCCGCCAACGTTGAGATACCAGTTGCCGAAGCAAAAATATGTCTGCGTCTTCAGTCCCGATTCGACGAGATTGTGGTGGAGCAACCGAAGACCGGGCAATGACAGGTCAACCGGACGGATATTGAGAACATCCCACCGCGGCCTGTGGGAGTTAACCTCCTCGACAAGCATTCTGACAATCGCGTCTAGATTCTCGCCGTCGTGGGCCAATACGGGGGCGAAATAAGAGCTGTAGTAATTTGTCAGGCTATCCACGGTGATCTGCGACGGAAACCGAGTCGAACGTTTATTGATCTTCAAGACTAAGGCGCCGCAAGCCGCACTTACGGGTTCTTGGCTTTCAACCCCAACAATCTTTACCACTTCATGGGCGCCGAGGACGGTCGCTTCGAGGTTGCGAAACCACGGGAGACTCAAAAAAAAACTTTCTTGACTCGCTTGTGCAAACAATCGCGAGTATGGCTCCGGCAGATTGCCAATACCGGTATAGGTTTTTGTTTCCAACATAAAATCCGTTAACCACGATCCATCGGTCGCGAGAGCGACGGCGCCCGTGAATTGCCAGTTTCCTTTATGCGCTGAACTTATAGCAACTCAGCCTCAAGCCAAAAGCTCTGCAATCCTCGTCCCAAGGGGTAATGCGCCGCAGTTCGTACGGATCCGTTTCGACTCCATTGTTTCCAAAAATCATTGTCACACCGCAGGCAAAACCGGCTTCCGCGACAATTGCTTTCGTGGTTTCCGTGAAGTCACCGCGTCGTCCTACTGGATACGCGAAGGTCGTGACGGCGCTTTCTATGAATTCGGCAATCGTGTTTTTCGATCCGCAAATTTCTTGTCGCGCGTCCTCGACGGTGAGCTTCGCAAGGATTGGATGATTGACCGTATGCGCGCCAAATTCGATGCCTTCACGGTTCATCTCGGACACTTCTTGCCAAGAAAGCATAAGGCGCGACATTTCCACGTTCTTCGCTGCGACGACTTCAAGTTGCTGCTCCAGCCGGCGGAGCGCGATCTCTCGTGCTTCCCCGTCCAGCGACCACAGACATTCCAGGATCTGCTTTTGCGCCTCGAGCTTCATCTCCAGCGACTTCAACGACCGACTCGTATTTCCGGGACCAAGCCCCGCCAATTCGGAAACTCGCGTCTCTCTGAACGCGGCAAACACGCGCTCGTGCCATAATATTTCCCCAGATCCAATCACCCCGGTGGCAAGAAAGATCGTGGCCGGCACGGAATAGCGCTTGAGAACTGGAAACGCGTTGAGATAATTGTCTCGGTACCCATCATCGAAAGTCACGGCGATCGCATTCTCCGGCAACTCATCGTCTTTCATGCGCTGCACCAGTTCTCCCAAAGGACAAACCGTAAAATGCTCCGTAAGAAATTGCATCTGCTCCTCGAACCGCTTGACGGGGATGCCCGGGAAAAACATGTCCTCGTGATCGTTGATTCGATGATAGGCTAAGATCTGACAGTTTCTATTTCGCCGCTTTCTTATGAACGGAAAGGTTACGCTGCTGCGGTGGTTTCTCGTTAACTCGAACTTATCGCTGAATCGACTCACCCATCGTGCAAGCCCCGTGCGAGCGGCGAACCATGTCAAGAGTGTCCGGATTGAACGCCTGTTCATGGAAAACAACGGATCTGGCTGTTGCGGAGAAGTGGGGTAACACTTTCGCCGCGTTTGCGTTCGTCTGCGGTCCGGCGCAAACGCAACGAAGCGAAAGGATAACGTTTGGGGAATACTCTGCTCGGGGCGCCGAAAAGATTCGCGACACATCAGCGACCATTAGTCTAACGGCAACCGAGCCCCGAGCTTACTTGGTGCCCTCGATTCCGGGGCCCTTATACCCGAGCTCCTTTGCCCGCGCAGCGGCTTCACTCGCCAGTTCACTATTGCCTTGCTTGGAATATGCCTGAGCCAACAAGGCGTAGCTCGTGGCTGACTTCGGCTCGATTGCGATGGACCGTTTCAAGGACTCGATCGCTTTGTCAATAATTCCGATGCTCAAGAGGTACTGTCCGTACTGGGCATGGGTCACCGCGTACTGCGGATACAAACTGAGTGCTTGCTGGTAATACGCAATGGCCATTTCTGTGTTGTTGGTCAATTTAGACACAAGGCCCATATACTGCAGAGCTTTTGGATGGTTGGGAAAACGCTCCAAAGTGTATTTCAAATCAGCGATCGCATCGTTGATTCGACCCTGACGAAGCCAACCCGGGACGACATCGACGTGATGCTGGGTCGCAGTGTCCCGATAAAGCGCCTGGCCTTCCTGCGGGGCGGTAAAATAATCCAAAGCATGCAAACTCGAAGTGCTGCAAGTAAACCACAACAGCGTAACAAGAGCGCCAAGGAGTGTTTTCAATTTTATCACTGCCCGAATACCCCCTTTTCATTTCGTTGACCGCGGTTAGCTAAAAACGCGGCGATTCAGTGCTCCGTCCAGCTTACGAACACGTGCCCTGACTAAACCGGATCAGGTTGATCTTTGCTCACGCACTTTTAACCGCGAGGACAATGGTGCCGGGCGTGGCGACATGCGCGAGCCACCTCAGCGCTGGAAAATTCCGAATCCCGCGCACGATCCACTTGCCGACGACGCCTTTGCTCGCCAGATCCATGATGTCGAAGCGATCCAAGCACCGAAAACCATAGGGCTCCAGCGTGTTCCTGAGGCCATAAAAGCTAAACCAGTTAACGGCCGGATATTTCGCATAGTTCGCCACTGCCGGCCACGTGGTCATCGCAAGCCTTTCAAAATGGCTCTTGAACGGCTTCGGATACCAGCTATATAGGGGCAGGTTGAATTCTTGTTGACTAGGGCAAAGTTTATTGGACGTCGTGAGCAACAAAAAGCCGCCCGCGCGGAGAACGCGCGCGCATTCGCTCAAACAAGCCTCCCACTTGGCCACATGTTCAAGGAGTTCAAGTAGAAGACACACGTCCATCGATGCATCCGCCCATGGAAGCGTGGTCGCGGAACCGAGCTGAAACTCGATCAGGTGCCCCTGTTCTCCAGCCCGCCGGCGCGCCAGTTCCAGCAACGGCTCGTTCACATCGAGGCCATGAACGTGGTGGCCCAACTCGGCCCATAACAAGCTCTGAGTTCCGGCGCCGCAGCCGATATCGGCAACTTCGAGCATGCCACGCTTGCCGCCGCCATTCTCCGCCACACGCAAAACACAGTCCCGAAGGGAGCGGATACGTTGAAGCGTGGCAGGACTTTGGCTCCCGCGGGCATAGTGCTCGTAAAAATGCTCGTGGCTGCCAAAATCCCAGTTGGCTGAATCTGACTGTCTGTGACCTGTCGGTGGTATCTTCATCTTCAAACTTCGGAGACATACATCTCGTGCGGCGCGTCCGACAGGGCATCCATAAAAAAGTATTTCACCGCCAGGCCATAGGATAGGAGCAGAGAAAGCGTTGCCTCGTGCTGTCTCTTAAGTTCGTAATGCTCTCTAATCAGCTCTTCAATAGCGGCATGATCGAAGATCTGGGGTGGAAAGGCTCCCGCGCGCAGCAAATCGCGCAGCAGAGTCGCCAATTCCGGTTCCGAGCGAAAATCCTCACCGAGATCGCGGAATTCGCGCCCCAGACTCTTGCCGTTACCCAACGCGTGATGGAAAGGAGCCATTGCCTTTCGCGCCAGATAACGGAGTGTGATAGCGGCGTACTCGCTGGCAAACGCGGGATTGATCGGCCGCCCGCTATTGGTGCACGGCACGTCACGAATCGCTGGGTATTTGTAAGCAATCATCTTTTTGTAGACCCGTTGCTCCAGCCTTGATAAAGGGGGAATGGTGAGAAGGAAATGAACCAGATCGACGTCCAAATGAGGCGCCCGGGCTTCGAACAGGTGCCGGTCCACGCTCGGGCTATGAAAAGTGCCGCGCGGCTGCAGGTGAATGAAATTCCAGGAATCGGCGATATTCATAGGGTGATCGTTATTAATCTTTTCGAAGCTCTGCTCAAATGCCCGCTGCACACCCTCGAAAGTTCGAGCGAAGAACTTTGGGTTAAACAACCGGCGGACGACCCCCAACCGGCTGCCGATAAAGCGATCAAACACGGCCGTCACCGCAGCCTCGCGGGATCTCGCCAATAGCAGCGCGGGCCAAGTATGCGACCCGCTGAACTCGCCCAGAAAGCCGAGCAGGATGATATCAACCTTCTCCTTCAGGATGCGGTGAAACTGAATCGAGGTACAGTTCGCGAACGGGACCATGCCTTCCGTGCGCCAAACGATGGAGCGACAATGAGGATAGAGATAACGATCCGAGTTCGTAAGCGCATAATGCTCAAGCCCGAGACGCTCCGCGAGCTGCTTCCCATAGATCGCGTCCCGAGACTCCGGAGAACCAAAGGTGAACGCGGGAACGGGAAGATAGCACTTGCGAATGGAGGCTGCCACCGAACGGCTGTCATAGCCGCCGCTCAGGAAAATGCCGACGCGGTGCTTTGTTTGCATGCAACGTTCCACCGCGCGCTCTAACAGCGCCCCAAACGTCATTGAGTAAGTCGGCTGATCGAGCACCGTCGCCGTTTCGTCATAGCCATATTGCCAATAGCTGCGGCTCTTTATCCCTTCTCGGTCAATCGTCACGATCGTCGCCGGGGGAGGCCGACGATAACCGTCGATCCAAGTACGATCACCGAAATGGCAGCCGTACGTGAAGAGTTCCAGGGTCCCGATCTCGTCGATTTCGCGCTTCTCGGGATCCACGACACACAGGGCTTTAATCTCTGATGCAAAAATGACACTGTTGGCTCTACGGATATAGAAAATAGGCCGAAACGCGAACCGATCGGTAATCACAGTCAGACGCTCCGTAGGCCTTTCATAGAGAACGAGAGCGAAAAGTCCGTTAAATTCTTTGACGACCGGCGCGCCGAATTTGGCAATGAGCCAAAGACAGAGTTCTGGTGTGGAGAGGTCTCTCTCCGGGAGCTGGTTGCGAAACTGGCGCTTGAGATCGCCCCCGTTGTAAATCTCCCCGTCCATCATGAGAACCAGCTTGCCGTCATCACTGCGCGCCGGTTGCGGACCGTTATCGAGTAACCCGTGATCCATCAAGGCCACACCGAAGCCCGCACCACTCTCGAGGTGCACGACGTAGGGGATGCCCGGAACGCGCACGCGATCAAGTTGGGTGTTGACCGTGAGCCGGACGGTCTCTTCGGACATTCCGGGCCCCCAGATACCGACTAAGTTCGGCATACGCCTAGCTTTCCGAGATTCACGACCCTGTCGCAGATATCCGCGAATACCTGACCTGCCTTGCCCCAACTAGAATGCGCTTCGACGAAGCATCTGGCATTTCTTTCGATTCGGTTTCTTTGCTCGACGTCTTGCAAACATTTCGCCACCGCATCAGCGAACTCATCAGGCTCGTCCGCGAGGATCACATGATCACCGCCGCGAATCGGCAGTCCCTCGACTCCGATGCGCGTGGAGACGATAGCCTTGCCCATCCCCATCGCCTCATACACTTTGATCCGAGTGCCACCGCCGATGCGCAAAGGAATCACATAGAGAGTGTGGCTGCTTATGTATGGCCGAGTATCGCTAACCCAACCAACCACGTCGATTTCCGGATGATGTTCGACTTCTTGGAGGAGGCGCCGCGAAGGGTTCCTACCGACAACCGTGAGCGTGATATCGGGAACCTTTTGTTTGATTCTCCCAAGGATCTCCTTCGCAAAGAAGATAATGGCATCCTCATTGGGCAGCCAATCCATGGAACCGGTAAACACCAGACTATTTTTCTTAACTTTACTTTCGCGCGGCGCATAATAGTCCGTATCCACCCCAGTGGGTATGGCGAACACATTCTTTATCCCGAACCGTTCTTCCAAGCACTTTTTGTCGGGTTCCGATACGGTTACGGTGGCGGTAAACTTTCGGCAGGTGTCTCTTTCGTAGCGCTCCATCTTGCGCCATTGAAGCCACCAAAAGGCTTTCCCGATCGGATTACGGGCGGTTTCAAAATGTCTGCGGGGAATCACGGATTCGATGTTGTGCTCGAAGAGTAACGTCGGAATACTATTGATTTTTCTGACATTCAGGCTGGGCTGCAAAAAATCGCAGACCAAAAGATCGAAGCGCCTGGAAGCCAGCAGATCCCGCAGGACCGTTTCCAGATCTCTGGAGTAGTCATTGATCACCGTGAAAGGATAACGAGAAAACATTCCGCGCATGAGTTTCAGATAGAATCTAACGCTGTACTTGCGCACTTCTTTCCATGGCACGGGATAGAATGCCGCGCACAAATTCTTTACCTGATCCAGGTACGGGTCGTCCTTGGGCCGCTCCACATTGCTCACAAGAGTGATCTGAAACATCTCGTTGAGTTGTTCCAACAGCTTCCCGGTGCGAATTTTACCGCCCGTATCCATCGGGTACGGGAATCGCTGGGAGAAAAAGAGGACTTTGAGTTTTTCCTTACCAGCAGATGCCGTCATAATGATCCGATATGAGAGATGGGTTCGCGATCAGGCGCACGAGATCGAATATCTTCTTGTTCCCAAGATAGGGCTCCAGTGCCGCTTTGAATTCGTCTTGGTACTTGCTCACGACAACGACGTCGGACTGCTGGAGAACGTCGTCGATACTCGAACACACCAATGTGGAGATATGGCCAATCTCGTGTTCAATATACGCTTTATTGGCGCCAAAGATTTTCGCCAACGAGACTTCAGAATCGTAGATCTTGATTCGGCATCCTTTTCCCAGCAGCGCCTCGACCAGCATGACGGTAGGACTGTCCCGCAGATCATCCGTACCGGGCTTGAAGCTCAATCCAAGAATCCCCACTTTCTTTAGCTTGGTGCTCAGAATCCGGTCGATGAGCCTTTGAATGTGCAGCTGATTACTCGACAGGACGGAAGTCAACAGCGGGCTCTCTAGGTCCAATTCCTTGGATTTGTACAACAGAGCCCGTAGATCTTTGGGCAAGCAGGAGCCGCCGAAGGCAAACCCGGGAGTAAGATACGCCTTTGAAATATTGAGCTTTTGATCTCGCGCGAACAGATCCATGACCTGGTGGCTGTCAATGGCCAAGCCCTTGCAAAGGGAACCGATCTCATTGGCAAAAGTCACCTTCAAGGCATGAAAACTGTTGCAGGTATACTTGAGCATCTCGGCGACTTCAAAACTTGTCGTCTCCACCGGCGCTGCCACTTCGTGATAAAGACGCGCCAACGTATTGCCCGCGCGCGCGCTTGCACACCCGACCGCAGTGAAAGGTGGATTGTAAAAATCATGAATGGCGCTGCCCTCGCGGAGAAATTCCGGGTTGAAACAAACGTCAAAATCATCGTGCGCTGTTTTCCCGGAGGCTTCCGCCAAAATCGGAATCAAAACATTGCGAACCGTCCCCGGCAACACGGTGCTTCGAAAAACAACGCAGTGGTATGAATCCTTATCTCGAAGCGCTTTCCCGATCTGTAATGCCACCCCCTTTACGGCATTCAGGTCCAAGCTGCCGTTTCCATTGCCCGGTGTCCCGACACAAACAAGCGAAACCTCCGTATTCAGCACGCCCTCGGCTGGATTCGTGGTCGCCCGAAACTTGCCGCTCGCATGTCCCTCCTGAATCATTTCGCCCAAACCCTTTTCAATGATCGGACTCTTGCCCGCGTTGATCATTCCGACTTTGTCAGCGTTGACATCCACTCCCAGGACCTCGTGGCCACACTTGGTCAAACAAGCTGCCGTCACGCAACCGACATAGCCCAGGCCAAATAAACTAACCTTCATGTTGGAACTCCCCTCATCACCTTACCTGTTTGCAAACAGTCGGATGCCAATCACCCACAAGTTGATTTCAAAATCGGTCTGGGCTTGTCGTTTTGCTTTGACGAAATTCCACCGCGAGCGGGCGATGCGGCGGACTTGCGCACGACGGATCCAGACCGGCAGCAGAATCGACTTGATCATTCGCCGATCGCGCTCGAAGGGATCACTCCGGGCACGCCCCGACTGCCGCAGCAAACGGAGTCAAAAACATCCCGGACAGCCACTGCCGTTTGCTCCCAGGTAAATTTGTTCGCATAGGCGACGATCTCCTCAGTGCACCAGCTTTTTCGGAGAGCCGTTCGAATCGCCTCCGCGATCTTCGATTCGTCCCTCTCACATAAGAGACCCACGTTCTCAGAGCTGATGATTTCCGGAATCCCTCCGACGGAAGTGGCCACGACCGGTGTGCCGCAGGCCAGGGACTCAAGGACTACGTTCGGCCGGCCCTCGCGGCTGCTGCCGAGGCAGAAGAGGTCGGCCGCGCTGTACCAAAAGTGCAGTTTGTCATGGGATACAGCGCCCACCATGCGCACTCGGTCATCGAGCCTCAGCGACGAGATCAACTTCTCGAGGTGGCTTCGGTAGGGTCCATCTCCAACGATCGCTAACTGGATATCCTTTTCATGAAACTTATCAGCAAGAACCCGGAAGGATTTGATGACGAGATCAAACCCTTTATTGTCAGTCAAGTTTCCTACGGAAAGGACTGTTTTGCGATCCGGCAAACCCAGCTCCCTCCGTGCTTGCTGCTTCGGCAGCGGGTAGAACTTTTTTGCGTCCACTCCGTTTGGAATCGCAGAGATCTTCGCTTCGGGAATCCCCAGCTGAACCATCGCTTCTTTCAATGCGTTGCTGACTGCGACAACCCTGGCCGCCTTCCGCAGAACATACTGAAGAAGTTTCCGGATCAAGGGAAACGTTCTCAACAGATTGATATCGCTTCCCCTTGCGGACACCACAACCGGCTTGCTGAAAAGCGATCCCAGCAAAACGGCCGCAAACCCGTCAGGATAAACGTAATGGGCATCGATCAGATCAAACTCAAAGTTCTTTTTGACTTTCTTGACGGCGGGAAGCACGGATAAAAACATCATCCAACCGTAAAACGCCATCCCTATTTTTGGCGTCATGAAGTACCTCGGATGGTACACGGCAATGTCATGACTAAGTTCGCGGCTGGCTACCTGGGAAAATTTCCAACGCCAGTTGAGCCTGATTGGAGGAAAATAAGGAACCGGCGCAATGACCTTCACCTCACAGCCGTCAAGTCTGGCGAACCGGCTCATCCGCTCTTTTATGAAGACGCCGTGATTGGGCCAAATATTATTTGGATAGAGAGTAGTAAACACCAGGACTTTCATTCGATGGTCCGATAGAATAGGGTTTCTCTAGATCGTTTTTAGACGCCGGCCGCAGAAATTGGCGCTCCCACAACCTAAACATCAGGAGCGACCAGAGCTCCGTGGAGCGATCGCGAATGCCATTTTGATGTTCCTGCCAAATCCGCTTGACGATTGCCTCGTTCCACACGTTGCTGCCGCTCCGGTTCAGAAGAACGCTATGGGTCAAATCTTTGAGATCTGTGCGAAACCAGCTTGCCAACGGCACGGCAAATCCCATCTTCTTTCGATACAAGACAGATTCGGGCAAAATCCGTTGCAGCGCTTTCTTGAAAATGTATTTTCCATTCCGGCCGCGGAGTTTGATCGATGCCGGCATGGTCGCCGCTAATTCCATGAGTTTGTGATCCAAGAGCGGAGCCCGGACCTCCAAGGAATTGGCCATGCTGGCCCGATCAACCTTTGCGAGAATATCATCCGGGAGATACGTCTTGATATCGACATATTGAATTCGCGAAAGAGGGTCCGCCGTGTCGGCCTTCTCATAATAACCGCGAAGGATATTCAAGGAATCGTAATCGTGGAGGTGTTGCCGAAGATCGCCGTGTAAAAGTTGCTCCTTCAATTCCGGTTTGAACGCGGATAGGGAACGAAAGTAACCCTCGATGGCGGAGCAGGCAAGGTTTTGAAACGTTGCTTTGCCGCGGAAGATCCGCGGCGCCCAATCGGCCTTCGGATAGATGCTCGCCAATGTTCCGAAGATCGCCCGGCGCAGGCTGCCCGGCAATCGCCTACGGACAACGTTTTCTCGCTGATCGAAATAATAACGCCGGTAACCCGCGAAGTTTTCATCACCGCCATCTCCCGCAAGGACAACGGTGACATGTTCTCTCGCCGCTTTCGACACATAATATGTCGGTACCGCGGAAGAGTCCGCGAACGGCTCATCGTAATGCCAAACGAGCTTTTCCACGACCCCCACGGCATCCGGGTGAACCATATGTTCGTGGTGGCTGGTTCGGAATCGTGACGCGATGTCGCGTGCGTAGCCAAGCTCGTTAAATTCCTCCTCCTCAAAGCCCATCGAGCAGGTAGTAACTGGACCGTCAACCTCACTGGCCATCAACGCAACAACCGAAGATGAGTCAACACCGCCGGAAAGAAACGCCCCCAGCGGGACTTCGCTCATCAGACGCAAACGTACCGCTTCGCGATAGGTTTCGAGCAGTTTTTCGCACCACTGTTCTTCCGAAAACCTTTCCACGCGGTTGAAGCTGAGATCCCAATACTCCGTTTCCCGGATGCCGTTTTTTGACGCGACCAAATAGTGCCCGGGAAGGACCTTTCGAATAGCCTTAAAGATCGACTTGGGTGCCGGAACATAGAGAAATGAAAAATAGTCGGAAACGGCCTCCGCATCGATTTCGCGGGGGACTCCAGGAACTTCCAGGATAGCCTTCATCTCGGATGCAAAGGCGATTCTCGATGCATCACAAAAGTAGAATAACGGCTTTTTCCCAAGCCGGTCCCGCGCCAAGAGCAGCTTCTGGTTTCGCGCGTCCCAAATGGCAATAGCAAACATGCCGCGCAGCCGCTGAAAGCAATGCTCGCCTTCATCCTCGTAAAGATGGGCGATGACTTCAGTGTCCGACCTGGTATTGAAACTATGGCCTTTGCTAACCAGCAGGTCGTGTAGCTCGCTGAAATTGTAAATCTCGCCGTTGAAGACCACCCAAACAGTCCTATCTTCGTTGGCCAGCGGTTGATGTCCGCCATCAAGATCTATGATGGAAAGGCGCCGATGGCCAAGACCCGTCGCCCCTGCATGATAAAATCCTTCGTCGTCCGGCCCGCGATGCACGAGGGTGTCCGCCATCGCCTTCAGGACAATCGGCGAGGCAGGCTCGCCTGACTTAAAATTATAGATTCCGACGAGGCCGCACATGGAAAGAAGACTTATTCAGATACCTTATTAGTGCAAAGTGCTAAGCGCGTGGTGCACGAAAGAGAGCAGGGTCCTCTGTCATACGCGTAGTTGGCGCTTCACCCTTTGCTCTCCGCCCTGTCCTCTGCTCTTTGCTGATTACTGCGTCTTGAACGAGATTAAAGGGCAGGCTTCCGCCCGTACCGCATCCGCACCCACGGGAAAAACACAAACCTCTTCCCTCTGTGAGCAGGGTCTCATGATATTGGTAGCCACTGATTGGTTTTGAGCAGACCGAGCAAGAACTCAGAGCGTGCCAGTTCCCGCTGTTCACATCTGGACAACCAACCGTCTCGGTTCCTGACAAACGGACTCAGAAGGCCTGGTTGCTAGCCCTTGTTTGTTTTACTTCATGATCAAAAACCGCCACTACCACGACGGCATCCGACCTGGGCAACACAGTACCAAATCGCTATGCAACTTTTGGTACCGGGCGCTATCGCCTGACTGACATCTCTGTCAGGGAACCTGCTAACCGGTCCTTTGACACCATTTTTGGGTATTTCTCCCCGCCTACCCCATCAACCATTCCCGGAAATTCTCCACTCATTCTCTTTACGCAATAAACATTCCAAGAGGCGTTTTTTTGGAAAGTTCGGGCCGCATCAACGTCCGATCGCCATTTTCGGATAATGCACTTTTCGAAATCCGGAATTACGGTTCTGCTTTCTCCCCTTTGGTCTTTAGGACCGCATCGTAAACACTCAAATAGCCATCGACCATCGCATCCATGCCAAAGCGGGCCTCTGTCTTTGCGCGGCCCGCTTGACCATGCAGAGCTTTCTGCCCGGGATTGATCAGATAGCTACGAACGGCATTGGCCATCGCAACCGGCTCGGAAGGCGGTACTAACCAACCGGTGCGCCCGTCGTCGACGAGTTCAGGATTCCCTCCGACCCGCGTCGCCACAACTGGCACACCGCTGGCCATCGCCTCTAAAATGGTATTGGAAATTCCCTCGGTAAGAGAAGGCAGCACAAACAGGTCCATAGAACGCATGGTCTCTGGGATGTCCGGACGCTCGCCCGGCAACCAGGAGATCTGCTCGGCTTGAGCGTCGCGCAACAGCGATGCGGCGCTCTCCCGCAATGGGCCATCACCAACCATCACAAGCCTGAGGCTCTCCCGAGATCTCGGCTCAGTGTCGAGCAAATGGATAAAGGCGCGAACCAGCGTCAACGGATCTTTGACCGCTTCCATCCGTCCGACCGTACCCACCACAAACGTTCCTTTGGGAGCAAAACCTTCTGGTCCTATTGGCGAGCAGCAGCCGTCGCGAGGCCGAAAACGCGCCATGTCCACACCGTTGCAAATATGAGTCACCTGGGTTGGGCGGACACCCACCGTCTGTACCAACCAGTTCGCCATGTCGCTACTAACGCTGATATATCGATGAACCAAAGGTCTAATCGCCTTGCGTAAAAGATTATATTTGAGATTCGAGCCTTCGAGATCATACATATCACGGCCATGTTCGCCATGGACCCTTCCCGATATCCCCGCCATTGCGGCGGGGATCAAACATTCCAACGCCGATAGGTTGCGAGTGTGCACAATATCGGGCTTCAATCGTCGTAATGCCCGCCATAAGCGAGCATACAAATGCAAATCGAGCCCTTGCCGCTTATTGAGAGCGATAACCTGCACATCTTTCGGCTGAATCCGCTCGCTAAAATCAGTAAAGTCAGTGAGGCATAAGATGGCGTGACGATAGCGATCTCGAGGCATGTGGTTAATTAAATTCACCAAGCCATTCTCTAGACCACCAACAGCAAGACGATGAATAATGTGCGCCACCAAAGGCGGCTCGTAATGTCCCAATTGCACGCGATACGTCACTAACTAATGGAGCTGCCGAGCAAGCGCCCACGGTTAGCTGCTACATTGCGCCCGCCGTTGAACCGTAAGGCACAATAATTCAATTGACCGGACCATAGCTTGCCGGGTAAGGCAATGAGGGTCCTAAGACCTACCGAATTTCCGCCGACAATTCTCAGAATGATTGACAGTGCAATTCTATTCCCAGCGTGGATTAGCAGCGCGTATCGCTGAAGACCCCTGGTGGAAAGATTTTGTGCCCATCGAGGCTAAATTTGCGGCAAACAAAGCGGTTAGACGGCGCTAGACCTCACGCGTGGCGCCTTGCGCACCAGAGCGATCTCCTGCTTCTCTCTCCACCTCGATTGTCCTGTCACTCGGTAACCCGCGGTTACAGGATTGCAGACGGAGCTGATTGCGTTGCAGCATCCACAGGTCTCGTTGGATGATGTTGCCTTGTTTAACAACGACACCCAAAACGAAAAGCATAATCCCCAGGATAATCAGCGACACGCCAAAAAGAGCCGTATAAGCCGCAACCATCCCAACGTAGAAAAAGTACACAGCTTCAGCAGAAAACAAGAGCCCCAAAGAGAGCGATGCAAGACTCATCGCCCAGACGTATCGCACCGGATTCGCAAACACGCTAAAAAGACTGTGTGAAATAATCAACCGGTTCACTCTCGTGGAGCTCTTGCGCTCCACGCGCCGGCCTTTGAGCTTGTATTCCTTCCATTCCAAGATCGCTGGAATTTCGCGAATTCTGAGTCCAAACGCCGTCGCCTTCAGGATAACCTCCAGATGAAACTCCTTCTCGTCTTCGATCAAAGGCAGGGACTTGATGACCTCGCGGCGATAAGCCCGAGTCATGCCGGTATTCATCGTCACGGCATTGGACATGCAGGCGCGAATCACGCGATTGCCAATCCGGCTGAGCCACACTCGCTTTGGCGGAACATTCTTATAAGCGCCGCCTGGCAAATGCGGGCTCGCCACCACGATGTCCGCGTCCGGCCACCCGCGCATGGCACTCACGAGGTCGTGCACGATGGTTTCACCCCAAGACAAATCAATCTCAGTGGTCACGATAATGTCGCCGCGCGCGGCGTTGATGCCTGTCCGCAGCGCATATCCGCGGCCGCGGTTGTAAGGGTATCCGAGCGGGCGTAGTTGCGGGAATTCCTCCGCAAGCTGCCGGACTATCTCAGCGGAGCCATCTGTAGAGCCATCGTTGACAACAATTAACTCCCATTCTCCGTCCAAGGAGCGAAGCCGATCAAGCAGGCGCCGCACGGCTTGCTCGATAATTTCCGCCTCGTTATAGAACGGGCAAACGACGGAAATATCCATCAAACCTCCCATGCCCGATTCAGGGCATACCTCGCCGATCCACGGCCATACGGAACCACAGTTCCAAAACCGCGAGGCTGAACACCTGCTTCACGAATATAAACTCGCCGCGATGCATGGACTGTCGCAGCTTTTCGACAGTTTCTGGTTGCACGATGCCGCGCGCGCAAACCGCCGACTTCGAGAGCGCGTCTTGCACCAGACTCTGAAACGTCGGCTCCGAGAAATATTTCTCAATCGGAACATAAAACGGCATTTTCCGGCGAAACGTGACATCCTTGGGCAGAATCACGCTGGCGTATTGCCGCAGAATGTACTTTGTGACGCCGCCACGGATTTTCAACGCGGGCGGAAGCCTAAGCGCGTATTCCACGAGCTCGTGGTCGAGAAAGGGCACCCGTGCCTCGATGGCATGGGCCATCGAGGTCTTGTCTTGCTTCATCAGAATATCGTCCGGAAGCCAGTGAGAAAACTGGAGATGGAGGATACGGTTGAGATAGGGCGCCGCGCTATTGAGAGCGGTAAGCCCCTCTTCCGATGAACCGCTGCCGTTGAGTGACTGTTTAAAATCTTCAGTATAAAGATCTGTTGTATCGCGGTGGTCGAACAAGGAAATGAGGTGACGATACGCGTGAGGTAATTGCTCGGGCTCCAAGAGATTAAGAAAATCGAGCACCTTGCGCTTGCCTCGCTGACCCAGGTTCGCAGGATAGTCAAAAGCCAGGTTGATCCATGAAGCCGGAGTGATTGCCAGAGCCGGCGATACAATAGCTCGCCGAATCGAGCGCGGAATTGCGCGGGCGAGGCGATGGCCCGCCAAGAGAGCTTTGTGAAATAGATATCCACCCAGGGTTTCGTCCGCTCCCTCTCCGGTAAGTATCACGGTAACGTGTTTTTTTGCTTGCTGCGCCAGTTGATACATAGGAATCACGATGGGATCACCGATCGGCTCGTCGAGATGGTAGACGACACGCGGCAATAGGTCGATGTCCGAGGTGCGGCACGCGATTTCGCTGTGCTCGCAGCCGAGCAGTTTCGCCGTCGCCGCCGCTTGGGTCAACTCATCATGCTCATAATCAAATCCCACCGTAAACGTGCGAATCGGTTTGGACACGAGTTTGGACATCGTCGCCACGATCGTGCTCGAGTCCAAGCCGCCGCTCAAATAAGCCCCGAACGGCACTTCGGAGATGAGCCGGCGTCGAATACTACGCTCAAAACGCTCGGCAAATCCTTCCAGGTATTCTTCGTCGCTGCCGTTGAAAGACCCGTTATAAAGCTCCGGCTCCCAATACCGCGTGAGAGTGACCTGCCCTTTTTCAATGATCGCGTAATGCGCGGCCGGGAGCTTCCGCAGCTCCTTAAACATTCCGCCGGGACCTGGCACGTAGCGGAGCGTGAGGTAATCGTGAATCGCACGCGGATTCAATGTGGGCTCAAATCCCGTGTAGCGCAGGATCGCCTTAAATTCAGACGCGAAGAGAAAACGATCTCCCAGGTGAAGGTAGTAAAGAGGTTTGATGCCGAGACGATCGCGGGCGAGAAACAGCCGCTGCTTTTTCTTGTCGTAAATCGCCACCGCCCACATCCCCACCATGCGCTGGAGACACTCCGGACCCCGGTCTTCATAAAGGTGGAGCATGGCTTCCGAATCCGATCTCGTCCGAAACCGGTGTCCGCGCGCCAACAGCTCCGCGCGCAGTTCCTGGTAGTTATAGACCTCGCCGTTACAGATCAGGACCAGGGATCCGTCTTCGTTCTCAATTGGCTGCTGGCCGCCAGCGACATCGATGATGCTCAGCCTGCGATGACCCAAGCCCACGTCGTCCGTCTTGAAATATCCGACCCCGTCGGGACCTCGATGAGCCAAAGCCGCCGTCATGTTCTCGAGCAGCCCATCTTCGCGTATGCCAATATATCCGCAGATGCCGCACATGTTGAAAAATGCTTTTAGGAAAACGTCACGGCGCGTTGCAACTGCACACCTTGGGCAATCTGTCGCGGATCAATTCGACGAGCAGGCGCGTCTCCGTTCGAAATTTGCCCGCTGCTAAGCTCGTTGGTAATGAAATAGCGCGACGAGCCCATATGGATGGTCGCAAACGCTTCGCACCACTGCAAGTCCGTCACACGCGAACCGTCCGGTCCGGAGATATCGTCGCGGACAATCACGTTCAGGTCTCCGAACTCAACGATTCTGTGGAACCGGATGTTTAGCCGGCGGTTCCCGTAGATCAAAGTTTTCACCAACAACCTCTTGAGCCAGCGCGCGAGCCCGGGCAGCCGTCCAAGCGATAGGGTGAATAGTCGGAAACCGACAAACGTGAGCGGCTTCAGTGTCGGACGCGAGGTCTCGCAAAATTCGCCTTGGATTTCTATCCGATCAGGCCTAACGTCAACGATCCGGCCACGGTCCTGGTGTTGCGAGGAACATTGCTTCCCCCGGTCGAGTCGGCCGACATAGCCGCAATCACTATACACCAGCTTGCGCAGGGAACGATCAAAAACCTTGATCACACCCCCTTTAGCGGTACCGATGTAGGCATCATACCGCTCCCGGCGGACACGCGCGATTCCCGCCTGCGGAAACCAGGCGAGGCCTGGTTGGCTCGACGGCTCCTTCGGCTCTAGCCTGATATGTCCAGGGTTGGCGGAAGCGAGATAGGCAAATACGAAGTTGTTGAGAAAAGGGAAATAGTTGTAGGAATCGACGCAACCCAAGCCTGCTGCCGCCCCGTTTGCTATCGACGGGCGCATGGTCTCAGCAATCCAGCTGGCCGCTGAGTCCTGGCCGCTAAACATCTCGAGCGCCGCGGGATAATAGGTCTGCGTATTACGGCTTGCGTACTCTCCCCCCAGGCTGCCGTCAGGATGAACAAAATGAGCGAGAAAGAGCATTGAACGGCGCAGGGATTCCTGCAAATCTTCGCCGCCAGCTAGTTGCCAGTAGCGGACTAAATAGAAGCTTCCATGAGTTTGATACCCTGGATCCGCGCCGTCATATTCTTCGTACCACCCTTCCGGCGATTGGCGGTCGAGGATTTTTTTCAGAAAATACCGGCTGCGCTGCTGGAATCGCTCGTCACCGGTGATGCGATACACGTGGTACAGCGCCGTGGCTGCCGCCGCCAAATGGTTGGATAAGAAGCCGTGAGTTTCGTCGTTTTTGATTAACCACTGACCCGCCCGCGCCATCGTTTGCCGCACCTTCGCCCGAACACTCTCAGGCAAGGCTTCTCCGATAAATCCGAGTGCCTCTCCGACATAAAAAGTGGTAAAGGCCGTAGCGGCCAGCGAACGCTCGAATGGATAGGCCTCGTCAAAGCTGCCGTCGCGATGCTGAATTGCTGACCAGAACTGCATCCCGCAGCGGATCCATTCGAGAAGCCGTTCATTGCCATAGTACGGGCTGTCATCAATTCGAGTCGAATACAGGAAACTGAGAACGCAGAGCGCTTCCTGGAACCGCGCTCCGGGAAAATCAACGAACTTCCACGCCCAATACGTGCGGTCGCCACAACCAACCGTCGGGCTTGACGCCTCGCGGTCCATCATACTGAGCGCGCGCGGCGCCTGGTCGAGGATGGCGGCGCGATAGATCTCAGCGGCAGCGCAATGGCTATTCATGCACCGAAGAAGCTGCGGGAGGGGGGCCTTCCGGGGCTCTGTAATCTACCGGCGCCCCGGTATTGAGGCTTTCATGGATCAGAAAAGTCGTCTGCGTTACCGCAACCAAGGTCTCGAATTCAATCGGCATGGAAGCGCCGCTTTCCAAGGCTTTGACGAAGGCCGCTACTTCTTCAGCGTGACCCTTGGCTTGATTGAATAAGCGGTGGCGCCGCCGGTGGTTTCCGCCGTGGAGTGATAACCTTCGGTAGTTATCCAAAATCGCGGTACGCTGTCCGCCGAAGACTTCTACGTATTCTTTGGCAACGCCCGAATCACCGTTGGCCATATAATGAATAACCCCGACCGACTCGTCGGTCATGCGCAAGGTGACCGTGACGTTCTCACGACTCCGCGCGCGGCTTCCAGACACGGCAATCTCCTCGGCATAGATCCGTTGCGGCAAGGCGCCGGTCAGAAAACAGATGAAATCTACGAAGTGACACACCTCGCCGATAATGCGGCCGCCGCCCACAACCGGATCGTAGATCCAGCTATCGGGCGGGAGAGCCCCGGCATTGACACGGAAAGAGACGAACAGGGGTTCCCCGCGGCCCGCAAAAAACTCTTTGCAACGAATCGCCAACGGCGCGAAGCGACGGTTGAAACCGACCAAGAGGCGCGGTGTGCCGTGGGACTGCGCGATGCGGCAGAGGTCTGACAAAGATTCTTCGGTTAACGCCAGGGGCTTCTCGACAAAAACGGCTTTACCGGCGCGCAGGGCATCGAGCGCCAGGAGCGCATGCTGATCGTGTCGTGTCGCGATCAATACGGCGTCGGTGTTTTCATCATTAATGATGTCGCCCGGATTGCTTGTGCAGTATTTTGCGCCATATCGCTCAGCCACGTTTTTGCTCGTTGCGCCGGATGACGTGCAGAAGGCATGAAATCGCACCGACTTATGATCCGCGAACGCCGGCAGCAAAACGCCCTTCGCGAACTGGCCGGCGCCAATGACGCCGAGATTGACCGGGTGGCCGATTTCGCGCTGCGGCGCGGGGGACAGGTCGACGCGCGCAGGTTGCGGTGATTCGCCGTCATATTCGAGCACTATCGCGATCGCCGGCTCCGATCGCTCGCCGGTAACCAGCCGGTAGGCGGATTCAGCGTCGTCGATGGGGAATCGATGGGTGATCAGCGGCTCGACCTGAACATCGCCGCGAGTGACAAGATCGAGGAACGATTGCATGTTGCGCCCTTCCGTCCACCGGACATAGGGCAGCGGGTAGTCGATGCCGCGCTCCTCATAGGCCGGGTCGTAGCGCCCCGGACCGTAGGATCGGCTGACCACTATTTTAACTTCCTTTTCGTAACAGGCGCGCCGATCGAGATGCATGCCGATGTCGCCGATGATAATGACGCGCCCTTTGAGACGAGAAACCTCGACCGCTTTTTGAATCAATTCGTGTGATTTTGTCGCGGCACAAATCAGTACCGCATCGGCTCCGTGGCCGTTGCTAAGGTCGGCGACGCTGCTGATTAACCCATTAGGGTCGCAAACTGTTTTGTGAGCGCCGAGCTTGGCGGCCAATTCGACTTTGCCCGGCTCGAGATCCGTGGCGAGAACCGTGGCGCCGGCGCAGCGTGCTAATTGAGCAGCGATTTGACCGACCAGACCGAGGCCCATCACGATGACCTTTTCTCCCAGCTCAAGCTCTGCCAGACGGACGCCTTGCATCGCAATCGCCCCGACTGTCGCGAAGCACGCCGCATCGTACGAAAGCCCATCTGGGAGTTTGACGGCAAGCTGACGCGGAATATAGTCAACTTCGGCGTGGTTCGCATAGTTGAGTCCCGCGCACCCGACCCGATCACCGACGTGAAACTCGACCGCTTCTTCGCCGACTCCGATCACTTCGCCCGCGCAGGAGTACCCGAGCGGGATCGGCGAGCTGATCAGGTTTTTGACCACTTTGTAAGTGCTCCAATAGCCTTCCTGCTGCGCCTTGTTTAAGACCTTTCTGACCAAATCAGGCCGGTCTTTCGCTTTACCGATAAGCCCCTTATTGGCGAGAGCTATGATTGCCTTCTCCGTCCCCAGACTGATCAAGGATCGGTTAACGCGAACCAAGATGCCGGCCTTCTGCAATGCCGGAGAGGGTACGTCCTCGACCCCAAGCTTGCCGCTTTTCAGGTTCTGAATGACTGCTTTCATATTCAGCCCGCCTTCCTGACGCTGGCATAAATCATCAAGCCGCAGCAACGATCAAGCAGTCGATGCATCCAGCGTGGCACGAAGCGTCCAGCGGGCAAAAAACGACGTGGAAAGTAATGGACCTCTAGAGCTTCGATCCTGAAGACGTCCAGGAGAGCCATCACTTGCCTGCGATTGTAAGATTTGCCCAACGGATTTCGGTCGCCGTCATAAATGCGCACAAAGTCGTCCACCGAAAGCACCCGGCGAAAAGCGCTCCGGCCGGGGACATGACCCAGTAGGTTTCGAATGAAAAATCGCGTGAATGGCCACAGGGGCTTCGACAGCAACCAATTCCGGTAGTAAAAACTGATCATCGCGCGACCACCCGACCGCAAGACCCGATGGATTTCTCTGGTTCCATGAAGAGTGTCGGGCGTATGATGTAATACTCCGCCGCAAGTTATAAAATCGAAAGACTCGCTGTTGAAGGGCAAGTGTTCAGCGCTCGCTTGAACCAAACCGCAGTTCAAACTCTCCAAACTCAAACGCTGCCTGGTAAGCTCCAAGCCTTGCCGGGTAATATCAACGGCCGTGACTTCGGCGCCATTTTTGGCAAAATGCCTGCATAACCAACCAATTCCACATCCCACGTCCAGCACTTGCTCACCCCCGTGCCGATTGAACTCGTACAGGTGCATGGCAAAAGTCTCCACGTCGCTCTGCCGCACCTGCTCATGCCAATCGAAGAACTCTTTTGTTCCGACTGGAAAAGGACTTTCAAGCGCAGAAAGTGGATTAGCCTCCCAGAACTGTCGCACCTGACCTACGTCGGGCTGCATTGCTGACTTTCCTGTAAAGCTCCGTCTATATTAGTCCGCAGTAAGGATGTGGTATCGACAAAACAATATCGCTGGCGCACAATATCTAACATATCCTGACACAGCAGTTGTTTTTGCTTGCCACTGACATGCGGTAGCGAGTACACGTTCGCTTTCCAATCATGCAGGTCACGATAGGGAAATGGATCCGTCAGGTCTGCGACGTGAAACAGCAACACCAGAGGCGCGCCCGTTCGCCGAAACCATCGTAAGCCCGTGCGGAAATACCACGTGCCAAGAACCATGCTGTAACATGGATGAAATGGAAAGGGCAGCGGCGCGTACAATGGCAAGGGCAATTCGACAATAGCGTGATCCGCTAGTGGACAATGAGGTGCCGCACTGATTTTAGCGACACCGAGTCTGCGAGCGAATGCCAGATTGGGAAACGCTGATGAATCGTAAGCATACCCGGCAGCGTCGATAAGTTCGAGAGCTTCTCGGTCGATATGGAACCCAGGCGCTCGAAACCCGTGAACTTCAACGCCGAGCTCCTTCTCAAGACGTTCGCGACTCGCAAAGATCTCTCGCTGTTTCTCCCCGCGATCAAGAGTGGTTAACTTTCGATGCGTGTAGGAATGCGACGCGATCTCGTGACCTCGGCTTACGGCTTCCTTAATTAACTCGCGCTTGTGCGGGCTGTCCAAATCCTCAGCGATCACAAATAATGTGGCACGCACTTGGGCTCTGTCAAAGAACTCCAGCGCGTGTCGCAGCCCGGTTTCAAAAAGCGGATCGTTTGCAGCCTCATAGGTCCAGCCATGCACGCGATAAATATGCGCAGCGCCATCAAGATCCAGGTGAATGGCAGCAGGAATCCGCTTTGAATTCCTGCTCATCTCAGACTCTGGCGGTCTCTTGACCCAAGGTTCCAAAATAGGCGTGCGCAACTCATGTCGATTTTCGCGCGAATAGGTATTGCTCCACCTGCATCCCGAGAATCCCCGGCAACCGATAGATGCCGCGCAGGCCGCCTGTCAAAGCGAAGCCAGCGTCCAAACGGATCGGTGGAAACGCCCAACCCGGCATGGCGCACGAGGCAACCTAACGATTGGCGGGTAAAATAACGCGCGTGGAAAGGGACCTACAATCGCACGATCGTGCAAAATGCAGGACTTCCCTTGCCGTGAACACGCCGAGAATCTAAGAGCGAACGATGGTTATCAGGCCAACAAGGTCAACGAAGCAAAAAGCCGGCGCAGCCAGTGATTATGATGCCTGCATGACGAATGGATAAGCCGGCAGGAGGGGTTAGAACCAAACCGATGCGGCGCGTGCATCGGCATCGAGAACTTCCAATACCGTTTGCCCGATAGTCTCTCGCTTAATGGAGGCCGGCATGAGCACGGGCTGTCCGCTTACAACCATGGCTTTCAGTGAGACGTCGTCACTGTGCGCTCTTGTTCCAAGGCATCGGGCAAGCTCGATTCCTCGTGCGACAAGAATTCACGCATGACCTGCACATAGGGCCTTGCCGGCGAGCCAATCACTCTTCCGTTTTCCGGCACGTCGGTGATTACATTCGAGCATGCTCCGATGACGGCGCCATTGCCGATCGTGATACCCGCTTTGATAAAACAGTTGGAACCGATCCAAACGCTTGATCCGACCCTGATCGATTTTCGCCGGTAAGCCCGCTCGCTTGAATAGCCCCCCTCGGCCAGCATGGAATGCTCATGCGAGAGCAACACGCAGTTGGGGCCGATCCCGGTATCGTCGCCGATTTCGATACCGCCGATGGCGTCTATCAACAAATTTCGATTGGTGGCGAAATTCTTACCTAAGGAAAGCCCATAGCTATTTGAGATCGTACATCCCTGGCTGATCCAGCAAAATCCGGCGACTCGTTTGGCTGTGCATTTAAGAAAAACATACCTTAAAAACACACCCTCAAACCCCGGCAGGCTTCTAATGATCCACCAAATGTATTCTTCCGCGAGGCGTACCAGCAATTGCTTCAAGCTATACTGGCGTAGGACGTGTTTAACGTTTGGCAAGAAGCTCTACTCCTGACGAAAGCTGCGCGACGGCGGCAATAACAGCGCCCATATTTAGCATTTGCACGATCACCTCATCAGAAAACTTGATGCCAAACTCTTCTTCCAACGCCAGGACCAAACGCATATGCCTTAGCGAATCCCACGCTCCGATGGTCTCGGTAGACGAGGCTTCAACAATTTGATCTTCGGGAACATCCATAATTTGGCTAAAGATGCGAAATGTTCTATCTCTAATGTCCACTCCTCCACCTTCCATTTTTGAACTTTTTTGTACATATTCGTACTGGATTCATCCAGCCGTAAGTCTTTCAAGGTTAAAACCAAGGCCATATAGCACCATTTTTGTTCCCGCTTGGTAACGTTCGGCCTCTTTTTCAGTCTCTCGTTGAATGCTTCCGAAAAAGCAAAAAATATCGCAGGCAAAATGCGTGCCGGGTATGTGTTTCAATTTCTGGTCCTCGACGAAACCCTTAGCCACCATACGAGTCCGGCGGGCCCAATCGACGCAAACGGGAGGTTTGGGGTTTCTCACGAAACCCTACCAATTGATATCATTCTTTAATTTTTTTGCTTACTTATCAATCTCAGAATCAATACTTTTGAAAAATTCGGGTTCTGGTAGCATAGGTGATTTCAAATCCGTCGCGTAGACCCAAACGCCATCTCCTTCGGTGACCACCCTAAAGCCTCGGCTGGAGTAAAAATCCTTCACCTGCCTATTTTTGGCCTTCACCCGATACTCACCCACGGCGACCCTGCACCCCTTCCGCTTGGCCCGCTTCAAACACTGCACGAGAAAAGCGTCTTCTACGCCCCTTCCCAATACCCGGCAGGAAAGCAGGAAGCTGTCAATGAGCGCCTGCTCGCCTTCATATTTTAGAATGCAAACTCCGGTAATGCCGGAATCGCCGAATCGATCTCTCAGCCGTAAATAGACGACATCGGCGTCGTCGCTTTCGCTCAGGCGCTGAATCTCAGCATCCGAGTAGCGCCGCGTCGTCAAGGTAAACTGGTTGGTCTTCTGCGTCAGTTGGGCGATCCGGGGAATAGAGAATTCGTCGGCGAACCGGATTTCCAAAACCATTTCGAGAGAGGCATAGTAACTTCCCAGATCCGGGCTCCGCGTCTGGAGCTCCTTGCGGGCGGCCTCAGCCCTGTACATCGCTCCCCGTTGTTTGTCTTCTTCCGACAGGATCAAGGTATCGAACCGGCCACAGGCTGCTAGAATCTCGCGGTATTCGACCGCCCGGTCCCCGGGCAATTGGATAACTTCCACCTCCGGAAGGTATTCCCGAACCTGACCTGCCTCGATGGGGCTGTCATCAATAAGAACGAAGCTATCAAGGCCAAGATTTAAATCGGCGCCAAGCTGCCTTAAATTGGTCACTTTATCGCGCCAGTTGATTTGCGCGGCGGCGATATGCTCTTTTCGGAGCAACATGTCCGGGTGTCGCTCAAACACCTCCCAAACGTCTTCCTCATTGTTCTTACTGCACAAGGCGAGAACGATTCCCCGGTTGTAAAGATTGAGAATTTCTTGTTGAAATTCATAATAAGCGGACCCAGGATAGGTCTTGCTGAGCTTGATTCCCGGTAGTCCGTCTTCGCCGATAATCCCCCCCCATAAGACATTGTCGCAATCCAGGACCAGGCATTTCTTGTTCTTGCCTTTCAACGGACGAATATACTTGAAGATCTCGCCGGCTATTTCTTCCAGAGCTGCGCGGGAATATGGGGCTTTCCCGATATGCCAATACCGGGGATCGTAGAAAGTTCCGGCGCCAACCCTGGCCCGGCAAACATTCAGGTCTACGAAGTAGGCGTTTTCCTGCTCCCGTAGCGCATCGCGCAGGATTTGATTTAATTCACCCACGACCGCCGTCTGGCCAGAAGCTTGCTGATGATCGACGATGCCCAGGGCCGGATACAGAGGAAGTTCAAAACCATGCCAGAGAATCAAAGCCGGCGTCTGCCTGCGGAGCCCGCGCAGGACATCGGCGATAAAATCTTTGATCCGGTTTTTCTCGGTCTCAATCTGTGCCCCTGCAAGGCCGGCAAAATTGCGCGCCAAATCCCACGATAAGGTTTCCAGTTTAAGAAAGACGAGCACACAGTCGGTACGTTCATTCACCAGCTCATCTTTTCCCCCGATCGCTTCTTGAAAAATGTTGTCGTACTCTCCGAACTCACAGTTGGCATTGAATCCCATCCCGTACGCCTCATAGCGCAGATAGGGTTCGATGGCCTCCACGACAACGTTCCGCAACACCGCAAAATTGAGCCGGGGGAGGCCAGCCAATGTTGCAGAGCGAAGCTTCTCCGCAATCTGCGCGTAGGAGATCCCCTTCATGAAAAACGCCTTTTCCAGATCTATGAGACGATAAAAGCCGCCACTCTGGGAATAATTTCACCCGGCTGTCCGGCATAAGCCGGGTGTTCGGCATAGTCATGGACCGAAAAACCTGCCGCAACCAATTGTTTGATGACGTCATCGGGAGTCCAGTACAAATAGATGTGATCGGCTTCGGGTGCAGTCAGAGCGACGGCGACGAAGCCGTAGCCGCCCGGCCTCAGAAGCCTTCGCAGGTGATTCAGGAACAGTTGCGGATCACTCAGATGTTCTAAAACCTCTACCGTTTGGATGCACGGCAGTGGCTCGAGCTCCGCATGGATGATATTGATGTCCATAGGGACAAACGAGTTCTCATGTCCCCATTGCTTTACGTGATTCGCCGTGAAGCGCCGAGAATGGGGACTGATATCGATCCCATACCCGACAAAGTCTTGATCGTGGCGAAACATCTGAACGGTATAAAATCCCGTTCCCGTGCCGACCTCGTAGAATCGTTTGTCCGCGTTTGAATCCAACAAGGGCAGAAAGTTGTTCTTATGGTAAAGGAATTGCCGGTAATGGTGTCGCCACAGAAAGTGTGACGCAAAAATGCCCGGAAGATACAACTTCATCATGTATTCTTCATTCAGATAAACCGCTTCGCACGCATCCTCATACGTGACATCTTCATATTTCAGTTTTTTGTTGAATTGCTCTTGCAAGCGCATCGCACTGAGAGCAAATTTTATGTACCCGCAAACGGCATTTTTGTAGGCTTCTTCATCGCGTTTAAACAACTTCTCCAGATGAGCGTTAAACTCAACCTGCCAAGGATCACCGAACTCCGATTGCACATCGAGAAATGTCTTCTTGAACATTGACGCTTCTCTAAGGAATGTGTTTCTAAATAACTCCAAAAAAGGCAGAGCCATATCCTATCCTTGTTTTTCTTTCCCGCGCACTCTTCGGTTCAACAAAACCACCGGCTGAGCACCGCTCCACCCAGGCGGGTCGTGGAAAGCGGCAGCCAGCGCCACAACCGGTGCGCCAACCCTTCCGAGTCGTAATACTTTTCTATGGACGGTATCTTGCCTTGCACCGGCATATCATACAGGACAGCAGGCCTCGTGTGCGCGCCCCAGCGCTCCTTGAATTCAATCAAACCTTTCTGATCCCGCGATGAGGTGCCCCAGCTCAGCCTGCAATAGCCCGATTTCAACCCGAGTTGGATCGCGCGCCAGTACAGTGCGACATAGGCACGCAAAGGTACCGCTTCGGGAAGGCAGGCGGCGAATTTGCTCACTAAATTTGTCCCCCAACAGAAAAGAAGCAAACCACCCACACAACGCTGCTCGACGTGAGCGAGAAGGAGTCGCACTGCCCCCGATGCGTGCAGGTGCTGCCATAAAGCCGGAAAGTAATTTGCGCCATAGGGGGGTGTTCCGAACGCTCGGAAGACTCTTAAAATCACTTGATCAAAGTCCGCAAAATCTTCCAGAGTCTCGGCCTCTCGTACCTCGACACCGCGGTTCTCCGCCTTCCGAATCGCCTTCCTGTGGTCCTTTTCCATTCGGCTCCACACCTGCGCCTCAGTATCGAGCTCCATCTCCGAAATCAGCACCGGCTCGCTTCGCTGCAGACCAAGAGACTCGACGACCGGACGCCGGTCTGCGCAGCGTAGCTCAAGGTAATTGACGTGGAATTCTTTGGCCAATGCGACCGCCCGCTCCATTAAAGCGCGCTCCGCAACCTCATCTACCGCTAGAGCGCCCCCGGACCCAATATCGTAGGGCATGGAGATAAGCTTGGATCCGAGCAATGGGAACTTCACCAGGAACATCGGTAATACCCCACGCACCACACCATCTTGCTCACAAAAGAGATAGACGGGCTCGTGGTTAAAGACTTTGCCCACCACATCACGCCAAGCAATCGTGTGGTACAAGTTGGCCTCCGGGTGCCGGGTCACGAAATCCGTCCAAAGCCCGGGATCTTTCTCCGGCAATTCCCGCACCACAGGGTTAGCCAGCGGTATCAGAGTGCTTGCTACGGCGCTACTTTCGGCAGGCTGTATAGTTTTCATCATCAATTTCTCACGCTCAGCATCAGATCGATGATTCGCTTTCGATGCACAGTCGTAATTTTGTGATGCGTGGGCAGGCCGACAAGCATTGCAGCCGCTCTTTCTGCTACCGGGCAAGTACCCGGCTCGTATCCGTACTCGTGAAGATCCCGTTCACGTTGCACCGGATAGATCGGTGTCTTTCTCGGCCACGCGATGATTTCGACGTGTCTCTTGCAGGCCTCCTCGAGCAATCGCTCCTTGTTCCTGACAAAAACCGGAAAATAGTACAGCGGCTGTGACGTCCCGGCGGCGGGCAGATCCAGATCCTTGATGCCCGACAAAGCATTGCTGTACTCGACGCAGCAGAGCCGCCGGTGCTGGGCGATGGCCGCGACCCGGTCGAGCCAGCGAGCCCCTTCCCGCGTTTGGTACTCGCTCACCCGATGGGCTTTGTTGGTAATTTCATCGGCGATCTCAACATCGACGGGGCGCGTTTTGTAACTTGGATCCAATTTAGCGTTGAGTCTGAACAGCGGCCAGTAGAGCCGGGGTCGTAGCACCAATTTATGCAGCCAAACCTCAGCGTGGAGCATCATCTCTTCGAGCTTTCCGCGCCGCAATAGCCGGTTGCGAGCTTCGCGAATCTTCCGTGCAAGTTCACGGTCTTTTGTTACGGCAACGCCGCCGCTTCCGGCGGGAAGTGGCTTCAGCAGGTTGTTGCTGAAGATCGCAGCCTCCCCCCAGCTCCCAGGCGATCGGTCGTCTCCAGCGTAGGGCAAACATTGCGCGCAGTCTTCAATCATCATAAGGTTCTTGTGCTTGGCAACTTCCGCGACCGCTTCCGCTCCCGCCGAATGACCATAGGTATGCTGGAACAGAACCGCCCTTGTGGCGGGTCCGATTGCGGATTGCAAACGTTGCGGATCCAGATTTAGGGTGCCTGCCAAGATATCGGCGTACACAGGCTTGAGATGAAGCGACAGAAGCGCCAGAGGCACAACTTTACACGTCAAGGGTGAGAGCACGACCTCATCCCCCGTTCGCAGTCCTGCCGCCGAAAGGATGCTTATCAGGCCGTGCCGCGCATACGCAAAGGCGATTGCGTGGTTCGCCCGAACGAGGGTTGCGCACATCGCCTCGTAGGCGGCGAGTAATTCTATCTGTGAATCCAAAACGAAGCGCGCCAGTTACTCGACGAAGCTTCCATGCGCGTGCCGATATCTCACGAATCTTGGAGCCGGTGCATCACTGAGAGCAATCCGTTGCCGCCAGCGATGCCCGGAAGTGTCCATCGGGAAAAACGCATTAGAAAAGCGCGGCCGTAATAAGCGAGACTGAAACCAAGTGAGTTTCCCAACCAATCACGCCGCAGCTCCGTAGTAAACGACTCAAAATGAAACTTGCCAAAGCCATGCCTACCGAAGGTTTGCTCGATCTCGCTACGACGCAAGGCTCGCTGATTGGGGGTAAGCCACCAAAGTGGATAGAGGCGGTGGATCACATTAAAAAACAACCAAACAAAGGGATTATGCGCGTTGGCGTCGGTGGCAACAACCACCCCACCAGGGCGCACGACTCGTCGCAATTCCGCCGCTACGTGCTCCAGCGTCTCAAAATGATGCAAGAAAAGGCTACAAATACAGGCATCAACAGACTGGTCAGCGAACGGAAGAAACTCGACGTCAGCGTTGATGACCGAGAGCAGCCGACCGGCTTTCGCGGCATTTGATTTGGTCACCTTTGTTGCCTCAAAAGAAAGATCGACGGCGACCACCGTGAAACCCTGATCAATGAGGCAAAAAGACTGTGTGCCCGAGCCGCAACCAACGTCGAGCGCAACGGTTCCTGATGTGCCGTGTCTTGCTTCTGCCGCTGCGTGCTCGTAAATAGTATTTTGAAATTGGTCGAAGCGACCGCGCGATCTGAAGAGCTGATCGTAATAACTTTGCTCCGCTACCTTGTCTTGTCCAATCATGCTTATCTCCCGGTTACGCTAAGGAACCCCACACTTAGTCGCTATTTCTTGACCGAAGAGGCGTGAGCTGTGTCATGTCTGCGATGTGCTCGGATCCGTGATCTTTCCTACGATTACCAACTATATAAAGAACGCTCCCCAGCACGCACAGCGGCAACATCCCTACCCGCCATGCCAGGATCAATTTTGCTCCTCCGGCAAAACCGACTGAAGTAAATAATCCTTCAAAGGCAGCTTCGCCGACGCCGAGGCCACCCGGGGTGATGGGTAACGCGTTAGCCAGCAGCGCCGACAACGACAGTAGACACACCGTAAGGGGTGGCGCTTGGGGGATGAATACCGAGGCCACCCCCACCAACATGCCCGCAAGCGCTACGTGTCCTGACATGGACAGCAAGGCAGCGCCGAGCAGGGCCGCTTTATGATCGCGAAACGCGTACAGGGCATCGGAGACGCGTTGTAAATATTTGTGCAGCGGCATTTTTGTCACCACAAAGCGATACAATCGACTTGTTCGAAACGGCGTCGAGCAGGAAAGGGTCGCCAACGAAACCAACCCGACCAGAGCGCAGACCGAAATTGCGGCAAGTAATTGAATCAGCGCATGCGCTTCTAACAGCTGCGCGTTTAACAGCGCCAATCCCACGATCAAGAGCAGCCAGGCGAATAGCGCTACCGCTCGATCAACGAGTAGTACCGTTGCCACTTCGATAACCTGCTTGCGATTGTCGGAGGCCAGGTAATACAATTTCATCACGTCGCCACCGGTCCCACCGGGAATACAAAAGTTAAAGAAGGCTCCTATGGTGACCACCCGATACCCGTAACCAAACGAAATCCGGATCCCTTGTGACCTCAAGAGAAGTTCCAACCTTTTCGCTTCGATCGCCGCGCCCAAGATGGTTAGGGCTGTGAGTCCCGGCAGGAGCCAGGGCGTCGATATGAATTGCCTTGCAGCCGACCAGCCCCCGGTCTCCGTCATCACATAGTAAAGCAGTCCGATGCCGAGCCCAATTCTGATACCCAGCAAGAGATTCTTGATCGAACCATTCATCAGCTTGTCTGGTCTTCCGCGTCTTCCTTCAAGGTTGCGATATCGTTAGCCCGTGGCCGGTCCGATTCAAGATATCGTTGCGCGCGAATATTCGTACTGGCGGAGCCACGGATGGGTTGTCCAGCAGCGGGCGGTGGAACCAGCCAAACAGCAATGATGGCGTAGGAAAAAAAGCCACTTGGCGATACCCTGCCGTCCCGCTGACCAAGGCTTCATACACTTCTGGCGGACAGTCGCCGCTATAATCCATCCCGGGTTTGCTATAGACATCAGGAATGACCAGCACCCACTCCGGACCTTTTGTCGCCAAATAGCGGAGCACCATCGGACCATGGTCAAACTGCCTTTTCCAGTTGGTGGTACGCCCGGCAATCCGACGCGTTTTAATCTCTGCCGATAAGTGCGGCAACTTCTCCGTGACCCCAAAGTATTCGACCCAATCGCCGGACCTTGCGTATGTCTTCAACCATTCCGCGGCGGGGTAACGAGTATCGTAGTATTGCGCGAAGGAAAGATCAGCCCCAATCCACAGTCGCCAGCCACACAACACAAGAAGCAGCGGTACCCATAGAGGTCGAAAGGGTGACCTACGCAGCGCGACCACAAAAGCCGCGGCGAACGAATCGACGAATAGTACCAACGGAAGGTAATAACGCATGACGACCTGACCGGTCGGCAAGATCAGCATGAGAAACAGCGTCGCGACCGGAAGCAGCAAGACAAGAAACCGGCGCTGTGAAGATCGCAGCACGAGGAAGACACCCGCCAGAGACGTGAGAAGAACCGGCAGGGATACCGCCGTGGCGAAAGCTTGGATGTAGTCGCGCGTCAACTCCCAATTCCCCAGCCACGTTTTCGGATGGGGCGGACGGTAGGCGCCCACATTGGAAACACGGCTTTGGTTAAAAAAGAGGGAATAAACATGGGTGATGTGTCGTTGAGGGTCAACCACCATGCCAGTTCCAACAAGGTAGGCAACGATCGAGACCCCTAAACCCACGACCAGGGGCTTTAGATAGTTGGTCGATTCTGGAGACCTTGAGAACCGCGGAAACATTAGCACGAGGGCGAAAGGCAAGAACAATATTACCGCTTGATCCTTGGTAGCGGTCGCCAAGCCGGCAAACACTCCGAGCCACACGGCTCGGCGTATCGTCAAACCCCCGACCAGGATCTTGGCGAAAATGACTAGGCCAATGCTGCTCCAGAATAGCGCCGGGACATCAGGATTGCCGATTCTACTGTAATAAAACATCAGATAGTTAAGCATGGTTAACAGCGCCGCGACCACCCCCGCCAGGTGTCCCCACAAGGTTCGCGAAAAGAAGTAAGCGGCAATTACCACACCCGCTCCCATCAAAACGCTTACGGATCGTCCAATCAGAGTTAGCGCTTCCAGTGCCTCTACCGGGTCTTTGAGTCCGAAAGGAAATTCCGGCGTTGGAGATTGTATTCCTCCCGTAAGCATCAGGTACGCCAGGTACGGCGCTTGCGCCACCGACACGACAAAATAGTGCCACCACGGGTAGCCGTAATTCCGATCGGGCTTCGAGACCACGAAGGTATTATGCATTTCCGCTAGACCTTCTAACGGTAGAATCTCATCGGTGGCGACCGTTTTTGTTCGGTCGGGCGCCGTTGCGTAAGGCAAGCCCCATCCGATCAGCGGCGCGTAAAGAACAACCGCCAACAGGCCGAGCGCAAGGACGGTAATGCGGGTGCGTCTCGTAATGTCAGGCATTTCGGACGGTGGGGGAGCTGGTTTTGAGTTATCCGGATCGGGCTCAGAAACGCGAATTCGCATCATTTCAATTGGACGAGGGTTGCCGGTGGACATCTGACGCTATCGATTACCTGGGCCCGGGTACTGCCCGAACAACAAACTGATAAGCCAACAGGGTCCTCCACAACCGAACGGCCAAAAAATGCAGCTCGTGAAGTGGCGTCAATATCGGTTTATCCGTTATTGGAAATACCAGTTGCACGGGTAACGGTGTTGGCACGACTTCAATGACGCGAAAAGAAGCGGCCTCGATCATTTTTTTGAGGGTCGCGAGGGTGTAAAAATGAAGATGGGTGCGATCGAGAATTCCCCGGTCACCGTATTCCCATCGACCTGACAAGAGCATCAAGCGAATGAAAAGATTGGCTACGTTGGGGAGCGAAATAATCACCTGACCTCTATCGTTTAGGCATCCCACCGTCCGCTGTAACACGGCAGTGGGATCCACCAGATGTTCCAATACGTCAGCGAAAAGGACAAAATCGAATTCGTCTTTGTACGGAAATCCAAATGTCTCAATATCCGTGATATGAAAACCATCGTAGAATTCTCGCGCCTGTTGCCCGAGAGAAGAATCCCTCTCGACGCCGACGAGGTAATGACCTTGTTGCTTCAAAATGGCTCCCAGATATCCATCCGCTGTGCCTATATCCAAGATTCGAAGCGGGCGCTGTGCATCTTCAAGGCATTTGAGAGTCCAATAATGACTGTTATATTTAAACTGCTTTAGCTGATAGCGTCGCAAGCCCGCATTTTGCGCCATCATTCCACTCTCCGATACCGTCCGGGGAAGCATTCGAACTGCTTTTGCGTGAGCAGCGACCTGCGATGCAGCTCGTAGCGGGCTAACAGCCCCAGAATGCTGAATCCATAGACCGCACTGGCGACAAAACTGGCGCTGGAAGCCTCAGGGAAGTAACGCGTGGGCACCGGAACCTCTTTGACGCGAAAACCCAAGTGAAAGATTTGCACTAGCATCTCTTGGTCGAAAACGAAGTTGTCGGAATTCAACAGGAAAGGAACCTCCTCTAAAACTCTCCGGCTGAACGCGCGATAACCCGTATGATACTCTTTAAGATTCTGCCCGAGCGCGCCGTTTTGCACCCGGGTGAGAAATCTATTGCCCAGATATTTCCACCACGGCATCCCCTGCCTCACAACGCTATCGCCCATGAAACGTGATCCCAGGACGACATCAGCCTCACCGGCCTCGATAGGCGCTACGACTTCAGGGAGCAACGTCGGATCGTATTGATAATCGGGGTGGAGCATGACGACTATTTCAGCGCCGGCCTTTAATGCTTCGGTATAACAAGTTTTCTGGTTGCCGCCGTAACCGAAGTTCCGTGCATGGACGAAGACCTCGAGTTTCAGTTCCTTGGCGATCTGCAATGTTTCGTCTTTGCTGCCGTCGTCGACAAGTATGACCCGTTCGACGTTGTCTTTGGGAATCGCTTCATAAGTAATGCGCAGAGTCTTGGCCGCATTGTACGCTGGCATCACGACGATGATCTTTTTTCTATTTGGCACTGGCACTCCAAAAATAACGATTGGCGTGTTTACTTTTACCCATTTTCCACCTGCTGCCTACCTTGGTATATCCCAGCCTCCACTGACGTTCCCGTTGTATCGTGCCGTTCACGCCCTTGAGCACATTGCGCAGCGGTTACGACGACTCAGCTCTTTCCGTCACGATCTCTGGCTCACAACGATCAGGTCTACGCTCATTCCGAACTAAACCTTGGGAGCGTTCAGCCCGCATATTGAGCAACTTTTCTACAGGGTCAAGCACGGGCCTGGCTGGGCTGAGATTGCCATCGGATTTGAACAATGCTGGCAGCGATACTTTTTTTGCAAACACCTGAACGGGAGGATTAACAAAGGAAAGAGGCCGCTTCGAAAATAATGAGCGAGTCTGTGACCATAGAATACGTTGATACCCCAACGAACCATCAGCCAAACGCCGGTATATCGTTTCTGGGAGACTCCATTCATGAATCATTTCGAACTGCTGTTGAGGAATCACGACCACGAACTCAGGAGCGAGTGGGGATTCCCAAGCCTCCCGGCTACACCAGCCTTCCATGGAAAACGAAACAATCCCTGCCTCCAACGCCGGTAGCTTTTGCGCCGCCCCATACCAACCAACACGGTCTCCCGGCTTCGCGTTATCTCGAAACCAGGCTGCCAATTCGTAGCGGCTATCCTTGATCATCTGATAGGTCAGATCCGCGTCCCGGATGAACGACCAGACACACAACAAAGCTAGAAGAAGTGGCGTCATCTTGCGAACTAGGGGTTGCTCGCTCACGAGAGCCACGCTTAGCGCATAGGCCGAAAAAAACGTCAATATGTATGCAATCGTCATTACATATCGGAATGTGACATAATGAATAGGAAGAATTGTCCCGACTAAAATCCCCAGGGCCGGCAGGCCAAAAGCGAGTTGCGCAGGTGTTTTGAGAGCGCAAAGAACGATGCCCACAACGGCGCAAAGGAAAGTTAAAAAACCCAGCGAATCAACAAAACTGTCGACAATCTCCCCGAGCAAACCAAGATAACCTTGGAAAGAATTCGGATAAACATACGCATGAGTGGCGCCCATGATGAACTGAATATGCAAAAAGAACCGCTCCGGCTTGAACAGGATTCCACTCGCGACCACATAAACACACGCGGCCACCACGAGACCGATTCCAAAAGGCTTCCAAGTCTTCGCCGATTTTTGGGACCGTTTCCGGAACCAAAAAATGTGTCTGAAAACCAGGATCGCGGCCACAACTCCAAATGCCGCGTAACTAGCATCCTTGGTCGCCGTGGCTAACCCGGCAAACAGACCAAGCCACGCCGCCCGTCTGGGAGTCAGCCGATCTCGTAGGCAGGCGGCAAATACGGCGAGTCCTAAACTGGTCCAAAACAACCCTGCCATATCCACGTTGCTGGTACGCGAGTAATAGAGCATCGGGTACATGAGTAACACGAGTGTCGCCGTAATTATTCCGGTTTTTTCTCCCCATAGAATCGCAGCCGTTTTGTAGGCGATCCCGACAACTCCTGCCGCCATGAGCAGACTCACCGCTCGAGCCAACAAAGCCATCGTCGCAAGGGCTGACACCGGATCCGATAGGCCGTACGGATATTGCACGGAAGGATGGACCAACGCCCCGGTCAGCCAAAGCCACAGCAAGTAAGGTCCAACGAACACCGCCTGAACAAAGTAGTGAAATAGCGGGTATTGCGGATTGAACTGTGGATTGGGAGCGACAAAAACACTATACAACTCGGCAATCGGACCCAGAGGAGCAAGCTCATCCGAACCCCAGGGCAAAATACGGTCAGGAGCGGTTGCATGGGGGAGTCCCCACCATATTCCGGGGAGATAGAAGAGAATAGCGACCGTGAAGAAGATGAAGACGATCTTTCGCTCGCTGCACACCTGATTTTTCATCGCTGAACCCAAACGGCGATCAGGGGACCTTAAAGAACTTTAGAGAAAAATGGTTCTTCCGGGTTTAGTGTGAAGACGCATTCACCACGGAGACTAGCGCGGCAGAGCCGCAACCAGAGGGCACGGGGAAAGAGCATGGAGCATAGGGCATGGCGTCTCTCCCACCCCTTGCTCTATGTGCTTCGCCCTATACTATTCATCCTCTGCGAACTCTATGCCTCTGCGCTAAGTAACGTTTTCGGTTTTGATTTCGGCTTTGCCGCGCTGCGTGCTTCGTGGTTAGCACGATATTTTGGTAAACCGGCTGAGAAACCTTATCTCGGCGGTAGCGGTGTTTGACCGACCGTGATCGTGGTCGTATCACGCACCAGGTGCGCGCCGTCAGAGCCTTGAAGCTCTAATACATACATACCAACTTGTGTGAAATTCGCCGTTGTAGCCAAAGCGTAGCGATTTTCGAACTCAACATCCCCGGGTCCACTGATCTTTCTCCACACCGTCCATTTGGCAGTAGAACTGGTCGCCGGCCAGCCGTCATCCACATAGCTTCCTTGCAGCGTCGCCGGAGAGGAGTCTTGGATCGTTTGATCCGGACCCGCGGAAACTTGAGGAGCCTTATTGACCGCAGCCGCCGGCACAAGGGCCGCGATTTCGGCGTCCGTTAGCGCCCTGGTATAGAGGCGAACATCGTCAATTTTGCCGTCAATCTTGGTCACATTAAGATTATTCTGCACCCCCCGTGCCAATGTACAAAGGATCGGTGTTCGTCGTAACGGTGGGCGCATTCAACACCGTATGATCCAAAACCCCATTGATATAAATTTTACCGCGTTTCCTGTTGGCATCGAGAACAACCGCCACGTGATACCAGTTATCTGGCGTCCGCACCGCGTCGTCCAAAGAAGGAATGCGCATCCCCATCCCGTCCGAGTGGAGATAGAAATACCCTCCAAAACCCATCATATAATTCTGCGCCCCCCAGGTATTACCCTTGCTGAGAAGCTGTGCCCAATCGTTGCCTTTAGGTACGAACCCTGGATAGGAACGCGGTTTAATCCACATCGCGATCGTCACCCCGGCAAGGGCGTCTAGAGTTGGGCTATGGTTTACCTTGACGTACGCGCGGCCATTGAAATCTAAAGAATCAATGTTCGGAAGGCTCGTTGGCGCAACATCGGTCGAGTACTGTGGATTTCCGAAAAGGGTGCCGTTATTGCCTTTCCCCGAACTATCATTGGCCGTGTTGTCAAAAGTCCAATAACCAACGAAATTCGGGTCCCCGGTTGAAGGCAGCACATTGATATCGACATCGTCGGTTTGCGTCTAATCCGCCATCGTTAGCTGTTAGCCGTAAAACGTACACGCCGTAAGTAGAGAACGTGGCGCTGGTCGACGGGGGCACTCGAGTTGCCAAACGTAACCGTCCCAGGACCGCTTACCTTCGACCAGTGGTGGTCAGCGTGCCGTTTGGCTTGCCATCGTCTATGACGTATCCGCTGAGTGTAAGAGTGTTATTAGGCAAGCGAACCGTTTGCACCTCGCCCGCATCCACAGTGGGAGCGCGATTGCTCGGGATATTAATCGGACAGGTCCCACACTTTCATCGTCTCAACCCCGATGGGTCCTTCCCAGAGTGTGGTTCCGGTAGCCGCGATGAAGCGACTTTTTCCGCCCTGCCTGTTGGCATAAACCATGTTCGTTCCCGCTACCGAGCAATGACATTCAGCTGGCCAGCATATTGGCATATGCAAGATAGTCGCCTCCGGGATTGGCAAACGTGAGCAGCATGAGAGTAGGGTGCTGCTTTACAAAGACTTGGCGCTTGGCTGAATGACCTTGTATCCATGCAATTCATGAGGCCTATGGGTCCCCATGGAGAATCGACGACCTGAGCATCTTGATAGTTGCCCTGAAACACCGCTGTCCCTCCGAACACCGGATAGACAAACGCTTTGCGCTGTTTTAAAAGCACTTTCCCTCGATTATCAATGAGCACATTAGTATCGTAAGCGCCTCCGGGTACCTTTTCCAACAGGGCTGCTGCAATCCACACGTTATACCTGACGGCAACGGCACCAAGCGCATCCGAGGTCTCACCCGGAATCGGGTGTGCATTTTCACCTCCCGTCGATGCCTTAACAATAGAGCCGTATCCCACATCAACTAGCTCCGGGAAGAGAATAATTTGCGACCGAGCCCGCGCTGCTTTTTGGACGTAGGATTGAATCTTGGTCAGGTTAGCAGCCACATCTCCGTCGGCAACTGTGATCTGGGCAATGGCAACCCGCACCGTACTAGTCGCGGTTGAAGCAATAGATTTCCCGATTTCAGCTTCAACGGCCAGAAGATCCCCGCAAAGCGAGGCAAGACCAAGAAGCAATAAAACTAATATTCTTCCTAGCACCTTTGTCATCTCGACTTTGCTCAGGACGGGCAAGCCCAGCACGAACGGAAAGTCTTCAACATTTTTCACCAACCTCTAGGGCCAGAAAATTGGTCGTCCCGTGATGTCAGACGACTCAGCTATATGGAGCGCTGGGGTGATAGAAACCGATCGCTACTGCAAAGCGTAACTGGCAGACAAAGCAATTGTCTTGGGGATTGCAAGCATCCCGGTTGCAGAAGAGGCCGAAGAACTCTTTTATCGAATCCTAGGAGGTAAAGATCGGTTTGAATTCTGCGTCTTCAGCTTCCAGATTCACCGCTGGGGGCACGGAGGAAAGAGTTTTGGATCAAATACTCCGAACTCTGCGAGCTCAGGGTCTCTGTGGTAAAATGCTGCCTTGGTTGCGGCGCCGCTGGGCCAGGTGCTTTGTCCTTCGTGGTGAAATTTGGGTTTTGTCTTTTCGTTGCGGCTTTGCCGCGCTCGGTCTCCAAGCGCTGAATACTCCTTCACAGGAAACCCGGGGGAGCCTGAATCCTAAATATTGTCCGGCACCGAGGCGTGGGGAGAAGCTACCCGGACCGCAAGGGACCTTGCGGGGTTTGGGCTCGCTCATCCCCACAACTCGATACAAAACTTACCCCTACCTAAGATAACACCATTCCGGACCATCCGCTTTCTTCACGTTTGGCCTACCGCTTACTCCTCTTTACTAAGGAAAAGCTGAGCGTTGCATCCTGGGAGCTTATGGAATTGCTTTTGGTACTCGAGTTGTACCCCTTTGCCGCCGCGGTGTCGTTATAGGTCCCATATGGCACGCCTTTAATCGAGTACGACCCGTTGCTCGCAGTCGTGGCGGTAAAAGTCTTTCCACCACCACTTACAGTGACTTTTGCTCCGCCAATCGGGGTCGCGCTCGTTTGGTCAGTAACGACCCCGTGTAACGTTGCCGTCGTCGGTGGCGGCGGCGGTGGAGGAGGAGGTGGTGGTGGTGGTGGTGGCGGCGGCGGTGGTGGTGTTTGACCGACCGTGATCGTGGTCGCATCACGCACGAGGGACGCGCCATCAGAGCCTTGAAGCTCTAATACATACACACCCAACTGCGTGAAGGTCGCCGTCGTCGCCAACGTATAACGGTCTTCGAACTCAACGTCCCCAGGTCCGCTGATCTTCCTCCAGGCCGCCCATTTCGCGGTAGCGCTGGTCGCCGGCGGTCGTCGTCAACGTAGCTTCCTTGCAGCGTCGCCGGAGACGAGGCTGGGATCGTTTGATCTGGACCCGCGGAAATTTGCGGAGGCTTATTGACAGCAGCGGCCGGCACAAGGGCCGCGATTTCGGCATCCGTTAGCGCCCTGGTATAGAGGCGAACATCGTCAATCTTGCCATCGATCTTGGTCACATTGAGATTATTTTCACCACCCGTGCCAATGTATAAGGGATCCGCGTTCGTTGTGCCGGTGGGAAAGTTGAACACCGCATGATCCAAAACCCCATTGATATAAATCTTACCGCGCTTCTTGTTGGCATCGAGCACAGCCGCCACGTGGTACCACTGATTCGGCGTCCGCACAGCGTCGTCCAGAGAAGGGACGCGCATCCCCAAGAAGTCAGCGTACAGATAGTAATAGGCTCCAAACCCGAGGACATAATTCTGTGTTCCCCAGGTATTACCTTTGCTGAGAAGCTCCGCCCAATCATTACCTGTAGGGGCAAACCCGGGATAGGATCGCGGCTTGATCCACATCGCGATCGTCACGGTCGCGGTAGCGTTCAAAGAGGCACTATGGTTCACTCTGACGTAATCGTCACCGTTAAGATCCAAAGAACGGGTATTTGCAAGCCCCGTGGGAGCAACATCGGTTGAATACAGCGGGTTGCCAAAAATAGTGCCATTGTTGCCTTTCCCCGAGCTGTCATTGGCCGTGTTGTCAAACGTCCAATAACCAACGAGATTCGGGTCCCCGGTTGAAGGCAGCACATTGATATCGACATCGTCGGTTTGCGTCAATGCGCCATCGTTGGCTGTCAGCCGTAAAACGTACACGCCGGAAGTAGAGAACGTGGCGCCGGTCGAGGGGGCACTCGAGTTGCCGAACGTAACCGTCCCAGGACCGCTTACCTTCGACCATGTGGTGGTCAGCGTGCCGTTTGGCTTGCCGTCGTCTGTGACGTAGCCGCTGAGCGTAAGAGTTTTGTTAGGCAAGCGAATCGTTTGCACCTCGCCCGCATCCACACTGGGAGCGCGATTGCTCGGGATATTAATCGGTAGGTCCCACACTTTCATTGCTTCAACCCCGATGGGCCCCTCCCAGAGTGTGGTGCCGGTCGCCGCGGCGAAGCGGCTTTTTCCCCCCGTTCCTCCGGCCGTGCCGCTGGGAAACACCATATTGGTCCCTGCCACCGAGCAATTGCATTCCGTGGCCAGTGTATTGGCATTGGCAAGATAGTTACTTCCGGGATTGGCAAAATTCACCAGCATGAGAGTAGGTTTTTTTGTCACGAAGATTTGACGCTTACTAAACGCAGCTGTATCCGCGCAGTCCATCATCCCTATAAAACCCCATGGAGAATCGACGACCTGCGCATCATGATAATTGCCCTCAAAGACCGCTGTTCCCCCAAAGTACGGATAGACAAACTCCTTGCGCTGTTTTAAGACCACTTTACCCTGATTGTCGATCAGAACGTTCGTGTCGTAGGCACCGCCAGGGACTTCTTCTAACAACGCCGCTGCAATCCACACGTTATATCGGACGGCAATGACGCCGAGCGCATCCGAGGTTGCGCCGGGAATCGGGCGTGCGTTTGCGCCTCCCGTCGATGCCTTAACGATGGCGCCGAATCCCACATCAACTAACTCCGGGAACACAACGATCTGTGCTCCGGCTGTCCCGGCTTTCTGAACATAACTTTCTACCTTGGCCAGATTGCCAACCAGGTCGCCGTCCGTGACCGTGACCTGAGCGATTGCCACCCGAACTGTACCCGTCGCGGCCGCTGCGGTGCCGACGCCAAGTGAGCCAGGAAACAGACAAAACGCGTAATAAACTACTACGACCGCGAAAAGTAACGAAGCTGATTTTGCTTTCGGCATCATTCTTACAATCCCCCATAGCGCATAAAATATTTATTCTGCTATGGGGCAAGAGCCGTGCCGAGAAATTGCCGTCTCTACGTGTTCGTCCTTGGAGCATTCAATCCTTTCGGGTCATTTATTTACCGAGCCATGAACAAGATTGAACGAAAGCTAAACAGTTTCGAACGAAACTTGATCATCACGATAATCAAGAAATCACGACCTGCTCAGCGTTGAATTGTTATTTATGGAAATTCTCCGGTTCATTTCCGAATCCGTTCATAAAATATATTTGCTAATGATAATCATATAGTATGGAGAAATCTTCTAGTTAATTCTCACTGATAATCATCCTATTCCTCTCGGGTCACTTCCGCCGCATTGCGGTATCGATAATCGTCTATAGGTAGAACCTATTGCAGTTGTGGTTTGGCCACGGTTTTATCAACAACGTAACATTCCGTAAACATGGACAACGACCTGAAGAAAGCGGAAAAGTTTTCCGCAACCGGGAGTGGTCAAGCCATCGAAAGGCATTCGACGACACTTTGGCCGGCGTGCAAATGTAGGAAATTAACCTGCGTTTGTGGGTGATTTCCTTCGCTGCAAATACGAATGCGCGGAGACTTTTCCCATCGGGCGCTAGCCATTCCGATACCTATAAAACGTCCTCAAGGCGGCAACCCAATCTTTGAGTCCGATCTTTTTGCCCTCTTCTTTGGTTCGGGGAAAGTAGCTGATTGGAACCTCTGCAATCGTGTGACCCCGGGCAAGAATTTTCGAGGTTATTTCGTGGTCCAGCTCAAAACCGCTCGTTTGCAGGGATAAGGACTTGACGACTTCCTGTTTGAATAACTTGAGCGCGGTCACGGTATCGGTAAGGTAACGTCCAGTAAAGACAAGTGCTACAAGACTTAGACTTTGCCCGCCCACGTACGCGAACCACGACTGAGCTGGGTGCTTTGCCGTTAACAGATTCCACAGCTTGCTGCGGCCAGGATATTTCATGTAGCGGCTGCCGTAGACGGCGTCCGCTCCATCTGAGACGATTGCCTTGAGCATCGAGATATAGTCGTTCGGATCGTACTCGAGATCCGCATCCTGGATGATGAGGTAGTCCCCTGAGGCGAGGTCAATGCCCGCTCGGACCGCAGCGCCTTTGCCGCTATTTCTCGGTAGTGTCTTCAAGGTAACACCGCGAAACTCGCATACGATTTCGCCGGTGCGATCCGTCGAGTGATCGTTCACTACGATGATCTCCCTGGCGATTCCCACCCGCGCGAGATCCACGGCAAGAATCCTTTTCAAAAGTGTCCCGATGAACCGTTCTTCATTGTAAGCCGGAATAATAATGGAAAGGACGGTTCCCATTATTGCGCGCGTAAGTAGTCTTCGACCAGACGCAGGTCAGCGCTCGTGTTGATCCCCACCGATTCGATTTCGTGACAAGCGGGAAATGTTCGAACTCTCGCCCGCCCATGCAGCCAGGGTATGAAGGACAGAAAGTTGTTTTCTCGAGTGATCGCGCCCTTCGCGACTTCACGCGCAAAATCGCTGAGAAGCTCAAAATAGCGCTCACCGGGAATGCAAAAAAGTCCCATGTCGCTTTCCCCGACCTCGGGCAGCACATCACCTTCACGCTGATGCAAAATGTCGATGATCGCGCCTTGATCATCCCGAACAATGTGAATATAGGGCTCGGTTCGTAACACCGTCGGAAAGATCAAAGCCGCGTTGGAATCCTGCTCGGAAAGCGTCACGAGTTTTGACACGGTTTGCCGCTGGACTGCGATCTGATCACACCAGGTAATCCAGACGCCGGCCGGTCCGTGCCGTCTTACTCGCTCCGCGGGGATGAGGATCGCATCGAGCATGCCGGTGGGCGTTTCCTGCAACTCGTACTCGATCGGAAGGGGAAGCTTCGCGCAGTGGCGGACAACATCTGGCGCAAACGATGGATGGAGCACAAGAATAAACCGCTCCACGACCGGCGTGTAAAGGTCAAACAAATAATCAATCATCGGCCTGCCGTTAACCGGGAAGAGAACTTTGGGTACGGACGACTTGAGCCGCGAGCCTAAACCGGCCGCAGGGATGATCATCAAACGATTCATCAGGCTTCGATGCCGATTGCGCGCATTAGTTTAAGGAGATCTGGGAAACTCCCGACAAACCTCGGATGCGCAATCTCCCGTCCGCTTCTTACCGACGCCACATAAGCCTGGGACGCCACAGCCGCCTCAAGTCCCGCGAGGCTGTCCTCAATGATTAACGTGTCCTTTGGATTGAAGGCACCCTGCACCATGATCTCTGAATAGATGTCCGGAGCCGGCTTGCCGTTTTGAACATCTGATGCGGTCAGAATAACCGGGAAGAAATCAAAAAGACCGAGCTGCTTTAGGACCATTTCTGCCGTACGACGTGAGGCTCCCGTTCCGAGAGCCAGGGAAATTCCTTCCCGCGCCAACGCCGCCAGTGACAAAGCGGCGTCACCGTAGGTAATCATTTCCGTAACGAGATAGTTACGTGCCCGTTCTTGCTTGAATCGAACCCATTCGTCGATCTCTGCCGCGGTGGGCTTCAGCTCCCCGGTGAACGTTGTGATGACGTCTTTTGTCATCCGACCGGCGATGGCTTCATAATGAGGCCCCTGAACGCCAATCCTGCACCATAAGTCTTGATAAGCTCGCCGGTGACATGGTGACGTATCTGCGAGAACGCCATCCATGTCAAAAATCAGCAATTTGTAACTGCTCATACCCGAACCGGCGGTTCTGCTACAGTAGCGAAACGATGGCAACTCATTTTCCCTTAGGGGAGCTGGACTCGAAACCCTGTGGCGCGGTTTCACTAGCGATTTTCCGCGTCGGCGTGGACCTTACCGATTTGATCCTCCACCATAATACGGTGAGGATCGATTGAACGCCGTCAAGAACGGTAGTGCGCTTAACTTTCCCCGGAGAGATAGGAAAAAACCGAACCGGCGCTTCGAAGATTTCGGCGCGCTCGCGCAGCAGCAGGGAAAGAATATGCTGATTCAAACATTTGTGAGTGATATCAACAACGGTATTGCGTAAGCAGGCGCTGCGAATGGCCCTTACGCCTGAAAGCGTATCCGAAATGTAACGGCCGTACAAGAATAAGTAGAGAAGGCTCAGCACGTGACTGCCAACATAACTCATCGCGCCCAAAATGATGTTGTGACGGTATCGCAGCTTGTAGGACTCGCGGATATCTTTTACCGAAAGACGCCGGCTTCCCCATACAGCGTCTAGCCTTCCGTGGCTCAAGATCGAGGCGATGGCAACAAGATCTTCTCCGTTATACATACCTGATGACTCAAACAACACTAGGTAGTCAAAGCGCTGATCCAAGAAAACATCCATGAAGGCAGCTACTCCCTTTTCTCTGTACTTAAAGACATTGTAAACGGGAAACGGGAGAGTGCTCGTGAAGGCAGGATCGAGATCGTCCGGACTATTGTAAAAGACCGTGACGGACACAGGTAAGTCTAGAATACCCCCTCTCGACATCTCCAATATCGTCTGCGTGATTTTATTGAGTGAATCGGTATCCAACAGCAATACCGCAATCCTGTACGACTCCCCGCGCTTCAAAATCGATTCCACAAAGGGGGTGAGTATCTTTGCCGCGTCGTGACGCCCGGTGATGCCATCCTCATAATTGCCGATCCGGACCAAACGCGGGTCTTCCAAAGTTTCAAGCTGGCCCAGTGGAACATACGCAGAGTCTTGATCTTGGCGCGCCGGATCGTTGATCAAATAATGTGTAATAAGGCACGGCGTCGGGATTGGATGTGAATTCTTTTCCTTGAGGTAGTACACCGCGCGCTCGATGATATCGACGGCGCTGCTATCTGCGATCTCCGCATCTTCCTGGATGTTCGTGATCAGAAGTTTGATCGCCGTCAGATTGCGTGCGATCGCCGCGCCCAGACCGGGCGTGAGGTACGATGGGTAAAGACTTGAATGTTGCGTTCCCGGCGAATAAACAATCAGATGGGCGGCATTGATTCGCTCCAACAAACGTGGGTTGATCACTAGGGATTGCGCGCACTTCCGGAAAAATTCTTGTTGCTCGTAGAATGGTAGTGACGCGAGCCAGCGAACTTCTTCCGGCGTCAGGATGTGGTCAATCAAGTATATATCCGCGATATGATTGCGGCGTTTCGCGTCGACGATCTCGGCTTCACTTCCGAGAAGCCGGTGGTCATGGTCTAAAGCAACCAGCTGCGCATTGGTGCCATCCGTAACGTTTTCTATGAGTCCCGCCGGCAGATTCAATAAAGCACAATAATCGGCGATCGCGGCATTGAAGTTACGTGCCATATCCAGGTAGCAACCGGCAAACACCAGATTGCCAAGACTGCAATCGGAAAAGGAAAATGGCCGGCCGGCAGTGACTCGCTCCTGCTCAAAGCGTTGGATTTTCCTCGCTATCGCTGCTTTGGCATTTTCCTCGACTCCGGCCAATCGTCTTCCTAGCTCTCCGATGAAATCCCAGTCGAAATCCGTCGACTTGCCAGCGAGCACCTGCAGCGCGGCCACGGCTTGCTCGACCATGCAAGCGTCCGGAAATCTGAGATCAAGCAGTTCGATGAGTCCACCACCGCAGGATTGCAGTTCGCGCGCCATTCGCGACGCGTTTTTGCGAAAGTCCGACGGACCAAGGCTATCTTCAAGAAACCGCCTGACCTCGCCAGTGGAAGCACCGTCATCATAACCATTGATGGCGAGCGTCAGGGAGATTCTCGGGTTGTTAATGAGCTGTTTCGAAAGGACCGTAGATCCTCTCCCGCCTGAAAAAAGGACAACGTTCACGTTGGTCGCGGTTCGAGAAAAAGGGGTCATCGATTCAATCATTTGTCTAACCGGCAGAATCTGGCCAGCCACCAGTCCCTGTCAAAACCTCTTCTTGTCCGCCGCCTTCAAGCTTCCGTGTGGCTGATCGCGGAGGCGCTCAGGGCACAGAGCACCATGCTCTTTGCCGGTGCTCTGTGCCTCTGTGTGAAATATCGCTCGCTACTTTTGGTTTGGGCGTAGCCGCGCTGGGCGCTTCGTGGTGGCATTACTTTCCTTTTTGGTTTTGGCTTCAAGATGCAGGCCCCCACTGCTCTGCCGCATAACTTCGAAATAACTCGTCGTAATGTTTCCAGAGAAAGGTGAAAGTCAAAAGAAGCGGACCGCTTTTGAAAAGCCCAACCAACACGAGCTCTGGCAACGAGTCAAAGCTGTGAACGGTGCGCAAGAGGTTGATGAAAATAAGATTCTGCCCGATGGCTAACAGGAAAACCGCGCCAATCATAAGCATCGCGGGTCGGCTGAAGTACCGCTGTGCAGCGACGACGTAGGCAAGGAACAGAAACAGGGCTGCGAGATAATGTTCCCAAACCGTCTGCGACATCATAAGACAAAAACAGACGGCCATGAGAAAATGGAAGTGTCTTTTTGCCTCGTCCGACCATGGTTGAGAACGGCCTTTGACCGTAATCAGGCCAAAGGTAAAAAGAACGACGGCTTTTATTCCGAACATGAGTCCGGTGAAAACCGCTCCCAGCCATCCGGAAGAGTGTCCGGCGCTGTCAAGGAATCTTACGTTTTCAATCGGAACATACAACGAACTGTTGTAAAACCACGGAAAGCTGGCCTTGGCTCCTTGCGACAAAACACTCAGAAACTGCAAGTGGATATCCCACCCTAAAGTCCAAACGGAAGTCAAACCCGTGACGAGGAGAACAATGGCCGTATAGTAGACAAACCGATAGCCTGAAACCGCAATGAGAAACAGCAGCGCAGTTGCAAAAGTCGGCTTGATCAAGATTGCCAGAACCAGGAAAACGATCGCGAGAAAAAATCGCATACTCGTATAGCTCAGCAGCGCCAAAGTGAACAGCAAGAAAACCGTCGGCGTTGTCTGGCCGCCCACTCGGTAGACCGTCCAGAATGGTTGATAGATTAGGCTCAGGAACGCGAAGATGGCAGCGAATCGCCATCTCGCGGTGGGAGTATCCCCCGCGAACTTCCGGTCATTGAGATACAGTAACAGCAGAGCCGCGAAATAAGCGAGGGTGTTCTCAATCTTGAAGACGACAAGCGCTGTTCGCGGAGGCAGATAACTCAGAGGAACATAAAACCATGCCGAAAGAGGGCTCCCCCAGAAACCCAAACTTCCCTGGGGTTTTTCGCCTCCGATCAAGGTGTCCGGATTATATAGATCCCTAATCTGACCCGCGGCGGCCCGTCTACCCGTGTCGTAAAAATTGGCGAAGTCCCAACCCAGTCCCGCAGGAACAATGATCCCAACAATGCACCCCGCCAGAAGAAGAGTAGCAAACAGCACGGTGAGACGTTGGTACTTGCCAATGTTGTTTTCGATGCCGGTTACGCGCGCTTCGCCTGGAATGGAGCGGGTTTCGTTTTGATAGGATCTGCGTACCATGTCCGTCGGTGGACGCACGGCAAATGCGCTGGCTTTCAATTCTCCAATTTAGAGGCCTAAAAACCCAAAACCCTAGCGTGTGTCGCGGGTAAGAAGTTCAAAGACGGCGACAAAGTCTTGCCGAAAAACCGGCGCGCCATGCTCTTGAATCATCCGTCCGATAAGGTCGTCGCGGTCCGCATGAAAACTCACGAGATAGAGTGGTCGCCGCAGATGCTGCAAATAGTTGACCTGGGACTCGGTCAGCGCATCACCGCTGGCGATACTGCTAGCCATCTCGGTCCGGATCCGTGCGTCCTTGTAGGGCGACGTGAGATAACTCTCGTGATCGATAAAAAGAGTCCGGCCGGTAAAAGCCGGAAGTTCCGAGACGTTTCCGGACATTTTGACGGGCTCGTTCGGATCTGCGATGAACACGGCGTCCCTGACCGTTTGGTTTCTCGCCCAGCGGTAAAACTTTTCGACGGGACCCGTGGCCGGGACCCGCTGAAGAGTCTGGTTGTGAAATGCGAGGGGTAAGTCAGGCCTTTCCGTGTAGGAAGCAAGCGTACAGATCGTCGTAGGCAGGAACAACGCGTACATGAAAAAGACCAGTTTTCTGGAAGCTTTTTGTTTTTTGGCTGCGATTGGGCCGATCCAAGCAGCGGCCGGTATTGCAAGAATGCATTGCGCGACGTTCGTAAGATTATGCTCGTTGTGGGGCCAAAGCACGACGAAGGGAACCGCAAGCCAAAGCAGGATGCCAGCCAACGTTATCGTCCACAGCCTGGTGCGTGTCTGAATGGGCGCCCGCCAGTTGCCGAAGACAGCAAGGGGGAGCAAGACAATAAAATTGGCCGAAAGAGCGGTAAACTTTAGTAACCCATAATGGAAAGAAGGGGTCAGCGCAACCGCCCCAGTGTTAAGAATCAGCAAATGGTAATACGTGGGTAAAGCGAGGATGAGACCCGCAAGACATCCAAGAGCTAGAAAGAGAGTTGAACGCTGATCAGAGACCCTTTCGCTCACGGGACGCCAACCCATAATCAGGCGCATAAGAACCGATGCGCCCACAATACTTCCTGATAGCGCAAATCCGCTAATCGGATTCAGGGAAGTTATCAGCGCGACGAGCACGCTGATCGTCAAGATCGTGGCGGTTTTTATTTGCGGCTTTAAAAGAAACAAGAGGGCAACCATGATCAATGACAGAACGGCAGCACGTGACGAGATATCGGTGAACCAGACAAGGTTTTGGCCGTGCCACCATTCGCTGGAGATATGCATGGCTGCTAGCAAAGGCTGCGTCATCCACTCGTCCGCCATCCGGTCGCTGACAAAAAGGTTCTCTACGGACAGCCGTGCAGGTGCGGTGCTGTACAAGGGTGTGCCTTTCACAAAATGTTTCGCCAAAGCGATGGCGGGACCAAGTGGGTTAAGCCCGGCTAGTGCAAGGTAGCCGATGAGAAGGCCGGCCCCGGTAGAGCCAAAGTGTTTATAACCAATAGAGCCGGCCGCGATCACTAACACGACAAGACTGGTCAGTGCGATCAGCTGGAATCCATGAAGTAGATCAATCTCAAACACCCTTGCAATGCTGAAACCCAGGTATTGGTACACCCAATAGTAGGGGAGCGGTTCGCCAGCAAAAAACGGATTTTCCGGGGGAAGGGTATCGCTCGGAAAGCGTGTGGCAATCGCAGCGTGCAAAAATCCATGCCATGAGGGCAAAAGGCGCGGATTATTGGCGTGAACCAACAGCAATGCCACCACCCAGGCTGCCGCGGCTAGGAGCACGGAAACGCAAAACCCAAATAGGCGAGGAGAGGACAACGCGATGGAGTCCCGGCTACTGAAGGCTTCGATCTCTGAAGAGGAATCTCGGAATAATGCCATAATTGCCCGGTGGCTAACTCCAGCAACCCTCACCGATTAGAAACAGGTGAGCGGATAGAATCTCGCGACTTTTGTTCCGGCATTTTCGTGAACATACCCGGAAGCAAACGCAACCGGTCGTAAAGCTGCGTTGCGATATACTGATTCCCGGCGACTGAATAGTGGTAGTGCGGGCCTCCCCTTTCGAGCAGGAATAGTTTTCGAACTTCGGTTTCCGATAGTTGTTGGAAATCGCCAATCAGATCGATCAACGGAATCCCGCTTTTGCTCGTTTCCACTTGCAAAAAACGCCGCCATCGATCCGCCGCTTGGTTTGTTTCGTAGTCATCGAGACTCGGCAAAAAGACCAGCACCAGCGAACTGTTTTTTCGCCGGTTGATTTCGTTGAGGTGCTCGAAAATCTTCATGACCGTTGCCCGAGCGTCTGCTTCCTGACGGGTCGATTCACTGGCGTTTTTCTCGCCCGAGCCGAGTCGTTGGAGTACCTTCAAGGGAAGATCAACGGCTCTTAGCTCCCGGATCAAATGCAAGTTTTGCGTCAACCACGGAACGTAATAAGAGCGCCGTGGAACCGGCACATTTTCGGTCACCAATTTGCCGTCCTTGACTCTCAAGAGTGGCTTGCCGTAACCGACGAAATCAGCGCGCTGCATGCGATTAAAGTCATCCGCGATGAAGGCAAATAGGTGGACCTGATGCTCCAAGGGAGTTCCGTCGCGCAAATACCAGAGGTAGGCCTGATCGATTCCGTACCCCCCTTGTCCCATGTTGACGGTTTGCAAGCGAGCATCGAGCGATTCCAGCAATTGGCACCAGTTGTGGTCGTTATCCACCCCCCAGCCGAGCGTAAAAGAATCACCAGAACAGATAATTCTTAGGCGATCGGACGGGCTACGCGGATCGACCTCCGCGCTTTTACGAAATCCGCGAGAATTGGTGCGTAAGTAAACTCCAGGCCCATACATGTCTTTAATATAAAGATTAGGAATCGCCACCCAGCCCAATTCAGCATCGTAGCGGGTGTGGCCACGCTCGGGAAGGGTACGCCGCCACTCCCCCACCACTCTGGCGACAAAAAAGAGCGTGCTGGACAAACCCTCAATGAAGATGAAGACCAGCGCGCAGGCGGAAACAAATAAGAAAGCCTTTCGCACTCTGTTAGTAGCCGTTTTTGCAGTTATTCGCAGGGGTCAGGATCGCGCCGAGGGCTCGGCCACGCCACGGTAGACCCGCTCAGTGCAATGTCTTTAGAGAAGGATCTGCCGGGTTTACCGTGAAGAATTCTCACCGCAGAGACCCAGAGTTCGCAGAGTTTTTGCAATATGATTTCCGTTGCTGCCGGAAATGATGATCGGCATGCTACGGCGCTCTCTTTGGTGTCAAGACGCTTTGAAGATGACGACGTAATTCCACCATTTTCGTGGCAGTGCGCTCCGAACCGGCGAGGTCGTGCTTTTCCCAGGGATCGGCTTCGATATCATACAGCTCCTCGTGACCGTCGCCGTTTTTGATGTAGTGGTAGCCCTCGAGGATTAACGATTGCATGTCGCCTTTGCTCGCGGGGAACCACGCCGGGCGATTGGTAACCTTTCTCACCTCGCTCAAGACCGGAGTTTCTGCCGGTCGTTCAACTCCTGTTGCATTTGCCAACTGTCGCGACAACGACGGGCCATTGAAGGCCGCTCCGTCTCCCAAGTTAGTAAGTTCCACGACCGTGGCCGCAAGGGTTCGGAGCGAAACCGGCTCGGCGACACGACGTCCCGAGGGAATACGCTCTGGGAACGAGATCAACAACGGGACATGCAACGCCGGAAGGTAAAGGGTGTACCCATGATCGAAAATTCCATGTTCGCCGAATTCCTCACCATGATCGGCTGTAAGGATGACCAAGGTATTTTTGAGAACGCCTTTTTTGTCGAGTGCATCAAAGAGAAAACCGAGTTGCTGATCCAGATAAGCAATGGCCCCATCGTAGGCGTCCATCTCCTCCCGAACCTGCTCCGCGGAAAGCGGCTGATGCGCCAGCGATGGCTCCCAATTATGACGGTGCACCGGGCTGTATTTGCCCAGCTTCCTACCCGGCCCAAATTTTTTATCAAAGGGGGACGGCGGCAGGTACGGCTCATGCGCGTCAAAATAATTAAGAAACACAAAAAACGGCTTATCGTTCTCACGCGCTAACCACGAAAGAAAATCATGATTGAGTTGGGCCGCCGATTTACGATTGAGATGTTCGTCATTGCGAATCAACCGCCGCAGCCTGAAGTTATCGGCAACGGTTCTGATCAAAGTGGAACTGGAGGCGATTTGCCCTAGAGACCGTGGATAATCTTCGTAGTGTACGAACCCGCGCGCCAGGCCGGTTTCATAGCCGCAATAGCCGTAGTTTGCGACAAACCCGGCGGTGGCGTAACCGTGCGCCCTGAAGAACTCCGCCAATGTGGGATAAGTCGCGTCCAGAGGGGTTGTGTAGTCGGTCGATAATTCATGGGGATAACGACCCGTAAACATGCTCGCATGCGAGGGAAGCGTCCAGGGCGCCGCAGCTAGCGCTCGGTCAAAGACGACGCCGCTTTTGGCAATTCGCTCTAGCTGCGGCGTCGTCGGCCGGGAGTAACCGTACAGGCTCAGGTTCGCCGCGCGAACCGTATCGAGCGTGATAAAGAGCACATTGGGCGCGTTGGAGGGCGCTGCGGGCAGTTGCGCCAGAGCTTGCCGTTGCGCCACCAGCTGCCACCCTGGAACTCCTAAACCAAGCAGCACGGCCAGTCCAACCATCCATACGAGCGTGCACCGAATCAGCGCTCGGAAAGAGTCTAGGCGCGCCGAAACCATGCGGACCGTCTGAACTGCCAGCCCAATCGCAAGCACCAGCGCTGCGGCGTGATGGAGACGCGGCACCAACATCAAAAGATTCAAGGAAGCGAGAAGAGAACAGACAAAGACTACCAGGGCCACCACATCCAACGGCTGCCAGAAGCGGCTCAACACAAACAAACAAATAGCGACACTGATGAACAACGTAACTTCCGCCAGCGGGGCCATCCAGACATAATCCCGGCTGAGCCGCATGATCGGGTACCAAAAACCCCGCTCAAGCGTTAGGATGCCCACTTCAACCAGCGAGCTCAGCAGCCCGAACCAAACCGCGACCTCCACCAAGAACCGGATTGAACGATCGGACCCGGACGACGTTGCGCTTCCAAGATCGCTTTCTATCTGCGATTCCAAAGATCCCTACTCCAGCCTAAACCAACAGCTAGCGTTTAATGACAGAGAGAGCAATGCTGTAGGTTTCCGTAAATCGCGAAAAGAGTCGAGGATTGAGAGAGAAATATCGGCCTTGTCGGATTCCGGCCAACCGGCGACTTTGCGCTTAAGATTTGCCCCTCTTTGTGTGCGGTTTTCGCAAGGCCAACTCACGGACAACGATAGTCAATTGTTCCTCATATTTCCTGAATCGCAGATAAAAATTAATCGACACAAACAGAAGAAACAGCGTTGATAAATAAGAAACTAAATCGGCGCCTCGACCTATTCCCACAAGATTTGCCAAACGACTCGTCAGTTCGGGCCAGAAGATGAATACAAGCCCTACGGAGAAAGAGGCGAGAATAAACAACCTCTGAAGCCCCGTGTTATGGGTTACAACAAGGAAATAGAACATAAATCCAACCGTTATTAGCGCTAATAATATCATCGAAATAGCCTCTTAAGTGTAAGTTCATAGATGATGTCCACGGCTCCCCAATTCGATTGTCCTTTTGTTCTTGAGTGCTCCGTGTACCGAACCCTACAGGGGACTTCCTTGAAGCGCAGTCCAGATTGACTGATTTTGCTGAGAATTTCAGAGGCGTGAGCCATTCGGTTTTGTGTGATCCGAAGTGCTCCCGCGACGTCGGATCTAAAGGCACGAAGGCCATTGTGCACGTCTGTAAGATTAAGACCCAAAGCAAACCCGGTAGTCCAGATTGCCACTTTCAGCACCACAGTCCGTAACCTGCTAATATTTTCAGCAACTCCTAGAAACCTGGAACCTAACACAATATCCACTGGTTCTTTGGCCAGGGTATTAATGAATCGCGGAATGTCCTGCTCATCGTGTTGACCGTCGGCATCGAACGTGACGAGATAACGTGCCCCGTGCCGAATCGCGAATTCCACGCCGGTTTGGATGGCGGCCCCTTGGCCGAGATTAATTGCGTGGCGTAGAATATAGATGGGAAGATCTTTCGTGACCTTCACGGTATTGTCTAAAGAACAGTCATCAACAACAACAACTTGGACCCCTAAAGTCAAAACACGCTCTACCGTCTCTCGAATCACTTGTTCTTCATTGTAAGCAGGGATAATCACAAACGTCGAACTAGCGTCTTCCCGGGCCATCGCAGTCGTGCTACGATTCACACCAATCTCGCTAGTTTCTTTCATGCCCCTTACCGATTTCAATTGCCAGTTTGCCACGCGATTGTGATGTAATGATTCGTAAAGCCATACCTAATCGTTGATACAATCCGGCGCATGAGGTTATCGGGATGCAGAAGGTAATAGACGGGTAGGTTCCGCCGAACATCCCGTGTTCTGGTTTCTTCTTTGAAGAGAAGCGGCATAACTTTAAAAGGTTGGACCTGGCGTAAACAAGACAATTCTTTTAGGCCCCACCGCTCAAACAGACGCCGAAAGGAGCGCTCAGTGAAATCATGAAGATGGTAAGGATTGGCGTCTACCGATGGAGTTGTGGGAACCGAGCCGACAAGGATCCCACCCGGACGGAGCAGGCAGACCAGGCGAGCAACGAACTCTTCAGGTTCAGGCAGGTGTTCGATAGTCTCTAACGAGACAATCGTATCGAATCCATCCGGGTCCGTGAACCGGTTCGCGTCTGCCACCGTATAGTGAACCCTCTCTGTACCGTACCTTTTTCCGGCGTACGATATCACTTCTTCGACCATGTCCACACCAACTGCGGTCACGTCAGCCTGGCTTCGATCGACAAGCAAGCGGGTGCCGTAGCCCGTGCCACAGGCAATATCCAGCAAGCGGCCGGGGCGGATGTACTGAGCGGCAAACTCATACCGGTCCATATGGAGGCACAATGTCTTCCGACCAGTCACATCGTCCGGACCGACGTGATCGGGAATCAAGCGTTCCAGACTGCAGTTATCTATGCCCATTCAAACGCAAACCACATTCCCGTGCGGCAATCTTTAACGACGCACTTGCCAAACCCCGATCTTCTCGGAGCTATCCGCGAACTCGCGAATCAGGACCAGCCTCTGTTTAGCGCTCGTGAAAAACTCGCAATTCGAATCAACACTATGAGTAACAAGAGGATCCACTTTGACACGCTGGAACTAAACCCTCATCTGATCAACCGAGTCATTGCAATGTATTTGATGGAAACGACCTCGGGCGATAGCACCCAGGTTTCAAGGAAAAGTCGCAACGAAAACCGGATTGTACGATCGGACCCGGTCCCCGAAGCACGCACTTGGTCGAGTACGCGATACCATGGTATTACCACTGCAATTTTTGGCTCATCGAAATTTTTTTTGTTCCCCCGTCAAAAGCGTCACTGATGGAATTCCGTTTCACAGTTCACCGCGGGTTTAAGCTATTTGCGGCCGACCCTCCAAACCACGATCTGTTCCGACCCCTGCCCGAATTCGCGGACCTGTATCAGGTGTCGTTTCACATTCGTGAAGAAGGGACAATCTGCATCAAAACTGTGGGTAATGACGTGGTCCACTTTCAGTTGGCGGAAATAGATCATCATTTGCTCATTCGACTCCTCACATTCCACCTGATGAAAGCGACCGCGCGTGATCGCTGCGAGATCCCAAGGAAGAGTGGCGACAAATACAGGCTGAGGGTCTTGTAAAGCAATCCACGTAGCCAATTCCTTTTGTGCTACGGTCGGTGCGGGATAGTCAACTTCAAGCTCCTTCCTTATCCAGTTGAAGCTGGTGAGCATAGACAAACCAACGACGCTCAAAACAACAAAGCGTGGGAAGTAGTGGTCACGCGCAAGTAGAAATGCAGCCGCTACAACAATGGCCAAAATGAATGGCAGACCCTGGCGAAATTGGAAAAACCAACCTCCCCATCGATCCGCATGCATTGCATGCACTGGAGCGAGACAGCCCAAGGCGGCCAGTGAGGTACCCACGACACCCAATGCGCTAGGCGAAAACCCACCGCGCATTGATGACCATAGCGCCTTAGGCCGCATGAAGAGATAGAGAAAGGCCAAAAAGGGGAGATAAGCGCTCAACCCAAAGTATCGAACATAAGAGAATCGGCTATTCGGATTAAAGGCCACTAAAAACCCGGATGCTCTATCCTTGAGGAATTCCCAAAATGACTCCTTTTCTACCACCCATTTGAACGGCGCAAGTTCGAATGTCTCACGGTATGCGGTAAAATCGAGTAACATCCGCGGCGCAAAGTAGTTTACCGCGGTCAGCAGATAAACGATCCAGAGTAGAGACACAATAACCGCCACGGCCATTGCCACCGCTGCCGCGCGGCGATATTTTCGGTCCTTGATCCCAACGACCAAGAGCGCAAACGGTACTGCAACGACCAAGCCGAGCATTTGGGCTCGTGTCAGGTATGCGAGCGCCGCCAATGCGCCCGCGAGCGCGCTCCACAAAATGTGATGCCGGTGACTCGCCTTGATCAAAGCCAAAAGAGCAGCAAATGTAAAACAAAAAGCCAGAGACTCTGTAAAAGGCAATGAGGTATATCGGAAAAAATTCCGATTGGCACCCATGAGTATTACGGCTACGTGCCCAATATTAAACAGGCTGCTGGTTTTGAAGAGCAACGGAGCCTTTTCTCCCCATGTGCTGGCTATCGCGTTGGCCAGCGCGTAAAGCAGCACCAAATCAATAAAGTAGAATATTTCCGGTAGCAACGAGGCCGCTAGATCAAGCCCGACTACGGCCCCTACACCGCCCAGCAAGAGCGGCCAGATAGGATAGATCGTACTCGGGGAGGGAAGGTGCTTGAGTCCCTGATGATATAGAGCGACGCTCGTTTTTAGACCCTCGCCCTCCGAAACATGACGCGCTACCTGGTAGTAAAAAGATCCGTCCCTGCCGAAATCACCAATTGGATACGGATTATAGGTAAGCTTCAGCATGAGGAAAACAGCAAGGATCACGCCTAAAACTACCCGGGCATCGATGCCTATTCTCATCACTGGCTCCCGTTGCTCGATTTTTGCAAAAGCATCAGCTCAGTGGATAACCGGAACCTTTCAAGCATCGCACGCCCTTTTTGAGTCGCACTCAAATCACGTTTCTCTAATGGATCGCGCTCGTAATCGTACAGCTCCTCACGGCCATCACCATCTTTGATATAGTGCAGCCCCTCGGCAATTAACGATTGCATGTTTCCTTCGCTATTGGGCAGGCCCTTTCGTGCCAGCGCACTTTTGCGGACTTCGGAAAGGATGGGCCTGGTTGCTCCAACAGAATGCGGCCGACCGTCCCAGTAACGCAAGAGAGAGTTCCCGGGAAAATGGTAACCATCTTCGACTTGAATTAGATCCATAATCGTTGCCGGGAGGTCGCGCAGGCTGACTGGTTGAAGGACACGCTCACCTGCCGGCACTCGCAAGGGGTAGGATATAAAAAGAGGAACATTTAACAGCTGCAGGTACAGGCTGTCAGCATGCGAAAAGATGCCGTGGCCGCCAAAATGCTCACCGTGATCGGCCGTGATGATTACTATAGTGTTCTCGGCCAAACCACGTTTCCGCAACTCATAGAAGAGCAAACCGATATGCTGATCGAGATAAGCAATGGATGCGTCGTAGGCGTCGATCTCGGCACGCGCTTCCAGAGGAGAAATGTCGGCTTGTGCTCCTTTCCACCGGTTAATGATTGAAGAATCTCGCCAGGGTGGTTCCGGACCGAATCGTGTCGTGAACGGCTCCGGGGGGAGATAGGGATCGTGCGCGTCAATGTAGTTTAGAAATGCAAAAAAAGGCCTTCCGTTTGTGCGGTCTAACCACGTTGAGAAGGAAGAAGTGATGGCCGCCGCGTTCTTACGGGGCAACCTATCCCAATATCCCCAATGTCCAGTCATTTTCCTGAAGACTTCACTTTCAACGATTGCTCTGGCCAGAGCGGAACTCCTTACGAGTTCTGTGGCTGATAGGATATAGTCTTCATAATGGATGAATCCCCTGTCGAGGCCAAATTCGTATGAACAATACCCAAGGTTGGCTACAAAGCCGGCCGTCAGATAGCCGTAACCCCGCAACTCCTCGGCTAACATTGGATAGTGGGTATTTAGCGGTTTCTGCCAGTTGATCTGCATTTCATGCGGGTCATGACCAGTAAAAATGCTGGCGTGAGACGGGAGTGTCCAGGGCGCCGTCGATAGGGCCCGACGAAACACAACACCGGTACTGGCTAATTTCTCCAAATTCGGTGTGGTCGACCGTTGATAGCCGTAGAGGCTCAGGTTTTGTGCGCGAACGGTATCCAGCACAACGAGAAGCACATTGGGCAGACCGGGAGACGGCGGTGGCAATTGAGCTATTCTAAGTCGCTCGCTATTCCACTGCCAGCCATAAATACCGATTATCACCCCTGCAACCAGAGCTATCAACCATCCCAGGCTTCGGTGAATCACCGTGCAGAAAAGCTGCGGACTACGAGCGATAAACCGCGCTCCTTCCGTGGCGATGCCTGCCGCCAAAATAAGGTCCGCGTACCACGCCATTGATGGAAACAAAAACAACATGCTGAAGAAGCCCAAGAACATGAAGATAGATGCAGCCCCCGACACCGAAACGAGCCTCGGCCAGCGCCAAGCAACGATGGACAAAAAGCCGCCGACAAGACTAAAGATACCTGCCTCAGCAACAGGTGCCATCCACGCGAGGTGAACCCCGTAATGGATGATTCCCTCCTGGTAAAATTTCTTAAAAGCGAAGATAGACACTTCACCGAAACCGATGATAATGCCGAACCAGAGGGCCATGAGTAAATAGAACGCAGGGTGACGTTGCAACATGGCTTTAGTTTTTATCTGATCCCATTGGGGTAGGAGTTCGTCTTTTTCGCCTGCTCAGACGGGAAAGAGCAGCAGCAATCATCGCTGCAACCACCATTGCGGCGGCAGAGTAAACTTAGCCAGGAAGACCCCCGATTGAGCGGTCTGCGGTGCGTTGACGAGCGGGAGATCCCTCGACCCCGTTTCGCCGATAACATAAACAGCGCTGCCTTTAGGGTGAATGCCGATATGGCGTCCTACGTCGTTCCCCGATCCGCCAAAGTAACTGCCATACAGCAACCGCTTTCCGTCGGGGCTAAAGACCGCCAGGACAGCATCTACCCTGCCAGCTAGCTTCGACTGAAAGGCGTTCCGGGTAACCGCGACGTCGTTGGAATGGAAACGCCCGGTACAATAGACATTGCCCGCCCGATCTACCACGGGGCCGAAGAAACCTTCTGGCCCTTGCGTTGTTCCGCCGAAAAGAGTGGCAAAACCCAGGCTGCCGTCATTATTGATCTTCGCTACCCAGGCATCTGCAAACCCGCCTCCATCGCCACCTTTAAGGGTGGACTGGAAAGCCCCCGGTGTAGTGGGAAAGTTGCTGGAACCGGTAGAGCCGGCGACGTAAAAGTTTCCTGAGCCGTCAGATACCCCCTCCGTTTCGATCTCATCGCCGCCATTTCCCCCGAGCCAGGAAAAGTATACAAGCTTCTTCCCATCACGCGATAGCTTGGCGATGTAGGCTTCACTGCCGCTGCCCCGAACCTTTTGAAATGCATCTGGGGTGGGAACCATGTCAGTCCCGTGTGTGGTGCCCCCAATCCAAATATTGCCCGTCGCGTCAACTCCGAGCGCGCGAATTGTCTCATCCCCGCGCCCGCTGTCGTTACTAGGGCCGAAGTAGGTCAGAAAATCGAGGCTTTTGCCGTCCGCCGCTACTACCGCCACCCAGCTATCTGCGGCTCCCCCCAACTTGGGCTTTAACACAGGGCCTCCCAGGGTTCCCTTATCGGTTGGCAGATTGGTGGAGTTGGTATTACCACCGGCGACAACAACCTTCCCAGACGGGAGCAGGTGGATGGCACGGCCGTTCTCGTCCCCGTTGCCGCCGATGTAGGTGCTGTAGACCAACTTCCCCTCCGGTGAGAGCTTAAGAATAAAGGCATCCGTACCTAGATGCGGCCCTCCGCCTTTTCCGCCATGGAAAGTTCGGTCGAAGGCGCCGGGCGTGGTCGGAAACCCTTGGCCCGCGCGTCCGGAGACATATAGCTCACCGGCTGCGCTGACAGCCGACACATAAGCATAGTCTTCATCCGGACCGCCCAAAATCGTTGACCAGAGCAGCTTGCCGTTGGGATCGAACTTGGCCACGGTCACGTCGGCATGACCGTGGTTGGAAGAACCATCTGTCGTGGGCCAGTCTTTTCGAAGCGTTCCTCCCGACATATAGATATTGCCCGCGTTGTCAATGGCAACGGTGCGGTTGACGGCGCCTCCGGTCCCCCAATAGGTCGAGAACGCCAGCTTCGGATCTATGACGCGCTTGCCCGAAAGATTGTAGTCTCGCGCCGGCTTGACGTCGAGAGCGTAGGACTCTTTGATTGGAAACAACCTCGCAACTACCTCGCGACTTGTTTCTCGTTCTTGGTAAGCCAGCGACCGGCCATGCGCGAGTAGTCCCGCTGAAGCACGTACTACGGCGCCGCCATCCACATCTATTTCCATGCCGTTCGCTGCCACATAGCGCATCTTAATTTGGCTGGGATCAGCGCCAGGCTCGATGTGGTATTCCGACTCTACCTTTGCTCTAGGTTCCCCGGAAAATACAAAGGTGGCAAGAGCGAGAGCGAAGATCGTCTTGCATAGCATATGATCAGCTTCCTCGACCTCTGTTAAGTGGGCAGCACGGCTGCGGGCACCAATACCCTACGGCTGCCACGCACGGCTTCCAGACGCACAAAATGCGAGACAGGAAGGCGTGCGCGCAAATTGAGACCTTTGCCGAGTTCGGAACAAAGGGCACTTGGAATCATCGGGATGCGTTGCGCCGTGCCAGTGTTGGGCCGATGATCAGTAAAGCCACGAGAACCATGATACCCAGCGCTGGCGTGGCCGTCCTTGGGTGGATCTGCTCACCGCCAGAGAGTGCGCACTGCCAGAGGGAGCCCCCGATTTGTTCGAGCCGTCTCCGTAAGAAGCCTTCTCAATCTCAGAGGGATTCCGTCGCAGGCGCTGATCGAGCGCTCTTCGGAATTGGGCAATCTCCTGTCGCATCTCCGGCTGAGGCGCAAGGTTGTGCAGCGCTTCCGGGTCATTGCGCCAATCATAAACTTCGGCAGCCCGCTTTTCGTTCTCGATATATTGCCATGGGACGCTCACCAGCGACTTTATCCGACCCTGAGAGGCTGGCGCTGCTTTTGGTTGCCAGGGTATTTGTTCTACTTCGGCAATCGGGTACGGCCAGTTGCGCGATTGCGGAGCCTTCCAAAACTGGGCGAGCGAGGGCCCGGGGAACCTGGCTTGATCGTCCGCGTCGATGAGATCCATCACCGTGGCGGGAAGCGCCGAGTTCGTCACGGGCTGTTCCAGGCGCGCGCCAGCGGGGATCCGCCCTCGCCACGACAAAATCAATGGAACTTGGATCTCGTTGCGGTAGAGCGAGTTGGCATGGAGATACAACCCATGCTCGCCAAGCGATTCACCATGATCAGAAGTGATGACGATCAGCGTACCGCGACTGCTTTCGCGCCTTTGCAGCTCCGCCACCAACTGACCGATGGAGTCGTCGACGTAAGAAATAGCGCCATCGTAGGCGTCGATTTCACCTTGCAACTGCTCGGGTCCCATCTTTGGGTTATTGCGGCCCACACGCCAGTTGAGGATTCCGCCGGGGTTTTTCAAGCGCGAAAATCGACCGCGATAAGGCGGAGGGGGCAAATAAGGATCGTGCACATCCATATAGTTGATGAAAACAAAAAACGGTTTTCTCCGGTCGCGATCAATCCAGCGGATGACCGCGCGGTTAATATCCACGGCCCGTTTCCGCGCGGGAATGTCCTCGAAGCCCAGACGCGGCAGCACGAGGCTTTCAATGACGCGGCCATAGAGCGGGCGCGCGAGCATATCGGCGAAAGAACAAAAATAATCTTCGAAGTGCACGAAACCTCGGCCGAAGCCTCGATCTTGGGTGAACCAAAAAACATTGCCCGAGAAAGCGCCGGTTCGGTAGCCACGGGCCATGAGCGCTTCGCCCAACATCGGTTCGCGATGATTTACAAGCTCCATCGGATTTCGCCAGCCGACACCGTGCTGCGAAGGCAAGCGGCCGGTTAGCAGCGAGGCATGTGAGGGCAGAGTCCAAGACGAGGTGGCAAAAGCACTCTCAAAGAGCACGCCTTCGTGCGCCAGACGATCCAAGTTTGGACTGGTGGGACGCTCATAACCATAGCCGGAAAGATGGTCGGCCCTGAGGGCGTCCACCACAACCACCAGGATATTTGGCAAGTTCGAGGAGGGTTCCGGTAGACTGGCAGTTGCGATCCGCTCCTGCAGCCACAGTCCTCCTTGGATTCCCAAAAAGGCCAATATTGTCACCGCTACAACCCAAGGCAAACTCCTGAGCCACAGTTTCAACATTAGCGGCTCGTGTTTACGAGACCAGCGGTTGAACGCCGCTGTTAACCCAAATGCCAAGATCAAAACAGCCCAATAGTGAATCCATTTGATCAACACCACAGCGAGCCAATCCAGATACGCGAGAAACGTAAACAGAAGTACGGCGAGCCATAGATTTGCGAGCCGCGGGTTAAGCCGGTTTACTATGGCCAAGACGAAACCTATTGCCGCAAACATACCAAGGTCGAACAGCGCCGACACCCAGATGATTTCTACCGAGACTTGCCTCGACGAGCTTAGCTGCTGCACGAGCAAGAACGCCACGCCCTCGAGAAGACCTGTCACCAACCCGAACCACACGGCGATGAGAAGAATGTCTACGGCCTGGTTTCCGACCCTGCCCTGGAGGATGCGTTTTGTTAACATGCTCACAAGTATTCTTAGGCAAAAACGACGCTTAACGGTTCAACGCGGATCTGGAGGATGTTTTCATGAACTTTTTGCGTGCGCCTGTTTCTGAATATGCTCCACGGCGCCTACGTCGACACATCATGCCCTTTCACCGTGGGGCCAATCCCCCAAAGGACATACCTGCCCCCCTGATACACGACCCCACCAAACTGCTTCGCGGTTAACTGGTCGAGGAGAAACTGATGTAGATCTTTATCCAAAACGATAGCCAACGGTTTTCCTAGCCAAAGCATCTCCCGGATACAATTTTCGATCGTTTGCCAATCACGCGCGCGAAACAGCTCGCTTTGCACAGATCGGCGATGGTCGATCAGTTTCTGGTCATACCCTCTTGTCTGGTGCAGAAAATAGTCACTACCGATATTGACCCCCGCTCGGTTGTCATCAGCAGGAGAAACGAAGAGTGCTCTGCCTGTTAATGTGGGGAAGTGAACGCTCGCGCTCTCGAGCACTAACATAGCATTCCTCGGAGTCTTGAGACGAATCCCATCACAGAGAGCTGCTAGATCCCCGCTACCGGCAAGCCGCAGATCGAAGTTCCCCGTGTTCACAAGCGGGCGATTTGCTGCCGGTGCCATCCAATGCACCCGGCCCACATACGCTCGATACATAAGCGGCATCGCTGCGACCAAACCAATTGAGGCCAGAAGGGGAATGGCCCATTTCCCGGCACGCTCTAAAGGCCCCTGCAACGCGAGCCCCGAAAATGGGGCTAAACAAATCGCGGCTGTAAAAACATATTTATACTCATTGACCCAGGTTCCGTTTAGTTGAAATAGGGCATGGAGCCCGAGACTGCCAGCAGCGCCTAACAATAGAATCAGGCAACCGCGTGGGCTCCGTTTCCATGCGTTCCCAAAAGCCCAGGCGAGCCCGATCAGAAGAGGGAGAGTGCTGATCATGCTTTTCAGGGTCTTGAGCGCAACGTTCATCGGCCGGTAACGTAGCTGCACAGCTCCTAGAACACGATCCTGTGTCACGAGAGCGGTGTGAAGTACGGTCACTGCCCCAGCGAGGACAAGGACTACACAAAGTCCTATCCATTCAGCGTAACCCGACTCGGCTCTATCACGGCGACTCGCCAAGAGCGCAACGATTCGAGCAAGCACGATGCTGCACGCGGCCGGGAAGAGAATCGGATAAATCAACCCAATCCCAACCAATAACAACCCAATGATCCCTGAGTAATCGGGTGTTAGTTTGCCCGCAGGAAGCTTGACCGCGATATAGACCATGGCCGCAAACATGGCCAGAGAAAAAGGCATCTGATTGAAAAACAAGAATTTTAGCACCCACGGCGTGTAACGCACGTCGCCGGCAATTACCCACAAAGGCAAAATATTCTGCAGGTACGGTCCCAGCGTCCATTCCAAGGCGTAGCCAACAAAGTTCACGCCAAAAAACAGCGCGAGAACGGAACCTATTCTTGCCCAGTGATTGCCGCCAAACAGGCTCGCCGTACGAGTCACAAAAAAACTAATGAAAAATAGCCACAGCAGGTTAGACCATATATAATCAGCCACGGGGCTCGCCCCGACAAGGTAACTCAAAATTCCTTGGTAGAGATGCCCACCCCACGGATAAGCCAACGTAACTCCCGCAAGTTCCGGCTCTTCCAAGAAGAGTTCACCGTTAGCGATCATATACACCACATCCGCGTGCATCCAGGCATGCCCGGTATATAAACGCCCTTGCGAATCGAGAATCTGCGGTGCGATGGCGATAGATAAGATGCCGAAAATAACCGCGTAACCTGAGACCTCATCCCAGCGAGGCAGCCTAAACCCCCGTGCCCGCTGCCAGATCAGATATACTGCCGCAGTATTTATCCCGACCACCCAATAAACGGTCGCTTCAAATGCGATACCGAGAAGTCGCAAGACATAAAATTCAATACCTACGACCGCTGGCGCCAGCACCGCGCCTGTAAAGAATCGTTCCCAGAAACAAAATCCCGCGAGGCGCAGGCTGAATGTCAGCCATGCACCGGGCAGGCAAGCAACCGACAGAGCTCCAATAACGCCAAGAAGCTGCGCGATGATTCCCATAATCCTCGGACAGGGAAGTTCAAGTGCGTGACGGGCAGCTCTAACGCCGGCCGTTGAGCGGGTTCAATCTCGCACGTTGTCGGAACGGCGAGCTCCGGATAGAATTGGCGCGCTCGGTCATCACTTTCGCGCAGGGACCGTCTACAATAATCGCGGATTCACTGCCGCATGGCCGGCGTCCCATCCGGGTGGCGGCTTTTGTTCGCGTGCCAGAAACTGCCCGCCGGTCACGGAAAACAAAACTGCTCCGGGCGGTGAAGCGCTGCTTCACCTGCTTGAAGCCGCCAAAACATCCAGAAGGCCACTAGATATACTACGAAAGCGAGCACCATCGTCACTTGAAAACCGAGAAAGATCGAAATGATCACGCTGGAAAAACCCCCTACCACGGTGAACATCGCATTGAGCGCCCATGCCCATGTTATCGCGCCTTGCGGCTGTTTTTCTAACCAGCGAATCCCAAGCGGAAAAGGCATGCCAAGGAAAAACCCCAGGGGACAAATCATCACCGCAGAGACCAAAACACGGATCAGGATCGGCATGGATAGAAACACGCCAACAACAGAACTATAAATTGCGAGCAAAACCAACCCGGAGACCATGATCCCGATAAAGGGCCATGACCAACGATTTCGAGGATCGATTTGCAGACGGTTGGAGTAATAACTTCCCAAACCGGCCGAACAAAGCAACACGAACAAAACCGTAGAGTACGTATAGAGAGGATATCCGATAAAATGAATGAATCTTTGGATCAGTGTCAATTCAATCATGATGAAAGCAAAGCCCAAACAAGAAAAATAGCATAGCGCGGTTTTTTTATGATGCCACTTGATCTTTCCTACTCTTGAAAAATACAACGGCACAAAAACAAAAAGCACGCTGAACACTAAAGATATGGCAGCCGTGATCATCAGATGAAAAATGTCCCGGGGAACAAAAGGAAAAACGTGCTGATTTAACATCCATGCCGTGCCAAAATCCATAAATGTGGCCCCGTCCGCCGTGGCTGTTCCCAAGTGTTTTCTGACGAAGGCGAAATACGGTCTGTCATCGGTTGCCGGAGTCACCCGATAATCCATTCGCGATGCTAATTCGGCGGAAACATTTCCCGAATAAAATTCTTTCGTTAGAAAACTCCGTTCCGGGTGCAACGGATCCTCAACGATTCTGTAATCCTTAGTGTCCGCCTTAAATATTCCATAGATGAAGACGTTTAAATCATCGAGTTCTTCTGCCGTCCACGGTCTCATTTTTATCAGCAATGTTTTCTGCAGGGTCCTCTCTCCGTCTCGCGCAATAACTACTACGTGCTGCTGAAAGTCAGCGCGACCCATCTCTTTCCATGCCTTGGCGGCCGTCGTCACCATTCTGGGGTAAACCAGTTGAGCAATATGAAGAATCCCATTCTCTGTTAAATGGTCAAAATACTCCCTGTAAGCCTCCGACGTTTGCAGGTAAAACGGGTTCATAGCCCCCTGGCCGGCAGCGATACTCGAAGTTGTATGATTGCTAATGATCTGAATGATATCGTACTTGGTCCTTGTCGACCGGAGAAAGCTGCGTCCTTCTGCTACATGAACGTGCACGTTAGGGTGATTAAAGATGTTTCCGTTGAACCCGGCATAAGTCTCTTTTCCTAATTCGACAACGGTTCCTACGATGTCGACGCCGTCAACGTAGCCGGCGCCGTACATCAAAGCAGCCTTAATCTCTTGTCCTCCCGCCACGCCGATGATCAATACTTTTTGACCTGAATCGCGCTTCAGGTAATTCGAAGCCAGATTATCAATGTTGTAGAAATGCCCTTTAAAGACTCTTTGCAGGTTGTCTCGTAGCTTTGCAAAATTCCCGTCAAATGGATAAATCGTGCCGTGTTGCCTCCCGCCGTCATACCAGATTCCCTTGAAGCTATCGAACGGAGGGTTAAGCTTTTTAATCTCATCTCTTTTCGAGTCGACGACCTCGATCCGAGCGACCGGATCCCAGCGTGAAAATTCAATCTTTCCATAAGCTTCTCGAGCTTTGATCTCAGCCTCACGATTAGATTGGCGGATATCTAGATAGGGGGACAAATGATAAAAGGGAGTAACAATTATAATTGTGCTCATGGCACCAAGAATCGTTGATGCGAACCGCCGTTTGCAAAAAAGGGCCGACGTTAGTAGCGCCACGCCAGCGGCGCAAAACAGCAAACCTCCCGGTCCTACCAGCGGCAAAAACGGAAGGAAAATCACGCAACCAAGCCCGGCGCCGGTCAAATCCCAGAAATATAGCGACTGGATCCTTTGTGGATGCAGGGCAAAAACCGTATTGATAAATAACCCCGAAATAAAAAATGGGATGCTGATAGTAATATAAAGCAGGCCAAAAGCGAGCAGCTGGAATCTGGGGCTTGCGCCAATTTGGTTAGCGTCGAACGGAAGAAAATTGACGGCCGGCAGCAAAATCAGAACCGAAGTGGCCAGAAGAAAAAAAAGGGCAGCAATATATCTCCCGTTAGTCTCGCTTGGCAGTGGGATAAGAGTTCCGTAGATGCCGGATAATCCGAAAGAAAACATGGCGCAGGTAATTACCATGTAGGCCATGTTCGGACCCATGATGTAATCGAAGATGCGAGTTAATAGCAGCTCCGTCATGAGTGTAACGAGAGCAACCGAAAAAACCGCTGTGCACAGACGTTTCATTGAGAATGGATTCCCCTTGCGATGGCTTAAGTAGATTTGGTCCTTACCATGCTTGAGAGTTTTTCCGGCTTGCGCAAATTCTCTACCCGAAGGGTTCGGGTATTTTTAGTTGCCAGGATCTTGGTTTATTGATCGCGCCAAGAAACCGAAGCGCAAAGCTCAAAGCGTCTTTCCTTGGCGGCCTTTGCGTCTTTGCGCGAGAAATCCTGGTTGCGGCTCAGCCGCACCAAGGCCTGCGTGGAAAGGACTCGTCGACGCTCAAGCCCAGACGTACCGGAGATTACGTCTGTAGAACGGCCGCGCTCAAGATTTCGAAAGCTGGAACGCTGGCTGTTGCATGGGTTCAATTTCGTTTGCGGGCGGAACGACGAGGTCTGGATAGAACTCCTCAGCCGGGTAGTTACTTCCACGCAGCGATTGTCCACAATAATCCAGAATGCGCTGGCGAATTGCCGGCGTCACATCCTCGTGGCGGTTTTCTTTACCGCTGGCCAAAAACTGCCCGCCCGCTACCGAAAACATATTAGGCGGAGACATTTCAAAGTATTCCTCGTTATCCTTCATGTACCGGAAACTGCACTTTTCGGCAATGCGCTGCTTTTCACCGTCCGTTAATTGGTAACCAAGAAAATTGGCTATCCGATCAACAATAGCGCCGAAATCTCTCGTCATCTCTTCATAGTGAATAAACAGCACATTCTCGTGGCTCTGAACGCATTGCCACCACCCGGCGACGTGTCCGGGCCAAGGCAACCAGTACATACGGTCGCTACAAAACCACTCCGCCATTTTGTCAACTTCCGGCATAAGCGGGCCAAGCAAGGTGCGGTTGTAATCTACAATGCTGGCAAAGCAGCTCACGGGATGCCGCGTGACATATACGTACTTGGCGTGCTCACTGTAAGGACATAGCTTCGTCGGCAGGTGGGTTTTAATGATACGAGTGGGTTTTTCGCCGACTAGCGGCGCGTCTTCTAAGGACACGCTATTAACTCCGTCAATCCAGGCGGAGGTCGCGTAAAGATTGCCATGACCCTTATCCGTGAGGTCGCCATTGCCGCGATTCACGATTTCGTAGACCAGCTGTTGCATCCAAGTCGTACCGCATCTCATTTGGGTAACGACAAAAACATCCTCCGGCCGCGGCTGATAGTTCTTCGCACGCTCGAACACCTCCGGACTGCTCACCTTGGGGGGCCCGCAAACCCCCTCATACTCGAATACCGCCATAGTCGCTCGCTTCCGATTAAATATGGCCAATAGCCTCACAATTGGCATCGCGAAAAGCGAGTACCGGCGAATCCGCAGTTTCAGAGCCCGTCGTTCAGCGAGCGGTTTTCCGTAGTAAGCCATTCCACTAGTGTTGCGCGATTCCCAACGCAGATACCAGACGAGATACAGTAAATCTGCCACCAACAATAGCACCACAACTATCAAAACCCCGAGCCAATTCATTGAATGAATTCGTTTTTCGTTGTTATGCCGATTTTACAAAGCAGCTCAGGCGCAATTTTCGACTCAAGTCCGCCGACTCCAGCGATCGTCGCTTGCTTCATGTTGGGTTCCAGCCGCCTCCCGCGTCTCAAATCAATTGCCCACTTTCTTCTGTATGCAGCTCGCACCCATCGCTCAGTCGGTCGAGCACACATGATTCACGTTCTGCACCTCATCGCAAAGCGGAGGGGCAACCGTCCGATGGTCGTCGATCCATTTTACCACGGCAGCCGGCTCAGACATCTCGGAACTTTTCGACAACAGCGCGAGGATCAAATCATGAATGATAATCGTGTTAAATGGCGCCTCGTATGTCGACCCGCGCTGCTGCCCCGGCAACTTGAGCAGCAGCGGAACCCGGTGATCCGTATAAGTGCTGAGGGAAAAATTCTCTCCCTGTAAGAGCCAGGATTTGGTTCGTTTACCGCGATACCAATGGTCCGACGTCACCAACACCGCTGAGCTTTCCCACACACCCGCATCCTCCATGACCCGCCGCAACTCCCCCAGCGTACGATCGGCCAATACCAAGTTGTCCAGATAGCTCCTTACCTTGTTAGCGACGAACTGGCCCTTAAAACGATCGTAGATGAACGGTGGATGTGGAACCGGCAGGTGCACCAGCACTAAACCGAGATTTTGATCGGCGACCACTTTCTTGGCCTCTTCAAAAACACCGAAATACTGCTGCAGAACCAATTCCTGGCGCTTCGCCTGGATATCCGCGAACCGCGCAAGAAAGCTCTGCGGAAGTCCAAACAAATCCGCCGCGGGGATCGCGCTCAGGACTGCGCTAATCTGATTGACCATGATTTCGGGCATAGTAAAAACCGGCGAGTGCCTCCAGGCGCCACGAAAAAAGTATGAACTCCGCCAAGAGCACCTGGTTAGACTACCTTGTAAAACTCTGCAGTACGGATGAAAAAAGCCGACCACGGCCGTATTGAACCCCGCGGCCCGGGCCGCGGTAAAGATATTCGGTTGGGCCGACCATTCTAAAGTTCCCCGGCCATCCGCTAGGGTCACTCGCAACTTTGAGAAATCTATAGGCTCGACTTTCGCAACACGCATCCCCATGACCAGAGCGGGCATCGCCAAGCCCGTCTCCCCGGCAACCGGATAAGCCTGCGTGGCGTAAACCACCTGCGCCCGCAATCGGTCAAGCTCGGGAAGGCGCAATCCTGCCGGCCGCTCATCGAAAGCTAACTGCTGGTCGAGTTCATCAAACAACAGCCAGACGACCCTGGGCGACGTTTTCTGTCCCGCCGGTAATCGTGATGCCATCACTGGCGTCGTGAACTCACGGGCCATGGCTTCGTAATTCCACAGCGACCGCAGAGCCTCGCCAAATGTCAGAACCACCACCGGGGACAAAATTAAAACAACTATTTTCGCCGCGCGCGTGAGCCATTTTCGCCATCGTATCGCAGCGATGCCAGCGACCGCCGAGGTCATAACCATCAGCGCGATAAATCCCGAATGACGAAATAGCTCGGACATCTCTCCCGCGGGGACGATCGCAACGGATCTGCGCACGCCATTTAAGGCGACGACGACAACCCCGAGGAACGCCAACTGAGCGAAGCCTCTCTGTCGTTCGGACGCGAATCGCTTTGCCAGGTTGCTGGCTGACCAAAACCCGAGCGCAAGCAGCAGCACGTTTAAAAAAACCGCCATGAACGCGCTCCGAGAGGGCGGAGATTCCATGAAGTAGTGTACCGGCGATCCGGGTAACAGTTCGCCCCAGACGGAGAAGAAGCACAAGTTGGCAAGAGACAATGCGATGATAGCGTCTCTAAGCATGGCTCGTTCGGCCGATCTTGCGCATAAGGTAGAGACGGCGCTGGGTACCTTCCGTCTGTTGGGATCGAACAATCTCAAAGCGCCGCCTCCATGTGTTTTCAAACGACTCTGTCGTCAGGCTACTGAAAAGCGCCTCGCGCCCCCGGGTCAGGCGTCGAAACATAACGTCCTCGGGGGCGACGAATTCGAGTACTGCAAGGTCTCTCGTTAAATCGGCTGTGAGATCAACGATCTCCTCCAAAGGGATACGCTCGCTCACCAGCATATGGTGGATCACGGCCAGCATAAACACGGCGTCAAATGCACCTCGGGCACGTTCCAGAAAACCCGGGCACTCCCGGTTTCGCCATCCGACCGCGGGGGTCGGACGTGTCAGATCGACGATCAAAGGCAACACGTCAAGGCGGTCTGCATGTGCGATTCGCCACACGTCGCCAAGGACCATGGGATCGCTGTCGATCGCGACAACACGTGCGCCATTTTTCGCTGCAAGAATGCTGAAAACTCCAGTATTGCATCCGACATCGAGAATGGCGCCGGGACGGAACTCACGCATGACACCCTCGACAAACGACTGCTTGGCTGCAAATTGATCCTTCGTGTAGTGCGTCATGGATGCCATGTAGCCGCTCCACGACGAGCGCTGGCGGCCGAGAGGCGCCACCCGCTTGAGGGCGCGGCGGAGCCGCTTGAACAGAGAGCGCAGGACAAATGCGGCGCGCTCCGGTTCCGTGACCTGCTTTCTTTGGTAGAGCTCGGTACCCGTGGCATAGGAAGTGCTTCCCAGCCATTTCGGAATGGACACGAGTGTCAAAAATGGAGGCATGAAACGGCGAACAGGGCCACCGAACTTGTAGACGTCTTGCGGCTCAAGACCGTCACGGCGCGCCAGGAAAAACACACCGGGAGGCAGTCCGAAGTACTTGTGGAGGAGTAGTGGAATAACAAAGGTCCGCACGAACTGAGCGTAAGGGAGCCAAATGGCGTCGCCGGGGTCGCGCCGGTCGAAGGAGAGCACGTCAATGAAAACCGGATCAGGGCCTCGAAACAAAACGTTGTACGGGGTGGCGTCTTTAAGCCCGAGATGATCGGCAAGCAACTCTTCTGCAAGCTCCAGTGTCAGCTCAGCCGCAGCGTAGACTAATTCAGGAGGCCACTCATAAGGAAACGACGGGAATGGAACCCGTTCGTGTTCCACGAGCTTGGCCAAATCAACACCGTCCAATAAAGGCTGAAGATCAGCGTCTCCGCGTAGCTCCTGGACCTCGACCGCGCCAAGAACTTTCGTACCAACAACCCGATTGCGGGAGACAAAGCTTTGCGCGACGGTGGAAGCCAGGAAACTGTCGAAATGCGGCGCTCCTTGCTGCGTAACCATTCGCAAGATCCGCCCGTTCACCACGATGAGTCGCCCCCCGGGGTCGCGGAATGAAGTTCGTATCATCTTGCCTTAAGAACCCGGTGGAACCTCTAACAAGCTACTCGTGCTTCTCGATCGCCTTTTGTTTGAGGTTGCGAATCCAGCTTGTCAGCACACGCCATATGCTGCGGATGTAAAACAGCGCGCCAAAACACGCCGCGAGCAGCGCTTGCCAGAGCAGGGCTCCTGAACCAGGGTCAATATACGCGTGCGCGTCGCGTACGGCAGCCAAAAACACAATTGAACAAACAAACAAGAACTCGCGTGAGTAGCGAAAAATCCAAAATCCCGCGCGTGGCCATTTATGCTGCATGGTGCCTCCTTCGCCTGATGAATTCATTCTTGGTATCGAACCTGATGACGCAATCGCCGATGAGATGCATGGAAATAATGGGACTTCGCCTCGGCGGCAGGCGCACCGAGGTTCCTTCCGGCTTCGGACTCATCCCGGTCCCCAAAAGCTGACCACGCGACCGGTGTCTGCACCGGATCCGTCGTCTGACGCGGCTGTATCGTCCCTGGGGTCTGAGCCTGGCACGGTTTGGCAACTCCCCCGCCTCCGCGCGGCGCTCTCTCAAGTCCTGAGAGCAAATCGGCCGGGCCTAATCACGATGACTTTCTCCTGCCTGTCATCCTGAGAACCCTCCCATGAGCCTGTTACTTTCTCATCAAGAATCGCCAAACCTTACGGCACCAAGCCACCGCCTGACGCCAGACAATTAAGAGAAATCCAACGATGGCTGCCAAAGCCGATGCGAGTGGCAGCATGGTCTCGGGACCGATGTAAAGAATGACGGCAGGTATGAATTTGCCCCCATTCAAATGAAAGACTAGAGCGTGTATGTCCATAGGAATCATCCTTATCTTGATGTGGAATTAGAGTTTTCGACCGCGAAACGATACCCCGTTAGAAATTGCATTCGGCCACCCGGATCGCGTTGGCCATTAAGGTCAGAGTTATATTTTTTGCCGGGAGAAACGGAAAGGTCGTGCCGTCTACGAAATAGAGATTATGGAAATCCCGGCTCTGACAATACTCGGATGTGGTGAGGGCGCGACTCGTCGCAGACATGGGGATTGTCCCCGCATAGTGAACACTAGCACCTATCGGGCGAACGTGAATCATACCAGGGGGCACGATACACTTGAGCTTCCGCAGCGCTCGTTTGACCTTTTTAAGCGCCTGTTGGATCAGCGCGCCCTCATCGGACCGCGGCGCATAGTTTATCCGCAACGCCGGAGCGGAATTTTCATCTCCCGCCTCCAGGGTGACGAAGTTGTCGTCCCGGCGCGTATCGCAAAAATTCAGGTTCACCAACCCTAATGCGGCATGTAAATTTCGAAATAGAAAGATGGATGTTTTTAAATCCAATGGGATGTTTTGAATGATGGGATGGACCAGGGCCGTCTTTAGAGTCGTGACCAGACCGTGAAGATATTCCGGAGGCGTTTCCCCTTCGATGCCGAAGGCAATCTGATGATATTGGTAGGTTGCCGGGTCAAACCGCCGGCCAATCATTTTGAGGTTGACAAATGGAATCAACACTTGCCGGTTATCCATTAGGCCGCGAAGCGTCACGATCTCCCTCGTGCTTTTGAATATCGATTGCAAGAAAATTTTTGATGACGAGAGGGTTCCCGCAGCCAGTACCAGCCTATCTAGCGAAAAATCATGTGCTGTGTTGTCGTGTAACGACCTGGCGACAACTGCGGTAATTTGGCGCTTGGCATTAAACTTGAAATGGCCGACATAGAGACCCGGAAGATAGCGAAAATTCGCGAATTTTTGGCACTCATTCAGCGTGATTGACGGCGTATAAAAGGCCTCCGATGGGCATCCCCACAGACATCTTCCTAAATACGAGCATCGTTGCCGCTCCCCTCTCTCCTCGGTTAACGCCGCGATGCGGGATCGGCCAAAGTAACAACGGAGTTTGCCGTTGAGAAAGGACTTTTGTCCTTCATACTCGGAGAGGAGAAGAGCGGAATGCTCATCGAGATTGAGTGGGCTGAGCAAGCTTTCATGAACCGGCATGAACCTGCTTAAATCATCCTTCGCTCCCGAGATTCCGATGCGTTTTGCGACTTCATTGTAGTAAGGCTCGATATCGCTGTAACGAAAAGGGAATTCTCCCAGTTCGTGCGTATTGAGAGGATAGACGCCCCCCGTCCAGGCCTGCGCCAACCCCCCTTGCGCGAATGACCGAAGTGGAGAAAATCCGCTAGATTTAACCTCGTCGCCATCGACGTCCGCGAATACGTAAGATTTACTCGGTGGAATGCCGTAGTATTCGGATTTGAAATCGGGAAAAAAGACACCCGAAAAGTCTTCCCCCAAGAAATAAGCCGCTGGGTCTTTCAATTGAGCTTTCAAATCGACAAAGGTGTCCTGTCTATTTACGGGTTCGGCTCCATTGGTACCCACGTCCAGCATTAGGACCTCATAGCCTTTCTTTAACAAAGACAGAGCAAAATGGACGCCGCTAGCTCCCGAGCCGACAATCACCACCTTATCCATGTCGGGGCAACCACAAAACGAGGCATTTCGTGCTCCCGCGCAGTATCAGTTCTACCGGGAGTATCACCCCGATACCGACCATAAGGATTAGGGCAAACGTTAAGCATCTTTGAACCAATCGTAGGGCCAACAAAGGAATCGAGTTTGAGTCCACCGAATCTAAGTACCCGTGCGTAGGAGCGCAACTTTCCAAAATGGCCAGCAACAAAACGAGTTTCTTTCGGATCGTTGAATATGGACGGAAGACACGGCTGTACGCATCGATGATTTTCGCACTCCATGGATTGATCCTTGCGATCTTCACTAAAAAGCCGTCGCCTGGATCTGAATGTTCACCGCGGTTAAAGGAGCGGCTCTGGTGGGCTTCGCGATACTTCTTTTTGACATATTCGTTCGGTTCCTGGCCGAGCAAATAACGGCAAAAAACGGAGCATTCCCGGTCTAGAGTCTTGGGATCCATAGTTCGCTGGTCGCCCGGATTATTCATGCACCGAGGCAAAGCAGTCGCCGAATCGATTAGAAAATGTTTGACCGCGGAGGCGCGATCGCTGTGAACTCTGCGCCTCTGCGGTGATTTGTTGCTTAAAGCAACGCAAGTTATCGCGCCGCGGCGTTAGCAGTTAGCGTCTTTAGCACAGTATCGAGATTTTTCATCCGGGAGCGGTGTTTTTCGTATAAACGGTTCCACGTGATCGTTCCGTCCTGGACGAACACCGACAGCTGCCCGGCGTTCAATGGCATCAACCGGGGAAAATATCTTTCACTGCAGGCGACGATCCACTTCAGTGGCGTCAACGGCAAGTGGATGACTCTTGGCTCATCGCGATAATAGAGCCGGTGAACCTTTCTCAGAAATTTTTCCATGCTGAGAACGTCGGGACCGCCTAAATCAAAGCTTTCATCGTGGAAGTCTTCCTCTTCGACAATTGAAATCATCGCATCCACCAAGTCATTCACATCGATGGGCTGAATCAGCGCGGTGCCGCCGCCCAAAACCGGGACCCACTGTAGCCGCGCAATCCTCGATAATGCCTTCCAACCGGGCGATTCCTTCCCTAAAACGATCGTGGGACGCAGAATCGTGTAGTTCAAGCCGCTCTGCCTTACGGCTTCCTCGCCTTCTTGCTTCGATTGCGCGTAATAGTAATGCGACTTGTCTCGATATTTCGCCGCTATCGAGCTTACATACAAAAACTTTTTTACGCCGCGCTGTTTGCATTGGGCAAGCAGGTGTTGGGTTCCGGCGGAATTGACCGTGAAGTATTGCTCTCGCCGGGCCTTCCCCGTGGCCGCCGCAAGATGAATCACCACGTCGCTTGAATCTAAACATCCACCGTATACGTCTGTGTCAAAGAGACTCCCGACCAACCACCGGAAATTATCTTCTTGGGCGGTCTTTCCGGTGGTGCTGCCGCTTCTTGCGAGACAGTAGATAGGGTCGTAGCGCCGGGGGTCGAGCCTTGCCAAAAGGTAACTTCCGATAAAACCATTCGCTCCCGTTATAAACAACGACGTCATGGTAGTCAGAGATTAGACATCGTTAATCAGTAATCAACTATCAGCGCTTAGTACTGAGAGGTTAAAATTTCGACTTTCGAAAACCGAATTTCGAATTTTACTCCTCCCTTGCCCTTTTGCTCGTTGCTCTTTGCCTTTTAGCTTGCGACCGCGCGTTGGGATTTGCGCGCGTTTCCCGACTCATAAATTTCATCAACCACGTAAAGCGGTCTTTGTTTGACCTCGTTGAAGATCCTTCCCAGATATTCACCGATGATTCCAATGCTGATCAGCTGGACGCCTCCTAAAAATAGCATCGCCACCATCATTGTCGCCCATCCCTGAACCGTATAGCCAAGCGCTTTCTGAATGAACACGCTGCAGGCATAGAGGAAGGCGAGAAACGAGGCGCTGTAGCCGAGCCAGGTGGCTAGTTTCAGGGGCGCCGTGGAAAACGCCGTGATCCCGTCGAGGGCAAACTTGAGCATCTTCCGGAAGGGGTACTTGGTCACGCCGGCATACCGCCGGTCCCGCACATATGAAACTCCCGTCTGCTTGAAACCGATCCAACTCACCAATCCTCTGACAAACCGATCTTTTTCCTTGAGTTCCTTGAACTGTTCCACGACGCGACGGCTCATCAAGCGAAAGTCGCCGACGTCCGCGGGAATTTCGATGTTGGTTAGAGCTTTGAGCAAGCGGTAGAACGCGTGCGCGGTCAGCAGTTTGATTCTGCTCTCGCCCTCGCGCTGCTCGCGAACTCCATAGACCACATCGCAACCTTCCTCCCACTTACGGATAAAGTCTTTTATCAACTCGGGCGGATCCTGAAGATCCGAATCGATTACGACGACGGCATCGCCTTTTGCATAATCAAAGCCGGCCGTGATCGCGATTTGATGACCGAAATTGCGCGAGAATTTGATGAGCTTGACGTCGGCACCTGAATTGGCGAAGTTCACTAATTTCTCATACGTTCCGTCAGTGCTTCCGTCATCGATGAAAATCAACTCATAAGCGATTGAGCTCAACGAGTCCATGACCTTTCGTATCCGGTCGTAAAACGCTCCAATGACTTCGACTTCGTTGAAAACCGGCGTCACAATTGAGACCAGCGCCTTTTGACTCATGGTTTCACTCCTTCATCTTTCCACTCCCGCAATGGCTTGGCCGGCAGGGAGCCTGCAACGCGTGGCGACCAGACACCGTACAGGATGACCGCTGCCAAGACAAAAAAAGGCAACGGGGAAACCCCGGGGTAAAAAAACTCACCGTATTGGCCGCTCATACGCGAGAGTGTCGTAAGGGCCGGCAACTGAAACCCCCCCAAAAAGACGCGCAGGATCGGGTAGAGCACGCCGAAGCCACTCTCGACGTCCCGAACCATGGCGAGGCACCAGGATTCGGTGACCGAAACCGCACCGATGAAAAAAATGACAAGGCGCGGGAGCCGTATCAAAACAACGGCCGCCGGCACAAACAAAAACGGAAACATCGGTGCCATGTAGCGGATGCCTGTGTTGAACTGAAGCCTTGTATAGTTACTGCCGCTGAAGAATATCCAAAACGCGACAAACAGCAATAATATGAAAGTCAACTCGAAATCAGGCAAAGGACGCCGTGCGCCCCGGTTCAGTAAGGGCGCGAGCAAACCCAGCAACAGGACCGGACTAGTGACAAAAAAGCCGAAGCGATAGTCGAAGGCTAGTTCGCGCAAAAGCTCCAGCTGTGGCCAGCCGTAGCCCTGGTATCCGAGATCGCTCCACTCAACGGGCGGCATCCAGTGCTGGCCGGGATAAAACGGATGGCCGAAACTTCGCCACTGATAGAACCACAGTAGACAAACGGGCCCTAACGCCCCGACAACGTACCAGCCGCCGTGACGTAACGCATCGGCGAGTGACAGGGCACGCAACCGCTTTGCGATTCCGTAAAGAAACAGGCCCAAAAGCAACACCGCTCCGCTGTAGTCAAAGAGCAGCGCAGTTCCGCCCGCAAGTCCTCCGAGAAAAAATCGCGTCTGCGTTGACCACCGATCGCTCTCCCCCGGGTTCCACATCGCCACGAATCCCATAAACGCGAAGTGACCGAGCATCATATTCTGATTTAAGTAACCCGTTCTGAAAAACACCGGCGTGCCAAAGGCATAGAGGAGGGAGAGCCACAATGCCGTCTTGTCCGGCTGAAAAATACCCGCTAGGACAAAGAACATAACGACAACGCCCAGCGCCGACACGGGTGCCATGCAAAATGATTGCATGACGAAAGCCGCAAGTCCGAACTTGATATCGAAACCACGCCGCCACGCTTCTTTATAGAAAGCCCGTGCCATAGGCCATGGCGAGTTGTACGATGGAGGCTCTGTCTGGCCGGTTGCGGCGCGTTTTTGCTGCACCTGTTTGACGACCGGATCAATGATCGGGCGCGCCAGGGCGTAGGGGATGGCGGCCATCATCGACGCGCCTGGGTTGTTACCGATGTGCCATCCGTAGCCTTCCTTTTCGAACAGGTCCGGATGCATATGGGCATATTCGTCCACCCCAAAGGAAAAATGATCGCCGATTCCCAGCGCGAGATAGATTTCTCGGACAGTATTGGTGGCAAAGTGCAGGCTGTAAACAAGCCAGCAAGTGATGAACAGCCGCAGCGCGGTTTCACGCTCTGATAATCGCCACCCAGATACCTGGCGTTGTTTCATCGCAGGAGTCATCTCCGAAGTAGCTCAACGCGGCTTAGGTCATCGATGAAAAGGGCATCGTCACGTCGCCCTAAAGATTGGCTGCGTAACTAATGAGCTCCATCGCAACCAAAAAAGAGCTAGACGAGAAAAGCAGATTTGACCACGAAAGCCACGAGCAGCACGCAGTTTATCAGCAAAGAAATCCGATCTCCCTTCGTGGCCTTCGCGCTCTTCGTGGTGACCGAAATGAAGGTGATAGCACCGTGTTAACCACGGGGAAACCTGAAACGCCATTAATTTAGAAACTCACGGAAGCTCAAAACGCCATGGATTGCCGCGTTGGCATAAATTCCGGCAACCACATCGTCAAGCATAATCCCCAACCCGCCCCTCAGCTGCTCCGCTTGCTTTGCCGGGAACGGTTTAAGGATGTCAAAGAGACGGAACAGAAGGAACGCGCCCAGAAAGTAACTGACCGTGTGCGGGAGGAACAAAACCGCAATCCACATACCGACAATTTCATCGATAACGACGGACGGCGCATCTTTGATCTTCAGGACTTTTTCAGCCTGCTCTGCCGCCCAGACCCCTAAGCCAAAGAGACTTCCGATAATGGCAATCTGAACCGGAATCGGGCTTGCGGCCATTGGCAGATAGAGCAGGAGTCCCACAAAGCTGCCCACGGTTCCTGGAGCGATCCGGAAATAGCCGCAATACCCACCCGTTGCAATCCATACGGCAATCCACCGGGGCAACCGTTGATGCTTGTCGAGCATTCGCAGTGATCTCTGGAGCATACGTTGGCAACAAGAGAGTTTGTGGACTCAGGAAACTCGCGCCTTGCGGGTCTGTCCCCAATACTGCACTTCTACCTGGCTCAACAGGAGGATGACGCCAAAATACACGAGGCCACCAAGGAAAGCCCGTGTCGCCCAAAACAGGGTCGGAGTAAGCAGAAAACAAGCCCCCATCACAGCTCCTGCCAGCACCGGGTGCAGTAGGCGTGGCAGCAGGCTCACTGGGGTTACATAATGATAGAAACAATACGCGGCCATTGTCAGCCAAAGTATTTCGGATACGAGGGTCGCCGCGGCCGCTCCGATAATGCCATAGCGAGGAATCAGCAGCAGGTTCAGACCCAAATTGAGCGCAGCGGCGGCGCCTGCACAGCGCAGATCCAGCCGCGATTTTCCAGTTGCATTGAGCGCTTGGCGGTAGGTGCCACGCAGGACCACGAATACTGCGGACCAGGAAAGCACCTGCAATGCGCGCACGGAATTGGCATAGTCCGGGCCAAACAGTAAATTAATGATTGGCTCCGCCAAAAGGGTCCCTCCCACGCCAATCGGCACAGCGAAAACTGACGTTAGCCGTAGTGACCGATCCACAATCTCGCGGAATCCCTCGCGGCTCTCCGTGTGGGCGCGCGAAAGCGCCGGAAACAGACCGCGAAAATAGGTGACCGGCACAGCCAAAGCCACTGTCACTGGCTTGTAGGCGGCGCTGTACCACCCCACCATGATCGGCGCCATCAAGAACCCCAGCAAAACGGTATCGATATTGTACATCATCAGCCCCAGCCCTAGCGCCGTACCCATGGGCAGCGCCGCGCGCAGCACACTGCCTGTGCCCGACAGCGTAAACGACAACCGCAAACCACCGTGCTCGGCCCGAAAGAGCCGGAAAAAATACGCCGCCATAGCAAGATCGGCGGCCAGCCGAAGCACCGGCACCCACACGATCATTGCAGGGCTGCGCACGGACCCGAATACCGCCGCAGCAAACGCGACCTGCCCGACCACCAACCCTACCGCCACGCATGACATCTTCTCCCGTCCCATGAATACCCATTTCAAGTCGACTGCCTGGGCAAGTAACGTCAGCCCATACAGTGCCACGGTGGTCTTCAAGGCAGGGTAGTCCGGAAACGCCGGGAGCAATATCAGCAAGGCAAAAAAGGAGCCGAGCGCCAGCAAAAATCGGAGCGGCACGATTCGCGCAGCCAATTCCCGCATATCCCTTCCCTGGGCGGCCTCGCGCGTGCCCCACAACTCCAAGCCACCATCGGCAAAAAGCTGGAAATACGTTAGGATTGAGACAGCAAATTCCAGCACGCCGTAGTTCGCCACGCCCAGCACCCGCGCGAGGTAAACAAACGCGAAAAAATTTAACGCTTTCGCCGGCAAGTCGCCAGCGCAAAGCCTGACAATATTGAGAAAGGGTTTATCCATCTATTTTGCGACCGTTGTCGAGGGAGAATAGAAATCCCTGTCTCCTACGCGGCTTTACTAGGTTTCTCGGCAACGGCGTGCAAGAGAGGCCCAATCATGTATAAGAGCGATCGGCTCACCGGCAACCTTCTGGCTAGATGGTACAGGTCAATCAACAACCTCATGCCTTTGCCAAAGTGGCTGCGTTGACCGGCCGGGACGGCAGGCAATTCAATCCGCGGCACGCAAAATCCGGCGTTCTTGATCAACTTGTTTAAAGCCGGTGCCGAAAGTAGATAACGTTTGGGCGGAATGCCACCGCTGCGGCGCACATACGCTGCAATCCAGGAACTGGGCAACAAACTGCCTCCCCAGAGCCCGGCGTGGGGGTCCGGACCCAAACTGAATTTGTTCGGCGTAGCAACAAACAGGTAACCGCCGTGGCGCAACGTGCGATGGCACTCGGCCAAACCCCGTTGTTGATCCGTCAAATGTTCGAGTACGGAATCAGCCACCACTCGGTCAAAAACACCGTCGGGGAACGGAAGGGCCTCCGCACACGCGCATATCAGGGGTATTTCCAACTTTGCTTCCGCCAGCCGCTTCTTTGCGACCACCAGCCAGCGAAAGGCTATGTCCACACCGACCGCCTTTTGATATCGCGACGTGGCTGCCACAAGCAAAGGGGCAGTGCCACAGCCCACATCGAGCAGGCTGACCGCAGGAGCTCGGCCATTCGTACCGACAGCGCCTTCCCAAGAATCGAGCGCGGCTTCCGTCCGCGCTATCCCCGCCATTAGACCTCGCTTATACTGGCGGGCATCCTTGGGAGGAACCACCGAAGTAACGCTGTAGTAAAAATCAACGAGCTCTGAAAAACTTAGTTCGTTGAATCGGGCGGCGACCCGCAAGCCCTTTGCCCGATCTGCCTCCAGATCTATATATGGATCGCCAAATATCCTTAAGTCCGGGATATCGTAGATTATTGGGAAGGAGCTATTGCAACGCAGGCAGTGGAGTTGATTGTCGGATTTTTGTGATTGCGACAGATCCCCCTTGCACCGCGGGCAGCAAATCTCAACACCTTTGAAGGTCACGTGGCCGCACTCTTTCGAAGCCTCGCATCACTTGGTGTTTTAGGGGTCAAGGAATCGCCAGGACGGCCGGTAACATACCCTACAAATTCGCCCCAGGCCCACGCCAAATTCAAAAGAACCAACGCGGGTAACGCGTAAAAGAACACCCCTATGTGCCGACGTCTCCGGAAAACGTGCTGCCCGACCCGTCCCACGAGGATGAGCGGCAAAAAAATGGCGCCGCCCGCATAGATCAATCGGCGGAGTGAGGCGCTTCTAGTCTTTTGCCCTCTGCTCGCACCTCCCTGCGCTTTGCTCCCTGCCCCTTGCCCTCTCGTGGTGCGTTCACCGCCAAACAGGCGGCCGAACGAGTAGCGGTCCTTCACCGCTTCACCGAGCCCCACGGTCCGCTGCTGTTGGACTGCCACGTAAGGAGAAAACCACAGCGATTCGCCCCGCTCTTGTAACGCTTCGTGAACAGCCGGTTCATGAAATTCGTTGTGCCACACATCACCGATAGCTTGCAGCGCTGACCGCTTATACGACACATTGCAATCTGACAAGTGATCCAACGGCCCCTCTGGTATTGGACTCATGTAGCGCGCGTAATCGGCCATGTAGAGAGCCCAATTCACCGCCGTGTCCGATCCTTTTTTGTCAACGGCGCCGCCCACGGCCGGCGTGGGGACCCGCGTGAGCTTTGCGGATTTGAGCGCACCAATCAGAGTTAGGCGTGCAATGATCCTCCGTTAACGCCACGATTGTGCCATGGGACTCCTGAACGCCGAACGCCCGCAGCTCAGCGTAGGTACGGTGGCCGTCGACGGCTAGAAACCGCACGGCCGGAAATAGCATTTGAACTTCCGGCAGATCCGCAATACGGTCATCGCAGGGCACGACGATCTCCGCGTCTTCGCCGGACGCTTGGGGGATTAACGCCTCAAGACATCTAGGAAGGTATGGGCGACCTCCTAGAATCACGACGACCACAGACAGCGACCGCGTCGACCTTGTGCTTTCTCGATTCACAACGAACGGTCGCAAAGAATTTATTGTCGAACCCACGCTCGTAAATCTCGCGTGTTCATGTTTGCGGCAGCGGGCTTTCAACCTTTGCCAGTTCGCGAAGAGCTCGGCCTAGGCAAAAAGGGAGTTTATGGTTGCGGCGGCGCCTTTGTCTTTTGACCGCGCTCGGTTCTAGGCTCGCCTCGCAAGAGCCAAATAGTAGCCGGTTGCGGCAGCCCCGATAGCGACCAAACTAAGCAGAACTAGCAAACCCCGCCGTAACTCGTCGCGGCTCGTGATGAGTTTGAGCGGCTGGAATGTGTGAAAACTTCCCAACAGACCCCGCAGCCTGTACCAACGATCAATGCGGCGCACTACTCCGTCATTGACCGATACGTAGAAGTCCACTGACGGGTTAGCGTCCAGCACAACCCGATAGACGGGCAGCGATCCCCACTGATAGGCGTAGCTGTACCGGTCTATCTTTTCGACCTTAACAACCCCGCCCTCAGTTGGATAGGCGTCACGAACATACCGCTCCGCCAAATCACGCGTGATCGAAAATACCTTGCCGGATACGGCGTTTATCAGATGAGCAGCGCCGTTTTCTACACGAACTTCGTAGGCCACAATATCTTGAATCCGTTTGAGGTTCACGGAATTTACCCGCGACGACGTTCCCAGAGCCTTTTCCAGGTTTGCGACTGCCTGAGCGGGCGATAGCGTAATTTCGCGGAAATCAACACTTGGCGGCCGCCGAACGGGGTCGGGACCGGGCGATATCGGCGGCAAAACCATTGAGATTCCGCTAAAGAGCCACATCAACAGGAACACACCGGCGGTAACGGCGATCCATTTGTGAATCTTGTGCAGCGGCCATCCAGTCATATGCCTCACCCTTGAGTGCCTAAATGAACGGACGCCGCATCAGCGATCTCGACCGCTCGCAAACCGTCGTGGCCGGTCGCTACCGTCGTGAGTTCGCCGCTAATCCCTCGCGCGAAGGCGTGGATTTCTCGGATGAAGCTTTGGACCACGACCCACCGGTACGAACGGAGGCGTTCCCAGATGTGCGTCATCGGAAACAGATGAATCCGGCGTTTGGTTTTACCACCAAGCTCTTTGCTCCAGGTTACCTGCGTCAGCATAGGGAAACACCAGGCGCGAATACAGCCCAGGCTGCCGTAAATCTCGATGCGAAAACGATACCTTTGCCATTCCGTCCAACTAGCTTGCAGGGTCGCAATCTTTCCTGTCGTACTACGAAGCAAAGCAAAGCCGTTATCTTCGCAACCATTAAAGCCCCACACAGAATTCGAGGTAAAACCTTTGACCTCCGCGACTTCTCCGAGAAAGTAGCAGGTCAGATCAATCAAATGAATCCCATTATCGCGGAGCGCTCCCCCACCCATCATCTCGGCGTCATGAAGCCAGTCGTGACTGTGAGCCGCCGCCGAATAACCGCTGTACGCTCGCACATGATCCAATTTCCCGATTAGCCCCGCGTCCAGCAGCTCCCGCGCCTTTTCAATCGACGGATAGAAACGATAGTTGAAACCCGTCGCCAAAAAGCGGCTATTGTCCTCGGCAGCCGCAACGATGCGATGGCATTCGGCAGGGGTACGTGCCAAGGGTTTTTCGCACAGGACATGCTTGCCGCGATTCAGCGCCTCGATGGACATTTCGGCATGGAGCGAGGGTGGCGTGGAAACAATCACGGCATCAATGTCATTGCGGCGGACCATCGTACGCCAGTCGTCTTCCACCCGGCTGCCGCATTGAACTGCGACAGTTTCGGCTGCTCGACGGTCAATATCGCTGACCGCGGCCAGGTGGCCCAGTGAACAACGCTGTATCGCAGCCGCCCTCAGTCGGCCAATCTCACCACAGCCGATTAACCCAAACGATAGAGCCATCTTGCAATTCTAACGATCAATCTTCGACCACATGCCGCTCAAAAACGTCTCGGAATGCTTGCCATCGTCGATGATCAAAGCGACCCCCGCCGTCCAGACAGTTGACGGCGCAGTACGCCATGTATAACGCATGATGGGTGTTATCATGCGCGAAAAGTCCCTGCCGGCCAAACGAAAGTAAACCGTTTATTTGCGCGAGCCAATGGTCCAAGCGATCAAAATAAGTCTCGTACCCCCGGCGATAAATCGGATAGGCGTGGGGAAGCCGTCGGGTTACAACCTGCGCGATTGGCGCTCGAACCGGGATTCCAGCTTTTTCAAGTGATTGGCAGACTAACTGTCCCAATTCACCATCGCTCATGCTCCACTCGCGCGCGTCGCTCGCGCACGGAAATTCCGCACAAAGGACGGTGGAACCCTTCGGTCCTTCCCCGTCACTGTAATTCTTGGGCTCGGATAACCGTGAGATTGGAATAGCGGCATCCGGAAAATAGTGGGCATCAAACTCGCTGAAGCGCTCTTGCTCAAGAACCAGATAGACGAGAATCATACTCCGATACTGGACCTCGACGGCGGCATGCCCGATTTCCGGCGGTACTGGCGGCTTCACGCACTTGGCTAAAACTGTAATTGGAATGGTGGACCAAACATAGTCTGCGGGAAGCGCGGCTGCGCGACCGTCCATCTCGCAATGAACATACTTAACCGAGTTTCCTTCAATCTCTATAGCCTGCACCCGGGCGCCAAGACAAACCTTGGCGCCAGCGTCGCGCGCAGCTCGACAATATGCTTCTGCGATCTGGCCATAGCCGTGACGCGGATAAAAAAAACGTCCACGCCCATTGGGTTTGGAACCCGCCACCGCTGTCAAGATCTTGCGCGCCATTTTTGATAGCGATCCGGCGGATATCCGCCGGCGCGCGAGTGTGACCGCCAATTCCTCTGGCCGTAGCCCCCAGATTTTTTGTACGTAGGGAAAATAGAAGTTATCACAGATCGTTCGACCAAGACCGTGCTCCAAGACTGAAGCGAATGTTTCATCATGACTGGAGCGGCTGCCATTGCCGAGGGTCTTGCGCAACAGGTCCGCCGCCACACCCGCTGAGAACCGGAGCGGCAATCCTAGGGTCAGATCCAACGGCTTAAGCGGAAACCGAATCCACCGATCGCACAGCCGAATGCGTCCATGTCGCGGCCGATCCAGCAGGTCACCGCCGAGGAGTGCCCGAATATCATTCAAAACTTGCGGATCACAGGACGGATGCAGTCGGTGGCTGCCATAATCGACGCGCATGCCAGCCAAATCAAAGCTGCCCGCGTTACCGCCAACGTGAATATTTTGCTCCAACACCGTCACTTGCACCCCACCGCGGCGAGCCAACTGAAACGCAGCACCCAGACCCGCCGGTCCCGCGCCGAGAATAACAACATGTGGCTTATTCATGGCTCTGGTTTTAATCAAGGCGCAGGCGGGTGAGCAAAATGGAGTGTTGGAGTATCGGAGTACTGCGTTTTAAATGCCTCACTCCGTAAGTCCACCATCCCGGTCCTCCAGCCTCTACCACTTCGGAGCGAAGCAATTGCGGACGTCCTTCGGCGGAGTTCAGCGCGCGAACGGAGAGTGTCTCATTCCATTACTCCGTTACCCCAATAGTCCATTATTCCATTCTGAAGACTAAGCGATGAACGGGATGAATCGCTTGGTGCGTTTGCAGTACGCCTGATATGCCGGGAAACCCTCCGACAACACCGCTTCCTCAGCCAATGCCTGTTTCACCACAATCCCCAGTGGAATCAAAACCGCGAGAACGAGCCACGAATTCAATGCCAGCTGTAGCCCGATGAGAAGAACAATATCCCCGGTATAGATCGGATGTCTGATATAGCCATAGATTCCGTTAATTGTGAGAGACTGCTCTCGCAGAACTTGATAGTCTTCGAGATCCACCCAATTCTTACCCAGCTGCATACGCCCCAACACTGCGGTGCCGAGCCCGATGAAATAGATCAGAGTTCCCATCGCCCGCAGGGCGAACGGATGTTCGACAATCGGGAACAGGTCCAGAAAGAGGGTTTGGAAAACAAAAAATGCCAAAACGAGCGCTTTGAGAGGTTTGATAAGCCATTTCGCCAGGAATCCTGAAGATTGACGCCGAACTCTCGTCATTCCGTCTCTTCTCTTTAGAAGCTCCCAAAGCAATTTGTGAAAGACCAAACCTAAAAACAAGATTACTCTCAACGGATCCATCTTGGACGCTCAACCTTTGAAATGATGGGCAGCCTCGTCCTCTTTCTCCTGTGAGGAGGGAAGCGACTGAAACGCCCTGATCGCATGAGACGGCGCCATGGACCTGTTATGTTGTCCGATACGCCGAACCACGCCGTCGGCAACCATGCCAATCAAGAGCAATTGCAATGCAACTAATAAGAGCAGGATCGCTGACGTCGACAGTACCGGCTGATACAAGAGCGACCAGCCAACCGTAGACACGCGCGGAAACAGAGTCACAACGTCATATAAAACTTTCATGGTCCCCAAGAAGCCGCAAGAAAACGCCAGCGGGGCGAAGATTTTTAAGGGCTGGAACAACATCGCCATTCTCAGGACTAAAACCGTAAAGTCCATGAAGTGGCGTGGGGAAATCTTAGACCTGCCGACTCGTCGGTAATAGTTGATAGGATGGTAGACGACGAGATAATCGTCGGCCAACAAGGCTAAAGTCACTGTCGTGGTAAAAGAAAACCGGTTTGACAGGATCGAAAAATATTGCCCGACACACTCGCGGCGGAAAGCCCGCAAACCCGAATTTAGGTCGGGTATCGCTTGCCCCGCGATACAGGCCGCGAGCCAACCCAGAAATAGTTTTGCCGGCCGGCGTATCACAGGAATATGAACCTCCGCTCCGGTGCGAGCGCCAACGACCATATCCGCCGTTTCCAGCTTAGCGGCTAAGATTGGAATTTCATCCGCGGGGTACGTTCCGTCGGCATCTGTGATTACGATGGTCTCGTATCTGGCTGCTAAGATGCCAGTCTTAAGGGCAGCGCCATATCCACGATTTGCCGGATGTCTCAATACACGAGCTTGCGATTTGACCGCTTCTTCGGCAGTCCGGTCCTGTGATCCGTCATCAACGACAACGATCTCGTGAACGATGCCTTGCGAGTTTAATACGCGTTGAACGTTTTCTACTTGTTCACGAACTGCTGCTTCCTCGTTATATGCCGGAATAACAACGGATACCGGTTTGACCATAAGCTCCCGCCCGATTTGCTTTACGTGAAGCTCTTATGAACGGCGATCAATAGACCGAGCCACAAAAACGGTACCGTCGCCTACCGTACCTGGGAACCTTTTGACAATCCCGAAATCGCTTTGGATAGCAGCCATGATGTCAGGGTAAACGGCGGCCATGTGGGTTGGAAACGTATAAAGGAGCCACGTCCGCTTTGCGCCGGCGCGAACCGCGTTGAGGGCCTCCAAAGAATCCACAGATTTCCAATTCACCTTGTACAGATTCTGGTAGGTAAATGTAGCCAACCCAGCGGTGACTATCGCATCGCCCGGCTCACTGTTTGAAGTTACAAATTCAAGAGCCCCCTTAAAATCCTGCTTCGGGGCATACGCCGATCGCACCGATAACGCCGAAGCGACAATTAAGCCGGCGCACAGAACAGTCCCCAGAGTGATTGATTTGGCAGGCGCCAACTTCAGGAATCGCGTCATCAACTGCCCCAAGAACATCGTGCCACGCACAACAACCAATGCGCCAAATCCGAAGGTGAAGAAGAAAAAACGCGGCCATAGGTGGTGCCCCATCGCCATGTTTATGGCGGCGCATAGGAGTGGGGGAACAAAGAGCAATTGCAGAAAGAGCCCGTTCGTACGGCCGATGCTCCACAAGCCGAGACAAAAGACGCCCAGGGCAATTACGGCTACGGCACCGTCAACCATGCCAACGCTGAGACCCTTATATAATTCAAGTAGGGTCCACAAGGGATTTTTCCACGCCGGAACCGTACTTTCTTGTCCAACAACCGTGCTGAAAACCTGAGGCAAAACAAGGGCGTGCAACAACAAAATTAAAAATCCGGTCAAACCGAAACCGACGAAAAGGCCGGTCCATCGTTCTGGCCAGGTTTCCCTACGGCGGACGAAGAGCGTCGTTCCATAGGCCGTGAGGTGACTGACGATGACGAAAACCATCGTCATTTGAGTGTAGACGCCAAAGGCGGAAGACACGGCATACGCAAGCCAAAGTTGCAGGCCCCCTTCACGTAGGGCCATGAAAAACAACCCGCTGGAAAGAAGCGTCCAGAAAAGAAGGCCCGTGTAGCCGCGGGCGTTCTGACTAAACCAGATATGGTGATAGGAAAAAGTAAGTAGCGCCGCGGCAAGTAGCGCCTCCCTCTTATTGACAGCCTGGCGAGCGAAAAAATACATCGCCCATATACTCGCGACTCCGAACATCACGGCCGGAAGGCGAAGACTCCAGGCATCATCACCAAAAATTCCAAAACAGGCCCGCACGAGCAGCGAATAAAGGAAGTTCTGGTTTTGCGTATCGTAGGTGGAGATGATCTCGCCTGCTGGCATCCGCGCGAACTTGACATACGTCAGTATTTCATCATGCCACAACCCCGCGTCAAGATCGTATAACCGCAACGCCGATGCGGCAAGGAGAATGATCGTTAGAATCACTATGTCCGCTGCGCTGCTGTGATTGGTTGCGACTCCTTCGCGGCGCCGCATCGTTTGGCCTATGGACACCCTGCTCAGTGCGACAGCGATGAGTCCGAGGATTACGACGCCGATCCTGAGTAGCGTCGCCCCCGTCAACAATTGATCTGCGAGGTGAGCAGGCACGGTGCGAATGGATTCTATTAACGACGACGAAGGAACAAAAATCCCCGCAACCATCAGAGCAACGCCCGTCCAAAAACCTAGGTATGAGATAATCATCGCTAATCCTTAGCAGCGTTGACATTGGGCTGCGCTCAACTCACGTTGATTATTCTAGCCCTTTCTCGCTGTTCTGGACTCTCGAAGATCGACGATCCAATTATAGATCCTGGCAACCGAATACCCGATAACGAAGCCGAAACCGAGCCCATAGGCAAACCCAATCAAGCTTCCCCAAAAACTGACCCGATAGCCGATGAAAAACTGGCGCAGGAGAGCAAGATGAGGCCCGACGACCGGCTCACCAGAGGGACCGATATGACCCCCTTTTAGAATCAGCCAGTTTGTCGCAATGAAGATAACGAGTCCTAGCAACGTACCCGTGACGAGGCCCTGAACCACGGCATTAAGTCGCATCAACCGGGTCAAGACTAATTCTTCGAGCTTTTTGTCATCAACCATGGGTGACAATCCAATCAACGCCCAAAATCTTAGACTCCTCCGAAGTGCCGTATAGACGATAGTCACTCACGGCCGGTTCCATTCTTTTGGTACACCGCTACCATCACTCCGTCGGCGGGAATCGCACTCGGCTCGGAGCGGAGATACTCGGGCGAAACGAAAATGTTGTAGCTCTTCAAAAGATGGTAATTCCGTTTAACTATAGGCATCCGTTCCACGTCCCTAAACGCGATCACCAATACCTCCGGTTTTTCCACAGGCCAATTGATTTTTATAAAGCTCTTGTAGCGCAAATTATTTTCGTTGAACAGCCCCTCGGCTCTCATGGTCGCAATGCTTGAATATCCGGAGAGTATCTTGCCAAGGTCACGGGACGCGTCCCTCATTGAATAGTGAGGTTCAATATACGGAGAAGCGATTCCGACAAGTGAAAATGGCAAATAAAGCCATGCGCATACCGTAACAAAACGCGTGACTTCCCACCGCCTTGAAGCCATCTCGACGACAATTGAAACCCCTGACACCAAAAGAGCCATCAGGCCGTAAGCGGCAACGTGAGATGGGGATCCCGCGCTCGGCCAGAAAGAATAGCCATTGATCATGGACAGAATTGCCCAAGCCATGCCTGCAATAAGCGGAAATACCAACAAGAAACCGATCGCCCCATGGTTTCGTCGATAACGGCCGGCAACAAAAGTAGTTCCAGCCGTCAAGAGCGCGACACAAACCAATTTGCTACTAAGTCGCTCCGGATCGACAGCAAAATATTCAACGGCCGAGGCCGCTAAAGGCGAAAGGACGACTGCGGTTGGGAAGCAAAGAAACGAGAGCCAGAGAACCCCGATCGCCCCTTCCAGTTTACCAAAAGTCTGAATCACAGCCTGGATTCCCGCTCGCTGCAATAAACTGATACCGAAAGTCAGACAGAGTGCCATAGGAATCAGAATGTGAACCTTATACCGGGTAGGAAAATACGCGATGGCCAGCATCAGCACGAAGTAAAGCGAAACCCAGAGTACTGCTGTCACCAGATACCGGTACGACTCAAAATCAACGCTCTTTCGATCAGCGGCCATCCACCCTAAGGCCGAAAGCCACAAGCCAAGCAGCCACAGGTTAATTGTCGAAGAAATGGAATCTGTAAAAGGAAAGTTAGCTACATCGTAGACGCTCGACAGAGCGAGGAACCGTATCAAATCGCGATTCCAGAGATCTCTCAAGCTCGATAAGAGCATCCAACTCTTCGCTGGGGAATAGATTACCGAGGCCACACCAACTAACACCATAGGCAGAAGCAACCCGGCCCAAAACAGTATCAGACCGCGCCAGCGCGGCACTTCGTTCGGACCGCGCGGCATAAAGAATAGGACAAATGAATAAATGGGCAATACCAGGACTGTCGTGGCTTTGATCCCTAGGGCCAGAAACATGAGACCGCCGGCCGTCGAAATGCGCCAACCAGATCGATGGCTGTTGACGATTTGAAAATAGATTAGCAGCTGCATAAAGATTGCCGCCATTTCCGGGGCGCCAATCCTGCTCAATGCGAGGAGATCCGGCTGAAAGGCCAACAGCGTTACACCTAAGAATAAAACTTGAGGATGGACGAGATGACGGAGCCTCTGCCAGAAGAGTATTAGCACGGCGCTACCGCAGAAGGCCGACAGCAGACGCGAGGTTCGCAAGCTCACGCCGGCGAACTCGAACATAAGATAATTCGCCAGCTGGTAAAACGGGGCGATATAGAAATGCATGTCCATATTTTGATCAAACAACCTACCCTGTAGGCTGAGACTGCGGGCGTGCTGTACCCACCTACCTTCATCGGTAATATATCCTACCCAATCGTAGTATTGCGGATCCGAGTCCAAGTACAAAAAACGCAGCAAGATTCCCAGGACCAAAACGCATAACGATGGCCAATAGGCACGAACCCACATTTTTTCCGAGTGACAGTCTTGATTAGAAGTAGTCAAACAGTTTCCGCAGCAGATAGAGTTCGGCGCGACGGTGGATTGCCGCCATGTAAAGAAACATTACCGAGTTTCTTACAAAGGCAAACCCCCAGCCACCGAGAAAGCCGCTAACAAAGCCGTAAAACAGTCCAAGAATGCTGCCGGGCAGGGTAACGCTGTAGGCAGGAAAGAATTGCCGCAAAAGCCCGAGGTTTCGGCCGACAGCTTCTCCCCCTTTTAGAACCAGTATTAGGGTAAGGACAAACAGCAGCACCCCGGTTGTCATTCCCACCGACAGGCCCAACGCCATCCTATCAAGTTTCAGGAAAACTCGGGTCAGGACTCCTTCTAACGCTTCAGCGACATCGCCAGTCGATCCTTGGATATCTTCGCGGATCTCCTCGAGGTATTCCTGATCCGTATTAACACTCCAGAGATCATTCCGTTCGCCCAGCACCAAGTTGCGAACCGCCAACATGCCGGTAAGCATCGCATGGTCCTGATTATTGTAGCGGTGAAGCCCGTTTCGCCCGATCGTGTTAAAATTTGCGATGCGTTCGACGAAATTCCTGACCACCGCCAATTGGTCACGATAATCCGAATCATAAATCGGATACGACTTAGGCACTCGAAACACGCAACCATCCTCGATGTCTTGATACGCTGCAAGTCCAATCCGATGCACTTCTCGCTTCCCGAGCTCAATCAGGTCCGCATCCGCCATGGTCCATAGGCTATCTCCTTCGGTACAAAAATACTCAAGACCGAGACTCGACTTGCTCTGATCGGGAACCATGGCAGGGCTCCAATTCTTAAAGTTCTGAATTCGGCCCACCTTGACATCGGGATCGTGGATGTAAATCCAATTGTCAGGGAAAAGGTCCCGTTTGTCGACAATCAGACAGACGGTCAAAAAATCGCGATAGGTAATCTTTTCCGTTGCGCGCAAAAGCTCTTGACTCGGCGGCGGATCGAGTTTCCTGACGAACTCGGTTAGGGGCATACTAGAGATGAAGTCGGTTCCCTCGATCACTTCGCTGTGACCGTTGTTTGACACAACCACGGATTTGATGCGGTTATCCTGCAGGCAAATCTTACTGACTTCGGTATTTAACCGGACCGTAGCCCCTCTTGCTTCGACGTGTTCCTTGACATTCGTCCACATCATCCCCGGCCCGAGCCGCGGATAGTCAAACTCTTCGATGAGCGTCTTAATGGTTTTCTTGGGTTTAAGGAACATGTTGAGGACCGCGGTTTTCAGCGACAGGCCTTTAATGCGTTGCGCGGCCCACTCGGCCTTCAACTCTGAGCAAGGGATACCCCAAACTTTTTCGGTATAGGATTTGAAGAATGTTAGGAAAAGGCGTTTTCCAAACCGGTTTGTCACCCAGTGCTCAAAAGTATCCTCTTTTCGGTATGGGAAAAAATGCCAGCGGAGATAACTCAAAATGATGAGAACGCTCTCCCAAAGCCCAAGTCCAAAAAGGGCGTTGAGCGGCTTTAGCGGATAGTAGAAAAACTTCTTCTTATAATAGATCCGAGACAACCGCGGCCTGCGGAGAAAGTCTCCCTTTAGGACCTCGTTCCACATCTTCTGAACCTCCGCAGATTTCGTGAAGAAGCGGTGTCCTCCCATATCAAAGTAGAAATTCTTATAGTTTTCCGTCCGCGCAAGACCGCCAACCTTGTTTTCCTTCTCGATCACAATCGGGCAACGACCCAACTTGGTTAGTTCGTAGGCGGCAGTTAAACCTGCGGGACCTCCGCCAAAAATAATGACTCTGTCACCCGAAACGTGCGGCTCACTCATGAAAACAACTCCTATTACCGCGGCACCGCGCCAGCCAATGCGTGCCGATAAATTTCAGATGAAATGTCGCCCAGACAAATAGGTAACTGAGCGTGCTGTAAAAGAAATAGAGAAAGTGAAGCGGGATGCAGGCGGTGGCAAATAAAGCTCCGCGGTGGCGCAAGAAAAACCTGTAGAGGTCCCTGTTTAGGAAGATTACGGCAAGGGAAGTCAACCCTGCAAGCCCCAGCAACTCAACCCGAAGAATACCCAGGAAGAAAAACACACAGGTAAGCAGCACCAGTGCGCCACTGAGACGTTGCGCGGTTTTGACGTTCAAATCGTTGGGCGTTAGCTTGCTCTCCAACATCAGGTGCGCCCAGGGAATGGCGCGACGCTGGATATCCGTGTGAATCACAGACCAAAGGGTCCACCGTTTCAAATGAGTCCCTTGGAGGTCCTTTTCTAAGCGAATTCGATAACCGGCGCCGCGCAAACGGTATCCGAGTTCGATATCCTCGATGGAAGGCCGCGGGAATCGACTCTCGTTAAAGCCGCCAACCGTCTCAAAAACCGAACGCCGAATCGCTCCGCACCCTGCCCAAAAGGTCGAAGCCTCCGGTTCGCCGCCTTGATGTACGTAATGATGGAGAAGATTGCGGTATTGAGAAACAATACCCGGAGCACGGGGAAATGCGTCATAGGAACCAAACACAGCAGCCATTTCTGGGCGCTCCGCAAAGATTGGAGGGACACGGCTGACAAGCCCGGGCGCGACGACAACATCCGCATCGACAAAGAACAAGATTTCCCCTTTGGCGTAACGCGCGCCATGATTCCGCGCCGCCGCCGGACCTGAATTTTTCTCCAGCCGCAGAATCTGTACGCCCATCTGCCGCGCGACCGCGGGCGTATCGTCCGTGGATCCATCATCAACAACCATGATTTCCACGCCGGGACGAGATGAGTTTAGCAGAGCCGACAAGCACTCGCGCAGCTCGCGAGCAGCGTTATAAACGGGAATGATTACGGAAAGGGGTATTTTCTCTTCCGGCATAGTGAGCTTGAAAAAACAACTCTGTAAGAATTGAGCCCTTCGAGTCGGCTAGATTTGAAACCCGAAAGATGAAGCGTCTATACTTGTGAAGGGTACGCGGCGGCCACTTTATTATCCGAAGGTCATAAGAAGGCGTGATGACAGCCGCGGGCAGGCTTCCGCCCTTGCTGCATCAACAGCCGCAAAGAATGCAAACCTGTCCTCTCGCTCAAAGAGGTCTTGCAAGAATCGGAGTCCATGATTGGTTCTCAACAGAGAAAGCAAGAACTCCAGAATGTCCGAACCATCACATTCGGACAACCAACCGCCTTAGTTCCCGAGAACGGAATCCAGATAGCGGATTCCTATTCATTCTTTTTTCGTCTCGCTGCTAAAAGCCGTCAATTACGGTCTGGCTCATTGTCAACGGCATGGTTTTTGGGCAGCGAGCTACCAAGTCGTTGCGCAGGTCTTTATGCCGGGCACTCTAGCCTGATCGACAATTCTGTCAGAAAAGGGATCTACCACCCCATTAAGACCGTGTTTAGGTATTTTCCGGCCGACGCATCCATGAGCCATTCTCCCGAAATTACCGAACACTTCGGATACAGCAAGAGTTGTTCCAAGATCACAAACTGACGTGTTTTTTGACGACAGGGCGCCGCTGAAGACCGCGCTCCTGAGGGTCCACAATCAGCGGCCGTAGACACCCCCTCGAACATTGAGCAGGCTGCAAATATAAATGCTCAGCGCTCTGTCAGATCTAGAGACGTTTCTTACATGCGAGCCGGAAGCAATAGACTAGAAGGTTTTACTGTTCCAACGGGCTTTGCTGAAACTCTCGCCCCGATAGAGCTTCCCTGAGACACCGAGCGAAGGCTACCCAGCCGGATCGGCCTCCGTTTTCGATGACCAACCAGCGGTACCCACGTTTCGTTCTTTGATGTCCACGACTTCCGGCAGAAAGCTGGCGTACTCTATCTTCGCTTCTGTTTAGAAACCGATCCCGTCAAGAAACTTGCACTAAAACTCATCCGGCTCCCGCCTAGGACCCCGTGCCATCCGTATTTCATCATCTCCTGAGTCAGAATATATGTGAAGGCTCCGCCTGTAAACTGAAGGACAAAGACTACAAGGAAAAAAGCTCAAGAACACTATGAGGCGAGTCCTCGTGTTACTCGTAGATGTCCTTCGAAGGCCAAACAGTTCAGCGCTCGTTGACACTTCTATGCACCTGAAAAATCAACAAACTTGTTCAGCCGAAGACATTCTTGCGCAACTTATTTCAGATGATTGTGCCCACTCATCTCAATCATGCCATTCTCATCTCTGGCATTTCTCGTTCTCGTGGCATCTGATTTGCCTACCCCAAGGCGCAAATAAGAAACCCTTCGGTTGTCGACGTCTCTCGGGTCCTGACAGAATCGATTTTCGCGTCCACAGATCTATGACAGCAGAATAGAGCAATTTTGACAGAGTAAAGTGGCACGATTCCTAAAACCAGTACAAGAACGTAAGGCACAAATTTGGAAAGCATTGATTTTTGTGGGTCTTGGGAATTTCGCTGAGCGCGTTTTTACTGGCATCGTTTTTGCGAATTGATGTTTTCAATATTAGAAGCACACCCCCCTTCTCGACAAGGGCAAACCAGCCGTGAGGCTGGGACGCAAAGCCACGGGTCACGCGAAAGCTTGATAGCCGGGCTACCGAAGGAAGGGAGCCCCTCAAGGGGTCCCAACTTTCAAAGGGGGAATTTGAAAGGAGGGGCCCTTAATGATCCGACACAGAAAAAAACCACCATCACTGGGTAACTTAACTTCCCTTTTAAACCTGGCAGCACTTTTGTTCCTCTCAAGCGCGCAAGCCAGCCAGCTCACGCTCACCTGGACCGACAATTCGGCGAACGAGAGTGGGTTTAGGGTAGAGCGCAAATTAGGCACGAACGGGAGCTATGCCCAGATCGCAGCAGTTAGCGTGAACAGCACGTCTTACGTGGACGCGAGTGTAACCAGTGGTAGTACATATTGCTATCACGTTAGCGCATACAATTCCGCGGGCAACTCCTCATTTTCCAACGAATCGTGCGGCACTGCCCCTGCCACTCCAGCCGGTGTGAGCCTGAACGTAACGAAATCTGGGACCGGTAGCGGAACCGTCAGCAGTAATCCCGCCGGCATCACCTGCGGCACCACCTGCTCCACGAGCTTGCCTAGCGGAACACAGGTTAGCCTTACGGCCGTCGCAAGTGATCTTTCGGTGTTCTCCGGCTGGAGCGGCGGGGGATGCTCCGGCACTGGCAACTGCACTGTGACGCTCAACTCCAACATTACCGTCACGGCCACTTTTAACCCTAAAAGCGGGTCTGCGCAAAACTTCTCGCTTAGCGTCACAAAAAATGGGACCGGTAGCGGAACCGTCAGCAGTAATCCCGCCGGGATCACCTGCGGCAGCACCTGCTCCGCGAGCTTGCCTAGCAGCACAAGCGCTACGCTTACGGCCACCACCGGTGACACTTCGGTATTCTCGGGCTGGACCGGCGGAGGATGTTCCGGCACTGGAACATGCACAGTCACCCTCAATTCCAACGTTGTGGTCACGGCCACTTTTAACCCTAAAAGCGGGTCTGCGCAAAACTTCTCGCTTAGCGTCACAAAAAATGGGACCGGTAGCGGAACCGTCAGCAGTAATCCCGCCGGGATCACCTGCGGCAGCAAGTGCTCCGCTAGCTTTCCCAGCGCGACGAGCGTCGCGCTTACGGCTACCGCAAGCAGTGGCTCGGTGTTCTCGAGCTGGGGTGGGGGTTGCACCGGCATCGGCATATGCACAGTGAAACTCAACTCCAACACCGCAGTGACGGCCACGTTCACCGTAAAAACCGCCTCGTCGCCAGCCTTCACTCTTAGCGTCACGAAAAATAGTAATGATGCCGGAACCGTCAGCAGTAATCCCGCCGGGATCACCTGCGGCAGCAAGTGCAGCGCATCTTATCCCGTCAGAACGAGGATCAGTCTGAGCGCGACACCCAACTCTAGTTCTGCCTTCGATCACTGGGCCGGAGGATGCACCGGTACTGGCACATGCTCTGTAAAGCTCGGCGCCGACACCCAGGTTATTGCCTACTTCAAGCCCAAAACTACCACTCTTACGGTCCAGAAAATGGGTCAAGGCAGCGGTACGATCACCAGCACTGAACTGGGTATTTCCTGCGGCGCGAAGTGTTCTGAGAATTATTCCACTATCACCGCAGGAACTGTTACTGCCAAAGCGGCTCCGGGTTCCATCTTTGCGGGGTGGATCGGAGTGGGCTGTGAAAGCGGCAGCACTTGTGCGGTTCTGGTTAGCTCCGACACAACCATTGCGGCTAGCTTCGTGAAGAATCCCAGTTTTCATCTCGGCGTTTTCCGCGCGAACAGTTCCCAGTGGTTTGTCGATCTCAACGGCAACGGCACCTGGGAAGACTGCTCAGTCGATCTCTGCTTCGCCCCCTTCGGCAAGAAACGGAATCTCCCCGTGACCGGCGACTGGGACGGTTCGGGTTTCTCCAGAATCGGTGTGTTTAACCCTGGCTCTGGCACCTGGCAGCTCGATCTCAACGGCAACGGCACCTGGGAAGATTGCTCAGTCGATCTCTGTCTCGGCCCCTTCGGACAAAAAGGCGATCTCCCCGTGACCGGCGACTGGGACGGTTCGGGTTTCTCCAGAATCGGTGTGTTTAACCCTGGCTCTGGCACCTGGCAGCTCGATCTCAACGGCAACGGCACCTGGGAAGATTGCTCAGTCGATCTCTGTCTCGGCCCCTTCGGACAAAAAGGCGATCTCCCCGTGACCGGCGACTGGGACGGTTCGGGTTTCTCCAGAATCGGTGTGTTTAACCCTGGCTCTGGCACCTGGCAGCTCGATCTCAACGGCAACGGCACCTGGGAAGGTTGCTCAGTCGATCTCTGTCTCGGCCCCTTCGGACAAAAAGGCGATCTCCCCGTGACCGGCGACTGGGACGGTTCGGGTTTCTCCAGAATCGGTGTGTTTAACCCTGGCTCTGGCACCTGGCAGCTCGATCTCAACGGCAACGGCACCTGGGAAGGTTGCTCAGTCGATCTCTGTCTCGGCCCCTTCGGACAAAAAGGCGATCTCCCTATTGTGGGCAGCTGGTAATCAGGAGTTTGCGTCTCTAAACGGAATGAGCGAGTCAACCTGTACGCGGGAGGTGTCACCAAAAAACTCGGGACAGAAACGTGTCCCAATGTACCCGGCAAGTAGCTTTAACGGTTCTTGACTTCAGGTACGTGATCGGTCAGAGGAGCTAGGCTAGTGCCCTCGAACCACTTGACGCCAAGGCTCTAGCAGTCGTTGCGGTGCCTAACTTGGCGACTAAACACCAAGGGCAGGATTCGCAACCCAAGTCGGATACCTTCGATGCCAAAGTTCCAGCATCATCAGGTGCCACAGGACTGTTCCGTAAAATGAGGTTTCGTCTGTCCTGTGCAGAGCCACAAGCTGTTCTAAAGCGCGCTTACGAAAGTATCCGCGTTGGACGCTCGCCGGGCTCAAAACCAAGTCTCGCATCATCTCGTTAAGCTGCCGGTCGGTACGCAGCCACACGGGAATGGGCAGTCCGAACCCGTGTTTCTTCTTCCTGCGGATTTCCGACGGCAGAAGGTCCGCATAAGTTGTTTTGAAAAACGACCTTAGTTTTCGTCCACGCATTTTGATCCGCGCGGGCACTGTGGCCGCAAACTCGGCTAGCTTATGGTCCAAAAAAGGGAAGCGCACTTGAACGCCAGCTGCTTCCGTCATCCGGCTTACTTTGAACAGATCGTTGTCGGTGATGGCGAGTTTCAGGTCGAAATAGAGATAACGGTCTAAATCGTTCCGCGCCGGTACCTGAGCACAGTAGGAAGGGATGACCTGCGCGGGGTCGTAGCCCGTCTCGCCAATCTCATCGAGTAACCCATCCTCCAGCAACTCCGTCATTGGAATTTCGCCGAAGACCCCCGATGAAGCAAGGCGCTCCGCAAACGAAAGCGAGGCTTTCTGGATGTATTTCTTGCCTTTGACCAGCAATGGCCAGTTAAGGCGATCAGCCAGGCCAAAAACCGGAAATTTCACTAGAGGTTCGCTAATCCATGACGGTATCCAGTGATAATATACAAAAAGCCGCTCTCGCGCGTAGCGCTCATTGCCGGCAAAAAGCTCGTCTCCCCCGTCACCTGCGTAAAGAACATCGACGTTGTGATCTCGGGCCATTCTTGCGCACAAATAGGTAGGAATAGCTGATGAATTACCATAAGGCTCGTCAAATCCTTCAACGAGCACTGGGATGAGATCATAAGTGTCCTTCGGTGAGGCAAAATATTCGTAGTGTTCAGCCCCAAAGGACCGCGCAGCAATTCGGGCATAATCCATTTCATTAAAACGCTGCTCATGAAACCCTATGGAAAAGCTTTTGACCGGACGCTGGGCCAGTTTTATGAGGACACCGGTTACCGTGCTGCTATCGACTCCGCCGCTTAGGAATGTCCCGAGACGATCGGACACCCCATCCGTTTCCAACCGAATGGACAGCGCCTCGCTGAACGAGGTCTTCAGCTTTCGGGCCAAGTCTTTTTCGCCGGCAGTATTCTGCTCAAGGAAACTGATATCCCAGTAGCAATCCAGCCTTACTCGACCCTCGTGATAAGATAAGACATGACCTGGGGGAATTTTTTTCGCCTCTCTGAAAATCGTGTTAGGTGTCCGGATAACAGAGCAGGCAATTAGGTCAACAACAGCCTCCGGATTGATGGTTCGCTTCAAAAATAAGGGACAGGCAATGATGGCTTTCATTCGGGAAGCAAAAATTAATTTGTCGTCCTCTTGGCAATAAAAGATTGGATGCACCCGGAATCGGTCGGTAACCAAGTAAAAAATTTCCTTTTGTCCATCCCAGAGAGCAAGTGCGAATTCCCCGCGCAGCTTGTGCACAAAACTTATACCTTCTTTGAGATAGAGCCGAAGCAATTCCGTAAGGGTTTCTGATTCTTGCTTCCCTGCGACACGTAATTCCCTCAGGTCGTAAAGGCTTCCATAGAAGGCCAACCCCAACGAGGCACCTCCCTGCGTCAACTGCGCCACACCCGCAAGGCTATCCCCGAAACCCTGAACCCCTACCGCCACCGGTCCAAGGCTGAAAGCGCCGCGTCCATCTTCTCTCCCCATACTGAGCGCGTCCACCATGGGAACAAGACGAGCCTGGTCCAACCTGGCCTCCCTGTCTCTGAAGGCGATGCCACAGATACCAGCCATAGGTCATGTAGCTAAGTAGAAAAGTTCTATTCTAAGAGACCGTGGGCCCGCGATCGCTCGCAGAGGACAGAGAATGCACAAATTGATTGGCGGCCGGAGTGTCGCTCTATCTCACGAAATTACACGCGAGGGCTCTAACGGATTCACACAGAAGACTGGACTAGGGCACTCTCACTCTCAAGCTCGTCCTCTTTGAGGAGAAACCCTCGCTGCAGGAGAAGGTCCAAGATCTTTCGCGCATTCTCCTCGGGTGAACAATCCGTCGTGGTCAAAACAAGATCGGGGTTGGCCGGCGGTTCATACGGATCATCCACACCCGTAAAATTTTGTATTTCACCGCGCCGCGCCTTCGCGTACATCCCTTTGGGATCCCGTTGCTCACAGACTTCCAAGGGCGTCTGGACATAGACCACCATGAAGCGGTCCTCGCCCACCATGTCACGGCATTCGTTGCGCGTCGCCTCATAGGGGCTAACCGCCGCGCAAATCACCGCACCGCTATGACGCACAATCTCCGCGGCGACAAAGCCGATGCGGCGAATATTGGTATCCCGATCTTCCTTGCTGAATCCCAGTCCCTTGGAAAGGTGGGTGCGAACCACATCGCCATCCAGCACGGTCACCTGCCGGCCATGCTCGAGGAGAAGCACGGTCAGCACATCAGCGATCGTTGATTTGCCGGCACCGCTAAGTCCAGTAAACCACAAACAGAAACCTCGCTCGTGGTGGGGCGGAGACACTTGGGAAAGGATGGCCGCGGTTTCAGGGCGTGTAAACCAAGGCGGTAAAGGTCTGCCTTTGGCAAGATACTCATCGCGCACCTGAGTGCCGGAAAGCGACAGAACCTCCTTCCCGGCTGGGACTCGATCGGTTTCCTCGTAGTGTCGCTCGCGCGGCAAATAAACCAATTCTTTGAACGGAACCATGGTCACGCCGATTTCATGGCCGACCCTCTGCAGTAGCTCTTGCGCATCGTAAGGGCCATAAAAGGGCCGGCCCTTGGAGTCGTTGCCCGGGCCGGCGTGGTCGCGGCCGACGATAAAATGGTTGGCCCCGTAGTTTCTCCGAATGATCGCGTGCCAGACGGCCTCTCGCGGCCCCGCCATTCGCATCGCTAACGGAAAAAGGCTGAGCAAAGCTCTGCGCGTATCGTAGTATTTTTTCGCCAGCAAGCGGTAGATTCTTACACGCGTGAAATGGTCAATATCTCCAGGTCGCGTCATCCCCACAACCGGATGAATCAAAAGGGAGCCCTCGATCTCGCTCGCAGCCCTCTTGGTCAGCTCTTCGTGAACCCGGTGCAGAGGATTGCGTGTCTGAAAGGCTACAACATTGGGAAAGCCCATATTCTCCAATTCGCTGCGCACCTGAGCGGGGGTTAAACGGATGTCGATAAAGTCGTAGTGTTTGGGCAAAGCGATCACTGAAACAGGGCCAGAGATGTAAGTTTTACCCCACGAATGCATCTCGGCCACGAGGGGATGACGCGCATCCGTTGTGCCGTAAACATGCAGGGCCTCGCGTGAAAGATCCCAAGAATAGGTCTCCTCCACCTTCATCACCGCCAGCAGATCATTGTTCGGGCTTCGCAACGCGATCTCTTTGCCGACTCCCATCCCTGCTCCGTCAGCGACGGGAAGCGTGATCGGAATCGGAAATAGCGTTCCGTCTGCCAAGCGCATCTCTTCGACGACACGCCGATAATCCGCTTCGTTCATAAATCGATCCAACGGGGAAAAACCGCCGGTCGCGAGGATCTCAAGATCACACAGAGATCGTGCCGATAACTGCATCGAGGCAAGGCGCGTCGCCCGCTTTATTAATTCCTCAGCCTGCTCGCGAGTCGCGACTAAATTGATCAGCTTGCCGGCATAAGGTTCAATTAAGCTACCCTTATTGCTTTGGCTCTCGGTAGACAAATGGTCTTCTCCTTCTTTAATTGGTTATCGACTCGACTTTAGTTTTTTACCGCCAGCCTCTCAATGGTTGCGCTCAAGGCAGCCAATTCCAGATTCCGAGCTGACTTCCTGGCGATATCTTTTCCCTTGGCATTCGCCGACAAGAACCAGGCACGACCGCAACTTGATGCGCGCCGCCAATGCTTCTCTTTTCGCCGCATTCTCGTGGACTTAAAACAGGGTGTAGATGAACGGCGCGATGGCAGAGCTTTGGGCGAACATGACGACAGCTCCCAGGAGAAGAAGCACGACGATCATTGGCACCATCCACCAGAGTTTCTGTTGCCAGAAAAACTCGAGCAGCTCGCCAGCGATCGAGAACTTAGACAAAAAGGATTTCATTAAAACTCCCTTACTTTTCGATCACATGATTGCCCAGGACCAGGACATCCATACCGCTCCGGGTAAAGCTGCTGAATGCCTCGGCGGGCGTATTCACAATGGGCTCGCCTTTCAAGTTAAAAGAGGTGTTGAGAACCACGGGTACGCCTGTAGCCTCTCCAAAGGCTTGAATGAGCTCATAGTAACGGGGAGAAACTCGTTGGTCAACGGTCTGCAAGCGAGCCGTGCCGTCCACATGGGTGACGGCCGGCACGCGGTCTCGTGCCTCATCCTTCACATTAACAACATAAAGCATGTAGCGGGCCGGATAGTGACGCGTCGGTTCTGGAAGCGCAAAAAACTCTTCCGCACGCTCGGCCAGTACGGATGGCGCAAAGGGACGAAACGGTTCCCGAAATTTAATCTTGGTGTTCACAATGTCCTTCATTTGCGGGTTTCTGGGATCGGCGAGAATGCTCCGGTGACCGAGGGCTCGCGGGCCCCACTCAAAGCGGCCCTGGAACCACCCAACGACCTTTCCTCGCTGCAAGGCATCCACCACACGGTCGTAAAGCTTATCATCATTTTCGACGCGGACGTGGGCAATATCATTCTCGCGCAGAAACCCATCCACTTCATCTGGACCGTACTCCTTTCCCCAATAGGCGTGGCCCATAACAAAGCACCGGGGTTTTCCAAGGACCATATGGTAGCCGTACAAAGCCGCGCCGATCGCGCCTCCTCCGTCTCCCGCGGCGGGCTGGATAAAGATTTCTTCGAAGGGCGTCTCCCGAAGAATGCGCCCATTGGCAACGCTGTTGAGCGCTACGCCTCCCGCCATACAGAGGTTTTTCATGCCCGTGTCTTTATGGACTTGAGTGGCCATTTTCAGAATGATCTCTTCCGTGACGAGTTGGATACTCGCAGCGATATCCGCGTAGTGCTGGTTCTGGCGCGCGAGACCATCGTACTTACTCGGCTTCTCGCCAAAGTATGAAGGGTACCCGCTGTCGGGGGTAAAAAATAGGGACTTGGAATCTCTGGCCGGACCAAACAAGTCGAGAAATTTCTGATTATAGGTCTTTTTCGTCGAATGATGGAAGGAGAAATAATCCATGTCAAGGTTGAAACTCCCGTCGGAGTCTTGGTGAACGAGCTTCCAAACCTTGTCGACGTATCTCGCTTTTCCAAAGGGAGCCATCCCCATAACTTTGTACTCGCCCTCATTAACCTCAAACCCAAGGAACGCAGTAAACGCGCTATAAAGTAAACCGAGGGAATGGGGAAAGCGAATTTCTTTAAGGATTTTGATCTCGGTGCCTCGCCCGATCCCATAAGTCGCCGTGGCCCATTCACCCACCCCGTCCACTGTGAGGATCGCCGCCTCCTCGAACGGCGAGCAGAAGAAAGAGCTGGCCGCGTGGGACAAATGATGGTTGCTGAAAATAATCTTGTTCTCGGACACACCCAACCGCTGCATGATGAGATTCTTGATCCACAGCTTGTCCGTCAACCAGGAAATCATGGACTCCTGGAAGACGCGGCGGGATTTGGGAAAGGTTTGCATCGACGTCATGAGCAAGCGCTCAAATTTGAGAAAAGGCTTTTCGAAGAAAACCACGAAGTCGAGTTCGGCGCCGCTGACGCGACCCGTCTGGAGGCAAAAATCTATGGCCTGCGCGGGAAAATCATAATCGTGTTTTTTTCGCGTAAACCGTTCTTCTTCCGCGGCGGCGACGAGCTCTCCGTCGCGAAGAAGAGCGGCAGCCGCGTCGTGAAAAAAACACGAGATGCCAAGGATCTCCATCCTAGAATTGCCTCCTTGCCAGATTCGTCGGGTTCTCTGCCAAGTTGCCTCTGGTCAACCAGCCTTTTGGAGATTTCAGCTGAAGGGGATCGCTCAGAATTTTCACGCCTAACGCAAAGGGCGCAAGGACAATGAAGTAGAAAACGGAAAGAATCGCACGCGCCTGGAAGTCCCCAATCTTATGCGCAATGGACTTCCATCGGCACCACCACAATTTCAATCCTTGTTTAATTTTCATTCTACAGTCACACTCTTGGCAAGATTTCTCGGCTGATCCACATCGCACCCCTTAAGAACGGCAATGTGATACGCGAGAAGCTGAAGCGGCAGAACGGTAATCAGCGGAGCGAGAAATGCGGGCGCCGCAGGAACCAATAACACATGGTCCGCGCGCCGGGAAATCTCGTCGTCTCCTTGCTGGCAGACGGCGATCACGCACCCGCCGCGCGCCTTGACCTCCTCAATATTTCCCAGCATGCGCTCGTAAGAGCCGTCGCGGGGCGCCAATGCAACGACGGGGATGCGCTCATCAATAAGAGCAATGGGACCATGTTTCATCTCGCCAGCAGCGTAACCTTCAGCATGAATGTACGAGATCTCTTTGAGCTTGAGAGCCCCTTCGAGAGCGATAGGGTATTGCACCCCACGGCCAAGATAGAGAAAATTCTGACAGGGATACAGCTGTTCGGCAAGCGCCTTCACCTCCGCGTCAAGGTTCAAGGCCGCTTCGATCCACTGAGGGAGTTCCTGGAGAGGGAGAAGATGCGCTCGCGCTGCCGCTGCGGACAGATGCTCTCGTACCCGGCCGAGATAGAGGGCCAACAGAAAACAGGCTATCAGTGTTGCCGTAAAAGTCTTGGTTGAAGCGACACCGATTTCCGGACCTGCGCGGGTATAGAGCACACCGGTGGACTCACGCGCCAGCGCGGAGCCCACGACATTGGTAATTGCAAGGACCGGAGCCCCGCACTCGCGCGCGAGCTTCACGGCTCCAAGGGTGTCGGCCGTCTCTCCCGATTGGGAAATGGCAACCACCAGTGTTTCGGACCCAATAAGGACGTCGCGGTAGCGGTACTCCGAGGCGACATCAACCTCCGTATTCAAGCGCGCCAGTGCCTCAATCATCAATCGACCCAGCAACGCCGCGTGATGGGAAGTCCCACATGCCAAAACGACAACGCGCCGCAGGCGCTTTGCGAGTCCAGGAGTCAGGTTTGCTTCGGGCAGAAACACATTTCCGCCCTCACCGTGCACGCGCCCGCGGATGGTATTTGCGACCGCTTCGGGTTGCTCATGGATCTCTTTCACCATGAAGTGAGGGTGCCCGCCTTTTTCCGCCATGGCGCTATCCCAAGCAATGCGAGCAGGGCAGCGCGACGCGGCACGGCCATGCGCCAGCGTTCCGAGACGCACACTGTCGCGTTTGACCTCGGCGATCTCCCCATCCTCCAGAACAATCACGTCTCTGGTAAACGGCAATAAAGCGGGGATGTCGGAGGCCAAAAAAGCTTCGCCGGAGCCAAGACCGACAATCACGCCGCCTGCGCCGTGCTTCGCCGCAATCAGACGATCCGGATCAGACTCTGCAAGAACACCCAGAGCGTAGGAACCATGCACTTCACGGAGGGCCAGACGTACGGCCTCAGGAAGCTCCCGACCTTCTTTCATATGGGCCTCGACCAAGTGGGCAATGACTTCAGAGTCGGTCTCCGAACGGAAGCGGTGCCCCTGGGCGACAAGACTCTTTCTCAGCGCGAGATAATTCTCCAGAATGCCGTTGTGAACAACTACAACCGACCCCGTACAATCGGCATGCGGATGAGCGTTGGTCTCCACCGGTCGACCGTGGGTTGCCCAACGAGTATGCCCAAACCCCATGACGCCGCAAACCGGTTCGGATCGCAGGCGTTCCTCCAAGTCACGGATCTTCCCTGCCGCGCGCCGCACCTGCAGACCCGAGCCGTTGAGGACGGCGAGGCCGGCGGAATCGTAGCCGCGATATTCCAAGCGCTTAAGTCCTTCCAGGATAATTTCGCTTGCTTCCCGATGTCCAATATAGCCGACAATCCCACACATAGAGGTTCCTTGAATCTACAGACTGCGTGAAAATTCGCCCATCACCCTTCAACCAGAGTCATTGGCTAAGGGTTGGAAAGGACATTGATTGACCGTTTGTGCTGAGCCTGATCGAAGCACGAGTACGCTCTTTTCACAATCTGTCCATCGGCGCATGCTTTATGACGCTGACTCCCTTCGAGGCTCTTAGATTTTCGATAAGCTTCCGCCGTTCCTGCATCTATTGTAAGAAAATGCAGGCCTGATTCCTCTGCGAAAGGCGGTTTCATGACAGCTTGTCGAGAACAAGCAGCTGATCGGCACAGAAAGACCACAACTCGAAATTATCCGAGTTCTCGGTATTTGGGTTTCGTCACCTCTCTTGCCGAATAAACGCGCTGCCTCACGGCCTTAGAATCGGATCAAGCTCTGGACTACGTTTAAAACTTAGCCTTTCCCATTCGCACTCACGCCCGCGGGACCGGCGGGACTTCTAAAGTAGTCGTGTGCTCCTGATCCTTGGGTTCATCCACCCGATAGTTCAAGGATGGCCCGTCGATCTCCGTTACATCGCGCAAAATATTGTAGAAACGGAACTGGTCTCTTTTGTTCGGCAGATCCGGCATCCTAGAAGCGAGAAAAAGCACCTTCATGATCCCCTCCTTGTTGAGTTACGGGATGTGACGGATGAGGTGGGGTCCAACGAGCATGGTGAGCTTCAGCGGGAGATGGCGCCAAAGTCTAACCGCCCATTGCAATCGAGGGTTGCGAGAACTTGTGTCGGGTAAATGCGTGCCGTTGATGCGATAATAATGATAGGGCAGGGCAAGCGGCTCAAAACCCCAGTGTCTTTTGAAATCGAAAGATCCGCTTTCTCTTTTTGCTCCGGCCGAAATCGAAGATTCGAAAACCCTGTTGCGCGCCAAACGACATAAGCTCCCAGTACATAAAATCGTTGGGCGCGAGCCCTCGGGAACCAGGCAGGGAGCCGCCGTAGTAAGGTAAGATTTGGTCTTTGTAGAGAAAAGTGAGCACCCCGGCAATCGTTTTCCCGCGATGTTCGACGACAAGAAGCCGGCACTGATCTTGGAGAACTTCCCTTAGCGCTTGAAAGTAGCGATAGCTGTAAACCGGCGTGCCCAGATTTCTTACGCTTTCGGCATAAACTGTATAGAAATCGCGCAGACGATTTTCGTCCATCACCGACTTAAGACCGTGCTTTTGGCCCTGTCGAATCATGCGCCGCTGTTTTCTAGGAATGCGACAAAAGTTGGTTTCTTGGTCAGCATCAATCTCGCGCAGAAAAGTTACGTAGAGATTGTTTCTATCGAAGCCTTCTCTCTCCCCGCCGCCGAGAAGTGGTCCTGCGCCATTTTTGAAAGGGTTTCCACGAAACTCGATGTAGCGGACCTTGAGTTTTCGCGCTAGTTCTTCGGCGGCTTGAAATAAAAACTGTTCCGCGTCTTGACGGACCGCAACGACCCCTCCGTACACCCCCAAGGGGACCGTCACGAGACTCTTTCCGAACAACAGACTCTTGACCAAGAACAGTGGCAGAACTCCAACCATCTCGCCCTTGTCCTCGACGTAGAGGTAAAAGGGCTCATGACCAAAACACTGGGAGATTACGTCCCGCCACTTAAGAAGGTGAAAGAAAGTCCCCTGGGAATTCGCTAAAATGAAATCATCCCATCGGGGATCAAAGCCTTCGCAGCGGCGACACTCCATCGATCTCACCCTTGGATCAATATTGCTTGGTGGTCTGTCCCCGACTCGAAAGCATGGCGCGGTTGTGATTTCACCATCATAGACTTGAACTGGCCGTGACGGCGCTACCCTCGGGATGACTCTGACAATGCTCTACCAAGACTCTTACAATGCGTTGGGCGGCCCTACCGTCCCAAAACTTGGGTACGCGGCGAGGCTTCCCCTCGCCGCTCAGGACTTTCTTAAACTCCTCAACGATTTTCTTCGGGTCTGATCCTACCAAAACGTTGGTTCCCTGATCGACAGTCACCGGCCTCTCGGTGTTCTCTCTGAGAGTGATGCAGGAGACGCCCAATATCGTGCTCTCCTCCTGAATTCCCCCCGAGTCCGTGAGGATCACCCGTGCACAGGACATGAGGCGCAAAAAATCGAGGTACCCTAACGGAGGAGAGAGACGAATCCGGATTCGGGAATCCCAGGGCTCGGGACCCTCAATAGAATGATCGATGAAAAAGTCCCCGAGATCCCATTGCTGGATCATCTTGATCGTTCTTGGGTGGGCCGGAAAAACAAGGGGGATGTGCTGGGTAATCTCCAGCAATCCCTCTAATATCCGACAAAAGGCGGACCGATTGTCCACGTTGCTCGGGCGGTGCAGCGTCAAGACCGCATACGGCTTGATCCCCATTCCGTTTTGCAACAACTGGAGATCCGACAGAATCGTTGATTGCTCCGCTTTCGCGCGATAGCGCAATAACGTATCGATCATGACATTGCCGACCAAATAAACCTTCTCGCTTTCCAGCCCTTCCCGGATGAGGTTCTGATTGGCGCTCTCCTCCGTGGTGAAAAGGAAATCGGAGAGCGAATCCGTTACCAGACGGTTGATTTCCTCAGGCATGGTCCGGTCAAAACTTCTGAGTCCAGCTTCGACGTGGGCAAGTTTCGGGATGAACCCGTTTGCTCCTGAGGCCGCCGAGAGCAGGGTCTTTTTGGTTACCAAAGCACACGCGAGGGTGGAATTAACATCTCCTACGACCAGCACCACGTCGGGCTTTTCCTGAAGCAAGACGGTCTCAAAACGTTCCATGACACGCGCGGTCTGGACCGAGTGAGAACCCGAACCTACGCCGAGAAACAGATCAGGTTCCGGAAGGTCCAGGTCATTAAAAAAGAAATCGGACATGTTGGCGTCGTAGTGTTGTCCGGTATGAACCAGAACATGTTCAACCTCATCGCTTCCTTGGGCGCGGTTGAGCTCGTTGATGGCTTCGCAGATCGCGGCAACTTTCATGAAATTGGGTCGGGCTCCGACCACAGATAAGAACTTAAGGCTCATGAGATCGCCCTTCCCACCGAATGCTCGACCAGGTCTCTCCCACTCAGGATTTCCTCCATCGGCGCAAAGGAGAATTTTCTCAGGAGGCTTACTACCTTGCCCTCGGTCGAAGCCAAATTTTGGTAATGGCGAAGCCGGGAGCGCCAAGACGCGGCGATCCGCGGCTGGTCCGGATCGATCTCCCAAGGATGGAGGTAAACCATGGCCGGTTGCTGCTCGATTTGGTTAATCCTACTAATGGCCCATGCGGTAACGCTGAAGGGCACAAGCCTGAGATAGCCTCCCCCTCCCACCGGAAAGTTGATGCCAAACAGACGGATCGTCGAGGGAGGAAATTCTTTGATGCGATATCCATTCCGCAGAATTTCCAAGTGCGGAAAGCGTGGCGCGGATGCGATTCCGTAGTTATCGTGAACAATGGGAAAAATACTTGAATCGTATTCAAATCCCTGCTCACCCAGGATTTCCAGAGCCCACAGGCTCCGCGCCGTGATCGAATAACTGGGGGCGCGGTAACTCTTCACGGCAACCCCACAAAGGTCCTCTAAAAGGGTCTTCGCCCTGCAGACATCACGACTGAAATCCGCATCCGATCCCTCGTAAATCAATTGGTGTGCATACCCGTGGCACCCAATTCGGTGCCCGGCCCGGCTGATCTCCTGAACGAGTCTCGGAAACTTTTGCGCCACCCAACCAAGAACAAAGAAAGTCGCCTGGACACTCTCATCGGCAAATATCTCAAGCAGGCGCTTCGTATTCCGATCCACGCGCGCGGGATAGCTATCCCAGCGGTCTTGAGGGATGGCTTCCGCGAATGCCGTTACGTGAAAATAATCCTCTACGTCTACGGTTAGAGCGTTACGGATCTCCATAACCCGCCTAGCGCGCGCCCCTTCCAAAAACGATCACCTTAAAAGTTTCCACGATAATCTGTAGGTCGAACACCACGGAAATATTCTTGATGTAGTAAAGCTCATACTGGAGCTTCTCTAAGGCATCTTCTTCGCTATCCCCATAATCATGGAGGATTTGTGCCCATCCCGTGATGCCCGGCTTGACCGAAAAACGAAGAGCATAATAGGGGATCTTCTGTTTGAGTTGAGAGACGAAAAACGGCCTCTCCGGCCGGGGACCCACAAAGCTCATTTCCCCGGTGAGGACGTTAATCATCTGCGGGATTTCGTCGATGCGCAGCTTTCTGATAATTCTCCCAACCCGAGTCACGCGCGGGTCGTCGACCGCAGCCCAGACCGGTCCGGTTTCCGCCTCGGCATCGGCGACCATAGAGCGAAACTTGTAAAGCGTAAAGGGGCGTTCGTCCTGTCCAACGCGCTCTTGGCGGTAAAGAATCGGGCCGCCGCTTTCAATTTTGATCGCCACAGCCGCGAGAGCCGCAATCGGCGCGGCTAAAACTAGCCCCAAGGCCGACACGAGCATATCGATGACTCGTTTCGTAAACAGAACCCAGCGAGTTCTGCGAAACCCGCTCGAAAGCGCGATCCAACCGGGTTGGAGGTCCGTGACCGCGATCTTGCTCATGAGCCGTTCATAGAATGTATGGCAATCCTCAATCGGAATGCCCTTGAGGCGAAGTAATACTGGCTCAAGCGCGGGAAAATTTGCGATGCTTTCAGCGCCCGCGACCAGGATGCGATTGACCGCTGCTTCCTCCACCAACGCCATGATCGCCTGTTTGGGGAACATGGGGATGGAAATGCGCTTGGGATTGCCATACGAAAGAGTTACGTGACCAGCCCGGTCTCCAATAAACCCGAAAACTTCCAGCCCCAAGTGTTTCTGACGCAAAAGCTCTTCGGCAACCAGCCTGCCAATCGCTTGAGTCCCGACAATTAATACTTTGTTTCGAACGCCCACTTTTTTGAGCACCCTGATGAACCCCAGGCGCCAGCAAAATAGGCCCACGACGACTGGTATCAGTTCCGGGAGATGAATCTTTCTGAACTCCAGCGCCGGGAACAAATACGTTGCGGCGGCCACGATGAGGCACGTCAATCCAAAACCGTTGACCAAACGCAGAAAGAGCTCTCTGACTGACAGGGTTTGGTCAACCGCGTAAAGGTCCGCACAGTAAAAAGACAAAACGATTGCAAGAGTAACGATCCCGCTCTGAGCGGCCCACACGGTCCAGTTGGGAGCGTCGGGAAAACCGGTAAGGAAGACTGCCAGGCGCACGGCTTCGGTTCCCAGGGCCGCCAAGATCATGTCACCCGCGAGCAGCAACAAATCGTAGCGCGAGTAATAGCGGTTAAACATCCTCATCGAGCGCTAATCCTTCGTTCGGGAGTAGTAGTAATAATATTTCGAGCTCACTCCCAGACTCGCGTTATTAAAGACTACACCCATAAGCTTGCTCGAGTTCAGAGATTGAACCGCTTTCGCCAGATAGTCACGGCGGGTTTTGCCCGCCTTAATGACCATGATGACGCCGTCTACCTCTCGGGCTAAAATTAGCGAATCCGGAGTCGACAGCACCGGCGGCGTATCCACAATGATCTGATGTCCGGGAAACGTGGAGCGTATCTCTTCCATAAGGTTTCGCACCCTCAGCCTCGCGAGGAGTTCGGACGACAGGTCGGAAGACTCTCCCGCGGGTAAGACCTTTAGTCCTGGAAGAAAAGTTGGCCGCACGAAACTCGACAAATCGCTTTCCGTGCTCGATCTCAAGTAATCGGACAGACCTGGGGCACGTTGCAAGCCGAAATATCGGTGGATCTGAGGGGACCGCAGGTCGCCGTCAATCAGCAAAACCTGCTCTTCATACTCTAAAGCGAGCGCTGCGGCGAGATTGACCGCCACGGTCGTCTTGCCATCCTGCTTAATCGGGCTCGTTACAGAGACGCAACGGGCTCCCGACTCGCTACATAGCCGCTTTACCTGTTCACGGAGAATTTTGTACTGTTCTGACGCGGCCGACTCTCTTTCGAGCACGACGATAGGGTAACTCTGGTAACGCTTGAGATCCCATCCGAAAAAAAGCTCCTCGAGCCTTTCCCGCCATGACCTCGGGACCGGACGAAGAGAAGATACGGAAGGCGCGACTTCCGGTTGATGGCCGTTCCTGCTTCCCAACCACCATTGGGGACTCGTCCCGTTGTTATCCGTGCGTACCTGTTTGTCGTCTTGAACACCCTCCCCAGCATCGTTGGCACTTTCAAGCTCGGCAACGTGTTCCTTCTTTTGCTCATTGGCTTTTTTCAAAGCTTCATAAATTCTACTCATCTTCTAACCCCATAAGTCGGTGCATTCTTCGACAAGACCATTGCGACAAGAAACCATAACAAGCAAGACCAGACCGGGTACATGCCGCCTCTCGACTTTGCAGTCCTTTCGTTTTCCAGCGGTCCTTTTCGGAATCAGGCCGATAACGAGCCCCGTCCGAGGCGCGCCATCGCTGCCTTAAGACTTGCACGCATTCTTTCCAAAGAATCCGCCAGGTCTCCGATTTCATCGCGCGAGTGGATGGCGACTGGCGTATCAAGATCACCCCTGCTCATGCTTTCGGCGCTCTTGGTTAAGCGCCGGATCGGTCGACTGATTCCGCCGGCGACAAAAAGCGCAAGCGCCACGCCCGCAACTAGAACAACAACGATCAATCCTAAAAGCGGTAAGATCGCGGCGCGAATTTCTCCCTCGACCGCGTCACCCCAAATCCCTACATGCGCCGCCCCAACTTGCCCATCGAGGATCGGCACCCGCGTTTCGTAAACGTCTTTGCCGCGAAAACTTAGAGTTCGCTGGAGCGTTTGTCGGAGCCCGCCCGGAGACAAGGCGCCTTTAAGCTCCGCGGGAAAAGCCCCTAGGCTGTGAGACACGACCTTCCCCGTGGCGTCTTCAACAAAAGTGTAGGCCACTTCATCGAACAGGGCGTATTTCGCGACCAACGCGTGAAGAGCCAGCGAGTTCCCGGCCACGACATATCCCGCCGCCGCATCACTCAAGTTCACGGCCATCGCAAACGCGCGCTGGTCCACCTGGGTGCGCAAAGAGCGCACCATGACATGATAGACAACGGCGACAACCGAAACGCCAACAAGCACAATCACTCCTGCAAAGGCCCCCGCGATTCTCCATCGAATGCTGATTCGACGCTCCGACGACCGCGACCGCGCTGTCGGGCTCTGATCCTCAATGGTAATCGTGTCTTGAGTCACTTCTTATCCTTCCCCGCGGTGATGAATCGGATTTGTTCTGCCATCGTCTTGCGGAAGGTTTCTTTCATCTTTTCGTTGAGAATTTCCTGACCGACCAAGTCGATCAATTCGGCCACTCGCGCGCGCGGGAAGCTTCCATATCTTTCACCCAAAGCCGCAATTTGATCGCGTACGACCAACGACGCTATCGGCCCCATGGCTTCGGTGAGAGCAATGCCCATGCGATCCAAAAAGCCAGGAAAGACGGACTCTTGTCCATCGCCCAATGACTCCGGAGCACTGCCGTCAAGGCTGAAGCGGGGAGAGCCGGGAATCGCATGCGCTCGGGCTACCCCGGGCTCTCTCGACGCATCAGGAGCACCGGCTCTTCTCATCTTGGGTTCCGCGTGAAAAACTCTGCTTGCCGTAGAGCTAACAAGATTGAGATCGCCGGCCACTTCCTGGATCATTTCGGCCGTGACCTCCGTTTTGCTTAGGGCATAAGCCGTGAGCATCCCGTTGTCGCACAAGATATTGACTAGGCGAGGCGTGCCACCAGAATAAACATACACCGCCTCGAAAGCCTGACTTGCAAACATCTGTGTATTCCCACCCGCGACCTCCATGCGCCTGGCAATGTACTCCCTACACTCGGCAAAACTCAGCGGAAGCAGATGATGCCGGAGCGCGACTCGCTGCTTAAGCTGGCGGAGTTCCGGCGAATTCAGCCGCGTCACAAGCTCAGGTTGACCGACCAAAAGAATCTGCAAAAGCTTATCGCGCGAGGTCTCAAAATTGGACAAAAGCCGGATACTTTCTAAAACCTCCGCGTCCAGATTTTGCGCCTCATCAATAACCAGAGCTACATTATTCCCCTTGCGATATGACTCCAGAAGAAACCGATTCAGTAAAGTCAGATAATCGTGCACGCCCCGGTGGTCGCGCTCCGACTCCACCAAACCATAATCCTCGCAGACGTAACGCAACAAATCCTCAGAGCTCACAACCCTATTGAAAATCAGCGCCGTCTGCGTGTCGCCGTTCAGCTCATCAAGAAGCGCATGAATCAGAGTCGTCTTGCCTGTACCGACCTCCCCCGACAAAACCACAAAACCCTTGCGCGCCTTAATGCCGTAAGAAAGCTGTGCAAAGGCCTCGCGATGACTCGCACTCAAATAAAGAAAACTCGGATCGGGGGTGACGTTAAAAGGCGCGCAGCGAAGCCCGAAATGCTCCTGGTAAATAGGTTCCATGGCACCTTAGAAGAATCGCGGGCCGGCCATTCGGATGGCGACAAGTCCGATCGCGAGAACACCTGCCGATGAGAGGACTAACCACAACTGCGAGCGCCTTTGCTCCAATACAGTTCCCCGCGTGATGATCGCGGGAATGGTGGCAAGGAGGGGGATGTTCGTGTAGCCATCGACCTCTTCACTACTCTTAAAGGAGCCATCAAGGGTTTCGCACAGGAAGGCGATGCCCAACCCTCCGGCAAGTCCCCCTAGGAAGCCGATAAGGAGGATAAGCTGTCGATTCGGGTAGATCGGCTTCTGCGGGAAGGAAGCTGGGTCAAGGATCTGGAATTGTTCCCCCTTTTCCTTCCGCTCCATATTCTCCGAGATTTGCGACTCTAGCCCCTTGGCTAACAGATCTTGGTATTTTCTCAGTGTGATGTCATACGATCGAGTGACTTTCGAAAGCTCAATCCCGCGCAGGGGAGTGTTGTCGACACGGGTCTGGTAAGCAGCGATCTTTTGGCGCAGCTCTGCCATGGTAGCCTGCACAACTGCAATCTCTTTGCTTGCGTCTGCAACGTTCGCGAGAAGCGCTGCTCGAAGCCCTCCCCCGGCCGTGGCTAAAACCCTGGCCTCAGAGTCCTTGGACCCCGAATCCTTCGACGACGCTGTCTCTTTAGCTGCCGCTGCTTGAAGCATCTTGATTTCGTCTTGCAGAAGAATCACGTCTGGATGTTTCTCGCTGTATCGAGTCAGAAGAGCCTCTAGCTGGGCCTTGCGCGCTTGGATCTGCTGCCACTTCGTTCCCTTCGGTTCTGCAGTGGGGTTTGCCGTGGTTCCATACGCCGCTGCGATCTCAGGAGCCATGATTTCATCCTCAACCACCTGCTTTTCCATAGTTGTCTTTCGATCCTGAAGTGATGACAGGCGGGCCGTCTGATTGTGCAGCTCGTTGCGGAGTTGCTCCATCGTTCTAAGGTTAGCATCGAGTTGATCCGGCAGTTCGAAGCGATATTGGGCCTTATAACGATTGACCTCAGCTTCCTGTTCTTCCAATTCTTTCCGCAGCCTGTCAGCTTCGGCGTTGATGAAGCCCGTCGTGCCCAGAGCACGCTGCTCGCGTTCCCGGAGATTCTCTTCAATGAAAAGTGATCCCAAGCGATTAGTGACTTTCATCGCCAACTCCGGGTTTCCTGATTCAAATGAAATCTGGAGGTTGTCACTCCGGACGTCAAGCTTCACATTTTTGCGCAGCCGGTCTACCCTGTCTTGCAATGTGATCCCCCGATTGCTGGGCGGGTAGAGATTAAATTCATTGACTATTTTTTCTAAGCTAGTGCGACTCAAAATCTGCTGATTAATTGAGCTCGCGCGACTTTGAAGATTCGCGGTCACCGTGGGACGAACAAAGGTAGCCGGAATCCTTTGGGCTGAGAAAAAAATCAGGGTGCTCGACCTGTAGACATCGCGCAACTGGGTCACTAAATAAGCGGTCAAACAAACACTGACAACCCATACTGCAAGGACAATGGCTTTCCTGTGGTAAAGACCATCCAATATCTGCGTAAGGTCACGCTCAGAGAGAGGGTTCACAAAACACCTCCAAGAATTCTTCGATAAAGATTTGTTCCGCAGAGACGTTCATTCACGGGACAATGATTCGATCCCCCGGCCTCAACAAAATATCCTGTTTGAGATCTCCCTGAAGGATGGCATCGTAGTCAATAGTGAACTCAGTAATCTTCTCGCCTTCACGCCGCACCACCCGGATCTTGTCTCGGGCAGCAAAAATGCTTAATCCTCCGGCGCGGGCAAGAAGCTGGAGAAGCGTATCGTTGCCGTTTAACGGGAACGGACCTGGGCGATTGACCTGTCCAACCAGAAAAACCTCGCTGGAAGCAATGCCTTCCACGCGCACGGTGACAAAGGGATTGGCTGTAAACTCCCGGTACTTTTCCTCTAGGAGCTTTCGCACTTGTGCGGTTGTTAATCCGACGACTTGTACCTCATTGATGAGCGGAAGCGTGATATAGCCGTCAGGCCGAACCTTAGCTGTACCTGAAAGAGTCGGCTCTTTCCAAATGTTAACATTCAACACGTCCCCAAAGCCGATCACGTAAAACTCCTGTGGCGGTTTTGCTGGGTCGGGAGTGTCTGCAGAGACACTATACTCCCTCACTCGAAGCTCCTTTGGTGCGCAAGAAACCAAAAAGACACATAATCCGAGGCTAATGACAGAAACGGCACCCTTCATTACCTAGTTACCTCCAACTTTTAACGACCGGGGTACAACAATCGAGAGACCGGATCGACCGCAAAGATTAAGCAATTTCCATACCATCAATCGACACGATTGAAATCATGGTTTGAATGGGGGTTGATATCTTAAATCCTTATTATTAAATCGATAAAAACAAGCACGTAAAACCCAACTACTGGACAAAACGTTTTTTGCCCTAAGCTACCGTTCTAGTCAATGAAAGGGGCAAGATTGCCCTATCAAATGAACGCTAAAGCTGCAGCAGGGCAGGTCCTCAATCAAGGGAGAAAATTAAGGACCTCCCGTTGGGGACACGGGTTGGGTGGTAGGAGAATAAGGAACACTCAATTGCGGCGGCACACCAGGAAACAGCGACGGGTACGGTAATGCGGTTCCAAGACCAAAATGAGGCCAGACATCGAAGTAAGCGGAAACCCCAAGAAGCACGCTGTTGCTATTCACCCGAGATCCCGTACTAAAATTCTTTTGACCCGCCTGCTGATTACAACAATTCGTAATCAAATGCCCATACCGTAGGCTCGACGAAAGCCACGGCGTAATCAAATATTGCAGCCCTGCACCGGCAACGAAGGCTCCGGCATTGTTGGAACTGTTAAAGAGCGCGTAATTGAGGTAGGCGAACCCGGTCAATCGCTCCGCCAAGAGAATATTAAAATTGCCGGAAACCGTCGTCGTCTGAGAAATGCCGCCGACGCCATAACTGGGCGTCAGCCCGCTGTGCACCGACACGGCCAACTGCGCCCGCTCCCAGAGTTTGATCAACTGGAAAGTTGAGTTGTTCGCGATCCGGGGACCTCCATTTTTCCCCAGATTAAAAGAAAGTCCCGTGCTAAAAGACAAAGTCAATGTCGGCGTGAGTTGAATTTGTTGGCTGCTAAAGTAATTATCTCCGATGTCAAGATTATAAACGATATTGGAATCACCGTTTCGGTCTTTGATGACGCTGACGCCGAATCCGGCGTGTGGGTTATGATTCTGTCCCCAGTGATAGACGCCTCTGATATTTAGGTCATTGTTAATTTGGTATCCTCCCGCGGTCAGAAAAGTCGAATAGTAGTTGTCATACCCGCCCGTTATTGTGATATTCGGGGAATAAAGGAACTGACCGTGAGCCGAAAAAGAATTGTTTATGACTTGGCCAAGAGAAAGTGCATTCGCCGCCTGTTGATAACCGGGGACCGGGATAGGTACTCCTGGAGACGGAGTTCCACCCGGGAGCAGACTTAGTCCGCCAGGTCCCTGAAACGCCACTCGGGTTTTTCCCTGCGTGCTCAAGACATCCGAGAAATTGAAGGTCAACCTGGGCGAATAGGAGTAAATATAAGCCATACTCCCACCACCACCTTGACCAAAACCAAAACTGTTCTGATCACTATGGCGCGCGTAAATCTGTCCTATTGGAGCTATAGTGAATGTCAAAGTGGGCGAAAACTGGCTGGGTAAGGCGTATTGAAGGGTGAGAGCGGGTCGTATGAAGGTTACAAAATCATATTCCTTGTTGGTGCTCAAAAATATATTGTCGTTATATTCCTCGCCGGCGGACAGGGTAAACTGGCTGGTAAACGCGCCCTTTACCTTGCTTGCGCTCGACAAAAGGAAGAACAAAGCGCAAAGTAACGGCCCACCCTTATATAAGATCCTTGAAGGATGACTTGTGGATGCCATGCTTCCTCATCTTCCGATAGAGAGTCTTGTTGTCTATCCTGGCCTCTTTCGCAGTCGAGTTAATGCTTCCCTTGTGTTTGATCAAGAGCCTTCGTAAGTAGTCCCGCTCACTACTCAAAAGCCAGTGCTTTAAAGATAATGCGTCCGCTCCGTTGCCCCCAAATTCTGGATCGAGTACCCGCTGGGGAGCTGCGGGCAAATCCACATCTTCTATGGCTTTGCCGGAACACTTGAGAATTGCCCGCTCCAGGATATTCTCGAGTTCGCGTATGTTCCCGGGCCAGTGATGGGCGAGCATTTGATCAAGCGCCTGCGCAGAGACGCTCTGAATTCCTTTTTCCTGCGCTGCGGTGTGTCGCCGCAGAAGATGCTCGACGAGAAGCGGAAGGTCCTCTAACCGCTCCCGCAGAGGAGGCAGATGAACCGGGATCACGTTGATGCGGTAGTAAAAATCCTCGCGCAGTGTTCCACGCGCGACCGAGAGCGATAAGTCGACGTTAGTAGCCCCGAGCACCCGCATATCCACCTTGACCTTGCGGTTTCCTCCCAGACGTTCAACTTCCCGCTGCTGTAAGACCCGGAGAAGTTTAACCTGCATGGGCAGAGCAATGCTCTCGATTTCGTCCAAGAAAAGGGTTCCCTTATCCGCGAGCTCGATCTTGCCCGAACGGCTCTGAATGGCTCCAGTGAAAGCCCCCTTTTCGTAGCCAAAAAGCTCGCTTTCCAGGAGAGCCTCGGGAAACGCTCCACAATTGATCGCAACAAATTGGCCCTGGTTACGGCGACTCAGATTATGGATAGCGCGGGCAACTAACTCTTTGCCCGTTCCCGTCTCTCCGGTGATCAGTACTCCCGAATCGGTCTCGGCAAGAACCCGCACTAAATCAAAAACCTTCAACATTTTCGGATTCTTGCTGACCATGTCTTCAAGGTTATACTCATCCCGAACAAGTTGCCGGAGCTCGCGCACCTCTTCCAGTAAACGGCGCTTCTCAATTAGTTTTTCACTCACAAATCGGATCGCCTCAGGTTGGAAGGGCTTGGTGATGTAGTCGCTGGCCCCCAGCTTCATCGCCTCTACCGCATCCTTCACATTGCCAAACGCCGTAATCAAAATAACATCGGTCTGGGGGTATTTTTCCCGAATGTGCCGTGTGAGTTGAAAGCCATCAATTCCAGGCATCTTCACGTCCGAGAGAACAAGCGCAAATTGTTCCTTGGATAGCTTTTCCCTCGCCTCTTCCCCGCTGGCGGCTGTTGCAACACGATAGCCCTCTTGTTCGTAAAACGTGGCGAGTTGCTCCCTTAAACGGTCGTGATCCTCAACGATCAATATGCTATACATGACAACAAATCTTACGGGAGCGGGAATCTCTAATTTTGACGAATCAGGGCGCTATTGAATTGGCTGGAAGCGTGATGGTGACCTCGGTTCCCTTTCCCAACTCGCTAGCCAGACTCAGAAACCCCTTGTGCATCTCTACAAATCGCTGTGCCATGTTCAGGCCCAGACCTTCGTGCCCCTCTTTTGTGCTAAAGAATGGAGTCCATAGTTGGCCTAGACTCTCTTTTTCTATGCCGACTCCTGTATCGCGAATGCGGACATACACCATAGCGCGCGCGGCTCGATGTGTTTCAACCCAAGCCTCCACGGTCACCTTGCCTCCTGGAGGTGTTGCTTCCAACGCGTTTTGCAAAATATGACCCACGGCGACCTCTAACACAAAGGGATCACCCGCCACGCAGCCCAGCTTCATAGAGTCATCAAGGTGGCTTTGCAAAGAAACCCCTTTCTCAGCAAAAGCCGGCTTCACACGCAACAAAGCTTCTTCAAGCAACTGGATCATCTCAACGGATTCCAACCAGCAACTCGGGTTCTGACTGTACTGCGAAAAGCTGCGCGTGAGTTCGATTGCGCGATCTACGGTTTCGTGCAAGACATCCGTCTCGCGCGAAGCCGGAAGCACGCGGCGCAAAGAACCCAACACCACATGGAGCAACGTAAAGTGATTCCCCAGCTTGTGGACAAAACGTTCTACTGCGCTTTGGCCTGACTCCGGCTCCGTCAGACTCTCCCCGATCTCCAAGAAGCAGCCGCGTAGAACACAGTTCCCGTTTCTCGTAACTTTTTGTACTCCGTGATTAACCCAAACTGGGAGCCCCGAGCGAGTGACAAGCCGGTGAACTAACTTCACCTCATTGGCTTGGTCAAGATCGTTCATTTTCTTCCTAAACGGCTCGAGGTCTTGAGGAAAAATGCACGTTCCCCAGAGCGAAGTTCTTCCCACCAATTCCTTGCGCTCAAATCCAAGCAAATCGGTTATGTTCTCAGAGACAAATATCACTTCTCCAGAAGCGAAACATTCGTAGATCACGCAAGGGAGAGTGCGGAGAAATTCTTCTAGGATACCAATAGCTGTTTCACTTGAGATCCGCCCGGACTCGGGTGATCCAAGCGCTGTTTCAACATCCGGGAATAATTTCGACCCCGTATTCAGAAGAGATAAATTTCGAGCTGATTCAGCCATTTATGCCACTCCCAAGAGCAAAAAGAGACAATAATGGCAAAGATGACATGCCATTATGGCAAAAAACCCATACACAGTTTCACTTCGTGTACAAAAAGTCAATATTCTTGTCATAAATCTTTACACTTATCCTCAAATTGGAAGATCTTATTGAGTTTGCGTCAGTTTTGCGCTTCTCAACTGTTCCTTTGTGTTACCGAATGTCAAACGGGCTGTAAGGAATGTTTACAAACTTCATGCCAACCCGGAATGGTCGGTAAAAGATTTCCCTTGAATGGATAACCAGTTACAAATTTGGAACAGGTTTTGCCATACGCTAGGCGGCAATGTGTATCTTCCAGCGCCGATGCGATGATTCCTGTCCACCATGCCGTCATCGAATTCCTTAGGGCTCAAGGTATCCGTTACGTTTTCGGCAAGGCAGGTAATGGGATTCTTCCCCTGTTAGACGGTATTGCCCCCAAAGGTATACTGAGTTTTGTTTCAACATACCGAGCAGAGGCTGCGGTGCTCATGGCCGACGGCTACGCGCGGACTACGGGCGGACCAGCTGTCGTGCTCTTAGCCGGTGGCCCGGCCGCTGCACAGAGCGTCGCAGCCATAGCTCAAGCTTACCACGATGGTTCACCAATTCTGCTAATCTCAAGTGAACTTCCCACCACCCATTTTGGCAAAAGAGAATCCGCAACCAAGGGATGGGAACAGCAGGCCGTTTTTGAGAAGATAACCCGCTTTTCCGCCCGTGTTCATAGTGCGCAATCGATAATCGGAATATTGGAACAAGCCTATAGGAGCGCTGTTTGCGGCAAGAAAGGTCCGGTCTATTGCGGCATTCCGTCCGATCTCATGATGCTGGAGACTTCGGAGGCGATCCAGCATCATAGCCGTTTTAGCCCGCCCGCTGCCCCTGTGGGTGACCCCGAGAAGATTCGGCAGGCTTGCGAGCTGCTTATTGAAGCTAAGCGCCCGGTCCTTCTCTTGGGAGGCGGCGTGGTGTGGTCTCGCGCTACTTCGGAGGCTATGGAGCTGGCAGAATTTTTATTTGCTCCAATAGTGACTTCCAGCAGTAAGTCGGGGGTCGTGCCTGATGATTTCCCTCTATCGATCGGAAGGTTAGGTTCTGAAACCAACAAACTGGCGCTGCAAACCGTAGCCGAGGCAGATGCTATGATCTCTATCGGTTGCACATTTAATGATCGGACGACATTTGGTTTTTCCCCCACCCTTTTTCCACCGTCGCTTGGAATGATCCAGGTCGATATTGATCCCTCCCCCATTGGTCGTAATTATCCGATTAAAGTGGGTATCATTGGTGATGCCAAAGCGGTGCTTACCCAGATCCTCTCTTGCCTGCGCCAGATAGGGGCTGAGAAATGGCCGTCGCGCGTGATCCAGAGAATCCAGAAGGTATGGGAACGAAGAGAAATGTGGATCAATGAGTGGAGTCGGGCGGCCAGATCCATTGATGTACCGATCCGGCGACTCCGGCTACTTAGGGACGTCGTTGAGGAAGCGGGCCGCGATGCCATTGTCTTCGGTGAACTTCCCTGGAAAGATTGCCTAAAGACCTCGTACTTTCCCTTGATTGAATCCGATGATTTCCCCGTTTCCGGTTCTAATCTATCGTTCGCCATGGGAGCCAAGCTGGCTCTTCCAAGTCGCCCGGCAGTCGCCATCCTAGGCGATGGCCAGTTTGTTTCCGTACTGAGTGACCTGGCGACAGCTGTAGAGCACAATATCCCTATTGTCGCGGTGGTCGCAAGAAACGGCTGCAATGGTCAACTGAAGGTAGAACAGGCCAGGATTTACGCGGGACGTTTTATCGGAGTGAATCACCCCTTTCCTAATTTTGCCGATGTGGCTCTATCCCTTGGCGCTCATGGGCAACGCGTTGAGAATCCGTCAGAAATCCGTGCTGCGATCCGCAAGGCGTTTGACTCCCACAAGCCGGCATTAGTCGAAGCTGTTGTGAATGATTAGTGACTGATATCATCAGACAGCCCCGCCTTCGTCACTCTCGATTTTGCCCTTCTGACATTGTCACGCCAGACACTTCGGGAAGGGCTGCCCGACAGCAGCTTATACCCCGAAACTTTGTCTCATGATTTCGGTAGAATAGCGCCCCATATCTGGCACCAAAATTGCTCGCTCACATCGCGGGTTCAGGGGGAAGTGTGTACCCATACCCATTTTGTAGAGCTAATGGACGCCATTAAGATCCTGCCCATATTTAACCTAGTACTCCAGGTCGCTTTGTGTCTTTACGTTCCTTTCAAAGCAAAGGGAGACAAGAGTGTAATCTTTTTTATCCTCTCCCTCCTCTCCCTAGTTTTGTTCCAAGTCGGCTGTTTGCTTTTTTTTCGTCTCCCCTCATCCTTCTATGGTGCGGCTCTCACGCTTTTCGCTTCGGCGCTCTTTCCGGTGATACTCATACTGACAGGTCAGACGTTGGCCCGGACTCCCACGGCACAGACCACCAAGAGCTGGCTTGCGTTCTATGCTTTTCAGCTACTTGTCTTATTTGTCCTGGCAACAGAGATTTTAACTGGGCGCATGATCGATTGGGTGACAGGGATCCTAGATCAGCCAGTTTTTCTCATCGAGAAACAGCGGCGCTTTCTCTTTCTCAACACCGCCGCCGCCTGTGCGATCGCCCTGTTTTGCTTCGAAAACACTCTGCGCAACGCAAGTAAGCCCCAACAAGAACGGTTGCGTTATATTTTTATCGGCTATTTGGGCATTGTTTTTTACTTTTTCTATTTCTCTGCTCAGATTGTGATCTCGTCCTATATTTCTCAAGGTTTGTTGCTTGCGGGTTCCATTTTGATGTTTGGCGGCACCTTGCTGATCGCGTATTCTTTGGTCCGGTATCCCTTTTGGGAAATTACAATTTTTATTTCACGGCGAGTCATCTTCGGTTGCCTTTCCTTCTCCGCCCTGCTTCTTTACCTGCTAGTCTCTGGGTGGGCCATGGGCGTGCTCAACTCGATCGAGTCGCCGGTGGCGGTAGCAATTGTCCCTGCCGCCTTGTTCTTTTTCGTCGCGGTCCTGTTGTATTTTTACCTTTCTCCCACGTTGCGCAAGCGTGTCGAGGTCTTCGTCACGCACAACTTTTTCCGCAGCAAATACGATTACCGCTACCTGTGGATGCAGTTTTCAGAAAAGCTTGGGGGATCGATTAACCTCTCTGATATCTTGCCGAAAATCGCCGACTTTATCGCCGATTGCATCGCCGTCCGGCAAGTCGTTATTTGGCTTGCGATGCCTCGCTCAACCGGCTTTATGATCGCTCACGCCCGCGACGATGCTGGGTCCGCCGGCAAGATCAACGGATCGTTCCGTCTTGACTCAAACACCCCGGTCTCAACGCTCCTGGACATTGTTAACGTTTCCACTACCGAGAGTTCGACTGCGCCAACGGTTCTCCCGCTCGCTTCCAAAGAACTACAGGAGTTGAACGTAAATTATGTTCTGCCCGTGAGAAAAAGCGGGGAAATTCTAGGCTGGGTTGGCATCGGGAACAAGGTGGGAGACGAAACCCTCTCGACCGAGGACGAACAACTCCTAACCAATATTGTCAATCAGCTTGCCCAACTCATTTTGACCGCCCGCCTCTCGAGCGAGCTCCTTGAGGCACGCGAGTCGGAGTCGTTCAACCGCCTTGCCTCTTTCGTGATGCACGACTTAAAAAACCTCGCCACGCAGCAGAGTATGGTTCTGGAAAACGCTAAGCGTCTTCGCAACAATTCAGAATTTCTGCAAGATGCCTTCAAAACATTTGCCGAAACCACCGATAAAATGATTTCCCTAATCGCGAATCTGTCCGTGCGCAAGGAACACTTAACCCCACAGGAGAAACCCGTTAATATTGTTGAGCTAGTCAAAGGAACCCTTGACGACCTCAAGGTCACGCAAAAGAAAGAGGTCGAGCTGATTACGCGCTTTCCGTCTGACGCGTCGCCCTTAATCGTTACTGGAGATCCCAGCCTGCTAGAAAAAGCATTTACCAATATTGTCTTCAACGCCCTCCAGAGCATGCCCAACGGAAAGGGGACGCTGCAGGTTCAAGTCTCCAACCCAAATGGGAAGATCGTGACGTCGTTCACCGACAGCGGCTGTGGGATTAGCCCGGAGAATCTAAGAAATCTTTTCCGACCTTTCCAAACCACGAAAATAGGCGGTATGGGGATCGGCCTTTGTCACACACGCACCATTGTCGAGAATCATCGAGGGCATATTCGGGTGGAGAGTCAAATCGATCATGGAACCACGGTTGAGATCGAACTTCCCGCTCAGAAATCCGCGCGCAAAAAGAAGGGACAGCTGTGAAACCGAAAATTCTCTTCGTCGATGACGAAGAAAACATTGTCAAACAAATGCGTTGGGCCTTCGACGGTGACTATCAGGTCTTTACGTCGCTCAACGAGAGCGATGCTATAGACGTCTTTCGCAAGGAAAAGCCCCAGGTTGTCAGTCTCGATCTTTCCTTGAATTCGGAATTGCCCTCGGATCTGGCGGGCCTGCGCTTGCTGGAACGCATGATGGAAGAGGAACCCTCCACGCGAATCATCGTCGTATCCGGAAACAACGAGGAAGCCGCTGTGCTGAAGGCGGTGCGGTTGGGCGCTTTTGACTACTACTCCAAACCGATTGCTCTAGAGGAGTTCAAAGTCATGGTCAAACGCGCCATGCACATTCATACCCTCCATCAGCGTCTCCAGACATCGCATCAGCCTTGGGGCCAGGATTTTCACGGTCTCAACGGCGTCTCCAAGAGCATGCAAGACATCTATCGTTTCATTGAGCGTGTGGCTCTCTCCGATATTTCCGTCTTGATCTGCGGTGAGAGTGGCACGGGGAAAGAGCTGGTTGCGCATGCCATTCACCAGAATAGCCCACGCAAGGAAAATCCCTTCATCGTGGTCAACTGCGCCGCTATCCCGGACACCCTACTGGAAAGCGAACTTTTTGGTCATGAGAAAGGCGCTTTTACCGGGGCGCACGCGCAAAAGAAGGGTAAGTTCGAACTCGCCCACACGGGGACTCTCTTCCTGGATGAAATCGGCGAGCTCGCTCCCCCGCTTCAGGTGAAACTGCTTCGTTTTCTTCAGGACCGCTGCATCGAAAGAATCGGTGGTAACCAGAAGATCCACTTGGACGTTCGTATCATCGCGGCGACAAATCGCGATCTAAAAAAGGAGATGGACAATAACTTGTTTCGCGAAGATCTGTATTACCGCCTCAAGGTTGTTCCCATCACCATTCCGCCGCTGTGTGAGAGACGAGAGGATATTTTGCCGTTGGCCCATAACTTTTTGCAGAAATATGGCCGCGAGCATCGCAAACCCCAGCTCAGAATCTCGCCGGAAGCGGAGCATAGGCTGCTTTCGTATTCCTGGCCCGGTAACGTGCGGGAGTTGGAAAACCTCATCAACAGGGCAATCGTTCTCACCAACGGTTCGATTTTGACCCCACGAGATCTCGGCTTTCAGGTGGAGAAGAGCGCAGATGATTTCAACCTTAAGGAAGCAAAGCGCGCGATCGAGATCGAATACGTCCGCAAGGCCCTGCTTCGCAGTCGAGGGATCGTGAGCCGCGCGGCAAAGGAGCTGGGGATAAGCCGCGTGAACCTTTACGAGCTCATGGCTAAATATGGCATCCCGATCGAGGAGTTCAAATCTGGCGGGACATTCGGGCAAGGGTCCACAAACAAAGATCAAGAACCCTGAAACTACTAAGCTCCGACGAGGCTTCGAAAAGAACACTGAACACGCCGCAGAAAAAACCAAAGAGGAGGATTTTATAGTGAAAGGTCTTAAAAGCAAGCTCAAAAACCATACCGCGACAGCAGCCGTGATCGGGCTCGGTTACGTTGGATTGCCTCTTGCCCTGGAGATCGGCCGGTCTGGCTTTCAGGTGATTGGTCTCGACATTGATGGCAAAAAAATTACCAGTCTAAAGGCCAGTCGTTCTTACATTCTGGATGTAAAAGATCATGAGATCCGGTCGGCTCTTGAGCAAGGAAGGCTCTTGCCCAGCAGCAGTTTCGATCTGCTGCACAGCGCCGATACGATAAGCATCTGCGTGCCCACTCCTTTAAGCAAAAGCAGAGATCCTGACATCTCATTCATCCTTTCCGCGACCGAGGAAGTAAGGAAGAACCTGCGCCCCGGGCAACTGGTCATCCTCGAAAGCACCACCTACCCGGGCACCACCGAAGAACTAATCCTACCCGAACTAGAGGCGACGGGGCTCAAAGTGGGAAAAGACTTCTTCCTCGCGTTTTCCCCTGAGAGAATTGATCCCGGGAACAAGTTGTTTTCGACTCAGAACACCCCTAAGGTGCTCGGCGGTGTGACGGCGAAATGCACGGAGATGGCCTCGGCATTCTACTCGCAGTTTGTTAACCGCGTCGTGCCGGTCTCAAGCCCAAAATGCGCCGAGATGGTAAAACTTCTGGAAAATACCTTCCGGAGCGTCAACATCGCCATGGTGAACGAAATGGCTCTCATGTGCGACCTTTTGGGAGTAGATGTCTACGAGGTCATTGATGCGGCAGCAAGCAAGCCTTTTGGTTTTATTCCATTTTATCCCGGTCCCGGCCTCGGAGGCCACTGTATCCCCATAGATCCCCACTATTTAGCCTGGAAATTGAAGGCTTTGAATTTTCAGGCGCGCTTCATTTCGTTAGCAGCGGAAATCAACGGGATGATGCCCTCCGTTGTTTCCAATCTGGTTGCCGAAGGGCTCAATCGGTTCGAAAAGAGCGTCCGCGGTGCAAAAATACTCGTTATGGGCGTTTCTTACAAGAAAGGCGTAAACGATTGCCGCGAGTCCCCCGCGATTGACGTGATTAAAATCCTAAGCGAAAGAGGGGCGCGGATTTCTTACAACGACCCGTTCGTGCCCAGTCTCAAGGTCGGCAGCGCACATTTTACATCCGTGGAGCTCACTCCCGCCGCGATCCTAGAACAGGATTGCCTTGTGATCATCACGGATCACGATACCTACGATTTTCAGGAGATTCTCAAGTGGGCAAACCTCGTCGTGGATACCAGAAACTCAACCAAAGGACTCCATCAATTCAGTGACAAGATTATCAAACTGGGTGCGGGAGAAGATGGTAGAGCCGCCCGTTTCGGCGCAGATGACCTGGATCTGGTGGTAACGGAGACAGCCAAACAGCTTATTTAGAATCGGCAGTGAACGACAACCCAACGGGTCTGTCGACACCATACTGGTGCTTCACGCGTAGCGCCATTACGCCGTCGCTGTTGCTCTGGCCGTCAACAAACCTTCTCAAGTGGATGACCTCTTCGGGCAAGAAATACGGCTCACATTGATGCAGCAGAGTTTCCACGAATTCATCGGCAAGACCGGCATAACCGACCGCACCGTCGGAGCAGTCATACCGTGAAACCCGCACTTCTTCAGGACGCAGTCCCGAGACGCGTTCTTTAAAGAGCCTGATGAATAAGTCTATTTTATTGTCGCTGGGTAGCGTTCGTCCCCAAAAGAAATGCTTCTTCATCTCTAGACGAATCTCAATCGCCTGAATCTCAATCGCCACCATCGTAGTTCTGAGGCGTCCCGGTGCCACCTCAAAGCGCAACGACTCATCAACGCTTGTTCTAAAGCCGCGCACCACAAACCATTCACGCCCGTTGGTAACTTCAACATATCTTTCCTGGACTGGGTCTAGGCCACCCCCTTCCCACAAAACAGGATCACCAGAGTGCAATGCCTCGAGACGGTGCCCTGCATGCTGGCTCATAAAAGCGCGCCAATCATCGACCGCCAACCCATCGTTTGTTTCCTGATTGGACTGGTACAGCGGGGCCTTATCATGCGCCGTGACGTGATGGACCTCGTTGCAGTTGTGGCACCAGATAAACTTCTCTTCGGCCACCAGATTCTCAAAAGCTCTGTTGCAGAACGTAATTCCGCGTAGATTCCAATTCATTCGGCAAGGTCAGAAAGACATGAGTTCCGACCCCCTGCTGGCTTTGAATATCGAGCTTCCCCCCAAGCAGGTCCGCCAACTTTCTTGCCACTGTCAAACCTAGGCCTAAACCTGAGAATTCCCTTCGTACCGAGCTGTCCCGCTGCTTGAAAGCTTCGAACATAATCTCGATCTGATCCCGCTCGATGCCAACCCCCGTGTCAACGATTTCCAAACGAATCGCTCTGCGGTCCGATGACTCTCGCAGCTTGATCGTGACCTGACCCTCAGCAGTGAACTTGGCAGCGTTGTTGAGAAGGTTTCGCAAAATTCTCTCCACTTTCACACGATCGCTAACGATGCGAAGCCTTTCTGGCACTTGGGTTACAAGCACGACTCCCTTGGCGGTGAGCGTGTTTTCATAGTGCTTCAAGATGTCCTTGATCGTGGAAACCAGCTCAAACTCCTCATGCGCTACCATAGAATCGCCTGAATTAAGGGAGGTCATGCAGAGCACATTGTCGATGAGTTCTAAGAGCTCTTCCGAGTTCCGGTAAACTTTCTCCAGGACTCGCTGCTGCTCCTCGGTCAACTTACCGATGACCTGATTGAGCAGGAGGTAAACAAACCCCACAACCACGCTAACCGGAGTCCGCAACTCATGAGAGACGTTGGACAAAAAATCCGATTTGAGCTCGCGGAGTCGCAACTTCGCATACCTGCGCTCTAGAGCGCGCTTAACTAACGACAGAATATGATTGACGTCGAAGGGCTTGGAAATGTAATCAAAAGCACCCAGTCTTAGACCTTCGACTGCCGTGTCCATCGACCCATAGCCCGTAACAATGATCGCCTCAATATCCTGGTCATGCTCTTTGATCTTCTCCAGAACTTTGATGCCCGGAATCCCGGGCATTTTCAGGTCTAGTGTTACAAGATCGACCGCGATCTGACCCAGGCACTCTATCGCACGGCCTCCACTTTCGGCGACGTGAACGTCATAATAGGGACTCAAGATCATGCGCATCGACTCTCGAGGTCCCAACTCGTCGTCTACGACCAGAATATGGGCCTTCTCATTCATATCTTGGATCGGGTAACAGACAATGATCTACGACTGCCTGCGATGACGCAAGCCATATGCCATCAGAGACGGCAGGTTCAGAACAACCGAATTAAAAAGAGGATTTTCGGTTTCTGAAGCGTTGGTTAAGCTGTTGGAAGAACAAAAATGAGCACTACTCGGACAGTTTTGTGGTATCCGAGAACGTCGTATTTTCGCTTATTTTAAGCTTCTCCATTCGATAACGCAAAATCCTACGACTCGTGCCAAGCAGAGCGGCAGCCTTCGTTTGGTTAAATCCTGTCTTTTGAAGCGCTTTCAAAATGAGCTCACGTTCGAAGCTATCGACCGCATCGCTAAGCGGGAGCGACCCACGCAGGACTTCGTCACGGAGAGAGGTCGTCTGGTCACGATGGTACATACTTTCCGGAAGATCGTGGAGCGCCACCGTTTCCTGGGGCGACAGGATGGTCAACCTTTCGATAAGGTTCTCCAGTTCGCGCACGTTGCCCGGCCATGGATAGGAGATGAAAAAATCGACGACGTCGGGAGAGAGCGTCTTGGCGGGCATCGAGTGCTCCTGAGCCTTGAGCCTAAGAAAATGATCTAACAGCAGCGGAATGTCATCCCTTCTTTCCCGCAACGGTGCAATCTGCAGGGAGACGACGTTAAGACGATAGAAAAGATCGGAGCGAAAATGACCAGCCTGCGAAAACTTTTCTAGATCTCGGTTACTTGCCGCAATCACTCGCACGTCGACCTTGATCTCTTCAGTCCCGCCGAGCCGAGAAAACGTCTCGGTCTCTAAGGCGCGCAGGAATTTTGACTGAGTGCCCAGGCTCAGCTCACCGATCTCATCGAGAAAAAGGGTGCCCCAATGGGCGAGTTCGAAATGGCCGATTTTTCTCTGATAGGCGTGGGTGAAAGCTCCTTTCTCGTAGCCGAAAAGCTCGCTCTCAATAAGGGTATCCGGCAAAGCCGCACAATTGACAACCACAAACGGCTTGCTACGGCGGTCACTATTGTAATGGATTGCGCGGGCGATGAGTTCTTTGCCCGTACCGCTTTCCCCGGTCACAAGCACCGTGGTTTTCTTTCCCGCCACCATGCTGACAGATCGAAAGATCTCGAGCATCGATTTGGATCTTCCCACGATGTTCTCGACACCGTACCTTCGTCCAACCTCTTCTTTGAGATGTTCTAGCTCTCGGGAGAGCTGAATTTTTTCAATTACCCGGTCCACGCGCAAACGAAGCTCGTCTACATCAAACGGTTTCGTGACATAATCAAACGCACCGGCCTCCTTAGACAAAAAGGCCGTCCGCGCGGTATTGAGAGCCGTGAGCATTATCACTTGACTTTCCGGATTAATCTCCTTGATCTGTTTTAACACTTGCAGACCGTCGCTTCCCGGCATCACGATATCCAAAAGAACCACATCGGGCTTTTCTTCTTGGGCTTTTTGGATGGCTTCCTCGCTGGTCTTCGCTTCGTAAACCCGAAAGTCTCTTCCGAAAATAAGGCGCAACGATTCGCGAACCCCGGGTTCGTCGTCTACAATCAAAAGACTCGGTGGGCTCATGGCTTCCTCGCTTGTGGTCGAGCCACGGGAAGTTCGACTCGAACCTGGACTCCGCCCGCATTGTCACGTTCCATCTTGATCTTCCCCCCGTTTTTCTCAATCAGAGCTTTGGCCAGGATCACACGTAGGGACATCGCTTCGTGATCCATATCCGGCGGTTGCGCATTCGGATGCAAATATTGATTAAGCGAAAACATCCTCCCCCCTTCGTGAGAATAAGAGATGACAACGGTTCCCTCCCTTTCGGTGTGGATGTCAACCTCTCCCCTCCGCTTCGCCTCGAATTGTGCCGCTCGGACAACGCTCTTCAAACAGTAGCGCAGATGTTCCGGATCAACGAAAACGTCCGTATCCTCACCCATACCCATGAGCTGTTCGTTAATCCACCTTTGCTTGGACTCGGGCAAGACGCCCTCTAATACGTATCGCAGTTGCTCCAGCAGACTGATGGGTTGTTTGGCAGGTTGGCCCATGCGCGAAAAATCGAGCAGATTCTCGAGCAAGTCATCCATTCTTTCGATGTCCCCCGAGACCATCTCGCGGAACCGGCTGCGGAAAACCGGGTCATCATAGCGATCCCCGAGCAACTGCGAGAAGGTCTTGATGGTAACCATGGGATTCTTGAGTTCGTGGGCGAGTTCATTAACCACTAGGGTTAAGTCCACCGCGCTTCCGTTGAGCATGCCAGCCGGAGCCAGGCGTTTGTCCTTTTGATGCCCTTCAACTAAATCCTTTTCCCTTCCGTTCCTCGATTCCTCTTCGGCCCGCGAAGACAGAGGCAACTCCACTTCGCTCCCGAGAGCAAAGACAAGGTCATCGGCCTCAACCAAAGCTTTACGGTGGGTCGCCAGGGTGCGAGCCATTACAGTCTCCATCTCCCTGAGGTTGCCAAACCAAAGATAGTTGGCAAGGCGGGCCACGGCGCCTTGCGTAAGTCCGATTTGTCCCAAACCAAGGCGGTCTCCACAATCTTGGGCGACGCGCGCGGCAAGTGCAGGAATTTCATCACGTCTTTCCCGCAACGGCGCGAGGTAAAGACTTAAGGCCGCCAACCGATAGTAGAGAGTGTCCAGAAACTCGCCCCGATACACTCGTTCAAGCAAATCGGCGCGGGCAGTAGACAGTATCCAGAAACCCTTCCCGCGATCCTCCTCCCCCTCCACCCAGCGCAAGAGCGAAGCTTGCGCCAAAGGGTCAAGCGACTCGATATTGTTAAGAAACAGTATAAGTTGCGGACTGTGTGCGACGCGATTCCCAATCAACTGGCCAATTCCATCGGCAAAGCGGTTACCGTTAAGTGCCGCACACGAAAGCGATAGCCAAGACCCCTCCGGTCTCTCGATTTCATACATGCCCCGCGCAACGCTCTCCTGCCCGCATCCCACTTCCCCGTAAATGAGAATGGGCATTCTACCGAGCGCATAGCGTTGAGCCAAGGCTGAAGCAGCACGAGACACATACGGAAACTCCAAGTAGCGTCCCGAGCTCCCTGGACGCGAAACAAAACGCTGAACGAGTGAAACAAAGCCGCTCGGGCCAGAGAGAAGCCGTCCGACCTTTTCCTTGAGCTCGTAGGGGTTGAAGGGCTTGGCAAGACAATCGATCCGATTAGGGTCCTGCGGGTTTGGCAAGTGCAAAGTCGATCTTGAGTCAACCAAGAAAAGAACCGCATAGGGAGCGGCGGCAACGCTTCGCACCAGGGTCGCTGACTCAGTCGTCCACGCCGGGGAGAGCCCCAAGATGAGCAGATCTACCTGTTCGTCAGACTCCATAAGATTCTGCCGCGACCCCAGCGGTCGCTGGACAACGAGAAACTCCCGCCCCAAAATGAGGGCGAGGGTTTCGCGAACGGCGACAGATTCGTCAACGACCAGAATCTTTTTCATGGAGTTCGGGAAATCCTCGACTTTCCTTCTGCGCCAAGGCACTCACCGGCAAATTGATATAGAAGCTCGTGCCGTGCCCCACCTTGCTTTCAACCGCCATGTATCCGGCATGTTCCTGAACGATTTGATGCGAGATGGATAATCCCAGCCCACTGCCCCCCTTCTTGGTCGTAAAAAACGGATTGAAGATGTTTTCTATGTCCTTCTCGGGGATGCCGATTCCGGAATCGTAAACCCGGATCTGAACAAACTTGTGAGAGTCACTCGAAACAAACAAACGGCTGGAAATCTCCACCAGCCCCCCACCCTCGATCGATTGAATCGCGTTCAGGATGAGGTTCATGAATACCTGCTTCATCTGTTCCTTGTCAACAAAGATAGCCGGCAGATCAGAGCTCAGGCGAAGTTGGATCTTCACGTCTCTTTCCTTAGCTCCGGTCTCAAGGATCCGCGCCACATTTTCTATGATCTCGTTGATATTTTCCGTCGACACATTCGGGGTCGAAGGACGCGCAAAACTCAATAAATCCGTAATCAAATTGCAGATGCGGTCCACTTCCTTCAATGCGAGGGATTGGAAATTCGTGCGAAAATCTGCATCTTGGTAGCGCTCAGGGAGAAGCTGGGTAAAGGTACGAATGGCCACCAAGGGATTGCGAATCTCATGCGCCAGACCAGCCGTTAACATGCCGAGAGAAGAAAGACGGTCAGCCCGCTGGAGCACCCGTTGCGATTGCCTGAGGTTATCGTACAGTCGTGCATTCTCGATGGCGATCGCGGCTTGGTTGGCGAGCGTCACAAGCACCTCGAAGTCCTCGTTAGAATAGATCTCTCTGCCCTCTTTGTGTCCAAGATTCAGGATGCCAATCAGTCGCTCCTGGGTAATCAAAGGTAATGACACTTCCGCCTCGAGCTGGCCCATCCGCGAAGCGACGTCCTTTTGCGCCCGATTCCCGTTCTGGCTGAATTCGAGCTCTTCTCTAACGAGGGTTTCTGGCCTGCGAATCAATCTCTGCACGAGAGGATCATCCCGTAACAGCCGCAGCTCATTAAATTCTCCTGGATTTGGGTTGGTAACGCTCTTAACCTCAAAATACCCCTGGGTCTCGTCGGCGAGATAGAGCGAAGCTTTTTCGATGTTCAACACCGTGCTTACGGTGCGCACAAGCTTATTGGCGAGCGTTTCTAAATTGACCACTGAGATCATATCCTTGCTGGAGCGCAGCAGAGTCTCCCGGTAGTCATAGCGTTTTTTAAACAAAACGCGCTCCAAGGCCCCTTCTGTGCGAAACCGCAGTTTGGGGAAAAAAAACCCGACAATAACCAAAAGTACGAGAGTGACCAGTGAAAAGCCGAAATGAACCTGCCCAAATGCCAGCACCTGACTTAACATTACGAGGAGATAACACGGAACCAGCAGGAGTAAGAGCAGCAGGGTATAGATCAGGCTCCGCTTTACAACAATATGGATATCGAGCAATCGATAGCGCGCAATCGCGTAGGCGATAGGAAAGGTATAAAAGTATGTCAACGGCGCGCCGTAAGGAGGAAGCGGGGAATCCATCAGCGGAAAGAAAGAGGTGCCGCCACCCAAAAAACCAATAAGACTTGCAAAGATGACATACTTTAATTGATTGTTTCGAATCGCGAGATTGCTCTTCCGATACGACCGAATCAGTCGCAACAATGCATAGCTCGGATAGACCACGAAAGCGAGAAAATGCAGTAAGTAGAGCCTCGTCGGAACTTCGTAGAACCCCAGGTTTTGATACACTCGAACCCCTTGAGTTAGCTGCCCAAAGATCAGCAGGACAACTTCCACAAGCCCCGTGCAATAGGCAGCAATCAAAGGCACGCGCTGCTTTTTCTCTTCATCGAGCAACGACAGAATGAAATGGAGAAAAAATGGCGGAATGAAAATAGCAGCCGCATAGATGAGATAGACCGCCCGTTCCGCGACCGCAGGGCTATTGGAGATTCCCGCAAAAAACCGACCAAAATGCCAGAGACTCGTGAAAAGACAGAGCAAAAACCATGTGTTCTGGGTCGCCCGCCTAGGTCCCCCATGGTAGAAAACAAAGAGTCCCGCAAGCAGAGTAAAGATACCGCCCGCGAGGAAATTGAGCTGATACCAACCCACTAGAATCCCTTAAAAGACCATCTTTCCGATAACACACGCGGCATTATAGCCCCCAAACCCACTAGAATTGGACAATACGGTTCTGATCTCCTGGGCCCGTCCTACATTAGGGATGTAGTCCAGATCACATTCCGGATCCCTCACGCTTAGGTTCAAGGTCGGATGGAGAAACCGATGCTCGATCATCAGAACGCAGGCGGCAAATTCGAGTGCTCCACAAGCTCCAAGTGTGTGACCGATAATCGATTTTGTCGAACTCACGGCGAGACGGTAAGCGTGGTCGCCGAATGCTATTTTGATCGCCATTGTCTCAGCGGCATCGTTAAAGTGCGATGCGCTCCCATGGGCATTGATATAGTCAACCTCCTCCGGCTCGACTCTGGCCTCCGCCATCGCGTTCGACATCGCTTTTGCGGAATACCTTCCGGAAGGTAGAGGATGAATGGCGTGATAACTGTCGAAGGTTGCCCCATAACCGAGGACCTCAGCGTAGATCCTCGCGCCTCGCTTCACCGCACGATCGAGTTCTTCTAGCACAAGAATCGCAGAACCTTCCGCGAGTACTGGACCGTTTCGATCTTTGCTGAACGGACGACAGGCTCCTGCAGGATTTTCGTTGCTCGTGGATAGAATCCCCGCTGAGGAGAAAGCCGCCAACACCAAAGGAGTTATCGGCGCCTCGGAAGCGCCGGCAAGTGCCATATCAAACCCGCCGTTGCGTATCAGCCGGAACGCATCTCCAATGGCTGTGGTCCCCGATGCACAGGCTGTGGTCACCGTTGAGAAGAATCCATGCAGACCCAACATCATACCAATTTGAGTCGCAAAGGAACTGGGTATGGAATTGCTATTGAAAAATGGCGAGATTCTTCTTGCCCCCTTCTCCAAGAAAAGAGCGTGGGTTTCCTCTGCATGTGCCAACGCACCCACGGAGGTTCCGACCACGACACAGGTGTTGTCACAATCGGACCCGCTGAAGCGCAGCGGTAAGTCAGCATCTTGGAGAGCCAGTTTGGTGGCTGCCAGTCCCATGAGCGCGAAACGATCGGCACGGCGGACCACCTCGCGCGTAAAAAACTCGTGCGGGTCAAAATCGGGAATCTCGCCCGCGATTCTACTCGAATAAGTTTCGGCATTGAAGCGGGTGATGGGTCTGACACCGGAGCGACCATTTTTGATCCCCTCCCAAAAATTGTCCTTGCCAATTCCGGTGGAAGAAAGAACCCCCAACCCGGTCACAACCACTCTGCGAAAATCATCTGCGGCCATAGTTCCTGTTTCAGAATACCTTGGGGCGCATATCCTTGTCGCCGGCTCCTCGCGCACTTGAAAGGAACGTCCAAGGGTTTCATTTAAGCTCTTTTTTTTAGTACCAACCTCAAAACGAGTATGAAACGGGCGGCAAAAGCACCCTCAAGCTCCTGACCCGAGCAAAAGTCTGACGATCTCATGAAGACTGCCCCGATAGTATGGGTTTTATGGGTTTCTTCACGCCAAGTCCTTCAACTGGACTGGTTCATGCCACTACTGGTCATGTTTGAATTCCTCTTCAGCCAACCTTCAATTAAAGTTCTTTTGAAGCGCCACTGATTACCAACACGGAACGCAGGGATTTTTTTTTGTGCAACCAATCGATAGATGGTGAACTTGTCAACTTTCAAATAGCGGGCAACCTGGTCTGTCGTTAACAAAATCTCTTGCATTCACGCCTCCTTTGTGGCACCCTTTGGCAACTTTTAGCTGTGATTTATAGCAGTTAGCACCTTTAGTCAAGCGTTAAAGGAGCTTCCATGGGCTCTAGGGTCACATTTCTCATTAGCCTCTGCCTATTCCTGGTAATGTGCACGGTCACCCTAGTCTTTGCAGGCGGCTATATCATCCCTCACCAGACCGCAAGAGGTTTGGCTTTATCTAATGCGATGATCGCCGGCGTAGACGATCCGTCTGCGGTTTATTATAACCCGGCAGCGCTGAGCGAAATTGATGGCGATGCATTGTTGGTAAACGGGACCTATATCAATGTGAACAATAGCGTGGAGAACAGCGGTCGGCAGGCTAACAACACGCATAAGAACAATTACCTGGCCACCCTTTTTGCAAATTACCACATACCAAACACCGATTTCACAGCCGGGATTGGCACCTACGCGCCTTTTGGACTCGCTACCAGCTATGAGAGCGATTTTACTCGATTTGCCGCCCGAACCAGTGAGCTGAGAACCCTTTTTGTCACTCCCGCATTCTCCTGGCAACCTTCGAGTTACTTCTCCTTAGGCGCAGGGTTCAGCTTTGTGCATTCTTCCGCCGTTTTGTCGAGGTCATTATGCTTTAGCCCGCCGCCACCTTCGCCTCCAGACCCGATTACGGGTACTTTCGGATGCACAACTCCAGGCGGTTTGCTAGAAGGAAAGATCAGGATAACCGATACAACCAACGCTTTTACTTATAACTTGGGTCTACTTTTCAAACCCGTCGAAAAAATCAAACTAGGATTCACGTATAGAGGGCGAACCAACCTTCGCTTTAACAATGCCGACGTGAAACTGGGAGGTGCTTTCGATATTAACCGAACCGCGGCTGACATCCGCCCGATTCCGTTACCGCCCGTAATCAATGCAGCAATCTTTTGGCAAATTACGCCTTCCTGGGGTGCAGAATTTGTGTACGAATTTACTCGCTGGAGCGAATTCAAAGCCGTCAAAGCGTCCTTTTCGCCGGTTCCCGACTTTGTTCCTCTCGGGCCCTTTGGCGCAGTTTCGTCGTTCAATCTTCCTCAAGACTGGAAGGACACTAGTACCTTGCGACTCGGCAGTTTTTACCGGATCAACAAGAGTCTTGAACTCCGAGGAGGCGTAGCCGTCGAGGAAACCCCTATTCCCGCAAAAACGCTCAATCCCGCTATCCCAGGCGCAGATATTCTCACCTTGAATGCCGGGTTGGGGTACAAGTGGAAAGGCTGGTCCTTCGATTTGGGCTACCAGGCAACCTTCTATAAAAATAGAAAGGTGACCAACAATGAGCTGGAAGGCGTTCCGGCCACAGGGATTCCATTCTTGGGAGCTCCAGGAGCGGATAAATATCAAACTTTCATAAATTTTGTTTCGATCTCGATTAGCTACCGGTTCTGACGGTCGGTCTTCTTATTCTTCAACCGAACTCGATGCTTTCCTCAGATCTCATCCGAGATCTTTTTTTGGTGCCCAAGGATATAGCATCGGAAAAATGTTAGGAAAACGTAATTGGTAACAGATCAGAATGGCAAAATTTTCCCCTCACGTCGTGGTCCAGAAAAACCAATACGCCACGGCTTGTTGGCCGTGATGTGCCAACACCGATCGAAGGTCCGAGAAAGAGAAGAAAAAAATGGTCGGGGCGACCGGATTTGAACCGGTGACCACACGCACCCCAAGCGTGTGCGCTACCAGGCTGCGCTACGCCCCGACATCGATATGTGGCACGACTATTAACACCCCTTTAACGCGAGGTCAACGAAAGGCACTTCGGGTGTTTTGGCAGCGCGATTATCCGAGACACTCGCTCGGCAAGCGTCGCTTTTGAGACAACCCTCACGGCAATCAGAACGCGGGCGCGGCGCCGTTCTGATTGCCGTGAAAAATAGGATTCACCGGCATTAGTAGTCACCCGTGATTAGCCGTTCCCAAAATGCATCATTCATCAAGACCTTAGTAATGAACGCTTCCTCCTCTTCCGCGGCTGACGCCACCCTGGGTCGTGTTGGAAACATCAGTTTAAAGGTGACCCCCTCCCCCTCCCGGTTTCGAACGTCGATGCTCCCGCCATGATGATAGACAATGAAATAGCAGGCCATAAGATTAATGCCAAATTCCTGGTGATCATCAATACGCACGAAAAAGGGATCGAATACAGAACGCAACGCCTCCTGCGGCAACCCGGATCCGTCGTCCCTGATTTCAACTTCCACTCCCGGCTCTTCCCCGGCACAAGGACACGCACTTAGAAAAACGTGGCTTCCGGCAGACAAGCTGATGATCTCGTCCTTTATGAGCAAGTCGAAGAGACGTTGAAATTTTTCCCGCTCTACCACCAGGGGTGGAAGGTCGCGCGGAATTTTGTTGACGACCGTGACGCCTTTTTCCAGCAATCGATCTTTTAACTTCTCCACAGTCTCCGCAACAATGTCATCCAGCTTCAACTCCTGGAGACGGGGAGAATCGGTTTTTTCGGTTGCGGCAACGAGATCGGTTAGGAGCTCGGAAATGCGCCGGATCTGAGCTTGGGCTTGCTCGTAAAAGTCTTTCCAAAAGTTCGGGTTCCGAATCTGTTCCGCATCTACCTTCTCTTCCCAAAGCCTTTCCGGCGCGAGATCTAAGAAGGTCCGCACCGCGACGAGAGAGTTTCTAACATAATGGCCCAGTCGGGCAGCCAGGATCCCCAAACTCAGCACGCGGTCGGTGATCATCATTCTCTGTAACACGGAAAGTTTTTCTTTCAGCAGAAGATCGCGCTCCCGCTGCACCATAAAGAATTCCAATGCTCGTTTGAGAGTCATCTCGAGATGGGGAACGTCCCAGGGCTTGGTCACGTATTTGTAGATGGCTCCCGAGTTAACCGCTTCGATAGCAACATCGAGGTCGGAGTAGGCAGTCGTCAGAATACGAATCGCTCTCGGATGCAATTGGCGCGCTCGCTCCAAGAACTGCACCCCCTTTTCACCCGGCATCCGCTGGTCAGTCATTAGCAGCCCGATCTCATCTCGATGTTGCTCCAAAAGCCGGTAGCCATCCGAAGCATTGGCTGCGCTCAGAATGCGAAATTTGCTTTGAAAGGCCCGGCTAAAGTATTTGAGCGACATTTCTTCGTCATCCACATAAAGGATGGCGCAGTTCTGATAGTCGTAGAAATTTTCCATCATTCCTCCTCGAAGAGCTATCTCCGGTCGTCTAAACATTCTTTGTCGGAAAGCGTAATATAAACTCAGCGTATTGGCCTAATTCGCTTCGCACATCGATCCGCCCCCCGTGCTGGTTCATAATACGGTAACAGATGCTAAGCCCAAGCCCCATACCTTCTCCGACGTCTTTGGTGGTAAAAAACGGGTCGAAAATTTTATTCAGGTTTTCACGGGGGATCCCTTCGCCATTGTCCCGTACAACAATGAGGCTTTCGCCGTCTTCCTCGACCCCTCTAAGCCAAAGGGTCGGGGAACTTTCAAAAAACACCTTTTGTTTCAGCGCATCCAGGGCGTTTTGCAGCAGATTCACTAAAATTTGCGTCACCTGGTTGGGATTGGCCCAGACCGTCTGATTTTCTGAGATCTCCTTTTCAACGCTGACCTTGTTTTGCCACTCGCTGCTCAGGAAGCGCATGGCCGAGTTCACCACTTCGGCAACTCGAACCGCTTCGAATTGGGTCACATTGGTCTGGCTGAAGGTGCGCAGGTCGGATACGATCCCGATGACGCGGTTGATACCATCCTCGATGTCATGGAGAATCTCCTGGAACTCCACCTTTTGTTTGCCCAAGGACTCAGCCCTGGTTCGCAGGGTATAGAGTCCGGTTCTGACGAAGTTGAGGGGATTATTGATCTCGTGAATAATGCCAGCGCTCATCCGGCCGAGCGAAGCCAGCTTTTCGGAGTGAACTAGCTGTGCTTCCGCTTCTTTTAGCTGCTCGATGGTGGTCTCCAAGATTTGATTCTTGTGGGCCAGCTCCTGCTGCAAATGATAGGTGTCGACCATGTTTTTCATTCGCACGATTAACTCCGTCGTAGAAAAGGGCTTACTTAAGAAGTCGTTCGTGCCTGCCGATAGAGCGGTCAGCTTGGTTTCCTCATCCGCACGCGCAGTAAGCAAAAGGAACGGTATCGCCCGGGTGGAAGTCCGCTGTCTAAGCTCGCGGCAGACCTCAAGCCCGCTCTTTTCGGGCATCATCATGTCGCACACGATCACGTCCGGCAAGAATTGGCTCGCTTTCTCGACGGCTTGCTGACCGTCCACTGCCTCAATGACTTGGAAGTTTGGGCTCAGCTGCAATTTTAGAAACCTGAGCATGTCCGGCTCATCATCGGCAATCAGAGCGCGGGGCTGTCTGCTGTCGATCGAAGTCTCCACGGGCCGAATCGCATCCCGGAGCGATGTCATCGGCGGGAACAATTCTGCCTCGCGGTAGAGGTTTTTGAGCCAGAAGTCATCACCGTTGTTAGCTGCTCCGGGGACAATAAACCTGTTTGCCTTGCCTTGGCCCTCTGCTCTCCCCGCCATCCTCTCCAACACCGCAAGAGTCCCGCTGTCTGCTTCTTGGTAGGGCAGACGAACTGTGAATGTTGTCCCTTCTCCAACCCCGCTGCGAACTGCTACCGTCCCCCCTTGGACTTCCACTAGCTCCTTCACCAAAGCTAGTCCTATGCCAACCCCTTGATACTTTCTTTGGGACGAGATGTCCGCTTGCCAGAACCGGTCGAAGACAAACGGCAGCTTTTCATCATCGATGCCCATGCCCGTATCGGAAACTTCCATCACGAGGTCGCTGTTTTGGCGCGCCGCGACCAGTCGAACCTTTCCCCCAGCAGGTGTGAACTTAAGCGCATTGAACAGGAGATTAAGCAAAATCTTCTCCAGCTTGTCGCCGTCGATAAGGACCGTACCGATGTCGGGATTGGCGGTCGTTTCGAGCTGTATGCCGCGGTCCTCAGCGGTTTTTAGTATTGAATTGCCCAAGCCTAGAAGGAAAGGCTCCACGGCGACTGGCTCCCGCTTTACTTCCATCTTCCCAGATTCCAGTCGAACTAAGTCTAGTAGGTCATTGATGAGTTTCAGAAGCCGCATGCCGTTACTCCGCATGATGAGGAGTAGCTGCCGCATTTGTGGCTCCAGCGTGGACCCTTGCTGCTGAATCAACGATTCCAAGGGCGCCAATAGAAGAGTCAGCGGCGTGCGCAGTTCGTGGCTAATGTTGGCGAAAAAGCGGCTTTTGATTTGATCCAGCTCGATGAGCTTTTGATTGGTTTCTTCAAGTTTTTGCCGGTTTTGGCCCAATTCAAAGCGGAGCGTGAATTCCCGAAAATGAAGCTGGTTATAGAGGTAGTTACCGATGACCACGATAATGCCAGTCAGGACTAGAAAGTAGACGTTGTTGAAAAAGATGCCCTGCGCCTTTGGGATACTCCAAGGCAAACAGGCTAATAAGTAAAGGGTCAAAAGGATGGCCATAGCGAGAAGAGACTCAACAGTAGTCCAGTGCACAACAGCATTGACCGCCAGAAGTATCAGGATTAGTCCCGCATAATATGGGGATTCGGGTCCCTCGGTCACAACGATCATCCAGGCGATGAAGAAGGCCGGCAGGATGGCTATGGGAATACCGAGAAGCCGGTAATAGCGGATCGCAAACGGAGTGGTGTGCAGGAACCACAAGAGTCCTGCGAGAACCGAGCAGAGCAATCGCAATTGAAAGAAATAAACCCAGCTGTGCGGATATACGAATAGATCTAGCGTCAAACCCGCCGGCATAAGAAAGACCACCAGACCGCAGGCTACCTTTCCGCTTCGGAGGCGCTCTTGGCGCTCATTGGCGAAGAAGGCTTCGCGGAATCCCGGCTGTTGCCAGATGTCCTCGCTAGCTCTCATTCGGTTTTCTGACCTCGAGGTAAATGTTAACCCCGGTTTCGTCGGTTTTAATGCTGGCGCTTCCGGGAGGAGCCCGGTCCGGGATCAAGGTCTTTAGTTGCTGCGAGTTTCGATGAATCAAATGCCAATCCAACAGGTACTCCATGCCGTTGCGCGACGGGTTGGAAGCATCCACGTTGGTGGCGACGACGAGGCCGCCAGGTTCGAGCTTGTCATAAAAGATGTTCATCAGCCGTTTGCAGATCCGGTCTGAGAGATAATCAAAAACCCCGGCACAATACACGACGTTATACCGTTGCAGAACCGCCCCCTGCTTGAGCTCTTCCTTCAGAACTTGGTGAACGGACTTTTTGATCATTTCGATTTTCACTCTACGACTGAATTTGCTTTTGAGGTCTTCGAGAATTTTTTTGGTGTGCTGGAGGGTCTCGTCGTTGAAGTCAAACAGGACGAAACTGGCTTCATTGCATATCTCATCCCGAATCAGAAACTCCTGGACTTCTCCAGCCGGTCCGCACCCGAGGTTGAAAATCTTGGCGCGCCGTTCGCTACGCACCAATCGCCGCGTCTCTTCGCCGAGAAGCTTGGTTAAATAATTGACCCGGTTACGATGGGCCTCCGCGGGACCTTGGCTCAGAAACCAGGAGTTGACAATCTTGGAGAAGACGGAACTCCCTTCCAGCGGATCCCTTAGAATCATGTTCACCATTTCATAATCCCCAGCATAACCCAAGGGTTTGTGGTAAGTCCGATAGGCGAACGGAGAACAGAGTAACTGGGGATGAAGCTGCCGCTTGGCGTAGGTTCTGTGAAACGGAAGGAGGTCGACGGGGACCTCGCCGGCTACCTCTTCAAACTCCCCAAACAGGGAGTCGATAGTAGGCAAAATGGTCGGAGCCAGTTCATGGATAACCTCAAGCTCGAATCTCAGGCGGTCGCCTGAGGGTGAGGAGCGAACTCCTAATTCCACTTGGTCCAGCCAACGTTTGAGGTCGACAAAGTAGTTCTGCATGTCGGCCACGAGGACTTTGTATTGGGGCAGAATGACATGGATTTTTTCCCATTCCTTGAGAAAATCCGTGAAATCCGCTTGCAGCTTTTTCGGCTGATTGATTAAGGCGTACAGATCCACGTCGAGCCAGGCTTCCTCAAGCGTCGCCTCGCAGACCAACATGATTCCTGTATTCACGAGATTGCTGACCGTTGCGCGACCGGAATAGATCAACCGGTCATTGACGATAATTCTAAACTCTTTGAGAACTTCCGAGAGCTGGAGGATGCTGTAGGGATTATAGACTTCAAAAGCGACCACGTGGCGCGTGATACGCAGCGGAGTAGCCCGGACTTCGTAGCCCTGGCTAGTGCGACAGACGATTATGCTGTCCCTTTCCCGTGTCTGTGGTGCGATCACGCTGTTATAACCTCTGATCTGACAGACTGGGTTGGGACTGGATTAAGAGCAACTCGGCATAAACTGGACCCCCACAATAATATCAATATGCCATCCATCCAATCAGTAGCCAAAAGATCTGTTAGATGAGATTTAACCACATAGGATTACCAGCGCAGAGGGACGCTAGTTGAACTTATGGAACTCCGTTATAAAATGCAAGCCGGCTTTTTAACCTCGGTGCACTGTCCCACCTAACTTCCTTGATTGGAAGCTTTTCCCAGAACAAATTGTGTCGTTGACACTTTCCTTATACACGGTAACAGTTCAAGACCGTTCGGATGAATTCCTTTGCGACCTCCCAAGATGGGAATCACCGGCTCGAATATGGAAGTCGCTAAAATGTTTGGAGGAATGTGCTTGATTTTGTGGGGAGGAGGGATCGAACTAGCGATCCCACAGACCAGGCTCAAGACAATATCTTGTGTAAAGACTCGAGATCTTTTTTGATCTTCATAAGGGCATTCTTGTATTTGGAATCCGCCAGCGGGAGATGTAACTGCTGTCGCTCTTCCTTGCGGTTCTGCTTGAGTTTCTTCCGTGCACCTTCAATGGTATAGCCTTCAGTATAGAGTAGCCGTTTGATTTCCAGGAGCAGTTCTACGTCCTTTCTTTTGTATAGCCGATGGCGGGATGGAGCCTTTCCGGGCTTGAGTAACTCAAATTCTGTTTCCCAGTAGCGCAGGACGTACGGCTTGACCTGAAGAATTCGACTCGCCTCTCCTATCTTAAAATAGAGTTTATCGGGCAGACGGGACGACATAATCAGAGAGAGGCGTTATTGATCGTCTTCTTCAAGATCTGACTCGGCTTGAAGGTTAGAACTTTACGTGCGACGATAACGATTTGGTCGCCGGTTTGGGGATTGCGTCCCTTTCTAGGCTTTTTGCTGTTGATAACGAAATTGCCGAAGCCGGAAATCTTGACCTTTTCTCCTTTCTCCAAACACGACTTGATGATTTCAAAAGCGGCTTCGACGATTTCCGTAGCCTCCTTTTTTGGAAACCCGACCTTCTCATAAATACAAGCCACAATATCCGCTTTCGTCATGGCACCACCTTACCAAACCCGGAAAAGTATTGAACCGAAATTACGGTTATTGTCTGATCGTTGCCCCGAAATTTTCAACGAGTTTTGCGATCAGGCTCTGATGGAACTCATTAACTTCCGCGTCGGTTAACGTTCTATCGGACGCACGATAGGAGATTTTGTAAGCCAAGCTTTTCATCCCTGCCGCAACGCGGTTTCCGCGATACTCGTCAAATACCTTTATATATTCGATTAGAAAATGGCCGTTGTCTCTTACCCAGTGAACTATCCGATCCGCTTGGAAGGTATCTTCTACCACAAGAGCCACATCCCGTTCGATAGACGGAAATCGCGGTAGGGAGCGAACAGCAAAATCGGGGCGAGCATACTGAACCAAACGCTCGAAGTCAAGTTCAAAGAGCGAAAACGAAGGCAGATTGAGCCTGCCAGAAAAGTCGGGATGAATGTCACCCACGAGTCCGAGCTTTCGCCCCTCCTGGGCCAAGAAGGCTCCCTTCCCTGGATGGAGAAACAGACCAGTCTGCCCACTCGCCCAAGTCATACGCTCATTAATACCCAACATCTCCAAAACTCCTTCCACCACGCCTTTGACCTCAAGGAACCCCCAAGGTCGTTCTGGAGCGCGCAAACCAAGCTGCTCCCTGTGGCCGTAACACAAACCTGCCAGATGGAGTTTTTCTTCATGAGTGCCCGTTGGCGCTTGGGAAAACACTTTTCCGATCTCGAACACACACAAGCCCCGCGCTTTTTGTTCCACATGGGCACGTAAGTTTGCCAACAGACCGGAGAGCAGGCTTACACGCATCTCCGCATTGTCCTGGGTAAGCGGGTTGAGCACGGTCACCGGGACCGGCACGAAGTCCCACAAACCGACAAAAGTCCGATTCATCTCTCGATCAGCAAACGTCAGGTTCACTACCTGGGTGAGACCCTCCCCCGTAAGAAAACACCGGACCTTGCGCTCGCTATGGAGTTGTAGATCGCGTCTCGGTTGAGGCCGAACCAGTGGAAGCTTGGCGGGAATATTAGCGTAACCATTAAGGCGCACCACCTCTTCAATCAAGTCCGCTTCCCGCGCGAGGTCATTGCGATACGATGGAGCGACGATAGTCAACCCGTTTTTTGATCGGCGTTGAATCCGTAGCCCTAAGGGAGACAAAAGATGCTCTATTCTTTTTCGTCCGATCATGATCCCTGCCAGGTTTTTCACGCGTGAGTCTCGCAAGAAAATCGTAACGGGCGTCTGCCGTCGCGGCCGGCAATCAACCACACCACGGTCGGCTTTCCCCTCCGCAACCTCGGCAAGAATGGCGCTCGCCCTTTCCAAGGCAAAAAGAGTACCCTCCGGATCAACAAACCTCTCAAACCGATAGGAAGCCTCGCTGTGAAGCCCCAGTCGTTTGGCGGTCTTGCGGATTGCAATTGGATTAAAGTGCGCGCTTTCGAGCAGTATCTGCACAGTGCTGGGGCTTACCTCTGTATCAAAGCCTCCTATAATTCCAGCCAAAGCGATGGGTTTGTCGCTGTCACAAATCACGAGATCGCCCGATTTCAATTCCCGCTCCAAGCCGTCCAGCGCGATCAAACTCTGCGCTTTCCCTGCCGTGCGGACGACAATTTGTTTTGCCAGCAGTCTGTCCCAATCAAACGCGTGGAGGGGCTGGCCGGTTTCCAGCATGACGAGGTTCGTCACGTCGACCACATTATTGATCGAACGAACACCAGAGGCTTCAAGTCGTAATCGCACCCATGATGGAGAGGTCGTGACATGCAAGCCGGAAACGAAACGAGCGGAATAGCGAGGGCAAAGCTCCGGATCCTCGATTCTCACGTCGATACCCTGTGTGCGAGCCTTTTTCGCCCGTATTTTTGCATTGGGGATGTGAGCTTTCGCGCCAGTGATTGCTGCCACTTCCCGAGCCAAACCGATGACGCTGAGGCAGTCACCCCGATTCGCCGCAACAGACACCTCCAAAACCCAATCTTCACCCTCCAGCGGCACGAGCGACTCTACTTCGATGCCTCCCATGGTAAGGCAATCTGAGATTTCCTGCGGAGACTGGGAAATCTCGACAAACTCTCTCAACCAATTGAAGCTAACTTTCATGGCTTGGGCGGTGCCTAATCGTTTCGGGATCGAGCGAGAGATGGAGCGCGTCTTACGGCGCAACCTTTCTCCATCGTTAGCGCGAACTAGTGAAACTGCGAGAGAAAACGCATGTCGTTTTGGAAGAAAAGCCGGATATCTTGGATCCCAAACTTCAACATCGCGATCCGTTCAACGCCCATACCAAAGGCGAAGCCACTCACGTTCTCAGGGTCGTAGCCCACCGAACGAAAGACTTCCGGGTCGATCATCCCCGCGCCAAGAATTTCGAGCCAGCCCGAACCTTTACAAACACGACATGGCTGCTGCTCGCCTCCCAGGCCTTTTCCGCCGCATAGCACGCATTGGATATCCACTTCAGCGCTCGGCTCGGTAAAAGGGAAAAAACTGGGCCGAAATCGCACTCCGGTCTTTGCGGAAAAGATCTGCTGCAAAAAGTGCGTGAGCACCCCCTTCAGATGACCAAAATCAATGCCGCCATCGACCATGAACCCCTCTACCTGATGAAACATTGGAGAATGGGTTAGGTCGTCATCATGGCGATAAACCGTCCCCGGTACAATCACGTGAAGCGGAGGTTGCCGGCGTTCCATGACACGGATCTGAACGGGTGAAGTATGGGTTCTGAGCAGATCCCCCCCGGATACAAAGAAGGTATCCTGCATATCTCGAGCAGGGTGATCCTTGGGAAAGTTCAAGGCCTCAAAATTATGATAGTCGTCCTCGATGTCCGGGCCGCGGGCCACTTCATACCCCATGCCCCAAAAGATGTCGATGATTTCATCCATCACCGCAGTGATCGGGTGAATGCGGCCGTGTCCTAATCGGCTTCCGGGAAGGGTTACATCAACTCTTTCCTCGCGCAGCACTCTTTGCTTTTCTCTTTCCTGGCACTCTCGAAGCCTGGCCTCGATCTGCTCCTCAAAAAATTGCCTGACCATGTTGAGTTGTTCTCCAACGTGAGGCCGCTCATCGGCCGGGAGGTCTCGCAACCCGCGCAGCAGGAGGGTAAGCCGGCCTTTGCGCCCTAGATAGTCGACGCGGAGCTGTTGGACTTCCTGCTCGGACGCGCATGCCTGGATGCGCGCCAGGATCTCGTCTCTTAGACCTTGCAGGGATTCCTTCATTCAGGCGAAAGAGCGATAAAGACTTCAGGCGGGCAGATGACCCTTGGCAAATCCGGCCAACTGGCCAAACGCGGCCAGATCGGACACTGCAAGGTCCGCTAACATTTTTCTGTCCAACTCCACACACCCGGCTTTAAGGCCGTGAATCAATTGGCGGTAATTGAGACCGTTCAATCGCGCTGCAGCGTTGATGCGAGTGATCCAAAGACCTCTAAATTCCCGTTTCCTCACTCGCCGGTCCCGGTACGCATAGCTAAGAGCACGTTCAACGGTCTCGCGCGCCGAGCGGTAGAGTTTCCGCCGTCCTCCTACATAGCCCTTAGCCAGTTTCATGATCTTCTTTCTTCGACGCCTGGCTTTGGTTCCTCGTTTAACTCGTGGCAAGTTTGCTCCTCCTTGTCTAATAAGTACTTGACTGTTAAATGTCTTTTACCCGTTTCTCGTGTCAGAGATACGGCACTAAGCGGCGTATATTTTTGGACTCGCTCGCAGAGACCCCGGTGGCTCTGCGGAGCTTTCTTTTGCGTTTTTTGCTCTTCGAGGAAAGCAGGTGACTCTTGAACGCCTTGCTCCTTTTGACTTTTCCTGTGCCGGTGACTTTAAATCTCTTCGCAGCTCCCCGTCTGGTTTTAATCTTTGGCATTTTTACTCCTTCCCAGGCTAGTGCGCATCCGTCCGAAAATCATCCCAACTAACGGAGGGTGTTTGAGCGTGGCGCGGTGATCGTTACTTATTTGGGAGCTAGCAACATTGCCAGGCTCCTCCCTTCCATTCTGGGAGAAGCGTCAAGTTTGGCAACATCCTGTACCTGAGCAAGAACGCCGTCCAACATTTCCCGTCCAAGCTCTGGATGGGTGATCTCGCGGCCCCGAAAAAAAACCGAGACTCTCACTCTTTCCCCCCGCTCAATGAAGCGCCGAATGTTGCGCACCTTAAAGACAAGATCATGCGGGTCCGTCCGCGAGCCAACCTTAACCTCCTTAACCGATACGAAGGCTTGCTTCTTGCGGCTGCCTTGATCTTTCTTTTTCTGCGTGTAACGGAACTTCCCATAGTCGAGAACGCGGCAAACGGGAGGCTGAGCTTCAGGAGCCACTTCAACGAGATCCAAGCTGTGGCTCTCGGCCACCTTCAAGGCCTGATCCAACGGCAAGATACCAAGCTGATTCCCTTCCGGTCCAATGACCCGAACCTCACGGGCACGAATCCTGTGGTTGATTCTCAGATCTTTAACTATAAACCACCCCTTCCATGTGGCGACTGCGGCAGATCACGCAGCCGGTAGCGGCATTTCCTTTTTCACCTCAAGGCGGACAAGTTCCATAAATTCGCCGAGCGCCATTGCCGTCAGGTTCTCGCCCCCGAATCGACGCGGGGAAACTGTTTGCTCCCTGACTTCCCTGTCTCCGATCACAAGCGCATAGGGAATCTTAGCGACCTGAACCTCTCGTATCTTGTAGCTGAGCTTCTCATTACGGCCATCCAGCTCCGCTCTCATTCCAGCACCATTGATTTGGTCAACGACACTCTGGCCGTAGTCGTTATGGCGCTCGGTAACCGGCAGAGCCCTGACCTGAATCGGTGCAAGCCACAGCGGAAAAAAGCCACCCGTGTGTTCTATCAAAATACCCATAAAACGTTCAATAGAACCCAGGATCGCGCGATGGATCATTACAGGTCTCGCCTCTGTGCCGGTCTGCGTCACATAGGTAAGATCGAACCTCTCGGGCATAGAAAAATCCAGCTGAATGGTAGCCAATTGCCATTCACGTCGCAAGGCATCGCGAACCGAAAAATCAATCTTAGGGCCATAAAATGCCCCTTCCCCAGGGCTAATCCGATATTCCACCCCTTGATTTTGCAGGCATCGAGCCAAGGCGTCTTCGGCGTGTTGCCAGGTCTCGGGGCTACCCAGGAAATGTTCGGGACGGGTCGAAAGGTTGACACGTATTTCATGGAACTGAAAGGTTCGGTAGACTTCCTGCACCATTTTCAACAGGCTGGCGATCTCCGTATCGATTTGTTCCGGCGTGCAAAAGATATGCGCATCGTCCTGAGAAAAACTGCGCACCCTGGTCAGACCCGCAGTCACGCCGGATTTTTCATGGCGGTGCAGACGCCCAAAATCCGCGTAACGCAACGGCAAATCTCGATAAGAACGTTTCTTCGCCGCATAGATATACGTATGGCTTGGACAATTCATCGGCTTGACGCCAAACTCCCGATCTTCAACATGGGTAAAATACATGTTTTCTCTGAAATGGTCGTAATGTCCCGACCGGCGCCATAGCTCGATGTCGAAGATCTGTGGCGTAATGACTTCTTGGTACCCGAACCGTTCGTACAGAGATCGCATGTAGGCTATGAGGAGATTATAAACCAGAGATCCCTTGGGATGGAAAAAGGGACTTGCAGGAGCAATCGGATGAAAACTGAACAGATCCAAGTCTCTGCCTAACCTGCGGTGATCTCTTTTTTTCGCCTCCTCCAAGAGCTGCAAATGTTGCTTCAAGGCCTCTTCAGAGTGAAACGAAGTTCCGTAGATACGCTGCAACATTTCATTGTTCTCATTCCCCCGCCAATACGCGCCCGCCACCCCGGTCAGCTTAAATGCCCGCACGTAACGGGTGGACGGGACATGGGGTCCACGGCAGAGATCGACCCAATTACCCTGGCGATAGAGAGAGACCATCGGGTCCGAAATTTCCTCCAAAATAGCCACCTTGTAGCCTTCCGCTAACCCCCGAAACAACTCTATCGCAGCGTTGCGCGACGCCTCTTCACGCGTAATGTTGAGGTCTTGCTCGGCCAACTCGCGCATTCTCGCTTCAATGCTTGCGAGTTCTTCAGGAGTAAACGGAGTGGCGCGCTTGAAATCATAATAAAAACCATCTTCGATGGTAGGTCCAATCGTAACCTGGGTTCCGGGAAAAAGACTTTGTACCGCCTGAGCCATCAAATGTGCCGTCGAGTGACGCAGGATGTCTAGGCCTTCGGGGCTATCGATGGTAATCCACTGCAGGACGCAATCCTTATCTACAGTCCGGCTAAGATCGACGGCAACACCGTCTACTTTAGCGGCAACGATGTCACCGCCGCTTTCCTGAGAAGAAATCAGTGCCTTGATCGGCCGTCCAGACTCAACCTCGATCACTTTATTTCCCGGCAGTGTAACTTGAATTTGTTCCATTGCTTAATTGTTCGCCTTCGGCGCCACATCCTGTGCGGCATTCTATCCCGATAACCTTGTTAGTGAAAACCTGGTAGGCACGGGCGGGATTGAACCGCCGACCTCTTCCGTGTCAAGGAAGCGCTCTCCCACTGAGCTACGTGCCTGTAAATCTCACGGTTTGAGGGACAATCCAAAAGGGATCCCGTCAACCCTGATACTGTGCAAGCGATTGATTTTACTATCAATTTTTCCTAAGCGTGTCAACCTAACCGCCTCAAGGACGGGGCTCGATTCTGGAGCCAAACCAACCCCCGATATATGTACTGTGAACCGGAAATAACCGTGGTCACCGCAGTGCCAACAATCGCCCCATCCTGAAGCGCGGGCGATAGGAACTGCGGTGCGTGCAGCATAACCAACACCACGCCTACAGTAACAAGTTGAAAACATGTGTTGAGTTTTCCTATAGCGCTGGGCTGAACCTCCAATCTCTCCGGAACAAGAAAATAGATCATAACGTAACCGAAGATGATAATAACGTCGCGGCAAACGACCAAAACCGCAAACCACGGCGGGATTGCGCCGATCAGTCCAAGCATGACAAACGAACTTATGACCAGCAACTTATCGGCGATGGGATCGAGATAAGTTCCTAACGAGGTCTGCTGGGACATCATGCGCGCCACCGCGCCATCCAAGGCGTCTGTGAGGCCGCCTACAACAAAGACAATCAGCGCGTCAAGATAAAGGCGGGAAGAAAGCAGGGTCAGGAAAAGGGGAATTGCCAGGATGCGGACGAGAGTGAGAGTGTTGGGAAGGTTGAGCATGGGAGCGCAAACTCATCTTGCCTCGCGCGGTCCGTTCCTCTCCAGACCCTTTCGGATCTGCCCCGCGAGCTTTGGGGTGACCACGGCTGTGACGTGAATCATGCCGTCTTTGTAGCTCTCTTCCACTATCCTCCCTTGACGGCGCACCTCAGAGAGGAAGGCTCCCTGCGTGGGCGAGAAGGCAAATCGCACGGTTTCCTTATCGTGGTCAAGAAGGCTAGCGATTCTCTGTAGAAGGTCATCCACGCCCGATCCTGTAAGGGCCGAAATTGGGCAGACACCACACGCACCGTTTTGACCTTGCCTGTAAGGCGCTGCAAATCCACTGATATCGATCTTATTCGGCACCAGGAGACGGGGAATTTTTCCTGCTCCAATGTCTTCCAAAACCGCTTCCACAACCGCCACCTGCTCATCAAAATAAGGGCAAGTGCCGTCGCCGATATGCAGGAGTAAGTCCGCGCTAATCACTTCCTCTAAGGTGCTCTTAAAAGCATCGATCAACGAATGCGGAATTTTGCTGATAAATCCTACCGTATCAATGACCATGACCTTGTCGCCGCCAGGCAGTTTCAGGGATCGAAGAGTCGGGTCTAGAGTAGCAAAAACTTTGTCTTCGACAAGAACCCCAGCACAGGTCAGTGAGTTCATGAGAGTGGACTTGCCAGAGTTCGTATAGCCCACCAAGGCAACGGTTGGATAAGGAACCGCAAACCGCTTCTGGCGCTGTAACAAACGGGTTTTTTCCACGGTCGCCAGCCGCCGGCGCAGTGTGGCAATTTTTTCTCTCACTCTTCTGCGGTCAACCTCTAGTTGGGTTTCGCCCGGTCCCCGCGTCCCGATTCCTCCTCCGAGTCGCGAGAGATGTAGCCAGCGCCTCGTCAAGCGCGGCAGGAGGTACTCGAGCTGCGCCAACTCTACCTGAAGTTTTCCCTCGTTGCTGCGCGCTCTTTGCGCAAAGATGTCGAGAATCAATTGGCTCCGGTCGATGACCCGAGTCTGCAACGCGACCTCTAAGTTGCGTTGCTGGGCAGGGCTGAGGTCCGCGTCAAAGATGACGAGGTCAGGTTGCCTCTCCGCAACGAAAGTCCGGATCTCGGAAACCTTCCCTCCTCCTATCAGTGTACCCGAGTGAATTCTCTTTAGATGCTGACTAAACCGGCCGATCACGTTGGCGCCGGCGCTTTGAGCCAGTTTTTCCAGCTCATCGAGGCTGTATTGGAGGGGAATGGCATTCGTTGCCGAACGGTGCTCCACTCCGACCAAGAGGGCATGGGCCGAGAAGCGCTTCGGCGAAAGTTGGTCCAATTTTCTCAAGGTGTGGCGCTGATGCGCGGACCGAAAACCTTCTCCACCTCTGCTGCGAGGCGCGGCTCGGGTGCGACTCTGAGGCGGTCTGGAAGTTCAATTACCGTTTCTCCTTCAGCGGAAACCAAGTGAAGGAACACTAAACTATGACCGGGAAATTGCAATAAGGTTTCGCGCAGCCGCCTCAGCTCGTGCGGCTCTACCTGCGGGACCTGAAGATAAAAATGCACGTTTTCGTGAGCTGCATCGGGAGATTTTCTTACCGCCGGTGTGGCTTTGGGTCTTGTTTTGCTCGCCAATTGTTGCAAAGGGCTGATATCACTCGCAATAATTTGCGCCCTTTCCTCTCCCACCTCTAGCTTTCCCTGAACCAAAATCGGATCATCCAGCACTAGTGTCTCCGTGACCCGCCGGTAAAGATCGGGCCAGACGATAACTTCAATAAATCCTGTTTTGTCCTCAAGTTGGAAACTCGCGTAGCGCTCGCCTTTTTTGGTATTCTTTAGCTTCAGGGCGGTAACGACGCCGCCAACCTTAACCTCGCCATTGAAAGGTTTCTCTTTCAAACTCGCGATGGTCCCTGAGGTTAGCCTTTTAACAAGGTTCTCGTGCTTGTCCAGCGGATGCCCCGTGATGTAAAAACCGAGCGCTTCTTTCTCGAAGGCAAGTTGCTGCTGCGCCGACCATTCCTCCACTGCCGGATGCGTCTCCCTGCTTGGCTTTTCTCCATTACCGGCACCCAAGAGGGAAAAAATGTCGGTCTGGTTGCTAATACGGTCCTTCTGGTAAACCTGAGCCTCTTTCATCGCGTCATCCAGCGCGGCCATGATCCGCGACCGCGCGACCCGAGTTGAATCAAACGCGCCGCATTTGATGAGGCTCTCGACGACTCGCCGGTTAACCGCGCTGAGATCGACACGCCGGCAGAAATCATAGATGGACTTGAACCCGCCCTCACGTTCGCGCGCGGCGAGGATGACTTCGACCGCCTTCTCGCCGACGTTTTTGACGGCCGCGAGGCCAAAACGAATCTTATTGCCGACCGTGGTAAAATCAGACCGACTTTCATTGATGTCGGGCGGCAAAACCTCGATAGCGCGCTCGCGGCATTCGGCTAGGTTTTTGATCACCTTGTCGGTATCACCCCTCTCGGAACTCATCAAAGCCGCCATAAACTCCACCGGAAAGTGCGCCTTGAGATAAGCGGTCTGATGAGAAATCAATGCGTAGGCCGCCGAATGCGATTTGTTGAAACCATAACGCGCAAACGTTTCCATTTGATCAAAGATCTCTGCGGCCCTGTGCGATTCAATCTTTTTTTTCTTCGCACCTTCGACAAATTGCTCTCGCTGCGCCGCCATCTCTTCCGGATCCTTCTTGCCCATGGCACGCCGCAGAATATCGGCATCTCCCATGCTGTACCCGCCGAGCACCTGCGCGATCTGCATGACCTGCTCCTGATAAACGATAACCCCGTAGGTGTCTTTGAGAACCGGTTCCAAGAGCGGGTGTAGATATTTAATCTTTTCCTTGCCGTGCTTGCGCTTGATGTACTCCTCAGCCATCCCGCTATCCAGCGGGCCGGGACGATACAGCGCCAGGATCGCCACCAGATCTTCAAAGCAATTGGGACGGATCTTGACCGTCATCTCTCGGATACCCATGCTTTCAAGCTGAAAAACGCCGGTGGTGTTGCCGTTACAGAGGAGCCGGTAGGTTTCCTTGTCATCCAGAGGGAGATGCCCGATGTCCACGTTCTCGCCCCGCGTCGTTTCTATCAGTCTCAGGCAATCATGGATTAGCGTGAGCGTCTTGAGACCGAGAAAATCGAACTTGACAAGCCCGATCTTTTCCACGCTTCCCATATCGAACTGGGTGACGATGCCGCCTTCTTTATCCACGAAAAGCGGCAGGTGATCCACCAGTGGCAAGTTGGACAGCACCACGCCAGCCGCATGCGTGGATGCATGACGCGTAAGCCCTTCGAGGCGCAAAGCGTGATCCATCAAATTCTGAATACGCGCATCGCTCTTCATTAGCTCTTGGAGCCGCGGCTCCATCTTGATGGACTCCGGGAGCGAATAGTCAAACCCCTGTTTGGGGGCCGGGATGAGTTTGGCGATAGCGTCGGTTTCGGCAAATGAAAAACCGAGGGCTCGGCCGACATCTTTGATGGCCGCTTTGGCTTTCAGGGTACCAAAGGTAGCGATCTGCGCTACTCGATCAGAACCGTATTTGTCCTTAACGTACTGGATCACCTGCGCTCGACCGCGGATGCAAAAATCTACGTCGATATCCGGCATCGAGCGGCGCTCAGGATTGAGAAAACGCTCGAACAACAGAACATGACGAATCGGATCGAGGTCGGTAATTTTCAACACATACGCGACTAGACTGCCCGCCGATGATCCCCGTCCCGGCCCAACCGGGATGCCGTTCTTCTTGGCATAGTTGATAAAGTCGGCGACGACCACAAAGTAACCGGGAAACTGCATTCGCTTGATGACGCCCAACTCGTAGTTTAGACGGTCCTCGTAGGTCTTGCGAGTTGCCGGATCGTCGACCCCTTGAAGGCGTTCCTCAAGACCGCTGTGCGCCAGTTCATCCAGGTAATCATCGAGGCTCATCTCTTCTGGCGGCGTAAAGGTCGGAAAATGGTATTTACCGAACTCCATTTCGAGGTTGCAGCGGTCGGCGATTTCCAGGGTCCGATCCACCGCTTCGGGACAATAGCCAAATCCTTTCTGCATCTCTTCCGCGGACTTGAGATACAGCTCATCGGTTTGCATTTTCATACGATTCTCCTCGTGCACCGTCTTGCCAGTCTGGACGCACAGGAGAACATCGTGAGCACGGTAATCCGCTCGCTCACCATAATGACAATCATTCGTTGCAACCACCGGAAGGGAGAGATCCTTCGCTAACTCCACCAAGAGAGGATTAACCCTCTCCTGCTCTGCAAGTTTGTTGTCTTGAATTTCTATGTAATAGCGGTCCGAAAAAATAGACGCGTAATTTTCTGCTGCTGCTTTGGCTTTCCCAATGTTGCCCGCGGAAAGCGCCTGAGAGACTTCTCCCTGCAAACACGCACTGAGCGCGATAAGCCCGCCGTTGAACTCTTTGAGGAGTTCCTTGTCAATTCGCGGCTTGTAGTAAAAGCCCTCGGTGTAACCCAGGGAAACCAATTTGCAAAGGTTGCGGTACCCCTCTTTGTTCATCGCCAGGAGGATGAGATGGTTGTTGTATTCCTTAGGTCCCTTGTCGATGCCTTTCCTTTCAAAACGACTCGTGGGCGCCACATAGATTTCGCACCCGATGATCGGCTTGATGCCGTGGCTCATCGCCTCGCGATAGAATTCGACGGTGCCGAACATATTGCCGTGGTCGGTCATAGCAACCGCTGGCTGCTTTAGCGACTTGATCCGTTCGAATAGTTTGTGGATCTTGTTGGCGCCGTCTAAAAGGCTATATTCCGTATGACAATGAAGGTGGACGAAACGGGTGTGCTCCATGAGACGTATAAACTAGTTTATTCCTAGCACAAAAGATCCGCCAGCACAATTTTTTTCGCTAGGCTTCATCCATCCCGATTGAGAACATCCGGTCGAGGTCATGGCGGGAGTAGACTCGGAACGAAATCAGAGTTTCCGAAGAGGTGATGCCCCCGACCCTCCTGATACTATCGGTGACGACTTTAGCTAGATCTTCATTGGTTTTTACTCTGATAATGGCCGCAAGATCATAGCGTCCGGCGATTGAATAAACCTCGCCAACACCATCGATATCGGCGATTGTTTCCGCAACCCCGTTGATCTTGTCTCGCTCTACGGTAAGCAAAACGATGGCTGATACCATAAGATGCCTCCTTTTGGGTTAGTTATAAGGCGACTTTTCAGGCCTCTTCTGATTGAGAGTATTTGATCATAGGTCGTTGCGTCAACCTCTGCCCTCCCGTTTAGTCTCCACTTAGAGCGCTACTTGCGACAGGGCAGGCTTTTCGTTATCAAGAATGGACCTCTTCCTCGACCCTTTCGAAACTCGGGGTCACCTCGAAGAGAATTAGCCCAATGAAACCGTGGACGTGGGTGACGCGGCGAAAATAGAGTCTGCAAATGCCCGAATTGATCCCGTCAGGGCCTGGTCTTCTTTTTCGATCCGGGATTTTAGCCTTATATGGTTTGCCAGCGCCTTGACTTCAACAGCGTCCCAAATAAGACAAGTGGCGCAGCTTTATCAGGTCTACGAAATATCAGGCTCATCTCTAAAACTGGGCTTGGCTGGCTTTCTTCAGGGTCTTCCGTACGTTTTTCTCGGGCTTTTTGCGGGAGCCCTCGCGGACACTTTTGATCGTAAAAGACTTATCATTGTCACCCAACTCTTAAACGTGATCCCCGGTTTCGTTTTAGGGTTTCTAACCGCGGGCGGGTTGGTTCAAGTGTGGCATGTTTATGTCTTCAGCGTTTTGTCGTCTCTCGTCCAGGTATTCAATAGCCCTGCAAGATCGGCACTGGTTCCCCGGTTAGTTCCGCAATCCCATTTGATGAATGCCGTTACCTTAAACACCACAATTCATCAGGGGAGCATGCTCGTCGGTCCCGCCGTCGCCGGCTTCTTGATCGACCGTTTCGGTGTGAGTTGGACCTATTTCCTTTGCGGCGGACTCTTCATTCCGGCAACCATCGGCGTCGTCGCGATACGAACCACAGGGAAACCCCTGGGCCAACGGCGCCGGGTTAGCTTACGGAGCATGATCGAAGGCGTGGAATTCATTTGGATCCAACGGATTATTCTCTCCCTCTTTTTGCTTGACTGCGGCGTTATGCTGGTGGGCTACTATAATGCCATTCTGCCAATTTTCGCACGCGATGTTTTCCAAACCGGGGGTACCGGTCTAGGGAGTCTTTATGCTGCATCCGCCGTCGGGGCGCTTTTGGGAATAGGCGTTCTGCTCACGATTGGCAACGTCCAGCGCAAAGGCGCACTGGTATTGATTTCCGCGCTTCTTTTTGCCGGCGCGTTGGCGCTTTTGGGCATTTCACGGTGGTTCTGGCTTGGCGTAGTTGCGGTAGCGGCCCTAGGTTTTTTTGACGCCATCAGTGTCTCGATTCGCCGCACTGTAATCCAACTGCTTGCACCCGACGCGATGATGGGACGCGCCTGGAGCCTCATGGGGATTTTCGCTCAATTGACCAACGGATTGGGTGCGCTGGTAGTGGGAGCCATCGCAGCGCTGATGGGAGCGTCCAATGGGCTTCTGCTATGCAGTGTCATCTGCGCATTGATTGTGTTCTGCATTAGTTACGCCATCCCCCAACTATGGCATTACCGATCCGATTAGGAGCCAGCAGAACGCGCACCCTCAGCAGCAGGTGGAAGTGGAAAAACCCGCGTCTTAAATCGGCGGCCGGCGCTCAAACCATCTGGCGTGCTGTTGGTAGGCGTAGCCTGCACGGAGTACCGTGGGCTCGTCGAATGGCTTCCCGACAATCTGCAGGGCAACGGGGAGATCGCGCGCAAAGCCACACGGAATAGAGAGGGCTGGGAGTCCTGCCAGATTGAACGGCGAGCTGTACTCCGGAAGCAGGTGTTTATATAGCGTGTCGAGTGGGTCCAACTCCCCAACCTTAGGAGCAGGGCCGGGCTGGCAGGGTAAGGCCAACAAATCGACACTATGGAAAGTTTCTGCGAATTCCCGCTTTACTGTGCTCCTGATTCGCTGGGCCTGAATGTAGTCGGACGCAGTTGTTAGCATTCCTAAGTACAGTCTCGCGCGTCGTTGGACCGCCGCGCTCTTGAGCAGAGCCGGCAATTCGCTTTTATGCGCCGTAAAATATTCGTTGTAGTAAATCACCGCGTTTGCCATCGTCGCGAGCTTCAAGGTCGGAAGCGTGACGTCGACGATACGTGCTCCCAACGATGCCAGTTCCCCGATCGCTTTATCGACGAGCGTCAAAACCTCGGCATCGGTCCGGGTCGCGCATTCGTGGATATAATCCCTCGGAATCCCGATCACCATTCCTGCCATATCTTCGTTTAGTGCTCCGGCATACTCGGGCACAGGCGCCGAGCTTGAGGTTGGGTCTTGCGGATCATAGCCAGCCACTGCTTGCAGCATGTGCGCCGCATCTTCGACAACCCAGGTCATCGGCCCGCAGTGATCCAGCGACCAGCACAGCGGTGCAAGTCCATAGCGACTCACGCGCCCGTAGGTTGGTTTCAGTCCGACAAGGCCACACAACGAAGCCGGGTTCCGTATCGAGCCAGCGGTGTCCTCGCCTAGCGCACCCATGCAAAGACCCGCGGCTACAGCTGCTCCGGGCCCAGTGCTTGATCCACCGGTGATATGATCGGTGTTCCACGGATTGCGAGCCTGAGGGGGCTCGCTCGGCAGCCCGCTCATCGCGAGTTTCCCCATGATTACAGCCCCGGCTTCTCTTAATCTGCGCACAGCGGTTGCGTCCTGGAGGCGGTGGCGGCTGGCTGCGTCTTTTCCGCGGATCTCTGCCGGCGCATCTTCCACGTCTAACTGGTCTTTCACCGCGACCGGGATGCCATGCAGGGGCCCCTTGCAGCGCCCTTGGAGAATCTCGGCTTCAGCGCGGCGCGCCTCCGCCATAGCCTTGTCCGCCATGAGGTTCACGTACGCATGGAGTTGGCCGTCAACCGCTTCAACGCGCTTGATAATCGGTACGCGTGAGCTCAACCGGAGAGAGCACGCGGCTCCGAATGAGCTTATGCGCCTCATGAATGGTGAGATGAAACAGGGGTTTCCCTTGAGCGGGCATGGCAGAACTCCTATTTTACCGGCCATTCCGGGTGAAAGACCGGAGCGATCTTCATCCTCGCCGAGATCGACAGAGTAAAGCGTCTTGAGAGCCGCTACGTGTCCGTCAATGATTTTGCTGAAGCGCTCCAGATCACCTTCATTAGGTTCCACTCCTGCTTCGGCTAACAAGGCGACCAGCCTTTGTTCGGTTAGTTTTTCCATTCTCTTTCCCATTTAGCAGAAATAAGTCCGTCACAGCTCGTAAGAAATATTCGAAATCTCGTTTGGCCGTCAAGGGGAACCACACACTTCCCCCGCTCACGAGCACTTGTCGGCTGCCGTCAAATAGCCCAACCGCCTCTGATCCGGTGGCCAAAAAATGCCGAGAGGATTGCTTGACAATCCTCCAGTGATCCTTCTAAGTAAGGGCATCTTCACGTTTCAACCTCAACCGATTCGGAACCATTTTGTAAAGGGAGTCACAGACCCATGAAGATTCGCTCCTTAATAATTGCGTTGTCCTTAGGCCCGTATTTCCTTATCCCCCCTTCTGTTACTTACGGCGCGACAACAAGTCCCGCGTTGCTAAAGGCCAAAAAGGATGCTGAAGCAAAGGGCTATCTTTTCGAAACCAGTCACGATGAGATTCTCGCCAAGGCCACGAAGGAGGCTAAGCTGCGGGTCGTGAGCACCTTGGAGCCAGCCGTCATCAAGTCCATGAAGGATGCCTTCAAGAAAAAGTACCCTTTCGTCGCCGAGCTCCGCGTCGATGAGATCGGTTCGATCGACGAAAACCAGCGCTTTCTCTTGGAAGTCAAAGCGGGGGCGGCCAAAGGTTGGGACGTCAACCGTCTGTTTACCGATATCTACGAAGAGTACCTGCCCTACCAAAAGAAATTCGACATTCTGGGAATGTCGCAGCAAAAGGTGCTCATCATTCCTCCCGCGCTTGTGGATCCCCGGACGCGAAACGTCGTCATCACAAGCACCAACGTCAACATCATCGCTTACAACAAAAAGCTCATTGCTCCGGAAAAGGTCCCGGACAATTGGGAGGATTTCCTTAAACCGGAGTTCAAAGGGAAGAAATTCATCATGGACGTTCGCCCGCTTCCCCTTGCAATCTTGGTTCCAGCTTGGGGCCTCGAGAAGACCTTGGACTATGCGCGGAAATTGGCCGCGCAAGACCCCATCTGGGGACGCGGTCATTCAAGAATCATCGCCTCTGTCACCAGCGGAGAATATCCCCTCTTTCTGGGCACAAACCTAGGAGCGGTCAAAAGAGCGCAGGAAAAGGATCCACTAGGGGTACCTTGTCAGCAAGATCATCGAGCCGGTCCCGATTCGTCTCCACGAAGGCTATACGGGATACTCAGCACTGCCGATTACCCTTATACCGGGCTTTTATGGTTGGAGTTCCACGCGTCACCCGAAGGACAGAAGATCATGGATGCGGACTGGCCCCTTGGCGCTTCAGTCTTTTCCCCGGATCAGCGCAGAAGGCGCTGACCCGAGGGAAAAAGCTGTCTGTCATAGACTGGAGCAATTATCTAAGGGTGGACGACGACCTAAAGAAAATCGTGGAGGCACTCGGTTTCCCCAAGGCCAAATGATCTGCTCGTGATCGTGATTCGTGTCCGTCACTAGGGCGAACCACAGATAAGAGTCTTGAAGGTTCTTTCTACCTTCAGGCGTAACAAGTCTTTCTGCGGTTGCGTGAGCATTAGGCACCGGGGTGAATTTAAGGACAACGTTCGTCTATGAAGATTGTTCTCATTCAGCCACCGATTCAGGATTTTTACGATACGGATGTACGGCTTCAGCCTATCGGGCTTTGCTATCTCAAAGCCGCCGTAAAGAGACGTGTTCCCGAGACCCAGGTTATCATCAAGGATTACCACCAAGGTTTCGGTCGCACGACCGTAACCCTCCCGCGTACCCTTCAATATCTTTCGGATTACTACTCCGTAGCAGATAAATCGCCCTTTCGACCTTTCACCAGTATTACCATTTCGGCCAGTCTTTTGACGAGATCGAGGCTGAGGTGGCTGAGATGAGACCTGAATGGTGGGAATTTCATCGCTGTTCACGCCCTATTACCGTGAGGCGCTGGAAATTGCATCACGAGTGAAGAAGCGGCGTAATGTGCCGGTCATCATAGGCGGCTCTCATGCGTCCGCAGTGCCAGAATCATTGCTCTCCTCACCCTACGTGGACTATGTCATCCGTGGCGAGGGCGAAAGAGCGTTCGTCGAATTTCTCCGCTATCTGCAGGGCCAGCTGCCCATCGAAGAGGTTCCGGACCTGGCACACAAAAAAGGCGGTCGGTTTCTATTTAACCCGATCATCGACAACTTTGACATTGATCATCTGCCGTTTCCCGATCTGAGCGATTTCTGTCCGTCGACTTATCCGCTAGCAGAAAAATCGCTTGTGTTCATGATCACCTCTCGTAGTTGTCCGCACAAATGTTCCTTTTGTTCCGTCCATACCACGTTTGGCCACGATTACCGCTTGCGTCAGTTGGACAACGTGCTGGAGGAGATTGAGTTTCGTTATCGGCAGGGTTACCGCATCATCGATTTCGAAGACGACAATCTCACATTCTACAAGAGTACGTTTAAGCAGCTCTGCCGTCGTTTGATCGCGCGGTTTCCCAGCCGCGAAATGGAATTCGTCGCCATGAACGGCATCAGCTACCTGAGCCTCGACGAGGAATTATTGGCGCTGATGTTTCACGCCGGATTTTCTCATCTGAACCTGGCGCTCGTCAGTTCCGACAAAACCGTACGCGAGACTACAAAGCGTCCGCACACGCTAAGCACCTATTTGAGGATCGTTCATAAAGCTACCCAACTAGGTTTTAAGATTGTCTCTTACCAAATTCTCGGACTGCCCAACGAGGGCGTGGAAAGCATGATCCAGACGCTAGCGTTCAATGCGGGGCTTCCCGTTCTGCTTGGAGCGTCTCCCTTTTACCAAACGCCGGATGCACCCATCGCCCGGGACATAAAATTCACCGAAGATGACTACTTCCGAGCTAGACTCACTGCCTTGGGCGTGCAAACTCCGCAGTTCGAGCGGGAAGACATTTACACGTTATTCATTGCAACGAGAATCATTAATTTTTTGAAGGGGCTTTCGCTGCCTTCTTCCTGCGATCTAATGGACGTGCTGGACGAATGCTGGAGCGAGCCCAGGACTCGCATGGGAGTGGAATTGATCAGACACCTGGCAGAGACAGGTCGCCTATACTTCTGGACACGGAAGGGGCTGATTGAAAATCGCAAATTCAAGACTGACATATTCCAGCGCGTTGTTTCGCGAGCTGGTGTAATTACCTGCCGGGATGGAAGCCAAATCGCGGTTCGCAAGTTAGCTCGCACGCTGGTTTCGAGGATGACTTGTCATAGGTCAGCGCCGTCGCAGCACACCCCGAATCCCGTGACCGGGCGGTAGATTGCTCCTTATCGGAAGGCCGGAATGACCCGTTCCGCAAAAAGCCGGATATTCTTTAGCGCCATCTCCTGCGGCATCCCACCGAAATGGAATGTGCCTGACAACGCGGTGAGACCGATCTGTTCACGCCAACGGTGAATCGCGTCAATGCAGCGCTCGGGCTCGCCTGCGATCACAAATCCTTCGGGTAATGAGTGGCCGCAACATTCGTAGGATTTAGAATCCGACGGTATTTTGTCCGGATCCTGCGACATGAACATCGCGGTAGTTTTCAGATACGGAGTGCCTCGCGAAGAGCGCGGTCAAGACTGTCCGACACATAGATGTGAAATTTCCCCAACACCTCGGTTTGGTGCCGATCGTGACCGGCTTGACAAGAGCCTCCCGATAGACCCTGACCAGCGCGGGCAACAGACCCGCGTCTTTCTCTTGTAGAGGTACGGGAGAGTCATCAGGTTAAAACCGTTGTTGCCGGCCCATTGAAACGTATCCTCGCTGCGCGCGCATCCCACCCAAATGGGCGGATGAGGGCGTTGAACCGGCTTCGGAAGGACACGGAAACCTTGGTACTCAAATAAATCACCCTTAAAGTTGATCTCGCCGTCAGACCATGCTTGGCGGATGATTTCCGTGCCCTCTTTTAAGCGCGTCGTTGATTCCTCCTGGCGCACATTCAACCGATGGTATTCCAGCGGCTCGCTTCCTTTTCCTATGCCAAAATCCAACCGCCCGTTCGAGATAACATCCACCATTGCGTAAGACTCCGCCACCTCCAGGGGGCTATGCAGCGGCAATACGCTGATGGCGACGCCGAGGCGAATCCGCCGCGTGCTGCGCGCTACGGCCGACAAAAAAGTTGGCGGATGGGGAATCGAGCCACCGTAGTCACCGAAATGATGCTCGGTAACCCAAATGTGCTCGAATCCAAGTTGTCTAACTCTTCCATCTGCTCGAACATCCGCCGGTAAAATTCCGTAAATGGGCCGTCGAGCTGGGAACGTAAGTAGGCAAGTAGTGGGCGCCGAACTTCATGTCTTCTTTTTCTCCGTGTTACTCCCTTAAATATAGGAACGAGAACAACTATTATAGACTGCCCTTCAATCCGACTGCCTTGATTCCTAGCGTCGGAATCAAGGCCCCATGCTCGGGGAGTATAGGAAGATCTTCCACAATTTCCAATAGAAACAGGTAATCGATTGATACTGGAAATGCCGGTGGGAAGTAGAGGTTAGGCAAAGACTTGGGGAACTGCGTTCGCCGGACTTTTTGTGACTCGAGTTTACGCCCGTGCCGCAGCTCCTCCAGCCAGAATTTTGCCAATCGATCAGCTTTCTCTCGAAGACCCTTCCGCGCTTTGCAAAAGCAGAGCCGTCTGAGGCACAGCCTGAGGTTCAGCGACCTGGGCCGGGGCAGGTTTTCGCTTGCGCCAGCCGCGCATTTTCTCCGTCGCGGCTTCAAAGTAAAGATAAATGACGGGAGTTATGTAGAGAGTTAACAGCTGCGAGACAATCAAGCCGCCGACAACGGCCAACCCCAAAGGGCGACGAGACTCCGCCCCGGCGCCATGGCCGAGAGCAATGGGAAGCGCGCCCATGATGGCGGCCATCGTGGTCATCATGATGGGGCGAAATCGGACCAGGCAACCTTCGTAGATCGCCTGAAAGGCGGGTTTCCCCTCGTTTCTCTGACCGGCAACCGCAAAGTCGATCATCATGATGGCGTTTTTCTTGACAATGCCGATAAGCATGATGATTCCGACGAACGCATAGATATTAAGATCCATATTGAAGAGCATGAGCACGAGCAGAGCGCCCAAACCGGCAGACGGAAGACCCGAAAGAATCGTCAGGGGATGAATGAAGCTCTCGTAGAGAATTCCTAGAATCAGGTAAACGACCAGGATGGCCATAGCCAGAAGGAACCAGAGACTTTGTATGGAAGATTCGAATTCCTTAGCTGTCCCCTGGAAACTCGTGCTGATCGTTGCCGGTAACGTCTCACGGGCGAGTCGATTTACCTTATCCACGGCATCCCCTAATGCCACTCCGGGTTTCAGATTATAGGAGATCGTTACCGACGGAAGCTGGCCCGAATGATTCACGGACAATGGACCCACGGATTCTTTCAGGTAGGATACAGCGCTCAATGGAATCAGCGCAGTTCCCGCCGCCGCCGCAGCCTGGTTGGTGTTGTTGCCTGTGTTTCCTCGAATATACAGAAGTGACAGCAGAGATGGGTCTCTTTTATAATCCGGATCGAGCTCCATAATAACTTGGTATTGGTCATTGGGGGCGTTGATCGTGGACACCCGCCGCGAGCCGTAAGCGCTGTAAAAAGCATCCTCGATCTGGCGCGGCGAAAGCCCCTGAGCCGTTGTCCCCAACGTTGCGGCTTTATCCCGATCAAACACTATTTCCACTTGAGGGTTTTTGATTTGCAGGTCGCTGCTGACGTCCTGAAAATCCGTGTCCTCGTTCATCTTCCGTTCGAGCAGAGGAGCGGAGCGATACAGCTCTTCCGTGTTGGGGCTTTGAAGCGTGAATTGATATTGGCTACGAGAAAGCCTACCGCCGACGCGAATTACCGGTGGATTTTGCATTGAAATCCGGACGCCGGGAACCTGAGCCAATTTCGGCCGCAGCTCCTGGATCACTTCATCAGCGTTCAGTTTGCGCTCCGCGCGCGGTTTCAAGCGCATGAAAATTCGCCCCGAGTTTCCGGCTCCGCTCGCGCCGCCCGAGCCAACGCTGGACATGTAAGCATCCACGTTTGGATCTTCAGCAATGATCGATACTAGCTCTTGTTGGCGCCGCACCATATGTTCAAAGGCCACACCTTGGGTAGCTTCAGTGAAGGAAAGAATCATCCCCAAATCCTCGCTTGGAATGAACCCCTTGGGTACAACGCGGAAGAGGTGGATCGTAGCCACCAGCACAATCACGGAAACCCCGAGGGTGGTCAGCCGGTGTCGCAAAACCCATTGGAGTGTCCAATCGTAGCACCGCAGCATTCCATCAAAAAAGCGACCGACAAGAACGTAGAAACGACCGTGACGTTCCTCGCCCGCGGGTCGCAGGAAACGGCTGCACAGCATTGGCGTCAGGCTCAGCGAAACAAATCCGGAAACCAGGATCGCCACGCAGATCGTAACTGCAAATTCGCGCAGCAGCCGGCCCAGGATCCCGCTCATGAAGAGCACCGGGATAAAAGCCGACACCAACGCCAGAGTCATCGACAGAACGGTGAAAGCGATCTCCTTGGCCCCATTGACTGCGGCTTCGAAGACTTCCTCGCCCTTCTCTATATGACGGACGATATTCTCGAGCACCACGATCGCGTCGTCGACCACGAACCCGACACACAGCGTCAGCGCCATCAGCGAGAGATTATCCAGGCTGTAGTTCAACAGATACATCACCGCGAAAGTGCCAATAATCGACATGGGGAGAGCCAAGCTCGGGATGATGGTGGCGGAGAGATTACGCAGGAAAAGGAAAATTACGAGAACGACGAGACCGACCGTCAGAATCAAGGTAAACTGCACGTCTTCGACCGACGCGCGAATCGATTGGGTGCGGTCGAACAAGATATCCAGGTGCACCGAGGGAGGAATCTGTTGGCGTAAGGCAGGCAACAGTTCCTTGACCGCATCCACGACCTGAACGACATTAGCCCCCGGTTGGCGTTGCACCGCCAGGACAACGGCGGGCTTGCCGTTGTACCATCCAGCGCTCTTATTATTCTCGACGTCGTCGAGCACCTTGCCGAGATCCTGGAGCTGAACCGGCGATCCGTTCCTATAAGTGACGACCAGAGGACGATACGCCGCCGCGTCCATGAGCTGGCCATTGGCCTTAAGCGTAAGAGAGCGGTAGTTGCCGTCCAGAGTTCCCATGGGCATGTTCACGTTGCCCCGTTGAATGCTGTTGAAAACCTCGTCAATGCCGATCTGGCGGGCGGCAAGCTTCCCCGGATCAAGCTGAATACGAACGGCATACTTGCGGGAGCCATTGACGTCGACCTGGGCAACGCCGCTAATCATCGAGATACGTTGCGCCAGAAGATTCTCCGCGTATTCATCGACGGTCGAGAGAGGGAGCGTCTCGGAATACAGCGCGAACTGAAGAATAGAAATGTCCGCAGGATTGACCTTCCGATACGTGGGAGGATTGGACATGTCCGGAGGTAGGTCCCTCAAAGTCCGTGAGATCTGAGCCTGAACGTCTTGCGCGGCCGCGTCGATGTTTCGGCTTAGATTAAACTGGAGCGTAATCTGGGTGCGTCCGAGAGAATTGTTTGATGTCATCGAGTCCACGCCGGCGATAGTCGAGAATTGCTTCTCGAGGGGAGTCGCGACAGCAGAAGCCATCGTATCAGCGTTTGCGCCGGAAAGGTTGGCGTTCACCACGATCGTCGGAAAATCAACGGTCGGGAGGTCGCTAACCGGCAGAGAGCTATATCCCATTAGGCCAAAGATGAGGATCCCCATCATGATAAGGGTTGTCATGACTGGGCGGTAGATAAAGGGTCGCGTAATATTCATGACTCCACCTCTTTTTTCTGCACTCTTCCTTTTGCTCTTGTCCCTTGTCCTTCTCTGTCCCCTTCTTTTTTCACTTGCACCTTAGTTCCAGGCCCCAGGAGAAATTGACCATCGGTTACCACCTGTTCGCCGGGCTGTACTCCCTTTTCAATAACGGCGTCGTTTGCAATCGTGCGATTTACAACGACCGTGCGCACTTCAACCGTTGAGTCTGATTTCAGGACGTAAACCTGCTGTTTGTCTTGACCCGTCTGGATTGCTTGGGAGGGCACCACCACCGCGTTGGGCTCGTCGGCAAGCGTCACAGCAACTTTCACGAACTGTCCCGGCCACAAACGCCTGTTGGCGTTCGCAAAGGTGCCTTTTAGCTTGATCGTACCTGTTGTCCTGTCTACCGCGTTATCGACGAAGGTCAACACACCTACTTCCGGCCGATCTTCACTTTGCGGGATGATTGCCAGGACTTTAAGTTTGCCGCGCCCCATTCCCTCTTTTATAGCGATTAAGTTCTGCTCTGGCAGAGAGAAGGTGACGTAGATCGGCGTGATCTGATTGATGGTGATCAGAGGAGTGGCATCATTGGTTCTGACCAGGTTGCCTTCGTCGACCAGAAGGTCCCCTGTCCGCCCGTCCACGGGAGAATAAAGGTGACAGTAGCTGAGCTGCACTTTAGCATTTTCCACGGCAGCGCGATCTGCCTCCACCGTGGCTTCATTGGCATTGGCACTGGATTGGATTTGATCGTACTGCTCGCGCGACACGTACTCCTTTTTCACCAGTTCCGCGTAGCGCCGCGCTTGCTCGCGCGCATTTTCAAGTAGGGACATGTCCTTGGCCAGCACCGCCTGGGCCTGTTTGAGGGTGGCTTCAAAGGGTCTGGGATCAATCGTGAAGAGGAGATCCCCTTTCTTTACATCCTGGCCCTCTTTGAAATGTACCTGCAGGATCGTTCCCGTAACCTGCACTCGTATTGAAACAGTAGAATACGGTTCAACAGTGCCTATTCCTGTTAGTTCGATAGGAACATTCTTTTGAACTACACTGGCCACCGTTACTGGCACCACCCCTCCTCCGCCTCCTCTCCGGCCTGATCTGCCACCGGACCTACCGCTCGATCTGCTGCTCGCCCCCCCGCCCTCTATCTCAGCTTCCGATTTTTTCTGATTTCCCGGCGAATACTCCCGGTAACCGGCCACGGCAGCCACGACGATCAACGCACCTACGACCCAGAAGAGCCGCTTCATTTTTCCTCCCGAACCCGCGGAAAACCTCGTTCAATAACCTTGCAACATAAGCCCCGCCGTTTACCTCAATTAGAAACTTATAGCAAGCATATCCTGACTTTAATGCGGAGGCAATCGGGCCTTTGTCCCATTTCTGACAGCTTCCCCCGCCTAAAATAGACTCCGGGTCTTAAGCCAGACGACAAGGAATATTCCGGGTAGGCGCCAGAGAGCGCTATTCAACCGTCTGGGCGGACAAGCTAAAAGTGCCTTTGGAAGCCTTCTGGGGTTGAGCTTTTCGAACCTTAATTCGCAACACTGTTTCTGATAGCGGGAATCTGCGCTCTCGCCACGATGATGGGATGATGGGATCCAGAAAGCGCCCCAGCTTGCTAATCATGGTCTCGAGTTTGCGAACGTGCGTGTCCGAGATATCGCCCTGACTAAGGTGTAGCTTCGACCTGCTCGATGGGCAACGCAGCGAGGAGAAGCCACCGTCCCCCATAAGGTTCACGGTAGCAACCGAGAGCTTTTCCGCCGTCATTCGCTATTTGTTGCTGGAGTTCGGCGACTTCTCTCGGACACACGGTCGCCTGGAGCTCTGTTGCTAATAGAGCCGCGGCATGACCGGCTGGCTTTCGGCGGCGCTTAGTTCCTGCAGATCGTAGTTTCTTGGATTTTTTTCAGCCATCGCTCCGTTTGCGTTCCTCGACACCCGCGTCGGATCCACTGGGAAGCCTACCGCTATATCCAGACCAAAGACAAAAGACCCCGTTTCTAAGAGAACCGGGAGTCCTGACCCTTTAGCCGCTGGACCCCTTAGGTGGAACTTTTTCTTTTTCGCGTGGTCTAAACGAACAATTGCTATGACAACGGTGACCCATTGTAGGCGGATTCTTTCCAATGCTTTCCGTTTCTCGCCCAGCGACCCGCGCCACTACCAGAGTACAGTCCTCACGTCCTTGCTTGTCTATGGAATTGTTTACCTGGACTTGGAAGTCGAATTGAAACAGCTGCTGATCATCATTCCCACAGCTCTTTTAACCCAGTATATCTGCACCAGGCTCTACAAGTTACCCCAATTTGACCCCCGTAGTGCTCTTATCTCCGCTAGTTCTTTGTGTCTATTGCTTCGTACCAACCACGCGTGGCTCATGGCGTTTACCGCCGTGATCACGATCCTGAGCAAATTCACACTCTGCTGGAACGGCAAGCATATTTTCAACCCGACTAATTTCGGTCTTGTGGCGGTAATGCTGCTGACCGGGCAAGTTTGGGTATCGCCAGCGCAATGGGGAAACCACGCGTATCTTGCGCTGTTGATCGCCTCACTTGGAGGTCTGGTGGTTTACCGCGCGACGCGTAGCGACGTTACATACGCTTTTCTTGTTTCCTACCTGCTGATTCTGTTCGGTCGCGCCGTCTGGCTAGGCGATCCAGTGGCCATACCGTTGCATCAGCTGCAGAACGGCGCTTTTTTGATTTTTAGCTTCTACATGCTCTCAGACCCAAAGACCACTCCGAACTCGCGCGCGGGGAGAGTTCTGTTCGCCTTCCTCGTGGCCGCCGGCGCGGGTTTTGTCCAATTTGGACTTTACCGAACCAACGGACTGCTATGGTCTCTAGCGCTCTGCTCTCTTTTTGTTCCGGCCATCGACTTTCTAATTCCGGGCGATCGTTACGAATGGCAAGAAATTAATAGGAAAGGCAACCATCATGAAACACCCTGTGTTCCTAGTCGCAATCTTATTGAGCCTGTCGCTACGCGCCGGGCTCGCTCATAGCTTCTGCGGTTTTTACATAGCCAAGGCCGACACCCAGCTTTTTAACAAAGCTTCACAAGTCGTCATCGTTCGTGACGCGGACAAGACGGTCCTCACCATGGCCAGCGACTTTAAAGGCGAGCCCAAGGACTTTGCCGTGGTCATCCCGGTGCCGACATTCATTCAAAAGGATCAGATCCACATCGGAGACAAAAAGATAATTGATCACCTGGATGCCTACACATCGCCCAGGTTGGTGGAATATTTCGATGATAACCCGTGCCGTCCCTTAGTGATGTTCGAAGGGGGAATGTCAGGCGTGGCAGGATCTCTTAGGGCTAGGTCTGACTCGGCGGCTCAGGCAAAGAGTCTGGGCGTAACGATCGAAGCCCAGTACACGGTCGGGGAATACGACATCATCATTTTATCCGCCCGGCAAAGCAATGGCCTCGAAACCTGGCTTAAACAAAATGGCTACCGGATTCCAAATGGCGCCGTGGACGTTCTCGACAGTTACCTCAAACAGAACATGCGCTTCTTCGTAGCGAAGGTGAATCTAGAACAACAGTCGAAACTCGGTTTTAACTATCTGCGACCGATCCAGGTGGCCTATGAATCGCCCAAATTCATGCTTCCGATTCGCCTCGGCACGGTCAATGCTGACGGCGCGCAGGAGCTTTTTATCTACACGCTTACCAAGAAAGGACGTGTTGAAACGACCAATTACCGCACCGTCAAACTGCCCACGGGGATGGATCTACCAGTCTATGTCAAAAATGAGTTTGGGGATTTCTATCGCACTATGTTTGATCAGCAAGTTAAAAAGGAGAACATGAAGACAATCTTTCTCGAATATGCCTGGGACATGAATTGGTGCGATCCTTGTGCCGCAGACCCGCTATCGGCGAAAGAGTTGCGCGACCTGGGGGTCTTCTGGATCGAAGAGGATTCTATGCAGAATCAGCCTGGTAGCCTGCAGCCTCGTTTCCCTCGACCTATACCCAACAGCCAAGTCAGAGATGTATTTGTGACTCGCTTGCACGTGCGTTATGACGCTAAACGATTCCCGGAAGATCTGGTCTTTCAAGAGACGGCGGACCGAACGAACTTTCAAGGGCGCTATGTCTTGCGCCATGCCTGGAATGGAGAGGCCGATTGCGACGCAGCTAAGCAATACCGTAACAGTCTCGTCCAACGTCGCGAACAGGAAGCCCAAGGCCTATCCATGCTTACAGGTTGGGACATTAACAAGATCCGCGATAGGATGGGGATCACCAAAGGCAATGAAGCCATCCGAGAGGAAAACAAACCTTGGTGGCAGAAACTTTGGCTGCAGTGAGAGCCAAAAAGGCCCGAACGCCTTCCGGCCTCGGGCCTTTTTAAATTCGGCAGCGTCCTACGCTTTCATCGGCAGCCCCTCGGAAATTGAATCAAATCGCAGACACTTTTGTTACCGTGATCGCTTCCGCCGAATGGCGTTCAACCCGTAGTAACTAACCGAGAGCGCTTCGTCTGCAATCCCGTTGGATTGGAAAAGAACCTTCCCGGGCCGACG
>CAWDMI010000003.1:615000-893038 GCA_963803415.1 uncultured delta proteobacterium
AGCGCCTTTTTGACATGCATCGGATTTTCGATTTGCGCGGTCACCGCTTTACGCAAAGCCGCAATTTTTTCACTATCCGCGTCGCTAAGGAGTTCGTAGTAACGCCACATCAAGTCGTCGGAAATGGACATGACTTTGCCAAAGATCTCCTCTGGTGCTTCGTTAATCCCGACATAGTTGCCCAGAGACTTGCTCATCTTGTGAACGCCGTGGATCCCTTCCAGCAACGGCATTGTGATGACGACTTGCGGTTCCTGATCATATTCGCGTTGGAGCTCCCGGCCAATCAAGAGGTTAAAGCGCTGATCCGTTCCTCCTAATTCGACATCAGCTTTCAAAACCACCGAGTCATAACCCTGAAGCAAAGGGTAAAGAAATTCGTGAATGCTGATGGTCTGCTGATTGTGATAGCGTTGCTTAAAATCCTCGCGTTCCAACATCCTTGCGACCGTATACTGGGCGCTCAACTCGATGAGCGCCGCCGCGTCCAACTTTTCCATCCATCGATGATTAAATTCAATCACCGTCTTCTGCCTATCGAGAATCTTGAACACCTGCTCCTTGTAAGTTTCTGCGTTCTTGGCAACCTCCGCTTGGGATAGCTGTCTGCGCGTCTCCGATTTGCCCGAAGGATCCCCGATCATCCCGGTAAAACTTCCGATCAAAAAAATGACTTCGTGGCCGAGTTGCTGAAATTGCTTCATCTTCTGCAACAGAACCGTGTGGCCTAAATGCAGGTCTGGCGCCGTGGGGTCAAACCCGGCCTTGATGCGCAACGGTTTTTGCCTCTCTAACTTCCGTAGAAGTTCTTCTTCGCGAACGATCTCGATGGCTCCGCGCCTGATGATACGAAGCTGTTCTTGTGGATCCATGACCTACTGATGCCTCTCCGGCCACGGAATCCTCACACGGCGAATGGATCGGGTTTTACCAGAAACCTGATCCACATCCAGAATTACTCCCTGGAGGACGACGTTCTGCTCGGCAACCTCAAACTTTCTCGGTAGCTGGCTCAAAAACCCTTCGATAACCGTTTCTTTCTCAATCCCAATCACGGAATCTAATGCACCACACATCCCAACATCGGTGATATACCCCGTTCCTTTAGGAAGAATGCGCTCGTCCGCCGTTTGAACATGCGTATGTGTCCCGTACACCACAGAGACCCTACCATCCAGGTACCATCCCAGGGCGCTTTTCTCCGAGGTCGCTTCCGCATGCATGTCTACAAGGATCACCGGAGCGAAGCCTTCGTGCTCGCGGAGCAGACGATCCACACAACGGAAGGGATCATCCACGTGGTTCATAAAGACTCTTCCCTGAACATTGAAAATTACCGCACGAACTCCCATTCGGCTTTCCCACCGAAGCCATCCTCGGCCCGGCGCACCCTCGGGATAGTTTGCCGGACGCAGGAGATTCTCGTGGGTAGAAAAGTAGGAGTAAATTTCCCGCTTCTTCCAGATATGATTCCCCGAAGTTAGAACATCGACACCCGATGCAAAAAGCTCCTCCGCACTCCTCACATCGACACCGATTCCTCCTGCAGCGTTCTCGGCATTGGCAACCACAAGATGGATTCCCTCTCTGGTAACTAGAGAGGGAGCCAAGTCGCGGATCGCCCGGCGCGCAGGGCGACCCACGACGTCTCCTAAAATTAGAATCCGCATCCTTGCTTACTCTTTAATCAGTGGATGGGAAGCACGCGTCTCTCCCCCAATGAAAACGCCCACCCGAGACGATAAAGTAACTAGCGGGCATAATCGACGGCCCGGACTTCGCGGATCACCGTGACCTTGATTTGTCCCGGATAAGTCATTTCGCCTTCGATTTTACGGGCAATTTCCCGCACCATCAATTGCGCCTCTTCATCGGAAATCACCTCGCTTTGTACCAGGATCCTGATCTCTCGGCCGGCTTGCACAGCGTAGGACTTTTCGACGCCCTTGAAGGAATTGCTGATGCGCTCCAACTCTTCTAAACGGCGCACGTAACTCTCCAAGGAATCCCGTCGCGCTCCCGGACGAGCTCCAGACAGGGCGTCCGCGGCATCCACAAGAGGAGCTAGGATCGTCTCCGCTTTGACGTCTTCGTGGTGCGCCGCGATCGCGTTGACGATTTTCGGAGACTCGCCGTATTTACGTGCAATCTCAGCACCAATGATGGCGTGAGAACCTTCAACCTCATGATCAACCGCCTTGCCTATATCGTGCAACAGGGCCGCACGCCGGGCCTGTTTCTCATTTAACCCAAGCTCGGAAGCCATGATTCCACAGATAAAAGCCGCCTCGATCGAATGCTGCAGAACATTTTGTGCGTAGCTGTAACGATACTTGAGCCGCCCCAATAGCTTGACAAGCTCGGGATGAATTCCGTGAACCCCTACGTCGAAGATCGCTTTTTGGCCGGCCTCGCGCACGGCATCTTCTACTTCTTGCTCGGCCTTGCGAACTACCTCCTCAATCCTACCGGGATGAATTCGCCCATCGGAGATTAGCTTTTCCAACGACAGCCGGGCGATCTCGCGCCGGATGGGATTATGCCCGGAAATGATTACGGATTCCGGGGTATCATCAATGATAAGATCAATTCCAGTCGCCGCTTCGAGAGCACGAATATTTCTCCCTTCACGCCCGATGATCCTTCCTTTCAGCTCATCGCTTGGCAGCGGCATCACGGTTACCGTCCGCTCGGTCACGAAGTCCCCAGCTAGGCGCTCAATAGCGAGCGTAATGATTTTCTTCGCTTTGCGGTCTGCTTCCTCCTTCGCCTCCTCTTCGATGACCCGAATCCGCTTCGCCGACTCATGCTTCGCTTCGTCAACCATTTGCTCCGTAAGGGTCCTCTTCGCCTCTTCACGAGTCATCCCCGCGACCGATTCCAACTTGCGCCTTGCCTCATCGATCAAACGTTCGTATTCTCCTTTCCTTTCCTCTTGCAGGGTTTCCTTCGCTTTTACCGCCGCCTCGCGCCGCGCCAGATCTGCTTCTCGATTCCCCAAACCTTCGATACGCTTATCAAGCCCTTCCTCTTTAGTCAGTAGCCGTCTTTCCAGCGCTTGCAGCTCCTTGCGCGTTTCGCGGACCTCTTTTTCAAAGTCTACTCTTGATTGCAAGATACTGTCTTTAGCTTGGATTTCGGCTTCCTTCTTGGTTACCCCCGCTTCCCTTTTCGCTTCCTCGATAATGCGCGACGCCGTAGTGCGAGCCAAGTCCAGTTGAGCCTGATGCTGTTTTCTGCGCAACCAGAAGACACCCAAAGTTACAAAAATACCTAAAAGAAATCCTCCGATTCCAACCAAGATGCTCAATTCCAAGGTTCTCTCACCTCCTTACTTACCTAGTCTGAACACGCCTGCTCAGCAGGTTTGATTCAACGACGCTGGCACAGCGTCCCAACAATTGACAATCCTCCTCTCTGTGATGATATAGTGTACCTTTCTGTCTCGCTCATCCGTGGGGACCTCGTTGACAATTTGGAACTCGTAGGCCAACGCAACACACCTCGTCTTGGCTCCCGCCCGTTCCAACAACCGATCATACGCCCCTTTGCCTCGTCCCAAACGTCTTCCAGCAAGATCGAATGCTACACCCGGAACGAAAATCACCGCGGCTTCGAGCTCTTCCTTAGTGATTGCGCGGCCGCAACGAGGTTCAAAGATCTTATAGCTGCCCGGTTGAAGATCCTCTCGAGACTCAACTCTAACCAACTCCAGCTGACCCTCGCGGACAATCCTTGGATAGAATACCGCCTTTCCCGTCTTGAATGCCTCTTCCGCGATGGCAGTCGTCGCCGCCTCATTTCCAATAGGGCTATAGAGCGCCACGTTGCGGGTGCTACGATACTGAGCGAAACCCAGCGCCTTTTGTTGGATGAGGCGATTCCAAACGTGGAGTTTAGTAGGAGCGAGAGACTCTCGTTGAAGAGTAACCCTAGCCCGTAGGGTCTGCTTTTTGTCCCTCATACGGACCTCAGTGAGTCCTGGGAGGGTGAGTTAAGGATGGCTAGGGGGAAGGCTACGCCAACAGAAATCCGGTCTGGTTATTTGACATATCTCTTTTTCGTATGACCGTCCAAAACGTTTTGCGCGTGGTAGAAGTCGCAAATAACAGAATCCGGTTTTCGATCAACGCTGAATCCGCCCAAAACTTGCATTTCACCTAAGCCACCCCATTACGCAATTCCCCCGCTGTTGTGCCGTATTAAATGGCTGAACTCGAACCCGGATCCCACGTGGAAATCATATTGCCCTTTGAGCCTTCCTCACCATCGAGGGCCTGACCGACGCAGCAAGGGAAGCCTCCGGTTCATTTTCGTTGGTTCTAAGTTACTAACCATCAGTCACGAACACTGCAGGGAAAAGGATCACCTTCAATTAAAGTTTAGCTTTGACCCTCCTCGCCTAACGTTATTGAAACCTTCTCAGATAACCGACTCAAGCGCAGCAGAATTGTTTCGTATTTCTCCTTCAGGCGGTGGTATTCATCGGCGATATTCAAAGCCGCAAGCATCGCAACATTGAAGTTAGCCAGCGGACGGGAGACCTTGACGACTTCTTGCGCTTTTTCATCGACGTACCCCGCCACCCTTTGGACATAGTTTTCGTCGGCGTCGCTGCTCACAGTAAATCTCTGACCCATGATCTCAACATCCACGGCCCTTTTCATAACAGAGGTCTCCCGTTAACCCAGGTCCAAACGGCCCAAATCCCCGAGGATTCTCTCTAATCTCTCGAGAATCTCACTGCGTTCCCGTTCAAAGTGGCGAATTCGTCCGCGCAATTGGTGGAATTCGCTTTCTTTTTCCTGGAGCCGCTTTTCCGCGGTCTCTTTTTCCTTCTTGACTTTAGCGTGTCGATCGAGCAAGCGATGAATCCGCGCTTCCAAGCTCTCTATGTCTTCAAGTTCCATAACCCCAAAACCCTTACGAATTGATTACGTGGAATTCATGTAAGAGTTTAGTTTTAACCTCAAATGTTGTCAAGCAATCGAAGCTTTTCCTGAAGCCTCGTTTCGCGAGAGAATAAATGAAGCCTAACCGCCCCGATTAGGCGAACAAAGCCTGAGCAAACAGGGTAGGATCAAAAGGCTGAAGGTCATCTACGGCCTCCCCGACTCCGACGTATTGCACCGGCAACTGGAGTTCTTCGTGGACTGCGATCACGACACCGCCCTTCGCCGTTCCATCGAGCTTGGTTAGCACTACCCCCGTGACGCCCAGAGAGTCTTTAAAAACCTTAGCCTGTCGCACGGCATTCTGGCCGGTCGAAGCATCCAACACCAGCAGGGTTTCGTGGGGAGCTCCGGGTTGCTCCCGTGCTACAACCTCGCGCATCTTTTTTAACTCTCCCAGTAGATGCGCTTTGGTGTGCAACCGGCCAGCGGTGTCGATCAAAACGAGATCGACATCACGCTTGCGCGCGACCTGCACGGCATCGAAAACAACGCCAGAGGGATCTTGACCTCTTTGATGTTTGACCACGTCAATGCCGACTCTCGCGCCCCAAATTTCAAGCTGATCGATCGCGGCCGCGCGAAAAGTGTCCGCCGCCACGAGAAGAACGCTTTTGCCGTTCTGCTTTTCCTGTGCGGCAAATTTTCCGATGGTCGTTGTCTTCCCTACGCCGTTAACCCCCACGAACATCACCACCCACGGCCGCATCGAATAACGGGACCCACCCGACTGGCCCCGTCCCGGCGGGGTTAGCATGCGAACAATTTCTGCTTGCAAACGAGAAGAAAAATCAACCTCAGCGTTTGGATCGTCGCCGCGAGAATACTGGCGGGCGACTGCTAACAATTTTTCAGTGGCCTTTAGGCCAACGTCGGCGGAGATTAAGATCTCCTCCATGGAAGCAAGCATGTCCTCATCGAGCCGTGGGGAGCAAAACAGCGTTTCAAGCTTTTGCGTCCACCCCTGACGCGTGCGCGAAAGGCCATTTTTCAGCCGTTGAAAAAAGGACTGTTTCTCCATACCAGTACCCATCGCCAGTCCAAATGGACTGGCACAAAATATCAAATCCTCGCGAATCGAAAAAAAGCCTGCGTCAATGCATTCGGACCGAGACCACGCGAGAAACGCCGGGCTCCGACATCGTGATCCCATAAAGAACTTGGGCCGATTGCATGGTCCTCTTGTTATGAGTGATGAGGATAAACTGTGACGTTGGACTCAGTTCCTGCACAAGGCCGTTGAAACGATCAATGTTAGCATCGTCCAGCGGCGCATCAACTTCATCGAGCACACAAAACGGGGTGGGCTTATTCAGGAAAATTCCAAAGAGGAGGCTGATCGCTGTGAGGGCCTTTTCGCCACCGGACAAGAGAATGATGGACTGGAGCTTCTTTCCCGGCGGCTGCGCCACGATTTCCACACCCGTTTCCAGGTAGTCGGTTTCGTCGGTCAACGTCAATCGCGCTTTACCTCCATGAAACAGGCGCGCAAACACATCCTGGAATTTCTGGTTGATTTCCTCAAAACTCTCGCGAAAGCGCAACCGGCAAATGCGGTTGAGCTTGGCTATGACTTGGCGCAAATCCGCGACGGATTTCTCCAGATCTTGCCTTTGATCATTGAGAAACTGATAGCGACCACTTAGCTCTTCGAACTCGCCAATTGCCGCGAGGTTGACCTCCCCCATCCGCTCGAGCCGGCCCCGTAGATCCTTGATTTCATCGCTCAGCTCCTCGACCCATTCCGCGCTTGCTTCCGGAACCGAAGCGGCCTCGAGTTCGAGACCGAACCTTTCTCTAAAATTCTCCAACAGGTGCTCCAACCCGATTTTTTTTTCGGACACGATGAGTTGGAGATGATTCTTTTCCTCTTGAGAGTTCTCCACCTCCGCGCGGAGCTCGCTCATCGTCGCGTCGAGCACCCCGAGACGTTGGGAGATCTCGCGGTAGGCAGTCCGCCTCTCTTCCAACGATCCCTCTAATTTCGCCAACTCTTTCTTCTCTTCTTCCAGCATGGATTGAGTTGATTGGAGGAAACGCTCGAGTTCTCCCTTTCGTCGTTCTAAGTCAAGAAGTTCACGTTCATGAGCTTGAATCTGGAAAATTAGTTCCCGTTGAAGTTTTTGATAGTTTTCTATATTGAGGTCCGCGTTCTCTCGTTTCTCTCCCAAGGAGGCCACACGAACGCGTGATCCCGTGACCTGAGCTTCGATCTGCGCCAGTTCGTTCTCAAGCTTACCCGAGATCTCTTGCTTGGTCTCTAAACCCTGCTCTTTTTTCTCTCTCCTCTCCAGTTCTCGATCCACGGAGCTCATGATTGCGACAAGCTCTTCCGCGATAGATCCCAGCACTTGACTCAGGTGGCTCTCTTCTCGACGGCAAAGGTCAAGTGCCTCTTCGCAGCGAGCCATTTCCCGCTCCGCTTCCTGGATCTCGTGCTCGACGCGCACGCGCTCTAACTCTAAACGGCGTTGCTCCTGAGAAAGAGAGGACTGCTGCTCACTGCTGTGATCAATGGCTTCCTCGACCAGACACAGCTCTTTTACCTCGGATTGCAACTGCTCATCGAGGCTCGTGAGTGAGATCTCGAGCTCCTTCATCAGTCTCCTTTGGGAAAGGAAGCTTCCCTCAAGACTTGCCGCGCTACCTCCGCTCACGACCCCCACCGAATCGATGACCTCACCGTCTGGAGTTACCAGGGTATTCACAAAACCGTTGCGCTGCCAGAGATCTAAACCGGCTCTGAGGTTTCGCACCACAACCACGTCGCCGAGAAGAAACTCCGCAACCTCGCGGTAGCCCTCTTTAATCGAGACCTTTTCCAATAGTGGTGCAATCACTTCGGGCTCTCCGAGGGGAAGCGTACGCCGCTGCCACCGCGACACGTTGCGCGGAATAAAGCTGCCGCGGCCATTGGACCCCCGTTTCAGGTAGTCGATAGCTTGGATGCCTTCGTCATGGCTCTGAACAATGATGTATTGCAGGCGATCCCCCAAAACGGCGCTCAACGCTTTTTCGAAATCGACAGAGGACTCGATCACGTCGGCCACCAAGCCGCAGACGCCCTTGAAAGCCTCCTCCTTGTCACGCTGCAACATGATCGCACGCACCCCCACTTGGAAACCTTCGTAGTTCCTTTGCAAAGCTTCGAGTGACGCCCATTTGGACTTGCTTTCCTGCAAACGCTCCCTGAGCGTCTCAACGGCTTGTTCTCGCTCCCCCTTGACTTGACTCTCTACTCGCAAGCGCTCCGCGAGTTGGCTCATTGCCGTCCTCGTCTCGTCTTCCTGTGCGAGAAACGTCTCAAGAGCCTTCTTTCGATCCTGGCCGGTCTGCTTCCAGGCATCCAACGACAAGTTCCATTTGGCTCGCTCGCTGGTATTATCTGCGAGTTCGCGGATGATCTCCTCACGCTTCTTGTCCTTTGCCTGGTGATCATTCCGCAGGCGCGAAAGCTGATTCAAAACTTCAATGAGTTCTTCTTTGTTACGGTCGACTTCGGATCTGAGGCTCTGGATCCGTTGGTAAAGCTCTCCTAGATTCTTCTCCTGTTCGCGCAATGAAGCCTCTTCAAAGAGCGATAGCTGCACGAAGCTCGCGCGGCATTTCCTCAATTCTTCAATCTCTAGCAAAAGCGCCCGCTCCCGTCCTCGAATGTCCGCGACTTCGGCCTCAGCCTTTTTGCCCATCTCTAGGAGCTGCGCCAGGTCCTTCGCGCCGAACCCCATCTCTTGTTCTCTCGCCTGGATTCGCATCCTCTGCCGGAAGACCTCTTCTTGCAGAGAGCTGATCTCTTTTTCCGTTTCCAAGAGCAAAAGTTTCGCGCTTTCACTTTCAGCTTCCTGGCTCCGAAGGCGAGCGACTTGATTCAACACTTGATTCTCGGCGGCGCTGAGTTTGGACGCATAGTTAGCAACCGCCACTTCGAGTTCCCCGCGCTGCACGCCGCCCAGCATGATTTCTTTTTGCTTTAGCTCTTCGCGCAAGGCCTTGAACCTCTCGGCCTTTTTGGCCTGAAGTTCCATGCTTTTGATCTGGCGCTCGATCTCCCGAAGGATGTCTGTCACACGCAGCAGATTCTGCTGGGTCCGTTCTAATTTCCGCTCGGCAGCTAGCTTACGACTCTTGTATTTACTCGTACCTGCAGCCTCTTCAATCAACAACCGCCTGTCCTCTGGTTTGGCATTAACGATCTCTTCCACCCGTCCTTGCTCAACGATGGAATAAGCTTTGTTGCCCACCCCTGTACCCAAAAAAAGATCGGTAATGTCCTTTAGCCGGCAAGGTACCTTGTTGATGAAATATTCCGATTCTCCGGAACGAAAAAGCCTGCGCGTGACCATGATCTCGCTTAGGTTGCCGTACTCGACGGGGCCACGTCCGTCCTCATTGTCTAGGGTTAGTGAGACTTCGGCCATTCCCGTCTGCAGCAGGCTTTCGCTACCATTGAAAATGACGTCTTCCATCTGCTGGCCACGAAGGTGCCGGGCACTTTGTTCCCCCATAACCCAACGCAAGGCATCAACGATGTTAGATTTGCCGCAACCATTAGGACCCACAACTGCCGTCACCGGAGCCGTAAAGTCCAAAGCTGTCCCTTCACTAAAGGACTTAAAGCCGGTCATTTCGAGGCTTTTAAGGCGCATGATATGGGCACGTCTCGTTCCTACCCCGTGAACCAAGGAGCAGGCCGGTGAATTTTAAAGACTATTTCACACGCGACAAGGCCTGTCAAGAATAATTACAATATACAGGGGAAGAAGCTGTGAAAACCACTACATATAGGGATCAGTTATTCCTGAAGAAGCTCCGTATTCCAGTAGGAGACATCAACGGTATTATTGAGGAAGGGGAGCCATTCTCTGTAGCGGGCCAGATTGAATGTTTCTTGCATAAATGGGGTCCACCTCGGTCTTACGGGCTTATAAAGAAGAGCCATACCGGCATCTTCAGGTGTGCGTCCCCCCTTGCGTCTATTACATTCATGGCATGAGCACACCACATTCTCCCATGTCGACATACCTCCGAGTGAGCGCGGGATCACGTGGTCTAAATTCAACTCGTGGCGCGGTAACTTCCTCCCGCAATATTGACAGGTGCTCTTGTCGCGGGCGTAGATATTGTAACGGCTGAAACGCACATGCCGCTTGGGGATCCGATCATAGCTCACCAGAAGGATGACCCGTGGGACACGGATCGCACGATTGACCATTCCGATGGATTCGTCGTTCACGGAAACCGAAAGATCACTCCAACTATCGAAGTCGAACGTTTGGTATTGATCGTTTACGGCCCGAGCAATTCCTTGATAAAGCAACGAAAAGGCTCGCCGCACAGAAGTAACATGAATGGGCAAATAAGAGCGGTTGAGGATCAGGACTTTGGTCTCAAGAATCGAATGACCCAGAATAGTTGCAGAGGTGCTCATGAGAAGGGAATCTCAGCAGTGAATAAAACGACTTTTCAGAATCACCCTCAATATTTCAAAAAACCATATCGGCTAACAGATATAAAGTCAACCAACTACAACAAACTCTAACTGCACTTCCTTGATATTGGAAGACTTTTCAACTATATAAAGTCACTCATGAGACTCCTACCCCTGGGGACGCTAACATTGTCAACCACAGGGTATATCCAAGGCCCTTGCCCTCCCTCCAAGCACTGGCCATCCCAACGGCAACCATACCCCAAATGAAAAGAGAGATACTCATTAATGCCTCGCCCCAAGAGTCACGCATTGCCATCCTGGAAAATGGCACTCTGGCGGAGTTGTTGGTCGAAAGACAACAGGAAAGAGGGCTAGTAGGAAATATCTATAAAGGCAAAGTTGCACGTGTATTGCCCGGAATGCAAGCCGCCTTTGTTGATATCGGTTTGGATAAAGCTGCCTTTCTCCACGCCTCGGACATTTCGATGGCCCCGAAGGACGTATCGACGCTGTTAACCGGGAGTGACGAAGAGATTGTCATTGAGGATGAAAGATCCGCCTTACACCATCACGTGCCGATTGAACGCCAGCTTTCGCCCGGGCAAGAAATTTTGGTCCAAGTCGCCAAGGACCCCCTGGGGATGAAAGGCGCCCGCATCACTTCTCAAACTTCCTTGCCCGGGCGTTACATGGTTTTTATGCCCATGACCCAGCACGTCGGCATTTCTCGTCGCATCGAAGACGAAAAAGAACGCAAGCGTCTTAAGGAACTGGCGCAAGCATTGCACATGGACAAAGGTGGTTTCATTCTGCGTACCGCTTCTGAGGGGCGAAGCAAGCGCGAAATCCAACAGGATCTTCGCTTTCTTGCAAAACTCTGGGAACGGATCCAAAAGAAAGCCAGTTCCGCGAGCGCGCCAACCCTGATTCACCAGGATCTAGACCTCATCCTACGCACCGTGCGCGACTTCGTGACCACGGACACTGAACAAGTCCTGATCGACAACCCCAAGGAATACCGGCGTGTTTTAGATTTCGTGCGTCAGTTCATGCCGCGCTCTAAGTCTACGATCGTCCGCTACGATGGCACGGAACCCCTCATGGATCACTTTGGCGTCGAAGGCATGATTCCAAAGGCCTTGGAGCGCAAGGTCTGGCTGCGCTCGGGAGGCTATATCACGATCGAACAAACCGAAGGCCTCGTTGCCATCGACGTGAACACCGGCCGCTTTGTCGGCAAGAGAAACCAGGAAGAAACGGTTTTAAGAACCAACCTCGAGGCAGCTCACGAGGTTGTCCGTCAGCTTCGCCTGAGAAATGTTGGCGGTATCATCATCATCGACTTTATTGACATGGAGAGAGCCGGTAACCGCAAGAAAGTATACGAGGCTTTAAAGGAGGCCATTAAGAGCGACAAGGCCCGGACAAAAATTCTTCGGATCTCGGAACTGGGACTTGTGGAAATGACGCGTCAGCGCACGCGTGAGAGCCTCGAGCAACAACTTTTGAGCGCTTGCCCCTACTGCGAAGGGAAAGGACGCATCAAGTCACGGGCCACGATTGCCTATGAGATTCTCCGGGCCGTAAGGAAAGAGCGATCGCACGTAGAGGACGGCAAGAGAATTTTAGTTCGGATCCACCCGGATATCGCTAATTTTCTATACGACGAGGAAAATCGGAGTTTAGACTCGTTGGAGCGAGAGATTAATCAGAAAATCATCATCAAAGCCAGCGAGGATCTCCACCACGAAAAGTACGAGATCTCAACAATCTGACGACTTGGCCGGCATAGAAAAAAAGAGGCCTCGTCTAGGCCTCTTTTTTCGAACCCAACCCGATCCTCGAAAGGTTTTTCAGACTCTGACTTTTGAAATCCCCTTGATCGGGGCGACTCCCGGCATCTCCCACTCATCCCACATCTCGTCCACCATCTTCTGGATATGGGTGAAGTGCTCTTCCTGGAGGTGATCGAAGCGCCCCTGTTTGGTTAGGAACTCCTTCACTGGGATTCGTCCCTTGCCCGTCTTGCGTGCGTCGTAGGTGTAAATGATGTTGCCCTCGACGATTTCGTAGAGCGGGTATATGCCGCATTTTATTCCCAACTCGCCTAGTTCGTTCGAATAGCGCGGGTGATAATCCCAGCCTTTGGGACAGGGGTCATAGGTATGAATAAAAGTCGGACCGCCGATGGCAAGCGCTTTTTGCACCTTGTTCAAATAGTCCGTAGGCGGATAAGTGGCGCAGGCGGTAGCGACGTAGCGGCAGGTGGGGTGGCCGACGGCAAGCATACCGGCGACATTTTTCTTCCAGCGCCGCTGCATGATAGGGTGCTTAGTTCCCGGAGGCGTGAACGTGGTCTGCGCGCCGTAAGTCGTCAGCCCCGTCGCCTGGATGTCGGTATTGGCGGCCGATTCATTGTCGTACATGATAATCAGTAAGTCGTAGTCGCTCTGCAGGGCACCGGAAATACCGCCGATTCCCATATCTCCGGCGCCGAGATCGCCGGAGAAATTTATGACATTGATCTTCTCGTCTTTGATCTTCCCCTTGCGCTTGAGAGCGCGCAGGCCCGCGGCCATGCCCACGGCGGACGAGCCGCCCGCGCCGAGCTGGGTGTGCATCCAGGGCACGATCCAGGGCGTCGTCAAGTAAGAGGTGTTGGCCACATACATGCAGCCGGTCGATCCGGTGACGACCGTGCGCGAACCCGCGACCTTGATGAAGCCGCGCATCGTCGTGGCGGACTCGCAGCCCTGGCAGGTTCGGTGGCCGGAAGTATAAAGTTCTTCCAGCGGGATTTTGTGGACGCCTTTGATCTTTTCGTAGTCGATTGTAGGTGCGGTTGACATAAACATTCCCTCCTGTTTTACTCTCTTAGACCGATCCAGGTCACGAATTCGTCCATCGAATCGTTCTTGGCCGCCTGTTGAGTGGTTTCATACATCTTCTGCGCGTCCGCGATGGAAAGATCGCGGCCGCCCAAGCCGCCCATGAAATTAACCACCACCGGCCGATTCTTGGCCGGGTAGAGACAAGAGCGGATCTCGTGCATCAGGATGCCGCAGTTGTCCGGCGACCCATGAGCGAAATCACGGTCGATCACGCCGACAGCCTTGAAGCGACTCAAGCACTCCCGTAGCTCAACTGTCGGAAAAGGCCGGAACCACCGCAGGTTCACGTAACCCACTTTTTGTCCCTTCTCGCGCAGCCGGCGCACCGCCGTACGCGCCGGAGCCGCCACCGTTCCGATGCCGATCAGGACAACGTCCGCACCCTCGGTCATGAACTCTTCGAAATAGTAGGGGGCGGAGTAACGCTCGCCGAAGACATTGTTGAACTCTTTATAAGCCTCCTTGATCACGCCCCGCGCCCGCTTCGCGGCTTCCCAGTTCTGCCTTCTGATCTCCATCACCCAGTCCTCGTTGACCTGCGGCGCGACCGAGATCGGGTTGTCGGGATGGAGCCGGCGCTCAGCGAGATCGTACTGCGGGAGAAATCTCTTCGCCGCCTCCGGCGATGGGATCTTCACCATGTGCTGCGAGTGGGTGAGAAAGGCGCCGTCCATCGCTAATCCCATAGGCATCCTGACTTTTTTGTCTTCGGCGATACGGTAGCCAATCAGCACGTGCTCCAGTGCTTCTTGCGGAGTTGTCACCCAGCAGAGAAGCCAGCCCATGTCGCGGACCGCCATTGCGTCGTTGTGCTCGACGCCGAAGGCGCCCGGATCATCCAGCGCCCGGTTGCCCACGACAAAAAGAGGCGGGAGACGGTCGGTCGCGGTAACAACCAGCGCTTCCATGCCGTACATCCAACCCGTGCCGCTCGATCCGCCGAAGGCGCGCGCGTTCACCGAGCTGGCGTGCTTGACGATCTCGAACTGGGAGTGCTCGCTGTCCGCGATAATGTACTCGGCGTCGAATTGACCGTCGGCGATCAGCTTCGAGAGCGCATCCATCACCTCGGTATAGGGACGGATCGGATAAGCGGCGATCACGTCCACGTCGGCCAGGCGCACCCCTTGCGCAACAGCCTGGCAGCCGTTTAAAAGGTCTTCCCGCTCGTAGACACCTGATTGGTCCGATTTTGCTTGTGCGACTGCGACGCTCATACTTCAACCTCCTCCGTTTTTCTGACGGGGACGATCTTTCCCTCGGGCATTACTTCTCCCTGAGTGACGGTAATGCCCTTGCCGGTTACAAAGGGGTAGGAAACCCGGTCTTTGCCTTTTTTCCCCTCGACCCACTGAATGTATTCTTTGGAATCCTCTTTCCAATGCTCCCACGGACTCGAATCGTCCTCGAATTGCAGCTCGTCCACCATTACGATGCACTCTTTGACCGGACAAACCTCGGCGCATTTGCCGCAGCCCACGCAATACTGGTACTCGATGTCATAGAAGCCGTCCGTGGTCGGGTCGAAGCATTCGTCGGGACACTCGACCCAGCAGAGGGTGCACTTGGTGCAGAGATCGAATCTGACTGCGGGTCTCTGCGTCTTGGTAGTGCCACGCTTGAACATGGCATTTCTCGATTGTCCTTTCGGACCCATCTCGAACCCGCGCTTCACCGCCGGAACCACGGCACCTTCTTGCATCTCGAACCACTTGGGCAGCACAGGTTTCTCATGCGTCCACACGATTCCGTCGTTCGGCGTCACCGTCTTGACCCGTGGAGGTTTGGCCTCCTGTCTCAGCGACTCGTAGGCCGCCCGCGCAGCTTCGGCGCGGTGTTTCTGCTTGGTCTTGTCCATCAGGTAGGCTTCCACTGCCTCGATGCTAATCACTGCCGGATCGATAGCGGCGATGCCGCCCAAGATCCGCTCGTGGGTCAAGTCATCCTTGTTGACCCAGAGACCCGCAAGACTGGCGTCCCCGTCAAGGATCGCCAGCCGGTAATTGTACGGTTTCTTGCCGATGAACTTGAGCAGCTCTTCCGGCTTCTTATTGGAGACCACGAGAAGACAGCCGTCCTTGGTCACCCTCTCATTGATCGGCCGCACGCCGTGCCAACCCCAGGGCTCGACGCCTTTGCACATGGTATCGTCGAGCACGACCGAAATGTTCGCCTCGTCGATCTCGAGCTTAGCGCCGCACTCGGCTTCCAATTCCTCCTCGGCGAGATCCGGGGAAACAAAAGCGAAATACTTGCAAGGGATGCCGTTTCTCTCCGGCGAATCGCTGTACCGCCCGTTGGAAAAAGCCTTTTGGCCCATCCGGCTCGCGATCATGACGATGTCGCTGCCGATCTTCTTGCCGAGGTTTTTTTGAAAAATGCCTCGATAGTTGACCTCTACGCGTTTGATCATGAAACACTCCTCTCTTCTAAAGGACTTTCGTTATAATCGACCTGTGGTTTTTTCGCTGAAAGCACGTTCTCCTCGACTCGATCAATATGATGGAACATCGCCTCTTGGGCCCTTCCCTTATCGTGCTGTTCAATTGCAGAGAGAATGTTGCGGTGGGATTCAATTGAAGCCCTCCTTCGACCCGGCGTTTGGAGGGATTCTTCGCGGCTATGGCTTAAAATTTCCATCAAGCCGGAAACGAGCTTTTCGAGGGCCTGGTTTTGAGTTGCCTGTCCGATAGCAAAATGAAGCTCAGCATCGGCTTCCACTCCGGTCTCCCCACGACTGACCGCTTCGCTCTGTTTTGCGAGGATTCTTTTCATCCGCGCGATGTCACTCTCCGTGGCCCGCTCGGCCGCCAAAGAGGCGATATGCGGTTCAATAAGCTTACGCAGCTCGAAGATATCGGCCAGGGCGGTTTTCTCTTCGATGAGCAGTTTCGCCAAAGGCGCCACCAACGATTCGATGGGTAACTCAGCGACGAAATTCCCCATACCCGTGCGACTGATAATGAGTCCCTGAGCTTCCAGCGCCCGCAACGCTTCCCGCACGGATGTACGGCTTACTTTAAATATCTCCGAAAGCTCTCTCTCCGAAGGCAGCTGATCACCAGCCTTAAACTTTCCCTCTCGAATGAGCTCATGAACCTGGCTCACAACTTCTTCGTAAATACGTGTCTTTTTTATTGCCCGCAACATAATCGTGGCCTGGCTGTCTGCTGGTCCGACCACTTCCTATCGAATATCGGCACCTAATGTCAAGAGGTGTGCGACCTCAAACAGAATTGCTATCTTTTTCCGAGTCGGCACGCGGCACCGACACGCTCGCATCCACCGGCATTACCAACACTTTGTCGATTCGCTTGCCATCCATATCTACGATCTCAAAGCGTAAACCCTTCCACTCAAAATAATCGGACACCACCGGCACGCGTCCCATCTGGGTAAAAATGAAGCCGCCCAGGGTTTGATACGCGTCTCTTTTTTCCCCCGGCAAACTTTCCCGGTGAAGGATCTCCTTAAACTCATCCACCGATAACATTCCGTCTAACAGCCATGAGCCATCATGACGCTGCACGGCCTTGGGTTCTCCAGGATCTCGGCCGAAGGGAATTCCGCCGGCGATGGCTTCCAAAATATCGTGGTGCGTTAGTAAACCCTCAATCCCCCCATATTCGTCCACGACCAGCGCCAAGTGGCTTCCGGATCCTTTGACCATCTCTAAAACCTGCAACGCCGACATCGTTCTGGGCACAAACGCCGGCTGCTGCACAGAAACCTTGAGATCAATGGCATGACCGGCGAGAGCACCCACCAAAAGGTCCTTCGCCTGCGCCACTCCCACCACGTTATCTAGATTTTCCTTGCACACGGGGAAACGAGAGTGTCCGCTCTCGGTTATCTTCCTACGGATCTGTTCGGGAGAGTCCTGCAAATCAAACCAGACAATCCGTGTTCTCGGCGTCATCAACGAGCGCGCGCTTCTGTCGTCGAGGCGGAACACCGCTTCAACCAGATCTTGCTCCGACTCCTCAAAAACGCCGGCTTCAGTTCCCTGCTGTACCAAACTCCTTATTTCCTCTTCTGTCACCGCAGGCTCCTGGTGCGGTCCTCGCCCCAATAACCATGACAGCGCATCGGTTGACAGGGTCAAGAGCCGAACCACAGGAGCACAGGCTTTCGTGAGTGTGCGCATGGGGATAGCCGCAGCCACCACAATCCCCTCCGGATTGACAAGAGCGAGCCGCCGCGGAATCAATTCACCCAACGTAAGCAATAAGAAGGCGCTTCCAACGACGACGATTCCGAGACCCAAGGCCTGAACGTAGGGTTCCAATGCCGGAGCGACGCTAAAATACCAGGCCAGCCGATCGGCAATCGTGTCCGCGCCAATGACACCGGTCAATATTCCGTCCAGTGTGATTCCCATGCGCGCCGTGGACAGAAACTGATTCGGTGCCCCGTGAAGGTCTAAGGCAATTTTCGCTTTTTCACTTCCCTCTTTGGCCCAATCCAGAAGCCGCGATTTACGCGCTTTGACCAAGGCGGTCTCCGACAAAACGAGAATCGCATGGGTGATAATCAAAAGGAAAATACCCAGGATCGCAGGGCCTATATTTGGCATTTCCACCAACCTCCTAAGACTTAACCTGATGGTCTATGGGCCATTGGGAGTCTGGAATCACAGAGTCCTCGCGCCATTCCGCATGGGTTAAAATAGCCGGAGCACCCGAGAAGCGGTAACTGGATTATGCGGGACATCCCCCTATTTGACAAACCCGGGATGTGTCGGGTAGGCTGCCGCTATCGAATGGGACCAACCAGAGGGCACCAGTCATCTTCTAAATGGTGGAGGGAATATGCTGCAAGAGCTTTCGTTGGGACTGGAAGAGGCGCAGCGCGCGATTACGGCTGTTTTTGAGCAGGCAAAAAAAGACGGCAGAGCGGTGGCGGCCGCGGTCGTCGATAATCACGGTGACCTGATTGCTTGCGCGCGCATGGACGGCGCTCACGCACGAGTTCTCAGGCACGCAATCAGAAAAGCGTACACGGCGGCAGTCATGGGCCGGGATACGCTCGCCTTTAAAAAAGACATGCAAGAGGCCGACCGCTCACTGAGCGATTACGGTGATTCTTCGCTGACCACGCTACAGGGCGGCCTAGTGGTTCGTTCTGGAAAAAAAGTGATTGGTGCGATCGCGTCGGGCGGTAGCCCGCGGGAACGAGACGTCGAGATGGCGCAGATTGGCCTCAACGCTTTGGGAATATAGAGCCTACAAACACGCATAGAACCGACTTTTTTATAACGTTGCCTTGACTATAAGGAGGCTAAAATGAGCAATGAAAAGCACGCAATTTTTCTTCCTCAAATAGCGGCTGACCCGTCAATCCCGATGGGTCTTCGGATAGGAGATAGGTTTTTTTCTTCCTCTATCGGTGGAACCGACCCGGCAACCGGCAGACTCGGCGAGGGTGCCGAAAAACAGTTTGAACTCGCCTTCCGTAATCTGAGGACGCTGATCCAGCAAGGCGGTCTTACAACCGATGACATTTCCCATGTCACCGTTTTCATTGGCGACGCGAGCGGGCGGCAATTCATCAACAAGCCCTGGCTCGAGACTTTTCCCGATGAGCATAACCGACCCGCAAGGAAGACGACCACCTACCCGCTGCCCGCAGGAGTTTTGGTTCACCTCCAAGCACTCGCAGTAGCGGGCGGCAAACGTCAGCCTTTGGAGATCCCCGGGTTATCTCACCGGGATCCGCTTCCAATGGGAGCAAAGGCCGGGAATATGGTCTATTCTTCGGTGATCGGCGGGCAAGATCCCAAGACCAACAAGCAAGTTGCAGGGACCAACGAACAGATGGAGCAGGCCTTCCAAAACATGAAATCTCTTGTCGAACAGGCGGGTGGAACAACAAACGATATCGGTCTTGTGTGGGTATTTTTACGCGACAAGGCGGACCAACCCGCCATGATTGACGCGTGGCTGAGAATGTTTCCCCAGGACGGAGACCGGCCCGCGCGGAAAACCATTATGTATGATGAGTTAAAGGGTCGCGAGACGCTGGTTCAGCTTCAGTTCACCGCGGTCTTGGGCGCAAAGCGCAAGAATTTCGAGATCTCGGGGGTCGGCCACCACGATCCCATTCCCATGGGCGCCAGCCTCGGCAGCATGTTCTTTTCTTCAGGGATTGGGGGTTACGATCCCCAGACAGGGAAACAAGCCGACGCCCTTGAGCGGCAAGCAGAGTTGGCTTTTAACAATCTCCACGCGTTGATGGAACAGGCCGGTGGCACCTTGAACTCTGTCGCCCACCTGACCATTCTCTTGCGCGACTATAGCGCTCAGAGCGCTGTCATGAAACATTTCACAAAAACGTTCCCGGATGAGCGTCAACGCCCGGCTTGCCATGCAATGGCCTTGGGTCTGCCTGGCAGCAATCTCGTCCAACTCCACTCGATGGCCGTGCTTTAAGACAACGCCCGAAGCCTCTAAATAAAAAGACTCTGGGTATCTTGACCCGCCCGATGTTCGGCGATAGAGGTTGGAAAGCCACTCCATCAAGAGGCGGGTCTGGCGTGCAGCGGCGCTATCCGTGGATGCGCCTTGCAACACTGAAATTGCTTCCGGCGCCCACAAGCGTTTCCTAATGAGCAGGGTCGTGTAAGGGGTGATGGCGTCCCGGGCTTAATACGGTAAAGATTGAGTAAGCAACTGATTTGACATGTCTATTTGAATCGTGCTAGCTTCCGCCCGCAGCTTAGCGGAGCAGCCGAGAATTTTTACATTGGGAGGAATTTTCAATGCCGTTTGAAGAGTCCAAGTTTTGGCGCAAGGGTAGTCGTCAAGCCACGTATTACGCGGATGATCTGCGCCAAACCATAGAGGAAAAAGAACGCGACGCAAAATATCCTAAAGCCGTGAGACCCGAGGACGCGCCCTGGGAAGACAGCCCGCAAGGAAAATTGAAACATCTTGCCCATGAGGGAATAAACCCCAGGATCAAAGATGTCGACATGTACATCCAGGAACTTCCTCCGGGGGGTGGTTCAGGAAAACACCGCCACATGGCGGAAGAATTGATGTACATCCTCGAGGGCCGCGGATATTCGCTCCACTGGGATGTCGAGTTTGACTTGAAGCAGGGCTTTGAGTGGAAAACGACCGCCGAGCCCAAGCGCTTTGACTGGGAAGAAGGCGATTTGGTTTTCATCCCAGTCAATACCGTACACCAACACTTCAATAGCGATCCTGATAAGGCGGCGCGATTTATTTCAGCCAGTAACCGCATTTACAAGTACCTAGGCTGGGGCGAAGTAGAGCAGATCGAAGAGGCTCCTTCAGGCAAAAAAGGTCTATAGTCCCACCGGGTGCGCAGCATGGATCTCCGTGGGCACTCGGGGCTTGTAGAATCGTTACGCGGAATTATCGTTTTTTTGATTTCGGGCGAGAGTAAAATCAAACAGGCGGTGTAAAATATGGAAAAGACATGGTCGGGAGCCTCCGCAGGATCGCTGGCGTGGAGGATTTCAGCTTTAGGCCAGGGGATAAGGAACAACATGTTCTCTCTGGTCATCGCCTTTTTGCTGATGTGGGTGGTGGCTGCTCCCATCGTGATGTTACTGCTCTCAAGCGTGCGTGAAGGCAGCTTTATCACCCCCGGCGCCTTAACGCTCAATAATTACAAGACGGTTTATTTGAGCCCAATGACGTACCCGGCGCTTGTAAACACCATGATCTATGCCGTGGTGGTGAGCGCAATCAGCCTCGCGTTGTCAACCATTTTTGCATGGCTTGTCGAAAGAACTGACATGCCCGGTCGCAATTGGGCTTGGACGATGATGCTTCTCCCGCTAGCGATGCCGGGGATACTCCGTCCGATGGCCTGGATCCTCCTGCTCAGTCCCCGCAGCGGTGTGATCAACATATTTATCCGGGAAATTATAGGACTCTTCGGTGACAAGCCTGTCGAAGGCCCATTCAATATATTCACCATGACGGGGATGATCTTTATTCAAGGATTGAGCGGCAGCACGACGCTATTTTTGCTCATGGTGGGAGCGTTCCGGCTCATGGATCCGTCTATGGAAGAGGCTGCCCGTATCTCTGGCGCTCGGACTTCTACGACATTCCGTCGCGTAACCTTGGGACTGATGCTGCCGGCGGTGCTCGCAGCGGCAATGTATGCTTTCTTGGGGAACCTGGATGACTTTGAGATCCCGCTTTTGATCGGCCTTCAGGCAGGCATCTATCTTCTTCCCACCCTGATTTATTTCACCGCCTATGTTAGCCCCAGCTATGGCCTGTCGACTGCCTACTCATCGTTGTTTATTATTTTCACGGTCATCATGGTGTGGATCTACTACCGTGTGATCATTCGGAAGTCAGAGAAGTATGCATCGATCACCGGGAAAGGCTATAGACCACGCCGACTTCCTTTAGGACGTTGGCGTTGGCCAGCCTTCGGCCTCTTTCTCGCGTTCTTCTTACTCAACATAATCTTACCTTTTTTCATTCTCCTTTGGGCCTCTCTGCTTCCCAGCTACATGGTGCCATCGCATCAAGCTCTCCAGTACTTAACTCTCGATAATTTCAAGGCCTTAATCGGTGAACCGTTGATCGTCGACTCTACCGTCAACACGGTCATCCTCGGGGTCGTCACCGCGACCGCCACGATGGGCCTAGCTTTCTTCGTCTCCTGGATCATCGTGCGCTTGAAAGTCAGAGGCGGAATTTTTCTCGACGGCATGGCGTTTATTCCTCACGCTATTCCTACCGTTTCCATCGCCCTGGCATTGATTGTCTTCTATCTTCACCCGGCCCTACGCTGGATACCTGTGTACGGCACAATTTGGATCATGATGCTCGCGCTCATGACGCGTTATATCGCGTTCGCGACCAGGACCTCCAACTCGGCCATGACACAGCTTCATCGTGAACTAGAAGAAGCCGCACGGACCAGTGGCGCAAGCCGAATGACAACGCTTTTGCGCGTCACTTTTCCTCTGCTTCTGCCGCCCTTCATTGGTGGTTGGGTATGGGTTTTCGCCCATACCATCCGCAGTTTCAGCATCCCGCTGATGTTGGCAACGCCCGGGAATCAGACGATCGCCGTGGTCATGTACCACTATTGGGAGCGGAAAGCGGATTTCTCCCTGGCCTCTACCCTAGGGGTAGCGATGCTCGTGGTGATAGGCATCATGACCTTTTTCTCGCGCAAGTTTATTTCGCAGGGGTTTACGAAGGACCACTAGTTAGTGGCGACCAAGCCTGTGACTTCATTACCCTGACCCTTCACGCTACGCACACCACTTGTGGAATATTTGACTCGGCGGTGTCCGCAGCTACGACCCGCGAACGTCCGTCAACTGCAAGAGGTAAGGCGGCACACTGACACGCGTGTGGGTTACGACGTCCGAACGAGAGACATCAGATGCCGCGCACGCGCAGCCACTTATTCCCGGCTTGAAACGATACGTTTAGGAGCGTGATATCCGTTCGCACTTCGACGCGCCAGGCGCGCAAAGGCAAGAACAAACGCGGGCATCTCCGAGCGTAGCAGCGACCAATCGTAAAATCAGCACTTAGGCTACCTGCCGCTACGAGTCGCGTTCCACTTGCTGCTGCTCGCACCCGATTTCGCAGTCCCTCCCATGGCGTTGCCGTTCACGCGTCCCGTGTATTGCGCTCCGCCGCCGTGAAACTGATCTCGTTTCCGCGTAGCTTGCCACCGGTAATTTGCGTGGTCCTATCGCCGGACTTGAGCGTACCGGAGATCATCTGAAATTCTTGCTTGAGCGTCATTTCTCCTTGCGCGAGTTGCCACGTGCCTTCCACTTTTGCCGGTACGATCCAGAGGTGAGCCGTGCACCATGAGGTGCAGCCATTGCCGATCGTGGCGGTCTGATCATCTACCCATTCCCCCATCGTGAAGGAATTCGACACGATACGGGTGCCAGGTTTCATATCAAGGATCTTCGGACGCAGCTTGAGATTTATTTCAGGCAGCAAAAACATCGTGATTACCGTGGCCTGCGAGAAATCGCTCTCGAACAGGTCGGCTTTGACGAAGGTCGCCTTGTCGCTAACTCCTTCTTTCGCCGCGTTTCGCTTCGACAGCTCGACCATGTCGGGGTTGTATTCAATGCCGAGCGCGCGTGCACCGCGTTTGGTGGCCGTGATCACCGTACGCCCGTCGCCCGAGCCGAGGTCGATCACGTAGTCTTTTGGGGTGACTTTTGCCATGTCGAGCATTTTATCCACCAGCGCCTGCGGCGTCGGCACCCATACCACATCTTTGCCTTCCTGGCCGACCTCCGGCTGGAATTCCCCCGGTGCCGCATGCCCCGGTACGAACCCGCCGGCAACGAACACCGTCAGACATAGCGCGAACAACGACCGGCGGACAACCTGCGATGCTTTCATGTTTGCTCTCCCGTGATTAAATTAAATTTTTCCGTCCCCGTGGATAGAGACTCAAAACAAGCGAGATTCTCCATACTCCAAGGGGAAAAAAATGTCCAGCGTTGCCGCTGGTCAACGAACATGGCTGCAACAATCTCAAACCTCAAATTTTGGGACAATTCTGTCCTGAGTGATGTCTCCGTTGTTGCGCGACAGCAATTTTCCGTGAAAACGCCAGGTTAGTATTCGCTAGGACGTAGGCATAATTCCTGCGTGTGTAGCGACTACCTGGGCCTTACCCCAGGGGCACCGAGCAATTTGACCGCCACGGCAGTTTCAGCGAGTCAGATCAATTTGATCTGGACTGATAATGCGGCGAATGAAACGGGGTTCAAAATCGAGCGCTGCGTGAGTACACCTGCGGCAACTTCGCCCAGATCGCAACCGTTGGCGCGAACGTCAAGGGCTATTCGAACACCGGGCTGAAACGAAATACACCCTATAGATATCGTATCCACGCCTACAACGCCTCGGGCAACTCCGCCTTTTCCAATACGGCAAGTGCCACCAAGCCGCGAAGATAGGAAACCCCACTCCAGCACTTTGTTTCACGACAATTCCGGACTGCGAGAACATAAATTCGACGTCCAGCCCGATCCGATCTGGAATCGTCGGATCAGAGTCTGCTATCCTAATTTGTAAAAAGCGCTTTTGTCCTAAGCCTCGTTTGGTGCATTAATTCTTTGGCCTCTTTAAAAAACGTGTTGGCCTGCCGCTGGCGCGCCATGGGGACACCGGCGGAAACTCGCAGCGGCGGCAAAGATCCTCTAGACCGGAGATTTTAAGAAGCCGTCGACTGTTGAGGCTGGGTCGATGTAGGTGTAATACTGGCCAGACTGTTAAGATAAAACCGCTGAGAGAAGATGAATCCTTAATGCGATACGAAGTGGAGGTCCCGTGAGCATCGCTGCGGAAGTTGCGTTCGAGTCTGTTCCTATAAGCGTTACGGTCAACGGTGGTAAGCACGAGGCGGTGGTCGAGCCGCGGACGCTACTTGTTTATTTTTTACGCGAGCACCTCGGCCTGACCGGCACGCATGTGGGCTGCGATACCAGCCAGTGTGGCGCGTGCACGATCCAGTTAAACAGCCGCGCCGTCAAGTCATGCACGATTTTGGCCGTTCAGGTCAACGGGGCGGAAATCACCACCATTGAAGGTCTCGCGCGCAATGGAGCCTTTCACCCGGTGCAGGAAGGATTTCGCGAAAAACACGGCTTGCAATGCGGCTACTGCACGCCGGGGATGATCATGACGGGGGCGAGCCTGTTAGAGACGAATCCGAACCCGACCGAGGAAGAGATCCGCCGCGCGCTTGACGGCAACCTATGCCGTTGCACGGGCTACGTCAATATCGTCGAATCGATCTGCTGGGCCGCGGAACAGATAAGGGGTAAACATGTTCCCCGCTAGCTTTGGCTACATCGCGGCGCGTTCGGTGGAGGAAGCGCTCCAGTTGTTGACGCGGCACGGCGAAGACGCCAAGTTGCTGGCAGGCGGCCACAGCCTGATCCCGGCGATGAAGCTTAGGCTCGCCTCACCGCGCATTTTGATCGACCTGGGCACCGTGCCGGGTCTGCGTGGCGCGCGCGTTGAGGGCGATACGCTCGTGATTGGCGCCCTCACCGTGCACGCCGACGTCGCCTCCTCTGATCTCGTGCGCAAACACCTTCCCGGTCTGGCCGACGCGGCCTCGGTGATCGGCGACATGCAGGTGCGCAATCGCGGTACGATCGGCGGGAGCGTCGCGCACGCCGATCCGGCAGCCGATTTTCCCGTGATCCTCACCGCGCTGAACGCGTCGTTTATGTTGCAATCAGCCGCGGGCAGCCGGACGCTCGCCGCGGACGACTTCTTTATCGATTTCTACACTACCGCCATGGCAGCGAACGAAGTGCTGACAAAAATTTGCGTCCCGCTGCCGTCTGTCGGTACCGGTACGGCGTACGCCAAGTTGGCGCATCCAGCGTCAGGGTACGTCGTCGTGAGTGCGGGTGTGCTTCTAAACCGCGCGTCATCCGGACAGTGCGCGTCGACCCGAATCGCCATCGGTGGTTTAAGCAGCGGCCCAATTAGAGCGGTCGCCACGGAGATGGAGCTAGTGGGGAACCCACTAACGGCGGAGGTCATCGTCTCTGCCGCCGCCAAGGCGGCGGCAGAGACGGATCCGGACGGAGACACTTACGCGAGCGCCGACTATAAACGTCACGTCGCTACTGTGTATGCGCGGCGGGCGATCGAAGCAGCAGTGGAACGAGCGGTGGGTTAAGGCTGGGCTCGGGGTGCGTGATCGTGCTCCTCTTTGTCACGAACGCGGACCACGAACACGATTGTCTTTTGACAAGAGGTTATTCCATGACAACTGAACGCACTTTAGCTAAACTGATCGGCGCATCCGTTCGCCGGGTCGAAGATCCCGTGTTAGTTACCGGCAAAGGATGCTATGTGGACGACATCCAGCTTCCGGGAATGTTCTATTTAGCCTTCCTCCGGACGACCTATCCGCACGCAAGAATACTTTCCATCAAGACGAGCGCGGCAAAGGCGATGCCCGGTGTTCAAGCTGTTTTAACCGGCGCTGACGTCGAGAGGTTGAATATCCCGGTGGCACCGATGGTGTCCGGCCAGAAGATACCGCCGCATCCCGTGCTGGCGCGCGGTGCCGTGCACGAGAACGGTGTTGCCATAGCTGCGGTGGTCGCGCAAAGCCGCGCGCTTGCCCAAGACGCTGCCAGCACCATCGAGGTCGAATACGACGCGCTGCCGTCGATCACAGACGCAGAGAAGGCTCTCGAGCCGGGCGCGCCGCTGGCGCGCGAGGAGCTGGACAACAATATTTGTTACGTCGCGACAAAAAAAGGCGGCGATGTGGACAAAGCGTTTGCCCAGGCGGAGCATATATGCCGCATGCATATCGCCAGCCCGCGGCAAGTCGCGTTGGCGATCGAGCCTCGAGGCATCGTTGCAAAGCCGGAACCCGTCGGTGATCTTACCGTGTGGCTCTCCACTCAGACACCGCACCGAGTGCGCGCCGACCTGGCCACAGCCCTCGGATTTCCCGAGCATAGGATTCGCGTTATCGCCCCCGACGTCGGCGGCGGCTTCGGCAGCAAGGGACCGCTCTACCGCGAGTATGTGCTTGCCTGTCATCTGGCGCTCAGGTTGGGGCGGCCGATCAAGTGGATCGCCACCCGCAGCGAAGATTTCCTCACGACGATTCAAGGCCGCGACCAGGCGATGAGTTCCGAGCTAGCCCTCAAGCGCGACGGCACCATGCTCGGTCTGAAGGTCCGCGTGGTAGCAAACTTGGGTGCTTACCTTTATTCCAGTACGGCGGGCCCGCCGCAGCGGATGATGGGGATGGCGCCGGGCGCCTATCAAATCCAGCATTGCCGTGTGGACGTCGTCGGGGTGTTTACCAACACGACGCCCACCGGACCGTATCGCGGCGCCGGCAGGCCGGAGTCAGTGTTGAACATTGAGCGCTTGGTCGACAAAGCGGCGCGGGAATTGGGTTTGGACCGTCTGGAAATCCGGCGCAAGAACTTCATTCGGCCCGACCAGTTTCCCTACCGCTCCGGCGTGGGCGTTGAGTACGACTCGGGCGACTACGAAAAATCGCTCGCTGAGGCGCTGCGCCTCTCGGATTACGAAAACCTTATGCGCGAGCGCGACGCGGCGCGCTCGCGCGGCGAACTGGTAGGCGTGGGCGTCTCGACATTCGTGGAGCCCAGCGGCGGGGCCGGCTTTGAAAGCGGCACCGTGCGGGTCGAGCGCACCGGCGAGATTACCGTGCTCACGGGTTCCAGCAGCCACGGCCAGGGACACGAGACTTCATACGCCCAAGTGATCGCCGACAAGATGCGTGTTTCCATGGAGCACGTGGCGATTCGTCACGGTGACACGCTGGCAGTTCAGCAAGGCGTCGGCACCTTCGGGAGCCGGAGCATGGTCCTGGGTGGTGGCTCTATGGCATTGGCTGCCGAGCGCGTGATTGAAAAGGCGCGCCGCATCGCCGCTCACTTGCTGGAAGCCGCGCCTGAGGACATGGTACAAGCGGACGGCGGATTCGCCGTAGCGGGCGTGCCCGATAAGAATGTTAGCTGGCGCCAGATTGCCGGCGCCGCGCATACTGGTAGACTTCCCGCCGGGATGGAGTCCGGCCTGCAGGAGACGGTCTTCTTCGATCCCAACCGCGAAGCATGGGGCTTTGGCGCGCATGTGGCAATGGTGCGAATTGACCGAGAAACCGGCAAGCCGACCATCGAGAAACTCGTGCTGGTAGACGACTGCGGCGTGGTCATCAATCCGATGATCGTCGAGGCGCAAGTGCATGGTGGCGTGGCGCAAGGTTTAGGCGAAGCGCTGCGCGAGCAAATGCTTTTCGGCGATGCCGGCCAAGTGCTCACCGGCTCGCTGATGAATTACGCGGTCATGCGTGCCAACGACATGCCTCAGCTTACTTTGGGAGAAACCGTGACGCCGAATCCCTTCAATCCCCTGGGAGTCAAAGGCGTGGGCGAGGCGGGCACCAATGGCGCGCCACCGGCGGTCGCCAACGCCGTGATGGACGCTCTCGCTCCCCTGGGCATCGATCACATTGATATGCCATACGCTGCGCCCAAGCTGTGGGAGGCGATACGCCAAGCACAGGCGCGCGGCTAAAAAAGACACCCCCCGTGTCTCCGGTTTTGAATTCCGGGATTCCTGTTTGCTTTGTTTCACCGCCTTGAGTCCGGGAAACTTTGCCCGCCGGGAGGTCTCGCTGTTATCGCACTCCCGGCAGTTTGAGGATATCGGCAACTTCTTTCTCGTACTGGTCGGATTTGTTGATGCAATCGACATCGCAGATCGCTACATATTTTCCCTTTGCCAGGTCATAGATCGGCGTATTTGGTTTCCAGGGGAAGGAACGAAACGCATATTTTCCCAAAGCTTCCTGGCCTTTGCTCGCCATCCAAACCGCAAACAACTGGGTCGTGGCGGGAGTTTGCGACCATTTCAGCACGTGGATCTGGGTGCCAAATTCCAGGGGATAGGGATCGGGGAGAACGTACTTTACCGGCGCCCCTTTTTCGATCAGGGGCATGGCGCTGTAGTAATTCACGCCGCAGAAAAGAGGAAACTCGCCGCCTGCCACTTTCTCGATGTTCTCAATCTGGCCGCGGTTCAACACGACCTGATTGGCGACCAGGTTCTTGAGCCACTTGAGAAACCACTCTCGAGTTTTTGGATCATGCTGGAAACCGGCTGATTTGTTGCGTGGATCGAAGAGCACCTTTCCCTTGTACGCAGGGTTGATGCAATCGTCCCAGCCTTTCGGCGCCTTTTCAGCAGGAATCGCTTCGGTATTGTACACGACCCCACCCCGAATCAATGCGGTCCCCGCGATATAATAGCCCTTAGGATCAATCGCACGCGAGTCGATCGTTCCCCAATCCGGAGGAAGCGATTTGGCCAACGTACGATAGTCGAAAGCCGGCTTGAGGAACAGCCCGGCTTTTCGGTAGTCGGACCAAACCTCCGAAGAAATCGTCGTGATATCAAATTTCGGGGTTTTTCCCTGCTGGACCTCAAGCAAGAGCCGCTGCATATTCTCCACCTTGCTCATGCGAATAAAGGTCAGCCTCTTGATAAAGGGGAACTCTTGTTGGAAGTTCTTGAGCGTGTTGTTGGCCAACTCCTCGACCCACTCCAGGCCGATCGTAAGCTCGCCGTTCTTCTTATCCAGCTCTTTGTGCGACGCTTCAACAAGCTTCTTAAAGGGAGCCCCAGCCTGGCCGAAACTCGCTCCAACTCCGACCGCAAGCGTCGCCGACGCAATGATCAAACAAACAATACCGTGACGGAACAACCGCTTTTGCATCGTCTTCTCCTTTTTCTTCTCAATCTGACACGTGCCCGGTTTGGCCGGTACCATTGGAGAATTCCTTACGCGCGTTTGCGCAAGAGCTTCACTTGATAACGCCAGTCCGGGTGCTCTCCGGTTGAGCTAGGACCCTGAAGCCGCGCGCGCTGGCCCTTCAGCCACCTTTCCTTGTACTCTTCCATGTCCTGCTGCGGGATGGGTTTCGGAGTACCGATCGCGTAGGCAAGGTAATTCATCCGCGCGAGCTCGAAAACATTGAGACTGATGAGCGTTGATTCCTCAACGCTGTTTCCGGCCGTCGTCATCCCGTGGCCGGTCAGCAGACATACTTTTTTCTCGCCCATGGCGCGCATAAAATCCGCGCCCAATTCATCATCGACGATCGTAACGCTGCGCTGGTAGACGGGAATACCTTCCAACAACAACCGCAAGCCCGGCGGGTTGTAAGCGGCGTACATGGGAACCAGAGGTTTATCACAGGCTGTTAATGCCACGACCCAATCCGGGTGGGTATGAATTACGCTTTGCACGTCAGGGCGCTTGCGATAGACGGCCAGGTGCATCGCCGTTTCATTCGGCGAATCAAGACCTTTGGGTGCCTCCAGGACCTTGCCGTCGATATTAATCGTGATGATGTCTTTTTCGTTTGCGTACTCAAGCGCTTCCTCGTTGGGGCCCTTGGCTTTGATCAAAATCCGATCGGTGCCGGGGATCCTGACGCTGACATGACCGAAGGAGCCTAATGTCACGCCACGCGCGCCAAGTATGCGACACGAAAGCGCCACCTGCTTGCGCAACTCCTTAACCGTTATGTTTTTTGCCATCGTTCTTCCTCCTCCAGTAAATTGCGTAGCATTCCCAATCGTCTTGACTGTTGACTTCGCGAGCCTTTTTCTGTGTCTATTGCCCTTGACCTTTTACCTGCTGCCTGTTGCTACTCCTCTTGCCTCTGTCCTAGCCGGCGCGCGACCCACCGTCCGCCAATGGTTAAGAACGTGAGCGCAAAAATAAGCAAAACTCCCAAGGCGGTCGTTTCTCCCGCTCTGCCGACGTCCCAGAGACTCCACATGATTACCGCCAGAACCTGGCTTTCGTCCGCCCCCAGGATCAGGGGCACAGAAAAGTTGCGCATGGCATGGGTCGCAACCCATATCCAACCGGCAACAAACCCAGGCATTAGCAATGGAAGCACAATATGCCGCATAATCTTGCCCCACGCTGCGCCCGACATTTGACCCGCCTCTTCCAACTCCGCGTGAATCTGTGTCACTGCCGCATTCATGACCCGGCTTCCAAAAGCAACATAGCTCACGGTCAAAGCGAGAATGATAATGGATACGGTCCCGTAAAGCTGGAGATAGTTGAGCGGTGGCTGGAGATACAAAAATATGAACGCAATTCCAATGATCACTCCCGGGAGAGCGTGGGGCAGAAACATCAAGGCATCCACGATGGAGCTGCCCTTGAAGGTTTTTCTCGTTACCGCCCAGGCAACGACCAGAGATAAAAGCATCGTCAATGTCGCCGTGCCGCCCGCAACGAGCAGGGTATTGAGTGCCGCACCGATAATTCTCTCATCAGCGAGCACCCGCGAGAAATTGTCCAGCGTGACTCTCGAGAGAGCCTTCCAAGACGGCTGGACGTAGAAAAGGGTCAAAGAGCGCCAGATCAGAATCAGGGTCGGGGCTGCAATCGTCAGAATAAAATAGAATAGAAAGAGTCCGAAGGCCGGATATCTCCATTTCCTCAGGCGGATCACGCGCGGTCGATAGCCTTTTCCCGTGATCGTGACAAACCGTCCGGCTTGTCCGGTAATACCGCGATACACGTAAACGAGAATCACACTGACAATAAGGAACGTAACCCCCAAAGCCGCCGATAAACCGTACTGGGGAGGGGTGAAGCGCATCGTGGTGAAGTAAATATAGGTGGGAAAAACATAAATCCCGGCGGGAAATCCGATGACGATGGGAATCTCGAGAGATTCCAAGTGGCTCATGAAACTATACATGCTGGCGGCCAAAACGGCCGGCATGAGCACGGGCATGAATACGCGAAAAAACGTTGTGCGATGGGACGCGCCGGAAACGCGCGCCGCATCTTCCAGGCTGGGGTCCATGGCCCGGAAAGCCCCAGCAATGACAAGAAAGATCGTCGTGACCCCTCTTAACCCCTCGAGGAAAATCATGCCCCACAGGCTATAAATATTTAACGGCCCCTCGGTCACGGTCACGCCGAACAGGGCGAAGAGGTTGCGCAACCAGATATTGACGAGACCATTGCGCGGCGACAGAAGAAAAATCCAGGAGATCCCAAAGAGAAGCCCCGGGACCGCCATGGGGATGAGCATCAGACCCCACGCGACGTTCCTCAAAGGCATGTCGGTTCTCTCGGTGAGAAACGCAAAGGTCACAGCCATGACAACGGAAAGCAGGGTGCCGATCACTGCTAACAAAACCGTATTGAGGAACATCGTATAAGTCTCTGCCCGCGCGTAGGCAGTGAGATAATGCCGTAAAGTGAATGCGCCTGGCTGCCATGGGGTTCCCAGCCGGAAACTAAAAATAAGCAAAAAGATCAGCGGGACAATGATGAGTGAGAGAGTAAAAACAACGATCAGGAGCGGGACAATCCGACGGCGCAAAGTGAGCCAAGAACTCCTCCTCCGATCCAGCGCGTCTAAAGTTAAGATCCGGTCCATTTCAGTTGCACTGTGAAGGGTTCACATTTCATCCTTGGACTGTCACCTCACTCCCGGCAGTTTCAAAAGATCTCCGAACTCCTTGTCGTACCGGTCCATCTTTTCCAGACAGTCAATCGCGCAAAGCGCCGCGTACTTACCTTTCGCCAGCTCATAGATCGGGGTTTTCGGATTCCAGGGAAAAGCGCGGAAGGCGTATTTTCCCAGAGCTTCCTGTCCTCTGCTCCCGAGCCAGAGACTGAACAACTGGCTGGTGGCCGGGGTTTGCGACCATTTGAGCACATGAACCTGAGTGCCGAACTCCAGCGCATAAGGATCGGGGAGAACGAATTTTATTGGCGCCCCCTTTTCAACCAAGGGCATGGCGCTGTAGTAAGACACGCCACAGAAAAGAGGGAACTCACCGCCCGCCACTTTCTCTATGCTATCGATCTGACCGCGGTTGAGAACCGGCTTATTGTTCACGAAGTCCTTGACCCATTTGAGAAACCATTCCCGCGTCTTGGGATCATGCTGGAGCGCGGAAAGCTTGGTGCGCGGGTCAAAAAGGACCTTTCCCCGCCACATCGGATTGACGCAATCTTCCCATCCCTTCGGCGCTTTATCAGCAGGAACGATTTCGGTGTTGTAAACGATTCCCCCGCGTATCAATCCGGTGCCCGCAATGTAATAGCCATCCGGGTCAAGCGCTCGCGCGTCGATCTCTCCCCAATCGGGCGGCAAGGATTGCGCGAGTTTGTGGTAGTCAAACGCAGGCTTCAGAAACACACCCGCTTTTTCGTAGGCCGACCAGAGCTCTGAAGAAACATGCATAATATCATACTTGGGCGCTCTTCCCTGTTGATACTCCAACAGAATCCGCTGCGTGTTCTCCACCTTGCTCACGCGAATGTAATTGAGCTTCTTGATATAGGGAAACTCCTTCTGAAATGGCTTGAGCGTTGTATCAGCCAACTCCTTGACCCATTCCAGGCCAATCGTAATTTCTCCCATCTTTTTATCCACTTCGTCTCTGGAAGACTCGACGAGCCTCTTGAAATCTCCTGTCTGAGCGAAGCTCACCGATACACGGAACACAAAAAGGAGCCCTAGAACCGCAAAACAAAAGATTTGCTGACAGGTAAAAGGGTTTTGTCGAGTAGACATTGAAATACCTCCATTAGGCATGCTTTGTATTCTCTGTTGCCTCTCGCCGGCTGTGGCCAGTGCCGCTTCGCCTTTAGCCGACTTACAAGCCCCCGCAAATTCTCCGTAAGCTTCTCCGCGTATTCTTCCCACCTCACCCCATCTATGCCTGGAGCCTTTCCTCTCCTTAGCTCCATGAAGCATTGCGCCAGGAATCCCTCACCCAATAGGTATGCCAGAGAGCTAAACCGCCACCCCCGATCCCTCTGCGCCCGGCTCGTTATGAGCTTGAGTTTCGTTTGCACCCTGTCCCCATTTCTATCCTGTCTCCCCCTCGCTCTGCGTGTAGCTGCCAACCCCTTCGAGTGAGCCCCGTGCTCGCGCCAGACATTACCCTGACTACGCCTCTTATATGGCTTGGTCCGACTTCCAGGAGCATCGTCGTGGCTTCCTCTCCTCTTCGGTTTGTCCGCCACTACTCCCGCGACGGGAGAACGCCCTGGATCTCCCAGGTTCCCAAACAGCCCCTGTGATACCATGCCCCGGTCTCAGACCCCGATAGAGCTGCTCCACCCTCGCCTTTACGGATGTAGCCGTACTGCCTTCCATGCTCATGAAATATGTCGGCCTCTATGACGTTGACCATTTCGGGGCTCAATCCCTTCACTTGCGTTGGGGCCTGCTACCTCCTTCCTCCTTGCACCATGTAGTTCGTTGCCCCCCTACATGCAGGATTCTGTACTGGAGCGGTGGCTTAGCCTTTCTCCGCACAGCACTCTCACCTGTTGAACTGTCTGAGCTTATCCTGGCGCACTCATGACTGGCCTCCTTTTACTTTTATTAATCTTGACTCGCCGTCGCACGGTCGGAGCACTTGCGCCCGTCCGTAGTTCCACGGCTAGAAGTCTCCCGCCGGGGCCTTGAGCTTCGCTACTTTCTGCTTCGTCGCCTCCATCTGTTTCATTGCGCCGTCCACGCACGCGTCAAAAGGAACGTCGCGCTTGCGCACCAACGACACCCCACGCACGCCGAAGAACGCCTCCGCATTCCGCGCCGACGGGGGCTCTTTGCCTTCACAAAGGTCGCGCGCCGAATCGAGAAGCAATTTGCGCATTTCGATGATTCCGACATCGGTGACGCCGAGGTGTTCTTTCGTGCGGTCCGTGACCGTGCCCATGCTGACTTGCGCCGCCATGTCTTGATTGCCGGTCCCGACAATGCCGGTAAAACTAAAGTTTCGCTGCAGATGCCGGTCAATGAGAAAGTCGTTCCCTTTGTTGGCCACCGGAAAATAGTTTTTATCCACCGGCGCGCCGAAGCGACCATCGACCGTGCCGCGCTTCATTCCCAAGATCTCATCTACCGTATAAGGCCTCTCGAGCTTGCAGCCGAAGGTCCAGACCCAACAGGTGCCGTCATCGATGGGAACAAACGCGTGCCCGCCGGGATCGCGTGGCGGCATCGTATAGAACGGCATGAGAAACTGATTGAAGCGCCAATAAAATTGATCCTCCAGGTTTCTTCTGGCAGCGATGATGAGACCGTAATCCGTCCGCTTTGCCGTCAGGCGCGGCGCCTTATCGAGCGTGCGGAACAGAGAGTCTAACTGCTCGGGGGCAAGACTGTCCGGGTCCGCTCTAAACTTTTCTAACAACGCCTCGGCTTTCTTTAGATAATCATCGCTGCGCCGGTAAAAATCGAGAGTCGTGTGCAGGTAGCTGGTATGCGCGGAATCGATCCCGCCCTCGGCCGCTTGCAGGAAGTTGCACTCCTGAAAACGTTTGACCGAAAAACGATGCCCCGCCGGAACCTGGGTAAAGGTCAAGCGGGGCAATTCGGGCATTTTGTCCTTCGGTCCCATATACGTCCAGAGGACGCCCCCATTCTCGCGCAAAGGATACGCAGTCAATTTGACCTTGTCTTTAAAACTCGCTTCCGGCGGCTCCGTCGGCATGTCGACGCAATTGCCCTCGACGTCGAATTTCCACCCATGATAGATGCAGCGAATGCCACATTCCTCATTGCGGCCGAAAAACAGATGTGCGCGCCGATGCGCGCAGAACGCATCGAGAAGGCCGTATCTTCCTTCGCTATCCCGAAACGCCACCAGATCCTCGCAGAGAAGCCGCACCCGAACCGGGTCACAATCCGGGGCCGGCAACTCCTCGGCCAGCAAAATGGGCATCCAGAATCTCCGTAACAGCTCTCCCATCGGAGTCCGGGGACCGGTTTTTGTTAACAGTTCATTCTCCTCAGTACTCAGCATCTTTTTTCCTCCCTAATGGTGTCCGCATCATTTACCTCTTCTTACTTTCTTGCGTCCACGTGAATTTCCGCTTCGTGAGCCCCCGCTCGCAACGCGGATCGCGATCATATCCATGCCTGATGAGCTCGCGATAAGATAGGAAGACATGAACAGCGCGGAGATCCGCAAACGTGAACTGCGCAGAAACGTTTCTGAGGGGTCAGAATAGGTGGTGATGAGCTCAATGCCTCGGGTTGTATGGCACTGGTCAATAACGACGTAATCGACTCGTAACTACCGGCGGATATGAAACCGAGCGTCGGTTTGGACACTGGAAATCTCCTCTGGCATTGCCATCCGACCCGCGCGGAATGATGCTTCTTGTGATTTCAAAGCTTGCAGGATTTTCTCCGCCGTAATCGGCAAATCACAGATGCGCACACCTACTGCGTCTTCGATTGCGTTGGCAATTGCCGGCGCCGTAGGACTGGCGGCAATCTCGCCGATTCCTTTGGCTCCGAAAGGACCCGGGCCGTTGCGTTTTTCTATAAGCTCAATGGTGAGAGCAGGCATATCAGCCGGACATGGCATCTTATATTGGTCGAAGTTAACACATTGAAGTCGCCCATCTTCTACCCGCATCTCTTCCATCACACCCATTCCGAGTCCGTGGGAGAGTCCACCCTCGATCTGACCGGTGAGCCCCACGGGATTGATCGCGTATCCCACGTCGTGGACGGCGATGATTCGATCTACCCGAAATTGGCCGGTTTCCCGATCCACGATCACTTCAACAGCATGGCAAGCGTAACCGGAAGCCGTCCCGCGCACTGCTTTGTTTTCACCCAGCTCGCGGATCGGGCCTCCCTGCTGTCGCACCAGTTCTTTGACAAGACCTCTGAAAGCAAAGCGAAATGATTTCTCTCCGCAAACAAACTGCCCGCTCTTGAGCTCCACGCTGGCCTCGGCCATCCCCTTTAACTCGGCGGCCAACGAGCAAAGCCGCGAGCGCAGGGCGTGGGCGGCCTTGAACGCAGCGCCGCCGGTTGCATTCGTGACATGACTCCCGCCACTGCCGCCGTCGAATGGTCCAGTATCAGTGCTCCCTTGCACAACCAGAACTTCGAGTGGCTCGATCCCGAACACATCGGCCACGACCCGCTGCAGCACCGTATGCGATCCGGTGCCGACCTCCGGGACGCCGGTGCGAACGATAATTTTCCCTTCTTCATTGGCCTCAGCCACAACCGAGGCCGGACCCGTACCCGTAGAACGCTCCACCAATGCCACGCCACGCCCGGTTCCCGCTGTCTTCCGCTTCAACCACCCGATCGCGGCGGCGGCGCGCTCAATAGTTTCGATCGCTGTCACCGACTGGTAAACGCCCCCCAATGGGCCCTGGTCCCCATCACGCAAGGTGTTTAACCGGCGAAAATCAAGCGGGTCCATGCCCAGCCTGCGCGCGACAGCGTCAGTGTGAGATTCGACGGCAAACGTAAGCTGCGGCTGGCCTGGACCCCGCATATGCCCACATGGAACCTGATTCGTATAGACGCAGGTGCTGGTGATACGTACGTGAGGGATGCGATAGCAGCCCGCCGCGCGCGGCGTGCCGCCCAACGTCATGCGCGGGCGCAAGCCGGCATAGGCACCGTTGTTGAAGAGAATTTCCACCTCTCGCGCCATCAGGCGCCCGTTCTCATCGACGCCGCTCTTGATTCGAACGGTCGCGCCGTGACGATGAACACCGGCGAGGAATTCTTCAGTTTGGCTCATCGCCATCTGCACTGGTCGGCCCGCAGTGCGTGCCAGGAAATACGCGAGCAGCTCGTCGATGATATACCCCTTGCCCCCGAAATCGCCGCCCACGCGAACCGGCAGAAGCACAACTTGGTCGTGGGGCAAGCCGATTTCCTCCGCCAACCACTCCTGCATGTCAAAGGGCTCTTTGACACACGTCCAGACTCGCACACGGCCGGAGGCATCGAGCGCTACGGTGCAGCCATGGGGCTCGATAAAACCATGATTCTGCATCGGCACCTGGAAGACGTCTGCGAAAATCTGCGCCGAGTCCTCAAGCCCCTGGCGTATGTCTCCTCGTTCGAGAACCACTTCCGCACTCGCGTTCGGATGCGACGGGTTTAAGTGGAACTGCTGCCGCCCACCCTCGCGCCAATCGGCCTTAATCCATTCGGTCGCCCTTGGATACGAACTAAATTCAGGGTGCAGGATGGGCGCATCCGGCTTGAGCGCATCCTGCGCGCTGGACACCACCGGGAGATCCTCATAATCGACCTGGATCGCATGAATCGCCCGCTCGGCGATTTCCCGTGCTTCCGCCGCGACCACCGCAACCTTCTCGCCCACGAAACGCACGCGCTCGCGCGCCAACAGGGGAATGTCTTTTAGACGCTTGCCCAGCAGCAGCGGCGGCACATCGCTTGCGGTTAAGACCGCATGGACGCCGGGAATTCTCTTCGCCGCGGAAGCGTCAACTGACTTGATGAACGCATGCGGAACCGGACTGCGCAGCGCCATACCGAACAAGAGCCCAGGAAGACGAACATCAGCGGCATAAACCGCGCCACCCGAAACCTTTTCCCAGCCGTCCACCCTGAGTGTGCTCCGTGAACTTTTCACTTTACCTTCCTGCCTCCACTCTCGGAAAACCGTAGGCTTCGACAACCTTTTCTTGATACTCGCCAAGCCTGCTGAAATGTTCCCATCCGACCACGGATAATCGCTTCCCTCGGCTCAGCTTCTCCTGCGCGGAGCCCGAGATAAATGCTGAAGCGCCGTAGGGATGGTAGTCATCGACGATCTTCTGTCCTTTTGGGCTCGCTTGGAACTCGATCCAGAGAAGAGCCGTGTACGGACGCGGTGCCGAAGCCAGAATCCCTAGCGCCTCCGTCAAACGCACAGGAATCGGCTCGATAACCTTGAGATCCAAGGTTGCGCCAGGATCCTTCTTTATCGCCCTCATGACCGTGTTAAAGTTCGGCCCCATAAACAGCGCATATTCGCCGGCGGCCATAGCCGTGAGAGTCCGAGTTGCGCCGCGCACCCAGACAGGCTGCTGCGCCGCCACCTTGCGCGCAAAATCTAAAGTCTTCTCCAAACCCCAGGCCGGGACCAAGGAGGCGATTTCGGTCGGGCGAATGTCGGCGGTGAATTTCCTCCCCTTGAACTCCGGCTTGAGAAAGTCTTCCCACTGGTTCGGCAGCCTATCGACCGGTATGAGTTTTTTGTTGTACGCGATCACTTGCATACCGCTATTTACGGCAACGATGTTTCTGTTTACAGGATCGATGATCTCTGCCGGTATTCGTAGCACCCCTTTTTGTGCCATTCCCCAGATGTCGAACTTTTTCAAATAGGGCAGGTAGTCTTTATACAGCTCATCCGAAATATGGCCTGCATCAAAGTCCGGCGCTCTGCCCGCCTTGACCTGCAGGATAAAACGTTGCGCCTCGTCAGTGCCGGTCATTTCCTCGACCTGCGCATTCAAAAAAGGATATTCGGCCTTGAAGGCTTCCACAACCGCTCTGATAGTCTCAGGTGCTTGAGAAATATGCGCCTGCATAGCGCCCCGCTCTCTCTTCGCCTTGGCAACAATCTCGTCATGAGTGCTCTCGAAGATATAACCCCTGGACTGCGCTTCCGCCCGCGCAGCCGTCAGGTCCATTCCCTGCATCGCAAGAGCTGTGGAGACCACCATGCATCCCCCACCCGCAAGCAAGGCGATGAATGCGAATGTTTTCCGGCTGATGAAAAGCAAGCCAACCATTATCTTCTCCTGTCGGGTTTGGGGCCCGAAAGCTGCCACGAGTTGATCTACGAGGTCGCCCGTTTCCGAATACCTGCCAGTCAAGCAGCGAGTTTTCTCCTCTGGCTGGTTTCTCGACGGCTGAACCGGGCGAACAAACCTAGGACGTTACTGGTTTATATTTGTCGCTGATCTTCTGCCCCTAACGGCTTGCTCGGATAAAACCTCCTGCTTGGCTTTAGCCAATTCCTGAGGCGACGCCGCGGCGGACGCCCAAGAACAAACCAAACACGCCGCAACAAAAAGGAGAAAACACGCAATTTCTTATTTTTGCTCTTCTCTGCCCGCGCGTGAAGATTCCGCATAGCGAAGAACCTTACCGCCCTTTGGTGCCTTGGTCGGTCCATAGGCAAACCCTTTAGGAATATAGATGCATGAGCCGGTGGGATAAACCGACCCGCCGATTTCAATTTCTCCCTCCAACACATAGAACATCTCGTTAAACGGATGGCTGTGCACGGGGATGTTCGTCTCGGGTCCCCAATGACGAATCATGATACTCGGCTCGGTCCGATCGCCGGTATGGTAAAGCCACTTGGTATAACCTCTACCGGTTTTCTCCTCGGCGATATTGTTTTCATTAACTGCATTGAAAGCCATAAACCCTCCTCTAAACTTTAATTGATTGAAATCATTTGCCTACTTGTTCCATCCCTGCAGGATTCCTTCTAATACCTTCTCAGCGGTAACGGGCAAGTCGAAAATGCGCACTCCAATGGCGTCTTCGACCGCGTTGGCGATTGCCGGCACCTCGCGGAGCACTGTGTGCGAGCCCGTTCCCACTTCGGCAACACCCGTGTGCACGGTAACCGCGCCATCTCTGTCTAGCTCGATTGCCACAACCGCCCGGCCGCTTCCCGTACCCCGTTCGCTAACTGCCAAGCCGCGCCCGACACCACGCTTTTTCGCGTTCTCCCAACCGATCGCAGCCGCGCCTCGTTTGAGAACGTCTACCGCCCGAACATGACGCAGAACGCCGCCTAAAGGCTTATCATCACCATCGCGCAGCAGATTCCGCTCACGGAACTCGACCGGGCTCATCCCCAGCCGGCGCGCAAGAAGCGGACACGGTCACGTGCCAAGAGGGGCACGTCCTGTAGGTTCTTGCCGATCAAAGTCTGCGGCAAGTCGGCCGCCGTCAACACCGCATGAACCCCGGGTATCTTGCGGGCCTCTGAGACGTCAATCGAGTCGATGCGGGCGTGCGGAAATGGACTTCGCACTGCAAACCCGATCAACAGACCGGGAAGACGCACGTCGCCTGCGTACAAGCCAGCGCCGCTGACCTTTTCCGCTCCGTCGACTCTTACCGCACGCTGCATAGGCATTTTGTCTCTCTTCAAATATCAGATGATCTTGTATGCGTGTGACCTCAGTGCGCTGTTGCGCGCCCGCCCGCGCGGGATCCAGAACGGTGGGAATTTAGTCTCCCGGTTTTTGCAGGGTGATCACTTCCAAGTGTATCTCATCTTGGAGCTGGCGACTACGATATCCAATCGCTGGAGCCGCTTCAGGGCTTGCGCGCGCGTTAGCCATTCAGGCTGAAATTCCGCCCTAACCCTCGAAATAGCTGGCCATCCATAACGTCCCGAGGCAGCTCCCGGCGTGGCTCTTTATCAACACGCTTATCGACCGTGTCTTGCGCGCGCGCTGAAACGCATAATCACAACCGCTTCCGGGCTGCTGCTCTCAAACCAATACAGAACTCCCCGCGGGATCAAGAGCATGTCGTTTTTGCCCAATTGCTACCAGCTTATCTCCCTCGGTATAGAACTTCGCCGCGCCTCCCAATACAAGCCATGCTCCATCGCTTCCGGCATGCGCGTGCAGATTGGTTTCGCCACCGCTGGTGGCCACGCGAACGGCGGCTCCCAGGATATCTGTTCTAAACAATGACTAGCTTTTCTTCCTTCGACTCACCAGTTGGGGACAGATCTTAGCCACTTTGAAGGGAGCCGGAGCCTGTTGTTCATTGATCTCCTGACTCATGAGCTTACCCTCCTTACCATCCTTCAAAAGCTGCATCTTATTCCAGAAACAGAAAATGAGTCAAGGTAGCGACGCCCGCTGCCGAGACCCTCGAGGTAAGCAAAAACGAAAAACGATTACCCTGCAAAAAAGCGCGTGGCGAAAGGCCTCCGCCGCTCGCTTCGTGTTAAAAGCGGACTCGCAAAAGTTGGGTTTAGCCCTGCTTCTCGCCGTGTTTTTCCAGGAACGAGCCGTCGATCGGTTTAAAATTCTCCCAACCCGGGATCGGCGTCTTGGGCGCCTTTTCGACAAAGCCCTGGAACCACAGCCCCATAAACAAAAACAAGGGCTTGCCTTTGATGATCAGGACGCGCGCCGGCCGGTCCTTGCGCGCGTTGAAATGCTGATGGACGCAACCCGGAGTCACCACCACTAGGTCCCCTGCGTGCCATTCATATTTGACTCCGTCGTGGATGTCGTACCCGTCGCCTTCCAACACATATAGCAACGCCGAGTTTTGATGGCCGTGGTTTTGCGAGCGCCCGCCAGGGGCCAGCTCTTCGATTGAGCAATGCAGGCTCTGGAGCAAACCGTGGCCGGGATTCATCATGTTTTTGTGAAACACTTGAGGCCCGCTGCGCCATTCGCGGTCAGACGCCTTGATTACGCGCGGCATGCTTCGTAGGCGTTCGAGTTCCCGCGTCAAGTTGTAAGCCTGGCTGCCCACGCTGCGCACATATACTCGTTCCTCGTCGTAAACTTGTTGTTCTTTGGTATCCACCTTGGCACCTCCCTTAAAACTGCTTTTACGATGTTCTCACGTATATAAACCATGTCCCCGGCAAATCGCAAACCGGACTTACTTCATTTGCTCCACTTTCGGAAAGCCGTACGCTTCAAATACTTTCGCCTGCCATTGCTCCATGTTCTGGTGATCATCCCAAGTGACCACGGAAAGATGCTTTCCGCGCAGTTCCTTCTCAACCGCGCTGCCGTTTACGTAGACAGAAGAGGCCAGAGGTTCGGTCTCGTCCGCAATCTTCTGGGCCTCCGGACTCGCCATCCATTCGAGCCACAGCAGAGCGGCGTGCGGGTTTTTAGCGCCGGTTTGAATCCCTTCCTCCATTGCCGACCGCACGGGCACAGGCTCCAGAGCGACATATTGAAGGACGCCGGCGGGATCCTTGCCCTGAGCCCGTTTTGTCGTGTGGAAGTTAGGCCCGATCATCATCGGCGTTTCCCCGGCAATAATCGAAGTTATGGTTCTGCTGCCGCCGCGAACCCAAAGAGGCTGCTGCGCGGCGATCTTGCGAGCGAAGTCAAGTGTTTTTTCCAAGCCCCATGCCGGCACCAGTGCTGCAATTTCGGTCGGTCGAATATCGGCAGCAAATTTTCTGCCCTTGAATTCGGGTTTCAGAATGTCTACCCAGAGCTTGGGGACCTGCCCCGCGGGCACCAAGTTCTTGTTATACGCAGTCACCTGGAAGCGACTGTAGAATGCCACAACGTTGCGGTGTTTCGGGTCGATCATCGGGGCCGGTATTTGAACAACGCCCCTCTGCGCCATGCCAACAACGTCGATCTTCGACACATATGGCATATATTCGCTATAAAAATCGGTTGACAGATGAATCACGTCCCAATCTTTCGCCGCGCCGCTCTTAATCTCCAGAATGTTCGCTCTCGCGGCGTCGGTCCCGGTAATTTCCTGGATATAAATATCGATGAACGGATACTTCTGCTTGAACGCCACCATAGAGGCCTTAATGTTGGCCGGCTCCATTTCGGCTAGGATACGCAGCCGGCCCTCCTTTTTGGCTTCGGCGACAATTTTGTCATGGCTGGTAATAAACTCGTAACCCCTCGCCTTGGCTTCTTTTTCCGCTTTCGACAGCTCAGCAGCTGATGCTGCAAGCACTGCTTGGCTCCCCCAAGGGATCAAGAAAAGAAAGAAAGCCAAAAGCCTCAACATTCCGAATCTCATGACACAAACCTCCAAAGTGATTTTACGATCAACTTTTCAGTATCAGATTGAACATAAAAGAGCTACTCGCGAAGGGGAAGGTTTGCGGAATCCATGTTCAATCGATCCCCGCCATATCCTTCGTGCCTAAATCATCAATAAAGCGACCTTTCATGTTTTATCTAACATGTTGATTTAATTGCCTTTTTTCTAAAAACCGCTTGCATTATTTGTTTCGTCAGATTATTAAGCAGCCGATGACGGATGCCAGATAGCTGAAGGCAAAGGAGAAAGGTTCATGCTGACCCGAGAAGAAAATGAGCTGCTGACACGAGTCGGACGCGGCACGCCCGCAGGAGAATTATTGCGTCGTTACTGGCATCCGGTGGCCGTCGCCGGCGAACTTACGGAGGAAAAACCCATAAAAGCGGTGAAGATTCTCGGCGAAGAACTGGTCGTTTATCGCGACAAAAATGGGAAATACGGCCTGTTGGGTGAGCACTGCCCGCACCGGCTGGCATCGCTTGCCTTTGGTCGCGTGGACGAACAAGGCATTCGCTGCCCCTATCATGGGTGGAAATTTGCCGCTACGGGAAAATGCCTTGAACAACCGGCCGAGCCGGCGGACAGCACGTTCAAGGACCGGATCCAACACATCGCCTATCCCGTAGCAAAACTTGGCGGCTTGTTGTTCGCGTACCTTGGTCCCGCCCCGCAACCGCTTTTGCCCCGTTGGGATGTGCTGGCCTGGGAGCACGGCCGACGGTGGATCGTGATCGATTCTTTGCTCGATTGCAACTGGCTGCAGCCGATGGAGAACTCCGTCGACCCTTCCCATCTTTATTGGCTTCACGGCCACTCCGCTCATCTCGCCCCTCGCATGCGCAACTATGATGAGCAACACGAGTTCGTCCGCTTTGAGTTTGGCATTATGAAACGGCGGAGCACCCCGGGAAAGAATCTTGCTGCGCCCCCGATGGTCGATCAGCATCCACTGCTGTTTCCGACCACATTGCGCCACATAGCGCCATACGAGAAAGGCGACGGATTTCGTCACGATCTGCAAATCCGTGTTCCTGTCGACGACACGCATACCCAGGTCTACCGCGTGAACTTTGTTACGACCGATACCGAACATTCTATCGCGGATGCCGATGCGGCTTTTCAGTATTCGCAGTTAAAAACTGGCACACGACAATACGACATGAAGAAAGTTTCGGCTCAAGATTCTATGGCATGGGAGACCCAGGGAGCCGTTACGGACAGAGGGCAAGAGCACCTTGGGGTTGCCGACGAGGGAATCATCCTTTTGCGCAAGCTTCTCAAAGAGCAGATCGAGAGAGTTCAGGACGGGCAAGATCCGATCGGAATTATTCGCGATCCGGAGAAAAATCGCATTATAGAATTTGATGTCATCAACGAGAGGATCGGCCTTTATCGGGCACAACGCCCGGAGCAAGACCGCAGGACCACCGAGCTTCCCTTGAGAGCCGGAGCAGGGACCGGCGTCGGGGCAACTTGATGGATTCTTTTAGCGCACCGAAAAGATCATGAACGCGAATGGAAACGTGGGATTCAAAAGATGCTCACCCGAGAAGAAAATGAGACATTGACGCGAGTTGGTCCCGGTACACCGGCGGGAGAACTTCTTCGTCGCTATTGGCATGCGGTCGCCGCGGACCGGAGAGCTCACGCAAGAAGCACCGATTAAAGCAGTCAAGGTCTTGGGCGAGGAATTGGTCCTTTACCGGGACGAGAAGGGAAGCTACGGCCTCGTTGGAGAACACTGTCCCCATCGCATGGCATCGCTGGCTTTCGCCAGGGTCGAGGCTGAAGGGATACGCTGCGCTTACCATGGCTGGAAATTCGACACTCACGGCAGGTGTCTGGAGCAGCCCGCCGAACCCGAGGCAAACAGATTTAAGGATCGCGTCCGTCATACAGCCTATCCCGTAGAGAAGCTGGGCGGCCTCCTGTTCGCTTACCTGGGACCTGAGCCGAAACCACTTTTACCGCGTTGGGACGTGCTCGCGTGGGAGGATGGGAAGCGTTGGATCGAAGTTCACGAGCTGCTGCGGTGCAACTGGCTGCAGCCGATGGAGAATTCCGTTGATCCTTCCCACCTTTACTGGCTGCACGGCAACACGGCGCATTTGTGGCGCGCCGTGGAACGCTACGAAGAGGAGCACGAATTCACGAGATTCGACTATGGTATCATGAAACGGCGCGTCACGCCGGGGATAAAACCCGGCGCGGCGCCGGAAATCGATCAGCACCCGCTGGTGTTTCCGACCACCTTGCGCCATGTGTTCAGACAGAAACTGCTCAGCGGCGGACTGCGCCACAACCTTCAGATCCGCGTGCCGGTAGACGACTCCCATACGCAAGTTTATGTCGTCTTCTTCGAGCCCAACAAAACCGACCGCTCGCCCTCGGATGGCGACGCGCCATGGGAGTTTTTCCCTATCAGGGACGAGAACGGCCAATACCGCCTCCAATATGTGCTCGTTCAAGATGCGATGGCGTGGGAGACCCAAGGCGCGATTGCCGACCGCACCCAGGAACATCTAGGAGTCGGTGACAAAGGAATTATTACGTTTCGCAAACTGCTACAAGAGCAGATCGAAACGGTTCAGCAGGGCAAGGAACCGCTAGGGATTATCCGAGATCCGGCCAAGAACCAAATCATCGAGTTCGACGTCATCAACGAGAGAATCGGCCTGCGGTGCGCCAAAGAGCAGAACGTGGCGTGAAACTCTATCGTCAGCCCCTAACTGATCGATCTCTTCCCTAATCAGATTTGGGCAGTCCGTCCGTGATGTCCACCCACGGGGCCTTCGAAGCGACATAGATGTGTCTTGAGGGCTTAACCCCGGGGTCCGTATCCAGAGTTCCCAAACGAAGACGAACATTCTCAGGTCGTGCATCATGTCGTTTCAGGATCGGCGAACCACAGCGCCCGCAGAAGCACCGCTTTACTCCAGGTGAAGATTCCCACTCCCTGAGCAACGCGGCCCCGGCGAGGAAACGAAAGGACTCTGCTGGAACCGACGCGTTGCTGGCAAACGCCGCCCCCGACGCCTTACGGCAGCGGCTGCAATGGCAGTTGGTCACAGGGCCTAGCTTGGCCTCGATCTCATACTGAATTCCACCACAAAGACATGAACCTTTTAGCATGGCTACCCCCTTGGGATTTGCCGCGGAACTTTTGCGTGCCGGAAAATTTGCCCGCTTATCACCATGTGGTGAATTATCCCAGATCGTATTAATCTACAATACCTTGGTTAGAAGGTTTGATGACTGACGCGCAAGTTGAGGTTAAGTTTCGTGCCTTAGCAGCAGAAGCGCCGCCGAAGCACTCCAGGGGAAAACTGTTGGAAAATTTGGGCGGGCTCGATAAGATTGCTGGCGTCGGTGATGTGGCAACCCGGTTACGGAGAACACCACACCCCGTGTGATACTCCGATCCGCTCTTTTTGGCTTGCCTTTGCAACAATTAAATTTAGCGGATCATTAGTGACTGGTCGGAAACACCATCGATACGAATTGATTCAAGAGGCAGCGACAATTCCGTTTAGTATCCTTTGCTTACTGTCTTTCCTTTGTTTGATGACCCAGAGCGCTCTTGCCGCCTCACCGGACCGCTCCAAGAGCCCCGCGGAGTTGAAAGGTTACGTCTTTTCCCAGAGCCGCGATGAAATCGTGGCCAAAGCCAAGAAAGAAGGCAAACTACGCGCTCTGGCCGAGATGGAGCCCAATCATATTAAAGCGACGACAGCCGGATTCATGAAAAAATACCCGTTCATCAATCTTTCCCTTGAGGAGATCACGGGCACCGAGCAAGCGCAGCGCTTTATCCTGGAAATGAAAGCAGGGAGAACTAGAGATACGGACGTCGTGCATCTCTCGGCGGACTTCCGGGCCGAATACGTTCCCCACTTGTTGAGGATCGACATCCTTAAAATGGCGAGGCAGGGTCTTCTAGAAATCCCCGCTCCCATGATCGATCCCGTGGGTCGCAACGTGGTCGCATTCCAAACCCGCTTCTCCGTCTTTTCCTATAACAAAACCCTGATTACTTCGAGCCAGCTCCCGAAAGTGTGGGAGGAACTCCTGAAACCCGAATTCAAGGGCAATAAGTTTGCGGCAGATATTCGCCCTCAAGGGATCGCCGCGCTGGTCCCGGCTTGGGGTCTGGAAAAGACCCTCGATTTCTCCAAAAAAATGGCCGCGCAGCAACCAATTTGGATTCGCGGTGGCGTAAAAACTCTGGCGGCGATCCAAAGTGGCGAGATTCCGATGATGCTTGGACCGGGCATGCACACGCTGAAACGCGCAATGCTCAAAGACCAGACCGGACTCCTCCAATATGTAATGCCTGAGCCGGTGCCCGTACAGTTGTCTTTGCAGGAGGCGATTCTGGCCAGCTCTGAACATCCCCACGCCGCTCTGTTGTTTTTTGAATGGCTGGCAAGCCCCGAGGCGCAAAAGATCGGCGATGAAATCGAGCCGCTGGGCTCTTCCGTATACGTGCGCGGCAGTGAGGTTGCGCAGTTGCTGAAAGGGAAGAAACTCTCCGTTTTGTCGTGGGGCGACTACCAGAATGTCGATCAGTGGCAAGCTAAGGTTTTTGAAGCCTTCGGCTTTCCCAAGGCGGAAAGGCGCTAAACTTCCCCCATTCGCCAGTAATCCTGTTATGCTTTGGTTTATTCTTTCCAAGCTCGGGCTCAAGTATCAGATTCCAGGACAGATTGTAGACCGAGAAGTGAGCCGCGCAGAGAGCGGGCACAGGCCTGTCCTGAGCAGAGTCGAAGGAAGCGTAGAGCTACGGTATCTTCTGGGCTTATTGGCCGTAAGCTTGCGCTTTTCTCTCGCCGCACACGCTACCTTGTAAGGCCGCTCGCCTCCTCTATGCTAGAATCCCATAGGGCCGCGAGTGGAAGGCTTGCGCTTCGGCTCATTTTCGGAGGAATCCGGCGAGCCCCTGAGCGCGCTCTTGCAAGACAAGGGCTGAATTTTGTTATACCATTCGATTCCAATCCAACAGCATCGGGGAAAATCTATGAAATTCCGGTTATTCTCACTCGGTGTGCTGGCGGCAATGGGCTTGCGGGCGGGCGTTGCGGCTGCAGCCGATATCAAGATCGGCGTAGCCGAAGCTCTGAGCGGTAACGCTGCCCAATACGGCGTGTCGATCCGCAAGGGCTTCGAGCTGGCGGCCGGTGAGATTGACGGCAGTGGCGGTATCAACGGTCATAGGCTTGCGCTCGTTATCGAAGACGAGCAGGGCAAGAAAGAAGAGGCGATTAACGTCTTCAAAAAACTCGTATTTCAGGACAGGGTGCTGATGTTGTTCGGCCCCACGCTGTCGAATTCGGCTCTGGCTTCCAATCCGGTTGCGCAGCAGGTGAAAGTCGTCGTGTTCGGCACCTCAAACACGGCCGACGGAATTACTTCCATCGGCAACTATGTCTTCCGCAATTCTGTCACCGAAGCGGACATCTTACCGGTCACGTTGAAGGTCGCGGTCGAGAAAACCGGCCTAAAGAAAGTGGCGGTGCTCTATGGCAATGACGATATCTTTACCAAAAGCGGTTACGATAATTTCAAGAAAACGCTGCAAACGCTGAGAATCCCCGTCACAACGACGGAGACGTTTGCGAAAGGCGACGTGGATTTCAAACCGCAACTTACCAAGATCAAAGCCGGCAAACCTGACGCGATTGTCCTGTCGGCCTTGGTCGCCGAAGGCGCGCCCATTATGGTGCAGGCTCGGCAGCTGGGTCTCACTCTGCCGTTCATCGGCGGCAACGGCATGAACTCGCCCCGAATCTTTGAGCTCGCCAAAGGCAGTTCGGACAATTTATGGGTTGGGAGTCCGTGGTCCGTGGAAAATCCGTCGCGCGCGAACAAACGGTTTATCGCCGCCTATCAAAAAGTGTACGGCGCGCCGCCGGACCAGTTCGCGGCGCAGGCGTATGATGCGATGTATATTGTCGCGCAAGCCTTAAAGAAAATACCGGTCGCGGGCAAATTGGAGGCCGACCGCAAAGCACTGCGGGATGCGCTACCTGCGATTCAGTGGACCGGCGCGACGGGCCCCTTCAAGTTCCGGCAAGTTGCTGATAGCAATGGCAAGCCGGGCGGCTACGACGCGGTACAAACCGCCATTGTAATGTTGACCAGCGGCAATCAGTACGTCATTCAAAGGTAGCAGATGCTGGCGCAGCAATTCGTCAACGCCATTTCCCTCGGCGGGGTTTACGCGCTTTTCGCGCTGGGTTTTACGCTAATTTTCGGCGTGTTGAATGTGGTGAATCTCGCGCACGGCGCGGTGTTCATGCTCGGCGCCTACGCCGCTCTCTACGCCGTCATGATTTTGCGCGCGCCGCTGCTGGTGGCGATTTTCGTGGCAATGCTGATCACGGGCGTTGCCGGCTGGCTGCTCGATAAAATGATTTTTGCCCCGTTGCGCAAGTCCAACGCGCCGCATCTGGCGCCGATGATTGCGACGATCGGCTTGGCGATCGTGCTTAATAGCTCCATTGAAGGGTATTTCGGCGCTGCGAATTTGCGCTTCCCGAGCGAGGTATTGCTGGCTGACACCTTGACGCTGGACGGCGTCCAGATCACATGGCTTGAGCTGAAAATTATTTTTCTCGCCTTCGTGCTGATGGCCGTTCTTCTCTGGGGCCTGAAGAAAACCCGCGTCGGTTGTGCGCTGCGCGGCGTGGCGGAATCGCCCAAGGCCGCTTCGCTATTGGGCGTGAATGTCGAAGGTCTATTCCGGGCTACCTCGGTGATCGCATCGTTGCTCGGCGGCGGGGCCGGCGTGCTGATCGCGCTGTACACCAATGCCGTCTTTCCGCTGATGGGACAGCCGATGTTGCACAAAGGGATTGCGGTGGTGATCCTCGGCGGGATGGGAGATATCCGCGGCGCCTTGCTCGGCGGTTTTTTTCTCGGCTTCGCTGAGGTTTTTTCCGTGGCTTATATCGGCTCCACCATGCGCGATGCTGTTGCTTTCGGCCTTTTGTTTACGATTCTTCTGCTTCGGCCCGAAGGCTTGTTCGGCAAAGCCCAACAGCGTCGCGCATAGCAAACCTTGAAGCTCTTATCGAGTGCAAATTTAAGTGTCAGTCACCAGGGTTTGGAGTGGGTGAGGAGAGGTCCCTGAAAAAAGCTGAATTCCGTTCGCCCTGAGCAGGTCGAAGGGTTCCGGATGAAATCAGTCACCGGGACAGGATCTACCCGCTCGAAAGCCGGAAGAACCTAAATACACTGCATGGAATGGCTCGATACCTCCTGGGCGACCTATAGCACACTAGTACTTTCCGTCGGGACGAATATCCTGCTGGCGCTTTCCATCTATTTGACCCTTTCCTGCGGATTGCTCACCGTCGCGAATGCCGCTTTTATGGCGATTGGCGCGTACACGGCCGCGCTGCTCGTGTTACGGATGGAAATGGCGTTTGCCTTGGCGTTGCTTGTGGGTTCACTCGTGCCTGCCTTCGTCGCTTTGCTGATCGGGCGGCCGACGCTTAGGTTGTCCGGTGTTTACCTCGCCATGGCAACGCTGGCATTTGGCGAAGTCGTGCGCATCGTTATCCTCAATTCCGAAACCTTGACCGGTGGCGCGCTCGGATTGAATGGCATCCCGCACTTGACGAGCGGGCTCGATGTCGCCTTAGCGGTGGCGGGAACGCTCTACATTCTGCTGCGTTTTGCCTGCTCGCGAATCGGTCGCACGATGGCCGCCATCTGTCAAGACGAAATCGCTACCGAGCTTATGGGATTAAACGTACGCGCGCATAAAGTATTCGCGTTCGCGCTTGGCGCCGCGATCTCCGGATTGGCCGGCGGCCTCAACGCCCATTTTACATTTTTTATAAGTCCCAATGAATATGGCTTTGAGCGTGCGGTGGAGATTCTCGCAATGGGTGTCCTTGGCGGCACCACAAGCCCGTGGGGCGCGGTGATTGGCGGTGTGCTCGTCACGCTGCTGCCGGAGGTGTTGCGCGGGCTCGGTCCTTATCGTCCGTTCATCAATGGCGCAATTTTGATCATTGTCATTCTCTTTTCTCCTCGCGGAATTTGGGAGCTCGTGCGCTTTGCGCGCCGGACCGCGCGTACGCCCGCGCAAAATTAACCGATGCTTACGTTATCGTCGATTTCCAAACATTTCGGCGGGCTCCAGGTGCTCGAGGACGTGAACCTCGCAGTGCCCGAGCGGGGAATCTTCGGCTTAATTGGTCCCAATGGCGCCGGCAAGACGACTGTGTTCAATCTCATTACAGGTCTGCTCACGCCGACCGAGGGCGCGATCGATTTTTTTGGACAGCGGTTAAACGGCCTCGCCCCTTATCGAATCGCCCGGTCCGGTATCGCGCGCACTTTCCAAAACGCTCGGATCTTCAAAGACATGTCACTGATGGAAAATGTTCTGGTCGCGCTCGGGCACAAGCAACGCTATCGTGTCTCCAGTGTGCTTCTTCCGTCACGCCGCTTTCGACTCGCAGAACGGCGCGAAAGAGAAGTCGCGCGTGAACTGTTGTCTCGAGTCGGTCTGGCGAACAAGGCGCAAAGTTTTGCCGGGACACTTTCCTACGGTGAACAGCGCCGCCTGGAGATTGCCCGCGCGCTCGCGACACAGCCCAAGTTACTTTTGCTCGATGAACCGGCAGCTGGCATGAACCGCGGAGAAAAGCAGCAACTGATGGACGAGATCCTCAAGCTCGACGAGAGCGGCGTCACGATTCTGATGATCGAGCACGACATGCGCTTTATCATGGGGTTGTGCCAGCAAATCGCCGTCCTGAACTTCGGCCAGGTGATTGCCCAAGGGAGCCCCGGAGAGATTCGCACGAACCCCGAGGTCATCGAAGCCTATTTAGGGCGAGAGGATCCGTCCGCGCTTTCAACCTGATTCGACATGAGCACGCTCCTTGAGGTCAAGGGCCTAAAGGTCCACTACGGCGCCATAGAAGCTGTGAAGGGGCTTGATTTCAGTCTTGCTCAAGGGCGGATCACCACATTATTGGGCGCCAACGGTGCCGGCAAATCAACGACGCTCCTGGCGCTGTCTGGTTTGGTCAGATTCACCGCGGGGTCCGCGGTATTTAATGGCGTGGAGTTGCGCGACCTGCCGCCGCACCGCATCGTCGAATTGGGATTGGTCCAGGTACCCGAAGGGCGCGAAATCCTCACCAGGCTTACGGTTAAAGAAAATCTGGTTTTGGGCGCTTATCGACGGCGTGACTACGCGGAGATTAAAACCGATTTAGAGAGTGCGCTCGCGCTCTTCCCGCGCCTCAGGGAGAGACTCGACGGTGCCGCCGGGAATCTCTCCGGCGGCGAACAGCAGATGCTCGCGATTGCCCGAGCGCTCATGGCCAGGCCACATCTGCTGTTCCTGGATGAGCCATCGATGGGCTTGGCGCCGCTTCTCGTGCAGGAAATTTTCAAAAAGCTGCGCGCTTTGAATAAGCGCGGTTTGACAATTTTTTTAGTCGAGCAAAATGCCCGCCAAGCATTGAAGATCGCCCACGACGCCTATGTCATGGAAAATGGTGAGATCGCCCTTTCCGGCCCAAGCGCAGAATTATTGCACAATCCCAAGATCATCGAAGCGTACTTGGGAGGCTAGATTTTCATTCCGGATGCCCAAAAGATGACACCGTGCGCCCGGGGATACTGGTTTCGATTAGGCGTCCGACTCTCCGTTATTCTCGTCCATCAGAGTCTCCTTCCTTTGTGGAGTGGAATCCTCAGCTATAAAGCGTAAAGGCCTTGCGCATTCATCGGGCAAGACGTGGAGCAAGAAACGGCGGATAAACTGCCGAGCGTCAAGGGTGACAGTCTTTTTTCGATCCCCATCTTTTCGATCTCGGTAACTCAACAGAACTTCTCCGTCTTCGATCTTCAGGATGCGGTCATTGGAGAGCGCGACACGGTGAGTGTAGCGGCCTAGGGAGTCGAGCAGGGATCGGACGGCGCCTTAGCATTGGGCAAAAGCCACGAGTTGGAGCGATGCACTTTCCAATACGAGCGCAGCTCTTCTAGCAACCGTTGGGACAAAGGCAAAGGCTGATGGCTCTAATCCGCGCAGGCTAGAATTTGGCAGTCAGAGAGCATCCGCGACCTATCCCTCTTTTAACGATCTCTCGCGTTTCAACGTCTGAATTCTGCCTGCACCGGTAATCACCGATAGCGATGCGCCCGTTACTATCGATCATGAGGATCGGCATCTCATCATAACGATTCGCATAGACTGCGCATTCCGTGCCTTTTGGCTCTCCCGGGTTGCCTGTAACAATCAAGTTGATGCACCGGTAAGTCCCAGCCACACAACAAAGACCACAACGGTTACAGTCGCCTACAAGTTTCATTCTAAAAAAGCTCTCCTTAGCTCGTTAACGATTCATAAAGGAAAACTGTCGGTTTGTCCTTGTAACGATCCCGCTCGTTCACCATCGCATGCCTTGAGCCAGCCCGCCGTCCGCCGTTCCGAGCGACCATTCGGCTTTCGGACAATACACGCCGTTCGAAGACTAGTGACGTCGGCTTTCGGCACATCCACTCCGCACGACCCCGTCACCTGCGTCGGTACCCGGCCCGCTTAACGCGAATGCTGAGCCGCGCTCTGAGCGTCGATTTCAAGCCGATTGTTAGATGGCGACGGTGCCTAGTCTAGTGCATCGCTTACACGGGGCGACCCATATCAAAGACAATTTCCTTTGAAATCTTGCCGTCTCGCATCTCAAAGATGTGAACCAGACGCATTTCAATCTTCTGCCCGGTGGAAAAGTACGGCCAGCAACCATCGCGCACCACCTCGAAGGTCACGAGGCTATCGTCCACGACGCGATCTTCAGTGGCGAATCGTTGGAGAAATTGGAACTTCACATCCCGCATCGTGGCCCAAAGCTCACGATAAAATTTGGCTACGGCCTCCTTTCCAGAAAAGGACCGATTGAGGCCATTGAGAGCGGGCGCTTCAAAGATAATGTCATCTGTATACAGCTCAAGTGCTGCTTCGACATTATTCTCTGCTTCGCTATGAAAATGACCATCTACACACGCCAAGTTCTGGGCTACCGAATTCTTATTCATGTCTGTCTCCCTTCTGCTTTCCGTCATAGTCTCTAAAGCCGTCTAATCAGTGTACTGCCAAATGTCCGCCGGTGAATTCGACGCCAGTGCTCAAGCGAACGAAGGCGATTAGCGAATTCCATGCTGCCCGATGTTAGGCCCTTGGAAGGAAAAAGGGGACAGGTCCAATATCTCAGCCGGTTCTCAGGCCGCTTCCATTCAGAGCCCGTAGAATGCGCGGGGGTTATCGACCAGGATCTTGCGAGTTACCTCCATTGGTATCTCCCCGTCTACTCCCAACCGCTCGATGTAGCTGAGAGCCTCAATGACGCCGGACTGGTCGTCGTGAGTATAGTCGGTCCCGATCATCAGACTATCCTCGGCGCCGAACTTCAGCAGATAGGGCACATCGTCACTGGTCTGGCAGGTGACGTAGAAGCGGTTCGCCCGTAGGAAATCCTCCTGGAGATTGATGGGGTGTTCGGCGTAAAACTTCAGTACCCCACTGTGCGCGTTCTTGGCTTTCAAGTCGGCAATGACGTGCGGCACCCACGACGCCATCGCTTCAATGACGCCAAAGCGGAGCGTTGGAAATTTCTCGGGTATTCCCCTCATCGCCAAAATGGGGAAGCACCCAATCTGTGGCCTCACAGTGAACGGCGCATCCCCGCGGCCTGCGGCTGCGGAGCTGGAGAGATTCTCGCCGCCAGTGTGGATGCAAATCGGCAGGTCCAAGCGCATCGCCTCTTCGTACAGAGGGAAGAAGTAGGGGTCGCTCACAGGTTTTCCGCCGCACTCGAATGCCCTTTTGAAGACCCCACACGCGCCGTGTTCCTTCCCGAACCTGAGTTCCTCCAGGGCCTGGTCCATGCTACGGAGCGGTGGCACGATCACCCATCGTAGCCTCCCGTTTGCTTTTGCGGTCCTGTCCGCCAGCCAACGGTTGTAGCTCCGGTATAGAGCGAGTTCCAATTCGGGGCGGTCCGTGGGCACCGCCAGCAGATAGGTCGGGTAAATCACCTGCACATCCACGCCCAGTTCGTCCATATGCCGGACGCGGGCTTTGACATCGAGAAGTTCTCGCGTCGCCTGGGTGGTCCCGGTTCGCTTGTCGTCGCGCCACCGGCGCAGGCCCAGGCGCCCGTCAACGAGCCAAAATCGATGTGGCCGGCGGTCTCCGGGCACAACGGGCTTCCCCGGATCGATAGTGGTCGGCTTGAATCGGCTCTCCGCTTCGGTCACGTACTCCCACGTTGCATCCGTTTCATCGACATGGGAGTCAGCGTCAACTACTCCTGTTGCGCGCAACATTGTTTAGCTCTCCTTCCTTTGATAGGCAATATTAACCGCGTATACATGCTCAATCCCGCGATCGCAAAGGTCCCTACACTTACCTCCCCGCGTTGGGAAAACCAAAGGCCTCGACCGCCATTGCCATCCACTTTCTGCTGTTACCATGCTCGTCAAACCCTGAAACGCAGAGTTGTTTCCCCTCGACCGCTTTCGCCAAAGCGCTTCCGGGAACGAAAAGCGAACCCTTAAGGGGTCCATATTTGTCAATGATGGCTTGGCCCTCGGGACTGGCCTCATGCTCTATGAACAAGAGGCCTGCGTACGGGTGCGCAGCCGAGTTTAGGATCATCTTCATCTCCGTAAGGCGTACCGGCACCGGCTCAATGATCTTCGCCTGAAGGGATCCTGTCGGGTCCTTACTCATCGCTCTTACGACCGACTGGTAGTGGGTCGCAAAATGAAGCGCGTATTCCCCGGCGATCATCGCGGTCATCGCCCTCGTATTGCCACGAATCCAAACGGGGTCCTGGTTGCGCAGCCCTCTGGCGAGCTTCAATCCCCACTCAAGGCCCAACCCCTCTTCCGGGCACGCGGGAAACGCCGCGAAGGGATACGGGATGACTTCAACCATAAATTTCTTTCCCTTAAACTCGGGCTTGAGAAAGTCCTCCCATCTACTAGGGACCCGTTCTGGTGCTATGAGTTTTTTATTGTAGGCCGCGACGCTGATCGTGCTGCCAAGCGCAACAATGGTCCGATACTTTGGATCCACCATCCGCGGCGGAATATTCAGTACTCCCTGCTCGGCCATACCCAAAAGGTCGAATTTCTTAGCCAACGGTGGATAGTCTGGGTAGACTTCGATCGAGAGGTAGGCGACGTCCCATTCGCGTCCCTGCCCTGCCTTAAGCTCCGCAAGGAAACGCTGCGAGGCGTCCGTGTTGTCAAGCTCGTGTATCTCAACTGTCTCGATGAAAGGATACTTCTTCTTAAAGCTCTGCATCATTGGCGAATGAGAGGCGGGATCAAGACCGGTGAGGACTTTGAGGCTTCCTTCTTTTTTGGCATTGGTCACGATCTCGTCATGGCTGGTCTCAAAGATATAGCCCTTTGCTTCCGCGTCCTGTTTGGCTTTCAACAGTGCGGCGTTTGGCTGGGCGGCGAAGACATTCAAAGCAAACAGCAGGGAGCACAAAAAAGTAAACAACGGGAGCACCCTATCGAACTTCATCTTCATTCTTGAGGCCCTCCTTCCAGCGAGGTATCTTCTTTGACCACTTTCGCTTGTTCCCACTTAGTAGTTCGGTTCATAAGTTTGGCAACGTATTCATCTAAGCCGCCAAGCAAAGCGAATTAGGTTGCGCATGAAGCTTTGTCATCATTGCCCTAAGGTCGTCACGCGTGAATTTCCACTCGAATGGCGCAGCGATGTTCTCATAGTATTGTTGGAAGCCAAGGAGTCGGTTTTCGACTTCCGCAAGCGAGTTGAAGTCGTTGGGCGTGAGCGCCTTGCGTTCAACGATGGAGAAGTAGATTTCGATTTGATTGAGCCAGCTTGCGTGGACCGGTCCATGCACCGGGACGAGGGTGGGGAAGGCTGCTTTGAGGCGCCGAACACACGGCTGGCCGCGATGCGACGAGCCGTTGTCCATGATCCAGAATACTCGGTGGGCGTCGCGATACGGTGGCTGCGTCATGACCTGGGTAACCAGGCGATTGAACGGCTCGATGCCGGTGGACTGCTCGCAACGGCCGAAGAATTTCGCGCGATGAACATCCATCGCGGCGAGGTACGCCCAGGCGCCGCCCCGCGCGTACTCGTGCTCGACACGAGCAGGCTGGCCTGGACGGGGCGGCAAGGAGGCATGCTTTCGAATGCGCGCCTGGATGCTGGTCTTCTCGTCAGTCGAGAGCACAAACTCGTCCTCTCGCAGGGGGCGGCCTTCCCAGTGCCTCGCGTACAGGTCGAGGATACGCCCGGCTTTCGAGATAAATTGCGGATCGCGCGGGAAAATCCAGGTGCGATGTTGCCAAGGGCGAATCGCATCCTCGTGCAGCCACCGCCAAACGGTCTTGTTGCTTAAGGTCGCCACGATGCCTGAGCGTTGCGCCTCACGCACGATATCTGCGGAACTCAAACGGGAAAGCGGCACGCCCAGCGTCGCTGGCAGCTCACACGCGATGGCCTTTACCTGCACGACCACCTCTGGGGGGGAAAAACCGGGGGGCGGCCCGGTCGGGGTCGCTCTTGCAGTCCTGGCAATCGCTCATGGAAGAACCGCTTGCGCCACAGACTGACCACATCACGTCCGATGTCCAGGGATGCGCCGATTTCATCATTGGCTCGTCCCTGTGCCGCAAGCAGGATCATCTTGGCACGCAAGACCTCGAAATACGGCAACGTATATTTTCGCGCGCGGCGTTGCAAGACTTCTCTTTCCTGTTTCGAGAGCACGATTTGGAACGGGCTGGATCTGGGCATTCTGACCGTCCTCCGTCGGGATGACGGTAGCAGAAACAGCAGAAATTAACAATGATTTATACATCGCCATATTTACGCGAATGACTACTTAGAGTTCTCTGTAGATTCTAGTTCCCTCGACCATTGCGCTACGCACAGCTTCACATCCTCAGATGCCGAACGCTCACGCTCAACATCGTCGGCGAAGCGCAGCGAAACCGGCGTAGTGTTGCAGTGTGATGTTAGCCACGCTCTTAAAGTCACTTGCGGTTCGCATTCTCAAAGGACCTTCGGACGAATGCCTCTGCGTCGTGAAGGCGTTCCAGACTATTAACGGCAAGTTCAACGTCACCAACACCCCAGTGACCGATTTTAGAAACATCTCTAGCGAAGGAAACTGAGGGGTCGAGCGTCTTCGGGTCGGTCTTTACCCAAACCCGGAGCCCCCCCTGCTGCAGGTGCGCGCAACAGAAAATGGCCTTGTCCAAGGACCAACTGATATACTTGGCCTTGTACGCACGGGTTACTCGACCTGGGGCCAGGTCCTGGCAGAATCGGTCCAGACCTCGATAGAGTTCAACAACCTCGTTTGGTTTGCCTTGAGTATGGTGGATTTCTGCGTATTTGCCAGACTGTCGGTCAGAACCTTTTTTCTTCTCTCTTCGCGAAGCCGTGGTCTCAGCCGTTGCTGGAGGCCCTAACTTGCCAGCGTCCCATATCCGACCAAGTGCCTGTTGGATTTGAGAGGGAGGTACCGAATTATCTCCCATCGTCTTGCGAATCAAACGGATCAACGAAGGTGGAGCCTCTGCGAAAAGGCGATCAAGCGCTTTCCGAACTTTCCCCGTGGTAAAGATCTCGGTTCCCAATTGGTCCAGAAGTCCTTGAGCCATGGAATCACGGGACAATCGGCTAAACTGTCTGGCCAACTCGTCGACCGATAACCCATCCGCATCCTCAGGGTCGATGCTGACCTCAAAGAGGAGTTTATCGGGTGCACTCGCTTTCTCCGATGCTTTGTACACCTTGTATCTTACGCCGTTCGTCAACACGCACCATTCGATCCCATCGTTAGCCGCATAACCGACGACCTGTGTGATGGATTTGACGTCGTCAAGTGGGTCCCCGAGTTGTTTCGCTTCAAGATGAAGGACAACTTTTCGGTTGACCTTCATTGCGTAGTCTACGGACTTCCCATCCACCGTCGGGTGTTCGAGCTCGACCTCGTCCGGGTCGCGCACGTCCCAACCAAGAGCACCTAGAAGTGGATCAATGAAGATCGTTCGAGTTGGGTACTCCTTGAGTCCGTCCTTACGGTGGCGCTCCAGTTGAACTCGGAGATTTTCAATGCACTTCGCGATATCTTTCATCTCCATCTTCCCTTCCTCTCTCTTCGCCAACCATCAAGCGAGCCGCGAATTAGCTCACGAGCCACGCCCAAGCTATTGCTGTAGCTCCCAAACGCTTTCCCTTGGCAAATCATCGCACAATTTATTGCTTACCGAGCATTTGGAAAGTCTTTTCGCTCCGTGTTAGCCCAACAGGCTTCGCGACTATGCCGCCACTAGCCGCAGGCTATTTCGGACCGCAGGTTATTGTCAAGTTGCCCTGTCGAATTCGCACTTTGATCGAGCAAGGCTACAAATTCAGGCGGAATCTCCCACGAGTCGTTGCGCTACCCGCTTCTTTGCTAGGGACGTAGGGAGTGGATAGGAAAGCAGCGGTACTAAACTTAAATCATGCTCTAATGCATGCTACGTAGTGACCCGACCCCTTTTCTACCGTCGGAATCTCGCCTTCAGTGCAGGCCGCGACGCGTAACGGACAGCGGTCGGCAAAGCGGCACCCTTGGGGAGGGTTGAGCGGAATCGCCGGTTCGCCTTGCAACAAGCGCCAGGCTCCCTGTCGATGAAACTTGGGCCTCGCGTCAAGCAAGGCAACCGTATACGGATGCAAAGGTCGCTGAAGAATCTCATCCACCGGTCCCACTTCCATCAGTTTGCCGCTGTACATGACGGCTATCTGATCCGCGATGTACTCGGCGACGCTTAGGTCATGGGTGATGAAAATCATCGATAACTGGTAGCGCAGCTTCAAATTCTGGAGAAGTTCCAGGACCTGAGCCTGGATCGACACGTCAAGCGATGACACCGGCTCGTCGGCGAGTATGAGCGCCGGCTCCGACGCCAGCGCTCTGGCAATGGATACGCGCTGGCGCTGGCCGCCGCTCAGCTCGTTGGGATACCGGGTTGCGTGTTCGGCGGACAAACCGACTTGCTCGAGCAGATTCACGACCTTTGATTTTCTCGCTTCACCGCGCAGGCCAAAATGCAGTGTCAAGGAACGGCCGACCAGTTCTTCTATTTGCATGCGCGGATTGAGCGAGGCGAAAGGGTCCTGAAAGACAATCTGTAGGTCCTTGCGAACTCCCCTCATCTCTCGCGCGGGAACCCGCAGCACGTCGCGCCGGAGAAAAACCACTTCACCCGCATCGGCCGCGAGTAGCCGCGCGAGCAGACGAGCTGTTGTCGATTTCCCCGAACCACTTTCTCCCACCAGAGCCAAGGTCTTACCGCGAAAAACCTCGAAGGAAATGTGGTCCACTGCTTTGATCAGGTTCTTGCCGTACAGAAGACGAAAAACCGCGCTCCCACTTACATCGAAATACTTGGTCAGTCCACGTACGCTCAAGATCGGCGTGGAATCGTCATCAGGGTTATCATACAATGTCGCCGTGTTCCCTGGCTGGATCATCATTCGGTCACCGATCCAGAACCGGGAAATGACACGAAACCAAGCGAGTCTTCGTCGCGCCCTCCTCGAACTCCACGCTTCTCAAGGGTTTTAACACCGGCGCGTTCTCTCTGCACGGGTCCTGCGCGTAAACGCAACGCGGATGAAAGTGACAACCCGGCGGCGGACACTGTGGATCAAAGATCGCTCCCGCGATGGGTCGAAGCGTTTGGCCCCTGCGCGGTATCGAGCGCAGAAGCCCTTCGGTGTAGGGATGGGCCGGTTTTTGAAACAGGGCATCGACAGTGCCCATCTCGACGAGCTTGCCGCCGTAAATCACAGCGACGCGCTTGCAAAGCTCTGCGACCACCTCGAGATTGTGAGTAATGAACAGAACGGCCATTCCGAGCGCTGCCTGGATCTCGTGCAATAACGCCAGGATCTGAGCCTGAATGCTGACATCCAGAGCGGTCGTGGGCTCATCCGCGATCAGCATGTCCGGCTTACACGCCAGGGCTGCGGCGATCATGACCCGTTGCCGCATGCCGCCGCTCAGCTCGTGGGGATATTTTGTGTACACCGTGCGCGGCGACGGCAGTTTCACCCGGTCGAACACGTCGAGTGCTCTCCGTTTCGCATCGGATCGGCTCGTATGGAGCTGATACTGGAAGACCTCCGCTACCTGCTCGCCGACCGCGTACGAAGGATTGAGAGAAGTCATCGGTTCCTGGAAGACCATGGCGATTCTGCGGCCGCGCACGCGACGCATCTCTGCTTCCGTTTTCCGCAGTAAATCTTCCTCGTTAAACCAAATTTGGCCATTAACAATCTCTGCGCGCGGGTCCATCAGCCTCATGATCGATAATGCCGTCACCGTTTTGCCGGACCCCGATTCGCCCACCAGGCCGACGGTTTCGCCCGCATCGATCGTCAAGGACAAGCCGTCCACCGCGCGAAAACGCCGCGAGTCTGTGTCGAATTCAACCGTCAAGTCTTCGATTCGTAGCAAGGGGGTTGACACTTTTATCTCTGGTTTTCCTGATTCCGCATCCGGTTCCTAACCAACCGACCGCGCGGGACGATAGCTGGGACCTTTGGCGTCGCGCAGGACATCGCTGACGAAGACAAAACCGAGGATCAGGGCGGCGAGCGCTAGCCCGGGGAAAAAAGCCAGCCACGGGGCCACTTCCAGGTACCCTTGCGCTTTGCTGAGCATCTGCCCCCAGCTGATCGTCGGCGGAACCAACCCTAGGCCGAGAAAGCTTAAGCCCGCTTCCGCTGTGATGGCGTGAGCATAATTAAGCGGAATACGCACGGCGACCGGCGTCATGCTGTTAGGTAAGATGTAGCGGATCAGTACCGCCAGCCAACTTTCCCCAATCGCCCTCCCGGCGTCCACATACTCGCGCTCTTTTTGTCCCAACACCTCTCCCCGAATGATGCGCGCATACCCCGGAATCGAGCCGAATGCGATCGCGAACCAGAGCGCGGGAATACTGGCCCCACTGAAGGCTACCAGCGCGATCGCGAGAAGACGAGAAGGGAAAGCAATGATTCCGTCCATGATGCGCATAATTAAAGAATCCAAGCGCCCGCCTACGTACCCGGAAATAGCCCCTAACGGAAACCCCACGACCAACGCGACCAGCACGGCGCCGCTCGCAACGAGCAGGCTCGCGCGGACTCCCGCCATGACTCGGGAAAGAATGTCCCGCCCGACCTCGTCGGTGCCCATCCAATGACTCATGCTTGGCGCTTCAAACCGAATCGCCGTATTGGGCGCGGCCGGATCATAGGGCGCGATTTCAGGCCCCCACAATGCCAGCACGACGGCGAGAAGCAAGATGCTCAGGCCCGTTCGCCCCTTAAAATCATTCAGCAGTACGCTCATTTTTCAGCAACCTGCTATCCGAATTGGATACGCGGATTCAAGAACGCATACATGATGTCGGTCAGGTAATTCACGACGACAACGATCAGAGCGATGACTAAAACCACGCCCTGAACAACGGGAAAATCGCGCGCGTAAATCGACTGCAGTAGGAGATAGGAGATGCCCGGATAGGCGAACATGGTTTCGATCACCGTCGAGCCGCCGAGTAACCTCGAGACATCCAGGCCGAGCACGGTCACCGTCGCAATCAGCGAGTTTTTCAGCGCGTGTTTGATCAGGACGACACGCTCCGGCAATCCTTTGGCGCGCGCCGCGCGCACGTAGTCCTGGCGCAGCTGCTCCAAAAAATCCGCGCGCAGATAGCGCAAGACGCCGGCCGCGACGTCGAGCCCGAGAACACATGCCGGAATCGCCAGATGTTTGAGAAATTGCAGCGGGTCGTCTTGCGGAGCGGCGTAGCCGATGGAGGGAAACCAGCCCAGGCGCACGCTGAAGACCAGCACGGCCATTAACGCAACCCAAAAACCCGGCGTTACAATCCCAAAAATCACCAGCCCGTTCGCGAAATGGTCTACCCACGTGTCGCGTCGCACCGCTGCCAGGATCCCGAGAGGAATCGCGAGCACGACACCGATCAAGAGCGCCGCAAACCCCATGTACAACGTCGCCGGCAAACGATTGAGAATGATATCGAGAACGGGGACCCCGTGATTGAGTGAAGTACCGAGGTCCCCGTGTAGGGTTCGCTCGAGCCAGCGGAAATATTGCATGGGTAGGGGGTCATCCAAACCCAGCCGAAGCCGCATCCGGGCATAGACTTGCGGATCCACCACCTGTTGCACTTGAAGATCCTCGCCGACATAGCCGAGCATATGGAGCACCGGATCTCCGGGCACAACCAGGATGAGACCGAACACAACCAGGGAAATAACGAGCAGGGTGGGGATGCTATCAAAAAGGCGCTTGAGCGAATAGCGAAGCAACATTAAGGAAAGGAGAAAGTTAAAAGTAAAAATTAAAAAATAGCGATGCGAAGATGCGCTGCACGAACACGATCAAGATCACGAAAAATTCACGCTCCTGTTCCTCGACAGGATCAAGGTAAGCGTAAAGACACCCCGTCTTCTAGTTCTTCAGCCATGCCTTATCAAGACCGCCGTCTCCCTTGGGATGAAAGTAGCTCTGGCCGTTGTTGCGGAATCCCGCCACCTTGTCAGACCAGCCAAACCATCGATCGTTTGAAAATCCGAGGGTGTAAAATGCAACATCATCGAGGAGAATCTTTGCCATTTGTCTCAGCAAGTCCGCCCGTTTATTGATATTGCTTTCTTTCACATACTGTTGGCCCAGCCGGTCGAAATCCCGATTGCAATACAGCCCCACGTTGCCACCTCGGGCTCCTCCTTCGGGGATGCAGCCGAATTCTTCGATGTAGGAGACCCCCGGCTCATTCGTGGCGCTGACGTTTTCCAGAACTACGTCATAAGCTCCTTGTTGCTCCCGTTCGCTGTAAATGTTCGACTCGACGATCAGCAGCTTGACGTTGAAGCCGGCTTCGCTCGCCATCCTCTGAATCGGTTCTAGCCAATCCTCGTGTCCGCGCCGTCCCAATACGACGATTGGCGCCCCCGTGTATCCTGCTTTTTTCAGGAGTTCACGGGCCCGCGGGAGATCTCGCTTGGTTTCTTGCGGCAATCCTCTATCAAACACCGATCCCGGCGGAACATTAAAAACTCTCGGGCTCCCCACGCCGAGCGTCGCTTGATTGATAATCGCGGCCCGGTCCAAACCGAGCGCGAAAGCTTGGCGCAGCACCTGGTTTTTAAACTGAGCGGAAGTCAAATTGAATGCCAGGATACGCCCTCCCGTCGTACCGGCGGTTCTCACATGAATCCCGTGCACCGACCCCTTCAACACCTGTTGCGCCTGGATCGGACTCAGCCGCTCGGCGAACTGGACATCTCCCGCGCGTAAAGCATTAAACCGGCCAGCTTCCTGAGCAATGAGCTTGAACGTGATCCGGTCCAGGTACGGGCGGCCTCCCCAATAATCATCGAACCGGGTGACAGTCAGGTCTTGACCTGCAATCCAGTTTAAGAACTTGAAAGGACCTGTGCCGGGCGGTGGCTGAGAACCGACCTTCAAGGTTTTTGGCACGAGCGAATTCGCGGGAATCACGGTAATCGGCTCCAGGCCTTCGATCGATTCCGGGAATAGAGCGTCTGGAGTCTTTAGCGAAAACTCGACCGTATATTTGCCCGACGGTTTAACCTCCTTCACGGTCCGTGACAGGACTCCATACCCGCCCGCGCCGTTTTCCGGATCCATGATGTAGTTTACGGACCAAACAACATCATCCGAATTCATCTCCTTGCCGTTGTGGAACTTGACGCCCTGCCGCAGGTTAAATACCCAAACGGCATTGCCTTGCTTGCTGCTCCACTCCGATGCCAGGACACCTTGCAGATCGCCATTCTCGTCATACGCCGTCAAGGATTGGTACATCGACTCTTTGATGCTTGCCGAGACCGATCTCGAGCCGATGAATGGATGAGGCGTCGTCATCGTCTTTGAGGTAGCGAAGACAACGTGACCGCCGCGCCTGGGTTGTCCTTCGGAAGCTTGGCCGAAAGCCTGATTAGACCCGCCAAAAAACAGCAGGATCAAAACCGCCACGGTGAATCGACGAACGTTTGACATCGTGTCATCCATCCTTTCAGCTACTTTGCCTTCCAAAAAGAATTGAGGAGACGGTTAGATCATATCGCGGGTACGGCAAGAAGCAACTACAAACTCGCTGCGTCGAGTAGCGCCCGACAGGAGCGTTACCCGTGCACTCAAATCGCGTGGGTAGTCCCGGCGGCGCGTTCGGATCGCCGGGATGCTGTCATGATAAGGATTATTTGGCGCCCGGCGATCAGCGAGGGGTCGCCGGGCTCTGGCTCGTTGCAAGGCACGGTCCGAGCTCTTGAGCTCGGGGGTTGCCTTACACCGCTTTTTTGGCTTGAGGGGCTCTTCGCGCTTCAACCTCGGGGCGGTACTTCTCGCACAGCTCGACCCAGCGCGCCGCGCCTTTCCTCGCTTTCTCTTCGGTATCCTTCATGTTGAACGAAAACGGCGGCCGGGGCGGACCGAAATCGACGTAGCCGGCATACTCGTGGCGCTCGTGTCCGGCTCGCCCGCCGTCGTCTTCCCCTCCTCCCCCGCGTCCCGCTCTTCCTCCGGAAACGTCAGCGATGATGCGCTTGGCCCTCTCTACGTCGCCATCGACGACCGCGTAATAAATCGCGAGTACGGGCCATGGTCCCGACCAGATCGCGTGCGACCAGCATCCGGACGCGCCCATCTCGTAGTATGGATAGAGCTGCACCTGATTTACGAAGTGCGAGATCTTGCCATGGATGATGTCATGCAACCGCTGGAACTCCAGGGGTTCACGGTGGCTGTCTTTCATCGCCACTATGTTCGGCACTTTCACAAGCTCCTGGAACGCGTGCACGGGGATATGGACCCGGTGGTTCGTGGGGTTGTGATAGATCATGATAGAGAGGTCCGGGAATAACTTGGCAATTTCCTGGTAGAAGGAGACGACGTCGCGGATCGGCAGCTTGTAATAGTAGGGCACGCCCAGAAGAACACCCTGGCCTCCTGCCTCGCGGACAAACTTCATTCTCTGGACAACTTCTCTCGGGTTTGCCGATGTGACCCCCAACATCAGCGGGACACGTTTTTTCACTGCTTCGATACTTGCGCGCACCAGCGTCTGAAACTCGTCCGTGAGCAAATTCCAACACTGGCCAAAGGTGCCTGTGGTGGCAATCATCTGCGCGCCACCGTCCTTGATGATGCGGTCAAGCCCTTTGTGTGCGGCGTCGACATCGACGGTCTGGGTCGCCGTCAGGTCACCGGCTTTGTCATTTGAAAAAGCTGGCATCATGCCGCAAATGCCGTATAGCTCGTTGGGTGCGTAAGACATCGTTAACTCCTCCTGGTTCAAATTTTGCCGACTATAGGATGGTGATCCAGTGAACGCAATATGAGTAATTTTCCGGGTAAAATCTTCTACGCGCCTTCCTCGCGGTAAAGACACAAGGCCTCCATTACGGGGCGGTCTGTCACCGAGAAGATAATGGCCGGCTTCGTGCTCGAGGTATTGTGGTGCTCATGCCAGCACCACGAGGGGACAAAAAAACAATCTCGCTGGGCCCATTCCAATTTTTCCATCTCGCGCTTACCTGCCAGCGTAGCCCCTTCTCCCTGCACGACGTGAGAAATCGTGATTCCCGTGTGCCGGTGTCTCTTGGTCGTTTCGCCGGGACGGAGCATCTGGATCCAGCACCCGATGGTCGGCATGGTGGGTCCGCCGGTGACGGGATTGGTGTACTCCAGAAGAACCCCATCATAGGGATCGGTTTCCCCAGCCTGGGCCAACTCCTCCAGCGCCTGCTTCGTATCCGACCACTTATAAGCGTAGGGAAATGCTTGGTTCGTCATCGTGGCTACTCGGGGCCTTATAGATCCTAAGCGCTGTTTGCTGTATCCGTCCGGCTTGGTCATCGGCTGAACTGTACCCTCGGAGTAGAGCTGGTGAAAATTGGCCCCCAGGAGCCTTGTCAATCGCCCGTCGAGGACGTCGAGCCAAATTGCCTGGCCATCGGTAAAATTGGCGTGATCATGCCACGTCCAGTTCGGCGTCAACAGTAGATCTCCCGGCTCCATCAGGATGCGTTCGCCCTCGACCGTGGTCGTCGTCCCTTTGGACTCGATCACGAAACGAAGCGCCGCGTTGGTATGGCGATGGCACTCCGCAGTCTCCCCTGGGTTGACCAACTGCACCGACATCCCAAGAGTCCGGCTAACTCCCCTGGACTGTCCCGGATTGCGCAGCTGCACCGTGCGCCGGTTATTCGGATCGTCCACCTTCCCGAGCGGAACCACCTGACCTGCCTCCTGGAGGCACGAATAGATGACCGGCCAGCGCCACAACCATGGCTTTAAATCCTCTTCCTGCTCCCCGCCTGTCTGCCAGTGGCCGGTGAGATAGTTCTCTGCCATCCGCCGATCAAGGGCAGTCACCTTTTCGTTCTGAAGATAACCTACATCGCTCATTGCCGAGTCCTCCTATTGCTTCCTCTCTGTGCAGCGCCGGTTTCTGGATTTCTTCTCAACCCTGCTCCGGGTTTCCTTTTTTTCGCAAAGCTGAACTTCTGTTCGAAAGTCACAGCTGTGAATTCAATCACACGCAAACTCAGCCTGTCAAGCTCGTGCAAGCTCACAGCCTGGATATTGTAGTCGACGGGTGCCAGCGCTAAAATAGTCTGGCGTAAGGCTTCTATATGGCTCGGAGCATCGTTCAGATTTCCGGTCATATCATTGATTCCCTGATCCTTCCCAAGGTTCTCGATCTCATCGTCAATCTCGGCGCCGAGTTCGAGATTCTCGAAATTCAGATCGGAAAGCGCCGCGCCGACCGCAGCTTCGCGCGGATTCAGATCGACGCTCCAACCCAACCGTTGCTCGATCGCGTGTTAGCCAGGATCAAAGAGCACGGCGCTTTGCCGATGGAGACAGCCGGCGAATCGGTACACCTCCAACCGGCGCCCGCGAACGGGATCTTTCCCGACCAATTCTATGCGACGACCAATCTCCCAACTTGGATACGGGTGCAGGATCAGTGGATCGAAGTCGAGTTGCCCGAGATGGACTGTGGAATTCGCGTGGATCTGAGACAAATGCGCGCCGAATGTGTTCCGATCCACCGAGCGAAGAAAGATGACCTCATCGTGGTCGGCCACAGCGGAGTCAAAATCGTGCCGATAGAGCGTCGAGTGCCGCGGGAAGCATTCGAATTCATGTCCAGTTCGGTCTCCACGGAACAACCCAAGGGGCTGTTAATCCGTGAGATCGCGGATTCGCTGAACAAAACGAGACAGGAAAACGGTCGAATCCTGATTGTGGCCGGCCCAGGACTCGTGCATACCGGCGCATCGCGATATCTCGTCGATCTCATTGAGAACGGCTATGTCCAGGTTCTCTTTGCCGGCAATGGATTAGCGGTCCACGATATCGAGACTGCCCTTTACGGGACATCGTTGGGTGTTTATCTGGACAAGAAGCTTCGCGCCAGCGAGGGTCACGAGCACCACCTTTGGGCGATCAACGCGATTCGAAAAGCCGGCGGAATCCGGCAAGCCGTGGAACAAGGGCTGATAAAGCGCGGGATATTTTATTGCTGCGTCAAAAGAGGAGTGGACTTTGTCCTGGCGGGATCGATTCGCGATGATGGTCCGCTGCCTGATGTCGTCACGGACACCTTGAAAGCGCAGGATCTGATGCGCGAGCAAGTACGTGGGGTGAGCTTTGCCCTGATGATGGCCACCACGCTGCATGCGATCGCAACCGGCAATTTGCTCCCTGCGTCGGTAAAGACTGTCTGTGTCGACATCAATCCCGCGGTGGTTACCAAGCTGACCGACCGAGGAACTTTTCAGGCGATCGGTTTGGTAACAGATGTCGAGCCTTTCTTGAGAGAACTCTGCCAGTACCTTAATGCGGGGCCAACAGAAGCGTAGTGATAATAGCCACGATCACTTGAAGAACCATGATAAAGCTTTTGATGTGCGCCCCGTCCTATTACGGCATCGAATACGAAATCAACCCCTGGATGAGCCGGAGCCGCCAGACTGACCCGCAACTAGCAAGACAGCAGTGGAATCACTTGCGCACGCTTCTGGAGGAGGAGTTATCTGCTGAAATATTTCTCGTCACTCCCAAGCCTGGGCTTCCGGACATGGTATTTACCGCCAACGCAGGGCTTGCCTGGAATCACAAATTTATCGTGAGCAATTTCCGGCACGAAGTCAGGCGCCGTGAGGCGCGCCAATTTGCGGAATGGTTTCGCGCCCGAGGATTTGAGATTGTTCGGCTGCCGGAGGAGTACTTCTTCGAGGGTGAAGGAGATCTGTTGAGGTGCGGCGAACTATGGTTCGCCGGGTATCATTTCCGTTCGGATATGCCCGCTCATCAGATAGTTGCCGATATCATCGAACGGGAAATTCTCTCGCTTGAACTGACTAATGACTGGTTCTATCACCTCGATACCTGTTTTTGCCCGCTTTCTCCCGGGCAGGCGCTTTTCTACCCGCCTGCTTTCGACTCTTACGCTCGGAGCGTTTTAGAAGCCCACGTTCCGGCTCTGATACCCGTGGCGGAAGAAGAGGCGGTGCGATTTGCGTGTAATGCAGTCGTCGCGGGAGCAAACGTTGCGATGAACACTGGCTGCCCAAGGGTTCGCGAGAACCTGGAAGAGTTGGGCTTCAGCGTATTCGAGACCCCTCTCGATGAGTTTATCAAGGCCGGCGGAAGCGCCAAATGCCTGGCGCTAATCGTTGCCTGAGGAGCGAGTACCTTCCAAATCTTGGGGATTGATCGTCAACGACTTTCCATCCTTCACAGGTTTTGCAACGTCCGGTGCGCGTTTTCAGATCGAACGACTGATTACGTTCGTTTGGTCGTTTTACCGTCCCAGGATAATCGCGGCGCTCTCAAAATAACGTTGTCGCAGCCAATCGTTTGTTTCTTTTCTGAAATGGGATATTTAATGACGCGAAAGTTTCCAACCGAAGCGTACGAAGAGTAACCCCCTACTTGGAAGCGAGAAAGGTTAAGTCATGATAATCAGAATTGATGGCGGGACCGTGGTGGGCTGGTCCGGCACGAGTCACGAGATCATTCCCCAGGGAAGTGTGTTAATTGAAGGTGACACCCTCAGCTATGTCGGCACGGATCGGACAAAGCACGCAGACCAGGTTATCAATGCCGCGGGAAAACTGGTGTGCCCCGGGTTCATCAATCTGCACGTCCACTCCCAGCTCAATGCCGGCGATTATTTGATTACGGATGCGACCAAGCGCGATTACATGTCGGCCAACTATTTTGTTTTTGGCGCGCCCGTGAAGGACAAGACCGCGCCCCCTCCTCCGGAGGCGATCGCGATCGGACGCAAATATGCCTTTTTTAGTGCGCTCAAGAACGGCGCCACCACCATCCTCGACCCCGGCGGCGGGCCGGGAGATCTAGCCGATTACGTCAACCTCGTTGGCGAGATTGGCGCGCGTGTTTTTTTCAGCCCGCCCTATCGCAGCAGCGACGTCTTCACCGATGAGGAAGGACGTCACTATTGCGAAGCTCGCCCGGATGGCGGCCGGCCCGGCCTGCAAAGAGCTGTCGACTTTATCCGCAGTTACCATGGGGCAGAGAACGGACGCTTGCAGGGCATTCTCAACCCGGCTCAGGCGGAAACCTGCGAGCCTTCTCTGCTGAAAGAAACAGCTGCCGCGGCAAAGGAATTGGGTGTGGGGATTCACATTCACGCGGCTGGGAATCTGCGCGAGTTCGTCCAAATCATCTACCAGTACCGCAAACCAGTGGTTGAGTATCTAGCCGGCACCGGGATCCTGAGGCCCGGAACGATTCTGGGACATACGGTCTTTATCTCGGGCCATTCACGCGTGGATTATCCTTTTGGCGATGAACTGAAGATCCTGTCCGAATCGGGAGCCTCCGTGGGACACTGCGCGCATAAATATGCCAAGATGGCGATCGCCGCGGAGTCTTTCGACCGGTACGTCGAGGCCGGGGTCCGTGTGGGACTGGGGACCGATACCTATCCGCTCGATATCATCGCGGAGATGCGTTATGCCTCCCTGATCTCGCGCCTGGTGGACAAAAAATATTACGGCGCCCGGCCCGATCGTGTCTTCAATGCCGCCACGATCTGGGGCGCGAAAGCCTTGGGGAGAGATGATCTGGGGAAACTCGCTCCCGGTGCCAAGGCGGACGTCGTGATCGTGGACTTGCGCACGACGCGATACGGCCCCGCGCGCGATCCGATCACGGCTCTGGTGGAATACGGCAGCGGCGCCGACGTCGACACCGTCTTGGTAAACGGCGAAATCGTGATTGAACGCGGTCGCTCAACACAAATCGACGAGGATGAGCTATACGCCCGGGCGGACGCGGCGGCCCAGCGCGCGTGGGACAACTGGTCCAAGCGCGACTGGGCTGGCAGAACCGTCGAGGAAATCTTGCCGCCCGCTTTCCCGACACGACGCGAGTAAGAAGACCGGGAAATTGGTGGGTTCGTGAGAGAAGGTCAAACGGCGATGCCTTTAGGTCGAGTTTTAGTAGAAACATTTCAAGCAGACGTATTGGAGTGGCTGCGCGCGCGCGCGGAAATTGTCGTGGTGGATCCGTGGGTTGATCCGGAGCTCTGGGAAAAAGAAGCCCCTCAGGTGGATGCCGTCATCAGCAGAAAGGGCAGAATCACCAGAGAACATATGCAAAAGAGCGCGGGCAGACTCAAGATCGTGGCGCGAACGGGGGTTGGCGTCGATCCGACGAGGGTCGACCTTGACGCCGCCAAGGAGCATCGAGTCTGGGTAACGAATATGCCCGGGAGCAACTCGGTCTCCGTCGCCGAATTGGTTTTCGGCCAAATGATCGCCTTGGTTCGCCACACCCTAGCGGCCAACAGGGCTGTCCAAGAAAACCGCTGGGGAGACTATCTCCAATACATTGGGACCGAGCTGGCGAACAAAACCATCGGCATTATCGGGATGGGAAATATCGGCACAAGGGTCGCAATACGGGCACGTGCGTTCGAAATGTCCTTCCTGGTTTATGATCCTTATATTCCGGAGTCACACGTCACTGCTTTGGGGGGCAGATGGGTCGGTTTGAACGAACTCTTGCCGGCGTCTGACTTTGTGACCCTTCATTGCCCTCTGACGAATGAGACCAGACGAATGATTGGAGCACGAGAACTCTCACTCATGAAACGCTCGGCCTATCTTATTAATATGGCGCGCGGCGGCATCGTAGACGAGGCCGCTCTTTGTCAATCACTCAGTTGCAAGACAATTGCAGGAGCAGCTTTGGACGTCATGCAAGACGAGCCGCCGCGCATAGAGCACCCCTTGTTCCATCTGGACAACGCCATTTTTACGCCGCATCTGGGCGCAGTCACGATGGAAGCTTCCAAGAGGGGTGAGTGGGGCGCAGCCGAAGAAGTCATTCGTGTGCTGGAAGGAAAGGCTCCAAAGAATCCGGTAATAACCTTCGTTTGACCACGGACCCTTGCGGCTGCGAAATCATCATTCAAAACCACTTGAAAACTCCTTCTCGAATTCAGCTGAGCTGACGAGTCCTGCTGAATTACATATCCGCAGAATCAGAGGAACGTGCCAGTCGAATAACTTGCAGACGACGTTGGAAGTGGGTGTTCTTTGGCCAGTTCCAGTTGTGACCTGAGAGTTTATCGCCATGGTATGGTGCTCCGTTGACTTTGCTTTGGAGAAATATAAGCTGCCACAGGCTCGGCTTTTCCAGGCTCACTTCTTTCCCCTTCATTTGCGGACCCTCCTTGACCAAAGCCTTACAAGGTCGTTGCCGGTTTCACCACTCGCTCCCTGATACCCATGGTGACCAGATAGGGTCCTCAGTTCATCGCGTCAACGTCAATGTCCACTATGGCAGGATCCGTGCCACTTAAAGAATGGGATTCGTTGTCCCCTGCTTTCCTAAGTTGTCAAAATCTGTTCCAATTCACGAGGGACGACGGCGACCTCTCGCCAGTCCCGTGGCATTGGATCGGGCAGAACTGCAACGGAGACGGAATCTGCGGCTCTCCAACCTGCAGAATCAAGACAGCCCGGCTGGCAAACCCAGTCCGGGCTGAAGGTGGGAACGAGCAAATAGATAGGTGGCGTGTTTCTTTTTATTGAATGTTATCCGCCATAGAATATTTTGTCTCCAAGGTCCTTGAGCGTAAGCGTCGCGTCATCGGGCCGTCCTTCCGGTTGCACGGCTACGCCCGCATCCTTGACCTCTCCCACGAAAATGGAATGATCACCTTTTTCGATCGTTTCAACCAGGGCGCACTCGACGAATGCCGGCGCCTTCTCGAGGATCGGGGTTTTCAAGCTCCCGTAGCGGAATGGCTGGCCGCCAATCGTATTGCCTTCCCGAGTGAGCGGCTTAAAGAACGTGAACGCCATATCCTTGTGATCCTTTCCCAGAATGTTAAGCGCGAAAGTTTTGGATTCCTTGATGACGCTGTGGGCCCCGGAGTCGGCTTTGACACCGACAACAAGCAGCGGGGGCTCAAAGGCGGTCTGGGTTACCCAGTTGACCGTTGCAGCCGCAACGCGACCGTCCTTTCCCTCCGCGGTTAGCACATATAACCCGTACGGAATCATCCGAAGCGCGGTTTTTTTGACGTTTGCGTCCATTTTGTTCTCCCTTTCTCTAGCGGCAATTTGCGTGGTTTCTCTGGCTATGCAGCAAGATTATTTTGTCATGATCGAGCCGGAGCCTACCACGGCGACTTGATTCTATGAGAGGCGCTCGAAGGATTCAAGAACTTCTGCCCCGCTGTTGCTTTTTTACATCACGCTCGATCCCTGGTAGACAGAAGACTCTTCTAGGAAATTTGCGGGTTGAGGCGTGGGACCACAGCGTAGTTACAGCCGCATTCGGAAACGACGACCGTTTTTCTATGGCTGGTACATTGTCGGCGTCGGAGTTCTTTCGAACGTTGCGTCTGTTTTTTCCCTCTCCAGCACTTTAAGCATTTTTCTTAAGCCCGTCACGGAGGAATTGGGGGTATCACGGGGAGCCTTCTCGCTCGTGCGCACGGGCGAGATTCTCGTTTGCGCCGTCATTGTGTCGTTGATCGGACCCGTTATCGATCGCCATGGCGGCAGGTGGCTGATCGCTTCCGGCGCCGTGATCGCGAGCACCGGCTATCTCCTCTTGAGCCAGGTCTCAGAGTTCTGGCAGTTTTTCCTCCTGCGCTGCGGCGTTGTCGTGGTTGGCGACACACTGATGAACAGTCTGATCAACGTGATCATCTCGCGCTGGTTCATTCGTAAGCGCGGACCGCGTCATTGCCGTCGCCAGCCTGGGGACCGGGATCACGAAAGTCAGCATGCCTCTACTTGCGACGTCACTTTTCGTTTGGATCGGCTGGCGCCAAACGTGGATGGTCTTCGGAATTCTCACCCTCGCCCTGGTCGTCGGGCCGGCGATTGTTTTTCTGCGCAGGAGTCCGGAGGATATGAACCTTCACCCGGATGGAGAGCCCCTGGTGCCGGAGATAAGCTCTCCGGAAAAATGGAGTAAACTTTCGGCCACCCAACGTCAGGCGCTGGAAGCTGACGTCGTGTGGAGCCGGAAAGAAGTTCTCCACACGAAGGCTTTTTGGCTCCTGGTCCTTACCTTCGGCATCGTTAGCGTTGGCATCGCCGGCCTGAATCTTCACTTGTTCTCTTTCGTCACTGACCTCGGCTATCCGCCGATTATGGGCGCTACCTTTTTGAGCACCGTCGCATTAACCCAGCTTGGCTCGACGATGTTTTGGGGTATGGTCGCCGAACGAATCGACATTCGGAAGGCTGCGATGGCGCAATTCCTCATTCAAGCCGCAGGATTGACTTTGGCGATCACGTCTGGCCGGCTTTATTTTCTGTACGCGGGATTTCTGATCTACGGTGTCGGGCTGGGAGGAGGTTTTGTTCTGCGTGAGGTGGTCTGGGCCAATTTCTACGGGCGGCTCTCTCTCGGCGCGGTGCGCGGGACCGGCATGCTCTTCACGAATATCTTGGCGGCGACCGGAGCGCCGTTTTTCGGCTTCCTTTTTGACACCACCGGCAGCTATTTCATTTCGTTCACTATTTTTATTATCGCTCTGTCCACCTCGGCGGTATTGATCATGTTCGTCCAGCCACCGAAGAAGGAACCCCCGGGTCGTTGAAAAAGTTTCATCGGCGCATTCATAAGCTTAGCGTTTCGAGTCTTGAGCAATGGAGAACGAAGGGAGGGGAGTTCTGAAGTATTGGACTCTTAGCGAGCCCATCACTTTCAACACTCCATTTCTCCATCGCTTCAACTGATGGCGGCTGAAACCTGACACCCGATACCAGAAACCCTTCTAGCTTCGCCTCCGTCCTGATCGCTACAGGTCCAAATTATACGCCCGGATGGCATTTTCCCGTCCTAGCTTCCTGATTAGGTCCATGGGAAAGCCCCGGCAGTTTTTCTCTAACACGTCCGCGGAAAAAGGAAAGGTGGTCACATGGTGTGGATAGTCGGTGCCGAAAAGGAAGTTGTCCTCGCCATAAATTGGCGTGGTCAAGACTCCGGCCCGGTCGTCTTCGATGCTGAAGTAAACGTTGTCGCGAATGTACTCGCTCGGGTTACGCTTGATAACATTGCGCTCGGGATCGTAGGTGCTCTCGCGGCCATAGGCGTAGTCGAGCCGTTCGATCATCGCGCCGACCCAACCGGCGTCGAACTCGGTGCAAACCACTCTCAGCTTGGGATAACGATCAAAAACCCCGGAGAAAATGAGGTTGCTGATGAACGCCACCGCGGGCAACGGACGGTTCATGTCGATGATTTTGGCGCGGACATCGCCTTCGCGCGGGCCTTCGACTCGCTTGCGCTTTTGGCCCTGACCCGTCCCGGAGTGGATCGCCAGGACCAATCCCAAGTCTTGAGCCGTAGCCCACAGAGGTTCGTAGCCCTCTTCATAATAGCCGCTCCCCGTGATCGTCGATGGAAGCTGCACAGCATGGCACCCCGCTTTGGCATATTCTTTCATATCCGCAACGGCAAGCTCGATGTCGAGGATCGAGATCAAGGGCATGGGAATCAGCCGCTTGCGGTTGTAGTTGCAGAAATCCAAGAGCCAGGCACTGTACGAACGGAAAATCGAACGCTGGAGCTTGGCATCGTTCTGCGTGTAGTTGTAACGCGTGGGACTGGAGAAAAAAACCGACGCTTCGAGACCATCACGGTCCATGTCTTTGAGCCGTGCCGACGGTTCCCATCCCGCCGGATAATCCTCGTAGCGAAAGTTTTCGTTGAAATCTTTGATGACGTTTTTGAACTTCTCCCGGTCTTCCATGGCCGTCATATGACCAATGCCTTCAGGTTTCTCGACGACATGGCCCAACGCGAAGTATGCCGACTGAACTGGAGGAAGACTATCGGCGATGATCCAAAGTCCTTTTCCCAGATCGGGCGGGTTTTCGACAACGTGCGGTGCTTTGTCGCCGAATTCCCGCTGGGCGCGCTCCCAGGCCGCCGGATGCTCATTCACGTGTTCGTCGACCGAGATCAGCTTGAAATCGAGCATTGCCTTTTCCCCCTTTTTAGCTACAAAAATTCTTCAATCGTCGCCTTTGATTCGTTACAACACCTTGGTTCGCAAATTAAAAACTTGCTATCACAAGCAATAGCCACAATCAAATGCGTGCGGGAAGACAGCCGTTTCACGGCAGCCGCGTGCGTTAGGTTGCTTCCATGCCTGACAGCAGCAGGTGAGCGGGAACTCGACGGCAGGAAATGCCATCTGGTAGTGAATCAGGACGGCAGCGTGACCTGTGAGAGCACGGCAGGGGAATTCAAATTCTGCGTGATGGCTTCGTAAAGCGCCCAGTGCTCGGCAATCAGGCTGCCCCGATCAGGCTTCCCTGATCTTTTGACCCAGCCCGTAATCTTTCGTTCGCTTGAAACGTTGAAAGCCTACACCGCGCATGGTACAAAGCGCAAACACCATGGAGGTCTGATGGAATACGAGGCTTTAGCGGACAAAGCATTGAGCGGGCAGATGCTTGAGCGCGAGGAAATGAAAGCGGTTCTCAACGCACCCGAGGAAAGGCTACCCGAGCTTTTGCAGGCCGCTTTCCGAGTCCGCCACCACTACTTTGGCAAGCGCGTGCAGATTCACATGCTGATGAACGCCAAGAGCGGCCTTTGCCCCGAGGATTGCCACTACTGCTCCCAGTCGTCAATCTCGACAGCCCCCGTGGACAAGTATCCTTTTCTGCCAAAGGAAAGATTGCTTGAGGGCGCCCTGAAAGCAAAAGCGGCCGGAGCGGTGAGGTTTTGCATTGTCAACAGCGGCCGGGGCCCGACGAAGAAAGAAATTGAAGACCTGGCGGACGCCGTTCGAGAGATCAAAAGCAAAGTTGACATCAACATCTGTTGTTCGCTGGGCTTGATGGACGAGGAAAAAGCCAGGACTCTCAAAGATGCCGGTGTCGAACGGATTAACCATAATCTCAACACTAGCCGCCGGCACCACCCCGAGATCTGCACGACCCATACTTACGACGACCGCTTGGACACGATTGAGAACGTCAAGGCGGCGGGGTTGTCCAACTGTTCCGGTGGTATCATTGGCATGGGCGAGACCGACGACGATCTCATCGATTTGGCTCTCGCGCTCAGAGAGATGGACATTGATTCGATACCGCTCAATTTCCTGCATTCGATACCGGGGACTCCTTTTGCAACGCTGAATCAGCTAACCCCGCAGCGCTGTCTCAAGGCTCTCTGCCTCTTCCGTTTCGTCAATCCCAGTAAGGAGATTCGCGTCGCAGGCGGGAGGGAAGTCAATCTCCGCTCGCTCCAGCCGCTCAGTCTTTATCCGGCAAACTCGATTTTCGTGAACGGCTACTTGACGACGCCCGGACAAACGGCTTCGGAAGCGCATCGGATGATCGCGGACCTTGGCTTCGAAATCGCGCCAAGCGTTTGATCAACGCCTGGCAGCAAACTTGCTTGTCCCGGCCAAACCTGCTTAAATACACTTAGCGAGTTGCTCAAAAAGTCCCGTTCATCCTTCGACGCCGCTCAGGACGAACGGAGGCGCGGTAGAATTATTGAGATTTTTGCCTTCATGCTGAGTTCGTCGAAGCATTGCACGTCTTTTTAACAGCCCTGCGAATAAAGGAGATTTCGATGGCGCGGATCACGGTCGAAGATTGTCTGGAGAAGGTAGATAATCGGTTTGAGTTGGTATTACTGGGCGCAAAAAGAGCAAAGCAGCTCTTAAAAGGCGCGAAACCCCTGGTTGAATCGGATAACCGCGAGATCGTGGTCGCGCTCCGTGAGATCGCGGCGGGAAAAGTCCGGAAAGTCAGCACTGAGCTTGAGCCTAGATAGCTTGTCCTCCCCAAATTTGTAAATTGCGCTTCACCTCGGGAGTGCGTTCGCGCGTGGTTCGTCGCCCGCCTCACTCTCCGATTCCATTGCCCGGACACCTCGGGCAGAATTTTTAAGAGCCCTGGCTACAAAGTCTTGAGATATTCGATTAGCGCGTCCTTGTCAGCAGCGGGCAGTTGAATGCCGTATTCGTGTCCCTGGTTGCCGCTGGCGCGTTCGTCCACATTGAATTTCGTTCCGACGCGCTCTGCCTCCGCCCCTTGTGTGATAAAGCCGACGTCGACCGGATCGTAAACATTATAGCCGCGATAGAAGACTTTGGGACGCTCGGCAACCGGTTTGAGCAGATCGCGCAGCGTCGGTACCGAGCCATTGTGTAAATAGGGCGCGCGGAGCCAGATTCCGTCGAGGAACGCTGCGATATAGCCGCTGGGTTCGTTCTCGACCAGCCCGGGACGTTCGATGCCGAAGCCGCGCACAATCTTGTTCGACTCGATTGCCGCTTGCTTGCTCCAGGTGTTAAGACGCTCGCGATCAGTCCCGACCTCCTGGACCGGTACCCGCGTACCGGTGCGCTCACTCGCGTGGCAGCTCGCGCAGTTCTGATCAAACACAGCTTTGCCGGCTTCAGCCTTTGCTTGATCAATCGGGAACGGGTATTTGGGCGCGGGCAGATTGCCCAGATAGTTCTCGAGCCACGCCACCTGGTCCAGAAAGTCCTGCTTGTTGTGCGGCGCGGCACCGAGCAGCCCGAGCGCGGAGTCAATGATCACAGAGCGCGCGTCGTGGCTGTCACCGGCGAGATTCATGAGCATGCCTTTTTCGGGCTTGTACTTCTTGAGATTCCAGATCGACGGCATGTCGGTGGGGCCAATGGTGTTGTCCATAGGGGAACCGATCAGGAAGTATTTGGTGAGATTCATGGCGTCATCGCGTCCCCGGCCCCACTGGGGAAAGTCTTTGTGATAAACCCAGGCAAACTGCTTCTCCCGTTGCAGCAGGCGCTTCTTCGTAATCGGGATCAGCAGATAGCGGTAGATGGCCCGATCGAGCCAGGAAAGCTTGTACACGAGATCAATCTCACTCAGAATCTCATTCGCATTGAATCGCGGATCCTTGGCGCAATCCACCACGAAACGAAAGAACGCCTGAAGATTAAGCGTATGGTTCGGGCCTGTCGGCACGAAGATCGGGTTTTCATTCGGGCTCTTCCGATAACTGGCCGTGTGACACGAGGCGCAATTGTTGGCCACGCGCGGGAAGCCGATGACTTTTTTTGTGAAGCCGATCGGCAGCTCCTGTCCCTGTTCCCACGCCACGCCTAACGAGGCATAGCCGCCGGGGCCGGGAAGTTTTTCCGGAAACATGCGCGGCAACACGTAAAAGATCCAGTATGGAATGCCGGCGTCGTATTCGGCGCCGATCGAGCCGTACTTGAAGCGCATTTCAGGGGTGGCCGTGACCCACTGCGGCTGCGGCTCCTCGCGGAAGAACTTCTGCCAGCCGATGATACCCCCCGCCGCACCCAACATCACAACAATGAGCAGACAAATCTTCCAGCCTGTTCTTTTTTTCGCTACTTCAGCCATTCAATCCTCCTTGCGGGAATGCCACACCTAAGAACTCGCCTCTTTCAGACCTCATTCCCTCTCCCACTCGTGGGAGAGGGCGAGGGTGAGGGCAACAGCCTCACCGAATCCACCCTCACCTTCAATCCTCTCCCTCCAAAGGAGGGCGAGGAAAACTTTGAGAGTAATTTCACGACTGGCACCAGAAGAAATTTGGATCACGGCTAAGTCCTTCCTCAAAATGTCTTTAGATACTCCACCAATGCATCTTTCTCCGCCGGCGAGAGTTCTGTTCCGTATTTGTAACCCTCGTGACCTTTATTCGAATTGCCCTCTTGTTCAGTGTCGTAGAGAAAAAACTCCTTACCTTTTTCTTCCTTCACGTCGGAAACAAAGCCGACCTTTTTCTGGTCGTAAACGTCGTAGCCGCGATAGAACTTTGGCGGCCGTTTGGCGCCTGGCTCAAGAAGGTCGCGTAAGGCCGGCACCGAGCCGTTGTGCAAGTACGGCGCGCGCAGCCACAGCCCATCGAGCGGGCTGTTGGCATAACCAAAGGTCTTGCGGAAATGGCTGAAGCGCTCATCGCCATAGCCGGCAAAGATCGTACTCTGGTTTACCGCCACGTCATAGGTATAGGAATCCAACCGGTGCCTGTCGGTCCCGATCTCCTCAATCGCCGTGATTTTTCCGACATTGTCGCCGGTAAAATCTTTACCGTCTGCGCCGTGGCATTGCGCGCAGTACTTCTTGTAGATCGGCGCCCCTTGGGCCGCGAGGTCCTTGTCAATCTTGTAGGGGTACGCCGGCGCGGGCAAGGTGAGAAGCCAATTGGCGATGCGCTTCAGGCTCGGCCGGTCGGCGGTTGGAGGCGTAACCCCGGCGCCCATGGCCGCGCTGCGGTTGCGTTCCTCAAGCGAGACATTGTTTCCGTCCCAGTGCAGCTCCATGTTCCGGTCTCTGCGCTGCCCCTGATTCCAGATCGACGGGAAGTCGGTCGTGCCAATCCGCTCGTCCTGCGAGAGTTTATCGATAGGAAAATTAAAATAGGCTTTCAACGGATTGAAAGTATCGACGCGTCCGGGCCCCCACTCCGGCTGCTCCCGGATGAAGTTTAGCCGGTCGCGAATCGAGAGGATCCGTTCCCGCATGAAATAAATCCCGTAGAAGCGCAGCGCCAACCGGTCGAGAAGTGAAAGGTCTTTCATTCCCTCTCTTTCCCGAATGGTTTTGATCTGGAGCAGGATCCGTTGCGGCGTAAATCTCCGATCCTCCCCGGTGGCAAAGAGAAACCGCATGAATGCGCGGAAATCGAACGTATTCGCCGGCATGGCGGTATAGACCTGGCGCGCGCTGTCCGGCGTTTCGCGCACGGTCCCGGCGTGGCAAAAGGCGCAGTTCAGCCAAACCAGGTCGAAGCCACGGTAGCGGCGCTTCGACATGCCGACCGGGAGGTCTTTGCCCTTCTCAAAGACAAATCCCAGGGACTCCCAACCTTTGCCCGGCAGCTTGTCGGCGAACAATTCCGGCAGCGCTCTCCAGATCCAATAAGGAATCCCGAACTCGTGCTCGCTGCCCAAAGAGCCGTACTTGAAATGATCCTCGTTGCTCGCGTATTCAACGGGCACGTCCGCGGTAAATCGCCCGGCGAGATAAGCGCCTGATAGCACGGCGACGCAGAGCACAACGACGCAACCGACACCTATCCCATAGATGATCCTTCGCACGAGCGATAGCGCATTTGGGTTAGCCATAAGCGTCAACACTCCCCTCCATGTAAAAACACGCTCCTTGACCGTTTTTTTCTTGCAAGCTCAACCAGCTTCCTCGGCCAGACAACTCCGCAGCTGCGGATAGCTGCGACTCGCGAACTGTTCCAGATCAAGTCTCTGTCCCTTTTCGTTCCGCAATAAAGTGGCGACATAGTCCTTCAGTTTGTCAAGGTTGGCCGTTTGGAATGACTTCTGTTCCGATAGGCGCAAGCCGTCAAAATCGCGCGCCGGCGGCATCGGCGTCTTGGGACGGTCCTCCGGGTCAAGCCGCCACATATCCAGGCGGAAATAGATCCTTTCCGCGCATTGGGCCAGAGCGGAGCGCACTCGCTCCGAATCGCCAAAGAGAAAGTTGGGAGGCGTTGGCTCGGGAGTCCGATGGCAAGGCACGCAATCTCGGTAAAACAACTTGATGGCCGGGTCAGCCTGAGCAGCTTTGGAATTGTCACTCCCATTCTGTTGTGGCGCGTCGCCGGTCTTGGGCACAGGCATGCCGCGGTCGTCCGTACAGCACCAGTCGCGGGCGGGTATACCTAACCGCTCATCGAGAGCGCTCATGAGGATAGCGCGCCGGAACGGCTTGGAGGAAAATCCGTCGAACTTTCCTTCGATGGCGTCATTGACTAATTGGTCGATGGCCGCGCGCACAAGCCTAAAATTGCCTGCAACTCGTAAGGCAGGTTTCTCGTGGGAATCAGCCTTTGAAGAGCCGCCTGCCGATAGCGTCGCCGGCCTGCCTTCCCTGGCGTTGAGATAGGCGTTCAGGCGCTGGATGTCTTTCCGCGCGATGAAAAGCGCCAGTGAGTCGATGAACCAACTTACCGTTTCGTCCGCGCCTCGAGGAGCGGGCCATATTCTTAAAGGAGGTCGGGGGTCGAGAGGGTCAAACGGAGGCGTGACATCCGCGAGCCGGATAACTTCCGCAGTCGAAAGCCGTTCCAGCGTAGAAATCTCCGCGATGTACTCGCTGCTCGCGCCGATAGGTGAAAGCGGGTTTCGGTTCGGTAGCTCGGGATTCGGGACACTCAAACCCTGCGGCCATTTTTTTTGCACGTTTTTGACAAAAGGAGCGAGAAACTCCTTGCGGAATTTTTCCGACCCGAAATCCAACTGTCGCTTGCCGCTAAGAAGATACTGCAATACGGAGATAAAGGCGTTGGCGCGGCATCGGATGGCTGTTTTGTGATCGCCTGTACCGTCACATCCCTCGCGCCACAAAAGCTGTGCTACGGAATAAAAATTCGCCCGGTGGCTCGCGTTATCGATGGCATTGGGCACATCGATGGCTTGTTCAACCGCAACATCGTAAGATGACGAGTTTCTCTTACCGATCAAGACCGCAATCGCCGGATTGGCATTGGTCTCGGCCCAAACCGGGCGCGAGAAAATGGGGGATTCATTCTGGTGACAGCTCACGCAGAGACCGCGGCTGGCATAGACGACCTCGGGCTTCGCGCCCGCCCGATAATTCTTCACGATTTGAAATTCGAAGCGTCCCGCCGCTTCGTTGTAACTAATCACCTCAATAATGTTTGCCTTCTCCAGATAGCCCAGGTAAAGGCGATCTTTCAAGAAAATCTTTCCGGCTCCCGATTTCGACTCCGGCTCCGAGTCCACTGCAACAACGACGCGCGGAAACTTAAAAAATTGCGGCGCGGCCGCATTGCGCTGCAGCGAGCGCCCAAGGGGTATCAAGACCACCTTGAAGGGCGGCGACGGCGGGTCATCCCCCCCGACTTCGTGCGCGATCTTTTTCAGTAAAGCAGTAAACGGAAACGGAACGCTCTGAACTTTCTCTCCGTTCCTCTGTTCGGTTGTCACAAAATCAAAGAGCGATCTGCCAACGGGTGGCAAATCTGGGCTCGGGACTTTTCGGTTCACCGGTAGGCTCGCGCCAGAAAGCGACGCCTTGACCGGAGAAGACAGGACAGATGACGGCTCTTCCGGCGGGCGCTGTCGAAGTTGAAATCTAAACAAAAGCAGAGCAAGAGGCATAAGAACCAAAACCGCGGCGCAGCCGGCTACAAGCGACAATCTAAGGCGTGAAGCAGCCATCGCCTCTAATTCGGAGCGGCGAACTCCGGACCTGATGTGTTAGACACCCGGTTGTTGAGTGCCAACCCAGCAGTCTTCCTTACTGTCGCCGTGCGCAAAGTTTTTCATCGCGCGCCGGGCAGCGTTTTCATTGTACAAGGTAAAATTCAGAGCAAAGATCCGGTTGAGGTACGCGCGTCCAAGATAGAAACCGGGGCGGATCATGCGCACTTCGTCGCGCACGTTAAACCCGCGCCGGCCGGCGAGAAAATCCGGCGTTTCGCGATAGCCTTCGATCTCGTCACCAAACGCATAATCGATGATGATGGACTCCCGCCTCCCGTCCAACAGACTCTGGCCACAGTATAGCTTTGCGGGGAATAGCAGCCAGGCTTCCTCGCCATTGGCCTTCGTCTTGGAAACTTCTTTCCAGTCCCCGCCGATCAGAGAGCGAAGAACGGCCAAGTCTTCAATCCGATTGCGTACAATCCGTTCGTTTCGGTCAAAGACTTTGCCTTTCCAGAGCACATTCACGAGAATTCCCAGATTTCGCCTCTTAAACTTAACCGCCAAACCCTTGAGACCCCCGATGGCATCAGCAATCCGATCCATGGGCGCGCCTTGAGGCTGGAGCACCGCTCCATCAAGCAGCCCGTCTGGAAGCGGCCCCGCTGTCAGCCGCGCATAAAGCTGATCGAGTTGCTCCTGGTTGAAGGTTTTCAAGTCCTTCGGCATGAGCGGTTCTTGATCGGCGCGGTGTACCGGGAACTGCCGCTCTACTGCGGCTAAATCGGGTTTTTCGTCGTAGGGGTTCCCATAAGCTACAAACTGGAGCCGGCGCTCCGCCCGAGGCCAAAAGACAACCGCCAGGATGATCACAACCATACTTGTCAGAACCAAAGCCGAAATAATGAGTTTGCGCATGTGCCCAAGCTCACAGAGTAGCCAGAAAGGCCAACAATGCTTTTTTGTCTTTCTCTGAAAGGCCTTCGCCGAACCGGTGCCCGCCGCCTTCTACGACCTCCGTGCATGAACTGTAGACATTCAGGAGCAACGGCAAATGCTTGCTCAAAATCTTCGGCAGTTGTTCAGGATCGCCGGCAATCTCACCAGCAATGCCGCGCATCTCAGCGGCAGTCGCTTTTCCTTTGACATCCCCCAGCTGCTTGCTCAATTTGCTTTCCAGTTCTGCGGGCTTGTTCTTGGCTAACACGAGATCGAGAAAAAACGGCTTATGCTGAAAGTTTCCCAGCAGAGCAGCGGGTGTTCCTTTTGGAATGACCACCGTAAGCCCCGTTATTTTGTGCTCCTCTTTCCCGTCCCAAAGTCTGGGGCCAATTTCCAACACAATGTCCCGATCGAGCCTGGTAATTTTCGTTTCCCGCTTCCCAGGATTCAACAGGCTCTCCACCGAGGACTGGAACAACTTCAAGCGTCCCTCCACGCTGGGGTCAAACTGCCAGCACCCCGGTGGATTAGCATTAGCCAACGGTGTTCCGAACTCATCATATTGAGGGGCACCGCAGATCTCAGGCCCGACGCTGTTGTCGTGCATGAAAGGCGCGTGCGCCCACAGGCTCAAGAGGGAGATATTCCGGTAATAACTCCGTCCCCCATCGGCAGGAACTGTGAGGTTCGGGTCGGGAGGCCTGGACCGAAGCGTCTCGGATCCGAACTCTTCCCAGATATGCCCCTTCATATGATTTGAGTGAAGCGCACGACACTGGTTCGTGCCCACCTCGGTTGCAAGCGATGCTCGATCGTCACCCATCCAATCCTGGCGCAGATTTGTCTTGGAATCTCGGGCGTAAAAATCACGGGCCTCGATCGGTCCCTGTTGCGAAGAATGGCATCGGGCGCAATTTTCGACAAAAACAATTTTTCCTTGATCCACCGCGCCGCTGCCGAATTCTTTGTCCAGTTCTTCGATCAGATCTCCCCTGTCCTTGAGGCCCTTGGCCCGGTAAAGCTCCGTCTCGGAGGCCGCAGAGGAGAGCAGGAAATCAACCACATTTTGCAGCCGATCCTCGATCGCGCGAAAGTTGCGGCAATCACGCCGGCACTGGCCCACATTGAACGGCGTCTGCCCAAAACCACGCTGCTCTGGGTCCAATTGGCGCAGGTCCGTAAGATGATTCACCCAACACTGTTCCGCACAGGAACCGATATTGATATAAACCCGCTGGACCGCCTGGAGAATCCCTGTGCTGTCCTCCCCACCCTTGAGGATATGGTGAACCATCTCTTCTCTTAAGCTCCGCTCCCAACATTTGCGTTCCTTGCCCGGCTCGCACCAGCAAAGGTTTTCTTTCCCCTCGGTGGAGCAACTGGCCACGGGACGCCACTTGATCACCTTTTCACCGGCGAAAACCGGACGCTGCTTGAAGTTGATAATTGCGTTGATCGTTCCCGCGTTGTTAACTTGATCCGTGGGCACCGCGGAGGTATCCGTCGTTCCGGGACGAGAATGGGAAAAGATCTGCCATTCCATGCTGTCTGCAGGCATGCCCGAGGCCATGATCTGCGAGATCCGGATATACTGGTTCCCAACCGTACCCTTGATATTCTCCCAAGCCGGCCGCTCAGGATCTTTGGGCGGATTGAGTGGGCTGAAACCGATATGACACGTCCCGCAAGCCATGCCAACGCGGAAAGGCGGCTCAGTCGATCCGTCCGCAAGATGGCTCACACGCGAATCGGGATTGTTAGGTTCGTTGCTCAGTCTTCGATCGTATCCCTCCCAAGTTCCCATCTTGCCGTTGTTGAGCTTGCGCCATCTCTCCGGGTCAAACTTCGGATTGGGAAACTTCCTCAAGCCCATCGCGCCCGTCGAGGTTCCGAACGCCAGGTAGCAGGGGTCTTCTCTGTCTGCTCTTCCATCCGGGTCTTTAAAATCGCACGCCGGATCGCGGTAGCCTTCCTTCCCGACAAACTTCAGAAGCACTTCGTCGCCCGGACAGAAGTCAAACCCATAGGTTTCTTCGTAGCTCTTTGCCGGACAGTTAGGATCGCCAGGCCGGCAACAGTCCGGGTCGTTGATGAGTCCCCAATTTTTGAACCGCTCGTAGCGCGACTCCGACCTCAGCACACGGTACCAGTCGATGAGAACCCCCAAGCGCTGCTGCAACACATAAGTATGGAAACGATCATTCCCCGCGGTAGCGTAAAACCAAATCTTGCGGCCGGCGATCTCAGATTCACTGAGCCCTGCTTCCGCTGCGCTAAACCCCAAATCGTGTGCCGGGCTCCGCCCGGCAGGGGAGGTTCCCCGCTCCATGCTTAAAACCGCCGCCGCCAACCCGATGCAGAGAAAAACACCTAGCAGTCTGCTGAAAAAAGGTGCGAGCCTCACCATGCGCGGAATTTTCTCAGTCATTTCAGAACATTTTTCCGTTCGTCCTGAGCACGTCGAAGGACTCCCGGCGATTTTCAGGCAGCCTGCTAGAAAAGCAACTCTCCTGGTGGTGCTATAAAAGCGCGCTGCTTAACTTCCGATTTCTTTCATGTTCTTGCGTCCGCCAAGATGACATCACTCGCCTTTTCCGCAATCATGTAAACCGACGATACGATAAAAAAACCCGGAATCTTGGGAAAGACCGAGGCATCCACGATCCGCAGGTTCTTTGTGCCGTGGACCTGAAAATTACCGTTTACGACCCCACCTTTTTCCCGGGAGCCGATCGGACAGCTGCACGAGGCGTGGTGCCCCCAGGCGTTGTCCTTAACGAATTGTCTCAATTCGTCGCGGCTTCGAAGGTCTTTTCCCGGCAACTCTTCTTCCGCGATATACTCGCTCAACTGCGCCGTCATCTTGCGCACGAACTCGATCCCGTCCACAACCGCTTCCAGGTCTTCTCCAGCACTGTCAGTGCCCTCGTCAAAATAGTGAAAATTAATCAAGGGAGTGTCACGGGGATCAGCGGAGCGGAGGGTGACAGTTCCAGCAGTGTTAGTGGTATGGGCTTTCAAGACAACCCAACTCAAGTAATTGTGCTGCTGCGCGATGAGTTGTGAATAGCCGGGAAAGTAGCCCTTAAAATTGCCGAGCAGCCCGAGACAGAAGAGATCGGGAAGCCGATCCGGTTTCGATTTTTTAATGACAGCGAGGACCCCTCCGTTGGTAATGTAAACCCCTTCTTTTTTTGTCTCCCACTCCTGATAGGGTTGATCGCCCTTGCCGAATTTCGCGCCGGCCAGCACCTTCCAATCCTCTTTCACGCGGCTGACAACGCTGACCTCGTATCGGTCCTGGAGGTTGTTACCAACACCCGGAATGTCTACCCGCGCTTCAATTCCGTGCTTTTCCAACTCTTGTCTCGGGCCGATGCCCGATAGCATGAGCAGCTGCGGTGTGTTGAAAGCGCCGCCACAAAGGATTGTCTCGCGGGAGGCGAGAGCCTGGCACTTTCCCTCCGAATCCCGGCTGGGATTGGCATGGGCTCGGTACAACCGCTGACCTTTGAGATACTCTACGCCGAGAGCGCGGTTCTCGTTATCGAAAAGCACCCGGGTAACCAGAGCGTCGAGTTCGATCTTCAGGTTCTCGGGGTATTTCCTGGCGACGTCTAAAACACGCTCACGGCTGCCAACGCGCACATGATGGCGTGTCGTAAGAGGCGCGTAGCGGAACCCGAACGAATCGCTTTCGACGGCACCCCAGTCATTCGGATCGGCCTGAAATTTGAGAAACCACCCAAACCTTTTGAGAGGATCCCCGATGTCATCGAACGTTTCGATCGCCGACTCCCGGATCACGTCCATAAGATTGCGATCCCCGAGCGCCGCCATAGGTATCGCTCTCTCGGCGGTGAGCCAGCCACTGAAGCCGTGGCGGGTAGGGTTAAATCCGACGATCTTCTTTAGCCAGCGCTGCATCGGGCGGTGACGGCAGTCCTCGATGCGCTCGAAGTATTGGCGCATGTTCTCGGCCTTCCAAGATGCATCACCGGTGAGTTCCGCGATTTCATCCCAATCCTGGTTGTGCGGGTAAACAAGAATTAGCGCATTATGAGCTGTGCACCCGCCAAGCGTACCCGCTCTGGGATAGAGAACTCCGCCGCGCTCCGATGTGAATTTCGGGTCCTTTCTCTGTTTTTCATCATTAGCGTAGTGGCGCACAAAAAAATCCCATCTCATCGCCTCGTTCTCCGATGCGAAGGCATGAAAGGCAGGAACGCTGTAGTCGTCGGGGAGCCGGCTATGCGTTAGTTGAAGCGGGTCGCCACCCGCTTCAAGAAGCAAGACCTTGTGCCCCGCCGCAGCCAAGTTTGCCGCGACCGGACCGCCGCCCGCTCCCGAACCAACGACGATGTATTCAAACTCTGGCGGCCGGGCGCTTTGCGCACTCATGGTCTTTAGAGGCTCACTTGCACATAGCGAATCAGCGGCTGCGCGCGTTCAATAGAGAATGTAGAAGCAAGCAAACGAAACGGAGTATTGGAGTATTGGAATGTTGGAGTGTTCAATTGCATCACTCCATTACTCCATAACTCCAGTACTCCCGTGTCGAGCACAAGCAAAGGGAGAATAGTGAGCACATTGAAGCATAGGACCCCTAAAAGGTTTTTAGAAATTCTATCAGCGCCCATTTGTCGTCGTCGCTCAACGGCGGCTCTTCTTTGAACATGTTGGTGCCGAAATAGTGACCCTTGTTAACCACGTAGTCGGGACATTTGCTGAGTTTAATCAGGTCGGGGACCAGGTTTTTCAGCACCGCCGCGGCCTCCTCGTCACCGGCTCCTTCGACTTTCTTCAGGTCCGCTTTCATCTTGAGCAGGAGTTTGAGCAGGTCCGCTTTGTCGGACTCGAGATTGAGATTCGTCAATAAGCTCACTGGGGTTCCTTTAGGAATCGGACCGATCCTGATTTCGCCTTCGCTGAAAAGCCACGGCACCCAACGGTGGAGCCATGGGCCCCAATCAAGCAATTTCTCCAAGCCCTCCGGCAAATAGCCGGTTGGGATCTTGACATAGCTCGTGGCCGTTGTTCGATAGATAAAGCCCGGAACGTTGACCGCTTTGGACTCGGGCAATCCAAGTCCTTTGATGACGTCGACGTCTTTTTTGCGCTTCTCCGGCCACAACATTTGCTCGATCGCGTCGTTGAAAGAGTCCATACGCGCGTCGACGGAAGCCTCCCATCTGAATTTTCCAACCGAGTTGTTGAGCAGGAACGGCGCCGTGGACCACAGGCTGATCAAAGACGGCACGCGCGTGTAGCCGCGGCCGCCGGCGGGCAAGTCGTAGTCAAAGGTTGATCCGTCGATGGGGTTATAAAGCGTCATTTTCCCGGCGGAAGGCAAATCTTTATAGGTCTGCGACGAGAAGTTATCCCAGATGTTTCCGCCGATCGCGTTGGTCGCGAGCGGGCTGCATGCGTTGGTCTGCAACAAGCGTCACCGGAATGCGCCGATCAGTCGAGAGATAGTTATCCTGTGAGAAAATCGTCGGCTATCACCATGGCCGTCATCTTGCGCTTAAAGTCGTCGGTTTTCGTCCATGCCCAATACTGATCCCATTTTGAGTCGTCGACATTCGCCGGGGCCTCGGGGACCTTACTCGAATGGCACCGCGCGCAGTATTGCGCAAAGACGACTTTGCCCAGGTTTAATTTCGCCTTGTCCTGAGTCAGGTACTTGCTTCCGCCCGGCGCATCCTTAAGCAGGTCGGGCTTCGCCGTCTTGAGAAAGAACAGCGCGACATCGGCGGTCTGCGCCACCGTGGCGTTCCAATAGCTCGAGTTCTTCTCGGCGTCTTCGATTTTAATCGGCGTGATCGGTTTTCCGCCGACCAGGGCATTGAAATGAAGTAACCACTCCTCGCTAAAGAGCCCGATATTGATGAAGACGCGATTCAGCGCGCCGAGAACGCCGGCGGAGTCGGAGCCATCTTTGAGCACGCGTGGCGTCCATACGGTGTCCGGCGCCTTGTAGAACTGTGAGAGCGCGGCTGTTTGGGGAAAGTCTTGAAACTGTTTGTTTTTGACACCTCCTCCCGCCAATTTCTCCTGCCCCCAGCGCAAAGCGGGTCCGAGCCGCGGCCTGACATTGTAGACGGCGTTCATCGTGCGCGGATTATCAATATAGTCGGTGGAAATGAACGAAGTATCCAACGTCCCCGGCAGAGAGGTGTGTAATAGCTGGTAAATGAAATTCGACTCGTCCTTTCCCCAGAACAGGATTCGGTCGACCCAAAAGTACTGCGCGCCCGGATTGGAATTGAGATTTTCCCACTTGGGATTTTCCGGATCGTCGGGCGGCTTCACCGGGCTCGGCCCGACGTGGCAAAAACCACAGGACATGCCGACACGATAGGGACGCACCAGGTCCTTGTCTTGATAGTATTCCTTATCGGTGTAGAACCTCTCGGCGTCCCATTTCTTCTGTGCCTTTTCATCAAAATCGGGATTGGGAAAGAGCCGCAGACCGACGATGCCGGTAGCGTATCCGTAATACGACCCTGCAGGGATATTTTTGCCGCGCGCCCCGATTTTAACCCCGGGATATTTTTGTTCGTTCTCGAACGGGTCGGGAGGACATTCGGCGCGGCGCGTGTCCAACCATAAGCCAAAGCGGTCCTTCCGCGGCTCTTTGGCTTTTTCAAAGCAGGGCTCGTTGACCAGGCCGAGATATTTCCAGCGCGTATCGCGGCTGAGATGCTTGACGCCCGGATGGGAAGAAATGAGTTTCAAAAAATCCACCGCGCCGAAGCTCTTGTTTACGAGATGATCCCAGAAGCGGTCGTCTCCACCCGTCCAGACAATCCAATTGTTGCGGCCCTTGATTTCATTGGCGGTGAGTTCGACGCCGCCATCCATCTCCTTGAAGTAATCCTCGTCCGCGGCGGGAAAGCTCTGCGCCGTGCGACCGGCTTGCATGGCTTCGTCAAGAACCGTTCCTGGCGCAGGCGACTTCTTCCCGCATCCCCCGAAGGCCAATCCTATGCTCACCAGAGCCAAGAGAATCAACAAATGTCGTTTTTTCATTGTCGCTCCCGTCATCGAATTCATCGTATCTGCCGCTGAAAGGGATCACAGCGCCATCGACACTTCGGCCCCAAGGGAGAAGCGCGCGACCAGCTTCACGAATGAATCAGCCCAACCTAAGTCAATTCCGCGCTGACCACCATGTTTCCGGCGCGTAAAACAACCTTGGGATTGGTGATCTTGAGCGTAACGTTGCCGCCGTCAGGCAACGGCACGACGATGTCGTTAGGAAGGACGCTGAGACTCACACGTTTAAGTTCCGGCGGTAACTTCTGTGCCACATCGACGTTTGCGATATCAACCCTTTTGCCTGCGATCTTTACGTACAGCGAGATAACAAAGGCTCCAACGGCAAGAATAACGTTCCTACCCTCCGCCGCCGCGCTCATTGCACCCTCAACGGCATCTTCGTAACTGAAAACGCCGCTTGTTGCATGGACCTTGGCCGTGAAGCGGAGCCCGTTTTCTTGCACATGCGCTCGGAATTCTTTGGCCTCATAATTCAGGGTTACCGTGACCAGTTTGGTTGCAAAAATCGGGTCCCTGATTTCTCGGGTCAGGCTGCCCCTGATGACTGTCTGCGCAAATATGCGATTAATAGTAGACTCATCGAGTGTCGCTGTGATGTTGGACATGGTTGCCTCGCTCGTTAGATGCCTTCCGTGCCGGGCTCCAGCTTTGTCTTTATCCATCCGGACAGTGGAACTAACCGGCGCGCCGCGGTCGGACAGGCCGCTAGCAGGTTGCGCGAAGAAGTTAGTTGCATTGCCCGGAGTAGTTAGGCATTGAAAGACTGAGCCTCGCGCATGAAAGGCTAGATGCGTTAAAACTTCAAGGCGAAATCGATTAGCCTTTTCTTGCCCCAATAAACCTTTCCCAGATACAAACCCGGCCCAATCTGGCGAATTTCATCGCGAATCCACTTTGCGACGAGCGAAGTCTCGGAATAGTCAAGAACGATGCACTCCTTGCCGTCGAGCCAGCTCGCATCCTTGTAAACCTTCGCGATGATCGCGTTCAGGCCGAAAGCGGTAATCCGGTTCTTCAACACCCCTTTTTTTGCATCGAAGACTTTCCCCTGCCATCCGAAGTGGTTGATGAAGGATGCGATCTCTTTGCTGTATTTCGTTCCCGGCGCGATGATCGCGGTGCCATCGGCTTGACCGTCAGGAATCTTGCCGGACGCGCTCTTCTTAAAAAGCTCGTCCAGCCCGGGTTGCGACATCTTCAAAAGTTGCTGCACGTTATACGCCATATTCTCTTCCCTCCTCTATTGGCCTGCCCGCCTGGGTCAGCCGGGTTTTCACCGACGCCGCACACGGGTGCGGTGCTCTTGGACAAAGCAATCGATTATAAAAGTAACCAACTTGAAATGTCCAGAAAATTCGTCCCTTCAAATCACGAGCTGCGAATTAAAAAGTTTCTTCTCGAGCAGATTCAGAGCAACTCGGTTCCACTGCGCCGGAAGATGATGAGGCTCGCTTCCGCGTCTGTTGTGCACCAGGGAGGCAGAGAGTTCGCAGAGGTTTTTCGCAAGGTGATTTCCTCATTCAATCTCAGGGGGTTGATTTTCACGCAGCTTACTGCGAAGTCGTTTACTTTTCTCTGTGCCCTCAGTGTCTCCGCGGTGAACTCACAAGAAAGCCTGATTCACCAGAATTCAGAACTTCTCAACCATGCCGGGCCCGGCACACAGGCATAGGGCGATTGCAAACACCGCGGCCTTTTGTCAGAAATGAATTGGCCTATGAGAACCTGTACTGCCGTCATATCGATCCAAAATCTGGCCGCGGAAGATTTTCCCCGTTTGACCCAGGCTTTTAAAGCAGTAGCCGGGGTTGAAAAGGTCAGCTTCAGCGTGGAGCGGAGCGTGGCGTCGGTGGAATTCGATCCGAAGCAGTCGAACCTCGATGACCTGCTGCGTGCCGTGCTTCAAGCCGGACATAAGTTACTTTAAGCGCGATCGCAGCTGTCCGCGCGCACCGCTTGCCTCCAAATCGTTCCGCCAACAGGATCGAGAGTCCCCTCATGCGGGCTTTACGTTTAACAGCCCATCGGACTCTTGGCGGTTCAGAACAATGTCCACCAGAGTCGTTGTGTTCGGAAAGAAAAAGGAAATTTCATTCAATCCGGCTTGCGCCCCATCGAAGACCACAAAGTCCGCGTTTTGGTACTTCACGTCAGCGAGCGAAGATTTCGCGCTGATATTAAATGCAAACTTCGCTTTAGCGGCAACCACCTTCTGAAAAAAGCCTGTTAATTTATTGTAGTTAACCATCAACGTCCGATGGGCTTGATCAGCCGAATGAGTATAAAACTCGGACTCAAAATTGTCATCGAATTCCTGCGTGAGATCATGGCTGAGAGCGCCGCTCCGATCGAGAACAAAAAAATCCAGGAAGAAATCCTTAACCAGACAATCGACGTCGTCACGAACCCGAAAAAAGAATTGCTGCCACTTGTCTTTGCACTCGTCGCTCATCCGGGCGTAATTCTGCTCGGACTTCTGCTCGAATAACCTGACCATGGTCTCGTAGCGCTGGAGGTTATCGACTTTGAGAGCCTCGGCGATCAAAGACCCCGGACCACTCGCTTCAGAATAGCCTTTTTGATCCGGGTCGATCATCGAGCCATGATTGAAACCGTCGAACACGGCGAACGGCATCGCGCCAAACTTCGTCTCAGGATACCACCGGGTGGCCGGCTTACCCCCTTCGAAGCTTACCATCAGTTTCCGGCTGTTGAGTGATGTCCCGCAGATCCGCACGGTCCCATCGGTGCCGGGTTTTGCCCGGTTCTTGAGAATGCGCGCCTCAAAAGACCCTCCGTAATTATTCCCCGCGGCAAAAATAAAAGGATAACAGATCAAGTTGCTCGGGCTCTTGGGATTGAAATAATTATCCTGCCACAGGTCATATTCAGATAAATCCCATTGAAACGGACTGGCGGGTTCAAGCCCCTGTAACACAGCCTTGCCGGACTCTAGGAAATCCTCCGGCCGGCGATTGGAATTAAAAAAGGTCGACCTGACTTTTCCGAGAAAAGATTGCCCCAGTTTGGCCAGATCGGAGCCAAAGTTGGCGGGAGCAAACATCAAAAGATGTTCAACCGGGCAATCAAGCGGCAGGTTAAGCTCCTTTTGGGTTTCCCGGCGCAGAGCAAGCCAGGACCGGACCACGAGAGATCCCGTACTATGACAGGCCACATCGATTCTTTCCCCGCTAAATATTCGGTTATAGTCATCGTCCAGCTTGTCGGCGAAATCCTTAAACGTAGCCTCGTCGTCCATGCTCGCGTAGTCGAGGACGTACACGTTGTCTCTCTCGTAGAATCCTTGGCCGATAAAATAATCCCGCAGCTTCGTGAAGCTGACCGACCCGTCCGAGTAGCCATGAACAATCAACATCTTCTTAGCCATAAGACTCTCCTTCTGCCATGCTGGACAAAATCGACGTCGCCGCCAGTAGACATTAATACCGGCCTTCCGTGGATCGAGCAAGGAGCATACCAAAGCAAGAGATTGACCAGAATCGAGGAAGGCCGCGAAAGATTCGGCTCTTCTGGTTTGCTGTGAGGGAGTCTTCACCACAGACCCAGAGTCTGCCCAAGTCCGTCATTCCCGCATGCTTCTAGCGGGAATCCAGGGGATGTTCCGGACTGGCCCCCCGCCAGAGACACGCGGGGTAACGAGAGTGTGTAATTGATACCCGCTACCTTGCTACGGGGTGGTTATATTTTCTCTGTGTCCTCAGTGCCTCCGCCGTGAGCCAAACGAATGCCTGAAAAAACAAGGTCCAAAGACGAGTTGCAACCTGGGATCGCAGAAACTCAGAACACGTATTATTTCGGATACGTCTGCGTCACTAAAAGTATACAGTTAAACTGACCGACGCTCGACGATTTGTGTCTTTGACAAGCTCGCGAAGTAGTTCGACGAATCAGTGCGCGCACTTCGATTTCGTAACGTCACGTATTGTCGGTCAGTAACCAATTTGCCGTTTTCGTCGTACTCCACGTCGTGTAACTTACGGACTATTAAGGGTAAATAGCACCATCAGCTCAGTGTCGGGCCTCCGGCAAAGAAAACTGTCAGGTCAATGTGATCGATGTAAGATTACCTTGACGCAACGGAGCGCTTGGCGTACAGTCGCGCGCTAGCAAGCGATCGTTGTATGCGCACGGATTTTGCTTGGAGGTTACTGAAAAAAAGGGCGCTTCAGGCTCTCGTCAAAAGCCACAAGGATGTAACAGAATGCCACTCAACCAATTCACGTTCTTCGCGGCTATCGCCAAGCATGGAAATCTCACCAGGGCGTCGGAAGAGCTACACGTCAGCCAGCCTTCTATTTCCCAGCAACTGCGGGTCTTGGAGCACGACTACGGCGTCAAGCTCTACCGGCGAATCGGGAAAGGGATCGAGCTGACCGAGGCGGGCAGGCTTTTCCTAACTAGAATCGCGCCGGTCCTGGAGCAGGTGGCGGATATCGAGAAACTCTTCACCCTACCGGTTGCCAGGGCCGAGACGTCACGGTTGGGGATCGCAGGCACGTTTAATTCGTCAACGCTGCTGCTCCCTACGCTCGCCGCGCGGTTTAAGAAGAAACATCCCGAAATTGAGATCGCGCTCAGAACCGGAACCGCTTATCAGCTCGAACAGTTGCTGGTCAAGGCCCAGGTCACGATCGGGGTCAGCACACGCCGTCCAGCCCGCCCCGGGCTCGCCTGGGAGCAGTTTCGCCGCGAGAAGCAGGTGCTGTTCGTCTCTCCCGCGCATCCGTTGGCGCGGAAAAGCAAAGTGACGTTAACCGATGTGCAAGCCTTTCCGCTCGTCATCAGGTCTCCCCAAGTCACTGCTGGAACGACGTTTAAGCTGTTGAACGAATTAGCCGGTCGGGGATTGAAATTCACCATTGGTATGCGGTGCGAGGCACCGCACGCGATCAAAGAAGTAGTGAAGAAAAGCGCCGGGATCGGCATCGTATTTGAGGACGTGGTAAAACGCGAAGCCGAGCACGGCGACTTCAAAATCCTGCAAGGGCATGGACTGAAGCTAGAGTCGGACTCGTTTATTGTTTATCGCCACGACCACCCGTTCTCGCCGTTGGAACAGGCATTTCTGGCGCTCCTGCGCAGCACACGCCCCGGGAGGCAAGGCCTCGAAGCCCTCACGAAACCGGATCTCGCTGGTCCATTGAAGTACGAAATTGGCGACCAGCGGAGCCCGCTATTTCAAGCAGATGACCGTTGAGAAAGAGAAAAGCTACGGTCCTCCGTTTCCTCTAGCTGAGTGCCCCTCGTTGACCCGTTGCGCCTCTTAAAAAAGAACCAAGGAAAAAACTCTGTTTTGTTGTGTGATAATCCCGCAACCACACGGCTCTCCGTCCAGTTACGCTACACCAAGAGATAGATCCCGACTGTTTTCTGTTGCAGGCATCTGATCCCAGGTCCGTCCGTCCAGGATTCTACCGCCAGATTTCGCCGTCCTCCCTCCCCATTGTTTGAAAAAGAAAGGAACTTCAGCCGCCAGACATTGTTTCCTTATTTCCCTTACCCATTCTGGTCTGATCGGTCTGTGGCGAGGCCCGCTTTCCCCGCCGACGATTACCCAGTGAACACCGTCCAGCGGCAGGCTTCCGATCGGTCCTAATAGAGGTTCAACTGAAAGAAAGCGCACGGACGCAGGAACTTTTTGTAACGCAGTCACTCGTTTGGTGTAAGACTGGCTTTCCACAGAAACCCCCTGCCAAACGTGCGACGGCCAAGGTAATTGTAGAGCTAACTTGGCTAACCGTTCCGCACGCTTCGTCAGAATCTGGAAGATGTGCCAATCTGCTTTCGCCATTGTTGCGAAAACCGTTTTTATGTATTCATCAGGCACAGCCTCGTGGAAAAGATCGCTCATACTGTTAACAAAGATCATCTTAGGCTTGCCCCAGCGGAGAGGCAGATTGAGCTGATCTGGATGCAAGGTTATGCGGAACCCATTTCTATAGCGTGGGTTCCCCATTTCTTTGAGCCGCAGGGCCAACCGTTCGGCGTAGCAATTCTTGCAGCCGGGGCTGATTTTTGTGCAACCCGTCACCGGATTCCACGTCGCGTCCGTCCATTCGATCGTCGATTTCTCGCCCATCCCTACGTTTTAGCTCCTCGCGGGAAATTTAACTTGAACGCTGTCTGCAAACGTTAACTTTCCTTTAACTTTTCTTCGCTTTTCGACTGGTGGGTTTACTCTGATTCTACCTTCGCTTTCAAGTTTCACAAGGATATCCTTGTAGTTGCTTTTAATATAGGGCCTTCCAACATGATGTTGATTGTAAACGTCGATCATCGTCATGGTTCGACTCGCGAACTGCTGCAGTAGCATGTCTCCCAGGTCATCGAGCGGTCTCGATAGCTCGAAAAGCATCGGATATTTCAAGGACGCCGGATTATATTCAAATGTCGGCACGCCTTGCTGCATATTCGAGCTTTGCTTCGCCATAATCTCCTTCATGATCTCGTAGCCCTTCACGTGCTTCGTAACAAGGATTAGGTGGTGACTCGTCCGCGTCCCTGCTTCGTTTTTAAAACAGAAGGGCAAAACATACTTGCCTCCCATCTCCTGCAGCGCCTTGCCAATGGCTTCGACGATGGTGAGTTCCCGCTCCCGGGAATTCAGCCGTTCAAGGTCGCGGCGAAGTTCACTTGCCCGGCCTTCACCAAAAAGCGAGTCCATGTGTTCTTTAACCGCGAGATTCTGAAGGCCCATGTTGATCCTATTGTAGTTGAAAAAAAGAAGGCAGTCACAACCCCAGTCTTTCAGCACGGAGTTGATCAATTGAAGCGAAAGGCCTTTATATCCCCAAGGGTCGATGAAGAAGAGAGTCGGAACGAGACGCATCTTTTCAAACTGTCTGACAATGTTGCCGCCTACCTCCTCGTTGTATACCTTCGGCTTGTGTTTCAGTGATTTGATGTTTGGCAGTTCATTAATCGCCTTTTGGAGCGACTGACTGCTATCCTTGTCAACATCGTTGAAGACGGCAACCAACATTCCCCGCATCTTTGGATCTTGAATTGCGCGCTCGAGAACAAGCAGCGGAGTTGATTTCGTTCCATCTTTGTAGCGTCCAGGACCTGCAAACAAATCGACGTAGGCAATTTTCTTGGAGCGTTGCGTGGCCGCTGGGATGATCACATTCGCCCAGGCCCAAAAATACTTCGCGACTATCGTGGCCTTGACCTGGGATTGTTCTTGCGATTCGTCAAAGAAGGAACTATCAGCCATACGGGTGACGGTCCACCTCGCGGAATCTTTTCGGACCCCGTTTCCAAGACATAGCCCACCGGGATCCATTGGAAGACGATTAGCCGAAGGTTTAGCTATTCTACTCGCCCAGCCCTCAAGGTCAATGACCAGATTTTTGTGCTCGCCGTGGGGATCAGCGGGTAGTACAAGCGGAAGGACATCTTTTCTGTTGCTCAAGTCAAACCGCCAACCCCGGTTTCCTTGCTATGCGCACTTTCCAGTCGTCGAAGCCATGCCTGTACCCTACAGTGGCTCACAGAGCTTCACACCCCCCCACGGCAAACAGCACAATGTTTGTGCCGCTCGACAAAAACATCCAAAACGCAACGCCGGATCCCGAGTCAGTTTCCACGTCCGGTCGGCGCGATGAAAGACCGGAGTCGCGCAGACCCGTTTGTGATCGCGCTTGGGAAAGTAAAGATGGCAATCGTTGTAACGGGAGAAAGGAGCAGCGGAACCCAGGATCGGCCAAGGATACCTAATGTTTGTGACCATTTCGGTATCGGTCACCGAACTTTATTACAGCTCATTAGAGACAAAGGCTGGACGTTTCGGTAGAGCGATTCTAATTCGGACTATGGTTAATCGTAATTACTGAGACCCCATCCACATACACGTCCCCGCGTAAACTTCTTTTAGCTGCGAAGAATCGGCAAATCGACATGGGAATCCGCGCGGCGTCGGCATACGCGCATGCGTTGCGTATGCTCTAGCATTGCTGTTTTCCTTCTGCTGCAGTGAAGTCAAACTAAGCGACGAATTCCTAGCAGTTGGCTCTTGGGGAATCGTGAAACGTTGACAGCGTCTGATTGGTTGCCAGCGAGGAGAAGAAGCGAATCCCCTTCACGACCCGCAAACAACCCAACATGTTCCGGCGATCTAACACGCCTGGACCCGGTTTGAGGACCATCTCCGCGCTTCAAGATCACCACGTCGAATCCCCCTTCGTCCTGCTCTAGGCTTATTGGCCGGTTTATGGCGAGCCCTGATCGGGCCTGCAAAGATTTCGACCGGGGTAGGCGTAGAAGCAGCGATATAGTTCATGAAGGCCGAGCACCACCGTACCTGATCATCTTGTGGCCATTTCGCGTCTAAACGGAGCGTCGTGAGGGTTTGCGGATCCGAGGCTGAACCGGCGATTTCAGAGACACCAACAAATTTTTGGGCAAGGTCGAAAGCCATGATTTTGATACTTTTCATCAAAATTTCTTCCGGTTCTTTTCGAGAACTTCAAACGGGCCCCATGGCTATACGGACCATTGAAGAGTTATATTTCATGCCTTGTGTAACTCTAAAATAAGTTTGCCCGAAGCAACAATATTCAAATTTTCGTCCAAATCGATTCAGCCACTTTGTCGCCGAAAAGACCCAGCAATACGCCACCGTAGAAGTCATGAACGGTCACTGTTATCGGAAAGCTAATGTCTGATGTGGTTTGAAAAAGTAATATCGCAATTAGCGAGGCCAATGCGCCTCGAATGAGCCGAAGCCACCAGGGTGAACCGGGATTTGGAGTCGTTTGAGTGGACGCCTGTACAGGTTGGACATTTGGAGCTTGCAAGGGTTGCGTGGAAGTTGGTTGAGGCGTTTGGGGTTGCGCAGCTTGTCCACTAGATACCGCTTTCGTTGCTCGATAACACCACACGAGCGCAGTAGCCAACACGACACCAAAGAGGGCTCCAAGGTACATGCCTAAGGGGTGAGCAGCAACGTTTACATCTAACCGAGTTGATTGCACCCGAGACGCCCCACTTGCTTCGGCCAGAGGCCGATAGTTGAGATTAACCAAAAACGCTTCCTTTCTCGGCCGATAAAACAAAAACGCAAGGTACTCATCACGTAGCGCCTTCCACTCCGCTGGCCGCACGTAAACAATCCCCAAATCTCTTTTCTCGCCCGGGTTCCTCAGATCGAACGGTTCGGTGCGAATGTTGACGCAATCTATGCACGGTTCGGAGTTACTGTCCTTATCCGTTGCCCACCCGGTACGTCTAGGCACGGAAATGGTGATGGACTCGACGCCTATTGGTGAATTGCCGTTGATTATCGCCAGCTGAAGACGAACGTCCCTCCACACAAAGATTTTCTCTGCGGGATCCACAAAGCTTGCCACGACTTGTGGTCCCGAGAACGTGGTTGTCGGGCTTTTCACTTCTTCAGCTGAGCCGGCTGTCGCTGGACAACTTAACAGCACGATCGACATCACCAATGTAGAAATTATGATAGCCATTGTTTCAAATCCTCTAGAACCTTCTTCCAAGTCCCGGCTACTGATGGATTCTGCAGCACGAATTGTTGAAGAAATCCGCCAAAAGATTGCCAGAATGAAGCACACTCGACTGACTCTGCAATAAGCGACCGAATCTCTTCTTTGCTTTTTTGGCGCGTAAAATCTTGTTGAGCCTGTAACCATTTATACCACTCAAGGACGGCTTGTTGCGGAAAAACGGCAGGGCTCTCTTCGGCAAATTGCGAATACGTTTTGAGCAATACCGACTGCTTCCCGGTCCGAACGTATATGGCACCCAGGGAGACAAGAGCGCCGCCTACTCGTGTGCGTAGCCATGCAAGTTCCTTTTTCGGAAAATCAGATGCGGTGATGCTTGTTTTTGTGAGTTTCGCGATCATTTGTCTTTTTGCGTTCACGTCGAGGTCAGCGAACCAACGCAGGTACGCTTCGTATGCATTTGCGCCTTTGGTTGCCCAAGATTGTGACACATCAATCGAAAAGCCAGGACTCCTGCTGTACTCATCGAGTGTGTTGCCGAGGGACCAGCGCGCCCGTTCACTAAGCCAACTGTCGCAAGGGGGATCCGCTCGGTCGACCACGCCAACAGCTTGTTCAAGAGTAAGCTGTCGAGCAAAAAGATTCGTGGACAAAGGGACATTGAAAACTTCTCTCACGTTATCGCACGAGGTAATCCGGGCAGCACTCACTAACGATACGTGGCACAATACAAATGAGACAAAGACTATGGAGTAAACCAACCGTTTCCGATCAAATAGCGTGGTATAGTTCATAGCGAATTCCTCAAGTAGTCAGGCCCGCGATCGACAATTACTTGAGTACCTCAAAATTTGTTTGCCTTATACCGTAAACACTATCTGGTTGACCATAGTGAAATAATGTTGGCCTGTAAATTCAGAAAAGTATAAGCCCCCATTACGGCTGTCACCATGCTCAAATCTACGCAATTCGGCAGAGTTCCCCCAGGGATTCGTTTGGTAAGCTCCATGTTGAGACAATGGTCCGCGTTCTTACTGAGATCCTCTAATATATTCGCCAAAACCATGTCAGCGATCTTGGCAGTCCGTGCGTAGCTATCCGGGCTGTCAGTTTTGGTGGTGAAAACCTTTTGGAAGTTAACACCATTAGGGTTTGTCCATGAGGACTGGCTTGGTTTGAGAATTAAATCGCGGAGGCGAGGGGCCATTCCTTATCCTTCACTGGATTTCGGATCACGTTACACACCGGCTTTTGCTCATCTTCGGATTCTTCCCGAGTCTCTGTCCAGGGATAAGTGGTCGGCAAACCTTCTGCGACAATTCACGTAAATCGGTCGTAGTTACCGTCTTGGTCTCTTACAAAGTACTTTCGAATAGTACCGTAGGGAACCAGCCTTAATCTTCGAGGCGACCCGGTTCGTCGTCGTCCCGGCTTCTACACAACCGCCGTCGATCGCTCAGACGGCATTGTAGTCCGCTCTGAGCATAGCACCACACTTCTGCTGACCGTCGAGCGTGATGCAGACGGTCCCAAACGCCCCGTTTTCGCCGAACACGGTGATCACCGTCCCCGGTTGGAGCACAATGTTGTCGCCGCCGATATCGATAAGCTGCGTGGTTTTGTTTGTCTTAGCCTGGAAGGCCATATAGTCCTCCTATTAGATCAGTTTCATTTTGCTCGCTTAGTTGGCCCCCGCGACCGTTTCAAGTTGGGTGGCTACGCCCTGTAACACTCCCTGCGCTTCCGCGATCAGGGCGGGTGTGACGCTCTTTGCACTTGCCACCTTCTTCTGCTCGTCGATCGTCGCTTTCAATGCGTCGAGGATCTTCTTCTGGGCAGCTGCAGTTGCTTTCTCGGCATTCAGGATCCTCGCCTTGGTAACGATGATGTTCGAGCTCTGCATATCCGGGGCGCCTGGTGTGCCTGCCGTGCCTGGCAAGGGAACACCGAACGCTGCTACAGACGCGGCGAAGACCTGGCGATAGAGTGCGCCTTCCGCCACGACGAACTTGGTCGGATCGAATGCCGAGCTTTTTACGATCGGTAGGGCTATGTTTTCGAAGTAGATGACGGAGTTTTGATTTCCTGCGCCACCACGGGACTTAGCGTTGGCACTGAGGCGCCATCGATTAGCATTTACAGGATCAGAGATGATGCTGAGACCACGGTTGGCCGCTTGCAGCACCTGCGCGACCTCGTTACTGATCGGCCCTGAATTATAGTCTGCGGTGGCACGGCTGAAGCCAAAGGTGTAGCTGTAAGCCACGGTGCTGCATGCAGGCAGAGCAATCACAGCCGCCGCCGCCTCGCAGACCTCCGGTCCAGAAATCGAGGGCGTCAGTGCGCTCACGATCGCCTGCTCGGACCCAAGAGCTAAAAGCTTTTGGATGTTAAGCGAAATGCCTAAGAAGCGTAGAGTATCGTTGGTCTTTTCGTGATTGCTTGTGAACCCGAGCAATTGGCGCACAGCGTCTAGGACTATACCGATTCGTTCTGGATCGGTTGCTGCAGGGTTATCTGTGATCTTCAATTTAGATTCGATCTCGATGTCTATTTTAGATCTGGCGTCTGGAGGGATCGGCGGCTTCGCTGCACCCAGATCAAGGACCAGTGCGGCGCTTATCTCAGTTGTCAAGAAGTCGATGTAGTCGGTGGTTACGATATGCGCGCCAGCGGATTTAATCAGACTTTCCCGCAACACGGAAAGCTTGAAAGCAAGTGTGCGGAGTATGGTGGGCTCGTCAAGCCGTTGCATGCTCTCGTTCATAGTCCCGTCAAAATCCTTCCACGCCTTCACCTCCGCCACTGCCGCGTGATTCAGGCCCTCCATAGTATCTCTGACGTTCTTATAGTTCTGACTGATTTTGGCCGGCTGCTCGAGTTGCTTGATTGACCAGTCGAGAGGGGCGATAGTCTTTTCGATACGTCCCATTACGGGACGGAGAGCAACTGAAACTGTCATCATGTTCTGTGCGGTCGGGTTCTGCACCGGGTCGACGGCTGCCTGACGTCTATCATTAATCGACTGCATCAGGGCGGTAGGATGTTGTAGGCGCATTTCGCGGCGCTGCTCTTCCGTTGGCCCGTACATGTCCACCGTGACCTCGAGTTTTGAGTTGGTCAAGGCCAGAATAGCGACGTTAGTGCCGAGTAGACCGCCCGCCATTGCCGCGGCACCGGTCTGCGCAGATGTTGCACAACCTGTGAGCATGTAAGCTGATAGAAGAGGGCCACTCACTAATAGGACTAAATTCGATTTGATCATCATAAACTACCTTATTTGGAGAGCGCGTCGTACGTCGCTTGAGCCTCTGTGAACCCTTTATCGAGATCGCTTGTGTTAAAGATTGTGCTCGATCCTGCCTTCTGAGACGCGAATTGGCCTGCCTGTAACAATATTTTACGAATCGCATCTGGGGTGTCGGCTTTGGCAATCCCGTCGGCAAGCGACTTAACTTGCGTGGCCAGAGCCGCAGCATTTTTCCGGACCTGTGCCGTGTTCTGATCGGCGGCAGTTGTGCGCTCGAAGGCATCCGCCGATGAGCTGGCGGCAATGAGAGCGGCAATCCCCTTGCCGGTGTTATCACTGTCGGCAAATACCCGTATCTGGTCGGCGATCGCATCCGCGTTGGCTCCGTAGATCATGGTAAAACGGTCGTTAGCGCCGCCCACCTCGCAGTTTCCTTTCGCATTGCACATCAGTTGGACTGCGCCAGCTTGTAGCGTACCGAAACCGGCCTTCCCTCCAGCAGGTTCGGGCTTTTTCACCTCACCGAATAGCTGGTGAAGCGCGTCAGCGTCATAGAAGCCGCTGCTGTACTGACTGGTCGTGAGAAAGGATTTAGCGTTAATTGTAACCCGGTAGAAGGTGAGATCCTGGTTTGGGTCATTCAGGTCGGCCATGGCGAAGTAGTGTTGCGTGGAGACTCCGTAACAGCCGGTGAGAAATAATGTCACGATGAGTAAACTGAAGCAGCCCCATCGTAGTTTGACGGAATGTGCTAGATTCATGTGTGTCCTCCATTGCACCGATGCATTATTTGTCGATAATCGAGTTCCGTCCAATTAATTGTGTCTTACCACTAACCAGCGGGTTCGTGACTATGACCGCAAACTTACTTAGCGATTGCCTGAGCATAGGGGACTGATGGGTATCCAATATCTTTGAAATCATGTGTGAGGCTTGATGTGTTGCCTTGTTATTTCCGTTGCGTTACGCGGAGCAATCACGCCAATGGTTTCTCATTCCCATCATCTCGCTGATGGGCTTCGGCTAATGCAATATTGCTAAAAGGAAACCTCTGAGATTCCCCAGTCGCGAGTTGCGTAACGAGCGCCGTGGACCTCACCGTCGCCTTTCGCGATTGTTCTCTTTCGCTTTCTTACGTCCTCCACGTATTGCGGCCGGCTGTTCTCGGCTACCACATCCGCGATTCGCACGAGAACATCCCGCTCGCTGGCACCCGGATTGTCATTGATCCAGGTTGAAATCCGGCGTGCCTCGGTGTCGTTGTCTATCCCTCCATTTTGGACTGCAATATCAAAGCAAAGGGCAATGCCCGCCTCGGTTCTGAGGTGAAAGCGATTCGCGTCACGATCGCCTGTATCCCAGTATTTTTTGACTCGGCGTAATTGAATTTCCTGTACGTCAGGATCGCTTCCCAGAGTGCCAAATGCTCGTTCCCAAGGCTCTTCGACTCGAACTTTGTTTGAGCCAATCGAGATACCATTCGCCCATTGGAGTTGTTCCGGCCAGGTTTTTCCAAGCTGACTTAAGAGTGTCGGTTTAAGGTCACCAAAAGCTGAATCCATTAGCGCCGGGAAGCGTTGTTGGACTTCGTTTAAAATGTCTCGGATTTCTGTGTGTTGTAACGTGTATCCAATAATTCCCCACGTTAATCCGGCTCCATCGAAGTTTCCAGCAACGGTTCGAAAGCCGTGGCCCTCGAAATCGGCGGTGAGTTGCAAACAGCGGTCAAATATCGAGGGAGTCGGTGCTTGCATTAGCGCCACCCATGTCTCATCGGTGAGCTTACCGGTGGGTGGTTGGTCTTTAGTTAGTTGGAAGGATTTGAGTGCGTTTTCTGTATCGTTTCCGAATATTCCGTCTACAATGCCCGGGTTATGGCCCACCGTCTGAAGTTTAAGCTGCAAGATCCGCACGACTTCGCCGCGGACAACGCGGTAACCGCTTGATGCTTTTTGAAAAAAAACTCTTGCCACTAGTCACCTCGATGAAGTTTGAGAAAGCATTGCTTTACTGCTGAGCTACACACGTCGTCCCCGACCAGGATCCTGAGCTCGGACTTGCTCCTCAAAACTGTCCCGTGTCGACCCATTTGGCTGAGATCATAGTCCACCAATCGTCGGCTAATTCCTGGGTGACGTACTTGTAGGACATCCAGCCGTAACCAGCGTTGCCCCAAGTGGTGCCCCACGAATTGCGTACGAGCAGAGCTCCCCGGTCCGCTCCGATCGTTAGGTTATCATCGTAGCCTACGGCGACGATGGCGTGGCCGCCGCGGTAGCTGCTCGTCGGGCTCGGATATGCGACCAAGCCGCCCGGAAGCAGGAAGTCAAACTCGCTGTAGACGGGAAAGCCAAACATGCTTGGGAAGCATCGTCCGTCGACTCTCGAAGTTGAAAAAACTCCGTTGCGCTGTCTCCTGGACTAGTCAGGGCGTCGGGCCTATTGTCTTCTTGCATAACTTCGACTTCTTCTAGGAGGCATATTCTAATCAAGGTTGATTGGGCCTATTCCTGCTCGCAATCGTCTTTCCCAACTATAGGCCTTGAATCGCGATACATATCCGAACTCACCGAACGTCTATATGAGACACGCGCGCTGCCGTCCAATATGAAATTGTTATGCTTCAATTATAGGTTTTTCTTATAGTAGCTCTTGACCGCCGCCCGCAGGTCGGCGTACATTCCCGCTGATACAAGACGGGCGCGTTGCCTACCGCACTGGGGCGGCTTTGATCGGAGGATAGCGCTACAGGGAGGTAGACGATGAGACTCAATCAATTCGCCTTCTTTGCGGCCATCGCCAAGCATGGAAATCTCACCAGGGCGTCGGAGGAGCTACACGTCAGCCAGCCTTCTATTTCCCAGCAACTGCGGGTCTTGGAGCGCGACTACGGCGCCAAGCTCTACCGGCGAAACGGGAAGGGAATAGAACTGACCGAGGCGGGCCGGCTTTTCCTGACTAGAATCGCGCCGGTCCTGGAGCAGGTGGCGGATATCAAGAAACTTTTCACCCTGCCGGGTGCCAGAGCCGAGACGTCACGGTTGGGGATTGCGGGCACGTTCAACCCGTCAACGCTGCTGCTGCCGGGTCTCGCAACGCGGTTCAAGAAGAAGCATCCCGAAATCGCGATCGAGCTCAGAACCGGAACCCCCCATCAGCTCGAACAGTTGCTGGTGAAGTCCCAGGCCAAGATCGGCGTCAGCACGCACGCGCCGCGCCATCCGGCGCTGGCCTGGGAGCGGTTTCGCCGCGAGAAGCAGGTGCTGTTCGTCGCTCCCGCGCATCCTTTGGCGCGCAAAAGCAAAGTGACGTTATCCGAGGTGCAAGCGTTTCCGCTCGTCATCAGGTCTCCCGGCACTGGTGGAGCGACGTTTAAACTGTTGAACGAATTAGTCGGTCAGGGATTAAAATTCACCATCGGCATGCGCTGCGAGGCCTATGAGCAGCCAGAAGAGTCGCTTTGCCGTTCTTACGCCGGCTGTCGAATAACTTAGAAAGATTTGTGCTATGGGACGTACCCCATATCCGGAGGACGCGTCGGAGTCCAAAAACTGAAAAACCCGGCCGCGATGCGGAGACCTGGCGATGAACGTTAACGATTTCTCCGTCGTCTCGCTGGGCGAGCCCAAGGAAGCGGCTGTGAAAGCACGCGTTGCGGGCCCACAAGGCAAGGGGTTTGATCATACCTGAGTTCACGAAGGCGCGTTGTCGTGAGCTGAGCCAGTGTAGAAAAATTCGGGTTTCGTCCTCGCCTTCGGGCCTCGCGCAAAACTTTTGCCAGGCTAAACGTAAAAGCGCCGTAGGATGTGGCACCGTCCCGATACTCGTATGATAATTGTTGTTCTTGGCAGGCCTCCAAGAGAATCGGGAGATAGGGTCCATGGTGACCGAGAGCCGCGCGCTCACTGTCATACAACCTATTAGGCAATCGACGCAGCATCGCCGCGCGACCTATGCGATACGTAACACCCTTAGCCCCAAGATAGAGATTTCCGCCTTTCGAATCAGCGAGGGAGCGATTGGGCGAGGTGAGCGGTCGCGATTCCCACATCTCAAGCTTACTATTCCATTGGAGCGCTCGGTGACGTATGTCGTCGGGTGGGTCGATCCCCCGCGGTCGAAGTCCACCCTCGCGCGTCAGGCCGCCTGCATGACAACAATCAAAAATAGCGGCGAAGCGACTTTCGTAGGGAAGCTGGCTATAAAAATTCACGAATTGTTTGTCGGCGATCGCATGATCCGGGCTCCAGTCAAAATCGTAGGGAACAAGACACTCGTCAAGGTGATCGACTTCATCGTCGGCCCCGTAAGCAGGTATCTGAGCGCCGTGGCCGGAGTAAAAGAGTACCCGCTCATCTTCTTGGCCTACGTTGTCTAAAAGCCAGTGAAGGCGCTCGAGAATATTGGCAGTGGTCGCGCGATTGTTGAGAACCACTCGGATTTCCTCTGGGCGGAAACCGCATTCTTGAAGCACAGAACTCATAAGGTACACATCATTGACGCAGCCCTCCAATCGGTTAGCCGGATTTGGGTAATCGTTAATCCCGATGAGCACCGCTCGCCGTTCGGGCCGGGCGGCTAAGGCATGTGTCACCCGGATGTCGCGCGCCATTGCGCGCGCGGGACGGATGCCGGATAAATCGAACCAAACCCGTGCCTGTGTGTTGGCATGGTTGAAATACCAAACGGGGTCGTGGTTGAGAATATCGTCGGGCTTGTCAAAATCGGTAAATATTTGCGTGAAGTTGGAGGCTTGGATTGCGATTTCCGTGGTAAACACGTGGTCCTCCGGGTTGTAAAGGTGGTACCACATGTTGGCGTTCACAGCTTTTACGCGGCCCGCGAAACAATCCCGCACAAAAGAATTGCCAATCTGGGAGCCGAACGTCAGAAAAACTTTTCCGGTGATCGCGGCCGGATTTCTGCTGAACGCGTCATAGCAAATGAGTGAGCCGAGGCTATGCGCGGCGACTAAGTCATATTGTTTTGCGTTGAGCGCGTTCAACACCCGAGTCCGTAGTCTGGCACGTAGTTCATCCTCGGTCGCCCATTGTGCGACCATACCGGCAGTCCAGCGGATCCGATCCGGAAGATCGAACAACCCCCGCGAGCGAGTGAAAACGTCGCCGATGCCGTGCACGATTCCACTTCCGAGAAGTTCTGTGACCGCTTCTCCATAGGTTATCGGATTCAGCGGGGCGTGATCGAAAAGATCGTCGTACCGCAAAAAATCATTGGCGTCCAAGTCGACCTGTAGGTCCGGATTCCAGCGGTGAAGGTCCTGCGTTATGGCATTAGTCCACGATGGCCGGAGCAACGGATCAACATCTCCATGTCCTATACCGTGGATACTTAGAATGGAAATTCGTTGTGGCATATATTTGATCTCCCCGGCGGTTATTCGACGGCAATCTGATCGTCAGCGATTGAATTCTTCGCAGTGACTCAAGGGTGGCTACGGACCGCGATTAAATACGCTTTGAGGAAGTCATCCCAGCCTGTCTTCTGACTAAAATCCAAGCCCGCATAAAGCGGCGACACCGCGATCGTCGGGAAATAGATCGCGACGCCGTGTGAATTTTTCAGATCCGAGCCTTTGGAACCTTGTGCCACGACATACCCGGACTGGGTAGCTTTAATGACATCCTGACAGCAATGGATGATTTCGCTTCCTACCGGCGCCTGCTGGAGCAGCGAGCAAAAGTCAACGAGGTCGATGTTATCTGCCACCTCATAGGCTTGTGACTGCATTCGAGCCGCGAGAATTGCTTGTTTGACGGCCGCGTCACCCAACTTTGTTTTGAGCATGCTGGCCAAGCTGGCAACGGAACTGGCGAGCGTGTCTGCTTGCGACAAGTCGCAGGCGGATTGTGTGACCGAGTCCCTGGCATAGGACGCCAAATATCTGCTCACGATAAGCATGCTTAGATCTTTCGCTTTCATCGCCGGGTTCTTCACTAATTCGCGAAGAATAGTGTCGTAAGGCCAGCCGTCTAAAGGTTCCGTTTGTTCCGAGCCAACGGTAAACAACGCACCACCCTGAAGCTGATATCCCACCTCAGCCATACTCATGAGGCAGGCGTCCATCCCTAGGATATCTAACTTCCGTTTGAGCAACTTGGCGGCGCCCGCGAGAACCTTCTTCATTTCTAAATTATCGAGAAAGTCTTTAGCGTCATCATCAATCAAGATGGCTCGTGCCTGCGGGTCGCGGATGGCTCGTTTGAACATTTGGCGGATCGGCGTGTGAAAAAGAGAGTGTCGAACGCGCCCCGTGGGGAGCCGTCGCATGGACCGGTGACGTTCGCCGGCAAAAATGTCAGTATCGTCCCACCCCTGCCCGTGGTTCCAAAGCACAAGGATGTAATGATCCGCTGGGTAGTTCTTAACCCCCCATTTAAAGAATTCTGACAATACTTTCGGATCACCGGTATTTTCCTTTCCCAACGTTTCAACTGCGTCGGCAGCGACGGTACCACCCTTACGCAAATAGTATCGCTTTGCCTTGTGGCCGGCTGCTCTATCAAATTGCGCGATAATGTTTATGTCCTTGGTCGAACCCACCTTTTTCATTTCTTTCAGATCCTGGACACCATTCGGATCCAGGTTATTGTCACCGGCCATATAGACCATGAAGGTCCAAGATTTTTTTTGTGATGGTACCTTTGCCATTGAAGTCCCTCCTATGCTTACGTGCAGACTTCCCGTCGCGGCTTATCATTTAACGCGTGGGCATAGTCATCAGAGCCGTCCCCCCTTGGAGAGTTTCAATCGCGGCCCCCTACGGCCAACCATACGAGACGGCGCGCTAGCGGGTCCAATATGAAATTCCTATGGAGTAATCATAAGTTGTTCCTATGACACCACTTGACTGTTACAGGCGGGTTGGCGTGCAGCGCTGTTGGTGAGAGAGGGCGTTTTGTGCCCTCGATCGACGTGTTTTTACGCGGGAGACCGTGCGCACGGAAATTGACAATGACGCTCAATCAATTCTGTGAAGCGAGATGGCGTCAAACTCTATTGGACGAAACGCGAAAGCGATCAAATTGAGCACGGCCGGACGGTTTTTCTTGGGTCGCGATCGTTTCCCGTGCTCGTGAGAAACGATCAAGTCAAAACACGAGCACGAGCCACGATCACGATTTAGCTTCCCGCCACGGTCATGCGGCTGAGTTTTATGGTTGGCGAGCAGGTGCGATTGCGCATCTCGAGATCGTTACCCACCATCTCGATATCGCTTAACATGCCTTGAAGACTTCCCGCGATCGTCACTTCTTCGACGGGATAAGAGAGCTTACCTTTTTCAATCCAGAAACCGGATGCGCCGCGCGAATAATCGCCGGTCACAAGATTCACGCCAAACCCAATGAGGTCGGTCACATAGAACCCCTCGTCCACAGAATCCAGGATCTGTTCCGCCGAATAGGGTCCGGGGAGAAGATAAAAGTTGGTCGGCGATACGACCGGAGGACCGCCCACAGAACGAGCGGCATTACCGGTCGAACGAAGACCAAGCTTCTTGGCGCTGTACGTGTCAAGCAGGTAGCTGCGCAGCACCCCTTCCTCGATCACCACGTTTCTCCGGCTTGCCATGCCCTCTCCATCAAACGGCCTCGAACCCAGCGCCGCGGGTATCGTGGCATCATCGACGACGCTCAATCGTTCCGACGCAATCTTCTGACCCAGCTTCCCGAGCAGGAAAGAGGCCCTTTTGTACAGCGAATACCCCGACAACGCTGAGGAGAGATGACGCAAGAGGCTCGCTGCCGTTTCCGGGTCAAAAACCACAGGAACCTCACGAGTGCTAACTTTCCTTGCGCCGAGCTTTCTCAAAGCCCTTTGAGCGGCCTTTTGTCCTATGGCCGCAGGAGGTTCCAGCTCATCGAATTTTCGCTTCATGGAATACCACGAGTCACGCTGCATCGAGCCGTTCTCGCCGGCCACGGGCGCTACGGAGAGGCCGAAAACCGTGCTGCGATACTCGCCGGCAAAACCAAGGCTGCTCGCATAAATAACTCGCTGCAAGTGACCGGAAAACTCCGCTCCCTCGCTGTTCACTACGCGCGGATCAACAGCTAGCGCGCTCGCCTCCGCCTCCCGAGCCAATCGGATCTTTTCTTCGACCCCTACCTTGCTTCCCCGGTCATCGACGAGATCGAGCTCCGGCGGATCGCAAACCAGATCCTCGGCAGCCGGGAGACCGCTGTATTCATCGGGCGCCGTGGCGCGGGCCATGACCAAAGTGTCGTCAATGAGCTTGTCGATCGAAGCTTGCGAAATGTCGGAGGTTGAGGCAGTCGCCGAGCTTGTATCCCGAAAGAGACGAAGTCCCAAGCGCTTCTCCCGGGACTGGCTGATTTTGTCGATTTCCCCAAGGCGGACGGTGACATAGAAAGAATCGCCTTCAACCATGCCCACATCTCCCGCAGTAGCCCCCTGGCGCTTCGACTGCACGAGAATCTGCTCGGCGAGTTCCTTGCTCAGTTGGTATCGTTCCATCGTTCCTCGTGTGCGTGATTCGTGTTCGTGTTCGTGTTTATAATCGATCCGTCTGTGCCGCGTTTACGATCACGAGCACGAGCCACGGTCACGCTGCCGTGCCGCCCACCGTAATCCCGTCGATCCTGATCGTCGGCAAGCCAACACCCACAGGGACGGATTGGCCATCCTTGCCGCACGTCCCGATCCCCTCGTCCAGCTTCAGGTCGGTTCCGACCATGGAGACTCGCGTGAGGACATCCGGACCGTTGCCGATGAGCGTTGCCCCCTTGACCGGCCGGGTCACTTTCCCATCCTCGATCAAGTATGCCTCGCTCGCGGAAAACACAAACTTTCCGTTGGTAATGTCCACCTGCCCGCCGCCAAAAGCCACGGCGTAAAGCCCTTTCCGTACCGAGCGAAGGATATCATCGGGCAGCGTCTCACCTGCCAGCATAAAAGTGTTGGTCATCCGCGGCATGGGAATGTGAGCATAACTCTCACGGCGCCCATTGCCGGTCAAAGACATTTGCATCAGCGAAGAGTTTAGCCGATCCTGGAGGTAGCCTCTGAGGATCCCCTTCTCGATCAGAACCGTGCGCTGGGTAGGCGTCCCTTCATCGTCCACATTGAGCGAACCGCGCCGCGAAGGAATGGTTCCGTCATCGATCACACTGCAAAGCTCGGACGCCACCTTTTGCCCGATGCGGCCGGTAAAAGCGGATACCTTCTTCCGATTAAAATCACCTTCCAGTCCATGCCCGATCGCCTCGTGAAGGAGTATCCCGGGCCAACCCGGGCCCAGCACAATGTCCATCATCCCCGCCGGCGCGTCCACCGCATCCAAATTCAGGATCGCTTGACGCACGGCTTCGCGGGTGTAACGCTCGCAATCGTTCCCTTCCGTGAAAAAACCAAACTCTACGCGCCCGCCGCCGCCGAAGCTCCCGGTTTGCCGGTTGCCTTTGTCTTCGGCGATACAGGTGATGTTCAGCCTCGTCAAAGGCTGAACGTCACCCACCAACCATCCTTCCGCAGAGGCAAGCAGCACAATCTTTTGTTCACTGGCAAGCGACACAAAAACATTCTTGATTCTTGGGTCGAGGCTGCGCGCCAGACGGTCCATCCTCTCAAGGAGAGCAATTTTTTCCCCAAGCGCCACTTCCGTGACCGGCTTATTTACCGGATAGAGATCGTGCGCTTCACCTCGCCGGTTGCCGACCGGTACCGGAACCTGCGTTTCTTGATTCTGCGCGATGTATCGCGCCGTTCTGGCCGCCAGTTCGAGATTTTCAATCGTCACATCGTCGGTAAACGCGTATCCCGTCTTCGCTTCCTTCAATACCCGGACGCCAACTCCGTTGGCTGTGGAGCGCGAGCTATTCTTGACCAGTCCCTCCTCGAGACCCACGCCATCGTTCACCCGATATTCGAAATAGAGATCCGCGTAGTCGGCCTTCTTTCCCAGTGCCGTACCGAGGACGCGATCCAGGTCGTGGTCTGTGATACCGAAGCGTTTGTCCAGAAGGCTTTTGACTTTCTCTAACTCTTGCGCCATGCCGTTTTCTCCCTCCAGAATGTTTATTATAGTAGGCATCCGCCCGGACGCAACCATCTTTCCTTTTCCCGCGCTAAAAAGTGTAGTATAAACAATGCGTTTTAGGGTTCTAACTTCAATCCTACCCAAGGAGCCTTTATGTCTAAAGTTGTTCACATCGTAGGAACCGGGACAATCGGCGAACCCCTGATTGGTATCCTTTCCACCTTTAAAGAGCAGTTCGGGATCGATGAGGTTACCTTTCACAAAAGAACTCCTCTTCTCACTGATCGCTCCAAGGTCCTCGTCCTCGGGAAAAAAGGAGCGCGACTTGCCGTGGATAAGGACCGCTGGCAGAGCTTCAAAGATCTAGGGATGGAACCCCACTATGAGGCAGAGGAGGCTCTCGAAAGAGCCAGTGTCGTTATCGACTGCACGCCGGTCGGAAACGAAAACAAGGAAAAATACTACAAGCGCTACGCCAATAATGGACGCGGTTTCATTGCTCAGGGGAGCGAATTCGGCTTCGGCAGAATGTATGCACGGGGTATCAACGATAAAGCTTTGGAGAGGGGTAAAGATCAGTTCATTCAGGTCGTGAGTTGCAATACCCATAACCTTGCTGTCCTGATTGACACCATCGCCCTTGGCCCCGAGAAGGAAGACAACCTGGAAGAGGGTCTTTTTGTCTGCATGCGCCGGGCCAACGATATCAGTCAGGATACGGAATTCATTCCCGCCCCCGAGATCGGAAAGCATGACGATCCCCGGTTCGGCACCCACCAGGGCAGAGATGCCCATTATCTCTTCAAAACCCTCGGCCTGGACCTGGACATTCACTCCTCAGCGCTCAAGCTTAACACCCAGTACATGCATGCCATCCATTTCAACCTGCACTTGCGCCGTGGGGTCACGATGGACGAGGTTCTACGCAGACTTAAGAGCAATGGTCGGATTGCGCTCACAAACAAAAAGTCCATGGCATCTGTCTTTTCCTTCGGGAGAGACCACGGCATCTTCGGGCGAATTCTGAATCAGACAGTCATCGTGACCCAGAGCTTGGCACTCAAAGGGGACCGCGAAATTGTCGGCATGTGCTACACCCCACAGGATGGCAATTCCCTCTTAAGCAGTATCGCGGCTACTTTGTGGTTCATGTATCCCGATTCCTACGAAGAGAGGTTGGCGCCTCTGCGGTCGTATTTCTTTAAGGAAATCTAAAGAACAGGTTCAAAGGTTCCAGGTTCAAGGGTTCAAAGTTTTAGCAATTGAACCGTTGAACTTTTAAACTCTTTAACCGTTGATTGAATCGAGCGAGACCCCCTCGAAGCGCACCGCGCCGCCGGCTTTGACTCCATTGCGCTGGCAGAAGCCCCCTCGAACTTCAAGGACAAACTGGCTGGGCTGAGAAACGGAGAGCGAGTCGGTCGAGAACGGTGTGGCGCGCTCGACGATACCGACAATGCGCAAATCGCTGCCGATGAAAATGAGATCCAGAGACAGCGGCGTATTTTTCATCCAGAACGTCTGATCCACCGGAGCCGGAAACAGAAACAGCATTCCCTGATCCTCTCCCAGGTCATTGCGATACATGAGTCCCCGGGCTCGTTTTGCCGGCGTATCGGCGATTTCGACCTGCACCTTGACATCCCTTCCCGCGCCGCTTGCGAGAATCACTGCCGGGTTCGAGCGGCAACTCGACAGCGCAGCTAGCAGCAGAAAGGGAATCCACGAGAGTCCTTGTTTCGTCACCCTGCTAGAGAATCGGCGATGCCGAACGGTGGGTAAATGAGAATCGCGCACGGTGAGAGGCAAAATTTTCTTCGAGCCTAACGACAAGTTCTCAAAACTTTAAGCTTTTTTGAGACCGCCGGCCACAATCTCGGCAATATCCAAGACCTCTGGCGAGGTCTCCGGTTCCTTCGCCGCTTCGTCGGACAACATCTTGAGACAAAACGGGCATCCGGTAGCGACCGTCTTTGCGCCCGTTTGTTTGAGTTGGCGGAAGCGCTCGGTGCTGACGCGCTCCTTACCCTTCTCTTCTTCTTTCCAAAACTGTCCCCCTCCTGCGCCACAACAGAAACTGTTGCTTCGGTTCCGTTCGACCTCCGTCAACTGAGCCCCCGTAGCCTCGATGAGCCGCCGCGGCTCTTCGTAGACTCCGTTGTGCCGTCCCAGATAACAGGGATCATGATACGTGATTGCCCCACCGGATCCATTCAATGCAACTTTGCGGTCTTTGATCAGCTCTTCGATGAACTGGGTATGATGGCGCACGGTGTAATTGCCGCCGAACTGGGGATATTCGTTGCCGAGGGTGTGGAAGCAGTGGGGACAGGTAGTGACGATCATCTTGGGCCGTAGCGCATTGAGCGTTTCCACATTCTCCGCCGCGAGTTGCGAAAAAAGGTACTCATTCCCGGCGCGTCGGGCAGCGTCTCCCGTGCACTTCTCCTCGATGCCGAGAACGGCCCAATTCACGCCGGAAGCGTGCATCAACTCGGCCATGCTAGAGGCAATTTTTTGCGCCCGCGGATCGTAGGCTACCGCACAGCCCACCCAATACAGCACATCGGGACTGTGATTTTCTGCCGTCGTGGGCACTGCAAAGGGTAGTTTGCTGGTCCAAGCGAGACGGTCGTTGGCGGCCAGACCAAATGGGTTGCCGGCCCGCTCCATGTGATTAAACGCGGTCTTGAGGCCGTTGGGGAATTCCGCATCCATCAACACGCGCTCGCGGCGCAGGTCGACGATGTGGAGCATCGGCTCGTTACCAACCGGACAGACTTCAACGCATGCGTTACAGGTGGTGCAGGCCCAGGCGGCTTCTTCGCTGAGGGCAAACTCGCGCAACAGACGCGGGCTTTCCGTTCCTGCGCTAAACTCCTCGCGGATCTGATTGAGCTCGTAGCGCTCGCTGATCAAGATGGCCGCAGGGCTCAGGCTCTTTCCGGTCGCATACGCGGGACAAGCCTCCTGGCAGCGATTACACATGATGCAGCTGTAAGCGTCCAGAAGTCTGGGCCACGATAAATCCTCAAGTTTCGCCGCCCCAAAGCGCTCTTCTTTTTCGAAATCCATCGGATCTAATGTGCCGGGGCTTTCTTTTTTCAGCGCCAGATTGATGGGGGCCAGGAAGAGGTGAATATGCTTGGAGCGCGGAAAGTAGGGCAGAAAGAGCAGGATGGAAGCCAGCGCGCCCCACCAGAACAGGTGGCGCCAGACTTCAACCAAGGCCGGATCTAACGGGAGAAAGATTATCGCGAGCGACGACCCTACCAGCTGGTACGGGTCCGCTCCCTCCTGGGCGATTTCCGCGGCCTTCGAAAGCAACCGACTGCCCACATGAAAGATGATAAAGCCCGCCACAATGCTGGAATCCCACAAGATGCCGGCCTTCGCTCGATCGTGGATTAAAACATTGGGAGCAAAGGCAAAATCAGCGGGCCGGCCGACAAAGCGTCGCACGACCAAGCCTACGATGCCCACAAGCACTCCCGCAGTCAGAAGATCCGCGAGCAAGTTGAAGCCATTCCACGCGCCGCCGCGCGCATGGAGCGCGACAAAGCCTTGTAGAAAATCGACCACGTTCACGAGGCCATAATACAGAAACCCATAGAAGACCAGGCAATGGAGGAACGAGATCAAAGGGCGCTTTTTGAAAACCGTCTGCTGCGTTAGAACAATCCAAATCGCATCCAGGATGCGCTGCCGAAGATCGGCGAAGCGGGTGTCCGGCTTGCCGCGCAGAATGATCTTATAGACCTGTCGGAAACCCCGAGCAGCAAAGTACAAGCATACGCCAGCCAGCGCCAAAAAAAGAACTTTCTCCCAGGTGGTCAGCATGGCTACTCCTTATCAGATGACTCTATCTCCTCCAACCCGGCCATTTAAAAACGGATAGGCTTAAAATTTGTATGACAGGTTCACTCCGCTTCCTAACAAGGAACATGCAAGTCGCCGCTCTCAGGAAAATAACCGCTAGCGGCAAGCCTTCGGGACGTGATGTTTTTCGGCCAATCTTCTTGGAGAAAAAGGGGGCAGGTTAGATTTTGATGACAGATTTGCTAGCCGGGAAACCCAAGCCGTCGGGAAAGTTCTCTCCCCCCTTGCAGCACTCGCGGAATGATTTCTTTGTCCATTCTCTCCGGTGTCAAGCGATAAACCGGCCCCGCAACCGATAAACTGCCGACGAGATTCCGGGCATAGTCTCGTATGGGAACTGCGGCACAGCAGACATCTTCGATAAACTCACCTTGATCTACAGCATACCCCTTTTCGCTCGCCTCTTTGATTTCTTTCAGCAAGACGCCGCGGTCGACAATGGTGTTCTCAGTATACTTCCGCAGCGGCTCGGGGAGGCTCTCGCGGAATTCCCCTTCCGCTTCGAAGGCAAGATGGACTTTCCCTGCGGCGGTGCAGTGCCAGGGAAGTACGAGGCCAAGGAAGGGCGTGACTCTGATCGCACGCTGGGGTTCCACGAATTCCAGCGGGACAATATCCTTGCCCTTGCGCAGGGCGGCAAAAGCACTCTCTTGCGTTTCGATCGTGAGGTCCTTGAGGACCGCTTTGGCTCGCTCGAGAAAGCCGATCTGATTCACATAAGTCTTCCCCAACTGGAGACACTTGAGCCCAAGCCGATAGTTTTCCGTAACCTTGTTCTGTTCGATGTACCCGCGCGACTCCAGCGTCGCAAGAAGCCGAAAAACATTGTTCTTATGCAGCTTGAGCCGTTTGCTTAGCTCGGTAACTCCAATCTCATCGGCCTCCAGGCAAAACTGTTCCAAAACATCCAGCGAGTGCGCCACCGACTGAATTACATAGTTGGATTTATCTCTGCGAATCATATACGGCTCCTGGCAAAAAGCCGTTTTAGACTACATAAGCTCCTCTGGGTTGTCAATCATCCCCTCGCTTTCTTGACACTCCCAGGGCAAGCCTATATTTTTGATGCGGCGAACTCCCCCTGCAGCCAAAGGAAGATCTGTGAAGGTTAATTCAAAAGGCTTTTACGGCCTGCTCGCGATGGCGGACATTGTGGAGAATTCCAAGACTGGTCAGCCTGTCCAGGTCAAGGATATGGCCCGGCGCAAGAGGATCCCGGAAGAATATCTCGGCCAGATTATGGTGCTGCTCAAACGCGGGAATTTTGTTCACGGCACACGGGGGCCAGGAGGCGGTTATCACCTCGTCAGACCGCCCGAGCAGATTACGGTATCGGAAGTGCTCAAGGTCCTGGAAGGACCCCTCTGGGGAATGGAAATGGAACCACAAAGAAACCGGCGCTCTTCTTCCATTGTTGTGCGCAGGCTTGTGGAAAGCTGGGCAAGGGCGGTGGAAGCATCGGAAAAGGTTCTACAACAAGTCACCCTGGCGGATCTTTGCCGCCCTGAAGACGGCAGCCAGATGTACTACATTTGACCCTGCGCCGCGCCTGGTGTAATTTAGTAACTAATGGTAGCTCGGCTGGAAAGAAAGGCGTGGGTTATGTGGTCCTGGCGCCGGTGTTTTATCCGGCGTCTGCTTCATGGCTGACTCCAGTTTTTTCGCGCAATAAAAAAGGCCATAGGCAGACTCTCCTATGGCCTTTTTTATTGGCGGCAAAATGCAAGTTTACGCTTTGTTTTGGTAATGGAACCTGTGTTGCTCCCATCGTTTGCGGAGTTTTCCCGTCTTGCCAAAGAGGGGAACGTGATCCCGATCTATCAGGAGTTCCTGATGGATTTAGAGACTCCCCTCTCTTTTTTCCAGCGTCTGGACAAGGATTCTTACGCGTTTCTTTTGGAAAGCATCGAAGGCAGCGAGCGCTGGGCCCGGTATTCTTTTCTTGGCACACGCCCTTACCGGATTTTTAAGTCCACTGGCAGCAAAGTTGAAATCCTGGAAAACGGCCACAGAAAAAGGTTCACGGCCGACCGGCCGCTCGAAGTCCTAAAGAAGCTGCTTGAAGAGTACCGGAGCGTTGCGATCGCAGGGGTTCCACCATTCTTCGGCGGGGCTTTAGGTTACGTCGCCTATGACGCCGTGGAGCAGTTTCACAATATTCCTCTGCCCAAGAAAAACCGCCTTGCGCTGCCCGAGATGTTTTTTATCTTTGTCCAAACCATCGTTGCGTTTGACAACCTGAAACACACCATCAAGGTCATTGACAACGTGCGCTTGAATCCGGGCACCGACTTGCGCCGGGCCTACCGCGACGCCGGGGCCAGAATCGCGCGACTGGTCGCCTCCCTGAAAAAAAAACCCAGACAGATCGAGTCGCGCGATCTCGGCGTGCGGCCAAAAAAGAGAAAGGTTCAGTCCAACCTTTCCCCCAAGGCATACAAGACAGCCGTTGGGCGCGCCAAGGAATACATTAGAGCGGGCGACATCATCCAGGCCGTTCTCTGCCAGCGGCTTGAGACCCGCACCCGTGCTGAGCCGTTCGAGATCTACCGGGCGTTGCGCTTCATTAACCCGTCACCCTATATGTTCTATCTGGAGCTGGAGAGGCTCCGCCTGATCGGCTCGTCGCCCGAAACCATGGTCCGGCTCACGGGCAATACCATAGAGCTCAGGCCCATCGCCGGCACGCGCCGCCGGGGATCGACAGCCGAGGAGGAAAGGGAGCTCGAGGCGGATCTCCTCGCTGATCCCAAGGAAAAAGCGGAGCATATCATGCTCGTGGACCTGGGAAGAAACGACGTCGGCAGCGTCGCGGAAGTCGGTTCGGTTGAGGTCAACGAACTCATGGTCATCGAGCGCTACTCGCACGTGATCCACATCGTTTCCAATGTGCGCGGCAAATTGATGGCGGGAAAAAGTCCGGCGGATGTTTTCGTTTCTTGTTTCCCGGCAGGTACGGTTTCCGGCGCCCCCAAGATCCGGGCGATGCAAATCATCAGCGAATTAGAAAATGAGCGGCGGGGAACCTACGCGGGCGCGATTGGTTACTTCAGTTTCAATGGCAACCTCGACACATGCATTGCGATACGGACGATCCTGATGCGGGGGCAAACGGCTTTCATTCATGCGGGCGCCGGCATCGTCGCCGACTCCGACCCGGAAAGCGAATACCGCGAAACCTTAAACAAGGCGAGCGCCATGCTCCGCGCGATCGAGCTGGCGGAGCAGTGGAGAAGACAATCGTGATCGTGGCTCGTATTCGCGGGCACGCCCTGGCAGATAGCAGATCCCTAATTTGAATTTTTGAGATCTTGCATTTGAAATTCCGAGTGCAACGAGGACAGAGAGCACGATCACGAACACGATATGATCCTGCTGATCGATAACTACGACTCTTTCACTTACAACCTCTATCATTACCTTGGGGAGTTGGGGGTGGAAGTGAAGGTTTACCGCAACGACGAAATCACCCTCGACGAGATCGCGGCTCTCCAGCCGCAAAAGATCGTCATCTCTCCCGGCCCGTGCACCCCGAATGAGGCGGGTATCTCATGCGAGGTCATCCGCCGCTTTGGTCCCAAGATCCCGCTCCTCGGCGTCTGCCTCGGGCACCAGTCGATCGGCGCGGCGTTCGGCGGTAAAATTATTCGCGCTCCCTCGATCATGCACGGCAAGCTCTCTGACATTCACCACGACTCCCAAACCATCTTTCGGTCGTTGAAAAACCCCTTCCCCGCCATGCGCTACCATTCCCTGGTTATCAACCCCGCGACGCTTCCCGCGGACCTCGCGATCAGCGCCTACACCTCCGATAACGTCATCATGGGAGTCCGCCACCGGACCTTCCCCATTGAAGGCGTCCAGTTCCATCCCGAATCGATCCTCACGAACGAAGGCAAAGCGTTGCTGAAGAATTTTTTAGACTACTATTGAATCTTTTTCATCCTTCCCGTTTCCATGGGCACCTCCCTTCCCGCCGTTTGCCACGCACCTGATGCATCACGTACAATCGCCGGAACCCCATCAGGAACGCCCATACTGTGATTACTGAAGCTGACACCTGCCGGAAGTATGTCCTGCCGAAGCTCTATACCGCCGGCTGGATCGACGACCAAATAAACGAACAAAAAAGCTTCACTGACGGCCGCATTGTGGTGGTGGGAATTAAGGCGCGCCGCCGGCCATCGAAGCGGGCTGACTACTTGCTCCGATATGCTCGTGACTTCATGATAGCTGTCGTCGAGGCTAAAGCTGCCTACAAACTTCCGGGAGATGGCCTCCAGCAAGCCAAGAACTACGCCGAAGGTCTCGGACTGAAATTCGCCTATTCCACCAACGGCCACGGCATCGTTGAATTCGACTTCACAACCGGCAAAGAGCGGGAGCTTGAGTCGTTTCCCGGCCCCGCTGAGTTATGGCAGCGATTCCGCGCCGCCGAGCGGATAGCCGATGACGAGACGGCCGGCAAAATTCTCACTCCGGCCAACGCCGCGGTCGGAAAAGGACAGCGTTACTATCAGGAAATCGCCATTAACCGCGCCCTGCAAGCCATCCTGCAAGGCCGGAAGCGGGTGCTGCTCACGATGGCAACCGGAACCGGTAAGACTGCGGTTGCTTTTCAAATTTGCTGGAAGCTCTGGAGCATGAGATGGAATCGCACGGGAGAACACCGCCGGCCGAAGATCCTTTATCTCGCCGACCGCAACATTCTAATCGATGACCCCAAAGATAAAATGTTTACGAGCTTCGGCGACGCGCGTTGGAAGATCGAGAACGGGGAGATCAACAAGGGCCGTGAGATGTACTTCGCGATCTACCAGGCGATCGCCAAGGACGAGCGGCGTCCGGGCCTTTATAAAGAGTATCCGAGAGAGTTCTTTGATCTCGTCATTGTTGACGAGTGCCATCGGGGAAGCGCCAGGGATGAAAGCAACTGGCGCGAGATCCTGCGCTACTTTCAGCCTGCCTATCAGTTGGGCATGACCGCCACGCCCTTGAGAAAGGACAACCGAGACACGTATCGTTATTTCGGCAACCCAATCTACACTTACAGCATGAGGCAAGGGATCGAAGACGGGTTTCTCGCGCCCTATCGAGTGCACCGCATCATCACCGAGTGGGATGCGGCGGGCTGGCGGCCAAGCAAAGGCGACATGGACCGTTACGGACGAAGCATCCCTGACGCCGAATATCAAACCGCGGACTTTGAGCGCGCCGTAGCCCTGAAAGCTCGGACTGAGGCGATCGCGCGAAATCTTACGGGTTTCTTAAAGAAGACAGACCGGTACGCCAAAACCATCGTGTTTTGTGTTGACCAGGAGCATGCGGACGAGATGCGCCGTGCCCTGAACAACCTGAACGAAGACCTGACAAAGCAATACCCTGACTATGCCTGCCGAGTTACCTCCGAGGAGGGCACGGTCGGCCGGGGATATCTAAGCAAATTTCAGGAGCTCGAAACCACTACGCCCGTGCTCGTGACGACTTCGCAATTGCTCACCACGGGAGTCGATATTCCCACTTGCAAGAACATCGTCATTGCCCGCGTCGTTAACTCTATGGTGGAGTTCAAACAAATAATCGGCCGAGGCACGCGCGTGCGCGACGACTACGATAAGTACTATTTTAACATTATCGACTATACGGGGTCCGCGACGCGTCTGTTCGCTGATCCGGATTTTGACGGAGAGCCTGCTTTCGTGACCGAGCAGGAAATGACAGAGACCGGGGAAATAATCAGTGAAATCGTTACAGAAGAAACCAAAATCGCCGAACAAGAAGAGGAGCGTGGGCCGGGAATCTCGGATGATTCAGAAGGGCACCGGCGCAAATACTACTTTGACGGCGGGCAAGTCGAAATCGCCGCTCACCTCGTCTATGAATTAGACCCCGACGGCAAGCAACTCCGCGTCGTCAAGTTTACCGAGTACGCCGCCGAAAAGGTCCGTACGCTTTATCCCGCCGCTGCCGACTTGCGCAGGCAATGGGCAAACCCGGTTCTGCGCGCTGAGATCATCGCCAAACTGGAAGAAAGAGGAATCGACTTCGATCAACTCAGGTCTTCAAGCAACCGGCCCGAAGCCGATCCGTTCGATCTTCTGTGCCATCTGACCTTTAACGCCCCGCTGCGCACGCGGCGCGAGCGCGCGGACCGGGTAAAGAAAGAGGAGAAGCTTTTCTTTGAGAAATACGGACCGGAGGCGCGGGCGATTCTCAGCGACCTGCTGGAAAAATACGCCGAACACGGCACCGCGCAGTTTATAATTCCCGACGTCCTCAAGGTACCACCGATCTCAGAGCGCGGTAACGTAATCGAGATAGCCCGCTTGTTTGGCGGGGCGGAACAGCTCAAAGAGGCAGTGGATGAGCTACAGTCACTTTTGTACGCAGCCTAGCCTGATCCATGAAGATTGATAAGAAAGGCCTTGACCAGCTTGTAGCCGATTTGAAATCCGGACTCACTGCTATTTATGGCGAGTGTCTAAAGGACCTTTACGTTTACGGGTCCTACGCCTTGGGCAAAGAAGACGAAGAGTCCGATTTGGACATTCTCGTTGTATTAAAGCATTTCGATAGCTATGCCCACGAAGTTGATAGGACAAGCGACCTTGCTTCATCTCTATCTCTGAAGTACGAAATCACCATCAGTAAAGTGTTTATACGCGAGGTCGATTGGCTCACGCGAGACACCCCATTCTTGTCAAGCGTGCGTGAGGAGGCTATCCCCTTATGAAACGTCGGAGTTGGCATCTGCTTATCGGCAATTTTAAATTTCAGATTACAAATCTCATATGATTTGGTATTGCAATCTTTGCAGCGGGGTGGCTCTGAAATCTGAGATCCTGCGAAGCAGACATGCAGTACAAACGCTTTGAAGACCTGCCGGTTTGGCAAGAAGCTGCGGAGCTGGCTCGCTTGATGTACGAGTTTACCGCACTTGAGCCGTTCCGCCGCCATCCCGGGCTCCGGGACCAGTTGGAGCGGGCGGCTCTATCCGTTTCCAACAATATCGCCGAGGGTTTCGAACGCGGCACGACCAATGAACTCCTGTCTTTCCTCTATATCGCGCGCGGCTCGGCAGGCGAAGTTCGTTCCATGCTGCGGGTTCTGGACGGCTGGAGCAAGTTCAGCGATCTCAAATCCCAGATTGCAGATCTCAGAGGCAGGAGCGAGAGAATATCGAAGCAGCTCTACGGCTGGATTGAGAGCCTGAAAAACACGGAAATTCTGGGCCAGCGCCGGTTCGACGAGAAAGCACGAAAACGTTATACAAGCTGAAAAGAGCAGGAAGAGTTCTTAGACGAACTCCAGCGCATCCGTGACACCGCAGCCCAAGGAAAGAAAAAGGACCCGGACACTGTGTAATCTGAAATCTGAGATCTGAGATCCGTATTCATCTGAATATCTGAGATCTGAAATTTGCAATTTGAGATTGTAACGCATGGCACGAACCAGCAAATCCAAGAACTCCCAACCCCTCACTACCGCGCAGCGGCTTTCCTCCATCGTCAAGGCCTGTCGCGACATCATGCGGAAGGACAAAGGCCTCAACGGCGATCTCGACCGGTTGCCGATGTTGACCTGGATCATGTTCCTAAAATTCCTCGACGACATGGAGCAGATTCGCGAAGAAGAAGCCAAGATGAGTGGCACCCGCTTTCGCCCCGCTTTGGAGCCGCCATACCGCTGGCGCGATTGGGCCGCGAAGGCCGAGGGAGTAACCGGCGACGAGTTGATCGCCTTTGTTAACAACGAAGAAGCCGTTCGTCCCGATGGCACCAAAGGCCCCGGCCTCTTCTCTTATCTGCGTAGCCTCCAAGGGACCAACGGCGGCGACCGCCGCGACGTTATCGCGACAGTCTTCAAGGGCACGATCAACCGGATGATTAACGGCTACCTGCTCCGCGACGTGATCAACAAAGTAAACGACATCCACTTCACCAGCAGCGACGAGATTCACACGCTCGGCCATCTCTACGAGTCCATGCTCAAAGAGATGCGCGATGCCGCCGGTGATTCCGGAGAGTTCTACACCCCTCGGCCAGTCGTCCGCTTCATGGTCGAAGTGATTAACCCGCGATTAGGCGAAGTGATTCTCGACCCGGCCTGCGGCACCGGCGGCTTCTTGGTCGAGTCGTTTAAGCATCTAGAGAAACAATGCCAGACGGTCGAGGACCGGCAGGTTCTTCAAACCCAGAGTATCTTCGGCGGTGAAGCCAAGCCGCTTCCCTATCTTCTGGCTCAAATGAATCTGGTCTTGCACGGCCTGGAGTCCCCCAAGATCGATCCTTTGAACAGCCTTCGCTTCCCGCTCCGCGAGATCGGCGACAGAGACCGGGTTGATATCATCATGACCAATCCGCCCTTCGGCGGCGAAGAGGAGCGCGGCATTCTCAGCAACTTTCCCGAAGACAAACAAACCTCCGAAACCGCCCTTCTCTTCCTCCAGCTCATCATGCGCAAGCTCAAACGCCCGCCGAAACCCGGCCGCGCCACCGTCGTCGTTCCCAACGGCATGCTCTTCGGCGACGGCGTCTGTGCCCGCATCAAAGAGGAGCTTCTCAAAGACTTTAATCTCCACACCATCGTCCGCCTCCCCAACGGGGTCTTCGCTCCCTATACCAGCATCCCGACTAATCTCATCTTCTTCGACCGCTCCCACCCGACAGAAGAAGTCTGGTACTACGAACAGCCGCTGCCCGAAGGCCGGAAGAACTACACCAAAACTCAACCCATCCAATTCGAAGAATTCGCTGGCTGCCTCAAATGGTGGAATGATCGGAAAGAAACCGACCGCGCCTGGAAAGTTCCCGCCACCGAGCTACTCGCCACCGGCTGCAACCTCGATCGCAAAAACCCTAACGCCGCAACCGATTTCGAGCACCTCCCTCCCGAACAACTCGCTGACGATATCCTGAAAAAAGAGCAGCGCATCGCAGAATTAGTTGCCCAGATCAAAACCGCGTTCGCGGAACGCTTATGACCACTAAATGGCCATTGGTTAGCTTAGGTGAATTAGTTCGTCTTGAGCGTCGTCCGGTAGAACTCAAGCCCGAGCGCCAATATCAGGAGATCGGAATTTACTGTTTTGGACGAGGCATTTTTCACAAAACACCTCGCACTGGGTTGGAGGTTGGTGACAAGAACCTCTACAAACTCCATGAAGGAGACTTGATACTGCAGGTAACATTCGCTTGGGAAGGCGCGATAGCTCTGTGCTCTAAAGCGGAACACGGACTTTACGGTTCCACCCGTTATCCGACCTTTCGAGTTGATGAGGCCCGCTGTTATGCGCCTTTCTTAGTTCGATATCTCGGGACGCGTGACGGGCTTCAGCAGATTAACAAGATTTGTCCGGGTTCGGCAGGCAGAAACCGCGTATTGAGCCTTAAGCGCATCCACGAGGTCATGGTCCCACTCCCCTCACTTCCCGAGCAGCGGAGGATCGCGGCGCGGATCGAAACCCTAGCCGCGCAAATCCACGAGGCCCGCACCCTTCGCCAGCAGGCAATGAAAGAGGCGGAGGCGCTAAATGTGTCAGCAAGACGTTCGCTTTTCGGTGAAAGGCCCCAAGCGAATTGGCTTCCCCTGAGCCGGTTTGTGGCGCAGATTGAAAACGGCAAGAGTCCACAGTGCGAATCACGTCCCGCCAGCGGTGAAGAATGGGCTGTGCTCAAGGTGGGTGCAATTTCGTTCGGATCCTTTGATCAACGGGAGAACAAAGCCTTGCCCCTGGGCGTCGAATTTGATCCGCGCCATGAGGTACGCTCCGGCGACTTTCTGATGAGCCGAGCCAATACCACCGAGCTTGTCGGTGCTTGCGCGATTGTTGACCAAACACGCCCACGGCTACTGTTGAGTGACAAAACGTTTCGTTTTCACATTGAGCCCGCCGCTGAGGTCGTCCCGCAGTGGCTGGACCACGCGATGAAGTCACCGGCTCTAAGGGAGCAGATCGAGCGCGGCGCAAGCGGCACCTCCCCGACAATGAAGAACATTTCAAAAGAGAAAGTACTGCGGTTGTTATTGCCACCACATCCCCTTCCGGAACAACGTCGCATCGTGGCGGAGCTAGATGCCTTGCGGGCGCAGTTGGACGCGCTGAAAAAGTTACAAGCCGAAACCGCCGCCGAACTCAACGCGCTGCTCCCGTCCATCCTCGACAAGGCTTTCAGGGGAGAGTTTTAACTATCTTGTCACTGCCTGAAAGTAGGACCGTAAAGGTGATATAGTACCGACAGACTTGTTCGGAGGACTTTATGATCAAAAGATTCAGAGTCCGCAATTTTTTGAGTCTAAGGGATGTCGATCTAAAGCTCGGCATCAACAACATTCTCGTCGGCCCCAACATGTCCGGCAAGAGCAATTTGATAGATTGCTTTCGCTTCCTGACAAATATGACGGTTTTCGGACTTAGCAAGGCCTTCGTGGACCGAGGTGGCTTTCAGGAAGTCGTTTGGAAGGGAAGTGATGAAAGCCGCATCTTCATCGGCCTGACGGGTGAATCCTCTGCTAACCTTGGCAACGTTAGGAATGAGTATGATTACGAAATCTCGATTGTCGGAGGGCAAACAGGTGCGATTGCGGTGGAGAAAGAACGATTGACAGTTAAGACTAAGAACATTGTTAGGGTGCTGATAGACCTCAAGAATGGTCAGGGCGAGGTGAAAAGAGAGGATGGAACGTTAGCCTTTTCTCCCCCAGTCGATCCAACGAAATCCGCTTTAGAGTATGTTGTTCCCGGTTGGGAGGGCGACTTAATTAGAGGTTCGGTTGCATCGTGGAGATATTATCGTCTAATTCCTGCCTTGATGAAGCAAATCGCTCCAGCGGCAAGCCAGAATTTCCTGGAAGAATACGGCAAGAACTTTTCAAGCTGGTTTATGACCCTATTGACGCAGCACCCAGAAGAGTTTCGCAGGATAAGGCAAGTTGCGTCAGATGTTCTGCCCGACCTCAAGGAGATACTGACTCCGCCGACCCAATTTGCCACGACATATGTAACGACGCAGGAGAAATTTCTTAAACGCCCAGTCACCATATGGCACATGTCTGACGGAGAACTGTGCTTTCTGGCTTTCCTCTCGCTCATCTTTGCGCCAGATCCTTTCGGAACTCCGCTTTTTTGTGTCGAAGAGCCTGAGAACCATTTGCATCCGAAACTTATTGAAACATTGATCGAGGTCCTCGCTCAAAGACAACAAGAGTTAGGCCCGAAGGTAGCACAGAATTTAATAACCACTCATTCTCCGCACCTCGTTGATAAGGTGAGCATCGACGACCTAATAGTAGTGGAAAAACAAAAGGGTGCATCGATATTCACCCGTCCTGGGTCCAAAGCACACCTCAAGGAGCTTCTGGAAAGAGAGGAAGTGGGATTAGGGGACCTTTGGTATTCTGGCGCACTGAGCAATTAAATAATGGCTGCAGTTGGGCTCGTAGTCGAGGGTCCTTACGATGAAGCTGCGTTGTCAGAACTCGTTCGAAAATGTACTTCATCAGAAGTCAGAGTAATATGTCGGCCTTGCAGAAGTGCTTTTCAATTGATGAAACAGTTTCCGGGATTCTTAGAGGACTTCAGACACGTCGACCAAGGCTTCCCTGTAGATAAAGCAATCGTCATTCGCGACGCAGATCGTCAAAATCCTGACGACTTGATTGCTAAGATGGAAGCTAGAATCACTGGTCGCATTTACCCCTTTCCGCGAAAGTTCCTCGTAATCGTCCAGGAATTGGAGGCTTGGCTCCTCGCAGACGAAGCGGCTCTATCCGCTCTGACGGGAAAACCTCAACGTAGGATACTTGATCCAGAAGCGCTTGATGATCCCAAGGAGAGACTTGCGAGGATACTCTCACGTGCCCGACTATCCTACACTTCTGAAATTGCCAGAAGGATTGCCAATGCTTCAAGAGCGGACGTTCTGGCGGCGCGGTGTCCAAGCTTCGAAAAATTTCAAGCAGCAATCCTAGACTGAAATTTCCTCGACAAGTAGCAGTCGTTTAGCGTTTAGGGTACCTATGGTTTCACTGATTGCGGCGGCGGTGTTTTTTGACGGCATTCACTTTCTTATTTCCGGTACCCCGCTGCGCGGAAGAATCTCCATATCCACGAAAGTCTCTTCGGCGTCTCGCCCTTGGCATGAGTCCTTATGAAGCGTTGTGATTGGGCAAAAACAGATCTCATAATCGCTTACCACGACCAAGAGTGGGGCGTGCCGTTGCATGACGATCGGGACTTGTTTGAGTTTTTGATCTTGGAAGGGATGCAGGCGGGATTGAGCTGGGAGACGATACTCAAGAAGCGGGATAACTTCCGTAAAGCCTTTAGCAACTTCAATCTCCTGAGCATTTCAAGATACGACGAGCGCAAGATCCAACGTTTGATGGCCGACGCTGGCATTATCCGCAACAACCTGAAGATCCGCGCGGCCATCCAAAATGCCCGGGCCGCCATCGCAGTGCGGAAAGAATTCGGCAGCTTTGACGCTTATATCTGGAAGTTCGCCGGTGGGGAGATGCAAAGAAATCGACGGAAAAACTTAGCAGCAATTCCTGCCCGAACCCCGGCGTCAGATGAGATGAGCAAAGATCTCACCCGCCGCGGGTTCAAGTTCGTAGGCTCGACTATCTGCTACGCGTTTATGCAGGCCGTCGGCATAGTCAATGATCACGTCGTCACCTGCTTCCGCTGGAAGGAAGTCGATGCCCTTGGCCTCCCGAAGTAGCCCGCAAGTCGCGGCGTAAACCCCACCGTTATAGGCTCAGGTCAGCCCGGCCGCCGTTTTCCTGCGCGCGGTACTGAAGCTCGTAAAGGCGCGCGTATAATCCCTCGCGCGCGAGCAGAGCCTCGTGGTTCCCTTCTTCCCAGACCTCTCCTTTATGAATGACCAGGATCCGATCGACGTTCTTAATCGTCGACAAACGGTGGGCGATCACGATCGCCGTCCTGTCTTTCAGTAGTTCTTTCAAAGCTTCCTGGATCAGCATTTCGGTCTGGGTGTCCACCGAGCTTGTGGCTTCGTCAAGAATCAGAATCTTCGGATCAAAAGCTAACGCGCGGGCAAAAGAAAGCAACTGCCGCTGCCCCTGGGAAAAAGTGGCGCCGCGCTCTTCGACCGCGCCGTGATAACCCGCCGGCAAACGCTCGATGAACGGTGCGATTTGCGCCCGGCGCGCCGCTTCCGTGATCCGTGCTTCGCTGATGCGCGGATCCCCCAGAGAAATATTCGTTGCGACGTCGCCGGAGAACAAAAAGACATCCTGGAGGACAAGGCCAACGTGCCGCCGCAAGGCCTGCTTGCTCCATTCTCGCACGTCCGTGCCGTCCACCAAGATCCGCCCGCGGTCGATTTCATAGAACCGAAGCAACGCCGATACGATCGAGGTCTTTCCCGCTCCGGTAGAACCGACCAGGGCGATCTTTTCCCCCGGCGTCACTTTGAAGGAAATTCCTTTCAGCACCGGCTCACCCGCGTGGTAGGAAAGCCACACGTCATCGAACTCGACCGCGCCCGCAAGGCGGGCCGGCAGCTTGGGATCCGGTGGGTTGAGAATCTTAGGCTGCGTATCCAGCAATAAAAAAACCCGCTCCGACGAAGCCATCGCGGCCTGCATGACGTTATATTTTTCCGCCAGATCGCGGATCGGATGATAGATGCGCTGGATGTACTGGATAAACGCCACAATCACTCCGGCTCCCAGCGCTTTATCCAGAATCAGGCTGCCGCCGTACCACAGGGCCAGACCAATCGTGAGCGCGCTGAAGATCTCGATGATCGGAAAAAACAGCGCATTGTAGCGAATGCTGCGCAGTAACAGATCGCGGTAGTCCTGGTTGATTCCCTGAAAGCGTTCGTATGCCTTCTCCTCCTGGCCGAATGTCTGGATCGTCCCGATGCCGGCGATATTTTCCTGCAGATTCGCGTTCATCCGCGCGAGGATCAAACGGCTCTCCCGATAAACTTCACGCGACTGGCGCCGGTAGGATCCGCTCAGATACAGAATCAAAGGAAAAGCCGAGAGGGTCACGACTGCCAGCTTCCAGTCCAGCAGCAACATGGCTCCGGCAATACCAAAGACAATACAGGCATCTCCGAGAAGCCCGATAACTCCCGTGCTGAAGAGCTCGTTCAGCGTCTCCACATCGTGGATCGTCCTGGTCATGAGACGCCCGACCGGGTTGCGATCAAAATAGGCAAGATCGAGGCGCTGCAGATGGGAGAAAATCTCTACTCGGAGATCATGCATCGCGCGCTGACCGATATATCCGGTCGTGTAGGTTTGTGCGAACAAGAAAAAGAACCCCAGAATCACGCTAACCAGATAAATCACTACCATCGAGTCGAGACCGTTCACATCCTTCGTGGCAATGTAGCGGTCAATGGCGATCTTGGTCACGTACGGCCCGAGGAGCTGGGTCCCGGTATACAGGGCGAGAAAGACCAATGAGAGCGCGAGCAGCTTCCAATAAGGACGCAGGTACTGAACCAGTCGCCGCAGAAGGCGCGCGTCATAGGCCTTTCCCAGGATCTCGTCATCGGGATGGACCGGTTCGCTCACGAATGCTCCTCGACGCGCTTCATCGCTTCGACCTCGCGCACCAGACGTTGTCTGAGATAGAGCCGGTAATAGGCGCCCTGGCGGCGCAACAGCCCGTCATGCGTTCCCTGTTCGAGAATCTGCCCGTCTTTCATATAGACAATCAGGTCGGCGCGCTGCACGGTCGAGACCCGATGCGAGATTAGCAGCGTCGTTCTCTTTTTCATGAAGCCGCCGAGCCCGTTCAGAATCGCGTCCTCCGTCTCCGTGTCCACGCTGGAAAAGGCATCATCCAAAACCAGAATCTTCGGGTCCTTGACGATCGCCCGCGCCAGGGCCGTGCGCTGCTTCTGCCCGCCGGAGAGACGCACGCCACGCTCGCCCAGATGGGTATCGAACCGGCGTGCAAACTCCTGAATCGTCGGCGCGAGCTGCGCAATCCTGACTGCCGCTTCGAGATCCTCGCCGTTGAGCCCCTCGCCATGCTGGGAGCCGAAGAGGATGTTGTCGCGAATCGTCCCGGAAAAAAGAAAAATGTCCTGGGCGACAAACCCAATGGACGCGCGCAACCCCGGCAAAGGCAGGTTCCGGATATCTGTCCCGTCGATAAAAACCGTGCCCGGCGGCGGCTCGAACAGTCTCGGCAACAGATTGACCAAAGTGCTCTTTCCCGCTCCGGTTTCGCCAATAATCCCACAAGTGGTTCCGGCAGGGATCTTGAGCGAGATGTCATTGAGAACCAACCGATCCTCCTGGTAGGCGAATCGCAAGTTACGGAACTCGATCTCGCCGCGGATGGAGGCAATCACGCCGCTTGACCCATCGCTTAGGTACCCCGGCGCGACCGGGGTGTCGAGGACTTCGATAATCCGGCTCAGGGCGGCGGTCCCCCGTTGATACTGATTGACAACATGGCCAACGGCCATGAGGGGCCAAGTCAGCATTGCCAGATAACCGTTAAAAGCAACAAACTCGCCTAGGCTCATGCTACCCTGGAGAACCTTGCGCCCGCCGAGCCACAGCACCACGGCCGCGGCAACGCCTGCGATCACGCGCATCAAGGGCCAGAAGACGCCCCAAAGGGTCGCCAGCCAAAGATTTTTCTTCATGTAGCCAGCGCTGGCGTCGACAAAACCGTTGATTTGATTCGCTTCCTGCGCGTAGCCCTGCACGACCCGGATGCCCGAAAGGTTTTCCTGAACGTAAGTGGTGAGCATGCTCAGATGCGCTTGCACGTCCCGCGACCAGCGAAAGATTTGCCCGCCAAACACACGCACGAAAGCGGGAATGAGGGGCAAGGTTAGCAAGGACCACAAGGTTAGCCACGGGTCAATCACAATCATAAAGCCGAGGCTCGACGATATCACCACCGCCGCATCGACGACCGCCAGAGATCCGAAGCCGAGAAGCTCGCGCACGGCCTGAATGTCATTCGTCAAACGCGACATCAGGTCGCCGGTCTTGTTATGGTGAAAGAACGCGAGCGGCAATCTCTGCAAGTGGCGAAAAACGGCGTCTCTCAGATCGCATTCCGCACGCCGGGAGAATCCGTGAATGTTGATGCGCCACAGGTAGCGAAACGCGCCCTGAAGCACAGCCGCCCCAAGGATAAGGATCGGATACTTGAAGAGCCAGACGGAACGCTCTTGCTGGACGGCGGCATCGATCCCGCCTTTGATCAGCCAGGGGAGAGCCATCCCCATGAGGTCGGTGGCGATGAGCGCGATGATTCCGAAAACGAGGAGATGCCGGTACCGGAGGACGAGAAACTTGACGCGGGAATAATAGCGGAGAATCGGCGTCCCCTTAATGCGCCGGCGCGTCCTGTCAAGCGCCCGCGCCGGAAGGCGGTTGCTTGGGGTTTTCCACGGCAACCTCTCCCCACCGGCCAGCCATGAGATCCACCATGACTTTTTCCAGCCGGTCCATCGGCACGCGGATTTGCTCCATGGAGTCACGGTCGCGGATTGTGACTTTGCCATCCGGCGGACTTTTTTCATCCCCCACAGTCTGCACATCGACCGTGACGCAGAAAGGCGTCCCAACTTCGTCCTGCCGCCGGTAAAGCCGCCCGATGGAAGCCGTATCGTCATACACCGTCACCCACTGTTTCCTGAGACCGTGACAGATACGAGTGGCGGTCTCGACGATCTGGCTGTTTTTCTTGAGCAAAGGCAAAACGGCAATTTTGATCGGCGCCAATTCCGGGTGAAAGCGCAGCACGACGCGCTTCTCGCCGCGCACCTGCTCCTCCTGATACGCATCGACCAGAAACGCAAGCGCAGATCGATCGGCTCCAGCCGAGGGCTCGATCACGTAAGGAACGACTTTCTGCTTGCTCTCCTCGTCAAAATACTCCAGCGTCCGGCCGCTAAAGCGGGAGTGCTGCTTCAGATCGTAATCGGTGCGATTGGCGATTCCCTCGAGCTCGCTCCAGCCCATGGGAAAGAGATACTCGACGTCCACGCAGCGCTTCGCGTAGAAAGCGAGTTCGTCTTGCTCGTGCTCGCGCAGCCTGATGTTCTCTTTGCGGATACCGTACTTCTGATACCACGCAAAGCGCGCATCGATCCACTTCTGATGCCACTCTTCATCGGTCCCGGGCGTGACAAAAAATTCAATCTCCATCTGCTCGAATTCCCGCGTACGAAATGTGAAGTTTCCCGGAGTGATTTCGTTGCGGAAAGCCTTGCCGATCTGCGCGATCCCGAACGGAAGCTTCTTGCGCGAGGATTGCAGGACGTTATCGAAATTGACGAAAATGCCTTGCGCTGTTTCAGGACGGAGGTAGGTCTTGGTGGCGGTTTCCTGGACCGGACCGAGAAACGTCTCGAGCATGAGACTGGCGGGCTTAGGCTCAGACATGTGACGTGAACCGCAGTTCGGACACAAAAAATCTCTTACCTCGCTCACTGCGATGGGTGATCCCCCAAGCTTCGATAAAATCGTGACGAATTGTTTAAACCGTGCGTCTTCAGAGCCTTCGAAGGTCAATTCAGCCGGCAGCAAATCGGTCTGTAACAATGCCTGATCAATTGAAAGGCCAGGCGCAAGTTTTTTACCGTCAGTTGCCAGCCAAGTTAAGATAGCCTTCTGCTTATCCTTTTTGGCCGCCGGCCCTTCCAATACTTTGAGAAGGGACGTGAACCACCTGCTATTCCAGATAGCATCATAAATCTGATCGCTCCGATAATGGCGACCACATACTCCGCATCCCGTGAACGGATCGGAAAAACTCGCCACGTGCCCACTCGCTTCCCACACCTTGGGATGCATGGAAATCGCGGCGTCGAGGCCCACCATGTCGTCGCGGAGATGAACGTTGTCGCGCCACCAAAGACGCTTCACGTTGTTCTTATATTCCACGCCGAGCGGGCCATAGTCCCACGCGGAGCCCAACCCCCCGTAAATTTCACTCGACTGAAAAATAAATCCGCGCCGCTTGCACAGCGACACAATCTTGTCCAGATCGACCATTAACTCTCCTGAGCAAATTCGCCACCCCTCCAGCACCAAGACCGGGTCAGGAGAAATGACAACGAACATTTCAATGTAATGGATGAGGGGGGCTGTGTCAAAAAGCGCCGGTGGCGGTCACGCCGGAGTCTGCGGCCGCATCTGCGTACCGCGACTAAGCTAAAATCAACGTTTGGAATGGGTTAGCGGCGCGAGGCAACGTTAAAGATCTTTTCCAGAAACATCTGCACGTCTTCGAGCGCTTTCTTAGATGCCCCGGCATCATGACCGATCGTAGCTCCCCGCTTTGAGCAAGGACTTTTTGAACTCGAAGGCTTACCTGTTTTACAGTGCAGGACTTCGAATTTGCCGGGCTCCCGCTCCACCTCCACGTACGCGCAGTTGCTGCCATTAAAGACCTCCGGACGAAACCTCGCAGAGGGTAAACTAGGATTATCAAAACTGTGGCGGGCGCCTTCGTACTCGAAAATTTCTACGTCTTTTCCGCCACGGCGCATTTTCTGCGCATATTCCCGGCATGGTCCAATCGGCGTCCAATCATCGGCGGTTCCCTGAAAGATCCTCAGTGGCCGGCTGCTGACCTCGTTCTCCTGTAAAAAAGTTCGGTTGCAAGCTCCCGGGTAAAAGGCCAAGTAAGCGGCAAAGTCGCGCTCTCCAGACATCCACAGGCGCTGAAAGCGAAGGTGGCGCGCCAGCAAGGTGACGCCGCCCCCTTGAGAAAAGCCCATCAGCGCAATGCGGGAAGCGTCGATGCGCGGGTGGGTTGAGAGCAGCTCAAGCGCTCGATACACGTCAATCAAACGGCTGCCGCGATTGATACTGCTGCTCCCGGTGCAAGTTTCGCGGATCCCCCGGCCGCCGAAGCTATCCACCCGGAAAGCGGCAACTCCCATTTGATTCAGCTGTTTTGCCCACTCCCTAACTGTCGGGCCGATACCCCCGCAGCCGTGGGCCAGAATCACGGCCGGGACAGGACCCGATCCTTTCGAAGGGAAGGAAAGCACGCCTGAAATCACCACCGGCTTTCCTTCTTGGGTGAGGCTTATAAATCGATTCTCGGGCAGTGTGAGGCTCGGAAAGGAAATCTTACCCTGCTCGCTTTCGCGCAGGAGTGGTGCTAGTGGTGCGGCCCCGTATACAGCGAACATCAACAAAAAGCTGGTGACAAACAGAATTCTTCCAGCAGACAAGATAAACAACCCGAGCGCATCACATTCTGTCGCGGCGCATCGTTTTCCGCACTGCCTCGATAATCTCATTTTTGCCCGGCACGAACTGTTTCTCCAGCGTGCGACTGTAGGGAACTGGCGCGAATGGCGCGCCCACACGCAGAATCGGACTATCCAAGTAGTCCAAGACCGCTTCCTGGACGCGCGCCGCCAGCTCGGCTCCCATGCCACCCGATTGTACGGCTTCATGGGCGACGACAAGCCTGCTGGTCTTGCGCACGGAGGCTGCAATGGTTTCCAGATCGATGGGGTGCAGACTTCGCGGGTCAATAACTTCCACAGCGATGCCTTCAGCGTCCAGCGCTGCCGCGGCCTCGAGGGCAAAGTCCACCATCTTCGAAAACGCAACCAGCGTCACGTCCTTGCCAGTCTTTCGGACTGCCGCTTGCCCAATCGGAATTGTGTGCTCGCCCTCGGGCACCTCGCTTCTCGCGCCATAAAGCCCTCGATGCTCGATGAAAAGAACCGGGTTGTCGTCGCGAATCGCCGCCTTGAAGAGGCCTTTGGCGTCCGCTGCGTTCGAGGGCATCACTACTTTTAAGCCCGGCACGTGGAGAAACCAGGATTCGAGACTTTGGGAGTGGTGCGCGCCGAACCCTGCCAGAACACCCCCCTGAACTCGAACCGTCAGCGGCACTCGCAGTTGTCCTCCTGACATATAGTGCAGCTTCGCCGCGTGGTTGACGAGCTGGTCCATGGCCAACGTAATGAAATCAACAAACATCACTTCGACCACGGGACGCAATCCGGTCACGGCGGCACCGATGGCGAGGCCCATGACCGTCCCTTCGCTGATAGGCGTGTTGACGACGCGGTTCGCGCCAAACTCTTCCACCAATCCTTGGGTCACGCCAAAGGGTCCACCCAATGCCACATCCTCTCCGAAGATGTAAACGCTCGAGTCGCGCGCCATCTCCTCGCGCAGCCCGTCGCGGATCGCGTCTCGATAGCTTTGCTCAGGCATTTCAATCCGTAGGCATTAGGCAAAAGGCAATGGGCAATAGGGCAAAAGATCTCTCACGCGTAAACTTGAGCCGCAACTTCTTCCGGCTCAGGCCAGGGCGCTGCCAGCGCAAACTCCGCCGCTTTTTCGACCCGCTCGCGGGCGTCGCTCTCAGCCTGCGCAATGTCGTTTACCGAGGCTGCTTTTTTCTTCTGCAGCAAACGCGCGAAGCGCGCAATTGGATCTTTGGCTTTCCAATCCTTCACCTCGGAAAGTTCCCGGTACTTGGCCGGATCACCCTCGTAGTGGCCACGCAGCCGGTAGGTGAGGCACTCTACAAACGTTGGCCCCTGGCCGGCACGCGCCCGCGCCACCGCCGCACGAACCGCTCTGCGCACCGCTAGAACGTCATTGCCGTCAATTGTAGCGCGCGGCATCGCATAGGTTCGAGCGTGGTCCGCGAGATGAGAAACCAGTGTATGCGCCGATAACGGCGTGAATTCGGCATAGCCATTATTCTCGCACACGAAGATTACCGGTAGCTTCCATAGGCTCGCGATATTCAGCGACTCGTGGAACGGACCTACCTGACCCGCGCCGTCGCCGAAAAACACCATGGCGACCTGGCCCTGTTTTTTTTCCTTGGCGGCGAAGGCGGCGCCTAGAGCCAGTGGGATGGTTCCACCGACAACTCCTGTCGCCGTCACAAATCCGGCGTCCATGGCGACGATATGCATGGAGCCTCCTTTGCCGCGGCAATAGCCGCTCGCGCGCCCGGCAAGCTCAGCCATTAGCCGGTTTAAGTCTGCGCCCTTTGCAATAGCGTGCGCGTGAGCGCGGTGCCCACCGAATGCATAATCGTCTATTCGCAGGACGCCACACGCACCCGCCGCAACGGCTTCTTGCCCGATACCCAGGTGCAAGAGCCCTGCGATCTGGCCGCGGGCGAAAAGCTCCGACACCCTTTCTTCGAAGGCACGAATCAGCCACATCATGCGCAGCAGCGAAAGCCACGCCTCCCGATTTTTAGGCGTCGTGCTTAGTTTTTTTTCTCGATCTTGTTTCTTCAGGGCGGGTTCTCGCTTGCGGCTAGCGCAACACCAGGCGAATGGCAGCGGCAATCCGCGCGCGCGCGGGACTGATAAACTCTTCGCGAGGAAGACTGTGATTATGCCCGCGGAACTTCTCCTTGGCGTACAAGGCGATGGGCGCCTCCTCGAAATGACGAATGAGCAGCATCCTGCGGCATAGCTCCATCAATTCCTGCTGCGGCAGTTTGGGTAACATGCTTTCTCCCGCGATCAGCCTGAATTAATCTCAAGAAGTGAGAGATTGTCAACCACCAGCACTGATCGGTAATTCCACGCGACATATCTATGATGGGTATAGGCGTCACGCGACGATACCCATCACGCATAGGCAGCGTGCAGCGTGATAGGGTCAAACAATTCCGATTCTCAGAATAGATTGCAAGGTCTTTTGGTCACCGCAACAGGCGGCAAGCTTCACTCGCTCTTTGGCGCTTAAGGAGCAATGGCATCTGTTATTTTCTGCAGAGTTTTGTTTACATGGGCCGCTGGCAAGGAGGGCGTCGCGGCGAATTCGCTGACCGCCGGTAACGCTTCACCCCAATAAAGCGATAGAGGCGCTTGCAACGCTTCGTTGACCTCAGCCGGCTCCGTTAGCCGATTCTCCACCGCAAGGACGCGGCCCAGCAATAGGACGGTTTCTAGGCACGCCTCGCGCGCCTCTTCCATGAGGCCGCCACTCTCCAGCAAGAGCGCCATCTTAAGTTTCCGCTTCGATTTTTGCGAATATTCAAGGGCCTTTTGTTTTTCGCTCTCCGAAAGAGGAGCTGCCCCAGGTGTGTCTCCGTTCCGCGAGTAAAGACTACGAACCGCGCGGGTAGCCGAAGCAATTAAGCCTGCTTCCATCATTCGCTTGAGAGCCTCATCAGTGGCTCGGTCTATAACCTCGATTCTGGAGAGCGGATCAGGCTGGCCGTTGGCAAAAACGTCTTTATGAAGCGCGATAAGCTTCTCGCGCCAGAGAGCCGCGTCTGCATCAACTACCGCCAAGAGGACCAAATGCGGGCCCTCGATGGGGTAGCGCTCTTCGCAGCGCAGGAGGGACGCGCCCAATTTCTCCGCGGCAAGCGAGGTAAAAGCAAGCGCACGATCTGCGGGCAAGGATTTCGCTTTTTGCGCTCCCTGGTCTGGCGGCGAAAGGGCCGATCCAAGAACCTGTTCCAGGCGCGCGAGCAGGGCCTGGCGTCCGCCTTTGAACTGAATTTCTTTGAGATCGCCCCGCAAGTCCAGAACTCCCTCCGCCAGCGCTTGCTTGCTGGCGAGGGTCCCGAGCATGCGATGTTCGATAGTTTCTTCGGAGACCAAGTTGATCACGGTGACGGAGCGAGTCTGGTTCTTACGCCATGCGCGCGCGATCCGCTGCTCCAGACGGGCCGGATTCCACGGCAAATCGCAGTTGACGACCACGCTGGCGTTCTGCAGGTTCAAGCCGGTGCTGCCGGAATCCGTGCTGAGAAACACGCGGCACTCGGGATCGTTCTTGAAGAGCAAAATCTCTGCCCGCCTGCGCCGCTGAGGAACCGACCCGGTGTGAAGCGCGTATCCCATGCCCAGCCTCTCGCACAGCTCGCGAATCAGGTCGAGCATGCGCTCCCACTCCGAGAAGACCAGGACTTTAATGTCGGAGTTGTCCCGGCACTCCTCAATAATCTTCTCCAGCTCCCGCAATTTCGGGCAGGTCTTTTCCTCAGGGTCTAGGATGTAGTTGGTATCGCAAACCATCCGCATCATCGCGAGCCCGCGCAGGAGCTTTTCGGATTCTTGCTGGGTCAGAGGGCGCCGCTTAGCGATGCCGGCGAGGCGCGCGACCTGGGCTTCATGTTCTTCATAACGCTCTTTCTGCTCCCGGCTCAGCGGAACGAAGAAGTTCCGCACGGTGCGCTCCGGCAGCTCGGTCTCCACGTCGGCTTTGCGCCGCCGCAGCATTAACGGCTTGATCTTGGCATGGAGTTGCTCCAGGTTGCGGTAGCCTGCGGGACGGCCACGCTCATCCAGCTGGTAGAACTCCCGGTTGAAGCGAAAGAGCGGGCCCAATAGAGCCGGGTTGAGAAAATCCATCAAAGAATAAAGTTCGTCGATCCTATTCTCGATCGGCGTCCCGGTCAGCACAAACGCGTAACGACTGCGCAGCCGCTTGACCGCTTGAGCCGTCTTGGTGTTCCAGTTCTTGATCCGCTGCGCTTCATCGAGAATGACGGCATCCGGCTTGAGCTTCGTGTTAACATCCAGCGCATCCCTTACCATTTGTTCGTAATTGACAACCGTGAAAAACGGCGCCGAAGCATACAGCGAAAGCCTTTTGCGGCGTGGCCCAAACACCAATTGATAAGGCAGCTTGGTAAAGCGCTGGATTTGCTCCTCCCATTCCGTCTTCAGCGAGGCCGGGGTGACGACCAATACCCTTGCGACCTTTCCTAGCCGGTGGAGAAGCGCGCACGCAGCGATGGCCTGGATGGTTTTTCCCAATCCCATTTCATCCGCCAATAGCCCCCGCTCTTGGAAAGCCAGATGCAACATTCCTTCGCGCTGATAAGGGAAGAGCGGAACCAGCGTTTCCTGAAGCGGCCACTCCCCTGCCTGAACTTTCTGTTCGTATTCTCTGAGAAGCGCTTTCCGCTCCTCCATTTCTTGTTGCGCTCTGAGCCATGGCTCTACTTCCTGGGAGATGCGGAGATTCTGAACCCGAGCTTGGCACAGTTGCTCTAGAGCCTGTTCCGGGTCATCGCTTTGAATTCGACCGTCCGAGCGCACAAGCGCTTGCAACGGGCCCGAAAGCCCATCGATGGGCCGCTCAATGCGGAGCGTTTGCGCGACCAGATCGGGCACAATATCGATGAAGGAAGAATCGTTCTTTTGCGCCTGGCGAAAAAGGCGCGGATACCGGGCCTCCAGATAAAGCAGAGTGGCCTCCACGTGCTTGCAGGTGCCAAGACCGCTGATGCGAAAGTCCACGCAGGTGCAGGAAAAGAGCTTCTGAGCAAGGCTTCTGATTTCTACGTCATAGGTCATGCCGCTGTTGGAACCGACACGGAAATTGGAGAAGATAGGGTGCCTGCGTTCCAGGTGGATAATTCGCGGCGCTTCGGTTTGCGCGCGCCAACGCCGCTTGTTGATTTCATCGGCATCCGTCGTGCGCCAGTCATGGGGGTGGGGAAGGTTTATTTTAACACGCGCCGTCGTAGATGCCTTGGGATTCATGAGCGACAAACCTTTCTAGGCTCCAAGATTATTTCTGTCACGCTTGATTTCTTCTGTACCAGCTTTGGGTCCGTTTACAAGGAAAAATTATCGCCGGGAACGTTTTCTTCGGAAGCCAATCGATGGGTTTCGCGGACTCAACCCATCCTACGAATTATCGGAAGGTGCTCGTAGCGCGCCACAAGTGTAAGGATTTCGGATACTGAGTAAAATCGAAGGGCTCAACCCATCCTACGGACTGGTCACGGAACAAGCCGCGAACACGATCACGCACGTCTATTTGAGTCCCAGCACGTCCTGCATACTGTAGAGGCCTTTTGGCTGGCTGACGATCCACTGGGCCGCGCGGAGCGCGCCGCGCGCGAAGTTCTCGCGGTTGTGGGCGCGGTGCGTGAATTCGATTCTCTCGCCCAGCCCCCCGAAAATCACGGTGTGGTCACCCACCACATCGCCGGAGCGTATCGACAAGAGCGCGATTTCCTTTTGTGTCCTCTCCCCGACGATGCCCTTGCGACCAGGCACCGCGACGCTGTCGAGATCTCTGTTAAGTGCCTTAGCGACGACGCGGCCTAACGCGAGAGCGGTCCCGCTCGGCGCGTCTTTCTTGAAGCGGTGGTGCGCTTCCACGATCTCCACGTCGTAATCATCCCCGAGAGTGCGCGCCACGTTCCCCAAAATGCTTAACAGCAGGTTGACGCCGATGCTCATGTTAGCGGAGAAAACCAATCGCGTTTGCGCTCCCAGCTTCTCGATTTCAGCCACCTCTGCGGCATTAAAGCCCGTGGTACAGAGAACCATCGGAGCCGATTTCTCAACCGCCGCCCGGAGAAAACCCAAAGAGGCCTTTGGCTGCGTGAAGTCGATAATTACCGCGTCATCCTTGAGTAAAGGTTCGATCTGTTCGCCTATCGCTACGCCCAAATTTCCCACGCCCGCTATTTCACCGGCGTCCTTTCCGATAGCCGGACTCCCAGAAAACTCGACAGCTCCGGCCAGCTTGACGTCAGCAGACTGCTGGATCAACCCCACCACTGTGCCGCCCATCCGCCCAGCAGCGCCACAGACAATAATCTCGACCATGAAGTTGCTCAGATCAGACCGAACTCGGTCATCGCTTTTTTTAGAGTCTTCAAAGCGCCCTCGGACATGGGAGTCAAAGGCAAGCGCAATTCAGCGGAACACTTACCCATCAGCGACAGCGCGGTCTTCACCGGGATCGGATTGCTCTCGATAAACAGGCTGCGGATCAGTGGAATCAGCCTAAACTGGATCTGCCGTCCCTTTTCCCACTCGCCGCTGAGACAGGCTTGCGTCAGATCGGACATTTCGCGCGGCGTGACATTGGCAACAGTCGATATAACTCCCTTGCCACCGAGAGCCATCAAAGAGAAGGTCAAGCTGTCCTCCCCCGAGTACACCGCCATGCGCCCCTGCGAACGACGAAAAACATCGATAGCTTGATCGACGGAACCCGTGGCCTCTTTCACGCCCGCGATGTTTTTGATCTCCGCAAGCCGAGCCAAAGTTTCCGGCTCGATCTTCGAACCGGTACGCCCCGGGATGTTATAAACGATCAAAGGAATGGAAACGGAAGCGGCCACGGCTTTATAATGCTGGTAGATTCCCTCCTGGGTCGGCCGATTGTAGTAGGGAGAAATCAAAAGCGCGCCGTCGGCGCCCGCTTTCTCCGCTTCCCGCGACAGGTGAATCGCTTCGTGGGTGGAGTTCGAGCCTGTGCCTGCGAGAACAGGAATGCGCTTGCGCGCCGCTTGGATCACAGCTTTTACGACGTCGATATGTTCTTCGTGACTCAAGGTCGCAGCCTCTCCGGTCGTACCGCAAGCCACGATGCCGTTGGTTCCGTTCTCAACATGGAACTCGACGAGAGCTTCGAGTTTCTCCCAGTCTATTTTGCCTCCACGAAAAGGCGTGACCATCGCTACGATTGAGCCGGAAAACATCTCACACCTCCAGCTTTTGATGAGTTGCCGGTTGAACCCGAAACCCGAGGCACGAAACTAGACCCCTCCCTCAAGCTTGATCGTTCCCTGGAACACTTCTTCTGCTCCCCCCGTCATATAAACATGATTGTCGTCGCCCCACTCGATTTTAACATCGCCCCCCAAGACATGAACCGTTACCTTCCTTGCACTCCTTTCTGTCAACACGCCGGCAACCCCCACCGCGCAAGCGCCCGATCCACAAGCCCATGTCTCGCCGGCGCCCCGCTCCCAAACTCTCATTCTCACCTCATCTGGCTTAATGACTTCGACGAACTCCGTGTTGACGCGCTGGGGAAAAAAGGAGTTGTATTCAAAACGCGGGCCGACCCCCTCGACGTCAAAGTGATCAAGGTCCGCATCCAGATAAAGGACACAGTGGGGATTTCCCATCGAAACACATGTGACCTCGTAGGGAGTCCCGTCGACGTCCAAGGAGTAGTTAAGAATCCGGCCGTCGGCGTTCACCGGAATTTGCCTTCCGTCCAGGATCGGCTCACCCATATCGACTTCAACTAATTTACCAAGGATGCGCGGGCGCACAACACCCCCAAGCGTTTCTACCTGCAGGTCCTTTTTTTGCGTCAGGCCATGCTCGTAGACATATTTTGCTAAACAGCGAATCCCATTGCCGCACATTTCCACCTGACTGCCGTCGGCGTTGTAAATTTCCATTTTGAAATCAGCGACATCGGACGGAGCCACGGTCAAGATTTGATCCGCCCCGACACCGAAGCGACGACGCGCCAGTTTGCGGGCGAACTTGGCGAGGTCTGGCACCGGCTCTTTCATGCAATCCACAACGACAAAATCATTGCCGCACCCGTGCATCTTCGTGAAATGAATCTCAGGCATACTTAATCCTTTGTAAGAATCCAGAATTCAGAGGTCAGCATCGAGCACTCCCTCCCCCATTCTGCATCGTGAATTCTGCATTCTGCTTTCTGGCTAATTGCTTCTAAGCTGCTCACCTACTGCAAGATCGGCGGGATCGTTTCCCCCTTGATGAGGTCATCGAGGCTCTCTCTCTGTCGAATTACGTAGAACTGATCTCCATCGACCAGCACCTCGGCTGCCCGCGGGCGCGAGTTGTAGTTTGAGGACATGGCAAAACCATAAGCGCCCGCGCTCATGACCGCCAGCAAGTCGCCCGGCTGGGGACGCGCGATTTCTCTGTCCTTGGCGAAAAAGTCGCCGCTTTCACAGATTGGCCCGACGACATCCGCGACCATCTTTTCCCCCGCCTGTTCGCGGACAGGACGTATGGACTGGTAGGAGCCGTAGAGCGCGGGCCGGATCAGATCATTCATGGCGCCATCGACGATGACAAACTTTTTCTCTTCGGTGTCCTTTAAATAAAGCACCTCGGTCACAAGGATCCCGGCGTTCCCGACGATCACCCGACCCGGCTCTAAAACCAACGTGATCTCAAGCCCGCTCATGGCCTGGAGAATTGCCTTGGCGTATTCGTCCGGATGGGGCGGCTCTTCGTCTTTGTAACGGATCCCCAAGCCTCCCCCGAGATCGAGGTAGCGCACGGACCCGCCCTGAGTTTTAAGCGCGCCCGTCAACACTCGATCCAAGTATTCCCGCACCCGCAAGAGGGCATCGACGAAAGGCGCCACGGAGGTCAGTTGGGAGCCAATGTGGCAGTCGATCCCGACGATTTCGAGGTAAGGAAACGACAGCGCCTTCCGATAGTTTTCCATCGCGCGCTTGATTTCAATGCCGAATTTGCTCTTCTTCATGCCGGTGGAAATGTAGGGGTGCGTTTGCGGATCGACGTCGGGATTGACGCGCAAGCTGATCGGAGCTTTTTTGCCGAGCTTGCCGGCGACCTCGTTGAGAACTGCGAGTTCTGGTTCCGACTCGACATTGAACATCAAGATTCCTGCCGCCAGCGCCTCCTCGATTTCCCTGCGCGATTTACCGACACCGGAGAAAACGATTTTTTTTGGCTCCGCTCCTGCTTTTAGCGCCCGAAACAACTCACCGCCCGAAACGATGTCAAACCCACTCCCCTCCCGAGCAAAAGTTTTCAACACCGCGAGGTTGGAGTTGGCCTTGACCGAAAAGCAAATCAAGTGGGGCTGAGATCCGAAGGCCTGGTCGAATACTCGATAGTGCCGCCGTAACGTCGCGAGACTATAAACGTAGGTCGGCGTCCCGACTTCGCGCGCGATTTTTTTTAGCGGCACATCCTCAGCGTACAGTTCTCCGCCCTTGTATTCGAAGTAATCCATCAAGGCCGCCAAGCAACTTCAACTTCATTCGAAGGATCGCTGAGCAATCCGTCGGCAAGCTCCGAGAAAACCCGGTATCGATAGGTCGTTTGCGGAACCAGTTCTTGGTCAATGAACCCGAACCTCTTCTTCTGGACAAATTTCTCTTGATCGTCAACGCTCACTCTGGCTCGCTCACGAAAAGGCGTAGGGCAATCCGGACAGGTCTTGGAGATCTCTCTGCGGAAGATCACGAAGGCCGCCAGGTCGCGCAACGCCTTTCCATCTACATACTGGATGGGACGGCTCCAAGACAAAGTGATTCCCTTGGCCTGCACCTCGGCTTTGAGATCGCGGATGGTCTGGGGCACAGTCAATTCCGGGGCTCGCGGATCACCCTTCTTGCCGCAAGAGGACAGAAAAAACACCGCGCCGATCAAAAGAATCAAACAAGCTCTCATCTGAATCTTCTCTCTCTCTCCGTCTCTGTCCGTTTTTTATACCCCGAGTTGCCGCAACCGCCGGCGTACGTTAACCGCCGCCGTTCCTCCCGGTGTCTTGCGGCGTTGCACCACCGCATCCACCTCCAGGCATTGGTACACATCCGAGCCGATTTTGGGAGAGAACCTTTTGAGCTCTTGCAAAGTCAGCTGCTCGATTCGCCGATTCTGTTCAATGCAGAAGCGCACAATGCGTCCCGCTAGAGCATGGGCGGAACGGAAAGGGATCCCGCGCGCCGCCAGGTAATCTGCCAGATCCGTGGCGTTCATGAAGCCTTCTTGCGCGGCCGAGCGCATCTTTTCTTTCTTGACCTTCAGTTCCCGTACCAGTTCTTTTACCATGCGCAGGCTACCCTTGACGGTGTCCACGGTGTCAAAAAGTGGAATTTTATCTTCCTGTAGATCGCGGTTATACGTCAACGGCAGGCCCTTCATTAAAGTCAGGACGGCAAACAAGTGACCATAAACTCGTCCCGACTTGCCGCGAATCAGCTCAGGAACATCAGGGTTTTTTTTCTGAGGCATCATGGAACTTCCCGTGCAATACGGGTCTGGCAATTCAATAAAACCGAACTCCGCGCTCGACCACAACACCATTTCTTCCGCGAGCCGGGTTAAGTGCATAAAGAGGATGGCGGCTGCGGAGATAAAATCGATGACAAAGTCGCGGTCGCTGACCGCGTCCATGCTGTTGCGAGAGATCCTGCCAAACCCGAGCCTTGCCGCCACGTAAGCACGGTCGATCGGCAACGCCGTGCCCGCCAGAGCGCCCGAGCCTAGCGGCATCACGTCGACGCGGGAAAGACATTGCTGCATCCGTTCTCGATCGCGACCGAGCATCTCGACATAAGCCAGCAAGTGATGGGACAGGAGCACGGGTTGGGCTCTTTGAAGGTGGGTGTAGCCGGGCATGACAACTTGCAAAAATCGCTTTGCCGCGCGCGCCAGCTCGCGCTCCAGCCCGCCGAGAAGACCGAGAATGTTTCCCAGCTCTTCCTTCAGATAAAGCCGCATATCGAGAGTGACTTGATCATTGCGGCTGCGCGCGGTATGCAGCTTTTCCCCCGCGCGGCCGATCTTCTCGATCAGACGGCGCTCGATATTCATGTGGATGTCCTCATCGCGCGCAGAGAAGCGAAAAACGCCGCCCTCGATTTCTTTCTGGACGGACTTGAGCCCCGCGACGATCCTCTGCGCCTCGCGGCGCGAGATAATGCGTTGTCGCCCGAGCATTTCCGCGTGCGCGATGCTGCCGGCAATGTCGTGCGGGTAGAGCCGCCAATCCACGTCGATGGAAGAAGTGAAAGCTTCTACTGAACCCGCTGTCGCGCGGGCGAAACGCCCGCCCCAGAGCTTTCTCTCCCTAGCCACCGTGCTCTCTTTCTGATTTTCGATTTTGGATTTCGCGATTTTGGATTCCACAATCCAAACTTCGCCCCTACCGTTTAATCGTTGACCTTTTAGACTGATTTTGGCGGCCCAACTTGAGCCGCAGCGCGTGGAGGCGAATGAATCCCTCCGCGTCGGCCTGCCGGTATCCTTCGCCTTCTTCGAACGTGGCGATCTTCGGGTTGTACAACGAAACCTTCGATCTTCGTCCGGCGACCGTCACATTGCCTTTGTAAAGTTTCAGGCGTACATCGCCGCTGACGTTTTCCTGCGCCGCATCCACCACCTTCTGCATCACTGCGCGCTCGGGAGAGAACCAGTAACCATAATAGACCAGCTCGGCATATTTTGTGACGAGCGAATCCCGCAGTCGCATGACCTCCCGGTCCAGCGTAATGGACTCCATGGCGCGATGCGCGCAATGGAGAATCGTGCCGCCCGGGGTTTCGTAGACGCCGCGTGACTTCATCCCCACGTAGCGATTCTCCACCAAGTCCACTCTGCCAATCCCGTGCAGCGCTCCGAGAGTGTTCAGTTGGGACAACAGCGTGGCAGGGGATAGCCTTTTTCCGTTGACCGAGACCGGATTCCCTCTGAAATAACTGATTTCGAGGGTCGTCGAGCGATTGGGGGCCTTTTCCGGCGCCCGCGTCCAGGCGAACATCTTGGCAGGCGGCTCGCGCCACGGATCCTCGAGGATGCCCCCTTCGTAGCTGACGTGAAAGAGATTGCGGTCGGTGCTATAGGGTCGGCTCGGGGTCACGGGGACGGGAATGCCATGACGGCGGGCGTAGGCCGCCAGCGCCGTGCGCGAGTTGAGGTCCCAGAGCCGCCACGGGGCAATCACCGTCACGTCCGGCTTCAACGCGTAATATGCCAGCTCAAAACGGACCTGATCGTTGCCCTTGCCCGTTGCGCCATGCGCGACCGCGTCGGCCCCTTCTCTAACGGCCACGTCGATCTGTCTTTTGGCGATCAGAGGACGGGCGATTGAGGTTCCCAGAAGGTAGGAACCTTCGTAAACCGCATTCGCGCGCAGCATAGGGAATACATACTGCTTTACAAACTCCTCTTTGACGTCGTCCACAACAACCTTACTCGCACCGGTGCGAAGCGCTTTGCCTTTGATCGCGCCCAGATCCTCGCCCTGACCCAAATCGGCGCAGTAGGCAATGACCTCGCATCCGTAGGTTTCGATCAACCAGCGCAGAATGACCGAAGTATCCAAGCCGCCCGAGTATGCCAACACCACTTTTTTAACGTTTTTGCCGCTCACGATTTGCGCTTTTAACTTTTGGCCTAATCTCAGCTCCAAAACGCCTTTCAATCCTCTTTTGCTATGCCCTTTGCTCTCGGTTCATAGCAAAATGAAAACTGCAAAGTGCAAAGCTCAAAATTCCACCACTCTCACTTTGCATTTTGAATTTTACTTTTTGCCTTTTGCCTTCCTCCCTGTAACCTTTGAACCCTTTGCCTCTTCAAGCAGCCAAACCATAATGGCTTTCTGGACATGCATACGGTTTTCCGCCTGTTCCAAAACGATCGATTGCGGCCCATCCAGCACTTCATCGGTGATCTCTTCTCCCCGGTGGGCGGGAAGACAATGCATGACCAAAGCCGCAGGATCTGCCACGGCCAAGACTTTGCGGTTCAACTGGTAGTCGCGAAACGCCTTCCGCCGCCTCTCGGCTTCTGTCTCCTGCCCCATGCTGGTCCAGACGTCCGTGTAAACGACGTCGGCGCCGCGCACTGCCTCTCTGACATCATGCGTCACCGTCACTTTTGCTCCGTGCTCGCGGGCCCGCTTGAGAATGTCGCCGTCAGGTTCATAGCCCCCGGGACACGCCAGAGCAAAGGAGAATCGGTATTTTTCCGCGGCTTCAATCCAGGAATGGACCATATTGTTGCCGTCGCCGAGAAATGCGATTTTCAGCCCATCCAATTTTCCTCGCTGTTCCATCAACGTGAAGCAATCGGCCAGAACCTGGCAGGGATGAAAAAGATCCGTCAGACCATTGATCACCGGAACCGCCGCGTGCCGCGCCATCTCCACGAGGGTGCCGTGAGCAAACGTGCGCACGACAATCAAATCGAGCCAACGGCTCAGATTGCGCGCGCAATCTGCGGGGGTTTCCCGGACGCCGAGATTGATCTCATCAGGACCGAGAAATATGGTATAGCCGCCCAACTGAAACATTCCGGCCTCAAAGCTTACTCTCGTTCTCAAACTCGGCTTCTGAAAAACCAGCGCTAGAGTCTTTCCCACCAGGAGCCGGTGCGTCACGCCTGCCCGCTGCTTGCGTTTTAGCTGCCGGGCCAAAGCGAAAATGCGGTCGGCTTCCCGTCTGTTAAGGCCGGCAAAATCGAGCAGATTTTTCTTGTTCATAAGGCAGATCTCAAGCGGGCTAGTAGCGGGCCAAGACTTTTTCCAGGGTCGCCAGGCCGCGGTCGATTTCGCTCTTGCGGATGATCAACGGAGGAACAAACCGCAAAACTTTGTGCGCCGTGCAGTTGATGAGCAGTCCCGCGCGCAAACAGTCGGTAACAATTTTGTCGCCCTCTATGGCCAGCTCCACGCCGACAATCAATCCCATGCCGCGCACCTCTTGAACGAAGGAGAAGCGCGAGCGCAACGATTCTAGCCTTTCCAGAAGCAATTGCCCCATTTTCTCGCAGTTGTTGAGAACGCCGCCTCGCAACAGCGTCTTTAATACGGCCAAGCCAACGCTGCAGGCGAGCGGGTTTCCGCCGAAAGTCGAGGCATGCGCGCCGGGAACAAAACTGCGCGCGACCTTTTCCCTGGCCAGCATCGCCCCCAGAGGCAGCCCGCCGCCGATGGCTTTGGCCAGGGTCATGATGTCGGGCTCAACGCCGCAGTGTTCGTAGGCGAAAAGTTTTCCGGTTCGGCCCATTCCCACCTGCACCTCGTCGAAAATCAGCAGCAATCCTCTGTTGTCACACAGCCTTCTCAGTCCCTGGAGATAATCCGGATCGGGCAGCACGACTCCTCCCTCGCCCTGAATCGGCTCGACCAGGATCGCGACCGTGGTATCGTCGATGGCAGCCTCCATCGCTGCGAGATCGTTGTAGGGAACCTGCCTGAAGCCGGGTGGAAGCGGATCATAGCCGGCGCGAACCTTCTCTTGCCCGGTTGCGGTGAGTGTGGCTAGCGTGCGCCCGTGAAAGGAATTGTACGTCGAAAGGATTTCGTACCGGCCCCCGCGCCACTCTTTACCATATCGGCGCGCAAGTTTGATCGCGGCTTCATTCGCTTCCGCGCCGCTGTTGCAAAAGAAGACCTTATCCGCGAAGGAGTGGCGGCAGAGCGCCTGTGCCAGCTCGGACTGGGGGATAATATGGTAGAGATTAGAAACATGGATGAGCCTCCGCGCCTGCGCCGTGATCGCACGCAGCACCGCGGGATGCGCATGCCCCAGGCTGTTGACGGCGATGCCCGCGACGAAATCCAAGTACTCTTTACCGTCGGCATCCCACACGCGCGCGCCTTTACCGCGTACCAAGGCGATTGGAAACCGCGCGTAGGTGTGCGCGACAAAGTCATGGGTAAGCTTCGTGACCTGGCGGTTTTTCATAAAACTTTGAACGTTAGTACCAGGCCGGGCGGCAGGATTCCAGCCCCTCGGCCGTACGGAACAAAAAGTTGGAAATCCTAACAATAATAGGAAGGAATTCGCTTGACAACGCGCAGAGGGCAGCGAGCGAAAAAATCTAGGCTACTTTCGCACCACCTCTGTGCCCACGCCTTCTTCCGTGAAAATCTCGAGCAGGACAGCGTGTTTGACACGGCCGTCAATGATGTGGGTCTTCCCAACACCCCCTTTGAGCGCCTCGATACAGCATTCAACCTTCGGAATCATTCCCTCCCCCACAACACCGTCCTGAATCAGCTTGTGGGCTTGATTGATCTTCAGGGTTGGCAGCAACCGGCCATTTTTGTCCTTGACGCCTTCGACATCGGTTAACAGCAGCAGCTTTTCCGCCCCCAGGGCTTCGGCGATCTGGCCCGCCACGAGATCCGCATTGATGTTGTAAGTCTCGCCCTGGTCTCCCGCTCCTACCGGGGCAATCACTGGTATGAATTTGTTCTCATCCAATGAGTTGATGACGGTCGGGTTAATGCCGACGATCTCGCCCACCATCCCGAGGTCGATGATCTCGGAAGGCTCTCCGTTGTTCGAGACGGTCAAATTCATTTTACGGGCCCGAATGAGGCTTGCGTCTTTACCACTGAGGCCGACCGCCATGCCGCCGTGGCGATTGATGAGGGCAACGATCTCTTTGTTGATCTTGCCCACGAGAACCATTTCAATGATGTCCAAGGTTTCCGCGTCGGTGACGCGCATCCCGCGAACGAACCGTTTGCCGATGCCCATCTTCGCCAGAACCTGATCGATTTGCGGGCCGCCGCCATGAACCACCACCGGGTTGATGCCGACATGTTTGAGAAGCACGATGTCCTGGGCAAAGCTCACCTTAAGCTCTTCGTCCACCATGGCGTTGCCGCCGTACTTGATGACAAAGGTCTTGCCGCGAAAGCGCCGCATGTAAGGGAGCGCTTCCATCAGCACTTCCGCCTTGCCGATATATTTTTCCATGGGCTTCTATCTCAAAGGATATAACGCGAAAGATCCTCGTCCTTCAAAATAGGACCGAGCCGGTCGCGGACATACTGGGCATCGATAACCACCTGCTGACCTTTCATCTCGGGAGCGGAATAGGAAATCTCATCGAGCAACCGTTCAATGACCGTATGCAGGCGCCGCGCGCCGATGTTCTCGGTCTTTTCATTGACGTCGGCGGCAATCCCGGCGATTTCCGCAATCGCATCCTCTTGAAAGGAAAGATGGACGGCCTCTGTTTCAAGTAATGCGATGTATTGCTTGATGAGAGCATTTTTCGGCTCCAGCAAAATCCGCACAAAGTCATCCTTCCCGAGAGAGCTGAGCTCGACGCGAATCGGAAACCGCCCTTGAAACTCAGGGATGAGATCCGACGGCTTGACGCTGTGAAAAGCGCCGGACGCGATGAAAAGGATATGATCCGTTCTCACCATGCCGTATTTGGTATTGACGGTCGATCCCTCCACAATCGGGAGCAAATCCCGCTGCACCCCCTCGCGTGAAACGTCCGGTCCGTGGGTGGCCTCGCGCCCCGCGATCTTGTCGATCTCGTCGATAAAAACGATGCCCGAGTGCTCTACCCGCCGCAGCGCCTCGGTCGTCACTTTGTCCATATCCACAAGCTTGTCGGCTTCTTCTTGAGCCAGAATCTCAATCGCCTCCGGAACCTTGACGGTTTTTTTCTTTGTCTTCTTCGGCAGAAGATTGGAAAACATCTCCTTGAGACCCGTTTCCATCCCTTCCAACCCCTGCGGCGCCATGACCTCAATCATCGGCATGGCTGAGCGCGTGATTTCAATATCCACAAAACGGTCATCGAGCTTTCCTTCCCGCAGCATCTTCTTGAGTTTTTCTCTCGTCGCCTGGAGGCTTCCTGAGCTTGCCGCTTCTGCATCGGGTCGCGTCGCCGGGACCGGAGGCAGAAGCAGGTCAAGGATCTTCTCTTCAGCCATCTCTCGCGCCTTGATCTCTACGCTTTGTTTCTCCTCTTCCTTGACCATGTTGACAGCCAGATCCGTCAAATCCCGAATGATCGACTCTACGTCCCGACCGACATAACCGACTTCAGTGAACTTTGACGCTTCTACTTTAATGAACGGCGCCTGCGCAAGCTTGGCAAGGCGCCGGGAAATCTCGGTTTTGCCGACCCCAGTCGGGCCGATCATGATGATGTTCTTCGGAGCAATTTCCTCACGCAGCTCTTCCGGAACAAGCTGTCGCCGCCAACGGTTACGGAGCGCAATCGCCACCGCTCGCTTCGCTTCCCGCTGTCCCACAATGTAGCGGTCCAATTCCGACACGATCTCTCGCGGCGTCATGACGGGGGCCGGAAAAGAAGGAACCATATCGGTCGCTGGTTGTTCGTACAGCTCGCTCATGGCTTAGGACAGTTCCTCGATCGTCAAATAATCGTTGGTGTAGACACAGATATCCGCCGCCGTGCGCATGGCTTCCTCTGCGATCGTGCGCGCATCGAGTTGTGTATGTTTGATCAGGACTCTGGCGGCCGCAAGAGCATAGTTTCCCCCGGAGCCGATAGCAATAACGCCGTCATCGGATTCCACCACGTCACCGCTCCCGGAGACGACCAGAGAACCTTCTTTGTCCGCGACGATCAGCAGCGCATCCAGCCGACGCAGGAGGCGGTCCGTCCGCCAATCCTTCGCGAGTTCGACAGCGGCGCGCCGGAGGTTCCCATGGAACTCCTCTAGTTTCGCCTCGAACTTTTCAAACAGCGTAAAAGCGTCCGCGGTCGCGCCGGCAAAACCGGCAATCACGCGATCATGGTAAAGCTTGCGCACTTTGTGCGCGGTGTGCTTCAAAACCGTCTGCCCGAAACTTACCTGTCCGTCCCCCGCCACGACCACCTTTCCTCCGTGGCTAACCGCCAGTATCGTTGTCCCGTGAAACATTTTAGATTTTGGATTGCCGATTTTGGATTCACTATAGCATAATCGCAAATCCAAAATCTAAAATCGAAAATTCCCTAGGCTCTCGGGTGTGCCCGGTCGTAAACCGCCGTCAACTGATCCAGATTCACGTGCGTGTAACGCTGTGTGGTTGAGAGACTCGAATGGCCCAGGAGTTCCTGAATCAATCTCAAGTCGGCTCCGCCATTGAGCAGATGGGTCGCAAAGCTGTGGCGCAATCCATGCGGACCCATTTTTACCGCGATCCCCGCGGCCTTCAAGTGTTTCTCGACAATGCGCGCAACGCTACGGGTCGTGATCCGCATTCCCCTTGAGTTGAGAAACACCGGCTCTTCCCCTCGGAGCTTACGGTTCCATTTTTTCTTTTGTTCCAGGCCGTAATCCCGGAGCGCCTGCAGCGCGGTTTCACCGATCGGGACCACACGCTCCTTAGACCCCTTTCCCAAGACCCTGATGATTCCCAGATTGAAGTCGATTTCGCCCCAGTCAAGCGCGACCAGCTCGCTCACTCGCGTCCCGGTCGAATAAAGCGCTTCCAGGATCGCGCGATCACGGATCTCCAGATGGCCTGTACCTTGAACGACTCCCAGCAAGCGAAACGCGTCATCGACCGAGAGAAAAGGCGGCAACGGCTTCTCCTGTTTTGGCGAGGCTATATCCAGAAGCGGGTTTCGCGGCACATATCCCTCGCGCACGAGATAACGAAAAAAGCCTTTGACCACGGCGAGCTTGCGCGCAACCGAGCTCTTCTTGCAACCTTTCGCCAGCTGCGCAAGATAGGCGCGCACAAGCGGGACATCAACGCGCTCGAGCAACTTCGCCTCGTCGCAATCCTTGCCGGCCGAGGCCCTGAGAAACTCGCAAAACTGCCGGAGATCGCTCAAATAATTTCTCAGCGTGTGCGGAGAATGATTGCGTTCGTGAGAAAGGTACTGCCCGTACGCGTCAATCAGATTATCCACCGGTCTGTTTAGATTGTAGGAATTGCTGCATGGTAACACAAGACCTTGGCCTTGGAAATCAGCAGCACGCGTGTGGACCGCAACGGGAGAATCATTCTTCGGGTCCAGACCCAGGGAGATAACGATACCCAATTGCGACGCCGGGCCCTACAAGGCTCGCAACGACTCTTTAGCCGCCGCACGAGTTATGTTAGTTTCTTAACGGGTGCGATCATTCGATGCCATGGCTGAGCAAGCAGTTTCTTTCACCAACCGGCGGGGTCAATTCCTGAGAGGAGTCCTGCACCCGCCATTGGGGAATCACGATTCCTGCGGCGTGATTCTCTGCCATGGAATGGAATCCAATAAGGAAAGCGAAAAGCTTATCGCCCTGGCGGGCAAGCTCAGCGACAAGGGCTTTCTGACGCTGCGCTTCGATTTTGCGTGCGCCAACGAAAGCACCGGAAGATTCGAGGACATTACGTACAGCGGTGAAGTCGAGGACCTGGGCGCGGCGTTTGGATTCCTGCTTCAATGCGGTGTTCAGAAAACCGGCGTTTTCGGTTCTAGCATGGGCGGAACGGTGGCCCTGCTTTTCGCGTCGCAGGAAGAAAGGGTGGCTTCTCTCGTGACTCTCGCGGCTCCACTGCATCCGGAAAAAATCACCGAACACCTTTTAACCCCTCAAGAGGTCGAAAACTGGAGAAGGACCGGCTACACCACCTACCATGGAAGAAGGATCAACGTGACGATGCTCGAAGACCTGGAATCGATCAACGTGCCGAAAGCCGCAAGTCAGGTGCACTGCCCGACACTGGTGATTCACGGCGATCGTGATGAAACCGTTCCTGTTGAAGAAGGACGCGAGCTGTTTTCCTTGCTGCCGGGCGCCAAGAAACTCGCTGTCATTCAGGGAGGCGATCACCGGTTTTCCCAGCCTGATCATTTACAGAAGATCCTAAACGACGCGGTCGATTGGCTGACAAGCCACAGTGCATGAGAAGAGCATGAAACGTTGCGCACTGTTTCTTTTATGTTGTGTCTTCTCTCTTTTCGCCTGCCGCCGGGACCTGCAGACGCCTCAAGGGGTAGTGGAGGAATTTGTCGATCAGCACTATGTTCAAATTAATCTTCCCAAAGCTAAGGAATTCACCGTCGGCCTGGCGCAGCAAAAGATCGAAGACGAGATCCGCCTGACAAGCGGACAGGTTATTGACGCCGCTACGCGCAAGCCGAGAATCCACTACAAACTGTTGGAAAAAAAAGAACGCCCCGGTCGCGCTTCTTTCCTCTATCTGGGAACAATCCAGGCCGAGGACGCCCCCGAGTTCACGCGCCGCTGGTTGATCACCGCCCGTAAAGAGGGCGATGTTTGGCGAGTGTCCAACTTTTCCGAGTTTGACTAGAAGCAAGCAAGTTTCGTAAAGAGGATTCACCACCGAGACCCAGAGTTCGCAGAGAATGAACGGCACAGTGCGAAGCGCACGGAGCAAGGGGCGGACAAAACGCCATGCCCTATACGCTATGCTCTTTGCGGGTGCTCCGTGCCTTCGGGGTCAGCCACACGGAAGCCTGAAGGCGCAAATTTTTCTTCTTCGGAAAACCGGGTGTCCCCGCCCGTTTCATTGACATTTGGACGAATGTCATATATGAGTAAAAACCGTTTTTTTGGCGCCCCGAATCCGGTGATTCTCTCCCATAATTTTTGATCGATTGGGTCCCGAGTTTGAAGACTATAGACGGAGTTGGACTTGTTTTTTCGTAGCTCAAAGCGATAGGTTGATTAAGATTCACAACCATTTTGGAGGATAGCAATGGCTAAAGCGGTAAGGAAAGAGGCTGGCGCGCCGATCGAGGTCACAAAGGACTTGCGCAGCGCAATCGAGTGGCTCAAAAAAGAAGGCGACCTGATCGAAACCGACAAAGAGGTTGACCCCAATCTGGAGATCACTGGGATTCAGAAGCAGTTGGACGGCGGCTGCCCAATCGTATTCAATAACGTTAAAGGGAAACCCTACCATCGCTGCATCACCAATCTGTTCGGTGATATGAACGTCATCAACAAAATGTTCGGGTGGAAAGATCACACAGACCGCACGCGAAAATTGGCGTACGCGATTACGCATCCGATTGCGCCGGTCAGTATCGACCAAAAGGACGCCCCGGTCCAGGAAGAGGTCTACGAAAAACCCGCCGAAGCCAACGAGTTTGTAGTGCCGATTCGACATACCAATGTGGAGCCTGAGTTAACGGTCGGTTCCGGTAACCGCTTGATCTCCGGTGAATATTTCGGCGGCGGCTCTGATCTCGGCTATAACCGCATGAACTTCCGCTGGGGCAACGTCGGGACCTTCCAGATCTCTCCCGGATCCCATATGTGGCAGGTCGTTACCAAGCATTACAAGGACAACAAGTTGGTTCCCATCACCATGAACTTCGGTTTGCCGCCGGCGTGTACGTTGATGGCAGGGGCGGGCTTCGACTACGTGATTTTACCTCAGGGTTGCGATGAAGTCGGGATGGCGGGCGCGGTTCAGGGATCTCCGGTACGGCTCGTCAAGGCTCGTACGGTTGACGCTCTGGCCGTGGCCGATGCGGAAGTTGTGTTGGAGGGTTACGTCAACCCGCGAGATCGCCGCTTCGAAACCGCCGAGTCTGAGAAGGCCGGCATTCAGGGTCGCTTCCATTTTCACCCGGAATGGGCCGGCTACATGGGCAAGGCCTACAAGGCGCCAACATTCCATGTCACCGCCGTGACCACGCGCAAGCGAGCGAGCAAACCCATTATTTTCACCCTCGGCGTTCACACCCTCGACGACCACAACATCGACACCACGGTGCGCGAAGCCGCCATGTTTGAGCTCTGCGAGCGCATGCAGCCGGGCATCATCATGGACGTGAACATCCCGTATTGCATGACCGACTGGGGAGGGGCGATTATTCAAGTCAAGAAGCGTAATCGAATCGAGGAAGGCTGGCAGCGCAATTTCATGGCCGCAATTCTCGCGACCTCTCAGGGTTCACGGATCGTCATCGCCGTCAGCGAAGACGCCGACCCCTACGACATGGACGACGTCATGTGGTGTCTCACGACGCGCGTGAATCCCAAGACCGACATCATCAACCCGCTTCCCGGCGGGCGTGGACAGACCTTCATGCCGGCCGAACGCATGACCGCGGGCGAGAGGGAATGGACGGCCTCGAACACGATGTTCGAGGGCGGCATGGGGATCGACGCTACCGTTCCGTTCGGCTACGAGAGCGACTTTATGCGTCCGGTTTATCCTGTGGATAGAATCGACCTGAAGAAATTCTTCAACGAGAAAGATATCCAGAACGCGAAGTCGCGCATGCAGGGCTGGGTCCACTCCTTGGCCCGCACGGGACGATAAATTCGGACGGCGCTTGCTAAATTCTATAGTGTGGAAGGGCAGGGCCTTGTCCCCTGCCCTTTTTTTTAACGATCTTACGGGTTTGCTGTGAAAGAGGATTCACCATAGAGACACCGAGTTCGCAGAGGATTTTTTACTCTCCTTCTTGGCGTCCTCTGCGTCTCCGCGGTTAGTCACACGGAAGCCTGAAGACCCTTTTTTAAACGATTATGAGCGCTAGCGAAAGAACCGCCGGGCTTCTCTCCCCCTATCGCGTCTTGGATCTCACCGACGAACTGGGCTTTTTGTGTGGCAAGATTCTCGGCGATCTCGGCGCCGACGTGATCAAAATCGAGCGACCGGGAGGCGACCCCGCGCGCATGCTTGGTCCGTTCTTCAACAATCAACCCGATCCTGAGAAAAGTCTCTATTGGTTTGGTTTCAATAATAACAAGCGCGGCATCACGCTCAACCTGGAGTCCGCTGAGGGCCGCGAACTCTTTTCCCGGCTCGCAGTCAAAAACGATTTCATCATCGAAACTTTCCCTCCAGGCTATCTCGACGCTCTCGATATCGGCTACGCAACGCTGAGTCGCATGAACCCGCGCCTGGTTTTGACTTCGATCACCCCCTTCGGCCAGACCGGCCCTTACAGTATGTTCACCGCATCGGACATCGAAATCATGGCGTTGAGCGGCTGCATGTCGCTCACCGGCGATCCTGACCGGCCGCCTTTGCGCGTGACCTTCCCACAATCCTACGGTTGGACCGGATCCTATGCGGCGATGGGCGCCTTGACGGCCCACCATTACCGCGAGCAGACCGGCCAAGGGCAACAGGTCGACGTCTCCGCGCAAGCGTGTCTGCTGTGGGCCTTCTCCCATGCCCACGTTTTCTGGGACCTTAACCGGCATGTTGAAAAGCGCGCCGGTTCATTCATGACCGGGAGAAGCATCACCGGCGCTAAGATGCGCGTCTTCTGGCCCTGCAAAGACGGGTATCTGAACTTCATCATCTATGGCGGGGAAGCGGGGAGAAGAACCAACCAGGCGTTGGTGCAATGGATGGACAGCAAGGGGATGGCACCTGATTTCCTCAAGCAAAAAGATTGGCAGATTTTCGATATCGCCCGCGTGACTCAAGCAGAGATCGATCGCATGGAAGAATCCATCGCAAGGTTCTTCACCCATGTAACCAAAGCCGAGTTTTTCAAAGAAGTCGTGAAACGGGAGATGCTCGGTTACCCGGTGGCCAGCGTGAAAGAGATTTTCGAGGATCCGCAGCTTGAGGCGCGCGGATTCTGGCAGAAAATCGACCATCCGGAGCTGGGAGTGTCCATCGATTATCCGGGAGGGTTTGCCAAGTTCTCCGAAGGGGCGTGTCAAATCTGGCGCCGTGCTCCTTTGATCGGCGAGCATAACGAGGAAGTCTACTGCGGCGAGTTAGGACTGACGAAAGCGGAACTGGAAAAACTAAAACAAGATGGGATCATTTAGATGGAAGGCTATCACTCTCAACCGTCAGCGAAAAATTCTTAACCTGAAAGCTGATTACTGACCGCTAATTCTTGAATGCTGACGATTGACTTCTGATTACTGACTACTGACTATCATGCTTGCATTGAAAGATATCAAGATCGTCGAATTTGCGGCCTTTGCCGCGGGACCGGCTGTCGGTAAGCATCTGGCTGATCACGGCGCGACGGTGGTCCATATCGAGTCGAAAGTGCGCCCTGACGGGTTCCGCGCCCATTACCCGCCGTACAAGGACAACGTCCACGGTCTCAACCGCTCCGGCCTGTTCTCGCTTTGCAACAACGATAAGCTGGATATCACGCTGAACCTGAAAAAGGCTCCGAAGGCGACGGACCTGGCAAAAAAAATCGTCGCGTGGGCGGACGTGGTGATCGAGAACTTCAGCCCGGGTACAATGGGCAGGTTAGGCCTCGGCTACGAGAACCTTAAGCAGGTTAAACCCGATCTGATCATGCTCAGCACCTCGAACCTGGGACAGAGCGGCCCGCATGCGCATCATGCCGGATTCGGCTCGCAGCTTTCTTCTCTCGCCGGATTTACTCACTTGACCGGTTATCCGGGCGGGTCGCCGCAAATCCTCTACGGGCCCTATATCGACTATATCGCTGTTGCGTACGGCGCGGTCGCTATCTTGTCAGCACTGGACTATCGGCGGCGCACGGGTAGGGGAAACCACATTGATACGGCCCAGTACGAAACCGGCCTTCAATTTCTGGCGCCGATCCTTCTCGACTACAAAGTTAACGACGCCGTCGCCAGCCGCAATGCCAACCGCGACCCGCATGCCGCGCCGCACGGTGCCTACCCCTGTAAAGGCGAAGATAGCTGGTGCGTGCTCAGTGTCCATTCACAAGCGGATTGGGAAGCGTTATGCAGGGTCATGGGCAATCCCCAGTGGAGCGCGGACGCGAAATTTGCTTCCCACGCCGCGCGCAAGACAAACGAAGACGAACTCGATCGCAAGATCGGCGCGTGGACGGCCGGCTTTTCGGCGCGCGAAGTCATGGAGAAACTCCAGGCGGCGGGCGTCAAAGCCGGAATCGTCAATACCATGAAAGAAGTCTACACCGATCCTCAACTCGCTCAGCGGCCGCAATGGGTCGAACTGGAGCACCCGGAAATTGGCAAGATACACTACCAGCGCCCGCCCTTTCTTCTCACCAAAACCCCCCCCGGCCCGTCGAAAAGGGATCCACTTCTTGGCGAACATAACGAACACTTCTACCGCCAACTGCTGGGAATTCCGGAAGGCGAGTACAAAACGCTTGTGTCAGAGGGTGTGATTGATTAGACCGATCTCCGCTTCGCCACCTCAGAAGTCCCAAGCAAAACAAATTCCAAGCCGAACTCGCTGTTTCTCATCGTCCTCGACGAGTGCGGCTCTTATGCAATTCCAGAAAGTTTGGTAAGACAGATTAGAGTTCGATGATGGCCGACTCTATTGGCACACCGATTTGTTGAGCGACGGGTGTCCAGATGTCTACGCCTTCGGCTTCAGTTTCGATGTTGATTACGAGAGCGTAGCGCGCACCAAATTGGCTCCGATCTCGCTTCGGTTGATCTTTCCACCATCCGGAAACCGGACAAATACCTACAACGCCACGTGCCGCAAGGTCGGCTGCAGTACCCTCCCAGATGTCCGAGTGAATTGATCCCTTGTTGCGCGCTTGGTCACCTAAAAACCAATCTTCTGAATCGCTACCTCTCTGCGGTCTCTCTTCATCTTCTTCTAACGCGCGCTGATTCAAACGCTTGCGAAAAGTGTCTAAATCCTCCGTGGGAAGTTTTACTTCGAATCGAAGACCGTGAGATGCGTATCTGTACCTCCGTTTCCAACCTCGGCGGCTAGGGTTGGGTTCTACAAAATATGAGAGAGTTACGCGCAAACGCACCACCGTCGGACCTAAGTCCTCCAAGGCCGCTGTCGGCCACGGCAATCGATAAAAGTGCATTTCACGCATTTTCCCGTCGGAGAAAGGTCGCAAGGTAGCTTGAGCAACGAGCGTGAGCGAGTCATTTGCACTGCGGAGTGCTCTTTCTAATTGGGGCACCCCGAAGCCATAGCGGCGTACGAGTTTTGCCCTCGCCCGCTTCCCCTGCGCACCCATAAACTGGCTCTCCATCGCCTGTGTCCACCTGGCTGAGTGAACAATGAGCGCTCGAATAGTCTCTGGCCAGAAGTCTGGATAATCTGCCTGAACAATGGCAGCCATACGCGCGGTCTGCGCTGTGGCAGCACTGGTAGCACGCGACAGAACGAATAATTTCTCAGTTGGTTTGTAGTGAGTCGAGAGGAGACAAAGATCTGGAACCCCTGGATCAAAGTTGGTTCCATCGTGGGCCAGGTTCCCGCCTTCAAACACGACTTCCGGTTTAGTAGGCCAGATTTCCTGGAACGCGACCGAAGTTGTACTATACGGAGACAATTCACCTGGTGGTGCAACCGAGGACCAGCCACTCCAATCATTGTGTGTGATCACAGTTTTCTCTGTGTAAGCCCCGACAGTCAGCGCGTTCCACGCCTGTGCGGGGTCATGTACCGGTTCAACATCACTCCGATTGAGATGTGCGGGTTCCATCATTTCAGGTTGGACGTTTCCTGCGCTAACTACGAAAAGACGATGGGCTTCTGCCTCGGCAGCATCCAGGTACACGAGGCCTTGGGTGGTAGGATCAAAGCTACGACCGGCCGCAAGCGCGTCGATAGCTGCGGACCAAGACGTCGGCTGGCCACGGTCTCGTTGGTCGGTCGCCGTCACCGCGAGGGAAAAAACCCGGAGTCGTTCGGGCGCGTTAATCTCCGTTAACGCTACGCTTTGTGCGGTAATTGCACCGTAAAGTTGTACCGGATTGCTTCCTCTCGGCGGAAGGATTTTCACAGACTCCAGCCGGTGGCGCATGGTTACGGCGGCTACTGAAATGAGAACATTTGTGAGATCTCCATATGCAGCAAGGCCCGCCATTTCGGTGCCGTGCCCCATCTGGCCGGGACCGCCACCATCATCATGCGAGCCCCAATTAGGGTTCACTGTCATCGCGTCGTTTTGTGAGAGGAAATCCTCAAGCAACGGATGGCCACGGGTCACACCGGTATCTAATACGCACACAACAGGTGCATCGGCTTGAGGCGGTGTTGTTCGACTCCTTAAATCGTCCGACCAGCTCGCCTGCTCTGTCGGAGAAGCATCTACAAAGAAGGCCGCGCTCTCCTTTGCCTTGCGCACCTCCGCCACATCATTGAGTACATCGAGGGATCCAGCCAGCTGCCTAGCAGTTCCCCTCACAAGAACAATTATGCGATCCTGGAAAGCCAGCCGTCGCTGACCGAGATCGAGTCCGACAACCCGCGCGAACTCCCTCAAGCGTTCCAATTCCCCTCCATCATGACGACGCAACCAAACTTCCCACCAGATAGGTTGATCTTCACGAGGATATTCGTTGGACTCGTCAGTCCAGAGCGCGCGGAGCGTCGCCCTTTGCAACGCGGCGATTCGATCGACCATATCCTTGTGCCATTGCTCCCCTTTCTTTGTTTTCTCAGATTCGTACTTCTCAAACCGTCTAACGAAATGCTTCAGCGCGCCATCGGGCACGAACACGGTTGCCAGCTGGACAGGTGGTTCCTCGAGAGTTCGGACGGCAACAACTTCTATACCTTGACGTTTGTCTTCAAGCGACTCGAGTTTAAGCTCAACCCCAGGAGGACTCTCAAACTGGATATACAGACCAGGCGTCACGCCGTGAACTTGAATATCAAGCGACCGGCGGCTGTCGTGCGATTCACTTTCGGCGTTAGCCAACGCGGCACGGAGCTCTCTGGCATGTCTTCCCCTGTCGGGCGGTTCTGGTAAGGGCGGGACCGTTACGTTGCGGGCATGTCTTCTATATTCCTCTGTTGACGGAGGTGTGAAAACTACGAGATGCCTTCGGTTGCGAGGAGCTGCCATCAGTTATTAGCCGTGGGCTGGTTTGTGAGCAGCGGGCGTTCACTAAGGGCCCGAAGGAGTTCCTTTGTCTCAACACGAGCACGGCGTGCGAGGATTGCTTCTTTAGCCGCGTGCTCACATGCACGGGCGATATCTGCGTGACTTAGTCCCGTCGCGGCGTGAACAACCTTTGGCCAATCCAGTCCGGTCGTATCCAACATTGCAAGCCTCGACCGAAGCACCTTCTCGGTCATCTCCTTAGATGGTAGACGAAACTCGATTACGGCCTCAAACCTTCTGAAGAGTGCACGATCCAACAGCTTCGGATGATTCGTTGCAGCGACAATGATGCTTTCCGACTGATCTTCCTCAAGGAATAACAGAAAGGAATTTAGGACCCGACGGATTTCGCCCACTTCGTTTCTCGCCGCTCGCTCGCCCCCGAGGGCATCGAATTCATCGAACAAGTAAATAGCCCGGGTCTGCTGGATAGCATCGAAGATCAGCCGCAGCTTAGCAGCGGTTTCTCCAAGGTACTTTGTGATCAGCCCATCGAGCTGAATCGTGAACAGCGGTAAGGCAAGCTCACCGGCCAGGACCCCTGCGGTCATCGTTTTCCCCGTTCCGGGCGAGCCTATAAAGAGAAGTTTACGGAGAGCAGTAAAACCGTGCTCTCGAATCCGTTCTCGCTGCCGCTGTTCTAGAAGTACACGCTCGACCCGGGACCGTACTGCGTCGTCCAGCGCCATATCTGCCAGACGGGTTTTTGGGTAGGCCGCCGTTAAAATTCCTACAAGCTCGCCGCGAGGTTGAACAAGCGGAACCGGCCTTGTTCGCTGACCTACAGGAGCCGCTCTTTCCCGAGTCTTAGCCCGGTCGACTAAGTCTCGAAGCTCGGTAGCAAACCTAGTGTGTCCTTGCCGCGCGGCTTGTGCGGCAACCTGCATCGCAATCGTATAGAATCGCTCATCATCGCCTTCAGCGTGGCTTTTGATGAGAGCTTTAACTTGATCGGCAGTGGCCATTGTGTCTAATTAGGGTCCCTTGAGATCAGGCTTATCCCCTTTTTTTCGGAATTTTACAAGACAATTCAGCCAACTGCCAAACGCCGAGACAACAAAGGAATGATCGGCGTCAAGGGGGCACTTCGCGTCCGCTGCGGCATCAAGTGAAATCTCGAAAATCGCAAGTGCGAATGTGCAGTTAGGGATCGCAAAGCCCAGAAACAGCAAAGCCCGGGCTTGATCGAGCTTTGGCCTCAGTCTGAGATCAAGTTTGGAGTTGATGAATACTGGCGGCGATCTTTTGAATCCGATCTCTGAGCTTTTTTTCCTTGGCCATCTTGGCTTCTATCTGACAGCAGCTCCAGCTCACCGCAGAATAACTGCCGGTTCCAAGTATTCCGCGCAGAATTGGCATCCTTCTTCTTTAAGCTGCCCGCGGCGCGGTTTCTACACGTACCTCTATCCCTGCACGCGCAAGCATATTAATCAGCTTATCGATGCTGAAACGACCGATCTCTCCCTTCAGCAAGTTACTGATGCGTGGCTGTGTCTCGCTAAAGAAAGCAGCCGCCTCAGCCTGCGTCCAGCCGCGCGAGCGAATATATTCTCGCAAGTCGAGCAGTAAGTCTGCCCTTATCTTCAAGTTCGCTGCTTCCTCTGCCTCAAATCCCACATCCACGAATACGTTGCTACTACCGCGGGTGAGGTTTCTTTCCCTGGTATCATGGTCGTGCCTGCCGATCCTGCTGGGCCGTTCTATAGCGCTGCCGGCTAATCTCGATGTCACGTTTGGCCGTTTTCTGAGTTCTCTTTTGGAACGCGTGGCGTACATAAATCGCCTCCTCAAACTTAGCAATATAGAACACGCGATAGGTACCCTGTTCAGTTCTGTAGGTTGAATATTTTTCTATAGTTATCTCTATACCCAGCCGCATTTTTAAAGATTATGTCCCAATCGGATTTCCAGGTGCGAACTCCTTTCAGCTTTACGAGATCCCCACTGGGTTCTACATCCGACCTCCCAGATTGGCGAAAAATGTTTTCCTGCATGAACTTTTGAGGCTCCTTAGCGAGCATAAAATCGATAAATAGCTTTGCCGCTGCCGGATGCGGAGCGTTGGGAGCCATGGCAACGACAAAGGGAGGACGTTGGGTTTGGGGCTCGATGACAACCCAATCGCTTGGACACCCTTTTTTCACGGCGTCATTGGCTTGATTGAAATTCACCGGCACCGCCAGCGCGACCTCCCCCGCGCATAGGAGCTGCATCATTAGCGTCTTGCTTCCCTGAAATTGAGGTTCTTGTTGAGCCAGTCCTCGCATCAGGCTTGTTCCTTTTTCCTTACCTAATATTTCCAGTAAGGATGCGTACCAAAACTCTTCGTCGGTATGCATTATGATCTTTCCCTTCCACTTGGGGTGTACTAGATCCTCGTAAGTACGGGGAACATCCTTGGGAGCAACAAGTTGGGTGTTATAAGCAAAGACATGGCCTGTCTGGTAAAGGGTCGTCCAATACCCTTGCTTGTCTTTCAATTTCTCAGGAATAAAATTCCGCTCAGGAGAAGCATAGGGAGCCAAAAGTTTTCGTTCCTCGAGGTACAGAGCCTCACTTATCTCGATAGGCATATAGACATCTGCATTATATCTCTTTGCTCTAAGCTCTCTAAGAATCAATTCAAAGAGTGCTGTCCTGGTCTTACGCAGATACTTGACTTCGATAGCCGGGTACGTGCGATTAAAGTTTCTGATTAGCGTCGTCATGTGTTCAAGTGTAGCACCGCCGTAAACAGAAACCGTTGCCTCCTTGTTTGCCGCTTGGATATGACTCTCAGAGACTGCCCATAATTCCGAACCAGCCGCGAGCAAAGAAACTACCGCAACGAAAAAACAAGCCACACACTTCTTGCCAAGCATCATTGCCATCCTTTTCCTCGGTTTGAAATTCTCCAAAGCACCAGCGGCACCCCGCGCGCTCCTTTAGATCTAAGCACTGGCCAGGATTCTCGAGCCATAGAGCTTCACCGCATTGTCCCACAAGATCTTGCGCTTCGCTTCTTCGGAGATGGGTTGAAGATCCAAGTCTAAAAGCGCTTCGGCTGGTTCCGGGGCATCGGGGTGGGGATAATCGCTATTCCAGACCATATTTTCACCGCCCAAATATTCTACGACCTGCTTCAACGCCCGTTCATCACTGTCACAGGCTATGCTGCACTGACGCATGAAATATTCAGTCGGCCGCAAAGGCAACCGCTCAACGGCATTACCGAGCACGCTGTTCCGCCCGTGGGTATGGTCGTCCATCCGGCCCAGCCAGAAGGGGAGCCAGCCAGAATTGGACTCCAAGAGTCCCAACCGCAGTTTGGGAAAGCGTTCCAGTATTCCGGTGAAGATGAAGTACCCAAGCGTAGTCATGTTATCAAAAGGAAATCCTAGGGCATGATCCAAGCCCCTCAGAGAAAGCCGCCGCTTCCGCAGGTCGGCGTCGGCGACAAATTGAGCGTCGTTATTGTACTCAAACGGCTGAAATCGGAGATGACGATACTCCCCGTGAACCGAGATTGGAAAATCAAGCTCACAGGCCAACCGCCATAGGCCGTCGTATTCAGCTTCGTGCAGCCACTTACCAGCCGGCAGCAGAGGGTTTCTCACCGACACTGCGCCGAGCTTCTCCACCACACGACGGGCCTCTTTGACCATCTCGCCGGCATCCCCACCCGGTAAGACCGCCACAAACTTCAAGCGCTTGGGGTCTGCACCGCAATACTCGTGACACCAATTATTATAGGCCCTGCACATCGCAGCGCCTAGCTCGACGTCCTTTAACGCCACCCGATAAGCAAAGTTGCCGTTGTTCGCCGTTGGCAGACAGACCTGAATATCCCAGCCGTACTGATCCATAACCTTGAGCCGGGATTCCGGCGACCACCAGGTACGGTAGGCTTCGCCGTACTTCTTCTCCATCTGTTCCTTTTCAGCCTCCGTTGCCTGTCGCTGCGCCCCTCCCTTCTCAATAATCTCTCCGTCGGCCTCATAGACCATCCTGATACCATCCATGAAGGCTACTCTCGGGACACGGTCTCGGTACTTGGGCTCCACATACCGTTCCCAGAGATATTCGGGTTCATGCATGTGTGCATCAGCATCGATAACCTTAAAACCTTTCCACACAATCCTATCCTCCTTTTCTTAACGCGTCCTTAGAGGTTATGGTCGGACTAGAGCGCTGAGGCGAATCTATCGCTTTGCTATCGACGTTGTAAAGCGCCTGGATGCTGGGAGTGATCGGCGCCGCAGTCACAAGTTGGATCACCCGGCGCCGAACCCAATTTGACTGGTCTCAAAGGTACTTTGCTAATGGCCGAGCGATTGGAAGAAACCGGACTTTTCCAGCTCGCTGTAGATCGACGGGTCCATAAACTCTTCAGGTTTGCGATCTTTCGCTCTGGGATCTGTCTCGGCCGTCGTCACTATTAGGTTTTCGATGGCCTTGTACGGCAATCGCGGCGGCCTCTCGATGAAGTTTGTGGCGTATTCGTAAGACGATTCCAATGTTTCACGATCTTGAGTGCGCGTCCATTTGCCGATGGTTCTCATGCCCAGTTCTTTGTCGCGAAACAGGCGATCGACGGCCTCGCTATAGGCCATCAGAAACCGCTTCACGCTATCCCTGTCTTTCTTGATGGTTGTGCGCGTGGAAACGAGGCTCGTGGTCGGGTAGTCCATCCCTTCCTTGGCGAAATTAGCGAGCATGACGTAGCCTGCTTTCCTCGCCTTAAAGTCTCCGGGCGAAGAGAGAATCCCTCCGTGGACGACCCCGGCCTGCATGCCGGCCAGAATTTCCGGCTGACCACCCATCTGGAGAACCTTTACATCGCGGTCGGGCTCAAGGCCGTATCTCCTAAGATAAGCGCGCAAACTGACATCAGTGGAAGCCCCGTAGCGCGTAATTCCCAAAGCTTTCCCTTTGAGATCTTCCTGCTTTTTGATCGACGGCTGAACTTAAAGATAGAAAGACGGAACGTTGACCACGCCTCCGATCACCACGATATCGCCGCCGGCAAGATTGACGTTGACGATATTGCCGCCGGCGAGGGCGAGTGAAAACTCGCCGGCAATGATGGCTTGCGCCATACGACTGCCGCCGGCGACATAAACCGGATCGATGTAGAGGCCGTGCTTTTCGAAAATCTTAGCGTCCTTGGCGAGGTAAAAGCCCGTCTGCGTGGCGCTGATGGCACTATAGCCGGCGACGATCCTCTTGGTTTGCGCGTGGAGTGGGACGTGGAGGACAATAAGCAGGAAGCCCATAACGACTGTTAAAAGTGGTTTCATGGCGACTCCTACTACGGACTCAAAATTGGCCTACAGCCGAAATCCTCTTAACATATCGACGCTGCTTCGCCACCGGGTCAATAATTTTTTCTTTGGGAATAGCCGAGGAGATCACCCGCTCTAGAACCGGCCTTCTTTCTCCAGCTTTCTCACAATACTGTCATCCACCAAGTCCTCGGCCTTGAGGCGGCGGATTTTCTCGTTGCTGGCGCCCGTGAGGCGAATGACGTTGCGAATACCGTTGACGCTGGGATAGATTTTCTTCTCGTAAATGCCGACAATACTTTGATAACCTTCCTCAGCGTCTTCGACGCGCTTGAGGCGCAATCCCTTGGCCAAGCTTTTCATGACCTGGGGCTTATTCTCGGGATTGCGGATGAAATCAACGCTATCCAGCAGTCCTCGTAGCACGTTCTCTACCGTCGTTGGCGACGACAGCATAATGCTGCGCCGCGATATGATGCCCGATCCCTGATACGGAATAGGCAGTTTCTCCAAATCCGCCAGCATGCGGAACCCCTTGCTCTGCACCATTTTGCTAAATGTGTAACCCAAATACGCCGCATCCACCGTGCCCGCCAACAGTGCTTGTGAGACAACCGAATTGTCTCCCAGGGACCTGAACTGGATCTTGTCGCGCTCAGGAGCGAGACCCCAGTAATCCAGCGTCAGCATCGTAAAAATCCAGCCACCGCCGCTCAGGCTGTTGACACCAAGACTTTTGCCCCTCAAGTCCGTCGGGCTGTTAATTCTTGGGTTAGCGACCATTGTCCCGGTCAGCTTATTGATGAACCCCGCTACAAAGACCAGGTCGGCTCCTTCCGCGATCGCCCCGAGATTGGCCGCCGACACCGACCCCCAGTGCACTTGGGACTCTCCTGAACTCAGCGCCGCCATGCCAATGGGGCCGCTGCGAACCTGCACCAGGCTGAGATCCAGGTCGTGCTTGCGGAAGAAACCTTGATCCTGGGCAACATAAAGCACGCCTTCTCTCTCGCTGAGGGATCCGGTTGTCATGACGACCTTGGTCCGAGGAGCAGCCGCTTGAGCGAGCTGGTAACTGAAAAAGGTAAGAGAAAAAAACGCAATGAGCGACGCAGTCAATCGAAGTTTCATTTCGTGCGCTCCTGACTGGCGGGCAATAACCCGGCGCGGCTCCTAAGATGTGCTAATCAAGATGGATCGGATCCATTGACCCAGCCGAAATTGGTTTGGCGTACGGTATGGCGAATTGGGGCTGGACGTCAAGGCAAAAGTTGGCACCGCGCGGCTCCCCGCACCCGCTCGCCGCGTTCATTGCAATGCGTACCCCGGTGCGATGGTAGGCTTCAGCGAGAATCGTTTCAAACCCAGAATAGTCTGCGGGCTTTTGGAACAGCGGCAACCGACTAACTCGCCGGTTTAGAACATGGTAGACTATGCCACCGGTCGCAAGACGTGCGCGTCTCGGCATTTCGCCATGGCATCTATCGCAGCCACGCCTACCCTGTCAACAAATGACTCCCGACCCCTTTTTATTTCCACAAATTTTGCCGACTGACTTCCCCTTTTTATTGACATGCGCTGGCGCGGCAAAAATGTCCTGATCACCGTCGCGGGTATCGCCCCAAACGGCCACGCCGGAAGCCGACAGCCCAAAATAGTCACCGATAAATGTTCCACCGAATCCATCGAAGTCCGGGTCCGACGGTTCTGTGGTGACCCTCACATTTGGCCCAAAGCTGTCGCCATTGTCGTGGGATTCGGCCATGAATATGTCGTAGAGTTTCCCGCCATCATTCTCCAAATCCAGCCGATCGTCACCCCACATGACGCGGACAGCGCCGTCACTTGCTACGGCAATCCAGGGAAAGAATTGATCGCGCGGGTTATCAAGCGCATCGTCGTTAACCCGAACCGGCGTTGCGTTCCAGGTGACGCCGCCATTGAGGGACCGGCTGACGAAAACATCGGTTTGGCTGGGACCGTTATCGCTCGACCATGTTACATAGATATTATCGGGGTTCATGGGATCGGTGGCGATTGCCGGGAACGCCGCACTCACCCGAAACATCGATCCGACCAGCGGATTGGGCGGCGGGGTCAATCCTGCGGCGGCAGCAACGACGGCGTCAAACGATAGCCCGCCGTCAGTTGATTTTCGTACCAGCTGACGAACTCCTGCGTTACAGTCATACCAAACAACGTAAAGATCACCGTTTGCCGCAACGGCTGGTACCGGCGCAACAAGGCAGCCCGTGGCAAGAACGACGGGCTGTGACCAGTTCGCTCCGCCATTGGAAGAGACGGAGAAGCTGATATGCCTCTCGACGAAATTTACCGAAAAGTTTTGTGGACATCCGCTGTAACGATCGTCATTCCAGACCATGTATAGATTACTCGAAAAGGGACTTAGTGGATTCGCGTCGACGGCGATATACGGCTTATCCCTGAAAACCGTCTGGGTGTTTGGCACGGCGGGAGCATTCGCTGGGAGCGTCCAGTTCTCCCCGCCGTCGTCAGACCGATAGACATAAATCCCCCCGCTCGAGCAATTGCCGTTAGGAGGAGCACTATTATCATGGAAGCCCAACGTGCTGTAATAAACGGTATCGCCCAGCCCCCACGCGATCGCCGGATCCCCTCCAGCTAAATGAGTTGCCAAAGTCCTGCTGCCCCAGATAAAGCCTGGGGGATTAGGCAAGATCGCTCCTGTTGCGGGAGCGGACCATACCCTGCCCCGATCGATACTCTGCGCAACACCCGGCGCGAAGTCCGAGGCAACCGGGTCGTCAACCGCATCCGCGAAACCTACTACAAGTTGGAACGCGTTATTCGGGTTCGAAGCGACACTCGGTTCCACTTGAGGCCGTCTAAGCGTCGTAGGATTGGAGTTGACTTGCGCATTGCTATCAAACCACCGCCGCGGCCGCTCGGGCGGACGTGGAAAGGGCGCATGGGGTATGACGCGTGTAATAGAGGATGGTGGCGGTACTCGCAATTTGGGCTGGCCCTCTGCGGCACCGGCTTCCCCAATCAGGATGGTAATAACAACAAGGCTAGGACGGAGAAGTTGTAGAATATTCACTGAAGTCACCGTGCCCTTTCTTTACGAAACCAGAGGCTAACAGGGGCCTACTCGCCTGCCACTGCTAATAAGAAACCCAGAAGCCCGACCAGGCTTGGGACCTGGATCGGGCTTCTTACCAACTACTCATCACGGTTGCTGCCCGGCCTTAGCGGCCGGATCACGCCACTGACTCAATACTGAGGGCGGACGTTATCGCAGCAGCAAATGGCTTGTCAAGGTGAAAAAAAGGAATTTGAGAGTACAGGAGGATAGTTAGGAAAAGTTACACTTACGGTAGTTGTCACTTTACACGGAGCGAAGATTCGCGGAAGTTAAAGCGGGCGGGGGTCTTTTCCTGCTCGCTTCGGACGACCGCGAGATTTCATTGTCGACTCAAGTCCGAGTTGTTCGCCATGACAATCACCCACTCTGCGCTACCGAACGGTCGCCCTCCGCTGTTCAACCCCCTGTCGCAAAGCCGGGATAAAGCGTCATACCGCCATCGATGAACAAGGTCGTGCCATTGACGTAGTCGGCGGCATCTGAGGCCAGCCACACGGCTGCATGGCCGATATCTTCGGGTTCACCGATGCGCTTGTAAGGCACTAGCTTCATCAGCGCTTCGTATGCCTCCGGTGTGCGCCAGGCCGCGGTATTGATCGGCGTACGAATCGCACCAGGCCCGATACTGTTAATGCGTATGCGATACGGCGCGAGCTCCTGCGCCATGCTTTTCATCATCAACATGACTCCGCCTTTCGAAGCCGCGTAGTTTGCATGGCCCGCCCAAGGAATGACCTCATGCACCGAGCTCATGCAGATGATTTTCCCCGCCGCACAGGAGATCGACTTGACCACCCCGCGGCGTTTGAACTCGCGCACCGCCTCGCGGGCGCACAAGAACTGTCCGGTGAGATTGACGCCAATGACGAAATTCCAGTGCTCCAGTGTCATCTGATCGAACGGGGCATCACGTTGCAAACCGGCGTTGTTCACGAGGATGTCGATGGTGCCAAACTTCGCAATCATCTGTTTGAACATCGCCTGCACCTGGTCTTCCCGGGAGACATCCGCGTTGAGGGCTATTGCGTCGACGCCATGGTTTTTTATTTCTTCCACCACCTGCTGCGCAGCGTCCTCGCCGGCAACATAGTTGACGACAACGTCCGCGCCGGCTTGGCCCAATGCAATCGCGACCCCCTTGCCGATGCCTGAGTTGGCACCGGTCACCAGGGCCTTTTGTCCAGCCAGGACCTTTTTTACGTCCACCTTCGGCATCGTCACATCCGGAAACTTCTCTTCGGAAGACTTGCTCATCTATTCATCCTCCTTGTCTCTGATTGCACGGCAAACAGCCATGGGATATTCCCACTGCAAGTACCGCTGACGTTATTCTCTGTTCTTGCCGACTGGCCACATCACGCAGTGCCTGCCGTTCCTCGATCTCATGGCGCCCACCGGGTGGCGAACGCACGAGAAGGCCGTAGGTCTCCATTTCGAAAGCCGGAAGCCCATTTCTCGCTTCTTTGAGAACCCAGCAGCTCCATCCCTTGTAGCGCCCAGCTACAACGGCGACGTTCATGCTCACGGATGAGCGCGCCCGAGCGCACGGTCAAGATTGTATGCGGCGCTGATCAGAGCCAGATGGGTGAAAGCCTGCGGAAAGTTACCGAGCGCCTCGCCGCGGGGGCCGGTCTCCTCCGCATATAGGCCGAGATGATTGCCGTAGCCGAGCATGCGCTCGTACATGAGCCGCGCGTCAACCAGCCGACTGCGATCCGTTTGGCCCGCGCGCGTCAGCGCTTCGACCAGCCAGAAGGTGCAGATGTTAAACGTTCCCTCTTCACCTTTTAGGCCGTCTGCAGTGTGCTCGACGTTGTAGCGATACACCAGGCTATTCGAGACCAGCCCGCCCCGTTTCGGTGGCTGACAAGTGGCGTCGAGCGTCTTCAGCATTCGCGGTTCAGTCGGGGACACAAAGAATACCAGGGGCATCATTAAATTCGCGGCATCGAGTGCATCGCTGCCAAAGTGCTGGACAAATATCCCGCGCTTGGGGTCCCATCCGTTGGCCATGATCTGCTCGTAAATTTGGTCCCGTACCAAAAACCAGCGTTCGCGATCGGCGGGAAACGAGCGCTTGTCGGCCAGACGCAGCGCCCGATCTACAGCAACCCACGTCATCAATTTGGAATATACGAAGTGCTGCTGGCCGCCGCGCACTTCCCAGACTCCGTCGTCTTTGCGTTGCCAGTTGTCGCACACCCAGTTGACAATCCGTCGCAGCTCCTGCCAGAGCTCGTACGAGACGGGGCTCCGGTATTTATTCGACAGATAAACCGCATCCATCAACTCGCCATAGATATCGAGCTGTAGCTGGTTATATGCGCCGTTACCGATCCTGACAGGGCGCGAGCCTCGGTAACCATCAAGGTGGTCTAGCGTCTGTTCGGTGAGGATGTGACGTCCGTCGATGCTATACATGATCTGCAAACGGCCATCAGGCTCGAGCTCATGACAGCGGGCTTCGATCCAGTCCATGAAGTTGCCGGCCTCTTCGGTGAACCCTACCCGCAACAACCCGTACACAGTAAACGCCGCGTCCCGGATCCAGGTGTAGCGGTAATCCCAGTTGCGCTCACCGCCGATGCCTTCGGGCAGACTGCAAGTCGGGGCAGCCACAATTGCACCGGTGGGCTCATAGGTAAGGAGCTTCAATGCCAATGCCGAGCGCTCGATCATTTCGCGCCATCGCCCTCTGTAGGTGCACTGCGATAGCCAGCGGGTCCAAAAATCGACCGTGTCCTTGAAAAGCTCCACCGATTCGTCCTCCGGCAGCGCGAAGCCGCAATTCGCTCCAGTCCCGATCTCACTGAGCACGAAGCGCGTCGTCTGTCCCTCGCCCAGGGTTACCTCGGCGTGGACCCCGTTCGCATCGCGCTTAAGGGGGATGGAGGCGGTAAGACCCAGGCTCAGGTCAGGCGAGTGAAACACTGCGCCTTCGGAGCTGAGTACGGTTTCGTGCGCATCCCGGGCGTAGTTAAAGGCAGGCCGGCATACGATGTGGAACTTCATGGTGCCGCGAACGACGTTAATGCGACGCACCAGACTGTAACCATCCCGTTTGGCACGCTCTCCGACGGGCATGTAATCGGTAATTTCCCCCACGCCATCGGGGGACAGGAAGCGTGTGATCAGCACATTGGTACCGGGCCAGTAAAGTTGCTTGTGGACAATCTCAGCGCCGATCGGGGCGATTTTGAAATACCCACCTTTCTTGTCGTCGAGGACGCCGGCAAACACACTGGGGGAATCGAAACGCGGGAAACAGAGCCAATCGATCGAGCCGTTCAGCCCCACCAATGCAGCGGTGCGCATGTTGCCGATGATTCCGTAATTTTCTATGGGCTGATAAGGCATGAACCTTCTCTCTTCCGTGTTGTGGGGTTAGTGGTCCCGCATTCTGTCGCGTGCTCAAGCCTGCTTGTTTACCCTTGGGCGGAAATTCCCGGAACATCTCGTTGGTGACTTTGAATCATCACAGGTAACCTAACCAAATAGGCTGTTCATGGCCGCATGTCGCTCTGAACGCATTCGTTCGTGCTCACGCTCCCATAGCCGCGACAATTCAGCACGAGGACATAGTCTAAACGGGGTGCTCCGCTGGTACAATTCCCGCCTAACAACTAACCGAGAAGAAATCAAGGCTCTTCTCGATGATCCAAGGATTCTTCTGTCAGTACTCGTGCGCGGCTGTAAAAACACAAAGGCACTAGCGCGTTGCTAAGCCTTTGTGTTTGCCGACCGCCGAGTAGCGCTCGAACCTACGACCTGCGGATTAACCGAAGGGTATCGCTAACCTCAGTTGTTGTTTCTCCGGCCCCGCCCTCACTCGCGTGATTCGCCGATCTCCGGAGACAAAACGCTCGCTTCATTGACGAATTCTACTCATGAGTAGGCCTCGTAGATCCCGGCGAATTTCGCTAGCTTGAAACGAACCATGTTGCGCGCGGCGGCGCGAATCAATTGCCGATCCCGTGCAGTGTTCGCCAATCCTGCGACCGTCTTTGCCGCCATCTCCGTGTGTTCTTTATCGACTTTGCTGTGGACGATGAAAAACGACCGGGCGTGATCGTCGAGTCCGTAATGCCGCGCGAGACAAGTGTCGAATTCTTCCGAATAGCGACAGACCATGGTTTCGTTGACGAGCGCGCCGGCACGGTTTTCCGCTTGCGCGCCCAGAAACATGCCCCTGATAATGGCGCCTGTGTGAGCGACACACTCGTAGATCATGATCTCGTTTTCGAAGTCTTCGTCGGTCAACCCGATGGTCTTGCCGAATCGCTTCATCAAATCGGGGTGAGATTGCTCCTCGTTGAACAGACACAAGAATTGATTATACACAGGGGCGTTGTTCGCGTTTCGGACCATGCACAGGGCAAGCCCTTTGAGGATCGCATGGTTCGAAAGATAGTGCTGGAGCGCAAAGCCTTGAAGCCGCTTGCGCGAAAGCGTGCCTTGTCTTAACTCGATGAAGTAAGGACTGTTCAGCAGCTGATCCACGCCGGGCTCGATGATCTCCCGGAGCAGCGACTCGATAAACCCCGAATTTTCCATGATCACCATCCTTATTGGAGCCTTGAGGTGGCACGCAGCCGAACAGTGTCAAAGCAACTAAAAAGAGTCAAGGGAGAGCGGGCTGCACGCACGGCGCCGTCAAAGTCAGTTTCATGACGGTGAATTGTTTTCACAAGTCCCGTTTGATCAAAGTCTTTCTTCCCCTCCTTGCCAAAGGGGGGAATTGAAAATCTCCCTTTTTAAAGGGAGATTTAGTCCTGCCGACACGACTTTGACGGGAGCCTCGGGCTGCGCTTCCAGCAAGTTGTAGAGAAGACATTGAAGCGGTCCTTAAGAAAGAAAGGACTCGCAAGAGGAAATTTCTCAGACGTTACGCCGCAGGGCGGGCTTACTACACCAACTCGAAAGCGGCAGATTTTAATGTGCTGCTGCTGATCAGGAAAGTCTACGGGGAAGAGTTCGATCCCGAGAAGGACCCGCCCAGACCCAAGGGAGGCGCGTAAAAAATGCCGGCCGCAGTCATGTCTGCTCAACGCACGCGAGTCTGTTGAACCGTTGTTGACAACCACTGACCCTTGACCTACAAGGAAGCTGATTTTTCACCTCCGCGTACGAAAGGGGCGTCAGTATGCTAGCGAAGATCAGACACGTCTCAATCTACACCGACAAATACGAGCCGATGGTCCGCTTCTATCAGACTGTTTTTGACATGAAGAAGATCACAACCGGAACCGTGGACGAGTCCGGCCAAGCCAACCCCGACCGCGGTCACATCAGCGACGGCGTGATCGGCATGGCGATTCTGTCGCGGTACGCAGGCATACAGTCCGGAGTCGATCACTTTGGCTTTGAAGTAGAGGACATCCCGGAAATTCTGAACCGCCTCCAAAGACATTACCCGGCGATCATGGTCGCCAAGGCGCTCGGCTATGTTCCTTTTGCCGGCTTGAGAAGTCACGACCCGGCGGGCGCGCAATTTGATTTATCCCAGCAGGGCATCGACAATATCCGCGAAGGATACACTAAGGAAGGCTGGGACCAGCCGCGCCGGCTCAATCACCTATCGATTAGAGCCTATAAACCCGAGGCCTTAGCCCAATTCTACCAGAGAATTTTCGATCTGAGAGAAGCCGAGACCTTTCACGAAGACGGGTCCATTTGTTTGACCGATGGGAAAGTAAAACTTTTGCTTCGCGCATGCGATAACCGTCTTTATCGAGGCCTGCGGGAGGGTATCGAACACATCGGCTTTCAAGTCGAAAGCCTTGAGCAGGCCAAGAAAGATCTCGAGGAACTGAGCCGGTGCTCACCGCCGTCAGCGCCCAGAAAAATAGCCGTCGGCAGGCACGGTCATATGATCGAAGAGGATGTGCAGCGGTGTCCCCTCGGCAAACTTGCCACCGCTGATCCCGACGGGATCCTGTTAGACCTTTGCGAAAATTAACGCGGCCTTTTTTTAGGCGTCAGTGAGCCCCGGGTTGGGATCATTACGACGGCGGCCGCTACATCCGGTAGATTATCGCCCCGCAGCCGCAAAACCATGGAATCGGGGCCTCGTAAGCTACGATCTCCCCTTTGAGATCGCCGATGGCCCCGTAGACAGCGATCCAGTTTCGCAGCTCGTGCGCCCCGTTGCCGCGCATACCAAGCTCATGCGGCGTCAGTGCCGCCAGTTCCTTCCCTTTGCCCTTTTCCGCTGTCTTAAGGAACCATTGGTCGAATTCTCTGTCGATCCGTCCCATCTCCGGCGTCCCCACCCAGTGGGACAGCCCTCCGGTCCCCACAAGGGCGATCCGTTCTCCCTTCGGACGGCCGGCAATCACGTTTCGAATCAGCTGGCCGAGCGCATAAACCCGCGCCGGCGAGGGCATGGGCTCGATCACGGTGTTTACAACAATGGGGACCACGGGGATGTTCATTGCCGGGGCGATCAGGTAAAGGGGAACCATTGCGCCGTGGTCCAGTAGGAGCTTGTGAGAAATCGCGAGGTCAAAGCCCGCATTAAAGCCTTCACGAACCAAACACCACGCCAGGTCGGGAGATCCGGGAACATTGCTCTTCGGGATCTTTAGAAAGCTCTCCTCTTCAACGGGCCCGAAGTGATTGGCACCCACCCCCACGCATATCGCAGGCATGTTATCGACGTAGAAGTTTGTGAAGTGATCATCGTAGATTTCGAGGATCAGATCAGGTTTTGCGGCCTCAAAAGCGTGTCGCAGCTTCGCCATCCCCGCATAGTAACGATCGGCCTGCTCTCCTGCCCCCTGGCGAAATCCTGTAATCCCGGGGGCATGACTCAATGTTGCGGCAATCGCAATCTCGCCCATTTCTACGGCCCTCACTTGGCAGGTAGTTGCTTGCGCTTATGCGTCAAGGTCGCGAGCCAAGGCTTCACTTGCGAGACCCTTGTCCCATACCCGCCGCCATTCTCTTCAAGTCTTCGGTCACCGTCGGCAATGGTCCGGGATAACTTGTCGTACGCTCCGTCGGATGAGCACCGGCATCAGCGAGCGCCAGAATCAACTCGGCCCGGCTCAGGCCCAGGTACGCCCCCGCCCCGATTATCAGGTACGGATTAACACCCAACTGGTAAATGAACTTGATGTCCTTATTGTGGACCGCCTGCTTTTCCGCGGGCGTCAGTCCATACTTCTCCATCACTCCGTCATTGCTCGCGCGGAACTCTTCCGCCAAGTTTCGGTCTTTCCGCAGATCAAAGATCAAGCGACCAACTTCGTAAGCGCCCATGCGTCCCTCCCGATTTTCGGTCCCCGCTGCCGTAGAACTGTTAACGCTCCGCCCTAATGAACGCGATGCTTCGCCGGTCCGGCGACATCGCCGGCTGCGCACAATTTACCCCATCGCAGGCGCTCAAGTTCTGCGGCGTGGCATTGCCACTCTGGAGGTAAACGTCAGTCCATTCGATGTTGCGCGACAAGCCTCGTTTACTCTCTGTTTTGGTAAAGACGATCGCGTCGCCGTACACGCGGCGCTGAGCACGGACCTGTGCAAGGATGCGACGCTGGTCACTGGACTTCGGGTCATACGGCAACGGCGTAACGCTGCCGTGATTCAGCGACACCACACCCAGAGGCGAATTACTACTGTCAAACAAAACCACGAGTTCTTCCCTGCTCTTGGTGTCGAATCCGACAAGCTTGAGGGCGCCAGACAGCTTCAGCACCGCAACGGCAGTACCGCCCTGGAAAGGAATACGAACGACCATGTCGCCCTTGAGGGCGTAGAGACTTTCACCCCCCGGTGAAAACACTGGTGAGCGGTATCCGCCCTCGGTGGTCAGCCGTTTCGCCGTCTGCCGGTCGAGAGGAACAATCCAGATGTTTCCTGTTTCGACCTCGTCCTCTGGTCCCCGCATCTGCGCCGGCGCCGCAGTGAGTCCAGCGACGCGGAGCAGCCTATCGATCAGCGAGTCCTCAGCAGCGGCGGCCGAAACGGCCGCCAGGAGTGCTACCGCCATCCCATACTTTATCACGCGCCGATAAATCACTCCTTGCCTCCCTCTTGAGTCCCGAAGAGTCTCGGCAAAATGCGGTCAAACCCGAGGATTTCCGTTCGCTTGACCTCCGCACGCGGTAGAGTGACGAGCGCGCGGCGGTTCTGTGCCTGGTTCCGAACGAGAAATGTCACCCCGTCTTTTCCCTCCCACACAAGCCACGCATCTTCCCCGTCGCCGAGAGGCTTGTCCCCGAGCGCGGCAACGCGCGGCAGCGCTTTATCCGCAATGAGCACGCCATAATTGACCGGCAGCAGCAGGATCTGCACTGTGACAAGGAATGCGAGCAACCCTTTCATAAACGCGGCGGTTCCGCCGGGCATCTCATTTTTGCCAAGCGCTGCCAGAATCGCAAGCGGCACCGCGCACGAGGCCACGAGCGAGCTGAAATAGAGCGGCATGAGCCGCTCATCAAGCAGCAGTCTCACAAGCCAGGCGGGCTCCGCCGGGAGACCGCGCGCGAGCAGCAGATCATTAAAGACGAAGCATTGGCGCATCACGAACTGGATCATGATCACGGAGAAAACGATGCCAAAGACTGCCAACCGCGTGGGCTGCATCACCCACGCCCACAGGCGCGCGCACGTTCGTTCCGGCAAGAGTTTGCACCCCGCCCACGCGATCAGCGCCAGCGGCAGCGCGACAAGAACGATGTTCGGCACTGACGAAACTAGATAGACGAGAAACCGCGCGCCGGTAAACAAATAGCGCTCGTCCAGCACCGCCAGGTCCGTCCCAATGCCGATCACGGTGAGATGAAACCGCAGCGCCAGGTAACCGACGAGGTACAGCAAAAAGCTCCCGACGACCGTGTACCTGCTCCAGTCGCCCGCCAGCGTTTTTATCCAATCGCTTAGGCCTTGTAGCGGGTCCGCCATCGCTTACCGCCCTATCATTGCGAACGCCGCCCAGTAGTAAGGGTGACTGTACGTCGGATTGCTCTTGACCCTCGTGAGGGCCGTGCGTGCAGCATCCGCCAGCGGCCGAGAGAGTGCTGCCTGGTAGAAGCTCTGCATCCACAGCGCCGTTGCCGCCGAATCGACTTCCCAGTACGACAGGACGAGGGTTCCCGCGCCGGCGTAAATCAGCGCTCGGACCATGCCCAGGATTTCGTTCCCATGCGTCGCCTCGGTGCGCCCGGTTTCACACGCGGACAATACCACGAGCCGGCTTTTGTCGAGCGGAAGCCCGAACATCTCCGCCGCCATCAGCCTCCCGTCGTCACTGCCCCCGCGGGCTAGCGACAGATAGGAAAGCATCGGCTCGGCAGTGTCGAACTTGCCGTGCACCGAGAAATGAATCACGTCGAAATCGCGGATCCAGACTTTGACATCGCTTTCCCGCGCCAGGTCGTCCATCACGACTTTGCTTTTCCCGGGGAACATCTTGGCAATCGCCTGTACTTCAGGACCTGCCGCTGCGATGCCGGGATCTGCAACCGCGAGCAGCCGGCCGCCTGACAGGCCGGGAGAACGCCTCAGTCCGAGCAGGACGGAGGCGCTCGGCGCATACGTGATTTGGAAGCGCTCGCCGAGATAACGCCCGTTCGCCGGATCTTGAAACACCTGGAAGGGCACATAGGAAAGGTCCTCGTGCGGGACGATGACGAGCCGCTCGGTGCGGATGCGGGGCAGGACCGGCTGAATGAGGAAAAGAAACAACTCTCTTGCGGTCGTTTCGTCGAAGCGGGCGTGCCGGTCGCCAAGACTCTTCTGCAGCGCGGCGACCTTGCTGATGACCTCGGTACGGGGCAGGAAAACATTGCGTACAAACACGGAGTCCGGAGCGATGTGCCAGAGAATAACGCCGTGCTCGAGCACGAGATACTGCACCATTTCGTACCCCTCGTCGCGCATCGACTGCTGCAGTGCCTTGAGGCTTGCCGGCGCCGAGGTTATGAGATTCTGCAGCCGCGGCGATTCGATGGCCATGCGCGCGACGATTTTCTGGTGCTGAGCCTCGAGGGTCCGGATCCGATCCTGGAGGGCGCTGAGCTGTGGCCCGTTCCTCGCTGCGTCGGGCTGGCTCGCCAGCTCGAACAGCCGGCTTTGCGCATCGGCAATTTCGGTGCGAAGCACCGTCGACTCCGCATAGAGTCTCTGTTCCTCGGGACGCTCGAGGCCTAACTTGCGACTGGCGAGCAGATCCGCGAGCGCTCTGGAGCGCGACCGCTCGAGCAGCTCGAACGCCTCGGCGTAACGGCGCCGCTCAAGGAGCTGCTGAATCGCCGCGTAATAAAAATTGATGCGGTCCTCGAAGAACGTGCCGCGGCTGCGCTCGTCACGGAGCGCCCGCCGGTCGCCCTCCAGAGTCTCAACCGACTTCAGGAAGAAGGACAGTGCCGCGTCGTTGTTGCCTCGCATCTCGTTCATCACACCTTCGACATACCGGCTTCGTGCTTCGGCAACATCGGCGAAGCCGCCTGCCTGCTGCTCCATGCGCTTGGAAGCCTGGTAGATCTCGGTGAGCTGCGGAGGAATCTGCCCAGGAGGTGGAACGAAGTTTTCAGTGACGAGAACGTCGCCGGCCTTTTTCGGGTGAAACACGCCGATCTTCTGCACCGTCTGATGCATGGCTTCCTGGGATTTGATAAGGCCGCGGCGCGCCTCGACGTTGCCGATAAATTCCTCGGTCTGGCGTGCGAGTGCAAAGTAGCTGAGCTTGCGCACGATCGCGAGCGCCTGTTCCAAATCGGCGCGCGCGCGGTCGAGAGCCTGGTAACATGGCTCGAACGAGCGCTGGAAGTCACAGCGCTCACCCAACTTCAAGTACACGTCCGAACGGTTAAGATAAGCGTAGTACGGCGTGATCGGGTTCTTGGACTGCGCGGCAACGGCGACTTCGCGGTTCAGGGTGTCCGCCGCACCGGCGAGATCGCGCTGCGCGATCTGCACCGTACCGAGAACATCGAGCGCCCGTGCGAGCACGTCTTGATCGGCGGTCGTTTCACTGAGCCGCACTGCCTCGGTCGCATCCGCGAACGCCTGCCCAACGTTCCGGCGCGACGACTCGGCGAGCGCCCGCCACGCGAGTGCGTCAGCCTGGTGTACTACGTTTCGGCCCCGCTTTGCCGCCTCCTCGGCTTGCTGGTAGAGCGCGATTGCATTTGGCCATTGGCTCTGCATCCGATAAATGTGCCCCTGCTTGATCAAACCGAACGCGAGCAAGGACCAATCTCCACGTGCGGCGAACATGCGGTTGCTCGCTAGCAGCTCGGCCTCCGCCTGTGCCAGGTCAGGGAGTCGCGACCGGATATCACCCGTCCTGCGGAACTGATCAACGAAGGCGTCGATCCGCTGAATGGCATGGTTCTGCAATTCGAGCGGATCCTGTTGAGCGCAAACCACTTGTGCCCAAGGGACTAGACCCAATAATGCCGCCAGAACTAGGACCTTGAAAACGCGCCGACGGTCCATAGGAGCCTCCTATTATCTGAGAGCCGACCGTCACCTGCGGGGTTGGCGCTGACGGTCTCGAAGCTGATGGAACCCGGGGACTCTCGCTGCCGGTAACAATCACGAATTCCCGTTGAAGCGCCCCCAATATAGGCTCTGCAGCGCCCACAATACCGCCTCGCGCTCATGGGGAAAAACCCCTCAACGAGAGAGAGACCGCTGCCTCCGCATCCGTTGTAATCGAAAGCTAACCGATAAGCCGCTCTTATGTCAACTTTTGCGATCGCGGGTTTTGGATCGGCACAAAGAGAATGGTGCAACTTTATAGGCTCTTTAGCATTTCCGGGACTTGCCGGTAGTGACTCATTATAAATCAGATCCTTCACGGAGTTTATCCTGAGCGAAGTCGAAGAATGACAACCTGCCCAGTGTCATTCGGAGCAGAGCAAAGAATTTCTTTTTGATTTAAGGTTGAAGGGGCAGTGACCCGCCCGAATGAGTCACACCGACTTGCCTTGTCAGTTGGAGGTGCCAGCCGGGGCGGCCAAAAGAACACTTGACAACTGGCGGCCAAGATTCGATACGTACGGCAAAGGATCAAAGTGAGGTATGCAAGATGGCTCAAACGAAACCTGACGCGCAGCCTCAAACGCCGAGGCAGCTTCACATCGGCGTTGTCGGCATCGGCGTGGGCGCTTCTGAGATTCTGCCCGCGATGGAGTCGATGCCGCAGTTAAAGTTGGTTGCCGGGGCGGATGTCAACCGGCGTGTTTTGGAGACATTCCAGGCAAGGTATGGCGCGCGCACTTATGACAGCGTTGAGAAGCTCTGCGCCGACCCTGATGTGGAGGCCGTTTGGGTGTCAACACCGAACAAGTTTCACGCGCCCCATACGATCATCGCCGCTAACCATGGTAAGCACGTGGTGGTGGAAAAACCCATGGCCATCTCGCTCACAGAAGCCGAGAGCATGATCGAGGCAGCGGCAAAAAATAAGGTTAAGCTCCTCTGCGGCCATACGCAAAGCTACGGCCCACATATTAGAACGATGCGGCGGATCATACGTTCCGGGGAGCTGGGCAAACTCTGCGCGCTGCACGTATGGGCCTATACCGACTGGATGCTCAGGCCGAGAACCTCGGAAGAGCTTGATTTAGCTCAGGGCGGCGGCGTGCCCTATCGGCAAGGGCCGCATCAGATCGATTCTCTGCGCCTACTCGCAGGGGGGATGGTGCGCAGTGTGCGCGGCACCGCGGGTCAATGGTTTCCGGGCCGCCCGATTCCCGGCTATTACACGGCCTATCTCGAGTTCGAGGACGGCACTCCGGCAACTCTCATGCACAACGGCTACGGTTACTTTTTGGCATCCGAGCTGGTCCCCTGGGGCACCGACCGCACTCGCTATACCCCGGAGGAGCGCGCGGCCATCAGAAAAGGCTTGCTCGACAAAACCCGGGATGAAAACAAAGCCAAGGACGCCATGCGCATCGGCGGAGAGAAAGAAGAGCAGTATTTTCGCGGCCAGAGAGCGGGCCGCCCGTGGATGCCCAACGACCTCGGCATCCTGATTGTGACCTGCGAGAAGGGCGACATCCGGCAATCGCAGTATGGGCTCTACGTCTATAGCGACGACGGGTTAAAAGATGTCCCGCTGCCGCAAGCCGGCGCGTCACGGCGCGGCGAGTTAGAAGAACTCTATAATGCAGTCGTCTTGAACAAGCCGATTCGCCATACCGGCCCTTGGGGGATGGCGACCTTGGAAGTCTGTCTTGCCATCATGCAGTCGGGAAAGGAAAGGCGTGAGATCTTGCTCTCGCACCAGGTTCCCGCGCCGGAGGAAGATAACTAATTTCCCGCATGGGAATATAAGGAATTTATCGATAGCTCAATCTTCGATCGCTCCAGGTCGCCGGAGGCCAACGCCGCCGCGGCGGCAGCCGAGCGCATGAGAATGATTTTAACTTCCAGTCCCTGTTCGGAAAAAAACTTCCAGTCGCGGGCGGCGATGAGCGGAAGGGCGGTAAAACTGAAATTGGCATTCGAGATTCTGATTCGTTTTTTCTCTTGAGACTGCACCGAAACGCTGGCCATCAGGAAAATGACCACCATTCCAAACATTAAGAAATGATACCAGCGACGTCGTTTCACAAGCGACCTCCTACCTCTTGAGCCAACCGAGCTTTTCCATCGCGTCTCTGATCAGCTTGACTTCGCCCTCGGGAACCGGTACCTGAGGCGGACGCACGAGCATGTTGTCTAGTAGTCCGGCCAAATACGCGGCGACCTTGTAACGGCTGTGTTTGTAGACGTTGGGCGATTTGTAGACCGCGGCTTCCAGCGCGTAATTGATCTCGTGCAGCTTGCGCGCCTTCTCCAGGTCGCCGTCCCGCACGGCGTTAAAAAGATCGACACAGAATTCAGGCGCGAAATTGGCAAAGCCGGTCAGCGCGCCGTCGGCGCCGGTGACAAAGTGCTGAAAGAGCGACGAAGTCGCGAGCACGGATACCTGGCGGGGCAGAGCCCGCATTCCTCGGAGCACTTGCTCGTAGCGCCGGATGTTGGCTCCGCTCGCGACTTTAACCGCGACCACCGAAGCGATTTCCCGAGCGATCCGCACAGCCGTATCCGGCGTGTAGCCGGACGGAGTGGACGCGGGATAGTGAAAGATCGTGATCGGGATCTCTACCGCCTTTGCGACATCGTGAAAGTATTGCAGCGCGAACTCAGGATTGGCCGCAGCGCTCCAGTCGTAGACGTGCGGCGGGGTGAGCATGACCGCGGCGGCGCCGGCGTTTTTGGCATCGCGCGTCTGCCCGATCGCCGCGCGCGTCGAGAGGGCCTCGATACCGGCAACCACCGGCGCTCCGTCATCTTGTTCTCGAATAATCTCGATGCAGCGGACGCGCTCCGCGCGCGTCAGCGTCGCTCCTTCTCCGGCGCCGGCGTTACAGACATAGGCGTTGATTCCTCCCGCTTGCGCGAGGCGGCGGATCAAGCGGCGCAGGACCGCTTCATCCAGATCGAAATTTGCTTTAAACGGGGTTACGTTCGCGCACAGAATCCCTTCGAGCTTGAGGTTCATCATCGTCCTCCAGGGGGATTAGACCTCGGCGATCCTACACCTCTTCACGGAGCAGGTCGAGTCCACAGGCGGTACGGCAATACGGACACGTCATTGATTTCACAAGTCTCGTCTGTTCAAAAATCCCCGCTTCCCCCTGAAGCTGCAAAGAAAATCCGCTTCTTGTAGGATGGGTTGAGGCGTCGTGCGCCGATACCCATCATGGAGCGTAACTCCAGGATGGTGGTATCGCTTCGCCCACCCACCCTACAGCTAGCTAAATGTCTCCCTTCGTAAAGGGAGATTTAGAGGGATTTTTTAGTCTTTTCGCGGGATCCAAGCCGCCGCGAAGATGACCAAATCGCTCTGGCATCGCCACGGGAGGCGGTATAAACTGTCGGCCGGTTCAAAAAGGGATGGCCAAGACCCACAAAACGATTGCCGCAACGCGCTCCGAGCGCCCTTCGGTAGATCCCATCACGCTCGAAGTCATTCGTCACGGCATTATTTCCATCTGTGACCAGATCGACGCCAATATCACCCGCACGGCGTTTAGCCCATATATCTACGAGTACAAGGACTACGCGGTGGGCATCGTCGGTCCTGAAGGCGAATTGATGGCCCAATGCACCGGCGGCATGCCTGTGTTTGTGGCTGATTCCATCGGCATGGCGGTGCGCGATGGGCTGGAAATCTACGGCCTTGAAAACTTGCACCGCGGTGATGTGATCGTCTGCAACCACACCGCAGTTCAGGGGCAGCACCTTAATAACACGGTGATGTACACGCCGATCTTCGCCGGTTCCGGCGGCACGGAGTTAATCGGCTTCTTCGCGGTCAACTGTCACTGGATCGATATCGGCGGCTCCGCGATTGGTTCCATTTCTTATTCAGCCAGCGAAATTTTCGTCGAGGGCCTGCAACTGCGCACGATCAAGCTCTGGTCTCGGGGAAAACCCATCGAGGAAGTGTATCGGATTATCGAGAATAACACGCGTTTCCCCCCCGAACTGCTAGGCGACATCGAGGCGCAGCTCGGCGGCTGTTTGCTGGGCCGTGATCTCACTGCGGCAATGGCCGACAAGTACGGCGTCGCTTACTTTCTCGGCGCCGTCGCCACGATCCTCGATCAATGCGAGGCGGCGGTGCGGGAAAAAATCAGCGCCCTGCCGGACGGCATCTACACGGCCGAAGCTTTCCTCGACAATGACGGCGTGCACGAGGAGCCGATCTTCATTAAAGTTGCGGTCATCATCGACGCTGACGAGATGACCGTCGATTACACCGAGATGGCCGAGCAAGTGCGCGGCTGCATCAACTCCGGCTACTACGGCGGCGGCCGCACGACCGCGCGCGTCGCGTTCAAGTACCTGATCGCGACCGGCGAACCGGCCAACGAGGGAACCTTTCGTCCGCTCAAGCTGATCTTACCCAAGGGCAAACTGCTGAGCGCGGATGCAAGCGCCGCCATGGGGCTTTACAGCATCCCATTCCCTACCGTCATCGACTGCATTATCAAGGCATTGGAGCCAGCCCTGCCTGAGCGGGTCACGGGCTCACACTTCGGCACGTTTTCATCGGTGCGCTTTTTTGGCAACCGGTCCGATAGCGGCGTGCCGTTCAACTGCAACGACAGCGGCCATGGGGGTTGGGGCGCGTGCGCGACGCATGACGGCGCCGGGCCGTTCCGCACCATGGCGCACGGCGACACGCGTATCATTCCGCTCGAGCTGCAGGAGTCGATATACCCTTATCGCATCGAGGAATTCTGTTTGCGTAAGGACTCGGGGGGGCCGGGCATGTGGCGTGGCGGACTGGGCTTTGAAAAGCAGTACGTCATCCTCGCCCCATGCAAGCTCTGGGTGAATTTCGACCGTGTGGGTTGTCCGCCTTGGGGTGTCCAGGGCGGCAAAGCGGCCAAGCCCGGGCACGTGCTGATCTTCAAACACGGCGCGACCGAGCCGGAGCGGATCTACAAGGCGGAAAACTACCAACTCTACCCGCGCGACCGCGTGCGTGTGGCGACCGGGGGTGGCGGCGGTTATGGCCCGCCGACCCGGCGCGACCTTGAGCTGGTTCAACGCGACGTGGCGCGCGGATACGTGTCGCGCTCCAGCGCGCGCGCGGATTACGGTGTGGCGATCGAAGCGGATAGCCGAGCGCGTCGTTTGTGAGTCGCGTCCATTGGGTTTCAGGTCTCGGGTTCGGTTTCGCGCTTAGTGCAAAACTCGGAAACATAGGTTAGATGCGAGAGCTTTGAAATGTCCTACGCAGTCGCCGTCGATATCGGCGGCACCTTTACTGACCTGGTCGCATACGATCATGAAGCCCGGAAGGTAGTCTACGCGAAGAGCCCGACTACTTATGACAACCTCGTGAGCGGGGTTCTCGACTGCTTCCGTAAGGCCGGCGTCAAACCGGCCGAGGCGACCTTTGTCAACCACGGCACGACCCTGGTCATCAATTCGCTGATCCAGCGCCGTGGCGCCAAGACGGCGCTGGTGACGAGCACCGGATTCCGCGACATTCTGGAGATCGCGCGCGGCAACCGCCCGGATCCTTTCGATCTCCATTACCAGCGCGATGAGCCATTAATTCCGCGCGAACGGCGCTTCGAGGTGCGCGAGCGGATGGGCAGCAAAGGCGAGGTGGTCGAACCGCTCGACGTGCCGACCCTCGAAAAGCTGGCAACGAAGTTGCGCGGCCTCGGCGAGGAGGCGGTTGCCATTTTCTTTATGAACTCCTACGTCAACCCGGAGCACGAGGAAGCGGCCGCAGCGATCCTGAGCAGACTCCTCCCCCGCGTTTATGTCACCTTCAGCACCGACCTCACGCACGAGTGGTACGAATACGAGCGTTGCTCTACGGTGGCGGCCAACGCTTATGTGGGGCCGCTGGTCAGCACTTACATTCGCGGCATGGAAAGCGCCTTCAAAACGCAGGGCTTCGGCGGGTCGCTATTCATGATGGGCTCGAACGGAGGGTTATTGTCCGCCGGGCAAAGCCGACGGCGACCCATCGGGCTGGTCGAATCCGGCCCCATCGGCGGCTGCATGGGAGCAAGCGCTTATGCCGAGGCGCTCGGCTTCAAGAACGTCGTGGCGTTCGACATGGGTGGTACGACGGCGAAATCTGCTCTCGTCGAGGACGGGAGCTTCTCCGTCAACTCAGTCTATTACGCCGGCGGCTACGTGCGCGGTTTCCCGATTAAGTCGGCGGTCATCGACATCGCCGAGGTCGGATCGGGCGGCGGCTCGATTGCGTGGCTCGATTCACAGAAGCGGCTCCAGGTCGGCCCGCAAAGCGCGGGCTCGACGCCGGGTCCGGTATGCTATGGGCGAGGCGGAACAGAGCCGACGGTCACTGACGCCAATCTCGTACTGGGACGCCTGAATCCGGACTGCTTCCTTGGCGGCGAACTGAAAATCAACGTGAGCGCTGCCCGGCGCGCGATCGAGCAGCGGATCGCGACCCCGCTGGGCTACACGGGACCTGACGGTCTGATCCGGATGGCCGACGGAATCATCGCCATCGCCACGGTAATAATGGCAGGGGCGATCCGGCGCATCTCTGTCGAGCACGGGCTCGATCCGCGCGACTTTGTGCTCTTTAGCTACGGCGGCGGCGGGCCGCTCCACGCCTCTGCGCTCGCGCGCGAGCTCTCCATCCCAACGGTCGTGATTCCGCCCGAGCCCGGCAATTTTTCCGCGATCGGGATGTTGCTCGCCGACGCGCGGATCGATACCTCAAAGACCTTCGTGAGCATGCTCACCGACGATTCGGTTGCCGCGGCCGGCGCGGTTTTCGCCGCCCTGGAAAGGGAATCCATGCACGCTCTTAAAGCGGAATTCGGCACGGGCGATATCTTTTTCCAGCGTTATGCGGAGATGCGCTATCGCGGGCAGCGGCATAATATCAAGGTCCCGGTCTCGGGTGTGGAGAGCGCCGACGCCGCCCGCAATGCCTTTGAGCATGACTACCGGCGTCGCTACGGGCATGCGGACGCCAAAGCCCCGGCAGAGTTTCAGGCGCTGCATCTCTCGGCGTTCGCGCGCCTCAAGCGGCCTGACATCGCGCGCCTGCCGCGACGCGCGCGCAAAGCGCTGCCTGCGCAGACGCGGCGGGTTTATTTTGGCGCCATGACCGACGCGAAAATCTTCGACCGGGACACCCTGGAGCCGGGATTCAGCGAGACCGGCCCGGCGGTGATCGAAGAATACGGCTCGACGACGATCGTATGGCCCGGCGATCGCTTCGAGATCGGCGCGCTGCGCGAGATCCGGATTGATTGTTCACGGAGTGGATCGTGACCCTGTCAGTGGTAGTCAGTGCGTTAGAAGCAATCCCTAATCGCCCATCCATTGACCCGATTACCCTCGAGGTGATCCGCCACGGCATCGTTTCGATTACCGATCAAATCGATGCCAATATCACCCGCACGGCCTTCAGCCCCTACGTCTACGAGTACAAGGATTTCGCCGTTGGGTTAGTAAGCGCCCGCGGCGAGCTGATCGCCCAATGCACCGGAGGCATGCCTGTGTTCGTCGCCGATTCCGTCGGCATGGCGGTGCGCGACGGGCTGGCCACGTACGGCGCGGATCGTCTCCACGACGGTGATGCGGTCTTGTGCAATCACGCCGCCATCCAGGGGCAGCATCTGAACAACACGGTCATGTACACGCCGATCTACGCCGGGCGCGAGCGATCCGCCCTGATCGGTTTTTTCGCCATCAACGTTCACTGGATCGACATCGGCGGGATCGCGCCGCGCTCCAGCGATATTTTCATGGAGGGTTTACAGCTGCGCTCGATCAAACTGTGGTCGAAAGGTAACCCCATCGAGGAAATCTACCGGATTATCGAGAACAACACGCGCTTTCCGGTGGAGCTCTTGGGCGACATCGCGGCGCAGCACGCCGGCTGCATCCTGGGCCGCGATCTGACCCAGGCGCTCGCCGACAAATACGGCGCCGCTACGTTCATGAGCGCGGTAAAGGCCATCCTTGATCAGAGCGAAGCGGCGGCCCGCGCTGAGATCCGCGCGCTCCCCGACGGCGTCTATGCCCACGAAGCTTTCCTCGACGACGACGGCGAAGGGAGCGAGCCGGTCCCGATCCGGGTGAAAGTCATTATCGCGGGCGACGAAATGACGGTCGATTACACCGGCATCTCGGACCAGGTTCGCGGCTGTATCAACTCCGGTTACTACGGCGGCGGCCGCACTACCGCTCGGGTCGCCTTCAAGTACCTGATCACCGCCAACGAACCGGCTAACGAGGGCACCTTCCGGCCGCTGAAGCTGATCCTGCCGGAGAAAAAGCTGCTTAATGCTGAGCCGACCGCGCCCATGGGCAACTACTCGCAACCGTTTCCCACTGTTATTGACGCGATCATCAAGGCGCTCGAGAAGGCGCTCCCCGAACGGGTGACCGGGGCGCATTTCGGCAGCTTTTCCGGCGTGCGCTTTCGCGGCAAGCGCGCCGAAACCGGCGCCCCCTTCGATTGCCACGACAGCGGCCACGGCGGCTGGGGTGCTTGCGCGCCGCACGACGGCGCGGGCCCGTTTCGCACCATGGCGCACGGCGACACTCGCATCATTCCCGTGGAGTTGCAGGAATCGATGTACCCGTATCGCATCGTAGAGTTCGCTTTGCGGCCGGATTCGGCGGGGCCCGGCAAGTTTCGCGGCGGCCTCGGTTTCCGCAAGCGCTATCAGATCCTCGGCCCGTGCAACCTGCAGGCAATGTTCGATCGGGTGAAATGCCCGCCCTGGGGGGTGGCCGGCGGCCAGGAAGGAAAGCCGGGGCGGATCACCGTGGTGAAGAAATCCGGCGAAAAAGAAGTGATCTTCAAGCGCAAGTCCTATCCGCTGCACCCGGGCGATTCGATCATCGTTGAGACCGGCGGGGGCGGTGGTTACGGCCCGCCCTCCGAACGCCCGCGCGCGCTCGTCGAGCGCGACGTGATCCGGGGCTATGTCTCGGTCGAGGAGGCCGAGATCTCTTACGGGGTAAAGATCGACCTTGGAATCCTAGGTTTTTGACCGGGAGAACATGCGCGAAAAAACCTTTCTCGCGTTGCCTTCGGTGATTTTGCGGCGCTCTTCATCCGTGAGCCAGTCAATGGACTGGAAAATCGGCACGATGTCTTCAAAGTTTCGCCCGGTCTTTGGGTCTATCGCATTGACCGCGCCAAACATCTCGGTGGCGAAGAGTACGTTGTCGGCGCCGACGCGCTTGATCAAAAGCTCCATCGACTCTTTGTCGTAAATCGCCATGTCCCAGTAGACTCTGCGCGCCGCCTCCTCGAAGGGCTCGAGTCCCTCCCTGACGTGCATCCCTCGATTCCGGTTCCACTGGTAGGGAACCGCGCCGCCGCCGTGCGGGATAATGACTTTTAGCTTTGGGAAGTCCTTCAAGACCCTGGATTTCAACAGCTCCACCGCCCCAGCATTGTGCTGCGCGATGTAGTAGGAGTTTGTCAGATGCATCGCCGGGTTGAGCGAAGCGCTGGTGTGGATGGTGCAAGGTACGTCGAGCTGCACCATTTTCTCCCAGAGCGGGTACCACCACTCGCTCCCCAGAGACGGAGTCAACGGCTCCAGTCCCCCGGCTACGTCCGGATTCACATTGCAACCGACGAACCCTAGCTCTGTGACGCAGCGGTCGAGTTCATCAACCCATTCCCTGGGGCTGACCCCCGGGGATTGCGGCAGCTGGCAGACAGGTGACACCTTGTCCGGCCATAGGCGCGCGACGCGCGCGATCAGATCATTGCATGCTTCAGTCCAGTACCGGCTGATGAGGGGGGATCCGAAGTGGTGTCCCATTGCCCCGGCCTGAGGAGAAAATAGCAGCCTGTCGATGCCGGAGTCCTTCATGCGTTTGAACTGCCCCTCCATCGAGCGTTCCAGCTGCTCGTCGCTGACTTGGAGCTTCGCCCGCGCGGGCTTCGCGAAATTCGTGATCTGCTGCCCGCGGTACGCCTGAAGCTGCAGGGGAGCCGTGGTGTAATGAGTGTGAGCGTCGATAATCATACTAAGTGTTACCTCCTATAGCTTTTTTCCTTATAACATAATGCCCGGCAAAGTGTTTTGCCGCTACTATAAAGGGTTCAAACGGCGCCGGTCGATTTAGCGATGTCGGGGTCCCGCGCTACCAGAGCCGCTTGGTGGCGATTTGCGCGCCCTCTGTCATCGCCTGGAATTTCGCCCACACGATGGTCGGGTGGACTTCCGGAGTGTAGGTCGCCTGGGAAGAAAACCCGCAGTCGCTTCCGCCGATGACGTTCTCGCGTCCCACCAGCCTCGCGTAGGTCGTAATGCGGTCGGCGACCAACTCCGGGTGCTCGACGATGTTGCTCGCGTGGGTAATAACCCCGGGAATCAGCACTTTGCCCTCAGGAAGCTTGACCGTTTCCCATACGCGCCACTCATGCTCGTGGCGCGCGTTCGCCGCCTCGAACGAATAGGCTCCGGCGTTGACTTTCAGCATCAGGCCGACGAGATCTTTGAGGGGCGTGTCGAAGATGCGCGGGCCTTCATTGATACCGTAACAGGTGTGATAGCGAACCTTCTCCGGCGCTATGCCCCGAAGCGCATGGTTCAGCGCCTCGACGTAGATCGCTGCGTCCTTGCGCCGCTGTTCGATGCTGAGAGACGGGTCGGTCCGGTATAGCCGGGTTAGCGACGGGTCATCGATCTGGAGGATCAAGCCGGCATCGACGATCGCGCGGTATTCTACGCGCAGCGCCTCACCAAGCGCATATTGGAATTCCTCGTCCGTGCGGTAATACTTATTGCTCCAGAAGCCCGGCGCGATGGCCGGCATGAAAGCTTCTTCGGCCTTCAGACCCTGGAGTGCCCCTTTGAGGTTTTCGATGTCAGCCCGCACCGCCTCCTGTCCCCTGTAACTCACGGGTCCGGCGCATACGAGCTGACGATTCGGTCCGACTCCGCACATGTGCTCGGCAAAATACTTCTCGTAGTAATCCGGAAAGGCCTGGGCTTCATTAGTCTTCATCCGCGCGGCCACTCGTTCAGCGGAATTCGCCACCGCTTCGAAGCCGGAAAGACGCTCCGCCACGTAGGCATTGAAACTTGCCTTGCCCTGCTCGCCGTCCGTGACGATGTCCACGCCGCTTTCCACCTGCTTGCGCACTACTTCCGCGACCGCGCCGCGAACGCGCTGGACGTACGCATCGTGATCGTAGGGTCTACTGCACAATTTCGCGTCCATGAGATCGAGAAGATCTTTCGGGCGCGCCAAGCTGCCGCAGTGAGTGGTCAAAATTCGGTCCGTGCTGCGTTTCATTTGGCCTCCTAAAAGTAAAAGGAATCGCCTAATCGCGCTGCTCCGAAAACAGGTTCGAAGACCGTCAGTTTACTTGGATTTAGACACGTCAAAGTGGGTACCGTGACCAAACGTTCCCTGATAATCCCGTTTCAAAGCCTGGGGAATGTATTTTTCCTCCAGGTCCGTGACCTTGTCCAGGTCGAGAAGCGGCGAGCTGTTTCTCTTTAAGGCTCCCCAACGGCTCTCTTGGGCGCGCCGTCCCCATTCCTCGATCGCCACCGTTCCTTGCGCTTTAAATTCGTGTAAGAACTCCCAAATCGCCTGCAGCCCAACCGCAGTCGTAAGACTCGGAAAAAGCACCGCCGCGGCGCCCAGGGCGTGAAATTCTTCGATCGTCGGCGACGGCGCCGGGCCGTAGTAGGGCGGAATTACCGGAACGGGTATGCGCCGGCACGCTTCCTGAATTTCGTCCCGGCTGCGCAGCGTATTCACCCAGACAGCGTCCACCTTGGCTTCCTTGACGTACGCAATGGACCGCTCGATGGCGTTGTCAAAGCTTCCCCCTTCGGCGCCGATCGAATCGCAGCGGGCGCAGATCACAAAGTCAGGATCGAGTTCATTCTTCGCTGCGACAGCGGCCTGGTACTTGCCGATGGCCTCCTCTACCGAGATCAGCCGGCGGCCGGCGAAGGTTCCCGACTTCTTTGGCGCCTCTTGATCCTCAATGTGAACGCCGCCCACACCCGCGCGCACATATTCTTGCACGGTGTAATAAACGTTGACTGCGTTGCCGTATCCAGTGTCGGCGTCGGCTAAGACCGGCAAACCACAGGCGGACGTAATCGCTCGGGCGTTGTCGACCATTTCCCGCATCGTAATGATGCCCGCATCGGGCAGTCCATGCAGGAAGGCAGCGGTCTGTGACCCGGCCATGAAAAAGGCCTCGTAACCGATCATCTGCGCCATTCGTGCCATCAGAGGGCTGAAGCCGCCGGGCATCACTAGTAATTCAGGGCGCTCCAAGAGTTTGCGCAATCGAGTGGTTGCTTTTTCAGCCATGTCTCCCCTCCCTTTTCTAAGTTGGTCTTCGACTCTAGTCAGAGACCGCCGCCTGCTGCAACGATAGATGGCATCTAAAAAACCTGATGACGCTCTGCTCCATTTGTATTAGGAAGCTATCTGACATGAATCCGTCCTGTCAAACATGGCGTGCCCGCGGCAAAGCACGTTGCACACCCGGGGTGGCGGTGATAGCGTTTGGCCGAACCAAGCGTTTAAATAAGGATAACCCAAATGGAATATTCCAAAGAAGCCGTGGCCGGGTTTTCCGACGATCAGCTCCAGGCCGAGTGGGAAAAATACCTTGCCTATTCCTATGAAAGGCAAAGGCTCCGCGGGTTAGTCCAGAGCGTCCTGCGGAAAAAGTCGCCGCAGCGGCGGGTCAAAGCGGACGAAATCGTTGAGGGGGGACTCGCGGTATTAGCAACAGCGTCTCACCCCTATGCTGGGCTGCTCTGGCTGGAATTCATGGCTGGTCCGCAGGGCCAGGCGATCATTGATGAATACGAACCGGTAAGCGCCTCAGTCTATGCGCCGGGATCGGTCCTGGAGAAAATCGTCAGAGGAAAAAAGGTTTGGATCAGGGACCTGACCACCATCGATCAGACCTCGAAGTGGATGAAAATGGCTCTTGAGGCTTTTGGCTTCCCGCGGGAGGAGCGCGCAAAGGCAAAATAACGTCGATGGCTACCAGGCCGTCAACCTGCTCGCCGAGACGTGGCACGTCCGCTTTCGACTCGGCCACCGGGAGCTTTGTCTTATCAGCCAGAAGATTGCGCGGAAACCGCGGTTTGAAGCGAGAGGAGAGCTAGCGACATCCTCGCCCGGCTAACTTCCTAACCTTCACATCGTCTGTCGGAAACGGGGGTTGAACTTCCTCCGCGTACCACAAGGCTCCAAGACTGGACCCTGCTTGACTTGAGGTGACTTAGCTAGTAAAAGCAACCATTCGCCTGCGGCCCCGCCCCATCCCGGTCCCGCTTGGGCACCGTTGAAGACCTTCGGTCTCAGGGCAAAAAATCGTCGCGGTTTTTCCTATGCTATGTATACCTAGAGCTACTGCTATAGCGTTTGACAACCTTATCATCGCCTGATAGGGTCTTGCCTGTTTTACGAATACGCCATCTGAAGCGCGACTGCGGCCACTTCCAGCCAGAGCTTTAGGTCTATGCCCACTAAAAAAAGCTTCCTACGCATCCTGACTATCTCACTCTTGGCGTTGCTTCCCGTTCATTTTTTCTTTCCCAGCCCACTCAAGGGTCCAGCTCGGCTTGAAGACTTGGCAAAATTCGGTAGCCTGGGAAGAGAAATTCTTCGAATTTACTCCTTGATTAAGCTCAATCGGGCCGACGTTGAGGAAAGCCCGGCCTGGGGCATGGCGAAGATTATAGCGAGGGAAAGCAGAAACAATTCCGTCGACCCTATGTTGGTCGTTGCGGTGATTAACGTCGAAAGCCGATTTCGCACCGAAGCTGTATCTGAAAAAGGGGCACGCGGTCTGATGCAAATCCGTCCGGAAGCCGCTGCCGAACTCGCCCAGAGACCTAATCCCGAAGCCCACCTCGTCGTTAGCAGTGCGAACCCTAACCTCTTGCACGACCCGACCACAAATATCAAGATCGGAGTCTCCTATCTAAGTTACTTGCAAAAGAGGTTTCGCGATCTGAAACTGGCCTTGATGGCTTACAACTGCGGACCCACGAAGATTCAACAGACACTAGATGACCACGAAGAGATCTCCCAGGACTACGCCCTGAAAGTCCTCTCTGCTTACCATTCCTACCGCGTGAAAAAGGCTTCTGTGCGCAAGGACCCCTGGAAAGCCGCTTGAGTCTGGTTTAAATTGCCACTGTTCTAAGTTTTTATGGGGCAAGGAGAGCCCTCCCGCCCCGGTTCACCCACATCATAAACGAAACCATGACGACGCTGATCGAAGCCACAAAGAGTCGAAGAGTCCAGTCGTTGTTGCTTGCCGGCTTCAATAGAAACCGCTCGTAAACTATGTTAGAGAAATCTGCAAATCATTGGCCCGAAAAATGAAACGGGAAGTCACGCTCACGGAGAGCGCCTGGAACGAGATCACACGTCACGCGCTCGAATGTTTCCCTGAAGAATGTTGCGGCGTGATTATTCGTCGTGGCGACAGCGACGAGGTTCAGCGCTGCAAGAACATCCAAAACCTCAAACACAGCCAGGATCCGATAAATAATCCGCGTGACGCGAAGATCGCCTACTCTATCGACCCGCAGGAACTGAATGCTCTGCTAAACGCTGCCGCTGCCAGCGGCGCCAGCCTGAAGGCCTTCTACCACTCCCATCCGAATCACGACGCCTACTTTTCCGCCGAGGATAGGGAGGGAGCGACACCTTTTGGCGAGCCAACATATCCGGAAACAGCCCAGATTGTGGTATCCATTTATGACCGAACCGTGAAGCGGGTGCGGGCCTACCTCTGGAGTCCAGAGCGGAAAGATTTTGTTGAGGTTCCCGTGACGACAGCCTCGATATGAAACCGACCGAGCGTTTCCTTGACGTACGCGGCCTGAAAATTCACTACGTGGAATGGGGCGAACCCGACAGCCAACCGTTCATCTTGGTCCACGGTTTTCTCGACCACGCCCGAAGCTGGGACCCCTTCGTAAAACATCTTCTAGAAAGAACCGATTTTCCGTTCAGATTTATCGCTCTTGATTGCCGCGGGCACGGCGACAGCAGCTGGGTCGGGACCGGCGGTTACTACCATTTTGCGGACTACATTTTTGACCTGCATGCGCTGATTGAAACTCTGCACGTCTCCAGCGTAATCCTCATGGGCCATTCCATGGGGGGAAGTATTTCGTTTCAATACACCGGCACGTTTCCTAAACACGTGACCAAGCTTATTTTGGTCGAGGGTCTCGGCCCCGCGGCCTTGCCTTTCTCCGATGCGCCCAGACGAATGGAACAATGGATCTCCGAGGTGCGGGCGGCGGAGCGAAGGAAAGGCACCGAATACGCAACTCTGGAGAATGCCGCGCGCCGGCTGCAAAGGCAAAACCCGCGGCTCGCCTCCGACCTGGCGCTTCACCTGGCACGTTTCGGAATGAAACAAACCGAAAATGGAAGCTGGGTTTGGAAGTTTGACCCTTTGCACCGGACGACGGCGCCCCAGCCATTTTATTTGAACCACGCTCTGGCTTTCTTTCGCCGCATTGAATGTCCGGTTTTGCTGGTGCGGGGAAGGGAAAGCCGCCATCAGCAGAGAACGGACTTACAGGAACGAATCGATGCCATTTCCCACCACATCAACGTCGAGATTGATGCGGCGGGCCACATGGTGCACCAGGATAATCCGGCACGACTGGCAGAGGTCGTTTTCAAGTTCTTGCAATGCGGTCCGTAGCAAACGACCCCAATGGACGGACCCGGTTGTTAGCAAGATCCATATTGATCTGGCAGCTAAAGCCTGTTATGTTCCCCGAAAAGATGGCTGGCGAAGGCAAAAGGCTGTTCCTGAGAGTCGGCGACCAGGTCACGCACAAGACGTACAACCAATGGGGTGTGGGCGTTGTGGTCGAAGTGATGACCTCAATCGTTGCCGGCGGTACATGCCTGGTGCGCATCCGATTTCAGGATGGACGGCTGCGAACCTTTAACAATGATCTCGATAGTGAGGGATGCTGTTACTATTTCGGCGTTCGCCGGTACTGGAACACGTCGCCGCGTGTAAGCGCCGGGCGCTCAAAACTTTTCTTGCCCTAAGGAGATCCTTATGAAACCTTCCTCATTACTGGTTGCTTTAGCGATCACGATCGCTCTTGTCGCGCCGGTCTTCGCCGAGAGCAATGATGCCGTAGATAAGGCTGCCGCCGGAATTGGTGTGACCATTGGTAACGCGGTCTTTTTCCCATTTAAAGTGATTTCCGTTGCGTGGGGGGCAGGGATGGGAGGACTATCGTTCGTTCTATCGGGAGGTGACAAGGAGCTGGCTCGGCAAAGCTGGCGAGACACCACTGAGGGCCCTTACGCAATCACACAAGAATTTGCACGTCAAAGTGTAGGGACCAGACCGGAAAGGGAAAAAGAATAAAACCCTTCGTCGCCACGTCTCCACCAGCAAGAAGACTCAGCGCCAAATAGTGTGTCTCGGCAAGACCGGGCCCAGCCAGTCAGCAAACACCTTCCTTCCCGGACAGGCGTTCACTCCAAGCTCGGAGCATCGGTTGACAGTCATCCGCGCCACCCATTATTAGTTCGATAACAAGAATCTAGGTAATACGGAGGTCATGATGCCACAGGAAAAACCCAATGCGGTAACGTTCAAAGGAAATCCGTTGACCCTGATCGGCCCGGACATTAAGGTGGGCGATAAGGCGCCCACCTTTCAAGTGATAGCCAGGGACCTCTCGCTCGTAACCCTTGACAGCAGCAAGGGAAAGGTGCGCCTGATCAGCGTCGTTCCTTCGCTTGATACGCCCGTCTGCGATCAGCAAACCCGCCGCTTTAACGAAGAGGCAGCGAAACTTCCGGCCAACGTGGAAGTGCTGACGGTCAGCGCTGACCTGCCTTTTGCGCAGGCACGCTTCTGTGGCGCCGCCAACATCGATCGCGTGAAAACACTATCCGACCACAGAGAACTGTCCTTCGGTCAGGCCTACGGCGTTCTCATCAAGGAACTAAAGCTGCTCGCGCGTTCGGTATTCGTGATTGATTCCGCGGATCGAGTTCAATACGTAGAACTTGTGAAAGAGGTAACCAATCACCCCAATTACGATGCCGCGCTGGCGGCGGTCAGAAAAGTCGCGGGTTGAAAGATCTTCATCGGTTCTGTCAGCTATGCGGCACCGCTTTCCTGGCTGGTTACATGGCCGCAGCAGGCGAGGGGAGTCGATTTTATAAAGCTTCGCCGCATTTAACCGAACCAGTTTCGCTTTTTCCGCCGCGAGGGAACCCAAGTCACGCTCGATCACTTCGCGCAACTTCCCGCTCGCTTGCCCGCGCCTGTGAGTCTATCGACGCGCCTGTTTACGGGGCTCTTTAGGACCACGCGCCAACGATAGAGAAAATTCTTTTTCATCGCAGCCTTTCCCTGCTATACTTTCTTTCGCTCTGTCTATTGGGGATTCTTCAATGAGGAACTGGATATCGCGATCGCGACCCGGGTTTTTTCTGAAATATGTCATAACCCTGGCCCTAATTCTGTCGCCCTTCGGCGGCGTTTTGCGCGATCATCTCGTCGCGCAAGAACAGAGCACCTCCCTCGCCGGACAGCTTCTCGTGGCAACGCCGGAAATGCCCGACCCTCGCTTCGCTCATTGCGTTATTTACATGGAGCGTCACAACGAGCAGGGAGCGATCGGTTTAGTCGTGAACCAGCCCGCGGGGAAAGGCCCGCTAGCGGCTTTTCTCAAGGCGGTTGGAATCGAAAACGAGCCCGCGAACGGAGAAGTCACCCTCTATTATGGCGGGCCGGTTGAACCACAAAAAGTCTTCGTCTTACACAGCGACGACTACGTGAGCAAAGCTACCGACGTTGTCGGCAGTGGTCTGGCCGTGACGACGAATAGAGAAGTCATCCGCGCCATCGTTCAAGGCAAAGGACCCCGGCAAAGCCGGTTCGTGCTGGGCTATGCAGGTTGGGCGCCCGGGCAGCTCGAGGCAGAAATCAATGACGGCGGCTGGTTTGCGATCCCCGCGGATAAGAGCCTGATCTTCGACGGGGACCCAGATACGATCTGGCAACGCGCGCTGGACAGGCGCAAAGTCAAAACCTGAATTAACACCTAATCCGCTGACGGTCGACTGTCAACGGAAACGCGAAAAGGGATTCTGACTAGCGCTTGCGTCGTTTCCCCCCGCATGACTTCTTTGCCCCCCGGCGCTGCTTCTTGCCTGTTACCGAACGCTAGCCGCCGAATGGTTGCCGTTGTTAAATCCCAGGCGACCGACGAAAGGCAACTTCAGGGCCGGCCTCTTGAAGTCCACACCGAAGCTCAATCCTAATAGATTGATCTCAAGCCCCTCTTGGCGGGCCACGAGGACACCGAGCAACCCGTAGAGGGATACTTGGACGCCGCTCCCGCTCGGGGCTCTATCCACGATGTTTCCGTTAACGGGAAAATCCTTTCCAATAGCCGTGGCGGGAAGTTCGGCCTGCAACTGCGGTACGTGGCGGGCAACGTATGCGGTAAAAGTATTGCTATTAGGACCGGGCCAGAGAACGTAATTGTTCGCGTATGGATAGCTCTCAACAGCCTTCAAGATCTCGTCAATGGCCCGCGCCGCATCTGGACCACGCAGCTCGGCAAGTAGCTCGGGCTCGTTTCCAAACCATTTTCGGTCCGGGATGTCAGCTGCCGAAACGACGCCCGGGAGCCCCCGGCGTACACGCCAGCCAATCATCTGGTGGACTACGAACTGGGAAGCATTCTCTGCCTTGGTGGCAATCCAGGTGTGCACGCCGAATAAACCGCGCCAGTTAAGAGCGCGCGCTGCATAGACCTGCACCACCGCTTCACGCGTCGTTTCCGGGTCGGGAGCGATGCCGGCGCTGGAGCGGTCTGCCGTACGATAGTCGGTTCCGAGGTGAACGGCACCTGAGAGCATCATCAGCACGGGCATCGCAACAAGAGCGAACCCTATAAATTTGAGGCTTTGCATAGCTAACATAGATTTTTACCTTACCGAGAGCTAAAATCAATCGCCTGATCGACGGAGGCCCGATGCCACTCAGCTCGCGACAATCCGCCGCGCGCCGCCGCAACAGTTTTTCTCTATTTCTTATCGGGTTATTCCTTCTAACTAGCTGCACAAAGCTCAAGAGCTGTGCTTACGAAGGAATAAATCGTGATAGCTGGCAGCTGCCGGAAAAAGTCATCGAATCCCTTGAGATACCGCCCGGCGCGGTCGTTGTCGATCTCGGGTCAGGGGGCGGCTACTTTACCTTTCGCCTCGCCCAAGCGGTGGGCCCGAATGGCAAGGTCTATGCGGTCGATGTGGATCAAGGGCTGAACCGCGATCTGTCGCAGCGGGCGCAGAGAGAAGGGTTCAAGAACATCGAAGTCATACTCGCCCAGCCTGAAGACCCGCTGCTACCGGAGTCCGGGGTCGATCTGATCTTTACCAGCAATACGTATCATCACATCCACGAGCGCGCGCGCTATTTCGCCAACGTTAAAAAATATCTCCGTCCGGGCGGACGCATCGCGATTATCGACTTTAACCAGGAAGGATGGCTTCAAAGCCTGGGCCACTACACGCCAAGCGATGTGATTAAAAAAGACATGAGCGCGGCCGGTTACCGTCTGGAACGCGAGGTCGATTTTCTACCCAAGCAGAACTTCCTTATTTTTCACCAGGAGTGATTAAGCGAGCTTGCGGTCAGATTCCAGATCTACGAGTCTCTGGACCGCGCTTGAACAAGTTCCTCGGGGAGCGCCAACCGTTCCACGCCACATAGTTTTCTTGCCGTTTCTAGACGGATGTAGTGGCCAATCTTGGGGGGATAATTCGCTTTTATGTAAAGTCGCCAAAGAAGGCGGGCGCCCCCAAAACGAGATTGCTGAGTTTCCTTATGAGACGAGCTTCTCGACAACTTGGCTCTATCCGGTGCCTGAGTTAAGAGGCAGGGTTTGTTTGACCCTGCCTCTTAAACTGCTTTAACGGGCCTCCAGGCCCTCGCATCTTGATTGCCCTCAGCTACCTACCGGGAATGATCTCGGTCACTTTGGGCTGTCCGTCCTGCTCGCTGAATTTGATTGTGACCTTGGTTCCCTTTTTGGCATTCTCCATGCCCTTGGTGCTTTTGTTAACTCCCAGTGTTTCCTCCCCCCGCTCGGTCTTGACCACGATCTGATTTTCAGCCTTATCCACTTTCAGCACCGTCCCTGTCAATTCAGCATCTGCCCAAGCCGAAAGAGGAAACAGTATGAGGGCCAAAAAGGTCGCAGTGGTTGTCTTCATTTGTTTTACCTCCTTTCGGTCCAAGTCTCGCGCATTAGCCAGACTGCGACTTTTGCGCGCTCTCGGGATTCTGATCTTTGCTCGCTCCCGGTGAACCTTGGTCATAACCAGGATTGGGAGCAACCGCTCCTTCACCGGTCCCCGATTTTTCCGCGTTCGACGGCGAAGCTAGTCCAAGGGTCGACTGCGAAGCGGCATCTTCGTCCTTCTTCTCACAGCCGGCAGCGAACAAGGAAAACCCTAGCGCCGCCACCGCCATGTATTTCAGTGATTCTCTTTTCATCGTTTTTACCTCCTTTTCGTTGTATTTAATGATGGAAACCTTTTTGCCACATGTGGTTCAGCTCGTGATGAACTTTAGGGGCAAGTGCCATACCAAGTCCAGAAATTGGACGCTAAGGTCTTTACATTCAAAGAGATTTTGCTGTAGCCTTGGACGCCTGAGAAAATCCTTTCTGTAGGAAATTTCCTACAGAAAAAGGCGTGTGGAAAGTTTCCATTGCAATGACATATTTAACAGTGTAGGCGTTTTCTCTTCGATTCTGCTAACCGCTCAAGAGCGATTCTGCAAAAATTAATCTTAAACCGTTGGTCATGTGGAGAGAAAATCCCGCAAGCCGACCTTCAATCTGTATCCACACCTATGGCAGCAACCGGAAATATACCTTGATCGCTTAGAGAAAAATTAGTACTTTTGGTTTCTGCCGGAGAATCATTTGGCGCGGAAGTATATTTTAAAGAAGCCCGATCTGCCCCTGGGCAGACCTTCCCTCATCGATTACGCGAAGGAGTTGAACCCAACCCAATACGAGGCGGCAACGACGCTTGAAGGACCCCTTTTGGTTATCGCCGGCGCCGGCACCGGAAAGACGCGCACCCTGGTCCACCGCGTAGCGCATCTCGTGGAGATCGGGGTGGACCCGCGGTCGATCTTGCTGCTCACTTTTACCCGCCGCGCCGCGGAGGAAATGCTGCGGCGCGCAAGTCTTTTGATCGACAACCGCTGCGATAGAGTTGCCGGCGGAACCTTCCATTCATTCGCCAATCTCACGTTGCGTGAATTTGGCCGTAAAATCGGCCTTTTGCCTCAGTTCTCGATCATGGATCGACCCGACAGCGAGGACGTCATCCAGCTCCTGCGCACGCAGCTTGGTTTAAATGCTAAGGAGAAGCGCTTTCCGCGCAAACAAACTGTCGGAGAGATTTTCAGCATGGCCCTCAACAAGCAGTACACTCTCCCGGACCTCATCGAGAGGGAGTACCCGCACCTCTACGATGCGCTTGACGATATCCTTAAACTCTATGAACTCTATGTGGGCTACAAAAGCGAGAAGGCCTTAGTCGACTATGACGACCTGCTGGTCAAGCTCAGGAATCTCCTGGAAGAAAACGAGGACGTTCGGCAGAGGCTGTCGGAGCGCCATCACTTCATCATGGTGGACGAGTACCAGGACACCAATCGCCTGCAGGCGCGCATCGTGCGCCTGCTGGCCGCGGCACACAACAACGTGATGGTGGTCGGCGACGATGCCCAAAGCATTTACTCATTTCGCGGCGCGAATTTCCGCAATATCATGGATTTCCCCAAAGAGTTTCCCGGAACCAAGATCATTTATCTGGAGGAAAACTATCGCAGCGTCCAGCCGATTCTGAATTTCACCAACGAGATCATCCTGCGGGCGCAAGAGAGATATGACAAGAACCTCTTCACCCGCAAGGTCGAGGGCGAAACGCCCCTTCTCGTGCGCGCCGGCAATGAACAGATGCAATCGCGCTTCGTTTGTCAGAAAGTGTTGGAGCTGAGAGAAGAAGGGGTACCCCTGTGGGACATCGCGGTTTTATTCCGTTCCAGCTTTCACTCTTTCGATCTCGAAATCGAGCTGGCCCGGCATAACATTCCCTTTGTCAAGCGCGGCGGTTTCCGGTTCATGGAGACCGCCCACGTCAAGGACTTGCTGGCTTACCTGCGCGTGCTTTCCAATCCGCAGGACGCCATTTCTTGGGGGCGGATTTTGCTGCTGCTCGAAGGCGTGGGCTCTCAGCTTACGCAAAAGTTGATCGCCTGGATCCTGTCAGGCACCACCCCCTGGGCGCGCCTGAAAAGTTTTGAAACCAAGGGCAAAGCCGCACACGGGCTGAGAACGCTGGCTCAGGTTCTGGAAGCGTGCAGCGAAAAAGCGCGACCGGCGGAGATGGCGCAATACCTCCTGCAGTACTACACACCCCTTCTCAAACAAAACCACCCGGACGACTATCCCAAGCGGATGAAAGACATGGAGCATTTCCTCGGCATGACCGAGCGCTATCGCAGTTTGGAGCGCTTGCTCACGGATATGGCCCTGGAACCGCCCACCGATAGCGTCGGCGGCGTCCTGGCCGTCGATCCCGACGAAGGTCCCTTGGTGCTCTCCACCGTTCATTCAGCCAAGGGCCTGGAATGGCATACGGTCTTTGTGATCTGGGCCCTTGATGGGAGGTTCCCTTCCTACTATAACATCAACACTCCCGAAGAACTGGAGGAGGAGAGGCGCCTTCTTTATGTCGCCGCCACCAGGGCGAAGCAAAACCTATTTATTACCTATCCGATAAAGATTTTTGACCGGTCATTGCAAACGATCCTTTCCCGCCCATGCCAGTTTATCGACGGCATCCCGGACCAGCTCCTGGAGCCCATGACCCTCGTCGATGAAGACCAGGACTGGGAGTGGGAAAGGTAACCGGGTATCACGAGAAGCCTATGATGCAGTTTCTACTTAACGTGGTTGTTTTCGTCAGCGGGGCGGTTCTGATGGCCCTGGAAATTGTCGGGAGCCGCGTTTTGGCTCCCTATTTTGGCAATTCCATCTTTGTTTGGGGCAGCCTGATATCTGTCTTCCTCGCCGCGCTCAGCATTGGGTACTACTGGGGCGGACGGCTTTCGGACCGCAAGCCCTCTTTCGCGCAACTGCGTTTGCTGCTTCTTATTCCTGGCGTGCTGATCTTCGCGCTGCCATTTTTCTACGACTCTGTGAATGACTGGATCGCAGCGGTCGACTTTGGAATTCGCTTGAATCCGCTTATCGCCAGCGCGCTGTTTTTTTTGCCGCCCAGCATCTTCCTGGGAACCGTCTCGCCCTATGCCATCCGGCTCAGCGCCACCGCTCTTTCCACGGTTGGAACTACGGCAGGAACCCTTTATGCGTTATCCACTTGTGGTAGTATCCTGGGAACGCTGTTCACAGCATTTTATTTGATTCCGGTCATGGGTGTCAGAAATATCATTCATTTCCTGGGACTTGTCCTGGTGGTTCTTTGCTTGATCTCGTTCCTGCTTGTCCGCGCGGGCGTCGCCCGGTTTGCCACCGCGCTTCTGGCCCTCGTGATCTCCGCGTTTGCTCTCGGTGGCATCGCCTGGGCACGGCTCAAGGTGCTGTTCCAGAAAGATTCTGTCTACCATCGGATCCGCGTCGAAGAGGACGAGGATGCGCGTTACTTGTATTTTGACCGCACGCTGCAAAGCGCCATGAACCTAAATAACTCCAGCTCCCTCCGGCTCATCTATACGCGCTACGCTTCGATCAGCCTGGCATTTGTCCCCGCAGCCAGGAAGATGCTCATTATCGGTCTCGGCGGAGCTTCTCTCCCCAAAAAATACCAGAGAGAATTTCCGACCCTGCAAATCGATGTCGCCGAAATCGATCCCGAAGTAGTTCAAGTCGCCAAGAAATATTTCGCCCTCAACGAAAACGAGAACCTGCGCGTGCACCCCCAGGACGGCAGGCTTTTTCTAACCCGCACCGCCGAGCGCTACGATCTCATCCTGTTGGACGCCTACTATACCGATGCCATTCCCTTTCATCTAACGACGCGAGAGTTTTTCCAAACAGCGGAACGGAAACTGAACCCCAACGGAACTGTCGCAGTGAACGTCATTGGGGCGGTCACCGGCTCCGGCAGTAAAATTACCCGTTCGATCGCCAAAACCTTGCAGCAAATTTTTCCTCAGGTTTACATCTTTCCGACACGCGGTGACATGGATCTAAGCCTCGATACGATCCAGAACGTCATTATCATCGCCACTAAAGACCGCCAGCGCGTCGATATCAACGAAATCGTCAAACGGGCGCAAAGAATGAACCGCGATCTTTTTCCTGACCCTATTAGTAAGATCCGAACCTCGTATTATGACGGCAAACTCCCCGATGACGATGTCCCGATTCTGACTGACGATTATGCTCCGACGGACAACCTGCTTCACCCGTATTAAGGTTTGGCTTCTCCTCCCTTGCTTTTTGACAGCTTGTGCTCTGACCGATAGCTCGACACCGCCGAGGATCGTGCGGGTAAAGGCGGTAGCAGACCGGGAGCTCCGGGAGAAAGATCCGCTTTGGCAAGACACCGTGCGCGGCCTCGTGGATGCGGCCTCGGACATTTTCGAACGGGACTTCGGAATTCATTTCAAGGTTCTTGCGGTTGAGGCCTGGCCACTACAGGAAACCACCCCGTTGACCTCCGTGATGCTGCAGGCGCTCAAAGAAAAAGTCCCTCTCAATGGTGAAGACCTGGTCATCGGGTTCACGGGACAGAGGATCAATCGTTTTCGCGGCCGCGGCCGGGTGGACCGGATCGGCAACTGCCAGGAAGGTCTGGGCAACTACGTCGTCGGACATGTCTCCAGACCGTTTCGCTATCCCGGAACGCCCGAAGAGCCGGAAACCGATGTTCTATTGCTGGTCCACGAGCTTGGGCATATCTTCGGCGCCGAGCACACGAACGACTCCAACTCGATCATGAATGAGGATTTCGGCTACCGCACGGAGTTCGATGCAAAAAGCCGCAACGTGATTGCCGGAAACAAATCTTGCCCCTTTGCCAAAGGGATGAAATAACGCGAGAGGCATAACGAGTTCTCCGGCTGTCACGCCTCACCCATCACACCTAACGCCTAACGCCCATGATTACGCTAGAAAATCTCCGCGTTGTTCTTGTCGAGCCCCGAGGGTCGGGGAATATCGGTTCGGTCGCGCGCGCGATGAAAAATATGGGGTTGGAGGATCTCGCAATCGTCGGCAAGGCGCGCACGCAGAGTTTTTGGGCGCGCGCCATGGCGGTTCATGCCCGGGAAATTCTCGCAAATGTTAAGCGCTTCCAAAGCCTGCGGGAGGCCATCGCCGATTGCGGCCTGGTCGTTGGCACCACCTGTCGCCCGGGCCTGTACCGCAGCCACAGCCGCTCCCCGCGTGAAGTTGCGTCGCAAGTTGTCGCTGCCGCGCAAAACATGAAAACTGCTCTGGTATTTGGTCCGGAAGACCACGGTTTGAGCAACCGCGACCTGCGCCACTGCCAGTGGCTCGTAACCATACCCACCCACAAAGACTATCCGTCGCTGAACGTGGCCCAGGCAGTAGTCATCTGCCTCTATGAGATTTTCCTTGCCGCCACAGGTGAAGTCGCCCGCGAGGCTATCCCGCGGGCGTCTGCCGAAAGGGTGGAGCAGCTCTTCGACAGAATGCGCCGCTCCCTTCTCAAGATCGGCTTTCTCGACCCGCAAAACCCCGACCACCTCCTGCTCGCCTTGCGCCGGCTTTTTGGCCGCGCGGGATTAGAAGAACGCGATGCGCGGATCCTAAGCGGCCTGTTCCGCCAGATCGAATGGTACGGGAAGGGCGGGTGGAAAATAGCGGAAGAGAAGGAAAGAAAAGGCCTGCCCGTTAGATGAGCTACCCCGAAACGTGGAGGTGTCGGCCTGCGCGGGTGAGCATACCCAATCGAGGGATCATTTTGACGTTTTGAGAATTGTCAAAACGTGAAAGCTCCGCCTTTCTGCTTTGCTCTTGCGCCGAAACACGAACCTGACACGCGAAACCCGTTCCCTCTTCCGGAGCCGGACTGTTTTCATTTTTTACTTTTACGTTTTTACTTGTATCTTTCTTTTTTCACGTATGGAAATAGTTAAGTCATCAGCACAGGACAGATCGATTTTTACTCGGTCGTTTGAGATCGTGCAAAAGCGTGGATCGTCCCGTGCTGCCTCCCGAAGAGCTCGAACGGTTGTCTAGGAAGGCGCTGATCGTCCGATTGGCAGACCGGGGATCGGTCGCAATGACACAAATCGCAGCCCGAATTAATCGTATGGTTTAGAAAGAAAAAGGTCTGATCCGCACCCGACCGAGAAAAAACCCCTTTAATTCCCCCGTGCCCCACATTTTGAATCCGTTGCTCCTCCTGTTGTCTCTCGGCAATGCATATGCAAATATATGTGCGTGTTCGAGATCCGATTTGCTGAGGGGGTTGAGGAAGATCTTAGGAAGATTCGAATTTATTACAGAAATCAGATCCTGGATGCGATTGAGAAACAACTTACTCATGAACCCGACACCAGGACCAGAAATCGCAAGCTTCTGGAGAATCTGATCCCACCTTGGCAGACCGTGGCGTCGATCTGGGAGCTGCGTGTCGGAGAGTACCGGGTGTTTTATGACGTTTCACCTACTGAGTCGGTTGTCCATGTTCGAGCCGTTCGAAGAAAGCCGCGAGGAGCCAAGACGGAGGATGTTTTATGAAGACGGTAAACGCTCGTGACCTGCAGAAGAAAATCAAGGAATGTGTGGATATGTCTCAACAGGATCAGGTGGTCATCACGCGTCGTGGCAAGCCAGCCGCCGTGATGGTTGGAGTAGAGGGGAAAGACTGGGAGGATCTAGTGCTTCAGACCTCTTCAAACTTTTGGAAGCTTATTGAGGAGAGGAGGAAGGAGCCGACGATGTCAATGAGGGAGCTGCGGACCCGATTGAAGAAACGTAAAAGGTAGCTCCCTCATTTCCACGTTTCGAGAATTCTCGAAACGTGGAAGTATCCCGCCAGGATCATACTAAAAGGACAAAGAGTCGCCGCTCGTACCAGCGGCGTTTTGCCTTGGTTCCTAGCTCCTCACGACTTACGCCTTACGGCTCCGCTCGTCCCTTGTAAAAACCCTGCCAAATCGAACATCCTCAGGAATCCGGTCAGGCAAGATCTGGTTGGGGGAGAGAGGAAGCGGGACGGCGTTTCAAGCGCTTCAAAACGTGCGGGGTTCCCTCTGTTTTGGTTCGCGATGCACGAACCACGATCCACGCTTTTCCGGCCTTTGACTGCACGTAACCGCCACGCGCGCAACCCATCCGCAAATCCTGCGGGTCTCCGTGAGGACAAACTGAGAGGTATTGTACTGGTAACTAGACCTGACTTTGATTTTCCCGTCTCTTTTTTGCGCCTCCATTCGTCATATACTTGACCGAGCGGAGAATTGTTTGCCTTTGCGCGGAGCGGAGCGATACGGAGGACGTCATGTTGAACATTGAGAGTTTACGCGATCTCGTGATGCAGCGCAGAAGCATCCGGAGGTATGACGAAGGCCGGGAGGTGCCCGATGAGGTCGCCGCCACGGCGAGACCTGGAGGAAATGGTGCACTGCGAGAGATACGCCATGAAAAAGTTTCGCGACGATAGCGGCGTGACGAAGTTCATCATGAGCAGGACCTTGCAGGGCGGGTACGGGAGAAGGGGTGGGGAGGAGGGACGCGACCATTAGAAAGCCGAAAGCCCGTGCACGGGGGAGCACCACAAATATATAAAGAGTGGTCAAAATCGGGGGAGTTCAAGATCTTCAACCGCGTCGCTGACACGAGACCGAGGACGTTCAGCTGCCGCTCAGTAGTCGCCCGCATTCCGGGATTGGCTTCCAACAGTCCAAGACGTGGAGCAGTTGCCACATGGTCGCCACTTGATTCGTAACGACTGGTTTTCCGAATTCCTGCTCCAAACGCCGCACCACCGGTAATGTCAACCAGGCAGCCCCACCGATATAAAGCCCATCGGCATCCGGATGTCGCTCTAACGCGCCCTTTCCAAGCTCGTACGCAAGATTCATGCTTTCTAAATCTCCCGTTTTGAGAAACTGACTCGGAGCCAGAGAGCGTGAAAAGACACCGGTGATAGAAATGCCTTCCCGAGCAAAAAATTCCCCCAAGGTCGCGTTCATCTCGTCATGCCACTTGTTGGCAACTGCGATTTTTTTGATGCCGAGATGCTATCCCCCGATCTCCGGAGAATCGAATGAATGTGGCAGTGCATGACGGTCTGTCCCGCATCAGCGCCGAAATTGATCCCGACGTTGTAGCCGTCGGGCTTGAAGCGTTCGTCCAATAAGTTTTTGCTCTCGTCCACCATGGCCCAGAGCGCGGTCTTCTCTTCTGCCGTTACTGATAAATAGTCGGCGACGTGACGATTCGGGATAATCAGCAGGTGGCCTTCGGTTACCGCGTACTTGTCCCTCCGGGCAAAACAAAGCTGCGACGCCAGGACCTTCTCGCCTTCGGGCAGCGAACAGAACGGGCAATCTATTTCTTGTCCACGGATCGTACCCCAGCTCGTTAATCCAAAATCGCACCGCTGTGAAATTGATTGCAGGGCGTCTCACCAAAAAATCGGACGTCTCGAAACCAGCCAGGTCGTAGCGACTTCTTCTTCGAAGGCTTCCGGGTGGCCACGGTGCTCCAGTTGCCAGCACGTTAATATCCGGCCCGTCTGCCGCTTCAGGATCTCCGGCGTCGGCATGCTGTCGCTCTTTGCGGTTCGGAAGGACGGCCGGAGACCGATACCGGATGCCTCCCCCCTAGATTTTTTCGCTTGGTCTTATATAACCATGCTGTCGCATAAAGAATAAAGGAGGATTTTTCAAATGGCAGAAACAATACCCTATTTTGTCGATCCAGGTGACCCATCCTTACTTTCCGCGAATGTCGAGTTCCCGGGCAACGCTGGAACGGTTAAAGGTTATCTTTCCCGGCCGAAGGACGGAACGAGACTCGGCTCAGTCGTTGTGATTCATGAAAACAGAGGTTTGGTTGACCACATTAAAGACCTAGCTCGACGGCTTGCCAAAGAAGGTTTTGCAGCGTTGGCGGTTGATTTTCTCTCACGCCAGGGCGGCACCGAGCAATTCAAAACCCCCGAGGAAGCAATTCAAGCGATCGGCAAGGTGAGCAAAGATTCCGTGGTCGAAGACGCAAACAGCGCGGTCGCCTACTTGAAAAAGCAAAACTTTGCTAACGGGAAGATCGGCGTTGTGGGTTTCTGCTGGGGCGGCGGTCACTCCCTCAATTTTGCCACCAAAGCCAAAGATCTGAATGCCGCTGTTGTTTTTTATGGCCGCAACCCTGATCCGCTAGACGACGTAAAGAATATTCCCTGCGCGGTGCTGGGCAACTACGGCGAAGACGATCCCAATATCATGCCGGGTGTAGAGCCTCTGAAAGAGGCGCTAAAGAAGAATGGAAAAAAATTCGACATCAAGACGTACCCGAGCGCTAAGCACGCGTTTAACAACAATACCAACGCGGACCGTTACCACCCCGATGCAGCGAAGGATGCCTGGGCAAGGACGGTTAATTTTTTCAAACAGAACCTCGCGGCGTAAGGTCTCGTCGCCAGGTGTTAATGATACGGGGTGTGCGAGTCGGAGAGCGGTAACCCGCACCAAGCAGCGGCAAGGAGAGCCATTGAAAGGCGTGGTGCAAACCTTGGCATTTCTGCTGGCGATCTCTGCAACTCTAGAGCCCATTTGGAGCGATGAGGGCGTCAACTGCAATGTAAGAGCTCTGTTTCCTGAACAGACCAACATCAGCGAAGCGTTAACCCGGGAGATCGGCCACACAAAATCGCAGCTACTTCTCGCTCTTTTCGGTTTCAACAGCCCGGCGCTCGGGGAGGAATTGACGAAGCTCGCCAAGCGCGGCGTTAAGGTTGCGCTCAAGATCGATGCCGGAAAGAGCACCGAGAAAAAGGAAAGTCGACTCATCGAAGGCCTCAAGACTGCCGGGGTTAGCGTGCAGGCTGTTGCGCCTGATGGACGCAATCACAACAAGTTCGCGGTTATCGATGACTCTAAAGTCATTACAGGATCCTACAACTGGACAGTGAAGGCCAAGAGCGTGTTCGACAACCTGCTCATTCTCGACTGCCCGGAATTGGCAAAAAAGTTCCAGAAGGAATGGGAATCGATCCGGTAGAGCGGGGCCGCGGCAACCTCTGGAGAGCCCTCAAAACTTCTACCCCTCACCCTTGATCTTATTAACGGCGCACGTCGTCGTCACGGTCCTGGCGCCGGTGCTCAAGGGTCTGATGATTGCCGCAGTCATCTTGATCGTGATGTCATCGGCGGATTCTTTTCTCAACTGGGCGGCGATCGCCTTCATCAACGCCGCGCCCCGGTCGTTGCGAAGCAAGGCCGAGGCGAAGCAGAAAAGGGAGAAAGACCCCTTCCGCTTTGAAGCGAGCAACTTGGCGCGCTTCGGGGTTCACTCAAGGAGGGCCGAAGTTCTCCTCATCACGCTCCGAGGCGAGTCTAGGGCGGAGGAGATCAACAGCCAGGGAAGCCAGACGCACACAAGCCGGCCGGGAACGCACATCGACGTTCTTGTGCCTGATCGCAATGCACGATAGATCCGGGAGCCGAGAGAGAAGGCTATGCGTTATACTGCTCGCCTTGCATCATAAGTGTCGTCATCAATTCCTTCGTGCGTTCCTGCAGAAGAATCTTATCCATGTACGTTGCCAGGAAGGTCAAGAGATCGCTCGCCTGGCTGGCGTCTTTAACGCTCCGCGTATAAGACTCTAGCTCTTGACCATCCTTACACCACGTTATGCGAATGTCATTCATGTGAATGCTCCTTATGGACCCCTAGTTTTCTTACCTCAAGGTAATGCTCCGAAGAGTCCTTTGTCTTGACATTCGCCGACATTGGATTGACAGGTAGCACCAAAGAGCAGCAGGCACTGTCGTTACCAGAAGCTTTCAACCACTGACATCGCCGATGTCGATGCGCCGCTAGGCGATCGTTTTAACAGCCCGGATTTCCTCCATTTCTTCCAAGGTTTTCGGCCAATCTTGTTTAAGCAATCTCGACAGCGCACGGTCCGCTAATAGCCTGCCTCCCGTTTGACAGCGCGCGCAATAATTGGTCTCGTTCTCCGCATAGACGATCCTTTGCACCGGCGCGCCGCAGTCGGGACATGGCTTACGGTAGCGACCGTGCACCGCCATGCCGTCGCGGAACGCGGTGACTTTTTCCGGAAACCCGGTGCCAGTCTCGCTCCGCAGCCTATCAAGCCACTGTTGCAGAACAGCCCGCGTCGCGTTGTAAAGCACGCCGATTTCTCCTTCATTTAACCGGCGCGTCAACTTGACCGGCGAAAGACGGGCGCGATGGAGAATTTCGTCCGAATAAGCGCTGCCGATGCCGCTAAAGAGCCGTGGATCCGTGAGCGCTCTCTTCAAGGTATGGTTTTCTCGCACAAGCGCTGCATGAAAGCTCGGGAGCCCAGCCGCAAAAATCTCGAGTCCTCCGGGATCATGACTCATCAGCGCTTCCTCGCCGCGAACCAAATGCAGCGACGCGCGCTTCTTCGTGCTGGCTTCAGTGAGTAACAGCGTCCCGGTCGGAAAGTCAAAAGCGGCGAGACCGAGCTTACCCGGAATCTTCGTGCCCGCGCTGCGCCAGCGTAGACGTCCAGCGATCATCAGGTGAAACAGCAAGAACAAGTCACTTTCGAACTCCAGAACGATCCTTTTCCCAATGCGCCTGATTCCCAACACTTCTTTGCCTTCAACGGCGGAAACGGGAGGATCGACGGAACGGAGGACAAAGGGGCTTGCGATGCGCATCCTGGCGAGGGATTTTCCCAAGATGCGAGGTTGCAGCGCCTCGATATACATCACGACGTCGGGAAGCTCTGGCATAACGGCAATGAGTGATCCGCAATATTAACGCCTCAGCTGAAACTGCAACAGTAACGTTTGCTGGAAAGCAATGTAGTTATCGTCCGAGACCAGGTAGAGAAATGTTCCGGCACTCGGATGTTCATAAACAGCCATCGCTTCGAAATTGTCCACTGTGAACGGCGGCTGGATACGCGCGACCTCGGTCCCGCGAATTCTCGCGCCCTCGTGAAGGCTGTCCGCCGCCACGTGTTTGATGCGCGCCTCCCAGGTCGCCAGGGCGGTAAGCCGTCGTTCCAGCACCAGCAAATCGCCATTTTTCAACGCTGCGCCGTCGGAAGGTACAAAACCTTCGGATGGGACATAAGAGACCGCTTCGAAGCGATCGCTTTTGAGAATCCAACCGGCCAAGGTGCCATCCGATTGACGCAATTCTTCGGTAAGGATGATCAGCCTGCCATCCGGCATTGCGGCAACTGTTTCGACACCGCCGTTTGCCGGCGCCCGTGCAAGGGCCCCGGGTACAGGGACCGGCACCGGCACTGAGTGAAACACCGCCGGAGCAGGAGCGTAGCGCCATAAGCGATGAACCTGCTCAAACGATACGATAACGGACCCGTCGCGATCCCGAGTCAAACCCTCCGCGTCCGCCAGCTTGCCGCTGGCCCTTGCGCCGTCGGGCGCCAGTAGAGCCTCGATGTCCCAACCGCCGAAACCGGTGAGGCGTCCATTAGATTCATGGCGCATGTTGGCTGATATCCAATATCCCCGATCAGACACGGCAATGAGCATGGCGCCATCCGCGCTTATCGACAGACCCGATAATCCGCCGAAGCGGGGGTCCGAGGATTTCAATACGAACCCGCTCACGAAGACAAGCTTCCCGACCTCATTTTTGGGTGGATCCCGGGCATCAAACGCAACCGCAACGGCCTCAACGGCAATCGGGCCGAAGAACCGGGCGGGGCCTCTTGTGAAGCTACAGGAAACAAAACCCAGAAGAGCCAGCGCGAGCGCGAAACCAGCAATTATCCCGAAAAAAAAAGTTCTACAGGGACTTCTGTGGTTAACCGCGGAGGCACAGAGAGCGCGAAGAAAGTCGCACGAGGTTATCATCTTGACAAAACCCTCTGTGTCTCTGCAGTGACTACCCCTTCACATTAAACCAGAAGACCGAAAAAGACGACTGGCGCACCAAGCGCTATCTTTCTTCTTGAACCCACCGAAGGAAAATCAAAGGAACCATCAGCACTCCCGCAAGCGCGATCCATGCAAGCCGGTAAGAAAAGCCCGCGTCAACAAGGAACCCGAAAACAGGTGGCACGACAACGATACCGAGAAACGCAAAGGTGCTGCTCAGCCCAATGGCAAGCCCAGCCACTCGGATTCCCGCAAGTTCCGATACCAAGGCCAAATAGATGCCGTTCCACCCCATCACCGTTGACCCCCATAGAGCGATTAGAATCCAGATTATCCAGAAAGGCGTTGCCGAAGAGAGCAGCGCCACGAATAATGTAGTTAGAGCCGCGAGCGCGCCGACCAAGAGTAACACCGGCTTGCGCCTACCGCAAAAGAATCGATCGCTGAACAATCCCCACAACACGCGGCTCCCGGTGCCAGAAACCTGGCCCAAGGCCAGTAGACTTGCCGCGAGCGGAATTGACATCCCTAACGTTTCGTTGAGGTAAAGCTCGACATACGTCAAAAAACACCACTGACCACCCGAAAGGATAAAAGCATAAATCAATCCCGCCAGGATGTCTTTTCTGCGCGCGAGGTCTCTAAGACCTGCCGCGGAAGTTCGGCTGATCGGTGCCGGCAGCTCACCAGGCTCTCGATATAGACAAAGCACGCCCAATCCGATTGCCAGCGAAGTGAGTCCGGCGAGAAAGAGCGCGAAACGCCAACCATGAATCAGCGCCACCGACGGGAGCGTAAGAGCGGCGATCGCGCCGCCCAGGGGAACGCTCATCTGCCTAACTCCCATGGCCGTCCCTCTCTCGCTGGCGGGGAACCATGCAGCGACCGCCTTGCTCCCCGCGGGAGTGCAGCTTGCCGTCGCGAAACCGATGAAAACCAGCGTGAAGAGAAACGCCTCGAAGCTTTCCACCGATTGGATTCCCATCATCACCAGCCCGCTCAGCATCGCCCCCGCAGCGATCACCCACCGCTCTCCCAGATAGTCAACAGCCTTGCCCGCCGCAATCGCCACAACGACAACGCCACCGTTTAGAACCGAGCTGACAACGCCGACTTCGGTTCGACTGAGTTTCAGGTCTTTCTGGATGAAAGGAACTAAAGCGGGAACCCCCAGGTGAATGAGGGCAACACCGACCTGGGCAAGGGTGACAATGCCGAGGATAAACCAGCGCTGGTGAGAGTTTTGCAAGCCCAAGGTGATTGAAGATCCATAAACGGAACACCTCGGAAATGCAATCCGCGGCGCCCCGCACCGCTCCATTTCTTATTGCCAGATCTGCCTCGTGCCTCCGGACCGCGCGCTCTGACGGCCATCCCGATATCCTAAACTCTTGGTATAGTCGTCGATCCCACCGGTTTCCCTATCTTTGCTAACTCTGGACTTTCCCCTTTGAATCTCACGAACAACCGTTCCCCTTCTATTGTTGTTGAATCCCCAGCAGCTTTGTGCCAGCCTTGCTCTCATGGCGAACGAGAGACTTTCCCTGCGCGATCTGCCCTCGGTTGATCGGCTCCTGAGCCACCCCGAGGTCATCTTCCTGCTCAAGAAATTTAACCGCGATTACGTCGTCCAGAGACTCAGACAACTTCTCGACGCGCTCCGCCAAACCATTCGCCAGGGAGGACAAATTCGTGCGCAAGACCTTTCCGCAGAGTCAATCCTCGCGCAATTGAAAAGTGCGCTGAGTTCTCATGACGAACCCCGGCTCCTCCGCGTCGTTAACGCCACTGGAACGATTCTTCATACTAATCTTGGCCGCGCGGTCCTCGCTGATGAGGCTATCGAAGCGGTCGTTCGCGCCGGCAGACATCCAGTAAACCTCGAGTTCGACCTGGTGACCGGCAAGCGCGGCCGGCGGGAGGAAAACGTCGAAAGTCTCATGCTCGACCTCACCCAGGCCGAGGCTGCCAGCGTCGTGAACAACAACGCCGCCGCGGTCTTGCTCGCACTGAACACTCTGGCAGAAGGAAAGGAAGTCGTTGTTTCTCGCGGGGAGCTCATCGAGATTGGAGGCTCATTTCGCATTCCCGATATTATGGCCAAGAGTGGCGCCATTTTGCAGGAAGTTGGAACCACCAACCGCACGCACATTGAAGATTACGAACGGGCAATCAGTGAAAAAACGGCTTTACTGCTCAAAGTCCATACGAGCAACTACAAAATCGTCGGCTTCGCGGCCGAAGTTGACCTGTCCGCACTCGTCGCCCTCGGACAAAAGCATCGGCTCCCGGTCATGGAAGATCTGGGAAGCGGCGCGCTTGTTGATCTCAGCACTTACGGACTTCCCAAGGAGCCGGTCGTCGCGAATCAGATCGCTTTCGGTGCGGACGTCATTACTTTTAGCGGGGACAAGATTCTCGGCGGTCCTCAAGCAGGATTGATCGTCGGCAAAAAAAATTGGATCAGCCTGATCAACCAAAACCCATTGAAAAGGGCCGTCCGCTGCGGCAAACTCACTCTGGCCGCCCTGGAAGCAACGCTTCGGCTTTACCAGCAATCTGTGGATCTTGCCGAGCGGCTTCCCACATTGCGGGCTTTCACGCGCTCGCTCGCGCAGATCGAGGAGATGGGAAAGTCGATCCTCCCCGTCCTGCAAGAGAACCTCGGGGAAAACTACTCCCTATCATTGGAAGATTCCGTATCTCAGATCGGCAGCGGCGCGCTACCGACTGAGGAAATTTCCACCAAGGTCATTGCGATCCGGCATCTCCAGATGGGAGCAGAGAAAATCGCGCATCGCTTTCGCATGGCTAATCCGCCCATTCTGGGACGGGTGAGGGAGGATCGTTTTTTACTCGACTTGCGCGCGATCTTTAGCCCCGAGGATCTGATCCCGCATTTTGCGTGACCGCCGAATTCTCCAAACGATAACGCTACGCGGCGATCTCTTTCATACGAAGACTGCACAGCATAGCGAACAGGTACAGACCGGCGACAATCAAGAGCAACGCCTTGATTCCGGTTATGAAAGTAACCGATTGGAGAAGGCCTCCCACGAGCGATCCAATCAGATTGGCTCCCAGAGCAACATCCTTCCCCTTTGCCGCGCTAAAGGATCTTATAAAGATAACACCGCTAAATAAGACAGGAAAAGTGGTCAGACCCCCCACAATAGCCGCCTTCTGATAATACGGTAGACCCGCAAACTGAGCGATGTCGACGAAATAGAGAGCCACGCAAGAACCGATCAGGAGTACAAAGACCGGCAGCAGCGGTACCCTAGGAACCCAGGAGACGATCAGATTGGCTAGCAGGATCATCACCAGAATCCCAGAAATAATGACCGCGTTAACTAACCAGGTATTGCCCAACACAACCGCCGCCTTGCTGATATTTTGCACCTCCAACAATAAAAACGCCGCCCCAAGAAAAAAGAAGTGCCACTGCGAGCGATCCCATTGAACCATCAGCCCTTCCAACTTCAACCGCCACTTGGCATAGATGAACAGGAAAAACATGAGTACTGCCAGAAAATAATACAACAGAGGAATTTCGCGGGAGCGCAGATAAAGATAAGGCCAGTCGTCGGTGGTGATCTCGGTTTTGTAGGTGAACATCAAGGGATTTTGCGCCTGCCACTCCGCTATCAAGTCCGACAATTTACGATTGGATTCGATTTGACGTCGGACTCCTTCTAAGTCACCAGCAACAAACATCACCCCGCCCAGTCCGTAAATACCGAAAGGTATACGAAAAGCCAACGGCTCTTCCCGGAAAAGGTCACGCAACCCTCGTGCAATGCGGTCCGCGATATAAGGCTTTTGCGCCTCGAACGTCAACACCAGGATTCCACCGGGTGCAAGTAAAGACTTGCTTTTCTCCAGGCTCTCCCACGTATAAACATAGTGATCCAGCCGCGCATTGGTCATCGCGGCCGTGGTATGAGAATCCAGCAGACCAAACGAAATCACGTCGTATTGACTTCTGGTATTCATGAAAAAAGACCGGGCGTCGTCGTTGACAACTCTGACTTTAGGTGACTGATAGGGTTTTTCTGGATGGTACTTCAGCCCGAGATAGATGATGGCCGGGTCGATTTCCACGGCCGTTACCTCGGCAACTCCATTCCGCAAAGCACCGGCGGCGTCGTTACCTGTACCTGCTCCGACAATGAGCGAAGAGCGTGGATTGGCGTGCAACAAAAATGGGATATCATACTGACTGATTCCTTCCCGGGCATGGCCGGTCGCCTGCGAAAACGAGTGAACTCGCTCTTTGTTCAGGTCGAGAATCCACTGATACAGAGTGTTATTTACCGTTACCAAGGAGGTTACAAATGGAGATGCTACCGTTGGAGATGAAACCTTCCTGATATCTATAATGGAAAGCTTCTGATAGGGAGACCACAGGACTTCCAATGAAGGATTCTCACTACCCGCAAGCAAAGAAAACACCAGAACGCCGATGAGAAGGAGGATGTTCACGCGCCGGTCCATCCCAGAGGTCCCAAGAAACGGAATCAGAAGCAGCGTCACCACGAGGAACCAGATCCTTGGCGGTTGATATAAAACGCTGAGCAGAACAAAGAGCCAGATACCAGCCAGACTCCCCACAATGTTGACCGAGTAGGCCACGATGGTTTGAGGATGATCCTCTACCAGCCGCCCCAAAATTCGACCCGCGGGGACAAAGATACCCCAAATGAGATACATCAGACTGAAGGTGCAAACCAAGCCAACCGATAAAGCCAGAATCGCTTTCCCGGGACTGCCAACCATGATCCCATGCCAGACAACAAGATCACCCACGACACTCAGCAACAGGCTAGTTGTGGCAAAAAGACGTCTCGTAAAGGGAAGACTCAACAAGACCGTCAGGATAAACAACGGCATCAGCAAATTGCGCATAACGATAGGTTGCCGAGATGTCATGCAGCCCATCCCAAGTCCCATAAAGCACACGACCAGCACCGTATTCTGCAAATAAGCGAAAATATTGACTTCCGTGGCTACCCAGCGGATCAGCAAAAGCTCCAAGAAGAGAACCAGAACACTGACCAAAAACAGCCCAAGCGTACCATTGTTTGGACCTACCCCTTCAGCTCGCATGCTTTCCCCCAAAGCGCCTCAAACCCGAATTGTACGTTAAGGAATGCGAAAAGACCCAACAAAGACACGGCAAGCGGGAGTTTCTTTGAGAGCCCATTAGTCGGCTTGTTGCTCAGCCTGGACGCCACAGAGCATTGCCACGAGGTACAGACCGGCGACAATCAAGAGCAACGCCTTGATTCCGGTTATGAAAGTAACCGATTGGAGAAGGCCTCCCACGAGCGATCCAATCAGATTGGCTCCCAGAGCAACATCCTTCCCCTTTGCCGCGCTAAAGGATCTTATAAAGATAACACCGCTAAATAAGACAGGAAAAGTGGTCAGACCCCCCACAATAGCCGCCTTCTGATAATACGGTAGACCCGCAAACTGAGCGATGTCGACGAAATAGAGAGCCACGCAAGAACCGATCAGGAGTACAAAGACCGGCAGCAGCGGTACCCTAGGAACCCAGGAGACGATCAGATTGGCTAGCAGGATCATCACCAGAATCCCAGAAATAATGACCGCGTTAACTAACCAGGTATTGCCCAACACAACCGCCGCCTTGCTGATATTTTGCACCTCCAACAATAAAAACGCCGCCCCAAGAAAAAAGAAGTGCCACTGCGAGCGGCTCCAATGGAGGATTAAACTCTTCAACCTCAGTCTCCATTGGGTGTAAAGGAGCAGCAGGACCATCAGCGCCGCTAGCAGATAGTAAAGAACGGGGATTTCTCGGGCGCGTAGATAGAGATATGGCCAGTCATCCGTAGTAACTTCGATATGATCACTTAATCGTACAGGAGCCTGCTCTCTCCACTTCGTGATTAACCGCGCGAGCGCCTGGTTGGATTCAAGCTGATGCCTCACCTGTTCTGCGTTTCCTGCAAGAAACATCACGCCACCCACTCCGTAATCCCCCTTAGGAATACGAAAGATGAACGGCTCCTGATGAAACACTTCACGCAGAACTCGGGCAATGCGGTCGACGATAAACGGCTTCTGCGCCTCGAAGGTGAGCGTGAGAATCCCGTTCGGTGCAAGCAACGACTTGCTTTTCTCCAAACTCTCCTTTGTGTAGACATAATGATCCAGGCGCGCGTTCGTCATCGCGGTCGTTGTGTGCGAGTCCAAAAGCCCGAAAGAAATCACGTCGTAGCGGTTTTTCGAGTTCATAAAAAAAGCGCGCGCATCGTCATTAACGACTTTGACCCGCCCCGAGGCGTAGGGCCTCTCGGGATGATATTTGCGACCCAGATAAATCACCGCCGGATCGATCTCAACCGCCGTGACTTCCTTGACCCCGTGCCGCAACGCACCGGCAATATCGTTGCCCGTTCCGGCGCCGACAATAAGACTAGAGCGCGTGTCGGGATGTAACGCAAAAGGGATATCGTATTGACTAAAACCCCGCATCTCGGAAAGGGACACCCGAGTATCTAAGGCAACACTTTGCGGGCTCAAATCGAGAATCCATTGATACACAGTATTGTTGACCGTCACAAGCGCTTTGATTAAAGGGGTCGCCGCTGAATTGGCTTCAGTGATCGCGATCTTTTGATAAGGCGACCACAGAACTTCGCCGGAATCGGAGTGGCGTCCCCCAAGCCAAGAGAGCCCAATCACATAAACGAGCAAGACCAAATTGATGCGTCGTTCGCGCTCGGTTGCGCCGAGAAACGGCAGTAGAAGACCCGCAAGAATTAGAAACCACACGCTTGGAGGCTGATAGAAAACGCTGAGTAAAACAAAAACCCAGACCCCTGCCAGGCTGCCCGCGATGTTGACGGAGTAGGCGGCGATGGTATTCGGATGATCATCCATCAGGCGTCCCAAGATTCGACCTAACGGAACAAAAATGTTCCAAATGAGGTACATTAAACTAAAGGTTCCCGCGAGACCCGCGAACACCTGAAACATTGTCTTGCCGGGACTTGCGTTAAATAGAATAACCCAAACAAGGAGATCGCCTACTCCGCTCAGAAGTACACTAATGAGAGCAAGCAACCCTCTTGTTCCGGGTACGGTTAACAAGAGAACTAAAATAAATAAGGGCACTAACAAATTGCGCATGATGATCGGTTGCCGACATGTCATGCACCCCATTCCGAGTCCCATAAAGCACACGACCAGCACCGTATTCTGCAAATAAGCGAAAATATTGACTTCCGTGGCTATCCACCGGATCAGCAAAAGCTCTAGGAAGAGAGCCAAAACACTGATCAAGAACAACCCAAAGGTACGATTGCTTGGACCGAGTTCGTTCATTGTGATCGTTCCGAATCGAAGTTGCATGCCTGTATTATAACCCAAGCCGGTTAGAAATTACCCGCCTAAAATACTGCCGGGGCACCGCGCTTAAAAACGGCCGCGCTTTTGCGGCTGCTGTAATGTTTTGAGTTTTTTGCTACCATTCTCATGGTAACAGACACAGGGGTCCCATAGTTATGCCTTACATCATTGGCACCGCCGGACATATTGATCACGGTAAAACCAGCCTGATCAAAGCATTGACCGGACAGGACACGGACCGGCTCAAGGAAGAAAAGGAAAGAGGCATATCCATTGACCTGGGATTTGCCTACTTGGAGCTGCCTGACGGCAGCCGTGCCGGGATCGTCGATGTCCCGGGTCACGAGCGCTTCATTCGCAACATGCTCGCTGGAGCACACGGGATGGACCTGGTGCTTTTTACCGTCGCCGCCGACGACGGGATCATGCCGCAAACCGAAGAGCATCTCGATATTATCCACCTGCTGGGTGTCAAGCGGGCGATCTTTCTGATCACGAAAGTCGACCTGGTGCCTCCGGCAAGAATCAAAGAAGTCGAGGAAGACATTCGCATTTTAACTCTAGGGACTTCCCTGGAAGACTCGCCTGTTCTTCCGTTTTCCTCGGTGACCGGCCAGGGTCTCGAGGAACTGCGCGGCAAGATCTCCGAGCAGCTACAGGGCTATGAAAAGCTTGCCGGCAACGGTTACTTTCGGCTGCCGGTTGATCGGGTGTTCGTACTTCAGGGACACGGCCTGGTTGTGACCGGAACCGCGCTGAGCGGTATGATTAAAGTCGGCGACTACGTTCGCGCTCTTCCGGGCGGGCAGAGGTTTCGCGTGCGCAGCCTGCAAGTTCACAATCAATCACTTGAGTCCGCCTCTCGGGGCCAGCGGGTGGCGCTGAACTTGGCCGGGCCGGAAAAAATCTCCCTCGAAAGAGGCGACGTCGTTTGCCACGAAAAACTCACCCGGGCTTCCGATCGCTTTGACGCGCTTCTCGAAGTTCGCCCGGCCGCGCGGAAAGGGATTAAGAGCCACCAGCGCATCCGGCTTCATCTCGGCACCGCCGAGCGATTGGGAAAAGTGATCTTGCTGGAGGACCGGGAAAAGGCGGAACCGAAGCAAAGCGTGTATTGTCAGATTACTCTGACAGAGCCTCTGCTCGTCATGCGTGAGGATCGTTTTATCATTAGAGACGAAACGGCGCAGCGGACTCTGGGCGGCGGCGTTGTCATCCAGCCTTGGGCACAGCGTCATCGGAGAAATGAGGAAGGTCTGTCGCAAAGGCTATTCTTCTTCCGCTCGGGTGATGTGGGCCAGCTCCTTAGGCAATTCGTCGAAGAGACACGGGAATTTGCCACACCGATCGATCCTGTTTTTGAGTTCCTTAACTTAACCGAGGAAGAAACAGCCGAGTGGCTCACGCGCACTGACGGAGTCATGGCTTTCAAGACCGAGCGCGGGCCGCTCTTCACGACCGCGGAAAAATGGCGGAGACTGAAGGAAAGGATGGTGAGGGCACTGCAGGAATTTCACCCCTCCCATCCGCTTGCGCAGGGAATGGATATGGAAGAGCTCCGCGTTAACCTTCCGTACGACATTCCGGCAAAGCTTTTTCGTGATCTGATCGAGGCCCTAAGCTCTGAGGGGACCCTCGCCCGAGACGGCAGCTTTGTGCGCCTACCGGAACACCGCGTTCAGATGAGCGTAGAAGAGAAATCGCTCAGTTCCCAAGTACAAGCAATTCTCGCCCGTAATCCCGGTTCGCCGCCCGATTTGAAGCAGATCGAAAAAGAGCTGAGCTCGGCCCGCGGGAAGCTTCCGGAAGTGATCCGGGTCATGGAGCGCGAAGGCACAGTCGTACGCGTCACAACAGATCTTCTCTTTCCGCGCAGCTACGTTGACAAGATCAAGGCAGATCTATATAAGTACCTCTCGGCTCACGGTGAGATCACTGCGGCGACCTTTCGCGACCTTATCGGCTCCACGCGCAAGTACACGATCGGCCTTCTTGAATACTTCGATCGCACCGGTATCACCACCCGGGTAGGGGATATTCGCAGACTTCGCGCTCCCTCACCGCAGGGCGTGATGGAGCGCTTAAGTTCGGGGCAAGGAACGCCGGAGACACGTTCGTAGAAACGGGCATGAACAAGTGGAGAGTCGGGTGAAAAAGAAGAAGATTCAGCTTACACACGAAGTCACGGCTTCCGGTTGAGCTGCCAAGCTCGGCCCAGCCGACCTCGTGCAAGTATTGCACAGCCTGCCAAAATTTGATCACCCTGATTTAATTGTCGGAACCGAAACATCCGACGACGCCGGGGTGTTTCGCCTGCGGCCTGACCTGGCGATTGTCAACACTGTGGACTTTTTTACTCCCATCGTCGACGACCCCTACGTTTTTGGCCAAATCGCCGGCGCTAACGCCCTTAGCGATGTTTACGCTATGGGGGGAGAGCCAAAAACCGCCCTGAACCTTGTCTGCTTTCCCAAGGGAAAGATGGATATCGAGGTTTTGGGAGAAATTCTCAAAGGCGGCGCTGACAAGGTCAAAGAAGCCGGTGTCGTAATCGTCGGCGGTCACAGTATTATCGATCCGGAGCTCAAATATGGAATGGCCATCACGGGCGTCGTTCGTCCGGACCGGGTGATTCGTAATGTCGGTATTCAGGCGGGAGACGCTCTGATCCTCACCAAACCTCTCGGCACCGGTATCATTACGACGGCATTAAAGCGCGGCAAAGCATCCAAGGAAAGCGTTGATGCGGCGATCGACTCCATGATCGCCCTGAACAAAACCGCTGCCACCGTAATGCGTCGGTACCCCGTGCACGCTTGCTCCGATATTACCGGCTACGGCTTGCTCGGACACGGGATGGAAATGGCCAGCGGAAGCGGTGTCACTTTGGTTTTCGAGTCTGCCAAGCTGCCGCTCCTCCATCGCGCGCGCAGGCTGGCCGAGAAGGGGTATCTCACCGGAGGTTGCAAGAGGAACCGTGATTATCTCAAGGACAAGATCAGCATCGAGAAGGCCCTTCGTGAAGGCGTAGTGGAAGTCGCCTTCGATCCGCAAACCTCAGGTGGCCTGCTGATCGCGCTTGCGGAAAAACACGCGACTAAATTGCTCGAAGAACTGCAAGCCGAGGGCGTCAAAGCCGCCACCCGCGTGGGTTATGCCAGCCCGCTCCAGAAGATTTGGGTCCGTCTGGTTTAGGTTCGCCGGAAAGTTTCCAACAGCAAGCCCCCCTCACCTTTTTGATTGCCGCGACTTTCCGCAGGCGCCGGGTTCACGGGTGGCCGTACGTTGTGCTGCGCCGTCTGCACCGAAGGACAGACTGGGGTCGGCTAGTTATCCATGGCGACCGCTATACAGTGGGTGGGCGGCAGCTCGACATAGACTTCTTGCCCGCGGCGGAGCTCCACGGACGGATGCTGTTTTGTGAAAATGGTATGGGGGCCGACCCTGACTTGGCAGTCCAGGTAGTCACCGGAGAACACGGCGAGCTCGACTTTTCCCTTGACCGTATTGCCTTCCGGGCCCTGATTTTCGTGCAGGGCTACATTGACGGGCTGGATGGCCAGCAGGACGGAATCGCCGGGACGGACTTCCTCGCTCTTAACGCATTGGAAGTTTCCAATATCGGTCTCGATTGAGGCGGAATGGTGATTTTCACTGAGCCGCCCGGCGATCAGATTCGTCGATCCCATAAAGCTTGCGACGAAACTCCCTTTGGGATTGAGGTAGACTTCGCGCGGGGAGCCGACCTGGCAAATGTTTCCTCCCCTTAATACGGCTATTTTGTTCGACATCGAGAGAGCCTCGATTTGGTCGTGTGTCACGTACAGAGTCGTGATTCGAATGCGGCGCTGCAATTCGCGCAACTCGATGCGCATTTCCGCGCGCAGTTGTGCGTCCAGGTTCGACAAGGGTTCATCGAGCAGCAACACCTTCGGTTCGCCGACCAGCGCCCTGGCCAAGGCGAGCCGCTGTTGTTGCCCGCCGGAGAGTTGAGTGGCATCTCGCCTCTCCATCCCTTCCAACCGCACCGTCTCGAGCGCTTTCATGACTCGCGCGCGGATTTCGCTGCGGGACACCCGCTGGGCTCCTTCCTGCAACGGAAATGCGACATTATCGAACACACGCATATGCGGCCAAATGGCATACGATTGAAAAACCATCCCGATCCCGCGTTTTTCGGGTGCGAGGTTGATCCGCTGATCGGAAGAGAACACCACGCTTTCCCCGAGCCGGATCTCGCCGGCATCAGGTTGCTCCAGACCTGCAATGCTCCGTAGAATCGTGGTCTTGCCGCAACCGCTCGGACCCAAGAGGGTGTAGAAGGTTCCTTCGGCGACTTCGAAAGAGACCTCGCGCACCGCTCCTACCGTTTCGTCCTCCGTGTAAAACGTCTTCGAAAGGTTAGAAACCTTTATCATCCCTGGGATCCTCCCACCTGCCCGTGAGTTAGCAGTCGTCTTGCCAACAGACCTATGATCGCGGTCAACAAAATGAGGATGACCGCAAGCGCGGATGCCTGCGAGACGAATCCATCCTGCCAGTAAACCCACAGCCACACCGACAACACCTCGTTGCTCTTACCCGCTAAGACCAGCGGTATCGCAAACGCTCGCATCGAATGCGCCACGACCCAAATCCAGCCCGCCACCAGCGCCGCGATCAGCAGCCGCCCGGTGATCCTCCACAGAGTCCGCCATTGGCTTGCGCCGCAGATGCGCGCGGCCTCTTCGAGCTCCTTGTGGATTTGCAGCAACCCCGCGTTGGTTGTCCGCGTCGCAAATGCAAGGTACTGCGTCATCAATCCCGCGACAATAATCCATACGGTTCCATAGATTCCGAGATACTTAAACGGTGGTTGGAGGTAGACGAAGACCAGCGCCAAGGCTACGACCACGCCCGGAATCGCGTACGAGACGAACGTTAAGCCATCGAGGACGAACCGCGCTCGATGTTTCGTGCGCACCGTAACCCAGGAGATCAAAAATGCGACGAGCAAAGTGAGGGTTCCCGCTCCGAGCGCTACTAGTACGGTGTTGACGAGATCTTGCGTGAACCTGGGATTGGTGATGACTTCGACATAATTGTCGAGGGATATGTACTGGAGGGCCTCAAACGACGGCAGCTCGTAAAAGGGAAGAAGCGACCCCCACGCCAACACCAAGAAAGGCGCGAGAATCGTCAACACGAAATACAAGCCAAACAAGCCCAGGGCAACAAAGCGCCACTTGCCAAGTTTGTATCGAACCGGACGAAAACCTTTGCCTGTGATGACCGCGAAGCGCTCTGCCCGCCGGATCATTCGAATATAGAACAGCGCAAGAATCGCCATCACCGCCATGAAAAACACGGCGTAGGCCGCGCTCAGTCCGTAGTCGAACGGCGCGCTGTAGCGCGCGGTAAAATAGATCAACGTGCTGAGCACGAAGATCCCGGCGGCCAACCCAAGCACAAGAGGGCCCTCAAACGAATCGAGGAGATTGACAAAAGAATATATTCCCGCAGCCAGGATCGCTGGCCCAAGCAGCGGCAGGGTTACGCGCCACAACACCCTCCTCGGATTCGCTCCCGACAAACGGCCGGCCTCCTCGAGACGAGGATCCATCATCCGGAACACACCTACCAGCATGAGGAAAATGGTGCTCACTCCCCTAAGCCAGCCGAGAAAAATCATCCCCCCCAAGGATTGGATATTGAGCGGCCCAGTCTCGATGGAAACTCCAAAGAGCCCCAAAACCCAACGCAGGATGACGTTGACGAGGCCGATCTCCGGGAGCAGCAGCAACATCCAACTCAAAGCAAAGATCACCCCGGGCATCGCTAACGGCAGCAGCATGGCCACCCAGGCGGCATTTCGCAAGGGCATGTCGCTGCGCTCGATGAGCCAGGCGAAAACGATGGCGGTCGTGAGAGACCCTAGGCTTGCGACCGTAGAGAAGATCACGGTGTTGCTCAGAGCACTAAAAAAGTACTCGTGCGTGAACGCCGTGATGTAGTTTCTCAAGGTTAATTCGCCGCCGAAAAACGACGGCGGGCCCACGCGCAGGCTGTTGAGCAACAGCAGCACCATCGGCACAACGATGAGCCAACCAACGCAGATGACAGCGGCGGCAAAAATGAAGTTGTTGGCACTGAGCCTTGTGCCGCCGCCTAGGGCCGCCGGCAGCCTCTTGGCAATCGTAGACATTTCCCGTCTCAGCTCCCGAGCCGATGCATTGACCTTGAACGGTGCAATTTAAATCAACCTAACCGACCCGCACCCGATGTCACTACTTGCTTGGCTTCGGGAATCCCCACAGCTCCAGGATCTTTTGTTGCCTCTGCGGAGCATCTTTGAAGGAGTCCCAACTTTGGACCTTGATCTCTCGGTTCGTTTCCTTGAGCTCTTTTCCCAGCTTGGTTCCCGGGTGAAGAATACTTTCACGGCCCGTGTCCAAGTACGTCACGCCCTTGGCGGCAGTCCACCCGGCCAGCAATATCGCGGTATAAGGACTGCCGGAGCCTTTCATGGGCGCCAGTAAAAGGTCCCGGCCCGCAACGATGGGTCCTTCGGGCAAAACAAAGCCGACAGGAAAATTCTTCTTGGCTGACCATTGCCTGTACCACGAACCCCTACTTGCGGGACATGAAATGAGAATTTCCCCCGCGGCTAACAGAAGCGTTGCTTGAGTGTTGCCTCTTATCCATCTGGGATTGTTAGCCTTCAATTTTTTGGCAAAATCCAAGGTCCATTCCTCACCGTAACTAGCCCAAACAGAGAGGATGTGATCTGGACGCACGTCGACGGACAGTTTCCCCTTGAAGAATGGGTCATAGCAGTCGGCCCATTTTTTCGGCACGTGGTCCTTGGGAACTTTCCTGATGCTGTAGGCGATACCGGCGGGGTTATTTCCTACTGACACTCCCCACCCGGCAGGGTGGATCATTCTTTGATCGACGCCAAAAAGGCCTTTCCAATCGATCGGGTCCATGAGGAATCCGAGATCCCGGTACCGGTCAGTGAGCTCTTCTTGAATATGCATGAGGTCGTAGGGATAGGTTCCCGCCTGCATTTCTGACAAGACGCGCTCCGCAGCCTCGCCCCCACGAGCCCGGCTGTAAGAAATCTCTTTGACAAAGGGGTATTCTTTCTGAAAGGCCTGGTCTAATTTCTCGACTTCATGCTCCTGAAGGTTGGTACCCCACGAGATCTTGCCCTCCTTCTTCGCCCCCGCGATGATCTTCTCCATCGTGAGCTGATCTCCGGCATTGGCGGCAGGGCCGAATGAAAGCGCCATGGCGGCCGCAACCGCAAACAACGCTCCCATAATAGTTGGCGTCACACGCTTTTTTCGTGCCATAATAATCCTCCTTAACGAGTTAAGTCACCCTCTCCTGTAGTGGATGCAACGATTGAGCGAGTGCCAAGCAGGTCTCTTTTTCCCCTATGCTGCAAGCAGGGTACTGTCAATAGGGGTATGAAAAAAACGTGAGAACCAGAACGACCGCGCAGACGATCTGGTAAAACGAAATTTAGGTGCTGGATGAGCGGGTTAGAGGGAAAGTGAATCTAACCTAACTTCAAGCGCCACGCGCGACCTTTACACACATGCGGTGCGCCGATAAGGTCTGGCGTATGCGGCTAGTATCCCAGCTTTTCTACCACAGGCTGGAGCCGTTCGAGATTTCTCTTTACTTCGTCGGTCTGGGAGATTTCCGCCCAGGCCTCTTGCACTAATTCTTGCCGGACCAGCTCTTTTACATCGGAACGATTTACATCAAGGGAGAGAACCTTACCATCTTGATGCTCTTGCAAGATCCGCCAGACTCCCTCGGCGCTGAGCTGGCCGTCGAGGGGGTGGAAAGCGCCCTCCATAACGCTCATGGGTCTCAAGTCACGCATGCGTTCCGCTTCGTCCGGATTGTCAACCCGCAGCTTGGCTTCGACACAGCGCTGGAAGGGAAAATTCTCGGGAACAATGCGCATGAATTGGTAGCCGCGGATCGTCGCTTTCCAGTAGCGCTCGATCAGCTCCGGATTTCGTTCGATAAACGATTTGCGCGCGACCGTGACTCTTTCAGGACGGCCATGTGGCTTGGATTCCTCGACAAAGTCATGGAGTTTGTTAAATCCCTGCTCCAGTAGCCGTGGGACAAACGGATTCTGCACGGTCGCTGCGTCGGTCTCACCGGCTAAAAGGGCTTTCCATGACTCGCGTCTGGAACCGTATCGGTAACCGATCTTCCACTCCACGTCCCGATCCGGATCCAGGTTTGCTTTACGCAACTGGTACTCATACCAGAGAGTGGTAATTCCGCCTTTGTACCAATCCCCGATCCGCTTTCCCTTCAAATCAGTAAACGATTTGATTCCCGGGGCCGCAACCAGGGCGCCGATACACTGGTTGCGCCACCCGCCGATAATCCTTAGCTCGTCGTTGCCGAGACAGCGCTCAGCAAAAGGTGTCAGCACGTGAATGTCCGTGATGATATCAATGCCAAAGGCAACCATGTCCCTGAGCACGGTGCCGACTTCGTCGTAGCGCTCCCCTTCCGGCCGACTAGACTCAATAGCCTTCGGATTGACCTTAGCGTGGACAATCTCAACGTCGAGTCCTTCCTGAGCGAAAAATCCTCCCGCCAGGCAAACTGCCGCATCGAGCACGTGGCGCGCGTGCCAGCAGCCGTTACCAATGCGAAGTTTCAAGATCCACTCCCGGTCCAGGACAAACCCTGGTGCCCAGCGTCAAAATTGTTGGCAAAAACCGCCGCTACTAATAGAGGGAGACGTACAGCCTTCCTTCTTTCTTGACCATTTCCGTCCTCGATGCCTCGACGAGCTGCGTGAAAGGGTTCGCGGATTGTCCGCAGATCGATTCGACGTCGGACAAAACGACGGCGCTGAGAAGATAGAGACACAGCCAGTTCACCTTTCCATCCATGCGGTTTGCCCTCCTCGGCCTGCGGCTGCTAAATTCTGCTGTGACCATCGACTAATACCCGTACTTTTCAATTGCGGGCTGAAGCCGCTCAAGGTTGCGCTTCACCTCGTCGGTCTGGGACACTTCCGCCCACGCCTCTTCAACCAGGTCATTCCGCACCACTTCCCCGATGTCGGCGCGACTGACCGACTGCGGTAAAATGCCGCCCTCCTTAAACTCCTCGACCAGCCGCGCGACTCCCTCGACGCTAACCTTGCCATCGAGAGGATAAAAACTGCTCTCCATCAATTCCATACCTTCTTTAGAGGTATCTCCCCGCAAGGGGCGCATCCGCTCCGACTCGTCCGGGTTGTTGATGCGGAGCTTGGCTTCGACAAACCGCTGGAAGGGATAGCTCTCGGGGACAATGCGCATGTACTGATAGCCGCGGATCGTCGCTTTCCAATAGCGCTTGATCAACTCCGGATGACGGTCGATGAATCGTTTACGCGCTACCGTAACGCGCTCGGGACGCCCGTACGGTTTATGGTGCTCAATGAAGTCAAAGACCTTGTTAAATCCTTGTTCCATGAGCCGCGGCACCCATGGGTTTTGGACCACGGCGATATCCGTCTCACCGGCCAGCAGCGGCTTCCAGGCCTCGCGCGCGGACCCGTATTGATAGCCGGTCATCCATTGCACGTCCTTGTCCGGATCCAAACCGACTTTGCGCAGCTCGCGCTCGAACCAGATCGTGTACTGAGACCCGCGGTACCACTCGCCGATCCGTTTGCCTTTAAGCTCGGCGATTGATTTGATGCCGCTGCGCGCCATAACCGAGTAGGGAAAATAGCTGCGCCAACCGCCGATGATTCTGAGCTCGTCGTTGCCCAGGAGCCGCTCGTTAAAAATGGTCGGCAAATGGATATCGGAGATAATATCGATGTTAAAGCGGATCATGTCCGGCAACACCTTGCCCACTTCGTCGTAGCGCTCCCCGCCGGGCTGGCTTGCTTTCAAACCCTCGGCGTAGATCTTGGCGTGCACCACGTCCAGGTCGAGGCCCTCTTGCGCAAAAAAACCCGCTTCGTTGCAAGTGGCAACGGCAAAGATATGGTGGGCATGCCAACAGGCGTTGCCGGCGCGTAACCTCATGGAGACAACCTCCTCTCAAGTTTCACGGTGACTTGGTTGGAATAGTTCGTGTGTATGTCCATGTGCCAAAGAACGTTAAGGTGCCGCGGCGTTCTTCCGAAAATCAGTAGTAGATTCCCCGGGTCGATCCTCCATCAACCCCTAGAACTTGACCGGTCACGGCGGCGGCTTTTATCGACGCGAGAAATAGCACGGCGTAGCCGATATCTTCGGGTTCTATCAACCGGCCGATCGGGATGCGATGGATCTGCTCTCTTTCCGCCTCTTCGATGGTAATTCCCTTTTGCGCGGCGGCGCGCTGGTAAGCTTGGAGTCTTCTTTGGGTGCGCGTCCCGCCGGGATGAAGCGCGTTGACCGTGACCCCATAGGGCGCCAATTCATCGGAGAGTTTCTTCGTGAGATTCACGATCGCAACATTCGCCGCGCCCGACGAATAGCCGCCGCCGCCGCGCGCGGCCTCGCCGCCGATATTGATGATTCGGCCCCAGCGTTTTTGTTTCATATGCGACATCACTTCCCGCGCACATCGGACGTATCCCACGGGCTTGACGTTCAGATGATCGAGCCAGTCCTGATCCGTCAGCTCTGTAAAGGACCCCGAGTGGGACCCCGCCGCGTTGTTTACCAGGATATCAACGCCGCCAAACGCATCGACCGTCCTGGCCACCAGTTTCTTCACGTCTTCGCCTCGGGTCATATCCGCCTGCACGGAAAGCATCGGCGTATTCGTTTCACGCTGCAGTTCCGAGACGGTCTTTTGCAAGGCGTCCAACCCGCGCGCGCAAATGACCACGCGCACACCTTCCGCTGCCAAACAGCGGGCGATCGCTTTGCCGATTCCCTGACTACCGCCGGTTACAATTGCCACCTTGCCGTTTATTCCCATGTCCATAATCAGTTCCTAAAATCCGTTTCTTCGCAGCAACGTTAAAACTTCACGCTTCGCGGACGCCGAATTTTTTTCCGACTCGAAGGGCGATGAGCGAGGTGATCAGCAGCACGACAAACAACATCACACCGAAGGCGGCAAGACGTTGGTAGGTGCTGTCCTCCCAGTATTTGAACATCACGACACCAACGGGTTCCGTGCCCGGATACGCCAAAATCATCGCCGTCGGTATTTCCTTGAAAGAATGCGTGAAGACCCAGATCCATGCGGTCACCAGGCCCGGGCGGATCAGCGGCAAAGTAATCTTGACGAAGCTCTTACCCCAGGAGGACTGGCAGGTCGCTGCCGCTTCTTCGAGATCGGTGTGCACCTGAGTCATACAGGCTACGTTGATTCTCATGGCGACCGGAAGGTACTTCCCCAGGTAGGCTAGCAAGAGAATTGTCAGGGTACCATACAGAGCTGGCATAACGTTCAAGTAGAACCACAGAATGCTGAGCCCGAAAATGATCCCCGGCACGATGTACGGGACGAAGGCAAGGAAATCCAGCAGGCCTCGCCCGCGAACCTTCGTCTTTGCAACGATATAGGCAAGGACCGCGGTAATCACGGTGACGCCGGAGGCGCAGGTAACGCCCAGAAACATACTGTTCCGCAGGCCCTGAAGCGTGAGCGGAAACGCCCAGGCATCCCAATACGCCTTAAAGCTGAGTTTACCAAAGCCCTCCACTGAAGACGCCAGATGGCTTGGCACCACGGACATCCACGCGACCGTGAGCATGGGGAGAATAAATACCAGAAAAAGAATCACCATCGACAAAGCCGCCGTGAGAAACCTCCACTTGCCCAGATCCATGCGCCGCGGCCGATAACCTTTGCCCGTGATCGTCATGTACTTCTCGCTGTGCGCGGTGAGTCGAAGATAGAACGTGATAAGCACGGCGGAAATGATAACAAGAACCATTGAGTAGGCGCCCGCGAGCCCGTAGTCGGTCGGCGCGCGCGCCGAGTTGAGCCAGATCTCAGTGGTATAGACAAAGATGCTCGCCCGAAGTCCGATCAACGCCGGCGTCTCGAAACTTTCGATACCGCGGATCAGCAGCAAGACCGCCGCTGACAACAGCGCGGGCTTCATCATCGGCAGCGTCACACGCCGCAAACTTTCGAGCGGTCCCGAACCCGCTGCCGTCGCCGCTTCTTCCAGCGACGGATCCATGGATTGAAAAGCGCTCGCCATCAGCAGAAAAGCCAGCGGCGTCAGCTCGATTCCTTCGACCCAGACGAGACCTGCCATGGAATAGATATTAAAGGGCGCGTGACTCAGGCCGAGGCCGGCGATCAGTAAACGATTCAAAATCCCGATCTGCGGACTCAACAAGACGATCCACGCGAAGGTCACTAACACGCCCGGGAGAATGACCCGGCTCACGGCCATGACGTAGAGTAGCGAGCGCCACGGACTGTTCGTGCGTTCGGTGACCCAGGCGAGAAACGCGCCCAGAACGAAGGCAATCGAAGATGAGCCCAGGGCGAAGATTGCGGTGTTGACCGTGGCACGGGGCAAATACCTGCTGCCGAAGGCGCGGCGATAGTTCTCGAGAGTTAGATCGAGGCTGAAATATTCGGGAGTTCCCGGCGCCACCGACTTGAAGCTGCCAAAAACCAAGACGACAAGCGGCACGATCACGAGGTAGACAAGGAGACAGGAGAAAGCCAGAAAAACGAGTGTCTTGCCGTCGCAGAGGCGTTCTAGCAAACGCCGCAGAGGCCGAACCGCTTCGTCGGCGCGCGCCCAGCGCAACGGTTCCTGTTTGGTTGACGAGCTATTCAAGTGCTCAAATGGATTCAGGGTGAATGGAGCGTTGGATTATGAAAGTATTGGGTTTTGAGCGCATCACTCCAGTACTCCAGCATAGTGACCCCTGTTAGAAATCCTTTCTCACAATGATCCGGACGTATTCGCGCTGCGCCCACTCGTAGCGCTCCGGAGGCCACTTGGCAGGATTGACAAAATGGGGTTTGATCTTCGCGTCGATTAGCGGATCGGGAATTCCCGGACGTGCCGGTCGTATCCCGATCTTCTCGGTCGCTTTCCGCTGCCACCTCTCCGTCAGCACAGTCTCAATAAACAACGCGGCCGCGTAGGGGTGCGGAGCATTGCGCATGATCGACAGGCCTTCTCCATACGCAATCGGCGGCCGCGGATCTTTCACGAACGCCAACGGCTCTCCATGCGCCGCTCGGTCCGCCGTCGAGGTGCCGCTATTCGCCACCATGACCGGCACCTCGCCGGCCGCAACCATGTTCTCCACATTTGACCGCCGCTGCTGGATCTGCAAGCCGTTGCGCGCCAGCCGCTTCATATAGTCCAAACCCTTCTCCTCGCCCATGTAGTCCAGCATGCCGACAAACCAGTTATAGGAAGCCGCGTCAAGAACGATCTTCCCTTTCCACTTGGGGTCGATGAGGTCGTCCCAGCTCTTCGGCGCGTCTTTTTCCGCCACCAGCTTGGTGTTGTACATGATGTGAAACAGACGATTGCCCAAGGAGCGCCATTGCCCGGGAACTTTGAGATCATCAGGAAGAACGGAATCCTCCACAGCCGTGTACCGGGCAAGGAGTCCATCCCGCTCCATGACGGCGACCTGATGAAACTGCAGCCACACGACATCGGCCTGATGCTTTCCCGCACGCTCTTCGGTCAAGAGACGGTCGATCATCACATCGGGAAGAACACGCGGGCTCTGAAACGTTTGAATCACCCCGGGATGAATCTCTTTGAACAATTCGATCCTGAGATTCGTAAGATCCTCCCGGTCGGGCGCGTAATAAACCATGACGCCTTCCTTGCGCGCGCCTTCTACAAGCCGCGGGACACGTTCATTGGCGGGAAGCTTCATCAGTTCGGCGAGCAGCTGCTCCGTTTTCGAGAGCTCCTTGGGAGCTGGAGCCGCGCTGACACCGGCTGTCCGTACCAAAGAAATTGCCAGCGCGGCAATAATAATTCTCGTATACACATCGTCCTCCCGGGTCAGGGGGCTAATCCGCTGACAAGACTCATCAAAGGCCGGATACTGCTCACGTTCTCCAACCCATGCGTGATCTCGATAATCTGCTCCAGTGTCTGCGCCGAAATCCGCATCTCCGGCCGCAAGTCCCGCACCAACTGCACTGTATCGTCGAAGCTGAAATAATGATTGCGGCTGCCGTCTCTGATTTCTTTAAAATAGTTCTTGCCGGCCGTCTTCACCGTCAGCTTGGCGCATTGCGGCTTTACGTCTTCGCTTCCCCTGATAGTCATCCGTTCCAGCAGCAGATTGATCTTCGCATCGTCGCGTTTGCGCAGCAGGGCGCGGCTCGCTTGACCGTGCACCAGGGCAGCGGCCACCCCCTGCGCGGTGCCGCTGCCGCGATCCCACAACTCTTCTTTCTGCCGTCGGCCCGGACCCGGGTACTCGGCTTCAAAGGGATCGAGCTCGATCACGATTTCTTCGATCGAATCCGGATCCAAGCGCTCCTCCCTTGCTAAGGTCGCCGCCAGATAGGTCGGCGACTGGGCGATCATGCTCGTCGGATAACGTTTGAAGGTGACCCGAAGGATTTCAAATTGTTTTCCCAATTCCGCCGTAATCCCTGCGGCAAACTCGGTTGTTCCGGCAAAAAGGTTGAGAAACCCCGCTTTGCCCTCAATTGCCGTCGGCGCCGCGCGCCCCTGGTGTTTGGCCAGCGCCGACGAGACAAGACCGTTGCGCGCAGCAAGCCCCAGCTCAAATTGCGTTTCCATCGTGCGCGCAATATTGCATTCGACGTTGCCGAACGTGAAGCAGGCGGCAAAACCTAACGCATCCGTTATCTGCTCCGCATCCAACCGCAGGAGCCGTGCGGAGGCTGCCGCGGCGGCCAAGACATCGTAGGTGGGGCTCCCACGCCACCCGCGTTCCACCGTTACCCTAATGTGATCTTTAGCCAGAGCCCCCGCCACTTCGTAACCCGCGACCAAGGCCGGCAAAATATCAGCGCCGGAAAAATGTTCTTGCTCGGCCAGGGCCAGAACTGTTGGGATTACGGCGGACCGAAATGCGCCATCGTCCCGTACGCGTCGCTCTGTCCGCGGCTTTGAAAAAGCACTCCATTGGCAAACGCGGCGGCGCCAGCCGTAGTTTTCTTCCCGCTCAGAATGGTCGTGCTACCTTCTTCCGGCGCGCTCTCCCATTCGGTGACGGCCGCCTCTGCAATCTGAGCTTGCCGCGAATCTGACGCTGCCATGGCGATGCTGAGCCCATAGAGCACGCACGCCTTGGCTTTCCAGACCACTTCCTGCGGTAGATCCTTGACTATTAGCCGACTAACGAATTCCCCAAGCTGTTGAGAAATGGTTTTCATTATTTATGGCTCCCGGGCAAGGGCTCTACGCTTTGCGTCTAACGCTCAGCCGCCTCTAGCAAGAACTCACTCGTTCGCCGGACCCTAGAAATCCTTGCGCACCAGGATGCGAACGAATTCCCGCTCCGCCCACTCGTAACGCTTGGCCGGCCACTTCACGGTATCGACAAAGTGCGGTTTAACGCTCGCATCAAGCAGCGGATCGGGTATCTCCGGCCGTGCTGACCGGATCTTAATTTTTTCCGCCACCCGGCGCTGCCACTTCTCGGACAACAGGCCTTCAATAAACAACGCGGCAGCGTAAGGATGCGGCGCATTGCGCATGATTCCCACGCCCTCACCATACGCGATCGGCGGGCGCGGGTCTTTCACAAACGCCACGGGCTCCCCATTCCTCATCCTCTCCGCCGTTGAGGTGCCACTATTGGCCACCATGATCGGTATTTCACCCGCCGCCACGAGACCCTCCACGTTAGAACGGCCCCGCTGCATCTGCACTCCGTTCTGTGCCAACTTCTTCATATACTCCAACCCTTTCTCCTCGCCCATAAAATCCAGCATGCCGACAAACCAGTCGACGAGAGAGTCATCGAGGATCAGCTTACCCTTCCACTTTGGATCGAGAAGATCCTCCCAGGTTTTGGGCGCGTCTTTCTCGGCAACTAACTTCGTGTTGTACATGATGGTAAATAGCCGATTCCCTATGGAGCGCCACTCTTCGTCGATCTTGAGCGCCTGCGGGATGTGAACATCTTCAACCGCCACATATTTAGCCAGCAGGCCTTCCTGCAGCATCGACGGCACCTGCGGACGTCTTAACCACACCACATCGGCGGTAAATTTACCTGCGCGCTCTTCGGTCAAGAGCCGGTTGATCATGACTGCGGAAGGGACACGGGGCGTGACAAACTTCTGAATGACGTCAGGGTAAACCTCCTTGAACAACTCGATTCTGAGATTGATGATTTCCTCCCGCTCGGGGTTATACCACACCAACGCGCCTTCTTTGCGCGCGCCGTCAATAAGTTTTTGGATCCGCTCTTTTGCGGGCAGTTTCATGAGCTCGCTGAGAGTCTTTTGCGCCGGCGTAGACGCGCCCCTGGCCGCATCCGCTCCCCATCCGCCGCGAGGCGGCACCAGCATCAGGACCGCCGCGAGAACCCATCGGCATTTGACCATCTCGAATCTCCTTACTTACACGTTTACTTTATTTTTTACTCCGCCAAAGCAGAGCAATACGGATTGCGGGTCCGATCACGGCAGGACAACAGGTTTGCGCCAGCGGCGGCCGTCTTTAATCGTCAGCATGGGCACAAATCGTCGCCGGCACCGTAAAACGTTGCCTGCGCGGTCGTCGAAGGCAAAGTCGCCTTCCTCCAGATCCAAGACCGCGGCATCTCCCACCACTCCGACCCGCAAGCTTCCCAACTCCCCTCGGCCAATCGCTACTGCGGCACTCCGAGTACTCGCATCAATCACCTTCTCTAAGGGCATGCCCAGCTGCAGGAACATCGACATCACGTCGGGCATGCTGAACGAGCGCTCCAATCGACTTCCGTCTGTGCTGATGCTGTCAGGCGGCAAGCCTTGCTCCAGCGCCATGCGGCACACGTTAAGATCCAAATGAACCTTGGCGCAGCCGCTATCAAAAACGATTCCCCGCTGCCGTGCCTCGAACACTTCCGGTCGGATCTTGCCGCTTGCGTCGAGAGGCCCATTAGCGGAGCCATGAAACGGGTGGGTAATGATATCCCCCGCGCGAAGGTACGACAAGATTTTTCCCAGCGGGATCGGTGAGCGGCTGACGTGAACCATAATGCGGCAGCGCGCCTCGTCCGCCACCTCCCGCGCCCGCTCCATCGCCGGGACTGCGCTCTCCGGTGCCAAGGCGCTATCGTCAATGCGTACTTTCAATCCAACCACGTCATCCGCGTTTTCGTTTATACAATGCACCGCGGGCTTGACTTGCGCCAGACCCATGTCCATTAGCTCGCCGTGCTTTGTAGACTCCCGGTTGAGCCCGGTGGAGGACAGGTGAACAAACGCTAAAAGTCGGGTCACGCTGTGGCGCATCACGTGGTCGCGTAAGGCCGCAAACACAGACCAGCCAGCGCTTCCGGCATCGACGGCCGTAGTCACCCCGGTTGGCAGACAAAAGTCGTCGGGATGGCCGAAACGCGGCTGGTAGCGATAGAAAAAATGTCCGTGGATATCGATTAAGCCGGGGGTCACGAGCTTGCCAGAAACATCAATGGTCTCCCGCGCCTCATCCGGCGCAATATTATCTGCCAACGCCGCAACAGTCCCCTGAGAAAACGCCAGATCACGCCGAGCCCGGAGATTCGCGCCGGGATCAATGATTTCTCCGCCTTTAAGCAACAAATCGTATTGAATTGCCAAGCCTCCCCTTTCTCCGGATACCACGTTTGCCAACCCTGTGACCCCTATCGCGTTATGCTATTAGGCGTCGCTGCTGATGCTATTGTGTTGGGGCAATAACAAAGAATCCTCCTCCGTGTCAACAGCACCTCAGCTTGCCGTTCGGCAGCTCTGACATTAAAGTCGGCGGTCAATTAACCGATTTTAACAGTGGCCGCCGGCCTCATTGCCTTCGTTTTAGTTTTTGATATGGGTTCATTAATGGAACGGAAAATCAATACACGTGGGGTCCGTGTGTCGAGTCTGGCCTGAGACCGGCAGAGATACCGTCATTTTTTGTTGTAGGAGGTGCACCATGAAATTTGTCCCTTTAAAAATCGTTGCTCTTTGGTTTTCACTCGGCTTCTTACTGCTCACTCCGGTTGTTTTCGGCGCAGATAAAACTGCGCTGCAAAAGGCGAAGACAGAAGCTGAGTTTAAGGGGTTCCTTCTTGCCGCCAGCCGGGATGAGATCATCTCTAGGGCAAAGAAAGAAGGCCACTTGAGAGTTTTGAGCGGGTTTGATCCTAGTACTTATCGTCACATGCGCGAGGCGTTCATGGGAAAATATCCGTTCGTTGAGGTTTACGGCGAGGAAGCCGGCGGTTCAGCTTCGGAGGTGCGCTTTCTGACGCAGCTTAAAGCCGGCCCCGTGAATTGGGATGTCATTCCCGTGAGTCCTGACTGGTACCCCGAATACCAACCGCATATTAAAAAGTTCGACATCCTGGGAATGTCGCGAAACGAGGTCTTGAGCATTCCCGAAACCATGATCGACCCCAATTACCGCGACGTCGTAGCTATGGCGAGCACGATTACGGTCATCCCTTACAACCAAAAAATACTTTCCGCCGAGCAGGTGCCCAGCCGTTGGGAAGATTTTCTTAAACCCGAGTTTAAGGGCCGAAAATTCGCGCTCGACATACGACCGCACGCCCAGGCGGCGATGATTCCCGGGATGGGCTTGGAGTGGGTTCTCGGTTACTGCCGGAAGCTGGCGGCTCAAGAGCCCATTTGGGTGCGGGGGCAGACGCGGGCACTCAGCTCGCTGATGACCGGAGAGATTCCTATGTTTGTTACAGGCTATCAAATCGTGATGCGCGCAATGGGAAAAGACCGCGCGGGCGCGCTTGCTTATAAAATCATAGAGCCGGTTCCGGTCAGGATCTCCGACGTAGAGGGCACTCCCGCGTCAGCCCCCAATCCCTATGCTGCGCTCCTATGGCTCGAGTTCGAGACCAGTGCTGAGGGGCAGAAGATCCTTGATGCTTATGAGCCTCACAAAGGTTCGATCTTTACCGCAGGGACCGATGCCGAAAAGCTCATCCGGGGTAAGAAAATCTCTCTCAATAGCTTTGAAACCTATAGCAAGACCGCGCAATGGTACAAGCTCGTCATCGAAGCCTTTGGGTTCCCGCGAGCGGAAGAAAAATAAAAATCCCGAGACTTTTGTTATGTAACAGACGTCTGAACGAGGCGTTGGTCTTCACCGTTCTGCTTCCGATCGCATGAAAGCGGCCAGTGACCAGTCCCACAGGTCCTACGATAAGCGCAACAGCGGCACCACACCTACGGCGCTGTCAATTATCGCGCAAGTGCCGAATCCCAACCCGGTGTCTACCGGCTCCATTTATTTCGCGGGTTGTAAGTGGAGCCGAGCGGCCCACGGTGCCCTCGCAAAATGGCCGCAAACTGCCTTCTACAACCGAGCGTTGTATTCTTTCTATTTCGTATATAGGTCGGTAATCATTTTCTCATACTGATCGATCTTTGCTCTCGCCTCAGGACCGATAACACGGAGATTTTTTCTATCTACCGGATACGCACTGAAGGGTACGTCTTCACGGAAAGGAATCTTGCTCAACTGCGTTACAATCGACTGGCCTTCCTTTGAGATCATAAAATCCACAAAGAGGTGGGCCGCGTTCGGGTGCCGACTCTTACTAATGATCCCGATCCCGTGAACGTCCGCGTAGACCGGATCCTTAATCGGTGCGAGAGCCACTGGCGCTCCTTGTTCTTGAGTCTTGACGACAGTGTTTGCATTGAGTGCTACAGCCATTCCGATCTCCCCTGCAGAGAGACTCTGCATGATGTTAGTAGTGCCTCGAACCGCACGGGGACCTGTGGAAGCGAACTTCTTTAGAAAGTCCATCCCTTTTTCATTGCCAAAAAAGTCGAGCATCGTATAGATCCAAGTGGGGTTGCCGATGTTAAGTGCAATTTGACCTTTCCACTGGTCCTTTAGCAGATCCGTGTACCGGGTCGGGGCACTGTTTGGCGCAATCAGTTTTGTGTTGTACCCGATTCCATGGTCGGAAAGATAGAGTCCGAACCAATTACCGTCTTTCTCGGCTTTTCCTTCAGACGAATTGTAGCTCTGAAATAATCCTTCCCGTTGAAGAACATCGAGGTACTCCGCCCCGACAATTACCATGTCAGCAACATCCTTTCCTGCTCGGTGTTCCGTTAAAAGCCTCTGTAACACGCTGTTGGAGCTTTGCCTTACGATAACCACTTTGACCCCGGGATATTTCTTCGAGAATGGCCCGAGGATGATCGGGTGCTCATCGACGCTCACAGACGTGTATAGTATGACTTCGGCTTCCTTCTTAGCCTGTTCGTACCAAGGACTTTGCGCGCTAATGTCGGTTGCACAAATCATGAGTCCCAAGGCGGCGAAAGTAACGAAAAACTTTCTGCACGCGGCTTTCGGATTACCCATATCTGGCTCCTCCTTTTAGTTATCTAGACTCACTACCATTGCGGTCGATAGAAATTCATTCGCGACTTTGTTAGCTTCGATAAAACAACAACATAGTAAGTAAAATCTCCCGTCGGGCCGAGCGTAATGATCGAGCGCAGCTATTAGCAACCTAAACAGCTGTTCTGGAGCGCTACAATCCAAACAAGACTCTCGCGTTGTCTTGTAAGATCTTTTTCTTGGCCTCTTCGGATATATCCTTTCGTTCCCGTAGAGTCGCGACGGACTTGGGAAAAAGCGCATCCGGATCGGGATAAGAAGAACCGAAGAGAATCTTGTCCGCGCCGATCGTCTCCATGACATAAGGAAGCATGCTCTCGTTGCTGCGCGCTGTGAAGTACCAATTGCCCCGACTGATGTATTCTCCCGGCGATGCCTTTAGAAGGGGAATGCTGGCGGCCCCTCTAGCCAAGGTATCCGACTCCACATCCTTGTTCATGCGCTCCAAATAGAACGGCAGCCAGCCTACTCCCACGTCCATAAACGCCACACGGAGACGAGGAAATTTCTCGGGAATTCCTCCATACATCAGACCAACACAAGCAAAGAGCGTCTCCATGGGTCTTCCCACGGTTTCTTGAAAAAGAAAGGTGTCCGCGCGTCGGTCATTGCCCGGTCCGGCATAGGAATTATGGACCAACAAGGGAACATTCAGTTTCTGGATCTCCTCATAAATAGGCCAATAGGTCGAGGACCCCACATGCTCACGCAGTCCCAATGAGGTAAGCACGATTCCCGCTAGCCCGAGTTCGGTAACAGAGCGTTTTACCTCGGCGACTGCCGCGGGCACATCGTTGAAGGGAACAATTGCAACCGCTCTAAGACGCGGGGATTGCTTGCAAACGCTGGCCGCGTAATTGTTGTATCCCTTACAGTAATGGTGCGCGAGGTTAATGTCGGGCACAAGGTTTACGATTAAGCCGCGTGTCGGGAAGAGCACCGAGAGATCGATTCCATCCTCATCCATGGCACGGAGTCGCGCTTCCAAGTTCCACGTAATTCCCGCCACGCGGCCGTAATCGCTGGGATCCCAACCTACGCTTGGCAAAACCGGTTCGAGCGCATCGCCCTGCTTTTCCATGTGGGAACGGACGTCTTCGTCGTGAGCATGCTGCGGAAGATGAGCATCCGCGTCGATTACCTGAAAACCTTGCATGTCATTCCTCCCTGCTAATGTGAAATCGTTAACGCACTAATCAAAACAAGCAGCTAGTTGGAACCAAATAACAACATCTTCCCGTTGGTCTGCATTATCTTTATCTTCGCCTGATCAGAGATATCTTTGCGCTCAAGCAGATCGGCTGAAAAAGTGGATCCCGAATGCGGATAATCACTGGCGAACACAAACAGGTCATCGCCTAGTTTGTCAATCAAATAAGGCAGGGCCTGCTCGTCCGGCTCTGGAGCATAGAAGAAGTTCCCGCCGATCATATACTCACTCGGTTTCGCCTTAAGCAGGGGCGCGTCGGCGCGCCGTTGTTCCCACTTCGCGTCCATCACATCCATCCAGTAGGGAACCCAAGCTGCTCTGTTTTCAAGAAAACCAACCCGCAATTTAGGGAATTTTTCAGGAACCCCTCCATAAATAAGGGCCGTGCAGTCCATCAATGTCGCCATGGGACGCCCAACGGTATGTTGCATGGTGCGGCTGATCGAGCGCCGGTCCCCAATCGGACCTTGAATGGAGCAGTGGATCATCAGCGGAATATTCAGACGTTGCATTTCCTCATAAATTGGCCAGTAGGTCTGAGAGCCAAGGTGCTCATGCAGACCGAACGAGGAAATAATCACCGCCGACAGTCCCAACTTAGTCACTGCACGGTTCACTTCGTCCACAGCACTTGGAACGTCTTGAAATCCAATCACTGCCGCCGCCTTTAGTCGTGGCTCGTGAGTACACAGCTTCGATGCGTAGTTGTTGTAGGCTCGGCAAAACGCCCTCACATAGTCCTTCTGGGGCATTGTCCCGATGTCCATCGCCCGGCTCGGAAACAGCAGCGACAGCACCACGCCTTCTTCCGCCATCACGCGAAGCCGTTCTTCCATGCTGTTGGGTGCCCGATCGCGCCTTCCCCTGCCGGTGTGCCAAGCGTCCGTACCCAGCAGAGGTCCTTGCCGATGACAGTAGGGCTCCTCCATGAACTCGCGGATTTCGGGATCAGTCTCGACGAGGTGCGCGTCCACATCATAGATCTCAAACTTCGCCTTGGTCTCCTGAGCGGCTTTCAGCCTCGATTCATAATATTCTTCGGTTCTCTTTTCCGCCATAACAAGTCCTCCTCTTTTCTATTCTATTTCACAAGCGTTCATTCTGATTTTCTCGGGCACGGGTTCTCGGCGATTTATTGTTTTTCTCGCATTTTGCCCTATGAATTCAAACTCGAATAAGTTGTGGAGGAAGCTTATTCAGACACCTTGGCCCCGACGCCATGATGGCAAAGGTATCAGCCAAAAACAGACCCCGGGTTTTTTCCTTGTCGATAATATGCATCTGAAGGGTAAAAACCATGCCGGGCTTATAAACAAGTCGTCCGTCGCTGTCGTATAAAAACCGGTCTTCAGAGCTTGTAGACCGATCGGGCCCGATTTGCGGCTCGTGACGCGGGTTGGCTCCAAGCATGCCCTGAAGATAACCGCCATAAACATCGTATCCGGTATCGTGGATGAATTTCGCCGCCTGCACGGAGTCCGCGCTGCTTTTCCCCGGGTAAAGCGTCGCTGAGACGCGCTTATAGCCTTCCAGAGCGATGTCGAACATCTCTTGATATTCTGCCGTCGGACGCCCCGTCATGATGGGCTTGCCGGTTTGCGCTTCGTAGGCGTTATAAAAAATTCCCAGCTCGTTATTGATGATGTCCTTATCGCCAATAAGACGCTGAACCGGTCGTGGGCGTTGATCATTGATGTCGGGGTCGAGCATGGAAGTTGAGGCGAGCTGGATCATTCCCATCTCGCCGCCATTCTTAAGCACGGCTTCGTGGACGATGCCGAAAGCTTCCCCTTCGGTCATTCCCGGCTTGAGCCTTTCCGCCAAAGCCTGAATGCCGATGTCCCCCAGTTCTGCGGAACGCTCCACGGCTTGGATCTCTTCGTCGCTCTTAATCAAGCGGACGGCAATGAATTCTTTGGTAACAAAGGCAAATTCGGCCTGGGGCAATTGCGCGACAAAGAAATCCCAGTGGTTCTTCGGAATTGAAGTAAAAGGGTCGTATTCGACGATGCCTACCCTGCCTTTGTCGTAACCCCGTTCCTGGATCGTCTTTACGATCGCCGTTAGAACGTTGGGTTCGCCGATAATGACCTCCCGCACTGCTGTCCTCGCGAGCATGCCGCCCGCCAGCGAGTGCCCCGGCCGCACGACGATACACGGGTCTCCATCCTTGGGGAAAAAGCAGTAATTGGCCATCTCCGCCTTTCCCATCATGTTGGTGACGTAGCGGAAATTGAACCACAAGCGGCCATAGGCGGCCGAGCCGCCAATGATAAGCAAACAGTCAAGACGCTGCTCCCGCATCAGGTCCCGAATGTTCCCGTAGCGCCGCTCGTATTCCCCTCGCGAGAACCGAGGGTAAGGGAAACGCTTATGCAGTCGTTCCAGTTCTTGTTCGCTAATGAGCACGTTCGTTGACCTCCTGTGCGCGGGCTTTTAACCGCCGAACATTTTCCGTATCAGCTGCTGGTCCTCGTTAAAATTGTCAAACCCTTGTGGAGGAACGGGAAAAAGCTCGAGGTTTTTTACCAACCCTGCAGGCGTGGTCTCCACTCCCTTTCTGGCCGATATTCGAACCGAAGGGCTCAATAACTTCTGCCCTTCTTCGGACAATACGTAGTCAATGTAGAGCTTTGCGGCATTGGGGTGAGGAGGACGCGGGGCTATTCCGATCAGGGAAGGAACGGCTAACAGCGGCTCTTTCATCCTCACCCAGTCAACGGGAGCGCCTTGCTCTTTGAGCTCGATAATGGAATGCAAGGTCGCGGTAAACATGACTGGAAACTCCCCCGCTGCAAGAAGTTGGGCCTCCAGGGTGGCTCCGCCGCCGCTTTTAAACAGCGGCTTCTCCCCGGCCAGCCTGTTCATGAAAGCAAGCGTTCTCTCTTTGCCGATCCTTTCGCTTTCTCCGACAAACCACCTGAGCATATTGCTTTCCAGCACCTGGACTTTCTGTCCCTTCCACTTTGGATCCAGGATCTCAACGTAGGTCTTGGGCACCTCCTGGGCCGGTACGAGCTTGGTATTGTACGCGATGCTATAAACCGGAAGGAACCAGCTTGTCCAGTAACCGTCCTTGTCTTTAAAACCGTTCGGTATTCCTTCTCTTTCGGGCGACAAGTACTTCCCCATCAACCCGGCCTTGACCATGGGATACACATAAACGGCGCTGGTCGCGAACACATCGACCAGGTATTGCCCGGCGCGGTACTCATTGGCGATCCTTGGCATAAGCCTGATACCGGAAAGGTTCGTGAACTTGAGTTCTATGAAAGGATACTTTTCATGGAACCGGTCGAGGAATCTTTTTCCCTCAGGCGTCGCTTGCAAACTACCGGTGAAAGCCCCGTACAACGAGAGTTGTCCCTCTTTCTTGGCTTCTTCGACCATTTTCGCCAACGGCGGGCGTTCCTGAGCCTCGGCCAGGAAAATCATCGAACTCCCCGATAAAATCGTCACCAACAGGATCGAGGTGAATTTGCGCATCGGCGCCCCCTGGATTCAATTAAGATTGTAAAGTTTTGCCGTATTGTCCCAGAGAATCTTTGCTTTCGACTCCCGGCTCACATTAGGGATCTTCATGAATCGGTCAAAGGCCTCCGGAAAAGGGGAATCAAAATGCGGGAAATCCGAGGATACGACAAGATTGTCGTCGCCGATCGAGGCGATCACTCCGGGTAAACACCATTCGTCGGCCTCCACCGCCGTGTAACATTGCCGCTTCCAATATTCGATCGGTGGCATCGTCACATTCTTCGGCAGCTCCGGCTCTGCCTTATAGAAAATCTCCCAATGCTCCTCAAGTCGAAACAGCCAATACGGGACCCATGAACAGCCGACTTCCAAAAAAGCACAACGAAGCTTGGGGTGGCGCTCAAACATGCCGCCGAAAAGGAGCTCCATGAAGGCTAGCATATGCTCCAGAATACGGCCGTTCGCGTGCCCCATCAGTACACTGTCTTTGTATCGCTCCCTAAGGTGCACTTGCTGAGAGCCGTGGAAACCAACCGCGACCCCTAGCTCCTCACATTCTTTCCAGATCGGATCATAGATCGGATTGTCCAGCCGGACATCTCTGCGACCGGTTCCGGGACCAATGCTAACGGCCCCCAGCTTGGTGACGGCTCGGCGGATTTCCTCGACTGCGGCGGCGACGTCGGTGATGGGTACAAGCGCGTGCAGCTTTAAGCGTTGAGGGTTGATCCGGCAGAAATCGTAAAGCCAATCGTTGTAAGCGCGCGCCAAAGCAAGATCAAGCCCTTTCGGAACGCGTTCGTTCTGGAAAAACTGGCCTAGTGTGGGGAACAAGACTGCGGCATCGATTCCCTCCGCATCCATCGCTCGCATTTGGCCGTCGGTGTCTACGTGAGTGCGATCAGCAGTCAAGTAGGGCGCGAAAACCGCAAAACGTTGTTCTCGAATCCTATCCGTTACCTGGTAGGGGTGGCCGTTGCGGTCACCTTCCCAGGGCAGGACATAGGCGCCGGCGCGATTACCCAGGAGGTGATGTTTGCCCATGTCTCCGGTCCAGCGCGGCGCCATGTCCCTGAACTTCCGGTCGATATACTTATCCCAAAGGTCGATAGGCTCGCATAAGTGCATGTCGCTATCCATCCACCTTAAACCGTACTTAGCCATATTATCCCCCGAATGTTCACTTCTGAAACCGCGCCGTCATTGTTCTCATTGGACCCCGGCTGCGACTTTAATGAATTATTGCTCCAACCCGTAGAGCCGCGCGCAGTTGTCCCACAGGATCTTGCGTTGGGAGGCTTCGCTGACCCCCTTGATCGCCAGAAACGAGTCGGTCGCATGCGGCCACTTGGAGTCGATATGCGGATAGTCGGTCGAGATGACCAAATTGTCGTCGCCAAACGCGCTGATCACATCCGTAACCGGCTCTTCATCGACATCGACGGCAATGAAGCACTGTCTTCTGAAGTACTCGCTCGGCTTGAGTCTTAGCGCAACATCGGACAGTTCTCCCGCCAGCTCAAAGCGCTCGTCGAGTCTATAGAGGGCCCAGGTCAGCCAGCTGCAATTGCCCTCCAAGAACGAAACCTTGAGCCGGGGAAATTTTTCCAGAACTCCGCCGCCGCACATGCTGCCCACGGCGAACATCTGCTCTACAGGGTTGCGGAACGCGTTGACCAATATCTTCTCGTTGGGGTGGCCGATAAACCGCTGCGACGCCTGCACGCTTCCCGGAGTTGCCGGAGGATGAAAGCAGACCGGCACTCCAAGCGCCTCGGCCTCCGCCCACAAGGGATAAAAATACTCATCATGAATCTGCCTGTCCCGCACGGGCTCGGGTCCAATGGACAACCCGACGGCGCCCAAGTTTTTGACGACCCGCCGGGTTTCCTTGACGGCCAGATCGGCATCGTGCATGGGAATCACAGCCGATGGTTTGAGACGCGACCGGTCCGGCGCGCAGAAATCGGCAATCCAGTCATTCCATGCGCGGCACAGCGCCGCCGCGTATTCGGGCTCGAAGCCGTCGTCGGCATACAGCGGAGAGGTGCGAAAGAGCACTGCGACATCGAGGCCCTCCTGATCCATCGCCATGAGCTGAGAGACCGGGTCATAGCCTCTCCTCGGCCCTTCCACATGGCGGTCCGCAAGCTTTTTCTCGCCCTGCTCGATGCGCTCGGTTCTCGGTCTCAGCACCTTGCCGTCCCCAAGTTTGAATTCAACCCGCCCGTGTCCCACGGGCCACTCGCCGCGCGGGATCCGATCGCCCCACCTGGTGTCCATGTATTTGAGATACAGATCCGGGGGATCGTACACGTGCATGTCACTGTCCATGACTTTAAAGCTGTTCTTCGGCATCTCACTCTCCTTAGATATCCGTTCGGGATGACCCTGCACTATTACCCGAGTGAAATTTTTCGGTCAAGCAGATGCAAGCCCCTCAGTTGTCGCTGCGGTTTCAAGGTTTGCGAGAGGGGCAGCTCAAGACCGTTCGTGAATTATGAATCCGCTTGTAATGTCTGTTGGATTTTGGTCGAATGACGTTGGTCGAGTATCCATAGCCGTCAGGAGGTGCCTAAATGGAAGAGTTGCACACGAGCGAAAATGTCTCTTGGCCAAATAGCTGCCGGATCGCCGTCGCCTTGACGTTTGACTTCCAGGGGGGCGAAGACATCAGACCGGACCGCAACGGCAAGATGAATCATGAAGAGTGGACTCAGGCCGAGTACGGGCCGAGGACAGGAATCTGGCGCATCTTGAGAATCCTGGAAGAGGAGGGCGTTAAAGCGACTTTCCTAACCTGCGGCGCAATTGCCGAGAGATACCCGGAAGCCGTCAAAGCCATAGTGCAGAAAGGTCACGAAGTTGCGGGGCACGGTTATCATCACGAAGTCGCGCGCGATCTTTCAAAAGAAGAAGAAAGAGAGGTCATCAAGAGAACGACCGAAATGATTCTCGACCGGGCCGGGAAGCGTCCCATGGGCTGGCGCTCGTGCACTCAGAGCCCTAATAGCCTGGAGCTGCTCATGGAACAGGGCTACATCTGGAACAGCAACTCTTTCGCTTATGATATTCCTTTCGTTTGGCGGGAAGGAAATAGCGCACTTATCGAACTCCCGCGCCAGCCGTTTGGCGACGGCAGAATCTACACGGGGCGCGACTCCGGGAATCCGAACGACGCTCTCGTGGTGTGGAAAGGCCACTTCGACGATCTCTACGAAGAATCCGCAATCCATCCAACCTTTTGCCCCTTTCAGTTTCATCCCTACATTTCCAGCCGGGCCGGAAGAGCCCGCGCGCTGCGCGAAATCATCCACTACATGAAGAAGCACGCCGGCGTGTGGTTTGCCACGGGCAGCGAAGTCGCGCGCTGGTGGATGGAGCATGGATCAACCAAAGCTGCCGAAGCACCCGCATACAGGGCAACGAAGGCTTCGTGACGTTTGTCCGCTCCAGATTCGTCCTAGTGAACCGGTAAACAATTAACTCCAATAGTCGGATGCGGGACAACTAACGACCAAAGGCTTTGTCTAGCGACGGCTGACCAAAAACCAGACATCCGAAAAAGTAGCGGTGCGTTTGGAGGCTTGAAATTGATGGAGAAATCAGTCCGATTTGAGGCTTAACGTTTAGATGAGCGGTGTCTTTACAACGCCACGAATAATCACCGCGACTCCTCTCGTTGTCCGCTCCACGCGAATGGTTAGCCGCCCCTTTGATTTCACATGAAGTTGTCCCCATCGGGATAACACAAGCAGTACTGATACCCGCGTGAAGAGGAAGTAGACCGAGCTCACCCAACCACCCCAAATTGCCTTAAGCATCGCCATCGGCTTCATATCCATCGGTGACGCCCAGCGCCTCGGCTCAGCGGTGCGCGGAGAATACGCCAGCAACGCACGACGACGCTGTTCCACGCGCCCGCTGCAGCCAATCTGTCCCCACCGACGATTTCATAATAATGGAGAATGCTAATATCTTTTTGGCCGCTTAACAACAAAATCCCGTCTCAACAAACACTGCACGATGGTCAGCCTTTGCTACCTACGGCCCTCGGAAAACAAAGGAAAAAGTCGATACCCTTTGGTCGGATTAAACGGATCGATGCCTCCATAACATTATGGGTAATAGCTTTAAGGAAAGGTGGTTAGGTTCTCTGGCGTGTTCGTCCGATGACCTGGACGGAAGACGGATAGAGGAGTCAAACAGACGTGCTGCGCCCGGTCTGCTAACTCGACCTCAAGTTGTTGACTCGTTTGAACCTCATGCCTGGCAGCTCAGTCACCGGCTTGACCAAAAACTCCTTATCGTAGGTCGTGGATGATTCGTTGAACGGAGCGGCGATTACGTTGCTGTCCAATATCCTTAACGCCCAGTAGTTGGTACCATTGTGAGAGAAAATATAGAAGTCTTCCTTTGATCGGGCGTCTGCCAGACCCGCACACCAGAAGAGTGCTGGAAACGCGATCACTATCAGAACAAAAATGAGCGTCGGATCAAATCCAAGGCGCATCACAAGTTGATATGCAATAGAACCCTGAGAAAGCTGCGACCGAGCATCATAAATCATTGGAATCTCGGTGACGTTCAGGGGTGCATTTACCGAGTCCTTGCGATTCTTTCGTCCCTTGGTATTGCCCCGGCGCATTCGAGAAAGTCCTATGAGCGCTGTTGCGGCAGAAACAAAGACCCCAGCGTACAGATATTTCGGAAAGAACGCTTTCAGTGCGATCAGCAAACCAAACCAGGCGAGGAGGATGATAATGAGTCCATACCTTGTCTTTGGTGTATCAGGCCAATGCGAAAGATTTATTGCAAGAAACCCACTAAGCAGCGTTGGCCGTAACTTCTGGCTGAACGGCACACCCCGTTTTGCGCGTCTACCTCACGTCACGCAGTAGATGCTGCTGGATCACTTACTGATGCGAAACCTATTTCGTCCGCAGACCACCGTCAAGTTCGCGAGATTGTGCCGACGGAGAAATCAGTTCAATTACAGGAGTAACGAGCCGAGCTCAACCGGACACGGTCCGGTTGAGCTCGCGGTTAGGGCTCATGATCGGGATATCACGATGAAAGCGCGTTCACTTGGCACGTTTCCAGGTCACTGTGGCGACTCCGCCACTAGACGCCGTCGGAGTGATGTATTTCAGCTCGTCTTTGTTGCTTGAGGAAAGCAAGCGCTTCTGCTCGGTTCCATTCCAATTGGGAAACGTGGCGCTGTCCACCTTGAAGGTGAGAGTCTTGTCTCCCGAGTTGACCGAATAAGTACCAATCATGGCGATGCTCTTTGACACTACGGCCTTGTTTTCTTCCGGTGTGCCCCCGGCGCGATTGTTCGAGGCGAACTTGGGAAGATCGGGGCCGATGATCGTAAGCATGAAGTGGCCGTCGGCATCCAAAACCATCATACCCTTGGCGCCGGAACCGAATTGATCAGTTCTCGTGCCGTCCCTTTCCGTAACTGACGAGACGAGTGTCCACGTCCCCGCGACATCGCTCGTGCTCTGAGCCAAAGCTGTGGACCACGAAAATATGGCGGCGTGAGATGCTAATGCGGCCACCATGGCAAGTCTGAACGCGTCTCTCCGTACCATATTTCCTCCTATCAGGTCAGCGATGCGATTAATATCCTTCCATAAGCGGCGCTCCGTCAAGCCATCCTACCGGCAAGCCCTAGCCCCTGAGACAGTATATCTAGATATCAGCCCGCCGTATATCTAGGCCAACTCACCGCGCACACCGCCGACATTCTAGCCGCCCAACAAGTTCAACCCGTTCACCGCCTTTGCCAACTCTTGGCTTCGCGAATGCAGATACCGAGCAGTCGTCGCAGGACTCTTATGGTTCATAAGAGTCTGAATGACTCTTAGATTCTCTCCCTGATTTAGAAGGAGTGTCGCGAAAGTATGGCGCAAAGCGTGTGGTCCCATGCCGTGCGTCTTGATTCGGGATTTCTTCAAATATTTCTTCACGAGATGCCAAACAGTCCCACGTGAAATTCTTCGATTCCGGCAAGATATGAATAACGCTCTTGTCCGGCTTCTGCGCCTCCTTTGTTTTGAACCGTTGAAACACTACACACGAACGTCGTAGCGCAATGTAATCCGTCCGTTTATCTCACAATTTCCCCGCTCCGGGCGATCATGCACGGCAACCTGAAAAGCAAATTATAAACCCAGCACCCCACGATTCGATTGAAGGCTTCGACACAATCTTGGCTGAGATTCAGTCGTTGGAGAAATCAATTCAATCCTGGCTGTCTTTAGGCTCTAAAAGGCTGATCTGAGAAAATTGTTTCGCTAAGAAACTAAAATTACTTGATCACCCTATCGGTCAGCCGGGCCCCCTATGAGAAAGAACGTGAAAGAGACTTCAGCGATAGCCGCTGAAATAAGTAGCAGCACGCACAACATATACACAATGGGCAGGAACCATTTCTCGTATAGGTTAACTGTCGCTGTTTCCGATGAGGCGATAAATGACTGCGCCCAACATCGCGCCAGCAATCGGCGCAATCCAGAATAGCCAGAGCTGTGCAACTGCCCACCCCCCAACATAGAGTGCAACACCTGTACTCCGTGCAGGGTTAACGGACGTATTGGTGACAGGGATACTGATAAGGTGAATCAGAGTCAGGCTCAGACCAATTGGGATTGGGGCGAAGCCTTGCGGTGCCCGTTTGTCGGTAGCGCTCAAGATGATGAACAGAAACATCATGGTCATGACAACTTCACTAACCAGCGCGGCGAGCAGAGAGTATCCCCCTGGGGAATGGACACCGTAGCCATTGGCAGCAAAACCAGCGGAAACATCGAAGCCCGCCTTGCCACTGGCGATAAGATAGAGAATGCCCCCGGCAATAATCCCGCCCAAGACTTGGGCGATCACGTACGGCAAAATCTTGTTCGCGGGGAAACGACCGCCAGCCCAGAGTCCGATGGAAACAGCGGGATTGATATGGCAGCCTGAGATATGGCCGATTGCAAAGGCCATCGTCAGTAGCGTCAGCCCAAAGGCAAAAGACACCCCAAGAAGACCAATGCCCACATTCGGAAATGCTGCAGCAAGTACCGCGCTACCACACCCCCCAAGAACCAACCAAAAGGTTCCAATGAATTCGGCACCATACTGCTTCATATTTCCTCCCCTTTTTTGACTAGTGAGTTAAATTACAGCTCCGCAAAATTTACCTTTTGATCAATGAATTATCAATCATTTTGTTCTCTGCGTTCGATCCAATATACCTGCACACCACTTCCGCAGGCCGCAGGATTGAATTGTACGACGCGTCAGTCTAGTCCGGAGGAAGCTAAAGCAAGGCGATGCAGTTACGTGAATATGAGTCCCTTATTGTGTAATGAATTTAGCTCCAAACCACCCAAGTGATGTGAAGCGCGTCCATACTGCAATAATGTAAGACTCATTTTTTTGTCGCTCTACGCTTTCCTCAATCCGCTAGGAGACGGGCGCTCTTTATCGATCAGCTGCTGACCGCTTGTAATTATAGACCGCCTGTGGAATGTAGGATTCATCTCAGATCTCCTGCAACTATCGGGAACAAAGGGAAACATGAACGAGACGAGAACAATTGCGCAGTTCGTGCGCCGGACCAATTATGAAGATCTTCCCCCGGAGCTGGTAGATTCATTTAAGATATTCGTCCTCGATACCTTCGCTGCCGGATTCATCGGGTCGCTCCTGCCCTGGGCAAAAATTGTCTTGGAGATGGTTCGGGATCTGGGCGGAAAGCCGGAGGCTTCCGTCATCAATCAATCCTGGAAAGCGGACGTCTCCCGCGCTGCTTTGGCCAATGGCACCATGATCGCCAGCTTTGAGTGTGAGCCGTTAACAGGATCACATGCGGCCGGCACCGTCCTCCCGGCCGTAATGGCTGTCTGCGAGCGGGAGCATCTGGACGGCAAAGCCTTTATGACAGCTCTCATTTTAGGCGCCGAGGTTTCCGCACGAATAGCGCGAACCGCGGTGGGGTTAGAAACCGAACGAGGCTTCCATAACCCTGGAACCCAGGGACCCCTGGCCGCCGCCGTCGCCGTGGGAAAGTTATATGGCCTGGACGAAAATGGTCTCGTGAACGCGCTTGGAATCGCCGGCTCGTCTTCTGCCGGCCTGCTGGAATTCGCCTGGGAAGGGGCCAACACCAAAAGGATTCATCTCGGCAGGGCTAGCCAGCTTGGGCTGGAGAGCGCGCTGCTGGCAAAGAACGGATTCACCGGTCCATCCACAGTACTGGAGGGCCGGTACGGATACTACAACGCTTTCTCTCTCCCTCCCAACATGGAAAAGCTTTTGGACGGAATCGGCCGGCAGTGGGCCGTGCAGCCGCTATCGTTAAAATCCTTCGCAACCCATGTCACCCACCAAGCCGTGGTACAGGCTTTACAGGTTTTCAAACAGGATCGGAACCTTGACCCGACGAAGATCACCCGCGTCGCGGTCAACGGCGATAAGCACATCATGGAAGAGCGCCATGCAGTGCGCGAGCCGCCGAGCATTATGGGCGCGCAATACAGCTTGCCGTTTACGACCGCGGTCGCGCTGACGCGCGATATGTCCAATCCGCTGGTCTATGATGACGCCGCGCTGCGGGATCCTGTGGTCCGTGCTCTCGCCCGGCGAATCGCCTTGGTGCCCGTGGAAGGCTTGCATCACCCGGAACTGGTGATTGAGTGCGACGGCGAGACTCATACCTTGACCGCGCCCCCTAGCAAAGGTTCGCCGCGAAACCCCTTCACCTGGGATGACGTGTGCGATAAGTTTCGTCGCTACGCCAGCCAAGCGATTCGCGAGCAAAAGGTTTGCGCCATCATCGAAGCCGTAAAAAACCTGGATGATTGTAAAGACACGGCCGCGATCGCATCCCTTGTTACCGGCGAGTAAGAATGGGTTACCTGTGACCTCCCAAAACTCTGCCTGCGTGTAGACCCTACGGAAGGAAAGAAGCATGAAACAAACATTGATCCTGACCGGGGACCTGAATTTTCTCAATGTGACGGATCCAACGGTTCCCTTTGCTCGAGTTGCCGACATCCTTGGTGAAGCGGATTTGGTCTTCGGCAATTTGGAATCCTGTCTGTCTAATCCGCCGGCGGATTACTCCTATGAGAAGGAGGGGTTTTATGCAGGCCCCCAAACCGGCGAGGCGCTGAAACTGGGGAATTTTCACGCTGTGGGTTGCGCGAATAACGTGACCTATGGCGCAGAAGAGATCCGGGCCTCGTTATCGCGGTTGGATCAACTCGGGATAAAACATACGGGCGCGGGGTTGAATCGAAAAGCCGCGCGCGCGCCGGCAATGATCGAGCGGGGCGGCGTGAGTTTCGGTTTTCTTCAGTATACTTCTGTATATTGGCCCACCGGCCAGGCGGCTACCGAACGTTCCCCGGGCGTTGCGACGATTAAGGCGCATACCGCCTATCAACCAAAAGTCGCAAACCGAGCCGGCGTGCCGCCCATCGTTCTGACATCAGCGGATGAGAACGATCTCAAAGAATTCCACAGTGACATCGCGTCTCTAACGCAGCAGGCTGACTTGGTCGTGTCCTCGCACCATTGGGGCCAGGCGGAGGAAGTCCTTCAATACCAGCGTCAAATCGCGCGCGCCGCCATCGACTCGGGCGCCGACATCGTCATGGGACACGGAGTCCACTATCCGTTGGCGATTGAAATCTACAAGGGAAAACCGATCTTTTACGGATTAGGCTGCTTCTCTTTTCACACCGGCCATCACGGCAGGGTGTTCGGCGACTGGGTAGGGCTCATGGCCCGCGTGGTTCTAGAAGACCGCGCCGTGGTGAAAGTCATGTGCGCGCCGGTGCGCCATAACGATCGCAATGAGACCATCATCCGCTCAGCCCAAGAGGAGCGGGAAGCGATGGAGCGACTGGCGAAACTCTCGAAAAAGCTTAACACCACTCTGGATATTAGCAGTGACGAAGTGCTAGTTTGGCAAAAGAGCTGACGGTGACCAGCCGTTTATGTCGACTCGATTCGAGCGGCACCCCCGCTTACCTGAAACCTGAACACTGACCCCCGTTTCAGGTTTTGGCTCTTCCGGGTTTACTGTGAAGAGGTATTTACCGCAGACACAAGGGTTCGCAGAATCCTTCTTTTCACACTCTACCCTCCGTGTCCTCCGCAGTGAGCCACATGGAACCCTAAGGACTCCAGGTTCTTGGATCGTCCTCACTTGATTTGTGGCCTCGGAAACCCGTAGGCCTCGACAATCATCTCCATCCACTTCGAGGTATTTTGGAACGTCCGGTAGTCATGCACCGCTACTTTCTTTCCCTTGACAAGCCTGGCGATTTCCCCGTTCGCATAGATGCTTGATTTAAGAGGCTCATACTGATCGAAGATCTTTTGCACTTCAGGACTGGTTTGATGCTCTAGAAACAAGAGTCCCGCATACGGGTGAGCGGCTCCCTTAACGACGAATTCCATCTCGGCGAGCCGCACGGGCACCGGCTCGATAAGCTTGCACATGATTCCCTTCGTGCGATCCTTCTGACTCGCTTGCACGCAGCTATGATAGTTGGTGATCTGAAAAAGCGCATGTTCTCCAGCGCCCAGCGACGCCAGAAGCCGAGCCTCTCCCAAACCCCAGACCGGGTCCTGTTCTTTGGTCTTGCGTGCGTAGTTCAGTGCCCATTCCTCTCCCAGGCCCGCCATCAACGAAGGCATGTTGAGAGGACGAACCGTCACCATAAATTTCTTACCTTTCAACTCGGGTTTTAAGAAGTCCTCCCAGGTATTGGGCACCTTGTCTGCCGAGATCAGATTTTGATTGTATGCGGTGGTGGCGATCGTGGAGGCTACCGAGACCAAGGTCCGGTGCTCCGGATCAACCATTCTCGGATCAATCGCCAAAACGCGCTCATTAGCCATACCCAGCAGGTCAAATTTCATGGTATAGGGAGGAAACTCGCTGTAAAGATCAGTAGCGGCGTCGCCCACATCCCAATCCCTGACCGCACCCGCTTTCAGTCCCAAGAGAAAAGCCTGAAACGCGTCGCTGCCGGTAATATCCTGGATGCGAACATCGAGGAAGGGATATTTCTTTTTGAAAGACTCTATGATGGGTTGAAAGTTGCTGGGATTCATTGACATCAGAACATTCACTCTGCCTTCACTTTTAGCTTTCGCGATGATTTCGTCGCGGCTCGATGCAAAAATGAATCCCTTGGCTTCGGCTTCTTGCTTCGCCTTCGTAAGAGAAGGACTTGCTGAGGCCGCAACGGCATTGGAGATTCCTAACCAAAGCGAGCACGCGAATAGGAAACCTATCAGTTGAAAAAAACGCTGCTTCAAGTTTCACCTCTTCCTATCTGTTTCGGAAATTCACAGGGATGCTATTTCTTGCCTTCAGCTTTTAGAGAACCGTCAATCGTGACCCGGACTGTATACGGGATTTAGACAATACTGACAAGGGACAGCAAAAATCAGCTGGGCCCTGGAAGAGAAAACTTCCGCAGGGATCGAATGATTCCTGCGAGCTGCGTGAGATTGAAGCAGGCCGGCCTCTGGATGCACTCTAGATCGCCGCTACGGATTGTTTCTTTCGTTTATCCCGCACGTAGACCGATATCCCCGATGAATCGGTAGAGCGCCGCTCGTCTACATCGAAAAGCTGGGTTGCCCTCACTAGGTCGCCGAGCTTCTTGTACCCATAGTTGCGCGGGTCAAACTCGGGCGCCTGATTTGCAATGTGCTGGCCTATTTGGCCCAAATAGGCCCATCCATCTTCGCCCGCGGAGTAGTCGACGGCATTTCTCAACAGATTCACCAGAATCGTATCCTGATTCAGGTCGCTAGGCGTTTTCCTTCCGCGGGGACCGGTCGGCCCATCCTCGCGCAGGATTTCCGTATAGACAAACTTGTCGCAGGCGCCGACAAATGCTTTAGGAGTCTTTTTTTCACCGAAGCCATAGACAATAAGGCCGGCCTCGCGAATTCTCGACGCCAAACGCGTGAAGTCACTATCGCTCGACACGATGCAGAAGCCATCGAGTTTCTCCGTATACAGCAAATCCATCGCGTCGATGATCAGCGCGCTGTCGGTCGCGTTTTTTCCGACAGTATAGCGGAATTGTTGAATCGGCTGGATCGCTTGTTCCAAAAGAACGTCCTTCCACCCTCGCAAATTAGGGGTGGTCCAATCGCCGTAGATGCGCCTGACGCTGGCAATTCCGTACTTGGCAATTTCTGCGAGTAAGGCGTCGATGATTGCCGGCGGAGTATTGTCGGCGTCGATTAGCACAGCCAATTTATTCTGGCTATTTTCTTGCTGCATGCTTATTTCTCCTGTGCCGCTGCTAAAGAGTCGGATACCGAAGCTGAAAGCACCGCCCACTGTTTCAAAGTTCAACCCTTCATTTCTCTCCAATTGTACGCTGCACCTGACAGGGGCGCAAACATTCCGAATCCCTGCGTTCGGTAAAGCTTCCAGCCTGTCGTGGGGGGACTGAAAAGCCAACCACCTTTTCAGTCCCGGCAAAAACTTTTGACCCAACCATTCTTACTCATCTGGTCAATACAAACGCATGAGCTGGAAGCACAATGGTCGATTGATTCGTGGTCAGATAAGGCGTCAGTCATTAATCTTTTGAATTCGCGGCTAATCTAATAAAATCCGAAGAAATGGGCATCTGCATTCTCCTCGTAGTTCTCCCAATTCTACTTGTTTTGCCGTTCATTTCACAACACTTTCTTGGGCCCTTTCAGGTCAAAAATATTGCGCGCGCTCTAACGCATCGAAGAAAGAATTGCTATTCACGAACTCGAGCTGAATATGTGGATCACCGACATGACACATTATCTGGATGCGCAAGGAAACGTCCCGAGACAGCTCACTTCCCGGCGCCTGGTCCAATATCTCGGCGCAATCGTCGCGAACGTGACGACTGTACCGGTTCAACCGTCGTGTCCGGTTGATATTAGATGCCGGAGAAGGCCCGGCAGAAAATCATGCCCCGGGACAATCCTGGCGGCTTTCGAAGCGGGCACCAACAACATCACCTGGCATTGCTCGGTTTGTAACGATGGCGGACTCATCCATCATTGGCAGCGGACACTTTGGGACAAAGGCGGCAGGCCCGAGTTGCCTACCATCACCCGTGTAACCTACTGGCATGGACTGGTCGATGACGATGATCTAGAAGATCTGACCGGACTTGAAACCGTGGTTTTGGAAGGAGATGCGATCTCCAGGGAAATCGTCGTCGCGATTTACGATCACCAGCTTCTTGCGGCTCCAGGTGAGTACGGTGATCCGATGGCAGGCGATCCTCTGGAGTACGATGAATTGACCATCGAACACGCCGGCGCCACAATCAGGATTGTGCTTTACAACCGGGGTATCATGCTCCTCACCACCAACGAGGAGTTTTACAAGCAAATCCACCGCGTCTGCGAAACGATTAGAGATGCTGTCAATGTAAAATGAGTGACCGAATGAAGAAAGCGACCTTGCGCTTGTTCTCAAAAGCGAAACGAGAAAAAACGCAAAGACAGTGAAAACAAAGATAGGTGATCGTTTTTCAGAGAGATTCGTTCAATTTGTCTCCTAATAACAATAAAACATCCGACACGCGGACAGTTTTGCCCCGGCCGTTAATTTCCGTCATTTTCCCTCAATGGATAGCGTTTTTGCATACGCGGCCGCCCCACGATAACCAGTGAAAATAAGTGCAAGAGACAGTACGAGCGACGGCAACCGGGGCGACTGATCGTGAGAGTTTCCGGGCTATTCGGTGCGCGAGTTCTTGCGGAACGATCTTCTCCAATTCTTCTATTGGGACTTCGCCGAGCGCGTTTGGGTTATCGAATCCGTTCTGCACGAGCCTGTAAATATATCCCCTGCCCAAGCCTCTGATTCTCAGTTTAGCCGCCTCCAGACTTTTGGCATCTACACAAAAGGTGATCCGCTGGCCGAGCAGTTCCACTTTCTTGATGACTGGGTCCGGCCAGCCCTCGGCCTTTGCTAAAGTGGCAATTGCTTCGATCAACCATCTAAGCTCTTCGCCCATCTTTCTGATGGCTCCAAATCTTTGATGCGGCAATGGATCGCTCGATTCCCCAATCGCTTTTGAGATAGGAACGTATGGGAACCTTTACCTTTGCGAAGGAAAAACAATGCGCACGCAGATCGGTAAGCAATTGGTTAAAAGAGTTTACAGCGGGCGACCGGGATCGAACCGGCGACGTCCAGCTTGAGAATTTTGTATCGAAATTGGTGGTTTCTTCTGTTGCAGCAGGAACTTAGTCGATATCTTCCGCTCTTCACACCTTCTTCCGAGCTTCAGTAATTTCAACCAGTTTCACACGTTTCACTTTTGTCTTGGGCACGTTTTGGGCACGCGGACGAGAAGCTCGCTGCGGTTACCCAAGAACGATTAGAAAGGGCATCAGTTCCTCTACGCCTAACACACACTTGTAAAAATCAATGGTTTTTGTCGGCGTCCCGAATAGTAAGCGACGGCGTGATAACCTGTCGGAATAGGTTGCACCTTGCTGCCATGTGCTCCTCCTTTCTGGTCTTCCGAGCATTGCCCCACCTGTGCGTAGCAATGGGCCGCTCTAGTCACGCGCCACCGATACAGCTCTCTGAACCGCGGCGTCGATTTCATCAACCACAAAATCAAGATGAACCGGCGTCCAATGGCGCTCGTAACTTCGCCGCTGCGAGGTTGTATCCGAAGCCGGCGTCCCGGGCAATTTGACGAGCAGGTAGATTGGCGCCGAACTCCCAAGCATCTCCACTCCAAAGGCCAACCGACGGCCGACCTTCAGTCCAAAAGCTGAACCGTAAAAACGGGCGGCCTTATCGAGATCATCAACGTCGACGTTTACGACGAAATCCGTTGTCCATCGTTGACTGAATCTATAACGATCTTCCGTCGAAGTGCATCGACGCCTTCCAGGCAGCGAATATTGATCGCCGCCATCAGGTTACCCTGGGGATCGGTGCCTTCTCCAAACGGGTGAATTGGGCAAAACCGGTGCTTGATGCGTGCTGTTGAAAGTGTACGTGGCGCGCAATTGGTCGCGCGGCACAAACCACAGGAGAGATCCTTTTGCGGGAACAGATCGAGCAATTGCAGGCCATATTAGGGATCCATGGCATGCTGAATTGATGACCAGCATGCCAAACGGAGCGCCCAAAAGGGTCTGCCGCGTCCCGTTTTCTATCGATGTCTGGAACATGCATTCTGCGTTTGCCAGGTCCTCGATCTGAAGCGTCATGAACAAACCTTTCGGTACTTCATACCGCTCGGGCGGAACCCCATCAATCACCTGCCTCATAGGACTTGAACGCGGCCTGGCATTGGCCAAAGTAAGATTAGCCGCTGCACCTCTGTTTCCTAGGGCCAACCGGCGCCGGGTGCGGACCCCTGGGCGGTCAGCACCCGGCCCGTTCGCGCCCGGTCGGCAGTGCTCTCAAGACCACGCCACTCCCTCACCACCTGAACAACGTTCTCACGTCTTCGCCTCCGAGCATACAAGCGAAGCAGCCAAGGTCCAAGTCGATCGTCTGCAGCACCTCGCCACCTTCGCGAACGCGCACGCAGCGCTTGCTCCTCTCCGTCCGTGGCATTGAATGCACGATCGAACGGGATGATTGCACCAAACAGCTACTGGAATGGGGAAACAGGGTGGCCGTAGCGAACGCCCGCCCGCAGCAAAGAGCGTAACATTGAGCCAGGGCCGATCGGACAGCGGATCTGCGAGCATCTCCCCCTGTATTTCGAAAGGAGAGTAACTATGAAGACCGTTCGAGAGGCGGCCCATCAGTTGCTCCGTCGAATTGGGCACCCCGGGCGTTCCTCGCCTCGATCTGCGTGGCTTTGGGTTAAGACCTCCCGGTCGTGGGCGCGCCGTTGGGGTTTTCTTAGGTAAAATCCTTTCTTCTTGGCCCGGTCGATGATGGTGGGAACCGATACTTTCTGGTCGTATATCAAGCGGCACATCCTAATTAGTTAACTCGGAGACAAGATGCCAAAAAAAAGCTTCAAGGATCTCTCGGAACGCGAGATCCTGGCACTCGCGATTTCCTTAGAAGAAGAGGACATTCGCACTTACAGCGATCTCGCCGAGGCGATGCACGAGAACTATCCGGGAACCGCGCGGATGTTTGCCGCTATGGCAGAGGAGGAGAACGGCCATCGCCATCGTCTTCTCGACCTCTACCGCACAAAGTTCGGCGATCACATTCCGCTGATCCGCCGCCAGGATGTGAAGGGTTTTCTCGAGCGAAAATCGTTCTGGCTGCTGCGTCCACTCGGCCTGGAGAAGGTGCGCGCACAAGTGGAACTCATGGAGGCCGAGAGCAAGCGCTTCTATCAGACCGCGGCTCGTCACTCGACGGATGCGGCCATCCGCCAACTCCTCGACGACCTGGCGGCAGAGGAGCGGCGGCATGAGGCGCGCGCGGAGGAACTCGAATCGGATCAGACCGGCAAAGGTGCCGCGTCTTTTCTCCGCGACGCCGGAACTCGGATGTCGGGTGAAGCCGCGCACGTGCATTTCGTATACGATGGTCCGAGACGAGGGCCGGTTGAGCGGCGTGTCGCCTTCCCAATCGTACGCACGCGGATCCGCCACCACGCTCTTCATTGCCGCCGCGGCATTGTCGCCTTCCTTTCGCGCAGCTTCGCGACTGTAGTTTTTCGGAACAACCGTGGCGCGTGCGTATGGATCAAGGAGGACTTTGGCGGGATCGAAGCGCATTCCACTCGAAGGATCGTATGGCCCGTCGACTCGATAGCCGTAGATCTGACCCGCTTTGACGCCGGGTGCGAACACATGCCAGTAGTGATACGTACGGTTCGTTGAGGGATCGATGCGGATCACACGCGCCGGCCGAGCGTCATCAACGCTATCAAAAAGGAGCAGGTCAACCCCTGTTGCGTGCTTTGAGTAAACGCTAAAGTTTGCCCCTTCAAGAGAAAGAGTCGCTCCAATTGGAGAGCTCCGTCCCATGCTCTTAGCACGGTTCACTGCAGCTGACATCTTTTCGACAATCGCTTGCTCGAGGATGACACTCATGGTTTGCGCGCTCCCCGCGGGCCAGCCCCGCCAAACTACAGATATCGCTGTGATGACGCCCAGGCAAATTACCGGATTTGCTAGAGGAATTCAGTTCAATCTCGGCGTTAACGTGCGGTTTGATTCTGATAGCCATAGCAGCGGACAACATAAAAACGGCGCACGATTTTACCTCGTCTGATAATCGGTACCACCGTTACGTCCTCATCAACGCGCAAAAAATATTGCCGCAGCAGGCGGGTATCAGGAAATTCCGCGTCCACTGCGAGGGCGTTGGAGCCTGGCGGAGGAACCCTGGAATCCCAGAACTCAAAGCCTAGCGCGTTCTTTCCCAGGACTTTGCGGGAGAAAACGGCCTCAAAATCTTGCATGTAAAACGCCAGCTCCGACGTAATATCTTTCCGGTCGAGGCCGAAGATAAAGGTTGTCCCATCCTTCCCGGTCTCGATGGTCGCTTTCTCTCGTTCTACGGTCTTGACCAATTCCGGCCACCCAGTGACCGACTTGACTACCGGAACAAATGGTATCACCAGCGTCATATGAAAAGGTACCAGTACATAGAGGACAGGCAAGCTATAAAGGGAAAAAAGTAACATCTTGCGCTGGGCAAATTTGAACCTCTGCCCGCTTTTGAAGCGCAGGTATCGATAACACGTATGGGCGGCAATAAGCAGCGCCAGATAACCCGGCAGCGGCCAGCTTACGTTTACCGCCGACCCGATGCTGTATACGGCAAAAAAGGCCAGGATTGGGAATGAAAAGAACAGACAAAATTTCCACCTGGAGCCTTGGTCTTTTATCGTAAAATAAAGCGCAACGGCAAAACTGAGCACTAGAACCGCTAGAAAAGTCGGAAAGATCGATGCTGCTTGAATGCCCAAGAACTCTATGAAGCTGTGGGGGGCCGAGCGCACGGGTTTCACCATTTCTTCTCCCAAAACCCGCCTGCCAAACTGGAAGACGAAAGAAGCCCACTGGTGTTGATAGTTCCAGAGAATTACAGGGCTGAAAATGACGAGGGAAATAAAAAAAGCTAGATAGGGCTCCTTCCTGAGCAGCCATTTGCGGTGCGCGCGATCCGCAATAAGAAAAAGCAGCGCCGAGGGAACGAGGAACAGCGCCGTATACTTCGAAAGCATAGCGAAGCCCAGAGCGACGCCCGCCCAGTACCATGCGGATGGCCGGTCCTTAAGGACCGCGATCGAGACCAGGTTAATAGTGAGAAGCCAGAAGCAGATCAGTGGAACGTCCGGGGTGATGACCGGGCCGTAAGCACAATAGACAGGAATCACCGCAAACAAGAGCGCCGCCCAAAGACCCGCCCTACGGCTAAACCACAACCGCCCCAGAGCGTTGATGAGCCAAATCGAAACGACAACCAGCCACAAGCCACCGATTCTTACCCCAATCTCGGATTTCCCCAACAACAGCGTGCCTGCTCGAATCACCCATGCCACCATCGGCGGATGATCCAGGTAACTCAAGGCTGGGTGCATCGCATAATTCCAGTAGTAGGCCTCTTGGGGAGAGAGATTGATCGTTGCGGCCGAGACGAAGCGCAAAAGTAAAAGCAGCACGATGCCCCAAACGACGCGACGATCTTGACCGCGCCAGCGAAACTGCCCCATGCACCTATCTCCCGGCCACGACGACGAGGGCGGATGGCTCTGCAGGGACCGGAAGGATCGGCGGCGCGTGCGGCGTGGCGGACCGAGGCCAGTTTGTTGGCGGCATTGTAGGCAGCAACGGAAAACCCAAACCGGGCCGTTTTGGAAATTTCTGTTTTTTGATCATTGGGATTTGTCTCCAATTTCGGATTTCGAGCTTCGAATTTTATTATAGGCTCAATCGATGCGGATTCGGAACACCGCCCGGAATCGCTCACCCGGAGGCCCGAACCGGAGCCCGCGGCCGCTCGTGAGGGCGCTCGTCGGCGCAGTCATCGGCTCGAGTGCGATATACTCCTTGTCCTTCGGCGCAAAGACCTGCGCATACCGATACCCCTCGAGCAAATCCACGCTGATTCGGCACCCGGCTCCCGCGGCTGAGAATGTTGCCCGCTCTTCCACGAGAGCAAAGCCGTCGTCGAAACTGCTTTCACCGAGTTCCGCGTTGAATCCGCCAAACGTTTCCTCATTACCGGTGGGGATTCCGAGGAGCTCGTCCCGAGCACGATGAGAAGCTCGTCCTTGATATACGCGATGAAGCGCACGATCGAGAAACCAGAGAGCTGCGCGATGAGGCCCAGCACCACCAGCAGAAACAATAGGCTCGTCGCATAGAACGTAGCGATGAGCCCGCCGAGGTTGACGAGCGAGCCCACCCCATAGGCGCCGATCGTGAAAGCCATCGCCCCGAACGCCCCAATGGGCGCGAAGCGCACGACGATTCCGATGAGGCGGAAGAACATCTTGCCTGCGATACCGACTGCGGAAGTGATCCGCTGGCCGACTGACCCCATGCCGGCAACCGTCACGCCGGTGAGGATCGACACAAGCAGTACCTGCAGAATGTCGCCGCTCGCCAGCCCCCCGACAAATGACTCCGGGACAATCGCAAGCAGGTGGGCAACGAAACCTTCCTCCTTCGCCCGTGTCACGTAGCCGGCGACCGCCTTCGGGTCGAGCGTCGCGGGATCGATGTTGAAGCCTTGGCCGGGCTTCACGAGTTCCCCGACGATGAGACCAATGGCAAGCGCGAGCGTCGACACCACCTCGAAATAGATCAGCGCCTTGATTGCGACCCTGCCAACACTCTTGAGATCGCTCATCGACCCGATTCCATGCACGATGGTGCAAAAGATCACCGGGGCGATCATCATCTTGATAAGGGCAACAAAGACGTCACCCAGTGGCTTCAACGTGACGCCGATGTGCGCATAGAAATGGCCAATGACGATACCGAGCCCAATGGCGATCACCACTTGGACGTAGAGGACTTTGTACCAGGGCGTCCGGTGATGTGGCGCCACAGGAACGTCCTCCGGACAGTTCGCGCGCCTCATGTTGTGGAGTTCGAATCCGCACGGAGCGGGCGACCGGGGTCGAACCGGCATGTCCAGCTTGGGAATTTTGTTATAAATGAATGTTTTTTCTTTGACTAGCCTCATCGTGTAGTACTATAAGGGACACCATCGTGTAGTACTATAACGGACAAAGGAATCATTCGTTTGGCGACTGTTGATTTAGCTTCGATTCGCTAAAGCTAAAGATAGTTGGTCGCCCCGACTATTACGAGGTAATGGACTCTCATCACGCAAACGGTAAAGGAACGATGGAAGCTGATCCGGTACAGTGCCACGGAACTCGCTCATCGATGCCGAGCTTGGTTGAGTTTTATGGGGTTTCGACATTTCGGATAACGAATACCGGCTGTCGGTTTCCATCATAACCCCGAATCGGAAACGCTCGTTAAATGGAGAAGTTGTTCGTAAAGCCTAAGTTTTCGGCGAGGACTAACTAATGTTCCGCGCTTTAAGGTCGAACCGATGAAGGAGGTAGCATTGCGCACAAGTGGTGAACACGGAACTGAATTGGAACCTACCCCGACTGAGAACACCGTAGCTTTTCGGGCCGCTGATTTTTCCACGCTATCCGAGGCTCTGGATTACTCAGCCCTGGGACAGACCGGATGCAATTTCTACGGGAGTCGGGGCGATTTGTGCGCCGTTCTGTCATATGCGGATCTTCGAGAGCAGGCAGTATCCTTGGCGCGAAAGCTTTTGAGCTTAAGACTCAACCGGGGCGCTCGAGTAGCAATCATTGCAGAGACGGATCCAGATTTCCACCGCATGTTTTTCGCTTGCCAGTATGCCGGTCTCGTGCCAGTGCCGTTTTCGGCGTCGGCCTTCATGAGTGCCCGACAGGCTTATGTCGCGCAACTCAAGGCGCTTCTGCGCGATTGCCGAGCGTCCGTGGCGATGGCGCCGTCTGAGTTCTATCCCTTTATGGCCGAGGCCGCCAAGGAGTTGAATATTCCCCATGTCGGGACGCTGGAAGCCTTCGAGCGACTGCCTGACTCCCAAGAGTGTCTGCGCCCGTCGGAGCCGCATGAGGTCGCCTATCTTCAATACACTTCCGGAAGCACGCTGTTTCCCCGGGGAGTAATGATTACCCAAAAGGCTGTCCTCGCCAATCTGAATGAAATCACAATTCATGGCCTCAAACTCCGCCCCGGCGACCGCGCCGTCTCCTGGCTGCCTTTTTATCACGATATGGGGCTTGTGGGATTCGTGCTCGGGCCGATGGTGTCGCAGATCTCCGTGGATTATTTAAAAACCTGGATGTTTGCCATGCGACCACTGTTGTGGTTGTCCTTGATGACACGCACCAAAGCCACCATTTCCTTTAGCCCGTCTTTCGGTTATCAATTGTGCGTGAAGCGTCTCAGGCGGGATGTCGTCAGCACTTTCGATCTCGGCGCGTGGCGGGTCGCCGGAGTAGGGGCCGAAACGATCCAGTCAGTCGCCTTGGCGGAGTTTGCCGAAGTTCTGGAGCCAAGCGGGTTTAAGCCAAGTGCATTTATGGCCTGCTACGGAATGGCAGAGGCCTCCCTCGCCGTAAGTTTCGCACCCCTCCACCAAGGCATTACCGTTGATCGAGTTGACCCGGCTGTGTTATCCGAGCGTGGAATAGCTGTGCCCCTGAATGGGCGTGACCCAGGCTCAGAAGGGGAAATATGGAATACAAGGCCGTTTGTATTTTGCGGCGTCCCTCTGCCGGGAATTCAAGTCGAAATTCGTGACGAGCAAGGCACAGTTCTGCCGGATCGCCACGCCGGCGTAATTTTTTTGCGTGGCCCCAATATTATGTCCGGGTACTTCGACAATCCCGAGAAAACTCGTGAGGCCTTGTCCTCGGACGGATGGTTTGACACCCAAGACATTGGCTATCTCGCCGAGGGTCGGGTTGTGATCATTGGCCGGAAGAAAGATGTCATCATTATCAATGGCCGAAAAATCTGGGCTCAAGATTTGGAGCATCTCGCTGAGGAATTGCCCGAGGTGAGAACGGGCGAGGCGTGCGCGTTTTCGGTACTAAACCCTAATGGGACTGAAATGGCGGCCATGCTCGTGCAGTGGCGTGAAGGGAATTCTACCAGGCAAGAAGAATTTGTCCATCGCTTGCAGGGGCTGATCCGCGAGCGCTTCGGGCTGGACTGTTTCATTGAGATCGTTCCTCCGCACACCCTGCCGCGTACGTCCTCCGGAAAACTCTCCCGTTCAAAGGCACGGGAAGAATTTCTGAGCCGGCATGGTCCGGCTATTCTGCAAGGGAAATGGGTCAGGCAAAGCGCGTCCGCCGAGGCTCGGCCAGAAAAATCAAATCCATGCGCGGCGTCATCGCGTTGACGGGGGCGACCGGATTCATCGGTAGCGCGATAGCTCGAAAACTCGTAAAAGAAGGGTGGCGCGTACGCGCGCTCATCCGCGCGCCATTGCGGCGGGCGCGCCTTGAGGGAATCTCGATTCAGTGGGTTCACGGCACGCTCGAAGATATTGAGCACCTCGACAGCCTGGTGGGCGATGCGGATGCCGTGGTCCACTGCGCAGGGGCGGTACGCGGTATCACCGACGCCGATTTTTACCCTGTGAATGTTGAGGCGGTGTCACGGCTGGCGCAAATTGCCGCGATCAGGAGCCCTGCTCCCCGGTTCCTTTTAATTTCATCTTTGGCGGCTCGCGAACCAAATTTGTCGGCCTATGCGGTCAGCAAGCGGATGGGAGAGATCGCCCTATCCCAAATGGCGGGCGGTTTCGCGTGGACCGTGCTTCGCCCGCCAGCTGTCTATGGCCCCGGGGACCGTGCGATGCTTCCCTTGTTCCGCCTTATGCGGCGCGGGATCGCCCCGTTGCTGGGCCGCAATGACGCCAGATTCTCTCTGCTCTATGTCGAAGACCTGGCAGAGGCGGTGATAAAATGGCTGGCCAGCGAGAGCGGAGAGAGCCGCGTGTTCGAGTTGGATGACGGACACCCAAGGGGATATAGTTGGTGCGAGGTCGCGGAAACGTTCGAGCGGCTTCGCGGAAAACCGGCGTTTCGTTTCCACGTGTCCGAGCTGCCCATGAATGTCGCCGCGAAGCTTAATCAAATCGCCGCATCGGTAATAGGATATGCACCAATGTTTACCCCAGGGAAAGTGCGGGAGATCAGGCATCCCGACTGGGTGTGTGATAACTCCATGTTTTGCCAGGCGGCCAATTGGACGCCCACGGTGTGTCTAGAAGAAGGCCTGCGGGCGACTCTTGGCCTCATGGCAAGTGGTGTAACTGGCCGGCAAGCTTTGCAAGACGGCCGCATCCATGATAGAAAATGACGCGGTGGTGGCGCTGAGGAAAGTACGGCAACTCAAGTACCTGCGGATAAACGGATCACCTTCGCGGCCCCCCGCACGATGAGCCACTACGAGTCGATACTTTCCCAACTCTATGAGATTTTAGGGCCGTATACGCCGGACGGGCAGAGCCTTTCCGAAGACACGGAATTCATATCCGATTTAGGCCTCGATTCGATGAAGGTCATGCAGCTCCTGCTCGATACCGAAGAACGGTTCGACGTTTCCATTCCCTTGAACATCATCCCGGACGTGCGGACCGTCGGGCATTTCGCCCGGTGCGTCCAGCAACTCGTTGACCGAAGGTAATGGCCCTCCTTGACAAATTCCGGCAACTTGCCGACGCCCGTGAGGCGCTGGCGCGATTGGGCGAGGACCCTTTCCGGGCGAAGATTGAACGGATCCTGTCGCCAACTGAGGCCATTGTGAACGGCCGTCCAATGATTCTCGCGGGAACGAACAACTATCTTGGTCTTACCTTAGATACTCAGTGTATAGAAGCGGCGGTCCGAGCCGTGCGAGAAGAAGGAACGGGAACTACCGGATCCAGAATGGCTAACGGCAGCTATACCGGGCATGTTGCGTTAGAGAAGGAGCTGGCGGACTTTTATGGGCGCCGGTGGTGTCTCGTGTTCTCAACCGGGTACGTTGCCAATCTGGGCCTTATTTCGGCGCTCACCGGGCCGGGAGATGTGATCCTTATCGATGCCGATTGCCATGCAAGCATTTATGACGGCTGCCGGATGGGCGGGGCAGAAGTCATTCGGTTCCGCCACAACGATGTCGGTGATCTCGACAAGCGCCTGAGACGTTTTGGGGGCGTCGTGCCAACGCGCTGATCGTCGTGGAAGGCATCTATAGCACGCTGGGAGATCGAGCGGCGCTGGCGGAAGTCGCGGCGGTAAAACAGGAGCATGGCGCTTGTTTACTTGTAGACGAAGCCCATTCGCTTGGAGTGCTGGGGGAGCGGGGCCGCGGACTTTCGGAGGAGAGTGATGTCGAAAGCAGCGTCGATTTTATCGTCGGCACGTTCAGCAAAAGCCTGGGAGCCACCGGCGGATTTTGTGTCTCGGATCATCACGAGACGGAGCTTATCCGATATGGGAGCCGCCCGTATATTTTCACCGCATCTCCCTGCCCGGCGGTGATTGCGTCGACCAGAGCCGCTTTAAACAGGCTCCGAATCGACCCTGAACTGCGTGTCCTGTTGTGGAACAATGCCCGGCAATTGTATCAGTCATTGCAGGAGATGGGATTCAGACTGGGTCCCGAGGTTAGTCCGATTGTCGCGGTCCGGTTCGAGCAGCGCGAAGAAGCGATCGGCTTGTGGAACGCCCTCCTGGATCAAGGAGTATATGTCAACATGATTTTGCCGCCGGCGGCCCCCGACGGCGGCAGCCTGCTTCGGTGTAGCGCGACTGCGGCGCACACGCCGGACCAGATCGATCGAATCTGCAAAGCGTTTGCTACCGCCAGGGCATTAACTTGAGCTGACTACCCAGCCGCGATGGCCATGATGACTTCCCGGACATCAGGGTTCCGAATCTGTGATGTTCTCTTCGGACGACATAGCGGCAGGATATTAAGGAAGCATGCGGTTTTTGATTACCATTGCCCGGATGTATCCCGGACGGAGCGCGCTCACGCTGGTCTCGCTGTTATTTGCCAGCGTCGCAGAGGGGCTCAGCCTGCTCTTGCTGCTTCCATCGCTCAACCTGCGACCAGCGACGCCGCTCAAGGTCCCGGCAATGGGTTATCGGGGCTGGGACACATGCTGACGGAAGCGCTCTCAGCAATTGGCGTAACGCCGACAGTCGGCGCTGTGCTGGTCGTCATGGTCGTCTGTCTTGCGCTCAAGGCGGTATTTTTGCTCCTGGCGAACGCCCAGGTTGGCTACACCGTTGCCCATGTCGCGACCGACCTGCAACTCTCCCTGCTTCGCTCCCTCCTGGCTGCCCGGTGGGAGTTCTACGTGCGCCAACCTGTGGGCAGCCTGACCAATGCCATCGGAACCGAAGCCCTCCGGGCGTCACAGGCGTATCTTCAAGGCGCCAGGACTCTGGTAGTTCTCATTCAAGCTATTGTCTTCGCGGGCGTGGCCTTATTTGTTACGTGGCAGGGCGCCCTGCTATCCCTCGCGGTAGGAGGGATGGTCCTCTATGGGCTACGCTGGCTCGTCCGCATGACGCATCATGCCGGCATGCGCCAGACTCAACTGCTCAAGTCTCTCTTGACCCGTTTGACCGACAGCCTTCAATCGGTCAAACCTCTGAAAGCGATGGCCCGTGAAGAACTGGTCGGCTCTATTCTCGGATCAGAAAGTAAGCGCTTGAATCGCGCGCTGCGTCAGGATGTGATCAGCACGGAGGCTCTGAGCGCGGCTCAGGATCTCGCGATGGGCCTGATCATCGCCTCCGGTTTGTACGTGGCCCTGATTCCGTGGAAGCTGCCGTTCAACGCCGTGCTCGTCATGGTTCTGGTCCTTGCGCGCTCGCTTGCGTCTCTGGGAAAGACCCAGCGGCAGTATCAAAAGATGAAGTCCTATGAAAGCGCCTTCTGGTCGTTGCAGGCCATCATTGGGACGCCAGCCGCACCCGTGAAACAAATCCTGACGGCACCTGTCCCCGCCTTGAGAAGTCGGTTCGCCTGAACAATGTCAGTTTCGGTTATGGAAAAATATCTGTGCTTCAGAATGCGTCGCTGACCGTCCCGGCGGGTTCATTCACTGCCATCATGGGGCCGTCGGGAGCAGGGAAAACCACGATCGCCGATCTGATTATCGGCCTGCTCCGTCCACAGCAAGGCGAAATTCTGATTGACAACGTGCCATTGGAGCAGGTTGACCTCAGGCAGTGGCGCCGGATGATCGGCTACGTGCCGCAGGAACCTTTCCTGCTGCACGACACGGTACGGTGGAACGTGACGCTTGGCGATCCGGAGGTGAACGAGGCCAAGTCGAGGCCGCGCTACGCACGCCGGGGCATGGGAATTCGTTGCCCGACTGCCGCAGCAGATAGCGAGCTCGGCGCGGAGCGCGGTATGGCGCTCTCAGGCGGCCAGCGACAGCGTATCGCTATCGCCAGGGCCTTGGCGCGCCACCCCAAGCTGCTGATCCTCGATGAGGTCACAAGCTCGC
>CAWDMI010000004.1:0-712789 GCA_963803415.1 uncultured delta proteobacterium
CGAACGGGCACGCTGTAATAGTGGCGCTCGACCTCGATGTGGTAGTCGATATTGACCGTGGCCATTCTCCACTCGGCATACGCATAGGGCTTTTCGGGTAAAGCTTGAGCCCGGGGGCGATCGAACAGATCAAAGAGCTCGCGACGAGATTTCTTTACCTTGCGCAGCGCCCGGGCGTTTAAGCGCTCTAGCAGCTCTTGGATTGCCCGGTTGAGTTCAGCGAGGCGATAAAACGTGCGGTGGCGAAGCGCCGCCAAAATCCAGCGCTTGGCAATGAGCACCCCGGCTTCTACCTTGGCCTTATCCCGAGGACGCGCCGGGCGGGCCGGCAGCACACAGATCCCGTAGTGCTCGGCCATTTCAGCATAGGTTGGATTTAACTCTGGCTCATAGCGGCACGCTCGGCTGACCGCGCCTTTAAGACAGTCCGGCACCACCACCTTGGGCACACAGCCGAAGTAGGAAAACGCTCTAACATGAGAGCCGATCCAGTCGGGCAGTTGCTGACTTAAAGTCGCTTCGGCGTAGGTGTAATTGGAAGCGCCCCAAACCGCGACAAAGAGCTGGGTTGGAATCGATTCGCCGCCTTCGGGATTAACCAGACTTAGCCCCTCGCCATAATCGACGAAAAGTTTTTCTCCTCCTCGGTGATCCTGGCGCATGCAGTAATCGAACTTGCCCCGCCAACGCCGATAGTGCTCGCAGAACTGGGAGTACTGATAACCCTCGGGATGCTGCTCTTTGTACTCCCGCCACAAAAGGTCCAACGTGAGATTGAATTTCTTGTGGGCTTTGAGCTCCTGGTAGATGTAGTCAAAGTCCGGCAGTGGCTTGGCGGACAGTACAAGCGTCGCTTGAGCTGGGAACAGTCTCTGCTCGAGCTCCTGATCGGTGAGATCATCGGGCAGCGGCCAGCCAATTCCTGCTCGCTCAGCCCGGTAAAGATAATCGGCCACCGTGCTGCGGCTGGCCTTTACGCTGCGGGCAACCTGGCGGCGGCTTAAGCCGCACTGGTATTTGAGACGTAGAGTTTCTTTGATCTTGCGCATGGATAACCTCGCTTTGGCCATCAAATCCCTCCTTGTTGCTAAAGGAGCGGATTGTAACAGCCTGGGTTACCCAGCGTCGCTTAATCGCTTGGACTTACCCCAATAAGAGGGGTGGCCGGAATGCTCCGGAACGGTGGCTGGATTACACCGGAATGGGTGGCCGGAATGCGGCCGGAATCAGTGGCCGGAATGCTCCGGAATACGCAGGCAAGCGCTGATACGGCTCGAAGGCGTGAAAAGGCGAGAACGCAAACTCTTATCGACAACACTGCCCAAGATATTTTCGAGAACCTGACGAAGTTAAGAGAGTTCCGTTCAGTTGGCGCAGCGGAATTTTGGAGGTGTCCGTGGTGGACAAAAGCAAGTTTGTATCATTTAACTGCTTCTTAAGCTATGTTAGGCAAATAGTATGGGTTAGTTGAATTTGTTATTCAAAAGTTTTTCAGAGGGATGTCGAGAGGCAATGCGAGAGTCGTGTTGAATCAGGGCCGGGCTTCCGCGTCGGTCTGGACATTGGATCTCACGCACGAATATGTTCGCATCAACTCGGCGTATCACAGCTGAAAGGATTGAGGATGGAGGATAGAGGATTGAAAATTAGCGGAGCACTACCTACGGCAGATAATTTAAAAGCGTCTTACCGCAATCGAGGGCAGATGTCCTGCTCTATCTTCCCGCGGTCAGGTTGACATAACACGGGTTTAGCGGATACTCTCCATCGAAAATGTGGGCGGCAGCCCGCTCTCCCAGGTTGCCGCCCGCGGGTCTCAGAGAGGGTTGACGGCGGATTCGCGCGGGGAATTTTGGAGCTGCCCGTGGTAGTTCCCCAAAAGCAAGTTCCTATCATTTTCACTTCATTATGATCCAGCTCCCGGAGGTGTGGGATGAACTTATCCGAACGCATAACGATTGACCCTGAAATTTGTCACGGTAAGCCGACGATTCGCGGCCTTCGCTACCCTGTGGAGATGATCCTTGAGCTGCTGAGTTCCGGAATGACGGTTGAGGAAATCCTGGCCGATTACGAGGACCTTGAGCGGGAGGACATTCTTGCCACCCTGGACTTTGCCGCTCGACTCAGCCGAATCAAACGCATCGAGCCTACACAAGCATGAAATTCCTCATTGACGCCCAGCTGCCGCGACGGCTGACATTATTGTTGGGGCAGGCGGGCGTCGAGGCCGTCCATACACTCGATCTCCCGCTCGGCAACCGCACTCCCGACAGGGCAATCAACGAATTGTCCGACAAAGAGCACCTGGTTGTCGCCACCAAGGATTCGGATTTTGTCGATTCGTTCTTACTGCGGCGGCAACCGTGGAAGTTGTTGCTGGTATCGACCGGGAACATCGCTAACTTTGAATTGATGTCATTGTTGTCGGCAAACCTTGAAAAGATTTCGGAAGGATTCAATGATTTTGATTTCATTGAGATCAATCAAACAAACGTGATTTTTCATTTGTAAAGCCATGCCTAACGGTAGCAGTGGAACCAAGATCCATCCGAGTGTAAACAGCTACGTGGATGAAAGCTTGCTTCACGAATTGGAAAAAGAGCGTTTCTTTAAGGGGTTGAGCAGGAAAAGCTAACAGCGGTCAGGTCTTCCCTTTTCTCTTGCCAGAGGAGAAGTTCATGCAGACTACAGGAGGCTTCGAGACCGTGAGTCTTCCGAGGATTTCAAGAAGGCCGGGCATCTACATAGTGGCCGCAAAGCGTGTTGGCGAGATTGTGCCCGTCTATGTCGGACAAGCCAGCTCTGTCCGGAAGCGTTTGGGTGATTATCTGGCCTCAGTCTTTCAGGCACCCACGGACTTCGTGGTTGGCACCGCCATTGACCATTTGCAGGAACTCGGGTTCGAAGTCGTATTTGCGACAAGCCAGCGGATCACCGAGAGGATCTGAGAAGAAAACAAGAAAGCGCACAGATAAAGTTGTTAGAAGGCCAGGGCTTCCGCTTGTTAAACTCACGCATCGGATACAAGTACAGGTCGGCGATCAAAAGTGAGCAGGAAGAAAGAGTGGAACACGAAGTCGATGAGATTCTCGCGGGAGCGAAACACTTAGAGGGTTCTCTGGGTTGTTTGGACGCAGGAAGCAGCGCTCCGTTGTGCGAGTGAATGGCACGCTTAACTTAGAGGCGCGACCCTTCTCCCAAAAGCCAATAGACATTTAATGTTAACGGCACTTACCTTATCCAATTTTAGAGGATTCGTGAGTCCCACGCGAATCCCGCTTCGGCGATTAACACTACTCTACGGTCCTAACAGTGGCGGTAAATCGTCCATTATTAATGCTCTGTTATTTTTACGCCAGAACTTGGACATCGAGGCCGAGTTCAGGTTTGACGGTGAGTTTGTTCGACTCGGGTCGTTCGAGCGAACGGTATACGGACACGATCTTGACCGCTCTATGGAAATTGGATGGGAGGTTTCAGGACGGCCAGAGCGTGTAAGACTTAAACTTCATGGCAAGTTACCCGACTTCTATACACTGCATATTCTGGATGAAGAAGATAAGACATGTGTTGACTTTGTCTGCCCTCTACGAACTCAAGGGACAGTTGCCAAATTTGGATCCGGCAGGCTATCTCTCCGTGAGAGTCGAAGGCTAGAATCTGAACCTTATCCAGGTGTACGTGTCGATCGGTTGGGAGATTATGAGATTCACCGATGGGTCGATAATGTGGCGAACGAGCGTGGATTCCCTTCCGAGGTCTCGGAGACCCGAATTTCGGCCTCCGAAATAGAGGCACAATCAACACGCGAAATAGAAGCGCAGTCAACTCGCATGGAAGGATGGGGATATACCTTCCTGCAGAAAGACCATATCGCACTCGAGAGGAAAGATCGGTTAGTGCAACTCCGTTCTGTTCTTCATAAACACGTACAGGCAGGACCCCCTCTTACCGTCATAGAGCCAGGATGGATCGGGACCGATTTCGGAATCTTTGGCAATGAATCGATCCCTTGGCAAGTCTATTTGGGGCTTGAGGCATTGGAAAGCATCTTCTCCGAGTCTGACTCGTCGCTGCGTCGTGTTGTCCACGTGACACCCTTGAGGCCACTCCCCTCGCTCTTTTTCGAGGGGCCCCCTTCTTGGGCCGGTACCAAAGAAGCCCAGTTACGTCTTGCGAACCTAGTAGAGAAACTTGGGATGGGATACCGGCTTTCTATTGAAAGGGTCCGCGATGATGACCTTCCATCGGCTCACAAGGTAATCCTGCGTGACAAAGGCGAAACAGCGCACAGTCTATCGGAGGTGGGATTTGGTTTGTCGCAGTTACTGCCGATTTTGGGCACATGCGTCAGCGAGAAAAATGCCTTGATTTGCATCCAACAGCCCGAAGAGCACCTACACCCTCGCCTTCAAGCTGAGGTGGGGGAGGCTATTGCTGAGATAACCAAAGACCCCGAGCTGAATAATCAATTGCTTGTGGAAAGTCACAGCGAGACCCTTATCTTGCGTATCATGAAGTTGATTCGCGAGCATCGTCTGACGCCCGCGGATGTTGCTGTTGTTTATGTACGTAACACCGGCGATCGAAGCGAAGCCTTTGAGTTGCGGCTTGATGAGGAGGGAACTTTCCTTGACCCTTGGCCCGGAGGTTTCTTCGAAGAGGGATTTCGTGAGCGTTTCTCATAAAAAGCCGTGCTCCACGAGATTGCAATAACGCCTGACGTATTTCAGCCTGAAGAAATTGAGACAGGCGCTTGGCAGATCACCCTAAAGTCGGTTCTCCGATCGCTGTGCGACGATAACGGCAAGTTGCTATGCAATCTGTATAACGGCGAGTGGACAAGTGCCGTTGATCAGACGGCTCAGAGCCTGTCTGACAACTCCCGTTTTAATTGGGTTGCAGAGCATGTCCGATCAGTCCTCAAAACGTTGGATGCGTGCGGGCGGCTCGTCCCACGAATCAAGGAAGGACGCACTCCTCCCTGTAATGACATTGAGTGGCTCCAAGAAGCACTGGCGAGCCACCGTCATGTTCCATTTCGTGTCGTCGTGAAAAAAGCATCTACAATTCCAGATGACGTTTCGGAAACAACCAAGTCTGTCTGTATAAATCTAGGAGAACTACTTGAGTCGCCCTTATGGACCTCACCATCCCGGAGCGTGACGGTTGAGCGGGAGGCTTTCAGAATGGCGCAGGCCGTTGCTCCTCTTTTGAGGACATGCCGAAAAGTGCTTTTCATCGACCCCTACTTCCGGCCAGGATGGTGGAGGTACCGGAAACCCCTGCGAGAGTTTCTTCGAGCAGCAAGAAGAAATCGTTACACCTCTGGCCCGGACAGTCTTAGTTTGCTTGAGTTTCACACGTCGAATAAAGATTCCCCTGTGGACTTCTGGGATCAAGCTCGTCGGCATCTACCTAACAATATTCCTTCGGGCCTTCGGCTGCGCCTGGTACGCTGGCGAGAACGAAAAAGTGGCCGTGATTTTCACAATCGGTACATCCTTACAAATCATGGAGGGGTCGCTTTTCAACATGGTCTTCTCGAAAAGGTGAGCGATACGGATACCGTCACTCTTCTTGACGAGCCTACTCGGGGGGAGCTGTGGCGCGATTTTGAAAGGAACACGAGCCCGTATGAGTATCTAGACGAGCTAGAAATCGTGGGAAACCTTTAACTTAGATCGACTAGATTAGCGAAACTCTGCCAGAATCGCCGCACGTGAGTCTCATAGAGCCGACGGTGTGGTGGCTGTTCAGATCTTCTCTGGGTTCAGGGGTGTTGTTTTATCTGCCCGATAGTCCTCAAGAACCTCATCGGCCTCAGAGGAAAGAGCCGGCCTCGGCGCACGGTCTCTAATAATTTCCTCCCAACGCCGATCATCCGGGTCAACGAACACGACCTCAACATCAATCGGCCCCGGTTCTGGCGCCGGCTCCCTCAGGGTTACTCGACCGTTCTTATATTTACCTTTGAGTATCTTCATCGAGAATGTTCTACACCATATCCGCTGACTCCTCTAACCAATGCCCAGGGGTCCCGTCAAAGTCGTGTTGAGCCGGACGAAAAACCCCCTCAAATTCCCTTTACAAAGGTATTAGGTGTCTGTTGATACCCACTTGCGAAGGGGTATAGAGTTTGAACAAAATAGTACTTTTAGAGATTTTTGCACAGGTTTGTTTACAAAAGAAAGCGATTTATTCGCCATGCTCGCGGTATATCTCGACGATAGCGGAACAAGTCCGACAGATCCAGTAGCGGTGGTTGCTGGATACCTTGCGACTGAAAAGATGTGGAACGAGTTCGAGAAAAGGTGGACTGTATTGCTTTCAAAATATAACATCAAAATCTTACATCGAGCGGACTTGGAAAGTTATAAAGGCGAATTTAAAAATTGGGATGAGCAACGTCGGGTAGAGTTTTTAAAGAAAGCGCATGCAATTATCAGAAGATGTACTTATACCGCAGTAGGATCGTCTCTGGTGAAGTCCGATTATGATCTTATTATTAAAAATCACGAAATTCTGAGGCGCTTTGGAATCTTTTCTTGGTGTGCTCAGGGCGCTCTTTCGGGTGTCCGAATGTGGTGCGATTCGCGTAATGTAAATTCTCCAATTCAGTATGTTTTTGAAGCGGGTACGGAAGGAAGTTCACAGTTCGCTAATCTCTTAGAGAGCTATTATCGAGATGATAACTGTCGGGCAGATAATCGAATCGGTGGGTGGTCCTTTCTGCCTAAGCAAGTAATACCATTGCAAGCAGCGGACGTGGTCGCCTACGAGTTTTTTCGATACGTCAAAAATGAAGTCGTAGACAATAAAAGGCGCAGAATTAGGCTTTCGCTCATTGATTTATTTCGTCCGCCTCAAAATCCAATGCTAGTGAGGCATTTTAATAGGAAGGCCTTCGAGAATATGGTTGCATGTACACCACTTACTCGAGTAGATAGTGACCGCTTTTAAAGCAAAGTGTTAGCCAACGATAGGACTAATAACCAGATCGCCCCTGCAATGATCCAATAATTCCTTCTTTGAGTACCGGCGGAGCCGTAACCTGCATTGACAAACAGCAAGCCAACAATAAAAAGCGCAATGAATAGATATTTCACATTATTTCACATGAAAGCTAAGGCGTTTTTTTAGGAGATGCGGAGTTCTCTTTGCTTAGTCATGCTTGCGTCTTTTTTTGCGTTGGGGATTCTAGAGCTGTGCGTGGCTGGAAAAGCAAGGTCGTATCATTTAGTCGCAAGCTTGCTCCGCAGGACCTCGTTCACCGTCTGGGGATTTGCTTTTCCCTGGGTTGCCTTCATGACCTGGCCCACTAGAAAACCGAAAACCTTCTCGTTTCCGGAGCGGTATTGCGTCACCTGTCTGGTGTGAGCTCCGAGGACCTGCTCAATGGTGGTTTCAATGCTGCGCGCGTCGGTAACCTGCTCCAACCCTTTGTCCTCGACAATTTTTGCTGGCGCCTCACCGCGTTCCAACATCGCTTCGAAAACGGTCTTGGCAATCTTGCCACTGATTTTACCCTGATCGACCATGCGCACCATCTCAGCCAGATGTTGCGGTGCTACCGGCCAGTCAGAGATGCGTAGCGTCTCATCGAGTCGTTTTTCTTTGATGATACGAAAGAGGTCTCCCATGATCCAGTTGCTGAGAGCTTTGGCACTGGGGTGAATTTTAACCGCCGTTTCGAAGTAGTCGGCGACATCTCTGCGGCCGGTGAGCAGTTCGGCATCGTAAACAGGAAGGCCGTAGTCGGAAATAAAGCGCTCTCGGCGCGCATCCGGAAGCTCGGGCAATTCAGCTCGGATCTGTTTGATCCAGGATTCTTCGACCACTAGCGGAAGCAGATCGGGGTCGGGAAAATAGCGGTAGTCGTGCGCAGATTCTTTGCTTCTCATAGCGCGGGTCACTTCCCGGTCGGCGTCCCAGAGTCGCGTTTCCTGCATGATCGAACCGCCCTCCGCGAGGACGCGGGACTGGCGCTGGATTTCATAGTCCAGGGCCTTTTCAACCGCCTTGAAGGAATTCAAGTTCTTGATTTCCACCTTGACTCCTAGGGCGGCGGCTCCCGAGGGCCGGACCGAAATATTGGCATCACAGCGAAAACTACCTTCCTCCATGTTGCCATCGCAGACTTCCACGTACTGGAGGATAGCGCGCAACCTGCGAAGGTAACGAACGGCTTCCTGGCTATTGCGCATATCGGGTTCGCTCACGATCTCCAGGAGGGGAACGCCGGCGCGATTGAGATCGACCAGACTGAAGTCCTTACCCGCGTCGTGAATGTTTTTGCCGGCGTCCTCTTCCATGTGTATCCGGGTCAGCCGGACTCTGCGTGTGGCTCCGTCGCCGTTGTCAATATCCAGATAGCCGTTCGTGCATAAGGGAAGCTCGTATTGACTGATCTGATAGCCTTTCGGAAGGTCGGGGTAAAAGTAGTTCTTGCGCGCCCACCGGCTGCTCGGCGCAATCGCGCAATGCGTCGCCAGGCCGGCGCGAATAGCGAACCGAACCACCTCGCGATTGAGGACGGGAAGCACTCCGGGAAACCCAGCGCATACCGGACAAATATGGTGATTCGGCGCGGCGCCAAATCGGGTCGAACAACCGCAGAAAATCTTCGATTGGGTCAATAGCTCGGCGTGGACTTCCAAGCCGATGACGGGTTCGTAAGTCGGCATAGCCACTAGCGGTCAGCCGTCAGCTTTCAGTTTCTGGATAAGAGAGGTGAGCATACGCTTCACTTCAATCACGTGACCTTCAAGATCTTTGTATTCCGAGGTGTTTAGGAACTTTAGATCGTGAGCGAGTAAGAGATGATATTCTAACTCGCTCGCTGAACCCATCGCAATCTGGAGAAAACGCGCAAACTCAACTCCCCCGGCCCTGGCCGCACCCTTCCGCGATATTGGCTGGGATCGAAGCACAAGATCGGCGGATCTGGCTCGTCAATCCGTATCGCTCGTCCTCGGGAAATGCTCCGGTCAGGGTATATACTGTTAGAGTGAGGTCATGGGCTTTCTCCCAAACTTTGAGTTCTCTGAAGTTTCTCATCTCCTTGGGCTCACTGTCGACCCGAGCTGACAGCTGATCGCTGATGGCTAACAGCTTCGCTTTCACAACTCCGGTTTTTTCTTGTGCCACTCCGTCGATTGCTCGTAAGCGTACGCGATCCGGAGGACCGTGGTTTCGTCGAAGTGCTTTCCGATCATCTGCAATCCTATGGGCAGGCCTCTCGAATTGAATCCACAGGGAAGCGACAAGCCCGGGAATCCTCCCAGGTTGACCGAGATCGTGAAAATGTCCGAGAGATACATCTGTACTGGGTCCTGGACCTTTTCCCCGATCCTGAACGCGGTTGTCGGTGCTGTGGGAGTAACAATCGCGTCGCATTTTTTGAAAGCGTCTTGGAAGTCCTTTTTCACCAACGCGCGCACCTTCTGTGCCTTGAGATAGTAAGCGTCGTAATAGCCCGCGGAGAGGGCATAGGTGCCAAGCATGATTCTTCGCTTCACTTCAGGTCCAAACCCGTCCGCGCGTGACCTGATGTAGGTCTCGGTAAGATCCGCGCCCTGCTCGCGGTAGCCGTACTTCATACCGTCATAGCGCGCCAGGTTGGAACTCGCTTCCGCAGTAGCGATGATGTAATAACTGGCCACGGCATATTCGGTGTGTGGCAGTGAAACTTCCTCGACCACGACGCCATTGTTCTCGAGCACACGGCAGGCTTCGCGGACCGCGCTTTCGACTTCTGGTTCCATTCCCCGAACAAAGTATTCCCGCGGCACACCGACGCGCAGACCTCGGACTTCTCCGTTTAGAGCTGAGGCGTAATGAGGAACCGCCATTGGCACTGACGTCGAGTCTGCCGGGTCGTGTCCGGCGATCGCTTCCAGGAGCAGAGCGCAATCTGTGACATCTTTCGTGAGCGGCCCGACCTGGTCCAGAGATGACGCGAAGGCGATAACGCCGTATCGGCTGACGCGGCCGTATGTGGGTTTCAATCCGACGATCCCACAGCAGGCCGCAGGTTGACGGATTGAGCCTCCGGTGTCGGTGCCCAGCGCCGCGATGCACTGGTCCGCTGCCACAGCCGAAGCCGAACCTCCGGATGAACCGCCGGGCACACAATCGAGGCTCCACGGATTACGGGTAACGGCAAAAGCGGAATTTTCCGTGGACGAGCCCATGGCGAACTCGTCCATATTCGTCTTTCCGACAAAGACAGCCCCGGCTTCTTTCAACTTGGTTACGGCGGTGCCGTCGTAGGGAGGAGTGAAATTACTGAGAATCTGTGAAGCGCACGTCGTCCGTATTCCGCGGGTGAGAAAGATGTCTTTCAAGGCGATAGGAATTCCAAGCAGCGGGTTTATTCCGTCTCCGTGGCTGAAGCGCCGGTCGGCGTCGTCGGCCTGCGCAGAGGCCGTGTCCTGGCATAAGGTAATAAAGGAGCGTACCCGCTCTTCTGCCGCGATGAGTCGGTCAAAGACAGACTGCGTGAGGTCACGCGCAGACAATTCCCGCCGCCTCAACTTGTCGTGCAACTCATGGATGGTCAGCGAGTAGGGATTCATTCAATAATCTTGGGAACCTTGAAGAAGTCCTTTTCTCTTGCCGGAGCGTTGGCTAGGAGAAGGTCGGTGGAGGGTTGGTTGACGACGCGGTCATCGCGAAGGGCGTTGACGACGTCAACAACATGCGCTAGGGGCTCGATCTTGCTCGTATCAACCTCATTGAGCTTCTCAACAAATTGGAGGATGCTGTCCAATTGAACCGTCAAAAGCTCTTCCTCCGCAGGGGTGAATGCGAGGCGAGCGAGAGCGGCGACACGCCTGACTTCTTGTTGGCCGATCTTCATCATAAAATTTCTAGCATAGCGTTGAACAGGTTGGCAAATACAGACGCCATCGGCACACCGGCTCTCAGGGTGAATCACGAAAGGATGGTTTTGGATGCAGGGCGGGTCCTTAGCTGGTGTAGGTCAAGCTCTCAGGCCCCCCTCACTCCAATGCACTCCTCGGACGGGGAGAACCAGCACGCGGCACGGACGTTGCGACGAAAGGGATTCGAGCCACCCGAACGCGATGGATTTATGTCGCGTGTTCCTGTTGGCGCCGGCGTGAACCGATCCCTTCCGTGCGCGATGAGCGGATCGGATCATGTGTTCGGCGGCAAGGTGGGGCGGCAATGTGTAGGGAGTGTGGCTTTATTGCTTGGTCCGGAATATCGAGGATAATATCTATTTCCGCTTATGTGCGCCGGAAGCCCCGGATCAAATTGTTTCAGATGATTCAGTCGTATTTGAAGCCAAGTGTTGCTAGGCCAGTTCCATTGTGTCGGAGGCAGCTCGTCGCCGTGATAGATGCAACCGTTTACTTTGCTCTGCAGAAAAATGAGCTGCCACTCACTTAGCTCGTGTGGCTTGCCGTGATGGGTCGAGCCTCTCAGGAGAAGATTTCTAAACAGCGCTGCGATGCCGCTCGCCGAGCTTTGCTCAAGGAATCCGCCAGAAATCCATGCCCTTTCGAGATAAGCAATTTTCATAATTGTCACCTCTTTTTCTCCGCTCTCTAGCGCATGCCGGGCGGGTTGTCCCTAATCCGACCCGGCTATCGCGGTTTCTTAACATCAGATCATTGAGGATATAGCTTACAACCAAGCTTAGATCTCTATCGTTTTCCAAGAAAGGCCGCGTTTCTTCGCATAAGACTGCAATCAGATTTCCTAACGTTGTTTGCATTACTGGCCCTTTCGTATCGTTCGTCTCTTCCCCAATCACGGCAACAAGTTTTCCTTTATCCTTGGGTCCAGCAATCGCCATGCCACTTGGTACGCATCATAACTCTTAACCGGCGGTCTCGTCTTTGGGCGTCGGTGGTGGGCGAGGGGTCCGTAGCGGGCTCCTTTGTACATCAGGCCTGCGCGAGTAGGAGGAAAACAGCAATGGAGGAAGGAACCTGTACTTATAAGCGATTACGACCGTCAAACACGCGCACCGCCGGGAGTGCGACGAATGCGTAAAGATCGGCTCACCGTGGGTCCATCTGAGGACATGTCAGGAGTGCGGCACGAGGCGTTGTTGCGACGACTCACCGAACTGGCACGCCACCAGGCACGCGCGCGCGAGCAAGCACCCCGTGATCGCATCGGCGGAACCGGGGGAAGCGTTGGTTGTACGGTTACCCGGGCAACGCCTTTGCGGAATGTTGAAGGTTCTGACAGTAATATCCTTATGACGAAGACACTCACTGGCAAGGTTTAACAGGAGAAAATATCACATGCCTACGATCAACTATCCCGCAGACAGAACCGGCCTGCTGCTCGTCGACCCCTACAACGATTTCCTCAGCGAAGGCGGCAAGCTCTGGCCGCTGCTCAAAGGGATCGCGGCGGAAGAGCACTTGCTCGATCATATGCGCCAGATCGTCGCCGCGGTGCGCGCGGCAAAAATTCAACTCTTCATCGTTCCGCATCGTCGCGGGGAGCCCGGCGACTATGAAAATTGGGACCATCCAACCCCTTATCAGGTTGCGTCCGGCGAAAGGCAGATCTTTGCGAAAGGCTCTTGGGGCGGCGAGTGGCACCCCGATTTCACGCCGCAACCGGGCGACATCATCGTCAAGGAACATTGGGGCGGGAGCGGATTTGCAAACACCGATCTGGATTTCACGCTGAAGCAGAAGGGAATCATCCGGGTGATCGTGATCGGTCTCCTGGCCAACACGTGCATCGAAACCACCAGCCGCTTTGCGGTGGAATTCGGCTATCACGTAACCTTGGTCAAGGACGCAACCGCGGCGTTTACCAGGGAAATGATGCGCGCCGCCCATGAGCTGAATGGTCCGACGTTCGCTCACGCGATCCTGACCACCGAAGAACTGATCGCCGCGTTGCCGCGAGCATCTTCCCCCGTCTCGGCCGTGGCCAGCGCAGTCACCTCCGGGTTTGCCGAGCGCTCCGCCGAGGTCAACGGAGTTCGACTTCGTTATCTCATGGGCGGCAATGGCAGCCCGGTGGTCCTGCTGCACGGGTATGCCGAAACCAGCCACATGTGGCATCCGATCATGCCGTCGCTCGCCCAGCGTCACACGGTCATCGTTCCTGACCTGCGCGGCGCCGGCGGATCGGCCAAGCCGGAGTCCGGCTATGACAAGAAGAACATGGCCGTCGATATCCACGCATTGATCTCTTCGTTGGGATTTGATCGCGCCAGCATTGTCGGCCACGACATCGGATTGATGGTGGCCTACGCCTATGCTGCGCAATTCCCGCAGGCCACCGAGCGTGTGGTGCTGATGGACGCCTTCCTGCCAGGAATCGGCAACTGGAAAGACGTTTGGTTGCTGCGCGACCTGTGGCACTTCCACTTCTCCGGCGATGTGCCGCTGGCGCTCGTTCAGGGTCGCGAGCGGACCTACTTCGAGCACTTCTGGAACGACTTCGCCGCCGATCCAAAACGCTCGGTACCCGAGGCCGATCGCCGCATCTACGCCGAGGCTTACGCTCAGCCCGGGAGCATGCGCGCCGGGTTCGAATATTTCCGCAACTTCGAACGGGACGCGCAGGACTTCGCCCAGTTGGGCGCAACGCATCTTACTATCTATGCCGGTGCTGGTGCTGACCGGCGAAAAGGCCAGCGGTAACTTCCTCATCGAGCAAGCCAAGCTGGTGGCCTCCGACGTTCTAGGGCAGGTTGTCGTGGGCTCAGGACATTGGCTTATGGAAGAAGCACCGCAGACGGTGATTCCCACGATCCTCGATTTCATCAAATGATCTTCGAAGACAAGCAATCGACGGACGAGAGGACAACTGGATAATGACACTTCTCTTTGCCTTTCTTATTGGATTCTTTTCGGGGCTGCGCTCGCTTACGGCTCCTGCGGCGACTGCGTGGGCGGTATACCTGGGCTGGCTGAAACTGGAAGGCCCGCTCGTGCTCATAGGCTCGATTCCCTCCGTTGCGATTTTTACACTGCTCGCAGTCGTGGAGCTCGTGGCCGACAAACTACCGAAAACGCCGAGCCGCACGTCGCCCCCAGGTTTGATCGCGCGAATTGTGATGGGCGGGTTGGCGGGCGCGTGCGTTGCTGCTGGCGGAGGCCAGGGAGCCCTGCTTGGTGCTGTTCTTGGTATCGTCGGCGGCGTTGCGGGCTGTTTCGGAGGCTACCAGGCGCGCACGGGAATCGTGAAAGCGCTGGGAACGCGGGATATTTACGTCGCCCTGGTTGAGGATCTGGTGGCGGTCGCCGGCTGCCTCTGGGTGATTTCGCGATTTTAAGTTCCTCGTCCTAAGAGTTGCACCGCCCAACGTTAGCGTTTTGTCGGAGAGGCCGCCAATTCATTGTGGCGGTCGTTTCCGGCTGTGTGCGCTCGAGCACGTAACGCGTCATGGCGAGAGCTAGCCCGTGCTCGTCCAGGAACACCTTCCCGGTATTTTCCATTTCGAGAAGCACCGCCTCTTCCGCGCTGTGCCTGCGCATCACCGTCTCGATGCGGGTTGACTGCGCGTGCGATCTCGATCATGCGGCGCACATCCAGCTTATCCGGCGCGGCGATTACCAACATGCGCGCCCGCTGGATATGTGCCTGAATGAGAACCGTGTGGCCGAAGAGGATCGTGAGATCGTTGCGTTACCGGGCTCACGGGAGGGATTGGCCGACGAACTGCATTTTTCTTCCCGCCGCGTTCTTGCGAGACGCGCTCTCCATCCGCAACGATGTCCTCACTGCGATCCGGGGGACTGTCCAGCTGTTGAGAGCAATTGCGGAACAGCGCACAGCAATCGACAAGGAGCACGCACGAACTAGCAGGGGGCGCATGTTTAGGCTCTGTTGCTTCCGTTGCTGATTCTGAATTACGATAGACCACGAATCAACTACAATCAGTAAAAGCCGGTGGAGGTTGTCATGGACCCAATCCTGCCCGAGGTGCTTGCTGCGGCAAATGAGAAGAGCCGGAGGCTGAGAAAACTCGTGCTGGCGCCGGAAATTCTCGTCATGCCGGGCGCCTACGATGTTCTAAGCGCGCTGCTTTTCGAACAGATGGGCTTCAAGGCCATTCAGGGCACGAGCGGCGGCATCGCGGCGTCGTTGGGTTATCCGGACGGCGAGGTGATGAGCCGGGATCTTTTTGTGGAGGTTTCGGGAAGGTTCGCAGCCGCCGTTTCGGTTCCGTTCAACGCCGACGGCGAGCGCGGTTTCGGCGATGAGAGTGAAGTTCAAGAGACGGTGCGCGCGCTCCTGGCAAGGGGCGTTGCGGGAATGAATTTGGAGGATGGCACCGCCGGTAAACCAGGCGGGGCGGGCGGGTTGGTGCCGCTCTCCGACCAGTTGCGCAAAATCGCCGCGGTCATGGAAGCCAAGCGCGCGCTGGGAAGCGAGTTTTTCCTCAATGCTCGGGTGGACGTATTCCACGTCATCAGCAGCGATCCAAAGAGAGCGCTGGAGGAAGCAATTCACCGGGGAAACAGCTACGCTGAGGGAGGTGGCGACTGCATCTTTTACCTTAATCTGCATGCGCGCGATGTGATTGCCAAAGTCGTAAAAGAAGTGCTGGCTCCCATCAGTATTCTGGCAGGGCCGCAGTCACCGAGCGTAGCCGAACTGCAGGATTTAGGTGTCGCAAGAGTAAGTTACGGATCGGGTTTTCTCAAGGCTGCGATCGGCGGAGCGCGTCGGTTGGCGCGAGAAATTCTGGAGAAAGGAACCGTCACGGCGCTCAAAGAGGGAATGCAAACTCCTGAGATAAGCGCTCTGGTCTCAAAGAACAAAGCGGGTTGATCAGATGGATGGAAAAGTCACCTGTTGGAAAGTCTGGACCCGAGCTTCAGATCTTGACAACTGCGCAGAGCTCCTTGGCCTTTTCCAGCGCCAGTGCTTTGACCTTCTTGAGATCGACTTTGCCGGAGCCGAGCACCGGGATCTCCGCGATTTGGTAAAGATTCTCTCGCTTGGGAATCCAAAGTTTTGGCAGGTCGGTTTGATTTAACCTGTCCCAAAGGTCATTTGGAACAAGCTCTGGATGAGTATAAAACGCGATCATTCGCTCTCCTTTCTGCTTGTCCGGAACTGCGGTTACCGCGCATCCATGATCCCCGGTGATCTCGTTGATCATCTCCTCCAGCTTTAAGTGGGGGACCATCTCCCCTCCTATTTTACTGAAGCGGGAGAGACGGTCCGTGATGCTGATAAAACCATCTTCGTCAATGCGCGCGATATCGCCGGTGGCGTACCAGTCCCCGCGGAACACCTCGGCGGTTTTTTCCGGTTGTCCCAGATAACCTAACATTCGGTTTGGTCCTTTCACCAAGAGGAGCCCCTCTTTTCCGGTTGGCAGCGGCTCGCCGGTCGCCGGGTCGACCACCATGGCCGCGACGCCGGGAATGGGATGGCCCACGGTTCCAGGTTTGGTCGCGATGTTGCGGAACCCGCCGATTTCGACATCCGGAAGGTTCACGGAGATGACGGGACCCATTTCCGTGCAACCGTATCCCTCCAAGAGATCCAGGCCGTATTTATCCTTGAAGGCGGTGGCGACCGACGCGCGCAGCTTCTCCGCTCCCGCAATCGCGTATCGGAGCGTGGAGAATTCTTGCGCGGAAATCCTGCGCTCGTACGCAGCGCAAAAAGTCGACGTGCTGCAGAGGACTGTGGCTCCGTACCGGAGCGCAAGCTCGCCAATCGTTTTGGCGTCGATAGGATTGGGGTGGTAAATCACGCCAATTCCGACTGTGAGAGGTAGCCAGAGGTTGACGGTGAAGCCGAACGAGTGGAAAAAGGGAATGACGCCGAGAAAACGATCCTTGTGCCCGAACGAAAAAATCTGCGCGATTGCCTCAACGTTGGAAAGCAGGTTGTGGTGCGACAGCATCACACCCTTGGGAATGCCCGTGCTGCCGCTGGAAAAAATTACCGTCGCAAGAGCGTCGGGGTCAAACGCTTTGCCATTGTATAGGGCGTGCAGCAGGCGCGAAGGGAAAAGAAGGGCGGCAGTGAAGGTCAGGATCTTCTGTTTTACAGAGATCTCGCTGAGGATCTGTTCGAGATAGACCAATCCCGGCATTGTCTCCAGCCCGGCTTTGCTCAAGAACGCGCGCGATGTCAGTATCGTTTGCAGCTGGCACTGCTCGACCGCGGATTGTATGGCCTCCCGCCCGGCGGTGAAATTGAGGTTGACCGGGATTTTACCGGCAAGATCAGCGGCAACGTTGGCCAAAGCTCCGCCGCAGCTGTTGGGAAGAAGGAGGCCGATCATCTTTTCCTGGCTGCAGTGCTTTTTGAACCAGCGCGCCAGGAGCAAGCTGCCTATCAATGTTCTACCAAACGATAGCTTTGTTCCCGTGGAATCCGCCATGCAAAAGGAGAACCAACGCCGCTTCGCGGTTTTGAGAAACCGATAATGAAGCATGTCATCGTGCCGCCGCCGGTGTTCGTTGGCCGCGCTTCCCAGCTCTAAAACCTTCTGACGGACCTCTTGCGCCGTGACGGTCGGCGGCAATGGGGAGCCGAAAAGCACCGTCACGGGATAGGGCAAGCGCTCAGGCCATTTCCAAAAGAAGCGTCCGTTCTTGAAACTAAAGATGCTGCCCCAGACGCGGTCCAGATAGACAGGGACCACAGGGGCTTCAATTCCCTGGACGATCTTCTCGAAGCCTCGGCGGAAGGGGAGGAGGTTCCCCGTGCGCGTAATCCCGCCCTCGGCGAAGATGCAAACAACGTGACCCTCGCGCAGTTCCTTGCGCGCCGTTTCCAGCGACTGCAAGAGGGCTCGAGGGCTCTGACCGGAAAGCGGAATCGCTTTCATCAAACGAAACAGCCACTGCAGACCCCTGGTCTCGTAGATCGGCCGGTAGACCATAAACCGGATAAACCGCTGGACGCAGGCGCCAATCAGCAGCGCGTCCACGTAAGAAACATGGTTACAGACGAGCAAGGCTGGCCCATGAAAAGGAACGGATTGTTGTCCGACAATACGGATGCGATAGATCGTGTGTGTAAACATCCACAGCGAAAAGCGGATAAGAAAATCGGGCAAGACGCTCAGTATATAAAGCGTAGCGCCGAGGGTTAGGAAGCCGAATATGGCAGCGATGGAATCCGGCGCAATCCGCAGCACGTTGGTACAAAGCGGGAGAACCCCGGAAGCCAGGAGGATTCCCGCGGTGTTGAGAAAGTTGTTGGTTGCAATGAGCTGGCCTTTTTCCTCATGCCCGCTTCTCTGCTGCAACAAGGCGTTCAGCGGGACGATGAAGAGCCCGCCGGAAAAACCGAGCAGGGACAATGCAACTCCGGTTTGAAAATATGAATGGGTGGACGAATAGAGCAGAAACGAGAACAGACCCATGCCAATAGAGCCCAGAGGCACCAGGCCGAGCTCCACTTTATCGCCGGACAGCCGTCCAGCGACGAGGCTTCCCAGACCAATGCCAACTGCGAGGAAAGTAGCCAGGAGGCCGTTCTCGAACTCGGCGAGCTTTAATATCTCCTTGCCGAGAAGGAAGATGTCCATCTGCAGCAGTGTGCCGAGAAACCAAAAATAGCTGATCCCGAGTACGGTGAGGCAGAGAGTCTTGTCACTGTAAATCCGCCTGACGCCGCTCCAAACCTCGGCAAAAGGATTGAGTTGCAACGGTTTGGTGGCGCCGGAGGGGGGCACCCGTGGAATGCCCAGGCTGGCAAGGGTCCCGACAAATGCCATACCGGTTAAGAAAATACCGGTGATCCACAACTGCTCCTTCCATACGGCGAACATGAGGCTTCCCAACGCGGTTGCCAAAACGATCGCCAGAAGGGTGGTCATCTCCAGGAGCCCGTTGGCACGCGACAGGTCCTTATCAGGAAGCATTTCGGGGAGGATCGCGTATTTGGCGGGACTAAAAAATGTCGAATGCAGGGCCATGAGGAAGAGAACCCCCAGCATAGCGGTAAATTGACCGGAGATCAGGGCGAAGACCCCCACGCCCATCGCGACCACTTCGAGCAGCTTGGTGGCGACGAGAACCGTCCGCTTGCTGTAGACGTCTGCCAGATAACCGGCGTAGCCCGAGAAAAGAAAAAACGGGATAATAAAAACCGCCCCGACCAGAGACAGATGACCGCTGGCGCCGAAGATGCCGGCTTGCGTCGTCACCGCAAACAAGGAGACGATGATCTTGTAAGTGTTATCGTTCAGCGCGCCGAGAAATTGCGCCCACAGGAAGGATTGAAACCCCCGCGATCTCAAGAGATCTCTGTATCGTCCCATGCTCGTTCGCTTCCAAGATCTAATCGGCGCGCGCGCTGCGCCGTCGGCAATGCTATAACTCACGCCCTGTGAAGTAAAGTCCGGCAGCGACGCAGACGCCGGGTTGGCGTCAGGTCACGCTGAAGCGCCGCGGGCCCGCGGCTTGGATCAGGCGCGCGGAAAGAAAAGCAAGAAAATTTACGCTCCAAAACGCCGCGTCGTAACTGCCGAGGCGATCGAGAAGCATGCCAGTCGCCGGCTCACCACACGATCCGGACGACACGGTAGGTTTTCTCGAGAAATTCTTTGGCGCGCTCTTGTGCTTCGCTCTGAGTTAAACCCGTAAACCGATACGGGACGCCTGACTTTCCGAGCAGGAGACAGGTCGGGTGGGCGCTTTGGCCCGCGACGAACCCGATATAGCACGACCAACCGTGTTGCTCGCGCGCGTTCCTAATCTCCAGGCGGGCAACACCATCCAGATCCGGGATTTCCACGTCGAATTTCATGAGAAAGAATTTAGACGTGTTTTCTGATAAGTCAAATCCCTTTGCCACGTTGCATTTCACTGGGGCTAAGCTAATATTGTTTGGTGTCTATCACTCCGAGCAAAGAGCTTGAGACTTTTCCGAATCCGCGGTCCGAGAGGGACTACGAGATCAGCATGGAATGCCCGGAGTTTACTTGTGTCTGCCCGCGTACCGGCCAGCCTGACTTCGCGACGATCCGCATTCGCTACGTGCCCGATCAGCTGTGCATTGAACTCAAAGCGCTCAAGCTTTACCTGTGGTCGTTTCGCGCCGAAGGAGCCTTCCACGAAAAGGTTGTGAACCAGATTGTGGATGATCTGGTGCACGCTTGCCGCCCAAGGTCGATGACGGTGATCGGCGACTTCAACGTGCGCGGCGGCATCCATACCGTGGTCACGGTCGAGTACAAGGCCAAGTAGCCCTCGGCTTCTTTCCCGCGCGCTTGCTCCTGAGTTTATGTCCGACGTCGGCTTCTTAAGAGAGCTCGTCATCATTCTTGCCGCGACGGTTTCTACCGTATTCCTGTCTCAGAAACTCAAAATTCCGGCGATCGTTGGTTTTCTTCTGGCCGGAGTGCTGATGGGGCCGCACGGTTTTCGTCTGATCCCGAATGTGGAAGCGGTTGGGACGCTAGCCGAGATCGGCGTGGTTCTGCTCCTGTTCACCATCGGTCTTGAATTCTCGATGGGTCAGCTGGCATCGATCCAGCGTAATATCGTTTGGGGTGGCGTGTTGCAGATCGTCTTGACGATTGCCGTGGTATGGGCGTTGCTGCAGTGGATCGGGCTTTCGTGGGAAGCCGCCTTGTTTCAGGGTTTTCTCGTCTCGCTCAGCAGCACGGCGATCGTCTTCAAGGTCTTGTCGGATCGCCGCGAAACATCGAGCCTGCACGGGCGCATCGCAACCGGCGTTTTGTTGCTTCAAGACCTCGCCGTTGTCCCGATGATGCTTTTGGTCCCGCTTCTGGGCTCGTCAGACGTCAGATCGGCAGCCTCGATCAGTTGGACATTCGTGCAGGCGATTCTAGCGGTGCCGTTGATTGTATTCGTCGCCCGGTATGCCTTTCCCTGGCTGATCGAGCACGTGGTCAGTCTCAAGAATCGCGAGATCTTCACCCTGTTTGTAATCTTTTTCTGCTTGGGTACGGCGTGGGCCACGGCACAGTTTGGTCTGTCCGTCGCCTTAGGGGCATTTATTGCCGGTTTAGTCGTTTCTGAGTCGGACTACAGCCATCAGATCGAGTCTGAAATCTTGCCGCTCAAAGACTGTTTCAGCGGGATCTTTTTCATTTCAGTGGGAATGCTGCTCGATTTGCATTTTGTGCTGGGCGATGCGCAAACTCCGCTGGCTAATCTATTACTTGTGGTCTTGGTCAAAGGAGGCGTCACGGGGCTAATTTTTTGGTTGCTCTACGGTTCTGTGAGACTCGGCATCTTGCTTGCGCTTCACCTGGCGCAGGTCGGGGAATTCTCATTTCTCATTGCCAAAGTCGGCCGCGACCTCGGCCTGATGACGCCGATGGCGGAGCAGACTTTTCTCGCCGCGTCGATTTTAAGCATGATCGCGACGCCGTTTCTGATCGCGGGAGCGCATCGCGCAGCGTTTGGGCTGGAAACGGTCCTGGGCCAACGTTCAGTCGTTCCTGACCGGAAGAACGCCGGCGCGCGGAGCGCCGATGTGATCATCGTTGGCTATGGGCTCAACGGCCAAAACCTGAGCCGTGTTCTGAAGGAAGTGGGAATCGCTTATCGCATCCTGGAGCTCGATCCCGAGGTCGTCCGGTTTGCGCGCGGCGCCGGGGAGCCGGTTGTTTTCGGGGATGGGACGCGCGCGGAAGTGCTGCGCCAGGTGGGGGTAGGCTCGGCGCGGGTGCTGGTCGTCGCGATTTCGGATACGGCGGCCACCGCGCGGGTGGTCCGTCAAGGGCGAACGCTGAACGACCCTCTCTTTATCATCGTACGCACCCGTTACGTGTCGGAGATTGAGAGACTGTATCGTCTGGGAGCCAATGAAGTGATCCCCGAGGAGTTTGAAACCTCCGTGGAGATCTTTGCGCGCGTGCTGCAAGAATTTCACATCCCGCGCAACGTGATCGCGCTGCAAGTGGATTTGATCCGCAGAGAGCGTTATGGGATGCTGCGTGGCTTGAAGCTGGAAGGAAAAACCCTGGATCAGTTGAGCCAGTTTCTGGTCGGCACGACAACCGACACTTGCATGGTCTTGGAAGGGTCACCGGCGGCAGGCAAGAGCTTGGGAGAAGTTGAGCTGCGCGCGCGCAGCGGGGTGACGGTCATCGCGGTGGTGCGGGAAGGAAAATCCACGCCCAATCCCGGGCCAGAGTTTGTTCTCAGGGCGGCGGATATCCTGGTTCTGCTCGGGAACCATGCCGAGCTGGACGGGGCGACTGAATTTCTCGGCCCGGAGACGCGCGCGGGTTAAACGCCGACCACGCCCTCGATCCGGGTCTTTGGATCGAACCCCTCCGAGAGGTTCGGAATAGGAGTCTCTAAACCCATGGGCGCGCGTCCCGGGATGCAGGTAGAAAGTTGCTTTCCCGGATGATTTCGCGTATGAAAAATCAAGCAAATCTATGTCCTATAAAGTGACCCACAAAAAACTCAACGATTGGGTTCGTGAAGTAGCCAGTCTCTGCCAACCCGACGCCGTTTACTGGTGTGATGGCAGCAAGGATGAATATGGTCGTTTGATGGATCAAATGGTCAGCAGCGGCAGCGCGATCCCTCTGCAACGGCGTCCGAGTTGCTTTTTGTTTCGTTCCGACCCGACCGATGTCGCTCGAACCGAAGAGAGAACTTTTATTGCGACTTCCAGCAAAGGCAAAGCCGGCCCGACCAATAACTGGATGGACCCGAACGAACTAAAGCGGATTATGAAGGGACTTTACAGCGGTTGCATGAAGGGCCGGACCCTGTACGTTGTCCCTTTTTCCATGGGTCCAATCGGCTCGCCGATTGCTAAGATCGGCGTTGAGATCAGCGACAGCCCATACGTCGTGTGCAATATGCATATCATGACGCGCGTCGGACCGAAGGTCATCGACGCTCTTGGGCCCGAGGGCGAGTTCATTCCCTGCTTGCACTCCGTTGGGGCTCCTTTATCGCAGGGCCGGAAGGACGTGTCCTGGCCCTGCGCTCCCATGGATAAAAAGTATATTAGCCATTTCCCGGAAGAGAATCTGATTTGGTCTTTTGGCTCCGGTTACGGCGGCAACGCTCTGCTCGGAAAAAAATGCCTGGCGTTGCGCATTGCCTCTGCCATGGCTCGCCGCGAGGGCTGGATGGCGGAGCACATGCTGATTATGCGGGTGATCAACCCTGAGGGCAAGCAGTACCATATTGCGGCGGCTTTCCCCTCCGCGTGTGGCAAGACCAATCTGGCGATGCTGGTGCCGACGATACCGGGGTGGAAATGTGAAACCATCGGTGAAGATATTGCGTGGATGAAAGTGGGGCCTGACGGGCGGCTGCACGCGATCAATCCTGAGGCGGGGTTTTTTGGCGTGGCGCCTGGGACATCTTCTCTATCCAACCCTGTGGCGACGGAGACGGTGAAAACGAACACGATCTTCACCAATTGCGCTCTCACCGATGACGGCGATGTCTGGTGGGAGGGCAAGGATGGCGCGCCTCCGTCCCGTGCGATCGACTGGAGAGGCCGTCCGTGGTCTCCTGACGCCAAGGAGCCTGCGGCCCATCCTAATGCGCGCTTTACCGTGGCCGCCTCGCAGTGCCCGACAATCTGCAGCGACTGGGAAAAGCCGGAGGGTGTTCCGATCGACATTTTTGTCTTTGGCGGCCGGCGCTCGAATCTGGTGCCGCTCGTCAGCGAGGCGTTTAACTGGGAACACGGCGTTTTTCTCGGGGCCACAGCGGCCTCGGAAACTACGGCAGCCATCGTGGGCGAAGTAGGCATCCTGCGGCGCGACCCCTTCGCGATGATACCATTTTGCGGCTACAATATGGCGGACTATTTCCGTCATTGGCTGGACATGGGGCAGCGGCTCGGGAGCAAAGCGCCGAAGATTTTTTATGTCAACTGGTTTCGTAAAACACCGGAAGGCAAATGGTTATGGCCGGGCTTTGGTGAAAACAGCCGCGTGCTCAAGTGGATGTGCGAGCGGGTGGAAGGAAAGATTCCAGCCCGCACCACGCCTATCGGCTTGCTGCCCAGAGAAGACGATCTGGATCTTGCGGGACTTCGCGTGCCGCCGGAAAACCTCGCGGAACTGCTCAAGGTCGAGACGGAACCGTGGAGGGGAGAGGTGGCTGACATCGAGGGCTACTTCGCCCAGTTCGGCGACCGCCGCCTTCCCCAACGCATCAAGAAACAGCTGCGCGAATTAGCCGGACGCCTGGGCTAGTCTTCTGCCCTTCTCAGTCTCAGTTTTTCGCCAATCCTGACGGAGTCGTTTCGTGTCCGCCGCTGAATTTTCCCATACGCCGAACATCCTGGTCCTCTTTGACATCGATGGCACCCTGGTAGATTGCGGCAGCGCCGCCGGAAAATGTTTTGCAACGGCCTTCCGCAAGATTTTTAAGGTTCCCTGTCCCAAGTTCTCCGGGCGGGAGATCTCGGGGCTGACGGATGCGGCCATTCTAACTCTCGTGCTCCAGCGCACTCATGTCCTTGATGATTCGGCCGAGCGCAGGCGGGAATTACTAACTCTGTATGCGGACGAGCTCGCGAACCGATTTGCCTGTAGTCCCCCGACGGCGCTTTCTGGCGCGCGGGAAGCCGTCGAGAAGGTTCAATCTCTGGCCGGTTGTGTTCCGGGATTGCTAACGGGTTCGACACTCGCGACGGCCAGGATCAAACTCGAATTCGCCGGCATTGAGTTTGGACAGTTTGTTTGCGGGGCTTTTTCGGACGACGGGGAGCATCGAAAGCTGCTTCCTCCGGTTGCGCGCCTGCGCTTTGCTCAGCGTTTAGGCCTCGACCCGGCCCTGACGATTCTCGTGGGAGACACGCCGCGGGACGGCGAAGCCGCGGAGGCGACGGGGTGTGAGTTTATCGGAGTTGCCACCGGACACTATGATGCAGCGACGCTCTTTGCCGCGGGCGCGCGGGCCGTTTTTCCTAACCTGAGCGATAGCGGCTCTTTCTGTCAGGCAATTTCCGGTCTTGCGGTGAGGTAACAGAGAAGCGGGCGAGTGTTCGCAGCTTTGTGTGGATAATTCTACCAGCGGCCGTTTCCGTTTTTCTTCGGCGGTAAAAATTTTTTCTTGCTTTTTATTTTAGTTCGTGTAGCTTTCCCTCAACGTGTTCGTGATCGAATGTCATAACGAGCACGACGCACGACCACGCCTCGATACGAAGTTCATGGCTAACCTGGAAGAAAACCTGCGTAAAGTTCCCCCCCAGAATCTGGAAGCGGAGTGCTCGGTTCTGGGCGGCATCCTGCTCGACAACGAGGCAATCAACCGGGTCTTGGAAGTGGTTGTGGTCGACGATTTTTATCGCGAATCGCACCGCAAGATCTTTCGCGCCATGATAGAGCTGACCGACCGCAGCGAGCCAGTGGATCTGGTGACCTTGAGCGAGTCTCTGAAATCGAAGGGAGAACTTGAAGCTGTCGGCGGGACAGCCTACCTGGCATCATTAGCGGACCTGGTTCCCACGGCCGCGAACATCGGTTACTACGCGCGCATCGTCAGGGAAAAGAGCGTTTTGCGGCATCTGATCAGTGCGGCAACAGAGATTGCGACCCGGGGATTCGAGGAACAGGGCAATATCGATGAGTTTCTCGACGCGGCAGAGAAGATTATCTTCGACATCTCGGAAAAGAGAATCAAAGGGTCCTTTGTCGCTGTCGGCGACATGATCAAGGATTCCCTCAAAACGGTCGAGAGACTCTACGAGCGCAAGGAGCTCGTGACGGGCGTCCCGACCGGGTTCAAGGATCTAGATAAGCTGACGGCCGGCCTGCAACCTTCCGACTTGATTATCGTTGCGGGCAGACCAAGTATGGGGAAGACGGCTTTCTGCCTCAATATCGCTACCTATGCGGCGTTCGCCAACGTGGGCGTGGCGATCTTCTCGCTAGAAATGGCCAAGGAACAGCTCGTATTGCGCATGCTCTGCTCCGAAGCGCGGGTAGATAACTCCAAAGTGCGCGCCGGTTATCTCGGCGAACGCGATTTTCCCAAGCTCGCCAATGCCGCCGCGAGACTGCACGAGGCACCCATCTACATTGACGATACGCCGGCGATTTCCATCCTCGAACTGCGCGCCAAAGCGCGGCGTCTGGTGCGGGATCGCGGCAAAAGGGTCGGTTTGATCATGGTCGACTACCTCCAACTCATGCGCGGTATGGGAAACGCGTCCAACCGGGAGCAGGAAATCTCCGAGATCTCACGCTCGTTAAAGGCGTTGGCGAAAGAGCTGAGCGTTCCGGTCATTGGCATCTCGCAGCTCAACCGGCGCGTCGAAGATCGCGGCGACAAGCGCCCCATGATGGCGGACCTGCGCGAGTCCGGCGCGATCGAGCAAGATGCGGACGTTATCGCCTTCATCTACCGGGATGAGGTTTACAATCAGAAGTCGCCTGACAAGGGGATTGCGGAAGTCATCGTCGCCAAACAGCGTAACGGTCCCATCGACACCGTGCGCCTGACCTTCCTGAACGAGTTCACGCGCTTCGAAGACCTCTCCGAACGTGAGGATTATGCGTATGAGGAAGGGGAGGCGGAGGAAGCGTAATTCGCGCGTTTCTAACCGGACGACGGTCCTCGGCGGTTCAAAGGAGTTCTTCGATGAACTCTACGTCCTTTCTAAGTAACTGATTGACCATCTCTCCCACATCCTTCCCCTTTTTTTGAGCAAGACGCTCAAGTTTGCGCTGCAGCTTGGCGTCGAGGTAGATGGGTAGTCGCAACTCAGCCCCTTTCCTGTAAAACTTTCCTCGTACTCCTTTGGAAAAATCGTATTCTCGTTTCATAATCTATTTCCTCTCATACTGTTTCGCTTCATTCTTTGTGGCCTTACGTGCCAGAATTATGCGTATTCTTGCGCTGGTTTCCGTTTCCTCCCGATAAGTGTGACAAACGACGAGTGTTCCTGTCCGATCCAAACCAAGAGTAACCCATCTGTCCTCATCCTGGCTATGCTCCTCGTCAAATCGCGACAAGGCGTTCTGATCCAAGAAGATTGTGGCTCCACGTTCGAAGGTAACCCGATGTTTTCTGGAGTTTTGACGAGCCTTGGTAGTCTGAGTTTTTCGCGCAGTCAGGAGAGCTACGGCGTTGGGTTCCCGATCAGGTGCAGCTTCTCGGTGCCCAATTATCTCCTTGGCGATAGACCCTTGGGCTTAGTCAAAATGTCCTCGTGGTTCATCAGGTACTCGTAATGGTCCTTTATCTCCACGATACTCTTTTCGTCCCATTGGAGCGCCTCGTTCGGAAATTTTTTCCCCGCCAATTCCAATGCCTTGGTGATCGAGAGGCCTGTTCTCAAGCCAGCAACAACCGCGGTGTCATATGCGACCTCACCTGGAGTCCTCTCTTTGAGCATCGCCGAGAATTCCACCGTGCTCTCCAAATACGCATCCAGTAGATCCTTCACTTGTTCCCCTTATCTTCTTTCGCCAGACCTGCGCCCGAGAGCCCGATTCACTATCACGGCTGAAGTTTCTCGACTCGAAGGCCGTAGCCTCTCGCCGCTGCACACTGCCGTTCGTCGGCAGAGACAAACAATTGCGCGGACCACTCAGCTGCGCACGCTACGTGCAGGGAGTCCGAAGACCGTAAGGACCAGCGCTCAATGAGCGTTACCGCTCGGGCGACAACTTGATCGGTGATTCCGACGATACTGGCATCCGCGACGTCCGAAAATAACACGTGTTTTGCTTCAAGGTATTGTTGCCTTGATAGTTTGCCTTCGCGACGAAGGCGGCACAGAGCAGATACGACTTCGGAAAGACAAATGACGGAAACACCTAGCGCCGAGGCGGAGGAAAGGATGGCTTCGACTCGATCAGTTCCGGTTTCCTGGACGTAGCGGGTCTAACCGCACAAGTTCAGCGGGGTGTTAGGCGAGACCTCTCCAGTCATGCAATGGCAAAAACGGGAGGGCACTCTTCTAATTAGAGTACTTGTCGGGGCTACCGGTGAAGGGACAGGATTCTTCTTGCCTTCCCGGCGATATCTTCTGCCCCGAGGAGATCGCTGATTATGGCTGCGGCTTCGGCGCCGGATTGCCAGACCTGGGTGATGTTTTGTTCAGTGATGCCGCCGATAGCAACGATCGGAATGGACACGGCGCGGTGAATTTCCTCGAGCATTGGCAGACCACGGGGGGAGTAGCCAGTTTCCTTTGTCTGCGTACCAAACATGGGCCCGAAGCCGACGTAGTCGGCGCCACCGGACTCGGCGGCGCGGGCTTGTTCTACATCGTGGGTGGAGATCCCTACGAGCTTGGTTCCCATGAGCTTCCTTGCCACGTGAAGAGGTAGATCGTCTTGTCCGAGATGAACGCCGTCGGCCCGCGTGGCCAATGCGATATCGACCCGATCATTGATCATGAGCAGGCAGTTGTGCGCGCGGGTTTGCCGGCGCGCCTCGTGGGCAAGGTTAAAAAACTCTTTAGCAGGGAACGTTTTCACCCTGAGCTGGACGATCGAGACACCTCCCTGGAGCAGGCCCTGAAGTACGGCGCTGACGGAACGGCCCTTCACCTGTTCCGGATCGAGGACGGCGTAAAGGGGAGAAGAAAACATGCGAGCAGGAGACGGGGGTGTCCTACTCATGGTCCTTTTTGACGTTGATACGAAGGTCGCTGATTTTCTTGCGCAGGGTGTTGCGGTTGATCCCGAGAATATGCGCGGCCCTGATCTGATTGCCGCGAGTCTTTTTCAGCGTCAGTTCGATCAAAGGGCGTTCGATGCGTTCGATCACCAGCGAATAGAGATTATCCAGATCCACGTCCTTGGTTCGTTCGAAATAGTCTTCGAGCTTGTAGTGGATGATCTCTTCGAGAGAAAGATTGTCATAATCGGGCAAGTTGGTTCCCGGTTTGACCTGGAAGGTGAAGTCTTTAGGGAACAGGATGTGGCCCGGAGAAAGCACGGCGGCGCGGATCAAAGTATTCTCCAGCTCGCGGACGTTGCCCGGCCAGTGGTGTTCCTCTAACAGCGCCAGAGCCTCCGGGGACAGGCCCGTGATTTGCGTTCCCATCTCACGATTGATTTTGTCGATAAAGTAGTTGGCGAGCAAAGGGATATCGTTCTTGCGCTCGCGTAGCGGGGGCAGGTAAATCGGGATGACTTTTAGACGGAAATAAAGGTCGTCCCGGAAGCGCTTCTCGCGCACGGCTTTTTCCAAATCCTGGTTCGTTGCCGCGACGATGCGAACATTGGCTTTAAGGATGTCCTTGCCGCCGACGCGGCCATACTCGCGTTCTTGAAGCACACGCAAGAGCTTCGTTTGCAGCGCAAGGGGAATGTCGCCCACCTCGTCGAGAAACAGCGTCCCCTCCTCCGCCAGCTCGAACTTGCCGACGCGGCGCTCCAGCGCGCCCGTGAACGAACCTTTTTCGTGTCCGAACAGTTCGCTTTCCAAAAGTTCCGTTGGGATGGCTGCGCAGTTGAGCGCAATGAAGGGTTTGTTCCAACGCGGTGAGTTGTAATGAATCGTTTTGGCGACGAGTTCTTTGCCCGTGCCGCTTTCTCCATGAATCAGGATGGTGGCGTCGCTGTTCACGACCTGTCCGATGGTCTTATAGACTCTCTGCATCGCCGAGCTGGCCCCGATCATGTTCAAGCCCGGCTCGAACCTCTTGCGTACTTCCTGCTTGAGTTCTTGGAACTGGCGGTTCAGCTGCCGGCTCTCTACGGCGCGTTTGATGGTGACCAGAATCTCCTCGAGATCAAAAGGCTTAGTGACATAGTCGAAAGCGCCGTTTTTCATCGCTTCAATGGCATTATTCATCGTGTTCTGGGCGGTCATCATGATGAGGAGGGTTGGGATACCTTCGGCATGCGCTTCCTTGAGCAGTGTGAGTCCATCGACGTCGGGCAGCCTGATGTCCAGGAGAGAGACATCGAAGTGGTTCTGGCGCAGGGATTCTCGCGCCATCGACCCGTTTTCCACGGTCTCGACCCAATAACCTTCCTCTTCGAGGGCTTTTTTGAGAACGCGGCGCAGCGATTCTTCGTCTTCGGCTACAAGAATTTTTCCCTGGTCCATCAAGGGGTACCGTGTTGCAATCAGGTGGCGACGGGGAGAGAGATCTTAAATACAGTCCCGTCGCCTTCCCGGCTATCGACCCGAACCATACCGCCATGTTCCCTGATGATGCGGTAGCAAATCGCCAATCCGAGGCCTGTGCCCTGGTTTTTGGTGGTGAAGAACGGAGAGAAAATGTGCGGGAGATTGTTCTCGCTGATTCCGGGGCCGGTATCTTTGAAATCCACCCAGATGAATTTATCCCGTTCCTTACCCGCTTCACGGATGTGAAAATCGGTTTCCATGCGCGTGGCAACCGCGAGCTCTCCTTTGCCTTCCATCGCTTCAAGCGCGTTCTTAACAATATTCAGGAATACCTGAGCGAGTTGGTTGCGGTCGCCGCGGATCGGAGGCAGGCTGGGATCGAAGTGCTTGCGCAGGGCGATTCTAGCTTTTTCACCGTCTTGTTTTTCCAGTAACAGCACCTGGTCCAGAATCTCGTGAATGTTCACGCGTTCGAGATCCAGTTTCGGCGGGCGGGACAGGTTCAAGAGCTGTTCCAAAAGGTGGTCGATCCGATCGACCTCGCGGACAATGATCTCGGTATATTCCGTGACCGCTCCGTCCGCTCCCAATGTCCGCCGGAGCAATTGCGCGGCCCCTTTAATGCCACCGAGCGGGTTCTTGATCTCATGCGCCAGACCGGCTGCGAAAGTGCCGAGCGTTGCCAGGCGATCCGAACGCTTGAGGTCCTCTTCCAGCTCGCGCCGCCGCGTAAGATCATGGAGCACCAGGATGATTCCCTGGGTTTTGCCCTCCTCATCTTGAAGCGGGAAAAGAGCGAGGCCGACGGGAACACGCTGCCCCCGGGGAGTGACAATTTCGCCTTCGGATCGGGTGCTTCCCTGAATCGAAAGCAGGTACTTCTCGATCATATCAAGAATCCAGGGATTTCTCTTGAAGACCTGCAGCGAAGAGCGATGTAACGCTTGGGAAGATGGCAGTTGCGTGAGAGTTTCGGCCGCCTGATTCATGAAGCCTATGTGTCCGTCAAGGTCGAGCACCAGAACGCCGTCTTCAAGGCTGGTGAGAATGTTTTGCCACGGAATCTGAACCGAGGTTTCAGGTGTTACGGAGTTTGACTTCATAACCGAACGGAAGCTGAAATGATAGCAGATCAAGCCCTGCGGGCAAGTCTGAGAACCCGAACTACTGTTGCATTTGCTTCTATGGCTATGATAAAAATTAGTATCATCTGGGCTCGTTCTGCGAAGTGGGCCATTGCCCGCTTTTTTATTTCTGGGGTATGACGACGCAAGATCGCGCGGCAATCTCACGGGTATGGGAGATCGCGGCACCCGTTGCCGCTGAAGAAGGTATGGAAGTCGTTGAGATTCAATGTCGGCATGAGGGCGGGAGGAGTGGAAGGGTGTTGCGCATTTATCTGGATAAGGAGGGCGGTCCCAACCTGGACGAGTTGAGCCGGGTCAGTCGGCAGTTAAGCGATCTTCTGGATGTTCACGATCCGTTAGAGGGGCCTTATGTGCTGGAAGTTTCTTCTCCCGGAATCAACCGTCTGCTGAGGCGGCCGGAGCACTTCGCGCGTTTCGTCGGGAAAAGAGTCCGGGTGCGCACTCAAGAGATGATTGGCGGGAGAAGATCGTTTTTGGGGTTGCTGAAAGAAGTGGCTGAAGATTACATTGTCATCGACCAGGAGAAAAATGAGGTCCGTATCCCTTTCGCGCTCATCGACAAGGCCAATTACGAGCACGACTGGGGATCGGGTAGGCGTCCGTAGGGAGGGGAATTGCGGGAGGATTTATGCAGCAAGACCTGAACCGTGTCATTGAACAGGTAAGCAAGGAAAAAGGCATCGATAAGACCATCTTGATCGGTGCCCTTGAAAGCGCGATGGTTTCGGCCGCGAAACGCACGTTCGGTCACCAGCGCAAGATCGAAGCTCAGTTTAACCCTGAAATCGGCGAAGTTGAGCTCTTCGAAGCCAAGCTGGTCGTTGAACAGGTCACGGACTCGACGGTTGAAATCACTCTGGAAGAAGCGCACCAGTCCTATGACCCAGAGGCCCAAGTCGGCGACGAGCTTCTCACCAAAATGGACACTTCGACGTTTGGGAGGATTGCCGCGCAGGCTGCCAAACAAAACATCGTGCAGAAAGTCCGCGACGCGGAACGGGAGATTATCTACAACGAATTTAAGGGCCGGGTGGGAGAATTGGTCCACGGCATCGTTCAACGGTTTGAAAGAAAAGACATCATTGTCAATCTGGGTAAAACCGATGCGATTTTACCGGAAAAAGAGCAGGTCCCGCGCGAACGCTATCGTCAAGGCGACAGAATTCGGGGCTATATTGTCACCGTGGAGATCACTGGCCGGGGACCGCAGATCGTCTTGTCACGTACCCATCCGGGGATGTTGATCAAACTTTTTACCCAGGAGGTCCCGGAGATGTATGAGGGGATCGTTGAAGTCAAGGGCGCAGCCCGAGAGCCTGGGGGCCGGGCCAAGATTGCGGTGTCATCTCATGATAGTGACGTCGATCCGGTAGGAGCATGTGTGGGGATGAAGGGAACGCGGGTCCAGGCAGTGGTGCAGGAGCTGAGAGGAGAAAAAATCGATATCGTTCATTGGACTCCAGATCATGCGGAATATGTTTGTCGCGCCCTCGCCCCCGCCAAAGTTTCCAAGATTATCATTGATGATGACGATCATGCGATGGAGGTCATCGTTCCCGACGAACAGTTATCCTTGGCCATTGGCAGAAAAGGGCAGAACGTTCGCTTAGCCTCACGCCTGACCGGTTGGAAGATCGACGTGCGCAGTGAGGCCGAGGCCGAGGAGGAAAGCCGGCGCGCCAAAGCGTCGCTCGTGGCGATTCCCGGGGTTACGGACATTTCCGCCGAGCTTTTGTACCAGGAAGGATTTAAGTCCGCGGAGGAAGTGGCCGAGGCCGATCTGCAAATGATCGTTGACGTCGAGGGGATCACTCCAGAAAAGGCCGAAGCCATTCACCGCGCTAGCCGCGCGCATGTTGCGGAGCTGAAGGCGCGGCAACTGGAAGAGTCAAAGGCGCAAGCTTCCGCGGCAGACGTCGTTCCCGCGGCGACAGAAGAGGCTGTAGCAATCGAGCAGGGGAAACAAGAAACCGCTTAGGTGCCGGCAGTGAAAAAAGGCTACCGCCCGCAAAGGACCTGTCTCGGTTGCGGAGCGCGTGCGGACAAGGAAGTTTTTGTGCGCTTAGTTTTGCACAATGGAGAGCTAGAGATCAGCCCGCAGGGAAGCGGACGCGGAGGGTATTTGCACCGAAGTGCCGCGTGCTGGGAGGCTTTGGTGCATAGAAAAAATCTGTCTCGGGCTTTTCACGTGACCGTCGATCGCGCTACGCGCGAGAGGCTTGTGCGAACTCTATGCGAACAGCATTAGGAAGAAGCCATGCCGAAAACTAGGGTGCATCAATTGGCAAAGGACCTCGGGTTAGAGCCCAAGGATCTCATCGCGCACTTGGAAAAGCTCGGGATGCGAGGGAAAAAGTCCCAAAGCTCCCTCGAGGACAGCGAGGTGGCGCGTATCAAGGCTGCGCTCGCAGCTCCGGAAAAGCCTCAGGTGGTGGTAGGAACGGAAAAGCTCGTTGCCGATAGGGTGGTGACATCGGCGGATGCTGCCCTCGGGGAAATCACAGCGCGCGAACAGATCGTGGAGCGACGGGTCGGTACGAATGTGATTCGGCGCCGCACGAGCCGAATTGAGGTCATTTCTCAAGTTCCGCCGCCAAGCGTTGAAGTACCGAGTGCCCCTGTCGTGAAGGAAACGAGCCCCGAGCCGGTCGAACCCGCAACTCCGAGTGGAGGCCCTGGCGCCGTGCCGCCTTCGGTGGCCGAACCTATCGAGGAACCACCGGTTGAGGAACCCGCCACGCTCGATGCACAATCTGTCGAAAGTCTCCCCGTGCATGAATTTCCTGCTGTTGCACCGATTCAAAAACCGTTGCCCGAGCCCGTTGCGGAGACTGCTACTCCGCAGGCGGAAGAGGCTCCGCGTGGCGCCAAGGTTCTGGGTCGGATCGATCTCCGCCAAGGGGTAAGGGTGGAGCCGGAGCCGGTGCCGCGGGGTCCGTTTGCAGTCCAAGAATTGATTCCTGATAAAGGGGAGCGTGAGGCAGCACCTCACCGGGATCGTCCGGAGGGTGAAGGCAAGGAAGCGGCTGAGCTTGAGGAGAAGGCACCTAAGACCGCCAGGCACAAGAAGCGAGTCATCAAAAAGGAGGGCGTCGTAGCGGGCCAGGAACGCGAGCTGCGCTCAGGACGCATACCTAAGAAGAAGCGGGCGTTACCGGGCGTGGAGCAGCGCAAGACTGAAATCACGGTCCCGAAAGCAAGCAAACGCGTGGTCAGAATATCGGAAGTCGTGAGCGTTGGCGATCTTGCACGACTGATGGGCGTCAAAGCGGGTGAAGTCATTAGAAAGCTGATTGACCTGGGAATGATGGCCACGATCAACCAGATGCTGGATATCGATACCGCGACTCTTGTCGCCTCGGAGTTTGATCACCAGATCGAGAACGTTGCGTTCGACGCCGAGAGCGCCTTGCAAGTCGAACAGGGGAAAGAATCCGCGCACGACTTGGAATCCCGCCCGCCGGTGGTGACCATCATGGGGCATGTGGATCACGGGAAAACCTCTCTTCTTGACGCGATACGCCGCACGAACGTGACGGCTCAGGAAGCCGGCGGAATTACGCAGCACATGGGCGCTTACCACGTCATTGCGGATGGTCGAGGCGTGACCTTTTTAGATACGCCGGGACATGAGGCGTTTACGGCGATGCGCGCCCGCGGGGCAAAGATTACCGATCTCGTAGTTTTAGTGGTGGCGGCGGATGACGGCGTGATGCCGCAAACGATTGAAGCGATCAACCACGCGCGCGCAGCCGATGTGCCGATCATTGTCGCCGTTAATAAGATTGACCTGCCCAACGCGAACTTAGAGCGGGTCAAGAAGGACCTTTCCCAGTACGGGCTGGCTCCCGAAGAGTGGGGTGGGAGCACGATTTTTGCTCCGGTTTCAGCCAAGACGAAGGAAGGCATCCCGCACCTGATCGAAATGATCTTGCTGCAGGCCGATGTGCTCGAGCTGAAGGCGAATCCTAATAAGTTGGCGCGCGGGACCATTATCGAATCAAAGTTGGACCGAGGAAGAGGTCCGGTTGCGACCGTGTTAGTGCAAGAGGGAACTCTGCGCGTCGGCGAACCGTTTGTGTGCGGTTCCTTTCACGGGCGGGTGCGCGCCATGATCGACGATCGAGGACTTAAAGTGGACTACGCTCTACCCTCGCTGCCCGTCGAGCTTTTGGGCCTTCAGGGGGTGCCGCAGGCGGGCGATGCGCTTGTGGTCGTGGCGGACGAGGCTAAGGCGCGACAAATCGCCGACTATCGTGGGAAGAAACAGCGAGAATCGGAGCTGGTGAAATCCGCCAAAGTGTCCCTGGAGGATCTCTACGAGCAGATTAAAGCGGGCGACGTCAAAGAACTGAGGGTCGTGATTAAAGGTGACGTGCATGGCTCTGTTGAAGCTGTGGGCGATGCGTTAACCCGTCTTTCTACAGACGACGTGAAGCTTAGAGTGATCCACAGCACGGTCGGCGGTATCACAGAGAGCGACATCCTCCTGGCGGCTGCGTCAAACGCGGTCGTGATCGGATTTAATGTGCGGCCCGAATCCAAAGCGAGCGCGCTGGCAGCTCAGGAAGGCGTGGACGTTCGCCTCTATACCATCATCTATGATCTGCTGGCGGATGTGCGGGCAGCCATGGAGGGCTTGCTGGCGCCGACTTTCCGCGAACAACTTCACGGCCGCGTCCAAGTGCGGCAGATTTTTACCGTTCGCGGCCAGGGATCTGTGGCGGGCTGCTACGTGAGCGAGGGAAAGTTTCTGCGCTCCAGCCTGGTTCGGCTGTTGCGCGACCAAGTCGTCGTTCACGAGGGGAAGTTGGGAAGTTTGCGACGCTTCAAGGACGATGTGCGCGAAGTGACGGCGGGATTTGAGTGTGGTCTCACATTGGAAGGGTTTCAGGACATCAAAGCAGGGGATGTAGTTGAAGCTTATGAGAAAATCCCCGTCATCCGCCGCATCGGCCCGGTTTCCAGAGAACGTGAAATGTCTCAAGCCTCAGCGGGCGAAAAACGATAGCGAAAAAATCCCTGGCTTCCAAGGTAAGCCTCCATGGTCGTTGGGGTTTTGAAACTCAACCTCATCCTTCCCGAAAATCACTCCCTCAAGGGCAAGCGCGGGGTTCTCAGGAGCATTCAGGCGCGGGTCGCTAACCAGTTTAATGTATCCGTTGCCGAATGCGGCGATCAGGATTTATGGCAAAGCGCGGTGCTCGGCTTCGGCGTTGTCGGGAGCGATGCCCGCGTGGTCGAGGCCACGCTGCAAAAGGTCGTCGAGTTTGTCGAACATCTGAACCTTGCGGAGTTGCGGGAATCGGGAATCGAAGTGTTTCATTGCTGAGCCCCGATTCCCCAATGCGGAGCTGAAGCGCGCGCGCCGGAGATTATGGATTCGAAGCGTTCAGAAAGAGTGGCGGATCTGTTGCTCGAAGAGGTCGCGGAATTGCTGGCTCGTGAGGTCAATGACCCGCGCATCGTTCGCGTCACTCTTACGGGCGTTAAAATGAGCAAAGATCTGCGGTACGCGCGAATCTATTTTTCTCCTCTTGAGAAAGGCGGGGACAAAAAAGAGGTGCTCAACGGCTTGCGCAGCGCGACCGGATTCATCCGCGCCAAAGTTGCCAAGCGCCTGAGCTTGAGGTTCGCTCCTCAGATCGAATTTTTCTACGATGAGGTCACGGCCAACGCGGAGCGTATTGAGCAGCTCCTCCGGGAGGTTAAAGAAAGTTAGGGATTCCCGATGCAAAGCGGGGTTTTGGTGCTGGATAAGCCTGAGGGCCCTTCCTCCGCTCAGGTCGTGGAGCGAGTTAAAAGGATTTTAGGCGCAAAAAAGGTCGGCCATCTGGGTACGCTGGATCCGTTTGCCTCGGGCGTGCTGCCCATGGGGGTGAATGAAGGGACGAAGGTCGCGGAGATCCTGCTCGTTGCGCATAAGAGTTATACGGGAGTGGTGGCTCTAGGGGTGGAAACCGATACCCAGGATAGGACGGGAAAAGTTGTCAAGGTAAGCGCGCTTCCTGCTTTGAGCGAAGGAGAGATCGGACGCGTGCGCACCGCTTTCACCGGAGATCTCCAGCAGACGCCGCCGATGTATTCGGCGTTAAAAAGTCGCGGCACGCGGTTGTACCGGTTGGCCCGCCGGGGTGAAACCGTTGCACGCGCCGCGCGCGAAATCAGAGTAGAGCGCCTGAATCTCTGGCGGATCAATGAAGCCGAGATCGGCTTTGAGATTGTCTGCTCGAAAGGAACCTACGTCAGAACCCTGGCAGCCGACATGGGAGATTTTCTTGGCTGCGGCGCTCACCTCAAGAGCTTGAGGCGGCTTTCCTGCGGCACGCTGACGCTGGAGCAGGCGGTCTCTCCGGAGCAACTCGAGCGACTGAAGGAGAAAAATCGCGTGCCGTTGATTCCGCTGAGCGATGCGCTCGGCCATGTGCCGAAAATCGCGATCAGCGCTGATTGGTTACCCCGGCTGCGGGCGGGCCAGCAAGACATGCTGGCGACGCTTGCGCCGCCTCGCGGAGACGAGAAATTAGCGCGCTTGGTCGATCAGCGCGGAATCTTGGTTGCTTTGATTCAATGGATGGACGGGGAAACTCGCGTGGGGTGGCGGCTCCATCGCGTATTTAGCTCGCCTTTCGAGGCTCCGGAAGGTCCGGCTCCATACTCATGAAAGCGCCAGGTTGCGAGCGGTAGCCGCTCTCGACGCAGCTTCTGCACCACCCGAACGGTGCTTAGAAAGATGCAATTCTACGTCGGTACCAGCGGGTTTAGTTACCGGGAGTGGAAAGGGAGCTTCTATCCGCGGGATCTTTCCGCGCAGGGCATGCTCGGGTTCTATTCCGCGTGCTTGCCTGCGGTTGAAATCAACAACACGTTCTATCGCCTTCCCAAGATAAGCGTGCTGCAATCTTGGGCAGAGCAGGTTCCAGATCACTTTCGCTTCGCGATCAAAGCTTCGCAGCGCATCACTCACGTGAAACGGTTGAAAGAGGCAGAAGAGGAAACCTCTTATCTCATTCACGCCCTCGAGGTATTGGGACCGCGGTTGGGCGTGATCCTTTTTCAGTTGCCGCCGAACCTGAAAAAAGATGTCAGCCGTTTACAAAAATTTCAGGAGCTTCTACCGGAAAGCGTGCATGCGGCTTTTGAGTTCCGCCATTCCTCCTGGCTGGCCGCCGAGGTTGTGGAGTCTCTCGATGCCCGCGGTTCCGTCTGGTGCGCTTCCGACACCGATGAGACCGAAGCCTCGCTCATAGGCGGTAGTTCCTGGGGCTATTTGCGGCTGCGCCGGTCCGTCTACGCGGAGGCGGATTTGGCGCGTTGGGTGGAGCGGGTTCGCGGCATGAATTGGGAGCGGGCGTTCATCTTCTTTAAGCACGAAGATGGTGCGGTGGGACCGCGGCTTGCCCGCCGCTTTCTTGAATTGGCCGGGGCCGGTTAATCCTTAGGTTGCTTCCGCTCAGTTTTCCGGATGGAAGGCTCTTTTACCGTTTGCCTGTCCGCCCGGGGTCAAGTAAAATACCGCCCAACATCGATCAACTGCCCATTTGCAGTTAGGGCGCGGAGGGTAAGCTATGACGGTCGAAGTGGTCGGTCTCGTTGTCGGAATTATCGGTGCCATATGGATGAAGAGCGCAATGGGACTTCTCAGCCGGGAGAAAGAGAATGTGCAGAAGCAAGTGCTCGGCCCGAACCAGGAAAGTCCGGCAGTTCAAGCTTTTGTGCGCGGCCTGTCTCTGGTGCTCATGGGACTGGGAATCGAAACTTTTGCGCGCCTCTTTCTCAGCTACTGATTACCGGCAAGGCAGCGGCTAGCTTACTCTAGGTCGTTCGTTACCCCGTCGAAGTCTTTGGCTCCGTTTGCTGTAGCGCAATCCCGGCGTGAGCAACAGCAACCCCAACCGCGCAAGGTCATAGCGCGCGAATCTGCCCGGCAACTTCCGCTTCCGCGGCGCCCGCTTTTGCGGGTAGTTGCGGCGTTTTGCAGGGAAGCATTGATTTGTCAATGCGCGATGACCCGGAGGGAATGATCAAGAGGGTTTTCCAAGTCGGGTCGCAAGCGGGCCGAAAAGAGGAGGGCCGGAATGGCATCTTTTGATATCGTCAGCCGGGTGGATTTGCAAGAACTGGACAACGCCATCAATATCACCAGAAAAAGCATTCACAACCGCTTTGACTTTCGCCAGTCAAAGACCGAGATCAATCTGGACAAGAAAGAGAGGAAGTTTCAAATCGTGACCGAAGACGAGATGAAGATGAAAGCCGTCCAGGAGACGCTGATTGAAAGTCTCGTCAAGCGAAAGGTGGATGTGAAATTTTTGGATGCGCAAGAGACGCAGATGGCGGCCCATGGCATGGTGCAAAAAGAAATCGCCATCAAAGAGGGGATCGATGCCGATACCGCGCGCACGATCGTGAAAATGATCAAAGGCCAGAATCTCAAGGTTCAGGCGGCGATTCAGGAGAAGCAGGTGCGTGTGAGCGGCAAGAATATCGACGACCTTCAGACGGTGATCAAGATGTTGAGAGCCAGTCAGATGGAGATTCCCTTGCAGTTTATTAACCTGGTCCGTTAGCCTGAGCGACGATCATGAAGACAGGGCGCGCCGACACAAAAAGACACACGACTTTGCGCGTGCGTGCGGGGGCATGGCTGGTCGTTGTTATTTTGTTTTGTGGATGGGGCGCCAGGCTCGCCGCTCAGGATCAACCACCCGGCGAGATTCGGCCCGGGAGACACAGCCTCTGGAAAGTTCAATCAGGAACCCACGTTGTTTACCTCGTCGGCTCGGTTCATCTTCTAAAGGCGGCCAACTACCCGTTAAGTCCGGCAATCGAGAAGGCGTTTAGCGAAAGCCGGAGACTGGTGCTGGAGCTTAAACTGGATGAAGTGAATCCGCAAGCAGTCCAAGAGGCGATGCTGGCGAAGGGCAGGCTTGAGCCCGGCACGACCCTGAAGGGAATTGTTTCACCAGAAACTTACGGCTTGCTGCAGCGGCGGGCAAAGGAAATAGGGATTCCGGTCCAAGCTCTCGATCCTTTCAAGCCTTGGGTTGTCGCTCTGACGCTGACGACCCTGAAGTTGCAGAAACTTGGTTACGATCCGCAACATGGAATCGACCAGTATTTTACCCGTAAAGCAAAGCAGGAAGGTAAGGAGATCAGCGGATTAGAAACCTTCGAGTTCCAGATCGATTTGTTCGATCACCTATCCTTGTCGGAACAGGAAGCCCTGCTCCTGGAGACCATGAACGAATTGGATGTCATGGAAAACGAGTTTAACAATCTCGTAGAGGCGTGGGTTCAGGGCGACACATCGGCCTTGGAAAAGATTCTGTTGGCGAGTTTTCGCGAATATCCCGAAATCTACCAGCGCATGGTGGTGGACCGAAACCGAGGCTGGATGGGGGAAATCGGAAAGATTCTGATGCGCAACGAGATCGCAATCGTTGTCGTTGGCGCTGGGCACTTGGTAGGAAGAGAGGGTTTGGTCGAGTTGCTCAGAGCGAAAGGATACGAGGTCGAGCAGTGGTGAGCCTGTTTTGTGCTATCCCATGGGAATGGTGGCGGGATCGGAGCATCAAAAACGTATGATGGCCGGCGTCAGAGCTTTTCAAGATCAGGGTTCGGTGTTGCATTGCTTCGGGTGCGGCGCGGATAACGCGATGGGGCTGCAAATCAAGAGCACTTGGGATGGCGATGAGGCTGTTTGCGTGTGGGAACCGCGCCCGCACCAGTGCGGCGGCAGGAAAGAAATCGTCTATGGCGGGATTCTCGCCTCGGTGATGGACTGTCACAGCGTGAATCTGGCGATAGCGCATGTTTACCGGACCGAAGGTCGCGAGATCGGAAGCACCCCAAGAGTATTTTATGTCACGGCCCAGCTGCAAGTCACCTACCTGCGCCCAACTCCCATGGGCGAGCCGCTGGAGCTGCGCGCGAAATTGATTCGGGTTGAGGGCCGCAAGAGCTGGTTGGGCTGCACGCTCAGCGCGGCCGGGCAGGCTCGGGCGCAAGCGGAAATCTTGGCCATAAGAGTCTACCGGGACGAGGATTAAAGCTTTTGACACCAAAGGGACGATTGAGCGGCCGCGCTGGAATCATGGTGCGGCGCTGACTACGCGAGAGGCGGTCGGGTCAAAAGGGCTTGTTAATCCCCAGGTAAGCGGCTAAAGCAGCAAGGATCGGGATCCCCACCCAGAAGAACCTTGCGTGCCGCGGGTTCCTGCCGATGAGCGCTGTCATTGCACCTAGCACAAGCCAGATTCCGAGCTTCATCCACACCCATATCGGCCAGTCGCCTCCGTGACTGATGCCCAGTCGGGCCAGAAGACCGAAGCCAGCGACCAATACGATGAGCAGGCCAATCCCATGGGTAATGGCAACCCATTTCCGTCCTGGATCTGCGGTTCTGGTACTGCCGCTCATGGCGTGCAGCGCCGCTCCACCGAGAGCCATGAGGACAAGAAAAATCCCCAGCAAGTGAATCACCTTATAGGTTGAATAGGCGATCGTAAAGTTCCTCCGGAACAAAGTTGAGAAGCAGCGATTGCGGCCTTAGTCGCGGGAAAGCCGGCGCTTGGACAAGAAAACTTAATCCAGGCCCGCTCTGTTTTGCGGCGCGAAAACCTCCACCCAAAGATTAAAGGTACGCACCTCAGCGGCTTGAAGCGCCCCAACGCCCACGACCTGACGCGCAATTTCCTCGCCGCGATCATTGCAGATAGCCAGCACGACGCAGTACTCCCACGGCTCCCCAACAGGCGGATGGCGGATCGTGCCTTCGATGCGTAGCGGGGAAAAGCTGGGTGCCTGGCGCTCGGCGGTAGTATCGAAGCGCAAGTGGTGATGGCAGGCCGGACAGATACTGGCGCTGTCGAGGATGTTTGCCTTGCAGTGGGGACAGGTGCGAGTTTTTCCAGGGGTGGTGGCGCGCCCGGTGTTCATAGCGCTGAACCGTCCCGCTTGTTGCCGTCAAGCCTCTGCGCGTCCTTTTCCTCCCAGCCAAACTCGGCGCGCCCGCGCATGCGCGACCCCGCCGCAACCGTTAACGAACCGGCTTTCAGGTCACCGACAAGCAGCCCGGTTTCTAGAAGCTCGACGCGTGCGGCGGCATTGATGTTTCCCTGGAGCTCGCCGCCGACAACGACCGTATCGGCATGGACCTCGCCCATCAGGCGCGCGCCCCGCTCGATCGTAAGGTTCCCGTCCACATGAACGTCTCCCTTGAAGCAACCGGCAATGCGCACGTGGCCGGAGCCTTCAATCTTGCCTTCGATGGTCAGGTCCGAGGCAATGAGAGACTCTTTGGCATCGGAACGGTCTCGCGCCCGGTGCGGCAAATCATGGTTGGAAGAGTCGCCATCAGTCCTCTCGACCTCCTTCGGGAACGACTCCCTTGCGGCGGGTTCTTTCCACAATGCCATGGCTCAATCCTCCTTTGGTCCGTAAGGGGACAGCTTTGGTAATGGCACAGACCTGTAGGCGGTGTCAAATCCATCGGCTTGTTGCTCCGTCGGGTCCGCAGCGCGGGCTTCGTCGCCAGTTCAAGCGCGCCTCGCCAGCACTTATCATCCCAACGATTGGAACGTTTTAGACGGTTTAAACCGTTTCCAGGGTTCAAATCGTGCCGTCCATTCTCGCTAGAGGTGCTGCGAGTGTAAGGTCGTCAACCGAGCGGGGTCGCGTCGGCTTTGGCCGCGAACACAAAATCGCTTTCGGTCAGTCCGTCAATCTTGTGCGTCCATACCGTCAGCTTGACTTTGCCCCAGGCCAGATAAATGTCAGGATGGTGCCCCTGGGCTTCGGCCAATTCGCCAATTTTGATAGTAAAGTTGAGCGCTTCGCGAAAATTTTTGAATCGGTATTCCTTTTCCAGGTGGTGCTCGGTAACGACTTTCCACTCGCCGCCCAGTTCGTCGAGAAGCCGTGTCAACTCGCCTGCTTTCAATGGCGGAACCCCGCCTTTGCAAGGAACGCATTCCCTTTGGGCAAGATTGCTCATAATGTCTACTCCTTTCGTTTCTGGCGTTCGTTGTGCCGCCTTGGGGTACTCGAGCCTTTGCTTACGGGATTACGCGCGCCGCCGTGCGCCAGACTTTGGCCACTCAAGACGAAGTCCAGAATGTCGCTGCGCGTGATGATGCCAACGAGCTGACCTTTGCGGACTACGGGCAAGGAGCCGATGCGGTGCCGGCGCAGAAGCGTGACCGCGTGCGCGAGCGGCGTCTCCGGCTGCACCGTGATCACGTTGAAGGTCATCACGGCCTCGACCGTATAGGAATCCGCGAAGCGATCAATCTCTTTGACGCGGTGAATCATCATGCTGGTTGGATAAGCGTCGCGGATGTCGCGGTCCGTAACGATACCGATGAGCTTATCACCATCGAGCACGGGCAACTGATTGACCCGGTGCTTGGCCATAATCCGCCTGGCCGTGCCGATGCTGTCAAATGCCTCGACACTCAACAACTCCCTGGACATCCAGTCCGATACCTTGATCATCGCAGTTGCGCCTCCTTTATCTAACGGCTGCACAAAGTTAGTCTTTGACGAATTTCAGGGCAACGGAATTGATGCAGTAACGCAGATGGGTCGGCGCCGGGCCGTCTGCAAAAACATGGCCGAGGTGGCTGTCACAGGCAGTGCAAAGCACTTCGACACGTTGCATAAAAAAACTGCGGTCATCTTCTGTTTTAACATTACCCGGCGCGATGGCATCCCAGAAACTGGGCCATCCCGTGCCGGAGTCAAACTTTGTCCCTGAGCTGAATAGGGGAGCGCCGCAGGCTACACAGTGGTAGGTTCCGTGTTCCTTATAGTTCCAGTAAGCACCCGTAAAAGCTCCTTCGGTTCCTTTCTGGCGGCAGACGTAAAGCTGCTCCCGGGTAAGCTCCTGTTTCCATTGTTCTTCGGTCTTGGGGACTTTGTCGTTCATCTTTCCTCCTTCTTGGAGTTCTTCGCTGAGCCAGGCAGCGGTTGCTCGTCGTTTTTCGTCTTCTAGGTTATCATGAATACGAGCGGAATACCTAAAAAAGTAACGCAGCAGGCGCAGCGCAGCAAAGAAGGCTTCTCGACCGGATGTCGGCGGATTCTGACCACGTTGATGGAATGCGACCGGCCGGTCTTGATCCCAGCGGATGAAGCGTTTCCCCTCGCAAGGGGATGGGAGAAAGGAGAAAAACCAGATACAATCCGGCGTGGCTTGATGAGGGTATTCTGGAGTTATCAGGGTTGCTTTCATCGACTCGCTCGGGTGATGCCTGAGATTTCCTGCCGATAGAGGGAGGACAACGCATATGGAGTACACGGTTTTAGGACGGAGCGGATTAAAGGTCAGCGTGGTGGGTCTGGGTTGCGGCGGACCAAGCCGGCTGGGATTGCGCGACAACGGAGGCGAAAAGGAGGCGATGGCGCTCATCAGAAAAGCGCTCGGGCTAGGGGTGAACCTGCTCGATACCGCGGAAGCATACGGGACCGAGGAGGTAGTCGGTAAGGCGATCCAGGGGGTAGCGCGGGATCAATTCCTGATTTCGACAAAGAAGGCGGTTCCGGATCTGGAGCCTGAGGAGGCGCGCAGCGAAATGCGCAAAGGCGTGGAAGAAAGTCTGCGGCGGTTGGGGACGGATTATCTCGATATCTATCACCTGCACGGCGTTGATCTGAAGCAATATGTTTTCGCCTTCAATGAGCTTGTGCCTTTGCTGTATGAGCTGCGCCAAGAAGGAAAAATCCGCTGCATCGGACTCACAGAGTTTTTCGGTGTTGATCCGCAACATCAAATGCTGCAACGGGCGCTCAAGGACGACTGGTTTGACGTGGTGATGGTCGGATTCAATCTGTTGAATCAGTCGGCGCGCGCCCGTGTCTTCCCCTACACCCAGGAAAAGAACATCGGTGTCTTGATTATGTTCGCCGTGCGCCGCGCTCTAAGCCAGCCCGCGCGCTTAAAACAGGTCGTTGAGGAACTACAGCAGAAAGGCTTGGTCGATCCGTGTTGGTGTTCCGGACCGGCGCCGTTGGAGTTCTTGCTCCACGAAGGTGAGGCGGTGAGTTATCCTGACGCGGCGTACCGTTATTGCCGCCACGAGCCGGGAGTCCACGTGGTGCTCACGGGGACCGGGAGCCCCGAGCACCTGAAAGCCAACGTGGAATCACTGTCAAGGCCATCGTTGCCGGAGCCGAGCCTGCTGAGGCTCAAGGACATGTTTGCTAAAGTTGATCTCATCACGGGAAACTAAGCGAGTTTCTGCTTGGGCAGACTTGCGCATGAGACCGGGACCCCGATTTATGCGTGGGCGCTGATGAGCAACCACGCGCCCATCCTTTTGCGAAGCGGCCAGCAGGGGTTGGCGAAATTGATGCGGCGTTTTCTCACAGGGTACGCAGAAGGAATTAGAGAGATATCCCTACTGTGGCCATGGAGCGATCTTGGGAACGAGAAAGAACCTAGGAGGCTCTGAACAATTCCGCGTATTGCTCCTGCGTCACAGGCGGGAACTCGGCCACCTTGAGATTTTCCTCGACGTGACGAACTTGTTTCATCCCGATCAGCGCGGTCGCGATGCCGGGCGTTGACCGGACGAACTGGATCGCGCGCTGCGCGTCCGTTGACAGGCCCGTGAAGACGCGAGCGACGATATCCGGCAGGTTGCCGGCCAGCTGCCCCTGGAGAATCGTCGCACTGCACACCACGGTGACGCCGAGCTGCGCGGCAGCGTCAACCAGCGTAACCCAGTGACCATCGATTTCCTGGTTCTGCTGCGTGAGCGCTTCCGGCATCGCCATATTGAACGGGAGTTGAATCGCTTTGAAATGATGGTCCTTGCCGCCGGCCTCTCCGGCGATACCGACGATTTCTGCAAGGGAGAGATAATCTTGTGCGCCGATTTCGTTACGATACCCGTTCCAAGTCGCGGTTCCGTACATGCGAATCTTGCCCGCCGCAACGGCGGCTTCCAACGCCTCGAAACCCTGCCGCAAGCGCTGATTGAAGTCGGCGCGTGAAACGTGGGTGAGCTGTGTCTCGGGGTTGTGAACATAGTACAGGTCAATGCAGTCAATACCCATGTTTCGTAAACTGCAGTCCAGCTGGTTGCTCAGGTAGCCGGGTGCCATGCAGTGGCAGCCGGCGACGATGTCGGAAAAGCCCGCGATTCCGGGCTTCACGAATACCTCGGTAACGTAACTGCGGACATCCTTGGGGGGCACGCCGTCGAACGGAATGAAGCCTCCTTTGGTCGCGATAAACAATTCATCGCGGCCGATTCCTTTGTTGCCTAACTCCTTGAGGGCGGCGCCAATGGAGCGCTCGCTGCGCTGCAGGCGGTAGTTGACGGCGCTGTCGATGACGTTGCATCCGAGTTCGCCGGCGCGCACGACCGCCTGGCGATAAAGTTCATCGGTTGCCTCGTCATGGTCGCCCAGGTAGGTGCCGATACCGATAGAGGAAAGCCACAAGTCTTGCCGTTGAGAGAAATGCTCGGGCGAAACCTTACCTGTGAATCGGTGACGATATTTGTCAGTTCCGGCTTGGGTGGCTCGGCCAACGATGCTCATGCCTTTACCTTTTTCGGAACAGCAGGCCGTCCAAACCCAGAACCCGGCCAGGGTTGGATAGCAGAATGACGATCAGAGAGGCGATATAGGTCTGCTGGTGAGCGAATTGCGCGCCACCACGGGCCATGCCTGGTCCCAGGAAGTAGTTGACCACCATGAAGAGACCGACGCAAGCGCTGAACCGAGTGAAGAGCCCGAGCACGAGACATAACCCTACCAAGATTTCGCCGGTCATGACTAAATAACCAAACAGTTCTTGATGGGGAACAACGACGTTCTGTAAAAACGTCTTGTACCAGGGATACATATTGAGGTCGGCCACGTTACCGATCTGGCGCGTGAACCATTCCCGGTTCGGAAAATCCCGAAGATATTTATTGACTCCCTGCTGCAGCAAATAGTAGCCGATCCAAAGGCGCAACGGGACGATGTACCCGAGATAGGTCTTTTCCTTGAGGTTCATTTCAATGCTCTTTTTTTTCGTCGCTGCCCAGATCAGTAATGATCCTTGAGCTGGCGGATTTTGCGAAACACTTCTACGGGAGCCGTGCCGCTCAGTGAAAAGTTTTGCCGTAAGTTCTCTTGAATTTCTTGACTGTCCCAGCGCAGAAAGGGATTAGTTTGCCTTTCTTCAGCCATGGTCGAAGGAACAGTGGAGAGACCCTGGGCGCGGAGCAAGCGGACGTGTTCGATTTTCTCGCGGAGTTTTTGGTTACGTGGTTCCAGGGTGAAGGCGAACTCAAGGTTTTTCTGCGTGTATTCGTGCCCGCAGTAAACCAGCGTGTCCGCCGGCAACTGTTTAAGCTTGGACAGAGAGGTCAACATTTGCTCTGCGGTTCCTTCAAAGAGGCGGCCGCAGCCGGCGACGAAAAGGGTGTCGCCGCAGAAGAGCTTGTTCGCAAAAAGGTAGGCCACGTGTCCCTTGGTGTGTCCGGGGATGAAGCGGACTTGGGCGCGGAGATTTCCCACCGCAATCTCATCGCCCTCGTCGAGCGGGTTGGTTAGTCCGGGAATGCGCCCCTGATCATTGCGATGACCGTATACTCGCACCGGGTGTTTTGCCAGCAGCGCAACATTCCCGCCGGTATGGTCGTGATGGTGATGGGTGTTCAAGATCGCGCTGAGTTGGACGTTTTCTTGCGCAATCCTCTCCAGAACGGGCTCGCCTTCGGAGGGGTCCACGATTGCGGCCTCGCGGGTCTCTTCACAGATAATGAGATAACCATAATTGTCCCTTAGCAGAGGGATTTGAGTGACGTTCATGAAAAGACTTATAGCAGATAAACACAAAAAGGGCAGCATCTTGACCGGCTCGCCGGGTTTGCATAGAGTCACAGCATGTTTCGCGTAGGCGTGGGTCAGTCGACCCAGTCCTCCACAAGGGCTGCGGTTCAGCAAGCAGCCGCACAAGCCATGGACCAGCTCGGTGGCGCCGCCGATACCGTGCTGGTTTTTGCCACCGTTGAGCATCTGCAAAACGAGCGCGGCTTGCTCGCAGACTTGAGGCGCATCACGATGACAGAGAAAATTGTGGGCTGCAGTGGTCTTGGAGTTCTCACGGGGCAGGGAGAGATCGATACCGGTCCGGGCATCGCGGTCGCGGCTCTGTCGTCGAACTCGATCACGACCGAACCGTTTCTGTACCAGCCCCTGCGCGAGCGGGACCGAGAGATGGGCGAATGGCTCGCGCCCAGGGTTCAAGATACGTCGCAGAACAATAAGATCCTCGCGCTGTTTCCGGATACTTACAATAGCCAGCCACGGGCTTTGATCCAGGGCGTGGAGGAGCGCCTGGGATTTCTCCCTGTGGTCGGAGCCGGATGCTCGGAAAATGCCGCGGCCGGGAGAACCTATCAAATCTGCGGCGCGCAAATCACAACCAATGCGGTGGCGGGTTTGTTGCTTCAAGGCGCGTTTGTTACTTCGATCGGGATTACCCAGGGGTGCCAGCCTGTCACGGAGCCGATGGTTGTCACCAAGGCGCAAAATAACCTCATCTTCGAGATCGACCACCGTCCTGCATTCGAGGTCTTTTCCCGAGTTATCGGGGCTCCGCTGCTGGCAAATCTCCGGCGCGCTTTGGCTTGTGTATTCGTAGGGGTTCCCGCAGAGCGGGAAGAGAACAGTGTCGCGCCGGGTGACTATCTGGTCCGGAACATTATCGGCGTCGAGCCGCAGCAGGGCATCTTAGCGATTGCCGATGAAGCGTGGGAGGGACAAAAGCTTGTTTTTACCCTGCGTGACGGCCAACGCGCGCGCGAAGACCTGAAACAAATGCTGCAACGCCAGTCGGTCCAGCTGGGTGGGAGAAAGCCTCAGATGGGACTGTATTTCAACTGCTGCGCGCGCGGACCATCGCTCTATGGCCTTCCGGGCATTGACACTGCCTATATCCGAAACGTGCTCGGTGATTTCCCTCTGATTGGGTTCTTCGGCAATTTTGAGGTAGGACCGTCAAGACGCAAGAACCATCTCCTTGCTTACACCGGAGTGCTGGTTCTTGTGGTGGAAACGCGAGAGGACTAGAACCGGCCGATTCGCTTGCGCTTGTTGGCCAGATAGTCGACGACGATGTAGTTTCCGATCTCGTCGGGCGAGGTATAGAACACACGTCCCGTATTGATGCGGGAAAGCTGGTCGATAAAGCCGCGCCGGTAGCGATCGGTGCCGAGCATAAAAGTGTTGATCCTGATCTTGCTCTGTGTACAACGCCTGACTTCTTTCAGCGTCTCCTGCACGATGCGCTCGTGAAGCATAGCGGACCCCCAACCGCTGTGCAGGCGACCGCCTCGGTCAAGCGTGGCCGCCGTGGGCTCGCCGTCGGTAATCAGGATGATCTGACGGTTCGCTGCCTTGCGCGCCCCCAAGAGCTGGCGCGCAAAACGCAGAGCCTCCTTGATATCCGTTCCGTGTTCCATAAAGTAGGTGATCGCAACGATCGAAGGCAGCTCCTCGGCGCGGATGACCTTGGCGTTGGAACGGAAAGCCACCAGGTGCAAGACATCCTGAGGAAACTTGGTGTCGATCAGTCGATGCAAAGCGAGCGCAACTTTTTTGCCGGCGTGCAAGGCGTCGTTCATCAACATCGAATAGCTGACGTCGATCAATAGAACCGTCTCGGTGTTGGTGGTAAATTCGTTGCGGTACACCGTAAAGTCGTCGGGCGCGATCTTTACCGGTATGTTGGTTTCGCCGCTCTCGACGGCGTTGAGCAGCGTCTCGGGGATGTTCACGTTGAGCGGGTCACCGTACTCGTATTTTTTCGTTTCTTCGAGACGTTCTCCCTGGGATCCCTGGGTCAGGGTCTGGTGATTCCCCCACCGGCTCTTGTTCAGCATGTGGAAGATTTCGCGCAAGGCCTTGTCGCCGATTTTTCTCATTCCCTTGGGGCTCAGTTTCAGGCCCTCGTCGGAGCGGACGAGGAAGCCTTCCTCGACCAGCATGTCTTCGACGCCTTTGAGGTATTTGAGATTCTCAAAAGCCTCTTCCCCGAGAAGCTCGCGAATCTCGTTGAGATCCAGCTCGGAGACATTCCCCAAACCACGCTGCCCCCAACGCAGAAACCTTTCCAGCCCGCGCATCTGGCTGAGAATCTGCCCGGCCTCCCCAAGGCCCATCCTTTGCGAGCCGCGAAAACCGAACTGGTTGATCAGGTTTTCTAACTGCTCCATCTGCGCGAGACGCTCGCTCAACTGGTTCAATTGCTCTTCGGTCAACGAGTCCAAATTTTCCAGAAGGTTGTCGAGATCCTCGGCCGCGGCATCGAGCATATTGGGCAAATTCTTGAGAAAATTTTCGTCCTGGAGGAGTTCGTTCAAGCGGTCCAACATGCTCATCAGATCCTGGTAATTTTGCCCCGTAAGGTCTTGGGGGCGCTGCATGCTGCGTTGAGAAATCTGATCCTTCAGGCGTTCGCGCAACTGCTGAAATTTCTGGTAGGCCTGTTGCGCCCGCTGCGCCATCTCGTTCATCTGGTCGGCGTAGCGGCCCGAGAGACGCTCCATGAAATTGCGCATCTGTTCGTGATACGCTTCCAGCTTTTCCGCCAGGCTGTTGAGCTTGTCCCTCAGCTGCTGGCTCTCCTCCGGCTTGAGCTTAAATGAGTCGGGAGAGTATTTGTCCAGGAGTTGTTTTCTTTTCTGATCGGCTTCCCGCAGGAGATCGCGCAAACCCTTGACGGAGCGTTGGCCGTCGTCAGAGACCAGGCCGCGACGCATGAGGTCGCGCAACGCTTTGCGCACGCCGTCTTCGTCGAGAAAGCTATCGGAGAGGTGCTTGAGCAGATCTTCGGCGGTTGGAAATAAGATTTCCTGAGTTCCGTCCCACGCCGTATATCGATGGATTCGCATTGCTCCCACTATATCGTAGGTGATTCGTGACCTGCAAGAGGCGTTGATCGGTGGGAGTCCGGTGTCGGCATTGCGGGCGCCTTTTATCGAATCTCCAATCTGGTATTATACAACGCGAGCGGGAAAGGAAAAGTGCTTTTTAACTCGGAAAGGCCGGGGCAGCGCCATTAACGAAAGGAGTTTCGATGAAAATCACGGTGGATCGCGCAAAATGCGAGGGCTACGGCAAGTGCATCCAAGTTGCGGACAAAGTGTTCAAGTTCGATCAGAAGTTCATCTGCGAAGTGATCGATCCCAAGGGCGACAGCGATGACAAGATTGTTTTGGCCGCCAAGGTATGTCCGACCAAAGCGATTATCTTGGAAGAGGAAGACACGGGCAAGAGAATTTTTCCGGTCGCCTGATTGTCCGACGATGCCATCGGCCGACATTGTGATTATCGGAGCGGGCTTTGCCGGCGCGGCGACGGCTTATCATTTGGCCCGCAGCGGCGCGCGCAACGTTGTTGTCGTGGAGCAGGAGCGCGTCGCGGGTTATCATTCCTCGGGTAGGAATGCTTCTCTCATCAGACAGGTGATTTCCGAAGAAAGCACGATGGCGCTGGCGGTCGAGGGAGCGGCGTTTCTGCGCCAGCTCCCGCAGGGGTGGCCGGTGCCGGTGAGCTTTGAGCAAAACGGATCGATGCTACTGGCCAGCGGGAGAATATGGGAAGGGCTGCAGCGCGACGCGACCCGTGCCCACCGGCTGGGCATCAAGGTTGAGCTGTTGTCGCAACAAGAGACCCAGGCGCGCGTGGCGATTCTGGAAGGGACTCAATTTGACGGTGCCCTGTGGTGTCCCACGGACGGCGTCGTGGATATCCATGCCCTGCTTTCGGGTTATCTTAGGGCGGCGAGCTTGCTCGGCGTCGAGTTCCGCTACGGTTGCCCGGTGAAGGCGATCGAAAAACAAAACGGCCGCATTGCCAGAGTGTTGTTCGAAAATGATTCGGTGGCGACGGATATCGTGGTCAACGCCGCGGGAGCCTGGGCTGGCACAATCGGGAATCTCGCGGGGAGCGCGCCTCTCGGCCTGCGACCCCTGAGACGACATCTTTTCGTCACTGGCCCGCTCCCTTGGGTCGACAACGGGTGGCCATTTGTCTGGGATGTGTCCCAGGGGTTCTATTTCAGGCCGGATTCGGGTGGCCTTCTGCTATGTGCCTGCGACGAGGCGGAAATGCCTCCAGGGGATACGGCGCCTGTCGAATCCGCATTGGAGCTGCTCGCAGAGAAGGCGCGGAATTATTTTCCGCGCTTTGCAGATTTACCCATCATGAAAAGCTGGGCGGGGTTACGAACCTTTGCCCCTGACGGCCGCTTCGTTATCGGCTGGGACTCCAAGGTTCGGGGGCTTTTCTGGGTGGCAGGTTTGGGCGGGCATGGCGTCACCACGAGCGGTGCCGTGGGTGCTTTGGCGGCCGAGTTGCTTCTCGGTGGTGCAGCAGGACGAGCGGAGACACTTTCTCCGGCTCGATTTAGAACGGGTTCCGACGCCTAAAGCACACGTTGCGCGAGGACACAACAAAGGAAGGATCGATATGGCGTTGAAGGACAAGGCTATCTTCGTGGGAGAGCTGACCACTGTTGGTCGCAAAACCGGGGAGCCGCGCACAGTGGAGCTACGCTTCGTCTATGCGGACGGAAAATTCTACGCGTCGTCGGCGAGAATCGCTGGCAAGCACTGGTGCCAGAATCTGCTGAAGAATGCTGCCGTGGAGATCAAGGCGACGGGCCAACGTTATCACTGCACAGCGCGCCAGGTGACGGACGACGGTCTTCGAAGACGGATTCTGACCCTGCGGGATTCGCCGCCGCTTATGGACCGTGTGGTCTTTGAAATTGCGCCGGAAAACTAGTCCTGTCCCAGCCCGCCACATCATTCGCGAGCCACTCCGCCCACAATCTTCCCTTTTGCAAAGACAGGTTTGAGTTCTGTTCCCCTTTTGAAAAAGCGGTATACGTCACCGCCGCAATAAATCAGGCGTCACTGCCGCTATGTTCCCGCAAAACGGCTCAAATAACTGCTTTGCGCCATGTATCTTCGGCACCCGCCGAAGTCTTCCTACTCTAGGCCTTCTTGACGCCCAATTTCTTTTGCTGCGGTTGGGCGCGGGCCGGTGTACTCGAGGATGTAAAGGCCGCCGCCGATGCGGTCGGTGATATAGATCAAACCGTCGCTGTCGACATAGACGTCGTTGATCTGGATCGACTCCTGTCCTTTGGGTGCCGGCGGAATGAAATACCCTGTCTCGCTTGGCCGGAAGGCGTTGCTGATATCGATCACTCGAATCCCGGCGTTGAAATAACAAAGGTAGATGAGGAGATCGTCGTACTTGGATCCGGGCCGGTTCTCGTGCACGTTGTGCGGGCCAAAACGGCCGCCACGGGCGCAAAAATTACCCTCCGGTATCGGAAAACTAGCGATGGGAATGGGTTTAGTTTCGTCCCGGACGTCAACGACCCAAACCATCTTGTAAGCGTCGGCGCAACGATTTTTGACGGCTTCTTCCGCGACGACGAGAAGTTTGCGGCGCGGCAGAGGCAGGACCGTGTGTGTGTGGCCGCGGAACGGGAACATCAGATCGAGGCGGCTAATCATGTGCGGCGAAGTGGGATTGCTGATGTCGAGAATGACAAAACCCTCGTCTTCGTAAGCCACATAGGCGCGGTCTCCCGCCGGTGAAGGAATAATGCCGTGGCACCAGACGCTTTTCTTTGCTTCCCACGTGGGGCTCTCTCCGCCGTCCGCCCAAAGCCCCGGCAGCCACCATCGTCCCACTTCCTCCACCCGAGTCGGGTTCCGCACGTCGACGATGCGGTAGATTCGATTCGAGTAGCCCTCAGCAGAAGTCGGTAGATGGGCGTAGCGGCCGTCGCTGAACCAAAAGCGATGCACCCCCTTATCGGAGGTCTCAAAGAAGCTTATTTGCTTGGGAGACTCGGGTCGAGAGATGTCGTAGAGCGCGAGCCCCGGTCGATAAGATCCGGTTTCCCAAGGGGCGCGTTCATGATTGGTGAGCATCAGATCGCCCGCAACTTGCACCTTGTGGGAATGCACTCCCGGCGCTTTTTCGATCTGATGTACGACGCGAGGACTTTTCGGATCTTCGACATTCAAAATCGTTACCGCCACATCTTTCATATGGGCGACGAAGAGATACTGGCCCTTCTTGTCGATGCGGCTGCCGTCGCCGTGACCCGCCAGGTCGCTGTGGCCGAGAAGACGCATGTTCCAGCTTTCCGCGCGCGCCGAGATTTCCGCTATCTCCGAATTCGCCTGTGCCATTGCTTCCTCCCTGTTCGCTGTGGGCTCCTGTCGGAAACGACGCGAGTTTAGTGAATTGCAGTCACGCGTGCAACCCCGGAGTTGCTTCGCGCGGAAACAGAACCCGGGCGTTGACCCAGACTGAACTGCTGTGTTAGGGATTTTACTGGTCGCGACGGCAATTTGTTGATGGAGGAGAAAATGAAAATCGGCGGCGAAAAATTCTTCTTCACGGCTCTTCTTGTTTCCCTTCTGACGTCGGCAGCGCCGGCTCAAGGCCAGAATCTGGAAATGGCAAAGCGTGAGGGCGAGGTTGTCTGGTACACACCCACGGCGATCGAGGACAGCCGGAAAATCATTCAAGCGTTCGAAAAGAAATACCCCGGGATCAAAGTAAATCTGTTTCGTAACCGGGAGACCAATTTGCTCCCGCGCATCATCAGCGAGAAACAGGCGGGCCGCCCCGTCGCCGATGTGACGACGTTGAGAGGCATCGGCTATTATCAGCTGTGGAAGCGCAATCTGGTGCAACCTTACGTTTCCGTGGAGAGCAGGAATTATCCCAGGGGCTTTACCGACCCGAAGGGGTACTGGACTGATTTTTACGACACCTATTACGTTTGGAGTTATAACACCAATTTGGTAAAGGCTCCTCCGCGCAACTATCAAGAGCTGCTTCAGCCGCGATACCGGGGCAGGATTGGGATGGACAACGAAGAGATCGAATGGTATTTCGGGCTCGTCCAAACCTGGGGTAAAGAACGGACGGTGAAGTTTTTGCAGGATCTCGCAGTGCAGCAGATCCGTTTTCGCGACGGCCATACGCTGATCGCGCAACTGATGGCGGCGGGGGAGTTTGAGATTACTTTAGCGTTCAGCGATTCGGTGGAAAAGATGAAAAAGGAAGGCGCTCCGGTCGAATGGCTCAAGACGTACGATCCGATCATCGTTTCGATCCACCCTATGGCGATCGCGGCCGATGCGCCTCATCCGGAGGCAGCGCGAATCTTTGTAGATTTCGCTCTTTCTAAGGAGGGGCAGTCGATTGTGCGCGATTCCGGCAGGATCTCGGCAAGAACGGACGTCCCGCTGCCGTATCAGAACGTGGACCAGACCCGGCTAAAGCTTTATCCTATTCAACCGGAAACGGCCGCGGACTATGAAGGCGGCATCCGGGAATGGCGCGCGATATTCAAATAAAGGGAGCGAGAGAATGGGTGAGCGCCTGAAGGGAAGAGTCGCGATCGTGACCGGAAGCGGCCGCGGTATTGGCCGGGCGCATGCGCTGGCGTTGGCAGCTGAGGGGGCGAAGGTGGTGGTCAACGATACCGGTGCCGAGCGCAATGGCGGCGGAGGCTCCCATAGCCCCGCAGATGAGGTCACGGCGGGAATAAAGAGGAGGGGAGGAGAAGCAGTTGCTAGCTACGAATCCGTGGCCCACTTTGAAGCCGCGCGGAGAATCGTTCAGACCGCGATGGAACACTACGGAAGGTTGGATATTCTTGTCAACAACGCGGGAATCTTCTGGCATTTTCTGATCCACGAAATGCCTGAAGAAGCGTGGGATAGAGTCATCGGCGTCCATCTAAAGGGACACTTTAACATGTGCCGGCACGCCGCGCCCATCATGATGAAGCAGCGGTACGGGCGCATTATTAATACGACGTCGAGCCAATGGCGGAATCCCGAGGGCAGATGTAATTATGGTGCGGCAAAAGGAGGCATTGTCAGCCTTACCTGGGACCTGGCGTTCGAACTGCGCGACCATGGCATCACGGTCAACGCCATTGCGCCGAGTGCCGATACCCGCCGCGGGAGCAACCCTCAATCTGACCAAGCCGAAACGCTCCGGCGTGCGGGCCTGACGAGGAAAAGAAATCCCGACCAAGATGCCGATGAACGGGCGACACCCGAATTTGTCTCGCCGATCGTCGTTTATCTCGCAACCGAGCACGCCGCCCGCGTTAATGGGCTCGTATTTCAGGCCGGCTCGGGGAAGATCGGTCTCTATAGCCATCCAACCGTCACAGGTATGATTTATCGCGACTGGCGCAACGACGGTCCCTGGAAGGTCGAGGAGCTAGAAGGGCTCTTACCGGGGAGCTTACTTGGCGGCCCAACCCAGGCTCCGTTTATTCCGGAGCCTAAGAAGCCGGGCTAGTGACGACTAGAACGTCTAATCGTCGATCTCACCAAAATAGTCTCTGAGAATTCTCTCTTTGATATACTCGAGCGCGCCGAGATCCTGGATGATGTCGCCGCCAGAATCGTAAAAGAAAATGTCGCCCTTTTCGCCCCGCCCAATGGCGACAAGCCACTCCAGGCGATCGCGATCCTCCAAGAGGTAATTGATGACCTGGTTCGCCCCTTTGGTGCTGATGATCGTTACCTTGGGGCTTGTGCTCTTCTTGGGCTGACTCATAGTTGCTACACCTCCTGATTGTTGATTAATCTAGCACGACTGTCCGAGTTTGCTAAGAGTCCAGCGCGCTACCTCGTCATGACGAGCAAACCAGACGCGGGAAAATCCTTTAAAGTATTCGAGCGCTGCAGAAAACATCGCCGACATCAAGGGACGCCCGCCGAAATGAGCGTGAACGGTCATGTTGAGCATAGCTCTAGATTCGTTGCGGTAGAGATAATCAAAAGTGCCCTTATAGACTGCAAGAAAATCTTGCGGGCTGGCGCGGAGAACCCTGTTGTCGGTGAAATCACTATGCGGGATTGCCACGAGCGTTCCTCTCGGTGTCTCCAGCGGATAGGGCAGGTCGGTGTCGTTGTAGTCGCCATGCCAAAGAAATTTCTCTTCCGCTAGGAACTCCGCGGTGTGGGGCGTTGGCGCCGCTACGGGACTGAACCAGCCGGTCGGTCGCCGTGCGGTTGCAGCTTCGATGATCCGGACGCACTTTCGAATCACGGCTATTTCTTCTTCGGCGGTCAAGTAGGGCAGGATCGTGTCTTGCGTGTAGGAGTGAGCGGCGATTTCGTGCCCGTTATCGTGCAGCCGCTTGACGACATCGGGAAAGAGCTCAACGGATTTGCCGTTTGCGCACACCGTGGCTTTAATGCCGAAACGGTCAAGGATAGAGAGAATTCTCCAGATGCCGGTTTTCCCGCCGTATTGGGACCAGGATATTCCGAGGAGGTCCAAAGTCCCGGGCCGCAACGCGGTTGTCATCGGGGAATAGGGTGGAGCCTTGCCCTCCGTCCAGGTCTCCAGCATGACGGTGACCAAGACGGCGAGTTTCGCATCATTGGGCCAGAAGATTTCGTGTTCCATCGGGCCTTTGTGGCCGGAAACCAACAGAAGGAGCAACTAACGCTTAATCGTGAATCATGATAGTATCAAAAGCCAGACGACACAACCGCGAAGCCGGCGGGGAAAAATCCTATCGTACCATCTCAGCGAGGGTTTCCACATGAAACGTGTGGGGAAATAGGTCGAAAGGTCGGACGCGGGCGAGGGCGTAACCCAACTTTCTGAGTGCCGCGAGATCGCGCGCTAACGTCGCGGGATTGCACGAAACATAAAAGATTTTCCGTGCTGCAAAGCTGGCCAATCCAACTTCGAAACCTTTGGCTCCGGTGCGTGGAGGATTGAGGATAACCTTGGTAAAGTGTTCCTTTTCCCGGCTTAGGTCGCGAACGGCGGTTCCGACGTCCGCGCATAGCCAGCGAATATTCTCCAGTTGGTAACGCCGGCTGTTCGTTCTGCCGTCCTCGACCGCTATTGTGTCTTGCTCCACCGCAACGACCCCGTGCGCCCGTTGCGCCATGGCCAACGTCAAGTTGCCGGCCCCGGCATAGAGCTCCAAAATCCGGTCTTGTTCGGTGAAGGCTCCCCAGTTCAGTAACTCGCGCACGAGCAGTTTGCTACTAACCTGATTCACCTGGCTAAAAACGTCAGCGTCGATACTCAAGGGCAGTGCGTCTTGCGAGTGAAATGTCACCTTGGTCTCTCCCCATGCACGTCGCCAGCCCCGGCCGGCAATCACCAGACCGCAAATCGCCCCATTCTGTGCAAGAAAACGGGCGCAAGAGACGTCGTCAGGGCCGGCGAATTCAGCGGTTGTCCTGCCCACGAGGATTGCCGTCCCTTCTCGATCCGCTTTCACGATCTCGACGTTTCGGAGCGCCGTCTGCAGGGTCGCAGTCCATTCGCGGGCGGCTGGGAGCTTGAGGTTAAGCTCGTCGTCGGCGATCAGGCAAGCGTCGATCGGGACCAGCTTGTGGGAAAAGGCGGAATGGAACCCCAGCTTTTTTTCCTTGCTGCATTGCAGTCGAATGCGCCGCCGGTAATGATATTGGTCAGGAGAGGGAACGATCGGCAAAAGCCGAAAATCGTCAAAGTGACCGATCCGCCGCAAGTTCTGCAGGACGATGTTTTCCTTGGCAGAAAGCTGGTGCGGGTAGCTCACGTGCTGCCAAGGGCAACCACCGCAGTGAGGAAAATAAGCACATGGAGGCGGCTGCCGCTGAGGAGAGGGCTTGAGCAGCCGAACCAGATCTGCGGTAGAGTAATTCTTCTTTTCGGCAACGATCCGCGCCTCCACTTCATCTCCGGGCGCGGTGAGAGGAACTAAGACAACGCGTTGCTGCTCTCTTCCGACGCCATAGGGGCCGTAGGCCAAGGAGTCAATCTTTAGGCGTACGGTTTTCCGGGCCGGCATGGTCCGATGAGGGGTCCCTGGCATGTAAGTGAAATTTTTTTGTCTAAATGGGCACCAAAAACTCTGTCACTTAGCACCGACGGATGCTATAGAAACAATCGTACGATCAAAAGCCAGCCCCATTATAAAAAGACGTGAGGCTCAATGGAAGCTGAATTCGATGGGCGCCTGATTAAAGGCGTCGAACAGTTCAATCACGGGCTTTTCTTCGAATGCCATGAGACCCTGGAAGAGATCTGGATCGAAGAACACGGTAAAGATCGTGATTTCTACCAGGGGATCATTCAAATCGCGGCAGGGTACTTGAAATGGGAGCAAGGCGTGCTGATCGGCGCGATCAAGCTATGGCGCTCAGGCTTGAGGAAGCTCGAGGCCTATGAATCCGTCCACCTAGGCGTCAAATTGGGTCCGTTTGTCGAGCAAGTCAAGGAAAACCTCACAAAGGTCGAACAAGCCCATGCGAAAGGGGAAGATTCCGCAGCACTTGCCGTTCCCGTTCTATCATTGTCCCTCTGACGCCGCTTCATGATTCGTTTGCTCGGCGTGCACAAAACCTACGGGCAGGGAGGGAATGCCGTTACCGCCCTGGCCGGGGTTTCTCTTGATATCCGCAAGGCAGAATTCGTTGTGATCATGGGCCCGAGCGGCTCGGGAAAGAGCACGCTTCTCCACTTGATGGGCGGTCTTGACCGTCCCACGCGGGGCGAAGTCCTGGTGGACGGGCGGATCATCTCGCAGCTTTCCGACCATGACTTGACGCTTTTTCGGCGCGTGAAGATTGGCTTTGTGTTCCAGTTCTTTAATCTCCTTCCGCTGCTCACGGCGCGAGAAAATATCATGCTGCCGCTCGTTCTGGATGGGCAGAGGCGCGACCGAGCGGCGGAGCGCGGCGCGGCGCTGCTCGATAGGTTCGGCTTGGCGGCACGCGGCGATCACTATCCTGAAGAGCTCTCCGGCGGGGAGATGCAGCGCGTTGCCATTGCGCGCGCGCTCGCGTTTTCGCCGCTGATCTTGCTTGCCGACGAACCCACGGGCAATCTCGATTCAAAAACTGGCGATTCGGTCCTGCAATTGATTCGGAGCGTCAACCAGGAGGAGGGCTGCACCGTGGTCATGGTGACTCACAATACCCGGGCCGCCGAATACGGTAACCGTTGGGTTTCCATGCATGACGGAATTGTGGAAGAGGATCAGCAATAACATGATCGGTCTTCTGCGCTTCCTTTCCTTTCGTCACTTCGGTCGGCACCGCTTGCGCACCGTGCTCACGTTTGCCGGAATCGTCCTCGGCGTCGCCGTGATCACGGCCATCAGCATGGTGAACCGCACTCTGATCCAGTCGTTCCAGCGCACGATCGACCTGATTGCGGGCAAGGCCGTCTTGCAAGTTACCAACGGAGAGAGCGGCGTTAAAGAGTCCCTGTTGCCGGCCGTGCGGGATGCCCCGGGAGTTCAAGATGTTGCGGCAACGGTGGAAGGATTTCTGCCGATCGTGGGCTTCAAGGGAGAGCGGCTTTTCATCTACGGAGTGGATCTTCTCACGGACTCCTTGTTGCGCGAGCATCAGTTTGTGGGCGCCTCATTGGGTATGGAAAGCGCGCTGGATTTCATTGCGCCGCCGGACTCCATCGCTCTCACGGAGTCTCTGTCCAAACGCTTGGGATTCCCGATGGGCGCGCAAATTTTCCTTGTGACCAGCCGGGGAATCAGGCGCTACACCGTACGCGCCTTATTGAAAGAAGAGGGCGCCGCGAGAGCATTTGCAGGCAGCTTTGCCTTGATGGACCTACCTGTGGCGCAGATTGCTCTTGGCAAAGAGGGAAAGCTGGATGTCATTGATCTGACGGTCCAGGAGGGGGAGGAAATTGACGGCGTCAGGGAACGCCTCGCGGCGCAGCTGCGGGGCACGGCGCAGGTGCAACGTCCGAGCGAGAGAGGAGAGCAAGTCGAATCTCTGCTGGCGTCCTTTCGAGTCGGTCTTTTCTTCGTGAGCCTGGTCGCGCTCTTTGTCGGCGTCTTTCTGATTTACAACACGGTCTCTGTGTCGGTGGTCCAGAGACGCCGGGAGATTGGCATTCTGCGATGTCTGGGGGTTGTGCGCAGACAGGTGCTGGTTCTCTTCGTCGTGGAAGCTCTAGCGCTCGCGTTCACCGGTTCGTTGAGCGGTCTTCTCGCGGGCATTCTCCTCGCCCGCGGGGCGATCGGTTCGGTAACGCAGACCGTCAGCAACCTTTATTTTCCGCTCGACGCGAACCGTGCGGTGCTGACGCTGCGTGAAGTCTGGATCGGCTTGGCCAGCGGCGTTGGGGTTGCCATCCTGGCGGCGCTCCATCCTGCCTGGGAAGCGACCAAGATTGGTCCGATAGAAGGCGCGCGCCAAGAGCCATGGCGGTCGCGGAGCGGGGGGGGTTCTCGCTCCGCTTACGTGGGCTTAGCGCTGCTGGTTTTGTCGCCCCTCCTCTGGATCTTTGCCCCGCCGTATATTGGAGCCGTGGCGAAATTCAGCCTGGGGATGGCGGGCATGTTCCTATTCTTGCTGGCGCTGTGCTTTTTGTCCCCTTTGGTCATCATCGCCTGGACCAGGACCATCGGTTACTGGCTCAAGCCGGGCGTTTGGATCGTGGGGAAAATCGCCTGCGACGCGCTCGCGCGCAGCCCGGTGCGCGCGGGAATGACGGTATCCACATTGATGATTAGTCTCGCGGCGATTTTTACGGTCGCTGCCTTGGTTCACAGCGTCCGGCTCTCGCTGCTTTCGTGGGTCGATCAGATGGTCACCGCGGATCTGGTGGTTCACTCCAGCGCCAGGACCGCCGGTTCGTTCAATGTTCCGATGAAAGAAGAGTTGGCTTTCTCGCTACGCAAGATCCGCGGCGTTCGACTTGTCGATCGCTACCGCTTGATTCGCTCCACCTATCAAGGCAAGCCCATCGTCATTGAATCTTTTTCCGCGCGCGACGCCGAATCGGTGCGCGATTTGCCCGCTGTCGGGGGTAACGGCAGAGAGGTCCTGCGTCGTATGGGAGCGGGGGAGGGAGTGGTTGTGAGTGAGAGCTTTGAAAGCAAATTTGGCAAGCGGCGCGGCGATCGCATTGAGCTGCCCACGCCCTCCGGCCTCGTCTCTTTTCCTATCCTGGCGGTGTACGTCGATTATTCATCGGACGCGGGAAGCGTTTTACTGGATCGGGCAGTGTACTCGAGGTTATGGGGTGACGATCTGGTCGATGCTTTTGATCTCTGGTTGGATCGCGGCGTAAATGCGCAGAGCGTGATCCAGGACATCAAGGAACAATATGGGGAGCGGTATCAGTTGTTTATCAACACGCATCGCGAATTGAAACAGGCCGTGGTTGACATCATGGAACAGTCTTTCCGCGTCAACTACGCCGTCGAGATCATTGCCATCGTGGTCGCGGTCTTCAGCGTGATCAATACTTTGCTGGCATCGGTCATGGATCGCACCCAGGAGATCGGTGTCCTCAGAGCGGTGGGGGCGACGCAAGAGCAAATGCGTCGAATTCTCGTTGTCGAGGCAAGTTCGATGGGCTTTTTGGGAGGCTTGCTCGGCCTGATCTCCGGGACGATCATGTCTTACCACCATGTGGTTTATAATACCAAGGTGCTTACGGGGTGGACGTTTCAGTATTCTTATCCTCTCGGTGTTGCCGTTTCGTGCGTCGTGTTATCGGTGGTGCTCTGCCTGCTCGCAGGTTACGTGCCGGCGCGCCGGGCTGCGGCTCTCAACATTGTGGAAGCGATCGAATACGAGTGAACTCTCACTCGATGGCTTTGGTCGCGGCAAATCTCAAGCGCATGTAGTCTGCAAACCAGTTTCCCTGAGAGTCGCGGAGTTTCAGTTCCAGCTCCCGTGCGATTCCGAGCAGGAAAGCAGGGCGTTCGGATTCGCTGACGGCGTTGATGAATGGCTGGGCGAAGGTCTCCAACCAGCCGAAGATGTCACCGGGAAGGCGGGTGGGTCTGGGGATGATCTCGGCGGTGTGAACGGTGAAGCCTGCGGTGCGGAGAATCTCGGAATATTCCTTGGCGGATGGGTAGTACCAGGGATCGATCGCGGCCGCGTCGATGCCGCGCGTTCGCAGAGCGACATGCAGGGCGGACTGGATTTTACCGACATTTTCTTTGCCGCCAAATTCGCCCACGAATCGGCCCCCGGGCTTCAACGCGTTCCAAACTCCGGACGCTACGGTTGCGGGGCGTTTCATCCAATGGAGAGCGGCGTTCGTGAAGACGGCATCGAAGCTCTCTTTAAAACAAAGATTCTGGCCGTCCATGACCAGGACGTTCAAACCGCGCTTCCTTGCCGCGGAAATTTGCGACAAGCTGGCGTCGATGCCGAGCACCCTGGAACCGAACAGGGCGATTTTTTCCGTTAGCGCGCCATCGCCGCATCCCAGGTCGAGAATCAGCTCGCCTGGCCTCGGCGCAAGTATCTCAAGAAGGGGCGCGCCGAGATCCGAGACGAATCGGGCGTTTCTCGCGTAACGTTCAGGATCCCAGGAGGTCGTCTGACTCATAACCTTATGGAGACAAAAACTCAGCCTGTAAGGAAATGTTAAAGTAGTTTTGAAGGTTTGGAAAGCTTCGCCGGCGCTCGGTTCAACGTATCCTTGAAAACGGCCCAATTAAACGGCTTAATAAAAAGCTCTTGTGCTCATGGAACCCAAGGATGTTGATCTCGCCTCGCTCAAGATAGACCGGTCGTCGATGGGCCCGGGACGTGGACGTAAAGCCCGGCGCGCGCGAAGAGTTTTTTCCTGGCTGGTGGTGACGGTTATCTTGGGGGGGATCTCTCTGTATCTGGCGCCATTCCTAAGTCCAGGAATCCAGGTTCAGCTTGTGACGGCCTCTCTGACCTCGCCGGCCCAGGCCAACTCGGTGTTGACCGCAAGCGGCTATGTGGTCGCGCGGAGAAAAGCCGCGGTGGCTTCGAAGGGAACGGGACAGCTGGTGTATCTCGCGGTAGAAGAGGGAGACACGGTGAAAAAGGGCCAATTGATCGCGCGCCTCGAGGCAGCTGATGTCCTCGCTACGCTGGAGCGCGCGCGAATGAATCTCCGAATGCAGGAAGCGGATTTAAACGACGCCAAACAGTCTCTCGACCGCCAGAAGACTCTGTTGAATAAGCAGTTCATTGCACAGGCCGATTTTGATGCTGCGGAGGCGCGCTATAAGCGCGTGGTTGCGTCGATCGATGCGGCGCGAGCTGGCGTTAAAGAAGCAGAGGCCGCGGTGGATAACACCCGCATCGTCGCGCCTTTTGACGGTACGGTCGTGAACAAGAACGCCGACATCGGAGAGATCGTCGCTCCTCTCGCTGGCGCCGCGAGCTCGAGGGCGGCAGTTGTTACGATTGCGGACCTTACGTCTTTGGAGGTCGAAGCTGACGTATCAGAAGCGAATATTCCGCTCGTATTCTCAGGCCAGCCTTGTGAGATCAATCTGGATGCTTATCCGGAACATCGCTATCCGGCGTACGTGAGTAAGATTATTCCAACGGCCGACCGCGCCAAAGCTACTGTCCAGGTGAAAATCAGGTTCAAGTCTTACGACCGCCGCGTCCTACCGGACATGAGCGCCAGGATTACCTTCTTGCCGGCTGGGTCCGGAGACTCGGCCGCAATGACAAAACCGGTGCTCAGCGTGCCCGCGACGGCGGTGGCGCAAAGAAGCGGCCGCCAGGTGGTGTACCAGGTCGAAGACGGACGGGCGGTTGAGGTTGAGGTGGTCCTGGGGCAGCGCATGGGTGGTCTGATCGAGATCAAGAGCGGACTTAAAGCCGGCGACAAGGTTATCGCGCGCGTCGACGACAAGCTCCAATCGGGCGCGAAAATCGCGCTGACGACAAAGTAGGGTTTCAATCCATCATGCAGCCGGCTCTGATCGAGGTTCAGAACGTCTTCAAATCTTACCATCGCGACAGCTTGGAAATTCCGGTGCTGAGAAACATCTCACTGGCCGTCCCCGAGGGCGAGTTTGTCGCTTTCATGGGACCTTCCGGTTCGGGAAAAACGACTCTCCTGAACCTCATCGCCGGCATTGACAAACCCACGCATGGGAAAATCCTTGTCGCCGGAACCGACGTTGCCCAGCTTAGTGAAACCGATCTCGCGCTGTGGCGTTCGCGACACGTGGGCTTCATCTTTCAGTTCTATAATTTGATTCCCGTTCTGACCGCAGTAGAAAACGTCGAGCTCCCGCTTCTGCTGACGCCACTGTCGAGAGCGGAGCGCCGGACGCATGCGGAGGCGGCGCTGACGATCGTAGGCCTCGCGGACCGCATGGATCATTACCCACGCCAGCTGTCCGGCGGCCAGGAACAGCGCGTGGCGATTGCGCGGGCGATCGCCAGTGACCCCATGATTCTCGTCGCCGACGAGCCCACGGGAGATCTGGACAAGACATCGGCGGAGGAAGTGCTCGGCTTACTGGAGCGTCTGAACCGTGAGCTGAAAAAAACGATTCTCATGGTTACGCACGATCCGCGGGCAGCGGAAAAAGCCCGCTCGATCCGGCATCTGGAAAAGGGCGAGCTGGCGTAGCGGCAGGCGTCCGTGCCTGCCCCGGACATCGACCCAGCTCAGGACAAACGGCGAATGCTTAATTTCTGTAGATTTCTCTTCCGTTCGTCGTGCGCCCAATCGAGCCAGGAGCGGAGTTTTCACACAGCCTGAAGTGGAAGAGGATCTTTGGAAATTATCAAGCTCATTGCGCGCAATACGATGCGCCATAAACTGCGCAGCGTGCTTACCCTACTGGGTATTGCCGTGGCCGTGATGGCATTCGCGTTGCTGCGCACTGTGGTGACAGCGTGGCATGTGGGCATCGAAGCGTCGGCCGCCAACCGTCTCATCACGCGCCATGCCGTTTCGTTCGTCTTTCCGCTTCCCTATGCGTACCGCGACCGCATTCAGCAGGTGGCCGGCGTCGAGCGCGTCACGTTCGCGGTGTGGTTTTCGGGAGTCTACATCGATAAAAATCAGTTTTTTGCGCGTTTAGCGGTGGACTCGAATACGTTCTTCGACGTTTATCCGGAGTTTATCGTAAGCCCCGCTGAGTTTGAAGCCTTCAAGCGAGAGCGCAACGCCACCATCATCGGGATCGACATCGCGCAGAGATACAACTTGAAGATCGGCGATATCATGCCGCTCGAGGGGGACATTTTTCCGGGGAAATGGGAGTTCGTCGTTCGCGGGATTTACCGCCCGCGGGACAAGACGACCGACCCAACGAGCATGTTGTTCCACTGGCAGTACCTGGAGGAAAGGGCGCGTCAGGAGAGAGACGAGCGAGCGGGGCAGGTTGGTTGGTACGTCATCAGGATATCGGACCCGACTGACGCGGCTACTGTTTCGGAAGCGATCGATCGGCTTTTCGTGAACTCGCGCGCCGAGACGAAGACGGAAACCGAGCGGGCTTTTCAGCAGAGCTTTCTCTCCTCCATGGGCTCTGTGATCACGGCGATGGACGTGATGTCGTTTGTCATTATCGGAATCATCCTACTCGTACTCGCCAACACGATGATCATGTCGGCCAGAGAAAGAAGCCATGAATACGCCGTCTTGAAGGCGCTTGGTTTCTCCGGCCGGCACCTGTTCGCTCTGATCGCAGGGGAGTCACTGCTCCTGTCGCTGCTGGGCACCGCGCTCGGCTTGATGGTGACTTTCCCGGCCGTCGAGGGATTCCAGAGCGCTCTTCCGAAAGGATGGTTTCCCGTCTTTTATATTGAGCCCAAGACGATCGTCGCCGGTGCTTTTGCCGGAATTCTCGTCGGGCTCACGGCCTCAGTGATTCCGGCGCGGCGGGCGGTCGTAACGCGGATCGTCGAGGGTCTGAGATACGTCGGCTGATCGTTAACGTGCAACGGTGACGATTCCGGTACGCTACATTGTGCGGAGTTTCGCGGCGCGCCGCTTGACCACGAGCATGACCGTCCTCGGCATCGCCCTCGTTGTCTTTGTGTTCAGTGCGGTGCTGATGATGGCTCGCGGCATCCAACAAGCGCTGCGCGCCACAGGTTCGGATGAAAATGTGATCGTTCTCCGGAGAGCCGCGAACAGTGAGACTCTCAGCATTCTGGACAGAGAGGTTGCGACTCTGATTGCGGGTATGCCGCAAGTCGCCCGGTCGGCGGCGGGCACTCCGCTCAGCTCCAGGGAAGCCGTCGTGATCATCAACATGGAGAAAGTGGGCGGGGGCATGAGCAACGTTACCGTGCGGGGAGTCGAGCCGGCGGCATTTGAGTTGCGGCCGCAGGTCCGGCTCGTCGCGGGCAGGCTGTTCCGGTGGGGAGCGCGCGAGATCGTCGTGGGCAGCTCGATTGCCGAGCGATTCACCGGCGCCCGGGTCGGGGCCCGTATCAAGTTTGGCGGAGATTTCTGGAGCGTTGTCGGTGTTATTGATTCCGCAGGGAGCGGGTTTGACTCGGAAATCTGGGGGGACTCCAATCAGATCATGGACGTTTTTAAAAGGTCGTCTTACTCGACCTTGACGTTCAGGGTTCGCGAAGGCGGGGCTTTCGAAGAATTCCGCGCGCGGTTTCAGGCCGATAACCGGCTGCTGCACTACGAGCCCAAAAGAGAAAGGACGTTTTTCGAAGAGCAATCGGAAATGATGGCGGCGTTCATTCGGATTATGGGTCTTTTCATCACGGCGATTTTCAGCACCGGCTCCGTCATCGGGGCGATGATCACGATGTATGGCTCGGTCGCGAATCGAACTATCGAAATCGGAACCTTGCGAGCCTTGGGATTTCTGCGGCGCAGCATCCTCATCGCCTTTCTTGCGGAATCCTTGTTCATTTCTCTGTCGGGCGGTTTGCTGGGAGTGCTGCTGGCCTCGCTGCTGCAGTTTTTCACGATCTCGACTCTAAACTTCGCATCCTTTGCCGAGCTCGCGTTTTCCTTTGCCCTGTCACCCTTCATCGCGGCGATCTCCGTCGCTTTTGCTTTGCTGATGGGCCTGCTGGGCGGTTTTCTCCCCGCCATTCGTGCGGCGCGGCTTGATATCATCCATGCGTTAAGAGCGGCCTGAACGAGCGGAGACTGTTTATGATTCAAGGAACCGTTGAAGCTGTTTTCATAACGCCACGGGGTGGCACGCGAATGGAGAGGGTGGTGGAGGTTGAGGCCTTGGCTGGTCTTGGCCTCAGGGGAGATCGTTATTGTTTGGGAACCGGATATTGGACCGGCATCGATGAGTGCCAGCTGACATTGATTGAGGCCGAGGACTTGGACGAGATTCTCAAGACCACAGGCGTTCGCGTCGCCGACGGTGAGCACCGGCGTAACGTGGTAACCCGCGGCATAAGGCTCGGTGATCTCAGCGGCAGAAGGTTTCACATCGGCCAAGCGGTGCTCGAATACGACCGTCCGCGTCCGCCGTGCAGCTACATCGAGTCGCTTACACAGCCTGGGATGACACGAGCCCTTGGAAGACGCGGTGGGATCTGCGCGCGCGTGGTCAAATCGGGGTTGATCCGCGCCAACGATTCGATTGCGCTTGTTCTGGGAGGCTGAATCAAGAACGAAGTCCTCCAACATTGAAGTCTCTGGTTCCGTTGCTCTTGGCGTCGCTGGTTCTGGAGCGTGGCGTTTTTCCGGCCGTCGCGGTATCGTAGCGGATAGGAAGGGTTGGAAGCTTCACTTGTGGCAGCCGGTTCGCTTACTAGCGCTGTCGTGGCGCTTGTTTCATTGCAGGTCCTATTCATGGGGGCCGATGAAGGGATCTATCACCGGCGGCGGGGTCTTGAATCTTGGGAGCAATGGGGACATCCTTTAGATTCTCTCGTCTATCTTTCGGCCTTGGCCTTGCCCGCATTTGCACCGCCTGAAACTTCTTGGATTCAGTGCTACATTTTCCTCGCTATTTTTTCTTCCCTTGTTGTCACGAAAGACGAGTGGGTCCATGCGGAGAAGTGTGCTGCAGGAGAGCACTGGGTTCATGCTGTGCTTTTCTTGGTGCACCCATCCATCCTGATCTTTGTCGGCTTACTGTGGGTTGAAAACGAGGCTTGGGGGCTGCGGAGAACCTTACCAGGATTGGTAGGAATTTTCACCTGCTATCAAATTGTGCGCTGGTGCGGAACCGGCAAGCCGGCACGCCACGAGGCGGGGATTGACCTTGACCCGTAATTCGGCTGAAATCAACAATCGGTTCTACGAGGAACTCGGAGATCGCTGGTATGACGACGACCGTCACCCCATTGCCTTACTGCGCGCTGAAACCAAAACCCGGCTCGTCTACATCGAGCAGGTGTTGCGCCGCAACGAACGGGATGGCGCGCGAATCCTTGATTTGGGCTGTGGCGGCGGGTTGATCTCCATTCCGCTGGCGGCCAGAGGATACGACATTAAAGGCATTGACACTTCGGAAAATTCGCTTGCGGTGGCGCGAAGGCATGTGCCCCAAGGGATGAAAATATCGTTTGCGCCGGATGACGTTTACAACCTCCATGAGAAGTCCTGCGCTTACGAGGTGGTCCTGATGATGGACCTTCTCGAGCATCTCGAAGACCAGGGGACCGCGATCGCTCAGGCCAGCCGGGTGCTCAAAGCGGGGGGACTGCTGATCTTTCACACGTTCAATCGTAATGTTTGGTCTTATCTCCTAGCCGTCAAAGGCATCAAAGCGCTTTGCGCTGACTCGCCCGAGAACATTCATGTGTATCGGTTGTTCATCAAGCCGGCCGAGCTGCTGCGGCTGTGCGCGCACGCAGGCCTGAGAACATGCGAATTTGTCGGTATCCAGCCACGGTTTTTCACCCAGGCTTTTTTCTCCAGTCTCATTACGCGCACCGTCCACCCCGAATTTGAATTCCAATTCACGCGCTCGACGATGGTCGGATATCTGGGTTACGCGGTGAAGAATGAGCCAGCATGAAGGGATGCTGTGATTTGGCGCAGCCGCGACTCTTCCGGCGCTGACCCCCGCACTGCCATCGCGGATCATTACGACGCGCTCGATCCTTTCTACCGCAGCGTCTGGGGTGAGCACGTCCATCATGGGCTTTGGACCGACATGGCAATCATGAAAAAACTTCTTGCCCGTGACTTCCGCAACCGAATTGTTACGTTGACGATTCTTCGGTTGTGGCTGGCGTACCGGACGGGCGGCATGCGCTATGGAATAGTTTGGGGCTCCAAGTAATGCTTCTCGTAACTACTATGATCGAAAGCTTTCGCAGCTTGCCCAAATCAATATAATACTCCGAACTCTGCGAACTCCGCGTCTCTGCGGTGAAATGCTGCTTTGGTTGCGGCTTTGCCGCGCTGTGTAATGCTTCTTGTCGCCGCAATCAATTCGTTAGACGTTGGTGTACGCTGCGGCGCGCCAAGACGAGAAGCAGTGCAGACGCTCCCAGCGTGTAACCAAGGTCCCAAAGCACAAGCCACGAGAACTCTCCGTTAAAGGCTGCCCGGGCCAACCGGACAGGGTGCAGTAGAGGAAGAGCCTCAGCGACCGACAGCCAGGGTTCGGCTAGGCGCTCTCGCAAGGGAAAAAACACATCCGAGAAGAGAAAAAGCGGGGTGAGAAAAAGCGTGAAGTAGAAGCTGAAGAGGTCGATATTCGGAATTTTCAGGGAAAAAACCATTCCAATCGCGGCAAAAAGCAATCCGGTCAATGGAATCACCGCCAGCGCCCACAGGGAGGACGGCAGAGGGGCAAGCCCAAAAAACGCCAGGACGATAAAGAAGCAGCCACCGTAAATGCAGGCTCGCGTCACGGCCCAGAGCACCTCGCCGGCCAGCACGTCGTCGGGCTGGATCGGCGTGGTGAGCATGGCATCGTAGGCTTTCTCAAAGATGAGGCGAACGTAAATGTTGTAGGTCACTTCGAAGCTCGCGCCGTTCATGGCTGCGACGCATACCAAGCCAGGCGCGAGGAAGGCGATATAAGAGGTGCCACCCATCTGCGTGATGTAGGCGCCGACGCCAATCCCGATCGAGAATAGATAAAATACCGGCTCGAAGAAGTTAGGGAGGATATTCCACTTCCACGTGCGGCGGTACAATGCAGCGTTGCGGCGCCAGACGGCAAGCGCATAGGGAGCCGAAACGCTCACGCGTCTCCCTCCAGACGGGTGCCCGTCAAGGAAAGATAAACATCCTCGAGGTTCGTCGGGCGCACGATGATGGGCCGGCGATCGCCTTGATCGTGTTGTCGGATGCGCTCGATGAATTCTGTGGTGTCATCGAGGTAAAGCATGAGGCGCTGGCCAACCCGGAGCCGGCGGGTGGACGAGGCGAGGCCGTCAAGGAGAGTTGCTTCCTCGTCCGGATTGCAATCGAGTTCTACGGTCTCCGACGCGAGGCGGGTGGCAATCAGGTCCGCTGGAGCGCCCTCGCTGATGACTTTTCCTGCGGCGATGATCGCGACCCGGTCGCAGAGACGTTGCGCTTCGTCCATGTAATGAGTGGTGATGAGCACGGTAGTGCCCGCCGCGCGCAGGTCGCGAATACGCGACCACAAAGCAAGACGAACCGCGGGGTCGAGGCCGGTCGTGGGCTCGTCCAGAATCAAGAGCTCGGGGCGATTCATCAAAGAGAGAGCGATGGCAAGTCGCCTCTGGAAACCTCCGGAGAGCTGGCGGACCGGAACGTTGGCATGGGAGCGTAATTCGAGGAAATCGATCAGCTCTTCGGCGCGCCGCGAAAGCTCGGGTTCGCGCAGGAGGTGGTAACGGCCAAATACGCGCAGGTTTTCCTTTGGCGAGAGCACTTCGATGAGAACGTTCTGTTGCATCGTCACACCCAGGCGCGACCGGACAGCGCGCAGGTTACGGTCGATTTCCATGCCGAACACACGAACCGAGCCACTCGTGGCGCGCGTAACCCCATAGATCATGCGGAGCGTGGTTGTCTTCCCCGCGCCGTTCGGCCCGAGAAGGCCGAAGCACACGCGCGCCGGGACCTCGAGGTTTAGTCCGTGGACCGCGATGCGCTCGCCGAATTTCTTCGAGACGGCTTCCGCCTCAACAACCGTTGCGACTTGGGATGAGCCTGAAGGGGGCAATGACCGAATTCTCTTCCAAACTGAAGTGACTTTTGAAACTTTGACTGATCTAAGTCATGACTGCAAGCATCGGAAACTCATCTGGACCGGTCGTGGACATTTCCGCGGCCATGCGATAAATCCAGGCCATGGCGCGAGAACAGTTTATTGACGAATTGTGGGGTTATGCTCGCGAAGTGCCGACGGAGCAGCACCCGTGGTTCCAGGGCATCATCCAGCATCGCTGGACGCGAAAGCAGATTATCCTAGGTGAAGTTCAACATTATCTCAGGGTACGTACCAATCCGATTTTCTTCGGTTATATGGCGGTAAATGCCGTAACCAATAAGCAATACGGGCTGATGGATGGTTTGTTGGAAAATTTTCTTGAAGAGCTGGCCGGGCCACGCACTCATGTCGATGTCATGATGCAATTTCTTGAAGAGGGTGGGATAACGCGGGAAGAGGCCGATCGAGCGGAAGCGGCCCCCGGGACCATGGCCGCGATTGAGATGATTATCGGATGCTGCCAAAGACGATCCGCACTGGAAGGGGTCGCCCTGTTAAGTTTCGTTGAAAGCCAACTCGGAGGACCGGACAGAGTTTCGAGTAAAGTTTACCACGAACTGACCGGACATTACGGCTTCTCGGAGCGGGCGGCCGAGACTTACCGCTTGCACGCTGATCAAGACGTGGGTCACGGTGAGCGCCAGATCGAAGTGATCCGGCGCTACGCGGTGGATCCCGAGACCCAGGACAAAGTGCGCCGGGCGGTCAAGCTGGGAGTTACGGCTTTTACGTTGGAATGGGACGGGCACGTTCAGGCGATGACCGGCCAACGCGAATTCTGGAGCGGTACAGCGCCGCTCAACCTGCGCCTTCCCGAAGTGCGCTTGCCTGAGGATCGACCCTAGCGAGTAGGCCGGCTCCGGTTTTCTTCATTGGATTGTTACTGCTGCCGCGGCCCCCTATGCGATTGCCTTGTAGGCCACGGTCTCGGGCTTCGCTTCGGTCCGAAGGAGATAATACTTGGCATCGTGGCTGTCTTCGACTAGGCGGTAGTTTTTGCGTAACAGCTGCATGAGATCGGCAATATCCTTCACGATCTGCGCGCGCACGCTGGCTTTCGCAATCCCGTGAAGTTGAAGCAGGTTAAGCGATTAGTGATGGATCTGCGTGAAATTCCATACGTTCCTCTACCCAGACGGGTTCCTCTGGCGCTGCTCCGGCAGGGTCTTACCACGTCGCGCCCTTGGCACATTTTGAATGGGGCGAACAATTGGACCTGTTTGGCAATCGGTTCAGACCGGGTTGCAAGCACGATCAAATCGGCGAGCAGGAATAAGTCAATATTGAGGTCCCGAGCTTCAGCTTGCGAAATGGCCGGGGCGAGCTATGCGCCCAATTGGCGCGTTAAGCTTTGAACTTTTGGTAGACCCACAACAACAGAAATGCGCCGAGGATTGAACCGATCCAACCGGCTCCCTGGCCGGCTTCATACCAGCCAACGACGTGACCGGCATAAGTCGCGACAACCGAACCGGCAATACCGAGCAAGGTCGTCACGATGAATCCCATATTTTCTCTGCCGGGCATGATGAATTTTGCAATCACGCCGACGATAAATCCGATGATAATGGTTATCAAAAGGCCAAACATGTCTTTCTCCTTTGAATAGTCAGCTCTCGTGCGGCGTCATATCGAACAAGGGCGGTCGGAGTCAAGCGATTAGTTTTCATGCCAAATAAGCGTTGTCCCTTACTCCGCAGATCAACAAGTCAAAACAAAAGCCTGACACCTTGTTTCCACAATGTATCTGAGCTGAAACGGAATTCTGTCCTTCCGGGTCCGCCGGTATGCTCTTAAGGGAATTTGTGTTATTCGAGAGGAGCGATTCGACGGCTGGCTTACGCGGTAAAGTTATAGAACCGGCTTCCACTGCACAGGGCGTGAAAGAGATGGCAGCGACGGAATCCAGTAAACTCTTTAAGCTGAGATTTGTTCCTTTCTTGATGGGCATTGCGCTGTTGGCCTTCTATCTGGCTTATAATTTGCCCAACCCGACAGACGATTTACTTAGTGATTTTTCCAAGCAACTCACTTTCTTGGGCTTCATTGTTGCGTTGGCGGCTTATCTTGCGAGCGTTGGCCGCGAACTGGTAAAGACGCTCAACGTAAGGAACGATCCGAAACGTCCCGATCATAAACTCGATCTTGGCTGGATCGTCACGGCGGAATTTAATCTCGTAATGCTTGGAATCTTTACGAGCGCTAGAGTTGTCCTTGGTCCAACCTGTTCACAGGGCGTTTGCATGGCAGGCATCGAACTACTCGAACTCGATTTTTTTCTGGTCATTTATTTGGCACTGACAATCGTCTTTCTCGCAGGGCTGCATGCGAGGCAATGGATCTATCGTATGCCATGGGAAATTTAATTACCGTCCCAAACCCTGTGAAATTACCGGCTTATGGCTTGTTTGGCAAGAATCTTAAGGGTCAGGCTCACAGGAGGGCCGCTCCCTACCGTCGTTCAAGAGGCCCGGTAAACTCTTTGCCTCGGCAATCGTCTAATAAAATCGTTCTCATAAACCAAAAGGGGGGTAATATGAACAAAAGGTTCCAAACATTTCTCTTAGGCAGCGCAGTCCTCGCTTTATCAGTGGTTTCGCTACTCTTCTCGCCGATGACGACCAATGCAAACGCGCAGGCGAGCGGGCAAGGGACCTCCACCAGAAGGCCGGGCATGCATCACCAGTTTGGCGAGGGAGCGCCGTTGATCAGCATTGCTCTCAGCCACCAGAGCGAGCTGGGTCTTTCCGCCACCCAGGTATCTAACCTGGAAAATATCCGCACCGACTACCAGAACCGGGTTACGCCCATTCTCCAAGACCTGAGGAGTATCGAAGACAAACTACGCGAGGTACAGCAGCAGAGCCCCGCGGACTTGGTCCAAGCCAAGGCTCTGATCGAACAGTCCGAAAAGCGACACTCTGACCTTCGCTATCTGCGGCTGGAGGCGCTGGAAAACGGCAGATCGATTCTAACTGCTCAGCAACAGGATCAATTAAAGAACCTAGTCGCTTCGATGCATCACAACTTTCGGAAACCTCAACAAGGACAAGCATCATAACCTGACGCGAAACCCCAGCAGCAAAGAAAGGCCCGACTCGGATGAGCTCGGGCCTTTCTGATTTCTCGCTCTGCTATTCGCTCGCTTCCGTTTTTTTCCACGAATCTTTCGCGCACCGCAGCACATTGCAGGGGATTAAATGGGGATTAAACCAGCACCCATCTGGTCCCTTGACGGGGTGCGGTTGGGTGTATTAGTAGTCAGCGAACTCACAGCCCCAATAGGAGAAACTGGATTCGTGACTGCGTCACGGTTCGGATTTGTTTCTCCAGCGCCATGGAGATTATAGAGGCGGACAAACTGGAATGACAACGTTTGAACGGGATGCGTTAGCTTCTTCGCCCGCAGCGCGTCAGTGAGGCGCGGCACTAATGAAGAAGCATGCGTTGGGCGCGGGTTCGGCCTGTCAACTTTTCGCACGGAGAAAGCGATGAAAAAAAGGGCGGTCATCATTACGGCAACTGCGATGCTCGTGATAGTTAGTGGGGCCATCTCCTTGGTGTTCGCTCAGTCTGCTTTGCAAACCCCTCTCTCCCTTTAAAGAAGGCACTTATGCAGCGGTCGGCCCTGGTTCCCCTATAATCCTCAAAAATTCTCCCCATCCCAATGCAGCTAAACTCTTTATCAACTGGTTTCTTAGGAAAGAGGGCCAGGAGATCTACGGTAAGAGCTACGGAGTAGGAAGCCGGCGCCTCGACGTGGATACCGCCTGGATGCCCTCCCAGATTGGCATAAGGGCGGCGAAGGATTTTATTACCGTCGGGGAATTTTTCAAATGGGAAAGTCAATCGGAAGGGAAAATCCTCACCGTGCGGATCCCGCACGTGAGTTTGCGAGCAAGATTCTCCCCTGAGATAACGAGCTGGGCAGGCCGATCCTCATTTGGGAATTTCGGGGACAGTCATACTTAAGGCGAGGGGATCATGAAGGCAATATGTCTATGGAGCGCGGCATTTCTTATCGGTTGGTGGGTACAAGCCGGCACGGCTTTAGCTGCGTCGCCGAGTCCATCTTTGCTTGAGGCCAAGCAAGAGGCCGAAGCCAAAGGGTATGTTTTCTTCACGAATCACGAGAATATCGTGGCTCAGGCAAAGAAAGAGGGAAAGGTCCATGTGCTGAGTGCTGCGCAAGACAGCTCTCTCAAAGCTATCGCCGAGGCTTTCAAGAAGAAATATCCGTTCATTGACGTTCGTTGGGAAGAAGTCAGCGGGACCGAGGTCTATCAGCGCATGCTTCAGGAGATGAAGGCCGGCGTAGCCAAGTGGGATGTTAACTATAGCGCCCCTGACTATTACTCGGATTACTTGCCGCACCAAAAGAAGTTTGATCTCCTGGGGATGGCGCAACATGGCGTGCTCAGAATAGTTCCGGACATGGTAGACCCAGTTAACCGGCACATCGTCGCAATCCAGAGCAACGCGCAAGTGCTGGTCTACAACAAGGCCCTGCTCTCACCCGAGAGAGTACCAGCGACCTGGGAGGATTTTCTTAAGCCAGATTTCAAGGATAGGAAGTTTACGATCAATGTTAGGCCAAAGTTTTTTGCCGCCCTTGTGCCTGCGTGGGGCTTGGAAAAGACAGTAGACTTCGCGAAAAAGGTGGCCGCTCAAAAACCGATCTGGATGAAGGCAGACGCCCGAATCATCACTAGTCTGCTCGCCGGTGAGTATCCTCTATTCCTGGGCTCAAACTACAAAACCTTCGTAAGAATGCAAGCCAAGGATCTCAAGGGGATCTTAGGAATGAAGGCGCTGGAGCCGGTTCCGGTTCGGCTGAGTGAGACTGAGGGAGTTCTCGCGACGGCGGGCAGTCCTCACGCCGGACTTTTATGGCTGGAGTTTATAGCCGGCCCGGAGGGGCAGAAAATTTTAGACGATGTCGATCTGTCCGCGTCGCTGTTTAATGCTGGCTCAGCGCATGAACGGTTGACGCGGGGAAAGAAACTCTCACTTGTAGGGTGGGAGCACTATCTACGGGTCGAAGGTTATGAAGAGCAAATTGTAAAGGCGGTTGGATTTCCCAGAGCGGATAAATGAAAACGATACCTACGATTTGGCGCGAGAAGTATTCAACGAAAGAAATGCCGGCCCTAACGTACTTTGTCTACGCCAACCGCTAGGCGTATCGGGAACTGCGAGAGACGAAAAAATCTAGGATGCCGCTTTGGTCTTTTTAGTAGATTGCATGGATGAGCTTCCGTAGTCCCAGCCATGCTCCGATAAATCGACTTTAGTCCCAAGGGGATCGAAAACAGCTATTTCAGCACCGCGGCCGTCTTCGAGGCTTCGCCAAAGGGCCATGCTGGGCGCCGGCTTCTACTGCTTTGCGGGCAGTGCCCTCGCTGTTTTCAACTTGAAAGCCGAAATGCCCGATGCCTTCCGGCATTCCAGCCTTGGCTTCGTTGATGGCGAGATTGATATATCCGTCAGAAAGATTGATGGCTTTGGAGCCTTCGCCAAAGCCTCCAGCGACAACCTTCATACCGAAAGTCTGGATATAAAACTGTGCTAGCTTTGCCGGATCTTTCGCCTTGAGCGCAATGTGCCGAATCTTAGCCATGGTAAACCCCCTATTTGTTAGGCCTAGACAACTGCTTCACAGCGCGCGAGCTTAGCTCGCATTGCCGCGAGCGCAGGCGGCGCGTTCCTTACGTGGCTACGGAAACTAAAGTAGTCACATCAATGAGATCCCAAAATCCGGCTCTTTCTAACATTGCGTAAGTTAATCTGTCAACTGGAACAGTAGCAATGTGGGCACGGTAAAGGATGAGTAAAAACAAGATTCTCGGGGGTACCGGGCCTTGCAGATCGAGGCTCGCGCCTATAGATTGCCGGCATGGCGAACAACATTGAATTCGAAGTAGAAGTTCGGGATGTCGAGTATCAGAATCTGGCGGGCAAGGCCTGGCTGGCTCGCATCTATCAACCCAAAGGAACAGGACCCTTTCCGACCATTGTTGACGTGCACGGCGGCGCCTGGCACAACGGCGATCGGACGACCAATGCCGGTATTGACCGGGCGCTGGCGGCCAGGGGCATCCTAGTGGCCACTATCGATTTCCGCCAACCGCCGGAGGCGGGGTATCCCGCTTCGATCTGCGACGTGAATCTAGCTGTCCGCTGGCTCAAAATGCGCGGGGCCGAGTTCAACGGAATGACCACTGTAGGAGCCTTCGGGAATTCCAGCGGCGGCCACCAAGTCGTGCTCAATGCGCTTCGACCGCGGCACTCAAGTTATTCGGCGTTGCCGCTGCCAAATCATCCTGAGATCGATGCCAGCCTCGCCTACGTGATCGCTGCCTGGCCAGTGATAGACCCGTTATATCGATTCCGCTACGCCAAGGAGTCCAACCTTGAAGAGTTTATCACCGCCCACTTGGAGTACTGGCGGACAGAAGAAGCCATGGCCGAAGGGAACCCGCAGACGGTCATCGAGCGGGACGAGCAGGTCGATCTGCCGCCCGTACTGATGTTGCTGAAGGCGAACGACCGCAACCATCCGCTGGAAATGCAGGAGCGCTTCATCGCGTCCTACCGCAAACGAGGCGGGGCGATAGAGGTGCACTCTTTCGAGGGTTTGCCGGAGCACCGAATGGTCCCATCGCCTAGCCGGCCGGAGACGATGCGTGTGATCGAGACCGTCGCCGCATTCATTCGATGGCAAACCGAATAGGAATGGGCCGGGTTTCTTGATTGAGATCACGTGGGCGTGCTCGTTGGTAAGGGAGAATATCCCGGTGAATTCAGCGCAGAACAAGCCAGAGACATTCTGCAGAGCGTAACACGACCGGACAACGAAAATAGTGCAAATCTTGCAGGACATCATTGAGAATGTCGATAACACCAATCCCGACATTTTGCACTTGGCAGCGGTGCCCGAATCCCTGTTGCCGGAAGACTTACAAAAACTGCGAAAGCAATTGCCGCATCCAAAAATGATGCGACGCATTCCGGCAAGAGGCAGAGAGAGTGTGGATTGGGCGACGCAGGATGGCGCAGTCGCGGATTCCCTGCTTCTGGACACCCAAAAGACAGTTGGATGGGCCGTGATCGCGGATAACTTGATTCTTATCGCTAAGCTTTTGCCCACGCAGGGCTAGACAACACCACCAGAAAACGCCACGTGACTGACAAACGGCAGCGCAACGCCAACAGATCCTAAAATAGACTGCACGCTCCTATTCACCTGCTAACGGGTCAACTCGCACATTGGTGGTGCCAGCCTCCTTCATGTCCAAAACCTTGGCCGCCGCACGGGACACATCGATGATGCGATTCTTGAAAAAGGGCCCGCGATCGTTAATCTCTACTTCCACCGACTTTCCGTTGGATAGATTAGTGACCTTTACTTTGCTGCCGAACGGGAGGCTCGCATGCGCCGCCGTGAGCGCCTCTTGGTCGAAGGTGTCTCCGCTGGCGGTGGTCTTGCCGTGAAACTTCGGTCCATACCACGAGGCCTCGCCAGTTTGCGGCCATTTAGTGCGTGAGTCGGATCTCTTTTGAACAGGCAACGTAGCGGATGGGAAAGGGCTATCCGGCGGCGCTGCTTTCCCTGACGGCTCAAAAACACCACCTGGAGAAGTCGGTGCGCTCGTTGTCACTTTGATTATTTCTACACACACCTTCCAATCGAGTCCTAAACGTTCCAAATAACATGCCAATAAAAATCGGATAGTTGTCCCATTGATGGGGAAAACACAAGTGAGCGACTAGTTCGGGAATTTGCAAAAGATCAACGTCTGGCAAACTCAAGGAGAGGAGACTCAAAAGAAATTTCGTCTCAATGTTAGGACTTAAGGTCTTAGGTAAAACTCGGAATTGGGACACTGAAGACTTAAAACGCCTCTCTTTTTAGAGAATTTGTTCAACGGCATTGCAATTGCCTTGTAGGTTTGCACGAAGCAGAAGCTGAGTCAGCCAAAAGCAAAATATAAGGAGGGATATCCAATGAAGACATTGTTGGCGTTGGTCATTCTAGCGAGTATAACCCAATCGGGATGCGCGTTTCTGGGTGGCGCCGCCGTCGGCGCGACTGCAGCCGGCGCGGGCTATGAAATCAATAACAAAAACCAAATGGATAGACTCGAAGCCGATTATAGAAACGAGAGAGTATCCCGACAGGAATACGAGGCCCGTAAAAAGCAGATCGAAGCCGGCTCCATTATCTATTAATTTTCACATGGCTGCTCATCGCTTTCGTGACCGCCTGACTATCTTAGACAAGAGGGAGGTGAGAAAAATGTTAAACTGGGGCAGTGAGCGTCTCAAGTGTTGTGATGGGTCGACACGCACATGCTTGGAGGGGCGTGAAGTCCGCTTGGTTAACGCGGGGCTTTAAACCCGGGCGCTCTCGTCAACTATGGATGAACGAAAGCTCTCGAAGTGACTTAGTTCTGGACTCAGAAAGGAGAAGAAGAATGGTTACAAAAACAACACTAAAAAACTTGGCCCTCACGGGAATGTTTGTTGTTGCGCTTGCCGGATGTCAAGCAATGACCGGCAGAACCGCGGGGAGAAACGTCGATGATGCCACGATCACGGCCTCCGTGAAATCGACACTCGTCGCCGATAGGCTCGCCAATGTGACCCGGATCGACGTCGATACCACTAATGGTGTTGTGTCTCTGAACGGGGTGGTACAATCCGCGCAACAGAAGAGTCGAGCTGAAGACTTAGCCCGTCGTGTCGACGGCGTAAAAGGCATTAATAATAATCTACAGATTACCTCAAAGTAGGTCGAAGGGTAGCGATGCCTGAGAAGTTATGCTTGGCAGGCCGGTGCCTCAAAAAAACGCTGGCCTGCCAAGTGTCATAAGACCAAACTCATGCCGCAAGGACCTATCCGCAACTCCCACCAAATTAAGAATAGATATTGAGGTTTTTGATAACCGAGCCGTTAACTCGATCGTTTCCAGGGGGGCAAATCCAAGCTAATTGCTGTGCCCTGACCTCTCTCGCGGATTAGACGTCGCGTACAAGTCAAAAATCGCTTCTTGGACATACTTGAATCACATAAAGGTTTTGATTCTCTTCTTTGACACAACCTCCGTCGGCAGGTTTGCAAGCCATCCGTACTTGCTATGCCGTTTTCCTATTTTAAAAAACCGATGGTGATCCATGCGAAAACTGGATCCGCATAAACGTCATCCGACAATGGCGCGGAGAAAAGGAAACAAGAGAAAACCCTCTACCGGTGCAAGATGCGCTGAAAACGGCGAGAGACGAATGGCAAAGGTCAAAAGCCGTGCTGACAAAGATCGCAAGAAAGACGCACGGGCCGCAAGATAGCCCCCACCTAACTACGCTGGTAAATTCGATTCCTCATCTGAAAATTTTTTTGAACGTCCCAAAACTGAGATGATGGACGCTCCGTATTCAAGAACCTTGGTTGTTGCCGGTTACCTTGGATATGAGGGATTGAGATTCGCCAGAAGTGGCTGGCTTGCATAAGCGTTTCTTGTCAGCCTGATCGAAACTATGAATCGAAGGAGAATCCGCGTCATGCCCCACTACCGCTGCGGGTGTCTTGATCGCGACTCGATATCCCCCAGCCACCAACAGGCGAAATCAGGGTGGGCCAAAAGAATTACCGACAGGATTTGTATTTCCGCCAAGACCAAAACATTGCCGACCACTCGGCTAATAATCCGCCATGCGCGCCTTTCGCACTGTCCCGTTGCCCACCCATTACCGCGCAAGAGTTGCCAAGCTGCTGCGGAAACCATCATCCTGATTCAAAATTGTCGATTCGTAACGATACGTTTTGTAGCGCTCCTGATGGGTCTGACCTGCGCTCATGTGCTATAGCTAGTTTGGTCTTAGAAACTTTTTGGGAACGCAAGTAGGCTCAAGCGATCTCCAGTAAATCAGCGCCGGCATCGGGTAGAAGTAGGTTCGCAAAAAATGGCGTGAGCATGAGCCCGATGTTCGCCGGATCGGGTTGATACGCGTTAGTCCCTACGACAGGTGTGGTGCCGGGTGTCCCCGGCTCAGCGGCGCGGCTGCTACGGCGCGCGGGTTACGGCGCCGCACTCATACACGGCGTAAGGTGGGGCTGACAAAATCGGAGTACCGCAGCTCAATACAAGGGACATAAATCGTCTGTCGTCGACATTGTCAAACCGGCTATTGGTGACGAGCAGGAACCGGTGCCTAAGGGCTTCGGGGCTTAACGCCGCGTAACCTGTGAAGTCAAGCACGCCTTTGGACAGGTATTCAAGATCGGCCACCGGCGCCCACCACTGTCCGACAAACGGTCGTCGGTCCAGGTGCGCGTCCAAGAGCCTGACCACTTTCTCCTGATTGGATCGCGTCTCAGATGGCGTGAACCACCCGCCTCCCAGATCAGCAATCGGCTTCTGCACGCGGCTTAACGTACCGAGTAGCGCCAGGGCGAGCGCCGCCACGTACAGCAGGATCAGCCCCGGTCGTTCGAGGACAGCGAAAGGCAGCACGACCAATGCGCAGATCAAGACGACGCCTATGTACATGTACCGCGGCCAGCCAGGCGACAGGACGAGCCAATAGAGCGCGTGAAGAAGGACACCAGCCAGCAAAACAAGGTACAAACGTCTGAACGCCGGGCTACCAGCCTGCCAGGATAAGGAAGCCCCGAACAGCGCCAACACCAGCAGGCTCGCGAGCGATGCTGCAAACCGGGTGTGGAACGTCAGCAATCGGTTCGTGATCTCGGCGAGCGAGACGGCCGCGCTGCTCACACCCTGACTGAAGATGAATTGACACAGCAGGCGGACCTGTTCGAGATAGCCCGTTGGGCCGAGTGAGCTGACCTTCCAAAGTTCGAAGGCGAGTATCGGCGGCACGAATCCCAGCGAAAAGGAACAGAGGAGCGGCGCCCAGCCGCGTCGTTCACTCCACCCGGGAACGGAAATCCGGTCGGCAAGCACGGCCGCGAAGAACGTCGCGGCGTACAGCGTAGTGACCGCCTTTGTCAGAAACGCGATAGAGAGGCACATCGCAGCTACGGAGAGCCTCATGGATGAGTATGGCTGCGACGCCCACACCGCGATCCCGATGAGGACCGCCAGCGCCGCTGGCACCTCGCCGAGCATGGCGTACCACTGTTCGAAGTGGTAGGGAGAAACCGCATAGACGACAAATAGAAAGACGCCGCCGGTAACAGCCGCATGGCCCGGCGACGCGATGGAGCCGAGGGTCCACCAAGCGATGACTAGCAGAAGGGTCCAGAGCGCAACCTGCACCATCCCGGGCACCCAGAACTGGTTGCCAAAGACCCAGATGGCTAGGCTCACTGGCAGGATTAATGCCGGCCCTGTCCCAACCTCGGGATGGAACCGCCGCAGGGAGAACTCCGGGCTGTTCAAACCCAAGCTTAGGGAATATCCTTCCCCCCGGGCCAGATTCTTCGCGACGACCGCAAATGACGAATCGTCGGCACAGCATACGCCTCGGTTCACGACGAAAGCGACGTTGAGGGCTATTAACAGCATAAGGGTCACCGCAGCGAATGCTGCGGAGGCGGTGCAGGTTAATGCAGACATGTGGAGTAATCGTTGCGGCGGTCCTGGTAGCGGAAAAACCGCGATAAGCAACACCGGGCGCGTGTCCGCCAACTTCGCATCGCATAGCGCGACCAGAGGATGCGTCTTACGCGAGCTGATTTACGGACTTCTGATCCCGGAAACGATCGCGCCATTCCCGGCAGCGTTTTAGAAAAGCAAACAGGATCTCGTCTCTTTGCTCATCTGTCAGACTCAGCTCCCCGGACAAGTATCGTAAGATCGCCTCTCCCTCCTCCCATTCCATTACTCCGGCGGGAAGCGATCGCGCATTGGAAGAGCGTTGCCTCCAATAATTGAGCTTATCCGCCACATAGGCAATGTCCGACCTGAGTAGAACTTTTATCCAATGTAACCAGTCACCGCACAGGCGATAAGAATCGTCGATGGGACCCACCGATTTCAACGCGCTGATGCGCAAGAGCGCGGCGCTCGCGTTAGGGATGGTATTCTTCTTCGAGAGATAATCCAGCACCTCCGCGCGCCCGTGATTAAAAAAATCTTTTGTCCACCGCAAAGGATCCAGATCGGCCGTCCATTCGAGCGCGTCGCCAACAATACGATCTTCTGGATCCACCAGATGGGATTGGCAATAGGCGATGGCGGTGGATTCTTGATTTTCCATAATAGGCACAAGGCGACTCAAGAATTGCGTTGACGCGAAATCATCCGACTCGGCAAACCAAAGATATTTGCCTTGCGCCAGATCCAACCCTCTTTGCCACTGCCTGAACGCAGAACCACTATTGGTTTCATTGACGAAAACCCGGAATTTATCTTTTTCCTGGTACTGCCGAATGATCTCCCTGCTTTGGTCGGTTGAAGCATCATCCAATACGATCACTTCGAAGTCCTGGAAAGCCTGATGGCGGATCGAATCCAGCCTTTGTCTCAGGAAGGGTCCGTGATTATAATTCGGGACCACGATTGAGACCATGGGCCCCTGGCGGGAACGCCATGCTAGGGAAGTGACCGCGGGCTGCTGCGATTTGCGGCGATATTGTTCGATGATCTCAAAAATTTGCTCTCCTCCAACGGTCACATCATGATTCTTTCGGACTTCCTCACAAGCCGTAGCTCCGATGCGGATCCTCTCTTCAGCGTGCTGGTGCAAGTAAACCACTTTTTCTGCCATCGCCTTGGTATCTTCGAATGGCACCACAAAGCCGGCACCACGGCTGACGAAGTCAGGCATTCCTCCCGCACGCTCAAAGCAGATAATCGGCAATCCACAATCTGCGGCCTCCAAGCACACTAGCGGGAACGGATCCTCTCGCGAGGTGAGCAGAAACACATCTCCCGCCGCAAAATAAGTTTGGGGGTCCGCCACCTCGCCAATAAGTCTGACACGATTCTGGAGCCCGAGTTTCACCATCTTTGCCTCAAGCGCTTCCCGTTGTGAGACCGTGCCTGCCCCCAGCCAATAGAAATGCGCGCCTTGCAAGCCCATGGCCCGTGTCTGGGCCGCAACTTCAATAAACAGGTCCGGAGCCTTTCGCCAATCCAGGGTGCCGCTGCCAAAGATGCAGAACGCTCTCGCGGGTAATTGTTTTGCTCTTCTTATGGAAACCTTATCGAGCTGACCCAAATCTTGGTTGGCGCTCCTGATGAATTCATAAATGGTTGAAATGCGCGACGCCGTAACGCCATGCGCTTGCTCTAGATTGCGGGCCACCGGAGGCGCTACCGCTATGAAGTGGTCCGTGAGTCGGAAAAGCGTCTCAAGGGACTCCTGCCTACACCACCTCTGGATACTGTGTTTCATTTCATGGACATGAGTGATGATGGGAAGCTGTACGGCCGCAAGAGCATCTGCGACATCGCCTGACACGAGTGTGTTGATGTAGATCAAAGAAGATGAATCGCCGCAAAAACGCGCAAGCTCCGTCTTCGCCATATTGAGCCCCTCTGCCCAGAGCGGCTCCATTTCAAGCACAGGGCCGAGACGGCGGAACTCAGGCGTCAGCACGCCTCCTCGTCTTAACACAATCTTCGGCTGAACTCCCTTCTCCTCTCGCAGCCACTGAATCAGCGTTAGCAACAGTCGCTGCGCGCCTGCGCGCGCTGCATCGTGCGAAACAAAGACAATTTCCGGCCCGCTCCGTTCATTTCTCTTTGAGAATTTTTTCAAAGTGTTCGCAGTGGCTTGAAGATAGGCGTAGCCGAACTTCCTGTCAGGTTCTATGTGAGCTCCCTCGCCCCATTCATTCCAGGCATTGATGAATACGATTCTCTTATCCGGATCTGGATTGTGAGCCGTAAGCAAGCAGGCCTGTGTCAGCCATCGTTTGTAAAGAGCCGGCGACGAGTTCATCAGTGTGTAACCTCTTCCCGGTCTTCGTGGCTCATTGTCCCATGAGGGGCAAACACCACGAAACAGGGTGAACCTTGGCGGTGCGACTGCTTCTGCCGATTCGACCAAATGCAAGTAGTCAACAACCGCGCCTTGGTATGCGGGATTGACGATCTCCAACCGGCTGTTGAGAAGAGGCGCCCCCTTCGCCAATTTGTGCGGTGGGAATTCCACCGCGGCGTCGAACCCCGCCGGCGGATCGTCGGTATCAAAAGCTTGCACGGCGGCCAAATATAAATCGTCGATGCCGGATTTCTGACAGTAGTCGCGCCATCTCTGCGCGGTGGCTCCGGGGTCTGGCATCAAAGATGGCCTGTAAATGATCAGCAAGGGTCGGCCATTGATCCGAATGTAGCGCTTGTCGCGAAGGGCCGGCTCAATACTCCTGAGGAAGGCTAGATCATCTTCGGGTGAATGCGTCTGGGCAACGAGTATTTCATTTTCCAGACCATCCCATTGGCGTGTCCAGGATTCATTTGCCCAACATAGACAAAACGGAAGATCGAGGTCGGAATCTTCGAGAAACTGTTTTAAGGGTCGCTCCAGAAGACGCTTTCCGCCAAACCAGTAGTAGTGATAACAAAAACCATAAATCCCGTACTTTCTCGCGAGTTCTATCTGGCGCTTCTGAACCTCCACAAGACGAAGGTCATAAAAACCGAGTTCGCCGGGCAGATGGGGCTGATAGTGGCCAATAAACTGAGGCACGGCCTTTGATACTTGGGTCCATTCGGTAAATCCTGCGCCCCACCACACGTCATTCTCGGGAATCGGATGAAACTGCGGAAGATAGAAAGCGATCACTTTAACGTCTGTTTCTGCAGCGTCGATATCTTCATGCGCGATCGGAACATACTCTGAGCTAATCCCAGCGGACTGAGCGAAGAAGTGAGAAACGTGCTGATCTTGAACGCTCGGCGAACCCGATGAACCGACGGTTGGTCTAGACTGCCTTTGAGCCTGAGAATCTAACGCGTGTTCGTTCGAGAGAATCGGTTTGGCAAGAGTTTGCGGCTTGTCTCCAACAGCGTCTGGAACGCCTGAATTATCGCTTCCGTTCAGAGTTTTTGTTTGTGTCCCCAGCAAAACCTTAAAAAAATTCTTCACAGAATCGTAAACACGCCGCCGCCGCGTTCCATTTGGAACACACGTGTCACGTAGCCTTCGATATCTAAGCGTTAGCATCCACGCGAGGCTATCCCCTATCTCCCACAGCTCCCGTTGCTGTGATTCCCTTCCCGCTAACGCCTCGGCCAACTGATGATCCTTCCCGGCCGAGTCCCGTTCCTGCTCTTGCAGCCTGACCTCAAGCTCCGCCAGCACTCGATCCTTTTCCGCCGAGTCCCGCTCCCGCTCTTGCAGCCTAGCCTCAAGCTCCGCCAGCACTCGATCCTTTTCCGCCGAGTCCCGTTCCTGTTCTTGCAGCTCGGCCCCAAACTCCGCCAGCACTCGATCTTTCCCCACCAAGTCCCGCTCCCGCTCTTGCAGCCTGGCCTCAAACTCCGTCAACACGCGATCCCGGCTCTCTTGCTCTGACTCCAATTCAGCCACGCGGAGGTCCCTTTGTTGCAGCGCTGTCTGTGCCGAATCAAGGTGCCCACTCAACGCCTCCCGTCGCGCCGTCAGCGAAGCGATTTCTTGCTCCCTGTTCGCTAAAGCATCTTGCTGGGTTCGCGCGGCGGCCTGAAATTGGACTATCTCGCGCCTCAGTCCGGTGAGCTCCTGTTGGGCAGTAAGAGAATAGGGACTGAACGTATCGAGAACTTCCAGTAATTTCCGGTCCACATGATTCCCCGCTTCATGCCACGCGGGCCGCATCGACAAGCGCAAGGCCACGTAAAGCGCCTTGGCCGGAAAAGCCAGCTTGGGCTCATCGACGGCATCCACCATCGTCGCGTGATAGTGCTGGAGCTCCGCATCGATAAATTCCTCTACCACTGTTTGAATGTCTGGCTGCTCTGCGTCGCCAGGATTTCCCAAGAATTGCGCAAGGTGCCGGAATTCCTCCCGCCAATCCTCCATAATATCTTCGTAGAAAACAAAAAGGCGCGGTTGACCCACCGTGTATTTGAGCGCAGAAGTTACATGGGTAAGCCAGAGATTGACTGCCCTCTCGAAAGAAAGATGATTGCGGGCCTCGACCGAAGACGCTACATCTACCGGGTTGCGCAGACAGATGACGTACTTCATCGGGGGCAATAACCGTTGCCAAAAAGGCAAGGTCAAACACGCGCGCGGATCTTTCCATCCCCAAATATCCGCATCACCCAAGCCACTTTTTATCACCGCCCGCGCGCGCGCTCTCAGGCCTGCAAGCTTCGGAGAACTCTCCCATCCCTCGGGGAACTGCGGAGGCTCAAGGTGGTTCCCGCCGAATTCGCGCAAAATTTCCTCATTGAGATCAGTGAGGAGCTGATGTTCCCAAAACCCTTTCGGATTGTCATAACCTGGCTTGATCAAATGCTCTTCTGGACCCAAGTAGACGCCAAGCAGGTTCAGCAGCCTGGTCACGAGGGAAGTACCGCTGCGATGCATACCGAGAATGCAGAGAACCTGTCTCATAGTCATCTAACCAGTCCCTGGAGATCACAGTAGTCCATCGTGTCTTGACCGTAATCAGATTCTAGGAATCACCTTCACAAACTGATGGATTCGTCCGGCTGACCTGACTGGGCCTACTTGAAAAGCTGCTTTTGAGTTGCCTCGTCGCTTCCTGCAAGATGTTCGCACGACGATCTTGATTCATTGCTGAAGATAGGTATTGAGCTGACGCCTCTTTGGGTGACGTGATGGGGATATCCGCGGGCTATGAATCTTGAAAACCCAGCCATGCACGGGAGGCTAGTTGATTTCCACTCTTCTCGTCAAGCGGAAATTAGCATTGTGTCCCCGGAATTACGGGCCGGGACACTTTATCAGGTCATGTGTCGGGACAATTAAGGGCAGTTGATCCTTAAAGACGATCGGGACCGCCAGCGCTATTTGGATTTTCTCAAAAGGAGCCAAAGCGATTTGGCTACCGGCTGTATGCGTATGTGCTGCTTATGGACCGCGGTACGTCGAGCGGGCGCAAGAGTGGTGCTGGTGCAGTCTATGGCGGAGGCTCAATGAGATCGGGAATCGCTATTCGGTACTTGGCCGCTTGATACGCCTACAGACTGGATCGATTGGGTGAACGCGGCTCAGACTCAAGCCGAACTCGAGGCGCTGCGGAAGTGCGTGATTCGTGGTACGGCCTACGGTTCCGAGGTCTGGAAGACGCGGATCGCGAATGCGCTCGGGTCGGACTCTACCCTTCACCCGCAGGGCAGACCTAGAAAAGAAGTCGGTTTCCCCCCTCGTCTCCTTCTTTAACCAGATAGCACCGCGATCAATAACTCGCGCTTGAGTCCGATGTCTAAAGAAACCGGATGTGGCGTCCAATTGACCCTCCGATACGGGTTAGCAGGATATGAAGGTACGTGGTACTCTACTACCAGACAAGGACCCAAGCGATTGAATGCCGCGAGTTCAGGATATCTATAGTTTCGACTGCAACGAACCGATTCGCGTTCACGTGCGCCGGGAACGTCGGACCTGCAAGTTCTGGCTCGAGCCGATCCGTTGGCCGCAAATCACGGCTTCACCGCCCGAGAGCTAAACATAATCAGTGATTTCTGGCACATTGCGGCGTGTGGAAAACTGGTTACGTGGGATTGTAGTTTCAAATGCCATTCGTTACTATCTGGTGCATTAGAACTCTGATTCATTAAGGTTTGTGATGGGAATTCCATTACGCCAGAATCTGGCTATTCTTAGTTACGTCATGAGGCAGCGGTTGCGGCGCGTTGAACGTTACCCACTGGTTCTCATGTTAGAGCCGTTGTTTCGCTGTAATTTAGCGTGCGCCGGCTGTGGGAAGATCGATTATCCAGAAGAGATCTTGGATCGCCGTCTAAGCCTAGAGGAATGCATGGCCGCGATCGACGAGTGCGGGGCACCGGTTGTTTCGATCGCTGGAGGCGAACCGTTGATCCACCAAGAGATGCCGGAGATCGTTCTCGGCTTTATTCAGCGCAAGAAGTTTGTTTACTTATGCACGAACGCCTTACTGCTGGCTCGGCGCATGGACGACTATAATCCTTCCCCCTACCTGACGTTTTCGGTTCATCTGGATGGCAGTCGCGATCGCCATGATGCTTCTGTCTGCCGCACGGGGGTATTTGACCAGGCCGTGGACGCGATACAAAAGGCGATTCAAAAGCGCTTCCGGGTAACCATTAACTGTACCTTGTTCCAAGGGGAAGGAGCCGAAGAAGTGGCAAACTTTCTCGATAATGTTATGGCTCTTGGAGTCGAGGGAGTGACGATTTCCCCGGGGTTCAGCTATGAGCATGCTCCGCGCCAAGACGTTTTCATCCAGCGCAATGCGAGCAAACAGCTTTTCAGAGACATTTTCGGGCTTGGCAGAAAGCACCGGTGGCGACTCAACCACTCCAGCCTGTTTCTGGACTTTCTCGCCGGCAACGAAAGTTACCGTTGTACCCCATGGGGCAACCCGACCCGTAACGTGTTCGGTTGGCAGCGGCCCTGTTACCTGCTTGTGGACGAAGGTTACGCGCCGACGTTCAAAGCTCTGATTGAAGAAACGGACTGGGATCATTACGGTACGGGTAACAACCCAAAGTGCGCCAATTGCATGGCACATTGCGGTTATGAAACCACGGCTGTTAGTGACACGCTGAATCACCCACTCAAGGCCCTACGCGTTTTCTTGCGGGGTCCAAGGACCGATGGCCCCTTCGCGCCCGAGTTGCCTATTACATATTCGGTCGCTCGAACGGGAAGCGGCGATAGTGAAATCTTCACAAAGGCGAACGATAACGTAAAGGCGTCCGGGATACCCCGTCCTTACAGAGTTGAGGACTCGGTCAAGCGGGATATTTCTTGACCGTTTTCTGAACAACGTAGCCGTGTTTGTAAAACCATTCGATCTCGTCGCGCAGAGCTTCGACGGCGGACCGCGTAGAATAGCCGAGCTCGCGGCGCGCCTTCTCACTCGAAAAGTACATGAGCTTACGCGCCATTCGAACACCGTCTACGGTGATCATCGGTTCGCCTGAGCCTCTAATGCGAGTGATGCCTTGAGCGATATGAGCGATGGGTGTAACGAACCAGTGAGGCAGCCGAATCCGTGGCGGCAGCTGCCCGGTAAGTTCAGCCACAGTTTCCAGAATCCATTGAAGTGTCCGATTCTCGCCGCCAAGGATGTAGGTCTCACCTAAGGCCCCCTTTTCGTAGGCCAATAAGTGACCGGCCGCTACGTCGTCCACATGGACCACATTAAGCCCGGTATTTACATACGCAGGCATTCGGCCAGAGGCAGCTTCGACAACCAGTCGTCCAGTTGGGGTTGGCTTGACATCTCGGGGCCCGAAAGGTGTCGTGGGCTTTACAATGATCACCGGGATTCCCATGTCGGCCACCAAGTATTTTACCTCTCGTTCGGCTAGGAACTTCGACTGCTTATAGGCTCCGATCATGTCGGACAGGTCGGCATGGGATTCTTCATCCGCGGGCAAACCGTCATCCCTCAGGCGGAGCGTTGCGACGCTGGATGTGTAGACGATACGCGATACCCCCGCTGCCGCCGCAGCCCGGATCAAATCGATGGTACCTTGGACATTGATCCGATTCATTTTATCGCGATCAAGAACCCAAAGGCGATAGTCTGCGGCAACGTGAAACACAGCCTCGCAGCCCCGCACCGCGCGCTTGAGCGATTCCGGCTCTGTGAGATCGCCAGTGGCGATCTCACAGTCGACCCCGGACAAATTACGACGGTCGCTGTTTGGACGGACGAGAGCGCGGACATTGTGGCCAGCAGCAGCCAGAGAACGAAGCACAGCCGCACCGACAAAACCCGTCGCTCCGGTCAATAGAGTTGTCATCGCTCTTGTTTTTTTGGTTTCCGCTCTTGCTTTCGATAGTGTTCTTTATATTAAACTTATAAAAGTTAGAAAAGAGCTCACCAAGTTGACCTGGGTTTCATATAAATTCACGGCATTATTGTTCGTCTTGCTTTCGCTGGCTGCGTGCGCTGGTTTGCCGGTGCGCGGCAGTGTGGAAGGGCAAACCATAGAAACCCGGGTTGATTCGGAAGTGGCGCGTTACTATCTGGCAAACTACCTGGCAGGCAAACGAACCGATGCGCAACTCGATGAGCGCATTGATCGCGTTTACCAGAGCGCGAATGGCCATTTGCCCGATCGCAACGAGCTCAAGCGATTGAGCGAAGACTTCTCTGTTGACTTTGCAGCCTTATACCTGGCCGACCAAATCGCTCGCGTGCCTGTCAATGCTCGCTTTCGGAACGCCTTCGATCGAGCTTACGATTATACCCGCAAAGCCTTGCCCGAAGGCGGTGTGAGATTACCCGACGCGGCCGCCAATTATGACGTGTTGTTTGTGCCCAGCTATCTCTACAAGCGGGTTTTCGTCACCGGCGCCGATTTGGCCGCTCCGCGGGCGGCGCTGCAAAAGGTGGGATTTAACTGCTACTTTGTCGAAACCATTGACGACGGTACCGTCGAAGCAAATACTGACCTTGTGGTCGCTGCCATTCGGACTCGCGCGCAGAGGGGCCGCCGGCTGATCATCGTGAGCGCCAGCAAATCGGGTTCGGAAGTCGCGTTGGCGCTGACGAAGCTGGGGCCTGCCGAGACCGGTCACGTTGCGGCGTGGATCAACACGGTGGGCGCCCTTCAGGGTACTCCACTCGTGGACGAACGGCTTTTGCCGGAGTTAGAATTTATAGTGGGTAAAGTGGACCCCGCCGGGATAGAAAGTGTGACTGCCGCACGGAGCCGGCAACGGTTCGATTCCTTTCGCGTCCCAGAACATATCCTTGTGGTCAACTACTTTGGCATTCCTTTCATCGGCAGTATTTCTTTTCGGGGCCGCAGAGGCTATTTCCCGCTGCGAAAGTTCGGACCCAATGATGGCTTGATGTTGCTGGCCGACATGATTTTCCCACGCGGAGTGACACTAGCTGAGTTGGGCAGTGACCACTTTCTTTTGGACGGGCACCTCGATATCACCGCCGTGGCCTTGGCGATAACTGTGATCGGTTGGCTGGAGAACCCTGACGGCGAAATATCTCAAGTCCCGTGAAGCTAGCGTCGGCGCGAAGGGGCGACAAAGCCACCAGGCGGGAAGAAGTCAGCGATCCGCGTTGCCGCCAGTCGGGGGGAAAGATTTTACGCAAAGGACACCAATCATGCATTCGCTCCCGCTGCTATCTCGGGCGTCTTCAGTCTGGGATCGAAGGTCACCTTGATCGCCTGCGACCTGCGCTTGTTGTGAGCCGCGAGGAACGCGTCCGCGTAGTGCTCGAGAGGATAACGATGCGTGATCAGCCCGTCCACATTGAGCCGGTTGTGAGCGAGAAGATCCAAATAGATCTCGATGCAGTTAGCGCGCTTTCCCCCGACTGTCTCTAGACCATACGCATTCGACCCGAGCAGCGCGAGCTCCTTGAAGTAGAGGAGAGTCCACTCGAATCGTTTGGGCGGCGCCACGCCGACAACGACGATGGAAGCGCGCGGGCTCGTGATCCGCACACCGACCTCCAGGGTTTCGCTAGAGCCGACGGTGTCGTAGATGCGGTGGACTCCGAGCTGCAGCCAGGGCAACCCGAACAACGGTGTCCGCAGCGGCACCTTCAGGAATTCGCCGATCTCGCGAACGAGCTGGCGGCCCCGCGACGTGAACAGGGCATCTGCGCCGAGCCTGTCAACCAGCGATTTCACTCTAGGGTGGCGGGTGATGACCAGGAGGCGTGTCTTCGGAAACAGTGCCCGCAGAACCAGGATCGCCATCAGCCCAAGCGAGCCACAACCGTAAACCACAGCCGTCTCACCCGGCTCTGGCGGCGCCCGGAGAACGGCGTGGAGAGAGACCGCGAAGGGATCCGCGAGGACCGCAGCGTCTAACGGCACGGACTCTGGGATTGGGAACAGCATTGATTCGTGGAGTGACATCGCCTCGGCGAAGCCGCCGCCGACATCGCTGCACGTGCCGAGTTGCATCCCCTTGGCGAACTTGCCCTCGAAGAACCGGTGGCAGAGCGGGTAGTCGCCGCGCCGGCAGGACTCACAGGGCGGCAGCCCTCGTGGGGCGCAGGAAAGCAATGGCGAGACGGCGACCCGATCTCCCTTCGTCACGCGCTTCACGGCGGCGCCGGTTTCGATCACCGTGGCGACTACCTCGTGCCCCATGACGTGGGGCGCCGACACTACCGCCGACAATGGGTTATCGATGCCGGCCTTGATGAAGACTTGCATGATATCGCTGCCGCAGATGCCCGCGAGGCGAGGCTCCACGAGCACCCAGTCATTCCCGAGGAGCCTGGGATCCGGCACGTGCTGGCAACGAACCGGCCCCCAACTCGATACGAAAGCCCGGGGGTAAGCGGCGCCGAGAATCTTGGCAGCGGCGATGCGTGGCATCGATATGTCGAAGGTGATCGCCTTCATGGCTTGCGCTTAGGCAAATGAATGGTCGCGCGGTGGATGGAACGGCACCCCATTCAGGCGCGCAGCCGACGCGATAATGTCATCAGGACAATACCTGCCGGAATGAAAAATCCTACCTCGATAGCGAGACCGGAAGACCACGCTAATTGTTGGACGCCAAGCTGAACCCACGGATCTATGATGCTCATGACGAGAAAGAAGAGCGAGACCCCGAAGAGCAGTCCACCGAGCATCTGGCGGCGTGACAGGCCGCGCACGCGTGCGGGCAGGACCTCAGCGAAGCGGATGACTGTCCATATCACGCCGGTGAGAGCAGCCCATCCCAGTGCCTCGTAGTGCTTGTGGTATTCGAGCATTAGCGAGCCTTTCCACCAGAGCACGAAAGCGAAGACGCCGAGGCACAGCGACCAGAAAACAGCGCGCGCCCCAACACCCGCACTCGCAAGAAAGTCGCGATCAATCAGGCGGCAAAGGAGAGGGATCATAAAGATTCCGGCGAAATAGGACTGCGAGTAGATGACCCACGGATCGGGTCGGGCCGCCCACTGCGGGTCCAACCATAGCGGGAACCAGACCCGGAACCGATGTGTCATCAGAGAGACAACCACCACATCGATGACGACGACAGAGAAGAATGTCAGCAGCATCCGCGTGACGTCGGCAACGAACGGATCTGCCTCGATTCTCTCGCTTGACGCTGCGCTCTCACTTACCGTGAGTGGTTTGGTAAGAGGGTTCATAAAGAGATCCCGTGGTCCTCGCAAAATGACGTTAGTTAATACGGCCCGGCCCGTCAAGGAGAGAATTCAGATTGCGTAGCGCCCGACACCGTGATTTGGATGGTTACCTGAATCGCGATCCGATGGAAGCACTGTTGATATTTCTCGTTGCACTCTCGACTCTCTTGTGGGTTGGCTTCGGTTTGCTGCCTTGGCGCCCTTGGTCTAATCGGGAAGTTCTCGATGCGATCGATGTAGGAGACGGCGATGAGGTTCTAAGCCAAATCACGGTATTGATCCCGGCTCGGAACGAAGCTGGAGTTATTCAGCAGACTCTGCAATCGGTTTTCGCGCAGGGGCCGGGGCTAAAGATTATTTTGATTGATGATAGCTCCGAGGATGCGACTGTTGAAAAGGCCCGGCAAGTAGCGAATGTGAATCTTCGCATCGTCCGGAACTCGCCGCTTCCGGCCGGCTGGAGCGGAAAGCTTTGGGCGCTCGAACGAGGCCGCCAGCATGTCACGACACCGTATGCGTTACTTCTAGACGCCGACATTGAACTGGGTCAAGGCGTTATCAAGGCTCTTAGAGAAAAAATGGATCGACAAGGTATTTCATTCATCTCTCTCATGGCCGTACCTTCGATGTCATCGAGCTGGGAAAAACTGTTAATGCCTGCCTTTGTGCACTTTTTCAAGATCCTCTATCCATTCCGGCGGGTGAACTCACGCCGTACGAGTGTCGCCGCGGCGGCAGGTGGATGTATTCTCATGGAGAGCCGGCTCCTGGAGCAAATCGGTGGGTTTGAATCTATCAAGTCGGCGGTGATCGACGATTGTGCCTTAGCCGGGCGAGTCAAGTCGCAGAAATTTAAAATATGGTTGGGGCTGACGCACTCGGTGAAGAGTGTCCGCGGATATCATCACCTGAAGGAAATCTGGGACATGGTGGCGCGTTCGGCTTTTGCTCAACTCCGCTACTCGGTGGGGCTGTTGGTTCTATGCACCTTGTTAATGGTCCTGGTGTATGCGGTTCCTATGATCACCGTTGCGTCCTCAAACATCCTGATTCGTTGTCTTTCACTGGGTTCATTAGCGATTATGTTCTCCACCTATATCCCTATACTTCGATTCTATCACAGATCTTGGGCGTGGACGCTCGGTCTGCCTTTCATTGCCGCGCTTTTTCTCGCCATGACCTGGACGTCCGCAATACGCTACTGGCGGGGCGAACACACCCGGTGGAAAGGAAGGGTCTATCGACGTTAGGGGGTTTTCTGAAACCGGGCAGCGTGCGTCAGAACCGTGATGAATCCAATACGAGCTCCCTCGTTTTCTTCAGGGTTCTTTGCGCAGCGTTAAACTGGATACCGAGTCGTACAATCTTGATCCAATCGGCTGGCATCAGATAGACAGTAGTGAGAAGTTTCCAGAAATTGATATTACCCTGCGGATCGAGCGCTGTTAAAATGTTTTCCGGAATATCGGTTGAGGCGGTGTCGATAATAGCCCGGATCGCTATGAAAGGAAGTCGGTGCTCTTGAGCAAGCCGCGCATGCGCTGCGCTCTCCATGTCGGTGGCTGCCGCCTGCGTCCGTTCGGCCAGCGCGCGCTTTTCAGCCGAAGTCTTCACGATGGTATCGCTTTCAACCAGAGCGTCTGTGCGAACGGGATGTTTGAAGTTTAAAGTTTGACATAGACGTTGATGCCATGCAGTGCTCACCGGATGACTTTCACCGTTTGCGCCGATAATGCGCTCGGGAATCAGCAGGCATCCCGCGTTTAATTGATCGTCGAGCGCGGCTGCATAGCCCCAACTAAGCAGGGCTGTTGCTCCCTGCGAAACCAAAACCGATCCCGCCATATGGGCGCGCTCTGGCCCGATCCCGGACAGGGCAACCAGCGTGTCAGTTGCGATCGCTCTCCATGCTCCCACTGGAATGGTTTGACGGGTTAGGCTTCTTAATTCCCAGGGAAGTGAGACAAGAATTCCGAGCATTAGCTTAATGCCGCCGTTAAGTTGCGATAGCGTGCCAACGCCAGCAAGGGGAAGTATTTGTCATAACCGTGATATTTTAAATAAAAGACGCGTGGAAAGCCGGGCGCATTGAAGTCGGGATCGCTCCAAAGACCGTTCGGCTGTTGTGTGCGCAGAAGAAAATCGATCCCGCGACGGACGGAGTCAGAGTGAACCTCGCCGCTGCTCATCATGCCCAGCACAGCCCATGCGGTATGGAAAGAGGTGCTGCGCTCCCCCCGGCCCCGTTTGGACGGGTCAAAATACGTGTCGCATCCTTCGCCCCAGCCGCCATCGGCGCGCTGCACATGCTTAAGCCAAGCAGCAGCACGTTGCACCGCTTCGTGTTCCGCACCGATGCCCGCCTCTTCCAACCCCATAAGGACAGACCAGGTGCCATAGATATAATTTGTCCCCCACCTTCCAAACCATGAGCCGTCAGACTCTTGAGAACGGAAGAGGTAGTCGAGGCATTTGTTCTTAGCGGACTGGCACTGCGGGGAAGGCGCGAGTTGCGCGAGCAACATCACACAGCGTCCGCTTACGTCCTCGGTTGGGGGATCAAGCAGGGCGCCGTGATCGGCGAAGGGGATTTCGTTGAGGTAGGTGTGATCGTTGTCGGCATCAAATGAAGCGAATCCCCCATTCTTCGACTGCATGCCGCAAATCCATTCGGCTGCGCGTTGCACCGTGGCGTCGAACGTTTTGTCGTCGCTCTTGTACATCGTATAAGCAACCGCCGCTGTGTCGTCCAGATCAGGATAGTGAGAATTCTGGAACTGAAAAGGCCAGCCACCGCTCTTCACTTGAGGTCGATTGAAGCTCCAGTCTTGGGGCTCATCAAGGAGCTGTTTTTCAGCCAACCACTTTAAGGCTTTGTTAAACCCGGTTTGACTGCGTTTGTCACTGAACTGTTGCAGCGTAATGCAAGCCCATGCAGTATCCCACACGGGTGATACGCAGGGCTGACAATAGGCGCTATGTTCATTGACTACCAGAAGGTCCTTGATCGCTTTTCGCTGCTGTAGACGCAACGGATGGTTAGCTCGATAGCCGAGCACACCCAGCGCTTCATAAGCATTGACCATAGCTGGAAAAATTGCGCCCAAGCCGCCGTCGCCGTTGAGTCTTTCCGATATCCAAGCTTCCGCCTTTTTCATGGCTCGCCGGCGCAGCCTTTGCGGAATCCACCGACTGAGCCTTAGGCCTAGACGATCCAACAGGAGAAGCGCGCGATTTAAGGCTGAACGCGTTGGAAAATAGCGGGTTTCCTGCCATGGATCGGTGGTAAAGAGTTCGCGGACTGAGACCTGCTTGGGATTTCGCGCACGCGCTCTAAAGGTGTAGAGGACGAGCAGAGGGACCATGACGGTTCGTGACCAATACGAGACCTTAAAGAGATGAAACGGAAACCAGCGTGGCAGTAACATACATTCCACCGGCAGAAACGGTACTGCCCGCCATGGAACTTGCTCAAATATTGCCAGCGCGATTCGAGTAAATACGTTGGCCCGAGAGGCTCCGCCCAGGCGCAGTATGGTCTCCCGGGCTTTGACCATGTGGGGCAGATCAGGGCTGTCGCCGGCAAGCTTCAGCGCATAGTAAGCCTTTACAGAGCAACTGATCTCAGCATTCCCGCCGTAGTAGAGAGGCCAACCACCGTCCTGCGCTTGGTGTGCACGCACGTAGGAGGCAAGTTTCCCCTCGATCTGCTCGTCGACCTCGTCCATATAGTGCATCATCAGGATGTACTCGGCTGGAATGGTACAATCTGCCTCCAGCTCAAAACACCAGTACCCGTCCGGGTGTTGCAAGCCGAGCAGCGCGTTCCCGGCATGTTGAATGGCGCGCTCCAGTTCGGAAAGGCGCAGACTGTCTGGATTCTCGATTTTTCTTTTGCGGAGTTCCTGGTGATCGGTGGTGAGTATGGTACCGTGCTCCATCCAGTGATCTCAAACTACCCTATTCGCTTTACCGTGGCTTACTCGTACGGAAGACCAGTCGGTTACAAGGGATGCGTTAGGCAATCGCCGTCCGGCGATATGGAACAGAAGTTTTAAGAGAGAATCATTTTTTACCGTCAGTCGTGTAGCCAAAATAGTTCCCTTAACACTCAGTCTTGAAATCTTAACCTGACTTCCGTCCGTGTAGTGAAGATGGTTATTGATCTTGCGCAGCGTTAACACGGCCAGCCCGATTGCCCAGAGACAGAAGTTACGGATGCCGGTCTCGTGTTTAGGAATAAGCAAAGAATAGGATACAGCGTTCCTCAAGTGTCGATGCGAAATACCAATAAGGCGGCGAATGCCGTGTTCGAACCCTTGCCGGTTTTGCGCCGTCGTCAAGTCGCTAAGGTCGAAACCTTCCTCGGCGAACACCTTCCGCGGCAACCAACAGGCGCCAAACTGATAATCTTCCCATACGTCTTTAAGGATGTTGGTCATCTGCAGGCCCTGACCGAAGGAGATCGCCAGAGCCATGAGGGCGTCGTGATTTTTGGCGATTTCCGACGAGTGGAGACAAAACAGGCGGGTCAGCATTTCGCCCACAACCCCTGCGACGTAGTAGCAGTATTGATCAAGGTCCTCCAAGCTTTGCAGTCCATGTTTCTCAGCCCTCAGTTGGAATTGTCCCATGCCTTTGGCCATAGTGCGGACACAGCGCTGCAGCGCTTCGCGCTGCGGCTCGGAGAAGCTTCGGGTGATTCGAATCACCCGGGAAAGGTTGCGGATCAGCTCGTGTTCGGCGGGCAAGGTTTGAGTCGAGAGCGACGCGCACAGCTGCCGGGAAAACGGCTCGGCGCTCCGCGCATTGTCTAAAGTTCGTAAAAACTGCTGGCAAAAATAGTTCTTGCGCGCGCCGCTGAGATCCGGCTCATCCTCGATGGTGTCGACAATGCGGCAAAGGAGATAGGCATTCGAGACGACTCGACAAAGTGCTTGCGGAAGCTGCGGAATAGTCAAGGCAAAGGTGCGGGAGACCCCCTCTAACATCTCCGACTGAAAGTCATCATCGCTGAGCCATGATTTCCGCGAGGACAGATCGATACGATCTGAGCTACGAGGCGAGGTGAGTTCAGACATGGCGCTTTCCTCTCTAAAAGGCAGCATGCTTCATCCTCCTTTCACGGGGCTATCAGTTATCGGGCGGCCTTCTCTTATTTCCTCTTTAATCATTTGCACGGCTGCACGTAAGACAGCTGGCTGATCGTTGCCGCAAATAACCGAAATCATTTTCCACGTACCTCGTGGGCCTATGCGGAATGCTCCTCCACTCTCGACTGGTGTAAGTATTTAGCACTGTTGATCTGGTCTAACAACTTCTCCATACAGTGATCGGCTGGTTACTCTGTTCTTTGAGCCACGTAGCGCGCAATCTCTCGCAACGGTTGCGCCGCTTTACCATACGGCTCGACTTCTCTCAGGCATTCTGCCAAGAGAGCTTGAACGCGCTCACGCGCTCTTGCCGGCCCCGCTACGGACAAGTAATTTGTGATGCCTTTATGGTTAGAGTTGTCGCGGGAAACTTCGTGCGCATCCAAAATATCGTCCGTGATCTGGAATGCTAAGCCTAAAGATTGTCCGTATCGTGTCACCCTGTCGAGGTCCTTCCGGCTTGCTCTACCGACCATCGCCCCGACACGAGCTGCCGTTGTGATCAAGGCACCGGTCTTCAATCGATCAAGACCTTCCAAAACAGTGGTTGTTACCTTGCGTTTACCCAGTTCAAGCTCTGTACTTTGTCCGCTGATCATTCCTCGTATGCCGGCTGCTCCGGATACTTCCCGAACCAGCTTTGAGATGAGAGGAGGGCCCAAGAGCCGTGCGACGCTGGGGTCGGACATGATGAAAAAAGCTTCAGTGAGTAACGCATCTCCGGCTAAAAGGGCTATCGCCTCACCAAAGCGTTTATGGCACGAAAACTTGCCTCGACGAAAGTCGTCGTTATCCAGTGGCGGTAGGTCATCGTGAATGAGTGAATAACAATGAATCAACTCAATAGCGCAGGCAAAAGGCAATAGGGCACGTTTGGCGCCGAACATCTCGCCAACGGTTAAGGTTAATATGGGACGGAATCTTTTTCCCGCATCCAAGGCGCTATAACATATGGCCTGATGAAGCAGCGGTGTGATTTGCGGGGTTCTTCTCTGGAGGTACCGATCCAAAGCACGGTCAATGAGCGATTTACGCTCAGCCAAGTATCGGTGAATGTCAACAGCCTTGTGCCCCACGGTAATGTGATATCAAATTTCTTGTTGAAAGTCTCTTTCTAGCCGCCGTATCGATCGGTAGCTCTTCCCTGTTCCCGCGTAGTCCGTCCGGAATTTGGTATAGCCAAAAGTTTAACTGTCATGACAGGCAATCGCGTTTGTGTCGAGTCCTGGGCAATCCCCTGGCCTCTCTATCGTCAACCTACCGGTGGAGAATGAGGAAATCACCCCAAGTCAGATCGCCCGCCGCGCCGGCCGGAGCGTGTCGCGCGTGAGCCACGTATTGTTATTTCATCTCTGCTTTGGGGAAACCATAGACTTCGACTATTTTACCCTGCCACTCTTCGATTTTGCTCTGGTCATCCCAGGTCGAGACGGAAAGCTTTTTCCCCTTAAGCTCCTTCTCTACGACGCCGCCGCGAACGTACACCGAAGAGGCCAAGGGTTCGTGCTCGTCCGCTAGCTGCTGCGCTTCGGGGCTAGCCATCCACTCCAACCAGAGAAGCGCGGCGTAAGGATGCTGTGCCCCTAGTTGGACCGCAACATCCGGAGCAAGCCGAAGAGGAACAGGCTCCAGCACGACATATTCTAAGCTTCCAGCACGATCCTTACTTTGAGCGCGCTTTACGGTGTGAAAGTTCGGACCCATGAGCAGCGGGATCTCACCCGCCATCATAGCTGTCAGTGTTCTGCTGGCGCCGCGGATCCAAATGGGTTGCTGCGCCGCGACCCTACGTGCAAACTCCAGGGTTTTTTCCAAACCCCAAGCCGGCACCAGGGCGGCAATCTCCTGCGGCCGCACATCCGCAGCGAACTTTCTTCCCTTGAATTCCGGTTTGAGAAAGTCCTCCCATGTCTTTGGCGCTTGAGAAGAGGGGAGGATTTGCTTGTTGTAAGCAGTCACCTGAAAGCGACTAAAGAGGGCCATAACATTTCTGTTCTTGGGGTCGATCATCGGAGGAGGAATCGCCAATACTTGATGAGAGGCCATGGCATAGACATCAACCTTCCACAGGTATGGCAAATGTTGGCTGTAAAGCTCCGTGGAGACCGGGATGATATCCCATTCTTTAGCCATACCGCTTTGGATTGCCAGAAAACGGCGCTGCATTTGTTCCGTTCCTTGAGCCTCTTCCACATAGAGATCAATGAAGGGATAGCGCTCCATGAAAGCCGAGGTTGTGGCCTTGATAGTCGGCGGCTCGATGTTGGCCAGGACGCGCAACTTCCCTTCCTGCTTTGCCTTAGCGATGATCTCCTCACGGTTTGAGAGGAAGACGTAGCTTTTGGCTTCGGCATCCTTCTTCGCCTTCTCAAGGGCGGGACCGGTCGGAGCGGCGAAAACGGACTGGCCGAGAAGAACAAAGCCTAGGGCAAGCAGCAAAACCACAATCCTAGCCATGCGGAAGACGCTAGTCGATTTCAACCTTTCCAGTCAAGAACAAATTAGTATTGTGTCCCCCGGAATTTCCTTCAGTTGCGTGGTTGCGCAATTGCGCAACTACAGAATAAGATCTCAAAACCGAGAATTGCTGCTGAGTACCAGGCTGCTCGATAGGCCTATTGGGTCGATTTCCTGAACGCGGTATCAGACTGAGGCCGAACTCGAGGCGTTGCGGAAGTCTGTGAATCGCAGCACGCTATATATGGTTCCTAAGGTTGGAGGACACGAATCTCGGGTCGAGTCGGAGGATAGCGGTGGCTTCGGAGCCTGGCGGTTGCCTTTCTCTGTCGGCCGTTTGCTTAGAAGTCTGCCTAATTGATAATTGCCTTACAATTATAGTAAAGTAAGATAGAATCAACAAGGGAGTATTTATGGAAACCGCATACGTTACGAGCAAAGGGCAATTGGTCATTCCGGTCAGGATACGCCGAAAGCTCGGCATCAAGCCGGGAACGAAAATTTGCTTCGTGGAGCGCGAGCACGAAGTGCTCTTTCAACCGCTGACGAAGGAGCACATTCGCAACTTGGCCGGCATGTTGAAGACCCGAACAGCGGCAACCACCGAGCTGCTGAAGGAGCGCAAGTTGGACAAAGAAAGAGAGGAAAAAAAGTTTGCCAGGCGTCGTGCTCGATAGCTTTGCCGTACTTGCGTTTCTATTCGCGGAGCCGGGCCACGAGAAGGTTGTGGCTGCGCTGGAAAAAGCCGCGGAGACGGATTCCGATCTGTTAATTGCGGGGCCGAATTGGGCCGAAGTGCGCTACATCATAGAACGGAAAGTCGGGCTTGCAGAGTGGCGGGAGGTAAGAGCACGGCTTTTGGGCCTGCCGATTCAAATAGTTCCGGCAGAGCAAGAACTTTCAGAGCTCGCCGGGGAATTGAAAGTGACCAAAAAGATGTCTTTGGCGGATTGTTTTGCAGCAGCGCTGGCGAAGCGGGAAAGAGCGGAAATATACACCGGCGATCCTGAATTTAAGACAGTGGAGCGAGAGATCAAAGTCGTTTGGTTGTAGGGACGGCTTTTCATATGGATCCGAAGGCTGGAGGATACGGATCGCGGGTGCAAACATGAGCGGCGGCTGGGACGCCCGCTAGTAAAAGCTAAAAGCGGTGACCCCTTGTTCCGTTCTTGCACAGCGTCTTGCATCAACGCATCAAATTAATTATGCTTTGATGCATGCGTACTACAATCACGCTGGAAGAGGACGTCGCCGCGTCACTTAAGCGCCTGGGAAAACGGCGCGGCTTAAAGTTCAAGGCTCTAGTCAATCTGGTGCTCCGGGAGGGTATAAAGGGCATGATTGCGCCAGCGAAAAAGCGCGGGGTTTTTCAGACCCGTTCGGTCGAGCTTGGTTCGTGCCGGACGGCAAATGTGGACAATATCGCCGAAGTCCTTGCAGTAGCCGAAGGCGAATCGTTTAGATGATTCTCATAGATGCTGACCTGCTTGTCTACGCGCACGTCAGCTCCTTCCAAGAACACCAAAGCGCACGCAACTGGCTGGATTCAGAACTCAACGGGAACTCTCCGGTGGGCCTGCCGTGGCATAGTTTGCTGGCGTTTCTTCGCATTGTCACCAACCCGCGGATCTTTGAAAAGCCTGAGAGCATGCCGGACGCTTGGAGACAGGTTGAAGAGTGGCTTGACTGCGAACTGGCTTGGATTCCAGAGCCCACGGAACGGCATCGTGATATCCTTGGTTCATTTTTCGCCGGTTCAGGAATGCAGGCGAATCTGGTACCGGATGCTCATCTCGCCTCGCTGGCGATCGAGCACGGATTGATACTGTGCTCTACTGACGGCGATTTCGCGCGCTTTCGAAATCTCCGCTGGCAAAATCCGCTCTCGGCCTAGGGGCGGGAATAGATGGACATACAACGCTGATCTAGATCAATACGCTTGTAATCATGGCGGGGGTTATTGTCGGGTTGGTCGTAGGACTTTACCAAGCCAGAAAGATTGCCGAGGCCTTTGGTCGTATCTCGGCAAGCGCATCTCGCAATGAACGCCCAAGTCTTGATCGGCTTACCCCTCAGTCAGGAACCCGGGTTTAGCACCGCCGGGAGGTTTACGAAGAATTGGCCGGGCAGTTGCGTCGAGGGGCGGCGAAAAAATAGCCGCCGCGCTCGAGCACTTCATCGACTTAGCTTCTCACTCCAGGTGGCAGTTGCGCATTTCCGCAATGCCTCGTGCCTCAGGCTTGATATTGCCATAGGATATTCTTGTGCATTGCCTGTCTATTGTATATACATAATGGATGTTCGAATGGGATCCCCGAAAGGCAAAGAGCAACAGGCTTAAACACGGGGTACCATTCGAAGAAGCTGCCACGGCTTTCCTGGATCCGGACGGCCTAGACGGTGAGGATCTGGAACACTCCCGGAGTGAAGCCCGCCGCTTACCGCTAGCCAGAAGCAGTTTAGCCAGGGTCCTCGTCGTGGCCTATACGATAAGGAGGAAAAATGATGAAGAAGTTACACGAATCATTAGCGCGCGGCGTGCGAGCCGGAAAGAAGAAAAAAGGTACGAAGTCCAAGAAGATTAACTTTTCGGATATTCCGGAACTTTCCGACAAGCAGCTTTCACGTACGCGTCGAGTCGGCCGGCCGACCGTGGGTGATGAACCGAGAAAGCTCATCGCAATTCGCTTGGATCTAAAGGTCTTAGGATGGTTGCGGAAGACTGCCGAGAAGAAAGGGTTACCTTATCAGTCGCTTGTCAACGAGATCTTGGCTGAGGAGATGAGAAAAGCGAGTTAGCCGAAGCCGCTTCATCTAAAAGATACTCGAGTCGGTGGATAAGCGGCAGTTCCGGAGCCTGGCAGTAATCAGCTAATAGCGGACGGTGACCCTTTATTCCCTGGCGTTCACAGGTGACTGACGACGATTACGTCGAGCTCCGCGGGGACTTCATAGATATCAGTGCCACCACTCCGACCCCACCTATCCCGAGCAATACGTAACCCACCGTTGGCCAACCCGAGGTTTGGGCCTCGTGGGCGGTAAACTCCAATGACCCGACTGGCGTTTTCACTGCGGCCGTCTCAGTATGTCCCTTGTTGAACCAGCCACCTGGAGCAAAAGAAACCAACAAAAGTCCCGCTATGATAGCAAGCGCGGTCAAACCCAGCACCAGTTTTCGCAGATCCATAAGACCTCCATCCGGAACAAGACTAGCAATGAAGGAAAGCACGAGACGACCGTGATTCTCTTGGCTCGCCCACCACTTGTCAAGGATTTATGGGGAGTCTTAGCGCCATTTCCGTGTTAGCCCGGCTCGAGCAAAGAGCAAGCGCGCCCCATGGGGCGCTAATAAATCAATTCCCAGGTCTGTCGCTAATGCTTCCCTTTTGATATCGGCGAAAAGCTTTTCTTCCCATGCGTTGACTTCATTTGCCGTTGTGGAAGGCGATCGGATTACGTAGCATGAAATCATGGACAGGTAACCACCGAAACAGGTCAGTATCATAAAGTAGAACTGGGAGGACAGTTCATGGCCAGAATCAAAGGTGTAGAGAAGAGTGAAGCGAATGATGAGGTACGACAACTTTTTGAGGAGCAGGAGAAACGCTATGGCTTTGTGTCGAATACCGCAAAAATATATGCCCTAAGACCGACAATCCAGAAAGGAGTCCAGGCACTGGCTCAAGGAATTCAGGCTTCAGGGCTCATTGAGCCTGATCTGCGTCACCTGGTTTGTGTTAAGACTGCCAATATCAATGGCTGTCCTTTCTGAATTGACATTAACGCATCTAGTGCGATGCAAAACGGGGCTGCAGCAGAGAAGGTCGAAGGGGTGCTGGGAAATTACAAGAAAAACGAGTCATTTTCGTTGCGGGAGCGGCTGGCACTCGAGCTGGCCGAGCGGATGACCTACACGGGGAAACGGGTTACCGATAGATTTTTCAACCGCCTCAAGCGACACTTCACGGACGAAGAGCTAGTAGAATTAGCTGCGGTCATCGCTCTCGAAAACTTTCGCAGCAAATTCAACCCGGTCTTTGGGATAGAGCCTAACGGGTTCTGCCCGCTGCCAGGTATTCAGAAAGCTGCCGCTATCGCGGTACATCGTTTCCACGAATGACCAAGGAGTGCAATTCCCGTGCAACCATTATCTCGTGAAATCATAGCGGCTGCGAACGCCAAGAGCCAAAAGCTTAGAGAATTAGTCCGTGCGCCTAAGATCCTTGTGATGCCCGGCGCTTACGATGTCCTCAGCGCTTTGCTGTTCGAGCAGCTCGGATTTCAAGCGATTCAGGGCACCAGCGGCGGTATTGCTGCAGTGCTAGGTTACCCTGACGGCGAGGTGATCAGCCGAGACCAGACGGTTGCAGCAACAGGGCAAATTGCGGCGGCTGTTTCAGTTCCGGTAAACGCTGATGCGGAAAGGGGCTACGGAGATGCATCCCGGATCGGCGAGACGGTACGAGCGCTTATCGCCGTGGGCTGCGCAGGAATGAATCTCGAAGATGGTGCCCCTCACCAGAAGAACGAGCCGCGCCGTTTGGTAGACGTGAATGAGCAACTCGAGAAGATCGCGGCGGTTATGGAGACCAAGCATTCTTTAGGCAGCGAGTTTTTCCTCAACGCCAGGGTCGACTCGTTTGTCGTCATCACAGACGATCCGAAAAAGGCGCTGTCTGAATCGATTCGTCGGGGAAATGCCTACGGAGAGGCTGGCGCAGACTGTATTTTCTATATGAACGTTGTGAGTCGGGATAGCATCGCCCAGGTGGTCAAGGAGGTCAAAGCGCCGGTGAGTATCCTGGCGCGTCCCGAAAATCCCGGTGTGGCTGAACTTCAGACCTTAGGAGTTGCGCGGGTAAGCTACGGCGCTGCCTTCAGCAGAGCTGCCATCAGCGCCGTCAGGCGGCTCGCTATGGAGATTCGAGAATCAGGCACCATCACGGCTTTGAAAGATGCGATCTCTTCTCCGGAGATGGCAGCCTTGGTGAGTCGAGCAAAAGCATCTGGCTGAAGTTTCCATGCCCAATGTAAGCCGAATTCCAGTCGCTGCGGAAGCGCGTGAATCGTGGCACGCCATATGCTTCCGAAGATTGGAAAACGGGGATCGCGAATGCGCTCGGGTTGGAATCTACTCTTTTACCTGCGCGGCGGAGCAAGAAAAGAATTTGATTCAGGAAAAAAGCTTCGCCTGCCCGTTTTTCTTCGTGGTTGGTGCTGAATTTTTAGATCCCGTTTTTTGCGTTCACGTATTCAAGCCTGACCCTAAGCCTCTGCTCTCTCATTAATCCTAGATCCGACTTTGCCAACAGCCAGGCGGTCGCGATTCATCCATGTGGTTTTGTAGCCAAACGGAGGCTGCTCCCCTGTAGGAATTTTGTTTTTTTCAAAAAAATCGAAAGAGTTTTCCTCAAAGACTGTGGCTCTGCCCGCTACCGCGATGTCTTTGAGCACGATAGAACATTCCCCATAATACCTTGGCCCGAAGCCATCGAGCGTAAGTGCTGCGAATTGGATATCTCTAAAATAGTTAGGAAAAAGAGTCGCATCGATAGCGGCTCTGCGGATATCGAAGCTATTCTTTTCCGGCAAACGCATTCCTGCCTCAACTAGTGTGTGAAAACTGGCATACAACTCGTTATCGCTTGAGACCAGAGCCGACATTTTGGTAACAGGTCTACAAAACACCGCCTCTGAACTCGTGATCGCAACCCGGAAATGCTCAACAATGTCTTCACAATCTCTTTTTTTGCTTTCGAGTATCGCACTTTGATACCTTTTTTCGACGGCCTGTACCTCCTCCGGTTTTTCAGCGGCACGAACGTTTGGATATCCTGCGTCCTTGCCACATACAACGCATATGCGCGAATGGTCGGGAACCTCCTCCCCGCATTTATTATTTAAGCACCTCATTTAGGTAGGAGCAATCGCTGGGCCAATCGCCGGAAAATATGAGATTTCTATGTTGCCGTCAAGTAGGGATTAGGGTCGGGGTGAGCGTTGACTTATTATCCGCGTGGATCTCTAGCAAATTCGGGGTTAGCTAAAAAGGAGATAAGTCCAGTATTTTACCGCTTTTTCGTTGGTCGGTGCCGAGAGTAGAAAGTTGATTCTGAGCCGAGGAACTGAGGCGTTTGGCTATCACCTGCCACCTTTATCTGCACGTGCCTGACTAACCAAGGAGATCCAGGCCAGCGGTTTTCTGCAATCACACGCTCCACTAGCTCATAATCCGATTAGTGACAACTTACGTGCGGCTCGTCGGTCCATGAGAACAAAGGGGACGCAAACCTTCTTCTTGACTGCACCGAGCCGAGCGGTGCCGCGTTTTATCCGCGGCTCCTACTGAAGCCGCGCTGTGGAAGTCCTTGAACGTGGTAGGTCATATGGGACCGAAGTCTGGAGGACGCGGACATATTCTTCACCAGCACGGCAGACCCAGAAAAGAAGGAGGTTAAAGAAAAGGGTTCGAGTTGCCTTTTTTATTGCAAAATAAGCACTACTTCCAACAATCCTTCGGTGAAAAATCTTTTGCGCAATGCTAACATACCGTTCATTCGGAGGCATTTGAATGGCAAACGACAAACAATTGCCTGATTGGGAAGCATTCGAAGCTGAAATCGATTCTCTTTTTGAAAAGGTGCGACATAGACGCGCAGAGACACCGGTTTACGTTTCGCCTCCTCTTTTCAGAGGGCTGGCAGCTGAATCCTGGCACCTTCAGACCACCCTCGAAAGATACAGCACAACGCGGTACACAGTCGAAGATTATTTCAACATAATGCGTCTAGCCAAGCATGCTGCAGAGTCCCTCACCGAAAAACGGTGGAGGTTCCCACCACATTTTCGTCAGATGAAACACCCTTATCTTACGCCTCAGGCCTATGAGTTCATGGTTTATTTGCGGCACCATGGTTTTCCGTCGCCGCTTTTAGATTGGACGCAATCACCATATATCGCTGCCTTTTTCGCTTTTCAGTCGAAGCCGCCGTCGGTAGAAGAGAACGTTAGCATTTACGCCTATATACAACATTTCGGGTACGGCATATCTGGCTCTCAGCATGCGGTAAATGCTGCTGGGCCGACGATCACGACAGATCGTCGGCACCATATACAGCAATGCTGGTATACTCTGGCCACAGTGCGACAAAATGGAACCCATGTCTACTGCAATCATGAAGAAGCTCTTGCCAGCAACGAAGCGGTAACGGTCCAGAACTTACTCACAAAATACCTAATTCCGAGCCAGGAAAGACACAAGGTCTTAGCTAAATTGGATTTCATGAACATAAATGCCTACTCCCTATTTGGAGATGAAGACAGCCTCATGAAAACGCTAGCCTTTCGAACTATTGAACAGAAAGATTTCTGAGTCGGTGGGCACGCCGTCGATAGGAAACGGCTGTACTTCGACGCTTTCCGGCGAACCCATGACGAACCGGTCGTGTTTTCTTCAGGATCGGCGCTCTGAAAACCGGAGGCGCTTTTCCAGACTCGCCAGGATAGGCAGCGGTGCTGAACGAACGGACCTGATATTTTTTGCCCAATCGGCTAAGCCGCAGCAGCTTCAGAGGCCCTGTAGGCGGCGCCACGAAGGACCTGGCCGGGCAGCTGGCCCGTCAGGGGGTGGGTCCAAGGGTGGGTTCTAGGGTCAGGTCTTGCAATCACACATTCGTCGTTGATTCTTCGTGAAGGTCGCACGGAAGTTCTTGTACGAGCCTTTCCATCTCATCGGGCATGTTTCGGGTCGGTTTCTTCACCGCCAAGCTTTAGATATGTTTTGGAACTCCGGATCTTGTAGGGCATGATCCAGGCGGCCTCTCGGCCCTGAAAAATCCGTGGTCTGTAAAGACATTCGAAAAGGCGTGTAGTATCCTGACATAGGTGGATCGGCAGGGTTGGCGCTGGGGGCTATCACAGGCGTAGAGAAAGTCGCAATTGAATTATTCGGGAGCGAATCGAATGCCGAAAATCTCCGCTAACGTGCTCGAAGCCGTCGGTAACACTCCGCTCGTCCGCCTCAACCGTGTTACCGCGGGAATTCTTGCGACGGTCTGTGTCAAGCTGGAGGCGTCCAATCCGGGACGCAGCGTTAAGGACCGGATCGGGCTGGCGGTGATCGAGGACGCGGAGAGGAGGGGATTGCTCAAGCCGGGCGGCACGATCGTTGAGCCCACTTCGGGGAACATGGGAGTCGCGTTGGCAATCGTCGCTGCGGTCAAGGGTTACAAGTGTATCTTTACGATCCCGGACAAAATGAGCAGCGAAAAAATTCGCCGTCTGTGCGCTTTTGGCGCGGAGGTGGTCGTGACCCCCACGGCAGTGCCGCCGGAATCCTCCGAGTCCTACTATTCGGTTGCGCGACGTCTTGCCGAGGAGATCCCGGGCGCCTATATGCCAATGCAGTACGATAACGTCGCGAACCTGGAGGCTCATTACGCCTCCACGGGTCCCGAGATCTGGGAGCAGACGGACGGACAGATTACCCACTTCGTTGCTGGGATTGGCACGGCCGGGACAATCTCGGGAACCGGCAAATACCTAAAGGAAAAAAAACCGCGGTGCACGGTCGTTGGAGTCGATCCGGAGGGATCGGTCCTCGCGAAGGCCTTCAAACGCGAGCAGTGGTCCTGGGCGGATTCACACCCCTACAAGGTCGAAGGGATCGGAGAGGACTTTGTGCCGAAGAACCTGCGTTTCGAATACATCGACGATGTCGTAACGGTTTCTGACCGCGACTCGTTTCTGATGGGTAGGCGGCTTACGCGGGAGGAGGGTCTCTTCTGTGGCGGATCTTCCGGCGCAGCGGTTGAGGGAGCCCTTCAATACGCCCGCGAGCGGCAACTCGGGAAGGAGGACCTTGTCGTCGTCTTACTTCCCGATGCGGGAGAAATTTATCTCTCCAAGATGTATTCCGATGAATGGATGAGGCAGAACCAGTTCCTGGGCAGAAGCGCGCGGGTGGGCGACATTCTCGATTCGAAGCGGCGCAAGCTCCCCGAGCTTCTGTCGGTCGAGATGACGTCGACCGTGCGCGATGCGATCGCGACCATGAACCAATTCGGCGTCTCGCAACTCCCCGTATTCGATAAGGGGAACCTCGTCGGGTCACTGTGCGAGAGCGCGCTCTTCCAGAGGTCTATGGAGACTCCCGAGGTCATGAACCTTACCGTCGAAGCTCTGCTGGAGCCGCCGTTTCCCACGGTCGGGCCGGACGAAGACGTCTCTGAGGTCGTGAAACTCCTCAAGTCTTCCGCGGCTGTTCTCGTCCGGGACGGAGGGAAGTACCAGGGAATTGTGACGCGGTTCGATGTCGTGGGTCACTTAGGTGGACAGCCCTGATGGCACGGAAAAAGCGCGGCGGGCGTTTCACGCAATTTGCGACGCGTGCCATCCATATCGGACAAGAGCCCGAATCCGCGACCGGAGCGATTACCGTTCCGATCTATCAGACCAGCACTTTCGCGCAGAGCGCGCCCGGCATCCATAAAGGCTACGACTACTCGAGGACCGACAATCCGACGCGCACGGCGCTCCAGACAGCGCTCGCGAGCCTGGAGGCGGCCAAATACTCACTCGCTTTCTCCTCCGGTATGGGCGCGGCGACCACTGCAATGCTTCTGTTCAAGAAGGGGGATCACGTCGTCTCCTCGCGTGATGTCTATGGCGGTACCTACCGGCTTTTCAGGTCGGTGCTGCAAGGCTTCGGGCTCACATTTTCCTTCGTTGATAGCTCCAGCGTCAGAGAGATCGAGCGCGCCATGACCCGGCGGACCCGGCTTGTCTGGATCGAGTCGCCGACCAACCCGCTGCTCCGGATTACGGACATCAGCGCGGCGGCAAAAATCGCCCATCGCCACGGAGCTCTCTGTCTTGTCGACAACACGTTCGCGTCCCCCTTCTTCCAGCGACCCCTTGCGCTCGGCGCCGATCTCGTTCTTCACTCCACAACAAAATACCTGGCGGGACACGCCGACGTAGTCGGGGGAGCCATCTGCCTAAATGAACGTTCACTCTATGAGCGGCTAAAGTTCCTGCAAAATGCGGCGGGCGCGACGCCTTCTCCGTTCGATTGTTTTCTCACGCTCCGAGGGATGAAGACTTTAGCGCTGCGCATGCGCGAGCACGAAAAAAACGCGATCGAGATCGCGCAGTTCTTGCTGGACCATCCACGCGTGCGCCGGGTCTACTATCCCGGGCTGCCCAACCACCCGGGCCATGATGTCGCCGCTTCCCAAATGGACGGCTTCAGCGGAATCGTTTCGTTTGAGGTTCAGGCAGGGCTGGCGGGCGCGCGCCGGGTTCTGGCGCGCCTGCGCCTTTTCAAGATCGCGGAAAGTCTCGGGGGCGTCGAGTCGCTCGTCGAGTTGCCTGCCATCATGACACACGCCTCGATCCCCAAAGAAGAGCGCAAGCGGGCGGGACTCGATGATGGACTGATCCGTTTGTCAGTGGGAATCGAGCACGTACAGGACCTTCTTGAGGACCTGAAGCGAGCGCTGGGCCGGTAGCACGAACCTCGTGGTCAATCTTGCAGGTCGATCCGAGGGATGCTCGGGGGTCTAAATGACCTGTTCAAATAGTTCAAGCCGTTCAAAACGTTCAAGGTGGTTGAAATCTTGTGGCTCGTTCAAGGTATTCAGGCGGTAACATTGTAACAGCAGCTTTCGAGCCATCGTTAATTTTTCGAAAACGGATTCAAACGGACCTGTTATTTTTTGCCCATAGGCTAAGCCGCAGCAGCTTTAGAGACCGTGTAGGCGGCGCCACGAAGGACCTGACCCGGTAGCTCACCTGTCAACCTGCCATCCTCATAGATGACTCGGCCGTTGACGACGACGTAGTGCATCCAACCGAACGTTGGATCAAATCGACGGTCCCAGTCTAGACTAGAGACGGAGCGCTGTTGTCCTGCCCGCACAAGCGGATAGACTGGATGAAGTGAGCCCATCTTAATCCGAATCGGCGCGGCTGGTTACTCTTATCCCGGCCCAGGGCCCAAGGGCTGGCATGGTGCGTTTTATCCCGAGGGAAAACGCGTTGATGAGCTGGAATACTACAGCCGTATCTTTAGCACCGTCGAGATCAACTCCAGCTCCAACGGTCCACCTTCAAGCACGACGTGATTGTGAACTTTACGGTGCTGAACTTTCGCCCCTCCCCACCAGTCTGGCGCGACCTGATGGGGAGAGCGCGATAGCTCATCTGGATTAGAACCGGGCGTTGGCCCAGCTGGCGACGTGATTCCAAAGATTGAGCGGTACGTTCGTATAAGGGCCGGTTCCATGGAAAGCTGCGCAGGCAGTGCAGTTGCCGAGGCCGTGGGTCGCGCCTTCCACGACCACAAATTCCTTATCTGCGCTTGCCGCCATGTCAAAATATTCCTCGCTATCCCGGATGAAGTAATGCCCCTGCATGGCCATCACCAAGATTGGCACCGAAATTTGTTTGATAGCGCACGGTGTGGAATTGTTGCTCGAACACCAATCGACACCATCTATTGAATCGGTGGAACGGATGGCGCGCACGCTCAAGAAGGATCTCACAGTCAGGAAAATCGTAGACCCAAACTCCTTGCTGGTTTCAGGATCAAGGGTCGGAACCCGCACGCTCGGAACTATGCAACAGGTCTCAATGGTTCCGTCGTTCTTAAGCAGAGCTCTTGGCTGGGCCGTGCTGCCGTGGATGCTTATGTCCGCCTGCATAAGTCGCGCGCTATCCCCTCTTGGAACGATAAACGCATCGTCGTCGGGATACTTGTAGGTACCGGCTTCGATTTGATTCATTCTATCTAGCGCTTCATCGATCAAGAAGTTCAGTCGGTCGGATTGCGCCTTGAAATAGCTTTGCTTGAATTTGGCGGAATACGTAGAGAATCCGTCTTCAGGCTTGACGAAGCCATTTTGGGACCTGAAAGGATCGAGAGTAGGGTTGATTTGAGGAGTCCTGTTTTGATTAAGAACCGCCGCATCGTTCGTAACGGCCGGATTAATGCTCCGTAGCGCGTTTATGCCGTTACCCGGATGCCCATCAAGGAAAACTATGCCATCTGCGGGTGGCAGCCCGGCCAAGCTATTTCCACATTTGACCAGTTTGGCTGGATCTTGACAAAACGAAACGCCATGTTCTGCCACGGCCTGATAGAAGCTCATTGTGGGCCCGCCGCCGCTGTGGCCCGCCAGTATGACCGTGGTAATTCCCGGAAGCTTTCTCAGGAAATTAACGCCCTGCTTCACATCGAGGGCATTGTTCTCCCACGGCGTGCAAGCCGCTTCATTGTTTTCACAACGAGGGTTCATGCCGAGAACTACGAATCCCCTCTTCGGCAATTCAACGGTACCCGGGTGAGATAAATAGTTCGCAGTTCGATGAATGAAGATGAAGGCGATATGCGGATTTGGAAACAGCGCTGGATCCGGGTAGTACAGCGCGCCCTTTGTCGTGCTCGGTGAGAATTGAATGTATTGGGGAGGCGGAGGCTGGGCAAATGCTAGTGAGGTGGCCAAGACAAAGACAAAATTAAGGAACAGAGCAAGCGGCGAAAATTTTGTTTTCATATCGTAGTTTCCTTTCTGTTATTCTGCTCGTTTTATCGTATAAGCTCGGCTTATTCACACTATTGGGGGCGACCTTTCTTTCGGCTCATAAAACCGCGCGGGTCCGTCCATTTCCGACCACTCAACCCTCGCGGGCACCAGCTTCATAAAAACTCATTGTCGTTCCGCGTCCCCCATAACCCAAGAGAATGACTTAGTAATTCCAGGAGTGAGCCCAACACTAGTTTAGTCTTACAACTTTAATCTTAGAGCGCGATTCTGCGTTGCAGTCAAGAGCGATTTGTCAAATATGACCTGTGCTTTCTGTTGGATGATGGGACTAGGGTTGTTGGCGCTGGTGATAGCAGAGCGACGGAGGCGAAATATCGTGAACTGACGCGTTTTTCTATGCCTTTTTTAGGACGAAGATGGGGGTGGTGGATTACGCAAGGGGTGGGAGTTTCGGGTTTTTGGGATTTGACCTCAGAGAGGGCTGCAACCGATTCGGTAAGCGGTTTGTTTTGCGCACGCCGATGAGAAAGAAACAGAGTGAGCTGGTTAAGCGGGTTGGGAGAATATTGAAGTTTTCCCGGCATCGAAAGCTCAGGGATGTGCTGGAGGATGGAGGAGATCCGGCCTGTCATTGTGGGCTGGGTCAATTACTTTCGAGTCGGCAACGCGCGCCGAGCGTTTGACAGGATACGGTTTGAGGTGATGAGGAAGATACGCCGATTTGCGATGAAGCAGAAGGGCCGCCGGGGCTGTGGCGGAAAGAGATGAAGTAACGAGGTGATCTACAAACAGTGGGGACTGGTCAATGAGTACCGTGTCCAGTACTTCTACCGATCGCCCGTAAAAGTGTCTCCAGCACACTAGGTAGATAGCGCCATACGAAGAACAGATTCAGGAAAGCCGGATGACCGAAAGGGTCACGTCCGGTTTGAGCGGCGGGGGCTGGAAACGGATTTACGGTGGGGCTAGTGAGGCACCGTCGAACGAAAGGGACGGAACAGATAGGCTTCACCTACGGAGCACCGCGCCAGTCCTCGACCCTACCTGTCCGGTACCGTTAAAGACAACTTGGGCAAGATTTGGGTCGCGCGAGGATATCTAACAATCTTTCGATCAAATCGCCCGGAGCGCATAATGAGTGACTGACCGTCTGGTCTCAGACAACTTATAGGCAGTGATCCCTGAACGAAGGGACCTGATATTTTTGGCCCAATCGGCTAAGCCGCAGCAGCTTCAGAGGCCCTGTAGGCGGCGCCGCGAAGGACTTGGCCCGGTAGCTCACCCGTCAACCTGCCGTCCTCATAGATGACTCGACCGTTGACGATGACGTAGTGCATCCCAACCGCCCGTTGGATCAAGCGTTTCGTGTCGGCCGGGAAGTCATGGAGCCACTCCACCTCTCCCGCGTTGACCGTATCGGCATCAAGGATCGCGAGATCGGCCGCATATTCGGGCCGCAGCAGCCCTCTGCCTTCGAGTCCGTATACGGAGGCGACCATGAAGGTGAGCTTGTGAATGGCCTGCTCCAATCTCATTACTCCTTTTTCCCGCACCCATGAGCCCAAGAAAGTCGTGCAATACCCGTTCTCGGCGTAAAGCTGAACCTTGGCGCCGGCGTCTGAATTTTCCACCAGGATGTAAGGACTGCGCAGGATCTCACCCATCGCTTTCACATCTCCCCCTAAGGTATAATAGACGAACGTGGTTTCCAGATCTTCCTCCAGCGCCAAGTCAATCGCTCTTGGTTTGTCCAACCTTCTTGCTCCCTCCCTATTTACATCACCTCAGTAGCCTAATCGTTGCACTACCGCATTTGCACGCGCGTATGCCGCTTTCATTTCTTCCCGCTGCATAAGTTCCTGGAAGGCTTCGCGCACGAGGTCGAGCGCGCAGACCTCCCTGACGGGGGGAATGTTGTCGTCGAGTTCTCCAGCCTCTTTTTCCTCTGCCAGCATTGCATCAAAACCGCTAGGCACGCCGTCGATCGGAAACGGCTGTACTTCGGCGCTATCCGGCGAATTCATGACGAACCGGGTCGTGCTTTCTTCCGGATCAGGACTTTGAAAGCGGAGGCGCTTTTCCAGACTCACCAGGTAGGCGAAATTTTCCGGCTGCGTCCGGGTAAACCAGTAAACGCGCAGCATCCCTTTGAGAAAAGCCTTCACGAACTCGGGCTTGGTTTCGAGAATCTTTCCCGTGGCGGCGATGACCCGGAAGGGAAATCCTTCGGGATAAAGCCGCTTGGGATCGGCTAGAATATTAAAACCTTCTTTTCTTAGTCTCTCCGCCTTCGCCATCTGGAGGGTGATGCAGTCTACTTTCCCACTCTTGAGGGCGTCGATATTTCCCGGCGAAAAAATTCTTCCGACCCACTCCACGTCCCGATCCGGGTTGAGCCCCACCGTTCGCAGCATCGCCTTCATGGTTAGATGAGTACCGCCATCGATTTCGATAACCCCGATGCGTTTCCCCTTCAGCTCCTGCAGTGACTTTATGTGAGGCGCGCCTACGACCATGCTGCCTCGCTGATTGCGCCAGCCCGCGATAATGTAAATGTCCGCGCCTCTGGAGCGCTGAAAAAAAACTGTCCGGGGCATGATATCCAGGGCGATATCGATGGACTTCTCTTTCATCGCCTGGCTAAGGCCTAGTTTCTCCAGGCCGAAGGGCACCAAGCCTCCGGTGATAATCTCGTAAGCCGGGAAGCCGTCGTTTTCCCGCAGTCCTTCCTCATGAAAAAAATTCATTTCGTGCGCCGCCATGACGGGGATTGAATGAAGAACGTGATAACACGCCGGCGCAACGCGCAACTTGCCACGTAACATGGAAATTTCCTCCTTACAGTAATCGAGATAAGGAATGATGGAGTACCGGAGTGTTGGACTATGGGGTTGGAGTTAACCCATCACTTCACTATTCCAATACTCCATTACTCCAATGCCGATAGAGGGCTATAAGACGAAAGACGCGCCGAGGTCAAGTGCGGTGACTGGTTTGCCTGTGGTTTAAGGTGTTCAAAACGTTCAGGTGCTTGAAGTCGTGTTTAGACAATCGACTTATCCGGCCCGGACGCGGCGGGAAACAGGCCGCACTTGGTTAGCGAAATTTGATCATAAACTGCGCGTTGAAGAACTCGAATCTTCTGTTGTGCGCGGCTGGTTTAAACCGGCTAACTCCCGTCGAGCAAAAGAGCCGCCAATTTGTCTAACACTTCACTGGTAGTTTCCCGGTGCAGTTTGCCAATGAATTCCGCTCTCCGAACGCGCCAATCGAGACTCTTAACTTGATCGGCAAGAACCACGCCGCCGAGGGTCGATCCGGAGGGAATCGTTACTTCAAACGGGTAACCTTTTACCTGACTCGTAATGGGACAAAGAATGGCGAGTCCAACTTTGCTGTTATAAGACGACGGGGAAAGCACCAAAGCCGGGCGCCGGCCAGCTTGCTCGTGGCCGGCTTGAGGATTGAGAGTTATCCAGATAACGTCGCCGCGGGCCGGAACATAGCGGCGGGCCATCACCAAATCTCACGTCCGACGGACGGACCAAAATCGACTTCTGCGTGGAGGTTTTTCCGACTCACCTTCGCGAGCAGCTGTTTGAGAGACAGCTTCCTTTTTTTGACGGGTGTCGCGACGACCTTCCCTTCAGAGAGCGCCAAATTCAACACGGTTCCTTCCCTGACCTCTGCGTCTTCCGCCAGCGGCTTCGGAATCCTGACCGCCAAGCTGTTTCCCCACTTTTGAACTCGAACCTGCATCGGCACACCTCCGGACTGTTTCTACAATGAAGATACAGCCCGGTGCAGCTCCCGTCAAGCGTAGCCCCCTAGTTGAGCGTCTGAGCGTCGGCGAACTCGTTGTGTTCGGCAAAAACCTTCGCGAAGAAATGGGAAGAAGGGGATCACGTCCGAAAACGGCGAGTCTACGGCTTGCGCTGCGGTCGATTTACTCCAATACTGGTCTCATCTACCATGAATGATTTTTATCAAGCGCTGCTTTCCAGAGATTACCGCTTCGACGGCAAGTTCTTCGTCGGAGTAAAGACGACCGGGGTTTATTGCCGTCCGATTTGTCCGGCGAAACCTAAGCCGGAAAATGTTGAGTTCTTTACGGACGCGATCACCGCAGAACTGGCCGGGTACCGGCCGTGTTTGCGGTGCCGCCCCGAATGCGCTCCGTTCTCGGCCGCCTGGTTTGGAAAAAAAGCGGTCGTTCAACGCGCGCTTAAGCTGATCGCGAATAACGAGCTGCATCATACGAATGAAGCGGAGTTTGCTGCACGATTGGGCGTAAGCGCGCGGCATCTGAGGCGGCTATTTCAAGAGGAGATGGGCCAGACGCCGAAGCGAATCGCCGACAACAACCGGCTTAATTTCGCGCGCAAGCTGATCGTGGAGACCGATATGCCGGTCTCCACCGTCGCAGCGACGGCGGGCTTTTCGTCGCTCCGACGATTTAACGATGCTTTCAAAAAACGGTTCTGCCGATCGCCCTCTCGGTTAAGAAAGGCGCGTTCGAGAACCGTTAGCGGAGACGGGATCGATCTCAACCTTTCGTTTCGGCCTCCTTACGATTGGCAGACGATTATTCGGTTCTACCGGACACATCCGATTCCGGGAGTCGAGCAGGTCACGGAAAACTCCTTCGCGCGCGTGTTTCGCATCGGCAACACCATCGGATTTTTCCAGGTTAGCCCTGTTGCCGGCGCGCCCCAGTTAAAGCTCACGACCGTGACGGAAGATCCCAGGATGCTTTTCGAGGTGGTGAGCCGGGTGAGAAAAATGTTCGACCTGGACTCCGATCCCATGCTAATTGCGCAGTGCTTCGATCAAGTTCCGCTTCTCGCGCGACTCTACGATCGTTTTCCCGGCTTGAGACTGCCCCGGGGATGGGACGGCTTTGAGACCGCGGTCTGCTCGATCTTGGGACAGCTCGTATCAGCCGAGCAACGGTCGAATCTTATCGCTCAACTCGTGCGCAGCTATGGCGATGAGATCGACCATCCAGTATCGGGGGAGAAAATGCGCCTGTTTCCCGGCCCGGAAGTCCTCGCACACTCCGATCTCAGGGAGGTCAAGACAACCGGTGCCCGCCGGGAGGCGATTAGAGAATTCAGCCGGCGCGTGCTGAACGGAGCTATTTCTCTTTCGGAAGCGCAAGATCCCCGGGCCTTTCGGAAGGCGCTGCTCGAGACCAAAGGGCTCGGCGCATGGTCGGCCGAATATATCAGCCTCAGGGCCATCGGCGACACGGACGCATTTCCGCGAACCGATTTGATTCTCAAGCGGGCGCTTGAGCTTTATCCCGATCTGCATTTGGAACGTATTAAACCTTGGCGCTCGTATGCCGCGATTTACCTGTGGAAGGGATTCGCGCAAACGCTCTCCAGGAGCAAAAGGAGAAACAAAGATGACGTTATTTTACAAAGAGATGAAATCGCCGGTCGGCAAACTCAAACTGATCGCAAGCGCCAACGCGCTCGTCGCCGTGCTCTGGGAGCAGGAACGCCCCGATCGAGTCAGGCTCGACGCCGCCAAGCTCGATCCACGCCACCCGATCTTGTGTGAAGCTGAGCTACAGCTTACCGAGTACTTTGCCGGTAAAAGAACTCGGTTCGATCTTCCGCTCGAGCCGCGCGGAACTCAGTTCCAGAAAAAGATTTGGCAAGCCTTGAGAGAAATACCGTTCGGACAGACCAGGAGTTATCTGGATCTAGCCAAGGCGGCCGGCTCACCCAGGGCTGCGCGCGCGGTGGGAGCGGCAAACGGTAGAAACCCGCTCTCTATCGTCGTCCCGTGCCATCGCGTTATCGGCGCCGACGGCAAGCTTACCGGATTTGCCGCCGGGGTTGAGATTAAAGGGAAGCTTCTAGCTCTCGAGGCCGGAGCTTTGGAGGGTGGTGAAGAGAATGCGGCAACGTGCCTGTGAGGACATGTTCACCGCAGAGACGCAGAACTCACGGAGACAACTTAGCCGGCTTGGAGGCTTCCGGGAACAGGCCGTGCTTGGTGAGAAACTCGATCATAAAGCGATCATAAAGCCAGGGTTGCTCTAACTGGCAGGCATGGCCGGCTCCGGGCAGAACCTTTAACTCGCAATTGGGTATGCGCGCCTGAAGCGCGAAGGCTCTCTGATGAGAGGCGTCCTCGCTCCCGGTCAGGATTATCGTCGGACAGGCGATGCCCTCGTGATGGCCATCGGGGTCGGGCTGTTGGAGGGCTTTGAACTGGTGGATGATCGTATGCACATCGGCTTGTTCGTTGCGTTCGGTGAAAAGGTTCGCGAAGAAATGCGCCAGCGGCGTTGCGCGAAACGCCGGGCTCAGATCCTCGAACGTGTATGCCCAGCGGTAGTCTATGCCGTTGGCGGCGTAGTTATCGATGCGCCGCTTGGCAAATTCCTTGGTGGGGTTGTATCCGGTGCCTGACAACACCAGCGCCGCCGTCTGGTCCGGGCGCTGGTGATACATGTGGGGAGCAATCGACGAGCCGACCGAACAACCGACCAGAATTGCTTTCTCGCCGGGCGCCGCGTCGTCGATCGCTTCCCAGCAGGCCTCAGCCATATCGCCGATGGTGAGCCCCGAGTCGGCTTTGGGCGAGCGGCCGTATCCCGGAATGTCGATGGCCATGCACCGGTACCACGTTGACAGGTGCGCCATCTGAAAGATCCAGCACGACTGGTCCATCGGGTTGGGATGGATAAAGGCGATCACGGGTCCCATGCGTCCCAGGCGCTCATAGTAAAGCGGGCCGTTAATGTGTCGGGCCATGTTAGTCCTCCTTACTTATCGAAAATCGGCTCCGGGCAGTCTATATCGGCAACCCCGAGAGATCTAGGTAATCCGTCTATCTGTAATCAGGCGTGCGGCGCGATTGTGGCTGAAGTAGTACCAAGCCCATTGGATGAGGATCAAAACCCTATTTTCAAATTCGACGATATAAAGAAGATGGATAAACACCCAGACCAACCAAGCCCAAAAACCCGCGAGACGAAACCGACCTAAATCCGCGACTGCTCTCGCCCGGCCGATCATCGCCATATTGCCGCGATCGTGGTAACGGAAGGGCGGAGCGGCCTTTCCGTTCAGCCTATTGAGCAAGAGCGTTGCGACATAGTGACCCTGCTGCATCGCGACGGGTGCAACGCCAGGAAGAGGGTTGCCGGTTTGGTGGGAATAATTGGCCAGATCGCCGATGACAAAAATCTCAGGATGATTTGGGAGACTCAAGTCCGGCTCGACGATGATCCTGCCACTTCGGTCCAGTTTGGCGCCGGTTCGTTTCGACAGCACCTCGCCCAGAGGAGACGCTCGAACTCCCGCGGCCCATAAAACGGTCTCGCACGGAATGTGTGCCGGCGCGTTTGCTCGCTTTACTGTGACACTGCCCTGTTCTATAGCGGTGACCATCGTGTTGGTCTGTACCGAAACCCCGAGGTCGCGCAGGAAGCGTTCTGCCTTCCCGGAGAGCTGTGGAGGGTAGGGCGGCAAAATACGATCCGCGGTTTCGAGCAACAAAATCTTGATGTCCGCGGGATCAATATTGCGGAAGTCGGTTCGTACTATGTCTTTAGCGATCTCTGCGAGGGCTCCTGCTAACTCGACCCCCGTCGGCCCGCCGCCAACGATGATAAAAGTCAAGTAAGCGCGTACTCGATCCTTGTCGGTTTCAAGCTCCGCCGCCTCAAACGCGGAAAAAATTCTACGCCGTACCTCGGTTGCATCTTCAATCGTCTTCAACCCCGGTGCCAGCCCCCGCCAGTGCTCGTTGCCGAAATAGTCGTAACGGGAACCCGTGCTAACAATGAGGGTGTCGTAAGGGATCTTGCCGCTGTCGAGGATGACCTCGCGGGTCTCGACCGCGATGTCTACGGCCTCAGCTAATATAACACGCGTGTTCTTCTGGCGCTTCAAGACCGACCGCAGCGTTGACGCGACGTTGGCGGGAGAGAGCCATCCGGTAGCCACCTGATAGAGAAGCGGCTGAAAGAGATGGAAGTTTCGCCGATCGATTAATGTGACCTGGACCTGAGCGCTATTCAGCGATTGAGTCGCGTAGAGACCCCCGAACCCGCCGCCGATGATCACAACTTGGTGGTTCTCAGCGTTAGGTGATTGCATCTCGATGTCATATCACAAATCCCGCCGGTCGATCTGCTGTCGGAGAGTATTCATCGCTAAGACGCAGAGTTTGCCTTGACCGCAAAAGCCTTGCGATGGATTCTTAAGCGGCGCCGCGCTGAAATAGAAGAGGGAGCACGCTCTGGATCCGTCGCAGGCAAGACGAAGTTCACATAGCTTTATCCCTGCAAATGGCCATAGCGCATCACAAAGCGCCGAGCGAACACTGCTAACGGGGCCGACATCAGCACGAAGATCACGCCCACAGCCGCCATTTGTGGCACTGCGCCCTGGTCCCAATAATTCCACATACGAACGGCTAATACCTGACTCTTGCGGGTTCCCAGCAGCAGGGGCGCCGAAAATGCCTTCATGGAGATCGTCGCAGCGAGCACCCAACCTCCGGAGAAGGCCGGCATCAAGAGAGGCAATATCACCCGCACAAGGGCCGTAAGCCGCGAAACCCCACTCACATAGCACGCCTCCTCGAGTTCGCGATGGATTTGAATTACCGCGCCGTTCATGATCCGGGTCGTGAGCGGCAGCAAGCTCGTCACCAGCGCCAATATAATAATCACCAGCGTCCCGTTTATGTGCGCGTAGCGGAACGGCGGCGTCAAATACACAATGATCAAAGCGATTGACATGACAACGCCGGGAACGGCGTGGGGAAGGAAGACCAAAGTGTCGAGCAAGGTACGCTGCAACAAGTTCTTGCGGCGCACAATAATCCAGCTCACGACAAGGGCCAGGACCATCGCCATCGTCGGCGCCCCAAGAGCCAGCAACAATGTATTGATCGTATCTCTAACAAATCCGGGCTCACTGACCACCTCTTTGTACACGCTCAACGACATCTCATGAAACGCTGCCATGGAAAACGGCTGAAGCCGCGGTAGCAGTGAGGCGTAAAGTAAAATAACTACAGGAAGAACTAAATGAAGCACTAAGTAGATCGCAACAAACCCTAGCGCCAGCCATTGCCATCTACCGAGCGATATCCGCTTCGGCCTGTAGCCCTTGCCCGTGATGATCGCGTAGCGCTGGCCCACGCCGACCGCCCGCTGATAGTAAAGGATCAGTAAAAGCATCATTGCCATATAAAGCACGGAGAATGCCGCTCCCAGCGCATAATCAATCGGCGCCTGCACCACGACCACGTAGTAGATGACGGTGCTCAACAGGAAAATGTGGGCCGGCAGCCCCGCAACCAACGCGGACTCGAATGACTCCATACTCGAGATGAACGCGTAGATGTACGCGGCCAAGAGTGCGGGAAAGAGAATGGGGATCGTGACCCGCCGCAGGGTTCTTCTGTAGTTGACGCCGGCGACGGAAGCCGCCTCCTCCAAAGCGGGGTCCATCATGCGCAAAGGCCCGACCAGCATGAAGAACACCACGAGACTGCCATGGAGCATATCTAAGAAAAATAGCCCGCCCATGGAATAGATATTGAACGGACCCCTCACGAGATGGACCCCGAAGGGCTCGAGTAGGGCCCGGACCGCGAGATTAATCCACCCGGTATGGGGGTCCAGCGCGAGCGTGAGGCCGAGCGTCTTAAAAAGGCCCGGTATAACCGCAGGCAAAAGTAAAGCAATCCAAGCCAGATTGCGCCACGAAACATCCGTGCGCTCGATTAAGTAGGCGAAGAAAAAAGAGATCAATACACTTCCCAACGAGCCTACGCTCGCAATGAAGATGGTGTTGCGCAACGCTCCGAGAAAGGCCTTGTTGTGAGTCGCCCGGGCATAGTTTTGCACGGTCCACTCACCGGGCGAGACGATAGTCCCAGAATGAAGGCTAAGCATGACCAGATAAATGACCGGGACGAGAGTCAGATATGCGGCAAGGGCCACCGGTACGACAATGATCCAGTTGTTACGCAGGTGTCCGAAGAGCACGAGCGCTCTTTCGGAAGCCGTTCTTGGAACCGCTGTGGTCCGGAGATTTGTACTTTCCTCCCTCATGACATCCGTTTCCGCGACGGCCCTTAGCGCGCGCTCTTCACCGGGTCGTGGGGAGACCTAGGGCCTCTTTCACGGTCTCCTGAAGGTCTGTCATTGTGGAAGGCGGTTTTAGATCCGTGTCGATGATTTGATACCCAGCGAGGGCCTTGGCCTGAGGTGACCCTGGGACCGAAGGCGAGACCTTGAGACGCCCCACCGGATCAGTCAGCAAGACCTCCTGCGCTAACCGGGACGTCATGAAGACTGCGGTCAGCAACGCCGCATTGGGAGCATGCGCGTCTTTGGCGATCACAAAAAAGTTTCCTTCATTAGCAGCCACTTTGCGGCCCAGGTCGTCCGGGATCACCAACCTAAGGTTCTCTGATGTCACGCTGTCGGCAAACGCGTTATCAAATCTGGTCGGGCATATAAGTGGTACCTCGCCGGCCATCAGACGGCTCCTTGCCTCCGTATCGTTCCTGGTCCAGATTGGCTTGTTGGCCGCAAGCTTCTTTAGCCAACTCACCATCGCTTCTTTCCCCCAGAACTCCGGAAGGCCCAGGGCGCTTGGGTCAGTCGGCTTTGCCGCAGCAGTGAACCGCCCCGACCAGTAGGGGTCAACACAATCCTGCAATTTCTTCGGCGCGCGGTTAGCGGGAACCTTAGTCTTGTTATACAACAGCACGGGTCCCACGACCTTGAGCATCTCCGAAAAGCCCACGTCTCGCACTACGCCGGAGTCGCCGACGTAATCTGTCGGAATGTCACCCGTGTGGAACTCCGGCGGAAAGCCGAGATCCTTGAGACGGATGCCAGTCGCAAGCACGCCTGCCTTGAGAAACGCCGGCAGATCCGTAGTGTTGTTGACGGGGAAAAAGTCATATTGAACAACGCCGCCCTGAAGATGCTTAAGAAGGTATTCATGGCTGGGCTGCGCACACCGCGTCCACTGGATTTGGATCTTTGGATAGCGCTTGCGAAAGGCTGCCGCCGCGACTTTTTCGGCATCCTGCCGGGCTGAGCTACACCATTCCATTGGCTGGCTCGCAGTCTCCTGCGCAGCACGCTTCACGATCTCATCATGGGATTGCCCGAACCCTTCTGCCGCATAAGCCACGCCTGAGAAGCGCCCTCCGCAAGCCGCCAACCAAACTAGGATACCCACAAGCGGGAGACCGGCGCACTTCATCCGCGCGTATGTCCGCTTTTGCATGAGTCACCTCCAATCCAATCTGCCGAGAGATTTTTTACCCTCTGAAACCAGTACGATCACTAAAAGAAACGCTTGCGCGTGGAAACGAACGTTGCAAGACAGTAACGCAGCCCCAAAAGCAGAGGGCTGTCAAGCGAGAGTTATCTATCGCATTTAAGCGCGCAAGTCACGTCGATTGCCTTGTGTAGACTACTGAGAAGCACGCGCCCGCTTGAACTCGGTGCCGGCGAATATCTGTCCATTGACATTGGCTGCCTCGTCACTAATCAACCACAGGATGATCGGCACGAGGCAGTCGTAAGGAGGGCGATTTGGATTTGGTTTAAGATCTCGCCGGCGATTGACCGAAGCACCCGGCAAGACGGCGTTCGCCCGCACGCTTTTTCCGAGCGCGCTCAACTGCGCCGCGACTCCCTGTGTGAGCGTCTCCAGCATCGCCTTGCTCGGGCCGTAAGGGAGGTGGCGCGGCGAACGCTGGGTCCGCGGGCTGGTCACAACGTTGATAATGCTACCGCGGCTGCGCGCGAGCATCGCGGGGACAATCTCCGACATGACAATCAAGGGACCGATGACGTTGACTTCCCATGCCCTGCGGAAGCGGGTGAGATCCATCTGCCAGAAGGGGAGCAGCAGCGGCCGGCTTCCATCCGGAGCGCGTTTATTCACGTAGCTGGCTTTGAGAGCGGCGTTATTAACAAGAATGCTCACGGGCCCCAATTCATTCTGCACCTGCAGGTGCGCATCATGGACCTGCGCTGGGTCTGTCACATCGACTTCCTGGAAATACGCCGCCAGGCCGGTGGGGCGAAGTTCCTCACGGGCCCTTTCGATTGCAGCGGGATCGTTGTCCCATACGGCGACGCGGGCGCCCGTCCGCAGCAGCGCTTCGGCGGTTGTCAGACCCAGTCCCGATTCACCCCCTGCGCCGCCGGTGACAACGGCGACCTGCCTGTCAGTCTCTTCAGGCACTGCTGCTGCCCGCCGACGTGATTAATTTTACCGTGGTGACGTCGCTCATTACTCCAAAAACAACCCCGGAGATCCTCAACGATCCCCATCAGACGGCTTGGGCTGATCCAGACCTTCAAGAATCAGAGCCCGAGCTTTGGCGTAGATGGGGCTGAACTGATGCCAATGGTTATCCATAAACCCGACGCGATTGGCGCGTTCTCCAGGCTTGAGCTCGATGATCTGGTTTTTCGCAGGATCGCGTATCACCCCGAGCGGGTCTTCGCCGCGTTGTACCCGGTCGATCTGCTCGCCCAGTACCTTACGATAAAAGATGATGCCTTCGTCCGAGGCACCAAGCTTCTCGTCCGTGCGGTCTAAGATCGGCCCCTGCGTTACCATGACCATCACATCCTGCCCGGTAACCCAGTCCGTAGCAAACTTGCCGTTCGGCTGCATGAATGGCACCTGGTATACCGGCGGCCGCTGCTGCGGAGGCACTTTCACCCCTTTGGCCGGACGGTAACAACTGTAGAGGTAAAAGCGCGTGCGAGTGTCGTCGATGGGCACACGGATTTGCATCGAGCCCGCGCCGCCTCCTCGTGTCATGTTGGGGAACACAATCGGGTTGGTACCGTCCCTCCAAGTCGCTGAATCCTCCGACCCCCCCTCGAGAAGGCGCTTTTTTCTGATCCCGTGCTCGAAAACCTCGAAGCCTATTTTCGCGTGGCGGGCGCCGCCGTAAACACGTTGCCCGGCCGGGCGACTTGGACGGCCCTGCCTCCGAAGCACGTAGTTGTAGTAATAGCCGTGGAGGTGGTCTACGTGCGTGAGATCCACCGAGTTCTCCATGCATTGGAGCCAGTTGCACGCGATCTCTGCGCAGCCGATGTCTCTGATGGCATCATCCCAAACAAAAACGTCATAACGGGGGAGAAGGGGCGCCGGGTCGGGACCCAGATACGCCCAGACGAGACCACCGAGCTCCTCGACCGGATAGGCCGTATGGCGCACACGATCTTTAAACGTGCTCTCGGGAGGCTCGGCAGGCTGTTCGAGACAGCGGCCCGCGCGATCGAAAAGCCAGCCGTGATAGCAACAGCGAAGACCGTTGTGCTCGGGTATGCCGTATTCCAAGGAAGCCTTCCGGTGCGGACATTGAAGGCCAAGGAGTCCGAGACGCCCATCAAGGTCTTTGTAGAGCACCAAGTCTTCGCCGAGCAAGCGCACCGCTTTGGTGGGTTCGTCTTCCAGCTCGGCCAGTCCTGCCACAGGCAGCCAATAGCGGCGCAGAAGCTCGCCCATGGGCGTGGCGCGACCTACCTCCGTCAGACGCTTGTTCTCCTCTTGTGTCAGCATTCCTAGCCCTCCTGAAATTGACTCTATCCGACCGCATCGCGCTCATGAGAGCGGTTGAATTCTGCGGCAGAAAACACCTGCCCGTAGACGTCCTTTGAGCCGTCACCGAGCAAATAACGAATGACCGGCACCATCACATCGAAAGGCTGATTCTCCGAGTTCGTCATGTGGCGGTGGTTAACGCGCCCATCAGCGCATATAACATTAAGCCTTACTCCGTGCGCCTTGAGCTGGCGGGCAGCCGCCAGGCTAAAAGCTTCAACCATGGCTTTAGACGGACCGTATACGATGTTTTTCGGCGATGTCTTGGTTCGGTCACTCGTGCTTACGTTGATAATACTGCCGCTCTTCTGCGCGACCATGTCGCGCGCAACAACGCTGGTGCACAAATACATGCCAAGGACATTAACGTCCATGATTCGGCGAAACCGCTCCGGGCGGAGATCCCAGAAATCCACATGCCGGTAGGGATAGGGGTTTTCCGGACCCATAAGAAAGGAATTCTTTAACACTGCCGCATTTACCAAGCCATCAACGCGGCCGCCCGCGCGGCGCACCGCTTCGTGCGCGCGGCGAACCTGTCCTTCATCCGCGATGTCCACCTGCCGCAAGCCGGCACGCAGCCCTTGGTCGCGAAGCTCCACTTCCGCGCGAGCCAGCGCATCGGCATCATCATCCCAGATAAAGACTGATGCGCCCGCTCGCAATAGCGCTTCGGCAGCGGTCAGTCCCTCGCCCCATACTTGCTCCGCGCCGCCGGTTACAACGATTACTTTGTCAGCGAACTCGCCTGCCATTTTTAGCACCTCTGCTTAAGAAGTAGCACACAGTCCGCAGCGATGCTCGGACTCTCATCCCGTCTACTTGCCGGATCCTCTCTCGTCGTACGCCCATTCATAATCCCGGCTTCGGTAAGCCTCAGCCGGCATCAAGCTCGTAAGACCGCGCCGTGCCAGCTCCTCCTCGAATCTCCGCCGGATCCACGGCTCTTCGTCGGGATACTCAACCAAGTCGCGTACTCGGTCTTGCACTTTCTCGCCGTGGCCCGAGAACTGCGGCAGCGGATGGAGCGCCAGATACCGTGCATCCGCCCCGCCCACATTGAAATGCTGGTGAAACCAGCGGTTCGGCGGCACAAAAACACTGCCTTCGTGCCACGGTACGACAACTTTCTCAGACCCTTCTTCCCACAGAATCGAATACCCCTCGCCCGCAGGGATAATGATGACCCGTCCCGGTCCGTGCCGGTGCGCCTTTTTATACGTCCGCGCTTGAAACACCGACATATGCGCGCGCAGCTCCGAACCCGGAAATCGTATAAAGACGGCGTGACCGCCGGCGCCGCGCTGGCGCAACGGCAAGAGCTTATCCCAAGAGCGCATGTCCGGGAAAAAGTTGCCGGACCAGTGTAACCCGGCCCAATGGCTGGTCGCATCGGCCCGTCCCATTACTTTGGCTTCGGAATAAAATTCCCGCTGCTCCGTTAACCGATGAAAATCAAGGCCACCGTTATTGAAGAAGAAATCCGGTTCGGAGATCACCGACATTGCGACCGGCAGGTAGTTGTAGTGCAGCAGTCGAGCGGAGCGGTAGCCTTGGGCGTTACTGAGCTGGTGCGTCACACCAGCCGGCAATAAGAACATGCTGTGCGCCTGCCACTCAAAGGTCCGCTTGTATTCGCCGTTCCCCTCCCGAACCGTCGTGAGGCCCACCCCCTGGACCACGTACACGACCTCGTCAATGGAGAGCTTGAACGGCGGGAGCGATTTGCCGGGCGGAATCTCTGTGACGCGCGCCTCGCTCACGCCCTCCTGTCCGGCCAACTGGAGAAATGCCGCGTAATATTCCCGCGCCGCCCACCATCCCAATTCTATCGTTCGGACATCCTCAATGTGATAGCCGCGATGAATCGGGATGCCCTGCTCCTCCATCCAGCGATCATACGGCGACGCTTCCCGCGGACGGGGACTGGATTTGCCTTGAGCTTCCACGGTCTCCATCTTATCCCTACTAATTTCCGCCATCAAACGCTCGCCCAGAGCGTCTTTAGGCGATCGGTTTCTTCTCGTGAAGATTATTTTTTCTGTTTGAGTTTCGCCTTTATACTCAAGCACGCGAGCCAGCTCGTGAATAAATTGTTCATGGTCAACTCACTTGGGCCGAAAACGGCTCAGATTATGGGCTCTCTCGCGGTGGGGTTTTGTTTTTGAAGTGAGCGATGCGAATGGCGGATTTGCCTATCCTCGTGCATTCCGACCGCGCGCTGGTGGATCGGTGAAGTCCACGCGAAACTTCCGCCGGGTTTCGGGGTCTCTAAGCGCCTGCTTGCGTGCCTCCAAGGGAAGGGACATAACGTTCTTCCAAGTGGGAAACTCGTCGAAAACCTGGGTGTTTTTAAGGGTAAAGCGCCGGACCGTCGGAACCGTACTGGAAGCCCCGTAGGCACGGCGTCCACTGCGGAAAATAGCGGCCACAGCGTCGAGCTGTTCTTTCCAGAGGTTCGGCCGCGAGGAGATGTACCGGACAATTTGCCAGACGATGGGGCGCTGAGTGCGTCGAGCGACATGGTCGTAGAGCGCAAAATGTTTGGCGATTTTTGGTTGTCCCTCGTTGATCTGGATCACGCCGGCGTTGAGCTCGCCGAGCGCGTCGCACAGGTGGAATAGTTCCTCGTCTTCAGCCAGCCGGCTTGGCACCGGCTTGCCATCCTCGCGCATATGCCGGTCGTTACGATTCGTTGAAAAGCCGATCGCGCCGCCTGCCATGGCCTCCCGGACCAACTGTTTCATGTGCTGGATTTCCGCGGCTGTCGCCGGGCGCTCCGTCGATTCGTCACCCAAGACATATTGGCGCACGGCAACGTGCCCCACCAGTCCGGCAACATTTATTCCCAACCGACCTTCCAAGCGGTCTAGATAGTCGCCGTAGGAATGCTATCCCCAATGCACGCCCTGCTCCAGGACCGAGCGTGGGATCGCCTCGACGCGGACGAAGCTCTTTACCAGGGCATCTTCATCTCCAGTCTTTACCGGGGCAAGCGCTAAGCCGCAGTTGCCCATGACAATAGACGTGATCCCCTGCTCAGGCTCGCTGGTCGCGTAAGGATCCCACAGGATCTGGCCGTCCATGTGGGTGTGATGGTCAATGAACCCAGGGGCGACCACGAGCCCGTCGACGTTTATCGTCTTGGCAGCACCTCCACGTATGCGCCCCAGCTCGACGATCTTACCGTCTTTGATTGCGATATCCGCCAGGTAAGAGGGCAACCCGGAGCCATCCACGATCCGGCCGCCACGAAAGAGCAAGTCGTAGCTCATATGCGCAATCCTCCCCGTCTAACATTTTCATTCTGAATTAGTTGTAGTCCAGCACCAAAATCAGTGAACACACCTCAGCGTATCTGTGTCACTCGGTCAAGTCATCAGAGAGAGCCATCTAGCGTTCTTATGTTGATCGAACACGGGGGACGATCACGAACACGCTCTACATCGGCCAATCTGGGGGGAGCGCGCGACGAATCTCCTGGTAGTCCGGGTCTCGACTGAAATTTTTCCGAAGACGCATTAAGGCGTCCATGAGATCCCCCAGCTTCAGACCAAGCGTGTTCGAGACCATACCCGTGGTCTCCTCGAAGCTTCCGCCTCAGTTGCGGAATCAGCCGCGCATGCGCTGGAGTATGTTGCGATCCTCTTTGCCAAGCGGCATGGACGTTTTCCTTTTATTCGGTTCTCCCGATCATCGCAACACGAACACGGGCATTGGTCTTCAAAATCGCCGTCTCACAGTTTTTGCGAAAAACCTATCTGCTGCGCGGTCACAATCTCCGTTACGGAATGCGGCACGGCGGCGGCGTCAAAGGTAACGCGGAGGCGCACAAAAATCCGCCACGGTTGATCGAGCCGGAGCACTCGCAGAATAATGAAGGCGTTTTCGACCACCGATCCAGGTTCTTCCCGGCATTCAACCGCGCACTCCAATTGGGCGCTTTGATGGGGAGAGATTGTCTGCGCCGGCGAAAGCTCCTGTTCGAGGCTCCGAAATTGACCGTGAGGAAGACGAGCAGCGAGGATAGCAAGCGGGGCCGGTGAAAGATTCCTGATCTCCCAGGTTAAAATCCACCTGTCAGGTGTGAGATCTCTCAAAGCTGAAATCTGTTTGACCTCGATCTGAGGCGCGGGAATGGGTTCGTTCGCCATTCTCAAGAACTCGGTGGAGCAAGTTTTTGCTGTGGCAAGGACCAGGGATTATGGACCTGGGCGCAGAAGACGGCGGCATGGATAAAGGCGACCACCGCCCACAACATCGGGGTGTACGTTGGTTCCCATCGTAGATAGACCGGGCAAGGACGGGAGCGATCACAGTTCCCCACAGCTAAAACAAACCTATTCTGCCCGGAATCGCGGCTAAGAATTTCCTGCCGAACAAATCGCCCGCTGTTCTCCAGCTGACCGGAGAAATCGCTTCGACGCCGAAGAGAACCGTGAAGATCCGGAGATGCCACCCATTCTCCCCTTGAAACAAAAGCAATAAGGGTCCACTCGCTAGGAGCATACCGAAAGCCATCAGCATCGGGCTTGGAATGATAGCGCGCAGTCTCGTCCTTAGACTGTTGTGGAGGGGAGCTTCAATAGCCGCCGGGCATTTTCATACAGGATGGCATTCTTTTCGGCGTCGGAACAATCCAAGGCCTCGACTTTTTCCACTGCCTTCCAATCCCCGAGCGTGAAAGGGTAGTCGGTGCCGATCATCAGCCGGGCGCAGCCGACCAATCGCTTGAGGTAGTCGAGCGTGTCGACGCGGTAGACGAGCGTATCGAAATAGAAGTTTATCAAATAGGCGCTTGGCGGTTTTGTTCCTTGGGCGGAGCGGCCCCCGCGGCGAACTGTAAAGCCCTGGTCGAATCGGCCGAGGTGGTAAGGAAAGAAGCCGCCGCCGTGGAGAACGCAGAGCTTCAATTTCGGAAAGCGGTCGAAGACGCCGCTGTACACCATGAACCCTATGGAAAGCGTGCTATCGGCGGGATTGCCACAGATGGTGCGTAGACCATAAGGCCCCATCCGCTCGCCACCGGCGACGTCCTCGGGATGCATGACGATCATCACGTCGAGCTCCTCGGCCTTTTGCCAGAACGGGTCAAAGTCGGTACTGTCGAAATACCCGCCGTTGACGTTGGAGCCCATATACGCTCCGGAGAGATTGAGGTCGCGGATAGCGTGTTCCAAGACCTTTGCGGCGCGTGGCGCGTCCTGCAGGGGCACGGCGGCCAGGCCAACGAAACGATCCGGGTGCTTGTTAATGAGATCACGAATGCCTTCATTGTAGAGACGGCACCAAACCTCTCCCTGGGAGCCATTTAAGGCGTAGCCCAGCGCGGCGGTGTGCGGCTCCAAAGCCGCAATTGCTATCCGTTCCGTGTCCATCATCGCCAGCCGGCGCTCCAGGTCGATAAGCTCCCGATTGGTCCCATGCGCCGGACCGCCGGCGTAAGAAAGACCGACGTCAGCTCCGCCACGGTCCACGACTTCGACACCGAGTGCTTTGCCATTCCGCTTTGCCTCTTCCACAAGCCCTGCGGGAACATAGTGGTGATGAATGTCGATCGCACCTGCTTTTAGTGATGCCATATATTTTGTGTAACTATCCGAGGGCTGACGGTCCTGTCAAGCTTCTCCTCGTCGAACATCCTAAATGGTTCAAGCGGTTCGAAGCGTTCCAATAGTTCAAATCGTTTAGATCGTTCCGGCCAGTTATCCGGATCTTGGTTTTGCCATGGCGGACCCTGTATTTAGCCCGGAACGACGATCCATTGACGCGGAAAGGCATTTAGACTCTCGCAACCGTTGCGGCGCACGAGAACGGTTTCTCCGAACTGCAAGCCCATTTTCTCGTCATGCGTGATGACGTTAGGCTGGATTACGACGACCATATTTTCTCGCAGGATCAGCTCGCCGTCGCGGCGCGATGTGGAGCGGGTCTGAATGATCGGCGGGTACTGGTTCGCGCCGTGGAGCAAGTCGTCATAGATGGTATAGCCACGCCGATGGATGACTTCTGCAACCTCTTCGATCTCGCGCGTTGAAGTGCCATCTTTGATGATCCCGGAGATGGCCTCGAAAGCTTCGACCGCGGCGGCGTGGAGGTTTTTCCATTCTGGCGGAGCTTCTTCACCGAGAGAAAAGGTGCGGTGGATCTGCCCGCTGTATCCCCAGTAAGCGCCGCTAATTTCACTGATGAGGCAGTCCCCGCGTTCCAGGATCCGCGTAGACTGATATTGCGCCGGGACGGGAAAATGCGGCGATTTCATAGACATGCTGGTCAAAAAGTGGATGCCAGCATAGCCGCCGGCCTTGAGGTAAGCCGGTTCGAGCAGAGCCGGAATCTCATCCTCGCGCATCCCTGGTTTTAACCCTTCGGCTAACCCCGTGAGCGAGTCGTCGGTCAGTTTTGAGGCGAACCGGATGCGGTCTACCTCGGCGTCACTCTTGATCGTGCGCAGCTGGCGAAACTGGCCGGAAAGGTCGATCAACTCCACTTGCGGGTAGCGGGCGCGTATTTTTTCATAGTATTGATAGGGCAGGCTGCCAATGAGGCCAATTCGTTTTGATTCGAGGTTGCGTTCTCGGATAAGCCCGATCAAAGTCTCCGCGGTATTCGCCCCTGCCCACCGGACGTCGCGCACGACGGATAAGACACGGGCCATCGGCACATGGTTGTATAGCTGAACCAGGATTACAGGTTGTTTGCCGTGTTGAAAAAGGGCGCATGCTTCTCGGCTTCCGGGCCAGTCGGTCAACCAGTAGATCTCGGATGCGAACCTGCCGGTGCCGTACACCAAGATGGCTTGAAGCCTCGCCGCATTTATAAGTTCGTGGACCCGAGCGTGGCGTTGGGCCATTTCCGGCGGGGAGAATCTGGGGAATTGAGACGCTTCGCGCACGGAAATTCCCGTCTGCCGTCCAGGCACGCGCTACGAGTCTTCCCGCATTCAGTGATGAACGCGGGCAAAAGTAGCAACTAAGCTGCGCCCAAGAGCTTTGCCGCTTTATTCACGTCGCGCGGTTTGACCCAGAGAAGCGCTCCGTAAAGACCGCTGGCGGCAGTCACCGCTTGGACCGAGGTTACATTAATTTTCGCCTCCGCCAACTTGCCCAAAAGTTCGGCTCCCGCGCCGACCTTGTCGTCGCCCTGGATCAAAAATACGGTCTTGGGCCCGATCAGTTTTAGCTTCACTTTCCTAGCCGCGGCCTTAAAGGCAACCGCATCGGCCGGAACAAAATCCACTTGAGCCCGCCGGGCGCGAGGAAAACCTGAGAAGCCGAGAAGGTTGATACCCTCCGTTTTCAATAGATTCAGGACGCGGGCTCCCTCTCCCGGCTTATCGGCCACCTCAATATAAAAATACGAAATTCGTTGAACCGTTTCCGCCATAAGTCAATCCCTCCGTTCATTTCCGTGCCTGAGTGGCCGGATGTTATTTCTTCGTTTTCGTCCTGTCAATCTTGGAGCAGCCTCAAGGTCCGAAAAAAGGTTCTCCTTCGTAAATGCCCGCGGCGGCATCTATGAACTCCCGGGCACTCGCCGGGAGTGACTTTCCGGCGCAGTTCTTGCGGGCCCCATCCCGCCTGTTCCATGTATCATCCCATCTGGAAAGCGTTGTGCTTTCTCGACCGATTAGCTCTGCGCTAAGAAAAAGTCAATGTTCCGGGCCGGCGCGCCCGCGCCTGGATTGCAACAAGCCACGATTTTCATTAGGATGCATTTACTTTCTTGGATACGTGCGCGCGCACGGGAGGTTTGTTGTTGTGGCAACCATGATTACGAACGATTGTATCAACTGCGGGGCCTGCGAGCCCGAGTGCCCGAATAATGCCATTACTCAAAGCGAAGACCTTTACGTGATTGACCCCTTGCTGTGCACCGAGTGCGTCGGATTTCATGATTACGAAGCCTGCGCTGCTGTTTGTCCAGTCGACTGCTGCGTGACGGATCCTAACAACGTTGAAACCGAGGCGGCGTTGATCGGGCGGGCTCGGACAATTCATGCGGATACGAGCTTCGGGGACCAGTTTGAGTCGCGGTTCCGCAAGGGTGGGGAGAAACCGGCAGCAACGCCTGCGGCAAAGAAAACCGAAGGCCGTGCGGTCAGTGCAACAAGCACCGTGTCGCAAGAGGCGGCGATCCCCCCCTCGGGTTCCGTTCAAACGGCTGCGCTTCTCGAAAACGAGGATCTCGCGGCGAGGTTGCCTAGATTGCCGGAAGTCGAAGATTGGCGGATTCCCGTGCGCTGTTTTCGCTGTGCTAAAACCTACGACGTACCCGCACGCCAGTTTATGATTGGTAACGTTCTTTTTTGCCCACATTGCCAGAAATCTCTAGTGGTTAAGGACACCCTCAGTTTCCAGATTCGCACCGCCTTAAAGGGGGCCTATGAAGGTTGGCGAAATGCGCGTGCGAATTTGGAAACCAAGCGCGAGCGAGAGCTCAAGGAGTTCCTCGAGAAGCGCGACCGGGAGATCCAGGAGATCATCGAAAGCGAGCCACGGTCGGTGGAAAAACTCAAGGACCAGCTCAATATGATCACCGAGTCCTATGATGCGCCCGGTAGACCGGCAAAAAAGAGGAGCCTGCTTGGTTGGGGATAGTCCGTCAGAATGTTGGTCTCCTGGCTTCACGTCGCAGCGCTGGCTGTCTATCTCGGTTGCCTGATCAGTCTTTGGATCATCGTCCTGCCAGCTATTTCCAAAGCTAATGACCTCCAAGGGCAGGCCAAGCTCTTGGCGCGCAAGCTAAAGCTCTATAATCCTTTGCAAACGGGTGCGCTCGGTGTGCTCGTCCTCTCCGGGGCGATCCAGCTTACCGATTTGAAAGCCGCCTATCGTGAGTCCTTTGCCAGAGAGCTGGGTGTCATTCTCGGGATCAAGCTGTCGTTGGCCTTCCTGCTGATTATTCTTGGAATCCACCAGACGATGGGGGTGGGGCATCCGTTTGTGCGCCGTTTTGAAGCCGGTGAGCCGATCTCGACTCAGGATATTGCCAAAGTGGTTCGCCGGCTGAAATACTCGATCCCGCCACTTCTTCTTTTGACTCTTCTTACGGCCTATATGGGTCTCAAGATGCGTGGGTTTTGAAGTTTAGCGGAGTCGAAAGTCTCACCAGTCATCGATGAAATCCACCCCTTCGCAGGCAACAGTTTAACGCAAATGTCGGATTTGTCTCCGGGTAACCCAAATAAGCTCATTATCCCTTTCTTATTCGTCTGTTTTTTACTTTCAGGGGCCGCTGCGTTGATCTACGAGGTGGTGTGGATGCGGATGCTGACGCAAATTTTCGGCAGCGCCGCCTACGCTGTCGCTACCGTGCTGGCAGGATATATGGCCGGGCTCGCGTTGGGAAGCTTTTGCTTTGGGCGTCTGGTAGATGGCGGCGGAAACTTTCTTCGGCTGTACGGCCTATTGGAAATCGGGATCGGGATCTATGGCCTATTGGTGCCGGTGATTTTCAAGTTTGCCTCGTGGACCTATGTTCCCTTGTTTTGGCTCAACGATACGTCCCCAAGGGTTTTTAGCATCCTGCTTTTTCTCCTGGCCTTCGTTTTACTGCTGGCTCCAACATTTCTCATGGGTGCGACGCTGCCCGTGTTGAGCCGTTTTCTCGTCAGGCGTTTGAATCAGGTTGGCAGGACGGTGGGCGATCTTTACGCCACCAACACGCTGGGGGCTGTCTTGGGATGCGGGGTGGCCGGTTACTATTTATTACCGTCGATCGGAATTACTGGGACATTGTTTACCGCCGCTGCGCTCAACCTCGTTATTGGATTTGTTGTTCTGTTACTGGATTGGATACGCAGAACCAAAGAAGAGCCCGGTTCTGCGGTCGAAAAGCCAACGGCAGAAAAGGAAGCCACGACCTGGCTGGGCGGACTGGTGCTGGGTGCTATTGGTCTTTCTGGAGCCGCCGCAATGATCTACGAAAACGCGTGGAGCCACGCGCTCACTCTGGTCATCGGGGGCTCGGTCTATTCTTTTACTACCATGTTGCTGAGTTTTTTGATCGGGCTGGCGTTAGGCGGATATCTTTACGCGCGTCTGTGGGGCGAGCGCGAGGTTCGGGTAACGGCTTTTGGATGGGTTGAACTGGCCGTCGGCGCTGCGGGGCTCGCGACCATTCCCTTATTCGAGAAACTGCCGCTGCTGTTTATCCGGCTGCACCAGGGTTTTGGAGACTCCTTCGCATTTTTCCTTGCCATTCAGGTGCTGATCTGTGTGGTGATGATGCTGCCGGCCACGGTGCTTTTCGGCATGACCTTTCCCATGGTGGTGCGTCTTTTTACGCAGAGTCTCTACCGTGTCGGAAGCAGTGTGGGAACCACATACTCCGTCAATACCGTGGGAGCCATCGTGGGTGCCTTCAGTGGTGGTTTCATCTTGATTCCATGGATTGGAATTCAACAGGCGATTGTTGTTGGCGCATTTGTCAATCTTTTGACGGGCTGGCTTCTGGTGATTTGCGACCCGCGTCCCGGGCGGAGGACGCGTCTAGTCTCGATTGGCGTGGCGACGGCGGCGCTGGTTCTGCTTGCGCTGCGCACTCCCTCGTGGGACCGGCACATTCTCACCAGCGGGGTCACGATTTATAGCCAGCGTTATGAAGACCTCCCCATGGACTCTCTGCGGTTAGAAGAAATGCGGCGCGACCGCATCCTATATTATCGCGAGGGAATCACGGCGACTGTGAGCGTGCATCAATCGCGGCCGAATTATCTCTATTTCAAAACCAATGGCAAGGTCGACGGTTCCTACGGTGACGCTCTGACCATGCTCCTGACTGGCTACCTTCCGTTATCAATGAACCCGAAGGCGGAACGGGTTGGAATCATCGGATTGGGAACGGCGATGACGGTGAAAGCCGTAGGATCCTTCCCGGTAAAAAGCATCGAAGTGTTAGAAATTGAGCCGGCCATGGTAGAGGTTGCGCGTTTTTTTAAAGAGAAAAACGGCGGTATTCTCGCGGATCCGCGGGTGCGCGTGATTCCCTCTGACGGGCGCAACTATATTCTCGCAACGCCGCATCTGTATGATGTCATCATTTCGGAGCCTTCCAATCCGTGGATTGCCGGAATTGCGAGTCTCTATACGCGAGAATTCTATGCCGGGGCGAAAAAAAAGCTTAAGCCTGACGGAATCTTTGCCCAGTGGTTTCACAACTACGCGATGTCGCCGGATGACTTTCGCATGGTGTTCAGAACTTTTGGCGAATCTTTTCCTCACGTAAGCGTTTGGAATATGAAAGAGAGCGATTTTCTCCTGGTCGGCACGCTCAAAGGGCAGGGGTTCGATTACCCTGGGCTGAAAAAAGTCTTCGCCAGCAACGAAACGTTGCGAAAGGATTTCCTGCAATTCGGGCTCTCCGATGCTTACGCCCTCCTGGGTTTTTACCGCATGGACCGAAAGTCTCTTCTGGCGTTTGTGGAAGGAGCAGAGGTCAATACGGATGATAATGTAAAGCTCGAGTTTTCCGCGCCGCGCAGTTTGGGCAAGACCACGCCGGAACTGAATCGCAGCCTCATGGAACCTTTTGTCACGCCTCCGCGGTGGAAGGTTAATCCCGACGGGGTTACCAAAGCCCAACAGCATTATTTTATGGCGCAGGCCTTGCGCGCGAGCAGTCTGTACGACCATGCCGTCAGGGAGGTTGACGAGGCATTGGTTGCGGCTCCGAGCAACGCAGCCTACCACCTGCTGAGGGCACAGATTCTAACCGCTCAAGGCAAGCCTGAGGAGGCGGTGAAGTCTGCCGAGAAGGCATTAGCACTAGACGGGGACCCCCAATATGTTAAGGCGATTGCAACGTTGACCGAGGATTTCTACACGAAGCAAGCGGAGATCATCTACGAACGCATTCTCAAGAGCGGGGTGCAAGAGGCGCGAGCCTATTTGGGTCTAAGTGATATTGCTTATCACCGAGACCAACTCAAGCGGTCAGAAGCCTGGGCGCAAAAAGCGGCCCAACTCGAGCCGAAGAACCGGACCGTACTGGTGGCGTTAGGGAGAATTGAGTTGGCAAAAGGGGAGCACGTGGCAGCGAAGAATCTTTTGGAAGAGGCAAGAAAACAAGGGGATGACTCTGAGGCTCTCCACAGCCTGCTGGGAGAGATTTATGTTTCGCTTAGACAATGGCAGGCCGCTGAAGTGGAGTATAAGTCGGCGTTGCGCCATTCCCAACGTAACACTGAGTGGCGTTTTGCGTTGGCTAATGTCCTCTTGCAATTGGGGAAGCGCAATGAGGCGGAAGAAAAATACCGCGAGATTCTTGCGTTAGTGCCGAATTCTCCTTCTGCCTGGAAAAGTCTGCAACAATTTGGGAAGCAATACTAGGAAGGGAAGCGGGGAGATGTCTCTCCCCGCTGTACGCCTAAAATTACCGGCCGCTAATGGATTTTACTCTCACGTCTCCACCGCCCCGGTCATCGAATTCGACCATGACCTTCGCTCCCTCTTTGAGAAGGTCTTTCTTATCCGCGTCAGCTTTGCTGACTTTGGCTTTCTGCTCCCAGTCCTTACCCTTGATCGTCACCATCCTCGACCCCTCATCGTAGCCTGCTACGGTCCCCTTTTTCTCCTGGGCGAGAGCCAGAACGGGCATAAGAATTAGAGCGAATAGAACTGCTAAGATCTGCTTTTTCATGATTTTTTCACCTCCTTTCCGCGATAAATTAACGTGTTTGACGGAGCAATGTATCTGTTTATTCACGGATGTCAAGAGGATTTTTCTCGTGGTATGAATGCCTTAGGGCTAAAATCGTATAATAATCGGCCCTATGGCCAGGGTTGAAAAAGACGGAAGGGAACAGGCGCCTAAACGGTTACCCTGTTCCCTTCCGTGCGGTGAGGTTAGGATGGGTTGTAATTATTTCGCTGCCTTCACCATTATCTTCGTGGCGCTACCACCATCATGGTCGACGGTCACGCTCTGGCCTTCTTTAAGCTCGGAGCGGTCGCCGACACCCTCCAACTTGGTCCGGCTGCCGCTGATTTTCACTGTGAGTTCCTTTCCGTCTTTGGACTTCACAGTGATCTCGCGACCTCCGTTGTCTACCTTGGCGATTTTCCCCTTCATCTCTTCCGCCGGTAGTGAGCCAGCAAATGAAAGAGTGAGAAGTACTGCCACCAAATAAGTTGACAGTTTTCGTACCATTCGTTTCACCCCCTTTCCTTTTAAGAGTTTCGAATGACCAGTTCGACGTGGATAGTATACTTTTAGTTGCCAAAGTCAAGACTAAAGACCTAGGTATATAATCTGATATTGCCGCGTCGGCACCTCCCGACGTTCGCAATAGACAGCATGATGCTCGCGCAGATAAAGCTGCTGGATACGTAGAGGACGCGGTCTGTCAGGTAATTATGATTATTGTTATCTAACAATAGCGGCTTTTGTGGCGCGCCCTGGGTCAAAAAATATTGCGGCAGAACGATGGCTAAATGAAATTGGAAGAGTTTTGTTTGGGGAGTTTGAAGGGATCTAAAATTTCTACGTCTAAACATCTACGGAAGTTATTACCAGGCAGCTGCGGAAAGGAGGTGAGAAGATGAAAAGCATTCAGACATTGGTTGTCGCGTTGGTGATCATGGCTTTTAGCGGTCTAAGCTTTGCTGCGGCCGAGCCGGCCACTCCAGCTACGCCTGCAAGTCCGGCAATGGAGAAAAAGGCGGAGCAAAAGAAGGTCGAGAAAAAAGCAGGAGCGAAGGCAAAAGGGGAAACCGCTAAAGGCGAGGCAAAGGGTAAAGCTCAAACAAAGGGCAAAGCTCAAGCCAAGGGCAAGGCTGAAGGCACGGGCCAAGTGAAGGCAGAGGAGAAGAAGGCCGACACAAAATAACCTTCTTCTGTTTGCTGCTTACCGGAGAGGGGGTAGGTGCAATTGTTCACCTGCCCCCTCTCCATTTCTGGGACACGATGATCATCAGGATTCTCTGCGCGTGAAGTGTACAATGGCACGGCGGTCTTTTTTGGACGGCCTTCCTCTGATCCCGCCCTGGTGGATAACTTGGGGAAGACGTTCGCTCGCGAGCTGCTCCCGTTGGCGCTTACTCTCTTGTGTCTCCTCGTACAACAATACTGCCTGTGTCGCGGGGCCCCGTTGCTTCGCCAGCAGGCACACGACCACGCGCCACTCGTAAGGGTCCCGTCTGACGAGGACTTGGTCCCCGACTTTAATAGCGCGTGCGGGTTTGGCGCAAGCGCCATTGATGTGGACCTTGCCGCCGGAGACAGCGTCTGCAGCCAGGCCTCGCGTCTTGAAAAAACGTGCCGCCCATAGCCATTTGTCAAGCCTAACGTTTTGAGTCTCTAGGTTCTTGATCAACGGTAATCCCAGGTCATCCCGCTAGCAGGTTGCTGAAAAAAGCTGTTTCATGCTTCGACGAGCTCAGCACGAACGAAAATTCTTCAACATTTTCATGCTTCCCTTCGTTCAACCTGAGCCTGATCGAAGGGCGGACGAAAGGTTTTTCAGCGGCGTGCTAGGGCTGTTTGCCATTTTCTTTCCTATGGCCAGGTAAAATTCAGAGTCTGAAGGTTCTGCAATAGGCGGTGGTTGGTCATGTCCACCTGCAACGGAGTTACCGATATGTATCCTTCATGCACGGCCATACAATCGGTTCCCTCCTCATGTGTAAAACCCAGATCATCGCCTCCGATCCAATAGTATTTTCTACCGCGAGGATCGACGCGCTCGATGACCTCTTCATTGTAGTGGCGTTTCCCTTGACGGGTCAGACGCCAACCCTTCAGTTGATTCTTAGGAAGTGACGGGACATTCACGTTCAGCAGGGTATCGGGAGGAAATCCGATCTCGAGCGTTTGTCGTGTCAAGGTAAGTACGAACTCAACGGCGGCTTCGAAATGAAATTCGCGGAACGTAACCAGAGAAGCGGCTATAGAGGGAATTCCCAAAAGCGTCCCCTCAATCGCGGCAGAGACAGTCCCGGAATAAATGATGTCATCGCCCAGATTAGGGCCTTTATTGATTCCCGAAATCACGAGGTTGGGCTTCACACCTAGCAGCCCGGTCAGAGCGAGCTTGACGCAGTCGGTCGGGGTTCCGTCCACGGAGAATCGCCGCGGCCCGACTTCGTGCACACGCAACGGACGGTGTAAGGTGAGCGCGTGACTCATGGAATTCTGCTCGCGATCCGGAGCGACGGTGTAGACCTCGCCGAGGCTTTGGAAGGCCTGTTCGAGAGCAAGCAAGCCTTCTGACTGGATGCCGTCATCGTTAGAGAGCAGGATGACCATCTTTTTTAAACAGGAGCAAAGAGAACCACCCTCTAGAGTCGGTGAATGTTTCTATCGGGCGCAAGCCAAAAAAAGCCAGTTGCCGCTCGAGCTTAGCAGGATCAAATTTTCTGCTTATCTCAACCAGAATCGGATCGTCCTGTTGCCACCGGAAACCCGCGCCCCCGGATGGGAAATGGATCTCCTGCAGTTCAGTGGCAACGGCGCTCATTTCCACGTGTTGCCAACGGGAGTCGTAGTGTGAATGGTAGCGCATCTTGCTCCGATCGAAATTGCTGCCTGTGATCCTGTTGATGTGGGCAAAGACGTTGAGAATGAACTCAGCGGTCACACCGGCCGAATCGTTGTAGGCCTTCTCAAGGAATTCCACTTCCTTGACGCAATCCGCGCCGAGAAGAAGAAAGTCTCCGGAACCCATCGCCGCGCTTAGCAATTCAAAGAACCGGGCAAACTCGTAGCGAGTTAGATTACCGACCGTGCTCCCGAGGAACAGAAACAGCGTGGGGATATTCTTCGGAATGCTGGCAACCCCGTCTTCGAAGCGTGCCTGAAGTCCACAGAAAGAAAGCTCTGGGAGCTGTTGCTTGAGCACGTCGCGCGAGGCGATCATCCCGGCCAAGCTGACGTCGATCGGCGCGAACGTACCTCCCCGCCGCTGGCGGATTTGCTCGCGCAGAAGGTGCACCGTCTTTTTCGCCGAGCCCGCGCCGAGTTCGACGATACATTCTACGGGTGCCACGGCGATTATGTCCGGGGCGCCGCGTGCCAGAATAGCGTCTTCCGTACGGGTTAGGTAATATTCGGGGAGTTGACAGATGCGCTCAAAGAGTTGGGAGCCCCTCTCATCGTATAGAAGGTAGGCGTCGAGCCATCTCGGTTGGTCAAAAAGCGTGCGCAGCAACGAAACGCTGACCGTCTGCGGGAAAGCGCCGCCGTTGAAGGTCCAGATAGACGGCGCTGCAGGATGCCACGCTTCGCGACGGCTTGCTGTAAGAATGGGCGGTGTGTATTCTTCTTTCACGGTAGCGAGCCAAGGATCAAACTCTCTATAGATAGAAAAATGGCTCCGAATTGTCCAGGGCAAAGAACCGCGAAAGGCGAGACTGCGTGTTATGGTAGGTAGAGAAAGCCAGGGCGCTATCCAGTTTGACCGGGTGAGCTTTACGTTGGCCAATGGCAAGACTCTTCTCGACGAGCTTTCCGTGGAGGTTTACCAGGGGGAAACTTTGATCTTGTTGGGCCGAAGTGGATCTGGCAAGACGACGACGATGAAGTTGATCAACCGGCTGCTCGATCCTACCAGAGGGAGGGTGCTCGTCGAAGGAAGAGCAACCACTGACTGGGATGCAATCCGGCTCAGGCGCAGAATTGGATATGTGATTCAGGAAATCGGTCTTTTCCCCCATCTCACAGTGGAACAAAACATCGGCCTGGTCCCTCGTCTGGAAAAGTGGAATAGCAGTCGGATCAAGGAGCGGGTAGGTACTCTCCTCGAGCTAGTTGGACTCGACCCCGCGCTCTTTTCGAGCCGCTATCCGCAAGAGCTTTCCGGCGGACAGCGCCAGAGAATAGGGGTGGCGCGCGCGCTGGCGGCGGACCCGCCAATCATGTTGCTGGATGAACCCTTTGGCGCTCTCGACCCGATCACGCGCCGCGAAATTCAGCGAGAATTCCAAGCGCTACAGCGCCGATTGGGGAAAACAGTGGTGTTTGTAACCCATGACGTGCGCGAGGCGTTCTTTCTTGCGACCCGGATCGCGCTCCTGAAAGACGGAAAGGTGCTCTTGTTGGGAACTCCGACGGATCTTTTGACGTCGCAAGAACCCGAAGCGCGATCTTTTACTGCTTGCTTACGCGATCCTGAGCCAATCCCTGCGGCACTATGAATCTCTGGGAATTTTTCCTTGCTAACCGGGCGGAGGTCTTTCAGCTATCGTTAGAACATCTATTCCTGGTGGCGGTCTCGACCGGGATTGCCGTTGTCTTGGGAATTCCCTTGGGAATTCTCCTGACCCGCTCGCCTTCTTTGAGCAAGCCAGTCATGGGTTTTGCCAACGTCATGCAGACTGTTCCCAGCCTGGCGCTGTTTGGATTTCTGATCCCTGTTAATCTCTATATATTTCATATGCGAATTCTCGGCGGAATTGGGGCGCGCACGGCGGTCGTCGCGCTGGTCCTGTATGCTCTATTGCCCATCATTCGCAACACGTTTACGGGCATCGAAAACGTGGACCCGGCAATTCGCGAAGCCGGACGCGCCATGGGAATGACAGGCTCACAACTGCTGTTCCAAGTCGAGGTGCCGCTTTCTCTGGGCTTTATCCTTGCGGGGGTGCGCGTTGCCACCGTGATCTCCGTCGGCACAGCCACGATTGCCGCAGCAATCGACGCGGGAGGATTGGGGCGCTACATTTTTCGCGGCCTGAGAACAAGCGATAACACTCTTATTCTTGCGGGTGCGGTGCCCGCGGCTCTGATGGCGCTCGGCGCCGATTTTGTCTTGGGCAGGATCGAGAGGCTTTATCGCGTGCCGGTTGCGTTGCGGCTCCGCAGGTTTATCTGGGCGGCCATTCTTCTCGTCGTGACCGGCGGAATTTGGCTCGCCGTCATGGCGTATCCGGGCAAGCAAGGCGAGCGCATTGCAGTAGGGTCCAAGGACTTCACCGAGCAGATCATTTTGGGGGAGTTGATGGCACAGCTCATCGAATTCAAGACCGGACTTCTGGTCCAGCGACGCTTCGATCTGGGCGGGAACCTCGCACACGACGCGCTGCTGGCCGGTGAGATCGACATGTATCCGGAATACACGGGCACCGGCTTGACCGTGATCCTACGCCAGAAGCCGATGTCAGACCCGAAAAAGGTCTATGAAATGGTCAAGCAGCAGTACGCCGCCAAGTTCGGTGTTGAGTGGCTCAGGCCCTTTGGCTTCAGCAACACCTTTGCGATCCTCGTGCGCGGCGAAGATGCGCGCCGGCTTCGCCTGCGGACCATCTCTGACATCGTGCGTTATGCGCCTACTTGGCGTGCGGGCTTCGGTCAGGACTTCATTTCTCGGCCTGACGGTTACCAAGGCTTCATACGGGCCTACGGCCTCAAATTCAAAGAAGCGCGCGAGATGGATCTTTCCCTGACCTATCGTGCGTTGGGGCAGGGGCAAGTCGATGTGATTGCCGGAAACTCCACGGATGGGTTGATCGCGCGCCTGGACTTGGTTCAGCTCGAAGATGATCGCTCCTACTTTCCGCCTTATGACGCGGCTCCACTCGTTCGTCAACAAACGCTGCGAAGATTCCCCGCGATTCGCGATGTCTTGGGTCTTCTTGGGGGTTCGATTTCGGTTGCGGAGATGAGAAAACTCAACTTTCAGGTCGACGGCGAAAGACGCGCCGTGAAAGAAGTCGTAGCGGAGTTTCTTCGCGCTAAGGGCCTGGATCGGTCGGAAGGATTTACGGCGGCTACCCGCTCGCAAGTTGGTGCGCCCTGACAAACTCGATAAAGGCGTCAGCGGCCAATGCTTTGCTGAAAAAGAAACCCTGCACCTCATCGCAGTTCTCGGAGCGTAGGAAATTCAATTGCCCCTCGGTTTCTACTCCCTCCGCGATCACTCTTAGGCTCAGGCTGTGAGCAATACTGATGATCGCTTTGGCGATGGCGGCGTCGTCCGGGTTGGTCGTGATGTCGCGAATAAAGGACTGATCGATCTTCACGGTATCGACGGGAAAGCGCTTGAGATAGCTCAGTGACGAATAGCCGGTCCCGAAATCGTCAATGGAGACATGGACGCCCATTTCCTTAAGTTTGCGCATGGTTGCCACGACGGCGTCCGCGTCGGTGTCCGAGCTCTGCATAATCACACTTTCGGTGACCTCGAGTTCCAAATATTTGGGATCGAGTTTCGTCTCGTGCAAGACCTGAGCAATCGTCGCGCCAAGGTCTTTGTGCTTGAAATGCAGCGGCGATAGGTTGACGGCAATGCGAATTGGCAACAAGCCCGACTCTTGCCAGCTTTTGTTCTGTGCGATCGCCGTGGATAGCACCCACTCTCCCACCGGCACGATGAGGCCGCTCTCCTCGGCGATGGGAATAAAGCGCGCCGGCGCGATGTTGCCGAGCTCGGGATGATTCCAGCGGATCAGGGCCTCCGCCCCGGTAATCTGCCCCGTTTGCAGATTGAGTTGGGGCTGATAATGGAGCGTGAGCTCGTTACCCTGTAAAGCGCGGCGCAGATTGTTTTCCAAAGAAAGGCGCTGAAACGCGGTTGCGTTCATGTTCGGGCTGTAGAATTGGTAATTGTTCCGGCCCAGTTCCTTGGCCCGGTACATGGCGGTGTCGGCGTTCTTCATGAGAGCCTCGGCATCTTTGCTGTCATTTGGGTAAAGCGCGATGCCGACGCTAGCGGTGGTGTGCAACTCCTGGCCGTCACAATAAAAGGAGGGCTTGAGCGCTTCGAGAATGCGCTGTGCAACTTTCGCGGTATCCTCGAGGTGCGTTACACTTGGGAGCAGGAGCATGAATTCATCTCCGCCCAGGCGGGCGATGGTGTCACCTTCGCGCAGACATCCCTTGAGCCGCTCTGACACCGCCTGAAGGAGCCTGTCTCCCATGGCATGACCCAACGTATCATTGACCGCTTTCAAGCGGTCCAGGTCCAGAAACATGAGGCCCAGCATCTGCCGATTGCGGTAGGCTTGCGCCAAAGCCTGTGCGAGGCGGTCGTTGAAAAGGGTCCGGTTCGGTAGTCCGGTCAGAGCGTCATAATATGCCAGATGGCGTATCGTTTCTTCGTCGCGCTTGCGCTCGGTGATGTCCCGCGAGACAAAGACGACGCGTTGAGGGTCTCCCGATCCGTCCAGAATGCGACTGCCCACCGACTCAAAGACGCGCCACTCACCGTCGCCGCGGCGCACGCGAAATTCCTGGGCCCCGCGACCTTCGCTGCTGAGAATCTGCTGAAACGTTGCGGCGGCGGATTGTCGATCCTCAGGGTGAATCAACGCGAAGCTACTGGTGCCGATTAGGTCTCTCGCTTCGTATCCGAGCAAGGAGCCGACGGAGGGACTGAGGTAGGTAAAGTCTCCTTGGACATCCAACATGGAAATCAAATCCTGGGTGGTCTCCGTGATGAGCCGGTACTGCTCTTCACGACGGTGCAACTCTGCCTCGGCCCGCTCTTTCTCCAGTTCGGTCTCCTTCTTGCGCAAGACGTTGAGCAGAGCGGAGGGAAGTCTTTTGAGGCTGATCTTGAGGATATAGTCGTCCGCGCCTTCCCGCATGCATTCGACGGCCACCTCTTCCGATTGGGATCCGGTCACGAGAATAAAAGGAAGATCGATCTCCAGTTGCTTGAGTATGCGGAGCGCTTCCATGGCGCTAAAGAGTGGCAGATGGTAATCCGCGAGAATCGCGTCGGGAGCAAAATTGCTGAGCCCGGTGATGAAGTCATCTTTGGTTTCAACACGTTGCCAGGAAAAGTCGATTTTGGCTTTGCGGAGTTCGTGACAGATTAGCTCCGCGTCGGTCGGGACATCTTCAATTAACAGCAGGCGCAGCGGGTTAGGCATGGGAGCTTTCGTATTATTCTTTATTGCCGGTCTGATTTCAATCGGAGCAAGACCCCGGGCTCAGGTCGATTGCAGGTGAACGTTTTCTGCTATCCGGCAGTTGGTTTAGGACGGTCCGGTGCAGACCGTTCGCGCATGCAGCGCAAACGAAATTTTGGTACTCGAGCGGCGTCGCAACATGGCTGTTGAAGCCCGTGACTCCATCGCTGGCCACGAACGTAGTGTCCGCCACGTTGCGTCTGCGAGCGACCGAAGCGTCAGTTGAATGTCGTTCGGATTTTCTTCCGCTAGCAGGATCTTGGGAAGTAAGCTCACGCCGCCTCGCTTGCCGGTGGTAGAGTGAAATAAAACGTTGCTCCTTCGTTGGCTTTTGCGTCCGCCCAAACGCGGCCGTTATGACGGTTGATGATGCGCTTGACGATCGCGAGTCCGACACCGGTTCCTTCAAATTCCTGGACGCTGTGCAGGCGTTGAAACACCCCGAAAAGCTTGTCGGCGTAGGCCATGTCAAAGCCGACGCCGTTGTCCTTGACAAAATAAGTGTTTTCGTTGCGGTCGGGAAAGCAGCCGATTTCCACCCTGGGTTCCGCGCGAAAGCGCGAGAATTTTACGGCGTTGGAGATCAGGTTGATCATAACCTGTTGGATCAAGGAGACATTACCCTGCGCAGGCACGAGGGGGTGAATGGTTACCGGAACAAGCTGCTGCGGCTCGCCCTTTTTCAATTCTTCCAGGGCCGCCTGCGCCAGTGCAGCCATGTCAATCGTCGTGCAATCGAAAGACTGGCGGCTGAGGCGCGCAAAAGCCAAAAGATCATCGATCAGGGCGCTCATCTGGTGAGTGTTACTGCGCACGATGTTGAGCAGCCGTTGCGCCTCAGCCGGCAAACTGCTGGAAAAATCCTCGATCAAGATCCGAGAAAAACCGTCGATCGCGCGCAGCGGAGTGCGTAGATCGTGAGACACAGAATAGGAAAACGCCTCCAGCTCTTGGTTCATGGCTTGCAGTTGCTCGGTGTATTTTTTGAGGTCCTTGTTAAGTCGCGTGATGGTTTCTTCTGCACGCTTGCGTTTGGTGATGTCCCGGATGAACGCCGTAAAGAACGGCTCGCCGTTGCTGTACCACGTCGCTAGGGATATCTCGAGCGGAAATTCTGTCCCGTCTCGTTTCAGGCCGGTCATCTCGACCGTTGTTCCGAGCGGAGGCCCTTGCCCGCTTGAGACGTCGCGGATGAATCCCTGGTGATAGGCGGATTGAAATCTTTCGGGCGTGAGCAGCGCTACGGGCCTGCCCATCACTTCTTGAGCGTCGTACCCGAAGGTCTGCTCTGCGCTCTTGTTGAGAAAAACGATGCGGCCCCCGCTATCGGCAGAGACCACGGCGTCGGTCGCCGTCTCCACGACGGAACGAAACTTGTTTTCGCTGTCCCGAAGCAACTGTTCGGCCAGTTTCTCTTCCGTGCGGTCACGCAGCGCGGCGAGAGCGGCTGCTCGGCCTAGGTAGACAATGGGCGACACCGAGGTCTGAACGGTTCGCACCTCGCCGTCCGCGCGCAGGATGCGATATTCATAGACGCGTGGCACAGGCTCTCCACGCTGCCGTGCCAGGGTTCTCTGAATCACGAGGTGCCTGTCTTCGGGAACGATAAACCGATCCATCGGAGACCCAACGATCTGTGACGCGTCGCTGAGACCGTGCATTTTCATGAAGGCTTCGTTCACGAATGCTCGCTTGTCACCAACGTTGATGACAATGGCATCGGCGACGTTTTCGACGACTGCCCGATAGAGTTGCTCGCTTTCGCGCAGGGCCTGCTCGGTTTGTTTGCGCTCAGCGATCAAGCGTTCCAAAGACGCGGCCATTTCGTCGATGTTGCGCACCAGTTCGTTGATTTCGTCCACTCCGTCCGGCAGCCCGGTGCGCGCGCTGAGGTCTCCGGCCGCGAGCTGTCTTGTAACCCTGAGCAAAGTGTTGACGCGGCGGAGGTAAAAAAGCTCGCTGCCAAACCAGGCTCCCATCAAAGCGAGCCATCCAATGGCTCCCAGGCCAACGAGGTTATAGGTAAGGCTCTTGTTTGCTTGCGCGAAGACGACGGCGCTGGGGATTCCGACACTAACAAAGAGGCTGGGTTGTTCCGTGCCGTGGAGCGACGTATAGACATGCAGGCGCGTGATACCGTCGAGACCGGTGGCCTCGACCATGCCTTCAGTTCGTACCAGGAGACGCTCCATCAGGGATGTATCCCCGATGGAGTGCCCGATTTGTTCGGGCCGTGAGGCCGGGTAGTGCGCTAGCACGGTGCCGTGGCGATCTATGATGCTGAGCGTTACGCTGGAAGGCAAAGTTGCCTCAGCGGCGATCTTGTTGAACCATGTAAGATCCATTCCAATTGCGACGTACGCCTTGATGTCTCCTGCGAGGTCTAGAGACGGGTAGGAAAAGGTGATGACAGGTCTCTTAGAGATGCGACCGATCGAATAGTCGCTGACGGTGAAATTGCGTGTCTTTAGGGTGCGTTGAAACGTGGGAAGATCGGCGATGTTTACTGCACGCGGGACCGGCACGCTGCTGCAGAAGACATCGCCGTTGGGTTTGGCAGCGAGCAGGCTTGCGTAGGTCGGGAATTGCAACGCCAGTTCACGAAACAGAGAGTTGCAGGCATCGGCCTCACGCCGTATCACCTGAGGAAGGTGCGAAAGACCAACTAGGAGCTGTCTTGCTCCTTCGATCAGCTGTTCGTGCTCGCTGGTTGCGCTCCGGGCGATCTGGCGCATGTTTTCCGCCGTATTCATCACCGCCAGACGGCGCTGTTCGAGTGCCGTATGCACGATCAGCGCAAAGGCCGCAATGAGTACAAGCATAATCAGGACGATGAGGCGGGAGCGGAGAGTTGAGAGGATTGAGAGTTTCATTGGCTAGGCAAAGTAATCCAGGCCGTAGCATTTGCTGGCAGTTACGGTAGTCAATAAATGTGCCACTTTGGGAGGGGGAGATGTTTAGCAAATTCAGTATCTTATGGGCTAGCCTTCTGACTGGTAAAACTTCATTCTGAACGATTTTGAACAGCGAAGAGTGCCAAAATGTCCCATTTTTCCCTAACTACTTCCTGTTGTGTCGACAAATCGGCATTTATTGTCTTACCTCCAGATGAGACAACTAGGAGTAAACGGCGCACGTGAACAATCACCTTCGCGCTGAATTGGAGATTCCTGACTGGGACCCGAAACCTGAATTTCTGGAAAGACCGGTGGGGGGCTGCGACAAAGCGACGGCGTAACTCTACTTCGTTGGATGTCGGGCTGCGCGGGACGCGGAGACAAACGAGGTAAAGATCTTTTGCTGCTCCGGGTCCCTGTGAATCAGAAGCTCAGGATGCCATTGAACACCGATGACAAAGGAGTGATTTGCGCTTTCAATTCCCTCGATGACGCCGTCTTCGCTCGTGGCGTTGACAATCAAGCCGCGGCCAACGGTCTTGATGGATTGGTGATGGGTGGTGTTGACCTCAAGCAAATCCTTGGCAACAATCCTATGGAGTTTCGTGCCCGCACGCATTTTGATCAGGTGACCGCCGGTCTCGCGTAAAGCGCCAAGCTCGTGGGCTAGCGCCCGAGGCAACTGCTTGCGAATGTCCTGGTACAGAGAGCCCCCAAGAGCCACGTTGATTGCCTGTTCACCCCCGCAGATACCGAGAATCGCCGTGTCCCTCTCGACACCGAGGGAGACCAACTCGAGTTCAAACTGGGTTCGCTCCTCCTTGATTTCCCCCAAGAGAGCGTAGGGCTCTTCGCCGTAGATTTTGGGATCGATGTCAAAATTCCCTCCGGAGATTAGAATCCCGTCCAATTGTTCTAGCAGCGCCCTGATCGCGGAGCGCGCGGATAGAGGGGGCAAGATAATCGGGATGGCGCCGCAAGCGAGGAGAGCCTCCGTGTAGCGCTTGGCAAGGAACACGACGGGTTCATGAAAGCGGTGAGAAGGGTCCGGACTGATCATGATATCGGCTGTGACCCCGACAACCGGATGTTCCCGCCGTGACTTCCTTGTCATTTCTGGCCCGCGTAGATGGTTCGGTAAAGCCTTTGGGCACGGAGGACAAGTTTCACGTACTGAAGGGTTTCACGATAAGTGATACGTTCGACGAATTCGTCCGGGTCGTCCGTCAAAATCACGCTCTCCCACCGCGCGGCGGCCTTTTCACCGGCGTTATAAGCTGCAAGCGCCTTCACCGGGTCGTTGGCGTAGAGCCGAAGAAGCTCCTGCAGATAGAAAGTTCCAAGTGTCAGGTTGAGCTCGGGGTCGAAGAGTTTGTCCGGAGTCGGTTGGGGAATTCCCAACTGCTTTGCCAGACGGGCCGCCGTGGTGGGGATCAGTTGCATGAGCCCGATGGCGTGTGCGGGCGAGACGGCATGGGTGTCGAAAAGGCTCTCCTGTCGTATCAGCGCAAGGACCAGATAAGGGTCCAACCCTGTTTCTTTTGCCTTTCTCTGGACGAGGTCCCAGTAAGCCAGGGGATAACGGTGGGTCCTGACCGCGTCGGAGTCGAACGGGATTTGACTGGCGATGGCGACGCTTCGATGGTAGGCGCCGATGCGCGCGTATTCGCGCATCAGCAAGAGCCTGGAGCCGGGATCTGTGAGTTCATTTTTGATTTCGTCCAACTCCACGAGTGCCAGAGAGTTGAGAGACAATTCTGCCAGTGCGCGCGCGCGGGAGAGGTGAAACGTGGCGCTGGCAGAAACTGGTCGATCCTGAAAGGCCGATGCGACCGCGGGCCTGGCGTCCGCAATGACGCCGGTCACGGTCTCGAGACGGCGTTGCGCGGATCCTGCATAAAAACTTTCCTCGTCATTCTGCATGATCGCAACATAGATCATTTTCGCTTCCTCTTGGCGACCCATCTTCTCAGCGCTGCGTCCCTGCCAATAAAGCGCCCCCGTCTTGTAGCCACCTGGGCTTGCGGTTTCAGCAAGGCCTTTGAAGGTGGCATAAGCGCGCTTGAGATCAGATTGGGTGTAATAGATCCATGCCAGTCGCCACTGGGCCTCTTCGCGCTGGGAACTGGCAGGAAAGTTACGCGGGAACGCCCGCAGAACTCTTATGGCCTCCTGGTATTGTCCGAGAGATAGATAAATGCGCGCTAGCGCAATGGTTGCGGTGTCAGCGGAGGGACTTGTCGGATAGCGGTCGATGAGGCGTTTGAAATGCGCCAGCCCCTTAAGATTTTCATTTCGGTTCCAGTAAATCGTTGCGAGCCGAACCAGCGCTGCCGGCGCTTCCGGACTGCGGGGATATTTGTTGACGATTACGGCAAGCAGCGGAATCTGCTCCTCTCGTCTGCGGGCAGCGTCATAGACGCGCGCAAGCCCCATCAGAGAGCGAGGTCGCACGCCCTCGTCCGGAAAGCGTTGCAGCAATTTCTGAAAGGTGGTCTCGGCCTCGCGATACTGGCGTTGCCGCAACAGCAACTCGCCTTCCTCCCACAAAGCTTCGTAGGACAGCTCAGGTGATAATTGAGGGTCCTGCTGGCGCAGTTGCTGCACTGCCTTTCTCGCGGCATCCGCCCATGTGCAAAGGGGAAAAGCGCGGCGCAATTGTTGATAGGTTTCATGGGCCTGCAGCGCTTGTCCCTGAAATTCCTGGATCTGTCCGAGCAGATAACGTGCCTCGCAAGCGATATCGTTCCGGCCGTCGAGGTTTACCAGCGTTTGCAGGGAGCGCGCAGATTGCGCGTAGTCCTTCTCCGCCAAGGAAATCTTCGCAAGGAGCAGGTCCGCCTGCGCCAGCCACGCGCTGTAGGGAAAATTTTCCTTAAGCTGGGATAGATAACGACGCGCTGCAGGGAATGATGCCTGGGAGAACGCAATCTGGCCGAGAAAATACAGACTGTAATCGGAAAGGATATCATCGTCGCGCAAAGTCTTGAGGAAGAGTCCTTCAGCTTCGGTCAACTGGTTGTTCGTGAAGAGCGAATAGGCCCGGGCGAAAAGAGACCTCGCGTCGTTCTCCTCCGCTTTCCCTGGGGGTGGGGCAAGGAGACTGAGCAACAACACAACGGTAAGAAATCGCTTCATCGTTTAGGGAAAAGTGTAACCAGGGAAGGGCGAAAAGGCAATTCGAAAAAGGTGACCCGCATCCCGTGAAAATTGTCTTGTTGATGCTGTCGTATTTGGGTGGCGGAGACGGCGCGCTTCCCCGCGGCCTTTTCCATTGCTTGAGCGGCAGGCAGTATGACATAGTCAAACCGATGCGAGATGCTCCCAGGAAAAACACTGTAGACGTGTACCAAAACTGTCAGCGCGTCATGGATAAAATCCGGGCCGCGGCAACACGCAGCCGTCGCGACCCTGGGGAAATCAAACTGCTTGCTGCTTGTAAGTCCCAACCGATGGCGGCGATCCGCGCCGCGCTTCGGGCCGGCGTTCATCTGTTTGGGGAAAACTATGTGCAGGAAGCAGCACCCAAAGTCGCAGCAATCACCGAGGCGGTGGAGTGGCACATGATTGGCCATCTTCAGCGCAATAAGGCAAGACAGGCGCTAGAACTGTTCTCGTTGATTGAGTCGCTGGATAGCGTGGATCTGGCACGCGCTCTTGACCGTGAGGCTAGAAAGAGAGGCGTGATCTGCCACACCTTTGTCGAGGTTAATCTCGGCGGAGAAGAAACGAAAAGCGGGGTCGACAAAGAGAATATCGCTTGCCTATTGGATGAAGTGAGCGGTCTCGCGAACGTGCGGGTCGAAGGGTTGATGCTGGTCCCGCCATTCCGGGAAGAGCCACAGGAAGTGCGACCGTTTTTTCGCGAACTAAAACAGCTGCAAATGAAACTCTGGGGATTAAATACTCCAAACGTCGAGCTGCACGAGCTGTCCATGGGAATGACGCGCGACTATGAAGTAGCAATCGAGGAGGGCGCGACGATCGTACGAGTCGGAACGGGAATTTTTGGCGAGAGGAGGCCAGAAAGAAAGAATGTTTTTATTCGCTAATTTCGTTGAAGCGTTGGCAGGGGCTCTCAGCATGGTTCTAACGATCTACATGTGGATTGTGATCATTCGTTGCTTTATCTCCTGGGTTAACCCGGACCCGTACAACCCCATCGTGCGTTTCCTCTATACTGCCACGGACCCCGTTCTTCATCGGTTGCGGCGCGCGATGCCGTTTCTCTACACCAGCGGCCTTGACTTGTCTCCAATCGTGATTGTCGTCGGCATCTATTTTTTGCAAAGCTTCTTGGTCCAGTCATTGTACGACCTAGCGCGGACTATCCGTTATGCAAGCTAGGGTTCAAATCGAGTGATGTAGCAATCGGGAATTGGATCTTGAAGTGAAGGAAAGCGTCCTGCAGTTTTAATCGTTATTTGCAGTCGGTCCGGCTTCGACCGCTTGCTGTCCGGTGATGTCCTTTATGGCGAGCAGGATCAGGGAAGATCGTCCACTGCCCTGCTCCAAGCGCCGTGCGTTGAAGAGCAGGGTCCTGTTCCCGATGTGCTTAAATTCGTGCTCGATCTCGAAATCATCGAACCCGTTGTCCTGGAGAATTATCTCTTCCAGGAGCCGGTGTAACTCCGCGATACTCCATTGGCCATTCTCCAAGTCGTAAATACGACGGTTCTCAGTCGCTTCTTTGGACAGGTTAAACGCGCGGTAAAATGAACGGTTGGCCTTTTGGACGCAAAAATTTGCGTCCAGGATGAGCAGAGGGTCGCGCACAATTTCAAAAATCGCTTGCGTCAAGGCAGCCGGCTCGTGGACGATCTCGTTGTCCTTTTTGAGAGACGATCGAGACTTCTTTCCATCCTCAACCTTGTCGCGCAAAAGGGTGAGTTCGGTGAGAAGCTGTGCCTCAGTTCGGACTGGTTCCGGCTCAGGGAAGGGCATGGCGTAAATTCCGATGCGGCGGAAATCTTGCGGGCGCGGAATCGGGGTTCGTGAGTTCGGAACAGTGGAGATATTCCGTTTTCATTTACGGGGTCGACTCGTGAGTTGGCGGGCCTGACTTGGAAGCTGGTTCGCCAGTGGTCGTAACGAGTTCGAGAACGCTCTTCTTGTTGAAGCGCCAGCTACGTCCCACTCTACTTCCCAAAATAACACCCTGTTCAGCCAACCTATAAACAGTCTTAATATGGATCTTGAGCAGCTCAGCGACCATAACCGGTGTGATCATTTCGTTCATCGCGTCTTGCTCCTTTCTGGGGTGGGTGGCGATTCCTCCACAGCAGAGACGCATAAATCATGCCATCGGTCGCGTTTGCCGTGAGGGGGCGAATTATCGTTAGTTTTGCGGCGCTTTTTGGACTTTTCGATCAAAGAGGAGAGACTCAACGGAGCAACTTTGATCGTCAAAATTGTACGCCTAGCAGTGAATTGTCGGCTTGGAGCCGGAATTAGACGCGATGCTCTCTGAGGGACAAAACGCGGTCGAGATTGTTCGACGAGGAAATTTGAGTAAGCGCCGATCATGGAGGGAGCGGGTCTACCCGTTCCGCACCAAAGAAAGTGGGAGAGCGAAACGAGTTAGATGACCTTCAGGATGGCAGCGGTAAAGGTGTCTGTGGTTCCCGTGCCGCCCAGGTCGGGAGTTAAAACCTTCCTATTTTTCAAGACCTTCAATAAGGCTCCGCGGATCTTGCGGGCAGGTCTTGTCTCGCCCAGGTGGTGGAGCATGAGCTCGGCGGCGAGAATCATCGCTACCGGGTTTGCTATTCCCTTGCCTGCAATGTCTGGGGCGCTCCCATGAACTGGCTCGAATACGGCACGGTGCAAGCCAATGTTTGCCCCCGGCGCCACTCCCAGCCCGCCAACGAATCCGCTACATAAATCGGAGACGATGTCACCATAAAGGTTCTCGCAAAGAAGGATGTCAAATTGATTGGGGTTGACGACGAGCTTCATGCACAATGCATCGACAATGACCTCATCGTAGCGGATCTTGGGATATCGCTTGGCAATCTTTCGGCTCGCTTCCAGAAATAAGCCGTCGCTCAATTTCATAATGTTGGCCTTGTGAACGGCAGTGATTCTCGTTCGTCTCAGGCGCTCGGCATACTCGAAGGCAAATTTCGCAATGCGGGTACAGGCTTCCCAGGTAATAATTTTAACGCTTTCCACCACTCCGGGGGCGACTGTGTGTTCGACTCCCGCGTAGAGACTCTCGGTGTTTTCGCGGACGACGACAAGATCGACGTTGTCGTAACGGCTTTTGACACCCGGGAGTGACTTAACAGGACGGAGGTTCGCGTAGAGGTTTAGCTCCTTGCGCAAAGCGACGTTAGCGCTCGGAAAGCCTTTGGCTATGGGTGTTTCAATCGGTCCCTTGAGACCGATTCGGGTTCTTCCCAGTGATGTAAATACCTCGGCGGGCAGTGGCGTTCCGTGTTTTTTTACGGCAGAGGAGCCGACTTCGACTTCATCCCACAGAATTTTTGCTCCCGAGGCTTCAACCACTCGGACGGCTGCTCGTGTGACCTCGGGACCGATCCCGTCTCCGGGCATTAAGGTTACGCGGTGCGCCATTGCTTCCGCTCGCTGCGGTCCGGATTGCAATTTGGGGAACTGAGATTATGGTGCGAGGAGGGGGATTTGAACCCCCACGCCGTTTCCGGCACTAGCCCCTCAAACTAGCGCGTCTGCCGATTCCGCCACCCTCGCACTTCCGTTGTTCATGGGCCGGGTGCTTTCTGGGCGGGTCCTTTCTGTGCCTCCGAACCTGGCGCCGGGTTGACCGTCAAGGGAGGTGGGGGCGCAGGGGGCGAACTGCTTTGAGGTACACTTTGCGGAGCGGAAGTCTGGGCCCGATCCAAGATGCTCGATGTTGGCTTCTTGCCTGAGAAATACCCCAAGGTGAGCGAGGTGATCATGAAAACGATAGCGAAACCGGTCGTGAGGCGGGTCAGGAAATTACCCGCGCCGCTGCTGCCGAAAATCGTCGCGCTCGAACCGCCGAAGACGGCACCAATATCCGCGCCTCGGCCAGTTTGCAGCAGAACGATGACGATAAGACCCAAACTGACAATAATATGGATGATCGTAACTGCGGTAATCATAATCTTGTTAAGGAACCCGGCGAATCGCTAAGAATAACTAGAGTTCCTATAGCATTTTTACTGAGGAGCATCAACGCGCTTCAATCCGCAGCCAGCCCCAGTGAAAAACCCGGGCGGTGTCTTCCCCCACTCTCGGTTAACGAATTCGCCTGCCGTTAGCTGTTGGTTTCGAGGGCGTCAATGCCAGGGAGTTTTTTCCCTTCTAAGAATTCGAGGGTGGCACCACCGCCGGTAGAAAGATGAGAGATTTTGTCCTCCACACCTGCCAGGCGTACAGCGGCGACCGTATCGCCGCCGGCGACGATACTAATGGCTTTGGATTCGGCGAGAGCGGCGGCTACGGCCCGGGTGCCGGAGAAAAATCTTTCTTCTTCGAACACTCCCATCGGGCCGTTCCAGAGCACCAATTTTGCCGTGCTTAGCTCTGTCGCGTATTGGGCAGCGGTCCTGGGACCGATGTCCAAGCCCATCCTGTCCGCGGGAATGTTGTCCACAGTCTCCGCGAGGTCGGGCCCTTTAACCTCCTTTGCAACTACATGATCGCTCGGCAGGAGCAAGCGTAGCTGCATTGCTTGTGCTCGGGACAAGATATCTGTGGCGACACCGAGTTGTTGTTCTTCCACGAGCGATCTTCCCACGGGGACGTTCTTCGCGCGCAGGAAAGTGTAGGCCATGCCACCGCCAATGAGAAGGGCGTCTAGTTTGGGTAGAAGGTTCTGGATCACTCCGATCTTGTCCGACACCTTTGCCCCGCCAAGCAACACGACAAAAGGGTGCTGGGGGGAGGAAAGCAGCGCGCCGAGGTGATCAATTTCTTTCTGCATGAGCAACCCCAGTCCCTTCTCGGGAAAAAAGCGGACCATCCCCGAAACGGAGGCGTGAGCCCGATGCGCGGCACCGAAAGCATCATTGACGTAAACGTCAGCCAATGAGGCCAGAGCCCGCGAGAATTCCGGATCGTTCGACTCCTCCTCCTTATGAAAGCGGAGGTTTTCTAGGAGGATGATCTTGTTGTTCGGAATCGATGCCAGACGCCCAACCTCCGGGCCCATGCAGTCAGGCGCCAGAATGATCGGTTGGGCTAGTTTCGTTTGCAGGTATTCGTGAACCGGCTGAAGGCTGTACTTGGGATCCCTTATACCTCCGGGTCGGCCCAGATGGGAGGCGATCAAGACCGTCCTTGCGCGGGCGAGGATGTAGTTCAATGTGGCAAGCGTGCTGTCGATACGATGGGTTTCTCCAACCTTTCCGTCCTCGAGCGGAACATTGTAATCCACACGAACAAAAACTCGTTTGTCATCTAATTGAAGCTGTTGCAGCGTTCGTATCATGGCGCGCGCAAAAAAACGAGGTTGTCTCATTTCATCTCTCATGTTTGTTTTATCGAGTCAAGGTGTTGACAGTCGGCAAGTGCTATAATAATTTTCTTGTTAAGACTCTCTTCTTTTTAATCATGCCTTTCCATTGGCTCCCGGCACTGCTGGCTCAGACAGAAGGAATCGGTAAGCAACATGCGTTTCTGGATCTCGTCACTGGTTCTGGAGCGGTGGTTCAAGCTGTGCTCTATGTCCTTATTCTGTTCTCCGTGACAAGTTGGGGAATTATCTTTTACAAATACCGTCAGATACGGTTGGCGCAGGGGGAATCCGACAAATTCATCGAGCTGTTTTGGGACAGTCGCAACCTTACGTCGATTCATGACGCGAGCCGGGAATTAAAGGCTGGTTCGGTGGCCCAGGTGTTCCGTGCGGGTTACGAGGAACTGGTGCGCGTTACGCGTACGCGCAAAGAAGCGACGCAAAGCGAGGGACTCACAACAGAACTGGGTGGAGTTGACAATGTAACCCGAGCAATGAAGCGAGCGACAACGGTCGAAATCACCAAATTGGAGAAGGCTCTAACCTTTTTGGCGACGACCGCGAGCACAACTCCATTCATCGGCCTATTTGGCACCGTCTGGGGTATCATGAACGCCTTTCGTGGGTTAAGTGTCACTCATTCTTCCAGCATCCAGGCTGTCGCGCCGGGCATTGCCGAGGCGCTTATTGCGACGGCGGCGGGGTTAGCCGCCGCCATTCCGGCAGTCGTCGCGTACAATCATTTTTCCCATCGCATCAGAGTCCTGGCCGCGGAGATGGAGAATTTCGCGCACGAATTCCTGAATATTGCAGAACGCCATTTCCTGAAGTAACAACCATAGGCGTTAGGGAGAAGTTTTTCCTGTGGTGGGAGTATCAAGGCAACGAGAAACTCAAAGCGGCTCCCAATTAGCGCTTGACGATTCAAGAAATACGTTTCACGAAGAAAGTGAGCGCACCAAGGAGGTTGACCATGGCCGTTGACTTTTCCGCCGACCGCAATGCCGCGCAGATTTCCCAGATTAATGTCACTCCCTTAGTTGACGTCATGCTGGTTCTCCTGGTCATCTTTATGGTGACGGCGCCCATTATTCAGCAGGGGGTCCAGGTCAATCTGCCGCAAGCCCAGCCGGGCGCAATCGCTAGCGATGAGGAGCCCTTGGTGGTTTCGATCGCCCAAAACGGCAGGGTCTATCTTAACGACAACGTGATTACATTTGGCGAGTTGGGTAAGAAGCTGCGTGCGATTCGCCAGATTGGCAAAGACAAAGAAGTTTACCTCCGCGCTGATCAAAATGTGCGATACGGGGTCGTGATGAGGACTATTGAAGAAATCAAACAAGCCGGTATTGTGAAATTAGGTATGATTACGCGCCCGCCTTCTGAAAGCGCGGAAAAGGAAAGTTAGATTTGTCTCCAGAAATCGGTAAGGAAGATTTCTCTCTTGGCTCGCACGAGCGCGACCGGCGCCTTTGGGGCTACGTCTGTTTTTCCGGCTTGCTCCACGTTGCTGTGGTTGGGCTTCTGTTCGTCTCGTTCTCCATGTCGGTGCACCGGACGGTGAGCTATCCAGTTTATACTGTGGATCTGGTTGGTGGTGAAAAAATTGGCAAGCAGGGGCCAGAAATCACTTCTACGCCTCAACCGAAAGAATCCAAACCGACGAAGGCCGCGACCGCGCCAACGGCGCGTGCCGAGAAAGAAAAGAAAGTTGCCATCAAAGAAAAAGTTGCCATTAAAGAGGTGGAGAGGCCCCAAATGCCCGAAAAGACTCCTCAGAAGATAGCTAGCAAAGAGCTCCCGGATTCGGTGCGGGAGAAATTGATTCAGGCGGCGCTTGAAAGAGTCAAGCAGCGCGCGACCGAAAGTGTTGCCGACATGTCCTCGGCTCAGGAAAAGAAGACAACGGAATCCTTGGCGCAGAAAAGAGAGCTATCCACCGGTGGCGCGGGAGAAGGGGTAGGGGCCGCAGCGGTGGGTCGAGGGGGGACGGGTGGCGGCATCGAGAAGGGGATCGAATTTGTCACTTACTATAACCGGATGCGCCAATTGCTTAAGGAAAATTGGACTTGGATCGGGAGGAGATCGGACCTCGAAGTGACCGTTAGGTTCGGCATCAACGAAAGCGGTGAGATTTTTGGGCTCCGGGTTGTCCAGGGTTCGGGAGACTCTTCTTTTGATCAATCGGTGATTCGAGCGGTACGAAAAGTCAATCCGCTGCCGTCCCCCCCCGAGGCATACCGCGGCGATTTTAGGGACGTCGAGATGGTTTTTCGGCCTGAGGATTTGCGAGGATAATGAGGTGAAGACGGGATTCGTATTTTGTTTCATAACCCTGACCGCAATCCTGTTGGCTCCGGAAGCGCGGGTCGCAGCACAGGTCAAAGGGGTGATTGTCGGACCCGGGGCGGATCGCTATCCAATCGCAATCTCGCCCTTAAAAAATGTCGGATCGAAGGATGATGGTGCACGGATCTCGCTTGGCATCGCTGACATGATCGTCCAGGATCTGCAGCGCTCAGGCTGGTTCCGCGTGATCGACCGTTCGGCGTACCTTGAGAACGCTCAGAGCAGTGGAATCACTATCGGAACATTTGATTTGCGTGACTGGTCCACCATTGGCGCGGTGGGATTGGTGAAAGGTGGGTTCAGTCTGCAGGGCGACGACCTAACGGTGGACCTGCGTCTGTTTGACGTCTACCAAGGGAAACAGAGCGTGGGGAAGCGTTACGAGGCCAAGGCGCGGGATTTTCGCCAAATCGCACATCGATTTGCGGATGAGATCATCCTTCAGTTCACCGGTGAACAAGGAGTCTTTAATACCCGTATCGCTTACGTTTCCAACGCCGGAGGAAGGTTCAAGGAGATCTACGTATCCCATCTCGATGGAAGCGAGAGGGTCCAAATTACCAATAACCGCACGATCAACTTATTTCCGTCTTGGAGCCGTGATGGCCGCTCGCTTTTCTTTACTTCGTATAAGGCGGGAAGCCCCATGCTTTACCTTTTTAATGTCTTCTCCGGTAAGGAGGTGAAGTTTTCCACACAGGAAGGATCGAACCTTGGCGGCAAATGGTCCCCCGACGGGAAACTCGTGGCGGTGTCAATTGAAAAGCAAGGCAACGCCGACATTTACTTGCTAGACCAAAGCGGAAAGCTTGTGCGGCGACTGACGAACGATCCAGCGATCGACGTTTCCCCGACCTGGGCTCCAGACGGCAATCGTCTTGCGTTCGTCTCGAATCGCAGCGGTTCGCCGCAGATTTACATTATGGACCTGTCTTCCGGAAAAACGACGCGCCTGACGTTTTCAGGCAGTTACAACACTTCACCAGACTGGTCCCCAAAGGGAGACAAGATCGCGTACACGTCGCGCATTGATGGGCACTTCGACATTTTTGTCATTAGCGCTGAGGGCGGCGATGCGCAAAGGCTCACCGCCATGGCAAGAGACAATGAGGACCCCGCGTGGTCGCCCGACGGTCGATTCCTCGTTTTTGCGTCCAACCGCAGAAGTAATTACCAGATTTATACCATGCAAGCGAGCGGCGAAAACCAGCAAAGATTGACAGCCTCAGGTGGAGATGATACACAACCTTCATGGTCTCCACGCATCGAATGAACTACCTGGTACCCAAGCAGAAAAGGATGGCGAGGATCCGGTTGTGCGCATTGGTTTTGACGAGTTCTTTGGGTCTCGTCACGTGTACACCGACGAGCCGTACCCCACCAGCAGCGCCATTGATTGCGACACCCGCGCCCGCGCCGTCTTCTCCCTCGTCTCCATCGGAACAAGGAGCCGCGAGCCCTGCGCCTGCAGTTCGTGAGTCTTCCAGTTTGGAATCGTCGCGCAGTGGCCAGAGCACCGCGACGCCCGCAACCAGTCCTCTTAAAGAGATCTACTTCGACTACGACCGCTATGATCTCCGCGCAGACGCTCGGGACACGTTGAAGGCTCATGCGGACTGGCTCAAATCCAATTCCGCGGCGAGCGTTGAAATCGAAGGCCATACCGATGAGCGCGGCACCAACGAATACAATTTGGCTCTCGGCGCCAAGCGGGCCCAATCCGCCAAAGACTATCTGGTCACCCTGGGGATCGCGGGAAACCGGATATCCACGATAAGCTACGGAGAAGAATTGCCGGTGTGCAAAGAGGCAACAGAGGCTTGCTGGCAACGGAACCGCCGTGATCGATTTGTGGTCAACTCGGCGCGCCCCGCCTCCTGAGCCAGAGTCCGCCAAATCGTTTGTAATAGCCGCGCTGCTTGTTGCGGTTCGAGTGACCCTGTACCATCTCTTTGCGGGTAATGGTCTTGCTTTTTACGTTGCACGAAGGGGCTTTTTGCTAGGCTGAGGTGACGCATCATCGGGGCTCGGACAAGACTGGCATAATGCGGAAGAAGTTTGCCTTTAGGACTCGCGCATCATGAGAATGCGTGTTGGTCGCTGGGTGCTCTTTGCTCTAGCCGTTGCGCTGGCCGGGGGTTTTTATGCGTGCACCAGTCCACAACAGCTGGACCTTATCGAGAGGGAACAAAAGCGTCTCCGCACTGAGGCAACTGTTGTGCGTGGCGAGACCAGCGACATCCGCGGTGAGTTTGACCGTGTGCGGGCCAGCCTGGCAGATACCCGAGCGAATTTGCAGGAAATGCAGCGCGACCTGAGCGCATTGAAGGGGAAGGTCGACGAACTCCGGTATCTTCAGGAGCGCCAGATTGATCAATCGGCGCGGGAAGGAGGCCAGAAGATTCGCTCCGTTGAGGGCCAGTTGGCAAAAATGGACGAAGAGCTAAACGAGCAGAGAACGCTTCTGAAAGGGCAAGAAGAAGAATTGCGAGGCCTACGCGATGCCCTTTCCCGTGCGACCGAGGAGAAAAAGGAAGCGAAGGTCAAAGGCGAACAGAGCCCAGAGCTACCGAGTGATAAAACCTCCGGGGAAGCGGATGCGGTCAAGAACGAATACGAAGAAGCTCTGAGGTTGATCGATAAGAAAGACTACCGGCTCGCGATCAGTCGCTTTCGGGAGTTTATGAAACGGAATCCCAACAGTGAACTCTCGGATAATGCGCAGTACTGGATCGGCGAATGCCATTATGCGCTGAAAGAATTCGATCAGGCTATTCTTGAATTCGATCAGGTACGGCGGAAATATCCAAACGGAGACAAAGTCCCGGCCGCGCTTTTGAAACAAGGGTTTGCCTTTGCCGAATTGGGGGACAAGTTGGATGCCCGCCTCATTCTTCAGGAACTCATCGATCGATATCCGCTGTCCGCTGAGGCCACAAAGGCGAAGGAGAAGTTGAAGTCATTGCAATCCTAACCAATTCAAAGAGGCGGGCGAAAAGACAGCCGTCGCGCCTGGGGTGCGCGCTGCTTCTCATGTGGGAGTTCGTGATGGCTTCGTGAAAGCGCGAATCCGAATTTGCTGTCAATTCCTTCCTTGGGAAACCGTGGAGATTCTCCGTCATATCGAGAAAGAGCCTTCGATTTCGAACGCAGTATTGACAATGGGCAGCTTTGATGGCCTGCATCTAGGGCACAAAGCTCTTTTAGAGCAGGTCGTTCAAGAGGCTAGAACTCTTGGGGGACCATCGGTCGTCCTCACCTTTGAACCCCACCCTCTGAAGATCCTCGCTCCCGATCGCGCGCCGCGGCTCATTTTGTCACACAAAGATAAAATTCTTCTGCTACGCTGTTATGGCGTGGATGTAGTTATCATTCAGAACTTCACCGCAGACTTTGCCGGCATCGAAGCCAAGGACTTTGTGGACGGTTTTCTCGCGGGTCGACTTGGAGTTCGGCAGGTCTGGGTGGGAAAGGACTTTGGCTTTGGACGAGGAAAAAAGGGCCGAGTGGAGCATTTGGTTCAATGGGGGACGGAAAAGGGTTTTAACGTTGGTGTGGTGGAGGCTGTGGTCGTGGACGGCGAGCGCGTGAGCAGCAGCCGCATCCGGCAACTCATTGAAAGCGGTGAGATCGACAAGGCAAACCGTTTTTTGGGGCGGACGCATTTTATCTCGGGCCGGGTCGATTACGGGCATCAACGCGGAAACGCACTGGGATTTCCGACCGCAAACATTGTCAGCCGTACGGAGGTGGTTCCGGCCACGGGAATCTATGCAACTTTCCTCGAAGTTCGGCAGCAGGTATGGCCCAGTGTCACGAGCGTGGGATATAACCCAACCTTTGGTCCGGGTCCTAAGACCATCGAATGCCACGTGTTGAATTTTTCTCGTGATTTGTATCATCAGTCGGTGCGGCTCTACTTTGCGGACAGAATCCGCGAGGAACGAAAGTTTTCCGCTCCGGAGCTCCTGATCGCGCAAATGCGGGAAGACGTCACCGCAGCACAAAAAATTCTCGCTGGTTGCAAAATGCCGGCGTCCCTAGCGACGCCGGACTAGCTGTTTCTCATGTCGTTACATGCTTTGAGAGTCGAGCAAAACGACGTAGGCTCCCGGTTGGATGTTTTTCTTGCGCGTTGTCTACGCGCTCCGTTCTGCGGGGAAAGTGTGAGCCGCTCCCGGGTGCAAAAAATCATCGCTGAAGGACAGGCGCGGTTGAATGGTCTTCGGGCCAAACCCAGCATTCGGCTCCGCCACCAAGACCTCGTCGAGGTCGAGTGTCCAGCAGCGCGCGAATCCCTCCTGGAAGCAGAGGCGCTGGCGCTCGACGTAATCTATGAAGACCGGGACTGTATCGTCGTTAACAAGCCGCCGGGATTGGTGGTTCACCCCGCAGCGGGTAATTTTCGCGGCACCCTCGTCAACGCTCTCCTGTATCATTGTTCTGACCTCCGGGGCATCGGCGGCGTGAAGCGCCCAGGCATTATCCACCGGCTGGACAAGAACACTTCCGGTGTGATGGTCGTTGCCAAACATGCAGAAGCGGTCGAACATCTCGCGAGGCAGTTCAAACAAAGAACGGTCCACAAAGAATACTTAGCGCTCGTCTGGGGCAAGCCGGATCGGCCGAGCGGTGTCATCGACCGACCGATCGGACGTCATCGAGCCGATCGAAAAAAAATGTCGAGCAGAAGCGCGCTCGTGAGCGCAAAGGACGCAGTAACCACATGGAGGGTCGAACAATGCTTCAGGGCAGGGGCGCGACAAGGTCGTCCGATCTGGGTCAGCCTGTTGCGCTTACGGCCTCATACGGGCAGAACCCATCAGCTCCGGGTTCACCTTGCGGACGAGCAAATGCCTGTCGTTGGAGATATGACGTATGGATTGAGAGGTTCGACCCTATCACGCCTCTGCGAGTACGGTTTGGAGATCCCAGAGTTGAGCGGTTTTCCCCGGCAGGCCTTGCATGCAGAGAAACTGAAATTTAACCATCCGCGGTTGGCGAAGGATATGGAATTTTGCGCGCCGCTCTGCGCTGATATCGAAGAGCTTCTCGAACGCTTGCGCCTGTGCGAACGAGTCGGAATGATTGAAAAAAGGTAAGAAGGGGATTGACAAGGAAAGCGCTTTCTCCTAGATTTAACAATGTAAGTCATTGAACGAGCAATCCCAGATCACAATCCACTCTTATTGTTCATTCACGGCATCCGACCTCAACGGATAATTTGGACTCCGAAGATAAAAGTTGCTTCGTTGATATGCCCTTGAGTTCCGGGAACCCTTCGGCGGCAAGCGCGCGGGTCTGCTCTAGGGGTGAGCCAATGAGTGGTCTTAGGTTTTTTCTTGCAGAAACCGTTTGAGCATTGACGAGTTCTCGCACGCGGGCGCATCGCAGGATAAGAGGTCTCTGCGTCTCGAGGACGAAATGAAAGGAGAGGTCGATCTATGGTCGGAGTAAGGAACCAATCCGTATCCGAGAACGGGGAGGAAAGCGGGCTCAACCTAAAGTCTCTGAAGGAGAAGAGGATCAGCGAGTTGGCTCTCATCGCGCGCAATTTTAGCATCGAAAATGCTGCCAACATGCGCAAGCAGGAATTGATGTTTGCAATCCTGCAAGCCCAAGCGGAAAAAAATGGGGCCATTTACGGCGAGGGTGTGCTCGAGACCCTGCCCGATGGGTTCGGTTTTTTGCGGGCACCGGATTATAACTACCTTCCCGGACCCGACGATATTTATGTGTCCCCCAGTCAAATTCGCCGGTTTAACCTACGAACCGGTGACATTGTCTCCGGTCAGATCCGGCCTCCCAAGGAAGGAGAGCGATATTTCGCTCTGCTCAAGGTCGAGTCAATCAACTATGAGGACCCCGAACGTGCACGCGACAAAATCCTCTTTGACAATCTGACGCCGCTCTTCCCCAATGAGCGATTCTGTTTAGAGTACCGACCTGATGAGTATACCACCCGAATTATCAACTTGATGACGCCCATTGGCAAGGGACAAAGGGGGCTGATCGTGGCCGCGCCCCGCACTGGCAAAACAATGATGCTGCAGAACATCGCAAAGGCCATTGCGCACAATCATCCCGAGGCGGTTCTGATTGTTCTCCTGATCGATGAGCGCCCGGAGGAAGTCACCGATATGCAGCGGTCCGTGGAGGGTGAAGTGGTGAGCTCGACGTTCGATGAGCCAGCGACGCGTCACGTCCAGGTTGCAGAAATGGTCATCGAAAAGGCTAAACGCTTAGTGGAGCATGGGAAGGATGTCGTGATTTTGCTCGATAGTATTACTCGTCTGGCGCGTGCTTATAACACCGTGGTTCCTCCCAGCGGAAAGATCCTTTCCGGCGGGGTTGACTCCAACGCTTTACATAAGCCGAAAAAGTTCTTCGGCGCCGCGCGCAATATTGAAGATGGCGGTAGCCTGACAATTATTGCCACCGCTCTCATTGATACCGGGAGTCGAATGGACGAGGTGATATTCGAAGAATTCAAAGGAACGGGAAATATGGAAGTTCACCTCGATCGGCGCCTGATGGACAAAAGGGTTTTTCCAGCCATCGATATGAACAAATCCGGCACGAGAAAGGAAGAGCTTTTGATCGCCAAAGAGGACTTGAACAGGATCTGGATTCTGCGCAAGGTTTTGTCTCAGCTCAATACCGTCGAGGCGATGGAATTTCTCCTCGATAAAGTTCATGGGACAAAAGACAACAAAGAATTTCTCGAATCGATGAGTCAGTAATTTCCTCCGGGCGGACGCAAATTTCGCCGCCCGCGGCTTTCCTTGCGCAGGTCGGCCATTTTTGCTAAAAACGGTAAGCTTTTGAATTGGAATTAAAGGGTGGTTTTGTGACTGAAATTTCCATGAAACAGCTTTTGGAGGCAGGGGTCCATTTCGGCCACCAGACGAGCCGCTGGAACCCTAAGATGAAGCCCTATATCTTTGGGGCCCGCAACGGCATCCATATTATCGATCTGCAGCAAACCGTGGCCATGTTAAAGGAAGTATATGCCGTGGTGCGTGAATTTGCCGCGTCGGGTGGGCACGTGCTTTTTGTCGGTACCAAGAAGCAAGCGCAGGATTCCATCCGCGAGGAAGCCACGCGTTGCGGGATGTCCTACGTGCACAATCGCTGGCTGGGGGGGACGCTAACGAACTTTCAAACGATTCGCCAGAGCGTCGAGCGGTTGCGTAAAATCGATGAGATGGAAAACGACCCGAAAATTGTCGAGGCGCTGACCAAGAAGGAGATGCTGGGTCTCAGACGGGAGAAGGAGAAGTTGGAAAGGACTCTCGGCGGCATCAAGAGCATGAAGAAGCTCCCGGAGTCAATTTTTGTCATTGATCCGGAGCAGGAAGAAATTGCGGTTTACGAAGCAAGGAAGCTGGGGATTCCCGTTGTTGCCGTGATTGATACCAATTGTGATCCGGATCTGGTGGATTACAAGATCCCCGGGAACGACGACGCCATCCGTGCGATCCGGCTATTCTGCTCCTTTATGGCGGACGCGGTACTGGAAGGCAAAGGGATTCTCGAACAGGCCGTGGCGGAAAAAGAGCAGAATGCGGCTTCGGACATTCATCTTTCCGCCCAAGAGCATCCGATAGCGGACACCACCACCCTTGGAGGCACCTAACGCGATGGAAGTCAGCGCATCTTCGATTAAGGATCTCCGGGAAAAGACCGGAGCGGGCTTTATGGATTGTAAAAAAGCTCTCGCTGAATGTGCGGGCGACACCGAAGCGGCAGTGGACTTTCTGCGCCGCAAGGGCCTCGCCGCAGCGGCCAATAAAGCGGGACGTGTGGTTGCAGAAGGACTCGTGGGTGCGTATATCCACGCAGGAGGTAAAATTGGCGTTTTAGTGGAGCTCAATTGCGAAACTGACTTTGTCGCGCGAACAGCCGAGTTTCAGTCTCTGCTCAAGGACGTGGCGATGCAAATTGCTGCTGCGAATCCAAGATACCTCGCAAAAGAAGATGTTCCCGGAGAAGCAATTAAACGGGAACGCGAAATCTATCGCAGCCAATCTATCGACGGGAAAAAACCTGAGAAAGTCATCGATCAGATCGTTGACGGAAAATTGGCGCGATTCTATTCCGAGGTTTGTTTGCTCGAGCAGCCCTTTATTAAAGACCCAGATAAGAAGGTTAGTGATTTAATTCAAGAAACGATCGCTCGCCTCAGAGAGAACATCCAAGTACGCCGCTTCGTCCGTTATCATCTCGGGGAGGGTGTGGAGAAACTTTAAGTTGTAGAGTTAAAAATTGGATGTTGAACACGGCCCTCAAATACAGACGGGTCATCCTAAAAGTTACCGGGGAAGTCCTCGCTGGGGCTCAGAGGTACGGCATTGATAGCTTCATGGTGCGCGGCTTTGCCGAAGAAATTAGGGAAGTCCATGATATGGGATGTGAAATGGCCCTGGTTATTGGGGGGGGAACATCTTTCGCGGTCTTGAAGGCACCGAGGGGGGGATGGAACGGGCCAGCGCGGATACCATGGGGATGCTGGCGACGGTCATCAACAGTCTGGCGTTACAGGACGCGCTCGAGAAGATCGGCGTTTCTACGCGGGTAATGTCGGCCATCGAGATGAGGCAGGTGGCGGAGCCTTACATTAGGAGGCGGGCAACAAGGCATCTGGAGAAAGGGCGAGTGGTGTTACTAGCCGGAGGGACCGGCAATCCCTATTTCACCACGGATACGGCGGCGAGTCTCCGTGCCATGGAAGTAGGAGCGGAGGTTATTTTGAAGGCGACTAAAGTGGACGGGGTGTACGATGCCGATCCTTTGAAGTATCAGGAGGCGAAACGATATGGACAGCTCTCCTACATCGAGGTTCTGAACAAAGAGCTGAAAGTGATGGATTCCACCGCAATTTCTCTGTGCATGGACAATCGTCTCCCCATTATCGTCTTTAACATCATGGAAAAGGGCAATATCAAGAGAGTGGTCTGTGGGGAGGGGATCGGAACACTGGTAAGTACGGGGCATAAATGACCGAAGCTTTTTTCACTGAGCTCCAGAAGGAGGTGGAAAAAGCCGTTGTTGCCTTCCGCAAGGACCTTTCAAAGATAAGAACGGGAAGAGCCTCTACGGCTCTATTAGAAGGCATCATGGTGGATTACTATGGTGCCTCGACTCCACTCAATCAGCTTGCGACTCTTTCTGCGCCAGAGCCCCGCCTCCTCGTGGTTCAACCTTATGACCCGGGGGCGATCGGGAACATTGAGAAGGGCATTTTAAAAGCGGCTCTCGGATTAAATCCCGCTAACGATGGAAAGCTAATCCGCATTCCTATTCCGGAGCTCACGGAAGAACGGCGCAAGGACCTCGTCAAGCACATCAAGAAAATGGCGGAGGAATTTCGCGTCTCGGTTCGTAATCACCGTCGGCTCGCCATAGAGAAATTAAAAGAGTCAAGCAAGAAGAAAGAAATCACTGACGACGATTTGAAACAATCTCAAGATCGAGTGCAAAAGATTACCGATGATTTTATCGGTCGCATCGAGAAAGTACTGAAGGCCAAGGAAGACGAGATTATGGAGGTCTGAGGCCTTCCCAGTCCCTACCAAACCTGCCGCTTAAAGCATGAACCTCAGGGGTCTAGACAGGAGCCGGTTGCCCAGGCATGTGGCTATTATCATGGACGGCAATGGGCGGTGGGCTCTGTCCCGAGGCAAAAGCCGTATTGCCGGCCACCGGAGGGGGACCGGTTCAGTTCGCGCGGTAGTGGAGATGAGTCGAAAACTAGGAATTCCGTTTCTTACCCTTTTTGCCTTCTCTGCAGAAAACTGGTTGCGTCCGGAAGGGGAAGTTCGGGGACTGATGGACCTTCTCAGGCGCTACTTAATTTCCGAAAGACCGAAGATGATGCGCTACGGAATCCGGCTATTGAGCATCGGTGACAAAGATCGGCTGCCGAAAAACGTGCGCAGGGTTTTGGACCGGACCATTGGGGTCACGCGCCTCAATCAGCGAATGACGGTTGTTCTTGCCCTCAGCTACAGCGGTCGAAATGACCTCGTGAAAACGATCAAGGCGATCGCTGAGAAGGTAAAGGAGGGAATTTGCGGACCTGAGGACATCGATGAGTCGATGGTTACGGTTCATACAGAGACCGCGGAGTTTCCCGACCCAGATCTGCTGATCCGTACCAGCGGAGAAATGAGAGTAAGCAACTTTTTTCTTTGGCAAATCCCCTACACGGAACTCTATGTTACGCCCACACTGTGGCCGGATTTCCGCGAGCAAGAATACCTGAAGGCATTGCTCGAGTTCCAACGCCGCCACCGACGATTCGGCCGCACAGATGAACAATTGGGGCATGGCTCCATGTCCATCCCCCCCTATGACTTTCAGTAAATAATGGACATTCGCGCTCGGGCGATGACCGCCCTGTTGGGGGTTCCCCTGTTAATATTCGCGATCGCAAGGGGTCGGCCGTGGCACTTTTCATTGCTCGTCCTGGCGGTTACGTTCGCCGCGCTGCGCGAGTATTACGAGATCGTGTTTCTGGAATCGCGTCTGGCAAAAGTCGTGGGGTTTCTAGCCGGAGCTTCAGTGGCGTTGGGTATCGTGTTCCAGGGGGACATGGAGGCGAGTCTTTTCTTCGTTCCTGTGTTGGTGACTGTCATGGCCTGTTATGTTTTTCTTCCGGGAAGCCTCAGGGCTAAATTTGATCACCTTGGCTGGACTGTTCTCGGAACTTTTTACATTGGTTATTTTGTTCCCCACTTCGTTTTGCTCTACCGCTTGGCGTGGGGTAAGGAGTGGGTTTTTCTGATTCTTTTGGTTATCATGAGTGGGGACAGTGCAGGATATTTTGTGGGGAAGGCCTGGGGCAAGCATAAACTGTGCCCGGAACTAAGCCCAAACAAGACGGTGGAAGGGGCAATAAGCATCACCGCAGTAGGGATTTTGGCGGGACTCGTGGGAGGAAGGTACTTGTTGCCGGAAATTGCTGTCGGCGAACTGTTGTTCCTCGGTTTCGTCTTGGCTGCGCTGGGTCAAATAGGGGACCTTTTCGAGTCATGGATCAAGCGTGTTTTTTCTGTCAAAGACTCAGGCGCTCTTTTGCCTGGGCACGGCGGAATTCTGGACCGGATTGATAGTCTCATTTTCCCCACTGTTTTTACCACCTATTACGTTAGGATGCTGCATTCGTGAAGTCTATTACCGTTCTGGGTTCCACGGGCTCAATCGGGGTCAGCACCTTGGATCTAGTCGACCGATTTCCCAAACTGTTCCGAGTGTGCGGCCTCGTCGCGGGGCGCAACCTCAAGCTTCTTGCGGCGCAGGTCAAGAAGTTCTCCCCGGAATGGGTGAGTATCCAGAATAAGGAGGATATGAACGCTTTCAAATGCCTCATGGGACGGCATCGAGCCAAAGTTTTCTGCGGCGAGGAGGGAGCGGTTCGTGTGGCGACGGCCAGGGAAAGCGATGTTGTCCTTGCCGCTATTGTCGGCGCGGCGGGGTTGGTTCCAACGCTTGAGGCCGTACGTTCCGGCAAAGAGGTGGCGCTTGCGAACAAAGAGGCGTTGGTAATGGCTGGCGAGGTTTTTTTACGCGAGGCAAAGAAAGCCGGTGTTCGACTCCTGCCCGTCGATAGCGAGCATAGCGCTGTTTTTCAGTGCCTCCAGGGAAACCGAAAAGAGGAAGTGGACCGTATCATCCTTACTGCCTCGGGGGGGCCGTTTTTGTGCACGCCGCTGAACCAACTCAAGCACGTAACCGTCGAACAGGCCCTGCGGCATCCCAACTGGAAGATGGGGCCGAAGATCACGGTGGACTCGGCAACGATGATGAACAAGGGGCTTGAAGTCGTCGAGGCGCGCTGGTTGTTTGGCCTTCCGCCGTCGCGAACCGAGGTGGTGATCCACCCGCAAAGTATCGTGCATTCTATGGTCCGGTATCGAGATGGCTCGATCATCGCGCAACTGGGCATCCCTGACATGCGTATACCGATTGCCTATGCGCTCTCTTGTCCGCAAAGACTTGAGGTCAATCTCCGCCCTCTTGATCTTGCGCGGAACGGGGAACTTACTTTCCTGCGTGTCGAAGAGAAACGATTTCCCGCTCTGAACTTAGCCTATCGCGCGCTTGAAACCGGTGGTGTGATGCCGGCGGTTTTGAACGCTGCCAACGAAGTTGCGGTCGGCGCGTTCTTGCAAAAACGCATTGGGTTTCGCGATATTCATGGAGTGATTGAGCGCACGATGGCGCAATATTCGGGAACCCCAACGAATGGGCTGCAAGGAATTCTGCGTACTGATCGGTGGGCGCGGGACAAGGCAGCTGAGATCATCAGCTGTAAAAGGAGTTAAAGCGATGGATGTCATTTATGCGGTTGTTGCCGCCGCGATAGGACTGGGTATTTTGATTGTCATTCATGAATTGGGTCACTTTCTTGTGGCCAAGAAAACGGGCGTTGGGGTGCTGACTTTTTCCATCGGTTTTGGGCCAAAGGTCTGGGGTCGTAAAATTAACGAGACCGAGTATGTCATCAGTGCCTTTCCGTTAGGGGGCTACGTCAAGATGGTGGGCGAGGACCCCGGAGAAGAGGTGCAGGAAGTCGATGTTGAAAGATCCTTTTCTCACAAGAGTCTAGGAAAGCGTGCGGCCATTGTGGGAGCGGGTCCGGGCTTTAATCTTCTTCTCGCGGCGGTAATTTTTGCGTGCACATTCATGACAGTTGGAGTTCCGGTCTTGACCACAGAGATCGGTTCGGTTGAGGCAGACCTACCCGCGGCAAAAGCGGGCCTGAAGAAAGGAGATCGTATTATCGGGATTGACGGAATCCCCGTCAACAAGTGGGAGGAGCTCTCGGATAGAATCAAGCAGAGCAACGGAAAGGTACTGACACTGAAAATCCAGCGGAACCACACAGAGAACGAGATCCGGGTCCAACCCACCCAGCGAGAGGGAAAAAATATCTTCGGAGAGAAAAAGGACGTTTGGATTATCGGCATCGCCAGCGAGGTCACGATGGAAAAGAGTCCCCTGTGGAAAGCCTTGGGACAGGGTTTTTACAAGACGGGGGAGTATTCCGTTTTGACAGTGGTGGGAATGTTCAAAATGCTCACCGGCGATGTCTCGCCGAAGAACATCGGTGGTCCGCTAATGATTGCGCGGGTAGCTGGTCAGCAAGCCCAAGAGGGATTCGCGAGTTTTTTCTTTTTTGTTGCCCTCTTGAGTGTAAACCTGGGCGTGTTGAACCTATTGCCGATTCCGGTTCTGGATGGTGGTCATCTGTTCTTCTTTCTCGTGGAATGGCTGATTGGACGCCCGGTTGAAATCAAGTATCGTGAAAGAGCCCAACAGGTCGGCGTCTTTCTTCTGATCCTCATCATGATTTACGCCTTTTACAATGACGTAACCCGATTTTTTGAAGGTTGAGTCTTACTGTTAAAACCTTTTTTGGGGCTCGTGTTCCTAGCCCGCGACGGTTCATAGATCCGGGAAAAAGCGGCACACGAGGTAGACCGAGAAATGAGCCGCGCAGAGAGCGGGCACAGGCCCTACAGGATTACAAATTGCAGATTATTGCAGATAGCAAATTTCAGATAGCGCGATTTGAAATTTGAGATCTTGCATTTGAAATTCCGAGTGCAACGAGGACGGATGCCCATTGGTCGGGGCCGGAGGGGCTCGCTTTTCGGGCGCTGCTCGGTGAATAATCCGGGTTCGTTCTCTCGGGACGCGTTGAGCCTTGCGTGACGCTAGTGTAGCGCGTCATAAATCTCTTGACTTTGATTGTCATTCTGAGCGAAGCGAAGAATCTCGCTTTTTCAAATACATGAGACCCTTCACTCCGTTCAGGGTGACACGTAAAAGCCCTTTCTCAGCATCTTGCTAATGTAAAGAAGCGTTGGACGCACCACACTAGCATGAGGGTTTTGGGCATTGATACAGCGACAGCTGTCGCTAGTGCGGCGGTGGTCGAAGACGGAAAGTTGCTTGTGGAAGGGTCACCCGCAGACGAAGAGGTTGGGGGCCACGATCGACCGAGCCGCGGCGGTCACTCACAAACCTTGATCCCCTTGATCGATCGAATCCTAGCCCGATCGAATCTCTCATTGAGTCAACTCACTGCGATCGCCGTGTCGATAGGACCGGGGTCTTTTACCGGGCTTCGAATTGGACTGAGCACGGTCAAAGGGCTTGCCTTCGCAAGCGACATTTCCGTGGCCGGAATTTCTACTCTCTATGCACTCGCAGCGCGGGTTAATGACTGGCAGGGTCTGATATGTCCAATCCTCGATGCCCGTAAGAACGAGATCTATGCGGGTTTATTCTTTCGGCATTCCGAGATTTTGGAGCGAATTGGTGAAGACGCTGTCGAGCCACCGGAGAAAACCATCAAAAGAGTCCAAGCGTGTCGAGGGGAGCGGGCATGCCTTTTTATCGGTGACGCCGTCCATGGGTATGGCGGGATGATAGAGAAGGCACTTGGGGTGGAGGCAGTCCTTATCTCAGGCAAGGAGTACCATTCGACCGCTTCGGCAGTGGCTCTGCTGGGCGCGGAAAAGATCCTCGGCTCCGGTGCTGATTCGCTAGATCCTCTGGTGCCATGCTATCTTCGCCCTTCCGAGGCCGAGCTGCATAAGCGTTAAGTCGAGATCGAGTCCTAACCGATTCCTTTTATTGACAAAGATGGGACCCTAGGGTAGGTATAATTTCTAACCAAAAAAGTGTGATTAGGAGGAACCTATGGAGAGAAGAGAGGAGGATCTCATCGTGTCTCTCTTAGAGAGGGACCCTGAGCTTAAACGTTTTTACGAAGAGCACCAAGAATTTGAAAAGCAACTCACAGGGTTCCAACATCGTTACCATTTAAGTGCTGAAGAGGAAATAGAAGAAAAAAGGCTTCAAAAACTTAAGCTCGCCCGAAAAGACAAGATTATGGAGATCTTGGAGCGTTACCGACAAAAGTAGGGCGACAAGGAGAAAGAATGAAGAAAACGGGGGCAGAAATCTTGCTTGAAATGCTCAAGCGCGAGGGGGTCAAGGTGGTTTTTGGTATCCCCGGCGGCGTGGTGTTGAAAATCTTCGACGTCTTTCATCAGCAGAAGGATGTCGAGATGGTACTGACCCGGCATGAGCAAGGAGCTGCCCATATGGCGGAGGGCTACGCAAAAGCCACAGGTAAAGCGGGCGTCGTGCTGGTTACCTCTGGGCCGGGGATGACAAACATCGTGACTGGCTTGGCGGACGCTTTTATGGATTCGATTCCCTTGGTTGCGATCACGGGGCAGGTTTCCACCAGCCTGATTGGGAACGATGCCTTTCAGGAAGCTGACAACGTAGGAATCAGCCGTCCATGCACGAAGCACAATGTGCTGGTGAAGAACGTGGAGGAGTTGGCCCAGACTATCAAGGAAGCCTTTTACATTGCCACAACCGGACGGCCTGGACCTGTCCTGGTCGATATTCCCAAAGATGTCAGCACGGATAAAGCCGAGTTCAAATTCCCGGAGAAGGTCAACCTGCGCGGCTATAATCCCACATACGAGGGGAATAAACATCAGATCCGGCAAGCAGCCGATGAGATTATGAAGGCAAAAAAGCCCGTGATCTACGTTGGCGGTGGAGCCCTATTCTCTGATGCGTCGGCGGAGATCCTTGAATTGGCTGAACTCACACAGATTCCCGTGACCATGACTCTCATGGGTCTCAGCAGCTTCCCCGGAACCCATGTGCTGTCCATGGGCATGCTCGGAATGCACGGGGGGTACTGGACGAACATGGCAATGCATTATGCCGACTTGCTGATCGCGATTGGGGCTCGATTCGACGATCGGGTCACGGGTAAGCTAGCGGACTTTTGTCCCGAGGCGCGCGTCGTTCATATCGATATCGATCCCACTTCAATCAAGAAAAACGTTCACGCCCACATTCCAATTGTCGGTGACGTGAAAACAGTGCTGCGCCAGCTGAACGTCCTGTTGCGTTCGGAAGACGGGAACCAGCGTGAAATCAAAGAGCAGCGGAGGCCGTGGTTGAAACAGGTGGAAGAATGGAAAAAGGCTCACCCTCTGCGCTATCAGCAGGACGAAAAAATCATCAAGCCGCAATTCGTGATTGAAACAGTTTTTGAAATGACTAAGCATGACGCTATTGTGACGACGGACGTCGGCCAGCATCAGATGTGGGCGGCCCAGTACTTCAAAGGAGCCAGGCCCCGAACCTTTATCACTTCGGGCGGGCTAGGAACCATGGGATTTGGTTTCCCGGCGGCGTTGGGGGCGCAAAAGGCGTTTCCCGATAGGCCGGTGTTATGCATCACCAGCGAAGGCAGCTTTCAAATGAACCTCCAAGAATTGGCGACTGCCAGCGAGCAAAAATTGCCCGTGAAGATTGTTCTGCTCAACAACCAGTTCCACGGGATGGTTAGACAGTGGCAGGACCTGTTTTACGAGGGTCGCTACGCTTCAAGCCACCTCGGCAACATCCCTGATTTTGTCAAATTGGCTGATGCGTACGGAATCCTAGGGCTGCGAGCCGTCAAACCGAATGAAGTGGAACCGGCCTTGCGTGAAGGACTCAAGCACAAAGGGCCGGTCCTGATGGACTTTCATACCGATCCCTATGAGAATTGCTATCCGATGATCCCAGCGGGCGGGGCGCAGCATGAGATGATCCTGGAGGATCCGCCTGAGCTCAGAAGAGCCCAGAAGGGCGGCGGAACCAAAAAGAAAGTGGAAGAAGGGGAAGGCGTTCTTCCAGCGTGAGACGCCCGTGCATGGAACACATCATCTCGGTTCTGGTCGAAAATAAATTCGGCGTCTTGGCCAGAGTCGCCGGTCTTTTTAGCGCCCGCGGTTACAACATTGAGAGTCTGACCGTGGCGCCCACGTTGGATCCTACGGCTTCAATGATTACCGTGGTGACCCAAGGGGACGATCCGGTAATCGAGCAAATCATGAAGCAGCTCAATAAGGTGATTGAGGTGTTAAAAGTCGTGGACTTGACTGAAGTGGACTATGTAGAACGCGAGACCGCTCTGATCAAGGTGAACGCGCGGCCCGAACATCGCGATGAGGCGATTCGTATTTGCGATATTTTTCGTGCCAAGATCGTCGACTCTACACCGCAAACCTACACGATCGAGATCACCGGAGATGCGGACAAACTTCAGGCTATGATAAATCTGCTCAAGCCCCTGGGCATTAAGGAGTTGGTGCGAACTGGTCGGGTCGCGATCGCCCGGGAAGCTGCCAAAGGGGTGAGCCGTCGCGAGCCGCTGCCAGCGAAAGCTTAACGCTGGCAAGCCGGTCTTGTCTTTAAGTTTTCAAGAAAGAAAGCGAAGTTTAGCTTTCCACCGAGCGAAAGCGTACACCCTGCCGCGAAAGTCATTGTGGTCGAACCCGGGTTTTCTGGGCGGCTGGCTGTTGTGTGATCACCGAACGCTGGCTTTAGGCCGCCCAGCTTTGCGTGAGTTGACAGAGAATCTTCCGAGCGGGTATCTTAGTAGATCAAGGAGACGATGCGATGCAAGTCTATTATGACAAAGACGCGGATCTGGATTATCTGAAGGGTAAGCGCGTAACGATTCTGGGTTATGGCAGCCAAGGTCATGCCCATGCCAATAATCTGAGAGATTCCGGCGTGGAAGTTATCGTCGGACTAAAGCGTGGAAGCGCCTCTTGGCCCAAGGCTGAAAATATGGGCTTACAGGTCATGGAGACTGCCGAGGCCGTCAAAATGGGCGACATCGTGATGGTACTTCTGCCGGACGAGATCCAGGGCGACATCTACGAGAAGGATGTTAAGGCGGGATTGAGAAAAGGCAACTACCTCGCGTTTGGGCACGGATTCAATATCCACTTCAAAAGGATTGTCCCTCCGGCGGGCATCAATGTTTTTATGGTTGCGCCCAAGGGGCCGGGGCACCTGCTGCGCAGCGAATTCGAGAAAGGGAGAGGGGTACCCTGCCTTCTAGCGGTCCAGCAAGACCCTTCGGGCGATACCAAGCAGGTTGGGTTAGCTTATGCCAGTGCCATCGGGGGTGCTCGAGCTGCCGTCATAGAAACGACTTTTAAAGATGAGACGGAAACAGACCTGTTCGGCGAGCAGTCCGTGCTCTGTGGCGGGCTAACAGCACTGATTCAGGCTGGATATGAAACCTTGGTTGATGCCGGTTATCCGCCCGAGATGGCCTATTTTGAATGTGTCCATGAGGTTAAGCTGATCGTTGACTTGATCTACGAGGGCGGCCTTGCGAATATGCGCTATTCTATTAGCAACACTGCCGAATATGGCGACCTGACTCGGGGCAAAAGGGTGATTGGCCCCGAGGTCCGTCAGGCGATGCAGGTTCTGCTCAAAGATATCCAGTCGGGAAAGTTCGCTGAAGAGTGGATCAACGAATATCGCGCCGGGTTGCCTCACTTCAACGAGTTGAGAAAGGAAGCGGCGAATCACCCGTTGGAGAAGGTCGGAGCACAACTGAGGTCGATGATGCCTTGGCTGGCGCAGAACCGTTTGGTGGATAAGAGCAGGAATTGAAAGCAGTCCGCATCCAGGGTAAGCAGGCGCGAAAAAAGCCAGAGGGCGGCCGTTTTTTGATCATGAGGATTGCGCGGGAGGGATATCCGCTGATCTTCACGGCGGTGGTTCTTACGCTGATCGCGCTTTATCTTGAGTGGAGATGGGTGGGTTTGCTGTTTACGGCTGCCGCCTTGGCCTTCACGTTTTTCTTTCGTGACCCCGAGCGTCGCCCACCCGAGGGTAAAGAGTTGGTGCTTTCACCTGCGGACGGCCGAGTGGTGGCCATCAACAATAAGGGAAATATCCATGTTCCAGATTCCGATGGCACGCAGGTGAGTATCTTCTTGTCTCCTTTAGACGTGCACGTCAACCGCGCACCCATAGGCGGGGTAGTCGAGCAGAAACGTTACCGACCGGGAAAATTTCGTGCCGCGTATCGAGACAAGGCATCGGAGGATAATGAGCAGAACGCGCTGACGATTGTCCATGCCACGGGAAAGCGCCTGCGCGTCGTGCAGATCGCTGGCGCCCTGGCGCGCCGCATTGTGTGCTATGTAAAAGAGGGCGATTCACTGGATATCGGACAGAAGTTTGGCTTGATCATGTTTGGTTCCCGGGTTGATTTGTTTCTCCCGGCCGGTTCCCGGGTCGAAGTGCGTCAAGGGGAGCGCGTGAGGGCGGGTGAGACCATTATCGGAAGGTTAGCATGAGCGGGCTCGAGGATCCGACAAATCCGCAGATCTCGATGCGCAAAGTGCGCATGTTTCCCGGAAAAGGGATGAATCGCGTCGGAATTCGGCGCCGAGTTCATTCCGCCCAGCTGAAGAGGGGAATCTATTTGATTCCCAGCTTGTTTACGACGGGGAATTTGATTTGCGGTTTCTTTTCCCTGATTTCAACTTTCAACGGACAGTATCTTCAGGCGGCGCTGTTCATTATTTTAGCGCACATTCTCGATGGTCTCGATGGGTCCGTGGCTCGTCTCACGCGCACGACCAGCCAGTTTGGTGTCGAGTTTGACTCCCTGGCGGATCTGGTCTCATTCGGTGTTGCCCCAGCGGTTTTAGCTTATTACTGGGCTTTGGTCCCGTGGAAAACCTGGGGCTGGCTGGCGGCCTGCTTGTTCGTGGTCTGCGGCGCGCTGCGCTTAGCGCGTTTTAATGTGCAAATTCGAACGGCAGAAAAGACACATTTTGTTGGCCTGCCGATACCGGCCGCCGCGGAAATGATCGCGGCGACCGTGCTGATGTATTATTATTGGGGGGTCGAAGGAGCTACCAGCAAACAAATCATCCTGCTTCTGGTGATCTACGTCTTGGCCGGGTTGATGGTAAGCAATTTCAGCTATTTTAGCGTTAAGCAACTAAACCTCAAGCAAAAGCATCCATTACAAAGCCTTTGGATATTGCTTTTCGCTGTCCTGGTCATTAAACTGGCAATTGTGGAGCCGCAGATCACGTTTTTCATGGCGTTTCTTCTTTATACGCTGTCGGGTCCTCTGTTATGGTGCGCCGCGTTGTATCGACGGCAACGGGGAAAGAGAACTGAGGTCGCGGAGGTTCGCTGATTACCAGCCTTTGGATGACCTGTTCTCTTAGTTGCTCCCGTTGGCCTGTGCCGCGGGAGTTTTTGTTTTTATGGAGGACGAACAATGATTGAAAAAACAAACAAAGACATGATCGTAAAAATTTTCGATACTACGCTCCGAGACGGCGAGCAGTCGCCAGGAGCCAGCATGAATGTGGATGAAAAGATTGTCATCGCGCGCCAGCTCGAGAAGCTCGGCGTGGACGTGATCGAGGGAGGCTTTGCCGCTTCCTCGGAGGGAGACTTTGAGTCGGTCGAGCGCATCGCCCGAGAGGTAAAGCAACCTATAGTTTTGAGTCTAGCGCGGGCGCAGGAAGGAGATATTAAAAGAGCGCTCAAAGCGGTGGACCAAGCCAAGCACCCAGGGATTCATATTTTCATCGCCACTTCGGACATTCATATGAAACACAAGCTTAGGATGTCGCGCCATGAGGTTTTGGACGCGGCGGCGTGGGCAATCAGTTACGCCAGAAAAAATCTTGACTACATCGAGTTTTCGGCCGAGGATGCTTCGCGCAGCGATTGGGAATTTCTGGTGCAGGTGTTCACCGAGGCCGTGCGCGCCGGCGCCAAGACCCTGAACGTTCCGGACACGACCGGGTATGCCATTCCTTCGGACTTCGGCGCGCTGGTGCGCTACCTGGTAGAAAACACCGAAGGTGGGAAAGACGTCACCTGGAGCGCGCACTGTCACAATGATCTTGGTTTGGCGGTAGCCAACTCGCTGGCAGCGGTTGCTAACGGGGCCCGTCAAGTGGAGTGCACCATCAATGGGATTGGGGAGCGAGCCGGGAACACCTCGTTGGAAGAGGTGGTGATGTCTCTCACGACGCGCAAAGACTTCTTTGGCTTGGAGACCGGTATCGTGACCGAGCAGATTTATCCGACTTGCCGGTTGGTATCCCAGATCACAGGCATTCCAATCCCCATTAACAAACCCATTGTCGGCTATAACGCGTTCGCGCATGAAGCCGGTATTCATCAGGATGGTGTTCTGAAGGAGAAACAAACTTATGAGATCATGACGCCGGAATCTATAGGAATCACCGGCAACCGTCTGGTCATGGGCAAACATTCCGGGCGACACGCGTTTGGCGAGCGGCTCAAGGAACTGGGGTTTAATCTGAATAAGGTCGATATAAACCGGGCGTTTCTGCGCTTCAAGGAGTTGGCCGACAAGAAAAAAGAAGTTTATGACGAGGACATTGAGGCGGTCGTGGCCGAGGAGATTCTTCGGCTTCCGGGGCGGCCCGATCGCTACGAACTGCTTTATCTCAATGTCAACTCGAGCACCCATGGGGTTCCATCGGCCACGGTCAAGCTGCGAATGGACGGGGAAGAGATCGTGGATCACGCTACCGGGGATGGAATTGTCGATGCCTGCTATCAGGCGATCGCCAAGATAACCGGATCGCGTTCCCGTCTGATCCGCTATTCCGTGAAGGCGATTACGGGCGGAACCGACGCGCAGGGGGAAGTATCCTGCCTGATCGAAGACGGGAACATGCAAGTATCGGGGCAGGGTGCGCACACCGATATCATCACGGCGAGCGCGCTCGCCTACATCAACGCGCTAAATAAAGCGGAATATCGCCGGCATTACCGCGAGTTGGTTGCAAAGGAGGGGCCGTGAACTACCAGATTTCAGTCCTTGGTGGCGACGGGATCGGGCCGGAGGTAATGCGGGAAGGCACCGAGGTCTTGCAGCACGTCGCAGCGTTATGCGGTTTTGTTGTTGAGCTTGCTGACGGTCTGGTGGGTGGGGCCTCCATCGATGCCTACGGTCAACCCCTTACGGATGGCGTCCTCAAGTTGGCACGCGAAAGCGATGCGGTTCTTCTGGGTGCTATGGGTGGTCCGAAATGGGATCAACTCGATTACGCGCTCCGGCCGGAGCGGGCGTTGCTTGCCCTGCGTCAAGAGCTGGGGCTTTTCGCGAACCTCCGTCCGGTCAAGCTCTTTGCTGCATTGGCGTCGGCATCGACATTGAAGCGTGAAGCCGTTGAAGGAACAGACTTGTTAGTGGTGCGGGAGCTGACAGGAGGAATCTACTTCGGCCAGCCCAAGGGAATTAGCAAACTCCCCGATGGCACGGAGCGGGGGGTCAATACGGAAATTTATACGACCCCCGAAATTGAGCGGATCGCGCGTGTGGCTTTTGAAGCGGCGCGCAAACGGCGCAAGAAAGTTACCTCGGTGGATAAGGCCAACGTGCTCGAAGCCACTGAGCTTTGGCGCAAAGTGGTGACGCGCGTCCACGAACGGGAAGGCTTTCATGACGTGCGCATCGAGCATATGCTGGTTGATAATTGTGCCATGCAACTCATCCGTGATCCCAGGCAGTTTGACGTGATTCTCACAACCAACATGTTCGGCGACATCCTGAGCGACGAAGCCGCGATGCTGACCGGATCGATCGGAATGTTACCGTCAGCTAGCCTGGGTGGGAAAGTCGGGATGTACGAGCCCGTGCACGGGAGCGCGCCGGATTTGGTGGGCAAAGACGCGGCCAATCCCCTGGCCACAATTTTGACAGTGGCGCTTATGCTCCGGCATTCACTCGATCAGTCCAAGGCCGCTGAGCTCATAGAAAAATCAGTGGAAGCAGTGTTGAATGACGGGTTCCGCACCCAGGACATTCAAGCGCCCGGTTGCCGTTTAACGGGATGTAGCCAAATGGGCCGCTTGGTGCGGGAGAGGATTCGATAAAGTAACAGACAAGTGTAACAAGCGAAAAGTTGGCAGCCATGGAATCAACTTGAGCTGGGTTGCTTAAAAGAGACGTGAAACGCAATGACTAAGGACAGCTATTCTGTTGCTATTGTGGGCGCGACCGGAGCCGTCGGCGAGCAGATGCGGGAGGTTTTGGAGGAGCGGGCTTTTCCGGTCAGCAATCTGCGCTTGCTTGCCTCCGAGCGATCGGCGGGGCAATATCTCGAATTCTGCTCGCGCAGGCTGCGCGTGGAGCTGCTGCGCGAGGACTCGTTCGAGAACATCGATATTGCTCTCTTTTCCGCGGGTAGGTCGGTGAGTGAAAAATTCGTTCCCCGCGCCGTCGATGCCGGGAGCGTGGTTATTGACAACAGCCCGCAATTTCGCATGGACCCGGACGTCCCTTTAGTTGTCCCTGAAGTCAACGCGGAGGAAATTTCGCTCTATCGGGAACGGGGCATCATTGCGAATCCCAATTGTTCGACGATCCAGATGGTGGTGGCATTGAAGCCTATTCATGATGCCGGACGCATCCTGCGGGTGGTGGTTTCGACGTATCAATCGGTTTCCGGCGCGGGGAGGATGGCCATGGAAGAATTGAGCCAGCAGGCAATCGCCCTCTTTAACGGCCACGACGTGCCGCAGCAGAAATTTCCGCACCAGATTGCTTTCAACTGTATTCCGCATATCGATTCCTTTCTGGATAACGGGTATACGAAAGAAGAAATGAAGCTGGTTCACGAGACGCAAAAAATCCTGGGAGACGCTTCGATTGCGGTTACGGCCACGGCCGTTCGTGTTCCTGTGTTCTGTGGTCATTCCGAGTCCGTGAACGTGGAAACGGAAAAGAAACTTACCGCTGCTCAGGTAAGGTTGATGCTGCGGGAGTCCCCGGGCATTGTGTTGTGTGACGAGCCGCAGAGTAACATTTATCCTATGCCGATCGACGCGGTGGGCAAGGAAGCTACTTACGTTGGCAGAATTCGCGAAGATGAGTCCATCGCGAATGGGATTAATCTTTGGATCGTAGCGGATAACTTGCGTAAGGGTGCCGCTCTGAATGCAGTCCAGATCGCTGAGATCCTAATCCGCGACTACCTCTAAGGACAGGTAAGGACCGAGCCTCCATAGACCTGTTGCCGTTCTCCCCTCAACAAACAGCAACGAGACGCCGAACACTGATGTCATGAATGTCAAACTTACAGTTGAGTACGACGGTACGGATTATCATGGATGGCAAATCCAGCGCAACGAGATCAGTATCCAGGAAGCCCTCGAGGCAGCGCTCCAGACCCTTCTTGGCCAGAGTGCGCGCGTCAGCGGTTCGGGCCGGACGGATGCCGGCGTTCACGCGCTTGGACAGGTGGCCAATTTCGTCTTCCCCGGGGAACTCGATTTGGCCCGCATTCAGAAAGGACTCAATGCCCTCGTGCGTCCGAGCATTGTGATCAGCAAAGCTGAAGCGGCGGATGATGCGTTTGACGCCCGGCGGGAGGCACGCAGCCGGGTCTATCAGTATCGGGTCTGGAACAGTCGGTGGCCGTCCGCCTTTCACCGCCGCTACTCCTGGCATATACCCAGGCGGCTTGATCTAGACACGATGGAAGAGGCGGCGCGATTGCTCGAGGGGGAAATTGATTTTTCTTCCTTTCAAGCAGCGGGCTGTGATGCGTCCCACCCCGTGCGCAGGGTCTACCGCAGCCGCGTCAGCGGCGCGGGCGATTTTGTCTTCTACGACATAGAGGCGACTGCCTTTCTCCGCCATATGGTGCGCAATATTGTAGGAACACTCGCTCTGGTGGGCCGCGGCGAGCTATCCCCGCAAGGGTTTGCCGAGATCGTGCAGGTTCGTGACCGGACCCGTGCCGGGCCGACCGCGCCGGCCCAGGGATTGTTTTTGGTTGACGTAAAGTATTAGGCGACAGGAATTAAGGAGGAAAGAGTCATGAAAGTGAAGAGAGGAGAGAACAGCCCTTGCCTGCCTCAGACGCCGAGGATATCATTGTGGTAAAGGAGAATTTACAGCATGGCAGCTAATTCAGGCCGGACTCTTTACGACAAGATTTGGCAGGCTCACACCGTTGACGATCTGCCGACGGGGCAAATTCAGCTTTTCATCGGCCTCCATCTCATTCACGAAATTACCACGGCGCCAGCTTTCGACATGCTGCGCGAAGAGGGCCTGGACGTGGCATTTCCAGAACGGACTTTTGCGACGGTTGATCACATCGTGCCTACTCACATTCGAACCCGGCCGTTTCTTGACTCCGAGGCCGAAGAATTACATCGGGCCCTTGAGAGAAACGTTGAGCAGTTCGGGATAGAATTCTTCGGTTTGGACCATGAGCACCAAGGTATCGTGCATGTGATCGGTCCGCAGCTCGGTTTGACCCAACCCGGAATGACTCTCGCTTGCGGTGATAGCCATACGAGTACGCACGGAGCGTTTGGTACGCTCGCTTTCGGAATTGGAACCAGTCAGGTGCGTGACGTTTTGGCCACACAGACATTAGCGATGGACAAGCTCAAGGTGCGAAGGATCAATGTGAACGGAGCGCTTGGCACCGGCGTGTACGCCAAGGATGTAATCTTAAACATTATACGGCGATTGGGTATCGGCGGCGGTAAAGGCTTTGCCTACGAATATGGCGGCGCCGTGATCGACAAGATGAATATGGAAGAGCGGATGACGGTCTGCAACATGAGCATCGAAGGGGGTGCCTTAGTCGGCTACGTGAACCCCGATCAGACGACCTTCGGCTACCTCAAAGGCAGGCCTTATGTTCCAACGGGGAAAGCATTCGACCGCGCGATCGCTTACTGGAAGTCGGTGGCGTCGGATCCCGATGCCAAATACGACGATACCGTAAACTTTGAAGGGAAAGATATCGAACCCACCGTGACCTGGGGAATCAACCCGGGGCAGGCAGTGGGCATTTCCGAAAGACTTCCCAAACCAGAGGAATACTCTGACCCGCATGGAGCAAAAAAGGCGTACGAGCATATGGGTTGGCAGCCCGGGGCGCCAATCCTCGGAACACCAATCAACGTGGCGTTTATCGGCTCTTGCACCAATTCGCGTGTCACCGATCTGCGCGCGGCTGCAAAGATTGCAAAAGGTCGAAAAGTTCAACCCGGAATTCGCGCCTTGGTGGTTCCAGGTTCCGCGGAGGTCAAAAAACTTGCCGAACAAGAAGGGTTGGACAAGGTTTTTAAGGAAGCCGGATTCGAGTGGCGCGAAGCGGGCTGTTCGATGTGTTTAGCAATGAATCCCGATAAGTTGAACGGCCGCGAGATCTCCGCCTCGTCATCGAACCGTAATTTTATCGGCCGCCAGGGGAGCCCCGAAGGGCGTACCTTACTCATGAGTCCGGCCATGGTCGCGGCAGCGGCTTTGAACGGCAGGGTCGTCGACGTGCGCGAGTACGAGTAAGCGAGGAACCATGAGCGAGATTATCAAAATCACCCAGGTAAGCGGTACGGCGGTACCGATCCGCGGCAATGATATCGACACCGATCGAATCATCCCGGCGCGTTATCTTAAGGAGCCCACCTTTACGCGCATGGGCGATTATCCGTTTTTTGACGAACGTTTTCACGCCTCGGGTCAGAAGAAAGATCATCCGTTTAACGATCCTAAGTACAAAGGCGCAACTATTTTACTTGTCAACAAGAATTTCGGTTGCGGTTCTTCGCGTGAACACGCGCCCCAAGCCCTGTATCGTTTCGGTATTAAAGCTATCGTTGGGGAATCCTTCGCGGCGATTTTCGCGGGCAATTGCGTTATTATGGGAATGCCGATCGTGACAGTTCCGCAGGCCGCGATTGTGGAGCTGCAAGAGACTGCGGAAAACCAACCGCACACCATCTACAACATCGACCTTGAAACCAAAACGCTTTCGTGGAGAGAACGCCGGCTGGCCTGTGAAATTCCCGAGACGCACAGGCAGGGGCTGGTTCAGGGCACGTGGGATTCCACGGCCATGCTCATCGCGAACATGGACAAAGTACGCAAAGTGGCCAACGGCCTTCCTTATATAAAGGGGTTTCAATAGCTAAGCGTCGCTTCAGTTAAGTCTCAGGTGCGGCATGACTTGGGTCGCGAACAGGTCCAACTGGCTTAAGTCTGGAAGGACCGGGCCGATGATGAGGGTGTTGAGGCCGTTGTCAAACGCGCCATTGATCTTCTCGGCACAGGCTTCCGGAGCACCAACCAACAAAGTTTGTTGAACGTCCATCCGAACAGCCCCATAGTAGCGCTTGAGGTAAGCCTCGCAGGCTTCGATGGCACGTGACTCGTGTTCGTCGATGGCCATGAACGTGAGTCCTGCCCGCTCGATCGCGGCGGGATTTCTTCCTTCGTGCTGGGCGAAGGCTTCGATTTTTGACCACAGGGCCCTGAAGTTCGGAACTGCGGAACTACCACAAATGTAACCATCCGCAACTCGGGCGATACGCTTCAGAGCTGAGTCCACACCGCCTCCGCCCATCCAGATCGGGGGATTGGGTGACTGGATGGGTTTAGGTCCGACTGCCAGTTTTTCGACCTGGAAAAAGCGGCCGCGGTGGGTTGTCGGCGTGCCTTCCCATAGCTTTTTAATAAGTTGAATCGCCTCCTCTACGCGAGATCCCCTGTGCTCATAGGGAACGCCGACAGACGCGAAGTCTGATTCCCGGCTACCGACCCCAATGCCAAGAATCAGGCGTCCGGCCGAAAGGAAGTCTAGCGTCGCCGCGGCTTTTGCGAGGATTGTCGGATGACGTGTTGCCGCCAATAGCACCGAAGTCCCGAGGCGGATCTTTTTTGTGGCCGCGCCCGCCGTGGCAAGCAAGATCAGGGGTTCTAGATTGTCGTAGGCGATGCGATCAAGCACCCAACAAGAGTGGGCCCCGATCTCCTCACACTTGCGCGCGAAGCTTGCGACATGACCGGGTTCAATCTGCGGAGCCGGGTTAACGAAGCTGAAGCCGATCTGTGCCATAAAAACCTCCCGAAAGGACCCGTTGTGAAAATTCATATCTTTTCTTCAGCGGATTTGCCAGCGCCATCTAAATTTTCGGTTTTATGTTAGCGTGATCCTTGCGAAATCCGTTCAACAATAGTCATGAGTGCAACGCACCCTCGATTATGAAAAGGCGGGAAAGGCGGGCAACGGACCGAAGAGCGTCCGGTCAAGCTGGCGGTAGCTAACGCGAGCCGGAATCCAAGAAGTTCAAGGACTTATGGATGGCCGCCCTTCGCGCGTGCTCAGGACATGCTTTCGCGGGCACAACGAAGGACAGGCGCCAGCTTATTCAACAAACTTCGTTTCCTAGCGGCAGCGTTACTAATAATATTGAAATGGGAGAAGAAAAACGTTAGAAAAGGTCGCATTATCAAGAGAATTGATAAGGAGTCTGTAAATGGCAAGCAAATGGGATGAAAGAAAAAAGGCTGTTGAGGATGAGTATTTTGTCAAGAAAGAAAAGGAACTCATCGACAAGCTCAAGTCGAAACAGGAGAAAGAGAAAGAGGCGGAACTTACCAAAGCTTATTACATGCGCTGCCCCAAGTGCGGCGCGGCGCTCAAGGAGCGGAGCTTCACGAAAATTCTCGTGGATCAATGCACGGGCTGCAATGGCATATGGCTAGACGCGGGTGAACTTGAGCAGGTAGCAGAAAAAGAACAGGGGGGTTGGTTGGGTAAGGTCTGGCAAAGAATTGGTTAGACGATAGAGCGAAGATTAAGCGAGGGGACAGGTCATATGAGAGGAATCAGAAGTCTATTTGTTCTTGGGTTGGTAATGCTTGCCAGTGGTTTAGGATGTTTGATTGGTGACCCGTCTCCGCGTCAAGGAACCGTCCCGATTGGAGTTGTTTGGGCCCAAGACCTGGAATCCCAAAAGATCGTTCCTTATGTCCCGACGCCGCAAGATGTGGTGGAGCGTATGCTGCAACTCGCCGGGGTCCAAAAGGGTGACGTCGTATACGACTTGGGTTCTGGAGATGGAAGAATCGTTGTCACTGCGGCGAAGAAGTACGGGGTCAAGGCGATCGGTTTCGAAATCGATCCGGAACGCATCAAGGAATCACACGAAAACATCCAAAAAGCAGGGGTGGAGAGACTCGTCGAGATTCGCCGGCAGGACATTCTAACGGTGGATTTGTCGGGGGCTTCAGTCTTGACTATGTACCTGCTTCCTGATGTCAACCTTAAGCTAAGACCCACGATCCAACGCCAGATGAAGCCCGGCTCGCGAATCGTCTCGCATGACTTTGACATGGGAGATTGGAAGCCGGAACGGACGGAAAGAATCAAGGACGCTTCTGGATGGGACCACACGATATACCTATGGCGGATTGGAAAGAAATAAAGTCCTTCAAGATCGCCAGAGGGACCAGTGGCATGACAAATCTGCCGGCTGTTGTCAGTGTCCTGAGGTTCTTGGCTCCCGTTTGTCGCTACGGTTCATCGGGCTGATCGAGAAAATCCAGTTAAAATCAATAGGTTTTTCGGTCCGATTCGGAAAGACACATTATGGCACAATTTGTGCTTCCTTGCGATTGTAACAATCAGTAAGGAGAGTGCCAAGATGGAAAAGATGCTTACCGCGTCGGAAGTTGCCGAACTGTTGCAGGTTCATCTCAAAACGGTTTACCGCCTAGCGCGAAATGGTCTGATTCCTGGTAGGAAGTTAGGTGGAGGTTGGCGCTTTAGCAAAGACGAAATTGTCAAGATGGTGAGTAAAGAAGAGCATAGCGAAGCTGCCGAAGCCGCTTGAAGCTTCGGCAAACCGCACTTTAACCCTTTCTTCGGGTCTCTTCTTCACTCCCTTTACGAGGCGAGATCATTACCCTGCACGCAGCGGTGGCGCTCATAAGCAATAGTATGCGGGGAACCCACTGGGGATTCTAAGTCAATCCTAATCCGCGTGGTGAATCTGCCAGTCCAGGAAAAAAGCAGACAATCTAGAGAGCATGACGCGACATCCGAGTCTAAACCGCCTTCGTCGAGATCACCACCGTGGAATGGCCCTCGCGCTTCGTTGCCGGAAACAGGCCCTAGGACAGATCAGGCCGGCAGGCATCGACGGCCTGCAACAGCGGGCAAAAGAGCTAGGTGATTTTTTTGTGCACAATCTTGATGGTCATTTTCGAGCCGAAGAAGGGATTCTTTTCCCATTAGTGGCAAAAGCCCATCCGGACGCAGGTCTCCTGATTGAATCACTGCTGCGGGACCATGAAAAAATCCGGCGAAATATCGCTTGTCTGTCGTCCGAAAGCAATCCGGCAAAATTGCTTTTCGAACTCGGGGACATCCTTGAGACGCACATACGACGAGAGGAAAGAGAGCTTTTTCCCCTTGTCGTAGGTTGTCTTACCGGAACTGAGGCGGATAGGGTCAGCGCAGAGATCGAGAGACTTGTGATGGCGCGTGAGTCACAATAACACACGTACTGTGTTTTCGCCCCGTGCCGGTAAAAGCAAGACAATCCCATCGCTGTGAAGCAAGCAGTGGAAGGAAATGCCGGCTTAACTTTTTCCCGTATACTTAGGGACGGACAAGCGTTGTCTGAACCGCGGGTCGGCTCAGAAGGCGTTCGCTCCAATTTTTCACGCGCGGAAGGTCGTCGTCCAGGCTGAACCCATAGCGCGACAGGCGAGTGAAAAGCGGAATGAACGTAACGTCCGCCAGAGAGTAGTTGCCGACAAGAAACTCGCGACCCGCTAAGGCCTCTTCAACAGTCACAAAATGTTGTTTGAGTTTTGCCTTTGCCGACTCCGGATCTTTGCCACGACTGATCTCATGAGTTGTCCCGTGAATGCGCGTGTTGCAGAAATCGACCCATATGCGCGCGCGCGCGCGGTCGTACAGACCAGCCGGCATCAAGCAGACAGTCGGGTATTTTTCGTCGAGATACTCGTTGATAATGGCGGATTCGAAGATGATAGCGTCCCCGTCCACGAGAACCGGAACTTTGGCGTAGGGATTTAGTTCGAGGAGGTCTTTAGGCTTGTTCTTGAGGTCAACCTCAATGAGTTGATAAGGAAGATTTTTTTCCGCCAGGACAATCCTTGTCCGGTGTGCATAAGGTCAAGTAAAGCACGAGTAAAGTTTCATAGCAGGTCTCCTTTCCTGGAATCATATTACATCGTTTTGACCGAGTTCAAGGCTTGTTTCAGGTAAGTTGGGTGTGTTCTCTTAGTTCCCAGATATCGGTTAGCGCGTCACCCACCAGATTTAAGCCCAAAACAGTGATCATAAGTGCGATACCGGGAAAGGTTGTAAGATAAGGGGCTACCAGAAGAAACTGTCTCCCTTCATTGAGCATGCTTCCCCACGACGGGATCGGAGGCTGGATGCCCAATCCGAGAAAGCTCAGCGCTCCCTCAGCCAGAATCGCCACGGCCATGCCAAAAGTAGCCTGAATCGTTAGCGGTGAAGCGAGGTTGGGTAGCATATGATAGACGATGATACGAGCAGGATTTGCGCCGAGAGCTTGGGCGGCACGGATGAAATCTCTTTCCCTGAGCAACAGGATCTCAGCACGCGTCAGGCGCGCGTAACTTGTCCATCCCATCAGGCAGAGAGCGAGAACTACATGATTGAGGCCCGGCCCCAGAACGGCCGTCAACGCGATTGCCAGGAGGATGCCGGGAAACGCCAAAAGAATATCGACCAAACGCATCAGTAATTCATCGATCCAACCGCCGAAGTAACCTGCAATCGATCCTAGCAGAAAGCCCAATACCAACGATACCGCGACCGAGGTGACACCAACGAAAATAGAAACGCGGCTACCGTAAAGAATCCGGCTCAGCACGTCGCGGCCCAGCTTATCCGTGCCCAGGAGATGGTGCTGCGACTGCGGAAGAAGGTCTTGCGCGAGATTTTGTTGCGTTGGGCTGTAAGGCGCCAGGATTGGGGCCAGCACGGCTCCGGCGACTATCGAGCTCAGAACGATGAGGCCAATTATGAGCAAAGTCCTACTTTTCATAGCGTATACGCGGATCGACGGCTCCGTAGAGCAAGTCGGTCGCGAAGTTTACCAGCAGATAGCAAACGGCGATGAACAAAACGCAGCCCTGAATTAGGGGATAATCACGGGTTTGAATGGCCTGGATGGTCAGGCGTCCGATTCCCGGCCAGCTGAAAATGGTCTCGGTGATCACTGAGCCAGCGAGAAGCGCGCCGAACTGAAGCCCCATAACGGTGACGATGGAAAGAAGAGAGTTGCGCAAAGCGTGTTTGAACCAGATGAAGGCTTCGCTGACCCCCTTGGCTCGGGCCGTTTGAATGTAATCCTGCCGCAAAGCGTTGAGAAGACTGGAACGGAGCATCCGGGTAACGATCGCGGCCATGCCGGTTCCAAGCGTGATCGCCGGGAGGATAAGGTGACTAAAATTCCCCCGTCCCGAAACCGGCAACCAGCCCATCTCAATGGAAAAAAAGAGAACCAACAACGGGCCTAGCCAGAAGTTGGGCACAGCCAACCCAAAAAGCGAAAACAACCGCGAGCCGTGATCAATCCAGGAACCCTGTCTAAATGCCGCGCTGAGGCCGAGGGGGAAGGCAAGGATAAGCGCAACCAGGATGGCTGCCAGCGTGAGTTCAAGAGTTGCCGGAAAACGGCTCAAAAGCAAGTCCATGACGGGCGCCCGTCGGTGGAGAGACTGGCCCAAATCCCCGCGAGTGAGACCACGAATAAAACCAGAATATTGAATCCATAGGGGCTGGTCTAGTCCCAGCTCGCGGCGCAACGCTTCCTTGTCGACAACATGGGCAGTCTCTCCCAACATCACCTCGACCGGATCGCCGGGCAGGACGTGGGTGAAGAAAAAAACCAACGTCAGTGCCCCAAGTAACGTGGGAACCATGACGATTAGCCTCTTGCAAATATAGCGCTTCACAAGGCTGGGGGAGGGGCGGTAAAGAAAATGCTTTTGAGCGAGGCGAGATCCCCATCAGGGTATGGAGTGAACCCGCGAAGGTTCGGTTGCATCACCACCACGTTTTTCTGCCACCATAAAGGAATGCACGGGAGGTCGAGGGCCAACAGTTTTTGCACTCGGCTGTATAAACGCACGCGTTCGCTGGAACTGACACTCGCTCGCCCCTTTTCCAACAGGCGGTCGATTTCCTGGTTGCGGTAATGTCCTCTATTGTCCCCGCGCGGGGGCACGCTGCTCGAATGAAAGAGGTTAAAGTAAACATCAGGATCGGCAACTCCCACCCATGAAAGGGAGTAGAGGTCAAAATTACCTTTCTTAACGTCTGCGTAAAACGTTCCCCATTCATAAGTACGGACTTCCAATTCGATGCCGACTTGAGCGAGCTGCTCTTTTATCACCTCTGCGATTCGCCTGCGCAGATCGAGTGTGGTCGTTTTGTACGACAGTTTAAAACGCGGTCGCGGTCCAGCTCCATCTGGATCGGGGTAACCGGCTGCGTCAAGCAGTCTTTTGGCGGCCTCGGGGTCGTAAGGCCAACGTTTGACGGCAGGCTCGTAAGCCCAATGAGAGGGAGATAGCAGCCCCGTTGCTGGAACTGCAAGCCCCTTGAGCAGGTGATGAATCAGAGTCTCCCGATCGATGGCCATAGCTAGAGCGCGACGCACTTCCGCGTGACGTAAAATCGGATGGCTTAGATTTATCCCAAGATATTGGAACGTGGTCCCCGGGGTGATCAGCACAGACGCGTGAGTTCTCTCTTGGATCCAGGGGAGCGTGTCGGGCTCGATGTCATTTTGCAGCAAATGCAGCGTGCCCTTCTTGAACTCCAGCACCCGTACCATTGCATCTGGAATAATCTTCACCATGATGCCTGAAACCTCAGGCCGACCCTCCCAATACGAGGGATTGGCCTTGAGCACCACTTTCTCTCCGGGATCAAAGTCCCCGAAAGAAAAAGGCCCGGAACCAATGAGACTTTGCGCTGCCTGGTTGTTGGGCGGCGGGGTTCCCGCCGGGACAATGCCCAGAGTTGTCTGCTCCAAGAAGGGAGCATACGGGGAATCGAGACGAAAAATAATCTCGTTCGGACCGGGTGTTTCTATCGACTTGAGGTTTTCCATGGCCGCGCGCCACGGGGACTGGTTCTTTGGATCCAAAACCGATTCGTAGGTATATTTCACATCGGCGGAGGTGAGGGGTTGCCCATTGTGAAAGAAAACCCCGCGCCGCAACCGAAACCAGTAGGTTTGCGTGTTCTTCATTTCATATTGTTCAGCAAGGTCCGGCTCGAGGCGCGAATTTCGATCCAGTCGGGTGAGGGAACTAAAAATCAGCCTGGACAGCCGTACGGAATTCGCATCCGTCGCGTAACGCGGGTCCAGCTGCGTGGGATCAGACTCGATACTCGTTACGAGATATCCAGATGGCTGCGAAGACCGCCAAGAAGAGTCGCAGCCCGCGAATCCGTGTAGGCAGAGGACAGCAGCTAAGGAAAAACCGCCCAGTTTTTTGTGCGAGATCGAAACGAGCAATCTAAGTGGTGTTACTTTTTTTTGACATGACGATAACGGTTTTGCTACAATAGGTCAAATTTATGTCTGTGAGTTTGCCGTGGTGAGGTCCTTGCCCGCGATTCTTTTGGGGTTTCTTGTTTTTGCCGCCAGTCTTTTGCATGGCCCAAAGGCCGGGGCGAATGATTCTCCGTTCCCAGTCCCTCCCGGCCTGGAAAGCTCTGTAGAATTTTGGAAGCTCGTTTTTACCCGTTACAACACGACAGAGGTCATCTTCCATGATCCGTTGGAAACGATGCAGATCTATAAAGTCGTGCCAATTCCGGAGGGTCCAGCCGCGCGCCAGATGATCGAAACAGAACGCAGCCGGATCATTGAAGAATACGGGCTCCCGAAAGACGAAAGCAGAATTCGATCCCAGCGCGGGATCAAGGACCGTTTTGCCCAGGGACTTGAGCGCTCCCAGATCTATATGGCGCAAATTCAGCGCATCTTTGCCGACGAGGGCTTACCTACCAGCCTCGCCTATCTCCCTCTGGTGGAGTCGTCCTTTCATGCGGGGGCCAGATCCCAAGCGGGAGCGGTGGGAATGTGGCAGTTCATGCGTTCGACCGGAAAAGAATTTCTTCTGATCGACAAGAACGTTGACGAGAGAAAAGACCCTTTGGAATCAACGCGTGCCGCCGCTCGTTTTCTCAAGAAGAATTACGAAGTCTTGGGAAACTGGCCTCTGGCGATCACGGCGTACAACCATGGGCGACAGGGGATGGGGCGAGCCGTTTCCGAGGTGGGGTCGGACGATCTAATGGAGATCATTCGCCGCTACGAGGCACCAGCCTTTGGCTTTGCGTCAAAAAATTTTTATGCTGAGTTTCTGGCGGCTCTAGAAGTTGTGCGCGAAAGCGAAGAGCACTTTCCCAATCTGGAATACCAGCCACCGCTTTTTTTAGAGGAGTTACAGCTGAGCCGATCGGCGCCGCTGGCGTCTCTGCTAAAGCCTGCCGGAGCGTCGCGGCAACAGTTTTTGGCGTGGAACCCGGCCCTCAGTCCTCGACTCGATGAGGTTCCAAAAGGTTACCGGATCAAGATCCCGGCTGAGAGACTGCAGGGTCTACGCGATTTTGTAAACAGACTTCTGGGCCACGCGATGACTAGACCCAACCTCGCTGCCGCCGAACAGCAGCCCTCGTGGATTCGGCACCGTGTCGCTAAAGGGGAGACGCTGAGCATGATTGCGCGGCGTTACAAAATCCAGGTGCTGCAGATTCAACAGGCCAATACGCTCTCCGGACATAAAATCATCGCAGGGGATTTTCTCAGGATTCCCCGGTAGTCTTCCTCGACCCTTACCACTAGCCGAGCGCTGAAAGACCGTCCGTTTACTCTTTGAAAACCTCAGAGCCCGTCCTGAGCTTGACGAAGGAATGACGGAGGATCCCGTTGCGAATGATAAGAGCTTTTTCGCTCGTGCTGAGGTTGTCTTTTTTAGCACCCGGCTAAGGGAATTGCGCTTCTCTTCTAACCTGGGGCAACGCGCTGGGAGCCTTGGAGTGACCTTGGGTGTTAGGGTATAATAACGCGATTATTTATGGAGGCTCTTTTTCTCAAGCTTGCCGCGGTGTTTTACCTTATCGGGACAGGAAGCTTCATCCTGTACCTCATTCTGCCAAAGAAACTGACGGCGCAGATTTCTCTTGCCATTTTTCTGAGCGGGTTTTCCTTGCATACCGTGGCGGTGAGCATACTTTTTGCCCGCCAGGGTTTCCCAGCCATGACGCAGATGCGCGAATCGCTTTCTTTCTATGGCTGGCTCATGGGAGGGGTCTATCTCCTGGCCCAAATCAAGTATCGTTTGACAGCTCTGGGCTCGGTCATTGCTCCACTGTCTTTTCTGTTGTGCTTTTCTGCTTTTGCCTTCGGGAGTTCCGGCGGGGAGATTCCTCCTGGGCTAAACAGCTATTGGTTGCCGCTGCACGTGACGTTTGCGTTTTTAGGGAATGCTGTGTTCGCGCTGGCCTTCGGGGTGAGCCTCATGTATTTGTTTCAGGATCACCAGCTGAAAGCAAAGAAGGTCCCAGTACTGACGAAGCGATTCCCCTCGCTGGAGACGCTGGATCGGCTTAACTATGTTTTTTTAGTATGGGGATTTCCGCTCATGACGTTGGGGATCCTGACGGGGAGTTTGTGGGCGGCCGTCTCTTGGGGCAATTACTGGTCGTGGGACCCACGGCAGATTTCTTCGGCGATCGTATGGCTCCTCTACGGCGGCTTGATTCACGGGCGTTTCACGGCTGGTCTGAGCGGGAGAAAAGCGGCGCTTTTGACCGTGGTGGGATTCGTCGTAGTCTTGGGATATTTCTTGTGGGGCGATGCGTTGTTCCCGAGCAGGCACGCAGGCAAATTCGACTAGCGATGAGCGACAGAAAATTGATGATTGTGGGACTCAACCACACCACGGCTCCGGTGGAAGTTCGGGAGCAGGTGGCTTTTGACCGTCCAGCTTTGAAGGAATCGGTTCGGCGCCTGGTTTCGCTATCTTCGGTGGCCGAAGGTGTGATTGTCTCCACCTGCAATCGAGTGGAAGTTGTCGCGGCGGCGAGCGATGGGGCGCTAGCGTTGCGCGAAGTCAAACAATTTCTGCACACCCAGGAGGGCTTGAATCCGGGCGCTGATCTCGACCCCCACCTGTACGCGCATGTGGACGGAGATGCGATCCGCCACCTGTTTCGGGTTGCTGCGAGCCTCGACTCCATGGTCGTTGGTGAGCCCCAAATCTTAGGACAGCTCAAGGATAGCTATCTCGTCGCGCGGGAGGTCGGGGCGGTCGGAACCATCCTCCACCGGCTCTTTCATCGCGCCTTTTCCGTCGCCAAAAAAATACGCACCGAGACGGGTATCGGGAATGGCGCTGTCTCCATCAGCTCTATCGCGGTCGATCTTGCGAGTCGGATCTTCGATAGGATCGAGAACAAGACGGTGTTACTGATCGGTACGGGGAAAATGGGTGAACTGGTCGTGCGCCACTTGCAGCGTAGCGGCGTGCACAGCCTGATGGTTACGAATCGCACCTTTGAAGGCGCGGTAGAATTGGCGGCGCAGTACCGTGGCAGTCCGATTTTGTTCGAAGACTACCCTCGCTATCTTCGCTTGGCGGACCTCATTGTCGGTTGCACCGCGTCGCCCCAAGCGCTTTTGGGACCGGAAGCAGTCACCGAGGTCTTGAAGGAAAGGAAGCAGAAGGCCATGTTTTTCGTTGACCTGGGAATTCCGCGCAATTTTGATCCCGGCATCAACGAGATCGATAACGCGTACCTCTATAACATTGACGATCTCAAAGCCGTAGCTGATGAAAACCTCCAGGAGAGAGGAGAGGAAGCGCGCAAGGCCGAGACGCTGATTGACGAGGAAGTGGGCTCGTTTCTCCGTTGGTTGGGTACCCTGGAACAGGTGCCGGTGATCGTCGCCTTACGGCAAAAATTTGATGAGATTCGCCAGCGGGAGCTTGAGAAATCCTTGAGCACGGGCCTTAAAGGGATTCACGATAGGGAGCGCCAGGCCCTTGAGGATATGACTGTTGCCATCATCAACAAAATTCTTCATGTGCCCATCACGCGTCTCAAACAGCAGGCCGAAGAGCGAGATGAAGGGTTGTACACAGAGGCCCTGAAGAAGCTCTTTGGGCTTGACGAGCAATGAGTGCCGTGAGGTCAGGGATCGAACGATGAATGTGATCCGCATCGGCACGCGGGGAAGCTTGTTGGCTCTGGCACAGACAGAGTGGGTCAGAAAGAAAATAGAAGCACGGTATGCCAACGTCAAAGTCGAATCGATCGTGATCAAGACGACTGGCGACCGGTTCCTGACGGATGCCGTCAAGAACTTGGGGGGAAAAGGGGTGTTTGTGAAAGAAATTGAGGAGGGTCTTTTGCGCAAGGAGATCGATGTCGCCGTGCATTCTCTGAAAGACCTCCCCACGGAAATTGCGCCGGGTCTTACGTTGGCTGCAATACCGGAAAGGGAAGATCCGCGAGATGCCTTTGTCAGTCCCGACGGTGCGCCGCTAACGGCTCTGCGTTCGGGCGCGCGGATCGGCACCGGCAGTTTGCGCCGCCGGGCTCAGATCTTGCACTACCGGCGCGACTTGAAAATCGTTGCTATGCGGGGAAACATTGATACCCGCTTGAAGAAACTGGATCATGGAGAGGTTGATGGTTTGATCGTTGCGGTTGCGGGCCTGAAGAGAATCGGCAAAGCCGATCGGATCAGCGAATTTCTCGCGCCGGAGATTTGTCTTAGTGCGGTTGCTCAAGGTGCCCTTTGTTTGGAAGCTCGTGTGAGTGACCCGGTTCTGGAGATGATTTCGTTTCTCCATGATGTGGGGACTGTGGCCGAGGTCACGGCAGAAAGGGCGTTTCTCCGTCGTCTTGAGGGCGGCTGCCATCTACCTGTTGGAGCTCGGGCGTACAGTAGCGGTGTCGGATTGCGACTGCTGGGAGTGGTCGCTGCCGCCGACGGCTCGCGCTTGATCCGGGGTGAGGCATCCGGCCCGGCACAGGAGGGCGAGACCCTTGGAGTGCACTTGGCGGAGGACCTGCTTCGGCAAGGGGGCAGCGAAATTCTATCGCAACCGCTTCGACCATGAAGGGACCGCCGCGAAAAAAGACCGAAGGGAATACGCCTAAGCCTCTCAGTGGCCGGCGTATTCTTATCACCCGCCCTCGAATGCAGGCCGTTCCTTTCGCCCGCCTTATCCAGGCTCTTGGGGGTGAGGTCGTCGACTTTCCCACCATCGAAATCGTTCCGCCGCTGAAATACGATTCTTTGGATCGCGCGATACGGGATCTCTCTTCCTACCAATGGGTCATTTTTACCAGCGTCAACGGTGTGCGGTTTTTTCTCACTCGCATGCGCCATCTCAGGCACGACCTGGAAGGCCTCGGGAAGATAAGGATTGCGGCCATCGGACCGGAAACCGGCAACGAACTCGAGCGCAATCAACTCAAGCCCGCTCTGATCCCCGCTGAGTATCGCGCTGAAGCCATTCTTGAGGGGCTAACGCCGTCCGAAATGTGCGGCCAACGGGTCCTCTTGCCGCGCGCGGCTGAAGCTCGGGAGGTGCTTCCCGATACTCTGAGGAAGTGGGGAGCGGCAGTTGATGTGGTGGAAGCCTACCGGACCCTACCCGTTGCACGCGAGCCTTCGTGGTTGCGATCAGACTTGAGGTGCGGGAAAATTGACATGGTTACTTTTACCAGCTCAAGCACCGTTAAGGCCTTTGTCGCGCTCTTCGGTAGGGAAAATGTGCAAGACCTCATGAGTCATGTTGGCGTGGCGTGTATCGGGCCCATCACTAGAAGCACCGTAGTGGAAGCCGGGTTGCGCGTGGATGTCGTGGCCCGTGAATATACGGTCGCGGGCCTGACCCAAGTGATCGCGGAATACTTTGCGACTAAGGACCAAAAGTAGAATTCAGGAGACAGAATCCAGAATCCGCGTAGCCTGAGACTGCCTCCTGGCTGCTGAATTCTGACTACTGTCTCCTTACCGGAGGCTGCTATGGGATTTCCCGTTTACCGACCCCGCAGACTGCGCAAAAATGAAGCGATCCGTGCGCTGGTCCGGGAAACGGCGCTCGATGCAAAGGATTTCATCTACCCTTTTTTTGTCGTGCCCGGACGAAATCAGGAGAGCGCAATCTCTTCCATGCCCGGGGTGTATCAAGTTTCGGTCGATCGGTTAGCAAAAGAGTGCCAGGAGGTGCGCGGGTTGGGGATTCCCGCCGTGATCCTCTTTGGAATTCCGGAACATAAGGACGCCTTGGGTTCGGAAGCGTACTCGGACCGCGGTGTGGTCCAGAACGCGATTCGCGAAATCAAGGAAAAGGTTCCAGAGCTTATCGTTATGACCGATGTTTGCCTCTGTGAATACACGGATCATGGTCACTGCGGTGTTGTCCGTGGGGGCGATGTGGATAACGACCAGACTCTTGAGTTGTTGGCCAAGGAGGCTCTCTCTCACGCCCGCGCGGGAGCCGACATCGTTGCACCGTCGGATATGATGGACGGGAGAATCGCGGCAATTCGCACCGCATTGGATCAGAATGGCTTCAAGGATACGGCGATCATGGCGTACGCCGCAAAATATGCCTCCTCTTTCTACGGCCCATTCCGCGAAGCCGCGGCGTCCACACCTCAGTTTGGCGATCGGCGCTCCTATCAAATGGATCCCGCGAATGCCAACGAGGCGCTACGAGAGGTTTCCTTGGATATTGAAGAAGGAGCCGACATCGTCATGGTGAAACCAGCGCTCGCGTTTCTGGATATTGTCTATCGCGTCAAGCGGGAGTTCGGCTATCCGGTGGCTGCCTATAACGTCAGCGGTGAATACGCGATGATAAAAGCTGCCGCGCAAAAGGGATGGATTGACGAGGAGAGAGCCCTGATGGAGATTCTCTTTTCGATCAAGCGCGCTGGCGCCGATATGATTCTCACTTATTTTGCAAAACAAGCAGCCCAAATCCTTCAGAAAGCTTGAGATTTTGCACCGCGTTGGCTTGCACCGGTTGTTAAAAAACCACGGAGTTGTGTCAGGGGAGCCGCGACAGAGTAGGACCAACCGGGCGAAATTAAAGATTACGCCTAAGGTCGGTCATTTTTGTCTTCAATATCTTTGCGCACTCCGTTTCGCGTTCGGGCGATTGAACCTGCGCTTCTGACAAACGGAAGAGCAGAACCCGGTTACCGGTAGCCAATCGTATCACGTAAGTGCTTGAGTCGGCGTCATCATAAACCGAAGCGTCGATTCCGTCATCGCTCACACGCGCAATCATCCTTGCCCAGAGCTCGATCTCTGCGGCTGCATCCGCACCCGATTTGCTGGTAATCATTTTACGGGCCGCGAGCGGGATATTTCCAAGAGATGGAAGCCCGTGGCTGGCCGTGCCTGTTACTTCTTTTTGTAGAGGCTATCGATGTAACCGCTCTGATCGAGCTCTCTAATGAAAGTAAAGTCGACGAATTGCTCCGGTTTCGCAGTCTTGGCTCTCGGGTCTCTCTCCGCGAGATCGTCAAGTACGGTCTGCAGTCCCTCCAGGCTGGGATACTGCTTTTTCGGTAGGAGCGCCTCGGTCAGGATGTTTTCCCGGCTTTTCTCCAAAATGTCCTGCTCGACTCCCCGTCCCATGTATTTTCCCAGCGTTCTTACGGTAATTTCTTTGTCCGTCCAAATCAGATGAACAGCCTCAACTTGGGACTTGACGTATCTCCGAATCACGTCGGGATGTTCTCTGATGTATTTTCGCGTTGTCGCAGCGCCGGTATGTTGAAACACCAGTCCCATCTTCGCAACATCCGCCAAAATGTTTAACCCTCTTTTCTCTGCGATAAAACTCGACGGAGGATTAATCACTGCCGCGCTCACTCTCCCTGTCAGTGTTGCATCCAGACGAGCCGGACCACTTCCGACTTGCACAATCGTTACGTCCTTGCCCGGGGTCAGCCCGATTCTGCGCAGAGCGAATCGGGCTATGCTGTCGGTTGCCGAACCGAAACGGCTGATCGCGATGGTACCGCCCTTAAGCTGCTCCGGGCTCTTGATATTGGGGCGACTCATTAAAACGTAGTTGAGCGAAGTTACGCCTGCGGCAACATACACGGCATCAGAGCCGGCGAGAGCGCTGCTGACTAAACCAGGACCAGAAACTTGCGTGATCGGAACGTCTCCCGACACTAGGGCCAGAATCGCCGTGCTGCCGCCAGTAAAAAAGATGAGCTGAACATCGAGGCCGTTTTTTTGAAAGATCCCCGATTCCTTGGCGACCCAGCCGGGTAGTTGATCTGCGCTGATGGCACTATAACCGACATTTAGGCGGGTAACCTGGGCATAAACTGGAGAGCTCCAGATGGCTACGGCGACTAGATAAAAAGCGATCCTGCCGACGATCCTGTATTTCCCCATGCTCAATCCTTTCATGTTCCCTAACCAGTCCAGCTGTCTGGACCGATTGAGAGGCCAAGGATAGTCTTCTTTAGCAATTGTTGTCAATCCTCTGGGGAGGTGTTACGCAATATACGAATGGATGGCGCAGAGCTTCCCCGTATGTTTCGCGAAATCGCGCTCTATTTGAAAGTGCGCGAAGAGTCTCTCAAGCCCAGCGCGTATGAAAAAGTCGCGGATGTTCTAAAGGCGCTGGAGGAGCCGGTTACAGAGATCTACAAAGCAGAAGGCTTAAGGGCCTGCGTGAAATCCTTGCCGTGGGCGCAGCCATCGCCGACAAATCATCAGAGTCGCAAAACAAACGGGAACCATCTTAGAGATCGATGCTTATCCAGATCGGCTAGACCTGAGGGACGAGCACGTACGCAAAGGCGTGCAGGCCGGCGTCACGCTAGTATTGATTCGGACGCGCGCGCCGTCCGTCCTATGAGCTGTTGGAGTTTGGTGTGGCTCAGGCCCGCAGAGGATGGGCCGAAAAGAAGCACGTGATCAACACCAAGCCGTTGACGGAATTCAAAAAATGTCTTAAAGACGCCGGCCAGTTGTAGTAACGAACCTATCCGTTCACTCGCTTTGCCTGAACGGTTCAACATAGCTCAACCCGACAACTCTTTTGGGACGTGCGCCCCAGCGAAGCGGCATGGTAATCATAAAGTCTAAATTTTTGCTCGTTCCCGGAGCACCTTGAATTCGCGCGCCCAAGAGGTCGAGCAGGCTCTTAGCAATGGCCAGGCCGATACCCATCCCGTCACCGTCGTAGAGCGCTGACCCGGAGTGACGGAATCGGTCTAGAATTGGGGGGATCGTCTCTTTTGTCACGCTGGCACTGGTATTGAGGACCATAAATGTCGCTTCCTCGGTGTCGGCGCTCGCACCCGCTATGACCGTGACCTGGCCGGACTCGCTAGAGGCAATGGTATTGGCAAGTATGTGCATCATCGCATGCCGAAAAGTTGTCCAGTCAGTTTCCACGTTTGGAAGACCGTCATCGCTGATAAATTCCGCACGCAAAGGTTGGTCTTTTAGACGCGGCTCCAGTTCGAATTGAAGGTCCTGCAAAAACGGCTTGATGCTGCCTTTGCGCACTTGGAGATCCAGTTTCTTGGTCTCGATGTTCGAAAGTTCGACGAGCTCGCGGATAAATTTCAGCAGCTTCTCCGCATGAAATTGGAACTGGTCCAAGATCCTTATTTGTTCGAGCGTCAAATTTCCCGCTGCGCCGGTGAGCATCAGATGGATATGCCCCATGATCATGTTGATAGGCCCGAGGAGTTCGTGAGTAATGGAACCTAAGAACTGGGCCTTGATCCGATTGACTTCGCCTTGGTCCAAGCGGTCTTCACGCTGCTTATCTTCACGGAGCGACTGTACCAGAAAACCATAGAATAGGGCGATGATGAAAAAAAATGGAAATCGGAGAAGCACCGCGGGATCCGTTTCCCCTGCGGAATTGGTCAGCAGGAGCGTTAACCCATAGAGCAGGATCACGAGGACGGTGCTAATGACAACGCGCGTCATTTGCTGATTCAAGGCGGAGATAATGAGCACCAAAAAGTACAGCAGATAAAAGTCCGTTGCGGTTTGCCCGCTGATGATCAAACCTAGGGTGATCACCCCGATGTCGGTGATGGCGACGGCTGAATAGAAGGAGGATTGGGTGATGATGCGCGCGGGAACCAGGTGAAGGCCGGCATTCGAGAGAATAATCAGGATGACAAAAAGGTGTGCCCAGACAATGTCAACGAGCAGGTTTTGGCTAAAGACAACCATCGTTGCGCAAACGATGATCAACAGCCAGCGAAAAATTAAGAAGGCTTTTTTGACATCTTCTTCGTGCGGGCCTTTTTGGATGAGGTATTTCTCTTGCAGTTCCATGTAACCGTGTGAATGAATCGCGTGCAGTTAGATGCGCTACTGAATAAAGCTATCCGTCCCTTCCAAGCAGGTTTGAAACGGGATTTTAAATCAGTTCTGGAAAAAAGAAAAGACAAAAAAGCCCCTGGCGGTCTATGCCGGGGCTTTTTCCTCGGGTGTGCTCGTTTAAAGACCTTGGTTAACTGCTCTTCCTTGGACCTCGGAAGCTTTTGTGACAGCTGGCACAGGCATCCCCGACGGCTTTCAATTGGGCTTTAACCTCCGCCTCATCCTTGGCGTTAGCCGCATCAGCTAGAGCTTGAGCCGCCTTCTTTACCATGCTCGCATTCTTGGTAAACTCGTCCCACTTCTCCCAGATTTCCGCCTTGGCACGGGATTTTTCCGAGGTGCTGCCCTTGGGGAAAAGTTCAGGAACCTGATCCATATTCTGTTCGATCTCTTTGGCCTTGGCCTGGATATCGGCAAAGTTTCCTTCTTTGACAGCCTTGGCTAGGGCCTTAGTCGCCGTGTCGTTATTCGACTCCATGAGCAACCGCCTCTTCTCAATGGGATCTCCCTGGGCAAAAACCTGAGAAGAAAGGACTAAGGATAAGAAACAGAAAAAGCCGAAACCTAAAAACTTGGTTCTGTGCATGTTCACCATGCTCCTTCCATTATATTTTTTTCTAACCTGCGGCGTGTTACGGACTCTGCTTCGGCTTGGGCGCACGGAAGTCCTGGTGGCAGCCTTTACAGGCTTCACCCAGTGCCTTGAACTTCACCTTGACTGCTTCGTCATCTCCCGCTCTGGCCGCCGCAGCTAGTTCTTGCGCCGCCTTCCTTACATTGTCGGGATGCTTGCTGAATTCTCCCCACTGCGCCCAGATCTCGGGCTTGGCTCGGGAGTTTTTGGAAAGGCTTCCGGGCGGAAAAAGTGCAAGCACCTTTTCCATATTCTCCTCGATAACATGGCAATCGTCTTCAATTTGAGCGAATTTTTTTTCCTTTATAGCTTTGTTCAGGGCTTTAGCGACGACGCTGTTATTGCTTTCCATTAGCTTCCTTCTCAGCACAACCGAGTCTGGAGCCAGAGCACCGATGAGGACCAGACAGGTTATCACTAGGGGTACGCCCATTAACTCAGTTCTTTTCATGAGCGATCACCTCACCACGAGAATTTAGTCAATCTTGTTAGCAATCGGGCGAATCGACTTTAAGTAATCCGCAATCGCCAGCGCATCCTCCCGCGTCATATTCTTGTATCCGCGTGGGGTACCGTCGATCACTTCCTCCATAAGACCTTGCACGTTGTCCAAATTAGGCTTCATCCCAGTCAAGGTGAGATCCGCGATCTCGTCCCGGCTCCATTCTCCTATGCCGGTTTTTTTATCTGGGGTAATGTTAGAGATCTGGTCTCCTAGAGGCCCTACTTTCATACCGGCGAGATAGAGCGCGCGCTCTGGCACCCCAAGAATGTTTCGCGGTGTGTGGCAGTCCCCGCACAAGGAAACGTGGTCCACCAGGTAGCGGCCTCTCTCCACACCGGTCCTGGGTGCCGTGCGCGGTGGAGTGGAAAAGCGCCCAAACAACTTTAACCACAAAGGAACTAGCAGCGAGCGATAAAAAGGAATCCAGCTCTTCAGCCGGGGAGTTTCGTTACGGACTGGCTTTAGGGTCCGCAAATAAGCAATCAGGGCTTTGAGATCCTCTTCAGCCATCCCGGAATACGCCTCGTACGGCATGACAGGCAAAAGTCTCTCACCGTCTGGTCGGACGCCGCTAGTCATGGCGTTTACGACTTCCTTGTCGGACCAGCGTCCAAGCCCGGTTTCGTTATCGGGAGTGATGTTTGTAGCATACACGGTTCCAAATGGGATTGGAAAGGCCCGGCCACCTTCATGGGGAGTTTTTTTGGGGACTGTGTGGCAGGCGCAACCCCCAGCGACGCCAAAAAGATACTGACCTCTTGCCACAATATCCTTTTCCGCTTCTTGCGACCAAGCCCCTGCGGAAGGAAGGAAGACGAGGCACAGGAGCAGGGCGAAACATGAATAAAAGGTTTTCCACGAAGATGGCCCCAATGAACATGAACAGCCTCGACTCAGCTTCTAACTCCGCGTGTTGTTTTTTCCAGAAGCTGAATGCTTCTCATTCCACTTGATCAGCGAGCGGCTTGGCTGCCTTTGCACCCGCCACCCTGCTGTCGAATAGTGTTTACATGGAATTTCGACGCAAGTCAAAACTAAGATTCCAATGCTTTGACGCTTTGCCGGTGAGGCTCCATTCACCGCAAAACGAGGCAACCGTCATCCGACTGTGACATTGACGGCATCTTCCAGGATGAGCTAATGTGTTGACGAAATGCAAAAGGAGGATCCATGACGGTTTTAATAACGGGAGCGGGGCTTATCGGCTGTCATCTGGCAAAGCGGCTGGTGGATGCGGGCACGAAGGCGGTTCTCTATGACCTGGTGCCGAACCGAGATCATATCGCGAAAGTAGTCGGTAAGGACACAGTAGAGGTCGTCGCCGCAGACATGCGCGACTTGCCGGCTTTGATAAACGCCCTCCAAGCATTCGGTGTCGATACTGTAGTTCACACTGCCGGGCTGATCGGGAGCAGGGTTGCGGCGAATTCTTACACCGGGACGACCAACAACATTGTCGGCACGGTTCATGTGCTCGAGGCAGCCCGACTCCTCGGCTTGAGGCGCGTAGTTTATGTTAGCACCTTTGGAGTTTATGATCGCTCTAAAGTCCAAGAAGGTCCGTTACGCGAAGACGCTCCGATTGGCGGCCACAACCTTTATACGGTTACCAAAGTTTGTTCTGAGCATCTGCTTCACGCTTATGCCGAGCTCTACAAGTTGGACACGGTTATTGTCAGGCCGGCGGGGGTATTCGGTAGAGGACAGTATGTTGGTGGATCAACGGTCGGGATCGTAATGCGCGATCTGGCGTTGAAAGTTATACGCAGAGAGTCGATCGCGCTTGATCAAAAAACCTACTTTGCCAACGAGTATGTCTATGCCAAGGACGTCGCGCTGGCCCTGGAGTTGGCCTGTAGTGCCACTAGCCTACGACAGAGAATTTATAATGCGGGCACCGGAGTGGTCACGGGAGCTAACGATCTGGCGCAGATTCTACGCGAACTTGCGCCGCAGTTAGAGGTTCGAGTTGTCGGGCAAGCGCCGCAGGAGGTCCGGCAGTCGCCGCTTGACTTGACCGCATCTCGCGTCGAGCTCGGTTACACACCGCAGTTTTCGTTGCGAAGAGGTTTCCAGGACTACATGGAGCACTTGATGACAGAAGGCTGAAGAGAGAGAAATGGCGGTTGGGATCAATCCCAAAAGCGAAAGCGAAACAGACAGTAGAGAGCTACAATTCCATCTTTCCAGGTGATTTTCTTGCCTTCCTGATAGGTGCGGCCGTAATAGGAGATCGGAACCTCATAGATCCGACAACCTTTCTTTGCCAGCTTCACGGTAATTTCAGGCTCGAAACCAAAGCGTTTCGACTTAATGTCAATATCTTTGAGAACGTTTGCTTTAAAAACTTTATATCCGACCTCCATGTCGGAAAGATTAAGATTGGTAATCATGTTGGAGAAAAGAGTGAGGACGTGATTTCCGAGGTAGTGCCAAAAGTAAAGTACGCGATGCGGTCCGCCACCGGAGAAGCGGCTGCCGTAGGTGACATCGGCGTGGCCCGCAAGAATGGGCTCAAGCAGCTTAGTATAATCCTGCGGATCGTATTCAAGATCGGCGTCTTGGATCAGGACAATGTCTCCTTTGCCTTGAGCGAGGCCGGCTTTGATCGCGGCCCCTTTGCCCTGGTTCTCGGGCTGAAAAAAAACTATGACTTCGTTTAACGGGTCGGCGGGAGACTTTGTGTTTTCGGCCAGGCTCTTCAAAATCTCCCGGGTTCCATCCGTGGAACCATCGTCGACGATGATGATTTCTTTAGCGATGCGGACATCTCGCACTCTGCGCACCGCCTCTTCGATCGTTTTTGCCTCATTATAAACGGGCATTACGACCGACAGTCTCACTGTTCGAACTCGCGTTTTTTCAGCTCGCGGATGAATGCGGAAAGGTTGGGATCACTGTTGACGGCCTCGTTGATTTTGCTCTGGAAATCGGCGGCGGCGCGCTCGAGAGGGCCTGTGTCGACGCGTAGCCCTAGCCACTGGCTCAAGCGCAGGACCAGCGCCAAGGCACCCCTGGGGTTGGGAGTCGCGGGAAGGTAATGGGGCAGCGCGGCCCAGAGACTTGCGTGAGGTAACCCTTCCTTTCGGCACGCCTCTCCGATGATGCCGACGATCCCCGTGGGCCCCTGGTAGCGCGAAGGGATCAGGTCCAATTCGGTCATGAGCTTTTCTTCTGTCGAGGTTCCCGTCAGCGGCACTGGTCTCGTATAGAGCACCTCATCAAGGTAGGCACCCAAACTAACAATCATTTCGACTCCCGAGTCGCGCGCGACGCGAAGGATGGAATCGCAGAAGCTTCGCCAGCGCAAACTGGGCTCTGCTCCCAGCCCCAGCAGAAAGTCTCGATCTGTGCCGATTCCAGGTCCGTGGTAGAAGTCGTAGGAGGGCCAATGGATCTGGCGGTCGGTCCCTTGAACAAGACGTACAACCGGGCGTTGGACGGAAAAGTCGTAAAATTCCTCAGGGTCAATGCTGGCGAATTTCGACGCAACAAGCTGTTCCGTTAGATAGCGAATCGCTGTGGTTGCCGCAGCGCCGGCATCGTTCCAGCCCGCAAAAGCGAGAACTAATACCGGATGCCTCAAGGGATTCCGGGAGTCATACGAAACCGGGTCGGAGTTCATTTGACCGCTACTTTACCACAAGTCGGTGATCTCACTCCAGCGCCATCCTAACTAATGGGGAATAAAGGAATAACCTCAACGCGCCCCATGGGGCTGAATGTGCTTCTGTAACCTATAAGTTTGGCTCTACCAGGATACGGCGTGGTCTTTAGTGGTTAGCTCTTTTCTATGCTCTTAAAATTGCGTTTGTGATACTGAGGAGGTGGGCGCGAGGAGGAAAATCGTCAGAATCAGCGTTTCGCCAATGTTTCACGTGAAGAAAGGACCGCGGCTAAGCGCTGAGTTTTTTGGGAGGAGCCATGACAGACAAGGTTGCCTTAATTACCGGGGGAGCGCGTGGGATCGGTCGCGCGGTAGCCCTTGACCTGATTGCGCGAGGTTGGATGGTGGCCATTTGCTATCGCCGGAGTGCAGAGCAGGCTTCTGAGGTCGTCGAAACGGCGCGGAGACGCGGCGGGCAGGCATTGTCTTTCCAGTGCGATGTTTCACAGGCAGACGCTGTTCAGGAGTTGGTGAAGAAGGTCCACCTGACGTGTGCGCGAATCGACGCGCTGATCCAGTGCGCGGGTCCTTATCACCGGGTTAACCTGCTCGACGAAAGCATCGAAGGGTGGCATTCCATGTTCGACAATAATCTGCACCCATTGTTTTATTTGAGCCAGGCTGTCTCCCCAGGGATGATTGAGCGCAAGTGGGGGCGGATAATCTGTTTTGGTATGGCCAACGCCGACCGGCTTGTCGCGCAGCCTCAATTAACGGGGCATTATATCGCCAAGGTCGGAATGCTTGTGCTCGCGCGCACGCTGGCGCGCGTTCTCGCTCCGCACGGGGTTACCGTCAATGCAATTTCGCCCGGCTTCATCGACTCAGGTAGCATGCCGAAGGAAGAGTTAGCCTCGATGGCCAAGAAGATCCCTGCAGGGTATGTGGGGGACCTTGCCGATGCGGTCGCGGTGGTGCGCTTTCTGCTGTCCGAAGAGGCGCGCTACGTCAACGGAGCCAACATTCACTTGAGCGGCGCGTGGGGCATCTAGAAAAAGGCAAAAGTAAAAAAATGAAAAAATGAAAAAAGGCAAAACTGGCTACGGGAAATTGACACTTACTTTAGGAATGCGTCAGCTCTGAGAGGGTCTCGTCGACGATCGCAACAGCGATTTCACACTCTTTTTTGTTCGCGATGAGGGGCGGAGAAAAACGAATTGCGCTCGCTCCGCAGCCGAGAAGAAGTAACCCTTGTTCGAAGGCGCTCAAGATCACCTGATTGCGAGTCTCCGCGTCCGGGGTTCTCGATCCGTCTGGTTTAGCCAGTTCGACGCCGATCATCAGGCCCAAACCGCGCACCTCGCTAATCGTCGCGTGTTTTGTTTTTAGCTGTTCGAGCAGAAACTTCAGATGGTGGCCCACATCGGCAGCGTTTTGCACAAGGGTACTTTCCAGCAGGTCGAGGGTTACCAGTGCGGCGGCGCATGCCACCGGGTTTCCTCCGAACGTCGAGCCATGGGTTCCGCGCGGCCACGTGCTAACGTCGGCGCGCGCGATCATCGCGCCAAGAGGTAATCCACTGGCAATGCCTTTGGCCACGCACAGGATGTCGGGCTCCACATCCCAGTACTCACAGGCGAACATTTTCCCGGTGCGTCCAAAGCCGCTCTGAATTTCATCGACCACCAAAAGAATGCCGTAGCGCTGGCAAATTTCCTTAAGACGAGGAAGAAATTCCGGCGGTGGAACGATATACCCGCCTTCGCCCTGAATCGGTTCGACGACGATCGCGGCAATTTCCTCAGGCGCTACCACTTGGCTAAAGAGGTCTTTTTCCAGAGTCTCGACGCAGGCGATACCGCATGAGCCGTAAACCAAATGGTACGGGCAGCGGTTGCAATGGCCGTAAGGGATATGGTGAACACCCGGAATCAGGGGGCCAAAGTGTGACCGATAAGAGGCGCGGCTTGCGGTTAAAGACAAGGACCCTAACGTTCGCCCGTGAAAGGAACCCAGGAAAGCGATGACGTGGTGACGTTTGGTCGCATAGCGCGCGAGCTTTAGAGCAGCTTCGACCGCTTCCGTGCCTGAGTTGGTAAAAAACACCTTCTTGGGAGACCGCCCCGGCGCTACCTGGCAGAGTTTCTCTGCCAATCGAGCCATCGGTTCATAGTAAAAGTCGCTACCGCAAAAATGCAGAAACTTTTCGGCTTGGCTTTTCACGGCTTCGACAACTTGCGGATGTGCGTGACCCGTAGCCGCAACCGCGATTCCCGCCGTGAAATCCAAGAAAAGGTTTCCATCCACGTCCTTGATCACCATGCCGCGGCCTTCGCTCACGGCCAAGGGATATACCCGTGCGTAAGCGGGCGCCGTATATTGCTGATCTCGGGCAATAAGCGCTCGCGCCTTTGGGCCCGGAGGCTTGATTTTGATGTGCGGAACCTTCATCGCGATTTTGGATTTCGGATTGCCGATTTTGGATTCAATCTAAAATCGAAAATTAGTCGGCATTGTCGATCTGTGCTTTCTGGAGTTTCCCTGAGTAGTCGATGTAAACAGACTTCCATTCAGTAAAGATATCGTAAACTGTTGTCCCCGCCTCACGATGCCCGTTACCCGTGTCCTTCACACCTCCGAATGGCAAATGAACCTCTGCTCCGATGGTAGGTCCGTTAACATAAGTGATCCCCGCTTCAAGATCGCGTATGGCACGGCAGGCTCGGGCGACGTCCCGGGTATAAATCGAACTCGAAAGGCCATAGCGTGTGCTATTGAGAACTTCAACTGCTTCTTCGAAGCTACTGACCTCAAGGATGGAGAGGACGGGACCAAAGATCTCTTCCTGAGCGATGCGCATTGCGGGCTTGACCTGGTCAAACACCGTTGGGAGATAAAAATAGCCGTGCGTGTAATCCGCACCCTCGCAGGCTGTTCCACCGCAGAGGAGTCGCGCCCCTTCTTCGTTGCCTATTTGCACGTAGCGCTGCACTTTTTCCCGTGCCCTCTCGTTAATCAATGGCCCCATCTCGACCGAGGGGTCCAGTCCCGATCCCATCTTCATCCTTTTGGCTCTCTCAACAACCATGTCGGTAAAGCTCCGCTTCACGGCTTGGTGCACAATCAAGCGGCTGGTCGCCGTGCAGCGCTGTCCTGTGGTACCAAACGCGCCCCAGATCACGCCGTCAAGGGCGAGCTGCAAGTCCGCATCTTCCATGACGATTTGAGCGTTTTTGCCTCCCATCTCGAGAGACACCCGCTTCAGGCTCTGGCCGCAAACACCGGCTATCTCTCTTCCTACTGCGCTCGACCCGGTAAAGGAAATTAAATTCACATCCGGGTGGCGAACTAACGAAGCACCCGCCTTTTCTCCCGCACCGTGGACAAGATTGGCGACCCCCGGAGGAACTCCTGCTTCTTCCAGGACCTCAAAGAGTTTTACGGCTGTGAGCGGAGTGTCCTCTGCCGGTTTTAGGATAACCGTGTTTCCGCATAGAAGGGCGGGAAAAAGTTTCCAGGCGGGGATGGCGATGGGGAAATTCCATGGGGTAATAAGCCCGCATACTCCTACAGGCACACGCATTGACAGGGCAAATTTGTCGGGCAGTTCGGACGGTGTTGTTTGTCCAAAAAGCCTGCGTCCTTCTCCGGCGGCGCAAAAAGCGGTATCGATCGCTTCTTGAACGTCGCCGCGCGTTTCTTTGAGGACCTTGCCCATTTCTCGCGTCATCAGGCGGGCAATTTCTTCTTTGTGCTGGCGCAAAAGCATGCCGATGCGATAGAGAATCTCGCCACGCTGGGGCGCAGGGACAAGACGCCAAGATTGATATGAGTTTTTAGCCGCGGCGACGGCCGTCTTCACGTCCTCAGGATGGGATGCGGGGAAAAGGCCAATAAGATCCCGGCGATCCGCGGGATTACGGTTCTCAAAAGTCTTCTCGGCCTGTATCCATTTGCCGTTAATGTAATTTTTGAAAGCCTCTGGCATGATCCCAGGCCTCCTTACGAAGATGAGGTTCTCCGAGTAAGAAGACGAGATGAGCTTATTCTAGAGGCCTCAGGACGAGAAAACAACCGCCAGACGAGTATCTATGCTGCGTTTTCTAGAAAACCCCTTTTCTCTATGGTAGGGTAACTCTTTCTCAGACTTCCCCACATTTACCTTTCGCGCCCGTAGCTCAATTGGACAGAGCACCAGACTACGGATCTGGGGGTTGGGGGTTCAAATCCCTCCGGGCGCGCCAATGAATTCAACAGCTTGCGCGCCGCTAATCTGGTCTTCTTTCCAATTGTTTCCACTTTTGTTTCCACTTCGCCGGTTATCCACAGGTTTTTAGGCTGCCCCTTGCGATGTTTTCGCCGGGTTAGATGCAATGTCATCCAGCCTATCAACCGCTTGCCGATTGCCACCGGGAACCAGGCGCCCATATGTGTCCACGGTGATCTGAATGCTGTGATGCCCGAGCTGGTCTCGGATATACGCGAGGCTTTCCCCCTGGCCGATCAACAGGGAAGCGAACGTGTGGCGCAAGTCATGGAAACGAATTCGGCGGAGTTTGGCCGCCGTGAGAAGGCTCTGAAAAACCTTTCGGAGGTTGCTTGGGTCAAGCTGCGTTCCCCCACGGGCTTCAGCGTCCGGGCGTCTGCGTTTGGCAAGCTCGGATCTGGCCATAACGGGCGTTTGAAACAGCCAGCCTTCCATGACCCCGTTGACTACCGTCGCCGCGTCGCGGCGTTCGCCGGCTGGCTTTTCCATTTCCTTTCGCAGCGCTTCTGATCTCCTTTTCGAGAGAAGCTCTTGCAGTACGTCCTTTAGCTGCCCGCTCATGTCTACCCGTCTCGTTTTGCCGTTCTTAGGGGTAGTAAGCTCGCCCCTTGAGAGAATCCTCTGCACCTCAATAAACTGCCCTCGAAAGTCTAAGTCAGTCCCTTTAAGCCCTATCAGCTCGCCTTCTCGGAGTCCCGTCCGGGTCGCGCAGAGGAGTAGGGGATACCAGTACGGGCTTTTCTCCAACGTCGTATCTAGAAGCGTTTTAACTTCCTCACGGGTCAAGGGGTTTAACTGGGTCGCCGGATCTCTGCGCTTGTTAAACTTCCCAACCCGCGCTGCCGGGTTCTCATAGGCGTCCCCGTCATCGATCGCTTGGTTATAGAGCTGGCGCATCGGCGCCAGGATGTTTCGGATTGTCGATTGCGAGAGGTTCTCTTTTTGCTTTGCCGCAATCATCTCCCGCACGGTTTTCCGAGTTACTCTCACAAGCGGCTTGGATCCAAAGAGGGGATAGAGGTGCACCTTCAAGGCTCTTTCATACTCCAGGTAGGTGCTTTGCTTGATTACGGCCTTGGCGTAATTTTCAAGCCAGCGTTCCGCATAGTCCTTGAAAGTAATCTTCTTACTCGCTGCCTGCTCTCCGCTCTTCAGGATCTCGCCAAGCCTTCTTTTCGCCGCGTCCCGGTCGCCCTCCACGGTTTCAATAAACCGCTTCCCGCTCGGGTCTCGCCAGTCCACAACCCACTTGCCGCGCCATTTCCTAACGCATGCCATTCACTTCACCCCCTTTCTCTTGAGATATTCCCCGATGAGCCGTTCTGCCAGCTCGCTCATCGTAGTTTCTTCTCTGGCCGCTTGGATTTTCCACTCAAGCCAGATGTCCTTTCGGACCTTGAGCGTTAACGGTTTTACCTCCATAGGCTTTCCCCCTTTCTTTCTAGCTCTCATCATCTGTAAATACAGCCGTACAGATTTATTGTCAAGTGGGGGTTACGCCTTTTTTTTTGGACTGTCGATTACCTCCCGAAGGTCGAACCGAATATAACGCCCTAGCCGATGAGTGGGGAGATTGCCTTGACGGGATTGTTCGTAGACCCAGGAAAGGGGTACCTTCAGCCGCTCCGCCAGCTCCTCCGGGGTGAGCAGCTCAGCGTCTCCCCCGTGTAGCGTCTGAATCTCTTCCCTGACAATGCGCCGCAGAAGTCCTTCAAGAAAAGCCTCAAGTGTTCCGGGGCTCTCGCTCATACTCCCCCGCCCCCTCTCCGGATCACCTTGGCCCCGGGGAAAACATCCATCACGGTTTGGATCAAAAATTCTCTCCCCGAAGATCCGTCTTTGAGTGAGTTTAGGTCAAAATTCCGGGGAGAGCATTCTTCCTTTAGCTGTAAGGCTTTTTTGTCATTTTCGGATTCTCTCCCCGCTCGCCCCATAGTATCTTGGGGAGAGAAAGAGAGAATTTTTTCATAGCGGTATGGGTCACCCTTCTTGCCTTTGCCGCTCCGGTGTACCTGCCCCCGATCTACCAGGCCCCGGAGGGCCTTTGACGTAACATCATGCTTTCTCTCTACCCGCTCCCAGATCTCTTTTTCTGTCAGGGCGCCGTCTTCTAGGGCCTCCAATATCTCGGGGATAGTTTCCTCAATTTCCACCTCTTGCCTGCTCCCCACCGCCTCAAGGTTCCCGTCTCGCCCTAGTTCAATCACCGTCTCGGGCACGTCCTCACCATAGCGTTGAATGGTAAAGAACGTCCTGCGCTTGTCCTGCTTCTTGATAAGGATTGAAGTATCGACGCCCCCGAGTAGCCCCGTTGAGCCCAAGATGTCGTCACCGTCTTTACGATCGGCCTTGCCGGCATGGTGAGTCAGAACAATGTGACAGTTCTGCTCTCTGGCCGTGGCCATGAGGGGCTCGAGCGCGTTCGTTACCTGCGCGTAGTCGTTCAGATCCTTCACCCGGCAAAATTTCTGCAGCACGTCGACTATCAGGAGCCTTGCCTGGGTCTGCGTTATGAGAGCCCCTATTTCCTTGAAGGCCTCTGCCGGCGCCGACCCGAAGTGAAAATAAATCTGCTCCTCGGATACTCCCAAGGCTTTGAGCTTGTTTTGGATCTGGCTTTTCTTCTCCTCAAGAGCCAGGTAAATAACCGGGGCTTTTTGCGTCTTTCTTCCCAAGAAGTCGGCGCCACGTGATACCGCCACGGCCAGGTTAAAGGCCAGCGTTGTCTTTCCTACCTTCGGCTTGGCCACGAGAAGACTCATTCCCCCTGCCGGAAGGATGCCTTCCCAAAGCCATTCCGTCTGTTCTTCCTCTTGCGCCAGTAATTCTCTCGCGTTGATTAAAGAGAAGTGATGACCATTCGTTCCTGCCTTCGCGCTGCCGGGCGGATAGCGCCTGTAAGCGTTGCTAATCTTTTCCAGAGCTTTTTCTTCGGGGAAGGGAGGCGTGCAATTCCTTGCCGCCTCTAGCAGAAGGTCTTCTGCCATTTCCTCGGGAACGTCTGCGTTCCGGAGCTTGCAGGCCAACTTGAAAAGCGTGTCGTCTCTCTGGCCTTTCTCGACTCCGGCTAGCGCTTGCGCTGTGTTGAACCGCTCGCGGTAGCCGTTCTCGCCCGAGGCGGCGGAAGAAACAATCGCGTTCAACAACTCCTGGGATGTTTTTGGAAGCGGAAGAACTATGCACTTCTCCCACCGGTATGGACGCCCGGAAATGTGAACGCTCGGAGCAGCGACGATGTATCCATTACCCTTAACATCGACTTTCGTTAACCCGGGAATTTTGCCGGTGACCGAAAGGCCAGGGTGTTGAAAAACTAGGTGCCATCCGCCGTCAGGGCGTCCAGTTCTTTGCCTGGGAATGTTTTCAAAGTCGAGGTTCGGAAACTTGGCCTTGAAAGCGTTTTTGGCATCCGCTCCGTCAATATCAATTACGAGTAAACCGGACGTGGGCGTACAGGCTAACCCGATGTTTGCTTGTGGCCACCGGGTCCACCATTGGCGAATTTGTATTGCATCGGTGCTCGCGTCATTCGAGCCCCGTGGTACGGCTTCGGCAATGGGGTGTTTTGCCGGACTCTCGCAATCGGGATTCCGACAACTGCATTGCGCGGCGGCGATAGGATTGTGAACGGGGAAAACGGGCCACCCCCGGCCTGCGTAGGAAAGGGCAGCGTCAAGTATACTGTTCATTTCTCATTCCGCCTTTTCTGCTCTTCCTCAGAGATCAGCCGCCCTATCGCGCGGATCTCCGACAACATCGACCCGGATAGCCTTTTTTCCAAGGCGGAAATACGGCCATATTCCCAAGCGAATCATTCTACGGACATGCCGCTGACTGCATTCAAGAAGCCTCGCGGCTTCGCGGACGGTGCTGAACATAGTGGCCTCCTTGCGACGACTGAGGCCAGTTTAGGACAAGTTAAATGACGGTCAATTCGTAGAATTGAAACCCGAATCTTAGGGGTCTAAGTCGGGCCTTGAGATGTTTGTGAACCAGGGCGTAGAATGTAGCCGCGGATCTTTGAGGGCGTTTGCTTCCTTTGGATGGTCGTTTTTGAAGCTCTTGAGGTGGGGCCTAATCTGTCCGTCTTTGCTGCTTGTTTCTCCTCCGCCACTTATTGCACCAGCCTTAGATAAAAGATCCCACAAAAGTTCCCAATGCTTGCTGTTAGTTCTAATTTTGATGTGCTGATAGATAGCAAAAATCACTCGATTCACCTTTTCATTGGGAGGATTCGGCTTACTGGAATCCCTAAAATCCATGCTGCCCAGAAATCGCTCGATTTTATTTCTCGCGTTTTGTAACCACTGCTCCACTTCTTGATTCGGAGGCCCACCCATACCGTCTAGGAACCATTTTGGAAACCCTTGCATCCAGGGACTTTTGTAACAATATTCGTAATATCTTTGCACTGCGCATACTGCTGGATGAAATTCTTCCCACGTTTTAATAAAAGCGTCCCTCTCATTACGGGCTACATCATCTCTCCAAAGGTAGTTTACCAACAACGTCATTACAAAATTTGGTAGTGCGCCCTTTTTGGCTAACGTTTCCGGAGCATAAAGGCCGTCGACGGCGTAGAATTTCTCTAACGCTTTTGAGGTGCCGCTTGCCTCGGCGATTTCCCGCCAACAATTCTCCCAATCTCGGGTAAACGGCGTCGAAGTGAGTCGCGTTTCTAATTTCGCCGGAAAGACAAATGCGGAACCAAACGCACGAGGAAAAGGAACAAATGGAACCCTTTCATAGATCTGCTGGCTCATTCCCGCCTCCTGTCGGATCTCCTGGTTTGTTGAGAGGGGGCCAGGCCGGGCAGGAGGGCACCGGCTTTTCGGCGGCCAACCTAGGCCCCAATTTGCCCTGAAGATTAGCGCCTCACGGGGCTAAATCGCAAACAGAAAAAATTCGGTTGACGAAAATTGCGCCCCGGTGGGAGAATCCGTCGTCTGCTTTCGCATCAGAGGATAGGAGGGAGAGAAAAAAAATTGAACCTCGCCGTTGAAGACCTGCGCGGAAGCTACATAACCGCCAGCAATCGAATCGTACACTACAACATCGGTGATATTGCAGGAGATCAAAGACTTTTCGCGCGATTTGCTAGAGGGAAAAACATTCAAAAGAACATGAATCAGTTAAATCAACTCAGGTAATTGCCCTGGGACTCCGACGTTGGCAAAACGCCGGGTGCAGTAGCGGTTACAGGCCAAGCACAGTGAAAACCCGTAGCTAACTGAAACGTATAGATGCCGGCTTTTCGCTGACACCTTGAAGGGGGAGTTACGCTTACTGTTTGGAGGAGATCACAGCAGGATTACTTTGTATCGGGGGCCGCCTCCGTTTTTGTTCCCAGCTTTTGTACATCCGTTACGACACCATCTGGGGCATAGGTAATTAGGAGCCGATAATCCTCCTCCGTTTGCATTAACTCATAGGGCGTTGCTACGAGTTCCCAAACAAAGAAGGTGGCTATGTCCAACCCCGCGTGCGCCCATGCTCTCCCAGAGCTAGACTCATTCCCCTTTTTGATGAGATAGGAATCCTGCGTGGTCCCGTCCGGTAGCTTGCGGGACGTTTCTGGAGGTCCTAGTTTTGAAATAATAACAGACCGATTAGATCCTGGAAAAACAATCGAGTCGTCATAATCCTTGTGCCCACTCGCTGCCATGCCGACAGAGCATCCCCCCAAGGCCGTCATAGAAAACAGCAGAATCACAACCAATAGAGAGCTTTCTCTTTTCATTTTGGGTCTCTCCACTCTCCACTGTAGGATCGAAGCACTCTATGACCCTATGTAAGCCATTGCAACCTGCTTTTCGTTGATAGGACTAGGCCCCTTATTTCGGCAGATTTTACTGCGTTCCCTCCCCTAATGACAGACCAAAGCTAAATCTCTTCAGCCTGGGAGTTTAACATCGACGTTCATGTTTTAGATGAACGCTTGCTGCTAGTTCGCCAACGCTCCCTGGCTCCCCTGCGGGCCAACATCGATCGCCCCCAGCGTCTATCCCGTGGATTCATTAGTAACGACGCCGCGATGAAATTTGCAAGCCGCAATGCGTCCGGTCGCCCTTGAGCCCGGAACCGTTCAAGATATTTGCCTCTAAGCATCACAAACTGAAGGTATTTATTCACCGACCAAGTTGGAGCTTCGCGCTTAAATCTTGTTGACTTCATACCGGCAGTCTACACGAACACACAGAAAAATACTCTAGCGACAGGCAACAAGCGGATCAGCGTGGAACCTTCAAAATACCCGAAAAGGGGCTTTCCGATCACGTTAAAATGGTCTCATTTCGGCCTCTGAACGCACGTTTTTACGGCACTGCGCGCCGTGTTCCTGTCGTGCCCCTGGGATATTAGTGCTGTTAAAATGACACGCGATGAAATAAAGTTGTGGAATTTCTGACAGAGAAAGGAGGGCGTTACGTCGTCATGCCAGACCCCACGAAAAAAGAATTGAACGAGCAAAGCCAAAGGCCCTCTCTCGCCCCATTTCAGCTTTATCGCTTGCGCGAGGTTGCCGCAATTGTGGGCGTTCACCCACGAACAATCCAGCGCTGGATGGAGGAGCTTGATTTTCCTCAGCCTCTTAAGGTCGGCAAGTCTGCGATCAGATGGCGTGGCGACGAAATCGAGGCGTGGGTTGAAGGCCGCCCTCGAAAGGAATCGTCAGAACTTCAGAGATGGGATGCGATGATTCAACAATTAGAAGCAATGGGAAAAGGATTGCGTTGAACTTGCTTGCGGCTGATCGGCTAGCGGTTGCCCTGTTCCCTTTAGGGTTCGGGCGTGCCGTTTTGAATCCTAGGAAGAACTCGCAATGTTCAGCTCTGTCGTGAATTCAAGGAACGTGGTCGTCACCATAGTGCTCATTCTTGCCAGTATCGGTTACGGTGCGCAGCAAGGTGGCACAGAAGGTGGGGTTGTAAAGGAACCCGTAAAGCCCACTGTCAGACGAGGGCTCGCACCAAAACTCGGTCCATACCACTTCGGGATGAAGACGAGTGACGTCCCCAATCTTAAGGAACTAACGCCGACCGAGAAGGAGACCCTTAGTCTCGGTATTGAGTTCAAGAACGAGCGAATTTACTACGCGCCGCCTGCCGAGTTCGCTGGTGTCAGCTGGGATATCGTCTTGGGAGCCGTTGAAGGCCGAGTCTACAAGGTGTCTGCGTTAGACGCTCTCAATAGCCGCGAACAAAGAGATATGATTTGGCGGCATCTAGAGGGCGACCTCCGAAATCGACTCGGCGCTCCGGCGACCGCAACTGCAGCCCTGATGGTTTGGGACACTGAGGACGGGAATGTAATAGCGAACCGCGCTGATAGCGGCGGTGCGTATGTTGTTGTGCTCACGCTAACCTCCCGAACCGTTAGCGGCTTTACGCGCCGCATCAAGTAGATATTTGGATCGCGATCAAATCCTAACAAGACAACTATTAGCGGGATCTTGCTTCCACGGTCCTTGCTTCGATGGAGCATCAAAAACAACGCAACGCTCTCCTTGGGTGGGATCTTCTTTGGTACCTTCCATTGGCGTGGGTGACATTGACTATCTCGTTTCCAAACCGTCTCCAAGCCGTTTGGTACGATTTAAAAGCGCTATGGCACTGGCATGGTCTGTGGACATTCGTCATTTTGCCAGTGCCGCTGGGGGAAGAGGTGTTGTACCTAAGCATCCTCCCTGTGTGGCTACTTTACATCGTCCCAGCTCTTTTCAGACCGGATAATGGTCTTTTTCCCTATCGGCGTCGTTCCGTCGTAGCTTCCTACCTCGTCGCGGGGGCCTTTGAATTTCTACTGCAGCTAATAATTTATATCTCCTGGCCTACCTGTATCGATTCGACCGGAAACGAGCGCTTAAGTCTGTTCCCTGTTGCGTCATCTTTACTTGGGCTAGCATTCGGCTGCTTTCCCAATCGTGGCGTTATCTTGCCCGAACCGTTAGAATTTCTGATTTTTCTTCTAGTCGGTGCGGTGGGGCTGGTTGTGCTTGTCTACTTTGCTAGAGCCAGTAAGAACGCAAGTGCCAGACCGTAGGACTCGCACCTCCGACAGCCCAAGCACCCGTCCGCTCCCATGAGAATAATTCACTGAAAGGGGGATTCCGTATGTCAGACACAGTTAAGGCGGCGGTTGTCGTCGTTGTCGGCCTAGCGCTCGCAGCGTTTCTTAACGGCGGTGCGTATCAGGTAGTAAGCGCAGGTGCGGGGGGTGGGGGCTCTCAAGACCTCAAAGGTGACACAGAAATTTGGGCCTACCGCCTAAACCGTCTCACGGGTGAGGTGGTCGCTTTCAAAACGGCGGGGGGTAACATGATCAGAATCCCGGTTACGATCGAGATAGAAGCGAGCAACGGTCCAAGGCGCGTGCCTTTAAAACCCTAGCTATCACGGAAAAACCCGAGATTACATGAGAGAGACGACGTTAGGGGTCTGAGGGGGCAAGGTGGAGGTCAAAGGGGGAGGCCGGCCAAGGGATCTCCACCGCATAATGGATTCCTTTTCTCGATATTTTCTATTGCTAAAATTGTTTCCATTTTGTTTCCAGAGTCACAAAAAACGAACCGTAACCAGAGGAAAGAGAAAGCCCGCTCTCCTATGAAAAGCGGGCTTTTCTTGTGTGTCATTCCTTGTGATAAAGCGCTGGGGCGAACTACGGATCTGGGGGTTGGGGGTTCAAATCCCTCCGGGCGCGCCATTAAATTCAAACAGTTACGCGTCTCAAGGGTGATCTTCTTTCCGTCCCTAGAAGACGAAGCGAACCGTGTGGAGCGCTAACGGCTGAGGAAATGAAAAAATGCCGCTGGCTCAAACCTACACTTGTGGCCCAGGCCGAGTTTACCGAATGGACGCCCGATAGCCACCTGATCCATTCAACGTTCATCGGTTTAAGGGACGATAAGGACCCTCGGGAAGTTTGTGCGGGAGGAATGAACAAAATCTTTTTGGAGCTTGACTGACGCGTCGATTGACAAGATCTTGGCAACTGGGGGATATTTCAGGCGGTTTCGCTCTTGCGGGATCAAAGGGAGGAAACGTGATATACCGCCGGACGTTAGCCAGTAGACCTATTAGTTCGACGGTACGACGCACGGTGTCATATTTCATCAACGAGTCGGAAACTCAGGAGAACTCAAATGAGCACAAAGAGTGAGTCCACTGGGGGATCATCGGCACCCATGCACATCGCCATTACTCGTCGTGTGCGCCCCGGCTGCGAGGCCGAGTTTCAACAGGCGCTTCGCGAATTTTTCCAAACCTCGTTCGCTCAGGACGGCGTGCTGGGAGCAAGCATGCTGGTGCCGCCGCCTGGATCAGAGTCGCCTGAATTCGGCATCCTGCGAACGTTCGCCAACGAGCAGGACCGCGATGCCTTCTATGAGTCGCCGATGTTCAAGGCGTGGGAGGAGAAGAGCCGGCCGCTGGCTGAAGGTGAGTGGGAGTCTCGCCAACTGCATGGACTCGAAGCGTGGTTTCGCTCGCCACAAAACCCACCAGCCCGGTGGAAGATGGCGTTGCTTACTTGGACAGCCGTGTGGCCGGTCAGCATAGCAGTGCGAGCTTTGCTGAATCCATTCATTGGCCAAACCGCGCCGCCTGTCATTTTTGCCGGAGTAGTAGCCGGTGGGATCGTCGTGGTTCTCACTTGGGTCGTCATGCCTTTGCTGGTCAAAGTCGCGCATCGCTGGCTTCAGCCACCAACCCATCCATCGTCAGAGGTCTTGAGGCGTCATGAGAGCGCACTATGACGAACTCGCGAAAACCCAGAGTCGCCGTCATTGGCGGTTCCATCGCGGGAGTCTCCGTTGGCATCGCCCTGCGGTGCCTGGGCTGTGAAGTGCAGAGAGCAGTCCCCTACAACTCTTCGCGGCAGGGGGGTGGTTTGGTCGTCCAGTATGAGATACTCGACTGGAGGAGTTCGCATGGGATCGCCGCGCTTGCCAAATAGGCCATGATACAAGAACCAAGACCTGACCCTTTAGTACCCGACTTGTTTCTTTGCGCCGCCGTTGCTTCCGTTGAAGGTTTGATTTTTGGCCTGCCAATACGCTATACCGCAACCGAATCAGGAGGCTGATAAAAATGGGAATGGCAGAATTTAGCGTGGCGCTATTGGTGGGTGTGCTCGTTTGTCTCATCCGAATGATCGGTGTCCTTGGTAATATCCAAGGGACGCTCCGGATTATTGCGAGCGAGTTGGGAGGAGCAGATTTATTTGGAGCGAAAGTTATTGAGCGGCTCGACAGGATTGGCACGAACACAAGTCGCTGAACTCGCGTCGAGAATGACGGAGTTCCTCCACAAAACAGGCGGTTTTATCTTCCCTTTAGTCCGCCGCAAAGCAATAGAGCAAGCCGGCCCCGCCCGAAGGCTTCAGATCCTCCTGGCCGCAGCCGCGCGAGGCGTTCGCTGAGTTCCAGGATGATATACCCGGCGATAAGCCCTCTCGATCGTGATGGCCGACCTGCGCCCTCCCTGCGAGCTTGCCGGAGTTGCCGATGGTCCAGTTCTGGCACGTTATGTTGGCGTCCGGTGGATAGGCGGTGCCGTCGAGCTGCGTGCCGGTCAGAATGTCGTGCTTGTTTGGCGAATCGCCGCGAGCATTAACCATATTACCCTTTTCATCCAGCGCGGTTTCCCTCTTGAGATTGTTGTTGTCCGAATGCAGGTTGGCGACGTTATCCGCGATCTTGATGCCTTTGGCGTTGTACCACGGGCCCTTGCCGATGCGGTCGCGGGCATTCACGGCAGGTTTTCCATCTGCGGCGCTGGCGCTCAAATAGGCGCGCCAGGCGCGGCTCCCGGCTCCGGCTGCTGCAGCCAGCTTTTGGCAATGCGCGTCCGCACCGGCCAGACCGCTAGATTGGCGCCGTTGCCGGTACCTTCACTGGTAACAAAAAAGCTCATGGCGGTGCTCTGAGCATGGGTCGTGCCCAAGCCCATACCGAATGACGCCAACGTCAGGGCGGCGACAGCGAATAGTATGTTGCTCATTGCGGGTTCCTCCTCATTGGTGATAGCCCGGTGAGAGTGCCAGGATTAATCGTGCGGGCGCTGATGGAATTTAGCTGGCGACCTCCAGAGATCACAATGCTGTGATCGTATTGAAAGGGCAAAATCTTGGCAAGGAGGGTAGAAAAAATATTGGGAAACGGCGCCTTGCTGCGCGAACCGCTCTCATGATAATGCACGATTCGCAGTGGATTGTGACCTTACTGGCTACGGTTCGATCGAGACATCATGCTACCAAAAGTAGTGCTAGGTAGGACTGGTTTGGCGGTTACCCGGTTGGGGTACGGGGCGCTGGAGCTGCGCGATGTTGAGGCTGGCCGTCTGAGTGACGAAACCAATGCAGAGCGCGTGCTCAACGCAGTCCTGGACGCCGGAATCAACTTCATCGACACGGCGCCAAGCTATGGGCGTAGCGAGGAGTTTCTGGGCCGGTACGCGGCGTACAGACGGGCTGAGTATTTCCTTGCTTCCAAGTGCGGGCGAGCTTACCGTCCCGATCCTCCCGGAGGCTCGGAGTGGTCGCGAGCGGCTATCCTCGACTCGGTGGTTCGGAGCCTACAGCGACTCCACACCGATTACTTGGACCTGCTCCAGCTGCATGGGCCTTCTGTTGAGAACTGCGAGCGCTACGACTGCATCACCACGCTTAAGGATATTCAGGCCCAGGGAAAGACGCGTTTCGTGGGCGTGTCTGCCGGTGGGTCTCGCTTGGAAACCTTCATTGAGTGGAACGTCTTTGACGCGTTCCAGATCGTGTACTCCGCACTAGAGCCGGAGCATGAAGCGGCGATTAGCAAGGCAGCGCAGCGGGGAGCCGGCACGATCATCCGCGGCGGAGCCACGAAGGGCGCCCCGGTACGGGAGTCAGGGAGGGGAAACGAATTCCCTGTTGTCAGGCGACGGTGGCAACGGTCTGGTCTCGACGCGCTGCTGAGGGGACTCGACCCGGTTGAGACGATGCTTCGATACGCATTGGGCCATCCCGACGCCCACACCTTTATCGTCGGCACCCGAAACCTGGAGCATCTAAAAACCAATGTCCGCGCTGTGGAGAAAGGACCGCTGGAAAGTGACCTGCAAGCGGGGATACGACGCCGAATCCTGGCGGTGGTGGCTGGCGAAGGAAACTAACACAGTGACGCTGAGTTCGCAGAGGTTCTTTTAACACTGCCTTCTCTTCGTCCTCCGTGGTTCATCACGGGATGAGATGAAGAACGTGATAGTATGTCGGGGCGATGCGCGCCGTGCCGCGTAAACACATGACTTTCTTCCTTGCATGGGATCCAGCGTTGGAGTACTGGAGTGTTGGAGTATCGGGGTTTGCATTTAACTCATCACTCCATTATTCCATTACTCCGCTACACCAATCCGTTGACTCACGACGCTGTTCGCAGCGCTAAGGGAGGCTGTAAGATGAACTACCTGCGACGTTCAAGTTTTTTCACTCTGGTATTGACAGGCGTTGCTGCTTTCGGTTTCGTCCCGCACGCCGCCGCCAACTCACCGGGGATTGGCAGCAGTTTTGAGGAAGTTGTCAGGCTAGCCAACCAAGAAGGAATCGTGCGCTTCGGCAGCAGCATACGCCTGGACGAGGCGAAGCTCGTCCAGGCGGGATTCGAGAAGACGTATCCAAAAATCAAAATCGAATTCACGCCAGAGGTAGAGCAGCAGGTTGCCGGGCGGGTTATGACCGAGGCCATGACGGGGATGGTGGATTATGACCTGGTGAACGTTCCGTCGGCATTGCAGGCGAGCTTTAGGAAAGCCGGCGTACTGGCCGGGCCGTTGGAGTGGCGGAGAATCTTCCCTGAAGCTCCCAGTCAACACTTTAGCCCGGACAACTACCTTACGGTGGTTAGTTTTATCCCGCGGGTTATTGCCTATAATGCTTCTTTGGTTCCTCCGGACCGGGTACCGAAGACATGGCAAGATTGCCTGGATCCGTACTGGAAGGGGAGATTTATCGTACTTACCCGCCCGCATCCTCTGGTTGGCCTTTGGCCGGCTTGGGGAGAGGAAAAGACGATCCAATTCGCAAAGCGATTGAGAGAAAACCAGCCCATCTGGGGCGGAGCAAGTAATCTGGAGACCGCTCTTCAAGTAACCACAGGTGAGGTGCCGATGCTATGTGGCATCCACTACACCACAATTTTCAACATGCTCAGACGCGACCCCAAGGCGAAAATTACGCCCGTCTTTGCCAGTGAGACTCCGGTCGGAATGGGCGAGACATTAGGAATTCTGAAAGGCGCGAAAAATCCCAACGCCGCCTTTCTCCTCGCCGGCTGGCTCGCATCCCTGGAAGGTCAGAAGGGCGCCGAGAAGATCGGCCGAGCTTCCCCTTTTATCGAAGGAACGGAAACGAGAAAGAAGCTCCAGAAGGCCGGTGTCAAGGTCGTCTTTGGCGGATGGGACGAAGAGCAGTATGCGTCCGAAAGGACAAAAAAGATTCTTGCCGCGTGGGGTTTCCCGGCGAGGAAATAATGAACGAAGTGGTTAATCCTGTGTTGTCGAAGCTGCGGGTTTGCTAGTTTGTCCCTGCAAGTTTAACGCCTTCTCTAAGAAAGAGAGGTCGGCAACTTCGTCCAGTTTGACCGTTCGGAAGCGGTTTTTGGCCATACCGAAAACTTCGGCTTGATGAGCAATCGCCGATTCACTGATATCATAGGAATACCAGTCCCTAAATACATCGTAGTTTCCTTCCGCGGCGTCCCGGTTCAGATAAGGAACGTTTTTCAAAGCCACCTCTACGGCCTGATCTCTGTATTGCTTCAAGTGTTCCGTGGCCAAAACGATGGCGTTGACCACTTTCTGTACGATTTCAGGCTTTTCTTTAATGAGCCTCAGGCTCGTGGTCAAACCGGCTTCTGCCCAGGCTCGGTTTTCCGGGTATGGCAATAGATGAAAGCCGCCTTTTTTAAGCCAAAACAAATACTGGGGCCGCCCAAACACAGCGGCGAAGCTAGGGTCAAGGAAAGCTTTAACCCGGTCGGATAGCTCCCCATGGACAACCTCTATGTCTTTTTCCGGTTGCCAACCGTAGTAGCGACATAACCACAGCAGTTCATTGTACGAGCGTCCCCCTCCCACCATCACTTTCTTTCCCTTCAGTTCCGCTAACGTTTGAATCTCCGTTCTGGCCGCGCAGGGATACCTGGAGAGCATAGTCGCGCAGAGTGCCCGCAGCTCACCCCAGCCGTGCAATGCAGCCTCCACGGCAGCGACGATCGTGGCGTAAAACGCCACTTCCCCTTCCTTCATCAGTTGTACAACCCTTTGCGGATCGTCATGGGAATGAATGCAGCGCACGGTAACGCCTTGTTCTTGGAAAAATCCCTTTTCCTCGGCGGCATAAAAGGGCAGATGGGTCATTGATGGCGCGCGCAAGACCAGTAACATTGTAACTCCTCTCTGACGGCTATTAGCGCGGAAGCAAAGGTCCATTGCCGGCAATCTGATTAAACAGTTCAACGGCCTCGCGCTCAGCCGGAACTGCCTTAATGGGTTTTTCGAGGGCTTCCGGCCATGTTCTTCCCCCTTGTAGCAGTGCCTCGACCAAAGGCAGTACAGCCTAAGAGTTTTCATGAAAGTCGGATTATCTTTGTACTGTGAATACAGTTGAATTAGATGGCTCATACTCCAAGTGACGGCGGATGTCCATCCCTTCTACAGGCGGAGGGGAACGGGTATGTATTCGGCGATCACCAGGTCCGGTGCATTACAATCACTTATTCCGCCAGCTGAAATAGGAGCTTTCTCGGAAGCCCGTTTATGTTAGTATTCATCCCATAAGCCTTTCTCCGGCCGTTGATGTTCTGGCGACTTAGAGACGACCTGACCAATCCGCAATTCGTAGGAACAGAGAAACCCGAATAAGATCCAGCGATCGGGTTGGAATGCATTGATACGGTTGTTATTGGAGAGGTGATTGGTGAGGAGGAAAGTTAACCGGATCACTTCCTGGTCAGGTCCTGCGTGGCGAGGCTTACGGGCCAAGAACGGAGTTGTCCGCATAGGTCATTTCGCGCGATTTCGGATAGGCTGAGAAACTAAACAAATGCCTGCGGAGACAGGGTCTCTCGATTGAAAAGCAGTAAAGCGAAAAGGTCAGAGTTCAGGTCGTTGCAACTTGCTGGCGCTCATCCGGTCGCCCCTGTTGACGTACATTTTGACGAACAGCCGGTAAAAGTAGGCGGTTTGAAAAAACTCCTGTTTCTGTTCGCCACGAGCCGTCACGAAGCGCATGGTTAGAAATTGATCTCTGCGGAAAATTCCATGAAGGCAAAACTTCTGTATATCGATATAGTGTCCCACCACGCGCAGGAGTTCCGCGGTACCAAAGATATCTGAGTGGAAATTCGGAATGCCGCGTCTGCCCTTGAGTTCGCGCGCCAGCTGGGAAATTTGCCCCGCTGTGAACCGCAAGTCTAGATTCGTTTCCTTGAATTGGGGGTCGGTTCTGTAGCGGGAAGCACCAGAAGCCCACTTGGAATTTCTGATGAGCGATTTTAACTTCCCGGGCGTGAAGTAGGCGTTGACTAACCAGTTGTTGCCGTCAATTCGCAGGTCGTATTCAGCTACTTCCAACATCTCCAGGGCTTGGCCAATCACACGTAAGATATTGGCATAATTCGGGTTTATCAGGAGAGGGACAACCTTATGAGGAAATGACCGGGCTGGTTTTCTTTGTATTTTCAATCGGATCTCTGGGAAAGCACCATAGTGGCAATTTTCTTAGCAATCTTCGTACCGAAGGTAAGTAGTGAATTTCTAAAGAAAAACTGGACTAACGCTGCTGAAAACTGTTAAGGAAGTTAGCATTCCATTCATAAAATACTTTCGTGGGATCATATAAGTATCTGATATCGCATTGGAATCACCTTCTGCGCAAAGTGTTAGCTTTGTTATCACTGATTACAGGGTTCCCGAACACAAGGCCGATGCTCAATTTTCCAGTCAGGCTGCAAGCTCAGAATGGAAAGCTGTGGTTGAAACTACCGTGATTTGACTGCGATGCCCCAGGCGTGATAATTTCCGCGCATTGTGAGGGCCAGTGCACGTCATTTGGGTTTACGACGAGGGCTGTAACAAGGAATTTTACATCAAAGGAGGGTTTCGCTTATGGAGGAGTTGAAAGGATTTGAAATATTCGAGATCAAACCCCAGATGGTCTCCAGAGGAAAGAAGTCGCAGAGGCTTGCACGCACCGATCTGATAGGAGCTTCCGTTCAAGTCGCGGCCGAAGGCGGAGAAACCAACATGCACTCCCACCCGCACACGGATTCCGTGTGGGTCGTGCTCGATGGTGAAGCTACGTTCTATGGGGCAGGGGAAGGCGGAAGTGACAAGGTCGCAGCCAAGTTGCAAAAGCATCAGGGCTTATTGCTGAAGCGCGGCACCCCCTACTGGTTTGAGAGCAGCGGGGCTATTCCGCTCGTAATTCTTCACCTTACCGCGCGGGATCCGAACGCAAAGAGCGAGAACAGCCGCGTTAATTTTAGGCCGCGCACGCGGGTCGGATCAGAGGGAGCAGTGGTGCTGGAAGGGAAGTATTTTGGGGAGGAGGAGCCCTCTGCCAGCTGAAAATCAGGTTTGTTTGGTGGCGTGCGATGCGGGTCGTTCAAGGGTTGACCGTCATCTGGGCCCGCCGGCAAAATTTTAATCATCCATCTTCTTTACGCCCCCGCTAGGTGCTCGGTGTTCCTGGCGGGGAGTCGTTTTTACGACTTCCGCAATCTTTCGCATCTAAAAGGGCTCTCGAACCGTGTCTCAAACTTGCGAAACCGCGTGCTTAGGCCGGGTCTTAACATGGTGCAGATAATTGAAAACGCTTTTCTTTCTCGGTAGTTTAGGGTAGGCAGAAGGACTTATGGCCATTCTGAGAACTATAGATGCCCTGTTGACGAATCTGGAAAATCGCCGGATGCGAAGCCATACTTGCGAGAGATGTTTAGAAGGTCAAGGAGCGGCGTACCGGGTCTACAGTGACGAATTGCGCATGAATGTGTGCGGTTCGTGCGCGGACCAGGCGCGAGGATTGGGTCTTGCGGTTAGGCCGATTCGCCATTTAGGTTTCCGCAAATTCTCCCGTACTGGTGTATGGCTTCCACGGAGATTTGGCGGCGGAAAGAAAACTATGTAGGTAGCGGTCGAGTCGGGCGGATCGTCTTTCTATGCTCCGGATTTGGGCGCGGCGTTCGGTAGTAGCTTATTGCCCTGTCACTATGAGTGGTGGTAGAAGTCAAGGCGCAGATCGGGTTTGTCGCCGTTCCCATTTGAAGCTTGAGGATCGGATCGTCTACGGTTGGAAGACGGACTATACAGATGACATTGTCCCGGATTCTGGATATCAGCCATCACCGAGAAAGTAAAAGTTGCTGTCAATGGATCTTGCTTCAGGTTTCCGAAAGAAAATCAATTTGAGCAGCGCCAAAGGAGGCAATCCATCATGGCTATTATAACGATTTCGCGCGGAGCCTTTAGCGGCGGGCCTGAACTAGCGGAAAGGGTCGCCCACACATTAGGGTATCGCTGTATCAGCCGTGAGGTGCTTGCCGAGGCAAGCAAGCGCTACGGGATCCCAGAAGCAAAGTTCACCGAAGTACTGGAAACAAAGCCGCACTGGTGGGAACGATGGCTTGAGAGTCTGCGGCTTTATCGCATCGTTCTGCAGGCAGCGATGTGCGAGGTCGCGCAAGGGGGGAATCTGGTTTATCACGGCCACGCAGGCCAAGAACTTCTTCAAGGCGTCGGGCATGTTTTTAAGGTGCAGCTGACCGCGCCTCCGGAGTACCGAATCGAGCAGGTTCAAGCCAGGCAAAAGATTAGTGAAGACGCCGCGCGCGCGTACATCGAACAAACGGACAAAGCACGCACAAGCCGGTATCAAGCGGTTTTCGGCGCCGACTGGCGCGACTCGAGTCGCTACGACCTTGTCCTCAACATGGCCCGTATGTCATTCGATACCGCCTCGCGGCTGATCGTAAACACGGTCGAGCGGCCTGAATTTCAGCCGACTGCCGAGTCTGAACAGGCGTTTCAGGATTTGACCCTTGGTACGAGAGTCCAAGCAGCCCTGATTACCTCGCCGAAGACTCGTAATCTCAATATCAATGTCAAGGCCGAGAAAGGTCAGGTCCGGATATCCGGCATCCTTACATATCCGGAGTTCGAACAGGAAGTCACGCAAATTGCAGAGGCGGTCCCCGGAGTGGAAAAAGTGATTGCGGCATTTGAGTCTCCCCCGATTGAATACATGTACCCATGAGCGGCGCTGTGCCCCAGCGACTGCCGCTGCCGAGCCAAAGGCATTTCCCCGAACTGCAGACCTTTGTTGTCTTCAATAGATTAAAATAAACACTCTAAACGCAGCAGCATTCGAGAGCCGTTCCTTTTTCCCGCAAGAAATACAGACCCAATCTCGACGGCAAGTCAAGAAAACATGGATGAAAGCAAAGAACCCATCAGCGACCTGGGGTTTATGCTGAAGGCGCTGGAGGAAGCAAGGCGGGCCGGACAGGAGGAGGAAATCCCCGTGGGCGCGTTGGTGGCGAGGGACGGGGTCGTGATTGCGCTGGGAAGAAATCAGCGCGAAGCGCTTCAGGATCCCACGGCTCACGCTGAAATGCTCGCGTTGCAAGAAGCCTCACAAGCGTTGAACAGTTGGCGCCTGACCGAGTGCACCCTTTATGTCACCTTGGAGCCGTGTGTCATGTGTGTTGGCGCAATTCTCCAGGCGCGGATTCCCAGGCTCGTATTTGGTTGCTTGGATCCGAAGGGTGGGGCTGTCGAATCCCTTTACCGTCTTTGTCACGATCCGCGATTCAATCACCAGGTAAAAGTTATCGGGGGCGTTCTCGAAGAGAATTGCGCCGGCGTCTTGGAAACTTTCTTTGCTGATTTAAGGGCGAGAAGAAAGCGTGGTGGTCATCCGAGCAGCCAAATTTAGGCGTGCGGACGCTTCAGGGTTGCCTTTTCTCTCGGCGCACTCTCGCGCATGAGTTCTCATCTGCGGCTCTCCGGCTTCCGAAAACCAAAGGCCTCCAAAGTCATTTTCATCCATTTCTCGGACTCATGAATCGCACTCCAGTCTCGGAGCCAAACTTTTCCTTCGTTACGAGCGTACCCCGAAGCTTTCGGCGACATGTCCGTCAATCAAGACTCCCTTCTGAGGCTCTCCAAGGCATTCCACCCCCCTTTTCAGCGACCTGCTAGACTGGGGTGAGGGTGGAATAACAACCCGTTCCCTTATGTTCGGGGGAATACGGTTCAAACTTCATGGCAAGCCACTCGATGGGAAGCTCTTTTCTCCTGTAAAATGGGCTCGATCGACTTGCATTTCTCGACACGGATGGGGCAGCGGGGCTCCAGGCGGCAGCCAGGGGGCGGATTGAGGGGATATGTGACCTCGCCTTTCAGGGATGATTGAATGGATTCGGTAAACGACTCCACGGTCGGATTCGAGGCCAAAAGCGCTTTGGTATACGGATGGAGCGGCGCGTTAAAGATTTCTTCTGCCGGAGCTATTTCCATGATCTTACCCGCATACATGACCGCCACGATATCGGCCAGGTAACCGACCACATTGAGGTCATGGGAGATGAAGATCAAACTGAGCTTCAGTTCGCGCTGCAACCGCTTTAATAGATTCAATACCTGCGCTTGAACTGAGACGTCGAGGGAGGAGACCGGTTCGTCGGCGATAATGAGTCGCGGGTTCGTCGCGAGGGCACGCGCGATGCCAATGCGTTGACGCTGGCCGCCGCTAAATTCGTGCGGGTAACGGTAGAGTTGTTCGGGGCGCAGTCCGACGAGTTCCAACAGTTCTGCCACCCGATCAATTTTTTTTGCGCCCTTCGTTCCGTAAAAAATACTGAGAGGCCGCCCGACGATATCAACGACGCGCATCCTGGGATTCAGGGAAGCGTAGGGATCCTGAAAGATCATTTGAATGTGCTTGCGCAATTCTCGCACTGCCTTTTTAGGAAGGTGCAGGACCTCTCGCCCTTCGAAGTAGACTTCGCCGCCCGTCGCCGGGATCAGCCTTGTGATCAGGCGTGCCGTAGTTGATTTCCCGCAACCACTCTCGCCTACCAGGCCGAAGGTTTTTCCCTCCGGGACGGAGAAAGAGATTTGGTCGACTGCTTTGAGAATTTGGTTGCCGCTAGTCAAACGGCTTAACCAACCTCCGCTGACGTCAAAGTACTTGGTCAAATTTGTGACTTCGAGGAAGGGCATCAAACACCGGGAAAGTAACAGGCAGCCAGAGTCTTGGCGAATTTTTCTTCCAGCCGTGGCGGCTCGGTCTTGCAAATTTCCCGAATCTTGGAACAGCGCGGGTGAAATTTGCATCCGGGAGGCGGGTCGAACAGATTGCACACCGCGCCGGGTATCGCCTTCAACGACTCGTGGCGCAGCTCAAGTCGCGGAATCGCATTGAGCAGGGCGATAGTGTACTGGTGTTGCGGGCGCGAGAACAGGGCCTTTTTTTCCGCCAGTTCCACGATGGAACCTGCGTACATGACACCAATCCGGTCACAAAGCCGCGCGACAACCCCTAGGTTGTGCGAGATGAAAATGAGCGCCATCTTCATCTTTTGTTGCAGTTCTTGAAGCAGCTCCAGAATTTGCGCCTGGATGGTCACATCCAGAGCTGTTGTAGGCTCATCCGCGATGAGGAGTTTCGGCTGGCACGCCAAGGCCATAGCAATCATGACGCGTTGTCGCATCCCACCGCTCAACTGGTGCGGGTAGCGACCGGCCAAAGTCTTGGGAGAAGGTAAGCGGACCAATCCCAAAATGTTCTCGGTCAGATCGCGGGCGACCTTTCTGGAGTGTCCCATATGGACCCGGTAGCACTCACTGATCTGTTCCCCAACGCTAAGAGAAGGGTTTAGCGAGGTCATGGGTTCTTGGAAAACCATGGAAATCTTGCGCCCGCGAATGCGTTCCATTTCGCGTTTACTTTTTTTGAGCAGGTCCTCGCCGTCAAAGAGAATCTCGCCGCTCACGATTTCCCCAGGGGGAGAAGGAATCAACCGCAAGATCGAAAGCGAAGTGACGCTCTTCCCACAACCGGTTTCACCGACAATCCCAAAGGTTTCGCTCTCTTGAAGCGAAAAAGAAAGATCTTGGACTGCCGTCAGCGTGCCGCGTTGGAGGTGAAACTGAACCGAGAGGTTTTTGACCTCAAGAAGAGGTATGCCAGTGATCATCGCTGATACTGGCGCGGATCAAAAACATCTCTGAGCCCGTCGCCCAAGAGGTTAAAGCCCAAAATGATCAGAGATATCGTCAGTCCCGGAAAGAATGCGGCCATGGGCTGGAGCTGGAGAAAAGGCGTTACCTCTTTCAGCATGAGGCCCCAGCTGGCGGTGGGCGGGGGCAATCCGAGTCCGAGAAAGCTGAGAGAAGATTCCGCCAGGATCACATGGGCAAACTCGAGGCTGAGCCGAACGAGGAGAGCGGATAAACAATTTGGCAGAACCTGAAAAAAAAGGATGTTCCAGTCGGATTCGCCGGTCATTCGCGCCGCCTCCACGTATTCCTTTTCCTTTTGGGCCAACACGACGCCGCGGACAATCCGAGCGTAGGAGGGAATCGCGTTGATGCCGAGAGCGATGTAGAGAGAAAAGAGTCCTCCTCCCAACGAGGCCACAAGAGCAATCGCCAGCAGGCGTCCGGGAAAGGCCATAATCGCATCCATCACGCGCATGATGCCCGAGTCGACCCAGCGTCCGGAGAACCCCGAGATTGCGCCAAGGGGTATGCCGAAGAAAGCGCCCAGAAAGACGGCTCCGATCGCCACCTGAAAGGCGGTACGTGCGCCGAACACCAGCCTAGTGTAGGTATCTCGACCAAGGTAATCGGTGCCCAGCCAATGATCGCTGCTTGGACCCTGGAGACGATTTGCGATGTCGATCTCATAGGGATCATGCGTTGCCATGTAGGGCGCAAGCAAAGCCGTCAAAAGCCAGCTGGTGACGATGATCGCGCCTAACAGCGCAAGCCGGTTGCGTGCAATAACCTGGCACGCCGCAAGAAATCTAGAAAGATAGGAGCTCGCCGGCTCGGCGGCAGCCCACGCAGGCCTTGGTAGAGCTGCTTGCTTCATACGATCTTCCTTCTATTCGAGCTTGATGCGGGGGTCCAGCCACTTGTAGACGATATCGACGAAGAGGTTGATGAAGACATACGTGACCGCAATGAGCAAAACAGATCCCTGAACGACCGGGTAATCCCGCGCGTAAATGCCCTCGATCAAGAGCCGGCCGACGCCGGGCCAGGAAAACACGGTCTCGACGATGGTCGAGCCGCCCAGAAGGCGGGCTGTTTGTAACCCGATCACGGTCACCGCCGCGATCAAGGAATTCTTGAGCGCGTGCTTGACGATGACCATACGCGAGGGCAAACCCTTGGCCCAGGCCGTGCGCACATAGTCTTGCTTGAGCTGCTCCAACATCTCGGCTCGTATGTAACGAGTCAGTGGGGCGGCCAGATCCGTTCCCATAACGATCGCAGGCAGCGCTACATGCTGGAGAAAACGAAACGGGTTCTCCAAAGGACTTGCATATCCGATCGATGGCAGCCAGCCCAATTTCAGGCTGAAAAGAACGATGAGCATTAGAGCGAGCCAGAAGTTAGGCACGGCGATGCCCCAGAGGGCGAATCCCATGGCGGCATAGTCTGCGCGCGTATTCTGCCGGATAGCGGCGATCACACCGGTCGGGATTGCAATGGCCAAGCCCGTGATCAACGCGGTGATTGCGAGATAGATCGTCGCCGGATAGCGCTCGAAGATAATCTCGAAGGTCGGTCTGCGCGAGCGCAGCGACAGCCCAAGGTCGCCCCGAACGATTTTATTGAGCCAGTTGAAATACTGGGCGTAAATCGGACGATCAAAACCCAGCTGCTGTTGTAACGCCTGGTATTGTTCTTCGCTAATGCGCACGCGTTCTTCCGGATCGATCCCGAGCATGACCAGAACTGGATCTCCCGGAATAATGCGCACGATGAGAAAGACCGCTACGCTTACCAGAATAAGGACCGGGATAAGCTGCCAAAGCCGCTGGATGATGTAGCGGACGAGCATGAGGAAAGCTGGGTTACTTATCTACCCATGTATGACTTAAACCCGCGCCCCAGGGCTCAAAATCGCCGCTCGCGTTGGTGACGAAGCCCTTCACGTAGTCACGGAAAGTGAAAAAGCGCGGGGTGAAGCCGATCGCCACCACGGGTAAGTCATCCATCCACTTCGCAACCGCTTGTCTGAAGATGGCTTTCCGCTTCTCCAGATCAACTTCTCCCTCTGCCTTCTTTATCAGGGCGTCATATTCCTTGTCACAGTAACCGGATTCATTCAGGCGGCGTTTTCTTGGATCAGGCTCGCAAGTGTACTCTACATAAGCGGGGAGCGGATCTGGGTAGTCGGACCCGCCCGCCAGTTTGAACATATATTTCCCTGAGCGCCGCAACTCGAGAGCCGAGGCGCGCTCGAGAATTTTGAGTTCGACCTTGACTCCGACTCGCTTGAGCTGCGCCTGAATGGTCGCGCCCTCGACGTCCGCCACCTCGCCCCGGTTGCCCATCAGCTCGAGAGTTTCGCCCTTGTAGCCGGCTTCTTTCAACAGAGCCCTGGCCTTGTTCGGGTCATGCTGAGGCGCCGCCACATCGGCAAAATACCAGAAATGTCCGGTGGGGAACCTCTGGTCCGCGGTGTCGGCGAGCCCGAAGTAGGCGGCCTGCATGATCTCCTTTTTGTCCAGAGCGTAGGCGATCGCCTGGCGCAATTTTTTGTTATTGAAGGGCGGGTCGGTCACGTTGAACTCCAGGTTCCGCGCGCCCGCCCGCGCGGCCTTGGCAAACCCGATCCCCCTGATCTTGCCCTCCACGATCTGCTGGACCCATTCATAGGGAGTCCGCTCAATGAGATCTACGTCACCAGCCTGTAGGGCGGTGAAACGAACCGTCGCGTCGCCGATCTCTTTCATGATGACGCGATCCACATAAGCTTTTTGCCCCCAGTATTCGTCGAAGCGCTCAAGCACGATCCGCTGTCCCGGCTGCCATTCAACGAACTTGAAAGGACCCGTGCCGGCAGGATACGCCGTGGGTTTTCTGAGCGCCTCGGGCAACGATTCCTTGGGAATTGCTGAGAACGACCGGATGTCCGATAGCACAGTCAGAAAAAGCGGATTGTGGCGCTTCATGTGGATCCTGAGGGTGTACTTATCGGCGACCTCAGCACGCTCAACAGCCTCCAAATCGTTGAAGCCGTAGGCGCCGTTCTTGGGATTCAGCGTATAGTCAATGGCATACTTGATGTCGTCGGCGGTCATCTCTTTGCCGTTATGGAACTTGACGCCTTTTCGCAGTCTGAAAGTATAAAGCTTGCCGTCTTTCGAAACCTCCCATGATTCGGCCAAACGCGGCTGGAGCGCACCTTTTAGATCCCGCGCCAGCAGAGGTTCAAACATAAGTTCACGGATTCTCGCCTCCGTCGAGCTTGTGTTGATGAGAGGATTCATCAGCGCGAGTTCTTTACTGATCGCGAGCGTGATGGTGCCTCCGCGCTTAGGTTGAGCCGAGGCAGCCTCCAGCGACGGGACTGCCATGAGCAAGAGGATCAAGAGAAAACTGAGCGTGGCGATTTTTTTCATACTGCCCTCTTATCGATGTAATTGGCGATCGAGGCGCTGCCGTGGTGCGCATCACAACCCTGAGCCTTCAGCTTAACCATATATTTCCCTTGCCGTCGACCCCCAAGTTGAAGCTTGAAACGGGTGTTGCAGGTCAAAACCCATGAGGATTCTCGCATGCCTGAGCCAGGTTCTCAGTGTCATGATCTAGCCCGGTTGCCGTAACCTCAATGACTCGCCTCCCGCGCGTGGTCACTTATCCAACCACACCCGGTTCAAGCCACCACCCCACCACACGAATTCTCCGTCATAGGCAGTGCTGAAGCCTTTGACATAGTTTCGGAGAGCGAAAAAACGCGACGTATGACCGATGATGACTTCCGGCACGTCCTCGTTTAACTGGCCGACAATCTTGGCGATCAAGGTACGCAGTTTGTTCTGGTCGTACTCGGCGGCGGCGGCTTTCAATAATGTGTCCACCTCCTTGTTGCAATACCCGGTCTCATTCTGGATGCGATTTCTGGGATCAGATTCGCACACGTGGATGGGCAGGTAGAGATCGACAGGATTGGGATTCACGCCGGGATCGCCGGAGAGTTTGAAAGCATATTGGCCTTTGCGACGCATTTGAAAACCGGCGCCCCGTTCCACCATCCTGATCTTGACATCCATGCCAATCTTCTTCAGCTGCGCCTGAACGGTTGCGGTCTCCACTTCCTGTGTTCCGCCCATGCTCCCCAAGATCTCAATCGGTTCCCCTTTATAGCCAGCCTCCTTGAGCAAAGCCCTGGCTTTATCGAGATCATAGGCCAGCGTAGGAATTCCCTCGATGTACCATTTGTGACCCTTGGGATAAAACTGATCCGACGGCTCACCGAAACCGAAGTATGCGGCTTGAAGGATCTCTTTTCTATCGATGGCGTGGGCCACAGCCAACCGCAGCTTCTTATTGTTAAACGGCGGGTCAATGACGTTAAATTCTATGGCACGGCCTGCCGAATAGCGAGATTCAACGAAACCGACGCCTTTGAGCTTTCCGTCGCGGATTTCCCTTATCCACTCATAGGGAGCGCGCTCCGTCATGTCGATATCGCCGGCCCGAAGCGCGGTGAAGCTGACTGTGGGGTCGGTAATTACACGCAGGATTACCCGGTCCACAGAGGCTTTGTGTCCCCAATAATCGTCAAACCTTTCAAAAACGATGCGTTGTTGGGGTTGCCACTCGACAAACTTGAAGGGGCCCGTCCCGGGAGGGAACTTGGCGGGATTGCGCGTTCCTTCCGCTACTGACTCCTTGGGTATCACGGAGAAAGTTTCGATTCTGGCGAGCGCATAGGTGAAGCCGGGCGCCGAGCGTTTCAAGTAAATATTAAGGGTGTAGCGATCGCGGGCCTCGACACGATCGACAATCTCCAACTCGGCAAAGCCCCTGGCGCCATTTTTTGGGTTCATGCTGTAATCGATGGCAAACTTGGCATCTTCCGCAGTCATCTCCTGGCCATTGTGAAACTTCACTCCCCTGCGAAGGCGGAAAGTGTAGAGCTTGCCATCCTTGGAAATGTCCCATGACTCTGCGAGCGCGGGTTGCAGGTTTCCCTTGAGGTCGACGCCCAAAAGGGTCTCAAACATCAGATCACGAATTCTCTTCTGCGTTGAGCTCGTGTCCACCAGCGGGTTTGCCACCGTCATGTCTCTGGTGATGCCGAGGGTTACGGTGCCGCCACGCTTGGGCTGTGCGGATGCTCCTTCCACAGGCGAGGACGCCGCTAGCGATATGCACAACAACGCTGGGACCAACAGAGGCTTCATTGTAATCCCTCCCAATGGTATGAAAATCGCCGCCCCGATTGTCTTAGTCGATATTGTAGAGTTTTGCCGCGTTTCCCCAGATGATCTTGTCGCGCTCATTCTGCGAAACGTCCGCAAAGCTGCTGGCAATGTAGTCTTGGCTCTTTGGCCAGGTCGAGGTGGCTAAAGGAAAGTTGGTCGCCCAAAGAATATTTTCGCTGCCAATAAAGTGCCGGGTCTGGAGAGAGGCATGATCATACCAACCCACCAGGTAGCACTGACGCTTGAACATCTGTGAGGGGGTAAGATCATAGCCTTCCAGGTGCAGCCGATCTCCCTTCGCCTGAAAGTCCGTATACTCAAGAAGATAGGCGCCCCAGCCGAGCGCGCTTTCGCCAAAGACGACCTGCAGTTTCGGATAGCGCATAAGGATCCGCGAGATCAGAAGATTTACAACCACGGCTACGGTACTGACCGGCCTGGTAATCGCTTGAAATGCCCTGGCAATGTCCTGCGAGTATCCGAGGTAGGGAGGCACTTGAATGGCTTCGGAAGCCCCAGCGTGAAAGCATATCGGCACACCGAGATCCTGACAAATCGCCCAGAGAGGGTCGTAGACGGAATCGTTAATGTGCGGGACGTCCCGTAACTCCATGGGAATCGCCGGGTAGACGACGCCTTTGTGACCTTTGCCTACCGCGCGCTTGATCTCCGCGACCGCCGCCTCGGCGGGGAAGAGCGGCGCGAGGCATTGGGGAATAAACCGCAGGCTGGCTCCTGCCCACTCCTCGATAAGCCAGTCGTTATACGCCTGGACGCACGCGAGCTCGAACTCCGGATCGGTCAGCCTGCCGAAGGTCTCTCCCGCAACGCCAGCTACACTGGGATAAAGGACGGAATAGTCGACACCGTCCGCATCCATTGCTCTCAATCGCTCATTAGGGTCGTAGGCCATCTTCGGGACGTCCTCCCAACGACTGGGCTCTTGGATTCGGTCCCGCATCAGAGCGCCTGCCACGGCGACCCCGTTAAGCGATATTCTCCGCCCGTCCACAACCCAGGCTTCGGTTCCATTCTCCAGCGATTTTAGATGGGGAATTCTATCACCCCACTTGGCTCGCGATAATCGCTGGGTCCATACCTCCGGGTGCTCCTGGACGTGGTCGTCGGCGCTTATAAACTTGGCGTTGGCAGCCATCTCGTCTCTGTTGACCTCCTAGGAAAGTTTGTACAGGCGCACAGCGTTATCGTAGAGGAGCTTCTTGCGTTCGCCCTCTGTCACCTCTAGACCGTCCAAAGCCCACTCGACGAATTTCCAAGACTTCGGATAGGTGGAAGCGATGTGCGGGTAATCGGACTCCCACATGATCTTATCAATGCCGACTTCGTGGCGCAGCTCCATGCCTGCCTTCTCGTACCAGAAGTCGACGTAAATTTGCCGGCGAAACAGCTCGCTGGGGCGCGTTAGAATTCCTGCAGTCCAGAGATGCCGGCGCTCCCATTCGTGATCGCAGGCCTCCAGTACATAATTGACCCATCCCAGTCCGGTCTCGGCGCACACCCAATTAAGGCGAGGATATTTATCGAGGAGACCGGAGAGAATCAGATTCGGTATCAACTGCGCCGGGGTCGCGCACAGTCGCGACGTCGATACCGTGTGCGACTGGTTCCGAGTGAATCCCTTCCAACGCGGGACTGCCAGGAGAGAAGCAAGGCCGGAAGAGCCATGCCAGTGAATGGGCATGTCCAGGTCCTGACAGACCGACCACAGCGGCTCCCAAAAGGGATCGTTGAAATGTTTGAGGCCCTTTTTCGTGATCCCTGGCTGGGCCAGCATGATCACGCCCCGGTGCCCCTTCGTCACGGCTCTTTCCACTTCGGAGACGATCACGTTAATATTGTTCATGTAGGGGATAATCGCCAAGGGGATATAGCGGTTGGTAACCTCATACCATTCGGTAATGGCATCATTATAGGCCTGCACGCACGCAAGTTCATATTCGGCGTCGGCTTGCAGAAACGCAAAGTTGCTGACGGGGTTATTGGGATAAAGGACCTCTCCATCCACTTTATCTTCGTCCAGGGCTTTGGCGCGCTCGAGCGGGTCGTAAACTTTGCGCGGAACTTCCTCCCAACGCTGCGGGTAATAACCTCTCTCGACGCCGCCTTCCATGGCGGCGGGGCAGTTGCACACCGAATCGCCGGCGACCTTGCCGTTGACCATCCATCTGTTAACCGGGTGGGAAAATTTCTCATCCTTGACTTCCACAATCTGCGGGATGCGATCGCCCCATTTGGCTTTCGACATGCGGCGCGTGAAAGCGTCCTTGTCTAGCTGCCCGTGCGAGTCGCAGCTAATCAACCCGTACCGAATCTGCATTCTGTCTATACCTCCTGTGCGCGGAGAGTGTGATTCAGACTTTTCTTATCACGGATGAAAGTTTCGCTCACGCTCCCTATGGATCACGAGCGCCGCCAAACTCAGCCAATCATCAACGGAAAGGAGGGCGGGATTTACCCAGCATCATTCTCCGAAGGATCTGCGGAACACTTAATGTTTCCGCTTATACAGTTTGTCGATGAAGCCGGAGTTGTCCAGTTCCCTCAAGTAATGGAGATCCCACAAGGCAAGGGCGCTGACCTCTTTGGCTTCAGGAGACTTGATGCAGCCCAGGTCATAGGCGTTAATGACTGCCTGCGGATCAGGATAGGGCTTCCTGGGCATGCGCTCGAGACTCCTGTACGAGTAGGATTCGCCGACCCGTTTGTTGAGTTTTTCGAGAATGCGCTCGGTCTTTGCGCGCTGGGTCTTGGTGAAATGAATACCGAGCACCATGGCCTTGACCAGCCGTTCGCCCAACCCTTTTTTCTTCTGCAGGACGGTATAGGAAGTGGTGATCGTGGGGCCGTTAATCATCGGCAAGGGCCCAAGCGGTAGGACGTGAAATCCGAGCTCTTTGTATCTGTCTCCTGTCCCGGAGATGAAGCGGGCATCGGCCTTCCCTGATTTTAGCGCTTCGAACTGCTCATCGGAGCTTTCCGATTCCACCCAATGAACGTCGCTGATAGCGATACCCGAGCGTATGAGGTACATCATGTGATTGCCGCGACCGTGATGAAAACCGCCGTCCCTTCCCTCCATGGGAGTATCGGTGATCCGTTTGCCGCGCAGGTCTTGGATAGAGTTGATCGGTTCCCGGGAGGCGACGCTGGCATTCTGCGCGTTAACCGGCGAGGCGATGCTCACGATAGGCTTGCCCTGGACGACCAAGCCGTAGGGAGTGAGATGATCGCCGGAAATGAAATCGATTTCGCCTTTGAAAAGAGCCTTCTCGGCGTCCGGGGGCATTGCGCAGTACTCGAAGCTGACGAGATCAAGGCCGGCTTTTTTCCAGATGCCGGCTTGCTGTAGCACTTCCCAGATGGGCAAATGACTCCCCGAACGGTAAACCCCTCGAATCTTTATGTTTCGCTGCGCCATGCATCCCTCCTAGATTAAGCCGCTTGAGCCTTCGCTGTGCAGAACGGGTGCTTGCCTCCCATCCTGCAGGTTACGCCCTCTTTGGCGAGGGCTGCCTCGTAATCACGATGAATTGCCGGGTCTTCCTCTTCGTACTCGATCTGGTCGCCGCCTTCTTTGACGCTCTTGTAGACGTATTGCTTGCCGCCGCTCTTCGGCTTGTCGCTGCCCCAACCGATGGCGAGAAAAAGGACGGGATCTTTGCCGGTGTTAAAGTGCTGATGGAACCACATTTCCGGCGGCACAAACACGCTTCCCGGCTCCCAGTCAATTGTTTCGATCGCCTTACCTTCTTGCCACATTAAAGAGTATCCATAACCTTTTAAAATGACGACGTGGATCCCAGGCCCATGGCGGTGAGCTTTTTTATAAGTACCGACCGGCCAAAACGAGCTGTGCGATTTCATGGTGCCGTTGACGAGTCCGAAACCCAGCGACTTGACCCCGATCCCTCTGCCGCCCTCGTTCATCTGACAAGCCATCACATCGGCGACGAAGTTGGTTTGCCACCGGCGTGAATCGGGCTTGCGCTCAGCCTCCTTGAAGTAACCGTGTTCGGCATTGAACCGGTCCTTGAAGACAAAAGGATTCTCGAAAACGAATTCGTCATTGTCGAAGGAATCGATGACCCGCGGAGCGCTGGTCATCGAGACGTAGCGCGCGGTCTCGGTGCCGGATACGTTGAAGTGCTGATGCCAGGCGTTCATCGGAATGGCAAAATAGCTTCCCGTGTGCCATTCGAAGCTCTGTTTTCTGGACTCATCGAGCCAAACCGAAGTCGCTCCCTGTCCTTTAAGAATGTAGATGGTTTCTTCGAACAGATGCTTATGGGGGTTGAGCGATTTTCCCGCGGGGATTTCGGTGACGTGCGCATCGTTGAAACCGCCCGTTCCTTCGAGGTTGATAACGGCTGCCCGGCCTTCACCGCTCGACTTCCAGGGCGCGAGTTCCATTGTCAAAAGGTTCCTGACAAAATAACCACGCACCGTCGGCAGGCCTTCGGCCTGCTTCCACCTCTCGTAAGGGGATTTATAGGCTTCCGCTTCCTTGACCATGTCTCTCTCTGCGCGCACCATCGTTGTGTCTGTCTTTGCCATTGGGTCCTCCCTTTGTGATTTCGTTTGCGGGAATTCTTTGTGCCTTGATCTAAGTGGCGCCAACCTCTTCGCGGTAAAGACCGAGTGCGACGGCAGCCGGCCGGTCGGTGGTGGAGAAAAGGATGGCGTCTTCGCTTTGCCGGTTCTCGTGGCTATGCCAAAACCAAGGCGGGACGAGAAAAATATCTCCCTGAGTCCACTTCAATTGTTGCCCTCCGACGACGGTTGAGCCCTCGCCGCGAAACGCGTGGTAGATCGTCGTGCTGGTGTGGCGGTGGGAGCGGGTTTTTTCTTTCGGTCGCAGCAGTTGAATTTCGCAAGAAAACGTCGGTAGCGTGGGTCCTCCGCTGAATGGATTAGTGTATTCCAGGAGGATCCCGTCACATGGATCGCCTGCGCTTTCTTTCAAAGCCTGGAGCGCCGCATGGGTTTCTTTCCACCGGTAGCGAAAAGGCGGAGTCAGGTGGGGAGATTTGATCCAGGCCGGACGCGCGCGACCCAAAGTGTTTGCGGAATAACCATCAGGCTTTTCAATTGGTTGCTGGTCGGTTTGATAATTTTCCTGCAGCATTGCGCCCATGGAACTTACCAAACGTACGTCCAGGCCATCCAACCAAACGATCGGCTCTGATGAGCCATTGTAATGATCGTGCCATGTCCAGTTGGGAGTTGTGATCAGGTCCCCTTCCTCCATCGCGAACCGCTCGCCCTCCACGATCGTAAACCCTTTCGGCGAGCCTTTGAGAACGTAGCGGATCGCCGCCGCGGTGTGACGGTGGGCTTTCGCGATCTCTCCCGGCTTCACCAGTTGGATGGAAATGTGAATGGTATTGGTCATTCCTCGATCCAGAGCCGGATTCTTTAGTTGAATCGTCCGTCTTGCGGTCGCGTCCATCGGGACCAGTTCCCCGGCTGCTTGGAGTCCCTCCCAGATATCCGCCCACTTCCACAAGTGGGGTTTGGGTGTGGGTAGGGGATGGTGCGCGTCCCAGTGCCCGCCCAAACTTCTTTCGGCAAGCCATTGATTTAGGGCATTCATATCCCCGAGTTCCATAGCTTTCACGGGCTTCTCCTCCTTTAACGTTTAGCTGATTTATCCTAACCCCGTTACCTAGTCAACATAGATTAGTTTAAGTGCGAAGTATTTGGTGTTTCGTCTGTGAACCCCAGCTTGAAACCAGACGGAAAAACTCCGGCTGAACAACGCGCGATTTAACCTCGTTGAACGTTTTGAACCGAACTTCAAGCAGAGCAGTAGGTTGCGGTGAGACGGATCGATTGCACGCCGAGATAGGTAAAACCGTGGGCGCCGCGAGCCGGGTGAAGCGAGTTGTGTTTAAAAATCTTCAGCGCCGTGCTAACGTCACCGAAGTTATCACTGAACTTGTTTGACTGCGGAGAGGTGGCCGAGCCCGGTTGAAGGCGCCTGACTCGAAATCAGGTCTGCCCGGAAGGGTAGCGGGGGTTCAAATCCCTCCCTCTCCGCCAACAATTTTTCTTTTGCTGCCAGCGGGAGCTTCGCCCTGGACTATGCTTGGAACGATGATGCGCTAGCTACGCAAAGAAGGCCGAACCAGGGGTTTGTTAATCTGGACCGTTGCCGGACTATGGGTTTCATCGAGGAAAAAAGCAATATCCGCGCGCTGCGGCATTTCCGCGAGGATATGGCGTGTGAGGCGTTCGTAATGCATGACGAAGCGATTGACTTGGGCGGGGGACATAACCCGTAGGTCGCGTGCGGCGATCCCGGCTGCGGCTGCCTTCTTTGCCAGCTTGCGCTCCTGTAGATGTCGCCATGCGAAAACTTTTTCCATTTCGTCTACCTTGAGCAACAACAGAACATCAATCAGAGAAAATAGCTTCTGGTACTCTTCTGCGAGCGCTTGATTCGCGGCGCTACGCCACGTAGCCGATGGATCCTCTTTTCTTTCCAGATCATTGACAGGTTGGAGTAACGATTCTTGTGGCTGGGGGAGGGCACCGACGCACCAGCCTTCAAAGATAATCGTATCCGCCGGCCCGCTCACGGTCGGCCATGTTTCTTGCGCGTGCCGATCGTCGGTTGCTTTGTTGAAAGCCGGTATCGCCGTAAGTTGTCCTGGACCCTGCGCCTTTAACCTCTCGATCGTCTCAATTCCCAGATTGACGTCGTGAGTTCCCGGCACCCCACGAGTGGCGAACAGAGGATGAATGGTGCGCGCCAGTATTTGTCTTTCGGCGTGAGTCTTATAGAGGTCATCTAAGGAAAGCGTGACAACGCGTTGGGTGAAAGCTGCTTCGAGCAGTAATTTCAGCAACGCGCCGACCGTGGACTTGCCTGAGCCCTGCGCGCCGCAGAGGCCGACAACCAAGGTTTGGGTTTGCTCTTGACGGTGCCGGTCCAACCAGGCTGCGAAGGGAAGGTAGAGAGAACTGAGGAGCGGGGTGAGATCTTCCGCAATCTCCATGTGCCGGAGGGTTTGAACGAACAAGTCGCGGCACTGGTCGTGAAAACGGGTCAATGATTCCGCGGTCAGAAACAACTGGCTTTTGGGCCAAAGGAGACCGGACATGGGATTGCACCGCCCTTCAGAAAACAGCAACTACGAAGCTGAGTCAAGCGGGCACTGCCGGCGAGTTCGCCGTGCATGATTTGCGTCTGCCTGGTCAGAATTTCTTGAGAAAAGCTGATTGATTTCCTGTGAAATCAGTCCTAGGATAAGCGCCAGCCGTGAAGGCGTGAAAACATGGCGATCAGTGAGTTGATGAGACAGAGCGGATCGGTTATCTACCAGGCCAGATTTGTCGATGTCGACGGGATCCGGACGCGCTACTACGACGAGGGTCAAGGGGAGGCCATGGCGTTGATTCATGGCTCGCGCTTTTCCAGATTCAAACGTGACAAGGAGGAGACGGACCAGTGGATTCGGGCGGGCCGGCTCACCATGCCGGTTCTGGTGACATGGGGCGCCAGCGACCCGTCGGCGATTCTGCCCGTCGGCATCAGCCTTTTTGAGATAATCTGCGACAAGACGCGGCGAGCGCAGATGCATATTTTCAACAATGTTGCGCATTTTCATTACCGCGAGATTCCTGAAGAGTGGAATCGCGTAGTGCTAAATTTTATTGACATGAGCCACTGATATTATTGAATGCGATTAACGAGCCGGAGGTATAGCATGGGAACGAGAATGTTTAGAGCCGTTTCTCTTCTAATGGTTGGGGCACTTTGCATGCTCGGAGCTGCGTCCCAACCGGTAAAGCCGCTGGTCATTGCGATATCTACAGAGCCTTCCACCCTGGATGGCCAGGCGGTCATTGACCGCAATTCGAGGGTGGCAAGCGGCAACATTTTTGAAAGCTTGTTGGACCGGGGAGTCGATGGAAAGGTCGTTTTGTGGCTTGCCGAGAGCTATAAAGCGGTCGACGACAACACCTGGCGGTTTCGCCTTAGAAAGGGCGTGAAGTTCCATAACGGCGAACCCTTTAACGCCGAAGCGGCCGCCTTCAGCGTCAATCGCATTGTCGATAAGAACTACAAGACGCAGCGCTCGTCGTACATTGAAAATATCAAAGGCGCGAAGGCGGTTGACGAATACACCGTCGATGTCATGACTGACGGGACTGACGCGGTCTTGCCGGTCCAGATGACACAGCTCGTCATGGTGCCGCCAAAGGCCGCAAGTCAGAAATCTTTTGGCGAACGACCCGTGGGCACAGGACCCTATAAGTTTATGGCGTGGGAGAGGGGCCGAGATATCACCCTTTTGGCCAACGAAGAATATTGGGGGAAAAAGCCTGTCGTCAAGCAGTTTGTCGTTCGCGTCATCCCGGACCCGCAGACGCAACTTTCCGCGTTGCAAGCGGGCGAGGTGGATCTCGTGCTTGACCTGTTGCCCGAACAGGCAAGGCTCGCCCCGAAGTTTATCTCCGCTCCTGCGACCGAGTTCAGCTACATTCAATTCAATGCGCACAAGAAAGAACTGGCTGACCCCAGGGTCCGGGTCGCGTTGAATCTGGCGATCGACAAACAAACGCTCGCGAAGACCATTTACCAGGGGCACGCGCGTCCCATGGATGCGCAGCATCTTGCGAAGGGGATGCTGGGGTACAATCCCAAGATAAAACCATTCCCGTACGATCCTCAGAAAGCGCGCCAATTGCTCAAAGAAGCCGGCTACCCCGACGGCTTTGAAGTGGTGCTCAATGCGCCGATCGGGAGATATCTCAAGGGTGAGGAGACTGCGGAATTTGTTGCCGCGCAACTGAAGGAAATCGGCGTGACAACCAAAGTTCAGTTGCACGACTGGAACGCGTATCGCAAGCTGGGACGGATTCCGGGCAACCAAAAGGGGGCTTTTGACCTCAAGTACGGTTGGAATTCCAATGAATGGTTTGATGGGTCGCGGATCGTAGCCCACATCACGTGCGATGGCACTTCGAGCAAGCTCTGCAACAAGAAAATCGACGAGCTCATGGACAAGGCGATCAAAACTCTGGATCAAAAAACCCGCGATCAGCTGTATCAAGAGGTTTGGGCATTGCTGCACCAGGATCCACACGCGATTTATCTTTTGCAGCAGAATCTGATTTACGGCTTGGCCAAGCGCCTCGAGTGGCAGCCACGGCTCGATGACGAAGTGCGAGTCGCAACGATGAGGCTGACCGAATAGATTCCGGACCGACCTTTTGAACTATCGTTCGCTTGCCAGCTTCACGCTGGGGCGTCTACGCGATGGACTGGCGGTCCTCTTTTTGGTGACCCTGGTCATCTTCGTTCTCGGCCATGTTGTCGGCGATCCCGCGACGATCATGGCTCCGGTGGACGCGAGCGAGCAAGAAATTGCCCGCCTCCGTCACCAACTGGGCCTCGATCGGCCGTTTCTCGAACAGTTCGTCACGTATTTCGGCGCGCTCATCCACGGGGACTTCGGGCAATCATTGTGGCAGAACCGCCCCGCGTTGGCAGCGGTTTTGGAAGCCTTGCCGGCCACGGTGTTACTGACGCTGGTCGGGCTTGTGATTGCGGGGGTAGGAGGCTCGCTGCTGGGTACGCTTGCCGGGGCGCGACCGGAATCGCGCCTGGACCAGGGCGCTAATTTTTTATCTATTGTCGCGCTCTCGGTTCCCAATTTTTGGTTAGGTTTGCTTCTGATCGTCGTTGTCGCAGTCCAGCTCAGGGTGCTGCCGACTTCAGGTTTTTCGAGCTGGCGGAGTGTGATCCTACCTGCAGTGACACTTGCCATGGTCCATGGCGGGCGTATTTTTCAATTGGTGCGTTCTGCGACCTTTGAGGAAATGACCAAGCCATATGCTCTCGTGGCGCGCAGTAAAGGCCTGCCCGAGCGGCTGATCCTCTGGAAGCACATCCTGCGCAATACGGCTATGACTATGCTGACGACGATCGGGTGGGAATATGTGCGCATGATGGGAGGGGCGGCTTTCGCCATCGAGGTCGTTTTCGCCTGGCCCGGTATTGGGCAACTGATGATCAACGCGGCCTCGCGCCAAGATTTTCCCGTGCTCCAAGCGGCGGTGATCGTTGCGGGAGCTTTTGTGATCCTGACCAATGCGGTCGTGGATCTTCTCTATCGTTATCTGGATACGCGGATCCGCCCCGCCTAAGACGCCAGAAAATGACTCTGCGAATGGTGCCTAGCCGAAAAACGTCTTTTCTATGAGCATTGCAGAGGTTCCGGTCAGAGCGCGCGGTGAAGAGACCTCAGAGCTTAGCACGATAGGCTCGATCCAGAGGGCCATGAGCTGGAGCTTGTTGGTCTGGCTCGGGTATTTGCTCCTCATCGCCTTGTTTGCGGCGACGGGAAGCAACTTGGCTCCGTACGATCCCACTGCCCAAGAGGTGGTTGCGCGGCTATCGCCGCCCTTGTCGACATCGAGCCGTGGACTCCACTGGCTGGGCACGGACCAGCTGGGCCGTGATGTCCTGTCCAACATGATTGCCGGAGCGCGTTTGACGTTTTTCATTGGGGTCTTCAGCACCCTTGCCGGCCTGGTGATTGGTGTCACGCTCGGAATGCTAGCAGGTTTTTACGGCGGCGCGGTCGACCGCATCGTGATGCGTCTCACCGAGGCGCAGACGGCCATGCCCATGTTCCTGGTGGCGATTTTTTTTCTTACCGTGATCGGACCGACGATTCTCAATGTCGTGATTATCCTACCAACACTGATATGGCCTGCTTTCGCGCGCTTGATTCGCGCAGAAACTATGCGTTTGCGCAGCTGCCTTTTCGTCGAGGCGGCTGTGGCGTCCGGCTGCACGGATCGCGGCGTTCTCTGGTATCACGTCCTTCCCAATCTCGCTCCGAGAATCGTTGTCCTTACCGTTATTGAGCTCGGTCACGTCATGCTCGCGGAAGCCGGTCTGAGCTTTTTGGGCGTTGGGGTGCAGCCGCCGGCGACGACGTGGGGTCTGCTCATCGCGCGCGGACGGCCCTATCTGGCGGTCGCCTGGTGGCTGGCAATCATGCCCGGGATCATGTTGGGATTTACGGTGCTGGCCCTAAATATGCTGTCGCGACGTTTTGCGACAGCGAGCGGTACGGCGGCGTGAGCAAAAATCCTCCACTGCTTGAAATCAAAAACCTCTCTACGCAGTTCTCGACCGCGCGCGGTGTTTTGCGCGCAGTCGACGACGTGTCGTTTTCCCTCGGGCATCGGGAGGCGCTCGGAGTGGTGGGGGAAAGCGGCAGTGGTAAAAGCGTGACGGCGCTTACCATCCTGCGCTTGTTTGGCCCGTTGGACAGGGTCGTAACGACCGGTCAGGTATGGTTTGAAGGACAGGACCTTTTGCGGCTTTCCGAGCGGGAGCTGCGGCGCGTCCGAGGGTCACAAATCGCTATGGTGTTCCAGGATCCCCTCACATCACTTAACCCCGCGATTCCAGTGGGTGAACAGATTGCCGAGACTCTCCGCTACCATCGGGGCATGGAGCGCTCGGGGGCGCGGCGCAGAGCCCAGGATCTGATGGAACTCGTGGGGATTGGAGATCCTGTTCGGCGCTTTGACGACCTTCCTGAACAGTTCAGCGGTGGCATGCGCCAGCGCATCATGATTGCCGTCGCCATCGCTTGCGAACCGAAGCTTTTGATCGCTGACGAACCCACTACCGCGCTGGATGTCACCGTGCAATCACAGGTTTTGATGCTGCTCAACCGGCTGCGCAAGGAATTGGGAATGGCCCTTATGATGATCAGTCACGATCTGGGCGTAATTGCCGCGACCTGCGACGCCGCTCAGATTATGTATGGCGGAAGGTTGGTTGAACGGGGCAAAATCGAGGATATCCTGCAGCGGGCCAATCATCCTTACACAGCCGCGCTGCTGCAATTGGTGTCTCGCCTCGACGGGCCAATTCAACGCAGACTCAAACCGATCCCGGGCCAGCCCATGCCTGTGTTCGGCGCGCGGCGGGGCTGCCCCTTTGCCCAGCGCTGCGAGTTTGCGCTTGAGCGCTGCCGCGACGAAGATCCGCCGGAGGTCGTTGTGGGCGAAAAACATACGAGCGCCTGCTGGTTGGCAGAGGAAAGGCTTTCATCCGCAGGGGAGGGGAACTGGGCGGAAACGCAACACCAAGCATGAGCGTTACGGCACCTGCAAATGCTTCTCGGGAAGAGAAAATTGAGCCGCTGCTTATGGTTGAAGGTCTGGAAGTCCGTTTTCCTCTGACCCACAACCAATCGCTGACCGCAGTCGACAAGGTTTCGTTCCGGCTCTATCCAGGAGAGACGCTGGGATTGGTCGGTGAAAGCGGCTGCGGCAAATCGAGCCTGGGACGCGCCATCCTGCAGCTCATTCGACCCACGTCCGGCAAGGTATGGTTCCTCGGCCAGGATTTAACGCGCCTGTCCGGCGCCGCGCTGCGTTCCATGCGCCGGCACATGCAGATCGTGTTTCAGGATCCGCGCGGGTCCTTAAACCCGCGCTGGCGGGTGGGCAGGATTGTAGAAGAGCCGCTGCGCGTGCATCAGCTGGCTAACCGCGACGAGCGCAAAAAATTGGCGCGCGACATGCTGACGCAGGTCGGACTTGAGGAATCCTACGCGGGCCAGCGTCCGGCGCAAATGAGCGGTGGACAACAGCAGCGCGTGGGCATCGCGCGCGCCCTGGTCACGCGGCCGAAGCTCATCGTGTGCGATGAGCCCGTGTCTTCGCTGGATGTCTCGATTCAAGCTCAGGTGGTGAATCTGTTGCAGGATTTAAAGCAGCGAATGGGGGTGGCCTATCTGTTTATCGCCCATAACCTTGGGGTTGTCCGCTCTCTAAGCGATCGCGTGGCGGTGATGTACCTGGGGCAGTTCGTGGAAACGGCCCAGTCGGAGCAAATCTTCAGGCGGCCCTTGCATCCCTATACGAAAGGGCTTTTGGCTTCCGTGCTGCGTCCCGATCTAGCGGCCCGTGATCAACTCGAGGCTGCGCAGCGCTTCACGGCGGGAGACGTCCCCAGCCTGCTCAATCCGCCGCAGGGCTGCCGCTATCATCCGCGCTGTCCCTATGCGCAGCAGCGCTGCCGCGAACAGAGCCCCGCGCTGGAATGCGCCAGCGAGACAGAAGACCACTGGGTGGCCTGTCACTTGTGGCGCGAGATCCAGGCGATGGCGCAAGAAAATCATGCGTAGTCTTTTCATATCATCTTTGGTGCTCAACCAAAGTTTTTCTATGCACCACGAAGCGCACGAAGGACACGAAGAATGGACAACCGGATTAGAAAAGCGACCGGATTTCAACATGATTTTCTCTTCCTTCGTGCTCTTCGCGTGCTTCGTGGTGGTAAACTCCGTTTCTAAATGCCGAATTTAGGATAAAGTACCAACAGCATGAGATGCTACACTGGAATGGGAGGAACTTTATGATCGAATTTCACGGACGAAGCATACCGACTGAACTCGCAGAGGTCGTGAATCCGCAGCACACGATTCTCCTGGTATGGGACATGCAGAATGACCAGGCCGGTTCTTCCTTTAACAAGGAGGAGTTAATCCGGGCGGTTCCCCCTTTGATCGCAGCCGCCAAACGCGCGGGGATCAAGGTGATTTACACGCAGGCGACCCCTTATCTATGGGAAGATGAATCCCCAGCCTGGATCCGACGGGCCATGAAAGAGCAGAAAGTTGACCATCCCAGCAAGTTGAAGCCGCGCCGCGGCCGCGGAAGCGTCGGCTGGCACTTGATGGAGCCCTTCAAATCAGAGCCAGGCGACGTGGTATTGGAGAAGCGCCGGACGACGGTGTTTCTTGGGACGGAGTTCGAGAGCCATCTGATCAACCGGCAGGCGACGACCGTTGTCATCGTGGGTTGCCGCACGGATCACGGCGTCGAAAGCACCGCGCGCGACGGCACGGCTCGCGGCTATTTCATGGTGGTTGTGCGCGACGGAGTCGGAAGCGACTCCGAGCGCGCTCATTCGGAGGCGCTCAAGCGTTTGGAACGGGTTGCCGATATCGTTGACTCCGAGGAACTGGTCAGGATCTGGCAAGGCGCCGGGTAACGTTCAATTCCTTGACCAGATCGATAGCGCGCGCACTCATAGCAGCTTCTCGCCGTCTTGCTTAAGGCGGGTTTGTCATGCTTCGGCGCACCCGGCGAGGTGAGAAAGCGTTTACGGTTAAGACTGGCGCTCGCTCTTTGGGGCTCCTTGGCCTGGTGGAATACGTGGTCTTGATGCCCTACGGTGCCACTTGGTACGGAGCCGGCACAACACTGACAGCCGTCGCCATTGTGCCTTTTACCCCCAGAGCGCTCCGTTGACTGCCGTGGGAGGACCCGCTTGCTATTGCTACCGTGGGGAAAGGACCCGCCGGGCTGATGAGCTCGTGGAGCGCGAAAGCGAGGAAACGACATAAGTATGACCTCACGGCATTGGCGTCTATTGGATGAGCTGAAACGTAGTTCAAACCGACCGCGTTGATTCTCCTTGACGGGGATGGCGGATGTAAAATAGGCTCCTGGCCAATCGTGGATAGGCCGCCACCAGTTGGGTCGCCTAGATGGCTTACCTATAGCTCGTCAGAAGTGCCGGGATGCGGCAGCGGTTGCCCAACAGAAATAAGCTTTCACCAGTTCAAGGAGGAGTGGCTGAAGGACGTGAAATCGGGTGAACCCTCGACCGTGGAGCTTGGTCGGCGGTTCGCTCACAAACTGGTTACTCAATGGCTCAACGTGGAGGATGCATCGGACGATCTCGTCTACTGTGACGGCACTGGGGACGGCGGAATCGACGTGGCTTACCTGTATCGTGGGGATGGAGATGAAGGGGACCCGGAGACGACGACGGCAGGTCACACGTGGTACTTGGTCCAAAGCAAATTCGGGAGTGCCTTCAGGGGAACAACGAGTCTAATCGAAGAAAGCCAGAAGGTCATCGACACGTTGGATGGCCGTCGCACCCGACTCTCCTCGCTTGCGGAAGGGCTGTTGGAGCGCTTGAGCACGTTTCGCCGTCAAGCGTCCGATCGCGATCATATTGTTTTAGTGTTCGCGACAGAGGACCCCCTCGACGACGGTGAGCGACGTGCCCTTGCAGACGTGCGCGCGATGGGTAGGGCGCGCTTAGGCGGAGTCTTCGACGTTGAGTCTGTCGCCATCGCAATCATTTACCAGCGGGTGATGGAATCGGCGCTCGCTGAGTCACGCGTGCGCGTTTCCATCCAGGCTAATGTTGTCGATTCTGGTTCGGACTTGTTAGTCGGATCAACATCTCTGGCGGCCTTGTACGAATTCCTTAAGGCGTACCGACAGGCAACAGAAGACCTCGACCAGCTCTATGAGAAGAATGTTCGCCGCTTTCTTGGTGGGCGCGGCAAAGTGAACAAAGCCATACAGCAAACGTTGAGACAAAGCCCAGAACGTTTTGGACTCTACAACAACGGCATCACTATTGTGGTTCGGGACTACACCCCCGACGGCGACAACCGGCTTGTTTTGGTTGATCCATACGTGGTGAATGGTTGTCAGACGACGCGAACGATTTGGGATGTCTTCCATCAGCGCTTGGAAGCCGGAGGTACCGGCAGCGATCCGGAAATGGACGATTGGCGAAAGCGCGCGGAGGCGGGCGTTGTAGTGACAAAGATTGTGAAAGTTGGTGCCGAAGGGGAGCAGTTGCTTCAAGCGATCACGCGCCATACCAACAGTCAGAATGCCATTCGAGAGAAGGACTTCCTAGCGCTGACGTCGGATTTCCAGACGTGGAAAGCCCAGATGGCCGAGGCACATGGAATCTTTTTAGAGATTCAGCGAGGTGGTTGGGAATCGCAGAGCGCCTTGCAGAAGCAGAAGCCTCAAAGTCGCCAGTTCAGCGAGTACGCCAATGCCTTCGATCTGTTGAAGGTGTACGGGGCGGGCTGGCTCGGAGAGGCAGGGACGGCCTTCGGAAGGAACGCGGCGTTTCTGCCGAATGGGAGCATCTTCAAGCGCATTGTCAATCGAGATAGCAGCGAAGACCCGTTCGGTGTGGACGATCTATTCGCCGCGTACCGACTTAGCAAGGAAGCGGAGGCGTTCAAGTTTGGACGCGGCGCCCCGCAACAAAGCCGTCGTCAAACCAGGTTCTTGTTTTTCATGGTGGCAATCGAGCTGCTCAAGGACGTTTTGATCAAAGCGGGGCTGTCAGTAAGCCAGAAGGAACTGACCCGAGCATTACTGAAGCTTTTCGAAGCCAAAAATGAATCGGCGCGGAGGGCGCTGCTCGACTCGGCTATCGAGGCAATTGATACGTACCTGACGGCGGGCGAGGACTCCATATTCTTAGAGCCAAGTTTCGTAAACACATTCAACAGTGATCTCAACGGGTACTTGAAGTGGGAACAGCTCGGGAAAACCGAGCAGGCTTCACCTCAACTGCGGCAACTGATCTTCGCACATCGGGCGGCGATGGGTAGAAAAATCGGCGGCCAACCCGCAGCGCGTGAGTTGATCATGGCTGCGATTCGATGATGCGAGGGCACGGTCTCGGTGAAAACGAGTAAAGACTGCCGAACAAACCGGCTGATCCACTTGCCCTCAGCCACCCCACTCATTGAGCCTATGTATGCCAAATCGGTTCAATCGCTCCCGGAAGGTGCCGACTGGCTCTACGAGGTGAAGCTGGAGGTAGGAATCGGGATGGCGTGACGCTGTGGTCGCGCAAAGGCAATCTCTTTACCAAGGAGTTTCTAAACATTGCGCGTGCCTGTGAGACGTTGCCCCTAGACACGCTGGTTGATGGTGAGGTTGTGGCTTTGGATAGAGACTGGGCGTATTTCCTTCAACGTTCTGCGGCATCATCGCTCCAGGGCGCAGGCCATCCAATTCTACGCCTTTGACTTATTGATCTATCGCGGTGGAAGCCTGCTTAACGTGCCTCTACAGACCAGGCGGGAATTGCTAGTTGAGGCACTGGGTGACGCTGTCCGCCCCGCCGATTCTCCAATCCATGTGTCAGAAACCTTTATTGCGAAGCCAATGGAGTTGCTTCAGGCGGCAAAAGAACTGGGTCTAGAAGGCATCATCGCTAAGCAGAGGGGCTCTTTTTATGAGTCCGGAAAGCGATCCGGCGCATGGGTAAAGTACAAGATCAACAAGTCACAGGAATTTGTAATCGGAGGATACACACTGGATAGCCCGTTTGACGCACTGATAGTGGGCTATTATGACGGCGCAAAGCTGCTTTATGTGGCCAAGGTCAGAAACGGCTTTGTGCCCCACATCAGGCGCGAGGTCTTCAGCAGGTTCAAGGACCTGACAACGGATGCTTGCCCATTCGCCAACCTGCCCGAGCAGAAAAGAACGCAGTGGGCCTTAACCAAGGAAGAGATGCAGAAATGCCGGTGGCTCAAACCTGAACTTGTCGCCCAGATTGAGTTTACGGAGTGGACGCCCGATGGTCACCTGAGGCATTCAACGTTTGTGGGTTTAAGAGACGACAAAGATCCTCGGGAAGTTATACGCGAGGAATGAACACGAAGCTTGGAAATTCATTGAGGCGTTCGGCTGAATCCCGTGAAGGAATATTGGACCTTCTCGTAGAAGTGTTTGTCGGAGGAAACTTTTTGTTGTTAAGCGGCCTAAAAGACTATAGCATTGCGCATTATTATGAAAGCGTCGGGGATAGCGTGGTCAACTCACTTGTTAGTTGACCGCTGAAACCTGCGAGCGACGAAGATGCGATGACAGTCGGTCTCGGATGGATCGGCACCTTTCGTGACGGTCGCGAACACCTCTACTTCGCCACCGACTCAAGGGTGAGGGGTGGACAGCATCTGGACGCCTGTCCGAAAATCCTCACGCTGCCACGGTCCGACTGCGCGATTTGCTTCGCGGGTGACACATCGGCCGCTTACCCCTTGATGATTCAGGTGGCGAATGCAATTGCCGCACATCAGCCGGCTCGCGAGCGTGCGTTGGATATAGCCCGACTCAATACGCACCTGCTGCGCATGCTGACGGATCTGGTCGCTCGAATCACCGACAGCGTTCAGCCCTTCTCGCGGACAGACGCGCAATTTCTTTTTGGTGGCTATTCGTGGCGAACAAAGCAGTTTCGCCTGTGGACAATCTATTACGACAAACCACGACGCCGCTTCTCTTCACGCGAAGCGATATCGTTCCATCCTCGGTTGAAAAAAGCGGCCTTTATCGGCGACTGGGGACGTAGGGTGCGGGCGGAAGTCTTCAGGGATCTGAATGTGAATTCGGGTCCAGTATACTTGCAACCCTTGCAAGTCGTTGCACACATGTTGACGCGCTCGACTCGGGCTGACACGATCGGCGGCCCACCCCAGGTTGTGCGCATCACGGAGCACATGAATACGCGGCCTCTCTGCGTGAGATGGCGGGGCGAGGACACATTATTTGGAAGGCCGCTTTTTTCGTACGAGAACGTTGACTACTGGATCGTGGATCCATTCACGGGAAAGCTCCTCAGACCTAGGAAGTTCGGAGCTCGCGTGGGATCCGTTCCAACGGCTGAAGTCGGCGCTGAGATCCGAGACGTCGATGGCGAGGGCGATGAGGCCGAGGAAGAGAGTTGACGTCGGCGGAAGAATGAGGCATCGTAGTGGAGTCGGAGGTAGCTTAATCTTGGAAAAGCCCCCTTCTTTCCCCAGTCCGGGTTGTGATCTGGATTGAGGAAATAAGGGGCGATCGGGGTTCGAATCCCCGCTTCCGATTCACCATTCTTGCTGCTCGTTTCTCCTTCAGTTTTCTGTATCATCCGCATCTTTGCCTGACGCGCGGCCCCTGAGCGCGAACGGCTTTAAAGAAAAAGCACGAGTACACTAGCTTGACGAGTTATCGCATCTACGATAGCGTATCGCACATCAGAGTTTTTGGGGGGAGTTGAGGAGCACACACGGCAGGAGAGGAAATGGCAAGTTTGAAAAACCCGGCCATCGCCGGTGACGTGCAATTCGACACCTTCATCTACGGCGCGCCGCCTCTCGCCTACCCGGCATCGTTGTCCCAGTATGCGATCTACAATACGCCGGATCCGGCGTACGTCACGGGCCGAATCAATGTTTCGGCGTTCGCCAACCTCGGGAGTAGCACTCCGTGGCCATTTCTCAACACGAACGTGCCGATCAATGGACATGTTTGCGTGCCCCGCGGGCGAGGCCCCTTCCCGCTCGTGGTATTTGCGCACGGCAATCATAACCCTCTGGAGAATTCCACACCCGGATACTTGTATCTGTGCCGATTGTTGGCGTCGCATGGGATTGTCGCGGCAACGATTGACGTGAACTTCCTCAACGGGTCCAACTTCGGAGAGAACGACGGCAGAGCGATCGTTCACCTCGAACACCTCAAACAGTTTCGTACCTGGAATAACACCGCGACTCATCCGCTTCACGGCAAAGTCGATCTGAACCGCATTCTCATCGTGGGCCATTCGCGCGGTGGGGAAGCCGTGGGACACGCCTCATTCTTCAATCGGCTCGCCTCAATCGGCGCTGTCCTTCTGGATGGATCCGCCGGGCTCGGTCCCTATCGCTTCGGATTGTCCGCCGTCGCCGCCATCGCGCCGACCGATCGGCAATTTACGCCGGTCTCCGGTCCAACGGTTGTCCCGGATTCGTACTATGTGATTCACGGCAGCCAGGATTCGGACGTCTTTACGTTCGAGGGCTACCATACCTACGAGCGCGCGCATGCCGTGGACTTGGCTAACCCCACGGTTTCCGACGGGAAGTTCAAGGCGATGTTGTGGGTGCACAAGGCGAACCACAATCAGTTCAACAGCATTTGGGCATCGGAGACGGCCGTTGGAGTCGCGATGCCGCGCGCCAGCCAGGAGGAGATTGCAAAGGTGCACCTTGGGGCATTGGCACAGGCGGTGCTCTTAGACCGGGCGGAGTATCTGGACGTGTTGCGGGATCACGGCGCCGCAGTGGCGTGGGACCCGGCGGGTGCCGAGTTCGTGTCGCAATACCAGGATCCCGAGCGGATCTTCGTCCAACACAATCAGGAAAGCCTTGCCGCCCCGGTTGTCTCGCTGCCGGTTCAAGGTACCGTTGCGGCGGACAGCGTCGTCGCCGCGCGTCAACTGACGGCACTGGTCGGCGGCGCCCCTACCACAACGATCACACTCCGACTGGTATGGAGCGCTCTCGGTTCTCGCCTGCGCTTGAGAGTGGATCCCTCGACGCTCCCCGCGGAACGGTACAAGATGCTGGCCCTCCGCGTGGGACAGTCCACGGAGGCAAGCAACGCCGCCAACCGGGATCAGGATTTCACCCTGGAGGTTTCGAGCGGTTCGCGCACCGCCGCGATTCCGGCGAGTTCCCTGCACCGGCTGCTGTATCCCGATCCTCCGCCTTTCGGACCCGCGAAGATCGTGATGCAGACCTTGCGTCTGCCTGTCGAGCGGCTTGTCGAGTGCGGTGTGGACCTAACCGATCTTCGCTCCATCGCTTTGGTATTCGACCGGCGAGCAACGGGCACGGTCTACGTTGGCGATTTGCAATTTTCCAACTGATTTTGATCCATTCGAGGTATCGTCATGCAACCACCGAAACCACCTAATATCACCGCGGTAGAGGTCATAGCCGCGCAACCCACCGAAGCAGACAGCGCGGCGATAGCGCATCTGAGCGCGGAATCGAATAGGTCGCTGCCTCAGGTCGTCCATGTCGTCAAGGTCCGGCTCAAGACCAAGCCACCGGCTACTTCGATGGCTTGGGCGCTTTACGTGAACGACGTGCTCATCCCCAAATATTGGGAATACGAGAACGGGATTTATTTCACGGTGCTCGACCCGCAGTTTTTCGCCGACCACAAAGGAAAGCGGTTGCGCTTCTCGCAGAACGGAGTCGACTTCCACGACACCGGGATGAAGCTCCCTGCGCCAACTGCACCGGCAGCGGCATCAAAATCCAAAGGCAAAGCGGCCAAAAGCAAGATGGCCCGATTGCCGCTGCAAGCCGACATACTGAAGTAATGGCCCGTCCGATCAACCGGCGGATAGCACTCTGCGCTTGAGCCGGACCACCGCATGTACCGCGTCGTTCCGTGACGTTCGTCATCGCTGCTGGATAGCGGAGTTGATTTTCCTTGCCCGCTAGCTCCAACGAAGAATCCCTCCACCGCACACTGAGTTCGTACTTCGCGAGCTTGTCCTTACTGAAAACCAATGAGCCTGGATCAGGTTAGCAATTCGTTTTTGCCGCCCATAATCCATTGTGGTAAGCTTGCGCCACCGTCTGAAAAGCCCCATGGAGACATTTTGGAGACATCGACGGTTTGAAGAAGTGGGGCGGGACACATAAGTCCTTGAAATTCCGATTCAGGAGAGGTGACCGAGCGGCTTAAGGTGCACGACTGGAAATCGTGTGTGCCCCTAATAAGGGTACCGGGGGTTCAAATCCCCCCCTCTCCGCCACGCTTTTTTGGGACCAGAGAGCCTTTCTTTGCTTTTGAGTGTCCCATGCCAAGCCCTGTCGAAGTACCGTGGCGAATCTCGAGTTTACAGAGCTGAGAATCGAACGCGGCACCTGCTACGTATTCTTTGTGTACGACGTAGCGCGGTCGATTGATCTGGAAAAGGTCGAACAGCGCGTCACGCAGGCAAAACAGCGCCAAAACATCAAACATGGCCGCCGCCGCCCGGAGCATTTAGAATACAGCCCGCCGCCCCTGCGCATTACCGAAACGAGCGAGTCATTGGACATCGGCGGCCGTCGCACGCTCCCGGCTATCGATTTGGTGCTCTATGATTTTGGCGCGGTTACCGTGCTTTACACCATCCAAATCAACGGGCGATTCGCATCCCTCTTGGATCTGAGTGTCAACCTTTACGATAACGAGACGCTGCGTTCCGATTCCCGTCGGCGCGTCGAACAGCTCCTCAAGGATATTAACGGCGCGGTCCAGGATGCGCGCATTTCTGAGGCCGTTGAAGATTACGTCGTTTTTCATATCGAGTCCTTGGAAAAGCCTGCGGGCATCAAGGATCTCTTGCGCGATCACGCGCACGAGATTGCCCAGATCTTGCGCGCTGAAACGCGGCCGCTTTCGGCCGACGAGGTGCAAGATGCACTCGGCGGTCGGATTTCCTACGGCATTGACGACGTGACGGTTGCCGATTGGAACGCGGCGCTGGTGATTGATTCCGAGGGTGATGATGTCTGCGCCGTGCTCGAGTTCGCTAACGTGGAGCTCTTGGAGCTGCGTTATCTGGACCGCTCTCTCGACGACGCCTTGTCTCGATCCTACGAGGTACTGACCCCGCGCCACTGGAGTCCCATTTTTGGATCAGGCGTAGCCGATATGAGACGGGTCGGTCGATTACAAGTCGACAGCGCGATCTTGTTTGAAGGTGTCAACAATGCGCTCAAGCTGCTCGGCGATCAGTATCTCGCTCGCGTCTATCGATTGGTCTCCCAGCGATTTCACCTGGCTGAATGGGACGGGGCGATCATCCGTAAGCTTGAGACGCTTGAGAGCATCTACGAAAAGATCTCCGATCGCGTGGCAAATTGGCGTGTAGAGGTCCTTGAATGGATCATTATTTTGCTCATCGCGATCTCTATCGTATTGCCCTTTTTCACCGACGCAGCCCATTAGAAGCTTCTTCCAAGCCAACGAGGTTTTCCTCACCCGACAAACCTGCAGCCTAACGACTCTAAGTTAGGAGTTGCCCTTGAATAATTTCATGCTGGCGAGAATGAAAGTCGGTTCGACATAAGCCTTTCCCCTTTTGATCTCCCGTATTCCCTTTTGGTCTTCTGTATCCTCTTTTGATTCCCGTTTAGGAGAAAACATGCCGGGTCGGCCAGGATATACAAGATTGGCTACATTTGTCAGCATTTGACAAATAATGACAAAATCAGTATAAGAGCCCGCACGGATTTGTTACAGAATTGTTACAGATTACTTAGACAAGGATGGTGGCAAAATGCTCGTAACCGATAAATTTGTGTTTCTCCATCTACCGAGGGCGGGCGGCACCTTCGTATATGAGGTTGTCAGGAAATTTTTCCCGTCGGCTCGCGAGATTGGCTATCATTTTCCGCGCGAGCTTCTGCCGAGCGAGTACTCCCACCTTCCTATCCTTGGTACAGTTCGGAACCCTTGGGAATTCTATGTCTCCTGGTACCACCATCATCATTCTAGCGACAGGTATTCGCCATCTAAAAATGTAATGTTCTGCTCTGTTAGCGGGGATCGGAAGCTCGATTTTGTCCAAACGATTCGAAACGCCTTGAACCTCGGCGTTAGCGACGACCAGCTCAATTTTTTGATCCAGGCGGCGCCCGAAACCTTTGATTACAAACAGAGGCACATCCCAAACGTTACGAAAGACGTCATGCGGAAACTTCGAGGTAGCGGTATGGGCCTATATACTTTTCGATTTAACCAATTGTTTGGGCAAGCTGACGACGTTTTTTTCTGCCGAGTCGAGCGTCTTCGCAGTGACCTCATGGCTTTTTTCGAGAGGATCGGAACGGCCAGTGATGCTTTGCGCAGTTACGTGCTTGGTCTAGACAATAAGAACATTTCTGAGCACCGCCACTATTCGACTTATTATACACCGGAGCTCGCAGAACTAGTCTTCATTCGCGATCGCCAGTTGGTGGAGCGCTTCGGATTCACCTTCGAAGGACAGGCTTCAGAGAGCAGAGGCGGCGCGGTCGTTTGAGCCGACCCGACGCGCGACTCCAGCTGTAGTGTCGTTTGACGAGAGCCGTAAGGGACTCGAAACTAGACTCAAGGATGTTCCGCTCACAACATTATCGATGAGGGAGGCAATCATGTCGCGTAAAGTGGGCCGTGCCTGTGGCAAGATTATCCTTAGTGGCAACACGGCGAACAGGTTTGGCAAACGAGCCCTTGCGGTCCCCGTGGACCTGGACATAACTGCCATATGGGACAAGAGCGATAATGGTCAGGAGGGGCTTCGCATCGTCTGGCCTGGCCACAAAGAAGACGGCGTCTGGCTGACCACTGTGCGGAAGATTACTAAGTTGATCGAGACACGAATAGGCCCTCTCTCGGGCAAGCTTATTATCCGTAACACGCTCCCTTTAGGAAAGGGGATGGGAAGCTCGACAGCAATAGTCGTTGCGCTCGCACGGTGTTTTGTTGGCGAGCATTGCAGGGATGAGGCGCTCGCCATTGAAGATATTATCAATAAAGGGCACAGCGGCCTCGATTTTGCCGCGATCTGGGAAGAGCGTCCAGTTGTTATTCAAGGTAATAAGTGCGAGTTCATTGATCTGCCGCCGGGATTGCAACGCGGCGTTCTCGTTGACACAGGTCTTCCTTCCGCACCGACATCCATCATTATTCAGCAGCTCAAGGAACGCCTGCTGGGGGAAAAGGGTCTGATGGACTCCGTAGAGACAATAGGTAATTGCACGGAGCGATTGTTGTCCGGCGAAGACCCTCTGACTGTATTTCCGGATCACTACAAAGGATTCGTGAATCTCGGCGTCGTGCCTCCGCGAGCACGATCACTCATTGAAAAAATTCAGCAATCCGGCGGTGCCGCTAAAGCGGCACGCTTTGGGGGGGCGACCGGCGGGGTAGGAATGGTGTTTGCCGTGCACCCCAAGGTCAACGTTCTCAAAAAAATAGTTGGCAGCGCACCCCTCTCCCTTGTCTACGACCCATCACTCCGGCGTTTCGTTAGCCGTGCAGGACCCAGTTCAAAACGATCCTGAACCGCTCCGCGCAATTCGTGTTTGTTCGAGGCGGGCCTCGGTGACTGCTAATCTCGCAAGAGTCTCGTCAACCGCTCGCGCCGATTGCCCCTTTTCCGCTCCCTTGTTTTTCGGTTCGTTACCGCAACTTTCCGCTGTCTTCCCGTCCCAAGTCGACGCCCGTGGCGCCGCGGTCGGCTGGCCGTGCGGGCGCGGACTGGGCAGCTGCAGCAGCACTATGGCGCCTGCCAGGTGCAGCAGGCGCTTGCCGCATGTCGAGCGTGGCGGCAGGCTGCTGCTGCGCCAACGCTGATCAAGTGGCGGGTGGCGTGGCGGTGGCGGCCGCGGCTGCGGCGGCTGGCTTGCGGCAGTGAGAGACTGCTGGGCTTGGGCAGGGGCTCTCGCGGGCGTCCGCGACTGGAAGAGACGAGAATGGACGCGAGTCGGCGCGCTGTCTCATAGTAGCTCTGGTGGTGGCCGTCGGCAGTCGCTCGAGCGGGAAGCAGGGAGAGGGGCTGATCAAAGCATCATGCACCTGGTTAGTGGTTAGGCTGCTGGTCTTTGCCACTTGTAGCCGGGATTTTATAGCCTGCCGGCAAATATCTAACCTGACCTGGAAGTGGTTACCCTGATTCAACATGCAGTTACAAAGCGGATACATAAAGAACCGTCCGCTACCTTTTATTTCCGCCGTTGTGCTATAATTGCGGCGCGTTCGTGATACGTCACAATGAGCTATCGTAGCATTGGTTCTCAAACAAATGGGGCAGTGTCCCAATTGGAAATGACAGTATGAAAGGGATGATTCTCGTCTCGCTGATAGGCGGTTTTATCGTCGCTTCTTTCTCCTTAGCCGAGGCACAGCAACCCGGGAAGATCCCACGGATCGGGTTTATATACTCCTCGCGCACTTCTGCGGATGCGTCGCCTCAATTCGACGCATTCAGGCTGGGATTGCAGGATCTGGGTTACACTGAGGGCAAAAACGTCTTGATCGAACGCCGCTATGCGGAGGGCAGGTTGGATCGGATGCCCGCGTTGGTCAACGACCTTGTGCAACAGAACGTCGATGTGATTGTAGCACCGAATAATGTGGTGATCCGGGCCGCTAAAGAAGCGACCAAAACACTCCCTATTGTCATGGTAACTACGGTTGATCCCGTTGCCGCGGGGTATGTGAAGAGCTTCGCACATCCAGGTGAAAATATTACTGGGCTTGCAAATTTTAGCCGTGATTTGAGCGCGAAGCGCGTGGAGTTGCTGAGAGAAGTGCTTCCCAAGATGTCGCGGGTCGCCGTTCTCTGGGATGCGGACGGCCCGGGGCCGTCCGTCGCCGTTAAAGAATACGAGGCGGCGGCGCGGGCTTTTAAATTCGAGTTTCAATCTCTTGCGATACGGGGTCCCAATCCTGATCTTGCTGGAGTGTTCCACACTGCAAAAACGGCGCGCGTGGAAGCGCTTATCGTCGTTGGGAACGCTTTAATGTACCAGCACGCAAAACAGGTTTTCGAGCTAGCAACAAAAGATCGAGTGCCCTCCATGACCGAGGAACGTCGATACGTCGATGCCGGCGGCTTGGTCTCCTATGGTGCGAATACAGCCGATTTATACCGGCGCGCCGCGGGCTATGTTGTCGAGATCCTGAAGGGGGCTAAACCTGGCGATCTGCCGGTGAAGCTGCCGGAAAAATTCGAGATTTTCATCAACCTAAAGACGGCGCGCCAAGTGGGTGTTGTGATACCACAGCAAGTGCTGGTCCAGGCCGACAAGGTGATCAAGTAGTACGAACGGCCGACGCAAGCCAGGGCATCGCGCCGTCAGGCGAGAACTGGAACGTGCAGGGCTTACTTAGCCAATGCTTCTGACAAGATCTCACCTCACCCCGGTGTGCATAACTAATCAGCCGGACGTAGTTGGCGCCGGTTAACGCATTTTCCCCAAGCGACCGCAGCATGCGGCGCTCAGGCACGGAAGGGCCCCTTTCCGACTGGCCGAAGTCCGATTGAGCCGATCGTGAAATAGAACAACCGTACGACGAAACCGTATAATATACGAACGGGTCCCCTCCGGGCCGAAATCATCCAGAGTCGGTCTTGTTTTTTGTTCGTGGCGGTCCGCGCGAGCTTTGGATTAAGTTAACCGATCCAGGGTTGGGACGACATGGCAAGATTGCCGCTTTTTCGGGCAGTTCTCGCATATCGACGGACTAACGGAATAGGTGACAAACCTGCTCTTTTTCGGCAATTTTTCGCCATTCTTGACGCTAGCTGGGCCTAGGGGCCCCTACCTCCAAAAAGGTATAATCCTTTGAAAAACCAGCATATTGGCGTTGAATGGATCAATGTGGCATCATTCCTGCCCTAGAGTCGGGGGTGTTGGGAGGTCCAACAAAAGAAGTAATCGTGAAGTTCGTGGCCGGAAAATCAGAGGAAAAATTCGAAAGGAGCGGACCGAATGAGTGAAACTCTGAACGGCTCCGCTCTGGGGTCTCGTGTTAGCCGCACCGGGCGCCACAAGAAAGCTGGGGTCAATCTAAGCACCGCCAGGGCCCTAGAACCAACCTTGCCGTGTTGGGAAACAATAGTCCGAGTTCTTCTTCACGGCGGTGGCATCCGCCGGCGGCTCCTAATGTGGGGCCTTGGCCTTTTCGGGATTGCACTCACGGCGGTAGTTGGCGCGAGTTATTATTACACCGCAAGGCAGATCGAAGGAGACGCTGCCGAGTTGCAGAGTGAGATTGCGTCGGTAACGGCCGATCGCATTCGCAACTTTGTTCGGCGCAAGATCGAGCGTTTTTCGGACACAGCCAGCGCCGTAAGCCTTTACCCGTTGGGGAGCAAAGAGCAACGATTGCTCGCATCCTTGCTGGTAAAAAAAGATGCCAGCTTTACTGACGCTTCGATTATCGACGCTCGCGGCATGGAAGTGTTGAAGGTATCCGACAGAAAAGTTTATTTCCCGTCGGACCTTTCCGATGTGAGCAAGTCGGTGAAGTTTAACAAGGCGATTAAGGGCGAGGTGTATATAAGCCCGGTTTACACGTCTGACCAGTTTCAACCCTATGTGACGCTTGCCATCCCGCTTTGGGGTAGCGCGCAAAGTATCGTCGGCGTGGTAGCCGCCGAAGCCGATTTGTCGTTTCTGTGGGAAGTCATTCAACAAATTAATTTTGGTTCCGCCGGCTACGGGTACTTGGTGGACGAACGCGGAAATTTAATCGCCCATAAAGATGCCTCGCTAGTGTTGAAAAAGATGAACCTCGGACAACTGAACAAAGTCCGCGAATTTCTCCGCAACCCTGCGCGTTCAGATCACGCTCCGGCCCAGGAGGGGCCAGGATTGATGGGTAGGCCCGTGTTGGCCACATATGCGCCAGTCCCTGATTTACGCTGGGCGGTGATTTTGGAGGAGCCTGTCGATGCGGCGTTAGCCAATGTGGAGAAGCTGAAGCGCTATGCGCTGGTGCTCCTGGTAGTCGGCCTGATAGTCGGAGCCGCTGTGATTGCTTGGGTCAGTAGCAAAATGATCGGCCCGATTCGGGAACTCCATGAGGGAGCCGAAATCATTGGGAGCGGGAATCTTGACTATAGGGTCAACATCAAGACGGGAGATGAGATCGAGTGGCTCGGAGAAGAATTCAACAAGATGGCGGGAGAACTCATGGTCTCGTACGCCACCTTAGAACAAAAAGTGAAGGACAAGACCGCTGAGTTAGAGGAAGCCAACTCGGAACTTGAACAGGCCAACTGCAGTCTTGTGAAGGCCAACAAAGCAAAAGATGAATTTTTGAGCGTCATGTCACACGAATTGAGGACGCCACTAAATGTCGTCATGGGCTATAGCCAGATGGTCAAGGACGGAATCTTCGGACAGATTAATCCGGAACAGGAAAGGGCCTTACAGAAAGTCACTGCTCGTTCCAAAGAATTGCTAAACATGATCAGCGAAATACTGCAGGTTGCCAGCATGGAAGCCGGGCAAATGAAAGTGGAAATCCAGGAGATCCAGCTAGGGGAGTTTTTGGACGAGTTACGGTCAACCTATGAAATTCCCTTGGATAAGAAGCTGACTTTCAACTGGGACTATCGTTCGGAGCCCAGGATCATGAGAACAGACGGCGACAAACTCAAGCATATTCTTCAGAACCTCATTAACAACGCGATCAAATTCACTGACGAAGGTCATATCGAGGTGTCAGCCCGTTATTGCGGGGAAACAAAGATGGCGGAATTCAAGGTGGCGGACACGGGGACGGGAATCCAAGAAGAGTTGGTTCCCTCGATCTTTGAGATGTTTCGTCAGCTCAACAGTTCGCTGACCAGAGACCACGAGGGCGCCGGACTGGGCCTTTATATTGTCAAGAAGTATAGCGACATTCTTGGCGGAAAGATCCAGGTCGAAAGCGAGGTTGGCAAAGGCTCGGTCTTCACAGTGACCTTACCCTGCTGACTCCGAAATCAGCTGGCCTTTCGCTGCAAGCCCACGATGGGGTCACTCAGATCCCTCAGGTCTTGCGCTGACTGGCGGTAACGGCTCGCGCGATCTTTTTTACCTAGTTAAGTTAGTAGCCTCTCACGGCGCGCAACTGCAGTTTGCATCCGAGCGATTGCGGTTGCATAGTGGCTGAAAGTGCCTCCGACAAACCCCTCGGCAGACGATAGGCTTCGCGTACTCGTAATCGACGACGAGAAAAACATCCGGGCCACACTTGCGCTTTGTCTCGAGCAGATGAATTGCGAGGTCACGGCGGCAGCGTCTGGGGAGATCGCCCTTGGCGTGCTGGCAAAGAGCTCCTATGACCTGGCCTTTCTCGACTTGCGATTAGGGGAAACCAGCGGTCTCGATCTTCTTCCCAAGCTGCTCAGGGAGACTCCCAACTTGATGGTGGTAATCATCACCGCCTATGGGACAATTGACAGTGCCGTAGAAGCCGTTAGGCGGGGGGCAATAGACTATCTTCCGAAGCCGTTTACGCCCGCGCAAATTCGCCATCTGGTAGACAACGCCGTCAGACAACGTAACCTGCTGTCGCGAATTTCAGACCTCGAAGGACGTTTGCAGGAGACGGCCCCGGAAATCGACCTAGATACCGACTCAGCAAGGGTCCGTTCGACCATAGAGGTTGCCGCCAAAGCGGCCGGTGCAGATGCTCCGGTGCTGCTCAAGGGCGAAAGCGGCACCGGAAAAAGCGTCCTGGCGCGCATGATTCATTCCATGAGCCCGCGCAGCCGGCAGCCGTTTGTAGTCGTTAACTGTCCCACATTGTCGGAAGAACTGCTTGCAAGCGAGCTCTTTGGCCACGCGAGAGGAGCATTCACCGGTGCCGTGCGCGATCAGCCGGGTCGGGTCGAAGCCGCCGAAGGGGGAACGCTGTTTTTGGATGAGATAGCGGAAATTGCTCCGTCAATGCAGGCGAAGTTGTTACGTTTTCTGGAAGACAAGGAATTCGAACGCGTCGGCGAGAACCAAACTCGGCGGGCCAACGTCCGTATGATCGCCGCGACCAACCGCGATCTGGAGGATCAGGTCCGAAAGAGGCTCTTTCGGGAAGACCTCCTTTACCGCCTTAACGTGATTGATCTTAAGTTACCACCGTTGCGGGAGCGGCCCGAGGACATCCTGCGCCTGGCGCGTCGGTTCCTCGTCTTCTTTGCGAAAGCGGCGCGACGACAAACGCCGGAATTGTCCAATGCTGCGGAGCAAGCGCTACGGTCCTATTCCTGGCCTGGGAATATCCGCGAGCTGAGAAACAGCATCGAGAGGGCAGTCATCCTATGGCCCGCCCAGGTGATTGAACCCGAGGCGTTTCCTGTTCATATTGCAGCCAGCGCGGCTCCACCGCTTCCGTATCTGGGCGGAGATGTTTCTCTCGACGCGATCGAAAAGGAACATATTACGCGCGTGCTCGCCCGCACCCAGACGCTTGACGAGGCGGCGGCCATTCTGGGAATCGACTCGTCCACTCTATGGCGGAAGCGAAAGAAGTATGAGGGATGAGCCGCAATCGCTTTAGGTGAGGCGATCCTGTCCCAAGCGTCTCAGAGCATCCAGGATGCGTGACTTTGGGTCGTTCATAACTTCTCTTGTTGTGGAGCGCCTTTTGCGCCTGTGGGCAGGGTGAACCAAAAAGTACTGCCCTTACCTGGTTCGCTTTGCACGCCGATCTCGCCGCCGTGGCCGCGAACGATTTCCTTGGCTATGTATAGACCCAGCCCGGTTCCTCTGGGGTCTGCTTCGGGTACCCGGAAGAATTTTTCAAATAGCCGCTCTTGGTATTCCTTCGGAATCCCGGTTCCTGTGTCTGTGACGGTGAAACGTACCGTGCCGTTTGAAACCTGGGCGCCCAGCGTGACGCTTCCATTCTGCGGCGTGTGGCGCATCGCATTGCCGATAAAATTCGCGAAGACGTGACCGATCCGCTCCTGATCAGCCAGCACCTTGACCTCGGGAACGCGCTGATCCGCGCTTAAATGCAATCCTTTGGCATCCGCCTCCGCCTTGTGCGCTTCGATGGCGCTTTCTATCAAGGTGCTAACCGGAGCTGGTAACGGGTAGAGTTCAGCGCGGCCGGATTCGATCCGGGATAAATCCAACAGATCGTCGACCATGGCTTGCAAGCGGTCGCAGTCCTCGCGGGCGGCGTGCAAAAGATCCGCCTGCTTGTCCGTTAGCGGCCCGACCACTTGCTCCGTACACAAGTGAACAGCCATGCGCAGTGAAGTGAGCGGGGTGCGGAATTCGTGCGCGACAGTCGCCACCAGATCGTTCTTCAACTCTTCGAAACGGCGCAGTCGAGTGACATCCTGGAGGAGCACGGTGGCGCCGACGATGACCCCGCGCGTCTCGTAAACGGGAGTTGCACGCGGCAAAAAATAACGGTCGCCCAACACGGTGGGAAGCTTGACGGCATCCTCGAACCCTCTCGGATTATAAGCGCCTTTGCCGGCAAGCACATGACTGCGCATCCGTTCCAGCACGTTCCGCACCGCAACATCCACGGCTTTAAGAGGTTCCTTCACACCGGTTTCTGAAGTGACCCGGAGAAGGGTTTGCGCCGCTTGGTTAACGTTTTGGAGGTCGCCTCCAACTGCGAAAATCACTACGGGGTCCGGCAGACTGTCGATGGCTGCTTGCATACTCAGGTGGGCCTGGAGCAACTCGCCCAGCGAGCTTTTGCGGTATCCGGCCAGTCGCGCCGCCATGGCATTAAAGTCGTGGGCCAACCGCGCCAGCTCGTCCTTACCGCGCACGTGAGCACGCGTGTCGAAATTGCCTTCTCCAATTCTCCGGGTCGCCTCGCTCAACGCAGACAGGGGGTTCAATAACCGCCGGGTCAACAGCGTCGAGATAAAAAGTCCCAACCCTAACGCCGCTAATGCCACCGTAAGCGTGAGCGTGTTCATTCGCTCCGCGGTGCGGCGTACCGCATCACTCTTGCGCACCATTGTGTCCTGATTGATCGCCAGGATTTCATCCGCTGCCGCCTTTACTTTCAAGAACGCGCCTTCGAGCTCGGAAAAATAAAGGCGCCGTGCGTCGCCGGTGCTCGCACTCTTCTGCAGCCGGTCGAACTTGGCTTGATAGTCCATCCAAGCGTTGCGCAGTCCCTGAGTGAACTCCTTTTCGCCCGCCTCCGTAATATTGTCCTCCTGCACTTTTAGTTCCGCCTCAAAAAGCGGGCGAAATTTCTCCGCCTGCTCGCTGCCCTTTTGACGCTGACCGGCAACCAGAAACAACGCGGCGCTGTCCATGCGTTCGATGGCTTCCTTCATCCGCTGGGCCGCGAGCACGCTCCGGTAGTTATCCTTTAAAATAGTCTGGGAATTGGAGCCCAGAGACGATATCACCGCAACCGAAACAATGCCCACGATAGCAAGGGCCGTTACCATTGGAGCTTGTGCCAACAATAACTTCTTGTACAGGTTCATTCTTTGCTCTCCCGCTCTTCCAAAGAGACGATGTGCAGATCAAAACCGACGGCCTGAGGAACCAGCTTGAATAACGGTGATTGGCTTAAGAGACGCCGCCACCACGGTCGCTGCGATCGCCCAACAACGATGTGGCGGACTCCGTGAGCCCGCGCAAATTCGAGAAGCGTCTTAACCGGGTTTTCCGACCGCAGCCGAACCACTTCAGCTCCCAAATCCCGCGCGCGTTGTTCGTCTTCCATAAGGTGGCGCTGCAGGGTCGCGTCGATGCGGTGACCCGCCTCTTGCTTGTTCTCAACATGAACAACGAACCAGTCTGTGTTTAGCCGTCCGGCGAGGCGCGATCCCTGCCTGAGCAGCATCGCACCATGGGGCGGCGGACCAGAGGGCAGACAAACCATCACCCGCTCGCTCGCCGCGGCCCTGCGCGCGGTGTCATCCGTTGCCGCTTTGGATGAGACAGCGCGGTCGACGCTCTCTGCCACCTCCCGAAGCGCGATCTCCCGCAGCACTGCGAGCTTTTCCGGCTGGAAGAAATTTTCCAGCGCCCAGGAAACCTTGTCTGGCGCGTAGATCTTTCCGGCACGTAGCCGATCAATCAAATCTTCAACCGCTAGATCGATATCGACCACCTGGTCTGCCCGCTTCAGTATCGAGTCCGGCACGGCCTCGCGTACAACGACACCGGTCGCCTGCTTTACGATCTCGTTGAGACTCTCGAGATGTTGCACGTTGAAGGCACAAATCACGTTAATGCCGGCGTCCAGCAACTCCACAACGTCCTGGTAACGCTTCTTGTTGCGACAAAAAGGCGCGTTCGTGTGCGCGAGCTCATCGACAATAGCCACCCGCGGGCGTCGCCGAAGAACGGCTTCGAGATCCATCTCCTCAACCGCCACGCCCTTGTATTCGACCCTCTGGCGGGAAATCACTTCGAGCCCCTCGATGAGCGCCGCGGTGTCGAGCCGGTCATGGGGTTCGATAAAAGCCAGCACCACATCGACCCCGCGCTTTTTTAGAGCGTGGGCTTCCTCCAGCATCTGATACGTCTTGCCGACGCCTGCGGCAGAGCCAATATAAACTTTCAGCCGGCCGCGCTTGGCGCGCTCGACCAACTCAAGAAAATCTTCGGGACCTTTACGATTCGTGGCCATAGCCGCAAGACTCATTTCACCGCAGAGACGCCGAGTACACAGAGTAGAGTTCGAAATATTTATTGATCAAAACTCTTTCCTCAGCGTCTTCAGCGCCTCTGTGGTGAGATACACGAAACCTAAGACCCCGCTTTTTTTTGAACGGGTAGCGGAGTTGGACGACCAAACTGCCGGTCGAGGGCCAAGTTGACCATGAGCACATTGACTCTCGGCTCGCCCAAGATTCCGAACGTTCTTCCCTCGACGTTGGCATCTACAACCGCCCGCACCCGGTCCGCGGAGATTCCCCGCGCTTTGGCAACCCGCGGCACCTGCCACCACATCGCCTGCGGCGACAGGTCGGGATCGAGTCCGCTAGCCGACGTGGTAACGAGCTCCGCGGGAACAGGCCCGATGGCGTCAGGATTCTGCTCCTTTAACCGTTTGAGGTCACCGGTGATGCGATCCCGCAACTTTTTAGATGTCGGCCCGAGATTGGAACCAGACGAGTTGGCCGCATCGTAGCCCTTCTCTCCAGCGGCCGAAGGCCGGGGTTGAAAATACGCAGGGTTCACAAAACCTTGTCCAATCAACTCAGAACCGATGACCGCTCCTTTTTCATCCGCCACCAGACTGCCGTTCGCTCGCCAAGGGAAGAGCATTTGAGCGAATCCGGTGATGACAAAGGGATAGACCAGTCCGGTCAAAACAAGCGTGACCATTGTCGTTCGTATCGCAACACCCCATAGGCTTTTCATAGCCGTCTCCTAGATAAGTCCGATGCATGTCAAAATTAGGTCGACCAGTTTGATTCCGACAAACGGCGCGACGACTCCGCCCAGGCCGTAGATGAGCAGCGAACGGCGCAGGATCACCGCAGCGCCAAGCGGGCGATACTGCACGCCACGCAGCGCCAATGGAATGAGTGCAATAATAATGAGCGCGTTGAATATTACGGCGGAGAGAATCGCGCTCTGAGGCGACGCTAAATGCATGATGTTCAAAGGCGCAATCTCAGGATATACGCCCATGAACATTGCGGGAATGATAGCGAAATACTTGGCCACGTCATTTGCGATGGAAAAAGTCGTGAGCACGCCTCGGGTCATCAGCATCTGCTTGCCGATTTCTACGACCTCCAAGAGCTTGGTCGGATTGGAATCGAGGTCGACCATATTGCCGGCTTCTTTGGCCGCTTGGGTTCCCGTATTCATAGCCACGCCGACATCCGCTTGCGCCAGTGCGGGCGCGTCATTGGTGCCGTCACCGGTCATGGCTACGAGCTTTCCCTTACTTTGCTCTTCTTTGATAAGACGCATTTTCGTTTCTGGCGTCGCTTCGGCAAGGAAGTCATCAACGCCGGCCTCCCGGGCAATCGCCGCGGCGGTACGCGGATTGTCTCCCGTAATCATCACCGTACGAATGCCCATGGCGCGGAAACGGTCAAAGCGCTCTTTGATGCCGCCTTTAACCACGTCCTTGAGATGGATCACACCGAGAATTTTGCTTCCCTCGGCTACGACCAGCGGGGTTGCCCCGGTGTCGCTGATGCCGTGAACAATTCCCTCGACATGGGACGAAACCCCACCACCAAGCGCCTTGACGTGGGCCGCAATCGCGTCGGCGGCGCCTTTACGAATAACGCGTCCATCTAAATCGCAACCACTCATGCGCGTCTGCGCGCTGAAGGGGACAAAATGCGCGCCAATTTCCGTCACCTCTCGGCCGCGCAGTCCGAAACGTTCCTTGGCGAGCACCACAATCGAACGCCCTTCTGGCGTCTCATCCGCCAAGCTGGCCAACTGCGCGGCGTCGGCCAGCATCTCTGTCGTCGCTCCGTCCACAGCGATAAAGTCCGTGGCCATGCGGTTGCCGAGTGTGATCGTCCCCGTTTTGTCCAACAACAAAGTGTCGACATCGCCCGCGGCTTCAACAGCACGACCGCTCATCGCCAATACGTTTTTCCGCAGCAAGCGGTCGATACCGGCGATGCCGATAGCGGAGAGCAAACCGCCGATGGTGGTCGGAATCAGACAGACGAGCAGCGCCACGATCACTGTCACCGAAACGGTGGCGACGCCGGAATATAGCGCCATGGGCACTAAGGTTACGCAAGCGAAGAGGAATACCAAAGTGAGGCCAGCAAGTAGGATATTGAGGGCGATTTCATTCGGTGTTTTTTGGCGCTCGGCCCCTTCCACGAGCGCGATCATCCGATCCAAGAAGGATTCCCCCGGGCTGGCCGTGACCCGCACCACGATGCGGTCCGACAAGACCTTAGTGCCGCCGGTCACGGCCGAACGGTCACCCCCGCTTTCGCGAATGACCGGAGCGGACTCCCCGGTGATGGCCGATTCATCGACCGAAGCGATGCCTTCGATCACATCGCCATCTCCCGGGATAATCTCTCCCGCCTCGACCACAACCAGGTCGCCTTTGCGCAAGGACGAGGCGGGGATCTTTTCCTCGCGTTTCCCATTGACGAGCTTGCGCGCAATGGTTTCTTGACGCATCCTTCGCAAGAAGGCGGCTTGAGCCTTACCGCGCCCCTCAGCCACCGCCTCGGCGAAATTGGCAAAGACTACGGTGAACCATAGCCAGAAACTGACATTGAGCGTGAACCGGAGCGGCTGGGACCCCGCTGTCGGAGCGATGAGGTCGCGCAGCCAGATCGACGTGGTGAGCACGCTCGCGATCTCGACCACGAACATGACCGGATTTTTAATCACCTTCTGCGGAGCCAGCTTGCGAAAGCTCTCCCCGATGGCCGGGCGGAGGATTTCGGGGTCGAGAAGTGAACGTTCTTTTAAGCGAGTGTCTGCCATATCAGTAAACCTTCCCAGCATTGGCCAAAAAGTGTTCGACGATCGGGCCCAGCGCGAGCGCGGGGAAGAAAGTCAATGCCCCGACGATAATGACCACACCGACCAAGAGCACGACGAACAGCGCGCCGTTTGTCGGAAAAGTACCCAGGCTTTCGGGTACAACTTTCTTGCCCGCCATCGACCCCGCGATGGCGAGGACGGGGACAATCATCAAAAACCGGCCGGCGAGCATCGTCAGTCCCTGGCTGACGTTGTACCAGAGTGTGTTGGCGTTAAGGCCGGCAAAAGCTGAGCCGTTGTTGCCCGCAGCGCTGCTGAACGCGTACAAGATTTCACTCAGCCCATGGGGGCCGGCATTATTTAAGGACGAGAGGCCATAGGGTACCACTGCCGACCAGGCGGACAAATAAAGGATGAGCAGCGGAAAGATGAGCACGTAGAGCATCGCCAATTTAATCTCCCGCGACTCAATTTTTTTTCCGAGATACTCGGGTGTTCTGCCGACCATCAGTCCGGCGATAAAAACCGACAACAGGACAAAGATCGCCATGCCGTATAGCCCCGCGCCGACGCCGCCGAAGATGACCTCGCCGAGCTGGATATTCACCAGCGGGACGAGCCCGCCGAGCGGCGTGTAGCTATCGTGCATCGAATTGACCGAACCGTTTGACGCATCGGTCGTTGCTGTTGCCCAAGTCACGGAATTGGCGATGCCGTAGCGGACCTCTTTGCCTTCCATATTGCCGGCTGTCTGGTCCACGGCCAGGCCTGGCATCACCGGGTTGCCTTTCGCTTCAAAGTAATACGCCGTCGTCACCCCCATGAAAAACATAATTCCCATGGCAGCAAACAGGGCCCAACCCTGTTTTTGGTCCCGCGCCATGCGTCCGTACATATAGGTCTGCGCTGCCGGTATAGCGAGAATCGCCACCATTTCTATAAAATTTGCCAGCGGCGTCCCGCCCTCGAACGGATGCGCGCTGTTGACATTGAAAAAGCCCCCGCCATTCGTGCCGAGTTGTTTGATGGCGACCTGTGACGCGGTCGGCCCCATTGCCAGGGTCTGCTTCACTCCTTCCAGAGTTGCCAGTTCCACATAGGACGAGAAGTTCTGCAGTACTCCTTGCCAGACCAGCACCAATGCCACGACCACCGAGAAGGGCAATAGCAAATAGACAATGGAACGGATCAGATCGACCCAGAAATTGCCGATGGTGCTGGGAGAGCCGGATTGCACGCGATACGTCAACCCGCGAGCGATGGCCAACATGATGCCGATGCCGGCACCGACGGAGATGAAATTGTGCCATGCAAGCCCCGCCATCTGGGTCAGGTAGCTCATCGTTGACTCGCCACCGTAGGCCTGCCAGTTCGTATTGGTCGTGAAGCTCGACGCAGTGCCAAATGCGAGGTCCGGCGAAACCGGTCCCAGGTTCTGTGGATTTAAGGGGAGGATCTGCTGCAATCGCTCGATGGCGTAGGTCACGAGCATCGTAATGCCGCTGAAAAGAAGCATTGCGAGGGCGTATTGCTTCCAATCTTGCTGTTCTTTCGGGTCGACACCGCAGAGGCGATAAACTAACCTCTCAATCGGCCCGAAGAAGCGCGGCAAAGGCTGCCGGTCGCCCTCGAAAATACGAAACATGTAGATACCGATTGGTTTTGTAAAAATGAAAATAACTATCGCAAAGATTAAAATTTGAAGCCAGCCGATCAATGTCATACACGCTCCCTAGAACCGTTCGGGCCACAAAAGCGCGTAAATCAGGTAACCCATGATCAGCACGGATACAATTAGACCGAGCAGATATTCGAGTGTCATAATCGTTCCCTACAATCGATCGCATGCAGTGGCATAGAGCCACGAGATCAAGAAGAAGAGAACCGTGACGAGGACAAATATTAAATCAGCCATCTGATCGCTCCTAGCTTTATATGGACCTGGCGGAGCAAGCGCCGTGCCAGTCGCTTTATGGCAGGAAACGGCTGATTCTCTCGAGAACGACAACGTCGGCGGATTGCACCTTGCACGACGCGGACAGTGGATGCTTGCAAGATGCAAGCCTGCGATAAAGGCCTGTAAAATACCGGACAGCCCGAATTCGCTCCGGGTTCGCCAATGCTGATGGCGGATAAGGACATGTTCAATTAGCGCACAGATAATGCTCGGGAAGCGAAAAAATCTCACGGGGATCAACCCCAATCTTGATTCTAGAGCAGGATCGTCGTACTGTTTTGTGGTGCACTTATCAGAGGCTCTCCGAAAAACCGTTGGCGAGGATGCCGATTGCTGATAGCTGGGTCCTGTGCAAGGCGAAGCCGCGAACCCCGTCAGGTCCGGAAGGAAGCAGCGGTAGCGGATATTTCCCTGTGCCACAGGGTAACCTGGTTGTCAGCAATGGGCACCCTCAGGAACCAGTTGCAAGTCATGAGTGCTGAGGACTGAGTCGCTTCTTGGTTCGTTGCGCTTAGCCCTCAGTCCTCGTTGCTCAGCGTTTAATTACTATGTCTTACTTAGTTTTAGCCCGGAAATGGCGCCCCGTGCGCTTTGAAGATGTGGCGGGGCAGGAGCATATCACTCGCATCCTCGCTAACGCGATTCGAGCCAACCGAATCGCGCACGCTTATTTATTCAGCGGCATTCGGGGCGTGGGCAAGACCACGGCGGCGCGGATCCTTGCCAAAGCGCTCAACTGCGTGCAGGGCCCAACGCCGGAACCCTGTAATCAGTGTGATCGGTGCATAGAAATTTCCGGGGGTAGTTCCATCGATGTCTACGAAATCGACGGCGCGTCAAATCGTGGCATCGATGAAGTGCGCGAGATCATTGAAAACGTACGCTATCAGCCGGCGAAGAGCCGCTTTAAAATCTACATCATTGATGAAGTGCACCAGGTCACTAAGGAAGCCTTCAACGCGCTCTTGAAGACCTTGGAGGAACCTCCTTCTTTTGCCAAGTTTATCCTTGCCACCACCGAGCCGCATCGTCTCCCGGAGACGATCCTTTCACGCTGCCAACGGTTGGATTTTCGGCGCATTTCGGTGCGTGAAATCGTTCAGAGGTTAAAGCAAATTTCCCAGACGGAGAAACTCCGGATGACCGATGGGGCGCTTCTTCTTATTGCCCGGGAGGCGGATGGAAGCATGCGAGATGCGCAATCGCTGCTGGAGCAAGTTCTGTCCTATGCCAGCCCTGCCGCGGGAGAAATACCAGCGGACGTGGAAATCGATGAGCGGCTGTTAGAGGATATCCTGGGGATGGCGCAGCGGAAAATCCTGTATGCTATTTCGGACGCGGTCATCCAGGAAAAGGCTGGCGAATGCGTCGAACTGGTGGCTAAGATTGCCACCCAAGGGTTGGATATTCCACGCCTGTCACGCGATCTCGTCGAACAGTTTCGCAACCTTTTGGTCGTGTCCTTAATCCTGGAGCGGGAAAAAGAAAAGAAGGGGACTGCCCAGCTTTTGCTTTCGAATCACCTTCTGGACTTGCCCGAAGAGGAAATTGAGGACTTGAAACGTCAAGCTTCGGTTCTGTCTAAAGACACGATCATGGATTACTTCACGCTCATGGCGGCAGCTGACGAATCTTTGCCCCGTTCTGCTTATCCGCGTTTTGCGTTGGAGACGGCATTGGTTCGGCTTGCAACTTTACCAAAAACGCTGTCCGTAGTCGCGTTGTTGGAGCGCCTGGAGAGCCTGGAGGAAAAATTGGGCCCGCAGGCGGCGCCGGCGAGAGGTCATGTCGAGGAAGCAAAAGTGAATCCGTCGGTGGACCGGCTGACGCCAGCCAACACCGAACTCCAATGCGTTGCCGGGGAGGATAAGACAGAGGTATGGAGAAAGTTTATGGCTTTCGTCATGAAGGAAAAGAGATTTCTCGGCTCCTATTTGGAAAGGGTTCAGCTGTTGGAACTCTCTTCAAACCAGATAAGAATAGGAGTGGGGGACCGCTTTAATCTTGACTCGCTCAGGGATGCTGAGAATATCAACTTCTTGAAGGATTTGGCGCGGCGATTTTTTTCCGCCGAAGTCACGGTGACGGTTGCCCCGTGGGAACCCACGGAAGGGGGAGTCAGAAAAACTATGAATCCAGAAAAATCTCCGGATCCATTGAGCGCGATGGCGGACGCAACATTACGGGAATTCGGTGGCACCATCAGAGAAACTAAGAAAAACATCTAGCCGTTAGCTTCAGGGCGCGGCGTACGCAATTCAGAGAGGAGGGTCTCATGGTAAAAGGCATGGGTGGTTTCGGAAATATGACCGGTCTCTTTAAACAAGCCCAAGAGATGCAGGCCAAGCTTGCCCGTGTGCAGGAGGAGCTAGCCCAGAAAACCGTTGAGGCTTCGTCGGGAGGCGGTATGGTGCAAGTCACGGTGACGGGGCAAATGGTGCTTTCTTCGGTAAAGATTGATCCCGCGGTCATTAACTCTCAAGAGAAGGACATGCTAGAAGACCTGGTTCTGGCCGCTGTGAACGAAGGTTTGCGCCGGGCCCGTGAGATGGTCGCCGAGCAGATGAGCACGGTCACCGGTGGCATTAAAATTCCCGGACTCATGCCGTAATCGATTCGATTTTCGATTTTAGATTGGATTCAAAATCGGCAAGTAGAGTGCAAAATGAGCAAATACCCCACGCCACTGATCCGTTTGGTCCGCGAGTTGTGCAAGCTTCCAGGGGTCGGCGAAAAAACTGCCGGCCGACTGGCGTTCCATCTTTTGAAGTCAGACCGTCAGGAGGTGGCTGCCCTGGCGGAAAGCATTGGAAGATTGAAAGATGAAATCGGACTATGTCCGCGTTGTTTTGGCCTCACCGAGGTCAGCGACGGCGAAGCAAAAGACTGTCAAGTTTGCCGCGACCCGCGGAGGGAAACAGACAAGATCTGTGTGGTCGAAGAGCCAGCCGACATGATGGCGGTAGAAAACTCCCAGGAATTCAAAGGGTTCTATCACGTTCTGCACGGGGCGATATCACCTTTGGACGGGATTGGTCCCGAAGCCTTGCGGATCCGTGAGTTGCTGGAACGAATCCATGGTTCCCAGGTGGGGGAGGTTATCGTTGCCACCAATCCAACGGTGGAGGGAGAAGCAACCGCCCTGTATCTGTCGAAGACTATTAAGCCCTTAGGTTTGAAGGTTACGCGCATTGCGCGCGGTTTACCGATGGGAGGCGATCTGGAATATACTGATGCGGTTACGCTAGGACAAGCTTTGGAAGGGAGAAGGGAAATCTGAGGTGCGAAGTCATGGGGCAGAGAAGGTTCATCGTGGCTGTTATGTTTACCGCTCTTTTAGGGTGTATCCAACAAGGAAGAGATTTTTCTACTGGCCCGGTAACAAACATTCAACAAAACGTCACGACGCAGCGTGAAATCTTTACTTATTTCGGCGAACCCCTTCGTAAGGGAATCGAGAACGGTTATGAAACCTGGACCTATTCTTACAACTACTGGGAGCTCGCTCAGCAGCGAGATTCCAAAGAGTTGACCGTAGTATTTAATAAGGACAATACGGTGCGCAGTTATTCTTTCAGCGCCAAATGATCGTTTGAAGTTCTCAGCAAACCTGCCCGTCTCTCACGCTCAAAAGAACGGTCTTGATTTAACAGGCAATAACGAGAGTAGTTTATGAACCTGGGTCCGAATTTCGTCGCGCACCTGCCGGAACATTTGGAGCACGGACTCTTCGTCACCTTGTGCCAGAGCGGGATCCGGGATTGGCCAGTGAAGATGCTCAACCGGTCGGTTGAGGGTAGGACAGCTTTCAGCGGCTTCGCCGCACAGCGTTACGACAAGATCGGCGCTGTCCAAAGGGACTTCGTCGAGCGATTTGGATTGCTGAGCGGAAATATCAATGCCGATCTCTTTCATCACCTGGACCGCTAGAGGATTAACCCGAGTCGGGTTCGTGCCCGCGCTAAAGACCTCGATCCGCTTGGGCACGATGGCTCGTGCAAGACCCTCGGCCATCTGGCTCCGACAGGAGTTCGCGGTGCAAAGAAAAATGATCTCTTTGTGTTCTTGAGGAGACTTGGCCGAGGGTAGAAAAACGTGCACGGTTGTGCCCTTCTGTACCTGACTCTCGATCTTGAGATATCCATTGTGAGCTTGGACAATGTGTTTCACAATGGCCAGGCCCAGTCCCGTCCCTCCCAGCTCCCGGGAGCGCGCCTTTTCGACACGATAAAAGCGTTCCGTGAGGCGCGGGATGTCTTTCTCCGGGATTCCACAGCCAGTGTCGGAGACCGCAACTTCCACCATCGGCAATTGGTTCCCATTAGGACTGCCAGAGAGCTGCGCTCTGACCTGAACGCGTCCTTTAGAGGGAGTATACTTAAGCGCATTATCCACCAGATTGATCAGTAGCTGTTGGAGGCGGTCGGGATCGCCGGAAATAAGGGGAAGGTCGGGATCCACTTCGTGGGCAATGCTGATACCTTTTTTCTTAGCCTGATCGTGAAAAATTTCCAGGACCCTACGGAAAAGATGTTCGACCGCAACATCCTCTTGGGTCAATTGGGCCTTTCCTGACTCCAAATCAGAGAGTGTCAACAGATCATCAATAAGTCGTCCGAGTCTCTCAGAGTGGCGGTCCACGACTTGGAGAAATTGATGCGCTGTTTCCGGCGCCTTGGGTGGATTGTGCAGCAGGGTTTCGACGTAGCCCTTAATGGCTGAAAGCGGTGTTCTGAGTTCATGGGAAACATTGGCTACAAAGTCTGCCCGGACAGTTTCCAAGTGTTTCAGTTCGGTCACGTCATGAAAGACCAACACATGGCCTAAAAGTTGATTAGTGCCATCCCGCAGGGTTACCGCGTTGACACCGAACCATTTTCCATCATTCAGCGAGATTTCTCTGGCGAAGGGTTCGACGGAGAAATTATGGTTCAGCACTTCTTGCATAAGTTTCTTCATTTCCGGATGCCGTGATACCTCCATGAGACTACGACCGTTGGAGCTCGAGTGCGCAGGGAGATTAAACATTCTCTCGGCATTCCCGTTCAAAAGCATTACCGTCCCTTGGGTATCCACTACGAGGACTCCTTCGGTCATGCAGCGGAAAGTCGATTCTAGTTTTTCCTTCTCAGTAGCGATCGCCCCGATTTTCTCCTGGATTCTTCTGTTCGTTTCGCGCAAGGCCTGCTCCAGGCCGCCAAACGCGTCCTCTGGAATTGCGGAAAGACGTTCCGGGGTTAATGGGCCGTCAGCGACCAGCCGCGATAACTCCGTGAGTTGCTGAATTCGGCTGCGGAGACCTCGGAAGAACCAGCTCGTTAAAAGCAAGCCGGCTGCAGAAACTAACAGAAGGAAAAAGAAGAAGGCACCGCGAGAGGAACCCGTGACGGAAAATGCGAGAAATGGAAGAGCAAGAAAAAGAAGGAGGACGACGACAAAAAATGAAGAAATGAATCTTGGAGTTAGACTAATGGTCGAGCGCTTTTTCATCGAACTTATAGCCCACACCGCGTACGGTCAGGATCCATTCAGGCTTGCGATCGTTTTTCTCGACCGCCTTTCTCAGGCGACGAATGTGTACATCTACCGTGCGGGGGTCCACATAAACTTCTCCACCCCAAACTCTGTCCAAGAGTTGGTCCCGGCTGAGCACGCGGTTGGGATTTTGGACGAGAAAGCGTAGCAACTCAAATTCTTTCAGCGTCAAGCGGACCGGTTTTCCATGCGCGTGAACTTCGTAGCTGGGAAAGTTGATCTTTAACGCTCCCTTTTCGAAGAACTCGTCACCGGCGTCCGGTGCCCGATGCTCGGCGCGGCGCATGATGGCCTTGACTCGGGCGACAAGCTCGCGCGGGCTGAAGGGCTTGGTCAGATAGTCGTCGGCGCCCATTTCAAGGCCGAGGACTCGATCCGCCTCCCCGGCCTTGGCCGTGAGCATGAGAATGGGAAGCTTGACTGTCTCTGCGCGATCGCGCAAATTCTTGCAGAACTCAAGGCCGGATAAGCCAGGAAGCATAAGGTCCAAAATCACCAGATCGGGCTTGTCGCGCTGAAGGATCTTGACCGCCTTCTCGCCGTCCTCGGCTTCAAGGATCCGGAAGTGCTCCTGGCTGAGGTTGTAATTGACCAGTTTTCGGATATCCGGCTCGTCTTCGACGATGAGGATTGTTTTACGGCTCATGGAACGAAAATCTCGAAATGTTTGTCCTGGATCTAAATTGATTGGGGAAGCTCCTTGAGATGGCGGATGCTTTTGCCTTTGACCATAAAGATCACCATCTCGGCGATGTTGGTTGCATGATCGGCGATCCGTTCGAGGTATTTCGAGATGAAACCGATCTTCATCGCCCGGTTGATGGTATGGGGATCTTCGATCATAAAGCTTACTGTCTCACGGAAAATCTGGCTGTTGAGGTCATCGACTTGCTGATCGTCCCTGCAAACTTTCAGCGCAAGATCTGTGTCCTCTCTTACAAAAGCGTCAAGGCTTTCCCGGATCATACGCTGAGAAATCTGCGCCATTCGCGGGATGTCAATATAGGGCTTCAGTTGCGGTTCTTTATTCAGTTCCAACGCCCGCTCGCAGATATTGACCGCCATATCGCCAATACGCTCCAGATCCGTCGTGATCTTCAGCCCGGTGGTGATGAACCGTAGGTCACGGCCCGCAGGCTGGTGCAGCGCCAGCAGGCGAATGCACAGGTCATCGATATCGACGTCGAGACGGTTGACCTCATGGTCCCGTTCGATAATGATTTCTGCCAGAGGCGAGTCGCGATCGACGAGAGACTTGACCGCCTTTTGAATCTGATCCTCCACGAGGCCTCCCATGTACAGAATATCCTCGCGCAGGTGTTTCAGATCCTCTTCATATTTTTTATCGGTGTGCTGGGGTTGCATGGCTCCTCCGTTACCCGAATCGCCCGGTAATATAATCTTCCGTCTGACGCTTTTCCGGCGTGGTGAAGAGTCTCGCTGTGTCGCCAAATTCTATCAGCTCCCCGAGATAGAAGAAAGCCGTATAGTCGGACACTCGGGCCGCCTGCTGCATGTTGTGCGTCACGATTGCGATGGTCACGCTTTCCTTTAGCTCGTGGATCAATTCCTCGATTTTTGCTGTCGCAATCGGATCGAGCGCGGAACAGGGCTCGTCCATCAAGAGCACTTCCGGATCTACAGCCAAAGCGCGCGCAATACAAAGACGCTGCTGTTGTCCGCCCGATAGGTCGACACCAGGTTTCTGGAGTTTGTCCTTCACCTCATCCCAAAGGGCGGCCATTTTGAGGCTCTTTTCGACCTTTTCCTCGAGGATTTTTGGGCTACTGTGTCCGTTGAGCTTGAAACCGGCGACGACGTTGTCGCGAATCGTCATAGTCGGAAAAGGATTGGGCTTCTGGAAGACCATGCCGATACGACGGCGAACCTGCACCGGGTCCACGTTAGGTCCATAGAGATCCTCGCCGTCAAGGAGAACCTTGCCCTCGACCCTTCCCCCGGGAGTCACTTCGTGCATCCGGTTGAGGCAGCGGATAAACGTAGACTTGCCGCAGCCCGACGGCCCGATGATGGCAGTCACTTTCCGTGTTCTGATCTTAAGCGAAACATCGTGGACGACCCTGGTATCGCCGTAAAAGATATTGAGTTTTTCGACAATAAGTCGTGCTTCCTCAGGGTTCGTCACCGCCCCATTATCAGGGACATTGTTCTCTTCCGGTAAGCGCATAGGGGCATCGTTAGTATGAATTTTCGTACGAAAGACTTCAAGGTTGCCTTTTACGTCATTCATCGGCTTTGCTCCTTAGTACGGCTCGAGTGAGCATGCTGGTTATCAAGACCACGACCAGCAGCACAAAAGATGCTCCCCAGGCTTTTTCATGCCAATCTTCATAGGGACCGGTCGCATAAGTATAAATGAGGTGGGGTACCGTCGCCATCGGCCTTCCGGGATCGAGATTCCAGAAAGGATTTCCAAACGCGGTGAACAACATTGGCGCCGCTTCTCCGAGGGCTCGGGCGACGGCGAGGAGAATGCCGGTCAAGAGAGCGCGCGAAGCGACCGGTAGAACAACCCAAAGAATCGTCCTCCACCGTGGAACACCCAGTGCAAGTGCAGCCTCCCTCAAGTTGGGCGGTACCCGCCGCAAGGCCTCTTGGGTGCTGATTAGTACGATCGGTATCATGATGACAGCATAAGCAACCGAGCCTGCATAGCCAGAAAATTTTCCCATCGGTTGCACGACGAGTGCGTAGGCAAAGAGACCAACCACGATCGAAGGGACGCCGGTCAAAACTTCCGCCAGGAATCTGACCGAGCTACCGAGCCTTTGGCTCGGAAATTCGTTGACAAAGATGGCAGCTCCTAAACTGATCGGCACCGCGATTACCGCGGCCAGACCTACGACGATCAGGCTTCCGACCAAAGCGTTGGCAATCCCACCACCTGCTTCGCCAGGGGGTTTCGGAAGGGCGGTGAGAAATTCCCAATTGATAGCCGACCCGCCGCGATAAATAACGTAGCCGAGAATGAGCCAGAGCAGGCTGACGGTGATGGCGGTGCACACTACCATTCCGGTTACCGCCACCCGTTCCAAAAGCTTGCGGTAGGAAAAACGCCGATCGGTCGTCCCTATTCCCGTTTGAAACACGTCGGTTGCAATATCGGACATGATGCCAACCTTTCTCACTCGAAGATCGCGACGCCACCCTTGGAAAGCCGCCAGATGAGCATTTGAGCCAGCAGGCTGATAATTAAAGTGATGCCAAATAAAACCAGGCCCAGGTAGATCAATGAAGAAACGTAAAGACTATAGGTCGCTTCGGCAAACTCGCTGGCGATGAGACTGGCCATGCTATGAACGGGATCGAATAAGGTCTCAGGTAGTTTAAAATTATTTCCCCCCACCAGGGTCACTGCCATGGTCTCGCCTATGGATCGGCCCAAGCCGAGGATAACGGCGCCTACCAGACCGGTGCGTGCATAGGGAAGGGCGACTTTCCAAATTGCCTCCCATTTGGTCCCGCCTAAAGCCAGCATCGCCTCGATCTGGTTGCGTGGAACGGTAAGGAGGATGTCGCGGGAGATAGCCGTGATTATGGGAGTGATCATGATCGCAAGCATGAGGCCGCCCGCCAAAATACCTACGCCGTAAACTGCGGGTCCGTCAAACAGGGGAAACCCGCCGAAGTTGGCTTTAAGCCAAACCTGAAGTACCCGGACTACCGGGACCATGATGAACAATCCCCATAGTCCGAAAATGATGCTGGGGATTCCGGCTAACAGCTCGATGGGATACGAAATCAGCGTGCGCAGACCCTTAGGAGTATAGAAGGCGATAAAAATAGCCGAACCCATGCTGATCGGAACCGCGATGATGAGCGCAATCGCTGATTTTATGAGTGTGCCGACTGCCGGGGGCAACGCGCCAAATTCACGAGCGACCGGGTCCCACGTGGTGCCGATGAGAAAGTGCAGTCCGAAGTGACGGATCGCCTCCCATGATCCGCGAACAAGATCTCCTGCCACTAAAAGCGCGATGAAGATTACGAGCAGCGCGGAGGTCCGGACAAGAAGTTGGAAAACTCGATCGCCCCACCTTATCCGACCGCTCTTAAGCGGGATCAACTCCTCGCGCACTGCAGAGTTAACGCCTGACGTTTGGCTGATCAGTTCCGGTTCGTTCTTCACTTGTGCTGAGCTCCTTTAAGACACCGAAGAAAACCGAGAAGATAAGGCTTACCTCGAGAGACTTGTTCCGCGCAATTCCCGAGGCAAGCCTTGGCGTAAATTCCTACTTGAGCACCATTTTGTTATCCGCTTTGATCTGCTTAAGCAGATTTTCTGCTTTTTTGACGGCGGCACCCTGCAAAGGTGCATAGCCAAGAGGCTTCGCGTATTTTTCCCCTTGATGAATCATCCACCAGGCCAACTGTGCAACCGCGTCGCCCTTTGCGGCGTCCGTTTGATTTTCATAAATCAAAAGCCAGGTAAAGCCACTGATGGGGTAGGCGACCGGATTGCTGCTGTCCGTAATCATAAACTCCATGTTATCCGGTAAATCTTTAACGTCGGCTGCCTTCGTCGCGCTGTCCAGGCTTGGTTCTATAAACTTCCCTGCCTTGTTCCGGAGTTGCGCATAGGGAATCTTGTTTTGCTCCGCATAGGCCAGCTCGATGTAGCCGATGGAGCCGGGGATCTGTTGGATAGTGTTGGCGACTCCCTCATTTCCCTTCCCGCCGACGTCACCGGGCCAGTTCACGGACGTAGCATTACCTACCTTGTCTTTCCACTCCGTGCTTACTTTGGCGAGGTAATTGGTGAAAATAAAGGTCGTGCCAGAGCCATCCGAGCGGTGAATCACGGCGATGTCCTGATCGGGGAGCTTCAGATTAGGATTTACAGCTTTGATGCGGGAATCGCTCCATTTTGCTATCTTCTTCAAATAGATGTCAGCGAGCAAATCTGGAGTTAACTTTAACTGCCCCTTGTTGACACCAGGAATATTAAAAGCGACGACGACTGCGCCCGCTACAGTGGGGACATGTAATACCTGTCCGCCCTTAGCTTCCTTCTTCTGTTCATCATTCATGATCCCGTCGGAGGCGCCGAAATCCACTGTTTGCCCTTGGAGTTGCTTAATGCCTCCTCCGGAACCGATGGACTGATAGTTTACCTTGACGCCACACTCTTTGTTGTACTCGTCGAACATTTTCGAATATAGTGGATAGGGAAAGGTAGCCCCAGCCCCGGTGAGTTCTTTTACGCCTTTAGTTGGACAGCCTGCGAAACCCTCGGTGTTACTCAGCAGAAAAGCTCCGAGAGCGATCGATAGTGTTAGAAGTAATTTCCTTTTCATACGGTTTTCTCCTTTCTTTGTTAGTCGAACGCTAGTAAACGATTATTACGGACAGGTTAACGCCATATGAAGCTGCAATGAATCCGGTCGATGGGCTGCGGCAGCGATACTCCATTGCTCCCTCGCAATTCAGCATTCTTGTTACACAAAATAACGGCTCGATCTGACGGGATTGTGAAGCGCAGATGAAGAAATGATAAAGACGGCGGCCATGCAACACGAATTTAATCCGCTTGTAACCGTTGCTTAATTATCGGCGGATACACGTGCTCGGGTATGCACAGAAGCATTGTCATCGGGGATATTCACGGTTGTTACGAAGAGCTGGAGGATTTGCTGCGCGCGGTTCAGGCAACCGCGGAAGATCGCATCTTTAGCGTGGGCGACCTGGTTACGAAAGGTCCCGCGAGCCGCGAGGTTCTCGAATTCTTTCGCGACAGCAGAAATACGCAAGCAGTTCTTGGGAACCATGAATACGCGCTCCTCCGATACTACAAAAGGGAAGCCGTCGATTTAGAGCCGGCTCAATCGCGAGCGGTCGCAGAATTGGGCGATGCCTTTGATAGCCTTATGAATTGGGTTTCCTGCTTGCCGCATTACCTCGACCTCGGCTCCCACATGGTCGTGCACGCCGGAATCCGCCCTGGGCGGACCATCGAAGAACAGGCGGTGGAAGACTTGACCGAACTCCGCACGCTGGATGGACCAGACCCCCGCAGCCGAATCGGAACCCCATGGTTCGAGCGCTATGAGGATGCGAAGATCGTTATCTTTGGCCACTGGGTTTTTGCCACCCCCCTGGTCAGAAACAATGCCATGGGTATCGATACCGGGTGTGTTTATGGCGGCCGTCTTACGGCAGTGGTGCTTCCCGATGAGCGTCTCGTCAGCGTTCCGGCCCGCAGAGCTTATGCGGAGAGGAAGGAGTAACGCATGTCGGCAGCGATGAAAATGTACGGCAAGCATCGCTTTCCCGGCCGGCTTTTTATTGTGGAGGGAATTGACGGTTCCGGTAAGAGCACGCAGCTTTTGCTCCTTCATAAATGGCTGGAGTCGGAGGGGTACGTGGTGTCCTTTAGCGAATGGAATTCCTCGCCCCTTGTCCGCGACGTCACGCGCCGCGGAAAAAAGAAGGAAATGTTGACTCCGATGACGTTCAGCCTGATTCATGCCACAGACTTTGCCGACCGAACCGAACATCAAATCATTCCGCCGCTGAAAGCCGGTGCCGTCGTGTTGGCAGACCGCTACATCTATACGGCCTTTGCCCGGGACGTCGCCCGCGGGGTGAATAGCGATTGGGTACGGCAGCTCTACGGCTTTGCGGTGAAGCCATCCGTTGCTTTCTACTTTAGGCTGCCGCTTGACGTTGCGATGAAGAGAATCCTGGGCGGCCGCGACGCGTTGAAATTTTACGAGGCGGGAATGGATCTCGACTTGAGCGATGACATCGAAGAAAGCTTCCGGATCTTTCAAGGTCGGATCATTGAAGAGTACGAGAAGATGGTCGAGGAATTTGGTCTCGTGGTGATTGACGCAACTCTCTCGATCGAGGACCAGCAAGCACAGGTGCGAAAAATTGTTACTGAAGCCTTGGCGGGAACCAAAAAAACGAGGGTCAGACGATGGGTCGATTTAGCTTCTTTGGCGAAGGCCTCCCCCAAATAGACCTGGACGAACTGAAGGGAAAGCTGATCGTTCTTGAGGGCACCGATGGAGTGGGCCGATCGACCCATATCGGGCTCCTGAAGCAGTGGCTGGAAAACAACGGGCACGCGGTTCTGGATACGGGCATGACCCGTTCGGCGCTGGCCGGGAAAAGGCTGCGCAAGGCCAAAGAAGGGCATACGCTGGGAGGTGTCACGATGAGCCTCTTTTACGCTACGGACTTTGCGGATCGATTGGAGAACGAGATGATCCCGGCCTTGCGGGCCGGATTTATCGTTCTGACCGACCGGTACATCTACTCTCTTATGGCGCGCGCGATCGTGCGCGGAGCCGATCCCGAATGGATTAGAGAAGTCTATGGGTTTGCCTTGAGACCCGACGGAATTATTTACCTGCGCCTGAAAATTGATGACTTGGTTACGCGCGTGCTCCAGAGCACCGGATTTGATTACTGGGAATCCGGAATGGACCTGCACCTTGGTCAAGACATGTACGACAGCTTTGTGGAATACCAGAAGCGGTTACTGGCGGAGTTCGACAAGATGGTTGAAGGTTACGGTTTTCAGGTGGTGGACGCCTCGCCCTCGGTCGAGGAGGTCTTTGAGAGTCTGAAGAATCGTGTTGCCAATATTGTTGATGCCGACTCTCAGCCTACCTCCTGATCGATCAACTTCGGCTGATTCGCGGGCGCCTCTTCCTTGGGCAAGCTTTGATTCTCGCGCGCAAAGCGAATTATCTCCTGCGCGGTTTTGGTTTGGCGCAGTTGACTCTCTTCTAGCTCCTGCAAAAGAATGCGCGCGGCCAGTGTCTCCCGTAATAGAAGCTCGGGGTTGGCCAGCGCTTCAGCGATCACGCGTTGCAGTGCCTGGCGGTCGTTCCAACTCCCCAGAAGATCCTGAAGGTCCTTGAGTGAATCAAGGACGGACGCTTGATCGCCGCCGCCGGTTTCGTGCACGAGCTCGGTGCGGTAGCGGAATCGCTTTGTGGCGATGCGAAACCGGTGGACGTCTTCGGGCGCAGAGCTTTGCTCCGCCCGCGTGAGGGCGGACACCCACTTTTGCCTCGCGGCAGACTGAGCGGCGTGAACGCGCGTGAACAGTTCCGGATTGTCCTGGCCGGGCTGGGCTCCGAGCATTTTGTCGATCGTCACACCCAAGTCGGAGCGATCATATTTCTCGATCTTCTTGCGGCACCGCCGAATCTCACGGCTGCGCCTTTCGGCGAGATAGTTATGTACGAGTTTCCAGGCGTCTTTTGTCGCCGGATTTTGGTCAGCGTCGCTCTCGCGGGCGAGCAGTTTCAGCACCACGTCGCAGTTGCGCCAGTCCCCTAACAGGCGCCGGATCCGGCGCAGCTTGCGCCGCAGCTTGAGGATCTTGCCGGTTCGGGGCTTGGGGAAAAGCACCGCCAGCTGTTGTTGCAACTTGCGACACGCTACCCGCGTACCGTGTACAATTTTCGCGTCATCTGTCTCCATAAGCCGGTTAATGAGCGTGGAGAGCTTGTGCATATTCATACAAAGGGCTCGAGAGATGTCCTGCGGGATTCCCACGCCTTGAGGGTCGCGGCCCGACGCGCCACGGTAGTCGGGTGTTGTTAGCGCTTATGGATGCGAACTCGGCATAGGAGGTAGCCGCAAGCTAAAACTTTAGAAAAGCTAACCCGACGCGAACTCTAGTGTCAACCCGACAATCTCGGTCAAACGTCGCGGTAGAAGCCGGCGCAAGATTGCTGCCGGCTAAACTAACCATTTGCGAGCTTGCGGAGTTGCTTTGGCGCCAGCATCCAGTTGAGACTTCCGTGCCCAGCGGCGGGAAAAGTAGCGACTTCAATGCAGCAGACTGCGCTTTTCTTCAAATTGATTTCCAGGTTTGTTTGGCCGCTAAGCAAGAGCGAGGCAATTTCACCGAGGCCAGGCTGGTGACCAACAAGCAGAATGCCTTGACATTCTTGGTAATCGCTCAACCCGCCCACAAGTTTTTCCGGATCTCCCCCCGGAGCCAGCTCCGTAAGTTCTTCGACCTGGCCCTTCAGGCGCAGCGCGTCGGCTACAATATCCGCGGTTTGCCGGGCGCGTACGAGGCTGCTGGTGAGTAACCTGTCAATGGAAGGTCGCACGGCCATCAGACCCTTGGCAGCCTTGCGCGTTCTCTTGACTCCCTTGGGAGTAAGTGGCCGCTGCTCGTCGGAAGGCGCATCCGTCGATTCCCCCGAGAGCGCGATGCCATGACGCATCAGATAAATGTCCATTAACCACCTTTAAGCGCCGCTGTTGCGCCAATAATCGAGAAACAGCGCGGCTACGCGTTTGTCAATCTCGTCGCGCATGTGTCGGTACACGGCGTTGATGGCCGCCTCTTCGCCGCTCGTCCTCTTTGCGTCGGGAATCGCCCAATGAACCAGCCTAGCCTTTGCTGACAGGGGAGGGCGTTGTTGTTTCATCTCCGGACTGAGGGTGATGACGAGATCGATTTCGTCGAGCGGAACCTCGTCAAGGGAATTGGTTTTTGAACCCGCGACCTTGACGCCGATCTCTTCTAAAACGGATAAGACCTGCGACGGGATTTTACTTGGTGCCATGCTTGCGCTGAAGATCCGGGTTTGCGGCGGCGCCATGTGTTTGGCGATTGCCTCGGCCATCTGGCCGCATGCGGAATTGTCCTGACAAAGAAAAAGAATATTTTTTTCGTGGATTTTCCTGCGGAACATATTCCCCTCCTGATCGTGATTACCTTTTGTCTTCCTGGATAATGAGATCGACGTTGAAGACCTCTTTCAGCAGCTTGTGTTTTTGCTGTGCGCCTTCGATCTCGGCCTTAAGCTCCGTAGGGCCGGCAACCTTAATGGTGACATTCTTGGATTTTGGCTGTGAACAGAAAACCTCTTTGGCGCGCGACTCGTGCCTGTGGTCGAGACCGTCGGCGATGCGCAAAATCGCGCTCAGCTTGCGAACCCGATCTTTGTTTTCCGGCGACAGCTGGCTGAAAGGGAGGTGCTTGGGACTCGGATGGGCCTTGCGGTGGTAACGCGCGATGTTAGCGATCACGTCGATATCCGCTTTGTTGAAGGTGCTGGGCCCCGAACTCTTGATCAAATAGTACGAATGCTTGTGATGCTTGGAATAAGCGATAAACAGCCCAATGTCATGCAGCATGGCGGCGGCGTGCAGGAGGCCGGCTTCTTTTTCCGGAAGCCGGTGCAGGTCCTGAAGCTGGTAAAACAAGCTCAGGGCCAAATGACTGACCTGATAACAGTGAGGAGCGTCGTAGTTGTACTTTTCGCCCACTTGCTCCAGGGTCTCGGCGCGCCTGCCGTTTTCACTCCAGCGCGTTTCCCGGTCGGAGTAATAATTGCGCAACACGTCGACCATGAGGCCGTCGCGCAACCCGCGGGTGGATACAAAGATATAGTCGAGATCCAGTTGATTCAACAGCGCCAACAAAGCGAGTCCCCCGGCGATGATAATATCGGCGCGCTTTGGATCTCCGGCAATCAGGGCAGCGCGTTGGGACAGGGACTGGCTTTGGAGGAGGTCCAGGAGGCCCTTGAGGCGCGCTCGCCTCAGGACGGCCAGAGCGCCCGCTCGCGGCTCCCCGGTAAGACGGGCGTCGGTGTCAGCCAGTGCTGTAAGCGTGCCCCCGCTGCCAAAAGCCATGGTGAATTTCTCGCGTTTGACCCGTTTCGCCATCGTGCGCAAGCTATCGTCAACGAAACGGAGAAGGTTTTTCAGGTCCTTTTGCGCGGGAGGATCGGTCTTGATAAACCGCTCCGTGAGCCGTACCGCTCCCAAGGGAAGACTAAAAAGACAGAACGTGTTGGTTTGGTTTGCCAGAGTGACTTCGAGGCTGCCGCCGCCGATGTCAACGAAAAGACCGAGGGGAACGTCGAAGCGCAGACCGGTCATGATTCCGAGGCTGATCAAACGCGCTTCTTCTTCACCGGAAATCACTTCGAGAAAAACACCGGCCTCTTTGGCTTTGGCGATGAAGGCTTCGCCATTGGAGGCTTCTCTCAAGGCGCTGGTTGCAACTGCCTTGAATTCCCTGACCTCGTAGCGATCGGCGGATTTCTTGAATCTCTGCAGGGCCTGCAGGGCCGACTTGACGGACTCGTCGCTTAAGAGGCCGGTCTGGAAGACCTGGTGACCGAGACGTATCGGCTCACGGTCTTGCTCGATGATGCGATATGTACCCGGCTCGTCGACTTCAGCCAGTTGGAAGCGGAGAGCGTTGCTGCCGATATCTGCCGCGGCGAAAAGTTCTGCCATTGCTGTCTACTGTAGCACGGACCATATCCTTATCAATTGAGATCCGGCCTCAATATCACAAACAAATGAATTTTGTATGAATTTTTCATAAGCTATTTTGTCCAACCCGATTTACCTATTCATGGTCATTTCCCACGGCATCGCTTCAGTTCTTTATTTGATGTTACCGTTTTCTCCCAGCTATTTCATCGCGCAAATCCTGATGGTGCTTCGATCTTTTCTCGCTACAGGGACAATCCGTTGCGGCCTTTTTTTGAGTCGTGACGTGGATGAGCGGGTGGCTACAGCACGCGCAGATCGGCAAAACGTTGAGTCTAGATAGAACGTCATCGGCGAACTCTGCTGAGACACTGATGTGAATCGCACCGGAGCACTGGACAGACGCGCTGTGGGGCGATTGTTTTATCGCTGGGTTTCGCCCGGCTCGCCGCGAACTTCGGCCCGCGCCGTGGCGAGGACTGAGAGAAGGTCGGGCAAGGGCGCAACGGCGAACGAGGTCAAAGTTCTTGTCTTGTCGTGCCTTGAATATTTCACCACCAGTAATCGGCTTCCGGCGAGGGCGCGACTATAGCCCACCATGGCGGCCGAAAGGCCCGTGACACCCTCATCGTTGGGATTGTCCATGAAATAGGCCAGGTCATTGAGCGAGATGTCGTGGTCCTCGACTTCGCCGTAGTACGCCTCGCCCCTGGGCCCAGCGGTCGGCGATTGAACTGGTAGTCCAAACGGACGCGGATGGGAGGCGGACGAATGCCTATGGGAGTCCCGGCCTTATCGATCGCTTGCCGGTTAAAATCGTTGGGGACGTCAGCTAAGGACACCTCGCCCGAGAGCGGAACCCGCGTTGCCGTCTGGCAAGCGAAGAGCCAGGGAATTATCGCGAGCACCGCGTACCAAATGATCTTCACAGGGCCATTTATAGGCAAATGCTCCCGTTGGAGTATAGGGCTTTTTTGCGAAAGGAGTCTCCTTTGCTTCCTTCTGAAAGGCTGCGACGCGCGCATTCAGCGTCATGACAGGGTGGAGAACCGACTAAGATTATTTTGAAGGAGCCCCGCTTTTGACAGGGGATGTGCCAGGCAAGACCGGGCACGGAATGATAGTTGGCGCCCGACATCGCTTCTCTGAATTTTTAGACCGTGTTTTCGCTACCAAAAAGCCGCTTCTAAGCTCTTTATATCAGGCGCATATCAGATTAGAGGTTTACACCACTAGATCAATCGGTTAGGTTGGTCCAAGCGAGTTTTTCCCCGGGTCGATAGGCGCATGCCCAGCGGCCGATTTCTACTGTCCGTTCAATTAATCTAGGGAAACCATGCCGATTCAGATTGACCCTGCCAGAGCTCAGGACCTCGCACCTCAATTCGACGAAGCTCTCGATCTCGTACGCAACGAGTTCGAGGGGCTCGATATCCACCGCCAGTACCGCAATGCCTTCGCCAGGCTACTGAAACGCGATCCTCTAGGGCGTGTATTGATGATGGGCACCGACCAGCGCGATATGTTCGTCCCCGAGCTGCGACGTGCCGTAGAGGCGTCGGTCCCGAGCGACGGTCACATCTTCGACTTCGGCGCGGGTGACGGCCAAACCTTCGCCTTGGTAGCCGCTTCGGTGCCGAAGGGCACCCGCGTCTCGATCGAGGAACCCGATCCCGAGTACCTGGCAAACTACAGCGCATTCCTAAAGACACAGGCTCATTTGAGGCTCGGCGTGGCGCTGGCGGCGGGATTTGATGAGATCGACGCGGCCGCCGCGCGCTCGGGGGAGACACTGCCGCAGGATGGAAGCGTCGACCTTGGGCTCGCGCTGCACATGATCTACTTCGTGGACGACCTTCCCTCCAGCATAACCAGGATGGTGCGCTTCTTGAGTCCCGGCGGGGCGCTGTTCGTCGTCGTTACCGACGAAACCATTGGCTATACGGGGTTAGTGCTGAACCGTTTCATTCAAGAGGGCGGGGACACCGGCGACAACGCACGACATCTCTCAGTCATCACTGAACGCCGGCGCCTACTCGGATCGCCCGCGGATGACGGCGGCGCGATCGGCGAAATCCTCCGTGCCGCCGGTGTGCCGGCGGAAATTGGGGTGCAGCGCCAGCCGAGCCGGCTTTATGGACATAACCTCGCCGACCTGATCGCGCTCTCCTCGATCGCAGTTCTTGCCGGGGTCGAAGGCCCTGCGAAGTTCGAGGCGGCAGCCGCACTTTTGCGCCACGAGCCCGAAGTCACTGACTTACGGATCGAGGACGACGGGCCGCGCAAGGGCATGTGGAGCGTGACGCAGCCCCAGTGGATCGCTTTATTCCGCCGAGCGGGTAGCAAGCCGGGGTCAAGGAGTTAACGCGGCGAAGGCGCATGGTGGCGGGAAACACCATGCAGATCGACAAAACGCCGGGTCTAGGGAGTCTATCGTCGGTGGGTTCTTCCTGTTTACTGATGAGAGCGAATGACCAAATAAAAGCGGCTTCAGGCACAAGAGCCGGAAGTTGAAAGACGCGGGCGGAGTTTAGTTAGACCGGTAGAAGTAGACTGCAATATCCTACCACCGGGTGCCATGCGTGCTCGTCTGGCATCGAGCGAGACTGCATCGACACAGCTGATCAAAAGGTTCGCATCCCCTTTATTCCCCTGTCGAAGGGGAGATCACGATGGCTCTCCGATGAACTTGTTCGGTGAAGCCAATAAGGCGAGGACCCATGTCAGCGCTAGGGTCGGCAAGTCATCCGGCGTATTGCCATCTATCATCGAAAGAAATCTTGCAGGACGATTCGAACGTCTGTCTCCGCGCGTCAAATACCCATGCTGCGTATTTCGCAATGCTCGAATAGTTTGACTGCAAAAGTCATCCTCTCCAATTAGCAGCTCCGAAGTAAGAGATGATGATTTGATAATTACTTGCTGATCTTGTCGCTTATTACCAATGAAAATTGAATCTAAAATGGTCGTCTTGAGATTTGTCAATACTCGTCGCGATCCGTACACGCGCAGGGCCCAGCCGATAATTTCGAAACCGTAGGGCCCTTATTGACTAACTGGAATTGCTTGCCATCGAGGATAGCGCCAGCGGAGAATGAAATTTGGTCTGCCGTCCTCATTGACTCTTGCGCGGTTAGGGAACTCTGGTGAAATATTTTTTTGCCGGCCGCGAGGCGGGGTAGTGACTTGAAGCGGCCAACCGATTCGTGATATGCCCGGGCTACTCTCATGAGCATCAGAGGAAAGACAGCCATCGTTGGTATCGGCGAGACGCCGGCAGACCGGCTTGGTTCCAAACCCGGCGAGCCGCGCCAGTTAGCGGCGCAATATCTCGCTTCCGCTGTGCATCTTGCTTTGGAAGATGCGGGCCTACGGAAAAAGGACCTCGACGGGCAAGGGTTAGCGGCCGTCATGACCTCCACGTACCCGCAACCGTTCTGGCCAGGAGAGGCGGCCGAGCTACTGGGAATTTCGCCCGGGCTGTTGATCTCGGGAGGGCAGGGGGCGCGAGCGCGGTGTCGGTGCTGGGTCAAAGCGCGGCAGCCATTGCCTCGGGTTTGGTCGATTTTGTGTTGTGCGTGGCGGCTGCGGCACCGTTCGTGGAATCCCATCCCGGTCCGAGCAGTGCCGAGACCAGAGACTTTGAAGCCCCGTTCGGCGTCATGGGACCGAACAGCAAGATCGCCCATGTGATGCGGCGGCATATGCACGAGTACGGCTCGACAGCAGAGCACTTCGGCAAGATCGCAGTGACGGCGCGCTATCACGCGAGCCTGAATCCCAGCGCGTATCTGCGTAAGCCCCTCACGATCGAAGATTACAAGAATTCCCGGCTGGTTGCCGATCCGATTCGTCTGCTGGATTGCGTCATGCCGGCGAACGGCGGCAAGGCATTTATCGTCGCGTCTGCAGAGCGCGCGCAAAAGCTCGCGAAGCCGCCGGTTTATATTCTCGGTTTCGGCGAACGCGACAACCCGTATTACGGCGAGAAAACGCACTCCAATGCGCTCATCATGGGGATCAGCGACTCGGGCAAGACCGCGATGGAGATGGCGGGAATCCGCCACCAGGACGTTAGTTTTCTTGAGCTGTACGACGATTACATAGTGATCGTGCTGATGCAGATTGAAGATCTTGGCTTTTGCGCCAAGGGCGAGGTGGGTTTTTTTGAAAGAACCGATTTCACGATCAAGGGTCAATTGCCTATTCAAACCGGAGGCGGAATGATTAATTGCGGCCAGCCGTCGATGACCGGCGGGCTGTTGCATGTGATCGAGGGCGCCCGCCAGTTACGGGGCGAAGGCGGCGCAAGACAGGTGGAAAATGCCAAAGTAGGCTTAGTCACCGGCCTCGGCGGTGTGCCTTACGGCAGAAATTTAGGATGCACTGCGGTAGCCGCGTTGGGGAGTGAAGCCTGAGAATTCTGTTTGAAAGTGTTGGCAGCTTGGGCAAATTGTTTGCCTCCGGCCACCACGTTTCGGATAGCTCACCGCGGAGGCGCTGAGGACGCTGAGGAAAGAGTTCTTGATCAAATGACATCCGAACTCTGCGGACGCTGCGTCTCTGTGGTGATGCGGTAGTAAGGCGTACGGAATTTCGACGGACCGAAATCTTGCTCCGTGCCGTGAAATGAAAGACCGAGAAATATCCAAACCCCTTCCGAGTGTAACCGCTCTGACGCGGCCGTTCTGGGAAGCTGCGGCGCAGCGCAGGCTTGTGATGCCAAGGTGCTTGGACTGCCGCAGTTATGTCTGGACGCCGCGTCCTTCCTGTTATGAGTGCGGAAACGAACGACTCGAATGGGTGCAAGTCTCTGGCAACGGAATGGTTTACTCCTTTACCGTCATCAGGCAGGTTGCGGGCCGCGGTTCGTCGAGGGCCTTTGAGAAGGATATCCCCTACGTCGTTAGTTGGGTGGATCTCGATGAGGGGCCTAGGATCGTCAGCAACATCATCGATTGTCCGGTCGATGCGGTGACAATCGGCATGCGGGTGACAGTGGAGTTTACCCAGGCTTCGAGTGAAATCTGGCTGCCGAAGTTCCGGCCGGCGGCACCGTAAGCGCCGCCAGCGTCATGCGTGTTGCGCGTCGTATCCATGGAACGTTCAACCCGTATTGACAGGCCTTTCCTATCCTCTTATCCTTTAAAGAGTTAAGTCTCCCGCCCTGCACCGGCAGGCTCCTCAGTGCATTCTGGTTATGCAAGGTTTGATCGTCATGAGTTGTCCCCTGACCATCGCATCAAATCGCTGTCCTTATCGGCGGAAACAGCTAACCCCGACCCGGCATGAAACTGATTGCCGCCGCGGTTACAAAATTCTTCAGAGAATCACCGGCGGCAATACGACCACGCCGAGAACCGCACGAGCCTGAGACCATGGGTATGAATTACGACACGGCGTTTCGCCCTTATCTGGCAAAGCGTATTGAGAAAATCGAATCCGCCGACCTCGTCGTCGGAATTCCCTGCTATAACAACGAGACCACCATCGCTTATGTTTTGAAGCAAGTGAGCAGGGGTTTGGCCAAGCATTTCAGATCTGCCCGATCGGTGATTCTGATTTCCGATGGAGGATCTACGGATGACACGCGAGAAATCGTGCGCGAGGAAGAAATCGAGCCGTGGCAGGAAAAAGTCGTTTTTATCTATCGCGGCATCTCCGGTAAGGGGACGGCTCTGAGGGCTATCTTCGAGGCTGTCGGGAAACTGAACGCCAAGGCGTGCGCCGTGGTCGATGCCGATTTGCGCAGCATTACGCCCGAATGGGTCAAATTGCTGCTCCAGCCGGTATTAGAGAAGGGCTACCACTTTGTTGCTCCGGTATATGCGCGCCACAAGTATGACGGAACGATTACCAATCAGGTGGTGTACAGCCTAACCCGTGCTCTATACGGCAAACGAATTCGCCAGCCGATCGGCGGGGACTTCGGGTTTTCCCGCGAGCTGGCGACTCATTATCACGGGCAGGACATCTGGGCCACAGATGTGGCGCGCTTTGGGATCGACATTTGGATGACAACGCAAGCCATCTCGCAGGGCTTTCGCATCTGTCAATCCAGCTTAGGAGTCAAGGTTCACGATCCGAAGGACCCGGCTGCTTCCCTCGGCCCGATGTTTCGCCAGGTCGTGCAGACCCTGTTCACGTTGATCGAGCAAAACGCGGAACATTGGAAAACCATCGAGGGGAGCGAACCGGTGGAGACATTTGGCGCTATGGAGTTGGGCGAGCCCGAGCCGGTCGAGGTCAATTTGGAGACTCTCATCTATCAGTATAAGCAGGGGTTTCAGCACTTCGGGGTTTTGTGGAAGGAAGTGCTGAGCGCGCCATCCTACGAGGCCTTAGCCGCACTTGCAGAAACCGACGGACAAAACTTCCGCATGACCCCACAATCTTGGGTCCGAATCCTATATGAGCTGGTGGCGACTTTCCACCATTGGCCCAGGAATCGCGGCAAGCTGATCGAAGTCATGAGCCCGCTTTACTATGGCAGGGTGGGTTCCTTTGTCAGCGAAGCGAGCGCGCTAAAGAGCCTCGAAGCGGAGCAATTGATCGAAACGCAAGCCGAGATCTTCGAAAAGGAGAAAAGCTATTTGTTGCAGGTTTGGAATCGCGAGGCGAGCGAACCGGAAGAGAAGAGTTTTCTGCAGAAGCTCCTGCGGGGCTTGCGTGGGTGAAGCGAGCGTTACCGGATGACGTCGATACGAAAGATTTTGCTCCCCCTCTTGGATCCCACGCGCGCCCTGCCCTATGTGCGCATGGCCGAAGCCCTGCTGCCGGCGGATGGGAAAATTCTGGCGTTGAAGATCGTTGAGATCCCGGAAGCGGAATCGCTCAGCGTGGGAGCGGAAAAGGCTCCCATTTATCGCGCCGCGCTGGAGGATTTCCGCTCTCAGTTTTCTGATCCAAGGGTAGAATTTAAATCACTGGTCCGCGTCTCTTATGGCGTGAAAGATGGTATTGCCCAGGCGGCCAGCGATGAGGGGTGCGATCTTCTCCTGCTCCCGTGGAAGGGTTATAGCACCTCCGAAGAGCGCTTTTTCGGCGCGACGATTGACAAACTCTTGGAAAATCCTCCGTGTAATATTCTGATTGTCAGGGGTGGAGAACTGGCCACGTGCAAGCGCATCTTGCTTCCGATTCGCGGTGGGCCCTATGCCGAGTTGGCCCTGGAAATTTCCAGCCGCTTGGCGCGCGCGTTGGATGCGGAGGTGACGGTTCTGCACTGCGAAAGCGATGGAGCAAGTCGCGATCTTGGTGACCGCACGTACCGTTCTTTTGTCAGCATGCTGGGGCGCTATCCGGACATTAACCGGCTTGTCACTTTTCATGGCAAGGCGGCTGCCGGGATCATGCGCGAAGCCAAGAGCCACGACATGATCATTGTCGGCGCAAGCTACAAGCCGGCGGCGCCGGCTGATTTTTTCGGTCCGATTGTCGAGGATGTGGCGGGAGAAACGGACAAGCCTTTGTTGGTTGTGAAAACTCCGTCTACGACCTGGGCTGAATTTGGCGCCGACTCCCCGACGCCGCCGGGAATCTCGGAAAAAGTCGACAAATGGTTCGCCGAAAATACGTTTCACCGCAGGGAGTTCGACGATTTCGCGCGGCTCGTAGAGCTCAAGCAAAAACAACAGGTGAGCATCAGCCTTGGGCTGCCGGCGCTCAACGAAGCCGAGACGGTGGGCAAGATCATCGCGACGATAAAAGAGAACCTGATGACTGAGGTTCCCCTCTTGGATGAGATCGTGTTGATTGATTCGCGTTCCACGGATAACACGCGTGCCATCGCTCAAGATCTCGGCATCGACACGTATATTCATCAGGAGATTCTCCCTCAATACGGCGCGTATCGAGGCAAGGGAGAAGCTTTATGGAAGAGTCTCTACGTGCTGAAGGGCGACATCATTGTTTGGATTGACACAGACATCAAGAACATCCATCCAGGGTTCGTCTACGGGGTTTTGGGTCCGCTCCTGAACGAGCCCGAGATCCAGTACGTCAAGGGGCTCTATCGCCGGCCGCTGAGAGCGGAAGGAAAAGTGTACTCTGAGGGAGGGGGGCGCGTCACTGAACTCACGGCCCGGCCCTTTTTTAATCTTTTTTTTCCGGAGTTGTCCGGAATCATTCAGCCTTTGGCGGGCGAGTACGCGGGCAGAAGGCACGCGCTGGAACAAGTTCCCTTTTTCACCGGCTACGGAGTTGAAACCGGACTTTTGATTGATCTATTTGCGCGGCATGGCCTGCGTGGACTGGCTCAAGTCGATCTTGAAGAGCGCGTTCATCGCAACCAATCGTTACCCGCTTTAAGCCAGATGTCTTTTGCCATTATTCAGGTCTTTATGCAAAGGCTCCAGGAGAAAAATCGCATCCAGCTGCTTGAGGAAGTGAATCAAAGCATGAAGCTCATCAAAAGCCGGGGTCGTACTTATGCGCTGGAAGTCAAGGAAATTCGCGAGCACGAGCGCCCGCCGATGATTACCCTGCCTGAATACCGTGCTCGGCGAGAAGAGATTTGCCGGCACCAACCATAAGCGCCATCCTTCCTCCCCAGTTTGTCGTTATTACCGATCTCGACGGTACGCTCCTGGATCAGCGCACCTATAGCTACGAGGCAAGCTGGCCCGCCGTTCACCGGCTGGTCCAGCTTAACATTCCGCTGATTCTCTGTTCGAGCAAGACGGGAGCAGAAATTCAATGGCTGTGGGATGAGCTTGGTCTGCGGGACCCATTTATTGTCGAGAATGGGGGCGCGCTGTTAGTACCGCCGAAATACTTTTCTTTCTCCGTCGGCGCGGAAGGCTCTGATGGATGGACGGCGGTCGAATTGGGAGCAGATGTCGCGATTTTGCGGCGCGCGCTGTTGGAAGCCGCCGCTGACTGTAATGCGCGGGTTCGCTCCTGGGGGACGATGGGCTTAGATGAAATTGCGACCCTGAGCGGACTGACGCCGGTGCAAGCCGGGCGCGCGGCGAAGCGCTCTTACGATGAGCCGTTTTTGGTCGAGGAACGGGACGCTGGTCGGTTGGTGGCGCGCCTCACCAGCAGGGGATTCCGTGTTGTCAAAGGAGACCGCTTCTATCACGTCATGGGGGATCAGGATAAGGGAAAGGCGACCAAGAGGCTTCTGGATCTCTATCGCAAGATCAAACCTACGCTGCGCAGTATCGGTCTGGGAAACTCAGCGAACGACCTGCCTCTGCTGTCAAGTGTGGATCTACCGATATTGGTGCGCAACCCGGACGGCTCATGGGACGAAGAAATATTAAAGCAGATCCCAAACATCCTGAAGAGCACGGAGACTGGCCCAACAGGCTGGCGTCAAATGATCGAAAAGGTTCTGGCTGATTTGTCTGGCATGATTGGGTCAGAGGGATCCTAGACGGTGTGCGGCGCTCCCCGTCACTGCTTGCTCCTTCGTCAAGCGCCGCGCGGCCCTGAGACTTGAAGGTTAACCGTGGAGTTTTGCAGAAACCCGCAGGGCTAGAAGAGAACCCGGTGGCATTATTTCTTTGACGGTTTGTAATCAAGGAAGCCATGAACCGAGAGGTCAATAAGGTTGCCCTCGGGATCTGACACCCGCAACTCGGCATAAGGCGTTCCCTTGGGTCTTTTCTTTGCCGGCCTATCAGGCTGGAGCTTCCTGACCCGCTCCAGAGTGTCCTCCAGGTCGTCGGTCTGAATGCCAAAATGGTAGAGACCGTTGGGACTTTGCTGATCCGAGTTATCGAGGATGGCAAGCTCAAAGTACCCGTCGGTTAAGTGCACGGTTTTACCTCTAGCGTGCCCTGGATGAGAACCGCGATGAACTTCCTTGAGCCCAAAGGCCTTGATATAGAAGGCTGCCAATTTTTCTGGATTCTCGGTCCTGATTGCGAGATGACGAATCTGCGCCATAATTCCTCCGTAAGGGTTTTCCGCTTTCGTTTTTATCGCTGACACGGCCACTCATATGATAAGTAAGTTCAGGCTGCAACGTGTTTGGCATTCTATGGAGGGTATGATAATTGGCGCGGAGCAGTGTCGCGATCGAATCTGTAGGAAGGGAGAAACGGAAAATGACACTTATTTTGAACAACGACGATGTGGGCAAGGTGTTGACGATGGAGATCACCATGAAAGCGCTGGAGAAAGCGTACCAGGAGCTTTTTCGCGGGGAAGCCGTCTGCCGGCCGCGCATCGACATCCAGATTCCCACGCCAAACGCGGGCAAAATTTATCAATGGGGCACGATGGAGGGCGGTTCCATGTCCGGTTATTTCGCGATCCGCATGAAATCCGACGTCATTTACGAGCAAGAGTACGGAGGCGCTCGGACCCAGGAAAAATACTGCGTCCAACCGGGTAAGTTTTGCGGCTTGATCTTGCTCGTCGACATTCACAACGGCGAGCCCGTGGCACTGCTCAATGACGGCTATTTGCAGCACATGCGCGTGGGCGCCGATTCTGGAATTGGCGTCAAGTACATGGCGCGCGAGGACGCGCAGGTGGTGGGGATGCTGGGCTCCGGTGGAATGGCGCGCTCCCATATGGATGCTTTTATGCTGGTGCGCAAGATCCAGCGGCTCCAGGTCTACAGTCCGACCAGAGAACATCGAGAGCAATATGCTAAAGAGATGGCGCAAAAATTCGGGATTGAGACGCTTGCAGTGGATCGCCCGCAGGATGTTTACCAAGGCGCCGACATTGTTGCGGGATGTACCGATTCCGCTGTGCCCATCATCATCGGCAAGTGGCTAGAGGAGGGAACCCACGTTACCTCCATTGGCGGGAAGCCGGATGAAGACACGCTAAAAAGAATCGATGTGTCCTTGCGTTTGGGAAATGCGCCGGCGCCGTGGGGCTTGCCGCAATTAAGCCTTGCCGACGAGCATATTACTTATGGAGCCCTGGGAACGGCAGGGGACACCCATCAAATGAAGCGGGCGGGAAAACGTGCCCACGGGGTGATTGCTGAGGAACGGGCGGTCCTCCTTGCCGATCTTTTGAGCGAGCAGAGAAAGGGGCGGACTTCACCCAGGCAGATCACGTATTCGGAGAGGGGCAATCTTCAGGGCCTCCAGTTTTTTTCCGTCGCCGGGCAAGTGTATGAATCGGCCAAAAAGAAAGGCCTCGGACACGAGATCCCAACGGATTGGCTGCTGCAGGACGTTCGAGATTGACACCTTCGGTTCGCCCGGGTGTTGAGAGAAAGGTAATGAATAATGGAAACACGACTGATTAGCCCGCATGAATTGAGGGGCATCGTCAGCATGGAAGAAGCCGTGGAGGCCGTGCGTATTGGATTTTTCGATTGGGGAACAAACCCTGAGATCAATGCACCGAGGAGGCGGATTCATATTCCTTCGGGAGTGCGAGTGAGCGTGCACCAGGGAGGTGTTCCCGGCGCCGGTGCTACCGGACTCATGACCCATTGCGAATGGGTCAAGCCTTTAGCTGATCATCAGGAGTATCCAAGGCTGAACCATCCGGTAATCGTGCTCTACGATAGCGCAGAAGGGGAATTGAAGGCGATTATCATCGGCGAAATCACATGCAGCGAGCTGCCGGACAATGCCGCGGTCACGGGACTGCGGACCGCGGCGACGAGCGCGGTAGGGACGGATGCGCTGGCGCGAAAGGATGCGGAAAAAATCGGTATCCTGGGTTCAGGCGGTCAAGCGCGCAACCACCTTGTCGCCCTGGCCAAGGTGCGAAAAATTCAAGATGTGAAAGTCTTCAGCCGGACCGCCGCGAACCGCGAAAAATTTGCCGCCGAAATGTCAAAGGTTCTCAGGCTGAACATTAAGGCGGTTGCATCGCCGCGCGACGCGGTTCAGGGCGTCGATATCATTTTAACGGCGACCAACTCCAGTGTGCCGGTGTTTGACGGCGACTGGCTTGAGCCGGGAGTCCATATCACGAGCATTGTCGGCAGTAACGTCGGACTTGTGAAAGGGGGCTTCGCCGGGGCCAAGCGCCGCGAGCTTGATGACAGCACGTTGCGACGCACTGACGTGCTGGGGATCGCATCGGTGCAGCAGGCGATTCAGGACGAGCAAGGTGACATATTCGATCCGGTGCAAAAAGGGATTCTCCGTTGGGAGCAGCTTATTGAGATCGGCGCGATTCTCGCAGGGAACAAGGAAGGCAGGACGCGCCCGGAGCAGATTACCATGTTTAAGAACAACGCGGGCCAGGGTGTGGCCGACGTAGCATTGGGAGCCTTGGTTCTCCGGAAGGCGATTGCTACCGGCAAGGGACAAGTCTTGCGACTGTAAGGACACGGCTTGCGCGCTCGTGTTAGGTGGCTTTTGATGTTCAGACTATTTGTGACGTAGATGCTATAAGCTATTAATATTTATTGCTATTGTTATCAAGTTTCTGCGAACTTCCGAGGATATTTCGCCGTGGACTCCAGGGGGAGAAGATGAAAAATGGGTTCAGAGTTATGGACTCGGACATGCACGTCCGCGAGCCCGGCAATCTTTGGGAACAGTACATGGAACCCGAATGGCGCGATCAGGCACCGAAAATCCTTAGCTCCACGGCACGCAGCTCGGCAATGGTACTCCTCGATGGCCAGATCTTAAAAGGTTATCCGCCAACCTATCGTGGGGGCATCTTCGACGCGACCCGTATCGATGCGGAAATTGCGGCAGCGAGAGAACGGATTTGACGCCCGATCCCAGCTCAAAGATATGGACAAAGAAGGGCTGGACGTGGCTGTTCTCTACCCTTCGATCGGCCTTGGTATCATGATGCGCGAAGAGATCAATGCGAAGCTGGCGGCGGCCATTGCGCGCGCCTACAACAACTGGCTTTGTGACTTTTGCCAGGCTGATCCGCAGCGTCTCAAAGGCGCCGCCATGATCTCGCTCCATGACGTGACCGAGGCTGTGAAAGAAAGTCGGCGCGCGGTCGCCGAGCTTGGTTTTGTAGGGGTCTTCGCCCGCCCGGAGCCGTTGCGTTCTTTGCCCTGGCATTCGCGCTATTTTGACACTCTCTGGGCGGCGTTGGAGGAGCTCGGAATTCCCATCGGATTCCATTGCGCGGCAGCAAGCGGCGAACTACCGCAAGCCGGCGACCGCTTTAACGACAACCTGCTCCTGCGTCATATCTGCAGCCACCCGATGGAAAATATGCTGGCGATGGTGGATGTAATTTGTGGTGGCGTTCTGGAAAGGCACCCAAGACTTAAAGTCGGGTTTCTAGAATGCTACAGCGGCTGGTTGCCTTTTTGGCTGCACCGCATGGACGGCGCGGTCGAGAAATCCCGCAATCGATCCATTTTAACATTGAAGCCCAGCGAGTACTTCAGGCGCCAATGCTGGATTGCCACAGAGGCGGAAAAAGAGCTGCCGTCGACAATAGGTTCGGTCGGGAATGACAGAATTGTTTACTCGACTGATTACCCGCATGGAGACTCGGATTTTCCGCACGCGGTAGACGAGTTTCTGGGTCTTGACGGGGTAGCGGAAGAGAGCAAGAAAAAAATTTTATGGGATAACTGTGCCTATCTTTATGGTTTGCAATAGAGGTGGTTACAACGGCTCGGCCAAAAGGCGGAGAAATTCCGACAACAAAGAATGATCAACGACTCATCAGGAGGTAAGCTATGGCCTATCAAATTGTAGGCAGGGCGGTTCCGCGGTTAGAAGGTGCTGACAAGGTAAGCGGAAAGACGCAATACGCCGCGGATGTCGATATTCCTGACCTGCTTTGGGCAAAAATTCTGCGCAGCCCGGTGCCCCACGCCCGCGTTCTGAACGTAGATACTTCGAGAGCCCGTCAGTTGCCCGGTGTTCACGCTGTCATCACCGGCGCCGAATTGCCGCCGGTCTTGGTCGGTTTGAGGATGAAAGACATGCCCGTTCTTGCGCGTGATCGCGTTCGCTACGTGGGAGAACCCGTCGCTGCGGTGGCCGCTGACACTCCCGAAGTCGCCGACGAAGCGGTTCATCTTATTGAAGTGGAGTACGAAGAACTGCCGGTGGTTTTGGACCCGGTTGAGGCGCTTCGCCCGGGCGCTGCGGTGCTGCACGAAAACCCCGGCCAATATAAAAATGCGCCAGAACGCTCCACGGAGCTTCCTAACGTTCAGTCGGTGGGCGTGTGGAGCAACGGCGACCTGGAAGAAGGTTTCAGCAAAGCGACACGAATCTTCGAGCACACTTTTCGCACCCCGTTGGGCTTCCATGCCTATATCGAGCCGCACGTCTGTACCGTGCGGGTCGGCGACGGCGGCGAGGTTGAGATCTGGTCCTCCAACAAGTCGCCCTTCACTTTACGCGCGCGTCTGGCCGCGGACTTGGGCCTCGACGCAAAAAAGATCAACGTTCACATCATGTCGGTGGGAGGGGATTTCGGCGGCAAGACTTGCGTGATCGAAGCGCCGTTATGTTATTTTTTAGCTGCGCGGGCGCGCAGGCCGGTAAAGTTAGTCCTGAGCTACGCGGAAGAGTTGGCCGCAGCCGCGCACCGGCATCCGGCGGTGATCACCTTGCGCACGGGCGTCGACGACGAGGGCAGGCTGTGCGCACTGCATGCGAAGGCGATCTTCAACGGTGGCGCTTACGCCGCTCTTAAGGCAAATGCCGAGGTTACCGTTCAAGGACCACGGCGGGTGGCGAGTTATTATCGGATCCCGGCGATTCGGGTGGAAACATGGTGTGCCTACACGAACCAGGTGTCTTGTACCCAGACGCGAACCCCGGGAAGCCCGCAGACGGTTTTCGCTATGGAGTCACAGATTGATATCATAGCCCGCGACCTGGGTATGGATCCGGTGGAATTCAGAATGAGAAACTTGCTGGAGGACGGCGATGCCGCTCCGTTCGGGCAAAAGTGGCAAAGCATTATGGTGCGCGACACGTTGACAAAAGCTATTAAGGCTTCGGGTTGGGATAAGCCGAAAGGAAAAAATGTCGGCCGCGGTGTGGCGGTATATGAACGGGGTACGGGAGCCGGCAAATCCGGCGCGGCAATTACCATCGAGTCGGACGGTAAGGTGACCGTGATGACGGGCGTGCCCGACGTCGGTCCGGGAATTCACACCGTGGTTCAACAGATTGTGAGCGAAGTGCTCGGCGTCACGCCTGAACGCGTGCAAGTCCGGGTTGAGGATACCGACCGGTCGCCCTATGACTCCGGAACCGGCGGTAGCAAGTCAACCAATAGCGTTGGCACCGCCGCATACAAAGCGGCGTGTGAAGTGAAGGAGAAGGTCATCACCTTAGCGGCACTCCGGCTCGGGTGTGCGACAGAGGCGATTCGCGAAATCAAAAGCCGGTTTGTCGCGCCGGGGCGTAAAGCGATGTCTTTTACCGATCTCGCGGGCCATGCCGTCGAACAAAACGGGGGAGCTATTACGCATCTGAGTCTTTTCGAACCTGGTCGCCAGGGCGTTACTGCGTTTGCTACACAGGTTGCGGAGGTTGAGGTCGATCCGGAAACGGGTCAGGTAAAAGTGAGGCGCATCACGACGGTTCACGACGCCGGCAAAGTGTTGAATTACCTGGGGTACCAGGGACAGGTGGACGGCGGCGTCGTAACAGGTTTGGGTTTTGCGCTGATGGAAGAGAACCCGATGACGGACGGGCGCATTACCACGCTTAATCTGGGCGAGTTCAAGATTCCCACGGCACAGGACGTCCCAAGGCTAACGACGCTGTTGCTAGAAAGTCCAACCGGACCCGCTCCTTTCCAGGGCAAAGCGATCGCTGAGATCCCCAATGTTCCCGCGGCGCCGGCCATTGCCAATGCGATCGCGGATGCCGTTGGCGTGCGCATTTTTGACCTGCCGCTTACGTCGGAAAAGATCTACCGGGAGATGAAGAGAAGGAAAAAGTAAAAAGGCAAGAGTAAAAACAAACAGAGATAAAGAGAAAGAGACAGAACGGACAGAGAAAAGAGATAGACAAGAGACCGCAGGAGGGTAATGGTCATGATGAAAATACTGAGTTTCCGATCGTGGAATTTTCATGCGAACAATCTTGATGCGATGACAAAGTTCTATCGCGATGTTCTCGGGGCGGAGCTGCGCACGACACACACGGTTCGCGGCGTTAAGGTTGCCCGTCTACGACTTGGAGGCATTGGGCTGGGCCTGTTTGACGCCGCGGAGCAGCGCGCAGAAGGCGTGCCGCACCACACGTTGGAGATCGAGGCACCGAGAGACCAGAACGAACTCGTGCGGGAGTTGGAGAGCAGGGGTGCTAAGGTAACGGAAGTGCGGCAGCACGGCGACGGCCCAGGCTATTCGGTTTATGTCAATGATCCGAGCGGCAACCGGCTCGAACTCTCTGCTGATTTCAACTGAATGAAACGCTGAGTTCTGCGGGCAAAAGAGAGACATTTTTTTTCCAGCACTGTAAGGAGAGCAATCTCATGAATCGTGCGTTCACTCTTGCCCTGGTTCTTGTCGGGGCCGTACTCTTAGCCAGTTCCGGCGCAGGTGTGGCAGGTGAGGCGAAAACCTCCTGGGCGGAGGAATGGGAGCGTACCGTCAAAGCGGCTGAGCAGGAGGGCCAGCTGGTGATCTATTCGCTCGGTGAAGTTAGCGAATTGTTCGCCAACAGCGGCTTTGTAAAAAAATTCCCGAAGATCAAAGTGACTACGGTGACCGCACGAGCGGGCGAGCTTGCGAACCGCGTCATGGCCGAGCGAAGAGCAGGGAAGTTTCTTATGGACGTGGGCAACCTCGGGAACACGTCGCCTCTCACTTTGGCACAAGGTAAGGCTCTTGATCCAATTGGGTCTGCGTTTATTCTCCCGGAGGTCAAAGATGAATCCAAATGGTGGCAGGGAAAATATCAGTACATCGACCCGGAAGGTAAATACGTCCTTGTGTATGTAGCGGCCCCGCTATACCTGGTTGCCTACAATACCAGCATGGTGAAACCCGGCGAGTTCAAGTCTTATTGGGACCTTCTTGACCCGAGATGGAAGGGAAAAATTGCCGCGTTTGACCTCCGCTCGGGCGGTTTCGCGAATACCCGGGAGCGTTTCTTCTACCATAATCCAGAACTGGGTCCCAAATTTCTCAAGCGGCTCTACAGCGAGATGGACCTCACTTTCTATCGCCAATATCCTCAGGGAGAAGACTGGCTGGCAACCGGTAAATTTGCTCTGTGTTTATGCCGCCATCAATCGATTAGTGAAGCCAAGTCTCAAGGTCTGCCGGTGGACCTGATGGATCCGGCAGCGTTCAAGGAGGGAATAGGAATTGAGTCCAGAGCCAAGACCCTCTCCCTTGCCAACAAGGCGCCTCACCCGAATGCCGCGAAAGTGTTTATCAATTGGTTTCTTTCCCGGGAAGGGCAGATCGATTTCCAGAAAAACTCAGCTAAATTTATTTCCGCCGGTGCTGAAGGATCGCTGAGGATGGACATCCCGAAGGACGATATTTCCCCGAGAAATCGCCTGCATCCCGGCGTCAAGTACCTCCCTCAATGGAATCCGGATTTGTTTGACATGGAGCCCATGCGCAAGATCTTCCAAGAAGCTCTAGGGGAAAGCGGGAAAAAGTAAACTGGCCATCAGCTTTGGCCGGTGACCATAAAGTCAAAGTGTTTTTACAAGGACACCGCTCATTGCGAAACATCAGGATGAGAGCTTGCCGTCAGGCAAGCGATTCCGGTGCGCCTGTGCGCAATGCAAGGAGGAGACATGATCTGTCCAAGGTGCAACGGTTCCCTCAAGCCGAAGAGCTATAGGGGAATTGAAGTCGACGCTTGTGCCGAATGCGAAGGCATGTGGTTGGACTTTGAAGAGCTTGACCAATTAGAAGACACCGTGTTTTCCAGGGACGAATTAAAGGGAACGACCATTTTTGCAACATTTGCTAGCAATCGCGCATGTCCGAAATGCCAACAACCCATGAAGCGTTTTAAATATCGATACTATGACTTGGAGCTGGAATTCTGTGAGAAGGAACATGGATTCTGGTTGGACAAGGGAGAAGAGAAGAGGGTCCTGGAGTTGATGAAACAAGAGAAGGACAATTTAGCGCGAAAGTTTGATTTGGAAGAAACCTGGGCCAAGACCTTGAGAAGTTTGAAGTCAAAAGACTTCTTGGCAAAACTGCGTGATTTGTTTCGATCCTAACGGGGATTCCTACGTTGGTGGCTCGAAACCCTTGAATTTCTACCCGGGGTGTTCCGGCCGCCAGCGCAAGCCTAGATTAATAATGCGCTGGAGCAGGTTGTTGTAGGAGATTCCCATCCGTTCAGCGGATTCAGCCAGTTCTTCACCATAGGCAAGCTGGGGATTCGGATTGGCTTCTAGAACATAAACCTTCCCTGTCGGCTCCAGGCGTAGATCGATGCGCGCGTAACCGCTGAGTTGAAGGATGCGGAAAACCCGTTTGCAGAGATGCTGAATTTCTTCTGGCGTCTGGCCGTCGAGGTCTTTTGCCTCCGCTGACTTGATCCCCCGTTTCTCCTGATACTTAACGCTCCACTTCGCCCGTTCTGTCGCAATAGGACGCGCCTCGTCTGGCATGTTTGTAAAGAGCAGTTCCCATATCGGAAAAACCTCGAGACGCTGGTTGCCCAAGACACCTACGTACAGTTCTCGACCATCAATATAGCTCTCAACAATCGCGTCGGTGCCAATGCTTTGGTGGATAAACCCCACTCGCTCCTGGAGCTTTTGGTCATCCTCGACTACAGAGGCTTGTGAGATACCAATGGAAGATTCCTGAGTCAGTGATTTGACAATCAACGGGAACGATAGACGTTTCGGTCTCTTAACTTTCCGGCCCCTGGGAAACACGGCAAAGTCGGGAACAGCAATGCGATGGTACGCGAGCAGCTTCTTGGAGAGCGCCTTGTCGCGAGCCAGCATCAAGCCGCGCGGATTGCATCCTGTGTAGGGTATCCGGAGAAGCTCCAGGTAGCTAACGACGTTCTGGTCAAAAACGCCGACGTTGTGGAAAACCTCCATGAGGTTGAAAGCGATGTGCGGTTTCCAGTCGTTCAGCTTATGCCGGATGATCCCGAGGTCGTTTTCTATTCCCAAGACTTGCACGTCATGACCCAGGTCGCGGAGTGCCCTGAGAACATGAAATTCAGTCTTCCAGTCGACCGTCTCCAGGTCATGATTCTCAGGACTTTCCGGAGGCACTAGCTCCCGATGCATCAATGCTAAGACGCGAAGCTTCATTAGAGAGCGACCCAGTGGCCTCCGTTGTAAAGATAGCTCATTGTATGCACCGTGAGCAGAACCGTAAAATCGAGTTTTGTCTCTTCCTCACTCTTTGTGAGGTGGAGCTTAAGCTCGCTGCAGCGGTTGATCATCTGCTCTAAGACTTGGTCGATGGTATACTGGTAGGCTCCCGTCTCATCCGCCACACGCCGCCGCACTTCCCTCCGGATCCGGTTCAAGAATCGGGCAGCGCTCGGTGTCTTGGCAAATTCGGGCGCGTCGGAAAATACGCGCCGGAGATCCGCGTCATAGGAGTTCTCTGAAGAGTCCAAGCCGTACCGGTTCCGTTTTTCTGCATAATGCTTGCGCAGGGTCTTTCGCAACCGGGGGAGGGGGTCGATCTGCTCGGTCGAAGTTGCCATCGGTTCTTGGCCGGCAATCGCGCTCATCAGTGCATCAACGTAATCGAGCTTTTTAAAAGCGGGCCAGCCCAGGTAGCGTTTCTGCCACATGGAGCCAGGATCCAGCCATACGGCAAAAGTCTCTGCAAAGTCTTCGTCAGGATGACTTTGCGCGTACCACATGTCCAGATGTTTGACGAAGCTCTTGCTGTACGGCTTTGGGGCATAGTGGTCGGGATAAGGTCGAGAAGACTTGCCGAACAGTTCATGCCGTCTTCGTTTTCGCCGAAGACGATAGGCGTTATCAATGGCGTGGCCCGTTTCGTGGCGCAGGATGCGCATACACCATTCGGGCGTTCCGCCTTCGACTTCTAGCATCTGATCAAATTCCAGACGGACCAAGCGCGGGTGAAATAGGTAAAAGGGAAGCGCAATACCGGGAACTCCATCCGGAGTGAACCACTCATCCGAAATCCAGAAATAGGGGCGGAATGCGATCCCTTTTTCTTCCAATTCGGCGTAAAGCTTGTGGATCTGTTCGTCAAGGCTGCCACCCTCGATCCTGAGATCGAGGTCACGCAGTTTTAGGTCCAAGAGCTTCTCATCGGGCCATGCGGCCCAGGCGGGTTGATCGGAATGAGAGAGGACCGAAAACATTGGCCTTTGCTGGTCAAACTAATCTATGCGAACCGGAGTGTAAATCTACCATCGCAGTATACCAGGTCTTTCCCGCTGAGGAAAAAGTAAAAATGTTGTCACCGGTAGGGATGAGACTGTTGCTGCGTAAGGTCCTGCGCTTCCGGGAGGCACGGCAGCCCGCCGCTTGACCCTTAAATCGGTGAGTTCTAAGGCAGCGTGATCAATGATCAACGCAAAGACCAGGGTGCTGCGTTAGGTTTCTCTTGTATTCTCCGTGAAAAGCTCTTCAGCCGTCAGAGGCCGTGCCAGCATTCCCTGTTCGTCAGCGAAACGGATCATAGCTTCAACGTTGTAGCGGTTGTTGCGCAATCCCTGGGGAAACGGGTCGCCGCCAAAGAAAACTCGTTCCTGCTCCAGATAGGAGCGGGCGAAAGCGAAGCTGAGCCGGTGGGGCTGCTCCATAAATTCATTGTAAACACGCCGCGTTTGCTTGAAGGCTTCCAATAGGCTCGTGGCGATCCAGGGATCGCGGTCGAGAATGTCTTTCTTGATCACAATGGGATGCATGATAGGAAAGATACGGGTCTTCTGGTAGTAACGTTTCTCCTCGGTCTCGAAGTCAGGAAACAATCGCGTAACCCTCTTATCTCCCTTGAGCCATCCGCTTGGCAAATCCGGCTCAACCTCGGCGTCTACTTCGCCTGCAAGCAAGAGGTCTTCGAGCTTCTTGCCTCCAGTCATGTGATCGATCTTGATATTTGCCGGCGGGCTGCAATCGACCAGTTCATGATTGACACAGACCCAGGTAACCGCGTCGACGGGAAGGTCATACGTCTGCATCAGCATCCCTTTCACCATCAGAGCAAGAGTGTTCTCATAGCTGCGAATGCCGATCCGGCGGCCGCGGAGATCCGAGGGTTTGGTGATATCCGAGTCTTGCCGCATGAAGCAAAACTTGTGTCCGAACATGCGCCGGGTGAAAAAAGGAATCGCCTGCAACCAATTCACGTTTTTTCCCCGCGCGACGAGATAAGATGACATGGAGAATTCGCAGGCATCATACTCTCCGTACTGATACATGCGCTGATGACGGATGCCGCTTTCCACGGTGAGAAGATTGAGATCGATGCCTTCCGCCTGGACCTCTCCTTTACGCAGCGGCTGCAGATAATCGTACCTGTCGCACGCGATGGTTAATTTGAGTTTCGCCAAGCTATCCTCCTGGTTGCCGGTCAATCGCGGATGTTTTGCACAAACCACTCAAGGGGAAGAGCGTGCCCTAGTCCCTGGGCCTTTGCCAGTTCATAGGCTCTGCCTCCGACCGCGGCGAACTGTAATCCTTGCGTGCCCTGGTTATTAAGGAGTGTGATTTGCTTGGAATCTGTGCGTCCGTCCCAGCGACCGGCCATAATATCGGGAATAGTGCCGATATTGGGGTTGTCAATGGAGCGTGAAGGGGCTAAAGGTACCTTTTTCCTCTCCTCTTCCGTGCCCGCAAAGTAGCCGAACATGCCATCGCTGCCGTTGATCGTGCCGGGAGGCGGATTGTCCATGTTAAGACTTGAAGTGCCCAGACGCGCAATCACGTCGGCGCGCTTGATCAGATCGGGACCGACTTCGTTGTTGCGCACGTTGGTGACATGCATGCCAGGCTCGAGCCATTCGGCTTTGATGACCGGGACCAGGGAGTCTGTGGTCATGGCGACAATGTCAGCGCCCCTGACGGCCTCGCGCGGGCCATCGACGGGCTCAACTTTGACCGACAGTTTAGCCTCCATTTCCCGGGCATAGTTTTCGCGGTTCGCTCTGGTCGGACTGAACACTCGGATCTTCTCGATGCCGCGCACCTGGCAGATGGCGCTGGCGTAGGTTCGCGCCATGCCGCCGGAACCCAACATACCCAACGTTTTCGAATCCGGCCGCGAAAGGTATTTCGCGCCGAGCCCGGCGCAGGCACCCACGCGCATGTGTTGGAGGTGGCCGTCGTTCATGAGACAGAGAGGCTCGCCGTTGCGCACGCTGAAAAGAAAGATGAGGCCGCAGTAAGTGCCGCGCTCCATGCAGTATTTGTCCTCGACCTCGAAATCCCCTTGACGCTCCCAGGCAAGCATATCCGACTTCATGCGAATGGCGAAAACGCCAAGCTTGCGCGACGCGCCTTCCATTGTGCCCCAGCGATAGTAATGAGGATCTTGGGGAACGTAGAAATCGATGCGCGGCCGGTAGGCTGCGCGTTGTTCGTTGAGTTCGCGGTAGGCGTCTTCCATAACCCCGAGGCAGGTGCCCATATCGAGCACCTGTTGGATATGTTCATTGGTCAGAAATAACATGATCTGCTCTCTCCTTGCTGTGCTGCATCCTATGACTTTTTACACTGCGCGGTCAATGAAATTGCGCTTGACAGTCACTTAGTGCACAAACTAATTTGGTTTCAAGCAGAATCCGGCGTAAACGAGGAGGGCTTTGTGGTAAATTCTTTCCGGGCTCAGCTAATAGCCACTCGCGATAGCAAGCACAGCAAGAACCACCCGTTTTTTGAACTCTGGTCGCAGGGAAAACTGACAAAGGAGCAGACGGCGATTTACTGCATGCAGCACTTTCATTTCGTCGGCGAGTATCTGAACTGGATGGCCTACGAGGCATCGCAGATCCGCGAACGCGATCCAAAAGCGTATCTTTTCGAGAATCTCGGCGATGAGGAGAACCCGGCGGACCGCCATCTCGACATGCTTCTGGATTATGTTGTTAGCTGCGGGTTACCGCGAGACAGCGTCGAAAAAGCCAGAGTTCTTCCCAACACGGAAGCGCTGCAAAACTGGGGCTGGCGTTTGGTTTACCAGCGTCCCTGGCAAATCGCTTTGACGGGCATGTTTATCGGGCTCGAATCTCAGTTTACAGACATCTGCAAGAAGATCGTTCCGGCTCTGCACCAACACTACGGTTATGAGACCGGAGCGCGGGAGATTCGCTTCTTTGAGCAACATATCGGAGCGGATGAGATTCATGCTGCGAAAGGGTTTGCCGTGGTCGAAAAGTACTGTGCCTCACCCGATCTCCAGGCGGCATCGTTTCATATCGTTCGGGAAGCGACAATAAAAAGATGGGCCTATATGAACGGTATCTATTGGTACGCCCTCCATGGTAAGGAAGACGATACTCCGGGCATGGGGTAAGGCTTTCATCGGAGTCAAAGGAAGAAGAAATGGAAAGCCAACCGTTACACGACAATATCCGGACATCCCTTCTCCTGATGTTTTTCTCGGTCGTGGCGGTTTGCTACGCCGCGGCAGGCGTTGCTGCTGAGATCGGCGGCAAACCGGAAAAAACAGATATTGTGGTCACCTACGCGCAACCCAGCGGTGCATTTACGCCTATATGGGTGGCGCAGGAGGCTGGGCTTTTCCGGCAAAACGGCCTGAATGCAAAATTGCAGTTGTTGAATCCTCAAGTATCCGCCCAGGCTGTCGTCGCGGAAGAAGCGGACTTCTACACAAACGGTCCGGATCTGATTAATGCGCGCTTAAACGGCGCGCGCGTGAAATATTTTGGCGGAACCATGCAACAGCTCGTGTTTCAATTGTGGGGCGCCAAGGGGATTACGGACATTCAGCAACTTAAAGGCAACACGGTAGCGGCCAGCACGCCGCGAGCGGCTTTAGACACGGCCACGCGCGAAGCGCTCAAGAAGCACGGCCTTATACCCGACCGGGATGTGAAGATTCTCTATGCCCAAACCGTTCCCGCAATTCTGGCATCAGTCATTAGCGGTGAAACACAGGCGGGCACGCTGTCGGCGCCCAACACCCTGAAGGCGCGCGAGGCCGGGTTGAACTTGCTTGCCGATATCGGAAAGCTCAACATTCCAGGACTCCAAGTGACTTATGGAACTACGGAAAAATATCTCACGGCCAATCCGAATACCGTTTACGCTTTTTTAAGGGCGATTGCGGAAGGAGTTGCACGGGCGAAAAAGGATCCTGCGACGGCAAAAAGCGCCATTGCCAAGTACGCTAAGATCGAAGAGCAGAAGATGCTCGACGGTACCTATGACGCATTTGCTCCCTATTGGGCGATGAGCCTCGGGGTTCGGGCCGAGGCCATCCGGGCTCAGTTTACCTATCTTGACGAAAAGGAGTTTCCCCAAGCCAAAAACTCTGACCCAAAAGACTTCATCGACAACTCCTTTGTCGAAGCCCTCGAGAAAGCCGGTTTTCTCCAGAAGCTCGGTATGAGCCGTTGAGGACCGGCGGGCAAAGAAGGGTCCAATGGTGAATCCTGAAGAATTGCGCCGGCCCGCGGTCAAACGTTTTGAATCTACATCAGCTTGAAATTTTCTACGCGGTGGTTCAGCGGCTAAACATCAGTGCCGCAGCGGCCGACTTGCGCCTCACCCAGCCCGCCGTAAGTCTACAGATCAAGTCTTTGGAGAAGAGCCTGGGAGCCCGCTTGCTGGACCGGAACGGCACAAAGCTCAGTCTGACCCAGGCCGGCGAAGCGCTGTACCGCTGCGCGGTGAGCGTCTTGCATGCCAAGGACGAAGCTCTGAGGGCGATTTCCGAGCTGACCGCAACGACGAAGGGAAAGCTGATTCTCGGCGCGAATATCACCGGTGGGATGTATCTTTTGCCCAGAATTGTTAGAAGTTTTAAGGAATCCTATCCGCAAACGGAGGTTCTCTTTGAAATCGAGACGACGGACCGGATCTGCGAAAGGGTGCTCCAGAACGCTCTCGACATGGGAGTGGTTGGAGGTCCGACCGAAGATCGTCGCTTCGGAGTGGAATCCATCTGCCTCGATCCGATTACGATGATCGTTTCTCCCAGTCATCCGCTGGCAAAACGGCAGGCAATCTCGGTGCGGGAACTCAACGATCACGCCTGCATCTTGCCAGCGCAGGGATCGCGAACGCGCCAGCTGGTCGAAAGAAAGCTCAGAGAAGCGGGGGTTAACCCGCAGGTGGTCATGCAATTGTTCGGAACCGAAGCCGTCAAGAAAGCCGTCGAGGCCAATCTCGGCGTAGGTTTCGTTTCTGGTTACGCTGTGGAGCGCGAGTGTATTTTAGGCGAGCTCAAGGTGGTAAAACTCACGGGGCTCAAACTGACCCGCTCCATGGAGCTGATTTACCGGAAGCAAAAATATTTCTCTCCGATCGCGCAGCGCTTCCGGGAGTTTGTGCACGCTTACGCCGAAAAACACTTGCAGGCGCGTCCGCTGGGAGTTCACGCCGGTCACTGATGCCATAACACTTAATTTATGGTAGTCGATCTCATTATTTATTTGTTTTTTCCAGCGCGACACCGCTATATCTTTTACTTATGCGCTACGGATTTGTCATCGATCACAACCGCTGCATCGGCTGCCATGCCTGCACCGTCGCGTGCAAAGAAGAGCACAATGTTCCGCTGGGGGTTTACCGTACCTGGGTCAAGTACATCGAGAAGGGCGAGTTTCCCAATGCCAAGCGCCATTTCGGCGTCCTCCGTTGCAATCATTGTGATGCCGCGCCTTGCATCGAGATTTGTCCCACGGTTGCGCTGTTCCGCCGCCAAGATGGCATCGTTGATTTCGACAACGAACGCTGCATCGGCTGCAAATCGTGCATGCAAGCCTGCCCATACGACGCGCTTTACATTGACCCCAATAACCACACTGCGGCCAAATGCAACTTTTGCGCGCATCGCGTAGACGTCGGCTTGGAGCCTGCCTGCGTCATTGTCTGCCCGGAGCAGGCAATTATTGCCGGTGACCTCGATGACCCGGCGAGCAAGGCCAGCCGGATACTGGCGACCCAACAAGTAAGCCTGCGCAAACCCGAGAAACAGACCAAGCCCAAGCTCTATTACGTGGGTATCCACGAGGATCTGCTGCAGCCCACCATGGTGGAACCGCAGACAACCCATTTCTGGGCGGAGAAGCATCCGGCGGAGGATTTATACGCTTTGTCGAATAACGCCGGAGCCAAGCCGCTGCCCGGCGCTGCGCGCGAGGTTTACGATGTTTCTCATCCTCCACCTTGGGGCGGTAAGATCGCAGCGTATCTGTGGACAAAATCGATTGCCGCAGGAGTGGTCTTGGTGGCAGGAATTTTGTTGGCGTTAGGGTTCGACAGCCAGCTCTCGTTGTTTCGTGTGGTGACTCCCGTCATCGCATTAGCTTTCACGATTGTTACGGTTTTCTTGCTCGTGATCGATCTCAAGCGCCCGGATAGGTTTCATTATCTCCTGTTTAAGCCCAACCTTAAATCATGGCTGGTTTTGGGGGGATACATTCTCATGCTTTATTCGGTTCTGGCTCTTGTTTGGTTTTTTTACGGGCGCAGCTACGCTACGGTACCCATGAGCCTCGTTGGGGCGTCTGGCCTGTTGGCGATTGGCGCGGCCGGTTATTCCGCTTTTCTCTTTGCTCAAGCAAAGGGACGGGACCTGTGGCAGAGCCGTCTCTTTTTTTGGAATCTGCTGGCGCAAGCCATAACTGCTGGCGCTGCGGTGCTCTTGCTATGCGCCATCAGTCAGGAGGTGGGGCCGGCGCTGATCAACACGCTGGCAAAACTCCTTACCGTCTCGCTCGTGGTGAACGCTGTGATCCTTCTGTTGGAAATAGGCCTCCGGCCGGCGAGCGAGGATGCGAGAAGGGCGACAGCGCTGTTAAAAAAAGGCGCGCTGAAAGAAGGCTTCTGGGCCGGCGCCATGGGCTTTGGAGGGCTGCTTCCTTTAGTTCTGTTAATCGGGTCCGGATTCCGTGCGGAAGCCGATGTGGCCTATATCCTAGCCGCGGTCTCGTCATTAATAGGCCTGTGGATTTTCGAGGACCTCTGGATCAAGGCAGGACAGGCAGTGCCCTTGAGCTAGGGAGAATAAACGAAACTCAAAATCAAAAACCGAAGCGCGAGAGGAGTACGTGAAAGAGAATCTTAAGCCACTTCATCCTGCCGCAGCCGAACTGGAGTCTCCACGGGGGGACCTTGCGAGCTTCCCCCCGATAAACCGATGGGACGATTGGGTGGAATACGATCCGGCGCATTGGCCCAAGAGAGTCGCGAAACATTACAGTTTGATTCCTACCATCTGCTTCAACTGCGAAGCGGCCTGCGGGCTGTTGGCGTATGTGGACAAGGAAAACACGACGATACGCAAGTTCGAAGGCAACCCTCAGCATCCTGGCAGTCGCGGCCGGAACTGCGCCAAGGGGCCTGCCACGATCAATCAGGTCACCGATCCTGAGCGAATTCTTTATCCGTTGAAGAGAGCCGGCAAGAGGGGGGAGGGAAAATGGCAACGCGTGAGCTGGGATGAAGTCCTGGATGATATCGCGGCAAGGGTACGCAAAGCTCTGTTAGAAAATCGGCGCACCGAAGTGATGTACCATGTAGGTCGTCCCGGCCATGAGTTGATCTACCACCAGAGAATCATGCATGCCTGGGGTCTCGATAGTCATAATAGTCACACCAACGTGTGCTCGGCGTCGGCGCGCGCGGGATACGCTTTCTGGCACGGGGCGGATCGTCCGTCGCCGGACCATGCCAACGCCCGCTTTATGCTGCTTATTAGCGCGCATCTAGAAACGGGTCATTACTTCAACCCGCACGCACAGCGGATCATTGACGGCAAGATGAACGGGGCGAAAATCTGCGTCATCGACACCCGGCTTTCAAACACCGCCTCGATGGCCGACTATTGGCTTTCTCCCTGGCCGGGGAGCGAGGCGGCGATACTGTTGGCCATGTGCAACGTCGTGCTGCAAGAAGATTTGTTTGACCATGAGTTCGTGCGCAAGTGGGTGAATTGGGAGGAGTACCTGCGCGAAGAGCACGCCGATAAACCGCAAACCTTTGATTCTTTTGTCGATATCCTTAAGCAAGAATATGCGCGCTATACGCCGGAGTTTGCGGCGCGCGAATCCGGCCTCGAACCTAAAGTGATTGTTGAGGTTGCCCGAGAGGCGGGGCGAGCGGGTTCGGCCTTGTCAACTCACGTGTGGCGCAGCGCGGCGGCCGGCAATCTCGGAGGCTGGCAGGTCGCGCGCGCGCTGGAGTTCCTAGTGGTCCTGGTCGGGGCGGTGGCGACGCCGGGAGGGACCGCTCCGAGCGCCTGGAACAAAATCATCCCCAATCCACCTCTGATGCCGCCGCCGCCGAACATCTGGAATGAAATGCTCTTGCCGCGGGAGTTTCCGCTGTCTTTCTTTGAGATGAGCTTTCTGCTGCCCCATTTTCTTAGAGAAGGACGGGGCAAACTCGCGATGTATTTTACGCGTGTTTACAATCCGGTGTGGACGAACCCCGACGGCATGAGCTGGATCGAAGCCCTGACCGATGAGAGCAAGGTTGAGCGCCACGCCTGTCTGACGCCTACATGGAGCGAAACCGCGTGGTTTGCTGACTATGTGCTCCCTATGGGGCATGCCTCCGAGCGCCATGATTTGATGAGCCAGGAGACGCACGCGGCGCGGTGGATTGGGTTTCGCCAGCCGGTATTGCGCGTGGCTTTGGAAAAGCAGGGAAAGAAATTCAACTTAACTTATGAGGCGCATCGGGAAGCAGGTTTGGGTGAGGTATGGGAAGAAGACGAGTTTTGGATTGAACTGTCCTGGCGCGTTGATCCTGATGGCGCACTGGGCATCCGCAAATATTTCGAGTCACCGTATGAATCCGGAAAAAAGCTAACCCTGGACGAATACTACGGCTGGATATTTGAGAATAGCGTGCCGGGTCTGCCGGAAGCCGCAAAGAACGAAGGCCTTACGCCGCTGCAGTACATGCGCAAATTCGGCGCTTTTTTGGTGGAAGAAAACGTTTATCGCACGCATGAGACCGCGCTCAGAGAAAAAGACCTGGAGGGGGCGGAAATCAATCCGGTGACGAAAATCATCAGCAAGGGTGGTACCGCGATCGGCGTGGAGATCGAAGAAACTCCGTACATCGGCTTTCCCACTCCTTCCCGTAAGCTTGAGTTGTTTTCCAAAACACTCAAGGATTGGAAGTGGCCCGAGCACACAATTCCCGGTTACATCAAGAGCCACGTCAACAGGGATGTCATCGATATTGAGAAGAATGAGATGCTTCTGCTTCCTACTTTCCGGCTCCCCACATTGATCCACACGAGGTCCGGGAACTCCAAGTGGCTCTATGAAATATCGCACAAGAACCCGTTATGGCTGCATACTCGGGACGCTCTTCGCTTCGGCGTTGAAACCGGAGATCTGCTGAAGGTTCACACGGAGATCGGTTATTTTGTCGACCGTGTATGGGTCACGGAAGGAATCAGGCCGGGAGTGATTGCCTGCTCCCACCATCTGGGCCGCTGGCGCTTGAAAGAGGATACGGGCGGCGAGCGCTGGTCGACCGCCCTGGTGGATCTGAAACAAATCGCGCCCGGCAAATGGATGATGCGTCAAATCCACGGGATCCGTCCGTTTAAAAGCGACGATCCAGACTCGGAACGAATCTGGTGGGAGGACGGAGGCGTTCATCAGAATCTCACGTTTCCGGTTCAGCCCGATTTCATCAGCGGACAGCACTGCTGGCATCAGAAGATCAGGGTTGAGAGGGTAGGGCCTGAAGATCGCTACGGCGATATTTTCGTGGATACGAATAAAGCTCACGAGGTCTACAAGCGCTGGCTCAAGATGACGCGACCTGCGCCCGGACCGAATAATCTTCGCCGCCCTCTCTGGCTCCCGCGCGCATACAAACCGGCGCTTGCTGCCTACTACTTAACTCAGCCCAGCAAAGAGTAGAGGGGGCTTTTCCACCCAATCGAGGCGCCTACCGCAGTGGCTCGCGTCCGGCCTTGCAAGCCCAAACCGCCATTGAAGGTCAAAGCAGCTTCCTGAGCTCTTCACTGAGCCAAGTCTGTTTGGAATTCGGTGAATTAATATTTAATTAATTCAAACCCTTACGTTGGTTCCTAGAGATTGACAAACAAACCCAACCCGAGTATCAAGAACGGGTGTTTGGGAACTTGTTTGCTGAAGAACGGATTACGAACGAATCGCGTTCTTGAGGAAACGCGGTTGAAACAAATCGGTGCGCGGCGAATATAGCAGTGCTGTATTTAATAAGGGTGACCCGGCTCGTTCTGGGGCGGAATTACGGGAATCGCTTTCTCGGCGAAGGGGCAGACGGTTGAATAAAGAATCTATAGACCGGCTTCTAAAAGTCGCAAGAGAGGTTGCGCCGGAAATAGAAGCAGCGGTCTCCGAGGTTAAGGACCCGGATTTACGTGGGGTGATCGCAGGCGCGATTATGCAACATGTTTTGGCTGGGGCGGGCGCCGGTAAGGTAGGATCAGTGATCGATACTACCGGGCGGACCGAAAATACCGGCGATCTTGGAGATCAAAGAAGATCCACTGGGACGCAAGGGAGGATTTTGCATCTGCGCTCTGAGGGCTTCTTTGGCGAGCCGCGCCGGCTGGAGCAGGTTTTGGAAGAGCTAAGGATCGGAGGCTATCATCACGGCAAGTCCGATGTGCGCATGAGCCTGCTTCGGCTGGCGCGGAAGAAATTGCTGCGGCGGATACCGTTCGGCACCGGGAGACAACGGACTTTTCTCTACGTGGATCCTTAGTTGGGGGCGAATCAAGTATCGAGAGTAGTGGAGTGGAATAGCTCGTCAACCGTCATCGGGTTTTCCATCAACCCCTGGTCTAAGGAGTATCTCATAAATCGCTCCAAATTGGTTTGGTTTCGCTTTATCCCATTGGGCCACGGATCATCTCCAAAAAGCTTCCTTTCTTCTTCAAATAAATGGCGTCCCCAGACGAGCCTGGACCAGTTCGGGTCATCATAAAACTCCGTGGCTAACTCCTTCGCTTTCTCGAATCCATCCATGATGGAGCGCGCTGCCCAAGGAAAGTCCCTTAATACTTGCTCTTTAAAAACAACGATATGCATGATGGGATAAAAGTGATTTCTGCGATAATATTCAGCTTCTGCTTTCTTCGGGTCAGAGAACAGTCTTGAGATACCCTCAAGCCCGTCTAGTGCCTCTTTCGGCGGGTGTGGAACAAAAAGCGCGTCAATGGAACCTTCCTGAAGCATCTTGCCCATCTTTTTGCCCGTGGGCGCAAGTTGAATCGAGACGCCCTGCTCAGCCTTGAACGGAATGGCTTCCTCTTTGGAAACGATCCATTTGATCTGACGCCAGGGGACTTGGTATTCCGCCTGCAAGTCCCCCTTCGCCAGCACGGACAGGGTGGTCTGAAAAGTGCTGAGGCCCGCTGTTTTCCCAATCAGATCGCGAGGCGACTCGATTCCCGCCTTTGTGTGAACCCACATTTGAGACTGGCTAAAGAGGCGGCGCGGAAAAACCGGGATCCCAACAAACGGCATACCCCGGCTGCGCGCCATTAAATAAGAAGACAGCGAAACCTCGGCGACGTCGAATTCCGCTTTTTGTAGCATTCTCTCGTGGCGGTCGGAGCCGTGTTTCAACGGATGGGACTGGCCGACCATGAGCACGGTAAGATCGATTCCCTCCGGCTGGACCGAACCGTCCAGAAAGGGAATATGCCGGTCGTAGTGAGAAAGGGCCAGGGTGATCTTGAGCTTTGCCATCTTCGCCTCCGTGGAGTTGCAAAGTTAGGAGATAGGGGATTATATAACCGAAGCGGTGTTGGGCCGCAATCGGACTCCAAACAGAGGGAGGTCGCTCTCATGAAAGCGGTGGCACAAGAACAAACTAGCTCGTTCGATCGTTATATTTCTGCAGTCCGCACGGTTTGGGGAAACGGTAAAGATCCCCAGCTTGCCTCCAAAGTCAAACCGCTCCTGGAAAATCTTCTTAGAACCGCAAGCCCGGACGAGCCCTGGATGGCGCAGCTTATCGCGCAAGGAAAGCAATCGAATGAACTTTATCGGGACCCCGTATTGGGATTCATCCAAATGGGACACAATCAGAAAGCCGGACACCAAAATGCTCCGCATGATCATGGCCCATGCTGGGTTTTGTATGGAGTCTATCGCGGCAAGATGGAGATCACGAAGTACCGGCGGCTTGATGACGGCAGCGTTGCAGGCCAAGCGCGTATCGAGAAGCAAGAGATCCATACTCTCACGCCAGGCGTCGTCTACGCTTATCTGGCAAGCGACATCCATTCGACGTTTGCCCATGAAGCGTCGGTCGTCTTTCGCTTCTTGAGCTACGACCTTACCAAAGTAGAGCGATGTCGTTACAACATGGAAAAAGGAACCGTCAGCGCCGTCGAGCAGGGATGAACTTCGCTTGACAGAACCTTCAACGACATGATAGCCAGGCGAGATTAACGATCGCGGAGGTCCTATGCCAATCGAAATTCATAACTTGGTCGAGATGGCTCGCCAGGACAAGAAGAGGAAAAGGATTTTCAACACGCAGCGATTTCACTCTTGGCTTCACGTTTATCCCAAGCCTGGCGACAAAGATGACATGCATTGCCATAATGCCGACCAGAGCTTTTACGTAATTGAAGGGGAATGCACGATGCATTTTCCGGACGGCGGCAGAGCCGTTCTCAAGCCCGGGATGGTCGCCACGATCACCGGCGGTTCGTTCTATCAGCTGGAAAATACCGGCTCTGAGGCGATGGTGCTCATGGGAAACCGATCCGGTCCCTCGGAAGATATCAAGCACATCAATTACGAGCTTCGCAAGGACCTGAAAGAATTGTCGCCCGAAGAGAGGGAGCGCATTCAGCACGGGGAAGGGCTGCGATAAATATCGACGTGTGCTGACGGCTGAAAGGCGACCGCGTTTTTCAGCCGTTTGTCTATTTTGCGGCCACCGCCATTCCTCGAAATGAAGTCAAACTCATGTCGGTGCGCGAGTTGTTTTTGCTCTCTATCCGTTCTTCGTTTGGATCAATTCAACCTTGTAACCGTTCGGGTCTTCGACAAACGCGATCTCCGTAGTCCCGTGTTTCATCGGACCTGGTTCGCGCACGATCTTGGCGCCGCGCGCGCGGAGCTCGGCGCAAGTCTGGTAAATGTCCGCTACGCCGACCGCAATGTGCCCAAAAGCATTTCCCAGGTCGTATTGATGCGTGTCCCAGTTGTAGGTGAGTTCTAAGACCGCGCCCTCAGATTCGGCGCCGTAGCCGACAAAGGCAAGGGTGAAGCGACCGGACGGATACTCTTTCTTGCGCAGCAATCGCATGCCCAGGATATCGCAATAGAAACGAGTGGACGCATCCAAGTCGTTAACACGGATCATGGTGTGAAGAATTTTCATAGGACCCTCCTGATATAGAAACAGATTAATCGTTGTCGCCTCAACTGTCAAAATATTCCGCCGTGCAAGCTTTCTTGTCTTGCCTTTGCTTCTCTGTTAGCCTCGAAGACCATGGGAAGCGACGACGCTAAAGCAAGCCATCCGGCATTTGCTGCGATGGTGTGCCTGCCCGACGAGCAGATCGACCTGGCGCGGGCAAGCCTGGCCATCGCCCAAGGCGAATACCCTGACCTGGACGTGGAAAGATACTTGCGGAAGATCGATGAGATCGCTGAGGAGGTGCGCAATCGGGCGGGGGAGCACGCTGACCCGCCACGCCTTATTGCGACATTGAATTTCGTGTTATTTACCATCGAGCGTCTGCGGGGAAATTCGGCGGATTACTATGATCCGAAGAACAGCTTTCTCAATGAAGTCATGGAGCGGAAGCGCGGTATCCCCATTAGCCTTTCCATGCTCTATATCGAGGTTGCCAGAAAAGCGGGATTGGATCTTTTCGGCGTGGCTTTTCCCGGTCATTTTCTCGTGAAATTTGTAAGTTCGGGAGGGGATATCATTATCGATCCCTTCCATCGCGGGGCCATTCTTTCCGATGAGGAACTACAGCAGCGTTTGGATCAAGTGTACGGCGGCAAAGTGGCGTTGCAAAAAAAATTTCTCGCGCCAGCTTCCAAGAAACAGATTCTCGTTCGAATGCTGGGCAATCTGAAACACATCTATCTGCAGCGAGAAGATCATAACCGGGCACTAAGCGTGGTGCAACGTATGTTGATTCTAGATCCGTCGGAGCCGGAAAATATTCGCGACCGGGGGCTTCTTTACCTCAAACAGGAATGTTTTTTGCCTGCGAAGGAAGATCTCGAGAAATATCTCGAACTCGTGCCTGACGCACAGGACGGAGGCACAATACGTGAATATCTGCTGGCTACGCTAAGGTTCCAGTATCACTGAGAGTTCGGGCGCTCTCCTTTTCCGATCCTCAATTTTTTCAGTTACGTTTCTTAGGGCTCCCACCCGTGGGTGCCGATAAGCTTCACGAATCGGCACTCTCCCAGATAGTCCTCGTCCAACTTTCGCTCTGTTTTGCGCAGGCGCACGAGGCTCTGGATCTCTTCTTCTCCTATTGGCAAGACCAGAGACCCGCCGGGCTTTAACTGTTCGACAAGCGGGCGCGGGATGGACGGGGACGCGGCCGATACGACGATGCCATCGTAGGGTTCGTACTCCCTGCAACCTAAAGTACCGTCGCCGACGAGAATAAGAACATTACGGTAGCCAAACGCACTCAAACGCTCGCGGGCTCTAAGAGCGAGCTCTTCGAGGCGCTCCACGGAGATCAGTTGCGCACACAGATCGGCAAGGACGGCGGCCTCGTATCCCGAACCGGTTCCTATCTCTAACACTTTCTCTTCGCCTTTGAGTTGTAAGACTTCCGCCATGAGGGCGACCATGTATGGCTGCGAGATGGTTTGGCTGTGACCGATGGGAAGAGGGCTGTCGTCATAGGCCTGGTCGCGCAGACTGGCCTCAATAAAAAGGTGCCGCGGCACTTTGCGCATGGCTGCGAGAACCCGTTCGTCCGTGATGCCCCGCTGCACCAGTTGCTCGTTTACCATTCTTTCGCGCTCTTGCCAGTACTCGGTCATTTGCGGACCCTTTTAGCTGTTTGCCAGAGCCAGATGCTAGTTCAAGATAGAGGCAGAATCAATACAATTTCGCCCGCCGCGAGAGCTTCTTGCCGGCTTTGACAAGAGTCCTCAAGAAAAAGCCACACAAGAAAAAGCCGTCTTGACAAGCAGGTGGAACAGGTATAGGCAAATAATATGTCCGTTAGATCGGGTCTGATTCGGTCCAAAATGGGGGACCGTGACGGAGCGCGCGACCGTCATGAAGACCCCCCAGCAAGGAGGCGTTTTCGATGGAAGACGTAACTCCCCCGGGCCCAAGTGGCCCGCTTTCCGCGGGCAACACTAGCTCCACGCAGAAGGTTTTTGCTTGGCGCTGGGCCACCCTAAGATCAAGCCTCGACTATAGTGCCTGAAGGCATAGAATCACTCCGACAGGAGAGTCGAAAAGGAAGGCTGAGACGAGCGTCGGCCCGAGTAAACCAAGCAGGATCTGGCGGAAGCGGCGTTGGGATCTCGTCGGTGAGCGGGTAAAATCCAGTATAGCACGCATTAACAAGCCTTGCGCGTTTGCGCAGCAAACGGGCTCCTTCCCGGGAAGAGAGCCCGTTTTTGTAACGGCGTGAAGTTGTCCAGTTACTTCTTATCGTTTTCTAGACGGGCGCGTTGCCGATTTTCATGCCGGTACTCACGTCAGCGGATGTTGTGAGAATCGAGCGCTGTCAACGGAAATTTCGCAAAGGCAGCTTTACCACGCAGGATAATAAGAGCGATCTAAAAGCGGCAGGTTTGAAAGCTGTTCGGCACCGGTTGCCGTGAAAACGTGCAAGCGGTGCCTGCAGCAACGGCGCCGCCTAACAATTCCTTATAAGAGATAAGGCGCCTTTTTATTGCATGAAATTTGCATGACATCGATTAGAGAAAGTTACGTCATGCTCAGCCCAATGCTATGGTGTGATACGCGGGGGGTTCTTACGATCTGATTTCATTTGGCGGTAATGGGAGAAGCGATGAGCCAAGAAAAACTTCCCGGTGCGTCCATTGATACTTTATCGCGAGGGTAAGGTGGGTGCCGAACGGACGGCCGAAGATCTCTTGGGTTTGACAAATGAGAAAATCTTGCGCACAAGTGGATTATGTACAGGGTTGCGAGCAGCAAATAAAGAGAAGGGAGTCATAACGGAAATGGCCTCATTCGTGAGAAATCCGGGTGTTACAGTTGCCGCAGTCGTGTTAGGGCTGCTGCTGGTATTAGGAATCGGAAACGCGGCGGAAACCCACAAGAAAGTTCGCCTTGCGTACGCGGAATGGGGCGTTGGAAGCGCTATTGCCTATGTCGGCATAGACGGAGGTATTTTTAAGAAGTTCAACATCGACGTGGAGGAAATTTTCATCAAGGATGCACTTTCGGGAGGTATTCAAACCTTAATTGGTGCCGATCTTCTCCTCGGATTTGGTAACCCACTGGCCGTCGTCCAACCGATACTTGGCGGGGCGGATCTCGTCTTGCTGGGTTCGCACGTGAGCAACGAAAAATTCGGCATGTGCGTGTCGCAAGAGATCGCGACCGTCAGGGACCTTAAGGGAAAAAAAGTGGGCGTTTCGGCGCTCGGAGGAAGGTCGGACCTGGCCGCCCGCATAATTCTCCGCCGGGCCGGTTTGGACCCGATTAAAGACGTCGAAATCGTAGCCGCGGGGTTTTCACCCAATCGGGCAGCGGCCATTACCAAAAACCTGATCCAGGGAACGCCTCTAAATCTCGATCTTTCGGCTCAGGCGAAGCAGGCGGGGCTCAAAGTTTTGGAAGTTAAGGAGGTTCCAATGGTGACATCTTTAATGGTGACGACGCGGTCCTTTGTCAAGAAGGACGAGGAACTCGCGCGTCGATTCATGAAAGCCTACGTGACCGCCACACATTTCTACTTAACGCATCGCAACGAGAGTCTGGGCATTATCAAGAAATATTTTTCTGGAACGAATCCTCAGTCGCTGGAAGGAATGTACGAAGTTTTTGCTTCTCAACTGAAACCTTTGCCGGTTTTTAATATGGAAGCCCTTCAAGCTATGATTGACACGGCTGGAGTGGCAGACCAGCGTGCCTCCAACCTCAAGCCCAAGGACATCATTGACGCCCATTTTCTGGAGGAACTTCAAGCGAGCGGCTACGTGGACCAGCTCTACACGGAAAAGATGAGCTTATAGAATACCAAGTACTGTAGCCGTGATCTTGCGCTGGTTCTGCCGTAGCATTGGCCGCTATGATTTTCGCGGTTGCTCGCCACAGGCGAGCTAGAGTTTTAGAACGAGAGATACCCACCCGCTGGTTCCTACGAGATCTCAGGTCGTGACTTAACGATTTTGTTGTTATCTCGATTTGCCTTCACCGCAGGTAGAAATTTTATCCTAAAAAGGATGAGCCGTAATACCAGCGAGGGCGATCTTTTTCCAATTTGCGAAGGGAAAGGCGCTCGCAAGCGAGAGAAATACCGGAATGACCGACATCAGAGGCCCGAACCCGTTCACCGCAGCTCTTTAGTAAACGAAGGAAACAGGATCAAGCACAAAAGGCCATGACAGAATATGAGGCTGCGGGTTCTGTCAGAATAATGAGCGGCATGATCGATCAAATAAAAAGGGACATAATCACCGCGTGTAGAATTCTTTCCCAGCAGGGGCTAGTGCAGGGTTTTGGTCACGTCAGCGCGCGCGTGCCGGATTCCGATCGCTTCGTGTTGACGCCGCGCGTGAGTTTGGAACTTGTGAAGGAAGACCGGTTGCTTGTTCTCGACTTGGACGGGAAGGTTGTCGACGGAACCGAGGAGCCTCCTTTCGAGGCGCCGCTGCACGCCGCTATCTTCCGGGCCCGACCGGAGGTGAATGCAGTGGCTCGGGTCCACGCCCGAAAGGCCAATTACTTTGGGGCGACAGATCGAACGCTCGAGCCTGTCCACAACCACGGGAGTTTTTTCTTCGGCGGCGTCCCGGTATTCCCCAAAACTGACCTGATCTCAACCCCGAAGCTTGGCCAGGAAGTGGTTGTTGCGCTTGGACAAAAGCCGGCGATCTTACTGCGGGGAAACGGCCAAGTCACCGTCGGGAAAAATCTTCCCGAGGCGATCGTGATGGCTGTTTATCTCGAGGAAACAGCAGATATTTACTACGGCGCTCTACAAATCGGGACGCCCATCCGGCTTTCCCCCGTCGAGGCAGGTTCAAGAAAAGACGAGATTCTTCCGGATCGCGATCTCACCCGCACTTGGGATTTTTTCAAGGCCAAGATCGAGACGCCCTGAACTGTCTTCGAATCGTACTCAGACAGGTGCTGTGTGCCACGTGACCGTTCAGGCTAACAGATCACTCAGCGAATTGAGTCTTAGGGTGCGGCGCATCAAGTCGATCCATGCAAGGAGGTGCTGGTATCTGCCCGGAACCTGATACATCGTTCGGTGGTACAAATAATGGATCTGGGTAAAGATCGCGAGGTCGGCAACCGTCATCCGGTCGAAGATAAATTGTTTTCCCGTAAAGAGCTGGTCGAGGCTGGTCAAATGCGTTTCGATTCCTTTTTCGGCCTGTTTCATAGCCACCGCGTTATTTTCCTGATGCGCTTTGCGGATGGCGTGCACCGCAAGGTTTAGGACTTCATCGCCCCAGTCTTCCAGAAGCAGACATAAGCCTTTGTCCGACGCCGCGGTGGGATAGAGGCTGTTCTGCGGATGGTGGTCCTCCAGAAACGCCGAGATGAAGGTCGAGTCAGTAACGCACTGGCCATTATAGTCCATTACCGGAACTTTCCGCTGGTGCGAGAAGTCGATGAGTGATTTGCGGTCGTCCTCCCTGACGTCGACGATCTCGTAGGGAAGGCCTTTTGACGCGAGCACAACTCTGACTTTTTCGCAAAACATCGAAGTCGGCGACTGAAATAACCTAATGGCCATGGATCATCCTCCGTAGTAGGTTTTAAAATTTATGCGGAACCAAATTCGCAGCTTTTCATCACTGGCATCGGTTTGTCAACGCGCTGGCGCCGTTCCTGAAACCAGAGGAAGGCCGGCGGTCGTCTGAGGCCGGGAAGGGATGCTCAGGGCAATTCCCGCAGCTATGAGGCCCATGACTCCTCCGATGATAAAGGCCCATTGATAGTCACCGAGCCACACCCGAATCAGCCCGCCGCCGATGGCCGCAGTGGCGGAGGGAGTAGGTGGTGTTTGTGAAACCATGGAGGTGCTGGCACAGATGTTGCTTTAATTCGCTTGGGCGGCTCCCTCAAACCTACTGCACAGTATCAAGCTAGGTTTAAGTAAAACTGAGCTACCTGTCAAGCAAGCATGACTTTCTGGTAATGATTCGCTGCATCATAGGATTGTTTTGCCCCGTTCCGCAGAATCAAATTCCCGAGCAAAAAATGACGCCGAATAATAGCCGGGAGGGAGAGAGCGGTCAGGCGAGTTGCTTTCGCCCGAGTGCGAAGCTAACCATAAATAAAAGGGCATTTTGGACACGGTCGCGGCAGTGTTCCCTACTGGGTCCTGTAATTTTGTTGTTGTGGGAGGATGAAGCCGGCGCGCGTTGAATTTGATAGAACAAACAAATTGAGAGGCTGAAAGTATGGTAAATCCTGAATTACATTCGCAGGTATCCAATGAAGTTTCACCCCCGGCGGTTCCGGAGACCGTTGACGAAACAGGACTGAGCTTCGGGTTTCTTGCCGATCTGGCGTTAAAGAGTGTTTCGATCGACGCAAATTGCACAACGGATCGGGTTGCCGATAAGGTCAAACTTTCGGTTACCGTTACCGAGCTGCTGCTCCAGCATCTTTATCGTGAGAAGCTAGTTGAAATCCGAGGGCTCGTGGGTTTTCACAACCACCGCTACGCAATGCTTGACCGCGGCTGGGAGCACGTCCAGCGCCTTCTTGAAACAAGTGGCTACGTCGGTCCCGCGCCGGTATCGCTGGGCTCATATACCGCGATGGTCCAGTCGCAGGAGAAAAGCAGGGAGCCGGTCAAGCCGCAGTCTATCGGGCAAGCGCTTGAACATCTCGTCTTACCTCCGACAACCGTCCAAACGCTGGGTCTAGTGGTGAGTTCGCGGCGAAGCCTGTTCATGTCGGGACCCGCAGGCAATGGCAAGACTTCGATTGCCCGGGCGCTCCATAATGCGCAGGGAGGCGAATTATGGATTCCGTACGCTCTCGAGGTCGACGGACAAGTGATTAAAATCTTCGATATTCACAACCACGAGCCGGTTACCAGCTTGGCTTCAACAAAATACGATCAACGTTGGGTCCGAATCAAGCGGCCTCTGGTGATCGTAGGAGGCGAGGTCACGATCGAGACGATGGATCTTATCTACAGCCGCAGCGTGCGTTTCTATGAGGCGCCGTTTCAGATGAAGTCCAATGGGGGGACGCTCGTCATTGATGATTTTGGCCGTCAAAGGGTTGAGCCGCACGATTTGCTGAACCGCTGGATCATTCCATTGGAAGGACACATCGACTACTTGACCCTGCATACGGGCAAAAAGATCCAAGTGCCGTTCGAACAGTTGCTGATCTTCTCGACCAACTTGGAGCCCGCAGGGCTCGTTGACGATGCTTTCTTAAGGCGCATGGGGTACCGGCTCAGGGTCGATCGCCCGGATCGAGACACCTACGGGGGAATATTCCAACGCTACCTCCAGGCGCAGGGCTTCAAGTATGACCCAAAGTTGCTCGATACGTTGTTTAAGCTTTATGAGCGCGATGAGCGCAAGATGGCGTGTTGCGAGCCCCGCGACCTGGTGGATCGCTGCATTGACATCTGTCGCTTTGAGAACCGCAACCTCGAGGTAACGCCCGAACTACTCGAACTCGCCTGGGTGAACTATTTCGGGCCGCGGCTCAATTAGTCGTTTCGTTTTGTCTCGGCACTTCCAAAGGTCATGCGGCGAGCGAACAGGCTCTGGCCGCGGTAAGCATCCGCAAAAGCAAGGTCACCGACTAAAGGCTCTGGGTGGCGAACTTTCTGGCGACGAACGTAGCACTGATGAGGCCGAGGATGAGCAAGACTCCGAGGGCCGCGGTTGCAGCAACGTCACCGTTGTTCCATAGCTCCCAAATCAGAACTGGAAGAACAATGCTGTCGTGGCTGTATATCATGATCACCGCGCCCATGGCTTTCGCGACGACGATAGCCGAGAAGAGCCAACCGTTAACCAAGGCAGGGAGCAACAGCGGAAGAGTAATCTTCCGGAGCGTCCGAAACCATGAACCGCCGCTTGCATAGGAAGCCTCTTCGAGTTCCTTGTGCAATTGAGTCATCGCGGCGTTCATGACCCTGGTTCCAAAGGAAAGGCGACTGGTCACGTAGGCGATCAATAAAATCCAGATGGTCCCGTAGATAGGAACGGGAAGAAAAATATAAACCCACATCAATGCCACACCCGTGACAATCCCCGGGATCGCGTGGGGTACAAAGGTTAGGAAGTCGAGAACCTTCCGTCCGCGCCCGCGGCTTTTGACGATCACCCAGGAAAGCACCGCGCAGATGAACATCGTGAACGTCGGCGCCAACAGGACCATGAACAGCGTATTCTTGAGAGCCAGGCCAACTTTTGGGATCTCGAACACGGTTTGATAGTTTGCGAGAGAAATTTTACTCAGCGCCGCGACCGATGGCGCCTGGTAGACCGGAAGTAAAGAAGTCCAGATCAGAACGATCAGGGGCAGAAGAACCGTGATGGTGAAGTAGGCCGCCACGAGTCCGAGCGCTAAAAACCTCCAGCGGCCCAGATCGACAGTTTTCGCGCGGTAGGCCTTTCCTGTGATCGTGGCGTATCTTTCCGCGTCGCGCGAAAACTTGCTGTACGAGGCGATGAGGATCGCGCTGATCGCAAGGAGCAGCACAGCCAGCGTGCTCAGCATCCCATAGTCAGGGGGTGTTTCCTGCTTTGCCAGATAGATCTTGAAAGCCAAGACTTGAATGCCGGCGCGCATTCCGATCACGCCGGGAATTTCAAAAGACTCCATCGCAGAGATAAGAACATAGATCAGAGCGCCCATAATCGATGGCCGCAAGACTCGGATCGTGATGCGGTAGAGCGTTGTCAAAAGCCCCGCTCCCACGGCATCCGATGCCTCTTCAAGGGAAGGATCCATCCGACGAAACGAGCCTGCCATCATCAGGAAGGTGATCGGAGTGAGATGCAGACCTTCGAGAACGATCATTCCCGGGAGGTTGTAAACGTTAACAGGCGCTTGATCTAGCCGGAGCGCCTGCTTGAGCGCCAGATTAATGATGCCTGCGCCCGGGCTCAGCAGGAGAACCCAGGCAATCGAGAAAAGCACTCCAGGGATGGCAATGGGCACGAGAAAAAGGGGGTAGAGCAAATCTTTGAAAGGTACGTTCGTGCGCTCCACTAGCCAGGCGAAGATGATGCCAAGAAAAATCGCGGTCGTGCCCGAGCCGACTGCGAATACCAACGTATTCTGCAGGAGCTCGTAAGTTCCAGGATTAGCGTAAGCACGAGCATAGTTGGACAACGTTAGTTCAGCCGGCATCCCTACAGGGGCCGTGCGGAAACTCGTCCACAGAAGAAATATTAGCGGGATGACGACCAGATAGATGGTGACGGCGAGAACAGGCACGATGACCAGTGTCCTCGCTTCCCACTTGAAGGCATGAACGATTGGATAGATTGCTCTCTCTGCCCTCACGCCGCACAGTCTTCCACGGGCCTCGTCAGGCCGTTATTTAATGCCGAACCTGTTTTTCAGCTCTTGTTGATACTCTTTGCTGGAATTGTAAAAGTTCTCGTCTTCGTAGACAAACCGTAGACCCTTGATAAGCTGTGCTTGTCGCGAAGTGCTGCCGGCAGCGGGGTTACCTTTATTGAGTATCTCGTCGATTGCTTTTTCGCCGTCCGGAGAATAAACCCAGTCGAGCCAGACAAGCGCGGCGTTGGGATGGGGCGGGTTGACACTGAGAAAGCTCTTGGGCCCCTTGCCGATCAGCGGATTGGCCTTGACGAACTCGACGGGCGCCCCTTTATTTTTGTTTGCCATCACTCTAAATAAAAAAGCCTCGGCGGTGAGGTGAAGGTCACCGGCGGCGACGAGGGTGAGGGCTGGCGTCCAGCCCAGGATCTTGGGCTGATTCGCCGCTAGTTTCGTCACGTAGTCAAGGACCTTTTCTTTGCCCCAAACGTTCGGCTGGGCTAACACCACCCACATATCCATGACATCCGGCACGGCGATCTTGCCCTTCCACTTCGGGTCGAGAAGATCTTCCCATGATTTAGGAGCATCCTTGGCTGAAATGAGGTTGGTGTTGTATGCCGGAACGCTGACGTTAAAGCCAAATGCAGCATAATAACCATTGGGGTCTCGGGCTTCGGCGGGTATACGTGCGAGGCCCGGGACGGACCATCTTTGCATGACACCCGCTTTGATCCAATCCTGCGCGGCCCGGCCACCGCCTGTCACCACATCCCAGCTGTACTTCTTGGCTGTGAATTCAGCCCAAACCCGCTCCTGAGTCGCCTTGCTGGAGGTGTTCCACTGTTCCACCTCGATGAAGGGATACTTTTGATTGAACCTTTTGATGAACTCGCGGTCCTCCGCTTCTGTGCCGCCCCCCCACCAAACCAGCTTGCCCTCGGTTTTAGCCTTTTCAACAACATTAGCAGCCGGCGCAGCGTGCGCGAGAGAGCCGAAGAGACAAAGAGAAACCCACAAAACCATGAAACCTGTCATTCAGTGCTCCTTTCGGTAAACGTAGCCTAAGCTCGGGTTGAGCCACATTCTAAATCAAGCAGAACGGAGGGGGATGTCCGTCCGGCGCCATGAGCTGAACCACGAACAATGTGGCGCCGGTCCGGCTCACCGTGCGCGCATAAGGAACATGAGCCGGTAGATACATGCAGGATACTGCTCTGTATTCCGCGCCGTCATAGGAGATATCACCTTCGAGAAGCAAGCGTACTTGCTGGCACGGGGCTTGTCCCTCCGGAGTAGAAGCGCCGGCATCAATTTTGACCAGTTTAATGTTCGGTCCGATCTCGTTGAAGTACCCAAGATGCCTGACCCAAACCCCCGGGACCTTCTCCAGCGGTTCGAAGCGGTATTTCCCCGTGTGCATCACCACATAGGTGTTGTAACGGGGTTCAGGGTAGTCGATCTTATGTCCGAAGACGTACTCGCGAATAGCCTCCGCACTGTCCTGCTTGCGGCCATCCGGCCAGACGAAAAGGCCCTTTTCCAGCTTTCCGATCTCGGATAGTTTTTGTTGCGCTTCGTGGTACTCGGACGAAGCGTGATAAAGGATGGGATGGCGCGATGCCCCCGGGAACTGCAGGGTAAAGCGAATGTTCTCATCACTGCCTTCTTCAGTGTAAGTGGGTCCGTAAGACACTCCCTCGGGAACATAGATCGCATCCCCCTGGCGCAGGACCTCATGCGCGCCGTAGTTCTCCCCGCCCTTGAGAAAGTAGCGTACCTGATCGAAGTCATGCTTATGTCTCGGGTTCAACCGTTCATGATTATACACGGTCATGCCGGCATTGAGCCCAATGGAATGGTTCTTGTCATTAAAGCCAAAATGGATGCTCCGTCTGCCGCCGCCCCGGTGCTTGACCACTTGCCCCCATGACGATTCGTGTTCGGACACAACAGTAGGTCCTGAAACGCTCATCCTTGTTCTCCTTACTCAGGGTCTCTGCGGTATCTGCTCAGATCAGACACCAGGGCGGCGGATGCCCATCCGAGCCGGCGAGTTGCATGACCAGTAGCGTAGCTCCGCGTGCGCTGCTCGTTGCCGGATACGGGGCATGGGCGGGAAAGTACATGCACGAAATTGCCGGATAGTCTTGCGCCTCAAACGTGATTTCCCCCTCGATCACGTAGCGCACCTGCTGGCAGGGCGCGGTGCCGGGCCGCGTACTTGCGCCCGCGTCGATCCGAACCAATTTGATATTGGGCCCTACTTCATTGAAGTACCCCAGATGTTTGACGGCGATGCCGCCTACACCATCGAGCGGCTGCCACGAGTACTGGTTCGAATGCATGACGATATAGTCATCGTAACGCGGCGTCGGATAGTCTATCTTCGCCCCTGCCAGATGCTCCCGGATCGCTTCAGCGCTGTCCTGCTTGCGCCCGTCGGGCCAGATGTAGAGTCCCTTCTCGAACTTGCCTCCCTTGGCTAATAATTCATGGTCTCCCTTCTGCACCTCGATCCGCTGAAAAAATGGTCGCCGCGACGGTCCTTGGAACTGCATGCCGAGACGTACATTTTCCTCTGAACCCTCCGCCGTAAAGGTGGGACCATAGGGCACCCCCTCAGGAAAGTACACGCAATCACCCGGGCCGAAAATCTCCTTGCTGTAGTTCTCTCCTCCGCGCGCGTAATAGCGCACTTGATCAAAGTCATGCTTGTGGCGCGGGTTCAAGCGCTCTGATGTGTAGACCGACATGCTCGCGTTGATGCAAACACCGTGTTCCCGATCGAGGAAGCCGAAATTTTTTCCCTTTCGACCTCCGCCTCGGTGACGCACGATGTCGCCGAACGCCATATTCTCGCCCTGAACGATGACGGGACCCGTAATAGCCATATGCTTCTCCCTTGTTTATGAAGATAGTCCGTGGTCAGCTTTTACGTCAGCGATTAAACAAATGTCAAGTCCGATGGGGCTCAGAGTAAGAAAATAATCTTAGGGTTTGCTTACTTTCGTTGCTGCGCGCACCGGGGCCTCGTGTGCCGTTTGCTCGCGCTTTACAATCTCCATGGCAGGAAGTAAATTCTCCGTGGTTATTTATCCGACGCTAGCTAGGTGAGGGCCAAAGCGAACAGACTCGGGAGGTAACTCATGAAAAGAGTCAAAGATATCCTCGCGGTCAAGGGTCCGGCAATTTACTCCATCGCACCCGAGGTCTCGGTTTACGATGCCATGAAACTTATGGCTGACAAAGGGATCGGTGCGCTCCTGGTCATGGAAGGCGAAAAGCTGGTCGGCGTCATTTCCGAAAGAGACTACGCGCGCAAAGTGATTCTCCTGGGCCGCTCGTCAAGGAGCACGCAAGTCAAGGAGATTATGACGGGCCACGTGCTGTATGCTCAACCGCAGCAGAATATCGAGGAATGTATGGCCATCATGACAGAAAAGCGAGTTCGCCATTTGCCGGTCCTGGATGAAGGCAAAGTGATGGGCGTGATCTCGATCGGTGACCTTGTAAAGTCCATCATCACCGAGCAAAAATTCATCATTGAGCAACTGGAAAAATACATTACCAGCTGAATGGCCCGGCAATGGGTTCATAGCGGCCGGGCAATAATTCACTTTCTGCACGCTATTTATTCCGGCCTCAGCGATTCCCCATGAGGTTATGGGGAGGATGTTTTAACGATTGGTCCCACAGTTTTGGCCTTGACATAGACCGGCAAAGTAACATAATATTATTAGCATTAAATGATCAATAGCCTAAGAAAAGTAACTTGTTTGACCAAATCGACTTAAAGATACTGTCTATTCTGCAAAATCACGGCAGGCGGCGCCTCTCCGATATTGCGAAGGAGGTGGACCTGTCATCGCCTGCGGTGATTGACCGGGTTAAGAAGCTCGAAGCTACTGGTGTGATCAAAAGTTACCAGGCTGTCCTCGACGCAAAGAGAATCGGGAAGGATATCACCGCTTTCATCGGCGTGTCCGTAGGGCACCAGGGAAACATGAACGAATTTTCGGACCAGATGAGACGCCACCATGATGTCCTCGAATGCCATCACGCGACCGGAGAAGAGAGTTTCATTCTCAAGGTCAAGACGAAGAATACCGGGACCCTGGAGAAACTCCTTGGGGAGATACGCTCTGTTGAAGGGGTTACAAGAACAGTGACTAAAGTCGTGCTTTCGACTGTCAAGGAAAGCCAGAAGTTAGAGTTTGATAATTTGATGGAAGTTGATTCCGATTCATGAGTTTGAGTTAGCAAAAACAGAGGACCAACGATATGAGCAGCGCTAAAAATGGGTTGCCTTCAAAGCAGGGACTTTATGACCCCAGATTCGAGCACGATTCCTGTGGCGTCGGGTTCGTTGTGAATATCAAGGGGGACAAGTCCCGTGAGATCGTCGATCAAGCCCTGACAGTGCTCGAGAACCTCGATCACCGAGGCGCGTGCGGTTGTGAGGAGAATACGGGGGACGGCGCCGGCATTTTAGTCCAGATTCCGCATGCCTTCTTCGAGCACGCCTGCGATGGATTAGGGTTTCACTTGCCCGAGCCCGGTCAGTATGGCGTAGGCATGATTTTCTTGCCTGACGACCGCGATCAGCGCCGTCGCTTTGAGCGGATCCTGGGAGAGGCGATCGCCGGCGAGGGGCAACGCTTGCTTGGATGGCGCAAAGTGCCCACCGATAATCTTTATCTCGGCGAGACGGCGAAGTCCTGCGAACCCTTTGTCAGACAGGTCTTCATCGGGCGCGGCGAAGGCATTAAAGATGACATGGCTTTCGAGCGCAAACTGTACGTGATTCGTCGGCGCGCGGAAAACGCGATTCGTTACAAAGGCCTGGCTGGCGGAGATTATTTCTACGTTCCCAGTCTTTCGCATCGGACGCTGATTTATAAGGGCATGCTCACGCCGCACCAGCTTTCGACCTTCTACCCCGACCTGTCCGATCCCCTGGTCGAGACCGCGATTGCCGTGGTCCATTCCCGCTTTAGCACGAATACGTTTCCCAGTTGGGGGCGGGCGCATCCCTATCGCTATCTGATTCACAACGGCGAGATCAACACGCTGCGCGGCAACGAGAACTGGATGCACGCCCGTCAAGGCATGCTGGCCTCGAAGCTCTTCGGTGATGATTTGCCGAAAGTGTTTCCGATCATTCAGGAAGACGGTAGCGACTCGGCGAAGTTCGATAATTGCCTGGAGTTCTTGGCGCTCAGCGGGCGCTCGCTGCCGCATGCGATGATGATGATGATTCCCGAGCCCTGGGAAAATCACGAGAGCATGGACGAGAAAAAGACGGCTTTCTACGAATACCACAGCAGCCTGATGGAGCCGTGGGACGGTCCGGCGTCGATTGCCTTTACCGACGGCACGGTTGTCGGCGCCGTACTCGATCGCAACGGGCTGCGCCCGTCGCGTTACTACGTGACCAAAGATGATCTGGTGATCATGGCTTCGGAAGTCGGCGTGCTCGACGTCCCGCCGGAGCGAGTGCTGGAAAAACGTCGCTTGCAACCCGGCCGGATGTTTCTGGTCGACACGGAGAAAGGGCGCATCATCAGCGATGAAGAAATCAAAGAACAGATGGCGAGCGCCCGGCCTTACCGTCAGTGGTTAAAGGAAAGCTCGGTGCGCTTTGATGATTTGCCGAATCTTCCAGACAAGGAACCGAGCTACAACCACCAGGCGACCCTGCGGCGTCTGCAAGCGTTCGGTTATAGCTTTGAAGACCTGCGCATCAACATTGCGCCTATGGCCCAGAATGGCATCCAGCCGGTAGGCTCGATGGGCACCGACACGCCGCTGGCGGTGCTGTCGGACAAACCCCAGCTGCTTTACAGCTATTTCAAGGAGCTGTTCGCGCAGGTGACCAATCCGCCGATCGATCCTATCCGCGAGGAGTTGATTACCTCGACGACCCTCACGTTGGGCTCGGAAGGAAATCTGGTGGAGCCGAAACCGGAAAGCTGTCGCCAGCTACGGTTGTCAAGTCCGATTCTGAAAAACTCGGAAATGAAGAAGCTGCGCTTGATCGATCTGCCGGGCCTCAAGTCGGTTACGTTACCGATCCTATTTCACCCCAATAAAGGCAAGGCCGGCCTCGAAAAGGCCCTAGAGGATTTGTTCCGCGCGGCGGATCAAGCCATCAGCGGTGGAGCTACCATACTTATTTTGTCGGACAAAGGGGTTGATCGCACTCATGCTCCGATTCCCTCTTTGCTGGCTTCATCGGCGCTGCACCATCATCTCATTCGCTCCGGGACGCGCACCCGCGTGGGCCTGGTGCTTGAGTCCGGAGAGCCCCGGGAAGTGCACCATTTCTGCCTGTTGCTGGGCTACGGCGTGCAAGCCATCAATCCCTATCTGGCCTTTGAATGTCTGAATGACATGATCAAAGAAGGAATGATGGAAAATATTACGTACTACGATGCGGTCAAAGGCTACATCAAGGCCGTCGTCAAGGGCGTGGTGAAAGTCATGGCGAAGATGGGGATATCCACCATCAAATCATACTGTGGCGCGCAAATTTTTGAAGCGCTTGGACTGGGACAGGAGCTAGTCGAGAAGTACTTCACCTGGACCCCGTCGCGAGTCGGCGGCATCGGTCTAGATGAAATCGTCCTGGAAGCCCAACAACAACACGCGCGGGCTTTCCCGACCTTTCCCCTCAACGGTCACACGCTCGAGGTTTACGGTCAGTATCAGTACCGAAAAGACGGGGAGCTACATCTCTTTAACCCCAAAACAATTCATTTCTTACATAAGGCGTGCCGCAACAACGATTACACGACCTTCAAGGAATACAGCCAGCTTATTGACGACCAGTCGGAACGAATGGCAACGTTGCGGGGTCTTATGGCGTTGAAGTTCGAGCCGGAACCCATTCCGATCGAAGAAGTGGAACCGGTGGACGCGATTGTGAAGCGCTTCAAAACCGGCGCGATGTCATACGGCTCGATCAGCAAGGAAGCGCACGAAGCGCTGGCGATCGCTATGAACCGAATCGGCGGCAAGAGCAACACGGGGGAGGGCGGTGAGGACCCCGCGCGCTACGTTCCGGATCCAAACGGGGATTCGCGCAACAGCGCCATTAAACAAGTCGCGTCGGGCCGGTTCGGTGTCACCAGCCAGTATCTGACGCAGGCGCGGGAGCTGCAGATTAAAATGGCGCAGGGAGCCAAGCCGGGTGAGGGCGGGGAATTGCCGGGGCGCAAAGTCTATCCTTGGATCGCGAAGGTGCGGTATTCGACTCCTGGAGTCGGTCTGATCTCACCGCCCCCGCATCACGATATCTATTCGATCGAAGACTTGGCGCAGCTCATTCATGACCTCAAAAACTCCAATCATAACGCCCGTATCAGTGTTAAGCTCGTGTCCGAAGTCGGAGTGGGCACGATTGCAGCCGGTGTGGCCAAAGGACACGCGGACGTTGTATTGATTAGCGGTCACGACGGGGGGACCGGCGCTTCGCCGCAAACCAGTATCAAGCACGCCGGTTTGCCGTGGGAGCTTGGCGTTGCAGAAACCCATCAAACTTTGCTTCTCAACAATCTGCGCAGCCGCATTGCGGTGGAGACCGACGGCCAACTGAAGACGGGGCGTGACGTGGTGATCGCAGCGATGCTGGGAGCGGAGGAGTTCGGCTTTGCGACGACGGCGCTAGTGACTTTGGGTTGCATCATGATGCGGGTTTGCCATTTGGATACCTGTCCAGTCGGCATCGCGACGCAGAATCCGGTTCTGCGCAAGAAATTTGCGGGCGATCCCGCTTATGCCGTCAACTTTATGCGCTTTATCGCCCAAGAGATGCGCGAATACATGGCCAAGCTGGGCTTTCGCACCGTCAATGAAATGGTCGGGCGATCGGACAAGATCGAGTTCAGAAGGGCGTTGAACCATTGGAAAGCCAAGGGACTCGATTACTCGGCGATTCTTTATCAACCGCCCGTGGACCCGGATGTGGGTCGCTACTGTCAGATCCCGCAGAACCACGGGCTGGAGAACGCTCTGGACAACCAGGTTCTCCTCGACCTCGCTGCCCCGGCCCTGGAGCGCAAAGAGAAGGTGAAGGCAACGCTGCCGATTCACAACACCAACCGCGTCGTGGGGACGATTTTGGGTAGCGAGGTGACGCGCCGGTTTGGCCCAAACGGTTTGCCGGACGACACAATTTACTTTCATTTTCAGGGCTCAGCAGGCCAGAGTTTCGGCGCGTTCGTGCCTCCCGGCATGACGTTGGAGCTCGAGGGAGACGCCAACGACTACTTCGGCAAAGGCCTTTCCGGAGGCAAAGTCATTCTTTATCCGCCGGAAGGTTCAACTTTCGAGCCGGAAGAAAATATTATCGTTGGTAACGTAGCGTTTTATGGTGCGACCAAAGGTGAAGCGTATATCCGCGGCATGTCGGGAGAACGCTTCTGCGTGCGCAACAGCGGCGTGCGTGCGGTCGTGGAAGGCGTGGGCGACCACGGTTGCGAATACATGACCGGCGGCCGTGTTGTTGTCATTGGAGCGACGGGGCGAAATTTTGCCGCCGGGATGTCCGGCGGAGCAGCCTACGTCCTTGACGAGGACGGCAACTTCAAGAACCGCTGCAATCTCGAAACGGTCAGCCTTGAACGCCTCGACGAAACGGATCTCAAAGAGGTGGAGGAACTGCTCAAGCGGCACGCCGTTTACACTCACAGCGAGCGCGCATGGAAGCTTTTGGCCCTGTGGGAGGAGACCGCGCCGAAGTTCGTGAAGGTTATGCCGAAGGACTACCGGCGCATGCTCGAGGCCCTGCAGCGAGCGGAGGGCCTGGGCCTCGTTGGCGAGGAGGCGATCATGGCTGCTTTTGAGGCGAACAAGAATGATGCGGCGCGAGTGAGCGGTAACTAACCGAGCACGCTGCCGATAAAGGCCGATGGGTGCTTTTGCAGGTCCGACGAGCTAAACCCGAACCCAGAAACACCGAACTGGCGACTTGTTGTACCCTTCCACGCACGGGCTGTCTGACTTCGCATCGTTGACGAGCAATAACACGTTTTAGGAGAAATAAGAGGCATGGGTAAGGCAACCGGATTTATGGAATTTCAGCGCGAGCTACCCGAGGATCGCTTGCCGGTGGAGAGGATTAACGACTGGGAAGAATTTCACGATCATTTTTCAGAGGCGAAGCTGCGCCAGCAAGGCGCGCGCTGCATGGATTGTGGAATTCCCTTCTGCCATACGGGAACCCTCATAAGCGGCATGGCCTCGGGATGCCCGATCAACAACCTGATCCCGGAGTGGAACGATCTCGTATATCGCGGCTTGTGGAAGGAGGCGCTGGAACGGCTCCATAAGACCAACAATTTCCCGGAGTTTACCGGGCGTGTCTGTCCCGCCCCCTGCGAAGGGTCGTGTGTACTGGGAATCAACGAGTTGCCGGTCACGATTAAGAACATTGAGTGCACGATCATCGATAACGGTTTTGCCCAAGGGTGGGTTATATCCGAGCCGCCAGAAAAACGAACCGGAAAGAAGGTTGCCGTTGTCGGTTCCGGTCCGGCTGGGCTTGCCTGCGCGGCGCAACTCAATCGCGCCGGTCATTTGGTTACGGTCTATGAGCGCGCGGACCGCATCGGCGGTCTTCTGATGTACGGCATCCCCAACATGAAGCTTGACAAGAAAATCGTGCAGCGACGCGTCGATCTCATGGCCGAAGAAGGAGTCAAGTTTATTACCAATATTGCCGTCGGGGGGGATATTCCCGCGAGCCAGCTGCGCGAAGAGTTCAACGCGGTGGTGCTGTGCTGCGGCGCCACCAAGCCGCGCGACTTGCCGATCCCGGGACGCGAGCTCAAAGGGGTCCATTTCGCGATGGAATTTCTCTACGCCAACACCAAGAGCTTGCTCGATGGACACCACAAAAACGGGAACTACATTTCCGCCACCGACAAACATGTGATCGTGGTTGGCGGCGGCGATACCGGCACAGACTGCGTGGGAACGGCAATGCGCCACCAGTGCAAGAGTCTCACCCAGCTCGAAATCCTGCCCCGTCCTCCCGATGAACGCCAACCGGACAACCCTTGGCCGGAGTGGCCCAAAGTCTACAAGCTCGACTACGGCCAGGAGGAATCGGCCGCCCGCTTTGGCGCCGATCCGCGCGCGTATCTCACGACGGGCGAGAAGTTCGTCGGTGACAAAAACGGTAACGTTAAAGAGCTCCACATCTATGACGTGGAATGGACCAAAGACCAAAGAGGCGCCTTCATTCCGAAGAGAGTTCCAGGCACTGAGAGAGCGCTGCCCGCCGACCTCGTGCTTCTCGCGATGGGTTTTCTCGGACCGGAAGAAACGGTCCTCGAGCAACTGGGTGTCGCGCGCGATCCACGTTCCAACGCCAACGCTGAGTACGGGAAATTCAACACAAACGTCGACGGAATCTTCGCCGCCGGGGACTGTCGCCGCGGCCAGAGCCTGATCGTCTGGGCCATCAACGAGGGCCGCGGCGCGGCACGGGAGTGCGATCGTTATCTGATGGGGACGACGAACCTGCCTTAATGAGTTTGGGTTTCCGTTTGACACAAGATCGTGCCGGACGTGATGTAACACCTCCGATGAGCATAACCCATCTATGTAATCGCTTCTTCGATGAAGCGGAGTTTGTTCGCTGTCAGTGACATCGAAAGCTCGTGTTCATGAACTTGCGGCGTTACCTGATCAGGCTTTGCATTTATCAGCAGGAATCGGCCGGTCACTAAATGAACTTCCACTTTAGCTCGGTGAATACTCTTTAATACCTGCGTCGACCCAAAGTTACTATTATGACGATCATAGGTATCTTACCGAGAAGGCAAGAAATGTTTGAGTGATCTATTCAATTACCTAGGAGCCTGTCCGAGTAATGTCGTTTGAAAAAAATCGACCTCACAGGATGCCCCAGGATCGACGATCGGCAGCTCGGCAATGGTTTTCCTACCCCCGAATTTGCCGATTTTTCGATTACTCGGACACACTCCTAGCGGTCCCTGTGCTGGTACTCCGCTTGGCCGCGTGTTTGCTTCGGTTCAAACTTGACAAAAGGTGGTTAATGCTAGCAACGTGATTCTTGTCCTGAATCTATTTCGCTAAACCGAGGTATCCTGATGCGCAAAAACCTGCATAGCTGGAGGGTTTTATTTGGGTGGCTTGCCGCGCTTATTCTACTGTCGGGGTGTGCGGGGGCCTTTCGGTTACACGATGAAAGCAAAGCACAGATGGCCGCAGGCATCAAAGAGCAATATGTTCAGGCAGACGTGCTAGGGGTCATTGACATCGAGAAGAACAACCTTGACAACCTACTTGCCGAAGAACTTAAAGTCGTGCGCGACAATCACAGGCTGCAGGTGGACTTTGCCCTTCTCAGAATCGCTGATGACAACGCACCGATGGCCGAAACGTATACCAAAAAAGCGAGGGAACGGCTCAGGGAATTAGGTTATCCGGTAGGGTTCAAGGAGCTGCGCTTGGCCCTATACGCGAATGTTGATTTGACCGTAGGGCAACGTGAATTGCAGGAGCACCGGGAATTGCTCATGCAACTGACCGGCGCGCTCCCGCCACCCTGTCGCCTTGGTGATCTCCTGCCGGAAACCATGGATCTTCCCGAAGCTCTTGCCGTCGACACACGCGCCGGAGCTGAAAACTTTTATCGGCTTTACCGTGCTGCGTGCAGACGCGTTCAGGAAAAAAGCGCGATGCAGCCACGCCGCGGCTTAACGAAAAAAGCGTTTGATGAGTGGCAAGCGGCGCAGGATGAAAATGCAAAACTAGACCAGACGCTGGGCGAAGCCGAGCGGAACGCGGGAGCAAAAAAAGCGGCCTATGATGAGGCGCTGGCGCAGTTAACCAAAGCGAAGGACAGTGGAGCCAAGTTGCAGGAAGAACTGACGCAGAAAGCAGCGTTGCTAAAGATAGATTTCGAGGTCGCCAACGAAATTGCAAACACCATCGCGAAAAAAAATGCGGCAATGGAGAGCGCGGATGCCATCATTGTCCTTCTGACGGCAGCCGCCACCGGGGAGATCAACACGGCCGACCCGCAGCTTATGAAGGCGGCAATCATCGCCAAAGAAATCCCGTCGCTCGCCGGCGACGTCAAAGCACTGGTGGAGCAAGCCCGGGTGCCCAGCGTCAATAACTTGCTGATCGAGTTACGCCACCAAGTGGTCCTGCTGGAATACGCCAAGCAGTTGAAAACTCTTACGGAGCTGCGGGCGGACATCCTAAAGACGAAATATGACGCTCTGCTGGAAGAGGCCGGCTTTTGGCTGAGGTTCGGAGACGCCGTTTGCAGCTATGCGATGCTAAGCGGAGCAAGGAAGTTTCCAGGACAGGCGTGCGATGACTTTTCGGTGAAGTCGGGCACAGGGAACTGGACCTGCAGCGTGCCAGATATCACGCCGGTAGAAAATTGTAGTCTGGGCAAACACTGGAACGAGAATATTCAGAGTCCGGGCAACAGTGAGGCTACCCGGGAACTTTACAAAGCTCTGGCGGCCTACCTCCAAGCTCTCGCGGTGCAGGCGACGCAGCACGACCAAACCTATCGTTTGATCGACGTGCGGCATCGCGAAACCCTCGCAAGCCGGGCGTCCGCGCTTCGAGGGTGGGATAATCTGGTCTCGGTACCCGTAGACCAGCTAGAAGCTTATTATCAGGCTGGGCTTAAACCGGCGGAGATCGCCGATCTCATAGTCAAAGCGCTGGGCTTTACGGCGATTGCGGTGGGGGTATCCCAATGAAAGCCAAATCTTGCAGCGCTCCGGCTGTTTGCCTGTTCTTTTCATTTCTATCATCGTGTTCCACGCAACGGCCGGTAAGGGATTTGGCTGAACGGACGGCCGCAAACGCGGGCGTCATAAGCGCACAGCTCGGGATGCTGGCCCAGGAAAGCAGTGATCTCGCGGATCAGCGTGCCGCCAATGTATCCCGACTGCATGCCGCGAACGCTCAGCTCCGAGCCAACTATAACTACGACGTTGCGCTGACTAAGCGATCGGGCGGCCAGAGTAATCTGAATCTAATCGGCCTTTTGGAGAGCTGGGGCAAAGAGGTCGATGACATCTTCAAGGCAGCTGGCGATGCAGAAAGGGAAAGAAAGGCGGCAATCCTGGCGACTCAGAAAGCGCTGGATCCCAAATCGGAGTCGCTTGGGCAAATCGCGCAGGCACTTGCCACATTGGCCCATGAGGAAAGCAGCGCGCAGCGTGCGACATTCTTGGCCGGTTATGCCAGGGAACTCGCCGGGGAGATCAAGATTCAGCTTGAGCAGAGCAATAAGTCTTCGACCGCGGCGAAAAAACTCCTGGCTGATGTGAAGGGGAAGCCCTAATCGGAGGTATAAACCATGGCATCACAGAGTGCCGACAGTAAGAATCCGCTGGTCACAATGGGAAATGCGCTTTCTCTAGTTTTCGGTGCGATTGGAGTTGCGCAGAAGGGCCTGCTGAAGAATCCTTCAAAAGAAGAAGAGCGTGATCTCAATGAAACAGTTGCTAAACTAGAGATGAAACGAGCCGAAATCCGTGCAAAGCTTGATGCCGTAATCGCCGGGAACCGCCAAGTCACTGGTCCAACCATAGAGCAGGTGAAGGAAATCAGTAGCCTGACGGGGCAGGTCGAAGCGCTCACGAATGAAAGCATCACAGCTTCAGGTGCCGTTGCGCTGACCGCGAAAATACTTGATTTGGCAACGCAGGTGGCATCCGCTTAACAGCGGCTTAGGCGATTCGCTGCTTGTGGCATGCGGCGATCAACGGAGAGCCTGAATCTACAGGACCGAGCGCAGGTTCAAGTCTCAGTGTGACTAGCGGATGGCAGGTCAAATGTTTCGGCCGGCTGCCAAATTGTCATTCGGCTCGGGAAGGGTCGATGCTGTGCAAAAGCTCCGAGCTTGAGTCGTGAATTGCCGCTGTGTCATTATCAGGGAGCAAATATGCCAGAAGACAAATTCGATTCGGCACGGAAACTTCTGCTTGAGGCGATTCGGCCGGCTTTGAATATCCTTGGGAGAGGCGGTCTCGCCGCAGAGCAGCTTTTACTTGGAACTGCCATTCAAGAGAGTCTTTTGATTCACCGGCAGCAGCTTGGCGGGGGGCCAGCGCTGGGCCTGTTTCAAATGGAGCCCTTCACCCACGATGATTGCTGGAACAATTTCCTCAAGTTTCGTCCCGAGCTGGCGGACAAGGTAAAGCGAACACTGGAACCAGGGCAGGAGCCCGTGGCCGCCACTCTTAAGGCTAACGACGGTTACGCCGCCGCGATGTGCCGTGTGCGCTATATCCGTGCGACACCACCGCTGCCCAAGCAAGATGATGTACAGGGGTTAGCAAACTACTGGAAGCTGCACTACAACACTCCGCAGGGCGCTGGTACACCAGAAGAATTTCTCGATAAATGGCCCCAGTATGTAAGCGCCCACACGTTTGATTGATGCGGACGACGGTGCCGATAGCCGTTGCCGCCGTGATAGGGTGTTGGTTTTTGTCCTTATCACTTTGTGCAAGCCCACGAACGGAAGGACAAATTGTTGTCAATCCGGGACGCTACGGGCCGTACTATCATCTGCGGATCGAGCTGACGGCTAAAGCCGTCGATTTTGCCTCAAGTGACAACGCGATCCGCTCCGGCGGCCAATTCGAAATCCGGCTTCGTCCTGAATATTTTCCAGTCCCTGCGCCAAAGTGCCGTACCTCCCTTATCCTACGGATGCCCTGGACTGCGCCGGAAACGGCGGAGGCTAAAGAAAAGATTGAGACCAAGAAGGCTTTGCTGAAACGTATCCTAGCGCTTCACAAGGATTCTCATGCGACCGTACCAGTCGTAATCGAGCTGAATCCTTACGTCGAGGTGATCAACCGTAAACCGTTACGACTCCGGCTGACCCAATGCAATGTCTTCTTTCGTCAAGCTTTCGGTGCCTACGTCGACCATACGGAGCCAGTGACCAACAACTAAAGGGCATACGGCGAGCGAAATTTCCAACTCTTCGACGACTGCTTATCTGCCTCGGCCGCGAGCTAGCAAAAATCCAACTCCAACGCCAATGAGGATTAACTTTATGGGGTATCGCCGGACCAAAGATCCGGCATCGCTGACCAGTATTTTTAAATTATCTCCCTCCAGGTAGGAGCCTGCGCTTTCAAGCTTGTCCGCAACCTTATAAGTCGTCTTGCGTATGGTTTCGTGAGGCGACCTTTCACGTAGTATCTCTGCCATAGTCCGGATCTGCTGGCCGATCTTTCCGGTTAATTGATCTGCCTTTGACGACACGGATAAACCACTCTTGTTCGTAAGGTCGACGAGATTCCCAGCGGCTGACGTCATTGTTGCGGCCACATTGTCGTTTATCTTTTCCATGGAACCCTCCTGGCTTTTTATAATCGGTGCACGGCCCATAGGATGCGCGATAGGAGCAGCCGCTCGCTATGTTTGCTGCGGGGTTGCTCCCAATTGACGAAAGACGCAAGTCACGTGCCATAAAAGAAAAGCATTGAATTTCGGTAAAACTAAATGCAATCAGAGTGACATGAGCCTGGGAAAAAAAGTAATGGGTGAGTAAAAAGTACTTGTGATGTAAACAAACGCGAATTTGTCTCTCTGGAAACGCGCAGGACTGGGGCTATTGATCAGGTTGCGATCCGGGTAGAAGGCTGTGTTTTACCTCGCTGCGCGGCGCTATCTAAAGCGAGTCCCCGGCAAGTGTTTTCGAGACTTGCCGTGCGCGGCTCTTTCTGCCAATCATTGTTTTTCGAGTCAAACAATGAGTCAACCAGCGGTGGACGAAAGCGCCTGTATTCTTAAAGTCAGACGGAGGATCATCCCATACCTTTTTATCTGTTACGTTGTTAATTATCTGGATCGGTTCAACGTGAGCTACGCCGCTCTCGAAATGAAAGGAGATCTCGGTTTCACCGACGCCGCCTACGGCCTCGGTGCCGGGATGTTCTTTTTCGGCTACGTGCTCTTTGAAATCCCGAGCAACTTGATCATGGAGCGAGTCGGTTCCAGGGTATGGATAGCGCGCATCATGATCACCTGGGGAATTATTTCCTCCTGCATGATGCTTGTGAAGACCGCCACGGCTTTCTACCTTCTGCGCTTTCTTCTTGGCCTGGCTGAGGCGGGTTTTTTCCCGGGAATGGTTGTTTACCTCACTTATTGGATTCCCGCCCGAGAAAGGGCAAAGAACTTTGCGCTGTTTCTCACTTCGACCTCCTTAGCCGGAGTCTTTGGCGGACCGATTTCGGGGGCGTTGCTCAAGCTCGGGGGAATTTATGGCCTTAAAGGTTGGCAATGGCTGTTTCTTCTCGAAGGCATTCCCGCCATTGTCCTGGGGATCACCACGCTCGCGTACTTATCCGATAAACCCGAACAAGCCACGTGGCTTTCGCCCGCGGAGCGACGCTGGCTCACCCAGACGTTGGCAGAAGAGCATGAGCTGAAGCGTCGCACCCACGGGCTCACTTTGGTGCAAGCCCTCGTGCATCCGAGAGTATGGCGGCTGTGTTGGCTCTATTTGTTTATTGTGAGTGGCTTCTATGGGGTCGCTTTTTGGTTGCCGCAGATTTTGCAGAGTCTGTCAGGCTACGGCAATTCCACCGTGGCAATAATCTCAGCGCTACCCTATCTGGCAGCATCGGTTGCCATGGTGTTGATCGCTTCCAACTCTGACCGTACGCGAGAGCGGCGCTGGCACGTAGCGCTTTCGGCGTTTAGCGGCAGCGTTGGACTAGCCTTGAGCGCTTACTTCTATGAACAAAACTATCCCTTAGCCGCGTTTCTGGCGCTCTGCCTCGCGGCTTCAGGGATCTGGGGCGCGCTAGGCCCGTTTTGGAGCTTGCCGACAATGTTTTTAAGCGGGACGGCTGCGGTGGCGGGAGTCGCGCTCATCAATTCTATCGGGAATATCGGCGGATTCATTGGACCCTATGCAACAGGATATGCAAAAGAATTAACCGGCAGTTTCACCAGCGGCTTAATGCTATTGGCTTTGGCGCTGCTCATCGCCAGTTTTATGGCACTTGGTTCTGACGCCAGCGTGTCCGGGAGCCAATGATTGCCTATGAGGATTTCGCTCAGTGTGTTCCGGAGTAAAGCGGATCCTTCATTTCGCTGGACGCTACTTGTTCTGCTGTTATATGGCCCGAAATTCATGTAGGATTCGCGGCAAAAATTTGCTCGGGGATAAACCGTAACGGAGGATTTATGGACATCGCCGCTGCGCAGGAATTTTTGCAAGGTAACCATCGGGGCGTTCTCGCGACGCGCAAGCGTGATGGCTTGCCGCAGATGACGCTGGTTTCTCCTGCCATTGATGGACAGGGTCACGTGATTATCACCACGCGCGAGACGGCCTATAAAAGCAAGAACATCCGCCGTGATCCCAGAGTTTCTCTGCTTGTTTTTGGCGAGCAGTTTCGCGGTTCTAAATTCGTCCAGATTCAAGGAACTGCAGAAGTCATCCCGCTCCCCGAGGCCATGGAGCTGTTGATTGACTGGCACCGGCAGTTGAAGGGAGAGCACCCGAATTGGGAAGAATACCGGCAGACCATGAGGCAGCAGCGGCGCGTGATTGTGCGCATTACGATCCAGTCCGTTGGTCCCAATCGTAGGGGCTGAATTTGGCCTTACCGCCCGTCCGCATCTCGGTTCTTTCATTGTTATCGAACTCCATATTGTTGAGATTGTTGAGCGCACTTTCGTGACGGCACAGACCGCGCCGAACGAGCGCCCCGAGCACCGGTGGGCGTTCCTTTCACCGCTCCGGCATCGAGACTTTCGCATCTTCTGGACGGGGCTACTGTGGTCCGGCATCGGGAGTCAATTCACGTCGGTGGCGATGGCCTGGCAAATCTATGAACTAACTAATTCGGCCTTTCAAATCGGGCTCCTTGGGCTCGCGCGCGCGATCCCGCAAATTGTCTTGTTGCTCGTCGGCGGACTGCTGGCCGATGCGATGAACCGGCGCAAGCTCATGATGTGCACGCAAGCCAGCCTATTTCTCGTTTCCGCTACGCTCGCCTTGCTCACACTTACAGGGAAAGCTTCGCCTTTGCTGCTTTACATCGCGACGATGCTGCTCGCCTTCTTCAGCTCCCTGGAAGCGCCTTCCCGTCAATCCATTGTTCCCAATCTGGTGCCACGCGAAGAGCTGGCGACGGCGATGGCGCTACACAGCTCGCAGCGCTACGTCTCGGTGATCGTGGGTCCGTCCCTGGCCGGTTTGTTACTGGCCTTTCTCGGACCTGCTGCATGCTATGCGGTGGACGGTATCTCCTGGTTGATCATGCTTATGTCCCTGTTGCTGCTGCGAACCAAGCTACAAGAGGGACGGGGATGGGGCGCGGTTTCACTAACATCTCTTCGTGAAGGACTGCAATTTGTATACGGGCACGCAGTGATCTTCCCCCTGATGCTATTGGATTTTGGCGCGACATTTTTCGGCTCGGTGCGAGCGCTCCTGCCGATTTATGCGCGTGATATTCTACTGGTCGGGCCGGAGGGTCTCGGAATTCTTTACGCCGCAACGGCTGTTGGCTCCTTGACTGCGGCTGCCGGCATGAGCGTGTTTGGGCAGGTGTGGCGGGCGGGTCGTTGGATCATTGCTGGAATTGCAGTTTACGGGACTTGCACGGTGTGGTTCGCAAGCTCGCACATTTTCTGGGTTTCGGTCCTGCTGCTTGCAGTGGGAGGCGCGGGCGACATGGTGAGCACGATTCTTCGCGGCACGATCAACCAGTTGAGCACACCCGACGACCTGCGCGGCCGGATTTCGTCGATTAACAGCATCTTTACCGTGGGCGGGCCTCAGCTGGGGCAATTTGAGTCCGGCGTGGTTGCCGCGTGGCTTGGCACCGAGCTCTCGGCAATGACCGGCGGCGTGGCAACGCTGTTGATCCTTGCCGGCGTGATGGTGGTATTTCCCTGCATCCGGCGCTACCAGATCGGCAAAGAGGCGGAATCGCCGCCAGGCGAGAGTTCGGTCAAACCCGAAGCGGCAAAGCCTGGTTGAGTCATTGGGCAGACTCGGATTGCACGGTTCTCTTACTTTTCGCCTCATCTATCAGTGAGGGCAAGGTCTTTTTCAGGCTGGCGTCGAGTTGATAGGCTTTTTTAAGGTCGACCTCGGCGTCTTGGTCTTTTCCTTGATAGATTCGTGTCACTGCTCGTTGCGCGTATGCATTGGCGCTGCGCGGGCTGAGAACGATCACCTCGGTGTAGTCTCGCGCGGCGCGCTCATGCTCTCCAAGCCGGTTGTAGGCGAGACCTCGATTGTAGAGCGCGGCGGTGTCTTTGGGATTAAGACGAATCGCTTCGCTGTAATCGGCCATCGCATTTTCATCCTTGCCGACCGCGGAGTAGACGAGGCCCCGATTGTAGTAGGCTTCGCCCGATTTGGGATTGGCGTAAAGGAATTCATCGTAGTCCGCCAGCGCTTTTCCGTATTCTTTCAAGTTGGCATAGGCAATTCCGCGGTTGTAATGGGCGTCATACAGATTCGGGTTGAACCGGAGCGCCGTGCTGTAATCGTCGATCGCAAGCTCAGTGTTGCCCATTTTTAGGTGGGTGTTGGCTCGATTGTAGAAGCCATCGGCGTCGTTTGGATTCAGGCGGATCGCTTCCGTGAAATCCCGCAGCGCAAGGGGATATTGGCCCAGGCTGTAATAAATACTGCCGCGGTTGATGTAGATCTCTTCGTTTTCAGGCGCAAGACCAATCGCGCGGCTATAGTCCCGTAGGGCACGATCGTGCTGCCCAAGCCGGCGATAGGCATTGCCGCGGTTATAGTGGGCCTCGCCGTCATTGGGACTGAGCCGTATCACTTCACTGTAGTCTTTGATGGCGCGTTCATTTTGTCCTAGATCGTAATAGGCATTACCACGGTTGTAGTAAGCATCAACGAAACGGCGGTTGAGCCGGATCGCCAGATCGTATTTGACAAGGGCTTCTTTCAGCTTTCCCGCATCGTGCAAAGTCAGCGCCGCGTGGAGGGCGTCTTCAGCTGGATCCGACCAGCCCGGAGCGGGAAAGATAAGGGCGAAGAGCAGAAACAGAATTGCGATACGGGATCGGCCAATCATTACAAATAGGACCCGGCTAAAAATTATCTCATACCGGTAAGTAAAATCAGTAGACCAAGGGCAGACAAAAGTCCACTCGTTGTGCGATTCGCCCGCGAGTCCCTGCGAAGATTCGAAATGTTTCCGGGCGCGTTTCCAGTAAACACGGTGCTAGACAAATAGCCCAAGATGGCGTAAAAAAGCGGGAGTTGAGTGGAAACGGAGGATTCACAAAATGAGCACAGCCGAAGTCGTACGTGAAGCACCATCGGCCACCGCCGATGAGATCTTGATTTCTGCAGATTCCCATATCATGGAGCCGCCGGACCTCTGGGAGCAGCGGTTACCCGCCTCGCTTAAGGAGCGGGCTTTCAAGTTTCCACCGCGGCGCTCCGTTGGGTCAAAGCCCGGCGGGTATGATCCCACAGCCCGTCTTCAGGAGATGGATGTGGACGGCGTGACCGCCGAGGTCCTATATCCCACCCTGGGGCTGCGCTTGTTCGCAATGGAGGATGCTGAAGCCCAGGAAGCTTCTTTTCATGTTGCCAACGACTGGCTCATCGAGTACTGCAACGTGGCGCCGGGACGGTTGGTCGGGATTCCTTCGATCTCGGTCTACAATCTGGATAATGGAATTAAGGAGATGGAACGCTGCAAGAAGGAGGGACTCAAAGGGGCCCTCATCTGGCAGGTGCCGCCTCCCCACCTGTCCTTCGCTTCGGATTACTACGACCCATTTTGGGAAGCTGCCCAGGATATGGAGATGCCGGTCAACCTTCACATTCTCACAGGATTCAACTACAGCCGGAGGTTGGAGAAGCGCGAGGGGATCGAGGTCTTCCGGGCAAGTGTCAATATCAAACTGACGGATGCGGCGAATGCCTTGTTTGACATTGTTTTTTCCGGAGTGCTGCAACGCTACCCGCGCCTCAAGCTGGTGTTGGTGGAGAACGAAATCGCGTGGATCCCGTTTTTCACGCATGAATGGGACAAGTACTACTTGCGTCACAGCCCGGAACATCCGATCTCCCTGACGAAAGTTCCGAGTGAATTTGTCAACAAACAAGTCTTCGCGACGTTCTTCAGCGATCCCACCGGCGGGCGGCTTTTGGACTGGTGGGGGACGGATACTTGCATGTGGTCCAGCGACTATCCGCATGCGGCCTCCACCTGGCCTTACTCGCGACAAGTGATCGATCGCGAGCTCGGTCATTTGCCCAAGGATGTGTTGCGTAAAGTGCTGCGCGAAAACGTGGTAAAGCTTTACGACTTAAGAGTGCCCGGCGTCAACGCATGATCGCCAGCCAACGCGCGCAAAGGAAGAAGGGAGACAACGGCGCATCTGGTTGTGGTTCGGTCGGGGCAGGAAGGATCAAGGCGAGTTCCTTCATCACACACCTCCCCTGACGGTTATCCGCTTTCGTGCCACTCGGGCGAGGACTTGTGGCGGCTCCTCTACCCAAGGACCAATTCAGCGCCGGGAGAATGACGGGCCGTACAACAAATCCACCAGCCGCCTGCCTGCGTGCAACGCGCAGGCAGGCGGCTGAATTCGAGCGCGCCCCACAGTGAGTATTCTTTTTCCACAGCCTAGTGGACCGCAGTCTAAAATGAAGACTGCGTCGGGAAGAGCGTTTCTGGCAGCGGTTCTCGCCGCAAAGCGATATGGCAAGAAACAAGGTTATCCGGCGATTGTTGATTACTACAAGCAAGGGCTTAGGATTATCGGACCTGGAATCGGTCTAACCAGGACCTTTATGCGAGCGAAATCGATCCCAAAAGATTTTACGACAACTCCATTATCCAAGAGGTCAATCGGGAATATGCGGCAAAATTGTTCCCGGGAGAGATCCGCTGAGCATAATTATGAGGAGGCCGTATGAGTAAAACTCAAAAAGAATATATCGTGGGTTCGATCAGTCCAACCAACCGACCCGGCTCCGGTGCGGAAAATCAGCTTGATCAGAAATTGCCGGCGGGAATTCGGCTAATCAGCCTGAGCATGAATTTTACGCGCGGCACGGAGGAGGAATTCGCTGCTGCGATGCCGGGATACGAGTCAAAAGTTGCGGAACTTGCGGCAATGGGCGCAGAGCTGGTTCGCGCGACAGGGGCGCCCCCGTTCATGTTGCTAGGGTTCCAGGGCGAGCGGGACAAAATTCACACTTGGCAGCGACGCTACCGGGTGCCGATTTTTACCTCGGGGCAAAACCACGTCCGTGCCCTGCGGACGCTGGGCGTTAAGAAATTCGTTGGCGCGAGCTACTTTCCGGCAAAGTTAAATGAAATTTTTGCACGCTATTTCACTGAGGCCGGGTTCCAGGTTCTGGCCATGGAAGGTATTCAAGTGCCGTTTGCCGAGGTTCCCAAGCTGCCCGCGCAAGAAGTCTTTGAGCATATAAAGGCCATTTTTGCCCAACACCGAGCAGCCGAAGCAATTTACATGCTCGGTTCCGCCTGGAAGACCCTCGATATTATTGATAAGCTGGAGCAGGCTTTGGGCGTTTCCGTCGTTCATCCTGCGCCGGCCCGCTGCTGGGAGACGCAAGTTAGACTTGGTTTGCGCGCGTCGATTCCCGGATACGGCCGGCTTCTCGCGGAGATGCCGTCGCCACAAGCCGAGATCTGAGACCTTTTTCTACCTCGAACCCTACCGCGTTTCCTCGAACCTGTGCCGCCTCCAGTCTAATTAACTCTAATGTTAAGAAGACGTGTCCATGGGGCACCTCTTCTTGCGCCAAAAGAATCTCGGTCAAAAAGAAGATTCAATGATGCAGGACCACGGCTGTAGGAAAAACCCGCCCATTTTTTTGGTGCAATCCTGGTCTGCTTTGATGGCAAACCGGTATTTGTAGGAAAAAGCCTGCAATTCCTTTGTTTGATTTCCTTCGGTGAAGTATTGCCAAACTCTTTCAATATCAGGCAACTAACCCGCTTTGGTCTTAGCTGGCACGGGGCTTGCCGAAGGCTTCTTATACACTGACTCAAAACGAACTCTGTCGTTGTTTGGGCATTCGCAACGTGATTCGCCTGAATCAAATGAAGGCACGATCGGATAGGCCATGATTTTAAGGAGAAAAAAATGAAGAAAGTCATGATCGTGACGGCTCTTTTTGTAACCCTCGCCATAGGGAGCACGAGCTGCTCTTCGCCTCTCACCAAGCGCGAGCAGGGCGGGCTTATCGGAGGAGGGATTGGTGCAGGAACTGGCGCCATCATTGGTAGTACCGTGGGCCATGCTGCGGTAGGTGCTCTCATTGGCGGTCCGGTCGGACTCATCGCCGGCGCTCTGATTGGCGACCAGCTTATGGGACAAGACCAGAAACAAGAAACACAGCAGAGTGAAATCAATCAAAACCAGGCCGAGATCGAGCGGCTGCGGCGTGAGAACGAACGCTTGAAGGAGGAGTCATCGCAGAGATGAAAAAATTTTTTGAGGAGATCAAACCTATGCGTACTGGCAAGCCGATAGAGATCACTTTGGGAGATCTTATCATTGCCGTGACGGACGAGGTTACCCATTGGATTCCTGATCAGGCCGCCGCGTACTTCATCGTGTCGTGTATTTTGTCAGATTTGCTTGTTCATAGTCGGACGCGGCTGAAGAGACGCCGTCCTGTCAACCTGCACTGAGTGGAGAGGAGAAAAACAAGTGAAAGAATGGTTCGTGCTCCGATTGCTGCCTGTTGTTTTGGGAACCCTATTGTTGTGGAACCCTTCCCGGGTCAGTGCCGTCACACCCGGGGATGATGTCCGGCAAACTGTTGGCCAGCTCCTTACGGTTCTGCAAAATCCCGATTTGAAGGGCGTGGCCAAGAGCAAGGAGCGGCGCGAAAAGTTAAGGGAGGCGATTTATCCCAGATTTGATTTCGCGGAGATGGCAAAACGTTCGCTAGGTTCGCACTGGCAACGACGCACTCCCCAAGAGCAAAACGAATTTGTCAAGGTTTTCACCAGCCTGCTTGAATCAGCGTATCTCGACACCATCGAATCTTACAACGGAGAAAAAGTTCGCTATCTGAAGGAGAGAGAGGACAGAGGCCAGGCCGAAGTGGAGACCAAAATCGTTGACAATAGTGGAAAGGAATTCTCCGTGAATTACCGGTTACACGACGCGGGAGGCGATTGGAAAGTCTATGACGTGCTTATCGAAAACATCAGTCTGGTGAATAATTATCGATCGCAGTTCAACCGCGTCATTGGAAAGTCGTCGTACGAAGATCTCCTGCTCGCCATAAAAGAAAAGAAATTAAGCACGCCGGAAAAAAAGAGTTGACGTTTAAGGAGGTGACTTATGCGTAAGAACTCGAATTTGCTTCTATCTTTGCTTTTCTGCTGCGCCCTGATCGCGGGTTGCTCGACCCAGAGTAAAACGGTCAAGACGGAGACGGTTTACGATCCCGCAGTAACCGAGGAGCCAACCGTGGAAAATATCGTGGTCAAGAAAACCGAGTCAACTGAAAGCCGCACGGAAACGAAACCGCCTCAGGGGCTGTTAAGCGGTACCGTGGATATCGTCGGGAAAACCATCGCTCTCCCTTTTAAGGTGGTCGGCGGTCTCATTGATGTCGTCTTCTAAAAGTGCGGAGTGATGCCCGGTGAGTTCCAGAGATAAAGGTGGGTGAATAGCATGTTGCACTGGCAGAAACTGTCGCTGAGCTTGATGGTTGCCTGCGTGCTGCTACTGCCGGGGCCGCTGGCCATGGGGCAGGAGGCCTCCAAGACGAAGGCAAGCAACAATCAAACGATAAACCACAACCAGCTCAGGGCCTTTGTCAAGGTCTATGTAGCATACCATAGGATTCGCAAGCAGTATGACCTGTCTTTAAAGAACACCCAGGATCCGGAGCGCAAGAAAATTCAGGACCAGGCCAATGACAAGGTCAAGACAGCCCTGGCCCAGCAGAATCTGACGGCGGAGGACTACAATCGGATCTTCGGGAGAGTTAATGGCAACGCGAAACTGCGCAACAGGGCGCTGAAGCTCATTGAGGAAGAGCGCAAGAGAGGATAGCAGAGTGAAGTTGTTTCCGCGGTTCGTCGTTGGCCTTCTTCTGGCTCTCTTGACGGCATGCGGCGAGCGTCCAGAAAGCAAGGAACCCAGGCAGATTCGATCGGAAGTGGTCAAGAAGGAAACGCTAAACCCTGCGTTCGCGGCGACTGCCTACGAGAAACAGCAAAAGGAAGAATATCAGGCCCGGCTCGAAGCGATACTGAATGGATACTTGGACCGGATCGAGGCATTGAAAGCCAAAGCCGGAAAGTCGGTTACGGCACCGAAAGAAAATTGGCAAGATGTCATTACCGCGCTCGAAGTCAAAACCGAAGCTTTGAGCTCGATTCTGAATAAACTTAAGGGCGCAAGCCTGGAATCCTGGCACGAGCTCAAGCCGGATATCCATGCCGCGTTGGACGATTTGGAATCGTCTTATGACAAAGCAGGTTTAGCACTGAAGGGTTCGTCTGAGCAGCCGAGTGCCGCGGGTAAACCTGTACCGGAAGGCGTGGTTGCGGTCAGAACAACGGCTGAAAGCAACTAACCCAGGAGGTCCAAGAGCCCATGAAGAAGCTACTAACGCTACGTTGGTTTTTGATCGCATGCGTTCTCCTGTTTGCTCCCGCCGCGTGCAAGAAGACGCCGGAGAAGGAAGGTCCTGCGGAGCAGGCAGGAAAACAGATCGACCAGTCTATGGAAAAAGCCGGGCAGGAAGTGGGAAAGGCTCTTGAATCGGCAGGTGATGCCATGAAGGACGCGGGGCAAGAAGTTCAGAAGGAAACGAAAAACTAGAGCAAGGGGTCCACCTGAGACGAGAAACACCGCGCCGATTTGATTGGGGTGACTACGGCAATTTTACCTTTGGCTGGGCTTTTGTCATCCTCAAGACAGGCGGTGAGGCGCACAATAACCTCGCGAGAAGTCCTGACCGTAAATTCTAGGGCCGGATGGCTTTCTGCTTTAGGTATGCAGCAAGCTGAATCTCTCCCCTCCTCATTGTCCAATGGTGGTTCCAACGGAAGATCGGCTTCAAGATGAGAGAAAGAAATTTAACGATGGGTTTTTCCACGCGCGGATTCCATTCCAGAGTGACGTTGGTACCGTTGCCGTTTGATTTGAGAACCCAGCGGGAAGCGTCGGTCACGAAATCTCCGGAGGCCCTAAACTCAATCAGATGCGGTTTCTGTAAATTGAAAGTCTCAATTGTGAAGCTTAAACGGTAGGGGAGCCATCCCCGGGCCACAATTGCGATGCGCCGGCCAGCACCTGCCGAACCGGTGTCAACTAGTGGCTCCGCGCTGAGATACACTCCCCTCCACCACGTCGGATACTCTTCCGGTAGCGAAAGTGCTTCCCAAACTATTTCCATTTGGTAGGGAATGTGCCAGTGGTCGACGAATTTGTAGGTGTTGGCCGCCATGCGTAGTTATCGCGCGCGATTACGGGCCTGCCGCTCACAGTACTCTTTGAGTCGCGCAATCGTTGCAGCGACCTGATTGATCAGCCGTTTTTCGAAGATCGGTGTGAGAATCCTCCCGAGGAGGTTCGGCTCGTCGCTGGCATCGTACCATATGGTGGTGACTCCAGCCGAAAAGGTAAGACTGTAGACTTCGAGGCCGTGGCCGAAGATGCTTCGGTTCGCGATATGCAATGATTTGACGGGAACGGATTCGGTGACGGTGAGCCGAAAACGGATCCTGCAAGGTCCGGCGTGGTAGCGCCAAGTCGCTCTCGCCCCTTTCTTCGGCCAGTCCGGCGAAATGAAGGGGTAGTCGGTAAATCCAACGGCCCACTCCTTGGCCCGACGCAAGTCAGTAATCACCTCCCATACCTGCTGGGGACGCGCCTCGATCGCGACCCGGCGTTGGATATGCATCGGATCTTGGTAGCATATTTTCGCAAATTTTCTAATTCATTAATCGGGGAAATCCCGTCCCCTCCCAGAGGCGCGAAAAAGTGAAACAGTGGCTTAATGCGCAGCGGCCAGCCGCTTAGCCAGAGAGGGGAAATTATGACCTTCTCCGGTCCTGCCGGGTCCGGGGGAGAGGGCAGAGATGTCTTGGCTATACCTGACACCCGGAACTTGAACCCACAAAGCCAAAGAGCGTTATCGAGAACGAAACCTTGTCAGGCGTGGGCTTCGGCCCAGTTGTTTCCGGTATGGATTTCTACCGTAAGGGCGCAGCGAAGATCCGCCGTACCGACCATGTTTTTCTCGATGACCCGTCTGGCAAGCTCAAGTTTGTCGGCGGGCACCTCGAATACGAGCTCGTCGTGAACGGTAAGGAGCATTCTGGCGAGCGGTTGCTCGGACAAAGCGCGGTGCACGTCGATCATGGCCTTTTTGATGATATCGGCGGCGCTTCCCTGGATGGGCGCGTTTAGTGCCATGCGCTCGCCTAGGGTTCGGAGCCGATAGTTCGAAGACTGAAGTTCCGGCACGTAACGTCGCCGGCCGAACATGGTGGTGGTGAAGCCGTCAATTTTAGCCTGCTTGACCTGTGATTCGAGAAAAGATCTTACTTTGGGGAACTGCGCATAATAGGCCTCGATGAACTTTTCTGCCTCGCCGATCTCGATCCCCAGGCGCTGCGAGACGCCGAACGGGGACATGCCGTAGGCGATGCCATAAGAGAACTGCTTCACGTGGTTGCGCATTTCCGGCGTAACCTCCTCAACCGCGACCCCGTAGACCCGTGCAGCAATACTGGCGTGAAAGTCGTGTTTCTGCGCAAAGGCATAAAGAAAGGCCTCGTCCTGAGAAAGGTGCGCGAGCACTCTTAGCTCGATCTGGGAATAGTCGGCAGAAAGCAGAACGTGGCCGGGGGGCGCGACAAATGCGCGCCGGATCTGGCGTCCCAGGTCGCCCCGAACCGGAATGTTCTGCAGGTTGGGGGCGTTCGAGGCGAGGCGGCCGGTGGCAGCGCGGGTCTGCTCATAGGTCGTGTGGATGCGACCGGTCGTGTTATCGATGAGCGTCAGGAGCATGTCGGTAAACCCGGTCTTCAGCTTCGCGACCTCCCGGTATTTCATCAGCGCGTCAATGACCGGGTGCGCCCCGGAGAGCTTCGCCAGCTCGGCAGCATCGGTCGAATAGCCGGTTTTGATCTTGCGGGTTTTTGGCAGTCCGAGCTTGTCGAAAAGGATCTTCTGCAGCTGCGGCGGCGAGTTCACATTGAAAGACTCGCCTGCGCGCTGCTGCACTTCACTCTCGAGAGCTGCCAGCTTCGCGCCAAAGTCGGTGTTCAAATCTTGTAGATAAGAGTGGTCGACGAGAATGCCGGTATGTTCCATGCGGGCAAGCACCTCGATCAGCGGGAACTCCAAGGTTTGTGCCAGTTCCCAGATATCCTGCTTGCGCAAATGCTCCTCGAGCACAGGAGCAAGAGCCCGGATCGCCACCGCTTCCCGGGCCACGCGGTTCGGATCGTCGGTTTCTGAGAGCTCCAGCGCCGCCTGCTCGCCCTTGTGCAATTCCGGTGTTTTGTCGAGTGAGACTTCGAGGTAGCGACGCACAACCTCGCTCAGCGTGTACCCGGGAGCACCCGGTTCGAGGAGATAGGCTGCAAGCTTGGTGTCGCAAGCAAGCCCGTTAAATTGAGTTCCTGCGGCAAGGGCTGTGCGGTAAAGAAATTTCACATCGTGCGCGATTTTGCGGATAGCCGGATCTGAAAAGAAGTTGCCAAGCCGGGCCGCTGCAGAGGCCAGTGGGAGAAAGCGCCCCTCACCACGCTTGGCGCACAAAGCGAGCCAACGATCATTCCAGCTCAAAGCCACTGGGTCGTCGATAGTGAGTGCATCCTTCGGGTCCAGCTCGGAGATGCTGAGAGACTCGATGGTGGGGGTGGCCGCCGGGGAGAGACTAGTAACTTCGCGAAGCCGGTCGTATAGGGTGCGGAATTCCAGAGAGGTAAAGAGTTTACGAACCTCGTCCTCGTTCCACGGCTCCAGCTTGACGCGCGCCGGATCGAGATCAATCGGCACGTCTTCCAAGAGCCGGCCGAGCCGTTTGTTGAGCCGCACCTGGCCGGCGTGCTCTTTTAGGGCACTGCGGAGCTTGGGAGTCTGTTCGTCGGCGTGACCAATGACTCCCTCGACATCACCGTATTTACTGATCAGTAGCGCGGCCGTCTTGTCTCCGACGCCGGGGACGCCTGGCAGGTTGTCCGAAGGTTCGCCTTTCAGAGCCGCGAAATCGATCCATTTCTCGGGCCGAACGCCATAGCGTTCAAGAACCGTCGCGCGGTCATATCGGATGACATCGGTGATTCCGCGCCGGGTCATCATCACCCCGACGCCGTCGCCGACGAGCTGGAGGCAGTCGCGGTCTCCGGTGATGACAAGGACTTCGTCACCTTCCTCGCGGGCACGCTTCGCCAGCGTCGCCAGCAGGTCATCGGCCTCGTAACCCTCCAGCTCGACCGCCAGGATACGCAAGGCTTCGAGCACCTCGCGGATCAAAGGGAGCTGCTGGCGGAACGCATCGGGAGTTGCGGGACGATTACCTTTGTAGCCCGCGTACGAGTCGATCCGAAACTGCGGCGCCCCCTTGTCGAAACACACGATGACGCCGTCGGGCTTCTCGTCAGCGAACAGTTTGATGAGCATCGCGGTAAATCCATAAACCGCGTTCGTGACCTGTCCGGACGAGGTGACAAGCGTGTCCGGCAGCGCAAAAAAAGCGCGGAAGGCAAGCGAATGACCGTCAAGGAGTAATAGCTTGCGTTTTCTCTTTTGCGGGCTCTCTATCTTGTCACCGGTCGTTTTCTTAGATTGCTTGTTGTTGGTCGGGACACTCATATACCCCAGTTTACTAATAGGACAGACCGTGGGCAATGGAAAAACATCTCATCCAAAATTTCTCCTTCGGCATGGCCGCCAGCTCTGTGCGCATAGCTTCAACCCGACTGACATCATAAGGTGGAAAAGGCAATCGGGGAGAGAGTCTCAACGTCGTTGTCTGAGGAATCCAGCAGAGTCACCGTGGCTGCGTGATTGCCCACTATTGGGGGTGGTGCTGTTCTATTGCTTTGTGGACGACTGAGGCGCTAAAAAGAAAAGGTATGCTCCGCAACAGTTTTCTAACCGCTTCGCTTTTTATCTTGTTTTCCGCTTCCCTGGCCCATGCCCAGTTGGGTCCGCGGGACTCCGCCAATTTGAGACCAACCGATCTGGAAAGGGTTAAAGTAGACGACATGGCGCCCGACTTTACCCTTGAGAACATGGACGGAAAGATTATCACTCTCTCGGACTTTCGCGGCAAGAAAAACGTTGTGCTGATATTCTATCGCGGCTATTGGTGACCCGACTGTAGAGCACAGCTCGGGAAGCTGAAAAACCTGCTGACGAACGAAGAAAAAAGGAAGGTCCAAATTTTGACGGTCAGCATCGACAGCCACGAGGATTCAAAGAAACTGGTTCAGAGACTGAAGGAGAGTTCTTCGGGCGAATTCGATTTTCCTTCGCTTGAAGACAAGAACCATCGGGTCATTAACCGCTATGGCATTCTGAACCCTGAGGGCAAGGGATGGCCGCACCCGGCGACGTATGTCATCGACAGGCAGGGCGTCGTGCGCTGGAAGTTTATCGAGGTCGATCCTACAAAGAGGCCCACTAATGAGCAGATCCTGAAGGCATTGAGAAAACTTTCTTAGGCTCGCTTGTACACGACGTTTGATTAGACGCCACCTCTTAACACTGCGTTTGGAAGTTTCAGCTCGCGGGAATGCTGGGCGTTTGCTAGTGAAGGATCGAGGCTCCAAAAACGTAAAGTTTCTTTGCAATTAACCAAAGATTGGATAAGAGGCAGAAAAAAAACGTCTTTTTTGAATTGAGGTCACTTTAGGAAGGTGGGGCATGTAAATTTAATTTACAAATTTTTTCGATCGAAAAATTTTCCGGCCGCTTAACCTATTGTAAATTCAAGATTCGGTCACCCTGGTACATTTCTTGCTCACGACTTCGCCTTTAAGTTTCGCCGAGGGCTCCAAATAACATGGAAACAATTTTTTCATCGATCGTAATCCTTGCCTCTCTATTCGCTCTGATCTTCTTGTTTGTGATCGTACAGGATTTATGGCGCCAAAGGAGCCAGGGCAATGCCGGGACGGGCCTGGCTTCTGATGGGAACCCGAGGTTGGCTAAACATTTCACTTCTCGGTCCAACATACTTCGCGGCTATGACAGCCCGGAATTGTACCATGGAGACACCTTGCTTGCTCGCGGCGGAGTACCGAGAGAGGAAGTGGAAATGCCCATTTCGGGTCATCATCCAATCATTCTCCTATATGAATTGGTTCTTTCCGGCACAATCCCGGCTGATGCTTTGGATAAGCTGCTGATGGATCAACGTACGGTTACCGAAGCCGAGATTATGAAGATACTCGACGAGCAAAGACCTCGTCGTCAAGACATGCTCAAGGACAGCAAAGAGTCCACTGCCAAACCCGGTCGAAAAAACGACTGAGGTTCTCTTCTCCATTCCATCACCCGTTTGCAGCACCGTACGTTCCGGCTAAAGGGCGTGGTCCCATTTCCTTTAGCTTAGAAAATCGTTGGTTCCTAATCCCCTTTAAGATCGGTTCTTGTAGTCCGTTCGTTGATTTTGTTGGCAAAAGAGCGCAACGAGAAGGGAGTGGCTTGTATTCTAGAGCGGGAGGATAAGGTGTTGCAATTTGAGTATCGCATCGTACGTGCCAATGAGCTGTCAGAAGACCTCTTGAACAATCTGGGTCAAGAGGGCTGGGAGTTGGTGTGCTCTGCACAGAGCATCATGTACGGGAGTTGCCTCGTTCTCAAAAGACCAAAACAGCACCGGGACTAAGACTTTAATAGGATGAATTTTAAAGAAACGGGTCCAGTCCTGCCGATTAAAGTTGTTGCAGGGCTGCTCCTTCAAGCGGGAAGGGTGCTCGTATGTCAGAGACGGGAAGATGGCTTATTCCCGCTGAAGTGGGAATTTCCCGGAGGTAAGGTCGAGCAGAGCGAGGGAGATCTTGCGGCACTGCAGAGGGAGTTGCGTGAAGAGCTAGGGATTGAGGTCCAGTCTGCGAAGGAGATTCTGCACTATAAATATCAGTACGCTGCGTGGAACGAGGTTGACCTGCGATTCTATCGGGTACAAGCGTATCGAGGACAGGTCGAAAATCGGGCCTTCAAATCCATGGTTTGGCTCCCTCCTGAAAAGCTTGATGGGTTGGATTTTCTGGATGGGGATAGGCTCATCGTGGAACAATTGCAACGCAAAGAAATTACTCTTTAGCGTTCAATTTAAAAACCTTACACGGGAAATCTAAAGTTAAACGTAATCCGTGGAATGAAGCAGAACTACTGGCTATTTCACAGCTAGGAAATATGACAGACCCGTTGAAGCGACTCATATAAACCCCTACTCTCCTCTACAAGGCGGCAGACAAGCCAGATTCCTCTCTTGCCTATGAATGCTCTTGTTCAGTCGCATCTAGGGACCGAATAAGTTGCCCGTTTCACTTCTTTACGTATGATTTTTCCGTTCCTCTCCATGTTCACCATATACCGAACCGCGTACTCGAGAGGCAGATGGTAGACGCGAGTTTCCCAGTTTTTACAATTGTAAACAAATATCGTGCCCACGGCCCAGGTACCTGTGTAGTTAAAGTCCGGCCGGCTGCAGATTTCCCTTGTATTATCGTTGTTCTCGACGATACGACAGTTGGACTTGTCATATTCCAGGCAAACATTGAGGTTAGATATCAAAGGCGAAACGGCGTGACCTTCGAAGACGACTGCTGTGGTGTTAGCCTCGGCCGGGCAGGTTTCTTTTTCCAGATCGCCGCCCACCAGCCGGAGATGACATTTGGAATGGTCGGTCTGGGTTTGGGTAATGGTGAGAGACTCCTTGGTACGCAATTGGTCGCCATCTACGCATACGTCGGTGCCGGGTATGTTTGTGCGTGTGTTGCCTGCCTGGAGCGTATAGTGGTCGGGCCTGAGGAAAGCATCAAAATAGTCGCCGTCAATGAAAGACTCGAGTTCGGCGTTAGCGATGCTGGTGGAGAAGGTTCCAGGTGCGCCGGGAGGCACTCCGCTTCCAGGACCTAACCCCCGGGTACCGCTTTGTCCAGTGCTCTTGCCGGTGGAGGTTGCTCCTGCGGTGCCTGTGCCAGAAGACGCTCCTTCTCCCGTTCCTGAGCCCGAGGATGTTCCGCCTGCGGTGCCTGCGCCGGTCAGGGTTCCTTCCGTGGGCGGGGACGTTCCTCCCAAACCGGAGGATGTTTGTTGTGCTGTCGAGGGACTTGCTCTTCCGGTTGCGGTCGGCGCACCGTGCTCAGCTATTTTCCGTTTGGCAGTGGGCTGGGCGCCGCGCCCAGATCCGGATAGGCCAATCTGAGCTCTCTCGCGCGGCGGGGTGTCCAGCAGGCGGATTTTAAATGGGTAGAATGGTGTGGGCTTATAGAGGGGTGCGAGGCTCAAACGCCATAAGAATAGCGTGTGGATAGTCATCGATATGAGCAGGAACCATCGAAGGTGAGCCGTTTTCACTGGGCCGCGAATCCCCGTTGGTGTCGCACATCCGCTGCGGCTGCTGACTCCGAGTAGATAGCAAATTTTCTAGTTGTCGGTTTTCAGCGAAGGGACCCCCCTGGGAGAGACCCGCTTCCCCGAGCAGAGCGTCGGAACGATATTCCTTCTACATTAAGCCTCCATTCTTTTGCAACGCCCTCGCATCGTCTGATACGGCTTTCGCGCCAGTTCTCCGTCCGACCACAGAGGATAGTCATGGCACAGGTCTCATTCCGCGCCCCCGGCGGGGCCTCTGTTGTTCGTGGATTTATTGTTGCTTGACGACCATGATCAGGTCCACCCACTTCCCTTTGGCGACATTGAACCCCTGAATACGAAATGTTTCCCAGCGCGGATCGATGGTGTCATCGATCTGCGCAAAATCCGCGGTCGGAAGAATGGAAAACCGAGGCCCATTCAGTCTCATGAAGTCGCCGATTTCCGACTTCTTTAACAGGTGATGGAAGCCTTTTACCACCTTGCGAAAGTTCCAGACAAGACTCGGCTCCTGATAGTCAACGGAGGCGAATTCCATTTCTGGTTTAAGAAGATGCCTGCTTTGCTTTAACAGCTCGGCTGACGGAAAATACGGGACCAATCGCGGATAGATGACATAGGCCGCGATCGTACAGAAAAGAACGCTGGTGACCGCAATTCGCTTCAAAATCTCAAAGTCTTTTTTCTTCTCTGACCAGAAACGGGCGAAGAGGACGCTCAAGAGAGGAAACGCGGGATAAGTATAGTGCGGGAGTTTCGTTCTCACGAGAGAAAAGATCACAAACATAATGAGGATGCCGCTTAAAAGATATTTTTCTTTATCGCTGCGGTGGTCTTTGTCGGCAAAATAAACCGTTGCCCCAGGCAGGAAGATCGACCATGGGAAAAAACTGAAAAATACGGTCAGGAAGTAAAACGGCAGGGTCAAAACATAGAAGAACCAGCTCTCCGTTCCATGCCCCTCCATGACCTCAAGCGAACGTCCGATGACATTCGCGCCAATTCCCACGCGCCAAAACTCGCCGCTTGTTTTTACCAGAGCCGGAATTCCCCAAAGGCCGACAAGGAATGCCGCGAACAACATGCCGCCGACAAGTCCCCGTCTCTTTTGCGGGACTGCCATTACCAGAGGAAGCCAGGCGACGGGTCCTTTAGCTAAGAAGCCGAGGCCGAGCGAGCCGTAAAACACGATCCACCAGTAAGGCCGCCGCGATGCGCTCGGGCTGGCGTAAAGTTCCCATCCGGCCCATGAAGCAAGCGTGACAAAAAGCACCATGAGCATATCGGCCGTCGCCGCTTTGGCGAGGATGATAGTTTGAAGGCAGAGCGCAAATACCAGCGCAGCCCAAAAACCAATGCGCTTGTCGTAAAGGCGAGAACCGAGCCCAAAGACTGCCAGAGTCGTCAGGCTTGCCGCCAATACTGACGGCAGTCTGGCGCTTCGCTCGCTTTCGTCGAAAAGGCGGTAAAAGACGATTTGGATCCAATAGATAAGCGGGGGTTTTTGCAGCCGGGGGCCATCGTTAAAGAAGGGCACGATCAAGTCGCCCCGTTCAATCATCTCGCGCGCGGCTTCGGCGAACCTGGGCTCGTCCCGGTCAAGCAGGGGCAGCGTGCCCGTGCCGAGGCCGTAAAACAGAACAAGCGCGGCAAAGCATCCAAGGATAACGGTCGGTCGTTTCAAGGCAATGCGCGCTTCTTTTTCTTGTTAATGAAGTAAAGATTTCTCAGGTAGACGACAAAACTAAACGATAGCCCAATGATAAATACCGGGTCGCTACGGCAGATAGAGTAAGCGAGAAGACGGCCGCCCCCACAAGGCTGAAATACCAGAACGATTCCGGGATGTAGCTCTCTTTTTTCATTTTTTGTCGCCGCCCGCTGCACGGCGAACCGCAGAAAAAACACGAACTGTGAGACAAATCCGACGGCGAGCCAGAACGATTCCCCTGAATTCAAAAAAAAAGGACTCATCGACGGATGGTATCCTGTAATTCATATTCTTGGATTCTTTCCATTGGTTGCGACCATTCGCATCGGTGAAATCGCACGAGGTCGAAAAAACTCTCTGAGAATCTGTCCCAGATGCCATACTTTGAAGAGCCGTAAGCCCGCGGGTGATGTGTAACTTTCAATTCCATAATTCGGAACCCTTTCTTAAAGACAATGGCGGTAAAAAATCGGTGCCAACCTTTCGACAGATAAATGGTGTCGAGCACGCGCCGGTGAAATACTCGAAGCGCACAGCCGACGTCGTGAAGGGTTTCTCCCGTCACGAGTTTGCGTGCCCCGTTGGCAACGCGGGATGCCAGTTGCTTCGTCATGGGGTCTTGCCGCCGGTAGCGCCAGCCGCTTACCAGATCGTATCCCTCGTGCAGTTTGGCAAGCAAGCGGGGTATTTCGGTCGGGTTATCCTGCAGGTCACCGTCGAGTGTAATAATAATTTCGCCGCTTGCCGAATCAAATCCCGCCTGGAGCGCCGCGGACTTGCCAAAACGCCTTGCCAAAGGGATAACTTGCAGATGGCCTCTGTCGCCGGGCTCGGGAAGCAGATTCAACGCTTCCGAGCTCCGGTCGGTCGATCCGTCATCGACAAAGATAATTTCATAACCTTCTCCCAGCGCTGCAAGGACCGAAACAAGCGAATTATAAAGTAACGGGATCGATCCTTCCTCGTTATGGATAGGAATGACCACGGAGTATTTCACGAATTTTCTTGGCGTCGCTAGCTCCAGCCAGTTGCAACCGGCTTATCTCGTGGCGACGAGAGCTCAATCTGATGCCGCAGGAGGTTGCAACCTGAGAGAAAATATCACGAAATCGGGGGAGAGTCCCGCGGTAACGACAATCCTTTACGGGATTGGAACCATCGGCCCCGCATTCAGGTCGCGTCGACCAAATAAAATGACTTGACGTGTTGTTGACTCGGGATGGGTTGGTGGTCTCAAATTCAGGAATCGTTTGGAATGCCTACCAATTGGAGGCCATGTAGCTGCAGCCATCTCCGCGAACCGCACACCTAATTCTTGCTGCGAATCTTACCGACAATCTGGTCGGTTCTCAAGCCCTGAAAGGAAACTTCCGTGTTCCGCACCGACCTCAGGCTTCGGAGACAGAGCCACACGACTACGGCTAGCGATAGCAGAGTAAGTAGCATCACAGCCAGCGTAAGCGACAGCTTTGTCGCATGTTCTTGAGATTCTGAGTCCGTCGAAATTTCATTTGGCTTTTCTTCGGTCCCGAAGATAGCGCTTACGACCGCTTGGTACACGTTGCTCGCGCTGCTGCTTTTGTCTGCGGCGTTTCTCGGGTTCGCTTCTTCGTCGTTTGACACTGCAGATTCAGAATTAACCGGAGACGTCACGGTATCGTTATTGGCGACACTCTGCCTCCCAGCCGTGTCCGAGCCACCGCCAGATCCACCCCCAGATCCTCCGCCACCGCCGGGTCCACCGCCACCACCTGCGCCGCCGCCGCCAATACCGGATCCTCCTGAACCTCCTCCAGCACTGCCACCCGAGCTACCACCGGCAGATCCCGAGCCAGCGCCATCAGAGCCAGCACCTCCACCACTAGCGCCACCACCTGCGCCGCCGCTGCCAGTACCGGATCCTCCTGAGCCTCCTCCAGCACTGCCACCCGAACTGCCACCAGCAGATCCCGCGCCGCTGCCGCTGGAGCCAGCACCTCCACCACTACCACCGCCACCTGCGCCGCTGCCACCAATACCGGACCCTCCTGAGCCTCCTCCAGCACTGCCACTCGAGCTGCCACCAGCAGATCCCGAGCCACTGCCGCTGGAACCAGCACCTCCACCACTACCGCCGCCACCTGCGCCGCTGCCGCCAATACCGGACCCTCCTGAGCCTCCTCCAGCACTGCCAGTCGAACTGCCACGAGCAGATCCCGCGCCGCCGCTGGAACCAGCACCTCCACCACTAGCGCCACCGCCTGCGCCGCTGCCGCCAATACCGGACCCTCCTGAGCCTCCTCCAGCACTGCCACTCGAACTGCCACGAGCAGATCCCGCGCCGCCGCCGCCGGAACCAGCACCTCCACCACTACCTCCGCCACTGCCACCGCTGCCACCACTGCCGCCGCCGGAAACACCTGACCCGCCTGAAGTCCCGGTGCCACCACCACCCGAGCCGCTGCCACTCCCGGACCCACTCCCTGCGCCACCAGGATTGCCGGGAGAAGATTGGCTTCCCGGGAATGAGGCGGCAAGAGAGCCCCAAATGACGCTAATGGTGTGTGTAATATTCTGAGTTCCGACGACGCCGTAAAGGACGACTGCAACCAGGCTAAGCATCAATGTATATTCGACTGTTCCCTGGCCCTTTTGATCACGAAGCATGTTCCTCATCGCTAGTTCCTTGTTTGGCTAATTGCACCGCAAAAATTCGCAGCTACTTAGTGAGCAACTTGCGTACCACAGCTAAAGGATGAGTAAGATGCGTCAAAAGCCTATCCGACTTGATTCTGTAGATCTTTGGTCGGGAGGTAAAACAGGAACCTGTCGGAACATCGACGGGAACCATGTCACAAATATCTTCAGGCATGATCAGCCACCGGTTTCTGAATCCGATGCGCCTGTCGAAGGCAGGCATGCCTTTCTGTCCGCCTAGACTTGGATTGACGGGCAAATAAGCCCTACGAGTTATCCTAATTGCTTTGTTTTTTTTCTCTGTACTCACCCTGGAACATCGTGGCGCGCGATGGAGTATTAGCGGCCAAATGCGCGGGCTCGTACAAGTTCGGCAACCTGCGACAAGAAAGGCTGGGGCGGTTGTCTTGGACTACAGCCTGAACAGTGAATCTATTTCGGTAAACATGGCACGAGATTGGTCAGGTTTCTCGTTCTCGCGTGAAGCTGTCTGCTTGCCGATATTAACGCCAAGTCGTCTCCCGGGCTCGACACTAATCGCCGAACTTGCTCGGGACGACGCTAAAAGACTCTTGGCATAACCGAATATCAGCTAAATCAGTCGCCGGATCACAATGAAATTAGCTGCTGAGGTTGAAGCTGCCTGCCAAAGCCGGTGCAACATTTCCAGCCGCACGGCATCGCATCGCTCAATCGCGCCTCCCTGTCTCATATGTATTGAACGAGGACAACTATTTGACAACGGTTTTTACTATCTGGTAAGGGTGCTTTTATAATCGTTTAACAGTCCGTAAAATAAGGAGCTACACGATGTTTTCACACAATTACTCGTATGCGGATTGTCTCGCCAACTCCAAAAGAGTCGCGTGGAAGGAGGAGGATATTTTCGCGGGCAAAAATTTCGATTTCTCAAAGCGCTTCCTGCCGAATCGGTTGAGTGGGGTTGACGACATCACGTGTCTCAATGACAAGCAGAAGCGTCAGTTGAACCAGATTATGGGCAACGCGTACTGCCACATCTTCGCGTTTGTGGAGGAGTTCATTATTCCCATGGTCACTCAAGAGGCCTTGCAGGATACCTACGGGGACGAAGTCAGGCTTCGCTCGCTGCTGCGCTTCGCCGAGGAGGAGCTCAAACACCAGGAGTTGTTTCGGCGCTCTATGGCTCTCTTCGACCAGGGCTTCGGCACCCAGTGCGGCTTGATCTCCGGCCGGGAAGACGTAGCGAAGATTGTTCTGAGCAAATCGCCGCTGGCTGTTTTGTACCTGACCACGATGATCGAATGGTTTACCCAGCTCCACTATCTCGAGCACGTGCGCGATCACTCAGGTCTCGACGAACTGTTCCGTGATCTCCTGAAGTTCCATTGGCTCGAAGAGGCACAGCACGCCAAGCTCGACACCTTGCTGATCAACGAAATCTTCGAGAAGATGCCCCTTAAGGAACGAGAAGCCGCCGTCGATCAGCTCCTCGAACTGGGGGGAGCGATCGACGGGCTGCTGTCGCAGCAGATCGGGTTGAACATAGCCACCCTGGAGAAAGCGACGGGCAGCATGTTCACGGATGGGGAGAAAAAAGAGATCACGACGAAGACCCAGCGCGCCTGGAGGTGGACGTTCCTGGTGTCGGGATTGGAGCATCCCAACTTCGTCAAACTGGTCAACGAGCTGACAACAGAAGGACCAGAAAAGATCAAGAGCGCTGCTAAAGCGCTTGCCGCTTAATTTGGGCGAGTCACTTCCATGCAAGTACCGGCGCGAACCGCCGGCGACTCCGTCTCAAAAGATTTGCGCGAGGGTACCTTGACAAGTTAAATGAGCTGGAGGATATTGGGGCCAAGTTGGATTTTAGTTTTGAGGTGGTTGCCGGGATAACCCACCGATATTCATCACTCGTAGAACGGCTCACCCAATACCCAGGGCGGTGCGTTTAATGTGCGTGAGCATGGCGGCATGTCTCATGGGGATTTTCCTCGGCATCGTAATGCGCGCGCCACGATCGGAGGTGTACGAAGTGACCGCGGCGGCTAAGCGGGCTTGCTAGACGTCGCGCTTTTCGGGAGCCAACATGCCATTGTATATGGACATCCACACGGCGCACGGAGTCACTGCGGACGATGTTGCGAAGGCGCACATCGCCGATCTCGAAACCCAGCAGAAGTACGGTGTCGAATATCTAAAGTACTGGTTCAACGAAACCCGGGGCAAGATTTTCTGCCTCGTCAATGCGCCGAATGCGGAGGCGGCAAACTCCGTGCATCGTGAAGCACACGGCTTGGTTGCAGAGAAAATTATCGAAGTGGAACCCGAGCTTGCAGAGGGATTCCTCGGCGGAGGTGAGGCGAATTCAGCGGGAGCTGTCGTGGTCCCTGGCAGCGCCGAGCGAGACTCCGGGATCAGGACCGTTCTCTTTACGGACCTGGTCGATTCGACGACGCTGACTCAAAGCCTTGGGGATGACGCGGCCTTGTTGCTGATTCGTGTGCATGACACCATTGTTCGGGACGCCCTGCAAGCGTCAGGCGGCCGGGAGGTCAAGCACACTGGAGACGGCATCATGGCCTCCTTCGTGTCGGCAGCGGCAGCGGTTCGGTGCGCAACGCAGATTCAACGCGCGTTGGCTCAATATCTGCAGGAACATACAGAGCAGACAATCAGGGTGCGGATCGGCGCTGCGGCAGGAGAACCCGTGGAGCATCAGCACGATCTCTTCGGATCGACCGTTCAACTGGCTGCACGGCTCTGCGCATACGCGCAGCCGAAACAGGTTCTGGTATCGAACGTGGTCGCCGAGCTGTGCATTGGCAAGGGCCTGCCGTTCCAAGACCTCGGAGAAGTGTCCCTCAAGGGCTTCGATCGTCCGGTCCGCATTCATGCTGTCGGATGGCTGGACGACGCGTCCTCGCCGCACTGGAGGTCCTAACCCAGCGCGCGCGGTGCCGCGCGGCAAGAAAGCGGCCCCAAGGATTCAATCCTACACGGTATTAGGCATTTGCGATTGTAAGCCGTGACGGCTTGCTGAAGCTGGTTGACCGGGCTTCATTTCTCGCCGTTTCCTTCCAGGTAGCTTTGTGACCGGGGTCATCTACGCGCCTTTTTCCTGCGGGTCACTTACTATTTCACAAAGCCCAATGCCCTCCAGTAGGGAATGCTGATCGCGATGGCGAGAAAAGATGCAAAGAACTTTACGATCATGAGCTTGCGCGCTTGAGCATGGGAAAACGCCTTCTCATCGGTGCTGTAATAGGCGATCTGGTAAGAGTCACTCTGATAGGGGAAAAACCAGCTGTCAACCGCCATGCAAACCGCAACAAGAAACACGCCCGGATGAATTCCCAGGTTCTGCGCCCAGTCGCTCAGGCTAAGCATCACCACCATGACAGCCGCCGGCCTTCTGAGAAAGAAACTGAGCGCATAGACCATCAACGCAACGAGGGCAAGGAAAGAAAGCGGATCGGCGGAAACGGCCGAGAGAATGGGGCCGATCGTTACAATCAACCAGCGATCCACTTTCAAGGCTGGTACCAAACCGGCGAGACTCAATAGCACGCCGACTAACAGCAACAGACCCCAGTCGATATTATTCTTAAGTCCCTTGTGATCTAGCACCCCGGTCAGAGATAGTGCCAAAAAGGCCGCCACAGCGACCCACGTCTCGTCGATGCCGTGTAGCGGTTTCGCGATCCATCCAGTCAAGGCAAATGCAAATATACCGAGGCTGAGCCATTCTGCCCGGGTGAGGGGACCGAGGATTTCGAGTTGCGTATCGAGAGTCGTAGAAAGCAGTTTGGGCTGCTCTTGTGGAGTGAGCCGAAAGAAAATTTGTATTGAGAGCAGCAGGATGACCAAAGTCAAGATGCCGCCTGGAAGCGCGGCCAGCGTCCAAGCCGCCCAGCCAAAGTTGGCTTTTTCTGCTTCCGGTAATAGATTCCAACCGATGAGGGTAAAGTTCGCCCCGGTTAGGAAGACAAAACTTAACTGGCTAAAGCCAATGTACGCGGCGAGGACTAGCCCTGCGGAGCCATTGGATCTCGGCTTGAAGCCGATGGCGTCGCAAATCGACATGCTTATCGGGGCTATAACCGCCAGCCTTGCTCTCGCAGAGGGGAGAAGGGGAGTTGCCAACAGACCGGATGCGCCGAGCACAAGCGTGTAGACAGTGTAATTCGCCGGCAGGCGCCTCAGTGTTTTAAGGGCGACACGATAGAGCAAGCCGGAGCGGGTGATCGCGGCGCCCATGCCGAGCGCGGCAAGGACAAAGAACCAGGAGCTTTTCGAAAACCCAGCGAGCGCCAGATTGACCGGGGCGATGCCCGTAACAATCCACACGGGAAGTAAGGCTAAGGCGACGATATGTTGATCGTAAATATCGAAAACCCACAGGATCACGGCGGCCGCAAGCGTAGCCAGGAAGTGAATGCCCCGCTCGTCTAGGGGCGCCGCCGGCGGCATTTGCCAGATCACGGACCCAACGCCGAGAGCGATAAGCGGCCCAAGCCATTCTTTGCGTGCCGATGATAAGATTCCCCCTCCGAATCGGGGCTTTAACTTGGCGGCCACATGGAGGGCTTTGCTGCTCCAGTTCAGTGCATCCCGCTGTCGGCCGCTTCGTTCCTGGAGCGCCTCGATGGAAGTCATTGCGTCAACCGATCCAAGGTTCCCTTTTTCTTCTTCGAGCATGGCGGCCGTCATCCGCAGGCACCCGAGTGCCTCCGCGATATCGCCTCTTCTCTGGTGCAGTTCGGCGAGTTCTTGGTAGTACTGAGCGGTTTGAACCAGGTCGGCGGTCAAAGGCTCCTTTTGCGCCAAAAAATCCTGGTAGACATCAATAGCCCCATCCAGATTACCGAGCTTCAAGTGGGCTTGCGCTCGAATCCGGGCTAGCTCGCCATCGGCGCGAGCCAGCCGATTGGGTATGGCTCCAAGCAGGGTGAGAAAACCCTTTGGCGGCTCGCATTCGAGTAGCTCTTCTGCGTGGGCTTTAATTAGCCTTAGCGCATCGTCCCAAGCCTCGACTTCCATGTAATGATGAATGGCTGATTGCCAGCGGGATTGGCTCGAAAAGTACCGGGCAAAGCGGCGGTGCAGCTCCTCTATTTCGTCCTTCGCCAGCATTTGTCTGATCTTCCTGGTCAAAAAGTCATGTAGGTTATCCCGATAGTTGTAACAATCGTTTTGATCAAACTGTAGAAAGGGAGGGTGGGAGGAGGAGAGGGCACGTAGGATCTCGCTCGGATTGTCGATGGCAAGGACGGCTCGAATCGCTTCGGGGTCCAAGGTCTGTAAGATTGCCGTCCGGGTCAAGAAGTCCTGCACGTCACCAGGCTGTTCGGCAAAGAATTCTTCGAGCACCATGTTGAAGGCGCCCCGGCCTTTGGAAAGGTCCCGATCGGTCTCCGCCAGGCGGTGACTGAGAAGCTTGCAGAAGTGCAGACTGAGAGAAAGATGTTTGGATATCAGGTCTTCCCAATTCTCTTTGCTTAATTTCAAGACGACGCTATCAACGAAAGCCCGCACCGTGGCCGACCTCGGCTCCCCGGTAAAAAGCGCCATCTCGCCAAAACTCTCATGGGGTCCGAGCACGGTGAGGCTCTCCATCCCAACACCGTCGCTTTCCAGCACCACTTCCGCCGCGCCGGACTGTACAATATAGAGCGCATCGCCCTCAACGCCTTGCTTCACGATAATTTGTCCCGGTGAATACCTTTGCTCTTCTAACTTGGCAACGATGCGTGCGAGGTCTTCGCGGGAGAGCCCGGAGAACAGGGAGATAGTTGCTATAGCTTCAGCCACAGTGCTCATGGAAATCACACCCTCCGAGATAAAATGAAGCGCGAGGCGTGCATGTCAAGCTGGGTGATCGTTGAGTTCGAACCGGCACCACGGGCTTTACAGGTCATGAGCTGGCCGCCCGTTCCTACTTTCATGCGCGCGCCTCGCCCCGAGCATGCCACCAGCTCTTTTCTTGTTACAAAAGTCCGACTCGGGCGACGTATACCGCCGTCCTCAGAAGCAGTCAAGCTGAGAGATCGGTGTGCTTGGCCGTCATGGCGGAAAGACTGCGGCGACGATTGTATGCTGAATCTTGCCCCGGCGTTTGTGCGTCGTGACGCTGAACGTGTCCCTGACTTTTTCGATCTTGCGCAGCGTCACGGCAATCGTGGCGTCGTTGAGATTGCCTGGGAGCGTGGCTTTGACAACGGCCTTGTTCCGTTCGATCGTGATGCTCACGTCGCCGAGCGTTCCGACCGCCTCAAAGATCCGGTCCACCGCCTCAGCGACCTTCGGGTCATTGACTAGTACTAGTGTGAATTTCTCGCCTCGTCCATGCAACTTCGCCTATATTGCCAACCGCGCGGCGGAGTCAAGGTCAAACCGAGCCGTTGGTAGTTTGATGAGCTTAACAAGCAGCTTGCTAATATCGGCTTGGTCTTGGAAAGGAGGCCGGTCCTATGGCAATTGGGAGCCCCAAGAAAGGCCCAAGAGGAGGAATCGGCAGAAGAGCCGGATGTAATTGATGTTTCTAAGCTTTGGCTCAGGGAAGGGTAAAATCTTGGCGTCCCAAAAAGTCCCGGTAATAGCCCGAACAATTCCCGGAAAAACCGGAACCGTTCCGGTTGTTCCGAAAAGCGATGGTAATGTGTGAACTTACCCAGAAACCAGAATCGAGACGCTGTGGTTTTTTTCTGTCGAAGTGAGCGATGGCGCGCCTGCCCGGCATTCGCTCCACTGAATGGTGGTTCGACCTTTGTTTTGGAAAAATCACGGCCGTCCCCATTCAATGGCACGGATGAGATGGCTGCCCTCAATATCCGCCACCGTTACGGTTACAGCCTCGATAAAGTCATCGCCTTCGATCCCCACGTAGGCCCATCCAATATCGCCCGGAAGCTTGGCAGGCCAGTCCACGTTTGTGAACTCTTCGTCGAAGTGAATCCTCTTGGGTTTACCGCTCGCGTACCCGCGCCACATCGAATAAAGCTTTTCGCGTAGGGTCTCCGGCGTCATCTGCTTGCGCAGTGTTGGCACGAGCAGTGCGTGGGCTTTGTTGAAGTCGCCTTCGACAAGCGCGGACGCAAACTCGACTGCAACCTTCGCAAAAGGTGCCATGTCTTTCTTAGTTGAGCCGAATTATTGAGTGAATTGGTCAGCTAATCTTGCAATGAAAAATTTGTCATTTCCGCCGCTAAGTAAAGGCGACCCAACCCTCGGTTGTTCGTGGAACGCCAGGCCAAAACTGGAGGGCTAAAAGTCCGGCAAGGGAAAAACCATACGATGGCGCCCCAAAAGATAATGCTGCCGACTTTGACAATTGCACTCACGCTTAATATGACGCCCAACGACGAAGTGACCCGCATTAGGCGGCGGAAAATACCGGTCGGGCTAGCTCCTAACGCGGGTCCACCAATCGAATTCAAATCGGTTGCAATATCCTTCAGATAGCCCACCTTGTCAACATTGGTGTGTAAACCCCGCCGGATCCTTCTAAACGATTCGCCGTCAATCCCATCGAGACCACCGTAAAAACCACTGATCGGCGGTTCAGTTTATGCGCCGCGTGGCCTTACTGTTCGATCAGCAATCAGACGTTCCTCTTTAAGTAGCCACTTGCTAAGCGGTGTTTGTGAATTGTCCGTGGATTCGTTCTATCGGCAGGCCAACTGAGGCCGCGGTTCAGCGATGCAGACCTGAGGAAACGCGCAATAGGCTTCGGAAATGGCGAGGGAGTCACACGCAGCAAAATGGCCTTGATGAGGAAACTGACTGCGCCGCGTAGTTACCAACTGGATTTTGAGTTTGCAACTTCTCTTACTTACCGACGCGCGTATCGCATTTTATCCCACTGTCAATGGGTCGGGCACAAAACAGCCACAAGTCTAAGGCTTTGAGTTTCGTCTTTTGTTTTTGGCGTTCCCAACGCCGGGAGATAGGCGCAAAGCGTTCTCGGTCGCAAGGATCAGTCACAATGACCGATTGGCATAGATTGCCAACCGGCACGCCATGAAGCTTCCTAGAACTGCAACCCCGCCGAATAACATGATTTCCCTGTTACCCAGGTAGTACGATAGCACCTGTTCTCCCGGCAAAACGGAATAGATTTGGTTTAACAGTATGATGCATTGCGCATAGATAGTCCTCGCAAGCGCCACGCGGTAGTAGTCCACGTTGCCGGCTGAGCGTGCAAGCGTAAACCACTGCCCAGACAGGATCAGCAGAAGTGACACCCAGACGATTAAACCGCTGCGGTAGCGCATGATTGCCCCCGATTAGATTCTATTTGCCTCAGGTCGATCATTAGCCCAGAGGCATAAAAGAGATGATAAAAGTCCACAATCGCAAAAATCAGAGTAAAGAAAAGTGGAGCGACGAAAGTAAATTCGACTATCACGTACCCCTGCTTACTATGGAGTCCTGCAACTATCGTAGAACCTCCCGAATTGAGTAGAACACTACGGTCCAGCTGCTCCTCCGGGCAAAAAAAAACCGGCCAACGAGTTTCATTGCCGGTTTCACCATTAGCTCCCTGACACCCGTGGTGACCACATTGGGCTGTCAGTTCAACGCATCAACGTCAATATAATATAATAATTGCTAACGGGTTTAGAGCATAAGGCGTGCCAAAACAAGACGTTCAGATCTTGTCCCGTCTTTGTCAGCATTTGACGCGGCGTGGCATTCGTCAGCGCACGACAATGATGGTGATGTTGACAGTGTGACGGACAAGCGACGTCTTTCGGAACGACTTCGTCTGACTTTCGGGTGTTTACGTCCTGTCCCATAGTTGGGCAGGGGTTGCTTTGGAATTTCACCTGTCGGCTTGTTACCAAGTGCTACGGTTCGTCACCTGAAGTTGGAACATTTCTGGGCGTTTAGGGGTTTTTTCACTTGTACGCCTCGTGGTTCCATCTAAATGGATCGGGCACAGGGCAGGAGACTTCTTCTTGTAACCATTTGATACAAAGACATTATGTTGCCTAAGCATGTGGTAGCAATTAGAGAGGCGTTGAGGCTGACGCAGCAGGAGCTCGCGGACCTAATCGGCTGTCAGCAGCACGCGGTAGCGCGCTGGGAAACGGGCGTCAGTGAGCCGAGGGGGGCGAATCTCAAGGCGATGCGGGAGCTGGCGGAGAAGACGCGCAATAAAACTCAACAGCAGTTTAACTGCCGATGTTAGAACCCTCCTGATATGCCTTGGTCAAAACAATACGAAAGCTGTCAAGCGTGTGGCACGCAATCGAAGAGGCATGCGGGACGTGGGTTGTGTGTTGCTTGCTACACGCATGACGCGAACTTGCGAGCCAAGTCTTCTATTTCGCGCAAGACGTTTTATCTCGACAAAACAGATGCAATGTCAAGGCGCGCAAGGACGCGGGCGTCAAGGACTTTACTTTCAACGACTTCCGCCATTGCGCAATCGGTCAAGTCCCAAATTTCCTGTAAAAGCTCAAGGCGTTGAACATCCTCTTCTTGCACATATCAAGCAGCGACCTCTTGAGCAGAGGATCGCGTTGCCGTCTCAGCTCGCAACTGCTGGAGTTGCTTGATCGCAGCCGGCGTCATCTTCACCCCGCGCCAGCGCTTGGACGCTGTCACCAGGCTGGCAAAGAGCAGCGCCAGACACGAGCGCTCCGTTGGAAAGCGAGGAATCACTTTGGTCCGCCGGCGTCCTTCACCGTTGAGCCGTTCCAGCCGATTGGTGGTTCGAATCCGATGATGGTGCAGCGCCGGGAAACGAAGATACGTCACACACTCCTCGAGGTCCCGCTCCAGACACTGCATCGCCGCCGAGTAGCGGTCACCAAACCGGGCGATCAACGCACGCCCGCGTTTGAGCGCCAGCGCATGGCTCGGCGCCAGGAAAACCTGCCGCACGAGCCGTTTGATCTGCCCTTGCGCCATACGGGGGAGCTTGGCCAGGATGTTGCGCATCTTGTGGACCTGGCAGCGTTGGCGCAACGCTCGCGGCCACATCCGTCTAACGGCTTTGTGCAAACCCGGCGCGCCATCGAAAATCACCAGCAACGGATCCTTCAGTCCCCGCGCCACCAGGTTCTGAAAAAAGCTCAACCAAGCGTCATAGGACTCCCGGGGACCCAGGTCCAGGTCGAGCAACACCGGCCGCCCATCGTCCAGCAATGCATAGGCGCTCAGCACCCCCTCTTTCTCATCGGTCCCCTGTCGGGCGGCGTGATACTGGCCATCCAAAAACAAGTACACCACATTGAGCTCGCTCAGATCCCGCTCGCGCCAGGCCTCAAAGTCGCCATTCAATTGCTGCCCGATACGGCTTACCGTGCTCTTGCTCAAGCGGCTTTCCCCAAAGCTCTCGGCATAGAGATCTTCGATGTCGTGGGTCGAGAGCCCCCGCACGTACATCCCGCGCACCAATCCTTCCAGATCGACGCTGCGATGCCCCAGCCGCTCGACCAGCTTGGGCCGAAATCGCTCCTCGGTGGCGCGCAGCTGCGACACCGCCAAGTCCAAAAGCCCCGACTCGGTTTGCACCCCCTTGGGCTCATAGCCGTTTCTCCAGCCCGCCCGTGTGCGCTGCCCCCGTCGGTAGTGCCCGCGCCCCAAAAAAGCCGTCGCCTCCTCTTCAATGGACACCTGCAGGATGTAGCGCGCCAGCGATCGGACAAAACCCCGCATCACTGGCTCCGGCTGCGCTCCCTCAGTCGCATCTCCCCCAAGCAAGGCTGTTACCTCTTCCTTCATCCGTACACTCGGTGGTATTCTCTTCATGGCGTTGACCTCCTCCCGGCTCCGCTGTTACGGAGCCTTTCTGGTTTTTGGTTTACTTGGGAGGATACTCAACGCCTCTTCATTTTTACAGGGAGATTAGCACATGACCGCGCAATCACTCGATGGGCGACGGCGGGAGTTCTCGCGGCGGCGGCGATGTCAGCGGCGGGTCACAAGAACGTCGCGAGTCACAAGAAATATCAGAACCTTCAGAAGTTTCGCCTAACGGCCGGTTTCCTGAACTCAAAATTGTTAACGAGCCGTGAACAGGAAAAACCGAGGAGAGCGAAAATGCGGCGTTAGCGTTTTTGCTGGCTTCCCCGACGGGATTCGAACCCCTCCCGCTGGCTAGTCTAGTAAACACCGTCCGGCGCGGCGATCGTTCATGGTGACGCGTTGGGCTGGAGCCACCGCCACCATTTGACCTCACGGGCCTCTCCTTTTACGGCAAGGGCACCAATATAGCCGGCCGCAGGGGCGAACTTTTGCAGTGTCCAACCGGAGAGCGGTTGTAGACCATCGTTGTCTGCCACGGAAGGGGCAGGTCCCTCCGAAAACTCGGACACATCAAGCTGATCCAAAGGCAGTGCGAGGCCTTGGCCCTGCGCTTTTAGATAAGCCTCCTTCAGAGTCCAAAACGTAAAGAATGCCTCCTGGCGTCTATTGGGAGCGAGCGCACGGAGTGTTGCGACCTCGCCCGGTGAAAAGAATTGCTCGGCGATCTCAAAGCCGGGAAAATCTTCCCGCATATATTCAACGTCAACGCCGATCTCGCAGCCGCGAGTTATCGAGTAGATCGCCAAACCCTTGGAGTGAGGCAGGTTGAAGCGGAGCATCTCATCACGAGAGCAGGCGGCCAAGGCGGGCTTGCCGTGCGCGCCGTAACAGAATCGGAGATGACCCGGTTCCATCTCCAAGTAACGGCTTAAGATCAGCCTCAATATACCGCGGGCGACAATAAAATGGTCTCGGTCCTTTTGGAAGTGGAACCGGTCTGCTCTGGTTACCTCATCCGGGGTTAGCGTGTGCCCTAGGCTCTGGACTGTCGATGGGGCCGCAACAAGAGATCCGGACCAGACATGTACCTGGTTAGTCTCAAGCACCAGCCTCTCCGGCGCGGAGGACCAAAAAGGAATTTCCACAGGGATTCTGTTCATATCGATAAGGAACTCTTTTCCGAAGCCAATCCCGCATCGTTTAGACAAGCCCTGAGCTGTTCGGCCACAACGCGAACATGGGGTTCCTGGAGCATTCCCAAGTGATTGCTCGGAACTACCCTGATCTCGAGCCCTCCCGCGGCCAGTTGTCCCCAGCCTTTGTCGGGGTTGTGTGAAGAAAACAATGGCTGCATGCGTGCCCGGAAAAGCGTGAGGCGACCAGGGTAAATCCGCGGCTGATACTGACGCAACGCTCGGCGCTGCGCAAGAGCGACCTTGCGATGCTGCTCCGAGAACCCGAACAGATCACCCATGTCTTTTATAAGGTTTGAAACACTATCGGGTCCGGAGCCTGGCGATAGACGAAAGTTTGCGGCCAGCCTGGTTTTGGCTCTGCTGAGCTTCAGTTTAACCAGACCCAGCCATTGGGAGCGCGTGAGTTCAAATGATCCGATGAGCCAAGAGGGAAAATCTCTGACGAAGCGGCCGAGAAAACCTGGCTCCGCCACTTTGTCATTCCCGGACCTGGCGCCGCTATCCAACAGAGCCAGCAGGAATACTGATTCCCCCTGCAAAAGGAGTTGTTGTGCCATCTCGAACGCTACAACTCCGCCAGAACACAGCCCTCCCAAGCCATACGGACCGTGAGGCTGAACGGTTCGTATCTGCTCAATATAGTAGGCTGCCATAGCCTTAATCTCGGTAAACGGCTCTTCGACCCCATCCAGCCCGCGGGCCTGGAGAGCATAGAAAGGCTGCTCCGGGCCCAAATGACGCGCCAGATTGATATAGCAGAGAACATCGCCAAAGAACTCATGTACGCAGAAGAAGGGAGGTTTAGTGCCTCGAGGCTGGATGGCGACGACGCAAGACCGTGATGTCAACGGGCCGCTCTGCTTGATCAATCCGGCCAGATGCTCAATGGTTGCCTCTTCGAACAGGCTTGACAAGGGCAGCCGCTTCTTGAATTCTTTTTCAATTTCAGCAAACAGCCGTACCGCAAGCAGAGAGTGTCCCCCGAGGACGAAGAAGTTGTCACGGATGCCAACCTTGTCGAGCTTGAGAACTTTGGCCCAGATCTCCGCTAGTCCCTCCTCTATTGGATTACGCGGCCCTCGGTAGCTCTCGTCCAGTTCGGGCCTGGCTTGATCGGGAATCGGAAGCGCCTTGCGATCTATCTTGCCATTGGGCGTCAACGGCGGGGCGTCCAGCATTACGAACACCGAAGGGATCATGTAATCGGGTAGCTTGCACCGCAGAAAACTGCGCAGGTCTTGAGCCGAAGGGTTAGTGCCAGCAGAAGCGACGCTGTACGCCACAAGGCGCCGATCCCCCGGAGTGTATTCTCTTGCGAGCACCACGGCGTGCTGGATGGCGGGATGTTGAGCCAGTACGGATTCGATCTCACCGAGCTCGATGCGAAAGCCGTGAACCTTGACCTGATTGTCGATACGGCCGAGAAACTCGATGTTGCCGTCAGGCAGATACCGAGCAAGATCCCCGGTCTTGTACAAACGCGCCCCTGGTTCAGAGCTAAAAGGATTGGGAATGAATCTTTCCGCCGATAGTTCCGGTCGATTTGAGTAACCGCGAGCTAAGCCTTCTCCACCGATATGAAGCTCTCCCGCTACACCAATCGGTATAGGGTTTAAATGTGGATCGAGGATATAAACTTGCGTGTTGGCAATGGGTCGGCCCAAAGTAACACCTGCGAAATTCGCTGGCACTCTCTCGACGGACGACCAGACGGTAGTTTCAGTGGGGCCATACATATTCCACAGCGAACCACAGCGATGCACGAGCCGCTCGGCTAAGTCCTCGGGAAGCGCTTCACCGCCGCAGAGGATTTTTAATTCTCGACTGCCTTGCCAACCCGCTGCCAAAAGCATGCGCCACGTTGCGGGGGTCGCCTGCATGACTGTCGCGCCACAGTCTGATAATTGCTTTGCCAGTTTTACGCCGTCGACGGCGACTTCCCGGCGCGCCAGCACCACACGAGCCCCTACGGTCAGCGGCAGGTAAATCTCCAGTTCGGCGATATCGAACGACAGACTGGTGACCGCAAGGAGAATATCCGTCTCGGTCACGCCGAGTTCATGTGCCATCGAAGCCAGGAAATTAATCACGCTGCGGTGTTCAACCATGACTCCCTTGGGCGTTCCGGTTGATCCCGAGGTGTAGAGCAAATAAGCGAGATTGTTAGAGGTTTGCTGTTTGCTGACATTCATTACGCTCTCGCGAGCGATCTCGTCCCAATCACGATCAAGCGCAATGCGCGTTCCCGAAAATGAAGGAATGAGTCCGTCGAGCCGCGCTTGAGTCAACAAAAAAGGCGCCAGGCTTTCGTCGAGCATGAACTCAATCCGTTCCCGCGGAAACTCGGGGTCGATTGGCACATACGCCCCGCCGGCTTTGAGAATACCGAGCAGCCCGATGATCATCTCCAGCGAGCGTTCCACGCAGATCGCCACCAAGGTTTCCGGGCCGACGGCAAGCTTCTGCAAATAATGAGCGAGTTGATTAGCTCGGCTATTCAATTCGCGGTAAGTCAACTGCTGGTCTTCGAACACCAGGGCTATGGCCTCCGGGGTTTTCTCGACCTGTGCTTCGAACAGTTGATGGATGCACTGGTCTTTTGGATACTTTCGCCGGGTGTCGTTCCATTCCACCAATAGTTGGTGTTTCTCCACTTCTGTCAGAATCGGTAGATTTGAAAGACGCGCTTCTGGGTTGGTTACAATCCCTTCCAGCAAAATCTGAAAATGTCCCAGCATCCGTGTGATCGTAGCGTTATCGAATAGATCGGTGTTGTACTGCAGCGCGGCTCTTAGCCCGCGCTCCTCTTCGTACAGAAATAGAGTCAAATCAAACTTTGCCGCTTCTCCGTCGATCCTCACGGGACCGGTACTGAGACCCTTGAATTCTCGAGTCGTGTTTGGTGCATGCTGCAAAGCAAACATCACTTGAAACAATGGCGTGTGGCTGAGACTGCGCTCCGGGCGCAGCTCTTCGACCAGCTTCTCGAACGGTAGATCTTGATGTGCATACGCTCCCAGGGCCGCCTTCCGCACGCGCGCAAGTAGCTGTTGAAAGGTTGGATTACCGGAGAGATCAGCGCGCAGCGCCAGGGTGTTCACAAAAAACCCAATCAAACCCTCAATCTCAGTCCGGTTGCGATTCGCAATCGGCGAGCCCACCACAACGTCTTCCTGCCCCGTATAGCGATAAAGCAGCGCCTGGAAAGCTGCCAACAGGGTCATGAAGAGCGTGGCCCCTTCTTCTCGGCCCAGCGCTCTAAGCCCCTCGGTTAGTTCCTTGGATAGCTCGATAGACCTTCGCGCTCCCCGGTAGCTCTGAACGGCCGGTCGTGGACGGTCGGTCGGAAGGTTCAGTACTCCGGGTGCCCCCTCCAACTGCTTCTTCCAATACGATAGCTGCCTCTCCAGTTGCGCCCCCTTAAGCCACTCGCGCTGCCATACCGCATAGTCCGCATACTGGATCGGTAACTCCGAAAGCGGCGAGGGCTGGGAGCGAGAAAATGCCTCATAAAGGACCGCGAGCTCCCGGTATAGCACCCCTATGGACCAGCCGTCTGAAACAATATGATGCATCGCCAACAATAAAACGTGATCGTCTTCACCCAACCGAATTAGAGTCGTGCGAAACACTGGACCTTGGGCCAAATCGAAGGGCCGGCGCGCTTCCTCTTGAGCAAGACGTCGGGCTTCATCTTCCCGTTCGCTCTCAGGACGTCCTCTGAGATCAATCACGGCAAGAGCACGGCTCCCCGGCGGCGTCACGATCTGAACCGGCTCTCCCTCAACCGTGGAGAAGATGGTCCGCAGCGCTTCGTGACGCCGAACCATTTCCTCCAGAGTCTGCTTCAGCGCATCAATATTTAGTCGTCCCTTTAGCCTTATCGCGCTGTGTAGGTTGTAAACCGAGCTGTTGGGGTCATATTGATCCAAGAACCATAAGCGCTGCTGAGCAAAAGAAAGAGGGACAAACTCGCGGTTTGCGCTGCGGGGTATGGTCGGTTCAGCGGATGCACGAGAGCCTCTCTTGTTGATTTTAAGCTCAAGCAGTGCCCGTTTGTCTGCTGATAGGCCGGCGATGCGGCCTGCGAGATCGCTTATAGAGCCCGGCTTATTAAAGAAATCGTGATCCATCGCCTGCTGTCAGCCTATTCCGGCAAACCTTGGTTAACGGGAAGACATGATCGATACTACCTACACTTGCCTTTTGGCCTTTTCTTGCGCCAGGAGTTGTTGCGCGTCCGCATCCGACAACGACTCGATGCGGGCTAAGATATCGGCCAACTCTTCGGCTTGTGTCTTTTGCGCTTGGCCCTGCACGATCATCATAGCCAGCCCCTCGACGGTGGGTTTCTCGAACAGACGGCGCAACGGCAACTCCACCTGCAACGCGTCACGCACGTGGGAGACAACCCGGGTGGCTAGCAAAGAATGGCCACCCAAGTCAAAGAAATTGTCATGAACACCGATGTGCTTGACTCCCAATATTTCAGCCCAGATCCCGGCGATAATCTCTTCCGTGGGAGTCCGGGGCGCGACGAAGACCTCCCCCAACTGCGATCGATTATTGTTCGGTGGAGGTAACTTACGTCGGTCCACTTTACCGTTGGGGGTGAGCGGCAGAGAATCTAAAAGCACGAAAGCGGATGGTACCATGTAATCGGGCAGTTTCTGCCTGAGGAAGCTGCGTAGGTCCCCAACGGTAAGAGCCGTCTCCCGGTTTGAGACGACATAGGCTACAAGACGCCGATCGGATTTTAGATTTTCGATTTCCGATTCTCGATTGTGGGCCGCATGCTGCTCTTCTGTGGCATTCTCCCGAGCTAGGACTACGTTCTCCCTCACCGCCGGGTGCTGACTCAGCACGCTTTCGATCTCTCCCGGCTCGACGCGAAAACCGCGGATCTTTACCTGATCGTCAATTCGCCCCAGAAACTCGATGTTCCCATCCGCTAAGTAGCGTGCCATGTCTCCCGTCCTGTAGAGCCGCGCGCTTGAATCGATACTGAAAGGATTCGCAATGAACTTCTCCGCGGTTAGTTCCGGACGGTTCAGATACCCGCGCGCTAGGCCTGGGCCGCTTATGTAAAGCTCTCCAGAGACACCAATCGGTACCGGGTTCAGATCTGCATCGAGAATGTAGATTTCCGTGTTCGCAATCGGCCGGCCAATAGGAACCGTTGTGGAGTCCGCCGCAACAGCCTTGACCCAGTGCCACGATGCAAACGTCGTCGTTTCTGTAGGACCATAGAGATGTAGTAAGCGCCCCGGCGGGCCGTTATCTAACAGCTGTTTGACCTTTTGCGGATCCACGGCTTCTCCGCCAAAGAGCAGGTACCGCAACTTGCCGAGCGCGGCGGGTATTTGTTGTACCATTTGATTGAACAATGCCGTGGTCAGAAAGAGCATGGTGATACCATGCCGTACTATTGCCGTCGACAAACTCTGCGGCGATAGCAACGTATCTTTAGCGATCAAAACCAGCCTTGCGCCGTTTAACAGTGCGCTCCAGATCTCGAAAGTCGCGGCATCGAATGAGACGTTGGACGCCTGAGCCATCACCTCCGATGGGGTAACCTGCACGTAGTCCGTATTCATCACCAGGCGATTGACCGCTCGGTGTGCCACGGCCACTCCTTTAGGCTGTCCCGTTGATCCTGAAGTGTAGATCACATAGGCGAGAGTGTCCGATGAAGTTTCCGCCGCTAAGTTGCGCTCGCTCCCCTGAGCGATTTTTTCCCAATCTGTGTCCAGAGAGATAATTTTGGCAGTGTGATTGCTGAATGCGTCAACGAACGCCTGCTGGGTGATTAAAATGGGCGCTTCGCTGTCCCGGAGCATAAACCCCAGCCGTTCTTTGGGATACTCCGGGTCCAATGGCACATAAGCCCCGCCGGCTTTTAGGATTCCCAACAACCCAACGATCATCTCTATGGAGCGCTCAACGCAGATTCCCACCAACGTGTTGGGTTCGACTCCCAATTTCTTCAAATAGTGAGCTAACTGATTGGCTTTGCCATTCAGCTCTCGGTAGGTGAGCTCCTCGTCTTCAAAGACTACCGCTGTAGCATCTGGGGTTTTCTCTTCCTGCTCCTCAAATAATTGGTGAACACGTTTTGTTCTTTGGATAGCTTTGTTCGGTATGGTTCCAATCGATCAATAGTTGGTGTCTTTCGGAATCCGTCAGTATAGCCAGATCTCCAACCCGCCGCTCCGGATCGGCGACGATGCCCTCAAGCAAGACCTGGAAATGACCGACCATCCGCTCGATCGTCGCCGCATCGAACAGATCGGTGTTGAAAATCGCAGTTCCTTTTAGAATTTGCCCTTCTTCCTCCATGAAGACATGCAGATCGAACTGGGAAATGCTCGAGTCGAGCTCCCATTTTTGCGCTGCCACGCCGGACAGGCGCCAGCTAAGCGCTGGCGTGTTCTGCAACGCAAATCCCACTCCAAAAAACGGGTTGCAACTCAAGTTTCGCTCGGGGTGTAGTGCTTCAACGAGCTTCTCGAAGGGCAGGTCACGATGGTGGAACGCCCCCAAGCAGACCTCCCGCACGCGCTCCAGTAGTTCGCGAAACGTCGGCTCACCGGCAAATTGCGTGCGCATGACCAGCGTGTTGAGAAAAAAGCCGATGACGTCTTCAGTCTCTCGTTGCGGACGACCATCGATTGCAGTGCCCACTGCAATATCGTCTTGGCCCGTGTAACGGTGTAACAAAGTCTGAAAGGCCGCCAGCAGCGTCATGAAAAGCGTCGCATTCTCATTTCTGCTGAGTGTCTTAATCGCGGCGGTTAGTGCTTCGTTCAGGACGAATGACTTTTTCCCCCCGCGATGAGTTTGCATAGCGGGCCGCGGGTGGGCCGCGGGCATTTGGAGAGGGATGAGATCGGCAAGCTGTCTTTTCCAGTACTCCAAGCCGTCGTTGAATTCGTCTGCCTGGAACCTCTCGTGCTGCCAAATCGCAAAATCACCATACTGGATCGACAATGGCTGGACAGCAGGCGTTTCGCCTTTGACGATAGCGCTGTAGAAATGCGACAGATCCCGCGCGAAGATACCGCTCGACCAGGCATCATAGACAATGTGGTGAATCGTTTGGAGCAAGCCATATTGGTCTTCACCAAGACGCAATAACTTCACGCGCAGCAATGGCCCGCTGGCGAGGTCGAAAGGAGTTTGCACCAGCTCCATAGCTAACGCTGGCACCTTAGATTCCGGGGCCGAGTCATGTGCGGTCTCACGCAGGTCGACAACCGTCAGGTCAAGAGCTAGCGATGGCAGTATCACTTGCTGGGCATTGCCGTCGTGGTCGGTAAAAATCGTTCGCAGCACTTCGTGTCGCTCGATAACTTTATCTAAGCTCTGTTGCAACGCCGTCACATCAAGCGGCCCAGTCAGCCGAATGACAGACAAAAGATTGTAAGCACAACTCTCCGGTTCCAGTTGATGCAAGAACCATAACCGTTGTTGGGTGAGGGAAAGGGGACAGCGGTCGATTTTTTGCCGCTTTCTGACCGGACCAAAGCTCGTGCCGATGCCTTTTATGCGAGGCTGCTCGGGAATCTGCTCCGCCAAGCCGGCTACCGTCGAAGTTTGAAATAAATGGTCAAGGCGAAGACCGACCTGAAACTTTCTGACGACCCGTGATAGAACCCTTGTTGCCGCCAGTGAGTGTCCGCCCAAATCAAAAAAGTTATCGTGAATACCGATCGGACGAATATCGAGAACTTCCTCCCACGTCCGGACTAACTCCTGCTCGACTTCACTTTGTGGAGCAACGTATGGTTGGCTGAGCTCTGGCCTTTCGCCCGCCGGTTCGGGCAGAGCGCCCCGGTCTAACTTGCCGTTGGTCAGCGGCAGAGAATCTAGAAACACGAACTTTAACGGAATCATGTAGTCAGGTAGTTGATTGCGCAAAAAGGCTCTCAACTCGCTGACCGTGAGCCCCGATTGCCCGCGCGCAACGACATATCCAACCAGAGTTTTCTCCCCCGGCTGGCGATCCCAGGCTACCACTGCGGCGTCTTTAATCAGAGGATGAGCCAATAAAGCGCGCTCAACCTCGGCGGTCTCGACCCTGTAGCCCCGGATCTTCACCAAGGAGTCTTTGCGTCCTAGATGGATCAGAAAACCATCAGGCAACATGCGCCCGAGATCTCCCGTTAGATAAATCCGCTCCTCTGCACTATTCGGAGTGGGCAAAAATTCTTCGCTGGTCAGTTCCGGTCTTCTCCAGTAAGTCGGGTTCAGGTTAGGCCCTTTGACGGCAATCTCACCGACCTCACTTCGTGCAACCTCATCACCATCCTGATTCAGCAAAAGGACCTTTTTGTCCGGACAACAATAGCCGACCGGAGAACCCTGTTTGGGAAACGCAAAAGTGTGATCCACTAATGCAAAACAAATCGCCCTTGTTTCTGTCGAGCCCAAATGGAGTTCTAATAATGTGGTCGGAGAAAAGTTCTTTTTGTAAAGATCAAAGTCCGGTTGGGTGATGGGCGCCCCGGATAAACGAATCAGGCGCAGACTAGAAAGCTGCGCCTGTTCAGGCAGCAGCTCCGCAAGCTGGCGGAAGACAGCCGGGGGGGAGTGGAAGACTGTGATTTGTTCGGCCTCTAGCCAACTTGGCAACCGATATATCCCCTCAGATTTTATATCGTAAGGAAAGAGCGATGCTCCGTTGAGCAGGGCTTGAAATAAATGACCCCGTGATGACCCGAAACTGACGGAATGAAGGAGAGTTAGCCTGTCGTGAAACGAGATGTGCATCTCATTGCTATTTACCATTACAGAACACAGATGGTTCCGATGGTTTTGGACTACGGCTTTTGGCTTTCCGGTAGACCCGGACGTGTAGAGAATAGCCGCAAGGTCATCTGGCAACACAGCAAGTGCAACATTCTCGCAAGGCAATGAACCGTCGATTTCGTCGGTATTCAGGACTGCGCGAAACTTATTGGTTAGCTGATGTGCAAGATCTACGTTACGGTTGTTCGTGGCGATCAAACAGGCCTGAGAATCTTCCAGCATGTACGCGATCCGTTCCGCGGGAAATAATGGGTCCAGCGCAAAGTAAAACTTGCCTGCCTTAAGCGTGCCGAGGATTGCGACGATTGCATCGATGCCGTGTTCGAATAGCAACGCTACGGGCTCTTTTCTCTGGCCGCATTTCCTGAGAATGGCTCGCGCGACGCGATTTGCCGCTTGATTGAGAGCTTCGTAGCTAAGCGAGCGACTTCCCGCTTTCACCGCTAGCCGGTCGGGATATTGCCGTACGATTTTCTCAAACCTCTCCGGGATCGATTGCTCGACTTCTTCTTTCGTGAACTCCACGAAGGTTCCCGTCGGATGAAAGCACTTGTCCCGAATCGCCTGCTGCTCCGGCGGCAGGCATGAGAACGGTCGACTCATATTGATGGAAAGTCTCCAGCCATCGTTTTCAATGCCCTTATCCCTTCCGTGTTGCCGCTTCCATCTTTCTTCTGAGGCTGAGGGGTCTCATATCGGTCCAGACTTCTTTAATATACGCCAGACACTCCGCCTTGGGCCCGACTTTGCCTGCATCCTTCCACCCCAGTGCATTCTCCCGCTCGGCCGGCCATATCGAGTACTGCTCCTCGTGGTTCACGACCACCTTGTAGATGGTTTTGTCCTCTGTTTCTTCCATTTTGGTCTCCTTTAATTAATTAACGAGTTCAGCCTGCCAGCTTCTCGTTGGCTACAATTCCTGCGCTTCCTCATTCGCAAGGAATCGGATTGACAAGACGAACTTCCATTGGCAACAGAAGAGTCTGGCGAAGATTCCTTGTTTGGCGCTGAGGGACACACTCCCGGATACATCAACGGCAAGGGCTGTGCCACCGCTGCCAAGTACTGGATTAGCAAACGATTCTCCTAGAAGTCCGCCGACCCCAACTGTAAGTATTGCTTACTCTACGGTAATGATTTCTCACTTCTGCCCGATTGCAGCCACCTTTATGCTCGGGTTAGAAAACGCTAACGCCCAAGGTCGTTTGTATCTGTTCTGTCAACATGAAGGAGGAACATAGTTGTTTCCTTGTCGCCACATCAATTTGCAGATCACTAACGTTGATAACCCGTGAGCCGCAGATAGGATCGCGGCATGCTGAGTGAAGAGTATTTTTAAATGGCGGTATCATTTTGAAGATTAGAGAAGCCACACATTTGTACGTCACATGGCTAGCAACACAAACGCCCTTTATCATCCTCACATCGCGCTAAAGCGTATGCTGATGAGCAAAGGAGCATTTGCTTTTTTGCGTGCGACTTTTTACCGGTGGATCCAGATCTGGCAGCGTTTGTCGGGTCACGCGTTTGTTAAAAATGAGCGGCAGGCGAACTGACGAATTTCTCTGGCGTCCCCGACGGGATTTGAATGCGCGGACCCGCATCGTCCGAGAAGGTTCCACAAGTGCTAACTATGCGAGAATACTACAAGCGCATCAGGCGCAAAGTTTCATAAGTTTGCACTTTGTGCCGGGTAATCCAACGATTTTCCAACGAAAAAAGGTGGAACCAAAGACACGCCAGGGTTTTATCGATGTCTCTGATTGAGCCTGTCGTCGAACGGTCGTTCGAGGCGGAAATTGCGGACTGGTCTGAAAAGTGGTGACGTACGCAAGGTACTGTTTGCCATTAGCATCCTGCTGCTGTAACATCCCGCGCTGATTGCGACATCGGAAATCACTTTGTTCCGCGGGCCGACGTTTTGCCCGCGGGTCCTCAGGGGAATAACCGTGGCCGGCATTTATTGACGGCCTCGTCTCTCTGGAGTGGCGCATGCGGAACGTGCTGATCGCCCTGTGCGGACTGACTCCGCAAGTGGTTACAGAGACGCTCTGGGCGTTAGGTCAACAGCGTCCGGCCATCGCTCCCGAAAAGGTCTGGATCATTACCACACAGTCAGGAAGGGAGGCTTGCGAACGGCTTCTCTTCGGCAAGAGCGGGAAACTCGCTGCTTATCTCCGCGAATATCCTCCCTCGAGGACCATCCAATGCGGCCCGAATACTGTCATTGCTCTCAAAGGATCTGACGGGCGGGCGGTTGACGATCTCCGCACGCAAGACGACAATCTTGCGGTTGCGGATCAGATCGCGGCGGTGATCCGTGAGCTGACCGGACGTCCAAACGTCAGGCTGCACTGTTCGGTCGCCGGAGGCCGCAAGACCATGGGCGTGCTCCTTGCAAGTGTGCTACAGGTTTATGGTCGCCCGGCGGATCGGCTTTATCATGTGCTGGTCTCGCCAGAGTTCGAATCTCAACCAGAATTCTTTTACATCCCTAAACGGCAGCGCCTGCTCACCCTCCCCAAGGGGAAACGCATTGATGCAAGAAAAGCGCGCATCGAACTTGCCGAGATTCCGTATATCCGGTTACGGGCCTTTCTCCCTGAGGATCTACTCAAGAAATCGTTGCCGTTCACCGAGCTTGTATCTTTGGCGCAGCAACATCTGCGCGCCTTGGAACGGCTGGAACCGGTGACAATCGATACGGCCGATCACCGCTTGGTGATCGGGGAGACGCCTATTAACCTGAGTCCGGCGCAGGTGCGGCTTTACACGGCCTTTGCGCGCATCAAAACGGCGCATTGCGTCGAACGGGATCGTAAAAATTGTGACGAGTGCATTGCCTGCTATCCAGTGGTATCGGATACAAACTGGGACACTGTGCACAAGCTCTTGGAACAAACGGCAGGAGAAATTTTGCTACCTCCGACTGGCAAGGGCGATACGGACGAGACACGATTGGCCCGCTTCCGCTCGCTTGTTACCAAGACCAACAGTGCGCTGGCGAAGGGACTCGGATCGGAGCGGCTCGCTGAACGCTATCACATCAGGTCGGATGGGCCGCGTGGCGAGACGCGCTATGGTCTAGCTGTGGACAAGACTCTCATTCAGGTCGAACCTTAAGTTTTCAGGCGGTTGCCGTGCGGATACTGCTCAACACTGTGGGAACCTCGATTCTGAGTCACTGGAAAGATGAATATCCAGAGTTATCGGATGAAAGCCGGCGCCGACTCGCGGCGCGGCTTTCCAGTCTGCCGCGCGATGACCGGAGGCTTGGGGCGGAGCTGAATTCAATCCATTCCATCGCCCAACAAGAAGAGATTACACCGGGCGATCAAGTTTATTTTCTCGTTTCCGACACCAAGGAAGGGCGTTTCGTGGGGCGGCTGCTCAATGATGTCGTGGCAGCCTGGGGATATCGTACGGCCGAGCCGGAAGTGGTAAAGAACCTGCAGAGCGATGACCCTAAAGCATTCGAGCAGGGACTGCGCAATCTGGTGCGAATCATTGCGCGGCTTTACCGCTCCCACAGAAATGAAGGAGAAGAGATCCTTCTTAATGCGACGGGTGGTTACAAAGCCCAGATCTCTTTCGCCGGGCTCATCGGGCAGGTTTTCGGCGTTTCGGTCTTTTACCAATTCGAAAACTTTAAACAAGCGATCCAACTGCCTCCCCTGCCGGTATCGTTCGATTTGACTGACTGGCTTGCCTACCGGCACGTCTTCGACGCGCTGGAAGATGGAGACGGCGGCGAGCTGCTCCGCGTAAATGACTCCCGCCTAAAGGAGCTGCCTCAGAAGCTGCGGGTACTTCTCGACCATTCGCAAGGTTTCGTCACGCTTAACGCGTTGGGCGAACTTTACCACCAAGGGTTCAGAGACCGCTTCGCGGCCGCAAAAGCGTTGCTGCTTCCGCGCGACAACGGCATTTCACCGGAAAACAAGAAGATCCAGCACGAGGACCAAAATCTGGGCAAGCATCCGGGCCTCCAGCAATACCTGGAGCGCATCCGAAAAAAAAGTTATGTCACCCGGATTCAGACGGTTCGCTATTTACCGCAGAAGCCCACCCAGACGCGATTTCGCGCAGACTCGGCGTCGCCCGATCGACTCAAGGGAAGTTTCTGGGATGGAACGGTTGCAGTGGAGTTCCTCGTGTATCTGTCAGAGGAGGATGCCCGCAAAGCCCAGGCCGCGGCCGCGGATCTGACGGAAGAGATGAGTTGACAGAGGGACAATGCTCAGGCCGACGGAAATATTTCCACGCGGAAAAAACTCTGTAGCCGCGCTCTACGTTGTGTTAGAAAGTTTGTCCATGGAGCTTAGACGAGACCAAAGAAAATCATCGGAGACCAAGTCGGATGTTGCCATGTCCCTTGCCGAGCCGGTAATCCAATGCCCCGCGTGCGGAACCTCCATTCCCGTCTCCGAAGCCATCGCTTCGCGCATCCGGGCGGAGGTGGAAACGACCCTGCACGAGGAGTACGAATGGCGCTTGCGCGTTGCCGTCCAGCAGGCGCGGGCGGAAAGCCACGACGAATATGAGCGAGGGATGGCGGACCTCGTCAATCAGGTTGTTGAGCAGCGTCGCAGGGCGGAGGAGGCGCAGAAGCGGGAGTTGGCCCTGCTCAAACGAACCCGAGATCTGGAGGAGCGGCAGCAGGAGCTGGACTTGGAGGTCGCCCGCCGTGTCGATGCCGAAAAGAGCCGGATCGAGGAAGAGCTTCGCCGTGTGGCTGCAGAGCAACATTCGCTCAAGCTCAAGGAGAAAGACAAGCAAATCGAGGATCTCAAAGCTCTGCTCGAAGAAGCCCGCCGGAAAAGCGAGCAAGGCTCCCAGGAGCGGCAAGGGGAGGTGCTGGAACTGGACCTCGAAGCGGTACTGGAGGGGAGTTTCCCCCAGGATGTCATTCGTCCCGTGCCGAAGGGGATGCGCGGCGCCGACTTAATCCAGGAAGTGCGCGATGCGGTGCTACAGCCTTGCGGGACCATCATCTGGGAAAGCAAGAATACCAAACAGTGGAGTCCAAGCTGGATCGAGAAGCTGAAGGACGACCAGCGGGCGGCTGGGGCAAGCGTAGCGGTTTTGGTATCGGTGTCCCTGCCGGACGGGCTCGGCTCGTTCGGCCTGGTGGATGGCGTCTGGGTTTCGAGCATTGGCTGTTACTTGCCGCTCGCGGTGGCGCTGCGAGAGCAACTCATCCGCGTCGCTTTTGCGCGCAAGGCCGCTGAGGGAATGCACGAGAAAATGGAATCGCTCTACGCATATCTATCCGGCGACGAGTTCCGCCAGCGCGTAGAGGCGAGCGTGGAGACCTTTCGCGCCATGCAGGACCAGCTTGCCAGAGAACGAAGGGCGATGGAGAAGCTGTGGAAGGAACGGGAAAAGCAGATCGAGAGGCTCGTGCTCAACACCGTCGGGATGTACGGCGCGATCCGCGGCATCATCGGCGCCAAGCTGCCGGAAATTCCCGCCCTCGACCTGGATGCCATCGCGCCGCCGCAAGAGCCTGGTTTGTGATATGACACCGAGTGGAGAAGAAGCTGAAAAGGAGCAGGCCATGACCAAGCTCGAATACACCGTCAGCTTCACTAGGTCCGGCATTTCTCGGCAACGCCAAGCAGCAGGCGCAATATAGGCTCTGTAGTCAAAATGAAGAAGAGCTGGTGTGAGATGAGCGAACTCTTAAATGCAGGCTGTCGTGTGGCCATCGCCGCCTTGCTGCACGATCTTGGCAAGTTCGCTGAGCGGGCGCGGATTCCGGAAGCAGACGAGAAAGATGCCGACGGGAATTCGCGCCGTGATCTGAACGTGCAAGTCTACTGCCCCGAGTTTCAGGGGCGCCGGACTCACGTTCATGCTGGTTATACTGCGATTGCCTTCGATTTACTGGAACAGCGTTTCCCGGGGCTGGTCGGAGAAGACATGACGCCATTTGCGCCGTGGCGTCAGAGAAATGCAGATGATTCCATTATTAGCGCCGCGGCCGGTCACCATAAGCCGCGTACCTTCCTGCAATTCGTGATCGCCACAGGCGATCGGTTGGCATCCGGTTTCGAGCGGGAAGAGTTTGAGCGTTACAACCAGGCGACAGACGAAACTCCCACAAAGAAGAGTCATTATACGGCACGTCAGCTTACGCTGCTGGAACAAATCCGGCTGGATGCCGGCCATTCTGATCGTACGGATTGGCGATATCCTCTCAGGCCTATGTCCCCGGAAAGTATTTTTCCCTGCAAAGCGGTGGGATACGAGCACGATGACCGAGAGCGTGCCCAGGGAGAATACCTTGCTCTGTGGAAGCAGTTTATCGCCGGGCTCGACGCGATCCCGTCCTCCCATCGAAAGCAACTTCCCTTGTGGCTTGACCACTTCGAGAGCTGCTGGTCGATGTTTACCCATGCCATTCCCGCAGCCACCGCTTTCAATGTAAAGCCCGAAGTATCTCTGTACGATCATTCCAAAGCCGTAGCCGCGCTGGCAGTGGCGCTCTGGCGCTGGCACCACGATCGCAATGAAAACGAGACTGCCGGCGAGCGACTGCGCGCCATGTGGGATCGAGAAAGGCAATCCAGCGACGACGCTCGCGTTGCGTGGGAGACAAAGAAGTTTTTGTTGCTCCAGGGTGACTTCTTCGGCATTCAGGATTTTATATTTGCCGCCGGGGGTGAGACCAATCGCCAAGCAGCCAAATTGCTGCGTGGACGCTCCTTCTACGTCTCTCTCCTGACGGAATGCGCCGCGCTCAAAGTCCTGGACGCGCTCGACCTGCCACCTACCAGCCAGGTTTTAAACGCCGCTGGTAAATTTCTCATCGTCGCTCCCAATACCGACGCGGTCCTTACCAAGCTCACCGCAGTTCAGACGGACTTAGACCGCTGGTTTTTGGAACACACCTACGGCCAATCCGGCATCGGCCTCGCTTGGCTGGCGGCGTCAAGCAACGATTTCCGCCAAGGACAGGTTAATGAGTTTCCTTTCAGCGCGCTCATGAAGCGGCTCTTCGAACAGTTAGAAGTCGCGAAGCTAAGACGGTTTAAGCTGTGCGGCGATGCCGCCCCGCCAGCGCTCTTTAACGGATATCTAGATCGGTTCGATAACACCAAAGGCGTTTGCGATATTGATGGCCGATCACCTGCAGAGGTCCAGCTGGAACGTGATCGTAATGTCTGGGTGAGCCAGCTTGCAAAGGACCATGTTGATGTCGGCAAGTGGCTGGCCGGCGCCGACCGAATCTTGATCACCCGCGACGACCTTCGTCACAGGACCCTCTGCATTCCTCTCTTCGGCTACTGGGTAAGCTTTTCAGGCGGCGAAGAGACCACGGGGAAATTCGGCAAGGAAGCCGAATCTGGAAACCTCGTGAGAGCCTGGGACTTTTCGCTCCCCAATTCGGGCGATGAGCCGCTTTGGAATGGCTACGCCCGGCGCCACATCAACGGCTACATAGCCCGCTTTGGCGATATCCAGGCTTACGACGAAGATCGGTATCGGGGACTCGATGAGCCTGGGAGTGACGGCGATCCGAAGACTTTGAATCACTTGGCGTTCGACGACCGAAAGCCCGACCCCAAAAATCCAGAACGCTGGATCGGAGTTGAAGCGCTGGTGACACTCAAGGGAGACGTCGACGATCTGGGCCTGATTTTTCAAAGAGGCCTGGAACGTCCCACCTTCGCCAAAATGGCGGCACTGTCGCGTCAAGTGAACGCGTTTTTTGCTATCTGGTTGCCTTGGGTGTGTCAGGACAAATTTCCAAACACCTACACTGTGTTTGCTGGCGGTGATGACTTCTTCCTGATCGGGCCGTGGCATTCGATGATTCGACTCTCTCAGGAAATGAGAAAAGAATTTCGTCGCTACGTGGCGGAAAACTCCGAAATCCATTTTTCCGCCGGATTGTCGATGACCAAACCGGGCTTGCCGGTTCGGCATCTCGGGCGGCTGGCGGAAGAGGCTCTGGAAAAGGCGAAATCATTCTCGGATGCGAGCACACGCAAGAACGCAGTGACATGCTTCAATGAACCAGTAGCTTGGAACAAATTCGAGTTGTTGATGGAATGCGAAGCGGAACTAGCTCGGTTGGCAGGCGAAGTCGAACTGTCAACCGGTTATTTGTACGACATTCTGCGGTTCACGGACATGGCTGGCCGTGTGAAAGACCGACCTGAGAACGCCATTTGGTACTCTCAATTTGCGTATCGGACGAGAAGGCTTGTTGAGACAAAGGTGAGGAGTGCGGCATCGCGTGAGGAGCTGGAGCGGGAACGCCGGTCCCTTCATGAACAACTGGCTTCCGTGGTCGCATCTAAAGGCATCGATCAATACGGTGCCGCATACAAGATCGCCTTGTTTACCTATCTCTACCAAGAAAGAGACTGAGGAGGAAAATATGCAGCAGCCGCCACGTTCCAACCAAGATCGGGAAGACCGCGGTAGTAACCGTCCACCCCCTGTGCAGTTCAATGGGATCCGCTTCGTCAAACCGCTGGACCCTGAGCTGTTTAACGGGATGGCCCAGCAAGCAGCGAAAGCTATAGCCGATAATCGCAATTTCAACAAACCGAGCCAGTTACGGCGATTTTACGACGAGTTGCTCACTTGGGAGACGCGCGTCGCGCAGCGGCCGGATAGATTCGATGAATATTTGCCCTTGATCCGGATGATCAACGCCAAAGTAGCCTATGCAGAAGGGCGAAGACTTGTGGATTCCGAATTCGTCAATCTTATGCGCCATACGCTGAGTGAGGTAAGAAACCCGGAAACCCTTACTACGTGTAAATTATTCTGGGAAGCCTTCATGGGCTTCTATAAAAAAGAACGACCAAGCGAATAGGAGGCCAAACTTATGCAGTTGACGGCTATAAGGAAGTTAACTGGCGTCATTGAACTAGTCACGGGCTTGCACATCGGCTCAGGTAACACAGAGATGCATATCGGCGGAACTGACAATCCGGTTATCAAGCATCCCGTGACGCAAGACCCCTATATCCCAGGCTCATCTCTGAAGGGAAAGATGCGGAGCCTATTGGAGTGGAAGCTGGGAGTGATCAGCGCGACGAATGGCGAGCCCTTGGGCTTTCGTCATCTCGAACAGCCGTCGATTCAAACCGTCCTGCAGGACGCCAAGAATCTTTTGCGCCTCTTTGGAGGAGCCCCCGAAGGCGCGTCCGCGGGAATTGCGTTAGTTGAGGAAATCGGTCCCACTCGCCTCGCCTTTTGGGACTGCGGGCTTCGGCGCGACTGGGTCGATGACATGACGAGGAAAAGTCTCCTGCTTACGGAAACGAAAATGGAAAACATGATTGACAGGATTCGGGGGGTCGCCCAACATCCACGTAATACCGAGCGAGTGCCGGCGAGCGCACAATTCGACTTTGCGCTGACGATTCGGGTGCATGATCAGGAGGATTTGCTTCCCATGGTCTTCGAGGGGCTAAAGTTGTTGGAACTTACCGGCCTGGGCGGCTCTGGTTCGCGGGGATACGGCAAAATCCGATTCGCGAAACTCAACCTCGACAATGAAGATATTACTTCCAGGCTCGACCAAGTAAAACTGATCGAAGCCGCATGACAGCGACGCTATGCCGACGACTCGCGCGCGTATAATTCCAAAGTCCGCTTTTGGCAGCCCGCTGTTTGGTGACACTTTGTTTGGTCAGGTCTGTTGGGCCATCCGAAATCGCCAGGGCGAGGCGCGGCTCGACTTTTTGCTGCAAGGCTATACCGCTGGGCAACCGTTTCTGGTTGTCTCCGATGCCTTGCCTTCTGGGCACGTGCCGTGCCCGACCTTGCCGCGTCACGTTTTTCGTCTTCCGGACTCTGCCGACCGCAAAGCGGCAAAAAAAAGAAGGTGGCTCCCGCTCGACAGGCTAAACGAACCGATCGCTGATTGGCTGAGCCACTGCCTCACTAGCGAAGAGTTACCGACGGGACGAGGCGTTCTCCGCTCGCAGCCGCACAACACGATCAACCGGGAAACGGGGACAACTGGAACCGGCATGTTTGCGCCCTATGCGATGGAGCAACTTTGGTACTCCGAGCGCGCCGCGCTTCGGAGCAACGGAGCTGCTCAGGCCGAAACGGGATCTTTCGATATCTACCTGGTTTCAGATTCGAACAGGTTGACCGTCGACGAACTGTCAACGGCTGTATCCGACATTGGGCAACTCGGGTTCGGCCGCGACGCGAGTATTGGGCTGGGGCGATTCGACCTGGCGGCCATGGAAGAAACGAGCTTGCCTTCGCAAGCCGTGGGCGATGCGTGGCTCACCCTGGCCCCTTGTGCACCTCAAGGACTGTCTCTGGATCCGGCGCGATCCTTCTATCAAGTTTTCACCCGCTTCGGGCGCCATGGCGACGTCGAAGTCCTTCGAGGTAATCCATTTAAGACCCCGGTACTAATGGCTGCCGGGGGCGCAGTCCTGTCGCCACCAATATTTGAAGATCGTTCTTTCATTGGGCAAGGGCTGGGTGGCGATGGTTCACTATCAAAATCACTTCCCGAAACCGTGCAGCAGGGCTATGCGCCGGTGATCGGGATTCATCTTCCGTCATTGGACTGAAGCGCATGAATCAATTCAACTGCTATCGGATTTTTCTGACCGCTCTGTCTCCTGCTCACATCGGCACTGGCGACACCTACCAGCCGACCAACTACGTGATTGAGGATGGCGCGCTATATGAGTTCGATACTGGCAGCGTCACGGAGGCGTTATCCGCTAACGATCGCGCGGAACTGGTTCGCATCACAGAAGGCCGGCCGGGTGCCGGCATGATTCAGGCGATGCAGAGGTTTTTTTTCGAACGTCGATCCCGTCTGATTCCATCGGCGGTGAATCGGATTCTTGTTTCCAACGGCGTAACACGTCTGTATACCGATCGCATAGGTAAGATCGCGCAGCGCGAGGCAAGAGGCAGACAGATCGTAAATGTACTTGAGATCGGCCGCACGGCATACAACCCGATCTCTCGGCAGCCGATTCTGGTGGGATCCTCCCTCAAGGGTGCCATCCGTACGGCACTGCTTGATCAGGTCAACAATGGGCGCCCGACCACCGAAACTGAGGGGCTGCATAGATTTCAAGGAAAAGGGGACCTTTTTCGTTACAATCAACGAACACTTGTGTTTGAGCGCGATCCCATGCGCTTAATCCAGGTCTCTGATGCATCTTGGCGGGGCGATCTGAAATTGCCGAAGGGAGAGGTCTTCTTTGCCGTCAACCTGAAAAAGGCCCCTGTGACGGATCGGGAAGGTCAAAGCCGACCCACGAGAGCGGAAAGCGGGCCTCCCCAGATTCTGGAGTGCATTCCGTACTTGCAGCACCGAGCCTTTGAGGCCCAGCTCAACATCCAGTTGGTGGACGGAGTAAACAAGCCCGCCGCGCTACCGGAAACAGACCTGCGCTTTGATACGCATCGGATCGCAAGCGCTTGTAATGCTTTCTATCGGCCAATCCTTGAACAGGAAATACGGTCCCTCTCGACTGCCGGTTATCTCGACATTGCATGGCTCGAAGGCATCAGAAAGTTGCTCAACCACTCCCGTTTAAACAATGGCAAGGCTTTTCTCCTCCGGGTCGGGCGTCATTCAGGCGCGGAGTCCGTCACCCTGCGAGGGGTGCGCAAGATCAGGATCATGAAAGGTCGCGGTCAGTCTGCCCAGGAAGCAGCGTCGGCTACGACGGTTTGGCTCGCCGCTCGCGAACGAGGGCAGACTACCGGTCTCCTGCCATTCGGATGGACGCTCGCAGAGTGCTATCCGCTTGAGGGAGAAGCCGCAGATGAGAACATCTCGTTGAAAAGTCTATGCGAGGAGAGCCAGAGAGCTCTGGGGGTCCGCCTGGAGTTGCAAGAACGGCAAGCACCGCGCGGGAGGACAGAAGCTAACCCCCTTGACCGAGAACCAGGGGCCAGTCGCCAGCCGGAAACGAAAGCAAGCACTCCGCAGGCATCATCACCTACGTTCACCACAACCGAGGAGGTCTGGGACAAGGCCATGATCACCTGGAATCCCGGTTCCCGCGAGGTGACAGCCGTGGCGAATCAGCAACGGGCATATGCTCGGGGAAAAGCCGCAGAAGATTTTCTCAAGACGTTGACAGAGCAGCAACGCAAACAGCTACAGGAGCGGAGAAGGGAGCTAACCAATGTCAGAGCCGTGGTGGAAATTTCCGGGAATCAAAAGACACTGAAACGGCTAGAAAGGGGGTAATCGAATGGGTATCGGGTCTAAGCAAATAATGTTCCAGCTTCAACGCCGAAAATTCTGCACAACCGTGCTCCTAACTGAGCGAAAACGCGCTCAAAACATACAGGGGGCTGAATGAACGACGACCTGAAAAAGAAGGGATTAAGACCGTCAGACGCGCTACGTTTTCAGTGGTCTGCTGCATGAATGAACGACGACCTGAAAAAGAAGGGATTAAGACATGACGTCGTCGATTGTCGACCGCGAGGTTGATGCATCGGAATGAACGACGACCTGAAAAAGAAGGGATTAAGACGTGTCTGCTCTGGCAATCACAGACCGCGCTTGACGAATGAACGACGACCTGAAAAAGAAGGGATTAAGACGCAGACCGCGAGGAGCACATCTGAACACGAGATCCATGGAATGAACGACGACCTGAAAAAGAAGGGATTAAGACAAGCACGCCCTCTGCGTGGTACCACGCGCGCCAGGAATGAACGACGACCTGAAAAAGAAGGGATTAAGACCTCGTGCTCTCTGCATCCGCCGTACTTACCTCTTTGCGTGTGATGAATGAACGACGACCTGAAAAAGAAGGGATTAAGACTAGCTTCGGGGTCGGTCATCGTAGCGGTAGCCGTTGAATGAACGACGACCTGAAAAAGAAGGGATTAAGACGGAAGCGTGCTCTTGGTCACCTTGCTAAGTGCGTCAACGAATGAACGACGACCTGAAAAAGAAGGGATTAAGACCTCCATTACGGTTCCGGTTTCCCAGCCGGAGCGGAAGGGAATGAACGACGACCTGAAAAAGAAGGGATTAAGACCGCCGCGAAGTACTAGCGAATAGCTCAGCAACGTGAATGAACGACGACCTGAAAAAGAAGGGATTAAGACCAGCGCAGTAGCCATATCCGCCCAGGAATCTGCGAATGAACGACGACCTGAAAAAGAAGGGATTAAGACGACGGCTGCGGCTATTCGCGCCATGTAAGTTTTGATCTGAATGAACGACGACCTGAAAAAGAAGGGATTAAGACCCTCATCGCGGCGTAAAGTATCCGCGCCTTCTGGGAATGAACGACGACCTGAAAAAGAAGGGATTAAGACAGCTGTAGTAAATTAGTGATCTGGGGATCTATGGGAGAAATTAAGACTTTTGCGGATCTAAATATGTGGCAAGAAGCGCACCGGCTATTTCTCGAGTGGCGCGCGATGTGGAAGATGTTCCCGAATAGGCGAGCACCTGGCGTTATCGCCAGTCAGCTCCTACGGTCATCGCGTTGGAGAACCTGGGACTTTGAATACACGGGAGTGGAAAGGTAACGGGAAGGTTTGTTGTGTTGGTATTTTTCCAGGAAGCGGTCGATCTTCTCCGAGACCGCCACGCTAAAGTACTTTTCTCCGCACTGCCTGCAAACGTCGGCAGGAAGCCCCTCACACACGAGCAACTCCCCTTTTACCCGTACGTCCAAATCAATGACTTTGCGAACCAGCTGCCCGCCGCAGAAGTCGCACAAATCCCGGACTCTCGCGCTAGCGCCTCTTGCGCGTCCTATAATCTTTTTCCCATTCTTGATCGCTGGGCTCATAAAGCGTAACGATTCTCAACTTAGGTTCTTTTGTACCTCTCGAGCATTTCACGTGCAAGGGGTCTCCCGAACGGAGCCACCCCAAAACGAGAAAAGATGGATAAGGCTTGTCTTTTGGATTCCGTTCGATGATTTTGCCGTTAAGGAGAACTCGCTTAAGTTCGTCTATCGATATCTCCCGCTCGATCCGCCTTACCGTGGCATGATGGCTTATGCGAAACTGATTCTGCCGTATGCTTTCGATGACAAACCTTGAAGCCATTTATAATATCTCAGCACCGAATTCGGAATCCACAGGAAATTCCTTGGTTAATTGCGCCGGATCTTACGCGATAAGCAGCTGAGCTGACAAGGCGGAAATATTTCCGCGCTTGCCGCGCGCCGAGTGGCGCATTATGAGTAGAAGTGGGCTTTGCGCTGGCCGAACGGGCGGTGGCAAAGAGGTTCACATACGGAGCTTCCCCACTAAGGAGCCGAGACCAAGATGAAGAAAGCATTAGTCCAATCAGTGGGCACGGGTACCAGGCCAGATGTTGACATTACGAAGCCGTTGATGTGGCACTTGCGGAAGAGCGGGGCCAGTTTTGTTTCGTGGGTGGCGAGCGACGAAAGCCAAGAACTAGCCAAAAAGATGGCCCGAACCTTAAAATTGAGCCAGGAAGAGTATGAAGTTCATACGCTCGCGAATATCGAGGATGTAGAGCGGGCCTATCGCGAGTGCCTTGCCGTGCTTCGCGATCTAACCCAACGCGGCTTCGCACCGGAGGATATCGAGGTGGACTACACCAGTGGAACAAAGGCGATGACCGCCGGCCTCGTCTTGGCGGCCGTCGCCCACAGGTGCGCAACGTTGACTTACATTACCGGGGAACGCTTGGCGGGCGTGGTCAAGGATCAGACCGAGCGCCTCGTGTCGGTTGAGCCGCGTCGCGTCTGGGCAGACGAGCGCATCAGATTAGCTATGGAATTCTGCCGGGAGCTTAACTTCGCTGCGGCGAACGGACTCCTTACGTCGCTGGTCGATGCCTGGCTGGGGGACCACGAGCGCCAACTCCGGGAAGGCGTCCTGCTTGTGGTAAGTGCGTATGCAGCATGGGACCGGTTCGATTACGCACGCGCATTCGGGGAACTCTTAAAGCTCGGACAGTCGAAGTTGGAGGATCTGCGAGATTTCATGCCCGTGCCAGAGGTGCCTCATCGGCTGCTTGATCTCAATCCGCGCGCAGATCGGGGCGTTGTGACGGCGCCGCTCGTGCCGGATCGCGTCGCCGATTTATTTAACAACTCCCGGCGGCGATTGGACGAGGGCCGTTACGACGACGCGCTGGCGCGACTATATCGGTTCGCGGAGATGCTTGCCCAGGGGGTACTGGGCAAGGATTATGGAATTAACACGGCGAACGTGGACGTAAGCTGCGCGCCGGAGCCCATGCGCGCCAAATTGGAGGCTCATCGTAACGCGAAGGGTTTGGTTCAGATCGGTCTGGAGCTGGACTATGAGGTGCTGAAGGCCTTGGGCCACAGGCTCGGCGTTTCTTTTAATAGCGGGGAGTTTCACGGCCTCGGCGTATTGCTTCAGAAGCGCAACGACTCGCTCTTGGCTCACGGTTTTACACCCATAGCAAAAGAAGATGTGAAGTCGCTTATGCCGAGACTCAAAGAACTTGCCAAGCTAGAAATCGCCGATTTTGACGGGCGCTGTGCTGCCTTGGAGTTCCCTTGGCGGACGGGGCTGGACCGGGCTGGAACCTGACAGTAACTTACGTGATTATTCAAGGAGTTATGGTGTGAGTTCACGTCGTTTATATCTCATTGCTTACGACGTTTGCGACCCGCGACGTTTGAACCAGGTGCGCGAGCTGCTCAAAGGCTTCAGCACCGGCGGGCAAAAGTCTGTCTATGAATGCTGGTGCACTCAGGCTGAGCTGATTGCAATAAAAGATTCTCTTCGGGAGCTAATCGCGGTCGAAGAGGACCGCGTGCATATCTTTACGATGGACGCGCGCAGCCGCCCTCACACGCTGGGAATTGCTGTGCCGCCATCAGATCCGGAGTTCTTTTATTTTGGGTGATTGTTGTGCCAGGGATAGCTTACATTGACCGCAAGCAAGCGGAACTGAAGCTGGACGGATCGACAATTGCCGTCTACGCAGGAGGCGAACGGGTCGGCACGGTTCCGCTCGCTCCTTTGGGGCGGATCGTGATGGTTGGTGATCTTGTGATTCACACTCCAGTTTTCCATCGGCTGGCTGGCCAGGGCGTCGACGTGGTTTTCCTTTCGGGTAAACGGCAGCGATACCGGGGACGCCTGATCGGAAGCCTGCACCGGCATGCACGGCTGCGTCTTCGGCAGTATGAGCTGAGCGCCGGGCCTTTCGCGCTGGACTGCGCCCGAGCATGGATCGGGAAAAAGCTCGGCGGCCAGCTTGGATTGCTCAAGGACATGGCGGAAGATCGACCGGCGGAACGCCGGGCCGCTTTGCGTGCTGTTGAGGTTGTCGGCCAAGTAGCGGAGAAGGTGCCGGTGGCCGCCTCGCTAGAGAGCCTGCGGGGATTGGAGGGAGGAGCGGCGGCGGCTTACTTCGGAGCGTTATCGCAGCTCTTCCGCGATGGCTTGGGTTTTGACGGCCGCACGCGCAGGCCGCCTCGCGATCCGGTGAACGCTCTTTTGTCGCTAACCTACACGCTGGTCCATTACGAGTGGGTCCGGGAGTGCGAGCTAATTGGCCTCGACCCGCTTGTCGGGTTCTATCACCAGCTCGATTACGGGCGGGAGTCGCTGGCATGCGACCTCACAGAACTCTCGCGGCCTGAGGTCGACCGGTGGGTTTGGGATCTGTTCCGGGTGCGCCATTTTACGGAGCGGGATTTCTCCACCGAAGGGGAGCGCGCCGGTTGTTACCTAAAGAAAGCGGCAAGGGGCCGCTACTACCAGGCTTATGAGGAGTGGGCCGTCGCGCGTCGCTCAGCGATGCGCGAAGAGGTTCAAGCCCTAGCACGGAGCATTCTCGATGGAGAAGACCCTTTATCTTACGGAGAATCAGAAGCTACGGGTTCGCAGTGACGGGCCGTCGCTCTGGATCGAACAGGCCGAGCACGCGGGCCAGCGCGTTCCAGCACGCCTTATTCGCCGCATGGTCGTGGTCGGAAATATAGCGCTCGATACCGGAAGTCTGACATTGCTGGCGAGCCGCGGCGTACCGATCGCTTTGCTCAACCGAAAGGGCGAGCCGCTCGCGATGGTGCTCGGCGTGGAAGACGGCGCGGTCCAGCGTCGCGCAAGGCAAGCAGCGCTACAGGAGGACAGGAAGAAGCAAAGACGTATTGCGAACTGGCTCGATGCGTGGGAGCGCGGGCCGGCAGCTTCGGCTCGTGCGAAGCACTGATCCTCCCAGGACATTCCTCTGGCGCCAAATCGGGTTCCGGAGAAGCGACTACGAAGCATGGGTTCTGGCCGAGTCACGGGCGAGAGGACAACAACCTCACGCTCGGGCTTTTTTGCAGGGCGCGTTGCAGGAACTGGTGGCAGCGGAGATTGTCGCGGCGGGTTGGAACCCTCATGCGGGAGTGCGACATCCGGGAACGCTTTAGGTTTCGTTAAGGACTGCGCGTCCGTGCTCGAGGCGGACGTGGATGCGGTTTGGCTCTCGCTTGCCGCGCCGGATCCGGGAAAGGCTCGGGCGAGCACCCGAGATTTGGCGGGCCGGTTCGAGTCCGCCCGTCCCCGACTGGAAGGGCTTGTGCAGTTGATGCTAGAGCAGTACGCTCGGCTGCTTTTGGAGGTCTGACATGCAGGCCCGATACCTTGTTTGCTACGATATCACGGATCCCAAGCGGCTAACGCGCGTCTGCCGGTTCATGAAGGAACGAGGGCTTCACCTGCAGCTTTCGGTTTTTCTCTGCTCGCTTACCTGGCCAGAGCTTGGGGAGCTTAAATCATCTCTGGCCGAACTGATTGACGGAGCTAAGGACGATGTGAGGATCTATCCCCTTCCGGCGGCCGACACCATCGTTGCTCTCGGACGCGGCGACCGGGTAGGAGAAGGAATCTCGGTCCATCTATAGTGATTGTTCATCGCTGAAAAAAAGCAATCTGATATGCCAGAAGATATCACTCGAAACGGTCTGCCTCTGACCTACGGGCAGTTTACCGTGGGACTGCTGCCGGATGCACCATTGCCGCTTCCCGTCTATACGGGAAGTATGTTTCGCGGCGCTTTCGGGAGCGCTCTTCAACAGGCCGTTTGTGTGACTCGCACGTATGATTGTCCGCCGTGTCTGCTCAAAGAGCGCTGTCTCTACCCATATGTCTTCGAGACCCCGCCCCCACCAGGATCCCGCATTATGCGAAAGTATACCGCCGCGCCACACCCTTTTGTTTTTGAGCCGCCTGCGGGAGGCATCACTGCGCCTCCCGCCCAACCGCTGGCGCTCGGACTCACGCTCTTCGGGAAAGCGCTAGGATACATTCCACATTTCATTTTCGCGTTAGAGCGACTTGGCCAACGCGGCCTGGGCGGACGCCGCGTGCGCTGCTCGCTGTCCTACGTCCAGAGTCGGCTCGATGGGCGCGATTGGGTGCTATACACCGCCGAGGACCGGACGCCGCGCTCGGTAGACCCTTTCGAGAAATCGATCATACTCTCGCTGCGTCCCCCGGCCCTTCTACACGAGGAGGCGCCGAACGAGCAGATAACCATCGAACTTCTAACACCGCTTCGCGTAATATACGAGGCACGCCTGACCACCGATTTGGTGTTTCATGTCCTGGTTAGGAACCTTTTGCGGCGCATCGCACATCTCTCGTATTTTCACTGCGCGGGAGAGCCCTCGACTGTGGCGTTCAAAGAGTGGATTGAGCTGGCGACAAGGGTCAGGACCGTCGAACAGGATCTCAAATGGTTTGACTGGGAGCGGTATTCGAGCCGGCAGCGAACAACCATGCGTCTCGGTGGACTTGTCGGCCGCGTTACGTTCGAGGGTAAGCTCGCGCCGTTCCGTCCGCTTCTCGCAGCCGGTGAAGTCACCCACGCTGGTAAGGGAACAAGCTTCGGCCTGGGCCGCTACCGGATCGTGACTTAAAGCCGCTTTGAGGTGAACGGTGTAGGCTTGCCGACATGAACGGGCTGGTTTTCACGATGCCAGACGGCGCGCCGATTCAGGAAAACAAGTTTGAATACTACTTTAGAAAATCGCGCAACAGCGCGGGCATCAAAGACTTTACCTTTCACGATTTCCGACATTGCGCAATCACGCGATGGGCGACGGCGGGAGCACCCACGGCGGCAGGTCACAAAAAACGTCGCGAGCCACAAGAAATATCAAAATCTCCAGAAAACCCACCTAAAGGCCAGTTTCCTGAACTCGAATTTATTAACGGCACTTGAACACGGAAAAACGGAGAACAGCGAAGCAGCGGCAAGTTAGCGAATTTCTTTGGCGTCCCCGACGGGATTTGAACCCGTGTTGCCGGCGTGAAAGGCCGGTGTCCTGGGCCAGGCTAGACGACAGGGACCCTGATGTGAAATGTGAGCCGTGCTGGATTCGAACCAGCGACCCTCTGCTTAAAAGGCAGATGCTCTACCACCTGAGCTAACGGCTCGCAATAAATAAACCGTTAATTATTAACGGGATTACGGTGTTAAGTCAATCAAAGAGCCGCAAAAGGGACTGAGAGTTCTGCGCACGGATATTAGACGTTCAGAAGCAAATTTAAATCTGGGACTTTGGCCGAAGAATCTCTCGTATCTAACTCGTCGATTGGACGAGATGCTTCACTATCGTCCAGAATCACCACCCATGGCGTCGCCGTTATTGCGACAAGTCTGCGGGGTCGAGGTGAGGGTGATCAACGAAACTCACAAGGCGACTGATCTTGACTGCACGGGAGTGATTGATATAGTCCCGAGCGAACGGCTGAAAAAGGGAGGAAGAGGATATGCTAAACGCAAAAGTTGTCGATGCGGACGGTCATGTGCACGAGCGCGACAGTGACCTCCGGGCCTTTATGGACGAGCCCTACCGTGGAAGGAAAGGCTCGCTGCTTCCAAGTGACGAGTGGAACGGGACGATGTACGGGAAGCTCGGCAGAGAGACTCATGATGTCCCGACTCGCTTGAAAGATATGGATACCGAAGGAATAGACCTATCGGTTTTGTTTCCCACGAGTGCTTTTCACCTTACCAGGTTGCCGGAAAAGGACTACGCCGCCGCCTATTGCCGGGCCTACAACAACTGGATTGGAAGCGTGTGCAGCGAAAGTCCCCGGCTGAAGGGCATCGGGTTTGCCCCTTTTCAGGATGTGCCGGTCGCTGTGAGCGAGGTGAACCGGGCAATCACCAAGCTTGGGCTCGCCGGCATTGGAGTGGCAACCTATGGGATGAAAAACCATCTCGGCGAACCCATGTTTTGGCCGATATACGAGGAGTTGCAGCGGCTAAATGCGCCTTTGATGGTGCACAATTCACGCGGGGGTCCCGCCGGCGAAATTCGTTTCGACACGTTTTTGTTCAAGCATACGGTTGGACGACCTTTTGAGACCATGCTCGATTGCGCGGCCTTGATGTATGGGGGCGTGCCTGAAAGATTTCCAAAACTGAGGATTGCCTTCTTGGAATGCGGTGTCGGCTGGGTTCCTTATTGGATGGACCGTATGGACGAGGAATGGGAGAAGCGGCAGGCGGAAGCGCCGCTGCTGAAGGCTAAGCCCAGCGAGTATATGGCCCGGGGAAATTGGTTCTATGCAACGGAACCCGAGGAAAACACGCTGCCCTACGCGATTGAACGAATTGGGGAAGACAACATCATCTTTGCCTCCGATTACCCCCACTGGGATGGCATGTTTCCTTACGTGGTCTCGACGATTCGAGGGCGAAAGGATCTAACTGAAGAAGCCAAGAAAAAGATTCTCGGCGACAACGCCAAAAGGCTTTACGGCTGGAGTGAAAGAAGCTGAAATGCCAACAAAGCTGGGACGTGCTGGGGATTCAACGAGGAACGATGGGCCCCGGCACATCGGCTGCGATTCTAGTGTGTTGCCGCTGAGCCATTAGTAGCCGCGGAAATGTTCCAAGAGGGTTTTTCTACAAGCTGGACGCGCCGTCTTATCAATGGTAATCTCTAATCACTTGCCGCTGGCACTTTCCGCTCTGGGAAAGCCGTAGGCTTCGACGATCTTTTTCTGGTATTCCGGCGTCTTGATAAAGTGCTTCCAATCGACCACTGATAGCTTTTTTCCATGCGCGGCCTGTTCCTGGATGGTTCCGGGGATAAAGACCGAAGCGTCGTAGGGTCCTATCTTATCTAGGATGCTTTGTCCCTCCGGTGAGGTGGCGAACTCCAACCACAGAAGCGCAGCGTAAGGGTGTTCTGCGGTATTCAGGACACTCTGGGTCTCATTGAGTCGGATGGGGACGGGTTCCAAAATCTTGTAATCCAAACTGTCAGTCTTGTCCTTGTCTTTTGCTCTCAGGGTAGAGTCGAAGTTGGGGCCGAGGTGCAGGGCGTGCTCGCCGGCGACCACGGTTGCCAGTAGGGCAGTGTGTCCGCTTCCCCAGATCGGCCTCTGGGCGGCCAGCTTTCGCGCGAAGTCCAGAGTCTTTTCCAACCCCCAACCCGGAACCAGAGCCGAGACATTGAGAGGCCGAACGTCGAGGAGAAATTTCCTGTCCTTGAATTCAGGCTTGAGAAAGTCCTCCCACGTGGCCGGTACTTTCTCCGCTGAAATGAGCTTCTTGTTGTAAGCTACAACCTGGAGTCCGCTTCCTATCGCCACGACGTTGCGGTTCATCGGGTCCACCATCTGAGGGGGGATTCGGAGCACCTTTTGTTCGGCCATCGCGAAGATGTCGAATTTCTTCTGGTAAGAGAGATACTCCTGGTAGTAGTCGGCAGCCAGGTCGTTGACGTCTTGGCCCTTGGTCAAACCCGCCTTCATTTCTTGAAGCAACCGTAGGTAAACTTCAGTGCCCCGCACTGCCTGGGCGCGGGCGTCGATGAACGGATATTTTTTCCTAAAAGCGTCGGTCAGACCCTTCAAAGAGTCTTGATCTAAGGAGACAATGATATTTAATCTGGCTTCGGTCTTGGCCCTGCTCACTATCTCGTCGTGACTGCTGGCGAAGATGTAGCCTTTGGCCTCAGCCTCCTGTTTGGCTCTCAGCGCGGCAGGAGGTGCTTCGGCGGAAAATGCACTGGAACATGCCATTGGCCCGAGTGTGATTAGGCCGTTAAAAACAAAAGACCAAGCTGTGATTTTACCAAAACTTACCTTCACCGTAATCCTCCAAGCTTTGCAAGGAACCCGGCCTGGGATTGTGGTTTCGCAGATCGTATTCCCGCGTTGAGATTGTAATTCGGGACAATAGAGCCTCGGGGAGGGTTCAGTCAAGCCACACGGGCTCTACACGTGGACGGCGTCCTGGATTGTAATAAAAGACAAGTACTGGTTTGTATTACCTAACGAAGAATTGAAGGATCAAAAAGAGCGCGGCGAGACAAATCAGTAACAGACCCCAACTAATCCCGGCGCCGCCGGACTCGTCTTGGCCCGATTCGCTTTGAGTGACCTCTGGTAAGTTCTGACGATAATATAGCCCGCCGCGGCCCAGGTGAACGTATTTCTTACCCTTTGCGTTCATTCCAATTCGCGCGCCCTTGATGCCTGTGGACACGCCGACGCCGGATTTGCTGAAGTTAAGACGAAAGGGACCGAGTTTGATCGATTTGCGAATATAGAAAGGCATAAGCATAAGATGTTTAACCCGTCGCCCAGTCCTGGTCAACCGGAGTCTTGGGTGTCGCGTCAAGACTCGTCAAGGTCCGAACAAAGAGCTGAAGTTCAGCAACAAAGTGTTTGCCGCACAGGTGCCCGGGTTCGTTGCGTCTTGGAAAAAGCCGGAATCGCGGCTCTCGTCGCTCGCGTTTGGTCCCCCGACGGGTGGCCGCGAGTTTGATCGACCTTGACAAGTTCTCCGAAACTCGAAACAATCGGGCTATCTGTTCACCTTTCATAGCGGCGGTCGCAGCTTTGGTGACGGAGGAAGTATGTTGCAAAGATTAATTTCGCCCATGATGGCGGCATTTATTCTCTGCTCTGTTGTTCCCGTCTACAGTCAAACTGATTTACCCGAGGGGATTGGGAAAAAGACCGTCCAGACTTATTGCGTGCAGTGCCATGAGCTTAGCACGGTGACCCGCGCGGGGTATAACGAGCAGGACTGGCTGAACTCAGTTCATATGATGGTCAATGTGGGCGCTACGCTGCCGCAGAATGAGATCCCTGCGGTAGCGAAGTATTTGGCGAAGAATTTTCCGGAGAAGCCAAAACCGAACGCGGTGCTGATTCCAGGAAGCGCCGAAGTGTCGATAAAAGAATGGGTGGTGCCTACGCCCGGCTCCCGCCCGCATGATCCGCTCGCAACTGCCGACGGCGCCATTTGGTACACGGGGCAATTCGCCAACGTGCTCGGGCGCCTAGATCCGAAAACGGGTAATATAAAAGAATATCGGCTCACCCCCAAGACTGGCCCGCACGGTCTCACTGCGGACAAGAACGGCAACATCTGGTACACGGCAAACTTTGGGAGCCGGGTGGGCAAGCTCGACCCCAAAACGGGCGAATTGACCGAATACTATATGCCCAACCCGGCGGCGCGAGATCCGCACACGCCCCTCTTCGATCAAAAAGGAACTCTCTGGTTCACGGTGCAAGGGGGAAATATGGTGGGCAGGCTGATCCCCGCGACGGGCGATGTGAAGTTGGTGACTTCGCCCACGCCCAGGTCACGGCCCTACGGCATGGTGGTTAATTCCAAGGGCATTCCTTTTTTCGTCGAGTTCGGCAGCAACAAAATCGCCAGTATTGATCCGAACACCATGGCGATTCGCGAATATGTCTTGCCGCATGCGGATAGCCGTCCACGCCGCATCGCAATCACCAGCGACGACGTGCTGTGGTACTCGGATTATTCTCGCGGCTATCTGGGCCGCTTCGATCCGGCGACCGGAAAGGCCAGCGAATGGCCGTCTCCTAGCGGGCCCAAGTCTCAACCTTACGGGATTGTCACTGTGAAGGATGTCCTCTGGTACAGCGAGGCAGGCGTAAAGCCGAATACGCTCGTGCGCTTCGACCCCAAAACGGAAAAATTCCAAACCTGGATGATCCCGTCCGGTGGCGGCGTCGTGCGCAATATGGACGTTACCCGGGACGGCAATCTCGCGCTCGCCTGCAGCGGCGTTAACCGCGTTGCTTTGGTGCAGATAAAGTAAGAAGCCAGCCGTTACAGGAGGCGCGCGGGCTCTTCATATGGAGCGACGCAGTCCAGCGAATCGTTGCGCGGGTCGTTCACGAGCGGCGAGACGTCGTAGCCTTCCATCAATTCAGCCGGAAAAGGCTTCAGCACGGACAAGGCGAGGGAGAGGTGGCTGCCATTATCGTTGAGCCAGGTGAGGGCAGCCTCATCATTCAGTACGACCGGCATTCTGTTGTGGACAGGGCGCAAAACTTCGTTGGGCTCGGTGGTGATGATGGTAAAAGTCTGAAGTCGCTTTCCGTCCGGTTTCCTCCAACTGTCCCAGAGACCCGCGAACGCGAACGGCTCCCCGGTTTTGAGCTTGAAGCGCATCGGCACCTTGCGCTTTCCCTCTTTGCGCCACTCGTAAAATCCATCCGCGAGAACGAGGCAACGCTGTTGGCCGACAAGCTCCTTGAAGGCAGCTTTCGTCGCCAGGGTTTCGGCGCGCGCGTTAATCATCTGATTCCCAATGGAAGGGTCCTTAGCCCACCAGGGAACGAGTCCCCACTGAAATAGTTCTCCGCTTCTGACCCCGTCGACGCTGACAATAACGGGGGCGTCCTGACTGGGTGCGATGTTGTAACGGGGTTTAAGTAAGGGGAGGTCGCGGTCTAACTTCCAGCGGATGCGGAGCTCAGAAAACTCTTTGGGAACATATGTATATCGGCCGCACAAGAGCGTAATCTCTCTGTTCTGTTTAGTAACGCGGTTCAGCAGCCGTCGTCAACTACGCGTTGACCATTATCGATGGAAAACCCGAGATCGGACCGGTAATAGGTGATAAATCTTCGTGATAAGGCCTCGTAGCTCAGATGGATAGAGCGCAGGATTCCTTATCCTGAGGCTGGGTTCGAATCCCACCGGAAGCATTCTGGACAAAGAAATTTCGGCGCATTGATGTGCTAGCGAACGGCGGCAGCGCTTGACATTGCGCTCCGCCTACGAATAAAGGGTACCCACAAGACGTTAAATCAACGAGGAGGAGTTATGCGCGGATTCGTCTTTTTCGCATCGGTATCGATTCTCGCTTGTTGCCTCGGCGCGGCTATCCGGAGTGGTTCCGTCCAGGCCGCTGAAAACGACTCTGTCCTTGTGGGAGCGCAGAGAGAGGGCGAATTAGTGACCTGGGCGGTCGGCGAGATTCAGTTCCAGACGATGGTTGTAGATCGATTCAAGAAAAAATATCCGTTCATGCGCAAGGTCGATGCCGTGCGCTTGGGCTCGGAAGCTCTGCGCAACCGTTTGCTGACAGAGGCGCAAGCGGGAAAAAAGAGTAACGTGGATATCCTCGGCTTAAGCGGCTTCGAGCTTTTCTACATGATGGAGAAAGGTTTTTTTGCGCCCTACAAATCCCCGGAGGCGAGCGCAATACCGGAAGGATTCAAAGACCCCGTAGGTAACTGGGTCTCCTACTACGTGAACACCATGGTCACCGCATATAATACCAAGCTGGTATCGTCCCAAGACGCTCCCAAGCGCTGGGAAGATCTTTTAAATCCGAAATGGAAGGGGAAAATCGCATTTTTCGGCGAAGAATATGAGTGGTACGCTAATTTTCTCAAAGTAGTCGGGCGTGAAAGGGGCCTCGACTTTATGCGCCGCTTTGCCCAGCAAGACCTCCAGTACCGGGGTGGGCACACTCAAATGGTGCAGCTGATGGCGGCTGGAGAGTTCCCCCTATTGGCGGTCGCCTACGCGCCAAGAGTGAGCGTCACTAAAGAGCGTGGGGCTCCGGTCGACTGGGTTGCGATGGATCCGGTCTTCTCGATCCCGATAGGCATGGGGATGTACAAGTCGGCGCCGCATCCGAATGCCGCCAAGCTCTACATTGATTTCATGCTTTCTAAAGAGGTGCAGCAGGATATTTGGGTTAATGAGGCATGGAAAGGTTCAGCGCGCCGGGATGTGATTCCTAAGGATCCACGTTGGCGCGGAATCAAGGTGATCCCGATTGATCTTAACCTGGCGCGAAACTACGAAGAGACGGCGCGAGAGTTTCAGCAAATATTTAAGCCGCTCGCAACCGGCAATTGAACTATCATTTGTGACCTGGGGAAAAGCCCGCGAAGGACAATCATGACAACAACACCGTCCGTTACTGCGATCGGAGAACCTGCGGTGAAGGAGGTCATTATCTCCGCCGATTCTCACGTCATCGAACCCCACGATCTGTGGCTGCAGCGTTTGCCGGCGCGCTTCAAAGACGCCGCGCCGGTGTTCCCGCCGCGACGGGTAGGGGATACCCACCAAGGTCACCCTGGCGGGCACGACCGCCACGAGCGGATCAAGGAGATGGCAGCCGACGGATTGAGCGCCGAGGTGCTTTACCCGTCGTGGGCGAACCGCTGCTTTGCGCTGGAAGATGCGGCTTTACAAGAGGCTTGTTTTCGAGTCTACAACGACTGGATGATTGACTACTGCCAGCCGAACCCGGACCGCCTGGTCGGTATCCCGTGCATTGCGGTTTACAACGTTGACCATGCGATCGAGGAGTTGGAGCGCTGTGCCCAGGCCGGTTTGAAGGGCGCGCTGATCTGGCAGGCGCCGCCGTCCAACCTGCACTTCTCGTCGGATCACTACGAGCCCTTCTGGGAAGCGGCGGAGGCTTTGGGCGCTCCGGTGAGCTTTCATGTCAATAGCGGACCCGCTACCAATCGCAACCGCAAAGGGCCGGAGGCGGAGGCGTATCGCAGTGTGGTGAACTTGAGGACCCTGGAGGGTGCCGACGCGTTGTTCGACTTGATCTTTTATGGCGCCCTGCATCGCCACCCGAACCTCAAGTTTGTTATCGTTGAGAATCAGATCGGTTGGATTCCGTTTGCACTCGAGCAGTGGGACTATTTTTGCGCGCGGCCCGGGAAGAAAGTCTCGCTGCCGATCGATCACGAGCCTAGCTTTTACTTCTATCGCCAGGTGTACGCCACGTTTTTTAACGATAACGTGGGCGGTCGCAACCTCGCATGGTGGGGCCAAGACAACTGCATGTGGTCCAGCGACTATCCCCATCCTAACTCAGCCTGGCCGAACTCGCTCGATGTCATCGAACAAACCCTTGGCCATTTGCCGACGGAAGCGCGAGCCAAGGTGGTCAGGGAAAATGTAGCGCGGCTTTACGGGATGAAAGTCCCGGCGCCCGTGTAAAGCCTATCTTTGCCAAACCGGCCGGTTGCCGCCGGCAACAATAAAAGAGACTGATGGACCGGCTTACCTTTTTTGGCCTGTTCGCGGTAACGACGATGTTGGTGTGCTACGCGTTGGAAGATTACAGCCGGTGGTTTGTTTTCGCGTTTGCCTTGGCCTGCGCGCTGGCATCGGTCTACGGCTTTCTTCAGGGAGCCTGGCCTTTCGGAGCGGTTGAGGCGGTCTGGTCTCTCGTCGCTATCCGCCGGTGGTGGCTTAGAAAGTGATGGCTCTGCAACGCGCCAATCGGTCTTGACAACGAGCGGAAGTCAAGAGTATCCGCTAGTAAAGTGATCACCGGTACTGACTGTACGCCCGCGATAGAGAGAAGGGGGGAGTTGTGCAAGATGGCCAATGACACGACCAGAAGTCGGATCGAGCCGGAAGTCGAGATGCCGGCAGTTACAGAATTTTTGTCTCGGCTGTCCGCGATCGCCGAGCCATTGTTTCGGCATGGAATTAGCGAGCGGTCGCACGAGCGACAGAATCTGGTAATGATCACGGCGGCTGTATTACTGTTGGTCGTTTTTGGCGCCGTCACCATCGGAGAAGCAAGCGGCGCGGGGCTCAAGCTCACCCTGACGGACTGGGGCCAACAGATCGCCAAGTGGCTGCTCGCGATCAGTTGCGCCTATATGCTCGTCATGTTTTGGATCTCGGTCAGTGAGGATGTTCGGCAAAGTCAATATTCCATTCTGGAGGCACTCGAGAAACTCCGGTCGCTGAACGATGAATGCCGTCTGTTTGTTTTGACCAAAACTCGACAACTGGGTAACTCCCAGGCGGATCTGGATCAAAGACAGCAAGAGCATGCTGAAAAATGGGAAGAGTTTATCGCAGTGCGTACGAAGCGGCAGAGTGAATATGAAGCGTTTCTCGCCAAAGAACGAAACGCGCTGGCGGACGGCGATGACAACCAGATCGAGGCGGTCTGGAATGAAATAAGCCGGCACCGCGAGGAAACGGAAAAGATCCTAGAACCCTACGAAGATTCGATTCGCAAGATTAACCTGGGCGGGCGAGCTGAGACCATACTCCATGCGAGCGTTGAGGCGGGCAGAAATTTCGAGGTGGCATTTGAACGCATCAAGTTTCTTAACCGCACGTACAGAGAGCATGAGAGAATGCAATGGGTGGTTGTCTGGGCGGAGGTTGGATTTACGACGGCACTGGCTACGGTCGCGATTGCGGTCGCATTTGCATAGCAAACCCGGCCAGCTCAGGGGCCTCGTTGCTACAGATGCGGGCACCATAAAGAACCGCCTCAGAGGTTGGTATTTCTAGCCGACGCCCAATGGAAAAGGTAATACCAGCGCTGGTATAAATCATTGGCTTTCCTCGTGCGCCCCAGGAGCTCAGACGGATAGCGCGCCTAAGTGTGCGGAGGCCTCCAGCCGGGTTCTGTGCAGATAACATCAGCGAAGAAAATCAAGGTTTCTCGTCGTTCCGGTGCGAATCAAGTGACTTGCCGATTGCACAGCGATGGCACAACCAAAACTGATCTTTTAGCCTTATTGGCAATGAGAGGAAGTCTTCCGGAAAAAAGACGAAGAAGAAACGTTGCTCACGTCGCCCAAGGGAACCATTGCCAAGGTCGACCCCTAGCTTTAAAGCAATCAGCGGCCGTGCTTGTTGGGAAGCGGAACGCCACCAAGGTGATAACCCTACCTCAACTCGAGGTCAAGAATCGGCTGGTTTTTTAGGAAGACAATGTAACCCCCATGATGCAGACCTTGTATATTGGTATCGGGGGCTTTCTCGGCTCAGTTGCACGTTATCTGCTCTCCAAGGCCGCCAGTAACTGGTCCGGGGCATTTCCTATGGGGACACTATTCGTTAACGTCATCGGGAGCTTCTTGCTGGGCTTTATCATGTACAGCGTTAGTCTCGGCAGGTCTCTGTCGCCGGATGTTCGTAATTTCTCGACGATCGGTTTCATTGGCGCGTTCACGACAATGTCAACCTTTGCCTATGAAACCGTTAGATTGCTGGAACTGAGAGACTATTTGTTGTTTACGGTCAACCTCGCGTCCAATGTCATCTTGTGCCTGGCGGCCATTTTGCTCGGCAAATTCGTGGCGCTCCTTATGTTTAAAGGTGCTTTATGAGACTTGAAAGTATTGCGGTGTTGCTGCGCATCTTTATTGGAGAGAGCGATCGTTACAAGGGCAAGCATCTCTACGAGTACATGGCGGAATACTTACGGAGTCATGATTTTGCGGGAGTCACGATCTTGCGCGCCGTTGAGGGGTTCGGGCAAAAATCCATTCTTCACAAAGCCGACATTCTTGATCTTTCCTCTGATTTGCCCATCATCGTTGAAGTCGTAGATACTGAAGAAAAGATCCGGCACCTTAAGGAAGTCATCGACAAAGAGAACTGGATCGAAAGCGGGTTAATCACCGAGGAGAAGGTAACCATTGTTCGATATGGTAAAAACGGTGGTTAGCAGGGACCTGGAAAATAACCCCGTATTCCAAGATAGTCCGATTGTTTAGAGCCCACTACGGCCTTCTCCTCACCATCTTTGCGTCTTTCGATCAAGTGAATTCGGAAGGGGACTACTTCCCCTCGCGCCAAAGTGTGCAAGATGACTCTCCAAAGGCTCGTTCAAAAAGCGTAGGAATCAGTTGGCACGGTTTGACACAGAGCGGGAAAAATATAACTTAAAGTAGCTGATATTTCGCGCGCCCCCGTAGCTCAGATGGATAGAGCGCAGGATTCCTAATCCTGAGGCCGTGGGTTCGAATCCCGCCGGGGGCATATATATTTCAGCAATTTAGCCTATCCTTCCACGTCCCGATTAATAAAAAAGTTAATATGGCATCGCCGCGGATGTCGTGTCTGGATGAGAGCAAATGGCCCTCGGTCTCTACACGAACAGAAAGACCGAAGAACTCCCTGAGTGGAGCAATTTGGGCGCGAACTCGATAAACAAAATTTACACAACGCTCGGCGGAATCTACAAGTTCGCGCGCAGGCACGGTGTCAAGAACAATCCACTCTTGGACGTGAAGAAGAAGAAAGAGAACGTCTCGCGCGACGCCTTCGACAAAGCGGACGGCGACGGGATAGTTGAGATTGAGGACGACAAGGCCGAGAGCGACAGACACCTGCGGCGGGTAGAATCGCACGAAGTCTATACCGCCACGGAAGTGTCGAAACTGATTGCCGAGAGCAGGCCAGGGGCTGGAGAGAATCAAGCACATGATCGCGTGTTTGACGGGGGTCCGCCACGGCGAATTAAACGGCTTGCAATGGAACCGCGTCAATTTCGAGCAGGGACATATTTTCGTGTGCCGTTCTCTCACGCAAATCGGCGGCAAGGCGATACTGGAGAAACCAAAGACCAAACGGTCCATCCGCAAAATCAAGATTCCCGCGATCCTCATCTCCGAGTTGAAAAAATGGAAGTTGCAATGCCCTGCGAATAAGCACAATCTGGTTCTATGCGATCCGCTGGGGCGGCCACTGAATCGGAAATCTAATAATCGGATGCTCAAGGCTGCGGCCGAGGGGGCGGAAATCCCCGAATTGTCCATGCATCATTTGCGGCACACATACGCAACCCAGTATTGCTTGACGGCACCAGCGTGGTCGAGGTCTCCAAGCTGCTGGGTCATGCGAACACGGATATCACCTTCAAGGTTTACTCCCGCTGGTCCGACGGAGAGAAATCGGACGCGGAGCGCAGGCTGGCGGAGCGCTATGGGTTGTCGTCGGTCGCGTGATAAAATTATGCGGAGGAGTTGGAGCTGCTGGTGGACTTACACTTGACACAAACGTGAACGCGATGTTACGGGATAGAGTATGGGCAAAGAATAAGGACTCAATTACATGCGCGCGCAGGAGCAAGAAGCCATGAAAGGCAGCAATCTCATTCCACTCGATCCCTCCTTGGGTGAGCAGATGGAGTTCTTTGCGCGGCAGGCACAGGAAATTTTCGGTTAACCAGAGCCCTGTTGTAACAGAACAACCGGGCCAAGTAAGAGGATCAAGCTTATCCACCATCAGGAGGATTCCATGAACGTCTTACTGTTCCGTTTGCTGTTCGCGCTCATTGTTCTTTCCAGCCCGTGGCTCCTGCCTGCTTGGGGGTGGGCTCAATCCAACGAAATGACCAAATTAATCGAAGGAGCCAAAAAGGAGAAAGAACTGGTAATTTACGGCAGCACAACCATAAGACAGGCGACCATTATTAATAACAAGTTTCACGAGAAGTATCCCTTCATCGAAGTTAAATTAAACCGCTTGACGAGCGACGATCTCTACCCGCGGGTGATTGCTGAACAGCGGTCCGGTAAATTTCTTGCTGATCTTTTACAAAATAATACCTTAGGAATGTATTTCCTTAGAAAAGGTAAATTCCTGGCGCCCTACGTGTCGCCGGAGGAACGTTTTTACCCCAAAGAATTTAAGGATCCCGGTTACTGGGTTATGAGCGCCATGAACCTCCACGTGATCGGCTACAATACCAGAGCCGTCGCGCGCGACAGACTGCCCAAGACATGGGAGGATCTTCTGAACCCCGAGTGGAAAGGGGGGAAGATAATGCTAAATCCTAACGAGCAGTGGTTCGCCTTTATTTTGCAGATTATGGGCAAGGAGAAAGGGCTCAACTATATGCGCGCGCTCGCCAAGCAGAACCCCGCGCTACGTCGCGACCCGCGTGCGATGAGGGCCCAGCTTATAATCGCCGGCGAGGCCGCAATGGACCCCGACTCCACCTATAGTATTTTACTTCCGCTCATCAAGAAAGGCGCGCCCGTCGATTGGACAACACTCGGCCCCGCGCTCCTGAATACAGTCGGCTACGGGCTAGCGGTTCGGGCTCCGCATCCCAATGCGGCAAAATTATTCATCGACTTTGTCTTGTCCAAAGAAGGCCAACAAGTGGTCTTGAGCCTCGAGCGGCAGTCGGCGCGCTCCGACCTTGCGGAGGAACAAGGCGCATTAAAAAATGTCAACATGGTTCCGCTTGACCCGTCTCAGGGTGAAAATATGGAGTTCTATGCACGCCAGGCGCAGGAAATCTTTGGGAAGTAAAGTGGGGTTTGATCCCTCTTCAAAAGTTTTCTCCGGCGCATATTGGGGCCCTAACCCTAGAGAATCTTGGTGCGCGAACAAGAGTGATCCGTAAAGCCACTGGAGAGCCTCTAAATGCCTCTTTGACTTAGTTGAGAACAGCTTCTGTGAGATTGAACGTTGACGAAAAACCGTTGATTTACATGGAAAGCAAAAACTCACGTAAGCTGATAAGACCTTATTAAAGGTACTCCACAACTTTCCTAATCCTGAGGCCGTGGGTTCGAATCCCGCCGGGGGCATGTCCAATTCCTGATGTAAAGCCAAGTAGTTGCACGGCAAATCTAGACTTCGAATTGATTGCCCGTTACCGGCCTTTTCCCCGTAAGTGGTCTTATCGTGGACAGCTTCATCGCTAAGCGGAGTTTTCGGGTTAAAAATTAGGTCGCAAATCTCGCCGTGGAATCTGTTTTCATCTTGGGGGGGAAGCGAGTGTACCGTCGGGTCGATAGGCGGGGTTCTTGTCGCATTGCCTTGTTCCCGATCTCATTCTGAATATCGCCGTGGTTCCAGGCAAAGCTCTGACTCGTCCGTGCCGGGATTGAAGTGCAGTCGGCCGGAGTTGCGCACTTGGGACCGCCTGTGGCGAACCAGTCGGTGTCGGCAAAGAGCGTGAACGTCGGCGTGCGAAACGGGTCTGCCGTGATCATCTGTAACGCTTTTTCCTGGACCGGATCGGCCAGCGCAGCGGTGATCCCGTTTTCAACCTGACCGCTATAGGGATTGAGCCAACTCAATTGGTCAGAGAGAGATGAGTTCCGGTTGTGGCAATCCCGATTCGACTTCGCTTATGCTAGGAGGTGAGATTCCTGTTTCGGCCCGGCGGTGGCTCTATTGCTTCTTGCGGACGTTTGAGTACAAGGGTAGGAGAAGGCGGTCGAACATAGGAAGGAGAAAGTCGCATTCCCAAGAAGCTTCATGCGCAGCGACGCAAAACGCCAGTTTCGGCTCACCCTTTCCTGCGGGGGTAAAAATGCCTAGTTGCCAGTTGATCTTCTCTGCGTTAACCCATTCTTCACACCGGTAACCGAGGTCGCTGAACATTTCTCCGATAACGCTGCTTGTTAAGGAAGACCCATGCCAACGGACTCTAAATTGGATCCAGTAAACGGGGTAGACGCCAACGAAGTTCTCTAGATCCGTCAGTTTCGTTCTCGCGTGGACCGCGACATGCACCGGCATGTCCGCGTCACTGCTATGCAGCGCGTAGTAAAGAAAAAACTTGATGAATCTCTCAAGGCTGTCATTCTGCCAGAAGAGTTGATCAAAATGAGGCGGAATTTGCGCGTTGATTGTTGGTTGCGGCCCTGTCTCTGGCCGGCTGAATTTCAGTCGCGCCTCTTCTATGATTTTTTTTAGATCCACTGCCACAGCGATTGCCTCCAGAAGTTGGGTTGTTGATACCTGCACCGGGATAGATGGCCACGATCAACGCGGAGTGATAGAAAGATGAAATTCTCGTGAAAGCGGAGGGTGACGAACATTAACGGTTAGAAACGCCAATGTGGGGTCAGGACAGAAGAGATTCGCATTGGCTCTTTGGGCACTTCGGATTAGCGGCACTTACCTTGGCGATAAACAACGATAGCGCCAAAAGCAAAACTATCATCACCAAGAGAAGGATCAACGGGCTTCTACTAAGGTGATCCAGTAAATTTCTCATTCAGGACCTCCCGCTAAGCGATTTTGATTAGAGATTAGGCTGCTTAGATTGCGGGATCATAAAATCTGCGTAATTTTTGTGAGAATTTTGCATCGGGAGTTTTGCGGTTGAAAACAAGGCGAATCCTTGACGCGCCACTCACATTCGCCGGACTCCTTAAAATGATGATCAACTCGTTAAAAACACAATCGATGTTTCCGTGACGGGGACCGCTAGCCGAGGAATGATAGAGAAGGCGACGGTTTACGATTAGAACTGTTCCATAAAGGGCATTGCCCGCAAAATGGATCGTTGGCGCTAAAACGCTGATGAAACTATATCTAGGGACGCGAAGGATCACTCCCGGAGAGGGACCTTGGAATGATTGATCGCCTGGCTGGCTAGCTGCGCTAGCTCTTCGAGAAAGGCGATTTCTTCGGGGTCGAAAGCTCGGGACGCAGCGCTGTAGATCTCCAGCAGGCCGATCAATGCGCCCGCTTTGGAGAGCAGGCGTGTTCCCAGATAGGCGTGGAAGGGTGACGGTGATGTCTGTTCGTTGCGCCGGTAGGAAATTGCGACCGACCGCTTTTTCTCGAACAGGCGCGGCGTTAAGTCCCCACAGTGAGGCGACAGGAGGTATTGGAGGTTGCTTTGGTCAGGACTGAGCGCCACAGGCCAGAAATGTTCCTTGGTGTCGATCAGTCGAATGGCACAAAGATCGACCGCCAAATATCTTTTGACTCTTGCCGTAATATTTGCGAGGAGCTCTCTGATTTCGAGAAAAGGGGTCTCTTCGGCGACTTCGACGAGAATCTTCTTCCGCCGGAAGATCTTGCGGAGGAGAGATCGCCGCAGAGCGAAGCCTAGTTCTTCGCTTGCGTTCTGGAAGTGAAATAGTTCGGGAGCGGTAAAGTCGGCCCTGGAACAGTCCCCGATCGCGATGATCCCGGAAAGCCCCTTGCCCGTGGGCGATAAGGAGGCGGCGACAAGACTGCGAAATCCCCAGCGGAGGTCGATGTCCTCCACGAGCGTGGGGCAACTTGACGTCGAGAGATCGTCGAAGAACGCGTTAACGAAGACTGAAACCGGAGGGGACCCGCAGGGGTCCGCGGGAGCAGCGGCTTCAATCTTGCGCGCTTGGGTAACTAGTGTTGCGAACGAGAAATCGACGCGAAACGCCGTACGTATCAGCGCCAGCCACTGCTCGATAAATTCCTTTTCGTCTTCAATCGTGTCATTCCAGGTGAACGCTCTCAAGGCCTGAACCGCTTCCTGCCATTTCTCCATCGAGTCTTTCATTTTCAATGGGCGTTGGTCTAGACAAAAAGGAGACCGCAAAGGTAAATCCCTTTGGAAGAAAAGGCGCGGAGTCGGGCCGGTGCGGAGGCGCTGCCCGGTAGCCCGTAGCTGTCTTATTGCAATGGGAGGGGCCTGGCCAGTGAGATCACCACGATTTGGCTCTTTAACCCCTTGCCGGGATTATTCCCGTTGGCATCCATTCCTCTCTCTTCGATGTCGAAGTCGTTATCATTGGCGACCGCGATCATCTGACGGTCAATGATGGCAACTCCCTCGATCTTGTCCGGTATGCCGCTAAGGGTGCTTAGGTCGAGGACCAGGGACTTTGGCAGAACCTGGATGTCATCCTTTGCCGGATCCTCCAAAGCTTCCAGGGTTGGAGAGGTGACCGGGTCACTCCATCGCGAGCCGAGGATATCGGTAGCTCTGGTGAGGTCAACGGAATAAAGCTTGGCGACCCAATCCGTGCGCTCCAGGACCAGCAACTCATGGGAATTGAGGTAAACCACCCCGGAAAGTTTCATCTCGTCGGGTTTCATCTTTGGGCGAGGGTCGAACTCCTTTGCAATATCGAGGCGATACACGTATTCGGCCGTCACTTTTTCGCCGGGAATATCAAATACCAGCACCCTTGTATTGCGTGAATCGTCGCCGGTTTTTTTATCCGGGTTGGAAAGGGGGCTCTGGAGTATCACGTAAAGAGTTTTCTCGTCCTTGCTCAAGGCCAAACCCTCGAAGCCGCGGTTGATCTTACGCTTGCCGTAAATGGGCGGAAGAACTTGAGTGATTGGGTAGTCCGTTCCCGAGAGTTCGATCCCCACCGGGATGTAGCGCTTGAGAACCTTGCCGTTGCGGTCGAGGTGAAGGAGCGAGGGCGTATATTCTTCGGCGATCCAGAATTCCCCGGAATTGGTTCTCACGATGCCCTCGGAATCAATCCCGTTGGGATTGAGCGGCAGTTTCTTTTGCGCCGAATAGTCGTACGGATCCTCGTCAAACCCCTTAATGTTGGGCATTCCGGTAACCGGGTTTCCTGACTGCCCGACGATCGGAATGGTTTTCAGAATACGAATCGTGGCGCCGTCAACCTTTACGTGAAGAATCACCGGGTTGAACTCGGGCACAAGAAACGTGCGGCGATTCTTCCCATCCACTTTCACCTGACCGTTCGGTCCTCTATCGGTCAACATCCAGAACTCGCCCGCGGGATCGGAGGAATGGCGCCAAAGATCGCTGCCCACAGATCCAAGCAGAATCTTCCGGTCGTTCGTGATGCCTACCGGCATGATCGCGTTCTCAAATTCTCGGACGGGCAAGTCAGGTAGCGTGTAGGTCGCAATGACCTTGTCCTGGCCCCATAAGGGTTGCGACGCCATAAGCATTATAAAGACAGCCAAGATGGCTGTTTTAATTGGGTTTTTTCGGTCAGAATATCTTCCGCGCCGCATATCCACCTCGCGAACCTGTGATGTTCTTTATGATTTTCTTCTTCTGTTGTTACTACGTTTAAATGTTTGCTGCCTGCTTTACCATGACGGTGTTCTTCTACTGTGGGAATGTTGAGCGGAGATTACAGGCGAACAACAAGAACGTGAATTCGAATTCGGGTCCCCCACACCTAATCGGCATCGGGTAGGCAGTTCGCGAGTATGGGTATGAGAAAATCACATTCCCATTTAAATCGACAGGTGCTGAGGTACAGCACCAATTTGGGTGCGCCTCCCCGTCCTGAGCAGAAGATGGCAAGCTGTGAAGTAGCATTCTCCGTGCCGATCCACTCCTCGCAATAGTACCCGGTATGTTGAAGCTTGCTTTCGAGAACATCCAAGCAGGGGAGGCCGTGGCCGGAAACCTTTATTTGAATCCAGTACAAAGGGCTTAGCCCGATAAAGGCTTGCAGGTCTTGAAGCCTGGCCCGGCTGGAAACTTTGATTCGGACGGGCAAATCGACGCGATTCGATTTCAGAACTTCATTGAAGATTTCGCGTAAAAGTCTTTCCAGAGAATCGTCTCGCCAATAAAAGGCGGAAAGACTTGGAGAGATGGTAAGCCGGACCGGGGGTAATTCGTTTGTCCGTTGGGCACTAAATTTGACGACGATATCCCTTATCAGGCGTCCCATATCCACCGTCTGCATGAGATTCTCTCCTTCCGCAGCGCGCTTTGGGTTATTAGGCGGTGATTTCTCTCCAATGCCCTGGAAGCAACCTTCATCGATATCTGCCTCTTCGCAGCAAAAAGTTAAAAATGTGTGAAGCTCAGAGGAAATTCATATGAAGATGCTTGGGCATATGGAAGCAATATCTGTCGGCGTAAGCTGATTGCTTCCGCTTTCGACCTGTCCGGGATCGCTGGCGCAATTCTTACGCATGAGAACCTTGTGGAATCCCTTGGAGAACCGCGCGGAATCTGCCCTGAGGGTAACGTTCCGCGCGAGGGGGGCGCACCGAAAGAACGGGACATGGAGCGTCGCGGGTAATTTGATCGGTGATGCTGCGGGAAAACAGACGCCCGAGAGCGCCGTGCGGCTTGGGTGACATGACGATGAGGTCGCCCTCCTCGGAGTATGCCACATCGATGATTTTTTGAGCTACTGGGCCGAATACAACTTTTGTTCGGATTACAGGGATTTTCGCAAAGTCGTGCTGGTGCGGTTGAAGAAAACTGTTCAGGTCCAAGCGCGCCTCGCTGATCGCTCGGTCGAGTTCCCAAGTGATCCATTGCGAATCCAAAAGACAAAACTCATCGGGGATTTGCCAGAGCTGGGGCGCCCGGGCGACGTGAAGAACCAAGAGTTCGGAGTGGTTTTGCGCCGCCAGCGACAGGCCGGAGCGCAGGCCCGCTCGGGAATCCTCCGATAAATCCGTGGGCACCAAAATCCGCTTGATGGGGTTCATATTGCCTCCTTAAATCTTTCATTCGGAGAGGAGTATAAGATCCCGTTGTTAGAGAAGCGTAAAATCTAGATGGGTTTTTGGTTAAGCTGCGTCGGCCACGGACAACGGGTCCACGGATGCTACTGCTAGAGGTTAACTAATTAGCCCGTTGGCATTAAGGAAATTTTAACTTCAGGTGAAGCTTGGACGGCGCCCGGGGAAAAATTACACTCGTGCCCGAGTGAGCGTGTTGAGGGGTTAAATCTTTCGTCAACAGCAGGGGAGGGGGTTCTCGATTAGATCGTAGACATTGTCGAAGGTAATCTCGTGGAGAGTTTTTTGGATTTTGAAGAGGCGCGGCGGCTCGCCTTTAAGAAAGACCATGACGGAGGTTTCCACCGGCGGGCAGTTCGGCTTGACGCAAGGCACTTCTTTGACAATGACGGGAGCGTCATTGGGAAAAGTAAAGACTTGCCGGATCCAGTAAGCGATTTGATCGATGGTAAAACGCGAGACGTCCTGAGTTTGCCAGGAGCTCTGCGAATGACTATCGGCCGTTGCGTTTTTTGCGGTCAAACAGCCTCTGAAACCCTCCAGTAATTTCTCATGGTTCAGACCCTTGCCGATAAAAACCAAACGGTTCAAGCGTTGCTCATCCCCGTTCCATTGGCGTCCGGGACGTCCTTCAAACAGGGAGTGGACGCCGTGAAAAACAAACTGGTGATCGTCGCCCTGGAGGCTTAAAATTCCCTTCATACGCAAAATGTCGGTGTCCAAGTCGGTCAGCACGGAACGGAACCAAAAGCTCAACTTCTGGCCGTTCAGCTCTCCGGGCTCGACGAATGATACCGTGGAAAACGGCGTCGTGTGGTGGTGATTCCCGTCGGTGAGCAGTTCGGGATCCTGGCTCAGCTTCTGTTCCAAGTTAAAACCACGGGAATTGAAAAGTCCGGCGATGTCAACGTCGGCGTTGCGCGTGCGAAAAATTCGCGCCGTTCTGTTAAGCCTACGAATCTTTCCTTCCAGAAGGTCGAGTTCCTCTGCGGTCACCAAGTCGGTTTTGTTCAGAAGCATCGTGTCTGCAAAAGCGATTTGTTCCTGAGCTTCAGGGCGGTCTTCGATGTGCAGCGAGATATGCATCGCGTCCACCACCGTGATGATCGAATCGAGAAGAAATTCGGACCGGATTTTTTCGTCAATCAGGAGTGTCTGAACCAGGGGCGCGGGGTCAGCCAGCCCCGTGGTTTCGATCAGCAGAGTATCGAACGTGGATTTTCGTTCCAACAGCTGAAACAGAACCCGGATTAGATCGCCGCGTACCGTGCAGCAGATGCAGCCGTTGTTCATCTGAAAAATCTCTTCGTCGGAGGAAATCAACAGATGATGGTCGATGCCGACCTCGCCGAATTCATTGACGACGACTGCAACGCGCAGACCGTGTGGCGCGGTCAGAATGCGGTTGAGCAGCGTGGTTTTGCCCGCGCCGAGAAAGCCGGTTAAAATCGTTACGGGTTTTCGGGATTCCGTGATCAACCCCCTGGATTCACGCGCTTACGACGCTATCTCTCCGTCGATGCTGACGTTTCCCAAGCTCACGAACTCGCTGTCTCTGACTGGGAACTCCGCAACAATGACCTTTTTCGGGCCAATGTACGCCATCTTGCTGGTCAACGGGTCCGCTCCTCCCAGGCCGTCAGTGTGCCAAACATCCGGGCTGCCAAATACTCCAAGAATCAGCCGATCCCTTTTTTTGGGTCTGCGGGCAAGGTCGTTTTCCAAAAGGAAAATCTGCTTGCTCGTTCCGCCCCGATAGATTGCGCACGGGATCTTCCTAAGGCTCCCAAACCTGGTAAGGTGAAATCCGGCCTATTCTAGCGGGTTAACCTCAGCCGCTCAACTGAATTGTAGCTCCACATGCTTAACACGGAAAAACCCCCCGTTGTTCCAAGCAAAGCAATTTAGAATTGGCAAAGAATATCCGGTGTGTTATATGCCTGCTGATCGTTAGACCGCGTGACACAAAGTTCAGCAAAGTATTTATATTAGCGCTCCGATCATCTTGTAAAAGCGTTAGAAAGGTTAGATTTGATGGACGAGGTTGCCAACAGAATTGCCGAGATGCTGCTGCAGACAGAAGCCATCCAGGTTTTTCGCGATCGGCCTTTCGTGTTTGTCTCGGGTCGCATCTCCCCCGTCTATATTGATTGTCGGCGGCTGCTCTCGTTTCCTGACGTTAGAGATGAGGTCGTCGCGCAACTGGCCAAGAAAGCAGAGACGAATATCGGTCTGGCAGCGATCGACGTTGTCGCGGGGGGAGAAACCGCAGGAATCCCCTATGCTGCCTTCGTTGCGCACCTGTTAAGAAAACCGATGATCTACATTCGCAAACAACCGAAGGGGTACGGGGGCACAAAGCAGATCGAGGGAATCTTGCAAGCGGGCCAGAAAGTCATGTTGGTTGAAGATTTGATCACGGACGGGATGAGCAAGCTCCGGTTTAATATCGGAATTCGCGCCGCGGGCGCGACAATGACCGATTGTCTCTGTATTTTCGATTATGCTTCGGAGCGTCTCGACCTTCATGAGGGAGGGAAAAATCTTGCCGATCACGACATCAGGCTGCACACGCTCGTGAACTGGGATGACGTTTTGAGTACCGGCCTGAGCAAAAAGTATTTCAGTGACGAAGCCAGCCGGCAGATCCTGGATTTTCTCCAAGACCCGGAGAACTGGGGTCGAAACATGGGCTTCGTTTAATCCTTAAACGGCGAGCCGCCGGGCTGAACTTGACGGCAGCTAAATTCAAGTGTTAGTTTCGGTCAGTCCGAAAGGAGACCTAATATGCAGAGAAAAAACACCGCATACTTTTTGGCTCTCGGTTTGCTTTTAGGTTTTACGGGGTCAGTGCTTGCCCAAGAGAAGCTGCGCCTCGCATGGGCGGGCGTAAGTCCCACAAACAGCCCCATCTGGGTAATTCAGGACAGAAAATTGTTGCAGAAGATGGCTGTTGATCCTGAAATCATAGCTATCAGCGCGAGCCCGACGGTACTCCAAGCTCTTCTGGCGAACGAGATTGACGCCGCAAGCATCTCCGTAACTACGCTGGCGAGCTCCAGGCTGGCGGGGGCTGATACGGTCATGATCTTGGGGGTGGTGCCGACTTTTGTAGACCATATTATTTCGGTGGGAAACATTACCAGGGTCGAGGAACTAAAAGGCAAAACCGGAGGGGTCAACCGCTTGGGCAGCACGTCCGATCTCGGCTTGCGGCTTGCTCTGCGAAGACTGGGTATCGATCCGGAGAAAGATGCCAAGATCATTCCCGTAGGAGGTAATCCGGAAAGGCTCGCCGCTCTCTCCAAAGGACTTGTCCAGTTTGTCATTATGCCGGAACCATTCGTGCGCGAGGCGGAAAAGATGGGGTTTAGGAACCTCGTGAACATCGGCTCGCTGCACATCCCGTTCTGGTGGAATGGCATTTTGACCAGAGAAAGTATCATCAGGGTAAAGAGACCCCTCTTGATGAAACTCATGCGTGCCATGGTCGAAGCGATTTACATTCTGAAGACGGATAAGGAATATGCTAAAGCAATCTTCAAGAAAAATTTAGGGATTTCAGACCCGGAAGGTCTTGAAAGAGCTTATAAGGACTATACTGCGGTTTTCCCTGAGGTCCCTTACCCCACGCCCGATGGAGTAAAAACGATGCTCGACGATCTGGCGGCGCGTAACCCTAAAGCCGCTGCAGCAGATCCGAAAGCTTTTGTTGACATGAGCCTGGTTGCGGAATTGGAGTCATCAGGGTTTATCAAAAAGCTCTACAAGAGATAGGTTTCGAGAGATAAGCCTTCAGGGGTCTAGTTGGTCGCCGCAGCGGCTCGATAAGATTCTCGGCTCTATACTGCTCCGTTCGCCTTGAGCCGGTCGAAAGACAAACGGAGGCCTGTTTCAGCAGACCTAGATCGCAAACGGCTTTTGTGCTTCAAAAGTCGGATTGGGCGCGCCCACCAAATAGTAGTTAGGTGTTTGCGATGGGTCCATGAGGGAGACGATCTTGTCGCGGAACTTGCGATAGTTTGATTTGAACCTGCCGCCGGCCCAGACCTTCTTGAGGGTACCGGTGAACGCGCCGTTTTTTTCGCCGTCCATAGAAAACTGGTTGTCCATACAACCGGAGATAAGCAACACGCTGGTCCGCACCTTTGCTTTTTCCGCCCCGGGGTGGGCTTTTTGGATCGAGCGATACAGCGCCTGATGGGCCTTCTCCACTTTTATCCCAACGCTGCGGGGCATAGCTCGAGGTCGTGGTCCGGCCGCGATAAAATCCGGCACGGCACGCGTCACCGTGCCGCTGTGACAACTATCTGAAAGCACCAGAATCCTTACTCCGGACTTGAATTTGCCCCACAAATCGTAGAGTTCGTCGTCAACGAGTTGCCGATCAAACAAGACCCAAGTTTCGTCCATGCGGTCTTTGTCGGTCTCGTCGCCATTGGTGTCCCTGACCTGCCCGCCATGGCCCGAATACGTGAGCAGCAAAATGTCTCCCTTGGTCAACTGTTGCGCTGCGCTCGTCAGCGCCGCAGTGACGGCTTCGGCAGTCGCCCGCGCGCTGAGTAGGATGGGGCTTGGGTTGAAGCCTTGTTTTTTGGCGAGCGCGCGCATGTCCTTGGCGTCGGCCTCGCATGCCGCCAGCTTTCCATCCCAACCTTCGTAGTGTTTGGGATCGACGTGATTAAGACCGATGTGAATCGAAATGCCTTTAGCCATCAGGGTCTCCTTTCAACCTTGTGATTTTTGAGAGGTGGTTCGTTGGGATCGAATAACGGTTCCGGCCGTGGAAGCCCCGAAGGGTTACGTGTTCCCGCTCGCCATGCGATAAGCGTCTATAAGAACGATAAAAAACAATATGCTTGAAGGTCGTAACCAATGTCAACAACTCGCCACTGGTGGCAGCGAATTATCAAGGACTGCCGAGCGCTTCCGTCAGCGTACAGCGAAATCAAAGTTTGAGCCCCTGCTCCCTGTACCATTGAACGGCTCCGGGGTGTAAAGGCACATCCAGCGGAGTGGCATCCGTATCCCGACCAAGCTGGCCGACTCCAGTGTAAGAATCTTCCCAGAAAATCTCTCCCTCGCGGGCCTGGATAGCTGCGCAGACTTTGTAGGCTACGTCGTCAGGCAGAGAAGCGCGCGTATAAAGTGGCCATCCGCTGTAGTCGATGCAACTGTAATCAACACTCAAGCTTGGAAACCGTCCCGCTAGAATCAGGGCCCGACGCCAGCCCAAAGCCACAAGTTTCGCGAAAACGGAATCCTCGAGCGTAATGGGCTTCATGCCCGCCGAGAGTGCCTTCCCAAACCAGACCGAGATTCCCTCATCGAAAATGGCATCGATGGTTCCTGCTTCCAGGGCATCCATGCGTCGCTTGTCGCCGGGGCCGCCGTTCAATTGAAGCGTGCCACCCCAGGACTGCAGATCCGCAAGACTGAACCCATATACTTGCAGTGTCTGGTCGAGCAGCACACGCGTTGAATGGGCGGCATCCTCGCGAATGGATAGACGCAATGGATAGCGCTTTTCTTTGATTTGGGCCAAAGAGATAAGCCCGGTGCGGGGGTGGATCATATAAACAAAGCGATCCCAGCTCGGATAGTTAGCTATGACGCGTACCGGCAGAGGTTCTTTGAATAGACCGGTGCCGCGATAGGCCTGGGTGAGCAGCCCGGATGGATTGATCAGCGCCAGTTCCAACTCGCCACGAGCAACGGCATGGGCGAGAATGGGCGAGCCCGTAGACATGCGTATCCAAGGACGAAAGCTTTCGCCCGAGCCGCTGCCCACAGCGATGCACATGTCGCGGTTCCCGTAATAGGGTGTGGCTGGATCGCCGGCAATATGCAGTCCGATTTCCCACAGCAGTTTTGCCCGCAGAAAATTCGCGCCTCGCGGTAGCGGTTCCACCAGCGGCCTCCTTGAGGAAAGATGGAGCAATTGCGCTTACGATAAGCTCTCGCAGCAAATTGTCAAATGTTTTCTGTTCACGGCAAGTCCCGCAAGCGAGAGGGGCACTTCATTTCGGCTTGACTTCGCCTTACGAAAAACTTCGGCTAGTTTGTAATTTGGCCACCGATAGCGCAATAATGCGCTCCCTGAGAAGGGAAAAGAGGAAAATGCTATGGCGCGACTATTATGGACACAAAAGCAACATGTCGGCCCGCGCGCGCGGGTTGGTCATGCGATGGTATTCGACTCGCAGCGGCATCGGGTCGTTCTCTTTGGCGGTGATTCAATGCAATCCCCGCTCTTCGGAGATACATGGGAGTGGGATGGAGAGAGCTGGACGCAGGTAAACGATATCGGGCCGAGCCCGCGTTCGGAGCATGCAATGGCGTATGACCCGGCTCGGCGCCGGGTGGTTCTGTTTGGCGGCACCGGCGGTAGCGACGCGCTCGCCGACACTTGGGAATGGGATGGTGAGGACTGGACTCAAGTAGCCAACAGCGGCCCATCAGGTCGCACCGGCCATGGCATGGTCTTCGACTCAGCGCGCAATCGCGTTCTCCTGTTCGGCGGCGACAGCGCGGGAACCCTAATGAACGATACCTGGGAGTGGGACGGTGAGGAATGGGTTCAGGTAGCGGACGCAGGGCCCGCGCCCCGCCGAGACCACGCCATAACCTTCGATGAGCGGCGCGCTCGTGTGGTGCTTTTTGGCGGGACTTCCGCTTCCCAGCCTTTTGGAGACACCTGGGAATGGGACGGTGCCGTGTGGACGCAAACCTCCGCTTTTGGTCCTCCGGCGGGTCTCGCGGAGACCCTGATCTGGACAGACCCGCGAAGTCTCATGTTCGGTGGTATTTCGGCCTTGAGCGGAGCGCCAACCGCTTTCGCCAATACCTGGGAATGGGACGGGAGACACTGGACGATACGCCAGGACATGGGCCCGGGACCGCGCTGGAACCACGCGATGGTGTTCGATAGTGTGCGGCGCCGCGGGGTTCTGTTTGGCGGCACCGCGTCGACGCCCGGCGGCACCGCTTCCGCAATTCCGCTCGGCGACACATGGGAACAGTTCGAACGGGGAGCTTCGCCTCCTGCTGGCGAGAGCGCGCTGCAATCTGTTACTGTCAATCCGCCCGGCCCACAAGAAGGCGAGAACTTCACCATCGACTTCACACTGACGAATCCGGCGCAGCAGGACCTGAGCATCAATTTCTCAATAAGTGATTCGGCAGGAACCCAGTTGGTGGCAGAAAGTGTCGCCGTCGGCGCCGGACTTGGTGGCGCGAGTTTCGCTGCTCCCGGAAGCTTTTCCCCGGGAACTTACACGGTGACCGCCACGCTTGGCGAGGTGACCCGGACGGCGAGCTTTACCGTAACGGTCAATCCCTCGCTCACGCTCCAGTCACTTACAGCCGTACCACCCAGTGTGGCCCCAGGTGGACAATTTACTCTAACCGTTACTTTGAGTGGTCCCGCGTCGGAGGCTGGTCTAATAGTCCCCATGCAGGTGACGTTCCCTGACGGGAGCACGACGCCTTTCGGTATCCAGGTCCAGGGTGGGGCGACAAGTGGAGAGTTAACCATCAACGCCGCTGATCTTCCCGGCGTGCAAGGGACGATGACGTTTACCGCCACATTCGGCGGCCAAACGAGCACCGCGACTGTTGAGTTTGCCACGTAGTTGGCGAGCGTGGCTCGCTAAAGCCATTTTGCTTTGCGAAAGCGGTAGAAAAGGTAGCCGTCGCTGATGGCCATGATGCCGAGGGCTACGGGATAACCGTAAGCCCAGTTCAATTCGGGCATATGCTGAAAGTTCATCCCGTAGACACCGGCGACTAAAGTCGGCACTGCTACTAATGCGGCATAGGAAGCCAAGCGTTTCGTCACCTCGTTCTCCTGGAGGGTGATGAGTGACAGATTGACCGAGATTGCGGTGGTCACCGTGTCGCGCAGGCTGTCGACTGATTGGTTGAGGCGGAACAGGTGGTCGTAGATGTCGCGGAAATAATCTTGCAAACCAACGCACGCCTGCGGCACGCGCCCCCCGTGGAGTTTACTGATCGCTTCGAGCAGCGGCTCGATGGCGTGCTTGAGAGTCGTTAGCTTCCGTTTGAGCTCATAAATCGCTTCGATATTTGCGCGGGTCGTCTGATTGGCAAACATGCGTTCTTCGAGTTCCTCGATTTCGGTCTCGAGCTCGTCAAGCGCGGGAAAATACCGATCGACCACCGCATCCATCAAAGCATAGAGAACGTAGCCGGAGCCGTGACGCAGTAGCTCCGGTTCTGCTTCGCAGCGGGCGCGCACGTCGGTGAAAGTCTGCTCGGCCCGGTTGCGTACTGAAAGCAGATAATTGCTGCCGACAAAAATCGCAACTTCGCCGACGTTCAAGTCGCCCCCGGCGAGGTTGACCATGTGCAGAACCACAAAGACGGACGGGCCGTACTCTTCGATCTTGGGGCGCTGATGTCCGTGGCGCGCATCCTCGACGGCAAGCTCGTGCAAACCGAATTCCTTTTGCATTGCTTCGAGCTCGACAGCCTCCGGGTCTTTGAGCGCCACCCAGACAAAGGTATCAGGGCGGCTCACATAGGCGTGAATCTCGCTGCCCGAAATATCAGCGACTTTGCGGCCATTATGGTAAGCGGCACAATTGATAAACATGGGTAATTCTTTTCTGTAAGACTGTGCGAAAGCTCTTGCTTCAAGCCGTTGCGCGGAGTTTCTCCGAGTGAGCGAAAAATGTCAACCTAACGGGAGGTTCCCGTCGGTCCGAGACGCTCGATTGCTAGCCGCGGGGATACGTGCGGGGCGGCATCTCGGTGAGAAGCGTGGCCGGCGAAGAGGTAAGGAAGCACCGCGCCACGGTGGCGCGCAGCCGAAGTATTGCCGGAACCAACCGGCTAGGAACCGAGAAGGTTGCGGGAAACCGAATGACCGAACCAGGTGATCATCGAGAAGAGCGAGAATAGCCGGCCGCACGATAGGCGGGAGAAAGCGCGGAAACCAGTTAGCGAACATCTCCAGTGTCGCAGTGCCCCCCGTTTATTCGCGTCCCGATAGCGAAAATTTTCCCGCTCATACTCCCGGTTGAAGCGCTCGAAGAAGTGGATTTCCGACGAAATGCGCGCCTCTGCTACCAAAGAATTACACGTCACTGCCTCTCACGAACAAACGAGCGGGCCGGTTGACTTGGGGGCCAGTTGTTGAATAGGAATGAACCTAACCAGCTGATCAATTCGCCACTTGCGCAGGTCAAAACCGGGGCGCGCGGTTTTTTCAGAGCGTATGAGTAAGAACTGGCCGCGATCAATAAAGGGGTGAGCTATGGCACGTCAATATAAAGTCATCTCGGCAGATGGACACATTGATCTCAACCCCGATGTTTGGCGCGACCGCGTTTTGGCCAAATGGCGCGACCGGGCGCCGAAGCGGGTGAAGATGCCCAACGGCTCGGACGCCGTGGTGGTCGATGGCGGCAAGGCTAACACCATCGGCATCACCCGCAGCGTTGGCGTTGCTCACGAGAACCTCGCCACCCAGGTCCCGACTTTTGAGAGCAGCGTGGGGACCGGCTCCCCGCAGCAGCGCCTGCGCGAGCAGGACCAGGACGGGATCGACACCGAGGTCTTGTTCTCGCAGATCTCCACCGTGCTGCGCCAGGCCAAGGACGATGATTTGTACCGGGACTTGATCCGCGCCTACAACGAATTTCTCGCGGAGGAGTATATGGCGGCGGCGCCGGAGCGTCTGATCCCGATGGGAACGATCCCGACGACCGGAGTGGACGACGCGGTCAGCGAGCTTGAGCACTGCGTTAAACTCGGGCTCAAGGGGATCAAGCTCGACAAGTTTCCAAGCGGCAGAGGCTATCCGACACCCGAGGACGATCGGTTCTGGGCCGCGGCAATAGACCTTAAGATGCCGCTCACCAACCACGGCAACGGCCGTCTCGGTTCGGGGCGAGGGGAACCGGCTTTTATCTACGACAAGGAACCGGGTCCAGACGTGCACCAGCGCGAGCCCATGAACTATTTCTTTCGCTTTACCAACGACGCGATGACCGCGGCCACACAGATGGCATTTGCCGGAGTGTGGGACCGCTTCCCCACCCTGGAGATCTACTGGGCCGAGACCATGATCGGCTGGTTGGAGTACGGGCTCTGGCAGATCGATGATCACTACCAGCGTTACATGCCCATGATCCAGGCCAACTGGGGGCTAAAGTACCTGCAGCGCAATCCAAGCGAATATTTGAAGGAGCGCAATTACTGGGGGTTTTTACACGATCCGGTGGGAGTGCGCCGGCGCTACTGTATCGGGGTCGATAAGCTCCTCTGGGGCACCGACTTCGCCCATGCGGCAAGCGAGTTTCCGCACTCGATCAAGGTCATGGAACGGGACTTCGCCGGGGTGCCGGAAGGTGAAAAACATGCCATGCTGGTCGGTAATGCCGTAAAGTTCTTTTACCTCGATCAGTAGGCTAAGCTACCACAAAGGACGCGAAGAGCATAAGTTTAGAACCAAACATCCTACCCGAATCCTTCGCACCGTCGTGATTTTCGTGGTGCAATGAATCACTGGGACCGCCTGCTCAAGGAGGATGAACTATGATTGACGTCGGAACAACGCACGAAGACCTCGAACGATTTTTGGCCGAGCACCATCTGGTGGGCGCCGGGCTTAGGCGTGAGGGGCGTGCGCCGCCGCGCACAGGTAACACGGCCGCCCACTGGAGTTGGGAAGGCGTCTACCGAGGGTTGATGCGATCCGGGGAGATTGTGACCGTTGGTCCCAACGGCATGACCGGGATGCGCTCGGTGGTCGGCATCGAGGCGCGCAAGTTTCCCATCTGGATGAACGCTCAGATCCTCATGCCCGGCGAGCGCACCCAGGCCCACCGTAACCTGCGCAGTGAAACCCGGCTGGTGTGCGCGGCGCCGAAGGAAGCGGTCTTTGTCTGCGAGTACGAGTCGTATCCGATGGAGCGCGGCGATGTCGTGATCAGCCCCGCCTGGACCTTCCATGACCACTGGAACTTGGGGAGCACGCCAGCCATCTGGATTGACGGCTACGATAATGGCTACAACCCCAACGTCAACGTCAACGAGCGGATGCCGAAAGAAACCCCGTACGAAGACATCAAAAGGCCCGCAGGCTATGGCAAGAGAACCCTGGGCCACGTCCGGCGCATTGCCGAGAAACGACCATTCCCGCTGCCGCCGATGCGTTATCCTTGGACCGATACCGAGGCGGCGCTTGCGGCGATGAGAGAGACCGGAGAGAACGATCCGCATGACGGGATCCTGCTCATGCTGGCCAGCCCCGTCGACGGCGGGCCGACCTTGCCGACCATCGCCTGGCAGGTGCAGGTATTAGAGATGGGGCAGAAGACCCTGGCGCACCGGCACAACAGCACCACTTTCTACTTCGGGTTCGAAGGCGAGGGCGCCCTTGTCATCGAAGGAGAGCGCTTGGAGTGGCACAAAGGGGACATTTTCGCGGTGCCGGCGTGGAAGTGGCATCACCATGAGAGCACCAATAACGGTGACTCGATTCTGTTTTCCATTGACGACTGGCCGGCGATGAAGAAGCTTGGCTTCTACATGAAAGAAGAGGTACGGGGACTCTGAACGAGATATTCATTAGCTATGATAGCGCGGATCGCGCGGTCGCGCAGAAATTTGCTGACGCCCTGGGATCGTTCGGTTGGTCCGTCTGGTGGGATCGGGAGATTCCGCTCGGCAAGTCCTTTGATCAGGTCATCGAGGAAGAGTTAAACGCCGCGCGCTGCGTTGTCGTGTTATGGACCAAGGAGTCGGTGCGCTCCAGATGGGTCAAAGCCGAAGCATCGGCGGCTGCGGAGCGAGAGCGCCTGTTGCCGGTTTTGCTTGATGATGCAGCGATTCCTTTGGAGTTCAAGCTGATTCAGACGGCCATGCTCGCCGGTTGGAATGGGGATACGGCGCATCCGGAATTTAACCGACTTCTTGAAGCCGTTGGACAATTGGTTGGCCAACCGGTGCCGGCTCGTAGAAATGCGCCGCTGCGAAGCGAAGAAGCAAGGAAACCTAAAAGACCGTGGCAAACGAGACTCGGCCTGTTGGGTGTCGTTGCCGCGATCCTGATGATCGTCGCCGGCTTGATCCTCGGGAAGAACGCGTTGCGGAATTCCTGGCAGGCGGCCCCGCCCGGATCGAATGATGCGGCGGCGACTCCTCCGGTAAGAACTGACGCGGCCGGTGGTTCGCAAGCAGCGTTACCGGTAGCCGGCGGGACAAAGGCGGCACCGCCGAAAGGAGCGTATGCGGTCAAGATTGGCGACAAAATCGGCGATGGCGCTCCCGGGCCGGGCGCGGGCACGATCGAAACTCCCTACCAGCAGAATGTCTATGTTTTCACGGCCGCGCCCGCGCAGAGAGTCTATTTTCGCGTGTTGAGCTACAGCCCGAAACTGTCCTCGATCACATGGAGATTAACCGACGCGGACGGTATGGAAATCTTTGATTCATGTCTCGGCTGCACAGAAGCAGGCGTGCAAACTCTTCGCAAGGGCGGTGCCTACACTCTCACGGTGGGCCATGACAGAAACGCGGCTACAGGAACTTACCAATTGCAGTTGTTCAATGTGCTGCCGCCGAATCAGTTCGCGATCAAAATTGGCGATGCAATCAAAGACAACGTGCCGGGACCCGGAGCGGGGGTCATCGAAAGCCCGGGCGCCGAAGACATTTACACGTTTGCCGCCACGCCCCGGCAAAGAGTTTACTTTCGCATGTTCGAACACGGCAACGGCATGACGCAAATCAAGTGGCGGTTGACGGATGCGAACGGCATGGAGGTATTCGACACCTGTCTGGGCTGCACCGAGCCCGGAGTGCAAATATTGATAGCGGGCGGCAACTACAAACTCACCGTTGGCAATCCGCAAAACCCTGCCACCGGCACATACCGCCTCCAGCTCTACAATGTGCCGCTGCCGAAACAATTTTCCATAAGAATTGGCGATAAGATCAAACCTGGGGTTCCAGGAGCCGGCGCGGGCGTGATCGATACGCCGGGCGCGCAGAGCATCTATACTTTTGCTGCGTCTCCCGGGCAAAAAGTTTACTTTCACATGTTGGATCATGACCGGGGAATGGATCAAATTCAATGGCGCCTGATTGATGACAATGGAATGGAACTGTTCAATACCTGCCTTGCCTGCTCCGAACCCGGCGCGCAGACACTGACCAGAGGTGGACCGTATACGCTGACCGTCGGTAATACTACGAACCCTGCCACCGGCAACTACGCGTTCGAGATCGGCGCGCGCTGAGTCCGATAGCGCGCAACGGACTGGCCGGCTGAGAGCGCGCGGACCTTGTTCAGCGCAGGCCTATTTCTGGTCGCGTTTTCGTGCAAATATCCAGTGCAGCCAACGCATAGACCTTGGTGCAGTCGATCATGTTCCGGATGCCGACACCGCGCCGAACGCCCGATGGGTTATCCCATTCCTTCACCCTCGGTTCCGTCGGATCGACGAGATGAGTGCCGAATCCGGGACCGTAGGTGACCGCGGGCACGCCGTAGGCGGCGATGCGCGAACCGTCGCTGGTAATCCCGTAACGCTTGGAAACCGGATAGTCGACCGGTTTCCCAAAGATTTCGTGATGGGCTCTCTCCATGAATTTCACGACGGGTTCATCTTTAGAGATCTCGTAGCCGTCGGTCGAGAGATAGAGCTCGACCCTGGTTTTGAGGCCTTTTTCTCTCTGCTCCACCTGCGTGCATACCTCTTCGATCTCGCGCCGGATCGCCATCGTTGGGGTGCCCGGAAGGGTCTTTACGATCACATAAAGATTGGCCGCAGGTTGGGTTCCGGGTTTGAACGGGTTGCCGCCTTCGATCGCCCCGATCTGGACCGTTGGCAGCATGAAGGGATGCTTGAACTTTCGCTGGTACTCTATTTCCCAATCTTGAATCGCCTGGGCTACTTTCCCGGCCTGAAGTACGAAACTCTCCGCCCTTCCTTCGACCGTCACCTGAGCCCAGACCAGACCGCAATTTCCGATCTGCAACTGTAAACCGGTAGGCTCTCCAATGATGCACATGTCAGCAGTGACGCCGTGATCCATCATGTAGCGGGCGCCGACACCGGCGCCGCGATATTGCTTTCCAGAAAACCTGCTCACGGGCGCTTTTTCGATCTCTCCCACGACTCCCGAAATGATGATGTCCCCTTTAAGCTCAACTCCAGCTTTCCTCAGCATTTCTACGGCGACGATATAGCACGAGAAGGCGCACTTCATATTGACCAGGCCACGCCCATAGATGCGATCCCCGATCACTTCCGTAGGGTGCGGCGTATCGAAGTGGTCCATGTGGCCGCAAAACATTAGAGTTGGCCCTGCGCCTGACCCTTTCAGCGTGCCGATTACGTTCGGTCTTCCCTCCTCCACCTCCTGGGAACGGACCTCCATGCCGAGACGTTCAAACTCGCTCCCCAGGTATCCAGCCACTTCCTTCTCCTCTCCTGTGAGACTGACGATATTCGCGACATTCCGGGCGATCTCGATCACGCGGTCGCGATCGAGTTGCTCGAGCACTGTCTCTTTCAAATCGCTCACCAAACTTTCCTCCTTGCCTTTCGTGTCAACTCAAACCCGATCTCTTTGTCTCTCTAAGACGCATACGTTCGCATTTCGCGCCGAGAGTTGACGCTATCTCATGATCTCTTATGGGGCAACAGTTCGCGGACGGGAAAAAGAAGGGAGGAAGACTATCCGTCACGGCTGCTGTCGAATCAGGTGGACGAGTCGAGGGGCTGAGATTGACGGCTAGAGGGTTATCGTGGTCTACCTAGAGTGTGAGGCCGTGTGGGCAGTCTACTGGTTACGCGCAGCGCGAGTGGCTAGACTGGGGTGGAAAACGGACGTAATTCCCGAAGAAACTGGTGAAGGAGGATCGCGGCATGATCGACGTTTGCACGGGAGAGCGTTGTCGGATCGGAAGACGCTGTCGATGGAGGTTGGCAGCAGTCGTACTGGCAGCTCTAGGGGGATCGTTTTGTTTCTTGGCTGACGGCTACGGCGCGGTGCCAACGCCGCAAGCGAAAGCTAACTTCGAGCAGGAATGGGCCAGGCTTATCGCCGGCGCGCAAAAAGAGGGAACTCTTGCGATTGCTTCCGGCGGCGCGCCGTCGCGCGAGTACCGGCCGGTCGCGGATGCTTTTCAGAAGAAGTTCGGGATCAAGGTAGAGATGGCGACGGGAAGCGGGAACGACACAGTAACTCGCGTGCTGGCGGAGCGGAAAGCCGGGAGCCACACGGTCGATGTCGGTTTGATTAGTCTGCGCGCAAACAACCAGAGGCTGGTTCCCTCGGAATCACTGGTTCCGTTGGCGCCCTTGTTCATCCATCCCGAAGTCGTGGATACCTCCGGCTGGTACCTCGGGCGACACTGGTACGGCGACAAAGAATCGAAGTATGTGTTTATCTACCACGTCGAGCAGGAGAATCAGTACGAGGTTTGGTACAACACCGACAAGATCAAAGAAGCGGAGATCGCGACCGTGAACAAACAGACCGACTTCTTCGACCCACGCTGGAGAGGGAAGATTTCAGGTGAAGCGATGGAAGATGGCTCCGGGTTACGGACTATGATTGACAGTTACTTCGAGCCTGACCGGGGGCCGGAATGGATACGAACCTATCTGCTCAATACCGGAGTGACGTTTTCGAACGACCGAAGAATTCTGGAGACGTGGCTTGTGGGAGGGAGATTCCCCCTCATGGCCGTTCCGACTTCGGCTATCGAGCTCACGATGCTGGCAAAAAAAGGACTGCCGATCAAACAGATCTGGCTGCCAAAGAAGGCGGGCTACATCAGGGCGGGCGGGTCCGGGTGTTGCCTTTCGGTGTTCGCCAACGCGCCCCATCCGAACGCGGCAAAGTTGTTCGTGAACTGGTTCCTATCGAAGGAGGGGCAAACCTTGACGCACACCGTGATCCCAAATCTCGACCGGTCATCGCTGCGAAACGATATTCCGTTTGGTGAGGTGATGCCGGAGGAACGGCGCGCTCCAGGGGTAAAGTATTTATTCCCGGACGCCGACCCGAGCTTCGGCGCGCGCCAGGAGGAAGCCCAGAAATGGATTTTGAAGATCTGGGAATCGCGGCAGCGCTAAGTACCGAGCCGGCGCCAGACATTACCGCGGAATATTATTTTTTTTAAACCAGTAACAAAACCCGGTAACGAAAAGCCCGGCGCGTTCAACCCGTTCCTCCCGTTGGACACGGCCGAGATTGGCATGGCGTTGAAAAACTGCATACCTGCAGCTCCATTTTGCCGCGTCGGCTCATACGATACCTTCCGAGGCCGGCTGCAGCATTCGCATTCGCTCAATCAGCAATAGAAATGAAGGCCATGGTCATCAGGTATTCTCTCGCATAGCTTCCGATGGTGCTGATTGCGATTCTCAATGGAGCCGTGCGCGCGGCACATTTCCCCTTTGAAGAATGAGGGATCAAGCGGGATTTGAGGGCGATTTTAGCTGTTGCTATGATTGGATTTCGTAAATGAACCTCTGAGACACCACCCTAGGGAGTAAACTTGAAGAAGAAAGGATCGATAGAGACCGCAATATTGTTGCCGCCCAAGTCAGCCAGCTTCTTGGCGGCGAAGTCGTGGTTGCGCTGGTAGGTAACGCCGTTTGGAAAATGCGCCAGATCCGGCTGGTTGCTGGCGGAAAAGATTCCAAGAAAGTCCTGTCCCTGCGACGTCAGGTACGCGTAGTCGCCGAGGTAAGGGTCGAACACTTTCGCCGGATCCATCGCCGGATGATCGCACAGCACCAGATCGCTCCATGTAGTCGGCAACCCTCCGGAGGCGCTTCGAAAATGCGTAACCCAGCGGGCGTTGACTCCCGCGCCTGCCAACTGCTGATACAGCAAGCCAACGTTGCCGCTCGTGTTCATGGCAAGCCCGGCATTGATGCCGGACGGAACCGTGAGCAAATCTCCTGACCAGGTCTGCCCGGAGTCGGTTGCGCGCCTGATGTGCAGCGTGTACATGTTGTTATCGAGGCCGCAGGAGCTCAAATAGACGACTTTGCTGTTCGTTGGGTGGACCGGCGATCGAAAGGTCGCCGCCCAGGCGCTGCTGGCCTTCTTGCGGCTTCCCATTGCGCCGGAACGGAAACTTTACCCCAGTGGCTACGATTCGCCCGGGAAGGTTGTCGGATGGGTCGAGCAACCTGCGGAATGGGTTGGCACCGGAGGCGCCCGAATCGTCTCGGACCACTACGACATCAGCGGTGATTCAGTCTGCAACCACGGTCACTATGCTCTTCAACGGTTGTGCTGCAAATTGAAATAGCGGGGAAGAGGAAAAGGGGAGCGGATGGTGAAAGCGTTCATTTCGTGCAGCAAATTAGCTGTTGATCGTCTTTGCTATCTTGTACTATGATGGGCTTAAGAATTACGTTGCCCAAGAAAAAAGAAAGGAGCTGAATTATGAGCGCAACTGCTGCAGCCGAAGAACAAAAAAAGGAGGCGCCCAAGGCGCAACTGTTCTCGTTGAAGACCCCGTACATGAAACAGGGCCGGGTCACGCAAACCGTTGCGAAGACCGAGAACATGTGGATTGCTACGAAGATTAACGCAGAGGGCGGCGAAAACGAGATTCACACCCATCTCAACCAGGACCATGCTTTTATCGTGTTGGAAGGTGAGATGAGCGTCTTCGACGAAAATGGAAGCGAAATGAAGTTAAAGCCTTACCAAGGGGTGATGTTACCCAAGGGGGCGTATTATCGTTACCTCAATACCGGGGCGGGAAATTTGGTGGTGCTGCGCGTTGGCGCCCACACACCGGATAAACTGCAAAAAGGTGAGGCGATGCGCGTGATGCCTGATGGCACACCTATCCATGGGGGATCGGTGGAAAACAAGTCGCTTCCTCCCATTGAGATGCCGGGCAAGTTCTTCGCCGAATCGGCCGGATAGACATTTCAGCCGTTCCTTCAAGCTCCAACACTTCCGATCACTGGCCGTGATGCTTTCTCACGGCCAGTGTCCCTTTCCCAATGAAACATCAAATCGCGAAGGACAGAAAACTTGAGCGTTCACGTTTTCCGTGAAAACCTTCCAAGTCTAACCGGAAATTCCCTCCGGCCGTCTCTGGAAAGACATTGACTACGTGGTGATCGGCTAGAGTTCGCCGATTGGAGGAGATCCATGGCTAGAATCAAACACATCGCCATTCGGACAATGGACCCAGAAAGGACAGCAACTTTTTACTGTGAAGTCTTTGGCCTAAAACGGGTCGGGTTGGGCCGCAGTGGAGTCTATCTTTCCGATGGTTACATCAATGTGGCGATACTCAAGAGCAGGCCCGAGAAAGAAGCCGGAAACGGAAGGATCGGCATCGAACATTTTGGTTTTCAGGTGGACGATGTCGACGCAACTCTCTGCAAATTTAACCAATTCGGCGGCAAGCCTTTGACCGAGCGCGTGGATGTTACCCCCACAGATGCCTCTCTCGCGCAGTCCTACTACGAGATCAAATGCGTTGGACCCGACGACCAGATTGTTGACGTATCCGGTTCCGGCTGGGTAGGGAGCGACTAACGTACGCTCTTATAGCAACCAAGGCCTGAAAACCCTCTGTGCCAGGAAGAAAGGGCGCAATAATCAAATGCCCGAAGACGGTGATCTCCTGGAGATTCCACAAACCTTCCTTCGGACGACAAAGAGATTCTGGTGTCGACCTTGGTGATCATCGAAGAAGACGGGCATGCCGCGAAACAGGGAGAATTAAAGGGCAGGCTAGTGCTCTGGATTTGGACGGCTCGGGCGCTTCAAGGCGAAGCAAGGAAGCGAGAGGCGAACCTTTTTCTTGACCAAATCGTGGGGGATGAGGGCACAACGCAGGTCGTAGTTGAATAGATGAATAAGAAATAAGCGTTTAGTGTGGTGTGGAGAGTTCATTCACTCATTCAAGCCCGATAGACCGGTATCTCCTCTCCCGTTCCGGGGGCGAGTGCATTCCACAGAATTCGTCTATCTCATCCTGCATTTCGTGATTAACGGCTCCCGGGCCAGTTACGAAAAGCTGGGGCACACTTCAAGGGACAGCTTTTTTCCTTTTCGCTGTTTGCCTTTCGACGAACCACCTTTTTTGGGAATCAGAAACCAGCTTATCAGCCACTTTATTTTCCGCATTGTCCTTAACCCCATTGCGTTTTTGGCTTCTATGGCATCTTATGGGATGCGCGTGGGGATACCTTGATTCGTAAAAGGGGGAGGGTATGAAAGGGTTTATCGGATTGTTGCTGTTCGCGGTCTTATTGGTATTTTTGTTTCTCGGCCGGACGATTGCCCTTTATACGGACTGGCTCTGGTTTCATGAGGTCGGATTTCCCCAGGTTTTTACGACTGTCCTGACGTTCGAGCTGATCCTCGGCATCGTTTTCGGCGGGCTCTTTGCTCTGCTCCTTTACATTAACGTCAAGCTGGCAAGCCAGGCGACGGGCTATGGTTACACGTCGGAACCTTCCGTGATCGAGCTGCCCAGTACTGATCTCGTCGATCCGCTTCTCCATCGCTTGCTGCTCCCCGTAACGATTGTGCTGGGTTTCATTGTCGCTTCAAACGCTGCCGGTCATTGGCAATCCTTTCTTCTGTTTTTAAATTGGGTTCCCTTTAAACTGGAAGATCCTCTTTTCAACCGGGACATCGGCTTCTATGTTTTTCGTCTGCCGGCAATCACTGCTCTCTATCACTGGCTTAATCTTGCGCTGTCACTGACTTTCTTAGCGACCGCGTCTACCTATCTGCTCTATCGCGGAATGGTGTACACACCGCAAGCGATATCCCTGACTAATCGCGCGCGAACACATCTGTTTATCCTGATCGCTGCTATTCTCCTGGTCAAAGCGGGAGGCTACGTTCTGGATGCGTTTGAGCTTCTCTACTCGCCCAGAGGGGCAGCTTTCGGCGCGAGCTATGCCGATGTCTATGGTTCGCTACCCACTTTGCGATTTATGGCTTTGCTGGCCCTGATTGCGGCCGGGCTTTGTCTCGTGCAGATCTACCGCCCGGGGTTTAAGTACCTTCTCACCGGCGTGGGGGGCCTGCTCGTGGCCCATGTCGTGGCATTGAACCTCTATCCCTCTTTGCTCCAGCGCTTCCGGGTAGTTCCAAACGAGGTCGCCGCGGAGCGGCCGTTTATCGAGCGTAACATTCAGTTCACGCGCCGAGCCTATGGCCTGGATAAAGTCGAGAGCGAGGGGTTCCCGGCCGAAGAGAAGCTCACCGCCGCTGACCTCAAGCGCAACGTCCTGACCATCCAGAATATCCGGCTCTGGGAACACCGGCCGCTTCTGGCGACCCTTGGTCAACTCCAAGAGATCCGCACCTATTACAAGTTCGTCGATGTCGACAACGACCGTTACCAGATTGACGGCACCTATCGACAGGTGATGATTTCAGCCCGCGAGCTATCGTATGAGCACCTACCTAGCCGAATCTGGATCAACGAGCATCTCACGTACACGCACGGCTATGGGGTGGTTTTTGGGCCCGTAAACCAGGTCACCCCCGAGGGTTTGCCGGAGTTCTTTATCAAGGATATCCCGCCGGTCTCAAGTCAGCCGCTTAAAGTCACCCGGCCGGAGATCTATTACGGAGAGCTGGCCAACGACTATGTCTTCGTGAACACCAAAGCCCAAGAACTCGATTATCCGTCGGGAGATCAAAACGTTTATACGACCTACGAGGGAAAGGGAGGCGTACCGGTACATTCCTTGTGGCGTAAGCTCCTCTATTCAGCCAGCTATGCAACCCTGAGAATTGCTCTTTCCAATGACATTACCAAAGAAAGCCGTATTCTCTATTATCGTCAGATCCAGGAGCGGGTGAAGAAAATTGCTCCTTTCATCACTTTCGATCACGACTCCTACCTTGTCATTGCCCAAGGGGGCCGTCTGTTCTGGATCATTGACGGGTACACGACCTCGGACCGCTACCCATACTCCGAGCCCGCCGGGAGGATGGGAAATTACATTCGCAACTCGGTCAAGGCGGTCGTGGACGCCTATAACGGAACCGTAACGTTTTACTTGAGCAGCCCGGATGATCCTATCATCGCGGCTTACGCGAAAATCTTCCCTGGGCTATTTCAGCCCCTGGAAACGATGCCGGAGGATCTACGGGCTCACATCCGCTATCCCCAGGATTTGTTTTCGATCCAGGCACGTATGTATGCCACGTATCATATGCAGGATCCGCAGGTATTCTATAACAAGGAAGACTTACTCAGCATTCCCACCCGGGAATTCCCAGCAGAGGACCAAGAGACCGGACCCATGTTAGGAATGAGAAGGGAACAAGTCGTTGAACGGGAGGTAGATCCCTACTACACCATCATGCGCCTTCCGGGTGAGCGGAGAGAAGAGTTTATTCTCCTTCTCCCATTCACTCCAAATAAGAAAGACAACATGCGGGCGTGGCTGGCCGCTCGCAGCGACCCGCCCCATTACGGCAAGCTGATCGCTTTGGAATTTCCCAAGGCCAAGCTGGTTTACGGGCCGAAGCAAATCGATGCCCGGATCGACCAGGATGCTTTCATTTCTCAACAGCTAAGCCTCTGGGGCCAGCGCGGGTCGCAAGTGATTCGCGGGAGCCTGTTAGCGATCCCGATTGAAAAATCCCTTCTTTACGTTCAGCCCCTTTATCTCGCGGCGGAGAAGGGATCACTTCCAGAGCTGAAAAGGGTGATTACCGCCTTCGGTAACCAGATCGCCATGCGGGAGACTCTCGACGAGTCCCTCGACGAGCTATTTGGTGAAAAAACAACCCGGGAGATCTCCCAAACGGCCGCAGTTTCCGAAGGGGCCATAAAGGGAAAGAGCTTGGCGAGCCGTGCTTTGGAACATTACCTGAAATCCAGGGATTATTTGCGTCAGGAGAATTGGACTGGATACGGTGAGGAGTTAAAGAAGTTGGAGGGAGTTCTTAGGGAGATGCAGAAAGGTGGTTAATTCGTTGTCAATGAGATCACGGCGTGCAATAGGTTAAGATATGAAAATGGTATCCCGGTTTATTTCGGCCGCGAGCCGTTTCACACCTGGCATCAGAAAGGACTAGCGCGCATCTTGGTTCAAACCGGGGAGTTGCGAGACGCGCGGTTACCCGATGCCCCAACGTTGCATGAGCTAATGGATCAATATCACGCCGCGGATGCCAATCGGCGTCTCGCGGCGGTCCTGCTCGGTGCCGGCGGATTCGGTTTATGGCCGGCGATGCCTTCGCCGGGCACGGCTCCGGATCAGATCAAAACGATTCGCGCTGCCTTTACTAAGGCACTCAACGACGCGAGCCTCCTGGACGAAGCCAAGAAGAAATCCCTCGAAGTCAGTCTCATCACCGGAGAAGAGCTTGAGAATCTGGCAAAGGAAGTGGTTGCCCAACCGCCTGACCTGATCGCGCAGTTAAAAAACCTGTTGGGCGGATAGCGCTCAGGCTACGGTCTCTAGCCTCTGGTCTAAACGATTCAGCGCTTTGCACCCATCCTCGCTGACTCCCCCGAATCTCGTCCGTAAGCGGCGCACGCTTCGTTGTCGCGCCTTCACGGGCAGTCCGCGCTGTGAACGACCGCAGCGTTCTCAGGCGGTTAAAATTGTTTACAGGGTTTAAAGCGATCAAAATTGGAGACTAGTCGGAGCTAGCGGAATATTGTATGCTTCTGGGTCAATATCAATGATCAATGCAAACTGCCAAATGAGAGGGATGGGATTATGAAGAGGATTCTTTATGGGCTTATCATCAGCGTTTTATTGATTGCTCCCGCCTGGGGGCAGGACCAGGTGCGGGATCTAGTGGTCAAGATTCATACGACCCGCAGGGGACCCGACCTGGTAAAGCCATGGACCAAACTTAGCCCTTCCAATATTAGCGGCACCGGCGTTGTCATCGAAGGCAACGTCATCCTGACCAATGCTCACGTAGTGCAATATGCCAGCCAGATCTATGTCCAGCCGAACCAGTCTGCGGACCGGATAACCGCGCGTGTCGTGGCGATTGCGCCAGCCATAGATCTTGCGCTTTTGCGCCTTGAAGATAGTCAGTTCTTTAAAGACCGGGCCTTTTTGCCCTTTGCGGATGATCTGCCCCGCGTCAAGGAAAGCGTGAACGTTTACGGTTACCCCACCGGGGGCAGTGAGTTGTCGGTTACCGAAGGAATTGTTTCACGTATCGAGTTCGCGGACTACTATTACTTTGGCACGGGACTGAGAATCCAGGTGGATGCGGCGCTCAATCCGGGCAACAGCGGCGGCCCAGCAGTCTCGCAAGGTCGACTCGTGGGGCTCGTCTTTAGCCAGATCCGAAACGCGCAAAACATCGGCTACCTGATCCCGGTTGAAGAGATCCGGATGTTTTTGGCCGATATCGCGGATGGTCGCTACGATGGCAAGCCCCAGCTATACGATCTTTTTCAGACGGTTGAAAACGATGCGCTTCGATCTCGACTCCGTGTTCCGCGGGGCGTGGGCGGTCTCATGGTGGTCCAACCCTATGTGAATAGCGATTCGTACCCGCTCAAGGAATGGGACGTTATTACGAGCATGGGAGGTCAAGCGATCGACAGTGAGGGAAAGGTTGCGGTTCGCTATGACTTGCGGCTGTCGGCGGCTTATCTCGTGCAGAAAATGGCCAAGGGGGCCACCGCTGAACTGACGGTGCTGCGCGACGGTCAATCGGTCAAGGTTAAACTGCCGCTGGACGCTCAGCGGGAGTTTGTCGTTCCCTATTTAATGAACCAGGAACCCCGCTACTTCATCTACGGCCCGCTGGTTTTTTCCCAAGCCACTCAAGACTACCTGGAGCGTCTGGGCAGTCAGTGGGACGTGGCCCTGGCGCGCCAGGGCAGTCCGCTCGCGCTGCGGCGGTACGACAAGCCGGCGTTTCCCGGAGAGGAAATGGTTGTGGTTGCTTCGCCGATGTTCTCCCATCAGATCACCAAGGGCTACGACGATCCTAACACATCGGTTGTGAGCGAGGTCAACGGCATTGCGATCAAGAATCTGAACCATCTCGTAGAGGTCCTGCGCGGGCTAAAAGATCCACAGGTCGTGTTCAAATTCGCCAAGGCGGCCAATCAGCCACGGGAGACCCTGGTATTCAATCGCGCCGAGATTATGAGCGCGACCGAGGAAATCCTCAATGACAACGGCATTCGTTTTCCATACTCGGAAGATATTCGCCCGATCTGGGAAACGGGAAAAAACGCAAAGACGGACAACCCGCCTAAGGATCCCGAGGAAAGCAAAAAAGCTCAAGCCCTGATGCGCTGAAGTCAATGACCCGGTTCACGCGCGAGAATGGAGAGCTTCGTAGCGCCTCTTTGGTTGCAGTTACTTTTTGGTTCATTTAGCGTTTGCATTGGGGAGTAGGAGTTATGTCGTATACAAGCTGGAGAGGGGTTGTAGGTCTCATCAAACCAACGATGCGAACGGGATCCCTGGAAGAATTCATCCGGCTTCTTCCGGAGGGGATCGGCGTGATCCCGCTGTTTTTACAAATTAGGCGCGGCGACGAAGACGAGTTTCGCGAGGCGCTGAAGGCTTATGAATCTCGGGTCGACGACCTGGCGGCACAGGCAGTCGACTTGATTCATCCCGAAGGCGCGCCTCCGTTCATGGTTCAGGGCTACAAGGGCGAGCAGGAAATCGTACGACAGTGGGAAAAGAAATATCAGATTCCGGTCGTCACCGCCGGAATGACGCAAGTCGAGGCGTTGAGAGCGTTGAAAGCAAAGAAAGTCTTGGGGGTTACTTATTTCACGGGAGAAATTAACGATACTTTCACGCGCTACTTTACCGAAGCGGGCTTTGAGATCCTCGGTATGGAAGGGATTTCAGTCCCGTTCGATGATGTTGGCAGACTGTCCGGGGAAGAGGTTTACGCGCACACACGAAAAGCGTTTGTGAACAATCCTGGCGCTGAGGCGATCTACATGCTGGGATCGGGGTGGCGCACCCTGAACATTATCGCCACCCTGGAACAAGACCTGCAGGTGCCCGTTGTTCATGCCGTTCCCGCGCGGGTGTGGGCTATCCAGAAACGGCTTCATGTCAGGCAGCCGGTGAAAGGCTACGGGCAGCTCCTGGAGGCGATGCTCTGAATTAGATCTTAAGAAAGAGGTCTTGGACCTGATCACCAGTCAGTTGCTTAATTGATGTGATCTTGTCACTAAATTCCTTCAGCGTTCCCAACGAGTTGGGACCGACATCGATAAGAATTGAAAAAAGTGAGAACCCGAGGCTTTCCTTCTCCTTTCTGAACTGTTTCGCCCAGTCCGGTGCTACCTGGCACTCGCCGTCGGTGATAAACACAATGTCGCCCTTTTTGTAGCGCGATGTCCTCAGGCATTCGAGGGCCGCGTCGAGCGGCTTCTGAAAGTCGGTTCCTCCGCCGGGAAAATATTCCGCCAGGTCGAGGACCTTTTCCGTTTCCACCTGATAGCGCTCGCGCCGGTTCATATCCATAATTTGTAGTGGAGTGTCTCCGGAAGAGAAGCAAATCGAGCGAAAGAGGCGGCGCTGGCGGCGCGCGATTTCGAGCAGGGTGAGCGTTACCGCCTTGGACCAGATTTCCTTATCCCCGGCCATGGAGGAACTGCCGTCGAGGCAGACGACCATCGGGCCTTTGCCTTTCTCCTCGATGCCGCGCAAGGAATACTGGAGGAGTTCCTGATCGAGAAAGCGGCGGTGGAAATCCTTACGCAGGGTGTGATGATGTAGAGAGAGTAGCTCATGGGGGAGGAGCCGGTGCAAAACATCGCCTCGTTCAACTTCGAGGACCTCCTGGCTCGAGCGCTCGAAGGTTTTTTTGCGCAAAGCGAGCGCTTGGAACTTCATGCGACCGACCATGCGGGCCAGTTTTTTCAGTTTCTCATTGCCGGCGAGCCGCTTGCCCAACTCGAGTTTTTCACCGGGCGGCGAGCGATAACCGCTGCCGAGCGTCTGACCCCAGTTTTGGGTCTCATCGACGGCGTCCTCGAGTTGCCGGGCGACTTTAATAGCCTCCGATTGAAAGCGCGTGGCCGCCTCGGCCTCCACGCGTTGCAGGTCTTCCTTCAATCTTCTGCCTTTTTGCCGCAGCAGCGCATCCGCCCCGTCCATCGCTCCCTCAATCTTGTCTTTGGCGCTCTCCAGTCTTTTCTTTGCTTCCTTCGTGAGCTGGTCCGCGGGGAATTGCCGAGCGCTTTCGAAATCCGCCATTTTTTCCTCGACGACTTCTTCCTGGCGCTTGATATCCCAGAGGTCGACCATATCCCGCCGGTTAAAGACTTTTTCGGATTTCAACAGCGAAAAAATTGCCTCTCCCAAAAGGAGAGTGCAAAGACCAGCCTTGGCTTCGTCCAGGAGGGTTAACTCGCGCAAAATGCGGTACAAATTACCCTGTTGGAGCGCGTTTAAGAACGTGCGGCTGAAAAGCGCGCTGGGCAAGACCTCGTCCTCTTTTCGCAGGACAACGTTGTATTTGAACAGAAGGCAGAAAAGATCTTGGAGCAAAGCGTCGAAGTGGGGAATCAAGGTGGAACCGGTTTCGGTCAGGGCTTTGAGCGAAGGGGACTCGGATGCCAGCTTGAAAAAGGCGTTGCGATCGTAGGAATCGCTTTCAATCCAGCAGGCGTTGGACGGCAGAGCCGGGAGCGGCCGTGTGCGTGCCGGAGGTTTTCTTCGTGCCGGAGGCATTAGAAACGCTCCAGCATCTGCTGCTGGATTCCTTCGATTTCCTCTCGAATCGCGCCAACGTTATCCAGCGGCCGGCCTAACTGCTTCGCGTTTTCCATGATCTGATCGACCTTCGCGAGGATATTACGCAGTTTGGTGTGAACCTCGATCAGTGCCTGGGCGCGCATTTCACTGGTTTCCCACGGGCGGAGCGCGTAATCGCGGATCTCCTTGGACTGGTATAGGAGTTCCTTGATCTCCTCTTCGTAACCCAGCAGGAGCTCACGGATGGTCGCGCGCACCTCCTGCTGCTCGCTCGGGTCCCGCCACAGGACATGTTCGAGAAAAAATAAGTCCTTTTCCGTGACGGCGTCCTCGCCCATCAAATACGCGTGCGCTTGGAGCAGGCTCAGCGCCTGTCGATAACGCCTGTCGGAAGCCACAATCTGTTTTTTACCCAGCTCGCGACGAATATTTGCGATGCTGCGATAAACGGAACCATGGATGGGGAGACGGGCGACCTCGCTCTGCGAATCGCGCAGTTCTTCCAGAGAAATGGTTGTTTGTTCAACCTGCTTGGTGCTTTCGAGCATTCTAAGGAAGCGAAAGTCTTCGACGATGTAGTTGACGACGAAGCGCAAAAGAAAGCGGTCAAAAAGCGCCATCAGCTCGTCGTCCTCGGGCAGCTCGTTGCTGGCGCCAAAAAGCGTCAGTAAGGGCACGGATAAGATTTCTTTGCCGTTATGGAAGATGCGCTCGTTAATCAATGTCAGGATGGCATTCAGGATGGACGAATTCGCCTTAAAGATCTCATCGAGAAACGCGATGTGGGCTTCGGGCAGCTTGTGCGCTGTCACGCGCCGGTAATCGTCCTGCTCCAGCGCCTTGAGGCTCACGGCGCCGAAAATCTCCTCGGGCGTCGAAAAGCGCGTGAGCAGCCACTGAAAATAGCTCGCGCCCATGGTCCGGCGGCAGATCTCGTCGGCAAGCATGGACTTGGCCGTTCCCGGCGGGCCGATGATCAATACATGCTGACGGGAAAGCAGGGCGGCAAGCGCACCGTCAATGAGTTCGTTGCGCTCAAGGAAGGATTGTTTCAGCTCTTCGCGGATCTTGGCAAGTTTTTCACGCGCCGTCATATCCAGACAGCAGGGTATCAAATGGCAAGAGTGTAGACAATCGTTACCGTTGCAACACCCCGAGCTTGACAGCTGGGGAGATGTGTCACTATAAGCGGTTATGGCGTAGGGCTGCGCATTTGCGTGCGCGAAGCGTGGGGGATCTTCACTCTCACTGTGGCGATCAATACCGCAAGCTGGTTCGCTGCCAGCTCTCGGGAATCCACGATCCGCAAATTCAGAAAAAGTTCGTTGAAATGATCATGTCGGAAGTCGGTTACGAATTCTTTACGGCAGCGCCGCGCGGCGAGTTCCCGGCCACCGCGCCTTGGATCAGGTGGGCGGTGGCCGATGGCGTCGCGAGAGAGTGCTCGCAGCGCAAAGGATCGCTATCGAGGGGGATTGAATGAGACGGTTTGATTATGGTCGATCAGAAGCCTATGCGCCGGAAGCGTTTTTGGCCCGGCTCCGCGAGGAAGCCCGCGATCAGAACGCGCGCCTGGAACACGCCTACGTGAAGAACTTGGTCGCGGGGAAACTGAGCGGCGAGCAGGTGCGGGACTTTGCGAAACAGGATTACCAGCTCAAGAAGTGCCCCAGCTGGTGGGTGGCCGCAAGGATTCTGAATTCGCCGACGATTGCCGATCAGAAGCTCATTGCGAAGACCTTGATCGAGGAGATGGGGGGCGTGGACCCGCGCTACACCGGTCACCAGGCGATGTATCTGGAATTTGGCAGGGCCCTGGGACTGAGCGAGACGGATCTGGAGGAGGCGGACCTTCTCCCATCCACCATTTTGGCTGTCGATATGTTCATGCACATCAATCGATACCGTAGCCTCGTCGAAGGCCTCGCGTCCGGGAGTATCATGGGTGAGACGACGAACGTGAGATTTTCCCGTATGGTCGTTCCTGCGTTTGAAACCCATTACCAAGTTCCGCGCTCCGGTCTGGCGTGGTTCCTGGAGCATATTGAAGCGGATCAGGAGCATGGCGGCCTGGGAGAAAAGCTGGTCGAAAAATACGCTACCACCAAAGACATGCAAAATAAGATCTGGGATTGCATTATCAAGACCAAGGCCGCCTGGTGGGTGTTTTTCGATGGATTGTATTCGGTGACGTTCGGGGGCATTACCCTGCCGCGTTACAAGGTAGGCCGGGACCTTCCAAGTTGTTATCCGATCAGACCGATGTGACTGGGTGGAGTATGAAATGATGGAGAGTATTGGAGTATTGGAATGATAGAATTATGCGGTACTGAACAATAAAAATCGAGCGGAAGCAATTGATCAATTGATCCGTTATTCTAGTATTCCGTTGTTCCACCACTTCATTAGCTGATCGATTTTATGAATCCCCTCTCGACGATTCACTTGCAGCGCTGGGTGGAGGAAAACGCTTCGCTCTTTTCTCCGCCGTATAAGACGAATCGGTTGATTGTTCATCACGAGGAATTTCTGGTGATGATTTTGCGCGGGCCCAACTCCCGACTCGACTTTCACGTCGAGCCGGGAGAAGAGTTTTTCTATCAGATTGACGGCGATATCGAGCTGCACATCAAGCCTCCCGCTGAGAAGAGACAGATCTTGAGCATCCGCCAAGGGGAGATCTTTGTTTGCCCTGGCGGCCTGCCGCACTCACCTCGGCGCGGCGAAAACACTTGGGGGCTTGTGATCGAACGCAAGCGTCAAGCGCACGAAGGCGAGGAATTTGTGTGGTTCTGTGAGAGGTGCGATGAAAAGGTCCTTTCAAGAACTGTGATTCAAGGTGATATCGCCGGGCAGGTGACGCAGATCTACGAAGCTTTCAATGATGACGCAACCGTTCGGACGTGCAAGAGCTGCGGCTATCATTTTCCGCAGACTCCGATGGCGGAACGCCTGGGGTTTTTGCAAACGAAGGGCGCATCCTAAAAATAGGGGACGCATAGCGAAATGAAAGTCGCTTTTTTTCTGCTCAGTTTCATCGCGACACTGCTCGACGGCCCTCTCGGTTGGGCTCAGGAAGCGAAGCTGGAGTCCCTCGTTGTCTCCTATGCCGGGATCACGGGTGGGCGAGGCCCGTTGTGGGTAGCCAAAGACATGAGACTGTTCGAAAAGTACGGTTTGGACGTGAAGCTTGTTCACATTACGGCAGGAAGTACCTCCATCAATGCGTTGCTCACCGGCGACGTTGACATGGTTATCACGACCTCCTCGGCCACCATCGCCGCGGCCGCGCGCGGCGCGCCGGTTGCCATCATCGCAACGAGCGGCGCTCCGGCTTATAAATTAGTCGCGCTTCCTTCCATTACCTCTGTTCAACAATTGAAGGGAAAGATTATAGGCAGCAGCTTGCTTGGCGCCGGTTCCGACTTCGCCCTGCGCAAACTCCTCCCCAAAATTGGCCTGATGCCCGGTGAGGACGTTTCAATCTTGCCGACGGGCCTTAGCGAATCCATCAAGAGGATCCTGCTGATGTTTCAGGGAAAAATCGACGCTACGCTTGCCACGAGCGATAATGTCATGCAACTCGAATTGAAAGGGCAAAAATTGAGCGTGCTGGCGGATCTGAAGGAGAATGGCGTTTACGTGAGCGGCACCGATATCGCTACGACGCGCCAGTTCCTGAAGGAACATCCGGATAAAGTCAAGGCATTCCTCAAAGCGTTTAGCGACGGAATCTGGACGGGACGGAACCATAGGGACATCGTTGATCGGGTCTATCGCAAATACCTGAAAATCGATGACCCAAGGCTTTTGGAATCGATGTATAAGACTTATTTTTTATCGGGACAGATCCCGCTGAAGCCTTATCCGCAAGTCCAAGCCATTCAATCAGATCTAGAATATCTGAGTCTGTCTAACCCTGACCTGAAAGGGAAAAAGCCTGAGGACTTGATCGATCCCACCCCTCTACAAGAGCTTGAAAGCGAGGGCTTCTTTGCTCAATTGCATCGCTGAAAGATTTAGCGACGCTGCTCGATCTCTATGCGATAGAAGTCTTTGGGATTTTCGTAGAGAATCCAGCGCTTTTGCTCCTCATTCAGATCGGTGCGGGCGAGGAGTTCCGGAATATCGTGTTTGAACATTTCCGGTAACCGTTCGTGCGGATAATCGGAAGGCCACATGACGCAGCGCGGATTGAACTGCTTCATCACCTGCGGCAACGCTTTCTCCTCCACTTCACAGGTGGCCCAAATTTGACCGGAACGAATATACTCACTCGGTTTCTTCTTGAGCAGCGGAGCCTGAAAGCGATAAGGTTTCTCGAACTCCTCGTCCATACGGTCCATTATGTAAGGAAGCCAGCCTGAGCCCGCTTCCAGGAACGCGACGTGCAGCTTCGGAAAGCGTTCGAAAACACCCTCGAAGATCATGTTGGTAAACTGGATCAAGATTGCAAACGGGTGTTCCAGCGTGTGCACCTGTATGAACTTGTCAAAAAAATCGAAGCCCAGGCCGCGACTCGGCGCACCGTGGACGGCAAGCGGAAAATCCAAGGTTTCTGCTTCCTTGTAGATGGGATCGAAGTCTCGGTGCCCGTAGCCTTTATTGAGAACCGTCATTGCCGGCAGCAGCCCCGCGACGAGCCCGAGCTCGACTTTGGCGCGGCGCAGCTCGCGCGCGGCCTCTTGAGGATCATGCACCGGTAACAGCGCCACCGGTTTGAGGCGCTTGCTCGCGCGGAAGTATTTGTCAGATACCCAGCTATTATAAGCGCGCGCCACGATGCATGACCAATCCGGGCTCTGGATGAGACCTAGGGCAAGTCCGGCGGTGGGGTAAAGCACGCTCTGGTCGATGCCCAGCTCGTCGAGAAGTTCAAGCCAGCGGGACGCGGGGACCTCGGCATCTTTTCCGGCAACACTCGAGCCCCGATGCCAACCGTCGAGAGAAGGGAAATAGCCGTAGGTTTCAAAACGAGGCTGGCCTCGATGACGCCCATCCAGGAAATCGTGCAACTCGCTGTCTTTCTCCATCACGTGACCGTCCGCGTCGATGACCGGATAAGAGACGCCCGGATGAGTTGTCTTAGCTCTGTGCGGTGAATCCGCCTTCATAGCATGGCAACGCCGCCGTCCACACAGATTGTTTGACCGGTCATAAAATCGCTCAGTGGCGAGGCTAGAAACAGCATCGTTCCCACCAGGTCATCAGGCATTTGAACTCTCTTCAGAGCCCGGTCTCCGACGCGGGTTTGGCGCATGCGAATAATCTCTTCCGTAGGATTCTCTTCGGACAGCGTCGATCCCGGTGCGATCGCGTTGACTTGAATATTGTCACCGCCCACTTCACGTGCGAGCGTGCGAGTGAAACCGATCACCCCGGCCTTCGAGGTTACATAGTGAATTCTACCGGGACTTCCGGTTAGCGCCGTTCCTGAGGAGATGTTGATCACTTTGCCGGACTTTTGCGCGCGCATGGTCGGTAACACGGCACGCACGCAAAAGAACAATCCCTTGAGGTTTACCGCCATTAGACGGTCCCATTCTCCGGGATCGATCGACTCGATTCCCCCGCGAGATATGGGAATTGTCGCAAAGATGGCGGCATTATTAACTAGAATATCAATGCGGTTATAGTGCCGCACGGTTGCCGCGGCCATCTGCCGGGCTGACTCCTCGCTGGCCACGTCCACGCCGACGGCCAAGGCACTGGCTCCTTCGTTTCTATTGATTTGATCGGCGACTTGCTTGGCCGCTGGTTCATCGATGTCGGCGGCGACGACGCGCGCGCCGGCGCGCGCAAAAGCGAGGCAGTACGCCTTCCCAATCCCGTGGCCCCCTCCAGTGACAATGACCACCTTACCTTTAAGTCCTTCGATCATGGAATGCTCCTTGTGGCGGCTCCTAAGGGATCGCTCGTTGCCAAATTGCCACAATAGGGGCTGCAAGTTCCGCTGTCAATAACGATCGTGGGATCAAAGTTTTTCAACAGGGGGGTATTGACCCTCCCAGACGATTATTATAGGCAACAATGGAGGATGCCCGTTAAAGTTATGGTTTAGTCTTTACAATCCAAGAGATTAAATTTCTTAATTTCTCTGTTTGAAAACGTATGGTTGATGATTTCGGTGGCGGCGGCGTCTAAATAAGAGGAGTGCGGACCTCGCGTCAGCCGACGTCTAGCAATCGCAGTCAAAGGAGGGAGGCCTGATGAAAAAGCAAAGAATTGTCAGTGGACTCGTTTTTGGGAGCCTGGTCGTGAGCGCTCTGCTGTTCCTTTTTCGCTTCCCTGCGAGCGCCGAAACGCTCGACGAGCTTTATAAGAAAGCGCTCAAAGAAGAAGGGGTGCTCAACTGTTACTGTTCGCTCGCGCAGCTCAATGCGCAGAAGATCTTCCCCGTATTTGAGAAGCGGTTTCCCGGCATCAGGATCAACCAGATTGATGATACTTCCGATAAACTTGCGGTACGTATCATCACTGAGGCGCGCGGAGGGCGGGTGATAGCTGATGTGGTGGAATTTGGCCTCGAGAATGTCGCGCAGCTCTATGACCAGAAACTGCTAGCGAACCAACAACTGCCCGAGGCCGCGGAATATCCACCTAACCTCAAGGGTTCTTACTGGATTGCCAACAACCTGATCTTTTTCGTCGGCGCCTGGAATACGAACTTGGTGAAAAAAGGCGACGACCCTCAGAGCTTTGATGACTTTGCCAACCCCAAATGGAAAAAGAGATTGATCGCCGATCCCAGAGACGCGGAAATCCTGATCGGCTTGATGCATAAATATAACAGCTTGGAAAAAGCCCGTTCCATCGTGCAAAAGATCGCCGCGAATGACGTGGAGTTTCACAAAGGTCATTCGGAGTTAGCTGAGCTTCTGGTCGCCGGGCAGGCAGCGGCCTGCTTCACCTGTTATTCGCATCATTATCCACCGCGAATCGAGAAAGGAGCGCCGCTGGGGTATTTCCTTACAGAAGGAGTCACGACCATTATCGCGTCGGCAAAACTAAAGGACGCACCGCATCCCAATACCGCGATGCTCTTTTCGCGCTGGGCTGCGTCGGAGGAAGGGCAAAAGGCTTATGCGATGGGCGGGAGAACGCCGGCGCATCCCAAAATAGAGCCCACGGCACCAGTCCGCCCGAAGAGAATCTATGCGGTGAGTGTCGATGACATCAAGCAGTTCCCCAAGTATGAAAAAATTTGGAAGGAGATATTCAAACTGCGATAGGCGAAACAACCTACGATTGCAGTTTAAATCACCTTGACACCGGGCAAGGTTAATGGTAGCCGAGCTTTCTTGGACCATTAATCTTGCCCTTCGTCGCTCAGGTTAGGTAATTCGTGAGGTCGGAGCAGAGACTCAGACGGTGCAGTTTTTAGCGGACCGGGAAATAATGATGCCGAAGCGGTTCCGAACCATTAACGCAAGGTGAGGCATGTCGACCATTGCTCTTCCACGAACGCTACGAGGTAGCTTCTCGAGCTTCAAGGACCCAGCGCTGTTAATTCCTTTAGTGGGAGTGGGAGTCCTCGTCTATCTGGCAGTATTGCCGCTCTTTATGCTCGTTCGGGGCAGCTTCGAGATGGAAGTTGCTCCGCGCGAGTTTGTCCTCACTTTGCAGAATTACAAGAACGCGTACGCGAGCCAATACACTTACTCGACCTTCAAGAACTCCATCATCTTTGCTGCTGGGTCAGCCGCTCTTGGCTTTAGTTTGGCGGCGATCCTGGCCTGGCTCGTCGAAAGGACTAACACCCCGCTGCGGATCATCTTTATTCCTATGGCCGTTATTCCGCTTATCTTGCCGGGAGTGTTGGAAGCTATCGCCTGGATCTTTCTCCTCAGTCCAAAGTTTGGTTATATCAACGTGGCCCTGATGTACCTTTTTGGTCTCGAGTCGGCTCCTTTCAACGTCTTTTCACTCCCTGGGATGATCTGGGTCCATTCTGTGGGGCAGGTACCGCTCGCTTTTCTCATGATGGTGGCGGCGTTCAAGTCGATGGACCCGTCGCTGGAAGAGTCTGCCATGATGTCCGGGGCCAACACCTTGCAGACTCTGCGCCGGGTTACGCTCCGTTTGTTGATGCCGACCTCGGCCTCGGTGTTATTAATTCTATTTGTTCGCGCCCTGGAGTCTTTTGAAACCCCCGCGATCATCGGAATCCCGGCACGGATTTATGTCTATACGAGCGAAATCTATCTGGCGTTCAACGAATATCCGCCAGATTATGGCCGTGGGGCGGCACTTGCGATTGGTCTTCTTATCCTTAGCGCAGCTGGGGTATGGCTTTATACGAGATCCACAAAGGAGGGGAAAAAGTTTCAGACTGTAACCGGGAAGGCGTTTCGACCCCGTCAATTCGATCTGGGACGGTGGCGATGGGCCGGATTCGGCTTTCTCACGGTCTATTTTTTGGTTGTCGTGATGCTTCCTTTCTTGGTCATGCTGTGGGCCTCTTTCTTGCCGTTTTTTGCTACGCCGAGCTGGGATGCCCTGCAAAAACTGAGCTTTGAGAATTACCAATATCTCGGTGGCTTCAGGCCCTTTTGGGCTGCCATGCAGAACAGCATTATCCTCGCGCTGTTGAGCGCAACCGCGGCAATGCTACTTACTTCCCTCGTTGCCTGGATCGTCTATAAGAGCCGACTGCCAGGGTCTTGGATACTCGATTTCTTAGCTTTTGTGCCCATTTCGGTCCCTGGGATTGTCCTGGGGATGGCGCTCATTCTCTTTTACGTTGCCTTTCCGGTTCCTATCTACGGAACAATCTGGCTGTTACTGATCGCTTACGTGACGCGCTATATTCCTTACGGAATGCGCTCCTCGTCGGGTGCCATCATGCAAATCCACAGTGAGTTGGAGGAGGCGGCGGGCACCTCGGGGGCATCATGGTGGCAAACTTTTCGGCGGGTCACACTGCCCCTCCTGAGGCCGGGGTTTGTGGCCGGTTGGATTTATATCTTTATTGTTTCCTTTCGGGAGTTCTCGACATCGATCCTTCTCGCCACAGGAGAAAGCCGGGTGTTGTCCATTCTACTCTTCACGATGTTTGAGCAGGGACAAGTGACGGTCGTGGCGGCGATCGGGATCTTGATGATTCTGACGTTGCTCATGATCGTAACCATTTTCTACAAGGTGTCGGGTCATGTGGGTATTCAGAGCTGAGAATCGTTTACGACCCAGGGCGAGCACGTGATCGAAATTGCGGGTCTTGCTAAGACTTTCGGTGATCGGCGCTTGCTCGGCGTTCGTGCGGTCGACAATGTTTCCTTTAAGGTCCAGGAAGGAAGATTCTACACGTTGCTCGGACCCTCCGGTTGTGGGAAGACAACGACGTTGCGTTGCATTGCCGGGCTCGAAAGGCCCGACTCCGGCGAAATTGAGGTTGCCGGCCAAAAGGTCTTTTCCTTCTCGAGCGGGACGTTTGTGCCAGCTTACCGCCGGCCCATTGGGATGGTGTTTCAGAGTTACGCGATCTGGCCTCACATGACGGTGTTCGAAAATGTCGCTTTCCCTTTGAGGGTGGGAAAGCAGAAGTTCAGTGCTGACCAAATCCGTCAAAAGGTTCGTCACGCTTTGGAGCAGGTCGAGTTGGGTGAGACGGAAGCGCGCATGGCGACCCAACTCTCCGGAGGACAGCAGCAACGGTTGGCGCTCGCGCGGGCGCTGGTGCGGGAGCCGCAGGTCCTGCTTTTGGATGAGCCCTTGAGCAACCTGGACGCGAAGCTGCGAGAGAGAATGAGGGTCGAGCTGCGCGAACTGCAGCGCCGGCTACGGATTACAACGATTTACGTCACGCACGACCAGATTGAAGCCCTCTCGATGTCCAATGTTATTGCTGTGATGAGCGCGGGGGTGATCGTGCAGGAAGGGCCGCCGCGGGAAATTTATCTGCGACCCAAAACCCAGTTCGTGGCGCAATTCATCGGATCTACGAATCAGTTCCTCGGGAAAGTACGGAACTTGAACGGCGAAGGATCGGGTTCGGTGAGCACCGAAGTTGGAGAGATTGCCTGTGGCATCACAAACGATCTTTCGCCTGGGACTCCTGTGGTGGTCGTAGTGCGTCCGGAGAGCGTTGTCCTTCACAGAAAAAGGCCGCTGGAGACCGGCAACGTGGTTGAGGGGAAAGTTGCCACGGCCATGTTTTTGGGCGAATATCTCGAGTGTTCCATTGAACTGGGAAACATGATCCTTCAAACACACCAACCTCACTCCCTTGCGCTACGGCGTGGAGACACGGTGTGGATCGAATTGCCTCCGGAAGAGTGCATGGCGTTGCACGCAGAGACTATTTAGATCGCCCGCGCTCGGCATTTACTTTCCATAAAGACAAACGTTGTGTCCCCTGCTTCCGTCCCCAACTCGAAGGTTTAGAAGCTTGACATCGCAACCTTCCGAGCGGTAGATCTTTCCGCCAAGCCTGCGACATGAAAATCGACCAAATTAAACCTCACACTAACGGCATGTTCCAATTGCCGGAACCTGACGGGCTAGGGGTAGCGGTGAAGGGCAATTTGGGGGTCGGGCTGCGCGGATGATCACCGCGGTTATCCTGTCGGCAGGCGAGTCGAGTCGCATGGGAGAGCCAAAGGCGCTTCTCCCCATCGAAGGCCAGACCTTCATCGAGCGGATCGTCGTGGCGCTAGGGCAGGCGCGTATTCGCGATATCGTCGTTGTGCTGGGACATCACGTCAACGAGATTCGCCCGAGGATCCAGCATCTTCCCGTCAAGATCATCGTTAACGAGGACTACAAGAAAGGTCAGCTTTCCTCGTTGCAGGCCGCTATCCGCAGCTTACAAAGTGAGGAAAGCGAAGGGATTCTGGTGCATCTTGTGGATCATCCGTTCGTGAATCCGAATTTGGTCGAGGAAATGGTCAAGCGTTTTTATGAGTCGAAAACCTTGATTGTCGTACCCCATTGCAAAGGCCGTAGAGGCCACCCGGTGATCTTCTCGAGCAAATTGTTCGCGGAACTGCTCGCGGCCCCAATGGAAATGGGCGCGAAGCAGGTGGTGCGCGCTCATCGAGCCGAAACGTTGGAAATCGAAACTTCCGAGGAGGGCGTGGTAATCGATATCGATACGCCCAGGGAATACCAGGAGTATGTAAAAGGTGATTGAATGGCGAAACTGAGAGCTACATTGGCATGTGGAGATTACGACTTGCTCAGCCCCTTGATTGCCGGCGTCGTGCAGCCCCCGGGGATGGAACTCAATGTTCTCACGATGGCCTCGCCGGAGAGGCACGGGCGAATGTTACGTCACGAAGAATTCGACGTTTGCGAGCTTTCCCTGGTCGCCTATCTGCTTTCCTGGGAGAGGAAACGACCTTTTACGGCGATCCCGGTGTTTCCGCATCGTCGCTTCCGCCACGGGTACATGGTCAAGCGCACCGATTCCGGTATCGAAAAGCCTGCGGATCTGAACGGAAAAAGAATCGGGCTGGACACACTCCAAAACTCCGCCGGGCTCTGGATGCGCGGGATTCTACAGGACCATTACGACGTTGATCTGAAGACCATTGATTGGTGGTGTCAGGAAGAAGAAGACGTTCCCTTTGAGCCTGTGAAATGGATGAAGCTGCACCGCGTTCCGAAAGGTAAAAATATCGACCAGATGCTCCAAGACGGAGAGCTGGAAGCTTCCCTGTACCCCGAGACCCTTCCTTCGATCCGGAAGGGATCGGCGAAAGTGGCGTTGCTCTTTCCCGATCCCAAGCAAGCCGAGATCGAGTATTACAAGAAAAGCGGGATCTTCCCGATCATGCATACGGTGGTGATCAAGAACGAAATTCTCGAACGATATCCCTGGGCTGCGGTGAGTGTTCTGCAAGCATTTCAGCAGGCAAAGGAGATGTGCTACAAACGCATGAAAGACCCGCGCAGCTTCGGCTTGGTGTGGGTCCAGGACTTGATGAACGAACAAGAGAGTATCTTTGGCGCCGATCCCTGGCCCTACAACCTCGCGGATAACCGCGTGGCCCTGGAGGCGGTAGTGCGTTATGAGTATGAGCAGGGAATGATCAGCAAGCGCCCAAACATCGAGGAGCTATTCTTCCCGGCCAGCCTACAGGAGATCCAACACTATCTATGAATTTGTTACTTCGCTGGATTATCAACGCACTAACGCTCTTGTTGATTTCGCACCTGTTTCCTTCCATCAAGGTCGCGGGGTTCGAAACCGCACTGATTACGGCTTTAATCCTCGGTCTCGTCAATGCAGTGATCCGGCCGTTTCTCATTATCATTACCTTGCCCATCAATATCTTGACTCTGGGTTTGTTCACATTTGTGATCAACGGTTTTCTCTTCTGGTTCGTTGCCTCCTTCATCAAGGGGTTCGACGTAGGCGGCTTCTGGTCCGCCTTCTTCGGCGCTCTCGCATACAGCATCATCTCATCTTTTTTAAGCATCCTGTTCTCCGGCGAGTGACGGGTTTGCTTACCTTGGGCTAGCCCGCGCGTTTGTGCCGACCCCGAGAGAGCATGTCAATTCTAGTTGTCATTCTTGGTCTTTTCATCGCGGCCGTTGGGGTCATTGGCATGGTCTGTCCGGCGCATTTGATCAGCCTTGCCAGGTCGTGGCAAACACGGACTGGGCTCTACCTTGCTGCTTTATTGCGCATTGGCCTGGGTCTGCTTCTTTTCCTGGTTGCCGGGGATTCCCGGGCGCCTCATTTACTGCGCGTCCTCGGTGTGGTGATTTTTGTCAGTGGTGTGGTTACACCGGTCCTTGGACCGGAGCGTTTTCACACCATACTCGAGTGGTGGGATGCGCGAGGCGTCGGGTTTAAGCGCGTATGGTGTGGCTGCGCTTTTGCCTTCGGTCTTTTACTGGTCTACGCGGTCGTGTTCTAACCCCCAAGCCTAACCAGTGCTGGGGTTGATCCATTTGTTTCAGCTCTCACAAAATGGAGGAGGAATGACGAATCCCACATTCAAAGAAATGTTTGGTCGACTGATAAGCGCCGAAGGGCAGGGCCGTGCCGCAAAAACCGTGGAAATGTTCGGCTGGTTGATCCTGTTTGAAGGAGGCACGATGCTGCTGATTCCGCACTTCGTGGCTTGGCTCTTGCCTATTCCGCCGCTGGTGGACCAAGCCGCCAATTATTTCCGTCTGGTCGGGTTGCTGACAGGCGGGCTGGGTATGCTCTACATCGTCAGCGGACGCCTGGACGCTCAGGGGTTCGTTTTTGCCTCACTGCTGGATCGGCCGCTCGTCCCGCCGGTGATGGCGCTCCTTTGGTACCTGGACTTATTCCCGGCGCGATCGCGCTTGCTTTCTCGATTCAGGATTTCGGGAGCTTCCTCTGGACTCTGGTCGCATCGCGTCGGAGCTAAAACAGCCGGCGAACCATTCGAAAGCGGCCGGTTCCATGGTTAAACCGTGGCGTTCTTGCGCAAGATATGCCACCATTCGTAAATCGGAATTCCACTCAGAAAGGACTTGTAATGAAAAGCGAAACAGCGACAAATAAGAATCCTACGGTTTTGATGTCAACCAGTGCTGGAGAGGTGCGAGTCGAGCTTTTTTCTGACAAAGCCCCCGTTACGGTGAAGAACTTTCTGACGTATGTAGAGGATACGTTCTATGATGGGTTAATCTTTCATCGCGTGATCGCCGGCTTTATGATTCAAGGAGGCGGCTTTGATCCAAATATGCAGCAGAGGGCAACCCGATTACCGATCAAGAACGAGGCCACCAATGGATTAAAGAACAAGACTGGGACTCTCTCGATGGCCCGGACGAATGTAGTAGACAGCGCGACGGCGCAGTTCTTTATCAACGTTAAGGACAATGATTTTTTGGATCACCGCAACACGAGCTCGGACGGATTTGGATATGCAGTGTTTGGTCAGGTGGTTGACGGGCTCGATGTCATTCAGAAAATCGAAAAAGTCAAGACAGGAAGTAGGGGCCTTCACCAAAATGTTCCGGTCGAGCCAATCGTTATCCATTCGGTTCGGGTGGAAGCCTGAATCCCAGCCCTTTTTACGCCTCCGGTTTAATATTCATCAACTTACCGTTTTAGGAACGGGTCCGCTGCTTGTTTGACAGTACGGCGTATCATCGGGTAGTGTCGGCCGTTGACCCGCAAAATCTCCAGTTAAGAAGTCGCCTTAAGCGGGGAGGATCGCGTGGTACTCGGTATCGATATGGAATGGTGGGTTTGGTTACTGCTAGGACTGGTTCTTTTTCTCGGGGAGGTCGTTACTCCCGGAGGGTTCTACATGATTTTCTTTGGAGTCGGCGCGCTCGTGGTTGGGGTTTTGGCCGGCTTCGATCTGGCCGGGCCCTTATGGTTTCAGTGGATACTGTTTTCGGTCGTGTCGATCGTGGCCCTCTGGCTGTTCCGCGAGCGTCTTGTTGAGATGACGCGCCCGCAGAACCGGAAAGAAGTGGATAGCCTGGTAGGGGAAACGGCCGTCGTGCTCGAGGAAATCCCGCCCGGTGCTATTGGCAAGGCCGAGCTGCGCGGAACGCCTTGGAGCGCTCGGAACATCGGCGGCAGGCCGTTGGCCAAGGGTGAGCGCAGTAAAGTCGAACGTGTGGAAGGGCTCATGCTTTGGGTGAGCCCTGTATGAAGCGTTGAAGGGAGATCAGATTATGACAGGTGGACTGATAGTCGTATTGGCGCTGGCTGTCTTGGTTTTGATCATTGTTGCCAAGACGGCCGTTGTGGTTCCGCAACAGAGCGCTTATGTCGTTGAACGGCTGGGCAAATACAGCGGCACATTGAACGCGGGCTTCCATCTTCTGGTCCCATTTTTGGACGTAGTTCGTTACAAGCACTCGCTCAAAGAGATCGCCATCGATATACCGCCGCAGATCTGCATTACCAAAGACAACGTTACGGTTTCGGTAGACGGCGTTCTTTATCTTAAGGTTCTGAATCCGGAGCGCGCGTCATACGGGATCGCCGACTACATTTTCGGCATTACGCAGCTGGCGCAGACGACGCTGCGCAGCGAAGTCGGGAAAATTGAATTGGACCGTACCTTCGAGGAGCGGACCAACATCAATACCCAGGTCGTCAGTGAGCTGGATAAGGCATCCGAGCCGTGGGGCGTAAAGGTGATGCGATACGAAATCAAGAATATCACACCGCCGCAAGACATCCTGGCGGCCATGGAAAAGCAGATGCGCGCGGAGCGCGAGAAGCGGGCGGTTATCTTGAGCTCCGAGGGGCAGAGGGATGCTGCGATCAACAACGCCGAAGGAGAGAAGCAACAGGTGATTAAGGCGTCAGAGGCCAACAAGCAACAGAAGATCAATGAGGCCGAAGGTCAGGCGGCGGCGATCCTTTCCATCGCGAACGCGACGGCCGAGGGCATTCGGAGGGTCGCGGGGGCCATCCAAACGGCGGGAGGCCCAGAAGCTGTGCAGTTGCGCGTAGCCGAACAATACCTCAGCCAATTTGGCGAGCTGGCAAAAGCCGGCAATACTCTGATTCTGCCGGCAAACCTGAGCGATGTCGGGTCCATGATTGCTCTGGCAATGAGTGTCTTTAACCGCACCGCAGGCGTGCCCACTTCATCGTCTTCGAGCCCACGCTAGTGATACGGATCGCTCGAAAGAAGAAGTAGACCTCATTGGATTCTTCCTATCGTTGCAGGCGGGTCTATGCCAGAGCAAACAACGTGTGTTCGCCACTCTACTACACGTTTAGGATATCTAAGGTGGCGGTGATTAGCAGGGCGGAAAACGAAACTCCTCGACGGTCGCGCCTTCTGAGCCGAGAACTGTAAGGGCGCGTACGTCGAGGGGTGCCTCGGCATGATCGACGTCGGCCAGCTTGGCTTTGGTTTCCGGGTGCGGCGGGACGAAGAGCTGGCAGCAATCCTGATCCGGGATCGTCGAGATGTCAAAGGTGCCGATCTTTCGCGCCTGATCGATAATCTCTTGCTTGTCCATACCAATCAGGGGACGCAGAATAGTGAGACGCGCCGCCTCCTCTATGACCGCGATATTCTCCAGTGTTTGCGATGCGACCTGTCCGAGGCTTTCTCCTGTGATTAACGCCTTTGCCTTTTCTCGACGCGCGATCTGTTCGGCGATGCGGAGCATCATGCGCCGGTAGAGCACGACTCGAAGAGGCCGGGGCACAGCCGCTACGATCTGCCGTTGAATTTCGCCGAATGGAACCATGTATAGCCGCGAATGGAACTGGTGGCGGGTGAGAAGGGTCACCAGCTGCCGCACTTTTTCTTGCGAGGTCTTGTCGAGGTAAGGGGTGCTGTGGAAATGCACGAAGGTAATCCGGCAACCCCGCTGCATCATGCGGTAGGCAGCTACAGGGGAGTCGATTCCTCCTGAGATGAGCGCCGCGACGCGCCCGCCGACCCCAACGGGCAGCCCCCCTGCACCGGGAAGTTTGTCGAAGGCGAAAAAAGCTTCATCGGGTAAAATCTCGATCGCGATTGTCAGTTCCGCGTTCTCGAGGTCGACCCGACTCTTCGTGCTCTCCTGAACAGCCGCTCCAATATGTTGGTTAACCTGCGGGGAAGTTAGTGGGAAACTCTTGTCCGCTCTCTTGGTTGCAATACGAAAAGAGTGAAAAATCTTACGATCTATAGAATCCAGGATGCTCGTTGTCAGGACCTCCAGGTCACGTTGGGTGCGCTCGGCGAAAGAAAAGTTTGCCACGCCGAAAACCGACGCCAGCCTTCGCGCAAGCTCCGCTTGATCGGCAAGCTCATGGAATCGCACAAAAATGCGGCCCGGCAAACTTTTGATTTCACGCACCCCAACCCCTTTTAGAGCATAGCCAAGATTTTGCTTCAGCATTCTCAAAAAGTAGGGGCGGTTGCCCTTTTTAAGCGCGACCTCGTGGTAGCGGACCAAGACGCAATTCATGGGAAAAAAAGTATCACATCCGGGAAAGGGCTGAAAGTAATGGAGAGCCCTTCGACGACGCTCAGGGCGAACGGATCAGTACTCAAATTCCAAGGAGATCAGACCGTCGAACAATGAACCGTCTTTTCACACAGTCTCACGGAGTGAGGGATGACGGTGCGATTTTGCAGGAGCGCAGTTTACCGCTACAGCGCGGGATGTGATATAGTTTAGCGACGGAGGACCCATGGACAACTTTAAGAATATCGCCCAATCACTGCAGTTCCTTCCGGACAAGATGAAAAAAAACGGGCTGTTCGAAACCGAGAGGCTTTTCTGCGACCTGTATTGTTTCGAGACGGGACAGGCACAGGCAATCCATGCTCACGATGGCTCCGACAAAATCTACTTTGTCATCCAGGGAAGAGGAATCTTTCAGATCGGAGAGGCCGAGAAAGAGCTTGGTAAGGACGAGATCGCCATCGCTCCCTCTGGTCAACGGCACGGGGTCCGAAACCCCGGCCCAGAACGACTGGTCCTGCTGGTTTTTATGGCGCCCAAACCGACTCATTAGAGATAGGAGGCGCCATGGAGGCTAAAGTAATTACTGAGGTACTTGAGGCTAATTGCTTATTTTACAAGGCTTTCGAGAGCCTGAGTATAGAGAAAATGGAACACCTATGGCTTCACGAGGATTATGTCCAGTGCTTTCATCCGGGATGGGGGCTGTTGCGCGGATGGGACTCCGTGATGACGAGCTGGAAGCGTATCTTCGAGAACACGGAGCAGATGCGGTTTCGCCTTACTGAGGTGCATGTTGAGGTTCGCGACCAGATTGCCATGGTTACCCTGTACGAAAATTTGACTACGAAAATTAACGAGCAACCGATGTCGGGAGTGGTCTTGGCAACCAATATCTTCGAGCGACGCTCCGAAGGTTGGTTTATCATTCACCACCACGGCTCGACCGTAATGAACCCACCAGCAGCTCCCAGCGCGCCCACCGTTCATTAATGTTCTGCCCATGGGACCTTGTACGGGTAAAGTCGCGCTCATTACCGGAGCCGGCAGAGGAATCGGCAGAGCTATCGCGATCGAGCTTGGCAGGGCGGGATGCCGCCTCACCTTGGCCGCCCGGACCGAATCGCAATTGCGCGCGGTCAAAGAGGAAATTGTCAAGGAAAACGGCGCAGCCTTGGTGGTGCCGACGGATCTCGGCCAAGACGCGGAACTGAAGCATTTGGTCGAGGCAACACTGACGGAATGGGGGACGATCGATTATCTGATCAATAACGCGGGCTGGGGGAAAAAGGGTCCTCTTGTCAAGGCAAGCGTCGAGGACTGGGACCAAACCGTTAAAGTGAACTTGCGCGCGCCGATGGTTCTAGCCAAACTGGTCTTGCCAACATTAATCGCAAAGCATGGCGGAGCGATTGTCAATATCGGGTCGATTTCTGCCAAGATGGGGCAGGCCAACGTCGCGGCTTACTCGGCGTCGAAATTCGGTTTACTGGGCCTCACGGAATCTTTATTCGAAGAAGTCAGAGAATATGGGATTAAGGTTTGTGCCATCCACCCCGGTTATGTCGATACCCCACTAATTCCCCAAGGCGCCAAGATCGACCGGCACAAAATGATTCGCGCGGACGACATCGCGCAAGCAGTTCTTTACGTCCTCACGAGTTCTTCGACCTGCTGTCCGGTGGAGATCACGATTCGCCCGCAGAAAAGCCCATATCTCTAAACTCTAACGCGTTCGAGAAAAAAACCGCGTTGCTCTATATTGGGCAGTATCAATCTGCCCAAAAAAGAGACTGAAAGAAAAAGGCCGATGATGCATCGGCCTTTTTCGCGTGTCGGTTTTAGCGGACGGAATTGCTTATGCCGCGTGAGCCGCTCTCAGGTTGCAGAACTCCTCGTAGTCGATCAGTTGATGAATGGTAGGTTTCTCGCCACAGAGCGGGCAGGCCGGATCGGGCTTGAGTGTCAAGGTATTGATGTCCATGCTGAGCGTGTTGAAGCACAAAAGCTTTCCAACTAGAGGATCTCCCTTGCCGATGATCAGCTTGATTGTTTCGAGGGCTTGAATGACCCCAATGAGTCCCGGGAGAACTCCCAGGACGCCTGCTTCCTGGCAGCTTGGCGCCATATCCGGCGGCGGCGGTTCAGGGTAGAGGCAGCGATAGCAGGGCCCTTTGCCGGGATAAAAAACCGTCGCTTGGCCTTCGAACTGAAAGATGCTGCCGTGGACGTTGGGCTTCTTGGCTATAAAGCAGGCGTCGTTGACCAGGTAGCGCGTTGGAAAATTGTCGCACCCATCGACGATAATATCGTAGTCATCAATGATGCGCATGATGTTCTGCGACGTTAGTTTTTCCTGGTACGGGATGACCCGGACGTCAGGGTTGAGCGCTTGGATCGTTTGCTTCGCAGATTCAGTTTTAGGCTTGCCAACCCGGTCGTTGGTGTGCAGTATTTGCCGCTGCAGATTAGAGAGGTCTACGACATCGTTATCCACGATGCCGAGAGTGCCGACACCTGCTGCGGCGAGGTAATAGGCTGCTGGAGAGCCAAGACCTCCCGCACCCACCATAAGAACCTTGGCGTCTAATAGTTTGGCCTGACCCTCTTCCCCCACCTCGGGTAACAGGAAGTGGCGGCTATAACGCGTTGCTTGCTCTTGGGTAAATTGGCGGTCCTGAACCCACTTGTAACCCGCTGTTTTCCATGCCGAGTAGCCACCGGACATGGAGATGACATTTTGGTAGCCCATCTCTTTCATCGCTTTGGCGGCAAGTAGAGACCGCACACCGCCAGCGCAGTATGCAATGATAGGAGCAGATTTATCCGGGATCGTCGATTCCACCTTGATTTCAAGGAAGCCGCGGGGTAGTGACAAGGCCCCATCAAGATGCCCCTCGCGGTATTCCTCCCTTTCGCGTACGTCCAGGAGAATATGTTTGCCGTCTCTTTCCAAAAGGTCGTTTACCTCTCCAGCGGGGAGCTCTTTGATTTCTGTCCTGGCCTCTTCCATGATCTGCTTAAAAGTTTTAGACATTCTTCCTCCTCAGCTTTGAGCCCGAATGCCCGTCTCGTCCCAATGCAGGGGCAAAATCAAGACAAGCCCTAATTTCCAGGGTACCCTGTAATTATAAGCACTTATACGAAAAGTCAAGATTAGTGACAAAACCGGTCAAAAATACTGGTTTTTTCTCGAGGTGGAGGGACGCGGATGCTGGGAGCCGTTATGCTCAGCGCGCCCAGGTCTTGGTGCGGGGGAGAGCGAAGCTTGAGGCATTAGGTTTCGGGTGTCAGGTTTCAGGGTTACGCGACGCCGGAAACTCCAAACTACAGAAGTTGGTCAGCGATTCACCCAGATACCATTGTGAACGTATTTCACTTCCGGAATCGTCTTTGCGCCCAACTCAGCCAACTCGCTCTCTTGCGGGTTCCGCACTGTACCTCTGAGGTAAGCCGTGTCGCCGATAAAAGTTACCGTTATATTAGGGACACCGCGCTGCAATATGGCCTCTCGGATCTGCAGCTCAATTTCCTTCCATTTTAGTTCGGTGTTCTCGGCGGCTCTTGGTTGTGCCGCGCGGGCCGAGATCAACGCGGCGGCGTCTCGTTTAACGTACACCGTTCGGTTCCGTGTGCGCGAGTGGACAATGAGCCAAGCACCGTCTGAGCCGACGACATTGAGCCTCGTTCTGGGCGGGATTGGGTCCACGACCGGCGCCGAATCGAGTGGTTGCTCGAGAGCGCGGGTCGAACGTATGGTTTCGTAAATCCCGAGCGGCGCCGGGTTCAACTGCAAATCGGTCTCGAACCTCCTATCGACGGGATTAGGGCGCTGAGAAGTCGCGGCGGGAGAAGGCGGAGGTAGTACTTGCGCCGGGTTTTTTTCCGGCAAAGGGTTCGATTCCTGTTGAACCGCCGTCGGGGATTCTCTCGCCGCTGTGGCATCGGGCGTGACGGGAGCCGGGCTTTCAGAGGCGGACGGTGGCGCTTGTGTTGCACCAGGCTTGCCGGATTGTGTGTTGCCGGATGAAATCTGATCCGATTGCGGCGGCGTGGTTTCCTGCCAATAAGGGGTGAGCGGAAACGGCGGCTTGAAGTACATGTAAACTTCGTGGGCTATGAACAGGATCAGCAGAATTAAAACAGTGGAGCCTGCAATCTTCAGGAAACGCCTGGCAATCTTGCTCGTGCCCGTTGAGCGCTGTTGTTGGGAAGCGAGCGACACGCGTTTTGCTTTCAACAAAGTCACCTCTTCCGGGGTGAATTCTATTGGCCCTCGGTCGGAGCGGTCGTCAAAAGACCAGTTCGTTTCCCGGGTTAACGTGATGACTTCTTGCTCGGCAATCGAGTTCTGAACGGAGGCGGCGGCTGTTGCTTGCCGTTCGGCCCCATTCATAGGAATCTTTCGGGGAGCAGGGTCGAACCAGGTAAATCCGAAGGTGGTTTCGTCGTCGGTGCCGAGGAGAGTCTGGATCCACTCTCTGAAGATTGCCCGGTCAAGCTTTTGGTCCTGCCGCCCCGAGAGCGCGACCTGAGAAACTTCGGAGAGTTTGACCAAAGTAATGGCGCCGCGATTGTTGGGTCCTATAGGCACTTCTTGAACGCCGGCAAAACTGTACCCGTCAGGAAAAACGAGCAGGCACTGCACGTAAGGATTTTTCACCTTTCTAGCATGCAAAAAGCTATCCAGCTTGGGAAGAAAAAAGTGAAGAGCTTCCCTGGCGTGAGCAAACGGGGAATGAGTTTCGCCCATTTTGAGCAACCTGGCGTCGTCAGTTTCGATACGCCACTCCTTCAGCGTTGAATCACCGTGGACGATGCCCGTGGAAACATTTGGGACGCTAAAGAGGTGCGCAAGCACAATGTGAGTCGGCGGAACGATGAGAAATCCGAGGGATTTTGCAGCCGATCCGCTTGCCTCCAGAGCCAGGCCGACGCCATACCACGGCCGCGTCTCGGGTTCTATCTCAGAAAACTTTGAGAACAGATCCTCGTGCAAAATTCTTTCCAGGTCCGAGCGGAATTCTGCGATGTAGGGATTAAAGGTGTTCTGGTGTTGTGCGGACTGCATCAATTTCATTTATCCTTTGCAATGGCCACCTTGTCAAGGTCAAGGTCCAACCATTAGACGAAGGATTACGCCGTTTCATGCAAGAGTGAGGGGTTGGTCGAAGATCAGCTGCTGGTACAGCCGGGCATACTCGGCAGCGGATCGATGCCACGAGAAGTCTGCCGTCATTGCATTCTTCAACAGGCGGCTCCAGATCAAGCGGTTGCTGTAAATTGCGATTGCCCTCTTTACCGCCTCGAGCAGCACCGCGCCTGAATAGACGGCAAACTTAAAACCATTTCCGGTAACTCGCAGCGGGTCGAAATCCTCAACGGTGTCGTCCAACCCGCCCGTGGCGCGCACGATCGGGATCGTGCCGTATTTTAAGCTGTACATTTGATTCAAGCCGCACGGTTCAAATTTCGATGGCATGAGAAAAAAGTCTGCGCCCGCTTCGATTTTGTGTGCGAGATCGTTGTCGAAACCTATCTTCACGCCCAATTTAGAGGGGTATTGATACCCGAGGGCGGTAAAGAAATCTTGGTATTTCTGCTCTCCTGTTCCCAGAAGCACGAGTTGAAGATCGAGGCGAAACAGCTCTTCAATAGCCTCAACGAATAGATCCAGGCCTTTTTGATCGACCAAGCGGGAGATTACAGCGAATAACGGGACCATGCTACGAACCGGCAAGCCAAAGATTTTTTGCAGCTCGGCTTTGCACATCCGCTTCCCGTGTAACTTGGACGGTTCATAATTTTTCTTTAGATGGGTGTCGGTCGCGGGACTCCACTCATCATAATCGACGCCGTTTAGGATCCCCACCAGGCGCGCTTCCCTGGTTCTGATCACACCGTCGAGCCCGCAACCGTATTCCGGCGTCATGATCTCTCGCGCATATTTTTTGCTGACGGCAGTGATCGCGTCGGCGATAACAATTCCCCCTTTGAGGAAATTGATCCAACCGAAAAATTCGAGGTAGGACGGACTAAAATAGCTTGGTTCCAAATTGAGCAACTCCCAAAACGATACCGGAAAGACTCCCTGATAAGCGATGTTGTGGATTGTGAGCAGGTCTTTGCTTTTTTGAAGACCGGGGTACACGGAAGCGTGTGCTTGCTTGAACACCGGCACCAGCGCGGCTTGCCAGTCGTGACAGTGAAGCAAGTCCCAGGGGCCGGTTTCCTGAGCCAGGGCGAGGGCAGCCTTGGCAAAAAAGACAAATCTCTCCGCATTGTCCGGGTAATCGCCTGCCGGAGTTCCATACAATCCGGCGCGTGCGAAGTAACCGCCGCCCTGGATCAGGTAGACAGTCAAATCTTGAGCAAGAGAAGTCCTCAAGATTTGAGCGGGAACATGCCGATTCGCAATGGGCACACTAAATTCGATCCCAGCCCTTCCGATGTCGGGAGAGGTCTCAAGCGTGCTCTGGTAAGCCGGCATCACGAGGGTGACACGAGTTCCGGACCGAACCAGCGTGCGCGCAAGCGCGCTCACCATGTCGGCCAGGCCACCTGTTTTCGCGAGCGGATAGATCTCGGATGAAATCATGAAGACGTTCATTAACCGGTTTCTCGCGCAATGGGCCTTAGAGCTGATTTTCCCGCAGTAGTAGAGCTGCTTCTTCGGGAGGCATAGGGTTGATGTAGAAACCGGTGCCCCACTCAAAACCGGCGACCTGCGTCAGCTTCGGAATAATCTCGACATGCCAGTGATAGTGGCCGTTCTCCGGCTCGCCAAACGGCATGGTATGGACAATGTAGTTGAAGGCGGGTTGGCTCAGGGCGCGATGGAGACCCAAGAGGGTGCTTTTCAAGGCGCTCGCGAGATCGGCGTATTCATGGGTTAAGCCATATTCAAAATGGGCGGCGTGTCTCTTGGGTAGGATCCACGTTTCCGCCGGGAACCGTGACGCGAATGGGCATATGACGAGGAAGCTGTCATTTTCACTGACGATTCGCGCTTTTGCTGCCGTTTCCTGGAGCAGCACGTCGCAATAGATGCATCGATTATGGGTTCTGTAGTGTGTTGTCGCGCCCTGCAACTCGTCCCTGACAGTAAGGGGTACAATCGGTAAGGCGATCAATTGGGAGTGCGTATGCTCGATGGTAGCGCCCGCTTCGCGGCCCTGATTCTTGAAGATCAGGATGTAACGAAATCGCGGGTCTTTTTTTAGCTCTAAGATACGTTCCCGGTAAACCGCAACGACGTGTTCAAACTCGCGATCACTCAGAGACGCCATATGCGTCTCATGGCGGGGGGTTTCAATGATCACTTCGTGCGCTCCATATCCGTTTACCGATTCATACATGCCATTGACTTGAAGGCAGAACTCACCTTCCGTCACCAGCGCAGGGTATTGGTTGGGCACAACCCTGAGCGTCCAGCCCGGCTGATCCCGAGAAGAACCGTTCGGTCTATAGGCCGCGATTTCCGGCGGCGTCAGCTCCTCGTTGTTGGCGCAAAAAGGACATGGATCACGGCGAGTCGTGTTCCCATGCCCCTCGAATTGGGTCGGTCTCTGTGCTCTTTCCGCTGCAATGATCACCCAGCGGCCAACGATCGGATCTTTTCTGAGCTGAGGCATAAAAAACCGCAGACCCCTGCGGCTTATCGCTTGCGAAACGGTAACACAACGCGCAGATCTCTGCCAGATAGAGGCCGGTAAAGTAATAAGTAAAATTCAAAAGTAAAAAAGGAAGAGACAGAGAGAGACAGGTGGCGGGCAGTCTCTATCTCAAATCTCTATCTCTTTTACACTTGTAGGCTGTGGCGCTCCGCGAAGCGATGGAAAAGCATGGCGAGAAACACGGTGCCGGCGCTGACGACCAGACTAAATGCCGCGAGCTCTCCGGTGTGGCCGTTTTCCCATAGCTCCCAGATGGTTACGGAGATCACCTGGGAGCCCGGACTATACAGTAGCAGCGCGATTCCCAGATCACGGATCGTGATTAAGAAGATATAAATCCAGCCGGCAAAAAGGGCGGGAAGCGTCAGGGGAATGACGATACTGCGCGCAGTTTGTGCCCATGTCGCTCCACTGGCGGCGGCGCCCTCCTCAAGCTCGCGGTGAATGCCGAGGAGCCCCGAATAACAAAAACGCAACGCGTAAGGCAGGTATCGGGTCGTGAAAGCGAAGACAAGTATCCATAGAGTACCGTAGATGGGGACGGGCAGGGCGAGGTACGTTTTCAGAATCGCGACACCCATAACGATGCCGGGAAAGACGAGAGGTATCATGGCGATCTGGTCTAGAGCCCAGCGGCTCTTCAGGTTGGAGCGCACGACCAGCCAGGCGGTGAGATACGTAAGGGCGACCGCGCCGGTCGCGGCTGCGACACTGACGATAATGCTGTTTGAGATGCTGCGCAGGATCGTAATGTCACTCAAGGTCTTCGTGTAGTTGTCGAGGGAAACCAGCTCGAGCGCCGCAAGCGACGGCTGTCGAGAGTAGGGCAGGAAGGATGCCCAGGTCATTGCCGCAAGCGGAAGGACCTGGATCGCGGGCAAGAAGAGCAAGAGGGCGCCTCCCAGCCAACGCCAGGAGCCCAGGGGAATGCGGCGCGGGCGAAAGCCTCGTCCTGTGATCGTGGTATATTTGTAGGTATTGCGTGTGACCCGGTAGTACGGGAGTAGTGACAGACCCACGAGGAGGATCAAGATGACAGAATAGGCGCTGGCCTGACCGTATCGGGGGAGAAATCCCTGTCTGATTTGAAAGTAGATCTTGGTCGTAAAGACCTCGACGCCCGCGGGAATTCCAACCAGCGCGGGAATTTCGAAGGCTTCCAAAGAGCGCACGAAGGTGAGCATCAGGACCGCCAGAGCGCTGGGTAGAGCGAGTGGAAAAGTGATGCGCCGGAACACTTGCCAGGACGTACTTCCGGAAATCGCGGCGGACTCTTCCAGTGAGGGGTCCATCGAGCGGAAGGGAGTTGCCATCAGGAGAAAAACAACCGGCGTCCACAACAGGCCTTCGATTAAAATCATGCCCGGAAGAGAGAACAAATTAAGCAGGATCGCTCCAGTGAGAGCGGCGGCGGCGACGTTGAGAAAGCCTGCCTTGGGTCCGAGCAGTAAGATCCAACCGACCACCTTGATAATGCCGGGGACGCCAAAGGAAAGGTAGGCTGATATGTAAGCCGCGGTGCGAAAGCGCGCGTCCGTTCGCTCGGCCAGCCAGGCCAGGGTTGTGCCCATCGTCAATGCCACAGCGGAGCTTCCGACTGCAAACAGAAGTGAATTCCACAACAGCCGTTGGATATCCGACAGGGATGCGAGAACCGTGGTAAAGTGCTCCAGTGTCAACCCGGTTTGCCCGAGATCCGGGCTAAGACTGGAATACAGAATGAAAAATAAAGGGGGTAGGACCAAATACGCAAGTGCGATTAGGGTGAAGATAAATAACCCGCGCGTGACGTCCATGGCGGACTCAGATTTGTGCTCGCGCTCGGGTTTCGTGCTCGCGTTGGTTCACGAAGACGACGCGCGGACACGAACACGATGACCACCCGCGTTGCATCTGGAGCTTTCAGAGCGGTTTAAAGACAGTTCTTCCAATAACCCTTTACGAGGGCTACTTTCGCCCCAGATCTCTAAGTAGTTTTTCCCAACGGTCGCTTTCTTTCTCGTACTGTTCGATCGTCAGTCCCTTTTCCGGATACCACCGCTTGAAGCCGTAGTCTTTCGCTGCGCTTCCATATTCAAATTTCTCCAGGATCTGCTGGCCATCCGGACTCAGGATGAAATCAACCAGCAGGACGGCGGCATGGGGATGCGGAGCCTGGATTGGAAGCGCGGACGCCCCCGCATTGGCGGGCACGACGTCCATGGCAACCCAACCAATCGGCGCTTTTTGCTCGATGGCGACCAGCGCATGGTTGCGAAAGGTCGTGGGTGAAAGTTCGATCTCCCCGGATATGACCAGATCGAGAATGGCCCGGCCGGAGATCGCGTGCAGGATAATTTCTTGCTGGCTGAGTTTTTTAACGAATTCTTCACCTTTGACCTTGAGCATTGCCCCTATGGTCCGTGGTCCCGTGTCGCTGGTGACGAAGCCCATTTTACCTTTGAGCGCCGGGTTCAGCAGCCCATCGTAGTTTTTCGGAACGGCATTGGCGGCGAGCTTGTTCTTGTTGTAGGAAAGCCCCATGTACGATTCGCGGTCCGAGACCCAAAATAAAAGCCCCTTGCCGGCGTCCTCCCGCGATTCTGCAGGGTACTTGGCGAGATACGGAACGTTGTACGGGGTGAGCAGATTCATCGCGCGCATCAGCATCAGCAAAGGAGGCGAGCTCTCCAGTGTGTCCATTAGAAACCTTTTCGCCTGAGCTTCCGCCAGGATCTTGGCAGTCAATTCCTTGCTGGTACCGCGGTAAGACTCGACCGGAACGCCGTATTTGACCTCGAAGGCTCTCGCTAATTCCTTGTAGGAGGCTCCCGCAAGCGAGGTATACCAGACGACTTTTCCTTCCTTTTTCGCGCCGGATATGAGAATTTGCTCCCGATCGGCGCCGCTATATACGGCGAGTTGTGCAAGCGAAGATGGTTTCCCCTGGGCGCTGGCGGGCGCGTTCGGCAGTACGAGGACCAAGAAGGTCAGGATGCTAAGAAGTTTCATGATAAACCTCCATCGAGATTTATGGCGTGACACGATCAGATTCCATAAAAACGCCGGGCATTTTCCTCAAGGATTTTTTTCTTGCTCGAAAGCGAAAGGTCCTCGCGCGCTTGCAACATCCGCGCGGTTCCGTCGGTGCGGTCGGCGTGCGGGTAGTCCGATGAAAACAGCAGCTTGTCGTCCCCGAGTTCGCCAACCACGCGGGCAAGAAACGGTTCGTTGCCTTCACAGCCAAAGAAAATTCTGCCGGAATTGAAAAACTCGCGCGGCGAGCGCTGGATGAGCTGGCGGGCATTGTAGCGGGGGCTTTCAAAGTGTTCCTCCATGCGCTCGAGAAAAGCGGCGACCCAGTTGCAGCCGCCCTCGAGGAAGGCAAAGCGCAAATTGGCGTAACGTTCCAAAAGGCCGCAGCAGATTACGCTCGTAAATCCCGCCATCAAGGGAAAAAGTCCCGCCAGTACCCGGGTCGGAAAGAAATGCGGGAAGAGATCGCTGACGCCGGGGAATTGGAGATTGAAGTGCACCGCGACCGGCAAAACCAGGCGATTGGCCTCGGCAAAAAATATTTCATTGGCGGGTTCATCAAGGCGGCCCGAACCCACGACCCCGCTGATCATGACCGCGGCAAGCCCGAGTTGTTTGATGCGAGCAAGTTCTTGGGCAGCGCCGTCGGGATCGCATAAGCAGACGAGTCCGATGCCTTTCAGGCGCTCGGGGGCTTCAGCGCAAACCTTCGCGAGCCAGGTATTGTAAGCGCGGCAAACCCCGTTCCCTAAACCACCGTCTTCCCAGGTGTTCACTTCGAGCAGGAAGCTGGGAAAGAGAAACTGGATGTCGATCCCTTCCCGGTCGAGATCTGCCAAACGTTCCTTGACGTTCGCAAGCGTTTGGCTGCCGACCGAGGCGCGCCGCGCGTTGGCCAACGCGCCGCCCGGCGGGGCGGCCCGTTCCGGGAATAAAGGCGCCCGGGATATGCGGGCGCCGGTAGCGTGTAGAGCCGTCAACGACCCAAAAACTGCTGCCCGCATCATCCGTGATCAGCCGCGGCCGGTAGCGGCGCAAGGACGGTTCCATGTATTCGGCAAAAACTTCCTCGGTTTCAAAGAGATGACCGTCTGCGTCGATAATCATCGTTTCACCGTTCAGCCGATTCGCAGCTCGCTAACCCTACTTTCGCGGTCATAACAAAACCAGCTCGCTCCCTGTGCGGCGATTTCGGTGCGCATCGGAATCCACGGCTTTATGGGACATTGAAAATCTGCCGGTATTCTTTGGCGTAGCGGCCGTAGTCCTTTACGTTTTGATCGTGCTCGATCTCCAGGAGCTTGATTTTTGCCAGTCCGGGAATCGGTTGGGGAGAATCCACGCGGCTGGGAATCCGTTTCAGTTGGTAGAGTAGCTCTTGGCCTTCGGCGGAAAGAATAAAGTCAATAAATAACTTCCCCGCGTTGGGGCGCGGCGCATTCTTGGGGAGACTGATGCACACCGGCGGCTCGGGCACGATGGGCTCGATGGCCACCCAGTCAACCGGAGCTCCTTCTTTCTTCGCGTCCTCAACGCGATGAACGCGGGCAGTCGGCGCCATCGCGAACTCGCCTGCCGCAAGCAGCTGGGCGATCAGGTTGTGCCCGCTGCGGACCTCGGGTTGTTGCCTGGCCAACTGCGTCAGGAAAGCTTTACCCTTTTCTTTTCCCATTAGATCCAGGATGAAGACGTACCAACTCACGTCTTCTGCTTCGAGGCCGATTTGGCCTTTCCAACGCGGTAGCAACAGATCTTCCCATTTTTTGGGAACGGCGCCCGGCGGCACCATCTTCGTGTTGTATCCCAGCACCCCGAGATTCCATAGGACTCCCGTCCAGTATCCTTGACGATCCCGTAGCGCCTGTAAAACTTTCTCCCGTTCCGGGGAAAGGTAAGGAGCGAGGTATCCCATATCCTTCAGGAGCCATGTCTGAAGACCGCTGATCAGGTAGACGTCGGCCAGGTTTTGTCCCGCACGAACTTCCGTGGTGATCTTTTGGATAATTTTCGGACTGGATAACCGCTGGTTCTCAACCTGAAGGAAGGGATAGCGCTTGCGAAATCGCGCGAGAATCTGTTGCGTGTCGTCGATTCCGGTGGTGTGATAGACGACGAGCTTCTTTTCTTCTTGCGCGCGCCCAGCCGTTTCCTGCGCCACCAGGGGCTGGCATGAAAACAGGGCGATCACAATCAAAGACGCGACGCGGAAGAACCCTGCTGTGTGGCGCGCTGAAGCATTGTGAGTAACCTTCAAGGAAGCCAGTACCCGGTCCATGAATCGCTCGGAACGGCAATTTTTTGCCTAGGAACCGGAGCGACGCGAAACCGCCTCCGGAGTCAAGCCGGCAGCGTAGGGGTAAGCCAGCTGGCTATGCGTCATTTTACCGCTGACCATAAGCTCGGCGAAGCGGATCGCGACGGCCTTGGTGTTGATGATGGGGATCCCGACCTCGGCTTCCAGCTCTTTGGGATCAACTTCATAGGGGAAAAGAAGCCCGCCGAGGGGAATGATCGCCTGCGCGCCTTGGGCAATCAGATCGCGCGCGAGCTTGATCGCGCGTTCCAGTATCGTCTTGTGCTGCTTGGACATGTCTTGCTCATAAACATCGACCGTCGTAATGCCGGCGACAAAATGACCCATGCGATAAGTTTCCATCAAGCGAAAAACATACGGAACATGACTCTGGAGAGGGACGATGAAGCCGAAGCGATCGCAGAGGGAAGCGGCAAAGTGGCATGAGGAGCGGAGCGCTCCGACCACGGGGATGCGCACAGCCAGCCGGCCGGCCTCGACGCCGGGATCGAAAGTGTTGCTTTGAACCACGGCGTCGAACCCGGATCGTTCGGCCTCGATAATCTTTTGCACCAGCGCCGGCGTTTCCAGAATATGGTGCAGTCCCGATAGGTTCTTTTTTTCTTCGAGCAGCCGCAACGCGTCGCCGCCGCCCAAGTCGTCGGGGAAGTGATATTCGACCGCGGTACCAGGAGAAGCATAGCTATTGAGCAGCTTGACGATCCGATCTTCACCCCACGGGCCCTGCCCATGCTTGAACGTGTGGCTCAGGAACATGATCTTCATGTTTGTGCTCCTTGGGACGATCCGCAGGGAAAAGAAAATAGATAGAGTAATGGAGTCGTGAAGTGATGAAGGATATGCCATCCCCAATACTCCATCACTCCGGTGCTCCAATTCCCCATGATAGCGACTTAAGTATAAGTGGAGAAGTCACGTCTTACTTACCTGCTCGTGGGAAGCCGTACGCTTCAACGATACTCTTCTCGTAATCACCCATTTTGGGGTAGTAGTTCCAGTCCATGACAGACAGCTTTAATCCTTTTGTCAGTTTTTCCTGGACGGAGCCCGGCGTAAGCAGAGAGGCTCCGTAAGGCTCGTACTTGTCGAGAATCGCCTGACCTTCAGGCGAGCATACGAAGTCGAGCCATAATAAGGCCGCGTGAGGGTTACTGCCCGTTCCGAGAATGGCCTCGGCCTCGTTGAGCCGGGTCGGCACCGGCTCGATGATCTTGTAGGCAAGGATTTTGGCTTTATCTTTGTCCATCGCTTCCAGGACGGTGGCGAAGTTCGGTCCGAAAAGAATCGGCCGTTCTCCCGACAGCACCAGCGGTATCGAACGGGCGTTTCCTCGGACCCAAACGGGATCCTGAGCCGCAAGCTTGCGGGCGTAATCGAGCGTTTTCTCCAGCCCCCAGGCAGGAACCAGAGCGGCGAGGTCCTTGGGACGAATATCCAGCATGAATTTCTTTCCTTTGAAATCCTCCCTGAGGAAACCGTCCCACGTATTGGGAATCTTCTCGGCGGATATGAGCTGCTTGTTGTAAGCCACGACCTGGATATCGCTGGCAACGACCACTATGTTGCGGTTGACCGGGTCGATCATCTTCACGGGTATTTGCACTACGCCATTTTCGGCCATGCCCAGAATGTCGAACTTCTTTTGATAGGGCACGTAGTCGTTGTAGTAATCGAAGGCGACGTAGTTGACGTCCCAGTTCTTGGCCAATCCCGCCCTCATCTCTTGAATCATGCGTAGATACACCTCGGTGCCGTTGACTTCTTCGGCGCGGGCGTCAATGAACGGGTATTTCTTTTTGAATGCTTCGGCGAGGACCTTTAAGCTCGCCTTGTCCAGAGACCCAAGGACGCGGAGACTGCCTTCTTTTTTCGCGTTGGCGACGATTTCGTCTTTACTGCTCAGGAAGGTATACCCTTTGGCTTCGGCTTCCTGCTTTGCTCTCGCCAAGGCGGGGTTTGCGGCAGCCGCAAAAAGATCGGCGCCGGTCAACCAGCCGCCGAGGATCGTCCCGGCACAAACTAACGCGCTGTTACTCCACCAACTGGTGTTCATGACATATCTCCTCATCGGGGTACTTTCACGCCAAGTTACAGACCGATGCGATAAAGTCTAAGCGCGTTTTCGCGCGCGATCTTTCTTTTGACTGATGGGGCTACTCCATCAAAGTTGCGGTCCACGGTTTCCTTAGAATACGGGAACGTGGTGACTCCGTGAGGATAGTCGCTTGCCCACAGGTAGTTATCTTCCCCGTAAACCGGCGCCGTCAGCACCCCGGCACGGTCGTCCTGGAAAGTGAAATAGACGTTGTTCCAGAAGTACTCGCTGGGCGGGCGCTTGTTGACATTTCGCTCAGCGTCATAAGTGCTCTCTCGCCCAAACCAGTAATCGATCTGCTGCACGAGATTGGCAACCCAACCGACGTCATATTCGGCGCAGACGATTTTGATTTTGGGGTAACGGTCAAGAACACCGGAAAAGATGAGGTTGCCCAAGAACTGCTGAGCCGGCATCTGCCGATTGCCCAGGCCGGCGATGCGCTTCCAGGGAGCTTCCGGTCGCGGCCCCTCGAAATGGGTACGCGCTTCGCCCTGGGTGATGCTGGTGTGGACGTTGATGACCATGCCGGATTCTTCCACGGCTTTCCACATAGGTTCATAGACCGGTTCGTAGTATCCGCTGTCCTTGATTCTTGTCGGGAGTTGGATCGTGCGGAAGCCGAGTTTGGCGTAGTGGTGAATGTCCTCCACGGCATGCTTCACGTCGATCATAGAAATAAGCGGGATCCCGATTAGCCTGGTGGGATTGTAACTGCAGAATTCGTGGAGCCAGTCATTGTACGAATGGAATATGGCGCGCTGCAGCGGTTCGTCGGTCAGGGCGTAAAAGAAGCGGCACGGACTGGGGAAAAGCACCTCGGCCTCGATCCCGTCCCGATCCTGATCTTTTAGTCGCGCCGCAGGGTCCCATCCTCCAGGATAGTCCTCGAAGCTGAAATTTTCATTGAAGCGGATTGTTGCAAAATGCTTTTCTTGATCGACCTCGGTGATGCCTTTATCCTTGCCCGCGGCCAGGCCTTTGGAATAATGGGAGACGCCAATCGGGGGCAACCCTTCAGCGAGCACCCAGGTTCCCGCGGGAACGCCGGGAGGGTCTTTGACGACCTTCGGCGCCCGGTCGCCAAACTTCTTTTGCACTCTCTCCCAGGCTGCGGGCGGCTCATTGACGTGGCCGTCACAGGATATCATCTTAAATTCGGGCATAGTTACATTCCTCCTTCAATGTTTGTTGTTTACGATTTGCAAGAAATGGTCGATCAATCAAAGCCGAATCACACCCGTGCCGTCGAGTTGTCTTACTTGAGTGCCATAACGCTCCGACAGCCGCGCGACCCGGTCTAAAATCTTTTTCCCTAACGCGGGATCGGCTAATATCGGGCGGCCGCGCTGGGAACGCGCGCGGCCGAAGCCCAGGTCAACCGGGTAAAGCTTGACTTCCCTCAGGGCTCGATTTTCAAATTCGCATACGGCGACGGCCGTTTGCAAGGATTCCGGTGTCGCCGCATGCCCCTTGGTGTCGTTGCCGCTACGGATGTCAAAGAAATCCGAGGGCGTGGCATAAGGATCCAGGCCAAACCGCTCGTAGGGGTTAGCCGGGATGTGGCGCAACGTATCGTTTTGGAAGATCAGGTTTCCCAAGCTGTAAAAGATTGGTTTGCCCTGATAGATCTCTACCCCTAAAAACATGTGTGGGCCGTGGCCCGCGAAGATATCCGCCCCGGCGTCGATGCACTGATGGGCAAAGTCTACGACAAATTCCGGTTGCTCTTCAATGTCGACCCGGCTGCCGCCCTTGAGCCAGCTGCGACCGATCATATCCTGGTTGTGGAGGCTAATAATGACGAAGTCCGCCTGGCGCCGCGCCTCGCGGATTTGCCGGAGGTTTTCTTCGACGTCCTTGCCGTTGCATTTTGTGCGGATGTCGAAATGATCGCCCAATACGTAGCGCTCGCCATGCAATTCGTACTCGGTATCACTGGCGGCGCCGATCTCAGAGGGCGAATTAAAACCATGGTCGATTACGCGCTGGCGCTGGGCGTCGAATCCCAGGGTCGCGCCGATGCGCTTGAGCGCGGCGAAAGCTTCGCGATCGACGACGAAAGTAACCTTGTGTCCGAGCGGATTCACACCCGGCTTTCCCGGAAAATCCACGCGCTGGTGACCGGCTCGGTTATTAGGCGAATGGATATGAGCAGTGGCGGCAATCAGGGCGACACGACCCCGCGGGGTGTCCAGGTAAACCGGACTGCTGGCCGCGCGCAGATTTGCTCCGGTGCCAGCGTGGAGAATTCCAGCAGCGTCCAGGTATTTGTTTTGCAGCAGGAGCCCTTCCTCGCCAAAGTTGAAGGAATGGCTATTCGCGCAACTGACCATCTTGAAGCCCAACCACATGAGGTCTTCGAGCAACTCCGGCTCAGTGACCATGTGAGTCCCGGTGCGAACGCTCGGATGACCTTCGCCATAGCGAATGACCAGGCTCTCGAGGTTGGCGAACGTGGCGTCAGACGTTGCAAGGATCTCGCGAAGCTTCAAGTATTCCGGCTCCCGGTAAACCGCCAGCCTCCGTGTCGGCATGATATCACCGCCGAGCGCTATCGTAATGGCGCCGCGGTCGGATTCGTACGGCATTGCATTCTCCTTAGTCGGCGCGACCGCCCAGATCACCAGTGCTTACCATCGAGGAGGCGGTGGGCGCAAGGGGTTGCGATCGGTATCCGAGCCAAAGAACGAGGAAATATTGATGAGCCCGCGGCAAACGTTGCTGGCGCGGCCGCGTTGACAAATCTGGCGCAACAGTGGTAACGCTGGAGTCGATACATCGGTGAGATTGGAGGCAGTTGTGATGGAAAAAGTTGATCCGTTGAGAGGTCCGATTACCCGCCCGGTGATTGTGCGCCAGGAAGAGGGAGACGAGCAGGGCGCGACGCATCGCGGCGGAGGAAGACAGAGCGAGATTTACGGTTTCTTCGATCCGGAGCGCGGCATCAGAATGAGGGCCGGCATCACGACGTATACGCCGGAACGTTTCAATCCTCGCCACCGGCACACCGATGAAGCCGTGCGCTACTACTATCGACGGGCCGAATGTTACGGCAAGGACGTGCTGGAGGAAGGCGACTGTGTGTACGTCCCGGAAGGAGTCTACTATGGTCCGACGCGCACCGCCGAGGGTCATAAAGATAATGTACGGATATCCCTTCATTTCCCCGGCCCGTCCGGCTTTCCGACACCCGTATGGTCGGAGGTGATGCAGGCGCAAAAAGAGATGCGCGAAAAACAGGTTGGAAAATTTGCCAAAGGGCTCTTTATATGGGCGAACGGGCGTAAACAGGATGGGTTTGAGGCTGTGCAGGAATATATCGTGGGCAGCAAGCTCAATTATCCGCAACCGCGCTATCAAAATTATATCATCATGCGCCACGCGAATTACTCATGGGTTTCTTTGGATCAAACAAAAGGCGTCCAGGTCAAGCATCTTGGCTACTTCAACGAACGAGGACCGAACATCAAATTGGTCCGGATGGAGCCGGGCTCGGAAACTTTTGGAGGGGTTGTCCCATTCCAGCAAGTGCGGCTGGTCTTGGAAGGGGAAGTGGCGTACGAGGGAGAGAAATATAAACCCGTGTCGTGCATGTTTTTCCCAGCGGACGCGCCCTACGCCGCGACTTCAGCAGTGAGCGAGGCGACCTTACTGGTCATGCAACTGGGAACGCCCGGAAAACAGCCGCTGCCTTTCTGTGTCCTCTAGGATTCAACTAGTGAGGCCTTTGCGTTCTCGTTTCAGGATACGAAATGCCGGCCTTAAAAGGAGCAAAGGGATCGACTGCAGTGCAGGAAAGGAGAGTTCTATGAAAAAGAAAACCTTTGGAATGGTTTTATCACTGGCAATCTTGTTGTGGTCTTCCTCGGCGCCTTCGTTTGCCGCCTCGGTTCAGGAAGTCGCCAAAAAACTTGCGAATCTGCCGGCGGCGCAACGAAAAAAGGCTGTGGAAGAAGGCGCCCGCCAGGAAGGGCGGATCGTTTTTTATACTTCCGTGAGCGTGCAGGACAACCCTAAGCTTATGGCCGCATTCGAAAAAGTATATCCTTTCGTCAAGGCCGATGTTTACCGCGCCACGCCAACCAGCCTTTTTCTCAGGGCCAGCACGGAGGCGAGAGCCGGGCGGCACCTTGCTGATGTCATAGGTACGGAGCCGGTCGAAATGTGGGAACTAAAGCAGACAAAGTTGTCGGGACCTTACTTGTCTCCAGAACTGCAAGGTATGCCAAAGGGGTCCTATGATCCCGAAGGCTATTGGGCCGCTTTTGAAGTCACGCCGATCGTGGTTGCTTATAATACGAAATTGCTCAAGCCTGCTGACGTTCCTAACACCTACCAGGACTTGCTCAACCCCAAATACAAGGGAAAGATGAATTTGGGGACTGAGGATTACGACTGGTTCAGCGTCCTGTTGGACTCGATGGGAAGGGAAAAGGGGATTGCCTATTTCAAGGCCCTGGCCAAGCAGGACTTGCAGATGCCGGGATCGAGCAGCCGCATGAGAGTGGAACTCATGTTGGCCGGAGAATCCGCAATCGCTTTAGCTGCCCGCGGGCGGCGTGTCACCGAATTTAAAGAACAGGGAGCGCCGATTGATTTTCGCATTTTCCAACCGTACGCAGGCGAGCCCAACTCAGTGGCCGTGATGGCGCGCGCTCCTCATCCCTACACCGCGATCCTGTTCACGGATTGGCTGTTATCACAGGAAGGTCAGGTCGCGCTGGCCGAAATCCCGCGGTTGAGCATCCGCAAGGGTATTAAACAGAAAGGACGCTTGCAGGAACTTTTTGAGAAAGAATTCACCTTCGTAGATCCGGCTTCGTTCGGCGCAAACGTGAAGCAACTGATTGAACAATACAATCAAATCTTCGGCCTCGTTGGGGCGAAATAAGCGAAAATCCAGGCAAAGTCTAAGAGTCTTAGGGGAGGAACCGTGAATATTGACATCAGTTCTCCAAAACCCGTGCCCGTCGAGTTGGAAGCAGGCAAAACTTTGCTCGTCATCGTGGATATGGAAAATTCCTCGGCTCATCCCGAGAGCAAACGCTACATGGGTGAGCCAATCGAGCGCATTATTCCGAAGATCGCACAGCTTCGGCGCTACGTCCGTGCCAGCGGAGGAGTGGTTATTCATACGCAATCGGTGCGCAGACCCGACGCTCTGGAATTTGCCGTCTTCCACAATGAGGTGCGCAAATTGGAAGGATCGTGGGAGGCGGAATTCGTGGATGCCTTGAAGCCCGCGCCTGATGAGCCCGTGGTCGTCAAATACACGCACGATTGTTTTTATCAAACACAGATGGAGTCGCTTCTGGCGCGACTCGGCATTCGTCCGGGGGACGGCCGCGTGATTATCACGGGCGTGGCGGCGCGCGGTTGCGTTCAATGCGCGGTCACGGGTTTCAGCATCCGCGACTACTACGTTTACGTTCCGATCGATTGCGCCGCGGCAAAAGACGAAGCAGAAACGCTCATGTCGTTCTCGCTCTATGGCAGTTTTGGCTATCGCTACAATGTGACCATGACACGCTCGGATCTGATCATCGTGAGACCCGCTGTAAACGACGCCGCTTCTTCCGGGCCTGAAAGCCCGGTGGAATGGGGAGAAAATACACCCTGATTACTTCGGCCCCTTTGCGCTACCTGTGGGCGCTTCCTGGGGTGTTGCTGGCGGGTGCATGATGAAAAGGGCCGCCTTGAAGCGGTTGTTGACCTGGAGTTTATCGAAGATATTGGTGAGATGAGTCTTAACGGTCTTCTCGCTGATAAAAACCTTTTTCCCAATCTCTTCATTGGTCAAACCCTCAGCCACGAGACCCAGGATCTCCAGTTCTCTCCGAGTCAAGCTTTGCAAAGTTTCATTGGCCGGCGGACCGGCGTCGAAGTGTTGGGGACGTGCGAATCTCTGGAATTCTGCGCCGGCCGGCAGCTCGCGGTCGACCCATACTTCCCCGGCATGCACTTTCTTTATTGCCTGCAACAACGTCGGCGTGGAAACTCCTTTGAGGACATAACCGCGAGCGCTGGCTTTAGCGGTTGCCAACAGGTCCTCTTCTTCCGCGAAGGCGGTGAGAATCATCACCTTGGTGGCCGGACTCGTTTTCGCGATTGTGAGCAGCGACTGCACGGCGTCTCCCTTCGGCATCTTCAAATCCAGCAGTAGAATGTCCGGCCGGGTTCGCTCGACAAGTGTGACAGCTTCGTCAGCGTTGGACGCTTCGCCAACGACCAGGAAATCTCTCTCCAGGGAGAGAATTCGCCTCAGACCCTCGCGAAACAGGTTATGGTCGTCAGCGATCGCTATTTTAATAATAGGTTCCATTTTTTGCCCACTCCTACTAGAATAGTCTTAGATCGGGCTTTTTTATTTGACGGTAAAACCGCGGGAAATACAACTATACTCCTATCAATTTAATTTTGAAAGTCGAGAGCCGTTGTGAGAAACGGGTTCAATCGCATTTTTGCCCTGACTTGACCCGTGTAGGCGCTTCATTTAGAGTAAAAGCCCGTCGATTCGTGCCTATCTGACCAATGTCAATTCACGTCGCCCTGCACCACGTCACGCACTATCGTTATGACCGGAAGATCAGCCTTGGATCTCAGGTTATCCGCTTGCGGCCCGCGCCGCATTGCCGCGCGCGTATTTTGAGCTACTCCCTGCGGGTTTTCCCAGCCAAGCACTTCATCAACTGGCAGCAGGACCCGCAAGCGAACTATCTCGCGCGCCTGGTTTTTTCCGAGACCACGGGCGAGTTCCGGATCGAGGTCGACCTCGTCGCCGAGATGGCAGTCATCAACCCGTTCGACTTCTTTCTCGAGCCCCATGCTGAGCACTATCCTTTTGAATACCAGCCCTGGCAACGCGTCGAGCTGGCGCCTTACCTGACGCGGGATCGTGTGACGCCGATCTTCGAGGATTATCTGGCGACGATTTCGCGTGAGAAAGCGCGCAGCGTTTCGTTCCTCGTGGATCTTAACCGCCAACTTTCCCGTGACATCGAATACCTCATCCGCTTGGAACCCGGCGTGCAGACACCTGAAGAGACGCTTGCCAAGCGTTCCGGCTCTTGCCGCGACTCAGGCTGGCTGCTTGTCCAGTTACTGCGCCATCTCGGCCTTGCCTCCCGTTTTGTGTCCGGCTATTTGATTCAACTTACCCCTGATATGAAATCGATCGACGGCCCGTCCGGCCCGGCGACGGACTTCACCGACCTGCACGCTTGGGCTGAAGTGTATTTGCCGGGCGCGGGCTGGGTCGGTCTCGACCCGACATCGGGGTTATTCGCGGGCGAGGGGCATCTCCCGCTCTCGTGCACTCCGGAGCCCGGCTCTGCGTCCCCGATCACGGGAACGCTTGACGAGTGTGAGGTGGACTTTTCACACGAGATGTCGATCACACGGATCTGGGAGGCGCCTCGCGTCACCAAACCCTACACGGAAGAGGAGTGGGAAGAGATCGAGAAGCTTGGGGGCAATGTCGATCGGGAGCTGGTAACCCACGATGTCCGCCTGACCATGGGCGGTGAGCCCACGTTCGTATCCATCGACGATCCGGATGGGGAGGAGTGGAATACGGCAGCGCTTGGAACGGACAAAAGAAGACTCGCTGCACGCCTCTATCACCGCCTGCGCAAGCACTACGGGGCGCAGGCGCTCGTCCACTTTGGGCAGGGCAAATGGTACCCGGGAGAACAGCTACCCCGGTGGTCCCTCAACTGTTACTGGCGTGTTGACGGCGAGCCGATCTGGCGTGATTCGTCCTTGATCGCGGACGAGTCAGAACCGGGCCACGTGACGAAGTGTGGCGCTGCGGCATTCCTCGGCGCCGTCGCCGAACGGCTGGGTCTCGACGGCCGGCACGTCTTTCCGGCGTACGAGGATGCTTTGTATTTCCTGTGGCGCGAGCGACGATTGGCAGCCAATGTCGATTCATTCGATTCGCGCCTCGAGGATCCGCTCGAACGCGAGCGCCTTGTGCGCACGTTTTCCCGTGGCCTGACGGAGATTGTCGGCCATGCTCTGCCCATTGCGCGCGACATCTCGACTCATCGCTGGCACAGCGGGGCCTGGTTCCTGCGCGCCGAGAAGTGCTATCTGATCCCGGGCGACTCGCCAATGGGCTACCGGCTGCCGCTTGACTCTCTGCCCTGGGCGCGCGCGACTGACTACCCGCACGTTTATCCGCCTGACCTTTCGACGCCGTTGCCACCCCTGGCGACGCATGTTCAGATCCGCCGTCAAGTTGCCGGCGCATCGGGGGTGGAGTTTGCGGCGAGTGCCCCGGCAGGCGTCGCCGGCATCGCGCCGGAGCTGGAGCGCGCCCCCGCGCCGTTCGAGAGCGCGGCCTGGGTAACGCGTACGGCTATGTGCGCCGAACCAAGAAACGGCGTTCTTTACATCTTCATGCCCCCGGTTGGGTCTGTGGAGGATTACCTCGAGATCGTCGCCGCGGTGGAAGCCACTTCTGAGGCGATGCGGCAGCCGGTGCTTTTCGAAGGCTACGAGCCGCCGCCCGACCCGCGCCTGGTACACTTCGAAATTACTCCTGATCCGGGTGTGATTGAAGTCAACATTCATCCGGCGGCGCGCTGGGATGAGCTTGTCGAGCGCACCACGTTCCTCTACGATGCCGCGCGCCAGTCGCGACTGGCGACGGAAAAATTCATGATCGATGGTCGCCACACCGGCACCGGCGGCGGCAATCATTTCACGCTTGGCGGCGCGACGCCGAACGACTCGCCCTGGCTGCGCCGCCCGGATCTGCTGCGCAGCCTCGTGAGCTACTGGCACAACCATCCGGCCCTGTCGTACCTGTTTTCCGGCCTCTTCATCGGCCCGACTTCGCAGGCGCCGCGCGTCGATGAGGCGCGCAACGACTCCGTCAGCGAGATCGAGGTCGCGTTCCGCGAGATGGAACGGCGCGCGCGCTCGGATCCCGGGGCATGCCCGCCATGGCTCGTTGATCGTCTCCTGCGCAACCTGCTTATCGACGTCACCGGCAACACGCACCGCGCGGAATTCTGCATCGACAAACTGTACTCGCCCGACAGCGCTACCGGGCGCCGCGGGCTGCTGGAGATGCGCGCGTTCGAAATGCCGCCCCACGCGCGCATGAGCCTCACGCAGCAACTGTTGCTGCGCGCTCTGATCGCGCGCTTCTGGCAAACGCCGTACGCGCCGGCGCGGCTCGCGCGCTGGGGCACCGAGCTGCACGACCGCTTTTTGCTGCCGTATTTTGTCTGGCTGGATTTCTCGGATGTTGTCGCCGAGTTGAACCGGGCCGGCTATCCGTTCGAGGCGCGCTGGTTCGCGCCGCACTTCGAATTCCGGTTCCCGAAATACGGCGACTTGGCAATCTGCGGCATTGAGATCGAGTTGCGCGGCGCCCTTGAGCCCTGGAACGTGTTGGGCGAAGAGGGCGCAAGCGGCGGCACCGCACGCTACGTCGACTCGTCGCTGGAGCGGCTTCAGGTCAAGGTCACGGGGCTAACGCGCGATCGCTATGCGATTGCTTGCAATGGCGCGCCGCTTCCATTACAGCCAACAGGAACCGTCGGTGAGTACGTTGCCGGTGTCCGGTACCGCGCTTGGCAACCCGCGTCGGCGCTGCATCCGACGATCGGCGTGCACACGCCGCTTACGTTCGATCTCGTTGACCGCTGGATGGAGCGCAGCCTCGGCGGCTGCCAGTACCATGTCATGCACCCCGGTGGGCGTAGCTATGAATCCTTCCCGGTCAATGCGTTCGAGGCCGAAGGCCGTCGGCTGGCGCGTTTTTTCCGCATGGGGCACACACCTGGACGACTCAGCGTGGGGGAGCCGCGAGTCGACCCGGAGTTCCCATTGACGCTTGATTTGCGCAAGATTTAGCAGGAGCTGGCAATGGCGCGCGTCTCATCTTTTACCGGTTACACGCCGCGAGCGGAACGCTACGACGAAGTTTTTGATCCGAAGGGGCGTCCACGCCCGCACTGGGAGCGCCTGGCAAAAACGGCGGCGCGCGCGGGGCGCGCCGAGTTGGCGCGTCGCGCGCGCACGATTCGCCGTGCCGTCGAGCAGGACGGTGTCACCTACAATATTTATGCGGATCCCAAGGGAACCGACCGGCTTTGGGAAGTCGACCTCCTGCCTCTGGTCATCAGCAGGGAAGAGTGGCATTTCCTCGCGCAAGCCGTGCGGCAACGTGCGCGCTTGTTGAACGCCGTTCTGGCAGACCTGTATGGGCCGTGCCGCTTGCTTGCCGAGGGATTTCTCCCGCCAGCCATCATTTACGGTCATCACAACTACCTATGGTCCTGCCGCGGACTTGTCCCCGCGGGCGGGAAATACCTCCATCTCTACGGTTGCGATCTCGCGCGTTCTCCCGACGGCCGATGGTGGGTGATCGCCGATCGCACGCAAGGCCCATCGGGCGCGGGCTACGCCCTGCAGAACCGGCTGATCGTTACGCCGTTGTACGCCAACCTCTTCCGCTCGCTTGGCGTGCAACGGCTGGCGGGCTTTTTCCGCACCCTCCAGCAGCAGCTGGCGGCGCTTGCTCCGGTTGACGGGGAGGCGCCGCTGATCGCGCTCCTGACGCCCGGGCCGTACAACGAAACCTACTTCGAGCATGTCTTTCTCGCGCGCTATCTGGGCTTTGCTCTGGTCGAAGGATCAGATCTGACCGTGCGCGACAATCGCGTCTACCTGAAGACGCTCGAAGGTCTCAAGCGCGTGCACGTGCTGCTGCGCCGTCTGGACGATGAATACTGCGACCCCGCGGCGCTGCGTGCCGACTCGACCCTGGGCATCCCCGGCTTGCTCAGCGCCACGCGCGCCGGCAATGTGCTGATCGCTAATGCGCTTGGCTCAGGAGTCCTCGAAACGCCTGCGTTGCTCGGTTTTCTCCCGGGGATCTCCCAGACACTGCTCGGCGAACCGCTGGCGATGCCGTCGGTGGCGACGTGGTGGTGCGGCGAGGATCCGGCGCTGGAATACGCGGTTGAGCATCTGCCCGAACTGGTGATCAAGCCGGCTTTTCCCTCGATGATGCTGGAACCGACTTTCGGACATTTGCTCGATTCTGCTGGCCGGGAACTGATGGCTCAGCGAATGCGCGCGACGCCGCACGCTTTCGTCGCTCAGGAATGGGTCCGTCTCTCCCAGGCGCCCGCGTGGTCGAATGGGCGCGAGCTATTCGAGCAGCGGGTGATCGGGTTGCGGCTCTACGCAGTTGCCAACGGCAGCGGTTATGACGTCATGCCGGGCGGCCTGGCGCGGGTTTCCCCGGAGTCCGGCACCGACATCATCAGCATGCAGCGCGGCGGCTCGAGCAAAGACACATGGGTGCTTGACGGCGCCGGAACCGTGTACGAGTCGCTGCTGCGGCCGCACCTGACGGCGCGGGACATCGTGCGCGGCGGCTTTTACTCGCCCTCGCGCGCGGTCGAAAATCTGTTTTGGATGGGGCGTTACGCCGAGCGGGTCGAATCCGTCGGCCGGCTGCTGCGGGCGACGGCGCGCCGGCTCTTCGAGAGTGACCCGCCAAGCGCGGCGGAGTTGAGCGTTCTCAAGGCTTTGTGCGACGTGCTGCGCGTGCGCGAGCTGCCACCGGGGAGAAAGCGCGCGAAAAAGAAAAGCGCGGAGCCGCGCCCGGCCGACGGCGATGATTGGCTGCTCGCGGCGCTCGGCGATCCTCGGGTTGTGAACGGCCTGGCGGCCAACACCGGGCGGCTGTTTTACTGCGCCACGCAGCTGCGGGACCGGATGTCGCTCGATAACTGGCATACCGTTCAAGCCCTGGCGCGCGTGCACGAACCCGCGCCGCAAAATATCGAGGCGGGATTAGCCATCCTTGATCGTGTTCTGCCCGCATGCACCGCTCTGACCGGATATGCGCTTGACGATATGACGCGGGATGATGCCTGGCACTTTCTGATCACCGGGCGACGGCTAGAGCGGATTACGTTCATTTGCTCGGTGATTGCCGGCCTGCTGGGGCAGCCGGAGCGCGAGGCGGCGCTTGGCGCCTTGCTCGAGATCGGCAATACGATCATTACGTATCGCGCGCGCTATCAACGGCAGCCGGAGCTGCTGCCAGTTCTCGATCTGTTGGCGCTGGACGAGGCCAACCCGCACGCGGTCTGTTTTCAACTCGCGGCACTGTGTGGCGAGCTCGAAGTTTTCGACAGGCGGCTGGGATTTCGCCCGACCAACGACCCGCGCCCGCCGCTGCAAGCGCTGCGGTCATTCGATCTCGGTCTGCTTGACGTTGCGCACGGGTCTCACGGCGAGCCGGCGGCTTTCGGTCAAGCGCTGAGCGGCCTGCTGGCAGCGTGCGAGCGGTGTGCCTACGGGCTATCCGACGAGATCGCGCAGCGATTCTTCGTCCACGCCGGTGAACGCGCCCAGGCGAGCGTGGCGGCATGAGTGCGCGCGGCGCGCGGCGTTATCGCGTCGAACATTACACTGCCTACCGCTATTCGGAGGCGGTAACGCTGTCTCATCAGCAATTTCACTTGAGCCCGCGGCGGTTGGATGGTCAACGGTGTTTGGCGCACGAGGTCGCAATCGAACCGGCGCCGATATACCGGCGCGACGGCCTGGACGCTTTCGGCAATCCAATGACCGAGATTGCCATCGAGTCGGCGCACAGCGCGCTCGAAATTATTGCCCGCTCAACCATAGAAGTGAGGGCACGTGGGCTGCCCGAGCCCGAGGTGACGCCGCCCTGGGAGGAAGTACGGGGTGCTCTTATGTATCGCGCCGCGTGGCATCCGGAACCTGAGAGATTGACGGCCACAGCGTTTCTCTTCGAGTCGTCCCGCGTGCGCGTGAAGCGGGACTTGGCCGCCTACGCCAGCGATTGCTTCACGCCGGGGCGGCCGGTGCTGGAAGCAGCCAAGGCGCTGATGGGAAAAATCCATGCTGAATTCAAGTTCGACGCGGAGGCTACGACTGTCACGACGCCGGTGATGAGCTTCTTCGAGCACAGGCGCGGCGTGTGTCAGGACTTTACCCACTTGATGATTTCTTGCTTGCGTTCCACCGGCCTTGCCGCCCGTTATGTGAGCGGGTATCTGATGGCGCGCGCGGGCTCTAATAGATCGCGCCGTGTGGCGGCCGATGCTTCGCACGCATGGGTGGCCTTGTTTGTCCCGGGCCGCGGTTGGATCGAGCTCGACCCGACCAATAACCAGCTTCCTTCCGTGGAGCATGTTACGCTTGGATGGGGGCGCGATTTTTCCGACGTTACGCCGTTGCGCGGTGTCATCAACGGCGGTGGCGAGCAGACGCTCGAAGTCAAGGTGACCGTCGAAGACGTAGGGGAGTTGGAATAAAGAGATAATGGAACAATGGGATACTGGAATAAATAATAGTGGAAATAATGGTTAACGGATTGATGAAGCATGAAGACATCAAAAACGCCACCATTCCAGCCTTCCAGGATTCTATTTTTTCTCACTCTTGCGTGAGCTTTAACAACACGTCGGCATACCAGGCGCAATTGAGATTCAGGCGTTCGTCCTGCTCGATGTCGCGGCTCGTGACATCCATGCGAACCGCGTGAACGCCAAGGAGCATCCACGGCAGGTCACCGCGGCCGGATCGTTGCGTCGTGACCCGCGCGACCACGGGCGCGCCGCTGGTACCGCGGTGTAATCGCGCATCCGTTAGAAAGTAGCCTTGACCCTGAAAGCGGATCCCGAACGCGGACGCGATGACCGCCTGCCGCGCTACTGGGAGATGATGCAAGGTGTCGTGAAAGCCCAGCGGGAAGCCGGCGATCAGCACCTGCGTTCCCACTTCGATCTGGTCGAGCTGCTCCACCAGATGGGCGGTAGTGAAAGCTGAAAGAAGTCGCACTTCCGGCAGGGCCGGACGCTCTAACTCCAGGGCAACGACATCGATCATCCCCCCTGAGTCAACTCCCTGGCGCCAGAGCGGATGATCTTGGCGGTATAGTGGAATGGAGAACCGGGTCGTTAGAGCCACGTTCTCCGGATCCACGTGCAGCTCGATTTCCAGCCGGTCGGGGCGATGATTGCTGGCCTCGTCGAGCACCACGTGTCGACACGTCACCAGAAATAACCGCTCATCGCGCTGGAAAAAAAAGCCGGTCGCGTTGGTCAAGGGTTTTTCCCCCGACAGGGTCGAGACGCGGGTTACGGCAAGCAACAGGGATTCAATCACGATCGCTCTCCGTGAGAGACTAGGAGCCAGGGGACGAGCCGGCCTGTTTCGGTGATTTTGCCGTTCAAGACGGCTTTGTCTTCGTTGACGTTGACGATGTGCAGGGGACGTGACATTTGGCTGACCTCCGAAAGCGAAGTTCCTGTTACATCCGGTACCGACTCGCTTGAATATACTCGATTGTGGGGGTGAGTCGAAAGTGATCAAATCCGGGTTAGATCTTTACTTCGGCTGAGGTTCAGCGTTAATAGTCGGATTGGGGCTAATCGCCCCGGGAAGGAGAAACGCCATGGTACCGCCGGATCTGAAGAACGCCTATCAATGGAACTATCGACCGCAAACGCCGCGCCGGCCTGATTGGTTCACCCAATGGCCCGGCGGAAACCGCATTGCGGTGACCATCAATCTCATGCACGAGTGGGAATCGGCGCCAGGTGCGCGTACGGTGCGGAAGCGGCCGATGTCTGCGGCTGCGGAGCGCACCGACTTTCTAGCGCTTGGCGCACGGGAGTATGGAGCCAATTTTGGATTCCACCGACTCCTGGAGGTTCTGGATAGGTGTGGCGTGAAAGCCACGGTGCTGACCAGTGGTCTCATGGCGGAGATCTTTCCCGAAACCCTGAAAGTGGCGAGACAGCAAGGGCATGAAGTCGCCAGCCATCATTGGGATCAAAGCATTCATCCCTATGAATACCAGACCATCGAGGAGGAACGAGATGCCATCGAGAGGTCAGTCGCGGCGATCGAAACAGCGACGGGAGAACGGCCTTTGGGTTACATGTCGCCCGGACCGCGGCCCGGCCCTTACACATTGGCGGTATGCGCTGCGCTCGGCTTCAAATGGAATGGCGATTACTGTGATTCCGACGTTCCCTACATCATCGACATGAACGGGGGCAAGTTGGTCTCCGTGGGTTATGTACGGCCTGCCTATACCGATAACGACATTATGTCACTCGGTCTGGCAGGAGCGCTGCAGCAATTGAAGGACGAGTTTGACGCCCACTATGAGGAATCCGCGCGCCACCCAATGAAGTTTCGCTACGCCATGCACAACTTCAATGGAGGAAGGCCGGGTCCGGCAAAAGTATTTGAGAATTTCCTGGAATATGTGAAGAGTCATCCCCGGGTTTGGTTCTGCCGTTGCATCGACATCGCGCAGTACTGGCTCGAGCAATCAGGGGCTTGACCTCTCACCCCGAATGGTCGTGAATCAGTACCCCTTGGCGTGTTCCCGCGAGTACCGCGCTCGTAACAACCAACCGCATCACCAGCAAGTGATTCATGAAATAACAGGGAGAGTGCTACGCCGGGCACAGGGTCAAAATCGTGCGTGACAGGCTGAGCGTTGCGGTCGTCGGGAGTTCAGAACGATGCAGATCGACGTCAAAGAAAAACCTGAAGAGAACGTTCAACGGTAATTAATCCAGAATCGAGGAGGTTTAAAATGCCGGTTTTGCTTTACGAAAAAAAGGACCGAATCGCCTATGTCACGCTCAACAGGCCCGAGTCCATGAACGCGATTAATACGGAACTTAGAGACGCTTTGCTAGAAGCCTGGACGGACTTCAACAGCGACGACGAGGTCTGGGTTGCCATCGTGACCGGGGCCGGGGAGAGGGCCTTCTGCGTCGGCGGAGATCTGAAGGAGCGCGCGGCAAGAGATAGCGCGCAACGGGCGCGTCAGCAAGGAAGACTCTTGCCTTCGCTCGCTTTCGGCTTGAACATCTGGAAGCCCGTCATCGCGGCCATTAACGGCTACTGCCTTGGCGGTGGATTCCAGCTGGCGCAGTACTGTGATTTTCGCATCTGCGCGGATCACGCTCTGCTGGGCGTAACCGAAGTCAAGCGCGGGATGGCCGCGGCCTGGACCGTAGACCTGGCGAAGCTTATTGGCCTGGCCCACGCGTTAGAAATCGCAATGACCGGGGAGCATATCACCGCGCAACGGGCTTATGAGGTGGGTTTTGCGAACAAGGTCGTTCCCAAGGCCGAGCTCATGAAGGAGGCGGAAAAGTGGGCGCGGATATTAGTCGACAATGCGCCCCTCGCTGTGCGTGGCCTGAAGGAAGTCTTATATCGCTGCATCACTCTACCCCATGAACAGGCGGAGACAATCGCGCGTCACATCCTGCACCCGGTCACGGTGAGCGAGGATATCAAGGAGGGGCCGCGCGCCTTCGTGGAAAAGCGAAAGCCAGCGTGGAAGGGGAGATAAAGTGCCTCGCGCGTCATTCGCGCGCACGCGGGAATCCAGGTTCGCTTGTATTTCTTGGGGACCGGCTCTCGCTAGCTATCGCCAGCTTGGCCGGAATGACCGTTGAATGATGTGGCAAACTTCTGAGACAGCACATTAGACTGAGAGAGTGATAATGGCACGGAAATACAAGTTTGTCGGCCAGAATGTTGCGCGCGTGGACGGAATTGACAAGGTGACGGGCAAAGCCAAGTTCACGGGAGACCTGATCGTTCCCGGGATGCTATACGGTAAAATTCTCCGCAGCCCCTATCCGCATGCCCGCATCGCTGCGATCGACACTTCCAGCGCGGAATCGTTGCCGGGAGTTGCCGGTGTGCTCACCGGAAAAGACGTCTTGGACCTTCATCAAACCGCTCGCGGTGTGCCGGTGATCGCCGTGAAAGAAGCGTGTTATCAGGGGGAGCCGGTCGCAGCCGTAGCGGCGGTGAGTGAAGCTGTAGCCGCGGAAGCCGTGTCTTTGATTCGCGTGGATTATGAAGCGCTGCCCGCGGTGATCGGCATAGAGGCTGCGCTAAAAGACGGAGCCCCACGGGTTCACGACAACCTGAAGGATAATATCTGCAGTCACGAGCACGTGGAGAAAGGCCACGTGGACGCGGGATTTGCGGAAGCCGACGAGATCTTGGAGAATCATTTCACTTTCCCGATGGTCTATCACTATGCCCTGGAGCCCCACTCGGTCATCGCGGACTACAAGGAACAAGGAATTACTGTGTGGTCCTCCGGGCAACATCCTTTTTCCGTGCAGCAGGACCTGGCCAACGTCTTTCACGTGGATCCCGGCAAAGTGCGGCTCATCGTCTCCTATCTGGGTGGAGGGTTCGGCAGCAAATCTTTTACCAAAATCGAACCGCTCGTGATTGCGCTAGCGCATAAGGCGAAAAAGCCGGTGCAAATATGTCTTAGCGTGAGCGAAGCGATGTTGACCGTGAGGAGGCATGCGGCAAAAATCAGATTGAAGACCGGCGTCAAGCGCGATGGGACTTTAGTTGCGCGCGAGGCGGAAATCTATCTCGATACCGGCGCCTACGGCAGCGGCGCGTCAGTGGGGGGACGCGCAGCCGTGCGGGTTTTGGGCCCATATAGGATTCCGCACGTCCGCAGCGATGCGCGGTCGGTCTACACAAATACGGGTTCGGCGGGGTCGTTCCGCTCGATCGGCGCGCCGCAGACGATTTTTGCCGGTGAATGCCAGATGGACATGATCGCGGAGAAGCTAAATATGGATCCTGGGGAGCTGAGACGAAGGAATCTTTTGAAAAACGGCGAAGCGCTGCATCCGAAGCTCAGGCCGCTGGATGTTGATCTCGCCGTAACTCTGAAGCGGCTTCAGTCCGCAAGCCGTTGGAAGACAAAAGCCAGAAACAAGAAGGCCGCGTTGGGCCTCGCTTGCGGGATTTCCAATGCCGGAGGACAGCCCGTCTCCGTTTCACTCCTGCGCTTAAGGGCGGACGGAAGCGTCGCGATCATGGCAGGAAGCACCGAGATGGGGCAGGGCGCGAGGACGGTTCTGGCGCAGATTGTTGCTGAGGAACTAAGCCTTCCCCTGGAGAAAATTCATGTAGATGGGGCCGACACCTCGGTGACTCCGTATGACCGCTCGACCGGTTCGAGCCGTTCGACGACTCTCATGGGACGTGCCGTGCAACAAGCCGCTCGCGACCTGAAAAAACAGATGCTTCAGCTAGCGGCTGCAAAGCTCGGGGTTCGTCCGAAGCAAATTCGGATCGAAGACGGTGGCTTGGTGACAGGGGAAGCGAGACTCTCTTTTCAGGAGATCGTTGAGCTGCGGTTCGGCGAAGCCGCGGGCGAGCTGATCGGCAGAGGCTATGTCGGGCCGGAGGTGGTCTCAAAGTTGCCCATCGTCTGGGAGGTGGGCATGGGTGTGGCCGAGGTGGATATGGATGCGGAAACCGGGATGCTATCAGTCAAGAGCTACACTTCAGCCGCCGACGTGGGAAAAGCTATTCATCCCGCCCAGTGCGCTGGGCAGGAAGAAGGGGCTTCGATGATGGGACTGGGGCATGCGCTTTTTGAAGAGATGATCTACGACGAGGGCGGGCAGCTAGTGAACTCCAGCATGCTGTCTTATCGGGTGCCGACTTTTTCCGATCTCCCCAAAAGTTTTCACACCATATTGATCGAAAACGAAGATGGTCCAGGTCCCTACGGAAGCCGCGGAATGGGTGAAGGAGGTATCTTCTCCATCGCCCCTGCGGTGACCAACGCGCTCGCTCGTAGCACGGGAGTGAGGATCTTCGATCTTCCGCTTACGCCGGAACGCGTCTGGCGGGCAATGAAAGACAGGTAAGAATACGAATATAGAACGCCCCGCTGGAAATTTCCGGCTATTGCTGGAACAGGGCGATCCATTTAGCGAACGCTTGAAAAAACTTAACTAGATGCTGCCGCGTGTTTTTATCGGTGAGCGCAACCGAATCATCGAACCGCTTCGCCGCGGAGGGATTTTGATTTCGGGCGCCGACACGTGTAACGAGCCCTGGACAATCTATTCCATGGCAGGAGAATTGTCGGCTGTCCCTAAACAGCTTTCGATGGAAGCTCAGAGATCGGATTGAAAAGATCGCCCGAGTATTCACCAGCACCAGACTTGAAAAGTGGCCAGGTAAGGATGGGAGAAAGATTTGTTCTAGCTGGAACCGGCCAGGTGGAGTCAGCGCCGGGGGTTCTTAACCAGATCCACGATAGCTATCATGATCTTGCTGTGGTCACGCATGCAAAGCGAGCAGGATTGAAAGTGGGCTTCGAGTTGCTCTAAATTCAACCGTCCGTCGAGGTGCTGTATCCCTAGCTGCTTTATACGTTTCCCGCATGTAAGCTCAATGTCCACTGGCCTAATTAAAACTGCGGCATTCATGATATTTGATGGCCTCCTTTGCAGTAAGCGTATGTTTTACGGCAGCGGTTTGCCAGCACCCATTAAAGTCCATGATTTTTATGTTGGCGCGGCAGTGAGCCGGCCCAAGCGAGCGGCCGTTTCCGCTTTGAGCGGTCGATAATCGCCTGAACAGTTTATGCATTTCGCCTCGACAAGTCGGATCCGGTTCTGGCAGCCGCCAAATCCGTGGGTCAAGTCGATACAGGGCAGTCTTCGAATGTGTCCAGTCCAGCCTCCTACAACCCGAACCTACCGGTAGCTTTCGAACTGGCAACGTTGTCCCAACGAGAACGGTAAATGGAATCCTGACCGAGTTGGAGAAAATTTGCTAACTGATTGGTCGCTACGAAAATGAAGTGCTGTGTTTTTTCAGCCATACAGGACCTATCCCTTTTCGGGCTCCCGGTCCTGTGGCCCCGGTAGTAAGCTCGGAAGTTACGAATTCACGGGATACCTTAACCGCAATCGTAATCTTAAACAATAGTTAGACGCGCCTCCGACGCAGGATAACTTCTTCAGATTGTCGAGAAGTGAAAGTTTGCCCCGATTGCTTCGCTATGAAAATTGGCCGCGTTTGTCCTTGGCCACCGCGGCCAAGCGCGGCAAGAACCTGATGGCGTTCTCCCCAAACAGCTTGATCTTGGCGCTCTCTGCCATAGCCTTATCGCCGATGAGCGGCACTGCGTTCGGCCATGCACTGCCGTGATGCGGGTAGTCAGTCGAGAACAGCCATGGGTGATCGCCTAGGGTCTCGACAGCGTACGGTATATGCTTCTCTCCAGCCTCAACCGAGCAGAAGAGGTGGTTATCCTCCAGGACTTCTGAGGCCGTGCGCTTCATCTTTGGCGTCTGCGGCGAGCCGGGCTGGTAGCCGTCGTCCAGCTTCTCGATCAGGTAGGGCATCCAGCCACCAAAGCTCTCGAATAAGCCGATCCGGAGCTTTGGGAACAAATCGAAGACACCGCCGCCGACCAGAGCCGCGAGCGCGTATTGTCCCCCGATGCTGTGGTAGAGGCCATTGGGAGCGTCTATCCACGGGGTAAAAGGCGGCCGATTCGCGCCCCCATGAACCCACAATGGCATGTCGAGTCCTTGAGAGGCCGCATAGAGGGGATGGAGGTCCGGATTGTCGAGCATCCGACCATCCGGGCAGGCACGTGGTATTTGCAGTCCGGCAAAGTACGGGTCCTCGCGAGTCCAGTACTCCAACTGCGCGATGGTCTTCGGAATGTCCCGCATGGTGGAGGCCCCGATCCACCAAAGACGGCCGCCTGCATCAGCGCAATAGTTTCTCATGAACCGGTGAAAGGCCTGGTGCAGGGCGCCCTCGAAGCCCACGTCGCGCAGGGCGCAAAAGCTGTCAGCCGAGCTCGGGAACATGACACTGATGTCGACAGCGGCCGTTTTCATGTCCCGCAGGCGAATCGCTGGGTCCCAATTGCAAGCGGGGTCTATCCGGACGCCAGCATTCGTCGAGGCCCGATCGCCAGGGATCGCTTCTTCAGATCGCGAGCTACCGTTCCCCTGAACCTCGTATGCGTCATAGACACCTAAGGGGCGTGTCGGAAGGGCCGGCCAAAGAAACTCGGAAAAGCCACGATCTCCCGCTCGGCGCTTGAGCACGTTTGCAGCCTCGCTAAACCGCCGGTACGTCTCCCGGTATTTAGGGTCCATGTACTCCTTGTACGTCCGGTCTAGATCCCAGTACTGGCGGATGTGGGAGTCCATGTCGATAACCACGTGTCCGTTATAGCTCATTATTCGCCTCTCTGAGCGATGCCTTGCATAGGCGTCGCGATTTTCTTTTAGGGGCTACGGCCGGCAGAAATTTAAAAACGCATGAAAGGACAGCTGGTTCAGCTGTGTTTGAGGGTCCGTTCAAAGACCACGTCCCGACCACGCCCCTTTCATGGCAGATAGTATCGGGCAGCGGGACATTGTGTCAACAGAAGGGCAAAGGGGCCGCAAAGAGCCAGTCTAGACAGGTGCCCTAAGTGGCCGAGGAGCTGGAGGGGAGAGGCAATGCGAGGCCTCTCCCCTCTGTCTTTTGAATCTTTCCACACCTCCAGCGTATTGGAGATGCGATTTTGAGAACCCCATTGCTTTTGCCAAGACAATGACGGTGGCCTGATGTTCCTTGCTGCTAGTGTTGGTTCCCGAATCCGCCATTCCCATTGCCAATGGTTCCACTTGCCAGCGGTGTGCCACTCGTGGCTAAAAAGACATTGCCGCCGACTAGCGCGTCTCCCTTCAGCACACCGAAGCAAGTAGCACTACTCCCGGACACATCGCAATTGATGACCTCATTGCCGATTGTGGTCGTGATGTTCAGCAGGGTTGGCTCGTCCGAAGGCAAATTGGCCAGCGTAGCCCGCGTAATGTGACTATCGACAAAGAGGACTTTGCCATTTGCGTGGTTGCCCGGTAGCGCTGTGAGAGCGGCATGAGATTGCTCCACCAATTTTGGCTGCGCTAGAGGAGCCGGATCTAGGAAAACAAGCACGCCGGGGTGCCCGGTGGTTGCACTGGCCGGATCGGCGGGAAATTGCCTCACCCCTGTATAAATTTGATTGGTAAAAGGATCTACGCCCACGCCATGCCCATTGCGCCCCGAACATTCTGCTCCCACTATCGTGGCAATCTGGTTCTTTTTCGTCGGAGCTGCGAAGACTCCGATAACCGGAAAGGCGCCGGTCGAGTCTTGCGGACATGACACTCCGCTGTTGGTGTTGTTGCTTGACGCCGTATACCAGCGACGGAGATTGGAGTTGAAGTATTCTGTGTCTGTCCCGGTGACACCAGGGAAGGTTGCCAAAAGGTTCATGTTACCACTGAGATCCAGCAGCACCTGCCCACCGCTAGCGGCGCATCCTATAATCGCGGTGTTTGTTAGAGGATCAACGTCAATGCCGCGCGTCAGGCAACTTGGCCCCAAGGCAAAAGTCTTCACAATGGCCCCAGCTCCCGTCTTTGTCGTGTCAATGCGCAGCACTCCACTATTTGCGCCCCCATTAGTGTCGTCGTCAGGAATAGTTTGGTAGATAAAGCCATCGACGGGGTTAAAACGCGGTTGCTCCGGATTCGACGGCAGCGGAATCTGATCAACAATCGTATTGCTTATAAGATCAACTACTGTCAAGAAGAACGGCGACTTGGTATTGGCTACGTACGCCCGGTGATTGAGCGGATCGTAGTCTAGTTCGTCGGTATCAAATGCCGCGCCCGCCGCAAGCTGGACCGGCGGCGCCGACGGTAACCTTAGGTCATAGATGAAGATGTGATTGAGGTCGGTTCCGGTGATATTCCGATCGGTGACGACCAGCTTGTGCAAGTCAGGCGCCACGAGCACACCGCTCGGACACGAACCTGTCCCGTTACAGGTCGGAATCACTATGGTTCCGAGGTAGGTATTCGTCTCGGTATCGATAACGCTGACTCCTTTATTCACACGGTCGGCGAAGTACATGGTGTGCGTCGACGGATCGAGCGAGAATACATCGGTACTGGCCTGTGTCGCTCCGGTGTTGGTCCAGTTTGGGATCGTGATTTGCGTCTCCAGCTGCAGCCCCGCCAACGGCGTCGGCGTGGCAGCCAGCGCTCTGCGCGAGACACATGGTGCCAATGAAAGCCCTAGGATAAATAGCCCTAAGCAAACGTCTCTGAGAAGTTTTGCAATTTCTCTCTGTTTAAAAATGGTCATATAGCCTCTCTTTTCTCCCGTAAGAAGTTAATCCACTACAATAATGGGAAAACGACGCGGCAGAGTGGGGTTAGTCCGGCAGCGAGTTGCGCGCCAGGCCCACACACCAACCATGGGAACGGGCTATACCAACTGGCGAGGGCAGTGAGATTTCGACCCCATGGGCTCGAGCGGATAATTCTGAACTATCGGCAGGGACGAGCGCGATATCGCTCCAAGTTTCAGGGTCATTGGAGAAATCGTCTAGCGAGGTATCGCAGGACGCCTCAGCCACGATCGCAACCCTTTCCGTTGTCGCCAGCAGCTTGGGAAGGTCCGAGCCATCAAGGTCGAGTACGTTAAAAAGAATATAGGAAATGACTACAAGGGCGCATGCGACGTGCGTCGCACGCGAAAATACCGAAGAAGAATTCGGCCTAGAACCCATCCGCATCAACATGGTCAGACGCTATGGAAGGATCAGCCTGGATCACAAGTGTATATTTCTGGCATCCCTTTCTGTCAAGGGGGGCGCACCCAAAAATGGGATGTACGGTTCTGTGTGTAAATTCTTTTGGTTTAGGTGAGGGGGGAAGAAAAAACGGCTTCCGTAAAAAACCAAGGAAGGACGATATCGAGGCAACATGACCAATTGCCTTAACCCAAATGTTTTTCTTGAGCGAGATCGGAGATCTGGAGCTTTTAGTGCCACGCAGCCGCAAAAGGAGGATTTTAGCGCAAGCTTTTGGGAGGGCTATGCCCGGCGTCATCGCTCGATTGACTCGATGTGTTGTTGGCCTGTTTTGTCTGGAAAAAAACGGACGCGAAAGATGCCAATCTTTTCTTTACCAATTCAAGCCGACACGCTCACGCTCTTGGGGCCAAGGGTCGTCAGTGTGTTGGTTCAAATTTGACGACTTAGCCAACCGCAAAATCTTAGGAGCTGATCTCTCGAATCTCCGAAAGCTCGATGATCGGGAAGAATCCCCGCTCGGTATTGCCTTCCATCCAGGCGGGGCGGCCTTTTATCTCGACCCGCTTTTGGGAGAATTCGCCGATTTCCTTGGTCAACGGATCAAGGTCGATGCGCGGGAGTTGCTTGCCTTCGAACCTGACGTCGCGATCCAATTCAATAACCCACCCGGTGTTTTCCCCGCGGTCGTTAGGAACCATAACGAGCTTCCCGGTCAGCGTCATCAGGAGAACTTTGCCCGAACCGAGCAATGGAAACTCTGCGCGAGGCGGTCGGCTGAGATCTGGTGCCGCCTTTGAATGGACTGGAAGTAGGGTCAAGCTTGCTACTAAGACAGCCAGACTAATTTTCGTCGCTTGTCGAATTTGTGACATACGATCTTTCGCTTTCCAATTGGCTTACTTTGAAACCGCGTCAGGACCACTTATTACCGGGGACTCTTGGCAGTCAGCCCTGACACGAAGGCCTGCACTTCATTGACTCCAATGGCGAAATTTAATCCCGGGGCTGGAATTGGGACGTCGCTTCCACGCGGGTCACCTTCGGAGGAAGGCGCCTGTATTCGATTGCTCACTCCCTGGGCGAAGACCACACCAATCAGCTTACCTTCCTCGTTCATGAGAGGGCCACCTGAATTTCCAGGGTTCACGGGAGTCTGTGTCTGGATGACTGTTGAGCGAGTAGTTTGGGGGGGTGTGCCGGTCGGAAATTCCCGACGGACCGCACTAACGGTGCCTGTTGTCAGGCTCCAGAGAAGCTCTAACGGATGTCCCACAACGGTCACGTCGTCTCCAGCCCTGACAGCATCAATCTGTCCCGGTGTGAGCTGCGCGACCTCTCGCGGTGGGTTTGGCACAAGTAGTAGTGCCAGGTCTTTTGCGACATCGGTTCCAAGAATTAGAGCGGGGCGGAGAGACTGTTGAAATGTCTTACACCATCCCGTCGTGTCACGCGATCGTTGACAGGTTCTTACCCGGTCTCGATTGAAGGGCTCATTGACAAGTTGCGGATCATAGAAAAGCAGTAAGACGAAGGCTTGACCTCTTTCATTGAGAAAGGGGTGATTGACGACGTGGTGGTTTGTAATGACGAGCGCGGCCGAGTCTTTAGTGTTCGTGCCAACAACCGCTGAGCTGCCGCTGCCATCAGCGCTGATGACAAAAGGCACTGCTTTGAGCGCTTTCAAAAAGACGTCAGAGCGACCCCGCGTCTGGATTCCTGATAGGTCCACCTTCCGACTAGAGAGAACCTCAGCCAACCGATTGTTAGCTGCATCCGGGATTCTGATCTCCTGCGGTGCGGCTTCCGTTGATTGACTCAGAATGGCCAGCAGTAAAAATATACTGCGCTTCATAGACTTCATTTTCATCACCCCTCGTACTGGCGCAGCGGGGGAGCGCAAGGAAAAGCCGCTACCCCGCTGCTCTCACGGATTTCGATTATAGCTTCAGTTCAGTCTCCAAACATAAGTCATATAGCTTGGGCAATTGATGACCCGCGGTCCCCAATAGTGCGTTGTGCCATCAGTGAAGTCAGCCTCAGCATAGAGTTGAGTGCCGCCAGAAATTACATCATAAACGATCAGATCGCCCTGGCGGCCGACACGACCCTGATACACACCATCAATGTATACTCGGTGGATGATCCAAGGCGTCCGATTGTCGATGTGAACGTCACAGGTAAAAGCTCCAGCCCGCTTTGTCACCTTCGTTCCCTTGGGGTCGTTTTTTTCTTCCTTGGTCCCAAATTTTTCCTTTTTACCGACTTCTCCACGAGTTTCGATTACTTCCTCTTTCTCCTTGGGTTTAGGTTTCTCTTGACTCTGGAGATAGCTAAAGGATCCCCACGCGGCCAGTCCCAAGAGCGAAAGCCCGTATACACTCACCACCATAGTTCGTTTGCTCATCATTATCGTTCCTCCTTACCCACGGTTTGAAAATTTGAAGCTCGACAGATTCCCTGAACAATTCTCGGCGCCGTTCGCGGCGGCGCACGCACTGCCTCGCGCGTCGGGTCTGTTTTACAGACAATCGGCAATGGCGTGGTCATTTCACTTCTTTCCTACCGCCAATCGCCGATTAAAATGAACGGCGCCCAGAAAAAAGGATGGCGTGTTTCCGGCTTTGTTGCCAGCATCTTTTGCGCTTCCTGCAGCGCCTGACTCTTATCCAGCGTTTTCTGTTCGAGGAGACCGGTATAGAAGCGCACCATCAGCTCACGCGTGGCTTCATCATCAACCGACCATAAAGTTACCACGATCGAGGGGGCCCCTGCCTCGGCGAAGAAAGTAGCCATGTTCATCAGCTCCCCTCCGGGCTTTTCTTCCGCCAGTCCGGTTTCACAAGCGCTCAAGGTGACCAGGCTCACATCGCTGAGATTGAGCCCGGGAATCTCTTGGGCGAGCAGCTTGTTTGTGCCGTCCATGGCCAGCCACGAATCCTTCGGCGAGCGCGAATCGAGCACTCCATGGGTAGCAAGATGAACGAACCCGAAGCTGGGATCTTTAACCGACTCAGGTCCTCTGCGGGCGATCGACTCGCCACTCGTTTTTGATTCAGATGGAGCCAACGATGCCAGCAAAGCTTCTCGCGTCGCGTCAGCCCCCTTCAGCACCAGCGCCTGCGTTCCAAAGAGCTTTTCGATCGCGGCCACTTCCGCCTCCGCCTGCGGCAATGGGTTAAGTCCCATTTGTTTGAAAGACGGATTGGCCAGGGCAAAAAGCGTGCGGTGTATCGGCTTGGTCGCCCCGGACACGATCTCCAAATACGTCGCGCTTGTAATATAGCTCACGGGTTTTTCCTGTATGAGAAACCGAATCTCGCCCGTCTTCGGATCAAAGGGTCCCAATGCGTGCAGCGGTAAATAATAGAGGAGGCCGGTGGGAGCAAAAATGATCGACTGCGCCGAAGAGATGCGATCAGAGATAGGTCTTAGAACGGCGTCATATAGATCGACAGTCGCCTTCCGGAGCGGTTGCCATTTCGGGTCCTTCCAGGAATCGATGCGCCAGTCCGAGCGCTTTCCTCGGACCGTGGTCAACAACTTGCGGTACTGGCGAATTTTTTCTTCCAATTCCTTCCGCTTTACCGTCTGATTTTGGCGGAACTCCACACCAGAGTTTTTCGATACCAGGAAAATGTAAAGCGCGTCGTCGGTCGGCAAAAAGGTGACAAGCAGGACTCCCTCGGGTAGCCCATCTTTGAGCCGGCCAAAGGTCAGCGGACTAACACTCACGTACTCGCCAAAGCTCTCGCCGTACCGCTTCATGATCTCCGCATAAGCGACGCTGATAGTTTTTCTTACTTCCGCAAGTTGGCTTTGCAGTTTATCGACCACTTCTTTGGACGTTGGCGTGGCCAACGCCTGCTCTAATTGCAGGGTGAGAGCAGCCTCCTTTTCCAGTTGCCCCCGCGCGCCGTGAAGCGTTGCTGCCAGGTCTTTGTCGCGAAGTTCCGGAGTCGTTTTCACGAGTTCTCGGTGCAGGGCATCTGATTTGCTCTCGTCCAGGTACTTTAAGGCTTCATCCGTATCTCCGGGTTCTCCCCGTTTTATGAAAGCCTTGACCAGCTTTTCGTAGAGGCCCTGAGTCGCTTTGATGAAATCTTTTTCCGTTTGGCCGGACAGCCCCTTGTACGTGGTCTGCGCGACCTCGACGGCTGCCTTGTAGTCATCGATCGCTTCCTTGAGCCGGCCATTTTGAACATGAAGGTCTGCGCGCGAGGCGAGCGCTTCGCGGTAAAGCGCGGGAAGTTTAGACGCGCCGGAATTCTTGATCGCATCCCCGTACGCCGCAAGCGCCTCGTCGTTTCGGCCCAGCATGGCGAGCGCTCGGCCACGATTCCAGGCAATCGTGACCTTAATGAGCGGCGCCTGCGCTTGTTTTTCGATCTTTTCGGCCTCGCCAAGCTTTGCCAGGGCCTCTTTAGCCCGGTTCGCTCTGACAAGGGTATCGCCCCATGAATCCAGGATATTCGCTTCCAGGGCTGCGTCTCTGACTTCTTGCGCAAGTTTCTGCGCCTCTTGGAGCCGCTTGATCGCCTCGTCGAAGCTTCCCTGCAGTGCTCGAATCCTGGCCTGGTTATTCAGCACTTGGGCGCGTAAGGTCTTGTCGTCGCCGGCATCATCCGCTGCCTTGAGAAAGTCCGTCCGCGCATTTTCCAGATTCCCGAGTTCCTGGTTGATCAGGCCGCGATTATTAAGCGCCTTGGCGCGCACTAGCGGGCTCAGGCTTGGGTCGTCAATGATTCGGCCAAGGTATTTTCCGGCCTCTTCGTAATCGCCTTTTAGATAATACGCGACCGCAAGATTGTTGGTGGCGTTTGCCCATGCCTCCTTTGCGGATTCGCCTTGCGTTCTGAGCATTAGCTCGGCGGCCTCGTGTCGTTGAATGGCGTCGTCAAGCGCGCCCTGGCGCAGAAATATCAGTCCTTGGAAATCAGTCGCCATGGCTTCTTTCAATTTGTCTTTGCTATCCTGGGCCTGGGCGATGACTTTTCTGATTGCGGCCAGCGCGCTTTCAAAATCCGCTTGTTCAAAATGTTCGAAGGCTTCGTTGAAGGCCGATGACGGGGCCGGACCCCGGGAGCGCAGCTCGCTGGAGCCGAAATCTGAATACTGATCCGGGTCCAAGACCGGCAGCATACCTTGGCCATAGACATCAATGGGACCAACAAAAGCAAGGAAAAGCCAAAGCCAGGAAACTCGGCAGCAAAAACTATATTTCAACAGCGAAACTGGATACTGCATGATCCTCTGAATCTCCCTTGTCATACTTTTGGCCGCTGCGTGGTTTGGTCGCACCCGGAAGTAAAGACCGCCAAACCCGTTGTGATACCGATCGCGGTCAGACGTGTTAAACTTTTCCCAACCATTCGTTCTCGTCTGATCCTTGATGTTGATTTAGCTCTCATCATACAGAACCGGAGTATATCGTCACAGCCAATTTCCCATGAGGATAAAGGGTGCCCAGAAGTAAGGGTGGCTAAACGCCTGTTGCGGGCCTGGGATAGTGGCGCCGTGAATAAACCGCAGTTGTGCCTCCCGCAATGCCTCCACCTTGGTGATTCCCTTGGTCTGCTCGCGAATGCGGTAAAGATTCTGCATCAGAATGCCGGTGCTCTTATCGGCCACGTTCCATAGGGTCGCGATCACGCTTTTGGCCCCTTGCTTCTGCGCCAGCGCGCCAAACCCCTCGATCTCCAGTCCGTTGGCGTCGTTGCCTCCTCCGACCGCGGTCTCACAGGCCGATAAGGTAATCAGATCGACGTCGCGGAAGCGAAAGTCGTCTTCCTTGAGATCGCGCAGCGTGAGCTGGGTGCCGTCGCCTAGAAGGAGAAATGAGTTGGACTCGTTTCCGGGCCGGAAAACGAAGTGGCTGGCGATGTGAAGTACGGAGTAAGACTTGTCCAGGGCGTCGCGTAACTGTTTGGCGGTAAAATCGAAATCGAAGTGCGCTTCGCCGGGCAGCACACCGTGACCGCCCGCTTTCACGATGCCCTCGATCTCTTGTTTGACCGACGGCAGGTCCGAAAACCCTTTAACCTTGCGCGTCAGGCCCAGTCCGGCGACGCGCCATTGGAGATGAGGGGTGTCTTTGAGCTTGTCTTTGGCTGCTTCGGTGTAGATCGCGATGCGGTAGTCCTCGATCAGATAATGGTTCCCGTCGTGCAGCGCCGCCAGCGGGATGTAGCGCATGGCGCCGTCGAGGGAAACCATCAGGGTTTGTGATTTGGCCTGTTTTAAGTCCTCCGCGATCGGTCCGATCAGGAGCTGGTAGAGCTCTTGCGCAAGCGGCAGGGGATTGCTCTTGGGATCGGACAGCAACGCTTGAAACTCCTGGATCTTGTGGTTGAGGTCTTTGGTGGAAATGGCACTCTCGCGGGCGATTTGAATGGTGGGAGTGGTGAGAATCATGCGCAGCTTGGTTTCCCCCATCACATAGTGCAGGGTGACCGCGCCGTGCCCAAGAGCCCCGAGCGTATCCTGCAGCGCGCGCAGATCGACGAGGTTTTTCTCGCCGACTTCACGGTTGCGCTGGGTGCTGGCCGTATCCAGCTCGTGCATGAGATCGCCCAAAAAGCGGTCCAGGGCCTGCTGGGCTACTTTGCGGTCGGCCCGCAGCTGCTCGCGCCGGGCGCTTTCCTGTTCGGACAGTTTCACTTTGGCTTTGCGGTCGAGCTCTTCGAGCTCTCGGCCGATGCTGCCGAGCTGGCTGCTGATCTCCTGGTAGCGCTTCTGCCAGGATTGTTCGGCGGCGGTGTAGCCCGCCTCCGTGGTGCGGTTGTCCTCGTTGCCGGCGCGGTTGATGAAGTCGAAGAACTCTTCTTCTTTGAGCATCGCGAGAACCTGCTGCGCCTCGGGCAGCCGCCCTTGATCGATCAACAGATCGGCCAGCCCGCGGTATACCTTCGTCTTGTCTTGCAGAAAGGATTGTTGCAGCTCGCGATCGAGGCTGGTAAGTCCCGCGCGCATCGTCTGAATAGTATTGACCGCCTGTTTACCGAAGAAGATGGCTAGATCGGTTTGGCGTTCACGGGCCAGCGTCTCCCGCAGCCCGTCTTCAACGCGCCACTGAGTTTCCGGAATGTTGTTCGCTCCGGCGATTCTCAACGCGCGATTCCGTAGCGGCAGTACTTTCTCATATTCCCCTAACGACTGGTAAACTCCCGCAAGATTGTTGAGGCTTGTGGCGACGGAAGGATGCTCGGGTCCCAGGGCCTTCTCATAGATCGCCAGGGAGCGCTGATACAATGGCTCGGCCTTGGCGTACTGCTCCTGCGCCGCATAAAGCTTGGCCAGATTGTTGACACTGGTGGCGACATACGGATGCTCGGGTCCCAGGGCTTTCTCGAGGATCGCCAATGAACGCTGGTAGAATGGCTCGGCTTTCGCGTACTGCTCCTGCGCCGCATAAAGCTTGGCCAAATTGTTGAGACTGGTAGCAACATAGGGGTGCTCGGGCCCTAGAACTTTCTCATAGATTGCCATCGAGCGCTGATAAAGAGGCTCAGCCTTGGCAAATTGATTTAATGTACGAAAAAATTCCCCCAGTTCGTTAAGGCTGGTTGCCACCGCGGGATGATCCGGCCCGTAGGTCTTCTCATAGATTACCAGAGCCCTCTGATACAAAGGCTCGACTCGACCGTACTGACCCTGGGCTTGGTAGAGGCCGGCTAGACTAATAAGGCTGGTGGCCACGGAGGGGTGATCCGGACCATAGGTCTTCTCGTTGATTGCCAGTGCTCTCTGATACAAAGGCTCGACTCGCGCGTATTGACCCTGGGCTTGGTAGAGCCCGCCGAGGTTGTTGAGACTGGTCGCAACATAGGGGTGTTCAGGTCCCAGGACTTTCTCGTAGATCGCGAGCGAACGCTGATATAAAGGCTCGACTCGTGCGTACTGACCCTGCTCCTTATAAAGCGATGCCAGATCGTTAAGGTTAGTGGCCACCGCCGGATGGTCCGGCCCGTAGGTCTTTTCATTGATTGCGAGTGCCCTCTGGTACAAAGGTTCTACTCGCGCGTATTGACCCTGGGCTTGGTAGAGCCCAGCCAGATTGCTGAGACTGGTAGCAACATAGGGATGCTCGGGCCCCAGGACTTTCTCGTAGATAGCGAGCGAACGCTGATATAAAGGCTCGCCTCGTGCGTACTGACCCTGCTCCTTATAAAGCGATGCCAGTTCGTTAAGGCTGGTGGCTACAGCCGGGTGATCCCGACCGTAGGTCTTCTCGTTGATTGCGAGTGCTCTCTGATACAAAGGCTCTACTCGCCCATACTGACCCTGGGCCACGTAAAGCCCAGCCAGATTGGTGAGACTGGTAGCAACATAGGGATGTGCTCGGGCCCCAGGACTTTCTCGTAGATAGCGAGCGAACGCTGATACAAAGGCTCGACTCGCCCGTACTGACCCTGATCTTTATAGAACGATGCTAGCGCATCAAGGCAAGTAGCCACCGCGGGATGGTCCGGCCCGTAGGTCTTTTCATTGATTGCCAGTGCCCGCCGATAGAATGGTTCTACTCGTGCGTACTGACCCTGGATCCTATAAAGCCCTGCGAGGCTATTGAGACTCGCAGCTACATAGGGGTGTTCTGGCCCTAAAGCTTTTTCATAGATTGCCAGCGCCCTCTGGTACAAAGCCTCTATTCGCGCGTACTGACCCTGATCTTGGTAAAGCCTGGCAAGGCTACTAAGACTGGTGGCCACGGCCGGATGATCCGGACCATAAGTCTTCTCAAAGATTGCCAGTGACCGCTGATACAAAGCCTCTACTCGCGCGTATTGACCTTGGGTTTGGTAAAGGCCGGCTAGGTTGTTGAGACTGGTCGCGACACTAGGATGATCTGGCCCAAAAACTTTCTCCAAGATCGCCAGCGAGCGCTCGAACAACGGCTCCGCCTTCGCGTACCGCCCCTGCTCAACGTAAAGCGAAGCAAGGTTATTGAGACTGATAGCGACGTCAGAGTGCTCAAGCCCTAATGCATGCTCTCGAATCACCAATGAGCGCTGATCCAAAGGCTCCGCCTTGGCGAATTGAGCCTGTGCTCGGTAAAGCTCTGCCAAGTTGTTGAGACTGGTCGCGACATTGGGATGATCTGGCCCAAAAACTTTCTCCAAGATCGCCAGCGAGCGCTGGTACAGTGGCTCCACCTTGGCGTATTGACCTTGAGTTTGGTAAAGCTGACCCAAGTTATTGAGACTGGCAGCGACATCCGAGTGTTCCGGCCCCAGAACTTTCTCCCGCATCGCCAGCGAGCGCTCGAACAAGGGCTCCGCCTTAGCGTACTGCCCCTGCTCAACGTAAAGCGAAGCAAGGTTATTGAGACTGGTAGCGGCACTGGGGTGCTCCGGTCCCATGACCTTTTCCAAGATCGTGAGTGAGCGCTGGTACAGTGGCTCGGCCTTGGCGTATTGACCTTGAGTTTGGTAAAGCTGACCCAAGTTGTTGAGACTGGCAGCGACATCCGAGTGTTCCGGCCCCAGAACTTTCTCCCGCATCGCCAGCGAGCGCTCGAACAAGGGCTCCGCCTTAGCGTACTGCCCCTGTTGCATGTAAAGCATGCCAAGAGAGTTAAGACTGGTAGCTATGTTGGGATGCTCGGGTCCCAGGACCTTCTCTAAGATCGCCAGCGACCGCTGGTAAAGCGGCTCCGCTTTGGCGTACTGCCCTTGCGCTCGGTAAAGCTCAGCGAGGTTGTTGAGACTAATAGCGACATCGGGATGTTCCGCTCCAAGAACCTTTTCCCGTATTTCCAGCGACCGCTGGTACAGGGGCTCGGCTTTTGCGTACTGACCCTGGCTGTAATAAACCGCGGCGAGGCCGTTGAGACTTGCAGCGACATTCGGATGCTCAGACCCCAGAACTTTTTCTTGGATCATGAGTGAGCGCCGGTACAGGGGCTCGGCCTTTGCGTACTGACCCTGCGCTACATAAAGCAACCCCAGGTTATTGAGACTTGTAGCGACATTGATGTGCTCGGTCCCCAAGACCTTCTCCAAGATCGCCAGCGACCGCTGATACAACGGTTCCGCTTTGGCATATTGGCCCTGCTGGACGTAAAGCGAAGCGAGGTTGTTGAGAACTGTAGCAACATTGAGATGCTCGGGTCCGACGATCTTCTCCAGGATCGCCAGTGCGCGCTGGTACAAGGGCTCCGCTGTGGCATACTGATCTTGCGCTCGGTAAAGCTCGGCCAAGTTGTTGAGGCTCGTGGCGACAAGAGGGGTTTCCGGTCCCAGCACTTTCTCTAGAATAGCCAGCGAACGCCGATACAGCGGCTGTGCCTTGGCGTATTGGGCTTGCGCTCGGTAGAGCTCAGCCAAGTTGTTGAGGCTCGTAGCGACATCGGAATGTTCCGGTCCCAAAGTCTTCTCCCGTATCGCCAGCGATCGCTGGTATAGCTGTTCGGCCTTGGCATACTGGCCCTGCATTTGGTAAAGCATCGCAAGCTCGTTCAGAGTATCGGCGACGTCGGGATCATCCAGCCCGAGAACCTTCTCCCGTATTGTCAGCGACCGCTGGTACAAGGGCTCTGCCTTGGCATACTGCCCTTGCGCTCGGTAAAGCGCAGCCAAAAAAAACAGACTGGTAGCGACATCGCGGTCTTCCGGTCCGAGAACTTTTTCTCTTATTGCCAGCGCCCGCTGGAACAATGGCTCAGCCTTGGCGAATTGACCCTGGACTACGTAAAGAACCGCAAGATCGTTAAGACTGCTTACAACATCTAAGTGCTCCGGCCCCAAGACCTTCTCGCGAATCGCTATCACGCGCTGGTAGAGCGGTTCCGCCTTGGCGAACTGGCTTTGGGCTCGGTAGAGCGCCGCAAGGTTGGAAAGACTGGTAGCGACGTCTCGATCTTCTGGTCCGAGAACTTTCTCCCGTATCGCCAGTGAGCGCTGGTACAGCGGCTCCGCCTTGGCATATTGACCCTGCGCTCGGTAGAGCTCAGCCAAGTTGTTGAGGCTAGTAGCGACATCGGAATGTTCCGGGCCCGAAATCTTCTCCCGTATCGCCAGCGACCGTTGGTATAGCTGTTCGGCCTTGGTGTACTGGTGCTCGAGACGGTAAAGATAGGCAAGATCATTGAGACTGGTAACGACGTCGGAATGCTCCGGTCCGAGAACCTTCTCCCGTATTTCCAACGAGCGCTGATACAGCGGCTCGGCCTTGGCGTACTGCTGCTCGACCCGGTAAAGAAACGCGAGATCGTTGAGACTGCTTGCAACGTCGGGGTGCTCTGGGCCCAGTGTTTTCTCTTGAATCGCCACTGCGCGCTCAAACAGCGGCTCGGCCTTGGCGTACTGACGTTGAAAATAGTAAAGCCAGGCAAGGCGGTTGAGGCTTCTTACAACATCGGGATGTTCCGGTCCGAGCACCCTCTCACGTATCTCCAGGGAACGCTGATATATAGGTTCAGCCTCCGAGTATTTTTCAGCGTTGTCTAGAGCACGGCCTTCCTCGGTTAACTTCTCGGCCTCGGCGAGCGCTTCTTTCTCCTCCGGGCTTTGTGCCGAGGCTATTTTTGGTACAGCAAGCGAAACGCACAGGAAGACAATCAAGAGCCAAGGCAGAACAATGCCGAATTTATTTTTTTTCACATTGTTCATATCCATCCCAGTTTGTGCTTTGCCCATCTCATTAACAAAACTCTCGCCGCTAGAGATACGAACCACGACACCACTGTCGCTCCGCTGCGCGGGTGTTCACAGCCAATTTCCCATGAGGATAAAGGGTGCCCAGAAGTAAGGGTGGCTAAACGCCTGTTGCGGGCCTGGGATAGTGGCGCCGTGAATAAACCGCAGTTGTGCCTCCCGCAATGCCTCCACCTTGGTGATTCCCTTGGTCTGCTCGCGAATGCGGTAAAGATTCTGCATCAGAATGCCGGTGCTCTTATCGGCCACGTTCCATAGGGTCGCGATCACGCTTTTGGCCCCTTGCTTCTGCGCCAGCGCGCCAAACCCCTCGATCTCCAGTCCGTTGGCGTCGTTGCCTCCTCCGACCGCGGTCTCACAGGCCGATAAGGTAATCAGATCGACGTCGCGGAAGCGAAAGTCGTCTTCCTTGAGATCGCGCAGCGTGAGCTGGGTGCCGTCGCCTAGAAGGAGAAATGAGTTGGACTCGTTTCCGGGCCGGAAAACGAAGTGGCTGGCGATGTGAAGTACGGAGTAAGACTTGTCCAGGGCGTCGCGCAGCTGTTTGGCGGTAAAATCGAAATCGAAGTGCGCTTCGCCGGGCAGCACACCGTGACCGCCCGCTTTCACGATGCCCTCGATCTCTTGTTTGACCGACGGCAGGTCCGAAAACCCTTTAACCTTGCGCGTCAGGCCCAGTCCGGCGACGCGCCATTGGAGATGAGGGGTGTCTTTGAGCTTGTCTTTGGCTGCTTCGGTGTAGATCGCAATGCGGTAGTCCTCGATCAGATAATGGTTCCCGTCGTGCAGCGCCGCCAGCGGGATGTAGCGCATGGCGCCGTCGAGGGAAACCATCAGGGTTTGTGATTTGGCCTGTTTTAAGTCCTCCGCGATCGGTCCGATCAGGAGCTGGTAGAGCTCTTGCGCAAGCGGCAGGGGATTGCTCTTGGGATCGGACAGCAACGCTTGAAACTCCTGGATCTTGTGGTTGAGGTCTTTGGTGGAAATGGCACTCTCGCGGGCGATTTGAATGGTGGGAGTGGTGAGAATCATGCGCAGCTTGGTTTCCCCCATCACATAGTGCAGGGTGACCGCGCCGTGCCCAAGAGCCCCGAGCGTATCCTGCAGCGCGCGCAGATCGACGAGGTTTTTCTCGCCGACTTCACGGTTGCGCTGGGTGCTGGCCGTATCCAGCTCGTGCATGAGATCGCCCAAAAAGCGGTCCAGGGCCTGCTGGGCTACTTTGCGGTCGGCCCGCAGCTGCTCGCGCCGGGCGCTTTCCTGTTCGGACAGTTTCACTTTGGCTTTGCGGTCGAGCTCTTCGAGCTCTCGGCCGATGCTGCCGAGCTGGCTGCTGATCTCCTGGTAGCGCTTCTGCCAGGATTGTTCGGCGGCGGTGTAGCCCGCCTCCGTGGTGCGGTTGTCCTCGTTGCCGGCGCGGTTGATGAAGTCGAAGAACTCTTCTTCTTTGAGCATCGCGAGAACCTGCTGCGCCTCGGGCAGCCGCCCTTGATCGATCAACAGATCGGCGAGCCCGCGGTATACCTTCGTCTTGTCTTGCAGAAAGGATTGTTGCAGCTCGCGATCGAGGCTGGTAAGTCCCGCGCGCATCGTCTGAATAGTATTGACCGCCTGCTTGCCGAAGAAGATGGCTAGATCGGTTTGGCGTTCACGGGCCAGCGTCTCCCGCAGCCCGTCTTCAACGCGCCACTGAGTTTCCGGAATGTTGTTCGCTCCGGCGATTCTCAACGCGCGATTCCGTAGCGGCAGCACTCTTTCATACTCGCCCAGCGACTCATACAGCCCAGCCTGATAGTTGAGACTGGTCGCGACATAGGGATGCTCAGGCCCGAGAACTTTCTCATAGATCGCAAGTGAACGTTCATACAGAGGCTTGGCCTTCGCATACAGCCCCTGCTTGTAATAAAGCTTAGCCAGATTATTCAGACTGGTCGCGACATAGGGATGCTCAGGCCCGAGAATTTTCTCATAGATCGCAAGTGAACGTTCGTATAGGGGCTCGGCCTTTGCATACTGCTCCTGGTCATAGTAAAGCCTAGCCAGATTATTGAGACTTGCAGCGACATAGGGGTGCTCGGGTCCCAGAAGCTTTTCATAGATTGCAAGTGAGCGCTGGTACAGTGGCTCGGCCTTAGCGTATTGATTTAACGTACGAAAAAAATCGGCCAGTTCATTAAGGCTGGTGGCCACCGCCGGGTGATCCGGACCATAGGTTTTCTCATTGATTGCGAGTGCCCTCTGGTACAAAGGCTCTACGCGCGCGTACTGACCCTGTATTAAGTAAAGCCCAGCCAAGTTGTTGAGACTGGCAGCGACATAGGGGTGCTCGGGTCCCAGGACCTTCTCATAGATTGCGAGTGAGCGCTGGTAGAGCGGCTCGGCCTTGGCGTACTGGCCCTGATCTTTATAAAGCGATGCCAGTTCGTTCAGGCTGGTGGCGACGGCCGGGTGATCCGGACCATAGGTTTTCTCATTGATTGCGAGTGCCCTCTGGTACAAAGGCTCTACGCGCGCGTACTGACCCTGTATTAAGTAAAGCCCAGCCAAGTTGTTGAGACTGGCAGCGACATAGGGGTGCTCGGGTCCCAGGACCTTCTCATAGATTGCGAGTGAGCGCTGGTAGAGCGGCTCGGCCTTGGCGTACTGGCCCTGATCTTTATAAAGCGATGCCAGTTCGTTCAGGCTGGTGGCGACGGCCGGGTGATCCGGACCATAGGTCTTCTCATAGATTGCGAGTGCCCTCTGGTACAAAGGCTCTACGCGCGCGTACCGACCCTGAGCCTCGTAAAGCCCAGCCAAGTTGCTGAGACTGGCAGCGACATAGGGGTGCTCGGGTCCCAGAACCTTTTCATAGATTGCCAGTGAGCGCTGGTACAGTGGCTCGGCCTTGGCATACTGTGCCTGTGCCCGATAGACCTCAGCCAAGTTGTTGAGACCCGTGGCGACATTAGAATGCTCCGGCCCGAGAACTTTCTCATAGATCGCCAGTGAGCGCCGGTACAGTGGCTCGGCCTTGGCGTACTGACCCTGATCTTTATAGAGCAATGCCAGGTTGTTCAGGCTGTTGGCCACGACCGGATGATCCGGACCATAGGTCTTCTCATTGATTGCCAGTGCCTTCTGGTACAAAGGCTCTACTCGACCGTACTGACCTTGATCTTGGTAGAGCTTGGCTAAATTACTAAGGCTGTTGGCCACGGCCGGATGATCCGGACCATAGGTCTTCTCATTGATTGCGAGCGCCCTCTGGTACAAAGGCTCTACGCGCGCGTACTGCCCCCGATCCTTATAAAGCGATGCCAGGTTGTTGAGACTTGTAGCCACACTGGGATGCTCGGGCCCCAGGAACTTCTCCAAGATCGCCAGCGAGCGCTGGTACAGCGGCTCGGCCTTGGCGTACTGAACCAGTACTCCGTAAAGCTCGCCCAAGTTGTTGAGACTGGTAGCAACACTGGGGTGCTCGGGGCCCAGAACCTTTTCATCGATCTCAAGTGAACGTTGGTACATCCGCTCAGCCTTGGCGAACTGACCCTGTATTGTGTAGAGGCCAGCCAAGTTGATAAGACTTGTGGCGACATTGGGATGCTCGGGTCCCAGTAGCTTTTCATCGATCGCCAGCGAGCGCTGGTACAGTGGCTCGGCCTTGGCAAACTGGCCCTGTGCCACGTAAAGTAAAGCTAGGTTATTGAGACTAGAAGCGACACTGGGATGCTCGGGTCCGAGGACCTTTTCCAAGATCGCAAGTGAGCGGTGATACAGAGGCTCTGCTTTGGCATATTGCGCCTGAGTTCGGTAAAGCTCAGCTAAGTTGTTGAGGGCTGTAGCGACACTGGGATGCTCGGGTCCGAGTGCTTTCTCTAAGATTGCCAGTGAGCGTTGGTATAGAGGCTCGGCCTTCGCATATTGGGCCTGAATCTCATAAGTCTTAGCCAGACTGTTGAGACTTGCGGCGACATCGATGTGTTCAGGTCCGAGGGCTTTTTCTCGGATCGCAAGTGCACGCTGCAACAGCGGCTCCGCCTTGGCGTACTGTCCTCGTGCTTGGTAAAGGCCAGCCAAATTGTTGAGACTTGTAGCTACATAGGGATGTTCCGGCCCCAAAACTTTCTCTTCGATCATAAGCGAGCGCTGGTACAATGGCTCGGCCTTCGCATATTGTGCCTGTCCCCGGTAAAGCTCAGCCAAGTTGTTGAGACTTACAGCCACAGCGGCGTGTTCCGGTCCCAGGATTTTCTCCCGGATTGCCAAGGAGCGCTGATACAGTAGCTCGGCCTTAGCGTACTGTCCTTGTGCTTGGTACAAACCGGCGAGGTTGTTAAGACTGGTGGCCACAACAGCGTGTTCCGGTCCCAGGATTTTCTCCCGGATCGCCAAGGAGCGCTGATACAGTGGCTCGGCCCTCGTGTATTGTCCCTGCGCTTCGTAAAGACTAGCCAAATCGTGAAGGCTGGCAGCCACAGCAGCATGCTCCGGCCCCAGGATTTTCTCCCGGATCGCAAGGGAACGCAGCAACAGCGGCTCCGCCTTGGCGTACTGTCCTTGTGCTTGGTAGAGGCCGGCGAGGGCGTTAAGACCGGTAGCCACATCAGGGTGTTCTGGCCCCAGAGCTTTCTCTCGGATCGCCAGGGAGCGCTGATACAGTGGCTCGGCCTTAGTGTACTGTCCCTGTACTTGGTAAAGCTCAGCCAGGTCGTTAAGGCTAGTGGCCACATTGGGGTGTTCTGGTCCCAGGACCTTCTCCAGAATTTCCAACGAGCGTCGATGCAATGGCTCCGCTGTGGCAAACTTGTTCTGCAGCGCATAGAGCGAGGCCAGACTGTTGAGGCTTTCAGCCACGTCCGGATGATCCGGCCCTAAGACCTTCTCGCGGATGGCAAGCGATCTTTGAAAGAGTGGCTGCGCCTTGGCATACTGGTCCTGAATCTCGTAAAACCAAGCCAAAGTGTTGAGGCTTTCGGCCACGTCCGGATGATCCGGCCCTAAGACCTTCTCGCGGATGGCAAGCGATCGCAGAACCGGCTCTTCCACCCGCTTGTATTCTCCCTGTATCAGGTAAAGCTCTGCCAGGTGGTTCAGACTTTCAGCGACCGGCGGACTTTCTGGACCTACGATTTTCTCTCGAATTGCAAGCGCGCGCCGATGTAACTTCTCGGACTCGCCATACTGATGCTGCTCCCCGTAGAGCTCTGCCAGATTGTTGAGGCTTTGGGCGGTCAAAATATGAGCCGGTCCCAAAACCTTCTCCCGGATCGCCAGCGACCTTTGATATAAAGGTTCCGCTCGGTTCAGCTGTGCTAGTTTTCGCAAGACTTCGCCTAAATCGTTGAGGCTCGCTGCGACCTCGGGATGCTCCGGACCGAGGATCTCCTCGTTGATTGCCAACGCGCGAACAAACGGTGGCTCCGCCTCGCGGTATTTGCCGGCTTTGTAGAGGCTGAGTCCCTCGGCAGTCAGTCGTTCGGCCTGCGCGAGGGCGTCTTTCTCCTCCAGCGTTTGCGCCAGCGCGCGTTCCGGAGCGGTCGCGGAACCCCTCGGAAGAACTGCCAAGATTAGGCCCAGGCACATCGCAAATCCCATTACCCCAATCTTTTTTGTCTGACCGTTCATATCTCTTTGTTCCGTGGGCCCATCAAATTCGCGCTGGCGGCAAGAGAGCCATGCGATCGACACTTCCTAAGAGTCCGCACTGATGACCAGGAGCCCATCCTTATATAAGCGGAGCTTAACCTGTCCCGCCAGATCGCTCACGGACGCGATCGCGATCAAAAGGTTTTGCTTGATCTCGACGCTCTTAATTTGATCGACCGGCATATGCGGAACTTTTTTTCCGATTATCGCGAACAGATGCTGTTGCGACTCGGTTGTGTTTTTCGGATCATGGTCGATCAACGCTCGTTTGAGGTCGCCGCTGAGCTCGAGTTTGCCTTCAGCGACGATATCTTCCACCGGGCGAGCAGTACCGCCGTCGCGCTGCGCGAGTCTGTTGATCGCGGGTCCATCGCCGGGAGCTGTCTCAGGCTCTGTCTGGTACATTTGACGGGTTAAAAAGAGCGCAAGCACGACAATTGCGCAGGCTCCCACTCCGGCGAACGTCCAGCGTGGACGCGAGAATACGGGCTCGAACCATTGCCGGATCTTCTCCCATAAGCCGGGAGTTTCTGAAGTGGCTGACGACGGCATTGAGGGTGCGCCTAGACGAACTGCTTCATTCAGAAGGGTCGCGGGGGTTTTTCGATATTGGCTTGGCGCACTCGCCAGTCCATCCGCCGCGGTGACCAGATCATCAAGACAGGATTGGCACCGTGCCAAATGCGTCTCCACGCCTGCTCGTTCTTCCGTTGGCAGGCTGTGATTCAAATAACCGGCGAGGGTTACGGCATCGGGACACTCTTCACCCGGGACTTCGCCGCGGGGCTGTGCGTGGATAATCTCGGGAAGGACTTTATCCAGGGCCCGGATGGACCTGACTTCCTCGCGGCATGTCTCGCAACCCTTGATATGATTCTGGAATTCCTGCATTTCCTTCGACGCAGCTTCTTTGTAAATAAACCGGATCAGACTTTCATTGCTTGGGCAAGCCATGAGAAGCGCTCCAGTCTCACTAGACGGACAGATCCGGATTTTTTTCGCCGCCCCGTTCTTTGAGGGCCATTTTTAACACGGATATCGCTTGCTGGCGAATTTTATAGATCTCCTGCTCTGAGCGGCCCATAAGGCGCGCGATCTCCTTAGGCGACTTGGTGGGATTATTGTAAAATCTAAGACGGACGTAAAGGTACAATTCCGCTGGCAGGCCGTTGAGGGCCTCCTGGAGAGCCGAATAGTGCCGCTCGTCGGAGCGCCCTTCCTCCGCATCGACCAACAAGGTCTCAGGAGCATAGGTGGAATCGGGCAGCTCTCTTTCTTTTTCTTCACCGTCGCCGGACACTGACACAAGAGATATTTCGCGAACCGGCGCGTCGATTTGCCGCAGCGGCGTGTTCCGTAGCTGCGCCAATGCCAGCTCTATGCGTTCCGGCCCGTAGGGATTCCCCCGCTCGTCGCGCAAGATATCGGGGAGATCCTTTTTTCTGCTTCCGTTCCAATAGAGTTGCCGGTAGATCTCCTGGTCCAATGCGGGTAGCCGCTGCACCGCCTCGGGCAACCGCCGCCGCCCCTCGGATCGGCGGCGCAGATCCAAACAAAGGTTATCAATCACCCGGCGGATATAGCCCGCGAAGCTGCCGCGACCATCGAAACCCACGATCCGGCGGTAGTTGTCGTCGATCAGGTGAACGCAAACGTCTTGATAGAGATCCTCACTGCGTCTCTTCAACGGTTCTAAGAGTTCTCTGAAGTAGCGTTGGAAAGCTTCCCAAGCTCGGGCGGGATTTTCCGTGAATAGTGCCAAGATCCGGCCGGCCAGGAGCTCTCTGAGTTTCAGATTGAGATAGGTGGAGAATCCCGCACGGCTGTTATAGGCGCGCAGGAAGGCATAATCATCGGACTGAAGATGGCTAAAGACGGTAAGGTATTCTGCGTCGAGTTCGGGGTCGGAGAATACTGACGAGCAGTAAGAGTAGACGAGATCGCTGAAGCGCCGGACAAATCTATCCCATGCGCCTTGCTCATTGCGGAGTACGGCTTGAATGAGTATTAAGTCACCTGTTTCCTCCATGAACGAGAAGCTGAACCTGCTTGAATCCCAGGGCTTATTTCGAAATTCCTGCGTCAGTACTTGCTCAATTCTTATATGGGCTCATAGTGTCCGTCAAGGGATCAAGAGGGGACGCAAAGGAAAGCAAGGAGATCAAAGATCATGTTGAAAAGCCGGTCTCAATTCTTCCGACGAGCTGGTTTGGCCGCGGGTGTTATTCTTTTCTGCGCCATCGATGGCGCGGTTGCCGCGCACGCGAAACCGACCTGGCAGCAAGTATGGGAAAAGACGCTCGAAGCCGCCAAAAAAGAAGGGCAGGTTACGGTCTACATCGCCTGCTACGAAGCGGTATTGCCGGACTTCGAAAAGGAGTATCCGGATATCAAACTCACGGCAGTCACCGCGCGCGATTCCCAGCTTGGACAGCGCTGATGACCGAGCGCCGCGGGGAGAAATATCTCGCGGATGTGGTCAGCGCAGGCGCCAATGCGACGTCCCTGCAGCTTTATCCGGCCAAGGTGTTCGAGCCGATCAGGCCGGCGATATTCCCAAGGACGATGTCCCGTTTCAATGCCGGCGGCTCGACGGGATCAAATACGTGGACACGGGAAAGCCCGAGTTGCTCGACATGAAACCGGTTCTAGAGGTCGTGAACGAGGCTCTGAAAGCGGCCGGCAAGAACTAGCTCCTTCCCTGACCTCTTTCTCATTGCCCGATACCGAAGCGGATAGCCGCGAAAGTGCTCACAGCCAATTTCCCATGAGGATGAAGGGTGCCCAGAAGTAAGGGTGGCTAAACGCCTGTTGCGGGCCTGGGATAGTGGCGCCGTGAATAAACCGCAGTTGTGCCTCCCGCAATGCCTCCACCTTGGTGATTCCCTTGGTCTGCTCGCGAATGCGGTAAAGATTCTGCATCAGAATGCCGGTGCTCTTATCGGCCACGTTCCATAGGGTCGCGATCACGCTTTTGGCCCCTTGCTTCTGCGCCAGCGCGCCAAATCCCTCGATCTCCAGTCCGTTGGCGTCGTTGCCTCCTCCGACCGCGGTCTCACAGGCCGATAACGTAATCAGATCGACGTCGCGGAAGCGAAAGTCGTCTTCCTTGAGATCGCGCAGCGTGAGCTGGGTGCCGTCGCCTTGCGCGTCAGGCCCAGTCCGGCGACGCGCCATTGGAGATGAGGGGTGTCTTTGAGCTTGTCTTTGGCTGCTTCGGTGTAGATCGCAATGCGGTAGTCCTCGATCAGATAATGGTTCCCGTCGTGCAGCGCCGCCAGCGGGATGTAGCGCATGGCGCCGTCGAGGGAAACCATCAGGGTTTGTGATTTGGCCTGTTTTAAGTCCTCCGCGATCGGTCCGATCAGGAGCTGGTAGAGCTCTTGCGCAAGCGGCAGGGGATTGCTCTTGGGATCGGACAGCAACGCTTGAAACTCCTGGATCTTGTGGTTGAGGTCTTTGGTGGAAATGGCACTCTCGCGGGCGATTTGAATGGTGGGAGTGGTGAGAATCATGCGCAGCTTGGTTTCCCCCATCACATAGTGCAGGGTGACCGCGCCGTGCCCAAGAGCCCCGAGCGTATCCTGCAGCGCGCGCAGATCGACGAGGTTTTTCTCGCCGACTTCACGGTTGCGCTGGGTGCTGGCCGTATCCAGCTCGTGCATGAGATCGCCCAAAAAGCGGTCCAGGGCCTGCTGGGCTACTTTGCGGTCGGCCCGCAGCTGCTCGCGCCGGGCGCTTTCCTGTTCGGACAGTTTCACTTTGGCTTTGCGGTCGAGCTCTTCGAGCTCTCGGCCGATGCTGCCGAGCTGGCTGCTGATCTCCTGGTAGCGTTTCTGCCAGGATTGTTCGGCGGCGGTGTAGCCGGCCTCTGTGGTGCGGTTATCTTCGTTGCCGGCGCGGTTGATGAAGTCGAAGAACTCTTCTTCTTTGAGCATCGCCAAGACTTGCTGCGCCTCGGGCAGCCGCCCTTGATCGATCAACAGATCCGCCAGTCCGCGGTATGCACTGGTCTTATCTTGAAGAAACGAGCGTTGCAGCTCGCGATCGAGGCTGGTCAGTCCCGCGCGCATCCCTTGGATGGTATTGACGGCCTGCTTACCGAAGAAGATGGCCAGATCGGTTTTGCCTTCGCGGGCCAACGTCTCCCGCAGCCCGTTCTGTGTGTGCCACAGAATCTCTGGAACGTTTGTTGCGCTGGCGATCCGCAATGCGCGATTCCATAACGGCAGCACCTTTTCGTACTGACCCTGCCTGTAGTAAAGCGTAGCGGGGTTGTTAAGACTCAGAGCCACATCGGGGTGCTCGGGCCCCAGCACTTTCTCTCGGATCGCTAACGAACGTTGGTACAGTGGCTCCGCCTTGGCGTACTGTCCCTGATCGTCGTAAAGCGCAGCGAGGTTGTTAAGACTTAGAGCGACATCGGGGTGCTCAGGCCCCAATACTTTCTCGCGGATCGCCAGCGAGCGCTGGTACAGCGGCTCTGCCTTAGCGTACTGTCCCTGATATCGGTAAAGCACAGCGAGGTTGTTGAGACTTTGAGCGATATCGGGGTGCTCAGGCCCCAATGCTTTCTCTACGATCGCTAATGAGCGCTGGAACAGTGGCTCCGCTTTGGCGTACTGTCCCTGCTCCTCGTAAAGCGCGGCGAGATTGTTAAGAGTTCCAGCGACATCGGGGTGCTCGGGCCCCAGCGCTTTTTCGCGGATCGCCAATGAGCGCAGGTACAGCGGCTCCGCTTTGGCATACTGTCCCTGATCTCGGTAAAGCGCAGCGAGGTTGTTGAGAATTCTAGCGACATCGGGGTGTTCAGGCCCCAATACTTTCTCTCGGATTGCCAGCGAGCGCAGGTACAGCGGCTCCGCCTTGGCGTATTGGCCCTGGTTCTTATAAAGCACAGCAAGGTTACTGAGGCTCGTAGCGACGGCAGGATGATCCGGCCCAAGGATTTTCTCCCGAATATCCAGTGCCTTTTAGTAGCGCTGCTCAGCTTCCTTTAGTTTTCCGGCGCTGCTGAGAGCAAGCCCTTCCTGATTCAGTCGTTCGGCTTCGGCGAGGAGTTATTCTTTCTTCTCGGGAGTTTGCGCAAGCGCGACTTTTGGCGCAACAAAAGGGTCGGACAAAAGAACTGCCGAGAGGTAAAGCAGGACCGCACTGACGAAGGCTAAACGTTGTGACCGGATCGCTTTGGTAAGGTGGTCGTTCATGGATCGGACTTAGATGCTGTTTTCGCCCTTATGTACCACAACGAGACAATGCGAATCCAGGCTCAGTAAAGACGCGCTTTGAGCCGTGCGCAGCTCACACTAAAAAACTTAACGGGGAAGTGAGACTGACCGCCAGCGAGTCAAAATTGAAACTCCAATTTGTCTGTTTGTTCAGTGATTCGTTGTCCAAGGAGCGCCATTACTCGCTTTGCCCGGCTGGGGCTTCTACTTGAGGATTTCTTCAATGTGTCGGAGGGAAATTGCAAAGTTGAGGCCGACGCCGTCCTGCCGTCCCCATGCCACGACTCCCACGACCTGGCCTTCTTTGTTCAACAATGGCCCCCCTGAACTGCCGGGGTTGAGCGCGGCATTTATTTGAATCACGGTTGCCTTCCGCTCGACTCTATCCTCGTATTTCCAGACGTACTCCGGCCGAACCTGAGACACCATGCCACTGTCGAATGACCAGAGAAAATTCAATGGGTGGCCGAATGCGAATACGGTATCGCCAACTCTAGCCGAAACTTTGGCGAGCGGAATCACGCGGGCCTTAGCCGGAAGAGGATCAACAAGACGGATTACGGCGAGATCATGTGCCACATCCCGACGTAACACCTTTGCAACCAACAATCTTTCACGATTGGGCTGCGGGTCTGAGGGCTCCTTAATAAACGCCACAGACATCCACGATTCGCTTTGATCCATATACGCATCACGCACGACGTGCTCATTAGTTACAATGTCGCCGCTGCCGGAGACGAGCACTCCTGCGCCTACGTTTCTATTTCTAAATCCGATAAGTACAACTCCCGGGACGGTGGTTTCGTAGACATCCTGTGCTGCCTCGCCGCGCGTGCGAATAATTGTCGGCGGAGCGGACTCTCCGTCGAGTATTTCGGACGGGAAGCTTTCCCGCAGTGCGCGCCGCACCTCAGCCAAGTCTCTAGCCTGAGCATCGATTCCGCCGAGGGGAGCAAACACGGCTGTGAAAACACCCAGAAGTAACGAACTCTTCCAGGCAAAAAAACGGTTGGACGCTTTCCTAGGCATCATGTTGTGTTGACCTCCGCAAAGGCCCCGCAGACTACCACGAAACCGATTTTTATGGTATTGGAGGGCGACTTTTGAACACTCACCATGGCCACCTCACGAAGGCAGTTTCTCATCTCTACGGCCTGGGGTATAGCCGCAATCGGACTCCCTGGGTGCGCCTCTATCTCAAGACCAGGACCTATGCCAGATCCGCCCGAGCCGAGGACGTTCGAACCGGGAGATTTCCTGTGGCCGAAGCCGCCTGGGTCGATCATTCCGTATGAAAGCCGGCCGGACAATGTCATTGACGAGCGCACCGTCTGGGAGACTGGAAAACGTCAATTCATTGACTCGGTTAAAGCGAACCCTGCTGCCTCACTAGAGGACCGCCAGGCCGCGGCCGAGCTTGAAGACATCACATTCAATGCGTTTAAGAGGCGCTACCTCCTCGACGCGGCGCCCGATACGGTGGATGCATTCGGCTCTTTAGCCTCACTCCTCCCGGTTGGTCATGTCGGAATCGTCTTCTTTTCACAGACTGGTGAGCCGTGGATCGCCGAAGCTATGCCGTCCGGTGTCCGGTTAATCTCCTATCGGCAATGGCGCGTTGACCGTCGTGATCAGGTCGTGTGGCACGGGCGGTTAAACGGCGTGCCGCGGGACAAGCGAGCGCTGATTGCAGCAGAAGCAATCAAATACAAAGGCCGGCCCTACGGCTTTTTCAATTTTAACCTCGCAGATATTAGCAGTTTTTATTGCTCCAAGCTTGCCTGGCTGAGCACCTATCGCGCCATAGGTCTCGCTTTGGATAACAATCCTAATCCTTGGCGCCGCTTCTGGTTCTCGCCGAAACAAGTTATGAAATCGCCGCATGTCTGCCTGCTCTACAATCCCGAACCGTATGCCAGCGAAGCCAGGGAATGTGCCCAGGCCTCACGACCCGCCACTTAGGGCCACGGGGAATGTGTAAATAGCGTGGCGAAATCACAGTTGCCGTTATTCATCTATCCCCGACCACAAAGAAGGGAGCCCAGGCATAGGGATGAGCAAAGTAGGCAGTCTTGTCTTTTGCCTTCTCCATGACTGTTAGCATTCCTTGTCTCACTGCCTGTGCTCGAGGAAGGGTCTTGTCCCCGGCGTACCTCTGAAAGATCTCCGTCATTAGAGATTGCCTGCAGTTTGACAAGTCGTGGAAAGCGGAAGAGAATCGCCGATTCATCGGAGAGTTGGCGAAAGGTATCCTATCATCGGTCCTGGAGTCTGGATGTCCATTATTGTTGACGATTTCCACAAAGCATACGGCGACACCGTGGCGGTTGCGGGCCTGACGTTTAGGGTTCAAGCAGGCGAAATCCTGGGTCTCGTCGGGCCTAATGGCGCCGGGAAGACGACCACGTTGCGTGCTCTAGCCGGCATTTTGACGCCGACGCGCGGGCGCTTGATTATCAGCGGTCATAACCTTGCCGGCGAAGCGGTCGCCGCCAAAGCCGCTCTCGCCTACATGCCCGATGAACCGAGACTCTTCGATCAACTGACGGTGTGGGAGCATTTCCGCTTTATCGCCAGCGCCTATCGGTTGAAAGACTGGTCGGCGCGGGCGGAAGCCTTGTTGGCCCAATTTGAGTTGGCTGAAAAGCGTGACACCCTCGGTGCCGATCTGTCGCGTGGCATGCGGCAGAAAGTGGCGATCTGCTGCGGTTACTTGCACCAACCACGGGTCATCATGCTCGACGAGCCGCTGACTGGGCTGGACCCCTATGGGATTCGCACGATGAACGATTCTATTCGAATGCACGCCCAGGCAGGAGCCGCGATTATCATCAGCTCACACCTTCTGTCACTAGTGGAGGATTTATGCACGTCCGTCCTTATTCTGCATCGGGGTCAACAACTGCTGCACTCCTCACTCGCTGACTTGCGCCGCCAGATTAGTGGGAGCGGGCGGAAAGAGACGCTCGAAGATCTCTTTTTTCGGCTCATGGAAGCCCCTGACAAAATCATCAATGGCGCGCGGGGAGAAGCGAGATGAACCGCGCCCTGTGCGTTCTTTTAAGGCTTCGATTCCAGGCCTGGCTGCGCCGCCAGCGCCATAAGATGCGCACGTTGAGGGGAGCTTTGCTGGGAAGCTTCGGCGCAATCCTTCTAGGCTTGTGGATTTTGTCGCTCTTCGCGGGCACTTCAGTCCGGCGCCTCGAACCTGGCTCTGTGGAACGCTATGGCGCGTTGATTCTGCTCGGTTATAGCCTTGTGGTGGTTCTTGTTTCTTCGGGCGGGAAGGCGGTCTCATTCACAGCGGCCGAAGTTAATTTTCTCTTCCCGGGCCCGTTCAGCCGCCGCGGGTTGCTGGTTTATAAGATCATCGCGAGCCTTGCGCTCTCCTCGCTGAGCGCAGGTTTCATGATGTTCTTTTTGCACGCTTATGCACGTCTAATTGTGGCAGGTTTTTTGGGAATCGTGCTGGCGTCGGCGTTCCTGCACCTGTTGTCGATGGCGGTTTCCCTCGTGGTCATTACGCTGGAAACGCATGCTTACAATCGGCACCGGAAGTTCGCCCTCGCGGGTATGTTCGGCGTCGCGTTACTGATCGTTCTCCAGGTTACCGGTGAAGCGTTCCCGCAGAGCACGGGAGAGTTTTTTACCCGCGCCGAGAAATCTCCGGTCTTGCAGTTGATCCTCGAGCCGCTCAGCTGGTATGCGAGGGCCTTCGCGGCTCCTCACATGTGGCCGGATCTGGTCCAGTGGTCACTGATGGCTTTGACTGTTAACGGCTTGCTCGCGGTCGCCGTTTTTGGTTTTGACAGTCACTACCTCGAAGCTGCCAGCATCGCGAGTGAACGAGTGTACACGCGCCTGCAACGGATGCGCAGCGCCGGAAGCTCCTTCCAATTCATTGCACCGGCAAAGGGTTTGTTTAGTTTACCCTCTTTGCCCTGGTGGGGCGGCTTTGGGCCGATCGCCTGGCGCCAATTACTTGCCGCCGTCCGCAGTGTCAAAGGGCTGCTACTCTACCTGTGCTTTTTCGGAGCGTTATTGCTCTGGCCGTTTTTATTTCACAACGCCGGCCGCGGACTCACCGACCTGCTTGGCGACAAGACGCCGGCGCTTATCATCATGGCGACGCTATTCATCAGCTCCATGATTGCATTTGACTTTCGCGCTGATATCGACCGGATGGAGGTTCTGAGATCGATGCCCATCCCACCCTATGGGTTGGCGCTGGGTCAGCTGGTGACGCCGGTGATCCTGGCAACAATCGTCCAGTTGTTCCTTGTAGCTTTTTTGGGAGCCGTGTGGCGCGGCCTCGGACCGCTTACGCTGATCGGCGTGATTTTTATTGTCCCATTCAACGTCTTGCTCTTTGGTGTCGACAATCTGCTGTTTCTTTGGTTTCCAACCCGGTTCATCCCCACGCCGGGAGATTTTCTGTTAATGGGCCAGCAACTGCTGGTTTCTGTCGTAAGGTGCCTTACACTCTCGCTAATGCTTATCCTCGCCGGGTTACCAGCCGGGCTCGTGCATTTCCTCGGCGGAAACGTGTTTGCCGCTCTGTTCGCGGCCTGGCTGGGGCTGGCATCGGTCGCAATGGGCCTGGTCTGGGTCGTAGCTCAAGCCTTCTGCCGTTTTGACGTTGCGAAGAGCACCCCGCCATGATCGCGGCTGCAAGAAGCGCGAAAACGGGAAACGTGGGGAGCAGAGTCGGCTATTATATTCGACAATTCAAAATCTCGTGGTATGTCTTTCTTGCTAGTTGTCGTTATTTTTCAACAAAGCATGTCTTGAGCCAGGTCGAAGGGCCCAGTGCGACCGGCAAGTGTTCGGCGTGATCGACCATCGACGTTCCGGCATAACCGGCAGAATTTATGATCGCCTCGTCGAACGTATCGGCAATGAGGCGGTGTACAAAGATGTAAATTCGATACCGTTGGGCGTCGATTTTCGAAAGTATCTCCAGAACTCTGTCAGCAAATGCAGCGTTCTTCTTGCAGTTATCGGAATGAACTGGCTGTAAAGTCGCAGCGACAGGTGAGACCAGTCTCAGTCACGAAGCAAGACTTGACCCTTGCCGGCTCTCTGCGGGTCCGTGGTTTTTTTTGGGGTATGTCTCGGCGTCCGGAGCTTGAGTTGTGCCCCGAGGCCCGGCCTTGTTGGTGCAGGCTAAGGAATGACGGTGAGCCCTAAGGCGCGGAAGTCGGTATCAAACGCGAATGAAGGCATGTCATCAAGGAGGGTGGTAACAACCACAAATGATATAGCGTCGCAGAAAGAAAGTTTACGGTCGCGGCCGTACCTGCGGAAAATTTGTTCCGCTTCTGTGCGCACGGTCGCTCCGTAATTGACGATACGCAGATCAGGCTTGACTTCAGTAAGAAAAGTCAGCGCTTCGCGGTAGGATCGCCGGTAGCGAAGGAGCGTCGCTGTTTCACTGATGATATCCCAGGTGACATAGAGCGCGGAACCGGCGCTAGCGGCTTGTTCGCTAATCTGCTTAGCCCGTTCGTGGTTGACATCGTGTTGGTCGAAGCAGGCGTAAAAGAAAGATGTGTCACAGAAAAGACGAGCTGGGAGCGCCATCAACGGCTCTTTGCCCCAGACCCATAGAGGTGTTGTTTAACGTGCCTGGACAAGTTTGTTTTTCTCCCCCGGTGTTTTGGGAGCCTGCGCATCAATGCAACGAGCTTTTTGGCGGCCGCACCGGGCTCAGGCTCCGGCAGCGCCGCTCGTAGCTCCGCCACCACTTCGTCACGCACCATGATTTCGACTCTGGCGCCGGCGTCTTTCTTTACCTGGCGCACCAACTCCGGGAGGCGTTTACGTGCTTCACTGATCGACAATCTCATGGAATGAAGTGTACAAGGGTGTACAAAATGAGTCAACAGATTGCCGGGGACTTGTTGACGCCGCGCGATTGGGAAGGACGGCCTGAAACCTGACCCCCGAAACCGTTGCCTCTTCCGGTGCGCCCCCTTGTTTCATTCTTACTTTTACATTTTTGCTTTTTACTTGGCCTCCGCTCAGGCAGGATCGTGCGACTTCCTTCTGTCTTGTTTCACGATCACTGAAGCACGAGCCACGATCGACGCCTTTCCGGCCTTTCGTTGCACGTCCCCGCCACGCTCACACACCGTCGGCAAACCCTCGGTAAAAAAGTAGCCTGATGTCCCCCCTTTATTCCTCGCCGGGTTACCAGCCGGGCTCGTGCATTTCCTCGGCGAAAACGTGTTTGCCCTTCTGTTCGCGGCCTGGCTGGGGCTGGCATCGGTGGCAATGGGCTTGGTCTGGTTCGTAGCCAAAGCCTTCTGCCGTTTTGACGTTGGGAAGAGCACTCCGCCATGATCGCGGCTACCGCCGTTTCCATTCGCCCGGATCCGGATTTTCGCGCCGATATAGAGCGGTCTCTGATGGGAAAGGTTATTCATCTCTACAAGCCTGAGAGTGCCGGAGCGCGATGAACGATAGTCCGAGATCCGTACCAGTATCAGTCAAGAAACAAGACCTGACCCATCGCCGTGCCTCTCCGATGGTCGCTATTCCGGGGTCCGTTCGTTTGGCGAGACCAGTCTAAGTCAAGAACCAAGATCTGACCCTAGCCGGTGACCATTGCATCGAGATAGTGACCGTCGTAATCTACCATCGAAGCGACTGTGACATATAATTGCTAATGGCGAGAATCTTTGTCTCATCAACCTATCTGGATTTACAGGAGTGTCGACAGCAGGTGTCGTTAGTGCTTCGTCGTATGGGACACGAAGACGTGGCGATGGAATATTACGTCGCTGAAAATAAGAGACCCGTTGAGAAATGTCTACAGGATGTGAAGGCCTCAGATTTATACGTTGGTATTTTCGCATGGCGCTACGGCTGGATTCCGAAGAGAGAGAATCGTAAAAAGTTATCAATTACCGAATTGGAATACCGTGAAGCGGTCAAAAGTGGAAAAGACCGTTTGATATTTCTTGTGGATGGTAAAGCACTTTGGTCAGCCGACTTGATTGATGATAACAAGACCCGTATCAAAAAGCTTCGAGCCCAGCTGAGTGAGGACCGTCTCACGATGTATTTCAAGTCTCCGGATGAGCTCGGAGGACTTGTCGCACAAGCAATACATGAATGGGACAAGGCGCATGGCTATCTTCCGTCTGGATTTTCACCTCTGCGATTTGATTTGACCGCGTACTATGAAGCGGTTAGAAAGCGGTACCAGCGCCTCGATCTAGACGCTCTAACCCCACCAGAGAAGGAAGAAGATCTTCAACTTCAACTATGCTCAGTTTTCGTCGAACAGAGTGTCCGGGAAAATATACTGGCTTTGGAGCCGCGCGAAGAGGGCCGGGAAAAGCTACAACAGGCCGAGGAGATTCGGTCTGATGACTCGCAGGAAACTCTATCGGCGGAGCACATTCAACATGTCTGGGAGGCACCATACGAAAGACCATTACAACCCGTCTTAGATATACTAACAGATATTCGGTATCCGCACACGGTTATCCTGGGCGACCTGGGCTCAGGCAAGTCCACTTTGTGCCGTTACGTGCTACTTTCTCTAGTTGACCCGGCTAATAATATCAAAGTTTCGCCCGCCCTCAACAGCCATCTCCCGCTTTTGGTTGAGCTTCGAAGCTATGCGAGCTTGCGTGCGGATCGGAAGTGCGACACTTTCCTTGAATTTTTTGAGTACCTCGGCAAAACAGAAGGATGGCATCTCACTCAAGCTGCGCTTCATGGTCATCTAAATAATGATGGGCGGGCTGTCGTTATTTTCGACGGGCTGGATGAAATACTTGCGGAAGAAGATCGCGAGCGGGTCGCACACCAAATTGTTGGCTTCGCGATCAGCTATCCAAAGGTGAGAATCATCGTTACCAGTCGCCCTATTGGCTATCGACGCAAGATATTGTCTGACGCGAACTTTAGGCACTTCACGTTACAGGAATTAGATGGAAGGCAGGTGGTTGAGTTCGTCGATCGGTGGTATGGGATTGCACTAAGTGATCGCCCAGATGAGGCTAGAGAACGTCGTGACCGAATTATCCGATCTGTCATGGAATCACGGTCAGTTCGCCAACTCGCCCGAAACCCCATGCTACTTACGATTCTTGCCATTATCGGAAGGCATCAAGAGATTCCCCGCGAGCGCTGGAAACTCTATGAACATGCGGCTAGTGTTTTGACCCACCACTGGGATATAAACAAGCATTTGAAAAACAATCACGTGGAACTGGACTTTATTGGGGAAGACGATAAAAAGACGCTGTTAAGACGATTGGCTTATAAGATGCAAGCCGAAGAAAGTAAGCTTGCCAGGAGCCACCTCCGTCATGAGGAACTGCAAGAAGAATTCGAAAGATACATTATAGAGCGGTATGATCAGACGCCAGCTCGGGCGAAGGTTGCTGCAGAAGTAATGATTCGACAGTTTCGAGAACGTAATTTCATTCTCTCTTTTCACGGGGCGGATTTATATGGTTTCGTTCATCGTGCTTTTCTTGAATATTTCTGTGCCACCGCATTTGTGTACAGGTTCGAAAAAACACGTGAAACAACAATCGACGAATTAAAGCAGGATGTGTATGGAACGCACTGGGCCGACCAAAACTGGCACGAGGTATTACGTCTGATTTGTGAGATGATTGACGAAAAGTTCGCTGGCGAGATTATCGATTATCTGGGAAGCGGTGTAAACCAACCCTTGCCGGAAGATTCCGGCGATCGTTCCCTGTGGAACATAACGCTAGCAATCCAATGTTTAGCAGAGGTGAATAATATAAATGCGCTGGTTGGGCCGGCAGGCAGACTCCTAAAGGTCATTTGTTCTCTACTTGAGATAAAACGAGGAATCAAATTTATACAAGACCAATTGCCGAGCATACACCTCATAGGAAGGATCTGGCCGCAACGGCGGACATTGGCGCATTGGCTTATGGAATGGCGGCCTAAGAATTTAGGGTGGCATGGTTCTATGCCGCTAGGTGAATTCATTGGCGCAGTTGGTGGAGGTTATGAAGAAGTTCGTCGAGCGCTTGATTATTACAGTGAGCAGGCTGACAAGAGTTATCGAGTCATAGTACCTTTCGCTTTGGGAGAGGGATGGCGTGACGACTCAACTATGATGTTACTGCGGGACTGGGCAGTCAATGATAGTGACTGGAATGTTCGTTGTGCAGCTATCATGGCGTTGGGTCAGCATTTTGTCTCGAATTCACAGACGTTTGCTTTACTGCGAGATCGTGCGATGAACGATGTTAGCAAATACGTGCGCTGGCCGTCGATGGTTGCTCTCATCGCAGCATTCCAAAGCAGCCCGGAGACTCTATCGATAATCAAAGATCGAGCAGTCCATGACGATGAGGAGCTGGTTCGTAGCAACGCTGTGACTCTACTGCATAATGTTTTTGCGACTGACTGGGAAGTCGTATCAATTTTATGTGAGCGGACCGCTAATGATTCCGTCTCATCCGTTCGATTCGGTGCTTTGTGTGGGATGATCGACAGTTTTGAACGTAGGCCGGAGACGCTATCGCTTCTATGCGATCGCGCAGTAAACGAGAGTGAAGAGTCCCTACGGCTCTTCGCCATTACGTCTTTGATCAAACATTTTCCCAGTAATCGGCAAGCAATGTCAGTTGTGCGAGACCGACTCGAGAGCGATTCGTCGGCGCACGTTAGGAGCCGCATTGAAGAGCTAATCAAGAAGTCATCTAAACATTAAGCGGTGTTCGAAAAATACGTGATCGTTTCGGCTCCAGTGATATCACTTTGATTCTCGGAAGATCCCTCTGAATAGGGGAAGCCGAGGAGGGTCAGGCTTTTACAACTCGACTATCTTTCGCTTTAGCAAGCGATTAGGGGTTGTGACTGAAAATTGACTCCGTCTTGAAGATAAAAAGCCTCGATATTGCGAATGCCACGCCTAGTGTCGAGGAGTTTTGCTGTCTTAAAGCGCTGTCGGAAAAAATTAAGTCGATCTCAGGACGGACAGAAACAATCAAAGTCCCTTCGTGGCGTTTCACGTCTAAGCCTCTCCTTACCTTAACGTTATATTGGCTCTGTTCGGGTGTCAAACCGGTTCTAGAAAAGTGATAATAAAGGGGTTGGAGTGAATCCTTTCATGGAGCGGCAAGGGGCGGAGCGCCGGAGGCGTATGCTTCGACCATGACCCAGAGATCTCGTGAAGTGGGTTCCGTTTCTGGTTGCTTTGCGACGCGATCAGATCGCGCTGCAAGGTCAAGTCCCAAATTTCCTGTAAAAGCTCAAGGCGTTGAACATCCTCTTCTTGCACATATCAAGCAGCGACCTCTTGAGCAGAGGATCGCGTTGCCGTCTCAGCTCGCAACTGCTGGAGTTGCTTGATCGCAGCCGGCGTCATCTTCACCCCGCGCCAGCGCTTGGACGCTGTCACCAGGCTGGCAAAGAGCAGCGCCAGACACGAGCGCTCCGTTGGAAAGCGAGGAATCACTTTGGTCCGCCGGCGTCCTTCACCGTTGAGCCGTTCCAGCCGATTGGTGGTTCGAATCCGATGATGGTGCAGCGCCGGGAAACGAAGATACGTCACACACTCCTCGAGGTCCCGCTCCAGACACTGCATCGCCGCCGAGTAGCGGTCACCAAACCGGGCGATCAACGCACGCCCGCGTTTGAGCGCCAACGCATGGCTCGGCGCCAGGAAAACCTGCCGCACGAGCCGTTTGATCTGCCCTTGCGCCATACGGGGGAGCTTGGCCAGGATGTTGCGCATCTTGTGGACCTGGCAGCGTTGGCGAAACGCACGCGGCCACATCCGTCTGACGGCTTTGTGCAAACCCGGCGCCCCATCGAAAATCACCAGCAGCGGATCTTTCAGTCCCCGCGCCACCAGGTTCTGAAAAAAGCTCAACCAAGCATCATAGGACTCCCGGGGACCCAGGTCCAAGTCGAGCAACACCGGCCGCCCATCCTCCAGCAACGCATAGGCGCTCAGCACTCCCTCTTTCTCATCGGTCCCCTGTCGGGCGGCGTGATACTGGCCATCCAAAAACAAGTACACCACATTGAGCTCGCTCAGATCCCGCTCGCGCCAGGCCTCAAAGTCGCCATTCAATTGCTGCCCGATACGGCTTACCGTGCTCTTGCTCAAGCGGCTTTCCCCAAAGCTCTCGGCATAGAGATCTTCGATGTCGTGGGTCGAGAGCCCCCGCACGTACATCCCGCGCACCAATCCTTCCAGATCGACGCTGCGATGCCCCAGCCGCTCGACCAGCTTGGGCCGAAATCGCTCCTCGGTGGCGCGCAGCTGCCACACCGCCAAGTCCAAAAGCCCCGACTCGGTTTGCACCCCCTTGGGCTCATAGCCGTTTCTCCAGCCCGCCCGTGTGCGCTGCCCCCGTCGGTAGTGCCCGCGCCCCAAAAAAGCCGTCGCCTCCTCTTCAATGGACACCTGCAGGATGTAGCGCGCCAGCGATCGGACAAAACCCCGCATCACTGGCTCCGGCTGCGCTCCCTCAGTCGCATCTCCCCCAAGCAAGGCTGTTACCTCTTCCTTCATCCGTACACTCGGTGGTATTCTCTTCATGGCGTTGACCTCCTCCCGGCTCCGCTGTTACGGAGCCTTTCTGGTTTTTGGTTTACTTGGGAGGATACTCAACGCCTCTTCATTTTTACAGGGAGATTAGCACATGACCCCCCCAGGGGAGCCAGCATGACTCAGCGTGTTCCTTCCCCTTGCCCGCGCCGGGTTGCGGTGTTAGAAAAAACGAGATCCATGCAATCCATAGCAATGAAACGACGCGATGCGCTTCGTTTTTCGCATCGCTCGTGAAGAAGACCAGAAAGGAGTTGAATATGGAGAGACGGTTTTTAGATTTTGTCGAGCTGGCGTCGCGCAGTCGAAAGCCCAGAACTCAAGGAATTACCATCTTTGCCGAATACGGCACGAACAGCTGGGCCAAAGAGATGCTGGATGCGTGGGGAGAGTATGTCGATGTGGTCAAATATACTCCGACGCACCTGCATGCGCCATGGCGTATCGTAGAAGAGAAAGTGAAGCTCTACCGGGATTACGACGTCGGCGTCGCAGCCGATGATCCGATGTTCTCGATCGCCTACTATCAGGGGAAATCCGACCAATTTCTGCGTACGATTCGGGATATAGGTTTTACGCACGCGCAAATCGACACCCAGCATATCAACCTTGGCGAGGGCGCCGATTACAAAAAGCTGCATGAGGATTGGCAAAAGTACATGGCTTTAGCGCTCGAGCTGGGCTTAAAGATCGACGGCGAGGTTGGACAGAAGACTCCGGACGGCGACCTCGCGCGCTCCGGCAAGGGCCGGCTAAACATTGAAGCGATTGTCGTAGAAATGAAGCGGCTCCTTAACGCCGGTTGCGAGCATGTTTATCTGGAAAGCCGCGTGATCCGGGAGGTAATCGGTAACTGGGGAGAATTGGAATCTGGTACCGAGCAGATTCGGCAGATCGTGCAGAGAGTAGGCCAAGAGCATGTGATTATCGAGATCAGCGGGCAATTGCCGTTCGATACCAGGATGTGCCACCGCTTTTGGGCGGTGCGAAACTTTGGACCAGAGGTTAATATGTCGGGGGGCGGATCGATAGAAGACGCGCGTTACGTTGAGGCGATCCGTCGCGGGAATACCTTTGTCAACGGTCCGAGCCGGTCAACCAGCAAGCTCTGGATAAAATCGTTAGCGAAAAACAACGGCAAGGCTGCCGCAGAATGGTGGAAAGAGGAATATCCGATAGATCCCGCCGTAGTGGCTGGGAGAACTTTGAGCTGAGACGAACGGCCGCCCAAAGGTAGTTCCTTCTCAGGGTGAGGCAGCAAACAGACGCAACGGCGAAGCCTTGCCAATCCCATCAAGCCAGGTGCTATCCTGGCCCACCACAAAACTCAAGGACCGCACCGCGGCTGCGTTTTCTTTTCCGTTAAATTGCGTTCTATGAACGTGCGCCTGTCAGACAAGTAGCTACAAAAATAAGTCCCGGCAAGTCGCATGAAAATTAACGCGGTCATCTTCGATTTATTTGGGACGTTGGTGGATGACTTCGTGTCCTCGGTGGGCCGGATGCATGAGGAGATGGCCGCGGCCCTGGCCGTGCCTTATGAGCAATTCATGCAACTCTGGAGACAAACGGCGGAGATGCGAATAATCGGTGCCTTCGACAGTGTGGAAGCCAACATAGCTTACGTTTGCGATACCTTGGACGTGAGCCCGCGCGCGGAACAGATTGAAAAAGCGGTTGGGATTCGGATGAAACATATCAGACAGGCGTTGCAACCCAGGCCGGATGCCATCCATACGCCCAGCCAGCTGAAGACGCAGGGCTATAGGGTAGGGCTGATCAGCAATTGTTCCATCGAGATCCCGATTCTCTGGCACGAAACGGCTTTTGCAAAGATCATTGATACGCCGATTTTTTCCTGTCGAGCACGGATGAAAAAACCGGACGCTCGTATTTATCATCTCGCCTGCGAGCGTGTCGGCGTCATGCCTGAAGCTTGCCTCTACGTTGCCGACGGGGAAGACCGCGAACTTACCGCCGCTGCTAAAGTTGGCCTGCGACCGGTGTTGATTCGATCACCGTCACACAATGGTGATCGGTTGCATGAAGAGGCCAGGGAGTGGCAGGGAACCACTATCGCTAGCCTGCCTGAGGTGTTGCAACTAGCGCGGGCGAATTTGCACCAGCTATTTTAGCCCCAGGCTATTGGCCAGCGCGGACAGCCCGTCCGCAATTTCGTCGTTGCTGTTCTCCGGCACTTGTCCCTGGGGTGTAAGTAGCACCAGAGCATCGTTAGCCCTCCTTTGTCTTAAGCCATTTATAAGGAGCAATTGATTTGCTCATGATATTGAGTAAAATTACTCAGAGTATTGAGTAATTCGGAATAGGTCTTTAGGTGTACAAGAGGCCCATTTGTCAGAGACTTGTGACCCGGCTGAGTGAGCCGAGGCGGTTTATTCAGGTATTGGCGGGACCTCGGCAAGTGGGAAAGACTGTCCTGGCGAGGCAGGTCATGGAAGAAGTCAGTTTGCCGAGCCACTACGCATCGGCTGACGAGCCGACTCTCAAGGACCGCACATGGATCCAACAGCAATGGGATCTCGCCCGATTGCAGATCAATTCTCGGCGCGGGACCAAAGAGGCCTTGCTGATCCTGGACGAGGTTCAAAAGGTTCCGGATTGGTCGGAGGTAGTAAAGCGGCTGTGGGACGAGGACACTGGCGCGCGGCGGCTTCTCAAGGTGATACTTTTGGGCTCCTCACCGCTACTCGTTCAAAAAGGGCTGACCGAAAGCCTTGCAGGACGCTTCGAGATAATTCCGGCGACGCACTGGTCTTACACCGAGATGCGGGACGGCTTTGGCTGGGATGTCGACCGATATATTTACTTCGGCGGTTATCCGGGCGCGGCCGAATTGATCAAGGAGGAAGGCCGCTGGCGGCGATACATCATCGATTCCCTCATTGAGACAACCATATCACGCGACATCTTGCTTCTTACGCGAGTGGACAAACCGGCTCTTTTAAGACGACTCTTTCAACTCGCGTGTGATTACTCGGGACAGGTGGTTTCCTATCAGAAAATGCTCGGTCAGCTTCAAGACGCTGGAAACACCACAACCCTAGCCCATTACCTTGATCTTCTCGCAGGCGCTGGGATGGTCACGGGACTTGCCAAGTATTCCGGTGGCAAGGCCCGTCAACGAGGCTCCAGCCCAAAGTTCCAGGTGATGAATACTGCGTTGATGACAGCTCCCTCCTCAGTATCGTTCGAAGAAGCGCGCCGAGATCGGGATTTCTGGGGGAGGCTCTTCGAGTCTGCAGTAGGGGCGCATCTTGTCAATAGCGTGCAAGGGACAAACGTGCAGGTTTTTTATTGGCGCGAGCGCAGCCGCGAGGTGGATTTCGTCATTCGTTCCGGTCGAACGATAGTCGCGATAGAAGTCAAAAGTGGTTATCGTAAGTACGCGCTGCCCGGCATGGAAGCCTTTAACAAGGAATTCCACGTCCAGCGAAAGCTGCTTGTTGGCGGAGCGGGCATGAAGGCTGACGAGTTCCTGCTTAAGCGGGTGCAGGAGTTAGTCAGCTAAAGGAGCCGCGGCGGATCAGGCTTGTATAAATGGAAAGCAACAGAAAAGCAGCGCAATCGTCGCCCAAATGCTGACCAGCTATTTTAGCCCCAGGCTATTGGCCAGCGCGGACAGCCCGTCCGCAATTTCGTCGTTGCTGTTCTCCGGCACTTGCCCCTGGGGTGTAAGGTGGTTGATGACTTCGGGCAGCATCTGGGCCATTGCCGAACCTGCCTGATCCTCCGGCATGCCCAATCGGGACGCTAAGTCGCTGATTGTCGATGAGCCAAAAACCTGTTGCAGTTGATCCGCCGAGATATTCATGTTTTGGCCGGTGCTTACCCAGGAGTCTGCTTGTTGCGCCAAACCGCCTTGGCGGAACTTGCCGAGGACTCCTTCCAGGCCGCCATTTTGCTGCAACATCGATAGCGCAAGCTGCAGGAGCAAATTTCCACCCTGCGCCTCGTTCCCGCGGGCGCCGAATGGGTTTTGCGTTTGGTTACCGCTCAACATCGAGCCGATCACATTCCCGATTAGACCGTCTAAGAGCCCCATTGCTATTTCCTCCTTTGGGCCTGACATTACTCGATGGGATCACATACCGCGGATACCGGAGACCGGACTATAGTGGCAAGGTCTCTTGAAGTAAATGCTATCGGAGTTGCTTCTTCCGGAGGTTTGGACATAAGGTTGGGCACAATGACCGCGAGAGAAGTCTTGCGGCGAAAGGAGACCTACTATGCGTCTCGATCAAGAGGACGAAAGCCAGAATATCGAAGACCGCCGCGGTTTCCGTGTTTCGCGGGGAGCTGCAGGCGGTGGTATCGGAGCGCTCGCCATTATTTTGATTGCGCTCTTTTTCGGCGTCGATCCTAGCCTTCTGTTGCAAGGTAACATGCAAGAAACAGATGTTTCGCGGGTGCCGCTGCCCCAGTCCGCACCGCCCGGCGGACAAGACGAGATGCGGCAGTTCGTCGCGCGCGTACTCGGGAGCACCGAGCGCACATGGAGCGAAATCTTCCAGGCGGCGGGCCGCACTTATGAGAAACCGACCCTGGTGCTATTTTCAGACTCCGTCCAGTCGGCATGCGGCTTCGCCCAGGCCGCCGCGGGCCCCTTTTATTGCGGGCCCGATCACAAAGTTTATATTGATCTCTCTTTCTACCGCGATCTACGACAGCGGTTCCAGGCGCCGGGTGATTTTGCCCAGGCCTACGTGATTGCCCATGAAGTCGGCCATCACGTACAAAACCTTCTCGGCATCATGAATAAAGTCCAGTCGTTGCAGAGCCGCGCGCGTAATAACAACGATGCCAACGCATTATCCGTTCGGCTCGAACTGCAGGCCGACTGTCTCGCAGGTATCTGGGCGAACTTTGCGCATCGGGAACGCAACATCCTGGAGCAGGGTGATGTGGAAGAGGGGTTGAATGCGGCCGCTCAGATCGGCGATGACCGCATTCAATTGCGCGCGCAAGGGTATACGGTCCCAGAGGGGTTTACCCACGGGAGCGCCGAGCAGCGCGTGCGGTGGTTCCGCCGTGGGATTGAAAGCGGAGACCTCAAGCAATGCGATACGTTCGCGAGAGGCTCCGTATCGTAGTTTTCCGCAAAACATAAATAGAACCGGGCCTCTATTGGCGGCCCGGTTTCTGCGATTACCAGGGTGGGGGTGAACTACCTTGAAAAACCGGTGATGAGCTACTTGGTTTTGGTTTCGACTTTGGCCTTGGTCTCGGTCTTGGCTTTGGCCGCGTCTTTCACGTCGACGCTTGCCGCGGTCATCTTGTAGTGGATCGTTACCTTTGAACCTTTTTTGAGGTCGCCGTTAATCTTGGTGTCCTTGTCGCGGCCAATTTCCCACTTGTCGGTGCCCTTCTGAACGATAATGACATCGTCCTTTACGTCGAGAACCGGTCCGGTAACTTGATAGTCCTTGGGGCCAGCTGCCATAGCCGCGCCCGCCACGAAAAGAGCTGCAATCAACGAACCGAGCAAACGCTTCATCGACAAATCCTCCTTTTTGGTTAAGTGTTTTGCTGACGATACTGACTTAGACGCTGGTTACTGGCTTCAATTCATGCAGGCAACCCCAACCTGCCTCGAGTCATCCTCTAGCCCAAAACAGTTAACCCCCAATACCCCTATTGGGGGCAGATGTCCACGAAATTTGACATAAGAGCCAGTTATTAGATATCCTCCTTCCCAGATTGGTGACAACGGGAGTCCGATGGCGAGGTGGCAGCGGGTGGTTGGAGGCAGTTTTAAGTTTGTGGTAGCCAACACTAACGGCAACTTCTTATCAATTCAGGTCTATTAAGGAGGAGCGACATGGACGAGAAGCAGGTGAAGGATTCCTTCAGCTTTTACAAGTACGAGATGCCGCAGGTCTGGTCGGAACAGCAGAACCAACGTGGCAAGCAGAACCTGCACATGGGTAGCATTGGGGGACTGAACATCGGGGTGCAGGTGGTCCTGAAGGGCGGGGAGACCAACCTCCATGCCCACCCGGGCAGCGAGTCTTCCTGGTTCGTCCTCAGAGGACGCGTCAAATTCTACGGCGCGGGCGACACGCTGGTCGGGGAGATGGGGAAGGGCGAAGGAGTCTTCGTTCCCGCGGGCGTGCCGTACTGGTTTGAGTCGGCAAGCGACGAGCCGTTGGAGCTCCTCCACATCACCAGCCGGATTCCAGGCGGGCAGAGAGGGCGCGTCAACTTTGAGCCGATGCTGGCCCAACAGAGCCGCCGAGTCCACGAGGAGCGTGGGAGTCGCGACGCGACACCGGAGGAGCTGGCTGTGGGACGCACGGCTGGATCCCAGTAGGAGCCCGGTTCTGTCTGAGCCGGGATGACTGGGTCTTCAGGCTTTCCTGTGAAGCAGAACTCGGAGATTGCACCGGAGGCGCGGAGGACACGGAGGATAGAAACCAAGTAAAAAGGCAAAATGAAAAAGTCAAAGTGAGAATCACTCCGATCTCGGCGAACTCTGAGTCTCTGTGGTGAAGTAACGTTTCCGGTTTTGGTTGCGGCTCTGCCGCGCTAGGCCTTTGTGGTGAATATTCTTCAGAGAAAACCCGGAATAACCTCCAACGTGAAAAATGCAGCACCAGATCAGTCCTGCTCAATAGGCGATATCGTCTTGTCGTAATGCAATCTGGCTTATCAAGTCATCGATAAATCCCTCATCGTCCAGCTCCTTGACCCAATGCAGATCCCAGAGTGCCATGGGGTTGATGCCGTGGGCCCCATATTCCTGGGCAGCGATTTCGTACGTATTGGCAATGGCTTGAGGGGTTGGATAGGGCCTAATTTGGAGCTTTGCGGCGAGCGCGTCAAAAAGACGCTCCATTTTCTCCAGGCTGCCAACGTTCATCCGCTTCAGGGGCTCTCCGGCGACAATTTTTTGCGCCGCGGGCTTGGCGGTCTTGATCAGGCAGAGAGCGTGAATCACCGACTTCACGTAATTTCTTAGGCGGGTGGAATATTTGCGAGCGAACTCCGATGTGCATGCCTGAGCGTAATGGCTGACAACGTGGAGGTCCGGGACCGGGAGAACCTTCAAGCCGGCTCGCAACGCGTCGGCGAGATAAAGCGGGTCGATAAAGCAAGCGATGCACTCCCCGCTTATGACCTTGCGCCACTGTCTCCACCTGCCAACTTCAGCGTCCTTGACGATGACAGTTCTAACCTTGTCTTCCAGCCCCATCATTCTTAGCCAGAGAGTAATGGCGTAAGGCCGGCCGGAGTCTCTCACCGCCATGGTTTTCCCGGCAAACTCTTCCGGCGTCGCGACGCTTGGCGGAACCACTAGGTCCAAGCCGCGCAGAATTCTCGGGGCACAAAAAAAAGTAATCTTTTTTCCTTTGGCAGCCTCGCCGTAAAGAAATTCGACATGGTCGATGAGGACGTCGGCCACGTCAGTAAACAGCGCGGACTCAAACTCGGCGTAGTCCTTGATTTGTAGAACTTGAACGTCTACCCCATAATGTCTAAGGGCCATCTCTCTAGTGCAGTAGATGACGGGCGTGCGGTCATCATCCCGATAGGCTAATCTCACGCTTTCCATCGGCTGTATTCTTTTCTACAGATCTGCAAATTTTGCGCAGCCCGTGATCGTCCTTCCTTGGCGTGAATTGACAATATTTCCATAAAGGAGTGTATTGCAAGCGACGAAGCGGGTTTGGAAAAGGGGTCGAGAGAATACGCTGGGAGGCGGGTGGCCGGCGTTGCAGAAATGACGAAATCCAGGTGGGCCATCTCGGCCGCGCTCAGCGTTGCCGCGCTTCTTCTCATCATCGCCTGGAACTATTTCAGCCGCCACAGCATCCCGCACGAGGCCATCCGGCTCCATCTCAGGCTCACCGCTTCCAGCATCTACGAATTCCACACTGCCACAGGTCGGTGGCCGACGGCCACCGATGATCTAGCCGCAACCTCGCTTCCGCAACGAAGCCCGTACTGGAGGACCTTGATCCAAAACGGCTCCGTAGCGATCGTCTGGCGCAGCGACTTGAAGCCCAATCCCAAAGACAATGCATCCTTGGTAATGACCTATAACAACGCGGGGCTGTTCTCCAAGTTGGGACGAGTATGGGTCTGCTGGGGTGACCTGCGGACGGAATACGTGAAGGAGGAGGAACTGCGGGCGAAGCTGCCGGGCGCGCGATCCAACCGCTGAGACTAAATTCAGCGATCGGAGGGGAGCAAATAGAGCCGGGAGTCCCACCACGCCGGAATGCACGTATCGCTCCTTTGCCATGCTCGTACTTGTCAGAAGTCGGGAAGCGAGAAGGCGATGATGTTATAGACCATGTGAACGGAAGCCGTGAATGTCGTTGATTTCCTATTTCTCATGGTCCCCAAGATGACGCCGATGCAAAAAATTATGATCGTGGCGGGTAGCTGGTACTGAAAATGCAGAGCTGCGAACAACAGTGATGTAAGAAAAATACCGAAACGCGGCTGGAGGGCGCCGCGAAAGATCGCTTCTTCTCCTACGCCAGCTGCAAGCGATATGGCAGATACGCCTAAGAAGGGAGGCAGATTCACGAACTTTAGCGGGAAGCGCTTATCCAGCGCGTGAATTTCAGGTAAGAATACTTCCTCCGCGACTTCGAAAAAAATAACCTCCAGCACCAGCGGCACAGTAACAACCACTGCCTGAACAAGCTCTCTGACGGTTATTGGAACGAAACCCAAACGGACCAGGCTTTGTTTGAGGTCGCGCCTCATTAGAAAGCCCACACCCACGAGCGCAAGCGGAACATCGGTCAGCAAGGAAATAATAGGGTCCTTTGGACCCATTAGAACCGTGCCTCCTGCCAGGTCCGAGAGCAGGTCAGAAAGCCAGCGGGCCGCCATCAGAGTAACGACGAACAGAACCGCGGTGGTCGTGTGCAATGACGAGTTCGGATTTAGACCCATAGCTGGGAACAAGCGGGCACGAAACCCTCGTAATAGGCACGGTAAGACAAGCGAACTTCCGATGAACACACACCACACGATGGTCTCGGCGTGAATATCTTTCCTTAACGGAAGAGCGTTTTTCCAGACCAGGAAGAGACTGCTTAAGCTAATGGCAGAAAGCACTAAGAGAATAGTCGCCATTCTTATGAGGCGTCGAGCCCATATTGTGGTCTCGATCGTTTGCGCAAGAACAAGAATTATAATCAGTAGCGCGGCAAACCAAAGGTCCGCACCAGAGCCCGTCATCGCAGACGCGATATCACCGACGCACAGCCCGAGCCAAAGGAGAGCGCCTGGCCACAATGGCTTGACTATAGGCGTGCCTATGCTGGCCGTGACTGTTTCAGGCCGCCTGTCGACTTCGGTTGTAGATTCGTCGGGGCACTGGGGCGTGTCCTTGTTATCTCCCACGGCTCAAAATCATATCACAGTTGTGTATCAAGGTGACGCTTGCGGCCACGACAAGCCCAAGGCTTACAAATGTCTCAACGGTCGAACCGATCCAGGGCTACCTCCTTTGAATATTGAGATCTCGGCCGGCGTAACGTCGAAATAAGACAGTCGGAGTTAAACGATTAGTTTGTGGCAAAACGGAAAATGAACCGGGCCTCTGCCGACGGCCCGGTTCTAAGCTTGCCGGGGGGGAACTGCCTCGAAGGACTGGCGATGAATTATTTGGTTTTGGTTTCGACTTTGGCCTTCGTCTCGGTCTTGGCTTTGGCAGCGTCTTTCACATCGACACTTGATGCGGTCATCTTATAGTGGATGGTTACCTTCGAACCTTTTTTGAGGTCGCCATTAATCTTGGTGTCCTTGTCACGACCAATTTCCCACTTTTCAGTCCCCTTCTGAACAATGATGACGTCGTCCTTCACGTCGAGAATCGGTCCGGTAACTTGATAGTCCTTGGGTCCGGCAGCCATGGCCGCCCCTGCCACAAAAAGAGCTGCAATCAACAAACCTAGCAAACGCTTCATCGACAAATCCTCCTTTTGGTTAATTGGGTTTCTAACGATACTGACTTAGACGCTGGTTCCTGACTTCCATTCACAACGGACGTGACCCCTGATCCATCCTCAGCCAAAGAGGCCACGACGAGCGCGCCCAGCAGCGAGCCAATACGAGGACAGTAAGCAACAGCGCCTGAAGCCGGGCGCCCCACGCAGCACGCCCCGGACAAAGATCGGCATCAGGCGAATAAGGGGGGTAGGCCGCTCTCCGTTGCCAAGATTAACGGGATCGTGTTAGAAGCGCGCTTGTGCCGGGAACTTTTCGTGGTCAACAAGGCAATAACGCCTACCCTGTAATCAACCTTGGTAATAGCCGGGCCGCGGTTTTCACCGACCGCAAGATTGCGAAGCATTTCTGTCTCTGCTATCGGATGCGAAGGCGTGTCACCCGATTGGAGTGCTGGGTTTTTGGTTTAATCCAGCGCTGGGGAGGCCAAAAAGGAGGATAGTTATGACGATGTCACCGAATCCCACACTGGCCATTGCCGAATACGTGCATAGCGGGATGTCTTATCACGATCTCCCGGCGGAGGCGATTGCCAATGCCAAGCTGGTGGTTCTCGATACCATTGGAGTGATGTTTGCGGGCTCCCGGCATGAGCTCGGCCGCATCATCACCGACTATGTGCGCGCTAACTGCGCGGTGGGCCCCGCCACCGTGGCCGGCGCCGAATTTCAGACTTCAGCCGAACTTGCCGCCCTCGCGAACGGCACCATGGCTCACGCTCATGATTACGATGGGGATGGGCATATCCCCACTCACACGCTTTCCGCTTCGTTGGCTCTAGGGCAAGCGCGCGGCGCGTCCGGACAGCAGTTGATACTGGCGTACATCGTCGGGCGCGAAGTTTGTAAGCGCCTGGAGGAATGTTCCGAGGCCTTCCATGCCGGGCCGCAGTCGGGCAATCGCGGTTGGCACACCGTCGGAGTCACCGGAACCATGGGCGCCACCGCGGCTTCGGCCAAGATCCTGGGTCTCCCTCCCCAAGCAATCTGTCATGCTTTTGGTATCGGTGGTTCGTTGAGCGCCGGACTGTGGGCTAATCGCGGCTCGATGACCAAGCCCCTGCACGGCGGCAACGCGGCGCGGAACGGCGTCGTGGCGAGCACGTTAGCGAGCAAGGGATTTACCGCGGATGCAACAATACTCACCGCAACCGGGGGCTTTGCCGACCTGTACGGTTTACCGGCGCACTGCATCGCCTCAGCGGTGGAGAAGCTGCGCCGCGGGTTGGATATCGTCAATCCCATAGGATTCAAGCGCTATCCTTGCGTCAGCCCTGCGCATCGCTATATCGAGACGATGCGGCTGCTACGGGCCCGGTACGGATTAACCGCAGACGCTGTGGCGTCGATCGAATGCACCCCGTCGAAGTCTCTCAGGTGTCCGTATCCCAAGACCGACCTGGAAAGTAAATTCAGCGCGGATTTTAGCCTGGTCGCAACGCTCATAGATGGAGAAGTGAATCTCCAAAACTCCACCGATTCATTCCTGAAGCGCAGCGATGTCCAGTCCCTGCTTGCGAAGACGGTCTATGTCGAAAAGCCGCCCGGCTACGAGGCCAACCATGCCGACGGCTTTGTGCGGGTAAAGACCGTGAGCGGCAAGGTCTATCAGGAGGATATCACACGGGAGAAGAGAGAACTCACCACCTATGACGAGCTCCGGGCGAAGTTCTATGATTGCGCTGTGCCTGTGGTGGGGGAAGACCAAGCGCGCCGGATTGACTCATTGGTTGGGGAACTTGAGGGGCTAAAATCCGTGTCCACACTGATCGGCTTGCTGCGACCAGAAGCCGATTCTTTCGACGCGGTGGGGACATGACTCGTTAAAATTGAAATAGTTGTATTTTTTCGGGAGTTGTGATCAGCGTTGGCGCATGGCATCTCCAAAGGTTTCATTTGTGCGACAGCGCGTAGCGCAACCGGCTTTAGAAGGAGGTGTTAGATGAAGAAGCTTCAGTTAAGTATCGGAGTGGTATCCAATCCCCGGACGTGGCCGATTCTCAACGGCACTATCGAGCCGGAGGGGATAGATCTAGTTGCGACCGTTTTTCGTGAACCGCATTTCGGGCTGGAGACGATTGCTAACATGGGGATAGCCGGGGAAGAGATCTATAAATATGGTCCCGGCAGTATGGTGCACCGGGTCTCGGGCGGTCCGGGCCAGCTTTTCGCCCGCCAGCTCATGTATGGCGACTTTGACGTATCGGAGATGTCAATGACGCGGCTCATCATGTCGATTGCGCAGGGTGACGATCGCTGGATGGGGTTTCCGGTCTTTATGAGTCGGCGCTTTTTCCACATGGACATCCTGGTGCGCAAGGACTCTGGCATAGAGAAGCCCGAAGACCTCAAGGGCAAGCACGTTGGCATTGCGACGTACCAGTCCGTGCCGGCGGTATGGAACCGCGGAATGTTCCAGCACGATTACGGCGTACATCCCAAGGACATGACCTTCTGGAGGGATAGGGAGCCGGACTACCGGCCCGCGGGGTTCGTAGGTTTCCCGCGATTCACGCCTCCCCCCGACGTCAAGGTCAACGACATTGCGCCTGGCAAGAGCGTCGTTTCCATGCTGAAGTCGGGGGAGCTGCAGGCGGCGCTGGAATCACCCGGGGACGCCGGACATGGCCCAGGCATTGACGTTCCAGAGATCCGTCAGCTCTTTCCAAACGTGTATGCCGAGTGCGTACGTTACTACGAGAAGACGGGACTGTACCCCATCAATCACGGGGCGGTGATCAAACGGGAAATCGTGGCGAAGCACCCGTGGGCGGTGCTGAATCTGTTCAACGCTTTTCAGCAAGCGGCCGAGCTGGCCGACAAGCAACGCATGGCTTACGTGGGCTATCACCTGGAGACAGGCCTGATTCCGCCCGAGGCCGACAAAGCGTTGCGCAAGCCGCTCGCGCGGCACGGCATTCAGTTCAACAAGAAAGTGCTGGACACGTACCTTCAATACACCTATGAGCAGGGATTGACGCCACGACAAATGAAGCTGGAAGACCTGTATCCGCCAAGCGTGATGGAAACGTAGATGGAGGATTGAAAAGGGGGGATTGGGAAGGGGACGCAAACGCTAACAAGGTTCGCGTTTAGCTTTCATTTCTTTTTGCGCAATTGAGCGAACTTTAAAGCTTCAACGTTTGTTTAGGAAGGTAAGCTAACAGCTTAAATATACGCGAAAAGCCCGGCGATATGCGGCGCGGCAAACCGCGGTCGAGCAAAACTCGCGAGCCTGTACTTCTAGCCGAGCGTATGGGTTAGGGTGGGGAGCCCGACCATGAGATGAACGAGGAATTGATCTCCGTGGGCTATTCTTGCGCCGGTGCAGCGAGTCGTATCAGTGCGGGATAAATTTGCCTGAATAGATCTTACTCGCTTCCTCCTGAGCCATATTCTCTCGCCGTGTACTTTATCGTGGCCGCGGTGGGAACCTCATTCAACTCCTTTGCCTTAACCCCGGCTTCTTCCAATGTCGAGAACTCTACTATCCGGCCGTCCTTCTTAAGCCACGTAAGCCCCGAGCCGAGCTCCCGAGCCGGCGACCTGTCACACAAAATCCTGTACATTTGAAACCTCCTCGTTGAATTGTTCTGCTTAAACCTGATCACATTTGGGAAACGCGCGGAAAGTACCTACGTTTCCCGCCTCTCTGCCAATCGCTGCCGATGAGCGGCTGGCCTTGGTGCATGCCCTGTTTCGCGGAAACGGATTCGATCGGAAACACCGCAGGTGATTTGACCGCATTGGATTTCCGGGTCACCTGCTGGATCACTCGACCGTATAGAAAGCCCCTATTACGTTCCTTCTTTGAGGCGGGCGCTCTCTCGCGTTTAATCCTACCGGGTTTTCAATCTCGATGATACCGCTAAGTCAGCGACAGTTGCTGTCTAATATTGAACAATTCTGAAAAGAATTTCTGCGCGCTTTCCCAACCGGGCCCGTAGCGCATCACGTTCAACATAGGCGCGCAACCGTAGAGGCGACTGTCCGATCCCTGGCTATTTGTGCTGCGTTAGCCTGTTTAACTCTTCTGAGCTTGACAGGAAACATTCGCTGACGATATCTAGAGTAGGCTGAGTTGGAAGTTTTTGGTTGGCGCACTACAAGGAAGGAAAGGAAAAGCTCTATGTCGATTGTGGGGCCTGTAGTCGTGCGGGGTGAGGATATAGAACTCCGTGAAATAGTTATTCACCGGGGTGGAGGAAGGAAGAGAAAGGTCTTTGGTTTCTTGGACAGGGGAAATGGGATTTGCCTCAACGCCACCATGACGTTGTACACGCGTGAGCGCTTAAATCCGCGCCACAAACATGACTTTGATCAACTTCGATTCTATGTGCGTGGCGGCGAAAATTACGGCAAACAGGTATTTGGGCCGGGCGATTGCGTCTATTTTCCGGAGGGCGTGCCGTACGGTCCTACATTTACGGCTGAAGGCGCCGAAGAAAACGTTCGGCTGAATATGCAGTTTCAAGGACCATCGCGCGGACCTTTCTTCTACCGAACCGAAGTCCAGGCCGCAGAGCCGGAACTGTTGAAAATCGGGAAGTTCGAGAAAGGACTTTTTTTATGGCCGGATGGCCGCAAGCAGGACAGCGCGGAGGCCGTTCGTGAATACCTCGGAGGAAAAAAGATCGAGTATCCTGTACCACGTTACGATGACTACGTTGTCATGCATTCGAATCGATACGCGTGGCGACCATTGGAAGGCGCTTCAGGCGTCTCGGTAAAGGACCTCGGCTACTTCAACGAAGGAGGACCGAACATCAAATTGGTGAAAATCGATCCCGGGGCGAGCACGCCGGCCGGCACGGCGCCATGCCAGCAGGTAAGGTTCGTGATCGAAGGAGAAATTTCGTACAGTGGGGAGAGTTATGGCGCCGTTTCGTGCATGTTTTTTCCCGCCCACATCGGTTATGAGGGCACATCGAGTAAGACCGGAGCTAGCCTACTCATAGTGCAGCTTAGTTCGTCTAATGGGCACCGGCCACCGTTCTGTTTGGTCTAAATGAATGTAACGCAACCACCGTACATGAAAGAGTACCGCATCCGCCGCTAGAGTTCGAGGGATAATCTAAACTTGACAAGGGGAGGACATCGTTATGGCAGTCGACCAGGGACAGAAAAGTATGGCCAGAATCGCCGTGGAAGGGCCGATTACGGGCCCCGTGCTCGTGCGCGACACCGAAGTTCTCTGGGATGAGGATGGGGGCAGCCACAGGCCAAAGGGAAGGGAGCACAAATATTTTGGGTTTTTTGATAAGGACCTGGGAATTGCTCTAAGAGCAGACCTGGGCATTACCAAGTCCACGCGCTACACGCCGCGGCACAAGCACGACTGCGAGTCAGTCCGATATATCATCCGTGGCAAGGTGAAGTATGGGCACGAGGTCTGCGGTCCTGGAGACTGCGTTTACAATCCCGAATCCGTGCCTTACGGACCCGAAGACGCCTCTGTTGACGAGGAGCGTGTTCAACTTGGGCTGCAATTTTCCGGTCCATCCGGCATTCCCTATCTGCATCCCGTGGACCAAAAGAGGGCGAGAAAAGAGCTGGCAAAAATAGGAAAATTTGACAAAGGGATTTACATCGGGCCGGACGGTCGGAAACAAGACGGCGCTGAGGCATTTCGAGAGTATCTCCGCGGCACTCAGCTGACCTATGCCCCGCCGCGGTACAATGAGCATATCGTGATGCAGTCGGCGAACTATACTTGGAAGCCGTTGGAGGGCGCGCCGGGTGTGTGGGTAAAGCACTTAGGCTACTTCAACGAAACCGGTCCAAACATCAAGCTGGTAAAAATTGATGCGGGTGCGAGCACTCAGGCAGGCGTGGCGCCCTGTCAACAGGTGCGGTACGTCTTCGACGGAGAAATATCGTACAACGGTGAATCCTATGGTGCAGTTTCGTGCATGTATTATCCGGCCGACATTCCGTACGCCGGCACAGCGAGCCGCACAGGCGCAACTTTATTTGTGATCCAACTGGCTTCGCCCGATGGGCAGCATGTACCTCCACTTTGTCTGATTTAGATGGCTGGTAGGAAATGTTGCGGGCGCTTTGTTAACAGAGACCGGGCAACCGTAATCTATTCATTGAGATAGTTACCTTGTCCTGTAACCGTAGGTTGAGGGAATCAATATGACAATTAAAGCGCGAACCGGAGGGTTGATTGCTCCCTCCTTGATCTTGTTTTTCTGTTCGTGGTTCGGTCAGCCGGATGCCTTTGCTGCAGCAGCGAATTCCGCCTTGTTGAAGGCCAAGCAGGAAGCGGAATCAAAGGGTTACGTTTTGTTCACGAATCACGATGAGATCCTCAGCAAGGCCAAAAACGAGCCGAAACTACGCGTTTTGGCTACTCTCGAGGGTTCCTTGAAGGTTACAGCTGACGCCTTCAAAAAGAAGTATCCATTTATTGACCTTCAAGTGGAAACGTTCAGGACTGTCGATGAAAGTCAGCGATTCCTTTTACAAGTAAAGGCCGGAGCAGCTAAGGATTGGGATATCATAAAGACCACACCTACTTTTTACAGCGAATGGCTGCCCCACCTTTTGAAAGTCGACCTTCTGGGAATGGCCGAGCATAGAGTGCTCGACATTCCCGCCAAGATGATCGACCCGAAAAATCGCAACGTCATCGCCCTGGGCGCTCGGCTTGCGGTCGTCACCTATAACAAAGATCTCGTGCCTCCCGGCCAGCTTCCCAAGAGCTGGGAGGATATGCTGAAGCCGGAGTGGAAAGGGAGAAAGTTTGCTACTGACATCAACCCCGCGGAAATTGCTGCGTTGGTGCCTGCCTGGGGCCTAGAGAAGACCCTCAACTATGCCCACCAGATAGCCTCTCAGGAGCCGATTTGGTCCCGTGGCGCATCCCGCTCCGCCACGGCCGTTACCGCCGGAGAGATTCCTCTTCTGCTTTTCGGGGCTAGCTACTCGATCGCGGTGCGGGCCCAACGCAAGGACCCTCGGGGCACTACTCAGTTTGCTCTTTTGGAGCCAGTTCCCGTCAGGCACACGCTAGAGCAGGCGATTCTATCGACATCCAGGAATCCTCACGCTGCTCTCCTCTGGCTCGAGTTCATGGCTGGCGCGGAAGCGCAGAAACTGATCGACGAGCATGAACCACTGGTTGCTTCCCTTTACAGCAAGGATTCCGCTGCCGAGCAGGCGCTCAGAGGGAAGAAGCTATCCGTGGTTAGCTGGGAGAATAACGAGGAGTTAGAGCAGTGGATCACGAAGATCGCAGAAGCCTACGGTTTCCCAACGGCGATGGTGAAATGAGAACCAGTCAGGCTGCTTTTTTCCTCTCAGATCTTGGGCAACCTCGTGGCCGTAGGGTGCTTTCGGGTCGAAGACGCTCGAAACCTCTGCCTGCCACGCTGTTCTGCCCAGCGGTCTCTGCCGATTTACGGGGTCACGAACCAATCTGAGTTGTTGCCCGCGCAGCGGATTCTCTACACCAAATTTTCAGCGGTAGATTGAATCAACCCCAGACTTGAACCGTTTGCTCGTTTCGTTTTGCAAGTGAAATCGAATCGACGAGATGGAGTGCCCCTGTGACGTCATCAACCACGTCATTTCGGGAAGCGCTTGGCTTCAGCGAGGATGGATCGAGTCGGAGCACCGAATGTCCGGTCTTTTCCGGGTCCATGAATAGTCCGACGGCTAGCGCTGCTCAAATGTTTAGGTCCCGTAAAGCATATCGATAAAGCCGCTTTGGTCGATTTCTCTCAAGAAGCGATCTTCGACAAAACGGCGCGCGTCCGCGGTAGCCGCGAGGGGAAAGTTCCCTCCCATGAGGCGTAGAGCCATAGCGAGCGCGGCGGTGACCGGGTAGGGGACTCTGGGCATTCCTGGTTGGGTGATATCGTAGGTTTGTTCGGCGATCGCGCGATCGTCCAGTCCGCTGTACTGTTGCTGAACTCCTACCGTGAAGGATCGGTCGGTGCGGTAGCGATGCATGCCCGTCACGTAGGCTTTAATAAATTTGCTTGCAATGTCGGGATGCTCCTCGATGTAGGCGCGGCGCGCTGCGATTCCACCGAGCGCGTAATTCAAGCCGTATTCGGCGAAGTCAACGAGAAAGTGACACCCCGTTCGTCTGGCGACGACAGCGAGGGGAGGGGAGAAGATTGCAGCGTCACAACTGCCCCGGAGGAGGGAGTCCAGGCTTCTGTCTACGATGCTTGCGGTGCCGACGTTGCTGATTCCCTGCCGCGCCAATTGCTCGATGACGAAATGCACAAGGATGTCGTTAAACCCACCGTCATTCGCGATCGCGATCTTGCCGCCGGAAAGCTCCTTGCGGTCGCTGAGGCCCGGTCTTCCCACCAGGAACTGCTGATTGATGCCGCCGGTAAGAAAGACGGTGTCGGCTTCTCCTAACAGAACGGCCTTTAAGAGACTTGGAGCTGCAAGGTTGCCGAACTGAATCTCACCGCTCATCAGCCCTTTGACCACGTTTGGGGCTCCATTCATGATGCGGACTTCCACTTCTAACCCCTGCTGCGCAAAAAGTCCGGCGCGCTGCGTAACGATCATCGGACCCGCGCCTTGTCCTATGGTGGCGAAACCGGCGGTGAGCTGAAGATCTGGCATTGTCCCTCCAAAGCCTTGTTTCTCCCCGACTCTTAACAGAGATCGAACAAGACTGGAACCCGACAAGAGTCATGCTCTAACTCCTCCCGCCCAAAATCTCCCTTCCCCTCTTTTCCAAAGAGGCGCTTGAGTCCCATTACTCCTGGAAAATAGCCGTGCCCTTCGATAAAGCCACACATACCGGCTTGCGTTTAACCGAAAGGCTTGGCTATATCGGGTTGACCGGTATCACTGCTTAGGAAGGGAAAGCAAAAAATGGCATCGCTTACATGGAGAGGAACCGTAGGGGTCGTGAAGCCCAGTTATGAATCAGGGACGCTGGTCGAATTTATCCGTCTGCTTCCCGAGGGGATCGGGGTGATCCCCCTTTATTTGGGGCTGAAAGAGCACACCGAGCAGGAGTACCTCGATGCGCTGGACGGCTGCAAGAACAGAGTTGCCGAGCTGGCAAGAATCGGCGTTGATCTCATCCATCCTGAGGGGGCCCCGCCATTTCTGATTCGGGGGTTCAAGGCCGAGCAGGAGACCGTGAGAAATTGGGAAGAGGAGTATCAAATCCCCATTATCACGTCGGCCATGACGCAGACTGCGGCGTTTCGCGCGATGGGAATGAAAACGTTTCTCGGCGTGACCTTTCATGACCAAAGGATCAACGACATGTTCGCGCGTTATTTCAGCGAAGCGGGCTTCAACGTGGTTGCGATAGAGGAAATGCCCGTGGGTAGGGAACGCCGGCAGAGCCTGTCTTCGGAGGAGATCTATTCGCACATCAAAAAAATGTTTCTTAAACATCCCTCGCTGGACGGCATCTACTTGCAAGGATCGGGGACCTGGCGCGCCGTTGACGTCGTTGCGCTGGAGGAAGATCTTGGGGTTCCCGTGATTCACCCTGTTGCCGCTCGCGTTTGGTGCATTCAAAAGCGGTTCCATGTCCGTGTGCCTGTCAGGGGTGCCGGTCGCCTGCTGCAAGAAATGCCGTGACGGTCTGCCGTCTGAGCCGGAACGTGAAACCGGGAGCTCAGGCGCGGTCGGGAAAACGTTCAGCCGGCCAGTTCATCGCCGAAAGCGCAGATCGTGAGCATCGAGGACGTTCTGTTATTTTGGATTTTGCTACTGGCCAAAGATCTGCCGGTATTCTTTCTCATACTGGGGGTAACGATCAGCGAGCTCCGGCCGCGTGGGAAACAGCTTGAGCTTATTAGCGTCGACGCGCGGGTCCATACCGGGGCGGGGTGAAGTTCGTCCGACATCCAGGATGACTTGCTGGCCGTCTTTGGAGAGAACAAAGTCGATAAACAGCTTTCCGGCGTTGGGGTGAACCGGCTTGATCGACAGTCCAATAGGGTGCAGCGAGACCACAATAGGGTCGGTCGTCGCCACCCAGTCTACCGGCGCTCCTTTTGATTTCATCCTTTCCATCGTGTGCACGTTGACGCTTCCCATCGGCGCTTCGCCGGCGGCGACAAGCTGCGCGATCAGGCTCGACCCGCTACGAAAGGGCATTTCTTGTTTTGCCAGGGCTTTCATGAAACTGCGACCTTTTTCATCTCCCCATCGGTCCAGCATTGACGCGTACCAGCGAGTATCTTCCGAGTCCATCATCAGCTGGCCCTTCCACTTCGGTAACAGAAGGTCCGGCCAGTCTTTAGGAGCCTGACCTCGGGCGATGAGCTTGGTGTTGTAGCCGATGATCGCGTAGCTGTCGAAATAATCGGCCCAATAGCCCTGCGGGCTTTTAAACATCGCCGGGTAGATCTTGCTCTCAGGGGAAACATAAGGCTGCACAAGCCCGGACTTGATCATTTGATAGATCTCAAATCCGCTCACGGCTACCACATCGAAGAGATAGCTGCCGGCCTTTGTCTCCGTCAGGGTACGGGTTAGAATCTTCGTCGAGTTTGAGCGAAAGAATTCGACTTTCAGAAACGGATACTTGGTCGTAAAGCCATCCGCCATCTTTTTTGCGTCGTCGGCGTTCATGGAGGTATACCACATGACGGCGCCTTCCTTTTTCGCGCCTTCGATGAGCTGCGTCGTGTGGTCCTGCGCCAGAGCAACCCTTGCGGGAATCACGGGACAGAAAAGAATTAGCAGAGCAAGCATGGCGGTGAATTTTGCTCGACACCTTTGTTTCATTGCGCTCTCCTTGAATGGAATTTGCAGATAGACCGCCCGCGTCAACTGAGCGCGGGCCATGACTTTAGCAACTTGCCGCAATCCCTGATGGAATACCGGCGCCCGAGCAGCGAGAAGAGGTTCCGCTGGATTGCGGGCGATGATGGAAACCCCAGTGCGCTCCGCCACCTATCAGTATTTCTTACGTTGCGATGTGATTCGCGAAAGCGTGATCCCTCAGGGTAGATTGAAGACTTTTTTGTAAACCTCCGCCACGTCATTCAGTCTTTCCGCCATGGCTGGGTCGTTCACGACGAGCTTGACATCGGGTAGCGGGTAGATTGTTGGAATCTTCGGCCTAACGGGGGCTTTCCCTTGGGCGCCGAGAACCCGTTGCCCTTCTTCCGAGAGCATATAGTCGATAAAGAGCCTGGCCGCGTTGGGGTGGGGAGCACGTGTGGCCACGCCTATTGGAAGGATATTTACCGTGGTGGGATTAGGCGCCGCCCAATCCGTAGGGGCTCCTTTCCGTTTGAGCTCCACCATATTTTCCGGACGCGTATTAATCAGAATTCCGAATTCGCCGGCCGCCAGCAAATCCGCTAGCAGGGTCTGGCCGCTCCGGAAATGAATGTCCTGAGTCGCGACCTTTTTCATGAAAGCCATGCCTTTCTCTTGCCCCATAACCTTCAAGAGGCCATCGAACCATACGTACTGTTTGTCATCTAAAGCCATTTTCCCTTTCCATTTGGGATTCAAGAGGTCTTCGTAACTGCGGGGGGCCTCCTTTGGGTTTACGACTTTGCTATTGAATCCAATAACATTCAACTGCTGGTAAACGGCGGTCCAGTGGCCCTCAGGATCGCGAAAATCGGAGGGGATGCCCGCTGCCTCCGGGGAAATATATTTGGCCGTGATGCCCTTTTGTGACAGCACGTAAAGCGTGAAAATGTTTCCCTGGATGACATCTGCGGAATACCTGCCGGCTTGGGTCTCGGTGATAATTCTTTGCAGCAGCGCGGCGCTTCGCGTTGAGTAATTCTTCGGACTCAGGAACGGGTATTTTTTCTGGAACGCTCCAAAGACGGCGTTGACGTCAGGCGTATTCATCGAGGTATAAAGAACGAAGGTTCCTTCCTTCTTTGCTCCCTCAATGATTTCGGCGCTGGCACCGAGGATTGGCCGCGCATCCGCATAGTAGCCAAGGCACGTAAAGATTAGCCAGAAAGCGAGTCGTTTCATCATAAGTCCTTTCTCTCCTTTCAGTCGCTAGCTGTTAATGGCCGAAGATTTGCGCATATTCCTTTTCGTACTGTGCGTATCGATCGGCCAATTCCGGACGTGTCGGGTAGAGCTTAAGCGTGGCGGGATCAATCCGTGGGTCCATACCAGGACGTGGGGAAGTCCGTCCGCCGTCGACAATCGCTTGCTGGCCTGCTTTCGATAAAACGAAGTCGATCAGCAGCTTTCCTGCATTGGGGTGCGCCGGTTTGGCCGCAAGCCCAATCGTGTGGAGTGAGACGACGATGGGATCGACTGTTTTGACCCAGTCAACCGGCGCTCCGCGCGCTTTCAGTCTTTCGATCGTGTGCGCATTCGTCATGCCCATCGGGAACTCGCCGGCAACAACCAGCTGAGAGATTAGATTAGCTCCGCTACGAAAAGGCATGTCCTGTTTAGCCAACGCTCTCATGAAATTTTGACCTTTTTGTTGCCCCCATCTGTCCAAGATCGTGGCGTACCACCTGACGTCGTTAAAATCCATGATGAGCTTGCCTTTCCATTTGGGCTCCAAAAGCTCCTGCCAATCTTTAGGGTTTTGGCCGGAGGGAATCAGCTTTGTGTTGTACGCGATAATGGCGTAGCTGTCGAAGTAATCGGTCCAGTAACCTTTCGGGTCCTTGAGCATTTCCGGATAAGTGCTGCGCTCCGGGGAAAAATAGGGCTGCAGGATTCCGGATCGAAACATTTGATGCGTTTCAAAGCCGCTTTGCGCGACCACATCGAAGAGATATCGTCCGAGTTTTGTCTCTGTCACCGTTCTGTTGAGGAGCTTGGTCGAGCTTGCCTGAAAGAACTCCGCTTTCAGAAACGGATATGTTTTACTGAGGAGGTCCATAATTCTCTTGGCGTCGTCGAGGGTGATTGACGTGTACCACATGACGCTGCCTTCTTTTTTGGCGCCTTCGATGAGCTTTGCCGTATGGCTGTCCTGCGCGAGCGAAAACGACAGCGGAACAATTTGCAACAGAAGCGTAAAGAAAACACACCCGAGATGCCTGGCGAGGATATGGAACCTCATCCTAGGAGCCTGTCCGAGTAATGTCGCTTGAAAAAAATCGACCTCACAGGATGCCCCAGGATCGACGATCGGCAGCTCGGCAATGGTTTTCCTACCCCCGAATTTGCCGATTTTTCGCTTACTCGGATACACTCCTAGCCTCCGTAAATTGACAGTGCAAATTCAGACTCAGCTTAGTTTTGGCCAAGACTCGAGTAACCTACCATAGCCCGGAATGGTGAATCTACACCCCAGGAGCGAAAGGATATGCCACATCATCGCCGGATTACTGGCGACGACCGGCAATCGGAGCTGGGTTTCTATCCTCTCAATAACGGGCAAGGGGTTAAAAGGAGCGCCTTGAAAATAAATCGTGTCGGCAGCCGGCGTTGCCCGGACCGTTTTCTCAACGGTCTGAAAAATTTCTTCCGGCCCTGTCTTTGGTCCCGACCCCAAGGTGGGGTCTTTGTGCGGAGGGCAAGCGAGTATGGTAAAACCGGCACGGGCCAGGTGGTCTTGCACCATGCCGTTCATCTTGACGTCAAAGGGGGTCAGAAGAACCAGTTGTTTTGCGCCCATGGATTTGAGCGCGGCGATGGCAGCCGAAGGGGCAGTCGTTACGGGAACGCCGATCGCCTCCCGCACCGTGGCTTCGAGATCCGGATTCAAGATCGCGAGCGGCGCGCTGGTAATGATAAGGCCTTGCAGCTTGTGACGCGCGACCAGGCCGGCGCTCCGCTCTTTGATGGCGTCGGTCGTGCCGGCAAGCTGATAGCGCGAGGTGTGAGGGAACTCCATGCCGTCATGCGTCACCTCGACCTGACTCGGAAGCAGGGCGCGGAGTGTGTCAAAATGGGCGCCGCCCGCGCTGTGCGGAGTTAAAATTCCGACGCGGATTGTTGTCGTCGCATCCATCAGTACCTCATTTGGCTTTCGGAAAGCCCATGGCTTCAACGATTTTGTTCAAGTAGTCGTCCACCTTGCTGTAATGGTTCCAATCGACGACGGATAGCTTCTTTCCTTTGGTTAATTGCTCTTGCGCGGAGCCGGGAGAAAAGACCGACGCCCCAAGCGGCCAATAGTCGTCCATGATTTTTTGACCGTCGGGAGAAGCCATGAACTCCAGCCACAGTAGCGCGGTGTAGGGTGACTCAGCATTAATCATCACGCCATTGGCCTCGTGGAGGCGAGTGGGGACGGGCTCGATAATTTTCAGGCCCAGTACACCCGTCGGATCCTTTTTTTGAGCTCTTTTGACGGCGCCGAAGTTGGGTCCGAGAAATAGGGCGTTTTCGCCGATGACGAGAGAACCTATAATCTTGCTGTGGCCACGGCCCCAGATTGGGTCTTGGGCGGCGATCTTACGGGCGAAGGCCACCGTCTTTTCGAGCCCCCATGCAGGGACGGTGACTGCTAGCGATATCGGACGGATATCGACGACAAATTTTCTTCCCTTAAATTCCGGTTTAAGAAAATCCTCCCATTTATTGGGCACCTTATCGGGCGGAAGAAGTTTGTTGTTGTAGGCGATCACGCTCATGTTGCTGCTGATAGTGACCACATCGGGTGTCTTGGGATCGAAAAGCTGGAGAGGCATGCGGAGGACTTGGTGCTCCGCCATACCGTGGATGTCGAATTTCTTTTGGTACGGAAAATACTGCTCGTAGAACTCGGTGTAGAGGCGGTTGACGTCCCAGCCCTTGGCTCTGCCTGCTTTAATTTCCAAAAGAAAGCGCTGATTCGCTTCGACGTCAATGAGCTCCTCCGAACGAAAGTCGGTGACAAAGGGGTATGTTTTCGTAAAGGCTTCTCGCGCGTGCTTGACGACGTCCGGCTCCAAAGTGGTCGTGATACGAAGTTTGCCCTCTTTTTTTGCCTTCGCCACAATGTCATCGTGGCTGGTCTCGAAAATGTAACCTCTGGCCTCTGAGTCTTTCTTGGCTTTGAGCAGATCCGCGTTGGGCGCGGCCGCAAAGACGGTGCCGGCGAGGAAGCACCAGGCAAAGGCCGAAGATATCGCAAGGCGCAAGAAGATCGTTTTTGTCAAAGGAAAGCCCATAGTTTCACTCCTGACCGATTCAGAGAACCTCGTTCCTTGGCGTAGACACTACTTGGATTATCTTAGGCTTGTCAAGCAAGGGCTTTTATTGTAAGTCCGAGTTTCGATTGCATTGGTGGAGGAATTCGGCAGCTAATTTAAGCCGCCCGGTTTGCCGGGGCGGATCAAGGCAAAATCGATGAATGCGAATTTGAGCGGCAAGTATGCCATCGCGGGTCTCGGGATGGTCATCGGGCTTCCCGCGGCCGAGCTAGCGGAGCGCAAGGCCAAGAGCACCGATTGGCAGCTCGAACAAGCGGTGTCTTCACCGCTTGAGGGGCTCACGGCAAGGGATCTGGAAGCCGAGGCCGTCAGGAGGGCGATCGAGGATGCGGGCTTAAATACCAAGGATGTTGACGGCGCGGTCCACGTGCACGGAGGCCCTAGAAGCGGTGCCGGGATGATGGAACAAAACGACGCGTTTCCGCGCATGCTCGGACTGCCGGTGAATTTTTATTATCGGGTCGGGCGCGGAGGAGCGTGGGGCACGTTCGGTATCGCCAGCGCGCTTTCTTTTCTGGAGCTGGGCGTGGCCAACTACGTCGCGATTGCCGGATCAACGGATGCGTGGACCGCCAGCCACAGAAAAAGAGTCCGGGAGCAAGGCTACGTAGGTCATGTCCCCAAAGCGCGGCCGGCAGGGTCTTGGGGACCTTCATTCGGCCGGACGGTCGCCGCGCACGAGCACACGATGTTTGCGTCGCGGCATTCCTACGAGTATGGAACCACCAGCCGTCAGTATGGAGCCGCCGCGGTTCAGATTCGCGCCTGGGCATGCAAGAATCCATTGGCTCGAATGTACGGAAAGCCGGCGACGATCGACGATTATGAGAAATCCCCGGTCTACATCTGGCCCTACCACCTGATGGATATGTGTGTGACCAGCGACGCCGCGATTGCCGTGGTTCTGACATCCACAGAGAGAGCCCGCTCTTGTGCCAAGCGACCGGTGGGGGTGTTGGGGATCGGGTTTGGGGATGCGCAGGGAGGGCAATGGTGGGATATTCCGAGCCACTTCACTAAATTACCTGTTGCTAAGGCGAAAGAGGCGGCCTTCGGCCAGGCAGGAATCGCGCTCAAAGACCTCGATATGGCCCAGCTTTACGACTGCTTTACGGCTGAAGTGATCTTTCAAATTGAGGACTACGGCTGGTGCACGAAGGGTGAAGGTGGAGCATACATGGAAGAAGGGCACATTGGGCCCGGGGGAGATACCCCGGTGAATACGAGCGGGGGCATGCTTTCCGCATACAACCTCGCGGACCTGACCGGAATATCCGAGTCGGTGCTGCAATTACGACGCGAAGCGGTCGGTCGACAAATTGCGGACGCAAAATTGAGTATGGTGACAGGTCACGGTGGAGAGGTCATCTCGCCCGGTATGTGCTCGATTCATACGAGCTTAATCTTGGGGACAATTTAGTGGCGACGGGTTGGACCAAACCGATACCGCTCGTCGAAGAGACGATGAAGCCCTTCTGGCAGGCCCTCAAGGAGCATCATTTTGCGCTGCTAAAGTGCAATGAGTGCGGGGCGTGGTATTGGCCGGCAAGCTATTGTAAAAATCACAAGAACAAGCCGTTCTTTGGCAGCTTATCCTGGAGGAGCGCCTCCGGACGAGGGAAGGTGATTGCGTTTAATATCACGCGCAAGGCCATGGACCCCGCCTTTAGAGACGACGTTCCTTACGTTTATGCGTTGATTCAGACAGAGGAGGGTCCATATATTTCCAGCAACATCATCGGCTGTGCTCCCGAATCGGTTCATATTAATATGCCGGTGAGAGTCGTGTTCAGCGATATTCCGGACTTGGACCTGACTTTGCCTTACTTTGAGCCGGATGGTTGAAATAGTTTCGGGTTTTGGGTTTTCGGGCTCACTCCGGGCCTCATTCTGACACCTGAAACCAGAAACCTTAAACCCGACACCCGAGGCCTGAAACTCTCGTGTAAAATAGGATGTGAGTGGAGAACAGAGCTATGAACGTTAAAGACCTTTTCACTGTCCAGCGGATTGCGCTTGTTGGGGCATCGCCGAAGACCAGTTTCTCACGCCGGGTGTTATCGAATCTCGGTCTTCTGGGCTTTCCGGAGGAGCAAATCTTTCTGGTCAATCCAAATCATTCCGTGATTGGAAATCGTCCGTGTTACCCTGATCTGAAGCAGGTACCTGCTGCGATTGATGTCGCGTTGATTCTAACGCCTAAGACTTTCGTGCCGGCGGTCCTGCGCGACGCCGTTGCGGTCGGGGTGAAAGGAGCCGTGGTGGTGGCCTCAGGATTTGCTGAAGCAGGAGGGGACGGCAGCAACCTGCAGCAGCAAATGGCAGAAATTGCCGGTGACAAGATGGCGATTTGCGGTCCCAATACGATGGGCCTTGCTTCTTTTGCCAACGGCTTCGCATTGTTTACCGGCGAAATGCCCGCCAATGTTGCCCCCGGGCAGCTCAGCGCGGTTTTCCAAAGCGGCGGCATGTTGAACGTTTTCCTGCAGCTCTGCGCCTACCGGAGGATCGGCCTTAACCGGCTCGCCGTGACAGGCAACGAGGCGGTAACGATGCTGGCAGACTATTTGAGCTATTACGCCGAGGACCCGGCAACGAACTTGATTGCCGTGCACGTGGAATCGATTCGCGACGGCGAAAAATTCCGCCAAGCGCTCGAGCAGTGTCGGAAGAATAGCAAGCCGGTCGTTGTCTTGTTGGTAGGAAAATCAGCGCGCGCACGCCAGACCGTGCAGGCGCATTCCGGGAACCTGGTGGCGAGCTCCAAATGGGGAGAGGCGTTGAAGGGGTTCGGCGCGATTGTCGTGAGCAATCTAGACGATATGGTCAACGCGTGCAGTCTCTTGAGCCACATCGGTTCGCGCGGTTTATTACGTGGCGTGCAACTAGCCACTGTTTCCGGCGGCGATTGCAGTTGGTTGTCCGACCTCGCCGACAGTGCCGGCATCGAGTTGCCCGATTTTCCCGAAGAGATTCATCAGGCCTTGAAGCCTGTCCTGCGCAAAGACCAGTTCATCGACAATCCACTCGACGTGGGTGGATTGCCGCGCGGCGGCGGCGACCGCTTTGAACCAACGATTGAAACGGTTTGTCAGAGCCCGCGCTTTTCCCTCATTGCTTTTCGTTTGAACTATCCCAGTCCGTGCACGGAAACAGCGGCTATGCCCTACCGCATTGCCGCCGAGACCGCGCGTCGCCACGGCAAGCAGCCGGTCTTTCTTAGCCGCGCTTCGGAAGCATTGGGCGATGACTGGATGGAATCCTTCGGCAAGATGAAGGTGCCGTTTCTGCTCGAGTATGAGAGAGGCTTGCGCGCGATTAAAATGATTCAAGATTATTATCAGGCGCGCGAGATGGCCGAGGACCGACAGGAGATTCCGGAGAACGCCCGCGCCCTGACATGGCTTTCTTCGCATCGGGGCACCTTATCATTTGCCGCGGCGGCGGAGTTGGTGGGGCACTATGAGATTCCGGTGCTCCAGCACATGACCGTCGACTCGTCCGTCGCGGCCGTCGCGGCCGCCCATGCGCTGCGGTTCCCGGTAGCCCTGAAAGTTGACTGCAGGGAAATCCCGCATAAGACCGACGCCGGGACGGTCGCTTTGCATCTGGATACCCAGGAAAAAGTCAGGGCCGCCTACGACACGATCGTCAACAACGCCCAGCAGAAAACCGCCGAACCGTTCTCTGTGATCGTTCAACCAATGGTTCAGAATGGCGTCGAAATGCTTCTGGGAATCGTTAATGATTCCGACATGGGCCCGCTTATTGTCGTCGCCTTGGGAGGGATCTTTACCGAACTATTTCGCGACATTGCGATACGACCGGTGCCGGTCTCTACGGAAGAAGCGCAGCGGATGGTGATGTCCTTGAAAGGCAAAGACTTGTTGCTCGGCGCGCGCGGCAGGCCGGAGGCGGATGTGGATGAATTTGCGGGTGTCGTAGAACGGCTGTCCTTGCTGGCGCGCGATTGCTCCGACCGGATTAGCGAGTTTGATTTAAACCCCGTGATGGTTCTCCCGAAGGGACAAGGCGTCAAAGCAGTGGATCTGCTAGTGGTACTGAAGGATTGATTACCCGCAGGCCCTTTCTCAAGTTGTCGTCAATCACAACACACGAGTCTTGTTCCGCTCCATACCATGGCAACTAGAATATCCGAGAAGGAAAAGTCACAAATGAAGGTTGACGCGCGAAATCGCAACGAGGTGTTCGATGGCAAGAAGACGGCGAAATTAGGTACCGAAAAAAATCCCGCGGTCGTTCGTGTACAAACAGAGGAAAGGTTGAAGGAAGTCCAATCGATTTTTGAAGTAAACCACTGGCACTATACCATTGGATTGGAGCCCGACGAGCCGGAGGAGATTGGCGACTTAGAACGGCTATTGCATCCGCCTAAACCAATAATGGCCGAAAAGAAAATCGGACGAAACGAGCCTTGCCCATGTAGGAGCGGAAAGAAGTATAAACACTGCTGCGGCAAGTAATGACGCACGCAGTTCGCCATGCCGCTGTCCGTTTCCGGTCAAACCGTTTAACGCATCACCTCTGCGTTAGTTGGTCCTGGCGCGGCTGTTGTTTTGAAAAATTCTCCCATCCCAATGCTGCCAGGCATTTTGTTAACTGATTTCTCAGGGATTGCCATGGAGCCGGAGGACTTTGCCTGGTTGGGCGCCAAGTCAATCCGTCGCGATTTCCGTGCGGCCACAATCTCCCAATGGCGCGGAGCTTCTCAAATATTTTTTTCTTTCTGAAGAGGGACAAGGTATTATATTTGAACAGGGCAACGTCCCGATCCGATCAGGGATCGTTCCGGACAATTCTCCATTGCAACCGGGTGGCCTCGAGCTGTATCCGATCTCGCCCAAAATCTTTGAAGGGTTGAGCCAGTACGCGTTGAAATTCGACCAGCTATTCGGGACCAGGCGGTAAGAGAATTATTCTCCTCTTTCGGGCAAGGAGGCCAAGATGACTCTTCGACGCTGGTTGCTTTAGGGTCTTGCGTGGCTGATTGTGATGGGCCTGGCAAGCGTTGTCGCGCAGGCCGCCGAAGTGGCTAAAAGCCCGACTCTCGACTCCATCGAGGCTCAAGCTCATCTCCAATCCTCTGCTCCCCGGGCGGGGCGCGCCACCCATTCAAAAATGAAGGAATGCGTGCGTTGCGATCATCAGAAGGAGCATTCTAGTCGTAGCTCGCGGAACAACTCAAAGATTCAAAAGTTCACGGAACCAGACGGTCGCATCGTTTCGGATAGGACGGCTTTCAGAAAGTCACGGCGCCCTCGGGCGCGGCTAAATCGAAGACATTCGCTACCGAGCTGATCATATTGTAGTGACTGACAAGCCCGACCGTTTCTACCAGCCGCTCAGGACCGAGCTCCGCCCGCGCCCGAGCAAATAAATCATCCGACAAGCAACGTTCGCGTAGAAGACTGCGGGTGATGTCAACCATCAAGCGTTCGTGTTGGCTCAATGCATCCAGCGATCCGTTGGCACGCAAAGTCTCGATCGCTTCGCGACGCACGCCGGCCTGATGCGCGCGAATCTCGTGCCGGCTCCATGGAAAGCGCGCTCCCAGCTCGCGGGCGCAGGCCAATATCACCAACTCTTTATCTTTGGTATCGAGCATCCCGTGATGCCGGAAGTAGTCTTCCACGGCGGAAAAGTGCTCTGCCATCATCGGCGCGTAAATGAGAATTCCGTACGGACCGCCTCCTCCGGTTCGCCCCTTCATGACCCGGTCCCAGATGGTTTGATTTTCCGCTGAAAGTTTGTCGCGGCTCATTGCGGGTAGTTTACTCATGGCCTGCCCCTTTTCATTTGGCAGTTCCTTATACTAAGCGAGCTTGCGAAGCTTTTGCAGGCTGCGAAGCTCGCGCTGCGGCTGTAAATGCTGTCCCATAATCGTCCACGATACCTCGGCGACATAGAGGTCGCCGAGGGAATCGAGCGCGATGCCGTGCGGCGCGATGAATTGTCCCGGCGCTTCGCCGGCGCGGATGTCGCCGAGACGCGCCAGACGTCTCCCATGTTTGTCGTAGACGTCGACCCGGTTTCCCAAATTGGGAGAGTCCTTATTCACGCTCATGCCCGGACCGAGCTCGCCCACAAAACAGACAGGATCTTGCCGCGTGGTGTCCATGTACAGCGCGCACGGGCGATGCATATTGTTCCACTGCGTCTCGTACCTTCCTTTGCCATCAAAAACCTGGACGCGATGGTTTTCCCTATCCGCTACATAGACCCAGCCGTCTCTGTCGGTACAGATGTTATGAACGATATTAAACTGGCCCGGATCGCATCCCGGCTGTCCCCAAGAGAAAAGGAGCTTTCCGTCCGGTGAATATTTATGAACGCGTGAGTTACCGTAGCCGTCCGACACATAGATCTCTCCTTTAGGAGAGAACGCAACGTGAGTGCAGCGATTGAAGGGCTCGCCCCCCTGGTAAGGCGCCGCTTTACCCGGAACGCCCAGGGTAAAGAGAATCTTGCCATCAAGCGTGCATTTGCGCACCGTATGGTCGCCATCATCGGTCAAAAAAATCGTCTCTTCGGGGCCGATCGTGGCCCCGTGAGCGCGCTTGTAAACGCCTTCGCCCCACGAACCGAGGAAATTCCCGGCGCTGTCGAAGACGATGATCGGATGCGCGCCGCGCGTAAAACAATACACCTGATCTTTCTTATCCACTGCGACCGCTGCGACTTCGCGAAAGCTCCAACCGTCGGGCAGTTTGCCCCAGCCTTCAATCACTTCGTAGCGAAATTCTCCACTCCCCACAGTCATGCCCATAGCGTCCTCCTTCCGCTTTCGCTGGCCCCAGTTTCGAGTCGTGAGTTTTGAGCTGAGCTCGGAACCGAGAACACGTAGCGTGAAACGATGCTATTCGCTTTCATGCTCATACACCTGCCGCCACGCTTCGAACCCGCCGCTCATGCTGGCGACGTTCTTGAACCCGTTCTCCAAAAAGTAAGAGACGGCTCCCAAACTACTGTTGCCGTGATAACAGTAAATAATCACTGAGCGATCTTTATCCGTGCTTTCGATGAATTGTTCCACATTCCCGTCATGCAAATGAACCGCTCCCGGAATGTGCGCTGCTCGGTAGGAACCTGGATCGCGGATATCGACGAACAGGCAGTCTTTTTGATCAAAATTTCGTTTGGCTTCGTGAATTTGGATTTGCGGAATCTCATTCATGGTTCACTCTCCATTGTGGCTGCGGCCAAATACCCGTGACTACTCTGCCATACAGCATTTTACCGGCGATATCCATATCACGAGTTCGTGAACGCTGGTATAATCCGCCGTGATGAACCGCTCGCTCATCCGGTACTACATATTGGCTGCGATCTGTCAGACGTCGGGATCATCGGGAGCCGCAATGCTGGGCCCATTCTTCATGAAGGCTCATGGGTACTCCATCGGTTTGGCCGGCATCCCTCTGGTTGCTAACGGCCTCGGCCGGGTCTGTTCCGATCTTCTGTCCGGTATCATGGCGAGCTACTTGAGCCCCGGGGCGTTGCTGATCGCCGCCACGGCGATTGGGGTTGCGACGAGCGTTACAGGTTACGTGTTCGTCGATAGGATGCCCGTGTTCGTGACGGTCTGGATTCTCTTTGGAGTAACGGAGGCTATGTTTGCCCTCGCACTGAGAAAAGTTGGATTCGACCAGGCTGCGCCCGAGCGACAGGGACGAGTCCAGGGACAAATGGCTTCGGCTTTGGGAGTCGGTTTCGCGCTCGGACCGCTACTTGGAGGCTTCGTCGGAAAATGGTTTGGACCGGACAGGCTGTTTTTCCTTTACGCTGTGCCTCAATCGATCGCGTTGATGCTCATTCTCGTCGCTCGCGCCTACCGATACCGAAGAACGGTACGTCAGAGTTCAGCGAACCTCTGGCGCGAAGGAACCGTTCTTCTTAGAAACGTGCCTTTCCTCGCTTCCTGTCTCGCGATCTGTCAATGTTTTCTATTTTTAGCCGGGGTGACAAGGGTTGCTTTCCCGTTTTTAGCGACAACTTATCGCGGCATGAGTCTCGAAGCGGTGGGAACAATCGTATCCGTTTCGCGCTTGACGGACACGCTAGGACGCTTTAGCGGCGGCTGGCTCTGCGACCGGATACGCCCCAGCCGAGTCATCTTATTCGGCGTCGCCCTTGGAGTACCGATGTTTGCTGTGCAAGCCTATGGTTCCGGGTATTTAACGCTTCTTATTCCGCTGGCCATCATGACGATGGGCTTTGGCTTTACCAATGTAGCCGCGACAACGTTTGCGTTGCAGTCGGCAAGGCGGGGCAGTAAAGAGCTGGCGCTAGGCGTATCGCGGGCGTCCACATCCGTGGGACAGACGATCGGGCCCCTATTGTGCGGGGCGCTGCTCGAAAAGATGGGATACGTGCCGGGATTTCAGGCGATGGCGCTTATTTCACTCGTGGTACTTTTTCTCGTCTGGATTGGGTTGAAAACGAAACCGGCCGCCGGCGCAACCGACGTCATCCGGTCCGCGGAATGAACCACCGCGCAAAATTTCCGGCGCCCTTTTCCTTCTTTCCATTTCGCCCTCTGTTTATTAATGGCAGTCAACGTAATCTACGTCAAATGCTTCACCCTTCTCGAACCGAAAGACAATACGCCAATTACCTGAAACCTTGACTGACCAAAACTTCCCAATCGCCCTTCAAGGGATGCAGGTCAGATCCTGGGAAGTTGATATCCTTAATCTCAGCGCTAGCGGAGGTTCCGTTGTGGGGGAAATTGGTTCGTTGGTGGTCCGTGGAACGCCTCTACCTCCTCGCTCAAATCCGAGGCTGAAAGTCGTCTCGAACTTTGCATTGTGGTGGATTTTCCCGTAACAGTAATTGAACTCTCACTTAGCCTCAAGCACCAGTGGCCCGACCCTTCAAAACCCTTCAAACGCTTCGCTCCCTTCGCCACCGGAACTTCCGCCTCTTGTGTGTGGGCTCGGTTCTCTCAAACACAGGCGACTTCATGCAGGACATCGCGCAAAGCTGGCTTGTCTGGCATTTGACAAATTCTCCTTTCCTTTTGGGTTTGGTGGGATTCTTCGATACGATTCCACGACTGCTTTTTGGCGCCATCGGTGGCGCGATCGTCGACCGCATGGATCGTAGGCGCCTGTTGATTCTTACGCAAACTCTGGCGATGGGTCAGGCCTTTGTTTATTGGTTTGCCGTTTACTATCAGTTCATCGCGTTTTGGCACGTTATTTTACTGACACTCTTTTTGGGCATTGTGAACTCGATCAATCAAACGCTCCGCCAATCTCTAGTCAACAGCTTGGTTCCCAAAGATGAACTGCTCAACGCCATCGCCCTTCACTCATCCATGTTCAATCTCTCCAGAATCTTGGGGCCGTCGATCGGCGGCGTCTTGATCGCCGTGGTGGGCATCGCCGGCTGCTTTTTTATCAACGGCCTGAGTTTTCTTGCGATCATCTTCTCCGTTATCCTCATGGAGCTGCCTCCGTGGGAACGGCCAGCCAGGAAAGCAGGCCTGTGGAGCGAGATTAAAGAGGGCGCTCGATATGTAAAAGGCAATCGCAATATCCTTTCTGTTTTTTCCCTTTCTTATATTGTTTCTCTAGTGGGAGCGCCTTATTCGCGGTTTTTGCCCGTCTTTGCCACGAATGTCTTGCACGTGGGAGCGTTAGGATTCGGGCTGCTGACCGCCGCCCCAGGAATTGGCGCAACCGCTTCGTCTCTGGTTGTAGCCTCCGTAGGAAACATCCGCCCGGATATAATATTGATTGCGTTCTGCGTGCTCGGCTTCGCGCTCTTTCTTGCACTTTTTGCCTTCTCGCATTCCTTTGTGCTGTCCTTGGGTCTTTTGATCCTGTCAGGGTTTTGCTTGATAGCGTTTCGCATGTTGTCGAACACGGCGATTCAGATGGATACTCCCCCGGTCTTGTTAGGGCGGGTGCTAAGCTTTTATTTCATGGATCGAGGACTGTGGTCCCTCGGCGGGCTGCTGATCGGCAGTAGCGTCTCGCTGGTCGGCGTCGCGTGGGCTTTTGCGGGGTGCGCTTGCACCATCGCCGTCGCGTCTACTTGTGTGCTCATCTGGGTCGGGCGAACCCCTACCCAACGGCGACCTAGACCGTCACAAGTTTCCTGAATATCTTTGAGCGCCCTCTACTGCGGGAGCGCTGCTTATTGGGACTAGAAAGATAGGCGAAAGGGTCCTTTGCCGGGTCCAGAGAACAGCCTCGTCCGTGCGTTCGGCTTGTTTGCGGATGAAGGGCACGGTAAAGACGGATCAGGCTCAGCTTTCCTTAGGTCAACCCTTGGCCGTATCCGTCGTTTCTGGCTTCGTGCCCGCTTAGGAGAGTAGTTAGGGGACGTTGTCTATGAAGACTGCCACGTTTTTCCTTGTAATTGTTGCGTTTCTTAGCTCTAGCACCTCCCTTGTACAAGAGACCCTAAGCCACTGGTTAATCGGACGTTGGGGCGGGATCGTTGATGGATATTCCGGCAATAGCGCTCTGGCAGGCGGGCCGGGCAAGCATAACACTGTGTCAAACAGATCGGGTAATGAAATCCGTAATTTTTCGGCATGGAGCCTGATCGCAAGATGTTTCATGACGGTAGGGGAGACAGTAAGGAAGTAAGGGTGCTGGCACCACTAACATTTCTTTCCTGGTCTGCTGCTTTTAAGAACGGGTGGAGGGAGGGAAGAAAAGAGGGCGTTTTATGAGACACCGTACCTTGTGGGTAGTTTTGTTGTTCTTCCAACAGGGTTTTTCTGTTTTTGCACAAGAAGAACTGACGGCGCCGGCTTATACGGGTGGCCAGTTCTGGTTATTCAAGGTAACACGAAACGAAGGAATGAGTTGGAGTTCGGAGAGAATTCAAGCCGGCGAATATGAGGCAGTAAGGGAGCTTGATCAGCTGCGCGTCTTTAGAACGGACGGAAATCAAAGAAGCGCAATGGCTGGGAACCCGCCAGAGATTACGAGAATGGTTGTTTTCACAGACGAGCCTGGAATTCCCTATGTTAAGTTTCCACTTCGCGTCGGAGCGAAATGGGAAGGGGCATACAGCGTGCGGACAAATCCTAACCAAGCCCGAACGAGAACTGTAACGCTAACTTTACAAAATGAGGTACTCGGAATTCAAACATTAACCACTTCTGCTGGCACCCTGGAATCTTTTAAGATTCGAAGAAAAGTCAGAAATGCACTATTCGGGCAGTCGTCGGGACAATACGCTGGGACTATCGCGACGTTTTTCTACTCCGAGGCATACAGCTGTATAGCTAAGCTGAGCGAGCACGGGCAGCGGGCTGGAATAACCGAGATCGAGCTGATTCGATACGGGATGAAATGAGCGACCAATGTGTTAAGTTTTTTGGGGAAGTTGTTGGCTGAGTTGAATTACGCCGTCGAAACTCCAGTACCGAATTGTTGGGAAGGGGAGGGAAGAGAAGGTTCGTGATTTCACCGCTAGTTCCACACTTCCATGTTTTCGGAATTCCGAAAATCTGGAAGTATCCTGTTTTTTCTTCCACAGGGCGCTGGATGCGTTTTCCGGTCCATTCCGGCCGCCCGTTCCGGTGTAATCCGGCCACGGTTGCGGTGCATTCCGGTCCAAACTGGCTCTTTTCGTCAACGCCGCAGCCGAGGAGAATGGGCCATGGGCCTGGCTTTGATATCTCCACAATCTGGGAAATGACCGAGCATTGCTGCTCCGGTCTGGAAATTACCCTCGACGTTTCGTGTTTATCCCCTCAGCGCTGTGAGAACGGCCTGGGGGGTTCGGGCCGGAATAGGGGAATTACGGTAGTCGCGAAAGTTGCGGGTTGCTATGACATCAGCATGGCAGGGGACGGCGGCGGCACATTGCAGCGCGTCCTCGAAGTCGGCCATTGGAAGGCGCATAGCGTACAGGACCTCTCTTGTGCCTGCCGGGGAGACGCCCACGAATCGCAATAGATCGCGGATGAAGTCCTTGGCCCCCGGAGAGCTTTTCTTAGGAGCCACCATGTAGTAGAAGTTGGAAATTGAATGCCACGCCACGTAAGCCTCGCCCCGCCTTTCTTGCAGCGCGTCCAGCAACCGTCCCGCAGGATCTGAAAACGGGCGGCGATCGAGCGCGACATCGATCAAGACATCTGTGTCAATGAGCACGATCATAAATAACGTCGGGACAAAACTTTGTACCGAGCTGACGCGCGACGAGACGCCTTAAATGTTCCACGCCACCGCTTAGAAAAAGGTGTCACTTTAGTTTGGGTTAGGCCCCGAAGAGCCTTCTCGACCAAGCCGGACAGAGAATCCCCTCGGGCTTCGGCGTACCGCTTGGCTTGAGGAATGAGGTCCTCGTCAATGGTAAGTGTCAGTTTAGTTTTCATCTCCTATGGCTTCCTTTCCAGGACACGTGTTCCATAGTCGAATATACGTATTAGCGATCGTTTTGCAAGAAACGGGGTGCTTTCTTTCTTCGGAGGCAGGAAATAAAGAGGACGTGAACCTTTTTCTTCGGGGGACGAAGGGAATCGAGGGGGCGTTGCATTGATGCCCAGAAGAGCCCGCATTGCTTCTGAGATAGACGTGGTTTCATGCCGCGTCGCGCCCGCATTGCCACAGGCGGTTGGCCTCGCACGTCTTGAGCCGGCCTGTAGATCGCCTGCCCCCATTTGAGAAGCCCTGCCGGCTACATCGCCTTTGAAAAAAGTAATCAGATACAAAACAGTTTGCTGTCAAAGATGGCGGGTCGTGAGGTAAAAGATCGGGGCCACGAGGATTCGGTACCAGGCGAATGGGGCTAGCGTCCACCGGTTCAGGATTCTTACGAAACCTGCGATTGTGAGCAGGGCAACAACGAATGAGACCACAAAGCCGACAACAAACAGCAGCGTATCATCGGCGGTCAGTGTTGTCCTTATTTTAAGTAGATCATAGCCTGTGGCCGCGATCATAATCGGAACCGCGATCAAAAATGAAAACTCCGCGGCGCTTTTCCGGTCCAGGCCCATCACCATGCCGCCGACGATCGTGGCGGCTGAACGGGAGGTACCCGGCCACAACGCGAGAACCTGGAAAAGCCCCACAACCAGAGCCTGGCGAAGCGTAAGAGAATCCAAGGAAACAGAACCGTGCGCAAGGTATTTCTCCGCGAGCAAAATTCCGACCCCTCCCACGGCTAGAGCCCAGGTCACAGTGTGCGGCGTGAACAGGTGAGTCTTGATGAAACCGTGCGCCAGGTATCCGGCAATCAGCGCCGGTGCCGTGGCCAGAGCGATTCTCCACAACCCGTCCCAACCTTGCAATCGCGAACGTGATGTAGACGGTAGACGATCTCGTCGTGGAATGAGACTCAGAAATCGCTTCCAATACAGCACAACGACGGAAAGAATCGCGCCCAACTGGATAAACACTTCAAAAGACGCCGCCTTCTCGCCGACAAAACCGAGCAGCGTCCCGGCTACAATGAGGTGTCCCGTCGATGATACCGGAATGAATTCGGTTAAACCCTCGACGATTCCCAAGATGCCTGCAGTTAAGATACTCTCCACGTTTTTCTCCACTCGGATATCGGGGAACGCTTCATGAACCAGCGGGTGCGCTGAAAAAGCCTTTGGGGAGTCCTTCGACGAGGCTCAGGACGAACGGAGGGGACTTGATATTGTTGACGATTTGCCGTTCTGCTGAGGGTGTCGAAGCATGGGGGTCTCGAAGCATTCTTAATCTCTTTTCGGCAACCTGCCAGCGGGCGTGCGCTCGGGAAGACGATTCTTCGCACCGGCAGGCACGACCGGCAAAGGCAACGCGCTAGGCAATCCCCGTTCTCTAGCATCGCAGGCGACACCAGTCAAAGAGGGCAAGCGTTTTTTCATCGGCGACAGTCGGTCCGGCTTGAACGTTGGGACGAAATCACCCTATAAGAGAATGCAAAACGATTGTCTTTGGGAGTTTCTCATGTCCGAGCTGAACGAACTGAAGACCAAGGTAGCGATGGCGTGCCGGATGTTGTGTTTTGCAGAGCTCGTGGACTATAGCGGACACATCAGCGTAAGAATTCCGGGAACCGATAGGGTTCTCATTAATGGGCATCCCGTCAGCCGGGCGGCAGTGACCCCGGATGATGTAGTGACCTTCGATCTGGAGGGGAAACGAGTTGACGGCAAGTGGGATCTTCCATCGGAACTTCCCATGCATTCACGTGTCTACCGGGCCCGAAAGGAGGTTAACAGCGTAGCGCATCTGCACAACCGGATGGTTGTCGTCTTGAGCATGGCAGGCAAAGAGCTTGTTCCGGCTTCCAACCCGGGAGGTTTATTCGGCCACGCGCCGATTCCGGTCTACCAGGATCCGGCGTTGATTCATACCAACGAAGAGGGCGATGCCGTAGCCGCGGCTCTCGGGTCGCGTTCGGCTTTGATCCTACGCGGCCATGGCTCGGTCGTTGTCGGCGAAGCGATCGAATGGGTGTTTGCCGGCTGCATCGATCTGGAGGAAAGCGCGTTGCGTTTTTACATGGCTTCCACGTTGGGACCGGTGCGCGCGTATACCGAGGATGAAGTCAACCGCGTGGCACGGGGAAGAAAGAAGATGTCGGTGATTCAAAAGGTCTGGGACCATTATGTCTCCAAAACGAAAGTAAGCGGTCTCATGGAAGGGCTTTAAGAATCTCAGATTAAGAGGGTTAATGACTTGAAAAACAGAATAACGTCATAAGGAGAGGACAGATGGCTGAGTACAAAGTTGTTTTGGAAAAAATCGACGAAGAGCAGGGAATTGCCTGGCTCACGTTGAACCGTCCGGAAAAGAAAAATGCTCTTAACACGACCCTGTTGGGGGAGTTGGGCGACAGCCTCAAGGCTCTGGCACACAACGACAAGATCCGCTGCATCGTCACCACGGGAGCCGGAGACAGTTACTCTTCCGGCAGGGATATTCGTGAGATGCGTGATCAGTACGGTCACCGCAGAAGATGGTTAGAGCATGAGGGTGTGGCCGAAATCGTCACAATTATGCGCAAGCTGCCGCAGGTTACGATCGCGGCGGTGAGAGGATATTGCCTCGGCGGCGGGATGGCCCTGGTGAACGGGCACGAGCTGGCCGTTGCCGCGGACAACGCCAAGTTTGGCATGCCGGAAATCTTGCGTGGAAGTTACGGCGCTACGGCGACGCCGACGCTGTTTCATAGCGGCGTATCGACGAAGAAAGCCTTTTATATCCAGTTAACCGGCCGGCATTTGTCCGGTGAAGAAGCGGAACGCGCCGGCCTGGTGTCGAAAGTAGTCCCCGAGAAGGATCTCATGCCATTCGTCGAGGAGCTGGCGCGCGAAATCGCCAGCCGGAACCCGATTAGCCTGGAGCATGCGAAGATTGCCGGCTATACGATGAAAGATTTGGACTTCGATATGGCGCTCAAAGCCGACGACCTGATCGCGCATCGCATGCGAACCTATACGAATCCCTTGCGCAACGTCGATGACTATCTCCAGTCGCAAAAGGGCGGCGGGAACGTAGGCCCCACGAAGCAGGAGCGAAACAGTTAGGGCGGATGCGAAGAGACTTATGAATGCAGCACCAGGTTTTTTACAAGGATACAGAGCCCTTGATCTAACAGACATGAGCGGCCAGCTCTGCGGCCGCTTCTTGGGCGACCTCGGCATGGAGGTGATCAAAGTCGAGCCGCCGGGCGGCGATCCGCTCAGGAAACGCGGCCCTTTTAAGACGTCGGGAAACGGTTCTCTTAGCCTTCTCTTTGCGCACCTGAATGCGAACAAAACGAGCACGGTTCTTGATCTCGAAGGCGAATCCGGACGCAACGCCTTTCTCCGTCTCGTAGAGGGCGCCGATGTCGTTTTAGAGAGCTTTCGGCCCGGCGCCATGGGCGCGATGGGTTTGGGCTACGAGAAGCTCGCTGCCGTAAACCCGGGAATCGTTATGGCTTCGATTAGTGGCTTCGGCCAAAGCGGGCCGCGCTGTGGTTTCGCGTCAACCGATATCGTTGCCCTCGCAATGGGCGGGTTTCTCTATGTTGCCGGTGATCCGTCCCTCCCTCCCTGCAAACCGCCCGAAACGCAGGCCTATTATTTTGCCAGCTTGTTCGCCGCTCTCGGCGTGGTCGCCGCACTGTACCGGCGCAGCCGGACCGGCACCGGCGACTGGGTCGACGTGTCGATGCAGGAAGCGTTGGCGACGCAAGAGCATTCAATACGCCTGTACGCGAATGAGGGCCAGATCGTGAGCCGGCAGGGGAGCCAGCACGGCCAAGTCGCGCCGGCGCGGATTTTCCCATGCCGAGACGGTTTCGTGTATCTTTACGTCACGCGGCAGCACTGGAAGTTGTTTCTTGAGGTCTGGGTTGGGCATCCCGCGGAGTTGGATGCTCCCGAGTGGGAGAATAATCTATTTCGCCGCGCTCGTATCGAATACCTGAATCCCCTGGTGGAAACCTTTACGCGCGCGCACACCATGCAGGAGTTGACGACCAAGTGCCAGACGCGCGGCATTCCCTGCGTGCCGGTGAATACACCCGGAGACTTCACCGGTGACGAGCATGTTCGCGAGCGCGGATTTATCGTCCCGGTCGAATATTCGGATGCCGGCACCGCGAAGCAAACCGCAGCCCCCTTCATCATCGACGGTGTCAGACCTGCCGTGCGGCCCGCGCCCGGTCTCGGAGATTGGCAAGAGGACAAGAGCGCTGACCTATCGGCGGCGACGGCGAAAAAAGATCCGCTTACCCGGGAAACGACCACCGCAGCCCCCTTGGACGGCATGCGCATCGTGAGCTTCGATCATGTTCTCGCGGGACCCTATGGAACCACTCTCTTGGCGGAGCTGGGAGCGGATGTCATCAAGGTCGAGTCGCGCCGCGGCGGTCTGGACCCGTTTCGCTTTTTTGGCACCGGCGAGGACCCGAACCGGTCGCCGCGGTTCTTTGAATTCAATCGCAACAAGCGCTCGATCACCGTGAATTTAAAGAAGCCGCAGGGTCCCGGCATTATTCGCGAGCTGGCGCGCAAATCGGATGCGGTGTTGGATAATTTCAGCGTCGACGTCATGGCCAAGCTCGGGCTTGCGTACGATGATCTGCGCCAAGTCAAACCCGATATTGTCGTCATACGCATGCCTGGCTTGGGCTGCACAGGGCCCAAACGATACTATTCAACGGTAGGCGTCAACATCACGGCGTTTACCGGTCTGACGTACTTGTGGAATCACCCGGGCAACACCAATCCGCCGGTCGGATCGCAAACGGTTTACCCGGATTATGCTTCAGGAGTCGTCGCCGCGATTCTGATCGTAGCGGGAACGTTGTATCGCCAGCGCCACGGCCGCGGCGCGTCGATCGATTTATCCCAGGCCGAAGCAACGGCCTTCATGATTGGCGCGAGTTTGACGGAGGCCGAGACACTGGGAAAAAACGCGGAGCCGATGGGAAATCATTCCGCGTTCGCAGCGCCTCATGGTTGCTATCGCTGCCGGGGTGAGGACCGCTGGTGCGTCATTGCCGTCGAGACCGAAGAGCAGTGGCAAGCTCTGGCGCGCGTCGTCGGAGCAGAACTTGCGCGGGACCCGCGCTTCAGCAGCCGTGAAAGTCGCCTGCGCCACCGCGACGAATTGAACGCGTCCATTGAACGTTGGACAGCGCAGCGTGACTGCCATGAAGTGATGAACACGCTACAGCAAGCCGGCGTGCCCTGCGGGGTCGTGCAGAACGGCGCGGATCTCGTCGGTGACCCGCATCTCAAAGAACGGGGATTCATCGTGGAAGTAGAGAATCAGCGGCTCGGGAGGGTCGCCCTGCCGGGGTTCCCGATGCGCTTCGCCAATTGCAAGCTCAATCCCAGATGGGAGTTCCCGGAACTCGGCCGCGACACGCGGGATGTGCTGCGCGGGGTTGCCGGTTACAGCGAAGAAGAGATTACCGCGTTAGCCGCTGACGGGGTATTGGAGTAAAGGGACTGGTCAGGCGGGCGCAGGCCCACGGGTGCGATTCCGGGCAAAAGTTTAGTCTGGAAGCTCTTTGCCCTCTCCGGAGTCGGACTATCGTGTTTCCTGGCTCTTCGAATCACCGATCTCGTGAAGCACGACCCACCACTCCGTGCCGACTTCGACGACAGCCATGCGCCCGGTGCCGATGATTTTCTCAGGCGACGAGACGTGCGATGTCGGCAAGGAGGCCGGCTCGCCCGTGTCGCCGGACTATGGGCCCGAGCACAACGCCTTCCGCGGCGAGGTGAACTGGGTGCAGATCGATCTGGAGAAGGACGATCATGACCACATGATTTCGCCGGAAGAGAGCGCTACCGCGTGGCGATGGCGCGGCAGTAGGCAGGGCGAGGGAAGAGTGTCGAATGTCAAGTGTCAAGCTAGGAGTGCCGAGTGCTAAAGACTAAGGCAGTTCGCGCACGACAGAGCAGCAGACAAAGACGCAGAACCGTAAGGTCAAATAACATCAAACAATAACCATAGGAGGTCGTTATGTCAGACACACCAAAACAAAAGGACTGGACGAAACCCGCCGCCATGGCGATCCCAAAGGAGGGATACTTCAAACTCGAGCAGGGAAGATACGGCCCGCTGTATCCCCATACTCCAGCGTGCCATGGCTTTACGATCATCGCCAAGGTCAAGCCGGGCCGAGTGGATGCCGTCCGCGACTATGGCAACAGCATCGAAAACGCAGTGGCCAATGATCCGCACTGTCTTGAAGTGCTCAAGCTTCATTATCTCCGCTGGGTACTCTTCGAGATCGGCCCAGAGACCTACTTCATGTATCAGGGCATCTTCGACACGGATTTCGACAAATACACCGAGGATGCCGTAGCGCTCTTCTCGAAGACGGGGATTACGACCGTGTTCGTAAATCTTGAGGGTTTCCCGGAGGATTGGAAGACAAATACTCCGGCGTTCATCAAGTTCGTCCGTGAACACCAGCGCCCGAGCTTCTTGGAATATGGGGAATACCCGTACGTGAGCGCTGACGAAATCAAGAAGGCGCTCAAGCTCAAGGCGGCTTTCTCAAACATGCTCGACCAGATGCAGTGATAGAAGAGGAGAAAATACATGCTCGAGTTCGAAGACATCCAATATATCCTGCTTAGCCGAGTGCCCGCCCTCACAGGGCGATATGAATTCCTTTCGTTTCGTAAAGGAGCAGGTGGACGGGCATGGCTTGCCGGCATCCTTGAAAAGGTGCAGTCGTCTGCGGAGGTTCGCACTTCAGTCGAAAAGGACAATCGTTGGGTGACTGTAGCCTTCACCTGGAACGGCCTGCGGGCGCTGGGTGTGGGAGAAGCATCGCTGGTAACGTTTCCGGAAGAGTTCAAGCAGGGCATGGTGGCCCGCGCGGAGATACTCGGCGACACTGGCGCGAACCATCCTGACAACTGGGTGGGAGGTCTGGCCAGTCCAGACCTCCACGCCATTGTCATCCTTTTCGCCCGTGACGCAACTGAGCGGGGGCGCTGCCAAACGGAGCACGAAAAATTAATCGCACAGTGCGACGGCGTAGAAGTGCTCTCGGCGCTTGACTTGGAGGCGACGCCGCCGTTCGACTATGCGCATGATCATTTCGGGTACCGAGATCGGCTCTCGCAGCCGGTCATTGAAGGCACCGGCGAGATACCGACACCTGGCTCCGGCGCCCCGCTCAAGGCGGGCGAATTCATTCTCGGATACTTGGATGAAGATGGACTGCGCGCCAATCTGCCGCAACCCGAAATTCTTTCCCGCAACGGCAGCTACATGGCCTATCGCCGCCTGGAGGAGCACGTGGGCAGGTTTCGCGACTTCCTGAGCCAGTACGGTCAGACTCCCGAGGAGCGGGAACTCATAGCGGCGAAGCTCATGGGCCGTTGGCGCAGTGGCGCACCGCTTGTCCTGGCGCCCGAGAAAGACGATCCTGTACTCGGCGCCGATTCGCAACGGAACAACGACTTCAACTACAAGCACACGGACCCCCATGGATATGCGGTGCCGCTTGGCTCGCACATGCGCCGCATGAATCCCCGCGACACGGCGGCGAACATGAACCGCCGCCGCATGATTCGCCGCGGCGCCACCTACGGCCCGTATTTGCCAGAGAATACGCCGGAGGACGGCGTGGAGCGCGGCATCGCCGCCTTCATCATCTGCGCGAGCCTCATCCGCCAGTTTGAATTCGCGCAAAACGTGTGGATAAACGACCGCAACTTCCACGAATTAGGCAATGAGCGCGATCCTGTCTGCGGCAACCAGGACGGGACGCTAGAATTTAAAATCCCGAAGCGTCCGATCAGGAAAAAAATCACCGCCCTGCCCGCATTTACTACTCTCCGGGGCGGAGCTTATTTCTTCCTGCCGGGGCTCAAAACGCTTCGTTACATCGCAGGGCTCACCGATACCCGTCAAGCCTAGGCCCGGAGAATGAGAGAAACAGAAAGGAGCGAGCCATGAGATCAGCAACTTCAGCACGCACCTACAACCAAAACCACATCCCGCGCAAATACACCCCGGGCAAACGCCGCCTCAGCCTCTACTGGACTTGGAGCTACCCGTGGGAAGCCCAGCGCGACCCCGCGGCGATGGAGAATCGCTTCTCGACGATGACTGAAGTCCGCACTGTGCTGTGGCCTGCCTACGAAACACCGGAGTGGGGTGCGGCGCAATTCCTCCAGGGGATTGCCGGCACGCTGGAATTGTTTCACCGCTCCACGATCAGCTTTCAGCAACTTGCCAGCGAAGCCACCGGCCACCCGGTCGCCGTCTTTCAGCGTGTTGACCAAGCCGGCTTCAAGCTACCGATCGACGAACGGATTCTCGCCGATACCGACACGCTTATGGTGTTCGGACTCGACCACATTCCTTCCGAGCAGGAAGCCGCACCGGAAGAAGTCTCGGCCATCCATGAGTGGCTGAAGCGCGAAGGCACCTGTCTGCTGCTCGCGCCGCATCACGATGTCGGTTCCACCAGCGACATGAAGCAGCGGCAGATGGAATATCTCCACCATGGCGATCCCCTCGTTCCACGCCAGCAACGCTTCGGGCAATATACCCGCTCGCTTATGAAAGCGCTCGGTGTTCCAGTGATCAATCAGTACGGACTGCGCCCGGCAGTAGTCAAAGGCACAAAGGAGATCGCACCGCTTACGACATTCCGTGATCTCGACAAGCTCAGCCTGCTCAAAAACGTTCCCACATTTAATTTTCATCCCCACCTGCCGCACTACGAGATTACCGAAAAAGAAAATAAGGCTGTTCATCTGCTGGCCTGTCAGCCTATCGATCCGGACCGTCCGCACCCTTTCACCGCAACCGGGAACACGGAATTCAACTGTCTTCTCTGGATGCCGCCAAATGAGCAGCGCGCCGGAGACATCGTCCTTGTGGACTCAACTAACTTCACTACGCTCTTCGGTGGTACGGACAGTCTGGCGAATTACTGGAGGAATCTCGCTCTTATGAAATAAGCTGACAGTTCACGGAAAATACGGTGTGACGTGACTCAGGGATTGAAGATTATGTTCTGCATCCGGGCAAGTTGCAGTGTCAGGACGGCCAGATGATGGATGTCATTGTCGTTGGAGCTGGACCAGCGGGTGTGCTCGCCGCGCTCCGTGCAGCAGATCTGGGTGCGCAGACAACCCTTCTGACCCGTGATGCGTTCGGCGGCATGGCGGCTAATGACGGACCCGTCCCGGTTCGGACATTGGCCCATGCTGCGCGGTTAATCCGGGACGCTCGACAGCTTAGTCAGTATGGGATCAGTGTAAGCAGGCCCATCCTGGACTATCGCCGGCTGCTGGAGCGCGTGCGCGAGGTCGTCAAAGATGTGGGCGCGCATTCAACTCTACGCCAGCAGATCGATTCTCTGGGAGTCACCGTCTGCGAATTTTCCGGTGCTGCACGCTTCACCGATCCGCATACCATCGAAACCGAGAGTGGTCTGCGCCTTCGAGCCGAAAAGATCATCATTTGCACAGGAGGCGCGAGCCGGCGACTCTCAGTCCCAGGCTTCGAGTTGACCGCCACCCATAGCGATGCGTGGAGTCTGTCATCTGTACCCCCGTCGATGTTGGTCATCGGCGCAGGAGCGACTGGGGTGCAGGTCGCGTCGATCTTTAACGCGTTTGGCACAAAAGTCCAACTCTTCCATTCAGGCCCACGTATCTTGCCGAGCGAGGATGAAGACGTCTCCGCGACAATCGCGACCGCCCTCCGCGAGTCAGGCATCGTGCTGCGCGAGAACTTCGGTTCGATAGAGTCTTTCGAGAGGGGGCCAGGTGGCGTGCGTATGATCATTACGAAGAACGGCGCACGGGACAGCGCAGAAGCTGCGCTCGCGGTGGTGGCAATCGGATGGGTGGCCAACACCGCTGGGTTAAATCTCACCGTCCCAGGCGTCGAGACCGATCCTCGTGGCTTCGTGCGCGTGGACGATTACCTGCGAACCTCCGTGCCCCATATTTTCGCGGCCGGAGATATTACCGGCCGTCTGATGCTGGTCCCGCAGGCGCTACAGACCGGATTCGTGGCGGCCACTAACGCCGTGCAAGGCGCGACGACGATGCTTGGCGACCAAGTGAGTCCGATCGGTAGCTTCACCGACCCGGAGTATGCCCAGGTAGGCTTAACCGAAGCGAAGGCTCGTGAAACGCACGATGTGGTGATCGCAGTGGTCCGCTTCGACTCGGCCACGCGGACGATCATCGATGGCCGGACAGTCGGTTTCTGCAAGCTGATCGCCGACCGCCCGACCCACAAGATCCTAGGCTGCCACGCTGTTGGCGAGCGGGCGGTCGAGATCACTCAAGTGGCAGCGATCGCCATCGCCGCCGGTATGCCGGTGGACGACCTGTCTAGGATTCCGCTTTCGTTTCCCACATACGCGGGGATCCTCGGTCGCGTGGCGGCAAGTGCGGCCCGCCAGCTCAATCTGAGAGTAAACTGGCAAGCGCACGAGGTGGAGGAGTTTTAGCCGTGGAGTTTGAGGTTAAAAACGAGAGGATGCTCGAATCGCCCACATCCGAAGTTTCTGCACTCGAGCGCTGCGAGACAGAGTTTGCGCTGGCGGTCTATGGCACACGGTTCTTCAACACCGCTGACCCCGAGCGATGTGACGAAGGTCCAGACCGGCTACAAGCTGCAAACGCTTTTGAAGTTCCTCGGTCAGGCCGCGCTGGCCGTGCACGCACAGCCGTGATGAGGCACCACGACCAGGACCAGAGCGGATTGAAAGCTACAGATTAGGCACGTTTTTCCGTTCAGATTAGTGGAGCATATATGAGACAAGAGAGACCGAATGTCGTCTTCATCCTGGCCGATAACGTTGGTTGGGGAGACATAAGCTGCTACGGCGGGTTGGCACCCACGCCGCGCATCGATGCCTTGGCGGGCCAAGGACTGCGCTTCAAGAACTACAACGTCGAGGCGCAGTGCACGCCGACGCGCTCGGCGCTCCTCACCGGACGTTTGCCGATTCGAACCGGCAACTGCAGCGTACCGTTGCCGGGGCAGGGCCATTACGGGCTCGTTCCGTGGGAGTACACGCTTGGCAACCGTTTTCCGATGCCGGTTACGCCACCGCGGCTTTCGGCAAGTGGCACGTGGGTGAGAGCGAAGGCCGGCTGCCGACGGATCAGGGCTTCGACGAGTGGTTCGGCATCAAGAACACCTCGGACGAGTCCGGCTATAGCTCCTACACGCTGTTTGCCGAATCCGGTTTTCCTGTCCCAAAGATCTGGGAGGGGGTGAAAGGATCGCCGGTCACGCCGGTGGAGGACTTCAACCTGGAGACGCGGCCGCTCCTCGACGAAAAAATCGCGGCGCGCGCCGCCGACTTCATCAAACGGAAAGCCGAGGCGGGCAAGCCGTTCTTCACCTATGTCTGCTTCACGCAGATGCACCCGCCCTTAATCCACCATCCGGAGTTCACAGGCAAATCCGGCGGAGGTGTTTACTCGGATACTCTCGCCGAGTTGGACCATCGCACCGGCCAGGTTCTGGACGCCATCGATCAGGCAGGTATTGCCGAGAACAGCATCGTCGTCTGGAACAGTGACAACCCGGCGGGACGATCGACCTCCATGGGCGGCTCGAACGGGCCGTGGCGCGGTCATTTCGGTTCCGGCTTCGAAGGCGGCATGCGCACTCCGGCGATCGTGCGTTGGCCAGGCAAGGTGAAAGCCGGCGTTGTCACCGACGAAATTCTCAGCGCTGTCGATTGGCTGCCCACGCTGGCATCCCTGGTCGGGGAGAGCAAGCGGGTGCCCACCGACCGCCCGATCGACGGCGTCGATGCCTCGGCATTCCTGCTTGGGCAAAGCCCGACGACTGGACGAGATCATGTCATCTACTATGGCTCTGATGCCGGAGTGATGTCGGTCAAATGGAAAACCATGAAGGTGGTCTTTCGCTACAGCGAGAGCACCAGCGGTCCGATCATCAAGCCACAGTGGCCGTTGGTGTTCGACCTCATCGACGATCCGGTCGAGGAGTGGGATCTGATCGAGAAACGTCTGGACTGCGCTTGGGTGCTGGCGCCGGTGGCCGAGCGCCTGGGCGCCCTCCAGCAAAGCTTCGCCCGCTACCCCAACATCAAGCCTGGTGAGGAGTTCACCGGATACTCATGAATTCTGGGGACACGACACCTGACCACTCCGTAGGAGCGCTTACGGGTCGCGACGGCGGTGCAATAGTCAGAGGGACGTGTGTCAGGGGTCGAGCGACGAATGAAATATACGGGACACGCGGTGCAAATCAAAGCAGGGCAGAAGGGACCAGCTGTTGGCAGCCCTAAGGTGATCGACCTTCGCGACTCAATGGCCGCGGTTGCCGCGCGCACAGCGCGAATGAGGCAGCACGGACGAAGTTCAGAACGCATTCCCCGATGGGAGTTCCCGGAGCTAGGCCGGGATACGAGGGATGTGCAGCGCGGAGTTGCGGGTTACAGTGAGGAACAGATCGCAGCGCTGGCAGCCGATGAGGTGTTGGAATAGGAGAGCGAGTCACATCTCTGCATTCGCCTGAATGCGAACCCAGGCCAAACGTTAGTCGGTCATCCTTTTGCTTTCTCCAAAATTGGACGATCCGGCGTCCCAGTTTTTTGGATCACCGATTTCATGGAGCACAACCCAGCGTTCCGTGCCGATTTCGACGACGGCCATGCGCCCGGTCACACGCATTCTCTCACCCTTGGCGGGAAGCAGTTTGTCCGTTATCACTTTGATCGTTCCGGTATCATCTTCGATTTCAAAATACTTGACGACGAGAAGCGAGGTCGCGTTGGTGACAGTTCCATAGATGGTGACGTCCTTGTTTTCGTAATCCCGCGGGTGATCCAGCAGATCTCTGATTTTCGTGGAAGTAAGGCTATTGGCGACATTACAACCGGAGTTTAGAAGCGCAAGACCTATGGCCCATGCGTAGAGCAAGCTCTTGAGTCGCATAGAATCCTCCTTTTGGTGCCGCACTGGCACGTCGCCGAAAGCGCTCGAACTTGTGTGCCGCAGTAGCGATTTCCGTAGCGAGATCAGTCAGCGTCGCAAAGCTAGGGATTGGAAGCCTGACCGCCAGTATGGTGACTGACGGTCAGGCAGAGGATGACTCAGGCGTTATCCGCGGTCGAGAAGGTCGCGCCGATCCTGACTGATGTCTCGTTCGAGGCTCGCGATTTCATTCATCGCTTCTTGGATACGCCGCCGATCGTCGGCGATTCGACGACGGCTGGCCCCATAGTCAATGTCCCGATCCAGTTGGCGTCGGGCCTGCGCTAGCTCGTCGTATTGTCGCCGCAAAGCATCCTGATTATTAAGGATATCTCTGCGGATTTCATGGGGCGACCGATACCACTGGGCGACCGCCGAGGCGGGCATGGCCAACACCATAAATGATCCGGCGATGAGACTCCCGGAAATTATGTTTCTTAATCTGCCCATAAAAAAGTCTCCTTCCTTTTCGGCTAGATTTGCTGCCAGCAGCTTACAAGTGGTTATGGCAACGGCCGTGCCATGCGGGAAGGCAACTAAAATCAAGGAGTTAGCAAGGACCTAGGATTCCGGGGATGGGTAAAAAGGTAACGGTGGGGGAAGAAATCACGCGCTGCAACAGGGAAGAATGTTTTGCAGCGTTGTCGCAAGCTTGCAACTGGTAGACAATACGATCACCCAATACTGCAACAAGAATCGTCATGGAAAAACATTTCTGATGGGTCTATAACACTCTGCATAGGCGTGGAATCGAATTACTGTAAAAGGAGTTGAGGAAAATGACTGCACATATCCAGGTTGACAGTCGTTGGAAGGAATACGGTGCTGACGAGTGGTCGGATGCTTTGGTGGCGGCGATGAAATTGGGGGGCGTCGAGCATCTCTTTTTCGTTTCAGGTTCGGAAATCGCCTTCTGGCAGGAGAGCGTGGCCAAGGCGCAACAAAGAGGTTGGCCAACGCCGCGATTGATCACTGTCCTCCACGAAGCAGTGGCGCTCAATGCCGCGCTGGGTAACGCCATGGTTTCTAATCAGCCTGCGGCAACAGCTGTCCATGTCGACGTGGGCACTCTGAATTACGGAGGCGCCATACACACTGCATGGCGCGGACCCTATCCCGTCTTAGTGACTGCGGGTACCGGACCGCGCGCTTATCCTGGCTCGATGCCCGGAGCGCGCAATAGCGGGGTGCAATGGGTGCAGGAACCAAGGGATCAAGGTGAAATCGTTCGCCAGTACACCAAGGCCGACCACCGCTTAGAGCATCAGGACAACCCTGGTCTGATCATCAGTCGTTTGCTGCAACTCGCGATGAGCGAGCCCAAGGGACCGGTCTATCTAACTGTGCCCCGCGAGACAGCTATGCTCCGGTTTTCAGGCAGCACGCGGTTTCCTACGCGCGATGAACTTGGGATTGCGCGCCCGGCATGGCCTGATCCGTCCGATGCACGAAAGGCCGCGCAATGGCTGATCGAAGCGCGCAACCCTTGTATCTGCACGGCTAAATCAGGACGCAATCCGGAGTCGGTAGAGGCGCTCGTCCTTTTAGCAGATCTGCTTGCTCTACCAGTAATGGACACTTATCGGGCGGACCGGATGAACTTTCCGGCCACTCATCCACTTTTCGGCACCGGGCCGGAGACGCAGGATGCTGACGCCCTGCTCATTCTAGAAGAGCCGGTACCTTTCATTCCACCCAAAGAATCACCTTCCGCGGAGGCCAAAGTCATTTGGGTTGACCCGGATCCGGTCTTATCTCGCTACAAGACCATTGAGCATTGCGCGGATCTCTGGCTTCCGGTCACGGCTGCTTCTGCCGCCCGCGCTATTTATGAAGCGGCTATGGGATTGCTTAGCCGCAGCGACATGAGCCGCATCGCCGAGCGGCGGGCGCGTTTGGAAGCGCGCAAACGAGAGCTCGACGCCGAGTGCGAGAAACTTGGCAACGCGGCCGGCGCGCGCAGGCCTCTTCATCCGCGCTGGGTTGCGTATCAATTGGGCAAAGTCCTCGATCCCGATGCAATTGTCATCGATGACGCTCTCAGCAACTCGGGCTACCTCATTGAGCATCACGGTCGCAGCCAAGCAGGAACTTACTTCGCGAGCGGCGGTTCTTCCGGCGGCTTCGGCAGCGGAGCAGCATTTGGCGCCAAGCTTGCGCGTCCTAATCGCGACGTCGTTCTCGCGACGGGAGATGGGTACTTGATGTTCGGTACCCCACTGCCGGCCCTTTGGTGCTCATCACACTATAAGGCTCCATTCTTGACTGTAGTATTCGTCAACCGCTCTTACAGCACAGGAACCCGAGGCCTCAAAGCGACTTACCCCCAAGGCGTCGCTGTCGGCGCCGACAACTACGAAGGAGGATTATTCGATCCCGCGCCCGATTTTGCCAAGCTCGCGGAAGCAGCCAATGGATACGGCGAGACTGTCAAAGAGCCGGAAGACGTCGCGCCGGCGCTGAAGCGCGGACTTGATCAAGTGCGGCGCGGATCGCCGGCGGTCATCGCGGCTTACCTGCCGACGCTAGTGGAGGAGATGAAGTTCGGCAAAGGTTTGTAAGACTCCTATCGGCCGGTATCGTAAAGCCGGGCGTGAGTTGTTCGCTGTCGTGAGGATAAACCCCGTCGCAGAGTTCTGCCCGACCTAGGAAACGGTGGGAAGTAATGATCACAATCAGCGCAATACTCCTTGTTCAACCAAGGCTCTAATTTTCTCGCTCGGCATCCCAAGCAATTCACCGAAAACCGCCTCGTTGTCCTGCCCCGGTTCGTGGGATTCATAACCCAAGGAATTCGGCTTTTGAGAGAGCCAGACCGTTGGCCCCACCTGTGTGATCCAGCCGGCGACGGGATGATAGATTTCCTGCGCGAAACCGCGTTCGCGCAGATGCGGATCGCGATAGAGATCTTCTGCAGTTTGCACCGCTCCGGCGGCGACGCCCTCTCGTTGTAGAAGTTGCATCACCTGGTGCGGCGTAAAGTTAATCGTCCAAGCCTCAACCAAAGCATTCAATTCCTGGTGGTGTAGAACGCGCTGCTCCAGGTCGATAAAGCGAGCATCCGAGAGCCATTCCGGATGGCCTGCGATCTCACAGAAACGCTGCCATTGTCCTTGCGTCTGAAGCGAGATCACACACCACCGATCGTCTCCTTTGCACCGGTAACAGCCATGGGGCGCAGCCCAACTGCTGAAGTTGCCCTGCGGCTGCGGCTCGCGGTTGTTGACGAGGCAGTCTAAGTACGCCGGCCCGATCATGGAAGCAGCGGTCTCGGCTTGCGACAGATCGATGTACTGGCCCTTGCCGGTGCGCGCGCGGTAGTGGAGCGCCGCCAGAATCGCCAGGGCGCCGAAAGAAGGAGCGATGTAATCGGGAAAAGCCGTTTGCGAGGCTGCGCCCGGGCGCTCTACGCTTGGATCTCTCCAGAGGTAAGTCATTCCGGAAAACGCCAGCAGGATGGGGCCGAAGCTGACGTACTCGCGCCGCGGTCCCGTGTTACCGAATGCCTGAAGGCTTGCCATGATGAGATCCGGGCGTATCTCGCGTACCCGCGGATAGTCAAGCTCCCAGCTCGCCATCACCCGGGCGCTGAAATTCTCGGTCAAAACGTCCGCGAGGCCAATCAATTGTGCCGCGATCTTCCGGCCTTCAGAAGTTTTCATGTTGATCGAGACGCGTTTCTTGTTACGCGCGTTGACGACATCGGACGCAACCTGGTAGCGCTGGCCGCGGTGCACATTGCGCGGGGCGGTCTGGCCGGATTCAATGGCAATCACTTCCGCGCCTTGATCCGCCAACAGAGCGGTCAGGCTCGGCCCGACCACGCCGGTTGGAAACGCGACCACACGTACGCCCTGGAACGGCAACGCGTGCGCGCCGTGGGGGTGAGCGTGAGTGAGCTGTGCCAGCTCGCTCAGCCAAGGGGACGGGGAGGCGCATTCCTGGGCGATCGCCTGCTGGTGCTCGCCGATCAGGGGAGCGCCACGCTCCACGCGCCAGGGGCTTTCGGAAAGCTTGTAAGGATCTCCTGGAAAGCGATGCGGCCCGAGGTAGGAGTGGTCGACATCGACCACGTAACCGCGATGCTGGACTTGTGCGTCTTCCAAGAACTCCCCGGGCGAATGGATAGGAGAGGCTGCCAGACGCTGCGACTGCAGCTCGTCGAAAAATTTCTTCTTTTCATATTCGACCGCGCGTGCGTCAATCAGCCGATCGAGAAGCGGGCGCAGCGAAAAGCGGTTCTGTACATTTTCCAGTTTCGGATCGGTGAGCTCGGGAGGGCTGCCCAACCACTCGACGAATCGTCGCCAGTGGTCGGCTTGATTCACGAATAGACGGACGTAGCCGTCTTTGCACTTGTAAGTATCGGCGACGGTCGTGGCCTGGCTGTGGCCGGTGCGTTGCTGGATCTCGCCGTTCACACTGTAGCGCGTGATCAGTTTCAAAAACGGGTCGGCCACGAGGACATCCTGGAGAGAGATCTCGACGTGGTCACCGCTGCCGGCGCCGCGACGGTTGTAAAGAGCGAGGAGCGTTCCGAATGCCGCGTGGATGGAGCCCAGATGGTAAGCAACTTCACATGGACCGACGAGTGGCGCTTTTCCCGGGTGGCCGCACACAGCCATCAGGCCGCCCATGGCGAAGGCGACGATGTCGGGCGCCTTAAAATCTCGGTAAGGGCCGGAAAGACCAAACCCGGTAATGGAAGTCATGACCAGGGCCGGGTTGATCGCGTGGAGCGCGCTATTGCCAAGCCCGATTCCCTCAAGATATCCGGGCTCACGGTCTTCGATGACGACATCGGCGCCGGCGACGAGACGGCAAAAGATCTGGCGGCCCTCTTCTGTTTCCAAATCAAGGACGAGACCACGTTTGTTGGTATGGTACGCGGCAAAAGAAAGGCTTCCCTCGGGATGCGGCGCGTCGTTCTTAAAACGACCTTCGCGGCGCATCGGATCGCCGCCGGGAGGCTCGATCAGAAAAACATCGGCGCCAAGGTTGGCAAGGAGCTTGCCGCAAAAACCGCCCATGCGACTCGTCAAATCCAAGACCCGCAAACCTGACAAGGCGGCCGGTGATGGTTGATTCGGTTGATTGGTCATTGCTGTTTACAGCTCCCTTACAAATGGATAAAGATGAGACTTCTAGTATCATCGCCGGTTATGAACGGCAAGAACGAGGCGAGCAAGGCCTAAGATCAAGTCCGTGATGCTTTTTGCCCTACGGGTGAGTTCGTTTCAGAACGAGGGAGTCCAACCAAAAAGGGGGAAAACAAAATGCGCCAAAGAGAAAACTATCTAGGCTTTCTGCTGGCGGTTATCTGCTCGTTTCTCATTCCCGGTAAGATATTTGCCGATCCGATCGTTGACGCGGCTAAGAAGGAAGGACAGATCGTTTTTTATACGGCGCTGCAACTCCCCGTGGCGCAGAGCCTGGCGGCGATTTTCGAAAAGAAGTACCCGTTTCTCAAAGTTGCCGCCATACGCATCGGCTCCGAAAACATGGCTACGCGCCTGGTCTCCGAAGCGCAGGCAAACGCGGTCAAAGCCGACGTCGCGCACCAATCCGGATTTGATTTTTACGGCGTTTTCCAGAAGGGCGTGTTCGCGCCATACGACTCGCCTGAACGCGCGGCGTTCCCACCGAATTTCAAGGACGAAAAGGGTTACTGGATCATCCATAACGCGACCCTCAACGTGATCGCGTATAATACGGCCCGCGTTGCGCCCGCTGATGTGCCCAAGAGCTTTTGGGATCTAACTCAACCCAAATGGAAGGGGCAGATGTTGATGGACGAGAACGAAAGCAAATGGATGGCCGGGATGATCGAATACTTCGGGGAGAATAAGGCCATGGATCTCATGCGCAAGCTGGCCGACCAGGACATCCAATTTCGCAATGGTCATACTCTGCTCGCGACGATGGTTGCGGCCGGAGATCGCGCCATCGCCGTGGTTGCCTTTGCTGACAGCGTTGAAGGGTTGAAGCAAAAAGGAGCCCCGATCGACTGGGTAGCAGTCGAGCCGCTCCTCGGCCTGAGTATTGGCCTTGCGTTAGTAAAAAACGCGCCGCATCCCAACGCGGCCAAGCTCTTTATCGATTTTCTACTGTCAAAGGAAGGCCAGGAGGCGATTGCCGCGAAAGGGTATTTTTCGCCACGTCAGGACGTCCAATCACCCATTATGCAACGCGTGCCGGCAAACCTGAAGGTGCTTCCTTTGAGCATGACCCTGGCGCAGCACTATCAGGAAGATATCGAAAAATTCCGCAAAGTGATGAAGCTTCATTAAAAACCACATGGCTACGAAGGAACATGCTGCTTTGACGTTATAGAATTTAACAAAGTCGAGGGCTGAGAATTTTTGGGTCGCAGACGCTGGGGTTGTGCCTAACTCTGTATGCTAGAGATTGTCGGGTAAACGACGGGGCTTTGCGGATGCTTGAGTAGTGCTTAGTGTAGTCGCCGATTCGATAGCACTTGCTACCGCTTTGTTAGTCCGGTGATCGGTTCGAGAGCCGGCTGCACTCCGGGGTGAGAGCGTGCTTTGTGGTGATTGAAAAACAGGTGTTACCTCGTTTGGGCAGGTAATCAACAGAAGTGGACATGTGGCTGGCTACCCGCTTAGCTTGGCGTGTCAAACGGATTTCGCACGCGGATTCCGGGAAAGCGAGCGAAATCGCGATCGGCCGTCCACAATTCGCTAACCCCATGCTCAGCAACCAATGCAGCGATATGCGCGTCATGGGCGAGATTACCGGCAGCCTGGCCCGATCTGAGAAGCCGCTGCATGAATACGGAATGTCGCGGTCCTTCTCGAAGCAACGTTAAAGACGGCGATTGGAGCAACGTATCCAAGTCGTCAAGAACGCTTTCGAGATCCGTTGGCGGATCGAAAACGCGCGGATGTGTGACTACTCGAATGAATTCATAGATGCATGGCCAGGGAACCGCCCACGGCTGCTCTCCCTCTGCTAAATCTTTGAGCATTTCTTTAGCTCGCGCGTGGTGTGATGTTTCTTCCCGCCGAGCGTAAACCAAGATGTTTGTGTCCAGCGCGATCATAGTCGGCCGTCCATTAAGTCAAAAAGGGCATCGCGGTCGTCGAGCCGGACTCCCGGTAGTATCCGGCCTCGTTCGGGTTTCCAGGTAAGGTGGTAACCTTTCCGCTTCGTTTGCTTACCGAGGTAAACGCGCAGCGCGTTTTCGATTATCTGACGAATCGGTATACCCTCGTCGGCGGCTTTACGCTTGAGCTGTCGGAAAAGCTCCTCGCCAATCTCAATGGTCGTCCTCACGTGCAAAAGCATATTATGCTAGACATAAATATGCAAACAGATTCGAGGTCCTCCGGCTCGGGTAAGAGTCAACCCCTATTAGACAGAAACCCAGGGGAATTAACCCACAGCGATCAGAAAAGGGTAAATTCCTTCCCGATTTTGTGCTCGACTGCCCAGCGGTAAGCCCAGGCGGCGGCAGCGGCATCGAAGGCGGGCATGCCCAAAGACTCGAAAACAATCGTTTCTGTCGGCTTATTACGGCCGGGTATTTTGCCGAGAATGACTTCGCCGAATTCCGCGGCGATTTTATCCTCGGACCAGGTGCCTGCAGCCATCATGGTTGTATAAGGTTCCCGAGGCGGTTTCCCTTCCAGTAATTCCTCTTTCCACGTCGCGATCACGTGTGAACGGGCAACGAGGTCGGGAGGAAGCTGGCCGCTCGTGATGGAGATAATCAACGCGCCGGGAGAGATCCACTCGGACTGGAGCACGGGATTTCGGGAATTCGTGGCAAGGCTTAGGATCTGGGCGCCATCGATGGCCGCCCGGGCAGAATCTACCGCTTCCACGTCGATACCGAGCCAGTTGCTCATTCGTGCTGCGAAGCTCTTTCGGTGTTCTTCGGTCGGACTAAAAACCCGGACCTTTTCCAGCGATGGCATTGTTCTGGATATGGAAAGGAGCTGTCCCCTGGCCTGGCGGCTGCTGCCGAAGAGTCCGAGAATTTTCGCGCTCGGCTCGGCAAGATAGCGGCAGGCAAGGCCGGCCGGCGCCGATGTACGCCAAATGTTGAGTTCGCCGCCCGCGACCACGGCCAGCAAGTCCCCGCTCCGGCCGTCAAAGAGAAAATTCACGTGCCTATCCCGCACGCCGCGGTATTGCGGATTGACGCGTACGATCTCGCCTGCCTCCGGCAGAGTAGCTGTTAAGATGCGGAGCTGGCGATCCGGCTCCACCAGCGGCATTTGAAGGTGGTGCTGAGAGAGGATGCGACCCCGCTGGTATGCGAGGATTACCTGCTCGATTCGAGTTTGGAGAGCATCCATAGAAGCCGGCTCGCTGTAGAGAGCTTTTAGATCTTGTTCGCTGAGAATCAGTCCCATGGGCCACTGTGTACGATTAAGCGATTTTGATTGCAAGAGTGAGTCGAGCCTCCCAGCTCTCTTATTTCATAGCTCTGCCGGGTAGCAGTCACCGAGATCAATGGAGGCAATTGCACGCGGTTGAAAAATCGAGTAGAAACGCGGTACGAGAAAGGGACTGTACGATTCTCCGCTGGCAGTTGACCGGCGGCGAACGCGCAGCGTTTGAAGCAACGCTGCCCTGCACCAATTACGGGAGAGGGATAAGGAGAAGGATTGTGGCTTATGAGATGATCGTTTACGAAGTAAAAAACCATATCGGCTATATCACTCTGAACCGGCCTGAGGTCATGAACGCAATCAACATGCAGATGGGCCGGGAAATCATCGACGCTTGCGAGCAGGTCACTTCTGATCCGGACGTCCGCGTGTGCATCCTCACGGGCGCCGGCGAGCGCGCGTTTTGCACCGGGCTCGACCTCAAGGAGCGCGCGCGGGAAAACGAGGAAACGACTTTTTTTGGCCGACGACGCGCGCGTAACCAGCCCGGCATCCGTTCGCAGAGTCAGGCGGTCGTTGCGATCGATAAGCCGACGATTGCAGCAATCCGCGGTTATGCGGTAGGAGGAGGATTGGAGCTGGCTTTGGCCTGCGATATGCGGGTCGCAGCAGAAGACGCCAAGCTGGGAATGATGGAGGTGCGGCGCGGACGTCTCGGAGGCTCCGGAGGAACCCAACGCCTGCCTCGTCTGATCGGGACATCCAAGGCGCTGGAGCTGTGCCTTACCGGAGAGCCGGTCAATGGGAACGAAGCATTCCGGCTAGGCCTCGTCAACCGTGTCGTTCCGGCCAGCCAGGTGATGAGCGCCGCGGAAGAAATAGCGGCGAAGATTTGCCTGGGCGCGCCTCTGTCGGTCATTGCGATCAAAGAATCGATCACTAAGGGAGTCGAACTGCCGATCGAGCAGGGACTCAAGCTTGAAGCCGAACTCTCTATGGCGCTTTCGACGACAGAGGACCAAAAAGAAGGCGCGCGCGCGTTTGCGGAGAAGCGTCCAGCGGCCTGGAAGGGACGCTAGTGCTAGTGCCGTGCGTTTCGAAACACTTACTAACCACGAAGATCACGAAATTCACGAAGGATTCCTAATATGATTGGTACTTTTAAATTTCGCGATCTTCCTGTCCTTCGTGGTGAAATTTGGGTTTATTTTTTGGTTGCAGCTTATCCGTGGTAGGCTCGTCGCGATTCGGAGCGTGAAGCAATAACGAAACTTACGTTAGGAGATACATATGAGCAGTAATCTTAGCGGAAAATATGCAATTGTCGGGGTGGGTCAGAGCCCTCTGGGAAAGGTGCCTGAGCTTGGGCCAATCGGGCTTTTTGCCGTCGCGGCCAAGAACGCGCTCGAGGACGCGGGATTGAATAAGTCCGAGGTCGACGGTCTCGTTACGCGCGGGCCGGATGATGTCTACTGCCATCACCAGCGCGTCGGGCAGGCGCTGGGGCTAAATGTGACCTTCAGCACCTCCACGGATAATGGCGGCGCCAGCCAGGCTCTCGGTGTGGTGATGGCATGCATGGCGATCGAAGCGGGCCTTTGCCACACGGTGATCACTGGGTACGGAAGAGACACATTCTCGCGTACCCACCGTTCTGTCACGGCGAAACGACAGGTTTCTACCCGGGATGATTCGCTTTCGAGCCGAGAATTCGGCCCGGAATTCGGCATGTTTGGCGCGCCGGTGAATTATGCGATTTCCGCCCGGCGCCACATGCAGCTCTTTGGTACCAAGAAGGAGCAGTTGGGAGCTATCGCGGTTGCCTTCCGTAATCATGCGATGAAAAACCCCAACGCTTTTTTCCGCCAAAAGCTGACGATGGACGAATACTTGAGCGCGCGGCTCATTGTGGATCCTTTCTGCCTGTACGATTGCAGCATCTTTATCGATGGCGCGGGAGCGGTGGTCGTGACATCGGCGGAGCGTGCGCGGGACCTGAAAAAGCAACCGGCGTATATTTTGGGTTTCGGGTTCGGCAACCGTCTTACGGGATGGTTTAACGACGACAATATGATTACGACGGGCGCCAAGGAGGCAGGGGAGACGGCCTATCGCATGGCCGGGATCGGCCCCAAAGACGTGGACACCGCGCAGATCTATGACTGCTTCACGCAGATGGTTCTGCTCCAACTCGAAGATTATGGATTTTGCAAAAAAGGCGAAGGAGGTCCGTTCGCCGGCTCGGGCGCGCTGGAGTTCGGCGGCGCCTTGCCGACCAATACGTCGGGAGGTCAGTTATCGGAGGGCCATGTGGAAGGGATGCTCCAGATCGTTGAGGGAGTACGTCAGGTCCGCCGCGAGTATGGGCCTGATCGCCAGGTCAAAGACGCGGAAGTTGCTCTGGTAACAGGTCACGGCGGCAATACAGTCTGCCAGTCTGCTCTTATCTTGGGGAGGGAAGCAGCATGAGTGAATACAACAAACCTCTGCCAAACCCATCTGTCGAATCCAAGCCGTTTTGGGACGGCTGTAAAAATCATCAGTTGCTGGTGCCGCACTGTCAAGGCTGCGGCTCATACTGGTTCCCGGCCAGCGCGACTTGCCCCAAGTGTCTAAGCACAAAATGGGAGTGGGCCAAGTCGAGCGGTCGGGGCAAGATCTATTCTTTCGGGGTTTATCACCGGCTTTATCATAAGGGCTTCGAAGCCGAACTTCCCTACACTGTCGTCGTTGTCCAGCTAGAAGAAGGCCCACGTATTTTGAGCAATATTGTCGGTTGCGCGCCGGAGAAACTCAAATGTGACATGTCGGTCGAGGTAGTTTTCGAAGACGTAGTCGAGGATGCGACGCTTTACAAATTCAGGCCTGCGCCATAATTCCCAAAGAAACGGGCTTGAGTTTACAGCAATGTAGGGTGGGTTAAGGCGTCGCGCCGATACCGATCACGGCCTGGTGGGTATCGCTTCGCTCAACCCACCTTCCGGCCCTACCTCGGGAGTCCTTCGACGAAGCTCAGGACGAACGGAAACTGTTTGCGGCGGCGTGACTGAGGAAGCTGGTACTTGTAAATTCAGGGGCGTAATAGAAAAACCTTCTTACTTTTACAAATGAGGCTGCCAAAACTTCCTACTTGTGAGAAGGAGCGGGGCCCATTAATTGCGCTCTCTCGCAAAATTTTTCTCCCTGTTAATGGTGGTCCCGGAATTGCCACAAAAGGGGACGCGCTGAATTCCCCCTGGACAGGAGGAGAGAGGTCAGGCGTCGGTTATGGGCCTTATCAGCTACGCGTGAACCCAAAAATGGAGACGCCATGAATGCAACAGCCAAACGGTCAAAAGTCCAACGAGATATAGAAGCTATCGCATGGGCACAGGAGGTACGGGAAACCGAGACGTGGTTTTGCAGCCAGCGGTTCCGCAATATCACCCGGCTCCACACGCCCTACGAAGTCGTCGCGCTGCGCGGAAGCCTAGCGGAAGATTATACCGTTGCGAAGCAGGCAGCCATCAAGATGTACGACTATCTGCAGCGATTGTTCGAAACGAAAAAACAAGAAATCACCTACGGTCCTTTTTCGTCAACGGGAGCGGTCAGAGCGGTGATGGAAGGGATTAAGATTCTCTACCTGGGAGGATGGGCCACTTCGGCAAAGGGTTCCGATTCCGAGGATCCTGGGGCTGATTTGGCCAATTACGCCCTAGACCGCGTTCCCAAAGAAGGAGCGTCCTGGGTGCGCGCGCTCCTGCACCAAGACGAGGTGCAAAGATCCAATCGAATAAGAATGACCTCGGCGCAAAGAAAAAAAATGCGCCTCGTGAATTTCAGTCCGCCGCTGATCATTCCGGATGGGGATACCGGTCACGGGGGTGAGCATCATATCAGGAACCTGGTAAAAAAGTTCGTTGAAAGCAAAATCGGCGCGATCCACATCGAGGATCAACGGGCCGGGTGTAAAGTGTGCGGCCATCAGGGGCAGAAAGTCCTCGTCTCCACCGCGGAAATGATCTCCAGGCTGAATACCGCGCGAGTACAATTTGACATTATGGGCGTGCCGGGCGTCGTGGTCGCCCGAACGGATTCCAATGACGCTACCGCCATCGATAGCGTGGACGACGAGCGGGATCATGCGTTCGTCTATGGTGCGACCAATCGCAATATTGTGTCTTTGAAGAACGTCAATTTAGCCGTGATCAGGAAATTCTACGACCAGGGCTTTAAAGAAATCAACGGACATCTGCTTCATAAGATTTCAGAGAACGCGTATCGGCAAGCCGAAGAATGGCTGAAGCAAGAACGCCTTACTTCCCGTATCAACGAAGGGATCGCAAAAGTTAACGAAGAGAGAGCGGTCGTGGAAAAGCTTCGCCAACGGGCACGACGGACCGGAGCTGGCCAAAAGGAAGCTCGCGAGGAACTCGCCGCGCGCGAGATCGGGGTCAAAAAGATCACGGAGGAAGTCCTTGAGCATGTCTTGGATGCGGTGCGCCAGGTATGGGCGGAGAAAGCGGGTCTTAAGACCCACGCTGACGCGGTTGCCGAGGTGATGCAATCACGCGCCCAGAACGGTCTCAAGTTCCGCATGACCATCGACCAGTGGAATGCGTTCTGCAAGAACGTCTCGCATGAAGAGGCGCGCGCGCAAGCGATCTCGATGGGCATTGATATCTTCTGGAGCTGGGACTTGCCCAGAACACCGGAAGGCTTTTATCAGATCACCGGCGGGCGAGAAATGGCTGTCGCCAGGGGACTAGCGCTGGCGCCGTTCGCCGATTTGCTCTGGAGAGAAACCGCCAAACCCGATCTTGTAGATGACAGGGCTTGGGCCGATGCGATCCACGCGATTTTTCCCTCCATGATGCTGGCGTACAATCTGTCCCCCTCTTGGAACTGGGACGCCTGGGGATTTACCGACCAACAAATGGCTCATTTTGCCGATGAGCTTGGGAAGATGGGATACGTCTATAATTTTATCACCTATGCCGGGCATCAAACCGAAGCGGTGATGAACGGCCGCTTGGCGCGCGCGCTGAAAGAGGAAGGCGTGCTGGGCTTTGTCAGATTGATCCAACGGGCGCTCCGCTTGGCCAATGACCCGGCACAGTATCCGCAAACGTTTGTCGGCGGGCCTTGGGCGGATCGGTTCCGCCGGGCCGCGCGGGGGCCATCTCTGACCACTTCCTCCATGGGAGGAAAGTCTACGGAAGCGCAGCATCGAAAGGTCACCGAGGTGCCCACGAGCGTGCTGGAACGGTGGCTCCGTATGTGGGCCGAGCATTGGAGCAGGCTCGGTCTCTATAAGAAGGGAGATTTGCGCGTCGAGGTCAAAGAGAGATGGGCTGGGTCAGAGGAAATGATGTTAAATGTTTTTGATGAGGCGAGCGATAAGATCGCTGAACTCACCTTTCGCGTCGATAAAGATCGGGACGGGAGAAAATTCCTTGCCATCAAAGATCAAAACACGGTGAAACAATACCGCTCCAAGCGCTTGATGACGTTGATGCATTGTTTTCTTCTTCATCGCTACAAGACGGATCTGGTGCACTACGTCTCACCAACCAACGACAATCGCTTGTCGGTTCAGCATATGACGCACTACGGTGTGTTTAGAGAAGCCCGTACGGATGACCCAAACATCATTGCCATTGAGGTCAATACCACTCGTGCCCAGAGAATTTTCTCTAGCGACGAGTCGCTGAAAAGGTTTATTGCGAGACCTTCTCAATGACCTGTGATTTCTGTTACCAGGTCGTCTGGACGCCCCGTGCGAGGGTTGAAGTGACCAGCCTTTTTCGACTGTATTTGGGCGTAAAGTATCCGATAACTTCCGAGGAAAAGTTGGCGTCCGGCCATTCAGGGGAATCCCTGCAGAAGGAGAAAAGCCATGGCAGATGTCGTTAGCGTGGGCCGGCTCAACGTGGCCGGGATCTTGTACCGTCTGGTGAGAGATGAGATTGCACCCGGCACGGGCGTGGACGCGGACGGGTTTTGGCATTCCCTAGACATGATTGTTCAAGATCTGGGCCCAAAGAACCGGCAACTTCTGGAAAAACGAAAATCATTGGAAACTCAGATCGCCGCGTGGTGTGTGAGCCGAAGAGGCCAGCCGCTCAAAATCGACGAATGCAAATCGTTTTTAACAGGGATAGGATATCAGATTTCTGAAGGCCCGGATTTTCAGGTATCGACGGCGCCGGTAGACCGTGAAATCGCCGTGGTCTCCGGCCCTCAACTCGTGGTGCCGCTGGATAATGCGCGCTATGCGCTGAACGCGGCCAATGCCCGGTGGGGCAGCCTATACGACGCCCTGTACGGTACGAACGTAATTCCCGAAGATAAGGGGGCGGAAAAGGGAACGGCGTATAACCCCGTGCGGGGTTCCAGGGTGATTGCCCGGACGGAGGCATTCTTGGATGAGGCGGTAGGGCTCGAGCGGGGCAAGTTCTCAGATGTGCGGCGGTTCTCGCTCCAGGACATAGACGGCGCCAAACAGCTGATCGCAACGCTTAGCGACGGTCGTGCGGTGGGACTGGCGGACCCTCGCAAGTTTGCCGGCTTCACCGCGCAGGGGGGCGAGCTGACGGCGCTGTTGCTCAAGAACAACGAGCTCCACATCGAAATCCAGGTTGACCGAATCCATCCCATTGGCAAAGCACACCCGGCTGGAGTGAAAGATGTTCTTCTGGAGGCGGCGATTACGACGATTGAGGATTGCGAGGACTCCGTCGCCGCGGTCGATGCATCCGACAAGGCGCGAGTATACAGCAACTGGAACGGTATCATGAAGGGAACGCTTGAAGCCGCCTTCGAACGAAACGGCCGGCGGATGACGCGACGGTTAAATCCCGACCGGACCTTCACAGCCCCCAACGGGAAACCCATTACGCTCTCGGGCAGGAGTCTGCTGCTGGTGCGTAACGTCGGGATTCATATGTACACCGATGCCGTGACCACGGTCGACGGTCAAGAAATCCCGGAGGGGTTCCTCGATGCCATGATCACGACCCTAGGCGGCTTGCACGATTTCCACGGAAAAGGGAAACACGCCAACAGCCGAACCGGCAGCATCTATATCGTCAAACCTAAACTCCACGGTCCGGAAGAGGTCGCGGCTACGGTAGAACTATTCAAACGCATAGAAGAGGCTCTCGGTTTGAAACGAAATACGATCAAGATCGGGATCATGGACGAAGAGCGCCGCACCACCATTAACCTGAAGGAATGCATCCGCGCGGCGCGCGAAAGAGTCGTGTTTATCAATACCGGATTCCTTGATCGTACCGGCGATGAAATCCACACCGGCATGGAACTCGGACCGATGCTCCCCAAGATGGAAATCAAAAACCAGCCGTGGCTCAATGCTTATGAAGATTGGAACGTGGACATCGGGATTGAGACCGGTCTGGTTGGCAAGGCTCAGATCGGCAAAGGCATGTGGACCATGCCTGAAGAAATGCTCAAAATGGTAGAAACCAAGGTAGCCCATCCTCAAGCCGGCGCGAATACGGCATGGGTCCCGTCACCAACAGCTGCCACGCTCCATGCTTTGCACTATCACAAGGTCAATGTTGCAAAGAGACAGGCCGAGCTTGCCCGCAGGGGCCGCGCCAGATTGGAAGATATCCTGACGCCGCCGCTGTTGGATCGCAAATTGTCAGCGACTGAAATCCAACGGGAGCTGGACAACAACGCGCAGGGAATACTCGGTTACGTGGTGCGCTGGGTTGATCAGGGTGTCGGCTGCTCCAAGGTTCCGGACATCAACGATGTTGCGTTGATGGAAGACCGGGCAACCTTGCGGATATCCAGCCAGCACATCGCCAACTGGCTCCATCACGGAATCGCAGGCGAGCAGCAGGTTATCAAGACCTTCGAAAGAATGGCAGTGGTTGTCGACCGGCAGAACAAGGGGGATCAAAACTATCGAAACATGGCGCCTGCCTTCAGCCAAAGCCGGGCTTTTCAAGCCGCGCTGGATCTCGTGTTCAAAGGCAGAGAGACAGCCAATGGCTATACCGAAGCAGTTCTGCACGCTCGACGCCGGCAGGTGAAAGCAGCGACGTGAGTGGTCGGGCCGACGGCGCTCAGAGCTTGTCCTGAGTTCATCGAAGGAGCGAACGGATAAGTACGCAATTTCTAACGCCGCTCGTGGTGAGCCGAGTCGAAACCATGTACGTGTTTCACACAGTCTGAGCAGAGCGAAGAATCTTTTTTTTGCGTCTCCAAGGGTGAACGGGCAGTGGCTGACCAAAATGAGCGACTACCCTGGCTCGAGTTCAGCTTGACGCAGGCAAGAAGCTGGTGATAGTTTCAAAAACACCCTTATTACTAAGAGCGAAAAGCGTTTTTACCAAGGGAGGTGCCTCATGGCGGAGCGTGTTTGGGATCGATTCTTGACTGACCAAGACAAGGCTCATCTGGCGATGCGGCCAGCGAAGCGGCGCGGGTTCGGCAACAAACCTGCTTTGCTTCTGATTGATCTGTACCGCTGGGTGTTCGGCGATAAGCCTGAGTCGATTCTCGAAGCCATCAAGACCTGGCCGGGAAATTGCGGCCTGGCAGGATGGAACGCGTTGCCCCACATTCAAAGCGTACTTGCCAAAGCACGCGAGGTGGGGATTCCGATCGTACACATGACGGGCCTGGACGGCGCGGGCATCGACGGGTGGTCAGAGACGCGGGGCCGCAAAAACAGCGAGGAATCTCTTGAGGAACGTGACAGACTGCGACGTCGCTACGACATTGTGGATGAGGTAAGGCCGCTTCCCGGAGAAGCGGTGCTGCGCAAGGCGTCCCCGAGCGCGTTTTGGGGCACGCCATTGATCGGGCACCTAAACCAGCTCGACATCGATACCATCATTACCTGCGGTGAGAGCACGAGCGGGTGTGTACGCGCAAGCGTTGTCGATGGCACCACTTACCGCTTTCGCATGATCGTAGTTGAGGAAGGCGTGTTTGATCGCCACGAGGCGGCACACGCCATGAATCTTTTTGACCTGAACCAGAAGTATGCGGATGTGCTGCCGCTGTCGGAGGTTCTGGCCTACTTCGAGGCGTGGAAAGCGGCGCGCGCGCCCAGGCACGCCCAGCATGGAAATGGTGAGGCACTAGCGGTAGATGTGTGACTCAAAGCACTAACAGAAAAGGAGGCAATTTTATGGCAGGCGGAAATGGTAAAGAAGTTATAATCTCGTCCGACTCTCACGTCATGGAACCGCACGATTTATGGGAGAAGCGGGTGCCGGAGTCCCTGCGGGCCAATGCTCCCCGTTTCAAACCTCTGCCGGTCGGTGAAGGCTTTCAAAAGCATCCCGGCGGGCAGGATCCGCACGCGCGCATCAAAGAGATGGAAACCGACGGCCTCAGCGCGGAGGTTCTGTACCCAACTATGGCACTGACCTTGTTCGCGCTCGATGACGCGCGCATGCAGGAAGCGTGCTTCCGCGTGTATAACGACTGGCTGATTGATTACTGTAATGCGGCTCCCGAACGGCTGGTCGGTATTGGCGCGATACCGCTCTACGACATGGAATATGGGCTCAGGGAACTTGAGCGCTGCAAGAAGGCCGGTTTGAAGGGCGGCATCATCTGGGAAGCGCCGCACCCGGATCTTCCGTTTTATTCCGACCATTATAATAAGTTCTGGGCCGCGGCACAGGAGATGGAAATGCCGATCAGCCTGCACATCCTGACCGGACACAGCTACCACAAGGCGGAAAGAAAGGGCGTCGAGCGCTATCGGGGAAGCGTCAATTTGAAGCTCCTCGACAATGAAAACGCGCTCTTTGATCTTATTTTTTACGGCATCCTTGAGCGCTATCCTAAATTAAAGATTGTTGTCGTCGAGGCTGAAATCGGTTGGCTTCCTTTCTTGCTGCAGCAGTGGGATTACTACTACCGCCGCTTCAACGACCGAAACCCGCTGCCCATCACTAAGGATCCGAGCGAGTATTTCAACCGGCAAATTTATGCCACATTTTTCAAAGACACGGTCGGGGGCCGTTGCCTGGAGTGGTGGGGAGTGGATAACTGCATGTGGTCGAATGACTTCCCGCACGAGAACTCGACTTGGCCGGATTCGCTCAAATACATCGAGCGGGACCTCGGACACCTGTCGGAAGACAGGCGCGCGAAGCTTCTGCGCACGAATGTGGCCAAATTATACGGCATGAAAATTCCCAAGCTCAGCGAGGGGGCAAGGGCCGCGTGAGCCGCCTGCGCCGGGTGCTGCACGCCACCGATTTTTCCAAGGCTTCGCAGCGCGCTTTTGCGGAAGCCCTGGAAATGGCCGAGCAAAACAAAGCTGAGCTCGTGCTCTTACACCTACTGACGCCGATAGCGAATTATGTGATCGGCGACCATTACACCGACCCTTCGCTTTACACGCGGCTCGAGGAGACGGCAGAGCGAGAGGCGGAAACAGGCCTGGCAAACCTGGTGAAACGGGTGCAGAAAGCAAGAGTCAAGGTCAAGAGTATGCTTGCGCGCGGAACAATTCACGAACAGATTCTGCGCGCCGCGAAGCGCTGCAAGGCGGACCTGATCGTTATCGGCACTCACGGGCGCACCGGTATTTCCAAACTTCTGATGGGCAGCGTGGCGGGAAGGGTAGTTTCTACCGCTTCGTGCCCGGTCCTCACGGTGCGCGGGAGCTGACTCACACTCCGCCTCCGATATCCCTTCCTCGAATCCGGGACCCCGCCGTTGTGAAGCCGGGAACGGACTCATGACCAACAGCGTTGTCCTGATCCGTTCCGACTGGGCTTATCGAAGTGTGCCAGCTGTTGTCTTGGCGAATCATCTGCTACCGCCACGCGGTATCAACCCGGGGAGAAAATAGATGGAAAAAGATCCAAGGTGGTTTCAAGGATTGTTTGTGCCCCATGTGACTCCGCTCCATGAGTCGGGTTCGGTTGATCTGGAGAGCCTCGAGCGGCTTACAGCGCACCTTGCGAATCAACACGGCGTCGCCGGCCTGGTTTCGTGCGCGCGCATCGGTGAAGGACCGGTGTTGACCGACGAAGAAACATTCAACGTGTATCGTGTCGCGGGGGCGATCGCGCATAAGGCCGGACGGATTCATATCGCGACGATCTCGCCTCGATCCACGGATGAAGCGATTGCGTTGCTGCGCAAGCTGGAAGCGTTGCCCGTGGATGCCGTGATGATTTTTCCGCCGCTGCTGTTTGCCTGGGGGAAAGTCGAAGGGGAATTGAAGGTGCGCTTCTTTCACGACTTGGCGCGCGCCTCGGAGATGCCGTTGGTGCTGTTTCAGGTTCCAGTGGCCAGTTACTGGTATGATCCCGAGACCGTGTGCCGGATTGCCGAAATCGACCGCGTGGTAGCCTTTAAGGAAGCGTCTTTTAATATCAGCCTGTTTAGCGAAACAACCCGTCAACTGCAAAGGCGTGGCTCAAAGATGCAGGTACTGACCGGAAACGACCGCTTCGTGGCGCAGAGTTATATGTTGGGCGCGAAAGGAGCCCTGATCGGAGTTTCCAACTTGGCGACGGAAAAATGGGGAACATTGGATCAGGCGGGCAGAGCGGGAGATTTTCGGCATGCGATGGCGATCCAGGAAGAGCTGGAAGAATTGAAAGAGTTGGTTTTCGCCGAGCCGATTGTGGATGCGGTCGCGCGTATTAAGGCGATTCTCCGGCATCAGGGTTTGATCAAGAGCGACGCCGTGCGAAAACCGCAACTGGGGATCAGCAAAGAAGAGAAAACCGGGATCATCCAGAGCTATCAGCTGATCGCGGGATTAGAGCCAAGCACGCGTGTCGCCTCGAGCGCTCGTTAGGCGGGCGCTGAACAACGACTCGAGAGCCCCATGCTTCGGGAACCTCAGCGGAACGGAAAAACTCTATTGATTTTAACGGCTCCTCCGTTCATTCCTCCGATCAACTCAGGATAACCTCTGAGGTTCTCGGAGAATGAACGGAGGGTCTTTCGGCATGCGGTTAGTCAATACCCGAATCTTTTAACCACCGCGCAGACTCGCTCGTATTCCGGTTTCAATTCTTCCCGTTGCATGAGTTCCTGATAGGCTTCGCGCACGAGATCGAGCGCGCAGACGTCCCTGATCGGGGGCACCTCGTAATTGAGCTCGCCGGCCTCTTTTTCTTCTTCCAATAGTGCCTCGAAACCCGTCGGTACGCCGTCGATCGGGAAGGGCTGAGACGCGGCGTGTTCCGCTGTCCCCATGGCAAACCGGGTGGTGCTTTCTTCGGGATCAGCGCTCTGAAAGCGGAGCCTTTTTTCCAGGCTCTGCAAGTAGGGTAGGTTCTTGGGCTGATCCCGGACGAACCAATAAACGCGGATCATCGCCTTGAGAAAGGCTTTGACAAATTCCGGCTTGCTTTCCAGAATCTTTCCTGTTGCCGCGATAATCCTGACGGGAAAGCCATTTGGATAGAGCTGCTTCGGACTGGCGAGAAGGTTGAAGCCCTCAGCCTTCAGTTTCTCAGCCTGGGAGATTTCCAGGGTGATGCAGTCCACCTCTCCGCTTCGGAGCCTGGCGATATTGCCCGGCGGAAAAACCCGTCCGAGAAATTCCACGTCGCGCTCCGGATTTAGGCCGGCCGTTCGCAAGACGGCTTTCATTGCGCGGAAATTGGCCCCGTTGATTTCGATAACTCCAATGCGTTTTCCTTTTAGATCTTGCAGTGCTTTGATGTGAGGAGCGCCGACCACAACCCCGCCCCGCTGGTTGCGCCAGCCCGCGATGATATAGAGATCAGCGCCCCGCGCGCGCTGAAAGAAAACCGTGGGCGCCATAATATCCAAGGCAATGTCGATCGATTTCTCTTTCATTGCCTGGCTGAGCCCGAGCTTCTCTAATCCAAAAGGCACCAGACCTCCAGGGATCAGGTCATAAGCGGGAAATCCGTCGCTTTCGCGAAGTCCCTCCTCACAAAAAAAGTTCATTTCATGAGCCGCCATGGCCGGAATGAGATGAAGAACATGATAACAAGCCGGTGCGATGCGTACCTTGCCGCGTAGCATAAATTTTCCTCCTTGTAGAATGCCGTGACGGAGTACTGGAGTGTCGGAGTATTAGAGTATTGAAGTTGGCACTTAATTTATCACTCCATTAACCCAATGCTCCATACTCTGATCTCTCATCTTGATAACTTTTGGCTTCCGCGCGATATTAGCGGAACCAAAAGGAGGTCTATAAAATGAAACACCCACTCAGGTCAAGGCTGTTGACGCTTTTTTTCTTTGCGGCCGCGGCTGTCTTCATCCGTCTCGACGACGCCAGGGGCAACCCACCGGGCTTCGGCAGCAGCTTGGACGAGGTTGTCAAGCTGGCAACCAAAGAAGGCAAGGTGCGCTTTGGAAGCAGTCCGAACGCCGACGAAGCAAAGCTGGTCTTGGAAGCGTTCGAAAAGACCTATCCTAAAATCAAGGTAGAGTACACTGCCAATGTGGAGGGCGGCATTTCGGAGAGAGTTCTCACCGAAGCCATCGCGGGCCAGGTAGAGTATGACCTCGTAAACGTTCCGTCGGCGTTGCAGGCAAGGTACAGGAAGGCGGATGTATTGGCCGGACCCTTAGCTTGGCGCAACATATTTCCCAAGGTGCCGAATGAGCATTTTAGTGTGGACAATTACCTGGCGGTGGTAAGCTTTATTCCCCGCGTTATCGCCTACAACACGTCGCTTGTTCCGTCACACCAGGTGCCAAAAAGTTGGCAGGATTGTCTGGATCCGTATTGGAAGGGAAAATTTCTCGTTCGCACGCGCCCGCATGCCTTTGTCGGCATCTGGCCGGCGTGGGGCGAAGAAAAGACCATCCAATACGTGAAACGCCTTAAAGACAACCAGCCTATCTGGGGCAGCGCAAGCTACGACGAAAGTGTCATCCAAGTAGCCGGCGGCGAGGTTCCCATGATGTGCGGCACCAACTACACTTCTGTTTTTAACATCTTAAGACGAGACCCACAGGCGAAAATAGCCGCTGTGTTCCCTACGGAAACCCCGATTGGTATGGGCGAGACGATAGGAGTTCTAAAAGGCGCGAAAAATCCCAACGCTGCTTTCCTTTTGGCCGGCTGGCTTGCTTCGCTGGAAGGGCAGAAGGGTTACGAGAAAAACGGTCGAGATTCTCCCTTTCTCGAGGGCACGGAGATGAGAAAAAGGCTCCAGAAGGCGGGCGTGAAAATCGTTTTCGGTGGATGGCAGAACGAAGAATACGCGCCCGAAAGAACAAAAAAGATCACTGCGGCCTGGGGACTGAGATAATAAGGCGATCAATGGTCGGGCAAAATGAAGGATCTTGCTGAAGAAATCTATGAATGCTGCGACCCTGTGGCTTGGCTCAGAACAGGCTGGGCTCACCATGAACGGAAAATTGCCAATATTTTTCAATCCTTCGTTGGTCCCGAGACTCTCGAAGATGAAAGGAGCGTGTTTCCGCAGAATCCTGAATAGAGCGCTTTCTCCCGAAGAAGCGGGGAGCGGACTCACTGGATAAATTCCCTGATCGCTTTGTGAGCCGCGGCCGGATCGCTGACAAAGTAGTGATGTCTTTGACCCGGCAGCACGACGAACTTCGCGTGGGAGATTTCACGCTTTAGAATATCCGCGCTCGCGCGGTGTGAGAGGTCGCCGGTTGCGGCGTGCTCGTCTTCGCCGATGAGCACCAGGGTAGGCACCCCAATCTCCTTTAGACGCGCGATCATGTCATGTCCTTGCCTGGCCATGACATGGCGGAGATAACAGGGCAGAGGGGCGATTCCCGCCATCCGGACTTCGAGAAATTTGTCGACGACATCCTGATGCGCGGCGACAAAAGCGGGTGGGAAGCCGGTTTCGATCGTGTGCTCGCGCACGTATCTTTCAAAACCCTTTTCGATCATAACTTCACAGAGCTTCAACGGAATGCCTTTGGTCTCCGATGACGGAGCGCCGCTCGATGCTAGAATGAGCTTGCTGACTTTGTGCGGGAAATCCAGGGCCAGGCTCTGCACGACTCTGCCGCCGTTGGAATGGCCGCAGACGATCGCCGCCTCGGCTCCCAATTCGTCAAGTATGGCAGCCGCGTCGGCGGCGAACATTGCGGTGGTGTATTGCATGACCGTCTTGCTCGACCTGCCGGTGCCGCGATAATCGAAGATGATGACCCTGTGGTCGCGGGAAAATTCGGGAACCTGGTACGCTTTCCAGCACTGCCCATCGACGCCCGTAGCACTGGAGAAAAGAAAAGGCTGTCCTTCGCCATAAACTTCGTAGTAAATTTCCGCGTCCTGCCGTCTTAGATAAGGCATGTCTGCCTCCTTTTCTTGTTTGTCGTCGCCGTTATCCGGACGACCAACTAACACTATTCGGCCTTTCCCTTCAAGGAAGACGTCATTCTAAGAATTTCCAGTCACTGAACGTTGCGGCCTGACCGTAGGACGCGCCGTTTTCATCAACCAGGTTCCACACGGTAGCCCGTTCGATAACAAAATGTCGACCGCTCTTGGTAACGCGTACCCCTCGATAATTATCCATGTAGCCCTGCCGCGCCACGGTCGCCAGCAGCCGCGCCCGTTCCGCTTGCTCGTTTGGTTCGGCTGTTCGTCGGGAAGGCAGAGTAATCAATTCCTCCCAGGCCAGCGCAAACAGGGTCAAACCCGCCTGGTTGGCATAATTCAAGATAGGATCGGCGGCGGTGTTGTGAGACAGCACCACGAACGGCGCGTAAAACAGCCGTCGAGCCTGCTCCATTAACGGAAGATTGGGGTCGCTCAGACTTCTTCCCGTCCAGTGCGTGAAACTATCAAGCAGCCGCGCCGCGTGCTCTTGAAGATAGAAATTCTCCTCGCTGGGTTGATTCCAGGCTGTCATCATTGCAGTGTTTCTCGGACGGGCATGCTCTTCGGAATTGCAAAATTCAAATTGAAAATAATTTGAAATCTGAGATCTGCAATCTGTAATTCCGAGCACAGCGAGGATCAGGCCCACGGCCCGAGAAACGGTTCGCCGGTATAGGTGTCCGACAGCGGTTCGAGGACTTCCGGCCAATGGTTCGGGTCGACTTTTCGGCGCAACTCCTGAGGACGCGGCCGTCCATTCCAGCCTACCTGCTCCATGTAGTAGTAAAGCTCGATGCAGTGTCCGTCCGGGTCGAAGGCGTAAGCGGCGTAGTCAATGCCGGGGTGCAACTGCGGCGGGATGATGGCGGTCTCAACCCGCACGCCGTTCTCGCGCAAGAAGGCCACCGCAGCCGTGAGCTGCTGGTAGTTGGCCAGCTGCAAGCCAAAAGACATGTTGGAGGTTTTATTGTTGAGTCCCAGTTTCTCGCGCCACGATTTCGGAAAAAGGCCCAGCGAGTGATGCTCATTGTCGCAGCGCAGATACGCACACCGTTCGCCGCCCCATTCCACCTCTTCTGTCAAGGTAAAGCCCATGACCTGCTCATACCAGCGCTTCGCCGTTTGGTAATTATCAACGAAGAGATTCAGCGGTCCGACGCGAGTGATCTTGAACGGTCTAGGGAGTAGCAAGCCGTCCACGTTATATTTAACAGGAAGCGGGTCGATGTAGCGCTTGCCGTCCCTCACGTCGAGTCCTTTCTCGAGGTCGGCGCGTACCAGCGCGTAGTCCGGAAGCTGGGGCTCCGCCGGCGCCTTTGGAGTCCCATGGCGCATCGGCACCGAGCGGGCGTAGCCGTTCCAGCTGATCTGCTCGATGCCGTAATACAGCTCAAAGATCTGGTCGTCCGGAGCCCACACGTAGAGGTGAAACTGGGAGCCCGCTCCCGCCCGGCCTTCGCGGATGATTTCGACTCCGAGTGCCCGAAGATATTCGCTGGCGTCGGCCATTTCTTTAATACTCTGCACTTGCCATGTCATCTGATTCATGTCGTTGTCGGGCCGGAAATGTTTGGCGTTGGGGCCCGTGTATTGACGCTCATCGTGGCGTTTCTTGTCGAACAGGGCAAAGGAGTGGTGATCCCCGGCGTGTCTGCCGAACCACCCCGCGCCGGCGGGCTCGGTGATGAAAAACCCAAGCAGGTCAAAGTAGAAGCGCTTGCCTGCGTCAAGGTCGGACACGTTAAAGCCGAAGTGGCCGAGGCGTCGGATCTTGAAGGGGCGGTCCAGCGCAACGCCGCCCACGTTGTATTTTGTCGTATTCGTTTTGACCATCGCGATTTCTCCTTGCCTTTGGTGTCCTTGGCTCTGATTAGACAGGTTAATCTAATCCAGGCCCGCGCTCCAGCACAACCGGCCGAGCGCATCGAGCCGGTTGCTGGATCCACACTCTTCAGGATGCCGCTACCATAGCCCACTCGGCGTCGCAAGAATAATCGTCGAGCTGGAACCCATATTTCTGACTATAAAAAATAGCGGGCTTGTAATATAGTTCCTGAATCACGGCTAACTTTTGGATTCCATGAAACCTCAGAGATCGTTCGCTTCACTCAGGATGACACGGGAAAGTGTCACTCTGAGCGATAGCGATTTTCTTTTGAATGGAAAATGGATTTTTCATAGATTATTGATCAATGCGGAGGAAACTTATGCCGGGAAAGCATGATCACAACCCCTTTGAGGGGCACATGCATGACTTCGAAGCTCATATCAGAGCGGTGGAAGAGGACCTCGAATACTACCGCACCAAACGGTTGGAGCCGCGCATCATTCGTCTGATTCGCGGCGGTACCGTCACGTTCTACGATCTGCTGAAAGCGCGGGCGGCGCTCGGGCGCGGAAGTCGTTTTTTCAAATTGAAGAAGCCGCAGGGCAAGAATATCGAGGCGCGCGTGCGCTATCTGGAAGAATGGCTCGATGAATACGTGAAGGGAATCGCCCTGGTTTCGTCCCACGCCGCCGAAGCTATGGACATGGTGACGGAAGACGGTCGCAAGGAACGCGGCGACTACGACGACTTTTTCCGGATCAAGAAGAAGGAGCATAAGGGCACGCTCGATGAACGTATGGCGAGCCTGGAACAGGACTTGAGAGATTACCAGGAGTTGCTCGAAGTCCTCGTTCAAGCGTTGATTGCGCGCGCCTGGTGTTCGCAGGAAGAGTTCGCGCAGCGGTGGCAAGAGCTGCACCAAGAAAGGCCGTGGAACGGAGGCGTCATCGTGGCTAAAGCGTGGACCGATCCGGCTTTTAAGGAAGCGCTGCTGACGACGGGAAGAGAGGCCCTGCGCGAACTGGGAGTGCATCAGGGGAAGGTGGGGAAGCTGGTCGTGGTGGAGAACAACGACTCGGTTCATCATCTTATCGTGTGCACTTTATGTTCTTGTTATCCCTACGACATTCTCGGCGACACCCCGTGGTGGTACAAACACGACATTTACAAAACCAGGATCGTGCACAACCCGCGGGCGGTTGTCGAAGAAATGTTCGGGCTTAAAATCCCCTCTACCAAGGAGATCCAGGTTCACGATAGCACCTCGGACGTGCGCTATTTCGTCTTGCCAGAGCGCCCGGCTGGCAGCGAGGGCATGTCAGAGGCGGAGCTGGCAAAGCTGGTCACCGTGGACAGCCTGATCGGCGCGGGCCGGCCGTTGGATCCTGCAAAACTGCGCGAGAACGAAACCGCGCAGGTTGCTCCGGAGATGCCGAGAGTTCGGCCGGATTAAGTAGTGATATGGACGCAACGAATTCCAAATTCAAAGTCGGCGACGTGGTCATCGTCGCCGCGCAAAACTCCACCGGCAACCCGCGCACGCCGAAATATATACGCGGCAAGCGCGGTATTATCGGCGCGGCCCACGGTGTCATAGAACATCCCAGAGACCATCGGGGACTCTATCAGCCGCTCTACACGGTCAGGTTCGATCTAACCGAAGTCTCTGCGTGTCCCGATCAAGATTCCGTCTGGGTTGATGTGCATGAAGAATGGTTGAGCGCGCTCCAGCGGGAAGAGCGAAATTAACGCAAAGACTGTGGCGAGACCTTTTTGGCTACGCGATACGGCTGATTTCTATTGCCGAGTCATTGCTTACTTCGCCGTGGTCGCGCCCAGCATTCGTACTGCTTAGCTTGCAGCTGTATTTTGCCCCTCACGGGTTGCAAGCCTCTATGAACTTTGCGATATCATCGGGTCGGGACAATTGACGATGGGTTTACGCTTGTCGGATAAGGAAATGTTTCGTGAGAGGTGTTTAGGAAAAGTTCTCGACCCTCACGTTGGATTCTTCTCCTTTCAAGGAAGAGGGGCAGAGTGAGGGTGGGCGAAGGACGGCAACATGACGCAACTAGCAACGAGTAATAGCGGGAGCTGGGACCTGGAAGCGGATGTCGTGGTTGTTGGGTCGGGAGCGGCGGGGCTGCCGGCTGCGATTAGAGCAGTCGACGGCGGCGCCTCGGTCATCGTCGTTGAGACGAATTACGATGTCGGCGGGCACGCGATTTTGAGCGGTGGCAATGTAGCTCTGGGCGGCGGCACCAGCGCGCAGAAAAAAAACGGTATCCACGATTCACCGGACACGGTCTTCTCGGATCTGACCGATTGGTCCATCATCCAACCCAACGGCGCGCCTGATTACCGTTTCAACGACCGGGCGGTAATGCGCGCTTTCGCCGATCATTGCGCTCTTACTTATGAATTTTTGCTCGCCAACGGCGTAGAGTTTAAAGCCATACCGCCTGACAATCATGGCGCGGCCGGGACGGGCAACTCCGCGCCGAGAGAGAATCATGCGTTCTGGACGAAAGGCGCGAGTCCGGAAAGCCCGAACGGAGCGAACGGGACCGGCCTCATCAGGCCGCTGGAGGCGAGCGCGCGCGCCAAAAGTGTGCACTTTCTGCTGAACTATAAAATGACGAGCATTGTCCGCGAACCGTCCACGGAGCCAAACACGGGGCGCGTGATCGGCATCACGGTCACGCACACCCCGAGAATCTTGCCAGGCGCAACGACGCCGCTGAAAAGCTTCTGCTCGCAGGGAAACATCGAGGGCACCAGACCAGTCATGAACGTGCGCGCGGGCAAAGCCGTCATTATCGCGACCGGTGGCAGCAGCAGCAACTTGAATTTCCGCCGTATGTTTGACCCGCGGTTTACCGCGCCGCTCCAGGTCGCGGGCGAACCCTACAGCTATCAAGACGCCAGCGGCGAGATCGCGGCGATGGCGATCGGGGCTTCCCTGTGGGGGCTCGCAAACCAAACTCTGGAAACCGGCGATACCATTCGCACCAAGCGCACGCTTGCCACGAGGTATAATTATGTCACGTGGAAACTGGAGAGCCCTCTTTTGCCGCTCGTACGGGCTAGCGGACTAAGCGTGAAAGATTGGCAAGACCTGATCTTGGTCAACCAAGTCGGGAAAAGATTCTACGACGAAACCAAGGGCGATCCGCCGCACGGCAACTCCTACAACCAAATTAACCCCTATACACCCAACGATTATCGCAATCCCGCGAATATCAAGTTCAATCCGAGCAGGTATAATTTTTTTCACGCCGCGACGGCGATCAACGAGTACTCAGAACCACCCGACTATTGCGCCGGGCCGTTGTGGGCGATCTTTGACACGGACGCCGTTCAACGGGAAGAATGGAAGGTCGCGCCGCCATACGTGGATCCGGACGGTTATTTCTTTACCGCGAATACGATCCCGGAGCTGGCCGCCGCGATCAAGAACACCTATCAGGCCAAGCCGATGAATGGCGCAACTTTGCAAGCAACAGTAGAAAGGTACAACTCTTTCGTTGACGCAGGGGAGGATGGGGATTTCGGCAAGCCGGCGCCCAAGTACAAGCTTCAGGCGCCGCCGTTCTATGCCGCTTGGGCGACGCCGGTGATTCACGACACGCGCGCCGGCCTCAGAATCAATGCCCGGTGCCAGGTAATGGACATCAAAGGTCAGGTGATCCCCGGCCTTTATTGCGCGGGCGAGACAGCGGGCGGATTCAACCAACATGGCACGGGCCGCTGCACCACCCAGGGCTACATCGCGGGTACGAACGCTGCCCTGGAAGGGGCGCGCGAGTGAGATTGGGTGCTTTCAAGGTAAGCAGGAATAATTTGCACATGCAGACACCTCTTGGGTTGGCGCGGCGTGTTGACCGGAATGTCAGAAACCCATTTTGGACGAGAGCCTACACAAGCACAATCGATCGTGGACCGGTCTATCGGCATCTGTTAATTCTCGGCTGCTCAAAGATAACGTGCGCCAAAGAAATATGCAGTGCTGCCCATCGAAAGAAAGGAGAAAATTAATGTCCCGCAATCAAATCCGTATCGAGTTTTCCAGCAAGGCTCCCTTCGCCGGAGGAGCGTCATTCGGCAACACGGGTCCTTACGAGCGTCTGACCGGTAAGGCGTCTTTTGCTATCGACCCCAATGAAAAAAACCTCCCGTTCATCGTGGACCTGGAATTGGCGCCGCGGAACCCTGAGGGGTTGGTCGAGTTTCAGGCGGTTCTGGATATCGTCAAGCCCGTGGATTTGAGCCGCGGCAACCGTCGCCTCCTTTTCGACTTTTCCAATCGTGGCAACCGCGGCGCGTTTACCCGCTTGAACGATGGCGGCGGCACGGATCTTTCCAAGGAGAGCTACGCCGGCAACGGTTTCCTCAATCGGCTCGGTTACACGGTCGTCTGGGGCGGCTGGCAGGGCGACCTGGTTCACAACGGGAAAAATGTCGTGGCTTTCCTCCCGGAAGCTCGTAAGAACGGGCAGCCGCTCCGTGGCCGGGTCCGGCAGGAGTTTATCGTCGATCGTCGCGGCGTCGTCTCCATGCTCGTCAGCGGCAACGCCGCCATCGAGTGCTACCCCGTGCTTGACCGGGCCACGGCAACACTCACCAGGCGCGAGAAAGAGGCCGACCCGCGCGTTCCCGTGCCCGACAGCGAGTGGGAACTGGCGCGCGCTGAAGTTAAGGACGGCCGGTTAGAGGTAACTCCGTCCAACACCAATCTTTATTTGAAGGAAGGTTTTAGACCGGGCTGGATCCATGAGCTCATCTATGAAACCGAAGGGTCTCGCGTGATGGGTCTTGGTTTCGCCGGCGTGCGTGACGTCGTTTCGTTCCTGCGCTTCGGCAGCAATGACGCCAACGGTCTCGCGAACCCGCTGGCCGGCGCCGTGGACAAGGCCTACGCTTACGGCGCTTCTCTCGCCGGGCGTGTGGTTCGGGAATACATCTATGAAGGCTGGAACCGGGACCCTGAGGGCCGTAAGGTGTTTGATGCTGTCCTCACACACACGGGGATCGGCCGTCTGTTTCACAACATGCGCTTCGCGCAGGTCGGGCGTTACCCGCGCCAGCATGAAGAGCATTCCTGGCCTGCGGAGCGCTACCCCTTCAACTTCACGACCGTCCCCGATCCGTATTCCGGGAAGTTAGACAGCGTGCTCAAGCGTCCGGATACCGACCCATTGGTCGTACATTGTCATACGACCAGCGAGTACTGGGAACGGCACGGCTCAATGACGCATACGGACCCGCGCGACGGAGGCGACGTGGAAATACCTCAAGGCGTGCGCATGTACAGTCTGGCCGGTTCGCCCCACGCGGCAATCGCTGCTGATAACCCGCGCTGGATCGGCCAGCTTCCGCCCAACAACATGTCGCCGCAGCCGTTTCTGCGAGCCTGTTTTGCGCTGATGGACCGGTGGGCTAACCAAGGCGAGCCCCCACCCCCAAGCCGTGTTTCCAAGCGGTCGGACGGGACTCTGGTAACGCCAGCTGAGGCGCTGAAACGGTTCCCGAAAATCCCCGGCGTTAATCTCCCGGCAGGCGTCAGCCGCCTCCCGTACTGGAACTATGGGCCTGACTTTGACCGCGGGATCATGAGCGTGTTTCCACCCGAGGCAGTCCCGGGCAAAGAGTATCCTCTCCAGGTGCCGCAGGTGGACGCCGACGGCAACGACCTGGGTGGAGTGCGCTACCCGGATATGGTGGTGCCGGTGGCCACATACCTTGGTTGGGCGCTGCGCAAGGCCGGATTCGCCGAGGGTGAGCTGCTGATGACCAACGGCTCTATCATTCCGTTCGCGCGCACGAAGGCAGAGCGCGAGGCGAAGGGCGATCCTCGACTCTCCGTTGAGGAGCGTTACCCGAGCCACGAAGCGTATGTCCAGGCGGTGAAACGCGCGGTAGAAGGTTTGGTTAAAGAACGCCTGATGCTGGAGGAGGACGCGGAGCGTTTCCTCGAGGCCGCGGGGAAGAAAAACCCTCTTGATCCGGTGGTGCCGCTCGGACCATTGGTGACGACCGCCGCGAGGACTAGCACTAGCGCACGAATGACAGCGCCGTCGTAATTCGACAAGCCCGTGCTGAGTGTAATCGAAGGGCTCACCATGAAGGTATTCTTCTGGTCCATTCGCATTGAGCACGTTGAAGTGCGACTGCTTCTTCCTAAGGAGGATGCCATGAAAATGTTTCTACGAATGTGGATTGTTGTATCCCTTGTTTTGGTAATCGCTCTTGCGGCGCAGAGTAAAGCTCAGGACAAACCTCTAAAGAAAATAAGCTTTGGCGTGTCTACTTTATCGGCCAACTTGTGGATTCCGTGGCTGGCCAAAGAGGCGAAGATCTTCGAGAAGAACGGGCTCGATGTGGACACCGTGCTATTCAGGGGGTCGGGCCAAACCTCGCAGGCTATGGCAGGTGGTCACCTGTTTGCCGCGTCGGTTGCGCTCCCGCAGGTGATGCTGGCGGATTTGAACGGCGCGGATCTGGCAAACGTGGTTCACGGGATTGCCGTGCAGGGTAGTAAACTCATGGTGAAGCCGGAGATTCGAACAATCGAAGATCTCAAGGGAAAAAAAATAGGGGTGTCGAGCCTGGGCTCGGCAGGCGATCTAATATTTAGCTACGTTTTGCGCAAGTACGGCATCGATCCCAAGCGGGATGTTTTCTGGCTGTCGGTCGGCAACACCGCAGAGCGGCTCCAGGCGCTCTTCTCAGGCGCGGTCGATGCCGCGGACGTTTCTTATCCCGCCGATATGCAGGCGGAGCGAAAAGGATTCCGCGTCCTGCTCGACGCGAAGAAGGAAGTTATTTACCCGACGGCATCCGTGGTCACGCAGCGCAAAACAATCCGGGAAGATCGCGACACGGTCATGCGCTTCGTTCGCTCCTATGTGGAAGGCGTCGCCTTTTTAAAACAGAATAAGGAGTTTAGCCAGAAGGTCTTGGGCAAATACTTAAGAACCAGCGATCAGGAGTATCTGGAAGGCGCTTACAACATGTACAAACAAGATTTCATTTCCGCGCCGTACCCGATCACCAAGAACCTGGACGTGATCTATGAGATCGTCGCATCTAGGAACCCCGATATCCGTGGCCACAAGCCCGAAGAGTTCGTCGATGCGAGTTTTGTCGCGGAACTGGACAAGAGCGGATTTATCAAAAAACTTTACGAGCAAAGGTGAGGGGGGCACGTAGAACCACATTTTCGCCTGTTTGAAGCCTCCCATCTCTCTGTGCTACAGACAGGATTCTCAGGGAGGGAGTAGAATGCCCCGCTATTTTACTCATTATTGGGATAACGAAACCTGGGAGAGTAACCAGAATTTGAAGGCGAGCTATTCGAGAACACCGCAGGGAATCAGTTCCGCGAGAACGAAGTTGACAAAGGCGACATCGTCTACGCTGTAACAATTTCCAAAGGGGACTTGTATATAGGCGGTAAGATGGTGGTCGGCCGACGCAACTACAGCGCGGCACCTGCCGATGAGTGGAAGGAGCATCTCTTTGCATCCCGTGGCACCCGAATGAGGTTCGACAAAAAAGTCCCTCATTCAGTTGTGCAAAAATTAACGTTTCTTCGGGCTGCCGCTTCTATGCCACTTAAATTTGTTAGCCCAGGTAAGCTTTATAGGCAAGCGCTACGCGGCGTAGCAGAACTCGATCCGAGATCCGCATCTCTTCTCGACACGTTACTTCCGCCCCTTCGATCGATTGCCATTAACGAGGAGAAGAGAGAAAACAAGGAGACTGATACACAAAGGAAAGTAGGTGGGGGATTTGGGAGTCAGGAAATGAACCGGAAGGTTGAAAGGGCCGCCATTCGGTTTGTCAAGAAGCATTACGAATCGCGTGGGTGGCGTGTTCAGTCTGTCGAGCCGGAAAATAGGGGCTATGATTTGCTTTGTATTAAAGGCAACACACAAGTATCTGTTGAGGTCAAAGGCGTACGGGGGGAAGAACTTTCTTTCCCTATTACCGTTGGAGAGATCAGCTACGCGCGTAAAAATGCCAGTTCCAAGATTATCGTAGTGACTTCCGCTCTCTCAAAAAGACCTCGTGTATTGTCGTATAGTTGGGCTGATTTTGATAAGGCTTTTGAGCTGAAGCCGTTAGCTTTTCGAGCCAGTTCGCGTTGACAAAAGAAACGTGGGCTGAATCCTGGGATAGCGTACAACAATTCGCATATGATATAGGCGGTCAGAAGCAGAATCTTCGACGACAACTAACTGTTCAGACGTGAGCAACATCTGGACGTTGGAGGGTCGGGTACTCCAAGAGGTCCCGAGTTCTTTCTACCTTAGTAATTCGCGAAAGTGTTTAGCAGATTCTGTCGTAGCGACTAAATCGTGGCTTGACCGTAGGCGTGCCGTTTCGATAGGTTGCGTTTGAAACAGGGAATGACCGAAGAAAATCACAGCAAAAGACTCGTGGCTATATGACTGACCTCTACCAAATTCTCCGACAGGACTTTGGAGCTGCAACCGCCGCGTTCGCAAATGCAGACTTTCACGACATGAACATTTGTTCCAACCGTCTTATGTCCAACGTACTTTTTGGCTCGGAATCCGATACGAAATATATGGTGCCGGGTTATTTCTTGCGTGTGATAGCCAATGACTTTCTCGCCTTAAAAGATGAAGGACTTGCCAAAACCCTTCGGCCACATGCGGAGCGCCTTGTTGCAGAAATTGATCGCGCGTTCAAAGAAGAACTAGATTTGACAGTTATCTGGAGTGGGTTTTTTGAATATACGGAGAAAAAACGTGAACTTTTCATGAGTCCTGTCGAACGACGTGTATATAAGACCGACAGAGCCTTCACGGCACGCGGACTACAATATTTAGCCAAAAGATTTTTTGACGACCCTTTTCTCTCCACTCCCAACGGGGTCTTGTTGCGCGCCTTGCTAACGGAGGCCGACCGCCTAATTCGGAACCATGGTGCAGAAGGTAAAGAGCTAGTTTTTTATTCCGTATTGAGAGCGGTTGATTGGCTGGATCGATATGTCGCATTAGCGTTTTTTGATGCGGAAAAAACTGGAAGCCGTGATATTCTTAAAAACGATTTAGACCCCTGCCTTAAAAGAATTCAACTTTGGTATTCTGGGTCAGAACAACTCCCGTATAACGACGGTACGGCAATATTGTGTGATATATTATTACGGTGGAGAAAATATTTTCTCAGATATCTGGAACGTACTAGAAGCTCTCCTGATGAAGAACGGCGGGTGGAATTGCCGGGACAAGTTAGGCAACGAATTGGGGAGACAATTGCCCAGGCACTGCAGAAGGATATTGTTGATAAAGGTGCAAAGGGTAGAAAACGGTAAATGACGCAATCCTTAGCGGATATCGATCTTGGTGGTTTGCTGACCCAGGTTTCCGGAGACGCGGAAGCTCTCAAAACCCTTGTGATTTATGAAATCGAGCATTCTCTGCCTAACATAATTTCTAGTCTCAAAATACCCCCTCCAATCGAGAAGCACCGGCTCCAAGTATTCGAGTTTAGACTAGCCGGAAAACCTGGGTTCCGTCGTTTGAACTCAGACGAGCGTGAGAAGATTGCACAGCAATTGCAGAAGGAAACATTTTTGCGAAGTCTTAGGAGAGCGCAAGAGGCATTTCTTAACGGCGTACACGCGGGTACAATCAAGCATGGTGCTGGTATCTCTGCTGATCAGGCGGAAGGAAGCAGAGTTGTAGCAGATCCGTTTTCACAAAGCATGTCTACAACGTACCCCCAAGCCCCTGAAGTAGCCAGCGAGGTCAAGGAACAAGCCGATTTCATGGATGTTCCAGCCACGGCTCACGATCTTCAGGGCGCCCTGCCTTTTGAGACGTCTGATTCGCTTCTCGCTAAGACTGTTCGCGACTATGAAGAAAGACCCGAACTTATTCTTGAAATCCCAGATATCCCAATAGAATTGCAAGAACCGCTGGCAAATAGGGATATACGTGACCTAATAGCCCTATTCAAAGGCGGCAGGTTGGTCGGTTTTCTTGACGTGGTCGTGGACGAACTGATTCCCAGAAACATTGAAAAAATCCGCGTGCCCAGAAGAAACACTTATGCCGCACTCAACCTTGAGAACTTGATTGCCGCATATCATGACCTTGCCGTCACGGACTTGATAACTCGCGATTTGGCCGATGAATTGCGGCTCCTTGATGCCTTGATCGCCTCAATAGAAAATGAGGAACAATGGGCTCGAATCAATACGCGCCGCTTCCACCTCATCAACAAAAAACATTCGATTGGACTCCAATCGGAAGAGGTAGAAGAACTCGATGCCCTTGATGCATTAGCCGAAAAGCAAATGCACGCAGTTCAGCAATTGCCCTTCGCTGAACTGGCGATGTTGAAAACGTATGCACGAAGGCTTGGCTTCGAGGAGGACGCAGGCTGATAAACCAATATGATTTTCACGTATTCTCGGGCGCGCCACGTTCGGCGTCATGGGCCGTCGGGTTACCGTAGCTACCATTCCTATAAGCCTTGGTTGCGCGACGAATTCACCTTCACATGCGTTTTTTGTTTGGTCCGAGAGCACTGGTATCCGGACGGCCATGCTGCCTTCAGCGTCGAACATTTATTTCCTAAAAAGTTTGGCCGGGGCGTTCTCAATTACGATAATCTCTTGTATGCATGTTTGCAATGTAACTGCCTAAAACGAGCATTGACTGGCATTCCTGACCCTTGTAGTGACGCGTATGGAATTCATCTTTCCGTAAACAGCAGCGGAGTGGTTATCCCCCAAGGGAAACGTGGCGCCATTCTGGTCGATACTTTTCGACTCAACGACCTTCAACGTGTTAGACTCCGAAAAGACTACCTTGAACAGTTTCAATTTTTAAAATCGAAGATTGCCGAGCCTGAAGCAGCTCAACTGTTCAACAACGTCTTCGGATTTCCAAGCGACTTGCCTGATTTGCGAAGACAGACGCCACCCAGAAATTCTCGTCCCAACGGTGTTCGCCAGTGCTATTACGTGCTGAGGGAGTTCGGGCAACTTCCGGAGACCTATTAAAACACAAAGATTTTGGGAGCGGCGCCCACCATCAGCGCCCAAAAGTGCGGAATATTCCTCGACACGAGCGTTGTCGCCGAGCCGGACAAGAGCGAATTTATCAAGAAGCTGTACGAGCAAAAGTAAGGCCGGGCGCGGGCGAGATAGCGAGCGCGAGCCGGAATCCAGAAACCCTGCGTCCCCGATTGCGCGGGAATGAGGCTTGTTTCGGACAAGCGAAGCGTCAGGCCAAGTAGCTCAGAGTCGCTGAGATAAGGACCCTTACAACTAATCCAATGGTGCTTTGCCGCCGGCCTTGATTTCTTGCCCTTGGGGACCAAAGCGGGAATTCGCGTAGGTTTCTGCCCTGGTGCCCAGAAAAACGTAGCCGGTGTGGCTGGGTGCTTCCTGTTGGTAGTATTGGCCCTTGGGGATCACAAGCAGCACGCCGGGCGTGATGGATTGGCGCGTTCCATCCGGGAAATTGATGTAGCACTCGCCTGTTAGACCGTAGAAGGTCTGATCTGCGGTATGCCTGTGCATCGGACCTTTGTCGCCAGGCTGGCTGTGGTGAATCCAGACATGAGAGGTATCGGAATTGAAAAGCAGTCTCTCATGCTTACCAGTACCGACAATCCCTTTAACAGCCGGGTGCTCGCTGACATCAATACGCTTAACGGGCATAAACACCTCCATTGGTAATTGTTTTAGATTGGTCCTCTTGATAGCACGTTCATTGCGGACGACGTGACAGAATCGACTTCGCCCTCATTAGACTCGGGCCCATGATATCATAAAAAGTCTATAAGCCCGCAACTCCTTCCGCTTGGCGGTCCGTTGAGGCCCATGCTCTCTCAATCGGCTGAAAACATCAACAGAATTTGGTTTAGACTGGATTCGAACCTCGGCAGATTCGCGATCCTCGTTTTTCTGGGTATCGGCGCCACAAATCGGGCTCGGTTGACATGCCACATCATTCGCGGGTACTCTCCGCCCGATAAGCGGACCGATCTGCCCCTAGAGGTTGGCGCTTCAAATTCCTTCGGGAGGAGAGCATGAAGTCGAAAGTATTGAATGGCACGGTGAGTGTGGCTGTTGTTGTGGCAGTGGGGATTACCGCTTTTAGACATGACGCTCTGCTTGCGCAAGAATCAAGTCTAAAGACTCTGAAAGTCGGCGGGGGCAGCTTCACAACATTGGTCGCCCAGGCGAACGGGATCTTTGCCAAATACGGTCTCCGGATACAGCTGCCTCGGGGAGCCGCGGGAGGCTCGGAGGAGGTCAGACGCTGGCTCGCCTCCGGCGAATTGGATCTTGCCGACTACGGCGTCGATAACGCCGTCGCCATGGTCGAGAACGCCGGTGTGGACGTGATTCTAGTTGCGGCCACGGACTACACCCCGAACGAGCTTGTGGCGCAGCCGGAAATCAAATCGGTCGCGGGCCTACGCGGCAAGGTCGTCCTTGTCGATGCGCCGAATACGCAGAATGCGCTGGCTCTGAAGAAGATTCTCTCCGCGGCGGGCCTCAACCCGGGAACAGACTACCAGATGAAGGAGGCCGGCGGCACGACGGCGCGCGTTAACGCGATGTTGAAGCAGAAAGAGTATGCGGCGACTATCGCCTCCGGTCAAACGGCGGTTCAGGCGCGGCAGCAGGGCCTGGTGAGCCTGGCGACGACTTCCAATATTGTCGGCCCGGTCCTGCGCTACGGTATCTTTACGCGGCGGCAATGGGCGCAGGAGAATAGCGATGTACTGGTCCGTTACCTCGCGGCCCAGATCGAGGCGCAGCGCTGGATCATGAATCCCGAAAATAAGGACAAGGTGATCGATATGGTTGCCCAGCAGCGCAAGCTGCCGCGCGATCTGGCGGCGGGAATCTATGAGGCGGACACGGGTCCGAACGGCCTGGCCAAAGACGCGGCGATCGACGTTGCACGCTTTAGCAACGTGCTCAAGTTCCGCGCCGAGGTGGAGGGGAGCTGGGGCGGCAAGGCCCCGCCGCCCGACCGCTACTACGACGCCTCCTATCACGCAAAGGCTTTGGCGCTCGTAAATACTAACGCCTCGAAGTGAGGCCGGCGGGTGACTGGGGTGCGAAGTTTACGCCGCGCGCATTAAGGCCCACTCCCGGACAAAAGTCGATTAAGCGAGCGCCTGCGCGGCGGCGCGGCGGACCATTACTTTGACCATCTCGCGCTTGTAGCCAGCGGAGCCGCGGTTGTCGTCGATCGGGTCGGAGTCCGCGGAGGCGACTTCGGCCATTTCACGGACGAGATTGGCGGTGATTTTTTGCCCGCGCAAAGCTTCTTCGGCGCGGCGGGCGCGGAAAATCTTGGGCCCGGCAGAGTTCAAGGCGAGGCGCAAGTCCGCACATACACCGTCGCGAACGTCGATTGCCAGGGCGACGCCAATCGTTGCGAAGTCTTCCACGGAACGCGGTGTAAACTTGATGTGAGCCCAGCGTAGCAAGGGTTTCGGAGGAGGCACGTGAATCTCCGTGAGGACTTCGCCCGGAAGCAGCGCGGTTTCGTAGTAGTCGACGAAAAACTCTTCGAGCGAAAGAGTTCGCTTCCCCTTCGAGTCTTGCAGTATCACCGCTGCATCCAACGCTATGAGGCTCGCTCCGGGATCCGTCAACGGATCTCCCTGGCACAGATTCCCGCCGATCGTCGCCATGTTGCGGATTCGCGGTTGGGCGACCTTGCGGAAGGTCGCGTGAAGGAGGGGATAATGCTGTCGGATGGCGGAGTCGAGTTCGATGTCCCGGTGCCGCGCGCCGGCGTTGATCGTGAGACCTTTGTTGTCCGCAAAGCTTATGCCCTCAAAACCAGGGATGCGAGCAAGGCTGACAACAACTGTGGGGTTGAGCAGGTGCTGGCGCATCCAGATGATCAAAGAGGTTCCGCCGGCGATGGGACGCGCTTCATCACCATAACGCTCCAGCAAGGCACATGCCTCCTCGAGAGTCGTGGGTTCCAGGTAATCGAAACTGCGCATTATTTGGCCCGTGACTTCTTTTCTTCAAGCGCGTGCAAAATCTTTTCCGGCGTGATCGGCAGCGTCTTGATGCGTACGCCCACAGCATCGAAAATGGCGTTGGCAATCACCGCGGCGGTGGGGTCCATGCTCAGTTCCCCCAAACCCTTGGCGCCGAAAGGCCCCGTGGGCTCATAAGAATCAGCAAATCCATGTTTCAGCGGTGGCATGTCTCGCATCGACATGATCCGGTAATCGGAAAAATTGGGATTCACGGGTCTTCCTTCGTCGAAACGAAGCCCCTCGGTAAGCGCGTAACCTAGCCCCTGAGCTAAACCGCCCTCTACCTGGCCTTCCGCGCCAATGGGGTAGATCACGGTACCGCAATCCGAAGCGATCACGTACTGGATGACTTTAACTTGTCCGGTTTCCGAATCGACTTCGACCTGGGCAGCTTGCACGCCATAGTTGTAAGCGCCGGATTCGTTGCCGAAGCGGGTCGTATCGGGAAGAACCGAGTCAGCGTCGAAGCTACCGGAGCCGACGATCGGCGCTCCGCCGTGGCGGAAGAGCCGTCCGCGGGCGACGTCAGCGACGGTAACAGATTTGTTCTCCGAACCCTGTACAAAGATCAGTCCATCCCGACAGAGCAGATCTTTCGGATTGGCCTCGAGCATTTCCGCCGCCTGCTCGAATAACTGTTGTTTTACGTTCGAAGCCGCGTTTTTGACTGCGTTGCCGCTGATGTAGGTGAGGCGGCTGGCAAATGCGCCGAGGCAGAAGGTTGTGAGATCCGTATCCGCGCGCGAGATCTCAACGTCTTCAACCGGAATACCCAACTCCTCGGCGGCGATCTGGCACATGGCGGTGTGCACTCCCTGGCCGCACTCGCCCTCACCGCTCAGAATCAGCGCCTTGCCGTCCTCGTTGATTTTGATGGTCGCAGAGCTGCCGTCGTAATCGCCGAAGTGGCGTTTGCCGCTGACGTGGACCGTGCAGGCGAGCCCCAAACCGGTGTTGGGTCTCTTCTCGGCGCGCTTCTTCTTCCAGTCCATCATGGTTTCCGCCATATTGAGGCACTGCTTTAGCTCGCAGCTTGTTACTCGGTTCCCATGCGGTGAGATGTAGCCCGGATCGGCGGCGTTGATGCGTGCGATTTCGAGAGGATCAATGCCGAGCTCATGCGCTCCCTCATCGATTGCTTGCTCGACGGCCCACTCAGCTGAAGGGTTACCGAAGCCCCGGAACGCTCCCGTAGGGATTTTATTCGTGTAAACCAGATAAGCCTCGGTTTTGACGTCGGAATACTTGTAGCATGTGTCGTGACGTAGAGCGGCAACGCCGGTAATCGCCGGCGCTTTCGCCGAATAGGCCCCATTATCGGCGATCACGCGGATATGCTTGGCCCTGATGTGCCCGTCCTTCTTAAAGCCCAGTTTCACAGAGATCTTCATAAACACGCGAGGACGACTTCCGGCCAGGAATTCTTCCTCCCGCGTGTTGATGATTTTTACCGGCTTGCCTGCTTTGCGCGCCAGTACCGCGGCGACGAGGGCGTTGTTATCGTCGCATGATTTGCCGCCAAAGCCGCCGCCGACGGCGCTCTGGATGATGCGGATGTCGGTCTCGCGCAACCCCAGCGCGGCGGCGATCCGGTAGCGCGCCATGAAAAGCGTCTGCGTATTCATGTAGATGGTATACTTGCCGTTGGGGGCGTAATCCGCGACGCTGCCGATGGTTTCAATCGCGCAGTGCCATTGCGGCATGCTGTGGAACGTATCCTCCACGATGACGTCGGATTCTGCGAACGCGCGCTCAACGTTGCCTCTCTCGACATCGATCGTCATCGCAACATTGCGGTCCTTGCCGTCATGAACCAGCGGCGCTCCCTCTTTCATGGCTTCTTCGGCATCGAAGACTGCAGCTAACGGTTCCCATTCCACATCGATGAGTTCTAACGCTTCCTCGGCGGTATCACGGTCGATGGCGGCCACCGCTGCCACTTCTTCGCCGACATAGCGGGTCTTCCCCACCGAAAGGATATACTGGTCGGCGAAAAATGCCCCCCAGGGTTTCTTGAGCGTGTCTTCCGCGGTCACGACCGCGCGCACGCCGCGCAGTTGTTCCGCTTTGCGGGTGTCGATCCGGAGGATCCTCGCGTGCGGATAAGGGCTGCGCAGAATTCTTCCGGTCAGCATGCCGGGAAGCACGATGTCGGCGATGTAATTCGCTTCGCCGGTGACTTTGTCGTAACCCTCGACGCGTTGAACGCGTCTGCCGACCACGGAAAACTTTTCTGTATTTGCCATAGGGCTCTCTCTCAGTGTTTGGTCCGGTTGCCGTCAGCCTTTGCGCGTTCGTCATTCTGAGGACGAAGCCCGAAGATTCTCTCGCCTGTGCTCAAGGGGAGAACTCCTTACGCGAGACCCTTGGCGGGGTCTGCCCCGAGATTCTTCACTGCGTTCAGAATGATAACCGGGAGGCTCAGGGTGACTGACTCACACTCGAAGTGGGTCAGTCCGTTTTCGCCACGGCCTTATAAACGTCGAGACTTTGGATTTTTGCTTGCTGTTCTCTTTTCCTGAATTGAAAATCGGGACTGATCTTGTTGTCAACCACGGCCATTACGGATTCGAGAATTTTGTAGTAGCCAGTGCAGCGGCACAGGTTTCCGGACATCCACTCTTTCACTTCTTCCTCTGTGGGCCGAGGGCTTTCGTCCAGCAGCGCTTTGGCGGCCATGATCTGGCCGGGAGTGCAAATACCGCACTGAAATCCCCCGTACTCGATAAAGGCCTGCTGCAGCGGATGAAGTTGGCCGTCTTTCGCAAGCCCCTCTATAGTTTCGATTTTCCTCCCTTGGCAGGCAACCGCAAGCGTCAGACAAGAGCTGACTAAACGGCCGTCGATAATCACGCTGCAAGCGCCGCAAACGCCGATGCTGCAGCCCTCCTTGGTTCCGGTGAGTCCAAGGTCGTCGCGCAGCGCGTGGAGCAGAAGCTGGTTGGCCTCCACCTCAGTCTGATAATCTTCGCCGTTAACCGAGAGGGAGATTCTATGTTTCATACGACATCTTTAGCGGCTCAGGGACCTAAAGAGGCCGCTACTCTCCAATTCGTTGAAAAAAGTAAGACCCACATACTCCTCGGCCTTGTGTCCTTTAGCGCTGGGATCAGTCTCCGCAGTCTGGGCGAGGAAGGTCTCTATTGTAATTATGGCAAAATTCAGAGTTTTTCGCACCATTTTAGGCTGCTTCCTGTGTTTAATTATTTGATCTTTGCTACGCCTCATCCGGCCCTGCCGGAATGCGTGCGCCCCCACTTGTCCCTGATAGATTTCAGCGTCTCGCCTTCGCCGACTTCGACGCGGGTTGCGCGAAGCTTTTCACCGACCATGTCGTAGTCGCCGCGCGCCGCCATTTTCGCCTCGTCATCCAGCTCTTGCGGCCATAAGCCCATAAGGTAGCCGTGCCAGGGCTCGCGCGGCTCCAGCTGGGGAAGACCCAACTCTTCCCAGATCTGGCGGGCGCGCTCCATATATTCCTTTTTCGGTAGCGAGAGGGGCGGAAAATCCGCTTTTCGCGTAGCATCGATGAGCAGCGATGACTCCATGTTGTCATAACGGCTCGACGGATGGGTTACGATCATCCCGATCGGCGTCGCGCCAAACGGACGATCGCCGACAATTTTGGTGTCTTTGTGGGGTTGTGATCTGTGGGTGATGGCCCACGTGACGGCGACGGGGTCGTGCGGGTTGATGTCTTCGTCGACGGCGATCACCAGCTTGCCGACGCGGTCGCCGTAATCGAGGACGGCTTGCATCGCGCCCCAGGGGTCCTGGTCGTCGCGTTTTTTCATGCGCACCACGACATAGGGTCGCAGGTTGACCAGCGGTTCCATCAATGAGACTTCAAGGACGCTGGTGAAGCCTTTCTGATGGAGAAACCGCTGCACGAGGGTTGCCATGCCCATTGCTTTGATCTTGGAGCTTTCACTGGGTGTTACTTGACTGATAATGGAAACCCAGATGGGGTTCTTCCGATGGGTCACACAGGTTAGTTCGAAGACCATGCTCAAAGTCCGCGGATCGACATAGCCCATCGATTCGCCGAACGGTCCTTCCTCCTCGAGGTAACGCGTAGGAATGATACCCTCCAGAACAATCTCCGCCGTCGCCGGAACTTCCAGATCGACTGTCTGGCACTTGATCAACTGGATCGGTTCTCCTACCAACCCGCCTGCCAGCGACAGTTCGTCCATGGTGGGCGGAACTTTTTGTGTGGCGGTATAGGAAACGGCCGGCACGGTTCCGACGGCGACCGCGACCTCCAGAGGAATGCCTTTTTGTCGACATTTCTCCCAGTGGACCGAAAGATCCTGCGGCGTTCCCGTCATGAGCCCGCTCAAGCCCGGTCCTTTGATCAACCCGCGATAATTCCCCATGTTTCTCTGCCCAGTCTCCGGATCTTTCGTGATCCAGTGGCCGGCCGTTATATAGGGGCCGTTATCGAAACCCGGCGTCGAAATGGGAATCGGAAACTCGTGAAAACCGCCGCGTGCGAGCATCTCTGCGCCTTTATGAATTTCTTCCGTGACGGGTCCGGCTCTTACAATTTCAGGCTCAATGGGGTGATCCATGGCGTAAAGCCAGCGGTCTGCGACATCTTCCGGTTTGCATTGCAGACCAAGGCAGTAGATGGCCCCACTGCCCGCCAAGCCGCCGACCAAGACGGAACCGCGATACTTTCTTCCTTTGGCATCGGTCACATTGTCAAAAAGAAAAGCCTTGCGTTGATCTTCGTTCAATCCCCTGAATTGCCAACGCACAAGGGGCTGGAGCTCGGTGTCTTTGTTGATCTCGCGCGTGATGCGATAAAGTTTGTCATTGGCCTCAAGCACGTGAATGAACTCTCTCAAATCGTTGTATGATTTTTGCTTGCTCATCGAATTTCCTCTTCACGCCCGTTTAACCGGTTTTTCTTGTTAACGCAAGCGGCCGCACAGCCTTGCAAATCCGGTTTCGATCCGTAAGATGAGACAAAATCGAAAGAAAGTACGTTTCCGTGAGTCTGCAGATTTATAATACGCTGTCACGCGCCAAGGAAACCTTTGTGCCGCTCAAAGACGGAAACGTGGGGATCTACGTGTGCGGCGTCACCGTTTACGACGACTGCCACGTTGGGCACGCGCGCTCGCTTGTGACGTTCGACGTGATCGTGCGCTATCTGGGTTTTCTCGGGTATGAGGTAAAGTTTGTCCGTAATTTCACCGACGTGGATGACAAAATCATCCAGCGCGCCGCAGAGTGCGGGATCACGCCAAAGGAATTGGCGGATCGGTACATTCAGGCTTTTTACCGTGATACGCGCGCGCTGCGACTTCTTGCGCGGCCGAGGAGCCGAAGGCAACGGAACATATTCGCGAAATGGTCGCATTGATTCGGCGTCTCGAAGAACGGGGTGTCGCCTATCAAGTCGACGGCGACGTTTTTTTTCAAGTGGAGCGATTCCCGGATTACGGCAAGCTTTCGCGGAAAAAGCTTGAGGAGCTGGAGGCGGGAGCGCGCGTCGAAATCGACGAGCGCAAGCGTCATCCGATGGACTTCGCGTTGTGGAAGCAAAGCAAACAAGGGGATCCTTTCTGGGATAGCCCCTGGGGAAACGGCAGGCCGGGCTGGCACATCGAGTGCTCGGCCATGAGCAGTAAGTATTTGGGGCAGCCCTTTGATATTCACGGGGGAGGCATGGATCTGATTTTCCCCCATCACGAGAATGAAATTGCTCAGTCCGAGGAGGCCCAGGGTCTTGCCCTGGCCCGGTACTGGATTCACCACGGGTTCGTCAACATTGATCACGAGAAGATGTCAAAATCCCTCGGAAATATCATGACGATCCAAGAGGTTCTCGGGCGCTCGGACGCTGCGACGTTGCGCCATTATTTCCTTTCGAGCCATTATCGAAGCCCGCTGGATTTCTCGTACCAGGGCCTGGAGGAGGCGGAGAAGGCCCTGGAAAGGATCTATGAGACCTGCGAACGCATGGAGCGGCTCTCCCCGCAGGCGTATTCCGGAGAAGCCGACGCCGTGCTCCTACAATCGTTCCGCGAGGAGATGAACGATGACTTCAATACTCCCAGGGCCCTTGCGCTGATGTTCGAGGAATCCCGCTTGCTGAACCGCCTAGCGGATGAGGGCAAGGCCTCCGAGATCGGCCCGCGCTGGGCGGCCCTGAAGACGATCGGTGAAACTCTCGGCTTACTGCAGGAGACGCCTGCGGAATTTTTTCGCAAGAAAAGAGATCAATGGCTCAACATTCATAAGGTCTCCGCCGAGTGGGTTGAGGATTTGATCCGCCTGAGAGAGACCGCCCGGAAAGAAAAGAAATGGCAAGAAGCGGATCGTATCCGCTCGGAGCTGAAGGACAAGGGAATCATCGTCGAGGATTCGCCGCACGGAACCGTCTGGAAGGTCAGATGAGCTTCGTGGACCAGGGCATCAAAATCACGTATTCTAACTAGCGCGTTCTTTATTGTTGCCAAAGCGCCCGTAGCTCAACTGGACAGAGCATCAGACTTCGGATCTGAGGGTTGGGGGTTCGAATCCCTCCGGGCGCGCCAGTAAATTCAATAACTTACGCCCGTCAAATCTGATCCTATGTCCATTTGTTTCCATGAAATGTTGCCAAACATTTTCAGGCTGTTTTCTTTGCCACACTAGGCAGCGCATCGTCTAGCCTGTCCACGACGACCCGCTCCGCTGGCTGCTTCTCTACGCCGCCTTCGTTGGGATCGCGTCCTACGTGTTTCGCAACTTCGGCCTGCCGTTTCTGCTGTCGAATGGCGGGACTCTGCGCAAGGCGAGCGAACTTTCCGGAAACGGTGCGTCGAAGGGCTGGATCATGCTCCTGCTGCGCTTTCGCAAGGAGGCCGCGACGCTCGCAGCTCTACTCCTTATGCTAGGGCTGGCCATCGCGGCCGCAATGCTGGTACAGGTGCTCTTGTTCGGCAAGATCCTCATGGCGAAGCAGTCCATCTCGTTGGATGACGCCGTCGCCGACCAAATCCGCTACTGGTTTTCTGGCAGGCGCTTGGGTGGTGTTGTTTGTAATGACCTCGGGAAGCGAAGGATTCCTGAATCATTCGACGTTCCACCGCTTTTATACCGCGCGCCTGACCAGGACCTTCCTTGGCGCTGCGAATTTCTCGCGTTTATCGGAGCTGGCGTCTGCTTTGAACAAGAACGACAATTCCGCAGCCAGACGTCTGTTCGTCTCCGAGTCCCATCCAGAGGACGACCTCTCCTTGCGGGCGTACTTCCGGAGCGATCCCAAGTAGAGATCGTTGGGTCCGCTGCACCTCATCGACGTTACCGTGAACGAGAGTTTGAGCCTGACCGAACCTGGTACGCGAGGATCGCATGGGCTTTCCGTTATGCATTGGTCCGGCTGGTATCCGCGCGGGCGAGACTTTCTTCCCCTGGGCCGACAAGCCCGGGGACATCGGCTCCAGGATCGCACCATCTTCGCAGCCTGCTACCGATGACGCCGAGACCAAGCTCGAGCGCCTGTCGGCTCGCGCGTGGTGTGCCATTTCTGGCGGCGCCGCTTCCACGGGCATGGGACGCCTGTCCGGGACCGACTACGCGATGCTGGCCTGGCTCTTCAATGCCCGCCTCGGTTGCTGGTGGCGCACAGCGAGGGCAATGATGAGCCCGCCGCGCCGAAGCAGCCCATGGGGCGGCACGTTTGACCTTGTTTATCAGGAATTCCTGGCCCGCTTCTATGGTGAGACGCGGCTTACGCTGGAATCTCTCGGACGGAGGGCATTTCGAGAACACCGCCGCCTACGAATTGATCAGACGCCAGCTGCCGTTTATCATCTGTTCGGACAACGGTGCTGATCCCGACTACGGATTTTCCGACGTGGAAAACGTCATCCGCATATCTTCCCGCAACAGACCACCGCGGACCAGTTCTTCGACGAACCACAGTGGGATCCGGCACCCCTAGGTCGATCTTGCGCGGCATAAACAGGCTGCCTAGCAACATGCCGGTATAGCCTCCTCCGGATTAATAGTCTTGACAATTTCTTGGTAACTGCGGGATATTTTAGGCCGTTTCGCTATTGCGGGATCGAAAAGGGAAAACGTGATATGCCGCCAGACATTCGGCAGTATACTTATTAGTCGCTAGAAAAATGAAAAGCTCCGCTCTAAACGCAGTCATAAAAGCTGATGTTGAAGATGCAACTAATAAATTATTGAGATCTGCAATCGATCCTTGGGTGTTTTTTAACTCCCACGGCGTTAGCATTTCACGTGCGGACGGACGAAAGATCTCGATTAAGGGCGTCGAGTTTCCTGGTTCAGTGAATGACGTTTTTTGGGGAGGCTTTGCAGATGAATTCATTCGTAAAGTTGGTAGGGAACTAATTGAGTCCACGCGCTGCAAGGCTATCGAAAGGAATATACCTGTTTCATCTGCGCTTTCTGACTGCTTAGGTTACCTCAGAATTATGATCGAGAAGATCTTTTATAGAATGGCTGACATCGATCAACGCTTGAGGGGAAAAGGTTACCCTAGGTCGGTAGTTAAGCGCGATGTATCGAAACTGATAGAGAAAAACTATGAGATACTCGAGTCTATTATTGATTCCGAAGTTCAATCTTCTGGAGATCAAAATCGGAACTCGGGTTGGTGGCATAGTTTCTTTGAGCTGAAGCCGAATTTCTTTGGCATGGGCTTGAATATAAACTTCCTGATAGATTGGATGAGGAAAAGAAAAAAGACAGCGAACAATCGCGTGGACCCGACCGCCTAACCGGCGGCGGGTCACGCGCAACGTTAGCGCTGAAATTGAACTGAATTCTCCATCCACTCAATCCTCCAAAAGCGTAGCTTTAGTTGATAGTCCCAAGAAGGTCTGATAAGCGACGGCAGGAAAGACTCTTTGAGGCGAACAAGAAATGACTTCCCTTTAGCTATTCTTGAAAACTCTGCTCTTTTCGGAGAGCTTTAATCCCAACGCCAAGAGGATTTTACGCCGAGTCGCCATCATGCAAGGCATGCCCCTCTCAACACGGTCAACCGTCAGCGGAGAGATGCAAGCCAGTCGCGCCAGCGCTACTATGCTCAGCATTTTATCTTCCCGGAACTTTCTCACATTATTTTTGCTGTCCATCGGCAACCCGTCCCCTTTGATAATGGTGGGCATTTATTCATCTGACCTTTTTCGCTGCCGCTATGCGATAAATGAGAGATGAACTCAGCGCGCCTCGCCGCATGCGGTCGAAAGGTCTAAAGACGGATTAATTCGCTAAGTTCCCTGCTAGGTCTTGGTCCATTGGGGATTGCTTTAGAAAGCTGGGAGGAAGTGAGCCCGAACTGAGCCTGTAAAACGGTGGTGATGATCTCCCGAAAATCTGTCGCAACAGCTAAGTCTCGCCCTTCGTAGAGTGCATTACCGGATAACCCCGGCCACTGCCCGTACATTTTGCCACCCTGGACATTTCCGCCCATCACCCACATCACATTACCGTGTCCGTGGTCCGTGCCCCCGTTGCCATTTTCCTTCACCGTTCGCCCGAACTCAGACATCACCAAGACCACTGTGTCCGAATAAGATGTTCCCAATGCTTGAACGAAGGTTGAAAGCAGCTCACCCAGAGCTTTTAATCGGTTTGGCAGTTGTCCGGTCACTGAACCTTGGTTGACGTGAGTGTCCCAGCCGCCAAGAGCAAAGAAGGCGACCTTGATACCGGAATCGCGCGCAATGAGCCGCCCAAGTTTCTGCGCTTGACCGGCAAAGCCAATCGGTGACGGTGCTCCACCGTCAGCCTGTTGCATATCCTCGCTGAGTTCCGCCATCAGCTTCTTGCGGGCACTCTGCCCCTCACGATAGGCAACACTTAACGGGTCGTTCCCGTTATACAGCCGGTCAAAGGCGGCTTGAATTTGTGGTCGATCGGTAGCCGTTGGCCTAATTGCTGCTGGGCTAAGGGGTAGATTCGTTACTGGGCTTCGACCTGAAAGAATACGAGGTAAGGTGGGGCCGACGCTGATTGCATCGGTAGCATTTCGTGTACCGGGCAAGACTTCGAGCAAGCGATTTAACCAACCGTCAGGAGTGCTCTTGTCTCCAAGCGTGGCGGTCTCCATGTAGTCCTGGGCATCGAAATGGGATCGACTCGGATCGGGGGAGCCAGAAGCATGAATAAAAGTCAAGGATTTCTTCTCCCACAGCGGCATGATCGGCGCCAGCGCGGGATGTATGCCGAAGCGGTCATCTAATCGCAGTGCACCACCGTTCTCCTGGGGCCTCGGTATCGCAATCGTTGGCCTGGAGCTATAGTAGGCATCTTCGCTGTAGGGCACGACAACGTTGAGGCCATCGACGGCGCCACGCAAGAAAACAACCACCAGACGCTTGCGGCTCTGCTCCCCTCCGATGGCTCGGGCCGCCCATGCGTTGCCGCTGAGAAGAAATAGCCCCGATGCGGAAAGAAGGGTTGCCTGTTTTAAGAACTCTCTTCGATTCATGTCTCTCTCCAACGTTAAATATCTCTATCGGTACATGAAGTCGGGGCTCCCCAGGATAAGTGCGGCGCGAAGGGCAGGCGGAGAATCTTTCACCGTGGCTCGGGTTTCCTTGGAAATCTTATTGCCAACCGTATTAACCAGCGCCCCGGAATCGAGATGGCTAATAGAAGCCGCCGGAGTATCCATCGATCTCTCCGCTGTTTCTGCCATCGGGTCCATCCCGTTGGCTGGTTGCGGAGCCAATATCAATTGCCCGGCACTAACAGCTGTGGCGAAATTGAGCCTTTGGGTCATGGCGTCTGGATTTAACCAGGCATCCCGGACGTTCTTGTATCCATCCGGGGTCTGGCAGCCGTAGGGTGGCATCCCAAGCTGGGCGATTATGCCCCGAATCGGTTGGGTGTTTACGACAGGAGTCCCAGTGGCGCGAACTGCGGAGATCACGTATTCATAAGGGGTCTTAAACTTCTTGCCGATATACTGTTCATCCCAAAACTCAGGGCTATGAAAAAGGGTGTCGAGCACGGCTCGGATATCGCCCCGTGTATCCAAGAATCTTCTGGCTAATCGTTCGACTAGGGATTTCGGTGGATCGTCGGCCACAAAATACTGAGCGAGCTGGTAGCTGATATGACGAGCGGTTGATGGATGTTGCGCCAGGATATCGAGAGCCTCTTCCCCCTCGCTCAACCCACTGGCTCTAATCGTCTGACCCAGAAATACCTTGGCGCTGAAATCGTGCCGCTTTGCATCGAAGAAAAAGCCGTTTGCGGGTACGCTCTCCGACCCCCCTATCGTGACTCTCCTGAGGGTAGTAGTTTGTTGAGCCGCTTGCCCTGGCCGTCGCAAACCCCAGCCGGTCAGGATGCGGGCCAGGGTAATTACGTCGGCTTGCGTGTAACCACCATCGACTCCAAGGGTGTGGAGTTCCATCAGCTCACGGGAGTAGTTTTCGTTTAGACCTTTGAACCGTCCACGCGCGCCGGGGCTATTGGGCGCGGTGTTCTGCCAATTGTCCAAATAGAAAAGCATGGCGGGATGTTTGGCGGTGGCACCGAGAAGATCACGGAAGCGGCCTAGTACGTTGGGTTTGATCGCTTCTTCTTCGTAAGCGCCTATCCAGAGACGATCCAAACCTTTTCGTGCGAATACGTTGAAATGATTAAACCAAAAATTGACCATTACCTCTTCAAGTTGCCGGGGGCTTTCCACGGCTCTCAACAGGCGCGCCTCGACGGCCTGTTCCAAGATCACACGCGCCCTTTGACGCGCTCTTTGCGCTGCTTCTTTATCCCCCCGCTCTCCCGCGTACGATGGCGGACCATACTCAATAAAAAGCTCTGGGGAGCTTAGGCGCAAGGTTTCAAGGCTTTCGAGCTTAGCTGTTAGGTCTTGCGGCAGGGGAATAGATTTCGGGGAGAGTTGTTCTTCAATATATCTATCGACGCCAATGGCTCTGATTCGCTCGATGTCGCCGGGACGTGGCCCGAAGCCCAGACGATTGAGAATGTGGATTTCGCGTAGGTCTGAGGGGATGCTATCAGCCGTGACGGTTGCGGCCAGGGAGGCGATAATAACAAGGAGAACAGACCAAAAACTAACGTACTGGGCTACTTTACGCGTTTTGAGAGAAATCATTTATCTCCCCCTCCAGCCGGGCGGCGGGTCTGAGTTGCGTAATTAGACGAATTAACCGAGACAAGAGTTTACCGGAAGTCTCAGATGAACAGAAGAGAGCAACAAAACCTTTTAATATTTAGCACCTTGCAGCCGGGCGTGATGATTTCTAAACGATCAAAAAATCTGCTGAGAACGGCCTTAACTCCCAAAGCGAGCAGTCCTTCCAGGCTGGGTAAGTGAAGGTTTTCAGAGCGGAGTGAAAGGTAGTGGTCATCGTTCGCTGCCCTGTGGTTTTGCCCCGAGTACACGTTCCCTCGTGATAGTGGGTCATCGATACAACCTCATCGTCGGCGTTGCCGTTCTCCCGCAAGCATTCACGTTTTGGCGCAAACTCGCGGCGCAATCAGAATAGCCGCGAGTTAACCTGTAAAACCTGGCTCGCGCCTCACGCCTCACACCCTTGCCTCGTTCAGGTTCGATTACCAAACGAACCGAATCAGTCGATATCGTACTTTCTGCGTGTATTCCGTGTAACCGGGTAGATTCTTGTGCAGAAACCGCTCCTCATCAAGGAGCCGCCATACTAGGACCGGGAGCGTAAGGAAAAAGAAGAACAGTCCCCACCAAGATCCGAGCGCAAGCGGTATACCGGCAAGCATCACAAGTGCGCCAGCGTACATCGGGTGTCTAACAATCGCGTAGGGGCCGGTTGAGATGACTTTTTGACCCTCCGCTATTTGGATGGTGGAAGCGCCGTAGCTGTTTTCCCTGAATACCCAAATAAAGAACAGGTAGCTTAGAAAAATGAGTGCGTCCCCGGCTATAGATACCCAGGACGCTACCGGCGACCACTGAAACCTCCAGTCAAGCGCGGAGAACAGTAGAATCGCCGCGAAGAGGAAAATTATAAGCGTAACGATTACTTTTTGTGCCGGTTCCTTTTCCGCCTGAGGCCCCGCTCTTATTCGCCGTTCGAGGAGCTTTGGATCGTGCCGCGCCAGATATACGGTAATGATCACTGTAGAAAATACGAATGTTGCCAGGAACGCCCATCCTTGCCAGTAACTGAGCGTCCCGGCGGGCAAAAATAAAAGCGCCGCAAACGCGATGATTCCAAAGATAGATGACTTGATTGCTTTAACATAAAGTTTGCTCATAACCTTATTGTATTGTAATTGTATCACCGAACGGAGTTTGAGGAGGCTCTTCTGTTCTAACGCATAAAGGGAGCAATGTAGAGAAATGTGAAAAAAGGCAAAAGCCAGGCGGCAGCGACGTTGAGATTGAACTGATTTCTCCGACTACGTCGAAATTCGCCTTTTTTCCCGAATCCGGTTTTCCTTCTACCGTAAATAAATGGTTTTCGGAATTACGGTGCGCGTGATAAATAGCCTCCAGAATGGGCGGAACATGGGCGCCCCCTTTTTCTGCCTTCGCCAAGTAGCGAGTTTGGCTGTAGTTTCAGCGAATAGTCTTTTGTCGTAATCGTGGGGCCAAGGAGTATGCCCAAGATTTTCCTTATTCTCCTTTTCCTAATTATCTTTTATTGCGGAATCGCTGCGCTAGGGTCGGGCGAAATCAGGTCGAGAGGGTATAAGTTCAATCGCGATGAGGATTCCCTCGGTTATTGGTTCTCGGTTCTTGTTACTTTAGGGGGGCCGATAGCCATAATTTACTTATTGTTAACCAGATAATTTATTTCTGATTACTGCCGGTGATAGGTTGAGACCTACGGAGCTGAAGCCCCGGTCTCCTTGGCGTTGCCGATCTTGTTCTTGTTATGGGGAGCAAGAAAAGGCCTTACCATTTCGCGTGCTGCCCCCTTCTTGACTTTTAGATGCTGAAGAATATGAGAGAATCGGATGACAACGGACTGCCAAAACTCTAAATATCGGCAGGAAAAGGTTGTTCCGAAATTTATGGGACAGGACAGGTCAGACCTATGAAAATTGTAAAGAAACGGTTGCTAGCTATTCCAGTCGCGCTGGCAGGGATCGGATTGCTCGTAGCAGGTGTAGAGCGACTACGGCAACTGCTGGTTTGGAATACGGTTAAGCCAGAGATGCTGAACGGTCTAGTGGGAGCGACAATCGGCTGCTTATTCTTTGGTTGTGTTATGATTATTTGGTGCCTTGTCTCTTGGATGGGCTAGCAATAGGTTGCTCGCCGTTTATGCGGGAGTTAAATGCTAGGCTTGAATTCTCCCTCAATTCGCTCCTAGAGGCGCTTTCATTACGCAACATGTTTTCTGCGCAGTGGGGTCTCGCCGACCTCTTCTATCTCCTGGCGGGGCGCACGATGCGGCCGTGGTCGTAGAGGCGGAAGGCCCTGGGCCTATCCACAAGTTCATGGCAAGTGAACAGGCGAAAGACAACGTGAAAATGAAATTCGTGCGGACTTCTCGATCGAAGAGATGCGGAACATGCTCTAGCAAGCGATCAACCGCAAAGTTTGCAGCATACCTAGGCGTGGACCGATGGAATGAGGTTCTCGGCAGGAGGTTTAGCGTTCGAAATGGTTCTATCGCGTCAAGCTCCTACCGAGACGACATTGACGCGTCGTAGGACTAAACCGCTTCGCGGTGGTGGTGAGAGTCCGGTTCCATCGATGTACTTTCGGTAATCTTCCCGCTGTTACTTTCTCATCGACCTTTTCTTTGACTCTCTCCCTGAGTGCAGTGATAGCCTCCGTGAATCAAATTCACTTGAGGAGGCATTTATGGGACTTTTACGTGACCGAATGATTGAGGAGATGAAGCTACGGAACTTCTCTCTAGCAACGCAGGCATCCTACGTCTACGCGGTAAGCAGACTGGCCAGATATCACCACAAATCACCGGATCAGCTCAGCAAGGAGGACATTCGGGGTTTCCTTGTGCATCTCACGGTGGAACGGAAGTTATCGCCCAATAGTCTGACGGGATACTGTTCGGGGTTACGGTTTTTCTACAATGAAACTTTGGGCTGGGATGAGAACAAGCTGTTTATCCCGCCGCGCAAGAAGCCTTCAGTCCTGCCCGAGGTGTTCAGTCCCGAGGAGGTCGTGCGATTGATCAAGGCAGTCCGATGTCTCAAGCAACGTGTTTTACTGATGACCGCCTATTCGGCAGGACTCAGAGTCAGGGAGTTAGTGAATCTCAAGATCGCAGACATCGATGCGGCGCGCATGACCCTTCGTGTAAAGCAAGGTAAAGGCGGCAAGGACCGCTATGCCATCCTTTCTCAGAACCTGCTCACGGAGCTGCGCCAGTATTGGAAACGTTACCGACCTTCAATCTGGCTTTTCCCGAACCGAGCCAAGAACGGTCCGTTGAGCCGAGGGGAAGCCTGGCACATCTTTCGCTCGGCGAAGAAAAGAGCAGGGCTGAAAAAGGGCCGTGGCATTCACAGCCTTCGTGCCTGCTTCGCCACCCATCTTCTGGAGGCCGGTGTGGACTTGCGCTCGATCCAGTTTTTGATGGGGCACACCTCGCTTCTTTCCACCCAGCGGTACTTGAGGCTACGGCCACAGAACGTGGACTCTGCCGTGAGTCCTCTCGACAGGCTCCAGTTATAGAGGGCCTAAGCCATGCTGGCCGCCTGTCAGCGGCCGGCAGCGGCAAGAGGCGGCGTTGAACTGGCCGATATCTTTCGCGCCTATGGCGAGGCGTATCGCCGCGACCATCCGTTGCCGGTTTCGCATCTCAAAGTCATCGAGGCCGTGGAGCGCTGCCGCACAGCCGTCCTGGGCGGCCACATCGAGCGGTGTGACTCCTGTGGTTTTGAGCGACCCGCCTATAACTCCTGCCGTAACCGCCATTGCCCCAAGTGCCAATCGCTGGCCAAGCTAAAGTGGCTGGAGAAACAAAAGTCAGAACTCTTGCCGGTGGGATACTTCCATCTGGTGTTCACCTTGCCTCACGAACTCAACAAGCTGATCCTGCCCAACAAAAAGATTCTGTTAAGTCATTTGTTTAAAGCCGTTGGTGAAACGCTCGTTGATTTTGGCCACACTCGTCTTGGCGGACAAATCGGTTTCATCACGGTGCTCCATACCTGGGACCAGACCCTGTTAGATCATTTTCATCTCCATTGTCTGGTCCCCGCTGGAGCTCTGTCGCACGATCAAAAGCGCTGGACGCCTGCCCGCAAAAACTTTCTGTTCCCTGTGAAAGCCCTCAGCATTGTCTTTTGCGGCAAGTTCCTCGACTTGCTCAAAAGCGCGTTCGCTCAAAACAAACTCCTCTTTGTGGGTCAAACCGCTTCCCTGGCCGACCCTGTAGCCTTCAAGGCCCTCTTCAACGCCTTACGAAAAAAACCCTGGATCGTCTATGCCAAAAACCCTTTTGGCTCCCCCGCCCATGTCCTGGACTACCTCGGCCGTTATACCCACCGCGTGGCACTCTCCAATGATCGAATTCTGTCGGCCAATAACACGGAGGTCACCTTCAGTTACCGGGACCGAAAAGATCAGAACCGAAAAAAGACCATGCCCCTCGATGCCCACGAATTCATCCGCCGCTTCCTGCTCCACGTGATCCCCAAAGGCTTCGTGCGCGTGCGTCACTTCGGCTTCTTGGCCAACCGATCCAAAGGCCTTCTCTCAAAGTGCCGTCAACTCTTGGACCTCGATCCCGCTCTGCCGGAGCTACCTGTAAAATCAGTTCACGAGCTGATGCTTCAACTCACCGGCATCGATATCTCTCGATGCCCGCTATGCCAAAAGGGAACTCTGGTCTTTGTTGCCAACCTGCCCATCGTTGCTTGGGACTCTTCGTGATGATCGATCAACGAACAAAAGACCGTGCAGCTGCGCCGCTCTGTGCCAGAGTCCACGCATCGGTGCGACCTGTTTCATTAATTCACGTCTTGTTGGCCGGCTGTCTATTGCGTTTTGCCACCCGGTCTCAACCACTCGTTGTATCAAAAATGGCCCGGTATTCTCATCACCAACCGTGCTGTTACGTCTGCGTCGGCCAATCTCCACCTTACAATCCCCATAGACACACGTCACTGCTTCACCCAACGCTTTAGTCCAACGGGTTTTATCCTGAATGCGCTCGACTCCAACTGGTGTCACCGAATCGTTTCGGCTCGCATTCAGGTTAAAACCTATCCGTACAATTCAATCCTAGTTTGGCAGGCGAATTAACCCGCCGATCGTTAGGGAGATAACCCGCTGCCCGGGTCGGCTTTTGGCGGAAACGTTAACGTTGACAATTTGGGGAAGCTGGTGGATAGTTTAAACGATTTGGGTTTTATTGTCAGTGTCGCCGTGGCGGTACCAAAAAACCGGCCAGCCGCACTGGCTTATGTGACCGATTTCATCGAGACCGCGAAGGCAACTGGAAGTTGTCCGCCGGGCCTTCGACAAAGCCGGCTTCAAGGACGCTGCGGTCGCACCAGCAGCGTCTCGCCAATAATGGCACCCAACCACTCGCTCAACTGAAGAGTCTTAATTTTGCGTTGGAGGCAGATTGGCTGTCGTATAGCACAACCCAGCCGGCCATGAAATCGGGCCAAACCACGGTATTTACTGCGTGTTATCCAAAGGAATGCGTCTGTGAGGAATGGGCGACTTTGCTCGCCTATTCGCATACTTCTGCTCCATCGGTCTTTGCCCAAGTAAGGGAACACGCATCGAAAGAACTGAATGGCGCCAGAGATGTGATATCTATCGAAAGGCCCTTGCAGATTGTAAGGGGTGCGCAAATTACCGTGGTACCGCAAGTTCCGGGCATGCAGTTCAATCCGCCCCGAGCCTCTTATTCTTGGGAGGAGGAATGGCAGGTTTCCCGGTTCCGGTTCCGTTCTGAACAAAAGGAAGTCAGCGAATACCCTGCGCAGGGCGCCATCGTATTCTATGTCGGACCAGTCTTGATAGCGGAAGTCCCAGTATCGATGCAGATCGTAAGCCAAGCCACAGATACCCAAAATGCTACGCCAATAACTGCGATGGCTGAGCCATTTGCAAAGGTCTTCGTCTCGTATGCTCACAAAGATGCCGCTATCGTTGAAGCGCTGGAACAGGCCTACGAAGCTTTGGCAATTCCGTACCTTCGCGACGCAAGACAGCTGCGGAGCAGAGCCAATTGGCGAACGGAAATCCTGGGTCTAATCGAAGAAGCTGAAGTCTTTCAGCTTTGTTGGTCACAAGCAGCAAGTAAGTCGCCTGAGGTAAGAAAAGAATTTGATTATGCGTGGAATCGGGGAAGGGGCAGACCCCTTATGCGGCCTTGTCACTGGCAACGCCGGATGCCAAAGCCTTGGGACGAGCTAAAGAACATACACTTTGCAGCATTAGACCTCAGACCGTTTCAACAATTTCCCAAGATCCGAGACGCTTCTGAGAAAAAATAATGATTCAAACAACCCGAGGGCTGTGGAAAGGTAGTTTAGACCTGGTATTGCCCAACCGTTGCATCAACTCGGACTGTCAACGTCGCTACGCTCCGTTGCCAGCCGGTTATGCAGGTCGGTTAGCCAGATTGAACTGAATTCTCCTTCGATTTAATAGTAACCAATTTTTTTTGGGGGGGGCGCGTCGGCCCGCCCCGTAAATTGTTTCCACCGATGTTTCCACAATCCCGTGAAATCACCCACAACCGCATGGAAGTGAAAGGCGCTGAGTTCTTGAGAATGCTAGTTTTTTCCCATGTGAGTTCCGCTCGGTATGGATAAAAATAGACTTCGGATCTAAGGGTTGGGGGTTCGAATCCCTCCGGGCGCGCCAATGAATTCCAACTGCTGTTCGTTGGCTGATGCGCCGGCAAAATTGGTGATCAAGAACGCCATTATTGCGCAACCCGAATTCATTGCCACGTTTTCTCCAGAACTTGCGACCAACATGCGATTTTGAAGAAGACGAGGTTAACGCGATCGTGGAAAACATAATCAGTCTCCTCGGGTTTGTTGCCATCACCGCTCTGGTTGCCATGATCGTCGTGATATTCAGCAGAGCGCGTCGCGGCGAAAAGGTGAGTACCGATAAGGACTGGCGGCTTTTCTTCGGAGAACCCAAGGCGGAGGTACTGACTGGGCGTTATGGCATAAAACTGCTTCTCGCATTCGTTGCATACGCCCTTATCGGCGTGATCGAGTACCTGATCCTGCTACCCTACGGGTTCACCTGGTACATTGTCGGCATGGCGGTCACGGCACTGGTAATCGTCCCGCTTACTCCGAAGGTGTTACGGTGAGCGACCGGGGGATAAGGATTTTTTTCGCTCGACCAATTGGCGCGGAACCGCGCGCCGGTTCGGCTCTTGAGTTCGTTTGCTGAGATTGTCGCGGTTTCACTGCTGCCCCTTTATCCGCTCCGGTACCAGTGTCCTGTCGCAGAAGTGCGGGAAAGAGGCTAGCGGTCTCCCTCTTCGTCATCCCCGCGAAAGCGGGCATCCAGAACTATTTGATTTTCCTGGATTCCGGGTCGCGCTACCTGTCGCCAGCTTGCCCGGAATAACACTTGAATTATGTAATGAACTTCTGAGCCACCACACCAGATGCGTGTAATCCCCGCGCAAACCACCGGCCACAGGAGGCAAGCATAATTGACATTATATCAAGTATTATTTATACCCAGGACCTGGATGCCAATGCGAAAGCCAGTGGAAAAACCCGGCGGCGTGCTCGCAAACCGGGTCCGAGAGCGAAGAGACGGCCTGGGCCTTTCCCAAGGCGAAGCGGCTCGCAGAGCGGGAATCACGCGTCAAGCCCTTTCCGCGGTGGAGGCCGGGCATTACGGGCCTTCGACGCAAGTCGCCCTGCGCCTGGCCGGGGTGCTTCAGTGCCGGGTGGAGGAGCTTTTCGCGCTCAGGGCACAGCGTAAAACTGTTGCGGCAGAGTTAGTCGGGTCCCTGCCGCGGAATGCCGCCAAAGCGCGCGTCAAAATCTTTCGCGTTGGCGACAGGACCGTGGCGATGCCCCTGACCGCGCTTGGAAGCAGTTCTAATTTTACCCTGCCGGCCGATGGGCTTGTCACAGCGGTTGGAAGCAGCGCCAGCGGGGTGCAAGTAGACTTGCTCGGTGATAGATCCGGCCCCGGCGAGCACATTGCGGTCGGCGGCTGCAATCCGGCCGTTTCTTTGGCAGGTCACTACCTGCGCGGGGCCGAACAGGGAGAGCTGTTGTGCCTTTCGATGGGGAGCGAAGCGGCGGTGCAAGCGCTGCGGCGCGGGGAGCTGCACGTTGCGGGGGTGCATCTTGCCGGCGGGAAATCCGGCGAGAACAGTCTGCCTTATCTGAGTCGGCGGCTGCGCGGAATGGAATTTATCGTGGTGACCTTTGCTTTGTGGGAGGAAGGGCTCATTGTGGCTACCGGCAATCCGAAGAGGATCCGCGCGGTAACCGACCTCGGCCGGCGCGATGTCCGGGTGATCAATCGCGAGCAGGGGAGCGGAGCGCGCAGGCTGTTGGATACCCGGCTTTTATCCGTTGGTATAGATGGGAGCCGGCTTAAAGGTTACAGCGATCTGGCCTACTCGCAGCTAGATCTCGGTTGGATGATTAGCCGCGGCTTCGCCGACGCGGGTGTGGGGGCCAAAGTTGCGGCATGCTTTTTCGGGCTCGAATTCATTCCCCTTCAGCAAGAGAGTTACGATCTGGTCGTCCCCAAGTCTTATTTGACAGCACATCCTCTCGTGGAGAGGTTCCTCGATGTGATTACGGTTGCGCCTTTGCGCGCCGAAGTAGAAGCCCTGGGAGGCTACGACACCCGCGACGCCGGTAAGATCGTAGCGCGCGGTGCCGCAGGCTGATTTTGCGAGCGCCCCTTGGCAAAGTTGACAAAAGCGCGAACATTCTTGGTGGTTTGCTGCTTTGGGCTGGGTTTTTTCAATACGAGTGCTGCGGCTGATGAGATCCTGGTCTCGGCTGCCGCGAGCTTACGCGACGCGCTCACGGAAGTGGGCAGCGCTTATCGATCGTCGCGGAAAAGAGACGTCCGCTTTAACTTTGGCGCCTCCAGTGACCTGGCGCGACAAATCGAAGAGGGCGCTCCCGCTGACCTATTTTTCTCCGCGGACCTGCAAAAGATGGATCAGTTGGACCGGAAGGGGCTGATTGAACCCGGATCGAGACAAAACGTTCTTTCCAATCAGCTCGTGATTGTGGTTGCGCTCGACGCGAAACTGCGCCTGCGCTCGCCGCAGGCGCTCGCGCTGCCCGAAATTAGGCGGATTGCTCTCGCACAACCGTCCTCGGTTCCGGCCGGAGTCTATGCCAGACGGTACCTGGAGTCCGAGGGGCTTTGGGAAAGAGTCAAAGAAAAGATTGTTCCGACGCTCGATGTGCGCGCCGCTCTCGCGGCTGTGGAATCGGGCAATGTCGAGGCCGGAGTTGTCTATAAGACGGACGCCGCGATTTCACCAAAAGTGAGAGTTGCGTATGAGGTGCCCGTGGATAAAGGCCCGAGAATCGTTTACCCCGTGGCCATCGTCAGGGAATCACGAAACAAGGATCTCGCGCAGGACTTTCTCCGTTTTGTTATCAGCCAGAACGGGCAGGTGATTTTCAAGAAGTTCGGCTTTCTCCTCGCAGGAGAGTCTTCGAGAAGGTAGATTGCCTTTGTCCCCCGAAGTTTGGCAGATCAGCCTTTTTTCTTTCGGTGTGGCATTCGCGGGGACTTTGCTCATCCTTCCCCCAGGGATTTTCTTGTCGTGGCTACTGGCGCGCAAAGAGTGGCCGTTGAAAAACGTCGTCGAGACTCTGGTTTTGCTACCGCTGGTAATGCCTCCCGTCGCTACCGGACTCATTCTTCTGAAGATCTTCAGCCGGCGCAGCCCTTTCGGACAGTGGCTGTATGAGCGCGGCATCGAAATCGTATTCGATTGGAAGGGAGTTCTCATTGCCGTGTCCGTGATGTCTTTCCCGCTATTGGTTCGGTCGGCGAGAACCTCTTTTGCTTCGGTCGACGTGCGGCTGGAGCAGATTGCGGCGACGCTGGGCGCTTCGGATCTAAAGGTATTCTTCATCGTCACGCTGCCACTCGCGCTCAGGGGGATTATTGCGGGAGCGCTGTTAGCCTTCTCCCGCGCCCTGGGGGAATTTGGCGCGACGATTATGGTGGCTGGAAACATTCCCGGCAGAACGCAAACGCTATCGCTGGCAATCTTCAACTATGTCCAACTTGGACGGGATCGCGAGGCCTATTTCTTACTCCTGATTACCGTTCTCCTGGCCTTCGTCGCTGTGGGCAGCTCGGAATGGCTGTTGCGATCAAAGAAGAATCTTAGATTGAGTCAATGATTCTACGGTGCCGGATACCGCTCGCCAGTTTCGAGCTCAATATTGATGTCTCGTTCGACGCCCGCGTGACGTCGATCTTTGGGCCTTCGGGGTCTGGCAAGACAACGCTGTTGGAAGCCATTGCGGGTTTGAAATCCATCGCCGAGGGCGAGATTGAGATCGACGGCAGAACACTTTTCTCCTCTAACCGAAGCATCAACCTCTCACCCCAGGGGCGCTTTCTCGGCTATGTCCCTCAAGAAGGGGCTCTTTTTCCCCACTTGTCGGTGCAGAACAATATCCTTTTTGGTGCAAACCGGCACCGAGAGCCGACAAAATCCCAAGGTATTACAGTGGACCATGTCGTGGACGTTCTCGAGATCCGACCTCTCCTGGATCGTCCGACGACAACGCTGTCGGGTGGCGAGGCGCAACGAGTGGCGCTCGCGCGCGCCATTTTGTCGCTTCCGCAATTGCTGCTGCTCGATGAGCCGCTGGCTGCTCTGGACATCGGGCTTAAGGAAAGAATCTTGCCTTACCTTGGCCGTGTCCGCGATGAGTTTTCGATACCGATGATCTATGTGACTCATAATCTCACAGAAGTCTTAACTCTCGCGGACTGGGTATTGATGATTCGCCAAGGCCGGCTAATTGCTCAAGGGGTGCCGCGAGAGGTTCTCAGAACAACGCAGGCCATCATGCAGATGGAGGAAGAACAGGTCGAAAACGTTTTTACCGGTGCCGTTGTTCAGGCGGACCCTGAAGCGGGCCGAAGCAAGGTTCGTTTGGAATCGGGCCTCGAATTGCTGGTTCCTTTTGTCCCCGACATGACGAAGGGTCTAATCCAGGTTCGGCTTAGCGCCGATGATATCCTTCTCGGCACGAACCGGCCTGAAGGGATATCCGCCGGGAATACCCTTCCCGGAATCGTCCGCGGCATCGAGTCACTCGACGGCAAAGCTTTACTTACCGTTGACGCCGGCGAGCTTTTCTACGTGCGATTAACGGCAGCCGCCGTGACCGCTCTTGGTCTGGCAAACGGAAAATCAGTTTTCCTTATCATCAAAGCGCGGTCTTTCCGTCTCCTGTAATTCTTCATGGTTCCCAACTGCAACTCGGGGAGCGAGCGGACGCTCAACCTGAAGGCGTCGCCGAAAGGCGAGGGAGGTTCTTTTTATTCCCTGAATGAGACGTTAACGGAAGGGGGTAGTTTGACAAGACGGTTCCATGCAGGTATTTTCGTACTTTCGGATGGGTAGAAGGACAAAAATACGTTTCCTTTGCGTCTTCTCGTTCCTGTGCGGGTTGGTCGCCCAAGACGCCAGGGCCGATAGGATTTATCGGTGTCAGAAAAATGGGGTGGTGCTATTTACCAATGTTCCAACCGAGTGCGGGTATCCTCTTAGCTTCGGTCGCCCAACTGCGGAGGGGGGATTTTCTTTCCAGCAATTCCAGGAAGCGATCAGTTTGGCCGCAGAACGCCACGGCGTAGACGCGCAGCTGGTGCGGGCCGTCATCAAGGTCGAATCCGACTTTAATTCTCAGGCCCGCTCGAATAAAGGGGCTCAAGGGCTGATGCAGCTCATGCCCGAGACCGCACGCCTGCATAACGTCGTGAACGCGTACGACCCGCTGGAAAATATTGATGGGGGAGTCCGGCACCTGCGCTTCCTGATGGACCAGTATCGAGGCGACCTGGAGCTGACGCTGGCCGCGTATAATGCCGGCATGAACGCGGTAGAAAAGTATCGCGGCATTCCTCCGTTTGGCGAAACCAAGGAGTACATCCGGCGCGTCCTGTCTTTTTATTCGCGCTATCGCAACGGGCAATCATGATCAGGGGCGGGCCGGCACCGGCCGTCGCGTTTGCGGTGTGGAACGTTCCCAACTGCTTGAGTCTTTTTCGGATCGCGATTATTCCGATCCTGGTTTATCTGCTGATATCTTCCGATCGTTTCTCTAGCGCGCTGGCGGCGTCGCTGTTTTTCCTTGCATCGCTGACGGACTATTTCGACGGCTACCTCGCGCGCCGGACCAAAACGGTGTCTGACTTGGGCAAGATTCTAGATCCTTTGGCAGACAAGCTGATGATCATCGCTGTGCTGATCATGCTGGCCGCCATGGATCGTCCGGGTGAGCCTGGCATTCCCGCATGGCTTGTCGTCGTCGTCGTCGCACGAGAGACTGCCGTTACGATCATTCGGGGCATCGCGTTAGCGGAAGGGATTGTCATGGCATCGGAGGATCTCGGCAAATACAAGTTTCTCCTTCAGGCCACGGCCGTTTTTAGTTTGCTGCTCCATTACACCTATCTTGGCATCGATTTCTACGCGGTGGGGATGTATTTCCTGTGGATGGCAACCTTCCTAGGGGTATGGTCAGGTGTCAACTATCACTTGAAGTTTTTCCGTTTGCTCAAAGCCAAGGTTGGAAGCAACGTCGAATTGACAAAATAGGGCTTTTACGTTACTGGATAAAACGGTGCGGGTGTAGCTCAGCTGGCTAGAGCGTATGCTTGCCAAGCATAAGGTCGTGGGTTCGATCCCCATCACCCGCTCCACTCTTTCCCGCCCCTAACTCTTCGGGGCTTCGAGTCCACACTCGGGCTGGAACCGCGGGCGTAACAAACCTGCCAACGATTTGGAATGAGAGGGGCATGCCATAGGCCGCCTCCTCTGAAAATGAAGCAGGAATGGGACATCCGTTTCGTTTTCGCGACAATTCTAGGATTTATGCTACGCACCTCCTCGCTGGAATGAAATTGACTTCCCATCCTAATCGATGGCCAAGTCTGCATTCCAGCAAGGATTCCAAGTCAGCCAAAAGCAGCGAGTTAAAAAAGACCCTGTTCAGACGTTAATGCCCAACCGGCATAGACCTTGCGTGGTTTCCTCATGAGGATCATTTCATCAGTGAAAGCTTCGAAACTATGGAATCTCAATCTCGGTCTTGACGCCTGATCCTGGAGGAAATTCAATTCAGTCCCGAGGGTTATTTTAGTCAATTCGTTATCAATGCGCGGGGAAACGAAGCAACACATCATTGCGTGTGAAACCTGCGGTTTGACGCAACGCATAGAGGGGCTACAGCCTGGCACCGTGGCCGAGTGTGGTCGCTGCGGGTCAACCCTCAGAAAGCATAAGGTCAATAGCCTCGGACGTACGGCGGCATTTGCGCTGGCGGCGCTGATTCTATATGCGCCGGCTAACATCTACCCGATCCTGCGAATGGATTATTACGGCGTATATTCGGAAAATACGGTTTGGGACGGTTGTGCAAAGCTGTTTCAGGACGGCGAATGGCCCGTGGCGCTCATCGTTTTCCTCGCCAGCATTTTGATTCCTCTGTGCAAGTTACTCGGGCTCTTCTATCTGGTCATTACCGCAAAATTCAAATCCAAGCGCGGGCGAAAGGAGCGAACTTGGGTCTACAAGTTTATCGCGGTGATCGGTCCGTGGGCCATGCTCGATGTGTTTCTCCTGTCGGTGCTCGTGGCGTTGGTAAAACTGGAGCAAATCGCCACCGTCATGCCTGGTCGTGGGCTTCTAGCCTTCACTTCCGTGGTGGTGTTGAGCATCCTAGCTTCGGCTAGTTTTGACCCGAAGGCCATATGGGATGATGGGGACCGAATGCCATGAACGATGCGCAAAACGATTCTGAATCCGCCGACGAACTGCCCGCTGCCAGGGTAAGAAAAAAAGATGGCACTGGGATTTCCCCCTAATCTGGGTCGTTCCCGTGCTTGCTGCTGTCGTTGCGATTTATCTTGTTTACAACCGTGTCCAAGAGTATGGCCCGACGATCACGATCAAGTTCAAGGACGGAAGCGGCCTCAAGAGCGGTCAAACTCCCCTCATTTATCGCGGCGTTCCCATTGGGCAAGTCACGGCGGTGGAATTGAGCGAGGACGAAGAATACGTGCTGGTGGCGGTCCGGTTGCGGCGCCCGGCCGCCTCCATTGCGCGTGAAGGGTCGGCTTTTTGGGTCGTGCGGCCGGAGGTGGAAATTGGCAACATCACTGGCTTGGGGACGGTCATTACCGGTCCGGAAATTGAAGTCGTTCCGGGGAGCGGCAAGGCTAAATCGGAATTTGTGGGGCTCGAGAAAGCCCCCGTCGCGTTAGGAATTAAAGGGCGCAGTATTGTTCTGGTCTCAAGCCGTCGCAACTCCTTAAAGCCAAAGTCGCCCGTTTATTATCGGGGTATCGAGGTGGGAATGGTACAGGAGTGCCGGCTCAGTTCCGATGCCGCCAGGGTGGAAATCCAGGTGTTTATCAACCAAAGGTATGCGAACCTCGTACGCAGCAATTCGAAGTTCTGGAACGTGAGCGGCGTGGAAGTAAACGTCGGCTTGCTCCGCGGCGTGGAAGTCAATATGGAATCGTTGAGCTCGTTGGTGGCCGGGGGGGTTGCCTTTGCCACGCCGGACAATCCGGAAGATGTCCGTGCTAAAGAAGGGGCAGTGTTTCGGCTTTACGATCGACCAGAGAAGGAATGGCTAGAGTGGGCGCCGAAGATAGTGCTTCCACCGGAAGAGGAACAACCCGGAAGCAATCTACCAGGAGAAAAAGACAAGGGTTTGGAGAAAAAGGAGAAGCGAAGCGGTCACGCGTCAACAGAAAAAAAAGTACCAAGCCAGAACCGAAATATCCGCTCTCAATACCGACTGAGAAACTCGCCAACAAGGCAAAGCGATTGAAACTGCTCCCGATTCTCAAAGCATACAACAGCAGCAACAGAAAAATTCCACTGCGGGCTAACGAGCGGATATCTACCGGTCGGAGGAGATTGGTTGCCTGATAGATATTTGGCCAGGGTTCACCGGCTTCGCGGGCCACATCGGACACATTGCTTGGTCGCTCGGGATCTAGAAAGTTCACCGGGATAGGGCCTGCGCCACGGCAGTGTTTTCCAAGCGATGATTCACGGCATCCCAATTGATGTTGGAGAAAAATGCGTCCACGTACTTCAATCTGTCCGCTGGTTTGTAGTCGAGCAGGTAGGCGTGCTCCCAAACATCTAAGACGAGAAGCGGTTTAGATCCTACCGAGACGCCTAAGTGGTGGAGCTCAATCCATTGACTTGAAAGCTTACCAGTGACGGGATCCTGAAAGAGCACTGCCCACCCGACGCCACGCAGATTAGCCAACAAAAAAAATTCGCTGCGCCACGCCTCAAAGCTGCCAGAAGTTTCAACTAATCCCTTAAGGAGCCGCTCAGACGGCGCGCCCTTTCCTCCTGGAATCAGGCTGCCAAAGTAGTGTTCGTGAAGCACCATGCCGTTATATTCAAAACCAAAGCGGCGCTTGAGTTCGGCATAAGCCGGATTGCTCGCGGTTTCACCATTCGTTACGGCCACCTTAGTCAGCTCTAAAGACAGCAGGTTGGTGTTCTTGACGTATCCCTCGTAAAGGGACAAGTGCAACTCGATGGTTTTGTCGGAAATACCCTGTAATCCCTGAAGGTCAAATTTTTTCGGCTTGTAGGGGTTCATGGTCATATTCATTGGACCTCCTCATTGACCTTAAGCAAGTCTCGGAAATCTGCGGCTCTTTCCTGCGCCTGGGACGAACCCAAAACACCGGTGTTCCTTAGCGTGCGCACGCATGGAAGGCTCTGTTGCCTGTTTCAAAGACCGTTGATCCACTCGTCAATTTCCTTTTCGGCCTTCTCTTTGGTCATTCCGTATCGTTCCTGGATTTTGCCAACCAACTGGTCGCGCTTACCCGAAACAATGTCGAGCTCATCATCGGTGAGTTTTCCCCACTTCTGCCTGGCCTTTCCTTTGACCTTTTTCCATTGCCCGGTGATTTGATCCCAGTTCATTGATTCCTCCTTCTACTTATCGGCAGTCCGTTAATTCTTGGAACCAACAAAAACCAATGCGATCCCTCCCGCCAAGGCGATGGCTCCAAAGATGGGTGGGAGCGGAATTGTTTCCTTCTTTTCCGTGGTCGCTTGGAGCGGACCGATGTCAACGACTTTCTCACGTTTGGTGTAAGTAATTCCCTGATATCCGAAGGAAACAATTGAAAGCACAATGAGAATGATGCCAATAAGAGTTGCTGGTTTCATTTTCTCGTCCCTCCTTAAACTGGTGGTACACGGCGGCCAAAAACAAGGCTGATCAAGAAGAAAATCAAGAAAACAACGAACAAGATCCATGCAATTTGAGTCGCGGCGCCTGCAAGTCCTGACAAGCCTAGTACACCGGCGATCAATCCTACGATCAAGAATGTTAGTGACCAGCTAAGCATAGGGTTTTTACCTCCTTGAGGTTGATCTATTTGGGGTCCGTGTAGTTGAACCGGGAGCAAGGGCCGTGCCGGTTGAAAAAAGCCAGACGGGACGAGAAAAGAAAGAACTCTCAGGTTTCGGAAACGTTTCATCTATGGGAAAAATGCGCGCTCGAGGGTTCAAAAATGGGACGGAAAGAGCGATCCGGGGCTCGAATGAATTCCGTTCTACTGATTGAGTTCTGGTCATGACGCGTTAGAATAAGAGCTGAGCCTAAAGGACTTGCTGCTATTTCAGCGGTGAGTGAAAAATACTCAACCGGAGGGTCTTATGGACAGTACAGAGACAAAGTCGGAAAACTCAGCCGAGAATGGCGAGAAGCCAACTTCTGGAAGTGAAGAACCTAAGAAGACTTGGAATGCGGATCGGGTCGCATCGGAGTTGATCGCGCAACTCGGTCACAAGGTTAGGGGCATGGCGGGAAAGATGCGGGAAAACTCCCTGCATGAAGCGGTGCGTACGACTACGAACAGGGTTGCGGACAAACTGGAAAGCGCCGGCAGCTACCTCGAAGAGGGCAAGGTCGAGAACATGGTGGATGACGTCGTGTCGGTGATACGGAAATATCCGGTCCAATCGGTGTTGCTCGGCATCGCCGCGGGGTTTTTCGCAGCGCGGCGAGGTAAATAGCGTGGACTCCGACGCGGCGGGGAAAAGCAGTATTGCCTCGCTTGTGAGCGGGATCATTAACGACTTGGGTGATCTCGTTTCCGGCGAGCTTAGGATTGCGAAGGCCGAGTTTGAACAGGATCTGGGCAAATTAAAGACGACGACCGTCACTTTTGCGGCTGCCGCGGGATTCATCGGCCTCGGCGCGCTCCTGCTTTTGGAAATGCTTGTGCAATTGGTGCACTTGTATACCGACCTGCCGCTTTGGGGCTGCTACGGTGTCGTGGGCTTCTGCAGCGCAGGGAGCGGCGGTTTATTGTTGGTGAGAGCAAGGACTCATTTAGTGCGATAAAGTAGCGCGTCATGAGCCGGTTATCGGAGCTGGAAAAAAAGCGCGACTCGACGCGCGCGGCATTGAACGAAAAGCTCAACGCACTCGAGGATCGCGTGCGCTCGTCGATCGATGACGCGCGCGAGACCGTGAAGAGAAGCGTCGACCTGCAATATCAGGTCGAGAAGCGCCCGCTGATAATTCTGAGTTGTTCGGCGGTGGTGGGTTATTTTCTGGGGCGCGTGTGGTTTACGGGTTCCCGCGGCGGCAAAGCCGGCATAGAGAATGGGACCGAAAGCCATAAAGACAAGGCGGCAAACGGCAACTCGTGGAACGCACAGGTAGGGCTTTTGAAGAGCGCGGTCACAGCTGCAATGTCCAACCTGCTTGTCGATTTTATCAAGGAAGTCATGCCGCTCGGGAGCGACGACGTCGGGAATACGGCGCGATCGGAGGCGCCAACGGCACCCGATCCAGAAAAACAGGCTAAGGAAAGCCCAAGTAATTCCAATATGTGACGTGCGCAGGACAGCTGCGTGAATTTTTCAAGCGCGCGCGATTTTCTTCCTTGCCATAGCCTTTTCGTTCGGGCTATTTTGAATCATACTAAATAGGCACGCGCCAGGCGCCGCTTACTACCCGCTCGGCGTGCGGGAGATTCCTAGAAAGGCTTTCTGATGAGTGTGATGGAAAAAGAAATCGCGTTGGACACGATGCCCATCGAGCAGCGCTGTGTGACGACGATAAGAACGCTTGCGATGGACGCGGTGCAAAAGGCCAATTCCGGGCACCCAGGCACCCCGATGGCGCTTGCGCCACTGGCCTATGTCTTGTGGACGAAGTTTCTGCACCATAACCCGCATAATCCCCGCTGGTTCAATCGCGATCGCTTCGTCCTTTCAAACGGTCACGCGTCGATGCTGCTGTACGCGATGCTGCATTTGACGGGCTACGACCTATCACTGGAAGAGATCAAGAACTTTCGCCAGTGGGGCAGCAAGACACCAGGTCACCCGGAGTACGGGCTGACGCCGGGAGTGGAAACAACCACCGGCCCTTTGGGTCAGGGGCTCATGAATTCGGTAGGAATGACAATGGCGGAAGCTCACCTGGCTGCGGTCTTCAACCGCGAAAATTTGGCGATCGTAGACCATCATACCTTCGTCTTTTGCAGCGACGGCGACCTGATGGAGGGAGCGTCGCATGAGGCGGCTTCGCTGGCCGGGCACTTTGGCCTGGGAAAGCTCATCTGGATCTACGACGACAATCACATTACGATCGAGGGCGAGACCGAGTTAACGTATTCCGACGACGTTGCCAAGCGCTTTGCAGGCTACCACTGGCACGTGCAGGATATCGGTGACAAGGCAAATGATCTGGGCGCGATCGAGTCAGCGCTCGCGCAAGCGCGGCAGGAAACCCAAAAACCCTCTCTTATCATCGTTCGCTCTCACATCGGGTATGGATCACCCAAATTCCAAGACACGCCGGAAGCGCACGGAGCGCCGCTTGGCGCCGAGGAAGTGAGACAGACGAAAAGAGTTTATGGATGGCCGGAGGACGAGCTTTTTTTCGTTCCCGCTGAAGTTCTTAAACACATGCGCAGCGCCGTTGAAAGAGGTGCGCAATTGGAGCAGGCATGGCAGGAAAAGCTCTCCGTTTACACAAAAAAATATCCTGACCTGGCCAGACGATTTGAACAAGCGCTCGAGCGGCGTCTCCCAGAAGACTGGGACCAAAGCATCCCGGACTTTGAGCCTTCCTCTGGGCCGATTGCGACGCGTGCGGCGGGCGGCAAAATCCTCAATGCCATTGCGGCAAAGGTTTCCGCGCTGATCGGCGGGAGTGGAGATCTGGCGCCGTCCACCAGAACTCTTATTGACAAGGAAGGTTATTTCGGAAGAGGAAAGTACGCCAACCGCAATATCGCCTGGGGCATCCGCGAGCTTGCGATGTGTGCTTGTTCGTCCGGGCTTGCCGTCCACGGGGGGGTGCGTCCTTATGCCTCGACCTTTTTCATCTTTACCGATTATGCCCGCCCGGCAATCCGGCTCGCTGCGCTAATGAAACTGCCGGTCATCTATGCCATGACCCATGATTCGATCGGTGTGGGTGAGGACGGACCGACGCATCAGCCGATCGAGCAGCTCGCGTCGCTGCGGGCGATTCCGCACATGTGCGTGATCCGCCCCGCCGACGCCAACGAGTGCGCTTACGCCTGGCGCGCAGCGATGATGCGGACCGACGGTCCGACGATGTTGGTGTTGACGCGACAAAATCTGCCGATCCTGGATCGGGCCAAGTTCGCGGGCGCCGAAGGAGTGCTCAAGGGTGCCTATGTCCTGTCCAGGGAAAAGCAGAGCGCCGCCGCCGTGATTCTTATTGCCACAGGCTCTGAGGTGCCATTGGTGTTGGCCGCACAAGAGCAGTTGGCGTCGGAGGGCGTCGATGCGCGGGTCGTGAGCATGCCGAGCTGGGAACTGTTTCGCGCGCAGCCGCTGAGCTACCGCGATGAAGTTCTTGCTCCAGCGATTAAAGCGCGCCTGGCAGTGGAGGCTGGTTCTCCCATGGGATGGTGCGAATGGGTTGGAGACCGGGGAGATGTGATCGGCATTAATCAATTCGGCGCCAGCGCGCCGGAGAAAGAGGTCTTCAAACATTACGGTTTTACGGTCGAGAGTGTAGTCGCGCGCGCGAAAAAACTGCTTTAACCTGCTAGCGGCGCGCCTCCCAAGACGCCGCGTGCTGCCCAAAATAAACCAGCGGAGGTTCTCGATGAATTCCCTACATCAATTGATTCAATGCGGGCAGAGCTATTGGCTCGACAATTTGACACGGGGAATGATTCAAAATGGCGCGCTGAAAAGGCGGGTCACCGAGGAAGGGCTGCGCGGGGTCACGTCGAACCCGGCCATTTTCAACAAGTCCATTGTGAAGAGCAAAGATTACGACGCACAGCTCAGGGAACTCGCGCGCGGCGAGGCCTCTGTGAGCGAGATCTATGACCAACTGGTGATTAAAGACATTCAGGACGCGTGCGATATTCTCAAGCCCGTCTTTGATACATCCGACGGTGTCGATGGGTTTGTCAGCCTGGAGGTATCGCCTTACCTGGCACATGAAACTCAAGGAACGATGCAGGAAGCACGGCGGTTATTCAAAAGGGTGAACCGGCCGAACGTGTTCATTAAGATTCCTGGAACCAAAGCGGGTCTCCCGGCCATCGAGCAGATGCTCTATGAAGGTGTGCACGTCAATATTACGTTACTTTTCTCGGTGGAGCGTTATGAGCATGTGGTGGAAGCTTATGTTACTGCGCTAGAGCGCCGTAAGGCAGAGAATAGACCTCTCCAGAATGTCACATCGGTCGCAAGTTTTTTCCTGAGCCGGATCGATGTTCTGGTGGATCAACTCTTGCTGCACCGAATACCGCCCGGTGACGATAATAATAAGCCGGCGCGCAGCCTGCTCGGCAAAGTCGCCGTAGCCAACGCAAAGCTTGCCTATCAGAGCTTCAAAAAACTGTTCTCGGGCGATCGCTGGAAAAGACTTGAGGATCAAGGGGCGCGCGTCCAGCGTCCTCTGTGGGCGAGCACTAGCACCAAGAATCCCCAATACAGTGATGTTTGCTACGTCGAGCCTCTCATCGGGCCGAACACGGTCAACACGATGCCGGAAGAAACCATTGCCGCTTTTGCCGACCACGGAAAAGCCAAGGAGAACTCGGTTGAAGGAGGCATCGACGAAGCGAACCACGCCATGACGGAGCTTCAAAGACTCGGGATCGATTTTGGCTGTGTGGCCTGGCAACTGGAAAATGAAGGGGTTCAGAAGTTCATTGATCCTTTCGCCGAACTTATGCAAGCCATCGCCGAAAAGCGCCAGCGTCTAGCGGGCTAACGCAGAAAGACGGGCTCTTCCGAAGTCACGTCCCGGTCCGGTCTGATCTTTTCAAACCAATACAGCTCGATCCTGTTTCGCAGAAAACTGCGGGCACAGAAATTGCTTTTTAAAGAAATAAGGGCAAGAACTGTGCAATGGGAGTCGGTCATGTTGCACCTTCGAGACAGTGTTAACGAGCGGGTGTCCCATTCATGTTTCAGAATTTGGCGGCATAGGTTTGCAGTGAAATAGCACAGCGCTTGCAAGAAAGGCATCGATATGGCTGGAACCATCTTGGTGGCGGACGACGAGCCGCTTGCCCGTAGAAATATCTGTCGTGTCCTCGAAGACGAGGGCTATCGTGTCCACCAGGTCGGCGATGGGCAAGCGGCGCTAGAAATCGTCGACAAAGTGGATTTAGATATCTTGCTCACGGACCTGAGAATGCCGGTTCTCGACGGCTTGGAGGTGCTTAAAAAAGTCCGCGAAATTTCGCCCCAGACTCTGGTGATCTTGATGACGGCGTTCGCCTCTGTCGATACGGCGGTGGAAGCGTTGCGATTGGGGGCACAAGACTACATTTTAAAACCCGTGGCGCTGGAGGAAGTCCTGCGCAAGGTCCAGCGGCTGGTAGAACACAAGAGCCTGGCGTGGGAAATTCAAATACTGCGGCGGGAAATTAGCCAGGGCCATGGGGCCATGGAATTGGTAGGGCAGAGTCCTGCGATTCAGAACATCTCGGCCTTGATCGCAAAGGTGGCCGAGTCCAATTCAACGGTCTTGCTCACGGGAGAAAGCGGCGCCGGAAAAGAAGTGGTGGCGCGCGCACTGCATTTGATGAGCCCGCGCAGGGACAGTGTGTTCTTGCCGGTCAATTGTAGCGCTATTCCAGACACGCTCCTTGAGAGCCAGCTATTCGGATATGTCAAAGGATCGTTCACGGGAGCCACAAGCTCGCAAGACGGACTTTTTCAGAGGGCTCGTGGCGGGGCCATCTTCTTGGATGAGATCGGTGAGATGCCGCTCAGTCTTCAACCGAAGCTTCTGCGGGTAATCGAGGGCAAAGAGGTTCTGTCCGTAGGGTCGGTCGAGCCGACGCGGGTCGACGTGCGCATCATCGCATCGACAAACCGGGATTTGGAAAGAGAGGTTCAGGAAGGCCGTTTTCGCGAGGATTTGTTTTATCGCCTGAACGTCATCCGTGTTCATGTCCCGCCCCTGCGAGAGAGGCGGGAAGACATTCCTCTGCTGATCGAACATCTCTTACATCGGCATAATGCCGAAATGAAAAAGGCATACAAAGGCGTTGACAACTCCGCGATGAAAATCCTCATGGGTTTGCCGTGGAAGGGAAATATCCGCGAGCTGGATAATGTCTTGGAGCGCGCGATGATCCTGGGAAATGGAGAATGGGTGACGGCGGAGCACCTGCCCAGTGGGCAATTGGAAGAGCGGGCTCAGCCGCCCTCAATGGGCCACAATCTCAGAGAAGCCCAGAAGGCCTATGAGAAAGTTCATATTGAAAACGTACTCCGAGAAACCGAAAATGACCGGACCCGGACGGCACAGCTGCTCGGTTTGAGCCGATCTTCCCTGTATCGCAAGATGGAGAAGTTGGGTATTCCCTCCTAAAGGTTCGTCTGGGTAGGCGGCTTTCCCTTAGGGGGCGAAAGCGCCGAGGAAGGAAACGCGAGCCGGAATATGGTTCCTTCTCCGAGTTCGCTAGTACACGTAATTGTGGCGCCATGGGCCAAGGCTATTTGACGCGCAATGGCCAGTCCCAGGCCGCTGCCCTCAGTCTTGGTGGTTATGAAGAGTTCAAAAATATTCAGACCCTCTGGAATTCCCGTCCCCGTGTCGGCGACCTCCAACATCACTTCGCGTCCCTCGGTGTACCCGCGCACGATTAACTGACCTCCGTCAGTCATTGCTTCGGCAGCGTTTTTACAAAGATTGAGCAAGAGCTGCTTGAGCTGCACGGCGTCGCCCATGATTAGAGGGAGGTGGGCGTCAAAGTCTAGTCGTAGTTCAATGCCTGAATGCTTGTACCGGGCTACTTCAAGCGCAAGGGTTTCCGCCGCCAGGTTCTCGAGGTTCGTTGGTTGGGCGTCTAATTTTCTCGGCCGTGCCAGGGAACGGAAGTCCTGGAGCAACGACCTCAGGCGACGAATTTCGCAGGTAAGATCTTGCACAGTCGACGTCAATAGCTTGTCCGGGGGTTGTTGCTGCTTTGCCAGGTGGCGTTCCAATAATTGGACGGACGTATACATCCCATTCAGAGGATTCGCGATCTCGTGAGCGAGCAAAGCCGCAGTGGCTCCGATGACCACGAGTTCTTCACGCTCGCAGCATTGTTTTGCCACATGCTGATACGGTTCGACGTGATCACATTGCAAATTCCCTTTCATATAACCTTTCCTTCCTGGAGTGAGTCGTACGAAGCGGGGATGCATCTTCGTTAATGATAGAGCAAGGGGTGTGCCTGATCCCGCTAACCGGTTGATTTTCAAAGGATTCATCGGAATTGTCGTCGAGAGAGGCGCGTGCCATAGCGAAGGGAATTCCCTGCAACGCGAAAGGATTTTCCGTCACGTGCCTTTTCCCGTCAGTGAAATGCGCTGTAGATTGTTTGTTGCTATCGAACTGAAGTCCCGTTGCACAAGGAAAAATATCGCGCCGTTTCGATTCCGAGGCGGTTATTAGTATTGGGCGTGTCTTTCGCTTTCGTAGAGAGCAAAAAGTCTTTTCGCTCAACAAGACTACGGAGTTATCGGTGACCTCAATACCGTTGCGCTCGTCGGCATGGACGGCTCGATCGATTTTATGTCGTTTCCCGACTTCGACCCGCCGACGGTTTTTGCGGCCCTACTGGACCATCGAAAGGGCAGCCGTTTCCAGATCGTGCCTCTGGCTCCATCGTTGCGGCGCGATGGTGCATGCTAATATGAAAATGGCCGCGTACAGAAGAGTAGCTCGTGAAAAAGCCTCTATCGGCGCTACGGAATCTTTTGATTGCTTGTGGAATCGGCCGGCGATTGTGTTCTATGATGACGGCAGCAGGCGCAGGCGATTTTGCCGGTCAGAAACTGGAGGTAAAGGAGCGCGCAAGTGTTCGATCAATCGACGGGTCAACGGTTGTCATTAGGCCGATACCAACTAGCGGTGGAAGAGAGGCTGGCCAAGTGGCAGGCGGAGAAGTTTTGTAATCGCCTGTGGCGCAAAGACCCGACGCTCTGGTTTTCGCAGCCCGTCCAGGAAATCACGGATCGCCTAGGCTGGCTGGCCTTGCCTGAGTCTATGGCGGCACGCTGTCAGGATCTCGAGTCGTTTGCGTCCGCGATCAAGAGCGAAGGATACCTTCATGCAGTTCTCATAGGAATGGGCGGCGCCAGCCTGGCCGCGGAAATCTTTCAACGCACGTTTGGCAACCGGGAAGGGCAGCCGGAGCTTGTGGTGCTTGATAGCACGCATCCTGCGGCTGTCCGGCGGGTCGAAAACTCAATAGACCTGAAGCGGACCCTGTTTATCGTTTGCAGCAAGTCCGGGACAACAATCGAGACTCTGTCGGGCTTGCATTATTTTTGGCAGCGGCTGGTTTCGGGAGGAACGACCCCGGGCCCAAGCTTCGTCGCAATCACCGATCCTCGGACTCCTCTGGAGAGCTTCGCAACCGAGCGGGGTTTTCGGCGCGTGTTTCAAGCGCCGGGAGACGTTGGCGGACGGTATTCGGCCTTGAGCGTTTTTGGCCTTGTTCCCGCTGCTCTCATCGGCGTGGACATTGCAAGTATCTTGGATAACGCAAGAAGCATGGCCGCAGCCTGCGCTTCGGACTCCGTAACAAATCCGGCATTAGCCCTAGGTGCCGTGCTGGGGGAACTAGCGGTACAAGGAAGAGATAAGATCACGTTCATGGCATCGCCGCGGCTGGCGGCCGTTCCGGAATGGATTGAGCAGCTGATAGCCGAGAGCACCGGGAAGCACGGAAAAGGCATTTTACCGGTTACCGGAGAAGAGCCGTTCGCGCCAGAATTTTACGGCGTGGATCGGCTGTTCGCGTACTTGCGTTTGACCGGGGACGAAAACGATGAACTTGACCAGCAAATCGCGCAAATCGAAGGTGCGGGCCACCCGACGATTCGGATTGACCTTGGAGACGCCTGTGCGCTGGGGGGCGAGTTTTTCCGCTGGGAGCTGGCGGTGGCAAGCGCGGGCGCAATTCTCGGGATCGATCCGTTCGATCAACCCGATGTCCAGCTTGCGAAGGCACGAAGCGTGATGACGGGGCGGCGCGGAGCCGGTTCGAGAGCCGAAGATTTCCTGCCGGTTGGTGACGAAGGCGCGAAGGAAAAATTTGCGCAATTGTTGCGCGGCGTGCAACCGGGCGACTATCTGGGCATTCAGGCGTATCTGGTGCCTTCCAGCGGCACATCTGCGGCCTTGCAGCAGATTCGGATCCGACTGAGAAATCGCTTTAAAATTGCGACGACCATAGGTTACGGGCCGCGTTTTCTCCATTCTATGGGGCAGATGCATAAGGGTGGCCCTAATACGGGGGTGTTCCTGCAGCTCGTGGACGAGCCGGGCGAAGAAATTCCCGTGCCCGAGACCAATCACTCATTCCGCGAGTTGATCAGAGCCCAGGCCGCGGGCGACGGCGAGGCGCTTAGGGAGCGGGGCCGGCGCTTCTTGGGCATCAGTTTGGGGCGCGAACCGATGAAGGGCTTTCGAAGTTTGACGGCGTGGCTGAACGAGCCGGAATTCGAAGCGGTGCATACCCGGAACGCAGGCCAAGTGCATCTCTGCATGGTCGGAATGGGGAGAATGGGCGGGAGCATGACCGAGAGATTGCTTCGCGCGGGGTACCAGGTGGTCGCCTGTGATCGAGATGTGGAGGCGGTGGCGCGGGCGGGTGAGAAAGGCGCGGCCGGGGCCACCTCACTAGGGCAAGCGGTTGCAACCTTGCAGCCGCGGCGGGTGATTTGGTTGATGATTCCTGCTGGAGCGCCGGTTGAGCAGGCGATTGAGGAGCTGGTGGGCTTGTTGGAAAAGGGCGATGTGATCGTCGACGGTGGGAATAGCAATTATCGAGACAGCGTGCGCCGGGCGGCCATGCTGAAAGGGAAAGGTCTCCATTTTGTCGACGTGGGGACCAGCGGCGGCAACTGGGGCTTGGAGGAAGGTTACAGTTTGATGGTCGGTGGGGAACGTGAGGTCGTAGAGAGACTCAAGCCGATCTTTGCCATCCTAGCTCCCGCGCTTGATCAAGGATGGGGACACGTGGGACCGCCGGGCGCGGGCCACTTTGTGAAGATGATTCATAACGGGATCGAGGATGGTCTGATGCAAGCTTTCGCTGAAGGGTTTGCCATCATGGAGAGAAAGCGCGAATTTGACCTGAATCTCGAGCAGATCGCGGAAATCTGGCGCCACGGCAGCGTGCTTCGTTCTTGGCTTCTCGACCTGATCGCTAAAACTCTTTCCGAGAATCCCACGCTTGCGGGCATCAAGCCTTACGTGGCGGATTCCGGTGCGGGACGCTGGACGGTCACCGAGGCCATGGATTTGCAGGTCTCCGCGCCCGTCATCACGTTGTCGCTTTTAGAACGCCTGCGCTCGCGAGATGAGAACTCATACGGCGACCGGCTGCGTGCAATGATGCGTCATCAGTTTGGCGGCGGTCTAGTGAAAAAGGAGGAATAGTGGCAGATTCGAATCCATTCGCGAGCCAGAAAAACATCGACGACTGCACCATGGTGATCTTTGGCGCCTCTGGCGATCTTACCAAGCGCAAGCTCATCCCGGCGCTCTACAACCTCGCGATTGCGCGTGAGTTGCCGCAGCGTTTTTCCATTGTCGGCTACGCCCGAACGGATATGAGCGATGAGATTTTTCGTCAGAGGGTGCGCGAGGGCGTCAGCCAGTATTCCCGCACGGGATTGAAAGACGAATCGCTGTGGGAACGCTTTGCGCAGAATCTTTATTACGTACGAGGCGGCTATGAAGACGCCGAGGGTTTCCACCGTATCGCGGAAAGTCTTGGCAGGATCGAGCGCGCGCGTGCCGCCCGGCGGAATCGCTTGCTCTACCTGGCGACACCGCCAGAGGTCTATATTCCGATCATTCGTAACATTGCCGTGGCCGAATTAAACGCCGACTCGGATCTGGGTGGCGGAAAGGCACGGATCGTAATCGAGAAACCTTTCGGAACAAATCTCAAAACCGCACGGGCATTGAACCTTGAAGTCCACCGCACGTTTGAAGAGAGCGAGGTGTACCGCATCGATCATTATCTAGGAAAAGATACGGTGCGGAATATTTTAGTGTTCCGCTTCGGCAACGCCGTCTTTGAGCCGATATGGAACCGCCGTTATGTGGATTGCGTTCAGATCACGGCCTCGGAAGACATCGGCATCGAGGGACGCGGCGGGTATTATGAAAACGCGGGAGTCATGCGCGACATGGTCCAGAATCACCTGCTGCAACTGCTCACTCTCACGGCGATGGAGCCGCCGGTGGACCTGGGAGCAGATGAAATTCGCGACGAAAAAGTGAAAGTGTTCCGTGCTGTCCGGCCGATCGCGCGCCAGAAAGTCGATGATGCTGCGGTGCGGGGCCAATACGGGCGCGGGATCATTGATGGCAAGGAGGTCCAGGCGTATCGGGAGGAGCCTGGAGTCTCCCCTGGATCCAGAACCGAGACTTATGCGGCGCTCAAGCTTTTCATCGACAACTGGCGCTGGGAAGGGGTGCCGTTTTTTCTCTGCTCGGGGAAGCGTTTGGCTCAAAGGATGACGGAGGTGGTGATTGAATTTAAGCGGCCGCCGCTGCTTCTTTTTAGGCACTTGGGAGCCGAACGAGTGCAGCCCAACACACTGGTCATGCGCATCCAGCCGGATGAAGGAATCTCGCTCGGTTTCGAGGTCAAAGCGCCGGGACCGGAAGTGGGCCTGCGTTCGTTCAGCCTCGATTTTAATTACAGCAAGGCTTTTGGCGAAAGCCCTCCGGATGCGTATGAGGCTTTGTTGCTTGACTGCATGGAGGGGGACGCGTCCCTGTTTACCCGCCACGATGAAGTCGAGCTTGCCTGGTCCATTGTCGATCCGATCTTGGACGCGTGGCGAACGGGCCCGTCGCCACAGTTTCCAAATTACAAGGCCGGAACTTGGGGACCACGGGAGGCCGATGCTTTCCTCGCCGCAGAGGGGCGTTACTGGAGACATCCGGACTAGCACTCGGCGATTGCAAAAGATTCCGATCGGATCAGGGGGATAAATGCTTCTCGCTGGCGACGTGGGTGGAACCAAGACGATTCTGGCTTTGTTTGATCTTCAAGCCGGTAAGCCGGTCAAGGTTGCTCAGGACAAATTCTCCAGCAAGGACTATCCCGGCCTTGAGCGTATTATCAGGGACTTTCGCGCCAACAATAACAAGCCCGTGACCGAATCTTGCTTTGGCGTCGCGGGTCCGATCGTGAATGGAAGCGTCAAGACGCCGAATCTTCCCTGGCTGATCGAGACGAGTTCGCTGGCGAGAGACTTGGGTACCGATCGCATTTGGCTTTTGAATGATCTGGAAGCAACCGCGTACGGCGTTCAAACGTTGGACAATAAAGATTTCTGTGTGTTGAATGACGGCGCCGCGGGAAATCACGACAATCTCGGACTGATCGCGGCTGGAACCGGGCTGGGGGAGTCAATCATTTATTGGGATGGGAAACGTTACCGAGCGTTAGCCTCTGAAGGCGGTCACGGAGATTTTGCGCCGCGCACCGGTTTGGAAATAGAACTTTTGGGCTATCTCATTAACCGTTTCGGGCACGTGAGTTATGAAAGGGTGGTTTCGGGTCCCGGCTTGCTCAACGTTTATAATTTTCTAAAAGATTCCGGCCGCTGTGAAGAGCCTTCCTGGTTGCGCGCGAGACTAGCAGCGGACGACTCGAGCGCGGTCATTTCGCAAGCCGCGTTGGCAGGAGAGGCTGAGATTTGCATCCAGGCCCTCGATATCTTCGTTGCGGTCTATGGGGCCGAGGCCGGTAATCTGGCGTTGCGCGCAAAGGCTCTCGGGGGTCTTTATATTGCCGGCGGTATTGCGCCCAAGATATTAAAAAAGCTCCAGGATGGTTCGTTCATCGCCGCATTGACGGATAAGGGGAGATACCGGGACTTTGTTTGTTCCATCCCGGTGCGCGTGGTCCTGAACGAGGAGGCCGGCCTTCTCGGAGCCGCCGCGTACGCGGCGCGGCAAAGCGAAGCGTGAGAGGGAAGTCTACAGGGTGCCGATTTTTGCCGGGGAAAAGGGCTTGTTGACCAAGCCGAAGCTTTTCGGATGCGGCCCCCCGCCCTCTGAGACCCTCTGAGAGTGAGAAGGGTGGTGGTACGATTGTGCCAAGGCCATTGCCGTTACCAGGTCCTCTGTTTATGCAACCTTTTGCGCGCAAGGCTCTAAGGTTTCTCGCGCGCACGTGCATTCCGACGGTTTACAGCACGCGCGGCGTGCTACCCTCTTAAGCTTATCCGTGGGGAGTAATGGGTGATTTAGCCATTTTGATCATTGGCGCGATCCTAATTGTCGGCTACGCCAACGAATCGCGCTTTGGCTGCCGCTATTGTACCACCGAAGACGCATGAGCCGGCTCAAAATTTTGCTGTTGGTTATCGTCCTCGTGGATATCGTGGCTGCTTTCTTGTTCCTACCGTTTCGGGGGTGGTTCAGCCAATTCGAAGAATACGTGAAAGACCTCGGCAGCCTCGGTCCCATGGTCGTTGCGCTAGTTTACATCCTGGCGACGGTGCTTTTGATTCCCGGGAGCGCGCTGACCATCGGGTCGGGTACGTTATTCGGCCTGAAAACCGGGTTCGTCGTGGTTTTTGCCGGCGCCAATCTAGGGGCGCTTTGCGCGTTTGTTCTCGCGCGCACTCGGTTGCGCAAAAAAGTGACAGGTTGGGCCGAGAGCAACCCAAAGTTTCAAGCCCTTGACCAAGCGATCGGCCGGCAAGGATTCAGGATGGTGTTTCTCTCGCGCCTGAGTCCGGCATTCCCTTTTACCTTGCTCAACTATCTATTGGGACTAACGGCGGTGCGAACCGGAGACTATGTTCTCGCGAATATCCTGGGAATGCTGCCGGGGACTTTCCTCTACGTCTATATCGGAGCGGCGGCCAGGGATGCGTTAGTAGGACAAACCGAAGTTTCGGCCGGGTTTTTGCAGCAGGTCCTCAAATATGTCGGATTGCTAGCCACGGTGGCTGTGGTCATCATCGTTACGCGCATGGCGCGCCGTGCGATGCGCGAAGGGGCACAAGAGGAGGAGAGCGCCGGGGGAAAGAAGTCGGGTTTCGATCCTAACTACCAACCGACGCCTTTCAACGCCATGATGATCGTCGATGACGCGCACGATCAGCAACTGATAAAGAACTGCCACCCGCCGCACTGGATCAATCCCACACCAGCGGGCAAGTACAATCTCGTGGTGCTAGGGGGGGGCACGGCCGGTCTGGTGAGCGCCGCGGGGGCTGCTGGGCTCGGCGCGAAGGTCGCTTTGATCGAGCGAAATCTGATGGGCGGAGACTGTCTCAACGCCGGCTGTGTGCCGTCGAAAGCGGTCGTCCGGGCCGCGCGCGCGGCCTTCGACGCACGCAATGGAGCGGAGTTTGGCGTACAATCAAATTCACCGCCGGATGTGAACTTTGCGACGGTGATGGCAAGGATGCGGCGACTGCGCGCCGGAATCAGCAGCCATGACTCCGCGGAACGCTTCCGCAAACTTGGGGTGGATGTCTACATCGGCGACGGGCGCTTCGTCGGGTCATCGGCCATCGAAGTGGATGGCAAACGCCTCGAATTCAACCGAGCCGTAATTGCCGCGGGGGCCAGAGCCGCGGAACTTTCCGTCCCGGGACTGGCGGAAGCGGGTTACCATACCAATGAGACCGTTTTTACTCTCACCAAATTGCCCCGCCGATTGCTCGTCATCGGCGCCGGCCCCATCGGTTGCGAGCTGGCCCAGTCTTTTCAACGGTTCGGCAGCCAGCTGACCATGATAACCGATGGCGCGGGGATTCTTCCCAAAGAGGACCAGGATGCGGCGGCCGTTGTGAAAAGGCAAATGAGCCTTGAGGGAGTGAGAATCCTTACTCGCGGGGTCATCCAGCGAGTGACTTGCAATGAATCCGGCAAGCGTGTGTCGGTCGCGTTTGACGGCGACGTTCGCGACCTGGAATGCGACGCGATCCTGGTATCGGTCGGGCGAACCCCTAACTTGGAAGGGTTGGAGTTGGAGAGAGCGGGGATAAAGTATACCTCTCAGGGGATCTTCGTCGACGATAGGCTGCGGACGACCAACCCCAAAGTTTACGCCGCCGGGGATGTGTGCTCGCGCTACAAGTTCACGCACGCTGCCGACGCCATGGCGCGCATTGTCCTGGCGAACGCCCTCTTTTACGGGCGGCGGAAGCTCACTGGACTGGTGATCCCGTGGTGCACGTATACGGATCCGGAAATCGGTCATGTAGGCTATAATGAAAAGGACGCGCGGGCCGCGGGCTACGATGTCGCGACAATTACCGAGTCCTTGAATGAGGTCGACCGGGCGGTCCTGGACGGAGAGGATCGGGGTTTCGCCCGTCTCCATTATGACGCCAAGAGCGGCACGATTCTGGGCGGAACCATTGTCGCCCGGCACGCGGGCGAGATGATCGGTGAATTGAGTCTGGCGCTAACGACCCGGCAGAAAATGGATGCTTTGGCGTCAACCATCCATCCCTACCCCACTCAGGCGGAAGTACTGAAAAAGATCGGGGACCTGTACCTGCGCACCAAGCTGACGCCGAGAGTGAAGACGCTCTTAAAAAAATGGTTGGCGTGGAAAAGATAACGGGCGTACGCATCTCGGTGATTGTCCCAACTCTCAACGAAGAGGGCGCTATTGTGCAAACAATCGTAGCTCTGCAGGAGCTGAGCCCGGATGAAATCATTGTTGTGGACGGTGGGAGTACGGACCGCACACGAGAACTCGTGGCCGCGCGGGGAGTCCGCTTGGTAGTGACGGATGGGGGTCGGGCGCGGCAGATGAACAAAGGGGCGGAGCTGGCGAAGGGAGAAGCTCTGCTTTTCCTGCATGCGGATACCCGTTTGCCCGAATCCGGGTTCGAGGATATTCGCAATGCGCTGAGGGACCCGCGGATTGTCGCGGGCCGTTTCGACGTTGCGTTGGACGGCAACCGGTGGTTCTTCAGAGTCATCGGAGCGCTGATCAGTATGCGTTCGCGGCTGAGCCAGGTGGCAACCGGCGACCAGGGTGTCTTCGTCCGCAAGATAATTTTTCAACAGCTCGGTGGATTTCCAGATATACCGCTGATGGAGGATATTGCGCTCTCCCGCATGCTGAAGAGAAAAGGTAAGATTGCCTGTCTCAGAAGCCGGGTCATTACCTCTGCGCGTCGGTGGGAGAGAGAGGGCCTTTGGTCCACGATAGTCAGGATGTGGTGGCTGAAGCTACTCTATCTGTGCGGAATTTCACCGCACGCGCTGAAGCGATACTATGACGACGCGCGGTAACGCTCTGGCTGTCATGGCGAGGGCTCCCGTGGCCGGGGAGGTGAAAACACGACTGGTCGGGTTTCTTTCGCCCGAGAATGCGGCGAGCCTCTACGCCTGTTTGCTGGTGGATTTATTGGCAAATCTGCGGTCGTTCGACGCGGCCGATCGGTATCTTGCTTATGCTCCGGCTGGATCGGAAATTTCTTTACGTAAGATGGTACCGGAAGAATTCAGGTTTTTGGCCCAAACGGGCCGGGATCTCGGTGAACGGATGCGCGGTGTCTTCCAAGACCTGTTGGACGCCGGCTATCGGAGCGTGGTGCTCATCGGCAGTGATCTGCCGGTTTTTCCAACGGAGGTTCTTGACCATGCGTTCGCCTTGCTGGACGGAGTCAACGCGGATCTGGTGCTGGGGCCTAACCGTGACGGCGGATATTACTTGATCGGCATGCAGCATCTGGTCGCCGAAGTCTTCGATGGCATGGATTGGGGAGCGGACACCGTTTTTGAGGCAACCCGCGACAGGATCAAGGCTCTTCGCCTCAGAGTCTCTCTGTTGCCGCCTTGGTTTGACGTCGATACGCCGGCCGATGTCGCTGGACTGTGGGCGCATGTCGATCAGCTGGATCCGAAGTTGCAGAGACGGACGATCCAGTGGCTGAACGATTGGCGCGCGGGCAAAATACCCGTGCCGCGATGGCCCGGCGCTCGTAATTCATGACAGGCTACCTAATCTCGAGGAACTGTGATGGAAAGCTTCCGCCCCAGCGCTTCAAAGCAGTCGATCCAGTGTTGGGCCGACTCGTGACCGCGATTCTTTTGCTGGACTATTTTCGGGTACACGGTCTCGATTAATCGATAGTAAGTGTTCTGGATTTGCCACAAGTCGACGCCGAAAGGTAAAGTGCCGATCAGGCTTGCAGCGTTGGCTAGTTTATTCAAAGAAATATCGGCGGGATCTGCAAGAAGCCGCTCTGCCATGCTCTCGAGATTATGCCGATAGGCGAATTCCAGCGTGGCGGTATCCAGAGATACGCCTTCCAGCCTGGCGGTATCCAGAAGCATGCGCACCCGCTCGGCGTCAACGTCTTCCTCTTCCAGAGCCCGGCGCAGATACCCGTTGAGGACGAATTCCGCCGCCGCGTAAAACGCTTTGGGCAGGGGGATGTGCAGCGTGGTTAGAAAGCGCATCATCGGCGCGCGGTTCTCATAGATCTGGCGATAGAGCGTTTCCGCGTCTTCCAAGGTGGCGGCCAAGATGACGTCCAGGACCATGCGCTGCTCATCACGAAAGAGCGAGCGCAAGGAGTAGTTGGATTCGCCGAATTGGCGGTCCATTAGGCGGATCACTTGCGCGAAATCGGCGCGCATAAACGGCTCCAAGGCTTCCCGCGTAAGGTCACGGTAGGCCTCGTCGCCAAGGAATTTTCGCACCCCGCCGTTGATGTTGTGATCGCCCATGTGGAGCACGCCGAAAGTCAACGCCGTCGATTCCCGGGTGATTTCCGAAGTGAGCTTGACCCGGCCGATCGCCATCTTGGCCTTGCCCGCCTCGAATACTTGATAATCTTCTCTCTCCGCCATATACGAATAGATTTTTGTTTGCTCCGGATAATTGGCGAACAGAGAGCTTACCGCGTAGTGCGCCCCGAGCCGCTCCCAGTCAACTTTTGCCGGCTGCACGAACTTCTCGTAGATGAGCTGACCGTTTCCGGCATCAGGTAAATTGCTTTTGGCTGCCGCGAGTTTTCCGACAAAGGTCTCTTCCAAGCGATCCCCAAACAGCTCCTGTGCCAGTTGGACTGCACGGCCGGCATACTGAATGACCTGCACGGTCTCAATGCCCGACAACTCGTCAAAAAACCAGCCGCAGCTGGTGTACATGAGCAGGGCATGGCGTTGAAGCTCGAGCAGCTTGAGCGCGGTGCTCTTCTCGGTGTCGCTCAGCAGGCGGGTCGCGTGGCGTGCAAAAAAGCCGTTCACCGACCCCGGCGAGCGGTCGAGCACGACCGCGACGTAATCGTCGCGCGCCGCCCAAGGGTCTTTGAAGACCGCGCGCCCGCTGTGCTCGAAGGGCGCGGCGACAGAATCGCGCAGCCAGTCCAATGCATTGCGCAGCGGCGTGCGCCACTCTTGATTCCAACCGGGATGGCTGCCGGAGTTGCAACCGCAGTTGCTCCACCAGCGGTCAATGCCGTGCGCGCAACTCCAGGATGTTTTTTCCAAGATCTCGACCTGGTGCGTTGGGGGGTGGCGTTCCAGGTACTCGCCATAGTTCGTTAAACTCGCCATGTTGTTTGACTCAATGGAATTGAGTGCATAAGCAAGCGCCATGTCCCCAAAGCGGTGATGGTGACCGTAGCTTTCTCCATCGGTGGCAATGTGCACGATTTCGTACCAGTCGCGCTCCTCTCGAAACGCCCCAAGTAATCGATCGACCAGATTTTCCCCGCGCGCGAGGAGACCCTCAAAGGCGACGGCGCGGGAGATCGGGTCATCGTAAAAGAAAATCGCGATGCTGTTTCCTGAGGGCAGGCGCAGCAGGTAGGGCATTGTGGGATCAATGCGACCTCCGCCCACGTCACGCCAGCTGCGTCCCCCAAGACGGCGAACTCTTCTGGCTTGGTGCGGCGCCAGAATCGTGAATGAGATTCCAAACTTCGCGAGAATCTCCAGGGTTTCCAGATCGACCGCAGTCTCCGGAAGCCACATCCCCTCGGGTTTCCGCCGGAATCGACGCTCGAAATCCCGGACGCCCCAGCAGACCTGGGTGTATTTATCGCGCCGGTTGGCCAGCGGAAGGATCATGTGATTGTAGGCCAGAGCCATGGCTGATCCGTGACCCGAGAAAGTCTTCTGACTTTCCTTGTCGGCATCGAGGATTGCTTGATAGACGCCGGGGGTTTTCCCCTCCATCCAGCTAAGCAAAGTCGGTCCAAAATTAAAGCTGATCTTGGCATAGTTGTTGACGAGTTTAAGAATCCGGTCTTCGCCGTCGAGAATCCGAGAGACGGAATTGGGCGCGTAACATTCCGCGGTGATGCGTTCGTTCCAATCGTGATAAGGATAGGCGGAGTCTTGCATCTCGATCGACTCAAGCCAGGGGTTCTCGCGCGGAGGCTGATAAAAGTGGCCGTGAATGCAAACGTAACGTTCCATACCTGCTTTATCCGTTGGCCGCGCTCGGCTGAATTGCCAAAGCGATCACAAGTCTGTTAATACCCAATTGGTCTTTCGCTCTCCGCGCGACAGCACGACAATGCCACTTTCGGAAACAAAGTGGCTTTCCCTGTCTTTGTCGAGGTCGTAGCCAATGGTGCTGCCGGGGGGAACGAGGTTGGACTTGTCGATAATGGCGCGGCGAATTCTACAACCCCGGCCAATCTCGGCCCAGTCCATAATTACCGAGTCTTCGATCTCGCTGTAGCTATGAATTCTGACGTTGCGGCCCACAACACAATTCCGCACGACGCTGCCGCTGATGATGGTGCCCTGGGCGACGATAGAATCGAGCGCCATGCCTCTCCGGTCGTGCCAGTCGAAAACGAATTTGGCCGGCGGGTCACCGAATTCCGCGGTCCGAAGGGGCCAACTTCGATTGTAAAGGTTAAAGGACGGATCCACCGAGCAAAGGTCCATGTTGGCCTCGTAGTAAGCCTCGATAGTTCCAAGATCACGCCAATAACTGGGCTCCTCGCCTTTCTGAGTCGACGGTACCCGGTTCGCGCGAAAGTCATAGGCGTAGACTTTTCTTCCGTTTATCAGCGATGGCAGAATATCGCGGCCGAAGTCGTGCACGCTCGACTCGTTCTCAGCGTCCGCCTTGAGGGCTTGTGTCAAGGTGGGAGTCTGAAACAAATAGTTGCCCATGGACACTAACGCGTACTCCGGCTCTCCGGGAATCGATTTTGGCCGGTTTGGTTTTTCCTCAAAGCCGATAATGCGCCAGCTGCCGTCTACCTCGATGACGCCAAATTGCGTCGCTTCTTCGATCTTGACTGGAAGTGCCGCGACGGTTACGTCGGCCCTGTTCTTCAAGTGCCCGTCGATCATTTGGCGGATGTTCATACGGTAGATGTGGTCGGCTCCGAACACCGCTATCACCTCGGGACTGTGCCGTTCGATCAGGTATAGATTCTGATACACGGAGTCCGCAGTCCCTTGGTACCACTCCGTACCCATGCGCATCTGGGCCGGAACGGGTGTGATAAAATGCTGTCCGAGAAAATCCGTTGTCCGCCAACCTCTTTCGAGGTGCTCTAAGAGCGATTGCGCCTTGAACTGAGTTAGAACGTAGATGGAGAGGAGGCCGGAGTTGACAAAGTTGGAAAGCACGAAATCGATAATTCGGTATCTGCCGCCAAAAGGCACGGCGGGCTTCGCTCGATGTTGCGTCAACGGATAGAGGCGCTCGCCTTTTCCACCCGCGAGTACGATACCAAGGACATACATGATCTAGTTTTTCTCCGCCTGGATTAGAGCGAAAGCGCTTGATCTGGCCCGGCTTTCGAAGTCAAGAATTCTCCCGTACTCCCCCAGCCAAATTGGCCGCGCACTAGAGATCATAGCACATTTTAACTCGATAAGTGGTTCTCGAGCCTTGCGAAGAGCCCGATGCGCGACATTCAGCCCGCCGCTTTTATAGTAAACGATGCTGCGCATAATAACCGTGCTCGCGCAGCTTTTCCCGCCGGTCTGACAAGCTTTCTGTCCCAGGCCGCGACAACTGGGCTTATCCACTGTCGCTTAAAGCGAGTTCTCGCACGGCTTGAGGAATTTCGTCGAATTTGCTTTCGCGCGCTGGCCGTAAACGTTCCAGTAGGCGGTTTAAATCCCTTAGAGACGGCGCAACCGATGGAACTGGCCAACCGGGTTGGCGGCTTGCCATAATGTTCTCGCTTCAATGATTTCAACAATTCCCTGGATCGGTGGCGTGAAAAGGACGCAAGAGATGGCGTCATGCCCGACATGGACATCGGCCTCCAGGGGTACCTTTTTTCCAACGAGGTCTTATTGATTCGGGTTCCTTCTTTTCAAACAGGAAAGCGGCTATCGGAAGATTGGCTCTCGCTAATAGACGTAGTCGAACGCGCCTTCCTTGGATTTTACCTCGACAAACTCGAAATAGGCTTTGAAGTCCTTTGACCACATTTGCATATCTTGCTTGGAATACGGCGACTTGCCATGGAAATCTTCGGGCCGGACACCGAGAAAGATTAAGGCAACATTCCTCGGCTCGAGATAGGTCCAGTTCAGTAATGCTTCGGCCTTGCCCACGCCTCCTTCTTTTGTCTCCAGCCTGGCGTACGTGGTCGCGTTGAAGCCATAGATAGCGGTTACCGGCGTTGTCAACCGGACTCGCGTTGATACATCGGTTGCTGTCTTCAGCCCACGGTTACGAATGCTGACGCCAATCCAGAGATTGGAATCCATTTCTTTTTTAAACTTTTCGAGTTCACTTGACGCGCCGAATGGCGTCATGCGTTGCAGTACGGCATCGATGTTACCCAGCGTCGGTGTAAAAACTTCCGTTTCAAAGGCGACACGTGTGATGTTCGGAACTTGTGTCTCTAGAATTTCCAGAGCCTGGCGCGAGTTGCTGTAGGCGCGATATAGAAAAAACAAAAGAATCACTAATGCAAATACCATCCAGGTGGCTGTTTTATTAGTGATTTCGCGTGGAATTTCCATATCCGTTCCCTCCTTCGACCTTGACGGGACCAGCGCGAGCGTCTCCAAAAATATCGTCTTTAGCCCGATTGTCAATAAGGTTTGACGATCGCCGTTGCTTTTTGGCGATCGAATAAGCGCGAAGCTGAGAGTGTTGGTAAAGAAGGCGTGTGAATGGTGTGCACAGATCTCATCCGTGGTGTGAGCATTGTGCACATATGCTACGAGACGAGTTTAAGTCGTCTCGCGCGTTTCCAAGCTGATTTCGGTATTTCACCCCATGGCATGTCGATTGCTCAGTAAAAGCCCTAGCGCAGAGGAAACGGAACGTGTCGAAGTTGCCGATCGTGGATAGGGGGTGAAGAGTATGCTGTACCTGACGACTTATAATATCGACTCGATATTTGAGAACGACGTTCTGCTAGTGTCTCGATATTTCGAGAGCATTCGTAAAAAGACTCTCGACCCGGAAAAAAAGCTCATGCTTGCTCTGTTAGAGAACGGAATTGAGTATTTTCAAAAATATATTGATGGAAATCGCCCCAGGGAGAAAAGACGATTTCGCGAAGCGGAGGAGTGGATCATGGACAAAAGTGCCACAGGTTGGTGCTTTTCCTTCGAGAACGCCTGCGAAATGTTGCGGCTTGACCCGGAATACGTTCGCAAAGGGGTGCGCCAATGGCAAGTCGCGCATTATCGATCCCGATTGAAGGCCCGCGTATCAAAACGGCTTTCGGTGCCAAGTCGTCGACAGGTGTACGTGGGAACGAGGATGGTTGGTACCTGATTGGTCGGCGTCAAAAAAACAGAGTCGGGGCTGAAAAGTGTTGCCGAAGGAAGCTAGAGCCCTATTGGTGTGTGCTGAAGGATGTACGGAGGTGGAAAATTGTCTTGTAACTTCGGGCTGGAGCGTCAATAAGGTTCAAAGCGGGGATATGGCGGTGTCCCGTGTGCGACGGGAGAGGTTCGACGCCACGGTCGTAGTTTCAAGCGGTGGGGTGATGGATGTTACTGAAACAGTCCTAAACCTCAGGGACATCACGCAGGAAATGGAGATCGTGGTCGTTAACGACGCCGAGGATGAAGAGGAGGCAGCAGCCGTAGGGATGGTGGCACGATCTTCTCCACATACAATTACAGTGAGCTTGAGAGAGCTTAAGGAGTTGCTTCGTTCTTCGCGAACCAGAAAATTTTGACGGGCATCATCCAAGCATGATTTGGTAGGGAGCGCAAACCTCTTTGCCGGGTTGAGAAATTCATTTGATCGGTCCTTGTTAGTGAGCGTGCCTTTCTGCATATCGTCAGCGCACCATTTCTCCTGAAACGACTCTTCCTCTTACCCGTTGATTCATATTGAATACCCGGATGCTTCGTGGATACTTCTTTCGAAAGGTGACGTGCTAAGCTGCCTGTAAAAGCTACGAGGCATCGAATATCCTCTTTAAAGGTAGCGGCCCTGCTTGGGGCACCCGGAGTTAGTGATAGCGCTGAACCCCCAACGGAGGGCTTTGTTCTGGCTACCGCAGGCCATATGCTTCAGGTAGCGGTTGGAGCGGAAGCGAGCGCATTTTTCGACGGCACTACGGCGCGGGACGTGCCTGCGAGTGGGATGGAGAAACGGTTATGAGCCCAAGGGGGGGCCGAGCGAGGCGGGACTTTTGGAGCTGGCGGTGCCACAGCTGCGCGATGCCAAGTAGCGGTTTTCTCCCAAGCAGGTAAAATGTCTGGCACCGCGCAGCCCTGATTCTAGAGGGGTTTGTTCGTGGCATGTGCGTGCGGGGAACTTTTTGGGGAGAGCTTGGGTCCCAGTCGCTTGAGCAGAAAATAGTCGATTTGGTCGTGAATCTAACGCCTTTCTAACCCAAAGATCATCAAACTGCTGCTCCAAGCGTTTATCGGTAGTGGTTCTGCTCGCCGGCGCGCGTTAGCGCGTTGTCGAAACGTGGGCGACGCGTATTAAAATCTTTCAAGGGAGGAATTAGATGACAGAATTTTTCGGAGTGGCGATCCCGATGAATCCATGGGTTGTTTTGCCACTGATTGTTCTCACGGCGGTTCTGTTGGCATACGGGATCGACATGTTCGTACTTTGGATTCTCAAGAAAATTGTCGATCAGACTTCCAGCGATCTCGATGACCGTTTCTATCGCCAATTGGAGAGGTACCTCTTCCCGTTGTTAATCATCGGCGCCTTGCTTGTGATCATGGATAACGTTCCGCTTCCCCCCAAAATTTTGAAAGCCGCGGACAAATTTCTTATTTTTCTGGCGTTGCTCGTTGCCACGTTTCTTTTGACCCGGGCGGCATTGATTATGCTGCGAAACGCCGAGACCCGGTACGAGCCTCTGCGCAATATCAAGGGACCCATTGAGATCGCCGTCAAAATCGTTTTCGTGGCCGTGGGTGGGATGATCATTCTTGATAATCTGGGACTCTCGATCACTCCGATTCTCACGACTCTTGGCGTCGGCAGCTTGGCGGTTGCCATTGCGTTGCAAGACACCTTGGGGAATTTTTTTGCCGGGCTGTATATTAAGGCCGATCGGCCGCTTGAAGTGGGCCACTACGTCCAGTTGGAAAGCGGCGAGGAAGGCTACGTGGACCATGTTGGCTGGCGCAACACACGCATCCGGCGATTGCAGAACAACATGGTGATGGTACCCAATGGCAAGCTGGTTCAAAGCACCATCACGAATTATTATATCCCAGATCGGGAGCTTGCGGTCTTGGTGCCGGTGGGAGTTCACTATAATAGTGACCTGGATATGGTCGAGAAGGTTACCTGCGAAGTCGCTAAAGAAATCTTGTGTACGGTCCAGGGCGGGGTGGCTTCCTTTGAACCGTTCATCCGTTATCACACCTTCAGCGATTCGAGCATTAATTTCACGGTGATCCTGCGCGCGCAAGAATTTGCCGACAATTTCTTGATCAAACACGAGTTCGTCAAACGTCTGCAAGCACGTTATCGAAAAGAAGGCATTGTGATTCCATTCCCGATTCGAACCGTATATATGGAGCCTACTTCCAAGGCCGGCGGGCATGGGGACGCATGAGATGTTCCGTAAGGAGAAAGCAACGCTCGGTTCACAATTTGTTCCCCCCAACGCCAAATTGCCCTTGCAGATTAAAGCAAATATTTTTATAAGATAGCCTGTTTCTAAGGGCGCGGTGTGTGCGTTATGGGGCGATGAGAATCGAGCGACAGGAAGGAGAGCGACAAGCGATGCAGAAAAAGATCACGCTCAAAGTCAACGGCAAGCGCCAGAGCAAGGAGGTGCCGGCCGAGCGGCTATTGATAGATTTTCTTCGTTACGACTTGGGGCTGACCGGGACCAAGGAAGGGTGCAGCGTTGGGGTATGCGGGGCATGCACAGTGCTGATGGACGGGCAGATGATCAGCTCCTGTTTGGCGCCGGCAGTGTTTGCCGATGGGCACGAGATCACCACGGTAGAGGGTTTGGCCAAGGACGGGGAGCTTCATCCGGTGCAGAAGAGCTTCATTCACTACGGGGGGTTTCAGTGCGGGATCTGCACTCCGGGGCAGGTGGTAGCGGCCAAGGCCTTATTGGATGAGAAGCCCAAGCCTACGCAAGAAGAGGTCAAGGAGTGGATGATGGGCAATTTATGTCGCTGCACGGGGTACTACAAGATCATCGAATCGATTCAGAAGGCGCACCAATTTGGGAAGATGAGATAAGCCATGACACCGTTTGAATATCTAACGCCAAGAAGTGTGAAAGAGGTCTATGGGGGTTTAAGGCAATACGGGAGCGAGGGCAAGCTAGTGGCCGGGGGCACGGCACTGATCATCATGATGAAGCAGCGTTTGGTGCGACCGGCTGCGTTAATCAGTCTGCGTTCGGTCCGGGGGCTCGACCAGATCAGTGCCGATGACGGGGGGCTAAAGATCGGCAGCTTAGTGACCCATCGGGAGCTTGAGACCAACCCCTTAGTAAAGCGGCGTTTTGCGCTTTTAGCCGACACCTACCGCAAGGTCGCCACCATGCGGATCCGCAACATGGCCACCGTTGGAGGGGGCATCGCCCATGGCGATCCCAACCAGGACCCGCCACCGAGCTTGATTGCCTTGGGGGCAAGCCTGAAGGCGGGTAGTGCTGAGGGAAGCCGGGTCATTCCGATAGAGGAGTTCTTTAAAGACTACTACGAGACCGTGTTAAGGCCCGAGGAGCTGATCACCGAGGTAACGATTCCCAAGCAGCCGGCCCATAGCGCCGGGGTGTTCATTAAGTTTTTACCGAGAACGGCAGACGACTACGCCACTGTCTCGGCGGCGGTGGTAGTCGCTTTAGACAAGACGGGCAAAGTCTTTGAAGACGTGCGCATCGCGTTAGGGAGCGTGGGAGTCACCCCCATTAGGGCCAAAGAAGCCGAAGCGGTGCTCAGGGGGCAGCCGGTCAAGGCAGAGGCGTTAAGAGAAGCGGGGGAGAAGGCCAAAGGGGAAGTCGATCCGATCAGCGACCTTAGGGGCTCGGCGGGCTACAAAAAGGAGATGGTTGGGGTGTTTGTGCGCCGGGCGCTAGAGCAGGCGCTGGGGCAGCTGCGCAAAGCGGCGCGCGCGGTCGCTAAGAGCACACCTAAGCCCAAGGCGAAAAAGACAGTTAGTCGGAGAAAGGGGAGGAAGTGAAGTTTCAGCAAAAGGCAGTCATACCGGTGGGGCGAGAGTTGCTCTGGGAGTTTTTGATGGACGTGCCCAAGGTGGCGAAATCGCTCCCTGGGGTCGAGAGCGTCAAGCAGCTTGATGAGACCACCTACGAGGGGACGTTAAAGATACGAGTGGGACCGATCGGGCTTAACCTGACGGGAAAAATCATCTTGGAAGAGAGAGACAAGCAGAACTGGAAGGCGGCGCTGAGGGCCGAGGCGGCCGATCGCATGGCGGCGGGAGCGGTGCGGGGCAAGACGTCCATGCAGCTCAAAGAGCTAAGCGCCACAGAGACCGAGATGGAGATGGAGACCGATGTCAGCATCCTGGGCAAGATCGGGGAGTTCGGCCAGCCGATCATCCGTAAGAAGGCCGACCAGATGCTCACCCAGTTCGTGGAGAATATCAAGAAGCAGCTGGCGGGAAACTAACCGACTCACTTTTCATCTCATCTCTTGGTATTACCGGGCCCGACTCTTTAGAGATTCGGGCCTTTTTGTTTTTCTTAACTTTCACTTTTTGTTCGTCTACAGGTCGGATCGTGGAGTAACAGAAGGGAAGCTCTAATGGACAACGTCAGAACCTTAGCTGATCAGCGATTCAAAGTGATAACCAGGAGCGCGCAATCGACCATTGAGATCTTACCTGCGGCGGCTCCACCTAAGCCCAAGCTCCTCGACCAGGTGCGGCAGGCGATCCGCACCTTGCACTATAGCGTGAAAACCGAAGAGGCGTATGTACATTGGATCAAGCGGTTCATCTTTTATCACAACAAACGTCACCCAGCCGAGATGAGTGAGCAAGAAATCGCTCGGTTCCTCACCAGCCTCGCGAGCGAATCTCATGTAAGCGCCTCCACGCAAAACCAGGCATTAAACGCTATCTTGTTCCTCTACCGCCAGGTTATGCGTAAGGAGATCGGATACGTGTACGGGGTTGTCCGGGCCAAAAGACCGAAGAGGTTCCCAGTGGTATTGACGCGGCAAGAGGTCAGGGCTATCGTCAGCTTTCTGCATGGTTCTGAATGGATCATGGCAATGCTCCTCTACGGGGCGGGACTCCGTCTAATGGAATGCCTGCGACTGAGAGTGAAAGACGTTGATTTCTCCCGCAGTGAGATTTTAGAACGTAAGTACCCGAATGCGGGCAAACAGTGGAGCTGGCAGTGGATTTTTCCCGCCCCAAGCCTGTACATCGATCGCCAGTCTGGACTGAGAAAGAGGCATCATCTTCACGAATCCGCGTTGCAGAAGACGGTAAGAGAGGCCGTGCTGAAGGCTGGGATCTCTAAGCCGGCAAGTCCCCACACTTTTCGTCATTGTTTTGCGACCCATCTACTAGAAGACGGGTATGACATTCGCACTGTCCAGGAGCTTTTGGGCCACAGAGACGTGAGTACAACCATGATCTATACTCATGTGTTGAACCGAGGTGGCCGGGGGGTGAACAGCCCGGCTGATCGCCTATGAATGGGTTGGTCTTGAGCCAAGTGAGCAGCTGCATATGGCCGCTGTGATCTGTCCGGGAGGGCGAGGAAATGGCTGCAGGTGACGCCGGCCGCACTTGGTTTTCCGAGATGGTGGAGGCTCTGCGGCTCGAGTGGAAGCCAGAGATGCCGTGGGCGCAAGTGATTATCCTGCGGGGCCGCCTGGATGCGATGCTTCAAGAAATTCGATGCTCCCGGGGCATCCGGCCTCCGACCATGTGGTGTCCCGCCTGCAACCAGCGGACGCAGCAGGCTCCGCCGAGCGTCTCGGTCCGCGCCCTCATCTTCGCGCTCGGTCGTTTTGGCATTGTCCCTCTGGTGGAGGCCAAATCGCTGGAGAAGCGCTGGGCGAAGCACCGGAAGCAAAACAGCCTCGATCGGAACGGCAAGTCCACGCGGGATGAAATTATCGATTCCAGCCTTGAGGAGCCGGAACCCCATCCGCACAGTCCCGCGACCAATACGTCGCCTGATGTTACGCCTGAGCAGAGATCGCGACTAGCCGAGCGCGTGAGTATTTTGGTTGAACATCATTTTAGCTGTTCTTACCGGCGTTGGTGTTCTGTTCACGATCCTTCAGTTCTTCAAGTAACAAAGTGATGCGTTTGAGGTATCTAGCAATATGAATCTGTGTCGGTTGCCCTCTTGGATAGCCGCCTCCGAGAGCAGCGATCGCACGGTAAGGAGCGGCAATGTCTTCATCCACGTTATCTAGTTCGGCCCTAGATACGGCATCGACCATTTCCGGTGTGGCGAGTTTTTCTTCTTCCATTGTCACGGCCGCCTAACCTTCCGGCTTCTCCCGACGAGGCGCGGGAGAGCCGGGCGTTGGGCGGGAGTGATGCCAAGGAGGGCGAAGCTGGAGGTGCCGGCCTCACGCGACCCTGGACCGCTCCCGTCCGTCCGACCCGTGTGCGCCGCCACGACGCGGGGGTTGACACGGCGAAGGTTCTAGCGCTTCCTATGCTCTTCACGAGGCTCAACGGCGTCGCAAGGCAAGGGAGAATGGCGACCCAAGGAGGTAACATGAAGAAGAGCCGGTCGAAGGGAGCCGAGTCTCCAGCTGAGCTAATAAACGCTAGAATCGAGGATCTGGGCGACTGGAGGGGCGAGATGCTCTCCCGGCTCCGCGCCCTCATCAAGGAGGCAGACCCCGAAGTGGCCGAGGAGTGGAAGTGGAGAGGGACTCCAGTCTGGTCGCACAACGGGCTGATCTGCACCGGCGAGACGTACAAGAATGTCGTGAAGATGACCTTCGCCAAGGGAGCCTCCCTGAAGGAGCCTTCGGGCCTCTTCAATTCCAGTCTCGAAGGCAACGCCAGGCGCGCCATCGACTTCCACGAAGGCGATAAGCTGGACGAGGAGGCTCTCAAGGCTCTCATTCGGGCCGCCGTGGCCTTGAACAAGTCTTCAGTGCGCGGCTAGTCCGCAAGGTCGACCCGCCCCCTTGCACCGAGATCAGCTCTTCAGAGTTCAGCCGCGGCCCCGTTCATCTACACGTTTTTTTGAGCATCTGAGCGTCTGATCGGCTTGTTGATCGGTGGCGTTTCTGTTTTCTGCTGCGAGAAATGCCGACCTTCGCTTGAGCGATGGGTTCTCTCTGATCCGAGTGAGTTTTCGCGAAAGGTCACTACAATCGTCAGCCTTTCTTCATCGGTACTTCTCATCCAGGCTATTAAAGTATTCGCTGACGGCTTTCCAGTCGGAGTCAGGGGGAATCTTTTTTAGCTCCTCAACCAGCAGTCTAAGATCTTTCATTCGTTCATAAAGCGAAACGACGCGATCGAAGTATCGGTAATAGGCAAGATCGTGACTCAATTTGGCTTCGAGGACCAAGTCCGGATCCTGATCCTTTACCTGATACTGATAGTACCGGCTGTACACGGGGTGTGAATCCAGCAGCTGCATGACTCTTTCTCTAGCCTCCGGGAGAGGGACAGTTTGAAAAATCTTTTCTGCCTCGCGGACAAGGTCTAAAAGTTCGCGCGATACTTGTCGCTCCTCATCAATGGCCCGCTTCATGTCGTTTGTGTCGGCGAGGTTTGATTTTTGCTGAAGGAATTCCAGCGCAGCCAGCATGCCCAGCGGGGTAATGACCGACTCTTCAATTTCCCACTGAAGGTCGAAATTCTTCGCGTCGTGAAGATCCTCGTGAATAACGACTTTGACTTTTGTTGCGGTCGTCTCCTTGGCAAAGTCCAAGGTGATAACAGAATCCTCATCGCCAAACTGGTTCCCCTGGCGAACGTAGTGGCTATAGCCAACGGATTGATACACTTGATCGAGCGGAACACGCTCTTTGGGGACGGAAAACTTGACAGTAATTCTGGCGTCAATCGGCCGGTCGACCGCAATAGTCCCGAGCCTTTGCAGCCAGATCCAAAGCATGGAGGTGACCGGTTTCTCTTGGCTGCTGTGGGTTAGAGTCTCGGCGGGCTCGATGCCAAGGGTCTTTTCATAGTGCTTTACCTCCTGGACAAGCAGGAGTGTTTCCTGCAAGGGGGTCCGGTCTGCGGGTTGGGGGACTCGCATCGTAACGCAGGAACAAAGGATCACGAGAGACAGAGCAGCTGCGAGTAGGGCGGAACGCGGCAAGGGCACGGCAAATTCATGCCGGGAAATCAACTCAAGCTTATTGAATTTCGACTCCCGACGGCTGAGTCTCTCTATCTCTGTCACTGTCTAGCTAGTCGAGTCGTTTACGCTGCCGAGCGACCCGCTGTCCGATTTCGAAGTGTCTGCCCTGCAAAGCAAGTTCTGCCTCCTCGCGGTTCCGGTCCGACCAGTAGCCTAACTCATAACCGAACCAGGGCGTCTTCAATTGCAGGGGCGGAAGTTCAAGGCGCTTCCAGAGTTCCAGAGCGTTTTCCATATATTCGCGTCTCGGCAGCGAGGTTGGTTTATAAGGCCATGGGCGTGTCGCGTCGATGCATAAAACGCTGGCGCGGCCTTTCCTCACCACCGCGCCACGGGATTCGACCCATTCCTCTGGGGGTACCACGGATGGATCGAGCCCCATGGTATTACTGTCGACGATTTTAACGTCGCGGTGCGGCTGGATACGAAAAGACATCGCCCAGTTGACCGAGTCAGCGTCACGCGCGTCGATGTCCTCGTCAACCACGACCAAGACCTTTCCTACGTCGGCTCCCAAGCGCAGCGCGTTGATGACCTTGTCGAAATCCTCGTCGGACCGCTTTTTGATCTTGACCACGAGGTATCCCCAGCTGCCGCCGCTCTCGTGCAGCGCCACGTCGAGCACATTATCGATACCCGCAGATTGCAGCCGCTTGCGCACGACGCCTTCGCTCCCCACGCCGCGAATCTTGCTGCTCTCGCTGGGAGGAAACTGGCTCAAAAAGGCGACATAGATGGGATTGTGGCGCATGGTGATGCAGGAGACATCGACAAAAAATCCCAGCCCCTCGTGCGCCATGTAGCCGGGGAATTCTCCAAAAGGTCCTTCCCATTCGCTCTCATCGGTCGGCATGATCCCTTCGATGACGATCTCGGCCTGCGCGGGGACAAGAAGATCCACGGTTTTGCAGTGAACCAGCTCGACCGGCTCGCCGGAGATTCCGCCTGCGACCGCGTATTCGCTGGTCTCGGGTGGAATTCTCGCTACTGCCGCGTAGGAAAGGTTGGGCGGAACCCCGATGACGACCGCGACTTCGAGCGGACGCTTTAGACTCCGGCATTTGTCCCAATGCATGCGCAAGCCGGCAAAATTGCCCGCGAAGCAGCCGATACGATCGGGTGCTTTGATTTGGCCACGATAGTTTCCCATGTTGTATTGCCCGGTTTCCGGGTCCTGCGTGACGAAGTGCGAAGAGGTCGTGTAGGGACCGTTATCGAAACCGGGAGTCGAGATCGGCACCGGGAGCATGTCGAGTCCCTGAGTTTTTAATTCTCCTTCGTTTAGGACTCGCTCCTGACAAGGGCCGAAGGAAACTTCGACCGGCTCAATGGGATGAGTCTGGGCCCGCGTCCATTTGTCAAAGATCTCTTCCTTGACGCACTGCATCCCTAAAGCGTATATGTCGGTGGTGCCTGCGTAACAGGCTACTGCGACCGGCATCTCGTATTTCCGCCCTTGGAGATCCGTGACGCTCTCGAACAGAAACGCCTTGCGTTGACCCTCGGGTAGACCGCGGTACTGTAAGCGCACAAGCGGATGCAATTCCGTGTCCTTGTTGATCGGTTGCGACACGCGCATCAGCTTCCCGGCTTTCTCTAGTGTTTGAAGGTATTCTCTAACGTCTCTGTAGTAGGCCATCGCGGTTCCTTATCACCAATAGCATGAAGTTCTGGGAAAAGAGTGTTCCGATAATTGCATAGCGCTGGGGTCAGGTCAACGAGCGCGGCCCGCGCCCAGCTCGATGTCACTGTTGCCGGATATTTGACAACCACAGGTTGTACTGGTAAACGGCCTGTAGAAGTCTGCTCGACTGAATTGATCACAAAAGGAGCAAATTGTGTCGCAGATCAGGGAACCGCGGTCTGGAGAGAAGATGACGCCGGCCGAGGCAAAGGCCTACGTGGATTATCTCTATAAGCACATGTACGAGCGCTGGAAGGTAAAAATTGAAGACGGCCCGTTCATGACACAATTGCGCGCCGGGAAGCTGCCGATGCCGGTGATTCGGCAGTTCTTCAAAAACTGGGGCCGGTTTTCGCTAGAAGTCAATGCGCTTAATGCGCTTTCCTACCACACCCACCTGTCCTTCTTCGTGCACCATTTCGACCTGCTTGGCCCGTTCTGCGCAAAGATTGCCGACGAACTGATTTCGCCCAAACCGCCTGGACATGTTCTCGTGCTCCTCACAACCGCAGCGGCCATGAAGCTGTCGCGCGAGGAGGTGTTAGAAGCGCCTTATTTGCCGGAGGCGCGTGCGATCAACGATTTCTGCCACAAGGTTTTTCTTGATGGTTCCATTGCTGAGCTCTGGGGGTTGCATGTCTTTGAAGAGTCGCTGTCACACTGGTCGGGGCAGTGGTTCACGGCGTTGACGACCCACTATGGCTTCACGAAGAAAGATTCGATCTACTTTTCCACCCACGAGGAGGCGGATATGGAGACCCACGCGTTGGGCGAGGGAGGCGAAGAGGCGATGGGACATGGAGCCTTTAACAGGACTGTTCTGCAGCGCGTGCTGGAGGAGGGGAGGGTCGAATTCAGGGCCGGCTATTCGATGGATTATTGCGCCCTCACGATGGTTGACCTCCACGCACAAATGAAGCGCGCGGCGATCGAGAATCCGTATCCATAAGAACTGTTGACGTACAAGGTTTTTAACCCGAACGGCAGCATCCCGGAAGACGGGCTGCGTCTGGTCGTGGAACAGGCGAAAAAGGAAATGAAGCTCACCCGTGAAGTTCCCTTGAGTGAAGTCTCGGACCTGAGCCTTTTGCGCGAAGCGCAAAAAGAGCTGGGACTTCAGGATCGGTGACGATCGTTGCGGCGTCGAATAACGACTGCACGGACGAGCAATCACGATCCCTGCGATGGGTTTCGAATCGAATCGCAACGGCGGTAACGAGAACATTACGGGGGCGCAAATGGATGCAGAGCCAAAAGATGTTCAGGAACTGAACCGGCTTCTCGACAAGAAGTTGCTTTCCGGTCTGTGGAAGATTCCCGCGGCCGAGCGTCCGCTGGATCCGAAGACCGACGTCAAGGCGCACTTGTGGAAATGGGCTGACGTTCACGACAGCTTGCTCAAGGCGCGTGACCTTGTCGGCATCGACGTGGCGGTTAACGAGAGACGGGCAATCCGGCTGGTGAACCCCGGCCTCGCGCACACCGAAATGACGACGCACACGATGTTATTCGCATTCCAACTTATCCAACCGGGTGAAGTCGCGCCGACGCATCGCCATACCATGGCTGCGATCCGGTTCATCCTAAAAGGGAAGGGCGCGTACACTGCGGTTGACGGAGAAAAGATTAGCATGGGGGAAGGCGATCTGATTCTCACTCCCCAGTGGAGCTGGCATGAGCACGCGCACGAAGGCACAGACCCTATGGTCTGGCTCGATGGCTTGGACGTTCCTCTGGTCAGGGCCCTCAACGTCATCTCTTTTCAGCCGTATCCGGACAAATCCGGGCCGGCCAAGACAAGCTACAATCCCGGGGATTATTCCGGTTTGACACGACCGGTCGGTGCCGGTCTCCAGCAAGCGCGGGCGCCGCTTCATTACCGCTGGCATGAAACTCACCAAGCACTTAAGTTTTTAGCTCAAAGTGATAGAAATCCCTATGATGGCACGGCCTTAGAATATATCAATCCCATCAACGGCGGGGCCACTTTACCGACGCTTTCGTGCTGGATGCAGATGCTCCGTCCGGGAGAGAGGACCAAGGGGCACCGCCACACCAGCACCTCGCTCTACCATGTCTTTCGCGGCAGGGGTACCACCGTCATCAACAGTGAGGTCTTTCACTGGGAAGCGGGAGATAGCTTCGTAGCCCCGCTCTGGAGCTGGCACGAGCACGCCAACCGATCTCAAACCGACGAGGCACTGCTTTTCTCCATGCACGACAAGCCTGTTCTTGATGCCTTCGGCCTCTACCGCGAAGAGGCTAACGGTAAAAGCCACCTGGGCTTGTAGCGCCGGTCCTTTCTACCGGTGAGGAAAAAATGCCACACTGCTTTCGTAAAACCGCTCCCAGAGTGCATTGATGCGCACTTTCGGGCACGGGATGACACGGTTCAAGTTGGAACTTCTGCTGGCTGTCTCTAGCGCGCTGCTCCCGCTGAGCCAGACAGCACCGGCACAGGAACTACGGCGCATCTACTACGGGACCACAGCCTCGCCGTCACATCTCCCGGTCTGGGTGGCAAGAGACGCCGGGCTTTTTGCCCAGTACGGTCTCAACGTCGAGCCGGTGCAGATTCGAGGAGGCTCGCTAATCACCTTGGCGATCATGACCGGTGATCTGCCCTTCTCCGGCGCGGGCGCCGAGTCGGTCGTGGCGGCGCGCGCCGCTGGAGGCGACGTGGTGTTACTTGCCTGTCCCGTTGACGCGGACCCCGTTTACTTGATCGCACGCCCGGAAATTAAATCCCCGATGGATCTTAAGGGGCAAGCAAGCGCTGTGACGCGCTATGGGTCGAGCACTCATTTCTATCTGCGAGCGGCGCTCAAGCACGTTGGGCTCGATCCGGAGCGGGATGTAATTATCATGCAGTTGGGGGCCGGACCGGAAATAGTTGCGGCGCTGGAAGTTGGGCGCATCCAGGCCGCGGCCCTCACGACGCGCTACGCGATTCCCTTTTTAGAGCGAGGTTGGCCTGTTCTCGTCGACTTGAGCAAAACGGATTTCGTTTATCCTTCTTCGTGCGTCACCAGCAGCCGCGCGTTTATTCGAACGGAGCCGAAACTCACCGAGGATTTTCTCAGGGCCTATGTTGCCGGGATTCACCTCATCAAGAGAGATCCCCAATTTGGCGAAAAATCTTTCTCCAAATGGCTGCGGGAAAAGGATCCATCAATCATTAAGAAATCGGTCGCAGCATACGCGCGGTTGTTCAAACCCGCGCCGTTTGTGCCGGACAAGGGGATCGAAAACGTCGTCAAAGATTTGGTTAGAAAGCGGCCGGAGCTGAAGGAATACCTGGGTTGGCCGGGACCGTTCCGTGAGAACGGACCGTTGGAAAGAGCTTTGCGTGAGAAGTGACGGTCAAATATAGCTAATAAAACCTCGCCCTTAGGCGCTATTTTTAAAGCTGGGGCTAAACTTACAAGGTTATACTGAAGAAGCGACCCCGCGCCGGGAAGATTCGGCATTGCTCTTGTTCGTTCCGAATTGATTACGGCGAGGGGAAACAAAAAAGTCGCTGTCCGAAGCCGAAGAAGAAAACGGGCAAAGGCGAATCTATTTGGGGATTCACTGGGGAATTCAATAAGAGTCAAGATATCGCACCGGGCCGCCGTGTGGCGGATCATGTGGTTGACCGTGCCTTCAGGCGGAAATGAGCGGGGCGGGATCCGGGGTGTTATTACTTTGACGAGGGGTCGGCCAAATCGCCCGGTTCCGCAAGTGAACGCCGCGTCTCAAAGCATCATAATGAGGAAAACGCGGTCCCACGTATCAGTTCATTATGCGACCGCCGGACACGTTGAGCGCCTCGCCGGTCGTGTGAGAAGAGTCGCTCGACGCGAGAAAAAGAGCGGCTTTGGCGACTTCGTCATGCTGCGCGTATTTTCTCAAGGGCGTAAGCTCCAAGACGCTCTTCTCTAACGCCGAAAATTCCATTCCTAAACCTTTGGCTCTCTCCGCGTACATAACGCGGAGATCCGGTTCGTCCATGCCGCCGGGACAAATCACATTGGCTCTAACTCCGCACGGGCCAGCTTCTTTAGCGATGGTCTGGGTTAATCCCAAGAGGCCCCACTTGGCCGCACATAAAGCGCCACGAAGGGCCATCCCTTCTTTTCCCGCGGTGCCGGAGATACTGACAATGCTGCCGCTCTTCTGCTTCATCATGACTTTCAAAACGGCCCGGCAGCAAAGAAACACCCCCGTCAGGTTAACGGCCAGGACTGAATTCCATTCCTGCTCCGTGATCTCTTGCACCGGAACCAGTGGTCCTCGGAGTCCGGCGCTGTTGATGAGAACATCGATTTGTCCCCAGCGCTTGATGGTGTCGTCTACCATCCCATTAACTTGGCGATCGTCCGTGCAGTCAGCGATGAGCGCGATCGCCTTCCCGCCTTTCTGCGTAATTTCTTGGGCGACTTCGTGCAGCTGGAGTTTCAGTTTTTCTAAATCCACCAGTACGATGCTTGCCCCTTCCTGTGAGAGCGTATGAGCAATTGCCGCGCCGATTCCACGGGCACCGCCAACCACAATCGCTACCTGACCAGCCAATTTCATTGTCTGCCCTCCCGTACTTTTAACAGTTCAATAGTTCAAAACATAGAAAACGTTCAAGCATGCGTCTTGATCTGCGCCTTTTTTCAGCGGAGGCGCGAATATATTTAATCGTAATCGGCGACCGATCGTGAGAGAGAGTGATAATTTTCGGCCCCTCTGGTCTCCTGAATTTCAGAAACAGATTGATAACCAAATCTCCCGGGATGCCGAAGAGGTGGGAGACGCCGACCTTCTTAAGATAGCCGATCAGGTAGTCGCCCAATTTCATTCTGCGTTCCCTGTGGTACGATGCCTTGCGCAGCGTTCCCCTCAAGATCTCGTTTTTTAATCTGCGAGTCAATGAAGTCTAATCAGCCGGCTCCTCCAAGGGAAGCTTGCATGCCCGAAGACAAGATCCTTGGTTGTTTCGATGCTTGCGCGTGGATACCGTGGTCCGTTGGGTGGACATTCTCTCGGGACCCGCGTAGAGGTAAGGTTGGGCGCGACGGCAGTCTTAGAAGAGACCCGCAAATCGCTTATGCTTCGAAATCGTTCGCAGCTGCTCGAGTAAGAAGTCCATCTGTTAGTGCTGTCCCGAGCCCTTCGACTGATCCCTTTTGGGTAGACTTTTTCTAAGGGTCGAAGCACGAGGTCCTTTTCGGACTCTGGCAGAGCTTGCGGAATTCCAATAGGCGACGAATCAGTCTCAAAGTTATCTGAGCTAGGTGAAGTGATGGCAAAGAAGCGAATTGAAGAAGTAAGGTCTTTCGTGCATTGTTTATAGAATTAGTTGTTTTGAGAAAGTTTGAGAATAATCACTTAGAGTCCTGTCATGAGAAAGCTTCTGAATACGGTTGTAGCATGTTTTCTTCTATCCTTCGCGTTAGCGGCTCAGGCAGAATCCGTGTCTCAGAGCGCACCTTCGTTCAATAAAATCATGATTGTCATTCTGGAAAACGCGAACTACGCGGATGCGATCGCGCAGCCGTTTATGGCTAAGTTTGCCAAGAGCGGGGCTCTTCTGAGCAATTTTCACGCGCTGACGCACCCCTCCCTACCTAATTACATTGCGTTAACGGCTGGAACCGTGGCGGGGGTGACCTCTAACGACCCAGTAAGCGTGCGGGTACGGCATATCGGCGATCTCCTCGAAGCAAAAGGCAAGACCTGGAAGGTCTACGCCCAAGCCTATCCAGGCAACTGCTTCCTTGCCAGCAAACGAGGGACTTATGTGCGCCACCACGTGCCGTTTTTGAGCTTCGAGAATATTCAGAAAGACGCGCGCCGCTGCGGCAACATTGTTGACGCCTCAGCCCTCAACGACGACGTGGCAAGCGGCGCGCTTCCTGACTATTCCTTGTATATCCCCGACCAAAAAAATAATGCCCACGATACCGGGGTGGCTTACGCCGACCGTTGGCTGTTGCAGACTTTTGGTCCGCTCCTTAAGAATTCCGCTTTCATGAAGGAGTTACTGCTAGTCGTCACTTTCGACGAGGCCGGCAATGATCCTTCGAATCACATCTACACGGCATTAGCGGGGAACTCGGTCCTTTCCGGTAGCGTCTCGAAGACTCCTTATAATCACGACAGTCTTTTGCGCACCATTGAAGACGCTTTTCACCTGGGAACTCTCGGTAAAAATGACGCCTTGGCTTCCCCCATTACCGGCATCTGGAAGTAGCCCTAATTCGAACGCAATCTTATCGAGGAGGGGGCATGGATCTTCAGCTTCGGGGCAAGAATGCAATTGTTACGGGTGGTAGCGCCGGCATGGGTAAGGCGATAGCGCGCCAGTTGGCGCGTGAGGGCTGCGAAGTTGCGATCGGCGCCAGAACTGAACGGCCGCTGCGCATAGCGGCCACGGCGATCGCTCAGGAGACCGGACGCAAAATTATTCCACTTGTCGTGGACACGCTTGACGCGGAATCGATCAAAGCATTCTTTTGGCAGGCGGCGGAAGCCCTGGGGGGAGTTCATATCCTGGTCAACTGCGCCGCACGCGTGGGCGGCACCATTCCTGATAGTATGGGAACGATCAGCGACGAGCAGATCATTAAGGGCTTCGAAGAGAAATTTCTCGGCTACTACCGCTGCGCGCGCGAGGCTGCGCCGTACATGAAGCAAGCCGGTTGGGGCCGGATCGTCAACCTGAGCGGCGGCGCGGGACGCACCCCTGGCACCGGTATCAGCACGCCGGCTCGCAATATCTCCTGCGTCGCCCTGACGAAGTCTTTGGCAAATACACTCGGGCCTTTTGGCATCAACGTGAACGCCATCTACCCCGGACCGACTATCACTGAATCGGTGTTGGATCGTCACCGCGCGGAGGCGGAGCGCCGGGGGATAACACTTGACGCCTCTCTAAAGGACCTGCGTGAGCGCAGTCTGATCCGCCACCTGGTCACCGCCGAAGACGTGTCCTACGTGGTCGCGTTCCTCTGCTCGCCGCTGGCGATCAGCATCACCGGCGAGGCGATCTCCGTGTCCGGCGGCAGGAATACGGATATGCACTACTAACTAACTAACACTAGACGAGTGTGGTGCCTCAGAAGTTCCTTTACAAA
>CAWDMI010000005.1:0-604112 GCA_963803415.1 uncultured delta proteobacterium
GCCAGGCTTTCCGTGGCCTGAGCCCAGCTATTTTGGAGAGGTGTGCGCACTTGGATTTCAACAGGAAAGCCAGCGACTTTCACTATCACGTGAACCGCTCTATATCCGTGGCTTGGCTCTACGCGAAGATCGTCAATTTGGGCCTCGGGATAAAACTCCGCGATCTGACCAACGACGCGATCCTGCTGAGGGATATTCTCGACCTCAACCCGACATCCAGCGATATCCTGCATCCTCGATAACCGTGTACGTAATCCGACCAGCTTGGCAATAATGGACTGGGTCGATTTCGCCGGTCTCCTCCAGGGTCCAGTTCCAGTTCCCTTAATTGACCGAAGACCCGATCATAGGACTGCGTAAAGGATAGACGAAAGGTCTCCAACAGGCGCAGGGCATCTTTGTTATCGGGATCCCTCCCGCAGTCGCTCTCCCAGTTTGTTGAGCTGGCTTATCGTTAACTTCTCTGCCATGGCCTTGCCTTCCGAACGCGATGACTATCGCACCCGCGCTGGGGCGTTGCAATCCAGGCTTGGGCTTGAAAACCCGCTTACACCGTTGGACTCGCGCGTCATCAGGGGCAACACGGAAACACACGGCAAAAGACCAAGTCCTGTAAGATCCTTGATACAGACAAGTATAGATTTCAGAAATTTTGTTCTGATATCTCAGGAAAAGATATCTCCGCCCACCACGGTGGTCCGGAAGAAGCTACCAAGAGCGTGCGCAACTGGTTCGGTAAGACCAGCCGCAAAGTTTTGATTCCAAGTGGTTCGAAGCTTGTCGAGCGTTACCGCAAATTTCAAGACGATCTGCCCATACTCTGTCAGTCTCTAAAACTCACGGTTGCCAACTGACGTCCCTCGACTTTCAGAATATCCTGGTGGAGTGGCTCCGCGCAAATCCTTGGTAAAGGTCGGGTAATAAGGTTGCGTCTTTGTGTTGTCTTAAGCAGTCGGAAAGACAAAGGGGTCACCCACAACGGAATGGAAAAGTAGCCCCCAGAGATTCCCCCAATCAAAAGATTCGCCTTTAGCGCGGACTATCTCAGTACCATTGGTCGGCGGGTCCGGTAGTCGCATCCAGCGGGCGCTCGACATAGCCTTTATGGCGTAGTACATATGTAATACATGGGAGCCAGCGCAGTCGTTACGGTACGCATCGATCCAGAGTTGCTCGCGGCGCTGAAGCAGAAGGCGCGTCGCGAAGGCCGCACCTTGTCGGCCACCATCGTGGGGCTCATCGAAAGCGATGTGAAGCGAAGACCACCTCGCAACGGCAAAGTTCGCCATACGATGGGGATGTTTCCGAAATTCGAGGCTCCCGAACTTGACGAGCTGCGCGAGCTGCGGCGGGTTTTCTCACGTCGTCTGCGGATGGCTTTGCCGCGGGTGCGCAGGAAGCGACCATGACTCGGGCCTGCATCGATACGCACGCGTTGATCTGGTATCTGTCCCGGCCCAAACGACTTGGCCGTTCCGCGACCCGCTTGCTGCGCGCTGCCGATTCCGGGCGTGCTGAGGTTCTGATACCCGCAATTGTCGCGATCGAATTGACGTTGCTCGAGGAAGCGGGGCGCGAAGTTGTCGGTGTGCCCCAACTGGAGGCCCTCGTGAGCGCGCAGCCGGCGTTTGCGCTTTTGCCACTGGATCTGCGGCAAGCCGGGGAGTTCATCTTGCTCGGCGCGCTACAAGATCCGTTCGATCGGCTCGTGGTTGCAGCTGCGCGCGCGGCAGGCGCACCCCTTATGACCGCCGACACGAGAATCGAGGAGTCCGCCCTCGTTGAGATCATCTGGGACTGATCGCTCCTGGAGGCGCTTTGTTCGCCGCCGGATAGAGCGGTTATTCTGGGAGTGGCGGGCAAGTACGTGGCGGACGGTTTGTATACCCTTCGAGAGCGGCTGCCGCCTTATAGCGACCATTGCGACAGGGAAAATGAGGCTTCAACTCTTGAGTGATGGGCTACGCAGTTTTTGGCGCCAGAAGTGATCCTCCAAGGACAGTAGAGGCTATCATCTCGCAGAAAAATGCCAAAAAGGGAATGACTTGTGGTGGTCCAACCCGTGAAGAAACCGGTAGGGCGTGGGGTATCCTGATCACTCAGGAAGCGGAATAAATTCGGGATCGCCTGGCACCAAAGCAAAGCGCCCGGCTCTCCGGTGCCTTGCCTGCTCGATGCGCTCCGGCGAGCTCGAGACCAAGTTCCACCAAAGATGACGTGGACCGTCGAGCGGTTCACCGCCGAATAAGAGCATCCGGGCGGCCGATAGTGCCTTGACGGTGATCCGATCGCCGGACGAGAAAACCAGCAGCCGTCCCTGCTCGAAAGCTTGCCCTGCAATCTCGACGGTTCCTTCGAGGAGGTAAATCGCGCGTTCTTCGTGCTCGTGATCGAGCAAGAGCGAAGCCCCGGGACGACAGACCGTATCGGCATAAAACAGCTTCGATAAAGTTTTCACCGGCGACGTCTTACCAAAAAGCGAACCAGCGATGACGCGGACGGTTTTTCCTTCGCCCACGATCACAGGCAAAGATTCGGGGGCGTAGTGCGTGAAGTCAAGGTCCGTCTCCTCGTGCTGCTTGGGCAGCGCGACCCAGATTTGGATGCCGTGAGTTCTTGGCGGCGCTTTCTGAGCTCGTTATCGGAGCGCTCGGAGTGAACGATGCCGCGCCCCGCGGTCATCCAGTTGACCGCGCCCGGCTCGATGGATCGCACGCTGCCTAGGCTATCGCGGTGAACGATCGTCCCGGCGAACAGATAGGTCACCGTAGCAAGACCGATGTGCGGATGCGGTCGCACGTCAATGCCGAAGCCGGGCGCGAGCTGGCCGGCCCCATCTGGTCGAAGAAGACGAAAGATCCGACGTTTTGCCGCTGTGCCGATGGGAGCACGCGGCGGACTTCGAATCCGCCAAGATCTCGGGGACGCGGTTCGATGATGGTCTCAAGCGCCCGGCACGCTGGCGCGGTTCTTACTTCGGGTTCTTCCGTGGCTTGCCAACTCATAGCTTTTTCCTTTAGTCGATCATAACACGATTGGATGGCTCCGCCAGCAGCCTGAGCATTCCGGCGCAAGCACAGGGGGGAATCGGATCGAGACGACGGGCGAAAGGGAATGAAAAATCGCTTTAGGAAACAAGCGAGGGAAGGATGTTCCGATAAAATTCCCGGTCGCCTTCGAACGTACCGTCCAGACGGCAAATCTCGTCGACCGCGAGCCAGCGGGCGTCACTCACCTCTGCTCGGTTGAGCGCCAATTCGCCGCCGGCGTGCTCCGCCATCCACCAGTGCAGTCTAAAGGTTCCCGTAGTCGAGACGTTCTCCCAAACCTTCCGCATCGGACCGAACGGTCAATCCGACTTCTTCCATCGCCTCCCGCACCACTGCCGCTTCCTGACTTTCTCCAGGCTCGACTTCGCCGCTGACCGGCGCCCAATAGCCTCCACCTCGGATGTTCGCCGCCCTTTGAATGAGCAGAACCTTCTCCCCTTTTGTGATCACGGCAATGACGGCGTCGAGCATGAGTTGTTTCCGGATGTGGTTTTTTTCTCCCTTGGCCCAAGGGTGGCAAGCGGCACCATAGCAGCTCGTCATGGCCGACGGCAAGAATTTAGGAATGTCGTCTTTGTGCGCCGCGGAGTAAACTCAGCTACGTTGCGGCACTTCCTGATTGCTCACGCGATGCCCAAACCGATTCAAAAACCCTCGCCTCGTGGCACCCTCTCTAATGTCGCGGGTTGAACACATACTCCCTGGATTTGATATCGGACAGGGGACGATGTATACATTTGTAGTGGCGGCGACTACATGCCTGTACTAGACGCCTCAACGCTGATTCTGCTGGCCAAAAGCGACCTGTTACTGCTCCTAACAGAGGAGACGCGAATAAACATTCCCGAGGAGGTCCAGCAGGAGGCCTTGGCACGTAAGGGATCGTATGATGCACTAATGATTGAAGAGATGATTCGCTCGGGAAAGATTCTGGTCTCCGGATCGATCTCCAGGGATACGCGGAAACGGGTTCAGACTGATTTCAGGCTCGAAGCAGGCGAAGCGGCCGCTTGGTCCTGGCAAAGGAAAGTGGTCAGCCTCTTGGAACGGATGACGGTTCTGCCATCAAGGCGACTAAAATTATGCGAGTAGCTTTCTTTACTGCGGTGCACGTGCTGTTGGAGCTTCACGAAAGAGGTCGAATCAACGGAAAGGTGGCCGCAGCGAAGCTGGACACCCTCCAGAAGGTCGGGCGCTACAGCGCTCAAATCTGGGAAGACGCCCGGAAGAGAATCAAAGAGTGAGGAACAACCTATGCCTGTTATGAGTGTCCGATTGACTGAGCAGGAGCTCAAACGCCTTAAGTCGTTGGCTGCAGAGGAAAAGCGAGAACAATCTTCCGTAGCCAGGGAACTTCTTATGGACGGTGTCAAATATAAAATGCTTGTCGGCTATAAGGATGGCAAAGTCTCTCTCGCGAAACTTAGCAAGATGCTGGGTATTACCTTGAGTGAAGCCGTTGACCTTCTGTCCTCGTTCGGCCTTCAATCGCCGATAAGCTACGACGATTATCTCCAGGGAATCGACACGGCCCGCAAAGCGATCCGGTAAGTGAGGGAGACGAGAGCGATGACGTCGGCGTTGTTGCTTCCCTCTCCTCTCCTTAATCTTGGGATAGGCAAGCGAGGGTCCACTTCGCGTTCGTAGACTTTCCTAAGGCCGTAAAGAAGAGACTTCTGTCGCTCGACAGCATGACTCAGAGTTGACCGCAGGTTTGTTCCATCGGAGCACCTTTGGAACCTAGCGGTTAGGAAACCGTTTCCCCCTTTATCCGCCCGGGCGATGTTTATCACGTTTTCGCAATTGAGAAAACGTGGCAAAATAGCAATTGGAGTCTATGGTGATGACGATTGGGGCTGGTCATGTGCTAATCTCCCTGTAAAAATGAAGAGGCGTTGAGTATCCTCCCAAGTAAACCAAAAACCAGAAAGGCTCCGTAACAGCGGAGCCGGGAGGAGGTCAACGCCATGAAGAGAATACCACCGAGTGTACGGATGAAGGAAGAGGTAACAGCCTTGCTTGGGGGAGATGCGACTGAGGGAGCGCAGCCGGAGCCAGTGATGCGGGGTTTTGTCCGATCGCTGGCGCGCTACATCCTGCAGGTGTCCATTGAAGAGGAGGCGACGGCTTTTTTGGGGCGCGGGCACTACCGACGGGGGCAGCGCACACGGGCGGGCTGGAGAAACGGCTATGAGCCCAAGGGGGTGCAAACCGAGTCGGGGCTTTTGGACTTGGCGGTGTGGCAGCTGCGCGCCACCGAGGAGCGATTTCGGCCCAAGCTGGTCGAGCGGCTGGGGCATCGCAGCGTCGATCTGGAAGGATTGGTGCGCGGGATGTACGTGCGGGGGCTCTCGACCCACGACATCGAAGATCTCTATGCCGAGAGCTTTGGGGAAAGCCGCTTGAGCAAGAGCACGGTAAGCCGTATCGGGCAGCAATTGAATGGCGACTTTGAGGCCTGGCGCGAGCGGGATCTGAGCGAGCTCAATGTGGTGTACTTGTTTTTGGATGGCCAGTATCACGCCGCCCGACAGGGGACCGATGAGAAAGAGGGAGTGCTGAGCGCCTATGCGTTGCTGGAGGATGGGCGGCCGGTGTTGCTCGACTTGGACCTGGGTCCCCGGGAGTCCTATGATGCTTGGTTGAGCTTTTTTCAGAACCTGGTGGCGCGGGGACTGAAAGATCCGCTGCTGGTGATTTTCGATGGGGCGCCGGGTTTGCACAAAGCCGTCAGACGGATGTGGCCGCGTGCGTTTCGCCAACGCTGCCAGGTCCACAAGATGCGCAACATCCTGGCCAAGCTCCCCCGTATGGCGCAAGGGCAGATCAAACGGCTCGTGCGGCAGGTTTTCCTGGCGCCGAGCCATGCGTTGGCGCTCAAACGCGGGCGTGCGTTGATCGCCCGGTTTGGTGACCGCTACTCTGCGGCGATGCAGTGTCTGGAGCGGGACCTCGAGGAGTGTGTGACGTATCTTCGTTTCCCGGCGCTGCACCATCATCGGATTCGAACCACCAATCGGCTGGAACGGCTCAACGGTGAAGGACGCCGGCGGACCAAAGTGATTCCTCGCTTTCCAACGGAGCGCTCGTGTCTGGCGCTGCTCTTTGCCAGCCTGGTGACAGCGTCCAAGCGCTGGCGCGGGGTGAAGATGACGCCGGCTGCGATCAAGCAACTCCAGCAGTTGCGAGCTGAGACGGCAACGCGATCCTCTGCTCAAGAGGTCGCTGCTTGATATGTGCAAGAAGAGGATGTTCAACGCCTTGAGCTTTTACAGGAAATTTGGGACTTGACCCCATCGCTCCATTGACCGTGCTCTGAGAAAATATGAGTTGCCACTGGCTCATCGTTGCCTCCTTCGTGAAAATTGGTCTTAAACTAGGGTTTGTGACTCACCTGAACATGAGCATCCCTTCCGCTCCTGACTCCAGGAGGTTAGATGACAAGGGAGAACGAAACGATGCCCTGTGAGGATAGAGGCCCCAACGGAGGCTTCAGCGGCACCAGCAACTCAACGGTCAGGACTGATTTTTTTGATCTCTTGCTGGAGAGAGCTTCGGATGCGGCGGAGCCCAGGCTTGTGAATATCTTTGGTGAGAAAAGACCGTGCCCATTGAATTGTTTTCTGATAAGTCTGCAAGAAAGAGACACAGTCTGGGCATAGGCTTAGATGTTCGTTGAACGATTCAGTCACGCGCGCAGCGAGCGCCCGGTTAGGTAATCCGACAGAAAAGCAGTAGCCTGCTTGCAGGTAGCAACGCGTCTCGGCGGTCTATACGTACAACCGATTTCCTCGCCATACAACGGAATCAAACCTAACCGATGCAATTAACCGAGTCAACGAAACCCGACTTCGGTTAGATTTTTAGATGGCTTGACAGGCGGCGCAAGCACGCGAAATACGTGGAATAGAGGCCCCCCGCTCAAGAAGAAACTGAAAGATTCTTTCTGAGAAACCTAACCCTCATGCTCCAACCCCACCCGAGTATCAATCGGCAAGCAAGCAAGAGCCCGAGGACGCTGCCGTAGATCAGCGGTCTTCGGGTATCTGCCTTGACTAGCCAAAGGAAGTGCAGCACGCCCCCGATTGCGCTGATATAGATCAAGCGGTGCAATTGTCGCCAGCGCTTTCCGAGCCTCCGGATCATGCCCGCGGTTGACGTGACCGCGAGGGGAATAAGCAACAGAAAGCTCGTAAACCCGAGGGTGATAAAGGGCCGTTTGATCACGTCCTTGACAATCGCACGCAGGTCGAAGAACTGGTCGAGCCAGAAATAGGTGGTGAAGTGCAGACAGGCATAGAAAAACGCGAACAGGCCGATCATGCGCCGAAACTTGATCACATCATTCCAGCCGGACAACCGGCGCAGGGGCGTCAGTGAGAGCGTGATGAGGAGAAAGATCAGCGTCCAGGACCCGGTTGAACGGGTGATCGTCTCGATGGGATTGGCACCGAGAGTGCCGGCGTACCCGTCCCACGCCAACTCGACCAGCGGTATGAGACAAGCCATAAAAGTTAACGGCTTGAGGGACTTCATCGTTAGTTTTTGATTTTGCCTTTTTTACTTTTTACTTCGCTAGTAGTACTTTTTCAGATCCATTCCCTGATAGAGGTGCGCGACCTGACTCGCGTAACCGTTGAACATCAGGGTCTCGCGCTTGAAGAACTCGCCGATGCGCCTCTCGCGCGCCTGGCTCCAGCGGGGATGGTCAACCTCAGGATTGACGTTGGAATAAAAGCCGTATTCTTGAGGAGCCATCTTTGACCACGTCGTTAAAGGCTGCGTTTCCACGAAACGAATTTTCACGATTGACTTGATGCTCTTGAAACCGTATTTCCACGGGACGACCAACCGAATCGGAGCTCCATTCTGTGAGGGTAGCACCTCGCCGTAAAGACCCACGGCAAGAATGGTTAACGGATGCACGGCTTCGTCCATCCTGAGACCCTCCGCGTAAGGCCATTCAAGCACTCCCCGACTCTGCCCCGGCATGCGCTTGGGATCATAAAGAGTGCGAAACTCGACGTACTTCGCATTGGAGGCCGGCTCGAGCCGCTTGATCAACGCGCTCAGAGGAAATCCTACCCACGGAATGACCATAGACCACGCTTCAACGCATCTTAACCGATAGATCCGTTCCTCCAAAGGACTGATATTCATCAACTCATCGATGTCGTAAACTCGGGGCTTCTTGACCTCCCCTTCAACCGCTACCGTCCAGGGACGACTAACGAGATATTTCGCGTTTCTTGCCGGGTCCTCTTTATCCGTACCGAGCTCGTAAAAATTGTTGTAGTTGGTGATGTCCTTGTAGGAGTTCGCAGGCTGGTCCGTGCTAAAGGAGCTTTTTCGCAGTCCCGACAGCGTTGTCGCCGCCCGGGCGCTTGTGAAAGACGGCTCTGTGATGCCAACGCCCGCTGCGATTGCAGCCGTCATCAACGATGCGCGTTTTATGAAATCTCTCCTTCTGAGGTACAAGTCCTTGGGCGTAATCTCGCTGTTTTCGATATCATCGGACTTTTTGATCAGCATAAAACGACCTCCTGCGAACCTTCTCTTGCCGGCTTCTCGCGCTGCATGATCCGCTTTAAGAGCAGCGGCGCCGCAGAATACCATCGCCAATGATTCATTAAGTTTATCGGTCCCATTTTCTACGCTCCCGGGGCTCAGCGAGGAGCGCCCGGATTTGTTGTTCCGTCTGGCGATAGCCACCCTCGCCAAAGCGTTCGTAGCGAATCACACCCTGTTTGTCGATAAGATACATCGCCGGCCAGTACCGGTTGCGGTATCGGTTCCAGATCACGAAGTCATTATCGATGGCCACGGCATATCCGATATCATGCGCGCGGATGTATTCCTTCACGTTATTCAAAACGCGTTCTTGGCCGAACTCGGGTGAATGAACCCCGACTATGACGAGTCCCTGGTTGCTGAATTTTTGGTGCCACTGCTTGACATAAGGCTCAACATTTTGGCAATTGTAGCAGCCGAACGTCCAGAACTCGACGAGCACGACTTTTCCCTTAAGGTCGGCAAGGCTTTTCGGCCCGGAATTCAACCACGCTTTTGTCGTGATCTCGGGCGCCAAAGCTCCGAGGCCGGCATGCCCTGCCGATATGAACGCGCCCAGGGCGCCCACGCTAAGCAACAGCAGAAAGATAAACGCCCTGTGCCGGCGAACATGAAATTTCATTGGTTGCGATCCTTTGAATCTAGAGGATTTGTAATATACAACGGCGCGCATACACAAAGGTTCCCGCGACATACGTTCAATCAAATACAATTTGACCGCACTGCCGATTCGGCGCCGCAAAGAGGAAGATTTTTACCACTAACACTCGTCGTATTTCGGATGAAAAGCCGGTGCAAACCGATTGCTCTTTTTCGCTTTTACAGGAAGCGCTCACAAGATCGGCAGGCGGCGAATGAGGGACGGCTAGAGGCTTTGCCCTTAACCGTCCCGGACCTAGCTATTCGCTTTCGCGATTCTTTCTGAACCGCTTCATGGAGGTCATGAACGAGTCCAACATCTTCGTGGCCTCATTCATACTCGCGGCGGACATTTTCTTGCCCGATGCCATTCTCGCACTAAGCATCTCTCTGAGGCTCTTGACCTCTTTCTCCACCTCGTCCAGCTTCGTCATGACCTTTTCCTCGTTAGTCGCGGCTAGACCGATTTGGGCAGGCATCAAAAGAGCCACAGAAAGACCGACTACACCCAGGAGCTTTCTCATAACATTCACCTCCTTCCTCTTTCATTTGGACGCGGACGGGACCGAAAAAGATGCAGCTCAATGCCGCGGAAGATCGAAAGAGTGGAAATTGATCTCGGCTCGTTTGGAGTCGCATCGACGATGCTTAAGCCCCTCGCCGTCAGAAGCGGAGAAAGACTGTCCTGAACCGCTGTCAGCTCGCGTCGCCTTGACCCTTGGCAGAATCGTAGGGTTCTCCGACTCCATTCGCTTGGTAAAAAGGTGCTTGGTCTTTGATTTCTTCAAACTCAGACGCGCTGATGGATCCGGTACTCAGCATTCGCTTGAGAATGATGTTCCTCCTGCGGATCAGGCCTCGATCTTGAAACCCGAGCGGATTCGGAAGAAGCGCCGCCAAAGTGGCAGATTCGGCGGCGGTTAAGCCCAGGGCCGATTTGGAATAATAATGCCGGGCTGCCGTTTCCGCGCCGTATACGCCGGGACCCCATTCCGCAACGTTCAGATAGATCTCCAGGATCCTTCGCTTCGAAAGAACATGCTCCATCTGAAAAGCAATCATGATTTCACGCAACTTTCTCAGCAAACTCTTTTCCGGGCTCAGATAAAGATTGCGCGCGAGCTGCATCGTAATCGTGCTGGCGCCGCGCTTGAAGCGGCCCCGTTCGAGGTCCGCTTTTACCGCTTCTTTGAGTTCGAAGAGATCGACCCCCTGGTGGCTAAAGAACGCGGCATCTTCGCCCAGAATAACTGCTCTTTTAAGAGCATCGGAAACACTCGCGTAAGGCACCCAGACTTGCTTGCGTATCGGCTTAAGCCCTTTACGCCGGTACTGCTCGTCACGAATCTCCATCAAGGCCGTCGTCCTCGGGTTCGAGTTCTTGAGCTTACCGACGTCTGGCAAATTGAGATACTCGTAAGTCACTAGCAGACCCGCGAGAAAAGCAAGCCCCAGAAAGATTTTCAATCCCAGTCTGAACATTGTGGCGAGGTTGTTAGACTACGCTATAATAGAAATTCACGGCTTTTTAGAAACTCGGCTACGGTGAGTAACAAAGCGGATAGCTTTAGCACTCAGCGCGGAGATCGGATATCTGGCGACCGACGAGAGCGAAACCCAGCGCCATTCCTCGCTTCGCGGCAGAACATCGACCCTCGCGGAAGAAAAAAAGATTGGGGCACGAATTTTATATCGCGTTATGGAATGTCGCACTTCACCCACGAGTCTCATTCGGTCAACCAGCCCGTTGAGATTCTCGAATTGTCGCGCGAGCGCGCGGCGAGAAGTTTTACCGTTCGCCTGCTTGCCACCGGGAACTTCCCATAGCCCAGCCAGAAGGCCTTTCTGCGGCCTCCGGCGCAGTAAGATTTTGCCATTCCGCGTGATCAGGACAAGTGGCCACGTAACCGCCGCGCTCTGTCGTTGGCGCGGTGGCTTTGAAATCTCGTACCAACCGGAGCGCCGCGCCATGCACAATGAGCTACAGGGGCACGCGTGGCAAACGGGTGTCCGCGGCGTGCATACTTCAGAGCCAAGGTCCATAAGTGCCTGATTAAAATCCCCTGGTCGTAACTGCGAAATCAGGCGCTTCGCAAGCTCCTTCAGAGTCTTCGCGCTTTGCGCGTGAAAAAGACGTTGCAAAACGCGGCGCGCGTTTCCATCCAACGCGGGGACTGCCTGGTTGAACGCGATGCTTGCCACCGCACCCGCAGTATAGTCTCCCAGCCCCGGGAGTGCCCGTAGCGCGCTGAATTCTCCGGGTATCTTTCCCTTGTGTGCTTTCATCACGAGGCGCACTGCCCTTTTGATGTTTTCTGCCCTTCGGTAGTACCCGAGCCCCGACCACAACGTCATGACTCTATCCCTGGGCGCACGATCGAGCGCGCGCAGGGTCGGGAAGGACTTCAAGAAACGCCGGTAGTAAGGAAGAACCGTTTTCACCTGGGTCTGCTGCAGCATGGTTTCAGAAATCCAGATCGCGTAGGGGTCGCGCGTCTTTCTCCATGGCAGGTCGCGCTTGTTTCGATCATACCAGCGCAGGATTAAGCCGCGAATCTGATTGAAGGGAAAGGTCTCCATAGAACGTGGTGGATCCTTATTGAGTGCTAAGTCGAGTTGTTCAGTTGCCGAGCTTTCCGACCAGAATGTCTAGCGTAGCACCACCTTGCCCGCTTCCCACCGTAATGACGGCGCTCCTTCCTTCTTTGTAAAATGCTAACGCCCCACCTTGACCGACAATACTGGCATTTTCTTTCCACCCCCGTCCGGGCATTTCCGTCTGGTAGAACCTCACGACCTCTTCCGGGCGGACCCTGCCCTGAAAAACAGCTCTTCCTCCGCCAAACCCAGGCAGTGCGAGCTCAACTCTACCACCTTCCACCCGCTCCATTCCTCCAGGCACGGGTATCACGGTCTCTCCAATAACCTCATCATGCGCTTGGTTCGCCGCACATCCCAACAACAAACACACAACAAGAATCCTGCTTAAGCCACGCGACCGATATCTAAACAAATCCAGCATGATAGTACTTCCAAGCACTCTCTTAAACGAGCGCACTCCGCCTTTGCACTCCGTCTAACCAAGGATCGCCTCGGATCAGACGATCCCAGTTACGGGAAACGCTGTCGGCAAACGACAATGAATCCACGCCTTTAATTTCTGCCACGACTTGGACTACTCTCTCAATGGCGTTCGGCATCCCCGGCGAGCCGTTGAGCCATTGCAAGCCCCCAGGATTGTCCGTCTCCGTCAATATCCGATCTAAGGGGACGATCCCGGCAATTTCCCTGATGGAATCGGAAAACAAAACCGCAACCCCAATAGTGAAATAGAAGCCCGCGGCGATCATTGCACGCAATATATCCACGGGTCCCGAGTACCAGTGCACAATCGCCCTTTGAAGACCGTAACGCTCCAGCAGGTCAAGCACCTCTTGTTCGGCCCCCTTGGTATGCAAATTGACGACCTTTCCTTGTTCCCTGGCGGCGGCAAGAAAATATTCCAATACTCTTTTTTGAGAAGGATATTGCGAGGCATCTCGAACCCAGTGGAAATCCAGCCCAATTTCACCAATCATCGGCGTCTGGTCAATCGCTTTACGAAATTTCGAAAGCTCCGAAACGCTGCTGGCCGCATTCTTGGGATGAATACCAAAAGTCGGCAGCACCAGCCGGCACTCTTTGCCGATCTCCAAATTCCGACGATAAGAGCCGAGATCCATGGAGGTACTGATTGTAAAGATAGATCTCTTCTCAATCTCTTCAACAGCCGAGCTTAACATTGCGCCGTACCGGTCTAGATGGGCGTGCGCATCAATGAACATCATCGCTCTCAGGCACCGAGCGCCTTGCGTTGTACCGCTACTGACTACAGCCCAGGATAACACGATTGCATCTCGTCGTTCTGCTCTAGTTGAAAGGAGAGGATTGGTGCCCGATCCGCCCTTGGTTCGTGATCGAAATGCGCTCCACGTGCCCCAGCGCAAGCCTGGTGCCGCCGTCATGGGCGTAGCCGTTATCTACCCAAACACAAAGCCTCACAGTTTTCCGCGCGCCGTTCGCATAACCGAAAGATTCTGATAAGAATGTTGCTATGCGTATCTGCTCCCTTCTACCCAGCGCTACGGAGATCGCCTTTGCCCTTGGTCTAGGCAACGAAGTTGTGGGCGTCACTCACGAATGCGATTATCCCCTTGAGGCGCGAAGCAAGCCGGTGGTTGTACACGGCCTGATCGACTCACATACGACAAACAGCAAACAAATAGACCAAACCGTCAGAGAACACTTCAACCAAAAGACCTCCCTGTACGCGATTGATCTCTTGCGATTGAAGGAGGCCCAGCCCGACATTATCTTGACACAGGCACTCTGCGAGGTTTGCGCGCTTGATTATAACGAGGTCGTTCACACATGCCAATCGCTTCCATCTCGACCCAAAATCATCGCGCTCAGCCCCACTTGTCTCACGGACGTTCTTGCCGACATCAAGCTGGTCGGCAACCTCACTGGGAGAGTTTCAGAAGCCACGGCACTGGTCTCTCGTTTTCGGCAACGAGTCGACGAAATACACTGCAAGACTTTGCCCACTCGGCTGCGACCGCGAGTGGCTTGTCTTGAATGGTTGGATCCCATTTTCAGCGCCGGCCATTGGGTCCCAGAAATGGTTGAACTTGCGGGCGGGATCAACGGCCTGGCGCAACGCGGTGAAACCTCTGTACAGATCCTGTGGGACCGGGTTGTTGAATTCAATCCGGATGTGCTTGTTCTCATGCCATGCGGGTTTGACGTTGAAAGAACCCTCAAAGAAGCCAACCCTCTTCGCGAGCTCCCCGGATGGGGCCAGCTCCCGGCGGTAAGAAACCGACGGGCCTTCGCCGTCAACGGCAATGCTTACTTCAGCCGTCCAGGCCCCCGGCTGATTGACGGTCTGGAAGTTTTATCGCGCATCATCCAGCCGGAAATTTTTTCCTGGGATGTGGCGCCGGAGGCGGCGCAAAGGCTTTTGTAGAACGCAATGGTCACGCGGCTGTTTTTCCTTCTTACCAGCGTTCCGATAATTGAGCTTTACCTTCTGATCAAAGTGGGAAGTGTCATAGGTGCTCTCAATACTGTTATTCTGCTTATTGGCACTGCGATTTTCGGCGTTTTCCTCGTCCGCTCGGAAGGCTCGAAAACCCTGAGCCGTATCTCCAACAGCCTCTCCCAGGGTATCGTACCCGCAGAAGAGCTAGTCGATGCTCTGCTCGTTTTCGCGGCCGGTGTATTGCTGATCATACCCGGTATCTTCAGTGATATTCTGGCGCTCTTCCTCTTGATTCCCGTTTCCCGCACTCTGTTCAAACGCTGGCTCAGGCGAAAACTCGAGCGCCTGGTCGCTTCGGGACAAACCAGGATTTACTTTCACGGTAGAGGTTAGAAAAAGAGGCTCTTCCGGGCTTACTGTAAAAGAGTGTTCTGTCTAATCGTTCTTCTCTGGCGCCCTCAGCGGTCGTGAGAAAAAATCAAATTTACAGGACTGATCCTTTCAGTTAGTCAGGTGATTTTTTGCAGTCGGAAAAAAAACACCCACGATCTGCGGTTGTGCTGTTCTAAAGTCACCGCGGGGCTGATAAGACCCCAAACTTGCCGATTTCTCTCTTTAGATTAGCTTCTCCCCCCTTTTTTTTTACGCTGTCGCTCCAGCAACAGCTCCCTGGTGTCGCCAGCGCAAACGAATCCACACGCGGATGTTAAATAACTGAGGATTAAACGCCGGCCGTCCCGCCATCCCCTCCACCGCTCGAATCTCTGCGCTATCGCCGCTCAGATCCAAATTCCCTACAAACTCCCAGATCGCCCGCGCCGTATGATCCTCCCCAATCAATCGCTCCACATCCACCTTGCACCAAAATAACTGCTCTCGGTCAATCAGCTCAAACCGCGGCTTTCGCCCCTCTTGGTGTTTGACACTGCCCGATCCGTCTGACTTTCCCCGGCTTGAGCCAATGCCCACCCAGCAAACATCGCTTGCTCACTTCCCACGCTTTGCCCTCCCAAGCTTGCTTGCCGTCTTGCTAACACGGCGTAAAACCAAATGGTTACGATCCTCAACCACCCAGTCGATCTGCTCACCCTTTTCCAACTCCAGGGCTTGCGCCAAGGGCGCCGGACAGACCAAATAGTATTGCCGAGTCTGATTGGCTCGCTCGATGACCTGTACTTTGGTAAGGTATCCCATGGTGAGGAATAATACCCCATAGTGATATCACTAGTCAAGAAGATTCTGGGAGATTTTCTCTCACGAGCTGCGCCTCCGCGGTGAAGACCCGAAAATGATTTGACGAGCGTTTCATTTGCCTTTCGAATTTGCTATCAGGATGGGTCCGAATCAAGCATGTGATAATTCCTACAAAGGAGAACCCATGACCCCAACCATCATCGTCACGGGAGGAGCGGGTGGCATTGGTTCAGAGATTTGCCGCGCGCTGGCTCGAGACGGCCTTCAAGTCGTGGTCGCGGACTTTGACTTGGAAGCTGCACACTCCCTGGCAAACCGGATCGGTAAAGAACAAGGTACAGCCGTCGCCGTAGGGGTCGATGTCGGAGACAAGTCCAGCGTCGGCGAAATGGTACAGACCACGCTCAGCCGTTTTGGCCAGATCGATTATTTACTTAACGGGGCAGGCATTATTTCGCGTGTTCCCGTCATCGACATGCCCGAGGAAGATTGGGACCGCGTTCTGAGGATCAATCTCAAAGGAGTTTTTCTCTGCTCCCAAGCCGTCGCGCACCACATGGTCAACAAGAAAGAAGGGCGCATCATCAGTATCGCCTCGGGACGGGGTGTAGCGGGTCAAGCTAGGGCAGCGCATTACGCCGCATCGAAGGCGGGCGTCATCGTCTTTACGAGGTCTCTGGCCGTGGAGCTGGCGGCGGACAATATTAAAGTCAATGCCATTGCGCCAGGCGCGACGGACACCCCGATGGCACGCGGGCGCTCCACGGAAGAGGACTGGAAAAAAAGAGAGGCCGTACCTCCCCTAATGGGGGGGCTCACCCACAAAGAGGAAATTGTTGGTCTGATCCGCTATTTGCTTTCGGAGCCTGCCCGTTACATTACCGGGCAAACCTTTTTTTTACGTACCGCTAACTGAGATCAGATCAGGTACCATAGCCAAGGTGCAGCAAGCCTGCCTCACGGCAAAACGATGATGCTAACAGGCTTCGAAAAAAGTGTTTGATGCTTCGACAGCCTCAGCATGAACAGCTTTTTCAATGATTTCAAACCTTTCTCCGTTCGTCCTGAGTCTCGTCAAAGCGCTCCGAGGCAGTTTCTCAGCACCCTGCTAGTGGACTGTAACGAGTGAGTCAGTAGTAGAATATTTAGCGTTCGACTTCTCAGATCCCGTACGAAAATGTTGGCCATCAGAGGCGCAAAAGCACAAAATGGCGATACTGAAATTCATGTTACAGACCACTAGTGTCCTGGAATTAGAGTTCGTTTACAAAATCCTGCGCCTGTTGCCAGAAATTTGTCAGCATTTTTCGTCCACGAGGCACAATTATTTATTCAATGAAACTTTGGTTGCAGGACATTAAACAAAGTCCTCCATTTTTTTAAAGAACTGGTCCACCATCATTTTAGCGATGCCCCCGACCATTCGCTGTCCAATGCCCGCGATTAAGCCGCCGACTTTCGCGTCGGTGCTAAAACGCAAAACCGTCTCCCCGTTTTGCTCCTCGAGGTCAATCGTAACATCCCCTTTCAGAAACCCCGGGCTGCCGGACCCCTCGCCGCGCAGAATGTAATGTGTCGGCGGACGCTTATCTGCAAGAATGATTTTTCCCTTGTAAGTGCCCTTTACGCCTGCGACCCCGACCTTCATCGTAGCTTCGTAATGATCCGGCGCGATTTCTTTGAGCTCTTCACAACCGGGGACGCATTGGGCAATAACCTTGGGATTGAGTAGCGCCTCCCAGACCTTATCCCTGCGGGCTTTAAAAACGTGCGTGCCTTCGACTTTCATCTTGTTTCTCCCTCTAGTTTGTCACCTTTTCGTGATTGAGATGACCGGTGATTTGTCATCCGAACGCTGACTTTCTATAGAGTCGATCATACTGTGTCAAGTTATCCCGCAAGCAAAAAACTTCGTGGCCGTAACATACTCTGGCGTCCCGGAGCAAAAGTTCACTAAATCAGCTGGTGCCTGTCCTTCGTCAAGCCCGCAAAAGCATTTCCTGAGCGCAGGCGAAAGGACGTGTATCCAAACGTCTTTATAGTTCTCGGATTCCGGCTCGCTAGTTAACGCCAGCTAGGCCGGAGTGAGGTTCTAATTAATTCAACGGATTTTGGAATCAGCACGCTGGTTTTTAGCATCTTCTTCCGTACAAAAATGCTCAGGTCGGGAAAAAATTTGGCTAATTGAACTTCATAGACCACAAGTTTCAGCCCGGGTTCCAGTCAAAAAAGCACGGAAAATCAGTGTCTTTCAGCTTTCGAAGCAATACTGATTGTTGGCACACTTTGTGCGCACAACTACCCACATAAGGGAACTCCACCACAAACAGAAGGAGAAATAAGCATGGAAGAAATCATCACACCGTCACAGGTCGCGAACCTTCTTCAAATTCACGTAAAAACGGTCTACCGGTTGGCCTCGCAAGGGACGATCCCTGGCAATAGAATCGGCCGTAGCTGGCGCTTCAGTAGATTAGATATTCTGAAACTGGTTAATGGCAGCGACGGCAAGAGTCCCGATTTCAAGAATGGAGACTCGCCGAAGAGATTACACGACCGCTAATCTAAATACTTCTGGTCACGATCTGCAACCGGGATCGCCTCCATGCTCAGAGAATGGTTGACCCGCGTTCTGTTCAAGGAGGATAAGAACAACTGGCCGGGAATTCTGTGTGTCTTTCTTGTTCTAATCTCGCCGGTCATACTCCTCGCTCTTTTTACTTACAGGCAGGTTCATGGGGATCTCACCAGTCTGGCGATGACACAGCGGCAAACCGTGGCTTTCCTGGCTGCGGCAACGCTAAAACAGAAGCTGGACCGGCTGATAGACCTCGGGGTTTCCCTGGCTAGCCCCATCCGGTTCCGCAGGCTGATCCATACGGGAGATTGGAAAGAAGCAGTGGCGATGCTGCAAGGCGTCCCCAATGACTTTCAGTTTGTCGACTCTATCTACGTGACGGACTTGGACGGCGTGCCTATGGCAGGCACCCCGAAACTCGCCGCGGCAGGCAGAAAATCCTCCGCTTTCCAGGGGTGGCACGGCGAAGTCAAAAAGGACTGGGAGCCCTACGTTTCCGAGGTTTACCGCAAAAGCTCGAAACCATATGAAAAATTTATCGCCGTAGCGATCCCCATTAGAGGAGAAAAACAGGGGGTCTTGGGGATACTGGTTTTGCATGTGAGGCTCGCCCAATTCTTTCAGTGGACCCAGGAGATCAATGTAGGATTCAGAGGAAGCCTTTATTTCTTTGACCCGTTGGGGCACCTGGTTGCGCACCCGAAATTTGTTCCGCGACCGGATCTCGGCGACTACTCGGGAGTCCTTGCCGTGCAAAAGGTCCTCCGTGGGGAACGGGGGATCGAGGTTATCTTAAATCCGTTTGACGCTGTGGAATCGGTTGTCGCCTATGAACCTGTCCCCGGATACGGATGGGGCGTTTTGTCGGCGGAACCCACCCCGACAGCTTTTACCGCCCGCAGTAGCGCTTTGCGCAAGCTGCTGGTGGTATACAGCTTGATCATACTCCTGGGCTCGTCCTTGAGCATCCTAATTCTCTGCACCCTTGCTGAAAGAAGAAGAACCGAAGAGGCATTACGAAAAAGCGAAGAGCGCAGTCGGTCTATTATCGAAACCGCAGGAGACGCTTTCATCGCCATGGATCAAGGCGGCAAAATCATCGACTGGAATCATCGGGCCGAACTCACCTTTGGCTGGTCGCGCGAAGAAGCTTTAGGAAAAATATTGGCGGAAACGATCCTTCCCATTGAGCGCCGGGATTCCCATAAGAACGGATTGGCACGCTTTATGGCTACCGAAGAATGGCCGATCCTAAACAAGCGCATCGAGATCACCGCCTTACATCGAAGCGGGCACACGTTTCCGATAGATCTCATGGTTTGGCCGCTGAAGACGCGCCAGTCGATCACCTTCAACGCCTTTTGCCGTGACATCACCGAGCACAAGCTGGCGGAGGAAACCCGCTCCACGCTGGTCTCAATCGTAGAATCATCGGATGATGCAATTGTTGGATTGACCCTGGAGGGTTTGATCTTGAGCTGGAATCAGGGAGCCGAACGCATCTACGGTTACTCGGCCACGGAGGCTATAGGCCGATCGAAATCGATGCTGGTCCCATCCGATCGCCCCGAAGAGATCCCTACGATTCTCGAACGATTGCGGCGGGGAGAGCGCGTCGAGCACTACCGAACCGAGCTCATCAGGAAAGACAGGAGCCGAATTCACGTGTCCTTAACGGTTTCACCGATCGTTGATTCAAGCGGTCAGGTTGTCGGGGCGTCGACCATCGCCCGTGACATTACCGAACTTAGGAGATCCGAGCAGGCGATCGTAAAACTGACCACGGAGCTGAGTCAGCGCGCCCTCGCCCTCGAAGCCGCGAACAAGGAACTGGAATCCTTTAGTTATTCCGTATCCCACGATCTACGGGCACCGCTACGCGCCATTAATGGATTTGCCCAAGCACTGATCGAGGATTGCGCGAGCACGTTGGATGACGAGGGGAAGAATTATCTCCGGCGCGTCTGTGCGGCAAGCAAGCATATGGGTGAACTCATCGACGACCTGCTGAGCCTGTCGCGAGTAACGCGCGCCGAGCTGCAGCGTGAGACCGTCGACCTGAGTGCGCTGGCGTCATCGATCGCTGCGGAACTGAAACAGACCGATCCGCAGCGTGCGGTGGACTTTGTCATCTCCCCGGGACTATTGACAGAAGGCGACGGTGGTCTTCTCCGGGTGGCTTTGCAGAACCTTATTCAGAACGCCTGGAAGTTTACCGCCACGCAACCACGGGCGAAAATTGAGTTCGGCTTGGCGAACCAAAACGGAAAGTCGAGCTATTTTGTGCGTGACAATGGCGCGGGCTTTGACATGGATTATGCGGACAAGCTATTCGGACCGTTCCAACGCCTGCATTCCACTAGTGAATTCGAGGGAACAGGCATAGGCTTGGCCACGGTGCAGCGGATTGTTCGCCGCCACGGCGGGCGCGTGTGGGCAGAAGGAGAGTTGAACCGAGGGGCGACCTTTTATTTCAGTCTACCCTGAGACCCTGTTAAACCCATACCTCTCCCAGTTTGTTAAGACTCTTTCCCGTACCTCACTCGGCCACAGGTTTTCGAAGGTGGCCTTCACAGGGATAGTCTCGACAGGCCAATCTTTAGGCCAAGTGCAATCAAAAATAACGCCCGCGGCATCGCCTAATAAGCGCTCTTTGGCCGGCAGAAATGGTAGGAGAACAGGAAACCCCGGGATATGCGGGACCCTGTGAATTCCGTCGACTGGGTGGCACTTGGTCGTGATCGCGTGCAAAACTTCGTCCATGTTCGTTGGGTCCACATCGCTATCAACAACGACAATGTAGTAGGTGAAAAGTCCAGGCTTGGTTGCCCAGACCGCATGCGCGACACGCTTGGCGAAATTGATAAAAGGGGTCTCCGTCGAAATCACGGCCATATGTCCCACCCCGAAGGGGGGGACAAAGGCTCCCTTGACCGGCAGGCCCATTTTTTTTAGCTCGGAGTAAATCTCCGCGCCCTTAAAAAGCGCGGTTGTGGTTTGGCTCTCATGGATCGGCATTCCCATGTTGGAAAACGGCAGAATCGGATCACGCCGGTGTGTAATCGCGTTCACCCGAAAAACGGGCTTCGGAGAACTTTTTCCTGCTTCGTAGCCCATGTATTCGCCGAAGGGCCCTTCAATGCTACGTTGGTGAGGGAGCACGTCACCTTCAAGGACAATCTCGGACATGGCCGGAACTTCCAGATCGACGGTTTCACACTTGACCAAGGGAACGGGCTCCTGCTGCAGCGCTCCGGCAATGTCTACTTCGTTAACATAGGGAGGAAGTTGCGTGCAGCTCACAATAGGAACAATAGGCGGTCCGCCGATGGCCACCGCCGCCGGCATCGGCTCGTTTTTAGACTCGTATTTCTGGTACATCTGGCCAATGTGTTGCTGCAAGGGGAAGAGGCATCCAAGCGTGTTTCGGTCGTGAATCATAAGGCGGTACATGCCCCAGTTGACCCAACTGCTATCAGGATCTTTGGTTACCACCGTATGCCAGGTACCTATGTACCTACCCCCATCACCACCGTGTATCAAAGGAACGGGAAACCTGCTCAAATCAACCTCACTGCCCCGTAACACAACGTCTTTGCAAGGACCGTCTTTGACGACGATCGGGTTTATCGGTTTTTCCTTTCGCTTCAGGTAAACCTCCATTATCTTCTTGGGAGGCGTATCCGCAAGCAGGCCCAGGGCAATGGCGGTCCGAGCGTAGAGGGAATGGCCCGATTTCAGGCTCGGTCCAAGCGGCGCCCCTAAAGCACGGTAACCGCCCGCGCAGTCTTTGACTTTTTCAAACAACGGAGCCGGCGCTCCCAGATCGTAACAGCGGCGCACGATTGCGCCCATCTCAAGATTCCAATCAACTTCCTCTCGAATCCGAACTAGCTCACCGCACTTCTCAAGGGTGTCTATATAATCACGCAGATCTCTTAGCACCATCGCACCTCCGATAACCGGTCTACGAACATAGTTTAAACATCGAACGTTTAAATTCAAATGATATCATCCGAGAATTCCGTTTGCCAAACTCACCTTGTATGATGAGCCTCAAAAAAGTGCGTTTATGGTCCCTTTGCCGACTAGCCGAAGCCACAAAGGCGATCTTCGCCTTATCATCGAACCCGAGGTCATCATGGGACGAAGCGGAAATCTAACGAAGGATATCGTGGAAAACACCCGCCTTATCTCATCGCACTTGGAACAACTTATTCGCCGGCATCCTGATCTGTGGAACTGGTTTACGGTACGCATGCGCAGCAACCAGAATCCTGGTGATCGGTGCAGCGACAGCAAAACGCGTCAATCGAGCTCGGTTCCCCGCTAAGTGTTGCCGAATCTGTCCGGACTCGACCGTTCGTTTCCGATCGTGAACTGTAAATTCTCAGCAGCCGGGCACAGCGGGACCGCTAGGTTTTTTTCTGAGGATACGTCTCACGCGACTAGGGTCTAGCTTTGCTCCGAACTGTGATTCCCATGGAGCCTCCCTGTCACGATTTTTCGGTTACAAATCCCCGGCCGCCTTTTTGGTTTTGCTGGAAGCTAACGTTTTTTTATAAGCGATCCAGGGCTTTGTTTCGAGAATGGCTAGGCTTTGATCCAAGCTCGCGCCAACCTGAGCAAGCGTCACGTCGACGGTCTCGCCTATCCAGAAGCTCATTACATTCGGCACTTTTACTCCCGTGTCACTTTGCGCCGTCTCGTTGAGCTGTGAGCTTGGCTTCCCGTAACGCTCAACAAACGCCGACCGGATCGTTTCGAACTCAGTAGCCGGGAATGTGAAAGAAACCCCGGCAAGCTTGCCATCCAAAAAGTCGAGGTACAGGGTTACCGGGATGTTGCCGACAGAATCCCATCCAGTAAATCTTCTTCCATGCGGGCCAAGGTTGCGAATATCTTTGTCCCGCACCTTCATCACCTCCTTCACGCCGTCGATGGGGTCACCCCATTTCAGTTTTTTGAATCCGTCAGGCTCGTTCCAGCCGTATGCGGTGGCGCAAAGCAGATGGCAGGCGGCCAAGGTCAGGCCTATGACCCGACCGAAGACCATCGAGCGGGAAAGAAGATTAGAATGGCTTTGCCGCATCTACAGCTTTTGTCGTCTTCTCAAGGTCTTTAGGGCGAGACGTGGCTCTCACGAAATCATAGTCCTTATTGGCAAAGCCGAGCTTCACGCCGGCTAACCCGTTCTTTACGTAAAAGAAATCGGTTTACAGTCGAACGTGGTCGAATCATACGTGAGCCGGACAGATCTTTAAATCTCGCGCTCGGTCCATTTCGGCAGGTCGACCAACTCGAGAAATTGTTCTTCCCAGTATCCGTCCGGCCAGAGCTGCAACGGGTCACCTGTCTCGACAAGCTTGGTAGCAGCCTCTAACGCAGCCTTCACCGCTTTGAAAAAAATGGTCGACGAGAAAAAAATCATCTGATACCCCATGTCAACCGCTTCGCGGACAGTCAACCCGGCGTATTCTTTTTGACCAAAAGGCGTCAGTGAAACGCACAACGGCGCGTCAGGGAAGGCTTGCTTGCAGCGGTCTAAATCCTTCTTGTTCCAGGTCGAAACCCAAAGCATGTCCGCTCCCGAGTCGCGATACGCTTTGAGCCGCGCCAGCATCTCCTCGAAGCCGTGTCGATGGCGGGCCGACGACCGGGCAATGATCATAAAATCGTCGCGTTGGGCGTGCCGCTTCACTGCCTTGATTTTCTCGACTGTATCTTGAACCGGAGATACTTCCGGCGTGCCCAGATACGGACACTTCACGTCGCCCGCCTTGTCGTCGATGCGCATACATTCAACGCCGAGTCGTTGAAACTCGCCGAACGTGTAGGTGGTGAGATTTTGATAGCCAAATCCTTGTTCACCGTCCACCATGATCGGCAAGCGCGAAATGCTTGTTACTTTTCGTGTGATCTCGAGATAGTCTCTCCAAGTCACAAGACCAACGTCGGGAAGCCCGAAGCTTCCGGCGACCGTGTAAGAACCCACGTTCAATGCGTCAAACCCGGCTTTTTGGTAGATCAAGGCGGACAGCGGATCCCAAACACTGCCGACTAAGACCGGTTCCCCGGTTGCTATTCTTGCCTTAAGCATTGGGGCACATCGCTTCAGCGGTTTCAGTTTTTCTGCCTACCAAAGATCGACTGAAAGATTTCCACCCCGCGATTGAACTCCTCTTCCGTTGCCGGACTGTTTGGCCGAATATCTAATCTCTTCATTTCGTTCACAAGATCTCCACCGACATCATTACGCGCAACAATCTTATCGTGCTTTGCGTAGCCCTCCTGGCCCTCTTTCGACACCAGAAACTCATACAATAGCCTCGCCGCATTGGCGTGACTGGAATTCTCCGCCACTCCAGCCGCAACCACTGAAGCCGGCATCGGTGATTTCATCCGTACCCAGTCGATGGGTGCCCCCGTCCCTTTCATCCGTTCGATGCTCGATACCGAATTATACGCGCAAACAGGAATTTCACCGGCGGCCATCAGTTGGGCTAATAACGTATAGCTCCCTCTATAGTCGATATTTTGGGCCGCGAGCGCCTTGAAAAACTTCACGGCTTTTTCCCGGCCCATAATCTCCAGCATCGCGTTCGACCACGCGTACTTCGTATTATCCATCCCCAGCCGTCCTTTCCATTTAGGATCCAGCAAATCCTCCCACTGCTGAGGTGCTTCATTAGCCTTCACGAGTCTGGTGTTATACGCCACCGTATAGGGATTATAATAAATCGAGGTCCAATAGTTTTTTGGATCGACGAAGCCTTTAGGATACGCGTCGTAAGAACTGGGCCGATACTGACCGATTAATTTGTTTCGTTGCAGAACGCCAAACATCTCCACGTTTATGCTCACGACATCGAATGCCTTCCGTCCTGACCTTGTCTCGGTGAGGATTTTTGTGAGCAATCTCTCACTGGTGGCCCGGTAGATGTCAACTTTGACGCCGGGATATTTTTGCTCGAATGCATTGGCCAGGTACTGGCCGAGCGGCATCTCCATGGCAAAATAATAGACGACCTTGCCTTCTTTCTGGGCTCCCGTCAAAAGTTGCTTTTCGTCCGCACGTGCGGTTGCAGGCAATGTTAGAAACGCTAAGAGAAGAAAAACAACTGGTGTCTTCTTCCCTGGCATTGGAACGTCCGCCATTGTTCTGCTGCCTCCTTTCAACACATTGCGATCCCCATGGAGGACAAGATCACAAAAGAGAATTCTCTTCAAGCTCCTGTAACTTATGGGTGCCGATAATCCTTTCCCGATCTGCGAATCTCACCCGATCTGGCTCAAAATTCCCGATTCCCGTTTGCACGGGAATGACAGACAACAGGGAAACTTGCGTCAACATGCATTCTCAAAGGTGGTTCCCAACTGACACTTCTCGGAACCCCTCGCCTTACTGTGTGATGAGGCACGTGCTAGTTCTTGGCCTTAGGAAAACCCCAGATCTCTAGTATCGGCCGCTCGTACTTCGCTTCGTCCGTCATCATCTCCCACGGCTCCACTTTTACCTCGCGCCCCATTCGTTTGGCTTGGCCGCCCAACTCGGAGCCGGGATGAAAGACACTTTCACGGCCCGTGCGCATCAACGTGACCCCCTTGCTCGCAACCCAGCCGGTCAACAGCAAAGCGGCATTGGGATTGACTGCCCCCTTGATCGGCGCGATGAGAACGTCACGGTTCACCGCAATCGGCCCTTCCGGGAAAACCGCTCCCAGTGGAATACCCGGCTGGTCCTTTACATATCGATAAAACGATCCATGCCCTGCGGGACACACCAAGAGCATTTCCCCCGTGGCCACAAGGGTTTGGGAGTTAGTATTGCCGCTGACCCAGCGCGGGTTGTTAGCCATAAGTTTCTTGGCGAACTCGAGCGTCCATTTCTCGCCAAAGGCGCCCCAAAGAGCCACCGTGTGGCTCGCATCTACCAGCATCACCAGCTTGCCCTTGAAGTAAGGATCATAACAGTCCGCCCAAGTCCTTGGCACATGCTCTTTAGGAACAAGATTCTTGTTGTAGACGATGACGATTGGGTTCGTAACGATGGAAACGCCGAAGCCGTCAGGGTGAATCATTCTCGGGTCGATGCCAAAGAGGCCCCTCCAATCGATGCCATCGAAAAAGTGACCAAACTGCTTATGCTGGCCGATCAGGTTTGGCCGCACCATCATTGCATCGTACGGAAAATTGCCGGCCTGCATCTCTAACATGAGGCGTTCGTGAGGCGGCCTGAGACGGGTGTAGTCGATCTTGATAAAAGGAAACTCCTTTTGAAAAGCTTTGTTGATTTCACCAACTTCTTTCTCGTCCAGATAAGTTCCCCAGGAAACCTTCCCTTCTTTTTTGGCTCCCTCGATGATCGCGCTCATCGTAAGAGGCTTAGGAAGCTCGGCCGCAGCTGCGATCACCGCCATGAAACCTCCGCCAATGAAGCAACACACCAAGGCAGTTCTGGCCATCAGCCCGTTCATGTCCATCCTCCTTACCGTTCCGGTGTTAACTCCCGTACATCTACGCGGCGTCCAGATGAAAAAACTCGACTGCGTTTGCCGCCAGCATTTGATGCTTTTCATGGTCTGGCACGTCTTTGAAATTGATCTCGATGTTGCGTCGCGAATTCGGCCAGTCTGTTTCGGTGTGAGGAAAGTCCGAGGACCACATAACCCGCTCTACCCCAATCAAGTGCCGCACTTTGACTCCGACAGGGTTATACTGGAAACCCCAATAGCAGTGCTCTCGAATATATTCGCTCGGTAGCCGCGCCAGCGGTTTCAGGCCAAGTAACTCAACCGCCCATTTGTGGTTTCGTTCATAGATGCTGTCCGCTTGTTCGAGCCAGTGCGGGATCCAACCGATCTGATTTTCAGCGAAATAGATCTTTAACTGCGGGAAGCGATCAAAGATTCCCGCGACCACCAGGCGAATGGCGTCTCTGGCGCCCCTCTGAGTGTAGTAGTTGGCGTACCGGCCAACGATATCGCGCCCCGCGCTGTAGACTTCCTGCTCGAACTTGCGTGCGTATTGAAACCACGGACCGCCGTAGCGCTCGGCCCCACCGAACTGGAACATCACGTGAACGCTGACAGGCACATTAGCGTCGACGGCAGCGCGCCAGAATTCGTCGTCCTCAGGCGTCGGATACATGCGGCCGGCTGGAAAAGCGTTGAGCGTGATTCCTTTGAGACCGATTCGCAAACAATGTTCCATCTCGGTGATGGCGTCTTTCACCCCGGTCTCAGGGATCAGACCGAGTCCGATCAGTCGATCCGGCGCCACGGAGCAATACTCCTCGCCCATCCAATCGTTGTAAGCTCGCACAACGGCCTTGTAGGCCCCGTCGTCCTTGATCCCGCGCCAAAAGTTAGGCCCCTGGCTCCCGGGGTACAAAATCTCCGCTTCGACCCCATCAATGTCCTGCTCGTGCAGTCTCTGCTCTGGCGAGCCTGACCCCGGATTTTCTCCGAATCGTCCCCCGAACGGATAGACCCGCCACTCTCCGGTCACACGAACCGGCTCGATCATAATCGGACGTCCTTCGACAATGTGCGCATCGCCGCCACTCGGTAACCGGATGCGCCGAGGGGCTCGGTCTTGATATTTTTCAGGTACTCGGTGCGCCCATCGATCCGTGGATACCTCAAGATGCGAATCCGCCGAAATTACTTGATAGGATTTGGCCATATTACGTCTCCTCTCAGGTGGATATTATGCTTGAAGTGCTACTCAGCGTCTTATCTCTCACCCTCTTTCTTCTCTCTCGTTCGGGGAGGGGTGAAGTGAAGGTATGAGCCTATTTCGTCCCCAATGATGCCCGGTTAATCACCTCCCGTGCCGCGATCGCTAACACGGCGGTAATGGCAATTAAGATCACCCCGAGCGCGGCGGCCATGGGAATGTGGCCATTTTGCCAGTGAATCCATATCCAAACAGCCAAGACCTCGTTTTTCTTGGTTCCCAATACCAGCGGGACTGAAAAGGCTCTGAGCGAGTGGGCTACCACCCAGATCCAGCCCGCCACTAATGACGGAATCAAAAGCGGGACTGTGATCTTCCGTATCGTTGTCAACCGGCCGGCGCCGCTGGCCGAACCGGCTTCCTCCAGTTCGGTGTGAATCTGAATGAGCCCGCCGTTGGTCGTGCGGGTCGCAAAGGCCAAATATTCCGTCACTAAGCCTAAGACGATCATCCACATAGAGCCGTAGATACCCAAATAACGGAACGGTGGCTTCAGATAGACAAAAATCAGCGCCAGCGCTAAGACAACGCCGGGAACAGCAAACGAGATAAAGGTCAGACCATCGAGAACAAACCTGGCGCGGCTTTTCCCGCGCACCACAACCCAAGAAATCAGGAGCGCAACCGCCATGGTCACTGTCCCGGCACCGAGCGCCATGTAAATCGTATTGAAGAAATCAGTCGTAAACCTGGGATCCGCTATTATAGCCATGTAGTGGTTAAAGGAGACGGTCTTTAACGCATCGAACGATGGCACCATATAATAAGGAAGAAGAGAAGCCCAGACCAAGACCAGGATTGGCGCGGCAACGGTCAATAAGAAGTAAACGACAAATGATCCCAAGGCGACAAAACGCCATTTTCCCAAACGATACCTGCTGGGCTGAAATCCTCTTCCACGGATCACGGCAAAGCGCTCCGAGCGCCTGATCATCCGCACGTAAACAATCGCCAGCAATCCCATGATGACCATGAAAAAGACGGCGTAGGCAGCGCTCAACCCGTAGTCGCCGGGAACAGACAACATTGCTTGGAAATAGATAAGCGTGGCAAGAACAAAAATCCCCGCTGGTAATCCTACGGCCAGCGGCGCCTCAAACGAGTCGAGGTGAGATACAAAGGAATACGTTCCCGCGGCGAAAAGAGCCGGAGCTAAAAGGGGCAGAGTAATTTTGCCAAGGACACTTCTTGGGCGCGCCCCTGAAATCCGCGCCGATTCCTCCAGTCCCGCGTCCATCGTGCGGAAAACCCCCACGATCATTAGAAAAACCGTGCTCACTCCCCTAAGTGCACCAAGATAGATCAGCCCCCATAAAGACTGGATATCCAGGGGTCCCTCGTCGAGCTGCAAACCCAGTATCGCCAGAGCGTTGCGAGCAACGATGTTAATCAAACCCAGCTTCGGCAAGAGCAGGAGCATCCACGCCAAGGCAAAGAGGACTCCCGGGATAACCAGCGGCAACAGAACCATGACCCAAGCCGCTCCCCGAAACGGCATGTCAGTCCGCTCGATCAGCCATGCAAACAGGATCGCAAGCGCCATCGCCCCGGCGGTTGCGCCCGCCGAGACAATAAACGTGTTAACAAGACTGTTAAAGAAAAACTCGCTGGAAAAGGCGACTACATAGTTTCTGAGAGTCCACGGTCCCGGAAGGCTCGGTGGGCCAGTACGAAAACTGCTCACGATCAGCATTCCGACCGGCACAACAAGCAGCCACACTACGACTAACATGCCCAAGGCAAGGAGTAACCTGCTCAGATTAAACTTCGAGAGCAGAGTTGCGCTCCGCCATACCCCTGCCAGGTTTACCGCCGGATGATCCGTTCTTTCTTTCACTGATTCTAAAGACCGTGCTCTAATAACATCAGCAGAGTTTTGCTGTCTCGCAATGCCTTAGTTCTTCGCCTTGGGAAATCCCCAGATCTCCAATATCCGCTTCTCGTACTTCTCTTCGTCAATCGTGATCTCCCACGGCTGCACCTTTAATTCCCGGCCCATACGCTTCACTTGCGAGCCCAGCTCGGAGTCCGGATGAAAAACACTTTCACGCCCCGTGTGCATGAACGTCACTCCCTTGCTTCCAATCCAGCCGGTCAACAACAACGCGGCGTTGGGATGCCCTGCGCCTTTGATGGGAGCGAGAATCATGTCACGGTCGGTCGCAACAGGACCCTCCGGAAATACCGCGGTCACTGGCGCGCCCGGCTGCTCTTTGACATAGCGATACCACGTGCCATGGCTCGTCGGGCACACCATCAGCATTTCCCCCGACGCTACCAGCGTTAGAGCGTTAGTGTTTCCACTCACCCAGCGCGGGTTGTTGGCCAAAAGTTTCTTGGCGAAATCAAGTCCCCATTTCTCGCCGAATGCGCTCCAGAGCGTCACCACCTGCCCCGCCGCGACCAGAACGACGAGCTTTCCCTTGAAATAGGGATCGTAACAGTCCGCCCAACTCTTGGGGACGCGCTCCTTGGGGACGAGATTTTTGTTGTAAACGATCACCGCCGGATTCGTTATCACCGACACCGCAACGCCGCCAGGATAAACCATCCGCGGATCGACGCCGAAGACCCCCTTCCAGTCTACGGGATCAATCAGGTAGCCCAGCTCTCGATGCTGATTCATGAGGTTGGGGCGTACCGCGATGACATCGTAGGGAAAGCTTCCCGCTTGCATCTCCAACAGCAAGCGCTCATAGGGAGGCCGGAGTCGTGTGTAGTCGACATTGATAAAAGGGTACTCCTTTTGAAAGGCCTTATTGAGCTCGCGGACTTCGGCGTCGTCTAAATAACTTCCCCAGGACACCTTGCCCTCTTTTTTTGCTCCATCGACGATCGCGTTCAGCGTGAGGCCTTTAGGCGCGGCGGCACCGAGCGTTGTCTTCGGAGTGGAAACCGCGCACATTAGCGCGCACAACCAAACTGCTTTCACGCGGCTTCGTAGTATTTTCATTCCTTCTCCCCTCCCGAGCGATCTGACCAGTCCTCTATTTTGTTGGTTTCAGTTTGCCAGAAACGACCTCAGTTCTCGCACGTTCCCGACCTTCTCCAGATTCCTGACGAGAGCAAGCAATCTTTCACATTTCTCGCTTCCAACAACCGGGGCCACGAGCGCCTGTGCTTTATTCTCAACTTCTCCGGTATCCATCGGATTGGCCGCGGTCCCACGAACGCTTTTCACGTGCACGCGCAGAGTTCTACGGTCTTTCGTGTAAACTTCAACAATGCCTTGGCGCCGCGGCCGGGCATGTGTGAGCTCAGGATCAAGTTCAAGTTTAACACGAGCTTTCACGGCTAGAATTCCGGGATCTCTCATTCTCTCATAAGAATGAGCCGCCTCGAATGAAAGCCCGCCGTCCAGCAAAGCCGCCGACAAAATGTACTGGAGATTGACATTGGGCATGTTCCGGTCGTTCACGATCCGCCCGCCAGTTTCAGGAACACGCGCGACCAGATAATCGACATCATCGGCCCCAACGTGATGTTCGTCGATGATTTGCAGCAGCGCGTCGAGGACCGCTTGGATGGCGGAGCCGACGCAGAATTTCTTGATGTTGGTCCGCATAATTTCAAAATCGGACCCGAGACCGCGAACGAGTTCTTCCGGTTTAGGGTCTTCGGAGTAAGCCTGTAGAAAATTTTGTTCTCCTTGGAAAACGTCGCCTACGCCCGTAAACCCGGCTTGGACCAGAGTAACAGCGGTCACGCCGTTGCGCGCTGGCATTCCGGCAAAATCAAAAGCCTTCTCGATGTGATCTTCGCTTTGCACCCAGGCTTTCACCCCGGAAGCTTGCTGCGCCCCGTAGGATAGGGCGTAACTTACTTCGATCGGATTCAGATTTGCCAGGCTCGCGGCAGTGGCCGCTGCCCCAAAAGTACCGCCGATGCTATGGCTGCTCAGGCCTTTGGCAGAAAGGGAATTGGGACCCAAAGCCTGCGTCATGCGACAGCCCACGTCGTAGCCGACTACGACAGCGCGGAGCAACGCCGAACCGGCCGCACCTTCGCGCTCTGCCATCGCGAGAGCCGCCGGTATGATCGCACACCCCGGGTGAGTCGAAGACGGCGCGTGCGAGTCATCGGTTTCATCAGAATGAGCCATGATACCATTGGCAAGCGCCGCATTCACTGCGGTCGTCATCACCTGGCTACCGATAACTTGCGCTTCTTGAGCGCCTCCTTGACCCTTGACATAGCGGATGGCCAGGCGACCGGGAGGAAGCGCGGAACCAGATACCATCGCCGCGATCGTATCGAGGATATGATGTTTGGCCTTGGTAGAGACGTCGCTCGGCAGGGCGACTCGGCAGGCTGCCGCAACATATTCGGACACTTGCCTGGTAATGGTGTTGTCACGTGGTGCTGCGTCCATAAGGTCTGTTACTTAAAGTTTTGCCTTTGGGAAATTGTCTTCTTAATACAAAGGTTCTGTTCTGTTTGTTCTCGTCTCCAGATCCCTTTTGTTGACCCTCACCCTTCCCTGTCTTCCTAGCAGGGACAGGGTTAGAGTGAGGATAGATGAGTGAAGTGGATTTAACAAAAATTCCGACGTTCGCATAGGATCATAGAAACCACCTGCCGCCGTTCACTAGATAGCACTGCCCGGTGATGTAGCCCGCGCCTTCGCTCGCCAGATAGATTGCCCCCGAGGTGACTTCTTGCGCTGTGCCGTACCGAGCCAGCGGATCGTTGAGCTTCGAAGGGGGGTAGGCATCAGGATAATCGTCTAGTCCCTCGACACCACCGGAACCGATGCAGTTTGCCGTGATCCTGTATTTGCCGTACTGCGTCGCGATGCCCCGGGTGAGCCCGATAATACCCATATGGGCCGTGCTCGTAACCGGCTCGCTACCGACAAAACCTGCCAGGCCGATATAGTGGATCACGCGTCCCCAGCCCTGCTCGATCATAGCCGGCAAAACCGCACGGCACAGAAATAGGGACGCGGTCAGCTGGTCGTGAATGGCTCGCCTCCAAACATCGAAAGATATGGTCGCAAAAGACCGGGTTGCTCCTGCGCGCGCCATGTTGTTCACCAGCACATCGATAGGACCGAATTCATCGAGACCTCTTTGCACGAATTGCTTCACCCGATCTTCACTGCCAGCATCGTAGGGAATGGCAACTACTTTCGCCCCTAGGTTTGACGCTTCCTCCCCTGCTTCAAAAATCGATTGACCATCCGCGGTAGAGCCCAGAACTAGGTTCGCGCCTTCGCGCGCAAACGCGAGCGCGGAGCCTTTACCCAACGGGTTGCCAGTTTCGGTCACAAGCACGGTCTTACCTCTGAGGCCGGTTTCCATCGCTATTTTCAGCCTAAACTATTGGAGTACTGGAGCACCGAAATGCTGCGTTTAGAATCCATTGCTCCAATATTCCAATATTCCAAAACTCCAGTCATCCGAGTTGGACCGCGTTTCGCTTTCAAAGAAAGTAAGCTCCTCCGTTGACAGAGTAATTCTGACCCGTGATATATCCGGCTCTCTCGCTTGCCAAAAACACCGCCAGCGCAGCACATTCCGCAACCGTGCCCCTTCTCGGAATCGCCTGGCCTTCCACCCTCACCGCGGTCAATGTGCTTCCCACGTATCCCGCACTTCTTTCTACCGTTATCGCCCACGGGGCAATGCAATTAGCCGTAATCCCGAACTCCCCATATTCCTGGGCGATCGCCCGGGTAAATCCGAGCGTCGCCATCTTGAGCGTGCCTGGCCCCAAGATCCCGCGCATGAACGAATTCCCCGTGTAGTTAATGATTCGCCCAAAGCGTTGCTGCGCCATGCCCGGAATCACGGCTTTGCACGTGAGAAACAGCGCATGGACATTAACTTCAAGGCCTGCCTCCCATTCCTCGATGCTCATTTTCACTACGTCCCCGTGCACTCTCCATCCCGCGTTATTCACCAGCACATCAATGCGTCCAAATTCCGTAAGACCGCTTTTGATCAAGTCGGCGACCTGAGCTTCAACCGTAACGTCGCATTGTTTGGCTACCACTCTGCTCCCCAGTCTTGAAGCCAGCTCGGCAGTTTCTTCGAGCAGGTCCATGCTTTGTCGTGTACAGATCAACAGGTTCGCCCCCTCCTCTGCAAACGCCCGCGCCGTGGCCTTCCCGTGATTGCGCGTGGCGCCCGTGATCAAAACAACCTTATCTTTCAATCCCGTATTCACGAAATTCCTTAAGTCTGCGAAAAGATCGCCGCCCAAGAAACCGGTTGCAAAGCCAGCCGGGTGAGAGCATTTTTACTTCAAAAAGGTCTGACGGAACTCCTTGACGATCTCACCATAACGGTCCGCGACCGAAGCCGACACCGGAAAAAGCCTGAGCCCCTTGGTTAGCCTCGGATAGGGAGCCTCGACATCCGACCTTGCGGGAATCTTTCCCACCATCCTGCCGATCTCCTGGCCCTCTTTGGACAACAGAAAATCGATCAATAGCTTCGCCGAGTTGGGATGCGGCGTATTAATCGCCATGCCCACCGGGTTGAGCGAAACAATGACTGGCTCGAGCGCGACCCAGTCGATCGGGGCACCCTGCGCTCTAAATCTTTCTATAGTACTTCCAAATCCGTCGCGAGACCGATCACGAGCAAAGCAATAGCGAACGAGTACAAACCGCGTCTGAGATATTGCTCCTGGCACAAGGTCGTATTTTCCCTTCTGAAGACTAAGCTTCCAAATTGCTCGTCGAAGTTTCTATTTCAAGAAGAGATCACGGAACTCTTTGGTGATTTCGCCGTAGCGTTCTGCGACCGAAGAAGGTACCGGATACAGTTTTAGTCCCTTTGTGAGAACCGGGTAGGGCGGCTCGACATCGGATCTTCCAGGCATCCGTGCCGCTAACTTGCCAACTTGCTGGCCTTCCTTGGACAGAAGAAAGTCGACGAACAACTTCGCAGCATTGGGATGCGGGGCGTTCACCGCCATCCCCGCCGGATAAAGCGAAACGATTACGGGCTCTAGTCCAATCCAGTCGATTGGAGCCCCTTTTGCTTTAAACTGCTCGATGTTATTACCGAAGCCATCGGCATAGATCGGGTACTCCCCACCGATCAAGAGTTGAGTTAAGAGCGAATGGCCGCTGCGCAGGCTCAACTCTTGTCGCGACAGCTTCTTCATAAATGCCCGGCCCTTTTCTCTGCCCATCATTTCCAGGATGGTTCCATACATGATGTATTCCGCCTCATCGATCGCCATCTTCCCCTTCCACTTCGGTTGGAGCAGGTCTTCATAAGTCTTGGGCGCTTCGCTGCGCGTAATCAACTTTGTGTTGTAAGCGAGAACACGCGTGTCGATGTGGACGGCTGTCCAGTAACCTTCCGGATCTTTGTATTCGCGAGGGAATGCTGCCTGTTCCGGAGAGATGTATTTCTGCAGATGTCCCTCTTTCTTATGGTTTAACATGGCTAACTGGCTGCCGCTAAACACATCCGCTTGATAGATCTTTTGTCTGTGCTCCGCGATGGTTCGGCTCAAAAGCCTCTCGCTTCTCATGCGCAACACGTTAACCTTGAGAAAGGGATACTTCTGGGTGAACCCTTTTTGCAGCACCTGGACGGTGTCCAAGCCCCACGCGGTGTAAAGTACAACCTCCCCCTCAGCCTTCGCCCTCTCGACAACGCTCGTGTCCGCCGCGCGCGCCTGCGCGCCATTACTCACGCCGCAAAGCACGATCAAGGCTAACGCAACCCAGCGCAGGTCGCTTGTATTTGTACTCATTGGGTCCCTCAGCTAAGCGTTGATCACACCAACGCCGTCGCTAACTCTCACTTCAGTGCCGTAAAACGCCGACAGGCGTTGCAAGCGAGTGAGAATACGCTCGCCCACGGTCTGATCTGCCAACAATGGCCGCCCTCGTTGCGCCCGTGGCCGTCCGTGTCCCTGATCGATCGGATAGAGTCTCGCTTCGCTAAACTTCTTATCTTTGAAGTGGCACACCGCTACGAAATTTTCCCAATAAAGCGGATTTGCCGGATGGCCTTTCTTGCCGTGGGCGGTACGCGCGTCCCACCAATCAGCAGGCGTCGCGTCCGCGTCAAGATCGAAGCGCTCGTAGGCATCCGCGGGAAAAGATTTTACCGTCTCGTTCTGAAAGATGAAGTTGCCCAAGCTATAGAAGATGGGCCTCGCTTTGTACACCTCGACGCCAAGAGGGACGTGAGGACCGTGGCCGACGAACAGGTCAGCCCCGGCATCGATCGCGCGGCGCGCAAAGTCGGGAACAAAATCCGCGGGCTCCTCGCATTCGGTGACGTTACGCGCTCTGCGCAGGCTTTGGCCACCGAACTCATGCCAGTGCAGGCTGACGACGACCCAATCGGCTTGCCGCCGCGCCTCCCGAATCCACCTCAAGTTCTCTTCCAGATCGTGCTCCTCGGCGCGGGCGCAAACGGAAAAGCCCTCGCCGGGAATAAATCGGTTGCCACGGAAGTCAATGATTTTTTCCGCAGATTCTCCTCGCTTCTCCCGTTCCTTCTCAGGATCATAGCCCAACTCACGTTCAATGCGGCTTAGCTCCTCAAACCCCTTGGGATCAACCATGTAAGTGATTTCAAATCCCAGCGGATTTACGCCCGGTCTTCCTCTGTGGTCCGGTCGCTGGCCGCCGGCCTTACCCCAGGGCGCGCTGATAAAAGAACGGGCGTTCGTGGCATTCGCGGCAACCAGCGCGACTCGACCGTTGGGCGTATCTAAGTAACCTGGGGCCCTTGCCTCGGCAAGGTTTCTCCCGGTACCGGCGTGGGCCAGGCCGCCGTGATCCAAATGCCGCATCGTCGCCAGCACCCCTACTTCGCCGTACTCGAACGAGTGGTTGTTGGCGCAGGAGAGCAGGTTGATCCCCATCCACTTCATCTCTTGCACCAACGACGGTTCGGTCGTCATGAACGTGCCGCGCCCCATCCGGCTTATCGCCGGCGATCCTTCATCCCAGTCGCGAACGGTGCTCTCGAGGTTAGTAAAGCACGCGTCCGAGCCGTTTAAGAGCTTGACCAGACCCTGATAGCGCTCCTCAGCAAAATTAGACAGCCTGCGCGTCAACATCGAATCGCCGGTTAGGGCGATCTTGCAATCACCTTTTTCAGAATCGTAAAGCATGGTCTTCCTTTCTACAGATCACGCGTTCGGTACGGCTTCGGCCAGCATCAGTCATGGAGATGGGGCAGCACTTCCTTTCCCATCAGATCGAGCCCCAGGGGACCATTTCCTGGAGAACTAAGCCAGATATTTTTGAGTCCCAAGCGCGCCAGGCTTCGAATTCGCTGTACGACGTCCGCGGGGGAGCCTGCAACTGCGAACCGGTCGAGGAAATATTCGGCTAGCCCCAACTGATCAATGAGCTGGGCGTTCTTGCCGGTCTTTACCCCGTGTTGGGAATAATCGTACTCTTGGTGGAACCGGCGGATCTTATCCCTGAGATGGTCGGGAACTTGCCTCCCTGTGAGGCCGGCGCGCAGTGCATGGTTCCCCGCTGAGGCGATGCTCGCCTTTATTTCTCTCAAGGCTTTTTCTCTCGTCTCAGCGATGCTCAGCCGCGGCGCCCACCAAACTTCCAGCTCTGAAAGATTTCTTCCTGCTTCCCTCGCTCCCTCATGGAGTTGCTGCAAGGATATCTCGACAATCTCCGCCGTCAGGCCCGTGCCGATGAGAACCTGGTCACCGATCTGCCCGGCCAGCCTGAGCATCCTGGGACCCTCGGCGGTAATGCAAATGGGAATCCGCTGCCGCATTTCCGGCCGCGGCCAAACAAAGCGGTTGTGCCTTCCCCGATAGATGGTTTCGCCTTTTTCCAGAAGCTCACGCACCGCAAGAATGTAGTCGCGCGTTTCCTCCACCGTGGCGGGCTTGTGCCCGATGTTGTGCACCGCGCTGTCTCCCCTACCGATGGTGAGAACCGCGCGTCCTTTTGAAATCAATTCCAGACTGACGAGCGCGCTCGCCATTACCGAGGGTTCCCGAGTCACCGGATTCGTGACGCGCGGCCCAATCTCGACCTTCTCGCTGTGCAGGGCCATCAGCGTTAGCGCGACAAAGCATTCCATGTTGTGCCATTGGGTATCGCCGGTGCCGATGCGCGCGAGTCCGTATTGGTCGGCTCGCCTCACCTGATCGATGAATCCTTCCAGACTTTGACTCGGTGGAGGATGAAGGTGAAGACCTAGACGAATAGCGCTCATAATTTTCGGTTGAGAATTGTGACAAAGGATCTCAGCTGACGTTTTCGCAAAATCCCCCTCAATTCCCCCCTTTTTCATGGGGGGAATTTTCTTGGTCGGGCTTTAGCCCCTCTCTCTAAGCTCTCTTTGGAAAAGGGGAAGGGAGATTTTCTCATAGCTGATATGTGATTCTCATCTCACCTCAAAAAGATTCTGGAAGGTGCGCGCGTACTTGTCGAACTCTTCCGCAAGCTCCGGTTCGCTGGGGTAAAATTTGATTCCCTTGGTCAATCGAGGAACCATCGGCTCCACATCGGGCCTGCTTGGTATTCTCTTGAACCCGCGCAGCACGGTCATTCCTTCCTTCGATAGAACGTAGTCCACAAAAAGCTTGGCCGAATTGGGGTGCGGGGCTTGCGCCGTTATCGCTATGGGGTGAAGGATGGCGACCACAGGGTCAAGCGGAATCCATTCGAGAGGCGCGCCTTTCGCCTTAAGGTCTTCAACCGTGGTGGAGTACGTGTTGATCCCGATCGGAGATTCGCCAGCGGCAACCAGATCTGCAATTTGGCTCGACCCTATCCTGAAGCTGGGCTTCTGCTGCGCGAGCCGCTTAAAATAGGCCATGCCTTTTTCTTCTCCCCATATTTTTAGTAGCTTGAGGAACCATTCATAGGCCTTTGACACCATAACAATCTTTCCATTCCATTGAGGCTGCAAGAGATCCTCATGGCTGCGCGGCGCGTCTTTCGCGGCAAGCATCCTGGTGTTGTAGACCAAAACGTGAGCGTTCAAGTAAGTATCATTCCAATAACCCTCCGGATCCTTAAAACCAGGTAAGTAAATCTTGCTTTCCGGCGAGACATACTTCATCAGCAGGCCTTCTTTCTTGGTGATGTAGGTGCGGGCGCCACCGTTTACGATGACGTCTGCCGCGTACCTTTTAGCCCTTGCCTCTGATTGAAATCTTATGAGCAGCCGGTCCGCAGTTAGTCGGTTCAATTCCGTTTTGATGAAAGGATACTTTTCTTCGAACTTACGTAATAACCCATTGGAATCTTCTATGTTCAGCGAAGTATAAAAGACCATCTTCCCTTCTTTTTTTGCGCCTTCGATGACCTTGGCCGTGGCAGCATCTTGTGCTCGGGCGAAGTCGCCCACGTATGCGGCACAGAGTAAAATAAAAAGGCCCATGAGAGGGAAACGGACTGTGCGGAACTCTTTCTTTCCAAACATATCCTGTGCTCCTAACTACTACTCGCAGGGAAGGCTAAATGGGACCTGCGGTGCCTGCCGAACACGACGAATTCTTATCGAGAGCCATAACATTCCTTGACGCCCGTTGTCAAAACCACCACGCTTGCTTCTTTTCGAATCGACAGATAACGACAAGGTTTAGAAGGATACTTATATGACAAGAGCAAAGAAATCCGGCGGCAATCTGTATATGCGCGCGGCTATCATGGAGGTGGTAGAAAACCAGATTAGCGGCAATGACCCTCCCCAGACACGACAAACCCTCAAGCGTTTGATTGAAGCAGGTCACTCTGAGAAAGAGGCAAAGCGACTTATCGCGTGTGTCGTCTCAGCGGAGATATTTGACGTACTTAAGAAACAGGAGCCATTCAATCTAGAAAGATTCGTGAAGGCACTCGATAGACTCCCCGAAATGCCTTGGGCAGAAGAAAAAGGTTGAGCACGCGGCCCAGGGGCGAACTTATGGTTACCCCCAGGCCGAACCGCAGTTTACTGAGCCCCTATTAGGCCGTCTCAAGCTCGAATTCACTACGCTTGACGTGCATAGCTGACCGTCAACATTTCCCATTGATGACCTTCTGGTTCGTTCCAGTGGACGATGCTGCCGCCGTGCTGCGTGTCAATTCGGAAGTCGACCGGCCCATGAACGTTGCTACGGTACGGTATTCCAGCTGCCTTGATGCGCTCAAGGATGAGGCTGAAGTCGTCCTGTCCCACTCGAAAACAGTAGTGGATCATGGGAAAGGGGTCGGTCCATTCATCAAAGTCGATCGTCAATCCATCATTCACGTATACGGGGGCGAACGGCCCTACACCCGTTTCCGACCACGGAACCCCAAGTAGTTCGGCTAATAGCTTCGCCGAAGCCACTTTGTTGCGGGATGGCACCATAAGGTGATCAAGATGAACGGTCATCGTGCTCTCCTGTTCTTGAAACGGCTCGTGTAAGGCTGCAAATGCCGCCCAACGCGATGCCACTGAGCCGTCAGTAGAAAGTTATTGAAAGAGATCATGCTTGATTATCGGCTCTAGCAGCGGTGAGTCACCGGGGGTTACATTCCTTCAAATGCTCGATCACGGCTCGAACCTCGTCGAGGCAACTGTTACAGATGGATCCTCGGCCTGGAATGCGTGTCATCTCCTGCATCTCTTTGGTCAATCCACAAAGCAGACAGTCCTGAGGTTTCTTACTGAGTTCTTCTTTAAGGATGTCGATGCAAAGGTCCACACACTCTTCACAAATATGCACCTTTGGTCCGGCTATAAGTTTGCGCACCTCATTCTGTGTCTTACTACAAAACGAGCACCTCAAACCTTTCGATCCGCCTCGCAAAATTGGCCACATGTTTTAGCAATTCAACGTGCGGTTAACAGGCGCGAGTGGCTCCCGCGACGCGTCCTTGTTAAACCGGTTGTGATGCTTTCCGCTAAAAGTTTCTACATGCATCCAGGTCTAATTCTATCGGCCAATTATTTCCTTCGACTAAATTACCACGATCTGGAAGTTTTTTGATTCGAGTAATCTCGTCTCTGACCCCGGTAGAATCGTCTTGCTGCCCTTTGTTTTTTGTCGCGATAGACGGGTAAATTATCATGGCAAACCAACCATCCAACGGAATAAGATATCTAAGTTTGCTGCGTTCTTCGGCCGTGAGAGAGTTGAAGTACTCGTGTTCTTTGGTATTCTTACTGTCTCGCGGATCCTTGATCCATTTCGTTTCCAACAATTCCTTAGAATAAATTATGCGCCATTCAAACTCGCGATATAAATCATAGGTCAGGGTTTGGGTCATTCTACTATCCATCGGTTTAAAAAAATTTAGCAAATCCTTGTTTCGTAATTCTTTTGCACACGCTTCCAAGAATGGCTCATTTTTTTCCCATCCCCTGTACCAGTAATAGAGCAACGGTTTCCCTGATCGATCAAACAAAAAGCTCCTTTTGACGCCGATTCCCAATCTTCCGTATCGCTGTGCGTGTATTCTTGATTCCGAAAGCTTTAATTCGGTAAAGCAAACTTTAGCCGTAGCAGGGGTCATGTGCTAATCTCCCTGTAAAAATGAAGAGGCGTTGAGTATCCTCCCAAGTAAACCAAAAACCAGAAAGGCTCCGTAACAGCGGAGCCGGGAGGAGGTCAACGCCATGAAGAGAATACCACCGAGTGTACGGATGAAGGAAGAGGTAACAGCCTTGCTTGGGGGAGATGCGACTGAGGGAGCGCAGCCGGAGCCAGTGATGCGGGGTTTTGTCCGATCGCTGGCGCGCTACATCCTGCAGGTGTCCATTGAAGAGGAGGCGACGGCTTTTTTGGGGCGCGGGCACTACCGACGGGGGCAGCGCACACGGGCGGGCTGGAGAAACGGCTATGAGCCCAAGGGGGTGCAAACCGAGTCGGGGCTTTTGGACTTGGCGGTGTGGCAGCTGCGCGCCACCGAGGAGCGATTTCGGCCCAAGCTGGTCGAGCGGCTGGGGCATCGCAGCGTCGATCTGGAAGGATTGGTGCGCGGGATGTACGTGCGGGGGCTCTCGACCCACGACATCGAAGATCTCTATGCCGAGAGCTTTGGGGAAAGCCGCTTGAGCAAGAGCACGGTAAGCCGTATCGGGCAGCAATTGAATGGCGACTTTGAGGCCTGGCGCGAGCGGGATCTGAGCGAGCTCAATGTGGTGTACTTGTTTTTGGATGGCCAGTATCACGCCGCCCGACAGGGGACCGATGAGAAAGAGGGAGTGCTGAGCGCCTATGCGTTGCTGGAGGATGGGCGGCCGGTGTTGCTCGACTTGGACCTGGGTCCCCGGGAGTCCTATGATGCTTGGTTGAGCTTTTTTCAGAACCTGGTGGCGCGGGGACTGAAAGATCCGCTGCTGGTGATTTTCGATGGGGCGCCGGGTTTGCACAAAGCCGTCAGACGGATGTGGCCGCGTGCGTTTCGCCAACGCTGCCAGGTCCACAAGATGCGCAACATCCTGGCCAAGCTCCCCCGTATGGCGCAAGGGCAGATCAAACGGCTCGTGCGGCAGGTTTTCCTGGCGCCGAGCCATGCGTTGGCGCTCAAACGCGGGCGTGCGTTGATCGCCCGGTTTGGTGACCGCTACTCTGCGGCGATGCAGTGTCTGGAGCGGGACCTCGAGGAGTGTGTGACGTATCTTCGTTTCCCGGCGCTGCACCATCATCGGATTCGAACCACCAATCGGCTGGAACGGCTCAACGGTGAAGGACGCCGGCGGACCAAAGTGATTCCTCGCTTTCCAACGGAGCGCTCGTGTCTGGCGCTGCTCTTTGCCAGCCTGGTGACAGCGTCCAAGCGCTGGCGCGGGGTGAAGATGACGCCGGCTGCGATCAAGCAACTCCAGCAGTTGCGAGCTGAGACGGCAACGCGATCCTCTGCTCAAGAGGTCGCTGCTTGATATGTGCAAGAAGAGGATGTTCAACGCCTTGAGCTTTTACAGGAAATTTGGGACTTGACCGTAGCAGGTGTCGAAACTCTTTCGTCACCAAAGCTCAATTCACTTTCTTGCTCTTCGGTCATCCATAAACCGAACTTCAGGCATTATGGAGACGCTTGATGTATAAATCGGTTAGGGTGGATTCTGTTTTGGACCTAGGGGAAAGATACCACTCTGGATCATGTGACTTATCCAGGTCTTTGCCCGTCCAATGTATGAGAAAGTCAGAATGCGCTGCATAATCGAAATTCACATTTTTCCCTTACTTAATCGCATAACGTCTAGGCTGACCCGGAATCGGGTCAAGCCGATGGTTAAAGGTCAGCGTATCGGAGCAGATCATGAAGTTTAGCCAAAGCAAATTTCCTAATCTTTATTTCTCCCCGTTCATCTTCGTTGTTAATATAGTCCACAAATGGTTCATGTTCTTCGGTTTTGCCATTGGGATACAAATAGTCTTCCCATGCGCAAGCAATGCGACGACGCTTGAACCACGACAGTTGCGCCTTAAAACGATCATACGCCCTTTGATGTTTAGCGATGGCGTGTTTCAAAACGTACTGTGCGGTATCGGTAATAAAATTAGCGTTGGGACCATGTTCCAAGAAATAAAGCTCATCGGAAAAGGCGTTTCGGAACAAGATCGATTCTTTCCTAAATCTTTGACGACGTTGGGCGCGAAGGTTAAAACGGTAACTGACAAAACCGCCAATGATGAGAAGCAACCCACTACCAACAATCGTGCCATAGTGTTCATAAAGAAAATTGACCATTATATTGGCGGCTTTTTGGAGCGAATGTTTGCCGATCCTCTGGTTTGGCTTTTTATTTTTTCCGGCTTGCTGCCGATATTGCTTGGAGCACGTTTAACTAACGAGTATCTTCGTCTACCATGTACAATTGCAAATTTTTCCAAGAAAGCGAGGTGATTTTCCTGCCTTCCCGCGGGCTTGTCAAGTTACCTCCGCAAGTCTCTCTGGCCGACAACCACTGACCAAGATAATACTAATATACCTGTGATGGATTAATCATCTGTGTCAGGAACGATCTAATGATGCAGAGAAGCAAACGGATTGCGGATTCTCAGTTGACGGTCTATAACTTGCCCGTCTTGTAGGTCTTCGGAAGAGAGAATTTTACAGCCGGCGTGCAGCGCCGAAGCCACGATCATCGCGTCGTAGAATGAGAATCCATAACGTTCGGCTATTTGAATGCCACGGTCGTGAGTCTCGACGGTTACGGCTGCAACCTTGCTTACGGCACGGATGGGACCAAGCACATCTCTGATTTCGCTCCACGACATGCCTAACTTGCGTGAGGCAACTGCGGCGAACTCATTAAGAACCTGAACGCTCACGACACCACCATCGGCGACAAGTTCTTCCATCCGATCGGCCTTGGCCGCATCTTCCGAAAGCAGATAAAGCAAGGCGCTGTTATCGAAAAAGTCTCAGCGGCGGGCATGGGTGTCGATTCGGTCAAACTTGAAATCGGCAGGCAGGCGCCGCGGTATTTTCTCAAACGCGCAAGCAGTTCCCGAGCGCCCGGCGCCTTCCTGATCTCGAAACGGCGGGCTCCTGCAATTTCGATCTCGATATTATCCCCTTCCTTGAGCTTAAGCGCCTCGACTACCGCCCCGGGCAGCCGGACCGCGAGACTATTTCCCCATTTAGCAACCTGCATGGGCACCTCCGCGTAAAAGATATACGCCAGTAATCGTATTTCCACCCTGCTCCATAAGCAATATCCGGTTTTTTCTCTGACATGTTGACGCCTAATTGGTTGGCTTGTAACCTCAGTTCATGGGGCCGAAGGTATACCTTGAAACGAGCATCCCCAGCTATCTCACGGCATATCCGAGCCGAGACCTCGTCAACGCAGCCCACCAACAGATCACGCGTGATCCAGTGCTGCCATGCGGCACAAGATTGAGGCGATTTGCCGTGCCCAGGACTACGAAACACCAGTACTCTGCACTCCCGAGGAATTATTGGAGGTATAATATGTGGCAAGACCCTATTGTCGAAGAGGTACGTGCGATTCGTGACGCGTACGCTAAGCGGTTTGACTATGATTTGAATGCAATCTACCGCGATCTCAAGGAACAAGAGTTGAAGAGCGGTTGGAGGTTGGTGTCGCTTCAACCTAGACGCATCGCAGTTAGGGACGCGAAGAACCGTCACGTGTCAGAAAGTTGAGCGTGGAGTTCCGCGCTGTTTCGGTCGCAAACTGGCCGGTTTCCTCGGCTTTCCGCGGTAGATTGTTGAAGAAGCCCAAACAAAAAGCCCTGCCACCACGCCGCAAGCGCATGAATCGGCAGGCCCGGCTTGCATCGGCCCGGACCTGGCTTATGAAGTTTTCCGGCAAGAATGTCGTCCGTTCCTACGCAAAGTGGTTTACGGTTGATCTGCTTTGTGCTGTTAAGGAACTGTCTCTGCTTGGTGTCGCTGTCGACCCGACGTACGTTGCGCAGCTTGAGAAAACATTTGCTTCCCGGAAAAACCAAACACAACCGCAGGCTGCCGGCTACGGCGTCGATTGGGATGAGAATTTTGCTTACATTGCCGGTCGAACCGAGTCGGGTTTTCCGTACGGGAGACCGCGCTAGAGAAGATTGCGATTGAATTTCTTGAAGAACATGGGATCGCATACCAGCGAGGATCATGACAAAAATAAGACCTGTGTTTGCCTAAGTCTTTGAAGCGCATTAACAGCAGGCCCATGAGCATCTCCTTACCCGTACCTCGCTTTACCGCGAAGCAGGGTCAGTACCTGGCATTCATTTACTACTACACCAAGATTCACGGTACCTCACCAGCAGAGGTCGACCTTCAGCAATATTTCCACGTTTCCCCGCCAACCGTGCATGACATGATTTTGAAGTTGGAGGCGCGCGGGCTTATCGAGCGATCACCGGGTCAAGCCCGGTCGATTCGGCTTCGACTGTCTCGCGGGGAATTGCCGGATCTGGAGTAGGCTGGCCGTGGCTTTTCTCACGAGAAGAATTGGCAACGGCTCGGTTTCTGAACAGACGCACTGGCTGGTGACATCGACGACGGAAAGGCCAAGGTAGATTTGAACATTAGGTTGGACCCAATCCTTATGAGTTAGGTTCCGATGATTTCGTTCAATCCCTCAACGACCTGAGCCAATTCCTCGGGAGACGCTCTGGCAACCACCTTCCCAATCCTTTCGACCGCAAGGGTGCGAATCTGGCTGATTTTCACCCACGATTTTTTCGGGAGCCCTCTTGCATGAAGTTCAAATGTTAAAGGAAAACCGGCGCGTTGAGGTTGACTCGTCAGAGCAACGCCGATCACCGTTCCGGACCGTTCATTGAAAACGTCCTGACTCAGAATCAAAACTGGACGTTGTCCTGCCTGTTCTCGGCCTCGTCCCGGATTCAAGTCGGCCCAGCGGATCTCACCTCTCAATATTCGGGCCATTCCGCCAGGTCCTCGGACAGCCCTTCTTCCGCGAGCGCTTTTTCGAACGTGGCATCAAGTTTAGCGCACTCTTGAGCTAAACGGCTTCTCTCGAGCCGCGCGAGTTTCTCCGCAACGGCTTCCTCGATGGCCTGACTACGGTTGGGAAAAACGTGGTTTTTTACCAGTTGATCGAGCCGATTCAGGGTGGACTCATCTAAAGAAATTGCAACTTTGGATCTTGCCATGACTCACCTCTAGTATGACAATATTTCATACCTTCCTGTGAGTCAAGGCAAGGTCTACCTTGCACCCTAACGAGACGCGGCTAAGCTGTGGCGACGAACGCGAGCTAGAGACGAGTCTCGGCCCGCGGGTTAGATCTCAGCTCAGTTGACGGTCCAGAACTTGCCCGTCTTGTAGGTCTTCGGAATAGAGAATTCTACAGCCGGCGTGCAGCGCCGAAGCCACGATCGGCCAAGGGACAGAGAAAAAGAACCAGCCGGTATTCCGCTTTACCGGCAAGCAGGGCTAGTACCTCGCGTCTATTTATTGATACAGCTGCTTTACGCCTTAACCTAACGATTTGACCGGCCCTCAGCGCGCTTTGCCTCATGTTTCCGGCCTTCCGTCAAAGCCTGGTCCACTCAACTCAGTTAGCCAGCGCGTCAAGCTCTCGGCGACTTCGTTTAGATCGTCGTAGAACACCAGAGTAACCAGCGAAGGATACAGGAACTCCAATTGGAGGATATTCTGCATGTTCACCGGTCCGTGAATCGGGTCACGAAGAAAAAAACCTATCACTGGCTTTCCGTCACCGAGCAGCCGCATGGAGTTGATTCCGGTTCCGAGACCCGCTTCGTTGTAGCAGAAAATGGCTGCCCGCGCCTCGTCGCGGAAACGTTGGTCCTTTTCCAGCACAAATGCAGTGAGCAGCGAGTCTTCGTTTACCGACCCGCAACGCCGCGCGCGATAGTCTGGCCACTCTTTGTCATAGCCTTCGATGGGGTCGCAGACCATGCGGGCAAACTGTTCCCGACTCATCTTCGGATGCTGTCGTCGATAATATCGGTATCGCGTGTCGTATCCCAATCCGGTGGACTCCAGCAATTCGAAGACAGCCACCTTGAAGTCTTTCGTGGACGCGCGCGCCGCCTTTCCTTTTCCGCCGACGTAGCAAGGCGTCATAGTCTCTTTCTCTCGGTAATATGGACTGGAATCTCTTTCTTTCGCAACCGTATGAGCAAGAGACCGTAATCAGGTTCATTACGGCGACGCGCCCGCCGCTACCTCTGTTGGAGGGTGAGCTGGTGGACCGACCCGTGGCCGTCAGTCTTACACTCCCACGGCGCCGTGACCTCAATCTCCACCGGGGTTTTCTCTCCGTCCAGGAGGTCAGTCGTGAGATCAGTCTCCGCTCCGCACCATTGTGGAGTGAGCACTTCGGCGCCGTCGATCTTGAGCGTCACGTCCAGCATTCCATCCTTGGCCTTGAGGTAAAAGCTGTGTAGGCTTGGACTCTCCACCTCTGAACAGCCACCGCATCGTCCATCCGGCCCCCCCGCGGGCGCATTTGGCCAGAAAGGTACGGCTTGGGCAAATTGGACAAAGTCGAGCTTAGTCCGCTGGGACCCGACTGGTGCTAATGCGGTGCCATACGATCGGCAACCGTTGTCCCCCTGTGAAATTCATTGTGAGCAAGTCATACTTGTGATCAGGCACAAATTCTACTGGCGAGATAACGGGTGGATCTTGCTGGCATACAATCACCCGATCCGTCGAGACGAGAACTCCCGCTTTAACGGTCGCCGTACCTGTCGAAAATCCGGGGCCACCAGAAGGGCAGACGGAGACGTCCGTAGTCTTAATAAGCACTACGAATCCTCCGGCCCTATCGGGCGTAATCGAGAGCATCCCATTCGAGCCGTCCACAGAATCGATATTCTCCCAGAACCCCACGAACGGAAAGGGACGTTTAGACGCCTGCGAGAACACATGGGTACTGGTGAGGGCGAGCACGCCAATACTCAAGGCTACCACGACCGCGGTCAGGACCATTTTTTTCTTCATAAAAACCTCCCCAGTTTTGATAGGCACTGTCAAGTTCGCAAGGATTCGCCAAATTCGACCTCGCTTCTTCACTCTCGGCGCTTCTGTGTTCGTCTCTTCCTACGCTACTCCTCACGCCAATTCTTGGCGCGCCTTCCATATAAACTTCGGCATAACCTGCGACGCATCACTCACGGTATCGAAGCCCGACGCCTCTCGACGTCCCGTTCTACTTCCGTCGGCTGGCTCTCGCCGCTTCGCCTATCAAACGGTGCAGTCGTTTGGGCCACCCCCGGGTGGTCGAGTCCAGCCCTTCAATAGGCTGGCACTCGCCGACTACTGGCACCCGCCGAGGTCGAACACGATCCGAGCAAAGCCCTGGCTGCCGTTCGGGTTGGCCGGTTTCGATGTGGGCGCCGCCGAGCAGGTCACCGTCGACGCCACGGCAAGGCTCGCCCCGCCGCCACCACCACCGGTAATGCAGTCGGTTGTCGCACTCACACCATCGGTATTGCCGGCACCGCCACCACCACCACCATAGCCACCGCCGCCACCACCTCCGCCGGCATCGTCTGCGCCGTCACCACCTTGGCCGTAGTCGTTGGCATTGGTGATAACCGTGCTCGAGTTCGCGAAGCCTGTCTGAGGATCGCTATGATTGCCGCCACGACCCGCGATCGGCACAATGCCGTTTCCGCCAGCCTTGGCTGGGCTGCTCAGGCTTTTATCGGAACCGTTGACCCCTCCACCGCTTCCAGCCGCGTCCCCTACGCCGCCGATGCCGCTCAAATTGATGCCCTGCCTCTCGCCACCCGTGGCCCCCCCAGCGAGCGCCTCGACGCCCTGGACGGCGATCGCCGCGCCACCATCGCCGCCCAGAGCGCCGTAGACGAAGTTACAACCACCGGTAATCAAGTTGCAGGCACAGACGGCCTTGCCTCTGCCGGCGCCACCACCGCCGGCGCCGCCGGCGATGAGGAGCGTGTCGGCGATGGCCGCTTGCTCGGTCGCCAGATCATTGGTCGTTACCATCGTCGCCGTGCCGCCATCGCCACCGGCGTTCGCCCCGCCTGATCCGTTATCGCCGAGGAAATAGTAGAGTTCAGTGGTCCCGTAGGTCGCGGCAATCGCGCTGGTCGTGGTGGTTATTTGGGCATAGCCGCCGAAGCCGCCCCTGCTTCCGTTATTGGTATTGCCCGCGCCGCCATCGCCACCCCAGGCCTCGATATAGAAGGGCGTATTGTTGTCAACACCGCCACCGACGTTGTTGATCGCGTTGGTGACCGCAGCCAGATCGACCGCGCGCCCGCCCACGCCAAGCGTGCAGGTTGCAAACTGGCTGGTAATGTTAAGGGCCGTGCATCCGCCCAGTTCCGCCGTCACGCTAAGCGCGGTCGCCTGTGCACGGGTCTTGATCGGGTCGCCCAGGACCGAGGGGTTGCCGGGCGTGTGGCAAGCCCCGCGTGCCTCCGCCCGTTCGACCGCTCGGCGAAAATGGTCGTCGCATTGGGCGATCGATTTCTCCGACGGCTCATTGGCGCGAATGTTGGCCCTGCGGTAGACGCCGATCAGGCACTGAAAATAGTTGGCCGCCGCTTCCAGCTTCCTGTTCTCACAGACGGTATCATGAGAGATCAGCCCACCGGTCGGCAGTTGGGTCCATGAGCCGGGATTGTTCTCGACGCTTCCTCTCTTGAAATCGTCCAATGCGGCAACATCGATCGCAACCCCGGATTCCGACTTCGTGAAGATCTCCTTCTCCGTCGGACCGATGACCATCCCGATGTTCCAGGCAGTGATGTTGCCGGCAGCATCCGTACTGATGAAGAAGGCGGGATCCAGAGAAAGCGTGTTCTGGGTGAAGGTCTGATGGCCATCGGTGAAGGAGAAGGCCTGGAGTTGGTTCGTGACGTTCGCGACATCCAGGTTGGCATTCGACGGCAGGTTCACCGTCAACTGGCCCGAGACGAAGTCGGAGGTGGTGTACGGCGACGAGACCGTGGTGAAAGGGTTGCCTTTGTAGGCGTATGTGAACAACGCCGCGTGCGCCCTGGATGGGGCGAGCGAAGTTACCATCGCGAAGACATAGATTAGATGATGCATCCGGTACATCAGTGCTCTCCTTTCTGATGCGACGCCGGCCGAGCCGCGCGAGCCCGGGGCTTTTCGCTCCGTCCAATACGAGGAGGTCAGTCTTGAGATCAGTCTCCGCGCCACAATTACTGTGGAGTGAGCGCTTCGGCTTGACCGATTGGAAATCGGTAACAGTGCGCACAACCGACTGCTTGTGGTGCTAAGGCTTATGCGAGGCACAAAGCGATTCTATGTAACCGAACGGTAAGCAGGAAGAGACGAGCGGTAAGGAAGCGGTAAGCAAACGGTAAATTATCGGTAAGGAAGCGGTAAAATTTTGGTAACTAACCGCGGGTAGCGTTGGCTCCAAGCGACGGCACGGTCCGTGATACCCCCATTGCAAAACGAGCTGTTTCTGTAATTCTTAAGTAACTCGAATTCGAGAGAATTCTGGCAACGATGCGGCACGCACTGCGGCACGGCAGTGCTGAGAGCCCGTCAAAGTAAGAAACTAATCGTATGCGGTACGGCTTCGGTCCATTCCTCCTAGACACCGCCAGCCAGCAGTTATGGCGTGAGGGACACCACGTCACGCTGCAACCGCGGCCGTTGGCTGTGTTGATCGATTTGCTCGCGCATGCGGGGGAGGTCGTAAATAGCGCTACGCTACTCAGTGAAGTGTGGGGCCAGACACGGGTGGGGAAAGCAGCGTTGAAGGTGTGTATTCGGGCGATTCGCGAGGCGTTAGGAGACGACACGGCGACGCCACGGTACATCGAGACGGTGCGGTGGATAGGCTATCGAGTAATTGTGCCGGTGACGGTCATTCCTTCACGGGTTCTAAGCGCTCCGTTTGACGATTCCCCGAAACCAGGGGAAGAGAAGACGCAGCGTTTTCAAACCTCCTACTCGAAAGCGGAGTCGTTTTTTGTGGGACGCGAGGTGGAACTGGAACACCTGCAGGGGCTGCTGAGACAGGCTCAGCAAGGAGCGCGGCAGTTGGTCTTTGTGACAGGCGAGCCTGGGATCGGAAAGACGGCGGTGATCGACAGGTGGCTCGAGTCGCTCGACGCCACCGTCTGGGTGGGCCGAGGTGAGTGTCTGGAACAGTACAGCGAAGGTGAAGCCTATCTCCCGGTGTTGGAGGCGGTGGGACAGCTGTGTCGCGGCCCGGGCGGCCTCCAGGCCCTCAATGTTTTGCGTCATCTGGCGCCGGCGTGGCTCGCACAACTGCCGCGTTGGGTGACCGAAGAGGAAGTGGACGCGCTGCAGTCCAGAGTGCCGGAGGCTATGCCGGCGCGCATGCTGCGGGAAATGGCGGAGGCGCTCGAAGTGCTCGCGACACGCCATCCCTTAGTGTTGGTGGTCGAAGATCTGCACTGGAGTGATCGCTCCACGCTCGATTTGCTGGCGTATCTGGCGCAGCGGCGGGAGCGAGCGCAATTGTGTGTGATCGGGACATACCGTCCGATAGAGGCGGCCGACGGCGCGCCGCCCCTTCTGCGCCTGGCAGGTACCTTACGCGCGCGCAAACAGTGTGTCGAGCTGCAGCTTTCCCGGTTGTCCGTAGAGGCGCTAGCGGCCTATCTCCAGCGGCGATTTTCCGGCCGTCCGATTCCGGGGGAATTGGCGGCATGGATTTATCGGCGCAGCGAAGGCAACGCGCTGTTCATGGTTGCCCTCGCGGAATACTATGAGCGCGAGGGCCGGATGGCCGACCAGGTAGTGCCCGTCACATTGCAGCAATTGATCGCGCACGAGCTTGAACGGTTGAGCGCACAGCAGCAGCGGATAGTGGAAGAGGCCAGCGTCGCCGGCGTAGAGTTCGGCAGCGCCGTGGTAGCCGCGGGGCTTGGCATCGAGCCGGAAGATGTCGACGAAGTATGCGCGGGGCTGGTTCTCCGCGAGCAAATGGTGCAGACGGCGGGAGTTAGAGAGTGGCCGGATGGAACACTTAGCGGGCGGTATCGATTCCGCCATGCGCTCTATCAGCAAGTCGTCTACCAGCGTTTGCCGGAGCTGCGGCGTGTGCGCATGCATCGGCAGATGGGCGCGCGTTTAGAGGCGGGATACGGCGAGCGTGCCCAAGAGCGGGCGGTGGAGCTGGCGATGCACTTTGAGCGCGGGCGCGTGATCGACAAAGCGGTACAGTATTATCACCTGGCGGCGGAGAATGCCCTGCGGCGCAGCACCTATCAAGAGGCGGTGCTCCAAGCGACGAAGGGACTGGCTCTCGTGGAGACTTTACCCCGGAGCCCGGCGCGGTTCAGCCACGAACTCCCGCTGCAGACGATTCTAGTGTCCGGGTTGATGGCGACCAAGGGGCACGCGTCGCAACAACTCGAGCAGGCTTTCCTGAGGGCTCGGGATCTCTGTGAACAGGCGGGCGATGTGAAGCAGTTGCTTTCCGTTCTCTTGGGTCTTTTTCGTTTCTCTAACACCCGTGGTGAATTGCAAACCGCATACGAGTATGCGGAAGCGTGCCTGGCCTTGGCCGGCAAGGAACAAAATGCCGAGTTCCTGTTTGACGCTTCTTATGCTGCAGGCACAAACGCTTTCTATCGCGGCGCCTTGATGGAGGCGCAGTCGCAGATCGAACAAGGGCTTTTACCGTATGACCCCGAGCAACACCAGACGTATGTCTTGAAGTACGGATTCAATCCGTATGTCAGTTGTCTGTTGTATCGGGCTGCTGCGTTAGGACTCCAGGGCTATCAAGATCAAGCGACGCGTCAAATCGTGCAGGCACTCGAAACGGCTCGGGAACTAGACCATCCCTATACACTTGTGATTGCGCATATCCTCGCTGCCGTCGCCTTTCAACTCCTGCGTCAAGAACAAGCGGTTGTGAGGCAGGCGGAAGCGGGAGTGAAGCTGGCGACGAAGCAGGGGTTTCCGTTCTGGGTCGCATCCGGGACGGTTTTGCACGGCTGGAGCCAGGTTGCCGCAGGGAAAAATCAGCACGGCATCCAGCAGATAAAATCTGGCCTCGCCTCCATGCAGGAGCTAGGCGCGTGCAACCACCGGACGCACTACCTGACGCTTCTGGCAGAAGCCGTTCGGAGAACCGGGGACCGTCCCCAGGCCTTACAGCTGATCGAGGAAGCGCTGATTGAAGGGGACCGGAGTGGAGAGCGCTTTTATGCGGCCGAGGCGTGGCGGATCAAAGGCGAGGTCCTGCTTATGAACGATGGGCAACGAGAAAAGGGGGCGAGTGCCAGCGCAGAGGCCTGCTTTAGCACCGCGCGTGAGCTTGCGCGGCAGCAGCAGGCCAGGTCATTGGAACTGCGCGCAGCGACGAGCCTCGCCCGCCTCTGGCAAAGGCAAAAAAAGAAGGTCGCGGCACGGCGGATGCTGGCGCAGACCTACCGGTGTTTCGCCGAGGGGTTTGGTACAAAGGATCTGCGAGAGGCCAAAGCGCTGCTAGACAAATTGAGCGGCAACAAGCATAGAGAAGCCGGCGGGAGCAAGAAACCGAACAGGCTCCCCAGTGCAAGGCACTCGTTCTCCTGAGCATTGGTTCAAGGCGCATGCGCGCGATGGTGGTGTCGCAGGACGCGCAGCCGTTCCTTGTCGACCTCCCCGCCTATATAGAACACGGACACTACCACCCCGCAGGCCGCGAGAACCGCGTCTACCAAGAACGCCGTGTGAATCCCATCCGCCAACGAGCCGGCCGTCACGACGAGCGCCGTGTTCAAGCCGAGGCCGATCGATCCACCAGCGATCTGAAACATATAGACAATTCCGCCGGCGAGGCTCGATCGGGATGGATCCAGAGCGGTAACCGCTGCGGTCGTAACCGAAGAATAAAAGAGACCAACCCCGATGCCGAAGACGACCATTCCCGGAAGGAGGTCGTCGTAAGTCGTCATAGGGTGGATCATTGATAGCATATAAATCCCGACCGCTAGGAAAGCGGCACCCAGCGATACAATGGGCTTGGGCCCAATCGTTCATAGAGAGGACCGGCCACGAAAGAAGTCACCGCAAATGTGCCCATCATCGGCAACAATCCGACCCCTGACGCTCCAGCGGAGTAACCAAGCACTTTCGTCATAAACTGCGGCAAGTAAAGTAAAGCGGCAAAGAAAAGCGCGGACATCAGTAATACAGCCATGCACGCGGCCACGAAGGCTTCGTTCTGGAGTACATCGTTGGGCACAAGCGCCATCGAGCCGATTCGTCGCTCGATCAACACAAACCCGATGAGCGCCGCCGCGGCAAGCGCGAAGAGGGCAACTATCAGCGGGTCGGTCCAGCCCAAATCAATTCCCACGTCGAGCGCGAAGAGAAGCGCGAAGAGACCGACCGAGAGAGAAGCGATTCCGCCGCAGTCGATTCGGTGATCCGAGAGCGTCCCTGCATCCGGGCGAACGATGCGCTGGGTAATCAATATTGCAAACAGCGCGATAGGAAGGTTCAAGAAGAATATCCAGCGCCAACTGACCGCGTCGGTCAGGACGCCTCCGATCAGAGGGCCGATCGCGTTTCCAAACCCCGCTGCGCCTATGATCAAGCCGCCCGCCAAGCCGGCCTTGCTCGAGGGTAAGAGCGCATAGGTCATGCCCAGAATGGCTGGCCACATCAGCGCGCCGCCTACACCCATCAGCCCCCGGGACGCCAGCAGTACACCAACGTTCGGCGCGAAACCACCGATCACCGAGAAAATAGCAAACAGGCTCGCACCGAGAAAGAAAATTCGGCGCCTGCCGAACATATCGGCCAGGCGACCGCCCGCAACAATCAGCACCCCGAACACCAACGCGTAGCCGTTAATAACCCACTGTACCGTGGTGACGTCTGCCCTGAAGTCTCGCTCCATCGCCGGGAGCGCGACGCTCAAGGCGGTAAAGTCGTTGGCAACGACAAGAACGGCCAACGCCATCGCCGCGAGGCCCAGGATTGTCGTCTTATTCAATCCATCTTCGCCCTGTGCCATGATGCAAACTTATACTCCAATGGGGCGTCTCACACAATGTGATTACCGGTAGCTCATGCCGCTTGCGCGCTGTGCGTTGCGGTCTCGGTTGCGCCGGTAGTTTTCACAATATCTTTGGCCTTGTTCACTTCATCCTGCGTGCCATGGGCGATCAGCAGAAACTTGTCGGCCTTCAGCGCGGTCTCGTACTGCAGCACGCTGTTTTTCGGTATCCCGATGCTATACAATCCCGCTCCCAACGCGCTAAGCCCGCCCACCACTACGGCCCCTTCCAGTCCACTGACGATCGCACTCACGATCGGTCCCGCGATCGCGATCGGTCCAATCCCGGGGATGAAGAAGAAGGCGGCGCCAAACAGATACCCCCACAGCCCGCCCCAAAACGCGCCCATCTTTCCCCATGCCTTCATCCGATCTCCGGTGTTGTAATAACCCACGACACGGTCTTCGGAGTGATAGTCTCTCCCGATAATCGAGAGCCGCTTCATGTCGAAGCCGGCCTTCTGGAGAGTTTTGACCGCATCCTCCGCCTCAGTATGCGTATTATAGATCGCAACCATACAGTTGTTCTCTGCCATGCCAAATCTCCTTTCGTGAAAAATTACTGCACTTCAACTTCTCTAATCTTGTGCTCTGGATCGCCGTCCCTCTAACGTCGCGTCGCTCCCCGGATCTCGACTCATGGGGGCCCTCGTTTCTTAGGAGTCAGGATCCGTTCGATGAATGCGGCCAGTTCCGCAAACGAACAGAACTCACAATGCTGCCCCGATACGATATGCTCGACCTCCCCTGCCACTCTCTCGGCCGTCAGCGCCGTCCCTCGGCGCAACTGCACCACAAAGGCGTGATCTGCCGGCAACGTCGGGTCGGGTCGGGTGTTGTGCAGCGACATGGCGTCGCCTCGGTCTTCGAGAGTCTTTTTCCTTTCTTCAAGCTGGCCGTCCTGGACGTGATCCTAAGCCTACGCAACTAAACGGTAAGCAGGAAGTGCCAAGCGGTAAAGATTCGGTAAGCAACCGGTAAAAAATCGGTAAGGAAGCGGTAAATTCTTGAAAAGAAGCCGGTTGCAGGCTCCTTTAAAACCTCTTGGCTTTCTTGGAAGAGTTCTGCGTCAGGCATCTAACGTCACGCTAATGAGTTACTCCTGCGGCTCAGTACTGCGCGCCAACAGGTCTCCAATTGCGTGAACACCCTTGAGATTCTTGATTCCCTGTAACGCCTGGATGTGCACCGACGAAGACTGATCCTTCAACGCCCGCTTCAACACCGCTAACGTTTCCAAGTTTCTAAACCGCCCCAAGGCAGACACTGCCCGGCTGCGCACGAAGGGACTCGGATCGCTGAGCGCCAGAGTGCTCAATTCCCTCACTGCCTGGGTATCATTTTGTCTTGCCAGCGCCCGGATCCGTCGCAGCTTCTCCCGTTGCTCGCCAACCATAGAAACTTTCCCTGTTGTTGCTACCGGCTCCACGCGGGATCTGGGCACAGCCGGGGCAGCACTCTTGATCTGACCGTTATAGATTTGGAGAGCAAGCAGGAGTTGGACATGGGAACAGGCTTTGATTTTTTTGATCCACTATCTCATACCGTCAACAGCCGCATCAGGAAATCTCAACAGGATAATAGAACTGCTTTGAAATCCGTGATGGAACGAAATGGTTTCAAAAATCTAGCCGAAGAGTGGTGGCATTTTACGCTTAAGAGCGAGCCTTATCCCGACAAGTATTTTGATTTTAAAGTAGAGTAGGCAGCTAATCAGTCGCTGCACAGACCGCAGGTAAGCTGCGACCCGGGGAGCTTAGGCCTTTGGAGCTTAACTAAGTGGCATTCGAGTATAGGTTGAATAAACACCCTTTTTACCACGCGTCAACGGATCATCCTAGGGCAACGAAGGGTCGTGCGCCCTACCAGCGCCCCCGAATCCGGCCCTGTTCAGCACTGGCTATTTGATCCTTGCTGAGCGGGGGATTCGACTCTTCGTCTCAATGACAGTCCGTCGCGTCCACCCGGCAAAAGACATACACCTGCTCGTAGATCCAGTCGCCCTTGCCGGTGTAGACGACAGGGGCGGAGTAGATCAGCTCGTCGCGCTTGGATTCGGGGAAGACATGAGCGGACTTCCTCGCTTCGCTCAGGAAGAACCGCGCCGTGGCCTCGGAGACGAGGATGGCGTTCGGCGAGTGGGGAATGTTCGAGTAGTCGGCGTTCTGGCTCCACTCGAAGTTGTTCTTCTCCGGATGCCACTGCGTGCCGTAGAAGGGATACTCCCGCGCCTCCATGGTGCTTACGAAGAGCTGGCCCGCTGGCGCTTCGTTGAAGGAAAGCCACCGGAAGAAACGGTTCAACGCCGGGTTCGACTCGTATTCGCTCACGAGAAGCCCGTGGTCGTGTGAGTTGAAAGTCAGGCTCTCAGTTCGCAGCGCCTTCACCAGCCTCGGAGGAAACGACCGGAAGAGCCGGCTCCGCTTCGCTCCGGGAGTGAAGTGCAAGGGCAGGGCCAGATTCGTCGCCATCACGTCGAGGCTGATGACGTCGCTACTACCCGTCTCCAGCACGGAGAGTTCCTCGAAGCCCAGACACGTACCCCAGATCGGGTAGTAGTCGCCCCGGTCGTTCGCCTGCTTGGCCAGATTCCAGAGAATCTCCCCCTCCTCCGTGTAGATGTCCGAGGGATCTATCCCCTGGTTGCCGCCGGCAAAGAGTATGCCGTTGGTCTTCGCGAAGACCTCCTGGTAGTAGTCATCCGGCTGGTCGAGCAGGATCGGCAGCACGCGCCCTCCCGCCTGCCCGATCCAGTTCACGTAGCTCGCCGGGATCAGGTATCGGAATGCCGAGAGTTCGGCCTTGACTTCGGGGTCGATCGTGCTCGAGCCGGTGATCGTATCCGTATCCTGGCTGAAGACACCGATTACCGGGCGAGGGTTCTGCGGCGCAGCGCGTCGCGGCTGGGCGGCTGCGCCCGGCGCAGCGCCCAGCAGGTCAATCGACAGGATCAGCAATGCAATGATGCGCAGGAAAATCGCCATTGGAAATGCTCCTCTCTCCGGAATCCCTGGTTGAAGGGTTCCAACCTAGGCTGTAGCAGTCGAACCATTATTCTCGTTCGGATTATTGGCTCGGTTTCTGCTCAGTTCCGGTCACGGTCGATCCGTCCACATCGCATCCAACCGGCTGCCGTGATGATTCGGCCATCGACGTTGTTGAGATTTCACAACCTGCTCACACGGCGCAAGCGTGCCCCTACGCGTTTCTGTTAGTTTGCGATGCACTGCGCGGGCGGCCGATCCTCTCGCCGATCTGTAAAGAATGAGTTCCCGGGCTTGTTTGGGCGCGTAGTGAGCGCATTGCCATCCGACCGCGACGACTGGATGGCGAAGCTGCCGCCCCCACAGCCGCCCTGCCCGCACAAACTTGTGTTGTTGCCGTGTTGTACCACTCCGGGTGACCTTGGCAACGTTTCCGCCGGCACCCTCGCCGCCCAGGATGCGGACCTTCGAATTGGAAAACGCCTTATGAAAGTCGCTCACGAGCTGTTTCCAGTTCTCCAGATTCTTATCCGATATGCCGCCCTGGACGTCGGGTTCCTGATGGTTGACGTAATTCTTTGCAAAGATGTCCTCGGGTTTACCCGAATGACCACTCGCCCACATTTCAAGAGCGCGGCGCGACATTTCCTTTTGTTCTTGAACTGACACGTGTATCTCCTTTTTCCGCGGCTGGGATCTAAGTTTATGCGCCCAAACGGTCAACGAGAAGTGCCAACCGGTAAGGATTTGGTAAGCAACCGGTAAATATTTGGTAAGGAAGCGGTAAATTGCCGGGAAGAAGCCGGTTGCTGGCTGCGGTTTTGCCAACCCCCGCCGCGATCCCGTTTGCCGGACGCGCAGTGGTCGCCCGCGACTGCGGCGCGGTTTTCCTGACCACCGGCGATGGTGGCCCTGCTCCCGTCTGGACGGTACGTCATCCGTGGACGGACGACTACAGGACTGTCGCGATACGAGACCAGCGATCGGTATCTAGTGCGCCCGGCGGATTACAGAGACCCATTGGGGCTGTGCTACGCTCCACATCCCCTTACGCGGGCCGTCGTCCTCCATCCGCATGTCGACGGCTTCGGAGTCGTGACGGAGCAACTCGGCGGCCGTCTCGAACTTCGTCATGCTCTCGACCTCAGAGAGGACCGTGATCGTGGAGAGTGCGAGCAGGTCAGTGAGGCTGTGTCCGTAGAGGCGGCTCGGCTGACGCTGCGTGTCGAGATCCGCAGGCGCCCCTGCGTTGCGCAACACTTCGACGATCGCTCCGCCACCGTCCGCGGGCGACCCGAGCAGGCGGCGACGCTCAGCGATATCGGAGAGGTGGCGCGCGTTGTTTCCGCTGTCGCCACCCGCTTCGATGAACCTCTTTACGACCAGGCCGGTGTAGCTATCGATCTCGTCGGCAACGATCACGAACAGCGCGCCGCCGGGTCTCAAAAAACGCACCATCCGCGTCAGAGCCGCGGGCAGGTCACTCAGAAAGTAGATCATGTGAATCGCCAGGCCGAGGTCGACGCTTCCATCTTGCGGCGGCAATGCCCCCGAGCGCGCGGCGGCCGCATCCATCTCATCGAATCCTGCAACCAGCGCCATCCCGGGCCTCAGATGAGCCTGGGTTCTAAGAAAAGCGCTGTAGTCCGCCACATAGTCGGGATTAGGCTCTTCGATCGAGACGCTGGTGCCCTCCGGCACGGAACCGGCCACCAGGGCAAAGGTTTGGCCGTCCCCTGCACCGAAGTCGAATATGTGACCGTCTGTCGGTACGCATGCCGCGATGACCTGGCGCAGCTCCGGCACGAACAGATCGCGCTGGTCAGTCTCCATCATCAGTACGCGATCCAGCGGATCCGCCTTCAGCAGCCTGGCGAAGGCATTGCGGTACTGCCGGTGTGCGTCTAGTCCCTCGAACTCGTTTCGCACAAGCTCAAGAGCCTCGTCCAAGCGAGGTGCGAGATCCTGAGCCCTTGACCGGTCTATCTGAATCGGCATGTGTCTCCTAGACTATTCGAGAGACTTGGAGGGGTGATCCTCCAAAGCACCCTTATCAAGCACACGCGGGAGGAGCAAGATCGAGTCCGGGAAGGATGTTAGCGCATGTTGCATTCGGGAATAACTCTGATAAGCGAGAGATAGGTAAGGCTTAAATTTTTGTTCTGCGCATAAACAACAGGAAAGATCTGTACTCAAGCATTGCGGGTTGATTTAAGCGTTATTAGCCGCGCGTCGGTTCTCAACGATTGCAGTTGGGAAATTCGGCGCAGGCGACCGGGAGAAACGTGCAATGAAAGACGAACTCCATTACATCATCCGTAGGGGCGACCCCGGGGCCGGGCGGCCACGCGTACTGTCGCGCGCCAAAATATGAAACCGTGTATGAAAATGTGTCAGCTGAAAAACCGTCCGAACCCACTCCTACCAACCTTCCCATTTGGAGGACTCGATGGCCGAGAAAATTGACGTGCTGATCGTGGGCAGCGGCCTGCTCGGTGCGACCGTAGCGCGCAGACTCGCCGAGCACGGGCGGAGCGTTCTAATCCTCGAGCAGGGGCCTGCTATCTCGACCCCGCCCGGATCGCATTTACGTAGCGATGTTCGCTTTCGGAGGGATCCGGATGCCTACCTCGAAGTTGCATCCAGCCATCTTGAGCACTTCGACAGCACGGCACCCCGTGACCGTCTACCGGGCGCAGCGGTGACCAAGGCTCGCGGCGGCCAAGGGGTGATTTGGACGAACCTTTGTCCGCGCGGCGACGCGCGCTGGGGTGCCCTCACATCAGCCCAATGGGACGAATATTACGCGATTGCCGAGAAGTACCTCGGGGTCCAAAGCGAAGGATTCGAGGCATCGGTGCGCCAGCAACGTATCCGGGCCAAGCTTGCGGGTCATCTGGCTGCGCGTGGACGGAGCATTAGTGCACTACCGGTTGCCGCCCGGTTCGACACCGAAGGCAATCTCCAGTTCTCCGCGCCATACGACATCCTGGCCGTTTCGGCCGCGTCCGAGCGGGTCCGGATTTCCCGCGCGGACGTGAGCGCCGTGGTCGGGCATGGCTCCAGGATTACCGGGGTGGTTGTCGGGACCGAAACGATCGAGGCCAAAGAGGTCGTGGTCGCGGCCGGCGCGATCGGCACGCCCGAGCTTCTCCACCGCTCCGGAATCCGTCCACGGGCATTGGGGCGCTGGCTCTCCTACCACCCTATTCTGATTACCCAACTGGTTCTTGACGCGAGCGTCTGCGCCGAGCCTGGAGTCCCCGACCGCGTACCGCGCTTGCAGATCCCTCCGACCGACGCGGCGGAGTGGTATGCGCTGATCCTGCGCGATGTGTCGCCATTCAAGCCGACGGGACCGGATGTGGTGGTCGACCCGAACTGCGTGGTCGAGATGCAGCTCATTTGCCCGGTCGACGTCGACGAGAAGAATGGCATCCGTTTCGACGACCGGATTCGGCCGAGTTTCGAAGTACCTCTCTCCGCGGCCGACAAGTCGAGACTCGCAGGTGCCAAACAGGATGCGGACGAGATCGCCGGCCTGCTCGGCAGGTACCGGGCCGGTTGCCGTCCAATGTGGTTGGAGTTCGGCTTCGCCCACATGACGGGCACCACCCGAATGAGCGCGACCGATGATGGTACCGGCGTTGCCGACTACAACGGCCGGGTCTGGGGGTTCGACAACTCCGCCTGGTAACGAACGGGCTGATTCCCACACGAATGGCCGTCAATCCGACACTCACAGGCGTCGCGCTCGCTGTCAGAATCGCGGATGGCATCGTGAACGGCTGAGACTCGGTAGCTTCGAACGCGTGAACTGCATGTTAGCCCAGTCTGGACGAGTATTTTTCCGTAATGTATCACGAGCGACGGGAAGTGCAGAGAAACCGTTGCATCGTTCGGCGCCGTCTCACCAAGGGGACTACTTTTCCAAAAGATTGAGGTAGATCTGCACATGATTGATTTTGTCACCGGTGAAGGTGTAAAACGCGGCACATTTACCCCAAAAAACGTCTCCCTTTCTTCTCTGGCCAAGGTATTCGGTATCCTTAAAACATCGCCACTCAATGTCGAGTTCAACGGCCATCTTTCCCTCGACACTAACAAAGTTTTTCAGGTGGAGCTGCTCACTAATTCCATCGTGTCCAGAATCTTTTCCCGAGTTCCAAAACTGGACGAGTTCGCTTTTGCCCCTGAACGTACCCTTGTAAGGATGAATGAAAACAACGTTGGGATTGTAGTACCGGTCGAACAATTCGCTTTTGTCACTCGCCTGATTGAATTGTTTTTCGTAATCTTCGAATTGCTCTTGCGTCATTCGCATGGCGGTCCTCCATATCTGTCTAAGTTAGCTCTGTGCTGCCTCAACTCCGGTGCCTCTTTAGTGGCGAAAGTAACCAGTCGAGATTCTCCTCTCGCTCGATTTTCCACAAACGATCGATAACCTCTTCTTGTTCCGTTTTGCTCTTCGCGAAGAAAAAATAGTTACGGAACTTGTTTTCTATTTCCTGGTCCGAAAGCGGTTCCTGCGGATCTCCTCGTGGGTAGTCCCGCGCGCTCTCCACGACTGTGCCATCTGCAAGGGTGACCCGGATACAGCACTGCGACTTCAAGGGATACGCCTTTGTCATCTCCGCGTCTTCAACCACATTGACCTTCGAAATCAATTGTGTCAGCGCACTGTTGCGGCTGTACTCGTCGTCGAAGTCCTCATACTCCACCGGCTTGAGCAGCGCTGCCGCGACACAGTACGGGATCGAGTGGGTGCGCCCGGCCCGACTAACCGGATGGTAAGCCGAGGGAAGCGCTCCATTCCTGAAGGCGTTCTGGTACGTCCTGACGTTGACCGACGCGATCGTCCGTGGACCAAGGATTTTGCCGGACAGGTCCGACGCGACGTCGATTGGTGTCTGGCAAAAGACGAGTGCCGGCCAACGTTTGAAGATGATTTTACTCAAGTCAGGCGGCGGCTCCAGGATTGCTTCGGCGTGCGGGAAAAACTGATCCACTCCAGCTTCCCCTTGGTAGATTTCCCGCGGGCCCTCGAATCCTGCACTAGCTAGTTTTACGGCCTGCATGGCACGCATCGCGCAGGATGCGTACGTACAGTGCTTCCAGTCGGTCAGCTCTCCCTCAGCCGCCTGGTTAACATCCAGGCCCAACACACCCGAAATCCGTTGTGCTTCGGTCAATTGCTCTTCTGAAAGGCCCAATGCTTGTCCGATTACCAAAGCCGTATAGAAAGTGGCTGCGGCGTCGTGGTCGTATCTTGCGGCTTCAGGGTTGTAATACGTGGCAAACACGGTTGAAAAATAAAATGCTGTATAAATTGACCTCAAGAAGGTCTTGCCGTCCATCGCGAGCCAGTCAGCCAAAGTAAGGACTAGCGCTACGTTATCCGAAGGGTGTACGACCCCCATACCGTTGGGGGATACATAAGTATTCAAGAGGTCGCTGCGCCGGCTTAGGATGGAGTTCATAAACAAGGCATCGGTGACGCTCGCCTTTTTTTGCACGCCCCAGATGTCGATGTCATTTCCCGAGGCCGAGCCCATCGCTAACCTTTCAAATTTCTGCAGTAACGCCGTGTCTTTGAGAGACGCGCATATGCCTGTATACGAATCTAGAATGTTTCGCTTGAGTACGTGGAGAATATCCTCGGTAAGATCATCATACGAAATCGCGGCGGCGCGCTGAGATAGTATCTGCTCGTAAAGCATGCCTAAAGTCCTTGTCAGCATTCAGATGCCCGATGACCCACATCGGGGCTGCCCATGGCACGGCCGGTGTGTGGGAATCACACTCGGAATATTATGCTGCCAGCGAACCCACAGCACTAAGCATGGATTATCGTTGCTGGCCTAGAATCGGCCTGCCGGAACTATATCTTTGAGTCTATGTGATTGCCTTTAGGCATATTTTCTGACTAAGTCAACGACTGAAGTCGTGGATCCGCTTGGATCACTTCGCCCGGCAAACGAGTACCTTAGAAGGAGGACATCATGTATCGTCCACACCAGACAACCGCGCTGGTTCTCGCACTCCTTTTCATCGAGATCGGTCCGACGGTCGCCGCCAGCAAGATGGAACATCGTAACATGCGGGCGGCGGCGGTCGCCGCTCTGCTAGACCTTCAAGGAGTCCAGGCGAGCCTTGGTCGCCCGGCCATGAATGGCTTCGTGCTCGGACTCCAGCAAGGGAGCAAGCACGGACCCCTCCCCTTCGCGGCTCTCATCGACACGAAATCGGACCCGGAGGCCACTGAATCCGCCGCCAGAGACGTCGTCTCGACGAACGTGTCGCTCGCTGCCGGTTTTACGGACAACAACTCCGTGTTGATAGCGGGCCCCTTCTTCCAACGTGCGAGGGTGCCGTTCCTGTCTATTGGAGCTACCGATCCCGCGCTTCCGGAGGTGGTCGGCAAGAGCATCTTTCTGACGCCTTTCGGTGACAACACGCAGGCAGCGGCGGCCGCGGAATTCGGCCGGCGGGAGTTCGGAAGCTCGGTGGCGATCCTTTGGGATTCCACCTCTCAATACACACAAACCCTGCCCCGCTATTTCCGCACGCGATTCGAGCAGCTCGGCGGCAACGTGGCCCTGGACGCTTCCTACGACGGTGGATGCGACATCACCGCTTTAGGCCAGCAAGTGCAACAGCTTTCACCGCAGCCGAACTTCGTCTACCTCGCGGGCCTTCCCGATTGCATCGGCGACGTGGTGGCATCGCTCCGAGCGGCTGGCGTCGCAAAACCTATTGTCGGCGGGGATGGTCTGGATACGCCCAAGCTCCTCGATGGGAATCCGGGCCCGACCACCAACGTCTGGTTCACGACCCATGCCTGGCTGTCGGAGCAGACCGGCACACCCGAGGCGAAACAGTTCATTGCCGCGTATCGCGATGCCTACGGGACCGCACCCGCTGACGCCTTCGCCGCTCTTGGCTACGACGCCGCCCGGCTCATGCTGGACGTTTTGCGTCGCGCGCAGAGCCAGAGGGAAGTCTTCGACGCCCTGGAGCATACCGACGGGTTCAAGGGCGTCACCGGAACGATCTCGTTCAACCCCCAAAGCCACGTCCCGTTGAAGACAGTCTGGGTAATCGCAGTGCAGAACGGACAGAAGAGTCTCGCGAGCGCTTTCGTCCCGTCCTCGGTCCCGCCACCGATTCTCGACAACCGCTGACCGTTCTCCTGGGTGGGACTCAGCTTTTCGACCTGAACGTCAGGCATCGCCTGGAGGAGCAGTGTACACAAGATCCTCAAAAGTTCTCCTGGTTTGGGCAGTCGCGCTTTTTGCTTCCCTCGTGGTGTTTAATAATCTTACCGATTATGGCTCGAACTTTACCTTCGTTGTCCATGTGCTCAAAATGGACACGACATTCCCTGGGAATCGAGCTATGTGGCGGGCTATCGACTCCCCGTTTGTTTATCACGCGACTTATTGCCTCATCATCTTTGTCGAGGCGGTAATCGCAGTTTTGTGTTGGGCGGGAGGTTTTCTTCTACTCAGTTCGATAAATGACTCAACCCGTTTCAATCAAGCCAAAGCTGTTGCGATTATCGGATTGACACTGGGTATTATCTTATGGTTTTCAGGCTTTATCACTTTGGGTGGGGAATGGTTCGTGATGTGGCAATCGAAGAAATGGAATGGCCAAGAGGCAGCTTTTCGGTTGATTGTAATTATCGGCATCGTACTTCTGTATCTTATTCAGCCCGATGGAGAGTCCGATGCCTAAGCCCACCATCGAGTGTTGGACATCCCCGGGCAAGCCGGGCCATGCCCGCTCATGTTGAACGTTTAGCTGCCCTGCTGAAATAAAATTTTGCTCGACGTTGCGCACAAGACTATCTTGAGTCGGTTGCACACTGACGACATGTACGTGGACTTCGGCCGATCGGAGATTCGATTGACAAGCAGATGCTTTGTCGACAAGAATCGTGAGTAGTCGGCATTTCAGGCCGCCGTCAAGCGTTGCGGGCAAGACACTAGGTATTTTCTCTGCGCGCAGGTTCTTTGCGGTGATCCCATTTCTAACCCCACTATTGGTCGGACTATTGTTCTCTTCCGCGATTGCGTCGCACGCCGCGGAAGGCGATCTGTCCCGGTACACTTATGAGGACACCAAACGGCTGGTTTCGCTCGTGGAAGATGCGGCGGCATTGATGGAACGCGAAGGAGAGAACGCCTTTTCTCAATTCGCCAGGAGCGGCTCCAAATGGCTCAACCAGAAATATTATATTTTTGTTTATACGCCGGATGGCACGACCGTGTTCCATCCGATCGAACACAGTTTTGTCGGCAAGAATCTCATGGGACTCCGGGATGCAAATGGTAAGCCCGTCGTGCGGTTCATCACGGATGTCGCCAGAAACCCCGGGAAGGACGCAAGCGATTGGGTCTTTTATTTATGGGAATATCAAACCCAGCTCATTCCACTCTGGAAGAGTGCGTACATTCGCAAAGTGGTCACGGCGGACGGGAAAATTTATCTGGTCGGCAGCGGTCTCTATGACATGAAGATTGAGAAGTCATGGGTTGAGGACCGCGTCAAACTGGCCTGCAATCTTTTGCAGACCAAAGGAAAGACGGCGGCGTTCAAGGAACTCATGGACCCTTCATCGCCTTTTGTTTTTCTAGGCACTTACGTTTTCGTGCTGGATGAGCAGGGCCACACGGTGGTTGATCCTGCTTTTCCAACAATCACAGGGCGCGATCTCTCCCGGTTCAAGGACGCAGTCGGCATGCCGGTCATTCAGGAGTTGCTGCGCAAGCTGGTGGACCATGAAGACGCCTGGATCCAGTATCTTTGGCCAAAACCCGGGAATCCGCTTCCGACCCGAAAGTTGATTTATGCCCGTAAAGTCAAGCTCAATGGGGAGACATTTATCATCGGTTCGGACTTTTTTCTGGCCACTCCGATTTGGATGCGAGAGTAACGATGGCTAAGAAACCGGCCAACCTGCTGTATGGTGTGAATGACCGTCCGCCCTGGACGGTGCTTGCGTTTCTTTCAGCGCAACATGTTTTCGTCATGTCGAGCACGCTCGTGCTATCGGTGGTGCTGGTGTCGGAAATCGGCGGCAGCAGGGAACAGATGCAGGCGACGGTCGCTTTGACCATGATGGCTTGCGGCCTCGGCACAATCATTCAGGCCTTCCGCTGGCGTGGAATCGGGTCTGGCTATCTGTGCCCCAATCTTTGCGGGCCGAACTTCTTTTCCGTATCCATGGGCGCCGCGTGGCTCGGCGGGCTACCGTTAATGCGTGGCATGACGATGGCCGCAGGAGTGGTGGAGGTGGTTTTTGGCAAGCTTCTGCGCCGTCTGGCGTTTCTGTTTCCAACGGAGATCACCGGCATGGTGGTGTTCATGGTCGCGTTCGGCCTCGTGCCGCTCGGAGCTTCAAAGTTTCTGGGCATCAATTATGCCGGCGATCCAATTCTGCCCAGGAGCTTCGCGATCGCGGCCCTCACGCTATTGGTGATGGTGGGAGTCAACGTTTGGGGATCCGGCAAACTCAAACTTTATGGTGTGTTAATCGGCATGGTCACCGGTTACGTTTTGTGCATCGCCGCGGGCCTGCTCACTAAGGTGGATTTCTATGCCGTCGCCGATGCGGCATGGATCGGACTGCCACACTATCCGGGCATGTGGCAATTCTCCTTCCGATGGACGCTGCTGCCGGCTTTTACAATCGTCTCCATCTGTGGTGCGTTAAAATCCTTCGGTAACCTCGTCCTGTGCGAGAAAGCTAACGATGAAGAATGGTCGGAACCGGACATCCGCCGCGTCGGTGATGGACTGACCGCCGACGGGCTCGCGGTCTTCGCCTCCGGGCTGCTGGGCGGTGTCGCGTCGGATACCTCGGCGAGCAACGTTGCCCTGAGCATCGCCTCGGGCGCGACCAGCCGATGGATTGGGTTCGGTGCGGGCGGCTTTTTTCTTTTGTTGGGATTCTCTCCAAAATTGAGCGCGATCCTTTCCGTCATGCCAGCGTCCGTCGCCGGAGCCATTCTGGTTTTTGTGGTCTGTTTCATGATGATGTCCGGCGTCCAGATCATTTTGAGTTCCAGAATGGATATCCCGAAGATTTTTGTGATGGGCGTCGCTCTAACCTTCGGCATCAGCCTGGATATTCTACCAGCGCTTTACGCGCAAGTTTACCCCTGGCTGCGTCCGCTGTTCGAGTCTTCGCTGACGCTTTCTACCGTCGTGGCGGTCCTCCTCAATCAACTGCTTCGTCTCGGCGGAAAAAAGGCCGGAGCCACCGGCGAGACGCTTTCGGAAGTATGACCGGCTGAGGTCTTAGAGTTGCTTCCTGACTTTCCCGGGGCGGTTAAAGGCGAATTGAGTGAAAACCTAGTGAATCGTTCGTGCGGCTCCATACTGCGCGCTAAAGTGTTGCTCCCATCTCTTTAGCGCCTGCTGCGCCTCCTGGCTGACAACGGCATCGTGGTCTGTTTCGGCTCACTTGAGCACCGGGGGCACCTCCGGACTGCGAATCGTCGACAGCACGCGCACCGATTGCCTACGCACTGTGGGGTCTCGTCGGTGCGCATCCAGGCGTTGCAGGGAATCAAGAATCTCAAGGGCGGCGAAGCCATTGGAGATCTGCGAGCGACACTAGACTGCCTGGGTATCATTTTGTCTTGCCAGCGCCCGGATCCGTCGCAGCTTCTCCCGCTGCTCGCCAACCGTCGAAACTTTCCCTGCTGTTGTTGCCGGCTTCACCCGGGATCGGGCGAGGACCGATATCTCCGTCAAACTGCTCCGTTGGGCGTCGCTGGCAGAGGGCGCGTAAGAAAGAGCGAAGGACTGCCCGCGCAGCAAGTGGCGAATCGCTTCCTCTAGTAGAACGTCGGTAAAAGAAATCGTGATGCGCTCGGTGAGATCGCCGCGAATCTCGATGGCGATGCCCGCCTCTTCGCCGATGGCCCGCAGCACTTCGGCCAGGAGGGCGTTGTGCGCAGAGAGGGTCAATCGACCCTGCTTAACCGCCACCTTGATGGAAGAACCAGCAATCGGCTGCGCCGCGGCACGTAGCCTTATCGAGGCGAAACAACTGACAGAAGAAACAACAAAAAGGATGGCGAGGGGACGGTTATCCCGCGTCATTCGGGTCGGAAACTTTTAAGACAATACCTTCAGTAATCACATGAGCCTCCTTTTGCTGCTATCGGTAGCCTAAACGTTATGCCCCTGAGCCCCTACGAGAGTGGAATCGCGCTAGACTAAATCCTGGCGTCGGCTCCAGCGCCGGTTAGGCAGTAGATCCGCACTTGTGGCCGGTTCAGCCGTCTCCGGACGCGGCCGCGCACGTGAAGAATTTATTTTTTGGGAAGGCCTTTGCGCAAATCTTCCAGCGTCAATACGGGCACGATCCAAATCGCCGCATTCAGTTTGGCGAACATGGGTTCGTTGATCTCGGTCAACCGTACCGGATCGGTCGTTTCAAAAATCACCATCCCGGCGCGCTTCCCATCTTCGAGCGTAAAGTAGGCCGCCTCGGGTTTCACTTGGTCGATCATAGCCAAGATCGCCGATTCTATTTCACCGTTGGCCGCTGCCTCGTTTCCCTTCTCAACAGGGATGATAAATTTGAGCATTAAGCGCATAATACATCTTTACCTCAAATTGTTTGTCGGGTCACTGAACCGATATTTCCCATTCAAGTTCCGCCTAAAAAAGTCCGCGGCTCCAATGCTCGCCATTTTATTGGCGGGCAGGTCCTGCAACGGCACTGCTACGCTCGTGCGCGTATTCACCTATCACCTGCCTATCTTCTAATGAAAATTTTGTGCGGTAATCCAAAATAGCCACTGCAGCAAGGTGTCAAAATCGCCCCGAAATCACCCCGGTTGATAATTCGGATGGTAGATTGAATAAACACGCACATACTTGAATTTTCCGCTTGCGCTGACATCATAAAACGCCGACATAAGTAATCTGAATGAGCTGCCCGCCTTATGCTTTACTCCGACCCATTCAAGATCTTTTTTGCACAAAAAATCTATGGGAGCCTCAACGGCAATGGCGGCATCGGAAATGACTAACGAACGATGCGGTTTCATTTCTTCGCGCATTAGTCCGTGCACATTTTTCCAAAAAGAGACAGTTATTTCTTTACCCACATTTTTTGTGGCATTGGGAATGTATTCAAAAATCCCCTCAGGCTCATCATAAGTGTCATAAAATTCACCAAATGCCGTCCCGTCGCCGGCACAAGCGCATTGAAGTCACTGACATATTGTTTGTATCGTCCTTCTGTCATAATCATTTTGATCTCTGCCCCAGTCAAATGTCGTTTCATGGAAAATTTGGTTTTTTTTGGGAAACCTACCAATGCCGAGAAGACTAGCCGCAAAGCTGCGATATGGGTCCTGCTTCCGGCCTATTGCACCAAGCCGAGCCCTGCTAAAAAGCGATACTTGTCCCAATCGACCCAACTCTCGACGATCTTACCGTCTTGGAATCGGTCGATCTGGACCCCGGTCCAGGTGATCTCCTTTCCGGTCCGCGCAATTCCCATGAAATCGCCCGTGTGGGTGGCCGTGAACTCCCATCGGTTGGCCACCAGGTCACCTTCGGCAATCTGCATCAGGATGCGGACCTTCGAATTGGAAAACGCCTTGTGAAAGTCGCTCACGAGCTGTTTCCAGCTCTCCAGGTTCTTATCCGATATGCCGCCCTGGACATCGGGTTCTTGATGGTTGACGTAATTCCTCGCAAAGATGTCCTCGGGTTTACCCGAATGACGACTCGCCCACATTTCAAGGGATCGGTGTGAAATTTCCTTTTGCTCCTGAATTGACATCTCGATCTCCTTTCTGCGTGGCTATCCTCCTTTCTAAGTTTATGCGGCCAAACCGTAAGTGGGAAGTGCCAATCGGTAAGGATCCGGTAAGCAACCGGTAAATATTTGGTAAGGAAGCGGTAAAATCATGGACAGAACCCGGTTGCCAGCTCTTACTTAGCAACGAACGGGCAAGTCAATTCTAATTGCTCGGTGGCAATTTCAGAGCGCCCCAGGGATCGAGCTCCAGAATCCTCGGGCTCTTGGGTTGGATGGCAAAGCCGGCACGCAACTGATCGAGAGGCTCGTCGGCATGTTGGAAAAAGTCGATACTCAGAAGACGATCGGTATTGCAAACTGCACCGCGGGCGACAGCGTCCGCCACACGTTCTATCCCACCGGGAGCCGAGAGAGCATGGCCAGGCTGTTTAGAGACGACCACGGTACTCGGCATGAGACCAGATTCGAAAAGAGCGAGAACCCCGAGCAGCGCAAGCATCGTACTGGAGGTGCGGGTTGCAGCATTGTAGAAACTAGACGTTTCGATCTCACCCAGAGGCGTTGTACCGTAGTCGGCGAGCACGTGTATCCAATCGTGCTGCGCCAAGGCGGCATTTACGGCCCCGGGTTGACCGGGACATGGAAAGCTGCGCATCTGGTAGAAATCCCATAAGCTGCGACCGAGACTGCCCTGCGGGCACTCCGCGAGAGCGCTCCAGCGTGCCGCTTCCACGGGATCTGCCTCGACGGTCAAGGCATAGGCCTTGTCGCCGGCATGGCGGAGCAGCGCCTCGAACTCCGGCGACCGCCGATCCAGATCGCCTACCCAATTCATCCGGTAGAAATCATGCACCGCTTTGGTCAATTCGCCCCGCGCAAGCTCGCGAGCATAGACAAGAGCGCGCTCGTGCACGTGAAGAGCGGTAGCCCATTGAACCACCGAGCGCTCCAGCCGTTCCGGCAGAGGATTGCAGAGCATTTCAATCGCAACCATTAGATGGATAAGCTCCTGGCGCTCCTCAACGCTGCTTAACGTTTCCGCCACCTCCGCGGGAGATAGCGGCGCAATTTTTTCAAAATCCAGGTCTCGGCTGAGTAGCCGGTTGAAAAGCGTGTGCAGCAGTTGTGGCTGCATGGGTGATTGCCAACCGTCCAGACGACAAGCCCCGACTACCGCTCGAGCGACAACCTCCGCGTGTTCAAGGGGAGTGTGGATTAGGAACATCGTACTTCCAAATTCGAACGACTAGTTTACCTTTGGTTAGTCCAACGTCTTAGAAACGCGTCGGCTATTTCCGCGCGTTTACCCTAGGTCGGTGAGCTTCTGCTCGCTCGCCATGACCTCGGCCTGGCGAAGTGCGGTTTTGGCAACATGCTCATGTGTAAAGATCCAGAAGCGATCATTCTGGATCGCATCGAGCACGATCGAGCCAACGTCGAGCGGATCCATGCCGTGCGCGACGTTATTCGTGACCATATCCCAGAACCTCTTCGTCTCCTCGGTCTCGTGGTGCTGAGCCATCGATTCAGGACTGCGGTTTCGCGTGCTGGTCATAATGTCCGTGTTAACAGCGCCCGGACAGAGGACTGATGCCCGAACCGATGAACCCCGTTCTCGCAGATCGCGCTCCAGGCTCGCCATCAGCCCCACGACACCGTACTTGGAGACGTTGTATGCAGCCAGCGAACTCACCGCGTAAAGTCCGCTCTCCGACGCCGTCGCACTGATATGTCCCTCACCCTGCTTCTCCATGAGCGGAAGGAACACCTGGACACCGTGGATCGGCCCCCAGAGATTGGTCGAGAGAGTCCAGCGCCAGTCCTCCATCGAAACCGACCCGAGAGAGCCCGGGACAGCAACACCGGCATTGTTACAAAGGACATGAACGCCGCCGAAGCGATCCATCGTCGCCGCGGCTAGCGCCTCGACATCATCTAGTCTGCTGACATCGGTTCGAACACCCAGCACCTGCGCACCAGTCGCCTCCAGCTCGTTGACGGTGCGGCGGAGCGCCTCTTGATTTATTCCGGCCAGGACCACCTTCATGCCGCCACGGACAAAGGATCGCGCCAGCCCGCGACCGATTCCGGCAGAAGCACCGGTGACGACCGCCACCTTTCCGGATACGTCCATCTCTCTTACCTCCTGCAACGGTCTACGAGCTTCTCAACCGCCAAGTTTTTCGTCAGTATCTTCACGGCAATTTCTCTTGCATTCTTATGTCAAGACTAAATTCGTAGTTCTCATTAACATAAACATGGGGACAAGAGAGAGTCGAAGCTCGACTACGGCTTTCTTGAATCCCTTGAAAATCGCTTCAAAGTCTTGGGGCCCTCGATACTCTTTCATCACCTCATCGAGCCATTCTGCCTTGATGCTGATCCGCTCTTCGCTTCCTGCCTTCTTTCCACTCTTGTCTTTCGGCATATCTCCTCCTGTCTCTGATATGCCTTACACACAAAATTTATGAAACGGCCCTGAATCGACCTGCGGGGCGCAATCCCCTCATTCACACCGCGCTTCCGGCTATTTTTAAAATGAGATCATGAGGTCACACGGGGGCATTATTTTTCGCAAAGTCTAATCCGAGTTCTTTGTAGATCACCTGGGCGGCGTTGCGGCCCGGTCCCATCGAGATCCCCGGGCCCGGATGGCTGCCGGCACCACAGAGATAGATATTAGGTACCGGAGTCTTATAGCCGCCGAGCTCCGGGATCGGGCGCAAGGCCCCCATTTGATAAGACAGCGGCGCGCCATGCATGACCGTACCGCGGTAGGCGCTTGGGATCAGCCTCTCGAAATCGACCGGCGTTCGCACCGCTCTTCCAATGATCCTCTCCCGGAGATCGGGGATGTAGTCGTGGCTAAGCCGGTCAATGACTCGGTCAGCGAAGGCCTCCTGCACATCGCTCCAGATCGTGCCTGTGATGCTGCGTGCAGCATCGCCCCTGATGACATAAGGAACGGGCGAGACGAAGAATTTCATCAGCGACTTGCCTGCGGGCGCGCGGCTGGGATCGATGGTGGCTTCGTTCCAGGCGACGGCAAAAGGCTCAGCCGGCAAGAGACCACTGCGGACCTGCAGAAAAAGACTCCCGAAATAATCGAGGCTCGCCGGAGTCCCATGGACACAGGCTGCGCTTTGAGCCACCGCACCGGCTTTATAGTGGACCGGACCGTCCAGGGCGAGGAACAGGGACATGGCTGCGACGCCCCACTCGTAGCGCCGGATCTTTTCCGCAATCACATTGCCGACGTGGTCTTCGCCGACCAGATCGATGACCAGATGTCGGGGATCGACGCTTGAGGCGACTAACGTGCTGACTTCGATCTCCTCGCCATCGCTTAGCCGGACAGCCACCGCCTTGCCGTTAGCAATCAGGATCTTGCCGACTGACGTACTGGTCCTGATTTCGCCATCGTGGGAATGCAAGACGGCGGCGAGCGCAAGGGAGAGATTCTGCATGCCACCCTGCACCAGGTTGTTGCCACCGTCCTGGATCACATGAGCAAAAAGCCACGCCAGGCTGGCGCCTCCAGCATCATCGGGGGCGGTGCTCGTATGCGCCGCCCAGGTGCCGATCAGGAGCTTCGTCTGCTCCGCCTCGAAAGTTTCGTCGGCCCAGGAACGGAATGTCTGCATCTGAAAGCGATACTGGTCGAGCCCGCCTGGGATACTCTGAAGCATTGCAGCCTGATCGGCGAACGACAGGGGCGGCTTATTGATCGATTCGGCAATCATCTGTTTTTGCTCCGAGAACTGCTCCGACAACCGGCGCCAGGTCGCTGCGTCCTTTCTTGAATAACGAGCAATGCTATCGCAGTTGGTCTCGATGTCTCGGCCAATTGAGACGCTGCCGCCATCGGGAAAGATATGGGCAAAGTCGGGGTCGGAGCGGATCAGGGTGAACCCTCGCTCGGCGAGCCGAAGCTCCCGAGGCGCCGGCGACAAGTTCGCAAACTGATAGCCGGCGGCGTGCACGTCGGACTTGAATCCCGGTAGGGTGAGTTCTTCGGTCGTGCTCATCCCGCCGACGGTCCCGTACTGATCCAGGACCAAGACTTTGAGTCCGGCTTTAGCCAGGTAACAAGCGCACGTCAAGCCATTGTGGCCTGCGCCAATTACGACGGCATCGTATGTTTGTGCCATGGTGAAAGCGCTTCGGTATGGATGTCCGCCATTTTATTGGCGGGCAGGTCCTGCAACGGCACCGCTACGGTCGTGGCGGCGTGGCGACTTCGCGCATCTTTCGGTCGGCAACTGCGGTGGTTAGGTGTCGTATTTGACTCACCCTGGCGCGCATTCACCCCTGCCTACCTTGTAATGAAAATTTTGTGCAGTAATCCAAAATAGCCACTGCAGCAAAGTATCAAAATCGCCCCAAAATCAACCCACTTGATAATCCGGATGATAAATTGAATAAACACGCACGTATTTGAATTTTCCGCTTGTACTTACATCGTAAAACGCCGACATAAGTAATCTGAATGAGCTGCCTGCCTTATGTTTTACTCCGACCCATTCAAGATCTTTTTTGCACAAAAAATCTATGGGAGCCTTAACGGCAATGGCGTCATCGGAAATGACTAACGAACGATGCGGTTTCATTTCTTCGCGCATTAGTCCGTGCACATTTTTCCAAAAAGAGACAGTTATTTCTTTACCCACATTTTTTGTGGCATTGGGAATGTATTCAAAAATCCCCTCAGGCTCATCATAGTTGTCGTAAAATTCACTAAATGCCGTGCCATCGCCGGCACAAGCGGCATTGAAGTCCGCGATATATTGTTTGTATCGTTCTTCGGTCATTAACTTTTCCGATCGCTCTCCCAGCCCGATGTCGTTGCATGAAGAATCTGACTTTTGCCTATTTGACCAAGCCGAGCCCAGCTAAAAAGCGATACTTGTCCCGATCGACCCGGCTCTCGACGATCTTGCCGTCCTTGAGTCGGTCGATCTGAACGCCGGTCCGGGCGAATTCCTTGGAGGAACAAAAACACACAAACCGGAATGACCCTCATAAAGCTGGCTGCTCAGCAAGATATATCGAAACATGGTTCATGGCGCGTGGGCGCGATGGTGGTGTCGCAACATCGCCAGCCGTTCCTTGTCGATCTCCCCACCGATAAAGACTATGGAGACCAACAACCCGCAGCTCGCAAGAACAGCGTCCAGCAAGAATGCCGACTGGATTCCTTCCACCAGTGAGCTTGCCGTCACAACGATCGCCGTGTTCAAGCCGAGGCCGAGCGATCCACCGGCGATCTGAAACATATAGATAATTCCACCGGCGAGGCTCGATCGCGATGAATCCAGGGCGGTCACCGCGGCAGTCGTAACCGAGGAATAGAAGAGCCCTACTCCGATACCGAACACCACCATTCCCGACACAAGATCGTCGTACGTTGTGGTGGGGTCGATCGCCGAAAGCATATAAATGCCCAAGCCCAAGAACGCGGCCCCCATGGACACAACCAGCTTCGGTCCCACTTTTCCGTAGAGCGGCCCGGCCACGAAAGACGTCATGGCAAAGGTGCCCATCAGTGGCAACAACCCGGCCCCCGACGCTCCGGCCGAGTACCCAAGCACTTTGGTCATAAACTGGGGCAAATAAAGTAATGCGGCAAAAAAAAGCGCCGACATCATTAAAACAGCCATGCAAGCGCCGGCGAAGGCGCGATTCTCGAGCACATCGTTGGGCACAAGCGCTCTCGCGCCGATCCGCCGTTCAATCAAGACAAACCCGATAAGCGCAGCCGCGGCGAGCGCGAAAAGGGCTAGTATCCGGGGATCGGTCCAGCCCAAATCGATTCCGACATCAAGCGCGAAGAGAAGCGCAAAGAGACCGATCGATAAGGAAGTAATGCCCCCGTAGTCGATTCGGTGGTCAGAAAGCGTTCCGGCGTCAGGCGGAACGATGCGCCGAGTAGTCAGCATCGCAAACAGGGCGATAGGAAGGTTCAAGAAAAATATCCAGCGCCAACTGACCGCGTCGGTCAGAGCGCCACCGATCAGAGGCCCAATCGCGTTACCAAAGCCCGCCGCGCCCAGAATGAGACCGCCCGCCAAGCCGGCCTTGCTTGCGGGCACGAGCGAGTAGGTCATGCCCAGAACGGCTGGCCACATGAGGGCACCCCCCACACCCATGAGAGCCCGGCACGCCAGGAGCACGCCGACGTTCGGCGCGAATCCCCCGATTACCGAAAAACCGGCAAATAAACCGGCGCCTAGGAAGAAGATCCGACGCCGCCCGAACATATCGGCGAGGCGACCGCCGCTCACGATCAACACCCCAAACACCAATGCGTAACCATTGATGACCCACTGTACTGTGGTGACGTCGGCGGCAAAGTCTCGTTCCATCGCCGGGAGCGCGACGCTCAGCGCGGTGAAGTCATTAGCGACCACGAGTATAGCCAACGCCATCGCGGCAAGACCGATGATTTCCGTTTGGGTCAGCCGATTTTCGCCTTCTGCAGCAGCTGTCATACCTGGCCTCAGAGCTATTTCTGTTTCAATCCCATGTCAAGATTAAAGTCGTAGATATCCAGGGCACCCCCGTCCAGGTGGTCTCTTTTTGGTCGGTGCGAGCCCCATAAAATCGCCCGTGTGAGTGGCCGTGAACTCCCATCGGTTGACCACGAGGTCGCGTTCGGCGATCTGCATCAGGATGCGGATCTTCGAATTGGAAAACGCCTTGTGAAAGTCGCTCACTAGTTCTTTCCAGCTCTCCAGGCTCTTATCCGATACACCGCCCTGGACGTCGGGTTCCTGATGGTTGACGTAATTCCTCGCAAAGATGTCCTCGGGTTTACCCGAATGGTGGCTCGCCCACATTTCTAAGGGAGCGGCGTGACATATCCTTTTGGTCTTGAACTGACATTTTCATCTCCTTTCTGAACTACGCCCTCGCTAAGCACCCCGCTCAAGGATCAAAGGTGACTCCCTCAACTTACTCGACTAACCGGTAAGCAGGAAGCGCCAACCGGTAAAGAATCGGTAAGGAAGCGGTAAATCAATGTAATAATGGATTCTCTCCGGCTCTTCTCGTCAGCCGCCGTCAGAAAGAGCCGGTTCAGCCGACATCATCTGAACAATCTCTTTCAACATCTCCTCCGAATTTTCCATGCAGTCGTGCCCGGCTCCCGGAATCTGTCTGACCCTGACGCTCGCCCGACCGGCATCCTGGACAATTTGTGCCAGGGCCTCGGTCTCTTATGCCTCAACCAACTCGTCGTGTTCCCCCCGCAGCATGAGCAGCGGCAGGTTCACTTTGGCGATATGCCTGTGGGTCATCGCGTTACGCGCCTCAGGGCCGATCATAAACCACCAGGTTTTATAGGTATAGATTTCGCTATGGATCGGTTCGCGGCTCGGTCCACTGCATTGATAGACAACGAAAACTTCATCGTCTGGAGCACGGTACGGATCGGCGCCAAGGATCGCTTTTGCCCGCTCATAGACTTCGGCGTATGTCGGGCTGCTGCCCCATTTTTCCCACCGTTTCCTGCGTGAGTCAGGAAGGGAAAATCCCATACCTTCGAGGATGAGACCTTTCACCAGCGGGTGCTGGCGGTTGGCCGCCCAATGCACCACCATGCCGGCGCCGAGACTATAGCCGAGAATGTAAATATTTTGAAACCCTTCCTGGTCAAGGATTGCAATCGCCGCATCGATGTCATGGATCGTGTCATCGAAGATGCCCTGGCCGGTCATCTGCCCGGCACAGGCCAGACGGGTGTTGATGGACAGTGAATTGAAGCCGTGGGTGAGCAGCGCATGGGGCAGTAGCCGCGGGGTACCCCGGGCGAGGAAGTGACCGAGCAAGCCGTGGATTTGCAGCAAGACCGGAAGACGGAGAAAGTTTTCTTTTCTGGCGTATTCATTTGTCACCAGGAGTCCCGTGATTACAAAACCATCGGCGGCCTTGAACCGGATCAGTCTTTGTTTTTCATGTGTCGTTAGGCTGCTCATATCCTATTTGCATATTTCCGCCAGCCATTTGATTATGAGTTGTCCCAGCTCCTCGTGCTTCCCGTTGAACGCATGATTCGCGTCGAGTTGAATGGCAGTTACCGCAGGATTCCCGCTTTGACTAACAAGACGAGTGAGGTCTGCAAATTCAGACTGATCGATCAGGTCGTCTTGCGAGCCATGAACCAGGAGGAGGGGAAGCCGAATCCGTCCAATATGTCGATACGCCTCCGCCCCCTCGGCTTCCGGTCCGGCTAAAGCCCACCAGGTCTTGAGCGTGTAGATGTCGGTATGTTCCGGACGAGCCGTATAACCGTGCGCCCTTTTGACCACAACAATCTCGTCCCCAGTCGATCGATCTTCAGGTGGCGCGTTGAAAAGGCGCTGCGCCCTCAAGTGGAATTCGTCATAGCTGGGCTCACTCCCGAATCGTTTCCAGCGGCGCCGAATCGTGTCCGGCATCGAGTACGGCGTGGCGACGGCGATGATGCCTATAATATCGGAGTGCCTTGCTCGGTTATTGGCTAAGGCACCGTACCGGATTGCCATGCAGCCTCCAAGGCCGTGGCCCGAGATAATGATTTTCTTAAAACCGGCCTGTCTGAGAAACTGGCACCCGGCATCGATCTGTTTGATCGCATCGTCGAAGATGCCGAAGCCAAAAAAAAGGCCCAAGTTTGCTAACAGGGTATTCATCGTCAGCGACGAGTAGCCTGCCGATGCCAAAATCCCAGGAAGTAAGTGTTCCGTCTCGTCCAGCAAGTTACCCAGAATCCCGTGCAAGCGAAGAATGGCGGGCTTTTGCTCGAAATGTTCTCTTCGCGTCACGAAGTGATAAAAAAGCGCATCGATTTTGTGATGATCAAACGCAAACGAGACGACAGTGCCTGAGCTTTCTTCGACATCCATTACTTACGCTTAGCGAACCTCGAAAGAAAATGGGCACCTTGGCCATCAGGGGTATCGCCGCAGCCAGTAACGAGAGGGCAAAAGCAGCCGTCTTGGTCGTGATGATTGGAAAGCTTGGCCGACGTCTTTCGGGGTATGTGTTGTCTTTATTCTCCGTTTCTGCCTATGTCAAGACTAAAGTCGTAGCCAACTTAGAAGAATCGATTCTGACGCGAAGAATCATATCCCGGCTTCGACAGGCAAGAGATGCTGCATGAATAACCGCACGACCGAAGCCGACCGCTATCTTCGGGGTGTGAACAAAAGCACGCTCAAGAAGATACACGCTCTTCGACGAGATCTTTCAGCCCGCGACGGCGGCGGTTCGCCACGTTGCCGGTGAGCGCCGACATGAATGTTTTGGAAGTTGGCTGCGGTATTGACGGTACGGCATGCTATCTGGCGAAGCAAATCACCCCGAAGGGACACGTCGTGGCGTTCCAACAAAGCCGGGAGTCACCTAATGACTGACACGCCAGCCTTGAGCGCACCGCTCGGCGCGCGCTACTTGTTTCTCGTCGCCGGGGTACCGCTAACGGCCGTCGACGTAAGCATCATGGACACGTTGCTGCCCGACATCGTGAGGCAGCTAAACATTTCGGTCGCAGACGCGAGCCTGGTCGATGCGATCACCGTCACGGTCGCCGGAGCCCTCATGGTTCCTGCGGAAAACTCGCAGACCTGATCGGTGCCAAACGCGTGCTGCTGGCCGGACTCGTCGTCCTCGTCGCTGCCAGCCTAGCCACAGGCATCTCGGCGATGACGAGCCTCGCGCTTGCGGACGTAACTGCCGAACTCACCGGTGAAGCCGCCGGCATCCAAACGGCCGCGCGCTATCTCACCTGCGGTTTTGCGATGGTTGTGATGACGACCCTGTTGATGTCCGTCACGGCCTTCGGGGTCCAGAAGGTGAGCTTTACCGGACTCACCGGCTCGGATCGAACGACCCTTGATGCCGTTGAACAGCTCAAGCGCCCGGCGCTTCCTCGGGTCCTCTCGGATGCAGCGGACCCGGCTCAGCGCAAAGAGTTCGAACATTACAACCAGGCCTTGAGCACGACGCGGCGAGCAATAGATGAGGGAACACGCACGGCAGGGATCATTGTCGCACTGATGTTGGCGATCGGTCTTATCGCAGCCACACGCCTACCCGCGCAACCGGCGCAAGCCCCACCTGCTAAGCGTTGAGCCCGTCGGGACAAACCTCGTGCCCCCATCGCTACGTCAGTCGATTTTGCCCTTGTGAAGATTTCCGCATTGCGGGCCGCGACGCCGGTCTGTCAACCGGCGGCATTGCTGCGTATACACTTAAAGAGCAGTTGCCGATTTTCAACTTCGGGTTGCTATTCGGACACAGCTTGACGGGGGCTCCCCATCGCGGTAAGCGGTTTTAATCTAGACTGACTTTAGGAAAGGGAACCCGTATGGCGAGCGATATCGGCAAGATGCACTTCCGGCGCATGGACGAGGGAACCGATGCGGATTTCGCAGTGCTCGCCCGTGTCCACGAAGAGAACATCCAGAAACTGCCCGATTTGCTCCTCGGGATCCTGACGAATCTTAAGGCGGACGAGGCCTATCCGGTGGACCGCCTCCAGCACAGCCTTCAGGCGGCGACGCGCGCTCTACGCGACGGACGCGACGAGGAATACGTGATGTGTGCGCTGCTCCACGACATCGGCGAGTCACTCGGGCCGTTTAACCACGGCGAGGTGGTTGCTGCGATCCTGCGGCCGTTCGTGTCGGAGGCGAACCGCTGGATGCTTGAGCATCACCCGGTGTTCCAGGTGTACTTCTACGGGCATCACCTGAAAATCGATGAAAACGCGCGCGAGCAATATCGGGGGGGCCCGCACTTCGACCGCACTGCGGAATTCTGCGCGCTCTACGACGAAATCTCCTTCGACGCTGGTTACGCGAACGAGCCCATGGCAACCTTCGAGCCAATGGTGCGTCGCGTCCTTCACAAGGACTGGACGCCGCCACGGTAGCCGGTATCTCCTTTTTGCTGTTCCTGGATCTATTCTTCCTTCGACGACGGGGGCCACGCCGATCTCGCGGATGGCAATGCATGGATCTCTCTGACGAGAAGGCGGAACATATTTTGCGGTACTATTTCACCCAATGCAAAACGTTCCGGATGACACTCCAGCGTGGCTTATTATCGGGCAAAGGTTGCCCTTGAATCCAGTGGTCGATCATTTGTTGTGAGAACTTCCCGGTCTCTTCGAGCTTCAGCCAATAATTCACATACCTGAGAAACTCGGGTGAATTTCCCGGCATGATATAGGTGAAGAGAAAGGGATTTCCAAAATCTGCGGGACGGACTGCTGTCATTCCTTTCCGGGTCCGGACCAGCGCAACCGCTTGCGCTTCCGTCCATAGTGCGGCATCGAAATCCTCAAAGGGTGGCAGGTTGTAGTAATTGTTGACGGGGACGACCTTCGCCGGCGGCAACAAGTTTTGCGCCACGCCCTTCATTTCGGGTGAGGAAAAGGTCGCGACCCGCAGGTTGCTAATTGCCTCTACTTCAGTGCGCGAACGGAACTTTTCCGCCTTCTGCGACGGGACCATCAGCACGAGATTGCTCCTATAATAAGGTTCCGAAGGATCTAACGCATGGATGCGTAGGCTCGTGTTATGGATGTCCGACGCGAGATAGATGCCTGACATAGCGATGTCAAAGCGACCAGCACCGAGGTCGGCTCTGAGGTCATTCCATTCAAACGGAACGAACCAAAGTTTGACATCGAGTGAGCGTGCAAGTTCGTAGGCCATGGCGACATCGAACCCCACGAGCTCGCCCCGTTCGTTGAAATAGCAAAAGGGAAATGCAGCGCTGTTGTAACCCACCCGCAACGTTCCGGTTCGTTGAATCCGTTCGAAAGTGGTCTCACGGGCACCATCGCTACGATCGATTTGCGGCACTTCAGAGACGTTGCGGTAAACCGCGGCCTGGATTCCCCCGGTGATTGATGCCGGGAGTGTATATGACCAATACGGGACCGCTTGCTTGACGCTAAGCAGAGTCTCCAGATGGACGGCCCCAAAGGCAATTGCTGCGAGATGTAAGCCGATCCTAGGGGCGACAGGACTCGGCAGTACTCACCAAAGAAGATCCCCGCTAGAATCCCCACAAAGCCCCCAATGCTCACCATGGCGCCGAGACTTGGAGTTTTCATGGATTCATCACGGCTAAATTGTGTCGCCAAATACTCGTGGGTCGAACGAACAAGAGTGTACCGTATAAACGAGCAGAGAACGGAAACTTACCCACGATTAATTACGTCCGTTTCATGCACTCGTCAATACTAAACTCGTAGAGCGCCTTGAAATGTACATAGATCAAGAGGCGCGGATAGGGAGGGTCACCCCTACTTGAATGCACCAGGCATTGTGATAATACGACTTTAGAATTGGCATACCCTTCGTGTGCTTCGCGCTCTTCGTGGTGAGCCAAAAGGTTAGCAAATTTATTTCCGGGGTCGGACCGGGAAACGATAAGCGGATCGCGTATTCGTTGGTATTTCTTTCAAAATCTGATGCCTGAACGAGTACTCCATAACCCAAAAACAGGCGAAACAATAACGTTTCTGACAACATCGCAAGAGACCAACGGCGAACTGTTCCGCATGGGGTATACGATGGCGCCTCATGCTGCCATTGTCGATGAGCATATCACCCCTATCAGGAGATGATTATCAGAGTCCAATCGGGAACTCTGACTTGTCTTATCGGAGGTGCCGAGGTGAAGGTCGCGGCTGATGAGACGGCGACCATTCCGGCTGGAGTCGCTCATTTTCAGAGAAATGATACTGAAGCGGAAATCGAGGCAATCGAGGAGTACCGCCCCGCAAAGCAGATGCAAGAATTTTTCGAGGTCTTAATTGGCTGGGCAAATGAAGGCAAGACCAACGACGCAGGAATGCCAAGCATACTGAGAGCAGCCGTTATGCATCGCTATTTCAAAGATAGCATTCGCTCGAGCTCGCTAACCCGAAACCTTCAGTCGCTGTTGCTGGCACCGATCGGCTCGCCGGATACCGAAAGGAGATTATGCGGTATATCAACTCAGGCAAGTCAACAAACGAAGCAGCCGGTCCTACGTAACCAGCACAAGCACGCTCCTTTCGGTCGCCGGACCGCCTACGGCAGCGGTGTTAAGCGTTATCGAAAGGTCTCAGAACTTTGCCATCACAGAAAAATATACCGGCGTCTGTTAGGGCACTTTTCGATTCCCGGCATATCGTAGCCGAAAGCGTCGCCATGGCTGACCCAAGAACTCTCGAACCGGATTGCTCTTGTTTGCGGTTACAGATGTGGGCGCGCGATTTCATTGTTACTTCATAATGCCAACGCACTTTCTCCACGTACCTATCAATGAGAGCCTCTGGCGTGCGATCCGTGAGCGCCGCAACGCAACCGGCGAAAGCACAGCGGAGATTGTCGAATCGGCGCTTCGCGGGCAGCTCGACCTGGAAGGCGACGCCGCTTTCCAGACCTCAACGATCGGCGCCGTTCTGGACGGTGTATACCACGGTGACATCACCGTCGGTGAACTTCGGGAACACGGGGACTTCGGCCTGGGCACCTTCGACGAGCTTGACGGAGAGCTGGTTATGCTGGACGGGCTGGTCTACCGCATGGACCCCCAGTGTCGCGCTCACGTTGTTTCCGACGAAGTTCGTTCGCCGTTTGCGACGGTCACGCGCTGGGTGACGAAGTATTCCAAAAACTTGGAAGGCCTTCACGACATGGAGCAGTTCGAGAAACGCGCCCTTGAGCTGATGCCCTCTCCCAACTACCTCTACGGGATTCGGGCCCAGGGGCTCTTCCGGCGGATCGAGGTACGGAGCGTCGTGAGGCAGACCCGGCGCACCCGGCTCGTAGAGGCCGCGAGGGGCCAGTCCACCCGTGTCCTCGAGAACTGTCACGGAACCTTGGTGGGCTTCTTCACGCCCGCCTTTCTCGGGCACGTCGGTGTCCGGGGATTCCACATGCATTTCATCACGAGCGCGCTCGACGCCGGGGGCCATGTTCTCGCCTTCGACCTCGAGCGCGGGCGAGTCGAGCTGGACGAGATGCCACAGTTAAACCTCGCCCTGCCAGATTCAGACGACTTCCGCCATGCGAAGCTGGCTGTCGAGACAGCGGAGCTGGAAGAAGCCGAGAGGAAGCGCTGAGGTGCCTTTGGTAGTAGTGCCGTCTATGCCTGTGCTGATAGAGGTCTTCGGACGGGAGCACCTGACCTTGTAGACGATACTATGAGATTCAGAGCAATGAAGGCGGAGATTTTCGGGTTTCTCGGCAGCGGCTTCACCGAGGACAAAACAGAATGGCAGAAGGAGAGAAAATGGCGACAGCTCTGGAAGTTGTAAAAGACGTATACAACCGTTTCGCCGCAGGCGATACCGATGGGTTTTTAGCTCTCTGTGCAGATAACATCGAATGGGTCGTCAATGGACCGGCGAATCTCGAAAAATGTAAAGCCTTCAAAGGAACCAGCGGTGTGCAACAGTTTCTGGGTCTCTTGTCAGATTGGGAGTTTGGCTCCTTCGCTCCGCGGGAGTTCATCATAGACGGGCAAACAGTAGTGGTGCTGGGAGAGGAAACGGGTACCGACAAGAACTCTGGTATGCGGTTTGAAAATCGTTGGGCACATGTTTTCGATGTGCGAGACGGACAGATTGTGCGCTTTCGTGAGTTCCTCTGTCACTGGACGAACCCACAACAAGCACCAGCTATGACCTGGAACATTCTTTGAGGCCTCCGATATCAGGTCGCCCAGAGGACAAAAATGGCGAAAACCCGCGGCTGCTGGCCGCCGGGTTCCTCGGCAAAATCCGTCAAGGCGCATGGGCGCGGTGGTGGCGTCGCAGTATGCGCAGCCGTTCCTTTGTCGACCTCCCCGCCGGTAAAGAGTATAGCGACCACCAGCCCGCAGGTCGCGAGGACAGCGCCCACCAAGAACGCCGTGTGCATTCCTTCCACAAGCGAGCCGGCCGTAAAGACGAGCGCCGTATTCAAGCCGGAGGTCGAGCGATCCACCGGCGATCTGAAACATATAGATAATCCCTCCGGCAAGGCTGGAGCGAGACGGATCCAGCGCCGTCACTGCGGCAGCCGTAACTGACGAGTAGCCCCACCCCAATGCCGAGCACCGCCATTCCCGCCATGAGGTCGTCGTACGTCGTCATCGGGTCGATCATCGACAGCATATAGATACCGGCGGCAAGGAAAGCGGCCCCTAGTGAGACAATCAGCTTGGGGCCCATTTGTCCGTAGAGCGGCCTGGCTACGAAAGAAGTCACGGCAAATGTACCCATCAGCGGCAACAGGTTTTGCACCACGCCCTTCACTTCGGGTGAGGAAAAGGTCGCGACCCGCAGGTTGCTAATTGCCTCTGCATCAGTGCGCGAACGGAACTTTTCCGCCTTCTGCGACGGCACCATCAACGCGAGATTGCTCCTACAATAAGGAAGGATCTAAAGTGCGGTAAGGCAGGCAGGCCCAGGGCAAGCAAGAACCGGTTCGGTTGGAAATGGAGCCTGCGGTAGAAGGAAAAAGTCACCAGCATCGTAAGGAACGCAAGGCCGACGACCGAGGGGAAAAGTACTAGGCTGAGCTATCACGCAGTTCACGCGTTCGAAGCTGCCGGGTCTCAGCTGTTCACGATGCCATCCGCGATTCTGGCAGCGAGCGCGACGCCCGTGAGTGTCGGATTGACGGCCATTCGTGTGGGAATCAGTCCGTTCGTTGCTAGGCGTAGATTGTCGAAACCCCAGACCCGGCCGTTGTAGTCGGCAACGCCGGTGCCATCGGCGATACGTCGCGCAAGATCAGCGCATACCACTCCGCCGTGTCGGTCGGAGGGATCTGCAGGCGCGGCACGCGGTCGGGAACCCCCGGTTCGGCGCAAACGCTCGCGTCGAGCACCAGTTGGGTAATCAGGATGGGGTGGTAGGAGAGCCAGTGCCCCAATGCCCGCGGACGGATTCCAGACCGGTGGAGAAGCTCGGGTGTGCCGATCGCGCCGGCCGCGACGACGACATGTTTGGCTTCGATCGTTTCGGTCCCGACAACCACGCCGGTGATCCTGGTGCCATGCCCGACCACGGCACCCACGTCCGCACGGGAGATCCGGACCCGTCCGGACGTGGCCGTCGAACCGGCCAGGATATCGTATGGCGCGGAGAAATGGAGATCGCCTTCGGCGTCGAACCGGGCGGCAACCGGTAGCGCGCTGATGCTGCGCCCACGCGCAGCCAGATGACCCGCAAGCTTGGCCCGGATACGTTGCTGGCGCACCGATGCCTCGAACCCTTCGACTTGGACCCCGAGATACTTCTCGGCAATCGCGTAATATTCGTCCCATTGGGCTGATGTGAGGGCACCCCAGCGGGCGTCGCCACGCGGGCAGAGGTTCGTCCAAATCACCCCTTGGCCACCGCGCGCCTTCGTCACCGCTGCGCCCGGCAGACGGTCACGGGGTGCCGCGCTGTCGAAGTGCGCGAGATGGCCCGCTGCAACTTCGAGATAGGCGTCCGGATCTCTCCGAAAGCGAACATCGTTACGTACGTGTGATCCGGGCGGAGTTGAGATAGCGGGCCCCTGCTCGAGGATCAAGACACTCCGCCCGTGCTCGGCGAGTCTGCGCGCTACGGTCGCACCGAGCGGGCCGCTGCCCACGATCAGCACGTCAATTTTATCGGCCATCGAGTCCGCCAAATGGGAAGGTCCTTCGCTTCGCAGACCGGGACGTGAAGCCGAACCAACGATGATTTTTGGACCTAACGACGGATATCAACGCCCGGTGCTGCGCTGTGGCATGAAATCCGCTCAGAGAACCCATTCGTTGCACGCACGCTCCAGGGCTTTCCTTAGGAAATATAGCGCGGGGTCGCGGGATAACCCTATAGAACCGTAGGCTCGCCAGATAACGCCCCGGCGCAAAATGAGCTCCCGCATTGTGACATCGTGATGTCGTCCGGGACTAAGCATCGTATCGATGAATCGCAAGCAGTCATAGTTACATGCTGTTACATGCGTCCGAGTGAATCGTCAGCCCCGTGGTACGACCACCGACAACCAAAATGGGAAAGACGGTCTTATCCATTTAGAAGCTCCCGTTACGGAAGTCTCTGGAGCCGATCGTTCCTTGCCGCGGATGGTCGATCTTAGGTGTGCGGTCAAGACCACTCTAAACGATTCAGCGCGAGCTCGGGATGTTGAGGCCTCCCTTCCGCTGGGCTGTGAGCGCGTATCGGCTAAAATTGGGCCGCCCGAGCCGGGATAACACCTTGCTAGCGTGAGCTTCTCGTGCTACGCCCCGGGACTGCAAAAACTACCTCTGCGGCACCGGAACACCGAGCAATTGAAGTATCTGCGCCCCGCTCTCTCTGGCCTTCGCCTCGCGCTCGTCATCAGGATAGTCGAAAAGCTTGGCGCCATACTTTTTGAACCATTGTCCCACGATGTTACTGTCATCGTAGGGATTTCCTCTGCCGCGGTACTTGAAGAATGTCTCTTGTCCCTTACTTGAGGTAACCCAATGCAAGAACAACTTGGCACCATTCGGATGCGGCGCGTCTTTGAGAAGCGCAATCGGCTTGCCTGATTCTACCCCAGCGTAATCAGATGCTACGGCGATATTCTTGACCCCCTTGGGCAGGTAACGACCAAAATACTGGTGCGTACCCGAGACCGGATTGGCCCAGACCTCGCCACGGACTAACATTTCCCAACCATCGCCGGACCCGTTGTACAATTTGGGGTTCTGCGGGATGATCACGTTCTTAATGTAGGCCATGATCTGCTCCTCCGTCCATTTCGGATACAACGAATCCCAGAAGTAATACTGGCGTATATTAACGCCAATTCTGCCGTGAAACCGCGGGTCAGATAACTTGTCGTACGTGAGAGGTTGCAGATCTTTCGGAACCAGATCGGTCCGGTATACAAGCGCGTACGCGCCTCCCGGCTCCAAGGCTGCAGCCAAAGATGGGTTGACAGTTTTTCTGTTCGTATCTGGAAACGTTTCGTACCAGTCTTTCCAAGCCTGAAGCATGCCCGCGTTCTGCAGGTCAATGAGCGAAGTGTTGATTAAGTCTGTCGTCCTTCGTCCCGAAGCAAATTCCGCTCTGAGCCTCTCGAAACCCGTGGCCCCGGACATCATCGTTTGCTTGACCTCTATGAAAGGGTAGGCTTCCTTGAATGAGGTGAATATGCCTCCAGCCTCCTTAGGCCGCCAAGTAGCGATAATATCGATCACCCCTTCTTTCTTGGCCGCCTCGAGCACCTCTTTCTGCTTAGCCTGATCAGCGCCGGCGTAAGCCGGCACCAAGATGATTTGGGTAGCCGAGAATATAATGAGCAAAATGACGGCGATAACAGTTGCCTTCGTCCTCATTGCGCACCTCCTTTACTGAAGTCATGCAACCATATTCGTGCGAGTTGTCAACGGGGGTCCTGAGAAAAGAGCGCGGAGGTTACCACTCCCTGAAACCGACGCGACGCCACAGTAACGAGAGGGCAATGCAGACTACAAGATACAAAAGGCCGATTACGGAGACCGCTTCGACCATGTCGTTGTCCCAATACCCCCACAAAAGCATGGACAACACTTCATTGCCCTGAACGGTCAAGAACATTGGCACGGTGAGCGAGCGTATGGAATGAATGGCGATCCAGAGCGCCACGGAAGCGAGCGCCGGCAATACCAGCGGCAACGTTATCCGAATAAATGTGGACAGCCAACTCGCCCCGCTGACATAAGCAGCCTGCTCGAGTTCCTGATGTACCTGGATGAAGGCTGCGTTCAAAGTCCGGACAGAAAAGGGCATGTAAGAAATCGTCAAACCCAGGATAATCGGCCAGAGAGTGCCCCAAACGGGCGGAAAATCTACGATGATGAAGAACCACAGAAGAGCCACTCCCAAGACGATCCCGGGATAGGCGTGGGGCCAGAAGGTTAGCGTATCCAGCAGCGCCTTGCTCTTGAAACTGAGATTGGAGCGCACGATTAGCCACGACGCGACGCTAATCAAAGCAACCGTCAAAGCCGGCGTTATCACCATCACAATCAAAGTATTTTTCACACTGGCAAGAAAATTCTCGTTGCCGAACACTTCCCGGTAACTGTCAAGGCTCGCGTGCGACAATATTGCGAACGAGGGCGCTTCCCAGGTCGGAAAAAAGCTGGACCAGACAAAAACCAAAAACGGCAATCCTACGGTGATCACGAGATAAAAGGCGACAAAAGCCAGCGCGGGGTATTTCCAGCGACCGATCGCGATCAGCTTCGGCCGGTAGCCTTTACCGGAAATTGTCGCGTACCGGAACCCATGGCGAGTGACCCTTTGATAGAAATAAACCAAGCCGACCAGCAGCATGAGAAAAATGACGGAATAAGCGCTCGCCACCGTATTATTTCCCCAGACACGTACTGACAAATACACTTGGGAGGAAAGAACATGAAACCCTATAGGAACACCTATCAGAGCAGGGATTTCGAAAGTTTCAGCGATACCCATTGCGGTGTAAATTCCTGCCGCGAGGATGGCCGGGAACATCATGGGCAGGGTCACGCGCCGGATAGTGCTGAGCCAGCCCACACCAGAGATGGAAGCCGCCTCCTCAAGCGCTGGATCCATGCTCCGCAGCGCTCCGAGCACAATCAAGAAAGAGGCGGGCACACTATTCAATCCCTGCAAGATGAACATGGCTGGTAAGGAAAACACATTGAAGGGCTTAATGCCGAATAGCTCATCGGTTAGGCGGTTGAGCAGACCTGCCTCAGGGCCCGCTAGAATGATGTAGGCTATTCCCATGAGCAACGCGGGGACAGCGGAGGGAAGCAAAATCAAGACAAAAAGCGTGCCCTTGCCCGGTATATCCGTTCGTTCGATCAGCCAAGCAAAACCAACCGCTAACAGAAGCCCGATCGACGTACAAACAGTTACAAAGATCACAGTGTTGAGAAACAGAGTATACGTCGTCGGGTTGCTGTAAACGAAGGTATAGTTTCGCAGTGTGAAGAAACCCGGATTGGCGGGCGTGGGCAAAGCGGATCGAAAGCTGCTCCAAAAAAGGAATATGATGGGAGCAATAACAAGATACGCTATCACAGCAACGGTCCCGACCAGGATAAGATTGGTCAGGTTGAGCCGTGGTAGCACCTTACTGGCGTATGCTTCTCGTGCTACGCCCAGGGTCTGCACAAATTACCTCTGCGGCACCGGAACTCCAAGCAATTGAAGTATCTGTGCCCCACTCTCTCTGGCCTTCGCCTCGCGCTCGTCATCAGGATAGTCGAAAAGTTTGGCGCCATACTTTTTGAACCACTGTCCCACGATGTTGCTGTCATCGTAAGGATTCCCTCTGCCGCGATACTTGAAGAATGCCTCTTGGCCCTTAGTGGAGGTGACCCAGTGGAGAAACAACTTGGCAGCATTCGGATGGGGCGCATCTTTAAGAAGCGCAATTGGTTTTCCGGATTCAACTCCTGACCAATCGGGAGCGACGGCAATATTTTTCACCCCTTTCGGCAGATAGCGGCCAAAATACTGGTGCGTATTAGACACTGGATTGGCCCAGATCTCACCGCGGACCAACATCTCCCAACCATCACCGGAGCCGTTATAAAGCTTGGGCTTCTGCGGCACAATGACCTCCTTGACGTAGCGGATAATCTGTTCCTCACTCCACTTCGGGTACATGGCATCCCAAAAATAGTACTGGCGGATATTGACCCCTATTTTACCGCGAAGGCGTGGATCCGACAGCTTGGCATAGGTGAGTGGCTGTAAATCTTTCGGGACCAGATCTGGACGGTATACAAGCGAGTATGTTCCGCCCGGCTCTAATGCTGAAGTCAAAGATGAGTGGACAGTTTTTTTGTTGGTATCCGGGAAAACCTCATACCAGTCCTTCCAAGCCTGGAGCATCCCGGCGTTCTGCAGGTCAATCAGCGAAGTGTCTATTAAGTCTGTCGTCCTTCGTCCCGAAGCAAATTCCGCCCTGAGCCTTTCGAAACCAGTAGCCCCGGACATCATAGTTTGCTTGATCTCTATGAAGGGGTACGCTTCCTTGAAGGCGCCGAATATGCCTCCAGCTTCCTTAGGTCTCCAAGTAGCGATAATATCGATCACCCCTTCTTTCTTGGCCGCGTCAATCAACTTTTGCTGCTTGGCCTGATCAGCGGCACCATAGGCCGGCATCAACATGATTTGGCTAGCTGAGAATATAATGAGTAAAATAACAGCGATAACAATTGCTTTGGTCCTCATCGTACAACTCCTTTACGCAAGTATTGCAACCCTATTGCCTTGGCGTTGTCAACGGGAGTTCTAAATGAGCTCCACCGGATACGCTTCAATCCCGAGAAATGGTGCTCTATAGAAACAACTCCCTATCGCTCTCCTCAAGATCCCCCGTAGGCGCGCTCGTCGATTTTTTGCCCGTTGTGCATCAGAGTCAATTCGATGCGGGCGCCGCGCGCGAATGTGACGAACGCCGCGCAGCGATCACTCGCCTGCGCCACGATTTTCTTCACTTCTTCAGACGGGCTCGGACTGTCGATGGTGACCATAAGAGTCGCGCGCTCGAATCCACCTTTGCGCGCCGAGTCTCCATGCGCCAGATAACCCGATATCTCACCCTCAAGGCGCTCCAGCCGAACATCAGCGACCGCCGCGCTTTTCACGCACCACACCTGGTGACACATCATGACACCCGCCAGGAAGTAACGCAGCGGCGCCGGTCCCGCATCCGTGCCGCCGGCCGATTCTCTCTCATCAGAGATAAAAACATGGCCTTCGACATTGGCCCGAAACTGAAGATCGTGGAGGGCTTTGGACTTTACCGTGGTCACGGGGCGAATGGGCTGTCCGGTCGTCCTCGATCCCCGTTCCTCGAGTTGTCGCTGCACAAGCTGCTTCATGTTGGGATTAATCGATAACATTTCTTGAACCTCCTTTATCAGGCGTTCAGTGATCAGCGCTCAGCAAAAAGATGAGAGCGCTAAAACACTGAAGGCTGAACGCTAATAGCTATTTCAAACTTTGATTTCGCCGTTCTCGCAAACAACGATATTGTCGTCCACGATCACTGTCACCCGGGCGATAATACCCTCCAACCGTAACGTGCTAAATACCGTCTTGCTCCGATCTTCACTAAACGTCCATCGGTCCGGTCCGGTACCGATGCCGAAATGCATCGAACCATAACACTTTTTATCGCTGCGCATGATGCCTGCGCGCGGCGGGCACTTCTTGTTGGTTCCCAACCCCATCTCTCCGCCCACCTTATACGTATCCTGATCGCCATATTTCTGCAGATACGCTTTGATCTGCTGCGCTTCGAGACCGCCGGAAATATCCACGACTCGTCCGTCCTTGATCGTGAGTTTCACGGGATCTTTCCACAGCCCCGCCGGATAGTGCGCGGTCGTGTCCCAGACCACCGTTCCGTTGGCCGTGCCCGGAAGCGGTTCGACGTGAATCTCTCCGTAAGGCCATGTTCCTCCACCGAGATGGCCGTTGTCCCTTTGAAACGGCATCTTGGCGGCCCGCTTGAAGTGATAATCTTCAGGGTAGCCTGAGATATCCGCGGTGAAATCGGTCCCATACTCCGAACGCAAGCGAATCTTTTTGCCCCGGTCGTAAATGGCGGCAATTCTTTTGTGCACTTCGACCATTTCTTTGATGTCGTCCCAGGACGCGGTTCCGCCACCTTCGGTAAGAATCTCGACCGTGTTTTCTTCCATCAGCCAAATCGGAATGTGGCCTGCCTTTCGGATCGTGCGCAGACCGGGGGTTCCGCTGTTCATGCATGTCGTCGTTAGGGCCGCGACTCCGTTGCAGGTCTTCGCCGCTTCAATGGCAGCGGGATGGGGATCGCAGCAATGGTAGGGAAGCTTGGGGAACAAGCACAACGCCGGCGATCCGCCTTTTTGGTTAACAATCGCCATGAACGCATGCCAAACCAGGGGATCCATGGCATCGTCCGTCATGACTAAAATCTTGTCCCCCGGCTGGATCTGCTGCAACGGGGTTTGCAGATACTTCATCAAAGCGATGATTTTTGTTGAAGGCACACCGTATCTCTCCGTCATAACCATGTTACACCTCCTGTATTGTTTATATTTTACTGCCTTTATCTAACGATGCGGACTCAGAACCTTGCGCCATTTTTCTTCTGTTTTCCTGAAAAGCTCCTCGCTAATGTCGGTGGTCCGAGGAAATTTGTCCATCCAATGATACGGCCTGCAGGCATCGATGATCGCCGTCGAGCCCGTCGAGTTACCTCTGATCTTATTGTCCTTGACCCCGCGCGGCTCCATTCCATCGCTCCAGATCCTACGAACGATGTCTAACGCGTACTCCGGATCGTAACGCGTGGCAATCGCCCAGAACACCTTCTCTAGGTTATAAGGATCTATGTCTTCATCCACAACGATCACGATCCTCGCGTTGCGGCCCGCTGAACTTCCCAAGACAGCGTGCGCGACCCGCTTCACGTGCCCCGGATAGGGCTGCTTGATGGCCACGATGGTGCATCCCCAGTCATAATGATTCACGGCTTCGATATTAGGAATACCCAGCGCTTCCATGTCGTTCCAAACAAAAGCTGCTTTCGATGAGAGCACGCCATAATTCGCTCCGGGGTACGGCGCGTTACCGAGAATCACTGGTTCGTTGCGGAAAAGCATGCTGTGGATTTTTACTGTCGGGCCCGCCGATTGTTGCCCTGCCTCAGGCGACAATATCTCGCCTTCTAACACCGCTTCCGCGGCCGCCGGAATTGGCAGGCCGGTAGTTTCTCCGTGCGTCACCTCCACCGGCGCCCCACGGATCCAACCGGCGAAGCCATAGCCTTCGTCGCTGACGAGTGCAGCCGCGAACAGAGCCGGGTCATGGCCCAATGAAATAGCCACCGGACATCCTTTCCCGCTCTGCCAGTATTGCTGCCAGACGGGATCGGCGTAACCCTCGGCGACGCGCGCGACAAGCGTGTGCTCATCGACCATCATGAAAGAATACGAGCGCGCGCTGGCCTTGACCGAGTCGGGAGCCCGGGTGATGGTAAAAGTCCCATGCTCACAGAAACCGCCGTCATCTTCGTGCCATCGGACCCATGGGAGTTTGTGCAAATCGACCTTGTCGCCGAGCAGGATGTTCTCTTTCACCGGCGCCTCGGCGACATTCTTAGGCGCAACCGACTCGTACTGCTTTAACTTATCCTTCCACAGCTTACTGGCGTCCTTATCACTCAGTTCCGGAGCGATTCCAAAGACCAATCTCTCTCGTGTCTTGTTGGCGACCGCATTCGTCAACAGCCGGTGGCCTTTAGGAAAGTCTTTCAGCCCATCAAACATCAGCGCAGGACACTTGGCCGATTCGGCAGCTATCTGGCTGGCGCCCCCGATCTCCAGGTCAGGATTGGCTCCCTCGAGGAGCTTGATCTGATCGGTTTCTTGCAGGGTCTGAGCAAATTCTCTTAGATCCTTGAATCGCATCTATGCTTCCTGTTTTTTTCTCAAAAATGTCCGCCAACGCGCGTTAGTCGTGCAATAACCTTTCCATCAATCGTGTGTCCGAAATCCAATTAGCACTGGGAATGCCACCGGCGCTCCTAGTCTGGCCGCGCCCCAGCTATAATTCGGCTGAGCCTCTGCTGCCCGTCTTCATACACATCGTCGCCGTGACCGACCAAGACTTTCTCGATTCCGAGGTTCATCTTGATCAGTTGTTCCACCGAGACTTTCGCTTGCTCGGGATCGCTGCATAGATAATGCGGCGAGGGAATCAGATGCTCGCCGGCGCTGAGAACGGCATCGCCCGCAATTAACGTCTTCCCTCTGGGAAGAAAGAGACTGATGCTTCCGGGCGTGTGTCCGGGAGTATGCAGCACCCTGATTCCACCCGCATCCGGCAATAACTCGCCGCCCTTCACCACTTGATCGACATCCGAGCCGGAAAGCTTTTTCACTTCCGCAACATCCAGTTCGTGGGCCATCAACTGAAATTTTAGCGTCTTTTTCAGCTTTGGTAGGCCGCCCACGTGATCGCCATGGCGGTGGGTGAGAATACACAGCTTCAGATCGCTATGTTTCTTACCCGCATTTTCCAACCGGTCTATAATGATGTCCGCGTCTGCATCCGAGAAGCCCGTGTCCACCAGGATCGTTCGCTCCTCGGCCAGGATGAGAAAGGATTTGACAATCCCACGGGGGCCGTTCACCCGGCACGGGATGATCTCAATCCCATCAATCTTTTTATCCTTAAGGATGCTGACCATGACTCCCTACCTCGTGTGCCTCTTTTGCTGCTTTCTTTATCGCCTCGACAATATTGCGATAGCCCGTACACCGGCAAAGGTTTCCTGAAATCGCGTGTTTGATTTCGCCTTCGCTGGGATTTGGGTTTTTCAGAAGAAACCCGTACGCAGCCATGATCATACCGGGCGTGCAATAGCCGCATTCCGCCGCATCCAGGTCCCAAAACGCTTGCTGCAAGGCGTGGAGATGGCCATTCTTGGCGAGCCCCTCTATCGTAACGATCTCTGTACCTGCGGTCTGCACCGCAAATACCATGCACGATTTTACTTGTCGTCCTTGCCAGAGCACAGTGCAGGCGCCGCACTTTCCCACGACGCAGCCGATATGGGCGCCGGTCAATCCCAAGGTGTCCCTCAACATGTGAATCAGCAGCGTCCTCGGCTCGACTTTGACAATACAGTCCTTGCCGTTTACTTTGACGTTGATCTCTTTCTGCACTTGCGAATCCTCACTCTTTCTTGTCTTATGAATTTAACATTCTCCCCCATTTAGCCTCGTAGACCCGCCGGCTTTCATCGCTGATCTTAAATGAGGGACGCGCGCTGTCTTTCTTATGAAACGGCTTACAGGCGTTGAAGACCGCGACCGACGTGGTGTAGTCCCCGGCGGCCCGCTTCTCGGGAGGTAAACCCGGATCAATGGCGTAACTCCACGTGCCTTTGCAGACACTGATCGACTTTTCCGGGTCGCACCGGTTCGCCATTGCCCAGAGAATCTCTTCCATATTGTGTGGATTGATATCCTCATCGACGACCACGACCAACTTGACATGGTAGGCTCCCGACCCTCCGCCCAAGCTACCCAATCCCGCTCGCATCGCGTGGCCGGGATAGGATTGCTCCAAGGAGATGAAGGTCCTGGAATACTTGTGGTTCACGCCCTTGATCCCCGGAACCCCTAATCCATCGAGTTCCTCGCGCACATCGATACTCCGCGAATAAAGAACGTTCTGGCCGCTGCCCTCAACAATCAATGGCGGGTCTCCTATGACTATTGGATCATTGCGATGAAGAATCGCATGGATCTTGGTCACGGCGGAGGGACGGGCCCCACCACCGTAATAACCCGAAGCTTCTCCAAACGGTCCTTCGATTTCCATGCCCGCTTCGGGGGGCAGCATCTCTCCCTCCAAAATGATTTCCCCGGTAGCTGGAACCGGAAGGTCCGTATAAAAGCCCTTGGTAACTTCCACTGGCGCGCCTCTAAGCCATCCCACATAATCATATTCGGGAGTCCCCCAGGGAACACTGGAGCCGGCAACGATAAAGATGGCCGGATCCTGTCCGAGAGAGATGGCCACCGGACAGCTCTTCCCCTTCGCCCAATATCTTTTTCTGATGACGTCGCCGTTGTGGCCGGAGCCTATATGAACCACGATGCGGTTTCGATCGATGAGCTTGAAACGGTAGGAGCCTACATTGATGTATCCTGACTCGGGGTCGCGCATGATCACGGAAGTCCCGCATATATATCTTCCGCCGTCGTGTTCGTGCCAGCGCACCCACGGCATTTTCAGCAAGTCTACGTCATCGCCCGAAATCACGTTTTCTTTGACTGGCCCGGATGTCACTTCTACCGGAGGGACGGGCTCGTATTGCTTCATTTTTTCCCGCCACGAGAGTACGGCCGCATCATCATCCAAATTCTCATCGATCCCGTAGATCAGTCGCCCGGCAGTACGGTTATAGCGCACCGTAGTCAAAACGCGGAATCCCGGCGGGTAGTCTTTAATGCGACTAAACAGCAACGATGGCGGCTTTGGGGAGGTCAAAGATGACACATAGGTGATCGCGCCCATTTCCAGGTTCCAGTCAGCCCCCTCGATATCCAGGAGATCGCCGCGCTCCCTCATGCAAGTAATAAACTCTCTTAAGTCGTTAAACTTCATCAGCTGCCTCTCCGATTTTTACCCGGACGCCTGTATGCTCTTGTCGAGGACCTGCTCCAGCGCGCGGCGAAAAATGACGTTCAGAACCTCTTTTTTATATTCGGGCGTTCCCCTCAGGTCGCCGATGGGGCTGGCGATCTCCTGGATTCTTACTCCCGCCCGCGCGATCGTTTCCGGCGACAGTCTTTGCCCCCGGAGCATGGCCTCGACAGCGACCGCCTTCATCGGACATTCATGGGCTCCGCCTAGACCGATCCCGATGTCTCTACAGACCCCTTCTTTGTCGATGTCTGCCTGGACAGCGATGCTGACGACGGCAAAGTCCCCGGCGACCCGTTCCAGTTTGATGTAACTCGCCAAGTTCGGCTTACCGGGAATTGGTATTGCGATTTCCTGCAATAGCTCATCCGGCCCAAGCGCGGTGCTATACGCGAAGGTGAAAAAATCTTTCGCCTCGACTTCTCTCTCTCCGCCGGAACCCACGCAGCGTACCTTGCCGTTGAGGGCTAAAATGACCGGACCCCAGTCGCCCGCCGGGTCCGCCTCCACGAGGGCGCCGCCGAGCGTTCCTAGATTCCGGACCTGGAAGTCGCCGAGGACATGTACGGCATCCTGCATCAGGGGTGCCTTGTCCCGAACCAGAGGCGAAGTTTCGATCTCAGCATGGCGGGTCAAGGCGCCGATCAACAGCCATCCATCCTGTTCTTTGATGTAGCTCAGTCCCGGGACCCGATTGAGATCAATCAAATATTTCGGGCGCGCCAGACGCAGTTTCATTAACGGGATCAGGCTCTGCCCGCCCGCGAGGATTCTCGCGTCTTCGCCCCAGCGCCGTAGCAGTTCCACGGCTTCCTGCAAATCCCTCGGTTCCAAATAATCGAATTCGGCCGGATACACAAAAACCCTCCCTCGGTTTTAGTTCCAGGAGTTAGCCAAGGTCTTTTCAGCAGCAGCTGAAGATAGTGTCTTGCCACACCCGCTGGGACCCAAAAGGGTGACAAAATCGCGTTCCTTTATTTGAAAGCTCAACGACTCTACAGCCATAACCTCATCTCTGGCTGTCTTGTAAGTTTTGCTCAGCCCAACTACTTCGAGCACGTTTCACCCCGTGACCATTGCCGTTTAACCCACGCCCCGGCGCTGTTTCGCTTCCCGGATCAAATTAAGAATTCGCTCCGGTGAGTAAGGCGTGCTACGAATTTCGACACCGAACTCTGCGAGGGCATCCTCGATAGCGCTCGCCAAAACGGGCGGCGGCCCGAGCATTCCCGTTTCTCCCGCTCCTTTGGTGCCCAGGGGCGAGAACGGGCTCGGCGTAACCATATGGCCTAGCTGAATATCGGGAACCTCCTCCACGGTCGGCACTTTGTAATCCATCAAGCTTGCTGTGACCAACTGGCCGTCTTCGTTGTAAAGGATCTGTTCATAAATCGCCGCCCCTATTCCCTGGACCACGGAGCCGTAATGCTGGGTTTCCACGATCTGCGGGTTGATGATATTGCCGCAGTCGTGGACCGTGCAGTACTTTACAATTTTGATGAAGCCCGTCTCCACGTCCACGTCGACCACCGCCACCACGGCGGCGTAGGGGTACGCGGAAAAAGTATTCATGCGTCCCTGATCATCCGGGACGTAGTCGATATTCGGGTTGATGAAATAGCTCGTGACTTCCAAACCCGGCTCCTCATCTTCCGGAAGCAGATGAATCGCTCCATAGGCCATCCTGACAATTTCACGCAACCCGATCGCCTTCGCCGGATCTTCCTCCGAGCAAACCTTGCCGTCCCGGATCACCAGCCCTTTGGCGGGCACCAGCAAATTGCGCGCTCCGATCTTAAGGAGCTTGTCCCGCAACCGCTCCGCCGCCAACAGCGCCGCGTTCATTTGGACAACCGACGAGCGGCTGCTGCCGGTGCCGAAACCGTAGGGGGTGGCGGCGGTATCGCCTCGAATCACAAAGATCTTGTCCAGCGGAAAACCGATGCGGCTCGCAACGATCGCGCTGATCGTGGTGCCGTGCCCTTGACCCTGGTCGCCGACGCTGGAAAAAACGCTGACCGTTCCCGAAGGCTCGATGCGGATGCGGCAGGTAGCGTATCCTCCGGTTGCATAGATCCGGCTGGAGCTGGTCGGCTCGATGACGAAGACCATGCCCACCCCTCGATAGACGCCTTGCGCACGCACGCGTTTTTTCTCCGCTTTGGCTTCCTCGTATTTCGCCAGCTCCAGCGCTTGGGTCAGGCACTTCTCATATTGGCCGCTATCGTAGAGCGCCCCAGTCACGCTGCGGTAGGGAAAGGCTTCCGGCGGAATAAAGTTCTTTTTCCTCAACTCCACAGGATCCATGTTCAACTCGCGCGCTATGATGTCCATGGTCCTTTCGATCACAAACGCTGCCTCAGCCTTGCCGATTCCTCTCAAGGACCCGTGATTGGCCTTGTTCGTTGCCACGCCGTAAGCATCCACGGCGTAGTTCTGGATCCGATAAACGCCCGGAACGTACAAAGCCGCGGAGGTAATCGAGTTATCCACGCCATAGCTGCAGCCCAGATCGGCGATGATCTTGTCGCGGATAGCAATAACGGTTCCGTCTTTTTTGACGGCAGCTTGAATATAATGAATTTGATCGCGCCCTTGGCGCGCGCACCGCAGATGCTCGACCCGCGTTTCGGCCCATTTCATGGGCCGTCCCAACTTGAGAGCCAGCAGCGGAACCATCACTTCATCCTGATAGCCGCCGTTTTTGACGCCAAACGAGCCGCCGACGTCTGGAGCGATCACCCTTAATTTGCTCTCCGGTACCCCCAATATCTCTGCTAAACGCGTCCTAAAGTTATGGGCTCCGGCCGTCGAGGCCCAACAGGTGAGCTGGCCGCTGTGTGGATCATAGTCCGCGGCATAAGCGCGCGGCTCCATCGGAAACGGGGTGAGTCGATGGCTGTTTAAGCGCGCCGAAATCACGTGGTCGGCGGCGCGAAAGACTTGGTCCAGGTCCGGGGTCGAAAAATGGGATTCAAAAACAATGTTTCCTTTAAGCTCGTCGAAGAGTTTGGGAGATGACTCCTTCATCGCCTCTTCAGGATCTACGACAACCGATAGAGGTTCGTAATCGACGACGACCGCTTCAGTTCCATCCTCCGCTTGATATCGGCTCTCGGCGGCCACGGCCGCGACGGGCTCTCCGACATAGCGCACCTTGTCGATCGCCAACGGATAAACTTTGATATTGCGCGTCGGCCCCCCCCTGACTTCCGCGAGCTGGGTGAGAAGATCCTTTCCCGTTAACACTGCGTGGACGCCCGGAACAGACAGGGCAGCTTGGACGTCAATCCCCTTAATTCGAGCGTGCGCGTATGGGCTCCGCACAAAGCCGACATACAGCGTGCCGGCAAGCACGACATCATCGACAAAGGTCCCCTTGCCGACAATCAATCGCTCGGTTTCTTCCCGTCTTAGTCTTGCGCCAATCTCTACCTTATTCGTAACCTCCACAGAACCCTCCGTTCAAACGATGTCTCTTACCTTTGAGGCGTTAGGGGTAGAACCATCCAGCGGCTGTCTCCTTCACCCCTTACGCCTTATCCCTTAACATTTTCGCTTTTTAATTTTTCCTAATGTAGTGGTATCTCATCGGATCCCATTTTTGCGCCGTCAGCTCATCGTAGGCGCGCTTGACAAAAGAGAAGTCATAAACCTGATCCGGGTTTATATCTTTAACTTTCGGGACCGCGCCAGCCAAACGCATTTGTTCCACGACCCGTTCGATATTGGTCACCATTGCCTCGTTGGTTGCTCTCCCCACTTGCGCGATTTCTGACGCCCGCTTTGTACGCTCGATCCAGATCTCCCGGGCGGCGGCTTCATCCGACATCGCCAGAGCTTCCATCAAGAATTTGACCGTCTCCGGGTTACGGTACCAAAACAGTTGCCCTTTGAGCGTCGCCTTGACCACTCGATAAACTTCGTCGGGCAATTCTTTGATTCTAGCGTCGCTTGTGCACAAGTTCGCGCTCAGCGACGAAATATAGTCCCCGCTGTAGGCGAGGACGTGATAGCCTTTGCTCTGAGCCGGCCTGACCGATTCGTAGGACAGCATCGTGGCATCGACGGTGTCGGTCAGCAGCGCGTTGAGCCGAAGGCTGGACTCACCAAAAACTCTCAAGTTGACGCTGTTAATGGGAACGCCGGTTCTCGCCAGGAGATCTTTCATAATTAGAAACGAGTTGCCGGAAAAGTCCGAAATCGCCACGGTTTTCCCGATAAGCTGCTTGAGATTCGTAATCTTCGGCGAACTGACCAGGTATTGAGCCGGCTTGTCCGCGGCATTGATTACGATCTTCAAACGCGCGCCGCTGAGAATTGCCGGGAGCACGGCGGCATTCGAATACCCCACGCTGCCGGCAATAAGCGCCTGCGTAGCGATCGTACCGCGCGCCACCACGATCTCAGGCTGCAGCCCTTCTTCGCTATAGAAGCCCAGGCGTTGAGAAATAACGTAAGGAAGAGTCGTTTCACCGGCTCCTTTTGACGAAATCCAGAATTTCTTTAGCGACTGAGCGCCAGCCCCGCCTTGAAACGCAAGCAATAGCACCAGAGTGAGGATAGAAGTTTTTCTCTTCATTTTTACCCCCGCTTCATCCGAGAACCGCCCGCCAGGGCCTGCAACTTGAATCGGTTGAAAATCTTTCCCCGATCAAACGAGTTAAACCGTGATCCTGCCCTTCTCGCAAACAACCGTCTTATCATCAACGATCACCGTGGGCCGGGCGACGATTCCTTCCAGGCGCAGCTTGCTGTTAACCTGTCCGCGATCGGCTCCGTGCCCGATTCCAAAGTGCATCGCGCCATAGGTTTTTTTGTCATTGCGCATCATACCCATCGCCGGCCAACACTTTCGATTGGTTCCAATCGCGATCTCGCCGCCGACGCGCCACGAATTTTCATCGCCGTATGTTTCCAGATACCAGCGCACCTGTTCCGCCTCCGCAGCCCCCTGAATATCCACTACGCGTCCATCTTTGATCGTCAGAGCTACCGGCTCCCGCCAGAGACCCGATGGGAAATGGGCGGTCGTGTCCCAGACGAGCGTGCCATTGGCCGTGCCGGGCAACGGCTCGACATGGATCTCGCCGAATGGCCAGGTACCACCGCCAAGCTTTCCCGTTTTGGGATTACGCTCGAAGGGCAGCTTACCCCAGCGGTCCGCGAGGTGGCCGGCGGGCATGCCGCTGATATCGGCAACAAGATCGCTCCCTTTTTCCGAGACGACACGGACTTTCTTGCCGCGGTCATAAATTTCACCGATGCGTCTCTGGAGATCGCAGATCCCTTGCAGATCTTCGAGCGAGATTCTGCCGCCGCCGTCGGTAAGAATGTCCACCGTCAGCTCCTCCATCAGCCAGATCGGCGTGGTGCCCGTGCCCCCGCCCTCGGCTCTAATAGCGCGCAACCCCGGGGTGCCACTATTCAAAGCGGTCGTGGTCAGAGCAATGACCACGTCCGCGCCCTTGGCAGCCTCGACCGCGAGCGGCGCAGGGTCTGCGCAGTGGTATCCCCGCCGCGGAAACAGGCACAGCACCGCCTCCGCCGCTTTGTCGTTGAGTGCGGCCATCGCAGATTGCCAAACCATGGGATCCATGGCGTCGTCGGTCAACAGCAGAAACCGGTCCCCCTCCCGCACGTTGCGAAACGGAATCTGCCAGCTTTTAATCAGCCCGATTATCTTCGTCGACGGTACGCCATATCTTTCAATCATCACCATGCAGGATGCCTCCTCGATAAATTGCTTATTGTAATCGTTTAGCTCAGCAACTTGCCCCATTTCTCTTCCGTCTTTCTCAACAGGTCCTGACTGACTTTGGTCGTCGCCGGGAACTTGTCCATCCAGTGAAAGGGCCGGCAGGCGTCAATAATGGCCGCCGAGCTGGTGTAGTTCCCTACGCTTTTTTTCTCCTCCGGTAAGCGCGGATCGATCTTATAGCTCCAGATGCGCCGGCTGAGATCGACAGAGGTTTCCGGTTCGCAGCGTGTCGCCACTGCCCAAAACACTTCACCCAAGTTGTAAGGATCGATGTCTTCATCAACGACGATGATGAATCGGGCGTGGTACCCGGCGGTCCCGCCCAGCGCGGCATGGGCTGCCCGCATGGCATGTCCGGGATACGCCTGCTTGATGGAAATAATGGTGCGCCCGCCCGCATAGTTGACGCCCATGATATTGGGAATTCCCAAGGCTTCCAATTCGTTCCAGACCAAAATTCCCCGTGAATACAAGATATTCTGGTTCGCCTCCAGGAAGGGAGGAGCACCGAGAATAATGGGTTGGTTGCGAAAGAGCATGCTCTTTATTTTGGTCGCGGGCGCTGGCCGGGCCCCTCCACCGTAGTAACCGGAAACCTCACCGAACGGGCCTTCAATCTCCTGCCCTTGATCCGGCGGCAACATGTCGCCTTCCAGCACAACTTCCGCAGTCGCGGGAATCGGAAGATCGGTGTACTCGCCCTTCACCACCTCGACAGGCTCGCCACGAAGCCATCCGGCAAACCCGTATTCCGAACTCCCCCATGCCAAATTGGTGCCTGCGGCGAGAAGCAAGACCGGATCTTGACCGAGAGAAATCGCCACCGGGCAGGCTTTCCCTTTCTCCCAATACTTCTTGCGAATGACGTCGCCGTGATGCCCAGAGCCGATGTGGGCGACGAGAGTGTTTTTGTTGACTTTCATATAACGATAGGAACCAATATTGAGGTAACCTGAATCGGGATCTCTCGTCACCACCGACGTCGCGCACATGTAGCGGCCCCCGTCCCTTTCATGCCATTTGGGCCAGGGAATTCTCTCCAGATCGACGTCGTCGTTGAGCAGTACATTTTCCTTCACTGGAGCCGAGGTCACTTCCTTCGGTTTGAGCGGCGCGTACTCCTTCAGCCGATTTTTGAAATGAATGACCGCCTCGCGGTCGCTCAGCTCTTCGGAGACGCCAAAAATAAGCTTTTCCTTGGTCGTGCTCGCAACCACATTGGTCAGAACCCTGCTCCCTGGCGGGCATCCCTTGATCGCATCAAACAGCACCGCGGGGCGTGTCTCCATGTGTGTGGCGAGTTCCGTAATCGCGCCCATTTCCAGGTCAAGGCTGGCCCCTTTGACGATCTTGATCTCACCCAACTTTTGTAAGGTCGCGATGAACTCCCTTAGGTCGTAGAACTTCATACGTTACGCCTCTCTAATAAGTTATCCGCTTCTACGCGCGCTCTACCGAGGGGTCACCTCTAACTGCTCCGGAGAATCTCCCCCCATTCTTTTTCAGTTTTTCTCAGCAGCTCGGCGCTGATTTTTGTCGTCGGAGGATACTTGTCCATCCAGTGATAGGGCCGGCAAGCGTCGATGATCGCGACCGAGCTGGTATAATTTCCCGCGTTCTTCTTTTCTTCGGTCAAACGCGGGTCAATCTTATAGCTCCAGGTCCGGCGGCTAATATCCAGGGAAGTCTCCGGATCGCATCTCGTCGCCAAAGCCCACCACACGTCTTCCAGGTTGTAGGGATCAATATCGTCATCGACGACAATCACGAATCTCCCGTGATAACCCGCAGTTCCACCCAATGCCCCATGCGCCGCGCGCATCGCATGTCCGGGATAAGCTTGTTTGATAGAGATGATGCAAAGTCCCCAGGAATAGTTCACGCCCATGATATTCGGAATCCCCAACGCTTCGAGCTCTTTCCAAATCAATATGGATCTGGAAGACAGGACACCGTAATTCTCACCCGGCGGCAACGGTGGCGAACCCAAAATAATCGGGTTACTTCGAAACAACATTGACTTAATCTTCGTCGTCGGCGCTGGCCGCGCCCCGCCACCGTAATAGCCGGAAAACTCCCCAAACGGGCCTTCAATATCTTGTCCCGCCTCGGGGGGCAACATATCCCCTTCCAATACCACCTCGGCAGTCGCCGGGATCGGCAGGTCCGTATACTCACCCTTGACAACTTCTACCGGCTCTCCCCGCAGCCAACCGGTAAACCCGTATTCGGAACTGCCCCACGGCAGGTTCGTCCCCGCGGCGACAAGCAGAGCAGGATCCTGACCAAGGGAAATCGCCGCCGGACACGGTTTGCCCTTGGCCCAATATTTTTTCCGAATCACATCCCCGTGGTGCCCTGAGCCGATGTGCGCCACCATCGTAGTCTTATTCACCCACATGAACCGATATGATCCGACGTTGATGAAACCGGAGTCCGGGTCCCTCGTCACCACCGAAGTCGCGCACATATAAGGACCGCCGTCGCGCTCATGCCAACGCACCCATGGAATTGTGCCTAGGTCAACGTCATTTCCCCTCACAATATTCTCTTTTACCGGCCCCGTGCTGACTTCTCTAGGGGCAACGGGTTTGTACTCCTTGAGCCTTTCCTTCCAATGCTTCACTGCGTCGCGATCGCTCATGTCATTGGAGACGCCAAAGACAAGTCTTTCCTTGGCTCTGTTGGAGAGCATATTGGTGAGAACCCCGTATCCTCTCGGGAAACCCTCAATCGCGCGAAAAAGAATTGCGGGCGCGTTTTCTCGACCTGCCGCAACTTCCGTAATTGCGCCCATTTCCAGGTCGATGCTTGCTTTTTCGACAATTTTGATCTCGCCCATCTTCTCCAAAACCGCGATAAACTCTCTAAGATCATTGAATTTCATAGCATCACATCCCCCTACATTGTTTAACTCCGGCTCTGCCGAATCGCGCCGATTTTCTTCCAGTCCCTCCAACCCAACTCCACCGAGATTCGATTTGCGGCCTTAACGACCAACTTTGCCAGTTTTTCTACCTTAGAATCGGGCAAAGTGATAGCCGGAAATGTAAGACCGATTCCACCAACAGTCTCTCCTGTATCGTCCCAGATCGGCGCGGCGATCCCTCTCGTTCCCGGGATTGCTTCTCCAATCGTGGACACCCAACCTCTCAGTCTTATTTGTGCCAGCTGCCTCTTCAAAATAGACGGATCCGTCACCGTCTTTTCCGTGACTCTCTTAACACAACCCTTTGCAATCAGCTCCCCGATTCGCTCCCCGGGAAGGAAGGCCATGACCACCTTACCGACAGAGCCAAAATTGATTGGCACCCGGGTTCCCGCGGTGTATTGGACTCTCAAAGAAGCAGGGCTGTCCACAGAAGCGAGGCACAAGAGTTCGTTGCCTTCTAGCATCCTGAGCACAGCGGTTCCCTCGGTGGCCTCGCTCAATTCGCGCAAAACCGGCTTTGCCATCTTGTTGATGAGTGCAAGCCTCTGGACTCGATTGCTCAGCTCAAAAAGCTTAAATCCCAGCTCATATTTTTGCGTTTCGGCGTCCCGACGGACGATCCGATGCCGCTCAAGGTTCTTGAGGTGCCAGTGAACCAGGGTCGGTTTTAGCGAGGTAACTACCCCCAGTTCACGGACTCCCCACTGCGGCTTTTCCAGAGTGAACTGGTCGAGAATAAGGAAGAGTTTGTCGGTAGAGTTCATCGCATTCAATATTATTGAACGCCGTCAAATAGATCTGTTCCGACTCTACTGCTTGAAGAATTGCATTGTCAAGGAGTCTCGCCGCTCTTGCCGCTCTGTTGTAGCAGGCCTCAGCTGGGGAAGGCCTTTAACAATTCACGAACCGGTTTTCGTCTTTCCCGATCGGCTAAACTGTTCCGGGAACTCCCTACTCCCGAATGCGCGACCCCGTGACCCCGTCCCCCGTCGCTTCTTCGCCTTGACAAACCAGAGGGTGGCCATAAAATGCCATCCTATAGCTCGTGGAGGTTCAATGGCTTCGATTCCTGTAGACAAAAAAAAGATCGCTGACTTCTGTCGCAGGCACCACATCCAAAAACTCGCGTTCTTTGGCTCTGTCTTGCGAACTGACTTCGGTCCGGAAAGCGATGTGGACGTACTTGTGGAGTTCGAGCCTGGACACGTGCCTGGCCTGGCATTTTTTACCATGGAAAGCGAGCTTTCGGAGATTCGAGGCCGGAAGGTCGACCTAAACACTTCCCAATTCCTCAGCCGCTACTTCCGAAACCAAGTGCTTGCTGAGGCTGAAGTACAGTATGCCGCTTCCTAAGACCGCAGCGAGCTTGCGGCACATGCTGGAACACGCCAAGGAAGCGGTGTCCATGGTGGGAGGCAAAAACAGGAGCGATCTTGATTCAGAGCGAAAGTGAATCTCGCGTTGGTTCGATTGCTTGAGATTATCGGTGAGGCCACCAGCCGGATTCCTAAAGAAGAGCGGGATCGCCATCCGGATATTCCCTGGGCGGAAATCGTGGGCCGTAGAAACAGGCTTATCCATGGCGATGACGAAGTTGATTTTGACATCCTCTGGCAAATTACGACTGCAGATTTGCCGTCTCTGATCATAAAATTGGAGAGGATTGTGAACACTTGATGAGACTGAAAGTCGTGGGACACTCACGACTGAACAGCAGCGGTCTAGAAAAAATCAAGGCGACAAAACAGAGGACGGGCGCTGGAAAGAAGTGTGGTAAGTGACCGAAGCTCCCCTAATGTCCCCTCAAGATTCGGTTTAAGTTTTCAGCAGACACTCCAGAAAAATAGAGAGCTAGGTCCCGTTCGGGATGTTTCATGGCTTCGCATTCGCCGAGTTCAACATAGACACCGTTCCGTTCCTCGGCCGTAACGGCTCAGCTCCCAGCAGTCCTGGCGCTTTACAATCGCCATAGTCAAGCGGTAAATTCTGGCTCAGCAATTAGTGCCACACGTTGCGCTGACGCGGCAATAAGCAAGACTATATAGGAGGTCGACACCATGCTCGATTCCAAGCGTATCCGTCAAGAAGTAGAGACACTGAGGCGTTCTTTGGGGATTGACAAAGGCGAGGATGTCTTTCCCCCGTGGTACCTGAAGCGCCGCTATCTCATCTCTGATATCCCAGCGCTAATGCAAGCGTCAGATCCCGCGCTGGAAGGTCAAGAAAAAGGTTTCGACTTTGGCTTGGATGCCTATCACATCGACGTCAAACAAGATCCTCCCAGACTGATGCTCTTCCAGGCTAAGTACTCGGAAGCGATCACAAATATTGGCAAGGGTTATCGCGATCTCGCTCGTGCTGTCCCCACTCTGGCCTTACTGATTGAGGGAGACCTTGTAGAGGCGAGAGAAAACAAGATTATCACGAACCTCCGGATGGATCTCCACCACCTCGCACCGGAACTCCGCGAGCAATTAGCCCTGGAATTTGTGGTTCTACACCTAAGCGAAGATGACGATGAAGTAATTGGGTATAGAACAGCTAGCGCCCGAGACAGTTTACAGGAGGCTGTCGAGGACGCGTTTCCCAATCGCACGTATACAATCAGTCAGATTGGACCGAGGAAGATGGACTTTGATCTCGTGGAGGTCGTCGTGGTGCCCCAGATCTGGCAATCTCTAACACTCGATGCAATTAACGTTACTGCGACTCACAACGACCGCGAAATTCAGATGCATTACGGTATTGGCAGGCTTGCAGAATTAGTCGAGATGTATCGGTCTCGACGGGATCTTTTGTTCTCGAAAAACGTCCGCTATTTTCTGTCTAAGCAGCTCAACCTTGAGAATAGTCCTCACCGTCAGATGCGGGAGACCCTAAAGTATATCTGTGTTGACCGAACCGTCGAGCCTGAACTTTTTTCCTTTTACCATAATGGGGTTACCCTATACGCGGAGCAAGTGCAGAAAATGGAGGGCGGCCTTCAGCTTCGGGCACCGTACGTACTGAATGGATGCCAAACAGTCAAAACTGCCTTCATGTTTGCGTCCGATCCCCGATTGAAGAATAAGATCGATGAGGAGCGCTGGAAGAAAATCACCGTGCCGGTGCGGGTGACAATGACGCGAGACGAAAACCTAATCCGAACCATCACTATCAACAACAACCGGCAGAATACCATCTCGCCATCGGCTCTAAGAGCCAACGAGCCTGACCAGCTTGATCTCCAGGCCCGATTTCGTCGATTCAAAATTTTCTATGAACGCCAAGAGGGTGCGTTTAAAACGATTCAGGATACAGACTCGATCGGCGAGTTCGAAAACACGAGTAATCGATGTGTCAACATTGTCCACCTGGCGAGATCTTTGGCGGCCATAGCAGGTGGTACGGACCTGTTCAACTACGCTTACCACCCGAATCACATCTTCGAGCGCGAGCAGGCTTACAAGCGTTGCTTTAGTTCCAAACGTCTGGCGTCAGTCACCTTCCTGATATTCCTTCAAAACCTTCACGACGTGCTGCCACTTGTGCTTAAGAAAGACCTAAATCTTGTGCCATACGAAGGTGCGCCCAAACCTGGAAGGCTGGCCTTTTGCACGATGTGCCTTCTGTGCCGCTACCTGGCCCGGGAGAAAAGACGGGAACTTGTAGTAGAGTATGGGCAGGCATTGTGGGGAAAAAACAAGAAGTTTCGCGACGAGATCGGCAGCTACCTCGGGAACCGTCGATCCCGAATCAAAAGCGTCCTTGACGAGAAGTTCATGACGCTCTCCGATGGGTCCACGGAATCATTAAAGACGGCCTTCGGTCGCGCTGAGGCGGTGCTTCGACTCGGCGCTCAAATTGATCCATTCGAGGCCTTCAAGGACCTCAATGAATGGAACCAGGATGCCTATGATAGCTCTGTGTATTAGGCGCGCCATTGGGCAGAATTTTTATGGAATCAGGCGAGTTAGAGACAATGCTCAACGATCGCCGGTAATGGTCAGGCGCCATTTTTAGGACGACGGTACTAGCGCGCTCAAACCACCGCACTGGACACGCATCCCTCGTGGACTGAGGATCAGGATCCAAGAAACGGGGAAGAGCGAAACAGGGAGTCTGAGTAGTTTTTAGCAAACCCTTTTTACTTTCTAAGGTGGGTTGAGTCGCAAAGGCTAACAGGGAGATGTTGATGGCTAGTCGTTCGCGGACTTCAAAGCCCCGTTCAGGTACGGCTTCGGCGCGTTACGATGATGTGGAATTCGACTTTCTAAATAGCGAAACTGCTGCAACGTACAGCGGCGTGGTCATGGTCCGTGGTGACACAATGGTTCTCGATATCGCTTCCCAACACGGAGCCGCGGCCATCTTGGTTGAGGGTCACCTGAACGGCCACATTTACTCCGGGTCCAACACTCTGCGTCGAGAGGACGCTGCCAAAGTGAATGCGAAATGGACCGAGCTGGGCGATATCTTCGTAGGCGTATGGATTGAACAGGGCCTTGAGTACTTGTTCAGTTTCAGACTTCCCAAAAGAAGCAAACAAGTAGTTGAAGCCAAGAGACGCAATGGAAGATAACACCAGCTATCGGGGAGAAAGACCTGATCAAATGTCAAAGCAACCTGTGGCGGGCTTGATGAAGCGGTACGCAAACGCGGCCGTCCAAGTCGCGCACCGCGAATACCGGATCAAGCTGACTTACAGTGAAAGAAGCCTGGTGAAAGTCGAGACCATTCTCAGCAATCTATATAGACATCTCCCCAGAACCAAGAGCGGTAGATTGGCAAAGAGCGCAGCCCGCGACGTTAACCTCGATCAAATCTGTAAGGCCTTTGGCGCATACGTTGGGGAAGTCATGCGGCGAAAGTGGGGCGGAAGGTGGAGAATAAACGTCAAAGGCGGGAATGCAGAGGTCTTTTTGCAGGTAAAGGACACGTCCATCTATCCCATCTCCAAAATATACAGGCGCCTGGCCAACGGAGAGGAAGACAATATCCTTTATTTCTATGGATTTTTTAACGAATTGGTTGCCGGGAGACTATCGCTACCAGATGAGATCAAGTAGAAGGAATCGAAATAACAAAGTCAGTTCGTTTGTCCTAAGCTACCTTTTTCGGCTAGTTCCCTGTGTTCTAGACTAGAGCACCTGGATGACACTGTTCTTAATGGCGCGAAGACAAATTAACCGGCAATCTCGTGTTGCCTTCCAGACAGTGTCGCAGTGCGTTATCAAACGACAAGGATATTTGAAAAACGTCGAATTCTAGAATAGATCGACAAAACCCGGATACCCACAGAAAGGAGGCCAGTCGAAAGTGCAAATAAATTGTCCCCGATGTGGATTAGTCAAAACCCGGACTCGTGTTCATTGCGCAGACTGTCATAGAAATGTGAAAGCATCTTTCAAGCGACGGAAGGCACCGCCCGTCCATGACAACACAGCATGGGAGCAAATACGCCGTTTGCACAAAACTGGCTGCAATTGGGTCAAAACAAGAGGGCATCGCATAGACCCGCACAAACTGTTCCAAAACATTTTGAGGCCACTCTATGAGGGAGGAAAAACCGAGCAGCTATTGCGTGCTCGCGGAAAAGCTAGGTTCGCGAAAATACGCTGGAGAAGTGCTTACAAGCTCTCCGGCAGACTGCCGGGATCCTTTGAAAGTGGAAGGAACAAACGTTAAAGGAAGGACAATCGGTAAATTCGTACAAGATCAAAAGGGAGGACACGATAGCACTGCTCTGTAGCGATCTTAAGCATGGTGAGGACTGCTGGTGGTCGTTACCTGAAGCCGTAAAGAGTTAACGGCCCTTGCTATTCGCATTTGGGTAATCCCAGCGCGGGATGGGTAGCTGGTCCAAACTTCGGGTTCCCCGATCTCGCCTGCCCGCAGGCTGAAGGATCAAATCGGATTGGAGCCTGGAAGTCGCTGCGAGCACTCAAAAGTCGCGCAATTAAGGACGCGATTTTACAGACCGGTTTGAGCGGGCAAGGCAACTCATGATATGTTTGTGAGAACAGAAATGGCAACTGACGACTCGCTCCAGATCCTTGACACTGACGCAATCTCGGGACTTCGTACCCTGCCGAACAACTCCGTCCAGGTCAGCCTAACCTCACCTCCATTCTATCTTCTTCGTCGTTACGGCACTTCGACCACATGGCCAGATGGCTGGGAAGGTGAGCTCGGACACGAGCCCCATCCAAACGACTTCGTCCGGCATCTCCTTCACGTGTTCGACGAGGTCTGGCGTGTTCTGCGGGATGACGGGTGCCTCTGGGTCAACCTGGCGGACACGTACAACAACCGGCAAGGAAAAAAGGGCACCACCAACGCTCCAGATGGCTCTAATGGCCGCTTCGCGGCTGGCGGACGGGGATACGCCGAATCCCTGCGGCAACAACCGGAGTTTTTTAAACACTATGTACCGGGCATTGGGCACAAATCAGAATTGGGGGTTCCTTTCCGCTTCCACTTGGCTATGACGGACTTAGAGTTTCGCGACTTTGTAGGTGGTGGACAGGGACCGCAATGGATCTGTCGCCGCACGATTATTTGGGCGAAATCCCTGGTGCGATTGGACACTCACGAGGCGCAAGGGAACGCGATGCCGGAACCAACGCGAGATCGTCCCTCGCGCAACTACGAGTTCCTATTCTTGTTCTCGAAGCAGCCTGACTATTACTTTAACCGGAGAGCAATAGATGTGCCCTCCCGTTCTAGCTGTCGCAGCGGAGACCGTGCCAATGCCGGTTCGGTATGGGAGACGCAGTGCGAAGTCCTGTCCGATACTGCCGACGAACCGGCGGGCCTGTGGCGCATCAACCCGGAAGCGTCTCCGTATCGCCATGTCGCGATGTGGCCTCGCACGTTAGTGAGGCAGATGCTGCTTCCCACGACCCGTCCCGGGGATACAATTCTCGATCCCTTCGCCGGCAGCGGCACAACGGGTGAGGTGGCACTGGATCTCGGATTGAAGACAATCCTGATAGAATCCTCGCCCTTAGCCAAAGAAGCGCTCACTGACCGGCTTCAGACATTGAACAGACGTCTCCAGTTCTAGCGATCTCAACATATGAGCCCAGCTGCTGGTCAAGAAGGCAGCAAACCTGATCCTAGTCAGGAAGCTGTAGCAAGGGCCTTCGGGGCAGAGAACCGCGCACGCCTTCTGGCGAGGTACTTTGACGGAGCCGGGCCAATTACGCCATCGACCGCATGACAGCATGTTTATAGATTGCTACTCTGGATCGACCGCACAACTGCCCTCGCTCACTGTTATGAGTCGGATAAGGCCCAGCCTGGCCGTGCCTGGTATGCACGTTCGCTCGCATTTCACGATTGGGTATCGGCAGCACTCGATGTCAAGCCCGCTGAATTGGGAGAACGAATTGACTGGCTCTTCCGGGAAGCGGTCAAAGACCTCGCGGGTAGAGTTCTTGCGGCACGAACGGCTGCCTACGAGGAGCAGCGCGCACCGTACAAAGGGCGAGATTTCCCAGAGCCAGGTGAAGATCCCGAACTGGTCGGCATTGTAAAAGAGGCTCTTGGAGACTGGATGGATCGAGATCCCCCAGAAGAGGAGTTCCGCAAACTTTCGCGGCGGATCTACCTGTACATGAGTCAGGAAAACAAGCGGCGGAATCTTGTAGGAGAAGGGTTTGAGGATGTAATCGCCGCTGTTATTGCGCGTCTTCCCTCAGGCGTTATTGTAATTCGAAATCGATCATTGCTGCATGATCTACCTGGTTTTCACCCACCACCCTCCAACGAGAAGGCAAAAAGGGTTGACCTTGCCCTAATTCGGCAAAACCAGCGTGTTCTGATTAGCGCCAAGTGGAGCATCAGAGCGGACCGAGAGGAGCAGTTCCAGAGCGACTTCGAGGCCTATGCTCGCCTTGAGTCAGCAGGCCAGGACTTCGCTTACACGCTAGTCACTAATGAATTCGATGCCGCACGTTTGAAAGCGGCTTGTGAGCGCAGGCGACAAAATGCACCGCTTTTCACGCATGTTGTGCATATCAATCCAGAAGGTGTACTCGCTGCCTACGGTGACGTGAGCCGAGGATCGGCAAACGCGGTGCGGGCACACATGGAGAGTGGCCGTCTAATGAATCTGCAGGCCTGGCTGGAAACGTTGGAGCGCAATATTGGTCCCGGATCTGGGCGAGCTGGATGAGGAGTCGAAGAAAACGAAGAAGGCCGCCTGAATCAGGCGGCCTTCTCGAAACTGGCTCCCCGGGAGGGACTCGAACCCCCGACCTAGTGGTTACAAGTGCTCCTGGCATTTCTACCGGGCTTGGACTATCTCTTCACCCCATCGGAAACAAGGGTGTCGGGCGCTGATGAGGTTTTATTGGTGGGGTCCTCAACCTCTAGTCTCTGCACGTTCCTGCCTACTGCTTCCCCTTCGGCAGGGTTCGCTCAGGATTCCCATACGGGCAAATAAACCGTCCCGGTTAGGGTTCCCTGAATTCACCCGATTTTTCAATCTACCTCACGGTAGAAAGCTGCAACTGAAGGTCACAGCCACCCGCTCTACCGGCTGAGCTACCGGGGAAAATATGCGGAATCCATTACTTACCACACAGAAACGCTATTTTCCAGGCGACTTGAATCCCATGGCACGTAACTCCTCGAGCATCTTTTGCAGATGAGTCGCTGGCCAGTAGGTGTGCTGGCACTTCTGGCAGAACGAGAATTTCTCCTGCGTAGTGAAAACGTAGGGTGGCACCTGATCCTTCACTCTCTCCGTCGGGATGGATTCAAGGGGGCTGTTGCACTGCACGCATCGGTTAAAGATCTTTGCGAACGGATCCAACGAAAACGTTTGAATGACCTGCTTTAGTTGTTCGCGAAAATGGTCGCTTTCAATGAATAGATACGGGGGTGGGTTTCTCGTTTTGCGGATACCCCGATCCCTCGTAAGAATCATCCGGGACTCAATTCGCGCCGCGCGGATAAGGCCACTGCCGGAGAGATGCGGCCAATAGGTTACATCCTGCCCAATCAGCCTCAGCCATCGGACCAGCCGGCCGAGCATCCTGTCCGCAGCAAAGCGGATTTCTTTGGATGATTCAGCGACCATGATCAGTCAGCGTCGAAAATCTCACGTTAAGGTTGGCGAGAAAAGCCGTGCAACGTCAAGACCTGGGGATCGCGGCACGTAACCGATCGACAAAGACTTTATTCGTCGCAACACGTTTGTTAAAGCCCGAACCTTCGGGCTCATCCTTGAGCTCTTTAGCCGGGAATCCGCGCAGATCGTCCTTGATTAAGGACTGGCCGACGGTGACAAGTCGGAGATCTTGCTGAGGATCTTCAAAACCGCAACACCTTCTTATCACTGCAGTTTTGCGGAGGAATGAGCAGTCCCAGAAGTGTTTTGCGCAAAAAGAGCCTGGACGGCCGCGAACGGATCCTGCGCGGAGTCAACCTGCTTTGCAACCGCCTGCACCAGGGTCCCCAGACTATATCCCACCGTCGCCTGCAGCGATGTAAATAGATCGAGATGACTCGAGTAGAGAAGATAGTGCGCGATCACAGCATTGTTGATCGCCCCCCGGCTGAAGCCTCGATGCCGGTGGCGGGGTTGCTTTCCAACGCGTCGGGCCCATTCCATCTGGTTGCGGGAGAAGATCTCCTCGCGCAGGCGTAATTTATCTTCAAGTTTGATGTCCCTTGCGTAGAGGTCATTAAGATTTCGGACGAGCTCGGCAAGGAACTTGGCAAACTCAAATTCTTGGTCCCAAACTTCGACCGCGCGCAGATATTCCTGGCTGGTCGGCCCATACTGTTCGCGAAAAAACAACACCGCCGCGTGATAACCCACGTAGTTGGCGAAACTCTCATTGAAATCCACCGCTCCCTTGACAAACAAAGTATTGTGCAGAAGCTCGTGGAAGATAATTTCGGCCAGGGTCACCTTGTCATATTCCAACAGGTGCGCAAGTAAAGGATCGTCGAACCAACCGAGAGTACTGAACGCCGCCGCCGCCTGGATATCGGTGTCGTAACCTTGCGAAGCAAAAGTATCGGCTTCGGCCTTTGCCGATGCTTCAGAAGGAAACCCTTTATACGGAACCCGACCGACGAACAAATACCACCACGTGTATGGGCGAAGCTCGATCTTGGGAACCGCCATCAGAACATAGGAGGGCGCGTGTCCATCGACGTAAGAGTAGCTCGCATAGCTGCCCCCCACTTTGAACTTGAGCTTGTCCCTGGCAAATTCGCGCACCGCTAATACCAGCTTCAGTTTCTCACGCGTATCGGAATTGAGATCCCCACTCTGCAGCAGCTGCTCAATCGGCTGCCGGCGCCAAAGGATTTTCCCTTCTTCGAGTGCGACGCGGAAGAGGTAAACGGGCGAGCAGCCGGAGAACAGACACAGAAAGAGACAGAGACTCGAGATTTGAGATTGGAACGGTGAGATCGGCAATTTGCGATTCGACAGACTCATCAGCCTTGAATCTTCGCTACAGATTCGTGCGGCACAAATTTAGCTTCTTCGCGTTGGTACTGAAGCTGGTAAAGACGGTGATAGATACCGCGCGCTTCCATCAATTCCGCATGGGAACCCATCTCGCGCACCTCCCCGCGATGAAGCACGATGATCCGGTCCGCGTTACGGATGGTGGAGAGGCGGTGGGCGATGACGAGACACGTCCGGCCTTCCATCACCTTGTCCAGCGCGTCTTGAATGAGCAGCTCCGTTTCCGTGTCCACGCTCGAAGTCGCCTCATCCATGACCAAAATCTCCGGCTGGAATACCAGAACCCGGGCCAGTGACAAGAGCTGGCGCTGTCCTCCGGAAAAGTTGCTGCCGCGCTCCCGCACTTGCGCGTCGAACCGTTCCGGCAGCCGCAGAATAAAGCTTTCGGCGTTCGCAGAGCGAGCTGCTTGCTCGATGCGCTCCATCGGAATCGAGCGATCACCGAGCGCGAGATTGGCGTGCACATCTCCGGCAAAGAGAAAGACATCCTGCAAAACCACGCCGATATGCCGGCGCAGCGCCTGAAGATCCCAGTTGCGCACGTCGACCCCGCTGACTCTGATCGAGCCCTTTTGGATGTCATAGAACCGGTTGAGCAGTTTGATCGTGGTGGTCTTGCCAGAGCCCGTGGCGCCGACGACCGCTACTTTCTCTCCCGGCTCGATCCGGAACGACACGCCTTTGAGGACCGGGTCGTCCTGCTTGTAATGAAACCAGACATGGTCGAAGATCACCTCGCCTCGGAACGGTTTTGGAATCACCGCGTTCTTTCGACTTTCAATGATCACCGGCGTATCGAGAAGGTGGAAAATTCTCTCGGCGGAGGACATCGCGGATTGCATGACGGCGTATTTCTGGCTGAAGTCACGCAACGGCACGAAGAAACGGTGGAGGTACTCCTTGAACGCGACCAGCGTGCCGATGCCGATCACGCCGTGCAACACTTCGCCGCCGCCGTACCAAAGCAAGAGTGCAACGCTCACCGAGCTCGCCGCTTCGACCATCGAGTAGAGAGCCGCCTCATACAGATTTGACAGATGGTAGGCATCCCGATGGGACGAATTGAGTTCGACGAACTCGCGATAACTCTTTTCCTCTCGCGCGAAGAACTGGATCACCGCCATCCCTGAGATCGACTCGCCCAGATAGGCGTTGATGCGTGCGATCCGCTCGCGAATTTGACGGTACGTCTGGCGCGCTCGGACACGGAAAAAATTGATCGCCAGCGCTATCAGCGGGATCAGCGCCAGTGAAACCAAGGCCAACCTCACATCGATATAGAACATGATCCCGATGATCCAAAGCACCATGACAAAATCCGAGAGTAGCGTCATGACGCCGGACGAGAACATCTCCTGCAACACGTCGACATCGGTCGTGGTGCGCGTCACCAGCCGGCCCACGGGGTTGCGGTCAAAGTAACTCATCGGCAGCTTCTGCACGTGCGAGAAAATCGCGACCCGCAAATCGCCCAAACAACGCTGCGCCACGAGCATGGAAAGGTAATAGTGGAAGAACAGAATCGTCGTCTCCCCGATAACGGCGCCAAGAAAGAGCAGCCCCACATCCCGGAGCCCGCTGAGATCCCGCCCGTCAATATACTGATCAATGCCGATTTTCATGAGGTAAGGTTGCGCCAGGCCGAAGGCCTGCTGCAACGGCAGCAGCAGCATGGCCGTCCAGAACAGCCGCTTGTAGGGACCGATAAATGTCCAAAGGCGCTTGATCAGCCGGAGATCGTAAGCTTTGCCGAGGATTTCTTCCTGGTGGGACGGTTCGGCCATCTAAATCTGCTCAAGCTCTTCGCTAAGCTGCTGCTGCTGGTAGAGTTCGGCGTAAACACCGCTGCGATGGACCAGCTGCTCGTGACTCCCCCGCTCGATGATTTTTCCCTCGTCAAGGACCAGGATTTCGTCCGCCTCTTTCACCGCCGAGATCCTGTGGGAAATGATGAGACAGGTTTTCTCTTTAAGAATCGACCTGAGGCCGTGCAGAATTTCGGCCTCGGTTTGCGCGTCGACGCTCGAGAGGCAATCGTCGAGAATCAAGACCGGCGGATCCATCAACAGCGCGCGCGCCAGTGTGGCCCTCTGTTTCTGGCCACCGGAGAGCGTGACGCCGCGTTCGCCTACGATCGTATTGACGCCCTGGGGAAAGATCTCCAAATCACGCTCGAGCTTGGCGATGCTCACGGCCCGGTTCAATTCTTCGTCCGAGACTTCGTCCCGGCCAAAGGCTAAATTTCGGCGCAGCGACATCGAAAATAGAAACGGATCCTGGGGCACATAGCCAAGAATCTTGCGCAGGTCGCGCACGGATAGGTTTCGAATGTCCTGGCCGTCGATGAGAATCTCGCCCGACGAGACATCGAATAGGCGCGGCAGCAACTGTGCCACGGTACTCTTTCCTGAACCGACCCGGCCAACAAGGCCGACCGAGCGCCCTACCGGAAGCGAGAAGTTGATGCCCTCGAGGGTGGAATGGCTGTTATTCTGCGGGCGATAGGAGAAAGAGACGTTGCGGAATTCGATTTCTTTTTTTAACCCGCTAACCGGTGTCGGTGCTTGAGGATCGGCAATCTCCGGTTCGGTTTTCAGGATCTCTTCGAGGCGCTGCATGGCGGCGCGGCCGCGCTCGACCAGGGAGAGCATCCAGCCAAACGCCGCTGTAGGCCACGCCAGCACGTTGAGATAAGCAATAAACGCAACGATGTCGGCAACGAGCAAGTCGCCGCGAACGACCCTAATGCCGCCATACCAGAGGACGATCAATACGGTCAGCGCATTAAAGCCTTGCATGATTGGCGAGACAATGCCGCGCATTCGCGCCAGCTCCAAGCTTTTTGCCTGAAAGTCTTCGTTCAACGCGGCAAATTGCTGGATTTGAAACTGCTCCTGGGTATAGGCTTTTACCACGTGCATGCCGCTCAGATTTTCCTGTACGTGACTGCTTAGCACCGACATCTGCTGCTGCACCTCGAAAGAGCTTTTCAAAATCCTGCCGCGGAATTTGGTAACTGCAAACACCAGCAACGGGAAAGGGGCCAAAGCAGCCAACGTCATCCGAACATCTATCGAAAGCATCAATGTGAGCGCGTACACGTAGTAGAGCGGCGCGTTGACAAAATTGAGAATGCCGGGGCCGAGCATCACACGAACGGCGGAGATGTCGTTGATCACCCGAGACATCAAGTCGCCGGTTCTTTGGGAGTGATAGAACGATAGCGGCAGTTTTTGTAGATGGGCGAACAGGTCGTTGCGCAGGTCATACTCGATGTCACGGCCAGCGTTAAAGATCAGCGCGCGAGAATACGTGCGTACGATGCCTTGCACGATAGCCGCGACTCCGATTACGGCGGCGTAAAACGTCACGTTGCTTAGCGACTCGCCGTGTTCGATGATTCGGATGGCCTCCCGTATCCACCACGGAATCCACATGACCAGCGTGGCCGTGCTCAGGAGACACAGCCCACCTACCAAGTAGCGCCGCCGATAGCGCCAGACGTAATGTTTCAACCGCCCCATAAGTCTATCAAAAATACGCTAGCGAACCCCCATTCGCAAGGAAACGACCGCAAAGTCCTTGTGGAAAAAGGTCTGATCTTCCACGAAGAATTCAATCGCTTCACAGTGCCCAAAGGCTCTGCGTGCGGATGGCTTAGCAACTGTCAAAGTCACACCCGTTTATGGACGGCTTGTTTTGAAGCGAATGGGCTTGCGTCTGCCAAGGGCGGTGCTATGGCCTATGGCGGTAGCGGCTTGGAAACCCCCAGTTCTCCTTTTTTTCAGGGTTCCCGCCGATCCCGGAGGGCTTGGAGCCTCTTGCGCAGATCCTGGACCGTCGTCCGGTATTTGAAGGCCTTATGCCCGTTGATCAGGAGTACCGGGACTTCGTGACCGTATTTTGCTTGCAGGTCGCTCACGCGGTCGACGTCGATTTCTTCAATCACCAAAGGGATCTCGCCAGCGACACGGCGCACGACAGCCTTCATCTCATCGCACAAGCAGCATTCGGTTCGTGTGTAGAGTGTTACACGCGAGATCACTTGGTCCCCGAACCCGGAAGCGTCAGCATCTTCTGCGGGATCTTGAGAGCGCTAAAGAAAAACTCCGACAGCGTGCTCAGCGGCGCCGGCGTAATCGTGGCGTCCTCCACTGGCCCTTTCACATGAAAGCTGGCCACGAGAAAGGACCCTTGAATCCCTGCGATGCCTGGCCCAATCAGAGGGATGTAGCTCACCACCGAACTGATCCCGGGAAAGGGCCTGAGCGCAATAACGGCATCGATCGCATCGTTCGGAGCATCGTACTGGCCTGACCCGGTAATCCCGATGTCGTCGCTGTCGATAACGAGGTTCTCTGTCGTGTAAACGCCGTGCGCGACCTTGAAATCGCCGGTAATCTTGCGGAAGCGAATGCCTTCCTGGTTCAAGTCCGGCAATTTAAGAGAAAACCAACGCGATAGGTCCATAAGGTTCAAAATCCGCAGAAGCAACGGCATTCGCCGTAACACACCGTCTTGGATTTCCAGTTGGAACTGACCGTTCATGTTGCGCTTCCTTTCGGCCGTCGAAGAACCGCCCGATTCCACCTTGCCGGCAACGTTGACGGCGCCCGTGATTTCCTTCGTGCCCACATCGTACCAGCCGAGGAACTCCTGCATCGGAACGCCCCGGACTTTAGGCTCCAGAACATAGTCGATTCCGGGAGCGGGGCGGTCGAAAAAGGAAGCATGCCCCTCAATGGTTCCTCCTGAGGAGCCGGCGGAAAAATTCTCCAGACGCCACGTTCTTCGCTCAAGCACAAGGTCCGTCACTAAGTTGGCGAAGTGAAATCCCTCGAATCGTCCTCGGCCAATCCGGACCTTTCCTTGAGCCTCGAGCCGATCGTACCATCCCGCCTGGGAAGTTTCTTTGGGCAAAAGAATTCCGATGTCCATTTCAGGAGAACTTAAAGTAAAATTGAGACTCGGCTTTTCACCCAATCTCAACTGCCCGGAAAACTCCAAGCCAAAGTTTCCGATGCGCCCTTTGATCGCATGCAGTTCGATGCGGTCACCATCAATATTGACGACGCCCGAAACCTGCCGTAGCGGTTGACGCAAATCTTTTAACGCGGGCTGAACCCCTTGAAGCTCTAATACCCCGCTCAAGTTTCCCTCTCCGCTTTTCATGTTCGCCGCCCGATAGCGGAGCCACCCGCGCACGATGCCTGGATCCTGAGCCGAGCCTGAGCCGAAAAGAAGATGACTGATTTCTCCGGCACGGATTCCGGGAGACTCCGCAGTTAGCTCGTAGCTGCTCTGCTCCGATGCATAGTCCCGGACTGAACCGCGCAGGCTTACCGGTGAGCCGCCGAAGCTGGCAACTATCTGATCGGTCGCGATCTCCGCCGGAGAGATGTTTACCTGGCCACGGATGTCTTTGAGAACTACGGCGCCTACCCGGAGCATCGCGTCTGCCAGATCGATCTCCCCCTGAACCGTCGGTGAGGATTCAGAGTCCCTGCGGAGCGACAGATCGATAGCCGCCTTCCCGCTCAACTCACGCAACTCGGACAGCGCCCCTACCACCGCCTTCGGCGAAAGCTTGCTTTTGAATTGCTGATAAAGTTCCCCCAGATCCGCTTCCCCTTGTACCCGCGCCTCCAAAAGCTCACTCCCGGATGAGGTTTTTCTCCGTGATCCGCTAACGTTTTCCAAACGCGATTGCCCATAAGTTCCTTTAAAATCTTTAAAGTAGAGGATTCCTTTCTCCAGCATGAGTTCACCGCTAACATTGCGCGCCGGCAAGTAGTCCGGGGATGGCGGCTTTGCCGCGACGCGACGCACCTGCATGTCAAATGCAATAGGGCTCTCCCCCTGTGAAACGGATCCTGCGCGTAGATCGGAAACGCGGGCATTTACATCTAAACGCGCGAAGCGCACTTCGCCCTCATCAACGGAGCGCACTAAAGACTGCCAGCCTGAGGACTCCAGAGAACTCCGCGGCAGGTAGCCACGGGCGATGGATAATGGCAAAAAAGGCGTGGCGATTTGAAGATGCAGGTACGGATCGCCCTTTTGCTGGAGGGATATCGTGCCTTTTGCAGTAAAACTGACTTCCTCGGAAGTCAGCTGGACCCGCGCGAAACTGATCTGTGGAGCTCGCCACTCCATCTCCACGTCAAGACGGCCGTTACCTGGGGAAATGCGCCCGGCGAGAGCCTGCTCCAACTCCATCTTGAGGTCCTTGAATACGACTTCCCCCGTGACCCGTGCGCTCTCGGTAAGATTCCCCCTCAGGTGGAAACGAGCGTTCAGAACTCCGCTCCACCCGGTCCAGGGTAAGTAGTCGCGATAGTATTCTTGCAACAGGCCAGCGGGCCAGTTCTCGGCGTGGAAATCGACGTCCAAACCGGCTTGACGCAGATCGAAGTGGTTCTCCTGGAACGTAATTCTACCGTGAGACGCGATCGCCGCATCCTTACCCTCTCTCTCCACGACCGTCTGCAACCGGTAATCCACAGCCGGTTTTTCTTCGTTGGAGGCGTCTTCCGCCGCTCGCGGCGTGGATAAGTCGAGCAGCGCGCCGCCGCCAACACGGCGCAGCGTCAAATTGGCCTGGCGCATTTCTGTTACGACTGTAGCCGTCCGGCGGAATTGATCGCGGAAAGTCACCTGGCCCGCTTCCATCTTGATTTCTTTAAGATCGAGCGTAAAGGGAAAATCCTCGGGTTTCTGAAACAGTACCCGGCCCAGGATTTCTAGCAGATCGACCTTGCCCTCCCGATTTCTATGAATTTGCAGGGCAGGTTGATCAAAGCGGATATCTTGGACAACAATCTGCCAATGCCACAGCGGCAAGAGCGCGACTCGGGTAACCACCTTAGGCGCCGTCAAGATCGGACGCGTCGTGATCGGGTCCGACAGAGAAAAATCCTGCAGCGAGATCCCCGTAATCCCGCCCAACTCCATGGCCACCGCGCCGACGCTCACCTTCAAGTGGGTGCGTTCTTCAAGCTCGCGGATAAAAAGCCCCCGGAATTCGCCGGCTTCAATCAGGTGGTTGAGAAGAAACAGAATCACCACCAGGAATAGGACGAGGCCGATTGCCAGCGCGCTGGCAATTTTAAAAATTCGTGGCAATAGACGGGCTCCGAGCAAAAAACCTCCAGCACGCATGTCGGTTCATGCTAAAGCAACTGGCGCATGGGCGCAAGAACAACCGAAACCCTTTCCTTGACAGGGGATAACGAAATTGTTACAAGAATCGACTCATGCGGCTGCAACGATGCGAGACTCCGAGCGTGGGGGGGCTTATGTTGGAAAGAGAAGAAGATCTTCTGAACAGCAGACAGGTTGCGACAATTTTAGACCTGAGCCCGGATACCGTCAACGAATTCGCCCGCAAGAATATCTTGCCCGCATTCAAGAAGGGAAAGCAGTGGCGCTTCCGCAAGCGCGATATCGTTTCTTTTAGCAAGCACCAGAGCAGAAAAATACCAGAGGCGTGATCGCAGGGCTTGGCGCCGAGGTTGGGAGGGATCGTACGGAGACAGAAGCCCACGAGAGCAGAATCTACTCAGACTACGCTCAGCTTTACGATAAGATTTTCGGCAAGATTTTTTATGACCGCGTGCGGCAGGTCATCGAGGCTTTGTGTATTCCGCGGCGGGCACAGGTCCTTGAGCTAGGCGTTGGGACCGGCACTTCGTTCCCTGCGTATCCGACCCACTGCGAGGTTGTGGGCATCGATTTGGCGCCTGACATGCTCGCCCACGCGCGTGAAAAGATCGCGAAAAACACGTGGTCTCACTTAAAGGCTTTGGAGATGGACGCCTTAAACTTAGCGTTCGCCGACGATAGCTTTGACTATGTCACGGCTTTTCACACGGTTACGGTAGTTCCAGATCCAATCAGAATGCTCGCTGAGGCCAAACGTGTTTGCCGCCCTGGCGGCAAGATCGTGATCGTCAACCACTTTACCACTGATTTCCCTGTGATCGGTTCCTTAACCGAAGCGCTTGACCCTTTCACGCGGCGGCTCGGCTGGCGCACCAACCTCAGGTTGAAACCTTTTCTCGAAGCTTCGGATCTAAACGTGGAAAAGCTCTATAAACTTTCCAAACTCTCTCTCTACACAGTGATCGTCGGCGCAAACCACAAAAACGGGCACGGGAGTTAGGCTCCATTTTTTGCTCTCCTGACAGGGTTCCTGGTGAAGTGCCGCGTCGCCTTGCATCATGGAGCTTAGTCGAGCGCTTGAGGTCCTAACGCGGAATCTTTTTGGTCTCCTCTTCCTTTAAGGTGCTTTCCCCCTTTGGAGTCTCTTCAGGCTCCTCGCCACTGAGACCTTTTTTGAAGTCGCGGATGGCTTTGCCGAGACCGCTGCCGATTTGTGGCAGTTTTCCCGGGCCAAAGATCACGAGAGCAATCACCAAAATGACCAACAACTCCTGCATGCCGAGTCCAAACATAAACCCTCCTTCACCAATAACCGACAAAGCAAACATAGCAGATTTTGGTGCGTTCTTTAAGGCGCGCTGGCTTCCTCTCGTTTCTCCGACTCGCGACTCCTTTCCTCCCTCATCTGGCGTGAACATCCTCGCCAAGAGCGGTCTCAGCGGAGTGTGGACTTTTCCTCAGGACGTAGACAACCCCGCCGATCAGGCTATCCAGGGCCACAATGAGAAACCATAACAGGCCGAAGGCCACCGCATTTTCCGAGCTGACACCGACGTGCTTCAAGAAAAAAAGGTAGCCGTTCTCGCGCAGACCGATCCCGTTCACACTGACAGGGAGGGCGCTAAACAGCCCCACCAGCGGGTAGAGAATCAACGCGTAGGACCATGGGATCTCAAGTCCCAGGGCTCGACCCAAAAAAACGTGCATGCCCGACTGAATAAGGTGAATGACCACGGAGAGCGCGATCGCGTAGAGGATCACCGTCTGGTTCGTCCAGTAGGCGTCTAGCGAAAGACGAACATACTCCCCCAGGGAAGAACCCCGCCAGCTCAGTACCCGGTTAACCAGGGACAACGAAAGCCATCCCGCGATGAAGGCAACTGAACAAGCATAAGTCAGATATCGAATGATCTGCGGCATGCCGTACGCAGGAAAACGTATCATTGCCGCAGCCCCGATCCACACCAGCACGCCCACACCCACGGCTCTGTCCGTTAACACCGAGATCGAGGCAGCGGTGGTACGCCTTCCCCGTTGCGCTTCGTGAGGCTTTCCTCCTTGCGCCAGATAAAACACGCGGCTGGCGTCGCCGCCAACCGTGCTCGGCGCAAAGAGATTGAAAAACATGCCAATAAAGTAAAAGGACAGATAGTCTCTGAATGGCAACGCAAAACCTAAGGGGCGAGTTAAGAGAGCCCAGCGACCGCAACTGACGATCTGGCTGATCAGGTAGCCGGTAAGGACTACCGTCAGATCAGAGAGCTTGGCTGACGACAGAACCCGGACCATCAAGGACAAATCAATCTGGCCCAAGAGAAAAATGAGCAGGACCAGACTTAAAACCAGTTTTACGATGAAACCCTTCTTCATTCTTCCAGAGGAGGCTCGATCAAAACCGCTTTCTCGTCTTCCGTTGCTCCCTCGATCACGACTCTTCGACCGGTAACGCGCAGCCTTCCCTCGCTGTAAAGCTGGATCGCCCGCGGATAGATACGATGCTCCTGTTGCAGGATTCTCTTTGCCAGCGTTTCTTCGGTATCTTGCGAAAACACCGGCACGACCCCCTGGGCGACGATCGGACCCTGATCGCACTCTTCATTGACAAAGTGAACCGTGCATCCGGAGAAGCGGACACCATACTCCACCGCCTTTTTTTGTACGTGAAGGCCGGGAAACGAAGGCAGCAAAGCCGGATGAATATTCATGATCCGATTAGAGAACGTGCGCACAAAAAGCGGCGACAGCAGGCGCATGAAGCCCGCCAGGATCACTAGCTCTGCGTGTTGGGCCTGAAGAATGTCGATCAAGATTTGGTCATAGGCCTCGCGGGTAGGGTGGCTCTGATGGTCGATGACCTGTATCGGAATTTGATGTCGCTGCGCGCGCACAAGGCCCGGAGCGTTCTGCTTGTTACTGATGACAATCCGTATCTCTGCGTCAAGCTTGCCACTTTCAATAGCATCAATGATCGCTTGCAAATTGGAACCGTTTCCCGAAATCAATACTCCTAAAGGAACTCTCCGTGCCATATCGATCGCTCAAGAAGTAAAATTCACGCCTTTTGCTCCTTCTTCGATCTCGCCGATGACGAAGTGCTTTTCGCGCAGCCGTTTGAGAGACTGCACGCACGCGTCGAATTGATCCTTGCCAACGATTGCGATCATGCCCAGTCCGTTATTAAAGGTACGGTCCATCTCGGACTGAGAGATTCCGCCGCAGCGCTGGATCAGTCCGAAGATTGGCTGAGCTGGCCACGAATCGCGACGAATTCGCGCTCTTCGCCCGGGCGGAAAAATCCGTGGGAGATTGCCCGGGATCCCGCCGCCGGTGATATGAGCCGCGCCCTTGATCAGACGCTTCTGAAAAAGGGTTCGCACAATCCTCGTATAAATGCGCGTAGGCTCGAGCAACTCCTCACCGAGAGACCTCGCTAGCTCTGGGATTCTTTTGCCCAGACTGAAGTTTTTCACCTCCAGCAGCACTTTCCGCGCCAACGAGTACCCGTTGCTGTGCAGACCACTAGAAGGTAGTCCCACCAGCAGATCTCCCGTCGCAATTGCTCGCGGCCTTGGGATCTCACTTTTTTCCACCACGCCAATGGCAAATCCCGCTAAATCGTATTCTCCATCGCCATAAAAAGATGGCATTTCCGCGGTTTCACCGCCGATCAACGTACATTCGGCAAGCTGGCAGCCGCGGGCGATGCCGCGAATAACTTCTAGAGCTATCGCGGGCTGAAGCTTGCCGGTGGCGAAATAATCCAGGAAGAAAAGCGGTTCCGCTCCCTGGGTGAGGATATCGTTAACGCCCATCGCCACGAGATCGATCCCTACGGTATTGTGAACACCCATGAGGGCAGCGATTCGGAGCTTCGTTCCCACTCCGTCGGTTGACGCAACCAGCACGGGATGGCGATAGCGCCCGACGTCGAGCTGGAACAGCCCGCTAAACCCGCCCACCCCAGCAAGAAGACCCGGACGCGCGGTGCGCCGCGCGAGCGTACCAATGCGGCGAACCAAATGGTCAGCAGCGGCAATATCCACACCAGCCTTTTTGTAATTCAAACCTCTTTGTCTCAATACCTTAACCCTATCGCTCCGCGATACGGCGCCCGCTGGCCCGCCTCCGGAGGCGAACGATGACGGATGCGTAGACTCTTACTGCGCGCGGCGACCAAGATCTACCTCGATTCCAGAGATACTCTGCCCTCCTGTAAGCTCTCCAAGGCAATCCGGGCGGCTTGCTGTTCAGACTGTTTTTTGCTTTTGCCTTCGCCGCGCCCCAGCACCCGTCCCTGGACCACAATGTCGGTAACAAAGTGTTTGGCATGATCCGGTCCTGACTCTGCGACAACGCGATACGTGGGCGCGCAGCGATAGACCGTCTGCGTGATTTCCTGGAGGCGGGTTTTGTAATCAGACGTGCCGAAGTTTTTTTCCTTGATATCGACGGCGAAGTGCCGCTCAACCACTCGGTAGGCGGTCCTATACCCCTTCTCCGAATAAATCCCGCCTAAAAGAGCCTCAAAAGCGCCCGCCAGAATCGATTCCTTTTCTCTTCCGCCGCTGTGCTCTTCCCCCTTTCCGATACGGACCAAGTCCCCGACTCTCAGCTTCGCGGCCTTGCTTGCCAGCACCACGGCATTGACCAGGGAAGCGCGCATTTTAGAAAGATCGCCTTCGTTTTTGTCGGGGAAACGCCGCATGAGTAGATCGCTCACCGCGAGATTCAAAACTGCGTCACCCAGAAATTCTAATGTCTCGTTATGCTGGCCCTGCTTGCCGCGCTCATAAGACACGTGCGTGAGACAGCGCAGAAGCAAACCCTTATCCAGAAACGAGGTTCCCAATTCCGCTTCCAAATCACCCAGCTTTTCCTCTGCTTCCATTGCGCCGCAACAATCCCCCGTCGATATTTCAGCATCCGTGGGGTGAGCACGCGCCGACGCCAAAACGACTGCTCGGCAAGGATCCGTTTGCCCCCAGGTTATCGCCCTCCACCACCACGCCTAGCGAGCCATTTCCCTCCAAACTCGTGATTTGAACCTGCACCTCGCGGTTCACGCAGTTTTCTTGCGCTCGGGCGACTACGGGAATGTAATTCCTGCTATATCCCCTGAACCAATCATGCGTTTTGCTCCCCCGCTCCAACAAAACGGAGAGCCTTTTGCCGATAAAGCGCCGGTAAAACTCCCGCCGCTTTTTTCCGCCGAGTTCGCGCGCGATCCGCGCGCGTTGTTTCTTGGCCGCCGGGGGGATGTGCCCCGGAAGGTCGGCCGCCGGCGTTCCCCGACGCACGGAATAGGGAAAAACGTGAAAGTAAGTTAACGGCAAGAAATCCAAAAACTCCATGGAGCGCGCAAAGCTTTCTTCAGTCTCACCGGGAAACCCCACGATAATATCGCTTCCCAGCGCGGCATCGGGGAGTGCCGCGCGCGCGCTTTCCACGAGGTCGCGATAGTAAGCCGTATCATAGTTACGGCGCATGGCTTTCAAAACCTCATCCACCCCGCTTTGTAGACAAATATGAAGATGGTCGCAGAAAACCTCCGATTGGGCCAAGACCCGAAGAAGGCGCTGCGGAACCTCGCGTGGGTCTAACGAACTCAACCGCACGCGCCCGATCGCGCGGGCGTCCGCAATTCTCTCAAGCAGCGTGGTCAGATCCGCTCTCGGCTTAAGATCCCGGCCATACCCGCCCAAATGAATTCCCGTCAGCACGACTTCAGCGACACCCGCCGCAGCCAATACGGAGATCTGCCGCAGGATCTCATCGGGCGGAACACTCCGGCTGTGCCCCCGAGCGGCGGGAATGATACAGTAAGTGCAGGCATAATTGCAGCCCTCTTGGACTTTCAAGAAAGCGCGCGTGCGACCCGGCAATCTTCTGGTGGTGAGAAAGGGAACGCCGCTCGCTTCTTTGGCGTCGCCAACGCAAATTTTTCCCCCAACTGTTTCCGGCGCGTTCACGAACAGTAACAGGGCGTCGATCCGGTTCAGTCCCACGACAAAATCGACCCCGGGCACACGGACAACCTCTTGAGGGTTCACTTGCGCATAGCAACCCGTCACAAGAACACGGGCTCGGGGACTCAGTTTTTTCGCTCGTCTGACCAGTTGACGTGCTTCCCAGTCGGCCCGATTCGTAACGGTGCAGCTGTTAATAATGTAAAAATCGGCCTCTTCGTCAAACGGGACAACGGAGTGCTGCTCACTTTCCAATCGCGACTGAATGGCTGCTGAGTCATACTGGTTGATCTTGCAGCCGAGTGTGGTAATCGCAACGCGCATAAGCAAATGCAAAATTAGAAAATCGGGTTTTTCTCTGATTTTTCCTTTTTAATTTTTACCTAACTGTATCGTATTCGCCATCCGGCTCGTTCTTTCTTACTTTTTAATTTTGCCTTTATACTTGTTACTTTATCTCTCTCTCGATCCACCCTCCGCCTAACACGCGCTCGCCGCGGTAAAACACCGCAGCTTGCCCCGGCGTCACAGTTGCGGTTTCGTCTCTAAAGTAAACCTCGGCCTTCTCGTTTCGATCGATACGCACACGGCAACAAATGGAAGGCGCTCGATAACGAACTTGCACCTCCGCCTCGATCTCTTCTGCCGGAAGTGGCTCGATCCAGTGAACCGAATGTGCCACAAGCCCCTTGCTACCAAGCTCGTCTCTGGTACCGACAACAACTCGCTTTGACTTTGGCGCAAGCTCCAGAACATAAAGTGGACCTGCGGCAGAAATTCCCAGTCCCTTTCGCTGCCCGACGGTGAAGCCATGAATTCCGCGATGAGTACCAAGGACTCTGCCCTGTCGATCGACAATCTCCCCGCCTGCCGAAGCATGTTGCTCCGCATAGGACTCAACCAAACTCTGGTAATTGCCGAGGCAGATGTCCTGACTATCCGGCCTCTCAGCGACCGGGAGTCCGAACTTGCGCGCCCGGCTGCGGACTTCCTCCTTGCGCCAGCCTCCCAGGGGGAATAGAGTCGCGCCAAGCTGTTCTTGAGATAGGTCAAAAAGAAAGTAGGACTGGTCCTTCCCGCGGTCGACGCCACGCATAAGATAAGGACCCGAGTCTGAATCCGCGACGATCCGCGCATAGTGACCGGTGGCCACATAATCCGCTTTTTGCGCCTGGGCAAACCGTAAAAGGAGCCCTAACTTAAAGTCTCGGTTGCACGCGACACAGGGATTGGGTGTCCGTCCCCCCAAATAACTTTGCGCAAATGGCCGCACCACCCCTTCCGCAAACGCGGACCGCGCGTCGAGCAGCGCATGGGGAATTCCGAGAAACTCCGCTACCTTACCGGCTTCGGAGTAGTCGGAGCAGTCCCGGGCTTTCGGATGCGTCGGCTCCCAGAGCCGAAGAGAAACCCCGGCGACTTCGTAGCCCTGCATGATCAGGACGCTCGCGGCAACGGAGCTGTCCACTCCTCCACTCATCGCGACGATAACTTTTTGCTTAACCATGGGTCGCAGTGTCGATTGCTGGCTGCGTTATCGGAGGAATCTGGCTAGGTTTCCTTTCCCGAATTGACGAGGAGTTCTTTTGCCTTGCGCAAGGTTTCGTTGTCCTCGTCCCGTCGCTGTTCTAACCCTCCCTGACGGGCACTCAACTCGTCGATCCGGCGTTCCAGCTTTTGAATATACTCGACGAGATTCCCGATGGCTTTGGCGACGGGGTCGGGCATCCGGGCGTGGTCCAAGTCAATCAGGTGAGCATGGGGATCGCGATGGACGCCCTCGCCTTCAACTACTCGTCCTGGAATGCCCACGACCGTAGAATCGGCCGGAACATTGGTCACAACAACGGAACCCGAGCCGATTTTGCTGTTCCGCGCAAGGGTTACAGGACCAAGCACGGTCGCGCCGGCGCCTATGATCACGCAGTCTGCTACCGTAGGGTGCCGCTTTTCTTTTCTTAAGCTCGTTCCCCCGAGCGTCACGCCCTGATAGATGGTCACGTCATTACCAATCTCGGCCGTCTCTCCAATCACCACGCCCATTCCGTGATCGATAAAAAAGCGGTGCCCGATCTTGGCACCAGGATGGATCTCGATCCCGGTGAAAAACCGGCCCAGGCTGCTGATGAAGCGACCTAACCCCTTGAATTCGCTTACCCAAAAAAAATGCGCAAGTCGGTAAAAAAATAGCGCGTGAAACCCAGGGTAAGTAAAGATGATCTCCAAGAGGTTGCGCGCGGCGGGATCGCGGTCAAAAACCACCTGGATATCTTCTTTGAGGGTTTTCCACATGGCATGGCGAATTGAAGTAAGTTAGTGACTAGCGAGCTCGTGATTTAGCTTCTCCGCGCTTCCATATTCCCCAATCACTAATTCATTAATCCCTAGATCTGATCACTAACTCACTAATCATTAGCTCACTACTTCGAGTCCTTATAGAGCTTGTAGTCGATGCTATCTACCACAGCCTGCCAGCTGGCCTCAATGACGTTATGGGAGACACCTACCGTGCCCCAACGGCCCTTTTTATCACCTGATTCAATCAATACACGCACCGAAGAGGCCGTGCCTTCGCCTGACGAGAGCACACGCACCTTATAGTCAAGAAGCTCGACCTCCTGCAAATTAGGATAGAACTTGGTTAAGGCCTTGCGCAACGCTTGATCCAGAGCATTCACGGGGCCATTGCCCATTGCCGCCGCATGCTCCAGCACTCCGTCCACTTGCACCATGATCGTCGCTTCGGAAATTGGCGGTTCCTTCTCGTTGCGCTTCTCGTCGATCACACGAAACCCTACGAGCTGGAAATTCTTTTTCTTTCGCCCCAAAGCTTCTTGGATGAGAAGCTCGAACGAGGCCTCAGCCGCCTCGAATTCAAAACCCTGGCTTTCTAGATCCTTAATGCGGCGCAAGATCTCTTGAACCGCCGGATCATCGTTCTTCAGATCGATACCGTACTCCCGTGCCTTGTAAACGATGTTGCTCCGCCCCGCCAGCTCCGAGACCAGCACGCGCTGATGATTGCCGACTAGGTCTGGATCGATATGCTCGTAGGTCTGGCGGTTCTTGATGATCCCGGCTACGTGGAGTCCGCCTTTATGCGCAAACGCACTGTCCCCCACGTAGGGTTGATGCTTGTTCGGATTGACATTGGCCAGCTCGTAGAACAGATGCGAAACCTCGCGCAGCTTTTTCAGTTGCTCGCCGTCGATGCATCTCTTTCCCATCTTGAGCTGCAAATTCGGCATCAGGGAGCAGAGGTCTAGATTGCCACAGCGCTCACCAAAACCATTGATCGTTCCCTGTACCTGGCGCACTCCCATATCGACCGCGGCCAGGCTGTTGGCCACAGCCAGTTCCCCATCGTTATGGCAGTGAATGCCGAGTGGGGCCGAAACCGCTTTCTTAACCGCCGCAATCGCAGCCTGGATATCGTTCGGGAGCGCGCCGCCGTTAGTGTCGCAGAGAACGAGCCAAGCCGCGCCGCCTTCTTGAGCCGCCTTAAGGCAATCCAGCGCAAAGTCGGCATTGGAATGGTAACCATCAAAGAAGTGTTCCGCGTCGAAGATCACTTCTCCCACGCGCTCCTTCATGAATGCAATCGAGTCAGCAATCATCTCCAGGTTCGCCTTCTTGCTGATTCGCAGGTCATCACGCACGTGCAGGTCCCACGTCTTACCCACGAGAGTCACAACTGAGGTATCGGCGTCGAGAAGCGCCTTGAGGGTTCCGTCCTGGGCCGCCTTGACGCCCGCCCTGCGTGTAGTCCCGAATGCAGCGACCTTGGTTTTCTTGAGCTTCAATTTCTTGACTTGCTTGAAAAACTCCGCGTCGCGCGGATTGGACCCGGGATAGCCGCCTTCGATATAATCAACTCCGAGCTCGACCAGCTTCGCGGCGATCCTGAGCTTATCCTCGAGCGTGAACGAGATATCCTCTCCCTGACAGCCGTCTCTCAGCGTCGTGTCATAGATCAAGACGTCCTTCATAAGATCACCTGTCTTCCCATAAACGCGTCGTGCAGCACCCGGACCGCGAGCTCCGCATATTTTTCATGAATCACCACCGAGATTTTGATTTCCGAAGTCGAGATCATCTCGATATTGATCCCCTCGCGCGCCAGCACCTGAAACATCGTCGCCGCGACGCCGGCGTGGGTTCGCATCCCCGCTCCCACGATCGAAACTTTCGCGATATGCGGATCGGTTCGAACGCCTTTCGCCTGAATATCTGCAGCAATCTTTTCGACCACAGCAAGCGTTTTCTTATGGTCTGCCTTGGGAACCGTGAAAGTCAGATCCGTCGTGCCTTCCGCGCTGGCATTTTGAATAATCATGTCCACCACGATGTTCGCTTCCGAAATCGGCGAGAAAATCTGCGCGGCCAATCCCGGACGATCGGGCACCTGTAAGATCGTGATTTTGGCTTCGTTCTTTTCGCAGGTTACCCCTGCGACTAAAACCGAGTCCATACCCTTTCCCTCCTCCACAACCCAGGTTCCTTCACGATCCATAAAACTGGAGCGGACATGGACCGGCACGCCGAATTTCTTCGCCAGCTCCACGGAACGAATCTGGAGGACTCTGGCGCCCATGCTTGCCATCTCCAGCATCTCATCATAAGAGATCCGGTCAAGTTTCCTCGCGTCGGGACAAATATTGGGGTCGGTGGTAAAAACTCCTTCAACATCGGTGTAGATTTCGCAAACCTTCGCATGCAGCGCTGCCGCCACTGCCACCGCGCTCGTATCGGAGCCGCCGCGTCCCAAAGTTGTAATATTACCTTTTTCGTCAACCCCTTGAAACCCCGCCACTACGACAATCTCTCCTTCCCGCAGGGCGTCTTTCACTTTGCTGGCATCGACACTCTTGATGCGCGCCTTGCCAAACGCGCTGTCGGTTTCAATGCGAACCTGATGCGCCAAGAAAGAACGCGCCCGATAGCCCAAAGCGCGGATCGCGAGCGCGAGAAGCGCTGCGGATACCTGCTCTCCAGACGCCAGTAACACGTCGCATTCACGCTCGTCCGGTACTTCCGCTATCTGTTGGGCGAGGGAAACAAGCCGATTCGTTTCACCCGCCATCGCAGATACCACGACAATAAATGCTTGCCCGGGTCGCTGTGCGGCCGTGACTCTCTCGGCCACGTTCTTGATCCGCTCGAGACTTCCTACCGAGGTCCCCCCATACTTTTGGACAATTAATTCCATTCCCGCCTCACCGTCGATTTTAGACTTCGCCGCGAGCTTAGTCGAGCGATGCGTTCAAAATCCACGCCCGAGAATACAACAGGTTTTATCCCTCTGACCCTGAATCCCGCCAGCGGTTCGACCTGCTTTTATTGAGTTGCTCAAGGAGCCTCTCGTATCGCTCCCCGCTGGCCTTGAAGCTTAGCCTGCGCTCGCGCGCCGAAACATGTTCAAATAACACTTCGAGACTTTCGTCCACCTCCCCCGGCGCCAGGTATTGAAACCATTCCACCACCGCCACGCCGGCTGAGAACAAATAATCCGGCAGGTCTAGCCCCTCGCGCTCCTGAGGGGCAGCAACGCGGTAAAGGTCAATATGATAGATGGGCAACCGACCGTGGTACTCGTTAATGAGCGTGAAGGTGGGGCTACGCAACCAAGTATTTTTCTCTACCTCCAGCCCTTCTGCCAGCCCGTGCGCGAAGCATGTCTTCCCCGTACCCAACTCACCTGTCAAGCCAATAATTTCCCCGCCCCGCAAAAGCGTTCCCAATTTCCTTCCCCAACTTCGAGTCTGCGCCGCTGAACGGGAGAATGTCGCAAACGATTTCATTGCAAAATGAAAACCGCAAAATACCAAAGTCAAATTTTTCCGCTACGTCCTTCATGATGCATTTTAAACCTTGCATTCTGCAATTTGAAATTCACGTTGCTCGTCTTGTCTTGCGACAGCCGGCGCATTGCCTCCGGCAACATCTCGACGATATCGGAAGCAATCATCCCGATCTGTCCCCTCTCGGTCGCCACCAGGTCGCCGGCGAACCCGTGCAAGAAGACTCCTAGTTTGAGCGAATCTTCCACGGCCAGGCCTTGGGCCAGCAGCCCAGCCAGTATCCCGGCAAGCACGTCCCCTGTGCCGCCGCTCGCCATGCCCGGGTTACCCGTGGGATTGATAAAAACACGGCCCTGCGGGGTGGCGATCACCGTACGCGCGCCCTTAAGCACAACGTAACAATGATGGTCACGCGCGAAATGGCTGGCAACTCCAGTCCGGTCCCGATTCACTGCGCCGGTATCGGCGCCAATGAGACGCGCCATTTCTCCGGGATGGGGAGTCAAAACCGGCACGGTTTTGGCGCGCCGAAGCCCGCTGGGGTCCGCCGCGAGGTTATTGAGACCATCGGCGTCGATCACCCAGGGCAATTCCAAATTACGGAGCAGCCAGCGCAGCGTCGTCTGGCAGGAAGCCTTAACCCCAATTCCCGGGCCAAAGAGCAAAGTACTCTTTTTTTCCAATAACCGCTCCCACTGTTGATTATTCAAGGGTTCCAAATCTTCGTCTGGGCTGTTGGCAAGTGGCTCCGTCATGACCTCAACCAGCGAGCTGGCATAGATATTGTTTAGCGCTCGCGGACCCGCCAGCGTGACGAGACCGGTGCCAACCCGCATGGCCGCGCGGCAGGCCAAGGATGCTGCCCCTGTCTTGCCCCGCGAACCGGCCAGTACCACAAGATGGCCGTAGGTTCCTTTATGCGAGTCAGCCTCGCGCACTGGAACGAGCCAGCTTATATCCCCTGAGTCCAAAAGCTCTGTACGCGGGCAAACCTCCGCGACCGCCTCAGCACGGATTCCGATGTCGGCGACGACCAGTTCCCCCACGTAGGAAAGGCCCGGATAAATGACTTGACCCAACTTGGGATACCCAAATGTGACTGTCATTTCAGCCTGAATTGCCGTTCCCAGCGGTCGTCCCGCGTCGGAATCGAGCCCCGAGGGCAGATCAACAGCCACAACAGGCAAGCCGCTGGCATTAATGAGCTCAATCGCCTCCCGATAAAAACCGCCGACTTCTTTGCTCAACCCGGTTCCTAGAATCGCGTCGACGACGACCCTTTTCCGATTTAGCCTTGCGGCGAGACCCGATCCCACTTTCGTAGAAATCTCACAAAATTTTCCCCGCGCCTTCTGGTAAGCCTGCAAATTTGCCGCCGCGTCCGGTGACAAATCCTCTTTTCGTCCAAGCAGGGCAACCTCGCACGGGACCCTTTTCCTTTTCAGATGACGCGCAACCACCAAACCATCCCCGCCGTTGTTCCCTCTGCCGGCAACCACGAGAACTCCTTCTTGCGCCAGGCGGCCAAAGCGGCCTAGCATGGCGTCAACAACTCCGATTCCAGCGCGCTCCATCAAGGTAAGGCTAGGCACACCGTACTTCTCAATGGTTAAACGATCCAGCTCGCGCATCTCTTTTGCCGTCACGACAATCATAGGTTTGTATTCGTGTCCGTGGCTCGTGCTCGTGACCCACGGGCGTTAGTCATGAAAATCTTCAACACGAGCACGGTCACGAGCGACGAGCACGGTTCAGTAGGTCCTTCATCTCTCTGACTGCTTGCTCCATGCCCGCGATGACCGCGCGCGCGATAATACTGTGACCGATATTGAGTTCAACAATGTCTTCGAGCCGAGCAACCGGGATAACGTTCTCGTAGTCAAGGCCGTGCCCGGCGTGAACCTCCAGACCCAACCCGCGCGCCAGTGCCGCCGCCGCCTGAATTTTGTCTAACTCCTCCTGATCATCTTCAGCATTACAGTAAGGCCCGGTATGAATCTCGACGCCATGCGCGCCCACAGCCCGACTTGCTCGGATCTGGCTCTCAACCGGATCGACAAAAAGGCTGACGCGGATACCCTGTTCCTGGAGTCTTCTCACGCCCTCTTGAACCCTGGCGCGCTGGCCGATCACGTCCAATCCTCCTTCCGTCGTTAACTCCTCGCGCCGTTCAGGAACGAAGCACGCGTCGTCGGGAAGAAACTCCAGGGCTTTGAGCACCATCTCTTCAGTCACCGCCATCTCCAAGTTGAGCTTAGTCGCCGCTCTTTCCCGCAAGAGAACAACATCCCGTTCTTGGATATGGCGGCGGTCCTCGCGCAAATGGACCGTGATCCCGTCGGCGCCGCCTCGCTCTGCGATCAGCGCCGCCTCAACCGGATCCGGCACGTCGGCCAAACGGGCCTGGCGCACCGTAGCGACATGGTCGACGTTGACTCCGAGACGAATCATCGCTCACTGTGTTTGTGATCGTGAGGGTGTTTGTGCCCGCGCATTCCTATCCCTCGTTGAGATCCGCCCGCGCACGGGCAACGAGCACGATCACAACTCCTCCTCTCCCACCTCCAAGCGGATTTCCGCGGCGATCTCGCTCGCCATTTGCCGGATCGTGCTCTCGCTTTCTCCCTCCAGCATAACTCTGACTAAAGGCTCCGTCCCCGAATAACGGACAAGAATTCTCCCGCGCTTGCCCAATTCCCGCTCGATCTTAGCCATCTTCTCGCCCAGTCGAAGCATGCGCTCAAGGGGTTTCTTTTCCCGAACCCTGACGTTCAGCAAGACTTGGGGAAATTTCGTCATGATGCGCCTTAACTCACTCAGGGTTTTTCCTTGCTCAATCATAATCCCCAAAACCTGCAGGACAGTCACGCACCCGTCCCCAGTCGTATTGTGATCGAGAAACACGATGTGACCGGATTGTTCTCCGCCTAGATTGTAACCGCTGCGCTGCATTTCCTCCACGACATAGCGATCGCCCACAGCCGTCCGCACAACCCCGATCCCACACTCCTGCAGCGCAACGTCGAGACCAAGATTGCTCATCACGGTCGCGACGACCGTCTCCGACTTGAGCTCACCACGCGCGTGTAATTCCCGACCGCAAATCGCCAGGACGTGATCGCCGTCCATAACCTCGCCCTTCTCATCGATAAAAATGACACGGTCGCCATCGCCGTCCAGGCACACACCTAAATCAGCACCGCGTTCGAGAACCACTTGGCGCGCAGCCTCGGGATGCAACGCGCCGCAACCGCGATTGATGTTCTCCCCATCCGGTTGCACTCCCATCGGAATGACCTCGGCACCGAGTTCGCTCAAGACCTCCGGCGCCACTCGGTAGGCCGCTCCATGAGCGCAATCGACCACGACTTTGAGACCGTCGAGCGTGAGATGGCGCGGGAAGGTATTCTTGAGAAAGACAATGTACCTCCCGAGGGCGTCCGAAATTCTGAATGCCTTCCCAATCTCTGCGGCAGTTGGCCGGAGGCGCTCAATCTCGCCTGCAAAGATCATTTCCTCCATGCGCGCCTCGATGGCATCGGGAAGTTTGAAGCCGTCGCGCGAGAAGAACTTGATCCCGTTGTCCTGAAAGTAATTGTGAGAAGCCGAGATAACAACGCCGGCATCCGCGCGCATGCTGCGCGTAAGGAACGCGACTCCAGGCGTCGGCAACGGGCCTACCAGAAGCACATCGACGCCCATCGAACAGATCCCGGATGCCAGGGCCGTTTCTAGCATATAGCCGGACACGCGGGTGTCTTTTCCGATTAGAATTCGGTGCCGGTAGCTTTTTCTTCCTGCGCCGGCTCTGAAACCCAAATTCGGATCCTTCTTCTCGATTTCATGGAAGGCATGGGCAATCGCGCGGCCTAACTTTAGCGCCATCTCTGACGTCATAGGGTCAAGATTGGCAACACCGCGAATCCCATCTGTCCCAAAGAGGCGCCGTTCGGCATATTTGCTTTTTGTCGGCTTTGCAATTTTCAACTCTCAGCTCCTTTTCGCATCTTTAGCTCTTGCCCGGAAGCGGGTCGATTTCTCTGTTACCATTCTGGCACAGTCAGGTAGCTTGGCGCGTCACCGAAGCATGCGATGCTCGCCCAATCGTTTAGCGGCACCAATGAAAGCATCCTGTCGCCTAATCCACACAAGGCAGTCAGACACTCGCATTTTCCTAACCGCCCGGCACCGCCAGGATGGCGTCCACGATCCGTAGAGCTCTCACCGTCTCTTGCAGGTCATGGACCCTGATTATGCACGCGCCTCCCCAAACCGCGATGCACGCCGCGGCCAAACTGCCCTCCAGTCGTTCCTCGGGACCTGCGGCCAAGACTCTCCCGATAAAGGTTTTACGGGACACCCCCACGAGCACGGGAAATCCTAGCGAGCCCAAAACGGGAAGATCTCTCAGCAGCGTAAGATTGTGCTCGAGACTCTTGCCAAAACCAATGCCTGGGTCGACGACGATCGCGGCGGGATCTATGCCCGCGTCCACGGCAGCCTGCGCTCGCGAACGCAAAAACTCGGTGACCTCGCCCACTACATCCACGTACCCTGGACTCAGTTGCATGGTTCGCGGCATTCCTTGCATATGCATGAGAACCACCGGCACCTTCTCGCTCGCCACAAACGACGCCATTCGCGTATCCAGGCGCATCGCGCTGATATCGTTTACAATGTCCGCCCCTTCCGCAAGAGCGCGCCGCGCGACTTCGACTTTGTAAGTGTCGATCGATATCGGAACTTGAGTGCGGGCGCGGAGACCACGGATAACCGGAATCACCCGTTCGATTTCTTCCTCGACCGAAATAGGTTGAGCGCCCGGCCGCGTGGATTCGCCGCCAATGTCGATGATGTCTGCTCCCTCAGCAGCCAGTTCAACGCCACGTTCAACAGCCTTGCCGGAATTGAAAAACTTTCCCCCGTCGGAGAAGGAATCAGGGGTTACGTTGAGGACGCCCATCAATCCAGTTCGATTTAAGTCTAGCTCTCCGTGGCGCGTTTTCAGGACCCTACCCCTACCGGCGAGGGGCCGGGGTGGCCGAGCATTTGAATGCTTGTGCTGCAACGAATCAGACATCAAAGCCGAAAGTCCGTGCAACGGACCAGCGGGTGGCACTCGATGACTCTGAACAGGAATGAAACTAAGGAGAGGGAACGGATTTGGTTAAGCACTGGCCGCGGCCGGAGCCAGAGTCTGCCCGCCATTGCTACGAACCTCACGCACCAAGGCGTCAATCTCGACACCGTCTAACACCTCTTTCTCCAAAAGCTTCTGCGCCATCTTGTGCAGAAGGTCAAGATTGTCGACGAGAAGGGCGCGGGCACGCTGGTAGCAATCCATGATGATCCGTCTTACCTCGGCATCGATCTCCACCGCCGTGCTCTCGGAATAGTCCTGTTGCTGATTGAAATCTCTGCCCAGAAAGATTTGCTCTTCGTGCCTGCCAAACGTCATCGGCCCTAGTCGCTCACTCATTCCCCATTCGCACACCATCTTATGCGCGATATCCGTAGCCCGTTCAATGTCGTTGCCCGCGCCCGTGGTGGTATGGCTCAAAACCAGTTCTTCTGCTACCCGCCCGCCGAAAAGGATCGTAATGTTGTTCAGCAGATATATCTTGGGATAAGTGTGTTTTTCATCCATCGGAAGCTGTTGCGTGAGACCCAGTGCCATGCCGCGAGGTATGATCGTTACCTTGTGCACAGGATCCGTGCCGGGTAAGAGCTTCGCCACCAGCGCATGACCGGATTCGTGATAAGCGGTAATCCGCTTTTCTTCCTCGCTAATGATCATGCTCTTGCGCTCCGAACCCATCATTACCTTGTCTTTGGCAAGCTCGAAATCCCGCATATCAACCTTGTCCTTGTTGTTCCGCGCCGCTAGCAGCACGGCTTCATTGACCAGATTTTCCAGGTCGGCACCTGAAAACCCCGGGGTGCCGCGTGCGAGAACGCTGACCTCCACATCAAGCGCCAGCGGGACCTTCCGCAAATGGACCGTCAGAATCCCCTCCCTACCTTTCACATCGGGTCGCGGCACCACCACGGTTCGATCAAACCGGCCTGGGCGGAGCAAAGCGGGATCCAAAACGTCCGGACGATTGGTAGCCGCGATGAGAATGACTCCCTCATTGGCTTCAAAGCCGTCCATTTCTACGAGAAGCTGATTCAGGGTTTGCTCACGCTCGTCATGCCCGCCGCCGAGGCCAGCACCGCGGTGGCGTCCTACCGCGTCGATTTCGTCAATAAAAATGATACAGGGCGCATTTTTCTTGCCTTGGATGAATAGATCGCGAACCCGTGATGCACCGACTCCGACGAACATTTCCACGAAATCAGACCCGCTGATGCTGAAGAAAGGAACCCCGGCTTCTCCCGCAATGGCCCGCGCTAAAAGAGTTTTCCCCGTCCCCGGGGGCCCAATGAGCAAACACCCCTTAGGGATCCGGCCGCCGAGCTTGGTAAACTTTTTCGGGTCTTTTAAAAAGGCAATGATCTCTTCCAGATCTTCCTTGGCCTCGTCCACTCCAGCAACGTCGTTGAAGGTCACTCGATGCTGATTTTCCGTCAGGAGTTTCGCGCGGCTCTTGCCGAAAGAGAGGGCTTTTCCGCCTCCCACTTGCATTTGGCGCATAAAAAAGATCCATACGCCGATCAAAAGGAGCATTGGGAACCAATTAAACAGCAGCATCAGGTACCAAGGCGATTCTTCCTCCGGTTTGGCCGCGATCCTGACTTTCTTTTCACGTAGCATCCTCACCAAGTCAGGATCATTGGGAGCAAATGTCCGAAAGCGCTCACCGTTTTGGTATTTTCCCTGAATATTGTTGCCCTGGATGGTAACTTCTTGAACTTCCCCGCGGTCGGCAGACGAAAGAAATTCGCTGAAGATAATTTCGGGCTCTTTGCCGTGCTGTTTGCTGAAGATCTGAAAAAGCAAAAGGAATACAAGCCCCAAAACCAGCCACAGCGCGATATTTTTTGATAACTGGTTCAACCCTGCCTCCCTGGATACTAAAAGACACGAAACTTTAGCATAGACAAATAGTTACTTCAATATCATTAGCGTTGTCGAACTGCTGACCGAACCGCCACCCTAAGCACCTTACTCGTCGTCGGGCCAATTTTGGCCAAATCGCTTCTGGCGTAGCCTGGAATCCAAAGTATCTGCTCCCCCGAAAGCAAAAAAGGCCATTTCTGTCGGACGCGGGTGGGAACTTTTAAGTCAATAAATAAGTCCTTGACCTTTTTCCTGCCATTCATTCCCAGCGGCTGAATCCGGTCTCCCGCGCGGAAGTTGCGCACGGTTAGAGCTGGAAAAATTGCTTCCAGATCGAAGACTGCGACCGTGTTGTCTCTTGCCCTCGGTGTGGGCGGACAAGCCTGTACCGAAGTACGAATCCGCACTCCGGCTTCGGGAATTAACAGCGTCTCGTCCAGTGAAAGAGTGTAATGATAAAACGTAAAATGCGATCGACCAATTTTTTTTCTTTGCACTCTGACCAAGTTATACTCCCTTGCCACCTCCAAGCCCCGAGGCAACGAGACGCGACCCTGCGCTGGTCCTTCGGCGATTAGCCTACGGCAACCTTCGATATGGTCAAAGGTCAGCCCCTGACCTGCCCCTCCCCCGTCCTTGAGCCAGAGGCGTAACAAGCGGCGCTGGAGAGCCTTTTCCTCCCGGCGGAATGATTCCACGTCAAGGGTTGCATTGCGAACTACGGGCTGAAGGCGCGTCGCTGCTAATCCTTCCAAAAGCTTTTCCTCGTCCCAAAACAACTCACAGAGTCGCGCTAACCGAAGGTCCAAGCGGGGATCTATTCTGTGTCGCAACTCCGGCAGCAAATGCAACCGTATCCAATTCCTAAGATAAGTGGGATCCAAGTTCGTCTGGTCTTGCCGGTAAAGGATCTTACGCTTTTTCAGGTATGACAAGATCTCTTCCTTGGAGGTTTCGATCAGTGGCCTAACGACCCATCGATTCCTGCCCTGAGAGCCATTTTCAAGCGAACGCAGCGGCGGAATCCCGCTTAGCGATCCGCGCCCCCCGCCACGGAAGAGCCACATCAGCATAGTCTCCACCTGATCATCGCGCGTGTGACCCGTCGCGACCTTGTTGCAATTAGTCTCGCGCATGACAGAAGCAAAAAAATCGTACCTTTTTTGTCTCCCGATGGCTTCGATGTTGCCCTTACCTCGCTGCGCTTTTTCCTTGGGGACGTCGATTTTCTTTAGGTGAAAGCCCAGGCCTAGCTCGTTTGCTAAGTCGGCGACAAAGCGCGCATCCTGCTCTGCCTCTTCACCGCGAATCCCGTGCATCACATGAGCTACCTCGAGATGCAGGCCAAGTTCCCTACGGAGGTCCACTAACAGATGCAGCAGCGCAATAGAATCCGGCCCCCCGGAGACTCCGACAACAACGCGATCACCTGCCGTTGACAGGCGATACTTCTCTACCGTTATCCGGACCTGTGATTGAATGCCCATGATCTATTTCTTATTGTGCTTGCAGCGCGTGTCCAATTCAAGGCGGTCGGGAATTGCTGTGGCAAGAAGACCCACGCTCGTAGAGTGCTCTTTAACTTTTTGGTTCTTACGGGTGTGGACTGAGTAGGGAGTGCCGCCGTGAACAATCCAATTCCATTCGCCGTGAGGATATCGAAGAGCTCTGGAGAGGTTTCTCGGTTAGCCTACCGAGATCCGATAAGCTCACGCCAGATTTCGGAAGCCGCCGGTTGACCGCTTCATTGTTACCAGCTTAAAGCTTGAGCAGACCTTTCTTTCAAAAATCTTTCCGGCAGTGGTTTGCAAGCTCTGCGCTGGGTGATTTGCTGGGAGCGGACTTCAGCCTGGCAGAGTCCCATAAGCTTTTATCCCTGTCATGATTTTTTGCTCAAACACAAACAGGCGTTGTTCGATCACCTGGTAGGGCGCTGGCGCGATTTGTTCAATGCCAGCTTCGAGGTACTGCTGTATGATTTGACCAGCACCTATTTTGAGAGCGAGCCATCGCTGGGTGAAGAGGATAAACGGCGCTTTGGCTACAGCCGCGACAAGCGATCGGACTGTGTGCAGGTAGTGATCGGGCTGATCGTCACGCCGCAGGGTTTTCCGCTGGCCTACGAAGTGCTGGGGGGCAACACTTCGGACAAAACGACGCTGAGAGAGTTTTTGCACAAGATCGAGAAGCAATACGGCAAGGCCGAGCGCATTTGGCTGATGGATCGGGGTATTCCGACCAAAGAAGTGCTCGAAGAGATGCGCCAAGCCCAGCCACCGATCAAATATCTGGTGGGCACGCCCAAGGGACGCTTGACGCGCTTGGAGAAGGCGCTTGTGGATAAGCCCTGGCACAGCGCACGGGCCGGAGTCAAAGTGAAACTCTTGGCGCAACAAAGCGAGCTGTCGTGCTGGCAGAGAGTCGTGATCGTGTCCAAAAGGAGCGCTCGATGCGGCGGCGCCAGCTGAAATGGCTGTGGGCGCGGCGCAAGCAACTGTGTCAGATGATCCTCCGGCGTGAAGATCTCCTCATGAAGCTGGGGGCGGCGAAACAAAAGGCTCCCAGCGCGTGGCGCTTAATCGAGATCGAGGTGGCTAACCAAGGCGCCTCCTTGAGCTATCGCTTGCACAAAGAAAAACTGCGTCGGGCGCGCCGGCGCGAAGGCCGCTATTTGCTGCGCACCAATCTGACCGAGAGCGACCCGGCCAAGCTGTGGAGCTTGTATCTGCAACTGGTGGCAGTGGAAGAAGCGTTCAAAAACCTCAAAGGTGATCTGGCGGTCCGGCCGATCTTTCATCAAAAGGAAAAGCGCGTCCAAGCGCACATCTTCGTGTCGTTTTTGGGCCTATTGTCTGCACGTAACACTGGGACAAAGGCTACGTACGCTCGCGCCAGGGCTCACACCACGCAGTGGCCTGGAGAAGTTCGTCGCCATGCAGATCGAACTACCGGCACAACCACCGCCCAAGATCAGCGCTGCCCATGCCACCTCGGCGACCACCCTGTAGTGCAGACCTTTGAGACCTGCAGGTTGATTTTTCAACTACCTACGAGCTTTGACCCTCGCGAATCCGCGAAGTCGGACTAGCATAGGGCCCCCGGATTTGTCACCGATGAACCGCGACCCCGCACTGGTCGCAATATTCTCTACGGGCACTGACTGGGGAGCGGGAAATCAGGGTATCAGAATGTGGCCGCGGGAGAAAAACGGGGACATTCTCACTCTTGTCCAAGACAGGCTCCGTAAAATCCTCCGACTTGGAGAAGATAGTGTGATGTCAATCTCACAGTGACGGTGTTTGTGCGCCGTCCATACTCTCAATCCACAGGTGGTTCTATGATAGCGGTAGCCTAGAGTTGTTTTTCGCAATTGTTGTCTTTGATTGATCGCAACGCTTTTGCCCGTGCGGTCCGACAGCATCAACCGGAACGCGGGACCAAGGGTTTTTATCTGCTGGGAGCAATTCAGGGGCTCAAGCAAGACCTCAAGATCAAGAGTTTTGTGGGAACCCGCTGAGAACGCCGTGAACGTGCAGATCTGGGGGTGGAGCCTGTCGAACCTAGCCGCCATGATGCGGTTTAACTTGCTGAGTTACCGCGTTGTGTGGGCGTGACTTAATACGCCGTTCCAGATTCCGATCATGGTTTTCGTCGGCACGCTGTCTTTACAGCCTTGCACGACCCGCTCGTATAAGGCTTCGCTGTCCTCTTCATAGACCACGTTGAGTGACGAGACGATTTTCTTTGATCGCAAGGCGAACCCACCCCGAGCGGAAAGTTAGGCGTTTAACGGAAATCCTTATCGGAGTTACAGCTTATATCCGATCTTACGCAGGAGGTCTTTGCGCCAGGCGATGCCTTGCGCGTTTTCGACGCCCTTCGTCTTGCCACCGTCAATCACACCCATAATCCCGCGGCCCTGCTCAGTCTCGGCAATAACTACTTCGACAGGATTCGCGCTCGCGCAATAAATACGGCAGACTTCAGGCACCATTTTGACTAGGTTCAGGACATTGACCGGAAAGAAGCCACGCCCCAGGAAGAGAATAAAACTGTGCCCTGCGGAAAGAGCGAGCGCGTTGCGCTTGGCGAGATCGATCAACTCCTCGTCAGTCCCCGTCCAACGCACCAGCATCTCCCCGGAAGACTCACAGAAGGCAAGGCCAAACGTGATGCCCGGCACAGCTTGGACCATCGCTTCGTGAATATCCTCAACGGTCTTAATAAAGTGACTTTGTCCGAGAATGAAGTTGATGTCGTCCGGCTTTACGATCTTGACGGTGGCGAGCTGCATTGCGCGAACTTGCGGATCAAGCAGCTTGTGCTTCCATTTCTTTGGAATATTTGCCGAGGCGGGCAGCACTGTTACATTTCGCCCGGTGATAAAAAATTTTCTGCGCTTTGGTTACGTTGGCTGGGTCGCCTTTCCACGCCTTCATCACTGGGTCCTGCAAGGCCCGAGCGTAGGAAAAGCTTACCTCCCACGGGTGTATTCCCATAGCGTTCATGGCATTGAGGTGCTCCGTCGCCGACTCCGCAGACTGGCCGCCGGAAAGGAACGCGATTCCCGGCACCGCCGCGGGAACCACCCGGCGGAAGCAGCCGATGGTTCGCTCGGCAACTTCCCTGACACCCGCCTGTTGCGGACAATCCTTGCCGGACAAGACCATGTTAGGTTTGAGCACCATGCCTTCGAGCGCAACACGATTGCTCCAAAGCTCCGAGAATACCGTCTTCAAGGTGACCTCTGTCACCTCCTCGCAACGTTCAATGGTATGATTCCCGTCAATCAATACTTCCGGCTCCACAATGGGAACCAAGCCCGCCTCCTGGCACAGCGCTGCATAACGAGCCAGCGCGTGAGCGTTGGCGGTAATGCCCCCCTCGGTGGGGATGCCGTTGCTGATAGCGATCACGGCGCGCCACTTCGCAAACTTCGCGCCCAATTGGACATATTCGGCAAGTCGCTGACGGAGACCGTCGAGCCCCTCGGTTACCACTTCACCTGCGAAGCCGGGAAGATCGACGGGACCCTTGTCCACCTTGATTCCCGGAAGGATCCCCTTGCTCGCAAGGACCTCGGGAAAAGGCTTTCCGTTTTTCGCCGGCTGCCGTATCGTTTCGTCGTACAGGATCACGCCGCTGATAAATTCTTCGACGCCCGGCGTTGTAAACAAGAGTTCCCGATAAGAGCGCCGGTTCTCTTCCGTGGACTCCACCTTAATGCTGTCCAGCCTTCTCTTGATAGTGCCGCTGCTCTCGTCGGCGGCCAGGATACCCTTTCCCTTCGCGACCATGGCGCGGACGACGGAATTTAGCTCGGCTATTTTTGCACTCATATTTTTTCTCCTTGACGAAAAGATTAAAGTCCTCCGTTTAGCTCACTTGCCAAGTGTTCGAAGTTTTTCTTGAATTCCTGAGGAGTGCAATGCACCGCGCGTATAGAATAAGCTTCTGCCAGCGCTTTCAGCCGTGCCTCGTCGGCAAAATCCTGGCGTTCAAGCCGAATCATGTACTCGCGCGCCACCTTGTATGCGGGCTTAGAGATGTCAACGGATCGGACGGTGGTTTTTTTGGTTTTGGCATCCAAAAGATCCTCGAATTTCAGATAGCGCAACTGGCCTTCCACAAGGCAGACAAGCGCGCCGTTAATTTCAGAATCTGGCTTGCCGGAATTCAACAGGAACTGCACCGCTCCATAGCCTAGCGTCTTTACATACTCACAGTCAAAGGCAATTGGCGGGGCTGAGCGAAGCTCGTAACCGATCGTTTTGTGAACGATCGTGAGGCTTCGGCCGCGCTCGGCAAACCGCCGCTCGACAAGCGTTTTGAGAATATAGGCCAAATCGAGCTCGGCGAGGCGCAAGTGGCCGTAACTGTCGTGCAAAATCTGCACGCCCTCAATCGCGGTCAGCTCTTCAACCGGCATGCGCTCGAGCAACCCTTCCGCAATCACCGCAACGCCATCCTGCCTCCCCCACAATGCCTGCCGCTTCAAAATTGCACCTTCCAGCAGATCGCCTACCGTTTGAAGATGCACGGCGTGGGGAAACTCTTCGGGAATCACGGTGAGTGTGGCCCCGGCCGCTTTTCCAACCCCGAGCGCCAGATGTCCGGCGGTTCTCCCCATCACGACCACGAAGTACCAGCGATTGGTCGTCCGGGAATCCTCCATTAAATTATGCACGAGTTCGAAGCCGTACTGGCGCGCGGTTTCAAAACCGAAGGTCGGTATCTCTCCCGGAAGCGGAAGATCGTTGTCGATCGTTTTGGGCACATGACAAACTCGAATCTTTCCGCCCGCATGTTGGGCAACTTGACTGGCGGCAAACATGGTATCGTCACCGCCAATGGTTACCAGGTAGCCGATTTTCAAAGCATGGAGGGCTTCAAGCACCCGCGCCATGTCTTCAGGCTTTTTCGTTGGATTGGCGCGGGAGGTATTGAGGATCGAGCCACCTTGAAAATGAATGCGCGATACTTCGTTATGATCGAGCAGCTTAATATGCTGCCTGTCGCCGGCCATTAACCATGAAAAGCCGTCGAAGATACCAACGACTTCATGGCCGTGGTTCCGCGCCTCCAGGGTTACCGCGCTAATGGTGCCATTAATTCCCGGCGCAGGGCCACCCCCAACGACGATACCGACGCGCGCCCGCGAATTGACGTAGTCGCCTTGCTCAGATCTCATCGGAGGATCAACCCGTGATTGCTGTTACCAAATATGCCGGGTTTTGACATTCCCGTCGGCCAGAACTCTAGAATAAATCGAGTCTACAACAAAGGCCGAAAAATCTGAAGGACTACCGCAGGCAAAAAAGAGAACACCCGCGAGCGTCCTCCCCCTAAGACGCGGCACGAATCACCAGGACGGGATCGCCGGAATACTGCACGACGCGCTCGGTGACACTACCCATGACCCAGCGACCGACACCCGATCGTCCATGAGTGCACATCGCCACAAGGTTGCTGGGGGTTTTTTGCGCAAACTCGATAATCTCGGCGGCGCCTAACCCCTCCACCACAACCGACGAAACTTTCTCCATTCCTTTCCCCTTCAGTTCCTCAACCATGCGCTCAAGATATTCCTTGGCCTCCAGTCTTACCTGCGCATTCAACTCGTCCATATTGGGCACGTAGTCCTCATCAGAAAACCCATAGACGGACAGCGGCAAAGCGTACGCGCGCAGCAGAATAATCTCGGCTTGCAATTTTTTTGCCAATTCCATCACAAGCGGTAGCACGCTCGCCGCCAGCTCGGAACCGTCAAGAGGTACCACAATACTCTTCAACCGCGCCTCTTCATGGATTGGTGCCGATTGTTCGCGCGGTCTGATAAGAAGCAGCGGGTTGTGGGTCGCATGCAGAACTTTGGCTGCGACACTACCCAAAATCCAGCGTTGGAACCCTGATCGCCCATGAGTTGCCATGGCGATCAGGGTTCCTGGGTCGTCCCCCGCTTTGCTGACAATCGTCTCCGCTGCCTTGCCGACTTCGACCAACTGGTCGACTCTCGCAGGCTGCGCAAAGGAAGGGGCCAACTCGCGCAAATAGTCGGCGCTATTCATCTTCATGCCCGCAGCTACGTTATCGAAATAACGCTTGTGCGCGGGATTCGTAAAAGCCGAGATGATATCAGGGTCGATCACCTGCAGGAGCGTAACCGGTCCCTCCAGTGCCCGCGCGAGTGAACGCGCGTAGGGCAGTACTCCTTCCGCTAACTCTGAGCCATCCAAAGGGACGATCATCCTTTTGTACATAACTTCCTCCAATTTCCTGACGGTCAGCAATCACCCAATCCCGGCTTTCACCTTTTCCCTTGAAGCCATTGCCTGTCCTTGACCCAGCTTCTAGTCGACTTTCACCTTGATCTCTTTTTTCTTTGCCTCCTCACTGACGGGGAGCCTGACCTCCAGGATGCCGTTCTTAAAAGTTGCCTTGATCTGATCGGCTTGCACCTCTCGCGGCAGCTCAACGCTGCGCATAAACAACCCGTAGGAGCGCTCCGATCGGTAATAGTCTTTCCCCTTGACTTCCTCCTCTTTTTTCTTCTCTCCTTTGATGGTGAGGAGATTTTCCGTGATCTTGACCTCGATGTCTTCCTTCGTTAACCCAGGTAGTTCGGCCTTGGCGACGATCTCACCCTTCTCCTCGTACAAATCCAGATCCACCGAGGGGAGCGAGACTTCTGCCGCTCTCGATGGCCACCAGCGCATCGGCCATCTGCGGTCAAAGAAATCCTCGAACATCCGTTCCATCTCCCGCCCCCAGCGTACCATTTCGGGAAACGGTCGCCATGGAGCTACAACCTTTGTCTCCGTCTCTTTATTTTTTCAGCCTTTGCCATACATTTTTTCTCCTTTCAACTATTTCCCGACGTTGTTTGATTGGGCAATTGATATGCCACACCGCATGCAAGGAATTTAGTAGGCAAAGCCGACAAGCTTTCTCAGAAGTGCAAAAATGACTCCGGTAAAATTGCAGACCTGCGATGCCAGCCGAAAGAAGCGCTTGTAAGGCAAGCTTAAGAAATACTCCTCCCTGGCATGCTTATTGCTGCTTCGTGGGTAATGTTTGAGATTAGAGTTCATGGCCGTGCCGGACAGGGGGTAAAACTCGCGAGCCGAATTATCGGTAGGGCGGGATTTCTCGCCGGGCTTTTTGCTCAGGTTTTCCTCTGTTCGGCGCGGAGCGTCAAGGAGCGCCGGTTGTTGCCGCAACCAGGCTTAGCCATGCGCCCACCGAAATTCGCGGGTTTGCGGAGGAACCGGATCTGGTTGTCGTATTGGGTCCTGCCCTGCTGAAAGAGGCGCGCCGCGCATTCAGCGGGCGAGGGAATGAAGGCAAAAAATAGATGATCGCTTGCCACAAGACCGCCGTCCCCCATGAGTATTGGAAAGCACCTGATTGGCCGGATCAATGCCGGCAAGTGACCAGTGCGATTATGGCCGGTCCCGCCGCGCGTTCTGTTCCGGAGATTTCCATGGAAATTCTTGCGCGCGCAATCGAGATCGTGCTCAAAGATATCAAGCTAAGCTCCGGCTTGGAAGCGACACGCTCATCGCCTTGGGAGCCGGCCTACTCGACCCCTGTCAGTACACGTTTGTCAAATTTCAGGATCACTAGGCCACACAAAACGTTTTCAAATTCCACCCGGAAATGGCATTAATAAGTTGCAGTTCTCTGCGAGAAAAATGTCAATCTTGCGGAGCTTCTCGCGATCTCCACAACCAAGCCCCCCGCCAAAGGATCAGCACGAAAAGAAGCATGGGGGTCGGGTCTTAATCAAAGTGCGCCAAACGCACGGGCGACCGGGAAGGGGACATCGACATGTGACTTCTGCCAAGCCAATGCAGGGGGCGAGCTGGAATTTTTCCTTGACATAATAGTATATATGCTTAAATTAGGTGCATATTTCCGTCTGGCGCCCCAAAGAATTTTACACACTTTCTGGCTCCTCGCAGGCTCCCTGGCACTTCAGGTTTAGGTTCGTGGCTTAAGATTGACACCTAATCCCGATGTAGGGTGCCACCTGGCTACCCCCTGGGCAGCAGAGAGGATCAATAGGAGGAAAAGCGAGCCTAAAGAGGAACACATGGATCAGAAATGGTACGCTATCTACACGCAACCGGGTTACGAGCGGCGGGTTAAGACTGGCCTGCAGAGAAAGATCACGGAAACTGGAAAAAAGAATTTTTTCGGCGGAATACTCATTCCCACCGAGAAAGTGATAGATTTGGTCCGCGGCAAGAAGCAGATCGTTGAGCGGCGGCTTTTTTTTGGGTACGTATTGATTCAAATGGTTCTTAGCGAAGAGAGCTGGCATCTCGTCGATTCTGTTCCCCGTGTGCTGGGTTTTGTCGGCGAAGGCAATGCCCCGACCGCGCTGTCAGAGGAAGCGGTGCGTGAGATTATGCGCACGATTGAAGCGGGCAAGGCTGCGGCCCGTCCGAAGGTTCGGTTTGACGTCGGAGAAAGGGTCAAGGTCATAGACGGTCCGTTCCGTGATTTCGCTGGCACGGTGCAGGAAATCAAACCCGAGCGCTCGCGCATGCGTGTGACCATCAGCGTTTTCGGTCGACCTACCCCGGTGGACCTCGACTTTATTGAGGTGGAGGCTGCCTGAGATGACGATGCTTAGAATTGATAAAGAAACGGACCCAAGCTTGGAACACGAGGATCTGCGTCCCTTGCGCGATTTAGCTGAGGAACCAGTAGAAGACTCCTCGGATCTTCTTTCCCCCGAGACACTCGACGCAGATCAGGAAACCGAAGAAACACCGGCGGAGGAAACCGACGAGTCCGAAACGGAAATCGAGAAGGTCGAGAAAGCTAGCGATTTGGTTTCCCTCTACCTCAAGGAAGCGGGCTCAGTGCCTCTGCTGACGCACGAGCGCGAAGTCGAACTGGCCAAACAGATCGAGGAGGGGTGGGAGAAGATCAAAGCAGCCCTTTTCGCCTCGCCATTCGCCTTACGGCATGTTCTCGAACTCGGTCGTAACTTTGAGCTTGGGGAGGTCCCGGTACAGGAGATCCTGATCCAGGGCGAGGAAGCGGAGACGATAGCCGAAATTGAACGTGCAGGAAAGCGCCTGCTCAAGGTCATTCCCAAACTGCGTCGTTTGAGTCGTAGTCACGAACGATTTGAATTGGAGTTGCGCAAGAAACGCCTCTCTGCACGCCGCAGGGAAAATCTCAAAAGGTCTCTAAAGAAAAAGACCGGGGAGACGATCGCGGAATTGACCTGTTTGCAAATCTCACGGTCACGGGTGGACGTCATGGCCCAGGAGGTTAAAAACCTCCAGACCCGATTAGCCGGGCTCGAACAAAAAGCCCGGATCGCGCGTAATTCCAAGGAACAGGCGAGCTTCTCCGCCGCTATTCGGGAGATTGAAGGAACTTTGGGCTTGTCCGCCCAAGAGGTAAGACAAGTCGTTGAAGCAATCCAATTGGGCGAGAACCAGGCCGACGCGGCGAGAAGAGAATTTATCGAAGCCAATCTACGTCTCGTCATTAGCATCGCTAAGCGGTTCGTGAACCGTGGGTTGCCCCTCTTGGACCTCATTCAGGAAGGCAACCTCGGGCTTATGAGAGCCATTGAGAAATTCGATTACCGGCGTGGTTATCGCCTATCGACTTACGCGAGCTGGTGGATCCGCCAAAGTATTTCGCGCGGGATAACCGATACCGGACGCACGATCCGGATTCCCGTTCACCGTGTCGAAACAAAGAACAAGCTTATCAGCACGGCGCGGTTACTGATGCGCAGGCTCGGCAGAGAGCCCAGGCCCGAGGAGCTTGCCAAAGCGATGGGGATAACACTGGAGGAGATCTTCGGCATCATCCGGATGGAAGGAGAACCGGTCTCACTTGAGACGCCCATCGGGGACGGAGAAAGTCGGCTCGCCGACCTCGTGGAAGATAAAAATGCTCCAAGCCCGTTCGAACAGGCTTCTCAGGCGAACTTACGGGTAGAAGTTAAAAAGGCCCTGGCGGCCCTGCCGCCAAGGCAAGAGGCCGTGCTGCGCTTTCGTTTTGGAATTGGCGAGACGCGCGAGCATACCCTTGAGGAATTGGGAGAAAGATTTGCCGTCACCCGTGAGCGCATACGCCAGATCGAGCAAAAAGCCATCCGGACTCTAAGGTCTTTAGCGCGGCCGAAGAAACCGTTCGGCCAAATAACGGCTTCCTCCGAGCTTGAAAGGACCGCATAAATAGCTTACCTGCCCGGGAGCGAAACAAGAGCCCGCAGTTATTTCTGGGAAAAGATCATTTTCGCAAATCCAATTGAGCGTGCGCTCAAGTCTGCCGATTCTTACATGTTGGTCCCGGCCGGCAGCCTCAGAACTGCCAAAGGTCGCGGAAGCGGATAGCCACCACCTTTTCATACGCCACAGGGTGAGGCAGAAGACCGACCGACTGGGCGAACCGGTTGAGCCCAACAACGGCCTCTGCGGAGATGACGGGATCGTAGAACGGCAGGTCCCGCTCTACGATCACCGCGATCAGCTCTGCGATCTCAGAGGGAAAACGGCACCGCCCTGCCTGCACAGCCAGCGTCGGCTCCGCCCGTAACGCTTGTTGTGTTTTCACGATCGCCCGGACAGCGGCTCCGGCTCGATCAGGGTCGTGTTCGATCAGCCTGTCGGTTGTGGCAAACCCAGCGAAGGTGAAGCGGCGTGCTTCGGTTGGATCATCGCCGCGCCGGACATCGACGAGCACTTTACCCACACGCCGCCGGACTGCGGTCTCACCGCCCATCGCATTGGCCCAGAAGCCATCGATCTGGCCGGCCTCGAGGGCCCGGGCCGCGAACACCCCGAAGGAGACATCGCGTGCTTTGGAACCCGGCAGCCGCACAATCTCTAAGTCCCGGTCAGGATCAACCTTGGCGTCGAGCAGCAACCGTCTGAGCGCGAGGTCCGGTCCTTTCGCTGCCGTGAGACGCAACCCTTTCACCGCGCTAATGTCGCCGCGCTTGGCGGGGAGGTCGGCCCGGACCACCAGCAACCAGGGGGTTCCCTGGGAAAGGGCCACGATCAGTTTCACCCCTTCCCAACGCGGAAACGTTGTTAGGAGATCGTACACCGACCCGGCGATCATGGCGTCGGCATTGCCGTCTCGCAGCGCCTTGCTTGCTCCAAGCATGGGAACCAGTTCCACGTGAGCGTCCAGGCCTTCCGCCTGGTAAAACCCTAGCTCCTCCGCGGCGAGCGCTGGAAAACAGGTATTACTGACTAGATCGACTGCCGCGATGCGCATGCGTGCGCCATCCGCCGGAGAAACCATAGAAACTAACACTAATCACGAATGAGCTTTTTGGGTCAAGCCGTTTTCTAGTCAACGGCGGCAACCCTTCCATCCCTCTTTTTCATTCTTCTCTCGTTGATTTTCCTCCTGCACCTCTACCCCTTTGTTTCCTGCCGTAGAGAGCTAAGGCCGCCGTGCTCCCCTGTACAGGACAAGATGATCTGCTGCGACTCTGAGCGCAGCAAAAGCACATGACCGTCCGTTACCTTTTCTCTGACACATATGTCACCTGCATAGGGCAACGACGACTGGGTCTCAACGCCGCCGCCGAAATTGCGGCTTGAAAACAATACGTTACGCTCACAGGCGTCAAATGGGATTCTCGGTATAGTTATTGCGTATTTGTCGCCAAGCAACAACTTCTCTCAACAATAGGCACCACATGCGCAGAACACTTCACGCGACCACGGGTGGAGCAGACATTGGCCGGCGATAATATTTACTACACATTGTTAGGCGTCGATCGTAACGCCAGTGAAGAGGAAATCAAGAGAGCCTATCGGAAGCTGGTGTTCTTATATCATCCCGACCGAAATCCGGGTGATGAAGAGGCAATGAGAAATTTTCGGCTGGTTTCGGAAGCCTACCAATGCTTATCCAATCAGGAGAAACAATCCCAGTCCAAGGACTCGAGAAAGGATGATCCGGGAAGCAAAAATGGCTCTAGAAAACACACTCATGAACAAACCAATGGAGAGCCTCGGTGCCCCGGATGTTCCGTGACAGGAATGGAACACATCAGCGCCAGAAATGGTGGTGCCACGTCATCACAGGGTAAGCAATTCATCAATTCACCGTTTGTCGTTGTCTTCTGCGATACATGCGGCCATGTTTACACGGTCACCAGCGCGTAATCCCTCCTGAGTCGCAGCTTGCTATTTTTTACGGTCTCGATCGACCGGACTGTCTCGTTATCGGAAAGGGGCGTAGGGTCGGTGCGCTCTTTTCACCGGCGCAAAACGAACGTTTCAACAGCTCCTACAGACCCGATTCTCTCTGCTCAAGTCAGGTACACGCAGCGTTGGCTTGCGATTCCAAACATTCCCAACGAGCGTAGTACACTTCGAGCTCGTTTGTCAGCGCTTCGAGGCGCTTCATGGTGGCAGTGATTTTCTCGCCCGGCTGCCGATAGAATTCGGCGTCGCTCATGATCGCATGCAACTGTGCCTGTTCCGACTCTAACGCGTCGATTTTTCCGGGCAGCGCTTCCAGTTCGCGCTCCTCCTTATATGTGTGTTTGCGCGTCCCAGGGGTGCGCCTCTTTGGTGGCGGGGTAGCGACTGGTGGCGCGCTTGCGCGCTTCCGCGGCTCGGCGCGCTGCGCAGCCAGCCGCTCTTGATAACGCTCACAGTCCTCGTACCCACCCACATACTCCCCAACTCTACCGTCGTCTTCAAATATCAGCGTGCTCGTCACGACGTTGTCGAGAAAAGCGCGGTCGTGGCTTACTAGCAGCAACGTTCCTTCATAATCGGCCAGAAGATCTTCCAAAAGCTCAAGTGTCTCAACGTCCAAATCGTTCGTCGGCTCGTCTAGGACCATCAGATTTGCAGACCCGGTAAAGATTTTTGCCAGCAACAAGCGATTGCGCTCGCCACCGGACAACGTTTTCACTGGTGCGTCGATACGTTGACGCGAAAACAGGAAGTCCTTGAGGTAGCCGATGGTGTGGCGCGGGCGGCCTTTGATCGTAACGTAGTCAGAGGCTTCGCTCATATTCTCGCGGACGGTTTTGTCGGGATCCAAACATGAGCGGTTCTGGTCGAAGTAAGCTATTCGCAGCCGTGTGCCCAGCGCCACCTGCCCGCTGGTCGGCGCAATCTCGCCCAAAATCAGCTTAAGCAGCGTGCTCTTGCCCGAACCGTTAGGACCGATGATTCCCACCCGATCCCCGCGCAGGATCGTTGTCGATAGATCGCGAACGATGACCGTATCGGTGTAAGCGAAGCTCACACGGCGCAAATCGGCTACCAGCTTGCCCGGCCAATTGCCAGCATCCAGTCCGAAGCGAACCTTGCCCGGCACGTCCAAGCGCTCGCGGCGTTTGCGCCGTAAGGCTTGTAACGCCCTGACCCTCCCTTCGTTGCGCGTCCGCCGCGCCTTGATGCCCTGCCGAATCCATTTCTCTTCCTTCGCGAGCTTCCTGTCGAATTTGGCCGCGGCGCGCGCTCCAATCTCCAGAAGGTCTTCCTTCTTCCCCAGGTAGGCATCAAAGTCACCGGGAAAAGACGTTAACTTCCCCCGGTCGAGATCAACAATGCGACTCGCCAAATGTTTCACCAACACACGATCGTGGGTGATAAAGATCAACGCGCCGCGGTAAGCTAGCAAAAACTTCTCGAGCCAAGTTATCGCGCTGATATCGAGATGGTTGGTCGGTTCATCCAGGAGCAATAGATCGGGCGCGCTCACCAAGGCGCGAGCCAGCATAACTTGTCTGCGAATCCCACCGGAACATTCAGCGAGACGATCGTCCCCGGCCAAGTTTAACCGCGTCAAAACGGTCGCAACTTTTTGACTGATGTTCCAACCATCCAGCGCATCGATGCGCGCGTGCAACTGCGCAAGCCGCTCCATCGCTGAGCGCTCTGCCGCGCCCACTTGGTGTGTCGCGTGGTGGTATTGGGCTAGCAGCGCTCCTAATTCTCCCAATCCGCTGGCCACCACTTCGAACACAGTTTGTTCTGTGTCCGCGGGCAGTTCTTGGTCAAGATGCGCGATACGCAGCATTTCCTGGCGCCAGGCCTCGCCCTCGTCCGGCAGCGCCATTCCAGTGATCACTCGAAGTAGAGTCGATTTGCCAGCACCATTACGACCGACAAGGCAGACACGTTCGCCGGGTTCGATCTGAAAATCGACATGAGCGAGCAACGGCTGATGGCCATAAGCGAGAGATACGTTATCAAGACGAAGTAATGGCATGGATACCTATCCAGCTGCTTGTTTGACTGGACACATAACCTAGCAGTTTCTGCTCTTTAGCTCAAAAACGGGCTGCTTCGAATAGAACCGATAGAAAACGAGCCGGCTCCATGGTTTGGTCCTTCGCAGTGCTTTTCAGGATTCCGCGTGATTCATTTTTTGCTCGTTTTCTCTGGCGGTTTTGTACTCCTCACCGCAACCCTGGTGCTTGACTGTTACATATCTTTACCTGTAACAGTAGGGCCTAACCTGAGACCGAGGAGGATCACGAAAAGCGATGGCTATTCCCGGAGAAAAAGCGATTCAGTTGGTGCGCACCGCGCACACGCAGGCGGCGCAGTTGGACATCGCGGTGACCGCGGTCGTGGTCGACCAGAGTGGTCGCATGATAGCGCTGGGCAGGATGGACCGCGCGCGTCCGATAACGGTTGAAATTGCTTTGAATAGGGCCTACACCGCTGCCAGCTTCCAGCAACCGACAAAGGAGTTGGCCGGGGTCGCGGGGCAGACGTGGTTTCAAAGCCTGGTCGTGTCCAGTAACGGCCGCATCATGCCCGGTGGCGGGGCGCTGCCCATCGTGGAAGGCGGTAACGTCGTCGGCGCTATCGCGGTGGCGGGCGGTACTGAAGAGCAGGACCAACGGTGCGCCGAGATCGCTCTTGCATCCTACGCCTGACATAGGGTGCACGCCACCGAAGAGACAGCTCCATTTGTCTGTTCGCGAGTAAATCACTCGGGCCGCCTCCCCGACGAGCGACGCTCAACATACATCGAAGTTGCACCGCAAGCGTTTTTTGTGTAGCAGTAGTAGAACACCGACCAAGAAAGGGGGAGGTCGCCATGGGCGTGACATCGGAGAAGGCAACGAATCCACTCTATGAGGGTAACCAACCCAGCACGAAGCTTCCGCCCCCACCGGACCTCGGCCGGTCGGTGCGCATCGTAGGGCCGGTTACCAACGTCGATATGCGGCAGTCGCCGCATCCTAAAAACCAGCGCGGCGAACTAGGGAAAGCCCTTTTCAATTTGTACCACAATACGATTTCCAAAGATCCGCTTACCCGGGTGTCGGCCCCCCGTCATTCCGCGGATCTCAGAAATTTCTTTGGCAGCGTGATCAACCAGGCGACTAAGGGGAAGGTCAACCCTAATAGAATGCCTGTGCCCGACCCCGCAGCAATGACGCGCCACATCAAGGCTGTTGCGCATTTTATGGGAGCGGACGTTGTCGCCGTCGCTCAAGCACATCCATCGTTCATGTATGCCGGCAGCCGCTACGTGCAAGATGGCGCGGCGGAGGACGCGTTCGAGGGAAGTAGTCCCGAACAGTTGGTCAGTAAATTCCCCTATATCGTCGTCGCGACCACCGCATGGGACCTCGATAAACTTCAGGCGCACCGGCATCACATCGGCGACGCTGCTTACCACGTCTCGCAGATAAAAGGCGTTATGATCCTCAAGGCCCTGGAAGGCTACATCAAGGAACTGGGCTACACCGCTCTGCGCGGCGTGACGAACCCGCAGGCGGCAGGGTTGGCTTCCGGCGTCGGCGAGCTCGGCCGAAATGGTCTGATTATTAACAAGACCTTTGGCGCTCGGATCCACATGCCGGACCCGATCTTGACCGATCTCCCGCTGGTCCCCGACCACCCGGTCGACATCGGCGTCGAGGACTTCTGTAAGGTCTGCCGCAAATGCGCCATCAACTGTCCGACCAACAGCATTACGTTCGGAGATAAGGTGGTGTTCAATGGCGTGGAGAAATACAAAATTAACTGGCTAACCTGCTATAAGCTCCGCCCCTATACCCACGAGCATTGGGGAAGCTGCCTGACGTGCGCAACCGTCTGCCCGTTTACCAAACCCAACGTTTGGTGGCGCAGCCTCACAGTATGGGCTTTGCACGCCTGCCCCATCCCAGCACGCCCCGTACTCGTGCGCGCGCTGAAGGCCATCGACGACCGCTTCTGGGGAGTGGCGAGCCAAAAGCGGGTGCGTTGGATGGGTTATGACTCCGGCATCAAGCCGGGCGAGACAGCCTGCACGGTTGCCGGCTGCACCGCGGCTCATGAAGGCGCGGGCGCTTCGGACAAAGTGGTCGGGGATATCGGCTACTATGCCCCGCTGAAAGAGAACACCAACCGATTTGTCAAGCGGGACGTTTAGTGGCTGTGCGATTGGGCCCGCTTCAGATCCCTTGGCCCCGGAAGCTGTCTCACGACGACGATCCCTATTGGGATTTTTTCATCAACACGCCACCTAAGGATCTGGACAACCGGGTAACGGAGATGATCCGTAAGGCCCCCGCGGGCAACGTGTTTCCAACCAAGACCGACCTTCATACGCCTGAGATCACTTCGAGTCACATGAAAGAGCTAGCACGCTATCTGGGGGCTGACTTGGTCGGCATCGCCGGTTTGGCTTCGAACAATAACGCCGAACCCGCAGGGTATCCGTTCGCCGTCGTCTGCGCGGTTCGGGCCGATTATGACCCTCGTAAGGCACTAGGCATTGGCGGCCACGTGCCGGTGCAGAATGGCCTTTTCGTCACTTTCGTTCTAAGCGCGTGGATCCGTGAACTTGGCTTTGGTGCGATCGCGTCCGAAGACCCTAACGCCGAGAAGCTGGCGGCCACCGCGGGCTTGGGAAGACTCAACTTCGAAGGACGGCTGGTAACGCCCAAGTACGGGAGCCATGTTCACGTCGCCAATGTGATTCGCACCGACTTGCCGCTCGCGGCGGACGGATAGGCCTTCGGGATTACAATGGCAGATCTCAAATTGCAAATTTGCATTTGGAATCTGTGATCTGGGATTTCACCTAAAGCGGGGACTTATGCCTTACATCATCAGCAGTTTATGTACCAACGATGGGTCCTGCGTGGAGGTTTGTCCGGTAGCATGCATCCATACCCAGCCAGGGGCCCCACAGTTCTACATCGACCCTGAAGTGTGCATCGATTGCGAGCAGTGCGAGATTGTCTGCCCGGTGGATGCGATTTTTAAAGATATCGATATTCCGCCTGAACATGAGGCGTCCATCGAGGTAAACGCCAGCTTCTTCCGCAAGAACAAAGCCGCAGTAGGGCCGGTGCCCGCGGGCAAGGCGTGGGAGATGATCCACGCAGCTCACGCTTACGCCCAGAGGGCCGGGATTGCGGTGACCGCTGCGGTGGTTGATGAAGCCGGCGCTCCCGTTGCCATCGGACGAATGGATGGCGCCGAGCCCAGGACCGCGGAGCTCGCCTTCAACAAGGCCTACTCGGCCGCCGCCTTCCACATGGCCACAACACAGTTGGTGCAGCGCGCCCGACAACCCTGGTTTCGCAGTCTCGTCATATCGCATCGGGGGCGCATCATGCCCGTCGGCGGCGGCATTCCCCTGGTCGAAGGTATATGGGTCCGTGGCGCCGTCGGCGTCGCCGGTGGCGGCCGGCCCGATGAAGACATTCTCTGCTGCCAGGCTGCTCTCACGATGTTCGAGATCAGCGGGCACTGAGTCTTTGCCAACTGGCAAATTTCACCTTTCACGTGCTTTCAGCAGTCTGCCTTCGTGATGATGGTCGCTACAGAACGAGCTTCGAGCGTTTCACCGCGGCTTCGCCTAATCGTAAGGCCCCCGGTCCACTGCAAGGCGTGAGCGGGAAATTCCCTTAGAAGTTACAAATTTGACCAGCCACACACTGGACTGTCCCACCCGGTTCGGCTAATTGACCAATAAATCAAGAGCTTAGCGAAGGCCATATGCGCGGATAGCCCGTCCCTTTCCTTGGTTCGTTTTTTGCTCTCAGAGAAGCAGAGCCCCGGTTTTATTAGGAGTAACGATAATGATCGTTCGCGAACGCATGACAAGCAATCCCGCAACCGTCGGTCCGGAGGATACTTTAGCCACCGCTCACGCAAAAATGGAGGCCGGAGCATTCCGCCAGGTACCGGTAGTAATAGACGAAAAACTTGTCGGCATTATCACTGATCGTGACATACGGCCGCATCAACGCCAAATGAGAATCACCAAGGTCAGTGAAGTTATGACAGAGAACGTAATTACCATCACTCCGAAAACCTCACTGGCCGAAGCCGCCCAAATCCTCCTTAAGCACAAGATCGGTGGCTTACCTGTTGTCGCCGGAGAGAAATTGGTCGGCATTATTACCGTTACTGATTTCCTGCACGCATTTGTGGAATTGACCAGATCTTCATCGAAGAGCGCAGCCAGTCCTTACTAGTTTTACTATTAAGCCGTCGCGATCTCTCACCTCGAACTGATAGAGGTAGTGACCGACAAAACCCTGCCGGCTTCACTTCGTCCCCGTCCAGCGGGTAGCTGGACAATCTAGCGCGAAAGCGGGAAATCACACCTCCGTCCGATCTTCAATCACTCGCTTGCGCTTGTTCAATTCGGAGATTGCCACCCTGTTGCGTCTCACTAAATCACGAGCGCCAGGAATTCGAAACCCCAAAGGTGCAAAAGCGCTGCTCGAGCCTTCTCAACTTTGTCGATCGGCGCCACTGCAAACCATCCCTCTCTGCCAATATGAATGAGACACTTACCCGTCCTGAGTTTAGTGTAGAATAGGGGGCGAGTAAGGAGTGGGAATTGGAAGCAACAGGCAACAAGGAATTCTCTTCTTCGGAGGTGGAAGTGGTGGCCAAGGCGACCAGACGCCGATTCACGGCGGAGTATAAGCTAAGGATCTTGCGGGAAGCCGACGCTTGCAGCCGTTCTGGGGAGATCGGAGCTCTGATCAGACGGGAGGGGTTGTATTCATCGAACCTCACCCAGTGGCGTAAGCAGCGGGAGCGTGGAGAGTTGGCGGGGTTGTCCCGCAGACGCGGGCCTTCACCCAAGGGAAAGGATCCATTGATTGACAAGGTGCGGGTCCTGGAGCAGGACAACGCACGGCTTAAGCGGCGGGCGGAGCGAGCCGAGGGATTGGTGGAGCTGCAAAAAAAAGTCTCCGAGATCTTGGGGATCGAACTCAACCGGAGCGGCGCGAAGGACTGATGGGGATGATCCGGGAAAAGCAGGAGTTGTTGGGGATCAAGCCGGCCTGCACGGCTGTGGGGATCGCGCGGGCCAGCTACTACCGGTTTGATAAACCACCCGCCTGCTCGGGGACCGAGCGGTCTCATCCTCGGGCCTTGTCCTGGGAGCAGCGCCACGAGGTGCTCAGGGTTCTCAACGCCGAGCGGTTTTGCGATCAGGCTCCGGCCCAGGTGTATGCTAGCTTGCTCGACGAGGGGCAGTATCTGTGTTCGCAACGCAGCATGTACCGCATCCTGGCTGAGAACGGTGAAGTGCGCGAGCGCAGAGATCAAGCGCGTCATCCGCGCTATGCAGCCCCGGAGCTGTTGGCGAGTCGGCCCAACGAGGTGTGGTCGTGGGATATCACCAAACTGTTGGGGCCGACGAAGTGGACGTATTTTTATCTGTACGTGATCCTGGACATTTTTAGCCGCTACGTGGTGGGTTGGATGCTCGGGTATCGGGAGTCGGCTGAGTTCGCCAAGCAGCTGATCGAGCAGACCCTAGAGCGTGAGCCTATCGAGCCGGGGGCTCTGACGTTACATGCGGATCGGGGAGCGTCGATGACCTCGAAGCCGGTGGCGTTTTTGTTGGCGGGGTTGGGTGTGACCAAGACCCACAGCCGACCGCATGTCTCCAACGACAACCCGTACTCGGAGAGCCAGTTCAAGACGATGAAGTACCGCCCAGAGTTTCCCGAGCGCTTTGGTTGTTACCAAGACGCGCACCGATTCTGCGCCGAGTTTTTCCCCTGGTACAATCACCAGCATCATCACAGTGGCTTGGGCTACCTCACCCCGTACGAGGTTCACTTGGGCCTGGCAGAAAAGCGCCGGGAACAGCGGGCAGAAGTGCTCAAAGAAGCTTTCGAGAGAAACCCGCAACGTTTTGTGCGCGGCCTGCCCAAGCCCGCTCTGTTACCGGCTGCGGTGTGGATCAACAAGCCCAGAGAAATGTCTCAAACGGAGTGCGCGGAAGTAGCGAATTCATCAACGACCGGCGTCGAGCAGAAAAACGGCTTCCATAGAAGCCCATTAACGAACGATCGGCCATCGGCGAGGGGTATGGCTAGGGTTGAAAATCAACCGAGTGAGGATCTTGTACAGTAATTTCTAAATCGGGAGTGTCTCATTCCATTGACAGGTTCCGCATGCTCCAAAAAAAATTACGCGATCCCCTTGTCCCAAGGCTTGTGTTTTGTTTAAACGTTACACTAGGCCGTTTGTCTGGATTCGGAAAGGATTATACCGCTGGAGGATCTCATGCGCCGAGATGTTTACAAAGGGTACTGTATTACCGCCTTTGCCACGTTAGACGGCACTACGTCGAAAGATTGGGTGCCAGGGGCCGAAATTCACTGGACTGAAGGGCCTGAAAAAAAATCCCATATCCTCAGAGAACCCATGAGACGCTTTGGGACTCTCCGAGAGGCCGAGATCTTCGCAAGCCAAATGTCCAAAGCCTGGATTAAAGGGTTCTTTGATTCGACGGATCGCAAGAATCAATAGTCCACATCGTTGACACACCAACGCCTCTTGAAGCGCAAGCGCAGATTTGCACTAATGTTAAACTCTATATTGATACTGATGATGGCGTAACTTTACTTTTGGTCCAGGTTGTCACCCCGCTCCTTGCTTTTTCGCCAGATTAGTCAAGGGAGGTACTGGCTATGAGCGGTCGGCGTGTAGGCTCTCTCTTTCTATTCTCGCTTTTCGCTATTCTATTTGGGCTTTGGCTGGCTTTAAGTGACTTCAAGAAGACAATCGTCTTTGATCCGCACAACATACGAGCACTCGTCTCTTCCCTTTTAGACACCGCCCTCTTTACCAAGATCCACATTGCTTTGGCGGAGGGGCAAAAGATTGAGTATTACCTGTCCGATCCAAGTCTGCTGATCTTCGCTGGGATTGCTTTCCTTGCCGCTTTTGCGGCGGGAGTCGCAATTTGGAGGATCACGGCCATGGCATGGAAGGCTGCAAAAATGAACCTGGAAGACCTGCGTCGCCCGTGGGCGGAAGAGAAGCCAAGATTCAAGACCTAGCTTTTCCGCAGTTTCCGCGGAGTCAGTGACGGTATTTCTTCGTTAGCTCTTTTCTGAGCCTTCTTTTGTCCTACCGCGATTGATTTGACCGCCTTCAACATTGACCTCGCGCCACCGCAACAACGAGCGCCAGATTGTTGAGATTCAACACGCCACCCCAAAACAAGCCAACTAACTGATTCGTCGCGGTGGCTGTGGCGCGGTCCAGTAGCGCACTTGCCTGATTTCTCGATCCTGGGTATGTTAGCAACATGGAAATTAACTATGGCTTGATTAGCGCGGACTCCCATGCAGCCTTTGACCGCGATGCTTTCACGTCGCGGATGTCGGCGCGCAAGTGGGGGGATCGCGTTCCGCATGTCGCGGGGGCGGAGCGGGACGGAAAGCGCATCGATGGGTGGCGCGTCTACGGTCAGCCTCCCAGTGAAACGGTTTGTAACTGCCCCGCGGTGATGGGAGACCCCTTCCCGACTTGGCCCAAGCGCTGGGAGGAAGTGCCGAAGACCGCTTACGATCCGCGAGAGCGCCTCAAAGCGTTGGACACCGATCGTGTCGACGCGGAAGTGCTCTTCCCCAATCCGCCGGGGGGGGCCTTCTATAGTTTCGGGGACGTCGGGTATGAGTTCGACGTCGTGCGCGCGTATAACGACGCGCTCGCTGATTGGAAGCAGTTCAGTGACCGCTATTTGCCACTGGTGATTCTTCCCTACTTGAGTGAACCGAAAACCATCGCCCGCGAGATCAAGCGCTCCGTAGGAAACGGCCACTGCGGGGTGAACGTGGCCGGTAAGATGCCCAAAAGCCTCCCGCACCTGACCGCCCCCCACTGGTATCCTGTTTGGGATATGTGTCAGGAGCTGAATGTGCCGATCCATTTTCACGGCTCAGCGGGGCTTAGCGCAGGCGCGTCAGCAAAGAAATGGAGCGGCTACACGCCCCGGCAAGCTCACTCCGCATCAACGAGCACGTCGTCAGTTACGCCTGCGCAGATCATCCCACAGCTCATTTTTTCCGGGGTAATGGAGCGGTTTCCACGCCTTAAGTGCGTATTCGCGGAGGCCGGGATCGGCGGGCTCAATTATGTCCTCGCCGCGTGCGACCACGAGTGGGAATGCCGCCATTTGTGGACCGAGGGGATTTCCACCCGCCCGAGCGAAACTGTGCGCCGCCAGATGTACGTCAACTTCTGGTTCGAAGCGGAAGGCATCAAGCTGCGGCACGACATCGGCATCGACAACATCATGTGGGAGGCGGATTTCCCGCATGTGGCCTCCTACTACCCTCGTTCATGGGAATCGATCGAGCGCGTGCTCGCGGGCGTGCCGGAGAATGATCGCCGCAAGCTGCTCTATGAGAACGCGCTTCACGTTTACCAGATCAAAGTAACAGCGCCGGCGAGGAACAATTAACGATGCGGCTCAAATACGGCCTCATCAGTGTCGATGATCATATTCAGGAGCCGCCGTCCCTCTGGACCGATCGGCTATCCAGGAGCCGCTGGGGCGAGCGCATTCCGCATTTGGAGCAGGTTTCCGGTGGTACCGAGCGATGGGTTGTCGATGGGGAAGCGCTTTTCGACGGCGTCCCCGGTAAAGCGGGCGCTTTCATGGCCGACCGCAACCGTGAGCCCCGTCGTTGGGATGAAGTTCCGCCAGCCGCCTATCGACCGACGGAGCGGCTCAAAGCGATGGACGCCGCCGGCGTTGACTATTCGGTCCTCTACCCAGCAGTGGCTGGTTCAGCGGGGCAAGCATTCGGGCGACTACAAGACCCCGAGCTAGAGCTTGCATGCGTTCAGGCTTACAACGACTGGCTGATCGAGGAGTGGGTCGGCGCTAGCGACCGTTTCATTCCGCAGTGCATTGTCCCTATCTCGTCACCTGAGGCGACCGTAGCCGAGATCAAGCGCGCGGTAGCCGAGGGGCACCGCGGCGTTGTTTTTCCTTCCTTGCCCATGGACTTGCGTGATGTGCCCCACGTCGCTGACCCTGACTACGATCCCATCTGGACAATTTGCGCAGAGCTTAACGTACCGCTGTGCCTGCACGCCGGGGCCTCGCCCGGGCTCCAGTATGCTCCGTTTTCGGGGCTTACACCTACGCTCGCCGAAGCGCTGAACGCGGTGACGAAACCCGTCTCGAGCGTGTTTGTACTCGGGCTTTTTTTGTTTTCGCGAGTGCTGTTGCGCCACCCGAAACTACGTGTGGTTTTGGCGGAAAGCGCGTTGAGTTGGGGCATGCTCTACCTCGAATGGGCCGATCACCAGTTCGAGCATGACGGCCTTGCCCGCGAGGGATATGAGCTGAAGCCCTCCGAGATGTTCCGCCGCCAGTGTTACTTCAATGCCTGGTTCGACGAGGTCGCGCCGTTCGCCCCCTACCTCGGTGCCGAGCACATTCTCTGGTCCACCAATTTGCCCTTGGCAACATCTACCTGGCCGCGGACGCAAGAGACTATCCATCGGTGCTTGCGGGACGTTCCGGCGGACGAGCGCGAAAAGGTATTGTGGAAAAACGCGGCGAGCCTGTATCGACTTTAGAAATTAGCGGGTAAGTGTCACGACCTCCGGAACACCTAAGTGCCACAAGGTGCGGAACGGTTGCGATAAGAGTTGCGTTGTTTAATGTGCAGTAAAAACGTTGTTGGGGTGTAAAGATGGATAAAAAAGCTCTGTGTCTGATAGACGCAGAGCTTTGGTCTGTGCGGTTCGCGAGGGTGCTTCGAGGCGTGAAGTCGCACGGCTCTATAGCGTGGGACTCGCTACGGTTGAACGATGGATGGAGCGGGCTCGAAATAAAGCCCTGGATGAGGTGGACTGGACCGATCGGTCTTGTATCCCTCACACCCTTCAGCGCACTCATGCGACCATGGAGGAATTGGTGCTGACGGTTCGCCGCGAACTTAAAGAAACCAGTGCCTTGGGCGAGTATGGTGCTTTGGCGATTCGCAAAGAGCTGCTCGATCGTGGCGTTGTCAGCGTTCCCTGCGTGCGCACCATTGGCCGCATCTTGGAACGGCGCGGCGCTCTGGATGGTCGTCGCCGTATTCGTCATCGGCCACCGCCGCCAGGCTGGTATTTGCCCGAAGTAGCACAAGGGAGAAGTGAACTCGACAGCTTTGATGTGGTTGAAGGTCTGGTGATTGAAGGCGGAATTAATGTCGAGGTCCTTAATGGAATTTCCCTCCATGGTGCTTTGGTTGCCTCTTGGCCGGATGGCGCCATCACGGCGGCTAGCACTATGAAAGCACTCACTGAGCATTGGCGGATTTTTGGGCTTCCCGCTTATGCTCAGTTCGATAACGACACCCGGTTCCAAGGGGCTCATCAGTTTCGGGACTCTATCGGTCGCGTCATGCGACTTTGCCTCAGCCTTAACGTCATCCCTGTCTTTGCTCCGGTCCGGGAGACTGGCTTTCAAGCTGCCGTCGAGAGCTTTAATGGCCGTTGGCAAGCCAAAGTGTGGCAGCGCTTCCATTATGACTGTCTGAGTTCTGTCCAGGCGCAATCGGTGAAGTACGTAGCTGCGTACCGCGCCCGACTTAGCAGCCGTATCGAACAAGCCCCCACACGACGAGCCTTTCCCGATCACTGGCAACTGGACCTCCAAGCACACCCTGCTGGTCGCCTTGTTTTCCTGCGCAGGACTAACGAGCAGGGACAAGTTGGACTTCTGGGACATAGCTTTGCCGTGGATAAAAACTGGCCCCATCGTTTGGTCCGAGCTGAGGTTGACTTGGATTGTGGATCGATCTGTTTCTATGCGCTGCGACGCAGAGAACCTACTTCCCAACCACTTCTTCGAACCGTGGCCTATCAACTGCCGACAAGGACCTTTAGAGATCAAAGACACTGACTCTGAATGCATCGTCAAAACCATGTGTTCCGAACGTTCTGACACTTGCCTCAATTCAACTTACACCGTTCCGGAGGTACTGACACTTGTCCAATTAGCAGTTAGGTTAATTCTAGTCCCCCCAGTTAGAAGCTCTGCCAATTGAGGAATGATTTCTCAGAGTAGAGCTTATCGACGTTTAACGGCACCGCCAGACCACACCTTTTCAGATAGTCGACGATCGGCCTTAAAGGTAAACCCACGGCAGCAAGATAATCCCCCTGGATAGATTCGATCAGAGCGCGGCCGCCCCCTTGGATCGAATACCCGCCAGCCTTATCCAGCGATTCGTTACACGCAAGATAGCCCTCAATCTCCACGTCCGTGTAGTGACGCATCTTGACGGAAACTTCTTCTACAATCCCGAAGCCCGGCCCGCCCATACAATCGACGAGGGCCACGCTTGTGTAAATGCGGTGCGTTTTACCAGCAAAAGAGCGAAGGATTCGTTTCGCGTCGTCGATCCCGTTGGGCTTCCCGATCTTCTCTCCGCTGAGCTGAATCATCGTGTCGCTCCCGATGACGATGCTTTGAGGATGATCTCTGGCGACCGATCTGGCTTTTTCAAGCGCAAACTGTCGAACCTCGTCTTCGATGGGTCGCTCCGACGACGGAGTTTCATCAAATGCGGGTGCAATCACTTCAAACGGCGAGCCCAGAAGCGCAAGGATCTCGCGGCGCCGCGGAGACGTAGAGGCAAGGATAAGTCTCATGAAAGGAATGCTCGGGGCCCCAGCTAGGCTGCGCAGGGTGATCGGGTCCACTCCAGCGAAGCAAGAGCCGTTGGTTCGGGTTGGGAAGCAACGGATGTCACGTAGTTCCTTAGCCGCTCGGCTACCTCGCCGACGCTGTTCACTCGAACCATCTGGGATCGCAGTTCCGCTGCCTTAGGAAAGCCCTTACAATACCAGGCCAGGTGTTTGCGCATCCCGACAAAACGCTGCTTGCCCCAGTGTGTTTCAAAATGGCCGCTGTGCTCGAGGATGACTCTGAACCGTTCTTCCAGGCTTATGGATGCAGGACACCTTGTCGCGCCGTCATTGTCCGGCAGAGCCCATTTCACTTGATGCTTGCTTCTAAAGATCCACGGATTCCCCTGGGCAGAGCGCCCTAGGAGAACCCCATCTACGCGGGTTTCACGCACGCGGCGGTAGACGTCCTCCAGATCTTGCAGGTCGCCATTGCCCAGAATCAAGCTTCCTGAATTCCTGGAGACGGCGACCGCGCGCGCAATGGCTTCCCAATCAGCGTTTCCCTTGTATCCCTGTTTGAGTGTTCGGCCATGGAGCGAGATAACCGCTGGTTGTTCCTGCAAAAGCGTTCGAACCCAATCCTCGACAACGGCCCGGTCATAGCCGATTCGCGTCTTAACCGACACGGGGATTACACATCGCTCGGAAGGAGACTCCAGCCCGTTTCTAAGCCGATTCAAGACGCTGATGTTTTCGATGAATTCTGGGTGCATCTTTAGGTCGCTCAGCGTTTGTCCTTCACTCCAGTCTTTGACGCCTCGACGAGCGGCCCGAATGATGGCTCGCGCTAGCTCGGGCTTGAGGATCAGTGCCGCGCCACTGCCCCTGGCCGTGACTTTTTTCGCGGGACAACCCATATTAATGTCCAGCCCGTCAAAGCCCAGTGCGCAGACGATGTGCGCGACTTTGTAAAACATCTCCGGGGTGTGCCCATAGAGCTGTGCAACTACCGGACGCTCAATCTGGGAATAAGTTAGATCATCGATGAGGGTGCGTGGCGCGAAGAAGGCCGTTTCAACGTTCACAAACTCAGTCAGGGTGACATCGGGACCGCCGTGCCTGGCCGTAATGTAACGAAATGGGGCATCGGTAACTCCATCCATGGGCGACAGACCGATGATAGGCTTCTCTATTTTTTGCCAGAAACTCATGGTTTACAGATTATCACTCTTATCACGCCCTGGAAATGAGACCTACCTGCCAAACCTTACCGATAGCAAGTGGGCACGAGACCGCTGTTCGGAGGTTTGTGTCCGGCTAGGCGTTTGCCGGAATCTTACGCAATTTGGCGCAAAGGATATAAATCATAAAGAATAACCGCCGTGAAAGCCACCGGCAAGATGCAAAAGACTAACGGCAAAGCTTGTGGTTGCCTAAGGTGGAAATCTTCACTAAGCTGATCCGGTACCGCTTTTCTCACAATAGTCACGAATGACTGCGTTGGAGACCCGGCCTTGGAAACCCTTTAGCCACTCAGAAAATGAACCTTTTCTGTGGAAGCAAAGACATTGCGCAGCTCTCTTAATCCATGGCTTTGCGGGAACACCGGCGGAAATGCGGCCTCTGGGCGCGCTTCTCAATAATGCGGGCTGGACCGTGCACGCCCCTCTGCTGCCGGGATTCGGGCCTGAAATCGAGACGTTGTCCGAACGAAGTTTTCGGGAGTGGGTTCACACGGGCCGAACCGCATACGAAGACTTGCAGCGGGAGCATCAAACGATTCTGCTCGTCGGCAACTCTATGGGCGGATCTCTAGCAATGAGGCTGGCGGAAGGAAACTCGCCGGCTGGGTTGGTGTTGCTCGCTCCTTTCATCTGCTTCGCTGTCTGGTGGCATAATCTCCTCTGGCCTGCCATCCGGCGTTTGGTACCGCGGTTGAAGCCTTTTCAACACGCGGATTTTTCTTCTCCACAAGTCCGGCGCATGGTGCGACGCATGTACAACGGCGCGGACCCGGACGACGCCGCAATACAAACATATTTGCGCGAACTTAGCGTTCCGATCCGGGCCCTTGATCAGTTAAAACAGGTCGGGCGCTTGGCCTTCGCCACGGCGCCGCACGTGAAGACACCGACGTTAGTCCTTCAAGGTCGGCACGATCTGCTGGTGAACCCAAACAGTACCAGGACATTGGTGCGCCGCTTTCCGACCCCGCCTCGATACCTGGAGTTTGACGGTGGCCACGACCTGGTTGAACCCGAGGGTCCCGCATGGCCGGAGGTGTCGCGCCATGTTGTTGATTTCGCGCAAAATCTAATGGAAGATGTCGGGCAACAGCGGTGAACTTCACGTCTTAAACAAGGATGAAAACAGGCTCAGGAGCCGTTTCCCCGGATGAAGGCAGCTCAGGCACTTCGTCCAGTATTACCAATCCAAGTTCGGAGAAATAACGCGGGATTACCCGGCCCTGAGAGACTAATTGACCGCCGGAGAACTATGAAAAAGAGCATGGACCAGAGGAGAGAGAATCTTCGGCGCTTCCGCAACGACCCTGCGAAGAAGCCTGAGCGTTCTTGCGTCTGACGGGTCAACTCTGCTCGCCTCCGCGTAAGCCCATGCGGCACCCACGATGTCGCCCTGCCCCTGCAGGCTAATGCCTAGGTTTTTCAAGGCATTGGCGCGACCCGAATCAATCTCAATCGCCGCCCGACAAAACCATTCACCGTCTTGGTATTTCCTTTCGGCGTTTAGGCAGCACCCTATATTATTGTGAAGATAGTAGGCAACCAATTTTGTTTTCGGTCGCAGCTTTAATCCCTGGGTGTAGTACTGAATCGCAAGCGCGGATTGACCATTTTGTTCGGAGATCTGCCCCAGCCCCATATAGCAGAAGGCCTGTTCTTCCGAGCCGTCACAATGATCCATGAGGGTCATCATCACTTTCGCGGCCAGGTCGCTGCGACCAACTTTGTTATAAAAGCAGCCTAACTCGTACAGCAAATCACACAATGCTGCCCCGCTCGGATTTTGCTGGAGCTGGCCCAGCAACCTAATCTCCTCTTTCTCATCGGTTACGGGTATTCCCTCTGGTAACATCAGAGGGGCGCGTGTTTCAGCCATGTTAACCTTCCAATGGATAAATATTTAGGCGAGCGCCATTTCTGAAAATCGTTATCGGACTGCGCAAAGTTAGTGCCATGGCACCTGTAGAGACTTCACGCGGCAATCGGGACGCTGCAGGAACTTTTCCTGAAGAAAGGTCCGGGACTCCGATGACCCAGGAGAGTTATTGATCCGTATCTTTCGGGCACGCGCGCGAGGCACGGACGAGTGAAAAAAGATAAGGACGAAGGCCTAATGGAACCCCATCACGAAAAAAGTTCTGAGATTTCGGGGAAACAAGAAGGAGAAAGGCGAGGCTCTGAATCGCTCTGAACGGAACCTAGGGTAAAGGTTTATCCGATCGACGATCTTCCCGGTCCGTATCTGTTACATCCTCGGACCGCCTAGGTGTTCCGGGTACGATCATAGATTTCCTGTTCATTGCTCTCTGTCGCTCTCTGACAATAGCCAGGCGTTGCTGAAGCCAAGTTTTCTGCGGCCAGGACCAATTTCGATCAACTTGGGAACTAAACCTTTGCTGACTCATAAAACCTTCCGCATTTTTTGCTCAGCAAACACGCAAAACTGATGCCAGTCATCAAACGCGATCTGTCGTAGCGCTCCTGCACCTCACCAACTATATATGGATAGGGGATCACATTGCTCGGACAGATTAGGCACGGAACGGGCAAACTTCGCCATCCTGCGTCCTATAAGAGAGCTGTACGCCCGGTCCGTCGTTGCCGCTGAGCCAAACAATCAATAGGCATCAAAGATGCGCTGGATCTGATCTGGATCCCTGGTAACCGTCAAGGCCAACGATAGCAAGAGCCGGGCTTTCCACGGTTGCAGATTATCAGCGGCGACAAAGCCGCGGCGCACGAGCGAAGGGCTACGTACGACGCGACCCGAGCCGACGCGGCTCGCCTGGCAGATCATTACTCCTTTTTCTCGTGCGCGGTCAAAAGCCTGGTCCTCTGGCGGTGTGGGTCGACCGGCCCCGGTCCCTGCGCTGATAATTCCCTTTGCGCCTGCGGCAACCGCCGCGTCAACCATGGCTCCATCGGCGCCGACGTAAGACACCACAACATCGACGCGCGGGAGCCCCTCTAGATTGCGGACGTCAAATTCCGTCTGCACGGTGTGTTTCTTGACCGTTTGATGGTAAAAGACTACCTTGCCGTCCGCATCGGCGTACCCCAGAGGCCCCAGATCCCGACCTTGAAAAGTCTCGACTCGGTAAGTCGCGGTTTTGGTCACGTCGCGCCCGCTGTAAATTGTATCGTTCATCACTAAAAGGCACCCGCGGCCTTTCGATGCCGGATCCGCGGCAACTTTAACCGCGTTCAGCAGGTTGAGATAACCATCCGCACTGATCGCCGAAGAAGGACGCATGGAGCCCACCACCACTACCGGCTTGTCGGTCTTGACCGTGAGCGTAAGAAAATACGCCGTCTCTTCAATCGTGTTGGTGCCATGGGTAATCACGATACCGTCGGCCTGATTATTATCAAAGATTTGATGGATAGTGCGGACCAAGTCGAGCCAGTCTTTATCCACCAGGGCATGGCTTGGCAGGCGCCGAAAAGGAACCTCCTCGACTCTGGCGATCGACTCCAGCTCGGGGATCTGCGCCAAGAGATCCCCAGTGTTGAGCCGCTTGTTGGCTTCGATGTACCAAGCGAGATCGAGCCGGTCCTTGCCGACCGAATCGATAGTCCCGCCGGTAATGATTAACGCGACACGTGGTAAATCACTCATTTTCTTTCATCCTTTCACACCTTGATCAGCTTGCGCTTTCACTCTTTGTCTTTCGGTCGTCCGTTTTCATCGTTTCCCCGTCGTCTCCGCTGGCACAGGCGCTCGCAGGCGTAGCCGCAGACGCGCCGCGGGAACCGGCTTCCCCGCACCATCCAATACACTACTAATACCAATCGGGTGGGTTCCGACTGGGTCGTAACCTCGCCGAGCGGAGGAAGCGTTTCCAGTCCTACGTTCCTAAAACCGGAACTCGCGTTGCTCCGGCAAACAAATAGAAAAAGGGGGGGAAAACTACCAAGCCCACGTTCAGTGGCAAGGAACGATGGCCAGGGAATGTCGAAAATTATGGAGCGCATCGTGAACGGGGGTATAACGTGCCGCCGGCAAAACGTAGAGAACCAGCCCCGAAACAACCAGAAGCAAAGCCGCCATCAAAAACAGGGAAAGCTGCGTGGGAAGCGCGATCCTCTTCTCCGTTTGAACAACTCGATCCACAAGAGATCCACCTCCAAGCTAACGGCTATTTTTGGCCAATCCGTCTACAGTGTCAAGGATTCGGGCTGAAAAAGCGCGTTTCCGGTTGATAGAATGACTGCCCTAACTAAGACAAAGTTTTGCGCGTTCTGTGCAAGCAGCGGTGCCGCTTCGCGTTCGCACGGGACCGGCTTCCAGAGATACACGTGGTTATCTATGTGAGCGAACGGTTCGCGCTGGGCACTGTAAGGCTTGCTCCAGCTTACAGATTTTCTCCCCGATGGCTGAGCCCCCTAACGGGTACTGCTAACCCGCGCACGGCAGATGGTTGATGCGGCAGCGGCAATCTTGTCGACTCCCATCCGATTTGTAGAGGAAAAGCGGAGCATAGTAATGGTAAGGCCCGTGGGGTCCTTGCGCTTCACCGATCGGATTGCCGTCGCTATCGAGCTTCGGGTTGCCGCTGCTGTCCAGCTCGTCCGGCCACTCAACGTCGCCAGTCGCCACACGCGCCGGTATCAGCCAATAGTCGCCCGCCTTGTAGCCTCCGCCTTTGGCAAACCAGATCTGCACGCCGTCTTCGAGCTCAACCCAGCCCTGGTCCGTGGCCGCTGATTCGCTAATCTGCAGCGCGCCGCCATAGGCCGACGGATCGCCAGCGTGGTCCCAGCGCCGTAGCAATGGATGTTTACTCGGTGCGTCAGTGGCGGCATAGGTTGGCAGGCTCGCTACGCCAACGGGCAGCTTGAGCGCGACCGTCAGTGTATCGCGGTCCACGGTATCCACCTCAGCCAACGGGCCTGCTCGCTCGCCCATGGCGATGTCGTCGTCGCTCACCTCCACCCAATCGCCGGGCTTCAGCGACAACGATTTGTCATGGCCCAGGTTCTCGACGATCACGGTGGTTCCGGCGAGCGAGACGATGGGGAAGACGACCGATCCGTTTTCCCGGGACCACTTGAATGTCGCGCTCGTCGCGTCTGCGGTCGCGGTGCCACCCTTGTGCACTTCCACACGATAGAGTTGATTCTCCGCGCCTCGGTAGCGCGATTCAGGCGAGATCACGCACAACTCGGTGGGCGGCTTGTCCAGCCTGGCACGCGCCCTGAGTTGCGGAAGTGTGCGCGCGAGCGAGCTCTCCAGCGAACTGCAGTCGAACTGTCTGGCGTTGTCGGGACGAAGCAAGGCCTTGAGCTGCCAAACCACCTGGGCGCGCGTGCAGGTGTCCGGACCGCCCAGCGCAACCTCGCGGATGTGGTCGTCCTGCACATAAGTGACGTGCCTCTCCCATACATCGAGATAGGCGATCAGCGATTTGCCCTTGAGATTCTCCAGCTTTGTATCTTCGGAGAAGGGATAACCGAGTTGCTCTGTGTAGAGAATCGCCCGTTCGTTCTCGACCAACACGCCATGCACATAATAGCGCCCGGTGCCGATGAGGACGTCGCCTTCCGCAACCTTCTGTTTCAAGAATGCAGCCCGAGTTGGGTCAGACTCAATGACATCGATCTGTGCACTGGCGCTGGGCGCGTCCTTGATGATGAGATCAAACCCCATCGCATCTGCCGGCCCGGCGTAGGGGCCAAAGATATCCATCGCCAGCGTCCGCAGGTAGCGCAGCAGGATCGATGTTTGCTCATTCCAATCGGCGTCCAGTTGCACGCGCCCCTGCTGCAGGAGCACGCGACTGAAGTGTTTGGCGGCATCGAAAGTATTGCGTGTAAAATCGCCTTTCATCGTTGTTCTCCTAGTTCGCAAATAAGATTCCCGCGTCCATCCCTGCCGGCGTGTACTCGTCGAGGCGCGCGCGCAGGTTCGCTTCGCGCTGCGGTTGATAAAGATCATGGAACGCGCCCATTTCCGACTCGTCGTCCGCGCCGCGCTTGATCTCGTCGGCGCCGTCGCAGGCGAGCTGGCAGTAAGCCGGGTGGCCGTAGCGCATGCTGTCAAACCGCGGCCGCACCCGCACCTCCTCCCGCTCCTTGGCCTCGGCGATCATCGCGTCGGTGCGCGGGGATTCGGTGGCGGTGCGAAGCGTTTCCTCGATCGCTGCCTTCGCTAGTTCCGGCTGGCAATGGTAGCGTCGCGGCGTACGTGAGCCGGATACCACGTAGCAAAAGCGTATACATCCATGTTGGCGACGAGCGACTAGGATGTGGCTCATGAAGATCGAGTTCTCCGCCAGGGTGATGGCATGCGTGTTGACCTCACCGACCACGGTGGTGCGCAGGATGGTCAGGTCCGCAAAGGCAAGCGGCAAGTTGGCGGCGCCGATGGCCGAGCGTGCTTCGCTGGTGGCATCGACGATGCTGTCCGCGATGTAAACCTCCACCGGGTCGGTTTGCACCTCGTCAGCGACGATCCGGATCGCGCCGATGATGCTGTGCTCGATCCTGATTTTCGCGGCCGTGGAGGTGAGTTCCAGGCTCGGCTCGTTGGGCCGTTTCGGTTCGCAGTCACACTCTAGTCCCCAGCCGGGCACGAGCGTCACATGGCGCAACGTCACGTCGCACAAATCGCCCTCGGCGAAGCGTTCCGGATCCGTGCGGTCCGGGCCGGCGACCTGCATGCCACGGCCGGTGACGATAACACCGTCGAGAACAAAGCGGCTGCCCTGCTTGCCGGAAACGGTGAACGCATCCGGTCGCTCGGTCATGTAGTCGAGCATGCGAATCACCGGCCGCGTACGATTGGCGGCGCGGATTTGCAGGCTCTCCCCCGCTTGCAGCTCGATCACGATGGGCTCGCTATACACGGCGCTTTCCTGAATCTCCACCACCGCGGCCCGCAGCCGCTCCTTGTCCTGTAACCATTTTTCTTTGGCTGCGGAATCGGAAGGCTCGGGTCCCACATTTTGTTGCTCTTGGCGCCATTGCGCAATCGCCGCGTTGATGGTCTCGAAGGTACCGGGTGCAGGGTTGTTCTTGGTCACTTTGTAGAGCCCATGAGCCAGCGGCTGGGACAAGGCTCGGTTGTACTCGCCCCCACCCATATCCGCACTGAACGCGTAATGATAGATGACCCAGACACCACGTTTAGGGAGCTGCCCCACCGGGAAAACGATGCGACCGCGCACCGGGTCCACTGCCACCTGCCCGCGCTGGGCGCGGTAGCGCCAGTCGGAAAGATCGGCCGAACTCACGTGCTCTCGTGCGATGGGCTGAGGCGCGCCTTTGGTCGGCCAATCCGGCGCATAGATCACCAGACTCTTGCCTTCGCTGTAGTAGGCGGCTGAGGCTTTGGTCTTGAGCGGCCGCAGCATGGTGCGTTCCTCCAGCGCCCGCCGCCGGATGGGCGCCGGCAGGTTGATCTCGTCGGCGATATGCGTGGGCTCGGTCTCCCGCTCTGCCTTGGTGTACAGAGGCTGGTCATGGCCGAGCACGCTGAAAGTAAAGCATTGCGGCCCCGCGCTTTCCAGACAATAGGCGGGTGCACGCGTTACCGAATAAACCTTGAGCCGCCAGACGAAAACAGCGACGCTGGGTATGTTGTAACGCCCGAGACGACGGTGCGAGATCACGCGACGCACGTCGACCGAGCGCGCGATCGGATCGAATGGCCCCCCCAAGAGGTCGAGTGCCCTGCCGTTGCGCAGATCGGTGCTGCGTGCCCGGTTGAGACGCAGATGGCCGATGTGCTGCGTCCAATTGAGCAACGCGTAGAACTCTACTGCGCGCGCCGGCCAGCCGGCGACCTCGTTTGCCAGCACTTCGAGCAGCGCGAGAGTGCCCTTGCGCCGGCGAAAACCGATGGTGTTCGCGATCTCGCGCCGGGGAATGAGAATGCGGTTGCGTTTTCGCCCCTCCGATGTGTTGGCGAGCACGGAAGCATTGCCGGCTTCACTCACAGGTCGGTAGCCAATGAGATCGCCGATGTAGGACACGACCCACTCGTCGCAAGTCTCGATGAACCAGTTCTCGTAGAGTTGCGCGATGTCGTCCTCGACGACATTCACCTGCTCGTTTATCACCCGCAGCAGTTCGCGCAGCGGATAATCGTATTCCGCGTCGCGCCTGCGGTGCACGACGGGAAGCAGCTCATAGAGACGATCAAGAGAACGACTCATGACTTGATCTCCTGCAGGATCAACGTGTCGGGAACCTCGGGCGCGAGGTAGGAAAGCTGCGCGGGAAGCAGTTGCCCCTGCTCGAATCGGCCTGGCTCAATCGGAATGCGGTCCCGCAGTTGCAGCGCGCTTGCTGCTGAAGCGTCGAATCCGGCAAGCAACCCCGCCTCGGAAATGATGTCGAACACATCGACATCCACATACGTCACGCCGCGAATTCCTTGCATCACTTTGATTGCGTCAGCCAGCAACAGGTCCTGGCCAAGATCGACCTTGTCGAAGCTGAAGGCATCGAGGACCGCATTGCGTATGCTGGGCTCCAGCGTCTCCCAATGATAATCCGGATCGACGCGGATATTGGCGCTGATCACCAGGGCAAGGCGCTCGCGAATGGCAAGGGTGATGGGCAGATACGGGTCGCCGTAGAGATGCAGCGCATCGAACAGATTGCGATAGAGGTCCGAGGTCTCGTCGATCGGGATGTCATCCACCCCGGCGATAGTGACGTGCACCCGTTGCTGCCGGCCATTGCTAAGGCGCGCGGCAGCCGCCTTGCCAATGCCGCCAAAGGCGCGGGAAAAGTCCCCATAGTCCGGTGTCGAAACCAGGCGGTCTAGCGCCATTACCGCGAGCGGCGCGTTCTTGCGCGCTTGGTCGCGCCCCTCCGCATCTGCCCCACCGGAAGCGCGGATCGGGTTGATCACCTCTTTCACGCCCAAAGGTCGCGTGTTCAGCAACGAAATTTGCCCAGCCTTGACATTGCCCGGCTTGCCGATGCCGTTGCGATAGATCGCCTTGACGTTCTCCGGCCCGGTCGGCAGGCGCGTCCCGTGCGCGCCATTGCCGAAAATGACGCTGGTCTTTGCCGTGTCATTGGTGCGGCTGATGAACTTGCGCTCGCCTGCGCCCAGGGCGGCGAGGCTTTCCACTTCGTGCCACTCGACGTCGTTCACCCGCACTTCCAGCGTACTTGCGACCCCGGCCACCGTGCCTGCCGAGACATAGGTCAACGGCGACTGCTTGAGAATGAACTGCTGCATTGGAATCGTCGCATCGCCGCCGCCCAGGGTTTCCTGGCGCGTTTCGCCGTTGGTCGCCTTGACCACATTGGTGTAGATCGTGACGGTGTCGCATTTGTACTGGTAGGCGAGCGGCTGGGCGAGCGTGAGATAGGTGTGGGTAGTATTACCGGCAACCGGCTCGTTGTTGAGTGCGCGTATCTTCTGGGCCACGGCAGAGAGCATGACGAGCTCGGCAGCCTTCACGCCAGATGCCGCCACGCCGGCGGAAACAATGTCGGCACGCTCGCCGGCGACGATCAGCCATCGCCCGGGCTGCAAACTGTCGTACACGTCATCCAGCTCGATTTCGTTCCCCGCGAACACCTCCGTTATAGGCTCGTCCGCCGGCGTGAGCAGTTCGGTGCCGGTATAGACCTGGGTGCTTCGCACCGGCGCAAAGTCCGTCGAATCGGCTGGCAGCCACGCTTGGCCCGTTGCCGGTAACTTGACTTCCACGGTCCTGCCCGACAGGCCGTAAGCCGCTATGGAACGATGCCTCATCAATTCGGCCTGAGTGATGATGGTTGTGCCGTCGGTCTTTTCGATGGCGACATAGCTGTCGGGCGCGATGTCGTAGTCATTGTCGAGAAATAGCGTATATGGCTGATGGAAGTCATGCGCCCCGCCCGCGCCCGTGTCCCTGGCGAGCAGGATCACGCCGCCGCCGGCATTCCACGGGTCATTGATTTGCCATTCGGAAAAAGTCACGGGATCGTTGCTGGTCTGGCGCAGCGGTGCATTATGGCCGAATGGCGCCGCGGCCACGCGTAGCGCGTACACCGTAAGCTGCTGCGCCCGCGGCGGCGGCAGGCTTTTCCAGGACGCGTAAAAAGTGTCTTGCAACAGGGGCTGCATCACGGTCAGCAGGCGCGGGACTGTGTCGGACTGACCGCCAAAGGCACTCGCCACGCTGCGGGCCAATTGCTTTTCACTCGCTGGGGGCACGGAAGGCCGGCGCGTCAATTTTTCCACCAGCACGCCAAAGACGCCGGTCCCGCCGTTGCGCTCGTCAGTTACTCGCCCTGCTGCGGGCTGCTCCGCCGGTATGCGCGCGCGAAGGCTTCTCAGTTCCCGGTCCAGCCCGTTCAGCCAAGGCGTGAGCTTGCTGAAGTGGGCAGATTCGGCTTTGCTCAGTTCCGCATCGAGCATGGGCAGGGCGGTCGCATCCAGGTGTACGGCCAGCGCCGCCTCCCCACCCTCCAATGCGTCCCTGACTTCCTGGACCAGTGCCAACACCCGTTTGGTCGTCACTGCATCGGCCGACACGCCGAAGCTGTGTACATCGCTATAACGCTGCACCAGCGCGGCGACGGTTTCGGTCACCGGCCGCGTGCGCAAGACCACGCGGGTGCGCTTGTTCTCGCTTTCCTCTTCGACGGCTTGGATACGCGCGAGTTGCAGGCCCGCTCCGTCGGCGTAGTCGATGAGCAAAGAATCGTTGGCCTTGAGCCGGGTTGCGGTTCCAGCCAGGTAAAGACCATTGTTCGCGATCGATGCCGAGGTTTGCGGCTGGGTAAGACGCGGCTTGATGGCGTTCCATTCCACCCGCGCTTCGAGCGGGTCCGACGTCTCGAATGTCTGCATCTGCTCGCCCGGGCCGGGGATGCTGTTGGCGCGCGCCCCGGGGGGTATCGTCACTGGCTCCGAATCCTTCGCCAGGGAATAGGCAAGATAAACGCTAGAGGCCACGCCGGGCCGCAAGGCATAACCGATCAGGCGCGCAAGTTCGAGCACGGAGCGGCGTTCGGTGGCAGTGCGCAGATAGCCTTCGTTGGCGATGCGCTCCTGGTAGAAGGTGAGCACGTCGGCCACCGTTGACCAGGCATCCAGCAGCGCCATCGACGGATCGGTTGCTTCGCGGGTCCTGAGCGCGGCGAGCTCCGGATAGTCGGTGCTCGACAGGCGCGCCCGCATCGTCTCAAAAAACGTCGCGTAGCTGCCCACGCGGTAGCTCAACCGAGTAAGGCCCGGGCGATTGTAAATGGGTAGCGGCGTCATCAGCCGCGGGCCCTGGCAGCAGTCGCAGGGCGGCTTCCCGCCGCAACTCAGATTCGTCGTGCAGGCCTGATTCATAGTCCACCTCTGAGGATGAATTCGAGCTTCCCGTTTTCCGGAAAATCGGGATCGTTATCGAGCTGTACGATTTCCATCGCGGCCATCGACAGCACGCCGTCGCCGGGAATCGAGCGGTTTTCGCCGCCCGGCGTCAGAGCCGGCGGGGCGCTGCCATCCTGTCGGACCAGCTTTAACAGGCGCACGGCATCCACCCCTGCCACGCCTTTTGCCGCGGCAATCAGGCGCGACACGTAGACGCCTTCACCGAAGGTGAGCTTGTCTGGATGGAAGAAGCCGAGGTCGCCGGCGGACAAGCGCCGGTTGCTAAATACCTTGAGCAGGTCGGCTTTCACTGCGCCACGCGCGTAATCCGGCAGCACGCAGACCTCCATCGACACTTCGATGGGAACATAGCGAGCCGCAACCACCGCGAGGTCATGACCGATGCGCCGGTACTGGTACAGGTCGCCGGCGATGGCGTCCAGCAGTGCGGCGTCCGCCATCTCGGTAGACAAGGGATCGATCGCCACATGTGCCTCGTACCAGCTTCCCATCCACCGCAGTTCGGCGGCCGCCCGCTGGAGCTGCGGATTGTTCTGCGCCAGTTCGGCGTAGTCCTCCGCCGTGATCGCGCGTTCGCGCCGGGCTCGGAATGCCCCCGGCGCGAACAGTTTCACCTCGGTCATCGGTTCTGGTGCGGTGCCACCCTGGGCGGGCAAGGGATTGCGGGGTTCGATGCTTTCCGCGCTGAGCGATTCGTCGCGCAGCACAAGATAAGTGATGGTTTCGCGGCCGACGTTCCCGGCGGGACCATTGCCGAGGCGGTAATGGGCCCGAAAAGACCTATTCGCGTCCGGAAGGCGGCCCAGCTCGCTGTCCCCGAAGCGCAAGTGCGCAGCGCCGTCGTCGTCGATTTCGGCGACGAAGTGCCGGTCATCACCGTTGCTATCCAGAAGATCGTAGCGTGCATTCCAGGTGGGGCCGCCTGCCACGGCGCCGCCGTACTCCTGCAACCACACCGCGGGGAGCGCGAGACGCGGGTCCTGCACGATGAGCGCGAACGCGGGCGCGTCGGCGGGCAGCGGCTGAGCGAAAGTAAGCGGCGCACCGTCTAGTTTCGGATTGAAACGTTGCGGCAGCGTGCCGCCCTCGATCACGCTACCGTCGCACGCACACTCCCCGACGCTCTCACCGGCCGGTACCGGGCCGATCGTCTCAGCAGTGCCGCGCCCGTGATCCACCAACACGACATTGCCGCGCGCCACGCTGATGTCGTCGATACGCCTGCAATCCGGTGCCGGCAGGCGGGTGGAGAGGCAGAGCGAAAACGGCAGCGCATCCTCTGGCGCCCATTCGATTTCCAGCACGAGGCGGCCTAGCAGCCCATCCGCCGACTGCGTGACTTTGGTGAGGCGTGCTGCGTGACGATGCGCCGGGTCAGCGTCGGCCGGGTTGCCGGTGGTTGGCCCCAGGACTTCCTCGAAGATCACCACCTCGCCGGGTTGCAAGGCCAGCACGCGCGAAGCCTGGCCCGCGGAGTTAGCCGTGATGCTAGTGGACTCCCCCCGCGGGTCAGTTTGCCGCGGGCCTTCGTCAAGCAGGGTCGCGCGCGTCGCGCCCTTGGCGAGGCAGCATTCCAGGTCGCCCCATCTGTAGAAGTGAATCTCGCAGTGCGCCGCTAGAAAGCGGAATTCGGTTTCGGGTCCGGGCGCCAGGGGTTCGAATACTTCGTACCAACTGGCCGGTACGCCTTCCAGGTCCACCTGCTTCACGACCCTGCCGCTAGCGGCCTTGATGTCGGGGAAACCGGTGATGAAGTAGAAGTCGCTTGCCTTGATGGGATCAATATCGGTCTTGGTGCAAACGGTGATCCAGGCGCGCGCATTGTTGCCTTCGTGCATGAAGTAGTCGACTAGGCGGGCATGGCGGCGCACGGAAATGCGCCGGCGCGCCGTGTCGAGGTAGGCTTCGGTGCCAACCGCATCCTGGTAATAGCTCAGGTAATCGCCGATGTAAGCGAGCAACTCAACCAGGGTCACCCCCAGGTCGGGCACGTGGTGTTCCTGCCAGTCCGGCATGATGGACGCCAGGCGATCGTAAATGAGTTGCCGAAAGCTGGCGTAGTCCTTGGCAAGGTAGTTGATCTCGGGCGCAGGAAAGACTTCAGGCGGACAGGACGTGTCCTGTTTGCAGTCGAGGTCGCTCGGGCAATCCAGCTTGAAGCTGAAACAGACGCAGGAATAACGCGGGTCGATCCCAGTCATGGGTAGGTAGCTAACCTCGCCCGGCGCACCCCGCCCTTTCAAAGCGGTTGACTCAACGCTCTCGACCGCCTTTTCCACCAGGCACAGACGATAGGTCGAGAAGTCGCCGGCCTTGTTCAGCGTGATGCGCAGGCAATCATCCAACTCAGGATCGTCGACTTTTTCGATCTGCACCTTGAGCGCTTTGATGTCGCGAATACGCCGGCCGCCTTCGACGCAGATGTTCCGGGTCGTCACGCCCTGCGGAACCTGGCCGAAGAAATGTAAGCACAGCGAAAGCTGGTCTTCGGACACTTCGACGTAATCGATGCCATTCCAATTCGGGTTACCGAACAGTTTCTTGCGCCGCTCGGCGACACGGCAGGCGAGAGTGGCGGCGTCCATCATGTGGCACCCCGTACGAAGGTATCGGTGCGGGTTTCTTGGGTGCGCCGTACCATGTATTTCAGCTCAACGCGTAAGCTCGCTTCCTCGCTAGTCACCTCCAGCGCCTGCACTTCGATCACATCTCCCAGCCACTGCTGTAATCCGGCTTGCACGGTAAATTTCAAAGCGGCGGCAAGCTCCGGGCTATTCGGGGCGAAAATAAACTGCATTAGCCCGCTACCGAAACTCGGCCGGTTCACACGCTCGCCAGGATTCGTGAAGAGGAACAGCTCTATCATGTCGCGAATGTGGTCATCATCGTCGGTTACAGCGGTGCGGCCACGGCTGTCGAAGCGAAAGGGGAAGTCGATGTTCATCACGTCACCTTTACCCGCGTTTGTGTCGAAGAAATTTTCAGGCCGGTGCCGGTGGGGACACAGATGGCCTGGCTGTCTGTGAACAGCACCGGTATCCCACTGGCCTTGACCCGGGTCGCCGCGCTCGTCCATTGAGCAGTCAAACAGGGCCCGCCTGCTGAACTCGATAAACCGCAACCGGAGACGCCATAGATGAACTGCTGCAGCACGATGTCCTTGCCACCGACCTTGACGCGACTATCACTTGGAGTCAGCTGGACTTTGCCGGGCGGCACATGCACGCATGCCACCGTCGCCCCCACGTGCAGCAGAAAAGCGGCCATCAAGTCACCTCCAGGGCATTGCCGTTGATCGATACCTTGTTGTTGTTGAGCTTGATGGTGGCGTTCTTGCCGTTGTCAATCGCTATCCCATCCTTGTTGATCACGATCTTGATCTTGGGGTCTTCGTTGGTCTCGATGGTGACCCCACCTTCGCTGGCCGAGTCGTTCAAGGTTATGGTGGCCGCCGCCGTTTTGAGCACCTTCTTCTCAGGCATGGTCTTGTTGTCGGACGAGGCCACGGGCACTTCGTTTTCAGCCCAGAAACACCCGGTCCAGATCGGATAATCCGGGTCGCCATGCTCGAACTCGATCCACACCGAGGCGTCCGCAGGCGGGATCAGATAGAGCCCCACGTCCTTGCCCGCGTAAGGCACGCAGGGCATGGCCCAACTGATGTTTTCACCACCCGCGACGTCCAGCACCTTGACCTGGATGCGGCCCAACCCATCCGGATCCTTGTTGTCCGTCACCACCCCCCGGTACTTGCCGTATAGAGGGGGACAGTCGTTGTTCATGCCATTCATGGTCGTCTCAACTTGTTGGCGGCACGACCGAAATACCAGCCGCGCCGCGCCCTTCGCGTTGCAGGGTGAAACTCTGGGTGTATTGGCCATGCGGAACACGTTTAATGCTATGCGTCACCTGCTGGACGTAATAAGTGCCGTTATAGGTCTGGCCGACACCGGCCACGTCCACCAGGCGACGGGCCCGCAGGACGCGCCCGTAGCGCAACGCATCCACCTCGCCATTGGCCACGATCACATCAAAGTCTTCGCTGGCACCGCTGATTGCTTTCAGCAAGGCTTGAGCAAAGCTGAGATTGGCGGTGTCCCGCGTGATTGTTTTGCGCAGCGGCTTGATCGGGTTCTTGGTCAGCGAAGGCAGAAAGGAACTTGGAACGGGTACCGGAATCGCGACTTTGGTCACAGGATCAAGGATGCTCACATCGGGCTCGGCCGGCACCAACGCGTTGAAGCTGAAGTTGATCGGCGTGTCCACATTGGTCTGCGGCCCCATATTCATGGTCAGCGCCGGTTGATGTTCTCCGTCCCGTTTCTCTTTCCCCCAATATGCGACATTCAAGCCGGGGATATTGCTCGGCTCCACATAAAAGCTGAAGCCGTTGCGCTGGGCAAGCTGCTGGATATATTTCAGGTGATTGCACCGTTGCGTCGGGATGCGCACCGTTTCACCGGGAGTGTCCTCGGTCGCGGTGACCTGGGGCAGGAATCCGGCATCCTTGAGAATTTTCTTCACGATGTCGGAATCGCTTTGGTTCGGGTAAGTCAGGTTCTGATCCTCGAAGCTGAGTTTGACACTGATATCCTCGCCCGTGACATGCAACGTGGAGCGGCCCGGCTCGTTGCTCGGCATCATCTGGTGCTTGGTGATGATGCCATCGATCAATACCTGCGGCCGGGTGCCAAAGATGACCACGATGATCACCCTGTTCTTGACATCCAAAACACCGCCGCGCAGCAGGCCAAAGTCATGCAGCGTGTCCTTTCCCAAGCTGAATTCCATCTGGAATCCGTCGCGTTCACGGTCGTTGTTGGTGACCTGCAAGCCGATCAATGCATCTGCCACCTCGTATGGGGCGGGTCGAGGCGGCGCATCCATCCCGCTGATCAAGAGTTGCAATCGAATACCGAGCAGACCAACAAGATCGAACATGGGTCAGTTTCCCTGGGGCAGCGGAATCGTCAGCCGCTGACCGATCTTGGAATCCGCGGTGAGGTCATCGGGGCGCATCGCGTTATTGGCGTCGCAGACGAGCCAGAACTGCTCCGGATCACCCAGATAGCGCGCCGTGATGTTGTCGAGACGGTCGCCCTGGGTGACGACATGCGCGGCCAGGATCACCGCCTTGTTGCCGTCTGGCAAAAAGCGGCGCCGCAGGTAGATCACTTCGCGCCCGTCCGGGTCGGTCAGCGTGGTTGTTTCCAAAGAGTAGTAGCGGCTCGTTTGCGTAAACATATTCGCCCCTTGTTTAGAAAAGTTTCACATCGCCACCAAACACGCCCTTCAAGTTGCGGACGCTGCCGATGCTCGCAAAAACCTCTTTGGCGATCTGGTGGGTGAGGAACAGGTAATAGCCGGGATTCTTGATCGACAAATCGTCGTAGCTCAGGACCCGCAATCCCAGAGAAACCTTGGCCCGGATGGGATTCAGCGCCTGGTCGAAGGCTTCTTCGGTAATGCTGAAGTCGGTCACCCGAACCGGCACAACTCGCGTCAGTCCCCAAACCAGCAGCGTGAACGGCCCGATCGGCGGCACCACTTCCATGTAACCCAATCCCGTCAAAATCGTGTTCGTAATGACCAAGGCGCTTTTCGGATAAACCAACATCTCGAGAGCTGCGAGTTGCGGATGAATTCCAACAGTAGTTGCGATCCCGTCAGCTTGTTCCAATTGATCCGTCGCATCGATCTCCACCTCCATCTTGATCGTCTCGATGGGTGCCCCTTGCAGCCGCATCGCCTCGGATCTGTCTCCACCGTCACCGGAAGTCTTGGCTTGCAAGCTGCGCGTCACCGTGTCCGGGTTGTATTGGAAAACAGCCACGCTCGAAACGGGATTGAACAAGTCGAGCCCGACGATGGCGCCTTTGATCAGGCGCGGGGAGTTGGGGAAAGTACTCATGCTTGTCCCTTTATGCGGTTCCAAAGCCTGAGGTACCGCGGGCGAGTGGGCGGCGCTTTGGTCGCCGAGGATTGGTTCACGATGGCATCTCCCCAGTCATGGCTTGTCTGCTCCGTTTTTCTGCACAGGGCGGTCATAACTCGACTCCCAGCGTGATTCCTGCGCCTAGGCCCTTGTCCTGCCCGGTCATCGGCACAAGCGCGAAGCCCTCGACGCCAACGCGGAGCGTTTGCCAGGGGCGAATACCGAAACCGACGAATGGCGATACGTCGAGCCGGTTTGTGCCGATTCCCGGTAGTGACGTGCCGACAAAGCGCACGCCTGCTCCGGCGTAGAAATAGGGTTCCTGGTACTCGGCCCCGATGCCAAGGCTTGCCCCCAATACGCCTGGATTCAGGCTCGGGGATCCCACAAGCTGTCCCTCGAGGAAGAGTTGTCCTTTTGCGTAGGGCGCGGTGCGGGCGATCACGCGGGCGTAGCGGACCGTAATGGTATCGCTCGACTTTTGCGCGAAAAACAATCCCACCTGAAGTACGTTCCTGCTGGCGGCTTGCTGCGCCTGGGCTTGCGCGTGATAGGCCGCGGCGTGCGCGCGGGCGACGGCGGCGTCCCACTGCGCCGGCTCGCGTGCTTCTTCGGCTGGGCCGCGCGCTTCCGCGACCGCTTTCTGTTCTTTCGGGCTACTCGGCACCCAGCCGATGTATTCGAGGTGCCCGCCGAAATAGGCCTGGCGCAGGCTTTCTTCCGCCGACTGGTCGCCGACGAAGTGAAACGGACCGCGCATCGCTTCGCGCACGCCTTCGACTTTGGTGACCATGGCGGCATATCCTCGATCGACGTCGCCGCCGTAGATTTCATGCGCGAAATAGTCGGTGAAGCCTTCGATGATATTACGCTCGTCGATGAATGCGGCATGGAACACCGGGTGGGCGAACTGGTGGACCAGCTCGTGCACCGCCGTATGAAAAAAAGCGCTGCGCTCGGCAAGGCGCAAGGTAATCTTGGCGTCCTCGCTGTGCTTTCCCGGCACTCTCTTTTTTGCCACGCGCCGCAATTGGTCGCCGTGTTGTTGGAGCGCCTTATCTTTTACAATATCGATGACAGCTTGTTTTGAATCCTCGTCAAGGTCATTGAGCTCCGATGCACACTTCTCGCAGTGCGTTTCCAGGATGGTTCTCGCCAGAGCGTCGGCCGCGTCAGGGTCGCCGAGGATGATGAGCACCTGACCGGCCTTCTTGCGCGCTGCCGCGGTGGTTTTTTGGTCCAGGGTCAGGGTGGCGGTCTGTGTAGTGTATTTGCCAAAACGATGCAGGATCTCTTCTCTGGCGCTCTTGACGACCTCGAGCGCGGCGGTCTCGTCGAGCACGTCGCCGCTGTCCGAACCTCCGTGGTCCAATGAGTCGAGCGTGGCCAGGAAAGGTCCTTCAAGGCGAGCCGCGAGCTCACCAATCTGTGCGACGGTGAGCGCGCGACCTTTCTGTATAACGGTCTCGCCGGTCTCTGACTTGACCACCCTGGTGGTCTTGTAGTTTCGCGACAATAACGCTTCGATTTTGCGTTGCTCTTCTTCAGTTGGGTAGTGGGCCTCAACGGCGGGCTTCCGGAACAGCCGTGCTTGTCGCGCGGCAAGGGGCGACGTGCTGGCTGAACCCGACTGCTGCACCACATGCGTCAGTTCATGCGCAATTAGCCGCCGACCCTCGTGCGTTCCCGGTTCAAACCGAGCCGCATCGAACACGATATTGTGTCCGGCCGTGTAGGCATTCGCATTTACGTCTCGCGCCGATCGGTCCGCGGCTGCACCGGTATGCACCCGCACCTGCGAAAAGTCATGACCGAAGCGCCGCTCCATGTCCTGCCTTAACGTCGGCTCCAGCGGCCTGCCCGAGCCGGCAATGACACTGTCTACGCTGGCGGGGGCCGTGTTCGATTCACCAACCGGTTGCCCGGCGAAACGCTGGATGCGCGGTGGCGCGCCGCTAACTACGGCGTGCGCCGGCGCGGTCATCACCTGATCCGCAACCCGGTCCGCTTCCAGCTCCAGCGGGTCATTGCTTGCGCCGATCATCAGCTTGCGCTGCAGGGCAAGTTCCTTTCTGCCGCATTGCGCGCACTCGCCGCCACCGGCGGTGTGCATGCCGCACGCGCATTGACGTTGCAGACGCCCACTCGGCGCTGGCATGTAGGTTGTGACTGGTCGAGAGACCGTTTGTTGTCGCGTTGCAGTCATGGTTTCGTTCGTTGCAGTTACGTCCTTAAATCAAGTAATCCATCATCTGTTTACGATTCAATAATTGGAGCCTGGCCCCTTTAATTATGGCGCCGGTGGGAATGACGGTGCTGGCCGGACTATCGTCGAGCTGGTAGACGTGGCTGACCACGTCGACGCCCGGCGCGGTACGCAAATCCTGCATCGCACCGTCCAAACGCTTGGCTTCCTCGAGGCTGAAAAAATCGAGACGGTTCGGCAAGGCCATTACGTGGTCCAGTTCGGGCAGCGCCCTGACGCTGGCCGAGGAAAGCGTCTGCATGTCCCGGGCGCGCCCGCTCTTAATGCGCACGGCAAAGGTGTCCATCACTTTGATGAAAGTTATCTCGCCCCTGCACCGCCGCAATCTCACTCGGTCCATGGCACACCTCCTCGGTCTATCATTCGGCTGTCACAGCCCGTTCGTCAAATCGGTCCGGCCCCATTTCATCCTGAACGCTAGGGCCCTTGCGTCGACGGCAGGCGCTCTATCGTGTCGAGCAGACTCTCCCCAGAGAGGCCGCTCAACTGGACCAGGTCGGTGGGGCTGACGGCTCCGCCTCGCGTGATCTCACCCTTTACGGTCTCGACCAGTTCATCGAGCTTCTCTTTCATAAGGGAATCGATCGCTCCGATGTTGGACTCGATCTCCTTCGTGTCCTTGATGGCCGCGAAGACCTCACTTACGACAGCCCGCAGCGGGCTTGCGCTAACCTCGTTCCACTTGCCGGGGACCGCGCTCGGGTCGGTGCGGCTGGCGAGCACGGCGGCGGCGGCGAACTTGGAGTCCCACTCTTTGGCGACCTCCGCGATCGCCTTCGTCCGCGCCTTGCCGGCCGGCATGCCTTGTATCTCCCGCAGCGTGTAGCGGGCGCCCGCGGTATAGGCGGCCAGCTCCAGGTCCAGCGCGCTGGTCTTCGTGAGGGATCCGGTTGCGGCGGCCTTCGCATCGTCGCGGGCGTGCTGTAGCTCGTGGATGACGGTGCCGCGGTCCGCCAGGTTGAGGATGTCGAAGGACGACGAGAGGAACATGGTGTCGCCCTTGAGCAGCCGCGGGCCGTGCTCCCGCCTGAGATCGGCGGCGGTAGGCTGGTAAAGCGCGCGCGCCTCGAAGCCTCCCACTCCGGAGTCGAGCTTGCTCTTTTCGTCGACCTTGATCCGACCGCTGCGCAGGGCGTCGGTCAGCTCGTGGCCAGACGCCGCGGCGATCGCGTAGACCGCGGCGGCCGCGAGCATGTCGCCGGCGGTGCTGTCGGAAGCGCCATTGACCATCGCGTCGAGGATCGGGCTGGCGAAGATTCCGTGCTCACGGGCAAACGCCAGCACGTCTCGCGCCCGGGCCTTGGCGCTGCCGGCGAGCGTGAGAATCTGCGCTTCCGCCGCTCGCTCGGCCTTGGCAAAGGCCGCGCCGGCCTTCTTCCAATCCAGTCCGAAGCCGGCCAGCACCGCCTCGTCCCTTGCCGCGCTTACCTCACGCGAAAAGCCCGGGCGCCGGATGTCGGAAACCTCGCGCATCCGGGCTCGCGTCGCCGCGTCACGCGGGAAGCTCAGCTTGACGACGGCGGTTTCCTCCATCTTGGTGTCGGCCACCCGCTTGGCGTTCGTTGGGTCGGCAAGCGCGACGATGAACATCCGCTCGGCATCGCTGACCGTGTCGTCGTCCTTTAGGGCAAGGTCGTGCAACTCCAACTCCGTAGCTTTGGTGATGGCCCGTCCGGCAAGCTTCTTGGCACGCTGGGCGAACGCGACGCTGACGTCGCCCCCGACGATGAATGCGATCTCGTCGGTTGGCGGCGCGGCCCCCCCGCTGGTTCCCGTGGGCTGGCGTTGCAGGCTCGCGGCTCCGGCGCCCGATTGCTGCACCACATGCGTCAGCTCATGGGCAATCAGCCGTCGCCCATCGTGCGTCCCCGGTGCGAACCGACCGGCACCAAACACAATGTCATGTCCAACTGTGTACGCATTGGCATTCACGTCCCACGCCGATTGCTCGGCAGCCGAATCGGCATACACCCGCACTCTTGCAAAGTCGTGGCCGAAGCGTTGCCCCATGTCCTGCCGCAATGCCGGCTCCAGCGGCTGGCCTGAATTGACCAGGGCTTGATCTACACTGGCTGGTGCCGCGTCCATATGCCCGTTTGATTGTCCTGAGAACCGCTGAATGCGGGGTGCAGTACCGTTAACGACGGGATGCGCCGGCGCGGCCATCACCTGATTGGCAACCCGATCGGCTTCCAACTCCAGCGGGTCATTGCTTGCGCCAATGCTGAGCTTGCGTTGCAGACCCCATTTCCTTTTGCTGCATTCCGCGCATTCGCCGCTACCGGCGCTGTGTGTGCCGCATGCGCATTGGCGTTGCAGCAGCCCTTTCGTGACCGGCGTGAGCATGGGCGGGGGCTCGAATGCCGCAGGTTGTCGAATAGCGATCATGGTGTCATTGCTTGCATCGCAGTCATCAAATCAATTGAGCCATCGTATTTCCAGTTGGTGTCTGTCGTTCCTGGCCGTCAAAGCTGGCACTCCATCCCTCTGGGATGATTGGGGGGACGCTTAAGCAGGTCCACCACCGTGCTGCGCGCCGTGTCGCGCATTTGGTCACTGAGAACGCGTCGGATGATCGGATCGAAATGTTGGACCAGGGTCCGCGCATTGGCGCGTCTGCGCGCAATTTCGTCCGCCTTGACCGACTTGTCCGGGCAAAGCGCGCTTTGGATCGTGTTGTAGGCGCGCTCAATGGCAGCCAGCTTCAACTCGGATCCGGCGGTGTTGAAGGCCTCGATCACCTGATCCTCTCCGGGCACTGGACTGCCTGCAGCCACGTCGGGAGGGAGGTTATGGAACACCAACTCGAACCAGTAGGCACGCTCGCCCGCGCTCCAACGTTCCCATGACCGTCCGCCGCCCGGCGCGTCCTGGGTCCGCTGCCCGAGAATGATCTCCAGGTGCCGTTCGGGGCGGGTCCGGCCCTCGGTGAAGGCGATGAAGTCGTTGATGTATTTTCCCCACACGCCGCTCCAGCCGCGGACGGTGCTCGCTTCCGCGGGCCGGCCAAATTCGGGCGGCGGATCACTGGCGGGACGGGGATGGAGGGCCTCGAATGCACGGAGATCCCTCTCATAATCGGCGGCGTGCTCCAACTCATGCTGGATGACCGTGCGGGTAAACTCGGGAGTTTCGCCAATCGCGCGATCGTTGTAGACGGTCCAGTGCCAGAAATCGTCGCGGACGACCACTGCCAGGTGCGGCTGCGTGACGGCGGCCCAGGTGCCGCCCGCCGCGATCCGAACTAGCAGACGATCCGGCATGGGGTCCTTGCGAAGTGGCGCAGGCGGGGTCACTCCGGCGCCGGCCATGTGGAGGAGTGGCTGGAGAACGTCCTCCGCGTAGTAACACTCAAGCGGCCCGCGGTTGGCGCATTTGGGATCGTGCTTCGCCGGATCCCGGTGCCGCATCTCCGTTTGAAGCGCCGCGGCCAGCGTGCCGGGCTTGACCTCGAACGTGCGCTCGCCCTGAAACCCGCTGCCGACCACTTCGGTTGCGTGAGGAACGCCGGTTCGCAGCGCGAGGATCCCTTCGTGCCAGAGAACATTTTTCTTTCCGACCAGCGCGGATGTCTCCGCCTGCCATCCCTTCACCATTTCCGCCCGGGTCGGCGCCTCGCCGCCGACCCGCCCGGTCGCGCTATCGCAAGGACATTGGCCCTTCGGTTGGACGTCCACCCACTGGCCGCCGTTGTCGATGGTAATCGGATTTTTTTTGGACTCGGGATGGAGGGTCACGAGGTTCGTGGCACTGCGGATGGTAGTGCAGGTCGCGTTCGCCCACGCCTGGACGTTCATTGCACCGAAAGATCCCCCGGCCAATTTGGCTCCGTGTGCCCGCGCCTCTTCCGCGGACTGGTAAATGTCCGGGTGTTCCTGGAGAAGTGCCGGCTCCCGTTCCAATTCCGTTGGCGTGCGCAGGCCGCCCGAAGCGCGGACGGTCGCGGTGCCGCAGCCGATCCAGTGCATGAACCCGTCGCAGCAGAACAGGTGGCGGAAACGATTGAGGGCGCCACGGTTGCGATTGAGCTGGAGCCACTCGCGGGTGAAACCACTCGCCGGCAGACGAAGGTTCTTCGGCGGCAACTGATATTCCCCGACGATGAGTTGGATCTCCGGGGAGCCGTGATACCAGACCACCAGGCGGCCGAGACAGGTAGACTTGTTCACCAGCGCTTCTATTCGGCGAATCATGTCTTCCACCGAAGACACGCGAAGCACGCGCCCACCGTGCGCGCGCGCCCAGCGATCGGCAACGATTGCGAGCGGCTCGTCCAATTCCGCATCCGCGCCAACGACCTCGATTTCCATGCGCTGCGGTTGGGCCTGCGCAGGCGGAGAACCGGATCCGCTGGGTTGGCGTTGGATCACCAGCCCTGGCGCAGCGGAAACCGGAGCGAGGTCCGACCGTTTAGGCCCTTCGTCCATCTGTCCACGATGAATCCCTGCTGCACCGGACTGCTGCACCACGTGCGTCAACTCATGCGCAAGCAGCCGCCGACCTTCGTGTGTTCCGGGCGAAAAGCCGCCCGCACCGAACACGATGTCATGGCCCGCGGTGTAGGCATGGGCGTACACATCACGCGCCGATTGCTCGGCAACGCCGCCAAGATGCACTCGAACCAGGGAAAAATCATGATTAAAACGTGATTCCATGTCCTTCCGCACAGACGTATCCAGCGGTCTGCCTGAGCTCCCGAGAACCCGATGCACACTGTCAGATACTTCCCCCATCTGCTCTGACGGCTGCCCTGCATGGCGCTGGAGACTCGGACTCGCCCCGCTGACGGAAGTATTGGCCGGCGCCGCCAATACTTGCTCGGCAACCCGATCCGCCTCGCGTTCCAGCGGGTCGTTACTTGCACCGACCATGAGCTTGCGCTGCAAACCAAGCTTCTTCTTGCGACATTCCGCGCACTCACCTCCACCGGCGGTGTGCTTGCCGCACGTACATTGGCGTTGCAGCAGCCCACTCGGCGCCGGCATGTATCTTGTGACGGGTCGAGAGACCGTCTGTTGTCGCGTTGCAGTCATGGCTTCATCAGTCGTCGCTAAATCATCAAATCAAGTGATCCATCGTCTATTCATCTTCAAGGAATTGAGCCTGCCCCTTCAATCATTCATCCGGTAAGTCTGGTACTTGTCATGTTGAGCAAGGCTCAGCGAGCGAAGGCTAGGCGCATATTCGGTTGTTGTTCTTGTTGTTCTGAGTAAGCTTGCCACGGTCGGGACCGGCGAGCTTCGCGGCATTCGCCTCCTTCTCGAGCAACTGATAGAGCTCGGGGGCATCGCAGAGGAGCTGGGCCTGAGCATCTTCATTGTCGCCGTGGAAGACGCTGTACCCTTCGGCATAGAACTCTCTCACGTCACTCGTCACATGCTCCGGATCGGTCTTGGTGTTCGCGAAAGACCAATAACTCTGCGCCGGCCGCTTCATGAAGCGGTCGAAGGTGTCCTGGATCGACAGGCTGACCTTCTTCTTGTCTGCGCCGACGGTTTCCTCGATCGTCACGCGCTTCTCGGCAGTTTCAGAAGAGAAGGTGACCGGAGCGAGAATCGCCTTCTTGAGGCTTGCTCCCTTGTAGCCATCGAGTCTTGGGACCTTTCCGCCTCGAACGTGATCCCAGGCGTGAGCCAGCTCGTGACGAATCTCATCGACACCTCCCTGGGATCCCCACTGAATTACCCGATAGCGATACTCGTAGCGGGCCATTTCGCTGCGGCGCGTCTTGGACGGCGCATATTCGTCGGTGAAGGGTGGCGGAAATTCGCCCGACCGCCAGAACCGCACGCCGGCCGCCTTCATGGTCAGCATCTGGCTGGTTGAGAACGCAGCCAGCGCCCGCCTGAGTCGTTTGCACCAGTCTTTCTTTTCGTCTGCCGTCACCCCACGCAGCATGTCCTGCAGGATTGCGTGGCGCTGCTTCTCTTCCGCTTCCTTGTAGGCCGGGAGTTGCGGGTCAGGCGCTGTGCAGGGATCGACGTCCGCCGCCGCCGCGGTCTTATCCCTCCTTGCGGGCTGGCGCATGAGCAGGTTGGGACGCGTCGAGTCAGCCATACTTCCGGTCGCGCCAGCGCTCTGGACAACATGCGTTAGCTCGTGCGCAACCAGGCGACGCCCCGAGTGTGTCTTCGGCGCGTACTGCCCGGCGCCGAATACGATGTCGTGTTCGACAGTGTAGGCATGGGCCATGACGTCCCGCGCCGATTGTTCGGCAGGCGCGCCCGAGTGTACCCGCACATTGCTGAAGTCGTGGCCGAAGCGTTGTTCCATGTCGTGCCGCAGCGCCGGCTCCAGCGGCCTGCCCGAGCTAGCAAGGACACTGTCTATGCTGGCAGGTGCCGTGTCAGATTCACCAACCGCTTGCCCGGCGAAGCGCTGAATGCGCGGTGGGGTGCCGCTAACAGCGGAATGCGCCGGCGCGATCACCTGATCGGCGATACGATCCGCTTCCAACTCCAGCGGGTCATTGCTCGCGCCAATCATGAGCTTGCGCTGTAAGCGCGTCTTCTTCCTGCTACATTCTGGGCATACGCCGCCACCGGCGGTGTGCGTGCCGCACGAACATTGGCGTTGCAGCACGCTGTTGCGATTTATGCTGATGGGCAATGGCGCCTTGGGCTGGGCAGCGATGGTGCGTTCGCTCATCGTCGACCTCCGAACCCGCCATACACAGCCGCGGCAATCTGTTTGCCCAAACCAGCGGGGTCTGCACGCTCAGCCAACTGGATCGAGCCGCCTCTGACGGAAGCCAAGGTCCTGCTGGTGCGGAGCGGTGCAGTCGAGGTGCTGTCAGTTAGCAACCGGGCTAGTTCTCGCTCGACCGCTGCCTGCAGATACGGCCCTTGCCGCTGTTCCAGAGGCAACCCGTCCAGAATAAGCCGCTCGATGTGCAGGTTTATGTTCATGTGTTGCCTGCCGCAGCTTCGAGCCAGCGGAAATCCGCTTCGTTGATCGGTCTATCCATCTTGCGGAATTCGTTGCGCGCCGCTTCCAGCACCAGCGGCATGGTGATGCGGCTGCCGGACTGGGCGGCGAGGAATGCGGCGTTGAGCGCGATGTTGCTGATGCTGCCGCCGGTGATGTTGAGTTTGGCCAGGCGCTGCAGGTCAAGGTCGCCGAGCGGTGTTTTTTGCGGGAAGGCGCGCTGCCAGATCGCCATGCGTTCGGCCGGACCCGGAAAGGGAAAATTCACCACAAAGCGCAGCCGCCGCACGAAGGCGCCGTCAAGGGCGTTCTTCATGTTGGTCGCAAGAATGGCCAGGCCGCGGTAGGCCTCCATGCGCTGCAGCAGGTAGTTGATTTCAATGTTGGCGTATCGGTCGTGGCTGTCCTTCACTTCACTGCGCTTGCCGAACAGCGCGTCGGCTTCGTCGAAAAACAGGATCGCGCCGCCGTCTTCGGCGGCATCGAACAGCTTGCGCAGATTTTTCTCGGTCTCGCCGATGTATTTGCTGACGACTGCGGAAAGATCGATGCGATAGATCAACAGGTCCAATTCGTTGGCGACAACTTCCGCTGCCATGGTCTTGCCGGTGCCTGATTCGCCGGTGAACAGCACACTGATGCCCAAGCCGCGGTTCATGCGCTCGCGGAAGCCCCAGTCGTCGTACACCGCCGTGCGGCTGGCCACCTGGTCTGCAATCTGCCGCAGTAGTCGCTTCTCTGGTAGCGGCAGTTCGAGGTCGTCCCAACCTGCTTTCGGCTCCAGCACCTGCGCCAGTTGGTCCAGTGCGGGCCGGGCCTGGCGCAGGCATGCGGCCCACAGCGTATCGTCGAGCTGCCCGCCGCCTTTGGCTGCCAGGGCGAGTCCGCTGCTGGCGACGCTTCGTATGGTCGCGGTGTTGAAATTGAACTGCGCTGCGATGCGTGACACGACTTCATGGTGCTCGCCACCCAACACTTCCTGCCAAGTCGCGCGCTGCTCCTCGGGCGTCGGCTTCGCGACATCGAGCGTGACACTCTCGCGGCCTGGCTCGGGCCACGGCTCGCGTGTGTCGAGAAATACCAGGCCCAGGCTGCGGCTCAACAAACGCTGGATCGCCGCCGTCTGCGGGCTGGCCGCCCGCTCGAGCACGCTTGCATCGATGTACAGCGCGATCGGCATCAGCATGCTCTCCCGCTGCCACAGACGCACCAGCGTTTCATGATCGCCGGTCTGCACGGGAACGGCATCCGCAGACAAACGATAGAGCATGAGGCCGAGGCGGACTGCGATGTGGCTGGCGATGGCGAGCTTGCTCGCACTGTCGCTGCCGACCAATTGGAACACGGGCAAGGCTGCCGAGCGTTGCGCTTTCTCCACATGAGCAGCGACCGCTTCGGCCGCCCGCGCTTGTGATGAAGGGATAGCGTCCACTGGGCGACCGATCGGCATGGTCAGCGGCGCCAGGCGGTCATCGAGGTAGTTCAGTCCCTTCAGGTAATTGACGATGCGCTCGTCGGCCTTGAGCGCGCTGGTGACAAGGGGCTGCGCGCCGGGCTGGTTGATTTCGATCAGGCGCCAGTAACGCAGCGGGCGTTCGGGCGAGAGCACATCCCAGGCTGGATTGTCGAACAAGGTCAGGGCCAGGGCGAAAGTCGGGTAGGGCCGTGCCGCGTCGCCCTGTGCGCGCGCACACAGGCCGGCAATGCGGGTGTCCAGTTCCATGGCCGCGCACAACAGTAACGTGTTCCGCTCGAATTCGCTGAGACCCAGGCGCTGTGCCAGCAGTACGAGCGCTGGCGTGGGTTCGCTCGTTCCTGCTTCGGACGCAGGCTCGGATTCCGCGACCAGCGCAACGGTAGGCGCGGCTATGGCTCCCGCTGCCGCCGGTGCGGTCGCTGAACTCGCTGCTGCCGTGGGCTGTGCATGAAATAGTCTTTCCAACAGCGAGCGCGGCTTTGTCGGCTGGACTTTCACATTGTCCGGTGTATCGAGCACGGGTGATGCCGGAATCGCAGGTCCCCTGTCGTTGTCCTGGTTCGCCATACGTTCCAGCCGCGCACGCAGTACCTGCAGCGCGTCCGCCAGAAATCTATCGTTGGCTTGCAGCCATAGGTCGAGGTCGCTCATGTCACGGTCACTTTCTGCGCCGGGTCGAACGCGGGCACCGGCGGCGTGCCGCTATAGACCACAGGAATGCTGTCCACGCCATCGACCCGCAGGCGCACCACATAGCTGCCGGTCGCGACGCCGGGCACTGTAAATGCGAGTGTGCTCGGTTGAGTCGTGTCCGCCGGGTTGGTTATGGACGCGGGCTCGATCTGCCGCTCGCCGAGGATAAGCAGCAGGCGCTGGCCCGCTGCGATGCGCGGCTCGCAGCTCAGGCTGAGATTCAGCGTGCCCGCCGACGCCGTGGCAGGGGTGACAGTGATCCGTGGGGCGAGCGCGAGCGCGACAGGATTACTGGCCACGGGCGGCATCCCGGCGTGCGTGACCACCAGCGCAACCGTGTAGTATCCTGGCGCCCATTGGGATAGCGCGTTCGGGTCCTCGGTCTTGTCCGGCAGATGGACGGTGATCTCGCCTGCGGTGGGGCCCGGCTGCGGGGCGACTTCGATGGCTTGCGCGAGGCGCGTGCTAGTGAAGCGCACAACGGCGTCGACGCTCTGCAGCTGAGTGCCCAGGATGCCGAGGTCCTCACCCTGGCGCGCCGCAGGCTGCAACAGTGGTGGGCGAATTTCGCTGATGGTCGGCGCGGCGCCGCTGAGGGTTGCAACTCCGCGATCGCCGGGGCCGCGCGTCAATACCGGTAGCGGCGCTTTGACCGGCGACTGCGCGTCGATCAGCACGACAGTCACTTCGTAGGCGGCGGAGATGCGGTACTGGGTCTGGAATACGGTCCAGAGCCGCGACATTTCTTCGACTCCGACCGCCAGCGGCGTGATGCGCAGGCGCTCGAATTGGTTCGCCAGATCATTGTCCGCCAGCGCAGCGGCGATTTCGCTCAGGCCCAGAAGGGGATGGTCATGCAGCACGCTCATCGCGCCGCCCAGGACGCGGTGGCTGGTGCCGTCGTTGTCGGCTTCGCCGCGCCCATAAGCTGTCAGCAGATAGTGCAGATTCAGCGCCAGCGGCGGCGCGCCCACTTCGCCCGGCCTCACCTGGCGCGGCATGTCGAGGTTGCGCCAGCCCCCGTTCACCACGGTTTGGTAGAGAAACAGATTCAGCTGGGCCTTGGTAATGCCCTTCCGCGCCAGGTCCAGCGGGGCGATGGTCACCTCCAGGTCCGACAGGTCGGAGTCCCGGGACGGAATCTGCGCCAGGAGCAGATTGCGCAGCGTGGAGGTCGCAGCGGCGATGGCCAGCGTGTTGCTCATCGGCGGCCTCCGCGCTGCTTGAGGTAGTCGTCCAGGCTCAAGGCTTTCGGTTTCGTATGCTCGGCGCGCGACTTGGCCGCCCCCTGAACCGCGCGGACTTCCACCCTGCCGATGGTGACATTGATCACCGGCCCTGGCTGTTCCTGCACCACCTTGGCGGGCTGAAGATCCCGGCTTGTCGAACGGGTGGCCCTGGGTGCTTCCGGGAGCGCGGCGAGCGGCACCCGAATGGCCGCCGGTTCGGGCAGGAGCGCACCCGATTCCTCGTGCAACTCCTTCAACCTGGCTTTGGGCGATTCGCGCTTACCTTCCCCCGGCTGAATTTCGTCGGTCTCGCCATGGCGCATAACAGCGCGCGCGCTGGGTAATAACGCAGGCTGCACCGCGAACGGCCTATCGACCTCGCGGACCGAAGCATGCGCCCGCCGGTCTGGGCCGGACTCGATGCCGGACTCACGCGGCTCGAGCGGCGCCGGTTCGCTTTGGCGCGGCGCGTGGATGTTCGCAGTGTGGGGCCAAACAGGCGCTGGCCGCAGACTGGCTGCCGGCGTGGCTTCGACTTCAGCCGGCAGATGATCGTTCTTGCGGGGCGCAAGCTCGTTACGCTGCCCCGCGAATTCGACCTGGTGAAGTGCAAGCGGGCGTAGGTCGAGCGCAACAGGGCCGGGCTGTGCCATCGGCGCCCGCCAGGCGTCCTTGAACTCAGGCACAGCGATGGGGCTTTCCAACTCTTCCATCTCGGCTGCCGGTGGCACGGCCCCCGCGGACATCGGCTCGAACAGCGAGCGCAGGCGCGGCGCGATGGGACTTTCCACACCGCGCCCCTTGTTCACAAGGCGGTTGAGGAAGTCTATTGACGTCGTCGTTGCCGTCTCCTTCATTGGCGGCAAAGGTCCAGATAAATCTGGCGCCGCGTTGGACTCAGCGCCAACACATCCGGCTCGCGCCATCCATAGGCGCATGCCAGTGCATGCACGTCACGCAGGGTGCGCTGCGCCCAGGCGTTGATTTCGCGCCAGAGAAACCCAGCGATGTCGAATGTCTCCTGCCAGCGGTGGCTACAGGCCGGGCAGCCGAAGACCAGTTCGACAACGGCGCCCGGATCGGCGGATTCCATATGCGCGGCAAGGTCTGCGAACACGACCTCGGGCAAATCCGCAGCCGACTTCGCTACGCCATGCGTATCGCGGGCATCGAGGATACAGCGCTTGAAAAGCAGTTCGCGCGCCCGGTCTGCGTCGATGTCATTGGCAAGCGCGATCAGATCCCCACTCGTCGGAAGGCGGAAGCTCACGCGGTAACCGTGCGACTCAGCAATGCGATTCTCCGGCACCCGCTGGTCGGTATCCAAAACAAGATCGGCGGCGCCCATCTGCGATTCGATTAGCTGCCCGCAATGCGGGCATGGCACGACCAGCAGGAGTTGCGATCCGAACAGGCGTTTGCGAAGTTGCAGCAGCCATCCGTCGCGGCGCCCGATCGGCAGCGCCGCCAGTTCGCCTTCGGAAAGCTCAGGCAGGGCTATCGCCAGCAGGCTTAACGCGCGGCGCGTGCGCGACTGGCTCAAAGCGCTTTCCCATACATCAAGGAGTTGGGCCGCCGAGGGGACTCGCATGACGCCTCGTCAATTGGCCGGTTCGGTGAAGGTCGGCTCACTCGGTTCAGGCACTTCGTAGTCGCGTTCCCAACCTTCGTTTTCGAGTTTGATGTGCTGGATAGCGACGGCATTGGCATTGGCGTCGAGGTCGGGCTGAGCTTGGAATTCCGAGACCCAGCAGCGGTATACCTTGTAGGCGATCGCCAACTGGCCAGCTTCATTGTAGAGCTCGATGATGATGTCCTTGCGGAAATCCTTGAGTGAAACCTCCGAGCGCAGCCCGGAGCCGAAGTTCCAGACCTTGTTGGCCCACTTCTCAAACTCGGTGTCATGCGTGACGCCGCGTTCGAGCGTTATAGCCTCGTACTCAGTCCGGCCGGGTGACTTGCGGCTGCTGCTGGGGTCACCGCCTTCCCGATGCTTCACGACTTCGGTGGTCCGCTTGAGGCCGCCGACCTTGCTCACGCCGGCTACGTACTTACCGTCCCATTTCACACGGAATTTGAAATTTTTGTACGGGTCAAACCGTTGTGCATTGACGCTGAATTGGGCCATATGGATGATCTCCTATATCTTAGGTTTCGATTTGGCCGGCCATTTGTTGCAGCTTGATGATCACGAACTCGGCAGGTTTAAGCGGCGCGAACCCGACGATGATGTTCACGATGCCAAGATTGATATCGTTTTGAGTCGTGGTTTCTTTGTCACATTTGACGAAGTAAGCATCGCGTGGGGTCGTGCCCTGGAACGCTCCTTGCCGAAACAAGTTGTGCATAAAGGCCCCTACATTAAGTCGAATCTGTGCCCAGAGCGGCTCATCATTTGGCTCAAACACAACCCACTGCGTGCCGCGATACAAACTTTCCCCGATGTAGAGCGCCATACGACGGACGGGAACATATTTATACTCATCTGCCAGTTGATCCGCGCCGCGCAAGGTGCGCGCGCCCCACACCACCCGCCCGTTGACCGGAAACACGCGCATACAATTGATGCCGAGGGGGTTGAGCATGCCGTTTTCGGCGTCGTTGAGGGCGACGTTCAAGCCCTGAATGCCTGTGATGGCGGCCTCCAGCCCGGCGGGCGCTTTCCACACGCCACGTGCGGTGTCTGTGCGCGCCATGATGCCAGCGATGATGCCGCACGGCACGAAAGTGTCAATTTGCCCGTCACGGAGGGGATCGGTTTCCTGCACACGAGGAAAGTAGAGCGCTGCGTTGCGCGCTGCCTCACCTGACAACCCGAGATCGGGCAACCCTTTCTTGGCGTCGGCTGCCGCTGTGTCCTTGTTTTTGCTCCAGGCGGCGGGCGAATCGACGATCAGCATGGCGCGTCGTTCTTTGCAATACGCCATAGCCGTCTGATAGATAGCGGGGAGCGTATCGCCCTCCCGCTTATCGGGCGGAATGCAAAGAAGGTTAAAAAGATCGGCCTTGTCCAACGCGTAGAGTCCGGTTTTGTTGTCCTTGCTGCCCTCATACGCCGCCTGATCGAGCTCGCCGCCATTCGAGCCTTTCATGTTGTCTTCGGCAGTTTGTAGGGCGTTTTGGGCGGCAGCAATGGTGGCTGGTACTTGAGGTCTGGCCGCCAATGCAGCGGCCAGTTGCTTTTCGGCCTTGGTCGCGGCGTCGTCCAGATCTTCCTTGGCGGTCTCGTAAGCGGCGCTCGCTGCAGCGACTGTTGCTGGAACAACCGGTGTGGCATTCAACGCGTCGTTCAGATCCTTGAGCTTGTCCCGCGCCGCCGTCACCTTCGCCATCGTGAGTGTCGTAGCGGGCCAGTTTCCGTTCCAGTCCACCAGGCTCGACTCTGCTTTGAGCACCCTGTCGATGCGTCGGGCATTGTCCGTGACTGTCAGATTGAGGAACCTTTCGACGTTATTCCCCAGCCGAATGGTGAGATTGAACAAGGCATCGGCTGCGCTTAGGCCCAAACGTGTTCGCATCTCATCAGGGACTTCCACGTCTATCGTTGCGCGCAGCTTCTTGCCCCACGCGCCGGGGCTTTTAGCAGTCAGACTGAGATCGTCCAGTGTGAAGCTCGCCTTAGCATCGCTGGGCGTGGCCGGGTCTTTATAGAGCCTGACAATGATCGCCTGACTGCCGCCGTTGAGATAAAAATCGCGGACCGCGTAGCTTAGGGGATACTTAACCCCAAGCCCTCCAAACTGCCGTTCGAAATCGCCGAAGCTGTTTATCATCACCGGTTCATTGGTGGGGCCCAAAATAGTCCGGCCCAGGAATGCGGTGATGGAAGTCGCAACCCCCGTGATTGTACGCACGCCACTGGGAATCTCCTCAATGTAAACGCCCGGATAAGTCAGTGCCGCTGGCATGGAATGTCCTCCTTCATTTAGTCTCCCTCGCTCTTAGATTTAATCAAAGAACTTCTGATCTCTTCTACGAGGGCCTTGTTAACGCCGTAAATTATTCTTGATGGGGTTGCCTCTCGCTTCGTGAGCCACCCTTTTGAAGTCAAAAAATCAAGCGCCTTTTGAATGTCCTCTTTACCCCATTCAACCTGGCCCTCTGGTAGCCACCACTTGAGGATGCCCTCAGGCGTGTCCTTCGCATCAGGATATTTCATGCAGTACCAGAGAATTTCGTGAGTCAGCTTCTGATGCCTGTTGGTTAAGTCTTTGCTTTCAATGGTAAGACTCTGCTCCCTGCACTTCGTCATTTTTTAAAAAGCTAGCAAATGAAGTGCCACGGGATACCTTCATCAACCCCTTCAATTTACGGGATTTACCGGCACAGCATTTTTGAAAACGCGGCTCTATGACCACATCAATTCAGCACCAACATTTAACAATGGTCCTTAGGATTTAAGGAGTTAAAGGGTGCGGTGAATTTACCGCAGGGCGCGGGTGCCTTGCCGCAGACACAAACAAGAATTGGACCGGTTAGAGTTTAAACGAGTGGCGGTCTAAACCATATCTTCGAACAAGCCTCTGAAGAGTCCGGCGATCTTTTCCCGCAGCTTTCGCTGCTTGGGTGATGTTTCCCCGATGCATCGCTAAAAGATTTAAGAGAAAGCGTCGTTCGAACTCTTCTACTGCCAGAGACTTCGCCTCACGCAGAGAATCTCGCGCCCGGGCCTGTTCGGAATCGGTTGAGGAAAGATCGATATCCCTAGCCTCGAAAACCTCCGAACGGCTCAGAACAACTGCCCGTTGAACGACGCCCTCCAACTCCCGAACATTTCCCGGCCAAGAATAGGCTATGAGTTTTTGGATTGCAGCCTCGGAGAAAGAGCATGTCTTACCGCTGGATTGCTTACCGTACATGGCAAGAAAGTGCGACGCGAGACGCGGGATATCGCTGCTGCGTTCGCGCAGCGGCGGAACGGTGAGGGAAAGGATGTTCAGGCGATAGAAAAGGTCCTCGCGAAAGAGTCTACGTCGAACTCGGTCCTTCAGGTCATCATTGGTGGCAGCGATAACGCGCACGTTCGCGAGCAACGGGCGAGCGGAGCCCAGAGAGCGGTACTCGCCGTTTTGCAGGAAGCGCAGTAACTTGATTTGCGCGGTAGGACTGAGAGCACCTATCTCGTCTAGAAAAAGGGTCCCTCCTTCCGCCTCGGCTATGAGACCCTTTTCTGCTGAAGACGCATCCGTATAAGCGCCCTTTGCATGGCCAAAAAGCTCATTTTCGAAAAGATGATCCGGCAGAGCACCGCAGTTGACCGGGATAAACGGTTTACCTTTCCGGGGACCCTGATAATGGATCGCCCGGGCAAAAAGTTCTTTACCCGTCCCGGTTTCACCATTAATCACTACAGCGGCATTAGACCTTGCAAGCGCTGGGACCTTCTCGACCAATTCCAGGAAGCGCTGACTTTCACCGACCAGAGATTCCACATGCAGCTTCTCCCTAATCGCTTTGACACGCGCCAAGCTCGCGCTCTCCTGGCTCCGTTGAAGAAGGCGTTGAACGCGCAGGAAAAGATCCGTCTCCCTAAAAGGACAAGAAATGAAGTCATCCCCGCTGTATTGTAAGGACTGCAAGACTTTCCCCGTATTTTCCCAGCCCGCACAAAACAGAGCAATAACAGCGGAATGCTCCCACTCGCGGTTCAAAGAAAGCGTTAGTTCTTCGAGGGACTCATGTGGTGAGGGACGGAAAAGAATGACTTCAGGTGCTAACGAAGCGAGGTCATTTGAGCGCGTCTTGCTTTTTTCGAAAAGTATCTTGCTGGAAGGTAGAAAGTTCTGGATCAGCTCGGGCAGCCTTGGGCACTGATTGAGGGGACAAGGATTCGGATTAAGGTCCAACATTAAAATATCATACTGCAATCCCACCGCCGTTCTCTCCTGCAGCAGACCCGACCGATTCGTACCACTTAACGTCTCGGACAGAGAATTGTCAAACTTTTTTCTGTCGGGCGCATTCAAAATTCATCAGCAAGTAATAAGCCAATTAAACGGAACGAAGGGAATGTCGAACAAGGTATGAAACTAGCAGCAAAATAATAAAAACTAGATTTCGCTGCGGCGAAGGGGATTACCGCAAATTGTATCCGCTGGTATACAATAGGCGGGAAAAATCATACAGTTTTCTTTGCTTGTAATCCTTTTTATCGTGATTTCGATTCAAGGGAGAATTGGCGCGAAACGCTGGGAGGAAAGCTACCGCGAACGAAGTCGGCGAAATTCGCGCATGTTACTAAAAACGCCGTGCCATACCCTAAAAGGCGTGGCATCATGATAAAACGCGTCAGCGTTTACGAAAAGCACTATGGAGAGTACATCCAACCGATTCAGAGGGGCAATGAGTCAGACCGGATCTTCGGGCGTCAAAACATGACCTTGACCGTGACCTTCCAGAATGGAGAGGAAAATACCCGAAGAGATTAGGAAAAAAAGCTGGTGGAGGCAGCGGGACAGCGTAAAGAACCTTACCTTAAGGTATCCTTTCGATTGCGATAAAAGAGCGCAGAGTTTTGCTGCAACGCCGTTACCTTTTCTTAGTCATCCCAGAGCCAGTATCGAGTTCTCGTTGGCTGTAGAGAGTTCGGTTGAAATGATCTGGAGTGACCCCCATCGTTTGGACAGTCATGGGGGTTAAAGTTAGAGCACCGGTTTTTGGTATTTTTCGTTTTTCGGTCACTCCTCCTCTCAAAAACGGCTTCCATAGAAGCCCTGTCGCGTCCCACTCAGATTCGGAACACTAGCTAGTTTCTGTCGCGAAACTCATGATTTTTTCGGTTCAAGCTCTCCGAGGTCGAAAAAAGAGCTGACTTTTCAAGGGCGCGCAGCGTGACACCAGTGATAACAAATAATTTTGCGACAGAAACTAGCTAAGAGATCTCCTGCGGGATCACCAGCAATTTTACCAAGCCGCCGATATCGTCCAACGTCTCCAAGTTAGAGACGGTATCAACAATCTTAGCCATCTGCTCGCCGCCCATGAACTTGCCCGCCATGCTGCGGAATTTCTCTTCCACGTCGGCCTCCGTTGCAGCGTTCATGGGATGCCCTTTGGGCCGGAGCACCTCGCAGGTATAGTTTTGCCCGTTCTTCGTAATAATTTGGACAATGGCCGGACCACTACCCCCGAATGAAGAGACTTCATCCAACTTCGGGTCAGGCCCAATAGAAATTCGTTTTGCCAGTTCCCGTATCCTTGGATCTCGCACCTTCTCGTCCGAGAACTGGTCAGGCCCTACGGCGCGGTCCAGAATCGCAACCGCCGTGCAGTAGTAAGCGCTGTGATCCGCCGTATACGTGTTTTCGGGATATCGACGCGTTTGAGGATTGCATAAGATCCGGTAGGCAAGCGCGGTTGTCTTTATCTTTACCTCTGCTACATCCTCTGCCCTTAGGTTGTGCTCCTTAACTATGTTTAAAGTCGCTTCCAAAAGGCCCTGCATATTGCCACCGGCGGCATATTTCTTGATCCAGGTATTGAGTATTGTCCAATCTTTTCTCGGCTGCCTCAGCTTTTCCAAATCCATTTCCCCGCCCGTGACAACCTCCGCCAAACCGTGGCGCCCCTCAAACACATTAAGCGGACCTTTAAAACCTTTCTGCGCCAGCAAGGCACCAAAAATCCCGTGATAGGCGCCATACGGAAACCTTAGATTTCGCGCCATGGTTACTTCCTCTTCGCACCAATTGAGGATTCCCAACTCGAAGTTAAAGCATCCAGCAAGAGCAAGACCATTTGCCATCTGATCCTCATCGAGCCCAAGGAGCCTGCCCGCGACCAATGCCATGATGCACGGCGTTCTCATCGTTTCGTGCACCCATCCTCGCTTGTCGAGCAGCGCGTCATATTCCGGAACAGAATCAAAGACTCGATTGAGAAATTCGTACGCTAAAACGACGGAAGTAATGATCTCCTGACCATTGGAGTGTTGTCGCTCGCCCACCGCTAATATTGAGGGAATCGACTCGCCGTGATGTCCGGTATGGTTGCGGCCCTCTTTGGTCAAAAAGGATCTATCCGTATAGTCGAGGAAACGAGTCATAACGCCGTTCGCCAGTGTGGCATACAGACAGGACGTTTTTAGCCCGCTGCCAAACACGGTCGATTCAGTCGGCCCGTGCATCTCCTTAATCAGATTCTGAAGAATTTGGCTTGGCTCGCTCAGATAACCGCCAAACGCGACACCCAACGTATCCAGTACCGAACACTTGACTTGTTGAACCACCTCCGGAGGCAGTTCTCCGAACGTTAACTGCCGCGCGTCATGCGCGAGCTGCTGTGCAACTGTCTTTGTCATTCTTGATCTCCTTTGTGCGCGGGTTATGACGCAGAATTCCGTGTTGCTAGCGGACTCAACTCAATCTAGCGCGATCGCGGAATCTATCACCTACTTGTCCGCTCGTGGGAAACCGAACGCTGCGACCACCTTCTCGATGTAGTCCTGCACTTTGGTAAAATGGTCCCAGTCCACAAGGGACAGTTCTTTCCCGCGCACCTCCTGAGCTACTACCGACCCCGGAGTAAAGACCGACGCTTTAAGAGGCTCGTACTTGTCGACGATCTCCTGAGCCTCGGGAGATGCAAGGAACTCCAACCAGAGAAGAGCCGCGTTGGGATGATCGGCGGTCTTAAGAACGCTGCTGGCATGGAAACCAATCCAGGTACAAACTGGCTCAGCGATCTTATAATTAAGATTTCCCGTCGGATCTTTGCTCATAGCTCTCTTAATCGTGCTGAAATTTGGACCCAAGTAAAGCGCGTACTCTCCCGTAGCCACGCCGGTAGTTACTCTGGCGCCGCCTTTACCCCATAGAGGCTGCTGCGCGGCAAGCTTGCGCGCGAACTCCAATGTTTTCTCCAGTCCCCAGGCGGGTACCAAACCGGCTACCTGCAGGGGTCGAATATCCGCGACAAATTTCTTTCCCTTGAACTCAGGTTTTAGAAAATCCTCCCACCGCCCGGGGACTTTATCATCGGAAATAAGCTTTCTATTGTAAGCCATCGCAGAAATCGCGCTGGTAACGCCGACGATGTTCCTTTCACTCGAGTGAACCATCCTGGGATCGATTTTAAGCACGCCCTGTTTGGCCATGCCGAGGATGTCATGCTTCATCAGAAAAGGCGTATAGTCTTTGCCCAACTCCAGCGGTATTTGCCCAACGTCCCACCCTTTAGCTTGTCCGGACTTTACCTCCAGCAGAAATTTCTGCTGGGTATCCGTTGTGCTCTCCTCAATTTGGATGTCGCTGATAAAGGGGTATTTTTGCCTAAACGCATCGATCAACGGTTTGAAATTGGGTTTTTCCAAGCCCGTTACTACGCCGAGTTTTCCTTCTTTCTTTGCCATGGCCACAATTTCGTCGTGAGTAGTAAAGAAGATGTAGCCTTTAGCCTCAGCCTCCTGCTTGGCTTTCAACAAGGCCGGAGCTGGGGCTGCGGCAAAGGCGAAAGAAAAAAAGAACAAGACTCCTGCACCGAAATATGAAACAACTTTCGTGAAAACACCTAGTTTCACCGCCACCTCCGTGATTTTGACCAATGCTGAACGGCGATAAAGACGGAGCATGTCAGGTCCACGTTTGCGTTCGCATTCCAAACCATTTCTTTCTCCTCTATTTATCCGCATTCGGGAAACCGTAGGCAGCAAATATCTTTACCTGATATTCCTGAAACTTCGTGAAATGATTCCAGTCTACCACCGATAGCTCCTTTCCCCGGGTCACTTGCGCTGTAATCGAGCCAGGTGTAAAAACCGAGGCTATAAAAGCGTATTTATCTATTATTTCCTGACCCTCAGGAGAGGCGAGAAATTCAAACCACAAGAGAGCGGCATAGGGGTGACCGGCCGTATTGAGGATGCCGTTAGCATGGTAAATAGTCATGGTAGGGACGGGCTCACCGAGCTTATAGTTGAGGCTCCCTGTCGGGTCCTTGCTCATCGCCCTCTTAACCGAACTCAAACTAGAACTCAAACCGAGGGCATGCTCTCCGACAGCTATCCCGGTGTTAATTCTGGGGGCGCCACTACCCCACACGGGGTGCTGCGCTGCTAACTTCCTGGCGAAATCCAACGTCCGTTCCAGCCCCCAGGCAGGCACAAGGCCAGCTACCCCCAAGGGCCGAATATCCACGACGAATTTGCTTCCTTCGAACTCAGGTTTCAGAAAATCCTCCCAGTTAGCAGGGATCTTATCTTCCGAGATCAGTTTCCTGTTATAGGTCATGACGCTAAGGTTGCTTGTAACGCTTACCATGTTCCTGTCACTGGGGTGTATCATCCTGGGATCGATTTTGAGCACGCCATGCTCGGCCAGGCTCAGGATGTCATACTTCTTCAGATAAGGCGGGTACTCCTGGGCAAAGTCGAGGGTTATATGGGCGGTATCCCACTCCTTCGCTCGTCCTGCCTTCATCTCCAGGAGAAACCTCTGGTAAGCACCTGAGGAGAGCTCCTCGAGATGAATATCAGCGATAAAAGGATACTCCTGCTTAAATGCTTCAATCAACGGCTTGTGATTGGCGGGGTCCAGGCCGGTCATTACCTTGAGTTTTCCTTCTTTCTTTGCCTCGGCCACGATCTCGTCGTGATTGGCAAAGAAGATGTACCCCTTAGCCTCAGACTCCTGCTTAGCTTTTAACAAGGCCGGAGTTGGTGATGCACTAAATGCAAGCCGACCCATAACCAAAGCCTGCACCATAAGAACTAGAACTGCTTTTTTGAAAAACTTTTTCACAAACGCCTCTGATTCGTATATAAGGTGGCGACCGGGCGCTAACGTTTTTCCCTATTTCGTTTTTGTCTTCGTGCGTTCAGGCTCATTTCTTCGCCGGTTCTAATATCGCTATCGGAAGTAACAGTCAAAGCAATCGGATCGATGGAGTCGACATAGCGATGCGCCTATGAGAATCACTACCAAGGTAAGGATGCGCTGTAAGCGTGTGCTTCAATCGCTCCTATTCTGCGATTTTACGTCGCCTAAATGATAGCCCGTGTCCCAGTCTGTGGCGGCTCCGCTCCCAACCTGCTGGGCATCCGCGGTCCCCACAACTGTTTGGGTCAACGATGGCGATGAAAGGGTATTGCTTGGTGAAGGCAGCAGCACTGGCCCTTATATTGGAACGGTCCATATTCACACCGCGCTGAGCTTGCCTTCTTTTTCGCCTGGGCAACAAGTTCTTCATGGTTGCTGATCACACGACGATCACAACCTATCGTGACGGTTAAACATCTCTTCCGTCTATTTGATGTCCGCCTTCGGAAAGCCGTATACCGCAATGATTTTCTGCGTATACTCCTCAAATCTCGTTAAATGATCCCAATCGACGATCGAGAGTTGCTTGCCGCGCGTCAACTGCTCTGCAACGGATCCGGGAGTAAACACAGAAGCCGCAAAGGGCTCGTATTTATCGATTATTTCCTGGCCCTCTGGAGAGGCGAGAAACTCCAACCACAGAAGCGCGGCGTATGGATGAGATGCTGTACTGAGGATGCCGCTAGGATGATTAAGAATTCTGGTCGGGATAGGTTCACTCAGCTTAAACGTGAGCCGTCCGGCCGGGTCTTTCGCCATAACTCTTTTCACCACGTTGTAACTGGCGCCGAACGAAAGGGGATACTCGCCTGCGGCAACGGTGGTGCTACTTCTGGTCCCACTACTTCCCCAGACAGGCTGCTGTGCTGCTAACTTTCGGGCGAATTCCAAAGTCCGCTCCAAGCCCCACGCAGGAATCAGCGCAGCTACCTCTGTGGGGCGAGTGTCTAAAATAAATTTTCTTCCTTTGAACTCCGGTTTGAGAAAATCCTCCCACTTGGCAGGAACCATGTTTTCCGAAATAAGCTCTTTATTATAAGTTACGACCGTCACGCTACTTGCGACGCTCACCACGTTCCTCTCGGTAGGATGAACCATTCGGGGATCGATTTTGAGAATACCCTGTCGAGCCATGCCGAATATGTCGTGCTTTTTCAAATAGGGCATATACTCTTGAGCAAAGTCGATGGGTATATGGGTCATGTCCCAGTCCTTACTTTGGCCTGCTTTCACCTCCAGTATGAATCTCTGATAAGCTTCCCGGCCCGCGATCTCCTCAATATGGATATCGGTCATAAACGGATATTTTTGTCTAAATGCATCCATTAGTGGTTTGTAGGTCCTGGGCTCGAGACCGCTATTAATTCGTAGTGCTCCCTCCTTCTTCGCCATGGCGACAATCTCATCATGGCTAGTATAAAAGGAATACCCCTTGGCTTCAGCGTTCTTTTTGGCTTCCGCCAAGGAAGGGCTGGCCGCTCCCAAGGGCGTGGCTGACCAAACCAACAACAGAAAGAAGGTCAGGTAACTACTAATTCTGCAAAAAACGATGCTCTTCATGATCCCCCTCCATCGGTATCGTTCGCACTCTTCTCATGCACCTGGCGCGAACACTATGATTTAGCGTTTGCAGAAACCATCAAACGGACCAGGCCCGATACATTGTCTTGCCGATCCACATTCTCGACCTTATCGATGATGCGATGTAAAGTCTCGGTTGGAAGTATTCCATCGGCCAAACCCAAAAATTTCGTCCGCACTGCTTCATGAGAAAGGGGATTGCGCGGCGTCCCCTTGTGATAGGGCACCGATCCTTCAATCACTCTATCCCCAGAGAGAGTAATTCTCATATTGCAGAGGAACTTCGTCTCTCCGTCTTTGGCCTGGGGATCGGAGAAAAGATGAATCTTCTTGGCGACTTCGAGAATTTCCGGGTTCTGCCAGAGCTTCGGATCTATGTACAATCGCAGATCGTTACTCCGTTTCAAAAGTCGCAGCGCGAGAGAAAACCGCAAACTTACTTGCGCTTCGATAACTTGCTTGGGCTCGTATATCGCGCCCACATGCATTAATAAAATTTCGTTGACGCCGACGTCAATCTTTTGAACCTCTCCCGCCTGGATCGCATGCTCGTCAATCAGTTTGCTCAGAAGCTGGATCGGAGAGTGTTGCCCGGCGATCACCGGAAAGCTCTTGATGGCCGCATGCATGACGGCAAGCTCTGAACCCAAATCCTTTGTCATGAGCTCCGGATTGCACTCGCCTCCGAATGCTCTCAGAACGCCGCGCTTTCCTTCAAATACCGTGGGCGGCCCGGTTAAGCCCAGGAGTGTCAGCATGGCGGAGCGAACACCGCCGGAACACGCAAGCCCCGCATGCATTCGCTTCACTTCACCGCCGCTTTGATCGAATTCCATCGTCCCTGACGCGTGACTTCCGGCGATCGCCAAAGTAGTCGTCATCTGGCTCGGATCGAGCCGAAGGATTTTGCCCGCCGTCGCCGCCGCGATAAAAACGCCGATCGTGCTTTGAGAGTGGAAACCACGGCGATGCATCTGGGGTAGCAATCCGAGCACTGCTCGCCAACCAATTTCATAGCCAGCAGCGATCGCCGCGATAAAATGTTTTCCATCGACAGCCTTCAAGTCGCCCAGCGTCATCGCTATCGGAATGCTCGCGGCTCCGGGATGGCCACCGCCACGGTCGTAATGATCGTCCAGCTCGCAGCCTTGGCCGAAAGTTCCATTTACGAACACCGCGTCATCGACGGCAACTCTGTCGCCATAGTTCACTATCGAAGCGGGGCCGCCTGATTTGTTTTCTTTCACAAATTTATATACGGGTTGATTCCACACCACCGTCGAGCCGAGTAACTGGCACCCGAGTTGATCCAACAGGAGTTCCTTTGTTCTTGCGACCACCTCTGCCGGAAGGTCTTCATACTTCAGTCGGGATACAAACATGCCAAGTCTTTGCGCCACTGTCTCGGCTGAGCCCATAACACGGTCCTTTCGTAAATCGGTTGGATTTACCTGCCTTTTCCCATGGATTTGAGGGTTCAAAAGTGAGGCGCCTAAGATTTGCGGCGCAACCGCGCAGTCAAGCTCGAAATATCCTCGAGTTCCTCCACGTTTTCCACCATGGGTATCAGCTCCTCAATCTGTTCCTTTGTCAAAGCTGCGGCCGCCAGTATTCGGAACTTTTGATACAGCTCTTCCTCGCTTACCGGGTTCTTCGGCGACCCTCTTGGGAAGTCATGGATGGCATGTAAGGTTCTCCCATCGGTTAGCTTGATATCGACGCAAGCGCGGGTTCGCTTTGTTCCGACCGCCTCCGGATCGGCATAGGCCTTCACTTTTTGCGATAGCCGGATGATGTCTTGATCAATCCAAAGCCTAGGATCCATGTAGAGGCTTAATTCGTTTGCCCTCTTGGCAATTTGCAGTGCTATGGAAAATCCCAGACTGAACTGTGCGCTTGCAACGTCCGTGGGCTGGTAGATCGCAGCGCCATGCAGCAGGCTGTGCTCGGCGATGCCGACTTTGATGTCTACTACCTCATCGGGCCGGACGTGATACTTATCGGTCAACTCGGAAACAGCCGCTATGGCTGTATGAATGGTGGCGATAGCGGGATACATCTTGATCCAACTGTTGCGTATGTTGAAGGTCTGACCCAGGTTTTTGAGGATCAGATCGGGATTGGACTTATCCGCAAAGATGTGACAAAAACCCCTCTTTCCCTCAATGATAGTCGGAGGACCCGTCAATCCATATTGAGCAAGAACTGCAGACTGGATCCCGCCTCGTGCAGCCAACCCGGCATGCACACGTTTCACTTCGCCCCCGCTTTGATCATATTCTAGGGAGCCTGCGGAATGGCTGCCCGCAATCCCAATCGCGTTAACCATCTCGCAGTCGCTTAGAGATAGCATCTTCCCCGCGACAACGGCCGCTGCGTAAGGACCACCGATCCCCTGGCTTTGGAAACCTCTTACAGCGTGATGGGGTTGGACGGCAGTCATCAATCGGTACATAACTTCGTATCCCGCCACAACAGAGGCCAGAAATCGCTTGCCGCTAATGTGTTCTCTCTCTCCGACCGCCAAAGCTGCCGGGATCGTGGCAGTGCCTATATGGCCTGCTGATCCGAATGCCATATCGTCGAGTTCACAGCCTTGGCCGAAGGTAGCGTTTACGAAGGCCGCATCCCATGCGACGGTCTTGCGACCGCAGTTAACAATTGTACTTTCCTCCTTGGTGCTGGGAGCATACTCGATAAGTTTGAGCGCCGGCTGGGTCCATTCAAGCGTCGAGCCGATCAATTCGGCTCCTAACTGATCCAGCACTAAGAGTTTTGTTTTGTTGACGACATCAATCGGAAGGTCGTCGTAGTTTAGCGCGGCCACATACCGTGCAAGCTGTAGAGCTATGGTTTCTGCGGCGACCGATGTCACTCCTGGTCACCTCGCAAGCGTAATTTTTAAAGCTAATTGGAGCGGGACACAGCCGCTTGCGCCCAACTTCCGGATAAGCCTTTTCGGGTTTCTATTTATCCGCCTTCGGAAAACCATACGCTGCAAATATCCTCTCGACGTAGTCCTGAAACTTTGCGAAATGGCCCCAATCCACCACGGAAAGCTCTTTACCGCGGGTTACCTGTGCGGCTGCCGAGCCGGGCGTAAATACCGACGCCCTAAGAGGCTCGTATTTGTCTATTATCTCTTGACCCTCAGGAGAGGCGAGAAACTCCAGCCACAAGAGAGCAGAATGAGGATGCTCGGCCGTACTCAGGACGCCGCTAATGTCGTCAATAATGCGGGCCGGGACAGGCTCTACAAGTTTGTATCTAAGATTTCCAGTTGGGTCCTTGCGCAGGGCTCTGTTGATGGAACTGAAATTAGTGCCCACGTAAAGAGGATACTCCCCGCTGAGAACGGCTGTGGTAACTCTCGTAGCGCCTCTGCCCCACGCTGGTTGTTGGGCGGCTAATCTTCGGGCAAAATCCAACGTTTTCTCCAGACCCCAGGCAGGCACCAACCCAGCCACTTGCAAGGGCCTGACATCCAAGACGAATTTCTTTCCCTTGAACTCCGGTTTCAGAAAATCTTCCCACTTTGTTGGAACCGCATCCTCTGAAATGAGCGTTTTGTTGTAGGGTATGACTGATATGCTGCTTGTAACGGCTATAATGTTCCGATCAACAGAGTGAATGATTCGGGGATCGATTTTAAGCACGCCATGCTGGGCCATCCCCAAAATATCAAATTTCATCAGGTAAGATGTATATTCATTGACAAAGTCAAGCGACGCATCCGTTACGTCCAAGTCTTTAACCCTTCCTGATTTCATTTCGAGGATAAACCTCTGAAAAGCCTCCGTGCCATTGATCTCCTTAACCTGGATGTCGGTAAAAAAAGGATATCTTTGCTTAAATCCTTCAACCAACGGCTTAAAGTTCGCCGCCTCCAAGCCGGTCACGACGCCGAGTTTTCCCTCCTTCTTTGCCATGGCAACAATTTCATCGTGCGCAGCAAAGAAAACATAACCCTTCGCCTCGGAGTCTTTTTTGGCTTTCAGCAGGGAAGGAGTAGCTGCGCTAGCACCTGGGGCAAGCGCCAATAACAGCAAAAGAATTATGAAAGGATGAAGGATTGTGCTGCGCACCTTGGGGCTCATTTCGATTCCCTTATTATTTGTCTGCTTTCGGGAAACCAAAGGCCTCAACGATCTTCGCCAAATATTCGTCAAACTTGGCGGCATTATCCCAGCCAACCACGGATAATTTCTTCCCGCGGGTCACCTCGGCTATCGCTGAATTAGGACTAAAGACTGACGCCCTAAGAGGTTCGTATTTATCGATGATTCCCTGCCCTTCCGGCGAAGCCAAAAACTCCAACCATAAAAGAGCGGCATGGGGGTGATCGGCCGTATTGAGGATAGCAATGGCACCGTTGACAACCCTCACAGGTGCGGGCTCGATGATCCTGTAGCCAAGGTTTCCGGCCGGGTCTTTCTTCATCACTCTGTGAATCGAGCCAAAGTTGGAACCTACGTATAAAGGATACTCTCCTGTAGCAACGGCAGTCGTCATTCGTGTGGCGCCTCTGCCCCACACAGGCTCCTGTGCCGAGAGCTTTCGGGCGTAATCCAGTGTTCTTTCCAAGCCCCAAGCAGGCACCAAACCGGCTATCTGTGCGGGCCGCACATCCAACACGAATTTCTTTCCTTTGAACTCAGGTTTTAGAAAATCCTCCCACTTGGCCGGAACCCTATCTTCTGAGATAAGTTTCTTGTTATAAGGCACGACGGTTAGGGAGCTTATAACGCTCACCATGTTCCTCTGGACGGGATCAACCATCCGAGGATCGATCTTAACCACTCCATACTGCGCCATACCTGCTATGTCATACTTCATTAGATAAGGTGTGTACTCATCCATGAAGTCCAGATAATTAAAGTTGATATCCCACCCTTTCGCTTGTCCTGACTTGATTTCAAGAAGGACCCTTTGGTAACCCGCGGGGTCCCCCGGCGTTTCCTCAATATGAATATCGGTGATAAATGGATAATGTTGCTTAAATCCGTCGATCAAAGGCTGGAAGTTCGGCGGTTCCAGACCCAACATTACTCTAAGCTTCCCCTCTTTCTTGGCCCCGGCCACGATCTCGCCGTGACTGGCAAAAAAGGTGTATCCTTTCTTCTCGGCTGCCTTCTTGGTTTGGAGCAGGGAAGCGCTGGCCGCGCCGGCATGCGTTGCCGTCAACATAATTAGAAAGAGGAAAGTAGACGCTACGACGATCTGCTTAGCCAGTGAAATTCTCATCGTTTGCCTCGTTCAAGTCATATTTGATACCGAAGGATTTTCAGCGTGTTTACGAACGCTGTTTTTCTTCGGTCGCGTGTCCTTCTCTCTATAGGTATTGACAATCAACGTTTGGGATCTCATGGATTCGCCGAGACCGCTCGTGGCCTCGTCTCAAAGGCGAAATAGACAACATCACTTGCCAATACCTACCGTTGGAATCGAGAGAATGCATAGCGTCTGAGTTTCCCCGATGAGCTACCCCTGTGATGTTACAAACCACGTGACTGAGGGGAGAACTGTTTTCCGACCGCGGAGATTGCGCTGAAATTGTGGCGCAGGGATTCTATCCCCATGACGTGATCGACGCTTATGTTGCCAAGATTCACGTTGGGCCCAAAGTAGTCAATAAATAAGGCCGCGTAACGCGACATCTCATCCCATGTGCCCACCGCGTTAACCGGCACCTCAAGCATGATATTATCCTTTCCAACCGTACCAACCACTTCCAACAACTTTTCTAGTCCTTTTTCTTCTTTGAGCAACGATACCGTTTCCATGAACTCATATATGACCTTGAACGCTCCTGCATTCAGCAACGTTTGCATCTCCTGGATCACGTCATCTGCAGACATGTGGGTCTTTGGTCCCTTTTCCCAGCCGATATACTTCTTCCCCACTTCGGCAAATACCGTAAGCCCGCGATCTTGGCCTTTTTTTATGACCTCCAACATTTGCGGCATAGTTAGCACGATGCGCGATGCCTCGACCGCGCCGATGCTCAACTCCACCAGTTCATCCAAACACGCGTCTATGCATCCTTGCTTAATGGCTTTTCCGGTAACACCTCCCTGAGCGTATGGCTCGATCCCGTGATCTTTCAAGAAGGCAAGCCGCTTCATTACATCTTTTCGCGGCCGAATCGTCATATCATTCCCCACTTTGTAATAGTCGATGTAGTCTCCTGCCCAACTCGCGAGGTCCTCCAGCATGTTCATGCCCTCGATCGCGATATGTAAAGCCATCACCATATTTAGGCCGGTGGTTCTCGGCTTACTTGTCCTATCCGAAACGCTCATCCAACTGAAAATTCTCTTATCCTCCGACATAGCTACCTCCATTCATAAGATACGGATTTAAACTCTTTCTTTGCGCGATTGCCGTGGTGTTAACACACGGGCGAAGGTTAAAACCGCCGCTTTCCGGCTCGTCTACACTAATTGAATATGTCAAATAGATAAGTTATAAGTCCAATAGATAATTATTATTGGACTTATTCGTTGAGGTAATGATTTCGTACCAGCTTAAGATATTCCAGGCTGTGGCCAGCCATCGAGGATTCAATCGGGTTTCAAAATATTTGCGGTTAAGCCAACCGGCTATTTCCGTCAATATTAAAAAGCTCGAAGAAGAGTTGGGAACTCCGCTCTTTGACCGCCTGGCTAGAAGGATTCAACTGACCGACGCGGGAAAGATCGTCGCGGAATACGTGGATCGATTAATGGGCGTTGCGACTGAAATGCGCCAGGCCATTGATCACATGAAAGGAATTGAGGTTCGCCCACTACGGTGCGGTGCCGCAACAACGGAATTTACCTGTTGCCGAAAATACTCGTTCGGCTTAAGAAGCAATCTCCTAAAGTCGAGACGCAGCTTTCGCTCGAGCATAGCCGGAAGATAGAGGAGCGCGTCCTTGCAAATGAACTAGATCTCGGATTTGCAAACGATAGCTTTGAACCCTCTTCAAAGCTAGAGACGCGCAACAGTTTCATGGACGAGTTGGTTATGATTACTCTCCGGAGCCACCCGTTCGCCGAGTATCCAAAGGTTTCTCGCAAGAGACTTGGCGAATAACTTTTGATCCTGGGACCAAAAAATCGTATACACGGAAAATCATAGAGCAGCACTTGGACGCAGCAGGGATCGCATACCGATGTGTCATGGAAGTTGATAATACCGAAGTGATCAAAGCAGCGGTCTCGGAGGGCCTTGGCGTGTCAATTATCTCGCTAGCGCGCATACAACAGGAAATTAAAACTAGTCTTCTGGTTCCGGTGAGGTTATCCGGACTTTCGATTAAGCGGCAGTTCAAGCTAATCAGGCTCAAAAATAAAACCCTCTCGGACTCCATGAAAGCGTTACTAGCGCTATTACCGTAAAATTCTCTGCCAGAGTCCCGTGAAATCCCAAGTACAAGCGGCTCGGATTCGAGGCCAATTACCATAACTGACAGCCCGGAGCCGCTTGACAGCGCGATCATGTTTATATATTTCACCGCTAATCAATTTTGATTGGAGTAAGAGCCTTATGTGGAACCGAATGAAGGTTATCGATGCCGATGCTCATATGCATGAACCGCAATATCTTTGGGAGCGTTATGTCGAGCCCAAATACCGGGACCAGGTGCCAAAGGTTGCGTTTATGGACGGCACCTTCATGGTCTATGAGCCGGACGGAAAGATAATCCCGAAAGGCGAGGTGCAAAAGCCGCGTCCGGAGAACAGCGCGCAGGTCATGGAAGAGAAGTACGGGGAAGCCTACCACACGTGGTGGTCGCCGGAGACTCGGCTAAAAGACATGGGCCGTTTCGGATGGGACATCCAGGTGTTGCTCCCTACAGGAAGCAATGGCAACTTCGCTTATCGGGTGGCATTGAAAGACGTCAACCTTGGCGCTGCTATGTGCCGGGCCTACAACAACTGGTGTCATGAGTATTGCAGCGCCGATCCCAAGCGTCTGAAGTTCGTCGCGGTACTGCCGGGTTCAGATATCGACGAGATGACGAAAGAAGCCCGCCGCGCGGTACAACAACTTGGCGCCGTGTCGGTCAGAAATCCGTTGCTTCCGGCCGGCAAATGGTTGCACGACCCGGAGTATGATGCTCTGTGGGCTCTTGCCTGTGATCTGGACTTTCCCATTTCTGTCCATGGCGAGTACCGCCAGCAGCGCTTCCATCCGTTCAAGGGTCTAGGAACGGAAAACCGTCAAGACATCAAGCTCGCCATACTGAACCTGGACCACGCATTGGGTTTCCCCTGCGATAACATGGCGACGCTCGGGCATTTTATTTTTACTGGCATATTGGAGCGCTTTCCCAAGCTCAGACTCGGAATCTTGGAGTCCAATGCCGGATGGCTGCCGTTCTGGTTGGGGCGCATGGACGACCATACGCACGGGCGTAACACCGCGCTGCGGAAGCCGGAGAACCTCTCGATGCTGCCCAGCGAATACTTCATGCGCCAGTGCATGATCTCCTGCGATAGTGACGAGAAAGCACTCAAGTACACGGTAGAGCACTTGAAGGGCGAGAACATCGTATGGAATACGGACTATCCCCATCCCGATGCCATTGAGCCTGCAAGGGCGCTTCCCGATTTCGACGCCCAGCCCATTTCAGAAGAAGCCAAAGGGAAGATATTGTGGGACAACGCCATTAAGCTTTATGGGCCAAGAATCCTCCATTGACAGCTCAGAGCAGTGACACCGACCGCGAAGGGTAACGCGGCCGGCTATTTTGCGCTGCTCGCCTTTGGAAAGCCGTACGCTTCCACGATTTTACCCATCCACTGGTCCACCTTATCATTGTTGTCCCAGCTTAACACAGATAACTTCTTGCCTCTCAGCGCCTGCTCTGCGGCGGAGTCTTTGCTATAGACCGAGGCAACCAAGGGTTCATGCTGGTCGATAAGCTTCTGCGCTTCCGTGCTCGCCATGAACTCCAACCACAATAAGGCCGCATACGGATTGCGGGCGGTCGCCAGAATTCCTTGTTCTATGGTGATTCTGACCGGAACGGGCTCCAAAACAACAAATTGCAAGACCCCCAGAGGATCCTTCTGCTGATACCCTTTCACGCCCCCGTAGTTGGGGCCGAAGTAAGCCGGATTTTCTCCTGCGCCTACAGTTGTAAGAACACGCGCTGAGCTGCCTTGAATCCACGCCGGCTGTTGGGCGGCTATCTTATGAGCATACTCCAGCGTCTTTTCTAATCCCCACGCTGGCACCAGCGCGGCGACCTCCAGGGGATTGACATCGATAGCAAACTTTCTTCCTTTCCATTCCGGCTTCAGGACATCCTCCCAACTTTTGGGAACCTGCGCCGGAGCGACGAGATCCTTGTTATAAGCGAAAACGTGAAACCGGGTGAGCAATGCCACGAAATTTCGGTTTTTGGGGTCGATCATCGGGCGCGGAATCTCGAGCACTCCATGATCGGCCATGCCCAAAATGTCGACTTTCCAAAGATAGGGGGTCAATTCGGTGTGATAGCCGGTGGGTGGTCGCACAATGTCCCAGTCCTTCGCCGCGCCTGCCTTTATTTCCAAAAGGAGCCTTTGAGCATCGCCTGGTCCTGAAAGATTTTCTGCGTGGATATCAATGAAGGGATACTTTTTTCTAAAGGCTTCGGTGGTTACCTGCGCAGATCTGGTCAGGCCGACCACAACGCGTAGTTTTCCTTCCTGTTTGGCCTTGCTTATGATCTCGTCGTGGTCTGTAAAAAAGACATAACCTCTAGACTCGGCGTCCTGCTTTGCTTTTAACAACGCCGGAGTCGGCGACGCGCTGAAGGCGAAAGGACTCGCGGAAAATGACCCCAGGAGCAGTGATAAAATAACTCGTGCGATAGGACCGATCTTCAAAGCACACCCCCCACTTCGTATGATCTAGAGACCGGACATATCACATTACGCGATGAACCGATAATGGGGCGAATTTCACTCTTATAGAAGTGCCCAAGACGAACCTTAGGATTGGGCCGCTTTGACAATCACGCCTATCAGAGGAATTCGCGCGCAATCCGTGTGCGACTCCCTGGAATCGTTCTGATGATAGCTCAAGGAAAAGATGGTTTGTAAAAGTTCAAGAACAGACCCGAAATTGAATTCGTTTTCTATGTGTTGACTTCAATTTTTTGCTGAAGTATAAGCGCGCTACTCCACTATTGGGAGGATGCCGCGTGAAACAGGAAAACATTACTCAGACCATCGCTAGTGTAGTGCGTCCAACGCTTCTTTACATTTGGCAACTTTGGCCATAATGCGCTCCACGGATGCAGTCCACACAAAAACCTTGGGGTTTTGATTGTGATTGTTCAAATATTCTTCGATGGCAGCGATCAGCTCCGAAACATTTCGAAATGTCCCGCGACGAATACGCTTGTCGGTAATTTCGCGAAACCATCGTTCGACCATGTTTAACCAGGAACTGGAAGTTGGAATAAAGTGCAGATGAAATCGTGGATGGCGCCGCAGCCAGGATTTCACACGGGGATGCTTGTGGGTTCCGTAATTGTCTGCGATCAGATGAAGGTTGAGTTCGGATGGCGTTTCGCTGTCGATTTTCTTTAGGAAACGAATGAATTCCTGATGCCGATGGCGCGCCATACAGTCGCCGATCACCTTGCCATCGAGCATGCTCAGAGCCGCAAACAACGTGGTGGTGCCGTTGCGCTTGTAGTCGTGGGTCATAGTCCCGCAGCGGCCTTTCTTCATTGGCAGACCCGGCTGAGTCCTGTCCAGGGCTTGGATTTGACTTTTCTCGTCGACGCACAAAACCAGGGACTTGTCGGGAGGATTCAAATACAGCCCCACAACATCGATGAGTTTGTCCAGAAAGTGTTTGTCACGGCTGAGCTTGAACGTCTTGACCAGATGCGGCTTGAGATTGTGCTGCTTCCAGATGCGGCGGATCGTTGCTTCGCTCAAACCCTGGGCTTCGGCCATACTCCGCGTACTCCAATGGGTTGCATTGGCTGGCTTGGTATGGAGAGTCGCTTGGACGACTGTGCGGATTTTTTGATCCGAGATTCTTGGTATCCGTCCTGGACGGGGCGCGTCCTTTTGCAGTCCCGGCAATCGAAGGGTCAAGAATCGCTGCCGCCACAGTTGTACGGTCGGGCGCGACACCTTCAATCTCTGAGCGATCTCCTGGCTCAAAACCCCGCCGGCTGCCATCCGGATGATTTGGGCTCGCTGTACCATGCGCAAAGAAAGACTTCTTCCGTGAGCCCAGACCGACAAGACAGAACTTTCTTCGGGCGACAGTATGATGGGTTCTGCGGTTCTCATAAGATGGCAACATACAGCTTACCCCATCATATGTAAAGCTATTTATGACGCACTACACTAGCTTTCTTGCCCGTACTCGATTTGAAGATCTCCCGCTAGAATCCGTCGAGTCCACAAAAACTCATATCCTCCACAGGAACAATCGTAGCTGGATCGCGGGCTCCCGGAATTCAGAAAGTTTTGAATTGTGTCAATGATTGGGGAGCTAAGGAAGAAAGTACCGTTATCGTCTACGGGCACAAGTTGCCTGCAGCATCAGCGGCGCTTGTGAACGCCACCATGGGTCACAGCTATCATGTCGATATGAAAGACGATCGGCGGTCGTATCCGACAGCCGTGTCAGCGATCCCCGCGGCATTGGCCGTGGCCGAAAAGTTAGGACAGGTGTCGGGAAAGGAGCTAATTAGGTGATCGTTACCATTGAGACAGGCGAAACCTTCCCGACAAGAAATTTCACTTGCTAAGAAGGACTTCGCGATGGACGGCCTGGCGCGCTGCATATTCGAGGCACGCGTCGATGTCGGCTCTTTCTAGGTAAGGAAAGTCCTTTAGGAGTTGAAATCGAACTAACCCTCGACGGCAATGTCGGCACCGATGGCGGACAGACCATCATGCACTGCCACATTCATCTGATTCCCCGGAGATCGGGGGATAGCATCAATCCACGCGGGGGCGTGCGTGGGGTGATTCCGGGCAAGGCGGACTATTCAAAAAGTGGATCAGCGCAGGGAAAAAGAGAATGAAATACCCGTCCCCGGACGTTCGGTTGGACGCGTCCATAAGATCGTCAAGATATCGAAGTCGGAGCCGCATTTTCCGCCTCCTGATCTCTAAATCTTATGTCGACCGATCAATGGGCTGCGCAGGTCCAACCCGGCCTTTGAGACTTCGTCCAGTTAGTCAACAGCGTTCCCAGTGTCTTCCTCCAACGTCTCTGGTTTGTCTCCAACGGTTAGCCCTTATTATTGCCTGAGCTTGAATCGCAGCCGGATATAACCCATAAAGCTCGCCGCGGCCACAAACACGAGACCGTAACCGAGCAAGAACACGGCGCCTAACACAAACAAGGGCCCTAACTTTAGAAAGACTGTTTCGTAGCCCAATTGGCCGATAAATGAGCCCAGGTAATGCGCCCAGAGTGGCTTGGGTGCCAAAGCACCGGCGACCGCTCCCGCAACCAGCAAAGCAACAATATAAAAAGGAAACTCTGCGTCCCAGGGCTCGCGCTGCCCCGTGAGCCAAGGAGAAGCGGCCCATACAAGTGCGCTTGTCACTGCGGCGACCATGAATGCAAGAGCGGCGCGATTTTTCATCCGGCTTGACGTTACCTCGGCACCAACAAGTCCACCACGTCTTTTGCCGTCGTCAGGTCCTGACCAGTGGCATCGCGGTATTTCTTGATGGCGTCGATGCGCCGGCCTTGCCGCGCAAGCGCAATGATTTCAGCTCGTAATGGATCGGCAAGTCCGGCGACCAGCAACTTGACTTTTCGTTCCTGCTCAACGCGTTTCGCTTCGATTGCCTGTATGCCGGCGACGGCTTCCGGACGCGGACAAGGCAATACTTCGTACCAGCGCGCGCCAAAGCGACAATCCGAAAGGCTCCGAGCCGGAAAAGCTGCCCATCGCCATCATAAGAACAAGTCGTTTCCTGAACTGTGAGAGAGGCCAGGTCTTTTCCCGCCCCAAATTTCTGCGGATTCTATGCGATTTGGCGGGGTTTTTACAAGGGCGGGGGGCGGGAGGACATGAAGCGAGTGAGCCGAGTAAAACGCGAAGAAGGCAAAAGGTGGGAAAAGCTAAATCAGGGCTAGCCCCGCAGAGACTTTCACGTTTTGATAATTCTCAAAACGTCAAAATGACAGCAAATAGCCGGCGTTTTAGCGATAGCGTCGATGTGACAAGCGAATATTTAAAGGACAAGCAAAGGATGAAGGCACTAGTCAGCAGCTTTTAGTCCTGCCGCCAACAAATCTTTCACAATTGTCCAATAGTAGACAGCCGAACCTTTTGAGTCGGCCTATAGTCTTTCAGTGACCCTAAAACGGCGGGCTCAACAATAAGGAGGTCTTCGATGGCGGCTATTGCTCCCCCTTTAGCAATGATTATCGCCCTGGTGGTTGTTTTCCATCTTGCAAAGTGGAGCGTCTACAGAGGCAAGTAAACACTCGCCGGGAATGACCTTTTTTCTACGCAATACGATTAAGTGGGGCCACCACTTGTGTCATTTCTGATCCGATGTCCCGGTCCGCTAACCAGGCGATCCGCTGATCGTCGAGCGTGCAAGCCATCCGCCACTTCCATCTGGTTGTAACCATGCCGCTGACGCTTCCACGTTTCGGAAATTCCCGAAACATCGAAATAACGGTTTAGGTTCTTCCGTAGCGGACTTCCATTTCTGCTTATCGGTGCGTGCGTTGCTGCGACGACGAATCAAGATTCATTCCTTATCGACGAGTATCCTCCTTCGGGAAGCCCCACGCGGCAAATATCTTCGCCTCATATTCCTGGTACTTGTTGAAATGATCCCAGTCTACCACGGATAGCTTCTTCCCTTGAGTCACTTGCTCTGTAGCTGAGCCGGGAGTGAATACCGAGGCGCGGAGCGGCTCGTACTTATCGATAATTTCCTGACCCTCAGGAGAGGCGAGAAACTCAAGCCAGAGAAGAGCGGCATTAGGGTGAGAGGCGGTATTGATGATAGCGCTGGTGTGCTCAACAATCCGAGTAGGGATGGGCTCAATAATCCGGTAGTTAAGGCTCCCCGTTGCATCTTTGCTCATCGCCCGTTTCGCGGAACTGAAATTAGAAGCCAAGTAGAGCGAATGCTCTCCGGCAGCTACGGCGGTGTTAAGCCGCGTGGTGCCGCTACCCCACACCGGCTGCTGGGCTGCTAACTTGTGAGCAAAATCCAGCGTTTTTTCCAGCCCCCACGCAGGTACCAGCCCTGCCAAATGCAGCGGCCGAATGTTCATGAGGAATTTTTTTCCTTTGAACTCGGGTTTCAAGAAATCCTCCCATTGGATAGGAACCTTATCCTCCGCGATCAGCTTCCGGTTGTAGATTATGACCGATACGTTGCTCGTAATCGTTATCATGTTCCTCTCGACGGGGTAGACCATCCGGGGGTCGATTTTAAGGACGCCCTGCTCGGCCATGCCCAAAATGTCGTGCTTCGTAAGATAGGGCGGATACTCCTGGGCAAAGTCGAGAGGTATATGGGTGACGTCCCACTGCTTAGCTTGGCCGGTCTTCATCTCCAAGATAAATCTCTGGTAGGCGGCGCCGCCCGAGAGCTCCCCGCCGACCTGGACATCGGTAATGAATGGATACTTTTGCTTGAATGCATTGATCAGCGGCTTAAAATTCTGGGGCTCCAGGTTGCTGCTAACGCTGAGCCTTTCCTCTTTCTTTGCCGCGGCCAAAATCTCGTCGTGTTTGGCAAAAAATTTGTACCCTTTGCTCTCGGCCTCCTTCTTTGCTTTCAGTAGCGCGGGACTTCCCGCATCTCCGCGCTGGGGGACGAGCATCAGAAATGAGAAAAGAGTAAAACAGCCAACCGTTTTGGTAAGAACAGAAAGCCTCATCGCTCAACTCCTAGGCGCTTAGTTCAATACCCAATCTCACGAGATCTGCGTGCGACTGGTGACCACCTGCTTGGTTCCTGGCGGCTTTCTTCGAACGGCCCAAGCACGGGGAACCGACTCATATCCCTGATCGCCGCCACCGACCTGTCAGTTGGGCGAAGACCGTTTCCCCAGTATGCTGATCGCGCTGAAATTGTGGCGTAGCTTTTCTATCGCCATGATATGATCTGGGCTGACATTGCCGAGGTTCACGTTTGGGCCAAACTGATCAATAAATAAACTCAGGTAACGCGACAGCTCATCCCATGTGCCCACCGAACTAACCGGCACCTCTAGCATGATATTATCCTTCCCAACCGCACCGAACACTTCCACCAGCCTTTCAAGTCCTCTATTTTCTTTCAGCAGCGATACAATCTCGGTGAACTCATAGATAACTTTAAACGCTCCCGTCTTTAGGAGAGCTTGCATTCCCCGGATTACGTCGTCCGTGGGCGTGTGATTTTTCGGTCCGCCTTCCCAACCAATATGCTTCTTCCCTACTTCGGCAAAAACCTTAAGGCCTCGGTCCTTCCCTTTCTCTATGACCTCCAACATTTTTGGCATCGTCAGCACAACACTCGACGCTTCGACCGCGCCGAATCCCAACTCCACGAGCTCATCCAAGCACATCTCGATACAATCTTGCTTGACAGCTTTGCCGGCGACACCTCCCGGAGCGTACGGCTTGATCCCGTTCTCGTTTAAGAAGGCGAGCCTCTTCATAACCGCGTCGCGGCGCTGAAGTTTTATCTCAGTACCCATTTTGTAATAATCGACGTAATCTCCTCCCCAACTCACAAGGTCCTGCAACATGTTCATCCCTTCAATCGCAACTTGAACGGCCACCACCATATTCAGACCAGTGGTTCTCGGCTTCCTTGTCCTGTCGGGAACGCTCATCCAGCTAAAAATACTTTTGTCCTCTGTCATCCTTCCTCCTTTAATTAAAAGTCGGTCGCCGCCAAACCGTTATTTGTCTACCTTTGGGAAACCGAAGGCTGCAATGATCTGCTTTACATATTCCTCAACTCTGGCGAAATGATCCCAATCTAACACGGATAGCTTCTTCCCCCGCGTAACCTGGGCTATTCCCGAGCTGGGAGTGAACACTGAGGCCTTGAGGGGCTCGTATTTGTCGATGATCTCCTGACCCTCAGGAGAGGCGAGAAACTCCAGCCACAAAAGAGCGGTATACGGATGATCCGCCGTATTGAGAATCGCCATGGCACCGTTAACATTCCGAACAGGAGCGGGCTCTATAATCTTGTACTTGAGGTTCCCGGTTGGGTCCTTACCCATCGCCCTGGTAATCGAGCCCAAATTAGTTCCGAGGTAGAGGGAATACTCTCCGACGGCCACGGCGGTGGTCGTTCTGGTGGCGCCCCGAGTCCATATCGGGTCCTGCGCGGCGAGCTTGCGGGCAAAGTCCAAGGTTCTTTCCAGCCCCCAGGCGGGCACCAACCCGGCGACCTGAATGGGCCGAACATCCGTGACGAATTTCCTCCCCTTAAACTCCGGTTTCAGAAAATCCTCCCATTTCGCAGGAACCTTTTCGTCCGAGATAAGCTTTTGGTTGTAGGGTAGGACTGTTAGGGAGCTGGTAACGCTTACCATGTTCTTTTCAGCGGGATGAACCATCCGAGGATCAATTCTAAGCACACCCTGCTTGGCCATGCCCACGATGTCATGCTTCATGAGATAAGGTATGTACTCAGGAATGAAGTCAAGGTATGCAAAGGTAATATCCCATCCCTTCGCTTGCCCCGACTTAATCTCCATGAGAACTCTCCGGTAAGCCTCCGGGCCGCCGGGGATCTCCTCGATCTGAATATCGGTGATAAAGGGATACCTCTGCTTGAACCCATTAATGAGCGGCTGGGAATTCGGGGGCTCAAGACCTGTCATGACCTTGAGTTTCCCCTCTTTCTTTGCCCCGGCCACGATCTCGTCGTGAGTGGTAACAAAGGTGTAACCCTTGGCCTCAGCGTCTTGCTTGGCTTTTAACAACGCCGGCGACGGAGAGGCGCTAAAGGCAAAAGATGCGCCGACAAAAAAAGCCAGTATAAGAATCAAAGTAAGCTTAAACAGAGGTACTTTCACGGCCACCTCCGATTCGCGGTGATGTATGGGCTCCGGCAATCTCGTGCAGGATCTTATGCGATTTGGCCGGCTTAAGGCAAACTCGGAGGAGGTGCTGGTCAGGAAGGCAGAGCGTTATGGGTCTAGTAGCTCACGCCGCCAAAGAAATCCAAAGAGGAACCAAGCGCCCGCAGTACACCAGCGTATTCCTCTTGTTCCTTCCGGTTATGACATGATATCTAGCCCAACCTTACCAAGCGGAAGGGTAAGGGAGGAGAAAAAGCAATAAAAACAACCAGGGCAATCAAAAGGTCTCCACTACATTGGGGATGTCGTCTTCAATGCACGCGATCGCCGTCGGCCGTGATTCGGGGTGGTGGCTGGGGCGGCAGAGTGAGTTTGAGCTGCTCTAACAAGAGCTTGTGATCGGTGTCAGGCTCGGTGTAACGGGGAAGAATCAAAGTGCGACCGTCTGTAGTGGGAAACTTAACATCGAGCATCTGCATGGTGGCAAACTTGTCGAGCACTGCCCGAGGGGTCAGTCCGGGGGCGAGAGGCCGAAGCCGAGCCTTGAGCGTGACATGTAAGCAGTAGGCCATAAAGGCGACAAAGATGTGGGCTTCAATTCGGTGTTGGAGCTGGTGATAAATTGGACGCAATTGGAGATCATCTTTTAAGTTTTTGAAGGCGGCTTCGATCTCGACCAGTTGGATGTAGAACTGCCAGAGTTGCGCGGGTTCTCGGCCCACGAGATTAGTGCGGAGCAGATAGCGGCCCTCGCGCCGGCGCACTTCTCGGAGCTTTTGGCGATTGAGCCGGAAAGAGAAAGTGACAGGGGCCGTTTGGGTTTTTGCTTCGGGTAGCGTGACGTCGACCAACCGCCAGGCAGCCGGATATTTTCCCTTGGCGGCTCCCAGTTTGAGCAGTAACGCTTGGCTGTTGTTGAATTTCATCTCGTGCAATTCTTTGAGCCGTTTAATGAGGGCTCTGAGCTGTCGTTGGCGCATGGCCCGTTCTTTGTCGATGCGCGGGTGACTCTTGGCCAGCACATAGAGTTCTTTTTCTTGGGCTAACAGTTTCACTTCGACTCCCGAACGCACCGTGGTAAAGGGCACACCCAAAAGCTTGTGCTCCAACTGGCTGAGTCTCCCTTTGGGCGTACCCACCAGGTAATACACCACCGGGGTGCTCTGACGCATTTCCGTCAGGACCTCCTCGGTGGGAATGCCGCGGTCCATCACCCAGATGCGTTGGGCTTTGCCGTACTGGGTTTCAATCTTGTTTAAAAACTCCTTAAGTGTGGTTCGATCCGAGGTGTTGCCTGCCAGCACTTCGTAGGCCAAGGGAAACCCTTCCGGAGTGACCACCAAGGCGATGACCACTTGGACGCAGTCCGAACGCTTGTCGCGGCTGTAGCCGAAGCGCCGCTTGTCGTTCTCGTCATCGGGCTCGCTGGACTCGAAATAAGTACTGGTCAGATCGTAGAGCAGCACGTCAAACTTGGCGCCAAATAGCCCCTGCCACCGTTCAGTGAGATGGCTGAACAGGGCTTGTTTGTGCTCGAGCACTTTGTCCAGACAACGATACAACGCATTTTTCTCCACCAGCGCATCATCCTCGCCCAGCAGATCCCCCATCGCGCTCCTGTCAAACCACAACCGGTGCAAGCGCCATTCGCTGCCAGGATCGATCAGTCGATAACACACCAGCGTCTGAAGAATATGGTGCCAACTCGTCCCCTCCCGGCTATCGGGCAAACGATCTTGCCAGAACCGATCAAGCGCCAATTGTTCATAGAGATCACACGCCAGCCAGCACGCCCCATACTGGCGCGGCCGATCAAGCTCCATCGCCTCAAGGCGAACCTGAACTCCATAGCCCTCGGTGTGCTCGGGCAACTCTTTCTCAGCAGGAAACAGCGCCAGCTGCGTCTTCTGTTGTGTCTGTTCATCGAACGCTTCGATCACCCGACACCACTCCTGCTTTTGGCTGTCGTTGATCTCTCCCAGATACAACACCTGGCGTTGCACCACCTTGCCCCCGCCACAGCGCTTACTCTCAACGATGTTCCAATACCGATGTTCCTTGCCATCTTTGATGCGCCGATTGCAACGCAGATACATGATGGCCCTGCATTGTACCCAAAATTCTCCCCGTGAAAAGCCACTTGGTCTACACTACAGGCACTTTGAAAAGCTCCCCCCTTGAAATCACAAACCTTTTTCCCGCTCAGACCCCTAATAAAATTTTATTTCGGTGCCGGTTGAGAAAGTTGGGCTAGGTCGAAATTCACTTTCCGAAAGAGGCATTCTTTGCGCTCTGCGTCAAGGAAATCGTTTCAACAACAACCACGTGTATCTGATGCTGCGGAACAAGGCGTATATTGGCGTGCTCGAATACAACTTCCGCCGCGGACGAAGGTGAGCCCGATCCCGACCGCACTCATGAAGAACTTACATCAAAGAACTGCAAGCTCGACTCGTGGCGAAACAGATCGGATCAAAAAAGGAATTCCTGAGAGAAATTGTGAAAGAGGTCAGGATCAGGGGTAGTGAGATCGTTCTTATCTACAAGCTACCCCTTCAATCCCGAATCCAAGACAGTTCCGGAAGGACGGAACGGTTCTTGACAGGATTAGGTTTGGTGGGCCCACCTGGATTCGAACCAGGGACCTACCGGTTATGAGCCGGTGGCTCTAACCAGCTGAGCTATGGGCCCGGAAGAGATAACTACAAACTAGAGAGTAAAAAGAAAAAAGTCAAAAGCAAAAAGGTTAACTGCAAAAGGGAAGTCACGTTGCCATGCTGGTGAGTTTTGGTCTCGAGTTTTAGGCTTTTGCGCTAAGAGTCGAGACTCCGCACACGAAACTTACGTTTCCATATAGCTTCTCAACCGCTTGTTGCGGCTGGGGTGTCGCAGCTTGCGCAGGGCTTTCGCTTCGATCTGCCGGATGCGCTCACGGGTCACGGCGAATTTCTGTCCTACTTCCTCGAGCGTGTGATCGGACTTCTCTCCGATCCCGAACCGCATGCGCAATACTTGTTCCTCACGCGGTGTGAGTGTTGCTAAGACCTTTCGGGTTTGCTCCTGAAGATTCAGATTGGTCACGGCCTCCGAGGGCGTCATGATCCGCTTATCTTCGATGAAATCGCCCAAATGGCTGTCTTCCTCCTCACCTACCGGGGTCTCAAGTGAGATCGGCTCTTTTGCAATCTTCAAAACCTTGCGCACTTTGTCAAGAGGGATTTCCATTTTCTGGGCAATTTCTTCCGGCGTTGGCTCGCGACCGATCTCTTGTACCAGATAACGAGAAGTCCGGATCAGCTTGTTAATCGTCTCGATCATGTGCACGGGAATGCGGATGGTTCTGGCTTGGTCCGCGATTGCGCGTGTAATGGCCTGGCGAATCCACCAAGTGGCATAGGTCGAAAACTTATAACCCCGCTGGTATTCGAACTTATCGACGGCTTTCATCAGACCGATGTTCCCTTCCTGGATCAGGTCCAAGAATTGCAAGCCGCGATTGGTGTATTTTTTTGCAATGCTGACAACGAGACGCAGGTTGGCCTCGATCAACTCCTTTTTCGCTTGCCCTGCCTTTGTTTCGCCCTCGATAACGGAGCGCACCCGGCGTTTGATTTCACTGGCGTCCATCTCCAGTTCTTTTTCGACCCGCTTCGCCTCACGACGGTCCCGTTTGATTTTTTCGGCCATGTGGCGAATCGCTTCCTGCCCCATCCGGAGAGAGCCCACGGCCTGCTTCCAATCTTTTCGGCGCCCGTTGTGGGGGATTACCCTGAGAATATCTTGAACGGGTTTGCCTGTTCGACCCTCGAAGTTACGCACGCTCCTTTCGAGGCTCTCGATTTCGTTCAGGGCTTGCTTGAGTTGATCAACGATCGCGTCGATTTGCCTGCGATTGAGCTGGAGCTCCTCAATGCCGCTCAACACTTTTTCCTCCTGCTTTACCAACGCCTGTTGCAAAACTTGCCGGCGCGCGTTTGATAGGTGCTTTCTCTCCAATTCTTTTTCGATCTCAGTCTTTCGACTTGCAATCCTTTGCAGTTTCGCGAAATGGTCCAGCAATCGTTTCTCGTGTAACTCCTCGTCTTCCAAATAATCTGCGTCTTCGTCCGCATCCTCGATGACATCGCGGACGCGAATCTCGCGACCCGCGAGCTTAGCCCCCAGATCGAGGATATAACGCAGCGCGAGCGGGCACGAGAGCGCCTCGCCGATTACTTGCTTCTCCCCCTCTTCGATCTTCTTCGCAATTTCAACTTCGCCTTCACGACTAAGAAGGGAAACCGTCCCCATCTCCCGTAAGTACATACGGACCGGATCTCCGGTCTTCGCTCCCGTGTCCCCATCCACCTCGACCTCGATATCGCCCTCCTCGTCGTCTTCTTCTTCGACCAGTTCGTCGGATTGTCCGGAAATAGCGACCCTTTGGTTCGCGTCGACGACCTCAATGTCCATCTCGCCGAAGAGCGACATGACGTCATCAATCTGATCCGGAGAGACAATATCGGCCGGGAGCATGTCATTAACATCGTCGTACGTGAGGTACCCCTTCTCCTTGCCCAGATCGATGAGTTTCTTGACTTCCTTAATTTCATTTTTCTGCGCTCCAGGCTCGGACGCGCCATTGCTAACCTGAATCACGCTCTTCTCGGGGCCTAAATTTCTCTGCGCGCGATTCGGTCTTTTCTTCTTGTGATTTCCTGCCATTCCAAGATCCTTTCCTTCCTGACCTTTTCGTCTTTGTTCTCTTCTGCGATTCGAATGGCGCGGCGGACCTCCTTCTGCAACTCTTTCAAATGGCGCCTGTGCAGGTGAGCGATACAATCCTCGATCATCTTCTCTGATTCCGCCTCTTCAACCGTCTCTGCTTCTAAAAGAATCCCGCTGACCGCAGCTGCCTCCTCGGGAGAGATCTGCTGCATGAGAGAAGCAACCTCGATCTTGTTTTCCGTCTGCCACAGCGAACGCACACAAAGGATCACGTTTTTCCACTTCCCGGAGATGAGACTGGTTAATTCCTGCCGCTGAATTACCTTATCGGCGAGCGTGGGAAAACGCAGCATCAGCCCCAAAACAGATCTCTCCGCAAAGTCTGCCGGGAGACCCTCTTTAATGGCGCTTTGGCTCGGCGTGGGAGCGGCCAAACGGATGCGCACCTCCATTCCGGGGGGCGGCGACCGCAGCAACTCCTCCCGAATTCCCAAAGTATCGGATGCCCTCCGGGCCAGAAGATCCGCTTCAAAGGGATTACGAATTTTAACCAAGACGCGACTGACCTCCTGAGCGGTCCGGCTCCTTCCTTCCAGGGTTTTACCATACTGCCGCTCAAGCCAGCCCAGGTAGTAGTCGGCCATCGGCACGGCTCGGTTGAGGATCGCTTCCAAAGCCTCTTTCCCGTGCGCGCGGACGAAAGAATCGGGATCCTCCCCGCTAGGCAGAAAAGCACCCTTACCCAGGACGCCCCCCTCGACAAAAATCTCAAAGCTCCGGGCTGCCGCCTTTCTCCCTGCGTCGTCACCATCAAAAAGCGCGGTGATGCTTTTGCTGTAGCGAGAAAGAATCCGCACGTGATCCGCGGTAAGAGCCGTTCCCAGAGTCGCCACCACGCTCGGAAAGCCATATTGACATAGTGCGAGCACGTCTAGATAACCTTCGACTACAATGACGCAGTCCTCCCGGCGCACTGCCTCCTTGGCCTGGAACAAACCGTACAGCGTGGAGCCCTTGTGAAACAGCGGCGTCTCTGCGGAGTTAAGATACTTGGGCAGCCCGTCGCCCAAGACCCTTCCACCAAAGCCGACGATTCTGCCGCTGGCATCAAGGATGGGAAACATTAAGCGGCCAAAAAATTTGTCGGTGATAAACTCGGGCTTTCTTTCTCCGACCAGTCCGATGCGCGCGGCCTCTTGCAAGGATAGACGCTCTTTCCGAAGCTGTTCGACAAGACCGCGTCCGCTTTGTGGCGCGTACCCAAGGTAATAACGGTCCGCAACGGCCTCCGCAATTCCCCTGCGCTTAAGGTAATCCAAAGCTCTTCGGCCCTCGGGATGGCGGAATAGCACTTCACGATAATAGAGCGCCGCCCTTTCGTTGATCCGAAAAAGAGACTCTCTGTCTTCCGTCTCCTTTTTGTCCTGCCGGCCGTCCGTTCGTTCGACAACGATACCGTATCGCTTGGCCACGCGCTCCACGGCTTCAGGAAAGCTCAGATGCTCAAACTGCATTAAGAAGTTAAAGACGTTCCCTCCTACCCCACAAGCAAAGCAGTGAAAGATTCCCTTTTCTTCATTTACGGTGAAGGACGGATTTTTGTCGGCGTGGAAAGGACAAAGGCCAACGTGGTTTCGGCCCGCCTTTTTCAACGTCAGATAGTCGGACACAACCTCCACGATGGAGGCACGGGCGCGAATTTCAGCTATCTTAGCCTCGCCAATCATCTTCGACCGCGCTCATATGGATTTTGCCCGATCTCCTTTTTCTTCTGGGCCAGCATCGGGGAAAAGGATTTTATGTTTCTGTGCTTTTAGAACTCCACCGGCAGCATGAGCCAACATCCCGGCGAGATAAGACTGCTTCAACTTGTTGGCCACCGGCTGGGGTAGTAGCGGAAACGTGTTCAGCAGGAAAAGGAACAGCGCCAGAATCGCCAAACCTTTTCCCGTACCGATCAAGACACCCCCGGCACGGTCAACGCCATGAAGCAAAAGGAATTGGGCAAAACGATGCAGCATCCACCCGGTTAGGCTAAAAGCGAAATAGACCAGGATAAATATCGCAACGAAACTTACCGGTTTGATAAGAACTTCAGGGAGATAATGGTAAGCGGTTAAGGATTCGGCGACCCATCGCTCGTAGCGCAGACTGGTTGCAAAACCAATGACCAGCCCGAGAAAAGAGAACGCTTCACGAAAAAGGCCTTTGAAATAGCCCCTAAGGCCAAACAAACAAAGCAGCAGGACCAAGACTGAGTCGATAATGTTCACACCGACGGCTTAAAATCCATCCGTGGACGGCGCGAGGCCCTAAAAGTAGTGGCTCCGGGACCTTCTCAAAGCCCTCTTGCGCGCCGCTATGGCCTTCTTCTTTTTTTTGACGCTGGGCTTATCGTAATGCTCGCGCTTGCGCAGCTCTGCTAAAATACCGGCCTTTTCACACTGCTTTTTGAAGCGTCGAATCGCGCTCTCTATGGATTCATTTTCTCGAACTCTAACTCCGGTCATTGTGTTAATTCCCCACTCCCTAGCTGATCAGCAGACCGACACAACGCACTACTTTATATCCCATCTATCAACCAAGTCAAGCAACCAACGCCCTTAAATGCCACAGTTGACTCACAGGTGGGACACAATTGGCCGGTCACGGTTATCGGCATTCCAACCTTAAACCGGGAGAAAAAGACACCATCGCTTGAGCTAGCCCGCGAAGATCGAAAGACTACGGGAAGAGTCAGTGCCTTCGAAACGGCCGTAATTCGGTCACGTCTGGCGAATCTACCGACTGTTCGGTTTTAGGAGAGGGCTTGAAGGCCAGATCCGCTGCAAAGCGGCGAAAGAACCGGCCCTCAAGATCTTCCGCGTTTTGACCGGGCCAGCTATATAATTAGGTTACGCCCCAACCATACTCGGGCTTTCGGAGAGGTCGCGTTTTTCTCTACCTCTGCGCTTTCTTCACCCTGAGCTTCCAGAATTTTTCCGGAAAGTCGGAAATAATCCCGTCCACTCCCATGGAAAGAAACTTTTCCATTTCCACAACTTCATTAACCGTCCAGACAAAAACCTTGAGTCCGAGGTCACCAGCCTGCCTGATCCGATCGGGCGTCACGCAACCTTTTTCGAGATGCACGGAATCCGCTTCCAGCCGTGATGCGATCTCAAAAGGATCCTCTTTGATTCCCCTGGTATAAATGACACCGATGCGCGCCTTGGGGGCAAGCTCCCGTACCCGCTCAACGGCACGGTAGTCCAAGGACGAGATAATGCTGCGCTGAAGGTAGCGGTAGTAACTCAGGATAAAAAGAATCTTGAGCTCAAGCCCAGGCGAAGCTCGAAAAGGCGATTTGATCTCGAGGTTTAGATCTACTTTGCCAGCCAGGAAACTCATGACCTCTTCCAAGGTAAGAATTTGCTGCCCTTTGAACAACTTTTTAAATTTCGCGCCAACGTCGAGTTTCTTGAGTTGGTGAAGAGTTTTGCTCTTGACCATTCCCTTGACTCCGGCAACTCGCCGCAAACTCTCGTCATGACAAATGACGACATGGCCGTCCCTGGAGAGCTGGCAATCCATTTCAATCATATCGACCCCGGCCTCGAGCGCCTTTTCAAAGGCAATCCGTGTATTTTCCGGATAGGAGCCCGAGGCTCCTCTGTGGGCCACCTTGATAAGACTTGGGATCAGTGCAGGCATGTCAAAGGCAGGTAGCGGTCGCCGTGGCGACCGTTGACTTCAAGCGGCGGCCATCTCCGGCTTCAAGAGGTAAATAAAATACTCTCGATTTCCCTTCGGCCCGGGGAGGGAAGACTCGCTCACTCCCTGAACCGCAAACCCTAGGCCGAGCGCAACCGCTTTGATTGCCTCCACAGTCTGGCGCCGGTCCTCCTCAGACCGAACCACACCTCCCTTCCCCACCTTGCCCTTGCCGATTTCGAACTGCGGTTTGATAAGAGCGAGAACTTCCCCTCCCGAGGCGACGAGTCCGTATACCACGGGCAGCACTAGACCGAGAGAGATAAACGAGACGTCTACCGTAACTAGCTGGGGCACATCGGAAAGATCGCTAGGTTTCAGATAACGGATATTTTTTCTCTCCAACACCACAACCCTTGGATCGGTTCTGAGCCGCCAATGCAATTGCCCGTAACCAACGTCGACGGCATAAACTCGCAGAGCACCGAAAGTTAGCAGACAATCCGTAAATCCTCCGGTCGACGCGCCGATATCGAGCGCGATTTTTTTTGCGACCGCAACACCAAAATCGACGAGTGCGCCTTCCAGCTTCGCGCCGCCGCGGCTGACATACGCTAGGGACTTGCCTTTGAAGCGAATGTCAACAGCCGGATCGACCAGATCACCGGCCTTGGTCACAAGCTGATCATGGACTACAACCTCTCCAGCCAGGATTCGTCTCCGTCCTTCCTCCCGGCTCGCGACCAGCCCGCGTTCAAGGAGAATTTTGTCTAGGCGCTCTCTCTTCCCCATTCCTCTCGTTTTCTCTTCTTTTCCCCGCTCACCATCTGGATCGCGGCATGGGCGATCGCTTCTTGATCAATTCCACAGAGCCTGCGTAACTCTTCTTGCGTTCCATGGGTAATAAAGCGGTCTGGTATTCCCAACCGCTTGACGGCCACTCGGCTGAGCCCGGCATCCGCCAGCGACTCGAGCACCGCGCTGCCAAAACCTCCCTGCCGCACATGGTCTTCGACGGTGATCACTCGCGGTATCTCGGCGCACACGCTCGCCAGCAATTCGCTGTCGAGTGGTTTCACAAACCGCGCGTTCACCACTGCGGCCTCGATTCCCAATTGAGCAAGATCCGCCGCTGCGCGCAGAGCGGGAATGACGGCATGGCCAACACCGAGGATCACAACATCTTTGCCGGACCTGAGGATCTCCGCCTTGCCAATCTCCACGGAGCGAATTTCCGCGTCGATTTCGACGCCCCAACAATCGCCCCGAGGATAACGCAGCGCGATAGGCCCGTTGTAGTCGATTGCGGTCTTCAGCATGTGCCTGAGCTCGTTCTCATCCTTCGGTGCCATCACAACCATATTGGGAATCGACCGCATGTAAGCGAAGTCGAAGGCGCCGTGGTGCGTGGGACCATCCGCTCCTACGAGACCTGCCCGGTCCAAAGCGAAGACAACATGGAGGTTCTGGATGCAAACGTCGTGGAGAATCTGGTCGTAAGCGCGCTGTAAAAAAGTCGAGTAAATGGCGACGACCGGGATCCAACCTTCAGTTGCCATGCCAGCGGCGAAAGTTACGGCATGCTGTTCGGCAATTCCAACATCGTACGACCGATCGGGAATTGCCCTGGAGAACTTGTCGATCCCGGTCCCACTCCCCATCGCCGCGGTAATTCCTACTACCTTCTTATTCTCCTTGGCAAGGCGGATAAGGGTCTGAGAAAATATCTCGGTAAAACTCGGATTTGGCCCCTTCTCCCTCTTCGGTTTGCCAGTCAGGACATGGAAAGGCGTGACGCTGTGGTACTTGATCGGATCATTTTCCGCCGGCTCATAACCCTTACCTTTCCGGGTAATCACATGGACCAGCGTGGGATTCTCAATCTTCTTCACGCTTTCCAAAGTCTCGACAAGATCGTTCAGGTTGTGACCATCAACGGGTCCCACATACTGTAAACCTAGAGCCTCGAAAAGAAATCCCGGAGTGACAAGGCTAAGGAAGGAGTCCTTCATCTTGCGGGCCACTTGGTAAAGATTCTCTCCCACTTTGGGAAAGTTGCGGAGCAAGGCAATCGTGTTTTTTTGCAGTTTAAGAGCAATGTCGGAGGTGAATTGTTTGCTCAAGAAGGAGGAAAGCGCGCCCACCCGCGGATCGATGAAATGGGCATTATCATTGAGGACAACGATAAGGTCACGGTTCAAATGGCCAGCCTGATTCAATCCTTCAAACGTCAGACCCGCCGTTAACCCGCCGTCGCTGATAACCGCGATAACTTTTCGATTCGACCCCGCAAGTGCGTTCGCTTCGACCATTCCCAAGGCCGCGGAGACCGATGTCCCCGCGTGGCCCGCGCCGAAGACATCATAGGGGCTTTCGTCGCGACTCAGAAAGCCACTTGGACCTCCAAACTGGCGAATGTTGGCAAGCTGGCTCCTGCGCCCACAAATAAGTTTGTGGGCGTAAGCCTGATGCCCCGTATCCCATACCAACCTGTCCTCAGGCGTGTTAAACACGTAATGCAGTGCCAAGGTAAGCTCCACAGCGCCCAGGGTCGATGCCAAGTGCCCACCCACCTCGGAGACAACCGAGATAACCTCCTCACGCACTTCCTTCGCCAGCACGGCAAGCTCGTCGTGACTCAAGCCGCGGATATCCGCGGGCACATGAACTTTTTCCAACAATCGTTTCATTCGACCTCCTATGCCTTCCTTGCTATGACGTAGCGTGCGATCGCCCGCAGCGGCTCCGCTACGCTTCCGAAAGTTCCGAGTTCTCCGATGCACGAGCGTATTAGAGCTTGCGTGCGCTCCTTAGCGGCATCGACACCCACGACCGAGGGATAAGTTGCCTTCTCTCTTTTCCGATCACAGCCTTCTTCATGTCCGTTTCGCTCTCCAGCATCGAGAAGATCATCGGTGATCTGGAACGCGAGGCCCAGGGCTTTTCCGTGACGACTTAGGCGCTTGAGCTCGCCCGATGAGGCGCTCCCGATACAGGCGCCCACTCTGACCGCCGCAAGAATCAACGCCGCTGTCTCATACCTGTGAATCATCTCCACCTTTGCGACACTCACTCGGTGACCTTCGGAATCCAGATCCAAGGCTTGACCCCGCAACCATTCCCCCGGCGCCGGCGGCACAGGCGATCTCGTGGATCAACTTGACGACCAGCGCCAGCTCGACGCAACGCATGACTTCAGGTCCGGAAATCAAGCAAAAGGCCTCGGTGAGGAGCGCGTCGCCCGCCAAAAGCGCGGCCCCCTCCCCAAAAACTTTATGGTTCGATAATTCGCCCCCCGAAAGTCATCGTCGTCCAATGCCGGCAAGTCATCATGAATCAGGGAGTAGGCATGGATAAACTCAAGCGCACAGGCAAACGGGAGAAGCGATTTCTTTTGTGCTCCGAAAACATCTCCCGAAGCCAGGGTCAAAATGGGACGTATTCTCTTGCCTCCAGAGAAAACCCCGTAGCGCATCGCCTGGAGGAGGCGCCGAGGCCATCGCCGTTTGCGTTCCAAATACCGAGTGAGCGTAGAGTCAACTAAGGCCTTGCGCTCACGCAAGTAATGTTGAACATCAAACGGGGGTAACACGTGCCTCTCCTCAGTCTGTGGGAACGAAATTTTCACTAGTTTACCACCTTCGGATGCGAGCCTTCAAATCGAGGACCGTCAGGCGCTACTCTTGCGTCTGGCCGAGGCGACTTCCCACGCATGCGAAATCACGGACTTTACCGCCGGAGTTCCGACGACATGTGCTGGCGCACGCAAAATTGCGAGCGCTGCCGCAACCAACAGACTTGCAGTCCCTGCGGCAACGGCCACCCAGTAATGACGCAGAACACAGAAACCAAACGGGAGAGCCAGATTCGTTGCATATACAGCGAGGGCAAAACCGGCTGAGCCCCGCGGCTTGGGTGCAAGTCGCGCCAGCAGTATAAGAAGAACAAAGCCAGTAACCGCCCAACCCAGCAGGTTGCTCCACGGCATCCCGTAATAACTTCCCTGTTGTGCCCAAATCCAGTAACTGGTGACACTGCTCATCGCGGGGTCAAGCACCAGATCCCATGCGACCAGAAGCGCGGTGGCTACTATCACAGCCGCCCAGCCTCGCGATCTTCGCCGAGCAAGAATCCACGCCGGCCAGGCCATCGTAAACCAGCTCAACGGAATGAGATAGGGGACGTGTTCAAACCACTTGGGTCCAAGAAGCGCGGTATAAGCATAAGATCCGAACGGAACTCCATAGGTTGTTCCCAATAGTTCGCTGGCCAGGCTCACGCCGTAAACCGCACCCAACACTGTGATCATCCGCAACCCGCCGCGCAAGAAAACCTCACCCACTACCGCCAGGCCACCCAGGAGCATGTTTCCCACGGCAAACGCCTGAAAGGCCCAGACAAAAAAGCGCGCCTGGGGATCGACTTTAGCGAGCAGGTCGGGCCGGGCGGTAAAGATGCCAAACCCAAGCAGGCTTGAAACCACAATGAATGCCTGAGACGCAAGCAAAAGCCAAGGAACAAAAGCCATTAACCACCTCCTCGAGGAATGCGCGATCTAGGGCGTCTCCCGATGACGCCAAACCGAAGTGATGGGAACCGGCGACCATTGCCCGCACAATCGTTCGGGCAGCGCGCGTAGCGCCCTCAGAAAGCCCTTGCTCACGGAGACCAACTTCCGCCAAGTCGGAACAAACGTACGCTCATCCCAAGCCCGGGCGCCCCTTTTGCGCACAAGGTTTCCGATCTCCGCGTAAACCGCGCGCGCCGCCGCCACGGCGCACGCCGAGCGCAAGGCCAGATAACATAACCCGCGATCGCCGGACCGATAGTAATTTTCCGCCTCCTCAATTAAACGGCGGACGACTCGCGCAAGCTTTTCGCGGTGTTGGGGCAGCGCTATTTCGTCGCGCGGAATCCCGGCCTCATCGAGCCAACGAAGCGGAAGATAAGTTCTGCCCCGCTCTGCGTCTTCGATCACGTCGCGCGCGATGTTGGTCAACTGCATGGCGATTCCCAAGTCGGCAGCATGTCCCAGAGCTTCCTCGTCGCTCACGCCCATGACGTGGGTCATCATCAATCCCACGGTACCCGCAACCCGGTAGCAATAGAGCAAAAGCTCGTTCAGCGTTTCATACCGTTGCCCCTGCACATCCATTGCCATCCCTTCAAGCAATTCCAAGGGATAATGATCGGGAATCGCATACCGCCGGACCAAATAGCGAAACGCGATTAAGACCGGATCGGCCTGCGCTTCGCCAGCTAATGCCATGCGCGTCCCCTCCTTGATTCGGCACAGTTGCGCCGCGCCGTCAAAATCCCCTCTCGACTCCGCACCCTGATCGACCTGATCATCACAGTAGCGGCACCAGCCATAAAGCAAAAAAGCTGCGTGACGGGTCTCCGCATCGAAAATACGGGCAGCCAAGGAGAAGCTCTTGGAACCGACATCAATCATCCATCGGCAATGCGCGATTGCCGCCTGCACTTCAGAGGTCATCGGCTCAGCGCGCATGCGAGACCTCAAGCTCGGGATCCGAAATGCGGCGGCGTTGCGTCAAGTAGTCCTCTCTGATGAGCGCGACCGTGGCTTTTGCCGAGTTCACGACCCCGGGAATTCCAGCTCCAGGGTGGGTTCCGGCGCCAACGAAATACAGCCCGCGAAGCGTGCGGTCGCGATTGTGAGCCCTGAAGTAAGCGCTCTGGAGAAGTCTCGGCTCGAGTGAAAAGGCCGATCCCAGGTGGGAGTTGAGAGTATCCCTGAAATCTTCCGGGGTAAAGATGCGCCGGGTCACGAGCGATTGGCTTAAGCCGGGCATGTAAAGCTTCTCCAAGTGGCCGAGAATTTTATCGGCATATCGCGGGCCCACGGATTTCCAATCGATGGGAAGCTTGCCCAAATGGGGCACGGGGGCAAGCACGTAATAGACGTGGCAGCCCGCCGGAGCGAGGGACGGATCGGTATACGACGGAGCGTGAAGATAGAGCGAAAAATCCTGGCCCAAGCGTCCGGTTTCAAAAATGTCTTGCAGCAGTTCCCGGTAGCGGGGACCGAACATGACATTATGGTGCGCCAAGTGCGGGTAGCGCCGCCGCGCGCCAAAATAGACGAGGAAAAGAGACATGCTGTAACGCATGCGGCGGAGCCGCTTTCTCATTCCATCGACGAGTTTTTCCGCTTCCAGAAGCTTCCCGTACGTGTGCATGACATCGGCATTGCTCACGATGAGGTCGAAGGGTTCGACGGGGTTCTGGCCGACCCTGAGCCCGCATATTCGTGCGTGGCGGGTTTGAATTTCGCTTACCTCAGTGTTGAGCCGCAACTCGCCTCCCAATTCTAAAAAAAGTCGAACCAGCGCCTGCACGAGAGCGCCCGTCCCCCCGCGAGGGAAAAACACGCCGCCTTTGCGCTCGAGGCAATGAATGAGCGTGTAGATGGCAGATGCGGTAAAGGGATTGCCCCCGACCAGGAGCGAGTGAAAGCTAAAGGCTTGACGCAGGTGCGGATCGCGGATAAATTGCGCCACTTTCTGATACACGGAGCGGTGCGCCCGGAGTCTGATCAGTTGCGGTGAAACCGCGATCATGCTCCACCAGTTCAGGAAAGGAACATGGGCCAGCTTCTCGTAGCCCTCGCGGAAAACGTCTTCGCTATAACGATAAAAGTTTCTGTAGCCGTCGACATCAACCGGGGATTTCGCGCCGATTTGCTCGATAATCGACGCGAGATCGCCGCTGTAGTCGAAGCGATAGCCGTCCTCCCAGAACAAGCGATAGAAGGGAGTCACGGGCAGGAGCTCGACATAGTTTTCCATGCTTGCGCCCGCGCTGGCGAAAATTTCGCGCAGACACTCGGGAGCGGTGATAACGGTAGGCCCGGCGTCAAAAGTAAAACCATGGTCGTGATAAACGTAGGCGCGCCCTCCCGGTAGATCCCTCTTTTCGAATACGACGGTTCTGAAGCCAGCCGCTTGCAGGCGGATTGCCGCCGCTAAACCTCCGAAGCCGCTGCCAATGATCGCCGCCCGCGTCTCAGTCATAGGCTTCTGCAACTCTCTCGCCGAGCGCGCGCAGCCCTTGGAAGGCAATCGGCTCGATATTTTTTGACCCCAGATTAAGCCTCAATTGCTCGTAGCTGCGCGCCAGGTGCTCCTGCGCGCGCGATCTTGCCTGCGATCCGAGATCGCTTTTCGCCAGCCATTGCTCGAGCGGGCCGGTTTCGGGAAGTCTTTTTACCGCCGCAATGAATTGCTCATAATTATTCTTCGTAGAGCCTTCAGCGGCACAGGCCCACACCCAAGACGGACGGCGCAAGCCCAGATCTTCGAATCTCTTGCCCGGATCCTGTCGGCCACTGAGGTTTCCCAAATCATCGAACATTTGCAGCGCCACGCCGAAGGCTTGGCCGAATTCTTCCAAGGCCGCAATAGCTTTCTCGGACGCCCCCCCCAAGACCCCCCCCATCACTGAGGCCAAAGCGATCAGAGCACCTGTCTTGAGCTCCATGGAGGCATAACAGACATCGAGAACGCGGTGTTGATCAAGCGTATCCATGTGCACACCCACATCCAGAGCTTGGCCGAAATGAGCCCGCAAGAGCGTGCGATGGTAGGCGCGATACAATACCAGTTCTTTTTCTACGGGCAGATCGAGATTCCTGAGAAGCTGCAGCGGCCAGAAATAAAGCCAGTTGCCCGCGTTGAGCGCAACCGGCAGACCATACTTACGATGGAGCGCGGGCTGTCCGCGGCGTAAGACGCTGCCGTCCTGGATATCATCGACGACCAGAGAGCCAGCGTGAACCAGTTCGACTATTTGGGCGCAGAGCCAACAATTTGCCTGCGCTGCCGCGGACCGAAAACGCATCGGAGTCACTAGCTGGTAGCTGATCTCGACCAGTTGGCCGCGAATTTTCTTGCTCGGGCGATCCGTCAAATCCCGGATCGGCGCGAACAAAACAGGATTCAGAAGATCGTTTACGGCCCGCCCCGCTTTTAAGGAGAGAATTTCGCGCAAGCCTTCTGCGCGGGGAAGGTGCGTATCAGGGCGCGGCAGCGGCAAAATCTCTGTTTCTAGGCGATCGTCAATTGTTTGGACCTTGCCCATATTTTCTCCTTTGCGTGTCCCAAATGAAAAGGCGTTATCTGTATACGTTTGCTCCTATAGCTAAAATCCCTATACATTTAAAGCACTGCTCATGTCTTCAAGCCGCGTGCTTTCTTTTGATATCTTCGTGCGTTGCATCGCATCTCTGACAATCCATGGCGTCTCTTTTCAAGCGTGAGAATGTTTGTATTAGGCATGTTTTCCATGCGTTCACAGGCATTTTGTTCCAAAATCCGCAGCCAATGCCTCGCGCAGCTTTTCCCGCCTGTATGCAAAGATCCGTTTGAGATCGGGAGCAACGAATAGTCGGTGCACCAGGCTCCCCCCGTAGACGGCGTACTCGATCCTGTCGCAAACTGCCGTGTTTTCTCCGTGCGCAGAAAACTGATGTTCGTGACCCACCTGCGATACGGCCCGCGCCGTTGTTCGTCGACAAACCCGTGCGGTGGATCCCATGCCGCAATCTCGCTCCGCCAGCGGAGAGGAAATCCATGGAGCTTCAGGCGGTAATCAATGGTTGTTCCCTGTCGCATCTCGATGGGGCCGCCCGTGACGATCCCAAAATGGAGCCAGGGCGGAGTCAGCAACTCGAGGTTATGCGCGTTCGCGAAAAAAGCAAAGACCTGCTCAAGCGCCAGGGGCACAATCTGCTCGCTTGTAAAGTGAAAAATTCTCACCACTGATCTCTGCCCCTTATACGTGGTTGCGCAGCATCAACTCGCGCGGGTCCGGTTCCAGGTACACCTGATTCAGCAAATAATCAACGTGAAATTTCTTGATGTAATGGCGGATAAGGGTGATCGGAACCACCAGCGGCAGCAGGCTCCGACGATATTCACGGATAACCTCAACCAGTTCGGCGCGCTCCACGCTTTCGATCTGTTGGGAAAAGTATCCCATCATGTGCTCGAGAACATTAGTATGTTTGCGCGCCGTCGCAGGCACACTCAGGGCATGCATAAACGTTGCCCCGTATTCCTGGAGGGTTGGAGCCAAAGGATGCTTTCCCGCCTGAGCAACCAGCCGGCCGAGACGGCGAAAATGAGATTCGCTATGGGCCAAGAGCAAGAACTTGTGGCGCGTGTGAAACTCGACCAATCGGCTAGGGGAAGCGGGCTCCTCGAGCAATCGTTGCCAACGATGATAGGCAAAAATTCGTTCAACAAAGTTTTCCCTCAGCTTGAGATCGTTGAGGCGCCCTTCCTCCTCCGTCGGCAGAAGCGGCATCGCATCTGTCAAGGCGCGCGCAAACAGTCCCTTGCTCTTGCGCGCCGGAGCACCGCGCATTGTATAGACGCGAACCCGCTCCATGCCGCAGCTCGGCGAATCTTTTTTGAGAACGTACCCGTCAAGTTCCACTCGCTTTAATTCCTCGAGGCGACGTTTTGCGTAGGTCTGCATTTTTGCGGTCCAATCCGTTTGCGAGCGTTCCCCAATCATTCGTGGTTCCTGAGTTCTGCCCGCAAGGCGGACCGGCTCGCGCGGCACACCCATGCCTACTTCGATCTCGGGGCATACGGGAACCCATTGGACAAATCGACCCAAGACTTGTGCGAGGAATTGATCTCTTTTGTGCCCGCCGTCGTATCGGACTGCTTGTCCCAAGAGACAGGCACTGATGCCGACGCGCGGCTTCTCAAGTATCATTTCTTAGCCCCATGTTTTCACACTCGCGCGCCCCTGATTAAAGATGCGTAAGAGATCTGTTCTAAGCATGCGGGTGTGCTGTCTTGCGCTTACTACCAAACCGGTTCCAGTGCTATATCTTCCATAGCGGCAGACTCGGGCGCAAGTACCTTTTTTCTGAAAACGCGGTGGGGTGCTTCTTAGCTCATCCAAGTATTGGAGCACAAATAAGCACATCCGGCTGAAATAACCTCGTTTCGAATTTTCCGAGTCCTCACCAGAACGCATCACCGCGCACGGGTGTAAACCATTGCTGTCGGTTTGTCTATAATCTGTCCAGATTATAATATTAATAGATAACTGTCAATGGTTTAATCAGAACATTTACTTGACAATTTTATAACAATAATATATCAAATATACAAGTGATTGGAAAAAACGTGGAAAAACGCCATCCCATTAAGGTCGTATGTCGCAGAACGGGCCTGAGCCCAGATGTTTTGCGCGCATGGGAAAAAAGATATTTAGCGGTAACCCCACTTCGGACCGTTACTAATAGACGCCTGTATTCTGATAGAGATGTGGAAAGGTTGAGTTTGCTTCGTAAAGCAATCACCGCCGGGCGCACCATTGGTCATGTTGCCCGGCTCAGTGATTCGGAACTCTATGCACTCGTAATGGATGACGAAGCTAACGCCTACCACCCGTCAGCCGAAAGCCATGAAACCGCAGGCGCCATCGGTGAAGAGCCTTATTTTTCTGCCTGCATCGCCGCAGTTAAAGCACTCGACACTCGCACGTTGGAAATGGCACTCTCCCACGCGGCGGTGGGCTTAAGCCCCTCGGCTCTTTTCGAAAGACTTCTTATTCCTTTGATCCAAACCATAGGCGATCTCTGGCGCGCGGGCACGCTGCGGGTGACGCACGAGCATATGGTGTCAGCGATCGTGCGTACCTTCGTGGGTAATATGACTCTCTCCACCGCCGCCCGCTCCGCTTCGCGCATCGTCGTCGCCACGCCCGCAGGACAACGTCATGAGTTCGGCGCCCTCATCGCCGCCGCGGTCGCTATGTTGGAAAATTGGGATGTCGTTTATCTCGGCCCGGACCTGCCGGCCGAGGATATTGCGGCCGCGGCCCGCCTGACGCGCGCCGAAGCCGTGGCTCTAAGCATCGTCTATCCCGAGGGGGACGTTAGCCTATGCGAGGAGCTGGTTCGCCTGCGGGGCAATCTCTCCGATCAGGTGGTGATCATTGCCGGGGGCCGCGCTGTCACCAGCTACAGCACCGTCCTGCGCGAAATTCGCGCCCTGACACTCAACGGCATGGAGGACCTCAGGCGCGAGCTGCAAGCCAGGCGTCAAAGTTAGAGCATGTTTGCTTGCGAGTTTCATATTGACTCGGGAGCCGCGAACGCCAAGCCCGGCTCAGCGCCTCTCTAGCGCCTCGACTTTGCGGATGTACGCCTCGCTGTCAAACTTGCGTGATGTGCTATCGTAAGACTTATAACGGATCTTGCCGAAAACCGGTCTTTCGGGACCCCATGCCCGGTCGTGTTTCCCCACAACGGCCCAGATGCCGGCATAACCGTTAGGGTCGCGGCCGTCAAGCTCATAACGATCGTTCAAGCGCACCGCCCTTTCGTAGGCAGCCGCCGGTGAGGAGCTCCACGCGAGACGGTGAGTAGGGTTTGGCCACGGACCAGGCTCATTCGATTTCATCCTCGATGCCCTTTGCCCGGGGCTCGTCAAGCAGCTTGAGTTGCAGTTTTCCTTCCTTATCCTTGACTAACAATTCGATTTTCTTTTCCACCTCGCTGAGTTTCTGGTTGCAGAATTTGACCAAGCGGATACCCTGTTCGAAAGTCGCCAAAGACTCATCCAGAGAAAGTTCCCCAGATTCGAGTTTCTCCACGACGCTTTCCAGTTCTACAAGCGCTTGCTCGAATTTCTTATCTTTTTGCTCCCGCCCGGCCATTCGTTGCCCTCTTTCATGGACTGAATTGGGTAGCTTTTAGTAGTTCCAACGGATCAACTCGCGCTCCCTGAAGACGCGCTCCCCAATGCAGGTGCGGGCCTGTCACCCGACCGGTCATCCCCACCCGCCCGATGACGTCGCCTCTGTGGACTGTCATCCCCTCAGACACCTGAAATTCGTTCAGATGAAAATACATGGTGTAAAGCCCCCCGCCATGATCGAGCACAACGGTATTGCCGCTGAAGAAGAACTTATCCCGCACGACGACCGCGCCGTCGTTCGCCGCAAGAATTTCTGTGCCCAATGGAACCTTGAGGTCGACCCCATTGTGGGGAGCTCGTGCGAGTCCGTTGATCACTCTGCGCAGGCCGAAGGGAGAGCTTACCGTTCCCTTCACCGGGAGAAGGAATGGGCCGTCCCATAAATGTCCCGGGGTCGTCGATTTCCATATTTTGTCCAGGCGCTCATTCTCGTCGCGAATCCTTTTCAGCGTCGCTTGATCTAAGTGGTCAAAACTAGGCGGAACCGAAAAGCGTTCTTCAGGAAATCGTTTTGCCTTAACAAGAAAATCAAAGCTGCTCTCCTGAGTAGCACCGGAGACGCTACGACCTTTGATAACCACCCTGCGAGGGCCCGGCTTCTGCTCCATGTCAATCCCAACAAGAGCGAGAGAGGTTCCATCTTGCACGGTGAAAAATGGGATCATTCGTTCGTCCAGCTGCCCCATGATCTCCGCAACATTCTGCCCGAAGATCATGATCCGCAAGATTTCTCCCTGTAAGACCGCCTCAGATCTCGGCGCCACTTCGAAAACATTCTCTTCCGCGCGAGCGGGGTGCGCAAAAAACCAGAGGCACAAGAGTCCTAGCGCTAGCAGCTTCACGCTATCTCTTCTTTTCCACCTTACAAACTGCGCTTCCTCGAGCAAAGCGGATGTCGACCAACTCCCCCACTCCGAGCACATCGCTATCCTTCACGATGGCGCCGTCAGAAACCGTCTGCACAAGACTGTATCCACGCTCCAGGACCGCCAACGGGCTTACGCTACCCAATCTCTTGGCCATCTGTGTCACGCGCTCCTGGGCACGTTCAAGACCATCGTGAAAGCGCCGCCACAAGCCAAGAGAAAGCTCATCGACACGAACTTGGCGTTCCCGCAACCGGCGCCGCGGATCTGCCAGCCTGCGCGCCATGCGCAGGCATTCCTCCTGGGCGCTCCGCACCTGGGATTGAATGGCCCCGTGCAAGCGCTGTTCCAAGCCACGAACGTCGGCGACCAGCTCCCCCTTGGCTGGAACCACCATTTCTGCCGCCGCGGTCGGCGTTGGGGCGCGCTGGTCAGCGACAAGATCGGCAATCGTAAAGTCCACCTCATGCCCGACGGACCGAGATGACGGGCACTGGCGCAGCCACTAAAGCGCGGGCGACCACCTCCTCATTGAAGCTCCAGAGATCTTCAACCGAGCCTCCCCCACGCCCGACAATCATCACATCCACCTCTCCCGAGTCTCCAAGCTCGCGAATCGCAGCGGCAATTTCCTCCGCCGCACCATCGCCTTGAACCTTAACGGGACGGATCACGACGCGCCGATCGGCAAATCGATCGTTCAGGATGCGCAGGATGTCTCTCACGGCTGCCCCCTGCAATGAAGTTACAACACCGATGGAGACCGGGAGAAACGGTAAAGGCCTTTTTCTTTCCGCAGCAAAGAGCCCCTCTTTCCACAACCGCTCTTTGAGTTGTTCAAACGCTACTTGAAGAGCCCCCCGTCCCCGCGGCTCGATCGTTTCAACGTAAAACTGTAAGTCACCACGGACCGGGTAAAGGCCGACGCGCCCGTAACAAACAACCTCCATCCCGTTCTCAGGCTGAAAACGGATATTTTGACCCTGCCGACGAAAAACCACGGCGGCAATCTGACACTGGTCGTCCTTGAGGGTAAAATAAAAGTGGCCTGACGGTGGGATGCGGAAATTCGAGATCTCGCCAACGACCCAGAGCGCGGGCAGTTCTCTCTCCAGAGTGTCCCGAACAATCTCGCTGAGCTGGGTGACGGTAATAACTGGCCGAGATTGCTCGGCGCGTGTGAACCACCCTAAGTTCTGTGTGGTTTGCCCCATTGACTGTTCATTGAAAGGAGCCGTTGCCAGGAATCGCGACTTGAGCCTGACCTCAGGCTCATTCCAACCGGGGTGATGCCAGCGCGGTGGAGAATCATGAGGCTTTCTTCAATGCAATCTGCTTAAATACGTCCCAGCCTTTCAGCAACTCCAGAGCACGCTTGATTTGCGGATCGTTGGCCCCGCTCTCGTCCTGTTTATCCTGCTTATCCTGCTTGTCCGGAGTTGGGGACTTCTGCTGTTGTTCCTGGTCCTTCGGGTTTTGCAGATGGCCCGGCAGATTTTCCTCTCTGACGCCCGGTCGTGGCCGGGCCTCCGCGCCTGCTTCTTGCGCAGGTTCGAGATCCATGACGATATCGGGAACGATCCCTGTAGCCTGGATGGAACGACCTTTCGGGGTATAGTAACGCGCGGTCGTGAGACGGAGCGCGGACTGGTCGTCAAGCGGCAAGATGGTTTGGACGGATCCCTTACCGAAGGTCTTGGTGCCCAGTAAAATTGCCCTCCTGTGATCCTGCAGGGCTCCCGCTACGATCTCGGAGGCGCTGGCACTTCCGCCATTGATAAGAACCACCATGGGAAATTCCGTCCACGATCCCTCTTTGTGCGCAAAGTATTTCTGCTTCTGGTTTTCCAAGCGTCCTTCCGTGTAGACGATCAGGCCGGAATCCAAAAACAGATCCGACACCCTAACAGCCTGTGTTAGTAACCCCCCCGGATCATTGCGCAAATCGAGGACAAGGCCCTTGATCCCCGCCTTCTCGCCCATGAATTTCTCCAGCGCTTTTTGGACATCGCGGTCCGTACGTTCCTGAAATTGCGCGATCCGCACGTAGCCATAGCCTTCCTCAAGAGTGCGCGAACGGACGCTCTGTACGCGGATCGTATCGCGGACCAGAGTGAAGTCTAAAAGTTCCGGGACTCCTTCTCTTTTAATCGAAATGGTTACTTTGCTGCCTTTAGGACCGCGCAATTTTTTGACCGCTTGCGTAAGTGCGATATCCTTCGTGAACTCGTCTTCGATCTTGATGATTTGATCTCCGGGCTTAATCCCCGCCTGAAAAGCCGGCGTATCCTCAATCGGTGAAACGACAGTCAACATCCCGTTGCGCACGGTGATCTCGATGCCCAGGCCGCCGAACCGACCTTGAGTTTCCGTCTGCAGGTCTTTGTATAGATCGGGAGTCAGGTAGGCGCTATGCGGGTCCAAAGAATTCAACATCCCGTTAATCGCCCCGGCAACCAGGTCCTTGGTGTTGACCTCATCGACATAATTTCTCTTGATAATCGCCAACAGGTTTGTGAACGTCTCTAAGCTTTCGTATTCTTCCTTCGGAATCGCCAGTACATTGGGGACAACCTGACCGCTCAAAGAAATCCCCAAACTGAAGCCAAGCAACAACAACAAAACCCACGTGACGTTCTTTTTTACAAGGCGCATAGGACTGATCCCCCGAATTGTAAGTGGTTTTTATCCTACCTGAAACCCATTTAAATTGCTAACGTTTCCGCAGCCAAGTCACAGGATCTAAAGCTTTACCGTCTTTGCGGATCTCAAAATAGAGCCGCGGGCCTTTGAGTGAATCGCTATCCCCGACCGAGGCAATGGTTTCTCCCTTTTGCACAGTTGCACCGACACCTTTCAAAATTTCCGCGAGGTGAGCATAGACAGTGTAGTATCTCTGACCATGGTCGACAATAACCATTTTGCCATAACCCGAAAACCGATCGGCAAAAATTACCGTCCCAGCTTCGACCGCCTTGACCGCGTCTCCCAAGGGAGCCTCAATATCCACCCCTTTGCGAAAAACCTCCGCGGAAAAATCGGGATGCTTGGTCTTTCCGAATCCCTCAACGATTTCGCCGCGCACCGGGTAATCCAGCGTCCCCCTTTTCGCCTCGAAACCGGTCCCCGAAGGCACAGACCGCGCCAGCGCTCTGCGGCTCATCTCATCCATCATCTTTTGCAACCGATAGGCTGCTTGCTCGAGTTCCTTGAGAGCCTTGGCGTGCGCTTCCTTCTCCTTTCTGAGCGCAACCAGGAATTCCTGCTTCTTGCTTCTCTCCGAACGGATTGATTCTTTCACTTTGACGAGCGCCTGCTTCTCGCCGTTCAGCTCCTCGCTCTTCTGCTTGACTTGTTTGCGCAGCCGATCTTCGCGGGCCGACTCACTCAAATACTGGCCAATCAATTCCTGGTCCTTGGCCAGCGTCGTCTCTAAATAGTGCTTCCGCCGTATCATCTCGGCCGCAGACAGGTTCCCGTTCAACAAAATCCACGAACCCCCGCTTCGTTCCCACTTGTATAACGCGCGCACACGCCTCTCGAGGAGATCTTTCCTCAACCGCAACGAAGAATGGATCTCCTCGATTTCGGCCTCGGTTCTTTGCAGATTCTTATGGTAGTTTTCGAGCCGGTCGCTGATTTGTTTTAACTCCCGATTTTTCTTTTCCAGTTCCTGTTCCATCTTCTCCAGCGCACCGAGAGCCGTTCCCTCGTTTTTTTTCACTTGGCTCATGCCCCGTTGTTCGGCTTCGATTTTCCTTTTGATCCCTTCCAGCTCCTTTTCGCCCTCTGCCGCCCGTATGAGAGATAAAGGGATCAGGCACGCGAGTGCCAGCCACAAAACGAAGCCTAATCTGACCCGCGTCACGTGTGAAAAAACCTCCTGACCGCGAGCAAACTCCCGCATGCACCTAAGGTCCATCCCATCAGCAGCAACAGAAGGATGCTCCTGAGGTCTAAAAAGCGCAGCTCGTCGGGCGGCAGCAGAGCACCCAAGGCGGGTGGCAGCTGAGCGCCGAACAGGAGAAATAAGAGGCCCAAAGCCAAGATCGAAAATAGAGATCCGAAGATTCCTTGGATCATGCCTTCGAGAATGAAAGGAGCCTTGATCACCGCGCTCACAGCACCAACCAGCTGCATAATCTCGATCTCTTCCCGGCGCGCCAGAATCGCAAGCTTCACGGTGTTGCCGATAATAAAGAGCGTGGCGAAGAACAGAAGCCCACCGAAGATCCACTTGCCCCATTGAATGCCCAGGAGAATCAAGTGAAGCCTCTCCGTCCATTCTTCCGAATACTCCACGTCGCTGATCCCCGGCGCGCTCTTAAGACGCGTCGTGAGGTTTTTCAAGGGCTCACGTCCGCGATAAGGAGACTTAAGGGTGATCTCAAAAGAAGCCGGGAGGATATTGCTCTGGAGCCCTTCCAATAAACTCGACTGTGACCCTAAGGAGCGTTTGAATTCATCCCAAGCCTTTTCCTGCGAGACATAGCGGATCGCGGCCACCTCCGGGAATGCGCGCAACTGCCCTAACAGCGATTGCAATTCGGGGGCCGTCAGGGCGTCCCGTAAATAAGCGATGATCTGGATTTGATCGCCCCAGCCCTTTGTGAAAGCGCGCAAATTTTCCTGTAACAGGAGAAACCCGCCAAAAACAAACAGGGTCATGGCCATGGTGCCGGAGGTCAACATGTGGGTCCAAAGAAGATCCTTCATGCTGTGTGCGACTCTGCGGAAAACCAGCGAAATATAGGAGAGCTTCACAGGCTGAACTCTTCCTGGCCGGGGCGGGAGTCGGACACCAGTCTGCCTTGCTGCAGCGCAATCACTCGGGAGGGGAAGCGTCGCACAAGCCCCGCGTCGTGGGTCGCGATCAAAATCGTCGTCCCGGTCCCGTGGATCTTAAGGAAAAGGCGCATCGTTTCCTCAGCGATCTCAGCGTCCAAATTCCCAGTAGGCTCGTCAGCCAAGACCAGGATGGGATTATTGACCAGCGCGCGCGCAATCGCCATTCGCTGCTGCTCTCCCCCGGAAAGAGCCGGCGGCATGGCACCGTGCTTTTCTTTGAGTCCCAACTCACGCAAGAGACGGAAGGCACGCTGCTTGCTTTCTCGCCGCGGGGTTCCAACCACTTCCGCCGCCAGAGAAACGTTCTCCAGCGCGGTCAGGGTTGGAAGCAGCTTGAATTCTTGAAAGACGAGACCGATCTGCTGTCTGAGGCGGGCGATTTCCTCCCCCTTGAGCCGGCTCACATTGTGACCATTGACGATAACCTGGCCTTCGGTCGCTCGTTCCGCACCGAAGAGGAGCTTCAGCAGGGTCGTTTTGCCCGCGCCGCTCGGGCCGGTGAGAAAGACAAATTCCCCTTTCTCGATTCGGAAATTGATATCGGTCAGCGCGGGATAGTTGGGAGGGTAGAGCTTGGAGAGGTGAAAGAGGTGGACCATTCAGACGGCAAGTTCACGTGACGGATCTGGCTCCGACAAAATGCTTGACATCCCCACCAACGGCTGTTACATTGCCGACCAATTCTTACCGCCTTCTGTTTAAGCACCTTATCGGCTTCGTTATTCTAACGACTAAGGTAGGTTCATGCAACTGAGTCACGCCGAGAAGGCAGATCCCCAAGCTGAAAAAAACTTACGGCAAAGGCTTGCTGTCGTTTTGATCAAGCCTTCCAAGTACGACGATGAGGGTTACGTGATTCGTTTCTGGAAAGGCGTGCTTCCCAGCAATACCCTCAGTGTCCTGAACGGCTTGACCGACGATATCCGGAGCCGCCGCGTTTTCGGCGACCTTCGCATCGAAATCATGACCTTCGACGAGACGGCCGAGAAAGTGCCGGTAAAGAAAATCATTCGCTGGAGTCAAAAATCCGGAACCAAGCTCATCGTTGGCCTAGTCGGTGTGCAAACCAATCAATTTCCGCGAGCGCTCGACCTCGCGAAAGGATTCCGTGCCGCGGGGATCGATGTGATCCTCGGTGGTTTCCATACGAGCGGGACGATCAACATGCTGGGAGAAAACGAGCCTGACATTCAAGAGCTGATCCGCGAGAACATCTGCATTGTTTCGGGCGAGGTGGAAGGTCAGTGGGAGAAAATCATCGCCGACGCCTTAGCAGGCACGTTAAAGCCTGTCTACGCTTTCGCGCAAGACCTTCAGAATCTTGTCGATATTGGACAGGCCCCCGCGCCGATCGTCAGCCACAAGACGATGAAACACTTTGCTTATGCTTCATTTGGAACCGCCGACACCTCCAGGGGGTGTCCATTTTCCTGCAGCTTCTGCACGATTATCAATGTCCAGGGCCGCAAGATGCGCGAGCGCAGCCCCGAAAGCATTGCGCAGATGATGCGCACCAACTATCTCGACCACGGTATTACCTTCTATTTTTTTACTGATGACAATTTTGCCAGAAAGAAACTCTGGCGCGAGACCTTCGAAGCCATCATTCGCTTGCGCCAGGAGGGAATCAAAATATCGTTCATGATGCAAGTTGATCTCGCGCGCAAACCCCAGAATTTTGTCAGGCTTGCCGCCGAAGCGGGATGCACGCAGGTTTTCATTGGGATGGAAAGCGTCAATCCCGAGAACCTGAAAGCCGAAGGCAAGGGTCAGAACAAGGTTGAAGAGTACCGCAGCATCATCGACGAATGGCACAGGGCCGGTGTCGTCGTTCATACCGGTTACATTATCGGCCTGCCTTGGGATACCGTCGAGGGAGTCCGACGAGACCTGCGTTTTCTGATGGAAGAAATCCAGCCGGATCAGGCATCCTTTTTTATGCTCACCCCTCTGCCCGGTTCCCATGACCACCGCGAAATGAAGCAGCGCGGCGAGTGGATGGACCCCGACTTCAATAAACGCGATTCTTTCCACGCGACGATCCACCATCCGCGCATGACCGCGGCCGAATGGATGCAGGCATACGAGGAAGCCTGGGAAACGTTCTACAGCAAGGAAAACATGATCCGCGTTCTGTCCCGCTGGAACCATCATCCCAAAAACTACTGGAATCTCATGTCCGTGTTTTTTTGGTACAAGAATGCAGCCCTGATCGAACAGCAACATCCCATGATCGCAGGATTTTTTCGCTTGAAGGACCGCCGTTCGCGCCGGCCCGGCTATGCGGTCGAACCGCTTGCAGTTCACCTCTGGAAGCGCGCCAAAGAAGTGAGTCAACTTTCCATGGCGTGGGCCCGTTTCCTCAAGGAAATGGAAGAAGTCTGGCTCCAGTCGCACAAGAAAACTGAAAGCGAAGAAACTTGGCTACTGGAAATCCAGCGCCTTCAAGGAGAGATCTGGCAAGCATTGAGAATCGCCGACTGGCAAAAGGCCTATGCCAATGCCAAAGTCGTGCTTCCCGCAAAAGCCAAAGCGCTATTGGACCCGTTTGAGGATTTATCGACGAAAATCCTTCTCACGCGAAGAGATCTCGATCGATTCTTGTACCAATGGGAAGGACTGCAGGCAAAAATCCAGCATGTCCGCAATCATCTCGCGCAAGAAGGAGAAGCCGTACGACACTGGCTGGATGAGCTGCACCAGATCCACAACAGCCTGCGCGCAAATTCCCGGCTGCCGGAATGGCACGCGGCCTATTCACGCCTGCGCGGGGCGGTTCCCGCTAAGTTCTGTCTGCTCCACGCAAAATTTGACGCTTTCAACAACCAGATTGTTTATACGCGGCAGGATCTGCAAAAATTTTGGGCCACGACAATCGAGCAGATCCGCCAGAAGAACCCATGGAAGATTTCCCCGACCGCCCTCCTGGCGGTCCTGATCAAGGATCTTTCACTGACCGCCTCTTTTGCGCTGCGGATGAAGGCTCATTCCCGCGCGCAACAGGCCTGAGCCGCGCGAATTTCTCGCAGATCATCATCTCGGCTCTGCAACAATGTCAACCAGGACGGGCAGGTTCTTCTCTTGCACAAATCTCCGCGCCTTTTCGAGAGCGGGCTGAACTTCCTCGGGTCTGCGAATCGGCCCTATACCCTGAACCCCGAAAGATTCCGCCATCCGAGCATAATCGACCGGCGGATCGTCCACGTGTGTGCCGATGCCGGCGTTTTCCACGGGCCGCTTGCGAAACTTGGCGACCTCGATCCCATGTTCCTCCGAGTTATAAAACGACCGGTTGTTATGCATCACAACGAGTAGCGGGACGCGATGCTTCGCGGCGGTCCAAAGAGAACTCGAGGTCATCAGCAAATCGCCGTCCGACTGAATGTCCACCGCCAATCTTCCGGTGTCCTTGAGTGCCAAGGCGGCCCCGATGGCGGCGCTCATTCCGTACCCAACGCCGGCACCACCGCTGGCCCCGAGATATTGATTGGGCTTGGTAAAATCCCAGAGACGGCGCGCCCAACCGTTGGAGTTCCCATTCACTAAAACCCAGTCTTCCCGCTTGATAACTTCGCCCAGCGTGTAAGCCAAATAGGCAGTGGAGACTTCTTTTTGTGCGGCTTTTGCCTGTGCATCCGCCAGCCATTTAGCGCGCCGGCTCTTATGTTTTTCGGCAAGTTCTTTTGCGCGCGCCTCGACCGCGGCCTTCTTTCTCGCATCGTTGCCAAGGATCTCGCGGCAAAGGCGAGTTAGCTCAGGCACGGCAACCGAGGTGTCGGCGCACATCGGCAGATCGATCGCCTGCAAGGCGTGAAAGTCACCGGCCCAAGAGTGTACTAACATGTCATTCATCGAAATGCTGACAAGCTTCACTCCAGGCAACGTCACATACTCACAGGCTCGGGTTTGCTTGCTAACCGTAGTCAAAGATCCGTAGAGGTCAGCCACATCGAGAGCCAGAACAAGGTCCGCTTTCTGAAGCAACTCGCGCGCCCCGTCAGTCACGTCCAGAGGGTGGTTCGTGGGAAAATTGAAGCGCGCGCCTTTGTCTACTACCGGAATCGCCAGAAGTTCCGCCAACTCGATGAGCATAGGCACCGTCTCGGGATTTCGCCCCAGGGTATCCGCGATAATGAGCGGCGACTGAGCGCCGACAAGCAACTGAGCCGCTCGCCGGAGGGCCTCCGGGTTTGCTTGCGTCGGTGCCGGCGGCGCATACCGGCTAACGTCGGGAATTTCCACCGGCGTCGTAAGGGAATCTTCCTGGATATCGGCATCGTAGTTGATATAGACGGGCGCCATGGGCTCGGTGGTGGCGATGCGGTGGCCACGGATGAAAGAATCCGGCACGTCGGCAAGTGTAAACGGCTGATCGTCCCATTTCACGTAGTCGCGAACTTGATTGCCCTGCACGAGCGCCGTGTGGATCCAGTCGATGCGCGGGCGACGGCGCTTGGTGTTCATCGGACCGGTGCCGCCCAGGACAATGATGGGAACCCGGTCAATATAGGCGTTGAAGATCGCCATGCTCGCATGCTGCAAGCCCACCATGTTGTGCACGATCGCGACCATCGGCTTGCCCTTCGCCTTCGCGTACCCGTGGGCGAGGGCGACAGAGATCTCCTCGTGATTGCAGAAAATAACTTCGGGTTTGTGGTTCCCGCCGTAATTTACGATCGAGTCGTGAATCCCGCGAAATGTCGCGCCGGGATTGAATGCCGCATACTCGATATCAAACGCCTTCATGAGGTCGACGACTACATCCGATCCGTACTCAGGAAGCTTTCTCTCAACCCTGCTCTGTGGCTTTGCCATGAATTCATCCTCCTCTTTATTGCTCGAGCACAAAACTCTCTTTTTCTTTCAGCGTTCTTTTGCCGTTTACATCCTGCAGGAGCCCGTTCTCTAATAGCACACCGAGAACTTCCCGCAAGCTTTCCTCTGATATCTTGCCCAGATTGAGCGCGCCGATGCTGGCCAAAACGCGGCGCGTTGCCGGCGCCATGATGGGTTTTAATCCTTTGGCGCGCAGGGTCTTGGCCAGCTCCACCATCTCCTCCGCTCGCCTTGCTCCATGAACCGTCAAGCCGGCAATGGTATGCCCCACCCCATCTACCAGCCCCGGGTGACTCTTGTTGTAGCGCTGAACCAATTCGTCTAGCAGCCCATACTTTTGCGCTCCAAGCAGCAGCTCGACTAACAGGGCCTGAAGGCCTTTGCTCAAGCCGGCATAAAGAATCTTAAACGCGGAAGCCTGGGCAATGCTTGGACCCAGGACCTCGACGTTCAGTCCGAAAGCCTCCAAACCTTTGATCTTTTCGGCCTCGGGGCCAGATACGTAGATGACCGCCCTTCCCAACTTGGTCGCCCCGCCGATGATACAGCCATCTACAAATGAAGCGCCGGTCGGTTTGAGCATACGGTCGATCTGCTCGGCGGTGATCGGCGAAATCGCGTTGGCCTCGAGAAAGAGCAAGCCCGGTTTGGGCGTTTTCGCGAGGGTCTTCGCTAGACTCGCGGCAACGCGCGGCGCCGCAAAAGGAATGACGATGGAAACGATGAGATCAGCATCCGCCACCAGTTGCTTCATCGAAGGAAGCAACTTCACGCCGGCTTCCGCGGCCCTTCGGTGCGTCGCTTCACTTCGACCCTTCAAATAGCTTAGAACTTCAACGCCGCGGCTCGACAGCAGCCGAGCCCAATGATAACCCATCTCTCCAATGCTCAAGATGGCGATGCGTTGGAATGCCATAGGAAACTCCTTTCATTTATCGCTGCGTGTTGATCCGATCAATCATCTGCCGCAGCCTGCCGTAGCTCTTGCGATTAAAGGATGCCAAAATCCGATGCAGGCCGAGGGTTTCGGGCTCGTTGAGTTCCTCGGGCAGGGGCGAAGTTGCGACCACTCTTCCCCCACGCAAGATATCCCTAAAATCCTGATTCAAACTCTCAAGAAGATCGTCTGCCGGCGGCTTCAAGACACGAATTACCAGATCCTGATTCACAAAGCGATAAGAATGGAAATTCCGGTAGAAGTTGCGAATCTCTTGAATCGCCGCTTCGCCGTCATGAAGAATCTTAAATAAGCTCAAATCCGGCTCTGCGACGTACCCGTGCGCCAACATCTGGTCGCGCACGAACGCCCGCCATGCTTCCCAGTATCCTTTCCCCGGTAGATCGAGAAAGACCATCGGGATAATTTGGCTCTTGCCCGTTTGCATCAGGGTTAGAATCTCCATGGCCTCATCGTGAGTTCCAAACCCGCCAGGGAAAAAGGCCACCGCGTCCGTTTCCTTTACAAAGATCAATTTGCGGGTGAAGAAGAAATGGAAGGTCATGAGTTTCGCATCACCGCGGATGAAGCGATTGGGCTTTTGCTCAAAGGGAAGACGAATATTGACCCCGAAGCTTTTCTCTCTCTCCGCGCCGCGGTTTGCCGCTCCCATGATCCCCTCCCCAGCGCCGGTGATCACCATCAACCCTTCACCGGTGAGCCTGCGCGCAAACTCCGTCGCCATCTGATAGTAGGCATTCTCTTCGCCGACCCGGGCGGATCCAAAGATGCTCGTTTTCCGAACGTTACGAAAGGGCGCGAAGATCTTGAAAGCGTACCTGAGCTCTTTGAGCGCCCGGTTCAAAACCTTGAGATCCCCCCGGCTGGTTCCGTCACTGACCAGCTTGAGGACGGTTCGCAGCGTGTCCGCAATCAGCTCTTCGTCGTTCGAGGTGCGTGCCTTCCCGAGCCAATCGAGAACCTCCTCTTTCACATCGGCGACGGTTAATTTTTCCCGTTTCATAGACAGTGGTTAGAGCGCGTGGAACAGCGCCATGAATTCCGTCCGGATCTTCACGATTCTTGCGCGTGGCTCCTTTCTCTTCCGCTACATCCGCGCAATTTAGCACACAAAATCACGGGGGTCTAACGGCGAGTCGATGGGCAGGACCTGCGTAGAAAATTCCAATATTGGAAGCACCGCTGGGACGCATTTTTACAATTACAGATTGGGACAACCTGTGGTATGATCGTGCTAGTCTTTAAAAAGGCTGGATTGCCGATGGCAACAAACGTATCCCTAATGTGTCCAAAATGTGGGCGTTATGTTTTTGCTGAGCCGCCGAGATCAGTTAATCGTTCCCTCAAGGACTTGGAAGTAACTGTCCGAGTGATTTGTCTGGAGTGCGGGTACAAGTTCAGACATCGGCTTATTCTAGTCGATAACAAATGGAAGTCAGCATCGCATTATTAAACCGTCCCAGAAAACCCAGTAAATGGGCTCCGACTACGCCCACAACAACACGTCTTCGGACATCGAGACCTTTCGGGACCTTCCGGAACCTCAAGGAGCAAGGGAAGCTCGACGCGGCTACGGCAAATGAGATTTTTGACGACAATCCCGTGGGATTGCACGCCTAAAATATCAAACTGTTGAGCCTTGGTGCCCGGAGCCGGAATTGAACCGGCACGGACCCTTCCGGATCCCCGGGATTTTAAGTCCCGTGTGTCTACCAAATTCCACCACCCGGGCACAGGTGATTTGAATAGCTTACTGACTCAATTGGGTCAACCGCTTTTCCGTAAACTAATGCTGGAGCCTCTCATTAGCCTCGATCTAGGAAATGAAACTGTCTGAAAGGATTGGCACCCAAACTGGTGCAACAGAGACTTTCGCGCTCACAAGACTGGTCTCAAGAAACTAACTTCTTTTAACGACAAAATCCTTCCTTCCCGGACCCGTCCTGCCCGCCGATTTTTCGCTGATCCCAGCCGTCGACGTGTCTTGATTTTTTGCCCCTTCAAGCTTGATCTTCAGGCGCAGGTTATTGGCGCTATCGGCGTTGGCCAGCGCCTGGTCGAGAGTGATCATTCCCTCCTGGTAAAGTTGAAAAAGCGCTTGTTCGAAGGTCTGGCAACCCTCATGAATGCCCTGCTCCATAGCGTCTCTCAGAGTGGCGATTTCGCCTGCTTTGATCAGCTCTTTGATACGCGGTGTATCGAGTAGAATTTCCACGATCGGGAAGCGCCGGCTGCCGTCAAGGGAAGGAATGAGACGCTGCGCGATGATCGCGCGCAAATTCAGCGAGAGTTGCATCAGGACCTGTGGGTAGCGTGTGGCGGGAAAAAAGTTCAACATGCGCTCAAAAGACTGCATCACGTTCGCGGAGTGCAGAGAGGCCAGGCACAAATGTCCTGTGTCCGCGAATGTGATCGCCGCTTCCATCGATTCGACATCACGGATCTCGCCAATGAGAATCACGTCCGGCGCCTGACGGACCGCCCGCTTCAGCGCTTCAGCGAAAGAACGAGTATCAAAGCCCAATTCCCTTTGGCTCACCAAACATTGCTTATGCTTGTGAACATATTCGATCGGGTCCTCGATAGTAATGATATGCCCTGGCCCGGAAGAATTCCGGTGATCGATCATCCCCGCGAGCGTCGTCGACTTGCCCGTGCCCGTCGCTCCCGCGACCAGAACCAGACCCCTTTTGACGAGCGAGATCTCTTTCAGAATCGACGGAAGTCCAAGTTCGTCGACGCCTCTGATTTCATATTTGATCTTACGGATGACGAGGGCGATCGATCCGCGCTGCCGATAGATGTTGACGCGAAACCGGCTAAGATTGGGAAACGAGACGACCAGATCCATTTCCATATTTTGCCCAAACTCAGCCCACTGGTTCTCGCTCAGAACGGATCGGGCCAAATTTTCGACGTCCTGTGGCGCAAAAGCCTTCTCACCGACACGCTGTAATATCCCCTCGACACGATAGGCGGCAGGACTCCCCGCCACTAGGTAAAGGTCTGAAGCATCCTTCTCCACCATCACTTTAAGTAGATCAACGAATTCCACGTTTGTCTCGGGCTAATTGAGTGAACCACCAACTCATCAAACGACCTGATGCACCCCTGTGATGATACCATGTTATTTGATGGACGATCGGATGAAAAGGGAAATTTTTTAAAGATCGAGTGAAGCTTGTGTCCGTTTAGCCCTGGAAAGCCGGATAGCCACCCGAACGCTCCCCAGCATTCCCTCGGCGGACCTGGAGAGTATGACAAGTTGGGGGAGGCCGACCCAGATTCCTCCCCCATCGCTCTTCTCTCACACAAACAGAGGAGCAAGAACGAGCGTAATCGTGCTGAGAAGTTTGATGAGCACGTGAAGGCTAGGACCCGCCGTATCCTTAAACGGGTCTCCCACGGTGTCTCCCACAACTGCCGCCTTATGGGTCTCTGACCCTTTGCCTCCTAGTTGACCACTTTCAATGTACTTCTTCGCGTTATCCCACGCTCCACCACTGTTATTGAGGAATGTGGCCATCAGGATGCCGGCGATAGTCCCGATCATCAGCAGCGCAGCCACGGCTTCCGCGCCCACGTTGAGCAAGCGAAAAATAAGACCGACGGCAATTGGCATTCCCACCGCGATCACACCGGGAAGCACCATTTCCTTCAACGCGCCGACCGTCACAATGTCGACGCAGCGTCTATAGTCCGGTTTGACCGTACCCTGCAGAATGCCCGGATTTTCTCGGAACTGAGCCCGCACCTCATTGATCACATAAAATGCCGCCTTCCCCACCGCGCGGATGGCGAGCGCCGAGAAGAGAAAAACCAACATCGCACCCAAGAGTCCTCCTACAAAAATCTCGGGCTTCGCAATATTGACAGACTCCAGGCGATGCCCGTAGTGTGCGACCTCATCCATGTACGCGGAAAAGAGCAGGAACGCAGCTAGAGCAGCGGATCCGATCGCGTACCCTTTCGTCAAAGCCTTTGTCGTATTGCCCACAGCGTCAAGGCGATCCGTCTTCCGGCGCACGTCCTCCGGCTGGTGACTCATTTCCACGATCCCACCCGCATTGTCTGTGATCGGCCCGAATGTGTCCATCGCGAGGATGTAGGCAGCCGTGCCCAGCATGCCCATCGTCGCAACTGCAGTTCCAAATAACCCAGCATGGGGAACACCGCTCATATTGCCCAAATAAAAAGACGCTAGAATCGCAACAGAGATGACAACCACGGGAACCGCTGTGCACTCTAATCCCACGGCAATCCCCGCAATCACGTTGGTTGCGGGACCGGTCTGGGAGGCCTGAGCGATCGATTGAACGGGGCGATATTTATACTCCGTATAGTATTGGGTGATGTAAACAAAGGCCTGACTCGTGGCAATACCGATGAACCCACAGATAAAAAAGTAGAACCAAGCGGACTGAGCCTGGGGATGAACGGATGGGTCGACGCTGAGAAGCCATCGCGTCGCGACAAAGAACCCCCCGAGCGCAAGCACGCTGGTGACGTAATAGCCCCGGTTCAGCGCCGCCATGGCATCGCCCTTTTCATCTGTTTTTACGACCATGATTCCCACGATTGAGGCAACGAGACCCAAAGCACGGGCTATCAGCGGAAAGAGAATTCCCTTAAGCCCGAAATACGGGAACAGCCCGACTCCCAAAATCATCGCTCCGATGTTCTCTGCAGCCGTAGACTCGAATAGATCGGCACCCCGGCCGGCGCAGTCGCCGACGTTATCGCCGACCAGGTCTGCAATGACGGCGGGATTGCGCGGATCATCCTCCGGGATCCCCGCTTCCACTTTTCCGACAAGGTCGGCGCCGACATCGGCTGCCTTGGTATAGATGCCTCCCCCCAACTGGGCAAAGAGCGCGACAAAGGATGCACCAAAACCATAGCCGACAATGGTAAATGGAATTTTCTGCGGGTCATGGCCCAGCAGGTCGAGCAAAGCATAGAGGCCGCCGACGCCAAGCAAGCTCATCGCCACGACGAACAGTCCCGATACCGCGCCGCCGCGCAGCGCGACGCGCAGTGCATCGTTAAGACTTGTGCGCACGGCAGCTGCGGTTCGAATGTTAGCGCGGATCGACACCCACATGCCGATATACCCGGCGATCACCGAGCACAACGCACCCAAGACGAATGACAGCGTTGTCCAGAACGCGAGTTCCAGCGGAGATACAGGATCGGCCGGATTGGGCGACCGCACAAAACCGTAAAGCACAAAGATCAGCAGCGCCAACAGACCCGCTAACCCGAGAATGGTCTTGTTTTGCCGGGCCATGAAAGCCTCAGCTCCTTCTCTGATCGCGTTGGAAATCTCCTGCATCGCGCTCGTACCACTGTCGCAGTTTAAAACATAGCGCGCCAAGAATCCTGCGAACAATAACGAACCTAGGCTGATTAAAAGAACAAAGACTATCATCGAACTCGAAAGACCTTTCTTTGCATTTTTTGTCTCCCTTTATTCTACCGACGCCACAGATACGCCACCCCAATGCTCAAGACGTAGAGCAAAGTTAGCGGAATGGCGAGAAGAATCTGCGACACCACATCTGGGCCCGGCGTAAGGATCGCGGCCAAAATGAAAATCACCAGGATGGCATAGCGAAACTGACGCCACAAGAAATGGTAGTCCCAGATCCCGAAGCGCACCAGAAAAAACGTAAAGACCGGCAACTCGAACGTAATTCCAAACGCCAACAGCATGCGAGAAAAAAACGTAAAATACTCCCCGATCCGAATTTGCGGCGCAACTCCGAGCGAACGGTACTGGTCGACAAAGTACTGAAACGCCAGGGGAAGCACGGCCCAGTAGCAAAAATAGGCGCCGCCAACGAAGAACACCGAGGCACAGGCAACAAACGGAACCACCAACCTTTTCTCACGCTCACGAAGGCCTGGGGCAATGAACCGCCAGATCTGATAGAAAACCGCCGGGCTCGCGCCAAAGAGCCCAGCAACCGCTGCCACCTTGATCTCCAGAAAAAATGCTTCGGTGACTCCCGTGCCGATCAGGCTTTGTCCCGGTCCCAGCGCATCTTTGAGCGGCAGCACCATAAAAGCAAAGATTTGATCGGCAAAAAAATAGCTCACGAGGAAGCCCATAAGGACCGCAATCACAGCCTTGATCAAGCACCAGCGCAGCTCCTCTAAATGCTCGGTGAAGGTCAGATCGACATCGGCTGCCATGAAGCTCTTACGGTGAATACAAAAAGGGGAAGGTTTGATCCTTCCCCTTTTTTCCTAGAGATTCAGGAATAAGGTTATCAAAAACTCAAAACAGTCTTTGCTTCCTCATCCTTTCTTCTCTTCCGTCTTCTTTTCTTCCATCGGGGCAGCGGGCGCCGATTCTCCGCCTCCCGGAGCTGGAGCAGCGGTCTCAGGAGCAGGCGCCGCCGGAGCAGCGGCCTCTGGAGCTGGCGGCGGTGGCGGCGGCGGTTCCTCTTTCTTCTTGCAACCCGCAAAGGTCACAGTCAAAGCCAAGACAGCACCCATCGACCAAACAATAATTCTTTTTCCCATCCTTCTCACCTCCTTTCAGATCTTTGCCAGAGACTTTTTTATTGGCAATTTTATCGCACAACTCCAACGGACTTGCAAGTCTAACTTGAGAAAACCAGCGCCCGCAGGGTGGTCGAAGTCCCGCTGACAGTGGTGTGCGGGTCGGTGCTTCGCGCGAATTCGGCCTCGACCCGGACACAAAGGGGGTTTTCGTTTGCGGAAGCCGCTCAGAAAGAGCCAGACGACACCCAACTCTTTTCCTGGGCATCGTGCTTCCCACTTACGGATCCCTCGCCTCCTGAGATTAGAAAAAGAAGCTCTCGCGCCCGCGACCAAGTCAGCCTCTCGGCGCTTGCAGGACCGCGCACCCTCAGCCCGCCGAAAGCGTCGAGCATATGCGGTCGCATCCATTTCAAACTGCGCTAGCATTGCCCTATATTTTCCCACGCTGTAAGCAAAACTTCACATCAGCTGTTCATAACCTGTTCATAAGTCCCGTGCCGTGAAAAGGAGCGCGTGAAAAATGGCGGCCGCAACGGATTGCCTAATTCAACATCAGATAATGTGGCGTAAATTCCACTAGTTAGGAAATTTGCTGCTTGAGTCCGCCTTCCTGGGGCACCCGCGCGTGACGGAAAATTGTCCTGGCGCCTGTACCGAATGGCAAAAGCGGATCCTGCTTCAAAGTCCGTTGACTCTCCGAAAGGCAAATGCTAATGAAAAGGTGAAATTTAGGAGGGATGACTTGGCAAAACACGAATCAGCAATTAAAAGACACCGTCAGAGCCTAAAGCTTCGAGAGAGGAATCAGCGAGTTAGATCGAAAATAAGAACATTGATAAAAAGAGTCAGAACCGCCGTGGCGGCTAAAAACCGAGACGTCGCCGTGACTCAGTTGAAAGAAGCTAACAGGGCCCTTGACAAAGCCGTCAGTAAGGGTGCGCTGAAGAAAAATACAGCGTCACGAGGAATCGCGCGCCTCGCCCGCGCTGTTCATCTCCTCGCAGCAACCAACTAAAAACTATCCACAAGCTTTTGGTGTAATTGTTGGGCAAACGTGCGCACGAGCCGTTCGCGCATATTTTTCGCCATCGATTCCGTGAATTGGATATCGCTGAATTGCGCCACGTCATTGGCATTGAGATTGCCCGTTTTGAAATCCGGAGAAGTAATCACCACCGCCCCGCGCGAGCCGCTATAAGAGTCTGTTAGCCTCATTTGTTGACCGCGCCATATGAGCTTGTCAGGGCTCCGGCGTCTGAGATTTAGATCCACAATCAAGGTGGCTTCGTACACAAGAACCTCATCGTGCTGATTGGTAGCTAAAACCCGCGTTTCTAAGGCCCGTACGACCCCGCTGAGTACCGCATCGGCTTCCTCCACGCGATTCACAATGCGCGGGTGACCATCGTGGTAAAATTCACTCTTGAGGGCCATGGTCATGTCCCATTCAAGACCGACCTCTTTACCCTTGTGAACGAATGGTTCCACATAAAGGGTTTGGATATCTTTAAGAAGGCCTTCTGCTTTTCCTGAGAATTGATAGCCACAGCTTGCGTTTGCTAGGAACCAAGCTACTGCTACAAGAATTCTGATGCTACGAACTGATCTGCCCATCTCTTCGCTTCTATCCCTCGACAACGATATTGACGAGTCGACGTGGAACCTGCACTACCTTACGGATACTCCTTGCCTCAATGAACCCTTTGACTCTTGGATCGGCCAGGGCACGCGCCTCAATGATTGCAGTGCCGGCATCCGCCGGAACGGAGATTCGACCACGCACCTTTCCATTGACCTGCACCACGATATGAAGTTCCTCCTCCTCTAACGCGGCCTCGAGATAAGTCGGCCACGAGCGACCTTCCAATCCTCCCTCGTAACCCAGGCGCTCCCACAACTCACTCGCGACGTGTGGAACAAACGGAGAAAGAAGCAGGAGCGCCGTTTCTGCTCCCGCTTTAAGCAATGATCTCCCGTCAGCGCTTTCCGCAGCAATGTTCGCAGTTGAACTGAGAGTGTTAAAGAACTCCATGATAGCGGCAATGGCCGTGTTGAAGTGAAACCTCTCTTCGATATCATGGGTGACCTTTTTGATGGTGCGATGAATCGAGCGGCGCAATTCGCGCAACTCCGGCGGCAAATCAGGTCGCGCCGAGACAGGATCCGGCGCAACATCAAATAGAGCTTCGTGATACTGTCCGATGAAACGCCATAACCGGCTGAGGAATCGGTAGGCGCCCTCGACTCCTTGGTCGCTCCACTCCAGGTCCTTCTCCGGTGGGGCCGCAAATAGAGTAAAGAGCCGTGCCGTGTCGGCTCCGTATGCCGTGATCAGATCTTCGGGGTCGACGATGTTTTTCTTGGATTTTGACATCTTTTCGATGCGACCCTTTTCGACCTGCCGCTTGCAGTGCGGACAGTTCCAGCCTGCCTTATCAGAGCCGGTTAGGTCTCCTGGAAACAGCCAGCCATGTTCTTCACACCGATAAGTCTCCTTGCAAACCATCCCTTGTGTCAGCAACCTCTTGAAAGGCTCGTCGACGTTCGTGAGCCCTAGATCCTTCAGGGCCTTGGTGAAGAAACGCGCATAGAGAAGATGGAGCACCGCGTGCTCGACTCCGCCGATGTACTGATCCACCGGCATCCAGTAGCGCGCCTTCTCGGCATCGAACGGGGAAGAGTCCGATCCGGGCGATACGTACCGAAAAAAGTACCAGGAAGAATCGACAAAGGTGTCCATCGTATCGGTCTCTCGGCGGGCGACGCTTTTGCACTTCGGGCACCACACTTCCAAGAAAGATCGGTTTTCCGTGAGAGGCGATCCGCCTTTCCCGGTGAACGGAACATCGCGAGGTAGCGTTACGGGAAGATCAGCCTCCGGCACCGGAACAGCCCCACAACCGCTGCAATAGATGATCGGAATCGGTGTCCCCCAGTAACGCTGCCGGGAAATCCCCCAGTCGCGAAGGCGATAGCGCACCGCTTTTTTGCCCCAACCCTTTTCTTCGAGGTAAGAAGCAACTTTCTCTCGTCCCTCGGTACTCGCAAGCCCGGAAAACGGGCCACTCGCAACCATGATTCCCTCATCGACATGGGCTTCAGGCATCTCTTCCGGTTTAAGCACCCGGTCCTTCGGCTGGATCACAACTCGGATTGGGAGCCGGTACTTCCGGGCGAACTCAAAGTCTCTTTGGTCGTGAGCGGGGACGGCCATGACCGCGCCGGTGCCGTATTCCATAAGAACAAAGTTGCCCAGATAAATGGGAATTTTCTCTCCGGTAAATGGATTCCTGCAATAAGCTCCGGTAAAAACCCCTTCCTTTTGCCCTTCGTCCTGCCCCCTGCGCGCTTGGCTCACCTTTCTGATCTGCTCCACAAATGCCTTGACGGGTAGCTCCTGCGGAGTTCCTACGGCTAGCTCAAGGGCCAAGGGATGTTCGACCGCCAGCGACACGAAGGTGGCGCCGTAAACCGTATCCTGGCGCGTGGTAAAAATACGGAGCGCGCCCTCCCGGCCCACAAGCGGAAATAGAATCTCCGCGCCGGTGGATTTTCCAATCCAGTTCCGTTGCATCGTGACGACTTTTTCCGGCCATCCATCAAGAGATGCCAAATCTTGGAGCAATTCGTCGGCGTAACGGGTAATCCGAAAAAACCATTGCTCCAGCTCTTTCTGCGCCACCTCGGTCTCGCAGCGCCAACAGGCGCCGTCTATCACCTGTTCATTGGCAAGCACGGTTTCACAAGAGGGACACCAGTTGACCAGCGAGCTTTTCTGATAGGCAAGCCCTTTCTCGTACAATCTAATAAAGATCCACTGATTCCACTTGTAGTATTCTTTCGCAGACGTATTGATCTCACGCTCCCAGTCGTAGGAAAGACCCATGCGGCGCAGCTGAGTTTTCATATAAAGGATGTTTTCTTGGGTCCAAATTTCCGGGTGAATGCCCCTCTCAATAGCGGCATTTTCAGCTGGAAGTCCGAAGGCGTCCCACCCCATGGGATGCAGGACGTCGTAGCCTCTCATCTTCTTATAGCGCGCGACGACATCACCAATCGAGTAGTTGCGCACGTGACCCATATGGATGCGGCCGGAGGGGTAGGGAAACATTTCCAGCAGATAATATTTCGGCCGCGCGGGATCCTCCGCGGCGCGAAAGTCCCCTCGCTCCTCCCAAAGGCGCTGCCACTTTTTCTCGATATCCTCGGCTTGATATCTTGCTTCCATGGCTTCAGATGGTCTTCGCGAGTTGCTTCAATCCGGTAGCTCGCGCCACTTGGTCCAAAATCCCGTTGATAAAGAGCCGCGAATCTTCGCTACCGTACCTCTTTCCCACCTCGAGGGCCTCGTCAATGCTCACGCTCAAAGGTATATCGGGACAGAATAACAGTTCGTAAGTCGCCACGCGGAGGATGATAAGATCTACCTTCGCCATGCGACTCAAGCGCCAGTTTTCCGACGACTCCTCGATGATCCGATCAATTTCCCCACGATGCATGGTTACACCTGAGGCCAAACGGCGCGCAAATTCCTTCGCCTTCGCGCTGCCTACGATGTGCCGGAACGCAAATTCCAAGCCCGCAGACGAAGTGTCCCCTTTCATTTCGGCTTGGTAAATAACCTGGAGCGCGAGCTCTCTGCCCTTGCGTCGAATGCCCATGATGAGACGTACCCGCTCGCGATCAGCCCTGTGCTTTCGCCGAAAACCTTCTTTTAGCCGGGGGCGGAAGGCTTGATGCGTTCATAGAACCACCCGATTAAGGTTGGCCATCTCGATCGCCACCAGCGCAGCCTCGAAACCTTTATTTTCCATCTCATTTCCCGCCCGTTGCAGCGCCTGCTCCATGTTGTAGGTCGTCAATACGCCGAATGCGATAGGAATTCTTGACGTGCGCGTGACAGAACCGATGCCGCGCGTCACCTCACTCGCGATGTGTTCGAAATGGGCCGTCTCCCCGCGAATGACCGCTCCCAGACAAACAAGCGCATCGTACTTACCGCTGAAGGCCATCTTCGAAGCAAAGAAAGGAATTTCAAAGCAGCCGGGTACACGCAGAATATCGATATTTTCCTCGCCTCCACCGTAGCGCTTCAGCGCATCGAGGGCTCCTCCTAAGAGCTTTTCTGTCACTACCGTATTGAACCGGCTCACGAGGATGCCAAACCTCATGCCCCGAGCATCCAGCTTTCCTTCAATGACTCTGGCCACGATCGGTCCGAAAATACGGCCTCATTTTTCCGTTCGGGCGGCGAGTTGGGAAAACAGATGTCCTAACTTTTCTTGTTTCGTTCTCAGGTAGTTGATGTTGCTGTTCTGCGGTTGGACCTCCAAGGGAACGCGCTCAACGACACGCAGCCCGTAGCCTTGGAGGCCGACGATCTTTGCCGGGTTATTGGTCATCAGGCGCAATTCCTGGACTCCCAGATCACGCAGGATTTGCGCCCCGATGCCGTAGTCCCGGAGGTCCTCTTTGAAGCCCAGCTCGAGATTGGCCTCTACCGTGTCCAGACCTTGATCTTGAAGAGCATAGGCCTTGATCTTGTTGGTCAACCCGATCCCTCTACCCTCCTGATGCATATAAACGAGCACGCCTTTTCCCTCCCGGTTGATGCGGTCGAGGGAGAGACGGATCTGATCTCCACAATCACAGCGCTCGGAGCCGAAAACATCGCCGGTTAGACACTCCGAATGCATGCGCACCAGCACTTGATCACCGCGCGTAATCTCGCCTTTGACTAGCGCCATATATTCGTGGGTGTCCACATTGTTGTGATAAACGATTACTTTGAAATCTCCCCACTGTTGTGTAGGAAATGAGATCTCCGTGGCGCGCTGGGTCAGACACTCACTGCGCAAACGATAGGCGACGAGATCCGATATGGTCCCGGTCTTGAGTCCGTGCCGGAGGGCAAAGGCTTCCAGGTCCGGTAAGAGAGCAATCGAACCGTCCTCACGCAGGATCTGACAGATGACGCCCCCGGGTTGGAGCCCAGCCATAGCTGTTAGATCGACAGCGGCTTCGACCTGGCCGGAGCGAACCAGAACTCCCCCCGTGCGCGCTTCCACGGGAAAAACATGCCCCGGCACCATCAAGTCGCCCGGCTTCGTATCCGGCCTGACCGCGACCCTTATGGTCTCCGCCCGGCCAAACGCCGACACCGCTACGTCCGCGCAGGCCCGTGCTACGATCGGAACACCCACGCGGTGGCCCACCGCGGAGCTGCTCTCTTGAACCATATGAGGGAGCCCCAGTTGCTTGCTCTTGCCCTCGCTCAGCGCGAGGTAGATAACCCCGCGCGCATGCAGCATCATGAAATTAACAACTTCCGGGGTTGCCTTTTCAGCAGCCGCACAGAGGAAGCCTTCGCTGCCGGTGTCCTCTTCGTCTACCATCACAACGGTCCGGCCGCGACGTAACTCTTCGATAAGCTCTTCAACGCGTGCGAGGGGCATCTTCTCTTCTTCCCAAAAGACCGGCGCCCAGGAACTTCTTGACGCCTTATGAAAGCCGCGGGGTTAGGAGCTGTTTGACGTATTTCCCAATAATATCGACTTCGATGTTGACCTTATCACCAAGCCGGCGACGGTGCAAATTAGTGTGCTTAAGCGTAAAGGGAATGATCATCACAGAGAATTCCCGTGGCTCGCATTTATTGACCGTTAAACTCATACCATCGACAGCGACAGAACCCTTGGGCACCAGCAGACGGACCAACGCCGGAGGAACGCGAAGCCTAAATAGAGTAAATTCGCCAGCACCGCGAATCGATACCACCTTGCCAACTCCATCGACGTGCCCGGTCACGAGGTGTCCGCCGAGCCTTTCGCCCAAGCGCAAAGGTTGCTCCAAATTAACCCAGTCCCCTGGCATAGCGTCCCGCAGGTTTGTCCGCCGTAACGTTTCCGGGGAAACATCGACGGCAAAGCGTCCCCGGGCTTTACCGATCACGGTCAGGCACGCGCCATTGACGGCGATGCTGGAACCCAGCGCCATCTCCCGCGTCGAAAGATCGGTTTCCAGGATCAAACGACCCGATCCCTTCCGCTTCTCCCAGCGATAAACGCGGCCAACATCTTCGATCAGGCCGGTAAACATATGGCCTCAACTCAAGTGCGTTTTCCCTAAGCTAAAGGTAGGCCGAGAGCAAAAAATCTTGCCCGATTTTCATGATCTGCGGGCGTTTCACTGTTAACGCGGAAGTAAGCCTCCTTATTCCCAGAGGTGCAACCATCGACTTGCCATCCCCACCGATAATCTTTGGAGCATAAAAGAAATGGATCTTATCAACGACCCTCTGTGCAAGCGCTTTGCCCACCGTGATCGCACCCCCTTCGATCATCACGCTCATCACTCCCATCCGAGCAAGACGCGTCAGCACGGATCCCAGAGGCACGGCTCCGGTGGTCAGAGGAAAAAGCCACACTTCCGCCCCGTACTGTTTCAATTGGCTCACCTTCCCGAAGGAAGCCGCTGAACCGGCGACAATAATGGTCTTAGTCGGACCGGATTGCCGGAGCAATCGGGCTGTTGATGAAATCCGCAGCTGCGGGTCAACAACGACACGCCAGGGATCGCGACCTCCGGGAATACGACAGGTGAGACGGGGATTATCGGCGATCACAGTTTCCACACCTACCATGATGGCGTCCACCTGGTTACGCATGTCATGAACAAATCTACGTGCTTCTTTTCCGGTGATCCATTGAGAATGGCCTGTCGCCGTCGCAATTTTTCCGTCGAGCGAGGCCGCCAGTTTGACAATGACAAAGGGTCGGCGCCGCGCAATATAGCTGACAAAAGCTTCGTTCAGCGACTGGCACTCTGCCGTTAGAACACCGACTTTGACTGTGATCCCAGCCCGGCGCAGTCTACGGATTCCCTTCCCCGCCACCAGCGGGTTTGGATCCACCATTCCCGCCACGACCCTTTTGATGCCCGCCTGAATCAAGGAGCGCGTGCAGGGAGGGGTCTTACCGACATGATCACAGGGTTCCAGGTTCAAATACAGGGTGGCGCCACGTGCGCGCCTACCGGCTTTCTTGAGGGCAACGATTTCGGCGTGATCTTCGCCAGCACGACGGTGATACCCGGTGGCGATGACGTTACCGTTTCGGACGAGAACCGCCCCGACCATGGGGTTGGGGCTGGTCCGCCCCGCACCCCTACGCGCCCAGCGCAGCGCCATGCGCATATAGCGTTCATCGACTCTCTCCGGTGTCAAGGCAACCGGTTCTCCTTTTCCTTTTCCGACTTGCGCGAGCCACTGCGTACTGAAGGTAATCCTTTCCGTTCCTGCAAAAGATCCTCTAACTCTTCCATAAATTCATTGATGTCCTTGAAGGAACGGTAAACGGAGGCAAACCGCACATAAGCAACTTGGTCGGTATCGTGGAGCTCGCGCATCGCCGACTCGCCAATGACGGAGCTGGCAATCTCTTTTTCTCCACCCTCCTGGATCCCCCGCTCGATCCGGTCTGCGATCGATTCAATGGTATTGACGCTGACGGGGCGCTTTTCGCATGCGCGCCTGAGCCCGCTGACGACTTTGACTCGATCATAACTCTCGCGCCGCCCGTCTTTTTTAATCACTAAAGGCATCGTTTCCTCGATGCGCTCGTACGTGGTGAACCGGCGCCGGCATTTTAGGCATTGGCGTCGGCGCCGGATCATATTGTTGTCTCTGTTGAGACGCGAATCAATGACTCGGTTCTCGGTCTGGTGGCAGAAAGGACATTTCATTTTATTACCCCCTCAGCAGTCCGCTCTCGGCCATTCCCCATCGTTCGGATCCTTGGTGAAGCGTAGCTGCTGTTAGCTGACAACGAAAAGCTAGCTCAGCCGGTGCGGGTAAACAGGAAATTTCTTACAGAGTTCGCGCACGTCTTCGGCAACCGAACAAAGAACGCTATCTTCTCCGACGTGATTTAGCGCTCGTCCGATCAGGTTGGCAATCACCACCATCTCAGCTTCCTTCATTCCGCGGCTCGTCACGGCCGGCGTACCGATGCGGACACCGCTTGTCACGAATGGAGAGCGCGTTTCAAAGGGGACCGTATTCTTGTTGACCGTGATGTGGGACTGATCCAAAGTTTCCTGGGCCACCTTGCCCGTCAGAGAGGTCCCGCGCAAATCCACCAACATGAGATGGTTGTCGGTTCCGCCGGAAACCAGGCGAAACCCTTGGTTCACCAATGCCGCAGCCAGAGCCTTGGCATTGCGAACAATTTGTTCCTGGTAAGCTTTAAATTCGGTGGAGAGGGCTTCCTTCAATGCCACCGCTTTCGCGGCGATGACATGCATCAGCGGCCCCCCCTGAAGACCAGGAAAGACCTTTCCATCAATGGTCTTGGCGTGTTGGGCGCGCGTAAGGATCATTCCTCCTCTGGGTCCGCGCAAGGTCTTATGGGTCGTGGTCGTAACAAAATCTGCATACGGAACCGGGCTGGGATGAACCCCCGCGGCCACCAGACCTGCGATATGAGCCATATCCACCATGAGATACGCTCCCACCTCATCAGCGATTTCCCGGAATCTCTTAAAGTCAATTACCCTTGGATACGCACTGGCTCCCGCAATAATCATCCGCGGTCGTTGCTTGCGCGCCAGATCCGCCAGAGCGTCATAGTCGATGGTTTCCGTGTCCTCACGCAGCCCGTAGGGCACCGCCCGGTAGAGGATCCCCGAGAAGTTCACGGGGCTCCCCATGGAGAGGTGCCCCCCCTGGGCCAGGCTCATGCCGAGATAACAATCGCCTGGGTTGAGAATAGAAAAATAGACGGCCATGTTTGCCTGCGTTCCGGAATGAGGCTGGACGTTCGCGTGATCGGCGCCAAAGAGTTCGCGTGCGCGTTTGATCGCAAGCTCCTCAACGACGTCGACGTTCTCACACCCGCCATAATATCTTCTTCCCGGATAACCCTCAGCGTACTTGTTCGTCATCACCGAACCCTGAGCCTCGAGCACGGCCTCGCTCACGACATTTTCCGAGGCAATGAGCTCTAAATTATATCGTAGCCGCTCAGTCTCACGCTGGATCGCCGCAAAAACATCAGGATCGACCTGTTGCAAAAAAGACATGCTGACTATTTCTCGTTTCTCGGGTTATTTTGAGATCCTCCCGTGGTGATTCGGAGCGCCAGAGTCAGGTGTCACTCCTGGCGTCGGAAGAGGATGACTACTTCGTCTTGTTCTCAATGCGTGTGCCTAATTCAAGCTCAAGCTGAGCAATTTTATCCAAACGTCTCTGGTGCCTCCCGCCGGCAAAGGGAGTTTCAAGCCAGACGTCAACGATCTTCTGCGCTACGAGCTTTTCCGTTACTGCGCCTCCTAAAACAAGAATGTTGGCGTTGTTGTGCTCTCGGCTCATCTGTGCCCCTCTGAGATCATGTACCAAGGCCGCCCGAACTCCGGGAAATTTGTTAGCCAGAATGGCCATGCCAATGCCGCTGCTACAGATCAGAATTCCTTGCTCGACATCGCCCTTGGCCACTTTCTTTGCCACCTTGCTTCCATAATCTGGATAATCGACGGCGTCATTGCCTTGGGTACCGACATCCTCAACCGCCGTTCCGCGCGAGCGGAGAATCTGCACCAGGAAATCCTTAAGTTCGACGCCGCCGTGGTCGCTGCCAATGACAATCACGACACCCTTCTTTCGAGGGAAACGGGGAAAAAGCGTTGGCGATCGCCCCTCCGATAAAGAAAATCGCAGAAGCATGGCCTGCACGACCATTTTCCTTCTGCGATTTCAAGTCACTCCGTGGCGCTCTGCAAGCGCTTCGGGGAAAACGAAATTACTTGTGGCTCTCGATGTACTTGATAACGTCCTGAACTGTTTTGATTTTTTCAGCATCCTCGTCGGAGATTTCCATCTCATACTCTTCTTCCAATGCCATGACCAACTCCACGATATCGAGCGAGTCGGCTCCCAGATCTTCAATAAAGGAAGCGCTGGAGGTCACCTCATCCTCGCTCACGCCGAGTTGCTCGCAAATGATTTCCTTGACCCTACCCTCTACAGATGATGCCATCTTCTTATCCTCCCTACTAAACGTTTCTCCTTACATCCAGAGGCCACCATTGACGCCAATCACTTGACCCGTCACATAAGCGGCCCCCGATCCTACAAGGAAACAGACAACCTCGGCCACCTCTTCGCGCGTTCCAAAACGACCCAAGGGGATCCCACGCAAGTACTCCTCTTGAACCTTGGACGACAATTTCGCCGTCATCTCCGTCTCGATAAAGCCTGGCGCCACTGCATTTACCGTAATCGAGCGAGAGGCGAGTTCTCGGGCCATCGACTTCGTAAAGCCAATGATTCCCGCCTTCGTGGCTGCGTACGCTGACTGCCCGGCGTTGCCGATCTGCCCGACGATCGACGTCAGGTTGACAATCCGCCCATAGCGCTCGCGCACCATCAACCGGCACACGGCTCTCGTGCAATTCGCGGTCCCCGTCAGGTTAATTTCAAGAACTCGGTTCCACTCCTCAGCTCGAACCCGAAGTAACAGATTATCCGCCGTGATGCCTGCGTTGTTGACTAGAATATCAACTTTTTCGTGCTGGTCAACGATTTTCTTTACCGCTTCCTCCACTTGCTCCTCGCGGGAAACATCGAAGCAAAAGAGCTCTCCCTGTGCGCCCAAGTCGCGAAGTTCCCTCAGCGTCGACTCAGCCGCGGCCTGATTTTGCGCGTAGTTGATCATGACTTTGGCTCCGCGACCACCCAGCGCAAGGACGACCGCCCTGCCGATGCCGCGACTGCCACCGGTCACCAACGCAATCTGCCCCTGGAGATTCATACTGCCTTCGCCGAGGTGATCAATCTGTGCAAGTCTTTGGGAGCGTCAAGGTTTTGCACCTCAAGCGATGGGCAGGTCCTTTTTATAAGACTTCTGAGAACTTTGCCGGGCCCGATTTCGATGGCTGCCTGACAGCCGGAGTTCTCGATCTGTTTCACCGACTCCTCCCAGCGAACAGGACAAACGACCTGCTTGATCAAGAGGTCTTTCACTCTTCGGAAATCAAAGTTCATCGTCGCTTCAACGTTACTGATAACCCCAATCGAATATGGATGAAATTTGACAGCATCCAAAACTCGCCCCAACTTCTCCGCGGCGGGTTTCATAAGAGAGCTGTGAAACGGAGCACTCACAACAAGCTCGACAACATTCCTGGCGCCGTGCTCCGTTGCTAACGTCTTGGCGCGCAACACGGCGTCCCTGTGCCCAGAGATGACCACCTGCCCCCCACCGTTGAGTCCCGCGAGGTTAACCACCTCGCCCTGGGCAGCTCCGGCACATACATTCTCGACTTCACGCTCGGACAATCCCAAAATCGCCGCCATCAGCCCTTTCCCCTTCGGCACGGCGTCCTGCATGAATCTGCCTCGTTGAAAAACTATCTCTACGGCGTCCTCAAAGCGGAGGGCCCCGACGCCTACCAAAGCACTGTATTCGCCAAGGCTGTGGCCGGCAACGCAACGCGGCCTAATATCCGACATCGATTCCAAGACTCGCAACGCCGCGATCGAAGTTGTCAGGATGGCCGGTTGGGCATGCTGGGTGAGTCTAAGCTCTTGTTCCGGGCCCGAAAAGCAAATTTCTCTCAACGGCAGCCGCAAAACCTCCTCTGCGACCTCAAAAACCTGGCGCGCCACGGCGAACTGTTCGCACCAATCTTTTCCCATCCCGACGTATTGCGAACCCTGTCCGGGGAAAACAAAAGCAACTTTAGTTGCTTCTTCCACCCTTGCGCTCCTGACCCTCGCCTGGACTCGTCGTGTAAGCAGCTTCCATTCCTAGCTAACCTTCGACCGCTGGGGGCACGGGTCTACCTTCCAAGGCCCTACCAATCTCGCCAAGAAGCTCAACAATGTGACGGTTTACGTCATGCGAGACGGCTTCCTTGGCGACGCGAATCGCGTTTTTGATCGCTTTGGGACTAGAGCCCCCGTGCGCGATAATCGCGACACCGGCCAAACCTAAAAGCGGCGCGCCCCCATACTCCGCGTAATCCAATCGCGCGCATGCTTCAGAAATGTTTGTCCGGCATAATAGATAACCCAGCCGGCTGATGCGGCTGCCCTGAAACGCCCGCTTGAGCATACTGATAACAAAGGGCGCGACTCCCTCCATCGTTTTGAGAACCACGTTCCCGGTAAATCCGTCGCACACCACGACATCCACGTCACCGCTCGCGATATCTCTTCCCTCGACGTAGCCGATATAGTTCAGTGGCGCCGCGCGTAACCGCTCACTAGCCGCGCGTGTCAAATCGTTGCCTTTTTCCTCTTCCTCGCCGTTGCTCAGCACGCCCACGCGTGGGCGCAGAATACCCAGGACGCGCTCCGCATAAATGGAGCCCATCAAACCGAATTGAAAAAGATGCCTCGGCTTGCAGTCTACGTTGGCACCCGCGTCGATGATCACGGTGCCCTTTCCCAACGTGGGAACCACCACCAAAATGGCCGGCCTTCCCACCAGCGGCAGCTTTCCGAGAACAAACATCCCGGTAGCCATGACGGCGCCTGAATTTCCGGCGCTAACCACCGCTTGCACCTTTCCTTGTTGCGCTAGATTAAATGCCACCATCAACGACGAGTCTCTTTTCTTCAGCGTTACACTAGGAGACTCGCTCATGGAAACCGTTTGAGACGCGGGTGCAACTGCAATGGCTGGATGGGCCGGGTATCGCGCAAGCTCCCGCTCGACCACATCCCTTTGCCCCACGAGAACAGTCTCGACACCAAGCTCGGTTGCAGCCAGAACCGCGCCTTCCACCACAGCGCCGGGTGCTCTGTCGCCACCCATTGCGTCAACGGCAATGCGTATCATGGAAAAGGAAGAGAAACTCTAACCAGCTTCCGCGGGCACCACCGGACGACCACGATAGTAACCACAGTTTGGACAGGCCCGGTGAGGGTAGGTAGCCTCGCCACACTTCGCGCAGGTGCTCCACTGTGGCGCGACCAAAGCATCGTGGGACCGGCGTTTGTTTTTTTTACTCTTGGAAGTCCTTCGTTTGGGTACGGGCATGATTTCGATCCTATCTGAGGTTTATTCTTTTTCCACTTTTATCCGCGTTTCCAGTTTATGTCCAGATTCATTTACAGTTAGAAAACCCTCCTGCCAAGAGGATACGGAGGGTAACTAGCGGTTCATTCTCAAAGAGCGGAAAAAAGCCAATCGTTCGTCCACTTGAGGCGGCACACAGAGACAGGCTTCTTTATTTAAGTTGACCCCGCAGCCGGCACAAAGCCCGCGACATTCCTCCGCGCATAGAGGTCGGATCGGAAGAGACAGAAGTATCTGCTCGCAGATCAGCGGAGTGAGATTAATTTCTGCCCCTTGGTAGAAGCTCAATCCCATTTCCTCTTTGTTTAATTCCCTCTTCCGGTCCGTCGCCATCGAATCAGGAGCCAGAACAATCTCAAATTTTTTCTCGACCGGAAAACCATAGACCTCGAGGCAACGACTGCAGCAAGCTTCGAAGACTCCTTGAAGAAAACCGGCAAAAAAGATTTCCTGACCGGACCGGTAAAAGACCACCCGAACATCAACCGAAGATGGAAACCGGAACTCGTGGTATTCGTTGTCGGTATAAACCTTGTTGAGTTCGTCCACGCGCTCGGAGAAACCGAGCGTCTTTGGCGATTCTGTGATTTCACCAACCAGTATCTTCATCACGCCACCGCACACCGAAAACGGATTTTTTAGTATATTAACTCTGGCCTTCTTGTCAAGACGACAATCCGGTAGCTGAGAGAAAAACCGCTGGTTTTTTCACAACTTCGGTAATCTTTCCTGCCGGCAACTCGGAACCTCGGCTACCTACCGCACCGTTTGATCCGAACGTGACAGCAAATGCCCGGCCGCGTTTTGTCGTGCGCGTCGGCCGAGGTCTCCTCCCTGTGGCGGAGAACAAACCAATCGATGCGCTGCTGCCGCAACCCAAGTAGCCCAAATCTCTTGAGAATATATCTGCTTTTTGTTAACGCTGGGTGTGGTTAGATATGAACTCTGGTATTGCGCCGTTCAGTCGATGGCAAGGAAAGCGCTATAATTCCTTTAATCGCATCCTACGCGAGGTCTTCGCTTGCCGCGTCTACAAAGTCAGCCTGCGCGCTGACTTCACCTGTCCGAACCGCGATGGTCGGGTCGCACTCGGCGGCTGTATCTATTGCAATAACGCGGGGCACACCCCGCTTTCTTATAATTCTGCCATGTCCATCCGAACCCAGACCGAGCTTGGGATTGAAGCCGTACGGCGGCGTCACAAAGCGGACAAATTCATCGCCTATTTTCAAAGCTATACCAACACCTACGGCTCGGTTGTCAAACTCGAACGCCTTTATCGACAAGCGCTTGATGTTCCCGACGTTGTCGGCCTCTCGATCGGAACGCGTCCCGACTGCGTTCCTGATGAGGTTCTCGATCTCGTTGCGGATATCGCTCGTGACACTTACGTCTGGCTTGAGCTGGGATTGGAAAGCATGCACGAGAAAACCCTGCGCTGGGTGAACCGGGGACATGGTCTACGCGAGTTCCTCGATGCTGTCGAGAGAAGCAAAGTCCGCGGTTTGCAGCTTTGCGTGCATCTGATTCTTGGCTTCCCAGGAGAAAGCCGCGCGGAGATCCTTGAGACTCCTGAACTGTTGAACTCGCTGCAGATTGATGGCGTCAAATTGCATAACCTTCACGTCATCAAGAACACCGTGCTGGAGCAGGTCTACCGGCGCGGGGAAATGAAGCTCCAAAGCCGTGACGAATATGCTGCTCTGGTCGTCGATTTCCTCGAGCTTCTTCGCCCGCAAACCGTCATTCATCGTCTGACCGGTGAAACTTACCGGTGGTTGACCGTAGCCCCGGCTTGGTCGGTGAACAAGATTGAGGTGATGAATGCGATCCAAAGCGGGTTGGAATTTCGTGACACATGGCAAGGAAAACTCTCCCCGTGGAAGCACGGAAGCAACGCTGGCTCCGCAGCCAGTGATTGCTTGGAGGCAAAAGCGTTTTGAACGGTCCCATAGCTTTTATCCATTCTCTTATTCCGACCACCGCTGACCTCAAAGTCAGCATCCCGGAAGGTCATCCTTCCGCCCGCAACCTAGGAACAGATCGGAGCGGTTCCGGCACAATCGTCGACTCCGACGGCTACATCCTCACGGTTCACTATGTTACCACAGGGGCAAAATCCATCATCGTCACGCTTGCGGACGGTGAACAATTTCCCGGAGAATTGGCCGGACAAGACCAGGAATCCGGTTTGTCACTGGTAAAAATTACCGGACGGGATTTACCTTTCCTGCGGCCCGCTCCAGCAGAGGACCTCGCCCTCGGTCAGGCTGCCGTCATCATTTCTAGCACGGGGGAAACGGAGAGGAGGGTTAGCGGAGGTTATATCACCTCGATCGACGCTTTTGACGGACAATGGGAGTATATGTTGGATAAATCTATCCGCCTAAACGCTTTCAATCCTGGATTCGGAGGCGGGACGTTAGTGGACCTCAAGGGCCGCTTGCTGGGCGTGGTTTCCCTGAACTTGAACGAGGTGGGAAAATTTTCGCTTGCGATTCCCATTGAATATTACCTGAAAATCGAGCAGGAGCTCAAAACTTTCGGCCGGGTCCAGAGCCGACCGCCCCGGCCGTGGTTAGGATTCTATACCCAACCTCTCGCGGGGCATATTGTCATTGCCGGTCTTACCCCGGGAGGCCCAGCACAAAGATGCGGGCTGCGCGAAGGAGATATCATCCTTGCGGTAGACCAAAACGAGATCCGTTCCCGAGCGGACCTCTATCGCGAAATCTGGAAGAAAAAGCCGGGAGACCGGATCTCCATGCGAATCCTGAGAGAAGAAGAAGCCGTTACTGTTGATGTCGTCGGCGCGGATCGTCGCGAGTTCAACCGCTCCTGATCACCTGAGCGTTGTTAATCGCCGCCACCTTTCTTGCCCGGCAATTCCCCCTTACCGACTACTTTAACGCTAAACGCCGGCGTATAGGCATCTCGCTCATACTTTACGAGCACTTTGTCTTTCTCTTGCAACTCTTTTAACTTTACTTTCGCACCATCTTTGTCGATATCTGTTTTATCATCGATACCAACGACCTCCTCTCTCATCTTCCCCTTTCTTTCGTACACAAACGTAATCGTTCGCTGGCCAACACTGCTGATCACCCCTTCTATTTCGGTGACTTTCTTCTGCGTTTGGGCCCAACAAGGCAGCGAGCCCAGTATCCCCAGCGCAACAGCGAGGACCAATCTCCCTTTCTTTCCCAGCATGTGAAACTCTCTCCTTTCGCGTTAATGTTCTTGACCGTCCAGAGATATGTCAAAAGTCGTAGTTCTTAGATCATACTTCAGACTGACTTGTCAAGCCACACGCCCCGCGACTCAAGCGCAAAAAGCATAGAAGCGCTGAGTGAAGCGGGTACTCTTGCTCAAAAGAGAGAACGAAAAGAGCGGAATCTTGTACGCGGAAGGGGCTAAAATCAAAGAAGCCTAGCAGGCGCTCGAGCGGTGCCTGCTAGGCTGTATGCAGCTACTCCCCGCCACCAACCTTCTTGACCTCTCCCTTACCAACGACCTTCACGGCAATCGCGGGAGTATACGCGTCAGGCTCGTAAGTGATCATAACCTTATCGCCTTCTTGGAGATCTTTAAGTTTCATTTTGGCTCCCTCTTTGTCGATATTGGTTTGATCGTCGATGCCAACGACTTCCTCACGAACCTTTTCCTTGCGCTCATATTGAAACGTGATCGTACGCTGCCCTACGCTGCTGATGACTGCCTCCAGATCTTTGCTTTTCTTCTTCTCTTCTTGAGCCGACGCCGGCGCAAGAAAGGAAAGAATCATCGCACACCCCAATAAAAGACCGAACGCCTTGATCATCTTGTACTCCTTTCTTCACATCCGAAATGGGTTTAGTTTTAGTAATTCTTCAAAGAGAAATAAATACGCGGAAAGTCGTAATTTATATACAACTAGCCCCAACAGTACTCTCCTAGTCTCATTCAACTTGCGAATCAGGGGAAAAATACTTACGAGTATCAATGCAATGACAGCCCCAGGAAGAATCAAGTCTAGCCCCTATAGGGTCATCTATGGTGACACCGATCAAATGGGAGTCGTGTATTATGCGAATTATCTTCGCTGGTTCGAGATCGGGCGGACAGAATGGCTCCGTGACATCGGCTCTCCTTACCGCGAAATCGAACGAAGGGGTTTGCGTTTTCCAGTTATTCAGGTCTCATGCCAATACCGCAGGCCGGCCCATTATGACGACGAACTCACGATTGAGACCGGACTCGCGACTTTAGGCCGCGTTTCTTTGGTTTTCCGTTATCAAATCTACCGCGGCAGTGATCGTACTCTGCTTGCTGAAGGAGAAACCAAGCATGCCTGCGTCAATCAAAAGGGAGAGATAACTCGGATACCCTCATGCCTCAGCGCCGCGCTTTGCACCGTGTAGGCAGCCCTCCTGCTTCAGGGCCGTACGGATCTCTCCTTGCACCTCGGGATCTCCCTCGCGGTCAATGCGTTTCTCCAACGCCTCCAAACTCTCCTTAGATCCTATCTGCCCCAACGCCCAGGCAACATGTCCTCGCACAAGCGCGTCTTCATCTTCGAGAGCCATGACCAGAGCGGGCACGGCCTCGAGACTCTTGAGGTTTCCCAGAGCCACAGCGACGTTGCGCAAAAAGCCACGGCGCTTGGCCCTTAGGATTGGGCTTCCCGTAAAGCAACGGCGAAATTCATCGGCGCTCAGGGAGAGAAACGGAATCAATTGGGGAGCGTAGAGGCCATCCCGCGGAGAAAAGGCCGTCTCACGACTAGCACTGGCCTTGACATTATACGGACAGACTTCCTGGCAAATATCGCAACCGAACACGTGATTGCCGATCAGGGGCCGCAAGTGGTACGGAATCGCCCCCTTGAGTTCAATCGTGAGATAAGAGATGCAGCGGCGCGCATCGAGCACGTAGGGGCCAACAAACGCCCCGGTTGGGCAGGCTTTCAGGCAGAGATCACAGCGCCCGCAGCGGTCCGCAATCGGTCGGTCGTAAGCGAGCTCAACGCTTAAGAAAAGCTCCCCGAGAAAAAACCATGAGCCGTGCCGAGGAGAGATCAATTGAGTATTCTTGCCGATCCAGCCAATTCCGCAGACCCCAGCAAAGTCCCTTTCGAGCACCGGTCCGGAGTCAACGAATATCCTTCCTGCGAGCGGCCCCGGGATGATTCGCTTGATATGGGCAAGAAGCTCAGCGAGTTTTTTTTTCACTACACCGTGATAATCATCGCCCCAGGCATAGCGTGAGATCCAGCCTCTTGCCCCTTTTTCAAAATGGGGTCGAGGCAAGGGTTTGTAATAGTTCATTCCCACCGAAACAATCGAGGCCGCCCACGGGATAAGTTTTGCGGGGTCACGGCGCAAAGCCTCGGTTCTTTCGAGATACGCCATTTCACCTGCCAACCCCTTCCGCAGCCATTCGGCAAAGGTTGTTTCGTGCGGAGGCCGCGTCACCGGAGAGATTCCGACCAGACTGAATCCTTGCCGCTGTGCCGCATCTTTGATCTTCGCGGCAAGGTCCTGCGGTGTTTGCTCTTCCACCATCTCTGACCTTAACTCTATTCTTTTGCAGTTGGAATTCATACCCTTAGTAAGACCCCGTTATCACAATCCAAAAGGAATTGATTGCCGTTTCCTGTCAGCGGAGAAAATTGCCACCATTCCGATCTTGAACGATGGGGATGAAAGCGGCAAGTCCCCGTTCTCTTGATTGACCAGGAAATCGAATTCCACTATAGCTAGTCGGGAGGTTGGTGGATCGTGCCGTGACCGAGTTAGCAGACGAGATTGTGGCGCTGCAGAGGTGCGTTAGCAACCACCTCGACCCGGCCGCCGTCGGTAGGAAGAAACTTGTCGGAATCATCGGCGACGCACCGTCATCTTATTCCAAAAGCCCGGCTCTCTGGAACGCTGTCTTCCAGACCCTCCGGATGGAGATCGCATACATCCCGATGGATGTGGATGAGTCCCAACTCTCTAAGCTCCTTCGAGCGATGCGGTCTTCTCCCCGCTTTCTTGGGGCGAATGTCACCGTCCCTTACAAGATCAAAATCATACGCGATCTCGATCGTTTGGAGGAAAAGACAACGCGTATTAACGCGGTCAACACCATCATGCGCAGCCCGGAAGGAGAACTTTTGGGTCACAATACCGACGGTCAAGGATTCTTGGTGAGCTTACTCAGCGTCTTACCAGGACAAAAAAGTCCGTTCTTACCACAGATAAACGGAACTGACGTGTTGCTGATCGGCGCCGGCGGTGCTGCGAGAGCGGTGGCTTTCTCCCTGGCTGAAGTGCTGGGGACGGGAACGCTCGTTATCTGCAACCGCACAAAAGAGTCTGCGCAAGCCCTCGCGCGCGACCTCCAGGAAGTTTTCCCCCATGTCATCGCCATCGGTGAAGACGATATCGGCGCATGGGCACCGCGGGTGGGACTGATCGTCAACTCGTCAGTCAAGGGTCAAGGGGGGTTGCGCAAGACCGCGAACCACAAAATCACGCTTCTCGAGCCGTATTCCGCCTTGGCACCTGCCAACGCCGCCGTGTTTCCCGAAACAGAATCGAGCGCGCCCGAGTTCTCCCAACGATGGCTCAAGGCCTCGCTTACCGACATTGGGAACAATAACCGGATTTCGCTTGAACTCGCGCTGAGGGTACCGACTCACGTCGCCTTCTACGACCTCATTTATGCGCCCGCCGAAACTGTCTTTTTGCGCCATGCACGCCTTAGCGGACACCGCACGCTAAACGGAAAAGGAATGATCATCGCGCAAGCCACCGAGTCTCTTTTTCATCGAATTGCACGGCCAATGTTGGAAAACACTGGAAATTACAACCCCGCGATGTATCAACAGATCCTGACCCTGATGTTCGCCGCCTGGTGAGCGCGGCCTGCCCTAGGTTAACCTATTTCACCGCAGCAGTCCCCCGTTGACTCCGAGGGTAAAGTAGAAAGCTTCCAATGAGGATGATGATCAGACTGATCCATTGTGCCTCGGTCAATCCCAAAGCCAAGATGGTATTCACACGCCAGAACTCCACCACAAAGCGCATAAACCCGGCTAGCAGCAAATACAGCCAAAAGATGCTCCCCTTGGGATAGCCCTTTTTCCGCAGCGACCATAAGATCGCGAAGACGACAACGGATTGGATCAATTCGTAAATTGGTGTCGGATGAACACGCACGCCAGGCGAATATGGCGCGCCCGTCAAGGGATCCACCCAACCGATGATTGCGTTGGTATAAGCGACACCCCACGGAACGGTTGTCATCGTTCCCCAATCTCCGTCCCCCGCAACATGACAACCGATACGACCGATACCGTAGGCCAGCGCGAGCGCGGGAGCCGCAATGTCCGCCGCGTCCAGCCACGGGATCTGCTTGCGGCGGACAAGCCATGTCACCCCTAGGGTACCGCCAAGCAATCCCCCGTACCACGTGAAGCCGGCGCCGCTAAAAATGAAATGAAGGGGAGAGCGGACAAAACTCTCCCAGTCTTCGAAGATAAAAAAAAGCCGGGCTCCAACCAGACCTCCCACGGCGGCTGCCATCACCATGGACGAAGCAAGATCAGGTTGGTAGCGGTATCTTTTCAGCTCCAATTGGACAACCCACCCAGCCGTGAGCGCAGCTAATGCCATCAAAGTACCAAAGCTATAGATGGTCAGAGGTCCAACTTTGAAGAGAATAGGATGCATCGACTCGAAATCCTTACTGCAAAAGAAATCTAACAGAAAAGCTCCTCGAGAGAAATCGTGGCTGTTTTGGGTTCCCCGCTTGTGTCCGATTGTGGTTCGCTTTAAAAACAACCATGCGCTTGGTAATTCAGAGGGTAACTAAAGCGCGTGTTCGCGTCGACGGACAGTGCATCGCAAGCATTGAAGCTGGGGTGTGTGTGTTTCTCGCCGTCGGAAGAGGCGACCGCGAGAAGGACGCGGACTACCTGGCGGAAAAAGTGGCGCATCTAAGAATGTTCGAGGACCAGGCCGGAAAGATGAATCGCTCGCTGGCTGAGATCGAAGGCGAAGCGTTAGTAATCTCGGAGTTTACGCTCTACGGTGATTGCACCCAGGGACGGCGTCCCTCGCTTAACCGTGCCTCACCGCCGGACCAGGCCGAGAGGCTCTACTGCTATTTCATCGACAAACTTGGCTCGCTGGGGGTTTGCGTAAAAGCCGGGAAATTTTGTTCCACCATGCATGTCAAGCTGATCAACGCGGGTCCGGTCACTTTCATCCTCGACAGCCCGACTTAAGCCTCATGCACGTTGTCTTACTGGAGCCGGAGATCCCCCAGAACACCGGGAGCATCGCGCGCCTTTGCGCCGCGACCAACACAACCCTGCATCTCGTCGCACCCTTGGGTTTTAGAATAGAGGACCGGCGCCTCAAGCGTGCCGGACTTGACTACTGGAAATACGTGGATATCCGTTATCACGATTCATGGAGTTCGTTCGTAACACAACATGCAACCGACCCACTCTTGTTTTTTTCGAAAAGAGGGAACGCTTCGTACACGCAGGCCGTTTTTGACGAAAGCGTCTATCTCGTTTTCGGGCCAGAAACGCGTGGTCTTCCACAGGAGCTGCTCGCAGTGAATCACCGCCGCACGTACTGCATCCCCATGATGGGTCAGGGTGTCCGCAGCCTCAATTTAGCGAATGCCGTGTCCATCATTGTTTACGAGGCATTACGACAGATGGGGAAAGTGTGAATGTCAATGCGACAGGCAAAGCCTTAGGGGTTGACGCCGCATACGATTTTGATTAATTAAGGGCCAGCAAACTTTATCGTAGGGGGTTGTGCCATGAAAGCCTCACGTCTGGTCCTCATGTGTGTGGCATGGCTTTTTTCACTCGCCATCTTTATAACACTTGGGAGCGGTTGGCCTTCCGTATGGGGGGCTGAAGCCGCGGAAAAAAAGGACACCGGCGGATCTAAGGAATCTTTTAATCTCATCCTTCCCTTTCAAGACTTGACCGTTGGGCAAGGACAGGAAGTGACCATGGATGCCGAGGTTGTCAACCGCACCAAAGACCCGGTTCAAGTCGATCTTTCCGTTGAATCCGTCCCCAAAGGGTGGGAGGTTGGATTTAATTCCAGATACCCGAGCTATCCTGTGCGCTCGGTCATGGTCCAAGGCGAGAAGTCAACCACGCTTGAATTCAAGGCGAAGGTGCCCGACAACACGAAAGCCGGCGACTATGAATTGAAAGTAGCTGCTAAGGATGACGCCGGAAAAACAAGCCAGACCGAAGTCATGAAACTTCGGGTCACTACCAAAAAGGTCGAGACCGGCGGGCTCAAGCTTTCAAGTCAGTACCCCGTCCTGAGCACGGCCACCGGTCAAACCCTAAAGTTTACCGTGGACCTCAAGAATGAAACGAACAAACCTCTCACGGCTTCTCTCGTCGCACAGGCTCCCCCTGAATGGAACGTCCGTTTCAAGCCACAGTTCGGCGACACTCTCATTTCCTCCATCGCCTTGAAAGAGAATGCGACAGAAACCTTGAGCGTTGAAATCGATTCTCCCGCAACGGCCGGCGCAGGTGAGTTTCCAGTCACAATCCGAGCACGGTCCGGCGCTTACGAGGCCTCAACCAGCCTCAAAGTTACATTGAAAGGAACCTACGACCTCAAGATGGGCACTGCCAGCGGAACCTTGAATACGGAGGTGACCGCGGGAAAGAAGTCGACTGTGGATTTCTTAGTCGGCAACGCGGGCAGCGCGCCCATCCGCAATCTCTCCTTCGTAACCAAAAAGCCGAATGAAAAGTGGACAACCGAATTCAAGCCCGACAAGCTCGACACACTAAATCCTGGTGAAGTGCGAGAGGTGAAGATGGAGATTCTGGCTCCCGACCGGACTATCGCCGGTGATTATCTCATGACCTTAACTTCCAATAGCCCCGACTCGACAAAGTCGGTCGAGTTTAGAGTTACCGTGTCGACCCCTACGCTGTGGGGATGGTTGGGGGCGGGAATTGTTACTGCAGTGGTCCTCGGTTTGGGAATCGTCTTTGTTCGTTTGGGACGTAGATGAGCGCCGTCATTGAGACATCTGACCTGAGCAAACGCTACCGCGAAAAGCTCGCAGTTAACCAACTAAACCTGCAAGTGGAAGAGGGAGAAGTGTTCGGCTTTCTCGGACCTAACGGCGCGGGAAAAACCACGACCATCCTGATGCTGCTGGGACTAACCGAGCCTTCCTCGGGCCGGGGGTTTGTGTGTGGCTTTGACCCTACTCGTCAGCCGCTTGAGGTGAAAAAAAGAGTCGGTTACTTGCCGGAAAATCCCGGCTTCTACGAAGATTTGACGGCGCGAGACAACCTCCTGTACATGGCACGCCTTAACCGCATCGCGGAAACTCAAGCAAAGGTTCGCGTCGCCGAGGTCTTGCGGCAAGTGGGACTATCCGATGACCGGGACCGTCCGGTGAGAGAATTCTCTCGTGGCATGAAACAGCGCTTGGGGATTGCGGAGGTGTTGGTTAAAGACCCTCAGGTTGTCATCCTTGATGAGCCGACCTTGGGGATCGATCCGGACGGCGTTGCGCGCATCCTCGACTTGATCTCGGCCCTTCGGCGTGAGCGCGGGCTCACCGTGCTGCTTTCTTCTCATCTTTTGCACCAGGTCCAGCAGATTTGTGACCGCGTCGGGATAATTGTGAAGGGGAAAATGATTGTCCATGGCCGGCTCGATCAACTCGGAACCGCGATTCGACGGGAACGCTTGTGGAACTTTCTCGTCGAGGTGGACGGCCGAACCGATGGAATAGAGACGCAGCTGCGCGCCATCGATGGCATCACGCAAATCGAGCCCCACGTTCACGGTTGGTATCTGCGCTGCAATCGAGATGTCCGGCCCGAGCTTGTCAAGTTAATAACCACAAGCGGTCTTGGTCTTCTACAGCTTCGGTCCGAAGACCCGACTCTGGAGGAAATTTATTTGAAGTATTTCCGGGAGGCATGAGGGATGAGCGTTGTTTTCTGGAAGGAACTGGCGGACCACTTTAGCAGTAGGCGTTTCATGATCCTGATTGCCGTCATCGTTTTGACTGGGTTGTGGGCCACGTACTCAGCCGGCCAGGCGATACGGCAAGAAGTGGAGTCGATTCCGCCTCAGTTTGCTTTCCTCTTGCTCCTCACGGCACGCACGGAAACCTTCTTTTCACTAACCACCTTTCTCGGCTTGTTCGGGCCCCTGGTTGGCATTACGCTCGGGTTTGACGCGATCAGCGGCGAATATGCACGCGGTACACTAAGCCGAGTGCTATCGCAGCCTATTTACCGCGATAGTTTGATTAACGGCAAATTTCTCGCGGGTCTCACGACTGTCGCTATCCTTTGGGCTTCGATCCTGTTGCTCGTCATTGGGCTCGGCACCTCTGTTCTGGGGTTCCCGCCAAACGCAGAGGAACTCTGGCGCATGCTTTTATTCACCCTGGTGGGAATCCTTTTTGTTGGTTTCTGGCTTGCGTTAGCCATGCTCTTTTCCTTGCTCTTTCAGCGCACCGTTACCGCCGCGCTCGCTTCCCTTGCAGTCTGGCTCTTTCTCGCGATCTTCGTCTCCGTGATAGCGCAATTAATTGCGAACGCGGTTGTGGACAATCCCACGACTCCGGAGTCGCTCGCACGCCACGCTGACATAGAAACATTTGTCAGTAGGTTTTCCCCTAGTACGCTTTTCGGGGAGTCCGTTCATATTCTCCTCAACCCGACGGCCCGCGTCATTGGATATGTCGCAGAGAGCCAAGTGGAAGGGATCCTCCCAACTCCGATCGCTTTGAGTCAAAGTTTGCTACTAGTTTCGCCTGACATTACTACCCTTATTGCCCTTCTCTGCGTCTGCTTTGCTATTTCTTACATCAAATTCATGCGCGACGAGATTCGCAATTGATCCCGAAATTAACCCGCGCCCTAAGCTAGGCCCCATCCATCATTTGCGGTTAATCGGGATAGGGAGAGTGCCTCACGGCCTCTCTCCTCCCACACCACCGTACATACGGGTCACGTATACGGCGGTTCGGCAGATTGAGTCAAATCGCAAACAACCTTGGCAAACCAAGACGGGTGAAAGAGTGAACGGGAAGCGCAAACTCCAAAGCCCGACTGCGGCTTAAGCGCCAGGGACCCTGCAAGGACTTGCAGGTGTTCCACGCACGAATCCATGAGTCAAGTTCCTTAAACGTCTCTTTCACTTCGCTGAAGCCAAAATACCCATGCCAACCCAGTAGTATATTCTAAAGTCGGCAATCACCTTGGCCAACGTCACGCCGCGAGTGCGCCTCGTCCGGGTCAATATCTTCGCTTTGAATCGCTTCATCACCTCATTCCTCACACGACGCTTGCGGGGACGGTGTGCTTAAACACTTGACTATTTAAATAAAAACATTTTAATTGTTTAAGACTTCGCCCGGGAGGAGCCAATGGCATACACGGATTTGCGCGCTTATCTGTTAGCTCTCGAAGAAAAGGGTAAGCTAAAGAGAATCACAAAAGAAGTTGACAAGGATTGGGAAATTGCCGCGGTTTGCCGCCAGCTCTTCCTTAAGATTCCGCCCGAACGCAGACCTGCCTTAATATTTGAGAAAATAAAGGGGTTTAAAACTCCCTTGGTAGCAGGGATCTTGGGTGCCTCACGTGAGATTTATGCCATCGGACTCGAGACAGATTCCGTTGAGGGCATCAATCGCAAATGGGATCAGGCTTTAGAGAAACCGATTTCGCCCCGGCTCGTGAAGGACGGCCCGTGCAAGGAAAACATGCTGGTCGGCAACCAAGTAGACATTCTCAAACTGCCCGTCCCCATCTGGACCGTGGGCGAAGACCCGGCGCCATTTTTCACCTCGCCTTACGTCATCACCAAAGACCCGGACAGCGGCGTGCGTAACGTCGGAACGTACCGCATGCAAGTCAAGGGGCCCAACAAGACCGGCTTTTCTATGGGCAGGAACCAGGATATCGCCATCCATGTGCGGAAGAACAACGAGCGCAACCAGCCTACCCCGGTAGCCGTGGTGGTCGGCACAGAACCGTCCATCGGGTTTGTTTCCGTATCGAAAATGTCCGAGTCTTTGGATGAATTCGCAGTAGCGGGAGGACTACGCGGCGAACCGGTTGACCTTGTTGCTTGCGAAACAGTTCCCCTCGAGGTACCGGCTACGGCTGAGATCGTCCTGGAAGGAGAGATCCCAGCCAACTATCAGGAGCATGAAGGCCCTTTCGGCGAGTATACTGGATATATGGGGCCGGCCGGCCAGGAGAGTGTCTTCAATATCAAGTGTATGACTTTTCGTAACAACCTAATCTACCAGGCTTTTATCAGCCAAAAACCCCCATCTGAATCAAGCTGCATTCGCGGCATTGGACGCGAGTGGCCGCTTTTTAAACATCTCAAGTACACTCTTAATTTACCGATAAAAGATGTCCGCCTCAAAGAGGCCGGTGGGAGCGGCGCTTATGTGGTCGTGTCCCTGAAAAAGCAGTTCGAAGGGCAGGTGCGACAATGCATGTACGGTATCTGGTCTCTACGAACCGGCTTTGGAAAAATTACCGTCGTTGTGGACGACGACATTGATATCCAGGATGACTTTGCCGTCGATTGGGCGTTAAGCTGGCGCGTGCGACCGGATAAGGACATCTACATTGAGAAGGACGTCCAAGCCGTCGGATTCGATCCATCTCAGGCGCCCCCCAGTGTTCCTCAACACCACCCCAGCCGATTAGTTGGTTCCCGGGTGGCGATCGATGCTACCAAAAAGCACGCATATCCGGCAATCGCGATTCCTCCCAAAGATCACCTCGATTGGGTCAACGACCACTGGAGAGAATACGCCATTGAAGATTAGCGCGTATGCCCTTAGGGAAACTACCGAACCCGTTTGTTTTCCGCTCGGACACGATGGCATGTTGTAACCCGTTCATTGGGTTCACTTGCGGGCCGAGAGACTTCTGAGGTAGGCAATCACATTCAAGATCTCCTTATCGTTGAGCGCGCCACGCCAGGCTGGCATGAGAGGCGATTTCTTCACTTTCGAGCCGCCCTCTTTGATGATCTCGAAGAGATATTTATCGCTGACAGTCTGATAATAGGCGGCGTCACTCAGATTGGCCGGTTTCGGGTTGAGTGCCCCCGCCGCGGGGCCATCGCCCCTTCCGCCGCTCCCGTGACAGCCGGCACAGAGGGTTTCGTATTTAACCTTCCCCGCATTGGCATCGCCTTTAGCCTGTGCCATAAGCACCCCAGAGAAAAGCAACTCAAAAAACACTATCGCCAAGGCGGCGCGCAGCATCGCGTTCATTTCTCCCTCCTTATGGTTGTTCTCGATCAGCCTGTGAAGGCGAGCGAAAAAGCACTCAAATCGTAGTTAGGATTTTGTGGCACATAGACCGGAGGTCAACTGTTTCAAGCGCAAAAGAGATTTCGCTCTAGCCGACTCGGGTCACAGTTTCCTTGAGGTCCTTGAATTCTTTTGTAAGGTAGGCTTTTAAACGTTTTTTTACTCGCTCTTCGATCTGCCGCACGCGTTCCCGGCTAATTCCGTAGCGCTCGCCGATCTCGCGCAGCGTTAGTGGCTCTTCCGTCAACAGGCGCTCGCGAAAAATAACCAGTTCCTTGTCTTTCAGAGCTTCAGCAAACCGCTGCATCTTTTCCTTCAATACGTGGTGATACTCTTTTTCCGTAAGCGATTCCTCTGGAGTGAGCTTATTGTCCGCAAAAAGGCTTAGAAGAGTTCTTTCGCCGTCGTCCCCGATCGGGACGTCCGTCGATAGGTCGCGGTTGGCGAGTCGTTGTTCCATTTCAACGACCTCCCCTTCTTTGACATCCAGCCGCTGGGCCAGAAGTTTTGGGCCGGGCACAAACCCTTCCGTTTCAAGCCGCTTTTTTTCTTTCTGCAGGTTAAAAAACAACTTGCGTTGCGCTTGTGTGGTGCCGATCTTAACCATCCGCCAGTTGTTCATGACGTAGCGAATAATATAGGCCCGAATCCACCACACCGCGTAGGACGGGAAGCGAACGCCACGGTAGGGATCAAAGTTTTTCACCGCTTCCATCAGGCCAATGTTGCCCTCTTGGATCAGATCCAGAAGGTTGCTGAAGGCGCGTTGGTACTCGCGCGCGATCATGACCACAAGACGCAGGTTAGAAGTCACAAGCCGGTATGCCGCCTCGAGATTGCCGAACTCCTTGAATTCGACCGCCAAACGATGTTCTTCTTCTCGGTTCAGAAGAGGATAACGGCGAATTTCTGTCAAATAACGGCGCAGGGGATCGTAGGGAACTAAACCTTTTTCCCCTCCGGTTTCTTTTTCGTCACCGTCGATTTCGTCAGGAACGTCCAGTTCGACGTCACAGATCCCTGGCGAATCCGCCGTACTCTTGCTTTGTTGCGCCATCAAAAACCTCGACCTTCCAGAAACCTATCCCCTTTACTCCCTTTTTTCAAGGAAACTCAGAATTAGCCGGTTTTAAACGCATCGATCCCGCACGGAACCGGTCATTCCCTTGACAAGAGACGTTGGTAGATTTTATTTATCACTTTGCGGGAGACGAGAGAGGATGGAAACGTGCTGAAAAAGCTGATGGGGATTTTGGGTCTCGGATCAGGCGCGAAAACAAACGGAATGCCACGTGATCCGGCGATCGCGTTAAAAAAAGTCCATCTGGCGCAACTGCGGCTCGCAACGCAAATTAAGTCACATGCAGAACTAGCTCCCTATCCTCACGTAGCGCAGCAGCTAAATCATATCTCTACCGAGAAACTGAAAACCTGTGAAGCCTTGAGAGAGGTTTTAAGCAAGTTAGGAATTTATATCGGCCATGAGGCGCCGGCTGAAATTTATTCGGGAGGAAACCATTGGGAGCGGCTATCGCGCGACGTGCACGATCAGTCGGCATTGGAACAAACCCTAAGGGAGCTGACCGGCCTTCTTTTCCACGAAGCCCCTGAAGTGAGCGAGTTCTTGAGCCGCATGCTTGTGGCAGAAAGAGCGCATCGAAAGGTCCTAACTGAGCTCCTCATGCGAGCCGACCCACAAGCGCATCAGATTTGAATTTCTCATTGCGGAGCCGACTTTACCCAAAGCCAGATTCCGGCCACTATTGTTCAATAGTGCTCAAATTCCTGCTTCGAGCGAAGGCCACATCCAGGGCAATGCCAGCGACAATCGCATTCCAAGCCTCATCAGCCGATAGGCCAGATGATTTAAAGACCTCCCAGAGGGAGATGATCTCGGCTTCAGTGATGCTTTCGAAGGGTTCTGCTTCCGTCCGCCGTTCTATGTTGACGCTGCTTCTCATGAACCGTCACACCTGGTAAACCGAAATAGATTTATTCATTATAAAGGCAATCCTTATGCCAGAGCTTTACCCCGTCGTAAGCCGCTAATAATGTTAAAAATCTCACCATTGACACGTCGCAGTTCCGGTTATCCGGGTGGAAAAATTTGTCACCACTGGCACAAAATCTCGCCTTGTCGACACCTGAACGATCTGCTTTTTTACTTGTTTAAAGACTTACGGTTTTATAGGATGTGCTGAAGATTATCGCAGGAGGAGGCAATGGCCAAGATCAAATTCTATGATTTTCCTTCATCCCCTAACTGCCAACGCGTAAAAGTTGTCCTTGCTGAGAAGCAATTGCCTTACGATATCGTCTCCGTAGACTTACGAAAGAAGGAACAGAAGAACCCTGATTTCCTCCGTCTAAATCCTTACGGAAAAGTACCGGTGCTTACCGATGGAGACACCGTCCTCTACGAGTCCTGCATTATCAATGAATATCTCGAGGAGAACTACCCAGAATCGCCTTTGATGCCAAAGGATCCCGCGCTCAGAGCCAAAATCAGGATTCTCATTGATTATGGGATGAACCACTTGAATGCTCCCTATCAGACACTGCGCGAGGAACTCGCCAAGGATGAGAAAGATCGTGATCCTGCTAAAATCGCAGCAGCAAAAAAAGAGACACGGGACTTGCTGAAGCGATTTGAAGACCACATGGGTAATCATCCTTTTCTCGCCGGTAATTTCTCCCTTTTGGATGCCGACGTCATACCGCGCTTTCTGCGCTATGAAAGTATGGGAGTACTTCCTGACCCCTCGCTGCCGAAACTTGGCAACTGGCTCCAGCGCATGAAGGAGCGCCCCTCGGTAAAAGCGATCGCCTGATCCCGGAGGATTCCGCGATCCTATCAATTTGATGGCGCGGGGCAATCCGACCCGGCCTAAAGATTAAAGAGTCCTGCACCGGCCACTCCCGACCTGAAAGAGTTATCGGGTGCGCTTGTCGCCATACAGTAATGCTCATCGAAGGATGGCGCTGCTATTCATTCGCAGCCTGATTACGCTTGACGCCAGAGGTTTCGCAAGTCTTGAAAACAATTTTCCTGTACGGCTGTGTCATGGCATGGCACCTCGCTCGGCCACGGCTCCTCACGCCCGTGATTTGACAATGCTTGCGCCCTTCTGTGCTCTCAGCAACGCGTTTTTCTTCGCGCTTCATAACATCCTGACCAAAAAGGGATTGGTGACGTCGAACCCCACCACCGCTGTTGCCACCAGCCTTCTCATCAACGTGATTTTTCTCTGGACCGTGTCTGTTCTCTTGATACCGCTTGACGGTCTTACAAACCCCGGTATTTTGATTTTCGTTGTCGTCGGTCTGTTTCAGCCGGGACTGACGCGGCTTCTCACCTACAAAGGCATTGAGACCCTGGGAGTCGCCATCACGGACCCCATTCGAGCAAGCACACCCGTGTTCAGCGCGTTTATGGCAATTGTGGCCCTGGGGGAGCAGATGACGCTGTCCGTTTTCTGCGGCACTTTCTTCGTCATTGTCGGCATCGTTTTTCTTTCTCACCATCCCAAAGGCGCGCGCCGCGTTCGCTTGCGCTATGTTTTCTATCCCCTGTTGGCTTCCCTGCTCGCCGGATTCTCGCAGGTCCTCAGGAAAGTCGGCCTAGGATCTGTTCCTCACCCCATCCTTGCTGCCGCCGTGACATCGACTTCGTCTTTTGCCGTCGTCGTCCTGGGCTACTGGCTCGCCGGCAAAGGCAGCAGACTGTTTCAGGTCACGCGCCAAAACCTGCCCTTTTTGCTGGGAGCCGGAATATGCATCAGCGTGTCCATGGTGGCTATTTACTACGCCTTGGACCTCGGCAAAGTGGTCATGGTCATCCCCCTGAGCAGTACCGGACCCTTGTTCGCTCTCACCTTGAGTTCGATGTTTCTCCGTGACTCTGAAAAGATCACTGTCAAGATTGTTGCCGGAGCCTCTCTGATCGTTGGCGGGGCGCTGCTGATCACGCTCTGGAAGCCGTGAGAACCTTTTGCCAAGGCTTACGGGCCCGTCGCCGCTGTCTTAGACTCACGGATATGTCCTGGACTTTGCTCGTTGCCGGCTTAGTTTTTTTTCTCCTCCCATTAACAACCGGTCATGCATCTGATTTCTTTCGCTGGGTTGACGAAAAAGGAGTCATCCACTTCACCGACAACCTGCACAATATCCCTGAGAAGTACCGCGCTGCGACGCGGCGAATCCCAGCAAAGGATTCAATCCAAGGACAGGAGCCGGCCCGGCAGGAGCTTGCCAAAAAGGTTTCGGTACCGATTCAAAAGAGGGGCGAGGTTGTGATTGTACCCGCAACGATAAACGGAAAGGTCCAAGGAAGTTTTATCGTGGACACCGGCTCTAGCTACACGGTGATTTCCCGCGGCGTCGCCCAGAGCTTGCGAATCGACCTCGAGAAAACGCAGCCGACAGTTTCTCTTCAAACAGCGAACGGCGTCATCGAGGCACCTTTGGTAGCTATCGATTCGATTGAGGTCGGCGGCCTGCAGGTTAGGAACCTAACCGCGGCTGTCTATGACGTCTTTACCGACCCGGGCATCTCGGGCCTTTTAGGCCTCAATTATCTCACTCATTTCCGCATTGACATCGACACCAAAGCTAACATCTTGGTTCTGGAAACAAAGTAACTGCCGTCTCTCCCCTACGTGTGCCGCCCGATCACCGGTGCGCGCCGGCGAAAAAATCGCGCAGATTCCCAACCACTGTTCCCGCCAACCTTGACGGCGTGCTTACCCCTCTGGTAACTTGAGCAGGCTTTTGCGGCGGTGGCGCGCCGGTGACTGCCAATCTTTTTCTACGGAGCGATCCATGAAGTTACGGGTGGGTAATGGGTGCTGGCATGCCGGACATGTGCGTGCGGCAACGTATTGTCTCGAGGCGGGTTACTTTGCGCAGCAAGGTCTTGATGTAGAAATCGTTCACGCCAAGATCAACCCTAAAGCCATTGAATCCAGCCGGCCCGATGGTGAACGATACGATGAAGTCGGCACGGTCGTGCGCGACATGATCGCATTCGGCATCGACATCATCCCTGATGTGCATGTTCGCACGCCATTTGCCGAACGCAGCCTGGGTAACGACGAGGTCCGCATCATCGGGGGCTGGCGCAACTGGTTTTCTGGCACGCTGGTCGCGGCGCCCGGCATTAAATCCGTCGCCGACCTAAGGGGGAAACGGATTGGGGACTGGTATAAAGGCGGGATCGCCACCATGTGGTTCGAGCACCAACTCCGCGGTGTGGGGATCGACCCAGATCGGGAAGTTAATTGGAAAATTGGCTATCTGTATGGCTCCATGCGAGAAGCATGGAAACCGCTGCTCCGTCGGGAAACTGACGCCGCGATTGTGGCGAATCCGTTTGTCCCTGCGCTCCTCGAACAGGGATTTAACAAGCTCTATGATTTTGTCGAAGATACCAAGCCCCACGGCCGACCAGACCGGGTCACCGTGGCGCGTAAATCCTTCATCGACCGCAACCCTGAGACCATCGTCCGTTACTGGAAAGCAGCCATCCTCGGCTATCACTCCATGCGCATGGCCCCAGAGAATTTCCCGTTTCATCGTTTTGTCGAGGCCAAGCTTAGAGTAGACAACCCTGACGAATCCGAGCGCATGCGCGATCTTCTTTCACCGACTTTGATGGAAAGCTACTTTGTGCCTCTGGATGGCCAGCTCAGCGAAGAAGGGGTATGGCGCATTTTGGCGGAGCACCAGGATGCTGGAGTGCTTTCCAAGTCGATCACGCGCAAAGATGTTGAAGAAGTGGTCCGGCAAGCGTTGGTGCAGGAAGCTTGGCAGGAAATCTCCCAGACTGACGAAGTGAAGGGTAATTTGGAACGGCTACAGCCCCTGGTGGAAAAATACGGGTATTAACGACCCGGGTGCCGCCTGAATGCGCTCCTTCGCCCTTCCGTAGGACAATCCCGTCACCGGCCGGATGAAACCTTCGGCAGTTATAGGCTCCTTAGAGGCGAGGGCCACAGGTTTGAGTGACTACGACTGCTTGCCAGTCAGTCGATATCCTTGCCCGGCGGGTCCACGGAGGTCGGCGAGCATGGGGTGAGGAGGGCTATCATCCGCGTCGTTGCCATCGGCAACCTGCAAACGAGCCAGCAGATCCTTTTCCATGATATCCAGGTGTTGGAACATGGCCCCCTCTGCTTCTTCTGAATCGTGCTGTTCGATGGCTTGCAGGATATGTCGGTGCCAACGACGAGCCAGGTCATGACGCCAGGCGCGGACACTTTTAACTTCCGCCTCATTGAACAGTTTCCAAAAAAACGGCAGGCGAAACAAAACATCTCGACCGGACTCATAAATCTGTGTCAGCACCGGATTGTGAGCCGATCTTACGAGCGCGTCGTGAAATGCTGAGTTAGGGTTGATGCGTCCCGGCTCCATGGGCATCCCGGCGTCAACGCTGTGTCGAATCTCTTCGATATCGGACGCCGTCGCTCTCATAGCTGCCCAGCTCGCCACGCGGACCTCAATCAGTTTGCGCATCTCGTAGAGATCCCGAATTGAGACGCGCGCAGCTAAACCAGCCAGGTCCACCGCTGGCTGAGGGCGATTTTCCGCGTCTACAACGACCGCTCCTCTACGTGTCCTGGTGACAAAGCCTTGCACGGCTAGCGAGTTCAGGGCCTCGCGTACGGTAGCTCGGCTCACCCCGAACACGGCACACAGACTCCGCTCTGCCGGGAGGCGCTGCCCGGGCTTAAGTTCTCCTTCTATGATTTTCCGCTGCAACTCCGTCACAGTTTTCTCAACCAGACTGGAGTGCTCGCGGTTGGTCTGTCCAAACATACTTGACAACCGAGTTTCTATCATATAAAAGCGAGTTTGGCTAGACCAACGAGACACTAAGCCAAATAATTACCAAATTTGCAAAATAACAGAAGGGAGACGCTTTCATGGGATCTACGCGAGAGAAAGTCATTATTTTTGGACCCGCTCTTCCTCTAAACCTCGCACCTGTCTGGGTTGCTTATGACAAGGGGTTTTTTGTCGAAGAAGATTTAGAGGTTGAACTAAGGCCCGTTCAAGGTATTCCGGACAGCCAACATCCTCGCTTTGAATGGCGGCGCGAAGGGTACACTGTATTTCAATCACCCGGTGGCTCTCCCCCTTTTCGTTCGGTGCTCGAAAATCGAGACCTAGAGGACGCCGAGATCAATGTTGTGTCCATTGCCAACAGAACCGCTCACGTTTTTGTCGCTCGGCAGGGAATCAAAGACCCCTCAGAGCTGAAAGGGAAGCGCCTTGGCGCGGACAACAAGGGCGGATCGAGTGTCGATGCCAAGATCGTACTCCGTCACTTCGGTCTAGACCCTGAAAAGGACGTCACTTGGGTCGACAGCCGAGGAAAACCACCCAACACTGAGCGCTACCGGCTGGAGCTTTTTGAAAAAGGCGAGTTGGACGCGGTTTGTTGCGACCCGCCGCACTGGAACCTGGCAGTCAAAATGGGCGGTCGCAAGCTGACTTCATGCCGGGATCTGTTCGCTCTCCCGGAAGCTGGATTCTCTACCTCACCCCTCGTCATTGCCAAGAAGCCTGAGGTTGTTAAAGGAATGGTACGAAGTATTCTTCGCGGCGCTGAGCTTGCGCGTCTCAGCCGTGAAGAAACGATCGATTCGATCCTCCGCCATAATCCTTTCATCAACAGGGAAATGGCGTCTGTTGCTTGGGATGAAATCCATGCCGAATGGGGTCCAGTGCTCGATATGGAAGCCTATCGAAGAAAGGTCGACATCTACACTCGAGAGTGGAAACTGCCTCCGAAACCGGTGGGAGCCTACTATAACTTCCGCTTCATGAAAGAGGCGCTCAAGGAGCTGCGCCTGCTTCGGTCGTGGAATCCTGAAATGGATGCCGCCGCCGCAGAGCCGGCATACGAGGTCGCATAATAAAAGGCCGGCTGGGTCACGGTTCGACGGGCGCTTTTTCTCCTCTTCATACCAGCCGGCGCCACAGAAAACTCGAATCCAATCTAGGAGGCAACATGTACTATAAAACCACGAAGGAACAAAATGAAATTCTAACCCGTGTCGGCCGCGGCACACCCATGGGCGAACTTCTGCGTCGATATTGGTGGCCCGTGGGCTTTTCGGATGACCTCAAGGACAAGCCGACGTTCGTCCGCTTGATGGGCGAAGATCTTGTGCTGTTCCGCGATGGTAAGGGCAAGCCCGGGGTCTTGGCGGCTCTCTGTGCTCATCGGCGCGCGAACCTGTGTCTTGGAAACGTTGAGAAGGAAGGATTGCGCTGCCGCTATCACGGATGGCTCTATGACACTAGTGGCAAGGTGCTGCAGACTCCGGGCGAGCCCAGGGACAGCAAGTTGAAAGAGAGCGTGAAACACGCCGGCTATCCCACTCAGGAGTTGGGGGGATTGGTCTTTACCTATATCGGACCGCAGCCTGTACCTCTGCTACCGCGGTTTCACTTTCTTGCGGCCGAGGGGGAACGAGATATCTTGATCCAGGCCTTTAACAACAGCAATTGGCTGCAAAACGTAGAGAACGGCATTGATCCTTTTCATGTGAGCTTTCTCCATGGGGATGTCTGGACTCCCATGGCAGTGGAGCCGGAAAAGATCACGTTCGAGGAAAACGATTGGTCCGTTATCTACAAGGCGATGCGCTCGGGCCGCAAAGAAGGGGAATACAACTATCGCGAGCATCATATTATCATGCCGGCGATTGCTTCCGGAGGGGACCCTTCGGTCAGTTTCGGCGATGATCAGTCGCAGGCCAACAGCCTGCGCCCCGTGACATGCAGATGGAGTGTGCCGATTGACGATACCCACACGATGAATGTGCGGATCCGCTTCCGGCCTTCCGGAATGCGTCAAGAGAGGAAACTCCGCGGTTATACCAACCCTCTCGCGGCTGCCCAACCGGAGTCTCGCTGGGGAATCACGAGACCGCCGGCAATCGAGCCTTACAAGGAATACCGGGAGTCTGATAGCGCAACTCTAGGTTATGCAATCCCTTCCACGACGGCTCAGGAAGATGCGATGATGCTGGACAGCCTGGGACCAATTGTTGATCGCGAGAACGAGAACCTTTCCGTGATCGACGAGGGTATCACCCTGTTGCGAGATTGTTATTTGAGGCAAATCGACGTCCTGAAGGCCGGCCGTGATCCCAAGGGTGTCGTTCGGGACGAGAAAGCGAATCAGCTCATTGTGGTAGGCGGTATTTACAGATGGATTGGGGCAGCCGAGCGCCAAGAGCTCCAAGCCGCGGCCGCGTCATAACCGGCAATAAAGAAAGGCTCGGTTGAGCTATGGTGAAGCATGAAACAGCGAGTCGGCGTATGGCAATAAAGCACGCTTGTTGGCACTTTCGCCGCGCGCGCACAACGCTAGATACTTTTATCGTTGCCCTTAGCGGCTCGCTCCTATTCTTCATCGTCCACGCACTTATGCCCTCTCCCGCATTTTCCCAGGCTGCCTGGAAAGGAGAATGGGAACAGGCCCAGGCGGCGGCAAAGCAAGAAGGGAAGGTGGTGGTCAACATTCCTCCCAGCGCGGAATTGCGAAAAGCTTTAGAGACCACGTTCAAACAACGATTTGGCATCGAACTGGAGCTTGTCCCGGGTCTCGCGAGCAAAATGGTTCCGCGGATTGCAGATGAGCACAAAGCGGGCGTCCGATACTTTGATGTCATTATCGCTCACGTAGATAACCTAATTGACCGTCTCATCCCCATGGGAGCCGTGGAACCGTTGGAGCCGAACTGGATCTTGCCCGAGGTGAAAGAGGCGAAAAACTGGTGGGGCGGGCACTTCTGGAGCGATAAAGCCCAGCAATTCGCGTACGAACCTTCGGCTTACCTCCAGAAAAGCATCTGGTACAACGCCGACCTGGTAAAACCAGAAGACCTACGATCCTACGATGACCTGCTAAATCCGCGCTGGCAGGAAAAGATCGGGCTCTTCGACCCACGAGGCGGAGGCGCCGGTCTCGGCATGTGGACCTTTCTCTGGACACTAAAAGGAGAAATTTACCTCAAGAAGCTAGTGCAGCAAAAGCCCGTCATTGGCGACCGCAGGCCTCTGGCGGATTCACTGGCCAACGGCAAGATCGCGATCGCGATCGGTCCCACTTATTATAGCTACGAACCTTTTATCAAAGCCGGTCTTCCTCTCAAGCCTTTCCCTATTTTCAAAGAGGGCACCTACGTGGCCATTGGTAATGGAGGGCCCGTCATCCTTAAGAACCGCCCGCATCCTAGCGCCACAAAGGTCTTTGTTAACTGGCTTCTCAGCAAAGAAGGACAAGAGATCTACAGTAAGGCCACCGGTCACGCCACGCGGCGACTCGATGTCGATACGACCTGGATGACTGAGATCGGGCAAGTCGCGGCGAAGGATGCTATTACGGTAGAGCAGTTTCACAACTGGGAGAGCCAGTCCGAAGAGAAACTGTTCACGGGGCGGCGCCGGGCAGCCGAGTTCGCGCGCGAGGCAATTCCTTAGAAAGTGTGATCGCCGCCCGTGTGAGCCTGTCGTCGACAGCACGCGACGGGGCGTGTCCAGTGTCTCATCAACGTGGGACAACTGCCGGGCTAAAGTTGGCTTGATTCGCCAGCTTTCCAACTATCGTGAGGTATGGAGCTGCTGGTAGTTGCCCTCGGAGTCAAAAAAATAGACTGCGCGCCCGCTGGATCGGACAACGGGCCCCTCATGGTAGAGCCCCTGGACCTTCAAGAATTCGACAGCCTGATCAAACGTTTCAGGCGGCACCTCAAAGGCCTGGTGCGTAATCCCGTCCTCCTTCAGAGTATTACGATTCAGCGGACGGGGACGCTGAAAAAGGACGACATCCGCATCCCCACACTTTAACCGCGACAGCCGCGCGCCTCCCTCGCCTGCTCGTCCCCCTCCCTGCATACCCAGAATTTTCGTGTAGAAACCCTCTGCGCGATCAAGATCGTCCACCGGAATGCCGATATGGTAAATGCCAATCGTTTGAATCATCATCTGCCCTCCTTTAATAACGAAGAAATTAATGAACCGCCCCGCAACACCATCGCTGATCGAGGCGGATTTAACCCGTTCCGACCGGATCACTATCACAAGTAAAAAGCTTGTCAAGCGAGTATCCGCACCCCGAATTACGGATGGGCCCGTGAGTAATCTCTGTGAGCGACGACGAGCAAGTTACGATGGGCTTAAAGCATTATTTTGTTCATGCATCGCATGAGCGCGCGCAAATGAAAACCAAACCAGCACCGTAGCGATTCCTGCCACGACCCCCAGGAGCCCGAGCACTCGCTCGATACCCCACCGGTCAGAGAGCGCCCCTACCGGCGGCAGGACAACCACGGAAGCGAGTCGAAAGAGCAAGGCGTTGAGTGAAAGCACGCTCGCGCGATCCTCCGGGGGCGTATCCGACTGCAGCACGCTGGCAAGCAACGGCCCCTGCAAACCGCGCACGGTCATAAATCCCAGATAAAAAACCACTCCGAACGCCGTTGGGCTCAGGCCGAGCGCAAGATAGCTAGCGGCGACGAGAAGACAACAGCCGAGAAGGGTTCGGGCGAGCCCAAAGGTTGCGCCGATTCTCCCGCTCAAGAGGGAATTTGCCGCCAGCCAGAGGTGGGCCGCGGCCCAGATCGGGCCAAACCAGGCCGCCGGAATACCACGCCGCTGCATCCAGGGTTGGATCAACCATACGGCGACATAGGTTGAGAGGCCGAGCGCGACTGATAACGCCATCGCGCTCCGCAGACGCGCATGATGCACGAGCGCGTGGCGCACGATGTGCCAGGCGCGCGCCAGGTGTGCCAGGCGCGCGCCAGGTGTGCCATACGCGCTCCTGTATCTGCGGGTGGTACCGCGCGGGTGGCGGCCACCACTCCCAGGTTTGCCGCCGCAATCGGCACTTCAAACCAAAAAGGGAGTCTCGGCGCAATGCTGTAGAGCCAACCCCCAACTCCCGAGGAAATCGCCTCGCTCACTTGTGCTGCAGCGCGCACCGTTCCCTCCCAGCGCGGATAGCGCCTTACTTGATCCGTCGCCTTGAGTGACACAAATAGCAGCGCGCTGTCAGATCCCGAAGTGAAGGCCAACCCGATCCCGAGCAACACTTCGGCAAATACCATGGCAGCGAACGTCGTACCCTGCACGTACGCAATCCATCCCAAAAGCCAAAACACGGCTCCGGCGACGAGCGAAAGACGGTACCCCAGGCGGTCGGCAATGTAACCGCTGGGAAATTCCAGAGTCACGATTGCGCCGCCAAAGACCGCCTGCAGCAGCATGATGTCGCTGAGCGACATTCCGATCTCGTCCTTCCAGAAAATGGTGATAACCGGGATCGGAAACAAAGCCGACCGAAGCGCGCTGGCCGTTAACAGCAAAGACGGATTACGCTCTGTGCTGTGGTTCATTGAGTGCCTTTTGACGGCATCCGCCGTCGATACTAGAGACTTGTTCGTGATGCAAGGCGCGGAGTTTGTCCTCGCTCAAGCACGATCACGTGATCTCTGCTGAAATCGTATGCGAGAAAACGCGGCTACACCGAGGGACGGCGCTTGTGCCACGGTGTGACCTTCTCGTAGGCGTTAGCGATGCGCAGCACCAGGGCTTCTTCGAAAGGAGGACCCGCGATCTGGAGACCAACCGGCAGACCGCCACTCTGACTAAACCCGCAGGGCACTGAGATCGCGGGCAGCCCGGTGAGATTGAAGGGGTTGGTAAAGTTGGGACGGCGGTTGGCTTCGTCCGGATCCAAGCCGGTGAAGGTTTCGGGCGGGCGGGCCATCGTCGGCATGGCAAACGCGTCCACCCGGGCGAAGTTCGCGCGAATTTCCTGGTTGAGAGCCGCTCGGGCGCGTTGCGCCTGAATGTAATCAGCCGCGGATAGAAAGGCGCCTTCGAGTATACGCCGCCGCACCGAGCTGCCAAACCGTTCCGCTGCTTGCTGCAGCCGGTGCTCGTGGTAGGCGTAGGCTTCGCACACTAAGATGGTTTGATTGGGCTTGCGCGCGAAAGAAAATGGATGACCGTCGAGATCCACCAGCACCGCACCTAGACTTTGGAGCACCGTGAGCGCCTCATCAAAGATCGCCTCCGTCTCCGGGTCCACTCCCAGGTTTTCGTTGAACCAGCCCGCGCGCGGCACACCGATCCTGATACCGTGCACGCCTCGACCCAGGCCGGCGCTAAAATCGGGAACGGGGGCATCGACGGAGACTGGATCTTTCACGTCGTAGCCGGTGATAACCTGTAGGAGGATCGCGCAGTCCTCCACGGTCCGAGCCATGGGACCTGCGTGATCGAGCGACCAACTTAACGGAACCACTCCATAGCGACTGACTCGGCCGTACGTCGGCTTGATGCCCACGATCCCGCAGTGGGACGCCGGGTGCCGCACGGATCCGCCGGTATCAGACCCTAGCGAACCCAGACACAATCCGGCCGCGAGCGCGGCCCCCGACCCGCTGCTCGAACCTCCGGGGATATGATCAACGTTCCAAGGGTTCCGAACCGCGGGAAACGGGGCGTCAATTGACGGGCCTCCGAAAGCGAACTCGTGCATGCCGAGTTTGCCGAGCACCACTGCCCCTGCCTCCGTTAGCTTCGCCGCAGCCGTCGCATCATAGTCCGGCACCCAGTTCTCCAGGACCCGCGAGTGACACGTGGTGCGGATCCCCTTCGTCGCGTACAGATCTTTCAGCGCTATCGGGATCCCATGGAGCGGTCCCCTATCCATGCCCGACGCCAGTTCTTTCTCTGCTTCCCGCGCTCGCTGCAGCGCAAGATCCTCGGTCACGGTGATGAAGGCGTGCAGTCTACCGTCGAGGGTCTGGATTCTCTCCAGGCAAGCGTGGGTAAGATCCACAGGCGAGTATTCTCGCCGCCGGAGTCCCGCCGCCGCCTCTGCAATCGCGAGGTAGAAAAGCTCTGCTGCCGCCATCGGCACGCTACCTTCCCTTGCTCGCGTTGAAGCTTCCGGAAGGCTCGAGGGCATCTGAAACCAGCTCGCGCAGCGCCAGGGCTTGATTACGGGACCGGTTCACCACCGGTAGCAGGCGCTGCAGTTCTTCGCCGGAGAGATTCAGTCCGGCTCGTTTTGCCAGTAATTGCAACTCATCCAGAGTAATATTCTCGGCCATAAGTCCTCCCGGTTACCGGGCTGCACCGCGGTAAGATCTTTCTCGCATATTATTTAAGCCGGAATATATCACTCTTTCGACATATAGATAGAAGCAAATCCTTGAGTCTTTTCGTAGAAAAAACGAAACCGCCTGGTCGATGCCCACAAAACATCGTCCAGGCGGTTCGTACCGGCAAAAAACTAAACGTAATCAGCTGCTAATTTGAGCCGTGATGCTCCTTATCGTCGTGAAGCCAGCTACCGGTCGCGCGCAAATAATAGAGCAGCTTGAAGTCCTTGAGCCCCAACCGATGGAAAAAGTAGGCGCCGCAACAGGAGCAAAAAGTCAGCAGGTCGAACAATCTCCGCATCGCTGTCTCAACGTACGACCGCGCGCCTCTCGCGCGATAACGCCAGCGCGCCAGTGGCGGACCGCAAACTACGCCGGGCAAAACCCTGTGCTCTTATATATTTAGGGGTAGTTCTGACATCAATCGTGCTTGTCATTTGACCCGACCTTCCGGCGCGACCCTGCCTGAATTACGAGCACCCGCTCACCGCACCACAGTTCAGGCACTTGTAGCAGGCGCCATTGCGGATCATGATCGCGCCGCAGTCAGGACACGGTGGGGCATCCTGCTGGAACAGGCTTGTCACGCTGCTGATCGTCTCTACCGGAGCGCCGCCGCGTGGACCGGGCAACGCTGCCGATGGACCAGAGGGCGCTGCCGAGACTTCGTTGCTCGCTAGCGTGATCGTGTTCTCGCGCATTACGATCCCAACCTCCTCTTGCGACTTCCCGTCGAAAAACTTGGTCGCCAACCAGCGGAAGATATAGTCCATGATCGATTTCGCAAACGGCACGTCGGGGTTTTTGGTAAATCCCGACGGCTCGAAACGCATGTGGCTGAACTTGTCCACCAGGACCTTGAGCGGCACCCCATACTGCAGCGCCATGGAGACGGCGGTGGCGAAGGAGTCCATGAGCCCCGAGATCGTCGAGCCTTCCTTGGACATCGTGATGAAGATCTCACCCGGCTGGCCGTCATCGTACATGCCGGCGGTGATATATCCCTCGTGACCGGCGATGTCGAACTTGTGCGTGATCGATCTGCGCTCGTCGGGAAGCTTGCGCCGGAACGGGCGCAAGTCCCTGGGCTCCGCCTTTGCTGGTCTGCTATCTTCCTTTTTCGAGGTGTTCAAGGGCTGCGTGCGCTTGGAGCCGTCGCGGTAGATCGCCACCGCCTTGAGCCCCAGCTTCCAGGCCTCCGTGTAGGCTTGAATAATCTCTTCGACTGAGACGTCGGTCGGCACGTTGACTGTCTTGGAGATCGACCCCGAGATAAATGGCTGAACCGCGCCGATCATCCTGAGGTGTCCCATGTAATGAATCGAGCGGCTGCCGTTGGCCGGTTTAAAGGCACAGTCAAAGACCGGCAGGTGCTCGTCTTTGAGCTGCGGCGCGCCTTCGATGGTTTCGTGCTCGTCGAGATACTCGACGATTTCCTGGATCTCCCTAGAATCGTAACCGAGCCGCTTCAGCGCGCGCGGTACGGTGTTATTTACAATCTTGAGCAAGCCCCCTCCGACCAGCTTTTTGTATTTTACCAGGGCAATGTCCGGCTCGACGCCGGTGGTGTCGCAATCCATCATGAAGGCGATCGTTCCCGTCGGTGCCAATACCGAGATTTGCGAGTTTCGCACGCCGTATTTTTCCGCCTCGTCGCAGGTGAGGTCCCAGATCCCACGCGCTGCGGTGAGTAGATCCAGGGGCACAAAAGAAGATGGAACCTTGTAAGCGTACGCGCGATGCTTGTTCAGAACCTTAAGCGTGGGCTGTTGGTTAACCGTATAGCCGGCAAAGGGCCACATCTGCCGCGCCATCCGCGCCGATTGCAGATACCCTTCTCCCGACATGAGCGCCGTCACCGCCGCGGCGAAGGCCCTGCCTCCGTCGGAGTCGTAGGGAAGTCCCAGGGACATGAGCAGCGCGCCGAGATTAGCATAACCCAAACCCAGTTCGCGGAAGCTGTGCGCGTTGGCGGCAATTTCCGAGGTCGGATAAGAGGCATTATCCACGAGGATATCCTGAGCGGTGATCATGACCGCCACAGCGCGCCGGAACGAATCGACTTCAAAGACGCCGTTTTCGTTGAGAAACTTGAGCAAGTTGATCGAAGAGAGATTGCACGCCGAGTTGTCCAGGTGCATGTACTCGGAGCACGGATTAGAAGCGTTGATCCGCCCGGTGTTGGAGCAAGTGTGCCAATCGTTGATGGTCGTATCAAACTGCATGCCCGGATCGCCGCAGTGATAGGTTGCTTCCGCGATCATGCGCAGGAGGTCGCGCGCCTTGTAGGCGCCGCACTCTTCTCCCGTCATGACATAGCGCGTCTTCCATTCGCGGTCCTCCAGTACCGCGTGCATGAATTCGTCTGTCACCCGCACCGAGTTGTTCGCGTTCTGAAAAAACACGCTGCCATACGCCGGACCATCGAGACTGGCATCGTAACCGGCCTCAATCAACGCCCACGCTTTTTTCTCCTCCTCGACTTTGCAGTTAATAAACTCCTCGATGTCAGGATGGTCCGCGTTCAGGATCACCATCTTCGCGGCGCGGCGCGTCTTGCCGCCCGACTTGATTACGCCGGCAGACGCATCCGCGGCTTTCATGAACGATACCGGCCCGGATGCCGTGCCACCGCCCGCCAGTTGCTCTTTGGCAGAACGGATCTTCGAGAGGTTCACCCCTGACCCGGAGCCACCTTTGAAAATCATTCCCTCTTTACGATACCAGTCGAGAATCGATTCCATCGTGTCTTCGACCGCAAGAATGAAGCAGGCAGAGCACTGCGGCTTCGCTTCAATCCCGCAGTTGAACCAAACCGGGCTGTTAAAGCAGGCCAGTTGGTGGAGTAAGACATAAGTCAACTCGTCGCAAAAAATCTGCGCGGCATCGTCGCTGGCAAAGTAGCCGTCCGCCCTGCCCCACGAGGTCACCGTTTCCGCCACGCGACCTATGAGCTGGCGCACCGAACGTTCGCGCTGGGGACTGCCCAGCGGGCCGCGGAAATATTTCGACGCCACCACGTTGGTCGCCATTTGCGACCAAAATTTCGGGATTTCCACGTTGACTTGCTCGAAAACGACCTTGCCTTTCTCGTTAACAATGCTCGCTGTACGGATTTCCCATTCTACTTCGTCGTATGGGCTTATGCCCTGGCGGGTAAAGTATCTCTCGAATTTCAGCCCGCCTTTAGACGCCCGATCGGTTTCCGGTGCTCCCCCCTCAGTCCTCACAGATGCTGTAGTCGCCATCCTCCGTCTCCTTTCTGCGTGTTCTACCTTATTGTACCGCACCACTTTATGTTGTGGAAGTCGCATTATGATCCAACTAGATGTAGTGTGTCAAGAAAATTTTACAAAAGGCGAAAGCTGTTGTATCTAAAGGATTATTTACGCTATGATGAACGGCAAATGGATCGGAAGGACCACCCCCAGGTAGAGCGGCTCGGGCAGATTCTCGATAAATCGCTAAAAAGACTGGAGCTGTCCAGCCGGATTGAAGAATACGGCATATGGCCGATCTGGAATGAGACCGTCGGCCCGGTGGTTGCCCGCAACGCCCAACCGGAAAAGATCCGTAACGGTACGCTTTTCGTTAGCGTCACCAGCCCGACCTGGATGAACGAGCTACAATATATGAAGGAGATGATCACTGAAAAGCTCAACGAACGCATCGGCAGGGAGGTGGTGAAAAACATCTTCTTCGTTATGGGAAGGCATGAAGCGCGAAAGCCGGCAGAATCGCCCAAGCCACCTACCGAATCTCCTGCCTCATCAGCAGCCAAGCTTAATGAGGCGCACCTCGAATCCATTCGTGATCCTGAGGTGCGCCAAGTTCTCAAGCGCTTGTTCAACACCTCCACCGGCAAAGGTCGGTAGTAGTCGAAGCCGCGCAAATCTCGATTATCGAGAAACGAAGAAATGATGCTCCAATGCGCGCTTTTAACTCCTTGAACCTTTAACGGTTCAACTGTTCAAAGCGCTTGCGCGTTCAGATTTAGCAACCAAGCACGCAGCCCAGTTACTCGCCGAGCATTACTTTTAGTTCGGGGCTATATTTTTTATCCCTTTTATAAACAACCAGCGGGGGCATGACGATCAGTTCCTTGCCGCCCTCTTTGGTACCTTCAACCAGGACAAGCGACGCCGGACTGCCGACAAGCGCGTGAACGAACCTGAGCCGCTTGGGCTCAATTCCCTGTTGCCTCATTCCCCAAAGAAGGTCGATCGTACGCCGCGCCGGAAAAACCACACCAAATGTTCCTGAAGTGCCCAGGACGTAGGCTCCAGCTTGGAGGAAATCCGCGAGCGCGCCGAGCACTTCATGACGCGCGACCCGCTTCTCCGGATCTGGATTGATGCGTCCGCTTCGGGCCACGCGATAAGGCGGATTGCTCACCACCGCGTCGAAAGACGCCGGTGAAAAATGCTGCTTGATGGAACGAACATCTCCGTGAACCACATCCACTCTTTCCTCCAGCCGGTTTACCTGCACGCTCCGCCGCGCACGATCAACCATCGGCTCTTGCGCTTCGAGTCCCACGATTCGCGTTCCGGGGTTCAAAATGGCCAGCATCAGAGCGATGGCACCGTTGCCGCTGCCGAGATCAAGAATTCTCTTTGCCCCGTGAATGGTTACGAAGCGTGCCAGAAGAATGGCGTCTAGCGAAACCCGGTAGCCCTTTGCCCCCTGGAAAATAGAGAGCTTTCCACGCAACAGCGTATCCAGGGTTTCATCCGCATGCACAGGATTGATCCTGTTAACCAATGACAAACACGCAAAAACGCCGCCCTAACCCGGGTAAGCAAATTTTAGCACTTGGACAGACCTCAAAGTCGCTATTTCGTCCTCGACGGGCATGACATGGTCGTGGGTCATTCGATTGATATCGCGGAAAATCGCCTCCGTGGCAGCACGGTTTACGGGCTCTCCCAGCCGATTAGATAGGACATAGATGGGCTTGCCCGGTTTCTCGCTGAGCAGCAGCGCCAATTCCTCTCGCTTATGGTAGTTCCAAAAGGGCTCTGCCACAGGAAACGAACCGTTAGAGAGGGCGTAAATGGCCGTCGCGAAGCCCCAGTCGGCGAGAATGAAATTGGCCTTATCGCGGTGTTCCGTTGCGAAGCGGGCAATCCTCGTATATGAGGGGTCCCAGGCAGAAGATGCCATGCCCTTTGCCAGACCCTTTTGCGTATCCCAAAGGTTGAGCGTGCGCACGAGCAGGAAGCACGACAATAGCAGAGCGAGGGTCGGCAAGAAGCCGTAGGTCCACATGCGGGAATGGGTCGATGCGCCGAGCCTTTTGACCACAGTCGGCAACAATGCCAGCGAGAGGTACTGAAATGGTGTGGCGACGATCCAGTGGTGAACCCAGGTTGTACCGGGCAACATCCACGTCAACGTTGCGGCGAGAAAGTAGCCGATCGTGCTGAGGAGCATAAGCCGGTCCTCGCGCTGCTGCCGCCAGTAAAGCACCGAGATGATAGCGGCTCCTAGCATGAAGGTAATCATGAATGCTAATTCAGCCCGCTGGGTCCAGATCGGGATTGGGTAGTCCATGATGAAGCCTCTAACCATATCGCCCGCTCCCAGGCTCAGGGTACTCGAGAGAAACATAGGAATCCGCGACACGACCTGCATGAAATCGGTAGATCGACCCGCGTTCAGCGCCTGTTTGAACGAGATTGCCGGCTTAAGCAAGTTGACCAAAATCAGCGGGCTTAAGCCTATTAGAAACCCGACAACAATCGGCAGTCTATGCTTCCGGTAGCGTTCTCTTTTAGAAAGGCACAACACTAACGCGAATACCGAGAGAAAGGTTATGTTGCTCAGCTTCTCGTAGACGGAAAAAGCAGGAAGCAGACCGAAAAAAAATGCATCCACGCGGCGAATTGAGGGGGCTGACTCCAGTTTGATCCAAAGCCCGAGCCATGCCAGGCGCAAGGCCATGGATAATGCGGTAGGCCCCCAATCATGGCGCGACGTCATCAGGACGGTGATGTCGGTTAAAAAAAGCCAGCCGAATACCAACAGTCCTATAGGGGTGAGGCCATACATTGCGCCTCCGCAAAACAGCACCAATCCGACCATAACAAGAGCAATTCCGAGGATCCTCCAAGAGATGAGGCTGAACGGCAATCCGGTCCATTTCATCCACAGTCCGTAGATGATGGACTTGGTTGCGCCCCCGTACGGCATCGTAAGCAAAGGAATATTCCCCCATGACAGTCGCGTAAAGGTATAAGGGGGCTTGCCCACAAGCATAAAGGCCGCCGGAGCCTGGTGCAATTCGTCATAATAGATCCCTTGTCCGTCGATCCGGTTTGTGCAAAGCAGGAAAAATACGAGCGGCAATGAGAGCATTCCAAGCAGCCAATAGCGCTTCCTGGTTGATGGCAACCCATCGTTGATCGTTGGGGTCATTTCACATCCCATTTCACGCCTTCAATACTTTGCTTGGCGCAAAATAACGAGCGTGGCGAGCTGGCAGATGATGAAATACTGGTTCTTGTGCCTCGGCTGGCAGGGGAAACTGGCCGATGATTTTCAAGGGTCCTCCGTTCGCGCAGAGCTCATCCAAAGATGAAGGGAGGTTTTCAGTGAACGACTAAAGCTTCGGGCGTTCCGTTCGCCCGTCAACAGCATACCACAGAAACCGAAGGAGGAATTAACCCATTGCCTTGGTAGGTGGTAGATCAGAGAGGAGCTTAATAAAGCTCCTGCGCCACAAAGAATTTATATGCCCGCGTACCACTCGTATCCCTGATCTTCCCAGTAGCCGCCCTTCCCTTGCCCGATCTGATTGACGCTACCAACGAATTCTATGCGCCGAATGTACTTGGCCATCTTGTAACCGAGCTGCCTTTCCACGCGCAGACGCAGCGGCGCACCGTGTGGGACCGGCAGCGGTTTGTCGTTCATTTCGTAGGCGAGAATCGTTTGCGGATGCAGGGCGTCACGGAAGTCGATGCTCTCGTAGTAGGCGTTGCCGTCGGAATCCGTGTCCCAACAATGAAAGACGACATACCGAACCTCTGTTTGCGGCCGCACGCGCCGGATGATTTCCACTAACGGCACGCCGGTCCACTTCGCGATCGCGCTCCACCCCTCGACGCAGTCGTGGCGCGTAATCTGGGTCCGCGCGGGCATCCTCCTGATTTCTTGCAGCGAAAACCCCTGCTTCTGCTCTACCAGGCCCGCGATCTCCAGCTTCCAGTCCGTCCACTTGCTCGCGGCGCTGGAAAGATATTCCACGGTCATGGGGGGCGGGTTACCATTGGGCTTAAAGGTGCGCGAAATGTCTTTTTCCTCGAATTCTTCGGCCAGGCTATTTCTGCCCGCGAGAAAACGGAGCAAGCGGCGATTGCCTCCCTCGACGGATTCTAGCAGCGACAGAACCTTTTGGTTTTCCTGCAGCCGGTTGAAAAGTTTTTCGCAGCCGCTGAGCCACAGCAATCCGGCCCCCTGGAACACACCGACAAGCAGTCGCCGCCGTGAAAGAGAATTTTTATCCTGCGCCATTCTTCCCCTCCTCTCTTTTGACTTCCGGTTTTTCTTCACGGGGCGGCTCGCCGCCCGGTTCTGCCTGCGCTGGAGCGGGAGGTGATCCTTCCGCGATCGGCCCGGCCGGTGCCGCAACTTCCTCGACCGGCACCTTGGCCTCGGCCGTTTCCGCTGCCGGGATGATTTTCTCGACATACCAGCCGGTGATCATCGAACGCATGTTATTGATGACACCCGTCGTCATGACCATGACGACGTGTCCGAAGGTAAAAAAGACAAACAGGAAGGTGCACACAAAGTGTAAAGTTCGCGCCGACTGGCGCCCGCCAAATATGGCCGGTAACCAGTTGAACCCGGCGTCCATCTGCGGCGACATGGCCAATCCCGACAGAATCATCAACGGAACCAGGATCACGAGCACGCCCGAATAGGCAAATTTTTGCAACGGGTTATATTCTCCTTCTTGCGGCGATTCACGGCGCAGGCGCAAATAATACGCGGCCATAGCGGGGATCTTGCTGAGGTCACGCGGTCGCAGGAGAAATTTGCCCAGATGCCCTTTAGCGAAGCTGTAACAAAAATAGACAAGCCCGTTGAGAATAAATACCCAGGCGAAGAAGAAATGCCACCGCCGGCCGCCGGCGAGCCAAAAGTACCCCGGAATCGTGAGCCAGCTCGGAAACGCGCGCGGGAACGGCCCCATGTCTGTGTTTTGAATACCGAGCACGCCCGTAGTCTCCGCCTGCCAGCCCAATAGCCGGGTATAGCCGCGAACTTTCCCACTCTCCTCGGTCGCGTAAATGGAGAAAAACGCCTCCTGCGGCTCGGACTTGCTGCCCCAATACAGATTGGGATGGGCATTGAAAATCTGCAGCCCGCTCATGAACAAAATAGCCAAGGCGAGGGCGTTCAGCCAGTGAGTCAGGCGGGTGATGCGATTGTGACGGTAAACGGCGGCGGCCATGGTTCTATGGCGCGGCCAGCGCCTGCTGGGCGGTCAACGTTTTATAACTACGTCCGATTCCGACGACAAGCAACAGCCATAGCGAGATCAGAACCACGTTAACCACGCTCAGCGCCTGAACCGTAAGCGCGAACTCAACGCTGAGAAAAACCAGCACCGTCGATAGCACATCGCCGGCGCGGACAAAAAACGTGTCGATCGCCGCCTTGGCTTTATATTTTTCCTCGCGCGTCGTCGGCAGGAACAACGCCTGGCGCGCCGTGTTTTGCAGTGAATAGTCCGTGCTGTTCTCCATGACCTTGGCGAACCGGATGTACGACAGCACCGGCATGAACGCGATCGTGGAGTACCCTCCGAGGGCAACGACCGGCAAGAAAAAGAGCGAAGCCGGCACGCCGCAAAACTTCATGATCCGGGAAACGAGAAACAACTGCGCCAATGCCGAGATCAAACTCACGGCAAAAAAGTAGTTCCCGTAGAAGCTCGCGATAAAGTCCTGCACTCTCTTTTGTTTCTGCTCTTCTGTGGCGGGTTTTGCCGGCTCCTCGCCGGTTATTGCGGCCGGCTCCACGCTCGCGACCCTCTGCGCCTCCTCGGTGACGGTCTTGCCAAGGATAAACTCTCCCGTGGTGTTCACGAGGTTCGCAACAACCATGAGAAAGGCGATCAAGAAAAGGTAGGGCTTGCCGGTAACCAGCTTGAACGCGCCGCCTTTTGGCAACGGCTTTTCCGCGTCGCGGAATCTAGCGGCAGCGCGCTTCTGCGAACCTTCCATACGATTGACCACGTTAGGGAAGATGAGACAAGCGCCGAGCAGGCCGGCGGTCACCAGCATGAGACGGTACGGGCCGAAGGGTGCAAAAAGAGCGCTCGCCACCTTCGGACCTAAAATCGCGCCGAGAGACCCGCCAAAGGCGACAATGGCAAAGAGACGTTTGCCCTGTTCCTCCGTGTAAATATCGTTGGCGAAAGACCAAAACTGGGCGACGACGAAGAGATTAAAGATCCCGACCCACAAGAAGAACGGGATCCCGAGCGGAACACCGAGCTGCGCAAGCAAATAGAAGACACCGAGATTCGAGATGAAAAAGAGACTCACCCAGTTGATCAAGCGGATGCGGTTCACTTTACTGGCAAGAAACCCATAAGCCGGCACGATCACGAACAGCAGCATCGCCTGGCCCGCGGCGGCATAACTCTTGATCTCAGCGCCGCCCTCGGAAAGAATCAGAGCTTCGCGCACCGTCTTAATGATCAAATAAGCCGTGAGGAGGAAAAATAGATTGACAGTCAGAAGAACCGCGGCCAATCCCTCGCCCGCGCGGACATCGGCAAACAGCAGCAAGAGCCGGTCCAGAGGACTCTTTTTTTCAGAAGGGACTGCCGGTTGGGATAGCGGAACGCTATCCATTGGGTTTGAACCTTTCCAAGTGGCCGAGGATTTCTGACAAGGAAAACAAAAGAATGCGCAAGTGCCCTTGGTCCGCGACCGCGACATACTTCCCGGTTGGATCAATCGCGATCCCGTCCGGGGACTCGAAATCGCACACAAACCCGAGCAAGAATTTAGGCCGTTCGCCGCGCAGGTCGAATACCGCGATCCGGCTGTTTTGGACGTCTACGGTAAGAAGATAATGGCGCATCACCGCAAGTCCTTCGGCATGGCCCTCCCCAAACACATCGCGCCCAAAAGCCTCTCCTGTGCCCATTAGGTTTCCGGTCTTTCTATCAAAAATCTGAATGACCCCGCTGCCTTCGCTTGATACGAACAACTTGTCCTGATAGAGAGCGATGGATTCCGGCTCCACGAGAGTGGGTTTGCCGGTAACCGAATCGTTTTCTTGCATGCTGAAGCCCGGGTCCAGCATACCGCCCGGCAAGAAGCGATAGACTCGGCTCATTCCTTTGTCGGAGACAAAAATCCCGCCTTCCGTATCGTGAGCAAGCCCCTGAATGCTGTTGTACTCGTTTTTCTTACTTGGCCGCCATAAGCCGCCAGGACAGCGCGGGTTCTCTTTGCCGCAGAAGGTTAACGAGATGGTTTTTTCCGGTAACACGTTGCCTTCGGCGTCGAACACCTGAATTCGCTTATTGCCCTGATCGACCACGTAAACGAGGCCATTGCGGTCGACGGTAATTCCCTGAACCTCGTTGTAGATCTTATGGTCTCCGATGGTCGCAGCCACGCTATGGTCAAACTCACCCGGGCGCGATCCCTCGCCGCCGACAATGGTTAAGGTTTCGCCTTTTTCGTTGAAATTATAGATCTTGAAACGCGCGTTCCCCGTGTCGCCCGCGAGCAATTTACCGTCCTTCGTAAAGGCGACCGCATCGGGCATATCGAATTGCTCGAGCCAATTGCCACGGATACCACCCGCAACTTTTACGGGTTGGATCAGGCGCTCGTCAGAACGCAGGAGCACGGCTTGTTCAATACCCTGGGCGTAAAGCCTTTTTGGTGTGGCGTTAAGTTTCAGTAGAGGGATGAGAGATTCCGCGATGCGTTTGATCTCACGCGCAACCGCGGGATCGTCGCGCTTTCCAGCCGGCGCGATCTCCGCCGCGTAAAACTGTTTCTTCAGCTTTCTGCCGGAAAATCCCTCAAATGAGCCCACCAGTAAATTGACGATGAATTCCTGCCTTCCACCGCTCTCCAAGATCACGCCGTGACGATCGAACTCGGCGATGAGCTGAACCTTTTTCGCCTTGGGTCCTGCCAGCGTCTGCATCTTCTTACTAAGAAGACTCTGCGCGTCGATGCGCCCGTCGATAACCGCCTGGATCTTGTTGGGAGAGAGCGAAACCGCGTAAGCCGGCCCTAGCCGTGGTAGGTCCTTCCCTGGTGCGGCGCTGTAGAACTCCAGCCGTCCCTGTCCATCGAATCGTTCTCGGATTCGGTAGGACATGCCCTTGTGGTAGAGGAATAAGTCATCCGTGTCGAAGAACGTGTCTCGAGACCGCCTTTCGCCGGCGACGGCAACGCGGTAATTCAAGATTTCTTTTTGCCCCAGCAGCTTGGCCAGCCGGATCTCATCGCTCGCGAAGTAAATCACACTCCCGGATTCCTGGCTCCATGCGCGCGCGCCGTGCAGGCAGTCGAGCGCTAGGAGGCACAAAAAGAGCACCATAAAGATCGTCAGGGAAGCGCAACCAGACCTTAGCCAGGAGACGAAAGTTCGGTGCATATTAGGCTATTCCTTTCCCCAGTTCGGTCGTACATGGGCATTGATCGGGGAAGCGCTCGCAGTCAGTATCGGGCGCGCGCGTGGGCGCCGCTAGCGGCCTGGAAGCGGCCTCCTGCTTGATTTGAACCTGTAGCTTGTCAGTCAAAAACAACCACAGCACCACGGCGATCAGAGTAAGCCACGCGATCCAGCTTAAATTCAACGGCATCGGAATCATTCCGTCCGGTGCCACGCGCGAGAGCCAGAGCAAAAGCGCGCTGGCGCCGATGATCTCGCCGACTCGCGCGCCGATTCCATCCACGACCAGCTTGACGAAGGATCTTTCGCCCGAGTCCACCGGGACGAAAGCCTGCTCCCAGATGGAGCGGTGAATCGAGGACCTCACACCGCCCTCTGTGACGCGCAGAACCGAGCGGCTCAGGGCAGTGGCCGCTGCCGTGACAAAAGTAGCGCCGCCGATCAAAGCAATAGGCAGAATCATCAGCCCGCCGCGCAAGCCAATCCGGTCCTGAATCTTTGGGGTCGCAAAAAGCTGTAGCAGCAGCGACCCGAGGTTAAGCATGATGTAGAAGTTGGCAAAGAAATTGGCGTTGCCCCGCGAGCCCATTCCGGCGCTGGTTGCAGCGGCGTAGAACTGAAAATCAATCAGCAGGCCCGCGAGGGCGCCCGTCAACGAGATCAGTAACAGCGAACGGGCGTACTTCTGCGAGTAGATCACGGAGAAACCCAATTTTTTGAAACCCTGCCCTTTTTTTCCTTCAAGATTCGTCGGAAACAGCCGGTGAGTATGGATAATGAGAGCGACCACCGCAAAAACAATCAGAGCGCCGAGAAAAACCAGCCATTTGGGATCCAGATGGGGAGCGAGAGCCTTTGAAAGCAAACCGCCGAGCATCCCACCCGCAAGCGAGCTGGCGCCAACCTTACTGAAGGAGCGTGCGGCTTCGCTCTTAGGAGTATTCTCGAACATGTCACTCGCCAGCAACCAGGAGCTGGCGAAGAGGATGCCGAAAATAGCCGGAACGAAAATAAAAAACGCGAGCAGCAGCGTAGGCGCGCCGGGCTCGAGAAACGGGACGAACCCGACCATCGCGCTCGCCGCCAATGCCATCGCTCCGACGCGCGCTGGGCGGGCACCCCAAACCTTCATGGCTTTAACAAACATGAGCGCCAGCGGGAGCGCTCCCAAGCCGATGTTAACGTACGCCACCGGCAACTGCAGCAGGCCCCGTCCCTGAAAGAAAAGCGCGTCCCGTCCGGTCTTGGCTAAAATGAAAGCCAACGTCAGAAGTCCAACGATAAGGGCAGGCAGCATTGTCCGGAGACGTTCTTCATTACCCAATGACATGCTTGAACAACCAGAGGCTTAAAGTTCCGCCGCACCCGACCATTCCGTCCCCCCGAGAACTTTTTACCAAACCCGCGGTCTGGTTGCGAACTCTCAATTTTGCCTTTTTGCTTTTTTACTCTTAGTTTTTACTTTTTAAATTTTTACTTCGATCGGCGCTACTCCCCAGATTGCTGCATTAGCTTCGCGACCAGGCCGGTCCAGCCGGTTTGATGGCTCGCGCCAATCCCAGCGCCGTTATCACCGTGAAAATATTCGTGGAACGGAATCAAGTCGCGCCATTGCGGATCCGTCTGAAACTTTTCGGTGCCGCCAAACACTGGCCGCCTCCCATCCGGCGCGCGCAAGAAGATGTGCGTCAGGCGCCGCGAAATCTCCCCCGCAACCTCCCAGAGCGTCATCAATTTTCCTGACCCCGTGGGAAACTCGACCTTGAAGCTGTCGCCAAGATAGAAGTGAAACTTTTGCAGCGATTCGATCAAAAGAAAATTGACCGGGAACCAGATCGGCCCGCGCCAGTTGGAGTTGCCGCCGAACAGCCCGCTGCTCGACTCCGCCGGCTCGTAATCCACCCGATGCGGCATCCCATTTACCGGTAGGATATACGGGTGGTCACGATGATAACGCGAAAGCGCGCGGATTCCGTAGGGGGAAAGAAATTCGTTTTCGTTCAGCATGTAATGCAACACTTGCCGCAGACGCTTCCGATTCACCAACGAGAGGAAACGCCGCACGTGTAGCTCGCTGGTCGTCTCGGTTTCAATATAGTCCGCAAGCTCGGGGCGGTTTTCGATAAACCACTGCATGCGCCGTTTGAAGCCAGGTAGCTTGTCCACGATCTCTGAGTCCAGAGTCTCGCAGGCAAACAGCGGGATGAGTCCTACCATGGACCTGACCTTGAGCGGAAAATGCCCGCCATCCGGCAGGTGGAGAACGTCGTAATAAAAACCGTCCTGCGGATCCCACAACTCGATCCCTTTGTTCCCGATGTTGTTCATGGCCCGGCAGATGTATACGAAGTGCTCGAAGAATTTGCTCGCGACGCCGTCGTAGGCTGAATTGTTCCGCGCCAGCTCCAGGGCGATCGCAAGCATGTTCAAACAGTACATTCCCATCCAGCTTGTCCCATCGGACTGTTCGATGAACCCTCCAGTCGGCAGCGGCGCGCTCCGGTCAAAAACACCGATGTTATCGAGCCCCAGAAAGCCGCCTTGAAAGACGTTTCTTCCTTCGGCGTCTTTGCGGTTCACCCACCAGGTGAAGTTGAGAAGCAGTTTGTGAAACACGCTCTCCAAAAACCGGATGTCGCCCTCGCCGCGGCGTTTCTTCTCGACCTTGTAGACGCGCCAGGCTGCCCACGCGTGCACTGGCGGATTGACGTCGCCGAAAGCCCACTCGTAGGCAGGAAGCTGGCCGTTCGGATGCATGTACCATTCGCGCACCATCAACGTCAGCTGCTCCTTTGCAAAGTCCGAATCGACGAGCGCGAGCGCAATGCAGTGAAACGCCAGGTCCCAGGCCGCGTACCACGGGTATTCCCATTTGTCCGGCATCGATATCACATCCCCGTTATAGAGATGCGTCCATTCGTGATTGCGGCCGTTCAATCTTTCCCGGGGGGGCTCGGGCCCTTCCGGGTCGCCGCGCAGCCACCGATTCACGTCGTACTGGTAGAACTGCTTACTCCACAGCATGCCACCGAGCGCCTGCCGCATCACATTTTTTCCGTCTCCTGACAGACTGGAAGGGATAACGGTCGCGTAGAATTCGTCGGCTTCCGCGCGCCGGTCGTCGAGGATTTGGTCAAACTCACTCCCCACGGGGGAGCTCCGGGCCTGGCTGAAATCTTGGTCCGTGAGGCGCAACCGCACAAAGGAGGAAGCGTTCGAGGCGAGGGTCAGGGAATAGTGTGCGGCCGCTTTTGTACCGACTTCTTCCGGGTTCACCGCGTCCTTGACCTTATGCACGATGTACTCGTTGATCCCGTCCTTCGCGTACGCGGACTCATTGTCACCGCCGTAGAGTCTTTTTTTGTTGGTTTCATTCTCGGTAAAAAGAAGCTCCGGCTCGCCCGCGCACAAAAGCCAGCGCTTTCCGTAATAAGGGTGGTCAAGATAAACCACAGACGCCTTTTTGCCGGGCTCACCTTTGCGCAGGCGCGGGCGGCGCTCTCCCAGACCCCACGACCAGGTGTTGTGGAACCATACCGTCGGCAGCAGGTGCAATTCCGCCGTGTCCGGCCCGCGATTAATGACTTCGATGTTCACGAGAATGTCTTCGGCCGTCCTTTTCGCGTACGTTACGAAGACATCGAAGTAGCGGTCGCCGTCAAAAGTTCCCGTGTTCACCAGCTCGAACTCGAGGGCGTTGCGTCCGCGGCTGCGGTTCTCATGCACAAGCTGACCGTAAGGAAACTCGTTCTGCGGGTATTTATACAGATAGCGCATGTACGAGTGTGTTGGCGTCGAATCGAGGTAAAAGTAGTACTCCTTCACGTCCTCACCATGGTTGCCTTCGCTGCCGGTCAGCCCGAAAAGCCGCTCCTTCAAGATCGGGTCCCGCCCGTTCCACAGCGCCAGGGCGAAACAAATAAGCTGGTGGCGATCGCTGATCCCGGCGATTCCATCCTCGCCCCAGCGATAGGCCCGGCTGCGGGCCTGGTCGTGAGAAAAGTAATCCCACGCCGTCCCATAGGCGCTGTAGTCCTCGCGCACCGTGCCCCATTGCCGTTCGGAGAGGTAGGGCCCCCATCGCTTCCAGTTGACTTTGCGTTCCCGCGTTTCCTGTAGCCTGATCTCTTCTTTGGTCACGATTGTTCTCCTCGCTTCTTTTCTCTGGGATTGTTCAGTTCTAGAGCTTGGCGAGCTGTTCTACGAAATAATCCTTCCAACCCGCGCTCAGGTGCTTGGCGGCAAGAACCCGCTTGATGGTCCAAAAATCGTTTTTTTGTCCAGATAGATCGACGTGAACTCGGCAATCGACACGCTCTCATCGTCGCGGCCAAGCACCTCGATGAGGTCTCCAGTACCCACCTCGCCTTCCTTGACAACGGCGAGATAGAATCCTGTGCGCCGGCTGCGGAGAAACTTTTTGATCATGTCATCGCGCCCGAATTTGACGCCCAGTTTATAGCATGGCAACCTCGGCTCCGTTACCATGGCCTCTGCCGTTCCGATTCCCAGGCGATCGCCGACATGAACGCTGTGTTCGAAAAGTCCGGCGCTGGTAAAATTTTCGCCGAACATTCCCCAGTTCAAGTTTGATTCCCCCAGTTCCTCGCGCCAGAAATCATAATGTTCCGCCGGATATACGTATACGGCTTTGCTTGGGCCGCCGTGCACTGAAAGGTCCGCCTGCCGGTCACGATCAAGATTATGGGGCCGGAGCTGCACGCGTCCATTGATGGGCTGCTTGAAGATGCCGGTGGTGATAACTTTCCCTTTGTAAATAAGTTCCCGCGGCAGTCCGACGTTCACCGAAACAAGCCTCATTTCAACCCCTCCGAATATTGCCCGCTGTTAAGCCGCTGCGGGCAACTGATTACTTTTCTATCAACTCCACGGCATGACCGTCAGGATCGCGGATCAAAAAGGCCTTGCTGAATCCCAGTCCTTTATCTGGAAGTGTCGTCACTCCGCGAGACATAAAGCGGGTGCGCGCCGCTTTCAGGGTTTGCGCTGCGGTATCGGCGTTGCTCACCTCCATTGCTGTTTGCCAATGCCAAAGATCGTTCGCGCGGCTATCAACCGGCGCGGGCCGCCCGTCTCCCGGCGCCAGATAATCTAGAAACTCCACTCCGGGCCCACTCCGAGCCCTAAGTCCGCTGATGTGCAGCCGCGCACCGAAAACATTGTTCAAGTGCTCCTGCTCGGTTCCGTAGTTCTCACTCTGCCCCGCGAGCTTCATCCCCAGGACGTCTCGGTAGAATTTCAGGCTCTGCTCGGTATCCGAGACCACAATGGCCGTGTGGTCAATCCCAAGAAAAATTCGGTCCTTGCGCTGCCATCTCGGATCGCCTTTTCCCGGCGGGAAATAAATGACCTCCAGGTTGTGTCCGTCCGGGTCGCGGAAATAGAAAGCCCGGACGCCGGCGGCCGCCTTGTTCCACTCCGGTAGGCGCTGCGGTCCTGTCGACGCATGCTGCACCTTGTGCGCGCGCAGCTGCTGGTAAGCATTGTCCATGTCGCTCACAACAATGGCAATATGCTGAAACCAGTGATCGTTGCTGCGCGAGTCGACGGGGATCGGCCTCCCTTTGGGCGCCAGATACTCCGTCAGCTCCAGGAACTCATCGCCGAGTTTCAGGCGCACGACACGCATGCGCACGCCAAACAAACCCTGAAGCTGCTCGTACTCGCTGCCCGCCACTTCCACGTCTGAAATCTTCTCAAAGGTCAGGACTTTGGAGAAAAAATCTAACGACCGGTCCATGTCCGAGACCGTCATGCCCACAGCCTCCACAGATTTGACAACCTGCGCCTGAAGGGCGGAATAAAAAATTAAAAAGTAAAAATTAACAATTAAGAGAACACGACTAAACACGGTAGAACTCTTTCGCCTCACTTTTTGCCTCTCAATTTTGCGTTCCGCTTTCACCCTTCCGCCTTGAATCTTCCGGCCTTTTCGGCTGCCAATTTTTGCTTTTTAATTTTGGATTTTTAATTCCCCTTCATCCTTTCGATGAGATGATCGCCTACCCTCATAGCGTTGGCCATGATCGTCAAAGCCGGGTTTACTGCCCCGCTGGAGCAGAAACAACTCCCGTCAACCACATACAGGTTATCGACGTCATGGGCCTTGCAATTGACGTCAAGCACGCTGGTCTTGGGATCGTTGCCGAAGCGCACGGTCCCCACTTGATGCGCGACGCCAGCGAGCGGAATCCTCTGGCCGACGTACAGGTTGCGCGCGAACATGCCCTCGTGGCACTCGTGACCGTGGGCTTCGCACTTGGTCTGCTGTTTCATTAAGTCTTTGAGCTTCGCAATCAGGCGCTGGTGACCTTCTTCGTTGTTGGGTTTGTAGCTGAGCACGATACCGCCTTTGGCGTCGAGTGTGACACGGTTGTTCGGATCAGGCAGGTCCTCGGACGTCAGCCAGAAGTCAAGCGAGTGCTTTGCCATCAGCTCGAGGGTCCATCCGGGAGTGAGCGCGGGCGCGCCGCCTTTTAGCGTCTCTCCGTCCAACTTGCCGACAAACGAGATATGTCCCATCGGATATTCCCACTCTTTGCTGGCGGCATAAAAGTCGTTGACCGACAGCGTTTTCTGGAAGATGGTCGGGTTCGGGCATTTCGAGAGCGCCATCAGTACAGAGTTGACGTGCCCCATGTAGTGGCGTCCGACCACGCCGGAGCTGTTCGCCAGCCCGTTCGGGTGCCGATCATTGGCGGAGCGCAGCAACAGGGCCGCGGAATTGATCGCGCCGCAAGACGACACGACAAAGTTCGCCGAATACTCCTCGCGCGCGCCGTTGCGCTGGACAATCAGCTTTGTGACTTCCCGTCCGGAGGCGCTGGTTTCAAGCCGCTCGACATACGAATCCGTCATCAACGTCACGTTGGGGCTCTGCAGCGCCGGGTCCACGGCGCAGACCTGAGCGTCGGACTTGGCCCATACCAAACACGGGAAGCCATCGCAGGTCTCGCAGCGGATGCAGCGGCTCGCGTGTGGGTCCTGTTCATTGAGCATCACCCCGAGTGGCGTGTGAAACGGGCGCAAACCCAGCCTGGCAAAGTCGTCGGACAACTGCTGGATTCTGGGCTCGTGGCTGATCGCGGGATGCGGGTAAGCCGCACTGGCGGGCGGTTCGGTTGGATCTTCGCCCCGCTGTCCATGCACATGGTACAGGCGCTCGGCTTGGGTGTAATACGGCCCTAGGTCGTCATAGGTAATGGGCCAGGCCGGCGAAATTCCGCCGTGGTGCCTGATTTCGCCGAAGTCTTCCTTGCGCAGTCGAAACAAAGCCGCCCCGTAAAACTTGGTATTGCCACCGACGTAATAATTCGTGTGCGGGTGGAGTTCCTTGCCGTCCTTGTCATGCCACATTTCTTTGGTTTGATACTTTCCTTCGAGATTGACCGCACGCGGGTTCCAGTTGTCCTTTTCGCGCGGGACGTAACCGCCGCGCTCCAGCAGCAGTATCTTTTTTCCCGTCCCGGCAAGACGGTTAGCAAGCGTTCCACCGCCGGCTCCAGTGCCGATAATAATCACGTCGTAATGGTTTAGTGTTGCCATATTCGCGCTCCCTCTCCTGTTTTGCCTCTTTACTTTTTATTTTTGACTTATTTTACGCTGCGGTTTGCTGTCTCGACTCACTTGCTGGCAACGATCGCGTCGTGTGATTGGTCTTGAACTGCACGAGATCTTTCGTAAATAAAAGATCCAGAGTCCAGCCCAAGGCTACCCGAACTTTCTTTTCCAGGCGCGGAAGCTTGCTCAGATAAATGCTGCGCCACAGCCACCAGGCCGTGAAGCCGGAAAAGTTGATTCCCATGATGTTGGCCACCCCGGTCCTGCGGCCGATTGCGGCTAGTTGCCCGATGGTGGAAAAGACAAACGGCTGCTTTTCTCCGCCTTGAATCGCCGCCGCCAGATTGCGCGCGAGCACTTTGCCCTGGCGCAGTGCGTGCTGCGCGGTCGGCGGATACGGCTTGCTGGTTTTCGGATCGCGGATCGTGGCACAGTCCCCAAGGGCCCAAACCCCCGGCCAGCCGGGTACCTCCATGGTCGCTTCCGCGACCAGCTTGCCCTTTTCTTTGGGACATTCCAGCGTCGCCAACAAAGGATTGGGAGCCGTCCCCGCTGTCCAGATTAACGTGTTGGTCTTGATAAGAGTTCCATCGCTCAGTTCGACGCCGCGCTCCGACATGGACGAAACCGAGGTGTTAAGGCGGATCTCGATGCCGCGCTGCGCTAGCTTCCTGGCCGCATACGCGCCCAGTTCTCCGAGCTCGGGTAAAATTTCCGGGGCGAATTCCACTAGAACCAAACGGACCATCCCGGCGCGCAAGTTGGGGTAAAACCGGATCGCCTCGCGCAAAAAATCGTTGGCCGCGGCGATGGTCTCAACCCCGGCAAAACCCCCTCCAGCCACGACAAAGGTAAGCAGGCGCTCGCGCAGTTCCAGGCAACACTCAAAATCGGCTTCTTCCAGGTGTTCGATCAGCCGGCTGCGCAAGGTGATGGCATCGTCGAGCGATTTCATAGTCAGGGCGCGCTCTTCGACACCTGGGAGCTTAAAAAAATTGGCGACCGACCCCAGAGCTAGAACTAGATGATCGGACGCCAGTTCGTGCCGGTGGTTTTCGTAGCCGTGGGCCACGGTGACTTGCGTTGACCGGATGTCGATCTTCTCGACCCGTCCGTCAAAGAACCGCACGCGCTTGAGAAGCTTGCGGATCGGATTGACGATGTCTGTGGGATCGAGATCGCTGGCCGCGACCTCATGTAACATCGGGGTAAACAAAAAAAAGTTGTCGCGGTTGACGAGAGTCACTTCGATCTCGGGCCGGCGCGCGAGCGTCTTTTCCAGTTCGAGCGCCGTGTACAGCCCGCCGAAACCGCCGCCCAGGATGAGAATTTTTGTCTTCTCTAGTTGCATGATTGATATTTCTAGTTTTGCTATTCGAGCTGTCTTTTCGTTTTTTACTTTTTAATTGTTACTTTGCCGGATCAGCCATTACCCGGCAAGTTACATCACATTCGGTTGAGCTGACTGCTGGCCAGTTGCGAGAGCAGCCGTTGCGAAATTTACGCCGAAGCGCTTGCACCACACGGTCACGGCCCGATATTTGGCGAGATCGACGTCGCCGGGCAAATCGTAGTTTTGATCACCTATGTTGCCCTTGATGCTGCCGAGATCGATGAAACCCGCTTTAGTTACCGTGTCATTATCGGTCGCATCCTGCGCAGCCACCAGATAGATGTGCACGTCGGGACCGTTCGAAGTCTCGAAAGCGCTGAAACGCAGCACCTTCTTTCCTCCCGGCAACTGGTAAATAGAGGCCATCCCTTTGGTTTCGTGTGCGATGCCGCGGAAATCACCTTGTGCGAGCTTTACCGGCATGGCCAAGGGCTCCGCCAGAGCAGCCGTTGCGAAGTTGACGCCGAAGCGCGCGCACCAAATTGACACCGTCCGATATTTGTTCAGGTCCGCGTCCGCCGGAATGTCATAATTCTGATCGCCCTGGTTGCCTTTCATCGAGCCCAGGTCAATAAACCCGGCTTCTTTTATCGCGTCATTGCCTTTTTCCACTTCCGAAACTGCTAGATAGACATGGACATCCGGACCATTGGAAGTCTCGAACTCCGTTAAGCGCAAGGTCCGCTTGCCTTCCGCCAGCTGATAAATCGAAACCATACCTTTAGTTTCATGCGCCAAGCCCTTTGAAGTTACCTTTGGTTATTGCCATCGGTCCCTTCTCAATCGAGGCCATCGCGGCCCCGCCCGGAAACTCCTCATTGACAGTCTTATTAATGAACAGCAACTCAGGCCGAAACGCGTACCAAAGCCCTGCAAGGACAACCACGCTACGCCAATAAAAATATTTCGCTTACTCATAAAAGACCCTCCCTTAAATGCTTAACCGCATTGAATTAACCGCCTCCCGGTCGGGAATGGAAAAGCCTACATTGATCGGGAAATCTACATTTAGATGTAAGGGAGAGGGGAAAGGATGCACGGGGAGGGCCGCCCGGTAAACTAAAGCAGGTATGACTGAAACCTAGTTAAAAGCCAACCGTCCGTGGTATCCTGACACAAGATCAAATGTGGCAATTGGCATGCTCAACGGTAGTCGTCATAGGGACTTGCAGCCTACCAGCGCCGCGCCATGCTGCGCGTCGAAAGGTATCCCCTACGATCGCCCTCACGTCAAGGAGCTGATGCAAATCCTCAGCAAGACGCAAATTGACCGGCTCGGGGACCGTCTGAGAGAAGGTTCTCCTACCGAGTCTGACTTAAGATTACTTGACGACTATCGACGGTCGTTTGGCGACGCGTACGAAAGTGTGGTCCGGACCATCCGGGACCAACTCAACTTGGAGCCAACGGGAAGACCAGCCAAGTCCACAAGCTCGATAATAGAGAAGCTCCATCGTGAGACCATACGACTGAGCCAGGTCCAGGATATTGCGGGCTGCCGGGTTGTAGTACCCGAGATTGCGGACCAGGAGCTGGCTGTCGTATCGTTACGCACCGTTTTCTCAGGGGCAGCAGTGATTGATCGTCGAAAGAACCCCAGCTATGGCTACCGGGCTGTCCATGTCGTCCCCCGAATCTCTGGAAAATTGATCGAGATCCAGGTTCGGACCTCGTTGCAACACTTATGGGCGGAGCTTTCGGAGAAATTTGCTGATCGCTTCGATCCGTCCATAAAATATGGTGGCGGCAACAGGGAGGCTAGAAAGGGCATCACAGGCGCTTCTGAAAGAGTGGCAGAACTCGAGGAGATTGAGAGGGGTATCGAGGAACTAGAAATCGATATCAAGCAGACGGAGAAAAACAAAGTGAACAGAGAGGCGTTAAATAAAAGCCGTCTCCGCGTACAAAGTCTGCGGCAACGAATTGTCCTTGAGAAAAAGGAACTCGTTGAGGCTTTTGGCACACTAATCGCTCTGCTCGAGCACCAAAGGAGGCTAAAACAGTGATTTTCTTAATTGAATATAACCGCTCGGAAGGCTGCATCGTCACTTTCAAAGTTTTCGAGGACACTGAACGATCCAAAGCGGCGAATTCGCGCCCTAGAGATTGAGTTGGATCTGAACCGTCGAGGAATAGACCATGAGGTGGTCCTGCTCGAGGCGGCGAGCGAAGATGCGTTGCGGCGGACACATCGGCGTTACTTCGAAGACGCTAGCCAGATTGCGAAATCAGCTAGCAGTGGCCATGGATAGAACGATCGCGGCCTGCTCGTGTTGGGTCAGTCTGCGAAAGGAAAAGACACCGATCCCATTTTTCTCTCGTGAATTAGTTGCTGACGTGAAGTGCAGATCTCGGATCACGCTCGACCGATGGATTTCACAAGGAGAAAACGATGAATAAACAACGCCACACCAAACTTCTTCACGAAGGTCATTTTGCTGCCGAAGTTGATGTCGAACTCATTGACAGCAGCGAGAAGCGACCACGATACCTAGATACCTATCTTTAGAGGATGCTGAGAAGCGAGACGAGGTACGAAAAGCGTTACGTCGAGGAGATCTCAAGCGTGCGAACCAGTTGGCGCGAGTTTTCGAGCTCACGCCGGTTCACGTGTGACGCGGTCGGCAAGACTAGACACTAGAGCACGCACGATAGAAATGAGCATCTACGCCACGATCTGGTCGTTTAAGTTCCCAGGTCACGGCGATCACTATGTCTCGCGGCGAGTGGATCGAAGTCACCTCGCAAAGTGTTCCCTCGCACATCGGGACCCCAACACCCGGATTTGATTACGAGAACGGCGACCCGTACGCTGAATTTTTTACCCCCTCCCTTGGAGGTCAATGCTGATGGAGATAACGAGTTCATGAGCGCGGTCGTGATCAACACTGAGAAACCCAAAAAGGGTACCGCTATTTAGGCCTAGAGCGCCCTACCCATCACTGGTTCCCTCTGGCCGGGATTATACGTTAATCTCATTTGCCAATTCGAGGCTCATAATGAAGAAGGTAATCGACGCGAACTACTTCCAGAACCCCGCACTTGAAGAGTATCTGAGTACAAATGAGACTAACAAAGTTGTATTTACCGAAACTGCTTGCATGGAGGCGTACAAAGGGAACGCTCTCAAAAACATCTACCGTTCGATTGAGATTGTTTCTAGGTATCCGCAACAAGTCATCGTATTGAGACAAACACGCGAAATAATTAAGCTGCCGAATTCGTCAAACGACTTCGAGAATTTTGAGGATCCCCTTCAGACCCAGGGCTTCAGAGAGTTTTGCGGCAATGTTTATCGTGCGGAAAAGGGTGACGTGGCGTTAGAATACCAAATCCTAGAACTCGGAGAGATGGCCGCTCGCCACTTCGATGCCATACGAAACGATTTGACTAGGCTTCGACAGGCCGTTGAAGGGATAGCAAGGTCCTTTGGACAGAAACACCTTGAGGCATTAAGAAAAGGAACCAGCTTACCGAACGAGTTCTGCGAAAGAATAGTGAACGACATGCTTTTGAGTGCAGCTTTTCTCTTCCGGAATAACCCTGATATTGCAGACATTTCGAAATTTCACTTGGCAAGAAATAATTATCTCTTTCGGCTTGCAATTAGTTGCTATCTCCTGATTCTGCGATGGATCTCCAAGGGAGGAGTGGGCAATACAAGTAAGAACACTTTGAACGACGTCATCGACATGAGCTACGTCGCTTATGCGACTTTCTTCGATGGACTCCTGTCCAGGGATGAGGAAATGCAAAGCATATATCAAGAGACGCGCTTTCTTTTAGAGAACGTTTTTGTCCCAGAACGCAATTGAGCGATCAAGATGCCGTTTTGAAAGGGATGGGCTTAGGACCGAGTCAAGCGACCCAACCCCACCGCTTTACAATATCCATAGCAAATTGGTGGATTCCGCTTAGCGGCTCAGTAAAGGGTCAAATGCGCTCTTCGCTCTTTAGCAAACAACCGGACCGGTTTGATACGTCTGGGTGCGCTTAAGTACGTCAACGCGAAAAAAGAAGAGGAGGCAATCCGAAAACTCTTCGGGCACAATTCAATAGGTTTCGGCCTCTGCCACAATTCATTCGTACTGCTCTCTTCGGGCTCATTGTTGCCGCTTACAATTCCCAGCGCAAAAGGATAAATTTCGGCTCAGCGGTTTGGTCTAACAAACCGTGTTTACTTATTGAGCCAGCGGCCAATTGAGTGACCGCGATGCTAGATGGAACTTGCGATAAACGGTCGAGGCCGATTTTGGATTTTGACAAAACCATCATTTCCTTGGGATAACCGCATGAATCATGAGTTGACCGTCGTTTTGCAGCAACTGATCTTTGGCCGGGTGACTGCCGCTCTCGGGACGCTGCATCAAGGACTGCCGTTTGTGTCCATGGTTCCGTATGCAGCTGCAAGGGACGGCCGTTTTATCCTGCATGTGAGCCGGCTCGCCGCTCATACACGCGACATGCTCGATAACCCTGATGTGAGCTTGCTCATCACCGAATCGGAAGGTGAGGGGAAAATGCCGCAGGCGTTGGCACGTGTAACGGTGCAGGGACGTGCCGAATGATCAACCGTGACTCCGAAAGATACACCGACGCGCGAGAACTCTATCTGTCGCGCTTTCCGGACGCGGCGCCGCTATTCGAGTTTTCCGATTTCAACCTATTCATCATCGAACCGGTCTCGGCCCGTGTAATTGCCGGCTTTGGCCAAGCCATAACCCTTACCGGTGAGGATTTAGCGCAGGCCCTTTCGGCAGCGACATAAGACGAGTCGTCGTGAGGAGAGTTCGAACTTCGAATTGAAATCTGAAGCCGGAAGAAAAACAAACGCTGGGTTGCGTCCGACCCGTTTTATCCCAGCACCGAAGCTGCAAATTTAACCATGTTTGCCGACCTGCTGATCTACGCGTGCATCCCGCTGTTTGCGGTCTATTTCTTTCTCTTCCAGCGAACACTGGGTTTGCTCGACGAGTCCGAACGCAAACGGTTCATCAACGACGCCGGGCAACCCGCTTGGCACATTTTTCTCACTGCGGGTACGATCGTGCTGTTATTTCTTGCCGTGAGTCCTTATGTTCGAGCCGTTATTGGAGTGCTTCTTCTCGCCCATACCACATGGGCCAGTATGAGTCAGCACCGTAAGGTTCGTGCGCTTGGTTTTACACCAGTCTTCACGCGCCGTCTCGCGGCGGTATCTTACCTTGCCGGCGCGGTCATGCTGATATTCGTCGCTGGAATGGTGTTTAAGGCGTCTTGAGAGAGTTTGCTGGAGGACTCTGGAGCGACGGAACCGTGGGTTTTTCTTGCCAAGCCTTGGGAATCACCATAAACTCGCAGCCAAGAAGAAGCCGAAAGGCGACCAGGAGGTTGACGATGTCTGATCAAGTGCTGCGCGGAAGTTGTCTCTGCAAGGCGGTCCGCTATGAGGTACGGCCCCCATTTGTGCGGTTCGCTCACTGCTATTGCTCGCGTTGCCGGAAAGCCACGGGCGGCGTGCGCTCAACGAATATCGCAGTGGCTCCCGATCAATTTCGCTGGATCGCGGGGGAAGAACTGATTTCGCGCTACGATCTGCCGGAGGCAAGAAGCTTTTCGACCGCGATTTGCACGCGCTGCAACTGCCCGGTGCCCCGTCCGACGCGCAACCGCGAAAATATCATTGTTCCCTCGGGTACTTTGGACGACGACCCTGGTGCCAAGCCCACTGCGCACCGCTATTGGAGCAGCAGGGTTAGCTGGGCCGCGATTGACGAGTCCCATCTGCCAATTTCGGAGTGATTGCGATGGTTTTCAACGCAATCAATATCGGGACCTGGGATAAAGGGTTTTTCCGGGTTTCCTGTGGAGTTTCTCCACCACGAAAGACCCAGCGCGGCTGAGCCGCAACAAAAATAGGAACAGACCGTTAACCACGAATGTCACGAAAATCACGAAGGAAGAGAAAATCATATTGAAAACGGAGCGCTTTTCGTGGCTCGGCCGGAGTTTACCGACCTGACGCCTGTTTCCAAGCTGGCCAAGGAGATCATGCAGGCAAGCGAGCAAAAATAAAGGACAGGCGTGTTTAGGATTCGGCTTGAAACTGTGAATCTGGAAAACCGGAGCGACGAGTTAAGATTACGCGGTCTGTTTAATTTTGGCGACAATCTGTTCCGCTTGCAGACCCTGAAAGGAAATCTCGCCCTTTTCAATGGACTTGATTCTCATCCACACTATCAAGGGGATCACAGACGCGATAAGCACGAAAAGGGCAAGCCCGAGCCCCATGTATAAATTGTTCCATTGCGACTCAAGGATGTTTGAAACTCCACTCGGCGCTCCATTGCTCCGGGAAAGAGCTGGTTCTGGCAATTGGCTGTTGTCCTCCCCACCGCTTTTTTGCTCTCCGAGTCTCTCTTCTTCAGTGAGCTGATGTGTCGCGACAGGGTGCTGGGGGTCGGAATTTCCGACATTCCGACTGACGCTCGTGCTATTGCGACCGCTATTTGCTCCCGCGCCGCCACCAGCGCCATTGCGAGTGACGGAACCGCCTGACGAACTGCCCGGATTGTTGGATGTCCCACTCGGTATCGTCTGGTCAACGTCTCCCCAAATGCCACTAACCGACTGGACAATCCCGGTATTCCTAATAACAGCCCATACGACGACTACGACCAGCCCAATCAGCAGAGTGTATTCGAGTGTTCCCTGGCCCTTGTCATTAAGAAGGCGTTTCATGTTTTTCCGCAATTCGCAGCAGTAACAGCAATAACGCAACTCGCGTGCCACAATTTTCCGGTTTCGCAAAAGAACCAACTTCTCCCGGAACATGCCGAATTTGCGGGGCAATTCAACTATATGAAACTCCCGGTACCCGCCGGGGGTCATGCCATAAAGGAGCACTTTTGTCTACTATGTCATTCCAGTATCATCTGACGTTGCTGTTGCCCAACGGGAAACGCCGGTGCGCAAGGCGCTCGCGTGGATCGCCGGACGCGCGCTGATTCCCTGCACGCTATTCGTCAATGTTCTTGATACGTCCGGCTTTGCCCTTTTACTTCCCGAAAGTGACCTCGTGCGCGAATCGCCGTATGCCACGGTTCCACGAAAATCCTGTCCCCTTACGCGGATCGCTCGTTTCTTTTCCCTCCGACAATTCCCGCTGTCTGTCATGCGCATCGCCGGCACTAGATCCCCGCTCGGCAATTTGCGCAATCGCCTTTGTCCTCAATGCCGCGAGACGGGCAAACTACGTCCGCTGCAGGACTATCTGGCGAGCGGACAAATCCCCGTTGGCTGCGAAGGCCGTTTTCGGCGAGAACGCCAGAAGGTCTTTCAAGATCTAGTGGAGGAGACCGGCCGCTGCCGCGGTTATGGAGGACGCGGCCCATAGAGGCACCGCTCGCGATTTCGAAGACCGAAAAGGTCCGCACCCGGCACAGCAGGCGATTTACGGCCTATGGCGTTAAAGTAGAGGAGCGAACAACGAGTACGGGGCTCCCGCAGTGGCGGACCACCCGGTCGGTAATGCTTCCCAAAACCCAGCGTTTGATTCCCGACCTCCCGTGGGTACACATCGCTATCAGGCTATCCGGAGCTTGCTGGGCCAAATCAACAATTCTTCCCGCAGGGTCACCTGCGAACAACTCACGGCCAACATTTTCCAGCCCCTCGTCTTTCATTTGTGACGCCTTCTGCTCGAGGTATCTTTGGACTTCACTATTAAGGGCATCCGTCAGTGCCGCAACATCGATCGGGGAACCTTCTTCGATCGTATCTTCGGTATAAGTAAGCGCTGCGAGCGAGTAGACCCGCACCAGCACCACTTTCAATTTCAGTTCCCGGGCAATGGCGACGACGTGGGGCAATACCCGCTCCGCCAAAGGAGAGCCATCCAAAGGTACAATGATGGCGTTCAAAGACGCTTCTTGAACGCTCCCGCTTTGTTCCGTCCCGCGCACGACCAGCAGCGGGTCATTACTCGCGTGCAGAACCTTCTCGGTGACGCTGCCAAGATACCAGCGTCGAAACCCCGACCGCCCGTGCGTGGACATGGCAATCAAGGTCCCTTTTTGAACCGCTCCTCGGTCCACGATCACTTCTGGTGGATTCCCCACTTCCACTGAGGCGTGAACCGTGACAGACCCGGGGAACGTACGCGCGACCTCCGCGAGATATTGCTCATTGATCTTTTTTAATTCGGCCCCGACCGTATGAGTGCTGCGGGCGCCATGCGCGGAAGCGGCCTCAACGCGCTCGGGTTCCACAATGTGCAAGAGATCTACCGTGAGATGAAGAGTTTTTGCGAGCGTACGCGCGTACGGCAGAATCGATTCGGAAAGCCGCGAACCATCGAGGGGCACCAATAACTTGGAATACATCGGTCACTCCGTTCCCGGGCACGTCTGCGCGGACAGCGATGAAATCATCGCATCCCGTTACCGTTCTGCCCCTATATGCTACAGCGTGGTCAGAGTCAACATCCCCTACGCGTTCCAAAAGCTGAAGAAGCGAAACCACGACAAATCCTGATCAGCTTGAACTGATCGAAAGCGACCGTGCACCAAACAAAAAGGGGAAGCATCCTGCTTTCCCCTTTTCGCTCCTGTTAGCAGTCTATTCAATGCTCGTCAGACAATAGAACGGCTACGGGGAGAGAGACGGTTTTTTTCTGCCACGCGAGCGTTGGGAACAATGCGCAAGGGTGCCGGGATAAGCGGAAGAAAGCGCCGGATTCCCCTAACGAGCAGCCAAAATATCTTCTCCTTGCGTTCGCTCCAACCGAGTCCATAGGCCTCGCGCAAACCTCCCGGCAGCAATCCAGCGGTCATCAACGCGAACAAGGGCCCGGCCACCTTCAGACTCCACGGGCGAGGATGGAGGATGTCCTCAGCAAGAGACCGCGCGGCAGGCCCTACGGAGATCACATCGGCGGTGAGCATGCGCTTTATATAGGAGTTAAAGTCAGCCAACGACGGCGGGACAGTTCTCTCAGGGATCTCGAACAAAGAAGCCAGTTTCTTGCTGTCATCGTAATAGCTCGACTGTTCATGTGGCGTCAGTGGTTTCACAAAAAGATCGTAAGCCACCATGGCGGAGTCGACCAGTGTGGCGTGGACCCACAATAACAATTCCGGGTCGAGTGCGTGATACTGAGTTCCAGCGGGCAAGGACCCTGTCTGTTGAATAACCCCCCGGACCTTCTGGTGTACATTTTGTACTCGTTCTAGCGCAGCGCGCGCCCGTGCGGTGTCGTCGAACACGATCGACCACATGGTGCTCATCGTACGGTGCAAGCGGCCGAGAGGATCCTCTTTAAAATGGCTGTGCTCAGCGACCCCGGCTGCCACCTTGGGTTGGGCCAACTGCATCAACAACGCGCGTCCCCCCGCCAGCAACAGAACCATCTCGCGATTAACCTGCCAGATCATTGTGTCGGGCAAGAAAAGCCGCTCGCGGTTTAAGGGCTTAATTGATTCGCGCACGATTCACCTGATGTCTAATGTAACGATCATCTTTGATTTTAACATTGCTTTTCTTCGTGATCAGCAAAGGTCCAAACATTCTATTAGTTACTTTGAATAAACAGAAGTCTGGCTCTGCCGCGCGGCGCGCGGCCACTCCGTATTTCCGCACAGGCGGAGGCCAAATCGTACGTGGCGATGTCAAATGCGGTCCAGCGCGGCAGCGTCGCGATCCGTGCACGGAAACAAATCAACTGACACTCCTTCTGGGCTTTACAAGCGTGCTAGAGAGTAAATTCCTGCGCCGCGACTGCAATGCTGTCGCAATTCTGTTGCCCCCGGGGTATTAAGGATACGCCTGCTATCGCGAATTTGAGATTTACGATGACCGCAGAATACGGCGGGCTTTACTGGGCCCATCTTTCGGCTGTCTTCGCCGCCCTGACGGCAATCTGTGCAAAGATCGGCCTGAAAGGCGTCGATTCAAGGTCTCGCCACTCTTATTCGCACTTCTGTGATCATGATCAGCCTCGCCGCGTTCGTGTACTGCGTCGGGCAATGGAGTAACCCATTGGCGCTTACTCACGGACCTGGGTCCTTCTGGCAGTAAGAAGGAACTACTGATGGATACTCTCTGGGAAAGCGCAATCACTTGTGGCGATTTGACGGCGGTGCAGGAACAGCTCAGATCCGGAGCAGACATCAATTCCCGTGATCGTTACGGACAGACCGCGCTCATGCTGGCCGCTCACCGCGGTTTTCAAGAGATCGTCGACACTCTGCTCGAGCATGGGGCAGACTTGAATGTCACGGCGAAATATCACCTGAGTGCGCTGATGCTCGCGGTGATCGCCGGACACTCAGCGACCGCCCTAATGCTTGCGCGCGCTGGCGCGGACTTGTCGATAAGGGGTAGCGGCGCTCCCGGTTTTGCGGGAAAAACGGCGTATGATCTTGCCGTGGCGAGGGAAATGAGGGAGTTGTATGAAGAGTTGACGCCAAGATGAAGGGCATTGGGGTTCCCGCTTCGGCACAGCCGGCGCAACCATGACGCGCAGCGCCCACCAAGCCAGGGCGTCTTCCGACAGTGACACCGTGACCGAAGCGCAGGTTGAGTCATCCGCATGAGAGTCCACTTTCTCCAGCACGTACCGTTCGAGGGCCTTGGCAGCATCGAGCCATGGCTCAGGAGTCGCGGCGCTAGCCTCACGACCACGCGCTTCTTCCTAGGAGAGAGCTTACCCGCGGCGGGGCAGATCGATTTCCTCATCGCCATGGGTGGTCCCATGAGCGTAAACGATGAGCTGCAGCTGCCGTGGCTCAAACCCGAGAAAGAGTTCATCCGCGAGATAGTTCTCCGTGACGCGCCGGTGCTCGGAGTTTGCCTGGGCGCGCAGCTTCTGGCCAGCGCCCTGGGGGCGCGCGTCTACCCGAATCTTTTGAAGGAGATTGGCTGGTTTCCCATCCAGGCCGTTCCAACGGCGGGTGACACCTTCAAATTTCCGACAGAATGCAACGCGTTTCATTGGCACGGGGAGACCTTCGACCTCCCCGAAGGCACCGTCCGGCTTGTGCGCAGCTCGGCTTGCGAAAACCAGGCGTTTCAGCTGAAACGCAACGTGATCGGATTACAGTTTCACTTGGAAACGACCCCGGCGGGTACGCGCTCCCTCATCAAGAATTGTCGCAAGGAGCTGATCCCCGGGCCCTACGTCCAGTCAGAAGCCGAACTGCGAGCGACTCCCATCGAAAGCTACACGGCGATCAACTCCCTCATGAACACCGTACTGGCCTATCTGTTACCGAACGCCGGTTAGTGGAGAGGAGGAAGACTGATGATCGCGCAGAACTATGGTCTGTTTTATCCCATGCTGGCAATTTTTCTTTGGACCTTTTTGGTCGCGTTGCGAAACATCCGGGTTAGAATCGGCGCGTTGTGGATGAGAGATCTCACCTGAGGGTTGCTTGGGGGACATCAGCGGGCGCGTTGGATCCGCAAAAATTCGACGGTTTAATTCCTGCGCTGCAACGCCCAAATAACAGCAAAAAAAAGAACGGTTGCCCCCAGAGGCGCAGCGACGAAAAGACCCGTGACGCCCGTGATCGAAGCGATGAGTCCGCCCGCGACCGGACCCGAGATATTCCCCAAATCGCCTGCTGCATTGTAGATCCCGGACGCGACGCCTCTCGGGACCTTGGTTTCATCAACATCCTGGACCAAGCCCACGGCGTTGCCGACAATCGCGACGGCGCGCATAAACCCTGCCGCCAGAAACAGCACGACCAAGGGACCAAAACCGGTGAAACCCGGCACCATCGTCATCAGCACCGATTGAATCGAAAACCCGCCATAAGAGAGACGACGATGCCCAAATCGGTTTACGACAAGCCCGCTCAGAGGACGGGTAACAGCGTTGCACAGGGAGTAAAGGGCGCGGATCGCCCCCACCTGAGTCAAGGTCAGTCCTACAGAGAGACCGTAAAGTGGAAAAAAAACACCTCCCAGCTGGTTGAGAAAATTCAGGAACAGAGCCACCACCACCACCACAGCCATCTTCGGATCCAGGATGGCTGTGATTGAATCGCCGAACCTCGGTTTAATGGACGACCTGCCCTGTTCTTTCGCTGTCTCCCGGGTACCGACACCTCCCAGAAGCCAAATGAAAGGGACGGATACCAGGGACAGAAGCGCGGCGACGTAGAACGTCACGTTATAACCGAAGAGATCAGCGACGTAGCCGGACAAGAAATTTCCGGTCGAATAACCCACGGCCAGGCTCCCCACATAGTAGCCCATAGCGTGACTGCGATTCTCGCCTGCCGGCAGAGAATCCACATAAAAGGCCATATAAAGCGTCGTCACCGCTCCGTAAGCAAAGCCATTCACGCCATGAACGAGAGCAAAAATTGGCGAATTGGTTGCGAAGCTATAAAGAAAATTGCACAACCCCGTCGTCAACATGCCCATGGTAATCAATGCGCGCGCCCGATGTTGCTTGTAAGCGATGCCAGACGGAATCCGCGAAACCAACGATAGCACCGGACTGAGAGCAATTAACGAACCGATTGTCGCTACGGGAAACTGGAGGCGCTGAAGATAGGGAGAAAGGATCAGCCACGCCGCATTATTCTGCACCGTGATCGCAATCACCGGAAACAGGAGCTTCAGAGTACGTGCCTTCATTGGGCTGCGTCCGGCGTATTTCGACGCCGTCACACATTGTTCGTTTCTTATTCCCCAAAAAACAGACCGTTGCAAGACAATACTACCAATGGGCTTCTCCTTCTTTGCGGCTTAAGACTCGCGCGTCACCGCGTGAGCGGTGGAAGTTTATTTCTCGCACGGAGGAAGAACTCCCGGCGGCAGCGAGGTCTCACCGCCGGATGAGCGAAAGGAGTGTGGAAATATTGGAACACTGAAGCATGGCGCGGTCAATCGCCACGCTTCGCGGTAGTAAGGATTGGCATCGTGTAAGGATGGCATGAAGGATTGACGCGTTCAAAATCCAGTCTGGAGAAGCCGATGCGGCTTTTTTTGAGCTGCTAGGGGTAACAACAGGCGCCTCAATATGTTACGCTTCGGTAAAGAAGGAGAGCACTTATGCGCAAAATAAAAACCCGGCAAACTCTTGAGAACACCCCGGCCGCTGCTCCAGAGTGGCTGGATCTGGAACGCTTGGCTCAGGTCGAGATCACGTCCGAGAGTGAAGCACACCCCATCGAGTCGGCTCTAATGCCTGGCACCGGACCGGGCTGGCGGGCAGCCGAACCAGGCGAGCAAACCATCCGCCTCATCTTTGACGAGCCGCAAACACTCCGGCGCATCTTCCTTGCGTTCCATGAAGAGGAGCAAACACGCACGCAGGAGTTCGTGCTCCGCTGGTTTCCGTGGGACGGAAAATCCTCCCGCGACATTCTCCGCCAGCAGTATAATTTCACTCCGCCATCCACGACGCGAGAAATCGAGAATTATCGTATTGAACTCAACGATGTCGCCGCGATCGAGCTGAATATTATTCCGGATATCAGCGGAGGCAATGCGTGCGCGTCATTGGCGCAACTGTACCTCGCCTAACTCCAATCAACTCTCGGGTCTAGCGGTCTCGCTTGTTCTCTAGCTCACAGGTTGCGTTTGGTCCGACGGAGCTTTCGCCGTTTGTTCGGCAGCTTGGGTACAGCGAATAAGGTTGCGCGACGCGTCGGCGGTGACAATCATCGTCGCGACGCTTCAGGCAGCGAACGCGTTGAGCCTCAACGATGCTACCAGACGATAGGTTTCGCCAGGCGACCGCCGATGCTACGGGTCTCAGACTTCACAATCTTCATCCCGCCGGGTTGAAGAGAGAAAACTTTTTCTGCTATTGAAATTACAGTGCGTAAGCCCCGGCGTCGCCGGAAACGATCACCCGGGCGCTGCCGGTACAAGCACGATCTAAGCACCGGCGCGATCCATCATTAGAGTCGGGATCAAATTAACAAGGAGCACGGATGTCCGCAAAATTGCTGGAAGGTAAAGTTGTCGCTGACGCGGTCTTACAAGAAGTAGCGGCCAAGGTCAAAGCCTTGAAAAAAGGCGGCGTCACCCCTGGTCTCGGTACCATCCTAGTCGGCGATGATGGTCCAAGCGCTAGCTATGTCAACAAAAAGCACGAAACCTGCAACGCGGTTGGAATCAACTCCCTCCACGTTGGAATCCCCGCATGCGCCACGCAAAGCGATCTACTGAAAGCGGTCAATGACTTTAACAACAACCCGGAAGTCGACGCCTTCATCATCCAGCATCCGGTACCTAAAGGATTCGATTTCAACGCCGCCCTCCTGTCGATGAATCCTGACAAGGATGCCGATGGACTCCATCCGATCAACCTAGGGCGCCTCGTTCTCCAGGAGTCGGGCCCGGTCCCCTGCACGCCGGCAGGCATTCAGGCTATGCTAAAACACTACGAGATCCCCGTGGAAGGAAGAAACGTCGTCATCATCGGGCGCGGGCCTACTCTCGGGCGACCGCTTGCACTACTTCTGACGCTAAAGCAACCCTTCGCCAACGCGGCAGTCACGGTAGTGCATTCGAGCGTTAAAAATATTGCCGACTACACCCAAAGAGCCGAGATTCTCATTGCCGCCGTCGGCAGCCCCAACTTTGTTATACCCGACATGGTAAAACCCGGCGCCGTTGTCATCAGCGGCGGAATCACGTGGGAAGGAAAGAAGCTTTTACCCGATGTTGACGAGTCGGTGGGCGAAGTCGCGGGCTGGATAACCCCGAGGCTGGGCGGCGTGGGACCCACCACGGTCGCGATGTTGCTGTCAAATACCGTAAAGGCGGCCGAGAAACGAGCTCGGTAAATCGGGAGTCGGAGCAAAAATGGATAACGAGAAACTCCCCATCCAACGGTTTTAATAGCGCGCTGGACATGCGCGCTTGTGACCCGTGCGGCCATCGCCGCTGACACGGTATTTCTTGGCCAATTTGTCGATCCATGACCCTACGCGTTGGAAATTTCTTTGCCGACCTTCCCGACTCTTCGGAACAAGAGCGCTTTCTGACCCTTTTCGAAAATGAAACGCTCAGAATTGAGCGCATCGTCTCCCACTCCCACAGTAGTCCGGTAGGTTTTTGGTACGACCAGCCGCAATCCGAGTGGGTGATTGTTTTGCGCGGCGAGGCCCTCCTGGAACTTGAAGACGGTGAGTTGATCCGGCTGCAAGAGGGAGATCATTTGCTGATCCCAAGTCACTTAAAACATCGAGTCCAGCAAACCGGTCCGGACACGCTGTGGTTGGCCGTGCATATCAAGGGGCGATAATGAAGGCGGAACAATTTCCCTTCTATGGAATCGATCAAGAATAAATCATCAAGCACGGCCAACGGTCAGTCCTTTAAGATTTTGACTCGCAGCGAGACTCGGATTCTCGAAGCTGTTGCCGATCGGATTTTCCCCACCACGGACACTCCGGGAGCTGTGGAAGCCGGAGCGGTGAACTATATTGAGCGAGCCCTCGCCGGAGACTATGCGCCGTTGTTGCGGTTATACCGCCGCGGGCTCCGAGCTGTTGACCGGCACGGGCGCCGCAGGTTTGGCCCCAACTTTTCGGCGCTTGACGACCTTCAAAAGGACACGATCCTCTTAGACTTCGAGGCCGGCCGAGTCTCGGATTGCAAAAAGGCTGCGGAATTTTTCGAGATGGTTCGCTGTCACGTTCTCGAGGGAGTCTTCGGCGAGCCGGAATACGGCGGCAATCGAGACTTGATCGGCTGGCGCCTGATAGAATTTCCCGGCCAGCAATTCGGATATGCCAAGGCTTACATCAACAGGCGTGTCGACTTGTCTCCGGTAGCGGCTCAACAACCACGAGGCGAGAAGGAGTAGCTGTGGCTCAGTCAAGCGCAGATGTATGCCTTGTCGGAATCGGTGCCGTGGGCGCTATTCTCGCCAAAGAGCTCGCATCCGCCGGACTTAAGGTCGTCGGTTTTGAGCGTGGCCCGGCGCCAAAGTTGGAAGACTACGCGCCGCGCGATTCGATCAAGTTCGTCGCGCGCGGTGATCAACTCGAATGGGTTCGGCACGAACCGACTACCGTCCGGACCAGGCCGGGAGAGGTGGCGCGACTGCGCAACCGCACCAGCCCGTTGAACGTCCTGGGAGGGTCGCTGCTCCACTGGACGGGCCAGGCATCTCGTTTCATGCCCGGCGATTTCAAGATCTACACCAATGAAATCGCGAGCGGCATGGCCGAACGCGCCGGAGCTGATCTGAAAGGTTACGACGTCGTCGACTGGCCGCTAAGTTATGACGATCTGGAGCCCTATTACGAACGGTTCGAGTGGGAGTTCGGCGTCTCCGGTACGGCAGGGTCAAATCCCTTTGCCGGTCCGCGCAAGCGCGGCTACCCGTTGCCGCCCTTGCGTCACAGCGCCAGGATGGAGCTGTTTGCGGCGGCGTGTCAGAAACTGGGCTATCATCCTTACGACACGCCTGCCGGCATTCTCTCTCAACCTTACCGGCCCCCTGCCCCATTTGACACGAGAATCGCCGAGCGGCCAGCTTGCGTCTATTGCGGCCACTGTAATTTTTATGGCTGCCACGTCCATGCCAAGGCAGCGACCCTTTACACGACAATTCCCGTAGCCGTTGCGACCGGCAACTTCGACCTCAGGACCAACTGCAAAGTCTTTCGCATCGACACCGGCGATTCACGCCAGGTGACGGGCGTGAGCTATTTCGATCCAGACGGGCGGGTTCAAGAGCAACGAGCGCGGGTGGTGGTCTTATCCGCGTTCGTGTTCGAAAATACCCGCTTGCTGCTGCTGTCGAAGACCGACACCGGTCCGTTCGCGAAAGGACTCGCAAACGCGAGCGGCCTTGTCGGCCGCTACATCCTGGCCCACGGCGACATGCGCGCCTGCGCGCTGTTTGACGATTTCATTATCAACGGCTTCATCGGGCCCGGTTCCGCAGCGACGCGCATCGACGACTATAACGGCAACAATTTCGATCACACCGGGCTAGGCTTTATCCGCGGCGGGACGATTGGAACCAGCGGCGAGGGCACGCCGGTCACGCGCATGGATATGGTTCCGCCGGGCACGCGCAACTGGGGCAAGGAGTATAAGAATTACTTCGCGCGCTATTACACGCGCAGCTTCGACCTCAACATGCAACCGGAGACCCTGCCGCACAAGGCCAACCGGGTCGATCTGGACCCGCGCCATCGTGACCACTGGGGCGTGCCGGTGCCGCGCGTGACCTTCGACTTTCACCGGAACGAGCACCGGCTGCAGCGGTTCATGGCCGAGATCGGTGACAAAATCATGCGCGCGACGGGCGCCAGCAAGGTCTGGACCGAAGCGAAAGGACGCGCGAACCGATGGGCCGGCGGCACGCGCATGGGCGCGAACCCACGTTCGTCCGTCGTCAACGATTACTGTCAGACCCATGATATCCCGAATCTGTTCATCGTCGGCTCATCGGTCTTTCCCACCATGGCCGGCTACCCGCCGACCGCGACCATCGCCGCCCTCAGTTACCGCACCGCGGAGTATATTCTCCGGCAAAGGCAGTGGTTCTCCTGAGTGGCCGGGATAGAGGAGCAGCGCGGACCTTCTGATCATGCCGGCATCAAGTTCGTGACAGGTGAGCTTTACGGAGAATGAGGATGAGTGGCGATCAAAGATAAGGTCCCCGGCAACCTTGTGCAGGGGCTACACCAGAAGCATATGCTCGATGGCAACGCGAAATACTTTCTCATCCCCAGTGACATTAACTTTGAAATCCTTCGCTGCAACGACTGCCCTTCGGGATTCCCGGGCCAGTGTCAGTGACGGCAGCGACCCAGCAACTTCAGCGTTAAATCTCTTTGCTCCCCCCGCTTTCAGTTTAAGACTGAGAGGTTGTGAATAAATCGATTTTAAGCCGATTTGAGCAAGTTTCACGTCAATGAAATCAGCTAGTTGCGGACGGTAGTTTCTGTGATTTTCCATTAATTCACAAACTCTGAGTGTTGCCGCGCCGTCTTCGTTAACCCATCCCGGCCGAACCAGGTGAAACAACATCAAATGCCTTTCGCATTCATTCCGAGGAACGCTAGCGCCAGACCGTTAACGGCAGCGCGAACTTTTCTTCTACTTTGTCGAGATTGAACAGCTCCTCATTGCGCGCCGGCAACCGCACGTCCATACGGCTCCATCCGCAGTTATGTTGGAGACTGCCAAATTGCCGGTCAGTAGATGACGAACCTAGAATCTCAACTGCTGAACGTGCTCCTGGATCTCCTTTGCGAGGGATCTGAGAAAGAGTTCTCCCGGAGTTTACCCTGAGCTTGACCGAAGGGGTCGAAATGACAAGGCGCGCGGCCTTTGCGCCTTTGAGCGAGTCACTCCGCCTTGGTTGCGGCCCCGCGGCGCTGGGCGCTTCGTGGAATACACTTAATTAATTCCAATCCGGTGGCGAAGCATTTTGCGGCGATATCGTTGCGACTGGCGTTGATACTATTTCTTTGCCGTATCCTCAACTTTTTTCCAGCTTGCGTCTGGATCGAATCGGGTCATTGCCTGCGCCAGCGTCCCGGTGTTACTCCCAAGGTTCTTCTGATACACCACGCCGTCGTGGTTCACGATGAAGGTCATGATCCCGGAATTGCCGTATTGCGCCGGAAACGCAACCAGTGCAAAACCCCCGATCATTTTCCCTTTCACGATATAGTCGTAGGCGCCGCCCGGGGCGTTTGGCCCCTGGGCCTTGAGCATCCGGTAATAATAGCCGTGATAAGGAACCGGTTTCCCCCCTGCTTCCTTTGCTGAATATCCCTCTTGTCTCGCTTGCGCCGCAACCGGTCCCAGCGGACTTGGCTCTTCCCCGCCCTGAGTCTTCCAGTAAAGACCGTTTTTCTTTCCTGGGTCACTGAGAAATTTCTGCGCGTAATCCAAAACCTTGTTACCGTCACGGTCCTTCATGGCATACTCGCGTTGCGCATCCACGATGGCCAGACAAACCTGAATGGCATCCAACTCATTCTCGCCGATGCGCCGATTGAGAATCTCCTCCTTGCCTTGCGCCGTATCGAAAACCCAGCTCTCGCCCTTTTTTACGACCGGTATCGGGAACGGCCAGCCGTTGTTGCCGATCACGAGAATCGTACTTTCCCCTTCGGTTGCAAGACGGTTCTTTTCGTCGTAGGCCTTCACAAACCGCGCCCGTCTCGCCTTATCGTCGACGGGATCTCCGGAATAGATCAGCTCTTTTGCTTGGCTTCCCAAGATCACCAATAATTCCTTATCGTTATCGCTTCTCGCCGCTGCAACGACTGCTTTAACGGCCTCGTCGGCAGACGGAAAAGTCTTTTGTTGCGCCGTCGCCGCAAAACATTTCTCACCAAGGCTAAACGTGACCAAGACCGCGGCGCTAACTGATAGACCAATTCGCAGCCACACGCCACACTGCCTATTGGTTTCGAGCGTTAAAAATTTCATTTCTTCCTCCACCTAAAATAAGTCACCGAGTGTCGAGGGGTCACTCTTTGCTTGAAACCTGACACCTGAAACCTTTTGTTTGTATCTTTACCTGCGGCCTCCGCCGCTTCGACCTCCACCGCCGCCACCCCCTCCGCGAGTACCCCCACCTCCTCCAGCGGACCCTCCGGATCTCCCGCCTGTTCCTCCGCCAGAACTGGTCCGGCTGGCACTTCCACGCTGGCTTGCCGCCGACGCGGAACTGCCACCACGATCGATACCTTCGAACGCTCCACCCCTGTTTCCGGAAGCGCTTCGCGCTGAACCACCGCCAAGTTGGCTGGTACTGGCACGGTCGCTCGCTCCGCCACGACTCGCGGCACCGCCACCAGCGCCGCCAGGGCTGGGTTGACTGGTGCTTGCGCGATCGCCCGCACCCGGGCGTTGAGCGGCCTGGCTGCCTCTTGGCTGGCTCGCTCCTCCCCCAGCGATATCCTGCCGCCCCTGCTCCGCACGGCCTCGATATGCCTCTCGTGAGTTAACCGCCTGGTTGTTCGTTCCTCTATTATACTTCTGCGCAGTCGCCTGGTCCCGATAAGCGACCCCTTTCCGATCTGCGGGATTGTGCTGCCAATTACCCTGGCCACCCGCCGGCAGTGTCTGCGCATATTTCTGACGGTTGATGTTGGTGTTGATATTAATGTTTTGGTTGTAATTATATTTAACGTTGCCGCCACTCCAGTTAGGGCTTCCCCACGCATACCCCCAGGCCGAGCCCAGCGCGACGCCGCTGGCGAACCAAAATGCCGATCTTGCGGCGACATATCCGGGCGGATAGTAGTAATAGGGCGGATAGGCAGGGTACGGCCATACGCCATACACGACGGTGGGATTATAGGTAGGCACGTAAATCACCTGAGGGCTCGCCGGCTCAATCCTGATGATCTTTTGCTCGACAATGACCTTTTGCTCCTGCGTCGTCTTGAGATTGCCCGCTGCTTGAGCCTTGGCGCGAAGACTCTGAATGGTGTCCATCACTGGCTTCTCCTGCTCCAGAAACGCGTCGCCCAACTTTTGCGTCCAGTCGAGCTTCTCGCTCATCATGGTAAGCACCTGCGGGAAGTTGACCAGAGATTTAACGCTCGGATCCCATTCCTGTTTCTCAAGCGCGGCGGTCAAGGCATCGCCCTTCAGATTCTTATTCTGCTGCGCAAACCGGTCGGCCTGCACAACCTCGAGGGGATAGGTGGACGCCATCAAGATCTGGGAGACCAGTGAATCAGGATAAAGCGCAATCGGCGCCAATACCTGATCCAGCTCTTCCTGGTTGAAAGCGGGAGTATTACTGGGTTGCTGGGCGAGGACTCCCGGCGGGACTGACAAAAGCACCATCATGAACCACGCCAAAATACGTAAGCCCAACTGTTTCTTCATTGTTACACAAACCTCTCTTTCGTCAGCCGCATGTTTCAGTGCAATTCCTTCTCGGACAACGCTTGCCGCTACTTATCCGGATTGATCTTCGTGATTTTAGATCCCTGAATGGCGACCCCGCCCATTAGTCCCTTCTGGTTGAAGATAAAAGCGTAAACGCCCTTCTGCAGCGTCGTGGTCGAGAAATTTTTGCCGAAGCCCTTGTCCAGGACTACCAGGGTTGGCCCGGTTCCAAGTTCCCAGCCGTCGCTCTTATCGAGATATGTAAGCGATGCGTCGTCCATAAAAAACAATACGTAGCCATACGACTGCGCGCCAGCCTGGAATCCAACCGAAGCAGCGAGCGAGCGATAGTAGCCCGCCGTTTTGCCCGCTTTGCGCAAAGCGCCATCGCCAAATTGTCCGGCGACGATAAAACCACCCCTCACAATATCCGGGAAAACCAGGACGCCCCTGGCCTTATCTGCCAGTGCTTTCGCCCCAGGTTGCGTAGCGTAGAGCGTCTTCAAGGTCGCATTAACCTTGCGATTGATCTCGCTCGCGCTCGCTGCACCCGCCACATCAACCCTCAAGGCACTTATCATGGCCACTGCCAGCGCCGCCGTGAGCGCCAGTTTCCGGCAATTCGCTCTGCGATTGGTGTTCATTCCGATTCTCCTTTCACGCTAAGAAATAAGTTCTGGATTCCTATCTGACAATTTTGGCAAGCCAATGCAAGTGACGGGAGTCGCCGGCGCGGCCAACACGCGCGGCGGCGCTCGTCGGGGGCTACTTTTGATGAATCACTCCTTCTAGTGCAGTGTCTCACGCTGTTGGTACTTTATCCGGAGTATGCCACCACGAATGACAGGAAGAGCACGAAGGAAGAGAAAAACGGGGTGAAAGCCGGTCTCTTTTCTAATCCGGTTGTCCGTTCTTCGTGTCCTTCGTGCGTTTCGTGGTGAAAGGATAGCCCTTGGTCGAGCATGGTGGCGGCGGATGTGCCGCCTACCAGCGGGATGATAACTTGCAGTGATATCTTGGAATTTAGGGTTTTTTGCATGAAATTTCATTCCCGGATCGTAAAATGTTACGTCGAAGAATAAGTGCCTTCATTTTAGAGACACTGCACTAGATCGCCGTTGGCGAATAATGGAGCGTCGCTTACGCACCGCAAGCTGCGAACACGGACTGGACGATTTGCCAGGCCTCTTCCTGGATCTGCTGCAGATGCTGTTCCCCACGGAGACTCTCCGCGTAGATTTTGCACAGATCCTCGGTGCCCGAAGGCCGGACCGCGAACCATCCACTTCGGGTAACGACCTTGAGTCCCCCGATCTCAGCGCCGTTGCCCGGCGCGCGTGTTAGCTTGGCGGTGATCGGTTCGCCCGCTAGTTCCCGGGCCGCCACGGCCTCAGGACTCAGCTTTTTCAGCGCGGCTTTCTGCGCGGCCGTTGCCGGGATGTCCGTGCGCGCATAGAAGGGTCTGCCGAGTTCTTCAGTCAATTCGTCGTACCACCGGCCGGGGTCCTTTCCCGTTCTCGCGATGATCTCCGCCGCGAGCAAGCAGAGAATAATGCCATCCTTATCCGTCACCCAGACCGCCCCGTTTCTGCAGAGGAAACTGGCTCCCGCGCTCTCTTCTCCGCCAAAGCAAATCGACCCATCGAGCAAGCCCTGGGAAAACCATTTGAAGCCAACCGGAACTTCGATGAGTTTCCTGCCGAGCCGCTCCACCACCCGGTCGATAAGGCAACTGCTCACCAGGGTTTTACCGACAGCGCTGCCTGCGCTCCAGCTCGGCCGGTTGCTGAGAAGATAATGAATGGCGACGGCCAAGTAATGGTTGGGATTCATGAGTCCGAGAGACGGCGTTATGATCCCATGGCGGTCGGCGTCGGCGTCGTTGCCAACCGCAATCTGAAAACGATCTTTCAGGCCCACCAATCCGGCCATCGCGTAGGGACTGGAACAGTCCATTCTGATTTTGCCATCGTGATCGAGCGTCATGAAACCGAAAGTGGGATCCACCTTGGTATTGACGACCGTGAGATTCAAGCCGAATCTTTCCCTGATAATTTGCCAGTAACAGACGGAAGCGCCGCCAAGAGGATCGACGCCAATTTTAACTCCTGCCGATCGGATCGCTTCCATGTCGATGACTTTGTCGAGGTCACTCACATAGGCGATCATTAAATCTTCCTGATGAGTGGTTGACGCTCCCCTGGCAGACGCATAAGAAAGTCGCTTCACCTCACGGTTGCTGTTTTTTAGCAAGGCATTGGCTCGCTGCTGGATCCAGTCGGTTACGTCGATGTCTGCAGGGCCGCCGTTCGGCGGATTATACTTGAAGCCTCCATCCGCCGGCGGGTTATGCGATGGCGTGACCACGATGCCGTCGGCAAAAGCGTCTTTTCTCCCTTGGTTGTAGGTCAGGATCGCCCGCGAAATCGAGGGCGTGGGGGTGAAGCCGTCACCCTGCTGGATCACTGTTTCAACCCCGTTCGCAGCAAGAACTTCGAGAGCAGTACGCTCGGCAGGAGCGGATACGGCGTGCGTGTCTTTACCCATGAAAAGGGGTCCGGTGATCCCTTGTGCCCGGCGATATTCGAAGATCGCCTGCGTCATGGCCAGGATATGCGCCTCGTTGAGAGTGCCTTCCAACGGGCTTCCTCGATGACCGCTCGTGCCGAAGCTCACCAGTTGCAGCGGATCATCGGTGTTGGGCTTGCGCTCGTAATACGCCCTCTCAAGCTCATCCACGTCGATCAAAATGTCCGCGGGTGCCGGTTTCCCCGCAAGCGGATGCAAACTCATATGATTGTCCTCCTGCAAAAGCTTCGGTCTGCGCGTTTCGGGCCGTCACGCGCGCTTTGCTATTGCGCTCCGGTGAACCTCGCTCCCTGTCAACTAATCACGGCCAGCGTTTCACGCGCGATCATCAGCTCCTCATCGGTCGGAACTACCATCGCGATTCGATCGTCGCCCCGAGTGATGCGTCCTTTAGTGCGTGCCCCGTGCAACCGATTAAGCTCCGGGTCGAGTTCGAAACCGAGAAAGCCGAGCCGATGAATCACGCTGGCCCGTATCGACGCCGCATTCTCGCCTATGCCGCCGGTGAAAATCACCACTCCTATCTGGCCGAGGGAAACGAACAGTGACGCAATCGTCTTCGCCAGTCGGTAACAAAAAATTTCGATCGCCAGGCCGGCGCGCCCGTGCCCGGCGGCCGCCGCCTCGATCAACTCGCGCATGTCGTTGCTTAGACCGGAAACACCCAGCAGGCCGCTCTCTTTATTTAAAGTCTCTGTGACGCGTTCCAAGGTCCAGCCCAGCCGATCTTGCAGATGGGCATGCAGGCCCGGATCCACATCGCCGCTTCGAGTCCCCATAACCAGGCCCTCCAGCGGCGTCAACCCCATGGTGGTATCGACGCTCTTACCGCCGAGTACCGCGCAGGCACTGCAACCGTTACCCAAGTGCGCACTGACAAAAGCGCACTCACCAGGTGGTTTTCCCAGCAGAGCCGCCGCTTGCTCCGTGACGAATCGATGGCTGGTGCCATGGAAGCCGTAGCGACGGATACCCTGCTCCTGGTAAAGGACGTAAGGAACGGCATAGAGATAGGCCCGCGGAGGTAGCGGATGGTGAAAGGCGGTATCGAAGACCGCCACGTGTGGCAGCTTGGGAAACAACTGTTGTGCGGTTCGAACCCCCAGTACGTTGGCCGGATTGTGCAGCGGCGCCAGGTGACTACAACTTTCGATCGCTGATAACACTTCGTCGTCGATTCGAGTCGACGTGGAGAAAGCTTCGCCGCCGTGTACAACGCGGTGGCCGATCGCGACGAGACCGGCCTCAAGTTCTATGTTTTCACGGAGCACCGCGGCGATAGACTCCATCGCGCTCTTGTGGTCGGCCGGGCCCAGTAACCGTGAGCCCTTGCCGGCGGCCGTCGCCCATATCAAGTGCGCGTCGTCATTGCCGATACGGTCGGCCATCCCTTTGATCCTGTGGACACCGGCGTTATGATCCATGACCGAGAACTTGATCGAAGAGCTTCCGCAGTTGATCACCAGGACACTCCCGGTTGTGATCATGCACGCCTGCTTTCCTTGCAATGGCTCCTGTGGCAGCATTCTAAGGATCGCTTAAACATTGCCGCTTTCCGTGGAACCGCTACGACCCCGTACCGCGACGCGTCCAGATGCGGCTATCAAACCAGTAGTGGCACAATAGTCCGCCTGCGCCAAGCGGAGCCAGCCATTCGAGTTCAGCCCACCCGCCGACGACTGCCCCTGAAAAACCAATAACAGGCCACACAAGAAATGAGGCTGCACGTTTTACCTCAGTGCGCAATGCAGGTCCGAGCTTGCATGAAGCCTCCGAATCAACGTCCTTGATTAGCGGGTCCTTCCCTGTTTTGCCCGCGGCATATAAACGTCCCGGGTGCCGAACAATTGCATAAGTGAAGGAGAGATATTGCACTTCATGATAAACCGCGAGGCCTAACACATACGAACCAGTCGTTGCTCCGAGGGCGTAGCCACTCCCGAAGGCTACGGCATTTGCAAGCACCACCCACCACTCCCCAGGATGAACACGACCCCCAACATTTTGCGGCGCGGAAATCACGCTCTCCCTGCGGTTTCGCCAAAGCATCCAGGCAAGATAAAGCATAATCCAGGCGACGGCGGTGAGGGCTCCCAACCAGGTGATTTGCTTCCCGAAATTCAGGGCAAGATACGGTTTTCCTTCGTAGTCTGTTGGGTCCAGATGCGTGTAGGTAAGCATACCCGCCAACATGGGCAGATAAATGGCGCCCCGGAACAACAAATTGTGCGCCTGCGATACCGGGCCGCCAACACCACGCTGGTAAAAGCGGGCCACCCCCAGACTCTGCCGCCCCCGGTGCCAAATGGCAGCATACATCGTGATCGATGTCAGCAGCATCAATTGGCCCTTGATGGTAAGAGCATAGGTCAGCGCGAGGATGACGAGAGGCGCAAACAGCACATCGCCGCGGCGGTCGCGCCAGAGCCGCCGCCGTATGATGGCATCATAGGTCGCTCCCAAATGGAACTCGGCTAACACGAAGTCCAGCCAGCTTAGTTCCCAATCACCATACCAGATGATTACAAACAGTGACGCCAGCAAGCCGAGCGAAGCTCCACCGGACAGCAGCCAAAAGTCCGCGCGGCGCGAGAAAAGCCAGGGGGGCTGCTCAGATGGGAAGTGAGCTTTTACCACCGTCCCGTTCGCCAAACGGTTCTCATGACCGTAATCTTCTTTTACCAGATCGATGCGTCAAGTTTGTCTTGACCCCACCCTATTTTCATTTCTTGGCAAGAGTCTCCTTCTCTGAAAGGAGCAAAGCGCCCTCGGCACTCTTCCTTTGCGGCGCATCGTTTGACGTCTCAGATGGCTCGGCTGCTGCCCCGAGTCCGTCAGGCCAGCGAACATGCACGTCCTGTTGCGGGAATGGGATTTGAATTCCTGCTTCTTTAAAGGCGTTATTCACTGCTATCGTTAATTCGCTCCGCGCGACGAACCACTTATCGACGAAGGACCAGCAGAGCAGGGTAAAATTGAGCGCGCTGTCCCCGAAGCGATCGAACACGGCCAACGGCGCCGGCTCGGCTAAGACCGCGGGATCTTTTCGCGCGACTCCAAGCAGAATGTCAATGACCCGATTGGGATCGGTGCCATAGGCGACCCCCACGGAAATACTGATCCTTCGAAGCCGATCGGAAAGAGACCAGTTGATAAATCTTGTCCCCACAAGCTCGCCGTTAGGAATAATGACTTCGGCGCCATCGGGCGTGCGCAGCACGCTCGCCCGGAAACCGATTTTACGAACTTCCCCAAAAAGATTTCCAACCTCGACAAAATCCCCCACCTGCGCAGGGTGCTCAAAAACCAGAATGAGACCCGAAACAAAGTTGTTCACCACGTTTTGCAAACCGAACCCTATGCCAACACCGAGGGCACTGACCAAGAGAGTCACTTTGCTCAAATCCACCCCCGCCCCGGCCAGGGCGATAAAAAAGCCGAGAAGCAAAACCCCATAGCGCGCAAGGACATCCACAGCCCCGGGCACCCCGCGAGGCAAACGGATGCGCGGCAAAACCTCCTCGGTCAACACAAAGCGGAGCATTCGTGAAAAGATAACGGCGCTAAGGAGCACTGTTACGAAAACCGCCACAGCCTGCATGGAAATCTCTGCCGCTCCCACGGTCCAACGTAGTTGTAGAAACCCTGCTCCCGCGGCCGAGACATCGCCCAGAACGCCGACAACGTATAGGCAAAAGGCGACCCACAAAATGAACGCTACAACCCGGATAACCGCCCGGCACCGGAATACGATCAGCTCGCTGTGTTCTTGCACGGAGCGCAACCATTGTGCCGGCGGCGACTGCAGCGCAACCACAATCAGCGTCATCAGTAGATGCGCGCCCGTGAAGATCAAAGCATACGCGTAAGCGCTGCGCACCGGCGTAGCGACGAGAATTTCGGCGAGCGTCACGTTACCGACGCCATTGCTGACGACGGAGACGGCAAACAGAAACCATACGAGCCGCACTGCCGCCAAGATGAGTCGTCCTCGGGTGCCCGAAGCCGAAAGCTCCCCTCTTCGTGAGCGCAAAAATAGACCGAGGCCCACGCATCCGCCGATCGCAATCATCAACAGCAGCACCCGCGTCAAAAACCACGCGGCGGGCAAGAGGTAGCGCAAAAAATCCAGAAGATACATGGCCACCAACAGATAAATTCCACGGCGAGGCACTTTTGGTAGCAACCGAGGAACGAGTCTGATGACCGGAATCACGGTTGGAACAATGGCAATGCGCAAAACCGCGGACGCCGCTCCGGGATAAAATAAAGGGAGGGTGATCAGCGCCAAGAGAAATGACGTAGCAAACAGGTGGTCGAGGATAAACAGCTCGGAAGAGCCTCCAAGTCGTTCGACGACTTCCGGTGTCAAGCCGCGGCGGAGAAAGCGAAATACCAGCACCATCACCAGAAAATAGACCGCCTGCCATAGTAGCCGGTCGCCGTACTTTTGGATAAACTCCTTTAGATCCTCGACGAATCTTTGGGAACTCTGGACAGACTGCGCGACGATGACGTCTCGAGACTCAGAGGTGACTAATGCCTCCCAGAGCGGCAAGCTATCGAGCGCAAAAAGGCTGCGACCAGATTCTTCGCGCGCTTTATCGATATCATTACGAATCTTAGCGAGAATATCCCGCCGATTGGCCAGCTGATTTTGCAGGTCTAAAAGCCTTGCCATGTCATTGCGGATCAACGTGCGAACCGCATCGGCCTCGCGCAAAACTTCCGCGACTTTCTGCATCGCTACCTTCGGAAAGGCTTGCTGCTTTCCAGCCACACGTGTGGCTTGCCAGGTTTCGACGATTTGACCGATATCGTTTTCCTGGCCGACCAGAATCTGCGATCGTCTGGATAACGCCCGGTCCCAGCCGTCAAGCTGGCTCTGCTCAAGACTCCACTCCCGCAGGACATCGTTGAGCCGCTGCAACGAGCGCAGTCCACCAATCATCTCCGCCTCGCTTTGCCAGCGCCGGTCGGATTTTTCCGCGAACGCCGCGATGTCTCCCTGCAGGGAATTGAGCACCGCGGCAGAATCCGAGGCGAGCTGGAACCTGGTTTCCTGTAGCGATCTTAATGTCTGTTCAGCCCGAGGAATGATTTCTGCAGCGGGTACAGCAACCGGCACCGGAGGCGCTTGCTCCGTCTCACTCGCTTGGGGCGGAGCCTTCGGCTGTTCTGCCGCCCAAACCCACGCCCAACCCAATAGCCATGAAAGGACAATCCACCACCCGATCAAGCCAGCAGGCAGTTTCAAGTGCAGGCGTCGCCTTTTATCTTCCGGATTCATGAGAGTCAAAGCTAAATTATTATACCTTTCTCGGCCACGCTTGAAGAAGGCTTGCGATGATCACGTAGACGGACTCACCCCATGCAAGCGCGTGAGCCAACATTTACCATCGGACTTTTCTTCGGGTGGAGATAAGGTTGTTTTTCAGAGGTTCACCCTTCACGTATCCCGCGCCGCGCGATACCCCTCGCCGGACGGGTTGTGCAGGTTCGTCACCAGGATGTATACGCTGACCGCGCACACCCATGCAGGAAAGATCAGGACGACCCACAGGCTAGATGCAATGGTCAGCAACAACCCCAGCGCCAGCGCGTAGGTAAGAAACGCCAGCCAGCGCGGCATGAGCCGCGTACGGACCCAAATAGTGCCCAACGAGATCATGAACACACCGGCCATCTTGATGGCATAGACGTTGGTGATGCGGTACATCACCGTCCGGACTAATGTGTACACGCCGCTTTCGATGAGCTTGCTGGACGCTACGGCGTAAGTGGCAAGGACACCGCCCGCGAGCGCCGCGGAGACAAACGTCATGGCCAGGAACAGCAGGCCGCTGCCAAAGAACACGGTCGAAAAGAACTGGTCCTCCAAATGACCCATGCGGTCGCGCACCACGCCCATGAACCATAGGAAGGCGATCCCTGCGAACGGAACCAGACTCAGCGCCAGAGCAACCGTGCCTGCTCCGTCTTTGAGCCACATGCCGCCATCCTCGGGATTAGCAGGGATAGAAAGCCGGATCAGCACAACGCTGCTGCTGAACAGCGCCGTGAAGAGGATCCCCGCCAGCGCGGCAGCGCGCGGCGTCTTGAGTTTCTGATTCGTCAAGTTGAGCTGCCCGTTGGGCATTACACCTCACGGCAGCTTTTGCAGGCTAAACACGTGGTAAACCCACGGAGCGATATCGAGGTAGAGTCCGCGTAACTGCAAATCGTTGCCATCGCGATCGTAATGCGCATCTCCGAGCAGATCCTGAAACCGCCATTGCCCGTTGCCGAGATCTGCAAACGGCAACCGCACGTAACACTGGCTCTGGTTCGGCGCATAGTTCACCGTCACCAGTAGTCGCTCGTCACGCGCGCCCTGCCAGGCAAAAACCAGGAAACAATCCCAGGTCCAGTTGCCATCCCAAGCGGGAACGCATTCGAGTAATTGCCAGTCTCCGTTGCGCACGGCGTCGTGGCGCAGCACGGCAAGCAGCCGATCGTAAAATTGCTTAAGCTTCTGATCGACCGACTCGTCCGGCCCACGCACCAGATGGGGCGAGATCCTTTTCTTTCGCCCCTCGAATTGTCCCTGGTGAAGGAAGCGCAGCCCCGGCGACATAAATGTAATAATCGCTGCGGCTTCATGAACCTCGGACGAGAAAGTCGCGGCCGCGCGCGGCTCGTCGTGGTTTTCCAGGAAGCGGGCCATTTTGTTCTGGTAATTCAAATCGGCGTGAAAATGCTCGCGCACCGGCCGGGCATGACCATCACGCAACCGGTCGTAGAGCCGTTTGTCGTAAGCGTAATCGAACCCTTGCTGCAACATCGTCCATTCCCGGTCCCAGTAGACCTCGGCCATGAACTGGAACTGCGGATATTTGCGCCGCACGGACTCGGTCGCCTTGGGCCAGAAGAGATCAGCCCGAATGCCCCAGGTGCTTTCGAACACGTCGGGCAGGAGCAGCATGGCCATGTCGCAGCGCACGCCGTCGCATTGCCCGGCGATTCTCTCCAGCTCGCCGATCATCGCCTGCTGCAATTCCGGGTTGCCGTAGTTGAGCTGCAGCGTGTCGGGCCAGCCGTCAAAGTACGGGTCGCGGCCGTAGGCGAGCACGATAGACCCTTGAGAGGTTTCGTAGCGGCGATAGTTCTGCGGCGCCCTTGCCAGACCATCGTCGCTGCCGTGGATAAAGTAGTCCGGATGCTCGTTGACCCAGGGGTGATCCGGCGCCATGTGGTTCGGGACGAAGTCGAGCAGCAGCTTCAGTCCGCGTTTTTGCAGCCGCTGTCGCAAACCTGCGAGTGCCGCAGCGCCGCCGAGATCGCGATGCACCGTGTAGCCGGTGATCGCGAAACCGGAGCCGGCGATGTCGTCCTCGCGCAAGTCCGGTAGCGTCTGTTGAAAGTCCTCGCGCCACTCGGGGTTGGCGCGCGAGATCGCCTGCGCCGCCGAGCCGGTCTGCCAGACGCTCAAGAACCAGACCCAGTCAAACCCCATTTCGACCAGGCTATCCAGCTCGGCGTCTGGAATATCAGCCAGCGTGGCGGGCTTGCCCAAGGCACGCGACAGCTCGGTCAGCCAGACGCGGGTATTGATTTGGTACAGCAAAGGATAGCTAACATCGGCCATCTTCCCCAATTCCCCCTCGTCACTTGCCTCTCTCCCTCGTCCCTCACACTCGTCACTTCTTTACAGGAGGCAAAGTGTCACTTGGTTTCGGGTTTCGGGTGTCAGGCAAGGATTTCGGCAACTGAAACCTGAAACCCGACACCTGAAACCTCCTTCTGTTAACTGATCACTGATCACTGCTCTCCCACCCCTCGCCCCTCGACGCCCGACCCTCTACACCTCACCTCCCTGCTTGCCACGGACGAAGGCCCCAGCCTTGCCAGCCTCAAGCAGCTTCTTGGCATCGAGCAATCCGAAAAGCTGGATCAGCTTCGCCACCACTCCTGTCCATCCCGTCTGGTGACTCGCACCGAGCCCGGCGCCGTTGTCACCGTGGAAGTATTCAAAAAATAGAATCAGATCGCGCCAGTGCGGGTCGCTCTGGAATTTCTCCGTGCCACCATAGACGGGCCGCCGGCCGTGCGCATCCCGCAGGAAGGTCCCGGTGAGCCGGTCCGAGATTTCCTTGGCCACCTCGAAGAGGTTCATCAACCTGCCTGAACCGGTCGGGCATTCGATTTTGAAGTTGTCGCCGTAGTAGAGGTAGAAGTTCAGCAGCGCCCGGATGAGGACCGCGTTCACTGGCATCCAGACCGGGCCGCGCCAGTTGGAGTTGCCGCCGAACATCCCGGTGTTCGACTCGCCCGGCAGATAGTCCACCCGGTACTCCTGGCCGTTCACGTGGAATACAAAAGGATGCTTTTCGTGGAACTTGGAAAGCGCGCGGATGCCGTGGGGTCCCAGAAACTCGTTCTCGTCGAGCATCTTCGTCAGGATCCGGCGCAGCCGCTCCGGGTTGACCAGAGCAATGATCCCCCGGTCGGCCACGCCTAAATGTCCCGGGCCGGTCGGGTGCATGGTCGCCGCAAGTTCGGGTATCCGGCGCAGCCGTTCCAAGGCCTGAGCCAGTGCCCTCGGGACACGCTCCCGCTGCCATTTCTCGATCACCGTGGTGGCGCACAGGGGTAGGAGCCCTACCATGGAGCGCACCTTGAGCCTCTGGGAACTGCCGTCCGGGAGGCACAGCAGGTCGTAGTAGAAGCCGTCCTCGTCGTCCCACATGCCGTCCTGACCGGGCCGGTTCATGGCCGCGGCGATATAGTAAAAGTGCTCGCCAAACTTCAGGACCATATCCTCGTAGATGGGGTCGTGGACGGCAAGTTCAACCGCGAGTTCCAGCATGTTCTGGCTGAAGAGCGCCATCCAGGCCGTGCCGTCCGCCTGCTCCAGGTGGCCGCCGGTGGGGAGCGGGGCGCTGCGGTCGAAGACGCCGATGTTGTCGAGGCCGAGGAAGCCCCCCTCGAAGACGTTCTTGCCGAAACGGTCCTTGCGGTTCACCCACCAGGTGAAGTTCAAGAGCAGCTTGTTGAACGTCGCCCTGAGGAAATCGAGGTCCGTCTCGCCGCGCAGCGCCTGCTCGGTGCGGTGCAGGAAGAGCGTTGCAAAGGCGTGGACCGGGGGGTTCACGTCGCTGAAGTTCCACTCGTACGCGGGCATCTGGCCGCTGGGGTGGAGGTAGACGCCCTTGAGCATCAGTTTCATCTGCTCCTTGGCAAAGTCGGGGTCGACGATCGAGAGCGGCAGCGTGTGGAAGGCCAGGTCCCAGGCCGCGTACCACGGGTACTCCCACTTGTCGGGCATGGAGATGATGTCCTCGTTCAACATGTGGAACCACTCCGAGTTCCGGGAGTTACGATATCCAGAATGGAGAGGGTTGGAGTGGTGCTCGTCCAGCCAGTTATCACCGTCGAAGAAGAAGAACTGCTTGCTCCATAGCATGCCGGCGATAGCCTGGCGCATCACGTTGGCCGCGTCTTCACTCACCGATGGCGGCGTGACCGACTTGTAAAACTGATCGGCTTCACGAAGCCGATCAGCGAAGATTTCATCGAATGGCTTGCCGAAGGGTTTGCCCTTCTGGTCCGGAGAAATCTTAGAGAGCCGCAGGCGAATCACTGCGCTCTGACCGGCGCCTACATTGAGCTGGTAGTGCGCCGCCACCTTGGTGCCCTGCTTGCCGGGGTCCACCGCGCCCTGATTGCCCTGCACCACGGAGTCATTGATGCCGTCCTTGACGTACGGGCTCTCGTTTTTTTCTCGTCCTGGAAAAAGCCGCTCGTGGTTGGTTTCGTTCTCCGTGAAGAGCAGCGGCACCTCGCCTTCGCAGGAAAGGATAAATTCACCCAGCAGCGAATGAGCCACTGCGACCGCGCTCGTGCCCGCCGCTGCCTTGATCTGCTTGAGGCTTGGTTTCCCGGCAGCTCGGTTGGATTCGGCAATCCACGACGACCAGTCGTTGCGGAACCACAGCGTCGGCAGGAGATGCAGTTCGGCCGCCTCCGGTCCCCGGTTGGCTGCCGTAATCCGCACGAGGATGTCTTCCGGGCCGGCTTTGGCGTACTCCACGAATACGTCGAAGTAGCGGTTTTCATGGAAAACCCCGGTGTCGAGCAATTCGTATTCAAACTCGTTGCGCGAACGGCGGCGGTTGGTCTCCACCAAGTCGGCGTAGGGGTAGGCCCGCTGCGGGTACTTGTAGAGATATTTCATGTAGGAGTGGGTCGGCGTGGAGTCAAGATAAAAATAGTATTCCTTCACGTCCTCGCCGTGATTGCCTTCGCTGTTCGTGAGGCCGAAGAGGCGCTCCTTGAGAATGGGGTCCTTGCCGTTCCACAGGGCCAGCGCGAAGCACAGCCGCTGCTTGTCATCGGAAATGCCGGCGATGCCGTCCTCGCCCCAGCGGTAAGCGCGCGATCGCGCATGATCGTGGGTAAAGAAGTTCCAGGCGTCGCCGTTCTCGCTGTAATCCTCGCGCACGGTACCCCACTGCCGCTCGCTCAAGTAGGGTCCCCATTTCTTCCACGGAGCCTTCTGCTCTCGTGCCTCTTCAAGTCGGATCTGTTCGGCGTTCATTGGGCACCTCTTTCTGTAATTAAACTGGACCTCATTTCCATCATTCCATCATTCCAAGTATTCGATAATCTATTCCAATCTTCCAACATTCCACTCTTTCTCCTTATCCCACGGGAACCGTTATGATCGGCGCGCCTTGCTTGTCTCCCGTGTCGGTGAGCGTGAAGAGAAACATGATGAAAGAAAAAAGTCTCTTGGAAGGAAAGTCCTTGTCGTCGATCCAGTACCATTCTTGACGATACGGCACCGCCGCAAAGGCATCGTCGGGTTTTTGCGGAGAGCTGAGAATCCGAATAAGTGGTGGCACTGGGGCACCGTTCATTAGCTCCGGCGCAGGCGAGGGAAACGTCCGCTTTTGCTCCACGTTGGCGGCCGGTACGTCAATATAAGAGGAGAGATCGGTAAGGATCTCGAGCACGGAACGGGTGAGCAGTGCAATCTCATGGTCATTAGCAGCCACCGACCCGTACACCACGCTGAACTCGTCGGTCTGAGCATCGAGACCCAGAAGTTTGCGTACTTCCTCGCGGTCCGCCGCTATCGCTGGGTTTGGCTTCTTACCCAATACGATTAAGGATGTGGTCTGGTCACCAGTTTTTTTCACCCGCAGGCCGATCTGTCCGGATTGCTGAATGTTGCGCAGTTTCTCGACCAGCGGAAAAAACTCAGGATCGGCCTCGCGCGCTCGTGGGCCATAGCCAGAGCGGCCATGGATGCCGTTGACGCTATTCACGGCGAGCCGCAGCACCACGTCGACTGGATAGCCGGCCTGGAGAAAACTTAGAACCGCCGCGGGTGGGATCGGAGTCAAGAGACTGCGGGCGAACCTTTCCCCGCTAAGGGGCGTGTAAGTGACGGTCGGCTTTTCTCCGTAAGTCCCCGCGGCGGAAACACCCGCGGTTGAGAAAAATGGGTTTTGCCACCAGGAGCCTGTAATTCCAAATGTGCCCTGGTAGCCCGTCTGGGTGATCACCGAGGCGACATCCAGAAACACCGGCGCATCCGCGTAGCGGAGCTTCACGAGATTGAGAAGCATCTGCGCTTTCCAGGAGTCGGAGATCGCTGTGATGTAATCGAAGCGGTCTCGCGCCACAGTCCTGGGACCGATGCTCGCACAACCGGTAAAGGACAACAGGATGAAAATCGCAAAAGGAATATAAGTTCCGCTCATCTTATTTTGGTTCTTAAAGCTTCTGTGTGGAAACCCTTGCTTGCGCTATTTCAGTGCTAGGACTCGTAGATTGCACCGCGGAGGCGCTGAGGTCGCGGAGAAGAGTGAGTAAAAACCTCTGTGAACTCTGCGTCTCTGTGGTGAATACGTCTTCCCAAAAACCCGGAAGAGCCTATTTTTTTTAAGACCTGCTCAAGAGTCATGAAAATGTCTTTCTCTCTTTTGCTAAAACGGAAGATCACGCATGTATATATGATGTCCCGGAACCGATTCAAGCACCGACTCCTCGGTCGGGTAGAACGGCTGGCGATGATGCCCAGGGGTTTTTGACGGAAAGAATGATCCAGAAGTTGCCGTCGGGATCACGCACTACCAGGTTCCCGCCGGCTCAGAGAATAGCCCTTTTCCAACACCCGGGAAGCTTCCTGGGCAGGCACGGCCTTACTCCAAAACCAACCTTGGCCGCAATCGACGCCGGCGGCGCGAAGAAAAAACGTTTCTTCCCAGGTTTCTACCCCCTCCGCCACAGTGTGCAGGCGCAGCGCGGCGGCGAGCGCCACGATGCCGCGCAGCATTCTCGCCGCGGTTTGGTTTGTAAGTATGGTTTCGATCAAAGAATGGTCAAGTTTAAGAATGTCAAAATCGAGACCGACGATTTGCATCAACCCGCTATGTCCGGTCCCGAAATCATCGATCGCGACGCTCATTCCCGATTGCCGCGCAAGCTCCAGCGCCGAACGTCCGACAGAAGTTAAAGCTTGCCGCTCCGTTACCTCGCACACGATTCTGTTAAGGTAAGGCGTTAGCTTCAGTTCCTTGACGATCGGCAAAACCTGCCCGCTGCCCAGTATGACCGGCGGGATATTGACGGCCACGTAAAAGTGTTGATGTCGTTCGAATAGGGGCACCATATCGCGCCGGATGGATTCAAAAATGGTCCGGATCAGCGCTATGAGAGTGTCGGGTCGCTGCTCAATCTCTTCGATTACCGCGCCGGCGGTTGTTACCGAGCCATCAGCTTTAACGACTCGCGCGAGCGCCTCAAACCCGGCGACGGCGCCGGTGTTCAAATCAACGATCGGTTGGTAATGCGCGGTAAACCGCTTTGCGATTTTATCAGGTGTGAGAGCAGCCACTGGGGCTCCTTTTGCGTTTGAGCGACGCATGCAGGCAAGCACCAAGAATTACATTTAACTTCTGCTCACGCCTTAATACTATTATACTTGAAAGTTTTCGCAGCTTGCGGAAACTTTCAAGTCCGCGACACAAACGCTCCGGATAGTTCCCCACGGAGGCGCCCTTCGAGCACCTCAGGGCAGGCTGAGGGCACAGAGAAAAGAGTTTCTTAATCAATAAACACTCACGATCTCTGTGAACTCTGCGTCTCTGCGGTAAAGTAACATTTCCGGTTTTGGTTGCGGCTCAGCCGCACTAGCTATGTACGGTTTTCACCTCGCTTGCTCCGACAGCCAGATCTGGTGATGGTCGCGGATGAGCGCGATCGCTTCATCGGCGTTCGCCGCGCAGCGCGGGATCGTCAGGTCCTCGGGATTGGCCAGGGGCGGGTCGACAGAGAGCATCGCGCTGCGCGCCCACTCGATAAGGCCCGGCCACATTTTCCCCACCAGAATCAGGGGCGTGTTCTGAAGATGACGGACCTGGAGCAACTGCCAAATCATCATTGTTTCCAGGACCGTCCCGATTCCCCCCGGCGCAACGATGAAGGCGTCGGAGGCGAGCACGAACTGGTGCAGGCGCGTAAAGAAGGTCCGATGCTCAAACGCCTGGGTGACAAATGCATTGACCTCCTGCTCAAAGGGTAAATCAACTCGTATCCCGACGGACTGGGCGCGTTCCGGCGCGGTGGCGGCTCCTTCGTTCGCGGCCTGCATCAACCCCGGGCCACCGCCGGTGATAATGTCGTAGCCCATCTCGGCCAGCGCCGCGGCCGCTCGCTTGGTTTCTTCGTAACCGAACGTTCCCGCCTGCGCCCGCGCCGAGCCAAAGATCGTCACACGGTAGCGGTCGCGCTTGGATGGCTTTAGCCGCGTAAGATTGTTGACGACGTCCCACAGGCCGAGCACTGAATTCACCAGAATTTGCTTCACTCCTTCCTCATCGGCCAGACTCACGGTCGTTTGCGCGGTGCTATCAGGTGTGCTCATGGGTCATACTCCATAGTCAATACTTTTCGGGAACGAAGTTTCGCCCCTTGAGGCTTCGTCTTTCACTCCACCCTCGTCCCGCGACGCTCAGCACTCGACTCTGGTCCCGGTCCCTCGTCACACGTTATCCGCTTCTGTGGAGCTACGTCTTTTGGCCGCGGTTCCGCGTCCTCCCCATTTCCAGCCGCCGATTTCCGGCATATCTGCACCGTGCTCGTAAATGTATTGCTTATGTTCGAGCAGCCAATCGCGGATCGCTTGCTTGGCATACGCAGCTCGGGCACCAAGTTGCGGCACGCGGTCGATTACATCGCCCACGAGGTGGAAACGATCGATATCGTTAAGCACGCACATGTCGAACGGCGTGGTTGTTGTCCCCTCCTCTTTGTAGCCGCGCACGTGCAAGTTCTTATGGTTGGTACGCCGGTAGGTCAGGCGGTGGATGAGCCAAGGGTAACCGTGGAAAGCAAAGATGATCGGTTTGTCGGTTGTGAACAGTGCGTCGAAATCCTTGTCGTTCAATCCATGAGGGTGCTCGCCAGGAGGTTGAAGGGTCATCAGGTTGACCACGTTGATGACGCGGATTTTCAGTTCCGGTACATGCTGCCGCATCAAGTCCACGGCGGCCAGGGTCTCAAGCGTCGGCACGTCGCCGCAGCAGGCCATGACCACGTCCGGCTCGCTGCCCTTGTCGTTGCTCGCCCATTCCCAAATGCCGATTCCAGCGGTGCAATGCTTGATCGCTTGTTCCATGGTGAGCCACTGCGGGGCTGGCTGTTTGCCGGCGACAATGACGTTGACATAGTTCCGGCTCCGCAGGCAGTGATCGGTGACGGACAATAGGGTATTCGCGTCGGGCGGGAGGTAGACCCGGACAATCTCCGCTTTCTTGTTAACGACATGATCGATAAAGCCCGGGTCCTGGTGGCTGAACCCATTATGATCTTGCCGCCATACGTGCGAGGAGAGCAAATAATTGAACGAGGCGATTGGCCGCCGCCACGGAATATGATCGCACACCTTAAGCCATTTGGCATGCTGGTTGAACATTGAGTCGATAATGTGAATAAAGGCCTCGTAACAGGAAAAAAAGCCATGCCGGCCCGTTAACAAGTAGCCTTCCAACCAGCCCTGGCATTGGTGCTCGCTCAGCATCTCCATCACCCGGCCATCGGGCGCAAGCTTGTCGTCGTAATCGAAACGCTCCGCCATCCACGCGCGGTCGGTCACCTCGAGCACGTCTTGCCAGCGGTTCGAATTGTTCTCGTCGGGACTGAAGAGGCGAAAATTCTTGCTCTTGAGGTTGAGTTTCATAACGTCTCGCAAGAACTTGCCCATAACCCGTGTCGCTTCGGCTTCGAGCACGCCAGGCTTGGTGACCTTGACGGCATAGTCGCGGAAGTCCGGCAGTCGCAGATCCTTTAGGACCACTCCACCGTTCGTATGCGGATTGTCACTCATGCGGTGCTCGCCCTTCGGCGCGAGGTCAGCAACATCAGTTTTGAGAGCACCTTCTTGATCAAACAGCTCCTCCGGCTTGTAGCTCTTCATCCATTTTTCCAGGAGCTTCACGTGCTGCGGATTCTCGTGCATTTCCCCCATCGGCACCTGGTGTGAACGCCAATAATCTTCTGTTCGCTTGCCGTCGATCTCCTTGGGGCAGGTCCATCCCTTAGGTGTGCGCAGGATAATCATGGGCCAGCGCGGCCGGGCCTTAAAGCCAGTCCTTCTGGCATCGGCCTGGATTTTTTTGATCTCGGGGATGACCCGGTCAAGCGTGGCAGCCATCAGTTGGTGCATCTTTTCCGGTTCGCGTCCTTCCACAAAATACGGCTTATACCCGTAACCACAGAAGAGCTGTTCCAGCTCTTCATGGGTGATACGCGCTAACACGGTGGGGTTGGCGATCTTGTAACCATTAAGGTGCAGGATCGGCAGCACCGCGCCATCGGTCACCGGATTCAAGAACTTGTTGGAATGCCAGCTGGTCGCCATTGGACCGGTCTCTGCTTCCCCGTCGCCGACAACGCAGGCGACGATTAAATCGGGATTGTCAAAAGCCGCTCCATAGGCGTGTGAAATCGCGTAACCTAACTCCCCGCCCTCATGGATCGAACCCGGCGTCTCGGGAGCCACGTGGCTGGGAATCCCGCCGGGAAAGGAAAATTGCTTAAATAGCCTTTTCATACCCGCTTCGTCCTGGGAGATATTCGGATATACCTCGCTATAGGTCCCCTCTAAGTAAGCGTTGGCCACCAACCCCGGTCCGCCGTGCCCAGGCCCCGTAACGTAGATCATGTTCAGGTGATGCGCCTTGATCACCCGGTTGAGGTGAACGTAGATGAAGTTCAACCCAGGCGTAGTTCCCCAGTGACCTAGGAGCCGCGGCTTGATGTGCTCTTTACTGAGAGGCTTCTTCAGCAAAGGGTTATCGTAAAGGTAGATCTGGCCTACCGAGAGATAGTTGGCTGCGCGCCAATAGGCATCCGTCAGTTTTAAATCTTCCTTTGATAGCGCATTTGACATGTTGTTCTCCTCTTTATATTTGACTCCATTTATCTTAGCGGACACAGCCACACGCGCAAAGCCAGGACGGCGAATGTGGCAATCGCAAGAAAGCAGACAGATGATCATGATCCTAGCCAATGACGACGACGTGTCCCGTTGCTGAATTCCTGAAGACGGCGGAATCCTGACTCGAAGACCCTAACCTTCCGAACGCCGAATCACGAGGCGGTTTGTTCCGGATTGCGCGTTAAACCTCCGGGGGCCTGGAGTGAGGCGCGGGCGTGGGGTAGGCTTCACGGGCTTTCTGTCGTGCTGCCCTAGACGCCTAGCATTCAATTAAGCTCTTGATTTTATTTGTGATTTTTAATATTTCTTGATATATCTAGATTTCTTCTGTAGTCTAGCTAATCACCTTTAAACCTGCCAAAGGAGTAAGCAATATGAAGAAAAAGGTAGGAACGGTTATCGAAGAAAACACTATGCGCCTTGCCAAACGGAAGGCGGTCGAAGAGGGACGAGCGCTTAGCGATGTGATTCAGGACGCTCTTGTGCAATATCTCCGCAAAGAAGCGGCAACTCCCAAAGAACGCAAAGCGGCATTTAATCTGTTTTGCGAACGACCGATGAAAATACCGCCGGAGCAGCTTCGCTACGTACTCGAAGAAGACATGTGGGATCTATGAACCTCGATGATATTCCGAGCGGCAGCTGTTGTGTTCTAGACACTAATATTTTGATCTACGCGGAACAGAGGGCTTCGTTCCAGGCTGAGCGTCTAATGCGCCGCATCGAAGAACATGATGTGATCGGAATCCTACCTCAACCAGTGTGGCAGGAAACGATGCATCGGTTAATGATCACAGAAGCGATCATGCTTGGGCATATCCGCGGGCCGAATCCTGCTCGGCAGCTTGCGGCGAAACTGGAAGTGGTTAAAAAGCTGACGATCTACCTAGAGAAGGTCCGAGCGCTAGTGACTCTTGGCCTAGGATTTGAGCCCTGTCACGAGAGCGACCTCCTGGGCAAAGCTCTGGAGATCCAAGAACGATACGGGTTACTGACAAACGACTCTTTGATCGCAGCCATTGCCGCGCGAGTGGAGGCCGATGCTCTGGCCTCGGCGGACACCCGCTTCCAAGCGATCAAAGAGCTTCGAACCTACGCGCCTTCAGATGTGAAGCTTCCATCATAATCACCAATTTATCCCTTTCCCTTCTCCTTTTCAGAATCACGAGCACGATCACGGTCCTATCACGCGTTCAGCCACATGCGCGCTTCATTCATGCGCGACGCGGCGAAAAACTCGACGGCAGTTGGGCGAAATCCCTTCCCGGTAAAGGCAATCGCGTCGTCTTTCCACTTTTCCTCGCCGACGATGGCCATTTTCTGGATATTTTGACCTTGCTCCATCATGAAGCTCACGTCGCCCCAGTCCTCGTGCCGCTCCCACCCTTCAAATCCGTCAAGAATAACCAGCGCGCGGACTTTTCCCTCTCGCACGATGGCTTCTTTGGCAATCTGGATGATCTGGTCATAGTCAGTTTTTTTCAGCATTCCGTGGATTCTTATCTGTAGCAACTTTCCCGCAGCATCGATAATCTCTACCGGCATGGTCTTAAGCTCCTTTCAGTCAGTGTCGAGTACTGAGTGACGAGTTTTCTCTTTTAGGTTCCAGGTTTCGGGTGTCAGGTGTCAGCGCTGAAACCCGAACACTGAAACCTGAACACTGACACATGTATTCACGACTCATCTTTGCGCTTTGCTCCATGCCCTTTGCCCGATCTTCCCTCGCCACCCGCCACTCGTCACTTTGCCTCATTCATGCTGGCGCGCAGGTCGACCAAAGCTTGATCGAAGGCGTCCACTCGAATCAAACCCAAGCGTGGGTACTCGATATCCAGGATCACATACACAGCAACCGCCATGACCAGCGCAAAGCCAAGCATATGGAACCGACTGCGCACCTTGCTGCCGGTCATGCCATAACCCGCCAGCAGCGAAGCTGCCAGCGCCAATCCGAAAAGCATCGCGAAGACGACTGCCGGCGGATGCAACTGGGTCATCATGGTTCGGGTCGTCGTGATATCGATCATCGCGTTCAGCGCGGGCAGCAGTAGTATTGGCGCTGAAGATGGAGCGCCTTGCGCCCGGCTCGCAGCAATCGCCTGGCGCCAAATTTGTATCTGCAACTCGTTGGCCTTTGCCAAATGCTCTTTTGCCGCCGCAATATCCGGAAGTTTCCGGTATACCTCGATCCGTGCATCCAAGTAGCGCCGAAAACTCTCGCGCAGCGCCGGCTGAGCGTCGGCGGGAGCAAGTCGAGCCGGAGGTACGCAGTGCCAATATTGTTGGTCTCCTCGACGACCAACTGCCGCCGCGTGTCAAATCTCGAACTCGCTCCGGAGAACGTGAAAGCGATGAGTAGTCCCAGCAAAGCGAAGACCGCGCCATCGACTGCGCCGGCACCCTCCCCCACGGCTCCGGAGTCTTCCTTCAGCCGCCGGATGCCAATGCGACGGCCGATTTCCAGGAAAAGCAGCATGCCCAGAAACAAACCGAAGGTAAACAAAAACACAGTAAATGCGTGGTTCATACACAACTCCTCGAGTCGAGGGCGAAAGACGGGGTGTCAAGTGTTCCGAGTCCCAGGTTTCAGGTTTCGGGTTTCAGGAAAAATCCGATCTTGAAACCTGAACACTGAAAACTTCAGTTCACTGATTACTGATCACTGTTTTTCGCTCGCCACTCGTCCCTCGCCACTCGTCCCACCTCCCCCCCTCACCGCCACCGTCCTGCCATGCGCGCGCGCCGCACCACCGCGAAACGCGCGTAGACACCGTCGCGCGCGTCGCTGGAACTGATGCTGACGAGATCGTTGAGTCCCCCGAACCGACCATCCCCACCGACCAGCGCGCGCAACCGGTTGCCGCCCATGACCTGGTAGCCATCGAAATGAGTCCAGTGCGACCATTTTCCGAAGCCTCGTTCACGACCAAAACGCGTGTACAAATCGTAGGGAATGCAAACGAGCCTAAACTCCGTGGGGTCCAGCCCCAAGCGCTCCTCCAAGATCTGGTCGCCAAAGCGCATGAGCGCTGCCTCGATTTGCACACGCCCAAGGGCGCTGCGCTTGGGGAGTCCCAGTGCTGCGAGCAGCTTGGAGGGCGCGTCTGCAGCAGCTTCATCTTCGGCAAAATCTTCGATCAGTGTTCTGTCGGCCGAGAGCAGTGGAAGATAGCGCGCGCCGCCCGAATTGATAAAGATCTGTTGGATGAATTGTCCCGCGAGCACTCGCGTCTCTTCGGAGTCGAGTTCCGCCGGAAGTTCCAGCTCAGCCTTTGCCCGAGCGCGAATCACCCCTTCACGTTCCATATCGGGATTTGTCGGACTGGGTTGCCAGACGTGCGTATAAATCGCTTCCCGGACGGCTGCTATTGCAGACAACGGCGCGGTGTGGGCCTCGGCTAGGCCGAGCTCCCGGCCCCGGGTGATTACATCCTGTGCAAACGGAACGGCCAGATCCACAGGACATTCGTAGCGCGTCATCACCGCGGAGGCGCTCGTAGAAACCACTGCAGTCACGCTTTCTTTCCAGTCGCGCAGTTCTTTTGTCAGGCGCTGGAGCGCCGCCGTGTCTCCCTTTTCCGCCGCTTCTACGGCGAGCTGCTCTACCTGCGTGCGGCTGCGTTGAGTGCCCTTTTTTTGCGACTCTGTACTGCCCGCCAACTCCAGGCTGGAAAAATAGCCGCGCCGTCTCTCGTAAAATGCGCTGACCTTTGGGTCCAGTTTACCGAGCGACGCAAGGGCATCCATCAGCTGTTTACGGACAGCTGGTTGGTTTGCTTCCGATTGTGCACCCAAGTGTTTTCCGGGAGAAAAAGGATCAAAGACCACTGTGTCGGCGTCATACACATCCTTTCCGATAGCCGCCAGTTTGCCCATAGCCGCCATCCGTTGGCGCAGCCCATCGGCGCGCGCGGACAGTTCCGCCGCTTGGCTCCAGTCCCTCTGCACCACCGCCGATCGGCTGCGGCGCATGGCGTCTTCAATCTCTTTCTCTGTTAACCCGATGGCCCGATAGGCGGATTCGTCCAGCGTGGAACTTAATAATTGGCGCGCCCGCCGCAGATGGACATCGCGATACACTGTGTCCAACTTGGCGACTTCCACCAGCAGACCAACAATCTCGATTGCATTTGCATCCTTTGCCATTAGAGCAACCTCCTCGATTCGATTAGTTTTCGCTTTAAGTCGCGTGTATTCTGCCGTGAAACCGCACTGCTAGCAATGTGAAGATATATCATATCTCTCGTCGATCATTGATGTTCCGCCGCGCCAGCCGCCACCGCCCTCGTCCACCCAGCCGCCCCGGACCGCCTGGTAGACGTTGATAATCTGCGTGCGGAACGCTTCTGATCAGGACGTGCCGCCGGCCTTCGCCTGCAGCGCCTGGTAGCGTTCGATCGCCGCGCGGGCGTTAAACAGCATGCGCTCGCGGCCGAGTCGCTCGTACAGCCCGGCGTTTCGCACGACCTCCAGCGCAGCGGGATTCAGCCCCACCAGCCATACAACCGCGCCGCGTTCGGTCGCGCGCTTATCGCTCTCGATCAACATTTGCAGCGCCGAGTACTCGATATCGGGTACCCGGCTCATGTCCACCGCCAGCACGCGCGGCTTGTGCTGCGCGACCAGTGCGCCGATCTGCTCCGCCACATACTGCGCGTTGACGAAGAAAAGGCGTCCCTCCGGGCGCACGATCAGCAGGCCCTCAAAGGTTTCGTCGTCCGGGTGCTCGGGCGACAGCGGTCGCAGCACGTCGGCGCCGCGCTTGCGGCCGATGACGGACACGCGCGGGTGGGTGGCCTGGCTCGACAGGCCGATCAGCGACACGATGATCGCCACCACGATACCCTGCAGCGTGCCGAACATCAGCACGCCAAGAGCGGCGATGATCGCCCAGCGAAATTCCATCCTGCGCACTTTGCGAATGGCAAGGAATTCTACCGGTTGGATCAGTCCGACCGAGTAGACGATGACGACCGCCGCCAGCGTGGCATTCGGCAGCAGGCCCAGCACGGGTGCGAGCAGCAGCATCGTCGCCGCCGCGGTGCCCGCCGTGACCAGCGACGCCTTCTGCGACCGACCTCCCGCAGCGCGGACGACCGCGGTCTGCGAAGTGCCGCCGCCGGCCGGCATCGCACCGAGCAGCGCGCCGCCGAGATTGGCCGCTCCGGTTGCGATTAGCTCGCGATTCGCATCGATGGGCGGATCGCCAGGGCGGGCAAAGGCGCGACCCGCCGCAATCGTTTCAGTGAAGCTCATCAGCGCGATCCCGAGCGCGCCCGGTACCAATGACTCGATCATCGCAAGATCCGGGATCGTGAGCGACGGGAATCCCTGCGGGATCAGGCCGACCGTCGAGACCCCCAGCGCCTGCAGCCCGAAGGACCACGCCGCGGCGATGCCGCCGCTGACGGCGACTAGCGGCGCCGGAGAATGCGGCAAAAGTCGCTCCATTCCGATCAGGACGAGCAGCGTCGCGGCGGCGACCGCAAGCGTCAGTAACGAGGTCTCGGGAACGTGATGCGCGACACTGAAGATGTCGCGGAAGAAGCCTTGCTTGGCGATGTGGATTCCCAGGAGCTTCGGCACCTGGTCCAGCACGATCACGAGGCCGATCCCCGCTTTGAAGCCCGTCAGCACCGGCGCGGAAATGAAGTTGGCGACGAATCCCAGACGCATCAGCCTCGCCAGCAGCAGAATCGCACCGACCAGCATGGTCAAGGTGGCCGTCGCCGTGACGAGCTTCGCGGGGTCGCCATCTGGCACGGCCAGACCGAGCTGCGTGCCGGCCAGGATCGCCAGCGTCGTAGTGGAGCTAACGCTCAGCACCCGCGACGAGCCGAGCAGCGCGTAGATCGCCATCGGGATGAACGCGGTATACAGGCCGACCGCAACGGGCAAGCCGGCAACCGTCGCGTAGGCCATGGCCTTCGGAAGAACAACCGCCGCGGCCGTCAGGCCGGCGATCACGTCGAAACGCAGTGCGGTGGTGCCGGGCTGGCTTGCCTTTGCGTCTGTTGGATGCTGATTCATGCTCCTATTCCCGGTTGCTGCGCGAATTCACGCGGGGTCAGGATGAGCGGAAGCGATCATTTGCCGGCCAGCAAGGCTCTCTTTGCCGCGGCAAGTTGTTTTAACTTTTCTTTGCTGACCTCAGGATAATGCAAGTCCAGAGAAGACAGGGCTTCGATTACACCGGCGGCGACAACAACGCGCGTGAACCACTTGTTGTCGGCGGGCACCACGTACCACGGCGCCTCTTTGCTGGCGGTGTTCTGAATCATATCCTCATAGGCCTCCATATAATCGTCCCAGTACTCGCGCTCCTTGGCGTCATTGGCTGAAAACTTCCAGTTTTTCTCGGGCTCCTCGATGCGCTCGAGAAAACGCTTCTTCTGCTCTTTGTTCGAGACATGCAGGAAGAACTTGCGAATGGCGACGCCGTTGCGCGTCAGGTAGCGCTCGAAGCTGCGAATGTCCTGAAAGCGGTCCTTCCAGATATCCTTCGTGATTAGCTCAGGCGGCAGCTTCTGCTTCTCTAAAAATTCCCGATGCACCCGCACCGCCAGGGTCTCCTCGTAATAACTGCGATTGAAAATGCCGATGCGGCCGCGCTCGGGCATACACTTGATACATCGCCAGAGATAATCGTGGTCGAGATCTTCACTGGTCGGCGACTTGAAAGAGAAAACCTGGCAGCCCTGCGGGTTGACGCCAGACATAACATGCTTGATCGCGCCGTCTTTGCCGGCGGCATCCATCGCCTGGAAGATCAGCAGCACAGCCCAACTATCCTGGGCGTAAAGCATGTCCTGAAGCTCGGCGAGCGCGTCGACGCCGCTGGCAAGCGCTTCTTTGGCGCGCGGCTTGTTTTCGGATGTTAGGTCGAGCGTGTCGCCGGGGTCGATGTCCTTCAGGCGAAATTTGTCATCGGTCACCCGGAAAGGCTTGGCGAGCTTGCGCGCCTTCTTGATCAGATTTTTCATTTCTTTATTGTTCACCTTTTCACCTCATTTCTATTTTACTCCTAACTCCTCACTCCTGACTCTTTACTCCTTGCTCCCTACTCTTTACCCCCGAATGATTACTTGCCAAGCGAAATATTTCCTCAACTTCTTCAGCATCGCGGCTGCGGTCCTTTTCCAGCTCCGTCAGAAGGATTCGCGCGCGCCTTGCAGCTCGTTCAGCAGGAATTCCGGTCGCGCGAGGGCTGGGGCAATCGCCTGATTGAGCACTTGGCGGTCGTGCCAGACGCCAAGGGCTTCTTGCAATCTGCCAGCCATTTGAGCTGCGCCTTCATGTGTCTGTGACCGACATCGTAAAGAAGCTCCGTCCGATATCGTAGCGCTTTGGTGGCGCTACGAAACGCGTGTAGGTCGTCAACCGCGCGAGTTTCCAGCGCGCGAGTGAGGGCAGATTGCCACTTGCTCCACGCTCCGTGCACGCTATCGCAGAGTCTCTGCATCAGGGTCTCGGGGCTCTCGTGGGGTGGTCGATCGATCAGCTTCTGCGCCAGCGCGCCGTAATTTCCCAGATCCTGGCGCGCCAGTTTCTTCCCTGCGCGGGCTATTTCCTTGCTGCGCTTCTGGAGCAGGTAGTCGCGGACAAGACCCCAGGCCCGCCGCTTGGCCTCGCTGCGCGTGCGCCGGTGCTGTTGCGCGACGATCTCGAGCAGAACATCACAGTTGCGCCACTCGCCCAGCGCGCGACGAATGGCTATTGAATCAGATGTCTCCGCAAGAGGCGCAGCGGGCGGATTGTCAATTGCTGCCGCTTCTCGCCCTTGTTCGTTTTGCTCTTCCACTGTGTTGTTTTCTCGGTGTTCCCGAGTTTCCTGTGAAGGTGCAGTCACCACGAAGACCTAGCCCGGCAGAGCCCAACCAACGCCGCAAGGGTTACGGCACCGCAGTGGCACTGAGTTCGCGGAGTTCGGAATATTTCTTAATCAAGAACACTCTACACTCTGCGCTCTCTAGGGACGTAAGAAAAAATCGCCGCTCCTTCTTCGACACGGCTCAGGACGAACGGCTAAGTACCTGAATTACCAAAGAGGCCATTCCGTTCGCGCTGAGGCTCTCGAAGCATGAACGGATTTTTTCTCACGTCCTGCGTCTCCGCGTTTGTCACACGGAACCCTGAAGTCCCATTTTCTCAAACCCAGACGCTGTTCCAAGTTCTCGGCGCGCAGGATATCGCCTTCGATGACGATAAGCTTGCCCCTCAACTGCCGCGGATCTACACCTGGAATTCCCTGGCCAAAAAGCTCAACCGATCCATGCTGAGCTCCTATACCCTTGTTCCCGACTCCCCGCGAGTGTAGAGGCTGACCAAGCGAGCAATCAGCACTGCTAGGAACAACTGCCCGCCAACTCCCTCGACGGTCGCCAGACCGCGCGCGACCTCCGTGCGCGGAACGATGTCGCCGTAGCCGAGCGTGGCCAAAGTAACGAAGCTAAAATATATCGCGCTGTTGGGAGAGAACGCGCCAGCTGGAGCGAAGCTGCCGGGCCGGATCTGCTCTAAAACCCAGTAAAAAACGCCAAAAAATATTCCCGCTAGCAAATAAGCGCTAAGGGCGGCGTAGACGTGCTCGCGGTCGACCGACCGGGCGCGAAAAGCGACGCTCAGCGCGCTGGCCGCTGCCAGCAGTGCCAGAAGTGTCCAGATCATGAGGCTTGCCGCGGAGAGCGTGGCTTGGTTGAGCCAAATTGCACCCAGGCGCATGATAACAGCGATGCCCAACAAGACAACAAGTAAAAGCCGCCTCTCATTACGGTTGCCTATCGGGATTATGGCCGCAATCAGATTAGCCCCTAGGAATATCTCAATTAAACCGCCGTTAAGTCCCAGGGCTCCCGAAACCGGAGCGGCCACCATGGTAAGGAGGAGCGAGTAAAATAAGATCGTGTAGCGTAGTCGGAAGTAAGCGCGACCCAGTCCAGCGATGCCGGTCACCCCGTTAGTGCCCGTGGAAACTTCGCTCATCGCAGCGCACTCCCCGGCGCGGCAGTCCACCACTCCATTACTCCACCATTCCACTATTCTCTGCATTTTTAGCCAAACTCGTGGTACCCCAACAGTTCGAACTTTTTTGAACCACTGGAACGGTTTTGAACTTATTCTATGACTGCCAGCCGCCGCCCAGGGCTCGGTAGAGTTGCACCACAGCAGTGAGCTGTTCTCCGCGCGCGCGCGCCAGCAACAACTCTTGGTCGAAGAGCTGCTGGTCAGCAATCAAAATTTCCAGATAGTTGGCCAGTCCGGTGTCGTAACGCAGTCGCGAGAGCTGCGCAGCATCTGCGAGCGCCTCCACACTCGTCTCCAGCTCGGAGCGAACGCCCTTGAGTTTTTCAATGCTGATGAGAGCATCAGAGACCTCTCGGAAGCCGTTCTGTGCCGATCTCTGGTATTGAGCGACCGCTTGCTCGAAGCGAGCCTTTGCGGCCTCGTAGTTTGACGTGATGCGCCAGCCCTGAAAAATTGGCTGCAGCACGCCGCCTGCAACCGACCAAATGGCCGCGCGTTTATCTGCGATGTTTGATAACTCATGGCTCGCGCTCCCGAGCGCCGCAGTCATCGAAAAATTAGGAAAGAAGAGCGCTTTAGCAAAGCCAACGTCGGCGTTGGCGGCAACCAACAGTTCCTCCGCTCCCTTTATATCGGGACGCCGCTCGAGCAGCGCCGAAGGTAAGCCCGCGGGAATACTTGGCGGAGAGTACTGTTCTGTAAGGACCGTGCCCCGTGGAATCGGGCCGGGGTTCCGCCCGAGCAACAAATTGATTTGGTTCTCCTGAATAGCGATCTGGCGCTCCAGCTCGGGGATCGTCGAGGCAGTGCGCGAGCGGTTAGAGACGGCGGTGTTCACCTCGAGCCTATTAGAGGCACCGCCGGTGAGCCGCGTCTGGTAAAATTGTACTGTCTCGTCATTAAGCTTCACTGTGCGCCGGGCTATCTCGAGCTCCAGATCCAATTCTCGGAGAGTGAAATAGGACTGCGCGACATCGGCGACGAGCGTGATCAGCACACCGCGCTGGGCCTGCTCCGAGGCGAGGAAGGTTGCCGTGGCCGATTCGGTTTCGCGGCGGATCCTGCCGAACACGTCTATCTCCCACAGCGCGCTGAATCCGATGAGCAAGTTTTGGAAATTCCGATTGGCTCCAACTGACTGCGGCGGATCGGTGGCTCGTGAGACCTGCTGCGCGCTGCCGCCTGCGCTGAAGTTCACTTGGGGGAAAAGGAACGAGCGGGCTATGCCAATCTGGGCCCGTGCCTCCTCCACCCGGGCGGCGGCAATGCGCAGGTCGTAGTTATTGCGTAGCGCTTCACGGGTGAGATCCTGCAATACAGGATCTCGGAAGACCTCCCACCAGGGAAGGTCGGCAATAGATTCAGCTTTAGGCGGTTCGATAGCGTCACGGAAATTATCCGGAGTTGATACTGGCGGCCGGCCATAGTCCGGCCCCACCATACAGCCGGACACGAGAAGAGCGAGGACGGCGATAAGAGCGGCTCGTTTCATTTAGTGCGCCCCCTCGTGTGATGGTGCGGCAGGAACCGTCACCGGGGCCGTCTTCTTTTTTCTTCCCAAGCCTTCGACGAACGCGAAGTTGCCGGGAATGAGGAACACTCCCAAAGCGGTCGCTACGAGCATTCCCCAGAAAACTGCAGTCCCCATGACGTTTTGCGCGCCCGCACCCGCTCCGCTCGCAATCATCAGGGGCACGACACCCAATATGAAGGCGAAGGCGGTCATCAGGATTGGCCGAAAACGCAAACGCGCCGACTCCAGCGCGGCCTCTTCGAGCGACATACCTTCCTCGTGTTTCGCTTTGGCGAATTCTACGATCAAAATCGCGTTTTTGGCAGCAAGACCGATGAGCATGATATTGCCGACTTGGACGTAAACGTTGTTGTCGTAACCCATCAGCCACACCCCGAAGAACGATCCCAGGGCAACCAGCGGCGAGCCGAGCAACACCGCCCAGGGCAGGCGCCAGCTCTCATACATGGCGGCGAGCAGCAAGAATACGAACACGATAGCGAGCACAAACGTCGGTCCCGCAGGGGGCGCCACCTTCTCCTGGTACGACAAGCTGGAATAGGCAAAGCCCATTTCCTTTGGCATCGTCTGTTTGAAGACGTCCTCTAGAGCGGCCAAAGCCTGGCCGGAAGTATAGCCGCGCCCGGGCACGCCATTAATTTCCACGGAGCGGAACAGGTTGAAGCGAACCGTGATCTCGGTTCCGCCTTCAGACCCGATGGTAACGAGCGTGGAGAGCGGGATCATCTTGTTGGTGGTGCGGCTGCGGACATAAATGTCACCGATATCTTTGGGCTTGCGGCGGTAGTCCGCCTCGGACTGCACGTAGACGCGGAACAGACGGCCGAAACGGTTGAAGTCATTCACATAGCTGCCGCCCATGCTTGCGGACAGAGCCTGAAAGACTTCGTTGATCGGGACGCCGAGCTTGCGTGCTTTTTCGCGGTCCAAATCCACTTTGACTTGAGGATAGCGGGGATCAAAAGAGGTGAAGAGATTGGCCAGTTCCGGCCGTTTGCGCGCCGCTTCGAGAAACTGGCGGGTAAGGTCGCCGAGCTGCTGCACGCTGAGCGCGCCGCTACGATCCTGCAACAGGAAGTTAAAACCGGCCGAGGCGCCAAAGCCGGAGATTGTGGGAATGTTGAAAGGAAAGATGATCGCTTCGGGAATGTTCGCCACCTGCCGCTGCACACTAGCCATCATGCCGCGCACGTGGAGCGCTTCGGAATGGCGCTCGTCCCACGGCTTCATCCGGACGAAAATCGTGCCAAAGTTGGGTTGGTAGGTGCTCGTCACCACGCCGTAGCCGCCGATGGTGGTGAAAGCGTCGACTCCTTCAGTCTTGGCCAGGATCTGCTCGACTTGTGATAGCACTTTACCCGTCCGCTCGAGGGAGGCAGCGGGCGGCAGTGTGACGTTGACGCCGAAGAGTCCCTGATCCTCTTCCGGAATGAAACCAGCGGGCAGCGCGCTGCCGAAAACGCCGGCGCCGACGGCCACCGCGGCGACGATGACGATGGTAAATATGGAACGTCGCACCAGGAGCCCAGCGATGCCGATATATCCACTAGTCGTGCGGTCAAAGACGCGGTTGAACCAGCCGAAGAATTTTCCTAGTGGCCCCCTGGCCGGCCCATGGTGAGCCTTAAGCAGCATAGCGGATAGGGCAGGCGCGAGCGACAGTGCGCTGAAAGCTGAGAGCAGCACCGAAATGGCGATAGTCAATGCGAATTGCTTGTACATCTGTCCCGTCAGGCCGCCCAGGAAAGCCACAGGAATGAACACGGCCGAGAGGATAAGCGCGATGCCGACGACCGGGGCTGATACTTCCTTCATGGCTTGGATCGTCGCGTCCTTTGGGCTCATGCCATGCTCGATGTGGTGCATCACTGCTTCCACCACCACGATGGCGTCGTCGACGACGATACCGATGGCGAGGACGAGGCCGAACATCGATAGCGTGTTCACCGAGAAACCGAGCAGCGGGAAAAAAATGAACGTGCCGATAAGCGACACCGGCACGGTGAGGAGCGGGATGATCGTCGCGCGAAGATTCTGCAGAAAGATAAAAACCACCAGCGTGACCAGGATGATGGCCTCGACAAACGTATGGACGATTCCCTCGATGGAGGCCTCCACCGCGGGCGTTGTATCGTAAACGATCTTGTAGTCCATGTCGGGCGGGAACAGCGCTTTCGCCTGGCGCAGCGTTTCGTAGATCGCCTCGGAGGCCTTGAGCTGGTTTGCACCCGGCAGCAGATAGACGGCCATGGTGCCGGCCGGTTTGCCATCGAGCCGTCCAAATGAGTCGTAGTTCTGCGAACCTAGCTCGGCGCGTCCGACGTCCTTTATGCGAATCAGCGCGCCGGTTTCGGTCTGGCGCAGGATGATGTTCTCGAACTCTTCCGGATTAACAAGCCGCCCGGGGGCGCTCACCGTATAGGTAAACTCCTGGTCTTTCGGTGAAGGTGCGGCGCCGACGCGCCCGGCCGGGGCTTGCAAGTTCTGCTCTTTTATTGCGGAGATAACATCGGAAGGCGTGAGTGCGAGTTTGGCCAACCTGTCGGGGCGCAGCCAAATACGCATGCCATAATCCGCGCCGCCGAAAAGATCGACCTGAGCAACGCCGGGAATGCGCAGGATCTGGTCGCGCAGGTTGATGCCGCAATAGTTGGTCAAAAAGTTCGCGTCGTAGCTCCCCTTGGGCGAGTAGACGGAGATCAGCATCAGAATGCTCGGGCTCTGTTTCTTAACAGTAACTCCCTGTTGCACAACTTCCTGCGGCAGGCGGGCCTGAGCCGACGAGACCCGGTTTTGCGTTAGGACGTTGGCCGTATCCTGGTCGACGCCGACCTCGAAGTTGACGTCGAGCTGCATGCGCCCGTCGCTGGTGTTCGACGATTTCATGTAGATCATCTTGTCGACACCGTTGACTTCCTGCTCGATTGGCGTCGCTACCGATTGTTCTACCGCCACCGCAGAAGCGCCTGGGTACGTAGCCGTAACACGGATGGAAGGCGGCGCCAGGAATGGGTACTGCTCGATGCTGAGCCCCTTCAAGCTGAAAAGTCCCATCAGGACCATGAGAATGGAGATGACGATGGCGACAATAGGGCGGCGAATGAAAAAATTTGCCATGGCTTATTTGCCCTCCGCTCCCTTGGTCTTAGTCTCCGGAACCGATGTGCTTTGTTCCGTCGAGCCTTCCTGCTCGGTCTTGACAAGCTTCGCCGCTACTTTCACACCCGGCTGCACCTTCTGAAGACCCTCGACGATAACCTTTTCTCCCGGCTTGACCCCCGAATCGATGATCCAGAGATTGCCGACTCGCTCGCCCGCTTTCACCATACGCTGTTCTACCGTCGCATCCGGTTTTACGACCATGACGCTGTAGAGCCCCTGAATCTCCTGCACGGCGAGTTGGGGCACAAGCACGGCGCCTTCCTTGACATCGGTTACGAATCGGGCTTTCCCGTACTGGCCTGGGCGCAGAATGCGCTCGGGATTGGGAAAGCTAAACTGCCCGGTCAGGGTGCCCGTGGTAGGATCCACCGCCCGCTCGATGGCATCAAGACGACCTTTGTGCGGAAAGACGCTGCCGTCCGCAAGAATAAGCTCGACGCCGAATTGTTTCTCGAGGGACTTATCGCGATCGGCCCCGCGCCGGGCGAGCCGCAGGTATTCCGCCTCGGCAATCGCGCACCGAAAGAGGATCGGATTAAGCTGGGATACGGTGTTGAGCAAGGTAGTACCACGACCCACTAGGCTCCCGACTTTCGTCTGGGTGGTGCCAATGATTCCATCAACCGGCGAGGTGATATTCGTATAGCCGAGATCCAGTTGAGCCTGCGCTACAGCTGCCTTGCGCGCATCTACTTGAGCCCGGGCACCTTCCTGGGCTGATAACGCGTTGTCGAGCTCCTGTTTGCTGACCGCTTGTTTTTCGAACAACGGCTTATATCGCGCTACATCGTTGTTGGTCTTCTCTAGCCCCGCTTGGGCGGTCGCGAGGTTGGCCTTCACCTGATCGATCGCCACAAGGAAGGGCTGGGGATCGATCTTGTAGAGGAGTTGTCCCTTGCGAACTAAAGAGCCTTCCGTGAAGTTTATAGAGACGAGGTAGCCTTCCACACGAGAGCGGATCTCGACGTCCTCTGATCCAAGCGTCGATCCGACAAGCTCGATATAAATGGGCACGTCTCTTTGTACGACTGCAGCTACTTGAACGTCGGGTGGTGGCGGAGGGGGAGGTTCCTTCTTCGAGCACGCGACACTCATCGTTAGCAGGATAAAGACGACCGGGATTGCCGCAGACCTGATTATCAACGGCCGCAGAGCTAGAACGAGACTTTTGACATTCACCGCTATCCTCCAAACTTTGCATGCGCTGATCGCACAATTATTTGCCGACATCCGGCGCCATATTTTTGTCGAGCGAAAATGGCTCTATTACCTTCATTAAAGACGCATAAGCAACAACTCGATATACCGCACATCTTAATTATCGAAATGCTGCAATGCTGCATATTGGACCCTAATCCAATGCGGTGCAGGCCGCGAGCACGGCTACGACTGCTGCTCTCGCTCATAGAATGGGGAGCGGGTAATTGATGATGAGTCGGACATTGTTGCTGTGGCCTCCTCCGCTATTGAAATTAACGTAGGCGTTGCGTACCCGGACCCAAATTCCGCGCAAGGGTCCACTCTGCTCCGCCAGACAGAGAGCCCGACCTGACGATCTATCATCCGAATGCTTCGCGGCCTGCAGAGGAGAGCAGGTAGCAGATCAGAGCGACCGGGCCGACGATCCAAACAAGCGCCCGTGCGATGGTTTCGCCTTCCATGACGATACCTACGAGCAGGACCCCGTTTACCACCGCCACGAACAGTCCGAGCCACCACGCCCAACGCCTGCGTAGAACTGCCCCTGCGGCGAACAGGCCATACAGTAATGCAATCACGATCACGAGCCCTGCGCGAGCAAACGCAACGACACCCAGCAACGGTAGAACGATGATGCCTTGCCCACTGAGCCCTGCGCCAACCCTCAACCACCGGAAAGCCCGCAGGACACACAGGACGCCTTGCGCGAGAGCCAGCAGTGCGATGACCATCGTACCTACCGTTCTATTCGGCATTACAGATTTGACCCAAATTCGATCCGTTTAGGTCCCGGGTGTTTGGTTTAGCAACTATTCCTGAGGCTGAAACCTGAAGACTGAAACCTGTGCTTACTGTTTCACTTCCGCCCAAGTCTTGTCAGGGTTGTACTCTTTCATGCTATGGGCAATTGCCGCGGTGTTCTTACCGAGGTTCTTCTGAAAAACTTTACCATCGTGGTTGACGATGAACGTCATCACGCCCGAATTGTCGTACTGTGCCGGATAGGCCACCACGGCAAAGCCGCCGATCATCTTGCCCTTGACCAGGTAGCTGTACGCGCCCCCAGAAGCGTTCTTTCCCTGCGCCATCAAGATCCGGTAGTAATATCCATGATACGGCTCCGGCGTGTTAGCTTTTCCTTGATATCCCGCGCTCCTCGCCTGAGCTACGATCGGCCCCAGCGGGCTCTCGGGCTCGCCTGCTTTGGTCTGCCAGTACAGGCCGTTTCTTTTCCCCGGATCGCTGATGAACTTCTGTGCGTACTCCAAAAGCGCGTTCTTGTCCCGATCCTTGGTCGCATACTCGCGCTGGGCATCGACCACCGCAAGCAGGGTCTGAATCGTAAACAGCTCGTTTTCCCCGATGCGCCGGTTCAAGATCTCCTGCCGCCCTTTCTCGGTATCGAAAACCCAGCTTTCGCCTTTCTTCACCAGCGGAATCGGAAAAGGCCAGTCGCTTTTCCCGATTACCAGGATCTTGTTCTCGCCTTGGGTAGCAAGACTATTTTTCTCGTCATAGGCCTGCAAAAACCTTGCCCGCCTCTCCTTGTCGGCCACCGGGTCGCCGGAAAAAATAATATCCTTTGCGCTCGGACCGAAGATGGCGATTAATTCTTTGTCGCTGTTGTCACGCGCCGCCTGAATGGTTGCTTTGACGGCATCCTCGGGCGATAAAAACGCCTTTTGTGGCGCGGTTGCGGCGAACAAGGGATCCTGGACCGAAAGCATTACTGCTGCGATGACGCCAGCTGAAATCCAGGTGCAGCGCGATTTTTTTCTTATCTTGAATGTAACCAGCATGATTTTTTTCCTCCATCGGATCTTGTCTTGCTCGTGCGCGTGGCTCGTGTTCGTTTGTGATTGCGAGCACGAATAACGATCACGAACACGTTCAAAGCATGTTACCTGCGCCCCCCTCGCCCTCCGCCTCCTCCACCTCGTGCCCCACCTCCCCCACCTCTAGAAGCTCCACCACTACTAAAGCTTCCCCGACTCGCGCTCCCGCGCTGGCTGGCGCTGGCCGCGCCGCTGCCGCCGCGATCGATGCCTTGGAAAGCGCCGCCGCGAGTGCCCGAACCACCAAGCTGGCTCGCGCTGGCGCCGCCGCTTCCTCCGCGACTCCCCAAACTGCCGCGGTCACCGCCCGCGCCTCCTGCTCCGCCGCGATTACCAACACCGCCTTGCCCTGCGCCACCGCGGTCGCCGAGCCCGCCCTGCCCGCCAAGACCGCGATCGCCCGCGCCGCCGCGGCTAAGCTCCTGCCTCCCCTGCTCGGCGCGACCGCGATAGGCTTCCCGTGACTTGATCGCATCGTTGGTACTTGCGCGGTTGAATTTTTGCGCGGTCCCCTGGTCGCGATAAGAGACTCCCTTGCGGTGCTCCGCGTTGTGCTGCCAATTGCCGTCGCCACGCGCCGGCAATTGCTGGGCATATTTGTTGCGGTTGATGTTATTGTTGATGTTGATGTTCTGATTGTAATTGTATTTGACGTTGCCTCCACCCCAGTTGCAGTTACCCCACGCATACCCCCAGGCCGCCCCCATGGCTACCCCGGCGCCAAACCAAAGCGCCCGTGAAGCTACGTATCCGGGGGGATAATAGTAATACGGCGGGTACGCCGGGTACGGCCATGCGCCGTACACGACCGTGGGGTTATAGCTCGGCACGTAGATGACTTCCGGATTGGCGGGTTCGATCTTGATGACCTTTTCCTCAACCACCACGGTCTGCTCCTTGGTGGTCTCAAGATTGCCCGCGGCCTGTGCCTTGGCGCGCAGGCTCTGGATGGTATCGAGAACTTTCTTCTCGTCGGCCAAAAACACGTCCCCTAACTTTTGCGTCCAATCGAGCTTTTCGCTCATCATGGTGAGCACCTGGGGAAAATTGACGAGCGATTTTATGCTTGGATCCCAGTTCTGCGCTTCCAGGGCTTTGGTCAACCCGTCGCCCTTGAGGCTCGAGTTCTGTTTTAACCAGCGATCGGCTTGCACGACTTCCAGCGGATAGGTCGATGCCATCAAAATCTGCGAAACCAGCGGGTCCGGGTACAGCGCGATCGCCGCTAAGACCTGGTCTAACTCTTCCTGTTTGACTGGGGCAGTTGCGGGCTGCGCGGTCCCGGGCTGCTGGGCAAAGCTTCCCGGCGACACAATCAGCAGTAGAACCATCGCCCATGCCCATGCGCGTGCACGGAAGTGTTTTGATTTCATGCTCATTCCTCCCTTATTAAGCTGTGCGATCACTGATCATCTTTCTCGTCAGCAGATGTGGATCCTTACCTTCTCATTTAATGGCTGCTTGCGATCGGGGAAACATGACGTTGCCCCCGCAATGCGGCATGGATCGCGGGGACTAGGTCCTCACCCGCCGTGAGCTTCAGCACGTAACCCAGTGCGCCAATGGCCAAGCCTTTCTTAACCATCTCTGAGTCGGCGTGCACAGTGACAAATACGATTCGTGCCGCGGGATTCCGTCGCAGGATCTCGCTTGCGGCCGCGATTCCGTCGAGGCCGGGCATCGCGATGTCAGTGACGATGACATCGGGTGCCAGCGCTTCAGCAGCGGCTAGGAGCGCGTTTCCGTCTCCCACGGTGGCGATGACTTCGAACTCCGGCTGCAGCAGCGCACATAGGTCTTTAACAACCGCCGGATGATCATCTGCCAAGAGAACTCGTGCGCGCTTGTCTTTGTTCCTGCCCCGCGCGTGATCTTGGAAGATGTTGGCCACATTCCTCTTAATAAAGCTTAGGACGTACTTCCGCCCTTAGAACGTCAAAACTGCACCTGTCATTTGCTTAACACCTGCGGAATGCCCACCGAGTGAGAAAAACCGCAAAGACGCTCATCCTGCAGCAGATCGTACAGGAATTACGCATTCGAACAATTCGGAAAACTACCGGCAACAGGGTCCGAAAATGTACGGAGGGTGAGGCTCGGAAAAAATACGGACTAGCGAATAAGAGGAATGGAGTTTTGGAGTACTGGATCTTGAGCGCATCATTCCATTACTCCACGACTCCAGTAATCCCGGTGTAATCGGTTTTGAACTTCTTCAAACCTTTGAGGCTGCTAGGTCTAGCGTTCAACAAGGCCTATTTGGATGGCATACCGGACAAGCTCGGCGGTGCTTGCCACGCCGAGCGACCGCATCATCTCGTATTTGTGGGTCTCGACGGTGCGCGTAGAAAGCTGCAGGATCGCGGCAATCTCCTTCATCCTCCGCCCCTCCGCGATGAGTCGCAGGACTTCGCGCTGTCGCGGGGTAAGCTTCACGGCGGGCTTTGGTGATAACTCTGTTAAGGTTGTGATCACGTCTTTGGCGATCAGGGGAGTCAGATAGGTCCTCCCCTGGAGGACCTCACGAATGGCGGTGATGAGCTCTTCACCCGCCGAGTGCTTTAGCACGTACCCGCACGCTCCGGCGCGAAACGATTCGGTCGCAAGTGGGGCGTCGGCGTACATCGTCAGAAAGATGATTTTGGCATCGCTTTTCGCCGCTTTGAGCCTGCGCAGCGCCTCTAGGCCGCTCATGACCGGCATGGCAATATCGGCGACGATCACATCAGGACGCAGACGCCGGGCGGCATCGATCAGCTCGCTTCCGTCGCCCACGATCCCTACAAGTTCAAAGTGGTCTTTCAATAGGGTCGCCAACCCTTCGGCGACGATCGCGTGGTCATCAGCCAGCAGCACTTTTGGACGGCGCTTCATCCTGTTTCTCTGATTGGGACCCGCACGCGCAGCTCGGTTCCGTGCCGTGGCCGTGTTTCGATGGTCAAGCTGCCCCCGATCAGCCGCACCCGCTCGTCCAGGCTGACCAAGCCGACTCCGCCCAGACGGCGCCCCTGTGCGAGATCGAACCCTTGCCCGTCATCGTTGATGGTTAGCTCCAGACCTTCCGCCGTGGGGTTAAGGGCAACGCGCGCTACGCGCGCGCCCGAATGCGCGGCGATGTTGCGCAGGGCCTCCTGCGCGACACGATACAGGCAAAGCGCGACCTCCTGGGGTACGCCGTTGAGGTCGGCGGCGGCGGAAAACGCTATCTCGATCCCGTGTTGCGAACCAAATTCGGCGCAATGGCCTCTTAAGGCGGCAGCCAAACCGGCGTGCTGAAGCACTCCCGGGTGGAGCTCGTGCGACAGCTGCCGCGTCACGTTGGCCACATCGATGACGCCCTTCTGCAATCGAGCGACTTCCTCTTGAACGCCCGCGGCTTCGCCGTGCTGCAGCCGGCGCTTGACGGTGCTGAGGGCGATCGATAAGGACGCAAGCTGCTGGTTGATGTCGTCGTGCAGATCGCGCGCGATGCGCGAGCGCTCAGCCTCTTGCGCCATTATCAGCCGTCCGGCGAGGTCTTTGATCTCGCGGTCTGCTCGGCGCCTCCTCCTCCTCTGAATCAGCAACCCGGAGATCAACGCGGCTTGAGCTAGACACAAGGCCACCACCGCGACAATATACCACCTGTACTGCCGCCAAATCGTCGGTTGCCGGAACTGAACGACGCTCCCGGACGGCAAACGGTTTTCGTTGATTCCCCAACGCTTCAATTCACGCCAATCGTAGACCGGTCGCCCCGGTCCTGTCGGCGGCGTTCGCATGGTGGCCGGCGCTTCGCCCTGAAGGATACGGGTAGCGACACCGGCCGTTTCCTGACTCTGCTCCTGCACAGAGACGAGCGGTCCGCCCACGATCCCCCGACCAAGCTGGTAATCAAACAGACCGAAGATCGGAGCATTGGCCACTGCATGAAGGTCGGCCAGTGCGCGCTCCTCTTCGTGCGGGACGCCCTCGGCATCCACGGACAATTCAACGTAGAAAATCGCCGAGCGCGGCGGGAGCGCGGCGGCCCGCTCTCGCATTTGGGCAAACGAGAGTTGGTTAAACCAGACAAAACCGACTCGTTTGGTGAAAAGCTTCAGTTCCCGGCGGATTACTTCCAACCAGAATTTTTCTAGCGGCGAATTGCCAAGCACTACCATAACGTTGTTTGTCGAAGGCAAAACCTGGAGCATGTTTTCGATGACCGCAGCCGGGTCGAGTCTCACCGCGACGACAGCATCATTAGGGGTAAGATCGACGCCTTGCAAATGACGTTGATCAACCGCCGAAATCAGCATCGGCGTCGAGGGAAAGAGCCGCTGGCGATGTTTCTGTCCAAAGCGCGCCGCCGGGCCGCCGATGGTTACTACCAAATCCAGCCGCCGTCCAGCGAACAGATTGAGGAGGTAATCCACGAGCGGGCCGTCCTGCGGGGCTTGGTCGAAGCGCGCGCTATCGAGAGAAACATCGTAAAAATCCACCGGCACGGGCGATTGCCGCGCCAAGTCCGTCCGAAAGTGCCCCGAAAAGACGCTAAACGGCGCGAACTCGCGGCCAAATGAGTGGAGGAGTAACACGCGCGCAACTCGGCTCTCTTCAGCGCCGTGAGCGCTGGATACGGCTATAACAAAAACGAACCAGCACGCCCCGTGCATGGCCATCAAGGCAAGAGGCCGCCAGGCACGTTGATCCGCGCTGGTTAACGAATGGCTTACGTCCATTGAAATCCGATCCAATAACGAGTTGCACAGGACTTTGGGCAAATCAAGTTGTCACCGTGCTCTTGACGCCTCAGGGAATCGCGAGGGATTGCCGCGACCTTTAAAACAAAAGATCTTCAAACCGCGATGCCATCATCCCGGGCAGGTTGATGAGTCGTTTGACCAATGACACTTCAGTTTATAACCACGCCGGGCTCTTTACTGTTCCCACTATGGCGCCATAGCTGCTCGATCCCAGCCCTTGGGATGCTCGACCACATCGGCCCTTGACAACATGACTATAATCTAGTCATATTATGGTCATGCCGACTGTTAATGTAGCCACGTTAAAAGAGAAGCTAAGCCACTACCTAGGTTTGGTCAAAAAGGGGCAGGAAATCGTCGTGACCTCCCACCGCCATCCCGTTGCGCGCATATTGCCATCCTCCGCGCCGGCTGCCCAAATCATGGAACCCACCCGTCCGGTCAAGGATCTCCTGAAGATCAAAGGAGTGAAACGGCGACGATCGGTTTCCGCCGTCGATACGCTCTTAGCCGACCGGCGACGTAGATGAAGGTTTACCTCGACACCTCCGTCGCGCTACGGGTTCTCTTTCAAGAGCCAAATCCGGTACCCATCTGGAGCAAATGGGATAAAGCTTATAGCAGCTCCCTATGGCGGGTTGAAGCGCTTCGGACGGTAGATCGGCTTCGGTTACTGCACGAAATCTCCGACCGAGAAGTAGCCGACCTAGTAAGAGACGTGCAGTCTGTTCACCAGACATTGGCCATCCATCCGCTCGACGAACGAATCATGCAACGGGCGAGCGAGACGTTTCCGACTGTCGTTGGAACCCTCGACGCGATTCACCTTGCAACCGCCATTTCCGTTCGGCAATCCGAAGAAATTGACCTCCTCCTGACGCACGATTCGCAACTCGGTACTGCCGCACGAAGCCTCGGTTTTGAAGTCCTGGGGACCAACTAACCCAGTGAAATAGTAGCGAGGCACGGCACAAAGGGCCGGTAATACCTCCTCGGCTGGTACACCGAACTACCCGAATATTCTGGCCAAATTATTCACCGAAACGGCCTGAACGCCAGGGGCAAGGACTCCTAATTTACTACCTGTCTGGGAAAGCCAATGCACGACAAATAAAGACGCTTGGTAGCGGGACATACTTTTGCTCAGGCGTTGCATCGAGTTAGCCATATCCGGAGTCACGGTTCGGGACGCCTTGGCCTCAAGCAAAACTAATCGCTGATTTCCACGCGGAATCACAAAATCCACCTCCAGCCCTTGTCGGTCGCGAAAATAATAGAGTTCTTTCCTGCGCCCCGCATTTAGCTGCGCTTTCACGATCTCCGAAGCAACGAATCCTTCAAAAATGGGTCCGGCAAAGACCGATTTCAGTAGTGCACCTTCAGAATCAATTCCCAGCAGGTAACATACTAGTCCGGAATCGATGAAATACAACTTAGGAGATTTCACAAGACGCTTGCCGAAGTTCTCAAAGAATGGCGGCACTAAAAGAATCTGCTGCGTCGTTTCGAGGATACTAATCCATTCCGAGATCGTTGGGACAGAGACACCCAGACCGCCGGCCAGGTCAGCTCGGTTAAGCATCTGCCCCGTTCTACTTGCCACAAGAGAAAGAAAACGGCGGAAAGTTGCCAAATCCCGAATTGAACTGATCGCTCGGACATCTCTCTCCAGATAAGTTTGAATGTACGAACGGAACCAGGTATCGGCCTCACGCGGGGCCGCTAACACTTCAGGATACCCCCCTTTCATAATGTTAACTTTGCTTGTTTCTTCGTGCGAGAGCGGTAACAGGTGAAAAATCGCGGCTCTCCCTGCCATGGATTCCGTTACTCCCTTCATTAAGGCTGCCTCTTGAGACCCCGTCAGAAACCACTGGCCGACTTTCCCTCCTGAGCTATCGATCAGCGTTCGAATATAGTTCAAAATTTCAGGAACATTTTGGATCTCATCCAGAATGACCGGGAGCTTCAACTCTTCAAGAAATGTCCGGGGATCGCTCCTAATGCGCCCAACGATGTCCGGATCTTCCGCAAGATGGTAAGAGGCCTTGGGAAAACTGCGCCTTAACAGAGTGGTCTTTCCTGCCCGGCGGGGGCCTGTCAAGATTAGAGCGGGGAAACGCCGCGCCGCGTTTTGAAGCCCTTTTTCTAGAAGCCGTGCAATATAGCGCACATGACAAATTTAAACTAGCATCTTAAAATTGTCAATCCATGATGCGCGAATCGGCCCATAAGGATGAGGAAATGCCGAAATCTTCCGCCGGTTGGGCCGGTCTTCGCCGTTTATTTTGTTAGCCCCAGTCTGTGGATTCATGCAAAGTTCTTCGCTCGGCCAAGGCGGGCTCAGGCACTCCGATCCTACCCGAATCGGGTAAGGATCCCGCGAGATTGCCTGGACGAGCTTCTTTTCCTTGAGCGCGCTGATCATGAGCTGGGCGTAGTTTTTGATCTCTTTGTCGATGTTGCCTGGGGAAGTGGTCCGGGCAGTGCCAGTCCAGACGACCTGGTCCTTGACCATATCATACAGGCTGGTCTCAGAGGTGTAGACCTCGTACTGGTACACACTTGGGGGTTCGTAGTACCCGCTCCACCCCGAATTGTACCAGTTGTACAAACCAACGCCGGGAGCCGGCTGGAAGGCGCCGGGCGTAACCAGCGTCTTCTGCTCGCTCTTCACCAGCCGCGTGATGATGGCAGCGTCGGCACCGGCTTGAGCTACCGCCTGCTTCAGACGCTCCTCGCCGACTTGCCCGACCTCCTGAACGTACCGGTAGCTGGGCACCGCATCGACGCCGGCCGCGATTAGCTGGGCGGCGAACTCGTCTTCGAAGGTGCGGCGGATGCTCGCCTGCCGCGCCACCCCAATCACCAGAATCCTCTTAAAAGAAGCTGAAGTGTAAAGCGGGTTGCTCCACTGATTGACAAGTTCGGTCGAGGCGCAGCCTGCGAGCGTTAGAGCGCCAATCAGGAGCAACAATGCAAGGATACGAAACCGCAATTGGAGCATAGAGTTGTTTCCTCCCTAGCCGAACCGGTGGCTGAAAATTCGGAGCACGAGCCGCCGCTCTTTCATCGCAATGGATAGCAGTCCGAACCTCTTCGCTTTTTTAACCCGCGGTTCTTAGCCGCGCCGACGCGCGGGTTCTCAAATTCAATATTCCGCGCACTTCATGATGCCAAATGACGACAACGAATTCAAAATGGATCCTCGGATTCAAAGTGTCGGCTTTGGGTTTCCTGTGAAAAAGTATTCACCGTAGAGGTATAGAGTACGCAGAGTTTTTCTTTTCACGCTCTTCCCTCCGCCCCTCCGTGGTTCGACCGGCTCACCACGTCCTGAGACCGTCGAAGGACGCACCTCCGCGGTGGACCATTTTCTATCGCGGATAGCATCTGCCAACAAGTCCGCAAGTCCGAAATGTTGAGGTTGCTAGGGCCTTTTTTCCTCTCCCAATAATTCTTCTCGGAATTGTTCAATATTAGACAGCAACGCCTGCGGAGCCGGCGCAGTATATGTAAAAGTACTCTGAACCTGAGAGTAAGACTCACTCGGAAGAAGAAAGGGCAACATGGCTTTTTATGCTGTCGATGTGCAAGACCGGGTCATCCAGCAAGTGACTCGGCAATACAGCGCGGCGGACAACAAGCGCGTTTTCCTCATCAAAGCCGGTTCCGCGAAACGGGCGTGGGCAAAGGCCCGCCGCGCATTGGAAACAATTGGGAGCATCGATTGTCTTGGCTGCGGCCACCCTTGTTGTAGGGCTTGTGAAGAATGCTCGGTCGCAAAACAATACTCGGACTACTGGATTTGTCACCGCTGCGGGGAGTTAAACCGGCGTGTTCTAAATTTTCATAAGGAGGTGTCTAATGGACTGGGAGAAAATTAAACTAGGTTTGTGGAGTGCCCTGGGAGGCGCGATCGTATTGGCCATTGTCGGATTCAACTGGGGAGGATGGGTTACGAGCGGTTCTGCCGAGGCATTGGCTAAGGAGTTCGCGGCAAATGCTGTGTCCGAGCGCTTGGGATCGATTTGTGTCGCACAGATTAACCTGGACTCGGATAAGCGCCAGAAGCTCGACCAAATGAAGAAACAAGATTCTTGGGACAAGGGCCGCTTTATAGAGGAGAAGGGCTGGGCGACAATGCCAGGTGAGGAGAAACCCGATAGTGGAGTTGCCCAAGCCTGCGCCAAGCATTTTACAGACAACATCTAGAACAGGCGGTGATTCGCTTCAACTCGTTAACGGCAACTCAATCGAGTCGGAGCACTGGTCCGTTGGCCTGACCCGAGGTGAAGGCACAACTATGCGGTGAGGAGCCACTGGCTTGTTTTCACTCTTGCTCATGAAGCCGCTCGAAGGACCAATGCAAATAAGGAGGACGCAATGGGCGATAAAGGCAAGAAGGATAAAGACAAAAGTCGGAAACAAAAAATAATAAAGCAGCAACAAGCGGCAAAAGGAAATCTGGAAAAGCAACCGAGAAAAATTCTTGATACCAAACTCGCCGGCTAGGACGGTGCCTGGCATGAGTCGTTGATAAAACTGCAATGGAGCTGGCAGGGCGACGACCGTCTGTGCGGCACCGGCCGCTCGCTTTACCGAAAAAATGGGTTAACTCCGCACAGACAACGGTATGCCATGCCCATCCAAAGCTGTCGGAAATGTGTCGGAAATGATGTAGGAATAGAAGCGATATGGGATCATGCGGCGCGACTTGGACGAAGGGGGAAATCGTCGGCAGATTGATCGCGTGGCCCTCGTGACGATTTGCCCGCGCAATCTAATCACTGGAATACGCAGCCGGTAGACAGCTACAGGAGGTAATAGGGATGCTCGTGACTGAGCCGCAAAACATTGAAGCAGTGCTTTTGAGCGATGGGTGGCACACGGTCCATGGTAAATCGTTCAAAGTTGTTCACTGTGAAATTTCAACTAGAGGGATGCGGCATGGGGAGTGGAAAAATGCAGCCACTTGGCAAGAGTTGGACACTGATACCGAAAAGACAGTCCGCAGCATAACCGTTCCTTTTGATTCCGTCCTCGGGATTAAGGAAACGAGAGAGGCAGACACACCGTAGGCCCGTTGGCCGGGTTGCCAAAGTTGGGGTAGCTACGGGGTCATCGAGCTATAAATCAGAGCTTGGAGCTACGCGGGTCACCATTTTCCTCCCCCAACCCCAAACAGATCCCCAAAATAATCTTTTAGCACTGCGTTGGACTAATCCAACCAATCTTTTTCTTTGAGCTTTCTCGGAAGGTAGCTTTTGGTCAGGTATTGAAAGTCCTTGTTGGCGAGCGCATCGAGCTCGTACTTGAGCCCGGTTGAGAGCATGCCCTTGATCTCATTCTGCCACTCCTTTTTCTGAAACCACTTGTACTTGAGCAGCTCGCGCGCGCGGTTGACATCTTTGTCATTGAGCTTGATGCCGACGTTACGCGGCAGCCCGTAGCGATCCGGGTCGGCGCTGGAGAAGCCGATAAATTTGGCCTTGGGAATGGCCATGCGCTGGCTTTCAAAGGCGAGATTGATCGATCCCTGCTTGACGACCGAGTAAATGTAGTAGCCCCATGGATCGTTGTCGACGAGGACATAAACAGGCAGGTTGTATTCCTCGTGCAACCGGCGCGCCAGACGCCTGACGCCGCGGGGCGGCTGGCCGTTTCCCGTAAGCAGGATGCAGTTGTACCGGCGCCAGAACTTGTCTTCCGAAAGGCGGTTCCACTGGGTGCCTTTTTCGACGAGGAGAACAAAATCGGCGGTGCATCGAGTGATCTGAATGTATTCCGGTTCGACGATGGAAGGAACCGAATAGCCGCCCTTCCCTAACCTGGTGCAGTCCACCCGGTCGCCGTCATCGACCAACACCAGCGGTCCCACCACGGTACCGGAGTTCTCCGCGCGCACGTGGAGCTCTTCCCGCAGGGTTTCCAGCGTCACTTCGAGGTCCTCGATGAGCGGGTCGGATTCGTTCTGGCCGTCGAAGGTGTTTTCGTGCGAGTTCTTAATCGTGTGCTTGGTGCGGTAGTAGATCTCCCTGAGAGAGGTCGTCAGGTTGGCGCGCTGAAGCTCGGCGAGGGCATCGGCAACGAGTACGGTCTGCATGAACTTCTTGGCCATCCCGACGTTGAAAAACGAACGTGCCTGCTTCCTCCGGCCCATTTCGATAATGCCCCGTTTTTCGTTAAATGTGACGTTGGCGAGGCTGCGTACGGGAATCGCAAGAGTCGGGTCTTTGCTCCGCTGCGCCGCCATGATGACGGTGTCGGCTACTCCGACGAGCTTCTTCTCCACCGCTCCGCTATTCTTCGGCTTTTTTTGCGGCATGTTTTTTTCCTATCCTTTGGTTACGTTTCGCCCTTGTTTCGACCGTTTCAAAACCTAAAGTCATTTGCTTCGCGCTTTGCGGCTGAACTTTTGCCGGATTGTTTTTGCCCGTCATTTTAGAGTTGGTAGGCTTTGTACTCTGCGCGGATTTTGCCTGACCCTTGGGTCGCTTGGGCGCCCTGGCTTCGTCCGAGTCTAGCGGAAGTTCTTGCGCAGGCGCACCACCGTTCCGCTCATCGCCGGTCAAAACCGGCGCGTCGCCTTCGATGCCCTCGGCGGTGACGACAATCGAATGGGGCAGACCTTCCGGTGCGCCGCCATCTTGTCCCAGAAGCTCGTCAGTCTTCTCGCCGCCGGTCCGTTTCGTCGCGATCTTCTGCAGCTGGCCTTTGAGTTTTTCCTTGGCGAGCTTTCCACCCTTGAGACGGTTGCAGGCATCGACAACTTCTTCGATGTAGAGTTCGAAGATATTGCGCCGGCGGAACTCGCTCTTGGCTCGCTCGCGCCGTCTCAGAAAAACTCCAAGCCGCCGCCCGCACTCTTGCAGGGCGAGCTTGATTTCCTTGCGGATCTCGTCGTAATCGGCGATCGCTTCCTTGGACTCGCTGGTAAACGGCACCCAGACCGAGGCCATGTGGACGAAAATCACCATGGGACCGGCGGGAAGAGCGCCTCTCGATTGCGGAACGTCGTAGTTGCGCCAGGTGGTGTCGAGCACGGCCTTGAATGTCGCGCAGGCGGCCTGCTGATAGAGCAAAGGCACGCGGTTGGCGTAGCGAATGACGCGAGCCAACTCGTTGTCATCGTCTTGCTGCTCGCCCTCAGCAAGCGGCACACTCTGACGTTCCTGTTTCTCCGCCGCCTGACCCAACCCCTTGCCATAGGCCAACCCCGCCTCGATGATAAAGGGATTGCCGCGGTAGACCGCCGGCGGCCGGGTCACCGCAGTATAGAAATCTCCCTTGATCTGTTTATACAGGCCGTGAAGGATCGCCTTTTCGCCGATGGGCGAGATGCAGTTACTCGGCGGCGCCATGATCTTGGTCGACTGGATCGCCTTATAGAGGGCCTCCGCGGGGGCTCCGTGGATGCTGCGCGGCCGCGCTTGCGGCGAAAACTTCGCCGTCTTGCAGATTTCCTGAGCGAGATTGGAAGAGACCCGACTAAAATCGCTCGACAGGAACCCCGCAAGCGAGTGGCTCTTGGTGTCGTGGAGCATTTTTAGCATCATCCCAAACTCGATGCCGTAGGGATGCGGCTTGATCTCGCGCGGCTGAGGCGGCAGCTCTTCAATGGTCCGGGGATACTCTTTGGTTTCTCCCTCCGGGGTGTGATAGACGAGCTTGACGTGCGGATTGGCGATGGCGGTCTGCTCAAGATATTCGTCCACGGAGCCGCGCCCCTTCTGGTAGCGGCCTTCGATCTCGAGGGTCACCTGGGTGCCACGATGGTTTTCCCAGTCGATCTTCTTATTCTCAAAAATCCGTGGCTCGTTCTTCTTGGTATCGATCTGGACCTGGAAGTAGTGAGCGGGCGCCCTCGCGCTCGTCCGAGAGATAATCTGCACCGGTTTTCCAGTCGTCAGTTGCGCATACATGCCGGCCGCCGATATACCGATTCCCTGTTGCCCGCGGCTCATGCGCAGCCGATGGAATTTGGAGCCGTAGAGAAGTTTTGCGAAGATCGGCGGGATCTGTTGGCGGACAATGCCGGGGCCGAAGTCGATCACCGTGATCCGGAACCGGTTCGCCTGGCTGGGCGGCGGCGGCGCGTCCCCGTTTGAAGCCACTTCCACCCTGACCACGACTTCAGGCAGAATCCCCGCTTCCTCAGAGGCGTCGAGCGCATTATCAACGGCCTCCTTAACGCAGGTAAGCAGCGCTTTTCTCGGATTGTCGAAACCCAGCAAGTGGCGGTTCTTAGTAAAGAACTCGGAAACGGAGATCTCCCGCTGGCGAGCCCCCATCTCGGCCGCGGATACCGTCGCCTTGGGCTCGGGGGACTGGGTCTCGGCCGTGGCGGCGTTGGACTTTAGCACGAGTTTAGACATTGTTTTCGCAGCTCCGTCTCGGTAGATTTCGCGCGGCTTGGGTAGAAGACTCGAGTGGTGGAGTAATGCATTTAAGATCCAATACTCCCATACTCCAACACTCCATTGCACCGAATAATTTGCTCTACGGGTGCAAAACAGCAACGGGTAGCAGTAGATCGAATTCTCACGCTTTGGAAGGCTGTTAAATTCTGTTTATTATATCAGAGACGACGACCTTTTGTACCCTTGAACGCGAGATATGAATCAACCAAGGGTTGAGTGCGGCGCACCGAGCTAACCTTCTTCCCCCTGCGCGTTGACAAATGAGCCCGATACCGGCTATTGGCAAAAGAAGACTTGGAGTACTGGAGTGATGGAGTGATGCATTTAAACCCAACACTCCAATGCTCCCGTATTCCAACACCTCATTTCGGTCTTATCTTAAGAGGAGGATCTTAACCGTGGTAATGCTGGGCACCGACATGAAGATAGCTGAGACTCCTAAGGACGGCCTCGAAGACTATAAGAAGGCGGATGGTTACGAGGCATGGCTCAAGAAAGAAGGGGTAAGAGTTTATGAGGAGTTCTACTTTCCGAGCCTGGCGAAGATCGAGCTGGGCCCGTGGGAGCGTAAGGGAGGCGCGGGCGCGGTCATCCACATCGCCAACCGTCACATGCCCAACGATTGTCACGTCGTCGAGATCAGGCCTGGAAGCAAGTCCGAGCCTGAGCATCATATGTACGAGCTCACCGTCTATGTGGTTTCGGGCCGCGGTGCAACGACGATCTGGCAAGATGAGAAGCGCAAGCAGACCTTTGAGTGGCACGCCGGAAGCCTTTTTTCCATTCCGCTCAACGCCTGGTATCAGAACTTCAACGGCAGCGGCAACGAGCCTGTCCGCTATATTGCCGTGACCAACGCGCCCCCCATGATGCGCCTGTTCCGGGACGACGAGTTCATATTCAACTGCGATTTTAAGTTCCGCGACCGCTACACGGGCGAGGAAGACTACTTCAGCGGCAACGGCAAGCTCTTCAAGCGACGGATCTGGGAGTCCAACTTCATCGCCAACGCGCCGGACATGTTGTTGTATGGATGGAAGGAGCGGGGGGCTGGCGGCATCAATGCCATGCTCGAGATGGCCGACAACAACACCAAGAGCCATATTTCCGAATTCCCCATCGGCACGTATAAGAAAGCCCACTGTCATGGGCCGGGCGCGCACCTCGTGCTGCTCAGCGGCACGGGCGGCTACTCTTTGGTTTGGACCAAAGAAGACCGCTCCGACATGATCAAGTGCGACTGGCAGCTCGGTTCTATGGTCATCGTTCCCAGCGATAACTGCTACCACCAGCACTTCAATTCCGGGACCACTCGAGCCCGCTATCTGGCTCTCCGGCAAGGTGACATGGGCCTATACTCGCCGAGGGGCGGCGGCGGCGAATACGCCGATCGGAGCCTCAAGGAGGGCGGCTGGCAGATCGAATACGAAGACGAAGAGCACGAGATTCACGAAATCTTCGAGAAGGAACTCGCAGACCACGGGGCAACATGCAAAATGAAGGCATTCATCCCCTGGTGCACCGGCGAGGTCGGACCGACCAGCGAACGCGACACCTAGTTGACGCTGAGCGAAAGGCCGATTCCCGGTCACGGCGAGCTCGACGATCCGCGACCGGGCTTTTGAATTGAACTTTTCCTGCATTCGCTTTCCCCGACCTGTTCCATCAATGACGCAGCGGTGAACAGCCGTCGAAGACAATCAGCAAAATAAATTCGGTTTTGGATTGCGGGTGGTGAATCCCGTGCGAGTCCCGATAACCTGTTAACCACTCCGTAAACCAAGCGAGCCCCGAGTTGCCGCCCACTAGGACTCTTGGATCGCGGCGCGAAATCGTATACCTTCATCGGCTTAGCGGAGCTTACCGCATGGACGGAGCGAATTCCTTTTTACCGCTTCTGATTGTTGTGTTGATCGCTTTTGTCGTGCCGATTCTATTGTCACGGCTCGAGCGCGTATCGATTCCGATTGTTGTCGGCGAAATCCTTGCGGGCATGGTAATCGGGCGAAGCGGGATGGCGATAGTTCCGCCCGACGATCCCCTTTTAGTCATCTTGGCCAATTTCGGTATCGTATTTTTGATGCTTCTCTCTGGAATGGAGATCGATTTTCAGAGTCTGCATTCCTACGCGCCGTCAGCCGGGCGCCTCGGCGTCAGCTCGATCGGTGTGTTCCCGCTCGCATGCTTAAATTTTGCTCTTACCCTCACGCTGGCGAGCGGCGCCGCTTATGGCTTGGTCCGCTTCGGATTGGCGACAAATATCTGGATCGTCGCTCTCATCCTCTCGACGACTTCGCTGGGTGTCGTCCTCCCGGTGCTCAAAGAGACTGATCTCCTTACCCGACGGCTCGGTCAGTATATTCTGGTGACTGCCGTCATCGCCGACTTCGTGACCATGCTGCTGATTACAGTGGCAGTGGCGATCATTTCCCAGGGATTAACTGCCAAAATCTTGCTGATCGCCTTGTTGTTCGTGGCCTTTTTCCTGACGTATCGCTTCGGTACGATCTTTAACAAAGTCCCGGCTCTGCGGCGCACCCTGGAAGAGCTGAGTCACGCCACCGCGCAAATCAAAGTGCGCGCGGCGTTTGCCATCATGCTTGCCTTTGTCGCTCTCTCTCAGTCGCTGGGCTCGGAAGTTATCCTGGGAGCCTTTTTGGCGGGCGCTATCATCGGCCTGTTGCGCACGGGGGACGACGCCGACCTTACCCGTCAGCTCGAAGCCATCGGTTTTGGTTTCTTCATCCCGATATTTTTCGTCAAGGCCGGGGTGGAGTTCAATCTGCCGGTTCTGCTGGCATCGCCGGGTGCTCTGCTGCTAGTGCCCTTTCTCGTGCTGGGCGCAATTTTAGTGAAGATGATTCCGGCGTTAACTTCGCTGGTGAATTTTTCGCTGCGGGAAGCTTTGGCTGCCGGCAGCTTACTGTCCGCCCGGTTATCGCTGATCATCGCGGCGGCCTCTATAGGCAAGCGCCTCGGCGTGATCAGCGAACCGGTGCACGCGGCGATTATTCTGGTCGCCGTCGTCACCGTTACAGCAGCGCCGTTGATTTTCGTTCGTATCGTTCCGGGGGGCCGGCGTTCAAGGCTCCGACGCATCGTTGTCGTGGGTGCCGAAGATCTGGGCATGCACGTAGCAAGGCGGCTCAAAGCCCACCTCGAAACGCTGTCAATTATTGACTCGGACGCAGAGCGGATCGCTCGCGCCACGCGCAGCGGTTTCGATGCTTTGTGCTGTTCGGTCGAACATGAAGACCCGCGCATGAAAGCCGTCTGCGAAACGGCGCGCGCGCTGGTGTGCACCTACGAGGATTCCGAACTATCGTATCGGGTGTGCGAGCTAGCCAAGAATGTTTATAAGGTTGCCCATGTGGTCGCCCAGCTGACCGATCCGAGCACGCGCGGCCGCTTTGACGCTCTTGGCGTCACCACCATGAATGCCGCTCTCGATCGACCGTCGTTGCTCGCTTTGCTCGTACGCACGCCAGCGCTCTATTCCCTGTTTTCACGCACCGACGATAATAAGGAAGTCTGTGAAGTGGTGGTAACGAGTCTGCAAGACATAGACAAGCCGCTGCGGGAATTGGCGCTTCCCGGCGGATTGCTGGCGTTGGCGATCCGCCGGGACGGCGAGCTGCTCGTGCCCCATGGCAATACGAGGCTCTGCCGCAACGATCGCCTGACACTGGTGGGCTCGATCGAGGACATCGAGCTTGCCAAGCAACGCTTTGCCGAACGCGAGCGGGCATAAGGGTAGCTCAAAGCGGCGGGAAAAATTGTCTGGTCAGACTTGATTCCGTGAACACCCCCCGCGGCTTTTCCCAAGCCGCGGGGGTAGCGGTTTCATCCATGAGTTCTACGATCGCAGACCGAGTCGATGAGAGCGGGTTTGCCTTGCTTGACCTGAGCGATCGCGCGTTTAATCGCGGGCCCGACATCGTCGGCGTTCTCGAACGGCCCTTCGGCGTACCAGCCCATGGAGCGCGCCAGCCCGGCGAAATCGGGATCGGGGCCGAAGAGGTCCATGCCGATATGGGCACGGGCAGGATCGGTGCCGCGTGTTCTGGCCAGGACGAGCTGGTGGTTCCAGTCGTTATAGTAGGCACGGTTGTTAAACATCACGGCGAGCATGGGGATTTGGTACTTCGCCGCAATCCAGAGCGATCCGGCGTCGAACATCAAATCGCCGTCGGGCTGGAGATCGACGATGAGCCGGCCGGTTCCCTTGTTGGCCAGCGCAACCCCCAGCGAGGTACCGATCTGCGTGCCGGTGCCGAGCTCGCGCCCGCCATGGCAATAGGGCCGGTCAAAATTCCAAAGCTTGTGTGCCCAGCCTCCCAAGCCTCCTGCGGTCAGCACCCAGTCCTCGCCTTTGATCGCTTCCCACACCTCGGACGCCAGGCGTGGCACGCTCATCGGCTTGGAATCCCAATTGTGCTCTGCTTCCGTGCGCCATTTGGCGCGGATTTCCGCATGCCGGTTGCCGATTTCTGCTTTACGCTTGGCGATCTTTTCGGCCAGTCCGCGCGTGTTGGCGATGCGCGCTTTCAAGAGTTTTGTCAGCTGCGGCGCGGTGGTGACCGGGTCGGCCGTCATGCGCTGGTGCGCGTAGAATGGCCGGGCGTAGTCCATCGACCATTTGCTGATCTCGATATCGGTAAAGCCGATATCGATCCAAGTCGCATTCGCCGGGACCTTGCTGACGACGGTACGCGTGGCGATGTCGCGCACGTGGGTCGGTTTCTCGAAGTCGGCGATATCGAGCGTTAGCACCGCATCGACCTCTTTATAGCAGCCGTCCGGATCATCGGTCAGGTTGAGCGGGTGATCGCTCGGGAAGTTAAGCCTGGAGCCGCAATCCCACACCGATGCGCCCAGCGTTTCCGCCAGCTCGACTACGTGATTCCAGCCGTGCGGCGGGCGCGCGGCGAAGTCGGCGATGATCGCGACCCGATTGGCGGCCGCCAGAGTGTCGGCGGCCTTCTCCAGCGCCGCGGGGTCCGCGGAGGGCGCTGCGGGGACGGTTATGGCACCGGCGGGCGGCATCTCCACGTCATGATCCAGCTGAGATTCCTGCAGGCCCGCGTCGTAGCACATATAGACCGGCCCCTGCCGCGCGCTCATCATCACCGAATAGGCGCGCGCGAAGGCGCCCGGCACGCCGTCGACTGTCGTCGGCTGGTAATCCCACTTGACAAAATTCCGAACCGCTTCGCCTTGAACGTTGGCCGTGTGAATCCAGTCGATGAACGGGCGGCGCTTGGGCTCAGCCATCGGCCCGGTAGCGCCCATGACAAAGACCGGCGCGCGATCGAGAAAGGCGTAATAGATGCCCATCGGCGCGTGCAGCAAGCCGACCAGGTCATGCACGATCGCGATCATCGGCTTGCCTTTGGCGCGCGCGTAGCCGTGGGCGATCTGCACCGCGATCTTTTCGTGCTGGCAGAGGAGCATCGGCGGGTTGTTCTCGCCGTAGTTGACCAGCGAATCGTGCAGCCCGCGATAGCTTGCGCCCGGGTTGAGCGCGATATACTCGAACTCGTAGCGCTTGATCATGTCGACGATGATATCCGATTGCCATCGGCGATCGGATTTCTTGATGGCTTCTACTTTCGTGGCAGGCTTTGCCATGGAACTGTCCTCCTTCTATTTGAGTTCAATATTTGAGCGCCCTATCACTCTATCTTAAGCGATACGATCTCACCACGAAGCGCCAGAACGGCTACGCCGCAACCAAAGCAGCATTTCACCGCAGAGACGCGGAGTTCGCAGAGTCGGAGTATTTATTGATTAAAGAGTCTCTTTTCTCTGTGCCCTCAGCTCCTCCGTGGTGAACTATCCGTGACGTTCCCTACCGTGGACGGAAAGTTTGCGCACGCTGCGCGAACTTCCAACCCCAGTGGTACGAAGAACACGAAGCACGGAAAAGACGTTAGAATAACGAGCCGTTTTTAATACCATTTTCTCTTCCTTCGTACTACTATGCTTGAGCGTTTTCGCAGCTTGCGCAAATGTTTCGACGCCTCGACCGTAAGTTGCCGAATCGACGAGAAAATATGATCTCACCACGAAGCGCGCGAAGGACACGAAGAACGGAAAAAGGCGATAGAAAAGCGCTCCGCTTTCAACATAATTTTCTCTTCCTTCGTGATCTTCGTGACCTTCGTGGTTAAGGGTCTGTTCCGTTTTTGGTTGCGGCTATGCCGCGCTGGGATCTTCGTGGTTGGCCTTTGTCTGCAACCTGCTAGGCGTTTTCGCCGCGCCGCCAGACAATGGCGTCCACCAGCGCCGGCTTGCCGGCCTTGACCTGCTCTATAGCGCGCCGCACGGCGGGGCCGACCTGGGCAGGATCTTCGATCGGGCCTTCGGCATACCAGCCCATGCCCTTCGCGATATGGGCGAAATCGGGCGGCGGGGCTTCGAGGTCCATCCCAATGTGGGCCCGGGCCGGATCGGTGCCGCGCTGGTGCGCCATATGGATCTGATGGGCCCAGTCATTATAGTAGGCCCGATTGTTATACATCACCACCAGCATCGGGATCTCGTATTTGACCGGCATCCAGAGCGCGCCGAGGTCGAACATCAAATCGCCGTCGGGCTGGAGATCCACTACCAGCCGCCCGCTACCCCTGTGCGCCAGGGCGACGCCGATGGAAATACCGATCTGCGTGCCGGTGCCGAGCTCGCGGCCGACGTGGCGGTAGGGCTTGTCGAAATCCCAAACCTTGTGCGCCCATTCCTTTAGTGTATTGGCGGTGAGAACCCAGTCCTCATCCTTGATGATCTGCCATACCTCATGCGCGAGCCGCGACTCCGCCATAGGCCGCTCGTTCCACTGCGTCTTGACTTGATCCTGCCATTTTTGCCATTGGCGCGCATGTCTCTCGCCGATTGCCTTTTTCCGCTCCTCGATGCGCGACGCCAGCGTCTTATTGCCGTCAATGCGCTTGCGGCAAGCGGTGGTCAGGGCGGGGATCGTAAGCGCGCTGTCACCCAGCACGCGAAGGTTCCAGTTGTGATGTTTATTGTAATCGGTCGCCCACTTGCTGATCTCGATATCGGCGAAGCCGACATCGATCCATTTGCAGTCCGGCGTCGTTACCACCGTAATTTCACGCGTCTGGGTGTTGAGCTTGTGCGAACCGCGGGTCCAGTCGACGACGTCGAGCGCGGCGACGAGATCGACGCCTTTGAAGGCGTCGGGGTGAAAGCTCACGCTCAGCGGGTGGCGGTTGGGAAAACCGAGGCGCTTGTTGATATCGAAGACCGCGGCGCCGATGGTCTCGGCGAGCCCTACCGTGGATTCGAAGCCGATGGGCATGCGTGCGGCGTATTCGGTGAGCAACAGCGGGTTGTCGGCGGCAACCAGCATATCCGCCGCCTGTTCGATCGCTGCGGCCTCGGGCGCGATTCGCGACGGGACCTTAACCGCAAAATCCGGGGGCAAAGGCACGTCCTCTTTTAACGGGCTTTCCTGCAGCGCCGAGTCGTAACACATATAGACCGGGCCTTGAGGTTCGCTCATCATGATCGAATAAGCGCGCGCGAACGAATCCGGCACGCCGTGAATGCTACCCGGCTGGTAATCCCATTTGGTAAAATTGCGCACGACATCGCCTTGCGCGAACGCGGTATGGATCCAGTCGATAAACGGGCGGCGGTACTTTTCGTCCATCGGGCCGGTAGCTCCCACGATGAATACCGGGCAACGGTCGATGTAGGCGTAATAGATCGCCATCGGCGCGTGCAAAAGCCCAACGACATCATGGACGATGGCCATCATCGGCTTGCCGCTGGACTTGGCGTATCCGTGCGCGATCTGCACCGCGACCTTTTCGTGGTTACAGAGCAGCATCGGGGGCTGGTTCTCGCCGTAATTGACCAGCGAATCGTGCAGCCCGCGGAAGCTCGCGCCGGGATTGAGCGCGATATGCGGGAACCCGTACTGCTTGATCAAATCGACGATCACATCCGATTGCCACCGCTGGCTGGATTTCTTGATGCCGCTGTTGCTTTCCTTCGATGTGTTGCTCATGCAACGTTCCTCCTCCGGTTAAATGCTAAGGGAGAAAAAGGACGGAGAAAACACGCTCGAGTTATCCTTCAAGCGCTTCCTGCGATACCCCTTGTTATCTGGGAAATGATGAACTCGTCAAGGGCTTTGAATCGCTCAGCCGCGGGAGGAATTTATTACCTCCATCAGCTTCCCGGCATCTGTTAGTTGAGTTACCGACCGGGCAGTATCGATTAAAATTGTTTGCCTCTCGGCATCCAGAACACCTTCGCAGCAGGAGCGTACCTTCGCCGCCAAATCGGCATCGCTTAGCGGATTTTCCGGTCCGCCGCGGTAGCGCTCATCCGCCGGACCGGTGACCGCGCGGCCGTCTTTCAGTCGAATTGCAATGCGTGAGCGCATTTTGTCGAAACCCATTTTCTCGATCTCGGGGTCGAGCTCGGTCGAGATGCGCCGCTGCATCGCTTGCATGAGATCGGAGGCGACGAACTCGTCGGAGAATTCACGCTTTCCGGCTTTGCGAACGAGCGCGATCATGGCAAGGGCCGCCGGCAGCGAAAATTTCGCTTGTAAATGATTAGCGGCAATGGGGTAGCGAATCGGTTTTAAGATGTTTGTGCCCGCGTAAACCCTGACCGTTTCAATGTTGTCCGGCTTCACGTCATGCTCGGTAACGAGCTTCAACATCAAGTCAAGGGTCGGATGAATCAGGACACCGCAGGGATAGGGCTTGATCGACACGCCTGGCTCGACGATGCTCCAGGTTTTGCCAAAGCCCTCGGAAGCTTTTTCGGCGCTGACGCCTCCTCCGTGGACCGCGTAGAAGCCCCACGGGCCATCTAAAGCATCTGGATCCCCGGTGAACCCGCGCGCGGCGAGCAACGCCGCGGTAACCCCGTTTTCTGCGGCCCGCCCGACATGCAACGGCTTGGTCATTGTGCCAAAATTACAGCGAATGCCCGCGGCAAAACTGGCCGCAATCCCAAAACCGCTGCGCAGCTTGTCCCCCCTTAGGCCGAGGAGCTTCGCTGCCGCCGTATAGGCACCGAAGGTTCCCGACGTGCCGCTCGAGTGCATTCCCCTCATGTAATGCTGCGGCAACATCCACTCGGAGATTTTACATTCCACTTCAAAGCCCGTAAGGAAGGAAAGCATAAAAGTTTGACCTTCGACACCGCCGAGTCTCTGGGCCATCACCAGCGCACTGGTCAATGGCGGAATCGTTGGATGGGTCAAGAGCCCATAGACATGGGCGGGATCGAAGCTTACCTGGGTATCGTCCCAGTCATGGGCATGACCCGCGGTTCCGAGCACGCGGGCCGCCATGGGGGCCGGAATTTTCGTATTGCCACGCCCCAGCAAAAGCGCCTCGGGCCGGCCGCCCATCTGCGCCGCTTCTTCGATGAGCAGCTCTACTGAATGTTCTTCCGATCCGGCCACGAATAGGCCGAGACCGTCGAGCAAACAGCGGGTGCCGATGCGCAGCACCTCCGTGGGTACATCGTTCACGGTGACATTCTCGACGAATGCCGCAGCAGCAACCGTTGTTTTCAGTCCATCGGGAATCGTCGCAAACGCGTTGGAATCAGCCGTCATGATTTATCCTCGTGATGAATGCGGGCCGCGGGCAACGTTGTCAAGCCTGCAGCGCGGGAACGTCAGCACCCGCGGAAGGCTGTGCGGACGCTCGGGAAATTTCAAAATCCTCACGCAAAAGCCACTCTTCACCGCGACCGCAGATTACGCCCCGAGCAGCGCAGCAGCTTCCGGCGCGAACACCGCCATGGGGTTTCGCCTCGTGGCTCTCACAGTTTCCTTTACCAATCATTTAGAATTCGGGAGGGCAGGCTCGTTGAGGTGCAATCTATCGCCCTACCGGCTGATACGTCAACCGTCAATCGGGTGTCCAATCGTGTTGGAACCTGACGTAAATGACGCCGCAGGCCATCCCTCGCCGGCAACCCGGGCATACCCGGAGCGTCCGGTCGAGCCAGACAAATGCTCAATTAAAGGACACAGGGTGCGATTAGAGGCGCATCATCGACCTGCTGAAGGTGAACCCTCTTTGCAATTTCCCGTTTGACTCGACGACGTTTTGCTCTTACGCGTCCAGGTGAAAAAACTTTACGACGTTGCCGGCCAGCATGTAGTAACGATCCCCTTGGGGCACGCCGGAAAAGCTCTTCTCGATGCTTTCACGCGAATTGGGCCAGTCGCTGGCCGCATGGGCAAAATCGCTTCCCCAAATGAGCTTGTCGGCTCCGGTCGCGTCGCGCATGCTCACTCCTAGCGGGTCAAACAGAAACCCCCAGAGGCAGTGCTCCCGAAGATATTCGCTGGGACGGCGCTTCATGGGCTCGAGCCCCCACAAGGCTTTCCACAAATCGTGGTAGCGCTCATAGTGGTCATCGATTTGCCAGAGGGCGAAAGGCAGCCAACCAATCATCGTCTCCGCCCAGTATAGGCGCAGCTTGGGAAACCGATCCCACACCCCCGCGAATGCCATTTGCATCGGAGCATAAGCCGCATCGCCGCAGAAACGAAACATCTGGCCGAAAGGCTCGCCGCGATCTGTTTCCGGCCGGTGCGGGAACAAAAAAGTCGGCCCCTTGTCCCTGAACCGCGTGGAACCACCGCCTGTGTGCGAAGTGACCGGCATGTCTAAATCCAATGCGGCAGCCCAGAACCCATCGTCCTCCGGCGTCGGATGTCCCGTGCCGTTCGGAAACCGATCGAGCAACACTCCCTTGAGGCCTGCATGGGTACAGTACTCCAACTCCGCCACGGCGTCGTTTATGTTGGTCGTCGGAATTACACCCATAGCCAGCAATCGCTCCGGTGCAGCGGCGCAATACTCTTCGGCAAGGTATTCGTTATAAGCGTGGACCAGCGCCACGTAGGCTTCGTCCTCCTTAACCGCACGCAACAGGCTCGTACGTGAAAATAGAACCTCCGCCTCCACTCCATCCTGATCCTGTTCTTGCAGGCGCTGCTGCGGACTCCCTGTTCCAGCACTGTTTTCGAAGGTTGGAACCTGGAGGTGCAGCTCGTCGTGCGGCACGCCAACACTCCTGGTAAAGCCGATCGGCGACGGCGGCCGATTTTCGATGACAATGGCGTCCTCGCCATTCTCCAGCCTGACCCGGCGTGGCGCCCTATCCTTCCATTTCGCGGGGACCCGATGCGTCCACCGGTCCGGTGCCAGGTCCAAGTGCGAATCTCCCGAGATGATCGTGTATTTTCCTTCCATAGCCGGCTCCTCAGTTGATCTCTTGCTTCTCATTTTGGACAAACGCTGCGGAAATCCTGTCTGTACTGGCGTTTCTCAGCTCGGGACGAATGCTGACGTGAATGACCCCTGCGGGCCCTTCTTCACCGGCAAACGTTCGGATCGCCTCATTGACGTGGCTGAGGTCGAACTGGTGCGTGGCAATCTCTCCCAGCGGATACCTCCCCGATGCCATGACCTGGAGCCCAAGCTCAAAGGCGGTGAACGAGGAGCCCTGCACCCACTTCATCGTGACTAACTTCCGGCCAAATCCTCTGCTCGGAATATCCTGATCTCCGGGCCCGGCCAGGCAGATGGTGCTGATCTTCGATGCCATTTCCAGCGCGTCACGCACCGTTCCCTTGCCGCCGCGGGAAACATTGAGCACAACGTCCGCCCCGTAACCGTGGGTAATTTCTTTGACTCGTTCTTGCAGGCTTTCTCTCTCGACATTCACCGTGTAATGGGCGCCGAGTTTGCGCGCCACCTCAAAGCGCTTCTCGTCCCTCGTGAGACCGCTCACGATGATGCACGCGGCCCCTGCTTCTCTGGAAGCGACCACAGCGGATAGGCCCATCTGTCCCGGCCCCTGGATCACGACGGTTTTTCCCGGCGCCGCGCCGCCCTGCAGATAAACCCACTGCATCCCGTTTGCCAGCGACACGAAAAGCGCCGCCTGTCGCGCCGGGATGTGAGACGGGATCTTATGCAGGATCGCATTCGGCGGCAAATAAAGATACTGGCTAAAACCTCCCCATAGCGACGGCGCCACGCTTACCGGCGTATTGCCGTAGCGCAGAATAGTTCGACCCGGGAGCTTATCGGTCTGATCGCAAAGGCGGTACTCGCCGATCCGGCACCAGCGGCAGGTGCCGCACGGAAGGTACTGCTCCACAACCACCCGGTCTCCTTCCTTCACGTCCCATCGCCTTGCAGCGTCGGCGCCGATTTTCGCGACAAATCCCACATTCTCGTGTCCCCGAATGCGAGGCTCGCCGCCGAAGCGCTCATAGCCGTCGATGTCGCTGCCGCAGATGCCGGCGATTTCCACCCTCAGCAGCGCATCGCCGGCAGAAACTTCGGGGACCGGGTATTCCCTTACTTCAATTTGTCTCGCTCCGATTTGGGTCGCGGCGAAAAGCTTCTCAGACATCGGCACACCTCCATCTTGCTTCACGAGCAAGCAGAATCTTTTCTGCGCTTCCTCTTACCACCGCCGCGCGCAGCCATCAATACGGGCTTACGGTCGCCAATCACGTTAATCGACTTTTTGGTCGAATTCCGGTACAAGCAGCTGGTAACCTCACCGAGTCATGAAGGGAGTGGGATATGATCAAGATTGGGTTTAAACCCTCTATGGGCGTAGACGCGCTTACCAACAACCCCCTCGAACAGTTCAAAGCCATCTTGAACCTGACGCATGCCGCTAGGGATGCGGGGTTTCACTCGATCTGGGACGGCCAGCACTACTTCGCTCCTGGGAGAGTTCACTGGGAGGCCATTCCTACCCTTGCGCGCTTGATCCCGGAGGCAAAAGGTATGGAGGTGGGGACCTGTGTATTCTTGCTGCCGCTTCATCATCCCGTGATCGTCGCTGAACAGATTGCCATCCTCGACCTTCTCAGCGAAGGCAGGTTTATCTTCGGCATCGCTCTCGGCTATCGGGAGCGCGAGTTCAACGGCTTTGGGGTGGAGAGGAAAAAGCGGGTTTCACGTTTTGAAGAGTCCATCTCCTTGATCAAGCGATTGTGGACTGAAGATAACGTCAGCTTTGCAGGAAAGAATTTTCGCGTGAACAACTTGACCACGGGAACGCGCCCGCTGCAGAAACCGGCGCCGCCGATCTGGATCGCCGCTCATGCCGACCCCGCGGTGGAAAGGGCTGCTCGCCTGGGCGACAGCTTGATCATGAACCCGCACGCGAGTGTGCAAACCCTGGAGCGCCAGTTGGAAGTCTATCGGACTGCGCTCGCCAAGCACGCCAAGCCGTTTCCCAGGGAAATTTCCATAAGAAAGGACATCTTTATCTCCCGCGACCGCAAGACTGCCTGGGATGAAGCCAGACTGAGCACTCCCAAACGGATCCAGAGCGCCATCAAAGAACAACAAGCAAACCAATTGCCCGAGTCGGATGGTTTCGGGCAGGAGAACCTGGATGAGTTCATCAAGAGGCGCGCGATCATCGGTGACCCGGATGATTGCGTCGAGCAGATGATGACTTATCAGCAGAGACTTTGCGTGAACCATTTCGTCTTTCGCATCGCGGCAACGACGCTGAGAGACGGGCTCGATCGCATCGAGTTAATCGGTCGCAACGTCATCGGGCAGCTCGACAAGAACTAAGCGGGTTGGTGCTTCAGGGTTTCCCGTGGATTACTGTGGGCACTCTGCACACTCTGGAGTTCCGGATGGCTCACCACCGAGGCGCCGAGGACGCGGAGGGGAGAGTTTTTCATCAAACGATACTCCGAACTCTGCGAACTCCGCACGTCTCTGTGGTAAAATGCTGCTTTAGTTGCGGCTCAGCCGCGTAGAACTCTGCGCTGAAATGGAGCTTCTCGGGGGATTCGGCCGTTGACAGAGATTGCAATCCGCACTAAAGAAGATGGCCACGGTTTATCACTTCGATGCAAGGAGAATTCTATGGTTATCGATATCCACAACCACATCGTCGCCGGCGGCGAACTGAACGCCTACCAGGCGGGTTTGCTCGCCAGCCGCGGGTTTCACGCCAAAGGCCATAACGTCGTCACCGAAGAGAGCATCAAGAAGGCGCGCTGGCGCGGCGTCAGCCACAGCGAAGCTTTGAAGCAAGTAGGCACCGATTGGGCATTCATATCGCCGCGGCCCTATACCATGATGCACTCGGAGAAGCCGGAAAAAATCGTTCACTGGTACTGTGAAGCGGTGAACGACGCCATTGCTCTACAGGTAAAGGTAGAGCCCAACACCTTCCGCGGCATCGCCGGGCTTCCGCAATGCGGTGGCGTGAGCCCGACAAATACCTTTGAGGAAATCGATCGCATGGTCAGTCTCGGTTTCGTCGGCATCATGATCAATCCGGATCCCGGCGAAGGCGACGGCCAGACGCCTGGCATGGGCGATGAGTACTGGTATCCTCTTTACGAAAAAATGGTAGCTCTCGACCTTCCCGCGATCATCCACCCGGCAAGCTGCCGCAATACTCGCGAATCGTTTCACAACCACTTCATCACCGAGGAATCGATTGCGGTTCTTTCGATTATCAACTCGCGCGTGTTCGAGGACTTCCCCAAGCTCAAGTTGATCGTCTGCCACGGCGGCGGTTCGATCCCCTATCAGGTCGGGCGTTGGCGTTCCCAGCTGCGCGGTCCGAACGATACCGAAACCTTCGACGACCGCCTCAAGCAATTCTATTTCGACGCCGCCCTTTACAACGTCGAATCGCTCGAGCTCTTGTTCAAGGTTGTGGGCCCGGATCGCTGCCTGTTCGGCACCGAACGCCCCGGCGCAGGGTCGAAGAAGGATCCGCGCAGCGGCCAGTGGTACGACGATATCAAGCCCAAGATCGAAAGCATTTCCTGGCTTAGCGCGGAGGACAAAGAAAAGATCTTCCACAAGAATGCAGAGAAAGTGTTCACCCGATTCAAACCCACCGCCTGAGGTGGTATAGGGCCATCGGTTAGGTTCCAAACGGATCGATGGATTGAGGTTCTGCGATGTCATGGATTGTCCTGGGAATCCTGATTCTTTTGGTTGTTGTCGTCATCGGGATGTACAACAGCCTGGTGCGCCTCAATATCCAGTGCGACAACGCCTGGGCCGATATCGACGTGCAGCTCAAGCGCCGCTATGATCTGATCCCGAACCTCATCGAAACCGTCAAAGGCTATGCGGCGCATGAGAAAGGTACGCTCGATGCCGTGATCACCGCCCGCAATCGGGCCCTCACGGCAACCGGCCCCGCCGATAAGGCTCAAGCCGAGAATATGCTTTCCGGCGCCCTGAAAAACCTCTTTGCCCTCGCTGAGGCCTACCCGCAACTGCGCGCGGTCGAGAGCTTTACCTCGCTGCAAAGCTCGCTCTCCCAGATTGAAGACACCGTGCAGAACGCGCGCCGGTACTATAATGCCGTCGTGCGCGACCTCAATATCAAGATTCAACAGTTCCCGACCAACGTTCTCGCCAACAGCTTTGGCTTCAAGACCCGTGAGTTCTTCGAGCTTACGGAAGCGGCCGAGCGCGAAGTTCCGAAGGTGACCTTCAACGCGCCGTCCGCTTGATGCCGGACGCGCACCCATGAAGCATCCCCGCCTCCGCTCAATGCGCTGGATCATGGCCGGCGTTTTTTTCCTGTTCGCCGTCGTCTTGATCTCGCCCGCGAACGCCCGCGAGCTCAGAATCGACCAATTCGATGCCACGATCGTCGTCGCCCCCAACGGCGTGATTGAGGTCACGGAAAAAATCCAGGTGACCTTCATTGGCTCCTGGAACGGTTTGTATCGCGAGATTCCAGTGCAATACGTCACGCCGCAAGGCATGAATTACTCCCTCTTTCTCGACGTAAAGCGCGTCTCGAAAGTAAATGGCACGCCTTTGAAATACGAAAGCTCGCGCGAGCGCCACTACCGTAGCCTGAAGATTTACATTCCCGGCGCCAGGGATATCACACGGACGATTGTTCTCGAATACAGCGTCGCCAATGCGCTGCGCTTCTTCGACGACCACGACGAGCTTTACTGGAACGTGACCGGGGACGAGTGGGACGTTCCGATCCGTTCCGCGAGCGCGAGCATTTTCCTTCCGGACAACACGACCAATATTCGCGCCAATGTTTTTACCGGCGGTTACGGTTCGCGCGGCGACGACGCCGAGGCGGATATTGCCGCCAATCGCGTCGGCGTCCACACCACCCGGCCACTCGGTTACCACGAAGGCCTGACCGTGGCCGTCGCTTTCGGCAAAGGCTTCGTTCACGAGCCGACCGCGGGCGCACGCCTTTTGATGTTTCTCCGCAGCAACTGGCCGCTTGCCCTGCCGATTGTGACTTTCTTTATCATGTTCGCTCTCTGGTGGTCGCTCGGCCGCGATCCCCGCCTGCGTCCCATTGTCGCGCGCTACGAGCCGCCGGAACAGCTCTCCCCCGGCGAAGCCGGCACTCTCGTCGATGACAACGTGGATATGCGCGACATTACCGCCACCCTCGTCGACCTGGCCGTGCGGGGTTTCCTTGTCATTAAGGAACACACCATCGATCACATGATGGGGCTCTGGCAGGATCAAGAATACAGTTTCATCTTGAAAAAACCTCGCGCCGAGTGGCGAGAACTCAAAGGCCACGAGCAACTTCTCCTGGGCGGCGTCTTTTCCACCGGCGCCGCCGGTGAGACCGTGTTCATGAGCAGCCTGCAAAACCGCTTCTACAAGTCTCTGCGCGCGATCAAGGACAGCCTGTTCGATTCACTTGCCACGCGCCGCTACTACCGGAGCCGCCCTGATACCACCCGGTATGCGTACCTGATCCTCGGCCTGGTCCTCGGCTTTCTTGCCTTCTGGGGCAGCGGCTTCTTCGGCAGCATGCTGGGGATGGCGACATTGCCGGTGATCGCTGCCGGCATCGGCACCGGAGGGATCATTTGCGCCTTTGGCTGGTTTATGCCGGCGCGCACGCTGCAAGGCACGCGCGCCCTGGAATCGGTGCTAGGCTTCGAGGACTTTCTTGATCACGTCGAAGCCGATCGCTTTAATCGCACGATCAAGACGCCTGAGATGTTCGAGAAATTTTTGCCCTACGCCATGGCGCTCAACGTCGAAAAGAACTGGAGCCGCGCGTTCGAGGATATCTGCCGCGAGCCCCCCGTTTGGTATCAGGGCAGCTATGGACCCCGTTTCAACTCGACGCATTTCGCACGAAGCCTCAACACCATGTCCTCCCGCGCGAGCAGTGTGATGCAGTCGGCCCCGCGTAGCTCGGGCGGCTCCGGTTTTAGTGGCGGCGGGGGCTTCTCCGGCGGCGGCTTCGGCGGTGGTGGTGGCCGAGGCTTCTGACACGCGCGCAGCGCACCCGGGCGGCTTCCCCTCACGCTCCCGTGTGACTCACCGCCGAGGCGCTGAGGACACCGCTGGCAAAGAGCATCGCGCATAGGGCATGGCACCCCCTCCCCCCCTTGCTCTATGCACTTCACCTTATGCTATTGATCCTCTGTGAACTCTGCGTCTCCTGTGCTCATTAAATTAGATCGTATGGGCTCTCTGGCCGATGAGCGCAAAGAGCCGGACGCTCCGATTGAAGAGCAACGATGCCAGCGAAACCGTGGGTGACGTTCCGAACGCCAGACCCTGACCGTCAGTATATCGCACTTTTGACCGAGCTGCCCTTGACGCGGTTTTGGGACCTGGGAAAATTTCTTCTATATACTCTCCGGATTGAGGCCCAATTGAAAAAGACGCCAGGAGTTGTCGGGTATTCACTGATGGCACACGTATTCCGGAAGCGATTTTGGACATTGTCGGTATGGGAAGGCGATGCGGCTCTCGGGAAATTCGTCGCCCAGATGCCTCATGCCCAGATCATGTCGGCGCTCGCCGGCAAGATGAACCAAACTCGCTTTGTGCGCTGGTCAATCCGGGGTTCCGAGTATCCGTTGCGCTGGGACGAGGCCTTTCAGAAAAGAGACGCATCCGCGCGGGGTGAAACCTGACCCACCGCTCGCGAAAATTTACGTATTCGTTTATGGATTCACTTCTCTCCGCCGGTTAGCAACTCGCAAAGCTCGTCGATTTGGTCGACGGTCAGCGGCTCGCAGTCTCTAAAGTATTCGTCGGCCCATTCCGGTAAGCCGGTCCGGCACAACTCGCGCTGCCACAGCTCAAGCGCCGCCAGTAGAGTACTCATCTCCGCTTCATTCAGTGCTCGCGCATCCATCGCTTGCGCTCCTTTCGCTTTGCCTATTGTTTTAGGATCAGGAGAGCTATAGAAACGAATATGACATAATTCTTGACAATAAGTCAATATTTTGGTTAGCTTTGGTAGGATTTAGGCGCTTTGCATCCCTGTGGTGCAAACCCGTATTTCGAGTGGCTTGAACGTTTAATTGTATGGCTCGTGCCAAACTCCTGACCAAGGAACAAGTCATCGACGCCCTGAACCGGTGGTTTATACGCAACAGCGTTCCGCCCACTGTCGAGGAGCTACGCCGGGTTCTCGGTGTCGGCTCTACCCGCACCGTTCTCAGATACCTCGATGCGCTCAAGGAGGAAGGTTACATCGACCGCTGGTCCGGGGCGCGCGGCATTAGAATGCGCAAGGGCCAGGCAACGAAAGGGCTTGAAACGCGACTGGTCCCAATAGTTGGAGAGGCGCCGGCGGAGCCCTCATGCCGGCGGAAGAAAATATACTTGGCGAAGTTCAAGTCCCAAAAGAATTCCTAAAACCACCGAGCGCGAAATTCTTTTTCCTCCGCGTCCGTGGGGACTCCATGAACCGGGCAAGAGTGGATGGGCAAACGATAGATGATGGGGATCTGGTCCTAGTTCGCCAGCAGGAAACAGCGGACCCGGGAGAAATCGTGGTCGCACTTGTTGACGGCGAGGCCACAATTAAAAGATTGGTCAAAGGACCCGACTACTACGTTCTGAAACCAGAGTCCACCAACCCGAAGCATCGGCCTATCATCGTAACTCAGGACTTCGCGGTCCAAGGAATCGTGTGCAGAGTATTCAAAGAGGGAGGAGAGCTTCTGCACAGAGTAGAGGTATGAAGCGCCCAGATCGAGGAATTTGGGATGAGTTAGATTTGTTTCCGTGTCATGGACAGTAGCGCCAAGCAATTATTGCTGAAAAAATTTCCTTGCGAATATGCCTGTGTAACACTAGAATTTGCTTCGCAAGTCAGCGTAGTTGGCCACGGGCCGCACAGTCGGGAACAAAAACACTCAATGGCTACATCCGTCAAATTCCTCTTCCTTGACTGCGTATTCCGGACCATTCCGGCCACTGATTCCGGGCGCATTCCAGCCACCACGAGCAGGTCCTCGCCAGTGACAAGCTTTCTACACGCACCCAAGACTGCCGGTACCGGCGCCGCCGTTTGACAAGCACCTATATAGACTATATAAAGTTTTTATGAAGACTCTAACTATCACTGACGCGAAGAAAAATCTTGGCCGCTGGCTCGCAGCCGCTGCCAAAGGCGAAGACATTGGAATCATCTGCGGGGCTGATGTCATCGCCCTTAGGAAAGTAAACGTCGAGTCCACGGACTATGCGCAGCGCGAGTACGCGGCGACGCCGGAGCAGGTTACCATTCTCGAGAGCGCTACGGACAAACGCTATCGGCGGCTGAAGAAGACGGGAAAGCTCGTGACTGTCGGTTCCAGAGAACTTCGGCAGATGCTTGAGTAGACTTCTCACCATCGATCCCGTGGTTCTCAGGCGCCTGCGCGGATTGCCGAAGAACGAGAGAGTAGAGTGTTTGCTGGCACTCTGCGATTTAGTTGACGGTTTCGGCCAGCCTCATATTCACACGGGTCTCGGCATTCGGAAGCTGGGCAACAAGCTTTTCGAGTGCCGGGGTAGTCGCGATCTTCGTTTTCTCTTTCAGGACCGCACGACCGAACTCTTTGTTTCGTTTCTGGGCAATCATGATGAGGTGAGCGCTCTATTACGCAGAGGCAAATATAGCTGACGATCACGTAGTGCATGGTGCTCGGAGAATCCATCCTTTCTCGTCTCGGCATTCCTCGCTTACTCCAACAAAACACGTGATCTTCCAATTGGTGTTAGGTCAACGCGGTCCACAACGCGCCTACGCCCGGAATGCTCGAACCATCCCGATGGGAAGCGTTTATCCTAACGGGATCAACGCACAAAGGACGGTTTCTTGCTAACCGTCGGTAATCAAACTAGACTCCAGGCCTATAGAGAGTCTCACCGTCAGTTTAGATTGGCCAACCATTCATTGATCCAGCGACTAAATAGGCGGCGTTAAGTGGATAGCGCGTCAATCCTTTGGGGAGTGATTTTTGGTGCGGTCGGTCTTGGCTACTTTGTCTACGGCAAGAGACAGCAAAGCGTGGTTCCTTTGGTCTGCGGATTGGGGCTGATGGTCTTTCCTTACTTTGTGTCGAATACGGTTCTTCTCGTTGTCGTGGGATTGGCACTGTCGGTAATTCCTTATTTTTTTAGGCTTTAAAACAGTTGAGTGGTTGACCATCTACGCCACGCGGGGAATAACAAGCATGCCACCTCGAAGCCTCAGAATTATTTTTTCGCTTGCGTACATTATTTCATCTTCTGTCGGTATGGCTTTTTCTCCACCAACGCTGGCGCAGCCGGCTGGACAGGCTACTATAATTTTAAGGGTCACCGGGCTTCGTTCTGAGAAAGGACAGGTGAAAATCGCCCTATTCAATTCTCCGGCGAGATGGCTGGAAGAACCCGCATACTCAGCTACGATCAACGTGGACGGTCAAGAAGTCGTATGGAAAATTAACGATGTTCCCTATGGGGATTATGCTGTTGCGGTATTTCACGATGAAAACAGAAACGGCAAGATGGATAAAAATGTATTGGGGATACCTATGGAGCCATACGGTTTTTCAAATAATGTGAAAGTAACTTTCGGGCCACCGAAATGGGAGAAGGCTAAGTTTGTCGTCAAAAGCTCAACGCAGGACGTTTCAATAGAGGTTAAGTAAAAAGAAAGGGGGCACCTGAAATAAAAAGGATAAAGGGTTGATGACTTTTGTACAGAGGAATCACTGCGACTTCATGATCTCCTTTATGCGCAGTCTTATCCTTTCGCCTTCCTTGGCAGTGTAATTCCAGTCGTCGACATCGAAGTGGTTTCCTCCCGGACGTGGAATGACTCTACGATCCAGAAAGGACTCGTCAATATCGTTGCGCAGCGTTGCAACGCTGTAACCACGCGAATAGATCTCCAGCCCCTCCTTTGACACGAGCCAGTTAACAAAGATTTGCGCCGCGTTGGGATGGGGAGCTTTGTTTGCGACGGCAAGCAGCCAAGGGGCTGAGTTAACAAAAGGTCTCATGTCGGAAAGTTCGAACACGTCGACGATCTTGAAGCCTTCGTTTCGTAGCCGATCCGAATCTTCGGTCCGGCAAGTGAGACAGATGGGATAAATACCGCGCGCTAGCCAATCCGCGGCCTGTCTCCGCTCGCGGGCTACGGTTGGTTTCTGATCGATGTAGAGCTTCTTGAAGAACTCCTCGCCTAACTGGCGGTAAAAGAGCGCCGCTTGAGCGGCTGGTCTCCCGGTAGACGTCGGATCCTCCGTTGTAATCTTCCCCCTCCACCTGGGACTCAAGAGATCCTTTGCCGAACCGATCTCCTCAGGTCTGACATATTCCGCATTGATCGGGAAGAATTCTCTCGCCCTATTGAACACGCGCAGGACGTATTTTTCTTCCGGGTCGATGAACCAGAGATTTCCCTTTTTCCATTTCGTGGGATCCACTACCTCCTGGAGAATGAGCAAGGGCTTTAAAGGATCGATCACCTTCTCTGCGTAAAGAAATTTCGCTGTGGTGTCGGGACCAAACATAAACACATCTACGGAATAGACTCCGGCCGAGCGTTCAGTTCTAATCCGTCCCGCAATCTCGCTCGATCGCCCGGCCAGAAATTCGACGGCAATTCCGAAACGGGCCGTAAACTTGGGCATGATCTGATTCCGAAACGTCTCATCCGGAGAGCTCGTCACCACCACCCTGCCTTCTTTTTTGGCCTCCGCAAGGATTTGATTCCACTGCTTCGGCCTTTCCTTCTCTTGCGCCCAGGAAGGGAACACCAGTCCCATAAGCATCAACGATGTAATAACAATCTTCACGCTGCACGACCTCCGGCTAACTTGCGTCATCCCTCGGACTTCGGCGATACAGTTGTTCAATGAATCCTTCCTTTTCGATCTCCGCGATGATGCTGGCATCGATAAATTCCTCGGCCTTTTTTTGCCGGACAAAGGAGTCGCCCGGGGCTAATTCCCGAATGGCAGTCTCTAATCCCTTGGTTAAAGGGTAAGGTTTCTCGGGTAACACCCCCAGGACGTAATCCTCAAACTTGGTCTCAATGCCGGTGACATAATCCTTGAGCAGATACTTCTCACAGATGGCATCGGTGAAATCCTTATGGGTCTTGGCGTAGGCAGTCGCCTCAACTACCGCCTTGAGAAAGCTCTTTGCCGCATCCCGGTGCGCTTCAAGCCAGTCCCGCCGCACCAGCACATCCGCCGCGGTAATGGCAAGACCCGAGTCCATGAAGTCGGCCAGAAGGGTAATTTTTTTCCCTTGCTTCAGTAAGTCTTTCAGTTTACCGCGATTGGAGAGGCTGGCCGACACCTTCCCATCCAACATCCATTGCACGCCGTTCGCATGGTTATCTCCACCGGGCACAAGCTCCACGTCATTATCGGGATTAATTCCCAGGTGCGCGAGAACCAGCCGTGTGGCAACATTGGGCCCCTCCCCCGAGGGCGCCGTCCAAACCTTCTTGCCTTTCAGTTCCTGCGGCGATTGGATCTCCGGCCGGGCTAAAAATATGAATGGATTGGCCGCTAAACTGGCGACAAAAACAAGATCGGCGCCCGCGGCCAACGCGTCAACCGCGGCCCTGAATCCTACTACCCCGATGTCGATCGTTTTGCTAATCACCTCTGCAACGGTTTGCCCGCGAGCGTCACTCCGCAACGCCACCTCCAAGCCATGCTTTGCGAAAAGCTCGGCGTCCTGAGCCACCCAAAGGGCGAGTTTATTGTCCCGGATCGGATAATATCCAACTCGAAGTTTTTGCGCCATCAGCCCTTCTCCTTATCGGTGGTTTCTTTCAGTGTCGTGGCCGTGAACGCCGCATTCCTGGTCTCCAGCGCCCGCTACGGTTTGTTTCGCTCGTACACGACCGCCCCTCCGACGAACGTCATCTCCACCGGCATCGAAGCGATCTGGTCGTCGGGCACCCTAAGAAAATCTCCACCCAGCACGACCAAGTCGGCGAGCTTGCCCGGCTCGATGGAGCCGATCGTCTGACTTCGGTCGACAAAGTTTGCGGCTCGGCGAGTACAGAGCAACAAAGCCGTTTTCCTGTCGATCGCTTGTTGGGCACTCCAAACCTTTCCCTTCTCATCCTTTCTCGTCACAACCTGCTGGATAACCGCGAGCGGCATCCGCGTTCGATTCTCGCCCATTTCCAAATGAATCGGGACGCGCGCATCCAACAGATTCTTAACGGGCTGCATGGAGTGCACCCGTTCTCCCCACTGCTCCACGAGCAGATCACGCCGCGGTCGGGGATCGAAAAAACACGTTGTTGAGCCCAAAACGAAACCCGTCTTTTAGCTGACTCGCACGCTTGATGACTTCGGAATTCCATTGGACATTACGATCGAGCGCCTGCGGATGAAACCTTGGCAGCAAAATATCCGGCTGGCCGTCGGCGGCCTCGAAAATCTCCAGGAAAGTTTCGCGCGCCCGCGCTCCCTGGTTGTGCACGGCGACAAAATTCCAGCCCAATCTTCCAGCCTCCATAATGGTACCCCATTCCGTCTGGCGCCTTTCTTCAGTTGTGAGCGCTTCCCATGCTTTTCCGGTCCAGGTTGTTGACGCCATCTGATTTTCTCCCATTCTCTTTGGATCTCCTGGTAAATCCGAAATGGCCTCAACTTTGCGCCGCGCCGCATCGCTCAGAATATTGTCCGGCGAGTCAGGTGAAGTATCCATGCCGCGAATATTCGCGCCCACAATGTGCACGCGGTCGCCCAAAGAAAAATCCACGATGTTGCCGACCCGCTTTAACAGCGAGTCCAACTGCAGATCCGTGCGCAGGTCCACGGTCATATACAGGCGCGAGGTAAGTTCGTTCTTGCGATAAAGACTCTGCGCGATCAGGAAATCGAGCGCTGTCGACCATCCGATCTGGGAAGTGATCCCGACTCGGCTTCTGACGGCCAGCCGCTTCTTGAAGCGCTCCGTCATGGATTCCAGCGTCTGCCGGTCCGGCCAGGGCCTCAGCTCGCTCAAGATGAATCCCGCCGCTTTCTGGCAGAATTGCCCCGTGGGACTTCCACCCTTGTCCTTGATCACACAGAACGATTCCTGGGACAGGCCGTTGTCAAAAGCGATTTTCATCATCGCGGAGTTCGCCACGACATTGCTTCCGCCCATGACGATTGCCATTGGGTTCTCGCTCACGACCTTGTCGAGATCGCGAAATGTCCAGGCGCGCAATTCCGCCGGGTACGCATCCGGCGCCGCCAAATAGATCAGATCGCCCGGCTTCGCGCGTGCCGCAAGGGATCGGATGTTGCCGATGACCTTCTGAATGGTGGGCGGACTTTCCTCGGAATCGGATTCCCGAACGATTTGCGACCCGACTTGCGTGGTTTTGGACCAGTTGCCTGAGGCAAAGGCATTTGATCCCGAATTGACAAACCCCGGAACGACCGTTTTGCCCTGCAGGTCGATTTTTCGGGTCTGCGGCCCCGCCATGAGTTGAATTCGCCCGGAGTCACCTACCGCCAGAAACTTACCGTCGCGAATTGCAACCGCTTCCGCGATTTCGAAGTCCGGGCCATCGCGATCAACCGTCAGCACTTTGCCGTTGTAGAGAATGACATCCGCGAAGTGCACGACCTCCTCGGGAAGCAGGACCTGGCCGCCGGCGGGGGCCGCGAAACTGTGGACCAAAAAAACACTGAACCAGGACGCGGAAAAGGCTTTGAAAATCTGCGGGTGACCGAGAACCGTCATGGCTCGTCCCTCCTGATAGGATTTTGTTCGGGAGGCTAACAGCAGCCAAACCCTCCCGTCAACCGCTAGGGAAGACGCTTGAAGCCCGAGAAAGACCAAGCTTGGGGAGACTTGTGAACGGCGACGTATTAGAAAACGCCGATTTCCCGCGTTAGGTTCCGGGACTTTAGCTACCTCAGCAATCCCACATAGATGCCGGCAATGATCGCAGTGGTAATGACCCCCGCGACGTTCGGACCCATGGCAAACGGGAGAATGATAGCGCGTTTATTGACCGCAAGAGCACACTTCTGCGCGACTTTGGCAGTGGTCGGCACACAGGAGACCCCCGCGATGCCAATCAGCGGATTGATCTTGCCGCCCGATAATTTATAGGCGACCAACCCGGCGACAATGCCGCCCAATCCTGATAATAGGATGGAGATCAATCCGAGAAACATGATGAGCAGCACGCGGGAGTCCGTGATTACGTAAAAGCTGAATAGAGCGCCCAATACAAACCCCAAGAAAAAAGTCGAACCCGTGAGTATCACCTCATCCAGAAACCGCTGATAGCGCGGCAAGTCGGCCTCGCGCACCATAACCCCGATGAAGAACGACGCAAACAAAGGCGCGGCCACAGGAAAAAGAATCGACAGTATCGCCGCCGCGAGGACGGCAAAAATTAGTTTCTGCCTCGACGAAACTTTAGGGATGGCGTGGAGATCCATCGTAATTCCTTGCAGCTTCTTCGGAACCAGAAGGTTGATCATATAAGGATAAAGAGCGTAGGTCATGCTCACGTACACGTAGGCCACGACGGAAATGGGGACGAAGAGTTTTTTCGCCAGCTCCAGCGAAGTAAATAGCACCATTGGGCCGTCGGCGCCGCCCACGATCGCGATTGACGCGGCTTCGCGATAATTGAACCCGCAGGCGACGGCGATGGGGAATGTCAATATGGAACCCAACTCCGCGCCGACGGCGATCAGCAGGCTGGTTAACGGACGGGCGATCAGATAGTCCAGCGGCGTGATGACGCCGATACCCATAAAGACGAGGCACGCGATGAGCCCGTTGGAAAACATGAGGTTATAAATGGGCTGGAGAAAAAAAATCTGCATGCTGTTGACGACTTTTTCCGGCTCTACTTGCATGGGATCGACGAACAAATTAGCGAGCCTACCTTCGAGAGTGAGCGTTGCGCCGTTGACCAGCACCATAGCCAACCCCATAGGCATCAGCACCATTGGATCAAGGATATTTTTGGCGCTAAGGTAAATGAGAATGAAGCCCACGGCCATCAGTCCTAGACGAATCAGCACGGTTTGGACGTCCATCTGACCGAAAGTCGAGAGCCCTTCAAAGATATGTGCGGCTTGAGCAAGCAAAGCAACTTCTCTCCAGTCCCTTAAGTTTTTAACGCGTTTTCTCTTCCGCCTGATGCGAAGGGACAGGGTCGCTGGAAACCCAACGAATGACCACGATCACAAACCACACTAATAGCGTTACCAGGAGGCTAACTCCATAAATTCCCAACGCGTATTCTAATGCATGGATGGTTTCCAATAGTCCCTCGTCTCGCTTGCGCTCACACCAAAATCGACTAAGGAGTCACAGATTCTTAGCGGAAAATGAGGTGGGTTTGAGAAGCTTTGGCGCGTGACCGGAGACTCGATCTGCGGATCCGCTGACTAATAGTCGCGACAATGACCAAGAACAAAGACTAGGAGACAACCGAAACTAAGTCAAGGCTTATGCGCGGTATCGTTCACCCGACCGTTGTGTTCTTAACGGTTCAACTTCCACGACCCCGGCGCCTTCGGTTTGACATAGCAGCGACCTTGGGTTAACAAAGCCAGCGTAAGGGGAAAATTGCCATGGCCGACATCGTTTTTGCCTTTGGAAGTTCGCACGGGCCAACCATCGAGACCCGCCCGGAGAATTGGGATGACATCGTCGCGCGCGACATGAAAGATCCCAGGTACCGCTATGACGACCTGCTGCGAAAGGCGAGCCCCTCCATCCAAAAAGAAATCACGCCTGAGCAGAAGGAGCGCCGTTGGAACGCCTGCCAAGCCTCTATTATCAAGCTGAGGACGATGCTGGCCGAGGCCAGGCCCGATGTGGCGGTGGTCGTCAGTAACCCGCACAGGATCTTGCCCGATGATACGATCGCGGTCTTCGGCGTTTTTCGGGGTGAGACGCTGGCAGGCCGAACGGCGCCGCGCGCTGAGCGTCAGAGCCAGACGCGTTATTCAGGAGTCGCGCATCCGCGCAAAGAACGTCATAGCCGCAGCTACAAGGGCTATCCGTCTTTGGCCGAACATTTGATCGCCAGCTTCGTTGACGAAGGGTTCGATATCGCGTCGATGGAGCACTATCGGCCGGAGCTCGGCATCGATGATGCTTTTACCTGCTTTTACCTGCACTACCAGATCGACGCCACTGTACCGATGGTCCCGGTCATCGTGAGCCGTTATCAGCCCAGCCAGGCGACGCCGCGGCGCTGCTTTCAATTCGGGCAAGCCTTACGGCGCGCTATTGACGCATGGCCGGAGAACAAGCGGGTGGCGCTCATGGCCTCAGGCGGCTTGAGCCATCAGATCCTCGACGAAGACTTGGACCACATGGTGATTGACGCGCTCCAGAAGAAAGACTTCGAGTGCCTGCGCACCTTGCCACGCGACCGATTGAACCTGGGACCTGGGACTCCAGAGACCCTCAACTGGGTGGCGCTCGCGGCGGCGATGGACCCGGTACCCATGACTCTGGTGGACTATCAGCCGTGCTACCGCTCCCCCGCGGGCACCGGCCACGGCATTACCTTCGGAGTATGGAAGACTTAGAACCGGATCGAAAGAGCCCTGGCACAGAATTTGACCCCCTATTGAACGCCTACGGACTTACTTTAAACTCAACAAGGCTCACCGTTCTTTTACTATCTGCCGCGTTAAATCTAAGCCGGATAACACTTTTTGCGCTTGGTGAATAATAGTAAGTCAGCGCTCCATGTCGCCAGCCCGCTACTTCGATCTTGAATGCATCGATTTCGCCACCCGGGGTGCGAACCTTTTCCCAACCCACCACTTTGTACTCCAGATCGGCCCACGTTGTCTGAACGCCCTTCTTGCTGCTTTGTTTTGCTCGCTGCTCAGCGATCCGCGATGTCCAACTCTGCCCCACACTTAGAGGGAACTTTAAGTATCGTATCTCCCACTCATCCTCCTCAGAATCAGCGGATTGATTTGCGCTACTCCTGTCGCCGAGGCCCAACAGCCGAAACGATACTATGGGGCAATCAATTTCGTCCTTACTGCTTTCTTTCACTCCGTATACTTTGGGTTTGCCCTGTACGATCATAACGAGGTATTCGGCGTAATTGACATCGCAGGAACTAGTAGAGCGACCTTGTTTAAACTCCACTGGCGACTTTACCTTCCACCAATCTCCATCTTTATAAGCCGGCGCCTCTGCTTGCTGGGCGCGAGAATGTCGCGGCCAAACAAGTAGGCACAAAACTATCAAGGATATTGCGAGAAGAGCCGGTCTCATGTCACAACTCCCGCTTTCGAGTAAAAGCACCCGCAACCATCCCGTCTCCGTGGAAATTAATCTCTTATTCCAGAAACCAGTCGTGCCACAGCTTGCTGTAGCGGTCGATGCTATCGTTGTACTTAACCGGATCGATGAGAATAAACTCGAACCCGTCCCGCAATCGCGGCGGATCTGGCGGGACTTCGGGATGCGTGGGAATCCGGTTTACTTCTCGCAGGGCCTTCTGTGCACCTTCTTTAGCCAGCATGAAATCAAGAAAGATCAGCGCCGCATTGGGGTGCGGAGCGTTCTTCGCCAGCGCGCTCACGTTGCTCGCCGCAACCACGGGCTCAATATTAGCCCAATCGACCGGCGCGCCACGGCGTTGCCCCGATGCCATCCCCTGGCTGTGCATGTCGGGCGAAAGATGATCCTCGCCCGCAGCGACCAGCTGAGCCATCTGGGTATTGCCGCTGCGAATCTTGGGATTCTGAGCTCGCAGCTTTTGAAAGAACGCCTTGCCTTTTTCCTCGCCCCAATATTCCATCAAAGCCATAAACCACGGGGCATCTTCGCGCGCCAGCGCCATCTTATCCTTCCACTTCGCATCGAGCAGATCCTCGTATCGTTTGGGAACCTCGGACGGCTTGACCAAACGGGTATTGTAGCCGAGCGACGTCATCGTGACGCGGTTTGCGACCCAGTAACCTTGCGGATGAAGGAACCGCTTGTCGAATTTTTGCGCCATCGGCGTGTAATAGGGCTGGAGCATCCCCTTGCGGCGGAAGAACTCAATGCTGGAATCATTGCTATCCAGAACGTCCGCCAGAAAGCTTCTGGCTTGGAACTCTGTCGCATAGCGCTGCACTAGCCGGTCCGAACTCAGGCGCTCCACCTTGGGCTTGATGAAAGGATACCGCTTTTGAAAGGCTGCAAGAATTTGGCCGTTTGTCTCCGCCGAAAGTGTGGTATACCAGGTGAATTCACCCTCTACCCTGGCGGCCGCTTCGAGCCGGGGTTGACGGTCGGCGCCGCGATAGAGAGCGATGTCAGCTAGACTGGCCGCACGGGCCGGGTAGCAATAAAGAGCCGAAGCGAATAAAAGCGTGAGCAAGAGCCGCGCGTTACGGAGCTTCATAAGAATGCGTCTCCTTTTTCGACAGGAATCCCCGTCTGCATGCGGTCGATGTATACACCGGTTTCGTCAATGCACACAACCAGGAAGCACCTGACAAGCTAGGAGATATCGCCATGATGAAGAAAAAGTTCTTATTGATCGCCTTTCTGCTGTTTCTCTGGCCGGTCCGGGAAATCCATCCGCAGGAGAGAGTCCGCGTAGGCTACGGCGCGATCAGCGTCCAGTCGGGACTTGTCTGGATCGCGAAGGATAAAGGACTTTTTGCCAAGTACGGTCTCGCTCCGGAAATCGTCTACATTCCAGGCGGTTCTACCAACGTTCAGGTCCTGATTTCAGGGAATCTAGACTATTCCCAGCTCAGCGGCGCTCCCGGCGTCGCGGCGAATCTCGCAGGCGCGGACATCGTTTATATCGCCGCATTCGGCGACAGACTCAATTACCAGCTCGTGACGCGTCCGGAAGTCAAGAGCGTCGAGCAGCTTAAAGGCAAGAAATTGGCAGTCAGCCGTTTTGCATCCTCAGCCGATTTCGGGCTGCGCGCGATCTTGAAAAGACTCGGCCTTGACCCCGTGAAGGACGTCACCATCCTTCAGGTCGGCGATGAGCCGGCGCGTCTCGCCGCGGTAAAAAGCGGCAACGTCGACGGGACCGTGATGAATGCGCCTTTCGGCACCGAAGCGCAACGGCAGAACCTCTATATTCTTGCGGATTCTCTAACGATGGGGATCCCGTTCCTTAACACCGGCCTTCTTGCGACCCGGAGATTTCTGGATCAGAACGAAGCAAAAACGCTGAATTTCATGCGCGCCTATATAGAGGCGATCAAGGTTTTCAAAACCGACCGAGATTACTCTCTCAAGGCTCTGGCTCAGTTTACCCGGGTAAATAACGTCAAAGCTCTTGAAGAGGGCTATGAGTATTTCAAGAATACCCTCCGAGATGTTCCCTACCCTTCGTTGGAGGCGATGCAGGCAGTGGTCGCACAGATGGCAGAGACGAGCCCGAAGGCCCGGCAGGTAGATGCGGCAGCTTTTATCAGCGATCGGTATCTCAAACAGCTCGAAAGCGACGGCTTCGTCAAGAAGGTTTGGGGAAAATAACGGAGCAGCGCCGGGAAGCTCAACAGTTTGGAGTTTCGGGTTCGGCGAGGATCGCGTTGATTTCTTGAACCTCTTCCGCCGTGAGCTTCCAGTTGGCCGCCGTCACATTACTCAAGACGTGTCCTAATTTGGTCGCCCCGGAGATAACTGAACATACCTGCGGTTGCGCCAGCAACCAGGCCTCGGCGAGCTCATTCAGCCCGCGCGAGCGCGCCTGCGCCCATGCGGCGAGTTTTTCGATTTTGTCATAAAAGCGGGCAGCCATAAATTGTCTGACCTGCCGGCTGCTTTCTCCACGCGATCCTGACGGCGCGGGTTCTCCTCTTCGATATTTCCCGGTTAAAAAACCGCCCGCAAGAGGATAATAAGGAACCAAGCCGACTTGATGCGCGCGGCAATAAGGCAGCACCTCTCGCTCCACATCTCTTTCCAAGATGTTGTAACAGGATTGAATCACGACAAACGGACTCCAGCCGCGCATCTGAGCCAGCAAGTTGGCATGCGCCAACTGCCACGAGGCAAACGCCGAGCATCCCACGTAGCGAACCTTGCCCATGCGCACGACGTCATCCAGAGCGCGCAGAGTCTCTTCGATCGGGGTACTCTCATCCCAGCGGTGAATGTAATACAAATCGATATGATCGTTTCGCAACCGTCGCAGGCTCGAATCTAACGCGTTCATCATATGATAGCGCGACGCTTTACCCTCATTAGGGCCACTGCCCGCGGGAAAAGCGAACTTCGTTGCGACAATAAATTTAGACCATTTTCCGGCTAGCGCCTGCCCCAATGTCTCCTCAGATTTTCCACCGGTGTACACATCCGCCGTATCGATGAAGTTGATACCCACATCTACGGCCGCGTCGATGATTCGGTTGACCTCATCTTGCGGCAACGCCGGCGATCCGAAACGATTCGCTCCCAACCCGATCACCGACACGCGAACGCCGGAAGGACCTAACAATCGATACTCCATGAAACCTCCTGGGGCAGCTGGCGGAAGAAATTCTTTCTGAAGCTTTGGCCCTGGGTCAAAATAAAGCGGCTTAAATTTGATTTCAACACGCTAAAGTATGAAAAAAGGCTCTCGCGCTTCGGGCGCCTCATCACGAACGGAATTTTCTCAATCATTTCAAACCCCTGTCCGTCTTTCGCTTCCCAACAAAGGCAGCCGGATTGTATAATTTTCTGGCCCGAGACAACCCCCTTGAAATACTTGAGCCTTCAGGATCATAATTAAAATGCAGAAAGAAACCCTATGTCGTGGTATTCTAATTTGAGGAGTATCTCGTGGTTGCCATATTGCGAAAACATTTGGCACTCCTGACAGGTCTTCTGCTAGGTGCACCACAGTTGCTTTTAGCAGCAAGTATCGGGGACCGAAATCCTGTTGGCATGTGGCAAGGTGCAGGTACGATTCGGAGCCAAAGCAATTGGCCGAATCTCCAACCTGTGCTTCCGGCACCCCGCATGCCCCCGGCGTTGGTAAACCCACCCGCAGTAGGTGCGGTAGCTCCATTGACACCGTGGGGTTCACAGCCATTCGGACGCGGAATAAATCCAAGACAATCAGGGCCCCGCGCTAATAGTTGGAGTTTCAGAAGCCCCGCAACCTTTTTGGGCGGTATGAGTGGGAGGTGGGTTTTTCGTCCTTTACCCCCACAACTGCGCAATCCGCACGGCTTTCATCAGCACCGACGTCCCTGGCCCATCATCGTCTATAACCCGTTCGGAGCGTACTTTTATAACCCAGTCCCGCCCTATTTTGCGTACAATCCTTTCACCTTTTATTATGCGCCTTCGTATTTCTATAGAGGCCCCGGTTACATCTCCAGTCTCGGCTACGCCGCCGGGCCGTGGTCAGGCCCGCCCGTTTATTACGCGCCGCCTGACTCGAGCAGCAGCGAAGGCGCCGGCCAACCTGCGCCCGTTGAAAACGCCAGCGATGGGGCTACCCAGTTCGCTCAGCAGGCCGAGGCCGCATTCAAGGCGCGTGATTACGATACGGCGACGCGCGCGTGGCGTCATGCGATCATCGATGACCCTGATAATGGGGAACTGATGTTGCAGCTCGCTCAAGCCTTGTTTGCCACCGGTCATTACACCGAAGCCGCGGGAGCGATGCAGCAAGCGCTAGCGGTGCTGGCGCCAGAGAAGTGGGCCGCCGAGGCCAACAGCAACCTCAATCTCTACACCGATTCGCAGGATTATAGAGACGAATTAAGCGCGTTAGAGGACGCTGCCAGAAAAAACCCGAATGACCCTGCGCTGAGATTGCTGCTCGGTTTTTTGTATGGCTATTCCAGCCGCCCGGGCGACGCCTCGCGGGAACTGGACAAACTCCTCGAGCTTGCGCCTCGAGATCAAATCGGCCGAAGGTTACACGATCTTTTCGCCGAAAAAGCCAATTGAGAGAAAGCTACCCACAAAGCCGGGTCCAGCGCGAAATTTAAACCTTAGCTTCTATTGGGATTTCCGTGGTTAACCTTGGCGGAGAAAATCGCCGGAGGTTATCACCTTGAAGAACTCCTTTGCGTACTCTGTATGCCTCCTTAGAAAATTGGGTTTGGGGGTGGAGGGATATGCCTCCATTTTCATTCTCTGCGGGCGAGCGTAAGCTCATGAATCACTCTGCGGTGAGTACCCCTTCACGGTAAACCCGGAAGGGCCACGACTTATAACTGTTCACGCGGCACGGGCTCAGCTGGGCGGCGCATAAAGCTGCAGGAGGTTACCCTCGGTATCAAAAAAGTAGAAACCCCGGCCGCTTTGGCGGCTCACGGTCGGCGTTGTGTGGATCTTTACCCCCCACTCGCTCATCTTTCCAGCCGCACGCTCAAAGTCCTCGGCGTCCACTTCAAAAGCTTGGTGCATCGCCCCGTCTTCTTCAATAGCGTTTCGTTCTAAAGGTCGAGGACGCTGAAAAAGTACAACACTATCGTTTCCAGACCTGAGTTCCGCGCGCGCAAGTGTTTTCCCCATGTCGTCTGTGCCTCTCTTGAAAACGCTCATACCCAGCACCTCGGTATAAAATTTCACCGCTCTCTCCATATCGTCTACCGGGATCCCGATGTGGTGGACTCCCTGGGTCTTAATCATCTGGCACCTCCTAAACGCTCCGCGGGAAGTGGCATTTTACCATTCCTTACAACGATGTATTGTAAGTGCTCGATCCTGTCCCAGGGTTAGGGCCAATGTCAAGAGATCATGAATTCAGGCAATGCTAGTAACAAAAAGTGGCAATCCCGTACGAAACCCGCGATCCGTCAACCAAGCGAGCCGGCATTTCCGCCGACATACAGCCCGCTTATCCTCTGGCACGGGAGTTGCTGTGATTAACTCATCCAGGAGTTCTGTATGAGACCCTCAGGTATTCAAATGAGCATCAGCGCTGTAGCTTTAGGGTTGTCATTGTCCACAACCCAAGTATCAGCTCAATTCGCTGTGCCACGGAACCTATCCGCGCCGAGAGTCAAGCAAATCTGGTCCAGGAACAAGAAGTTTGTTGCTGATGTGGATTTCGACCGGAAAGTCGCCAGGATTGGCAAGGTCGATTGGCAGGGGAATATTGGCAGGACTACCCCGCTGTGGTCCATGGAGGGGACTACTTTTACGTCGGGATGGCTCACCGACGACGGCGCGCATCTGGTGGCAGGCCTAGAATCCCCCACTTCGGTTCCGCAGGACTACACCCGGGATCAAATCCTGCTGTCATTCTTTAGGCGTGGTCAACTGATCCGTCACACAAGGCTCGATGAGTTGATCACGGATTTGTCCAAGCTCCAGAAGGATGGCGCGACTTACCGGTGGGCGAGGTACGTCGAGCTGAACGTGTGCGGATATCTTTCCGTCGAAACCATCGAAGACAAAAAGTTCCTGTTTGACGTGACGACTGGAGAGATCACGGAATTTAGCGCCGAAAAGGCGTACCGCGTGACGGGTTGGGACTCTTATCAAGACAGCTCGAGATGCTATCAATTCCAATTTCCAAGCGATTATTCTCTCAAAGAGAACCTGACCTCGCGCGGGATCCCTGCCGGGTGGCTGTTGTTAAAAAGAGCAGAAGACAAGGACTGGCTGATTGAGGCGTCGGTCGAAGACATGGCAGATTATTTGCCGGAATTCGCCAGCATGAACTTTGAAGAATTTGTCTTCGATCGAGCACGCGCCATGTATTCCGCCGACGGCCCCGGCAGTTCCACCTATGTAACTGACGTTGTCCGCCAACGAAGATTCGTCAACCGCAACCATCTCGACGCGATTGAATTTTTTCTCGTTGTCGCGCACGAGACCTCCGACGAAGACGGCAAGACGACAATCGAAAAAGAGACGATCGGCCCGGTTTACGCCGTTTCGATCGCCCCGCCCGAGGCCTCCGCCCGCGTGCTATTTCTAAGACCCGCCAACGGGCGCGAAAAAGAATTCTCGCAATTAAGCCCGCCGGTACAGACGATGGTTGATACCGTCTGGCGCTTCTCCGCAGTCCCGTAACCCCCACGCGGGCAATTTCTTACGACCGCCGCTGTGGCTGTCGGCCGCATATTTTCCTTTGCGGTCGCAGAGTAGTTTCTGTCATAGCTCTGGTTTTCGTCTCGCCCAGTATTCAGCGGAGGCCCTGGATTTAGCCAGAGCTTCCGTCGTTTCGAACCCGGGCGCCATGCCTCCGGAAGTCCCAGCCAGCACTTGGTGGTGCTCGATGTTGAGCAGGCGCAGCCAGCTCTGCTGGCCCATGGTCAACGCGACAAAGCAACCCAGCTCGACGAGCTCGGGCTCGGAGAAATGTTCGTATAGTCGCGTCCAGAACGCGTCATCGGCATTGAGATGCCAGGTGATCGCTTCGGCGTAAGCGAGCGCTGCTTTTTGCCGTTCGTCGTAGCGCGTCGATTTCTCAAAATTGAGCAGCTCATCATACTGCGCCTCCTCGAGGCCGGCCTTGGCAGCTTTCAGCGATCGCTGGTTCCCGCAGTACTCGCAATGGATCGATCTGGAAACGTAGACGCGACAGAGTTCTTTGATGCTGTGATCACAGACCCCGTTTTTGAAAATATCGCGCCACGAATTAGCGAACGACCAGAAGCAATCCGGCACGTGGGCGCGAATCGCGGAGCTTTCGGGACGCGGCGTCCCCTCGCGCCGGCACCGATCGAGTTCTTCGAGCATGGCTGGATCGGTCATCGTCGCCGGGTCGACATAACTGATGCGCTGCTTAGACATGGCCACCTCGCTTTCCTGCCGGGGGTACTGAAAACCCAAGCCGGTTCAGCGCCTCTCTTTTATTGCGGTATTCGGGCCATTGCAAGCCGAGGCGGCACAGCGTAACTCCCCGGCCCTGCACAGTTTCATGTCGCGCGTTTCTATCTATTCCGTGGCCTTCACCAGTCCTTAAAATTCCCCTACCGTCGAATCCCTACCCTCAGCCCTAAATAACGCGCCACAAGAGCAACACCGGTGGTTAGCGCAACAATGATTACGGTATTGACCGCCGCCGCCTCACGCAGACCTTCTGCGAGAAAATCCAGGGTCAAAAGAGCAAGGGTTCTGGTATCATGGCTGGCCAAAAGAACCACGGTGGAAACATTTTGCGCCGCCCAGATAAACTGGAGCACACCAATCAATATCAGGGTGGGCGCCATGAGCGGAAGAATGATACGATAGTAAGTCCGCCACCAGCCGGCACCAGAAATGTGTGAGGCTTCTTCCAGTTCCCGGTTAAGCTGTAAAAGGGTGCTTTTGGTGATCTGCGTGGAAGTTGTCACGTGCCCCAAGATCAGGGCCAAAACCAGAGCCGCATGAGTGCCATAAATTGGCCGCATAAACGCAGTACCGAGAAATACCCAGAGCAAGCCCAGGCCCGTGAGTACCCCAGGAATCGCCTGGGGAACCCAGGTCATAGAGTCCAACATCCATCGCCCAGGCAAGGTCGTCCGGACGATGAGATAGGCCAATAGTGAGAATAAAAACGGCGCTGCCAAACCGGCTCCCAACGCGACCAGGACCGTGTTTTTGAGCGAGATCAGAAAGATGGGATCCCCCAGCGACAGCCGCCAATTTGCCAGCGTCCAAGTCTGTGGCAAGTCAAAGTAGCCAAATCGGGTCATAAAGCTTGCCAGTAAGGTCGCCACGAACGGTACAAACGTTAGCAGCAGCGTTACAAACAGGAGCAAGGCAAACACGATATACCGCCAGCGTCCAAGCTCGATGAGCTTGGGTTTGAAGCGTCCGCTCACTGTCGTATAGGCTCGCCGCGTTATGAGTCTCCGCTGCACCACGACCAGCACGACCAGCAACACCAATGTTAAACTTCCCAGAGCCGAAGCTTGGCCGTAAAGCGGCGGTTGCTCTCGCACCAGAGCAACGATTTGCGTCGAGTAGACGTAGAATCCGAACGGAACTCCGAGCAAGAGCTCGATTTCGTACGATTCAAAAACACGGAGCGTCGATAATACCGCGATGATAATGAGGGCCGGGGTCATCAGCGGCATCGTGATGCGCAGGAAGGTCTCGAAATTGCTGCTGCCGGACGCCAAGCTGGCTTCCTCCAGCGCGGCATCCATGTTGCGAAACGCAGGAGTAAGGAGCATCACTTTGATGGAAATCGAGTTCGCCATCAGATGCGTCCAAACAATGCCCCAGAAAGTGAAAATGTTGAACGGCGGTTGATTGAGCGATAACCAATTCATCAACAGCCGGTTGATGAGACCCAGATTGGGATCGAGGAGCAGAATCCAGCCGGCGGCTACCAACAAGGTTGGGAGAAAAAAAGAAAGCCAGAAAAGAAATTCCAGACCGTAGTGAAACGGGACGTTCGTTCGGGTCAAGAACCAGGCAATGAGAACGCCTATCGGAAAAGAAATCGCTTGTCGGACAATAAAGAGATTTAGCGTGTTACCGATTGCGGTAGCAACTTGCGGCGTCGAGAAGGCCTCTTGCCATCCTTTGAGGCCATACTGTGCCGCCTGCCCTACCGCAGCCGTATTGAAGCTGTTGATCAGGATCAGCGCAGCCGGATAGACGACGAAAAAAGCCACCAAGCCGAGAGCCAGCACCATGACAAGGGTACCGCCCTCCAGCCAGATCCTGCGAGAAAAAACAGCGCCCGACTCAATCATCGAGGGGAGCGCTTTATCTCTTTGTCGCTGTGACAATCGGCGACGAACTCCGGCGTCCGATTCTTAAGCTCAGTAATCGGCGGGCTTTGTGCTAATGCTTTTTTTCCCGTTGATCGCGCGCCTTGCTCACGACGTTGCGAATCACACTGCCGGTAAGACGCGAGTATTCCTCGGCGCCTGCCTTGAAATACTTGAATCCGGGCTTCGGGATATCATCTTGCTCCACGCCGTCACGCCCGATGTCCGTACGGCACGACGGCCTGGCAGCGAGCTTCTGCCAGGCCATCTGGCCTTCGCGCGAGAGCAGCCAATTGATATATAGTCGCGCGGCCTGCGGATGTGGAGCCTTGGTTACGATCGAAACCGCTCCGTAACCCGGCCCGATCGGGCCCCCTTCTTTGAATTGCTCTACGGGGAGAGATTTTATGGGAAGCCCCTGGTCTTCTGCCAGCTTGGCAAATGAACTAGAGACAAAAATCCCAACCGGGAACTTGCCCAGCGCAATCCAGTCAATAAGTTGGCGCTGGTCGGAGCTGAGTGTAATGTCAGTGTCGCGAAATAGTTTGGTCAGGAACTCAGGGCCGAGTTTAGGATTCTTGTAGATAAATCGCGATGGGACGCCACCGGGCCCCGGTTGACGAATATCCGTTCCCACCAATTTACCTTTCCATTTAGAGTCGAGAAGATCCCAGTACGAAGTGAATTGTTTCCCATCCACCAATTTTGGGTTGATGTGGATGAGCTGGCTGATGCCGCACTCGAACATCAGCGTGGTAAGGGGCCCCTTCGCATCCGCCCACTGGAGTTCACCATCGAGCCAGGCGTTCTTGTCGAGGACCTCAGGTAGGTAAAGCACTGGGGAGAGCGGCTCTATAGCCCTGGCGGGTTTGAGGGTGACGGTGCCATTGGTGGTTCCACTAATGTAAACGTCAACGTTGTAAAGGCCAGCTTTTTGCTCTTGTAGAAGTTTGGTTGCCTCGTCAGTTCCCCTCCCGCCTAAGTATTCCACGCGAATTTTCGGGAACGCCGCCTGGAACGTGTCCACCAATACCTTCCGATACAGCGGTCCGGGAGCTCCGTAGACCACTACCGTTCCCTCTTTTTCCGCAGCCTCAAGCGTCTGCGAGTGTTGCGCGCGGCTTGCGCCGGGTTGGAATACAATACACCCCCCTAAAAAGAAAAGAGCCAGAAGCCTCCGCGCAGCTATTTCAGTACACTTTGTAAACATAGAAAAATGCTCCTTCGCGAGAAAATGGGCATCAATGAAACCGCCTTAAAACGCGTCAAAAATTTTCCACCTTTGAGAGATCACCCGTAGTAACGGGAGCCGCGCGTCTGAGTCATGCGCTCCTGCCCTATCGACTATTAAGTAAGCGCGGGCATGTCAAGATGGCCTGAAAGCGGAATTGGAAATTTTCTGCGTCCGCGAATCCGCAGGGTCCCAGCTCTTGGCCTGATGGGCGGTCGAACGAACCATTCTCTTGTACTTATTTCTATACGCTGCGTATAGAAAAGTATACGAAGAGTCACTCCCGGTAACGGCCCTCTTTTTCCGCATGCGGATGGTTGCTGCCAAAACTCTTGCTGACTTCTGAAGCGTTCACTTTCTTTTCCGCCTGGCACACCCCTTGCCATGAATGGTCAGACGGGAAGAACCCCTGATCGCATCAGCGAAGCACATGACGATCAACCGATGGTATTGGAGGTGGAGCACAAGTAGCTTCAGAACGAGCTGTTGAAGCGGCCAGCTCGGGCGCTTGGACAAGTCTCAGGAGTATCGTTGCTGCCCTGAGGGATCGGAGCAAGAGGTCACTAACTCATAAAGCCTGAAAAGGGGGGAAATATGACGCAGCGAAATATTGTCGTGGTAATGCCTTTCGGTGGGAGGGACCGCACCCAACGCCGCCGGGCGATCCTCAATTTCAAGCGCCTCGAACACCTCGTGCGCCAGCAGTGCAAGGTTAAGTCCGTTGCCTCGTCGGACCCGACGAGCGCCGTTCACTTCACTGTTGAAGTTTGTAAGGCGGCGCATGATGAAATTCCGGAGCGGGCGCTACGCCAGATCTGTGGCGCGGACATCGTCATTGCCCTGGCTATCGACACCAATCCTAACGTGATCTACGAAGTAGCTTACCGCCGCTCCGTGGAGCGAAAGCTGATCCTGGTGGTCGAGACGCCCGATAACCTGCCGATCTATCTACGGTCCTGGGCCTATCATCAATGGCGCGAGGATCATGTTGTCGATCGCATCAACCGGATCGCGAGCGACGACTTCCCCGATTTGCCTGACTTTGACGCCGAGATCCCGCACGATCTCAGAGATGCCATCGACAAGTATGACGTCGAGCTTCAGAATGGATTGCAGATGGCGCTGCAGGAAATCGAGTCGAACATCGACGCCACGCCAAGCGTCACGGCGCGCCGCTTGGCGTCGATTGTCTCCGATGAGACTTCAACTTTCTTTCCCAGCTCGCTCATTGAGGTTTCGTTTTCACGCCGCGGCGAGTTCGCCAACCCCCTTTCGCCCGCGGTCGTCCGCGATTTTGACGAGGGATTCATGCGCCTATATGGCTACGTCGGCAAAACCGGGGCCGAGGCTGATCAGCCGATGACGTTGGGCAAGCTCTGCCAGCGCATCGAAAAGTTCACGGATAGTTGCGCTTGGGACAAATTCCTAGCGGAGCAAAAAATGCTCACGGACATCGTCATCAAGCAATACGGCTTTGCGCGCGCGACCGTTCCATTGAAAATCAACAACAGCCATCCACGGCAAGAGTACCGCGGCACCTGTTACTTGCCATGCATGGTTGGTCAGGTGATTGACGGCAATCTGGACGGCCCGCACAAGATGTATTTGCTGATCGTATACATAGAGCTGCCGCGTCCGGAGATTTCCCCTGATAGCCGACCGGAGATCTCCACCATTCAACCACAGGAGTCGTACCATGCTTGACGAGAGACTCGAATCCAATTTCGACCGGCTCTTCGAGACCCGCAGAGACAATGTGCTTGGGATCTGGGATCAGATGCAGCGACTGCAAACGGATTTCTGTATCGCCCAGGAAATGAGCTTCTATCACACATCACCGCAATGGAGCGCCGCAAAAACCGTCCTCGATGTCGGCACGGGTAACGGTTATTACTTGGGCAAGATCGCCGCCGGATTTCCCGATAAAATCTATCACGGGGTCGACAGCTCCGCCGAGCTGATTGCGATTGCCGATCGAGAAGCCGCATGCGGAAAGGTATCCTTCTCGCATCGCGGTCTGTTCCAAGTAAGCGGAACCTACGATTTCGTGCTTATGCGCCTCTTGCTCCAGCATGTCGACGACGTTGAGGCCGTCCTCGAACATGCGGCCGCACTGACCAATCCGGGCGGGTCGGCTCTCATCATCGACGCCCATGATCCCTTGCGCTACTTCCATCCCGACCTTCCGGAATTTAAAAACTTCTTCGCTGCGTACACCGAGAATGAGCGCAAGGAAGGTCGCGATCGCCGCGTGGCCTGGCGCATCGAGCAAGCGCTTGCCGCGAGCCCGGTGTGGGAGCCGAGAGAGAGCCTGCAGCTACTGATCCCCTCCACGATTCCCGGAAATTTGGCTCTGTTCGTTGAAACCTATAGCCTGCTAGTGGATCTCGTCGAACACTCGGGCAAATTCCGATACAACTTTCCGAGTGTGAAAGAAGCGTGGCGGCGGTGGTCGGACACACCGAATGCGTATACTCAGGTGGGTCTGAACCTGATCCGCCTTGAGCGTAAAGGAAACGAGCACTGTCTCCATTGACGCGCTCGCAGAACGGTTGTGCGGTCCCCCCGGCACCCAGAGAAGGCTAGCGCTGCCCGGATGGGCTGGGGTTGTCAACCTAAACACCTCTCTTGTATTATAAATAATAGCTGAACCGAACCATGTATGAGGAGCGGGCGCGCTTCGGCCGCGCCGCTGCCCGCCGGTGGCTGTTACCTCTGTCGTTAAATTTCCAGTGGAGGTGTCATGCGCTTCTTTGCCGTATTCGCGACCCTAATGCTCACGGCTTGTGCCACCTCGCCAGTGGCCATTTATCAAGCGTCAGCAGTGCCGTCCTCCAGGATTTTGGCACCACGGTGGTTAGCTCAAGCCCCGTACACGGGCAGCCTCATCATCAAGCGCGACAGTGGCTTCATGGGTTCGGCGTGTACAATCCGGGTTTTCGTAGATACCGTTCCAGTTGCAGATCTCGCGCCATCAGAAAAGGTCGAGCTTTTCCTGCCCCTTGGTGAGCACGTGGTCGGCGCTACTGCGAACGGCAGCATTTGTGGTGGTGGCGTTTCTGAAGCAGCAGTGGTCATTCAGCCTGAGAGTCAAAAAATTCTGCGTCTTGCCAGCGGTCAGAGCGGGGACATTTATCTTCAGCCAAGCGCGTTTTGAATCCTGCGCCTCACTGATGAAGCAGCAGCTTCTGATACAGATCGGTTAGCTCCTTATATCGATCGCCCCATTTTGCCGGTGAAGGGACGACGGTTTTGCGATCGCCGATGTCATCCGGTCCCTTCGTGGTCACATCTTTGTGGCTGACCCAACGGCCCTGATGGAACATGATTTCTTGTCCCTTCTTCGACAAAAGAAAGTCCACCAGCAGGGCGGCGGAATACGGATGTGGCGGGTGCGCGGAGAGATAAATCGCGGCGGCGGATTTCACCGGAATAAAAGGTTGGGGAAAGTTATAGTCGAGCGGCGCGCCGGTCTTCTTTTTTTCGACTGCCTCATGGTAGTAGCTATCGATGTGAACCTGGAACTCGCCGGCGGCAACCAGCTGGGTGAGTAAATTTTCGCCGCGCCTTATATTAAGCTTTTGATTGCCGATCTTTCCCGCCAGCTCGGCTCCTTTGCTTTCGCCGTAATAGTCCAATAGCGCAGCCAGCCAGTCGAAAGATTCGCTATCTATTCCCATTTTCCCTAGCCACTTTGGGTTCGTGAGATCCTCGAAGGCCCGCGGCGCATCTTTGGGATTTACCAGCTTGGTATTGAAGCTAAAAACCATCGGCGTGGCGAACAGGCCGCTAAAGTAACCTTCCTTGTCGATGAAGCCGTCGCGCAGCGATCGCCGGACAGGACTCTGATACCTCATGATCGCCCCGGCATTCTTCATGGTATTCAACGTCATGCTCCGGGTATTGAAAATATCCCACTGATAGGATTTTGCTCGATTCTCGGTCAAAACCCGGTTCAGCAAGGCACCGCCGCTGCCGGGCAGAACATTGACTTTAATGAACGGATACTCGCCTTCGAAGGCGCCAATAATTTCCTGTAAGTTGGGTCGGTTCATGGCAGCATACCAAGTCACCGTACCCTCTTTTTTAGCCCCGCTCACAAGCCGGGCCTGGCGCTCGACTTCAGGCAGTCGGTTGATTTCCGCGAGCATGTCCTCTTCGGTTTGCGCTGCCTTCAATACGTTTGACGAAAACAGTAGCGCGACAAGCAACGAACCGAGTACTCCGAGAATCGCAAAACGCGTATGGCTCCGCACGCAAACTCGCATGTTCGCCTCTTTCTTCTTTACTCCCGGTCTTTCTACGGGCCCAAAATCTTCTTTATGCGTTCAATAGTCTCCGGCGGTTGTGTCATGATATCTTTCACGATGGCCTCCACCTCCTCGCCGCTCGTCGGGTCTAGCTCGAACTTCTTCTTCTTGACGTCGTCCAGAAAGGCAGGATCCTTGACCATTTTCTCATAGGCTTGCCGCAGAATCCTTACCCGATCGGGCGGAGTTCCGGGGGAGGTAAGAATCGGCCTCCCCAGGGCGCCACTGGCGAGAAGAACGGTCGCCAGACGCCGGCCACTTTCAGGTGTCTTGTAACGGTCCATGATTTCGTACAGCGTGGGAACATCTGCCAGACGTGGCTCGCGCTTGCGCCCGGTTTGAAAAATGTTGCGCACGAAGCCTTTCTGAAGCCAGGTCAGGTATGGCTCCCGCGAAAAAAACGTTTCAATCGTAAAGGTACGGCACTGGATTTCCCCTCGTTCTATGGCGAGATCCATTTCAGGACCACCTGGATAGCCTAACACTACCTGGAACTTTGTCGGCGGTAGAATCTCTTCCAGCATGCGCGTCAGAATATAGGTTGTGCTGGAACGTACCTGTGCTGCCGCATCGGGCAGGCTCTTTGGCGTTGCGGATATCATCCATGGTTTTGTATGGGGCGTCGGCGCGCATCGTCATCTGCGAATCACCCTTGACCGGAGAGCCGATCCACGCAAACTTTGCCCAGTCGTACTTGACCTCTTTTTGTCCAATTAACTGGTCGAGGTAAAGGCCCGGTAGGATTGATCCTATTAGAGTCAACCCATCGGGCTTGGCCACACTGTAGAGATAGTTAGCGGCGATTTTGTGGCTTGCGCCGGGCATGTTTTGCACGAGCGTGTCCGGGTTTCCCGGGATGTGCTTGACCAGGTGGACGGCAACGACACGCGCCCACAAGTCGTAGAGAGAGCCCGCGCTGGTACCGACGAGGATCTTGATCGTCTTTCCTTTATAGAATGGCTCGCCCTGCGCTCGCGCAGAAGACAAAGACGATAAACTCGAGGCCATGCAGAAAAATACAGAAAAACCAACAGCGACATCGCGCTTTTTCATAGAACCTCCCAAATGCTCGCGGTGTCACGACTTCCAAGCGACGCGCATGGATTGGACGCTCGGACCCCGAACTAGTATCAAATCGCTCAAAGCGGTTGACGGACTACGTAAGGTATCGCGGCTGGGGCTCGAGGGTCAAGAACAATTCGGCGCGTTGTGCAATTCGGCGTTTTGCAGTCGTAAGTCAGCGTTCCGTAATCGGAATTTTTCGCCGTTGTTCCTGTTTCTCCATCCCGAATACGCGATAACCGACAATCGGGCCGTCGACTCCCATGGCGAGCGAGTGGATCTGTATCGGCCAGTTAAAGCCAAAAAACGGAGCGCGGGCCTCGAGGAAGGGTTGGAACTCAGCGTCGGGTCTGCTCAGCGTGCGCATTTCGAAAAGGCCTCGTTGAGACGTTCGCTGATCGATCTCCATTGAAGTGTAGCTTTTGTAGTGCGCTTGAATCGCGTATTCAGGGAGTTTGACCCACGCATCTTTTTGGTAGGCCACGATCAGTTTTCCGTGGCCTATCAAGAGAAATTCCATTCTCAGCTCCTCGTTTTGATCTGACGACACGGCTGCTTTAGGTTTCAACAAAGAGTGCAGCTCGAAAGCTCGGTCAATTTCGCTTAGGCTTTTTCGATCCAACATCAAGAGACACGCGGATTTTTCGGCGAACTGGGTTTGGGTAAAGAACTGTAAGGCTCCCCACTTTTGGCGTGCGGCCTGGCTGAGGAGCGGTTGAATCTGATTGAAGTGCGCCAGCCTAGCCGCGTTTAGGTCTATGCCTTCCCTTTTCTCAATTACCGGCAGATAGGTTCCTAGTTCCGCGGCGAGCAATTCTCGCTTTGGAACGCTGAGACTTTTGCAAAAAGCTGAAAACTCATCGCCTTCCCACAAGTCAACCGAACGGGACAACTGGGGCGACAAAAGGACCAGCGCAAGTGTGGCTGCAATCCTTAAGAGTGATTTCTTGCCGGGCACATGATCAGGATAGCCAGCGAACGCGAACGGGTCAACGTGGGCGGCGACCTGACGTTTTTTCGAAGCCGCCCAGCGCTACGGGCATTCTTTAAGTCGTGGCGGATAAAAGCTTGATTTTTCACCGGCGCCTCTTGTACATTTCGGTCATCTACTCTTGCGGACTAAGGTTAATTCAGGAGGATTACGATGGCAAAAATCAGCCAAACCACGATCGTCGATGTCGAGAATCAAGCTAGTTGGGGGAAGCCGACGGGGCGTAATTATGTGCCGACTACCCGAACCGATCGCTGTCACATCGCGCTCAACTGCTATGAGCCCGGAGTGAACGACGAGATGCATTGCCATCCGGGTTCGGACCATACCTTCTTCGTCGTCGAGGGGGAATGCACGATGAAAGGCCTTAAAGAGGGCGAGGAGTACAGGCTGAGCCAGCACCAGGCGGTGCATGTTCCGGCGGGATATTTCTACCAGCTCAACAACACCGGGACCGGACGCTTGATCCTCTATCAAGTCAGTACCGAACCGAATCCCAGACCAAAGAAAAGCAATTTGATTTACGGGATTGACACGAGCCTGAAAGAGCATCTGCTGGATCCGCTTGGTTGACCGCGGAGCGCCTATGACGTTCGAACAAGTTCAGGGATGGTGCCGCGCCAATGCAGCCGACGCGCGCGGAATTGCGCGCGGCAAAGAGTTTTTTATCCGGCGCAGCGAAACCGCGCTGCCGTTTGATCTCCCGCCGGTCGGCGAAGTTTTTCACTGGGACCTCCGGGTGGGAGATAAACACTATCCTACCAGTCCGTCGGATATGGAGAGACTGGTCAGCGGAACAATGAGCCTGGATGTGTTCTCCGGCACAAGACGTGAAGGCTGACGAAGCACGTAAAAACTCAACTACCCACAGCAAGCTGCGGAAAATTGACCCGCTGAGGATACAAAATGGCAGAGAATGACAAAGAACTTTGGCAGCAAGGCGAGAGCCTCCTTTTCAAAGCACGCCTGGAACGGCGCAAACAAGATATCGCGCGGCGCAAGGCAGGCCGGAAATCCATCAAGGCCGAAAACGTCAAATTGGAATGGGAGCCGCAAAACGGGATTTGGATCGGCGGCCTGGTTTCGCAGGAGCTAGGTTTTGACAACCGAGTGATTGAGGTCGACTGCCATATCTACCCTCCCCACACCCATTCGGTCACCCATAAGCACAATGAAGCGATCATTATTGTTTTGCGGGGCGAAGGATATAGCTTGCTCGACGACGAGCGCATCGACTGGAAGGCGGGCGATACTCTCTATATCGGCCAGGGGGTATGGCACCAACACTACGTGACGAGTGATGGGCCGGCGATGGTGGTGGCGATCAAGCCGCTGCCGATCCAGGAGTATCTGGGAGAACTTAATATTGTGTACAAGGGGGACAAGCCCGAGATAAACCGCGAGTACAAGCCGGAATCTTTTGCCAAAGAGTTCGGCAAAATCAATAAGGAAAAGCGATAACGAGAGCGCCCGGCGGTCGATTCCGGGCCTACGCCTTTTTCGCTTCGACCACCAAAAATCGTCGCTCGAGCTCCTGCCAATCATCCAGGCCGACGATCTTGTCTCTCTCCTTGAAAGTCGTCAGGGTATTGTCAATGGCCTCCGTTGTCCCTTCTTTCTTGAGCACATTGAGAGCGTGGCGCATAGCATGGATCGCGGCCCTTTGTGTTTCGGACGGGTAGATCGCGATCCGATAACCCATCTGCTGCAGGCGTTGGACCGGCAGCATCGGCGTTTTTCCACCTTTGAATACGTTGACCAGGAGCGGCACATTCGGCAGCGCGCGCGGGATCTCCTCCAGTTCCGCTTCGGACTGCGGGGCTTCAACGAAGATCGCGTCGACGCCGAGTTTGGCAAAGCCCCGGCCCCTGTTCAGCGCATCTTCCAACCCGTAAACTCCGCGAGCATCAGTCCGGGCAATGACACAAAAATCGGGATCGGTCCGGGCGGCCAGAGCCGCCTCGATCTTTTTCTCCATCTCGACAAGCCCAACGACTTCTTTCCCCTCCAGGTGACCGCAACGCTTGGGTGTGATCTGGTCTTCGATATGGATCGCCGCTACGCCGGCGCGCTCGAATTCGCGCACCGTCCGCACGAGATTAATGGCGTTGCCGTAACCGGTATCTGCGTCCGCAATCACCGGGATCTTCACCGCGGCCACAACTTGAGCAGCTCTCTCGATGACTTCGGACATGGTAACCAGCCCGATATCCGGCAAGCCCATACTGCGCGCCACCGCGCCGCCACTCAGATACGCGGCTTCAAATCCCGCTTCCTCCACAAGGCGCGCCGACAGACCGTCGAAACATCCGGGTGCAACGAGAAGCTTGTCGCACTTAAGCAACTGCTTGAACACCTTTCTCTGATTCATACTCTCTCCCAGCCGAGGCGGCTGACCGTTGGAATAACGGAGTTATTGGACTACTCGGTTCAATGCGTCACTCCACAACTCCAGTACTGCAGTTTTCAACGGCCTCACGAAGTCTCCACCGCGAACATGTCCATAAATTTGCCGATGGGAGTCGATTGTAGCAGGTCCGGGTTAAGACACCGCTCCATGATCTCTTTGCAGCGCTCGGGCGGCAGCCGTGACGCCAAGTTGCCCTCAAACTTCTTGACCAACAAAGGTATGCCCTCAGCTCGTCGCCGCCGGTGACCCAGCGGATACTCCACGGCGACTTTTTTCGTGGCGGAGCCATCCGTAAAAAAAACCTGTACGGCGTTGGCAATGGAGCGCTTCTCCGGATCGAGATAGTCCTGCGAGTACCGCGCGTTCTCCACAACGACCATTTTATCACGCAACGCATCGATGCGCGGGTCGCGGGCAACCTCGTCTTGGTAATGATCGGCAGTGAGCTGCCCAAAAAGCAGCGCCACGGCGACCATGTACTGGAGGCAATGATCCCGGTCAGCGGGATTATAGAGCGGCCCGGATTTGTCAATAATGCGTTTCGCCGACTCCTGCGTGGTAATCACGATCTTTTCGACCTGCTCCACGCGATTTCTAACCTCCTCGTGCAGTTCAATCCCGCATTCAACGGCGGTCTGAGCGTGAAACTCCGCCGGGAAGGAAATCTTAAACAGAACGTTTTCCATGACGTATGAAGCCAGCGGTCGCGGCAATGTAAAACCCTTCCCCCGGAACAGGACATCGTAAAAACCCCATTCCTCGGCGGACAGCGCCGAGGGGTAATCCGGCTCTCCTCGAAGGGCCATGAGCGCGAGGCGGACGCCGCGGCTGGTCGCGTCGCCCGCAGCCCATGATTTTCGAGGCCCGGTGTTAGGGGCATGGCGATAAACACGCAAGCTCGCGCCGTCGGTCCAGGCATTCGCAACCGCGCTCACGATCTGCTCTTTGCTCCCGCCCAGCATGGCTGTGCCCACGGCTGCCGTCGCCACGCGGACGAGCACAACGTGATCGAGACCCACCCGATTGAAGCTGTTCTCGAGCGCTAGCACTCCCTGGATTTCGTGCGCCTTGATCATCGCAACGAGGACAGCGCCGACCGTGAACGGCTCTCGCTTTCCGGATCTACCGCCACGGCTCATGAAGTCGGCAATGGCTAGAATGCCGCCGAGATTGTCCGACGGATGTCCCCACTCGGCCGCCAGCCACGTATCATTGAAGTCAAGCCACCGGATCATCGTGCCGATGTTGAAGGCGGCGTGAACCGGTTCGAGTTGCCAGCCGGTACCGGGAACGCGCGCGCCGTTCGCCAGCACAGCGCCTGCAACGATCGGGCCGAGGCATTTCACGCATTCTGGATAGCGCAAAGCGAGAAGACCGCAGCCCAGCGCATCCATCAGGTCATAGCGAGCGGTCTCCATCGCCTCGTTGCTGGTCACAGCATAGCGCGCCGCATAATCGGCGATATCGACCATGATTTTATCCGGCGCCGGCCGAACGTTGGAAGGCGTTTCGCTCATAAGCTACCGGTTTGCGATAGGAATGAACGATCGCGGCTCCGGGCCGAAGTAGTCGGCGTTGGGACGGATAAGACGGTTGTCGGCGCGCTGCTCGATGATATGCGCCGCCCAGCCGGTGATGCGCGCGACCACGAAGAGGGGTGTGAACATCGGCGTCGGAATGCCGCAGAAGTGGTAGGCGGTGGCGCCGTAGAAGTCGAGATTCGGAAATAGCTTTTTCTCCCGCCGCATCACTTGCTCGATGCGCTCGGAGACCGGGTACAACCTTTTGTCACCGTGAGCGTCTGCAAGCTTCTTTGCCCACGTTTTGATAACGTCGGAGCGCGGATCGGAAACTTTGTAGACGCGATGGCCGAAGCCCATGATGAGTTTCTTCGCAGCGATGAGATCGAGAACTCCCTTTTCCGCTTCGTCGGGGGTCGTGAACCGTCCGATTAGTTCCATCGCCGCCTCGTTCGCCCCGCCGTGCAGAGGGCCGCGCAGGGCGCCGATCGCGCCGGTCACGGCCGAGTAAAAATCCGGCAGGGTTGAAATGATCGCACGAGCGGTGAACGTCGAGGCATTAAATTCATGCTCAGCATAGAGAATGAGCGAGACATCAACGGCCCGCCGCTGCAGCTCGTCGGCTTTTTTGCCGTGCAACAGGTGAAGAAAGTGCGCTGCCGTGCTGTCATCGTCGGTTTCCAGGTCGATGCGTCTACCGCCAGTGACAAAATGGTGCCAGTGGAGCAATATCGAGCTGAAGCAAGCCGTTAAACGATTGGCAACCGCAATTTGATCGCGCCCCGTACCTTCCGGCTCCAGCGTCCCGAGCATCGAACAGCCCGTGCGCATGACATCCATGGGATGGGTCGATCGAGGTATCTGCTCGAGAATGGTCTTCAGCGGCGCAGGCAGGCCGCGCAGTCCGGTAAGAGTCTTTTTGTAATTGTTCAGCTCACTTTGACTCGGGAGGCAGCCGTAGATCAACAGGTAGGCTACTTCTTCAAAGGTCGAGTGCTCCGCGAGATCGTAAATGGAGTAACCGCGGTAACTAAGCCCTTTGCCTTCTTTGCCCACCGTAGCAATGGCTGTGCATCCCGCAATGACTCCGGCAAGCCCGACCGCCTTGTTCTTCGCCATCTCCAAAGTCTCCCCGACGACAGTCTGTACCTATCACCCTATTCATTGCAAGCGACGGGCAGATGCCGACAGGGTCGCGTCAAAGTCGTGCTGAGCAGGGCTGAAAGCCCCTCTAAATCTCCCTCTACAAAGAGAGATTTCAATGCTCCCCCTTCTCGCTCCGCCATTGTTAATTTGTTAAGTTTGATAGAACTGACGGTTGCGAATTTCCAGGTAAGTCGCAAAACCAAGAGGATCTTTTTGCCTGATCGTTCATAGCGCCAATGCAAAACCTGAGACGAATTAGCCTACTAACAATGTTGGCTCTTTTAACCGCATGCTCGACGACCACCTCATCCGATGTCGCGTATAATTTGGAAGAAGCGGCGCCAAACGCGAGAGTCAGGGTGAGGCTTGACCCTGCCCTTTTGGAGCTGAAGGAAAACTCCACAGAGCAGCGTTTCCCTTTCGGGCCGAGAAAACGCTCCTACGATATCGGTCGGGCGCTCAAATATTTTTTTTCCGACGATCGTTTTTCGCCGTTTTCGATCTCTTACGTCGCTTCTACCCTGCAGTGGCACCGCATTGAAAGCGGATCGCTTGGCAATGATAATTTCGCTGCGGAATATGAACTCACCGTTCTTGTCCAATCGGACCGCGGATTCCGTCAAGCCGTGATTGCGAAAGGAAGCGGCACGTCGTCGTTGAGTTCAGTCGGCGCTTGTCAAGAAGCGATCGAGAACGCCGTCACGATTCTCTACAAAGAGACGGCTCCTCTAACGGGATTACGGTTAACATCGCAATAAAAGTTGATTTTTTCGCTCGCCTCCTGGCTCGTATTTTCTATCGCCGCCGGCTCTTGACACGAACCCTTTGATTTATGTACTCGCTTGCTGAGAAGCTAGAGTCGCCCTTTTTACGGGTGTGCAAGAATCCAAGAGAGCGGGAGTTTTGATCATGCCACTACCAGAGACCTTTAAAGCGCTGGTTGTCAAGGAAACTGCCGACCAGAAGTTCACCCGCGAGGTGGCGCAGAAACGCTTGAGCGATCTGCCCGCAGGGGATCTTTTGATCGCGGTGAAATATTCCTCGCTGAACTACAAGGATGCGCTTTCAGCGACGGGCAATAAAGGCGTGACCCGGAACTATCCTCATATCCCCGGCATTGATGCCGCCGGAATCGTCGCCGAGAGCGGGAACCAGAACTTCACGCCCGGCAATCAGGTCATCGTGACCGGATTCGATTTGGGCATGAATACCTCTGGTGGCTTCGGCCAGTATATTCGCATCCCAGCACAGTGGGCGGTCAAGCTGCCGGAAAATTTGACCCTGAAGGAAAGCATGGCGTATGGCACCGCCGGTTTTACCGCCGCTCTTGCCGTTTGGAAAATGCAGCAGCACGGGCTCACCAAAGACCATGGGGAGGTTCTGGTCACGGGCGCGACTGGTGGAGTGGGCAGCATCGCTGTAAGCATTCTGGCCGAGTCCGGTTTTAATGTCGTTGCCGCCACTGGCAAAACGGAGGAAAAGGATTTCCTCACCGGTCTCGGCGCGAGGGAAATCCTTTCCCGAGAAGAAGTTAGTGACAACTCGGGCCGACCGCTTTTGAAGGCGCGCTGGGGCGGGGTGGTCGATACGGTCGGTGGTAATATGCTTGCAACCGCTATCAAATCGACCAGACAGGAAGGAGTTGTGGCGAGTTGCGGTAACGCTTTATCTCCCGATCTTTCTTTGACCGTTTACCCCTTCATTCTAAGGGGCGTTAGCCTGCTGGGAATAAACTCCGTCGAATGTTCGATGGCTACGCGGTTGCTCATCTGGAACAAGCTTTCTTCGCAATGGAAAGTGGATTTTTCTCGGGGCCTCATCTCAGAGTGTCCTTTGGAAGAGCTGGACAGCAAGATCAATTTGATTCTCGCAGGAAAAATCAGGGGCAGGGTCGTTGTGAATCTTGGCTGAAGCTGACAAATGTCCACCGAATCTGGCGCCCTCAGCCACATCCGCGTCGTCGAATTGGGCGATATCCCTGCCTCCTACGCGACGCGCCTTCTGGCCGATTTGGGTGCCGATGTTATCAAAATCGAGCCGCCGGGCGGCGATCCGAACCGCTGGCTACCTCCATTCGCCGGCGATATCGAAGACCCCGAGCGGAGTCTGACCTTCATCAATGCCAACACAAATAAGAGAAGCATCGTTCTCGATCCGCAGAATCAGGACAGCGACAGGGAGATCTTTGCTAAGTTGCTTGCCTTCGCCACGCTCTTCTTCGAAGCAACGCCGCTGGGCTATCTGGAAAAGTTCGGGTTCACCGACGACGGACTGAAGAAAACCAATCCTGCATTAGTGACCGTATCCTTGACGCCTTTTGGACGGACCGGCCTCTATCGCAACTACAAAGGCAGTGATGCGATTGCCAACGCGTCGGGCGGTTTTCTATTCGGCCAGGGCGACGACACAAAGGGTCAGTGCACGGCGCCTAGCCATCTCGCCTATCAGGTCGCCGCGTGCGTAGCAGCAACGTTGGCGCTCGCAGGCATGCGGCACGCCAGACTGACTGGAGCAGGGCAGCGCATCGACATCTCTCTTCAGGAAGCGCTCACCCTTACCAACAGCAGTGCCGTGGCCCGCTACACCCGCGATAATCGGTTGGAGCGACGGCCGGGAACCAAAGACACCAGCGGCGCGGGTACCAACATCTATCGCTGCAAAGACGGGCGCTACGTTCACTTCACGACCAACATGCCGCATATGTGGCGCGAATTCACGCAGAACTGGATGACCGGCTCCGCGCTCGCGGGCCATGAATGGGAAAATCCGAGACATCGTGCGGTCCACGCGGAAGAAGTGTCCAAGGAGTTTTCCGACTTTATTGCTCAGTTCGCTGCGGATGAGTTTGCCGAGGAAGCGCAGCGGCGGCATCTTGCCGCGGCTCCGCTCAATACCGTCGGCCAGTTCGTCGCTTGTGAACAGGTTCGTTCACGCCAATGGCTCCAAGAGATCGAACATCCTGTGATTGGCCGCTACACCGCGCCGGGGTTTCCCATGAGGCTGTTCCTAACTCCGATGCGCATTCGCCGTCCGGCGCCCCTCTTGGGCCAGCATCAGAATGAGATCCTCGCGGAACTGGGATCCAATACTCCACACTCCACTACTCCAGGCGTTATCGACGATCGTGCCCGTAAACCCATGCTTGACGGTCTCCGCGTGGCTGATCTCACGCAACAGTATGCCGGCCCGCTCGGAACAGCTCTTCTGGCTTATTACGGAATGGAGGTTATCAAAATCGAGTCCAGCGTCGTTCCCAGCAAAGAACGCGAAACATCGGCTCATGCGGACATGAACCGCGCCAAGCTGGGCTGTACGATCAACCTGCGCCATCCTGACGGCAAAGAACTTTTTAAACAACTTGTCGCCGTTTCCGATGTCGTCGTGGACAATTTCAGCTCGGGTGTTTTGGAACGGCTCGGCTTCAGTTTTGCCGCGCTGCAGGGGATCAATCCGCGTATCGTTCAAGCCGTGATGCCGGGTTGGGGGCTAACCGGACCACTCAAGTCGTGGGTCGCCTGGGGCTGGCAGCTTCTCGCGTATACCGGAATCATGAGACTCTGGGGCTATCCCGACTCGCCGATGGAGAGCCGCTGCAAGATCGCCTGGCCCGACCGCGTGGGCGCCGCAACCATGACGCTCGGTGTCCTTGCCGCCCTCGAATACCAGCAACGCACCGGACAAGGACAATTCATCGAAGCCGCCATGCTCGAAGCTCAGGGCGCGATGATCGGACCAGCGATCCTGGATTATACCGTGAACGGCCGCAATTGGGATGCTATGGGTTACCGAGAAGTCTTGGGCAGACCTTATGCGCCTTACGGCTGTTATCCGTGCCGTGGCGCGGACACCTGGGTCATTATCGCCTGTGCTAGCGATGAAGAATGGCAAAGCATGGTCCGGCTGATCGGCAAATCGTCTTGGGCAGCTGATGAAAATTTCGCGACCAAGAAAGGTCGCCAGGAACATCAGGGTAACTTAGATCAGCGTCTGTCACAGTGGACACGAACATTGACGCCGCGACAGGTATTTCGGCGGTTGCAAGACGCCGGTATCGCCGCCGGCATTCCGATGTCCGGAGAGGATCTTTATTACGACATCCACCTGCGCGAGCGCGGCCATATCGTCGAGACAGAAGCCGAACCCTGGGGCAAGATGAGCCATCACGGCCTGCCGGGCATTCCATCTTTGTCGGCAGCCAGCGCCGCGCGTCCCGCGCCCTGGATCGGCGCGCACAACGAATTTGTTTTCGGAAAAATACTGGGATTAAGCACGGAGAGGATTGAGGAGCTGAAAAAGGCTGGGGCTATAAAGTAGTTCGTACACCCCTTTCAACGTCCCAACGGAGACATAGTATGGGACCCATCGTTTTCGTCATACTCGCTGAAAGAACACAGCTAAGTACTGCAGAATGGGTTGAGCGCAGCGATCAGACCCTGCCCTTCCTTAAATTAGGTTCTCAGCTCCACCACGCGTCCTTAAGCTCGGGGGCTGCCTCCGGATTTTCGCGATCGAATGCCCATTGCGCCGGATTGTTGAGAATGTATTCGCGGATGCGACTCAACGATTCTTCATCACGGATGATATGCTCGTAGTAGTTGCGCTGCCACAGTCGGCTGCGAAGCGGAACCCAACGCGACCTCTTTATCCCACGCATATATTCGTTCGTCGTCATCGTCTTAAACCATTGTACGATGGCCGGTAGGGGCACACCTACGTGTGTGCCCTGAAGGGCGGCATGTGTGCCCTCCGGATGAGGGCCGACACGCAGGCCGGCCCCTACGGCGATCACGACAACACCGTGAAAATGGTTTGGCATGACCACGAATTCGTCGGTCTCAATCGTCGGGAATTTATGCTTCAATTCAAACCACCAACGTTCGACCATCTGTCCGGACTCGTTTAACCTTATTGTTCCATTAACGATCTCACCGAACAGACACGCCCGGTCTAGCGTCACTACGGCAACGAAATAGCCTCCCGATTGGCTGTAGTCATAGCCCTTTAGCCGAAGTGATCTTCGATGGTGTTTATGCCCTTCGTATTTCATGAACCCTACTTTGTGAAATGATGGGCAGGCACGGGGGCCTGCCCCTACATCCTTCGTGCTTTCGGTCCAAACGGCTCGGGCCGAAAAGGCGCGTCGCGGGCTGCAAAAAATGCTTTTAGCCCGCCCTGCTTCCTTGCCTCTTCCATCTTTGTATTGAACTGTTCCTCCTTGGTTAAACGGGCCAATGCGGAAAGTTCTGAGTTCAATATCCACGCTTTGCGCAAGCCCATCATTTCTAGACCCATCCGCGAAATATGGAGATTGATTTTTACCGTCTCCGGCGGTACCAGGGCGACGCGCTCGACAAAAGCAAAACTTTCCTCTAGTAGCTGGTCCCTGGGCACGACTTTGTTGACCAGGCCGATGCGCATAGCTTCTTGAGCATCGATGTGATCGCCGGTGAGCGAGTAACGCAGCGCATTTTTGAAGCCGGCGAGCATCACCCATATGAAATCGGTCCCGGAGGCATGACGGATTTGCGGTTGGCCGAATACGGCGTCATCTGCGGCGAAGGTCAGGTGACACGTAAGCGCCAACCACGAAGCGGCGCCGAGGCACCAGCCGCTTACGGCCGCGATAATCGGCTTGGGATATTCCCACCGGTAAAACTGGCGCTCAAGGAGACCTTTCCTATCGTTGTCACGGATGCGGTCGTATTCGTAAACCAGCGACGAATTCTCCGGAATTCCATATGGCCAGGCTGTAAGCTGATTATCGCCGCTTATATCTTCTCCCGTGGAAAACACCCCGCCCGCACCGGCTAGAACAACGGCACGGATCTCCGGATCTTTTTTCGCCGCTTCAAACGCGGAATCTAGCTCGTCCCACGATTCGTCGCTTAACGCGTTCAGAACGCTAGGACGGTTGAGCGTAATTTGCACTCCGCGGCGCTTCTTTTCGTAAAGAATGGTTTTATAACTCGCCATGTAGTCTCCTGCTGCTTTGTTCTTTCTCGTTTTTACTTTTGAATTTTTACTTTTTACTTGTCTTCGACCTCGGACCAAACGGTTCAGGCTGAAAAGGACCATCGCGCAATTGTAGGTACTTCCTGATTCCCTCATTGGCGCGCGCATCGTCGAGTGGCTTTCGCAGCTCTTCACGCAGCATCACATGCGCGGGAACCGAAAGCTGATTGTCCAGCAGGAGTGCATCCCTCAGTCCCATCATTTCGAGCCCCATCGTCGCGATCGCGAGATTGATCTTGACTGTCTCCGGCGGCACTAAGGCGATCCGCTCCACGATATAAAAACACTCATCCAGCAGCTTGTCCGGCGGCACGACTTTGTTGACCAGACCGATGCGCAGTGCCTCTTGAGCGTCAATATGGTCTCCCGTAAGACTATAGCGGAGCGCATTCTTAAAACCGGCCAAAAGAGTCCACATAAAGCTGGTGTTTGAGCCATGACGGACCTCCGGCTGGGAAAACACCGCATTCTCCGAGGCGATCGTGATGTGGGTAAAGAGCGCGAGCCAGGATCCCGCCCCCATCGCCCAACCGTTGATCGCGCCGATGATCGGCTTGCCGAATTCCCACAGGCGCATGAAGTTCCGGTCGTCGTGCCGCCACATTTCGATCAACTGCGCGGCGCTCTGGCCTGGCGCCATGCCGTAGGGCCAGACTTTATCACGGCGGCGGCCCGGCTGATTGCCCTGATCCATACCGGACGAGAACGCGCGCCCGGCGCCGCTCAGAACCACGGCCCGGATCTCGTTGTCCTTTTCCACATCGTCCAGCGCCTGGTGCAGTTCCTTGATCAAGCTGCGGCTGATGGCGTTCATCGCTTCGGGGCGATTCAAAGTGATGAGAACCCCTTTGCGCTGCTTCTCGTAAAGGATTTCTTTATAGTCGGCCATGCTCGCTCCTTCTACCCTCACCCTTCCCTCTCCCTGGCAGGGAGAGGGTGGCCTGGAAAGAAACATTCTGGATGTCGCAACCTTGCTCTACTATCAGTTTGCATACAGCGATTTGATGAAGCCGCTTACCTCGATTTCGCGCACGATGTTCTCATCAACGAAAGATTTCGGGTCGGCGCCTTTGGCTTTCGGCTCGTCGACCGAGATAAACTCCAAAACCGTTTCGATAGCCTTGGGCAAAGCGTACGGAACCTCGTTGTAAAACTTGGTTGCCAAGAGATTATACGACGCTTCGAGATATTTGACGTCCTTCTCCTGAGCAGACTGGATACGCAGCTTTTTCTGCAGCACCTCGAGGCTTTCCTTTTTGTGTTTTTTGAAATAGGCGATGCCTTCGCACAGAGCCTTAACGACGCGCACGGATTGATCGTGTTTCTGGCGCAGAAACGTTCTGGTCGAGTCTAGCGAATTCTGCAGGTAGTAGATATCCATGTCCACGGGGTCGGCGAGGACGCGGTAACCACGGTCCTCGGCGACGAAGAAAGTCGGAATCGTGAACACTGCGCCATCGATTCCTCCTTTCTCCAGACTCGCCAGCATCGCCGGCGAGGAACCGAGCTGGATGGTCTGAATGTTTTCCGACCGCATCCCCCATTTTTTGAGAAACAGCTGCAAGACCCAATGCGAGGCGGAACCGAAACGCGTAATGGCGACCTTCTTGCCTTTCAGCTCTTCCGGCGTCTTAATGTCGGCCCGCGTCATGAGTCTCTGCAGACCCGTTTTCATCGGTGATGCCACTAGCACGGTATCCGCTCCTTTGAGCGCCGAACGAATGACCGCGTCACCGCCGCCTACCGAAAACTGAATCTCGCCGGCGATCAGTGAGCTGACGACGCGCGACGCGCCGCCGCCGATGTAAATCACCTCGGCGTCAAGGCCATACTTTTTGAACAGCCCTTTTTCTTCGGCGACCCAAATCGCCCCGGAAGTCGCGCTGATGGAACTCAGACCGATCCTGACTCGATCCTGCGCCATGGATGAGAGGGGAAAAAGGAGAATCAACAATAAGCCCGCCAATAGGGATTCGACGACCTTTTTTCTCGATATCGAATTCATTGAGTCCTCCTTGCTAATTGTTCTTTGGCGTCTGAAGGAATTGTGGATTTTGCTCCCGAATGCCAGGAGTCCGCAAATTCCCTATAAACAAAAAAGCCCGTCTGGAACAGTCCAGTCTGGGCTAGGCTAGTGTAAAACCAATCGCGGCGGTGACCGGATCTACAATCCAGCCTTTCTTGCGCTCTAACAAACGAGCGCTTACTTATTATCGTAGGGCCACCGTGTCAAGAGCAAAATTTACGCCCTGTCCTTATCACAGTAAAAGTAATAAGATGACCACACGAGAGGATCATGAAAGTGATAAACTTAGTAAAGCGTCTTGTCATCATTGTTCTTGTTCTCGGAGGAATGGCTTACGCCGCCGCTCCCGAAACCGCCAAGGCGACTTTTGCGGGCGGTTGTTTCTGGTGCATGGAGCCGCCTTTTGACAAGCTTGATGGCGTTCTTTCGACGACCTCGGGCTATACCGGCGGGACCAAGAAGAATCCTACTTACGAAGAGGTTTCTGCCGGCGGCACCGGACATGCCGAATCGGTCCAAATCATTTATGATCCGAAGAAAGTCACCTACGCAAAACTACTGGAAGTGTTTTGGCACAACATCGATCCGCTCGCACCCAATGCCCAGTTCTGCGACCATGGGAGCCAATACCGCACAGCAATTTTCTATCACGACGAGACCCAGAAGCGGCTCGCGGAAGAATCCAAAAAAGCCCTGAGCAGTCGCTTTCGAGGGCCGATCGTGACTGAGATTGTCCCGGCTTCACAATTCTATCCGGCAGAGGATTACCACCAGGACTATTACAAGAAAAACCCGCTTCGCTATAAACTCTATCGTTACGGCTGCGGCCGCGACCAGCGGCTTGAAGAACTTTGGGGGAAAGATTACCAACACTGAAAGCAGGCGCGCGAGACAAACTCAGGGGACGTTTCGCCGCTTCACTTCTTTTCCGCCAGAGACTCCAGCCACGGCCTGAACTCGTTGATCTTGTTCTTGTGCTCCTCCAATCCCGTAAAGAGATAATCCCGCTTGGGGTCCAAGATGAAAACGGGGTCGATTCCTTCTTTGGAAATATCCACGCGCAAAGAATTTTCCTTGGTAAGTTTCTGAAAGGATATTTGCGCGTCGCGTGTGAGAACCCAGTTCAAGAAAACCTTCGCAGCGTTGGCGTGCGGCGCGGAGGCGAGAAAGGCTGCGGGATCGGTTCCGGCTCCGACCGCAGCCAGTCCTTCAAGATGGATCGGGATAACAGGTAACCCTTTGGCAACCAAACCCAGGCAGTCGACTCCGCCCAGCGCAACGGCAAACTTACCGCTGGCGATCCAATCGCTGATCTGTGGCAGGCTGCGGGAAATCGTCACGTCCATCTCGCCATAGAGGCGCTTGAGATATCTGGGCCCCAGATCCTCGCGGACATAGATGCTGTACATCTGATTGCGCGCGCTGCCGATCCTCAAATCCTGGCTGACGATCTTTCCTTTCCACTTGGGTTTGAGAAGATCCCAGTAGCTCTTCATCTCATTAGGTTTAACCAGGTTCGTATTGACGCAAGCAGCGACGTAAGGCACCGCCCTCCACATCAAGACATATTTGTCTTCGGTGTCCGCAAACCAGAGTTTGCCTCTGAACCATGCGGACTTATCCAGAACGTCTGGCAAAAGGAGCGCCGGCCGAATCGGCTGCAGCAGCCCCTTTTCTTTCAATGTCCCGAGAAGAATATCCGTGCCGCCAAGGACAAGGTCAACCTCGCGGATGCCGGCCCGTTGTTCGGCCATGATTCTGGAGATGATCTCGCTGATGCGTCCCGGCGTGTAATATACGCGAATCTTGGGAAATGCCTGCTGAAAGACATCGGTGTAGAGCGTCTGCTGGTCTCTTCCGGTCGGCCCATAAACAACGAGCCTCCCTTCCTTTTCTGCCGCTTTCAGCGTCGCTTCCCATTCCGTCTTCCAGTTGGGCTTGTCCTGAGCCGCTGAATGCCCTACGGCAAGCGAAGAAAGCCACAGCAGCAACAAACCGAGCGCGGAAAAAATCCTGCGCGCACGCTGTCGTTTCTGCTGGTCCACGGGTCAAATCCTCACGACGCGAGGCACATGATCCGCCATCTCGCCTTTTTTGACGAGCCTCCCGGAACCAATGACGTCAAAGTGGATCATTTCCTGTTCTTTGAGGTCACTAATAATTCCCGGCGGATCCTCGCCGCGCATCACGGCCTGGATCGCCGACATCCACAGCTTGCGCACCTGGATGACGCCGCGGTCCGAATGGGCGAGGTGTTCCTTGCTGCGATCGGCGACGGCTCCCTGACCGATCTGGGCCGCCGAGTCCTGGCCGTTGACCGTCGTCATGTCAAACTGCATTCGCGAACCTCGCATGAGCGGCGGTGCTTTCCGACTTTCTCTTGTCTTTCTCGCCGAAGGCTTTCCGTCCTTGAAAGGAAAAAATTTCACGATAAACGAGTAGCTGTTGTAGTCATCGACCGGCATTCGCCATGCGACGTCGGCAAAGAAAGCGTCGGCTTGGCCTGGAAGTGAACCGCCGTCATGGACCACGAGGATCGGCGGCGTATACGAGACTTCGCGATGCCACTCCTTATCCGCAGCCGGTCCCTGGCGCCGGCCAACGTAACTTGCCATCAGTTCATCGGCGATGACGTCGAACTCCGGGCTCTCCTGCCGCTCCGGATTCTGGCGCACGCCATGAACCTCCCGCCCATGGAGCACGGTCGCGTGCACCGGGTCGAGGCAGTTGTCGAGCTGGTTCATGAAGTTGCACGCGCGCAGGTAACCCGCGAACGTTCGTTCGCCGTCTTCGCGCACGAGAAAATCATAGCGCGGCAGCGGCGGCGGCTCTCCCGAACCCATATAAGCCCAAACAATTCCCCCCAGCTCCCTTACCGGATAGGTCTTGAGCCTAATCTTGTCTTTGAACGTGCTCCCCGGGGGCTCCCCCGGTTGCTCAAGGCAGCGCCCGCCGACGTCAAAAACCCAACCGTGATAGCAGCAGCGCAACCCTCCGCCCTCAATCCAGCCGTACTCCAGAGATGTGCCCCTGTGCGGGCAGGTGGGTTCAACCAGTCCAACACGGCCATGTTCGTCACGGAACAGGATCAAATCTTCTCCCAACCAGCGCACCAGTTTCGGGAAGTCTGACTTGGTCTCATGCGAGAATCCGACCGGAAGCCAGTACTTGCGCAAAGTCTCGCCCGCCGGCGTGCCCGGGCCCACTCGGGTCAACGTCTCATTTTCCGTCGCCTCCATTCACGTTTCCCTCTTCGCAAACACAAGTATAACCTCGTCCGCCTTCACTCCTCGGCTCTTAGCTCTTGAGGTTCTTTTGAAAGAACTCCAGCGTCCTCGCCCATGCCTCCTTCGCCGCCTCCGGGTGGTAACGCTCGCTTTCGTCGCTGTGAAATCCATGCTCCGCGCCAGGATAAATCTTGTAGGTGTAGGACTTCTCGTATCGTTTCATAGCTTCCACGGTGTCGGGAATGCCTTTATTGACTCCCGGATCCAGCTCACCGTAGTGTGCTAGAATCGGCGCCTGAATGTTCTTCACCAGCTCAAGAGGATTGGGACTGCGGCCATAGAAAACAACGGCGGCTCTGAGCCCGCGCACTTGCGTTGCGGACGCAAAGCACATCTCACCGCCCCAGCAAAAGCCCACCAAGCCCATGCGGTCGTCGCGGACGTCCGCCAGAGTCCGCAGATACGCGTAACCCGAGTCGGTATCCTCGGCAACCACCTGCGAGGGAACGACGGCGCGGATGTTCTCAAAGCCCCGCCCTTGCGGATTAGCCTTCGTGCTCCCGCCGGCGCGCGACAGATAGTCCGGGACAAGCGCGACATAACCCTGCTTGGCGAGGCGGCGCGCCACATCGCGAAAATGATCGCTGAGGCCCTGGTTTGCATGGATCACGATAATCCCGGGGTATTTACCTGCCGGCGCCGGACGAACCAGGTAACCAAAAACCGTTCCGGCTTTCCCGTTGAATTGGACGTTATGCCAGACGATGCCGGAATCGTTCGGATCGACCTGGACCGCGTCGGAGTTGGACTGCATGAGAGTCTCGATCAGCGTATTGGCCGCAGCCAGGCTGCCCGTGATCGCTGCCGCTTTACGCATGAAATCGCGGCGCGTGACTTGACCCTTCTCATACTGTCGCGTTAGTTCTTTAATCTTTTCGGCCATGACTCTGTTTTTTTTTCGGAAATGAAAGATCCTCCCTTCACAACCATCACCGTATGAGTTGGGTAACTGCCAGCGTATTGCGTCCCGTCCACATCGGCAACAACACGGAGTGACGGTGCTTGCCGCCGCAGACAACCACCATGATATCTTGGGGCCGCGTCGATAGATGAACGATCCGATCTGGCGTCACGTTGGGGGATTCCCGCAACAATTCGTCGTCGTTCTTGGTTCCTTTGTGGCGATCGGGAATGCTCGAGAACGGGATTGTGGCGTGATCCCAGAGGTAGCGCTTGACTTCTGTCTTGGTGATCCCGTCGCGCGCCATGATCTCTGCATCCTCAATTCCCAACGCGACCAGAGGCGTTCCGCCGCCGAAGCTGCCTACGTCCAAGTGACTGCCGCCGCGGTGCATCGCAATAACCTCCGCCAGCGAAGATAGGGCATGCTCGCCTCGATTACCTGAAGTATGCATGGGGATGAAGCCATTGATGCCGCACACGGTTACCGTACTCTCGTCCGGCCTATAACCGCGCTCCACGTGATGCGGCTCCCAGGGGCTTTTCTCCTCGTTTTCGCCAAAGCAAAAAGTGTATTTTCCCGGCCAGCCGAAGGTTGAGTGATCCGTTTCTCCCGGGAACCCGCCGCCGATCGTGATGAGGATCAAGCGCACCGCCCTGCCGATCGTCGCATTGGCGCGAAATCCCGGACCAAACACGCCGGCATCGCAGTTGATCGCGAGTTTCTTTCTGATCGGCCCGTTAATGAGCAGCGCAGGCCCCACATACCCCGTCGTCGCCTGCACACCATAGAGATTAAAGCGCGGTTCGATCATGGCCTGCACGGCCGCGATGACCACGGGAAGATATTCCGGCAGACAACCCGCCATTACGGCATTAATCGTGATTTTTTCCACCGTGGCCGGAGCCCATCGGGGAGGAATAAGTCCAATGATTTCCTGGGAATCCCGCTCCACGCCGTCGAGCATGTGCTCAACCCGCTCGCGCGTGGGGGGCACGATGGGCAATCCGTCGCTTAGCTTTTCGCGTAGGAACCAATCGTTCGCGGCTTCGAGGCTGTCCTCAACCTCGATCAGGTTTGAAGTCAACTTCTTCATGGTTTGCAGTCCACGACCCAGCTCCCTTGCGCCCGCAATTTCTATGCTCGTCTCGCTTCTCGAACCCACGCACGAATTCGCGTGCGCTCTCAGAGCCTGTTGAGAATCAGCGGTTTGAAGTCTGCCCCGCCACGGGCACCACAGCTAGGGTTAGCGCCGCGTTGACCGGGTCAACGGCGATCTCAGCATCTGCCCGGTGCTCGCCGGGTCGCGCGCCGCCGCTCGGATGATGCGGGATCTCGATAAGCGGCAATTGCGGCATGCCGAAAAACTTCGCCTCCGTTCTCCCCAACTCCATAAAGATTGACTGGCACAGAGTCACCGTCGGTTTCCCTCGCTGCTGGATTTCAATGGCGTCGTGGACACTCCACGACGTGCAGGAGCCTCAGGCCCCAAGGCCGGTGATCACGGCGTCGCACCGGCTCACCAGTTCGTCGACCATCGCCCCGGGCGCTCCCTGCATGTGGGTCGGTTTGTTGCGCACGATGACGTTTGCAAGGCCGCATCGCTCGTGAAGCAGCGCCGCCAGCTCATGAAACATCGGCGTGGAATTGGCTTGACCGTTGTCAAGAATCCCGATAACCCGCCCTTCCAGAGTCTCCAGCCCGGGCACCAACGGATGGTCGCCGAGTTTAACAGAAACTCTCGGGTCCAGCATGAAGAGTTTGCCCATCTCCGGTACTCCTTTAGTTATTCCCTTAGATTCGATTAGAACGGATCGCCCAGGTTAGGATTGCCTTATTTACCGTCCTTTAAGAAAATGCCGTTAAAGAGCTTGATCAACTCCATCTGCCGTTCATCCCAGTCCGGGGAAGGGATCTGCATTTTTTTTCCTCGCAGGTCTGCCAGGTATCGCACGTCTTTTCTACTCACCCAACGTCCCTGCTGCGCCATAATCTCTTGCCCCTGTTGCGAAAGAAAAAAATCGACAAACAACGCTGCCGCGTGAGGATGAGGAGCGCCCGCGGCGAGCGAGACAGTGGTCGGGGTTTTGACCGGAACAAAAAGCTCCGGAAATAGAAAATCGACGGGCGCTTTAGCGTTCTTCAAGTCTTGCGACTCTTCGGGAAAGGCGTCGATCATGATGGGAAATTCTCCAGCTACCACAAGCTGTGACAACAACGACGTTCCGCGCCGCATCTGCAGGTCGAGCTTTGCCAGTGTCCTTGCGAATTCCACCCCCCGCTGCATACCATAGTAATCGATGAGTGACGCAAGCCAGTCATAATCCGTTGACTCAAATCCCAATTTGCCTTGCCACCGAGGATCAACGAGATCGTCAATGGATTTAGGCGCCCGCGCCACCGGAACCATGCTCGTATTAATGAGAAAGACCCTCGGCTGTGCGTAAATGCTATTGACATATCCCTCCTTATCCGCAAACCCCTCGCCCAGGTAATCGCGCAGCGGTGTTCGATATCTCATCACCGCGTTTTCCTTCACCATAACACCCACAAAGGAACGGCGCGTATTGATCACGTCGGCGCGATATTTCTTGTTTCGATGTTCGACGAGCAAAAGGTCCATCAGCCGGCTCGCACCCCCAGGCTGGAACTTCACCTTCAAGAAAGGATACTTCGCCTCAAAGGGCCGGATGAGCTCGGCGGCTCTCTCAACGTTCATCGCTCCATACCAAACCACTTGCGCTTCTTTGCGTGCCGCTTGTTCCAAAGCTTCCGCGCGCTCCCGGCTAGGCAAACGATTGATTGCCTCCAAACTCTCTTCGCCGGACTGTGCGTGGAGCGTGGCGCCAAAGAAACTGCCCAGCCACAGCAACCCAACGGCCATCCCGATTGCCGTCTTTCGCAGCATTAGATTGTCCTCCTATTTTGTCGCCGCACGGGAAGCGTCCGGTCAGTACTCGGGTTTGAACGCAAAGTGGTGCATGGTGTCCAAAACGCGGATGGTGTGGGTTTTGGAGCGCATAACAATCGACTGGGTGGTGGCGCCGCCGGGAAAAAAGTGCACCCCTCTTAAGTAGTCGCCGTCCGTGACGCCAGTCGCCGCAAACATGACTTCTCCCGCGGCCAGTTCTTCGATGGAAAATTTTTTCCCGATGTCTTTGATTCCCATTTTTTGCGCGCGCTCGATTTCCTGCGGGTTTCTCGGCTTCAGACGGCCCTGCATATCACCGCCGACGCAGCGCAGCGCTGCGGCCGCGAGCACTCCTTCCGGCGCTCCGCCGATACCAAACAGGATATCAATACCGGTTTCCGGCTTGGTCGTGGCGATCGCCGCCGACACGTCGCCGTCGCCGATGAGCTTGATCCGGGCGCCTGATTTGCGGACTTCCTTAATCAGGGCTTCATGGCGCGGGCGAGTGAGAATAATTGCGGTCAAATCCTCCACTCCCACTCCCTTCGCTTGAGCCAGAGCTTTGAGGTTTTCCGTCGGGCTCTTGTCGAGGTCCACAGCACCCCTTCCGACGGCGCCGACGGCAATCTTATCCATGTAGGTGTCCGGGCAGTGCAAGAAATTGCCCCTTTCAGCAATCGCGATAACCGCCAACGCATTCGGGCCGCCGGTGGCGCAGATCGTTGTTCCCTCGAGCGGATCCAAAGCGATATCGACTTCCGGACCTTCGCCAGTCCCGACCTTTTCCCCGATATAAAGCATCGGCGCTTCGTCCCTCTCCCCTTCACCAATGACTACAGTGCCTTTGATGGCAAGGCCGTTAAAGGCGCGGCGCATGGCGTCCACCGCCGCCTGATCTGCCGCAGTCTCATCTCCTCTTCCCATGAGGCGAGCGCAGGAAAGCGCTGCTGCTTCGGTCACGCGGACCACTTCTAACGCAAGGTTTCGATCCATGTATGCCTCCTTCTGTCAGTACTGATAGCATCCCCTCGCGCCATCAAAACCCGGCTCTTCGGACGACCGCAGATTGGTTTCGTCATCCTAACGCGAGGTCAACTTTTTCACCCCAACCGGCTCCAAAATATGGCAGGAGGTTTCACGCGTCAAGGGGATTGCAATTTTGTCCGCGCGGGATTGTCCGCGGGTGGAAAATAGCGGCAGAAAGCGACTTCACCTTACGCGCGTTCCAGCACTGAGTTCCCCGTTCAAGCGTCGCGCCAGGATGCTATGGTGCCGGCTATACCTGAAATAGACGGCGAAGCCGAGCAGCAGCCAGACAATCAACCGCAACCAGTTTTCCCACGGTAGCGAGAACATCAACAGCAGGCAAAAGCCAATCCCAAGGATGGGCACCAGCGGCACCATCGGGCAGCGAAAAGGGCGCTCTGCTGCGGGATCGAGCCGGCGCATGATGAGCACGGCTGAGCAAACGAAGATGAATGCCAGTAAGGTACCCACATTGACTAATTCAGCGAGAATTCTCAGCGGCATGAGTGCCGCCATCACCCCCACTACCGTTCCCGTTAACACGGTCGATTTCCATGGTGTCCGGAAGCGGTGATGTACCGCCCCAAAAAAGCTTGCCGGCAGCAGTCCGTCGCGAGCCATGGCTAGCATAATCCGTGGCTGGCTGAGCAAGAGAACCATCAACACAGAAGTGATTCCCGTCAGCGCTCCGATTGAGATTAAGAAATGAGCCCAGGGAAGCCCGACCTGGCTAAACGCCTTCGCAATCGGCGCGTCGATGTCAATTTCATTGTACGGAACCATTCCCGTCAGCACGGCGGAAACGGCGATATAGAGAATCGTGCACAGGGTCAGCGAAGCAAGGATGCCGATAGGCACGTCTCGACTTGGATTGCGCGCCTCTTCGGCATGCGTCGAAACCGCATCAAAACCAATATAAGCGAAGAAGATGATCGCCGCGCCCGCGATGACTCCGACCGGTTCTCCTCCGGCTCCCGACTGTCCCATGATAGTGCGCCCGAAGAAGCTGATGCCTGAATACCCGTAGGGGGCGAAGGGCTGCCAATTTTTTGCCTCTACGTAATGAACCCCAATCGCAATCACCAGCAGGACCACCGTTAATTTCACGGCGACCATGATGGCATTGAAGGTCGCGCTCCCTCGGATTCCAAACACCAGGACAGTAGTGATAGCGGCCGAAACTAGAAATGCCGGCAGATCAATCATCGCCCCGGTCGAGACAATTTGCCCGATCGTGGGATCGAAGTCGAAGGGCGCGTTGGTAAAAGCGCCGGGTAGTTCGACGCCCAGGATCCGCAAGAAATCTGCGAAATAATGGGACCAGCCATGCGCAACGCTGGCCGCTCCGACCCCGTACTCAAGGATCAAGTCCCATCCAATCACCCAGGCATAGAGCTCTCCCAGAGTCGCGTACGCGTAGGTATACGCAGAGCCCGCGACCGGGACCATCGACGCAAATTCAGCGTAGCACAGAGCGGCAAACGCGCACGCCGAGCCGGCGACCACAAACGACAGGATGATCGCCGCGCCGGCCTTGTCCCTGGCAACCAATCCGGTCACCACGAAGATGCCGGCGCCGAGGATCGCGCCAACGCCAAGGTTTGTGAGCTGCAAGGGGCCGAGCACTCGTCGCAAGCGGTGCCCGCCCTCCATTTCGTTGAGCAACAAGCTAACAGGTTTCTTTGCGAACAGTTGATTCGCCATGCGGAGTTTCCTGATAGCTTAATAGTGCATTTTTTCCTCTCCTTTCAAGACAGGGATAAGCATGACCGAGGAGTTTCCCCGATGCTCACGACCCAGGCAGCCATCCCATAACCCCTGCGATTACTATGAGAACTGTTCCACCCAAAACAAGATAGATACATAACTTAAACCAAACGGGCATGTCTTCCATGTTTCCTCCTACTGGACCCATGCACACCAAGAGCTTATTTCTCTACAGCTTTAACTCTAAACGTCACGGGAAAACGATAGGACGGGATCAGATCAGATAGACACGGACGAGCTCGTGGATGTTTACAACTTTCGCAACACCGCCTAGTTGCACTGCCAGCCGTCCGAAAACCGCGCCGCAAACAAATTCGAAAACGACGTCGCCGGGCCGTTCCCAGCATAGCGTAAAAAGCGTGCTTTTCGGATCATCAGCGGAGGTTTCCGTAAGCCACCACGAGCTGGCAACGGCAGTCTCATCCCCGTTTTGGTCGTTTGCGAGCCGGCCTCCAGACAAGGGTTGCATCAAAGGCTGGCACACTACCAAGAAGAGCCAGGGAGCGAACACAAACAGGGCTAGTATTTTCCCGCGCATCTCAGGCATCTTTTCTCCAAAAGTTTCCTCTGTCAAGTCATCCGCTTGGAGGAGTCGGGGGAATTCACAATCCTCAGCCAGTCCCAACATTGGCGCTACACAATCAATTATGGTACTCCGGGTGCATTTATGAAAAATCAGGTCACACCCTGGAAAGTTCTTGCGGAAAGAAACTTTGGTCTTTTCTGGTCTAGTTTGTTGATTTCCAGTATCGGGACCCAGATCTCGCAAGTTACCATCGCCTGGCAAATCTACGAGATGACCAATTCCCCGCTCCAGCTCGGACTCACGGGTCTTTTTCGCGTGGTACCGCTCATGATCTTTTCCCTGACCGGGGGAGTGCTGGCAGATCGCGTGAACCGGCGCAAACTGATGATCATCACCCAGGGCTCGGCGATGGTGTTTGCCTTGATTCTTGCGTTGCTGACAACTTCAGGTTACGTCCGCATCTGGCATATTTACGCGGTCACGTTTCTTACGACGGCTGCAGGCAGCTTTGACAGTCCGGCGCGTAGCGCGCTGATCCCCAACCTCGTTCCGAGGGAATACCTGACCACCGCTTTCGCGCTCAACGTCACTTTGCGGCAAAGCGCCACGCTGATCGGGCCGTTTCTCGGAGGCCTCGTGATCGCCGGACTCGGCATCGCAGCCGCGTATTACATCAACGGCTTGAGCTTCCTTGCGGTAATCTTATCTCTGCTTCTTATGCGCGTGACTGAAACCCGACCCTCCACGCGCACGCAGCCCGCTCTTAAAAGCATGCGCGAGGGGTTGAGTTTCGTCCGTGAAAATCCCGGTATTTTGGGCCTCATGATCATGGACACTTGCGTGAATTTTTTTGGCGCCTACAGGTCGATGATGCCGGTGTTCGCGCGAGACCTGTTGGATCTGGGCCCCAGGGGCCTTGGGGTGCTTTTGGGGGCCCCGGCCTTGGGCGCTCTAGTCGGTTCGGCTTTTGCGATGATGGCCGGAAATCCAAAAAGCAAAGGCAGGATCGCCGTGATCGTGACGCTGACCTACTCCGCGGGCTTGATTCTCTTCGCCTTGTCCCGTTCTTTCGTGTTTTCGCTGCTGATCGCTTTTGCTCTAGGCGCGCTCGATGCCGTGGGCGAGACTCTGCGGATAACAATCGTTCAACTCGCGACTCCGGATCACTTGAGAGGCAGAGTGCAAAGCCTGGTCCATCTTTTTGCCACCGGCGGCCCCCATCTGGGACAGGTTCAGCTGGGGGCTACGGCGGCTCTCATGGGAGCGCCGAACGCGCTCTTGTCGGGCGGCGTCGCTGCGGCGATTATCATAAGCTCGCTCGCCGGAAAGGTTTCGCGACTAAAAGAATGAAGGGTCGCGCGCCTCGCTTGACCGGTCTCATCATCAGGTGAATTTTGACCATGAGCGCCGGGTATAACCGCTCCCCCTATTGGCTTGACTAGAAACAGCGGAGTGACTATGAGAAAATTCAAATGGCAAAATTAAACAAAAGACGGAGAGTTGAGACCGAGGCGTAGCAAAATAAACAGTATGAAGGTAAAAGTGAAAACCGAATACCAAGCAACCGAGCACGGGACAGAAGGTTGAGATAGAGAAGGAGAGAAAAGTCGCATGGCAGAAATACCGCGCCTTAACGGCGTCATTAAAGCCCTGGAACAAGGCAAAGTCGCGTTCACCACGTTCACCCCCGCGGACATTGAGAGTGCAACGGCATTGGCCGACTCATCTTACGACGGAGTTGTTTTCGAGATGGAGCATGCGCCGCTGGACCCGCCGGGACTGAGGCACGCCTTGCAGTACATGCTCAACCGCCGCCAGATCCTGGAGCAGGCCACGCTCGCCCCCAAAGTCACGCCCATGGTGAGGATTCCTCCCAACGGCGGCGAGATGAACCAATGGATCGCAAAGCAGGTGCTGGACATCGGCGTCTTCGGCATTGTTTTCCCTCACGTAAGCACCGTTGATGAGGCACGCAATGCCGTCGGCGCATGCCGCTACCCGCGCCTTTCGGATTCGCGGATTTACCAGCCGCCGGGAATCCGCGGCGATGCCCCCGTGCGCGCCGCGCGCTATTGGGGTCTCACGCAACAGGAGTACTACGCGCGCGCCGACGTCTGGCCGCTGGCTCCACACGGAGAGATTCTGGTAATCATTCAGTGCGAAGAAGTCCGAGCGATCGAGAATCTGCCGAGAATTCTGAAAGAAGTGCCTGGGATCGGCGTGGTATTGATCGGCGAGGGAGATCTAAGCCAGGAACTGGGCCATCCGCGCGACTACGACCACCCGGTCGTCGCGGAGAAGATTAACCGTATTCTGCAGATTTGTCAGGAGCACAACGTGCCATGCGGCCATCCGCATCCGGACGCGCGCAACATCGAGCGGTTAGTCTCCAGCGGCTATCGCTTTCTGATGCCGTCGTCGCCAAGGTCGTTCGCCGTGCTCGATCAAGGCCGCAGGCTTGCGGGGAGAGGATAGTAGTATAAATAGGTGGCACTTAGAGGTGGGGAGGGTCACAAGGACCGATTAGCATAGATGGCCAGCCGCCACGCCATGAGACTTCCTAGAACTGCAACCCCCCCGAATAACACGATGTCCTTGTTAGAGAGGTAGTACAATAGTACCGGTTGTCCCGCCAAAGCGGTATCGATTTGGCTCAGCAGGATCGTGGATCGCGCATAAATAGCCCTCACAAGCACTACGCGGTAATATTCCACGTTGCTGTCTGATCCACCCAGCGCAAACCACACCCCGGACAAGATCAGTAGAAGAGAAAGCCAGATTACTAAACTCCTACGATGGCGCACGACTATCCCGGATCGCTCCAACCAACTTAAAGGTTTAGCGTAACCCGAGGTGGGCCACCTGTCAAGGCAAGTGTAGGTTCGTGAGATTTTTCGATGGCTTGACAAAGAGTTTGCTTGCTTCAGTGATAGATCGTCAGGAGGTTAACATCACGATTAGTGCCAGGCAATCGTCATGAAAAGCGCATCATTTAGCACTCGCGCGCAAATACTGGGATCCATAGTTGCTCCACTCGAACGCATGGAGGCCGAGTTCGTCGGACAGTTGTCGGAATGCAGCCATCCCGCGCACGGAATTACCCTTGACGTCAACTGGCGCGGAATACGCAGCGATGCCCATTTGTCTGTTGACTACGCCCACGAGTCCCCCACTCACGCCGCTTTTGGCAGGGAATCCCACGTCGAAGATCCAATTGCCGGAATAGTCATACATTCCACACGAAAACATCACTGAAAGCGTATCGCGCACGGCCGATACGCTGTAGACCTGCCTGCCAGTATCCGGGTTCTGGCCTATATTGGCGAGTGTGGCTCCCATGCGCGCGAGATCACTGGCTGTAACGAGGATCGAGCATTGCCGGAAGTAGAGATCGACGGCCGGCTCGCACATGCCTGAAATAGCGCCAACGTTGCGCAAAAGGTAGCCAATCGCTCGATTCCGATCCCCTGTCTCGGCCTCGGAGCGACGGACCTTTTCGCAGACAACTAGGGAGCGCCCCGCTGCTTCGGAAAAGCGATCGAGGATCAACTTAAGGGCACCGTCCCCCGCAGCATCGTGAAGCATCGCGGTGACTGTGATGGCCCCGCTGTTCACCATCGGATTGAATGGTCGGTTCGTGTGCGGATCGAAGACAATCCCGTTGAACGCATCTCCGCTGGGTTCCACGCCCACGCGTTCGATGACCTTTTCCCTTCCGTAGATATCTAGGGCAAGGCAATACGCAAAGGCTTTGGATATCGACTGGATTGTAAACTCAAGTTCGGCGTCACCGACCGAATAGCAGGTGCCCGCCGTTGTCGCGATCGCCAGGCCAAATCTGCTTGCATCTGCCTTTGCGAGCTCTGGAATGTAATCCGCGACCGCTCCATCGCCGTTGCCGATCAAACGATTGTATACTCCCTTCAATATCGCAAGAGGTTCCGGATCTTCGCTCAAAATTTCGGCAGACGAGGCATTCATATGTCACTTTTGCTTAAAGCTTAGGCAGAAATGCGCGGCAAATTCAGGCTTTTCCCCGAGTTACGGAACTTGGGCAAAACGCATACCAATCGGCCTGACGGAACGCAGGACCTCATTGACCGTCGCACGCGTATGCCGATCCTGGGCAAGTTTCGTCCGATAGGCAATGACAATCGAGCCACGTGTGTGACACATACTGACGATATTCGGATGTTGGCAATCTTCGCCCGCCCTAATAATGGCGGACCCACTTGATTAAGTAAGTGTCGGGTAAAATTTAGAAGTAAACTGTTTAAGAATTAAAACCGAACTCTCTTCTAGGAGACTGTTTCGGGCCGTCGGATATCGTGCAATAGGTCAAATAACAGTAGAGCATCTCTTTGCCCTGAGGCGTGTGAACTTTCTAGGCAACTGCGCGCTAACAAAAACCTCTATCTTTGGCACTGATCATGCTTCTCAGAAGGAGTTCACTTTTAAATCCGTTAAAAACGATTCATTTTTAATTCCTAAATGGACAACGCTGGTGTTCGATTGACTTTGATCGTTACAATTGATAATCCGAACCGACATTTCGCTCGTTATAGGCCGGTTGCTTGAACCAGGAACCACAGAGCAAGCCTACTTCCCCTTTCCCCGTTAGACAACGCAGCCTCAGCAAACGTTTTACCTGGGCGCTGGTCGGCGTCGTAACCTTGGTGTTGCTGGGTTTCGCCATCGTTGCGATCATGATCAACGTGCGCAGAATCGATAGCGCGCTGCAAGACCGCCTCGACAACATCGTCAGCCTCGCACAAGTGAGTTTGGCCGTGCCGCTCTCGAATCTGGATCACGAAATGCTCGACAAGTTCACCGAGGCTTTGCTGCGGGATGAGTTCTTGGTTTCCGTGGAAATTTTGTCGGACGGGCGGCCCGTCGCAAAGCGCAGCCGTTTAAGCCCTTCCTCGCAAACCATCATAAAAACAGCCGACATTGTTTATCAAAACAAAAAGCTTGGCGTCCTCCGAGTCACCGCGTCGCGGGGATATGTGCGCCAGGAAGCGATCATCAATATCGTCGGCATTCTCGCCTTAACGATTCTTCTCCTCGACGCCATCTGGCTGACAACCATCGTCGTCACCAAACGGCATATCGCGGCGCCGCTACTGAAACTAAAGAATTCGGCGACGACGATTGCGGGCGGCAATCTGGAAGCCGTCATCGACACCAGCGGCCGCGACGAGATCGGCGCCGTGGCCCGCGCGTTCGATGCCATGCGTGATTCGGTCAAACAACTCATTGCGAGCTTGGCGGACGCGAACCAAACCCTGGAGCAAAAAGTCGACGAACGAACCGCCGCACTGAGCACGACGTTGAACGAGCTGCGCGCCTTGAATGAAGTCGGCCAGGCGGTGAGCTCGACGCTGAACCTGCACGGCGTGCTCGAGCGCATCGTCTCCTACGCTGTCGAGCTCAGCGGGACCGATGCGGGAGCGATCTACGAGTTTGACGAAAGCTCGGGACAGTTTAATCTTCAGGCCAGTTTCCGCGCCGAAGAGACCTTGGTCGAGGGTCTCCGCAACAATCCGGCACGTCTGGGCTACGGGACTCTCGGTAAAGCAGGGGCGATGCGGGCTCCGGTTCAGGTCGAAGATATCTCGACGGCACAGGAGGCTGGCGAGACACAAGCCCGCTCAGTGCTGCGTCAGCTTGGCTACCGCTCGCTGCTCGCAATACCGCTTTTGCGCGACAAACAAATCGTCGGCGGATTGTCGGTTTACCGCAAACAGCCGGGAAGTTTTTCGGTCGAATCGCTAAACTTTCTCCAATCGCTCGCCACACAATCGGTGTTGGCGATCCAAAATGCCCGGCTCTTCCGCGAGATCGAGGCCAAAGGCCTTCTGCTCGAAGTTGCCGACCGGCATAAATCGGAGTTCCTCGCCAACATGTCCCACGAGCTGCGCACGCCATTGAACGCAATCATCGGCTACAGCGAAATGCTCGAAGAAGAATCCCAGGACCTTGGACAAGACAGCTTCATTCCCGATCTGCAAAAGATCCACGGGGCCGGCAAGCATCTGCTGTCGCTGATCAACAATATCCTCGATCTTTCGAAAATCGAAGCCGGCAAAATGGATCTCTACCTGGAACCGTTCGAGATCTCGCCGATGATTCACGACGTCGCCAGCACGGTCAAGCCACTCGTTGACAAGAACGCCAACCAACTAAAAATCGACTGCCCACCGGATCTCGGCGTCATGACGGCGGATTTGACCAAAGTTAGGCAAACCCTGTTCAACCTGGTTAGCAATGCGTGCAAATTTACCGATCGCGGTACGGTGACAATCAGCGTCGCACGCGTACGTGACGATGGCAGTGAATGGATCAATTTTTCCGTCGCCGACACCGGCATCGGCATGACGGCGGAACAGACCACTAGGCTTTTCCAAGCTTTCACCCAGGCCGACGCATCGACCACGCGGCGTTACGGAGGCACCGGATTGGGACTCGCCATCAGCCAAAAATTTTGCCAGCTCATGGGCGGCGTAATTACGGTCACCAGCGCGCCGGGGCGAGGAACGACGTTCACGGCGCGGTTACCGGCCGCAGTCGGTGAAACGAAGCCCGAGCGCCTGCCCCGTGAGCCGGAAGATCGTGAACAACCCGGAGCGCCGGAGTCGTTTGATGGCGCGCCACTGGTCCTCGTAATCGACGACGACCCGACGGTGCACGATCTGATGCGCAAGTTCCTCAGCAAGGAAGGGCTGCGCATCGTGGTCGCCGCAAGCGGCGCGGAAGGTTTACGTCTCGCCAAAGAATTGCACCCCGCGGTGATTACTTTGGATGTGCTCATGCCCGGCATGGATGGTTGGGCGGTGCTAGCGGCGCTCAAGGCGGATGTCGCTTTGGCCGATATCCCGATCATCATGCTGTCGATCACCGACGAAAAACAGATGGGTTATGCGCTCGGCGCTGCCGACTATTTGACCAAGCCGATTGATTGGGGCCGGCTTGCGGACATTTTGCGCAAATACGAATGCGTCCGGCCCCCCTGTCCAATTTTGATCGTGGAGGACGACGGAGGCGTCCGCTCGATGCTGCGTCGCCGATTGGAAAAAGAAAAGTGGACGGTTCTCGAAGCGGAAAACGGCCGTACTGCTTTGGAACAGATGCGCAAGCTGCAGCCCGAACTGATCCTGCTCGATCTGATGATGCCGGAGATGGACGGCTTCCAATTTTTGGACGAGTTTCATAAACAGTCGGCGTGGAAGTCAATCCCTGTGATCGTCGTTACTGCCAAGGAATTGAACAGCGCAGAACGGCAGAGGCTCAGCGGCTCGGTGCAGAAGATTCTCCAGAAAGGAGCTTGTAGCCGGGACGAACTGCTCGATCAGGTCCGCGATCTGATCGCTGCATCGGTGCCGGCAAAAGATCGCAAAGGTATCTCCCATGGCGAAAATCCTCTTGGTTGAAGACAACGATATGAATCGCGATATGCTTTCACGGCGCCTGGAGCGACGCGGCTATCACGTGGTTGTGGCCCTCGATGGTGAACAGGGTGTGTCGATGGCGCAAGCGGAACGGCCGGATCTAATCTTAATGGACATGAGCCTGCCGGTGCTTGACGGTTGGCAAGCGACCCGGCGGATCAAGTCCGCGCCTGAGACGCAGAACATCCCCGTGATCGCCCTCACGGCGCACGCGATGGCCGGCGACCAAGACAAAGCCATCGCGGCAGGCTGCGACGACTACGACAGCAAACCGATCGATCTGCCACGGCTGCTTGAAAAGATCGAAAAGTTCTTACGCGAAACCGAACGCGGATGAGAAGTGCAAAAGATAAGGATGGTTCGCGCAGAAAATTGTGGACGGTAGCCCAAAAGCAACTTTCTATCTTCTTAACGAAGACTTAACATGACAGTAATGATTTCATGACAAAACGGCAAAAAAACGAGGAGAATTGCTTATGGAGATCAGATCAGAAACCGTTGAAGAATTCCATTGTGTTTTTCTGAAAGGGCGTTTGGACATTGCAGGAACGCAGTCGGTTGATCTGAAATTCACAACTTTGACATCCACGAGAAGGCAGCCGGTAATGGTTGATCTCTCTGAGGTTGATTTCATTTCCTCTATTGGAATGCGCCTGCTCGTTGCCAATGCAAAGACCCTGCACGCGACAGGAACCAAAATGGTCCTGGTCAAACCTCAACAGGTTGTGCTGGATGTTCTTCGTACGGCAGGCATTGATCAACTGATCCCGATTACGGTCAGCGCCTCCGACGCAGCAGCCATCTTGAGGCCCGAGGGCGGTTAGGGCCGAAAATGGTCGCGCAAGGACTGCAACTGGCGATTCGAAACCACCTGGCCGAGGTCGCTGGGGTGACTGAGGCAATTCACGCGTTTTCCGCGCAGTCCGGTTTCCCGAATGAGGTAGATAACGCCCTCCAGCTTGTTGCCGAGGAGCTTCTATCCAACATCATTCTATACGGATGTCCCGCTGGCAGTTCGCACACAATAACAATCAATCTGCAGTCGAAAGTTGATGAAGTCTGGGTGCTGGTGCGGGACGATGGAATTCCATTTAATCTATTAGAACAACCTGTCCCCAACAGGCCGGCTTCACTTGACGAAGTTGCTGTCGGCGGACTCGGAATCCATCTTGTTCGCAGCACTATGGATGAAATCATTTACCGGTATGAAGATGGTTGGAATACGCTGCTGCTGAAGAAACGGCTGAAGTCGCGGTAAACTCGGAACTGAAATGAATGATACGCAGTCCGAAGGTCATATTTTGGTCGTGGACGACAACGAAGATAACCGCGATCTTCTCTGCCGCCGTTTGCAAAGACAAGGCCACAAGGTCACAACCGCCGAAAATGGGCAACGTGCGCTTGATTTGATCTCGCAGACGCCGTTTGATCTTGTCCTCCTCGACATTATGATGCCCGTCATGGACGGCTTTGAAGTGCTCTCCCGCATAAAGGCCGACAGCAGTTTGCGCGATCTGCCTGTCATCGTCATCTCGGCAGGAACCGAAATGGACCAGGTGGTCCGATGCATTGGGCTCGGGGCAGAGGATTACTTGAGTAAGCCCTTCAACGCGAGCCTGCTGCGAGCGCGGATCGGGTCGAGCCTGGAGAAAAAATTTCTGCGCGACGCCGACCTGCGGACCAAACGGGCGCTCGAAGAAGTCAACCGCAAGTTGAGCACAGAACTTCTCGAGGCGGCAGAGTATGTGCGTCGCCTCCTTCCTTTACCACTGAACGGCGAAGTCACAACGGACTGGCAGTTTCTTCCCTGCACTTATCTCGGCGGTGATTCGTTCGGATACCGATGGCTGGATAAAGACAGATTTGCAACGTACTTGCTCGATGTTTGCGGCCATGGGGTTGGTGCCGCTCTCCTCTCGATCACGCTTACGGATGTTCTGGGGGCTCTTTCCCTGCACGACGCCGACTTTTTCAATCCCGCTTCCGTTCTTTCCGCACTTAACCGCACTTACCCCATGGAAAAGCACAACGGGAAATTCTTTACCGCCTGGTATGGCGTTTACGACAGACGAGATTCCACTCTTACTTATGCTTCCGCCGGACATCCGCCGGCTGTTCTAATAGATTCGAAAAGCAGACGCACGCTATTGAAGACTCCCGCACCCTCCATAGGTCTCCTTCCTTCAGCCTCTTATGCGGCAGCAACCGTCCCGGTCGATACGCCCTCCAAGTTGATGCTGTTCAGTGACGGCGTTTACGAGAACATTAAACCCGATGGATCCGTCATGAACCTAGATGAGTTTCTCCGGCACATCGAGAATGTGCCGTGGGATTCGACTTCCGAATCCCTGCTGAACCTGATTCGGGAAGTATGCCCTTTCCCTTTCGAAGACGATTTTTCGCTTGTGCAGATAACGTTCCAGAACTAGGTCAGGCGACTACTGCACAATGGCCATCGCTTCCGTTGCAAAACCGGACAGATAATAACTTTCTCCACCTGCTCCTGCGCTTCTTTCGAGTAGAGATGCTTGATTAATTCCAGTTCCACTGTGCCTAAAGGTGTCCCGAGTTTCTTGTTGAGATAAATATAGCGGAATCGCACCAGCGGGTTTTTCCCGTTCAGCACGTTCTCGTAGGACGGCTCAGCGATCCGAGATTCGGTCCGACAGAAACGGCCCGCAGTCGAGGCGTCGTATAACTCACCGATCCCTGAATATCCCATTCCTGAGTTTCCAGATCCTCTTGATGCCTGCGCAAGTGGTTTGGGCAGACAATCCTAGATTCTATGATCAGAGTCATGGGTCACGCGTGACGGGAGTAGACAGGGCAACAACAGCGTAAGTATCTAAAGTAGCTTATTTATCGCGTGGGCAAGCGCAGCGGCATGCAGAGTGTGAGTAGTCATGCTGGGTAAAGGCGCGGAAATGGAGCGTTAGGCTATGAGCAGGCAGGTTCTCATGTTAGTGATTGCTCTCCTTACTACTTTCGTAGGGCACAGTTCGGCTCCGCCATCAGCACATGCCAAAGACCTAAAAGTGGCGATGATTCTCTGGCGCGGCGAAACAGAGGCGGAAAAAGGCTTTCAAGATGGACTCAAGAGATTGGGTTATTCGGTCCGATATACGGTGTGGAACGCGGGGCAGGAAAGAAACGAGTTGGGCAGGTTGCTTAGAGAGGAATTGAAGCCGAAGCTAAAACAATTCGACTATATCTATACTTTTGGAACCACTGCGAGCCAGGCCACCCGAACTATTGTCAAGGATGAAGTGCCACAAATATTTAATATCGTGGCGGATCCTGTCGGGGCGGGGATCGTCCAGAGCATGGAATCTCCTGGAGGAAATATCAGCGGCGTAAGCAATCAAGTTTCCTTACAATTGCAGATCGAAACGGCGCTGAAAATCATGCCGGTCAAGCGCCTCGCCCTATTATTTAATCCGCGCGAGAAAAATTCGATGCTGATCAGAGAAAAGCTCTCCAAAATCGCTCAGCAGCTTCACATCGGGCTCGTGGATTTACGCTCGCCTCCTGCACAGGATATGCTAAACGCAAATCTGAGGAAACTTCATGACGGGTCTATGGTCGTGGATGCCGTATACCTCCCGCAAGACAGCTTTCTCGTCTCCCAAGCGAAGCTTATCGGAGCCGAGCTTAAAGCCGCAAAAGTCAAAAGCATCGCATCTATTAAAGACTATGTTGATGACGGGGCACTCATGGGAGTAGTCCCCGATTATTATGATTTGGGAAAAGCCGCGGCCATGATCGTTCATAGACATCAGGGAGGGGAGAAACTCCAAAATATCCCCGTGCAGACAGCAAATGAGCCGGTTTTAGTGATAAATCAGTCCACGAGTCGTGCTTTGGACGTTGACATTTCGGAGCCATTTCGCAGTAAGGCGACGCTGGTCAAGTGAAATCTTCACAGGAGCTAATTGCCTGTGAACACAGAATCTTCCCAAACAAAGTCTCCGCGCCCTTACAGCATTAGTAAGCATTTCACCTACGCCCTGATCGGCGTCGTGACGTTGCTTCTGATGGCTTTTGCCGCAACCGCGATCTTTTTCAATGTCCGAAGAATCGATATTCAATTGGAGAATCGCCTGGACCACATGGCAGAGCTTGCTCAGGTGGGCTTAGCGGTCCCCCTATGGAACCTGGATAATCAAACCATAAACCATTTCGCAGAAGCTTTGCTGCTGGATGAGTCGCTGGTCTTCCTGACGATCAAGTCGGAAGGCCAGACGATCACCCAGAGGAGCCGTGCGGGTTTTGAAGGGAAGGACTTCTTCTACTTTGACCAATCTCCACAATTTCGGGTGAAGGCGGCCGATATTCTGTTTGACAAAAAAAAGATTGGTACCATTCAACTGGCCGTATCTCGGGAAACCCTTAAAAAAGAGGTCATTTTGAATATTGTGATAATCGTCGTTTTGACCATCCTTCTCATCGCGGCAATCTCCTTGACGTCTGTGTTGATTTCGCGGCGATACATTTCTGCCCCTTTATTGAGGCTCCAAGACTCGGCGGCCGCGATCGCTGGCGGAGATTTGGAGGCCTCCATTGATACCACGGGGCGTGACGAGGTCGGCACGCTGGCACGCGCTTTCAATGCAATGCGTGGCTCGATCAAGCAGTTAATTCAAGCGCTCCGCGAATCCAACGAAAAGTTGGAACAGACAAACCGAACGCTTGAAACGAAGGTTAGTGAACGCACCTTCGAGTTGAGCCGCGCCATGGACGAATTGCGCGCCCTGAACGAAGTCGGCCAAGCTGTGAGTTCCACGCTCGATTTACCAACCGTACTGACGAGAATTGTCTCCCACGCGGTTCAACTAAGCGGCGCTGACGCGGGCACGATCTATGAATTCGATGACGTCGCTGGGCAGTTCGATTTGCGCGCGAGTTTTCGGATCGAAGTACCGCTCGCGGAAGTATTGCGCGCGAACCCGGCGCGCCTCGGCGTCGGCAACATTGGCCGCGCCGCAGCCATGGCCGCACCGGTCCAAGTTCCCGACATTTTGCACGAGCGGGAAACCCACGAGACGCAAGGGCGGCGCGCTCTGCGGCAGTTCGGTTATCGGTCGCTATTGGCGATACCGCTTTTGCGCGACAAGCAAATCGTCGGCGGATTATCGGTTTACCGCAAACAGGCTGGCAACTTCTCTGCCAAAGCGATCAATCTGCTCCAATCGCTCGCCACACAATCGGTGTTGGCGATCCAAAATGCCCGGCTCTTCCGCGAGATCGAGGCCAAAGGCCTTCTGCTCGAAGTTGCCGACCGGCATAAATCGGAGTTCCTCGCCAACATGTCCCACGAGCTGCGCACGCCATTGAACGCAATCATCGGCTACAGCGAAATGCTCGAAGAAGAATCCCAGGACCTTGGACAAGACAGCTTCATTCCCGATCTGCAAAAGATCCACGGGGCCGGCAAGCATCTGCTGTCGCTGATCAACAATATCCTCGATCTTTCGAAAATCGAAGCCGGCAAAATGGATCTCTACCTGGAACCGTTCGAGATCTCGCCGATGATTCACGACGTCGCCAGCACGGTCAAGCCACTCGTTGACAAGAACGCCAACCAACTAAAAATCGACTGCCCACCGGATCTCGGCGTCATGACGGCGGATTTGACCAAAGTTAGGCAAACCCTGTTCAACCTGGTTAGCAATGCGTGCAAATTTACCGATCGCGGTACGGTGACAATCAGCGTCGCACGCGTACGTGACGATGGCAGTGAATGGATCAATTTTTCCGTCGCCGACACCGGCATCGGCATGACGGCGGAACAGACCACTAGGCTTTTCCAAGCTTTCACCCAGGCCGACGCATCGACCACGCGGCGTTACGGAGGCACCGGATTGGGACTCGCCATCAGCCAAAAATTTTGCCAGCTCATGGGCGGCGTAATTACGGTCACCAGCGCGCCGGGGCGAGGAACGACGTTCACGGTACGCCTGCCGGCCAAAGTGATTGATTCTAAGAGCAGTTTCGTCCCGGCCGAACCGACCGTACGTATAGCTTCGGCGGCAATGCAAGCGCCCGACGGCGGTCCGCTGGTTTTAGTCATCGACGACGACCCGCGGGTGCACGACTTAATGGGCAAGTTTCTCAAAAAGGAAGGGCTGCGCATGGTGGCGGCCGCAAGCGGCGCGGAAGGTCTACGTCTCGCCAAAGAATTGCGCCCCGCGGTGATTACTTTGGATGTGCTCATGCCCGGCATGGACGGCTGGGCGGTGCTGACGGCGCTCAAGGCGGATGCCGCTTTGTCCGATATCCCGGTCGTCATGTTGTCGATCACCGACGAACAACAGATAGGTTATGCCCTTGGAGCCGCCGACTATTTGACCAAGCCGATTAACTGGGAGCGGCTGGCGAGCACTCTGCGGAAATACGAGTGCGTCCGGCCGCCCTGTCCACTTTTGATTGTGGAAGACGACGAGGGTACGCGCTCGATGCTGCGCCGCAGCTTGGAAAAAGAAAAGTGGACGGTTCTCGAAGCCGAAAATGGCCGCACCGCGTTAGAACAGATGCGCAAGCTGCAACCGGAGCTGATCTTGCTCGACTTGATGATGCCGGAGATGGACGGCTTCCAGTTCCTTGACGCGGTTCACAAGAACGAGTCGTGGCGCCCAATTCCGGTCGTCGTGATCACGGCCAAGGACATCAACGCCGCGGATCGAAAGCGGCTGAACGGATCGGTGGAGAAAATTCTGCAGAAGGGATCCTACAGTCCCGAGGAACTCATCCGCGAAGTTCGCGATCTCGTGGCGCAGTGCATCAGGCCGAAGGGGTCAAGGACGGAGGAGAGATCGGATGGCGAAGATTCTGCTGGTCGAGGATGATGAGTTGAATCGGGATATGCTTTCCCGGCGCCTCGAACGAAGGGGTTACCAGCTCATGATCGCGGTCGATGGCGAGCAAGGCGTGGCCATGGCCAAGTCGGAGACACCCGATTTGATCCTCATGGACATGAGCTTACCCGTGCTCGACGGTTGGGAAGCGACGCGCCGGCTCAAAAGCGCATCGGAGACAAAAGAGATCCCGATAATTGCGCTTACGGCGCATGCCATGACAGGGGATCGAGATAAGGCAATGGCAGTCGGTTGTAACGACTATGACACCAAACCAATCGACCTAGCGCGGCTGCTGGAGAAGATGGAAAAGATTTTAGGCACAACGGGACGCAGATGAATAAGAAAAAGGATAAAGCGGAATTGGTGCAAAAGGTGGCGCAGCCATCTGATGAAAGTGCGACTAGCGCAGAAGCCCAACGTTGGATCGCAACCTCCGCAGAAACGCGCCACCAACTGCGGACACCGCTCAATCATATCATCGGCTACAGCGAAATGTTGATCGAGGAGGCCGAAGAAAATCAACTGGACAATTTCGCCGCTGATCTGCGAAAGATTCACGCTGCGGGAAAACAATTGCTTGCCGACCTTAATCAACTCTTCGGATCGAAGTCGAAGCAAAGCCAACCGGTCAGTGCGAACGAAAGATTTCCTGCTGGTGAAATTGCCTCACGACCCACGGCGTTGGTCGACAGCATGCCGGGCACTGCTCGCTCCGGCCGCATTCTGGTCGTCGACGACGACGCGCGCAACCGCGATCTCTTGGTACGGCGCCTGGAGCATGAAGGCTATACGGTTCAAACCGCCGCGCGCGGCGAGGCCGCGCTGGCGCGCCTCGCGACGGAATCTGTGGACCTGATCTTACTCGACATCATGATGCCGGGGATGAGTGGATATGAAGTACTCGAAGCGATCAAACGTGAGAGCCAGTGGCGCGACATCCCGGTGATCATGATTTCCGCCTTGGATGAACTGCAAAGCGTCGTGCGCTGCATCGAACACGGCGCGGAAGATTATCTGCCCAAACCTTTCGACCCGGTGCTTTTGCACGCCCGTATCGGCGCCTGCTTGGAAAAGAAACGGCTGCGCGATCAGGAAGTCTTATATTTAAAGGATGTCACCCAGGTAACCGAAGCCGCCGCCACGGTCGAGGAGGGAAACTTCGCGGCGGAAAAGTTGATCTCGGTGGCGGCGCGTAGCGACGAACTCGGCCGGTTAGCCCGCGTGTTTCAACGCATGGCACTGGAAGTGAAGGCACGGGAGCAGCGGTTAAACCAGCAGATCCAACAACTGCGCATCGAAATCGACGAAACCAAGAAGGCTCGTCAGGTCGCCGAGATCACGGAGACGGATTACTTCCACGAATTGCAGGAAAAGGCGCGGAAGCTCCGTTCTCGCGTGCGTTAAGTGCAAAACTCCGGGGAGCCGCAATACTAAATTGTTCCCGCGTGTGAATTAAGAAGAGGCCATGGCTCTCATTATTTCTATACATTCCTACCGGGGCGGCACAGGCAAGTCCAATTGTACCGCCAATCTTGCGGTGCTGTTAGCCGCCAAGGGATGGCGCGTGGGCGTGGTCGACACCGATATTCAATCACCCGGCATTCATGTTTTGTTCGCCCTGGACGAGTCTGTCATCGTCCACTCGCTGAACGACTACCTCTGGGGCCGCTGTCAGATTCGTGAGGCGGCTTACGATGTCACCGAACGTCTGGAGCAGCCGAGCGCCGGCCGCCTCTTTCTTATTCCGTCCAGCATCAAGGCCGGAGAAATCGCCCGCGTGTTGCGCGAAGGGTACGACGTGAGCTTGCTCAACGATGGCTTCCGCGATTTGATCGACGCGCTCAAACTGCACGCGCTGCTGATCGACACCCATCCGGGGCTGAACGAAGAAACGCTCTTATCGATAGCCGTCTCGGACACGCTCCTGATAATACTCCGCCCGGATCAACAGGACTATCTCGGTACGGGTGTAACGGTCGAAGTGGCGCGCCAGCTCAGCGTGCCCCGAATGCTCATGATCGTTAACAAAGTGCCCGGGGCTTTCGATGTTACCGAGGTCAAAACCCGCGTGGAAGCAACCTATCAATGTTCCGTCGTGGGCGTGCTGCACCACGCCGACGAAATGATGGCACTGGGTAGCGCCGGTATCTTTGTGCTGCGTTATCCTGATCATCCGGTCTCGACCGTGTTGAGACGAGTCGCGGAAATATTGGCCAATAACCAGGCCCCGCTGCCGAATCCGCGATGAGCAGCCAAGTCCAAACCAACTACGCCGGCATTTTAGCCAAGGTAAAGCTCTTCGCCGGCCTTGAGCGGGTCGATCTGGCACGTTTGGCAGGGCACGCCGAGTCCCAGCCGGTAAACGACGGCATCACGGTGTGCCGCGAAGGCGACAAGCTCGATGGTATCTACGTGATCGCGCGCGGCACCTTTGGAGTCTTTGCCTTGACGCCCGATGGCCTCGGTGAAGTCAAGCGGGAATCTTTATCGCCCGGGGACTGTTTCGGCGATATAGCGCTTATCGATGACACGGCTACCGCGCCGACCGTCCGCGCCGAAGGTGACGGCGAGCTTTTGCGCCTGGAGCGCAACCGCGTCATCGAATCCCTTCATTTGCAGCCGGCAACGCTGCGCGCCGTGACCGCCATATTGCACCGCGGTCAAGCACAGAACAATTTACCAAAAGCGCCGCCGCCGCGACAGCGCGGGGGAACTGCAGAGCGCGGGGCGCCGCAGGAGCGCATGGCGCGCGCGCTGATGATGGTCGAGCTCGGACGTTTGCCGCCCGAGCGTCTCAACCGAGTTTTGCAAGCAAGCGTTTTGGCGGAAGTCTCTTTACCGGCGTTGCGTTTGCTTTTTGACGAAGCAGCGGACCAAGTCGCCCGTGACTTGAGCGAGCTAGGGATCCGGCGCGACCGCAACAGCGAGTCCTCCCTGCAAACGTTGCGCGAACGATTCGAACAAGCACAAGGCAAGGAGACAGCCGCAAAATTTGTATGGGACGCCGTGGAAAAACTCACTGGCGCGCAGCGCTGGGACGAAGCGTTGGCAATCTTAAATCGCCTCGGTGACCGCACACGCTTGGTCAAAACCCTGGGCCAGGCACTCCGAGATACGCCACCGTTGTCTGGTGAGCGCGTGCAACGTTGGATCGAATTGCTCACCGATGACGAAACCTTGGCGGACGGCCAGGTCCTTCTTGTGCGCGCCGCGACATTGGAAACCCAAGGCGAGCGGGAAGCGGCGGCGCGCTTGCTGCGGCGCGGGCTTGGAAGCGGTCTAGCCGGCGCTGATCCGATCATCGGCCAGCAACTGGCGAGCGAGCTGTCGCGCCTGGCCACCGAGGCAGCCAAACCGCGGGGAACCTCCAAACGTCAAAGCACAAATAGAGGAAGCATAATTGCGGTCTGCATTTCTGTGTTTCTCGCCAGCATCGCCGTCCTGTTGCCGCCTGCAAATGCCCAAGGGAAATTTCTTTTACTGCTGCCGGCCGCCTTGTTGCTCTGGATCAGCGGGGTTTTACCGGAGTTTGCAGTCGGATTCGGTCTTGCAGTTTCTTGGATTCTATTCGGTCTCGCCAAACCAAGCCAAGCTCTGGCAGGCTTTGCTTCCTCGAATTGGGTATTTGTAGTTTCAATACTTGGGCTTGCCTCGGCCATAGCACGCTCCGGTCTATTGTATCGCGTGGGCCTTTTGTTGGTCCGTCGAATGCCGCGCAGCTTGTTGGGGCAATCGGTTACGTTACTGCTCACCGGTGTTATCTTGTCACCACTACTGCCACAGAATAAAGGGCGAGTGACCCTCACCACTCCGCTTGCGCTCACCCTCAGTGATGCTCTGCGCTTAAAAGACCGGAGCCCGGCCTCGGTGGTATTAGGCATGGCGGCTTGGGTGGGCTCAACGCCGCTCAGCTTTATGTTTTTAAACGGGGGGCCTTTAACCCTTTTAACCTGGGGGCTTTTGCCCGAAGCTAGTCGCTCGCACTTCAATTGGATCTATTGGTTCATTGCCGCCGCGCCGCTGGGGCTGCTCGCTGGGGTCGGCACGCTCGCCAGCATGTTCCTCGTACTTCGTCCCAAAGTGACCGGCAGCGTTTCGAGTGATCGTGTCAATCTACAGCTCGCGGTCCTTGGGCCGCTGACCCGACGCGAAATGATCATGACACTGATCATTGTCGTAATGGTGATTGGTTGGATAGGCGCCGGCGCTCTTCATTTGGACATGGGTATGATCGCCTTGCTCGGAGTGCTCGCCACGGTGGTAGCTGGGATCTTCGATAAACGATCGTTTCAACAGCTCGACTGGAACTATTTGATTTTGTTTGGCGTGATTATGGGCATCTCGGGAATCATCGTCTCTCTTGGCTTGGATAAGACGTTAGCCGACGTGGTCGGTACAGTGCTCGGTCAGTTTGGCAATCAGCCAGTTTTCGTCATCCTGGGGGTGGCTGGCCTGAGTATTTTTCTCAACTTGATTCTATCACAGCAAACCGCACTGTTGATAATCAGTGTCACCTTAATTCCCGTCGCCCCACTTTTCCGCATGGAACCGTGGGTCATTATCGCCACAGCTTTGTCTGTCTCTTCCATGTGGTTTTTGCCCACCCAGACGACGAGCTATTTGTTAGCATACTCGACGTCCGAAGGCCGGCTTTTTTCCCATCGTCAGGCTCGCCAGGTTTCGTTTATCTTCGCGGTCGTCATGCTCATTGCGTTGGTCCTGATCGTGCCTTACTGGCGTTTGCTGGGGCTGTTGTGAAAGACGCTTACTGACTTTACAATCTAGTAGCGGCGCCCTCAAGCTCCAAAAATCTTGAACGCCAAGGTTACATAAGGGTTGCCGTTCACTTCGAACTCCCCGACCTCGGTCATGCTCAGCCCGGCGACATGCGCTCGCAGCGAATGCCGATTGTTGCGTGCCACAAACGCAACGCCGACCTCGAATTGCCCCGCAACCTCGCGCTGCAAAGCCTCATAGAGACCGCGGAGCAGGCCGCGGCCCCGGTGCGCGCGGGCGATGCACACGGGACCGTAGATAAAAGTTTCATACGAATCCAGCGGTCGGCCTGCAAACTGCGCACTCGCGAAGCCCTCGAGCATCTTGCCGACAACCGCAGACTGATGATTGAAGCCGCAACGAAAGGCGCACAAGTAACCCAAGACGGACTCTTTGAAATCACACGCCACCATGATTCCGAGGTCAGCGGCCATGGCCGCAACTTGCTCGGCAGTGAACTCAGCGGAAAGAAATCCTTCGGCGCGTTCCTCAAGGGAAAGGTTCGCCACATGGTTGGCCGACTGAATCTCAAGGATCGCAGAAAAGTCCTGCGGCCGAGCGCGTCTAAATTCAACGTCTTGCACCAGGTGATCCTCTTAACATGGTGCGGCGCGGCACACCGAAGCGGAGTCCCAAAAGGTGGGCAGTGGCCAGACCGAGGACCATGCCCCGATTTATGAAATTGGCCGATCCCAAAATACGGCAGATTAAAGACGCGCGTCAAGCGTGAAGCGCTTGACGCCGATTGCAGCTTTGTTCTATTTTTGAACCGGTCTTCGGTCAACACATCAACGGGGTTAGAGCCTTCTGCAAAAAGGTTAAGGAGGACAAAGTATGGTCAAGCGCAATGAAAAGTTGTTCGATTGGAATGAGCCCGAACCTGGACAGAAAGCGGGTTTTGGCAAGTGGAAGACCCCAAGGTCGCCATACGACATGTTCATCGAGTCTCAGGGCATTTCGATCCACAGGGACATCGGGGTCCACAAGGTCCAGGATCTGCCGCTTTCTCCTTGGAAGCGCCTCGGCGGCCGCGGTATCGCGATTCAGCTCCTCGGCACCGAAGGCATGTACGGATTGTACGTTGTCGAGGTCCCCGGAGCGGGCGCGTTGAATGCCGAGCGCCATATGTACGAGGAAATCTACTACGTGGTCGAAGGGCGCGGCACGACCGAGGTCTGGCAGCCGAGCCGCCCCAAGAAACTAACTTTTGAATGGGGTCCGGGATCGCTCTTCGCGATTCCGCTTAATGCCATGCATCGGATCGTTAACGCGACCTCATCGCCGGCGATGCTGCTTGCGGCGACGACCGCGCCCAACGTCATCAACATCATCCGCGACGACGATTTTGTCTTGAATTGTCCGTACGAATTTCTCGACCGCTTCGATGCTTCGGACGATTACTTCAAGCCGGTCGAGGACATTTACGCCGACCCGGTCCGCGGTCTCGCCATGCGCCGCACCAACATTGTTCCCGACATCGTAAACTGTGTGCTGCCGCGCGATAACCGCCGCTCGTTTGACTATCGGCGGGTCGAGCCGCACATGGCGGGGGCGAACTTTTACATGAAGATCGCGCAATACCAAACCGGCCAGTACTCGAAAGCCCACAAGCATTCCTCCGGCGCGATTCTAGTCTGCATCAAGGGCAAAGGCTTTAGTTGCACCTGGCCGGACCGCCTGGGCATGCGACCATGGGAAGCGGGGCTCGGCAACCAAGTCAAGAAACAGACCTACGAGCCGGTCGGCATGATCAGCGCGGCTCCGATGAAGGGAGATTGGTTTCACCAGCACTTCGGCACGGATCCAGAGGGCTTGCGGCTCCTCGTCTTCGACGGCCCGCACGGACCCGGCTTGCGCCGCGGCGGAGCGCCGGGCGATGAGGCCAAAGATGCCGGGGCCATCGATACGCATGAAGGCGGTAACGCCATTTCATACGTCGACGAGGACCCTCAAATCCGCAAGACTTACGAGACAGCCCTGAGCGCACAGGGTATGAAAAGCGGCATGCCGGTCTGGGTCTACGATACGCGTACTCCTCCGGCGGGCGAGTTGGAGCCGGGAGGAGTTTAGATTTCACGGCTGCCGCTATCGAATCAGCCAAGAAGTTAACTGGGGGGGGAGGGGGGGAATCTGCCCTCCCCTGAAGGACGGTTTTTACCTAGCTCGCGGAATATGTTGCCCTTGCGCAGCCGCTACGATCCTTTAGTGGGCCGCGAGTAGGTGCCGCGCGCCACGAGCTTTTCATAGATCTCGGGGAAGAAGGCCATTCTTTCCCTGGCAGTTTCCGCAGGGGCGGAAGTTGCGTGGCGGTTCTTGGCAAAGATTTCCTGGGCGTAGATCTCGCGGTAAAGGTCGTTGCGCATCTCCACTAGCGGCGAGTCGTAGGGGTCTGCCCTCCTCTCGCGTAACGCCTCGATGTCAATGATACCGGCGCAAACGGCCTCCCCCGGATAGGGTGCCGAGCCAATGATCTTTCCTTCAAAGTCCACGACCATCGAGTGCCCCGCCCACCTTTGCGTTGCCCTTTCGTCAGACACAAATTCACCGTAGTTCGTCGCCAGCACGTAGACCATGTTTTCGAAAGCCCTCGCCCGGTTCATGGTCTCCCATCGGCCGCCTGCAACGGAAGGTTCAGGCTGCGGCCCCATGACCAGAATCTCGACGCCGTTAAGCGCCAGAGCACGGGCCGCCTCGGGGTAAATCCGATCATGGGCGATCAAGGCTCCAATTTTGCCCAGAGGCGTGTCGGCAACGGGGAAAAAAGTCTGCAGTCTGGTTTTGCCCTTTCCGTAGGCCTCATAATAGCGGTCCATGATGTCGTAAGGGCTCAGGGTTCTTTCCGTTCCATAATGAATATGAATTTTGTGATACTTGTAGATCACCTCGCCCTTCGGGTCGACGATGAAGTAGCAGGTGAAAAACGTTTCCGGAAATTTTGGGTCGTATTCCAAAGCGGAGGTGACGATATAGATGCCGTTGTCTTTCGCGGTGTCGATGACGACCTGCATTTCTTTTCCCGGAATCTCGATGGCGATTTTCTCGATCATTTCCTTCACGGAATAACCGTGATTGTGCGCGTGGGTATCAAAGACGGTGAGCTTGCTCGGGATATTGGTGCCGAAATAGTGATGGCGCACCGAAGTACGGATGACCTTGCAAGTTCGGGCGAAGTTATCGATGACGTCTTGCTTGCTGAAGCACTCTTTCACCCGAGTCTGAATCACGATGGCAGAATATTTGCTTGCCATAATCTCCCCCACTAAATCACGCGTTTCCTGAATTAGCTCCAGCCTTTAAACCGTTTGATGCACTGCGCCAGATCCACGTCGTATTCGGCGCCGTTCTGCGTCGCAAACGGAGTCAGAGCGTGGCCTTCCAGACGCTTGAGCACCGTAATAAATACCGAATCCCGAATCCTCACGCCGGGCCGGTTGGGAATGTGATAGCTGCTCATGATCTCTTGACCCTCTTCAGACATCAAGAAATCGATCCATTTTTTGCCTTCTTCGGAATGTCGCGTGTGACGGAACAAGCACGCGTGCGGGCCCCCGACCATCATGACGGGCATCGGCGTCCAATCAACGGGCGCTCCGCGGTTTTTCAAGTCCTCAATTTGTCCCACATTCGCGGCAATGAGCATGGAGCCCTCGCCCTTGGTGAGGCAGTCCTCGGCGGGATGCCTGCAGATCAGCTGTTGCTCCGCGAGCTTGTGCAGGAAGCTCTCACCGTAATGATCTTTCATAATCGAATACCAGCCGACGCCGCTCCCGCTCCGCGCCGGGTCCGGGAAAAGCAGTTTTCCTTTCCAGCGTGGCGCCAACAGGTCTTGATACTTTTGCGGCACGTCCCGGGACGGCACCATGCCGGTGTGGTAGGCGACACTAAAAGGAACCATGAAAACCTGGGTGCTGAAGCCATCGTCATCTTGGCACCGCTCCGGGAAGGATTGAGATTCGGGAGAACGGTAGGGTTGCAGAAACCCACGGCTCTTCAAAACTTGCGCCTGCTGCCGGTTGAGCATCATGACGTCGGCGGGGCACAGACCCTGTTCGAGCTCGCGCAGCGCGCGCTCCAGGAACAGCGCCGCCGGATCATGGTCAACGAACGTTTCGATTTCTGGATACTTTTTGCTAAAAGCATTGAACAGGTCCTGGATGAAACGAGGCGGAGGCGTCGTGTAAACAAAGACACTCCGTTCACCCCTTGTTGCCGATCCGGATTCAGCCATCGTGCCTCCTAGCTACCGAAACGATTCGCGCCGAAAGTCGGCTGAGGACGCGCAAAGTTGATCGTATAAGAAGTTAATGTTAGAAAGTCAACTCCGGGAAAATCTATGGCGAGATACAGAGTATCCGTTGATACCGGCGGTACCTTTTCGGATTTTGTCTTTTTCAACGAGCAGACGAGCGAAATTCGCATTGCGAAAGTCCCTTCGACTCCCAGGGAGCCTTTCCAGGCTGTGCTCAACGGAGTTCGGGAATTGCTTGACGAGGGAGTTGCCGCGGCGGAAATTTCCTTTTTCTCCCACGGCACGACCGTCGGAACCAACACCCTGCTGGAAGAGAAGGGCGCCCGTACCGGCTTACTGGTGACGGAAGGCTTTCGCGGTATCTACGAGGTCATGGAACAAAGCCGGGGCTACGGCCCCGCCACCTACGATCTTTTCTTCGAAAAGCCGAAACTTCTGGCTCCTCCCTACTACACCGAGGAAATTGCGGAACGGGTTGATTCTCGCGGCACGGTTCTGAGAGCCATCGATGTCGAAGCCACGCTTGCCGCGGTTCGCGCCCTCAAGAAGAAGGGTGTCGAATCGATCGCGGTTTGCTTTCTCTTCTCCTTTCTCAATCCTGCGCATGAGCTTAGGGTCAAGGAGATCGTCGAGAAAGAATTTCCCGAGGCGAGCCTCTCGCTTTCCTTTGAGGTGCTGCCGCAGATTCGCGAGTTCTATCGCCTTAGCACCACCGTCATCAACGCTTATATTGCGCCGGTCATGAGCCGTTACCTCGGCCGGCTCGAAACAGGGCTGGAGTCACTGGGAGTGACCACGCCGAAGCTTTACGTGATGCAGTCCAACGGCGGCGTTTCGACTTTCCGCGGCGCGGCAAGAAAACCGGTCGCAACCGTTCTCTCCGGACCTGCCGGCGGAGTCATCGCCACGCTCGACATCTGCGAGCGCGCCGGCTTCAAGAACATGATCTCGTTTGATATGGGAGGAACGAGCTGTGACGTGGCCCTGATTCATAACGGCAGCCCCGCCATCACCACGCAGGGAAGGATCAACCAGCGCCCGATCAGTTTGTCGATGATTGACATTCACACCGTCAGCGCGGGCGGAGGAACCATTGCCCGTCTCGATTCTGTCGGCGGCCTGGAGGTCGGCCCCGACAGCGCCGGCGCCGAGCCGGGTCCCGTCTGTTACGACCACGGTGGAGCGGAGATCACGATTACCGACGCCAACCTCGTTCTCGGAGTCCTCAACCCCGACGGATTTGCCGGCGGCCGCATGAAGCTGAACAAGAACAAGGCGGAAAGACTCCTGCATGAAAAAATTGCCCTTCCCCTAAACCTGGGCCTTATGGAGGCCGCCGACGGAATCATCAAAATCATCAACGTGAAAATGGAAGAGGCCATCAAAGCAGTCTCCACGCAAAGAGGTTATGATATCCGCGATTTCACCCTCGTCGCCTTCGGCGGCGGCGGCCCGATGCACGCCGGCAAGATTGCTCTGGACTTGGGTATCCCCAATCTCCTTATTCCCTTCGCCCCCGGCGTCACCTCAGCGCTTGGTCTACTGATGTCTGACGTAAAACACGACTATGTCCGATCCAAACTTGTCCCGCTGAAGGACTTGGACCTGGCAGAGATCAATCACCTGTTCTCCCAGCTCGTCACTCAAGCCCAGGCCGACCTCCGCGAGGAAGGCTTTACCGACCAGGAGATGCTCATGAACCCGTTCCTGGATTTGCGCTATACCGGCCAAGGCTACGAACTTACGGTGCCTTCTGCGGCGCCGCCGCTTGCGGCCGCGGATCTGGACGTGATGCGCAAGCGCTTCGACCTTCAGCATGAACAGGCTTTTGGTCACATGGCGGAATCCGAGCCCGTAGAGCTGGTCAGCCTGCGCCTGGTTTCGGTAGGGCTGGTGCCCCAGGCCAAGTTGTCCCCCGCGACAGCCACGGGCAAAAAGCTCGCCGACGCTCGGATCGGGACACGCAACATCTTTTTCGGGCGCGAGCATGGAACCCTTCACTGCCCGCTTTATCAGCGCAACCTCCTGGAACCCAATCACGAAATTAACGGTCCCGCGGTGGTTGAGCAGCTCGATACCACGACAGTGATCCATCCGGAACACGTCGCGACGGTTGATAACTATCGAAACCTGATCGTGCGGGAGAGACACTAGGCGATGGCTTTTGGCTTGCGAGCGTTTCTTTTTGCTAAGCGCAGGGCGCATGGCGCAGAGCGCGTTCCGCTTCACCCCTTGTACTCTGCGCTTTGCTCTTTGCCCTTTGCACTTTGCCCTTATGGATATTGACCCCATCACACTGCAGGTCATTCGCGCGCGTCTGGCCGGCATCGTCCAGGAAATGCAGAACTCCTTGTTCCGCACCGGCTTCTCGACCATTATCCGCGAGTCCCAGGACGCTAGCTGCGCGCTCTTGAACTGCCACGGCGAGGTCGTCGCACAACACGTCGTCCTGCCACTTCACATGGGTGCTTTTCCCGCTTGCGCCCAGGGCATACTGTCAAGCTATTCCCCACAGGAGATTGACGAAGGGGACGCCTTCATTACCAATCATCCGTACCTGGGCGGCAGCCCGCACGCGCCCGACATGGCCGTGCTCACGCCGATCTTCCACACTGGGGAGTGGGTGGGCTTCGCCGCCAGCATCGCCCACAAAAGCGATATCGGCGGGCCGGTTCCCGGCAGCTGTTGGAGCCAGGCACGGGAAATCTATCAGGAAGGTCTGCATCTGCCGCCGATCAAATACGTTTGCCGCAACCAACCGAGCCGGGACATTGAAGCCATCATCGGCGCCAACAGCCGCACGCCAGAGCTCGTGATCGGCGATATGCGCGGCCAGGTAGGCGCCGACCGCCTCGGTGAAAGACGTTTTCAGGAGTTAATGGACAAATACGGCAAGAATACCATTCTCGGTTCTTACGCGCCGCTCTTTGAACTCACAGAGCGCAGGGTGAGAAGCGAGGTCGAGAACTGGAGTGACGGCGTGGGCGAGGGAGAAAGGTTTGTCGACAGTGACGGCATCGAACTTGACAAGCCCGTGCGCATTCACGTGCGCATCCAAAAGAAAGACAAGGATCTCCTCTTCGACTTCACCGGCAGCGCCGACCAAACCAAGGGACCGGCCAACATTCGCCCCACCGTAGTCCGCGCGGCATGCGCGTATTGCCTTACCGCCTTGGTCGACCCCGCTCTGGCGATCAACCAGGGACTCGCCCGCGTCATCGAAATGAAGTTCCGCGACGGCAGCGTCTTGAATCCCCGCTTTCCGGCGCCGGTCAATACCTACAACCCAACTGTGCACGCTCTGGTAGAAGCTCTGTTTGAAGCTTTCAGCGCTTTAACGCCGGCGAAAAAAGTAGCCGACGGCTGCAGCAGCCGTTCCATCATCGTGGGTGGGCAGAGTCAGAAGACCGGGAGAAGCTACGTCCAGTATGAAATTTTCGGCGGCGGCTCGGGCGGCCGCAGCGGCAAGGACGGTGTTTCAGGAACCAACGTCAACCAATCGAACGCGCGCATCGCTCCCGTGGAAATTATCGAATCTGAGTTTGCCGTCCGGACCCGGCGCTTTGAACTGCTTCGCGATTCCGGCGGAGCCGGGAAGTTTCGCGGCGGCCTTGGTTTTGTCCGCGAGTACGAAGTCCTGGATCATGAGGTCCGCTTTTCACTGCGTTCGACCAAACACACCGTGGCTCCGAAAGGGGTCGATGGCGGGCTTCCCGGCAAGACCGGTCATTGCGTGGTCAACCACGGCACCCCAAAAGAACGCGTTCTACCCTCGCGCTGCTCCGATCTCACCCTGCTGCCGGGCGATATCGTCCGGCTCGAAACACCCGGAGGCGGCGGCCTCGGCGACCCCTTCGAACGGGACCCGGAAATGGTGTTGCGAGACGTTCGCAACGGTTACGTATCGATCAAAAGGGCCGCTGAGTCCTACGGGGTCGTCATCGAGGCTGAGCACGGCGAGTTTCTTCTGGATCACAAACTGACGCAAGAGAAGCGAAAGAGCAAAACCAAGAATGTCCACTGAGCTCCATTACGGCCAGGTGCAGAGAAGCGCTATGAACTGGCCGTTTTTCACAGCCAGCGAGCTCGATCTGTTTGCCCCCGAAGGCATCGCCGTCAAACCCACCATCTTTACTTCACCGCCCGATCCTGTGAACGCGCTGGTGTCCGGCTCCCTGGACATCATCAACGTCATCCCCGACGTCGCGCTCGCGGAGATGGCGCGGGGCGCCCCACTTTCCGTGATCGCCAGCACCAACGTGGGCTCCCAGTACCGGCTCGTCGTTGACCCGGCGATCACGAACTTTGCCGACCTGAAGGGGAAACGGATCGGCGTCAACGACGGACGCTCCGCCGAGGCTCTGATCCTGAAGAAACTGCTCAGGCAGAAAGGGTTACCTGACGGCACTTACGATCTGGTGCCCGCCGGTCCACCGCAGGAGCGCTGCGAAAAGATAAAGCAAGGCCTTCTCGCGGGAAGCATGGTGACGGAACCGTTTCACTTCGAGTTGCAGGAGGCGGGATTTAAAGTTATCAGTTCCTCACTCGATGTTGTCCCGCGCTATCCCTTCACGGTGTGCTTGGTTCGGCGCGCGGAAAAGGTCAACGAGAGTTACGTTGCCTTCCTCAACGCTCTGCGTGCAGCCTGGCTTTGGCTTGGTGTTGCGGCGAATCGCGACAACGCCGTCGCCATTCTGAGCCGCTTGACGGGCTCCGTCGAAAAACAAGCACGGGCAACTTATGATCTCTACTTCAATTCCCCCAAACCGCCGACGCTCATGCCCGACCCTTTAGGGATTGTTACAGTCCTTCAGCTGCTCGCGGAAAGCGGCAGGATCCCTCCCCCGCTGCCAGCCGTCGGCTCGTTTATCGATTACCGCTATGTTCAGGCATTAGGCACGCGATAGGCACTAGACGCTTAAATGAGTTTTACAAGCACGAACACGAGCACGATCCAAGATGTCACGCACTAGCCCTAGAATGAATTCTGCAACTTTCTTACTTTTTACTTTTTACCTTTTACCTTTTACCATCTTATGCTCGACCCCATAACCCTCCAGGTTATTCGCGCTCGCCTGGCCGGCATCGTTCAGGAGATGCAGAATTCCTTGTTCCGCACCGGCTTCTCCACCATCATCCGAGAATCCCAGGATGCCAGCTGCGCCCTGCTCAACCGTCGCGGCGATGTCGTAGCCCAACACGTCGTGCTGCCACTTCACATGGGCGCCTTTCCCGCTTGCGCCCAGGGCTTACTTTCAAGTTACCCGGCCGGCGAAATTCATGAAGGAGATGCTTTCATCACCAACCATCCGTACCTGGGCGGGAGCCCCCACGCGCCTGACATGGCGGTGCTGACGCCGATCTTTTACCGCAGCGAGTGGGTAGGTTTCGCTGCCAGCATGGCGCACAAAAGCGATATCGGCGGCATCGTGCCGGGAAGCGGCTCCGGCTCAGCACGAGAAATTTATCAGGAAGGCTTGCACCTGCCTCCTGTGAGATATGTCGCCGCTTTAACCCCCGTTAAGGAAATTGAAAGGATCGTTACCGCCAACAGCCGCACGCCGCAGCTCGTGATCGGCGATATCCGGGGACAGGTAGGCGCCAACCGCCTCGGGGAGCGGAGGCTGTGCGAGCTGATCGAGCGCTATGGCAAAGAAACCGTGCTGTCTTCCGTGCGCCTGCTCGCGCAGCACACCGAAAACAGAGTACGCAAGGCCCTTGCCTCGTGGCCGGACGGCCGCGCGGAAGCGGAGTCCTTTGTCGACCATGACGGTATCGACCTCAAGCGCCCAATCCGCATTCACGTTGCAGTGGAGAAGCGGGGTGAGGAGATCCATTTCGACTTCACGCAATGCAGCGACCAGACCAAAGGACCCGCTAACATTCGCCCCCCACTGGTCCAAGCCTGCTGTACCTATGCTCTGGTATGTTTGGTCGATCCCTATCTTTCTATCAACTCAGGGTTGGTCCAGGTCGTCAAAACAACCTTTCGTGACGGCAGCGTGGTCAATCCCCGCTTCCCTGCCGCGGTCAACACATATATGCCGACCGCCCATGCCGTCGTCGAGGCCATATTCAAGGCCCTAGGTTCCTTCGTTCCCGAAAAGAGGGTCGCCGGCGGCTCAGGGAGTAGCGCGATCGCCTTGGGAGGACAGAGCGCCAAGGCCGGCCGATCCTATGTCCATTATGAGATTCTCACGGGCGGCACGGGCGCTCGTTGGGGCAAGGATGGCGTCTCGGCAACGGCTTTCCATTTGAGCAACTGCAAGACCGCCCCTGTGGAAATTATCGAGTCGGAGTTTCCCGTTCAAGTTGAGAGATTTGAGCTGACGAGGGACTCTGGGGGAGCCGGCAACTGGCGTGGCGGACTTGGTTTCGTGCGCGAGTACCGCATCCTGGAAGACGAAACTCTTTTCTCACTGCGCACCGACAAGCACGATATTGCCGCTTGGGGCAGCGAGGGAGGAAAGCCCGGAAAAAAAGGGAGCTGTGTGATTAATCCCGGCACCACAGAGGAGAATGCGCTTCCCTCTCGTTTCGGGGGCTTCCTGCTGAAAAAGGGAGATCTCGTGCGGCTCGAAAGACCCGGAGGCGGAGGCATCGGGCCCGCGTACCACCGTGACCCACAAAAGGTGCTGGAGGACGTTGTTCAGGGATACGTCTCTCGGGCCAGCGCGGAAATTGATTATGGGGTGGCGATCGAAGACGCCGACTCCGGATTGAGGGTCGATAGGGGCCGGACGAAAACCCTACGCCCGCGCTCCGCAGGCGAAAAAACGTAAAAAATGCTGGCATTATTTTGCTAACTGGTATAGATTCCTCAAAACTCAATCTCAAGGAGGCACTAATGGCCGCAAAGAAACGCAAACCAAACGCAGCATTCATGAAACCGGTTCAGCCCGATGCCATGCTGGGAACCGTTGTGGGAATAAAAGCAATACCCCGCACCGAGCTCACCAAGAAGCTCTGGGCTTACATCAAGAAAAATGGACTGCAGGACAAGAAGAACAAAAGAATGATCAATGCCGACGACAATCTGAAGGCTGTTTTCGGCGGCAAGAAACAGGTCTCGATGTTCGACATGACCAAGCTCGTCAGCAAACACGTCAAGTAACTATAACTAAGCTCACTTTTCTTCAGCGATCGTGTCGACCGCTTCGCTCTCTCATTAAGGGAGAGCGAAGGCCTCCTTTGATCTCATCAAGAGACCGGGAGGGGTTTGCCCGTTCATCCTGGCCGTCAACGTCCCGTTTGACAGGTTTGTTAAGGCGCCTTTTCACGGCACCGACTGTTAAGGCAACCTGAGCAGTGCGCTTTCTGTCCTCTTCACGGTTGTAAGCCCAAGCCTTCGAGATGATTTGGTCGCAGATCAGTAGCGCTTTTGCCAGATAATGTCGATGCCGCTCAAGCCTGTCGTGCTTGATGAAACGCTGAACTTCCAATCGGAGGTGATTCGATATTCCCCTGATACCTCCCGTCCGTGTTTGCCCGAAACTTCCTGAGAGAATGAAACGTATGTGCTCTGACCCACGTACTGGCCGAAGCGCACCTGGCCTCCAGAGAAGTCCACATCACCGATATCAACCCCGAGATCTTGCAATCCCAAGGCATCGGAAACGGCTTGCCCGATTCTGGCGGCCGCAAAGCCGCTGGTAATGTTAATAGCGTTTTCCTGCAAAGATGCTTGCTCGCTCTTTCCGAGACCGGAAATGGGCTTGTTAAAAAGCAACAAGGAGAGAATATCGGCTTGGTCCAGTCGCGGGTCACTGTTCAGGGTTAACGCCGGCTTCTCTGCCGCCCCCTTCACGACTACATTGACCAAATAGTTACTGACCCGGTACTCCGCCACGATGTCAAGAGATGGATTGATTTTCTCGCTGCCGTTGAACTCGATTTCTCCGCGGCTTAGAGTGAAACGGCGGCCTTGAAATCCCACCCACCCGCGGATGGTCTCGATCAATCCCTTAATCACGGGTGTGCCGCCGGCTGCTTTGGTGACTTTTAGATTTCCAGAAAGCTCAGCCGTGCCATTGCGATGCCTAACCCAAAGGTTATTGGGTATACGAATCTGAATCTCTACACTCGCATTCCGCCATAACTCGCTGTCGGCCTGGTTATCGACTTGTTGCCTGGTTGCAGACGGACTGCCGCCCGCAACATTTGTCGACACCACCGTAATAGTCGGATCTCTTTTAACTGGGGTGCTGCCGGAATCCAAAAAGCTAAGATCTGGACGCAGCTCGCCTCTCGGAACTTCGAACATGCCGGCTAACCGCGGAGCCGCCAATGTGCCATCGACATTGGCCGAACCGTTCAATTCCATTTGGTATCGCAGGGTATTGATCGCCGGCCATTGTTTGAGCGCCAAGGCAAAATTAATGGCTTGCGGGGAAAATTTATTCACAGCAATAAAACCGCTTCCGCTGAGTTCGCCCTTGTTGGCGCGCGCAGATACCTGGCTAAACCTTATTCCGCGCGGCTGCAGAAGACCTTCTGCCATAATGGAAGAAACCTGAACTCCGAGAGCGGTCGTCGTGAGTTTGCCCTCGCGCACCCGGAAGAATCCGCTGGCTACGGGTTCACTTAAGAAACCGCGGACCTGGAGATCCATTTCGATTTCGCCGCCGATTCCCTGAATCGCTTTTCCGCTAAACGCATTCAAAAAAGCCAGGCTCAAACCGGAAGACTGGACGCGAGCTTCCAGGTTGCCCAAGGTCTCCGCGCGCCAGCCGTTGATCCAGCTGAGCAGCATCGGCAGACTTCCGTTTGCGCTGAGTTGATGAAGTCGATCCTGCTGCACGGTTGCCTTTAGATCCACCTTTTGATTCCGGTAGGTTCCCACCGCAACCAAACCGCCGTAGCTTTGACCAAGAATTCTGGAATTGTCCAATTTTATTGTCGCGACGATTTCCGGGGCCGCCGCCGTGCCCCCGAGCTGAGCCTGTGCTGAAAAGATTCCCGTAACGTCAGGTCCCTCGGGGAAGAAAGCGCGGAATGATTCAAGAGGTAATCTTTCCACGTTCAATCGCAGCGCCTGGCTCCCAGCTAGTGAGAAGCGTCCATCCAAAAGAAACTGCCGGTCGTTATTGCGCATCAATAAACGCTCTACCAGAAAGTCTTGGCTGCGTTGGTCCACAGTAGCCGGCTGGGAGAGTCTCCAGATCCCATCCGGCAAATCCAGGGTCAAGCGCGTCATCCGCACGACAAGATGTTCAGGTTGGTATTCCACATTGGCCGCCAGCGTGTGGGTCCGCCCTTGAGCGTCTCGCGCCTTCGCATCCAGCTCAAACGTGTTAGGGATTTGCGGTGGAGTCTTAACGACTCCCTCCAGCGTTTGAAGTCGATACCCACTCCGGACATCGACCAAACTAAAGTTAAGCGTGCCGATCGGAAGCGACCGCGCGCTCGAATAACCCAAGTTGTAATCGATGGAGCCCCGCTCGACGGTGGTCCCTTCGAAGCTCACCGATCTCGCGGTTATTCTACCGTGTGCTTTCAGCTCGGTGAGATTGCCCTTCGCGCCTCCGGTGACCGTGAGCGATCCCGAACCCTTGCGATCAATAAGCTCGAGCCAGGGAGACAGGGTTCCAACGCGAAGCTGGTAATCGAGATTCCCCTGTTGCTTGAGATCCGTACCGATGTCGCCTCGGACACTCAAAGTGGTTTCAGCAGCCTTGAGTGATCCCGCCGACACCCGAATTCGCTGGTCTGCCAGGGTTGCCACCAGTGTCCCCTGCTCCACGTTCACTGCTCCGATAGTGGATCGCTTCAGATTGATCTTCGCCCGCGCATTAATCGTCGCGAGGGTCAATCCGGATCCCTTGATAAGTCCGTCTAAGTTCAAGCCGCCCTTAATCGCTTTGCCCGCTGAAAGTTTCTGAATATCGAGCTGGTTTGCGGAAAAGGCGATTTCATATTGAGGACTTTCTTTGAAATCAATCTGCCCCTGCCAATCGGCGTGCCCAAGATCACTCTTGAGTCGCCCGGTCATTCTGGCTTCGCCGCGCGCCAGATTCGCCTTGACGAAAACATCGCCCAGGTTCCAGCCGGCAGTTTCCACGGATCGGACATTAACCTCTCCCTGTGCGGCGATATCAGACAGGGCAAACCCTTTTGCCTTGGCTTCAGCCACCCCGCTCATAACCCCCTGCAAGTCTTTTCGCTCGAGTAGCTTACTCATGTCGATGCCGTTGATTCTTACAGTGCCTTGATATAACGGCGTTGCTTGCTTCACATCCGCCTGAAAATTCCCGGACAGGGAACCAGCAGCTACGGCCAGGGAGAAATCTCCCGCCAGCGCGTTGAGTGGTCCATGGACGTTGAGTGTTCCCGAAACATCTCCCTTGACCGGCCATTGAGGAACAAATTGCGTTACATCCGCGGGCGCCAGCCTGTCTACGGACACTTTGACCTCCGTATTGAACGCCTTTAGATCATCGATTTTCCCGGTCAACCTCACTTTAGAGTTACCGCTCTCGATTGAAAACTGGTCAAACTTCAATGTCTCCAGGAGGCCGCTGCTCCGATATCCGAGGGCGCCGTTAACCCGGGCCTCCGGCATGCCCTCCGTGAAGACATGAGAGGAAGCCTCCCGCAATTCAACTGCGACAACGGACGAGCGAACCGAAACCGTGCCTTGAAGATCCAAATCTCTCAGACGATAGGACCTCTGATCGCTCCCCGAAAAGCTGACATCGATATGGCCCTTTTGTAATTCGACAGAATTCAGTAAGACGACTAAGGTGGACGTCTCCGGCTGTGGTTCAGCCGGCGACAACGCCGCGACAATATTCCAGACTCCGTCCTGCCCTTCTCTTAATCGCAGCAACGGTTGAGAAGCCTCCAGGCGAAAAACCTGAATCTGTCCCCAAAGTAAAGGCAACAATGAATAATTGATCCTAACACGCGGGATCCGGACGATTTCGTTGCCAGTATCAAACAGACGAACGTCAATAAGCGTTACGTCTCCCCATACCGATCCGTCCAATCTTGCGACGCTTATCTTTCCTTGAACCGAATCGCTGATCGCCGCCAATAGTTTCTGCCGCACAAATTCACGGAAGCCATCCGTATGGGTGTAAAATAGCAAGCCCGTCACTGCGAGCGCGAGCAAGAATACGAACCCAAACATTAACCAGCGGCAAACCTGCCGGAACTTTCTCATCGCTTAGAAGAATGCTCCCACACTAAAATAGATTTGCCAAGATTGTTCCCCGCGAGGCGGCCGAAATGGAAATCCCACATAAAACTCCAGCGGTCCTACGGGTGTTTGATAACCGAGGCTGAATCCGGCCGCGAATTTTAGATCGTTGATCGGCGGATCAAAGGAGCGGGTCGAGACTTGGCCGAAATCAAGAAATAATGATCCGCCGAACGGCCCCCAAATCGGCCGCCGCAGTTCCAAGGATCCTTCAATCAGGCTCAGACCTCCAATGGGATCGCCGTCGGCGTTCAATGGCCCGAGCTTTCTTCGGGGATATCCGCGCACGCTATTTTGTCCGCCGGCGTATAAGCGCTCGAAAATCGGCAGATTCTGTTCGGCGCCCAAGGGCTCGGCAAAGCCGATTTTCAGCCGGCCCGCCAGAATAGTCTCCCAGCCGAGCAGCAGATATTTCTTCGCCTCCGTCGTAATCTTGTAGAAGCTGAACTGCCCTCCCCAAATTTTTCCGGCCTGCTCCAGGGTCAACGTCACGACTTCCCCCTTGGTCGGCTTGAGCGGGCCGTCCGAGGTATTCCAGATCAAGCCGAGGCTAGGCCCCGACAGCAACCCTCGATTCCGGACGGGACCCAGTGCTTCAATCGTCGCCTCCGAGATTTTGTCGAGACGGTCGTACTCCACTCGGTAGGCCAGAACACCCGAAAGATGCGGAGCGAAAATGTGCTCGATGCGGGGATTAAACCGCGTTGCGTTGAGCAGATAGGTATCCTCATCGTCCCTATCTTCCCTCAGGCTTACTACAGCCCGGCTACGCGGCCAAAGGAAGTGCGGCTGGACAAATGTAATCGCCCCGGTGGCAGTAATAGAGGAATATTTGCCCTCGATGGATAAACGTCTGCCGCCGCCAAGCCAGTTGTTGTGCTGCCATCGCAGCTGAGCGCGAAATTCGTCCTCCGTGCCGTATCCGACCCCGACCCTAATTTCGCGCGGTTCCTTTTCGGTAACCTGTATTTCCATGGGGACGACGCTGGGTTTTCCTGGAACTTCCTTGGGTAAAATTCTTACCAAGCTGAAAAGATCCAGGGCCAAGATCTTTTCCTGAGATTCGACAATCTTTGCCGGTGAAAAGACTTCACCCGCATCGTAAGACAGTTCCCGTAGAACAATTTCAGGATCAACCTTATCGGTCCCTTGAACTGTGGTATCCCCGAACACGCTCAATGGGCCGGGTTCGGCATGATACCAGATGCTCGCCTGATCCCGGTCGACATTTACTTCCGCGCGTCTTTCCGAGGTCACATGAGCATAGCCCCGCTCCAAGAAAAATTGGCGCAGTACTTCCTCGCCTTTCCGGTAGGACTCTTCGTTGAAAACCTCGCCTTGTTTGATAGGCGGCTCCGGCGGCGACAAGGAGGCGCCGGAAAGCTCGACATTCACTTGCGCTATGATGACCGGAGGCCCTTCCGTTATTTCTATCTTTATTTGAAGCTGCCCAGTTTGGGGATCCGGCGTCAGGTTGTAAGTCACGCCAGTTCGGTAATATCCCCTTGCCTCATAAAAACGCTTTAAACGTTCGATATCCTCGCGAAAAGTGATCGGATCGAAAACGCTTCCTTCTTCCCAGAATAGGTACCAGGGCCGAACTTTGGTGAGGAGATCTCCAAGGACTTCGTTGTCAGAGAATTTCGTGTTTCCGGAGATCTCGATTTTGTCTACCCGCCATTGCCGTGCAGCATCCAACTCTTCGGTCTGGATGGCTAAAGCGGACCGGGAAAAAACGATCCCGCCAACGATGAGGAAGGAGAAAAAAATCTTGCTACATATTTCTCGCGAAGACGTCGTCACACGTGTCAGGATCTCCGGGTGGCAATGCGTAGACCATACTTGAATCTAGGGCGCAATCGATTGGTCTTCAAGGGCCAGACGACACATTCGTGCCTTAGATGGCTTGTCCAAGCTCCCCGTCCGACTGCATTCGCTCCGCAAGCCGTCCGAGCAACGTGCCGACCGTCGCTATGTCCATCTCGCTACTTCGCCTAGCAGGGTGCTGAAAAACTCCTAGTTTGGAAAAATTGTCTACTCTGAAAATAGTCGCGCGTGTTAAAATGCTCGAAATCGGTTCTTTGGAGGCGTTGATGCGCGGAACACCAGACAGACAAGCGAGTATGTTGGCTGTGATCTCTATCGAGGCCCGTATTCCGAGTGACCATCCACTGAGACGGATCAAAGCGATGGCGGATCAACAGCTTTCGGGATTGTCGAAGGTCTTTGACGGATGTATTCCACCGTGGGACGGCCCTCGGTGGCACCGGAGAAGATTTTGAAGTCGCTGTTGTTGATCGCGCTTTACTCGGTCAGGAGTGAGCGGCAGTTTTGCGAGCAACTGGGCTACAATCTTCTGTTTCGCTGGTTTCTGGACATGGAGCTTGAGGAACAGAGTTTTGACGCCACGGTATTTAGCAAGAACCGCGAGCGGTTGATGGCCCACGAGGTGGGGCGGTTGTTTTTTGAAGCCGTAGTCCGACAGGCCCGAGGGGCCGGGCTGATGAGCGACGATCATTTTACGGTGGACGGGACCTTGATCGAGGCCTGGGCCAGCCTTAAGAGTTTTCGGCCTAAAGGAGAAGATCGATCGGGGGATAAAGGTCAAGGAGATCGGGGTAACCGCTGGGTGGATTTTCATGGTGAGAAACGCAGCAACCAGACCCATGAGTCCACCACCGACCCCGACAGCCGTCTGATGCGCAAGGGGCCGGGCAAGGAGGCGAAGTTGTGTTACGGTGCGCATGCCTTGATGGAGAACCGCAACGGCTTGTTGGTCGATCTCGAGATCAGTCAAGCCACGGGCAGCGCTGAGAGGGAAGCGGCCGAGCGGTTGGTTAAGCGTCAAAGACAAAAAAGGGTTCGGGTGAAAAGTCTGGGAGCCGATAAGGGTTATGACACCGAAGACTTTGTAGGGTTTTTGCGCGGGCGAAACATTGTTCCTCATGTGGCGGCCAATACCCAACGCAAAGGCGGATCGGCCCTCGATGGGCGCACCACGCGTCACCAGAGCTACACGCTTAGTCAGAGGATTCGAAAGAGGGTCGAAGAGATCTTTGGTTGGATGAAGACCGTGGGCGGTTTTAGGAAAACGCGTTTTCGGGGAACCGAAAAAACCCAATTGGCTGCTTGGTGGGTGGGAGCTGCGTACAATCTTATCCGCATGGCCAAGTTGGTGGCCTAAACGGTTTGAAACTGGAGCAGAACTGATGCCCAAAGAGCTGAAAAATGAGTTTGTACAGCATTCCACGCTCATTTTTTCATCCTCTGTGCTCGACTACGCTCCAAAATTTTCGACCCGCAGCGAAATTTCTTCTATTCAAGTGCATTTTTCAGCACCCTGCTAGTGACATTGTGCCGTTGAAAGGCGGTCTAAGTGCGGGGACTTCGGCGTCTCATGGCGCACAACTGCTCATTTTATGTTCAGAAGACTGAGTAAGGATTAGTCAGCTCCTTACCGACAACAACAAATTGGATGACCTCTACTGGGGCGCGGCGGCCGCTTTTTGAAGAAGATCGACCCGCGGCGAAGCCAATAACAGCAGGAGGCGCGGAAGAGGGGAGAACTGGCAAGCCAGTTGCTTTCTAGAACCAACGGACTATCCTGTTCGGGGTCTATGGCGACTGACGGGGATGCTTTTTGCGGAAAAGACAAGCCCCGTCGGTCTGTTGCGAGCCGCCAGGGGGGAACGCGATGTCTTGTCACGAAATGAGAGAGCACCATGCCCCGGGGAGACATAGCGTTCCAGAGCTTCGTGATCTCAGGTTAAAGGAGGTCAGCGGGGGAATTCAGAATATGAGCGAACCTACGCGCGATCCCAGTTACGTTCTGACGCGGGAAGAGATCGCCAATCTTGCTGAGGAGGGTGGCAAGCCGGCCGAGACCTTAACGAACGTTGTCGCTTTGATCGCGAACCGATTTGAGACCGACGTTTGCTCGGCTTACCTGTTGGAACCCGATCGAGCCAACCTTGTGCTCGCCGCCACGCTCGGACTGCGTCCGCAGTGCATCGGCACTCTCCGCATGGGACTATATGAAGGTCTCGCGGGCCTCGTTGCCGAGGAAGTGCGTCCGGTTGCCGTGGCACAGGTGAAAACCCATCCGCGCTTCAAATATTTCAGAGAAGCCGGCGAAGATGCTTACCAATCATTCCTCGGCGTCCCGCTCATCGATCGCGGTGTTTTGCAAGGCGTTCTCGTTGTTCAAACCGTCGAGCCCCGGACCTTTCGCGAGGATGAAATCCGCATGTTGCTGGAGGCCGCCGCTCAGGTCGCGCCCATAGTGAGCGAGGCCCGCACTCTCGATCGCTTCATCGCTCCTTCCCAAGAGCGGCTCTGGTCAGTCGCCCGCAACTTATGGTGGAGTTGGGACGACGATTCGATGAGCCTCTTCCGCGATCTCAATCCGGTACGCTGGGGAGAGCTGAATCACAACCCCGTCTCGCTCCTGGCGGAGACTCCCTTATCGGTGATCGAGCATCGCGCTCGCGAACTGGTGCTGCACAGCCGGATCAACTATGCGTACCGCCGCCATCAGGAGTATCTTCAGGCGGACCGAACCTGGGGCGCGACCCACGCTGGTGTTCTGCGGCCTCGTCCGGTCGCGTATTTCTCGGCTGAATTCGGGCTGCATGAGTCGATCCCGATATATTCGGGCGGATTGGGTGTGCTCGCCGGCGATCATATCAAGAGTGCGTCGGACCTGGGCATTCCACTGATCGGTATCGGCTTGTTTTACGGCCAGGGATACTTCCGGCAGTGGCTCGACCAGGACGGCTGGCAACACGAAGAATACCTCCAGACGGACATCAACCACCTGCCGATGGAACCGGCCATTGGCACGAACGGCGAGCCGGTCAGGGTGCAAATCGAGACCCGCAGCAGCATTATCCACGCAAAAGCCTGGCGGGTAAAAGTGGGTCGCTGCGACTTGCTTCTCCTTGACTCTGACGTGGAAAGAAACATTGCCGAGGATCGTGAACTCACTTCACAGCTCTATGGTGGAGATGGGCGCGTCCGCATCCGTCAGGAGTTGCTCCTTGGGGTCGGCGGATTTCGCGCTTTGAGGGCGATGGGGATTACGCCCGGCGTCCTTCATCTGAACGAAGGACACAGCGGGTTTGCAGTGCTCGAGGCGATTCGCAACCGTATGGAAGACGAGGGCCTCACTTTTGATAAAGCCCTGCCCCGCGTTTCGCGCGAAGTGGTATTTACCACGCACACACCGGTGCCTGCGGGGCATGACCGGTTTAATTCCGTCCTTATCGAGGAACATCTTGGGCCGCTCCGGGAGCGCCTCGGTCTTTCCCACGAAGAGCTCATGGAGCTGGGACGCGAGAATCCAGGCGCCCTACACGGGGAATTCTGCATGACCGTGCTGGCCCTCAAACTCTCGCGGCGCGCCAACGCCGTTTCGGCTCTGCACGGCGAGGTTTCTCGAGCCATGTGGACTGGGCTGTATCCTGGCAGGTCGGAAGACGCGGTTCCGATCGGACATATCACGAATGGCGTGCATGTCCCCACCTGGCTGGCGCCGCAAATGTTTCGCCTCTACGACCGGCATCTCGGGACCGGCTGGCATGAGCACAGCGGCGAGGCGCGCATCTGGGAAGGGATTGAGAACGTAGACGATGGTGAGCTGTGGGAAACCCATCTCAGCTTGAAATCACGGCTCCTGGAATTCGTTCGCCTGCGCGCGGTGGAACAGGCCAGACACCGCGGCGAGTCACCGCAAATGCTGCAGCGATTGGGACGGCTCCTCAGTCCCGATGCGCTGACCATCGGATTTGCACGCCGTTTTGCCACTTACAAGAGGGCCAACTTGATTCTTGCCGATATCGAAAAATTGGCCGCGATGGTAAACGATCCCAAGCGCCCGGTGCAGTTCGTTTTCGCCGGCAAGGCGCACCCGCTCGACGAACCGGGCAAGCGCGTGCTGCAGCAGATCGCCGAGTTAATGCGCCAACGGCAGTTTGCCGAGAAGTTCGTTTTCGTGGAAGACTACGACATCAACGTCGGGCGCCATTTCGTGCAGGGTGTCGATGTCTGGCTGAACAATCCCCGCCGGCCGCTCGAGGCATCGGGAACCAGCGGGCAAAAGGTGGTTTTGAACGGCGGCCTGAACCTTTCTGTCCTGGACGGCTGGTGGGCGGAGGCGTACGACGGCCTCAACGGCTTCGCTATCGGAACCGGTAGAACTCACTCCAACATGGACGTTCACGACACGCGGGATGGAGAGGACCTGTACCGAGCCCTGCGCGAAGAAGTGATCCCGCTGTATTACCAGCGCGACCGAGACGGTCTGCCTCGCGGCTGGATCAAGCGCATGAAGCGCACGATTCGCACGCTCGGCTGGCGCTTCAACGCCGACCGGATGGTGATGGATTACACCCTCAAATGCTACGTGCCGGCGGCGGGCGGCACGTCGAGCGACATGAGATTATTGTGAGCCACGATCGAATTAAGATGGCTAAGCGTTCCGGTTGTTTTACCGGCAGTTTGGGCGAAGCACTGCGCCGTTAGTGAAAGCTTAGCGATCCAGTAACAGTGTGCTTACTGCCCTGCGCTCGCTTTCCCATTACGCTTTCTTGCGCGAGTTCCGGGTAAGAAGCCCATCCACGACCCGAGCGCTCCGATAGTCGCGGCGGTCAGGGAAATTACGGGTTGCAGCCTCTCCACCGCCTCGCTTCCTGCTTGCCTCCCGGTCTCCAGCGCAGTTTGCGGGTCAGCCGCTCCGGTCATGGCACCAGCGATCGCTCCCACGACTATGCAACCTGCGAAGTAGATGACAATTGCCCAGATGATCCCAAATATCACTCGCCGCATCGGTTTGACACCCCCAAAGGCGGTACTTAGATAACTGTGGGGCGGGTTAAGGGTCAAAAAGTCTGACCCAGTGAGGCTCACTGATCGCCAGAGCTGCTACCCCTCCTTGATTTGTTTCTTCGCCTGCTTGGCCACGTCGATCATCAAGTCGTAGAGAGCCGCTTTCGCGCGACCGCTATCGGCAAGCCCGATCTTCGAGACGGCCTGGATCGCGACGCCAACCTCAAGAATTTGACGCAAGGGATCCCATGGCGGGATCCGGATGATATGGCCATTGACGATGACGAAGCCGCCTCCGTCGCGGGATACGCCCGGACTAACGTAAGTCGCCACAAGTTCGGGCAGAAAGTCCTCAGGAGACCGGCGCTGCTCCGTTTCGACGCGGCAGTAAAAGAGGTCCTGGTTGCCGTGGCGCGTGTCGGTCCAGAGGACGTGGAACTCGCTTTTGCCCGCGTCGAAGCCGAAGTACTCGCCGATGAAAGTCGCGTTAGGATCGCCGTGGGACCAGGGCGCGCCGATCGCCGGGTCCCACGGCTGATCGGTGATGGGCCGAAATTCCCAGTTGACGCCTTCATCGAAGGAGGCGGACACCAGAACCGAGACGCCCGGCTTGTTACCGGCCCTCGCGGTCTTCGAGTAGGAATACATCGCGCAGCCCAAGACCCCGCTGCCGGTCGTCGCGAGCTGGGGATGGAACTGGTGGTTGTCCCCTCCCAGGTTGGGGATCAGCGGCGTCCCACTCGGATCTCCGAGCCACGTGTCTCCGCCGTCAGTGGAGAGCCGGTAATAAATCCGGGCGTGGCCGCTGCGCGCGTCTGCCCAAGCGACAGCGACACCCTTGTCACCGAAGCAGCAGGTGGCAACAATGGTGATGACACGAAAGTTTGCGCCTTCGAAGACGGGCCAGCCACCACTTTGCCTGATGGGACCGCCGGCGAGCGATTTGCTGGTGATATCCGTGAGCCCGGTGACAATGTCGCGCGCCTGCGGGAGACCGTTGACGAAAATCCCCGTTCCCCTCCAAAGACTGACCTCCGTCCTTCGAGCGCCAGTATTGGATGGTGGGCGTGCCCGGACTGTGCGAGAAGATGTGGATCGTCCCGTCCCGGCCAATGCCGATGTCGGGGGCGTAGGAGAAGGGCGCGACATCCGCACCAGCGGGTTTATTACCGGCTCCGATCCACGTCTGCCCGCCATCGAGAGACCGCGCGAAGCGCAGAGGCGTGCTCGCGGCCCAAATCGCGTAAAAACGGCCGTGATAGGGGCTCGCCGGTTGGTGAGTCGGGTGGGGGAAGCCGAAATAGTTGACGTCGGTACTATTGTCGCAGAGGAGCCATCCTTTGTCGTCTTCGGTGCAGCGCACGCTCACGATCGGAACAGGAGTCCAACCGGCGCCGTTGTTAGTGCTCTTCTGCGCCAGCATGTGAGTCGTGAGGATGTCGCCGGTAGCCGTGCAGCCGAGGGACTGATAGAACTGTGGGTGCTGAAGGTGAAAGAAGCCGGGATCTCCCATCACCCAGGCTCCGCCCGAGGTGTCAAAGGTCGCCGACGGGTCCGTGTAGATATCGTGGTTGGCCGGCATTGGAAACGGCGGTAAAGACGGCCAGCTGCTGCCGCCGTCTGACGAAAAGACCGGGACCAAAGAGAAGACGTAGTGCTGCGGATCGGTGAACCTCTTGGAGGCGCCTAGCAACCGGTCCGGGTTTTTGGGATCGACGACGATCGCCGACTCCGAGTGAGCATGCCCGTCAGCCGTAACCCGAATGTTGCCGCCGGGAAAGATGCCCTTTCGGAGGAAAAGATCGGTGAAAAGGTTTGCAATACCCATTGATCTCTCCTTTTAATTCGCAGAAGTTTTTTTAGAGAGGCGTCGTGGATGACAGAAGGCCGGTGCCATCAGCCGCATACGCTCCAGCCGTTAATCGCTCGATAGCGAGCCGGTCAATGCAAAGCACGCCGCCAACGTCTATCTTGCAGCAGAAAGTATCGGATAACAATGTCTCGTGTCAATTGGACTTGCCTTGCGGGCAGAGCACGGCAGCGCTATGACCGCTTCTCCCGTTTCACTTGTTGCAATACACCGTGGTGCTGCTCTGAGACGGTTGCAACAGCTTGGAGAGATTGCCTTTAGGAGTCTGCAAAAATAAGATACGCGTGGTTGGTCAGTACAGGTAACCGAGAAAGCTCAACCCCGTCTGCTCCAGGTAAACAGATACCTTCGCCAGATGGCTCGTTCGCTCTTGATCCGAATCGGTCACGGCCATGCCGGGGAGGCGGTCAACGAGCGCCCGCCAGCGCTCAAGGCTGAGCAGAAGGGCTAGATCAAGGGACGCAACGTTCGTATGACCTCTTAGAAGTCACCGTTGTACCTACTTGAAAAAAGATTTGGCTCGAATACAGTTGATGCACCAGCGCAAAACCTGGCGCTGGTTCGGAAGGAGGAGTCGACATAGATAGACCAGGCCCGGAGTCCACTAAGGAATAGCGAAGCCGACAATCAGGAATTTCCCGATGGCAAGATCCATTCTCACTTGACTATAGGCGAACTCGAATTATTACCGATGTTTATTAAATTCGAAGGAGGAAAAAAATGAAGTATTTAAAAAGGATAAAATTCTTGCTTTTAGCTGGCATGGCCTTAACACTGCTCCAGGCGTGTCCTCCTACGGATGACCGCTATGGTGGTGGCGGTGGCTATTATGGCGGTGGTAGAGACGTAGATTGCGGCGGTAATCACAAATTGCGCGTAGAAGATTTAGACATTTCTCCCGATCCTGTGTCGAATGGACAGCGTATCAGCCGATTCCATGTGCGCCTCCGCGCCGATGGCTCCGGGGAGTGCCAGACAAGATTTTATATCCGAGACCGAGACCAAACCGTCGCACAAGGAAGCACTTATCGTTTGCGTCCCGGGATAAACGAGATCAATCTGGTACCCTCTAGTAGCTACCGATTTGAGGGAGGTGACCGCTGTTTCACGGTCACGGCCGATATTCAGAACACCAATCGAGCGATCGACGCCGCGCGCAACTTTTGTGCTAAAAACATAGGGCGCGGGACCTGGACGTTTAAATAGAAATCCATGGCGTCGCGGGTAATGGTCGTTGGATCGGCAGCCTAACAAAAAAGAAGTACCATCGCTACGCACCGCCAAAGAGTGGAGAGTTGAATGAACCGGCTACAGGTTAATCCAATTTCCGGCTCTATCTCGGTTTTGCTGGCTCTAAGTCTCACACGCGGGGCTTCAGCAGTCATGGCGGCAGGCCCCTCATTTGATTGCCGCAAAGTAGCGGAGGGCAGTATCGAGAAAATAATCTGCGCAGACGATGAGCTTGCCAGGCTCGACCGAAACCTTACCGAGGTATACAGCGCGGCTTCCAAAAAAGCGGCCAACGAGCGCCCGCCCGTGCTCAAGGCTGAGCAGCGGGGCTGGATCAAGGGACGCAACGAATGTTGGAAGAGCGACAATAAGCGCAGCTGCGTCGAGGAGGAGTACCGGCGGCGCATCGCGGAATTACAGGCGAAGTACCGGCTGGTTTCCGCTATTGGGCCGGTGACGTATTTCTGCGACGGCAATCCGAAGAACGAAGTCGTCGCCACATTCTTTCAGACTGAGCCGCCGACGCTCATCGCCGAACGCGACGATCAAGTGTCGCTCATGTATCTGCAAAAGAGCGGCAGCGGCGCAAGATATCAAGGCCGCAATGAGTCTTTGTGGGAGCACCAAGGCGAAGCCATGATTACCTGGGGATACGGCAGCAAAGACATGCGCTGCACAAAGAAGACTAAAAAATAAATCGGAGAAAAGAAGCAAAAGGGTCAAGAAGCAAAAGGGTCAGGCCTGAATACGTGAATTTAGTCTCTTCAGAGCTTGGCTAACCTTATCTCGGAAGGCCCCCTCCCGGATCAATCGCTCCTCAGCTCGCCTCACCCCATGACTCACTGTCGAGATGTCTCGCACTCCCAGATGCCGCACCATTTCCCTTAAACTCGCTCCACTATATCGGCGTCCTACGTACATCAGCAAATCCCGAGCCTCCTGGATTCGGGGATCCTTGGAGATCTTTCTGAGTTCCTCCACCCCTATCCCCATCACTCGACACACCACGAAAACTATATCCTTCAAAGTATACCTTGGCTCTTGATCTAAGGTCTTTTTCGCCCTTCTTGTCACTCGATCAGCAAAGTCCTCATCCCCGATAAAAGCCTGTCTGAAAATGGCCAGCTTGGGCCACTCTTTTCCGGTCTTGAGCTCCCCCTCGACAAAGTTCCGGTACTCCCGCACTCGCTTCGCTCGGGTGCCGTCAAACTGATCCAGGATAGCCTTAGCACTTACCCCTCCGATCGCCTTCTCGTTCACATAGCCCCGGTAGCTGCTCCAACGGTAGTCCTGGGGCCTTGGCACCACCTTGGCCTGCACCGGATTTAAGTGGATATAGCGGCTCACCTGTAGGAGGTAGTTGTCTTTATCGACCAAAAACGCCTTGAAGCGTTGCTCAAACACATGCCCGGAGCGATGGTGCCTCTTGTTGAAATACATCGTGTAGCTGGTCTGAAGAGGCTGCATCATCTTAGAAAGATTGCCCTTGGGCGTCTCCAACAAAAGATGCACGTGGTTGGTCAATAAACAATAGCACAGAATATCGACTTCTTTGTCCTGACTGTAAAGAAAAAGCTTTTCTAGGTAGCGCCTGCGGTCCCGATCGTCGCGGAAGATGGACTGGCGGTTATTGCCGCGGGTGATGATGTGGTAAAGAGCTCCGGGGTATTCAATCCGAATGGGCCGGGCCATGAAACGAAGATTAGCGTGTTGGCTCCCCGCTTTGCAATTAGATTCATGTATTCAAGCCTGACCCTTACTCTCGACTTCAATCTCTCTTTCTCAAATGACCTTCACCTTATAGTTTACGATAGACGTTACCCCCCTTCTGAAGAGTCCTGATCGGATCATCTACCGAACGGAACGAGTCGAAGATTCTCGTGAGGGATTTCGATCTGAAGGATGTCGTATACCGCGGCCCCTTTGCGGGCTAACTCCTGTTTGTCCGCCTCAGATAGCACTATATGCAAAATCAGATGGCTATCTGTCATCATCTTTACCGCGCCCCAGCCAGGAATAACGGTACCCTCCGTCACTTCGTAATGTTGTCCAGAGATCCGTATCAACCCCGCCTGTCTGCCGGTAAACTTCCCTAAATAGTGAAGCTCTTGCGCGGCGACAAAATTATTCAAGCCAAACAGCGAAATTAAAAACGATAAGGCTACGGTAGTTGCCTTCATTGCCATCCTCCTATTCTGGTGCCAACTCGCCTTCGATTCTGGTGAAGGGCTCCTGGATTGAGAAAGAGGCCGACATGCAAGGCCCAAACCTCGGCATACCACCGACAACAAACATGAACATTTGGAATGTCGAAATCTGTCGATATCGAAAGCTTGAGGAAACACGGCGGATGCGGTTTCCGGCCGAATCCACGACGTGATCATTGAAAACGCCGAAAAGGGCAAAATCAAACAACTCGGGAGTAGAACTGCTCGTTTGTGTGGGAACATCAAAAAAACCGTTGACCAGCCATGAAAAGTTGAATACGGGTTTATCCTGAAGCAGCATAAACCGGCTGAACTGCGCGTCTTTCATTGTGACTCGGTGCTGTGAGACTTTGAAATCGTATAAGGATGGCGAGGCGGCCTTAGGCTCGGCCGGGTCGTAAGCTTTGATGAACTGATCGTTGGTGAAAAAAGGTCCGAAAATGTCCGGAATACCATCCTTTTGCCCTCCCGGACCGTCTATGTCTCGTTGGGTCTGGCTCGAACTGTATGGTGGGTACATATTCAGATCCGCAACGTGGTATAGGTTCTGCTTGTAGCAGTCGTAATCGCTACCGTCGCCAAAGTCCAAAGGATAGGGCTCAAGCAAGTCTTTTCCCCCGACCAACACGGCGTCGTCTTCCATACCGAGTTTGCCCTGCCAAACGACCGTCAGAAAAATATCGGCAGCATTTGTTGGAATACGATTCGACCCAGAAAAATCGAAGGTATGCTCTTCCGGAGTGGCTCGGTTCAGAGTTGCCGTTTTAGGATCAGAGACCGCATAGAATGGATCTGACAGGTTGTCCCAAGGTTCCTCGATAAGGTCTTTACTAAGAGGCTTTCGATATCGTACCACAGCCCACATCTGCCCTGCACCGACCGTGTCTTCTAATGTATTTGGATACTCGGTAACATTACTCACCTTGAACCGCATTTTAGTAAAAAAACCGCTATTCCCTGTTTCATACTTGGCCAAAGAGTAGGCATATCGGTCCGGTGCTTCGATCTTTATTTTGCCGCGAAAAAAGTAGTCGAGAATCCCGGCGGAATACCCTATAGCACGAGGAAGTAAGTATTGAGCATAATCCTGGTAAACCCGGTCGTCTAAGAGGACTCTGATCTTAGGAGAATAATTCGCAAAAACACCCACACGTACCATGTGAGCTATCAACACCCCATCCCGATTTTTTGAAAGATACCGTCCTAGTTTCCCAGTACGCGGATCGGGAGCCGTCGGCCCAACGTCTAATCTATCAACTGCCGGCAGTGGCAACTCAGGATCTGCTCCGGCTGTCAGCCTAATGGTGTCTCTGCTAAAGAAGTTGGCGTTTGCAAACTCCGCTAGCCCAATCTGTCGGTCCAAATCCGCCGGAGGATTAGTCCCATTGTAAGTGTTTGTGTCCCACAATCTGGCGATAGGGAGGGTAGCGAATGAGTCTCCAGTAGGTTGCTGAAGGATTGATGGATCAAAACCGATGAAGCCATTGATTACATCAGGACGTTTCAAAACAAAACCCTCAAACTCGTAGGCAAATGGATGAGGATCATCTCGTGTATGAGCAACTGAGGCCAAGTCAGCGACAAGATGCATCACTTGGCCGAGCGTTTGAAACGTCTCAGCAAATTGTGCGTCGCGTTGCTGTTCCGTAGTCGCCTTTAGGGCATCCAAAAATGTACTCCGTGCGTTAAACCATGATGCCATCCTACCAGGAGCTTGGTGCGGGTCTTGCGCCCAACGTGCCGAAGAGGGGTTTGCCCTTATAAGCCCGGCCTGATCCCAAGGAGCACGCAAGGGCTGATGAAAGTGGTTAAGAGAACGAGTCGATCCACCCAGGAGCTCACCAAATCTCCCGCTAAACAAGAGTCGATCCTCGGCAACACCTCCCTCACCGATCCATTCTACTATGCTCTTTTGCACGCCTCGGGTATTCTTTATTTTTGCATCCACCCCAGCAGCAAACCCGAGGGCATCTTTAAGATGTGCGTTGAGTATCTGCGAACCGCTCGTGGCTAGCTCATTGATCGTTCTGTGTGACTCAGTCGCAAAGGGAAAACTCGGCGGCGAATAGAGCAACAAAGTAGACGAAAGACAAATCATCACTAGAACACGATGTTTCAGTTCTTCATCCATCTATGTCCTCCACAGCGATCTGATTTATTTTGTATGAGTCGGCTCGAAACCTAATCTCTGGCGTTCAAAATTTAGTAGACGAATGAGATTCGGCATTTTTTCATCTGGGACGTCCGATGATATAACGCCACGCTGTACTTTGACTCGTTCGTCTATCGTCTTGAGACGCGGCAGTTCAAAGACCACTTCTTTATTTTCCATCATCTCAAGCATTGTCTCCGTGCCTCGGAGAGGCATCGGCGGGCTTACGTGGTAGCGGGGATAAAATCCATAACCGGGATAAAAAATCGTGATATTAGGGCCGTAAACCCATGTTCCAGGTATCCAGGTCGTCGGAGAACGTTTGCCTACCACGAACCGTCCATTGTTATCAGTCAACACTTCCTCGGCGTCGAGGAAACCATACGCCCTCTGAACGATACCAGGGCTTACGCGCTGCCAAACTGCTAACACCACTGCCCCCTCCAGCGGTTTCTTCGTATCCGCGTCAATCACCCTCCCCTTGTACGGGCCACCGGCTAAAAGTTGATTGAATAGGCCACAACTCGCTACCAATACAAGAATCACAATTGTGGCCCATGTCAATTTAGACCATCGCCTCATTGCTTTCCCTTACGCCCTCAAAAATCTCGGATCCGCCAAATACCGTCCTTGTCCATGTTGAATCGTACTAGGTACGCGATCTCTCCCTGTGCTTCTGTCCGGAGCATCTCATACTCTGCTGTAGCCTCAGTCATTTCGATGAACGTTATGTTAGTCATCACTTGATCAATTTGTGTCAGCGGAACTGACAAAGAGCCAAATATGGCTCCGTACGCAGATCTTTCGTCCATGGCAATATAGTTCAACGCCGTCGCAACGTCATTATTCCTCAAAGCGTTTTTCATGGCTGTCCACTTGGACTGCAGCAACGGATCCAGCTCGGTCTGGGCCATCACCAGAAGAATGGCAGTTTTCGTATACTTGTTGTTCGCCGTGTCGGTGACCGTTACCTTCGGGAAATACAATCCCGGTCCCTGATAGAGGAATCCCTGATTTTCCAACGTGATGCCCCGAAAGTCCACCGTTCCATCCCCATCACCGTCCACCTCGACCACGGCGATAGGCTCCAGACTGGTCAGCGTAAAGTTGACCGTCAATGGCGCTGGACCTACGACAGGTGACGGCCGGAAAAGAAGAGTCGGCTCGGTAGTTGGAACATTTACCGTGACGGGAATAGTCTGGGTGCCAAGGGTAGCACCCGCGGCGTTCTTGGCAACCACTGTCAAGCTTGTAACAGTGTCGTCTACGGGGACCTCAACGGCGAATTGTCCCAGGTCGACAAAAGCAACGAACCCGTTGACCGTTACGCCGACCTCGGTGCCAAATGGGACATTGACGAAGCCGCGAACCAACACGGAAAAGTCATTGATCACGGCTCCAGGGACGGGCGAGGTAAACGAGACCGGCCCGCTGGCGGACGGGATTGTCGTAAAGCTTCTTGGTAGTGACCAGTAGCCTCCCTGACCAGAGGTCCCTTCCGCTCTGACCTGCCAGTAATACACTGTGCCTGGGGTCAACGGAGTTGTTGTAATAAAAGATGTGGTTGCGGAGGTTGTGTTGATTGAGCACTTGTTACACTTGGTCTCCGTTGGGCTACTCGGGAGAATTGATGGTGCTGTCGCTACCATAATGCGGTATCGAGGCGCGCCTGCAACTGCCAACCAGCGAAACGTCGGCGTCGTCGGAACGCCAACCGCGCCACTGGAAGGACTGCTGAGAAGGGTGATTGGGAATACGTTTTCAGTTGTGAAGCTCCATTTCGTGGACCAATGGCCTCCGGCGCTGGCTTCAGCCCGCACTTGCCAAAAATAAAGAGTGTTGATCGCAAGCGCGGTCGCAGGCGTAAAGGACGTAGTTGTGGAACTTGCGTTAATTACGCACCCGGAACACGCCGTTGCCTGAGGGTCGGTCGGCAATGCTGCTTGACTCGTCGCCGCCATAATGCGGTAGCCGGTTGCGCCAGGGACAACAGACCAGCTAAATGCCGGTCTGGTTGGAACACCCTTTGCGTTGTTCACCGGCGCCGAAAGAATCGGCTGGGGCAACGTTGAATCCGTGGTAAAGCTTCTCTGTAACGACCACGTACCCGGCTGGCCAGAGCTTCCTTCGGCCTTGACTTGCCAGTAATAGAGCGTTCCGAGAGCTAGCGCCGTCGTCGGGGTGAAAGAGTTGCTTTTAGACGTCGCATTGATCACACAAGCCGAACACAGATTGACCCACGGCCCGACAGGTAGGGCCCCCTGATCAGTAGCCACCATAATACGATAGCTGCTTGCTCCCGCGACAGCGGACCAAGTGAAAGTGAGAGTAGCGGAAACACCCGTTGCGCCGTCGACCGGAGCCGCAAGAGTGGGCGGAGGAAAGTTAGGATCATTGATGAGAGTCCATAAAAGAGAGGTATTCTTACTGAGGCTCTGACTGTTAGCGCTAAATAGCGTTCCGACATCCCCAGCGATCTGAACTCCAACCGTGGCACTATTTCCTCCGGTGGCAAACTTGCAATTGCCACCGAAGGTCGTATCTGAATAGTTGAACAGAACGTTGCCATTGCCTTCAAAAAAGACCACCTGAAACTTCACGGTGTTTGAAGTGTCCGTGCTGCAAGAGGCATGCCGCACGTCGCGCCACTCGACCACCAACTCCCTGGTAGGTGTGCTGCCGGTGGCTGCCCAAAAAACATTCTGGGCCGTCCCCGCCACCGGGAAAAGGTCATCCCAGAAAGGTGCCACTAGAGTGGCAATGCTTGGGGTCGGGATGGAAAAACTGTTGAAGGCCGCTGAAAAAGGGGCCGTAAAGCTTACATTGCCGTTGCTGCTCACATGAAGTTGGTTGAAGCTGCCCCCGCCAAAAAGAATCGGAAAGGGAGAACTGATCGAACCGGTACTGTCGTTTCCCAAGTTGAGGTTGGTTCCGGTAATGTTTCTATAGGTAGAAGAAGCCGATTGAAAACGGTAATTTTTGAGCGCATCAACCGTCAGAACATCACCACCGGGAAAAGTGATCGTATAGGTTCCTCCGGTACTAGGAGTCCATTGTCCTGAATGGACCCCATCTCCTGGCTCTTGATCAAACCCGACTCCATTGTCCAACAGAGTTACCGTTTGGTTTCCTGGATTTACGACAACGGACACATTCCCGTTGGGATTGGCACAATTGATGTGCAATGCGGCAAGATTGACCGGCATTCCAACCGAGGTTGAGACTCGGTTGCCAGTAGGTCTTAGCCGGGAGACGACGGTCGAATTTGTGCATAGCAGAGACCCGCGAGCGTTGAGTCTCTTCCGTGTGATGGTATTGACCATGCCGGGCGCGGTGTCTCCGCCAGCTAAGATCAAATTCCTAATCGCCTTCCAGTCAAGAGTGGGATTATACGCCTTCAGCAACGCGGCGACACCTGTGACGTGAGGGACGGCCATAGACGTTCCCCAAAAGTAATCGTAGTTGTTTCCCCTGACCGTGCTGAGGATTGCCACACCTGGGGCGCCTAGATGGACCGTGCGTTTCCCGTAATTGGACGATCCCGGGGGATTGATGGGGAAGAACCCTAAGTTATCGTCGGTGTCCGTACCCGCCACAGAAATGATATTGGGGAGGAAGTAGCTTGCCGGATATTGGGGAGAAGAAAGGTCGTTGTCGATGCCGTTATTGCCTGCGCAGGTAATAAAGAGGATGCCAGCTTGCTTGAGACCGTCGATGGCATCGAACTCCGCTTGGGAGAACCCACCTCCGATGTAGCTCGCGTTGACAGCTACAAGGTTCACCCCTCTTTCCTTCATGAGCTTTATGTATTCCATGCAGGCAATAGCAGACGAGATGGGTCCCGTACCACCCGCAGCAATGAATTTACAGGCCAAAATCGAAACGTTCCAATTAACGCCAACCACACCCAGGGCATTGTTCCCGACCGCTCCAATCGTGCCGGCGACGTGCGTGCCATGGCTGATGTTACCGTCATCGAATGGATCGGAGTCATTATTGACTGTGTCAATGCCGTAGCAGTCGTCCACGTAACCATTCCCATCGTCATCTATACCGTTATTGTTGCAATCCAATGGGTTGCGCCAGAGGTTGGCGGCCAAATCCTGGTGCTTATAATCCACCCCTGTGTCAAGCGTCGCCACGACCACGCTGCTGCTCCCCAAGCTCAAGTCCCATGCCCCGGGAGCGTTAATTTGTTGCATCCCCCAAAGAGAGGCAAAGGACGGATCATTCGGGATACCCTGGCCGCGAGCAATGTAGTTCGGTTCTGCATAGAGGACATTGGGGTTCTGGCGATAGAGCCTTACGGCTTCCTCCACCGGCATCCCCTGCGGTAGTTTGACCCGCTGGAGTCCTCTTACGATTTTGAATTCCTTTACCGGCTTGCCGCCGACTCGGGCATGAGCACTGGCTTTTGCCTGATCGCCGACTCCGTCCCGGAATCGCACAAGGACTTCGTCTTCCGCAAAAGCAGACTTGTTGGGCGCGGCGCCTTCAACGGAAGAACTCGGCACGATCAAAAACAACAGAGTCTGCAACAAAATAGCAGCAACAAAAAAGAGGGAAGCCTCGTTGCCTGACTCGGCTGCTGGGAACTTCCACTTCCCTGTCTTAGCAACTTGGTCAATCATTTTCCTGATCCTCTGCTAGTACCCTGAGCGACAACATCCTTAAAAATAGATGAACGTTTTTCCCGGCATTCGTTGACATCTCCCGCAGCTACCGTAACTGCAGGAGTCTTACTTGCACCCTGTCAGGCACCACACGCCGACTCTTTTCTGCAAGAGTCCCAAAGCAGCGCCACCGAAAAGCTGGGCGCAGACGGCGGCTCGAGAATTTTCCCCGGGGAAGGTTCTTAACTCCTGAGCAAGCTGCTTGTCCAATATCTTTTTAGAATGCTTGAACCATAACTTTTTGTCATGGCTGGCTATTTTCCCGGTTGCTTTTTGTCGTTTCTTGAATTACATTTCGCCCGCTCGGCAAGTTCACCGATAGATCCGGCAGCATGAGCATCCCTGCCAGCATGAAAGGGAGGTTGTATGACCTTCAAACAGCTCAGGATCTTTTGGCCGCGGCCAAGTTCGGGAACATCACCAGAGCCTCACAAGAGCTTCGTGTTAGCCAGCCTGCCGTTTCCAAACAGCTGAAGCTTTTAGAGGATGAATACCAGACCAGACTTTTTGTCCGCGTCGGCCGCGGTGTGGAACTGACGGACGCCGGGAAGACGTTTCTCAGCAATGCCAACGCACTCTTAGTTCCACTTGAGGATCTGAAGCAGAACCTCAACAATCCACGACCGAGTGTCAAGACCGAGTCCCTTGCGATCGGTGGCAGTCATAGTTCCTCGGCGTCGTTTCTCCCTACCCTCCTTGCAATCTTTCAAAAAAGCCACCCGAATGTCCCGGTAATCCTGCGAACTAACCAATCAAGAGCACTGGAAAAGTTGCTTCTAAAATCTCAGTTGGAGATCGCGATTGTTACCCAACCCCCTCGCTCTTCTTACCTTAAGACAGAGCCGTATCGTCGGGAGAAGCTCGTCGTTTTTGTGCCGGCGAATCATCCCTTGGCTAAAAAGCGGCAGCTCTCGTTACAAGAACTGCTCCGGCACCCGCTAGTCGTGAGAGGAGGCGGGAAAGAAGGTAAAACTACGGCAGAGAGGGTTCTTAATGCGATCAGCGGAGGACTAAGGCCTAACGTAGTGATGCGTTGCGAGTCCCCCGTGGCGCTGAAAGCCTCGGTTCAAAGTGGATTGGGTATCGGCATCTTATTTGAAGATCTCGTATCCTCTGACATTAGAAACGGAAGATTCAGAAGCCTCCGGTTGGCAGATTCGAGGTTGGAATTGGAAAACCATCTTATCTATCACGGTACGCGACCCCTATCGGCAAATGCGCAAGATTTCCTTTCCCTGTTACGCCAATCACGCGACCTTGACACGAGAAGCGTCTCGAAGAAAAAGATTGCAAGACTGGGCCTGCCCGGCAAGTTTGCCGGCCTTTCATTTTTGATCGACTTTAACGGAATCCTGCAGACGGTATTAGAGAGCTGCGGGTTGATGGCTTAATGCGCTGGCGGGTATGATCTTTGTCTTCGAAACAAATAAAAAGTTACGGCGCGTATAAGAACCCCATAGACTAGAGAACACGCAGGTGAGCTTCGATCTCGTGCAGCTTGTCCGACTTTGAGGTTTCCCGCGTGACAAGGGGGCTACTTATTTCCTGCTCACTTATAAACCCTATCGATGAATCCCGATTCGTCCAGCTCGCGGACGATGCTGAGGTCGACGAACTGCTCGGGCTTTGCTGTTTTGGCGCGCTCGTCTTTGAGATTGTCCAGAATCGCTTGGACGCCTTTTAGCGTGGGATAAGGCTTGCGCTCAAACAGCTTGTTCACATTCTCTTCATACTGGGCTTCGATGTTCTCGCGATCATTGGTGCGCAGGTACTTGGCCATGATTTTTAAGCTTTCTTCTTTGCGCCGCTTCATCTGGCTCATGGCATCGATAATCGCCCGGGTGTAGCTGAGCAAAGCCCGTCGATTGCTCTTCGCAAACGACTGCGTCGTGGCCGCCGCGGTGGCTTGATACTCCATGCCTGTCGCGGCCAGGTCCAGGATCACCCGATGGCCGAATCTTTTGAGCGTGGTCACTTCGCCCAGGTTGAACGCGCCGCCGTGTATCAGCCCGTTGTTCAAAGCAGCGGACCGAATGCTGCTATCGCCCATCGCCAGGATCGTCACGTCTTTTTCCGGGTCGATCCCCAGCTTCCTGAGCCCATAGCGTAGGGAAAAATCCGACGACGAGCCGATGCTGCTGACGCCGAGCTTTTTCCCTTTTAGTTGAGAAGGCTGAGAAATATCTTTGTGCGCGACGATGTAGAAAGGCATCGTGTTGATTAAGCCCAAAAACATGACGACGTCGCCTCCGGACAGCGTCCCCTGGATAAAGGGCGGCCCAGCCGCGTGAATGACCTGGGCGTCGCCGGACAACAGCGGCACCAGCGCCTTCGCCCCCGGGATATGGCCCACGATCTCCGCATCGAGGTCATATTTCTGATACAAGCCGAACTCTTTGGCGACATACAGCACCATATGCGTGCCGGCGAGGGTACCAAAACCGACGCGGATTTTATCCGCCGCATCGGCAAGAGAAAAGAAAAACAGCAGGAAAAAAACCGCACCAAGACCCGCACGGAAGTTTTGCTTCATCACTCCTCCACAGCCCCTTCCCCTATAGAGTGGCCCAAAGGGTCAGAGTACTTATCGCTTGTACAATAAAGCCCCCGGCGAGTAAAGCAAACGACGGTCGCCGGTAGTGATCCCTTTTGACTTCAGATCCTTCACGGTGGTTCTTGTGAGCCGTGAAGTCGCCGGATTCACGATGACAACCCCGTCAAGGGTCATTCTGAGCAACGCGAAGAGTCTTTTTTTGCTTTAAGGTTAAACGAGTAGTGGCTGACCAAAGCGGTTCACTACCAAATAGCACGATAGTTCAGGAGTCGGGGCGGGCAGGCGAACGGACCGCGAGAACAACGCGGCCTCTCACTTGAGTCAGGTGAGAGGCCGCGTTGCATTCTCTCTGGGGGGTCGACTATCGACCCGAAAATCTACTTCTTAGCTTTCACCGCTTTCTTGGCGGCCTTGGGATCAACGCTTCCGGTGGTCCCCCCAGCGGGATTTTCCGTTCCTCCATTGGTACTCGTCACGTCTGTGTTATCACCCCCGAGCGGGCACTGCAGGTTATTGTCCGCATCGAGCGATGCCGCCAGCGCGAGGATCGATTCCCGAATCGGAGTAACCGTGTTCAGGACGCCGTTTACGGCATTTTCTATCTCTGTCACCGTCCGTGGGTAGCTCACACTCGGATTCTCGGCGTTAAGCAACGCAGCCACCGCCTGCCGTAGCAGGATCTGCGCCGCTGCCTGGATCGTGTTGCCGCCTTTGAAATTGAGCGCTTCGAGGAACGTCTTGGAGGCAAATGAAGTGAAAGCTGGTCCGAAAGTAAACACGCTGCCAAGAGTCCGGCTCGTGTCGTACAGCCCGAGTGTCACGGCGCGGTTCTTCCAGAAGCCTGGGCTGCAGCCTTCTCCGGTTAGCTCGCAGCTAGCCGTGCTGCAAAGCAGTATGGCCGTGAAATCGCTCTTGTTAGCACCCTGCGGAACATTATGAGCGAAAGCCCGAAAGTCATAATCCGCGCTGCAGGCGAGATCGCCGGTGCACTGGAACGACTCGCCAATCGCGCCCGTCGGCTGCGCGACCACGACGTCTACGCACTCGCCTGGAGAAAGATCAAAGGTCGAGCCGGTGGGCACGCCCGAGAACGACGCGCTACAAAAATTGGGATTGTCTCCACTGCCGAAGCCGGTCCCGCTCGGCACCCACTGGAGGCTGAAGCCGGCAGGCGCTCCGGTGTCGGCTCCGCCGCAAACTTTGATCGTAATCGTTTTATCCGTAGCCCCGTCACAAGTGATGACTGGAGGGTTCAGATTTGGATGATCCCCCTGCGCCGACGCAGGCGTCGCAGGAAAAGCCAGCGCCCACGCGGCGACGGCGAAGACTGATGCGAGAATCCATATATGTTTTGTTTTCGATATCACTGTCTTCCTCCTTAGTTTCAATAGATTTGTACAAACCTAGTACCCAACTTTCGCCGAGAGCCTATCGACAGTTTTCGTTTCTTGAGCTGTCACGTCATGTCGTGATCTGTCGCTATCTGTCGTAAGTTCATCGCCGCTCACAAAGTAGAAAGTGAATATAGATTCTGGCGGCAGCAAAACAATATAGCGGCGGATACATTTTTGTATAACTTTCGATATAGACACTCTTTTTCATAATCAGCTCTGCCCCCTTCGAATGGGACCGTTCTTAACCAAAGGCTGACAGCATCGTTGCCGGTTCGACCACTCGCTGCCCGAACCCCATGGTGAACAGGGTCCTCAGTTCATCGCGTCGACGTCGATGTCCAATGTGGCAGGATCCCTGCCGCCTGAAAGGGCGTCGCTGTTCCCGTCTGTCTTATTCTTTCGGATTCTGTTCCAACTCAGTAGGGACGGTCTCGCCGCGATGCATACGACCTTGATCCAGCGGCACGCTCGCCCTTCCGCGACCTGATGCGCCCGCCTGAATTCCGTCTCACTGCTCTGATGTTTGTCGCCGAGAGATACGCGAACTATTTATTCTTTCCTGGGGAAGGTGTTTCTACAAACTCCATGGAAAGGAACAGTACCGAGGGTTGGGTGTTCCAGAATCGGCGCTGGCCCCTCTGGCTCTTGCCGTCCTTCTATTTGCACAAGTTCGAGAATGTCCCTCTTGTTGGACATATGTGTCATGAGCGATCCTTGCCAACTGCCATTTTGCCCAGGATTACCGGTCGCTCATTATTGGCATCGCACTTGCTCGGAATTAATCAGGAACCCAAGTTTGAAGGATCTCCTCTCGACAAAGGCAAACCCCGAGCGATCGGGGGACGCAAAGCCACGGGTCCCGGATAAACTGGGATTGCCGGGCTACCGAAAGAGGAATTCATCGTTTCTGCCGGGACGGGGATCTTTCCAGCCTATTTTCTGGAGGATATCCCCATGGAACGGTTCAAGACCATCAAGTCGGGGCTTGATCGACTGAGGTTAGTTGCTTGGCCGGCCATTTTCAGTTTTTTTCTGGCCCTTTTACCCGGGAGCATTTTTGCCCAGCCGAGGTCCGCTCAGCAGACCTTAGACGGAACCCTGGAGGTCCTGCATGAGGACCGGGATCCCGGGAGCCGCTATCGTTACTATCTGCACACCGCAGCGGAGCGCTTAGAGCTTATCTTTGCGACCGATCCCCCAGCGCTTCAGACGGGCGACCACCTCCGCGCCAGGGGTCTAAGGACCAATGGTGTCTTAGCGTTGTCCGGAAGCAGCAGCGTGCAGACTCTCGGGCAAGCTCTTCCCAATACTTTTGGCGCTCAAAAAACCATTGTGATCCTGGTCAACTTCTCCGACAAGGCGACCCAACCCTATACCCTCTCCGCTGCCCAGAGCGTCTTTAACACAACCGCCAGCTTTGATCTAGAGAACTCCTTTACTCAGACCTGGCTCACCGGCGTGGCCAACCCTGGTGCTGCCGCCGACGTTTACGGCTGGTTCACTATCAATCAAAGCTCGACAGTTTGTGATTCTGGAACAACGGCCTCCTTAGCCGATCAGGCTGCTGCCGCTGCGGGGGCCAATCTGTCGCAGTACAACCGTAAGGTTTATGCATTTCCTCAAAATGCTTGTACTTGGTGGGGTCTTGGGACCGTAGGTGGTAATCCTTCCAGAGCGTGGATCAACGGGAGTCTTCAGCTGCGTGTCGTCGGTCACGAGATGGGTCACAACCTCGGTTTGTATCATTCTCATTCCATGAGCTGCGCGTCCGGCACTTGCAGCACCTCAGATTATGGCGACGGATGGGACATCATGGGGAGTTCTTCGGGCCATTATAATGCCTTTCAGAAGGAGCGGCTCGGCTGGTTGAACTACAATATCTCCCCGCCCATTACCGCGGTACAGGCGGACGGGGTTTATTGGATTGCCCCGTATGAGTCCAACGATACCGACCCCAAAGCCCTAAAGATTCTTAAGTCTATAGATCCAAGCACGGGACGACCCACCTACTATTATGTGGAGTACCGAGCGGGCTTGGATTTCGATAGCAGTTTATCTAAAAACGTCATTCTTCACACAGGCATAGAAGGGGTCGGCAACAGCAGTTATCTTTGGGACTTGGACCAAGCGAGCACAACTTCCGATTGGGTTTTGAATGTCGGTCAGGTTTACAGTGATTCCACTGCCGGAGTAAACATTGCTTTACTTTCGGTGGACAGCGCGGGCGCCAGTGTAAGTGTGACTTTCAGTGGCGGCGGATCGACAACCTGCGTGCAGGCAAATCCTACCGTAACGATTTCGCCATCGAGCCAGACGGTAGCCGTCGGCAGCTCGGCTTCGTACACGGTGACCGCCACTAACAACGACAACAGCTACTGCACTAGGTCGACCTTCGGGCTTAGCGCCACGATGCCAGCGGGACTCACGGCGTCGTTCGGCTTCTCCTCGCTGAGCACCGCTCCGGGTTCGAGCGTCTCGACAACACTTCAAGTATTTTCTTCGTCTACGCTTGCGGCTGGCTCCTATAGCTTCAGCGCGACCGGGACCAACAGCGCGACACCATCCTATTCAAGTTCGGCCTCAGGCCTAGAGATCGTCATTGGTTCGCTCAATGCGACGGTGACGACGGATAAGTCGGCCTACAATCGCAAGCAGGCGATCTCGATCACAACCGCGGTAAGCTCTTCAGGATCGTCCGTCGCTAACGCGGGCGTGAAACTGACTATTACCAAAGCTAACGGGACGGTATTGACTCAGAACCTAACAACCGGATCCAACGGCACGGCGGTGTATAAACTTCGCCTCAATCGCAAAGACCCGCTCGGTACCTACCAGGTCAAAGCGGACGCTACGTTCAGCGGAATGTCGGGGAGTGGCACAAGCAGTTTTGTCGTGCAGTAGGAGTGCCGGTTCAGCTGTTAGGCCCTCAGCTTTAGCTGTTACAGGTTAGAAGTCGGCACCATCGCGCGCGTAAAGAGGCAGGGCAAGCTGGCTACACCGCTTGAGATTGATGTAGATGTGAGGCAGGTGAATTTTTGATCGTCCCCTCGCCGATCAGAAGCTTCTTGCCAATCTCCTTGTTGCGTGGATACAGGCACAGCAGAAAAAGCAAGCGCCCAAGCGACGACGGCCAAAGCGGCTGCCAGGATCCATTTACGCTTTGCTTTCAATACGCTGTCTTCCTCTTTGGTTTCGATGTCCCCTGGACACATCTAGTGTAAGACTTTCATCCACGCCGAGAGCGCGCAGAGCATCCCGACCGCAACGGCCAGAATAAGCTCCAAATTCTTCGTCTTCTGCTTCTTGAGCTGTCGCGAGTTCATTCTAGCTTCTCCTTAAGTCCATGACGAGGGAGGACAACCCTACCGTTTCCTCCTTTTTTCACCGGCCAAACAGTAGTACGTGAATATAGATTCTGGATGCGGCAAAACAATATAGCGAGGGATACATTTCTGTATAACTTTCGATATAGGCATCGGAGAACTGAATTGATGCTTTAGAACATGTCTCCGTACCGAACATACAACGCCAACGCGACCCTGTTTTTCAGCTTGAGCTTAGAATAGATCCTGTTCAGATGAACCTTAACCGTTCCCTCGCCGATGAGCAGCTTCTCGCCAATCTCCTTGTTGCGCAGACCCCTCGCCACCATGTGCATGACCGCAATCTCGCGCGGCGTCAGGTCCGCGCGGCTCTTACGCCCGCTCTGTAGCGTAGGTTTCTTCGTTTTCACGGTCGTCTCCGGGGATTCTTGAACAGTGTCGTCTTTTCCGAGCGGGTAAGTTTGTATCAATTCGCCGGCAGGGGAACAATATGACGACGGATACATTTCTCTATAACTATCGATAGACGGCGGGGCGTTTTTGTGGAGCAGAATGAGGCGAAGGTAACAAGACCCGCAGGCAGAAGACCGCGGAATCCAAAATCTAAAAACCTAAATCAAATTAGCCCCTTGTTCCGGGCAAATAGGGTCAGAGCCAGGCGGCTATTGATGTCGAGCTTCTCGAAGATATGATGCAGGTGGATCTTCACGGTCCCTTCGCTGATGAAAAGTCTTTGGGCGATCTCTTTATTGCGCAAGCCGCCGGCAAGCAGGCGCACGATCTCGACCTCGCGCGGGGTCAGTGTTCCACCCATTTCACGCGTCCCCGCCTCGCGCCGGACCACGGTCTCGAGAGCATGACCAAAAGAGCTCCGCTCCAACCATTGTCCCCCAGCGTGAACTTTTCTGATGCACTGAATGAGCAGTTTGGGCGCCATTTCTTTAAGCACGACACCGGAAATTCCCAGGCGGATAGCCTCCAACGCTTCCTCTTCATCGAGGGCTGCGGTGAGAAACACGACGCGGGTAGGGAGAGTCTCCTTGCGAATCTGCCGGAGTACCTCGAGGCCGTTTTTTCCCGGCATGCGGATATCCAGGATGAGGATATCCGGCTTGTACTTGCGCACCGCCTGCAGAACCTCATCACCGGTATGGCACTGCGCGACGACGTTGAAGTCTTTTTCCAGGCGCAATAGGTTTTCCAGCCCGCTGAGAACAATAGGGTGGTCATCACCTAACACCAAAGTGATCGCCATCTAAGCCTCGGACGTTGCCGGCAGTTGAATTTCCAGGCGCGAACCAGAATTTGATGAATCGATGGCCAGCGATCCCCCCATTTCAGTAACCCGTTCTCGCAACGTCCTCGGCCCAAGTTTGTTTTGCGTGAGCGCGCTGTGGTCATAGTAGCCGCGGAAGGGAAAGCCGCTCCCGTTATCATTCACGATGATAGCGGTTCGCTGCCCTTCCGGAAAGATTTCTATACGAACGACGGACGCGTGGCCATGACGCACGGCGTTACTCACCGCTTCTTGAAGAAGATCCCGCACACCGGCGATCATGGCCTTTGACACCCCGGCTTCAGGCGCCTTTAGCTCCAGTTTTATCCGCGCGCCCCATTGGCCCTCGAGTCTTCGCGCCAATTCTTCCAGCTGGCTTGCTACGTTGTCATCCTCTCCAGAGCGGACCAGGCTTATCCCCTTCAATTCTCCGACGATGGAACGCAGGTTGCGTTGCTCGTCACCGATGATGTCCTGGATTTCCGACAAGCGCTGTTTTGCCATTCGCGGGTCTGTGCTCAGGAGCTTCTCTATCATTGCCAACTGGAGGCTTAGTGCAGCGAGCGTCTGCAGTACGCTGTCGTGCAAGCGATAGGATAGGTGGATGCGCTCATTCATCGCGGAGGCTTGCTGTAACTGCTTCAGCAAGGATAGCGAGTCCATTCGTGTTGTCACCATTGAGGCAATAATCTCCCCCAGGGTCAAGTCGTCAGAGGTCAAACCTTTTTTATCCAGAAAAAAGAGGCGCCCTTGAAGATATTCCCCGCGCAGGGGCAAAGACAGGACGCTTCCATCGATAGCGAACCGATTTTGGAAATCCACGTTCAGGGGAGCACCGCGCCAGAACTGAAAACCTTCTGCGCCAAGGCAAAGCACGCTGGGGCTAAGGTTGCGACAGTCATGACAGAGAAAGCTCTTTTCCCTGAGCGATTCGGCAACGCGCCGCTGAAGGCTAGACGGTCGCTCGTGACTAGATGCGAATTCACCGTTGAACCACGTGGCGAGGCATTCCGCAGGTTCTTCCTTATCCTCCCACGCCATTACTATACGCTGCGCTCCCAGTGTCAGAGCGCTTTTTTCTAGCGTCTCGCGCACGAGACTGGAGGTCTTTTCAGGAAGACCGACGGGCCATGACGCGAGCCCGGAGATTTCGCGCTGTAGACGCTGCTCGTACTCTCCCAAATAGCCAAGAAGCACGGCTGCGACGGCGAGATAAACGCTGCGGATTACAAAACGGTTAAGCTCGAAGGCAGGGTCGCCCAAAACTTCGCCAATATAAACTCCCAGCCCGATGAACCCCGCGAGCGCAACGGCTGCCGTCCATAAGGTCCCTGACCAGTGCCAACGTAGAGTCGCAGAGATTAACGCAAAGACAAAATAGACAAAAAATGGACTCGTGGGCCCTTCCGTGAAATAAATCAAAATGAAAAAAGCTGCCAAATCAACGCCGTGAGTTACGATGGGGAGGCGAGTGGGGGGTGTCATTGAGCTCCAGAGCACCAGCACGATTAGTGCCGCATACGCCAGATATGTGACCAGGGCAGAATACGCTACGTCCACATACCTGGACGGTTCAGAGGGATCCAGGTAGATGGCCAGAAGCGAGAACGCCGCCAACACCAAGCGCCCGGCTGCTATCAGCCGTTCTGTGCGCGTCTGCCGGTAATAAGGTGATAGTAGGCCTACCATTTGGTTACGAGTCCCGTTGTTGACTCATGCCCCCATCTTTTCTCCTGTGTCAGTGTAAATGGCAAACCTGTAGGGTATATAACATCTTTACGGCGGGTATAACACTTAACGGTACTTTCCGGCAAATTGGCTTGTCTTGGAAAATAGCCCGGACGAAACAACCGAACCAACCCCCTTACCTCGAACCAATTCTCGATCCCCTTCGTAAGACGGCTTCAACCAACTCAGACTGGGCAAAGGAGAAAGCCTGGTGAGCTGTGCTGGCATAGGTGGATCGGGACAGAATTGATACGCAGGAAGGGATCAGTGGCAGGCAAGCCTTCAAAGGCCGCCAAAACAGCTAACGACTCAACGCCTCGAAGAGATGAAGCTGCCGTGTGTGACCTTCGTCCTCAAAGTGAACCGGATACTTGCCGCTGAAGCAAGCATCGCAGAACCCCCGGTGGTCGCCGTTAAAAACAGCATACATGCCTTCGGTGCTCAGGTAAGCGAGACTGTCCGCGCCAATGAACCGACGGATCTCCTCGACCGAGTGCGAAGACGCGATCAGTTCCCTGCGTGTTGGTGTGTCGATTCCGTAGTAACAGGAGCCCGTCGTCGGCGGCGAGCTAATGCGCATGTGCACTTCGCGCGCGCCCGCGTCGCGCAACATACGAATGATCTTGCGGCTGGTGGTGCCGCGGACAATGGAATCATCGACGACTATAACCCGCTTGTTTTGCAGCACTTCCCGTTGCGCATTGAGCTTTATTTTAACGCCGAAGTGCCGAATCGATTGTTGGGGCTCGATAAAGGTGCGGCCAACGTAGTGGTTGCGGATCAGACCAAATTCCAAAGGAAGTTTGGCTTCTTCCACGTAACCGATCGCCGCGGGCACGCCCGAGTCTGGAACCGGAGTGACGAGGTCCGCATCGACGGGGTTTTCTCGCGCCAGTTGCCGGCCGAAAGCCTTACGGACTTGATAAACGTTGCGCCCATATAGATTGCTGTCGGGGCGGGAAAAATAGATGTATTCGAAAATACATTTCGCTTCCGGGGATGGCGCAAACGGTTTTAGCGATTCGACCCCCTGGGAAGAAAAAGTGACGATCTCACCGGGCTCGACCTCACGCAGATATTCGGCTTCAATGAGATCGAGCGCGCAGGTTTCGGAAACCACTACGTATCCCTGCGGCGCCGACTTTAGCCTGCCGATGACCAACGGTCGAAACCCCATCGGGTCGCGCGCTGCAATCATCCGATCGAGCGTCAAGAAAGCTAACGAATAGGCTCCTCGTACCCGACTGAGAGCGTCGATAATCCTTCCCGTCAGATCTTTTTCTTTGGACGTCGCAATGAGATGAATCACGACCTCCGTATCCGAGGTCGACTGAAAGATCGAGCCACAGGCCTCAAGCTCTTCGCGCAGGATCTGTGCGTTTACCAGGTTGCCATTATGGGCAACCGCCATCGGACCCTGAGCGTACTCCACCACAATCGGCTGAACGTTCTTCAGATGATTCTCTCCGGTCGTGGAATAGCGGTTGTGGCCGATCGCGATGGACCCTCTCAGGCGCTTGATGATCTCCTCGTTAAAGACGTCCGCGACTAAACCAAGCTGGCGATGGGCAATCAGTCCATCGCCGTCAGACGAAACAATTCCGGCCGATTCCTGGCCTCGATGCTGAAGGGCGTAGAGACCCAGATACACCAGGTTGGCAGCTTCCGGATGTCCGTAGACCCCGACAACACCGCACTCTTCTCGGAACTTATCGAACAAAGAGCCAGCCCCCTTAATTAAGGTAGCGCTCCAAGCCTTGCCGCCAAGCCTGCCGCAGCTCCTCAACGGAAACTTCCAGCACCGATCGAATATTGAGGCGTCTGCCGCCCACTTTTCCTAGGACGCGGACCGGCGCGCCTGCTCTTGCCGCAATTTGAGTGAGGCGACGCAGATGCTTTTCTCTCACCGTGACGATGATTCGCGATGGAGACTCGCCGAAAAGAAGCGCGTCTCGGCGCATCGCTTCCTCCAGTTCCACCGTTGCTCCGATCGCGCGTTCCCGCGCCATCACGCAACATTCCGCAAGAGCCACAGCCAAACCACCCTCGGAGATATCATGGGCAGAACGAATGATACCCTTATTGATGGCACTTATACAGCACCTCTGCACTGCCTGCTCCAGTTTCAACTCGATGGCGGGGGGCCGGCCCCGGACCAGCCCGTGTACGACTTTGAGATATTCGCTTCCACCTAGCTCCTCGCGCGAGCGGCCCAGCAGGACGATCAGATCCCCCTCCGACTTAAACCACGAAGTGACATGTTTTTCCACGTCCGCGAGCAGACCCACCATCGCGATCGTCGGCGTGGGAAATATGGGCCGCCCGTCGGTTTCGTTGTAAAAGCTCACGTTCCCGCTCACGACCGGAACTTCCAAAGCCAGGCAGCCATCCCGCAGACCTCGGATCACCTCCGCGAATTGCCAAATCACATCGGCGCGTTCAGGGCTGCCAAAGTTCAAACAATCACTTAGCCCCACGGGCGCGGCACCGACGCAAGCGAGGTTGCGCGCCGCCTCGGCCACCGCCAAAATACCACCGGCGTAAGGATCCAGGTAACAATAGCGCCCGCTGCAATCTACCGTCAGGGCCAAGCCCCTCTTGGTTCCCTTGACGCGGATGAGAGCTGCGTCTGCGCCCGGGCCAACCACGGTATTGCTCCGCACGTAATGATCGTATTGCCGATAGACCCATTCTTTGGAGGCGAGGTTGGGGGAACTCAGAAGAGCCTTCAAGACCGCGCCCGGATCTTGCGGTGGCTTGATCTGATCCAGGTCCAGAGTTTGCAACTCTTCTTGATTCGCCGGCCGCAGCACGGGCCGGCTGTACATCGGCGCGTCATCGGTCAAAGCGCGGACCGGAATCCGGGCCACCTCCGCGCCGTTGAACAGAGCACGAAAAAACCGGCTCCGCGTCACCTTCCCAACCACCACCGCTTCGAGGTCCCATTTCTCAAAGATTTTTTTGACCTTATCCTCGGAGCCCTTTTTGACGACTAGGAGCATGCGCTCCTGGGATTCTGAAAGCAGGATCTCGTAGGGGGTCATTCCCTGCTCTCTCAAAGGAACGCGGCTCAGATCGATCTCCACGCCGGTTCCCGCGCGTCCGGCCATTTCCGCCGACGAAGAGGTGAGGCCTGCGGCGCCCATGTCTTGGATGCCGACAATGCAGTGTTCTTTCATCAACTCGAGACAGGCCTCCAACAGGAGCTTCTCCGTAAAAGGATCGCCGACTTGCACCGTGGGTCTGGGCTTTTCTATCGCTTCGGAAAAAATATCAGATGCCATGGTCGCACCGTGGATTCCGTCTCTTCCCGTCTTGGCGCCCACATAGATCACGGGGTTCCCGGCGCCGCTGGCCGCGGCGCGGAAAAGACGTTTTTTCTTTGCCAGTCCGAGCGTGAAAGCGTTAACCAGGATATTAGAATTATAGCTCTCGTCGAAGAAAACTTCGCCCCCGACAGTGGGCACGCCAACGCAGTTGCCGTAACCGCCGATTCCCGCCACAACTCCCCTTACGAGATACGGGGTGCGCGGGTGATCGACGGCACCGAAGCGCAGCGAGTTCATTGTCGCTACGGGTCTGGCACCCATGGTAAAAACATCGCGCAGGATTCCTCCCACACCGGTGGCGGCGCCCTGGTAAGGCTCGATAAAGGACGGATGGTTATGACTTTCCATCTTGAAAACCGCGGCGAGACCGGACCCGATGTCGACGACGCCAGCGTTCTCGCCCGGCCCCTGCAGTACCCTCTTTCCCGCCGTAGGAAGGAGCTTCAAAAAACGTCGCGAGCTTTTGTAACTGCAGTGCTCGGACCACATGACCGAAAACACGCCCAGCTCAGTGTAATTGGGCTCGCGACCCAACAACTCGACGATCCGCTGATATTCTTCCAGCGTCAGTCCGTGACTGGATACAGTCTCCGGCGTCACCGGCAGCTGCAAGGATGGTTGGGCGCGCGCCACGACTAGCGTCCCTTGCGGCAGGCTGCGATCACAGAAGCGAAAATCTTCAGCCCGTCATCGCTCCCGAGAATCTTTTCTCCTGCTTGTTCCGGATGCGGCATCAAGCCGAAGACGTTTCGTGCCTCATTGCAAATCCCCGCGATGTTGTCAACGGACCCGTTGGGATTGGCGGCCGCGGAGGGTTTTCCTTTATCGTCGCAATAACGCAAAACAATCTGCCGCCGCTTCTGTAGCTGCTTCAAGGTGGCGGCATCTGCGTAATAGCAACCGTCGCCGTGCTTGACGGGAATGCGCAGGATCTCACCTTTTTTGCCCTTCTTCGTGAAAGCGGTGTCGGTTTCTTCCAGCCGCAGGAAAACCTGGCGGCAAATGAACTGGAGGCACGAGTTGCGCGTCAGCGCGCCGGGCAAAAGGCCGGCTTCGCATAGGATCTGAAAGCCGTTGCAGATGCCGAGAACGAACCCGCCCTTTTGGGCGAACGTCACCACGCCGTCCATGATCGGCGAGAAGCGCGCCATCGCACCCGTACGGAGATAATCTCCGTACGAGAAGCCGCCGGGCAGGACAACGCAATCCCACTGGCCTTTGAGCTGGTTCTTATGCCAAAGGAATTCCACTTCCTGCTGCAACACGGTTTTCAGGCAATAATGGACGTCGTGATCGTCACAGGATCCAGGAAAGATAACCACCCCCCAGCGCATATTCAGTCCTGAGTTCCGAGAACTGAGTCCCGAGTCTGCGAAATCTCAATCCTCATCGCTCATCACCGCTACTGAATTCGAAGCGGTAATCTTCGATCACCGGGTTGGCCAACAGTTTGTCGCACATTTCACGGACCCGCTGCGTCGCGCTTTCATTGGAAGCGATCGCAAGCGTGAACTCCAGATACTTACCGATTCGGACCCCCTCGACCCCAGGGTATCCTAAGGAATGCAGCGACCGCTCGACTGCCTTGCCCTGGGGATCGAGGACACCGGCCTTGAGCGTAATATACACCTTCACTCGCATGGGCGTCGCGGGCTCAGGATGATGTCATCGGTCGCGTACAGAATCTTCGCTTTGCCTTCGTAAAAAGCAGCGCCTTTCTCCATCGGGCCTCCCTGTCTTAAAGTGAGACGTGTTTAGTTCTTAGGTTTCCCACATTTTTGGCCCTGCCCAAACTCCCCCTTGATCCCCCTTTTGGCAAAAGGGGAAACGAATTCCCTTTTCACCCGGTGAACCTCGCACTGCGCAGATTACCCCTCTTTGGAAAAGAGGGGTAGGGGAGATTTTCCAGGTGGACTTTACAACGACCGTCATGAGCCCAATAAGTTAAAATATCCTTGGCTAGATTTGAGTCGGAGACCTCAAAACTAAAAAAACCCGATTAATGAAAGACCCTGCGAAAGATTACGTCCACGTTCTTCAAGTAGGGCTGCAAATCCCAGATCTTCTCGATGTCGCTTGTCGAGAGGTAGCGGCGCGCCTCGGGATCTTTGAGCAGCTCTTGCTTCAAGTCGCCGCCGTTTTTCCACACCTTGTGCGCGTGAGCTTGGACGATGCGATAGGCCGCGTCGCGCGCCAGCCCCTTGTTCACGAGACTGAGAAGCACGCGCTCGGAGAAGATCACCCCGCCGTTTCGCTCCAGGTTGCGGCGCATCGCTTCCGGATACACACAGAGGTTTTTCAGCACGTAGGTCATGCGCCGCAGCATGAAATCCAAAGCAATGGTGGCATCGGGGGCGATCACGCGCTCCACCGAAGAATGGCTGATATCGCGCTCATGCCAGAGGGCCACATTTTCCATCGCGGCCAGGGCATAAGAACGCATCAGCCGCGCAAGGCCCGTGACATTCTCCGACAGGACGGGATTGCGCTTATGAGGCATGGCTGAGGAGCCCATCTGGCCTTCGGTAAAGGGCTCTTCGGCCTCCAACACTTCTGTGCGCTGGAGATGGCGGATTTCCACCGCGATCTTTTCCAGGGAACTGGCGATCACCGCCAGAGTCGTGAAGAAAACCGCGTGGCGGTCGCGCTGGATGATTTGATTGGAAATCGGCGCCGGTTTGAGGCCGCTTTTGCGGCAGACGTAAGCCTCTACCCTGGGCGAGATCTGCGCGAAGGTTCCGACCGCACCGGAGATTTTCCCGACGCTAACCTCCGCGGCTGCTCGCTCGAGACGCCCCAAGTTCCGCCTCATCTCTTCGTGCCACAACGCCATCTTGAGACCAAAGGTAATGGGTTCCGCGTGGATCCCGTGCGTGCGCCCGATCATCGGCGTGGTCTTGTATTTGAAGGCAAGATCTTTGAGCACTTGAATGAGCGCGCCCAGGTCGTCATGCAAAATGCCGGCAGCTTCTTTGAGTTGCAGCGCGAACGCTGTGTCCATCACATCAGAAGAAGTCATTCCCACGTGGACAAAGCGCGCGTCGTCCCCTAAGGACTCCGCCACGGAGCGTAGAAATGCTATCGTCTCGTGTTTGACTTCCTTTTCAATCTCCTGAATCCGGCCGACCTCAAAGCGCGCCCGTTGCTTGATCCTGCGGGCGGCTGCTCTGGGAACCTTTCCCAGCGTCGCTAGTGCCTCCGTCGCCAGGATCTCCACTTCGAGCCATTTCTGGAAGCGGTTTTGCTCCGACCAGACCCCACCCATCTCGGGACTTGTGTAACGGTCAATCATCTTCGCTTGCCTGGGGAATTGGAGAAGTGGAGTACTGGAGCCATGCTCGTTACCCTATGACTCCATCACTCCAATGTTCCATGATTTCATTATTTGGCCTGTTCTATCTTATCCGTGTGCCCAAACCCTCCCTGCTGACGTTCCGAGGAAGGAAGGCTATGGACCTCTTGCCAGCGCGCGCGACAGACGCTCTGGACCACCATTTGCGCCAGGCGATCCATGCGGCGGATTACCGCTTGCTCCCTTCCTAAATTGATGACGATCATCTGAATTTCCCCACGATAATCCGAATCGATGGTTCCGGGGCTATTGACGAGCGTGAGTCCGTGCTTGAGAGCGAGACCGCTCCGCGGACGAATCTGCGCTTCAAATCCCAGCGGCAAGGCGATGGCAATTCCCGTGGGAACCAGCGCGCGCTCGAGCGGCGCCAGCACCAAGTCAACCTCTAGATCGGCAAACAGGTCCATCCCCACCGATCCCTCCGTCATGTATCGAGGCAAGGGAACGGGATTCTGATTTTGGCGCACGCGCCGAATCTGAACCGCAACCTCTTCCATTGATGCCGGTGATGCCGGGCGACCTGATCTAACCAGGCGGCAGAAGGCTTCTACAGTTTGATGTCGAGGTCTTTCTTTGCGAGATCGCCTAGAACCGTAAGAGTAAGGGCGGCAGGCTGAAACAGCGAGCTCGCGAGCTTGACGACCTCATCCCGAGACACAGCACGAATTCCCTGCCCGATTTCGTCCAAAGAGACTGCCCGCGAGAAGTAAATCTCGTTCTTGGCGATATGTCCCATCCATGAATCGGACGATTCGAGTCCCAACGTTGTGCTTCCGACCAGCTGATTCCGGGTGCGCTCCACTTCCTCTTCTTTCAGATCCCCGTCGGCGATCCGGCGCATTTCTCTCACAACAAGCTCGACCACCTCCTCCGCCCATTCGAGACTGGTCCCCGCATACACCCCGAGGTAACCGACGTCGTGATAGGCGGATTGAAACGAATAGATCGAGTAGACCTTTCCCCGCTTCTCGCGAATCTCCTGGAAAAGGCGCGAGCTCATGCCCCCACCGAGAATCGTGTTGAGAACATAAAAGACATAGCGCTCCGGATGCGCCTGCTGAATTCCGTCGAGTCCTAGACACAGATGAACTTGCTCCAGCGGCTTGGAATGCTTGAACACACCGCTCTGACGCACAGGCTTGCCGTCGGCACGCGGCTCTTCTGGCTTCGCCGCCGGTCTGGAGACGTCCACCTTACCCAAGCTCCGCGCCATTTGTCGGAACAGCTCCGGCGGGTCCAGATGGCCGGCGGCCGCGATGATCACGCGACTCGGAAGGTAGCGGTCATGCCAAAAGTCGATGAAATCGTCCCGTTGAAAATTCGTCACCGTGGCCGCATCCCCGCAAATCGGCCGCCCGAGTGCGTGGTCGCGGAAGAAATCCGCACTGAAAAGCTCATGGACGTAATCGTCCGGCGTGTCTTCGACTTGGGAAATCTCTTGCAGAATCACCGACCGCTCGCGCTCGATTTCTTCGCGTTCGAAGACGGAATGAATAAAGATATCCGCGAGCAGGTCGATCGCCAGCGCCAGGTTTTCATCCAGCACCTTGGCGTAGTAACAAGTATACTCCTTGCCGGTGAAAGCGTTGAGCACGCCCCCCACGGAATCCATCTCTTCTGCAATTTGAGCCGCGCTCCGCCGCTCGGTTCCCTTGAAAAGCAGATGCTCAATGAAGTGGGAAATGCCGCTTTTGCTTCGCGTTTCATGGCGCGATCCGTTCTCGACCCATATGCCCAGGGTGACCGAGTGTGATCCTGGCATCTCTTCGGCGATGACACGAATCCCGTTGTCCAAAACCGTCTTGGCAACCATGGTGATGCTAGAGATTACCGTCCTGAGGCGAGTCTTCGGGGCCGCCACGCGGATGCGGCGACTGAGAGTCCGCTGTTTCGGACAATGCCTCTTTGCGGCTCAACCTGATCTTACCCTGCCTGTCGATGTCCAGGACCTTCACCATTACTTCATCTCCCTCTTTGAGGATGTCGGTAACCCGACGGACCCGCTGTGGCGCCAATTCCGAGATATGGACCAGACCATCCGTGCCCGGCAGAATCTCGACAAAAGCGCCGAAATCCATGATGCGCCGGACCGTGCCGCGATAAATCTTCCCGATTTCTGCTTCGGCGGTGATTCGGTAAACCATCTCGACGGCTTTGCGCGAAGCCGCTTCATCGCTGGAGGCAATCATGATCGTGCCGTCATCCTCCACATCCATCTTGACGCCGGTTTCTTCGACGATTCCGCGAATGACTTTACCTCCAGGCCCAATGATCTCACGGATCTTCTCGGGTTTCACCTTCAGCGTGATGATTCTCGGCGCATGCCCGGAGATATCGGTGTGCGGCTTAGCAATCACCGCATCCATGACATCGAGGATTTTGATTCTTCCCTCGCGCGCTTGATAGAGGGCTTCGTGCATGATCTCACGCGTGACGCCGCTGATCTTGATGTCCATTTGCAGCGCGGTAACTCCATCGCGCGTACCCGCGACCTTGAAATCCATGTCCCCGAGGTGGTCCTCATCGCCGAGAATATCGGACAGGATCCGCACCTCCTCCCCTTCTTTGATCAACCCCATGGCAATGCCCGCGACCGCGCTGGAAACCGGCACGCCCGCATCCATGAGCGAAAGAGAACCGCCGCACACCGTCGCCATGGAGGTGGAGCCGTTGGATTCAAGCACCTCGGAGACGATTCGAATCGTATAGGGGAATTCTGTTTCTTTGGGGCTGACCGGAACAAGCGCGCGTTCCGCCAGCGCCCCGTGCCCGATGTCTCTCCGGCTGGGCCCGCGCAGAAACTTCACCTCCCCAACGCTGAACGGAGGAAAATTGTAGTGCAGCATGAATCTCTTATAATGCTCGCCCATCAGAGCATCGATCTTTTGCTCGTCCGACCCGGTACCTAGAGTTGTAATCACAAGCGCCTGAGTTTCCCCGCGCGTAAACAACGCTGAACCATGGGTTCGAGGCAGCACCTGAATTTCACAGCTGACGGGGCGAATGTCCTTCAGACCACGGCCATCGATACGCCTTCTTTCATGAACAATCTGCTGCCGAAAATAGACTCTCTTGAGCTCGTCGAACGCGGCTTTGACCTCTTTTCCCCGGTCCGGATACAATGCCACCCCTTCGACAAGCACTTCACCCTTGATCTCGTCGAGTCGCTTGTAGCGCTGCTGCTTCTCGCCAATGGCTATCGCCTCGAGAATTCGACTTCGGGCCAGCTCTTCAATCCGCCCGAACAGGTCTCTATCGGTTTCGACGATTGGCACGTGGCGCTTTTCCTTGCCCAACTCACGCCTGATCTCATCTTGATAATCGAGCAAAGGCTGAATCGCCTGGTGCCCTAGAAACAACGCCTCCAGGATCGTATCTTCGGGGACGATCTGGGCTCCTCCTTCAACCATAACGATGGCTTCGCGACTTGCCGAAAGGAAGACATCCACGTCGCTCTCTTGAATTTGACTCAACGTGGGGTTGACGACCCACTCGCCCTGGAGCCTGCCGATGCGCACTCCCGCCAACGGGCCGTTAAAGGGAATATCGGACACCTGCAGCGCAACCGAGGTCCCCAACATGGCCACGACGTCGGAATCGTTCTCTTTATCAGCGGAAAGCACGGTCGCAATAATCTGCGTCTCGGACCTGAGCCCGTCCGAGAACAGCGGCCGGATGGACCGATCAATCAAACGACAGGTTAAGATCTCTTTTTCCGATGGGCGGCCTTCCCTTTTGAAAAAACCTCCGGGGATCTTCCCGGCAGCAAACGTCTTCTCCTGGTAATCAACCGTCAGGGGAAAGAAGTCCGTATCGGATCTGACCTCTTTCGCAGCCACTGCCGTAACCAAGACCACCGTTTCGCCGTAACGCACAAGAGCGGAGCCGTCCGCTTGCTTCGCCAACTTGCCCACCTCTATGGATAGAGGACGGCCGTAATAATCGACCTCAATTTTTTTGATCATAAATGGTTCCCTCGGAATCGGGGAGAATCACAGAGAGGAATGCAGGAAGGGAAAGGGCTCGGAACGCTTACCTTCTTATCCCCAGCCGTTGGATAAGGGTCCGATATCTCTCGTAGTCATTTTTTCTTAGATAGTCTAATAGCCTCCTTCTTTGCCCTACCAGCTTGAGAAGGCCTCGGCGGGAGTGATGATCTTTGACATGGACCTTGAAATGGCCCGTGAGATGGTCAATGCGCTTGCTCAACAAGGCAACCTGCACCTCAGGGGAACCCGTGTCGGTCCGGTGGAGCTTGAACTGCTCAACGACTTCGTGCTTCTGCTCCTGAGCAATCCCCATGTTTCCTCCGTTCATCCTTATTCTTCCTTTACTATTTTTAGATGAGTTTTTCTAGCACACCGTAATACCCTTGTAAAGCAGAAGACAAACCAGCAACCGCGCGCGGAACCCGCTTGCCGGCTTGCACATCGAGCTGGAGGCATCGGCCGGAAACAAGAATCGGCCGTCATTGTGCGGGGCGCAGGGTGCTTTTCATAACATGGCATTGACCTGGGTAAATCCCAAAGACTACAATTATTAGTTCCGATTTTTCCGCACCATCGCAGGCGAAGGGAGTTTATGATGAGGGAGCCAATCGAACTCTTTTTCTTTGCACCCGGTTTCATCCTTTTCTTTTTCAGCAGCGCCACTGATCTGTATGCGAATGGCGCAGGTTCATTTATCAACTTCCAACCTGGACACCGGCAAATTCGGGGCAAGTTCACGGTCTATGACCTGCCACGTGACTCCGCGAGGCCGCACAGCCTTGCCACAGATCAACAGGGGCGGATCTGGTTCGCAGAAACCGGCGCCAACCGAGTCGGGATGTTCGATCCGCAAAAGAGGGAGTTTGCTGAGTACCCAATTCCGACCCCGGAGGCAGAGCCTCATGGCATTACCGTGGTCAGGGAGGGCATCATCTGGTTCACCCAAGCGGCCAAGGATAAGATCGGACGCTTGGACCCCAAGACCGGCGGAATCAGGGATTTCCCGGTTCCCGCCGGCGGAATCAGGCCGGGGGCACGGGGTGGTGTAGGAAGAATTCACGCTCCGATGATGGGGAACGATGGATTTCTTTATTCCTCGAACGAATGGATGTCGAGCATCGTCAAGCTCGACCCAAAGACCGGCCAGACCTGGGAATATCTGACCCAGACGAAAGCCTCGCGCCCCTATGGTATTCAAATTGATCTGGCGGGTGATGTCTGGTTCGCCGCCGCGGGGAGCGATTATGTGGGCAAACTCGGCACCAAAACGGGAACCGTCACAGAGCATAAGACGCCGACCCCTAAATCCGGGCCGCGCGGGCTGACAATGGATCCTCAAGGACTCATCTGGTACGCGGAGTGGGACGCGCACAAGATTGGCTACATTAACCCGAAAACGCTCGAGCAGAGGGAGTTCGTTCCTCTATCGCATCCCCATAGTGGCACTTACGCGCTCGCTTCTGACGGCGCGGGGGTTATCTATGTCGCCGAGTTTATCAGCAATCAGGTCAGCCGCTACGAGCCAAAAAAGAGAGAATGGACGGAGTGGCAAATGCCGCTTTCGAGAAGCCGGGCGCGCAGCATCATCGTTGATCCAAGCGGGTACGTCTGGTACGCAGACAACGGGAACAGCAAGCTCGTACGGATCGAATAGAAGCTTTTGAGGCTGATATGCTTAAAAGTTTCCGCAGCTTGCACAAACTTTCTGCATTATCTGATGAAACACTTCTAATTACGAAGATCTCGAAGGTCACGAAGTCGGATATGTGGATCCTAAATCAACTTCGTGCTCTTCGTCCTTCGACGTTGCTCAGGATGGTGACGTGTCGAACCACGACCTAATATGCCTGAACTTAGGGAAGGATCTGATTTATAATGAGTGACTGGCGTATTGACCTGGCCCTTGCGGGAGGATAGATTTTCCCGTTAAAGAACATCATCGCTACAGCGTCTAATGAACAGAAAGAAAAAAGAGGTGCACAATGGCAAAATCAGTGATCGTCTACAGCCAGCCCGGCTGAGGGCCATGCAACCGGGAGAAGGAGTTTCTTTCTCAGAAGGGCGTAGTCTTCGTTAACAAAAACGTGCGTGAGGATCAGGCCGCCTTAAAAGAACTGCTGGATATGGGGCAAAGAAGCACTCCGGTGACGATCATCGACGGCGAAGTCATCGTCGGCTTTGATCAAGCGAAAATCGAGAACCTTCTCGGGCTGTGAAAATTCAAGGAGACCAGGATGGCGCAAGACTTAGAAGAACTCAAGAAAAACTACGGCGACGGAGTTATCAGCCGGCGCGAATTCATTCAACAGGGCGCGGTCATCACCGGCGGCCTGGCAGCCGCAACGACGATCTTGGATTCGCTCGGTCCAACCGTCGTGTATGCCGCCCAGGTGGATCCCAATGATCCGGCGCTGAGTTCCACGCTGATTAACTTTCCTTCAACCGATGGGGTCTCGGTCCAGGCTTACCTGACCCGGCCGAAAAAAGACGGCCCACTTCCCGCTATCGTGGTGATCCACGAGAACCGAGGTCTGACCGATCATATCCAGGACGTGGCGCGGAGACTGGCAAAAGAAGGCTACGTTGTGCTGGCACCGGATCTCCTCTCCCGGCTGGGAGGCACTGCGAAATTTCCCGGTGACGAAGCTACGGGTGCGATCCGGAAATTGGATGAGGACATGCTAATCAAGGATCTTACGGGTGCGATCAACTACCTCAAAGGCCAGAAGTTTGTTCGCGCCAGCAGAATTGGCGTAACCGGTTTCTGCTGGGGCGGGGGAAACGTCCTTTTGATCGCGACCCACAACAAGGATCTAGCGGCAGCCGTTGTCTACTACGGGCGTAACCCGCAGAACTTGAACGATGTGCAGAACATTACCGCGGCGGTTATGGGACACTACGGCGAGAAGGACGAAGGAATCACTTCGCAAGTTCCAAAACTTGCCGAGGCCATGAAAAAGTATGGGAAGTCCTTTGAATACAAGGTCTACGCCGGGGCTCCCCACGCTTTTAACAACGATACCAATCCCCAGCGGTACAATCCCGAAGCGGCCAAGGAAGCGTGGGTTCGGACGCTGGATTTTTTCAAGAAGCACTTGCAGGGCTAGCGGAACCTGGGAGATCGCCGTATATCTGATGAAACGTTGGGAGCAACAGTCTGGCTGGTGACTAAGACTGGCACGATGCCACCGGAAGTGAAAGAATTATCCGCGAGCAGGTGAAAGCGCAGGCTAGGGGGGACAGAGATGAGAAAAATTCAGCGTTCTATTATTGGAGCGGGTTTCTTTGTTTTTTCCTTTACCCCGCTATGGCTTTCATATGTCCAACCCTAATCAAAGAAGGTAGAGACCTGCTGGCCACGACCAAGATTTCCCAGGCCGATCAGCGTAAGGGCAAGAGCCTATTGGATGAATCAGAAAAATTCCACGAGTCGGGCAAGCACGGCGAGTCGATCAAAAAACGCGCGCGGCGCTGGGCCTTCTCGCAAAAAAGCAACGTCATCTCCTGCCAACTTCCGCGCGCCACCCGGAAGAACTCAGCATCTTTCCGCTGACGCCCTGAGACTCGTCAGAGCCGAGAAAAACAAAAACTTCTGTAACCGACTCCGGTTTGCTGCCGCGATAACCGGTTAATTTGGTTGCGACGTAACCAGGGTCTGCTGAATTGACGCGGACATTGTAAGACCGGACCTCAGCGGCCAGAGTCTGTGTGAGGCCTTCGATTCCCCACTTCGACGCGGCATAAGCCGCAAAGTTCGCGTACGCGCTGCGCCCGATCATCGATGACACGTTGATAATGGACCCGCTCTTTTGCCGCATCATCATCGGCAGGATCGCGCGCGTCACCAGAAATGTGCCGCGCAGATTGACGGCGATGGTGTAGTCCCACTTTTTGACCTCGACCTCAGCGAGCGGCGCCGGGCGCGTCATCACGCCGGCGTTGTTGATCAGAACGTCAACCTTGCCGAACTCATTCTTCACTTTAGCGAAAAGGTACTCGACGGAGCTTTCCGACGAAACATCGCACACCCACCCCTGGCAGTCTCCTCCTTGCGCGCGAATCGCGCCGGCTGTCTCCTCGATCTCGGCGGCCATTCGGGCGCAGATTGCCAGTCGCGCGCCCTCGCGCGCGTATGCGAAAGCAATGGCTCTACCTATCCCCCTGCCCCCACCTGTGATTAACGCAATCTTATCTGCCAGCTTCATACCGCACCATTTGTTCTTGCCTCCGAGATCTACTACCGCACCGCAAAGGCCTGACGGTTGGCCTTTTCCGTATCTATCTTGCACCTTTTCACCCGGCGCGCAATTTCGCGCAAGAAAAAGCTTGACAGCTGTGCGCTTCAGGGCGAAAATTAAGCGAAACTACTCGCGGGCTCACTCCATGGCAAACAAGTATCAACAAGCGCGCGGACGCGGCGCGGGTGATAACCCGGCAAACCGCTTCGAACGGCTCGCTTACGAACCCGAGCAAGGGTACGATCTGGAACCTGACTCCGATTCATCCCGGGACACCGTGCTCTTGAAAGATATTTCTCGAACCGTCATCGCCTACAATGACAGTCCCGACGTTGGCTTTGGCGCAAGCATCAATCCGTATCGCGGGTGCGAGCACGGCTGCGTGTATTGCTACGCCCGCCCCACGCACGAGTACCTGGGGTTCTCCGCCGGTCTCGACTTTGAAACCAGGATTATGGTCAAGGAGGACGCGCCCCAGCTGCTACGAGAGGAGCTCGCCGCGCCGAAATGGAAGCCACAGGTTCTCGCAATCAGTGGCGTGACCGATCCCTACCAGCCTAGCGAACGCCACCTGAAGCTCACGCGCAGGTGCCTGGAAATCCTCAGTGAGTTTCGCAATCCCGTGGGAATCGTTACCAAGAATCACCTCGTCACTCGCGACATTGATATTCTGTCGGAGCTGGCGCGGCACAAGGCCGCGGCGGTGTTCGTGTCGATTACAACCCTGGACCCGGATCTCGCCCGGCGCATGGAACCGCGCGCTTCGACACCTGAACGCCGGCTTGAGGCGATTCGCATGCTCGCTCACGCCGGGGTTCCGGCCGGTGTCATGGTCGCGCCCATCCTCCCCGGGCTGACCGATCATGAGATTCCCTCGATCATCGCCGCTGCCGTCAATTCCGGCGCGCAATATGCGGGTCATGTCGTGCTCCGCCTGCCCTACGCGGTAAAGAATCTTTTCGAAAACTGGCTGGAACAGAACTTTCCGGACAAAAAAAACAAGGTGCTGAACCGCATCCGCAGTCTGCGCGGCGGCAACCTCAACGATTCCAAATTCAGCAGCCGCATGCGCGGAGAAGGAATCTTCGCCGAGCAGATTCAAAAGCTCTTCCGCGCCGCGTGCAAGAAGCACGGCATCCTGGGCCGGCGCCCAGACCTCGCAACGGATTCGTTTCGCCGGCCCCCGGAAAGCCAGCTCGGCCTTTTTGGCTGAGCGTTTGAATCCGCGTGGACCAAGGGCTTTCTTACTCGTTTCTTGATCGTCGCTGGCATCGTCACGGGGGTCTTTGTTCGGGAGGCGCGCCCGGGGGGCATTGTGATCATCTCAATGCTAATCCGTGTTCCCGTCCAACTGGTTAGTTCACGCGCCAGTGTTTTCACATTTGGTGGCCGTTCGACACTTTGTTGCTACTAGACCGCAGGGATAAAACGCTGTACATTGCAGATGCCCATATGACCGGCGGCGACGCAAAGACTGAGACTCCAGTGATCACGATCTGGGAACAGGCATATCCACAGAAGGATGGTTCTCTAGTCTGGGAGCACAACCACATCTCAGATGGATTTCGCGACGACCAAACCACGCCGGAGCCCATCAGCGCGGAGCAGCGTCGCAGTTGGGCCAATGCCACCTGGCGCAAGTTCAAGGCGCACGTGATAGATAGCAAGCTGTTAAAAATCTAATTCATCGCACCCGAAGCGGCGCCGGACACCGCGGCGCCTTTTCGCCTGCTGCTGGAAGTGTCGCTGCGAGAGTTGATCTTAGCTTCTGCTGAGCCGCAATCATCGAAGGAGAATTTATCTACCTGCACGTAGTCCTGACGAGCTGGGTCGCTTGCTTGCCGAAGCGCTGAACGCGGGTGAACTCGACGCCGTAGTCGTGCTCTACGAACCGCAAAACACCTTAACGCGTTTTTACAACGCCCTGCGGGTTTATCAAGCACCCGGGAGGAAGCAATGACGAAAATGAACGTAGGTTTTTTACATCCCGGCGACATGGGGATATCTCTTGCCGCGTCGGCACAAAACTCGGGGCACATCGCCTATTGGGCGTCTGAAGGACGGAGCCGGCAGACGCACGCGCGAGCGCAAAAGTTTGACCTTGTGGATGCCCATACCGTCGGCGAACTTTGCGCAACCTGCTCCGTGATTGTTTGCATCTGTCCACCTGAGGCCGCAGAGGAAGTCGCAAAACAGGTTTCAGGCAGCTCCTTTCGCGGGGTGTATCTGGACGCCAATGCGATATCGCCCCAGCGGGCGATCCATATAGGCGAGCTGATGGAAAAGGCAGGCATCACTTTTGTCGATGGCGGGGTCATTGGCGGGCCCGCCTGGGAGCGGGGAACGTGGCTTTATCTCTCAGGGAAGGAAGCTGAGCGCGCAGCCGGCTGCTTCTCTACCGGTCCGTTGGACACCTGCGTCATCGGAGCGTCCATTGGGAAAGCGTCGGCACTAAAAATGTGCTACGCGGCCTATACCAAGGGAACAAGAGCGCTGTTGCTCGCGCTACTGGCCGCGGCAGAGCGGTTAGAAGTCCGGGGCGACTTGGAAAATCAATGGTCCCGGGACGAATCCGGCTATGCCGAAGAGGCAACAGCGGCAACCAGGCCCGTAGCGTCCAAAGCCTGGCGCTATGTTGGAGAGATGGAGGAAATCGCGGCGACTTTTACAGAAGCAGGAATTCCAGGCGGTTTTCACCTGGCTGCCGCCGAGATCTTTCGCCGGCTGGCACACTTCAAAGAGGCGCCGGAAAGACCTTCCTTCGAAACTCTGCTGCAAGCCTTGTTACAAGACAAAGAAAGTCGCGCCGCGTAAGCCGTGCCCGGGTCAGATAATCTATACGAGTTACCTGCAAATCTTCCCGTGCCAGTTGATGACGGCGCGTGCAGCCATCTTCCGGGGATGCTCATTCCCTCAATGCCGCTGCTTTCCACTGCGGGCCGGATCGTCGACCTGGCAAGCCTCCCTGGAAGAACCGTTGTCTATTGCTATCCGCGTACGGGACGTCCCGACCAAGATCTTCCTCAAGGCTGGAACGAAATTCCCGGCGCGCGCGGCTGCACACCGCAGTCCTGCGCTTTTCGCGACCGCTATCGCGAGCTGCAAGCCCTCGGCGCGCAAGTGTTCGGCCTGAGCACGCAGGACACCGAGTACCAGCGAGAAGCCGGTAAACGACTGCATTTGCCGTTTGAGCTTTTGAGTGACGAATCAGGGGCCTTTGCAAATGGCCTGCGATTGTCTATCCTGGAGATCGCCTCGATGAAGCTGATCAAAAGGCTCACGCTGATCGTCTTCGACGGGGTTATTGAAAAGGTTTTCTATCCGGTGTTCCCGCCAGACAGGAACGCCCAGGAAGTAACGAACTGGTTGGCGCAAAACGCTGCTCGCCAAGCCGGTGGGAGGTAGGCGGACAATTGGGAGGCAACAGTGACAGTCAACAGCCTCGATCATTTGGTTCTGACAGTCAAGGATATTGAGACTACTTGTAAGTTCTACAAGCAGGTGCTGGGAATGGAGGTCGTTTCTTTTGGCGCCGCAAGGAAGGCCCTAGCCTTCGGGTCCCAGAAAATCAACCTGCAGCAGCTGGGCAAAGAGAGCACCTTGAAGGCGGACAAACCGACGCCGGGTTCAGCGGATCTTTGTTTTGTCACCTCACTTTCAATTCCCGAGGTTATCGACCACCTGAGCGCCTGCGGCATAGATCTACTCGCGGGCCCAGTGGAACGACAGGGCGCAAGAGGCCCTATGATGTCGATCTACTTCCGGGACCCCGACATGAATCTGATCGAGGTCTCCACCTACATGGATCCCTGAACGGCGTGCTCAACTCGGCGGGTTCCTATTTTGCCACGGGGACGCTTGCCAGTGCGGCCCCTTCTCCTTCGATCACCATTTTTTCCTGTCTCCGGCCCAGCCAGAAGCCGTTTAGAAGCCACGCGGCCGAGATCGGAACCGCCACAAAGGCAATCCCGGCAATTCCCAAACCCATAAGAGACAGCAACCCGTAAGACCATGCGCCGATTTGATCCCCGGTACGGTAAATAACCGTATCGATAAAGCTCTTCGCCTTGTATTTGTCTTCGCGGGGGATCACCGTAAACAACACCTCGCGCGTCGGCCGCGCGAGGGCGAAATTCGCAGCGCGCCGCAAAACCTGAAGCAAGACCAGGAATGCGATCGTCGGCGCAAAACCAAGCGTTAGGAAACCGAGCACGCTCAGTGTCGGGAGAAATGCCAGCGTCAGCGCCACGCCAAAGGTCCGAAGGATGCGGGCGGTCAAAAACAACTGGGTCCCCAGCGTCAGAACATTGACCAGCAGATCGATCTGGGCGAAGAACGCGGTGCGCGCCACGCGATCGACGAAGGCTTCTTTCACAATCGCCGCTTGCTGAAAGTACAGGAACGTGGAAGTGAGCGAAAAAAGAAGCATATAAAAGCACAGGTTGAGAAGATAGGGGGATTGAAAGCTGTGGGTCAGACCCGCGAACAGACTCCCTCCGATTGGCGCATCTTCACCGCGCGCCGTTGGCCGCAGGCGCAAGGCCTCCGCAATGTGTGACAGACGGCGAACGCTGAATACGGCCGCCTCAAGAAGAGCCACCGAGCCGAGCAGCAAAGCGGTGGGCCCTACATGCTCTGCCAAGGTCGCTGTAAGGCTCGACCCCACAATGCCCCCCAGGGTTGCCCCGGCGGCAATGAAGCCGAAGAGTCGTTTGCCTTGCTCGGAGTTAAAAACGTCGACCATGGTTGCCCAGAACACGGACACCACAAACAGGTTAAAAATTGACGTCCAAATAAAAAAAATACGGCCGATCCAAAGATTGGTCTCTGGTGTTGCCAGCTTCAGCAACAGAAAAAATATCAGCAGATTTGCCATGAAGAAACGGTACGTGAAGGAAATGAAACGCACCCTTGGAAGCTTCATGACAAGCGCCGCAAATGGCGGGTTCAACGCAAGCATTCCGATCAAGGTGCCGGTGAACAGCCAGGGCAGGTTTTCGACTCCGCCGGCGACCCCCATCTCGTCGCGAATCGGCCGGATGATGTAATAGGCAGACAAAACAGAGAGGATGTAGAGCCACGACCAGGCAAGGGCCGTTACTTCTTCCGGTCGCACCTCGATGACACGGCGCAGCACCAGGTATAAAACGCCGCGGTCTGCGCCGGACTTGCCGCTGAACTCCACGTTGAATCTCTGTGTCGGTTAAAAACTGAAAAAGGTCGACCCGCGGCTCACGCCTTATCGATGAATTGCTCCATGCGGCGGCGCATGGCGGCGTCCGGAAGGCGCCCCCGCGCGGCATTGAGATTATCGAGAACGTACTCGACCTTCGCGGTTCCCGGCATGCAGCAGGTGACTGCCGGATGAGACACAATGTATTTGAGAAAGAATTGGGCCCAGCTCGCACAGTCGAACTCACTCGCCCAGGGCGGCAACTTCTTACCCTGGACCGCGTTAAACAATCGGCCGCGGCCAAAAGGCAAGTTGATCATCACCGCCATCCCGCGGTCGCCTGCGAGCGGCAGGATTCGCTCGTCGACTTTGCGGTTGTCGAGCGCGTAGTCGACCTGGACAAAGTCGAGCGTTTCGGCTTTCATGGTTGCCTCGAATTCCGTGTACTGGTTTTCGGACGACGTCGTCATGCCCGTGTAGCGGATGCGACCCGCTTGTTTTAATTCGCGCAAGGTTTGCAGTTGGGTCTTTGTGTCGCGCAGGTTATGAACCGCGATCAAATCGATTTTGGGAGTCCGTAACGCCCGGAAGGATGCCTCAATCTGCTCGAGGCCGGCCTCACGCCCCGGTTTGCGCGTGCTCACTTTGGTCGCGATGAACAGCGAATCGCGAATCTTGAGTTCCTCAACCAATTGCCCGACTACAGCTTCGGCGGTTCCGTAAGTCGGCGAAGAATCAATGACTTTCCCCCCTAATTCCTTGAATTTACGGAGCGTGTCCCGGAGCGGCGCTTTCTCTGCCTCCGTCTTGACGTCCTCATAACGCCGGGCGGTGCCGATGCCGATAATCGGTATGGGTTCGCCGGTTGACGGAATCTTTTTTTCAATCAAGGGACCCGACTGCGCGAGCAGAATATCGGCGGGAAGACAAACCACGGCCCCAACGCACATTCCAACTTTAAGCAGCTCTCGACGACTCAGAATCATGATTTTTGCCTCCGATCCAGGAACAACAAGCGTCCCTCTAACATCGCCGGAATCAAGTTTCAAGAGAGTATCAAAAAGATGCTGGAACAGCGCAGATCTGGCGAGTAATTTGAATCGCTTTGCGGTAACCAGCGGCAAAAGCTTTACCATCGGGACCTACGACCTTATTCCTAGGTTTGAAAATTTCTCTTCCCTGATTTGATTTGATGGGAAAATGCGCATTTTCATTTCGGGATGGCAGAGGCCCGGCATCTTGTGATATGTAAAGAGAAAAAGTGGCTGTTTTGGGCGCCGAGGAGGTTTAGATGCATGATTAGGCTCTATCATTTTCCACTATCTACGAACTCGCGCAAGGTACGAATCGTGCTTCTAGAGAAGGGATTGGAATTCGAGCGCGTTCTAGTCGATTTGACCAAAAGGGAGCAAAAAAACCCGGAATACCTAAAAATTCATCCGTTTGGCCAAGTTCCGGCTTTGGACGATGACGGCTTCATCGTTTACGACTCAACGATCATTAACGAATACCTCGAAGACGAATACCCCTATCCAGCGCTCTTCCCCGCCGACTCGGAAGGGAAAGCCCGAGCGCGGTTAATGGAGGATTTGCGCGATAACCTATTTAACCCCCCTTTCGTCGAGATGATTCATGAAATCCGCAAGCCGGAAGGAGAGAAGGACCCGAAAGTTATCGAGCATTGTAAGGCGCAAATCATAGGCTGCTTCGATCGCGTTGAAAAAGAACTGCAGGACAAGGAATACCTTACTGGCACGTTTAGCATTGCAGACATCGCCTTTATGGCCAATATCGATTCCCTGGAGCGCTTCCAGATTCCCGTGGATCCAAAGTACAACAACATGCTGGCCTGGATCCAGCGCCTAAAGACGAGACCTAGCTTCGCGGCGTCAGCCACCTGACCCTGAAGAATACCGGCTTTAGATCGCAGCGCGGAGACCCAGACGCCCTACCCGCTCCTTTTTGCTTGGTTCGTTCACCTTTATACGTCCCTGGGAGCAGTTCTTGCGTTCTTGACGTTCCTCTTCATCGAGCAGGCAAGATTTCAGATCGCGTTCTCGCTCATGGTACTGGCAGTAGTAATCGACGCCACAGACGGCACCCTGGCTCGCAGCGCTAAAGTCAAAGAGCTGATTCCGTGGTTTGACGGGGACCGGCTCGAAGATATCATCGATTATCTAAACTACGTGTTGGTGCCGTCTTACTTTCTCATCCGGGCCGGACTACTTCCTCACCGCGACGCACTGTGGCTCGCAATGCTACCCTTACTGGCAAGCGCCTATGGCTTTTGTCACAAGCAGGCAAAGACTCAGGATCATTTCTTCCTGGGGTTTCCGTCGTACTGGAATATTGTGGTTTTTTATTTCTATGTCCTAAAGACCCCGCTTTGGGTCAACGCTTTTCTAATTGTCCTCCTGTCCTTCCTGGTCTTTGTTCCGATCCGCTATATTTATCCAAGCAGAAGCCCGGTCCAGCGCAGCTTGATGATAGGTATGGGAGGGGTATGGGGCTTGCTGATCCTGCTGATTATTTACCTGCTCCCCGAGCCTCACCCGATCCTGCTTGTTGCCTCCCTGGTGTTTCCTGTCTATTACACGATTCTTTCCTTGTGGTTGGAAGCGCAGCGCTGGCAACGCGGTGCCATATGAATCGCACTCGTCGCAGAACCTTGCTCGCCTTCTTTGCTGGCGCGAGACACCTCTTCGCTTCTATTTGCCGGAAGTGAAGTGACCGCACAGATGGAAAAAGACCTGAAAGCGGCTTTAGCCGCTGCCGGAGACGCGGCCAAAGCCGCCGGGGACCTCATCCGCGACAACTGGCGGCGGCCCGGAGAGGTCCGGTCCAAGTCCAACGCTATCGACCTGGTGACATCGGTCGATCATCGTTCTGAGGAGCTGATCGTGGACACGCTCCAAAGGCAGTTTCCCGACCATTCTATTTTGGCGGAAGAAATGACAGCGCGGACCGGCCCGCAGTCTCAGCATCGCTGGATTATCGATCCGCTCGACGGGACAACCAATTTCGTTCATTCCTATCCCCAGTGCAGCGTTTCCATCGCGTTGGAGCGTGACGGCAGGATCGTGCTCGGGCTGGTCTATGACCCGTTGCGAAACGAAACCTTCCATGCGCTCGAACACGAAGGCGCTTTTCTAAATGGCAGCCGCATCACGATCTCACAAGTTGCTAAGCTCGACAAGGCGCTTCTGGCAACGGGGTTTCCCTACGACCGCAAAGAGAAAGGGGATTTCTACCTCGACTTCTTCAAATCCTTCATGCTTTCCTGTCAGGGTATTCGCCGCGCCGGCTCTGCGGCTCTTGATCTATGCTATGTGGCCTGTGGCCGAGTTGATGGCTTCTGGGAGTTTAAGCTGCGCGCCTGGGATACCGCCGCGGGAAGTCTCATCGTCCGCGAAGCAGGGGGAACCGTTACGGACTTTGCCGGCAAAGAATTTTCCATCTGGGGCGAGCAGACCCTGGCCTCGAACCGCCGCATCCATCCTGAGATGCTCGCGGTGATTCAGACAAGAATCGGCACGTAAGCTCGCAACGCTTCGCTCGATAGTGCGAGCAGCGGCCTCGTCATTGCTCGTGTCCGCAGTCGTGTTGTTAGCCCTCGAAAGAACTGAGCACGAACACGAATCAGACTTCGCGTTGACTCCCCCTTAGCCCGATGATAGACAAAACACGGGCGCCCGTAGTGAAAAGGACATCACGAGGGTCTCCGGAACCCTAAGTCCGAGTTCGAGTCTCGGCGGGCGCACCATATTGATTTGCTAGAGAATCTTACCAGTTATCCACACCCAGAAAAGAGCAGGGTTGCCCGTAAGGTTGCCCAAACCGATCCCGCTCGGAGCACTTTTCTAACATCTTCTTAGTGCTGGTGTGTTCACGTTTGATGTCACTCTGCCATCCGCCTTCAGTACCGCAGTTAGCAACTCGCTCGTGTCCTTTCACTCGGGAACAATTTTCGGAAGCCACCCTGCATACCGAATTCGATCGCAAAATTTTTCCTCGCATTCGCTACCGGAGCCCTGTCTTTGAACTTACTGCATGTCACGCAAGAGACGAGTGACCAAGATCGAACCGGCGACGTCCAGCTTGGGAATTTTCTCATGAAAACGATATTTTCTCGTTTTGTAGCAAGAACTTACGCTAGAATCTATTCGCTAACATTCTTTTTGCGAACTTGAGCAATTTAAACTAGTTTCGACCCTTCCACTTTTGTCTTGGGCACGCTTTGGGCACGCGACACTTGAGATACCAGGAGCCTAAGGTTGCAAAAATCTCTGCCGTTTTACCACTCGTCGAGACGAATAAGGACCGCTTTCTAGTCATCAAAGAAAACAAGCTCACCGAATATCTGGCGCAGATCGCCTAGCGCCCCCCAGCACCACCAGCGCATTCAAATTTTTTAAATTCGTTCAATATTGGACAGGAATTCCAACCACTACGGGATAGTGTCCCCATAGATTCGCGACGAAGCGTGAAACCCTAACTTCGGCGCGATCTTCTCTCCTGCATTTGGTGGGGCGTCGGAGTCAATCGGGAATTGCCTGGCCATCCGCATGAGAGTGAAGTTCGTCACCGGCACAGGGTCGTGGCCTCGCAGGAGATCATATGACAGCGGAGCTCGAAACATTGGGGAAAATTGATACATTGGAGAATCGCTCTACGGACAGGCCCACGGGGGCACGGCAAATAAAACCCGGCTTGAAGGTCAATCGGTTCACGCGCGGAATAACAATCGACCATCGCCGCAAAAGGCGCAACAGCGCGAGCGACTGGCTTTGTTGGGTACTTCGGCTGTCGTCTTCGCCCACGAAGTCGGCAATCCCCTCCAGGCAATTTTTGGCTCCCTTGAGTCTCCTGGTTGCCGGCCTTGTAGCATGGGTAGTCAAACAAAGGATGCACGGGAACGGAACGTAAGCCGCGTCGTGGACGTGTTGCCTCGCCCTCACGGTAAGTCTTGGCGACGAGCAGTCGGCAGTAACGGAAATAAAATTTAATCAACCTTAGAATGGAGTTTAAAATGAAACGCATGAACCTTCGTAAGACTTTGAGCGGCGCCGCATTGATCGGCGCGATGATCGTGGGAACAACCGCACTGGCCGACCCGCCGCAAGGCGGCTACGGCCCCGACTACGGCAAGACTGAAGCAGCGAAGGCTAAAGAATTGAAAGTCAAAGTGGAGTAGATGAACTGGCGACGAGCTTAGGACACAAACAGATTGACGAGGAGAAGATCAAATGTTTACTCGAATACTAATACCGTTGGATGGTTCCAAAACGGCAGAGAAAGTCCTGCCCTACGCGCGTTACCTGGCAGGGAGGTTCAATATTCCCATCGAGCTATTTGCTGTTTTCGATATCGCCGAGATGGCCGCACAAATGTCAGCCGAGAAGGCACAGTTTCTCGATACCATGGTCGAGGACGGCGTAAGACACAGTACAGTCTATCTCCAGGGCGTCGCGAGCACCTTTCCCGACGCCGACGTGAAATGCACGGTGGAGAAGGCCCAAGCTGCAGATGCGATCATCGAGAGAGGCGCAGCGGACACGGCGATGCTGATCACGATGGCCACCCACGGTCGTTCGGGATTGAATCGCTTCTTGTTGGGTAGCATTGCCGAGAAAGTTTTGCGTGGAACAGCGAATGCTTTGCTGTTGGTTCGAGCGACGGAAGAGGCAAAGTCGGAAGGCGAGGCGGCGCTGAAGTCCATCATTGTGCCTTTGGATGGGTCCGAGTTGGCGGAGAGTGTGCTACCGATGGTCGCCGGTCTCGCGAAGCAACTCGACCTAGAGATCGAGTTGTTCCGCGCTTACCACATTCCCTACAACGTTTATGCTGGGGACGATGGCTTCTACGCAGGAACCTACGAAGCGTTGGTCACCGGCGTGCGCGAAGAGGCGAGTGAATATCTCGACAAAAAGATTACAGAGGTCAAAAAGCTCGGAGTTGCCAAGGTGTCATGCGTCACGAAGGAAGGTTCCGCTGCGGACCAGATCATCGCGCAGGAACTCAAGACGCCGGGCGGATTGATCGCCATGTGTTCGCATGGGCGCTCTGGCGTGAAACGCTGGGTGCTTGGCAGCGTAGCGGAGATAGTAGTGCGTCATTCCAGCGGTCCGGTTCTGATTACTCGGCCCGATTGATCTACGGCCAGGGTTGAAGGATAGAGCCATGTAGTCAAACCTCCTCAAACCACTGGATGGCTCTACCGTGGCCGAACAGGTTCTGCCTATGCTCGATTGCTCGCAGCGAGGCTTAAAATACCGGCTGAGTTTTTAGGCGTTATCGATCCTGCTGCGATCGCTGTTTCCGTCCTTTCCCGTAACCCTCGATATATAGGTAGATTAACGGAAGACAGCCGGCGGAAGCTACCTAGGCACGGGTGAGCAAGACGTCTTCTTCTGAAACATCCGTCACCGATTCCGTAGAGATTGGCAAAGCGGTAATCCTATCAGATGCAGTGCATGATTGTGTCCAGGTCGCTCACAATAATTCGGGTCACGTCGGGGCGAGAGACAATTCCCGGTGAGCGTCAGCGCTTGCGATGAATAGACTGCGCAAGCCGAAAGGTTCGCCGGTCCGAAAGTGATCGATGGCGAACCGCCGAAGGGACATTTCGCGCACACCAAGTTCCCGTTAGCACATAAGTTGAGCTCACAAGGATGGGGCAGGAAACTGGGGCATTTCGCCTCGACGCCTCGCTATTTTGCCACACTGCCAGAGTTCCCAATTTCCGCCAGGACATCTTGCATCTCGGGCGCCCCGAGGGAACCTCGCCTTATTGTGCAAAGACCTTCGAAGATTTATCGCTGAGCGATCTTTCCCTTCCGGCATTGTTCTTGCGCAATAAGCAAAAGTAGACCTCGGATCAACTTCTCGCCAACACGGGTTGCTTGAGACGAACATAAAACAGGTGCGCGATGAATTTTTTCGAAATCGTCCAATTCTAGACAGCATTCACTCATGAATCCAAATAGGCTTAGTCCCTAACAAGGAGGTAAACCATGGCTGAGAATAACGCAGTGGTGGGGGTCTACAATTCCCACACCGAGGCAGAAGCGAGTATCAAAGAGCTCCAGCGGTCGGGATTCGACATGAAGAAACTGTCCATCGTGGGCAAGGACTATCATACCGAAGAGCACGTCGTCGGCTACTACAATACCGGTGACCGCATGAGGGTTTGGGGTAAACTCGGGGCCTTTTGGGGCGGATTTTGGGGTTTGCTGTTTGGGTCGGCTTTTTTCTTTATCCCCGGCATCGGTCCCCTCATCGTATTCGGCCCGATGGTCGGTTGGATTGTCGGAGCACTGGAAGGCGCTGTGGTGGTGGGCGGCCTAAGTGCATTGGGCGCCGGGCTGTACAGCATTGGGATTCCCAAAGACAGTATCATGCAGTACGAGACGGCGCTCAAGTCTGACAAGTTCCTCGTGATCGCTCACGGCACAGCGGACGAGGTGGCCAAGGCCAAGAGCATCCTCGAGACGACTGGCGCGGCACAAATCGCTGCTCATCAAGGGGTATCGGCGACTTGACTTGCTGCCATGACTACGAGCCCCAGTCTGGCGGAAGTTGCAAGGGGGCCTGACACGCGCGCTGGAAGCGTGCCCTGTCACTCTCGTAATCCGTCGATGGGGAAACATGGGATAATGTCATGAAGGCGTTGGCCGATGATGAGGAGGAGCGATGATCGAGCGCTGTATCGTTTGCCATTTAAAGTTCGTCGAGCAGGAGAAGGCGGAAAGATTTCTCCAGCTCTGCGGCAACTGCATGCGGAAGGCCGAGCTGGAGGCAATGAAGCAAGGCCCGCGGCCTCCGATCGCGAGCTCGGAGAACATGCTGGCGGCGCTGGAGCAGACATTCAGGAAAAGTTTCGGAGGGGCGTGAGCAAACAAGAAAAAGCCCGAGGTCCCGGACGAACGCGGTCCGGATATTGTCCAGATCTCCCGCTACTCGCCGGTCAACGGAGGACGATATGAGGGAGACAAGTTGCCGAAGCGAAAGCGGCTATGGCAATCCGTCGATGGGGAAACAGGTTGATCAGGGGACGACTCTGATCGTCTACGTGCTCGATGGGAGGAATTATGAACCACCTATTCACCGCGGGAGCGATTGGCCGAATCGCGATGTTCGGCAACCATCTGCCGCGCCAGTGCGGGATAGCCACCTTCACGACCGATCTAAGTGACGCCATCGCCGGCGAGTTCTCGATGCTCGACTGCTTCGTGGTTGCGATGAACGACGTTGGCAAACATTACGCGTATCCCCCGCGAGTTCGCTACGAGGTCGACGAAAGCGACATTGCGGCGTACCGGCGCGCCGCGGAGTTTTTGAACACAAGAAAGGTTGACCTCGTGTGCGTGCAGCACGAGTACGGCATCTTCGGCGGCAAGGCCGGCAGCCACGTCCTCGCGCTACTACGTAAGCTGCGCATGCCGATCGTAACGACTCTTCACACGGTTCTCGGCGCACCCGATCCCCTCCAGCGCCGCGCAATGGATGAAATCACCCGCCTCTCCGAACGCCTCGTCGTTATGAGCGCCCACGCCGCCGCGCTGCTCCGTAACGTCCACGGCGTGCCGGAGCACAAGATCGATGTGATCCCGCACGGAATTCCCAGCGTGTCGTTCGCCGGCCGCAAGAACCGATTGGGGGTCGAAGGCAAGTCAGTGATCCTTACATTTGGACTCCTCTCACCGGACAAAGGGATCGAGCATGTCATAGACGCACTGCCTGCGATTCTTGCGCGCTACCCCGACACGGTTTACGTCGTGCTCGGAGCTACCCATCCACATATCAAAGATCGGTACGGCGAGAGCTACCGGGAGAGCCTACAGCGTCGGGCTCAAGAACTCGGTGTGGAATCCAGCGTGATCTTTCACAATCGTTTCGTGAGCCGCGGCGAACTCGTTAAGTTTCTCTCCGCCGCCGATATTTATGTAACGCCGTACCTCAAGCCGGAGCAAAGCACGTCCGGGACATTGGCCTATGCGGTTGGCTCGGGCAAAGCGGTTATTTCCACGCCTTATCTTTATGCGCGCGAACTGCTCGCCGACGGGCGCGGTATACTCGTGCCGTGGAGAGACTCCCAGACCATCGCAACCGCTGTGGTGGATCTCCTAAGCAATGATGAGAAACGACTTGCGCTCTGCGCACGCGCCGCCGCTCACGGCCGCAGCATGGTCTGGCCCGCGGTTGCGCGCGGCTACCTGCAGAGCTTCGACCGGGCGTGCAGTCGGGAGCCATTTACGCCCCGAATCGGCCAAGGACTATCCGTTGGAGCTCGCCGTCTTTCAACTTAAGAGACTGCTGAGGCGCGAGGACTCAACCGGAGACAGACATTGGGGAGTCCCAGTCGGCGGGAGATTAAACCGAATTGAAATCCTTTTCTCGGTCGGAACGCTAACTCGGAAGACTAAAATTGCAAAGGAGATTTACTCAAATGGACAAACTCTCTCTCTATCAAACGGCGCATATGGATTATCCGTATACCCTACCACCGCTCGATTATGCGTATGATGCGCTCGAGCCGCACATCGACGAAGAAACGATGCATTTGCATCATGACAAGCATCATCAGGCTTATATCGATCACGCCAACGAAGCGGTCGGCAAATATCCTGACCTGCAGAAAACAGATCTAGTGACCCTATTGGCTCATCCTAACGAGTTGCCTGCCGATATCAGGACGCCAATGCAAAGCAACGGCGGCGGCCACCTAAATCACGCGTTATTCTGGGGATTCATGACGCCACGGGGTGGCGGTGAGCCTCAGGGCAAACTGGCACAGGCGATTATAAAGACGTTTGGCGGATTCGCTAAATTTAAAGAAGAGTTTGATGCCGCTGCCAAAAATCGCTCGGGCAGCGGATGGGCGTGGCTTGCCGTGACGTCCACGGGTGACTTAGAGACTAGCTCAACGGCGAACCAGGATACTCCGTTATCAGACGGCCAGCTGCCAATTTTAGGTCTCGATGTTTGGGAACACGCGTACTATCTCAAGTACCACAACAAGCGACCCGAATACATTACCAATTGGTGGCACGTGGTGAACTGGAAGAAGGTCCAGGAACAGTTCGAGAACATCACAGGTTAGGCGGCTCGCGAAACGACGCATCCGAGTCCACGCCCGGCTCTCATCAGAGCTGCACGATCGGTGCCGCCGACAACGGCGTGCATCGAGCGAGGCTCTAATTCAAATACGGTTAAGCGAGGAGATCCGGATGCAACTCGGCATGATTGGATTAGGTCGTATGGGAGCCAGTCTAGTGCAGCGCCTGACGAAGGATGACCACGAGTGCGTCGTCTACGACGTGAACCCCGACGCCGTTAAAAAAATCGTGGGCAGGGGCGTTCAGGGCGCTGGATCGCTCGACGAGTTGGTCGCAAAGCTGGCCAAACCGCGCGCGGTTTGGGTGATGGTTCCCGCCGGCGTGGCGGGTAAGACAGTAGCGGAACTGGCCTCGCGCATGGATGCCGGCGACATCGTCATCGATGGCGGCAACAGTTACTACCGCGACGATCTCCTGCGAGCCGAGGCGCTCAAGGAGGGGAGCATACACTACGTCGATTGCGGTACCAGCGGGGGAGTATTCGGGCTGGAGCGCGGCTTTTGTCTGATGATCGGCGGAGAGGACCAGATCGTCAATCACCTGGACCCGATCTTCAAAAGCATCGCACCCGGGGTCAAGGCTGCGCCGCGCACCCCAGGCAAGAAGGGCGCCGCCAGTTCCGCCGAGCACGGATATTTGCATTGCGGCCCGACCGGCGCGGGCCATTTCGTGAAGATGGTTCACAACGGCATTGAGTACGGAATAATGGCGGCCTACGCTGAAGGCCTCAACATTCTTAAGAACGCCGACGCCGGCTTGCACCAACGAGCGGAAGACGCTGAGACCACGCCGCTGCGCGAGCCGGACGCCTACAAGTACCAGATCGACATCGGCCAGGTGGCCGAAGTATGGCGCCGGGGCAGTGTGGTGGCGTCTTGGTTGCTCGATCTGACGGCGGCGGCGCTCGTTGAAGATTCTGAGCTTGCCGGATTCACTGGACGGGTTTCGGACTCAGGAGAGGGACGCTGGACGATCACGGCCGCGATCGACGAAGCCGTGCCAGTCCCAGTTCTTAGCGCCGCGCTCTACGAACGCTTCAGCTCGCGCGGTGAATCGGATTTCGCCAATCGTGTGCTGTCTGCAATGCGCAAGCAGTTTGGCGGGCATAACGAGAAGAAGAAAGGAGGGGGTTAAGGTGGTCAAGGCGAACGGCAGCGCAGCGCAGTCCGACGCGCTGGCGCTCTTCGGTGTGACGGGGGATCTCGCCCACAAGATGATATTCCCGGCGCTTCACGCGATGGCGAAGCGTGTCGCTCAAGCTGGGTTCTGGCCACATCAGAACATCGCACTATCAATCGCCTACGACGGATACGCGAACTGTAACGGTGCGTGCCACAATGATGACGGATCTGGCCGGAGTACCCCGGCAAATAACTCAGTATAAATCGCTTTGGGGCTGAACTTTTGAGAAGGGGAGACACTCAATGGAATCACACAATCAGGAGCATCAGCACTTTCCGTTGGATGGATCCCGTCGATCTTTTCTTGGTGCACTGCTTGGGTTGGCGTCGGCATTTGTTGGCGCCCTATTGGCGGTTCCGGTCCTGCGCTACATCTTCTATCCCCTAGCAGCTAACTCCGATGAGTCAGACTGGACCGAAGTTGGCCAACTCGCAAGTTTTTCCAACGTCCAAACGCCCCTGCGCCGCACGCTCGAGCTCAAGCAGCGCGATGGTTGGCGGGAGATAGCCAGTCAGCCGGTGGTCTATATCATCAAGACAGGTGGCAAGCTCAAGGCATTGTCCGCTATTTGTCCCCACCTCGGCTGTACCGTCCCTTGGGATCCAGGCCGAAACGAATTTGTCTGTCCCTGCCATGGCGGCACCTTCTCTGCAGACGGTACCCATCTCTCAGGGCCGCCGCGTCGCTCGCTTGATTCGCTGGAAACCAAAGTGTCCGGCGGCAAGCTAATAGTGAAGTACCAATATTTCCGTCCCGATGTGACCAGCAAAGTGGTCACCAGTTAAATAGCGGAGGGACAACGTCGATGCCGGATGCGAACTCAGAAAAGGGCCGGAGCAGGCCAAGTCTGCTTTGGCGTCTGTGGAAATGGATAGACCAACGCACTGGAGCGGACCAGATACTTCGCCACTCCCTGGGTGAACCTATTCCGGGCGGCGCGCGCTTCGCATATGTTTTCGGATCAGCGCTTCTCTTCATTTTTATTTCACAGATTGTCACCGGCATATGCCTGGCTCTCTACTATGTCCCTGCTCCTACGATTGCTCATGTGAGCGTGGCCTACATTATTAAGGAAGTGGCGGCAGGATCCTTCCTGCGAAGTTTACATTCCTATGGTTCCAGTGCCATGGTTATAGTTTTGCTCCTGCATTTTCTGCAGACGTTTCTCTACGGGTCCTACAAAGGGAAACGCGAGCTCCTGTGGATTTCTGGCTGCACTCTTTCGCTCCTTGTCCTGGGGATGACTTTCACCGGATACTTCTTGCGATGGGATCAGAAAGCGTATTTTGCCGGCTCCGTAGGCACGGATATCCTCGGGCAGGTTCCCATCATTGGTGAACGCCTTAGACTACTATTGCGGGGCGGCGCAATGATGGGAGCTCTGACGCTCTCCCGTTTTTACGTTCTTCATATTCTCATCATTCCAGGTCTAATCTTTTCGTTTATAGCCATCCACATTTTCTTGTTTCGCAAGGCAGGAGCCGCAGGCCCGGCGAACGAAGATCCAGTCAAGCCACACTTCCCTGCAGAGACGTTTTATCCCAAGCAAGTTCTAATCGATATGGCTTTTGTGCTGTTTGCAATGGGTGTTTTGGGTATGCTCGCACACTTTGTTCCTGTAACGCTGGGACCCGAGGCGAACCCTACAAATACCCGTTATTTACCCCGTCCAGAGTGGTATTACCTGCCGATGTTCCAGTGGCTGAAGTATTGGGAGGGATGGCGCACGGTCATCGGAGTTTTCATTATTCCCGTAATTCTGATCGGATTGTTTTTCTTGCTACCGTTCATGGACCGCGGCCTCGAACGCCGCCCGTGGCGCAGAGCCATTCCCGTAGGCGGCGTCTTCATTGTATTGATAGGTTTAGCATGGCTCGGCATGACGAGTCGTCTTGATGATTCGCGCGACCCCACCGTTGCCGCTCAACTCGCTGAACAGAACCGACAAGAAGATGTGTATATTCATGCCGCTTTTCTGCCGTATTCGGCATCGTCGCCTGCTGAGGGCGTTGCGTCAACTCCCCTCGATGCAATCGCCGCCCAGGGAAAGGCTATTTTCGATTCTCACGGCTGCAGTGGGTGTCACGGAGCGAGCGGAGGTGGCGGTGTTGGGCCAGCGCTAACTCATATTTCCAGTCAATATCAGCCAGCTCAATTGACAGCACTTCTGAAAGCGCCCACTGCCAAGATGAAAGCTGCCGGCATGGTCCCTCTGACTCTGAATAGTGCTGATATGAAAGGTCTGGTTTCCTACCTAACGAGCCTCGGGGGAACATCGGTCGCCTCGGTAGCGGCACCACCCGCTTCCGGGTCGGCCTCCCCTGCCCCAGCTAAAGCGCAACCAGGCGCAGCAGCCGGAGCGGCGAAAGAAGAAACTGGAAGTTCGGCAGGCGATGCAACCGCCACCCAGGGGAAGGGCATTTTCGATTCTCACGGCTGCAGTGGGTGTCACGGAGCGAGCGGAGGTGGCGGTGTTGGGCCAGCGCTAACTCATATTTCCAGTCAATATCAGCCAGCTCAATTGACAGCACTTCTGAAAGCGCCCACTGCCAAGATGAAAGCTGCCGGCATGGTCCCTCTGACTCTGAATAGTGCTGATATGAAAGGTCTGGTTTCCTACCTAACGAGCCTCGGGGGAACATCGGTCGCCTCGGTAGCGGCACCACCCGCTTCCGGGTCGGCCTCCCCTGCCCCAGCTAAAGCGCAACCAGGCGCAGCAGCCGGAGCGGCGAAAACAGGAACTGGAATTTCGGCAATGTCTGCATTAGCCGATAACAAGAGTCCCGACAAATCTGACAAGTCGGTCGATCTCCTCTCTTTCATCAGGTCTTTATTCGCCGGTAACAAGAGACCCGACAAGGCAATGCCAGGGGAAAAGATATATCAGTCCCATGGTTGTGTGGCTTGCCACGGAGAGGGAGGCAGGGGAACGCAACGGGCATCCGCATTGATAGATGTTGGCAAGCAGCTCTCTGCCAGTCAAATTGCGAGTCTGTTGCACAATCCGACGGCCAAGATGAAAGCTGGCGGCATGCCGCCAGTCACAGGTAGCGATGAGGAATTGACTTCTCTTGTGGCATATCTCGGAAGTTTGAAATCATCTCCTGCTCCCTCGGAAGTTGAGTCGACTCACAAGCCGTGATTCGATCACGGCAGGAGGTGGACGGCGATGGCCGCTACCGACGAGGGCGTGCCGACGCCGGTCATCAGCTCGGCGCTCTTCGGGCGCTTCGCCTCTCGGGGCGAAGCTGATTATGTATGCCGACCGGCTCCTCTTCCGCCATGCGCAAGCAGTATGGCGGCCATGACGATGAGCAGCAAGGAGAAAGTTGAGATGGGCAAAACCAACGACCGCGTAGCGCAGTCCAACGCGCTGGTGCTCTTCGGTGTGACGGGGGATCTCGCCCACAAGATGATCTTCCCGGCGCTCTACGCGATGGCGAAACGGGGCGTCCTCAACCTCCCGGTGGTCGGCGTCGCCGCCCCGAAATGGAGTCTGGCGCAACTGCGCAAACGCGTGCAGGACAGCATCGAGCGATCGGGCGGGATCGATAACCAGCGCGCCCTCCATCATCTTCTGTCGCTGCTCCGGTACGTGAACGGCGATTACAACGACCTGGGTACGTTCAAGGCGCTCAAGAAGGCGCTGAACGATGCCCGGCGCCCGGCGCACTATCTCGCCATCCCGCCCGCGCTGTTTGCAACGGTGATCAAAGGGCTCGGCGCCACGGGCTTGGCCGACCACGCGCGCGTTATTGTCGAAAAGCCGTTCGGACGCGATCTGGCCTCAGCGCGGGTACTCAATGGCATCGCAAAATCGGTGTTCCCGGAAGATTCAATTTTCCGCATCGACCACTTCCTCGGAAAGGAGGCGATCATGAACATCCTCTATTTCCGTTTCGCCAATTCGTTCCTGGAGCCGATCTGGAATCGGAACTACGTGGCCAGCGTCCAGATCACCCTAGCCGAGGATTTTGGCGTGGAGGGCCGCGGCGCGTTTTACGAAACCGCCGGCTGTTTACGCGACGTGATCCAGAACCACCTTTTCCAAATCGTCGCGCTACTGGCGATGGAGCCGCCGGCCTACCGGGGCTTTGGCGCCGTGCACAGCGAGAAAGCCAATGTCTTCCTGGCCATGCGTCCACTGAAGCCCGACGACCTGGTGCGCGGCCAGTATGCTGGCTACCGCAAGGAGCCCGACGTGGCGAAGAAGTCCGACGTTGAGACTTTCTGCGCCCTGCGGCTTTTCATCGACTCGTGGCGTTGGGATGGGGTGCCATGGTACCTGCGCTCGGGTAAATTGCTGGGCGAGACCGCCGCCGAAGTGCTGGTTCAGCTAAAGCGGCCGCCGCAGCGGCTCTTCGCCGACTCAGCACGGGAGACCACCGGCCGGGACAACTATTTGCGCTTCCGGCTCTCACCCAGCTCCGCCGTCGCCCTCGCCGCTCGCGTCAAGCGTGCAGGGAAGGAGTTCGTCGGCGACCAGCGAGAGCTTTACCTGGTCGAAGAAGAACCTGGAGAAGAGACGCCCTATGAGCGACTCTTGGGCGATGCCATGGCCGGCGATGGGGCGCTCTTCACCCGTGAGGACGCGGTTGAGGCCGCTTGGGCGGTGGTCGACCCCGTCCTCAAAACGCACCACCGAGCGCATAGCTACAAGCGCGGCAGTTGGGGTCCGAAAGCGGCTGACGCGCTCATTGCCGCAGACGGCCATTGGCTCAACCCCGTGCCCAAGCAGGTTGCCACATGACGGCGCCGCACGAAGTCGTCTTCCTGATGGACGTCGACAATACCTTGCTCGACAACGACCATATTATCGATGACCTGCGGAACCATCTTGAAAGCGAGTTCGGTCGTGAAAACCGGGATCGATACTGGGAAATTTTCGAAGCGTTGCGTGCTGAGCTGGGTTACGCGGATTACCTCGGCGCGTTGCAACGTTATCGGCTCGGCGCGCTTAACGATCCTCGCCTTCTGCAGATGTCCGCATTCCTGGTGGACTATCCATGTGCCAACCGGCTTTACCCGGGTTCCCTCGACGTTCTCGAATATCTTCGTCCATGGGGCCCAACCGTCATCTTGTCCGACGGCGATGTGGTCTTCCAGCCACGCAAAGTTCAACGCTCCGGGCTCTGGGAAGCGGTCGAGGGCCGAGTGCTCATTTATATCCACAAGGAGCAGATGCTCGACGATGTCGAGCGGCGCTACCCGGCCCGACATTACGTCATGGTGGACGACAAGCTGCGCATTTTAGCGGCGATGAAAAAGCTCCGGGGGGATCGGCTGACGACCGTCTTTCCGCGCCAGGGACACTACGCGCTCGACCCCAAGAACATCGCCGCATATCCGCCGGCTGACCTAACGGTCGAGCGCATAGGCGAATTGGTCAACTACGATTTATCCGCTTTGCCCGGCGCCGTCGAAGCCGGCCGCGCACAATAGGAGGAACGATGAATGCCACACAACAACTGCATGATCTCGGGCAGAGCCTTTGGCTCGATAACATCACGCGCGGGCTTCTAACAAGCGGCACCCTGCGCCGCTACATTGCTGAGGTTTCAGTGACGGGGCTGACCTCCAACCCCTCAATCTTCGATCACGCCATCAAGAACGCCGGCTTCTACGACGATGCTATCGGCAAAAAAGCACTTGCGGGCAAATCGGGCGAGGAGTTGTTTTTCGAACTTGCCTTGGAAGATTTGACCCAGGCCGCCGACCTCTTCCATCCGATCCATGACGCTACCGGCGGTGTTGACGGCTGGGTATCGCTCGAGGTCTCTCCGTTGCTCGCTGACGACACCGCCGCCACCATAAAGGCAGCCGCGCAACTTCATGCGCGTGCGCAACGCCCTAACCTTTTCATCAAGATCCCGGGCACCCGCGAAGGTATTCCCGCGATTGAGGAGACGATCTTCGCGGGCGTGCCGGTGAACGTCACGTTGCTGTTTTCACGCGAGCAGTACATCGCGGCGGCCGAAGCGTATATGCGGGGCATCGAGCGACGGATCGCCGCCGGCCTGGAAATGAAGGTCGATTCCGTGGCGTCGATTTTCGTCAGCCGGTGGGACGTAGCCGTCAAGGACAAGGTTTCAAGCGCGCTGCGCAATCATCTCGGCATTGCCATCGCCAGGCGCACCTACAAAGCTTATCGCGACCTGCTCGCCTCGCCGCGGTGGCGGAAACTGGCCGACGCCGGTGCTCGACCCCAACGCTTGCTCTGGGCCAGCACCGGTACGAAAGACCCGGAGGCTTCAGACACCCTCTACATCGAAGCGCTTGTGGCTCCCGATACCATCAACACCATGCCTGAGAAGACCTTGCACGCCTTCGCCGAGCACGGTCAAGTGAAAGGCGCCTTGCCGATTGATGGCGGCGACGCCGAAGAAGTGATCGGCGCATTTGCGCGAGCCGGAGTGGACGATGCGGCGCTCGCGGCGCAACTGCAGCGCGAGGGCACCGAGTCTTTCGATAAGTCTTGGAACGATCTGATGGACTGCATCGCCTCAAAGAGCGACGTGCTCAAAAAGGCCGCCCAGGGAGGAAGGAAGTGACCGTGATTACCGATTCGACAGCGCAGACGCAACTGCTGACCGAGCGCCCGGCTTGGCAGGCGCTGGCGGAGCATTACCAATCGATACGCAGCCTGCATCTAAGACAGCTCTTCGCTGACGATCCCCGGCGTGGCGAGCGCTTCGCGGTCGAGGCGGCCGGCATTTACCTCGACTATTCGAAAAACCGCATCACTGGCGAGACGATACGACTGCTCGTGAGACTAACCCCCGATCCGTTGGTCCTGACACTTGTCGAAGGACTCCGGTGGGTTCTTCAGCGCCTTGCTAGAACTACTGGAGGAAACCCATGATTGACCAAACCCAACTCGACCAGCTCTGCATCAATACCATGCGCACGCTTTCCATCGACGCCGTGCAGCAGGCGCAATCCGGTCATCCCGGCACCCCGATGGATGCTGCCCCGACGGTCTACTGCTTGTGGCAGCGCTTTCTGCGCTACGATCCCGAGGACCCCAACTGGCCGAATCGCGACCGCTTCGTCCTCTCGGTCGGCCACGCCTCCGCGCTGCTCTATAGTTTGCTTTATCTCTGCGGTGTCAAGGCGATGAACCCAACCTACGAGCAGGCCGGTCGCCTCGCCGTGACGCTCGACGACATCAAGAGCTTTCGCCAGGCCGGCAGCCGTTGTACCGGCCACCCGGAATACGGCTGGACCTCGGGCGTGGAGACGACCACGGGGCCGCTCGGGCAAGGTGCTGAACGCCATCGCCGAGAAGGTACCGTGGCTGCTGGGTGGCGCGGCGGACCTGGCGCCGTCGACCAAAACTCACTTGGGCTTCGAGTTTGCCGGCGAGTTTCAGGCGCCGGGCCAGGGAGGCGAGTACCGCGGACGCAATTTCCATTTCGGCATTCGCGAGCACGCGATGTGCGCTATCGCGAGCGGACTAAGCCTATCGAAACTGCGTCCCTATGCTTCGAGTTTTTTCATTTTCACCGACTACTGCCGCGGTGCGATCAGGCTCAGCGCGATGATGGAGCTTCCGGTTATCTACATCTGGACCCACGACTCGATCAGCATGGGTGAGGACGGGCCAACCCATCAGCCCATCGAACAACTCGCGTCTTTCCGGGCGATGCCCGGCATGATCGTGTTGCGCCCGGCGGACGCGAACGAGGTGGTCGAGGCGTGGCGGGTGATCATGCGGATCAAGGATCGCCCTGTCAGCCTGGTGCTGACGCGGCAGGCATTGGCAACCTTGGACCGCACGAAGTATGCGCCGGCGAGCGGCGTGTCGCAGGGCGCTTATGTGCTCGCCGACGCCCCGGACCATAGGCCCGATGTGCTGCTGCTGGCGACCGGCAGCGAAGTCTCGCTTTGCATTGCGGCTTATGAACAACTGAAATCGGAAGGGATCAAGGCGCGTGTGATCAGCATGCCGTCGTGGGAGTTGTTCGAGAGTCAGAGTCAAGAGTATCGCGACAGCGTCCTTCCGCCGGCGATAGCGGCGCGCGTCGCCGTCGAAGAGGCATCCACTTTCGGTTGGGAACGCTATACCGGCTTCGATGGAACTATCGTGGGCCTGCATACCTTCGGATTGTCTGCGCCACTGAAGGTCGTCGCGCAACACTTCGGCTTCGAGCCGGCACACGTTGTCGCGGCCGCCAGGGAACAAATAAAGCGTTATACCTCGAAGAAATAAACGATCTTCTCCTTCGCGAGTGGGTAAATTTCGCATGATTTTAGATCGGCGGAAGCATGCAAGTGAGAATCTTGAGGCATAGGTACTCCTCATCGCGCAGGCCGTAGCTTCGTCGCTGGATCACGCGAATCTTGTTGTTCAATCCTTCCACGAAACCCAGTGCAATCTTGTTCTGCGGCTTGCAGTACGCTGCGATACCATCCCAGTGACTCTCGATCATGTCGGCAAATTTCTCGTAGGGCTTGAGACGCTGCCACTTCAGAGCATCGCGCCAGTTCTCGAAGAATCGTCTGGCCCAGCCTTCTGTCTGATAGTCCCAAAGCTGTCCAAAAGTTTCCTTGAGCATGTAGGCCGTATTGAGCCGCTTGTTAGCTTTAAGCAACATCCTCAAACTGCGACGCCCTTCGGTCGTCAGATTCTCTCGGTGAGATAGGAGGGTATACTTCTGCCCCTTGATGAACCCTCGGTCTTTGCCCACAAGCCGGCCGTACTCGCTTTTTCGCACTTGGTCCAAGGCTTCGCCGAGATGACGCAGGACATGAAACTTGTCGAACAAAATGGCGGCCCCTGGCGCATGCTGCGCCTTGAGCGTGGAATTGCGAAACGCTTTCCACATGTCCATGACCGCAAGTCTTATCTTTTTGCTTTTCTTTGGCCCTAGCCACTTAAAAAACTCATCCATGCTTTGTTCCGAGCGATCCTTGCCGCCAAACCAGATCGGGCGACGGCGCAAAAGGTCGCTGACTATGATGCGATAGGTGTGTCCCTTTCGTATCGCGATTTCATCGACCCCAATGACCTTGGGAGCAGGACTGCCTATCCTGCGTAACTGCTCGCCCATGTACTGCTTGTCCAACTCCTTGACCGTCTTCCAATCCAGGTGTGTTTCTTCTGCCAGGTCTTTGATCGTCATGGCCCGGCAGCGCCGTCCCACAAAGAAGGCAAACCGCTTGCTGTAGAACGGATTGTCCGCAAACCATTCCAGCTTCTCTTGCTTCACCTTCATGCACCGCGGGCAATCGATTCGGCGCACCTCGATCTCCAAGTAGATGCGATAATCTCCACACGCCAAATCCCGAACCCAACGCTGTTTGCGATCGTACCATCCTCGCTTGATATAGCCGCAGGCTGCGCAAACCGTTTTTTCCCCCGCCGATCGAGCTACACAATACGCGCCTTCGGATCACCAAAGATTCCTCGTATCGTGGATCTCGGACGAAACCCGGGGAAGCGATACGTGTCCCACAAACGTCGATGTTTTCGCATCCCCAAATCATGCCAGATTTCTCGACCGGTGAAACCGTCAAATCTCCCTCGTAATCAACCCCTTTTTTATGCTATTTTCACCCACTCGATAGGGAGAAGACCCAAAATAAAATCCCTTGTATAAACTCCGCAGGGTCACGTCGAAAAAGGACCGGAGAACATATTACCGAATCACCGGCCGGAGATTGCCTCGGTATGTTCCAGTCACTCGATTGGTTGCTGCTGGCGGTGCCGGCGGCTTTCGCCATCCGTTATGTTCCGGCCTGGAAGAACGAAACACTGCTTTTCATCATCACCGGCATCGCGATTATTCCGCTGGCCGGTTGGATGGGCCGAGCGACCGAGCATCTGGGCGCACGCGCCGGCCATGGCAACCAATGGATAGCTTGCCGCTTTCTCGGCCTTGACCGAAAGAAGGAATTTTGACTATGCGACGAAATCCATCTTTCGGCTGGATCCCTTTTCGGCGGGCGGTGTCCCGCCTTTAATCTCCGGTGGGGTCAACACCCCATCGCGCCCTCACCAGGCGAAGCAGGATCATGCTCGATTATTTGATCAATTTTGTCGGCCACCTCGGTCATTGGGGTTACCTCGTCATCTTTATTGTCGTGGCGCTGGAATGCCAGGCGTTGTTGGGCTTGGTCATGCCGGGCGAGAGCCTTGTGGTAGTGGGAGGATTCTTCGCGGAACAAGGGCTGCTCGATCTGAGTGTCCTGATCGTTGTGATCTCCATAGCTGCCATTCTCGGTGACAGCATCGGCTACGAACTGGGGCGGCATCTGGGACGAGGATGGCTACTGAAACATGGGGCACGGTTTGGGCTGCGTCAGGAACACCTGGATCATGTGGATAGTTTCTTCGTGCATCATGGCGGCAAGGCGGTTTTCGGCAGTCACTTCCTGCATCTGTTGCGCGCGCTGATGCCCTTCGTCGCTGGTGCCCGCCGCATGCGCTATCCGAAGTTCCTTCTCTTCAATGCGGCGGGCTGCATCGCCTGGGCGACCGTGTACGTCTTGCTTGGCTATTTGGCAGGGAAGAGCTGGCATGTGGCCGCGAAATGGATCGGTCGCGCCAGCGAAATTGTCGGTGGCGCGCTGCTGCTCGCCATCGCGCTGGGCTGGCTTTGGCGCTGGCTGGGGCGGCACGAAGCCGATGTCAAGCAGCGCTGGCAGGAGGTGGCGGAACATCCGCGCGTGGTAGCCCTGCGCCGACGATTTGCTCCCCAACTGGAATTCCTTCTCGATCGTCTCTCGCCGCGCGGCTATCTGGGACTTCATCTGACGATTGGCGTCCTGCTCCTCATCGGCGCGTCCTGGTTGTTCGGTGGCATCGCACAAGACGTGGTAGCCGGCGATCCGCTGACGGTCATCGACAAAAATATCGCGGAGTGGTTCCACGAGCGCCGGACTCTCGGCCTGACGACAACGATGCAACTGGTGACCGGTCTCGCCTCGCCCATTTGGGTGACGGGCGTCGCGCTGGCTAGCGCGTTCGTCTTGTGGTGGAAGGGGTACTGGTATCGGTTGCTGGCCTTGGTGCTCGTCCTACCCGGTGGCATGGTCCTGGACTTTCTACTGAAAATTCTCTTCCAACGTCACCGTCCCAGTTTCGCGGGTTCGTTCCTGATCTTCCACGGCTATAGTTTTCCGAGCGGTCACACGATGGCGGCCACGTTGCTGTATGGCGTGTTGGCCACTTTTACGGTCATGGCGCTCGAAGCCTGGCGCTGGCGAGTGGGAGCCGTCCTCGGCGCGTTCGTCATGGTTCTGCTGGTCGGCTTTAGCCGCGTGTACTTGGGTGCTCACTATCTAAGTGATGTACTGGGAGCCGCCGCGGCCGGCTTCGCTTGGCTGGTGTTGTGTCTTACCGCTGTGGATATACTGCGCCGCAGCCGCGCCCCGATGCGGCGTCCCAACTAGTGTAGTGCGTCCAACGCTTCTTTACATTTGGCAACTTTGGCCATAATGCGCTCCACGGATGCAGTCCACACAAAAACCTTGGGGTTTTGATTGTGATTGTTCAAATATTCTTCGATGGCAGCGATCAGCTCCGAAACATTTCGAAATGTTCCGCGACGAATACGCTTGTCGGTAATTTCGCGAAACCATCGTTCGACCATGTTTAACCAGGAACTGGAAGTTGGAATAAAGTGCAGATGAAATCGTGGATGGCGCCGCAGCCAGGATTTCACACGGGGATGCTTGTGGGTTCCGTAATTGTCTGCGATCAGATGAAGGTTGAGTTCGGATGGCGTTTCGCTGTCGATTTTCTTTAGGAAACGAATGAATTCCTGATGCCGATGGCGCGCCATACAGTCGCCGATCACCTTGCCATCGAGCATGCTCAGAGCCGCAAACAACGTGGTGGTGCCGTTGCGCTTGTAGTCGTGGGTCATAGTCCCGCAGCGGCCTTTCTTCATTGGCAGACCCGGCTGAGTCCTGTCCAGGGCTTGGATTTGACTTTTCTCGTCGACGCACAAAACCAGGGACTTGTCGGGAGGATTCAAATACAGCCCCACAACATCGATGAGTTTGTCCAGAAAGTGTTTGTCACGGCTGAGCTTGAACGTCTTGACCAGATGCGGCTTGAGATTGTGCTGCTTCCAGATGCGGCGGATCGTTGCTTCGCTCAAACCCTGGGCTTCGGCCATACTCCGCGTACTCCAATGGGTTGCATTGGCTGGCTTGGTATGGAGAGTCGCTTGGACGACTGTGCGGATTTTTTGATCCGAGATTCTTGGTATCCGTCCTGGACGGGGCGCGTCCTTTTGCAGTCCCGGCAATCGAAGGGTCAAGAATCGCTGCCGCCACAGTTGTACGGTCGGGCGCGACACCTTCAATCTCTGAGCGATCTCCTGGCTCAAAACCCCGCCGGCTGCCATCCGGATGATTTGGGCTCGCTGTACCATGCGCAAAGAAAGACTTCTTCCGTGAGCCCAGACCGACAAGACAGAACTTTCTTCGGGCGACAGTATGATGGGTTCTGCGGTTCTCATAAGATGGCAACATACAGCTTACCCCATCATATGTAAAGCTATTTATGACGCACTACACTAGGAACGCGAGGTTCTCAGGGTCACGTCCGGGACGAGAAAACAATTCCCGCTGAACGTCAGCGCTGGCGATGATTAAACTAAGCACGCTGAAAGGTTGGCCGGTCCGAAGGTGGTCGATGGCAAACCGGTCGAAAAGACATTTTCTGCACATCAGGCTGCCGCTAATTTTGATCAATCGCCAGGTCGAAAAGCCGCGCGATGATTCTTTCGTAATCGTCCAATATTAGACGGCAATCGCTCGTGAATTGAAATAGCCTTAGTCCATAATAAGGAGGTGCCCCCACCGCTGAGAATAATGCCGTAAAGGGGATCTACAACTCCCACATCGAGGCAGAGGTGAGCATCAAAGAACTCCAGCGGTCGACACAGGATGATTCAATGGCCGGGCGTCTGTGCGAAGCAGAATAAATGTTGTAACTGATCGATATACAATCAGCCGATCTAAAACAGTTCGTAAGAGGAGGAAGCACAATGAAAAAGAAAGTTTTGGGGACGTTAACGGTATTGTTTTTTGTGATTCTAACAACTGCTGCATTGGCTCAGTCTACGGCGCCCAGCGATGAGGGAACTCGGGCAGGGCCGAGGATGATGTACAGTCAAAGCCAAGGTCAGGGCCAGGGCCAAGACGCTTACGGGCCGGGCATGATGGGCGGCCAAGGTCAAGGGCAAGGCACTTACGGGCCCGGCATGATGTACGGCTATGGCACCGGCTGGATGGGTGGATACGGCGGGACATGGGTGGCGATCCTGCTTGTCATCCTGGTCGCCGGACTCGTGGCATGGTTCGTCAAGCAAAAGGGGAAAGTGAACGGATAGGTGTTTCAATCACGCGAGCCTGAGGGTGCACCTCGGACCAACGCGATGATGCGGCGCTCAGCAAGAGCTACAGGAAGATGTCAGACCTGCGGCAGCAGATGTTTGACCTGTGGCTCCGCGCCCAGACTCGGATCAATGCAGTACTCACCAAGGAGCAGCGCGATAAAATGAAACGCGGTTGATATCGGATGTGGGGGTATTGACGGGTACGGCTGGGCAAGCGCCGCGACGAAACTGTACCGCGTTCTGCTAACAACTAAAATGAAATCGCAGCGCCCAACCTGTAGTTTCGCCATTTATAAGGAGTCGACTCATGTACGGATTCAGTACTCAGCTAAAGGTACCGTTCGATGCCGCCGTCGCGAAAGTCACTGAGGCCCTGAAAAAGGAAGGATTCGGCGTGCTCACCGATATCGATGTCAAGGCAACGCTGAAAGCCAAGCTCAATATCGAACGCCGGCCGTATCGCATACTCGGCGCATGCAACCCCCCGCTCGCACACCGCGCGATCGAGGCTGACCCCGACATTGGGTTGCTGCTGCCGTGCAACGTGGTCGTGCGCGAAGAAGCCGATGGAACCATAACGGTTGCGTTCATGGATCCCGAGGCCGTGTTGCAGTTGGTCGACAAACCAGAAGTGCACGCCCTTGGCAAGGAAATACGGGCACTTCTGCAGCGGGTTTGCGCGAGCCTCAAGGCGTGACGCCGGGACAAGACGCGGGCGCATGGCATTAAGGGACGCTAGACACCGTGACAAAAAGGAGAGACAGCAAATGAAGAACGACCAACCGCCTGCTTCAACCGCATTGCCGACCGAGTTGCTTGTGCCGGGCGCAGCGCCGGCTTTGGAGGTGAACATCACCGCCGATCTGGCGTCGTTGGACGTGATACATCATGGCCGGAAGGTCACGATCATGCGCAATCAGAATCAGAACAACGCTGTCAATCCGGATTTCGCCAAGACTTCGCGCAAATGCCCACCATTCTGCATTCAGCCCAGCGAGCTGGCGCCTGGCGTGAAAACCATAGCTGAACTCGAAGTATTGCACTTTCTCAAGAAAATAAGCGACGGCGATGCGTCTATGATGGTGATCGACTCGCGTACGCCGGCCTGGGTAGAAAAGGGCATCATCCCCGGGACGGTGAACATCCCGTGGGACACACTTAACATCGGCAAGTCGGATCCGGCCGCCGTGCAAGAAATTCTGGAAAACCAACTGGGTGCCAAGCGGGGGGATGGATTCTGGAATTTTGACAACGTCAAGACGCTGGTGCTGTTCTGCAATGGCCCCTGGTGCGGACAGTCATCGACCACGGTCAAGGACCTGCTGAAAATCGGCTATCCGGCGCACAAAATCCTCTGGTATCGCGGTGGCATGCAGGATTGGGAAAGCCTCGGGCTGACCACCCTCAAGCCATTGGGCAAATAAACGTTTGCAGACGGCAGCCGCCGGCCTGGGTGTCACCGTGGGTTCGGCGGCCGGCGGATCTTTACCACCGCGGCACGGCGAAGTCCATATGGCAAATGTCGGAGAGGATCACGATGCTTGATGGCGTGATGCTTCTGTGGTTTCTTCTTAGCGCACTATCGCTGTTGTTTGTGGTGGTTGACATTCGTACCACGCCGGGATCCCCGGTCCTCAAGTGGGGGTTCATATTACTCACCGCGTACACGGGGCCAGTGGGTGCATTCCTGTATGTATTAGGTTGCCGCGAACCACTACTTGGGCTGCACGAACGCTACGTCGCGACACGGTGGAGACAGGTTCTGGGTTCGACCATGCATTGTGTAGCCGGCGATGGTGTGGGGATCTTGGCGGGCGCGGTCATCGCCAGCTTGTTTCATTTACCCAGAGTTACAGACATTGCGCTGGAATACGCTTTGGGCTTCGGCTTCGGATGGAGTGTCTTCCAAGCTCTGTTCATGCGGGACATGGCAGGTGGTTCATATCTGCGTGCGCTCTCCAGCGCCTTCTTTCCGGAGTTGCTGTCTATGAACTGCCTCATGGCCGGCATGGTGCCTGCGGTGACTTTGGCAATGGCAAGCACTCCGGCAAGCCGCGATCCTTGTGTGCCGTCATTCTGGTTCATTATGTCCATGGCCCTACTTGTTGGTTTCATCACCGCGTATCCCATGAATTGGTGGTTGGTATCCCGACACATGAAGCACGGCATGATGACGGTGCGACCACCGCACGAGTCTGCAGACCGTGGAGCACAAACAAGTATGCATGAGAATCACTCACCCAGTGAGCATTCTGGCGGCGTGCAACGAAAGAGCAAGTCCTCGATGGACAGTGATGTGAAATCGGTATCAAGCAGCGTCATCACTTGGATGACGATCCTCTCGTTTTTGGTATTGGGGTTGGGGGTATCCATTTCGATTATTTGGGGCGGCTTATAGCGGGTTGACGCGTGACAACAACAACCAAGAAAGAAACATGACCATGAAAGAATCGAAATCCGTGGCCCAAGACCCCATCCGCGGCATGACCGTGGACGAAGCGTCCTCGCTGCGTCCCGAGCGTGATGGACGCACGTTCTATTTTTCCGCGAGCACTGCCAGAAAAAGTTTCTGTCAACGCTCGTTCAAAGCATGGCAGAGCGCGGTCGCTCAGGTGACGGGTTGTAACTTTATCGGTAGAAATGAATCATACTTACGAATGATGAAATGTTAACCCGAGAGAAGATAAGGAGGAAATTATTATGATGGGATTCGGAGGTATTTTTGGAATCCTGCTGATCGGAGTGATTGTGTGGGTAGTTATACAGTTTATGAATAAAAACCGTTCCAGCAATCCATTTACTTCCAATCGGCAGGAGCAGTCGGCTGATAAAGAAAATGCCCTGGAAATTCTGAAGAAACGCTATGCCCGCGGAGAGATCAACCAGGAAGAATATGAGCGGATGAAAAAAAGTGTGAAATAATTGGGAAGTACCTTAAGACACCCAGGGAAAGCGATCCGAGGTGTCATTTGAAGAGCTATGGTGAAGCAGAAAATATTCCAAAAGAATCTCATGCTTGTGGTCACCCTGCTCAGCCTGCTAGCGTTCCAAATTTCTTCTCCGGCGGCAAGCGGCATAATAGGCTCCGCGGCTCCCTACTTTAGAGTTCAATCGGGCGATGACAAGACACTGACCTTAGATATGATCAAGGGCAAGGTCGCCGTCATATTCTACCAGAACAAAGACATTCTGGACGCCAACAAGAGACTAAAGGATGAATTAAATAAACTATATTACCAGCAGACGGATGCCTTAAAAGACGTTCTAGTAAGACTCCCCATTATCGATTGTTCGCATGCATTCTGGCTCTTCCGGGGGATATGGAAAAGAAGACTCAGGGAATACTCTAAGAAGGAGGGCGTCACCATATACTGTGACTGGAATGGCAAGGTGTCGTCCGACTATAAGATGAAAGCCGGCATGAGCAACGTCGTCATCATCGATAAAGGTGGAAGAATAAGGTTTTTTACCTCGGGGGAGGTCAAGCCTGAGGAGATCAATGGCGTGAAGGAACTATTGATAGCTTTAGCAAGAGAGTAAGGAATAGCAGAGCTATCGCCCCGGTCACAAAAATTAGAAAAGATGGAGCAATTCCCTCAAAAGGAGGATGTTTCGATGCAGCCATGCCTGATTGTGGCATTGGAGGTTAGCCATTTTAACTGTCATCTTTGCACTGCAAAATGCTATTCCCGGTCGTGTGACTTTTTGGGTTTGGAAATTTGAAGGCTTCGTTGGCTTTGGCGCCGATGCTAACATTTGCCTTGGGAGTTTTAGTGAGTTTGTTGGTATCGATTCCTGCTATACTAAAAAGAAGATCGGCAATTTCAAATCAGAAGAAGAAGATTGAGGAGCTGGAGAATAGAGTACGGGAAAGCATCCCAGCGTCGCGATGAAAACTACGCTACGGAGAACAATATCTTGATCTATTCACCTCTTTTGCCGATTGTATCTGTCGCGCCAGGGTCAAGAGGCGATGCAAACCGATGAGCCGGTCGAAGCTAACCGCGTTGATAACTTAGGGGAGCGGGTCCCGGCCGATCATGGCGCACACGGCAGTTTCGCTGCGCGGTCGCGTCATTGGAGTTCTCAGTTCCAGGCAACGAAGAATAGAAAATGGCTCGCATTGGCAGGCGTTGTCCTGACGGCCATAGTTTTCGATCGCTGGAGAAAATACACAAACAGAGAAGAGTTCCTAGCCTCTGAGGATGGCTTATAAACTATGAACTCAGCCATTTTGGGAGGGCTTACGCTCAAGGATCTCGCTTTAAAAACCGGGAGGGCAATTTATCAACACAACTGCCTTGGCAGGGCCGCAGAGCTTGCTTTTTACTTTCTGCTGGCTTTGTTCCCCTTGCTCATTTTTTTGCTAAACCTGATCAGTTTTATGCCGGGCGTTCAGGAAACTATTCTGTTCTGGCTATCGAGGCTGATGCCTCCCGATGCGACCCGTATAGTGGAAACCTGGGTCCAGGATGTTTTTGCCAATCGCAGCGGTGGTCTGATCTCTTTCGGCCTGATCTTTTCACTGTGGGCAGCATCGAGCGGTGTGGAAGCGTTGATTGCCGCGCTCAACAGCGCCTACGAGGTCGAGGAAGGACGGCCGTTCTGGAAGGCGCGGCTCGTGGCACTGGGATTGGTTATTGCGCTGTGCCTTCTCGTCATCGGAGGTGCGGTGCTTATAACGTTCGGCGACCCACTGGCCCGAGGCCTGGCCAATCTGGTCGGCTATCAAAAAACCATCGGCACGATATGGCTCATCATTCGCTACTTAATGGGTGTAGCCATGTTGATTATCGGGATGGCGGTCATCTATGTCTTCGCTCCGAACGTCAGACAAAGATGGACCTGGATCGCTCCCGGCGCCCTGTTTGCCGTAGTGACCTTTGTAAGCGCTTCTTATCTGTTTTCCCTCTATATCCGGTATGCTTCGAGCTACAATGCCATCTATGGAAGTCTCGGGGCAGTCATCGTCCTGATGCTCTGGTTGTACCTTATGGGGCTCATCACTTACATTGGCGGCGAGATCAATTCCCAGATCGCAAGCGCTGCCGGAAAGCGTGTGGTGCGTAAGGTGTAGCGTGACCAGTGCCCTGCTCTTTTTCGCCGAACTCAGAATGACCATCGGCGAAGCAGTGGCGCGGCGGGGACGGTTTTCTATATGGTGAGCGACGAAGCCGCCTACGGGACCGGCACTACGCTCTTCATTGATGGCGGGATGACCTTGTATTCCAGTTTTCTTGGGCAGTTCTAGCATCGAACTATTTTGACCTATGAGTAAAGACTCCATCGCCTTTGGCGGGCTGGGGATCGAGCCGCGCTGGATGCAGCGCCTGGCTTGCGTGACCTGAAATATGTCTGCCAGAAAAGAACAAAACAATTGGTTCAGTCTTGGTATGTCGCAGCCGCTCGATTGGTTGCTGCTGGCGGTGCCGGCGGCTTTCGCCATCCGTTATGTTCCTGCCTGGAAGAACGAAACATTGCTTTTCATCATCACGGGCATCGCGATCATTCCGCTGGCCGGTTGGATGGGCCGAGCGACCGAGCATCTGGGCGCACGCGCTGGCCATGGCATCGGCGGGCTGCTCAACGCCACCTTCGGCAATGCCGCCGAGTTGATCATCGCGCTGATGGCATTGTCCAAGGGGTTGATCGGCGTGGTCAAAGCCTCCATCACCGGCTCGATCATCGGCAACATTCTTCTGGTGCTCGGCGCCTCGATTCTGGCCGGTGGGATGCGCTTCCCCCGCCAGACCTTCAACCAGACCGCCGCGCGCATTTCCGCCACGTCGCTCAGCCTTGCCGCCATCGGCCTGATCATTCCGACGATTTTCCATCTGGCAGCCGATCGGCAACCGGGCGGCTGGTCGCCGCAAGCCGAGCAAAGTCTTTCCCTGGCCATCGCCGCCGTGCTCTTTATTACCTACATTCTCTCCCTGGTTTTTTCGTTGATCACGCACAAGGAACTCTTCGCCGGAGAAAGTGACGGCAAAGACGGGGGCGGCGAAGAAAGGGATACCGCCTGGTCCGTTTCGAAGGCGATCACGATTCTGGCCCTGGCGACGACGCTGGTCGCGTTCATGAGCGAGTTTCTCGTCGGCTCGGTGGAGGCGGCCCGCGAAAGACTCGGGCTGACGGAAGTGTTCGTCGGCGTCATCATTGTGGCGATCATCGGCAACGCGGCTGAGCATTCCACTGCCGTGTTGGCCGCGCTTAAAAACAAAGTGGACTTGAGCCTGGGCATTGCCATCGGTTCGAGTCTGCAAATCGCGCTTTTCGTCACGCCGGTGCTCCTCTTTGCCTCCTACCTGTTTGGCCGGCCGATGAACCTGGAGTTTTCGCTCCCGGAAATCGCCGCCGTCGCGCTGGCCGTCTGGATCGTGGCCGGGATCAGCGGCGATGGTGAATGCAACTGGCTGGAAGGCGTGCAGCTTCTTTCGGTGTATCTCATCATCGCGATTCTATTCTTCTTTCTGCCTGAGCCTGCCGACGTGCAGAACGGAAAGTCCGGCACGGCGAGCCGGAGTGCGATCAGCCTTTTCAACCCAGAGTCAAGTCAGCCCAAACCGCGCCATGAAAGTGACTGATTCCTCGACAACCAATGTCCCCTCGAGCACGCACGGGATGGCGCCAGATACGCGCCAGAGGCTCGGACCTTAACCGACAGAGGTTGCTCCCGAGCCCTCCGCGCCACCGGCGGTGGTTCCGCGCACAGGCGCAATGGAGCGCCGAATTGGCCGCGCAAGAGACATTTCCCGCTCATCAGGTTCCCGTTATAGCGTCTAAGTTGGGCTAAACCCGGATTCCGCAGTCGGAGGTAGTGTCGAGTACTCGGCGTAAGCCCAACACAGCGAAGACAATGGGCCTCTACCCCTTAGTAGCCATTTAGCTTCGGCGCGTAGGTTAATCTCTGGAGACAAAGCGTGGCGGCGGGCCAAGCGCCAAACAAGACCTTGAAACTGTTCGTTTCTGTGTCGTCGCTGCTCCGGGCTTACACCGAGCGCGCATGTTGGGTTCATTTTCAACTGCGGAATCCGGGTTAAAAGGATCGGGCAGGGAGCTGAGGCATTTCACCTCGACGCCCCGCTATTTTACCACACCGCCAGAGGCGCCAATTTTCGGAAGGACGCCTTGCCTAGCAGGTGCGCCGGAAATCTCGCCGTACTGTGCGAAAACCCGGCGGAGATTAATCGCTGTTGCGACTTTCCCTTCCGGCATTGTTCTTGCGTTATTCAGTTAAAGTAGGCCGTAACTCGTTATTCGAAGACTTCGTGCGATACCTGGCCGTGCGCATCGCCGAGCAGCAGGTGATCGCCAACATGGTGACGGTGGATAGCGAGCAGCGGCTGGGCAAGGCGCTTTTGCAGCTGGGGCGCACACTGCGGCAAGAAAGAGCCGCGCGGTCTTCGCGTTGAAACGAAGATATCGCATGAAGAGTTATCGGAGATGGGCGGAACGACGCGGCCTCGGATCAGCGTGTTTATGGAGAGATTTTAGCAAACACGGGCTGATCGACAGAGAACACTCTCTCCTCGTCAAGGAAAAGAAGCTCGCTGATTACTTGGTTTTGAAAGCGGCAGAGTATGTCTGCGCGGTGCGCGATAAATTTTTTCAAAGCCGTCCACTATTAGACAGTAATCCCTCGTGACTTAAAATAGGCTCAGTAACATAACAAAGGAGGTAAATCACGGCTGAGAATAACGCAGTAGTGGGGGTCTACAACTCCCACACCGAGGCAGAAGCGAGCATCAAAGAACTCCAGCGGTCGGGATTCGACATGAAGAAACTGTCCATCGTGGGCAAGGACTATCACACCGAGGAGCACGTCATCGGCTACTACAATACCGGTGACCGTATGAAGGTCTGGGGCAAATTGGGGGCTTTTTGGGGCGGATTTTGGGGTTTGCTGTTTGGGTCGGCCTTTTTCTTTATCCCAGGCATCGGTCCGCTCATCGTGTTCGGTCCGATGGTCGGTTGGATTGTCGGAGCACTGGAAGGCGCCGTGGTAGTCGGCGGGCTGAGCGCATTGGGCGCCGGGCTGTACAGCATTGGGATTCCCAAAGACAGTGTCATGCAGTACGAGACGGCCCTCAAGTCTGACAAGTTCCTCGTGATCGCTCACGGCACAGCGGACGAGGTGGCCAAAGCCAAGAGCATCCTCGAGACGACCGGCGCAGCACAAATCACCGCCCATCAAAGGGTATCGGCAACTTAACTTGCTGTGATGACAACGAGCCCCAGTCTGCAGGGAGTGGCAGGGGGTGCCTGACGCGCGTGCTGGAAGCGCGCCTTGTCACTCTCGCAATCCGTCGATGGAGAAACACAGGATGATGTCATGAAGGCGTTGGCCGATGATGAGGAGGAGCGATGATCGAGCGCTGTATCGTTTGCCATTTAAAGTTCATCGAGCAGGGGAAGGCGGAAAGATTTCTCCAGCTCTGCGGCAACTGCATGCGGAAGGCCGAGCTGGAGGCGATGAAGCAAGGCCCGCGGCCTCCGATCGCGAGCTCGGAGAACATGCTGGCGGCGCTGGAGCAGACATTCAGGAAAAGTTTCGGAGGCGCGTGAGCAAACAAGAAAAAGCCCGAGGTCCCGGACGACAAGTTGCCGGAGCGAAAGCGGCTATGGCCGCCACAGGGCTGCCTGATGCGTCTTGTCACTCGGGCAATCCTCGAAGGGGAAACCCGAGCTGCTAGTCCTCGAAGCGCTGCACGGTGGACAGGATTCTGAGACAAGGGAGAATACCCTGATGAAACAAATCGGGGTCCACGGTCAGCGGGTCAGACTCTACAGCCTAGACGAAGGACACACTTGGTCGAGCAGTCCGCAATCGATCGTCGCTTATGGGCAAAGGAAAAAAGTGTTGCGCTCGGAGCTACAGAACAGCTTCGCACGGATCGACGAGATGCGGGACCTCGATGCGGATAATTTCAATGAACTTGACACTCCAAAAAGCCCCTCACCAAGGCAAAGGAGAAAAATCACCTTGCACGGTAAGGCGCGTTCCGTTCGGGAGAAGGCTAACGGCACGAATGAAATAAAATAAAAAGGAGGGAAAGAGAATGCAAAAAAGCACAAAAGATCTGAAGGGTAATAGCATCGTCGCAACGGATGGCGACATTGGCAAGGTGGATGATTTCTATTTCGACGACAAATCCTGGACCATCCGATATCTGGTGGCCGAGACTGGTAATTGGCTTTTCGGCCGAAAGGTACTTATCTCGCCTATCGCTCTCGGCAAGACCGATTTATCAGGGGAGCGGCTCAATGTCAGCCTGACAAAGAAGCAAGTCGAGGACAGCCCCCGCATTGATACTGACAAGCCGGTGTCCCGCCAGCACGAGGCATATTATCACGACTATTACGGTTACCCCTATTATTGGAGTGGCCCTTATTTGTGGGGCCCGATGTACTATCCGGGGCTCCCAGTCACCCATCAAAAAACAATTGAAGAGCGGCGAGCGGAGCGAGAAGAAGCGGGCGATTTGCATCTGCGCAGCGCTGCTGAAGTGACCGAGTATCACATCGAGGCTACGGATGGCGACATCGGCCATGTCGAAGACTTTATCATTGACGAGGAGACCTGGGAGATTCGCTATATGGTGGTTGATACGCGCAATTGGTTGCCCGGCAAGAAGGTGCTGATCGCCCCGCGGTGGATCGATCGGGTGAGCTGGGACGTTTCCAAAGTATACGTAAGCTTATCCCGGGAGGCGATCAAGAACGCACCCGAGTATCATCCGGACGCTCTCAACCGGGAATATGAGGGGAAGCTTCACGATCATTACAATCGGCCGAAGTATTGGGAAGCTCCCGTTGCTGGCCCGAAAAGCGGCTCAGATGCAATCCGGCTTCAAGGAGCTGATCGAAGAAAGGAGTGAGATATGCTTGGGCGCGAGTTATTGGGACGCGGCGTCGACGAAGCCGTCAGTCCCTTGGCAGCCGCCATCGATTGGGATCATCGCCAATATGGCGACGGGAGAATCATTGCGGTCATCTGGCATAAGAAACTACCTGCCGTGAAATAGGAGTTCTCCAGATGCCAGGAAAACGACGATCAGGCGTAGTCTGTATTTTTCAAGACCGCAGGCCAAGAGAGGAGGCACGCAATGACAGTGGAGCTTAAAGAACTCGAAAATGGCCGTCTGCTCGAAATCCATCTGACCGGCAAGCTAGTCAAAAAGGACTATGAGACGTTCTTGCCTGCAGTGGAGGGGCTGGTTCAACAACACGGCAAGATCAATATGCTGGTGGACATGCACGATTTCCACGGCTGGAGCGCCGGCGCGTTATGGGCTGACACGAAGTTTGGCCTGCATCACTTTCACGACATCGGACGTCTCGCGCTGGTCGGCGAGGCGAAGTGGGAAAAGGGCATGGCAATGTTCTGCAAGCCATTCACCACTGCCGAGGTCCGCTACTTCGACCGCGCCAAGATTGATGAGGCGCGGACTTGGGTCGGCGGCCGGTAAGTTTGAGAGCGGCGCCGAGCGTCACCGGCTTCGTCTAGCCAAAGTTGCGGACCTGGAAAGCAAGCGATGACCGCAGAGTTATGAAAACAAGTCCTCTTGCAGGAAAACCCGCCGAGCCATCGATGCTCGTCAACGTGCCCAAACTGATCACGGCCTATTATACCGACGTGCCTGATCCTTCGGTGCCGGAGCAACGGGTTGCGTTCCGCACCTCAGGGCATCGCGGCTCGGCCTTCCAGAAAGCTTTCAACGAATGGCATATTCTCGCCATCAGTCAGGCCATTTGTCTATACCGCAGGCAGCAGAAGATCGATGGCCCGCTGTTTCTCGGTATGGACACGCACGCGCTCTCTGTGCCGGCTTGCGCCAGCGCGCTCAAAGTGCTGGCGGCAAACGGCGTGGATGTCATGCTCGCGGAGCACGACGAATACACACCAACTCCCGCGGTTTCTCACGCCATACTCACCCACAACCGCGGGCGCGATACAGGACTGGCAGACGGCATTGTCATCACGCCGTCACACAATCCACCACATGACGGCGGTTTCAAATACAATCCCCCAAACGGTGGGCCAGCGGAAGCCGCCGTCACCGATTGGATCGAAGCGAAGGCAAACGAGTTTATCGAGAATGGCCTTCGAGGCTTGAAAAGGATTCCTTTCGAAAAAGCTCTTCACGCACCCACGACGCGCCGCCACGACTATCTCAATGCTTACATTACAGATCTCGCCAATGTGCTCGACATGGACGCCATTCGCGGTGCGAAGATCAGCCTGGGGGTTGATCCGCTCGGCGGCGCCGGGGTCCACTACTGGAAGCCAATTGCCGAGCGCTACAGGCTGAATCTCACCGTCGTGAACGAGGCCGTGGATCCGACCTTCCGATTTATGACGGTCGATTGGGACGGCCAGATCCGCATGGACCCCTCATCACCCTATGCAATGCAGAGATTGATAGGGATGAAGGACCACTTTGACCTCTCCTTCGCCTGCGACACTGATCATGACCGGCACGGTATTGTCACCAAAAGCGAAGGATTGCTGCCGCCCAACCATTACCTTTCGGTCGCCATCTTCTACCTCTTCCAACACCGGCCGAAATGGCGCAAAGATGCGGCGGTTGGCAAGACCGTAGTGAGCAGCCAGATGATCGATCACGTCACCGCCAAGCTTGGCCGGAAGCTCTACGAAGCGCCGGTCGGTTTCAAGTGGTTCGTCGATGGCCTGCTCGACGGCTCGCTTGGCTTCGGCGGCGAAGAGAGCGCAGGGGCGTCGTTTGCTCGTCTGGATGGCACCGTTTGGACAACAGACAAAGATGGCATTGTCCCGGCTTTGCTAGCGGCGGAGATTACCGCGCGCATCGGCCGCGATCCCGGCGAAATCTACCGTGAGCTTGCGCGCGAGTTCGGCGAGCCTGTTTACGATCGTGTTGAGGCGCCAGCCACCCCGGAGCAAAAACAAATGCTGGCGCAGCTCTCACCACAACAGATACTGTCTGCAGAGCTGGCGGGCGAAAAAATCCAGAGCATCCTCACCCAGGCTCCTGGTAACGGCGCACCCATCGGCGGGATAAAAGTGGTGGCCGAGAGCGGATGGTTTGCGGCGCGTCCATCAGGAACCGAGGATATCTACAAGATTTACGCGGAGAGCTTCCAGGGAGCGAATCATCTGCGCCGCATCCTGGCAGAAGCGCAGGACATCGTCGGCAAAGCTTTGGCCGCGTCCCCACAGCAGCCAGGGATTCCGTCCAAGACAAAACTGAAGGAGAAACCATGAGGAAGGAAAGGAGCTGAAAAAGATGGCCAAAGATTCGGTTTCGGGCGTGGAACGCGATGAGAAAAGGCGCCGGTATATAGGAAAGACCCCTTATTTCTGTGTCTGGCGTACAAAAGGGAGTATGTGCAAGTGCCATAGTTCTTGTTAAGGCGAGGAAAACTCGGTGTTCATCCTTTTCATCGCCATGCATCTCTCCGGGCAGGGTAGGCACGGCGGCCATGGTGGTCATAGGGACCACGGCAAAGAGGGAGACCAGAAGGGGCACGCAGGCCACGTGCCGGGAATATCTCGACGGAGAAAAATCATGAAAAAGGCAATTGTAGTTCTGGCAATCGTGTTCCTGTCACGTATGGCGGCACAGGCACAGATGGGCGGTGGAATGATGGGCGGCGGTGGAATGATGAATCAAGGTCAGGGCGGGAAATCGCAGGAATCTCTGACGGCAACTCCAGGAGCGGGAATATTCAGTGCTAATTGCGCGAGCTGTCATGCCAACGGGGGAAATGTTGTAACACCAAATTTGCCCCTGAAAGGTTCCCATATGTTGGCGGACTTCAAAACATTCCTTAATTTCATTCGCCATCCCAAAATGCCTGATGGATCTACAGGCGCAATGCCTGCCATTACTAAATCTAAAATCTCTGACCAACAGGCGGAGACACTTTACCAATTTATTACCGCTAAAGATGGTTCTGGTAAGTCGAGGTATTAGGGCCGTCCACCGGAGATAAAGCGGTGCTCAAGAACGCGAGCGCCAAGCGGAGGAGCCGTGAAAGGGAAGCCATGAGCAGCAGGGAACTGCCCGCTGGCGCTGAGCTGGAAATGCTTCAGCGTGAATCATTCAGCTACTTTCTGCATGAGACGAATCCATTCAACGGGCTGGTGATCGACAAAACCGCAGCGGGTTGGCCTGCCAGTATTGCCGCTACTGGCTTCGCGTTGGCAGCTTACCCGGTGGCTGTCGAGCGCGGATTTATGCCGCGTGCCGCGGCGGTAGAACGAACGCTGACCACGCTGCGTTTTTTCTGGAACAGCCCGCAAGGCCCCGAACCGGACGCCACCGGTTACCGGGGCTTTTACTATCATTTTCTCGACATGCGGACCGGCCGGCGCGCGTGGCAATGCGAACTGTCAACGATAGATAGCGCTTTCCTGCTGGCAGGTGCATTGACGGCAGGAATGTATTTTGACGCGGATACGGCCGACGAGCATGAAATTCGCACCCTCGCCGACGCGCTCTATCGTCGCGCGGATTGGCAATGGACGCAAAACCGTGGCGCAACGGTTACGCACGGCTGGAAGCCCGAAAGCGGATTTCTCAAGTACCGTTGGGAAGGCTACGACGAGGCGCTGCTGCTGTATATCCTGGGGCTGGGTTCGCCCGCTCATCCGCTACCCGAGAACAGCTATGTAACGTGGGCTTCCACTTACCGGTGGGAAGAGTGCTACGGATATGAATATCTTTACGCCGGGCCGTTGTTCACCCACCAGCTCTCGCACATCTGGATCGATTTTCGCGGCATTCAGGACGCGTTCATGCGCGTCAAGGGCATCGACTATTTCGAGAACAGCCGGCGCGCGACTTATGTGCAACAACAGTACGCGATAGACAACCCGCTCAAGTTCGCGGGCTATGGCCCGTGTTGCTGGGGAATTACCGCGAGCGATGGCCCCGGCCCTGACACGATCAGACTGAGCGGCATCGAGCGCCAATTCTTCGGTTACCTGGGACGAGGCGTGCCGTATGGGCCCGACGACGGCACCATCGCGCCGTGGGCGGTGGTGTCGTCGCTGCCGTTCGCGCCCGAGATCGTGCTGCCTGCGATCGACTATTATATTCACGAGGTTAAATTAACAGAGTTCAACCCCTATGGCTTCAAAGCGACTTTTAACCCGACCTACCCAGTAAAATCCAGCAATCCCTATGGCTGGGTATCGCCGTGGCATTACGGGATTAATCAAGGGCCGGTTATTTTGATGATCGAAAACTATCGTACCGGATTGGTGTGGCGATTGGTGCGAGATTGCCCTTACATCGCCAGCGGCTTGCAGCGAGCGGGTTTTGGCGGGGGTTGGTTATGAACCCTTCTCTACACGGATTACAAGTGCACGTGCCGACAACAACGAATTCTCAATTATATGGTTCGCGGCGCGTCCGTCCGGCGCCGAAAACATCTACAAGATAGATGCTGAAACCTTTCGTGGAGCGGATCGTCTGCGCCGCATTCCTGGAGGAAGCTCAGGCGATCGTCAGTGACGCTTGGGCGGCGGTGCCGCGGCAGCCAGGGATTCCGTCCGAGCCAAAACTGAAGGAAAATCTATGAACAAACAAACACGTGTCAGCCATCCCATATACAATCTTCTACCCACGGAAATCGAAGGATTCGATTCCCTGGCCGAGCTGGCCCTGGATATGCGTTCGTCGTGGAATCACGCCACCGACCAAGTGTGGCGGCAGCTTGATCCCGTACTGTGGGAGATCACGAATAATCCCTGGGTTGTTCTGCAGACGGTCTCGCGCGATCAGATCGAGCGCGTGTTGGCCGATCCCGTTTTTCGCAAAAACGTTGATGGCCTGGTGCAGACCAGGCGGCAAGCAGTGGAGGCGCCCGCGTGGTTTCAGCAGAATCATCCGCAGGCTCCCCTGACCTGTGTCGCGTATTTCAGTATGGAATTCATGTTGAGCGAAGCTTTGCCCATTTACTCGGGCGGGCTGGGCAACGTAGCCGGGGATCAACTCAAAGCAGCCAGCGATCTGGGTGTGCCAGTGGTCGGCGTGGGACTGCTTTACCAGCAAGGCTATTTTCGTCAGGTGATCGATAAGGACGGAGCGCAACAGGCTCTCTTCCCGTATAACGACCCCGGACAGTTGCCGATCACGCCGTTGCGCCAAGCGAACGGCGAGTGGTTGCGGTTGGAGATCGCCTTACCTGGTTACTCAGTCTGGCTGCGCGCCTGGCAGGTCCAGGTCGGCCGAGTGAAGCTTTACCTGCTGGATAGCAATGACGCGGCGAACTTCCCCGCCCATCGAGGCATTACCAGCGAGCTGTATGGCGGCGGGCCGGAGCTGCGCCTCAAGCAGGAACTGCTGCTCGGGATTGGTGGATGGCGGCTGCTCGCCGCACTCGGCATCCAGCCTGAAGTCTGCCACCTGAATGAAGGGCATGCGGCTTTCGCGGTGTTGGAACGCGCCCGCAGTTTCATGCAAGAAACCGGGCAGCCCTTCGAAGTCGCGCTGGCCGTCACTCGAGCGGGGAACCTTTTCACGACCCACACGGCAGTGGCCGCCGGCTTTGACCGTTTCGCTCCGGCCCTCATCGAACAATACCTCGGTGATTATGCCGAGCAGAAGCTCGGCATAACACTCCACAATTTACTGGCCCTGGGCCGCCAGAACCCAAACGATTCATCGGAGAGTTTTAACATGGCCTATTTGGCAATCCGGGGGAGTGGAGCGGTCAATGGCGTGAGCCGCTTGCATGGGCAAGTCAGCCGGCACCTCTTTGAGCCCCTCTTTCCTCGCTGGCCGGAAGATGAAATCCCCGTCGGACACGTGACCAACGGCGTCCATATGCCGAGTTGGGACTCGGCGGCGGCCGATGAGCTTTGGACGAAGGCCTGTGGAAAAAACCGCTGGCTGGGGACAACAGAAACCCTGGAGCGGGACATTCGCCACGTTTCCGACGCCAGCCTTTGGCAATTTCGTATAGCCGCCAGCAAGTCTTTTGTTGAATACGCTCGCGACCGATTGTCCCGGCAATTGGCCGCCTCAGGTGACGTCGCCTGAGGCGGTTGAGGGGGCGAAACATCTATTTGATCCCAACACGTTGACACTGGGATTTGCGCGGCGCTTCGCGACGTACAAGAGGCCGAACCTGCTGCTGCACGACTCGGAGCGACTGCTGCGTCTGTTAACCAATCCTCAGCGACCGGTGCAACTCATCATCGCTGGCAAGGCCCATCCAGCAGACCAGGCGGGCCAGGCCCTGATTCAGGAATGGACGCATTTCATTCGGCGGCCTGAGACACGCCCGCATGTGATCTTCCTCAGCGATTACGACATGCTTCTGACCGAGCATCTGGTGCAGGGGGTGGACGTCTGGGTCAACACGCCACGGCGGCCATGGGAGGCGTGTGGAACGAGCGGTATGAAGGTGCTCGTCAATGGAGGCATCAATCTTTCGGAATTGGACGGCTGGTGGGCGGAAGCCTACGCTCCTGGAGTGGGGTGGGCGTTGGGGGACGGCCAGGAACATGGCGACGATCCCGCTTGGGACGCAGTCGAAGCCGAAGCGCTCTACGACCTGCTCGAGCGGGAGGTGATCCCGGAGTTTTATACCCGAGACGAGAGCGGCATTCCCACCGCATGGGTCAAGCGGATGCGGGAAAGCATGGCGCGGTTGACACCGCGCTTCTCCGCCAACCGCACGGTGCGCGAATACACCGAGCAATACTACCTGCCGGCTGCAGCCGCCTACCGTACGCGCGCTGCCGATAAGGGCGCTATAGGCAGAGCAAGTGTTCAATTGGCGAACAGACGCTGAAACAGAAATGGGCCTACGCTCCACTTCGGCGAAATGAAGGTTGAGACTCGTCGCGGGCAGCACGTATTTGAGGTTCAGGTCTGTCTCAATGACCTCGACCCCAAGGCGGTGCGGGTAGAGCTTTACGCCGACGGCGTGAACGGCGGAGACCCGGTCCTGCATGAGATGAAGCGCGTTCGCCAACTGGCCGGCGGGTCGGGCAGCTACGTTTACAGCGCGGCGGTGTCTGTGGCCCTCCCACCGGCGGACTATACGGCGCGAGTGATACCGCACTGCGACGGCGTGGCGGTGCCACTGGAAGACGCACGAATCCTGTGGCAGCGATGATCCGATCGACCGATGAAAAGACGATGAAGAAAGCGGCTGCAATTACCTGCGTGTTTCTGGATATCGGCGGTGTCCTGCTCACCAACGGCTGGGATCATCATGCCCGCAAACGGGCGGCGACGAACTTCAAGCTGGAGTTGGCCGAGATGGACGATCGGCATCACCTGACCTTCGCCACCTATGAGGAGGGCAAGCTCACGCTGGAAGAATATCTAGGTCGGATAGTCTTCTATCAAAAGCGACCGTTCACCCGGGCGCAGTTTCGGCGCTTCATGTTCGCGCAATCGAAACCTTACCCCGAGATGATCGAGCTGTTCGCACAGCTCAAGGTCCGGCACGGGCTGAAGATCGCCGTGGTCAGCAACGAAGCGCGCGAACTGAATGCGTATCGAATTCGAAAGTTCAAGCTGGACGGGTTTGTGGATTTTTTTATTTCCTCCTGTTTCGTTCACCTCCGCAAGCCCGACGCGGACATTTTCAGGCTTGCGCTGGACATCGCCCAGGCGCCGGCCCGGCAGGTAGTCTATATCGAAAACACCCCGATGTTCGTCCAGGTCGCGGAAAGTTTGGGGATTCGAAGCATTCTTCACTCGGATTACCGGTCCACGTGCGCGAAACTGGCTTCGTTCGGATTGCAGAATGACGCAGGAGTCATCCATGAAACCCGCTAACCCGCGCATCCTGACAATTAATGGTGGCTCGTCGAGCATCAAGTTCGCGCTGTTCGAGGCCGGCGACTCGCTCCGGCGGATTCTGGACGGCGGGATCGAGCGGATTGGGCTACCGGAAGGCGACCTTGACGGTGAAAGGGTCGGACAAGGCGGATAACTTCTCGCGGTTGGTGGCGGCACCGAATCACACGGTGGCGGTGAGCGCGCTGATGGATTGGATCGAGGAACGCATCGGGCGTGATCGCATTGACCGCGGTGGGACATCGCGTGGTGCATGGCGGACCGAATTATAGCGAACCGCAGCGAATTACAGCGGAGATGGTTAAGGAGTTGCATCAGATCGAGCCATTCGACCCGGAGCATCTGCCGGAAGAAATTCTGTTGATCGAGGCGTTTCAGACCCGGTTTCCCGGCCTGGCACAGTTCGCTTGTTTCGACACAGCTTTTCACCATGACCTGCCGCGCGTGGCCCGGCTGTTACCGATCCCGCGCCGATACGAGGCGCAAGGGGTGCGGCGGTACGGGTTTCACGGGCTTTCATATGCGTTTTTGATGGAAGAACTGGCCCGCCTGGCCGGAGCGGAAGCGGCACAAGGCCGAGTCATCCTCGCCCACCTCGGCAATGGCGCGAGCCTGGCGGCGGTGCGTGACGGCAAATCCGTAGACACAAGCATGAGTTTCACCCCGACGGCCGGGGTGCCGATGAGCACCCGCTCCGGCGATCTCGATCCCGGACTGGTTTGGTATCTGGCGCGCACTGAAAAAATGAGCGCGAAACAATTCAATGAGATGGTCAATTTCCAGTCCGGGTTGCTCGGGATATCCGAGACCAGTTCCGACATGCGCGACTTGCTCGAGCACGAAACGCAGGACGTGCGGGCGGCCGAGGCGGTCGCGATTGTTTTGTTATCAAATAAAAAAATGGATTGGCGCATTCGCGGCGGCGCTCGGCGGCTTGGACACACTGGTGTTCGCTGGCGGCATCGGAGAGAACGCGCCCATGGTCCGCGCCCGGATCTGCGACGGGCTGGGATTTCTCGGAATCGAACTCGAAGAAAAACAGAACGTGGACAATGCGGACGTGATTTCCTCAGACACTAGCCGGGTTCCTGTGCGCGTCATACGCACAGACGAAGAACGCATGATAGCCAAGATGGTTTGTCGCGTTCTCGGCCTTGACTGAAAAAAAGGAGAATTGAACCATGAAGACAGACACTCTTTCCCCGGAACTGCTCCACAAGATGGACGCCTACTGGCGTGCCGCCAACTATCTTTCGGTCGGCCAGATTTATCTCTACGACAATCCGCTGCTAAAGGAGCCGCTGAAACTGTCGCATGTGAAGCCGCTGGTGGTCGGACACTGGGGCACGACGCCGGGGCAGAACTTCATCTATGTGCATTTGAACCGGGTCATCAAAAAGTATGACCTGGATATGTTCTACATCGCCGGACCGGGTCACGGCGGCCCGGCGATTGTTGGCAACGTTTACCTCGAAGGCACCTGGAGCGAAGTTTATCCGAACGTCACCGGGGACGAAGCCGGGCTGAAAAAGCTGTTCAAGCAGTTCTCGTTCCCCGGCGGGATTTCCAGCCATGTTGCGCCGACAACGCCGGGGTCGATTCACGAAGGCGGCGAGCTGGGGTACTCGCTCAGCCATGCCTTCGGGGCCGCCTTCGACAATCCCGATCTGATCGTCGCCTGCGTCGTCGGTGACGGCGAGGCGGAAACGGGCCCCTTGGCGACTGCATGGCAGTCCAACAAGTTACTCAACCCGATTACCGACGGAGCCGTGCTGCCGATCCTGCATCTCAATGGCTACAAGATCAGCAACCCGACCGTCCTGGCCCGCATCGAGCGTGAGGAGCTGGAGCAATTTTTTCGAGGCTGCGGCTGGACGCCTTATTTTGTGGAGGGTGATGAGCCGGAAAAGATGCATCAACTCATGGCCGGCACTTTGGAACAGGTCATCGAGGACATCCGGCAAATCCAAAGCAATGCACGGGCCAAGAATGACACCACCCGGCCGCGCTGGCCGATGATCGTCCTCAATTCACCCAAGGGGTGGACGGGGCCGAAGGTGGTCGATGGCCTGCAGGTTGAAGGCACCTTCCGCTCGCACCAGGTGCCGCTCCTCGTCGATCCCGAGCATCCCGATCATGTCAAGCAGCTCGAAAGCTGGATGAAAAGCTACAAGCCGGAAGAACTCTTTGATGAGCAGGGCCGCCTGAAACCGGAGCTGGCCGAGCTGGCGCCGAAGGGCGACCGGCGGATGGGAGCCAATCCTCATGCCAACGGCGGCATTCTGCTGCGCGATCTGCGCATGCCGGACTTCCATGACCACGCGGTAAATGTGCCCTCGCCCGGCGCCGTTGACGGCCAAGATACGCTCGTGCTGGGCAAGTTCCTGCGTGACGTGGCCAAGCTGAATCAGAGGTAATTTCCGTGTCTTCGGGCCCGATGAGACGCTTTCGAATCTCCTGGGCGCGGTTTTTGAAGTCACCAACCGTCAGTGGGATGCCCGGGAAGTAAAGAATGATGAATTTCTCGCGCCCGCCGGACGCGTCCTGGACTCGATGCTCAGCGAGCACCAATGCGAAGGCTGGATCGAGGGTTACCTGCTGACCGGCCGGCATGGGCTGTTTAACTGCTATGAGGCCTTCATTCGCATTGTCGACTCTATGTTCAGCCAGCACGCCAAATGGCTGAAGGTAACATTGGAACTGCCCTGGCGCCGGAAGATCGCGGCGCTGAACTATGTGCTCGCCTCCCACGTCTGGCAGCAGGATCACAACGGCTTCACGCACCAGGATCCAGGCTTCCTCGACCACGTCATCAACAAGAAGGCCGATATCGTGCGCGCTTATTTACCGCCCGACGCGAACTGCCTGTTGTCGGTGATGGACCACTGCCTGCGAAGCCGGCATTACGTCAACGTGGTGGTTGCCGGAAAACACGCTTTGCCCCAATGGCTGACCATAGACGCCGCGGTCGTGCATTGCACGGAAGGCATTGGCATCTGGCAATGGGCCAGCAACGACCAAGGCGTCGAGCCGGACGTGGTCATGGCCTGCTGCGGCGACACGCCCACGCTGGAGATTCTGGCCGCCGTTTCCATCCTTCGCGAGCATCTGCCCGATCTGAAAATCCGGGTGATTAATGTCGTCGATCTGATGAAGCTGCAGTCTGCGAGCGAGCACCCGCACGGGCTGAGCGAAACGGATTACGATTCGCTCTTCACCAAAGATAAGCACATCATCTTTGGCTTCCATGGCTACCCATGGCTGGTCCACCGGTTGACCTACCGCCGCACCAACCGCAACCTCCACGTCCGCGGCTATAAGGAAGAGGGCACCATCACGACGGCCTTCGACATGCGGGTGCAGAATGATCTGGACCGTTTTCATCTGGTGCAGGACGTGGTGGATCGCCTGCCGCAGCTGGGTGCCAAGGGAAGCTATCTGAAGCAGATGGTCCAGGACAAGCTCATCGAGCACAAGCACTACATTGATAAACACGGCCAAGACCTGCCGGAGATCCGGAACTGGAAGTGGAGTCCGGGCGAAACGCAGAAAGAGGAACCGCTGGTGGGAAAGAGGCGTGTGCCTTAGCCAAACTGATGGTGGAGAGCGGGAGCAAACATGAAAAGCAAATTAACCTGAAACCAAAGAAGCCCAAATGCCCATTCAATTCAACGAGGAAAACGGCGGCAAGGTGCTCGTCGTTCACGTCAGCGGGAAGCTGGTAGCGGCGGATTACGAGCACTTTGTGCCTGAGTTCGAGCGGCTCGTACGGCTGCACGGAAAACTGCAGGTGCTCTTCGATATGACCAATTTTCATGGCTGGACGGCCGGCGCGTTGTGGGAGGACACGAAGTTCGCGATGCATCACTTCCGCGACATCGACCGCTTGGCGGTGGTCGGCGATAAAAAATGGCAGGAAGGGATGGCGACGTTCTCCAAGCCGTTTACGAAAGCGACGATTCGATACTTCGATCACGCCGACGCCGCAGAGGCACGGCAGTGGTTGGGCGAATCGTAGCAGCTGCGGCCGCGACCGGCACAAATGAGCACGCTTCGCCAAGATTGCCGACGGACGCTGCCCGGCGGCGAAAATGCGCCAGTGAATTCGGGCGGCGAGGTCGTCTCGGTGCGTGGCAGGCACTATGCCGCGATGGAGAGGATCGGTAGGGAGAGTGCGCCGCGTGGCGGATCATGCGCCAAAGGCTCTGTGAGCACCCAATAGGAGACCGATGCGCCGGAAAATCGTGGTCGGCAACTGGAAGATGTATACCACCGCCGCCGAGGCAAGACGGCTGGCCAAGGCGGTCGTGGATGGCGTGAGCAATGAGGAGCGCGTATCCGTCGCCATCTGTCCGCCTTTCCCCTATCTCGCCCTTGTCGGGGAGATTCTCAAAGGCAGCCGAGCCGCGCTCGGGGCGCAGAACCTCTTTCCCGAGAAGGAAGGCGCGTTCACCGGCGAGGTCAGCCCGACGATGCTCCTCGATCTCGGCTGCAAGTACGTTATCCTCGGACACAGCGAGCGCCGCCACAAGCTAGGCGAATCCGACACGTTCATCAACCAAAAAGTACATGTTGCCCTGGCCGTCGGACTCGACGTGATCTTATGCATCGGCGAAACGCTGGACCAACGTGAGGCCGACCAGACCGAAGCGGTGCTCAACCGTCAACTCATTCAGGGATTGGCCGGCGTTTCGACGGATACCTTGACCCGCCTGAGCATCGCGTACGAACCGGTTTGGGCAATCGGTAGTCTCGGACACCACGCCACCCCCCAGCAGGCTCAGGAGGCGCACGCCGTCATTCGGCGCCGCTTCGGTCAGATGTTCGGGGAGAAAGCGGCTCGGACGCTTGTCATACAGTACGGCGGTAGCGTCAAGCCGGAGAACGCCGCCACACTTCTCAGCCAGCACGGGGTGGATGGTGCCCTCATCGGCGGCGCCAGCCTGCATGCCGACCAGTTTCTGGCCATCGTCCGAGCCGGGATTCAAACCGAAGGGGAATCAGCATGACAGCAATCGCATCACTCACCACAAGCACAAGCATTACATCGACAAGCACGGCGAGGACAATCCGGAAATCCGCAATTGGAAATGGCTGAACACGATGAATAACCACGAAGCAAATCCCCCGAGATCATTAGAGATAAAAGAGAAAGCAGACCACCAATGACTGAGATTGGGCACGATCATCAGCACATCGGAGGGCGGGATCATGACAATGCCCATCATGGCCATCGCCCTTATTGGAAACGGGCGCATCACGATTGGCGTTTCTGGGTCGGCGTGTTTTTTATGTCTGCCGCGATCATCATTTATGTCATGAGCGGTGACTTGGCTTGGCGGCCGCGCAGCCAACGGCAACAGCCGCAGTCAGAGGTCGGCGGAAGATAGCGGAGCCCCCGGAGACTTTCATACGCAACGAGCGCGACCGAAAGAGGATGTCATGAATCAAATACCTCTGTATCCCTTACGATTCGAACCAATTTGCCAGTATCGCCTCTGGGGCGGCCGGCGTTTAGCCGACCTGCTCAGAGCTCCGCTGCCCGGAGATGGTCCCATCGGCGAAGCTTGGTTGCTGAGTGACCGCGATGACCATCCCAGCCGCGTCGCCGAGGGACCACTCAAAGGACGGACCATCGCACAATTGCTTGAGCACTCGCCGGAGCAGTTGATAGGGAAACTGGCCGGGCGCTTCCGCCGGTTCCCCTTGCTGCTCAAGTTCCTCGACGCGCGCGACACGCTTTCGGTCCAAGTGCATCCATCGGATCGGCAAAAGAACTATCTCCCCGCCGGCGAGAGCGGGAAGACCGAAGCCTGGGTGGTGTTGGAAGAAGGACCCGAAAGCTGCATCTACGCAGGTCTCAAGCCTGCAGCCACGGCAGACAATCTGCGCAAGGCGATCGCGAGCGGGACGGTGGCGGATCATCTGGCTAGTTTCAGGCCAAAGTCTGGCGACGGCGTCTTCATTCAAGCCGGGACCGTTCATTCGCTGGGGGACGTTGTGGTTTTCGAAGTGCAGGAAAACAGCGACGTGACTTTTCGTCTTTACGACTGGGATCACGTTGATGCCAAGACCGGCCAGCCTCGACCCCTGCAAGTCGATCAGGCGATGGCCTGCATTGATTTTGCGCAAGGCGCAATCGGTCCGGTGGTGCCGGTGGTGGAAGAGATGAAGCCGGTGCGTCGCGAACGGCTCTTTCTTTGTGAACATTTTAGTTTGTGGCGACTCCACGGAGAATCGCCGTTTACGGTCGGCGCAGCGGGAACGCCGCGGGTGCTGGTGTGCATCGCCGGCGACGGCCAGTTGGAGCACGATGGCGCCAATTATGCCGTCCGTAAGGGCGACGTGCTGCTCTTGCCCGCCGTGG
>CAWDMI010000006.1:0-170221 GCA_963803415.1 uncultured delta proteobacterium
AACCTCCTCTTTGCCGTTTTTCTTTTCTTTAAACCCGAATCACTCACTTTCCTTTGCCGAACCGGTAAGCGCCGTCAATGAACCCGCTCTCCTCCAGCTTTCGGTAGATACGGTCATCAACAAGATCTTCGATTTTAACTTTGGCGACCGCAGGGTTGTACTTGAGAACGCGCTGGATGTTGCGCAACCCGGCCAAATCCGGGTAGGGTTTTTTGGCCAGCAGCTTCTCAAGATCCTGCAACGTCGCATTGACCGAAGCAGCGTCGGAAATCTTAAACCGATCGGCGAATAGCTTGTGAACAACTTCCCGATTCGCCGGGTCATAAATAAACGCCGTGCCCTCGATAAGGCCCTTCAGAACTTGCTCCACGGTGGCTGGCTCCTGCTGCAAGTAATTGCGTGACACGACCAGGCTGGAACTAGCGAACGGAATATGCGCGCGTGACAGCTCGGTTAAAACTCGGAAGCCCTTGGCTTTGAGCAGGCGCGTGAACGAAGGATCGATCAGAACCGCATCGATTCTTCCCGAGCTCAACGCCTGCGCGAGAACCGTTTGGTCGCCGATGGCCTGAAGCTTGATGCGGTCGCGCTCGGGATTTAGCTGGAGATACTCTAACCCAAGAATTGCGCCGATCCAGGTCGTGCCGCCAATGTTCGTCACGCCAAGCTCCTTGCCACGCAAATCCTCCGGTGCTTTGATATCCGGCTTGACCACAATGTCCCAATAGGCGTCATGCGTGAAGGTTGCGACAAGTTTGAGGTCGTAGCCTGTCGCGGCCGCGTTGAGAGCAGGCGTGCCGCCGGTATTGCTGAGCTGGACTTCTCCGGTCGTCAAGGCCATCATCTGAATCGTGCTGTTGCGCACGTAGACGGGTTCGACTTCAAGCCCGTATTTCTTAAAAAAGCCATGGCTGATCGCGATCCACAGCGGGGCAGAATTCAGTCCGACGTTTGACTGGCTCAATCTGATTTTTGTGATCGCGGCTGAGCGCGTTTCAGAGAAGCAGCTCAGGATTATGATCCACAAGAAGACGAGCGCTAGGGCGCGCCCAATCTTTTGCACCCGCCCACGATCGCGAAGAAGGCCAATGCCGGCAGCCGTCATGATCATTGCTTGGCCCGGATCAGCTTCCCTTGACAAACAGGTCGTTGATTAAGCCCATATAATAATCGATCCGGTTCCCCTCCGCAGGGTCGATCACGCGCAGCTTGGAGCGATCGACCGCGATCTTGGGCGGTACGTCTTTGCGGACCACGACGTTGTTGAGCTCGGCAATCTTGGTTTGTCCTTCTTTCGATACCAAGAAGTTTGCAAAGAGCCTAGCAGCGTTGGGGTGCTGGGCCTTTGCGAGAACCCCGGTGGCCTGGATATCGCCGTAAGAAGGCTCATCCAGGCGCGCCCAATCCACCGGCGCGCCTTTCTTCTTTACATTTTCCACCGAGTCCGCATTGACCGAAAATCCGAGCTGAAACTCTCCCGCGCCGACTAACTCGATGATGAGGGTTCCACCGGCGCGCGCGACCGGGTTTTGCTTGGCTAGCTTTTTCAGAAAATCCATTCCCTTCTCTTTCCCGTAGAGGTCCATGAGGGCATAAGTGACGATGTATTTGGTGGTGCTGATACCAATCTTGTCTTTCCATTGGGGGTTCAGGAGGTCGGTGTAGCGGCGCGGAATGTCTTTCGCCGGGACCGATCGGGTGTTGTAAACGATCGAGTGGACCCCCAGGTAGACCGTGGTCCAGAGATTCTGCGGCTGCTTAAACATCTTATCGAGCACATTGGGTTCGTTTTCCAAAGGATCATATTTTGCCAGCAGTCCCTTTTGGCCCAGGACGTACATTGCCTCGCCTTTGATCAGGACCGTGTCGGCCATGTCACTCCCTGCCAGGTGCTCGGACAAAATTCTTTGCATGAGCTTGGCGCCGGCCAAACGCAGGTGCTCCACTTTCACTCCCGGGTACCGTTGTTCAAACGTGTCTTTTAGCTGATTCATTTCCGCCGCGTTAAAGCTGGAGTAAACCAGGACCTGGCCTTCCTGGCGGGCGCGCTCATAGAGCGCCGTGTCCGCCAGCGCCGATGACCAGAGAAGAAAAATCATCAACAAACCGTTTGAGAGATATCGAAATAATTGATTGAGTCTCATCTCGAGTCCTCCTTTGCCGAACCGGCGTTGCGCGGAGCTAATTCCATCCGAACAGACGTTGCGCATTCCGACTTAAAAGTTTCCTTCGCGCCTGCTGCGAGATATCCTGGCGCCGCCCCAGATTGGAGACGGCGTCGGGAAACGGGCTATCCGCGTCCGGATACGTGGAACCGAATATCACAATGTCATCGCCGATCCAATCGAGAACATGCGGCAAAGTGCCTTCATTGCCGATCGTCGCGTAATACCAGTTTCCCTGTTTAACGTAATCGGCGGGTGACTTTTTGAGAAGCGGCGCCTGCTCGGCGCCGTGGCTTGAGAAATCTTTGTCCATTCTCTCCATCATATAGGGGATCCAACCGACGCCGATATTTAAGAACGCAATCCTTAGATTCGGAAACTGTTCGGGGACACCACCGTACATCAAGCCGGTAAATGCATGGAGAGTCTCCATGGAACCGCCCACCGTATCTTGGAATAGAAAACTGTCGGGAAGCCGCTGCCACGCCGGAACCTGATGGGACAGGTTGTGAACCAGCAGCGGGGCCGATAGTTTCTCGAGTTCCTCATAGAGCGGCCAGAACGTCGGCGCTCCGAGGTGCTCGGAAAGCCCCAGGGAAGAAACGACAATCCCGACAAGTCCCAGTTCGGTTACCGCTCTGTTAGCTTCCGCAACTGCGGCAGAAACATCCTGAAGCGGAACGATTCCCGGCGCCTTCAGACGAGCGGTTTGTCCACAGATATTCGCCACATAATTGTTGTAGCCCCGGCAATAAGCGGCCGCGAGGCCCTTGTCCCGGAGCTGCCGCGGGAACCCAGTCGGCAAGCCATTTTGGGGAATTTGGCTTACGAGCAAGGCTTGGGTCGGCATGAGGATTGACAGATCAATGCCTTCTCGATCCATGGCTTGAAGTTGTGCCAGCAGATCCCAACGGCTTGGGCCGAAGTGCCCGCAGCCGCTCGCGTCCCAGCCGGTGCCGGGGAAAATAGGGTACTTATCCTCGCTGTAGGGCTTTTCCATGTGCGCGCGAACATCAGAGTCGTCCGGTTGCTGGATCAGATGGGCGTCGCTGTCGATGACGGCCAGGTTTGCCACGGTGTTCCTCTTTACGAAGCGCTCCGAAATTCTACGGCGTCAACCTCTTTGCCCAATAAGCGTATTCCGTTATCGCGCAATATCTTTCTTATCGCACGTTCCGAAACGTCTTTTCGCCCCAATAAATCGCCTGTGAATCCCGACCCGGTATGGGGGTAGTCGCTGGCAAAGATGATGACGTTTTCTCCCAAAGTTTCGAGCACGTATGGGAGGGCCTTCTCATCGGGCTCCGCCGAATAGAAGAAGTTGCCGCCGCGCATATAATCGCTCGGTTTGGCTTTCAGCAGGGGCGCGTCGGAACGGCGCTTCTCCCATTTCCTGTCCATATACTCCATCCAGTACGGCACCCAAGCCACTCTTGCTTCGAGGAACGAGACCCGCAATTTGGGAAACTTCTCGACCACGCCCCCATAGATCAGCGCCGCGCAATCGGTCATCGTCGCGGGCCGGGCGGCCCACTGTGTGTTGAAACATGAAGGTGTCGGCGCGGAGATCGCCGATCGGTCCCCCCTGGATGGAATTGTGGATGCCCAGATGCACGTTGAAGTGTTCCATTGCTTCGTAAATAGGCCAGTATTTTGTCGAGCCGATATGATCCTGGAGGCCGTAGGAGGACATGACAACTCCCACCAAACCCAGTTTCGTGACCGCTCGAGTGAGTTCTTCTGCGGCCGCAGAGCCATTATCGAAAGGCAACACCGCCATGCCCTTTAGCGCGGACGTCTGTCGGCAGACATCGGCGATGAAAGTATTGTAAGCCCGACAATAAGCCGCGACGAATGCTTTGTCACGCATCGTATTGACGTCCATGGCGCGGGTCGGGAAAAGTACGGAACAGATAACCGCTTCGTCGTCCAAGATCCGCAAGCGTTCGGCCAGGTCCTGCGGCGCGCGCGGGCGCCGAATGACTCCCCGGTGCCACTCGTCAGTGGCGAGCAGGCTGCCCGCGCGATCCCGATACGACTTCTCCAGGAAGGGCCGGATGTCTTCATCGGTATCGATGATGTGGGCGTCCATGTCATAAATCCAACGCCTGGATCCTGTTTGCTGCAAGGGTGTTTCCTTCGCGACGGGGGTCTCGGTCTCTGGCATAGGGGCTCTACCTCATCTTCAGCTGGGGGCGATGGGAACCAAGTCGGTGCATTCGCGCTCTTGAAAACTTACTTTCAACTCGCTATCAAAATGAAAACTAGCTGTCAAGGCGAGTGGATCGTGTCTTGCGCGAGTCTGAGGGGGTGAAACATTGGCGGCGCTCACACTGCAAGAGATTGCCTCTTGAATGGACGAGCCGTGCGCGGAGTGTAAACAATGGAATTGCTGCAAAAAATACAGCAGCGTTATGGGGACCTCAGTAAAAATCAGAGGAAGATCGCGCACTACATCGCCAGCAACGGCGTTGAAGTCTCCTTTGATTCCATCATCGAGCTCGCCAATAAAATCGGCGTGAGCGAGCCGTCAATTGTTCGCTTTGCTCAGTTGCTTGGCTTCAAAGGTTACCCGCAGTTTCGCAAAGAGCTTCAGGAGGAATTTAGAAGAACGATCGGCAGCGCGGCTCGATTGCGCAGGGCGGTAACCGATGTGCCGAACAAGCAGTTCTTTGAGGCGTTGCTTCTCAAGGACGTTGAGTTCATTGAGCAGACGCGCAGGGAGATCTCCGAAAAGGATTTGTCCCAAGCAATCGCCCGTATTTGGCAGGCCCGTAGAATCTTCATCGTCGGCTTCCGGTCTGCATTCTCGCTGGCTTATTTTCTTTATTTTCGGTTCGTGCGCTTACGGCTTGACGTTCGGCTCGCGATTCTGACGGGAGGGACCTCGCTGATCGAGCAGCTGGTGCTTCTGGGCAGCCAAGATCTTTTGATCGTGATTGCCTTTGATCATACGCCCAGAGAGACGAGGACGGCGCTGGACTATGCGCTGAAAAGAAACATTCCCATCCTGGGGGTGACGCACATTCGGACCTCGGAAATTGCGCGAAAGGCGAGCGTTTGTCTGTTCGCCCGGCGGCAAACCCATATCACGCAATCTCTCGCCGCCCCGATGGCGCTCCTCAATGCCCTGGCCATTGGCGTCGCGAACCGAAGGAAAGCAAAGGCGCTCAGGGCCCTGCGACAACTTGATGCAATCGATGCGGAACTCCAGGCGACGCGCTTGTAGCTTCGTGGCGCGAGCGTGGTCCGATTCCGTGCACATCGGCGTAGAGTGGAACTTGAACCCGCGACATTTCCACCGGAGCGCTTTTGTTTACAAAGCTCATAGCGCCGTCGTGATTGAGAGAGCCACGCCTAGCGCTGCGTCCCCATCGACAACATTTTGCCCGCGTTGGGTCGTACTCCGGTACGCGCGTGGATTCAGAGCGGCGACGTTCTTGAGGAAATCCAAACGTTCTTCGGGGTAAAAAAGTCCAGCAAAGAGTGGATCCAGGTTGGGTTTGTGCGGTTGAACCTTCTCCGCGTCGGACGGGTTTAGCGAGGTATACCACACCACCTGTTTTTCGTTCTTGGCCAGCTCATACCCGGAGTTGGCCCCAAAGGCCCCCGGTTGGGTAAGGTACAGAGGGCAGCGAGAAGAACAATCTCAACAGAAAGATCGACGCAGAGATCTTACCCATTTCGTTATCTTCCTTCGCGGCTTGTTACTGGCTCAAGGTGCGGTTCCGAGCACTCGGGTCAGTTGCCTAACCGACACTAGCTGCTCAAGACGACTGATGTATTCACGCGCCGCCTCGGCGTCGCGCTTGTTAAGGATCCCGTCGACGCAAGCGGCAAACTTACTCGTCACCTGGTCAGAACCGTGGAGATCGCTGGGATGTTGGAGACCTTCGACCAGACGGGCGCCATCTTTGAGGGTCACCACCAGTTCCTGTGCATCGGGCGTATGACTCGTGCGGCGCATCAGTTCCTGTACCACGGGATGATCCACATTCTGGTTGACGAAATCGTCGGGGTTCACGCGCCCGCGGATCAAGGCCATGGCCAGGCAAAATGCCATACTGAACCTTCCTTCGAAACCGCGCTGCGGGGTGCGCCGCACGAGAGGGTAGGGCTTTAGATCGCATTCAATAGATTGAACGGATTCCGGCTTAACGGGATGCTTTTGGACCAGCCTGAGCATCGCCTCCAATCCGTTATGCGTCGCCGAGCAAGAAGAGTGCGGTTTGATGCGCAGCTCGGTCTCCAGGTTAAACTTGGATCCAAGGTCCTTTCCAAGCGATTGCAGGATGTCTTCGGGGATGGGACCCAGCGCCTCCAGAAGACCATAGCGGCCTTCGAGCACGGTGTCGTCGCTGGAGAACCCGCTCTTTGCGAGCAGGGCGCAGGTTAGGCCGGTCGCAGCCGCGTGCCCGGTGCGGAAGGGCTTGGCCATGGTCCCGCCGTCTCGGGTGAGGGCGCCGCAAGAACCTGCGGCAAGCCCGATCGCCGCCAGGGTTTGCGGAGCACTCAAACCCAGAGCTTTGCTCGCTGCGCAGGCCGACGCGATGGAACCGAGAATGCCGTTACTGTGCCACCCTCTGGCTCCCGGCCCAATGCCGCTAGAACGCCTGCCGAAAAGGGCATCGAGACTGTTTCTGACTTCCCGCCCGACAATAAATGCCTCAAGGGTTTTTGCACCGGAAAGGTCGGATGGCTCGGCAACAGCGATGGAAGTCGCCAGGCTGTAAGTTGAGGAATGATTGCGATCGTCGTAGTCCAGCCCGTGGGCCAGGGTTCCGTTGATCAGGGCTGCGTCGCGCGCACCGGCAGTTATGGAGGCGCCCCAAAGAGTACACGGTCCTTGACTTGCATTCTCGCGCGCGAAGCGAAGCAGAGCCGCCCCGACCTCCTGAGAAGTTGCCAGGATCGATACTCCAAGACAATCGAGGATCGCTGTCTTAGCGTTCTCCAATACTTTCTTGGGTGCTGACTCAAGTGTAAAGGAGACGGTGAAATCGGCGAGTTTCCGGGTCAGGTCCTCAGGAGCGTGCCGCAGTTTCTCGTTCATAAGTTGCCTCCTCAATAAGGTTCCGGTTGAATCGCACGAGTGATTCCTGATGTTGCAATATCTACGTTGCTTGCTCGTGCGGGGAGCGATGAAAGAGTTTCGCGCCGTCAACAGGTGCGCAGACTTATAACGCACGGGCGTTTTCTTGTAAACCCTCGCCCAGCCCGGTAATGACTCATTTTGATATTCTGAGCCGTACCGGGCTGAGATTCTTCGCTTTGCTCGGAATGACTCGGGGAGCTTAGGTGGTCATCCTGGACGAAAGTGAAGGATCTGGACCAAAATGAGTCACTACCCCGGCCCGTTACGATTGGAAGTTGGCTTTTAGATTGCAAACCATAATCTTCTTGTACTTTTGCGTGACCGGGCGGCTAGAAACCTGCCGTCGTCGTATGCTAGAAGTCTCATGTTTGGAGATGCCAAAGAATCAGGAGAAACCTATGAGCATCACCTCGACAATCGCTGAGTTTGCCGCCGATCTCAAATTTGACCAGATTCCGCAACCGGTGCTGACGAGGGCAAAAACCGCGGTGCGTGACTGTCTGGGCGTCGCGCTCGCGGGAAGCGAGGAGCAAGACGCAAAAATCTGCGCTGAGATTGCGCGCCAGGAGAACGCGAGACAAGAGTCCTCTGTCTTTGGCCAACGCTTCAAGTCGTCGGCGATTCACGCCGCCTTCGCCAACGGCACGGCGGCCCATGCAATGGACTTCGATCATAGTTTTACGTTGATGGGGCAACCCACCGCGCCCATTATCCCCGCGGTGTTTGCGCTCGGTGAAGCGCTGGGCGCTCACGGCCGGCAGATCGTGGAAGCTTACGTGGCGGGCGTTGAGACGACGGCAAAATTGGTTTTGTCGCTGCGTGAAGCGAGTCAAGACGGCTGGCATGCGCCGGGCAGCTTGGGGGTTTTCGGCGCCGCAGTTGCCTGCGCCAAGCTGCTGGGGCTCAACGCCTCGCGGATGCAAATGGTGCTGGGCATCGCGGCCTCCATGGCGGGCGGGGTTGTGGCGAACTTCGGCAGCATGACGAAGCCGCTGCATGTGGGCCTCGCGGCAAGAAACGGCGTCACCGCGGCCAAGCTTGCGCAGTCGGGTTTTACCGCCAACCCGCAAGCCATCGAAACACCAAGCGGCTTTTACGACGCGTTCTATCACGGGTCCCCCGTCGATACCCGGCCGATTGAAGAACTGGGAAAGTCCTACGCCCTGGAAACGGACGGGATCAGGATCAAACCCTATCCGTGCGGCGGCCTGACTCATCCGACCATCGATGCCACATTGGAACTCTGCGCCAAGCATGGGATTACCGCCGGGATGATCGACTCCGTCGACGCCGCCGTAACCAAGACCACTTACAGCCGGATCGCGTTTCGCGTGCCGCAAAACGGCATTCAAGGGCGATTTTGCATGCCCTATCTTCTGGCGCGCGCGATCATCGACGGCAAGGTCGCAGTCGACATTTTTACCGATGAGGCCGTGCGCGAGCAAAATGTTCTACGGCTAGGGGAGAGGATCGAGATGCGGTTCGATCCCAATCTTAAGGCGAGCAGCCCGGGAGGACGGCCTTGTCGTGTCACCATGCGATTGAAAAACGGCGCGATCTATTCCTGTAACAAAGAGCACGCCAAAGGAAGCCTCGAAGTTCCCATGACTCAGGAAGAGCTCGCCGCGAAGTTCACCGAGTGCGCGCGCCGGGTTCTCGACCCACAGGACACCGAGCGCACGAGAGAATTCATCGAGCGTCTAGAGACGCTGAGCGATGTCAGGCCGCTCTGCCAGTTGCTGAGGGGATAGCTGTGGCAAGAAAAGTCGTATTTAAGCCCCCGTCAGGATATAAACTTTACGATTGGGCTTACCAATGTTCTCTCGGTTATTGTCACCCTGAGCCCTTCGGCTTTGCTCAGGATAAACTCCGCGAAGGGTCTCGCAGTCAGATTCCTCGCTGCGCTCAGAATGACACTTGTGTGAACGTTATTCCTTGACAGTCTCTAAGCACAGTCACGAGCCGCCGGCTTAACCATCGAAATATCGGGACTTGAGCGCCCAAAGCCAGAGATAAGCGATCTTCTCGTTGTGCAATTCGGCATCGCCGACATGGCCGTAGCGAGGAATCACGAGAATGTCCAAGTATCTCTCAATAATTCCGGCCGCCATGTTCGATGCTCCTTCCCGCGTTGTTAAGATTTGGTCACGTAGCGATCCAGGTACCACCTGGCGATCTGTCCCTTGGTGCAGAACCAGACATCGCTAAAGCCCTTGGCGTAGCGGATGCATTGCTCAAAGACGCCAGCCATCGGAAACCTCCCACCGATGTGGGCATGCACCAGACAGTCTACGAGTTTGGGCCTGCCGGCCATGCCCTCCGCGTAGAGAAAATCAAATGCCGTCTTAAAGGCTTCGAAGTAGACGGCGGGGGGATTTTTCGCCGCGAAAATGAGTGAATGATCATTGGCATAATCCAGCCGCGGCATAATCACCAGGCGTTTCCCATTAACCTCGCGGTGGTGGGGGACCTCGTCGATGGGCAGGTCGCCATTCCAAAAGATGCCCTCTTCCACAAGCAACCCGAAGGTGTCCTCCGTGATCCTGTGACCCGGGCTGACCCAACCCCCGGCCGCTTGCCGGTGACCGCGGCCAGCGCGGCGAGCGTGTCGCTGATGATCTGTTTCTCTTTTGCCGGTTCGAGTGAATCCAAATAGATATCGTTCGCCCAGCCGTGCCCGACGATTTCATGTCCCGCGGCATCCAGCTCTTTGACTGTTGCGGGATATTTCTGCGCGACCAGACCATTGGTATCAATCGTGCCCTTGGCGTCGTATTTGTTAAGGACATCCATGATTCTCCAGATGCCGACCCGAGCGCCGAATTCGCCGAAGGCAAGCGAAGCAAAATCGGGCTTCTCGCCGCTGCGCCGGTACTGAGAGTGTTTGATGAAGGATTCAAAAGCGACAAAAACACTCATCGCAATCTTCGCCCGGTTGGGCAGCTCAAAAGGTGTTATTGGGCGCATGTGAAGTCCTTTCTATTTTCGCTCGAAGAAAAAGCGACGCGGCGATGAAAATCTCAATCGTCCCGTTACCGACTGCAAACCAAACGAGCGCGACGGGTATCGGTGTCCTCCCATCCTACCACCGGACAAAACAAACGACAGTAAGGTGGGTTGAATTACCTGTTAGATTCCCCGTGCACGCTACGCCTGGCCTCTAAGTTTGGGGTCTAATATGTCGCGCAAGCCGTCGCCGAGCAGGTTAATGCCGAATACGGTCGTGAAAATCGCCAGACCCGGGAAAATGGTCAGCCACGGCGCGCGGTACATGTATGCGCGTCCTTCGCTGAGCATAGACCCCCAGGTGGGGATGTGGGCGGGGACTCCCAAGCCGAGAAAACTCAGGCTCGCCTCAGAGATGATCACAACCGCCATGGAAAACGTCGCCACGACCGTGATGCTAGCGACGGTATTGGGGAGGATGTGGCGGAGGACCACATAGAGATCTTTTCCTCCCAGAGCCTGGATTGCAAGGACAAACTCACGTTCTCTCAACGCAAGAACTTCTCCCCGGACGACGCGGCAGTACTGGACCCACCGGCTCAGTACGAGAGCCAGGATCAGGTTTAATAACCCTTGTCCCAAAAAGGCCATCAAGGCGATCGCCAACAAGAGGAATGGAAACGCGAGAAAGATCTCCGTCGTCTTGTTGACGATCTCGTCCGTCAAATCTCCGAAGTACCCCGCGATGGCGCCGAGGAAACATCCGATAAGACCGGCAAGGATCACGGTCGATGCTCCTACCAGGAGGGAAATGCGCGAGCCATAGATGATCCGGCTCATGATGTCGCGGCCGAGATTGTCTGTTCCGAGCAGATAACGGCGGGAGTCTTGCGCGCTCAGGCTCGGGGGCCGGAGTCGATCCTCAAGCCTCTGTTCCTGCGGGTCATAAGGAGCTAGGAGAGGGGCACTGACGCCGCAAACGAAGAGCAACGCTAGAATGACTCCGCCGATCCAGATTTTGAGATGGCGAAAACGGCGCATCAAAACTTGATCCTCGGATCCACGAGCCGGTAAAGCAAGTCGACAAACAAATTGACGACAAAGTACATCATGGCAAAAAAGAAGATCAGCCCCTGAGCAAGGCGGTAATCCCGGAGCGAGATCGCCTGGATCAGAAGGTCGCCGATGCCGGGGTAAGAGAAGACCGTTTCCGTGATGACGGAGCCGTTTAACAGCGCTCCCAATTGCAGGCCGAGAATTGTGACGATTGTGATCATGGCGTTACGCAGGGTGTGGCGCCAGATCACGGCCCTTTCGCTTAGCCCTTTGGCCCTCGCGGTGGTGATGTAGTCCTGGCGCATGACTTCAAGCACGCTCGACCGCGTGATGCGAGTGACGATGGCCGCCAAGCTTGTGCCGAGTGTGACCGCGGGCATCAACAGATGTTTAAAGGCGCTCCAGAAGGCAGGGAAGTTTCCCGTGACCAGACTATCGATGAGGTAGAACCGAGTAATCGGTTGGACTTGAAAGCCGTAGTCGATTCTCCCAGCTACCGGGAGGAGATTCCACTGGCCTCCAAGAAAGTAGATGAGCATGATGCCGAGCCAGAAGTTAGGCAAAGAAACGCCGATAAGGGCTAGGCCGGTTCCCGCATGATCCAAGAGCGAATCGTGCTTGATGGCGGAGTAAACGCCGATGGGAATCGAGATAAGCACTGCAACCAAGAGACTTGCGAAGGCGAGTTCAATCGTGGCAGGAAGCCGCTCTTTGACCAGCTTGGTGACGGGCTCGCCAAACTTTAGGGAGTCACCAAAGTCGCCTTGAACGGCGCGGGATAGAAACTCCAGGTATTGAACCGCGATCGGGCGGTCCAAGCCCCATTCCCGCCGGGTGCGTTCGATGTCTTCCTGGGAGGCATTTTCGCCCAAGAGCAGACTGACGGGATCTCCCGGCGCCATGTGCATGAGAAAGAACACAAGAAAAGAGATACCCAGCAGAACGGGAATGGCGCCAATGGCTCTGCGCTTTAGCATGGTTGCACGCTTCGTTCGGAGTCCGCAAGGAGGTCAGCGCGGGCGTAACTTAAAGACCCATGCACGCGAATGATTGATCCAGGTGCTTGAGAGCCTCGTCAACCTGGTCTTTGGTCACGTTGAGAGGTGGGGTGATGCGGATGACGTTGCCCATCAAACCTCCCTTGCCAATCAGAAGGCCCTGTGCTTTGGTGAGCTCGAAGAGCCGGCAGACTGATTCCGGCGAAGGTTTTTTATTTTCTTCCACCAGTTCCAGCCCCTGCATCAAGCCCATGCCGCGCACGTCGCCAATGACGGGATATTTATCTTTCAACCCTTCTAGCCCGGCACGCAGACGTTGGCCCATCGTGCGGGCGTTCTCCACGAGGTTCTCTTCTTCGATTACCTGGATTGTCGCGAGCGCGGCCGTGGCCGTAACCGGGTTGCCGCCGAAGGTTGAAATGGTCAAGCCCTTCATGCTGTCCGCTACTTCCGCAGATGCGATGGTCGCGCCAATCGGAACGCCATTGGCCATTCCTTTGGCAAAAGTCATAATGTCGGGCTCGATGTCCCATTGCTCGATGCCAAACATCTTGCCGGTACGGCCCCAGCCCGTTTGCACCTCATCGGAAATGAACAGCCCCCCGTACTTGCGCACGATCGCAATGATTTCTTTGAAGTATTCGCTTGGCGGCGTGATGAAACCGCCGATTCCCTGGATCGGCTCCGCCAGAAAAGCGCCGATTCTTCCGGAGGTCACGGTTTGGATGGCCGGTTCCAGGTCCTTCGCGCACTTCAGGTCGCAACTCGGGTAGGTCAACCCGAACGGACAGCGGTAGCAGTAGGCGTTGGGGATATGATGGATTCCTGGAACCGGAGTAGGGGCCAGCCTCCAGGACGCATGGGCGGTCAAGCTCATTGCCATGTGGGAGCGGCCGCTGTAGCCGTGACGCAGCGCGAAGACGTCTTGGCATTTGGTATGAAGTTGGGCCAGAAGAACCGCCGTCTCGTTCGCCTCGGTGCCGCTGTTGGTGAAAAAAGACTTTCGCAATTTTCCGGGAGTCATGGCGGCAAGCTTCTCTGCCAACCGGACGTGAGGTTCCGTAGGGTAGAGCGTGGAAATGTGCTGGAGTCTGCCGGTCTGCTGCTGGATCGCGCGCGTGACTCTGTCGTTGCAGTGCCCCACGCTGATGGTGACGATGCCGCCAAAGAAATCGAGATACTCTTTGCCGTCAAGATCGTAAACGTAACTGCCTTTCGCGTGGTCGACTACGAGCGGGTCCTCATAGTAGTTGGCGACGCAGGAAAAAAGGTACTCCCTATGCTTATCAAGAACTTCTTGTTTTTTCACCGCAGCCTCTATCAGCTCTGAAATCGTGCGTCCTGAACTGCTATCTTCTCATCCGGTCTCGGTTTCCAGATGAGGTCGCGCCGCACGCCGTAAGCGTCGGAACTGTTATACAGCGGGATGGTAGGGCAATCTTCGTGCAGGATTTGTACCATCTTACGTAACAATTCTTCCCGTTTGCCAGGGTTAAACTCGCTGCTCTGTTGATCGAACAGAGAATCAAAATCGGGATTCTTGTACGCCAGGCGTTTGCTTCTGCCGGAGCGGAAATAGCGGATGAAGAAAGCCTCCAAATCATCCACTGAACCACGGCCGATCATGTACATGCCGTACTTTCCGGCGTTGTATTCTTCCTCGAACACGGCCCACTCGGGAGTTTTTAAGTTGGCTTTGATGCCGGCTTTCGCCAGCTGGCCGACCACGGCCTGCGCGGTCTCTTTGTCTTTTTGATATCTGCCGGACGGTGAATAAAAATCGACCGACACGCCGCTCGGAAAACCGGCTTCTGTGAGTAGTTGCTTTGCTCGCTCAGGATCGTAGGGGTAATTTTTGATCCCGGGATTGTATCCCGGCATTTGCGGACCCACGAGTCCTCTCAAAGGAAACGCCTGGTCCTCTTGCACGTATTTGATGATCGCTTCCTGGTCGACCGCGTAGTTGAAGGCTTGCCGCACAAGCTTGTTGTCGAAGGGTTTGTGGACAGGGTTGAGCGCGATAAAAATGATGCGCATCCCGCGCACGACCTCAACGCGAATTCTCGGATGATTCTGCAAACGGGAGACTTCGTGAGGCGGAACGTTATTGATGATGTCGGCCTGCCCTGCTTCCAACGCCGCCATGCGCGCCGCGTCTTCTTTGATCGCACGCCAGATGACTTCCCTGATGATGGCGGGTTTACCCCAATATTTTTCATTGCGGACCATGGTAAAGTGGCTGCCCCGTTCCCAGCCCGCGAAACGATAGGGACCTGTTCCGATCGGCTGCTCATCCATTTTGTCACCGAGACGCTCCGCGGCCGTGTGGCTCAAGATCAAGCGGTTTCTCAGCAGGGTGAGCAGGGCGGGTTTAGGGGCTTTTGTAACCAGGGTGATCGTGTAATCGTCCAAAACCTTCATGTTGGCGATGTCGCCGAGATTCGGAGCCTGCTTACTCGTTGGATCCTTCAAGATTCTCTCGTAGGAATAGGCCACGTCTTTAGCCGTAAACGGTGATCCATCGTGGTAAGAAATTCCTCTGCGCAGTTTAAACGTCCATTCCGTCCCTTGGACTTTCCAGGACTCGGCAAGCTCGCCGAAGTGGCCTCTCTTATCGTACTCCGTATCCACGAGCTGTTCGACCACATGTCCCCAAAGACCGTAAATCGGGGAACTGCTCTGCGAATAGGGATGCAAGCTCTCAACCCCAATGCTCATCGCAACAATCAGGCGGTCGCGCGGGGTCGCCGCCCATCCTAATTTGTTGCCCAGGGCCAGACCTCCAGCAGTCGCCAAAACCTGCCGAATGAAGTCACGCCGCGTCAGAGAAAAATCGTGTTGGATCATATTTTCCTCCCGGCAATGGAGTTTGCGCTTACTCCGAGACGCTATCGAATCAAGGTAAGGCTGTCAACGAGTTTGTTCGCTTGCCCTGAGCGGCGAACAGCCTCCTTCATGTATCCCTTCGCGCGGTAGTCTTCCTCGGCGGCAGAATGAAATCCAATGACACTGTTTTTCCAAACTTGGTCGCGCTCGTATATGGCGGTCGCGGGCCTGCTTTGGTCTAAGTTTGCAGGACACGCCGACAGGCGATGGGCCTCTAGCCTCATCGCAATCGGAATTTCAAACGCGAGATCTCAAATTCCAAATTGATCTATCTGAGATTTGCCACCTGCAATTTGTAATCCCGCAGGGCGTGCGCTCGCTCTCTGCGCGCCTCACTTCTCGGTCTAGATTCCGGTTCTTCCGGGCCCGTAGACGACTCGTCCCGGGCGCGCTCCCGTGTGATCCCCGCCGTCGAGGACGAAGGTGCCGTTCACCAGCACATAATCGATTCCCTTAGGATACTGCTTCGGGTTCTCGTAGGTTGCAGTATCGGCGACCGCATTGGGATCGAGCACGACGACGTCGGCCCAGTAGCCTTCCTTGAGCAGGCCGCGATTTTTCAAACGCAGAACCTGCGCCGGAAGCGATGTCATTTTGCGCACGGCGTCCTGGAGGGTGAGAACGTTCTCCTCGCGCACGTACTTGCCAAGAACTCGGACATTGGTGCCGTAGCTGCGCGGGTGCGGCTTGCCCGGGAAGTTCAGGTTGAGTGCGCTCCCGTCCGAGCCAATCGACACCCAGGGCACTTGCATAACCGTCTTCACGTCCTCTTCGCACATGGTGTGATGCACGCCGTGAATGAAATTCCCTTCGGTGCAGATCAGGTCAAAACAAGTTGTCGCGGGATCTTTTCCCTGAAGCTGGGCAATTTCGGCGATGGTTTTTCCTTCGAAGGGCTTGAGGTTAGGCGTATCGAATCGTGCTCCCACGACTCCTTCCCAGCCGCCATGTTCATTTACATACTGGTCGAATTCGGGGTCAGACAATACGCGCGCGCGAAAAGCCGGGTTGTTGAATTGCGGCATGACTTCGCTCAGCGGAGCGTTTTGCACCCAGCGTGGGAAGAGCCTGCGCCAGGGGTGCTGCATCGCCGTGTAAGGGTATTGATTGGCGGTGATGTCGAGCCCGTCGCGACGCGCCTCTTCGATCTGGGCGATCACCTGGCCCACCTTGCCCCAATTGCTTTTTGCCCGCATCTTGAGATGGTAGACGTGTACAGGAATGGCGGCTTCGCGTCCAACACGGATCGCCTTTTCAAGTTCCTCCATGATGTCAAAGCCTTCGCTGCCGAGGTGGACGCCATAGTACCCGTCGTAGTTTCCCGCGATCCTCGCCATCTCTACGACTTCGTCCGGATTCTCCGGTCCTTTGGCGTGCCACGCGCAGGTCAGGCCCAGGGCGCCTTCCTCCATGGCCAGCGCGACCCGATCATTCATCTGTTGCTGTTCCTGAGACGTTGCGGGCCGTTCCTCGAAGCCGACCACCACGTGTTTGATTTGCTGGGGGGAAACGCCGGAGGCGAGATTGATGGAAATTCCCTGCTTCATGAGGCGCGCGCAGTAGCCCGAAAAGGTCGACCAATCGGTTTCAATCATACTCCGTTTGCGGTGCTCGGAACGGTATTCCTCCAATACCGGACCTTCCAGGGGAGCAACCGTCTGACTCTCGCCGATGACGTCGAGCGTTACGCCCTGGCGTACTTTACTTTCCGCGTTGCCGTCAGCAATCACCGATTGATCGCTGTGGGTGTGCATGTCGATAAACCCGGGGGTCACCGCGCGTCCCTTGGCAGAGATGGCGCGCTCGCCGAGAGATGGATTGATCCTACCAATCGCGGCAATCTTTCCGTCCTTGATCGCGAGGTCGCCAAAGAACCACGGGTTTCCGGTTCCATCGATGATCGCGCCGCCGTGAATCACAACGTTGTACAGCGCCATAAGTAGGGTTTCTCTGTAGAGGCTAGTTTTTATCCCATTAGAGACGCCGGGGACGAATCGCGTCCATGCTTTTTCCGTCTCTTCATTCTAAAATTCCTGCCGCAATGCCTCCAAGGGAGACCGGTTAAATATCCTAAGGCTACCCCACATGCCGGCAACCAGAGTTACGCCCGACAACACCAGCAATAGCAGCACGAGCCACAGAAGTGGCGGCATGGCCAGGGTAGCGAAAAAGTAGTAGCTCAGTCCCCAGCTCAGCAGTATGCTCAGAGCGATTCCGCTCAGGCCACCGCATAGCCCAAGACAGAGGTATTCCGTGATGATGATCTTGAGAACCTGCGGGCGCGAAGCGCCTAGCGTTCTGAGGAGAAGACTCTCTTTCACGCGCTCGGAGTGGCTGCTCACAACCGCGCTAGCCAGGACCACCACGGCTGTGAAGATGATGAAGAAAGAAATCATGCGAACTGCAAACGCTACCCTTTGCAGGACGGAGTCGACGGTAGCCAGGATCAAACCGATGTCGATCACGGAGACGTTGGGAAACATCTGCACCACCGCGCGCTGGACGCGGGCCGAACTCTCATGCGAGTCTGCGCGCGTCACCAGGACACGAAACTGGGGCGCAGCTTCGAGTACGCCGGTAGGAAAAACGACAAAGAAGTTTGGCTGGACCCGGTGCCAATCCACCTCGCGAATACTGCCGACTCTGGTTGCCAGCGCGACGCCATCGATAGTGAACGTGAGCTTGTCTCCCAGCGTTACCCCGAGCGCATCGGCAATATCTTTCTCCAGCGAGATGGGAACGTTCTCCGAGGAAGCGCTCGCGGCGTGCCACTTCCCGGCGAAGATCGTTTCCGTCTCGATCAGGTGATTGCGATAGGTGGACCGATACTCTCTGCGCAGTGCCCAGGCGGGAATCCTGGTGCCCGGGTCGGTGCGAATCTTATCGACGGGAACTCCGTTGATCGCCGCCAGGCGCATTGTCACGACAGGAACGTCCTGATACAAGCGCAGGCCGAAGGAGTGAACGAGCTTGACCAGCGGCTCAGCCTGGTCGACCTGGACGTCGAATAGAACCATGTTCGGTTCATTTTCCCCGCTTCTCTGCGCAATCTGATCGAGCAGCATGCGCTGGGTGAAGTAGATCGTCACGATCAAGGCTGTGACGAGCCCCATCGCCAACGTTAAAACTGTGGTCTGGTTCTTGGGTCGATACAGGTTGGCCAGACCCTGGCGCAAGACATAGGGGCATGAAGGAGCCAAAAACCGTCTCAGCAGGAACGCGACTCCGCGAGCCATGACGCATAGCAACCCGAGCGCTCCTAACAGGCAGGCGGCGAAAATTGTCGCGTGGGACCAGTGCTCGGTTTGCAATCGCGCAAACAGCACGATGGTCGCGAGCAGGATCGCGTAGATCAGCCAGCGCAAAGGATCGCGGGCGGACGGGATCTTTTCCCAGGAGGAGCGCAAGGACAGCAGCGGCGAGACGGTGCGCAACGAGCACAGAGGAAGAAGAGAAAACAACAGCGCGATCCCAAAACCGACGGCAGCGCCGAACGCGACGCTGGACGGCGAAAAGGAAAACTCCACACTTACGGGAAGAAAATCTCTGATCGCCCATGGCAAAAAAACTTGCGCGGCCGTTCCCAGGAGGATTCCCAACGCCGAACCGATGAATCCGATCATGGCCGCCTGAAGAACGTACACGGCAAAAGCCTGACCGGATTGGGCTCCTAAACAGCGGAGAATAGCCGTCGTCGCAACCTTGTCTCGAGCGTAGACGTAGATTGTGCTGGCCACTCCGAGGCCGGCGAGCAAAACCGCGCTAAAGCCCACGAGATTGAGGAAACGTGACAGATTCTCGAAGGCTCGACTGATCGTTGCCTTGCGTTTGTTGACCGTGTCTGCTTGCAGCTGCAGGCGGTGCAACTCGGGCGTCAGGTTTTGAACGAGCCGGTCCGGATCAATGCCCGGAGGGAATTTAAAATAAACTTTGTAGTGAACGATGCTGCCTTTCTGTATTAACCGGGTTTCTTGCAGGTATCGCAGGGGTATGTAAACACGCGGGCTGATCAAAGCGTTTGCGAGCGTCTCGCCAGGAATTTTTCTTAGTTTTCCGACGATCTGGAAACTGCGATTCCCAATCTTAACCAAATCCCCCAATTGTATGTCCTGCTGGACCATCAAGCCTTCGTCCACGAGCGCATACGGACCCTTGTGGAAGGTTTGCGTCGCACGGACCGGGTCGGTTTCAAGAACGCCGTAGTAAGGGAACGCTCCTTCCAAGGCTCGCACTTGCGCTAATCGCGTGGCGCCGTTTTTTGCGAAGTAAACCATAGACGTGAAGCTTGTCTGCCGCGATTGCTCTCCTCCTAGAACGGCCATCAGGGCTTCCGCATCGCTGGAGAAAGGCTGGCGGCTTTCGATGGAAAGATCGGCGCCAAGAAGAGTTTTCGCCTGCAGTTGGATCGCGGTTTCGAGATTATTGCCAAAGGAAGTGACCGCGACCAAAGACCCTACCCCAAGCACGACGGTCAAGGTTGCCAACAGAAGTTTCTTTCGCGCTGTCCGGCCGTCGCGCCAAGCCATTTTCCATATCCAGGGAGTCAGCAGTACTTTCACGGCTCAGGTCCTTTGGTCTTACGGCAGGAATGGGGACAGACTGGTTTTGTCGGCTACGACCTTTCCACCCTTCAAGTGGATAATTCGCTCGGCGTACTCGGTGAGTTCGGTATCGTGGGTTACCAGCACCAGGGTTGTTCCTCGCGTTTTGTTCAGCGCAAACAGGAGGCGAACAATGTGGTTACTGGTTTCCAAATCAAGATTGGCGGTAGGTTCGTCGGCAAAGAGAATTTTTGGCGCGTTCATAAATGCGCGTGCAATCGCGACGCGTTGTTGCTCGCCGCCGGAAAGCTGGACCGGGTAGTGATGCCAGCGCTCTTCCAGACCCACTTGTTGGAGAAGTTGTATCGCCTGTTCCCGGGTACGGCTTTCGCCGCGCAGCTCTCCCGGGACCATAACGTTTTCCAGGGCGGTCAGCGTGGGAATCAGCTGGAAGGTTTGAAAAACAAATCCCACATGTTGGTTGCGGAAAACGGCGAGCTCGTCTTCGGACAATGGCGCAAGATTGATTCCATTGAGCGTGACGGTTCCCGAACTCGGTCGCTCTAAACCAGCGCAAAGCCCGATGAGTGTTGTTTTTCCGCTGCCCGAAGGGCCGATAATCGCGCAGGTAGAACTCTCGTCCAGGGAAAAGGTAACCCCTTTGAGGACCGCATGTTGCAGGGCGCCGTTGCCGTAAGTCTTGCTGAGATTTTCAACGCTTAGAATCGTGGTATGGCTCATCAGGCGTTACAAAGTGGGGGACGAATACGGAAACTCCGCGTCGGGTCTTGTGGGCAGCTTACTCCCTGTTTACCATAAAGAATCATGAAGGAGAAACAACAGCGCCCGATAAGAGGATTGCTGGCTCTGGTTTTTCTGGGATGTGTGCTGCAGGGTGAATGGCCCGGCCAACGGGTGACCGCAGCAGACGCGAAGGTCATTCTTTTCTTTGGAGACAGTTTGACGGCCGGATATGGGATTGAACCCTCTCAGGCCTTCCCGTCACTGATTCAGGAAAAGATCGCTGCCCGCGGATGGAAATTCTCGGTCGTCAACGCGGGGAGGAGTGGCGAGACGACGGCTGACGGCCTGCGACGAATTGACTGGGTGCTAAGGACAGAAATCGATCTTCTTGTCCTGGAATTAGGGGGAAACGACGGATTGAGGGGCATCGCCCCCGCCGTAACCAAGAGCAATCTGCAAGCGATCATCGACAAGACCAAGAAAAAATATCCTCGGGTGCGGATTGTCATTGCCGGTATGCAAGTTCCACCCAACTTGGGGGAGCCTTATGGCAGGGAGTTTCGCCAAATTTTTGTTGACCTTTCCAAGAGAAACCACACAGCGCTTGTTCCCTTCTTGCTGGAGGGGGTTGGGGGTGTCCCCGAATTGAATCAACCAGACGGAATCCATCCTACCCCTGAAGGCCATAAAATTGTTGCAGAAAACATATGGAAAGTGATCGAGCCGGTACTCCGTTCTCTCGATCCATAGAGATGCGATGCGTGTCTAGGCTATTGTTTGCCCCCTAGGGAACCAAATGCCACCACGCTTTTAGAGACTGTGTCGCAATGCCATTTTGAGGCATTAGGCGAAGAATCTGTAGTATATGACTGTTAAGATGCAAGATCCTTCACTTCGTTCAGGACTACACCAGGCGGGGTAAGGGCTATTATGACTTCGTCTCTTAGAGGAGGGGAGCTTCTCGGTTGACACGAGCAGGCGGGCCATACTAAATTTGTTCAGCTTCAGTAATGGGTCTTCCTGAAGTTACTCGATATGGTTGAAGGCCAGCCAGGCTCAGTCTCACCTTGCAAATGGTCTCCACGGAACAACAAGCCGGACCGTGCCAGCATCGATTCAGGCTCTCATATACTTTTCCTCATGGTGAGCGTGCCAAGGTGGGGACCATCAAGCTCGCTTAGGGAGAAACAGTGGCTGTGAGGTGAGAAGGTGGGCCTGGCAGCAAGCGGGTTGGAAAGTGAGCAAAAGGGGGGTTTGGAAAGATGATGACGAAGCCAGTAGGACTGATTTACGGCCATTACGAGTGTCGTTCGCTCGATGAGACGCTGCCTATTTTTACCGATCTCTTGGCACTGGACATCGTGGAACGTGGAGATGGTCTAGCCGTGGTAAAACATCCCAACACAGATTGGTCGCTAGTTGCCCACGAGGGCGGAGCCAATGCACCCGCGAAACCCCACAACAATCACTACGGGTTTCGGGTCGCCCACCACGAAGAAATCGAGGTAGCTTATAAGTATCTGGAAGCGAACAAAGCCAAGTATGGTATCAAGTCTGTGACCAAGCCGCATGAGGCCCATTTTGCCTATTCGGTCTATTTCAAGGAACCTGGAGGGAATGATCTGGAGATCGAATACTACAATCCGGGGGCGGCGAAACACGGTCGTTCCATTGCCGCAATACCCTGGAAACAACTTCTCTCCGATCGCTGTTTTCCAGGCAGGGGTTATATTCCGCAGGCCATGTCGCATGGGACTTTACAATGCGACGATCAGGATGCCAGTAGACGTTTTTACCAGGAAGTTCTTGGCCTCGAGATCGCCGGGGGTGGGCACCGCTCGACTTATATCAAGCACCCTGCGACTCCGTGGTACATTGTCGTTCTTCCTGGCGGTCATCGTGACTATCTGGCACGGGCGAATCGGTTTACCTTGAAATTGGCTTCTTCGGAGCAAGTCGTTCAACGTCACGACCAGTTTAGGAAGTCAGGCAAAGAGATCGGGATAACGCACGTGGATGACCTGCAGAAAAACAACGGCAGTGCGTCCTTTATCTTCAGTGATCTTGACCGCAACTGGTGGGAATTCAGTTCCTGAGTTTTGTCTCACGCCTGCTGATGTGGTTCGCGAGCAAAGCTGTTTTGTAAGCTGAGCATGGTGGATATTCACCAACCTCCGCTATTGTTTTTCTCGCGCTCGCGGCGATCTTGAGCTTGCCGTGCGCGGAAGGTTTTTCCGGCGCTGCCCTCAGAACTGATGCTTGCCGCGCTCGGTTGACCCATATTCCTCCGTTTTCCGAAAAAACGAAAAGACTTTACATTCAATCTTATTCTTGTATACATTTCTTTCGATTGCGAGAATTTTATGTCGATCATTGACGGTAGAGCCGTTGCCAAAGAGGTTCAAAAGGAAGTTAAAGAAGAAGTCGAAGCGCTCAAACGTCGTTGGGGAATCATTCCTGGGCTTGGAGTGGTGCTGGTCGGCGACGATCCTGGTTCACACCTTTATGTCAGGAACAAAGAAAAGGCCTGCAAAGAAGTTGGCATTCGTTCGCAAGAACATCTGCTTCCGGCGGCTGTTTCAGAGAAGGAACTGCTCGGGATTATCCATGGATTGAACCGCGACAAAGAGATCCACGGGATTCTAGTCCAGCTTCCTCTCCCCGCACATATTCGAGCGGAGAAAATCCTCGATTCGGTCTCGCCGCAAAAAGACGTGGATGGTTTCCATCCGGTCAATCAGGGTCATTTGCTTCTCGGGGGTGGGGGGTTTAAACCGTGCACTCCTCTCGGAATCATGCGGCTTCTCGACGCCATAAGTTGCGACGCCAAAGGGAAGAATGCCGTTATCGTAGGTAGGAGCAATATCGTGGGGAAACCGGTTGCACTGATGCTCTTGGCGCGCCATGCTACAGTTACCATTTGCCATTCACGGACGGCCAGCCTCAAGGAGGAAATTGCGCGGGCCGACATCTTGGTTGCGGCTGTGGGTAAAGCCGGTTTAGTGCGCGGCGATTGGATCAAAGCGGGAGCGGTCGTCATTGATGTCGGCGTCAATCGACAGCCAAACGGGAAACTCGTCGGGGATATCGATTTTGAAGCCGCCAAGGATCGCGCGTCTTGGATTACACCGGTCCCCGGCGGCGTTGGACCGATGACCATCTGCATGCTGCTGTATAATACTCTGCGCGCGGCGAAGGAATTCTTGCAACGAGATGTTTGACCCGAATTCGCCTCCAGCTGACGACAAGCCGCAGCATCAAACGCTAAAGAAGACGCCTCTGTGCGCGCTCCATCGGAAGCTGGGCGCCAAGATGGTTGAGTTCGGGGGCTGGCAGATGCCCGTGCAGTATCGTGGAATTATCGAAGAGCATATGGCCGTGCGTAGCCGTGCCGGACTCTTTGATGTCAGTCATATGGGAGAACTTGAGATTCGGGGAGAGGATGCGCTCGCGTTGTGTCAGAAAGTTACCGCGAACGATCTTTCCCGCATCGGTAGCAACCAGGCGCAATACAACCTTCTGTTGAACGAGGGTGGCGGGATCGTCGATGATGTGGTCTTTCATCGCTTGGCGGAGCAGCACTATCTGGTGTGCGTGAACGCGGCGAACAGCGACAAGGACTTTGCGTGGCTCAAGAGCCACGCCGCCGGCAACGTGGAAATTCTGAACCGCAGCTTCGAATACGCGCAACTGGCCCTTCAAGGTCCCTGGGCGGAGAAGATACTCCAGCCCGTGACGGCGCACTCCTTGAGCAGCTTACGTTATTATCACTTTCTGTGGGCGGAGGTTGTGGGCGTGGAGTGTCTGGTGGCGCGCACCGGATACACCGGAGAGGACGGGTTCGAGCTTTACTGCGCCCGCGACAACGTGGAGCATCTGTGGAAGAGTTTGTTGGAAGCGGGGAGCGAATTGGGCCTCGTCCCAGTGGGGCTCGGGGCAAGGGACACCTTGCGTCTGGAAAGGGCGCTCCCGCTCTACGGGCACGAATTGGATGATACGACGACTCCTCTCGAGGCGGGTTTAGGATGGTTGGTCAAATTTTCTAAGGGGTCGTTTCTGGGACGCGAGCGCCTTTTGCGGCAGAAAGAAGATGGTGTCAAAAGGAAACTGGCAGGGCTGGAACTGGTTGAGCCTGGAATTGCCAGAAGCCATTGCCCAGTCTTTAAGGGAAATGATTGCGTTGGTGAAGTTTCAAGCGGAACCAGGTCTCCAACTTTGAAAAAATCGATCGCCCTGGCGTACCTGGAAAGCGGACAAGCCGCCATAGAAAATCCCGTGGAGGTCGAGATTCGTGGGCGCAGAGTCGGTGCTCGAGTTGTAGGGCTACCGTTCTATCACCGTTAAACCCCGGCAAAGCGGAGGCTAAAAAGCAAAGGAGGAAATGATGGAGTTCCCAGAGGGGTTGAAGTACACCAAAGAGCACGAATGGGTATTGGTTGAGGATAACGTTGCAACCGTAGGCATCACTGACTATGCGCAACAGGAACTGGGGGACATTGTTTATGTCGAGCTTCCGGAGGTTGGAGATAAGGTCATCAAGGATGATCCCTTTGGCGCCGTCGAATCGGTAAAAGCAGTCTCGGATCTCTATGCGCCGGTGAGCGGCACCGTTCTTGAATTCAACGATGCCCTTCCCGAAACTCCCGAGACCATCAACGAAGATCCTTACGGTGATGGTTGGATGATCAAGGTGGAAATGACGGATACCGAGGATCTCAAGGACCTCATGGACGCGGAGGAATACGCCGAGTACGTGGAGCAGCAAAAAGAAGAAGATGACGACGAGGAGGAGGAGGAGGAAGAGGAAGAAGAAGAGGAGGAGGGAGAATAACCCCGTCATGCGGTATACGCCCCATACCGACTCCGATCGACAACAGATGCTGGGGACGATCGGGGCCAGCTCGCTCGACGAGATTGTGAACCACATCCCGTCTTCGCTTCGCGATCACGCAAAAATTAATCTGCCTCAGGGATTGAGCGAGATACAGGTGAAGCGAACAATGGCTGCTCTTGCAGCCAACAATGCCACGCCTCAAGAATGGCGCCTTTTTCTTGGCGGGGGAATTTATCACCACTTTATTCCCAGTACGGTTGACGCGATCATTTCCCGCGGCGAGTTTTCAACCGCGTACACTCCCTATCAACCCGAGGTAAGCCAAGGAACGCTGCAGGCCATTTATGAGTTCCAGACTCTGTGGTGCCAACTTACCGGCATGGAAGTGGCTAATGCGGGACTGTACGACGGGGCCTCCGCCACCGCAGAAGCCGTGCTGATGGCCCGCCGTGTCCAGGAAAATCGCCGCCGCGTTCTGGTCTCTCTCGCGCTCCATCCGCAGTACCGGGCGGTGGTTGCGACTTATCTAAGAAACCTAGGCGATGTCGAGATTGTAGAGATCCCCTTCGGCGCGACAGGACGTACCGATATGGATGTTCTGGCGCGCGAGGTCGATGAAGAGACAATATGCGCGGTCGTTGGCTACCCCAATTTTTTTGGCGTGATCGAGGACCTTGAGCCTGTGCGGGACGTCTGTTCCCGTCATGAAGCGCTGTTAATTAGCGTTACGACCGAAGCACTATCCCTGGCGCTGTTGAAACCTCCGGGAGAATGGGGTGCCGATATCTCTGTCGGTGAGGGGCAGAGTTTGGGAGTCCCGATGAGCCTGGGCGGGCCGGCGTACGGGTTTTTCGCCTGCCGGAGAAGATTTTTACGAAGCATGCCTGGGAGACTTGTTGGGGAAACGGTGGACCAAGAAGGACGGCGCGGTTTTGTTTTGACTCTTTCGACACGCGAGCAGCATATCCGCAGAGAAAAGGCCACGTCGAACATCTGCACGAACCAAAATCTTTGCGGTCTTGCGTCGACCGTTTTCATGACAACACTGGGCAAGGTTGGGATGCGTCGTCTGGCGGAGATCAACGTGGCCCGGGCGCATCAAGCGTGTGATCGTCTCGTTCGCGAGGCAGGGCTCAGGCCCATCTTCTCGGGACCTTTCTTCAATGAGTTCGCGCTTCAAGTAAAGGGATTGAGCCATACTCTAAACCGGTTCACGGACGGCGGGATCATTCCCGGTATCCCAATTGATTCCTGGTATCCGGAGCTTGAGGAGGTTTTGCTTATTTGTGTAACCGAAATGAATGAGCCGGAGGACATCGATTCCCTTGTCAAAGAATTCACCCGACATTGACAGCCGTCATTTTTCTCCTCCACTAATTTTCGAAAGCGGCTCTCCCGGAAGAACCGCCTTTTCCTGGCCCAAGGAGCCGGGAATGAAGCCGGGCCAAATTCCCGGCAAGTTCCTGCGGGACGACATCGTGGGCTTTCCGGAACTGGGAGAGCTGGAAGTGTTGCGGCATTTTACGTGTCTTTCGCAGCGCAATTATGCAATTGAGCGTCAGTTCTACCCCTTGGGCTCCTGCACCATGAAATACAATCCGAAACTTAATGAGGTGGTGGCCCGGTTTCCCGGGTTTGCCAATCTTCACCCCATGATTCCCGGAAAACTGATGCAGGGTGCGCTCAAGCTCTTGCACGAGTTAGAGAGTATGCTGGCGGAGATCAGCGGAATGGACTGCGTGACTCTGCAACCGGCGGCCGGGGCTCAAGGAGAGCTTACCGGATTGATGATGATCCGGGCTTACCTCGAAAGTAAAGGAAATCCACGAAAGACAGTGATCGTACCCGATACCGCCCACGGGACCAATCCCGCGAGCTCAGCACTTTGCGGATATGAAGTCGTGCAAGTCGCTTCCAACGGACGGGGCATGATCGAGCCAGACAAGGTTGATGCGATCATGAGCGAGGATGTCGCCGCGCTGATGATTACCAATCCGAATACTCTGGGAATTTTTGACCAGAATATTCAGGCGATTGCAGAAGTGGTGCATGGTAAAGGTGGCCTCGTGTACCTCGATGGAGCCAATCTCAACGCGCTGATGGGTATTGCCAAGCCCGGAGACATGGGAGTGGATGTTTTGCATATTAATTTACACAAGACTTTCTCTACCCCCCATGGTGGTGGTGGGCCGGGGGCCGGGCCGGTAGCGGTTAGAAGGTTTCTCGAGGATTTTTTGCCGGTCCCGCGCATCATCGAGACGGGACAAGAATTTGAGCTGAGGGAAAATTTTCCTAATTCTGTCGGACGGGTTCGTTCGTTCATCGGCAATTTTGGTATTCTGGTCCGTGCCTTCGCTTATATGATCAGCCTGGGGTCCGAAGGGCTCGAAGACGTGAGTCGGATGGCCCTACTGAATGCCAACTACTTACGAAAAAAGCTTGAGGGGCACTTCCATCTGCCGTACTCTGAGCCCTGCATGCACGAGTGCGTGTTTACCGACCGCTCTCAGCAGAGATACGGAGTCCATACTCTCGATATTGCCAAGCGTCTGCTAGACTATGGATTTCACCCTCCTACAGTCTATTTCCCGCTTGTCGTTTCCGGCGCTCTTATGATCGAGCCGACCGAGACGGAGAGTCGCGAGACCTTGGATTCTTTTGCCGACGCCATGATTGCGATTGCGCGCGAAGCGAAGGAAAACCCCGAGTTGGTCAAAAGCGCGCCCCATTCGACGCCGGTAAAACGGCTGGACGAAGCGCGAGCGGCGCGACGCCCTGTGCTACGCTGGGAAGGACTGAGCAAGCCCCAGGACTGAAAAATTTCCGCCTAGCGTCTGGGTTTGTAATGAAGCCGGTTGTCGGAGTATTCGAAACTCGCAAGTATGTCGATCCGGTTGCGAGCGACCGAAGCAGGGATCGGTTGAAAAGGGGAGGCGGCACGAACCGCGCGCATGGCCTCCTGGTCTAATTCGAGAAAACCTGACGAGTGGATGAGCCGCGGCCCGATCATTTCGCCGTCTTCCAGGATGGTGAACTCAAGGATCAGTTTTCCCTCCAGTCCGCTTCGCAGGGCAAGTTCGGGGTATTCCCAGACCTGTTCAATCGCACGCTTGACGGTCTCGAAATAAGTCAGATAGCGCGGTTCGCGTGTATCCAGAGAAACAGGGCCTTCTCGATCGCCCGTTTGATCCCTTTGACTTGACCAGGCCAGAGGAGGCAAGAGGTCCTTTAATGAAGGCAATGGACGGGAGCTCAAGTCACTTTTCGGGACTTCCCTGGGGATTGGTTCGAGTTTTCTTTCCTCCCTTCGTTCTCTTTTTTCCGGTTCCAATGGCGGCAGGACTTGCTTGTCCTCCTGTGAAGCCGTCCGCTTAACTTCTCGGCGTGGAGATTGTTTCTTGATGCTACGGGCGGTGAGTGGCGCCTTTGGCGCCGCCGTGCTGTCATGCGGCGGCGCGACGGGTTGCGGCTTTGGTGCCGGCGTGCTGTCACGTACCGGCGGGGCAGGTGCGGGCAGGAAGGAAATCGGAATTTGCGCTTGTGGCGCATCAACCTTGGATGGTTTGGGCCAGGAAAAAAATAGCAACAGGTGCAGGGATACGGAAAGCAGGAAAAAGGGAATCAGGGTTTTGGATCTGAAATGCATGCTTGCAGCAAGGTTAGCTTTCCATACGAAAAAAGATCGGTTGCAAAGTCCGCCGGAGATCATCTATGATGCCTTTGCGTGTTCGGCATGGGAATATGGGAGCTCCTGATCATCCTTGTTATCGTTCTTGTTCTTTTTGGCCGCAAGCTTCCTGAGGTCGGGGAGGGCCTGGGAAAGGCGATCCGTGCATTTCGGAAGTCCATTAAAGAGCAGGACGAAATTGATGTCACGCCGGAGCGAAAAAGAAACGGCAAGGAAAGAGACAAATAATCATCTTAATTGACCTCCTCGGCGGAGAGCACCCGATAGGCAAAGCTTTTAATCTCCTTCGCAGGCTTGAGAAACACAATGACGAAGGGCGCGGATTCATCGGGCAGGATAGTAAATCTCTTCTGCGGCCCTATCTCCTGCAAAATCGAGATGTCCCTAGCTTCGACCGCCCCGATTAAATTGGTGGAGATAGGATTGCCCACCGATATCTGCTGGCGTGCTATCTCCTTTCCTTCGCCATTGAAAAGATAGCCCTCTAGACGAACTTCACGCACGCTCACTGCGTTGCGATTGACAACCGAGCCAGAAATCGTCAAGACCTCGCGATTCCCCCGAATGAACTGAACCCTTTGGATGGCCGATTGAACTTCAATCCTGTCTTTGAGGTGGTTGTTTCTGAAAACGGCCCATTCCATCCCCGGGATCAAACGAAGAAATTTCTCCAGCTCCGCGGGACGAGAAGTATAATTGAGGACCAAGAAAGAGTAAAACACCAGGAGTCCGAGGAATAAGCCCAGAAAAGGTGCGGTTGAGAACTGAATTGCCAGTTGCTTTTCATCAACTCGTTTCGGCGGCGCCCACCAGTTCTTTTCGAACTCCGGCTCACTCTGAGATGCTAGGGGGTGCGCAGGGGCTTTGCCAGCGGAGGAGTGAGTGCTTTGGGCCTCGTTTGGCCGGGGAAGCGGTAGGGACCAACGGATTTCTTTCTCATCTGCAACTGCGTTCCCCTCTTTTACTATCTCCAGCTTTGCGTCGCGAACCCGTGATGGTTGTGTATGTGAATTCTCTGCTTCTGGGTGTTTGTCGGGCGGCTCGCTTTGTGGCTGGGCAAAAGAAAAACTAAGTTCTCTGTTTTCCTCGTTTTCCGATAGCTGCTTGGCTGGGGATGGGACGGGTCTTTTTGCCGGCTTATTCTCACGTCTCATTTCCAGGACGAAAGTGTGTTTACAGCGCGAACAGCGAAACGTTGAAGCCGAGCTGTTAATCAGGTTATCGGAGACGTTATAAGTAATTTTGCATTTAGGGCACTGAATGTGCATGGAACTGGCTCCCCCGTTAGGCAAACAGGATACGCATGCTCTCCAAAGAGTATGAGAATATGCGCCGGAATTCAAGATTTTTACGACTTTGTGAGCCCGTAAAACGCCCTGGGCGGGCGCGGGAATCCAGAACTGAATAAATGGTAACTCGGAATCGTCTAATTCAAGGCCAAGGTTGGGACCATTGTGGAGCTTAGTGACTGGGAGCTTGTGCAAAGGTGCCAACAAGGCCAAGTTTCTGCTTTTCAGGAGCTTGTTTCGAGGCATTACCAAAAGGTCTTCGTGGTGGTGCAGGGAATTGTCAATCATCGTGAAGATGCGATGGATATCGTCCAGGACACATTCCTTCGCGTTTATCGCAAGATCAACGGGTTCAAGGGGGATTCGTCGTTTTACACGTGGATTTATCGAATCGCTGTCAACCTCGCGATTGATCTCAAACGGCAAAAGAAACGCAGTCCGATGGAGCTGCGGGAGGGGGGCGAGGGGTATGACGAGCCCGCTGAAGATCCGGATAAGTTAGGCAGCGATCCGGGCAGAGACCTTCAGCGCAAGGAAATAGAGCGTCGGATTTTCGCAGCTATTGCTGAGTTGACTCCCGATCACAAAGCGGTCATTGTACTACGGGCGATAGAAGGGCTCTCTTATAAAGAAATCAGTCGTCTCTTGGGATGCTCCGAAGGAACGGTGATGAGCCGCCTCCATTACGCGCGCAAAAAGCTTCTGGAAAAACTTGAGCCCGTCATTTAGCCATGACTTGTGAAGAAATTAGAGATTCGCTCGGTGCCTGGCTCGATCGAGAGTTGGAAGCGCCTGCGGCGGAACGCGTACGGACGCACCTCGAACGGTGCCCTGCTTGCTTTGCGGAAAAGGAGCGTCTCGAATTTCTGGATGTCGCACTAAAGCGCGCGCTTGAAAGCAGGTCAGCCGAAGTGACATTTGACGGCATTTGGAGCGCTGTAGAGCGGGGAATCCGAGAGCGGGTTTGGTATCAACGCCTCTGGGACGGGATCGATTTCGGCTTTTTCCCTCTTCGTCCGGCGTGGGTTATGTCCTTTGCCGCGGTACTATTTCTTGGGGCTTTTTTCCTGGTGCATTACCTTCCGGAATGGCGCGCCCGCAACAGCTTCACGTTTGTCGAATCCATCGATGCGCACGGATCGAACGTCGCTCTCTTCCGGGAGGCCGAAACAAAAACAACTGTTATCTGGCTGTTCGAAGATCTTGAGAATCAAGATGAGGGTTCTGAGGAATCACCTACCAGAAATGCTGGTTTTTAGCCTTGCGTTATTGCTGCTCGGAGCTTGGCTGGAAGCTGGCGAAGTCGCGCAGCAAGTGGACCTCCGAATCGGTTCTATCCTTGCCAGCAATCAGAGCAATGACTTTGACCCCAGGCTCGCGAAGATGAAGAACCAGCTCAAGGTGTTTAAGTACCAGTCCTACAAGCTCATTAAAGAGGACCACCAAAAGGCCGGATGGAATGCCGATGCCAGTTTTGAGATCCCCGGCGGACGCTCGCTTATCGTTGTACCCCAGGGGCGCCAGAATAATCAGCTTTCTCTAAAGGTTCGTCTTCTTGAAGGGGAAAAACCAGTTTTGGATACGACCGTGAGGCTCAGAGAAGGCGGTAATTTATTGCTCGGGGGGCCGCCGCATGAAGGTGGGGTTCTCATCCTGTCAATTTCGGCATCGACGAACTAGGTCTAATCTAGTCTCCTGGAACGGAAGTTCCATTGAATGGGCTGGTGCCTGTCCTTGAAACTCCCAGATTCCGGCCCGCGCTAGCTACCGCCAGCTTGGCCGGAATCTGAATGATAGAATGGATTTCGGAGCATCGCACCAGCCCGGGCCAATCATATGCAAAACCTAAGATCGCCCGTGGGCATCCTTTCACGCCAACCAACCCAAAGGTTAGTGCTCAAGTACTTATCCCCAAAGTCTGGGAAGATTGTAACCAGCGTCCCCCAGCGGAGGCGGCGCGCCACCTGCAGTGTCGCGTGCATCGCGGCTCCAGAGGATTGGCCTACCAAGACGCCTTCTTCCTGGCTTAGCCGGTAAACCATGGCGTAAGCGTCTTCGGTGGAAACCGCAATTTTTTCATCGAGCTCGTCTTCGTGATAAATGCCGGGCACAATTGAAGTCGCCATGTGCTTTAGCCCTTCCAGTCCGTGAAGCGCATCATCGGGCTCGACAGCGATCACCTTGATCTTTGATTTTTTTTCCTTAAGGAAACGTCCGCATCCCATGATGCTACCGCCGGTCCCTATGCCGGCAATAAAGTGTGTAATCTTCTCTTCGGTCTGGCGGTAAATCTCGGGTCCGGTCGTTTCGTAATGAGCCTGCGGGTTTAGCGGATTGAAGTATTGATCGGGCTTGAAGTACTCTTCGTGACTTTTCTCCAGGATCTGGCGGCAAAGACGCATCGCCCCATCGGAGCCCTCCATGGGGTCACTCAGAATCATTTTAGCGCCCAACGCGGTGATGATCGCCTGGCGTTCCTTGCTCACGTTTGCCGGTATCACAAGTTCGACCGGGTAGCCGAGAACTCTGCCAATCAGGGCCAGGGCGATTCCGGTGTTACCGGAGCTGGACTCGATGATGGTTTTTCCTACGCGTAGATCGCCTGATCGGATCCCCTCTTGGACCATCTTGAGGGCAGGTCGGTCCTTGACCGAGCCTCCCGGGTTGAATCCCTCGAGCTTGGCAAAGATGCGCACCCCTGGTGATATTTCACGGCCAACTTTGGTAATTTCCAGCAGCGGAGTGTCGCCGATGAGGTCGAGAATCGACTCTACGGTTTTTGGCTCACGCGCGCTCGGGAGAAGCTGCCGCGAGGCGATGATCGGGCTTCCCATGGAGAAAGGTACTAGACCCCCCCCGCAATCGCGGGAACAATCGATATCGTGTCGCCCTCTTTCAAAGCGGTTTCAAGGTTTTGCAAGAAGCGGATATCATCTCCGTTTACGTAAACGTTTACGAACCTGCGGATTTTGCCCGTTTCGTCGCAGATCCGCTCCTTGATTCCGGGATACTTCTGGTCCAAGTTTTCCACCAGGGAGCGCACCGTGTTTCCATCTACGCTCACCTCATCAATCCCATTAGTGAATTTTCTTAACGGCGTGGGCACGCGAACACTGACCATGACAATACCTCCTGGGAAGTCGGCAGATTAACTTTTATATAAACTTTCCGTCGCAACCTTTGCAACCGGGAAAAAGTTCGCGGCGGCGACGCGGATGGAAAAATTAACGCCTGTTGACGGTGGCCTTGCCTACTGGAACTCCGTTCAGGTCAAGATAAAGCTCATCAAAACTTTTCAGGCTGGAGTCGATCGTGAAAGGCTTGGCAACGCTGTTCGCAACCACCTCGAGGGTTTTGTAACCGTTGCCCGTGATGCTGATGACAATCGATTCGTCCCGTGGGATTCTTTGCTGCTGAATCAGCTTCTTGGTAACGGCAACTTCAGTTCCGCCAGCCGGCTCGGTAAATAGACCCTCGGTGCGCGCGAGCAACTTGATCCCCTCCAGAATTTCCTCATCCGTGACGCTTTCGCCCCAACCCCCGGTTTCTTGCAACGCTTTTAGGACGTAGTAACCATCTGCCGGATTACCGATAGCAATCGAGCTAGCGATGGTTTTGGGCTTCACGGGGTTGATGAGATCGGTGCCTTTTTTGAGCGCTTCGATGATTGGAGCACAGCCAGTAGCCTGTGCCGCGTACACCCTGCACGGGCGGTCTTCTACCAGCCCGAGCTGTCTGAGCTCATCAAATCCCTTGGCTAACTTGGGCAGGATGGTTCCCCCCGCGGAGCCCACAACGATGTGACAGGGAAGCTTCCAGCCGAGTTGCTCGGCAATCTCGAAGGCATGTGTCTTGGCGCCTTCAGCATAATACGGGCGCAAATTCACATTCACAAAAGCCCATTCATATTTGTCGGCGATTTCACTGCAAAGGCGATTGACGTCGTCGTAGGTTCCCTTGATTGCGATCGTGTGCGGGCCATAGATTGCGGAGCCGATGATTTTGCCCTGCTCCAATCCGTCCGGTATGAAGACGTAACAGTCCAAGCCGGCCTTGGCCGCGTGCGCGGCCACGGAGTTGGCCAGATTGCCCGTCGAGGCGCAAGAGACAGTGTCGTAGCCAAACTCAATGGCTTTGGAAATCGCCACCGACACGACACGATCTTTATAGGAGAACGTCGGATGATTGACCGAATCATCTTTGAGATAGAGTTCTTTGACTCCAAGCGCTTCCCCCAGCCTGTCAGCGCGGATCAGCGGCGTGAAGCCGGAGTAAAGCCCAGCCTTAGGTTCACCGGCAATCGGCAGGAGCTCACGGTAGCGCCAAAGATTTCTCGGCCGGGAAGCGATCTTTTCCCGGCTGATGGTCTTTTTGATTTGCTCATAGTCGTAAATCACCTCAAGGGGACCAAAACAGGCTTCGCAGACGTATAATGGCTCTTCAGGGTAATGTTGCCCGCATTCTCTGCACTTTAGTCCCTTTGTCAAAGTCATATTTGTCCTCCAACTTTTTTCTCGGTCGGTGATGGCTTCGGACCCAAGGAATTGGCGGCCTGACAGGCTTTGCATCGCGGATCGATCCGAACTTCGACGGTGCGTATGTTGAGCGTTTGGGCGTCATAAACAAGCAAGCGGTTGACGAGCAGACCCTCTTCCATTCCGATCAAAAATTTAATGGTTTCGGTGGCTTGGATTGAACCAATGGTGCCGGCGATGGCTCCAAGAATGCCAGCTTGCTGGCATCCCGGAATTTCCCCCGGGGGCGGCGCCTCTCTGAACACGCAGCGGTAACAGGCGCTTCTTTGCGGCAGGACCGTCATGGTTTGCCCTTGGAAGCGCAGGATGCCTGCATGGGAGAAGGGCTTTCCCAGAGACACCGCAACGTCATTGACGACGAATTTCGTGGTGAAATTGTCGCTGCCGTCAACTATGAAGTCGTAGGTCGCGAAAATATCCGGAGCGTTCCCTCCATCCAAGCGCGTGCAGTATGTCAAGATCTCGACCTCAGGGTTGAGGTGTAAAAGCTTTTCGCGGGCGGAAACCACTTTTTCTTTGCCAAGATCCAAGGTCGAGTGGAGAATTTGGCGCTGGAGATTAGAGAGTTCCACTTGATCATGGTCCACAATACCAAGGGTACCGATGCCGGCTGCCGTCAGATAGAGGGCGGCGGGAGATCCCAGGCCGCCGGCGCCAACGATGAGCACTTTACTCTCACGCAGACGAATCTGGCCCTTCCCTCCCAGTTCCGGGATCATGATCTGGCGACTATATCGCTCGATCTGCTCTGGTCTCAGACGTAAGGTCATAGCGAAAGCGATTGTGCGTAAAAAAAAACCTCTTCCCACGGATAAGAAGAGGTTCCCCTCACCTTATCTTCCCCCTTTGGGGTTGGAATTAGCACCAGCATTCCATCCCTAAGGGTGGAACTGGTTGCTGTGGCATCGTAGGGCCGCTCCCTCCGCCACTCTGGATAAGGTGTCCAGATCAATATGTGTGAAGAATTACTATCCTACGACCCTCAAGCTGTCAAGGGGGCAGCCGTGGGCGGGTCCCAGTTGTCCGCGAGAAGTCTGGAAGAGCGTCGTGTCGCGGGAGGGTTGGGTCTGAAGCTTCTTGAGGGGCTCCCGTTTTAAATTTATCGTCGGATACATTAGTATCTTGCAAATCCGGTCGGTAGCCAAAAACTATCTTCGATGGCTTTAAGGCGGGCATGGCTGATTTTAAGTCTAGGGCTCCTGCTTGTTACGTGTCGAGAAAGGAATCCCTATCGCAACATCCGCAATCTTAACTCGCAAGGGACCACAGTGGTTTGCTTCGGCGACAGCTTGACCGAAGGAGTGGGAGCGGTAAAGGGACAGGATTACCCTTCGTTGCTGGCACGCCAACTTTCCTATCCGGTGATAAATGCCGGGAGACGCGGTGACACGACCCGAGACGCTCTACCACGCTTGGCAGATGAAGTTCTGGCGCATCATCCCAGGCTGGTGATCGTGTTTCTTGGGGGCAACGATTTCTTGCGGCAGATTCCGCTCGGCGAAACCAAGAAGAACCTGGAAGAAATCATCCGGCGGATTCAGGACGAAGGTGCGATCGTTGCCATAGCGGGCATGCGGTTGGGTCTATTTACCGACGAGTACGGCCCCGTATATCAAGAACTGGCCGAGAGGCACGGCGCGCTGTTGATCGATGAGGCGCTAAAAGGCGTCGTGTCCGATCCGAAGCTGCGCAGTGATCCAATCCATCCTAACGGGGCGGGCTACGGTCTGTTGGCGGAAAGAATCGCAAAGGCGGTCAAACCGTTGTTGCTACCTGCGACGGAGCGCGGTGGGTCTTAAGCGGATGCTCCACAATTCGCCGCGCACTTGGATCCGTGATGGTGGACAACGGGCACGGCGAAAATCGCTTTCTTTCTCTCGCATCTGACGGGCAAATCCAGTGAGAGAAAAGGGCTGCGATAGAAGCAAGGACAAGCATTGAAAGGAATCAGCTAAAGCCATGGACCGACTGGATGGGAAAGTAGCCTTGGTCACAGGGGCAAACCGCGGTATCGGAAAGGCCATAGCGCTGGCCTATGCGCGTGCCGGGGCGCAGCTTGTTATCTGTGCTCGCGGAGCAGAGGATTTAAGACGAGGAGCGCACGAGATACAGGTCATTGGCGGTGTGGTGAAGTGGGAGGTGGCGGATCTTACCAAGGTAAGGGACACCCAGCGCGTAGTGCGTTTGGCAAAGAAATGTTACGGCGGTCTCGATATCGTCGTCAACAACGCAAGCATTCTTGGTCCGAGGGTGCCGATTGTGCGATATCCATTATCTTCTTGGGAAGAAGTCCTGAAGAACAATCTCACGACGATTTTCCTAGTATGCAAGGAGGCTCTCAATGTCATGATTCCCCAAGGGGGAGGGTCGATTATTAACGTATCTTCAGGGGTTGGAAGGGTTGGGAGGGCGCATTGGGGGGGCTATGCGGTTTCGAAATTCGGTGTGGAGGGATTGACTCAGATATTGGCCGAGGAAACCAGAGACAAAAATATTCGCGTGAACGCCGTTAACCCGGGAGGAACGAGAACGGAAATGCGGGCTCACGCGTACCCTGACGAAGATCCGCAAAGCCTGCCGACTCCGGATGAGATTACCCGCGTCTTTCTCTATCTGGCCTCGGACGCATCAAAGGAGGTCACGGGCAAATCCTTTGACGCGCGCGATTGGCTTGCGAGATCTCGTTGACGCGATTCGCGTTTGTTATTATAAGACATCGTCAAACGACATCACCGCGGCGTGAGGGAGGTCCATGATGAAAAAAGAGTACTGGGTTGCGATTTCCGTAGGGGCTTTAATATTAGGGTTTCTTATGGGGTATATCGTGTGGGGTGGGAGCGCCGGGAAGTTGCCTGAGTTGGCAAAAGAGCTGAGCGCCGCGCAGGCCCAATTGAGTGAGGCGAAACAAAACGCTACGAAAACGGAGACCAATCTGGGGAAAATCGCCAACGAGAAACTCAACCTGGAAAAGGAAAACGCCGATCTCAAGGAGGCCTTGGAGAAGGCCAGCAAGGGCCGCAGGTGATATGTTCATGAAAACCCTCGGCCTGGCCTCTCTCGTAATCGGGACTTTTCTGTCTCTGACCTTTAACCAGGGCGAGGGGCAGGAACTAAAGAGAATCAAGATCGGCTACCCGGCTATCTCCTACAATCAAATTCATATCTGGGTGGCCAAGCAAGCCGGCCTATTTAACAGTACGGCCTGGATGCGGAAACCGGAGCAGTTTGTCGATTTGAGCTTGTTGCAGGAGCTCGAAAGAGAAGGGTTTTTTACCGAGCTCGCCAAACGTTATCCTTAGGAGGAGTTGTGTGAACCAGACTATCGGTGAGCGCTTTCCTGACCTTGAACTGCCGGATCAAGATGGTCAACAAATCAAACTTTCCGCGATCGCAGGAAAGTTTCCTCTGATTGTCATCTTCTACCGCGGCTATTGGTGACCCAAATGCCAGGTGCAGTTGCGCCACTTGACCGAGTTTCAAGAGGAATTGGCAGTTAACTACTGCAAGCTCTGCGTGATCAGCGTTGACCCGCCCGAAGTCAATGCCGCCTTTAGAGCGGGTCTGCGAGCCAGCTTCCCATTTCTGAGCGATAGCGAAAAAAGCATCATTCACCAGCTTGATATGGTGGAGACTTCCAAGAGCCGTGGAGAGACGGCCATTCCCTACGGGTTTTCCTTAATGCCGGATTTAACCGTGCATAACATTTACTGTGGGTATTGGTATGTCGGCCGCCCTACCGTAGAGGAGCTGCGCCGGGATTTGCGCGAGATGATGAAAAAGTGTCGTCCCGATTTTGATCCACAGCGCTGAGACGGTTCTTGAAATTGCGCAATGGAATGGGTATCCTGAGCTTCGATTTACAGTTATTCACATGAGCATTGACGAGATTAAAGTAACGCTTGAGAAGGCCCTCCCGGGCGCGATGGTTCAGGTACAGGATCTCACGGGAGGAGGCGACCACTTTCAGGTCGTTGTCGTGTCTCCGTCCTTTGCCGGGAAAGGACTCCTCGACCAGCATCAAATGGTCTATGGTCCGCTAAGAGAGGCTATGGGGAGCGACCAGATTCACGCGCTGGCTTTAAAAACCTTCACCCCGGAACAGTGGGACCGTTACGGCACTTAGCCCGAAGGAGATTTGTTTATGGCAGACGATGTGCAGGCGAAGATTGATCAGCAGGTCAAAAGAAACAAGGTCATGCTTTACATGAAGGGAAACCCGCAGTTTCCTCAGTGCGGCTTCTCAGCGCACACGGTGGAGATTTTGCAATCTTACGGCATTCCCTTTCAAACCGAGGATGTCCTCCAGGACCCGCAGATTCGCGAAGGAATCAAGCAATACAGCAACTGGCCGACGATTCCGCAAGTCTTCATCGATGGGAAGCTTATCGGCGGCTGCGACATCCTGAACGAGCTGCACGAGCGCGGCGAGCTGGAGCCGTTGCTCAAAGCGGCTTTTGAAAAGTAGCTCCAATCCCCACCAGCAGCGGCTGCTGCGCATGAGTAGTAGCCTGTCCCCCCCGGATCTGCTTCGCCGGCCACGGGGAGAAATCCGCTTCAATAAGGCAAAATTCAACCGAACATTTCAAATATGTTTGGCTAGGATTTAGTTTGTTCTCGGCCTTTGCGCCTCAACGCTTCGACGTCGGCCAAGTCTTGAGTCCTGGCGGCCGCGAGTTTGTTCTTGATCAAGTGTTCTCTGGAGAGCACGGCGACCGGTTGATCGACGAATTTCGAAATCATCCGCTCTGCCCAGGCTTCGTCGAACTGGACACCGTCGATCAGGGTCATGACATCGATGCGTATGGGTTCCACCCCGATCTGGAAAATGAGGCCGGGTGTCGAAAGGTCTTTCTCCGTTAGGTCATGCAACGGCGCGCCGAAGGCGCGGAGAGCTTCAATGACTCGCTTCGCGTTTTCTGGGGAAGGACGTACCCAAACGTCGAGGTCTTGGGTTGCGCGGACATGGCCGTGCGCGGCCAAGGCGTGGGCGCCAACCAAGAGAAATTCAACTCGTCGGGCGTTGAATTCTGCTAATAGATCTCTGAAGTCTTGGTTCATGGGCTTGGTTCGGTTGCCAAGCTAAGCAGACCAGGGTCAATTCCCAAACAGCGTTCATCCGCTCTTCGGGCGTAGCGTTGTCCCAATATTGCTGGTCGGGAACGGGGTCTCCGGGTCGGATGATGCGGCTAGTGATTTCCTTGTGTTTGGCCGGATGGTTCATACAGTGACTTTATAACACATTCCAAAGAACACTGCCGCTCATCGTTTTCGCTCCCGCTTCCTTGCTGCCAGCTAAACAACCCTCGCCCCGAAGGCGACGGGCTTCAATTCTCGTCGGCTCGAAGCCGACAAGAAACATTCCCTCTCCACCACGTCCTTCGTGGGTCGCGCGCGGTTGTAAGCGGCAGAGCTGGTGACACCAATCAACCTTCCGTTTTGCTAGTCACTTGATCATCTTATTCGCCCGCGCAAGCACTTCCGGCGGAACCGTCAGACCGATCTGGTTTGCCGCTTTAAGGTTAATGATGAACTCAAACTTCGTTGCCTGCTGCACCAGCAGGTCAGCCGGTTTGGCACCTTTTAGGATCTTGTCCACGTAAACAGCCGCGCGCCGATAGAGGTCAGTGTAGTCCGCCCCGTAGGACATGAGGCCGCCCTCATCGACAAACTCCTTGCTTGGGTAAATAGCCGGCAACCGGTATTTGCCAGCAAGCTCGACGATGCGCTTTCTTTCGCCGAAAAAGGGGCGAGCGGAGGCGTCATTATCGCGCCCACCTGCTTCTGCTTTGCGGTTTGAAGGGCACTCTCTAGACCTTTGGCGTCGCGCTGAGTCGTGATCTCCTCCAATTTTAGCTTCAGCACCTCAGCCGCGGCCCTGAGCTCTTTCAGTGGGGTGTTTGCTCTGTTGCCCTGTCCCGGCTCTGCCGACGACCACAGAAGTCCAACTCGGGCAAGATTCGGGATCGCGTCCTTAAGGATTTCTAGCCGCTTTGTGTTTAGCTCGGGATTTAAACTTGAGAGTCCGGTGACGTTGCCTCCCGGCCGCGCCAAACTGGCAACCAGACCTTCTCTTCCAGGGTCACCTCCGCTCGCGATCACGATGGGGATGGTAGTAGTGGCTTTCTTCGCCGCCAACGCCGACGTTACGCCTGCGACTACGATCAGGTCAACCTTTCCACGAACCAGCTCGGTCGCAAGTGCGCTCACGCGATCCGCGCCTTTGTTCTCTCCAAACCGGTACTCAAAGGCAATATTTTTTCCCTCAACCCATCCAAGCTTGCTCAGCTCTTGCCGAAGCGCGTCTACGAGGACCGCGCTACCGGAAGCAGTGCTTGTATCTTGAAACCGATGCGGGGGACTTTGGCTGGCTGCTGCGCCTCGACCAACGCTCCACCGAATGCGCATGTGAGAGCGATTGCGAAGATCCCTACCCATTTTGGATTTTGGATTGCCGATTTTCGATTGTCGGAAAGAGACTTCGAAGCAAATGTGTTCATCGGTTTGTTCTTCTGGCTTTCAATCCAAAATCTAAAATCGAAAATCCAAAATGTTATTTGATTACCCTGTCCGCCCTTGCCAGCACGTTCGGCGGAATCGTTAAGCCAATCTGCTTGGCTGTTTTCAGATTGATCACCAACTCAAACTTCGTCGGCTGCTCCACTGGCAGATCGGCGGGTTTGGCTCCCTTCAGGATTCTGTCCACGAAATACGCGACGCGCCGGTAGCTGTTCACGATGTCCGCCCCGTAGGACATGAGCCCGCCGGCATTTACCGCTACTCTGTTGTAGTACACCGACGGCAACTTGGTCTTTAACGCAAGGCCTGCGGTCCGTTTCTCGTTACCACGCATTAGCGCGCTCCCGATCACGTAGAGTCCATCCGGGCGCTCGTTACTCTGCGCGGCGAATACCTTCTCGCAATCGTCTGCAACTCGTACTTCCCAAGGTTGAATACTCAAACGCAGCGCGCGCGCCGCGCTCTGAAGTCCTTTCAGCTCGACTGCACTGGGCGCGGTCGGATTGTAGAGAACCGCGACACGGGCAAGTTTGGGAACGGCTTCCTTGAACAGCTCCAGGCGCTTCCCGGAGGTGCCCCGGCGATCCGGGCCGCCATGAATGCGACCAAGACGATTCCCATCGCCGAGTAAAGCGCAAAAAACATAGCGCCAAGCGCGCAGCTAATGAACTTTTTTCTCATAGGGTATCGTTTATTACTCTTTGCTCTTTACACCTTGCTCTGCGTTATCTTATGACTTGTTCGCCCGGTACAGCATGGACTGCGGAATCGTCAGGCCGATTTGCTTGGCCGTCTTGAGATTGATCACTAGCTCAAAGCTTGTCAGCTGCCAATAGTACTAGGGCTCGACCCTTCAGCAATAGGGTGGCAATACCGGTGCCACAAACAGCACGCTAATGAAGGGGACCGAACATATTGAATTCACGGAGGAATTTCTAGCATACACGGGTTATCGATCGCGCCAAAGAAGGGAGAGCATGGAGCATTTTTGCTACAGTGGGGTAGTTAAAATGATTCTTGACACTATTGCTGCTTCTCGAATACCCTCGTCGCAAAAGTCCCGATTTAACAGAAACGATCCTCGGCAAAGAGAGGAGGACGAAAACTATGAGATTGAAGGATAAAATTACGATCATCACAGGGGCCGGTCATGGCATCGGTCGTGCGTACGCCAAGCGGTTCGCTGAAGAAGGCGCGAGCGTGGTCATTGCCGAAATCGATGCTAAAGCGGGAGAACGAGTCGCGGCGGAAATCCAGGAGCTGGGGAGATCCGCGTGGGCGCGGGCGACGGATGTGGTGAACTTTGAGGATGTCAAGGGACTCATGAACGAGACCCTGCACCGCTTCGGCCGGATCGATGTGTTATTGAACAATGCCGCCATCTATGAGACCCGGCCGGTCACGAAGTGCAATCTCGAGGACCTCTCCATTGAGGAATGGGATAAGGTCATCGAGGTTAATCTCAAGGGCGTTTTTCTTTGCTGCAAAGCGGTCATTCCGATCATGAAGAGCCAGAGCAATGGAAAAATTATTAACGTTGCCTCTGGGACCTTCTTTCACGGTTCCGGCAACATGCCGCATTACACGACGTCCAAGGGGGGTGTTGTTGCGATGACGCGGGTGCTGGCGAAACAGCTTGGGCCCTGGAATATCAACGTCAACTGCTTCACTCCTGGCTCAACTATGAGTGAGGAGCAGATTACCGATCAGGTGCGCAGGCGGCGCGAGGAAAGCTCGAAGCAGCGCGCTTTCCAACGAATCGAGGTGCCGGAGGATATTACCGGCACTGCTCTATTTCTCGCCAGCTCCGACAGCGATTTTATGACCGGCCAGCTGCTCGTGGTGGATGGCGGGGGGATTCTGCATTAATTACGCCTTAGCAACCTGCGCGGACGTAGATTCGGGGATGGATCGGGTTTCGAAAAGTGACCGAATCGTCATTCCGGCCCAGCCCGCGATAGCGGGCGCGAGCCGGAATCCAGCAAAGCCAAAGAATTCTGGATTGCCGCCCTTCGACCGCGCCCATGCTTTCGTGGGAAAGAGCGGGAGAAGCCTTCTGCGCCTGAATTGTGAGTTCTGAATGCTGAATTCGATTCCGGGCTTCCCCTCAGTCCAAATGCGCAAACAACTCGCTGAAGTTCCAGATCCGTTTCACCCGAGGGTGAGCGAAGGCCTGATTGTAAGTGCGGTCGGGCATCAAAACGGTTGCGGTGGTTCGCGTAGCAGCGTCCTCACAGTTTTCGTGCCGGTCATCAACGAATAGGGAGACCCCCAAATCCTGGATCAGGCGGGCTTTGGGTTGCTGGGTAAAGTGAACCACCGGCTCGCTAATCCCGTAACTTTTCAGCCACGCACACGTGACGTCACGAATGCTGTGAGTGCCACGCTCGTAGCGGTGGGTGATGAAAACCAGATTGTTTTCGCGGCTCAGATCCGAAAGTTTCCGCCATTCGTCTAACGTGATTAAAGGTTTTAAGTCACGCCAGAATCTCGGACTGTCCGAGACCTCTTCCAGGCACTGGCCCACGATGGCTTCTTTGAGTTGGGGATGCTCCTTAAAGTTAAAGTCCGTGACGCTCTCGGGTGGGATGGGTCCATTACCTATTTTACGCTCTACGACGCCCAGGAAAGGAGAAAGAAAGTCGGCGAGAACGCCGTCGATGTCCAACCCAACCATCATTGGACATCAATTTAGGGTAAGCGGACTAACAGGTCAACTCTATGCCTTTGAGCGATTGAGATGTAAACAAGCGAGTAAGATAAAAACTCAGACGCTAAAAATCAGCACACATGGAACAAAGGGCAGGTTCCGTTAGCATCGGCCTTTGTGATATAAGCCGGCCGTTAAGATCGCTGCTCAGGTTCGGGCAACAAATAGGGGAGGGTAATTCATGTCCCGTTACTTTCGCTACATGAAGGACCCTTTCAAAGTAGCCGGCATCGCCGTGACGCCGAAGAACAAAAAAGAGGTTGATCAGGCCATCCATAAAATGATGGCGGTCAAATACAAAAAATGCATGCCGGATTGCTGGGGGGAGGTGAAAAAAACTCTCGCCAACGCGTCATAGTCATTGAGATCGTCAATTCAGCGATCGAAACCATGGTTGATCGCGTCGGCGCGGAGCGCAACGAGCTTTCGGGGCGAGCGAAGGACCTCGGCTCGGCCGCGGTTTTTGCGGCGATCGTACTTGCCGGTGTCGTCTGGCTTCTAGTGTTGACGGGGCGTCAGACGTGAATTTTCGAAGTCTGAGAAGTTTTCTTTCTTCTCTCCGGCTCTTCTCTTTCAAACGACACGGACTCGAAGTGATCGAGGGAATAACGATCCAGGGGAGCGCCGGTTTTGTCTGCCGTACCAGGGAAGCGTTGGAGCTGTTGCAGAGGGAGGGCCTCCTGACGGCTATTCGCCCTTACGTTGCCGTGATCAGAGAGGGCCGGCGCAGCGGGATGGAGGCTCGGTTGCAACAGCCGACCTACACGGTGGGAAGAGCCACCTGGACGCATTCCGTCGTTTGGTACGCGGGGACCATCGCGCATGATTCCTATCACTCGAAACTGTACCAGGAAGCCAAAGCCAGCTGTGATGGGAAAGAACCTCACCCAAGCACCTGGACCGGGAGCGATGCCGAAAAAAGGTGCCTTATGTTCCAGCGCCACGTCTTGGATAAACTCCAGGCCGATCCGAAGATAGTTGCATATGTAAAAGCGTGGGAGGAGAATCCTCGTTACGCGGGGCAGGCTAACGGATGGCGGGCCCGCTGGGACTACTTAAGGAGATGGTGGTAAGAAGGATCTCACCTGCGCCGGACCACGGCGAACACCGCCGGCGTTGTTAACGACGACGGTAGGGAATGCGATTCATTGAAGTCGGGAGGAGCGCACAATGGTCGGGAAGACTGTGCTGAGTTTTTCGTTGGCGGTGTTTTTACTGTGCGGTAAGGCTTATGCGCAGGACGCGCCTTTTTTTCAAGGAAAAACGATAAAGATCATCGCAGGGACGACGCCTGGGGGTACCTATGATCGCTGGGCGTGGATGTCTGCCCGTTATATGCCGAAATAGATTCCCGGCAACCCCAATATGATCGTGCAAAACATGCCGGGCGCCGGGTCGATGGTGGCTGCCAACTACCTGTACACGATAGCAAAGCCGGACGGGCTCACCATTGGTATGTTCCAGAACAATCTATACCTGGACGAGCTCGTTGGGCGCAACGAAGCGCAGTTTAAGATGGTCAACTTTCTTTGGATTGGCACGCAGGAAAAGGACCCGATGATGCATTACATTCGCGCCGATTCTCCTTACAAGTCGATCGAGGAAATTATCAAAGCCAAGGAACCGCCGAAATGCAGCAATTCAGGGACGACCGATCTGACTTACATCATGACGAAAATCTTGGAGGAGACGCTTGGGGCGAAGTTTGCCCTGGTTTCCTGTTACCAGGGCGGCACCGAGGCGGCCCTGGCGGTAGAAAAGGGCGAGGTGGTTTGTCGAACGACGCGTATGGCTGTCCACTTCAGCCGGGAACCTTTTTTAACCTGGGACAAAACCGGTTTTGACCGGCATCTTTTGCAAGGGGGGATGAAGCGTGACCCGAGGGCTCCGGACGTGCCCACGATCTATGAGCTGATGGATAAGTATAAGACGCCCGAAGTTAGTCGCCGCGTCGCACGAGTTCTTGTAGTTGGTGACGATCTTGGTCGTCCCATGGTAGCGCCGCCAGGAACACCCGCCGACAAAGTAAAGATCCTGCGGGTGGCGTACGCGCGGTCTTTAAGGGACGCTGAACTCTCAGCTGAAGCCAAAAGATCAGGCCTGGACGTCGATCCCACCGACGGTGAAGAGCTGCAAGCAGTGATTAAGGATCTCATGAATCAGACCGGGCCGGTGATCGAGCGGGTGAAAAATCTGTTAAAATAGATCCACGGGCCTCAAGCACCGATCCGGCGTCATAAAACGCATACGTTCGGTGGATACCCGAGGGGAGAAGACAGGGCTTCTCGAGAAAGGAAAAGGCGATGCAACGATGTTGTGGTCTTGGGTATGCTTGCTCGTCGCTTGGGGTTTATTTATCTTCGCAGCTGTGTTTATCTATCAGCGTAGGTTTCGCCGCGCACTCTAACCGTCGATTCAAGGTTTGAAACGGGTCATTTTCCGGCTTGGAGGTCAGGCAGACGTGAAAACATTTGTTTTAGGATTAATCGTGGGGGTTCTTCTTTTACCCGGGGCCCTTTATCTGTATTTTCAATCTGGAGGAGCGCCGGTGGCCACGTCGGCCTCCCCTATGCCGCTGGAAGGGTTTCTTGCAGCGACGGCGCTTCACGCAGCACTGAAAAAGGAAGCGCCCAAAGAAGTCCCTCTCAAGGCTGATGAGGCGACATTTGCTGCTGGAGCACGGGTCTATCGCGAGAATTGCGCCATGTGCCACGGCCTTCCCAATCAGCCTGTCCCGATACCAGCCAAAGGCATGTTTCCACCTCCTCCACAGCTCTTCAAAACCGAGGAGATGGTAACGGATGATCCACCCGGTGTGATCTTTTGGGTGGGCAAGAATGGAATTCGTTTATCGGGAATGCCCGGTTTCTCGGCCTCCCTCTCGGATAATCAATTGTGGCAAGTGAGCCTGCTTTTGGCGAATGCAGATAAGTTGTCTGCCTCGGCGCAACAAATTCTCAGTCGCACGAACTAGAATCTTGATTATCAGTTATCTGAACTCGGTGTGACGGGAAATTGGACCTGCGCACACTTAAACGGTCCACGTTGTGTTGTCGCCGAAGGTAACCGATTTACGCCGAGGTTTTTCGGTGATGTATGGGAAAAACCAGTGGCTCGTCCCCATGCTCAACAGCCAAAAGCGCGTAACCCGCGGGCCACCCGGCAGTATCCACGTTGGCGCCAACCGTCGTACCCGAACCGCAATAGCGTGAGGGCATTTGGGCAACAGCCCGATAGACCCTATGGTGTGACCCCTGTGTGTTTGCAACCCGAGATTTGGTTGAAATCATAGCTCATAGCGGATCCTCTTTTCGAAAGAATTGATGTTCGAGACCGGTTCGCTTTCTCGAATGGTGCTAGAGCTTCTCAAACTCGCGCTGGCATGGCGCCGTCGCACTGATCCTCAAAAACCTTCCTGTGTTTCACTATTAAGAGACATGTCAATGCCAAAAAATAAGTTTAGGAACGCAGACACTGTTAGAGCGTTCATCACGGCGATCTCCCGGCGCGCGCTCGGGGGCGCGATGGTGGTGGGGCTAGCGCTGGCAGGTATGAGCGCCTGCGCCCGGGTAAGTACCCAGGACGTGATGATGCGTGAGCCCGGCTTGCGCAAGCCAGAGCTGATCATCGTCCATGACTACCAGGTATCACCAGGCGAAGTTCAGCTCGACAGTGGCATTGGGTCGCGCATCGAGCGGTTGGTGACACGTACACCGGAAGAACAGGAGGAGCTCAAGCTGGCGCAATCAGTGGCCAGGATCGGAACCTCGACCCTTGTGGAGGAGATCCGCAAGCTTGGACTGCCGGCGGAGCCCGCAACGACGGCGTCCCCGGGGGCGGGGCCTACCCTGTCAATCGAGGGACAGGTCCTGTCTATCAACGAGGGCAACAAGACGCGTCGCCTGATCATTGGTTTCGGCGCTGGGGCCAGCGAAGTGCGCACGCTCACCCAGGTTTACGAGATAACCGGCGGCGAGCACCGACTCGTCGATGACTTCTACACAACTGTGAAGAGTTCGCGGAAGCCCGGCGTCGGCCCCATGGGTGGGGCGGACGCCGCGGCGGGTCGCGCTGTGGGCGCGGCTGTGGCGGCGGGGATCGGTGTTGCGAGCGAGCGATCTCAGACCGCCGAGGCCGACACCAAACACGCGGCCCGCGCAGTCGCGAAGGATCTCGCGAAGTTTTTCGTCGAACAGGGTTGGATCACCCAGGAGCAGGCGAACAAGCTTTTTTGGGACCGGTAACCTGCTGCAATCCGGACACGGGCGACCTTTAAGGCAGCAAATATGGGCGCGAACGATAAGTTTGTCCTCTGGAAGACCCTGTGCCTAGAGCCGCTAAAGCAGCGTAACGGAGACGGGAAATGCGCTAGGAGTAAGTCGAAAGACCTCATCGGCAATTCTGAACGGCCGGGCAAGAATCAACGCAGAGATGGCGGTGCGGTTGTCAATGGCCTTTGGCACGTCGGCAGAGCGATGGCTTTATCAGCAGATGTAGTATTACTAATTGGGTCGTTTTGCCTTCAATACAGCGCCAATGAGATGTTTCTGGTGGGTGGTGTCGGTTTGGTGAAGTGGAACGCCGGCCGTGATGCCAACGAGATCCCCCTTCTTCACGATGCCAAGATCCAAGGCTTTGTCCTGCGCGATTCGGATCATGACGTCAATGAGACGGCGTCGGCTTTAGCATCCGAGCCGGCTTGCTGCGCCTCTTCCCTGGATCATTGACATCGTTCACCTCTGGGGGTAGCGTAAAAACCTGTCTAGCGGAGGTGTCTTATGTTTGGAAGTCTTGGTATGCCTGAGCTGATCGTTATCTTTGTCATCGCTTTGATCGTTTTCGGCCCCAGCAAACTTCCCGATCTCGGAAAGTCTTTGGGCGAAGCCATCCGAGGATTTAAAAAAGCCGTGAACGACTCCGATGGACATTCCATTGAAAGCACGGACGCGCAGAAAAATACCCGGGACCCCTCGAAATCTGCATAGTCTTCGATCGACATCGCCGCCGCGTCATTAAGCGAGCGATGAAGCTGAAACCGTATCTATTGACCGCTTCTTTCCTGTCGGTTTTCTTCCCTGCCGTTCTTCTATCTCGCATCGCTGCGAGCCAGCCGGTGGCAAGCTTTTATTACGACGAGCACGGAAATGTCGTCTCCCAAGGGCGCGACACCAACGGCGACGGCAAGATGGATCATTGGATTTATTACAACCCCCAAGGGCAGATTGAGCGGATCGAAGAAGACGCGAATTTTGACGGGAAGCCGGACATCTTCGTTTATTACGAAAAGGGCAAGCCGATCCGTCAGGAGATCGCCAGCAAGAACGACGGCCAGATCGATACCTGGATCTTCCTTAACGACAAGGGTGAAATTGAACGAAAAGGTCAAGATACCCTCCATTCCGGCAAGCCCACCCTGTGGGTTTACTATCAAAACGGACAGCCTACCCGGAGCGAAGAAGACCCCAAAGCTTCTGGTCGTCCGACGCGCACCGTCTTTTACAAAGACGGCAAAATCAGCCGGTTAGAAGAGGATGCCAGCGGCGCCGGCAAGCCCGACAGTATTTCCTATTTCGAAAACGGTCAGTTGGTTAGGAAAGAACTCGATCGCAAGCACACCGGCAAGATCGATCTGTGGGGTTATTATCGCGACGGCCGCCTCGTGAAGCAGGAAGAAGACCTACGCGGCGACGGAAAGGTTAGCCGGGTGGTTTACTTCCAGGGCGAGGAAATCGTTCGCCGTGAGGAAGACACCGCCGGGGACGGCCGCACGGATATGATCGAGGTATTTTCACAGGGCCGCGTGAGCAAACGTCTGAAAGACACCAAACGCAGCGGCAAGTGGGATACGGTCTATTATTTTAAAGACAACGAACTGGTGCGCGAAGAACGTGATACCGACGGCGATGGTTTTTTTGATCTGCGAATTTTTTACGAGAAAAACGAAATCGTTCGGCAGGAAGCCGACACCAACGGCGACCGGCGAGTCGACGTCTGGTTGAACTTTCGAAACGGCGACAAGGCCGAGCAACTGGAAGACCAGAACTATCGCGGCAAGATCAGTGCTCGCTACCTTTTTAAGGACGGCCAAGTCGTCGGGCAGGAGCAGGTCGCCGACGCCGATCCTCCGTCGGTTGCCGCTCCGTTCATCTCGGTTGAAGAAGAATTCAAGAGTATTGCGAGCTACGGTTCTTCCGCTTCCGGTGAAGACCAAGCGGTGACCGCCAGAAAAGCCACAGAGTCACGGAGTGAAATAAAGTAAGACCTCGGGGAGTTCTCAATCCACCGTTTTTACCGTGATCATGTTCGTGGTGCCGGTTTGGTGGAGCGGAAGGCCGGCCGTGATGCCAACGAGATCCCCCTTCTTGACGATGCCAAGCTCCAAGGCCTTGTCCTGCGCGATACGGATCATGGCGTCGATGGACGGATAGGTGCGCACCCGGAAGGGATAGACTCCCCACACGAGACAGAGACTTTTAACGGCGCGCGGGTCGGGGCTCAACGCGAGAATGGGTTGTGTGGGCCTGAAGCGTGCGATGAGACGGGCGGTATTCCCGGTCGTTGTGGGAATCAGAAAAGCTTTGACTTGGAGATCGCGCGCCAGCGCGGCGGCGGCATGAGTGATCGCCGCAGGCACCGTTTTTTCCATCCAGTTGATCTGATGGCGGGGCTCAAGAGATCTTTCGGTTTCCACTGCGACTTTATCCAGCGTTTCCACGGCTCGACTCGGATAGTCTCCTGCCGCCGATTCCTCGGAAAGCATGAGAGCGTCGGTGCCGTCCAGAATGGCGTTGGCAACGTCGGCGACTTCGGCGCGCGTCGCCCTGGGGCTTTGCACCATGGAGCGCAGCATCTGAGTTGCCGTGATCACCGGTTTGCCCAAGCTGTTGGCCTTGCGAATCATCATCTTTTGCAGCGCCGGAATCTTTTCCGGCGCCATCTCCAATCCCAGATCGCCGCGGGCGACCATAATGCCATGAACGACCTCAAGGATGGAGTCGATATGGTCGACCGCCTCGCGTTTTTCGATTTTCGCGACAATTGGGACCTCGATTCCGAAACTCCTCATTTGCTGGCGTACGCGTTGGATGTCCTCAGGCGTACGCACAAATGAGACGGCCACTAGGTCGACACCCTGCGCTAACCCGAACGCGAGGGCGGTCTTATCGTGACTCGTTAATGAAGGGAGCTGCAGGCTGCCGTGCGGGAAATGAATGCCTTTGCGGGAGCCAAGGAGGCCTCCGACAATAACTTTGCAATAGACGTCGGTAGCGGCGACGCGCAGCGCCTGGAGTTCGATCTCTCCATCGCCCAGAAGAATCGTATCTCCTCTCTTCACGGAGCGCGAAAACTTCTTGTACTCGACGGAAACGACTTGTTCATTCCCGATAACCTGGCGGGCGGTGAGGGTTATCGGCTTCCCGGCGCGCAATCGGACTCGATCACCGCGTACAGGGCCGATGCGAACTTTTGGGCCCGGCAGATCTTGCAAGATGGCAACCGGCTTGCCTAGCTGCCGGGCCGCCCGGCGAACGAGTTTGATGATTCGTCTGTGAGAACTAAAACTGCCGTGGCTGAAATTCAGCCGTGCCACATCCATACCGGCACGGATCATTCTGCGAATCATCTTTTCGGATTCGCTTGCCGGACCGATGGTGCAGACAATCTTGGTTCGTCGCACGGTGTACCCTGCCATAGTTGACGTTTACTCTCCTACGGTTAGAAGATTTGCAATTCTTGACGCTGCAAGCAGCCGCTATCGAGCGGTCTTTTCTCTAAGATAGCGCTCAATGCTGCGGTATGGAAGGAAAAACAGCGCTCGCTGCATGCGCCAGACTATGTGAAAATTCATCGGAGTCCTTCGACGGCGCTCAGAACTTGTCCGGAGTCCATCGAAGGAGCGAACGGCTAAGTATTTGATTGCATTAGAGCGTGTTTCCGTTCGTGGTGAGGTTCTCGAACCATGAACGGAGTTTTCGCACAGTCTGGCGCATGGGATCATTCGCGCCTGGTGATGATGAGAATGCCTGAGTATTCTCGCCCAGCCGGGGAGCTGACGACAGCCCGTTCAACATTGTTTTCTGCCATGAAGGCGAGCAGCGCTGTTCGCGGCTTGGCAGAGGAGTCCAGGCGCGGTTTGACATGAGTTCCTTTTGGGCGTAGCTAACTTTCTAGGTTTTTATAGGAGAGAATTGTGGCAAGAACGGGGTTCGCCTTAGGGTACGGCAGGTTTACCAACGTGAAACAGATCGCGAGTCTGATGCAGCAGGCGGAGGAACGCGGTTATGAAATGGCTTTCTTTTCGGAAACGATCGAGCTTATGCGCGATTCGGTTACCTCTCTTGCGGCCATCGGTCTTGCGACAAAACGCCTCACTTTGGGTACGACTCAGATCGTGCGCTTGCGCAGCGCCGTCTGTATGGCGCAGACGCTTGCCACCTTGGACGAGCTTACCGGCGGGCGCATGACGCTCGCGCCGGGGGCTTGCACGAAAAGCCATGCTCGGGTTCATAACGTGGACCCCACCGAACCTGCGTTGACTCTGAAAGAATACATTGAGGCAATACGGCTTCTTCTCTCCGGGGAGAAAATCTCTTATCGCGGGCAGTTCCTGAGGCTTGACAACGTTGGTTTGGGGTGGAAACCGGTTCGCACAAAAATCCCTATCTACATTCCGGCCACTAGCAAAACCGGCTTGCGCCTGGCAGGACAGGTTGCTGATGGTGTCGTTTTGAACGCGGTTTGTTCTCCTGAGTACACGGTGAACGCGCTAAAAATCATCGCCGAAGCCGCGGCGGAGGCGGGTCGAGACCTGGCCGATTTTGAAGTGGCACAGATCATTAACTGCTCGGTCGAAGATGATCGTACGAAAGCGCTTGATGAAGTACGTTGGGAGGTTGCTACCAAGCTCGATCCGATTCAGATCCCGTTCATCGCTGCTCCCAAAATGCGCGTGGGTGAACCTTACATCAAGAAAGAAGACCTGCCGCGGTTCGAGAAAGCCTATGCCAGGGGCGGGCTTGAAGCATTGATCAAGGCGGTACCCGACTCTTATGTCGAAGGGATGACCGCGAGCGGAACGCCCGATGAGGTAAAGCAGCGGGTACAGCGGTACCGCGACGCCGGCGTCAAAATCCCGCTATTGCGGCCCGCGGCGTTGCATCAAACCGAGCGCCTTCTCGAGCTTTTCACGCAGTAGAATTTATCGCCGACAAACTACTCCGGAATATCGTCGATCTACCCGACGTGGCCTGACTTGCACGAACAAATCCGGTACGATAGTGCTTCACTCTGACGTGACCATCTGTCTATTTAAGGAGGATAAAGATGACGTTGGCAGCGGCGTCAGCGATTGAGACCCTGCAAAATTATGTCGGTGGCGAGTGGGTGCCTGCGCGCGCGGCGACCGCCGAAGAGGTCCGTAACCCGGCCACGGACGAAGTCCTCGCGATGGTCCCGCTCGGCGGGCAGGTCGAGGTTGACGCGGCCGTTGAGGCTGCCGCGGCGGCTTACCCGTCGTGGCGCATGACCCCTCCGCAAGAACGTGCCCGTTACTTCTTCCGGCTGCAAGCGCTTTTGAAAGAGCATCGTGACGAGCTTGCCCGGTTAATCACGATGGAGATGGGAAAGACGCTTGAGGACGCGCAAGGAGAAGTGCAGCGCGGGATCGAAAACGTCGAGAACGCCTGCGGCATCACGTCACTCATGATGGGCTACGGTTTGGAGGACGGCGCCGCGCGCGGGATCGATGAGGAAGTCGTCTACCAGCCGCTCGGGGTGTTTGCGGCGATCTGTCCGTTCAATTTTCCGTTGATGATTCCGTTTTGGTTCTGGCCCTATGCGGTCGCTTGCGGCAACACTTTTGTGGTGAAGCCTTCCGAGCAGGTGCCGGTGAGCCAGCGGCGAATCTTTGAATTGGTCCATGAGGCTCAATTCCCTTCCGGAGTGATCAACCTCGTAAACGGGGCCAAAGAGGCTGTCGATGCGCTGCTCGATCACCCGCTGGTGCAAGGCATCTCGTTTGTGGGCTCGAGCCTCGTCGCCGAATACGTCTACCGGCGCGCCGCCGCGGCGGGCAAGCGGGTGCAGGCCTCGGGGGGAGCAAAAAACGCGCTTCTGGTCATGCCGGATGCCGACCTGGATGCGAGCGTCCCGAACATGATTGGTTCTTGCTTCGGTGCGGCCGGCCAGCGCTGTCTAGCTGGTTCGTTGATTCTTCCTGTCGGCGCAGCTCATGATCGGGTAACAGGCCGGATAGCGACAAGCGCACGCGCACTGCGCGTCGGCGATGGACTGGACTCCGGAGTGAATATGGGGCCGGTGATTTCCTCTCGCGCCAGAGAGCGCATTCTCGCGGCCATTGACCTTGGAGTAAAGGAAGGGGCTGATTTGGTTTTGGATGGGCGGACCGTGCTGGTGCCGGCCCGGCCGAAAGGCTATTTTGTCGGGCCGACTTTGTTCGACCAGGTGGCGCCCGGTATGAACCTGGCGCGCGACGAGATCTTCGGGCCGTTGGTCAGCGTGATCCCGGTAGCGAGCCTGGACGAGGCGATCGATTTCATCAACCGCAGTCCCTACGGCAACGCGGCCTCCATTTATACCAGGAGCGGGCCGGCGGCGCGCGAGTTTCGTTATCGCGTGCAGGCGGGAAATATCGGGATTAACGTTGGCGTCGCGGCTCCGGTAGCGTACTTTCCTTTCGGCGGGATGAAACGGTCGTTCTTTGGTACGTTGCACGGACAGGGACGTGACGCGGTCCGATTCTTTACGGAAAGCAAGGTTGTCATCACCCGCTGGGTCTAGTGCCGCTGTGCGGCTGATCTTTTCCCATCAGACTTATGTACCGGATCGGTGTTGATATCGGCGGGACGTTCACGGATTTGCTCCTGGTGACCGAAGATGGTTCCGCCACGATACGAAAGACCCTGACAACACCCGGGAACCCAAGCCTGGCGGTAGAGACTGCGTTGCGCGCGGCGCTAGATCCCGGCGGCGCAAGGCGCGGCGAGCACAGCACGTTAATTCACGGCACCACTCTGGTGACCAACGCTTTGATTGAGCGCAAAGGAGCGCCCACGGCCCTGTTCACCAGCGCGGGATTTCGCGACGCGCTTGAGATCGGGCGCGAGCACCGATACGAACTGTACGATCTCAACCTCGAGCTCGCGAAACCTTTAGTTCCGCGCCACCTGCGCTTTGATGTTCCGGAGCGCGCGGCTGCGGATGGCAGCGTGTTGCGGGCGCTCGACGAGGGCTATGTGCAACGTTTAACCTCGGAGCTATACGCCAAGGGAATCCGCGCCATCGGCGTCAGCTATTTGAACAGCTTTCGCAATCCACTGCACGAGCGGCGCACGCGTGAGATTATTCGGGACGTGGCGCCCGAGATTCGTGTGTCCCTGAGCTGCGAGGTGGCGCCCCAAATTGGCGAATATCAGCGCACCAGCACAACGGTCGCTAATGTTTATGTGCAGGAGCGGATCGCCACCTACTTGAAGGAATTGGAGGAGCATCTTGATCGAAGCGGCTTGGTTGTGAGCTTCTTTGTCATGCTCTCAAGCGGCGGCATTGCCACGGTCGAGACCGCCAGCCGGTTTCCGGTGCGGCTGCTGGAATCCGGGCCTGCCGCGGGAGCGCTGGCTGCGGCGCATATAGGCTCGTTGGGAGGGCATCCGGACTTGCTGTCTTTCGATATGGGCGGAACTACGGCGAAACTGTGTGCGATCGAGAACGGCCGCCCGCTTAAAACGCAGGAGTTCGAAGTTGACCGGGTCTATCGCTTTCGGCGCGGTAGCGGGCTCCCCATCAGAATCCCCGTAATCGACATGATTGAGATCGGGGCGGGGGGCGGCAGCATCGCGCGCGTCGATGCCCTCGGCCTGCTAAAGGTGGGTCCCGATAGCGCCGGTGCTGAGCCCGGCCCCGCGTGCTACGGTCGGGGTGGCAAAGAGCCGACCGTGACGGATGCGGATTTGCTGCTCGGTTACCTTGACCCGGATTATTTTTTGGGCGGAACGATGCGCTTGGACGTGGACGCTGCGCGCCGGGCGTTATTGGGCCTCGCCCAGCGCCTCGGTCTCGCTGTCGAAAAGGCAGCGTGGGGGATTCACCAGATCGTCAATGAAAATATGGCCAATGCCGCGCGCGCCCATCTGGGCGAGCGCGGCAAGAACCCGCGGCGCATGCCGCTTTATGCTTTTGGCGGTGCCGGTCCGGTCCATGGCTACCGGGTGGCGGAGATTCTGCACTTGCCGGCTCTCATTTCCCCCTTTGGCGCCGGCGTAGGTTCTACTTTTGGTCTTCTGGTTGCGCCGCTGGCTTTTGATTTCGTGCGCAGCGCCTACAGCCGCCTCGATACTTTGGATTGGCAATTTGTGAACTCCCTGCTCGATGAGATGACGCTGGAAGGACGTGCGGTGTTGGAAGGTTCCGGACTGGCGCCGGAACAGATTGGTTACCAGCGCAGCGCCGATATGCGCTACGTGGGCCAAGGGCATGAGGTGTCCGTGCCGCTGCCGGAAGGGTTTCTTGGGCCGGAGCATGTGCCTGTGGTGACCGCGACTTTTGAAGAGGCGTATCGGCAGCGCTACGGGCGGTCAGTGCCCGACGTAGCGCTGGAGGTGATTCACTGGCGCTTGATTGCCTGCGGACCCCAGCCGGCGATGAACTTTCGCCTCGCCTTAGCGACTCCTTGCGGTTCCGCACTTAAAGGGAGGCGGCCGGCCTACTTTCCGGAGCGAAGTGGTTATGCGGAGACTCCGGTCTATGATCGTTACCTGCTAAAATCCGGCGATGCCTTCGCCGGTCCGGCAATCGTGGAGGAGCGTGAATCAACACTCATTATTGGAGCGCGAGGCCGCGCTCGGGTCGACGAGCGGCTGAACGTGATCGTAGGTTTCGCCGATGAATGACGCTGTTATCGATCCCGTCATGCTGGAAGTGATCTGGAGCCGGGTGCTTTCCGTAACCAACGAGCAGCAAGACACTCTGATGCGCACAGCGTTCAGCACGATCGTGCGGGAGAGCCAGGACCTCGCCTGCGGCATGTTCGATACCCGGGGCCGGATGATCGCCCAGTCGATTACGGGAACGCCGGGTCACATCAATGCGATGGCGACTTCAATGCGTCATTTCTTTGCGGCGTACCCACGGGAGAAGCTCGCGCCGGGAGATGTGCTCATCACCAATGATCCGTGGATGACGGCGGGGCAGATCAACGACATCACCATCACCACGCCGGTTTTCAAAAAGAATCGGCTGGTTGCTTTATTTGCCAACACCTGCCACAGCGCCGATATCGGCGGCCGGATTCTTTCCGCTGAAGCGCGCGAGGTGTACGAAGAAGGATTGCGCATCCCGGTCATGAAGCTTCTGGACCGAGGATCGCCGAACGAAGTCCTGCTCCAGATCGTGCGCGCCAACGTGCGCCAGCCCGACGAAGTCATCGGTGATTTCTATGCCCAGATGGCCTGCAACGATGCGGGCGCGAGGGCGTTGCTCGAGATGATGGATGAGTTTGGTTTGGAGAACCTCGATGCGCTGGCGGCGGAGATTGTGGGCCGTTCTGAAGCTGCGGTGCGCGAGCGGATCCGAGCGCTTCCTCAGGGCGAATGGCGGAGCGAGACCTGGAGCGACGGCTTCGAAGAGCCCATCGTCATTCGCTGTTGCGTGCGCATTGCCGGCGACGAAATCTTCATCGACTTCGCCGGTTCCTCCCCCCAAAGCACGCGCGGGATCAATGTGGTGCTGAACTATACTCATGCCTACGCGAGCTTTGCCGTCAAAGCAGCGATCTGTCCGGACGTACCGCACAACGAGGGAAGTTTTCGCCCGGTGCATGTGACGGCGCCGCCGGGCAGCATCTTGAACGCGTTGGATCCGGCGCCGGTCGCGAGCCGCCAGGCGGTGGGTCACTTTGTGCCCAGCGCCATCTTCGCCGCTCTTGCCGGCGCGTTGCCGGGAAAGCTGATGGCTCCCGGAGCAGACCCCATCTGGATGAGCGTGTGGCGCGGAGACAGCCCGCCGTTTAACCTCACCGTATTCCAAGTTGGCGGAACGGGCGCGCGCCCTACCCGAGATGGTCTCAGCGCCATAGGTTTTCCCAGCGGTGTGGCGGGTGTGCCGGCCGAGGTGATGGAGAACCTGGCGCCGATTGTGCTGTGCCGGCGCCAGCTCCGTACTGATTCCGGGGGCGCTGGAACCATGCGGGGAGGGTTGGGCCAACTCACGGAATTCGCCCGCCGCGGCGGCGGGCGCTGGCAGGTAAGCTGCGTCGTGGACCGTTGTCGATACGCGGCGCCTGGCTTGTTGGGAGGACAGCCGGGGGCCATCGGCGAGCTGTACTTGGAAAGTGGCGAACGACCGAATCCAAAAACCTTGTTGGATCTCCAGCCCGACGAGGTTCTCCATTTGAATATGCCGGGTGGAGGTGGGTACGGTGATCCCCTTGTCCGAGATCCGGAGCAGGTTCGCCAGGATGTCATCGCAGGTTACGTTACGCCACGGGCCGCGGCGGAACAGTACGCGGTCGTCGTGCGTTTTACCGGGGATCCGGACAGTCTAGTTCGAATGCCTGGCGACTGGATTATCGACGAGGCTGCAACCGCGGAGCTTAGGAAATTAAAAAGTAAGGTTATTCTGGGTTAGTGTGGAGAAGTATTTACCACGAAGGACGCGAAGAGCACGAAGGAAAGAAGGTTTAACCGCAAAGAACGCAAAGGATTTAGGTTTCAGATCTGTGCGGCAACCGCCCTTTGGTTTACCCTTACCAGTGCTACCGAGAACACGAAGTTTTGATTCACAAATACCCAAACCCTTCGTGTCCTTCGTGATCTTCGTGGTAGACGAAATCAAGCTGATAATGCCACGTTACCCACAGGAAAGCCTGAAGAGCCAAAAGTAAAAACAAGGGCCGTAAGAAATGAGATTCGAAACTTAAGGTGAACTATGGAACTCAGCGGCAGAGTCGTACTGGTTACGGGCGCGGCGACGGGTATTGGGAAGGCAACCGTCGAGGGCCTTGCAAAGGCGGGAGCTTCCGGCGTGGTCATTAACTATCGGACGGGTGGGCTGGAGGCGCAGCGACTCGCAGACGAAGTGCAGCGGGCGGGAGTGGAGGCTCTCTGCATTCAGGCAGATGTTAAAAACGACGAAAAGGTGCGCGCGATGATAGCGCAAGTGCAAAAGCATTTCGGCCGTCTGGATGTCCTGGTCAATAACGCGGGCGTGACGCATTGGGTTCCCATCTCTGATCTGGAAGCCCTTACCGATGAGGTCTGGGACGATATTCTGGACGTCAACCTCAAGGGCGCGTTTCGTTGCGTCCGAGCTGCCGCCCCGCTCCTTGCCCGCGGCCAAGGGATGGTGGTGAATGTAGCATCGATCGCCGGGATCCTCGCGCCGAGCACAATGTCGTCGCTTGCTTACGGTTCAGCGAAAGCGGCATTGATCTATATGACGCGCGCTTTGGCGGTTGCTCTAGCCCCAGAGGTGCGCGTGAACGCGGTTGCCCCCGCCTTCACCGATACGGGCTGGTTGCGAAACCATTACACGGTTAGGTACGAGGAAGCGGCCGCACGAGCGGCCGGGTCGATCCCGCTGAAGCGGGTCGCCACTCCGGAGGATATTGCCGCCGCGATCGTTGGCCTGATAACGGGCGGCGATTTTGTCACCGGGCAAACGCTGGTTGTCGATGGTGGGTTGAGCCTGTCGTGATAGAAAGGCATCCGGTTGCAGGGCGCAGAGTAGGTGTCGTCCCGTCCCATAAGTGTCATCGTTCTCCAACTCCGACCTTCGCCCCTGGTTTCGCGATGCACGAGCACGAGCCACGCTTATGATTTTCTCTTTGACACGATCACGAACACGAGCCACGACCACGCTTTTCCGGCCTTGAGAATCATCGTCTAGCACCTCGCTCGCACATCAACCGCAAACCCTCCCCGACCCCGACCGTGGGGGGAAACAAAGGTTCGCGTCCCCTTTTCTTCTTCCCGGTAAACAGGGCTATCGCCCGCATCCTAATCGAGATAGAGAAGAGTGAAAAATAGAGTCGAACGCCGCGCCTGCCAGGACCTGAGACAGAGACTTGCCTCGAATGCCCAGCTGTCACGCAAGCTCGATACTCTGGAACAGAAATATGACGCACAATTCAAAATCGCGTTCCAGGTGATTCGGGAGCTCATGACGCCGCCGGAGCCGAACAAGCGAAAGATCGGGTTTCTGGTTAAGGAAAAATCAGCGCGCTATGGAGGAGCGTAAAGCTCTCATTTCGACGTTTCGAGAATTCTCGAAACGTGGAAGTGTCGCTGAGTTCCCGCGCGCAGTACTCATTTTGACGTTTTGATAATTCTCAAAACGTGAAAGTTACCACTTTTGTGCTTTGCGCTTGTGCCGGAGCCTGAAACCCGACACCCGAAACCTATTTCGTCTTCCGGAGCTGTGTCCCCCTTTTTACTTTTACATTTTTACTTGGGCTTCCCCCCGGCCCCCGCCCTTGTAAAAACCCCGCCAAATCGCATAGAATCCGCACACATTCGGGTCAGGCAAGATCTGGGGGGAGAGACTAAGCGGCACGGCGTTTCGAGGTCTTAAAAACGTGCGGGTTCCCTTGTTTCACGATGCACGAAGCACGAGCCACGATCACGATCTTCCGGCCTTGAGAATCATCGTCTAGCACCTCGCTCGGACACCAACCGCAGACCCTCCCGCTTTCCGTGAGCACAGGCCTGCCGGCCTCGATACCAGAGACTGAGCCCAGGGGTTTTCAAAACCCGAATAAGGTAGGGTCGAGGACTGGCGCGGTGTTTCGTAGGTGGAGCCTATCTGTTACCGTCTCTTTCGTCTGACGGTGCCTCACTAGCCTCACCGTAACCCGTTTCCAGCCCCCGCCACGTCAAACGCAGCATGCGGATTTCCCGCACTACGCTTTCCTGAGTCTGTTCGTCATAAGGCGTTATCTGCCTAGTGTGCTGGAGACACTTTCACCGGCGATCGATAGAAGTACTGGACTCGGTATTCGTTGGCCAGCCCCCACTTCTGACAGATCGCCTCGTTACTCCATCTCTTCCAGCCACAGCCCCGGCGGCCTTCTCGGCTTTCGCCTTACAGTATATCCTTCGCCTCAGTTCTTGCAGATTAACGGAAGACTTTATCATCTCTTCCCTGCCTCACCTTGCGGTCGAAAGAATCAAACTCAGCATGGCCCCTTTGCTCCATCCGCGTTACCAGACTTCACAGCTCCTACGGGCCACTCCCCCATCCTGTTGCCTTCGACCCCTTTCCCGTGTCAGCGGTTATAGGGCCGACCTGCTCCGAAGATTTCTCTCTGGGGCATACAGGACTTCTCCAGTTTCTGTCGTCTCCCTGTCACCGTGTCGCCGCCACTACCCCGCCGGTGTGGGCCGCCCCTTCAGCCAGCCTGCGATTGCCCATTCTGTCTTCACCTCTTTTAGACAGGTTCGACCACCGGAATGTTAGTCCTAACGAGGCTTACTCAGCGTTCATTCGCATTGCAACCCGGTCACTTGCTCATCAGCCCGAAGCTGACTTTGTCGGTAGGCTCCAGCATCTCAATTACTCTCCATGCTGCTACCCAAGCTAGGCGGCTCCTGGCTTTTACCGCCGCGGGACTTCCCTCATCAAATGAGAGTCACCCTATGGATCACGACAGTAATTCCATCTGGACGCACCTAAAAGCGGATTTGACCCCTTCTGAGGATCTGATGCCCCTAGGACGAGCTCAAGTGCCCATTCCGCGGCCACAGCCGGCACCTGATTTTTGAAACCGAACCTATGCAAGAAGAACCGGAAAAGAGGTTTGCTGTGATCGCTGAGAGTGACAAATATGAGAGGCCGCTCTACATGCACGACATGTCGTTCGCCAAGCTGATAGATCAGGTTGTAGTGCCATATGAGACAGGCAAGAGTTTCTTTATTGACGGTGTACCATTGGAAAAAAGCAACGCGCGGCGTCTAAAGATCGTGCAACAACGTGGGAATTTTAGTGTTGAGTTTGAAAGACTGCACAATGACCTGAAATTGCCGCGTAGCAGCGGCCTCAGGATCGATGCTGCGGATTATCCCGTCCGTCTCGATGCGTTATTCCGCCAGGCTGGCGATGATGTGACCTCGCAGGTCATCAGCGCCTACCAAGCAACAATCAAAGACAGGTTAAAGGAGTATTTACCCAAGCGTGATGAGCTGATCAGTGCAGCGCTTCAGGTGTTTGGACAAGCCATGAAGAGCTTGACAAGTTAAGGCGCGGCAGGACCAAGGGAAATCTTATTGAGTGAAATCACCGCAGCCACGCTATGGCTGGCGCAACCAGTTCGAAGAAAAGCCTTCATCTCGTACCATCACGCCGACGAGGATGAGATACAGCGCTTTGTGGCCGCCTTCGACCATGCTGCAGATGGCTTTATAGCTAGAGGTATCGGCGCGGGGATGGCAGGGGACATTGTCGATAGTACTGATACCGATTACGTTATGAGTCGCATTCGCCAAGAGTATTTGCGTGATTCGTCGATTACGTTGGTGATGATCGGGAATTGCACCTGGTCACGCCGCTACGTTGATTGGGAGTTGCAGGCTTCTCTTAGGAGCGGCGCTACCATCACACCGAACGGAGTCCTGGGGATAAAACTTCCCGGCTACTCGGGCGGCGGCTATCCTGATAGGCTGAACAAAAACCTTCTTGTGCCGGGCCAGCCTGGGAATCCGGTCGATTGTTATGCGCGAGTGTACGATATGCCGACCTCAGTCACTCAACTGGTATCGTATCTTGAGGATGCGTATAGAGCCAGAACCGCGCGGCGGCATCTGATTACCAATCCTCGCGATCGGATGGGGTACAATAAGAACTGCGGTCATTCATGGCACTGAACTGCTGAGCGCCCAGCGCCCGAACGCGAGGGTGAAGGGAAGCGACAGGATATACGCTGGTTGATGAAAGAAATCTACGGTTGCCACGAGATTGAAATCTCCTCAGAGAAAAATCAGGCCGGGCTGCTGGAAGCTGCTATGAGCTCCCCGAATTTTTTTGAACGATGAAGCACCCATCTATCCATTGCGCCGAGTGCGGAGGAAACGCGACACCAAGAGACGCGTTAACACAAGACGGTAAGATTCATTATGACTGCGAACGCGGCCACGTCTTTCACCGCACAATTGCTGGAGACTTTTCTAGCTGCGACTGCAAAATGCCGCCGCCAATGAGTCCAATCCGGCGCCGGATGGGAAGGTAACGGGCCTTGGGTCAGGATCAACTTTTTTCAAGTGTACACATCGAGGCCCCTCAGTCACTCACTTTTTCGGTCACATTTTGACGTTTTGAGAATTATCAAAACGTGAAAGTTACCACTTTTGTGCTTTGCGCTTGTGCCGGAGCCTGAAACCCGAAACCTGTTCCGTTTTCCGGAGCTGTGTCCCCCTTTTTACTTTTACATTTTTTACTTTTTACTTGGGCTTCCCCCCGCCCCCGCCCTTGTAAAAACCCTGCCAAATCGCGTAATATCCCGAGACATTCGGGTCAGGCAAGATCTGGGGTGGGGGAGACTAAGCGGGCCGGCGAACGTGTGGGGTCCCTGGTTTCACGATGCACGAGCACGAGCCACGACCACGCTTTTCCGGCCTTGAGAATCATTTAAAGCACCTCGCTCGCACATAAACCGCAAATTTTCCCGGACCCCGACAGTGGAGGAAAGAAAGGTTCGCGTCCCCTTTTCTTCTCCTATTTAAGGAGGTGGACCTTTCCACCGCGGTTGAGGACGTTCATAACGGCTACTTTTCTATCGACAGAAAAAGGATCGGTAGCAAAACCGTCGAAGTATTTAAAGACACGGGTGGTGATACCAAAGCGGACGATGATACCTATAACCTTATAATGCGCAAGAAAGAGGAGCTGCTAAGCTTCGACACGCCCCTAAAGTTTATCTTTTCCCATTCGGCGCTGCGTGAGGGCTGGGATAACCCAAACGTGTTCCAAATCTGTGCCCTTCGCGATATCCAGACTGAGCGAGAGCGGCGCCAGACGATTGGTCGAGGTCTCCGGCTCTGTGTCAATCAGAATGGTGAGCGCTCGCGCGGGTTCGAGGTTAACACGCTTACCGTAATCGCGACTGAACCTTACGAACAGTTCGCTGAAAACCTGCAAAAGGAAATCGAGGAAGAGACCGGTATCCGCTTTGGCATCGTCGAGCAGCACCAGTTTGCTCCGTCGCCGTGACCCAGCCAACCGGTAAAGTGGCTCCGCTCGGCTTCGAGCAATCGAAGGCCCTATGGGAACATCTTAAGGCCGCTGGTCACATTGATTCGAGGGGCAAGGTGCAAGACTCCCTCAAAAAGGCGCTGAAGGATGAGACGCTTACAGTGCCCGACCAGTTCAAAGCGCAACTCGGTCAGATTACCGAGATCCTTCGTAAGCTTGCCGGCAGGCTGGAAATCAAAAATGCCGACGAGCGCCGACAGGTGAAACCTCGACAGGCAGTGTTGCAGAGTGCCGAGTTCAAATCGCTCTGGGATCGCATTAAGCATAAGACCACCTACCGCGTAGAGTTCGACAATGAGCAGCTTCTTGAGGACTGCGTTCGCGCTCTGAGAGATGCGCCGCCTATTCCAAAGACTCGATTACAGTGGCGCAAGGCGGATATCGCTATCGGCAAGGCGGGGGTGGAAGCCAAGGAGCGCGAGGGGGCAGCCACGGTTGTTTTAAACGAGACCGAAATCGAGTTGCCAGACTTACTTACGGACCTACAGGACCGTACGCAGCTCACCCGGCGGAGCATCCAACGTATCCTCATCGAAAGCGACCGACTCGACGACTTCAAGCGTAACCCGCAGCAATTTATCGAACTTGCCGCTGAGGCTATCAATCGCTGCAAGCGCATGGCTTTAGTGGACGGAATCAAATATCAGCGGCTCGGGGACGAGCACTACTATGCGCAGGAGTTGTTTGAGAAGGAGGAGCTGACGGGTTACCTGAAGAACATGCTCACTGACACAAAGAAATCTGTCTATGAGCAATTGGTCTACGGATCTGCGACGGAGGCGGCCTTTGCGGACCAGTTAGAGAAAAATGACGCCGTGAAGGTTTACGCTAAGCTACCGGGTTGGTTTACGATTTTCACGCCGCTGGGTTCTTACAACCCGGATTGGGCTGTGCTCATCGAAAAGGATGGTAACGAGCGACTATACTTTGTCATCGAGACCAAGAGCACCCTCTTTACAGACGATCTCCGAGACAAAGAAAGCGCCAAAATCGAGTGCGGCAAGGCCCACTTCAAAGCTCTGTCTGTTGGAGAAAGCCCGGCCGAGTATGTCGTGGCGCGGAACATTAACGACTTGTTGACCCATTGCTGAAACGCGATCCGGATGGGTTGGAAACACGCATGGTTCACGAAACTTGAGGGGGGGCATCACTGGGGCAAGCAGTTCTCGTCTTTGGAAAACCTAGTTGGCACGATTGGGTCTAGAAAGAAAACCTTGGTATGAAAAAGTCCATTACGTGAGTCTTGTATTTCGGACCAGTCGCCTGAAATCAGGCTCACCGATGAGAGCGATTGTGTTCGGTCTCTTTCTGTTGATTTTAAGGGCTGTTCTAAGCTTGACCCCTTTATTTCCTCCGCCTCTATAATTTCCCTTTCCGCCGATTACAAGGATATCAGTGCGATTGTTAACCTCGTTGTCGACTCTACCGCCTGCCTGTAACACAAGGATTTTCGCATCCTCACGCCGGGTCGTAAGCGGCCCTGTAAAGACAACAGTCTTGTTTCTAAACGATCGCACCTTACTGACTGTCTGAATTTCAGCGTTCATCGCTTCCATCATCTCGTATGCATCGGCATAACGTTCCCTTTTTGGTCCAATCGCCTGGAGAACCACCGCTTTTAGGTCTAGACCGTCGGGAAGCAATGTCTTTGCCTCCCGGATTGTTATCGGTAATTCATACGTGCCCAAAAGTAAGGCCGCCAGGAGTTGTCCCATTTGAAAAACATCATCAGGAGGGGTCCCATTAAAGCCGGCGGTTACGAAGTAGGGATTTACGGCCATGACTTGTGGTCGTTTCCCGGAAAGGGTTTGTGCCGCAATACCAAAGTCGCCCAGTTTAAGCTTAATTCCTTCCGTAACGAAAATGTTCATAGGTGTTAAATCCCTATGCGTTACCCCCCCAGTATGAAGCGCATTTAGGACTTTCAAAAGGGCAAGCACTTCGCTTTTAGCTCGGCTTGGTGGCCAGGGCTGTTGGGTATCTTGTAGGAAATCCCGGATCGTCCCGTGGATTGCGAGCTCGGAAACCAAAAAATAAACGGTAGTCCTCAATCCTCCAACTGGCCGTTGAAGGGGAAACGAATTATAAACTTGGATGACCCGACGATCACCTCGCAAAACTTCGCCAAAGTAGGATTCGCGATGCCAGCTGTCCTGATCCTCGGTTACTTTTATGCAGACCTGTTGTAACGGTCGACCTGATGGATCAATCTCATTAGCCAAATAAGCCTGGCCGAATCCACCGGAACCCAGATTTCCCTTGATCTCGTAACGATTTCTTGGACTCGCCACGCGCTCGCCGTTTTTCAAGCGTTCCATCGCACTCTCCTTTGGCCGGTATTCTGCCGGCGCAACTCGAAACTTGGCGGATATTAGTCTAAGAGCAAAGTTGCGTCAAACTAGCTGCGCTACACGCTGGGGAGGCGGGTGAGGTGTTTTGGCTCAGGTTGACGGCAGCATCAAAAAGCCTTAGAGGAGGCATATGGCTTACAAAAGGGCATGGGTCTTCGTTGACGGATATAACTTTTACTACTGGATCAAGAACTCCCCGGCTCTACACCTCTCCCAGACATGGTGCGACTTCAGTAAGCTTGCAACTGACCATCTCCTCGAAGAGCCATTCCGATTAGAAAAAATCCAATATTTCACAGCATTGGTACACGACGTGGCGCTCGAAACTAGCCCGGGAGAGGGCAGGAGGCAGGAGGTCTGGATCGAAGCGTTGAAAACAATAAAGTGTCTGGCAATTATCTATGGGCGTCACCGACCAGAGAAAAATCGCCTAAGAAAAGAAAAACTCACGGACGTAAATATCGCAGTGGAACTCGTGTTAGGAGCTGTTCAACACGGGTACGACAAAGCAATTCTTCTCAGTGGTGACACAGATTTAATTCCTGCGGTTCGCGCTATTACCAGTCGGCTTGATGTTTCGAAACTCGTCAATATTTGGCTGCCGCCGTCCGCGCCATCAAGCCAGTGGCAAAGGCACCTGAATTCGCCACGAGTTCAGATTAGGCAACTAAGGCCTGAAATGATTGTGAAGAGCCGCTTCCCCGATCGAATTTTTCACGGCGGAAAGGTTATAGAAAGCGATCTTCGATGGCGGCTCCCGACAGGGTTAAACGCATTAAAGTATCTCCCGGCTTCGACGAAAACCGGAAGAGTGACGAGGCGGAAAAATTCAACTTGAAGAAAAAGTACCAGGAGTTTTTTCCAGTCCCGATTCAGCAATGGTCAGAAGGGGTCGCGCCCTGTACCTTGTATTTGGTAAAGATGCTTTGGGTCCTTCAAGCGCTGAAATACCGTTCGAACGGCCCGATGAATCGTTTCTCCGCTGACCAGTCCAGGATGGCAAAGATCACCCGCCGATAGGCGCCTTTAAAATTCTTTTCCAGCGCATCCTTAAACAGCCGCGCAATTTCCGAGCTGTCGTTCCCGAAAGCCCCGCATCCCCAGGCACCGAGAACGATGCTGTCGTGCCCGTGCAAGATTCCGATCGTTAGTACCTTGAGGATTCGCTGCCACATCGCCGGCTTTATCTCAGAGCACCGCGCTGGATCAAGTTGAGATGCATTGACCGCGGGTGAGGTGATGATCGCTACAGTGTAAGGCTCTTCGAGCAACGTGCCGTCGTCGGCACGAAAGACCGGAACCGCCGGAGAGCAAATGGCGTAGTTGGTGTAAAGCGGATCGTAGTTGGCGCGATGGAACTCATACATCGGGTTGTTTTTGATAGCAGCGTAAAGGCCCGAGGAGCGCGCCAGGTACTCTTCTTGCGCGCGCGCCCCAGAGAGAAAACCTCCTCCGGGATGAGTCGCAGCAGCGAAATTCAGGGCCACCGGGTTGTGTCCTGAATCCAGAAGCCTTCGAGCCGACGCCAGGGTGGTTTCGTTTGCGACCTCTATTACTGTCTGGTTGTCGGCGGTATGGGTTTCAGCTACTGCCGAGTCGGGCGGGTAGGAATTCGTACCTTGAATAGCGCGTTCGAGGAGTTTGGCCAGGTTAACCGTTCGCCCGGATGGCGCACGGTATTGGCCCGCCTCAATGATATGCACCGCCTCTACTACCGTACTGGATGGCAAGATCCCGTGGAATGAATGTCTTGGAGATGTCCATGTCCTGTGCTTTTCGCTATGGCTTGAAAGCCAGTTCGAGAAGCTTATCCGCAAAAGTATTCTATGATCCTCGCGCCTGGCGAGTTTGGATCGCCAAGACGCGGGTATTCCCTCTTCCCCATAGTAAGCGCCGGCAATCTGGCCGTATACAGCCCCGGTGGTATCGGCATCATCGCCGAGATTGACAGCAAGCAGCAATCCCTCGCGAAACGACTCACTACTGTAAAAGGCCCAAAGAGCGGCTTCGAGTGACTGGACCACGTAGCCTGTTCCTCTGATGTCCGGAGGATTTCGCTTTTTGAAAGACCCCGCCGCAATTTCTGCGATCTCAGAAACCAGCGGACTTTTATCCCAATAACCTTTCACTGGACAGTAATAAGGCGACAGAAGAGCTTCCTTACTGGCACCGCCTACAGCGCCGACGATAAGCCCTCCAAAAATAACGGCAGGCATCCACGCAAGTCCTTGCCCCGTGTGTTGTTCGAGAGCTCTCGCCAGACATTTCAATCGTCTTCTGAGGATCGTTGGCGAAGAAAAGGGGCACGGGAGCCAAGCGCATAATTGAGCCATTGCCAGCAGACATGGGATCAGTGGATCCGCATAGGGATCTCTTGTCTTGGAAAAATGGTCGAGGGCTCTTGCTACCGTATTGCCGATGTCGAAGCATCTCCCGTTGCTGCTCAGATGGCCTTCACGGGACCAGCGGAGATACCTTTCAAGCTGATCGGCGGGGTCGAACCCCTGCTGTTCGATCTGGCTTTCCGCAAGGCACAGCGCCATGGAAGTATCATCGGTCCACTTTCCGGGTTTTAAATGAAAAGGCCCACCGCCGACCATGTCGTCGATCGGCGCAAACGATCCGGGCGATTTGAACTCCAAGGTCGTCCCGACCGCATCTCCGGTTGCGAGACCCAGCAAGGCCCCGCGGTATCGCTCAATCAGATCCATTGCAGGAATCTCGTTAACATTATACATGGTTTAGAGCGATTAGCAGCAGCTTGTTGATGTACGCGATAGGTGTTTCTCTAGTTTCGTTGAACAGGGCGTAAGCACCCTTACAAAGGAGCGCGCAGATGCTAACTGAGGAAGCAATTCGAGAAAGGAAGTGGGGGCCGTACCCAACATTAAGGCAAGTGCTAGAGAACAAAAAATTGCCCTCCAACTTCTACGGCCTGACGTCGGTGTCAGACACCATGTTTGACCGGATCGATCGCCTGATTAAAATCGCAATCCTGATCGACAATTACAAAGCTAATATCAAGAATGCTGTGCCGACCCTCGGGCGGGATGAGTTGAGCAAAGACCTTTACGATGTTCAGAGTGAATTAGAAAGAACTGCTGAATATTTTCGCGATATGGGCCAGCATGTTCATTCGCTGCTCGCCGACTTACATGCGTAATCATCGTCGCGTCTTTACTTTTTCTGTTCCCTAAAGTCGCCGTGCTCGAAACCGCGAACGTCACATGGCAGACCCATCCGCTATCATATCGGCAGTCGCTGCCGTCGTGAGCGCGATTGGCGGCGGGTTCGCCGCTGTCGCCGCCTTTCGGTCCGCCGCGTCAGCTCGTGATGCTCGCGAGTCGGCGGAGATTTCCGAAAAACGCGCCGCGCTCCGTCAGTTGACGGTAACTGCAAACGAAGTCCTCGTCGAAGCCCGACGAGCTGAATCACGAGGTGCTGAATTGAAGCTCGCGTATCGTGCGCTATTTATATTCGGCGGTTCATCAGGCGGCTCGAACGAGGGTTCGTATCTTGCCGAGGTCGATAAGAAACTCGCGGAGGTCACCAAACTGTCGGAACATGCGAGGCCATTTGCGTCCGGTCAGGATGGCCTCATGAACGGGCCGGTCGGTGAGATAAGCAGTCGGGAAACGAGCAGTCGCCCAAGTCCTGACGCAGGTTCGCGCCATACGAGAGGATCTAGAGCGCGAGCATGCTTCTGTTGAGGGCCAATGCACGACGTATCGTGAGAAGGTTATTCGAGGGGCGACTTGATGACAACACATAACCCGCCGCTCGACACGGCATGTCGCTAGCGCTGTGATTGAATTTTTCATCCACTCAATCCTGCCATAAGCGTATTCTTAGTCGATTGTCCCAAGTAGGTCTGATAAATGCCCGCCATATCGAAAGGACCCATGCTATGTCGGTTATGCCGTCAGGATCGGGAACTCAGGCTTTCCCATGTAATCCCAGAGCTTCTCTGGAAGCCTCTCTATCGCGTGTACGGCAAGGCGCTGAGCATACACCGCGACCTGCCGTTCATTCGGAAGCTCGGTCGAGGTATTCGCGAAAGGCTTTTATGCGATGAATGCGAAAGGGTTCTCCAAGAGCACGAGAGCTACTTTGCTAGAGTGTGGGTCCAGAACGCACGGCTTCCAAACGACATACCTGAGAACGAAATTCTAATCGACGGACTAGACTATGTACGCTTCAAACTCTTTCATCTTTCGATTCTCTGGCGTGCAGGCGTCGCGCAAGACCCTGCATTCTATCAGACCGACTTAGGCCCTCACGAGCAGCGCATCCGGAAAATGATCCTTGAGCGAGATCCCGGCTCACCGAAGGACTACAGGCTCTTCGGGTTTGTTGTGCTTCGCCCGGGCACAAGAAAGGTACATCGAGGTGTTATCGCGGTTCCGACACGTTCTCGCCAAGACGGCCTTTGGGTCTACTCAGCCATTTACGGCGGCTGTGTATGGAATATAGTTCTCTCAAAGCATAAGGCGTCAGGTTTTGAGCAGGACTGTCTAACAGCAAATGGGAAGCTGCGACTACAGGTTGTACGCATCGAGAATGTTGCCGGGGTTACAAAGCTGTTTGCGGGTAAGACTGAACCTCCGCGTCGCCAGGTCCTCTAGCACGGAAGGCCGGGACCATCGCGGAAATAGGCAGTCGGGCCGTAGCCGGATTCGCATTGCTTGAGGAAACCGACCTGCGAAAGCCCCGCCCGAGGCAAACAGGCGGGGCCGAAAGGCAGGCGATGACGACGCGCGTCGCAGGCCGGCATCGTCAAAAACCTCTATCGACGACGCGAGAACACGTTTAGGGATTTCCGGCACTCAAGGAGCGAGGTTGGCAGCATTCCGTAGAGAATGCCGGAATACAAAGCGCGAGTCATGCTTTCAGTGGCCGGCATTGACATCATAACGATACTTGATTGGAGCAAGCTGATGAAGTGGGCGGGAACAACGTTTCTGACGCCCCCGACGATATCCCAATGATTGCTTCAATGCTTTTCGGCGATGATTGGGAAGACGCGATGGCGGGCTTGAAAGCGCTCAGGAGAGACGTAAACTAGCTTGAGAAACGCAAAGGGCAAAGTTCTCAAGTTCCTGGATGGCCTGAAGGACAACGTGAACAGGGGGAAATTGTCCCGGGTCGGACCGAGCCAACTCATTGATTTAACGATCGAAGATTGTATAAATAGCGCGGTTTAGAGGCTTAGAGCGCGTTTTTCCGAGGTGAAAAGGTCGCTCTAAGACACAACCGATGCCGCGCGCGAATCGCTATTTTCTACCCGGTCACGTCTGGCACATCACTCACCGCTGTCATCAAAGGAAGTTCCTTTTAAAGTTTGCGCGCGACCGGCGCCGTTACCTGCGCTGGGTGTTCGAGGCCAAGAAACGCTTCGGCCTCTCGGTGCTCAACTATATGGTGACCTCCAACCACATCCATCTTTTGGTAAAAGACACCGGACCAAACGTTATTGCGCAGAGCATACAGTTAATTGCTGGGCGCACGGGGCAGCAATACAACCAGCGCAAAGGGCGCCAGGGAGCCTTTTGGGAAGATCGTTATCATGCCACCGCGATCGAGGCCGACGAGCATCTGCATCGGTGTCTGGTATACATCGACTTGAACATGGTCCGCGCGGGGGTGGTCAAGCACCCCGCCGAATGGGTACACAGCGGCTATCGCGAGATTCAGGCGACGCCGAAGCGCTATGGGGTTATCGATCTGCGGGGGTTAAGCGCATTATGTGGCTTTGCAGAAGTGGCGGATTTTCAAGAAGCACACCGCCAATGGGTTGGGGAAGCGCTTAGCGCCGGGATGGGGGTGCGAGACGATCGGTGGTCGGAGGCGATCGCGGTTGGCAGTTTGACTTTTGTAGAGAAGGTTAAAAGCGAGCTTGGTATCAAGGCCTTGCATCGCGAAGTCGAGCAGGCACGCGGGGCGTACGCACTGCGGGAGCGCAGTGAAGCTTACGGGGGCGATTTTGGCGGCCAAAGTGAGGCGCTAAGGCTTGAAAACACTATCTTCTGGGAGGAAAATGCCGAGATTACTGAAACCTAGCGTGGTCCGACCCTGTGACCACCACTCCGGCACGACATAAGCTGATCGATTCACTCGAACGGCGTCAAGGAAATTGCTATGAGCACGAAAACATCGCGTAGGTTCTGGTTGTGGGTTACTCGGCCCCAGTACTACCTCGATGAAGACGGTAGCGACCGGGCAGAGCTTGGACCGTCAGCGCGCGCTCGGCGGGGGGAATGGTGGAGCTGTCACGAAGACACACATAAAGGGGACCTGATTCTTTTCTATCGTACCGCACCCAGATCAGACATCGCATACTTGGTTGAGGCAGCTAGCAATGCATATAAGCTTGATCCAGAGGAAGTGGACGACCCAAATTGGGAGTTCGGGTGCTATGCCCGCGTGCTTCGGAAATTTTCACAACCATTAACGCTGAGAGAGATTCGTGCGGATCCAAAGCTTCAGAAGTGGACACCGCTTCGACAAAACTTTCAGCGCCAGGTGTTCCCGATTGAGCAGTCATATTGGCAAAAGCTCAGACAATTATTGGCCAAGAGAAATCCCAATACCTTTGACGGTGTCGATGATACCTCCGGCGACCATGATTCGCCTGATCGTCCATTAGTGGTTGTGCGTCGGCAACTTCGTGATTCGGCGTTCGGAAGACGCGTTCGTCGCGCAAGCCAGGGGAAGTGTGCTGTTTGTCTTTCAGATACCGATTACGAGCAGCTGAGGATACTTGAGGCGGCACATATACGCGGAGTGGAATACAAAGGTCCTGATGAACTTTCAAATGCTCTAGCACTCTGCCCGAACCATCACGCTTTGTTTGATGAAGGGAAATGGACGCTCAACGGCAAGAAAATAGTTTTGGCGCGGGACCTTCCTGATCAGATCAGGGAAACTTTTGCTGGTCAAATCAAGTCTCGTTGGAAGCTTAACCCAAAAGAAATCGATTGGCACCGGGAAAACATCTTTGGAAAGCGAGCGCGACCGCGCATTCTTTAATAACCATGCCCGCGCCAACGCCGCTATCAACGTCGTAATGCTGGCTCAGGAATTGAACGTGCCTCTGCGTTCCATGCCAAGTGAGGCGATGGTTGCGCAGTTCCCTGCACTCGCCAAGCGCTGAGATTCCTTGGCTACCAGCGAGCTGCGCCTTCCACAACGTAGTCCCACCAAGACCGTATGCGCCCGAAAGACTGGAATGCTCTGTCAGCAGCAAAGCTACACTTCATAGAGCCAATGTATGCGAAGCCGGTTCAATCGCTCCCGGAAGGCGCCGACTGGCTCTATGAGGTCAAACTAGACGGGTACCGCTGCTTGGCCGGCAGGAGCGAAAGTGGTGTGACGCTGTGGTCGCGGCGGGGCAATGTGTTCACGAAGGAATTCCTAGCCGTTGCCCGCGGATGTGAAGTTTTGCCGCTCGACACTCTGGTAGACGGTGAGGTCGTGGCTTTGGATAAGAGCGAGAGTCAAAAAGGGGTCAAGTCCGCTCTCGCGCGCCGAAACTATCACGTTTGCTCAATTGCGCAAATCCGTATCTGTCTGCCGCATGGATTGGTGCGATCCCCCGATCTTCCCGAGTACGCGCAGGGCCGATCTAAGTGGCGAGAATGCGAGGACGGCGCGAAAGGGCTCACCGCTTCTATCGTATGGCAGATTCATATCTGACTTGAAGCAATCGCCACAGCTTGCTAGGGATGACCCTAAATGAAGCCCATAAGACTCTCGGCGCATGCGTTGAGTTATACCGCACAGCGAGGATTTACAATTCCCGAAGTAGAAGACACGATACGGAGCGGGCAGTGGAAACCGGCGGAGTTGGGACGCATGGAGTGCCGGAAGACGTTTCCTTTTAACAGAGAATGGAATAAGAAACTTTACGCGACTAAAGAAGTCCGGCCAATTTTCGTAGAGGAAACGCATGAAATTGTGGTTGTGACGGTCTATACTTATTACTCGTGACGGGGGACATCACATGAAGATCAGTTATGATTCAGAGGTCGATGCGCTCAGCATCAGGTTTCGCGAAACAACAGTGACGACCAAGCATTTGGGCGAGGGTATAGCCGCCGACTATGACGCCGACGGGAAGTTGGCCGGCATAGAAATCCTGGATGCTATCAAACGCTTCGGCGGGAAAGAAACGTTACGTCAGGTAGTTATTGAAGGCCTCGGCCCCACCCAAAGCACTTAGGTGTCCCGGGAAAAATAAAGGGACGCGAGCCTTTTTCGCACGGGATTCCGGCACTCAAGGAGCGAGGTTGGCGGCATTCCCTAGAGAATTCCGGAATACAAAGCGCGAGTCATGCTTTCAGTGCCCGGCATTAACATCATAACGACACTTGATTGGAGCAAGCTGATGAAGTGGGCGGGGAACAACGTTTCTGACGACCCCGACAATATCCCAACCATTGCTTCAATGCTTTTTGGCGATGATTCGGAAGACGAGATGGGGGGATTGAAAGCGCGCAGGAGAGACGTAAAGTACCTCGTGAGAAACGCAAAGGGCAAAGTTCCCAGGTTCCTGGATGCCCTGAAGGACAACGTGAACAGGGAGATAAAGGTCCGGGAAACGAAGCCAAGGAAAAGAAGAAAAAAAGGGCTAAATTTCTGTTCGGTAGCGGTTGTATTATCAACGGATTTGCTATGAATCGCATTCTTAGATCGAATTCAATACTCCAGTGCTCCAATACTCCAAAGGAATCTCTCTGAGAATCGCATGGCGGATCTTCATTTAACTCTAGCGTGTGAAGATTACGACCGCACGCGCGCCCTGCGCGACGGGACGGTCAGGCCGGAAGGGATCAGGCTCAACTATCTCGTCCTGCCGGTAGAAGAGATTTTCTGGCGCATGCTGAAGTACGAGGACTTTGATGTTGCTGAACTCTCGATGGGCGCCTTCCTGGTGGCGGCGGCGCAGGGGCGCCGCTCATTCACGGCGATTCCCGTCTTTCCCTCGCGTACCTTTCGCCATCGCTGTATCTTCATTAATGTCTCTTCCGGCATCAGTGGCCCGCAAGACCTGCGTGGGAAGCGCGTGGGGGTTCCTGAGTACACCATGACCGCGGCCGTTTGGCTGAGAGGCTTGCTGGAGCACGATTATGGGATTTCACCCGAGGAAATCCACTGGGTTCAGGCGGGAGAGGAGCAGCCGGGAAGAAAAGACCGGGTGGGATTCAAGCTGCCACCGAAAATCCGCCTTGACGTTGTCCCGAACGGGACTTTAAACGATATGATCGAGCGCGGAGAAATCGACGCCTTGATGTCGCCGCGCATGCCTTCTTGCTTTGTCCGCGGCGCCACCACGGTGCAGCGCCTGTTTGTGGATTTCAAGCGCGTCGAGCAAGACTATTTTCGGCGCACGGGCATTTTCCCGATCATGCACCTGATCGGGATCCGAACGGCGCTTTATGAAACGCATCCCTGGGTTGCGCAAAGCCTTTACAAGGCATTCTGCGAAGCCAAGGATCTCTGCTTCAGCAAGATTCATGACTCCAATGTACTCCGCGTCAGTCTTCCATGGGACGTTGCCGAGTACGAAGAGACGCGCGCGGTGATGGGCGCGGACTATTGGCCCTACGGGTTTTCTCCCAACCGCCATGTTTTGGAAACGTTGCATTCTTATCTTCTGGAGCAAGGCTTGTTGGAACAGAAGCTCGACCTGGAGCAACTGTTTGCCGCGAACACGTTGGAGTCATTCAAAATTTGACAGCCGGGTGGCGCTACCTCCACGTGCGAGTATTGTAGTGACAGCGCCAGCAGATTCGACAAGTCATCAGGGCCATCCATGGGTGGCGGTCGATGTTGTCATTTTTACGCTAGTTGCGGACAGGCTGAGCTGCCTCCTGGTTCAGGTCAAGGATGGGCCGTTTGTGGGGAGGTGGGCGTTTCCTGGCGGGCTTGTGGGCGGGCCGGAATCCGTTGACCAGGCGGCGGCGCGCGAGCTCGGCGAGCGCACCGCCGTGAGGGCGGGCTATCTGGAGCAGCTGTATACGTTCGGCAAACCGGAGCGCGATCCCGGCACCCGGGCGGTTTCGGTTTCCTACATGGCTCTTGTCCCGCTCGCAAAGGTCCACTTGAATACGGGCCCGAAATACGGCGCGGCAAGATGGGTGGACGTGAATTGCTTACCGGTGCTTGCTTACGATCACACACAGGTCGCGCGCCTGGCGTTGCAAAGGCTGCGCGCAAAAGTCCAATATACGAACATCGTGTGCCACCTGCTGCCGCGGGAATTCACTCTCGGTGAGATGCAGCGCGTCTATGAGATCATTCTCCGGCGCAGCCTTGACCGGCGCAATTTCCGGAAAAAGATCCTCGCGCTGGGGCTGTTAACTCCGTTGCTCAAACAAAAAGTAGGCCCGCACCGGCCGGCGACTCTCTACGCTTTCAGGCAAAGACGACCGATGGTGATCGAAGTTCTGTAATCGCAGCACGGGGCAGGCGCGCGCGATTTCCCAGTGTCGGGTCTGCAATCCAAAACTTGCCAACCGTCATTACGAAAGACGTTTACTCGTAGCTCATCGCACCGCGGGGTTGAAGGACTCGGATCTCCAGAGTTGGCGGCAGCGCCGATTTGCTGACTGTCAGGGTGTCTGTTTTCATGATCTGGGCATTGAGTCCCGCGGTAAAATCTTTGATAAGGTGGGGACTGTCACGGTAATGCATCGGGATTGCAATCTTGGGCTTGAGTTGTCCCAGGACTTCTCTGGCGAGGTCCGGAGCCATGGTAAAACGGCCGCCAATTGGGGTTAGGGCAATGTCGATCTTGCCGAACTGTTTGATCTGCTCCTCGCCCAGCTTTTGGCTCAGGTCACCCAGGTGCGCAATGCAGAGAGTCCCCAGATCGAAGACGAACGCTGCTCCTTTGATGCCGCCTTCGGTGACCCCGTGTTGATAGATCGGCACGTTGTAAATGAAAACGTCCCTGAAGCTCATGCTTACACGGTTCCACTCGGCGCCGTAATGGCTGAGGCCACGTAGGATTAGGGGCTTGCCCTGAACCAGCGCAACAAAATTGTGGTTGTAATGCTCACGCCCAACCGTGACAATATCGCCGAAGACGCTTGGTGTCGGATACCACCCGGGCCCCAAAGGATCAGTCACGATGCGCGTTCCCTTCCGGGTTGTGATGACAAAGAAATTGTGGCCCAGGTATTGAATCGAGGCGTCCGCTTCCGCCGCGTATGCCAAGGACCCGAACGGGCGCGCAAGGTCGAGATCACGGCACGCCGACCAAGCATGACCTGACAACAGGATTGCGCCGATGAGACCTGCGAACGGCAACAGGACTGCAAAGCACTTTTGTGCATGAGCATTCATGGCCTGCTCAATGGTTCATGGAAACCTGCGATCTGCACACGCAAGGGGCCGGCGGAGCCCTTCAAGAGTCATTCGTAGCTCATCGCCCATCGAGGCCGCAGAACTCTAATCTCCATAGAGGAAGGGAGGCCCGCTTTGCTGACCACCAGCGTGTCGGTGTTCATGATTTGCGCCCTCAGTCCCTCAGTAAACTCTTTGATCAGGTAGGGATTGTCGCGATAGTGCATCGGGATCACAATCTTAGGCTTGAGCTGTCCCAGCACTTCTCGCGCAAGGTCCGGCGCCATGGTGCGGAAACCGCCGATGGGTGTGAGGGCGACGTCCACCTTGCCCATTTCCTTGATTTGCTCGGGACTCAGCTTCTGGCTCAAGTCTCCCAGGTGCGCGATGCACAAAGTTCCCAGATCGAATACGAAGGCGGAACCTTTAATGCCTTCCAGGCTGGCGGCATGTTGATGGATCGGGACGTTGTAGATAAAAACATCCCTGAAGCTCATACTGACCCGATTCCAGTTGGCGCCAAAGTGCGCGAGCCCGCGCAGAATGAGCGGGTTTCCTTGGACCAATTGGACGAAATTGTGGTTGTAGTGTTCTTTCCCGACCGTCACGATGTCGCCGATAACATTCGGGGTGGGATACATTCCCGGCCCCAACGGGTCAGTGACAATGCGGGTTCCTTTGCGCGTGGTGATGAGAAAAAAACTGTGGCCGAAGTACTGGATCGTCGCGTCCGCTTCCGCCGCGTAAGCTTCGCTGCCGAAGCGATGCGCCAGGTCCAAGTCGCGACAGGCGGACCATGCGGGAGAGGACGGGACGAAAAAGGTAGCCGAAAAGACCAGGGCGAAGAGAAAGTCGACCGGGTTTCGTAACAAGAATCTCGCCCTCGTTTGGAGGGCGAGGATCAAACGTGCGCACAAGGCGCCGGTGTTTCGCCTTTCCCCGCCCGTGGCGGAGGGCGGCTTGTGGCCTGGGCATTGGTCCTGGATCATGGTCAGTTGCTCATCATCGTGCTTTTGAACCTAAGCTCCGAGGCGCGGAAAAAATCAGCGACGTAGTTGTTCGCCGGATGGCGCATCAGACTTTCGGGCTTGTCGATCTGTTCAAAGCGACCGGCGCGCATCACCGCGATGCGGTCCCCTAAGGCGAGTGCCTCCGGCAGGTTGTGGGTCACGTAGATCGTCGTCAGCTGGCGCTCGCGGTGAAATCGAAGAATTTCGTCGCGCATTTTCATGCGGCTCGCGGGATCAAGATTGCTCAACGGCTCGTCCATGAGCAGCACGCGCGGTTCCGTGGTCATCGCCCGTCCGATCGCCACGCGCTGCTGCTGTCCGGCGGAGAGCTCGCCCGGCTTGCGCCGGAAGAAAGTCTCGTCGATGCCGATCTTTTGCGCGAGGGGCTGGAGGAAGTGACGGATTTTGTCTTGCGACCACTTTCGTATCTTCAAGGGAAAAGTAAGGTTGGTATAGTTCCGCTCGTCAAACACGCGCATGTGCGGCCAGAGGGCGTAGTGCTGAAAGATCATCTGCACGCCCCTTTTGCCGACCGGCACGTCATTGGCAAGCTGGCCGCCAATGAAAATGTCCCCGCTGTCCTGAGTCTCAAGTCCTGCGATGAGCCGGAGCATCGTCGTTTTACCGCAACCGCTCTCACCGAGCACGACCAACAGCTCACCTTCGATCACAGTCAAGTCCGCCTGATCGACCGCGACCACGGAGCCGAATCTCTTAGTAACTTTGGACAGGACGACAGAGTCCATAGCCCGTATGCTATTGGAAGAGCTGGGAAAACACAATCGCCGATTTTCGCGTACCTGTGGTGCCTCCGCGCTGCCGCCAGGAAGCACTGACGCAATGTGCTCGATATTTTGACAAGAATGAGAGGATTATTTCTTCAAGCCGTATTCACGCGTCAGCTTGTCGATGAACCCGCTGTCGTCCAACTCCTTGATCAACGAGGAATCGGCGAAGCGATCCGGATTTTCCTTCAGAACTTTGGGGTCTTTTTTGCCGACTTCCTGGATCGGTAGTTCGTAATACTCCTTGGCGGGGTAGGGCTTCAGCGGGAAGTCATATTCGCGGAAGTTTTCCTCCAAGACGTCGCGGTCGCTCACCTTCATGTATTTCGAAAGGACCTTCAGCGAGAATTCCCTGTTTGCCTTGTAGTAATGAATCCCCTCGATCATAGCCTTGATAAAATTGCGAAGGTCATCTCGATCTTTGGCGAGATACGATTTCCGCACCACAAACATGAGGCTGGAATAGGGGATATTGAGCTTTGAACCGTCCATAAGCAACGAGAAACCCATTTTTCTCGCCTGCAAGGTCATCGGCGGCGTCACAATGGCGGCATCGGCCCGTCCGGTTTCGATAGCGGCTAGGCGGTTCGACTGGTTGCCGAACTGGAGAAAGGCGACGTCGGTGTCGGGCTTGAGTCCGGCGCGCTCGACTAAAAACCTGCCGGCGAAGTCGGCGTTGCTGGCGAAGCGACTAATTGCCAGGCTTTTGATCTGCTTGATATCCTTGATGCCTTTCCTTCCGTAGATGCGGTTATCCATCGAGTTGCCCAAACGTCCAACCATGATCAGATCCAGTCCCTGCATCGTGCTGGTGATCACCACTTGGGGCGAAAACATTCCAACCTGGGCGTCTCCAGAGATCAGCGCGGCTCCCGCGGAGGAAGCGCCCTGAATAAAAATAAGCTGCACCTGGTTGCCATACTTCTCAAAGAGATTGGCCTCTCTCGTCACCCATAAGGGAGCGAATTGTCCTACTTCGCTGGTCCAGACCACGTTTATTTGGGCCGCCGGCAGATGCTTTACAGGCAAGGCTGACAGAGTGATCAGCAGAAATCCGCTCAGGAACTTGATCCACGATTTTGTCGCTTTCATGGTAGTCCTCCCCGGTTACTTTGTCTGGATTCTACTTGAGCTGACGAGGAATTAGCAACCGTTACTTTCTCTGGCGGAGGTAATGAGGGGGGGCGAAACAGGCTTGAGCCTGAGCCGCGAGGCGAACGAGAGAAGGCGAATTGAGCAGCCTCAGGGGGTAGCTTCTATGGGTTTGCCCATTTATGATAGATTTCGGGTCGTAAAAGTTAGCCCGTAGGGCGTAGGCTTGGTGAAACTCAATCCCCCGGATCTAGAACAAATTTCTCAGCGCACGCTGCAACACTACAACCAACGTGCCGAGGAATTCTGGGCAGCAACCCGCGATCACGACGTGAATCAGAACATCGCGGCGCTGTTGCAATTCATCGAAAGCCGGCCTCCTTCCAAAATCCTCGATTTCGGCTCCGGGCCGGGGCGTGACCTCAAAGTGTTTGCAGAGCTTGGTCACGTTGCGGTGGGTTTGGAAGGCGCCGCTCGCTTCGCGGCAATGGCGCGCACTTACAGCGGCTGTGAGGTATGGCAACAGGATTTCCTCAAGCTGGATCTGCCCGATGACGAGTTCGACGGGATATTCGCCAACGCCGCGTTGTTTCATGTGCCGAACCAGGAATTGCCGCGTGTGTTGCTGGAGCTGCGCGCGACTTTGAAACCGCGCGGCGTGCTGTTTAGCTCGAATCCGCACGGCCACAACGAAGAAGGCTGGAACGGCGGGCGCTACGGCGCGTATTATGACCTTGAAACCTGGCGCCAATATATGTCAGCTGCGGGGTTCGTTGAGCTTACACACTATTATCGCCCAGCCGGATTGCCGCGCGATCAACAACCCTGGCTCGCGAGCGTCTGGCGCAAGCCCGGAACAAAGTGAAGGAGGCCAACATCTCGTATGGGGCGCTTCGAAATCGAGCCGTTGCTCTATTCTCGCTGCACCTCACGGACATCCACGGCCATTTGTTCCCGGGAATGAAAGCGGTAAACCGCCGGCACGCGCCAGACCGTAAGAAGCGACGCAGACAAAACGAGTAACCCGCCAAAAAAGGTAGCTGTCGGGGCTCCTATCAGTGGGACCACCAAACCGGTTTCCAGTTGTCCCAGGGGCGACAGTCCCCGGCTACTGAGACTAAAGACTCCCATGACTCTGCCTTGCAAGTGGTCGGGGGTGTTGACTTGCAAGATGATGCTCCTGGTAGCTCCCCAGATTGTATCGGCCGCGCCGGCGACAAAGATCAAGAATAGAGAAAGAGGGAAAAACGGCGAAAGCCCGAAAAAAGCGAAGCTCAGTCCGTAGACGACGGTTGCGGCGAGAAGAATCTTGCCTTGCGAACGCGTGTTCACAACAGCTACCAGCAATCCCGAGCCCACGATCGCGCCGAGCCCGCGGGCGGACTGGAGAAAGCCCAGGCCGGTGGCGCCCACGCGCAGAATGTCTTGAGCAAAAATGGTCAGCATGGCGGAGTCCAGGCCGAAAACGGATGAAAAAGCCTCCATCAGCATGATTGCGAGGACAATCTTTTGCGCCCGAACATAAGAGAGCCCCAGCTGGAGATCCTGGAGAAAACTTTCCGACCCGCCGGTACCCAACGAAGAGGTTTTCATGAGAAACAATGCCACGACGACGGAGAGAAAGCTCAATCCATTGGCGTAGAATGCGCCCGCTGTGCCGATCGTGCTTATGGCGATACCAGCAAAAGAGGGGCCCAGCAGGAGAGTCCCTTTCCAGAGGAGCGAGTTGAGGGCAATGGCCTTGGGGAGGGCGGAGTGAGGAACCAGAGAAGGAACAAGCGCCTGCCGCGCAGGGGAGTCCAGGCTTCTTATGACCGCCGTCACTAAAGTCAGACCGTAAATATGCCATGGTTGGATGTGTCCCTCCTGATCCAAGAAGGCGAGGAGGAGCGCCAGAACCATCAGGATGCTTTGAGTTACCAGCAAGACTCGTCGGCGGTCAAAACGGTCCGCCAGCGTTCCTCCGAAGAGGCCGAGGAGGATCATGGGCACGGCACGGAAAGCCCCGTTGAGACCAAGCTGCAGCGGAGACTTGGTCAACTCATACAGGAGCCAGCTGACCGCGGTTTGCTGCATCGAATCGCCGATATGCGAAATGAAGTAGCCGATCCAAAACAAACGAAAATCACGATATCGCAGAACGTCAAATAGGCTGCCGGCCCGCGCCGTGTCTCGCGACTCCGAACGATCCGCCATGTCTCTTTTCTGAAGCCCCCCTTGGTCTCGTGTTTTGATCGGTACGCCGTCGCGTCGTCTGCTTGATCACTTAGCGTTTTTGGGAAAAAACGGAACTGAAAGAGGCAAGCCAAGCGCCAGAAGGTGACGAAGAGCGCAGTTCTTCGAATATAAACGCGATTGGCGACTGTTTCAAATGGAACACGACCCGCGCGCGCTTCTTTGGCTGGAATGATTGAATATGCTACACCAGTGAACGTGACGCCGCGAACTAAGGAAACAATGCTCCGTCTGATCCGCGCCGCTCAAGGTGACCTCAAGGCCGATCTCATTGTCACGAACGCGAATCTGATCAATGTCTATTCCGGTGAGATCCTCGACAAAATGGAAATAGGCATTATCGACGGGCGGATCTGCTACGTCGGGGCTAAGGCGTCGCACACCCAGGGGCAGGGAACTGAAATTCTCGACGCGCGCGGATTTTTCGTCGCGCCGGGGTTTATCGATGGGCACACGCACATCGGCCATTTCTGCCGGCCTTTTGAATACCTCCAGGCCTATCTCCCGCACGGAACGACCGCGCTGATGGCATCGTGCGACGAACTGGGAAGTGTGTTTGGTGATAAGGGTCTCAGGTGGTTTCTCGAGGAACTCAGGCCCCATCCGATCCACGCCTTCGCTTTGGTTTCCATGTGCGCGCCGCAGGACCCGCTTGTTTGCAACGCGCGCGGCTTTACCCAAGCGCAAGTCGCTGCGGCTCTCGACGCGCCCGAGGTGTTGGGTCTGGGAGAAGTGGTTTCATGGCTGCGTCTCACGCAGGGAGATCCAGAGATCCTGGAAAGGATTGCTTTAGCGCAGGCACGGGGCAAAATCATTCACGGCCACACTGCCGGGGCCCGTGACATGAAGCTTGCGGCGGTGGCCGCGGCGGGAGTCTCCTCGTGCCATGAGCCGATCCGCGCGCAGGACGCCGTCGAGCGGCTGCGTCTGGGTTACTGGGTGATGTTGAGGGAGGGAACGATCCGCCAGGATTTGGAAGCGACGCTAAAACCGTTTGTAGAACAGCAGCTCAGCACCCGGCGTCTGATCTTGGTTACCGACAGCATGGCTCCGGACGATGTCGCCGAATTTGGTCATATGGATTATGTTTTGCGCCGGGCGATACGGATGGGACTCAACCCCGTTCAGGCACTCCAGGCGGTCACGCTCAACCCGGCCACGTACTCGGGACTCGAACAAGAAATCGGCGGGGTTGCTCCGGGGCGCTGGGCGGATCTTGTTTTGTTTGAAGACTTGCAAGAGATCCGTGTCTACTCAACGATGATTGCGGGCAGGGTACTCGCGCGCGCCGGACAGACGGTGTTTTCCGGTAGCCCGAGTTCGTTTCCCGAAGAAACCATGCGCTGCTTCCAACTCGGGGCGAACGTTGCTGCGGCGCAATTTCGAATTTCCTGCGGTGGCAACGCGGTGAACGCGCGGGTCATGCGGTTTCTCAATCAGACCATAACGCTTGAGGAGATCGTGCGGATGCAGCCAAAGGACGGTTTCCTGCACGCGGAACCGAACGCGGATCTGCTCAAAGTCGCGGTCTTTGACCGTCACGATCGCAGCGGGAGAATCGCCTTGGGATTCGTTCAGGGCTTCGGCGCGCGGGTGGGCGCCATAGGGACAACCGTCAATCTCGACGAGAATACCCTGCTTGTTGCCGGCGGGAGCGATGAAGATATGGCGCTGTGCGCGAACGCGCTGATAGCGTCCGGAGGCGGCGTTGCGGTCGTCGATCGCGGGACGATTTTGGAAAAGCAGAACTTTCCTATCGGCGGTCTCTTTTGTTTGGATCCGTGGCAAGAGGTGGGAAGAAGGCTTGCGCGCCTGCACCGTTTGCTGCGCGAAAAGGGCTCGCCTTTTGCGAAACCGATTTTTGCTCTGGCGTTCCTGACATTTGTGACTCTTCCGGCGTTGCGTATTACCGACCGAGGGCTGGTACGGGTGAAGGATAGAAAAATCGCGCCGCTCATTGTCGACTAATGAGAGCGGTGTGCAAAAGCTTTACACCGTTCCGCAACCTTCAAGAAAATTGACACGGCTGGTGTTTGCGCTAAGACTGCTGGAGTTTTCAACGGGTGCAGTCACCCACGCAAGAAATTACACCGTCACAAAGGAGTGATGCATCATGTCTCAAAAAGATCTAGTTTTTCGTCTCGGTAAACTTGACACCTGCGCGGTCTCAGACGCTTTGGATCGGCTCGCGCTTAAAGGCGCGACCATCGGGATTCAGCCGGTTTGGGCGTGCCCGCGCATCGCCGGGCGCGCGGTGACCGTGAAGATTAAACCCGCGGGCTTGGAGAAGTCGAAGCAGCATTTGGGCACGCCCGCGATTCAAGCGGCAAGCGCGGGGGACGTCATCGTTGTCGACAACGGAGGCAGGCCGGATGTCTCGGGTTGGGGCGGGCTTCTGTCTCTGGCGTCGAAGATGAAAGGGTTGAGCGGCGTTGTGATCGACGGCGCGTGCCGCGACGTGGACGAGAGCCGGGACGTGGGGTTTCCGGTATACGCGCGCGCGGTCGTGCCGGTGACGGCACGCGGCCGGATCATGCAGGATTCGTTTAACGTGGAGATCCAGTGCGGCGGCGTTCAGGTGCATCCGGGTGACTACGTCATTGCTGATGGCAGCGGCGTCGTGATTATTCCGCAACAAAAGGCCGAGGAAGTCATTTCCGAAGCCGAGGCCATTGCGGCTACGGAAGCGCGAATGGCGGAAGAAGTCCGGAAAGGCCGCCCGGTGGTTGAAGTCATGGAAAGCCTGGGTTATGAGTCCATGCTCAGAAGCGAAAAGGAGAAATGAGGATTCAAAATGAGGGCTCTGGTAGCACTACGATGTCTTTTCGGGATCTTTGCGCTCCTCTTGTTATCTCACGAGCCGTTGCTGCGGGCGGCTGAGCGCAAGCCGGGATCGGAGGCGGATTGGGAAACGACGATCGAGGCGGCCAAGAAGGAAGGCAAGCTCTCTGTTTACTTTTGGCAGGGGGGCAATCTGGAAAAGGCGATTCAAGCTTTTCAGAAAAAGTATCCGGAGATTCAATTGAGCTCGGTCGCGGGCAGGGGTTCGAGCTTTGTCGTGCGCATTACGACCGAAATGCGCGCCGGCAAGTACCTCGCCGATATTTGCATCTGCGGCGTCACGTCTCCCTACGCGGTGCTGCATCAAAAAGCCAACGCGCTGGAATCCATCAAATCTGCGTTTATTCTGCCGGAGGTTATCGATGAGTCAAAATGGTGGGAGGGAAAACACCACTATCAAGATCCCGAACGTCAATTCATCTTTGCCTATTGGGGCCGTCCCGCCGCGACCCGAGTCGCCTACAATACCAAACAAGTCAATCCCGGCGAGTTCAAATCCTACTGGGATCTGCTCCAGCCGCGATGGAAGGGGAAAATGGTCGCGGTCGATCCGATTGAATCGGCGGGCGGCTGGCGCGGCCTCTATTATAAACCGGGGTTGGAGGAGAAGTTCTTAAGGCAGCTTTTTGGCGAGATGGATGTGACGATGATCCGCGAGGACCGCCAGGGCGTGGACTGGCTGGCGACCGGAAGGTTTTCTCTAGGACTTTTCTTGACTCAAATCCCGCAAGCCAAAGGGCAGGGACTTCCGGTTGACGAATTCCTGGACAGCAACTTTAAAGAGCCGCCAAATATGGACACGGGTCCTAACGGCACCATTGCGTTGATGAAGCAAGCGCCCCATCCGAACGCCGCGAAAGTGTTCATTAACTGGTTTCTCTCCCGCGAGGGGCAAACGACCTACCAGGAGATTATGAACACCCGTTTCGATTACGTGGAGTCGATGCGCGAAGATATTTCCAAAGACGCCGTCCCGCCCGAGTACCGCCGCCGCAAGGGAATCAAGTACATCCCGATGTTTACTCCCGAGCACATGGACGCCGATCCGGTCTTGAGGCTCTATAAAGAGGCCACAAAACGCTGAAGGAGCAAGAGCGATGTTAAGCAAGAAGGAAAACGAAAAGCTAACCCGCGTCGGTCCGAGAACCCCGGCGGGAGAATTTCTACGGCGCTACTGGCATCCGATTGCGGTAGCGGCGGAGCTGCGAGATCAACCTATCAAGCGGGTGCGCATCCTGGGGGAGGATCTGGTTCTTTACCGCGGGGAAAACGGCGCGTACGGTCTGGTGGAGGAGAAATGCTGCCATCGCGGCGCGTCGCTGGCCTACGGAAAAATTGAGGATGACAATATCCGCTGTCCCTATCATGGTTGGTTGTTTGCCACCTCCGGGAAGTGCGTCGAACAGCCTGCCGAGCCAGGTAACAGCACCTACAAGGACCGCGTCAAGCAGCCCGCGTACCCCGTGGAGAAGTTGGCAGGCCTTCTCTATTCGTACATGGGGCCCAAGCCGGCGCCATTGCTGCCCCGCTACGACGTGCTCGCGCGCACCGATGGCGAGCGCCGCATCGTCGTGCTGCCGCAGCTGGACTGCAACTGGCTCCAACCGATGGAGAATTCCGTAGACCCGACTCATAACCATTATCTGCACAGCCAGCGCACGGGAAGGCCGGTGCACGGCGATCGAGAAGCCGAGATTCAGAAGTACGAATTTGATGTCTTTGACCACGGAATCATGAAAAAACGCCTGGCCAAGAACGGCAGTGGCAAGCTTGAAGTCGTCAATCAACACCCTCTCGTTTTCCCCAATATGCTGCGCCAGCACCACGGCCGGGAGCACTACCTCCAGTACCGGGTGCCGGTCGATGATGGCCATACTCTGTTTTATGAGGTTTACTTTATCGAGTCTGCAAACGGTTTGACGGTTGAACAGCCCGAGGACCCGCCCGTTGAGTATGCCGCTTACCATAAGAGCGCCGAGGGTGTTTACCAGATGGACAAGGTATGGATGCAGGACTACATGGCCTGGGAAACAGCCGGTTCGATCTTCGATCGCACTCGAGAGCATCTTGCGAGCGGAGACAAAGGGGTTGTGGTCTTCCGGAAACTGTTGAGAGCGGAAATTGATAGGGTCCGGCGAGGACGGGACCCGATCGGGACGGTGCGCGACACGAAGAAGAATCAAATTATTCATTTCCCGACTATTACCGACACCCGGCGCGAGGTATGGAAGGGACGTTAAGACTCGGCGTCGCCGGTCTGGGCAACGCTGGCCATGCCGTACTGCGCAGCCTTGAGAAAGCCGACGGCATCCGCCTCGGCGCCGTCGCCGATGTGAGAGAACAGGCGCTCCAGATCGTCAAAGAGAAGAACCCCAACGTTGCGCTATTCCAGAGCGTCGCTGAGATGTGCGCGAGCAACGCCGTCGACGCGGTTTGGATCGCTACTCCCAATCCTTTTCACGCGGAGCATGCCGTTGCGGCGGCGCGCAATCGGAAACACGCGGTTTGCGAGAAGCCGATGGCGCTTTCGCTGCAACAGTGTGATCGGATGATTGCCGCAGCGGAGGAAAATCAGGTCAAGCTGCTGCTGCACACCAAGGTGAGCGACCCACCCGTGAGCAAAATGCGCGAAATCGTCGCCGGCGGACGGTTGGGACGAGTGATCCAGATCAACACCTGGAACTACAAAGGCTGGCTGCAGCAGGCCCGGCTGGCCGAGGAATTGGATACGGCACAGGGCGGCGGAGTGGTGTACCGGCAGGGCGCGCATCAAGTCGATATTGTCCGTGCGATCGGTGGGGGCATGGTGCGGAGCGTCCGTGCCGCGGCGGGCCGCTGGAATTCGGATCTTGCCACCGAGGGCAACTTTACGGCTTTCCTCGAATTCGCCGATGGTGCCGCGGCGACAATGGTTTTCAACGGCTACGGGTTTTTCGACATCACCGAGCTGACCTGGGATATCGGCGAGGGGGGGAGAAGGGTAGCGAACCGCTACTCCTCTCAGAAAGAGCTTCCCAAAGGGGCCGTGGATCCGGTGACGCGGTACTCTATGCCGTTACGGGCGGATACCCGGGGAGAGCGGGGTGAACGCAAACAGCCTATGTATGGTTTAACGATAGTGAGCTGTGCTGGCGGCGATATCCGGCAATCTCCGGACGGTCTCTATGTCTACACAGTAACCGGACGAGAAGAAGTGATCTGCCCGCCTTTCTTAGACCGCGCGATGGAGCTCGCGAAGCTGCGCATCGCAGTAATCGAGAACCGGCAGGTTTTTACCGACGGTAGGTGGGGCAAGGCGACATTGGAGGTGATCGAAGCCATACTGCGCTCCGCGAAGGAGAAACGCGAGATCTCGTTAAAGCATCAGGTCCCGTCTTCCTGACGCTGGCACCCCGCCGGTATGTGAAAGCGAAGGGGAGAAATCCGCTCTCGCCGCTTCGCTTTTGTTGCTGAACGATCAGCCCTAACCTTCCCAAATTGGCTTGACGTTGGCGTCGAGCCAATTTTTCGGATCTTCGAGAAAGAGCTTGTCTTGAGGCGCAAGCGGCTTCGTGCCGGCGGGAAAAACGGCCTCGATCGATGTTTTGGAGGGTATGCCCTTGCGCGATACTTCTCTTCCTAAGGAGTCGATCGCGATCTGGCCTTCCGGAGTGATCAGCCATTCGGCAAACAGCTTTGCCGCGTTGGGATGGGCCGATTTTGCATAAATTGCGGCCGCTCTGGGAAACACAATGGGGGGCGCGGTGGGAACGAAATTAACCGGTGTTCCTTTCTCTTTTTCATTCATGACGTCGTGCAACAATGCCGGCATGGCAATGAAATACTCGCCGGAGATGACAAGTCGGAATAGAGCGCTCGTGCTCTTATGGGTGGGCACTTTGAGCGCTTTGAGGCCCTTAATAAATGCCGTCCACTTCGCGTCGTTTTTCCACGCGGTTTTTAGCGTTGCGAGCATAGTGCTTAATGGTCCGGCTCTCATAGGATCGTCGAGCGCAACGATTCCGGCGTATTTCGAGTCGGCGACATTTTCCCAGCTTTTGGGCGCCTCTTCAGCCTTGAGCTTTTTGGTGTTGTACGCCAGCGCCTGAATCTGGAGGCTGACAACCACCATGGTGGGATCTATTCAGGATACCGGACCTGGGCGCCAGCAACAGAATCCAGGCAACGTTCTTAAGAATTGGCGGCATGAGAATGGGATAAAGCGGCATCAGTTCCACCAACGCCTTTCCCGGTGTGTTCGTACGCGCCACGATCCAAGCAAGAAAGGCACCGAGTAGCGTTCCCAGAGTCGCAGAGCCGGCGGCATAGAGAAGCGAGTTGTTGATCAAAGATAAAATCTTCGGATCGGCCAACACTTTAACGTAGTTCTCAGTATTGAAGCCGACCATCGTACCAAGGCGCGCGGTGGTAAAGCTGCGGAAGAGCACGATCATGATAGGCGCGATGATCACCGCGCCCGCGACGATGCTGGAAAGCAGAGGGATCAGGAGGCCCTGTTTGATCGCCAGCTTGACGGTGGGTGTCTTGACCGTACTCGTGCTCCTCTGTCCCTCACGTCGCGGGTAAAGAGACCTCGCGCCGCGCGATCAGGCTTATAGAGGCTTTGTCAATTTGCAGAAATACCCGGTCACCGTCGCCGTCTATCTCAATCAAAGGGCATAGCCGGTGGGAGGTAATGGCGATTTCCCGATTGCCCACAAGGATCCGATAGTCGGTCGAGCTGCCGGTGGGGTCGCGAGCAATAATTTTTCCTTCCAATAAGTTGTCTTCAGACGCGGGTTTGTTGCTGCTCAATCTGATCTCGCCGGTTCGAATGACGACCTTGCAGGCGCCGCCTGGGATCAAGTCTTCGGAATGAGCGCAAGCGAGGGCCGCGCCGTTAAATTCGGGAATGGTAACCAGGCAGTCCCTGGGTCCCACTTTAAGCAGTTTTCCGTCAACCAAAACGGAATGGCCGAAAAAGGAAGCGACGAACTCAGTTGCTGGCCGATTATAGATATCTTCCGGCCTGGCATACTGGACGATTTTTCCCCCGTTCATGACAATGACGGAGTCCGAAATGGTGAAAGCTTCTTCCTGATCATGGGTGACATAAAGCGCGCTAATACCGATTCGCTTAATCAGTTTTCGCAACTCGATCCGCATTTCCTCCCGCAGTTTGGCGTCCAGGTTGCTGAGAGGCTCGTCGAGCAAAATCAGCTGGGGCTCCAAGACGAGACTCCGGGCAAGGGCAACTCTTTGCTGCTGCCCGCCGCTGAGTTGAGACGGATATCGGCTCTCATGCTTTTCAAGACCGACCAGTTCGAGAGCGCAACGTACCCGCCGTCGGATCTCATCGATCGAGAAGTGCTTGAGTTTGAGTCCGAAGGCAACGTTCTTAAAGACTGTCATGTGCGGCCAGAGAGCGTAGTTTTGAAAGACAAAGCCGATCGCTCTTGAGTAAGGCGGGACATAAACTCCCTTGCTGACCCAGGTCTGAACCTTGTCATTGATCATGATGCGTCCCGCGTCGGGCAGCTCCAGACCGGCAATAGAGCGCAACAGAGTTGTCTTCCCGCATCCGGAGGGGCCCAGGACGGACAGGATTCCTTCGTTGAACTCAAAGCTGACCGAGTCCAGCGCGGTGACCTCTCGGTAGGCTTTCGCGAGGCCTTCCACGGTTAAGATCGCCATAGATCAATGCCAGAGTAGGGTTGTTACTTTCTTTGCAAGCGGGTAGTGACACCAGTCTTATAACACTGATATTTGATAGCTCACAAATGACCAAAGTCATCGAGAGCGAGAAATGTGTAACTTTCGGTGTGGTCGCAAAAAAAGCACAATCGCGCCCCGGGGCACAGTCGCTGCAACAAACCCATCCTCAGGGTCAGAATCGAAATCATTGGGCCTGCAACCGGCTTCTTGGAGGCTGTACAGTAGAGAGATTGTTTGGCTCTCGATGATTAATAGTGGAACCTTCCATACATAAGATAAGTTATTGATTTTTCTCAAGTTTCTATCAACAATTTATTGAAATTTTCAATCAGGGAGTGTATCTACATCATGCGCAATAATCGCGGGAGACGAGAGTTGGCTAAACTTGTGGTTCTACTAGTCGCCGTAGTCGGTGTCTGTTTTTCCGTTACCGTCGCTCGGTCTGCCGAAAGTTCTTCTTGGCAGGCGGAATGGGAGAAAGTCCTGGCGGCGGCGGAAAGTGAAGGAGAGCTCAGTATCTACGGCCAGGGACGCGCGGGCGTGGGCAAGGCGATTCAGGCGTTCTCCCAGGTTTACCCGAAGATTAAGCTCAACTTCATCGAAGGTTCCGGAAGTGACCTTGCCAAGAAGATCATGGCCGAGAAAAGAGCGGGAAAGCATCTCGTGGATCTCTCAATTGGCGGTGGTGGAACGATGGTCATGGTTTATCACCGGGCCAAGCTGCTTCAACCCATTGCCCCTCTGTTGCTACTGCCCGAAGTACGAGATGAGACCAAATGGTTTTCCAAAAGGCACCTTTACGCTGATCCTGATGAACGGTACGTGTTCATGGCGCAAGGAGACGGCGGGTCTGGAATCGGCGCCATCAATACCAGCTTGGTGAAAGTCGACGAGATTCAGTCCTGGTGGGATCTCCTCGCGCCGAAATTAAAGGGTAGGATCGTTATGACCGACCCGAACTCGGCCGGCAACATCGGAAGCTGGAGATTCCTTTACTACAGCACGGATCTAGGGCCCGACTTTATCAAACGTCTGCTGACCGAAGCCTCCCTGACGTTTGCCGCGAACGAGCATCAGATGATGGATTGGGTTGGGTCCGGAAAATACAACATTCACGTGATGGCGAAGCTTGAGAATACCCAAAACGCGCGCAAGCAGGGCTTGCCGGTGATGCAGGTCTTTAGCGAGAAGGAGGGTGACGCGCTGAGCACGGGCTCTGGACACCTGTGCGTGTTCAAAGAAACGCCCCATCCAAACGCCACGAGAATCTACGTCAATTGGTTTTTATCGAAGCAAGGACAGCTCGCGTGGCAGCAGTATACCGGGAGGAATTCCTTCCGCACGGACATCCCCAAGGACATGCTGCCCTTCAAGGACGAGCAAGCACCGAAAGAAGGAAAAAATTATCTCCTTTCGAGCTTACCGAAATACGAGGACGTGGCACCGCTCAGAAAGCTGGTTGACGAAACTTTAGCTCAGGTGAAGCAGAAATGAGCACAAGGATCTCAGGGTCGAGGCTGAGGCTGGAATGCCGGGTTGTCGCCCGTGTGCTCCTGGGGTGTTGTCTCATGGTTGTTTGGCGGCCACAAGATTTGCGCGCTGCCGACGCCGACCCATCATGGCAACAGGGATGGCAAAAAGTCGTTACCGCTGCGGAGCAGGAAGGACAAGTGACGGTCTACGCGCCGCCGGGCAAGCCATATCAGGATGCGATTGCGACGTTTCAGGAAAAATACCCGCGGATCAACCTCAACTATGTTCCCGGTTCAGGGACGAACAATTCGCAAAAGCTGCTCTCCGAGCGCAGGGCGGATAAGTACATTGATGATGTCTTCATCGGGGGTTCAGGCACGCTGACTCTGGTGCTGCTGAAAAGCGGGGTTTTGGATTCTATCCCGCCCGTGTTGGTGCTGCCGGAGAATAGAGATCCGGGACTTTGGTTTTCCAAGAAATACACGTACGCGGATGCAAAAAATCAGCATGTATTTATGTTCCAGGGTAACGTGTCGACCGATATCGGCGCCTACAATACCCAGCTCGTCGATGCGGGCGAGATCAAATCGTTCTGGGACGTGCTCAATCCCAAGTGGAAAAGCAAGATGGTGGCTTTTGACCCCAAAGAGCGAGGGCATATCCAGCGGATGAGGGCTATCTATTACAACCCCGTTCTTGGAGGTGAGTTCATTCGCCGGCTTTTCTCCGAGATGGACGTGACCGTGGCGCGGGATCAAAGACAACTGCTGGACTGGGTCGCCAGTGGAAAGGCGCAAATCTATCTGTTTGCGACCGCCAGCGACGTTGATGACGCGCAGAAAAAAGGTCTCCCCGTCGGAGTCCTCGTCGGAAAACCCGAGGAGGGCTACATGTCTGGCGGCTTCGGGCACCTGGGTTTAATCGACAAAGCTCCACACCCCAATGCTGCCAAGATTTTCGTGAACTGGTTGTTATCCAAAGAGGGCCAACTTCAGTGGCAGAAGAAGTCGGACAACAACTCGCTCAGAACGGATATTCCGAAAGAGATGTTGAGCGACCAAAAGAGCATTCCAAAAGAAGGGGGCAAGTATCTCAATGCCAGTTTGCCGGAGTATGAAGACGTTCGACCGTTGCTGAAGATCGTTGACGAAGCCCTGAATACGACGAAGAAATGATAAGGAGGCAGGATCTATGCTCACCAGAGAAGAAAACGAGATGCTGACGCGCGTAGGCCCGGGAACGCCCGCCGGAGAACTGCTGCGGCGTTACTGGCATCCCGTCGCCGTCGCCCAGGAGTTGACCGAGCGAAGTCCCACCCAGGTCGTGAGGATTCTCGGTGAAACCTTGGTGCTGTTTCGCGACCAGACCGGGAGAGTTGGACTCATCGAGGATCGCTGTGCCCACCGCGGAGCTTCCCTCTGTTACGGTCGAGTCGAGGAGCGCGGCATCGCCTGCCCGTATCATGGCTGGCTTTACGATACTCACGGCAACTGCCTTGAGACGCCGCCGGAACCCGCCGAGAGCCAGTTCAGGCTCACCGTAAAGCAAAAGGCTTACCCGGTGCAGAAATTCGTCGGGCTGTACTGGACCTACATGGGCCCGGCTCCGTTGCCGGTGATTCCAAAGTACGATGTTTGGGCGCGCAAAGACGGGACGAGAAAAATTTTTGTCCAGCCCCAGTTGGACTGCAATTGGTTCCAAGCGATGGAGAACTCGGTTGATCCCGCCCACCTACAGATCCTGCACCAGGAAACTGCAATAGATTCTAGCCGTCGCCCGGCTGCGAGCACGACGCGGGGTTTCACAGACGATATCGAGGGGTTTGATTTCTACGAGGTTGCTTTCGGGATCATGAAACGGCGAAAGTACAAGAATGGAATGCTCGACGAGCATCCCTTGATTTTCCCCAGCATTTTGCGGCAGGGAAATGCGACGCAGATTAGGGTACCCATCGATGACACGCATACCAAAGTGTTTTTCGTGCGCTTTTATGCCACTGCGGATGGGAAGGCCGTTGAAGAAAATGAGAACCTGCCCGTGGAATATGTGAAACCCTACAAGAACCCGCCGGAAGCGCTTCATCCCTTCACAAAGTTCCGTATGGACGCGGTGCAGGCACAGGACCACATGGCATGGGAAACGCAGGGGCCGATCGCGGATCGCACGCGCGAGCGTCTCACTTCATCGGACCGCGGCATCGTCATGCTGCGCCAGATCATGAAGCGGGAGATGGACAAGGTACGCCAGGGATTGGATCCCCTGGGCGTGATCAGGGATCCATCACACGCGGTCATCGACACCAATCTGATGGAATCCATCAAACAGGCGGCGCAATCGCGCGCGCCTGAAGTCAAGGTAGCCTAACCAGCAAATTTCACGCTTAGCGAATCCGCCGCGCTGCCATCGATGCTGCAGTGCGGCGGGTCAGGTTCCCACCAGTCGGTTACAACGTCACGGCAGGCGCCAAAGCCCGTTCGTCTGACGAAAAGGTTTTACGCGTAACCGATCTGCCGCGTAACCTCCTTGCCACATCCCGGCCGAGAGGATATGATCCTTGCGCTTTCGCGGGAACAAGCGGGCCGTGGACAAGAGGCCATGATGCAAAAAGCGGTTTTGGAATTTTCTCACGTCGTGAAACGTTACGGGTCGGTTCTTGCGGTCGACGGAATCAGCTTCAGTATTGCTCCGGGAGAATTCTTCACCCTGCTCGGTCCTTCGGGCTGCGGCAAGACCACCACGCTAAGACTTGTCGCGGGGTTGGAAGAGCCGGACGGAGGCGAGATCCGGCTTGACGGCGAGGCCATCGCGTCGCCGAAAGAGGGAATTTTTCTTCAGCCCGATAAACGCAAGATGGGAATGGTTTTTCAATCGTACGCGATCTGGCCGCACCTGACGGTTTTTGAAAACGTGGCGTTCCCGCTTCGAGTCCGCAGGGAGTCGGCGAACGCCATGCGGCAGCGCGTCGCGGAGGCTTTGAGCCTGGTGGGTCTTGCCGGCCTGCAGGACCGCGGCGCCACCGAGCTTTCCGGCGGCCAACAGCAGCGGGTCGCGCTGGCGCGCGCCCTCGTCTACACGCCTTCGATCCTTCTGCTCGATGAACCGCTGTCCAATCTAGACGCGAAGCTCAGGGAACAGATGAGATTCGAGCTCCGGGGGCTGCAGCGCAGGCTCAACCTTCCCGTTCTCTATGTGACGCACGACCAGACGGAAGCGATGACCCTCTCGGACCGGATCGCGGTTGTCAACGGCGGCCGCCTGGAACAGGTCGGAACGCCGCTGGAAATGTATGAACATCCGGCGACAACCTTCGTCGGTGAGTTTCTCGGGCGGACGATCATTCTGGAAGGACGCGTGCAAAAGAGAAACGGCAAGAGTTGGATTGAACTCTCCAACGAGAGCGGCCGTCTTTTCGTGGGCCGCGATGATTGCGGGGCTTTCCAGGACGGCGCCGCGGTGCGCGTGGTATCGAGGCCCGAGGACATCGAAATTCTACCTGCTGGCGACATGGGTGCGAATGAATTGCCCGCGACAGTCGAAGAGGTGGCCTACCTGGGCGACCGATTCGAGTACAGCGTGAGCGCGGCCGGCCGATCTTTTCTTCTGCCCGCGCCGAAGAAAACCCGCTTCACCTCTGGCTCTCAAGTTCGCCTCGCCTTCGACCCCGAGCGGGTCAACGTGTTGCCGGCGTGAATTCGTGTTGCTGAAGAGTCCCTTTTCCCTTTGTTGGATCATCGGACACTTGGACCAACCGCGAGGTTCCCGGTAGAAAGGATTTTAACTCGTGGTCATCGATTGTCACGCGCATTTGGTTCCGCCGAGTTGGTTTCATCCGAAATCGCCGAGGTCTATCTTTGACCTAGAAGGCTTGTTCAAAGAGCAGGATGAAGCCGGGGTCGATCTCACCGTGTTCGGTAACAACTGGATTCGCTCGCCGGATGGGCACGATCCGCTTCGAGTCGTTCAAGAGTTTAACGCGTACGCAGCCGAGCTGACCGCCAAACATCCGCAGCGGCTGCTCGGGCTCGCCTGCTCGGTGCCGTTTGACGACGGACAAATCTTGAAGGAAACGGAACGGGCCGTGAAGGAGTATAAGCTGAAGGGAATCATGGTGAACTCCAGCGCAAAAGGCGAGTATCTCGACTCGCCGCGCGCGGCGCCGTTCTTTCAGCTCGCGAGTGAACTGGACGTGCCGGTCTTCATCCACCCGCCGAAAGTCACGATCGGGAACGAAAAGATGGAGATCTTTCGGCTGCCCGAAATGATCGGCAGGCCTTTTGACACCACGTTGTCGTTGGCCCGATTCATCCTCACCGGCGGGCTGGAGAAATTTCCCAAGTTGAGGATGGTCTGCGCGCATGTCGGGGGTGCGCTGCCGATGCTGCCTGGCAGGCTTGGGTGCGGTTACGAGCTGCGTAAAGATAGGAGCTTTGGACCCTGGGAGCCGGACCTGATCACGCGTCCCCCGGCGACTTATATCCAAGAGCTTTATTTCGACACGGTGTCGCTCCACCCGCCGGCGGTCCAATGCGCGATCGACACGATCGGCATCGACCATGTCCTTTTTGGCAGCGACTCGCCGCCGGTCCCCATTGCCCTTAAACGGTCCGTCGACGTGATCCACGCCTTGAAAATCACGGATAGTGACAAGCAGAAGATCCTGGGTGGCAATGCGGCGAAACTCCTCGGCTTGGCTGGATAGCGACGAATTACGAGCCGCCCTCCAGTTCTTTAATAATCGCCGGTGACAGGGAGGGTCTGACGAATTCGTTGTAAATGCACTCGTTTTGCAGCCACATGATGTCCGCTCGTTGCTTCACGGCTTCGCGCAGCTCATTTTGCAGGTGGACTTCCATGCAGTGTTGTTTGATCACGTCGGCCACCATGTCGCCATGTCCTTTATCGTGGTACTCATGGGCGCGGAAGAAATCCAAACAATCTGCGGGAATCCACACATAGTGTTTCGCCAACGCCTCCCGTTCCGCTTTCATTCGCATTGGGCCGCCGCCTTCGAAGACCAGTCCGGTACCGATCGCGACCGCCCAATGGCTGCGTTGCACCAGCGACACGTACATCTCCAGCGCCGCTCGTATGCCGGGAAGCGGGTCGTAATTGAGAATATCGTCGCGTGCAATGCCGAGCCCGACGGCGAATTTTACCCAGAGCTCGGCGTGACTTGGATACTTTCCGCCGAACAGATCTTCGCCCTCCTCTTCAACCATGTTCTCGAGCAACATTCTGCGCAGTTCCGGAATCGGGCACTTCTGATAGCGGATACCGAAGAAGCGATGGATGTTGCGGAATTCGTGAAACTGGTTGCGGGCCCACCCTTGCAGCTGTTCTTTGGTGAGACGGCCGTTCAAAAGAAGCTGCCGCACGGCATGGGGCTTCGCGTGGCGCCGCTGCAACGTATGCTGAAGATCGACAATCAGTTCTTCCGGAGCGAGTAAGTTGACCATAACCACCTCTGCGTTCGCGGGAAGTTCACGAGCACTAGCCGATAAGAATCTAGCGCTTTGCCGCGAGCATTGTAAAGTGGCCGCCTCTATGGGTTCTTCGGGGAGTTCTAAGCTGTGAGGCTGTGTGCGTGCTCGTACCACGTGCCTCTCTGCGTGCCGTATTGGACCGGGGCCACTTATCGTGAAATTGCTCGGTCCCTGCTCTCGGGCAGCGTCATCAACGGGCTCGATCTGGACAGGCTCAGCTCCTCAATAATCGATAAACTTGGGGTCCAGGAGGCCGTCCCCTGCGGCTCAGGAAAATTGGCCCTCGAAATCGCACTGCGCGCTTGCCGCGTTGTGGAAGGGGATGAAGTGGTGATTCCGACCTTTTGTTGCACCACTGTTGTCTTGCCGATCTTGGCTGTCGGAGCGCTCCCCGTGCTCGCCGACATCGGCGCTGATCTCAACTTGACCGCGGAGACGGTCGCGGCGGTTCTGACGGAAAAAACAACCGCTGTCATCGTGCCCCACCTTTTTGGCAATCCTGCGGATATCAGCGCAATCATAAAGCTTGTTTCCACCCGAGGCATTCGAGTTATCGACGATGCGGCCCAGGCTTTAGGAGCGACAGTCGGGGGACAATCGGTTGGCAGTTTCGGGGATGCCGGAATTGTCAGCTTTGGCGACGAGAAAGTTTGTTTCGGACTCGGGGGCGGTGTCGCTGTTACTCGGAGAAAAGGGTTTCTTAGCGGTCGCCCGGGGGGGGATTTAGCGCCTGCGCACCTGTCGCCAGCAATACGAAGGTTTTTGTCGACGCTGGTTTGGCGGCGCTGGCGGCGCTGGACGTTGCCGCTGCGAGCCGGGCTGTCCCCCGTGACCGCACTGAGACCGGACTTGCCTCCCGCTCCGTACCGAAAAGAGGCGATGGCCAATCTGAACGCGGCAGTTGCGGTGAGTCTCCTAGAGAATCTGGAACAGAACGTGGCCGCGCGTCGAGCGCGGGTGGAAGCCTATCAGGAATTGCTGGGCAAAGAGGCACGACTAGCGCTCATTCCGCACCGGCGTGGGTCTGCCTGCCTCACACAGGTGACGCGAGTCCTACCGCGACGTAACGGGGATGAAGTGTCCACGGAACTCGTGAGAATGCTGGGTGAGGCAGGCTATGAAGTTCAAGGAAGTTATCTACCCATCCACCTGCTCAGTCATTATCAGCAATTCGTGAGGGAGCGTCTTCCATGTGCCGAACGAATCTGGGACCAATTGATCGAGCTTCCGTGTGAACCGGAGGTGAATTTCGCTCACATAGAGCGGATCGCTTCCATCGTTAAGCAAGCTGTCAAAATGTGATGCGACCCTAATAGACAGAGCGCCCGACGAAAACCGAAGCTTACGGTACCACGATAATACAACTTATTCCAAGGCGAAGGTTTCTCGCAGGTTGGCAACAAGACCGAGTGAACGGCAACTACGGCGCGGCGGTGAATTACGAGCCGAGCAGTTTTAGCGGCCCGGTCGAAGACCGGAGCCTCAAGGAACCGCCGCTCAAGATCTTGGGGGAGGCGGATCGGTACGATCATCGCGACGGCAACGATCCAGTAAGGCTTCCGGATACCCGGCGTACAGGCTTTGAGACCACCGCTTATTCGATACATTTCGAAGGTTTCCGCTCGCAATGGCGTCAAAAGAAGCGGTCCGCTGTATCGGTCCTGGATTAAGAAGCAGAAAGCAGTCTAGGTTTTAGAAGGCGCGGTCAAATACTTCACTTGCTATGGCGAGGCGCATGGTGACCGCCTCGTGACTTCGGTAAGACCTCGCCAAAGCTTACGATGAAGTGGTAATGGAGCCCAAGTAGATCGCGTATGCAAAGGTAACCCTGTCTCGATGTAGCGGACCGACAACTCGTCATTATAAAGCCGATCGGATAGCTCGTTGTGAGCGAGGATTAAGGCTATCTCTCCTGACTTTGTTTTTGTCGTAAGGTTTGGCTGAACGGAGCTTCCAGGAATTAGGGCCAGTTAATTGTTCGATGGGCTACGAAATGTTTCGCCGGACTGCTTTTCTCCCCTCCCACATCAGCATCCCGACAAAGTCGTTGCCAGTAGGGTTGACAGATCCGCGCTTGGTCGCATAATCTCTGCAAAAAATGGCGAATAGCCAACAAAAACTGCCCGTCGACGATAGACCGGAGGGGTGAAACGCTGAGGGCCGCTTAGTGAAAAGAGTACTAGCCATTATTTTAGGCGGAGGCGCCGGAACCCGGCTTTATCCGTTAACTAAACTTCGAGCCAAGCCGGCCGTTCCGTTAGCTGCCAAATATCGCTTGATCGATATTCCCATCAGTAATTGCATCAACTCCGAGATTCAAAGGATTTATGTTTTGACGCAATTTAACTCGGCCTCTCTCAACCGACATATTGCCCGCACCTATGGCATGGCAGGTTTCTCTCAGGGATTTGTTGAAGTGCTGGCGGCCCAGCAAACGCCGGAAAGCCCGAGTTGGTTCGAAGGAACTGCTGACGCCGTGCGCAAATATCTCTGGTTATTCGCGGAGTGGGATGTCGATCAGTACCTGATTTTGTCCGGCGATCACCTGTACCGGATGAATTACGCGGATTTTATTCAGCGCCATCGGGAGACAAAGGCAGACATCACGCTTTCGGTAGTACCGGCCGATGAGGGTCGGGCGTCGGACTTCGGTTTGATGAAAATTGATAAAGCCGGGCGCGTGATGTCTTTCAGCGAAAAACCCAAGGGTGATGCTCTCAAGGCGATGTGGGTAGACACAACAGTTCTCGGCCTGCCGCTGGCAATAGCGAAGGAGTTTCCCTATATCGCTTCTATGGGTATCTATGTGTTTGAAAAGCGGGTATTGCACGACTTGTTAAACGAAGTCCGCGACCGAACGGATTTTGGTAAAGAAGTCCTTCCAGCATCAGCGAGAGATTACAATGTGCAGGCCTATCTGTTCAAAGACTACTGGGAAGATATTGGGACGATCGAAGCGTTTTACAACGCAAATCTGGCGCTCACCCATCAGCCAGATCCCCCCTTCAGTTTCTACGATGAAAAGGCACCTATCTATACGCGGTCGCGCTACCTGCCCCCCACGAAGTTGCTCGACTCCAAAGTGATTGAGTCGATGGTCGGCGAGGGATGCATTCTCAAGGAATGTACGATCAGGCGCTCGGTCATCGGAATTCGATCCCGCATCGAAACCGGTTGCGTTATCGACAATGCCTTATTGATGGGATCTGACTACTACGAATCCCCTATCGAACGTTTGAAAACCTTGGAGAGTGGGAAAGTTCCCCTGGGCGTGGGGGCAAACACGACGATCCAAAGAGCCATTGTCGACAAAAATGCACGCATCGGGCGCAATGTTAGAATCGTGAATAAAGATTGCGTGGCGGAGGCGAGCCGGGAAGATCTGGGCTTTGTCATCCAAAGTGGGATTGTCGTCGTAATAAAGAACGCAACAATTCCTGACGGCACGGTCATCTAGCGGGACGGCGGGCGGTGATGAACAGCGGTCGGTTACTCATAGTTGCGCACGTCCGTTGTCGGATGGCGGTTGATGAGTTCCCGATTCCTAAGTGATAGCGCTACAAGCCAGGCCACCGTTAAGTCCGCTCCACCGGCAGTTTCTGTTTGTTCCAATCCAGCATTCCGCCTTTGAGATTTGACACGTGATCGAAGCCAAGGCCGGTGAGGATGGCGGCGGCGGTGGTGCTGCGGACGCCAGCGCGGCAAATGGCGATGAGGTGCTTGTCTTTGTAGCCCTCAAGCTCGCTTGCCCGCGCGGGGAGATTTTGAAGTGGGATCAGGATGCTACCAGCAATATGTCCAAGCTCACCCGTGTATTCGTCGGGCTCGCGGACGTCGACGAGAATGGGCGAGGGGGACGCTGCAACAAGCAATTGGACTTGATTCGGCGTAAGCTGATGAACCTGGTTTAGCTCCCCTAAAGAGGGGAAGCGAAGCCGGTCGTCATCCAAGGCGGATTGGTTCGGCTGGAGCACTTCCTGTATCTTATCCGGAAGCGGTAACCCAAGGTTGTTCATCACCTCGATATAGGCTTCCCGCGTCCGGTTGGCTATACGGGGATTTAGCCGTTGTTCGTCACCGATGGTGGACTGGGTGTTGCCGCGGTAGTCATGGGCGGGAAAGACCAGCGTCTCGGCAGGCAACACCAAGAGCTTCTGCGTAATGGAGTCGAACTGCTCACCCGCGTCGCCCCCGGCAAAATCACATCGTCCGGTTCCTCGGATCAGGAGCGTATCGCCGGTGAAGACTCGATCTCCCGCATAGAGACTCATGCTGTCGGGCGTGTGGCCGGGCGTGGACATAACTTGCAGCTCGATTTCTCCGATGGGAATTTTCGCCCCGTCGTCGACATGGACGTCGACGTGCGGCGCGGGCGCTTTGCTATGCATAACGACTTTGGCGCCGGTCAAATCTTTGAGCTCAAAGCAAGCGGTGCGGTGGTCGGCGTGCGTGTGCGTGTCGACCACTGCATCGAGCCGTAGATGATGGTAGGTGACAAGCGCGAGGTAGCGGTCAACTTTTTCTCGTATCGGGTCGATTAACACCGCTGCCCGGGTTTTCTCGCAGCCGATGAGATAGGTTTTGCATTTACTGCGGTTGAGTTCACGAAAAATCATTAGAGGGACTCCTGATTAATAGGCCGGTTTCGTCGATACAATCGACATCACCAAGGATCGTATTTTACCCCGCCACCAATTTCAACTGAGGTTTCACCCGCAACGCTGGCTGCGCGCTGAAATGTTCACTTGATCTGTTCCCGTTCAGGCGATCAGATTGTATTTTTTGACAGCAACCAAGGCTGTCGCAAAAGATTGTTGACATCTCAATAATCAAAATATAAATGATTAACAATGTTGGTTTCGGCGCACGCAATTAGCGATCCGGACTTAGCTCCCCTATGAAGAACAGCACGGCGGCGCTTCCATTTCCACGATTCAGATTTCGCTTTAGAGCCTTTCGCGTGGCGGAGTTTTCCATGGCGGCGCTCCTCGCCGTGCTCATGGGCGCCCCGGTCCTTTTTATGCTCATCAGCAGTTTCAATATCGCGTCGCCGACGAAGGAGGCGACATTCGGCATCGCTAATTGGGTGCGCGCTTTTTCCGATCCGGGGACCTTGAGTGCGTTGTGGATGAGTTTTTTAATTGCCTTCGTGCGGCTTATTCCGGCGATCGCGATCTCGGTTGTGGTTGCGTGGTTGATCGCTCGGACGGACATGCCCGGGGGGCAGACGCTGGAGTTTCTCTGCTGGTTTGCCTATTTCGTTCCGGATTTTCCGATGGTTCTCGCCTGGATGCTGCTTCTCGATCCCAACTACGGCGTTCTAAACAGCATCGCCAGATACCTTCCTTTTGTCGACGGGCCGCTTTTTAATCCTTACAGTTTTTGGGGAATTATATGGGTGCACACGTCAGTCAGCGGCATCTGGTTTAAGGTGATGCTTTTGACGCCCGTGTTTCGCCGGTTAGGCGCCAGTCTGGAAGAGGCCGCGCGCGTCGCCGGCGCGGATAACTTCACGACTCTTCGCAGAGTCACCCTTCCCGTGCTCTCGCCCATGATCTTGGCGATTGCCGCGTTGAGCTTTATCCGTGGCATTGAATCGTTCAACACGGAGTTGCTTCTCGGCATCCCGGCGGGCATCTACGTTTACGCAACACGCATTTACGATTTCACGCGCGCAGAACCCCCGGCGTTCGGCGAAGCCACAGCCCTGGGCTCTGTTTTTCTTGTGGTCCTGGGTATTTTGGCATTTTTCTATCAGCGCCACCTCAAAGGAAAAAGAAAGTTCACGGTAGTGACGGGCCAGGGATACTCGACCACTCGCGTGAAGCTTGGCAAGTGGCGCTATGTGGCCCTGGGTGCCTGTATTTTTTATTTCGTTGTGATGATGGTCTTGCCGCTGACGTTTCTCATCGTCGGCTCGTTCATGCGCCGCTACGGGTTTTTCAACATTAGCAATCCCTTTACCCTCGCGCACTGGCAGAACATGCTGAACGATCCTATCTTCCTTGTATCCCTGAAGAACAGCCTGATCATCGCAACCCTTGCCGCTGTCACCGGCATCGTTCTCTACTCGGTCGTTGCTTATCTGGTGGTCTCACGGCGTAGCCGAATCGGGCCGGTGCTGGATCTTTTCTGTTGGCTCCCCTGGGTGATTCCGGGAATCCTGATGAGCCTCGGGCTCCTCTGGATCTTCCTGGCGACGCCCTTGCGATCGGTCCTCTATGGATCGGTCTGGGGGATTGCTCTGGCCCTGATGATTAAAGACAGCCCGGTTACGACCCAGGCCTTCAAAGCCGCGATCTTGCAGCTTGGACCGGAACTGGAAGAAGCGGCGCGCGTTACCGGGGCTTCGTGGTGGTACACGTACCGCAGGATTCTGCTTCCGCTGCTCGCTCCGATGGTTGCGACGGTGGGTCTGTTGAATTTTGGCGGCGCGCTCACCAGCGTGAGCACGCCGGTGCTTCTCTACAGCGCGCAGTCGCGACCGCTTGCGATTCTGCTTCTGGAGTACAGCTTTTCCGGAGAGCTCGAGCGCGCCGCGGCATTGGGCCTTCTCATCACGGCGATCGTCTGTGTCATGATGCTGCTGGGCAGAAAACTGGGATTGCAGTTGACCCAGTCGTGAGGGTCGTGCACGAACTTGGTGCATCATCGAATCTTAGGAGAGGACGACCATGCATTTCGTCATCGCGATCGTGATTCTCGCCGTAGCGCTTCCTGCCTGGGGACAACAAAAGAGCCGGGAACGGGAATGGACCGAAGTCCTGGCGGCGGCCAAGAAAGAAGGGAAAGTCGTGGTCGTGACATCGCCTGACCCGGTGATGCGTGAGATCGCCGCGAAGTTCAAGAAAAGTTTTGGCATCGCCGTGGAGCATGTCGCCGGAAGATCAAGCGAGATCGCCGCGCGACTCAGGTCAGAACGCCAGGCTGGAGTTTACACGGTTGATGTTTTCATGGGCGGGATTCAGACGGTGGCGACGATTCTTTATCGGGAAAAGATGCTCGATCCTCTCAGGCCCGCCGTGATGCTCCCGGAAGTGCTAGATCCATCGAAATGGAAAAGGGGCAAGCTCTGGTTTGTCGATCCAGAGGGGCTATACGTTGCCCGTCCTTTCAGCACCATCTCGAACCTGCTCCACATCAATACCAACCAAGTGAAGCCGCAGGATCTCGCAACGGCGAAAGATCTTCTCAACCCAAAATGGAAAGGAAAAATATCCACGGAAGATCCCACAACTTCGGGAAGCGGAAGCAATACCGCGGCGCGAGTCTACGCGCAAATGGGCGAGGATTTCATGAAGAAGCTCTACATCGATCAAAAGCCGGCGATCACCCGGGAACGACGCCAGCTTACCGACTGGTTGGCGCGCGGGACCTATCCCATTGCGTTCGCGGCCCACGATTCGGACGTGGAGAAGATGCGCAAAGAAGGGTTTCCAATCAAAGAGATCTACGGCTTCCCGGATATGCCGCCGGCGCTTACGGGTTCGCCGTGGCAGATTGTCCTGCTAAACCGCGCGCCGGACGCGAATGCGGCGAAGATTTTCGTAAACTGGATGCTCTCAAAAGAGGGGCTCGAGATCTATGCCAGGGGAGAGGGAAACGTGACGTTGCGCACCGACGTGGATGAGTCTTTCCTGCCGACGGATGTGATTCCGCGCCCCGGGATCAATTATTTCGACACTTACGATTGGGAATGGACAGTTTCGGGAAAGGAGAAAGTACGGCTGCGGTTAAAAGAGATCCTGGGACGCTGATCCGTCGAGGGCAATGAAACCGCGTGTCCTGCTGTTGCGCCCTGAAGAGAGCGCTGACTCCGCGTTAGACCAGAGGGCTGGAGCGAGACTGGCCTGGCGGCACGGAGTGTTGGCTGATGTCATCCAGTTGGAGGAAAACGTCTTTGACGCCGGAGCAGACAAAGCGTTAGAAGAGAAGGCCCGGCAGTGGGGAGGAAACCTGTCGGGAATCGTGGGCGCGACCAATGTGCCGCAATCGGCCCGCCTCGGCGAAATTGCAGAGGAAATGAAGGTTCTCTGTTTCGTCGCGAACAACAATCCTTCTGTCTGGCAGCGGCGGCGCCACGTTTTTCATATCGGTTTACCGACCACGCAAACCGCCGAGGCGGTTGGCCATTTGCTCGTGCAGGCGCGGTTCACGCGTGTGTTTCTTTTGCATGATCAAACAGAATTCCAGGATCGTGTCGCGAAAAGCATGAAGTCGGCTCTGGAGAGAAGAGAAATTCGGGTGCGTTCACGTTCCGGCAACGAGGCCGCGTGGATCGATGAAGTTGCGAGCTGGAATGCAGATCTCGTTTACTTGATCTATTCGGTAGAAAAAAAAGCGCTGGCGCTCGCAATGGCGTGCAAGAGCGCGCTGCCCAGAACTCCTCAGCTCTTTGGTCGATCCCTATTGCGCCAGACTTTCATAGATTCGCTGGGGTCCGCTGCCGAAGGTGCGCTGTTCGTGGACCTGTTCCGGCGCGGACCTTCTCGGGGAGCGCAGGAAAGCGCGCTGCTGAGCGCGCTCTCCTGCGAACGGGTCAACGTTGCCACCGCGAATCACGGGTTTGGTTGGGATGCGATGATGCTCTGTGGTTTGGCTCTCGCCAGGTCGCATGGGGATGTCACCGATGCGATACAGTATCTTGAATCTAGCGTTTCTCTCGGGGGAGCAACGGGCGAGATTCGATTTAGTGACCGAAACCACAACGGGCCGTGAAGGGTTCGGCCCAACACGAATCAGCCGGTGGTATCACGGTCGATTAGAGGAGGCTTATTATGTTTAGAGCAATTCTTCTTCTGTTATTTTTGGCGACGCCTGCGGCGGCGCAGCAGAAAGGTTGGGAAAAGGAATGGACCGAGACGCTGGCGGCCGCGAAAATAGAGGGCAGAGTTGCGGTCGCAGGATCGCCGGATCCCGTGATGCGTGACGCGATCATTCCGAAATTTACCGCCCGGTTCGGGATTCAAGTCGAATTCATTGGCGGGCGCGCGACGCAGTATATCGCAAAATTCAAAACCGAGCGCGCCGCAGGCATCTATTCGGTGGACATTTTTATGACGGGTGTGAACAGCACGGTTAACACGCTGTACGCGGAAAAGCTGATCGATCCCTTGCGGCCGCTCATGATCCTTCCCGAAGTGGTCGATGCCTCCAGGTGGAAAACAGGAAAGCTGGGGTTTATCGATCCGGAGGAAAAGTTCGTCCTCAGGGTTTTCGACTCCGTGAATGGCCTTTTCTTCTATAACGCCGATTATGTAAAAGCCGAAGAAGTTGGGTCAGCTAAGGACCTGCTCAATCCTAAATGGCGCGGCAAAATCTCCACCGACGATCCCATGATATCCGGAACTGGAGCGGCCAACGCCGCAATGCTCTATACGCAACTAGGAGGGGAGTTCGTGAAACGGCTGTACATCGACCAAAAGCCTGTCTTTTCTCGTGAACGGCGCCAGTATACGGATTGGCTGGCGCGGGGCACGTATCCGATCTGTCTGAACTGTCGCGCGGACGACGTGCGACCGTTGCGCCAAGAGGGCTTCAAACTTGTAGAGATTTTTGAGTTGTCGGACTTGAGGCCCCAGGTGAACGGCTCTCCGTGGCTTCTTACCGTTGCCAATAAGGCTCCGCACCCGAACGCGGCGCGCGTGTTTGCCAATTGGATTGTATCCAAAGAGGGTCTCGAGACTTACTCCCGGGGCTACGGGGCCGTCACACTACGGACGGATGTAGATGAATCGTTTCTTGAGCGCGCAACGATTCCACGCGCCGGTGTGAAATATTTCGACGACACAGAATGGAGCTGGGCTGTGAGTGGCAGGACAGAAGCACGCGAAAAAATACAGGCGCTCTTGAGAGCGCATGGAAAATAGTAAATCGATATCATTCTCGCGATGATAAATGGTTGGTATCACGTAATGGAGGAACTCAATGCCAAGGCTTACCACGAGGTCGAATCGAGGAGGTTTCTTATGCTTAAGGTAGTTGTCTTGCTCTTAGTTTGGATCGGCACGGCGTCAGCCCAGCAAAAGGGCTGGGAAAAGGAGTGGAATGAAGTTCTGGCTGCCGCCAAGAAAGAAGGTAAAGTCGCCGTCGCGGGATCTCCGGATCCGGTGATGCGCAACGACATTATTCCGACGTTTACTGCGCGGTTTGGAATCTCGGTTGAATTTCTCGGCGGCCGTGCCAGCCAGTATCTGGCGAAAATCAAGACCGAACGGGCGGCGGGAATTTATTCGATGGATGTTTTCCTGACCGGTCCGGACTCGACGGCGAGCACGCTCTACGGCGAGAAACTGATCGATCCTCTCCGGCCGCTGCTGATTCTACCCGAGGTGCTCGAACCCTCGAAATGGAAAGTAGGCAAGCCGTGGTTTATCGATCCGGAGGAAAAGTATGTTCTGAGGACATTCCGGTCCGTCGACAACATGCTTTTTTATAATGCCGACTATGTGAAAGCCGAGGAAGTCCGCGCGGTAAAGGATCTGTTGAATCCTAAATGGCGCGGCAAGATTTCGGCGGAAGACCCCTTTGTTTCGGGATCGGGGGCGAACACGGCAGCGAGTTTTCTCGTTCAGCTGGGCGAAGAATTTCTCAAGAAGCTTTATATCGAACAAAAGCCCGTCATTTCGCGCGAGCGCCGCCAGTTTACCGATTGGCTCGCGCGCGGAACGTACCCGATCTGCTTGAATTGCCGCCAGGACGACGTCCGGCCGCTACAGAAAGAGGGCTTCAAATTGATCGAAGTCTTTGAAATGGTAGACATCCCCAGCCATGTGAACGGCTCGCCGTGGTTGTTGACAGTTGCCAATAAGGCGCCGCATCCGAACGCGGCGCGGGTCTTCGCCAACTGGATTGCGTCGAAAGAAGGTCAGGAGCTGTATTCCCGTGGCTATGGCGCCGCGAGCTTGCGCACCGACGTTGATGAATCTTTCTTGAACAAGCAAGAGATTCCCCGTTCCGGAGTGACGTATTTTGACGATACCGATTGGCACTGGGTTGTCACCGGTAGGAAACAGGCGCGCGAGAAGGCGCAGCAGTTGTTGAGAGAACAAGGTCTAAAATAGGTCTAGCTTGGCCGAGGCGAGTCGTGATCAGACCGATAAAGTCTCGGCTAAGCGCGCGCCAAGGTGCACAACGAATGGTGTTCTCAGGCGACGCGTAGCAGAGAGCCTCGGCTAGGCCGAATTTGAGCAATAAGTATTTCCACCTGGCCAACTAAAAACCAATTTCCGCCCAAAATACTTGCCGATTCAGTTGTTCATGGGTTCTGCGGCGCCAAATTTCGTCGCGCATTGTTAAAAATAGTTGACATCTTAACTATTGAAATATAAATGATTGGGCAGCAACAGGTTTCATCGGGAGGGACTGAAGTGGCAGGACCGACAACCTACGAGAGTTGGATTCACAACGAAGGCGTCCCTGTGGTCGAAGCGTTTGGGATCGAGGATCTTCTGTCGGCGCCGCGACAACCTTGGTCGAGGACTGGGGGCAAGGGGGCCTTCATTCAGCTTCGCGGCATGGAGGGTTTTACCGGCATGTATCTCGGGGAGATCGCACCGGGCGAAAGTTTGAATCCGCAGAAGCACTTCTATGACGAGTTGATTTATATTTTGCGCGGGCATGGGGCGAGCGAGGTGTGGTGGGAAGGGAACGGGAAGAAAGCATCTTTTGAATGGGAAGAAGGGGGAATGTTCGCTCTGCCGTTGAACTGCATGCACCGGCTGCTGAACGGGAGCCAGGAACCGGTGTTGTATCTTGGGGTGACGAGCGCGCCTTTGTTGATGGACCTGATCCACGACCCGGATTTTATTTTTAATTGCGACCATGTCTTTCATCAGAGATTCGACGGTGAGAGGGATTATTTTGTGCCGGGCACTCACAGAAGCCAGCCGGTCGGCGGTTTTTGGGTGTGGGAGTCGAACTTTATCGCGGATGTCCGCAGAGCGGTGGTGGATCCCGCCGAGCGCAAGGGTTCAGGGGTCAGGATCACGGCATTGGAAATGGGAGGGAGCGCCCTCGTAGGACATATCGCCGAATGGCCGGTAGGTCGTTATCACAAAGCACACCATCATCAAGGCGGAGCGATTCTGCTGATCTTGAGGTCGAAAGGATATACGCTCATGTGGCCGCAGGAAGCTGGGATTCATCCCTACGCTGAGGGTCGCGGCGATCAAGTCGTCAAGGTAGATTGGAAAGTGGGAAGCGTGATGAGCCCGCCTACCGGTTGGTTCCATCAGCATTTCAATATGGGACAGGAACCGGCCCGGCAACTAGCCTTCCGCTATACCGGAAATTCGGGCAAGTACCGGTTGGGAATTGCCAAAGCTCTGAATAAGGCTGCAGGCGCCGGTGTGCGAACAAGCGTCCGCGAAGGAGGCACGCTCATTGAATATGAGGATGAAGACCCACAAATTCGCCGAGACTACGACGCCCGGATCAAGGCGCAAGGGATAGAACTGCAGATGCCGTCCGCCTCCTACCGGGATTTCCCGCAGGAACGCGCGGTGCCATGAATGAGTGGAGGTGTTCATTTTAACCGGGTCCCACCGATGCCGCCACCCGGCTCTATCCGCGAGATCATCCTTGCAGTCCTTCTGACCGTTGGGGTTGTTTCCTGTCTGGGTGAGGATCCGGTGCGGGCGCAGACACGGGAGGAATCGGGGCAGGCGATTTGGGAGCGGACGGTCAAATCAGCCAGCGATGAAGGCAAGCTGGTCATTTCGATTCCACCCAGCCCGGAGCTCAGAAAGGGAATTGAGGAATACTTCGCAAGACGCTACGGCGTTGCGACGGAGCTGGTACCCGCCAGGGGCGCTCAGGTGATCCGCAGGATTGCGGAGGAGGCGCGCGCTGGTATCCGCTATTTTGATCTGCACATGGGCGGCAGCGAGTCCATTGTCAAAGGTCTTCTCCCGGCAAACATCCTGGAGCCCGTTGAGCCATGGCTGATTCTTCCCGAGGTAAGAGAAGCACGTAACTGGTGGGGTGGACACATGTGGGTGGATCGCGCGAAACGCTTTGTCTACGACTTCAGCGCCTATCAAACAGCAACGATCTGGCACAACACGCGCCTGCGCGGGGAGGCAATACGTTCTCTGGACGATTTTCTCAATCCGAAATGGAAAGGGCTGATTGGGTTCAGTGATCCCAGGGTTCCCGGCTCCGGTTCGTCGATGTGGTCTTACATGTGGGAGGTAAAGGGCGAGGAATATTTGCGCAAGTTAGTGGCGCAAAAGATCATGGTCGTCGCCGACACCAGGCTTCTTGCCGAGAATTTGGCCCGGGGGAACGTGGCACTTGCCGTGGGCATCGGTTACGGGGAATTGTTGCCATTTATGAAGGCCGGTCTTCCGGTCAAGGCCCTGGCGACCCCGAAAGAAGGGCTGTACGCGACCGGAGGCTACGGCAACCTCACGATCATCAAAAATGCTCCCCATCCCAATGCGACACGATTGTTTGTCAATTGGCTTTTGGCCAGGGAGGGACAGGAGGTTTTTACGCAAAGCATGGGCAGCGCCACGCGCCGTCTGGACGTAAAAACGGAATGGCTGAAAAAATTTTTTGTCGTTGCGGCCAAGGATGAACTGACGGTCGAGCAATACTTCAAGATGGAGAACCAATCCGAGGAGAAAATCACCAGGGTGCGCGATCCCGCGGTCGACCTCGCGCGCCGGCTTCTCGATTAAGCGTGGAAACAGACACAGACAGAAACAGATAGATAGAGAGAGAGGAATCTGAGTGGGAGAACTTTGTTTTGCTGACTTGCGTGAGTTTGTCGCCGAGCTTGAAAGGCAGGGGAAGCTCTACCGCTGGCGGCGTGCCGTTAACAAGGACACCGAGCTGATGCCGTTGATGCGCTTGCAGTACCGCGGGCTCGCGGATGAACAGCGCCAGGCGTTTCTCTTTGATCACGTGGTCAATTCCAAGGGCCGCACCTATGACATGAAAGTCCTCACCGGTGTTTACGGCGCGTCGCGGCCGATTGTGGCTCTGGGCATGGGATGCAAAGATGCCGGTGAAATTTATGAGAAATGGCAGCGCGCGGTCACGAAGCCGATTGACCCCGTGACCGTCAACCGGAGTCGCGCGCAAGAACAGATCCACATCGGGCCGGAGCTAGAAAAGGAAGGGCTCGCGATGCTGCCCGCGCCGGTCGAGGAACCGGGCTTTAGCGGTGGGATCCGGGTCACCGCGCCCGTTGTTACTCAAGATCCGGAAAGCGGAACGCGCAACGTAGGAATGTACAGCGGTCACTTTTTCGCGCCCGACCGCTTTCTAGCTGGCATCGCGCGCATTCACGACGCAATGCTTTATCATTTTCCCGTGGCGCGCCGCCGCGCCGAACCCTTGCCCGTTGCGATCGTCCTGGGCGCACTGCCCGATATCGCCTATGTCGCCGCCGCCAATATTCCTTATGGCATCGACGAGCTGGGTGTCGCCGGCGCATTGCGGGGGCGCCCGGTCGAGATGGTGCCATGCAAGACGATCCCGTTGCAGGTGCCAGCCGAAGCTGAGATTGTGATCGAGGGTGAATTATCGACGGAAGAGACCGAGCACGAGAGGCCGTTCAGCGATTACCCGGGTTATCTCATGGCCGAGGGCGCCAGCAAGCAGGTGGTCAGAGTCAAGGCGATCACCCACCGGCGCGACGCGCTTTTTACCGCGATCCTTGTCGGCTTGCCGCCGAGTGAGTCGAACGGCATCTCGCGCGCGTGCCGTGAAATGATGCTGTATAGTTACCTGAAATATGGCTGCGGGCTGTCCGAGGTTTTGGAGGTTTGCTGTCCCGAAATGGGCGGCGGATGGAACTGGTGGGTGATTCGCATGCGTAAGACCCATCCGACCAAACCGACGCAGGTCTTGCACGCGGCTTCAAGCATGGGGGCGGCCAATAAAGTCATCATTGTCGTGGATGAAGACATTGACCCCAAGGATCACGAGATGGTGACGTGGGCGATGAGTTTCGCCATGCAGCCGCATCGCGACGTCCAGGTGATTACCGGCCGCTCACCGCTTCTCGATCCGTCGGCGCGCTCGCTCATGACCAATCCGGAGGAGCGAAGTTTTCCCCCGCCGGTCGGCTGCTCGGGAATGCTGATTGACGCGACGCGCAAGGGGCCGTTTCCGCCGGTGGGTTTGCCCAAGCGTCCCTTTATGGAGCAAGCGTTGAAAATCTGGCAAGAGGAGGGGCTGGCGCCTTTGCGACTCAGGAACCCCTGGTATGGCTACCCATTGGGTTTATGGAACTCGGCGGACGACGAGTGGGCGGAGCGGGTGACACAGGGGAATTACTTTCGGATGTCAGAAAAAAAATAGCAACCATTGGAGGACCGATGGTTCATTGACCGCTTGGATCAGGAGTTCATGACTCAATTCGCGATCGACTAAGCATAGTTTAGACAAATCAAACAAAGGAGAAAAGAGATGAAAAACGACGCCGCTGACAAGACTATAACCGAGCGAGTCCATATCTTCGATACTTTTGAGGCTCTGAAGAGGCGCGACGGCATCAGCGGGCGGGTGGACATGGCCAGGTCACCCAATAGTTACGTTGCCATCTTTCAGACTCGTCCGCGCGGGGGAGAAACGCATATCCACCAGCATCCCGATTCGGATCAAATTCTTTTCATTCTGAAGGGTGAGGTGACGGTCGAGGGGCTCGAAGGCAAATATGTCTTGAAGCCCAATCAAGGCGTCCTTATTCCCGCGGGTGTTCACTACGGGTTTACGAACACCACGCAGGAAGATGTGGTCTTTTTGACCATTCGCACCGAGTCCACGGGCGGGCGCAGGGTGGCCCATGTCGAGAACGTTCCCTCCGATGTGAGGCTAAAGATTCCGGAAGCGGAGATCATGGCGCGAGGGATCGGGCGCCATATCTATGTTTACGCTATGGACCGCAAGACCTTTGGCGTTTCCACGCTCCTGCATGAAGACTGGAACAAGGCCTCTCTTCTGCGCATGCATTGCGACTATGAGATTAAAGATGGGTTCGTGGTTGCGACGCTTCCAGAGCGCTTCGTTCGCTGGTACCGGCTCGAGACGCTCACGGAAGCGGACTATAAGCTCCTTCCCGGAGAAGACAAAACTCGCGTGCGCGTCGACCTCAGTCCCTTGATTCGTCGGGAATCGGTGAACGCTTGAGGAGGTCGGACATGAAAATTGCATTAGTGGTTGCGTTACTGATAGGGCTTGTTGCCGCTCCGCTTAACTTTGTGACCGGGCAGGTCCCGAATCAGATCCTCGAAGGGGCCAAGCGCGAGGGCAGGCTCAAAGTGGGGATTACGGTCCGATGGGAGGAGGGGGGTAAGCCAGGCGCGAAAAGAATGGTTGAGGCGTTTCAAGCGCGTTATCCCTTCGTCAAGGTCGAATACGAGCGTGTCGGCGGCTCGAGGGAGCGAGAACGGGTCTTCACCGAGATGGCGGCCGGGAAGGTCACCTACGATGTTACCGCGTTGAGCCAGACACAGGTCCCGATTGCGTTAAAAGCCAACGTGGCTGAAATCATTGATTGGCGATCTCTGAAAATCCCGCCGCAGCACATCCATCCGGAAGGAGCCGGAGTGTACTACCGCCAGCAGCTATATGGCATCAGTTACAACCGAAAGCTCTTGCCTGAGTCGGTAGCGGAAAAATTCACCTGGGAGGATTGTGCGAATCCAAAATGGCGAAAAAAGGTGGCCATGGACACGCGACCGCGTCATCTGGAAATCTTCTGGCAGCCCCAAGTTTGGGGCCGGGAAAAGACCTTGGCTCATGCGCGCCAGCTCGCGGAGAATCAAACTGTTTTTGAGCGTGACCGCTCCGGAGCCATGACGAAGCTTGCTCTGGGGGAATACCCGATCGTCTGCGGCGCGTTTTATTCGAGCTACTACGAGCACACGCGCTCTGGAGGCAAAGAAAACATAGGCTTTCATTGGGCCGAGCCCATTCCCATCAACATGGGTGAAGTTGTCTTCGTGCCGAAGGGTGCGGCGCACCCGAACGCTGCCAGGCTTTGGATTCTTTGGTCTCTTTCCGAGGAGGGTCAAACCATTCTTGATGAGGTCGAGGGAAGCGCGAGCCCCTTCTTTCCCGGCACGCAGGCCGCACGCATCATCAAAGGGAAAAAAGTCGCCTGGTACGAACCCAAGTGGAGTACAAAAGCCGACGAGATCTTGAACGAGATCATCGAAGCGCTCGGTCTTCCGGTCGCCCGCTAACTAAGCATGAAACCAAGACTCCCCAGCGGGGAGACACTGTTCTTCTGTCTTATCGTCGCCATTCTCCTATGGCTGATCGCCATTCCCCTGTTACAGATGCTATTGAATAGCTTCCGTACGGGTCACCCGGCGGTGCCGGGCCCGTTTACGATCAAGAACTATCTCGCCGCCTACGGCAATCCGTTAACCTACCGAATGATTTTCAATACCCTTGTGTTTGCCAGCGGCGGCACGACTGTGACCCTTATCACCGCGGTCCTCTTTGCCTGGTTACTGGAGAGGACCGACATGCCGCTGCGAAATCTCTGCTGGACCCTCCTATTAATTCCACTGGCCATGCCCGGGCTACTCTTTTCCATGGCTTACGTCTTTCTCTTCATGCCACAAAGCGGTGTCGTCAATGTCTTTTTGCGCCAGCTGCTGAGTACCGTGGGGACAGAGGTGTCGGACGGGCCGATCAACATCTATTCTCTGGGCGGGATGATTTTCTTGGATGGGGTCAGGGGGGTAACGACGGTGTTTCTTATCATTGTCGGCGCCTTTCGCATCATGGATCCGGCGTTGGAGGAAGCCTCGTCAAGCGCGGGAGCGCAGAGCTGGACCACGCTCCGGCGGGTCACCCTTCCGGTTTTGCGCCCGGCACTGCTGGCGGCACTGCTTTATGAATTTTCGTCGTCGATGGAGTCGTTTGAAGCTCCCCTGGTCGTGGGACTTCCCGGGCGTGTGTACGTCTACAGCACCATGATCTATATTTCCACCCGGGATGCGATACCCAATTACGGACTCGGCGCTGCATTTGCGGCGAGTTATTTCATCATGGCCCTGGTCCTGGTGTATTTCTATCAACGCGCTACCCTGCGTCAGCCGGAACGTTTTGCCACTGTGACCGGTAAGGCTTACCGGCCACGCGTCATTCAGTTGGGCGGATGGCGTTATCCTGCCCTGGGGATGTTTGTTCTCTACTTCACCGCGAGCGTTGTGCTTCCGCTCGCGGTGTTGTTCTGGGCTTCTCTTTTGCCCTCCTATCAACCGCCGTCTTGGCAAGCGCTCTCTCAACTCAGTTGGAAAAACTACCGCCTGGTCCTTACGGAGCCCGGAGTCTTTCGCGCTCTTTGGAATACGTTCGTGATCACTTTCACGACGGCAACATTCACTGCGTGTCTCGCCTTTGCGGTTTCGTGGCTGGTTGTCCGGACGCGGATCAGAGGCCGCCTCGCTCTGGACGGATTTACGTTTGCCTCTCATGCCGTTCCCGGTGTGGTCGTTGCGCTCTCGTTTATATTGCTCTATCTGCGCCCGCCGTTTCGTTATTTGGGTCTTTACGGCACGGTCTGGATCGTCTCCTTTGCGCTGATTGTGCAATATATTGCATTTGCAACTCGCACGACCAATGCGAGCGTGTTGCAGATCCACAAAGAATTAGAGGAAGCCGGCGAGGCCAGTGGCGCCAGCAGACTTCAAATCCTGGGTCAGATCACGTTCCCGTTGATACGGCCCGCGTTTGTCGCGTGTTGGATCTGGGTGGCGGCGCACGCGATGAGAGCTTTCTCCGTTCCTTTGATGTTAGCCGGTCGCGAGAATTGGCCGTTATCGGTGATGCTTTGGCATTTTTGGGATGAGGAGCAAAACTTGCCGGCGGCGTCCGCCATGGGCGTGATGCTGATTTTATTATTGAGCGTGTTCACATTTTCGGGTAGAGCTTTAACCGTGAAGGGATTTACGCAACCGTGAAATCTTCGCCAGCGAGCGCGGAGTTGGGACAAGTCCCGTGCAGGCTCTAGTCGGATGCAGGAGGTTTGCGATGGAAATGATCGTGCGACAACCGAGCTTGATCGGCAGTTTCGTCTTGTGTCTCGGGATTCTCATCTGCGGCGAGACGCGGGGAGATTGGAAGCAGGAGTGGGAACACACGCTCGCAGGCGCCAAAAAAGAAGGCCAGGTGAATATCTATATTTACCGCTATGAAAAGCTGCTGGAGGATTTTAAGAAAGACTATCCCGAGATCAAGGTGGTCTCGGTGACGGGGAGGGGAAGTCAATTGACGACAAGGATCATCGCCGAGAGAAGGGCCGGCAAGTTTATCGCCGATGTCTATAGCGGCGGCGCGAACGGGAATTTCAATTTTCTTTATAAAGGAAAAGCGCTCGATCCTATCAAGCCTGCGCTGATTCTTCCCGAGGTTGTCGATGAATCGAAGTGGTATGGGCATGAGCACCGCTACGTGGATCCGGAAGGGCAGTACATCTTCGCCTATCTTGCGAACCCGAGTTCGGCTCAGCTCTGTTACAATTCCCAACTCGTGGACCCCAAGTCGTTCAATTCGTACTGGGACCTCGTGAACCCCAAGTGGAAAGGCAAAATTGTTTCGCTCGATCCCAGCGATACCGGATTGGGGGCGACCATGCAATTTCTGTATTATCATCCTGAATTGGGCCGGGAGTTCATCAAGAAGTTTTTCGGATCGATGGAGATGACCTTCAGCAAAAACTTCACTCAGATGACCGACTGGCTCGCGCAGGGAAGATTCGCCTTGTGTATGGGCTGTAAAGACGTGGATCGGGCCAAGCATCAGGGATTGCCGGTGGACGGATTCGACACCAGCCTGTGGAAGGAGGGGGGGAGTTTTTCGACCGGCGGTGGCTCGCTGAGCCTCCTCAACCAGGCGCCTCATCCCAATGCGGCGAAAGTTTTTATTAACTGGTATCTCTCACCCAAAGGGCAACTCGCCTTGCAGAGGTTCGGTGATCCGGACGATCCGGCAAATTCTCGCAGAATCGACATCTCGAAAACCGATGTGCCGGTTGGCAACCGCCTCGTCGAGGGAAGAAAGTATTTTGACGTTATTAAGCCGGAATATGCCGACATGAAGCCGATCTTCGATCTGGCGAAGGAAATCATGAAGGCGAACGAGCAGAAAAAATAGCTCGCAGTCCGAGAAACGGTTCGGTCACTTGAATGAACCTGGGGATTGTGGCGCGGGTATTACCGAATGATTTTTGGTTTGCTCATTTTTGTCGGGTGTCATAACCTTGCTTTCCTGAGAGCGGCTGGTGATCAACAAAAGGGGAAAGTCTTGACCTTGTTGAATGGGGCGTCACGGCGTGACGTTAACCCGCGAGCTCTTTGATTCGGCTTGCGCAGCGCCGAAATACAGAAGTAATCTCAGAAACCAAAGGCTTCAAGGAGGTAAGGTTGGATGGCTGAAAAAATCGACCCCAAAAGCAAAGAGTATATTCCAGAGCGCTACGATACTTATCAACATTGGCAGGCGGCGCAAAAGATTCCGGTCGTCAAGGGCTTCTTTGTTGAGGACATCAATACCGTGGAATTGGCTCCCTGGGATCTCAAAGGTGGAATGGCCTCGTTTGTCGTGCTTGACGGGACCGGCGGCATCAACGATGCGTATATCTGCGAGATTCCGCCGGGGGAAAAACTCAAACCGCAGAAACATCTCTATGAAGAGATGGTTTACGTGACCAAAGGACATGGGGCGACCACCGTTTGGCAGCAGGAGGGTAAGAAGCACACCTTCGAATGGGGACCGGGCAGCCTTTTTGCTGTGCCGTTGAACGCGCACTATCAACACTTCAACGCCAGCGGTACCGAACCGGCCAGATATTTTGCAGTCACGAACTCCTGTTTCATGATTAACCTTTTCCATAACGTGGACTTTATTTTTGGCGACGACTTTCCTTTTTTGGATCGTTTTGACCCGGCAACCGAAGGCTATTTCAGCGGCAACGGCGAATTATATGGCCGCTTTTTCATGTCGACCAATTTTGTTCCCGATACGCTCACCATCAAGCTGGCCGATTATAGTGAAAGAGGAAAGGGCAGTACGAACATGAAGTTCGATCTGGCCCGTCAAACCATGTGCGCGCATATCTCGGAGTTTCCGGTGGGCACATACAAGAAGGCGCACCGGCACGGCCCCGGCGCGCACGTCATCATTTTAGAGCGGCCGCGGCTATTCGGTTCTATGGCCCCAAGACGAAGAGCCACGGCGGGTGGATTGGAAACCCGGCAGCGTTGTGGTTCCCCCGGACAGGTGGTTCCACCAACACTTCAACTCCGGAGCGCAGCCGGCGCGATACCTGGCGCTGCGCTGGAACAATTGGCGTTTTCGTTTTTTCAGGATGACCGATGAGGGCTCGACCTATACCAGCGTCAAAAAGGGTGGGGGGCAAATCGAATTTGAGGACGAGGATGCTGCGATTCACCGTGACTTTGAAGCGGCGATCAGAGCCGCGGGAGCCCAATGCCAAATGGGCTCGTACCATCCGGGGTGTACGTACAAGGTGGATAGCGTTCGATCCGCTTGATGTGTCGAAAGGTGTCTCATGGACTATACGTCGAGCGCGCGCGAGAGCAAAAGCACGATTGCATGGATGCCCCGCATCGATGCGGGCTTTTTGCTCATGGTATTCCTGATTGGAACTCTGGGTTTCTATATCGTCTACCCGCTCGTCCTCATTCTCATCAACAGCTTTAACGTCGCCACCATTGCGGATCCTCCGGTTTACGGCTTGCAGGCGTGGAGAGAGGCTTTTAGCGAAAGGGGAATCTGGCAGTCTTTGTGGAACAGCGTCAAGATCGGTATCGTTGTGCAGATCGTGGCGTTTCCGCTGGGAATTTTTATCTCCTGGCTGCTCGCTCGCACCAATGTTCCCTGTGCCTACGGTTTCGAGTTTCTCTTCTGGGTCTCCTTTATCCTCCCCAACCTGGCCACAACTTTTGGTTGGATCTTGATGCTGGATCCCAATACCGGGCTCATCAACGCCTGGCTCCGTTCGTTGCCTTTGATCGGGGGCCTGAATTTCAACATCTACTCATTTTGGGGAATTATCTGGGCGCACTTGATGGCCAATGCGGTTTCCACAAAGGTGATGCTCATGACCCCTGCGTTCCGGCGCATGGATGCTGCAATGGAAGAAGCCAGCCGGATGTCAGGCGCCAACGTTCTCGTAACCATGCTGAGAATTACTGTGCCGGTCATGACGCCGGTCTTGGTGGTCGTGTTCTTGTTGAGCATCATTCGCATCTTCAGCAGCTTTGAAACCGAATTGCTTCTCGGGATTCCCTGGGGGTTCTATGTGTATTCGACAAAGATTGTCGACCTCGCGCGGCAAGAACCGCCGCTAGTTAGCCAAGCTGCAGCCCTCGGCAGTATTATCTTGCTGTTTTTGGCCGCTTTTATCCCACTCCAGAGAAAGCTGATCGCAAGGCGCCAGTTTACGACGGTCACAAGCCAGTTCAAACCTAAAATTATCGACCTGGGCCTGTGGCGATATCCGGCAACAGTATTTGTGGCGCTGGTAGTATTTTTGTTAGATGTGGTCCCGGTGCTCAGCGTTGTGGGCGGAAGTTTCATGGTGCGATTCGGATTTTTCAACCTTCCCAGGACGTGGACTTTGGAGTACTGGCAAATGGCGCTTATCGATTCGCGTTTGCTCCTCGCTCTGAAGAACACGCTGTTCGTTGCCGGCGGTGCCGCGCTTATAGGCCCGATCCTTTTTTCCCTTGTGGGGTATGTGCTCGTGCGCACGCGGCTTCCCGGTCGAAGCCTGTTGGATTCCATCTGCTGGTTGCCATCGGCGGTTCCAGGGGTGCTGTCAGGTCTGGGTCTTCTGTGGATGTTTCTCGGCACACCGTTTTTCCGCCCCCTCTATGGAACCCTATTTCTGCTGCTGATCGCAACGATGCTGAGCGGCGTCACGCTCGCGACACAAATTTTCAAGGCGAATTTTGTCCAGCTGGGAAAGGAGCTTGAGGAAGCGTCGCGCATGTCGGGCGCCGGCTTCTGGCACACCTATGTTAAAATCGTGATCCCTTTGATGATGCAGACGATGGTTTTGATCTCCGTCCTAAAATTCATGTTTGCGGCGCAACAGACTTCCAGCATCATCCTTCTTGCCACGTCGGAATCGCGCACGCTCTCGCTCCTTGCCCTGGATCAGGTCGCTTCCGGAGGGCGGGAAGTTGCAAGCATTACCGTTATTTTCATTATGGCGCTAACGCTCGGCGTGGCTCTGGTGGCCCGATCCTTCGGTTTGAAGGTCGGGATGAGGGCCGAGTGACCGGTCGGACGGATTAATGGCCCGGAGCAGAAACGTCTCGGGATTTCTACTGTTGATTTGCCGGCATCCGGGACTGGTTCTTCTATTATCATCCGGATTTGGGACCGAAGTTCATGAAGCGCCTCTACAGTGAATCGGACATCACGTTTTACCGTCAATATCCTCAGGCCGAGGACTGGCTCGCTGCTGGTAAATTCGCTCTTTGTCTTTGTCGCCACCAATCGATCAAGGAGGCCAAAGCCCAGGGTCTTCCCGTGGACCTCATGGACCCTCACAGCTTCAAAGAGGGCGTCGGAGTCGAGTCCCGCTCACGGAGCCTCGCCCTCATGAATAAGCCTCCTCATCGCAACGCCGCCAGGGTGTTTGCGAACTGGCTTCTTTCCCGGGAGGGCCAGGAGGACTTTCAAAAAGTCTCGGCCCAGTTTGTTGCTTCCCGCGCGGCTGGATCACTGCGGGTGGATGTTCCGAAGGATAACCTCCCGCCGGCAAACAGACTCCTGCCCGGGGGAAAATATCGCTTAGAATGGCCGGAGCTGGCGGATATCGCCCCGGTCCGAAAGGTCTTTGACGAGGCGCTGGCGGAAGCCGGGAAACAGTAGTTGAATTCGTTCGAATTTCATACGAAAAACTTCGATTATACTAACCAGGGGATACAATCTTGAGTTTTCTGCGCATTCGAAACCTTCACAAGAGTTTTGGCGGGGTCAATGCGGTTGGGGATTTAAGCCTCGACATCGAAGAGGGGGAATTCTTTACTCTTCTCGGGCCCAGCGGGTGCGGGAAAACCACCACTCTTCGTTTGATTGGGGGGCTGGAGAAGCCCGATAGCGGCGAGATCTCTTTAGGAGACCGGTGTCTGGTCTCGCCCGCGCAAAGAGTTTTTGTCAATCCCGAAAAGCGGGAGATGGGAATGGTGTTCCAGTCCTATGCGCTCTGGCCGCACATGACGGTCTTCGAGAATGTGGCCTACCCGCTTAAGCTGCGCTGGGAAAAGAGGCCGGTGATTCAAGAAAAAGTCCATGCGGCTCTAGAGCTGGTGGGTTTGAGGGGACTGGAGGATCGTCCGGCACCCGCGCTGAGCGGCGGGCAGCAACAACGGGTCGCTCTGGCGCGTGCCCTGGTATTTTCGCCGCGCGTTCTTCTTCTCGACGAGCCCTTGAGCAATCTGGACGCCCGGCTGCGCGATGAAATGCGCCAGGAGCTGAAGGCATTGCAACGGCGCGTCGGCGTCACCATGGTGTTCGTTACCCATGACCAGATAGAGGGCTTGAGCCTATCCGATCGCATTGCGATCATGCACCAGGGCCGGCTGTTGCAGGTGGGGGTTCCCGAGGAAGTCTACCACCGGCCAAAGACGGCAGTGGTGCGGGATTTTTTAGGGAAAATTTTTTCCCTCGCGGGCCGCATCGTCGAAGCAAGCGACCAGATCGTGAAAGTGGCCGTGGACGCTTCCTGCTCTGAACCTCTTACCGTTCCCATCCCTACGGCGCCGTCACTGAACTTGGGCTCGTTCAGTGTGGGACAGAACGTTCTCCTGGCAATCCGGCCGGAGAAAGTCGTCTTTAGGAATTCGGTTCCAGACGCAAAAGCCAATTTGGTTCAGGCCACATGCGAGAGCGCTCACTTCCTGGGTGACCGTTATGAATATACGGTGGTTATCGGCGAACAGAAACATCTTTTGATCCTACCTGCTTCGGAAACTCACAGGGTTGGCGAGAAGATATTCATAGAGTTGAAGCCGGAGGAGATCACCGTCTGGCCTGCGGCAGAGTTTGTCTAGGTAGCCGGGATTTTTTCTCTGCTATCTGTTTAGGCGAGACTTCACGGGTTGCGCGAAGCGGCGATCACACCGAATCTAGCTCGTTTTGTGAGGTCGCGTTGACGTTCAGGGCGCGCCTTCGCCAAGAGCTGATATTTCCTTGACGACAAAAGTTACCCCCTGCCTGAAGCCGAGAGGTTGCCAGCGCCAGCCCTTGTAGCTAAATTGTCCCCCAAAGAGTTTATTGGTGCAGCATGGAGCGCAGTTCTGATATCCGCAGACTCGTCGCGGCTCTGGCAATTACCTCGATCTATTTCGTAGCCGAGGTCATCGGGGGCCTCCTCACCAATAGCTTGGCGTTACTGTCTGACGCAGGCCATATGTTCTCGGACATTGTGGCGCTGTGCTTGAGTTTGTTCGCTTTCTGCATGGCCCAGCGACCGGTCACGGCCAAGAGAACCTACGGCTATCACCGACTCGAGATCCTGGCCGCGTTGTTCAATGGACTGAGCCTTTGGCTGATCGTGGGAATAATTTTTCACGCCGCCTACAGCCGCATTGCAAGCCCGCCAGAGATTAAAAGCACGGGGATGCTGATCGTCGCGTCGGTTGGATTGCTTGTGAATGTGAGCGCCGCGGCCATTCTCTACGCGTCCCATCACGACAACCTCAATGTTCGCGGCGCGTTCATGCACGTGCTGAGCGATGCGCTGGGGTCCGTTGGAGCGATTGCGGGTGCTGTCACGATGATTGCGACGGGGTGGTACGCGGCTGATCCGCTCGTTAGTGTTTTCATTGGCGTCCTCATCCTTTATACTTCGTGGAGCCTGATTAAGGAGTCCATGAGTATCCTGATGCAATCCGTTCCAAAGGAAATTGATCTCGACGAAGTTCAGTCAGCGATCGAGCAAGTCGGAGGAGTCATTAAAGTCCATGATTTGCATGTGTGGGCGGTCACATCGGGGGTGTTTACCCTGAGCACGCACGCCGTGATCGATGGCCAGAAGGAATTTCATCAAGTGCTCAATGATATCGAGAAAACACTCAAGATCCGATTCCACATTGAGCACACAACCGTCCAGTTGGAAACGGAGGATCGAACAGAACAAGAATTTCAAGCGTTTTAGCTTGTTCGTGCCGATTTTCACCGGTTCCTGCCGGCGGCCGAGGATAACGTCGAACCTGGCCATGGCTGATACGAATTTTACTGCCGCAGAGCTGTTCGAATCCTGGCCCGCGCTCTCAGTCGATGAGCGCGCCGAGGGGTTTGAACTTCTTCGGCGCGAGGAAGCAGAAAAATTTTTTCTGCAGTTGAGCGCGCGCGACCAGGCTCAGATGGTCCTGGCGCTTCCGGCGGGAGAGCGGCGGATATGGCTCCGTCTTTTGCCACCGGACGAGGCCGTCGACGTCATCCAGGAGGCGCCCCTCGAAGAAAGGGAGAATCTGCTTCAGCTCCTCGATGACACGACCCGCAGAGAGGTGAGAGGGCTGCTCGTCTATGCCGCGGATGATGCTGGAGGGCTCATGAATCCTCGGTATGCCCGCCTTCGGCCCGACATGAACCTTGACGAGGCAATCAGCTATCTGCGGAGAGATGCGCGCGCGCGGGCCGAAAGCGTGTACTACGCTTACGTCGTGGATGCGGACAATCGCTTGCGCGGTGTGGTCTCCTTTCGTGACTTGTTTGCAGCGAGCGGAGAAAAGAGAGTCGAAGACGTCATGCGTAAAGATGTCGTGACGGCCTCCGAAGAAATGGACCAGGAAGCGCTGAGCCAGCTTTTCGCGCGCCACAATTTGATGATGATCCCGGTCGTGGACTCGGAACAACGGATCAAGGGAATTGTCACGTTCGACGACATTATCGATGTGGTCCAAGAAGAGGCCACGGAGGATATTCACAAGATCGGCGGCACCGAAGCTCTGGACGCGCCCTATCTGCAGATTCCGCTGCTGCAAATGATCAAGAAGCGCGCCGGCTGGCTGACCGCCCTGTTCATTGGGGAGCTGCTTACGGCGACCGCTATGGGGCATTTTGAAGCGGAAATCGCGCGGGCGGTCGTGCTCGCCCTTTTCTTGCCGCTCATTATCAGCAGTGGTGGAAACTCGGGTTCGCAGGCCACGACGCTCGTTATTCGCGCGATGGCGCTGCAAGAAGTCAGGCTGCGAGACTGGTGGAGAGTGGTTCGGCGCGAGCTTGCCACCGGCCTTGCCCTCGGGTCCATTTTGGCGATCATTGGTTTGATCCGTATTCTGGTTTGGCAGGCCACCTTCCACGTTTACGGTGAGCATTACGTGCTCGTGGCCGCAACCGTTGCGCTCAGCCTGGTCGGAGTGGTTCTCTGGGGAACGGTCGCAGGTTCGACGCTGCCCTTTGTCCTGCGGGTCGCGGGCTTCGATCCGGCCAGCGCTTCGGCCCCGTTTGTGGCAACGCTCGTCGATGTCACAGGGATTGTGATTTATTTTACGGTTGCCAGCCTGGTGCTTCGAGGAACCTTGCTTTAGACGGATAGAGAGCCGAATGGGAGCCAAAATATCGCGACAGCGGTTTTGTAGCGAGCGTTTCCTGCCGAGACGGGCGGCTGTTTGTCCCTGTCGGGCCGAAGAAATAGGCCGTGGCGATGCGGGAAATCGGGCGCTGCGCAAGACGGTTTTATGCGTGGCGACCCTGTTGTGTTTTGTGCTTCACGGTTGCGCTGCGATAAAAGGTTCTCCAAGGTCAGTCGAGAGTTCTATGCTCATGGGGCGCGTGCTGATCAATAACAGCTACCGAGGGCGCAACGGCTTGCTCCCCATGGGGCTCCAGGCGAAGAGCATTCAGGTTGAAATCCGCAGCGAGGACTGGGAGAGAATTGCGCGAGGAAGCACGGATGAAGAAGGCTACTTTTTCGTGCCCAACCTTCCACCGGGTGATTACTACTTGCGCAGCGTTGCGTTCGACGTAGTTTCTGAGAAGAGAACCGACGGGATGCGCTTCAGTGTCCGGTTCCTCAAAGCCCGGGTCGGCGTGAAAACGGTTACTTATCTAGGTACGCTCTTAGTGGAGGTTTCCCGGGAAGGAGAGTTCCATTTCAAAGAACTTCATGACGCAGAAAAGGCGCGCCAGTGGCTGTTGAAGGCAATGGGCGGGACTGGATGGGAAACATGTGAATTTATTTCGGCTCCCCCGAGTTCCGTAATTCCTCCCGCGGGACAGTTGTCCGGCGTGAAGAAGGATAAACCTGCTGCCAACGCCAATCCGACAAAATCAGCGCGATAAGTTCGCCGCACGTCCAGTATGGATCACCGATCGTCTGTTTCGACTCTGGCGTTGCCGGAGCACACTCGGGTTTGGCCAGCGTAAGGATCTTCGGTAGCCGTTGGATTGCGGGAGTAACGGAGCGAGGCTAGTGAGACGCAGGTAACGAAGGTAAGACGGTATGGAGTTAGAAAGCAAGGCCGAGCTGTTGTGTATTCACTGTAAGCGTTTTGTGCCTTCTGATGCTTTGATTTCCGGCGAAATCATCCGACCCGGGATCGTGGAAATGATCAAAAAGCGCGATCCTCAGTGGGCATCGTCGAATCTAATCTGCTCCGAGTGTCTCAACGTCCTGCGATCGGAGTATGTAGAGAATGCTTTAGAGGATGAGAAGGGGGAGCTTTCCCGCTTGGACCGTGAAGTAATCGCCAGCCTGAAGGAGCAGGAGATTCTTACGGAAAATTTGAATCTCGCTTTTGATCAGGACCTCACATTGGGGCAGTACGTAGCCGACAAGGTGGCAGACTTTGGTGGAAGTTGGCCATTTATTGTGATTTTCTTTTGTGTGCTCGTGATCTGGATGGCAATTAACTCAGCTTTTGTTCTGAGACGGCCATTCGATCCGTACCCCTACATTCTTTTAAACCTGGTCCTTTCTTGTCTCGCGGCCATCCAAGCTCCCATTATTATGATGAGTCAAAATCGTGCGGAGGCGAGAGACCGTCTGCGCTCCGAGCATGACTACCAGGTTAATTTAAAAGCAGAGCTGGAAATTCGCCACCTGCATGAAAAGCTTGACATCCTGTTGAAGCATCAATGGCAAAAGCTTCTGGAAGTCCAGCAAATTCAGCTGGACCTCATGCGAGAGATCGGGAGCAGGAATCAGAGTCTCCCGGGAGAGACCTCTCGTTCCTGATCGACGATGGCTTGGCGCGGTTTGATCTATCTTTTTCTAGTTCTGTCTTTTGTTTTGCATGGAATTGCATTTGCTATTCTGGGCTTCAAGCGGGAAAGAATCCATTATTTTTTCCTTACCGGCACGTTTGCTTTTCTCACTGCCGTTTATCTCATCAAGTTTGAGGCCTGGTCTATGAGCATTCCCGGGACCGGTGTGCCGCTAACCTACCTGCTAAGAATCGCTGCGTTTGCGTGCACGGCGAGTTACCTGCGGGTCATTTATCACGAAGAAGGTTCGTGGCTGTGGAGGTTACGCCAGTGCCTTTGAGTTGCCAAGACGCCGGTGTTGTTGGCCGCGTGGGGTTGCTGCGGGGTTCTCATTTGTGTTGACAGGGTCAAACTGCCACAGTGAAACGGACTTAATTCAGCGTTCGCCAGGTTTCTCGCCGTCATCGCCGAGTTTTTCGGGTATGAGCCTGCTCTGAGCGAAGTCTTATGACCGATCCGAGTCACCTTCTACAGCATTGGGGTTATCCGGCGATCTTTTTCTTAGTTTTCTTCGGAAATCTAGGTCTTCCCGTTCCGGAGGAGACAGTTCTTAGCCTTGCCGGATTTCTCGTGTGGAAGGGTGAACTCCAGTTTCTGATCACGACCGGAATTGGCATCGCAGGTGCGGTTGCGGGTGATAACTTCGGCTACTGGGCAGGACGTCATTTGGGAGTGCGAGCGGCGTTACGCTACGGACGATTCGTTTTCATTACCGCGGGACGGGTCGCCAGAATGCAGGGTTTTATGTCGAGGTACGGAGCTGCGGGAGTTTTTTTAGCCCGTTTTTTTCCGGGGATTCGGTTCCTGGCCGGTCCGTTGGCGGGAACTTCGTCGATGCCGTACAGGAAGTTTTTTATTGCCAATTTCTGTGGCGCGGTCTTTTACGTGCCGCTGATGGTATCTATTGGCTACGGCGTGGGGATTGGATTGGGCGAAAAGTTAAAGAAGGTAGGTCAGTTCGAATATATTGGGTTGCTCTTAATAGCCGCAACCGCGCTGCTGATTTTGGCGTGGAGAGCTCTCAGATATCAACAACGGACGGCGCAGCCCAAAGAGTAGCAATTGTGTCAATTCGAAAAGGCCCCTAGTCTTAGCACGCGCGGGGGGCCCGACCGTTGCGATGGCAATTTCTGTCGCAGATAATCCAAGCCAGCGGTTGTGATTTCAAGGATAGAAAAAGATTCTACCTAGCTAGAGGCCGCGCGAAACCTTTGGGTCTGGCTCCCTGGCGCGATCGAGTCGTTTTGCCGGAGCGCGGCTCAAGAGCCGCGCTCAAAGGTTGCATTGCGACCGCAGGCGCATGGCCGCTTGTGTGTTTTGCTCTCCAGCGCTTCAGGCCGGCACGGATATAAGTTGGATTGAGAGTTAGCACGTCACAAATTCTCTCGAATGAGAAAATCCAGGGATGGTCTGGCTTCATGATCCATGCTTCGGCCTCCCGGTAGATGGTTTCAGCCCTTTCGGCCCGACTCTGGGCATAGCGCTGATAGCACGCGACGGCGTCCTCCAGAATTGCAAGCGCGAGTTTCTGTTCCGGAAGAAGCAGATGCCGAGTGCGCCGCGTCCGGTGGTATTGAATCGGAAGCAAAATATCAGGCTGGAAGATAGAGAAATGTTCCGGTCTCATTTTTGATCTTTCATCGTTCCAGCGGGATAGTTCCTGCGAAAGAAATGCATTAGGCTCTTGCGGAGCAAAAGGAATTACTTCCTTCAATGTTCTCATCATTAATTCTCCTGCTCGATTTGCATGTCCCTTGTCCATGCCGAATCCGGGTCAGCGAAGTGATTGCTGATGCATCGAAGATTCCCAGAAATGGCGAGTCTACGGCGCCTACCCCAGAGAATTGGACTGGAGGCGCGTTCGAGGGCAAATCAGATTAGAGATTCAGAACAGAGATGAAAAGATGGCGCGGGATTTTGGGAGCGAAACTCTTTTGGGGAGGGCCCAAGCTGATCGGTGCGGCTAAGCTGGTGATGCGGTAATTTTCAACGGTGGACGGTGCCTTATCACGGGTGTGTCCGTTGAGGGTTTTGTTGAGCGAATCGTCCGTATCTTCAGCGATGAGCGAGGTGCCTTCTAACCATTCCCGGGCAGAGTGAGGTTTTAGGGATTTGGGTGCTTCACTATGGAGATCAAAAGAGATAGACACTTGGGGTGGGGCGAATCCGGAGGCCGCAACGTTAAGCACCAGTGAAAAGAGTGCCCAAGCGGCGAAGATAGGAAAAACGTTAGTTCGTGCTAACATTTTGACGAAAGAAACAACAGAGCTTGCCAACGCAGTCAAACCTGAGATTTCCTCCAGTTATTCCGATTTCTTAAGCGCGAGAAAAATAGAGTTTTCACCTCTCCGGACCAAGAAAAGTATCGACGGCTTTCCGCCATTTTCGATGGCTTGCTGATATTCCTTAAGATTGCGCACGGACTTGCGATTGACCTCCACGATCACGTCTCCCTGTTCCAGTCCCGCATCGTCGGCCGGGCTCCCAGGGGCAACGCCAGTAACGATTACCCCTGTGCTTCTATCCAATCCCAGTCGCTGCGCTATTTCCGGCGTAATATTCTGTAGAGTCAATCCCAGCTTTTCCTTGGCCGGTACGGACGCCACAACGGTTTCGTCCTTGAGCTCACTGATGGTAACTGCAAGCACCAATTCTTTGCCGTCGCGGATAACCTTGACGCGGGCTGTCTTCCCTAGAGCGGTATTGGCCACCAGGATGGGAAGGTCGTTAGCGTCTTTAATTTCCTTACCATCAAATGTCACGATTACGTCACCGCTTTTCATACCGGCGATGTCCGCGGGTCCTTTGGCCGTGATGTCCGCTATCAGAGCGCCTTGAGCTTCTTTCAAACCTAGCGAATTGGCAATTGCTGGGGTTACTCTTTGAATGCTGACGCCCATAAAGCCTCTGGTAACTTTTCCCCTGTCTTTGAGTTGTGGCAGCAGCTGCTTGGCCAGGTTAATTGGAATCGCAAAACCGATTCCAATACTGCCTCCCGTTTCACTGTAAATCGCCGTGTTGATTCCCACCACCTCGCCGTGCAGGTTGATCAAGGGGCCACCGGAATTGCCGGGATTGATCGAGGCGTCGGTTTGAATGAAATTATCATAGGGCCCGGCACCGATGTGCCTGCCTTTGGCGCTGATAATGCCGGAGGTAACAGTATTATCCAGCCCGAATGGGTTACCGATCGCTACGATCCACTCCCCCACTTCCAGAGTGTCGGAATCCCCGAGGGGCGCGGCCGGCAGCTCTCTTTTGGCATCGATCTTGATCAAGGCGATGTCAGTTTTTGGATCATTTCCGACGACCTTGGCCTTGAACTCGCTTTCGTCGGATAGCTTTACGAGAATCTCGTCGGCTTTCTCGACCACATGGTTGTTCGTCAGGATAAAACCCTGCTTATCGATGATGAAACCCGATCCGAGGCTTCTCTCAGGAGATCGTTCTTGGGGAAGGCGATTGCCAAAAAAACGCCGCCAGAATTCCGCGCCCGGGCCCTGCTCGCCGAACGGACTTGCGGAGCCCGGGTCGGAAGCTTCGGCGCTTTGCTTCGTCGAGATGTTGACGACCACGGGCTTCAGGGTTTTTGCCAAGGTCACAAAATCGAGACTTGCTTTGGCGATTGCCGGAGCTGGCCCACCAGACTGACTCGCATTCGCCACCGGATGGAGCCAGTTTCCTGGCGCTGCTCTTTCCCACATCTCGCCGATCGCGGCTCCGGTGAGAAGAAAACCAAGACCGATGGCCACGACGACGTGCGTCTCTAGCTTGAAATACCGGTTTGTGAATGCTTTCATGTTTCCCCTCGTTAACATGCTTTTCGCCTGCCTTTGAATCCCGGCGGAAAAAGGCCGCGGGATGCGGACGACTCTCCAACCCCAGATTCGATCTGAGGGTGGGGTGCGAAAGCCAAAAGAATCAGAGCACCAAAACCGGCGTTAACCTATATGCGAATGGGTTAACTACCAGGGTGGCGAGCTTGGGCGAGTGAATTTCGATCCCAGGAGAGTTCTGTGGCGGCTCCTCAGCAAAAAAATAGACTTTCAGCGGCTTGGCAAATTCCACATGGGCAAAGCTACCATCCTCAGGTTCCAGGAAAGGGCTTTCGCCCAGAGCCTTCCCGTCCGGTTGGCCCGTGTTCGGCTCACAGGGAGCGGCGATTCTGGCGGAGGTAGGCGTACTAGGGGCGGAAGCATAACCGTCGCTCAGAGATGCGCTTAAGGCCCAGAGGAATGCGAACGCTAACGATAGCACCCACGCTTTGTTTAATTTTAACACATTCGTTTACCGCCTAAGCTATGAGTTTAAGCGGCGAAGGGGTAAAGTCAATAGCCGCTCAAGGCAATTGGACGTACGGGGGTAACAGAAGGTTTAGCCTGCCACAAATAATCTTTTCGCCGGGAGCTTGTTTTTAGCTGTTCCTCCGTATCAAAATGGTGGAACGCCACCTAGGGGTAGTCTTCAAACGGTTCGATCTTGGAGTGCTGGTTTTGCTTGATAATCCTCGTTTTCCGGCAAAAGATGAACAATCCTATGCTCCGCATCCTCGTTACCGCCCTAACACCCTCGCATCCAGAACCTCAATAACATTGGTGAGCCACTTTTCCCACCCAAAGACCTGCACTATTGCTCCTGGTTCGAGGGCGTCAGTCGTTGTAGAGTCTTTGAGGCGACACCACAATTCTCTTTCTCCCTCTATCACCAAACACAAGAGCCCACTCATCATATCTTTTTCCTTAATCCGACCGGAGAGCAAAACCGCGAGGCCAAATCTGTGCCACAGCAACCTCAGATAGAGATCCTCTGGGTCTTTCAGTGGCCTGAGAATTCGGCGGCCCTCTCTCGGCGGAAGGTCTTCCAGGAGATATCCCCGATGGCGCTCTAGAAAAACAATTGTTTGCGGGCAGAGTCCAAGGCCGCAAAAGAGAGAAAAGCCTGCGCCATGTAGGCTGCGGAGATGCCCTATGTCCTGGATATCCTCCACGACAACCGCAATCGCGGGATGATTCTCGTGGGACGCAAGGTCCTTCAACCCTTCGAAAACATCAGGAGGAAGTGGCTGCCTGAGATAAAGAGCTACCTCCTTTACGGATTGCGCCTTATCGATCAATTCTCTGACGGTAAGCCGATCAAAAGCGCGGCGTGCCGGTCCGATTTCGTCTGCTGATAATTTGTCTTTTCGCTGCCGGAGGAGATGACGCCCCATTTCGTTGGTGAACACCCCCGGTTTGCCCACCAAAAACTCCATTGCGACTTTCCAGGATCCTCTCTCTTTAGATGTCAGCTCGTGCTCAAAACGGTGATCTAGCTTTCTTATGAATTCTTCCAGAGTGTCTCTCAAGGCTTGAGCTTTTCTCTGCTGCACTTCCATGAGAAAGGGAAAATTCGCGTGCCGAGAGTGCTTCTCTTGCAAGGCAGTGAAATGCCCCAAACAGATCCCTTGCGAGGATTTGTAGGCTTCCAGGAATTCACCGTCTCGGATGAAATCAAGTAGATCTTTGAAGGAGTAAGATTCAAATTCGTTGACGTAAACACAAGCCGGACAGGGCGCTTCCTTCATACGCGCAGAAAGCGTTCGTTTAACTTTGCCGAGTAAGTATTTTAGCGTCCGCTTTTTTTGAGGCCTTTTACTTAGGTCATCGGTCAAGAATATAAATTTCCTTAAGAGGTCGGAGGCAAAAATGGCAAAGCCTGCGTCAGGTGAGCAGATCACTGGTAACGAGGGAACTTGCCAGGTATGCCAGTTACAAAAGCCAAAGGACCTCATTAATTGAAGTCGAATGGGAACGTCGAGAACCGATTCGTAGAAAAGTGCGTCGAGATAGTGCCGGCTAGTTTGGATGGCGAGATGGCAAATCGGGCAACCGGCTTCCTGGAGTGCATTCAAGAGCTTGAAGTAAGAATAGCCTTTGTCCACGCTCATATGATTCCGGATTAAACCGATTGTTGATCAGCGCAGCGGCCGCCGGCTTACAAAGCCCTGAAGGCATGAGCGCGAAGACATCACAGGGACATCAGAGATGATCGCAATGCGCATGAATGACCTCCAGGTATAGCCGATTTGTGATGGAATCAATTCCCACTCTTAATGACGAGCACGGAGCAGTGGGCGTGGTCTACCACCTTATCTACTGTGGCGCCTAGAACCCTCCTTCTCAGAGCTGAGTGAGGGTTTATCCCCATAATGACCAGGTCCGCTTTTAAATCTTCGGCGATCCTCACGATCACATCCCCGGGCTTGCCGAAATCTATATGGATTTTTGCAGACAGGCCTCGTTGGTTAAGATTGTTGATTGCTTCGTCCATAATCTTGGAATAAAAGTTCTTTGCTTGTTCCCTTGCTTCTTCCACTTCGCTCACGGTCTCCGCGTATTCCGGAATCCTGCCGACAGCCAATATGTGAAGTTCAGTCGTCGCAGCCTTGGCAAGCTCCGCCACCCTTTCGAGAGCGACCTTTGCGCCATGGGAACCATCGTACGCGAATAAGACTTTGTTAAACATTGTCCTTCTCTCCTTTTGTTTCGAATAGGATGTCTCGTTCCCTGCCCTTTGGTTCAAAAAAGGCTTGAGCGATGAGTGTCGGGATTATAGCGGTCAAGATAACGACGACGACAAGAATTGAGTATTGCTCCCTGTTGATGATCGCGTGCGTAAGTCCGTATAGGGCGGAGATGGTTCCGAACGTCAGCCCCGTGCTCATCATTAGGGTGGTATAGAGATTGATCTTTGTGGTGAAGCGGAAAAGTGCCCCGGCTGGATACAAGGCGAGAAATTTGGCGAGACTCTTGGCCAAGAAGAAGACGACGACCAAGCCAAAAGCTGTGACCACAGCCTTTAGATCAACCAGGCTACCGGCTTTAAGAAAGTAGAACGGGGTAAGCAGCGCAAACGTGGTGGCTCGCATCCTCTTTATCAGCTCCCTGTTGGCCAGAAACGTATCGGCCAAGACCATACCAACCAGATAGGCGGGAAGCACCCCCTCGCTGCCGCCTCGCACCGCGAGATACGCGAGGACCAAGAGGACAAGGTAGAGGTACTTCACCTCAGGCTCGCTGGAATGCGCGTTGACTCTCTTGAGATAGTAAGGCGTAATTTTCGGGAGAACAATCAGGGCTACAGCGGTCACGGCCAAAAAGATCCAGAACCAAACTCCGAAGCTGGTAAAGAGCAATCCTAAGGCGATGACGGTTCCAAGATCATCCACAAAACAGGCGGCGAGAATTAGTTTTCCTATCGGTGTCTCGTTCAGTCCGGTTTCCACCATGACCGCATAGACCACGGCAACCGACGTAGTGGACATGGCAATCCCGGCGATTTGTGCTGCTCTGAGATCCCAGCCGAGGAGGAGCTGAGCCGCCAGCCATGACAGAGCGAATGGGGCAAAAAATCCTATAATTCCCAGGACCAAGCTCTCTTTCCAGAATCTCTTTAAGGTCTGGCTTTCAAGCTCTGCGCCAGCAAGGAACGTTAAGACTATAGCGCCAAAGCTGGCGAGAAAGTTTATCCACTCCGTAATCTGCGGCCGAAACGTGTTGCCCGCGACGATGCCGACGATGAGCTCGATTAAGGCGACGGAAATTCCGATCCTTAAAGAGACGAGACTTGATATCAGGGCAAGAAAAATCCAGACGGATGCGTCCCACCAGAGCTGTTCCATAGATGTAACTCCTGTATGAAGGCAGACGTCATCAGCCCTGGTGGGCGGTTATGGGAGAACGCCATCTCCCGGAGGCAAGCAATTTCGATTGCCTACTTGCGTTTTAAATTATGGGATCATGTTAAGGTTGTCAAGAATTCTGAGCGGCGTCACAGCCGTTCGCTATGATGCGGGGATCGCGGCAACAGCGGGGCGTAGCAAAATGACCATCAAGCCTACGCTTACGATGGAGAGGATTCCTAGGATCCAAAAGATCGTCGCCAGATCTGTGGTTACGAGGAGCATACCGACAATAGACGTCGATGTTGTCTTGGAAACTTGCTGGATCAGCCGGTCGAATGAAATAATCCCGCCGCGCAACTCGCGCGGGGCGTTTTGCGTCAGCAGGCTTTTCTGCATTGGGGAGATGGCGCCGTTTGCCAATCCATAAAAGAAAAGCGACATCCCAACAAGCCACACGCCGGGAAGCAAAGGAACCACAACCAGGGTGGTTCCGCTGATGAGAAAGGCGACGAAGAGAAGCCTGGTAGTGTCAAAGGCGGCTGCCAGCCGGCCTGACTGGCTTGAAGTTATCATCGCACCGATGGAAAAGAAGATATACAGGAGTCCAGCCGTTGCCGTCGATATGCCATGCGTGCGGACGAGAAAGAGGGGAAAGTAGGTGAGGAAGCCGTAATCAAGAAAAAAACGCAGGAACCCGGCTGAGAAAGCGACCATAAGGCGGGGATGGCGCGTGAGGCGAAGGACGTCCCTGAGATAGGTCTTAGATTCTGTCTTGGTGCTGGCTTTCGTCTCCGGCATCCAGAGAAAAACGAGCGCCCCGAGAGGAACCGTAAGGGAATAGAAGAGAAAAGGCCAATACCATGCAATGGCGGCGAGGATTCCACCAAGCGGCGGAAACACCAGATATCCGACGCGGTCGAGAAAGACTTTAAGTCCCTGCCCTCCGACTTCGTTGTGTCCTTCGAGCATGTCTCCGATCAAGACGATGGTGAGCGGGATCACAGCGCTGAAAGCGACTCCCTGAAGCGTTCGTAGAACGAGGACCCAGAAGAAACTTGGAGCCAGCGCGATCGACGCTCCGCTCAGACCGTAGAGAACCAGTCCCCAGGCGAGGAGGAGTCGCCGGCCGTAGAGGTCAGCCACTGCTCCAAAAAACGGCGCCAGTACGATCGCCGGAGCGGTATAGAGAGTCATGATGAGAGAAAGGGCAGAGTCACTAACACCAAACGGCTGGGTCATTGCTGGAAGAGCAGGTTGGATGAAGTTAACGCCCATGATCAGGGCGAGGCTCGAGGCATAAACCAGCGCAAGGGTTCGGCGTTGGACTGGGCCTAGCTCACCGAGACCGAAGAGGGTGGGCAAAGATAGGGAACGCATGATCACAAAGCGGGGGAATCTAATTCAACAGGCAGGAAAAAGCAACCAGGTAGAGCGCTGAGGGCCTGTATGGAGGTCCCGCTTCGTCCCTGCAACGACTGTAGAAATACCCCTCAGAAGGGCCTCTTGCCAGAGGTTAGGGTTTTCTCCTACAATCGCCGACCGTGGTGGAACTGGATTTTCATAGCGGCCGTGTGAGGAAACAATAGGCCATAGAACCCGATGCGAAACGATCAGGTCAGCCGGCAGTGGCATTTGCTCCGGCGGTTAGAGGGTTCTCGGGGAGTCACCCTGCAGGAACTCGTTGACGGCCTGCCGGAAGACTTCCCCAAGAATTCCCGCACAATCCGGCGCGACCTGGAGGCGCTTAGTGAAGTTGGGTTTCCTCTCTACACCGAGCGCGCCAATGGACAAACGCGCTGGAAGCTCATGGAGGGGTTCCGGAACATCCCGGCGCTCGGCTTCTCCGCGACCGAGCTGATGGCCCTTGTTTTCAGCCGCAACCTTCTGCGGCCCTTGGAAGGCACCGAGATCCAAGCGTCTCTTTCTTCAGCGCTGACCAAAGCGGCGGCGGCCTTGCCGCCCCAGGGCCACGAGTATGTCCGTGACATGGAAAAAGTCTTTTCCGTGGGGTTGGGTCCACATAAGAGCTACCGCCAACACAAAGAAACCATTGACCCTATCTCGCAAGCGATCTCGCAAGCAAAAACGGCGCAGATGCGGTATTTTTCCGCCTCACGCAACACTACGGCTCGGAGGGAGGTCGATCCGTATCGCCTTTGGTATGCGGCAGGCGGCCTCTATCTGATCGCTTACTGCCATCTCCGTAACGACGTGAGAATGTTCTCCGTCGAGCGTATCCGCTCTATCACGCTCACGGATCATCCCTATCAGCTCCCTTTGGGCTTCGATGTGGAAGAGTATGTTCAAGACGCGCTCATGGTTATGCGCGGTCGGCGAATAGACGTGGAGCTTTTGTTTTCAAAGACGGCAGCGGCTTGGGTGAAAGACAAGCTCTGGCATCCAAGTCAGCAAACCAGTTTATCTAGGGATGGACGGTTGCGGATGGCGCTGAAGGTGGCTGATACGGATGAGTTGGTTGGATGGATCTTGAGCTTTGGCAGCCAGGTCCGCGTCGTTGGGCCCGATAAATTGAGGCAGAAAGTCAAAGAAGAAGCCGGAAGAATAGTGAGTTCAAAAGTTTAACGGTTCAAAGGTTCAACGACCGATGCAGAATTTTTGAACTCTTGAACCCTTGAATTTTCAACGAGCGGATTTTTGAACAGCTTGAACTTTTGAACTCTGGGACCTCGAACTTCTTTTAGAAGTTGAACCTTTGAACTTTTAAACCAAAACGGTAGGAGGGCACATGGCAGCAAAATATTTCGAAGATTTGGAGGCCTGGAAAGAAGCCCGGCGTTTAACCAATAAGATTTATGCCGCTACACGTTCCCCTGGTTTTTCAAAAGACTTTGGTCTGAGAGATCAGATTCAGCGCGCCGTGGTGTCAATCATGTCGAATATCGCTGAAGGGTTTGAACGAGGAGGGAATCAAGAATTCGTCCAGTTCCTCTACATCGCCAAAGGGTCATGCGGTGAGGTACGATCACTGCTTTACGTAGCCCTAGATCAAGGATACATCACGCGTGAACTGTTCGTTGAAATGTCCAACTCGTCCAAAAGGCTGTCGGGCATGCTGGCCGGTCTGATCGACTATCTAAAAGGAAGCCGCATGCGGGGGGAAAAGTATAAGAAACCGGAATATAAATCTTTGCGGGAAGAGCTGGAAGAGCTGACAAAGCAAACACCTTGAAGCCTTTGAACGTGTTTGCTGTTGAGCCCTTAAACGTTTGAACGGCATTTATGTTAAACTTTTGAACCACTAACCGATGGAACCCTTGAACCGTTAAAGCTTTGAACCCCAATTTTGAACGTTTGGAACGACAAGGTCGACTTCGTTGTGCGCAAGGACACCCCATACCGTCGAAGGGAATTCTCCAGGAGGAGAAGGGTTTCGATCGACGATCAGGAGGTTTATGTTGTAGCCGCGGAGGATTTGATCCTGTCAAAGCTTGAGTGGGCAAAGGATTCCAGGTCGGAAGTTCAACTAACCGACGTTCGAAACCTGCTTCGGTCCGTCAAACGACTTAACCGCCGCTATCTCGCTCGCTGGGCGAAGCAGCTAGGCGTTGAATCCCTCTACCGGGAGGTTATGCGGTGAAAGACACCTCGGATGAAATCGACAAAAAGTTTCACAACATGCTGCTGGCTCGCTCCGGCGAGGAGCGTTTGAAGATGGGTTGCTCGATGCACGCGACTGCGCGCGCGTTAGTCATAGCCTCTGTCCCTCAAAAGGACGCGGTTGCAGTGAACCGGGCGTTGTTTCTGCGCTTTTACGGCGACGAGTTTGAGCCCAAAAGGCGTAAAAGAATCCTTCGGGCCTTGCACAAAGCCGCCGGGAAGAAGGGGCAACAGAGACAAAAGGTGACAGAAAAAGAAAAAAAACTTTTTAGATCGTGACTTTGAATCTTCGTTCCGCGGGGTGTGTCAAGTGCCTGGGTCGAGGACAAAGCGCACAGTGGCAGCGAACCGCCAAATGGAAATAGGTATTACCCAATTAATTGGGTAGTGAATTAGGTAGCGGCAACATGGGATAAGATAATCACATCACGAAAAGCCGATGTGATAAGAACTCAGTAGGGCCTTTAAATTTCGTAAACGATTTGAACGGAGCGCCTGTCTTGAGCGTAGGGAAGCGAAGTCGACGGAAAGCGATTGAACGTATTGAACGATTGGAACGATTTGAACGGAAGTCGTTCGGATTGACCTCGGATGTCAAAAAAAATCAAAGCGCGTGACCTTATGTGTCAATCCCTTGTTGTATAAGGTTTGCGAATGAGGAAAGAAAGGTTGCATGGCCATCGTGGATTTGGCGTTTGATTGACCGGCAGCAAGGTTTCCGTGGATCACGGATACGCTCTCTATTCGGCGATAAGCCGGCTTTTGCCGGAGATTCATGGAGCAGGAAACATTGGCCTAGATCCACGCAGGGTGCACGTGCGACCAAACGGGGCCCGACACTTTTTTCCAGCAAAAATTCCCTTGTGAGATTCGGGCCATGTCGCTAAAATGCCTCAAATCTCAGAGGTGGCAGTTTCGGCTCTTTGCCTTCTTTCCGCTTTCAGCTTTGATTATTCATCCTTGCCTTCATGCCGGAGTCTCCGAACAACAGTCGGTTGATTGCGTGGAATTGCGGCCAACCATAGTTTCTTCCGGGAGAAGTTCTTGGTAACTCTTTCTATCCAGCCGGGACAGCTTCTGACTGGCTCTCTTTTCAACGAGCCGATGCGGGTGGAGACCGTCAGGTCCAATGGCCCTGACACGTGGGTGTTGGGTCTCGTTGGTCTCCAGTCGGAAAGGTTCAGGAATGTCACTCTTACGGACAAAGATCTAGCGACACTTAAGATCCAGGAGACGACTTGTTCTTATGACGGTGATGGGCAGCTTCTTCGGCTCGGATTGCAGGCCTACGCATTAGGAATAGCCTACGAATTTGATCCTTACTTTGGCCTTTCCATTTCTCGCGTCGATCCCTTACCGCATCAGCTCGAAGCCGTTTATGACTACCTCCTGAAAGTCGCCCGGGTACGATTTCTGCTGGCTGACGATGCAGGAGCGGGGAAGACCATCATGGCGGGGCTGCTTATCCGTGAGCTCAAGCTCAGGGGCCTTGCCGAGCGAATCCTGATTGCCTGCCCATCGAATCTGACCTTTCAATGGCAACGGGAGCTCAAGGAAAAATTTGACGAGAAGTTCCTTGTCATGAAAGGTGGCGACATCCGCGATCAGTTCGGCGTAAACCAGTGGATGGAGCAAAAGCAAGTCATCACGTCGCTTGATCTTGCCAAGCGTACCGACGTCTTACCCGGGTTGCGACAGGTCCGCTGGGAGCTTGTTATCGTGGACGAAGCCCACCGCATGTCAGCCTCAGATCCGGAGCACAAGACGCAGCGTTACCGGCTCGGTGAGCTGATGCGCGACACCAGCGACCATCTACTGCTTCTCACCGCGACGCCCCATCGCGGCGACCCGGAGAACTTCTCATTCTTTCTCCAGTTGCTGGATGCGGATGCCTATGCTGATGTGAAGTCGATTCGCCAGGCGATGGACCGGCGCCGCGCTCCCTTCTACCTACGTCGCACCAAGGAAGCCATGGTCTATTTCCCGGAGCGCCAGACTGACGGCTCATGGATTGCGCGGAAGATCTTCACCAAGCGCATTCCCAAGACGGTTGATTTCGAAATAGACGGGGCTGAGTTCGAATTGTACCGAGATGTTACCAATTTCGTGAGACGGCAGAGCGCTAAGGCGGCGGCACAAGGGGAAGATCCAAGGGCTAGGGCGATTGGTTTTCTAATGGCCTTGTACCAACGTAGGCTTGCCTCCAGCACCTACGCCGTCCGCCATTCTTTGGAAAATCGCGCTCGCAGGCTCGAGGATGGCCTCAAGCGAGCCCAGGAACTCGCTCGTCTTGCACCGCCAGAACTTCCCGACCCAGAAGAATTCGAAGAGATGGAGGAAGCGGAGCGGGAACGGCTGGAGGAAATGCTCGATGCGATCACCCTGTCAGGGAATGCCGAGCAGGTCCAGGAGGAGATCGGCGAGCTGAAAAGACTTGCGGCACAAGCCCAAGCTGTTGAGGACCCGGGTTCTGAGGCAAAACTCTCCCGCCTTAAACAAATCCTTGAGCAGGAGGGATTCTTTGATCAGCCCGAGAAGAGGCTTCTTATCTTCACGGAATTCAAGGACACACTCGACTACCTCGTTAATCGACTCAAGTCCTGGGGCTTTCGCGTCGGATTTATCCACGGCGGAATGAAACCTGGTTCGCGTGATGAAGCGGGCACGCGACTCTGCACCGAGCAACAGTTCAAAGACGGCGAGATTCAGGTGCTTGTTGCCACCGAGGCGGCAGGAGAAGGTATCAACCTCCAATGCTGCCATATCCTTTTTAACTACGACATCCCGTGGAACCCGAACCGCTTGGAGCAGCGCATGGGGCGCATCCACAGATATGGGCAGCAGTACGATTGTCTCATCTTTAACTTCGTCGCCACGAACACGATCGAGGGGAAGGTGCTGCAGCGCCTGTACGAAAAGCTTGGCGAGATCCGTGACGCCCTGGACGACGATGCCGTCTTCAACGTGGTTGGCGAAGTTCTTCCCGCCGCTCATGTTGAACGCGTCCTGCGCGACTACTACTCCGGCCGCCTTGGAGATGCGGATCTGGAAGACCGCCTGCTCAAGAACGTCGATGAAAAGCAGTTTCGCAACATCTGCCAAAACGCGCTTGAGGGACTGGCGGCAAAGAAGCTAAATCTTGAGATGCTCATCGAGCGCCGAGCCAGGGCTCAGGAACGAAGAGTCGTCCCCGAGACGATTGCGCGCTTTATTCGCGAGACCGCAGACTACGTGCCCCTCACGCTCAAGCCTGTTCCATCCCTGCCGCATACCTTTGAGCCGATCAGGACTCCCACAACCTTGAGGCGCTACGAGAGCGAGACGGATTGGAGACTGCCCGCGCTCGCCACAAGGTATCCACGTCTTTCCACCGACCGTGAAACAGCAGACAAAAATCACCTTGAATGGGTCACTCCCGGACACCCACTCTTCGAGGCTCTTAGACGCCACGCCCTCAACCAGTCACGGCCAGTCTTCGCCAAGGGGGCTTGCTTCTATTCTCTGCTCCACGAGCGTCCGGCACGGCTCGACTTCTACCGCGCCCGCGTTGTGGACGGCGTAGGTAATGTCATCCATGAACGGCTTTTTGTGGTCGAGCTTGGGGAGACCGGTGATCCTTCCCTTCGTGAAGCGAGCCTTCTTGGGGACTGCACGCCCGCCGAGCCAACCAAGAATCTGCCTGCGGTCGCAGCACTACCAGAAGCAACCGCATGGCTCAATCAACATGCCCTTACTCCATTCCTAGAAGAGGTACGCGCCGAGCGCCTAGCTGAAATCGATCGCATCGCAGCCCACGTGGAGCTTTCGCTCACCGAGCTTTTACAGAAGGCCGACGAAGAGATCGGCAGAGCCGGAGCAGAGATTGAGAAGAAGGTTGGAGGGGCAGAAGGTCGCTTTGCCCAGGCTGAAGCCCGTCACGCAGAACTGATGGAACGCCGGGAAAAGCGGCGCCAGGAGCTGGAGCGCCAGAAAGCTTTGTCGCTTCAAGCTGTCGAGCGTTTGGCCAGCGTGCTGATCCTTCCCCATCCGGAACGAGAAGCGCCCGAAGTGAGACGATTTCGGCCCGATCCGGAGGTCGAGGAGGCCGCCATGCGCGTCGTCATGGAATTTGAGAGAGCCCAAAACCGTCAGGTCTATGATGTGCATGAAAAGAATCTCGGCTACGATATCACCAGCCTCGATCTCAACTCCGGCGAGCTTCGCCTCATCGAAGTGAAGGGCATCGGCGCCTCAACCGGCACCGTGCTTCTCACTCCCAACGAACGCCGCGTTGCCGAAGACCGGCGAGACTGCTACTGGCTCTACGTTGTTACCGACTGCAATGCCCAGTCGAAGCTGCAAGACCCCATCAAAGACCCCGCCCGCTTTCCGTGGCATGAAGTGAAGAAGGTGGAACATTATTATCTTTCTGTCGATGCTTTGACGCAGCCGATGCAGGTTCGTGAAGACCCGGAAACTTATGGAGGGAGACAGTGACTAAGCCTGATGGCAGATCCGACGTTCCTATCGAGCGAATCGAGAGCGCGATTCTTTTTGTCCGAGGGCACAAAGTGATGCTGGATTCTGACCTGGCGGCGCTTTACGGGGTCACGACGTTCAATCTCAACAAAGCGGTGAAGCGGAACACGGATCGCTTTCCCGAGGACTTTATGTTCCAACTAACGGCTGAAGAAGCCAGCAGTTTGAGATTCCAAATTGGAATGTCAAAGGCTAAGGGGCGAGGGGGACGGCGGTATTTGCCTTACGTGTTTACGGAGCAGGGTGTGGCTATGCTATCCAGCGTGCTTCGGAGCAAGCGGGCGGTCCGGGTCAACGTAGAAATCATGCGGGCCTTTGTTCGCTTGCGCCGGATGCTTGCGTCCAACGAAGAACTGGCCCGGAAGCTCGCTGTTCTGGAAAAGAAATACGATTCCCAGTTTAGAGTTGTCTTCGAAGCCATTCGAGAACTCATGGCGTCACCGACGCCAAAGCGTAGAAAGATCGGTTTTTTGGTAAGCGAGACGGCAGCGAAATATGGGCATTGAAAAGTGGACATCAAACGAACGCCGCGTCGCCGAAGACCGCCCTACCTGCCGCGCAGGGCACCTGTGTGCCGTCGCACGGCCACAGGCAGGCGGCGCAGGCAAGCGCGACTGCTACTGGCTTTACGTTATTACGGGTTGCAAGTCACAAGCCTGTCTTCAAGAGCCAATCAAAAATCCCGCTCGCTTCCCGTGGCATGAGGTTAAAAAAGTAGATCACTACTATTTGTCGCTGCATGCTTTGACCCAAACTATGCAACTCTTAACGATCCTGCTGAGAAAAGAACATATACAGGAGGGTTATGATGCCCAAACGAGAACCTGAAATAACTGCTCTTGAAGCGGTTTATGCTGCATTGAAACCCCTAGAGCCCGAAGTGCGAAGGAAGGTGCTGGCGTCTGTCTATTCACTTTTAGAGGTACCCTCTCAGGAACCATCGCAGCAACACCCACCCGGAAAGGACGGCTCCCTCCCTAAGCCACCAACGGATGGCGGCCGCGCAGAAAGTTCCCGTCCGGTTGGCCTAACCGAACTAGTCAGGGAAAAGAGCCCGGGTACGAACGCTCAGCGAATCGTCCTTTTTGCGTACTACCGTGAGAAGCATGAAGGGATCTCCCGGTTCAGCAGTGATGATCTCAAGGAATATTTCGGGAAGGCTAGGGAGCACCCGCCCCAAAACTACAGCCGCGACTTTCGCGAGGCAGTCAAGAGAGGCTGGATTCACGAAGACGACTCAGATTCTTATATAACTTCCAAAGGTATCGAGGCAGTGGAGGCAGGATTTACCGGCGAGCGCAGATACAGGGGACGTCCCACGCGGACATCGTCCCGCCGTCAAACCAGAAGGCGAATTGGAAAGCGGGCTAAGGAAACAAAACGTCAACGCTCTCGATGATATTGGCCAAACCTGCGCCGATAGCGCCACAGCTGGCAACCATAATTTTGCGTTTTGCAAGGCGCCTCAATGATTGATGACCAATTCATCTTGGGTATAGAACGTCTCCGCGATGAGTTAGGAGATCTCAAGTCTGGTTTGCGTGATAGGTATCGGTCTGCGGACCGCCAGGTGACAGCAGAGGATCTGAAGGAAAGTGCGGCACGTATAGCCGAGAAGTGGATGGTTGGTTGCGGTCCTGTAATCGAGCGGTTGGGGATCATTTCTTCGGACTACCTGGCGGATCTACATGTTCATTTTCAAAGGCTACTGACATTTTCTGAGCGGGCCTCAAGACGCAAACTTTATGAGGTCGAAATTAAAGCGGTTTTGAATCGCATTACGGGAGAACTAATTATTCCCCTTAAACGATTTTCTAGGCAGGGAACAATTGCGCAACCCGCCCATCCGGTTGAGTCAGTGCAGCCACAACTGGCAAATGCAACTGGCGGAAAAAACGGCGATGAATTTCAGCCGACCGCTTTTGTGGCGCATTCTTTTTCTTCTAATGACAGCGTTGTGATCGACTGCGTTATCGGAACACTAAGCGCTTTAGGTGTCGCTGTTATAACCGGAGAGAAGCCAAGAGCCGACCGTATTTCAGAAAAGGTTAAAAGACTCATAGATGGGCAATACCTATTTATCGGGGTGTTTACACAGAGGGAGAAAATTGCCCGCCGAAAAGAATGGACTACGAGCGCGTGGCTGATCGACGAAAAGGCTTACGCGGTCGGAAAGGGCAAGAAACTTATTCTCTTAAAAGAAGATGGGGTTCAAAGTATCGGGGGCATTCAAGGCGATTACCAGTTTGTTGATTTTTCGAGAAATCGACTTCACGAGATACCTATTGCACTCTTGAACATCCTGCATGTGACAGCACGGGGGCTTCGTTCATAGCAATACTATAATAGTTTTCACAATCCAGATTTCAATGATTCCCAAAGAATGTAAGCGGCTGGCGGAGGTGGATTTTCCGATTGCGGTGGTGAGCAAACATGCCGCGAAGGAGAAGTCTATCCGCTACGGCCATCCGTCAACGCTGCATTTATGGTGGGCACGGCGGCCGTTGGCCGCGTGCCGCGCGATGTTGCTAGGGCTTCTTCTGCCTGATCCTTGTGATCAGCACTGCCCCGAGGAGTTTAAACAAAAAGCTCATGAGCTTTTGCCAAAGGTGCAGGGAGCAGTGGGCCCTAAGGACGAGGACCTTAGAAAATCTCTCCTCAAATTCATTGGTGACTTTGCTAACTGGGATCTCTCGTCCGACCGCACTTACCTGGAAGTTTCACGCGAGCTCGTAAAAGCAGCTCATTCAGAGGAAACCCCGCTCGTCGTTGATCCGTTTGCCGGTGGCGGTTCGATCCCGCTCGAGGCATTGCGACTTGGTTGCGAAACGTTCGCGAGCGACTTAAATCCGGTCGCCTGTTTGATCCTCAAGGTGATGTTGGAGGACATTCCCAGATACGGAGGGCAAAAGGTAAAAGTAAAAAAACAAAATGGGGAAGAAGTCGGGGCTGATGGCTTAGCTGACGCACTAAGAATCGTTGGGAAAGACATCAAAGAAGCAGCCGAGAAGGAACTCTCCGAGCTCTACCCAAAAGACCCCGATGGCGCCACACCCATCGCCTATCTCTGGGCGCGCAGTGTGCGCTGCGAGTCGCCGAACTGCGGCGCGGAAATACCGCTCGTGCGCTCATTCTGGCTCTCCAAGAAAGCAGACAGGAAACGGGCGCTTAAGTATCGGGTAAAAAGGCAGGAAGAGAAAACTCCAGAGATCGAATTTCAAGTTTTCGAGCCGCACACTGATGCCGACGTGTCCAAGGGGACAGTGTCCCGAGGGAATGCTGCATGCCCAGCATGCAACATGGTGCTGAGAGTCGATCGGGTACGCGGGCAGCTCACCGCACAGAGAGGTGGTGCGGACGTGCTGTTTGACACCAAGGGTAGCCGTATGGGCGGCGCGCGGTTGCTGGCGGTGGTTCTGATTAAGGCCGGCGATCCGGGTCGTGACTACCGACTGCCGACGGAGTGCGATTACGATGCGGTGCGAAAAGCGCAGGCACGTGTCGTGAAGATACTTGACAAGTGGGAACGCGGTGGGAAGCATGGCCTTTGCCCTGTCCCGGATGAATCGTTACCGCCGATTGGGACGCTGGGCTTCCGCGTGCAACGGTACGGCATACTGCAGTGGGGCGACCTCTTTACGGCGCGACAGAAGGCGGCGCTGGTCATGCTGAGCACAATAGTGGCTCGATCCTCACACAACGGCGCGGCCAACGAGATTGCCGGCCTGGCTTTAAGCCGACTCACAGACATCTACAACGCGCAAGGTGTTTGGGAGACTACAAAGACTCAGGTCAGAAACCTATTCTCCCGGCAGGCGATCGCAATGCGCTGGGACTTCGCTGAGGCAAGTGCTTGTGCGGAACAGGCGGGGGACTACCAAACCACCTTCGAGACTATGGTTCGAGTTGCAGAAAGGCTGGCGGCGTTCAACAGCAGTGGCCAGGTGCAGCAAGCTGACGCCGCAAGCTCCTCGTTGCCAGACGAGACAGTGCCCGTCTGGTTCACTGACCCACCATACTATGATGCTATTCCGTACTCGGACTTAGCTGACTTTTTCTACGTCTGGCTCAAACGCGCGCTGCCGAACGATGCGCTGTTGCGGGATTCATCCGATTCTGCGAACCCTTTAACTCCGAAGTTGCACGAGGCAGTGCAGGATGAGACTAAGCGCGACAACGGCCGTGTGAAAGACCGGGCGTGGTTCGAGGAGAAGATGGCGAAGGCCTTTGCCGAAGGACGGCGCGTCCTTCGCGAGGACGGCATCGGCTCCGTGGTGTTCGCTCACAAGACGACTGAAGGTTGGGAGGCGCTCCTTTCGGGTATGATCCGCGGTGGCTGGACGATTACGGGCTCTTGGCCGATCGCCACTGAGATGGCTACAAGGATGCGTGCTCGCGATTCCGCCGCCCTTGCTACCAGCGTTCACCTCGTGTGCCGGCCTCGCACCCACGAGAAAATCGGTGATTGGCAGGAGATGCTGCGCGAGTTACCCAAGCGAGTCGGGGACTGGATGGAGCGTCTGCAATCGGAAGGTATCCGCGGGGCAGACTTGGTTTTTGCTTGCATCGGGCCGGCGCTGGAAATCTACAGCAGGTATTCAAGAGTCGTTGATGCTGAGGATCGAGAGATTCCGCTGGGCGGTGATCCGGAGGCGACTGAACCGCATAAGCGAGGCTATCTCGCCTACGTGTGGGAGGCTGTTGGCCGTGCTGCGTTTGGAGCAGGTTCTTGGAACTGCTGAGGCTGGGGCACGCAACGGCGCGGCGGGAGCTTTGGAAGAGGATGCACGGTTGACGGCGCTTTTCTTGTGGACGCTACAAAGCACGAATGGCGAACAGGCAGAAGGCAATAGGCAAGAGGCAATAGAAAAAGAGTCTGAAGGGGATGACGACGAGGAGGAAGAGACAAGTACAAAGGGCAAGAAGAAGAAAGGTCTGACTCTAGTATTCGATGTCGTGCGGCGGTTTGCGCAGCCGCTGGGGATTCATCTCGATAGTTGGGAAGACCGGATCATTGAGACTGACAAAGGAATTGTTCGGCTGCTTCCCGTTGGGGAGCGTGGAGAGCAGCTTTTCGGTGATGACGGAGCCGACATGGTGGCTGACTGGCTGGAGCGGGAGCCGACGGGCGCGCTTCAATTGGCACTGTTTCCTGATCGGGGCGAAGCCGCGCCCAAAGTAAAAAGTAAAAAGGTAAAAGGAAAAAGAGGCGCTGCTAAGGAAGTAAGCACGAAGCAGGAGGCGACGACCTTGGACCGAGTGCACGCGGCGATGCTGCTCCAGTCGACCGGGCGAGCGAACGCTTTGAGGGCCTTGCTGAAGGCTGAGCAGGATCGCGGTCCGGATTTTCTCCGTTTGGCCAACGCCCTGTCCGCGTTGTATCCTAAGCAGAGTGAGGAGAAGCGGTTACTTGACGCTATGCTGCTGGCCGTACCGAGGTAAGAAAATAGGAGGAAGCGAAACATGTTTGACCGAATCACTTTTGACCCCCAAATCATGGGAGGCAGGGCTTGCATCCGTGGGATGCGGATACCAGTTTCTGTGATTGTTGGTCAAATCGCTCATGGTGCTACGTTCGATGAGATTCTTGAGGGCTATCCCGACCTGGAAAAAGAAGATATCCAACAGGCAGTCGAGTATGCCGCTTGGCTAACCCAGGAAGAAATTCACTTCCGTTAGGAATCGGGAGGTGCGATTTCTTGCCGACATGTGCATGGATGTGCGGGTCGCGACCTGGTTGAACACCCAAGGGCACGAGGCCACGCACCTGCGGGACGAAGGGCTTCAGCGAATGGCGAACGGCGGGATTTTTGAAAAGGCTATCGCCGAGTCCCGCGTAGTCGTGACATTTGATCTCGATTTCGGCGAGATCGTGGCCTTTACTAAGGGACGTAAGACCGGAGTCATTTTATTCCGCCTACGAAATACTCGAACATCCCATGTAATTCAGCGCCTCTCCGCCGTGATTTCCGAATGCGCGGATACTTTGACGAGGGGTGCTATTGTGATTGTCGAAGAGAGCCGGCATCGGGTGAGAGAGTTTCCATAGATCGTGTTTGACGAAATAATCCTGCGTCTCAAGAACTGATAAGCCTGAAGCAGAAAGGAATGAGCTGGTCGCCCAGACAAAGCAGGGAAGTAAGTCACTGAGCAATTATGGACCCGTGGTACAGAGTCGTAACCCCGAGGAAGGAAGTCAGGGAAGGGCGATCCTTTAATCCTGACGAGTTCGCTATCGCGCTTGAGCAGGTTGTGGCGGGCACGGCGCCTGAAGACTATACAAATCCGGAGCAGTTCTTTTCCCGCACGTGCTTCACCCGGGCGCTCAGAGATCACGCGGGGATGGTTCTCAAGCGTTTGGCGGGGAAAACCGAGAACACAGCTCCCGTCCTTACATTGATCACCCAGTTCGGCGGCGGCAAGACTCACACGCTGACAGCGCTCTACCATTTGGCTAATAACCCGAAAGCATCAGCCGGCAATGCAGGCGTCTCTGAACTCATGAAGCAAGCTCAACTTGCCGAATTGCCTAAAGCTAAAGTGGCGGTTTTTGTGGGTAACGCCTGGGATCCTCAAGCCGGGAAGGAGACCCCGTGGATCGATGTCGCGCGGCAGCTCGCCGGCGACAAGGGCGTGGAACTGCTAGGTAGCGCCGCAAAGTCCACGCCCCCTGGGACCGAAGCTTTGGGGCGGGTCTTCGAGGCAGCCGGAGATTCCGTCCTGATTCTTTTCGACGAGGTTCTTAATTTTCTCAATCGACACCGTCCCATGGCCGACCTGTTTTATGCATTTCTTCAGAATCTGACGGTAGCGGCGACCGGCACGAAGCGGGCGGCTGCGGTAGTGAGTCTCCCGCGGAGCCAAGTCGAGATGACGCCCTCGGATGAGGAATGGCAGGACAGAATCACCAAGGTCGTGCGGCGAGTCGCCAAAGATCTAATCGCGAACGACGAAAGCGAGATTAGCGAGGTGGTTTGCCGCCGGCTCTTTGAAAACCTCGGAAACGAGCGGGTCAGGAAAGCTGTGGCCAAGACGTATTCCGATTGGTGTTTCGATAGAAGAGCGCAGCTCCCGCCCGAGTGGACGGCTGTAGACACGGCGGCCACGGAAGCCAAGGCGCGAGAATACCTGCGGACTCGTTTTGAGACCTGTTATCCCTTTCATCCCGCGACACTCTCGGTCTTCCAGCGTAAATGGCAGGCGCTTTCCCACTATCAACAGACGCGCGGCACCTTGGCCATGTTGGCCCAATGGATTTCTCTCGCCTACAGGGAAGGCTATCGCAAGGCCCGGACCGAACCTCTGATCACACTTGGGTCAGCGCCGCTCGATGTATCCGAATTCCGTGCCGTCGTGCTCGGGCAGTTAGGAGAATCTAGGCTGGTCGCGGCGATAGAAACGGATATCTCCGGGACAAACTCCCATGCGAACGCCCTTGATGCAGACGCCAAAGGATCACTCCGGGAAATTCACAGGCGCGTAGGGACGACGATTCTCTTCGAATCGTCGGGAGGCCAGGTGGAAAAGGTAGCTCACCTTCCAGAACTACGATTTGCCCTCGGAGAACCTGAGGTCGACAACACTTCGATTGACAACGCCGCACACGCGCTGGAAGGAAAGAGTTTCTTCATAAGCCGGGTGGGTACAGACGGTTTCAGGATCTATCACAAGGCGACAATCCGAAAGGCCGTCAGTGATCGGCGGGCATCACTGGACGAAGCTACGGAAATCAAACCCACTGTGGAGTCTTTAGTAAAGAGGGAATGGGAAAGAGGCGCAACGATTCCGATCGCTCCATTCCCTCAGGATGGTACGGAGATCTCCGACTCTCCTCGAATGACTCTTATCCTGATGAACCCGGACGATGAATGGAGGGGCGACGGTCAGATAAAGGATTGGATCATCCAATGGACAAAAGAGCGAGGGAAATCCCCGAGGCTTTACCCCGGATCGCTTGTCTGGTGCATAAAAAAGCCCGGCCGTGAATTACGCGACAAAGTAGAATTGTGGCTGGCGTGGAGGCGGGTTGCCAAGGAAGTCGCGGATGGAACTTTAGGAGCGGATTATGATCGGGCGGATCGCGCCGATATTCAGGCGAATGCGACCACGGCGGAGGGGGCAGCGAAAGATGAGGTCTGGGCCGGTTACAGGTATGCAGTTTTAGCCGACCAACGGGAGAAGGACGGCCTAAAAGTGATTGACTTGGGGGCGGGCCATGCAAGCGGCGGCGAGACCCTTTGTGGACGTGTGGTTGCTGCCCTGAAATCAAATGCGTTACTCAACGAATCCGTGGGCGCCGGCTATATCGATAGGAACTGGCCGCCGGCATTGAAAGAATCGGGGGCGTGGCCATTGTCGAGCCTGCGTCAGAGTTTCCTCAACGGTTCGCTCACGAGGCTGCTCGATCCCGATGCAGTGTTGAAGGGGAAGATTGTCGAGTTCGTGACCAACGGAGAGCTTGGCCTCGCGTCCGGAGCGAAAGCTGACGGAACATACGAGCGATTCTGGTTCGACGAGCCGGTCTCCTCAGACGAGGTTAGCTTTGAGGCGAATGTCTTTCTTTTGACGAAAGCAAAGGCGAAGGCGCTCAAGACAAAGCCAGTGATCATCGAGCCACCCCCTGAAGACAAGCCACCGGAAGAAAAGAAGGAAGAGAAGGAGAAGCTCACCGAGGAGCCGCAGCTCGGCAGGACTACCCTTCGCCTCAGTGGAACGCTACCCCCTGAAGTCTGGAACCGCCTTGGTACGAGGCTGATAACGAAGCTCAGATCGGGGAACGATCTAAAGATAGATGTGGCGTTTTCCGTCTCGGTGGATGCCAAATTAGCAGCGGGCTTCGAGGCCGAGTTGCGGCAGATACTGGAAGATCTAGGCCTGACAGACAAAGTCAGGATCGAAAGGTAACCACTGCCCAACGGTTCCCAAACTTCGTACGGGAAGGGAGATTAAACGATGGCAGATTGCCTTGTGTATTGGAAATACTTTAGAGACGAAGCGTACGAGGATGAAGCTAATGCTTTTACTCAACACTGGTTTACAAGAAGTCCTTACTTTTTTGACCAAATAAAACCCGGTAATAACCTCTGGGTTGTCGTTTCAGGCGGGCGGGAGTTCCCACAGGAATGGCGCTTGCTTCAAAGAATTTTGGTTCGAGCACTAAAGCCAGAAAGAACAGATCGTCCTTACCATGCAATTGGCGACACTAAGAAAAGCCAGATATTCGATATTCGAAAGCAGAAAGATTTAGCGCCGTTTCTGCGGAAACTGAAATTCGCCAGTGGAGTAAGAATCACCGCTAAAGGGAAATTGATAGGCCGCTCGCTGCAATCGATAAGGCCATTAGCTGAGGAGGACGTGGAACTCCTCGAAAACTATACTAGGGGGTTAAAGAAAGCCCCAGATTTCACTGGTTTGGTTAGCTAAGACAGGCGTTCATGGACGACTTCGAAAAGAGGCGTCGCTTCCTGATGTTTTTGGATGATCGAGTCTTTCATCCGATTCTAGAGGGGTCGAAGGGGTCGAGTCCGCTTTTACAGGAGATTTACGGTGAAATAAATGTATCCACGTTGTTGACTAGCTGGAATAACTGGTTTAGCGGAAAAACTTTTAGGGCCGGCTTGCACGGATGAATCAAGCTGTGGACGACTCAGCACGAAGGACCTGCACCAAACAGCTATCGACGTTCGATAGCCGTCGTGAGAAGGCAGCACCGATGACCACTGCCAAGTAGATAAAGCTTCTTGGCGACCTAGAGAATCATCTGCCGGCCCAATCAAAGAGAAGGCCGCTTTAGGTTCTTTCTCCGGATTCGATGTTTCAAGTTTGCGGAACGACCGAGTGGCTAGCGCTTCAGCGATCTCTCCATGGCGTGCACGCGCTACGAGACTTACACAAAGCGATGAACGTGGTTAGAGCGCCGGTCAGATGAACGTGAACGTGTTCGAGAAATGATCAGAGCAATCGGAAATCAGATCGTGGTGACGGCGCCGGTCTCGGTCAGGCCGACCGACGGCGCGTCACTTCAGCCAACAGATATGCCTTCCCTAGTCTTCTAATTTCACGCTACCTTCCGCCTTTGATTTCTTCTCCGCCACGTACTTCCGCATAGCAAGGCGCCTCTTTTGTCTCTTGCGCCTATGGGTATTTTTTCGTGCGTCCTGCTTCATGCTTATTCTCCTTGTGCGCCGGGATAAACCGGTGGGTTGTTTGCGGATGGGAGTTCCGCGCGGCAAAGGGTCAGTCGCCAGGATGTCTGATCGTACGAATATTGACACTTTCTTTTCTCGTTTGCCAGGGGGAGTGCATGGCCGGGCGGGCACGAGTTTCGCTAGGGCTCGCGACAAGCCGCCCTTGTTTTTTGGGGTCTTCGGGCTTTCCTGTGAGCAGGACTCGCAGATTGCACCGCGGAGGCGCGGGGGACGCGGAGTAAAGAGTTCTTGGTTAAAAAATCTCCGATCTCTGCGAACTCTGTGCCTCCGTGGTGAATACTTCTTCACAGAAACCCAGAACAACCGTTTTTTTTCGCCTGGGCGCGGTTGATCCCGTCGCGCTTTGTTGTTTTGGGTTCCGGTGTATTCCTTCCGTTCGGTTTACCAGGGCTTCTAGCCGGGCGACCGAGCAAACGGGTTGCGGTCTTGACTGCCCGGCATCGGGAAGCTAGGAAAATAGACTGTGCCACCACTCGTCAGCGTGATAATCCCTACTTACAACCGATGCGCAATGGTTCGGCAGGCCATTGAATCCGTTTTGGTGCAAACCTATCGGAACTTCGAGTTGATCGTGGTGGATGACGGTTCGGAAGACGGGACAGCGGAGAGGTTGACGGGATACGGATCATCGGTTCGCATATATTTCCAGCCCAGGCGCGGTGTTGCGGCAGCGCGTAACCGTGGCGTCACGCATGCGACCGGTGTCTATCTGGCCTTCTTGGACTCAGATGATCTCTGGTTGCCCCGCAAGCTCGAGGTGCAGATTGCTTTCATGCAGAAACGGCCGTCGGTGGAGATTTGCCAGACCGAAGAGGTTTGGATTCGCCACGGCGCGCGCGTCAATCCTAAGAAAAAACACCGCAAGCCCTCAGGAGAGATCTTCCGGGCGAGCCTGGAGCTTTGTCTGGTGAGTCCGTCAGCCGTGATGATGAAGCGGGATCTTTTTGACACGCTTGGAGGTTTCGACGAGACGCTGCCAGCTTGCGAGGACTATGACCTCTGGCTCCGCGTCGCGCGCTCCCATGCGGTGCCTCTCATCACCGGCCCCCTGGTGATAAAGAGAGGCGGGCACCCGGACCAACTCTCCCGCTCGATCTGGGGGCTCGACCGGTTCCGTGTCGCCGCACTGCAAAAACTCCTTAGCTCGGGTTTGGACGGCGAGAGGAGAGACTGGGTTTTGGAAGTTCTAAGGCGCAAGGCTACCATTCTGAGTCGGGGAGCGCGCAAGCGGGGCAAAGAAAAAATGGCACAATCCTACGAGGCGGTTTTAAGCAGTTTTGTCTGAGTATGGATTGCGCTGAAAAGCGCTTCGGTTAGCAGGGTGCTGAAAAAAGATTAAGAATGCTTCGATCGCCTCAGCATGACCGGAAAAATTATCAACGATTTCAATACCCCTTCGTTCGCCACTTCGATAAACTCAGTGCAGGCTCTGAGCCTAGTCGAAGGGTGAGAGGTCTTTTTCAGTAGCATCAGTGGAGAGATATGGACCAGACCATAGACTACGCGCGGGCCAAGGGCTTTCATGAGCAAACCGTCAAACGATTAATGTCCCTGCCTGAAGAGGATCAACGAATCCTAATGGAGATGGTTAGCGCGCTTAAAATAGGTCAGAACCACATTCGGGATTTGCTCGATTGGTTAGATGAGATCGCGCTTCGCGACGGAGGAAGCATTGCGACGATTTTAGCTCGCGCAACTTTTTGCGAGATCCTTACCAATCCGCGGTTGGGACGCAACGACAAGCTAAAGCGCGTTAAAGAGGAGCTGCGACGGCTCCGGTTCCCACGGCTCAGTCAGATCGAGACGGAAATCGCCAGCAGGATCCAGGCCCTCAAGCTTGGCCGGCACACTCAGGTAGCGAGCCCCCTTGGGCTGGAAGGGGGCTTTCTGACGGTACAGTTGAAGGCGGCCAGCTATGACGAACTCAAACGGTTAGTTTCGGGGCTGGCTCAAGCCGTAGACACATCAGAAGTGAAACAGATCTTCGATCTGCTCGAAGGTCGTAGGGTTCCAGGCACGGAATAAGCGATGAAAGAATTTAGACCCGAGCGTGTCATTTTTGAAGCGGACGCGGAATCGAGCCCGATTTTTCGTAATTTGAGAAGCGCTCTTCCCGATGTTCCCTTCGAGCGTGTCGAAGACGTGCAAACCCGGTGGCAACAACTGAGGCCGCAGGCGGATCCGTTCGGACACGGCAAAAAAAACCTCTTCCTCGCACGGCATAAGGGCGAGTTCTTGAAGAAATGCCCCGGCAGCGCAGGCCAAGTTTGTTGCAACTATTTTGTCATTAATTTTGCCAGCAACTGCCCTATGGACTGCAGTTATTGCTACCTGCAGGAATACCTCGATCAGAACCCTGCGTTGAAAGTGTTCAGCAACGTGAATGACCTCATCGATGAGGCGGATCAACTCTTAAGCCGCCATCGGCGCTTTTTTTTCCGCATCGGCACGGGTGAGATCACCGACAGTTTGGCGTTGGAACCCTACATCGGGTTTTGCCGGGAGGTGGTGCCTTTTTTTGCGGATCAACCTAATGTTTTGTTGGAGCTCAAAACCAAGAGTGATCGGGTCGATCCTCTGCTTGAATTGGACCCCAAGGAACGGGTCGTGGTTTCCTGGTCTATGAATCCGCAGACAGTGGTGGCTGCAGACGAACACCTGACGGCGTCCTTGGAGGAAAGAATTCAGGCGGCCCGCCGCTGCCAGGAGGCAGGCTACCGGCTGGGATTTCACTTTGACCCGATGATCGAGTATCACGGCTGGGAAGACGATTACCGTGCCATGGTGGAAAGGATCTTTGCCACGGTGGATGCACGGAGGGTGGCATGGTTGAGCTTGGGGGTATTGCGCCAAACCCCTGCATTGAGGCGGGCGATGAGGGAGCGCTTCCCGCAAACACTGCTGTTGACGGGCGAGCAGGTTTTATGCCCGGACGGCAAATTCCGCTATTTCCAGCCGCTTCGGGTTGCCATGTACCGGAAGATGGTCGGGTGGATTCGGCACTTCGCCCCATTGCCGCCCATCTACCTTTGTATGGAATCGAGCGAGGTCTGGGAGCAGGTCTTCGGCTTCGCGCCGGCCTGTGAGAAAGAACTAGGAGCAACGCTGACTGCTCTCTAATGGGATTCCCTCGTTCCCGTGTAGCCCGCTTGCGGGTGCTTTTTTCCCGAGTAGTTTGCGCCGGCCTTCCAGCTCGTTCTCTTGTGTGTGCGACTCGGAATCGTGTATCCTAAAAGGTGCGAAGATAAAGATACGGACCGAGCTAAGGGCATGGATCCATGTTGAATCTGGTCAAAAAAATCATTGGCACGAAGAACGACCGGGAGCTGAAACGCATTGCTCCCCTGGTCGAAGAGATTAACTCGTTCGAGCCCCAGTACGAAAAGCTGACAGACGCCGAGCTTAAGGCGAAAACGGAGGATTTTCGCAAGCGCGTCGGGGAACAGACGGCCAATGCTCGCCAGGCCTTCGAGGAAATTCAAAAGAAAGCCTCGGCCGCTGCCGGAGAAGAGCGCGAGGAGCTGAAGACGGAGGCGGACAACCTCGATAAAGAGTTGCGCGAGGCCGAAGCCGATGTGCTGGAAGAGCTGCTGCCCGAAGCCTTCGCGGCGGCGCGCGAGGCCTCCAGGCGGACGACGGGGATGCGGCACTTCGACGTGCAACTGATCGGCGGCATAGTATTGCATGAGGGCAAGATTGCCGAAATGAAAACCGGCGAGGGCAAGACGCTGGTGGCTACGCTAGCTCTTTACCTCAATGCTTTGACGGGTCGAGGGTCTCATCTCGTCACGGTCAATGATTACCTGGCTCGCCGCGATGTTCAGTGGATGGGACCAATCTTTCACGCGTTGGGTCTCTCGGTGGCGTCCATTGTCCATGAGACCAGCTATCTCTTTGATCCCGCCTACATCACCAAGGATTACCGTTATTTGAACCTGCGGCCAATCACGCGCAAGGAAGCCTATCTTGCGGATATTACCTATGGCACGAACCATGAGTTCGGCTTTGACTACCTGCGCGACAACATGAAGTTCTCTTTGGAGGAATATGTTCAGAGAGAGGTCAACTTCGCGATTGTCGACGAGGTGGATAATATTCTTATTGACGAGGCGCGCACCCCGCTCATCATTTCCGGCCCGGCAGAGGAATCAACGGAGAAATATTATAAACTCGACCGCATCGTTCCCAAACTGCAGCGCGGCGCAGTGATTCAAGGGGACCCGTCTCAAGAAGAGCGTGCCGCCATCGAAGCCAAGGGCGATTATACCGTTGACGAGAAAAGCCGCACGGTCACGATGACGGAAAGCGGTGTCGCCAAGGTCGAGCGGTTGCTGGGAATCCACAACCTCTACGATCCGCGACACATTGATACCCTGCACCATATCAACCAGGCTCTCAAAGCCCATGCGCTCTTCAAGCGTGACGTCGACTACGTGGTCAAGGACGGCGAGGTCATCATCGTCGATGAGTTTACCGGCAGGCTCATGCCGGGACGGCGCTGGTCCGACGGGCTGCACCAGGCCGTCGAGGCCAAGGAAGGAGTGCGCATCCGCGAGGAAAACCAGACCCTGGCCACTATTACAATTCAGAATTATTTTCGCATGTACAAGAAGCTCGGCGGGATGACCGGTACGGCCGATACCGAAGCCACGGAGTTCAAGAAGATCTATAAACTCGATGTGGTGGTCGTTCCAACGCACAAAAAGATGATCCGTATCGACCATGCGGACGTTGTCTACCGCAGTGAAAACGAGAAATTTGACGCTGTCGTTGACGAAATTGAGGAGTGTCACAAGAAGGGCCAGCCGGTTCTGGTCGGGACCACATCGGTGGAAAAATCTGAGCGCGTTTCCCGCCTGCTCAAGAAAAAGGGCGTCAAGCACAACGTGCTCAACGCGGTCAACCATGAAGCGGAGGCAAGCATTATCGCACAGGCCGGAAGGTTCGCGGCGGTCACTATTGCGACCAATATGGCCGGTCGGGGAACCGATATTTTGCTGGGAGGAAATCCGGAATTCCTGGCGCGCTCGGACATGGAAAACGAATGGATCAGCCGCGCGGGCAACCTGCCGTTGCAGGGGGTGAAGCGTTACGAAGACGCGCTGAGGGACCTGAGAGAGAAATACGAGGATGAAGTACGCCGCGCGGAAGAGCGCTACCGCAAGGAAGGGCAAACCTACGAGCAGCAGCGCTCGGAGGCGCTGAACCAATCGACGGAGTTACAAAAAAGCCTCTGGGAGCTTTCTCCGTTCCGCAAGGCTCAGGAGGAGTATGAGGAAGTTTCCTCGACGGAGTGGATCCACGCCCTGCATGAGCTCAGCAGCATTCCTGAGCGTTATTTGAAGGCAAAGGAACAATTAGAAACAACGGTGTTGAGGACCCAAGACGCGGTGGACCCCGAGGCGCGCCGCAACTTTGAAGAGGCGTCAGAGAGCTTCAAAGGGTTCCTTGCGCGCTGGCAGCAAGGGGATGGCAATCGCGGAGATCTGTTCGAGGCTCTGGACGAAACACGGCGCAATTACGAGCAGCGCCTCATCGATTACGAGTTTTCGCTGACCCAGGCGCTTCTCGCGGAGGGGGAGCATGCCGGAACGGTTGCCCGTTATGATGAGATGCGGCGGGCATACGAGGAAGCTGAAGCTCGTTGCGAGGAGATCCGCATACCCTATGAGGAAGCCTTACACCAGGCGCAGAGCAGCTACGAGACCAAGCGCCAGGAATTCATACGGGCTGTGGAGGAGATGCGCGAGCAGCTGGAAAAAGCGCCGGAGGCTTATCGCCAGAGGTACGACGAATTCCTCGCGGTGTACCAGAAAACCTGCGCTGAGGCGAGGGACAAGGTTATTGCTGCCGGCGGTCTGCTCATCATCGGAACCGAGCGCCATGAGAGTCGCCGAATCGATAACCAGTTGCGCGGGCGTTCCGGGCGGCAAGGCGACCCGGGGGCTTCTCGTTTCTATCTTTCGCTGGAAGATGATCTGATGCGCATCTTCGGCGCGGATCGAATCCAGGGCATCATGACTCGCCTGGGTATGGAAGAGGGGGTTCCCATAGAACATCGGCTGGTGACGAGGGCGATTGAAAACGCTCAAAAGAAGGTTGAGGCTCACAACTTTGATATCCGCAAGCACTTGCTGGAATACGATGATGTGATGAACAAACAACGCGAGGTGATTTATCACCAGAGGAGGGAAATTCTGAAGGGCGAGAATCTCAAAGGAGAGATTCTGGAGATGGCCACGGGGCTGGCCGACGAGAAAGTCGAAGCTTGTGCGGATAAAAATCTACATCCCTCCGAATGGAATCTGGAGAGCCTCAACGGGACCTTGCATCATCAATTTAATTTTCGCCTTCAGCTCACGCCGGAGGAGCAGGAGAGCCTGACGCCTGAACGGCTGCAGGAAATCGTTGTCGAACGGGTGAGCCGCGCCTACGAGGAAAGAGAACGTCGTTTCGGGGATCCTCTTTTGCGCCAACTGGAGCAATTCGTGATGCTGCAAACCATTGATAACCTGTGGAAGGACCATCTGCTCAGCATGGATCACTTGAAGGAGGGGGTCAGCCTGCGCGGGTATGGGCAGAAAAATCCTCTCCAAGAGTATCAGAAAGAGGCTTTTGAAACATTTGAGGAGATGATGCACCACATTCAGCAGGATTGCGTGCAAAAGCTCTTTACGGTTGAGCTTGCCGAGGAAAGACCGCCGCAACAATTAGAGGTCCAGCCGCGTCCCCAGAGGACGGTTTTGAGTCACGGGGGCAATGGGGAGGACCAGCCCCAGGTTGCGACGGTGCGGCGCCAGGCCGCCAAAGTGGGAAGAAATGATCCCTGCCCATGCGGCAGCGGAAGAAAATACAAGCGGTGCTGCGGGAAATAATTCCTTACTCGTGATCGTGTCCGTGCTCGTGTATTCTCTTGTCTTCTCCATAAACCAGATTCGTATTTAGCGGTAGTTTCGGTCCCGAAGGCCAATTCATCTACATTCACAGAAAATCGGATTGCTAACATAGTATGGGGGCGCCAAATTGAAACGATCACGAACCACGAGCACGAACACGATTCTCGTTCCCGGGTTCAAATTTGCCGGTGTCGCCTGCGGGATCAAGAAAAGAAAGAAGGATCTCGCTCTAATCGTGTGCGAGCGCCCAGCCACGGCGACGGCGCTTTTTACCACCAACCAGGTTCTGGCCGCGCCCGTGGTAGTTGGTCGCGAACGCATCAAGAAGGGAAAGCTGCAGGCGGTTGTCGTCAATAGCGGCAATGCAAACGCGTGTACGGGCGCCCGAGGACTGCGTGATGCGGAGTCTATGTGCCGGCTGACCGCCCGCTGTCTGGGAATCGACGCGGGGAAGGTGTTTCCGTCTTCCACCGGTGTCATCGGGGTTCCGTTGCCGATAGAAAAGATCGGCAAGGGCATCGAGCATGCGGTTGCGCTCCTATCTGCGAAGGGATTTACCAGCGCTGCCGAGGCTATTCAGACAACGGATCGCTTCACGAAAGTCTTTGCCGAACACTGCCTGCTGGGAGGCAAGAAAGTCATCGTAGCGGGGATGGCGAAGGGAGCCGGCATGATCGCTCCTAATATGGCAACGCTGCTTGCTTATATCTTGACCGATGCGAACGTGCAGCTGAGTTGTCTGCGACGGGTTCTCCGCGCAGCAGCGAGTGAGACCTTTAACTCCGTTACCGTCGACGGCGATATGAGCACGAACGATACAGTGCTGATGATGGCGAACGGCTTTGCCGGAAACCGCGTAGTGCGGCCGAGCAGCAAGGATGAAAGAGTTTTCGCGGGCGCCGTCCATCGTGTGATGAGAGAACTGGCCCTGAAGCTGGTCGAGGACGGCGAGGGTTCAACCAAAGTCGTGGAGATCCGGGTAGAAAAGGCACGCTCGGCAGCGGCGGCGAAGAAGATTGCATTTGTGATCGCGAACTCCAAACTCGTCAAGACCGCCTTTTATGGCGCGGACCCGAATTTTGGACGGATCCTCGCGGCTATAGGCTATTCCGGCGTGCCCGTGCAACCCGAAAAGATTCGGGTTTTGATTAACGATGTTGCCGTGGTTTCAGGGGGAGCTGGTTACAACTCGAACCAAATGAAAGCGGCCACAATCATGCATCGGCCGAAATTCACGGTTCGCATCGTGTTAAATCAGGGAAGCTCGGACGCTACCGTGTGGACCTCAGATCTCACGCACGAATACGTCCGAATCAACTCGGCGTATCGCAGCTGAAAAGACTGAGGGTAGAGCATCAAGGGTAGAAAATGCTCCAGTCGTTCGCGAACAGGCCGGGACGATAGGTACAGGCACCGGATTCCTTTCCTTCGAATAAAGAAAATCCTTGACAGAGAGACAGGCTGCTGCTTGCAGCTCTGACAGAGGGCCGCCGGCAGCTTGTACCCGGAAGGATTTTAGCTTTCCTACCTGCCCGTTCAAGGACAAGTTCCTATCATTTCACATCTATGCTAAGGGGTTTGGAGTGCGAAACGCAGGGATTCATTCGAACCGTCGCGCCGATCAACTACGGGTTTAGACCGACCTGGAATATCTGGCTGCGCTTGGCGGCGGCCTCTTGCGTCAGCAGTTTTCAAATCACAAGGCAAGGCATTGTTGAAGCCAAGGGATTACTTACCTAGCGAGTCCGCAACCGAGAGGTCGCGGACTCGCTTGTTGATTCTCAGTCTTCTTTTTCTCGGGTCAGTATTGGTTTTGCTTCCAGGCATCGGAGAAATAACCGGTGTGACAGCAAAAGATGAGTATATTCTCATTCACCGAACCGCTCTGACAATGATGGAGCGCAACGAATGGTTTGTTCCCTATCTGGATGGTGCCCCACGAATCCGGAAACCGCCCATGATTGTTTGGCTAACGCGGGCCAGTTTCGAAATCTTTGGAGTATCCGTGACGAGTGTCCGCATCGTGAGTGTCTTGTTCTCCGGCCTGTTCATTCTGGTAGTGGCCCTGATCGGCTGCGAAATCACTCGAAACTTCAATTACGGTATTTTCGCAGCCCTGATTGCCCTTTCTACCGCTGGATTGGCTGTACAAAGCAGGTTTTCAATGCTTGACATACCCACGGCAACATTCAGTGGGTTTGGATTTTATTGGCTTCTTAGGTGGTGTAAGCATCCGCGTCCGCTTCTGCTTGTGGCCACCGCCGTCTCTCTTGCCTGCGGCTTTTTGACCAAGGGGCCTGTCGTGGGCGTTCTGTTCGGGTCAGGCATGACGGCATTAGTGTTAACAAGCCATGAAGCCAGAGCTCTTATCTATCAAAGGAAGAAAGCTCTTTTCGGGTTGCTTTTGCTTTTTCTCGGCCTGTCTTTGCCGTGGTATGCCTATGCTTATTGGAAATATCCGGATGATACCGCGGTATCCCTGCAGCGCGAAGTGCTCGAATTGCACATTGGCAATTTCACTCTTCAGCCGATTGTCGCTGCAGCCGCGCTCGCTTTTCCTTGGACGTTCCTGTTGATTGGTTCTTTGATCCGTCCCAAAGACGCATCACCGGGCCAATCCGAGTTGTGGTTGGATCGCGTGAAAACATTTCTCCTGCTCTGGACCGGCCTTAGCTTGCTACCGTTTCTTTTTATGACGTCTTTTGAGCGCTATATCATGGGATCTCTAATGCCCATATCGTTACTCTGTGCGGCCGCGTTTGGCCCGAACGGCTCCGCCCGGGTCCGGGTTTGTTCGCGGTTGGCGATCCTCGTGACATCCCTCATTGTGCTTGCAGGGGCTGGTTTTTCCTGGTGGTTTAAAACCGCTTCCATCGAACTGGTATTGGTTGGCGGATCGTACGCGCTTTTTGCGCTAGTTTGGTGGCGTGGTGTTGGAATCGTGCCGATGGCAGTATCCGCGACGATGCTCTGGACTGCGTTGGTAGGATTTCTCTATCCGACGTTCGGAGCGAATGCGATTCCAGCAAGCATCGTGGAGAGGGTCCGAGCAGAGAGAGTCTTTCTGTATAGCGAGATTCAGCCGGCGTTTCTTCCGATTACCTTAGGCCGGAGTCTTGAACGAGTGAACAGAATTAATTTATTGCGCTGGCCAACGCGACACGAAGGTTGTCCCTGGATCTTCGTGACCCAGCAGGATCTTCCAAGGTTCGACCAAGAGTTACAAAGCTTGGGAGTCGAGCCCAAACCGGCTGCTTCCTACAAGACCCTCCGGCAAATTGAGGACGTGATGAAGTCGGTCCTTAAAGGAGAGACCCGGAGTCAGTGGCTCGTCGCGCTTCGTACCAGAAGTCTGGAGCCAATTAAAGAAAGGATCTTTTTGTATCGCTTGGAGATCCCGGGAATGTGTGAAACAAACTCAACGGATCTGCAACGACCGTTGAAAGAGCCCGTTCTCAACGGAGAGAACATTGGCGAGGTGAGTCGAAATTAAAAGCTAACGGAGTGGTCGCGCAGGGAAACCTTGGAACTGCCAGTGGCCGCCCTGCAAAGACAAGTTTCTAGGTTTCGCGTCAGAACCGCTTGACCTCCCGGCCAATCCCCCTGGTCTCGAATTGACTTCAGCACCTGAGCTGCTCGGCATCTCACATTGGACATCTTCCCCCGGGCGTGCACCCTTCAGGTATTACCACCCCCTGCGCATCACCAGGGCGTTTCTCGCAACTGTCAGGTTCAAAGAGCTTGGATTGAGCTAACCGTCCCCCCTTCTTTTTCATACCCGCTTCAAGGCTGTGAAGACCTTGATCCACACCCCTTGACACTGTCAAGATTAGTGTCATATTAATGTCATGTTGGCCACAAAGAAAGCTGGACCTGTCTATTACAACATCGAGACGCTCGCCAAGAAGACCGGGCTAACCCGGCGAACCATTCACTATTACGTGCAAAGGGGTCTCCTGCCACGGCCAGAAGGTGGTGGTCGCGGCCATTACTACACCGACGAGCACGTACAGAGGATTAAAGCCGTCCAGCAGTGGAGAGCCCAAGGCGTGCCGCTGGAAAAGATGAAGCAGTTGCTGTTCGGCGAGGACGTTGTCTCCCCGCCGCATCCGCTGGACATAGCATCACAGCAAATCGTGACAAGGCAGTTTCACCAAGACGCTGCGTTCCGAACTCTCGAGAGCGCCAAGCCTTTTTTGGAAAAGGGAAAGGCCTCGCACTGGATGCGGCTCACGATAGGAAGCAACGTGGAGCTCCACTTCGTGCCTGGGGCTCTGAGGCCGGAGGATCTGGAGGCCATTGAACGGTTTATTCTTTTGCGCATGAAGACGTGACAAATCATTTTCGGCCTAGACGGTACTTTTAAAAGGGGGAAACTCAAGATGCTCAACATAAGTCGTGTCGAAGAAGCAGGTTTGCATGCCCAAAGCGGGCCTGTGCCGCTTGAGAGCGTATGCATCTCGGTTGAGGTTTTAGACGCAGTTTCGCGCGTGAGTGTGGTCCAGAGATTCAAGAACAAAGAAGCCAACCCCATCGAAGCCGTTTACTGTTTTCCCCTCGAAGAAGGGTCCGCCGTTTGTGGCTTTGAGGTCCAGATCGGCGACCGCCTGATCAAGGGAGCAGTGGAAGAACGGGAAGAGGCGTTTCAAGCATATGACGATGCCATGGTCCGTGGGGATGCAGCCATTCTGCTCGATCAGGAAAAACCGAATATCTTCGTAGCATCCGTCGGAAATCTTCTGCCCGGGCAGGAGGCTAGCGTTTCGATATCTTATGTGGCGGAACTTTCCGTGCACGACGACCAGATAAGGCTTATGATCCCGGCAACCGTCTCTCCAAGGTATGCGCCTGCATCTGCTGACCCTGTAGAGGTTGATGTCATATCGCCTCCGGTCGGCTTGCATGTTCCCTATGCCTTATCCCTCAATGTTACAGTGCGTGATGCCAGCCAAATAGAGGGGGTCCATTCGCCCTCACACAAGGTTAAAGTTCAACAGGACCAAGATGTCTGGAAAGTTTGTCTTGCACACTCGGAAACCAAGCTCGATCGCGACTTCATTCTTGAGATCAATCTCAAGGAGCCGAGAAAGCCCTCCGCCCGAATCCAGCTTCACGAAAACGGAGACCGGGCCGTGATGGTTCGCCTTTGTCCCGAATTTGAATCGAAGGCGGAAAAAGCTGCTTCTGAAGTGATTTTTCTGCTCGACTGCTCTGGATCCATGGAGGGTTCATCTATTGCCCACGCTAAAATAGCCTTGGAAAGTTGTCTTCACACGCTGTCGGCGGGTGACCGCTTTAACGTCGTGCGGTTCGGGAGTCGCTTTGAAAAATTGTTTGAGCAATCGCGCGAATACACGGAGGAGAATTTGAGCCAGGGAACCGCCTACCTTAAGAAAATCAAGGCGGACCTCGGCGGCACCGAGATCTATCCGGCTCTGGATCACGTTCTCAAAATTCCGTTGGTGAACGGTCTCCGGCGGGATCTTCTTTTACTTACGGACGGGGAAGTTGCCAACGATGAAAAGGTAATCGAGCTGGCAAGAGAACATCGAAACGACGCCAGGATCTTTAGTTTTGGCATCGGCTACGGCTCCAATGAAAACCTGGTAAGAGGGTTGGCGCGGGCCACTGGGGGCGTCGCGGAGTTCATGTCGCCCGATGAAAGCATTGAAGACAAGGTTATCCGCCAGTTCTCCCGGCTCTCAACGCCGTTCATGAAAGACGTGCGGATTGATTGGAAAGGTTTGAAGATTAAGCAATCCCCCGCGGAAATTCCGCCCATTTTCGATGGCGACAGTTTCACCCTCTACGGTTTGATCGAGGACGGCCAACCGTCAGAGGAAGTGACACTTTCAGCAAAGATTGGCGCCGATGCACTATCCTGGTCCGCCCCGGTCATTTACTGCGGCGCGGGCAATACCATTCCTACTTTGTGGGCAAAAAATCACATTCGGGACATCGAACAGGGGCTGGATCTGAACCGAGGCTCAAGGCAGATCGCTCGCAAAGCATCCGCTCGAAAGAAAAATTTGATCGACGTTGCAACGCGCTACCAACTCATGTCAAGCGCGACTTCCTTCGTCGCGATCGAGACACGAGCCGACGCAGACCGTTCAACCGAGTTACCAGTCTACCGCCGCGTGCCGATCCAACTTACGAGGGATTGGCATGGACTTACTCTTATGCAACAGGCATGTGTCTCAAGTTCCCTTGCAGAGGACTTTGATGCATGGGACTATTCGGTCCGGCGCGCAACGCCCCGTCAAGACGCCAGGCCTCTCGACAAGTTGCGCGACAATTTGCTTAGTGACGTTAGAGTTGAACCACCCGATAGCCGAGTCCAGGAACTGATCAAGACGCAGGAGCAAGACGGCAGCTTTCCGTTAACGGAACTTCTTGCTGATCTAACAGGCATATCTCTGGATGATCTGAAAAAGCTGGCAAGCGAAGTTAAAGGGGCTCCAGAAGAAATCCGCGAAACCGTCTTAGCAACTGCTCTGGTTGTGGTTTTTCTCAAACGGAGAGCAGATAACCGCGACTGGACCCAGCAAGCCAGGAAAGCCAGGCTTTGGCTACGCGCGAATGCGCGGGGTGCAAGGCTCAATGGCAAGCCGGTCTTCGAAGGGTTGAGAGATGTGTTTTCAGACAAACTCCGGCAATGGCCAATGGGACCCAGGGTTTAATCCAGGGCCGGCACGCTCCGTCCTGTGTTTAGAAAACCAGGGGAGACTCAGATTTTCTCGCGGAAAGCTCTGTTGTTAAGACACAAGGAGAGGTCAAGTAGATGGCAAGTGTGTATTCCGTTCAATTCGGCCATCCATTCCGAATCATTCCGGCCACCTGTTCCGGGGATTGCGGCCGGGTATCGGAGCGAAGCGACGCTGGGATTTTTCTCTTAGCTTAGTCTTTCACTGAGTTGCAAGTCTCCTTCTTTATTTCTTGGTCTTTCGAATCGATTCTCCCTTGAGTTCGATCTTGTAACTTTGATGTAAGAGTCGGTCGCAGATGGCGTCTGCGAGTGTCGGCTCGCCAATCACATGATGCCATTCCTTGGTTGGGCATTGGCTGGTGATCACGGTAGAAGCCTGCCCGTGGCGATCTTCGATGATCTCCATGAGGTCCTTGCGTTCTGGATCAGTTAAAGGGGAGAGAAACAGGTCATCGAGGATCAGCAGTTGGACTTTGGCGAGGCGGGTGAGAGTTTTTAGATGAGTGCCGTCGCCTTTGGCTTGCAGCAGGGTCTCAAAGAGTCTTGGGGCTCGAAAGTACAAGACCGTGTAGCCCGCACGGGCGGCAAAGTTGCCGAGGGCGCAGGCGATGTAGCTCTTGCCCACGCCGGTGGGACCGCTCAGAAGCACGTTTCGGTGGTTGGTGATCCACTGAGCAGAGTAGAGTTCCAGGATGAGCTGTTTGTTTAAGCCTCTGGGATGCTTGTAGTCGATGTCTTCGAGGGCAGCGGGCTGCTTAAGCTTGGCGTTCTTCAACAGCCGCTTGAGCCTTAAGTTCTCCCGGTAAGTCTTTTCCTCCTGCACCAATAGGCCCAAGAATTCCTCGTGGCTAAGGTCCGCGGCCTTGGGATGAGCGAGTCGTTCGCTGAAGCCGTGAGCCATGCCGAAGAGCTTGAGCGCGTTGAGAGTCGAAAGGGTCTGTTCATTGAGCATAAGAGATTTTCCTCCCTGGGGGTATTTTGGTTTTGCTTCGCTAATCGTTTGCCCGCAAACCGGGGGTAGCCTTACCCTTACCCGGTTGAGATCGTGCTTTATAGAGCATCCTAGAGCGTTGTTTTTCTCTGCGGTTTGCATTTTAGTGGTAGTAGTGGCTGCCCCGGATGTTTTCGTGAGTTAAAGGAGCGGACTGAAGCTGTCATCATCGGGTTGTAGGCGGTCGGTCCGGCGCTTAAGATGTTACGCAGCGAGCGTAGCGAAAGGCGCCAAACTTCAGCGCCCGGCACGAGGCCGCTTCTAACCGCTCTTTGGAGTAGTGCTTCTCCAGCCGCAGGATTCCTAAGCAGGAGCGATAGGCCTGCTCGGGGTAAGTGCGGCTTTCGATGACCTTTTGGACCAGCGCGGCGGTTTGGGGACCATATTTTTAGCCCAGTCAACGATGCGCGAGGGAGTCCACTCCAGATACTTTTGGTGCGCGGGCGGCATATGCTCTTTGAGTGTAGTGTGCCCGTAGGGGATAAAGCTTCGTTGGTGAGCCGCCACCCGCTCGCCTTTCAAGAAGGCCTCCACCGTGTGAGCGCTAAGGCGTACATCGAGTTTTTCTCGGATGAGCCGAAACGGCACGCTGTAATAGTGGCGCTCGACCTCGATGTGGTAGTCGATATTGACCGTGGCCATTTTCCACTCGGCATACGCATAGGGCTTTTCGGGTAAAGCTTGAGCCTGGGGGCGATCGAACAGATCAAAGAGCTCGCGACGAGATTTCTTTACCTTGCGCAGCGCCCGGGCGTTTAAGCGCTCCAGCAGCTCGTGGATGGCGCGGTTGAGTTCAGCGAGGCTATAAAACGTGCGGTGGCGAAGCGCCGCCAGAATCCAGCGCTTGGCAATGAGCACCCCGGCTTCCACCTTGGCCTTATCCCAAGGACGCGCCGGGCAGGCAGGCAAGACACAGATCCCGTAGTGCTCGGCCATTTCGGCATAGGTTGGATTTAACTCTGGCTCGTAGCGGCACGCTCGGCTGACCGCGCCTTTAAGACAGTCCGGCACCACCACCTTGGGCACACAGCCGAAGTAGTCAAACGCTCTAGCATGAGAGCCGATCCAGTCGGGCAGTTGCTGGGTTAAAGTCGCTTCGGCATAGGTGTAATTGGAAGCGCCCCAAACCGCGACAAAGAGCTGGGTTGGAATCGATTCGCCGCCTTCGGGATTAACCAGACTTAAGCCCTCGCCGTAATCGAGGAAAAGTTTTTCTCCTCCTCGGTGGTCCTGGCGCATGCAGTAATCGAGTTTGCCCCGCCAGCGCCGATAGTGCTCGCAGAACTGGGAGTACTGATAACCCTCGGGATGTTGTTCTTTGTACTCCCGCCACAGACAGTCCAACGTGAGATTGAATTTCTTGTGGGCTTTGAGCTCCTGGTAGATGTAGTCAAAGTCCGGCAGTGCCTTGGCCGACAGTCCAAGCATCGCTTGAGGTGGGAAAAGTCTCTGCTCGAGTTCCTGATCGGGGAGATCATCGGACAGCCGCCGGCCAATCCTGCTGGCTCGGGCGGTAAAGATAATCGGCCATGGTGCTGCGGCTGGCCTTGACGCTGCGGGCAACCTGGCGGCGGCTTAAGCCGCACTGGTATTTGAGACGTAGAGTTTCTTGATCTTGCGCATGGATAACCTCGCTTTGGCCATCAAATCCCTCCTTGTTGTTAAAGGAGCGGATTCTAACAGCCTTGGCTATCCAGCGTCGCTTAATCGCTTGGACTTACCCCAATAGAGGGGTGGCCGGAATGCTCCGGAACGGTGGCTGGATTACACCGGAATGGGTGGCCGGAGATACGGACGGAATCAGTGGCCGGAATGCTCCGGAATA
>CAWDMI010000007.1:0-79328 GCA_963803415.1 uncultured delta proteobacterium
GGAACAATGTTTCGCCCGCGCAAAAACCCTACAAAGTCTTCGGTGTCATAACCCTTATCGGCTCCCAGACTTTTCACCCGAACCCTTTTTTGTCTTTGACGCTTAACCAACCGCTCGGCCGCTTCCCTCTCAGCGCTGCCCGTGGCTTGACTGATCTCGAGATCGACCAACAAGCCGTTGCGGTTCTCCATCAAGGCATGCGCACCGTAACACAACTTCGCCTCCTTGCCCGGCCCCTTGCGCATCAGACGGCTGTCGGGGTCGGTGGTGGACTCATGGGTCTGGTTGCTGCGTTTCTCACCATGAAAATCCACCCAGCGGTTACCCCGATCTCCTTGACCTTTATCCCCGATCGATCTTCTCCTTTAGGCCGAAAACTCTTAAGGCTGGCCCAGGCCTCGATCAAGGTCCCGTCCACCGTAAAATGATCGTCGCTCATCAGCCCGGCCCCTCGGGCCTGTCTGACTACGGCTTCAAAAAACAACCGCCCCACCTCGTGCGCCATCAACCGCTCGCGGTTCTTGCTAAATACCGTGGCGTCAAAAACTCTGTTCCTCAAGCTCCATGTCCAGAAACCAGCGAAACAGAAAATTGTAACCCAGTTGCTCGCAAAACTGCCGCTCACTCCTGACCGAGTAAAGCGCGATCAACAACAGCGACTTCAAATCTTCTCCGGTGCCACCGAGGGCCGTCCCACGGTGGAATACATCCGTCAAAGACCTTCGACAATCCCGAAAGCTATTGATCCGCCATCGCTTTGATCCGTCTCAGCGGATGGTCACTCGGAATACGGGCCTCGATAGAAATCACAGCCAACATACTCGCTTGTCTGTCTGGTGTTCCGCGCATCAACGCCTCCAAAGAACCGATTTCGAGCATTTTAACACGCGCGACTATTTTCAGAGTAGACAATTTTTCCAAACTAGGAGTTTTTCAGCACCCTGCTAGTCTTTACCTGTCTCTTAACGACATGCCTTGCCGCGTCGGGCCAATCCAACCAATCTTTCTCTTTGAACTTTCGAGTAACTTTTGCTGAGGTACTGAAAGCCTTTCGCTGTTCCGTTTGCAGCGGCTCAACCCTTCCAGGCGGTGTCCCAGCGATCGGCATACGCTACTTCATTCACCGGCCGGCGCTTGAGCGAGCCGAATTTGTCCTCGGGATAGCCGATGGGCATCAGCGCATAGGTGAATACGTCGTCGGGTATTCCCAGGAGATCCTTGACCTCGCCCTCGCAACGGATATGGTTGGTCGTAATCAACGTGCCGAGGCCGAAGGCGCGGCAGGCGAGAATGATATTCTGCACCGCGGGATAAATACTGGCGCCGCGAATCCGGTCGGTATAGACGAGTCCTGCTCATAGATCGCTAGCAACGCAGGCGGCAGCGCCTCGCGCGGGGGCGGCGGGCGATCCCGCAGGCAGGGCACCAGCAGCACCGGCGCCTCGCCCATGCGCTCCCACAGATAGGCGCCGGATGACATCATACGTTGGTACTGCTCGTCGGTCATGTGGACGGGCCGTTTGCGCGCCTGGTAGATCGCCTTCGCGATGTCGGAGGCTTTGCGATAGATCAGACCCAATTTGCGCCGCAGCTCCGGGTCGCGCACGACGACGAACGCCCAGTGCTGGGAGTTGCCCGCCGACGGGGCCCGGATAGCGGCGTCGAGGATTTGCGTGATGATCTCGTCCGGCACCGGATCAGGCTTGAGCCGGCGCAGCGCCCGCGCCGAATACATCGCCTCGAACAATCCGATCTCGCTCATGGCCGGTCCCGCGCATCGAGTGCGTAAAAATGAGAGATCATGTTTGCCCCCCCTTTTTGAACTGGATTAGTCCGTTTTTTTACTCCAAGCCCGATAAACTGTCCATCTCTGGAAAATGAGGGGTGGTTCAGTTTCGCGATGAGAACTCACCGCGGAGGCGCTGAGGGCGCAGAGCAAAGAGTTCATGATTAAGAAATATTCCGATCTCTGCGAACTCTGCGTCTCTGCGGTAATACGTGCCCTCCGCGCTCCAGCGTTTATGCTGATAGTCGGATCCCGCTGCAGAGAATTCCTTACGGAGGAAGTTTGCGTAGTAAGACCGAATATTGATACAAACCGAACGAATATCAAAGGAGGGACACTGCCCGTGAGCCAAGCATTTTCTGCTGAATCAACAGTGGCCCAATACACGATCCGGCGCTTCTGCTCTGACGATGCGGCCAAGGTGACCCAGTTGGTCGAAGGCGTGTACGGCGATACCTATTATCCGCGTGACCTCTATACCCCCGAGCAGATCGTTCAACTAAACGAGAGCGAAAAGCTGGTCTCCGTCGTTGCTCTGGATTCGGCGTGTCAGGTGATTGGCCATTATGCTCTCGAACGCCCTGATCGGGGAGCAGTCGCGGAGGCCAGCGACGCCATCGTAGCGGTGGGATACCGGCATCATCACCTTTTCGAAGAGATGCGGCCTCTGCTGCGCGAAGAAGCGAAACGCCTCGGCTTGACGGGGTTGGTCGGCTATCCGGTGACTAATCATTTGTTTTCGCAGAAGGCCGAGGAGCACTTCGGTTCACATCCATGCGGGGTGGCGCTAGGATTGTGGCCGTGCTCGTTCCACAATATGCCCGAGCCACTGCCGCAGCGGATGAGCTTCGTCATTTACTTCGACTACCTGAACCCTGCGGCCCACGTTGTCCACGTGGCCGCGCCGCACCGCGAAATGATCTCGCGGATCTACCAACAGTACGGCATCTCCCATGAATTGTGCGAGATCGCGCCCAGGGTGGAGACAGGGGAAATCATCCTGGAGCACGAGCCGGAAGTGGAAACGGGGACCATCCGGGTGCTCCGGGCGGGGGCCGATACGGCCACCGCCGTTCGTCAGGCCCGTGAAAAACTCTGCGACGGCTACGGCGCAAAGGCCGTTACCTTAGAACTGCCCTTGGCCCAACCGGAAACGGCCGAGGTCTGCCGCGCCGCCGAAGAGGACGGGTTTTTCTTCTGTGGCCTGGGGCCGGCCTTCGCCGCCGACGGCGACGCGCTGCTGATGCAGTTCCTCACGGAGGATCTGGACCTGTCTTTGATCCAGATCGAAAACCTTTTTGCGCGGGATCTGCTTAGCTACGTGGGCCGCGAGCGCGAGCGGGTCCAAAAGGCGCGCCAGCGCAAATTTGTTTGAGTACAGCAGGTTACGCTCCGATCATCCTTCGACAAGTTCAGGAGAAACGAGCGAGTTGCTTCATGCTCAGGGCCTCCCCGACGACGCCCTCGACGACGACACCATTTGGAAGCGGCGCTACCGCTCGATCCGCGATCTGGAGAAGCATCTCCACCGCAATGGAACAAGAATCATTAAATTTTTTCTTCACCTATCGAAAGAGGAGCAACGCAAGCGTTTTCTTGCCCGTATCGACGAAGCGGACAAGAATTGGAAGTTTAGCCGAAACGATATCGAAGAGCGCGGACACTGGAACGATTACATGAGCGCGTATGAAGCCTGTCTCAGCGCGACCAGCACGCGCCAGTCCCCGTGGTATGTGGTTCCCGCCGATGATAAAGAAAACGCCCGTTTGATTGTTTCCCGGATCGTTCTCGACACCCTCCGCGAACTGAAAATGGAATATTCCAAGCTCGGCCAGGAGCGTCAAAAAGAACTGCGCTCGATTCGCCGGCTGCTCGCCAAGTAACAACCCACGTAAGTTCTGACTTTTCGACTTGTGCGTTCGACGCAAATGAAAAAGAGATTGAGCGCCAAACGGAATCTTGCCCCCGCCCGATGGGATATACCCAAGAGCCTACTGAATTTAGCAGCGAGAGTGCATCGTGCGAGGCGTCCGTCGCAAACGCACGAAAGGTCGTCTCATCGTCATTACATTACTCGATGAATCCCAATAGTTGCCAATAAGGAACGCTGGTGGCTACGGCCAACGCCGTTGCAATGAACCTTGCAACCAGAACTTTTTGGGCTTGACGATGGGAGAATGCCTTCCCATCGGTGCTGGAATACGCGATTTGATAAGGCCCGTCCTGATACGGGAGGAGAAAACATTCGTTAGCCGTGAGGATGGTGAGGAGAAGCACACCAGGATGGATCCCAACACTGTGACTTAGAGGCGCCAGCGCTAGGGTTAGAATCACCGCGGCGGCAGCTTTACGGAGAAACAGGCGCGCAAACCAAACAATCAGTACCACAATGACAAGAAAGCTCAGCGGATTAAAAGAGAAATCGGCAAAAATCGGCGCGACCAGCGAAGTGATCCACTGCTCGACCTTAAGATGGCGAGCGATCACGGCCATGCTATTGACGATGCCGAAGAAAAGAATGAGGCTCCAATCGACATTGTTCCTGAAGCTCTTTCTATCGAGGCAACCTGTGCACAGAAAGATGAGTAATCCTGCGAGGGCCACCCATGCCTCATTAATCCCGTGCAAGGGTGTGGTCAGCCAGCCGGTCAGAGTCGAGACCAAGACAAACAGGCCAAGCCATTCCGCTTGGGTGAGTGGGCCCGTCCTTTGAAGCTCCGGCTCCAATACCGTATTCGGGAGAGCAGCTTTGCTCTCGGCCCCAAGCGGAAACAGAAAATGGATTGACGTAGATACGAATAGAAAAATAATTACTCCCGCTGGCAGCGCCGCTAAGAACCAGCTCATCCAGCCAAACTCCGACTTTGCTGGTGCGGGCAGAAGGTTCCAACCCAACAGGCAAAACTCTCCCCCGGTTAAGAACAAGAATGACATGTTGCCAAAGCCGATCAACGCCGAGAGGGCCAGAGCCGCTGAGCCATTGGATCGGTCGGCAAATCCTTTCGCTTTGGCAATGGCCTCGCTGACTGGCAAGCCAATGACAACCCGCGCTTTGCCTGTAGGCAAAAGCGGAGTAATCAAAAGACCCGCGGCAAAGAGAACGACGGAATGCATTCCTTGAGACTTGATCGGTATTCGATTCAAGAATCGAACCGCTAATCGGTGTAAGAGGCCTGATTTGTGTACTGCCGCGCCCAGCCCTAGAGCCGATACCATAAAGAACTAAGAACTGTGGGAGAAGCCGGCTAAGGCTAATTGAGACGGAACGATGTTCAGGGTTACCCACGACAAGAGAAGCATGAGCCGCGCGGTTGATTAAATCGAACTTTAGAGTTGATGCTTTTTCATCATGGTCCGGGATTGTTTCAGCCTTTTCCAAGAGTCGTTCGACCGCCAACAGATCGAGCCAACAGCAGCGGGCGTTGAGGGTCACCTCGTTGTCCTGACGAATGATGGCGTCTTCACGGGCGAGAAGTTTGCGCAAGCGGTGAATAGCGCTGTTAAGAGCGAAACCGGCCGTGTCGCCGTCGGAATCCGGCCAGAGAGTGTCCAGCAAGATTTCTTCGCGAACTTTCTGGCCGCCGAGGGCGATGATCGTTTTCAAGAGCGCCAAAGGTTTTCGCTGCACTTTGTGAGAGAAGCGGAGGGGCTGGTCGTCTTTGAGTACGTGAAATTGACCTAGGGTGTAGATCCTAATCGGCCAGGGCCAGGTGTCGATATCAAAGGGCGGTTCTTCCGGCACGAGGTTTCGCTTGCCCACGAGCATTCTAACGTATTCGACTTCAATCCCCGCTTCCAGCGCTTTAGCGCAGAGCCTGGCCATGACGGCGGGAATCCATGTTTCAGAAGTGATATAATTTCCTGCTTTGCCCAGAGCCGTAGCGAGGCGTAGCATCTCAAACCCTTCGGTCTCTCGACCGCTGTCGAAATAAATCTCGGCTTGAGTCAGGCGCGTGGTGAACTCCATGTAAGGACTGCGCACCGAAGTGACGAATGCCAACGCTTCGGCCAGGTGAGTCTCCGCTTTTTCCAATTTCCCCAGTCGGTGGAAAACTTTTGCGATCAGAACTCCGGCAAGCCACTGCCAAAAGGTGCCGCGAAGCTTTTCTTTGGTGTTCAGGAGTTCGGCCAGGTATATCCCTACGTGAGCGATATCGCCAAGGACGAGGCCAGCCCAGATACTTGTCCAGAGAGAATGGAATCGCTGACCCCACGCTTCAGATTTCAGGCCCTCTTGGTTTTCTTCCAGCCATCGCGCGCTTGTTGCCGCTTCCCCATCGCTTAGGGCAGAGGCGAGACCGATGGTCAGCAAGAGATTTTTGAACGCATAGGGCAAGCCCAGCTGATCGACCTTGTGTAAAAGCTCGGCGATTGTTTCGCGGCACCGTGGATCGGCGTTCAGGTATTGGTGCGCCGCCACGGTAAATCCCGCCACGATTCCCGTCAACGGTGGTGTACTGCGATTGTTCATCAGTCTGGCCATGGGATCGGCGACGAATCCAGCTTTCGAATGATCTCCCCTAATCCAATAATAACGCCACCAGGTAAAGGCGGACAACGCCTGCAGGTTTCTTCGCTCTTGTGCCAACTCGACCGCGCGCGATATCCAGTATTCGGCGTCTTGATGGTATGGTTGAAGGTAAACCAGCGATTCGGCTACGGCATGCGCGACGCGCGCTTCAATCGCGATAGAGGGAAATTGCGGAAACTCCCGACGGAGTTCGTTAAATACCGCGACCCAAGGAACCAAACTTTCGTGTGCACCTTCAAATTCGTAGGTCGCCACGATCGTTGACCAGGCAAAATACGCGCCGGCAGCGTCTAGCGTCTCGCGGAACGCCGCTAAAGCTCTTTCACAGTCGTCGCGGGCAGCTTTATTGGAGCGTCCAACTCGGCAAGCGCCGCGCCACACGAGCAGCCACGGTGTGCTGTCAACCCAAGCTGCTGGGATGCCGCGGATCCACTGCTCGATGGTCTCGACGCGGCCTTGGGCAAAGAACTCAGGTGCGTGTTTACAGATCACTTTGCTGAGGTCCGCCCATGCTTCGGCATCGCGCAATAGCATTACCGCCGCTTCTGCCTCTCCTGCATGCTGCAAAAGCTCCGCAGATTTCCGACGAATCTCCTTGAGTCGCACCGGCGAGAATATTGTTTGCGCCCGTGACAGCAAAAATGCTCGAAACAGCGGATGGAACTCATAGGTTGGCTCAGGGCCAGGCAATTTGATGGTGAAGAAGTTTTCCCTGTGAAGTCGGGCGATGATCTGGCATGCGTCGGACCGTCTAGATAATCGCCCTGCCATGGACGCGGAAATCCTTGGCAAAAAGGCCGTCTCGCAAAGGACTTCTTGGGTTCGCCTATCGGCGCGTTTAAGGACTTCTCCCGCAAAGTAATCGAACACGACTCCCGACGAACCGATTGCGGATTGCGAAGCTTTCTCTTGATGCTGCATCTGATCTAACGACAACACTAACCCCGCGGCCCAACCTTCGGTGTTTTTGTATAGTTCGTCGATCGTGCTCTTCGGTAATTTCTGCGTGACAAATTTGCCAATAAGCTGCCTAGTTTCCTGCTCGGTGAACCGAAGCTCCGGGTATTCGACCAACTCCATCGCCCGGTCGGCACGCAACTTCGCGAAATTTGACGGCGGCTCGTCCCGGCTAATAACAATGACATGTCCCTCGTGGGGCAGCTCTGCGAAGGCGAGCGGCATGATCTGGTTCAGATCGGATTCAGCCGGCACTTCCTGGTAGTTGTCGAACACGAGCGTGAAAGGAGTTTTTAAACGATCGTAGAGCTCACGAAAAAAATTCCTCGTGAAGATCCCGGCTGTTTGACGAAACTCACGAGTTAACAATGGCATGCCACGGCGCCGTTTAGGGGAGGCAAGACCCAAGAACTAAAAAAAACTTGAGAGATCGCTATCGCCTTCGTCAACCTGAAACCAGAGATGATTACGTTTTCGGGCGGCGATATAGCTTGAGATCAGAATGGTTTTCCCGGCCCCCGGCGGCGCCCAGACCCAGATTAGGGGCGCGCGTTGCAGGTAATCAAGGCGTTTGAACAGCCGTGGCCTGGGAATCGCGGCGACCGAGGTCGGTCGCGTGATCTTGGCTAGGGCCATAGGGTCTCAAAATAGTTAGTTCGCGACCGCGAATACCCGACGCGAAGCCAAAAGAAGCACCAGTATAAGTGACTACTCCTTTAGCTGTATCCTATCGACGCTGATAGTAGTAGGCGATTCCCTTGCACTTTGTCAAATTCGTGAACTGTGGGGCGTCCTTAGGCAGTCGTCAGTCCAAGCCGCGCTCACCCATCCCAAGACGAGAGAAACCATCGCTCAACTTTCTTTGTTCGAATTCCGTCATCGCCTCACGATTTGGCTTCGAGAATCAAGTTGAATGGCGTTGCCTTGGCTCGCCGGAACTTGCGAAACCCGGCCTTACGGAATACGTCGGCAAGTCGCCGTTCTCCCGCTTGGGCGCCGAGGGCCGTTCCAACCTCTTCGGAGAGCGAGTGGGCACAGTTGCCATGTATATCGAAATCGTCCCGAACCGCAATTCCCCGCCCGCCGTTCTTTTGCGCCAGGGGTGGCGCGAAGGCAAGAAGGTCTACAAACGCACCCTCGCCAATCTCACCGGCTGGTCCCAGACACGTATCCAAGCACTTCGCCGCGTGCTCAAGGACGAGCCCCTGCTCAGTTCGCCGGAGGCCTTCGTGGTCGAGCGCTCGCTGCCCCATGGCCATGTGCAAGCGGTACTGGAGGCGCTCAAGCGCATCGGCCTGGACAGCCTCATCGGGACCAAGCGCTCGCGCGAGCGCGATCTGGTGCTGGCCATGATCGTGGAGCGGCTCATCCATCCGTGCTCCAAGTTGGCCACCACCCGGCTCTGGCACAGCAGTACTCTGGCGGAGGAACTTGCGGTGGGGGATGCCACCGAAGACGATCTGTACGAAGCGATGGATTGGCTGCTTGAGAGGCAATCGCGCATCGAGCACAAGCTTGCCGCCCGCCATCTGGGAGAGGGAGCACAGGTGCTCTATGACGTTACCAGCAGCTACTACGAAGGTCGAAGCTGCCCCTTGATGTGCTTCGGGCACGACCGCGATGGCAAAACCGGTCGCCCGATTGTGGTCTATGGGGTATTGACCGATGCGCAAGGGCGCCCGATTGCCCTGCAAGTGTATCCGGGCAACACCGCCGATCCCACCACGGTGCCCGATCAGGTGCACAAAGTGCGTGAGAAGTTTGCTCTGGAGCAGGTAGTGCTGGTGGGCGATCGTGGCATGCTCACGCAAACGCAGATCGATAAGCTCAAGCAGTACCCGGGGCTGGGATGGATATCGGCGCTACGCTCTTCGGCCATTCGGGAGCTGGTCGAAGCCGGCACGTTGCAGCTCTCGCTGTTCGATGAACAGAATCTGGCCGAGATTAGTTCGCCTGAGTTCTTGGGCGAGCGGCTCATCGCCTGTCATAACCCGCTGCTGGCCGAGGAGCGGGCGCGCAAGCGCGAGGACCTGCTCCAGGCTACTGAAAAGGCGCTCGCGGCCATCGCCCGCCAGGTGAGCCGCCGTACCAACAAGCCTTTGGGTGCGGCCGAGATTGGCAAGAAAGTGGGCGCGGTGGTCAATCGCTTCAAGATGGGCAAGCACTTTGAGTTGACGATCAAGGACGGCGCGTTTAGCTATGCGCGGCGCCCACAAAACATTGAACGCGAGGCCGCACTCGACGGTATCTATGTCATCCGCACCAGCGAACCGCCCAGTCGTCTATCAGCTGCCGATACCGTGCGCAGCTACAAGAATCTCGCGCAGGTGGAACGCGCCTTTCGCTGTCTGAAGGGCATCGATATCCTGGTGCGCCCGATTCGTCACCGCGACGAACAACGCGTCAAGGCACATCTGTTCTTGTGCATGCTTGCCTATTACGTGGAGTGCTCCATGCGCAAGGCTCTTGCCCCGCTGCTCTTCGACGACGAGCAACTCGATCAAGATCGCAAGACCCGCGATCCGGTGGCACAGGCCAAACCCTCTGCTTCGGCAAAAAAGAAAAAGGCTCTGCGTGTTAGCACCGACGGCCTGCCGATTCACAGCTTTGAGACGCTGCTGGCAGAACTCGCCACCCGTTGCCGCAACCGATGCCGAATCAAGTCCGATCCCAACAGCCCCACGTTCTCTCAACTCACCCAACCGACACCCCTGCAACAACGCGCCTTCGAACTGCTACGACTGTTGCCAGTAACGGGAAGTTCGCATTCCTGAAACCGCACCTCAAATCAATACGTTAACTCTGAAACGCTGCGGGAACTTCGGCCTAGGGGCTTTTGAGCGCGATCTTACCCTCTGGGTGGCTCTGTGCATGGGCGGAGGCATCGGCATCGGAAAGCTGCTGCCTGGTTTGACGGATGGGTTGCGGAATTTGGAATTCGGGAGAGGCAGTCAGATCAACGTGCCGATCGCGCTGCTCATCTGGCTCATGATCACTGCGATGATGATGAAGGTGGACTTCGCGTCCGTCACAAACGTCGGCAAGAATCCACGCGGGCTCGTCATAACGCTGGTCGTCAACTGGCTCGTCAAACCATCTTCCATGGCGTTATTGGCATGGATTTTTTTCCGTTATTTACGGGACTGCTCTCTCCGGCGGATGCCGACCAATACATCGCGGGTACGAGTATCTTGGCCGCGGCACCTTGCACTGGCATGGTGTTTGTCTGGAGCTATCTTACCGACGGCGACCCCGCTTACACGCTAGTGCAGGTTTGCATCAATGACTTGATCATGCTCTTTCTGTTCGCCCCTATCGTGCGTTTGCTGGTGCACGGCGCATCATCGCTTGAGGTGCTGTTTATTGGTCTCTTTTATTCTGTGCTGATTTTTGGCTTTCAAGCCGAAAGCATGACTGGGACCTCGATGGGCACCCCAACGACGGTTGATCTACGACGGCAAGCGGGTCAGCCTCGGTGATGAACCTCAGCGAGCGGCCAGCCGAAGCTCCGCAGCGGCTCGGCCATCGCTCTCCCTCGTCGATCTTGCCGGAATAACAGTTTAGGGAGGGCGAGGATCTCTTTGCCGTGCCACTCAACGAGGATGAGCGGTAGCGGTGGGCTTGCGTAGGACGAACCAGCAGACAGACTTTTTCTCTTTTAGCTTTTATATGCTGTACCAGTAAGTCCCTGTATATCAAATAGTTACTGATAATATCTTAACTATATTCTTGCTTTACCCGCTCTTGGGGATGGACTTCAGCACGACGCCGTTGATGCCCCATTTTTTCCTGTTGTCTGCGGAAACGGTTGGTCGAACACATCGCGCCGATAGCAGTTCCTTGATTACCCTTCCGATCGTAGCTGTCCACAACAACACCGATGGCGGTCGACACCTGAGCCGCACAATTGGGTCGCGCGTGAGCGTATCTACTTTGCGTTCGAAGCAGACTTCAACCCAGCGAGGCGCGGCCTGTACCGCTTCGCAAACGCTGCCGTGCAGCAAACCAAGAGATTTTTCTCCTTTCTGCGGCATGAAGACCGGAGACTCGTACTCGAATTCCCGATCTTCAATTGGCGTTCCCACTTCAAGCAAGTTTGTAAACTTCTTTGGCGCCCGGGGCCCACGTCCGAAACGTCACGCATCCCTCCACGAATTGTGCCCCCCATCGGCGTTCCCGGATGAATGTGTTGAGCGCTCATTTTTTGTAAATACCGGAGATCCGAGCGGCCATTCCGCCCGGACGTATGACAGATTCCACAGTTTTTTTGGTGGAAGGCAAACACCGGGCGTCCGCCATTGCAATAATCGGTTACGGTTGTCCAGTGATCGCGATCAAATCTAAAGGCTCAGCCGGGCAGCGTTAGCCCCCGGGAATAATTCTTTTCTCTCTTTCTCTCTTGCGAGCGCGCCGAAATCAGGGACATGCCTGCTGCAATCCGACCGGGTGAATGACCTGCTTAGCGGGCGGTCTTTCCTTGTAGCCACTAGGTCCGACAGGATCAAACCCTGCCGGTCTTGGGGAAGAATTTCAGGGCGACGCCGTTGTTGCACCAGCGTTTTCCCGTCGGTGGCGGGCCGTCGTCGAAGACATGTCCGTGGTGGCCGCCACAGCGGATGCAGTGGTATTCGGTGCGCGGCAGGAATAATTTGTAATCCGTGTTGGTGCCGAATGCGCCGGGGATGGTGGTGAAGAAACTCGGCCAACCGGTGCCGCTCTCATATTTCATTTCCGAGGTAAAGAGCGGCAGGTTGCAGCCCACACATACGAAGACGCCGGCGCGCTTCTCGCTGTTTAGGGGACTGGTACCGGGGCGCTCGGTGCCTTCCTCGCGCAACACGTAGAATTGTGCGGAGTCCAAGCGCTTGCGCCATTCGTCTTTCGACAGCTTGAGTGGCTCATTAGGCAGGGGAACCTTTAGCCCTTCCGCAAGGAACGCCCTCCAGTTCTTTTGCAGTTCTTCGACGGTTTTCATCGAAGACGGCTGCGCGGCAGATCCGCGCTTGTTAAACGCATTCCAAATCCCTGCTGCCAGCAAACCCTGCAACAACCCACGTCGCGTCATGAGAGGCTCCTTTTACCCTGCGCTTTGATCACTGCAACGTCAACCTTCGCTACACTTAGTGGTTAAACGTCTGAGAAGAAATTTAGTTCCTAGCGCCGGGGTTGTAAAGCGTCTGGACGGGGCAGTGAACGGGCGTTGCTGCCGACGAAAGACCAGGCGTCTTAACGACCCTGTGATTTTGGCGACTGCTTTGATGCTGGGGATTCCAGCCATCGGGCTCGTCGACAAACGGCGAAGTTTACGGTTCGAATCGAAAATATGGATGACCCATACGCCCGGTGAAAAGCCGACCGGTAAGAGATCTCGATCGTACCATCGATTTCCCGGCTTCTCGCATGGACCTCATGCGCGAGCAACCGCATGAGCGAGTGGGTTGTATCGGGTATGGCAGCGAAGATGACGGCCCGGCGTTGGAAAATGATTCAAACGGGAAAAGCGGGTGAGCGTCCGAAAAATGCCTGACTGCGCCGTCACTTCGCTCACTACGTCCTAAGGCCGACCTTTTTCCTTACTGCGAGCTGCTTCCGCGATGCGGATGCCGTTGGTCATGGCGGATGCAGGTACGTGCGAAGCGGGCACCCAGCTTAGACCGGATGTGATTTGGGCAGGCTAGAGCAACGGAAAGCATTGTCCAAAAGAAAGTTTGCACAAGCGTTAGGTGCCGGCCAAAGTTTTTGGTAGCATAAAGGCATACGGCAGGAGCCGAAGACGGTGAAGGGATGTTCATCCGCGAACAGTGCTTCTATTTTAAGGAGCTCGTGCCCTATCTGGTCACGAGTTTAGTCATGATCGGCACGGGAATAGCCTTGGGTTTGTTGTCACCGGTACACGCTCCAAGGGTTGCCAATCAGGTTTCGGCTCCGGTCGCAGAATTTGTCAACAAGTTTCTTGACCTACCAAAGCCCTATCTCGCGTTGGCTATTTTTTTCAATAACGTTTTGAAGACGCTGCTCGTGATCGTTTTAGGAACTCTCTGGGGCCTGGTGCCGGCGGTTTTTTTGATGGTGAATGGCTATGCACTTGGGGTCGTTTTGTATCTATCGATACAGTCCAAGGGCATCTGGGTGTCGCTACTTGCGATCGCGCCGCACGGGCTGTTTGAACTCCCCGGCGTGCTATTGGGAACAAGCATCGGACTCATGCTCGGGGTTCGTGCCCTCAAGCAAATGTTCGGCGAAGCGGAACGGACTCCGACCGGCGAGTTAAAACGCGCTCTTAGATTTTTCTCGGCGGTTATCGTTCCGTTGCTTCTCGTTGCCGCTTTTGTTGAAGCGTTTATTACCACAGCAGCTGTCTCAAGGTAATGTGACCGAGAGCCCAGGGTGCGCTTCACAAACCTGTAAAAGCCCGTTATGGTTATTCTTGAAAGTGCAGGGACTTGCGGGGAATTTCTAAGTAGCGAGGGTTAGCCATCACACCATGTCAGTCTTAGATGTCAAGGTCGTCCAACTCAGAGCATTGCTTCGAGAGATGGGAGAGGTTGTGGTCTGTTTTTCGGGAGGCGTTGATTCAAGCTACCTGCTGGCGGAAGCGGTCAAGGTGTTGGGCAAAGGGGCTAGTGCACTAACCGCGGTTTCGCCGAGCCTGGCCCCTGAGGAAGGAGCCGACGCCAAGCGGTTGGCGGATCAACTTGGGGCTCACCATATCTTGGTCGAGACCAACGAAGTGGACGATCCGCGCTATGCGGCAAATCCGGTGAACCGCTGCTATTTTTGCAAGACCGAGCTCTATGGGACGGCCGTGGAACATACTCGCCGGTTGGGAGTCCCTTACGTACTGGATGGTTTCAACGTTGATGACCGGGCTGATCACCGTCCCGGACGTAAGGCGGCCCGCGAGTACGGAGTGCGCTCCCCGTTAGACGAGCTTGGGTTCACCAAAGCCGACATCCGAGAAGCAGCGCGCCGAATTGACCTACCGGTGTGGGACAAGCCAGCCTTAGCCTGCCTCTCCAGTCGCTTTCCCTACGGCACTCAGATCACCCCGGCGCGGCTCACCCAGGTGGCTCGATGCGAACGATTTCTGCGGGATTTGGGTTTCCGAGTCTGCCGGGTCCGCTATCACGAAACGGTCGCCAGGATTGAAGTCGAGCCGGAATTGATTCCCAGGCTTCTGTCTCCCGAAATCAGTAAGGAAATCATCCGGGAGTTTCAGGATGCCGGGTTCGCGTATGTTACGGTTGATCTGAAGGGTTATCGAAGCGGTTCGTTAAACGAGGCGGCGCGATCTAAAGACACTGGCAATGCGGATTCGTGACTCTGTGTGCACTCAGCGAGAAAAAAAGTGGTTCGCGATGAAGATCGACCGGAAGGGCGCATCGATAGCGCCAAAGGAGAGTGCTATGAAGCTCTATCATAATCCTATTTCCCCCAACGCGCGCCGCGTCCTGCTCACTGCGGCGCATCTGGGCATCCCACTAGAAGAAAAAGTGCTCAACGTCGCCAAGGGTGAACACAAAACACCCGAATTCCTTACGCTCAACCCGAACGGAATGATCCCGACACTGGTCGACGGCGACCTCAAGCTTTGGGAGTCGCGTGGAATTATCCAATATCTCGCGTCGAAAAAGCCTGGTAATGAGCTTCTGGGCAAGGACGAAACCGCCCGGGCTGATGTGACCCGCTGGCTATGTTGGGACGCCGGCCACCTGGCGCCTAACGTCGGCACGCTCATTTTCGAGAACGTGCTCAAGGCCATGCTCAACATGGGTCCTCCGGATCAGAGCGCAGTGAAAAACGCCGCCGAGCAAGTCAAGCGCTTTTGTGGGGTACTAGACACAAGCCTCAAAGGCAAGCAGTACCTCGTGGGCGACTCGCTCACACTTGCCGACCTGTCGGTCGCCGCGACGTTTACCTACGCGGGCGCGTTAAATCTTCCCGTCAACGATTTCCTGAACCTCAAGGCATGGTTCAGCCGGATCACCGCACTTGACGCCTGGAAAAAGACTCAGCCAAAGACGTGAGCTCTCAGAGGTTGTGAAAAAATAGCCGTTGCTCTTTAACGAAGCTCAGGACGAACGGCTGAGTACTTGAATTTCGATCTGCGCCACCCTGTTCGTAGTGAGCGTGTCGGACCATGAACGGTTTTTTCACGCACTCTCAGCCAAGCCACTAAACATTCGGGCGAACCACGGGAGCGAGCAGAATGGATGACGGGCATGAATTGAGCTGTCTCGTCCGGGTTGACTTTGTAGTTTTTTTTCCGTTAGGTTCCTTCCGTGCCGTCGCAAATCGCATCGATTAAGCAGGCTTATCTCTTGCCCGTGGGGAGTGATGTCACGTTGCGCGGTTGGGTCCGCTCGCGCCGCGATTCCAAGGGGATCACTTTCGTTGAGTTAAACGACGGCTCGCGATTCAAGGGTATGCAGTTGGTGGTTGATGCCGGAACGGTGCCGGAAGACACACTCAAGCAAGTCACAACCGGCAGCAGCATTGCCGCGTCGGGAGTTCTGGTCGAGTCTCCCGCGAAAGGCCAAGCCGTCGAGCTCAAAGTCGCAGCGATCCACCTCTACGGCACTGCCGATCCGGCCAGCTATCCACTGCAAAAGAAGGGACACTCGCTCGAGTTCCTGCGCGAGATCGCGCACCTCCGCGTCCGCAGCAACACCTTCGGCGCAGCTTTCCGCGTGCGCAATGCCCTTACCTACACAATTCACAGCTTCTTTCAAGAGCGAGACTTTATTTACGTTCAAACGCCGATCATTACAACGTCGGATTGCGAGGGAGCGGGTCAACTGTTCAATGTCACAGCATTGAACCTGCAAAACCTTCCCCGCGCACCAGACGGCAACATCGATTGGCAGCAGGACTTTTTTAGCCGGCCCGCATACTTGACCGTCAGTGGTCAATTGGAAGGCGAAATTTTTGCGCTCGCTTTTGCCAAAGTCTATACGTTCGGACCCACGTTCCGCGCGGAAAACAGCAATACCCCGCGACACCTCGCGGAATTTTGGATGATCGAACCCGAGATGGCTTTCTACGAGCTCAAAGACAACATGGCGTTAGCGGAAGAATTTCTTAAGTTCACGATTCGCCATGTGCTCGAGCGCTGCCGGGAAGACCTCGAGTTTTTCAACGAGCGCATCGAGAGAACCGTGCTTAGCACGTTGGAGCATGTCGTGGAATCCCGATTTGGGCATATCACTTACACGGAAGCGATTGAGGAGCTGAAAAAATCCGGAAAAACCTGGGAGTTCCCAGTCGCGTGGGGCAGCGACTTGCAGACCGAGCATGAGCGCTTCCTATCAGAACAGGTATTCCAGAAGCCGGTGATCGTTACCGATTACCCGAAAAGCATCAAGCCGTTCTATATGCGCGTCAATGACGATGACCGCACGGTGCGCGCGATGGACGTGTTGGTGCCGCGCGTCGGTGAGATCATCGGGGGCAGCCAGCGTGAGGAACGCTACGACATTCTCTTGGAGCGGCTGCGTGCGGCAGGGCTGGATGAGAAAGCGTATTGGTGGTATCTCGACCTGCGCCGTTACGGGTCCGTGCCGCATTCGGGTTTCGGACTCGGGTTGGAGCGCATGATGATGTACCTCACAGGTCTCAAAAACATCCGAGACGTGATTCCCTTCCCCCGCACGCCCGGCAACGCGGAGTTTTGATGCCGACAAGCCAATACTTACGAGTAGGGCCACGGAACCAAAGTTCGTTCAATAGATCTGGCACGGTTTCATAACTCCCCCGAATAAGCTGTTAGGATTTTTGGCTTAACCCGTGGCGCGGTTTTGGATCGTCACGAAGGGCGAGGAAAAGCGATACCAGCTTTACGGAAAAAAACTCGTGAAAAATCGGCGACTCCTTGCAGTTAGGAAGAGGAACTTTTCTTATTCCCTGGAAGTCGGCGAGCGGAATTCTCACAAATTGGAAAGACGAGCTGGGAGAAGCAGGATCTATCGAGACCCGAGGATCAGAGACAGATTCGGCCAACGCTAACAAAGATTTGTGGTCTCAAGCTGCGCAGTGGTCAGTCGATCCGGGTTTTTCCGACAACTTCGCGACTTGCTGCTGCACATTTCGCACAAGGGCGGCGCGCGAGAAGTGGTCGTGGAGAAAAAGCGGCTTTCCAAACCGGAGGTGCACGGTCAATCGAGACGAGCCTGAAACGTAATGAATTCCCGCCGGTATGACGGGGATTTGGGCTCCCAGCCGATGCTCTGCGAGCGCGAGAATCGTTGCGAAACCGCCGCGAAAACGCAAAAACTGGTCCGGCTGGGTTTTCGGCGTGAAGTGCGGATCGACATTGGGATATCCTTCCGGAAAGACCACGAGCACGGATTCGCCAAGGAGCAGGGTGACGGCGTCGTTCAGGGCTGCACGGCGGTAGCGGGCAACATCGCTGGATGAGAAAGGGCTGGCAGTCGGCGGAAGCTTGGCGTGCTGTAGCGCGTCGGGACGGAGGATCGCGGGCCAGCGCGCGGTCTTGGTTGCCCATTCCATGACGGCGCACATGCCGCGTCCGCAAACCCAGTCGAGCGTTACCAAGATGGAGATCGGCCGTGGTATCGTCGCGATCAGGGCAAGACCGTCAAACAAGTGATGATAATGGCGGGCGGCAATCAGAACCGGACCCGAGCGAGGAATGTTCTGGGCGCCAACGACGGTAGTGTTAAGACGACGCCATGAAAGCGCGCGCGCCACGATCGGGATCACCAGCTGTGCGGCCCGTTGCATTGTGGCAGACATTTCTCTCCCCAAGAAGAGGCGGAATTATTTCGTTTCTCTCAGCAGACGAAAGCGATTGCCCTTATCACGGATATAAGAGCGCCCGCGCCAGGTGTGCGTGCGGCGGAATGCGCTGTTGAAGATGCTAACTGCGACAGGCAAATCAAGGATCGGAGAAAGCCAATAGGTCCAGGGAGGCCGGTCATAGGAGTGGTAGACTCCGACGAGAACGCCGAGGCGTACGAGACTGAGAGCCCCGTTGATGCCGATCATCCACGAACCGGCGTTCAGATAGAGTGAGGCAACCCACAGGGGAAGAGGAAGAGCTTGAACGAGAAAAATCTCGATTAGCCCCAGCGCTCCGCTCCAACCGAAGTACTGGTCCCGCATGGGCAGAGAGCGGGGCCAGTTTCGCCATGTCTCACGCCAAGTCGAGTACATGGAAGTGCGCACGAGGCAGGCGCTTTCGTAGAAGCCCACCGGGATCCCGCGAGCCGCGATGTGCCGCGCGATGGTCACGTCCTCGCACAGAGACGCTTGGGCAGCGCGAAAGGCTTGTGTTGCGAGCAGAATATCGCGCCGGGCAAAGGAACACTGGCCGTTCGCTTGAACGCGCGCAGTATTGCGGGTGGCTCCGCCGGGGATGCCGCAACGATAAATGAGAGTCGTGAGCATCGCAGGGTGCAGGAGAGCGTCGATCTTATCGGCTACGCGCTGGCGTGCGGCAACTGAGAAAACCGCTACGTTCGCGCGGCACGCATGAGCCAGAAGAGAGCGCACCAAGACTTGGGCTGCGTACACGTCCGCGTCCACGCAGAGAATCCATTGGCACCGCGGATCGGTATTCTCGAGCCCGAAATGCAATCCCCACGCCTTGCCGGTCCAGGAATCGGGAACCGGGGCGGCATCAACGAGACGAACGCGTGGATCACGGGCGGAGAACTCCCGTACCAGAGATTGCGTGCCGTCGGTGGAGCCGCCGTCGACTACCAAAATCTCCATGGCTTCTTGCGGTTGAGCTGTCAAGCTTTGAAGGCATCGAGTGATCCGGGCTGCTTCATCGAGAACCGGCACCAGTATGGATACCCTGTCCGGGTGCGGCTCGGACGACCGTTGCACGGATTTGCCGAGGGCCGTTTGGAGAAAGCGCGCACACACGCGCGCTCCTAGAAAGGCCTGCAAGGCGAAGAAAAAAATCGGCAGGCTCGTTAGTTCGTTCAAGACGGAGAGTCTTCCTAGGGAGCCCTGACGCTGCCACGCCGCAGGGACTCACAAGTGCTTTCCGGCGCGATCAGCGTCAGCGAGAAGCGGCTGGCTTCGGGGTCATGCGTGATTTCAGGAGACTGCTTCAGAAACGCCGGCCAGGCGCCAATGACACGCTGCTCGAATCGACGAACCTCGATCGAACCTTCCACTCGGCCATGTTCCAAGATGCTCCCATGCAAGATCGATTGCCCGCGCTGCACCACGTAAAGCTCGCCGTCAGGAAGCAGGGGCACAGAAAGCTTCAGCGTCGCGCCCGGATGGCCATCATTGTCCCAGTCGTAAACCGTCGGATCGTCCGCCTGCGTCGGGACCGGATCGACGCCGTTGATCGGCCTGTAGCCCACGTGCTCCGTACCGAGGTCGGCCCGGTACCGCCAAGCATCACCGTCTTTTTCTAGTTGCACCGGATAAATTGGCTGCGCCAGAGATGCGATAAACTTTTCGGGAAAGATCAGCCGGATGATCTTCGCTCCGTCATCGACGCGGAAATCGCACACACGATGCGATTGAATCAAGCTCGAGCCTTCGCGCCGAACGTTGACGAGAGAGACGGAAACCGAGGCCGAGCGCGAATTGCCAAACACTGGAACGCGCGTGTGACTGACCATCCGCATCTCAAGCCTGTAGGTTCCTGCAGGGAATAGAGACTCTTCGTCTTCGGCAGACGCGCGCAACGCACAGAGCAAAAACATAGACAACGCCGCCAGGCAGCTCATGACTGCAGAAGGACGCAATGTGGTTGGGGTTGTTTCGACCACGGCGGCACCTTTGTTTGCAGCGTGCATCCCTCAAGCTAACGGAAGCTTCCCGCAACTGTCAACTTGGCAACGACCTGTGCAACGCTGGTAGGGCGTCAATTTGAAGCAGCCGCGCGCCGACTGCAGCATCTCCTGGCGCAGAAGCGATCTGCGGATATTCGTCACGTCGCCGGAAGGCGATGGTGAGGGAGTTAGACCCTTTCGACGCGCTCGCGCATGTCCTGGCAGCCGAGGCAGAACGCGCTTTCCGGGAAAACTTCGAGTCGCTGCTGTTCAATGGGATGGTGGCACGCGCGGCAAACCCCGTAGGTGTGAGCCTCCATCCGCGCTAACGCATTGTCAATCTGTCCCGCCTCTTTGATGTACCAGTCCGTCAGTCTTTGCAGCAGTCTGACTCTGCTTTCACGCGTCGCGTGATCCAACCAATCGTTGAACTCTTCGGCCTCTTTCTGCTCCTTCTCTATATGCTGTAACGTCAAGAAGATCTGGCTTTGCCGTCTCTCTAATCGAGTTTTGAGCGTCCCGGTTCTAATCGAGTCCATCGTCTTTCCCCTCGCATTGAGATTGGGTTTGACGACATCCAGCGCAAAAATTGTGCCGTATCGGTCCGAGGATTTCGCCTTTAGGCTAGAGGACTTTTCTCTTAGTCTGTCGTGTAGATTCTTACCTTTGGGAGGTCTTGAATGACTCCTTTCGCATTCTTGAGAAACGAGCGATCAATTTGTGTTCGTTGCTTTACAAAAAAGTCCGGCCTTGGTGGCATGGAGGTTGCTTTGAATATGATCGCGTTAGATCAAAATTATTTCAAATAGAGGTAAGCAAGATGGTGACAATAAAAAACATTCTAGTGCCGACCGACCTCCGTAGAAAGTCGCTGGCGGGGATTAGCTACGCAATTACACTTGCCCGGGAATACAGCGCGGAAGTAGTGGTGCTGCATGTCGTGGATGAGGTGCCGCTTCCTTTGTCCAGTGTCATGACTCCACAAGAGGAAAATTTGATTGGGCACAACACCTTTACTGTCGAGCAGGGAAAACGTGATTTTGTCGCTAGCGAGCTTGAAGCGGGGCAACGTCGCCTGCGCGCATTTCTGGAGCATAATCTCGGGCCGGAGATTCGTCGCGCAGTGAACGTCACGCAATCGGTGCGCCTGGGGGATCCCGATGAAGAGATCGTGATTGCGGCATGCAGGGAGAATTGTGACCTGATCGTGATGGCGAGCAGGGGAAAAGGCTGGCTGTCACGCGCGTTTAACGGCAGCCTGAGTGAATCGGTCGCGCGCCATGCGCCTTGTCCCGTCGTCACGATCCAGCCTGCGGCGTTCGTGCATGAAGATGAAGGCTGGGTTGCCGCTCGGTCTCTTGCGCTTCATGGAATCTGAGGGCAAGGGGCGAAATCCAGTGAGAGATTTTCTCTATCCCGGCATCCCCAGCACGGCGGATGGCTCGGAAGCCGTCGTGTGGGTGGAGACCAACATCAGCCAGGGGGCCTGTGCTTATCCGATATCACCATCGACGAACATGGGCGGGGGCTATCAAGCGGCCGTAGCCAACGGCAAGAAAAATCTCTGGGGTGAACCGTTGGTATTTCTCGAACTCGAATCCGAGCACAGCTCGGCGAGCACGTGCGAAGGATTCGCGCTTGCGGGCGGTCGGGTGGCGAATTTTACGTCCGGTCAAGGTCTCATACTTATGAAGGAGGTGCTCTACGTTATTTCCGGGAAGCGGCTGCCGGCTGTGTTCCACATCGGCGCGCGCGCTCTCACCTCGCAAAGCCTCAATATTCATGCGGGTCACGACGATGTGATGGGGGTAGCAGACTGTGGCTGGGGCATGCTGTTCGCGCGCAACGTGCAGGAGGCCGCCGATCTGGCGCTGATCGCGCGCCGCGTCGCCGAAGAATCCGAAACTCCCTTTTTGAATATTCAGGACGGGTTTCTGACCACGCACACGATCGAGAGTCTCAAGCTTCCGGAGCCAGATCTCATGAAGGAGTTTGTCGGCGATCCTAACGCGGAACATCGGTTGCGTAACCTGATGGATCCGGAACACCCAATTATGAGTGGTGTCGTGCAAAACCAAGACAGTTACATGAAGGGAAAAATCGCGCAGCGATTTTTTTGCGACCGCATTCCCGCAATTATCCGCAGAATCATGGAGGAGTTTTACGGCCTCACCGGCCGGCGTTACGCAACGATCGACGGCTTTGGGCTACAAGACGCGGAATACGGGATTGTCGGTCTCGGAAGCCTGGTTGAAACCGCGACAGCAACGGCCAAGTACCTTCGTGAACGCGAAGGTCTCAGGGTCGGCACCCTGCATATTACCTGCTTTCGTCCGTTTCCGGGTCCCGAGATTGTCGCTGCTTTGAAGGATCTTCGCGCCATTGCCGTGATCGAGCGCATGGATAATCCGATCGCGCAGTCCAATCCGCTGGCAGCGGAAGTTAAAGCGGCCTTTGCCGATGCTCTCAGTGGCGCGCCCGGATATCCGAAGATTGACCGGTGCCCGATTATCTATTCGGGCGCGGCGGGTCTGGGAAGCCGGGACATTCGTCCCGGTGATTTCCTCGCCGTAGTGAACCATTTGCGCGAACGAAAGGAGCGGCGGTTTTTCGTCCTTGGAATTCAACACGAATTGGCCATCAGAGCCGAGCGAGAGCCTGACGTTCGCCCCAAGGGCGCATTTTCTATGCGCGGCCATTCCGTTGGGGGATACGGTTCGGTGACGACGAACAAGGTTATCGCCACCATTGTGGGAGATCTTTTCGGCCTGCAGGTCCAAGCCTACCCCATGTACGGGTCGGAGAAGAAAGGTTTGCCGACAACCTATTTCTTGACCGTCGCCGAAGAGCCGATTCGGGCCCACGCCGAATTGAGACATGTGGATTTCGTGCCGCTCAATCATGTCAACGCCTTCAAGCTCGGTAATCCCTTGGAAGGCCTTGTACACGGGGGAACGGTTTTCGTGCAGCATCAGAGCACCGACCCGGCCGAGGTGTGGGCCAGTATTCCCGCCGGCGCGCGCGAATTCATCCGCGAAAACCGGATCCGCGTGCTGTGTCTGGATGCCATGAAAGTCGCGCAGGAAGTGGCCAGCCATCCGGAGCTGGCGCAACGCATGCAAGGCATCGTGTTGCTGGGCGTTTTCCTGCGCGTGGCTCCGTTTATCAGCGAGCGCCGCCTCAATGACGAAGAAGTCTATGCCGCGGTCGAGAAATCCCTGCGCAAGTTTTTCGGTAAACGGGGTGAGACGGTGGTTCAGGAGAATCTTCAAGCCGTCCAGCGCGGCAAGCGCGAGGTGTTCGAGATCCCCGCCGGCGTTATCGCTGCGGCTGCGTAACGTTCGCCGAGCAAAAGGAACAACCCATGACCGAGATTACGGTAAGAGATTGGATGCACCGAGGCTGTATCAGTTGCCGGCCCGGCACGCCGGTTGAAGAGGTCGCCGAGACCATGGAATCCAACGATATCAGCGCGCTCGTCGTGGTCAACGAGGAGGGCGCCGCCGTAGGCGTGATCTCGCGCACCGATCTCGTGAACTCGCGGTTCATCCAGCCCTATCTGAGGCACTGGCGCGGGATGACGGCCGAGCATCTCATGAGTAAGCCGGTCATCAGCGTCGCGCCGGAAATGCCGGTCAACGAGGCCGCGCGCACGCTGCAAAAAAAGCGAATTCACCGACTTGTGGTTGTGGAGGAAACCGGCGGTCAGGCGCGACCGATCGGAATTCTTTCGGTAACGGACCTGGCGCGTCACGTTGGCGATTGAACCATGGTTAGGAGGTGATTCAGTGGCGGATCAAGAGGTAGTATTTAACCCGTTGGACTCCGAAATTCAGGACCCCGTGACCGGGCTCCGGGGAATCAAGCGTCCCGGCGAACCCCTGGAAACACACGAAACGACGTATATCGATACTCATCTCATTGAGCTCGACCTCGACCGCTATGTCGACGATTTCAACCGGCGCGTCATCGGAGCCTATCAAGAAGGGCAAGGTTCCGCCGTTCTCCCGGCTGATCTGGGCGTTGCGCGCAGTCTCGTGCCGCCGGGAACCGGCGCCTTGCGCGATTTCAGCTATATCGCGCCGGAAATTCCCGAGTTTGACTTGGAACGATGCGTCGGCTGCATGGCGTGTGTGACCGAGTGCCCAGACACGGCCATTTTGGGCAAAGCGATTCCGGCTTCGAACGTGGAAGACGCGCTGGCAGAAATCCAAGACGAAGGCGAACGCCAGTGGGTGCGCTCCCATTGGGCGCACACGCGCAAATACTACGACGTTCCTGTAAAAAAGGGAGATGAGGGCGCCCTGTTCGGGATTTTTATCGATCCCACCAAGTGCAAGGGGTGTGCGGAGTGCGTCGAGGTATGCGACGCGTTGGATTATCACGCTCTCAAGATGGTGCCGAAAAACGACCAGACGCTGCCTCGCTACCGCACAGCGTTTAATATGTTTCGGAAGATTGGCCCGACGCCGGAAAAGTACATCAACGAAAGAGCTTTAGCCGACTTTATGCTCGCGGAAGAGTCGGCGCTGCTTTACGTCGGCGGAGCAGGGTCGTGTATGGGGTGCGGCGAGGGCACGGCCATCCGCATGATGCTGGCGGCAACGGGTTTCATACACAAGCCCGAAAACATCGGCATCGTCGCCGCCACGGGTTGTAACACGGTCTATGGTGCCACCTATCCTTATAATCCGTTCCTGGTCCCCTGGACCAATTCGCTGTTTGAAAACGCGCCCGCGGACGCGATGGGAATCCGCGCGCGCTGGGATCAGATGGGCTGGCAGAAGAAGAAGCTGTGGGTGATCGGCGGGGATGGCGCGATGTACGACATCGGCTTTCAGAGCCTGAGTCGTTTGCTTGCCAGCGGCATGGATATCAACGTGCTGGTTTTGGACACGCAAGTGTATTCCAATACCGGAGGGCAGGCATCCACCGCCTCGTACGTGGCCCAGGAAGCGAAGATGGCGGCATTTGCCAAAGAGGGTAAGGGCAAACGCGAGCGCCGCAAAGAGCTGGCGCAAATCTGCTTCATGCATCCGGAAGTTTATGTCGCGCAGACTACAGCGGCTCATATTAACCATTTTTACAAAGCGGTCATGGACGCCAATAACTATCAGGGACCGGCAGTAATCAACGTCTATACCACGTGCCAGCCGGAGCATGGGGTTCCGGATTGCATGTCGGCGCGGCACGCCAGGGCGGCCCGTTGAGTCAAGGGCGTTTCCAATCTTCATCTATGACCCGCTGAAGGGCGAGAAAATTCGTGAGCGGCTCAGCCTGGTGGGCAATCCGTCACAGAAGGAAGACTGGTGGAAGCCACCGCAAAGCGACAAGGCGTTTACCTTCGTTGACTTCGCGCGCCTGGAGGGCAGGTTTGCTAAGCAGTTTGATGCGCAAGGAAATCCCTCGCAAGCGTTGTTGCAAAGTGAAGAGGATCGCCTTCACAACTGGCACACCTTACAGGAGCTCGCAGGGCTGAGGTAACCGTAGGAAAAAATCGATCCAGATCGGAGAGGGGAGGAGGTCATATGTTGTCCGGTCACCATCAACCCTGAGGATCGTCTCGCAGTAGCCCAGGCAAAAATGAAGCGGGGCGGATTTTACCGGGTGCCCGTGGTTACGGACAGAAAGCTCGTGGGGATCCCGAGCGACCGGGACGTCCGCCTACCTTGGGGGAGTTGGAACAAAACAGCGTCGGGGCCGCCATGACGCGGGAGCCCAAAACCGTCGCACCAGGAACTACCGTTGAAGAAGCCGCCAGGCTTTGCTGGAGTATGAAATCGGCGGGCTGCCAGTGTGCGATGAAGGCGTCTGGTCGGCATCATCACCATCACTGATATGCTGCGGGCTTTTCTTGATGTGATGGGTGCGCTGGTGAAGGGTGCCGCGCGGATTGATCTGGTTCTCGGTGAAAGCGGATCTGATCTTGCGGGGCGGCAAGCTTATCGCTGAGGAAAGGGGCGAAATTCTCGGCCTCGGGACTTATCGTGAACTATGGGGTGAAAGCCCCGTTTATTACTTGCGCTTGCGTTATCTCGATCCTGACCGGCTTGCAGAGCTGCTTAAAGCCAAGGGCTGCAACGTATTAGGGGTGCATCTCTAACGATTTCACGGGCGGAAGATTATGAAGGAGAGTGAAAGCTCCGTTTCGGCGATTGTTCGCGCGCTCAGCCAAAAGGAGTCTTATCCGCACCAGCCCGAAGAGGTCGAGGTCAGGCAGAGCCACATTTCGTATGTCTTTCTCGCCGGTCCGATCGTTTATAAAATCAAGAAACCCGTCCGCTTTTCTTTTCTCGACTATTCCACGCTAGATAAACGGCGTCATTTTTGTAAGGAGGAGGTGCGCCTGAACCGGCGCCTTGCTCCCGATGTGTACCTGGATGTGGTTCCTATTCTTGAGAGCGAAGGGAGGTTTGTTCTGGGTGACGGAGCGGCAACCGAGCAATGCGGCAAGAAGGTCGAATATGCGGTGAAGATGCGGCGCTTGCCGGAGGGTCAGATGCTTGACCGGCTGATAAAAAACGGCCGGGTCGGCAAGGAGGCAATGAATCGGATTGCCGCCAAGCTTGTCGCTTTTCACGCCGAAGCGGGGACGGAAAAGGCGACCGTCTACGGTGCTCCCGAAGCGATATGGCAAAGATGGTCCGACGGCTTTCGCGAAACTGAGCCGTTTGTGGGGCGCACCATCCGCGCGCGGCAATACCGCACGATCGCGGATTTTAGCGCCGGGTTCTACCGGCATCACGAGAGCTTGCTTGCCGCGCGCGCGCGCGGGGGGAGAGTGCGCGAGGGACATGGTGATCTCCGCGCCGAGCATGTCTGCCTGACCGACGGCATCGTTATCTTTGACTGCATCGAATTTAGCGCCGGGCTGCGCACCTGCGATGTCAGCTCGGAGCTTGCGTTTCTCGCTATGGACCTCGAGTTTCTCGGTCAACCCGCGCTCGCCGCGGAACTCGTCGGCGCTTACGAGCAACGGTCTGGAGACAAGGAGTTGTCGGTTCTCTTGCCGTTCTATAAGTGCTACCGAGCTTATGTGCGTGGCAAGGTGGAAAGCCTCAAGAGCAAGGAAACCGAGGTTCCCCAGGGTGAGCGCGAGACTGCGGAAGCGCAGGCCTGCCGCTACTTTGCACTCGCGTGCCGCTACGCTCGAGGTCAACTTTTGCGAGCCCTCATCATCGTTTGCGGTCTGGCCGGATCAGGAAAGTCGACAGTGGCGCGCGCGATCCAGGAGCGAACGGGTGTTTCCTTGATGAACTCCGATATCACGCGCAAGCGTCTGGCCGGCCTGAAGCCCACCGAGCACGCTACGCAGGAGTTCGGTGGAAGGATCTATAGTGACGCGTTTACTGACTTGACTTACGGAACTCTTTTGGCGGAGGCCGAAAACAGCTTGCGCCAGTCCGCGGGTGTGATCGTTGACGCAACGTTTCAGGACGCGAAACAACGCCGGCGCTTCGTCGATCTTGCGGCTCGGCTCAATGTGCCCTTAGTGTTTATTGAATGTCAGGCATCAGAAGCGGAGATTCTGCGTCGGCTGGAGAAGCGCGCCAGCTCGGAAAACGAAGTGTCCGACGCGACGCGAGAAGTGTATCTGCGCCAGCGGAATGAATTCATGCCGCTGGTGGAAGTGCCGGCGGATTCTCACTTCGTGGTCAGAACCGACGCCGCCCCCGACGAGGTGCTGGATCAATTAGAAACGGTACTCGATCAAGCGCCTTGATCCCGGTTGGTAGGCAATTCGTGTGCGGGAACGGTTTCTCCTCTGGCAAAATGGGGCAAGCCTTCGTCGTGGCAAAGCTCTGCTACCCATTGCGCGTCAGCGAACCCTAGCTTCAGGGGCGGCCGCGCGCGCTCCTGGCCGAGAAACTCTCTTCCCTTTACCAGTTCCTCCGTGCCGGCAAAACGGGTGTCGAGCCTTACCGTGAAACTTGAGATCTTCGGCGCTGAGCTCGCTTTTGGCTCTTTTCACATGTTGCTCCGCGCCGTTGTCTGGCGCCAATTGTTCCGCCTTACCTGTGGTCATGATTTCGTGCTGCTTTCGCCGGTCTTGGGCAGAACGACGCGTAGGACGCCATCGGCAAATTCGGCCTTGATCTTTTTTTTCTCTATTGATTCCGGGAGGGTGAGGCGCCGGGTGAAGTCGCCGGAGCAGCGCTCTTGGAAGTAGAAGAGCCCGCTGCCATGATGATGCTGGATTGATCGCTTTCCCTGCAGAATAAGCACATTTCCCTCAACCTCGACTTTGACGTCTTTGGAGTCTACTCCGGGAAGGTCCGCTTCCAGGATAAACGCGTCTGCGGTTTCGTACAGGTCAATCGAGGGATTCCACGTTCTGAGTTCACTGACGACACTCCAGGGTCGGTGGATAATCTCATCGAATAGCCGCCCAACCTCGTCGGAAAGTCGCACAGGGAAAGAGAAAAATCTTTCGTGTCTCTTCATAGCGTTGTTCCTTTTTTGCGTCTCTGATCGATCCTCGCGCTGCTTTCCCGGGTTGCGCACTCCAAGAACACGTCACGCAACGCCTATGCCAGGAACCCAGCAGTTTTCTTCTTTGACTGATGGGTTTGTAGTAAGTAGCAGAGAATTCTATTCGCAGCCTTGGGAAGGGGAGCAAACAGGACTCGCAACTGTGAGAAGAATCGCTAGTTTGGTAGTTCATCGAACGCTCTCGAGAAGCGAACCCCTGCCGTCGCGGAAAATGGGCCTCTACGTTGCTGGAGGGCGGCTAAGTTACGGGTGGACTGTGTGGCGAGAGAAGCGCAAGCGTATGGGCCAATAGCTCGAGTAGAGTAGCCGTAGCTCCACGCTCCTGTGCCCGCTCTCTGCGCAGAGCTCCTTATCGGTTTACAATCCGCCCTGCTTGTTCCCGCGTCTATGCTATGCGGGGCTAGGCTCTTGCTTAAGCTGGTATTTGCCCAGGGCGTCCTGAGTGATCCGGCCGTTCTCGTTGAGCAGCGCCAGGGCGCGCGCCACGGCCCCAAATGCTTGATCAGGAAAGAGGTCCAGGATCTGCGCGAAGAAGCGGTGTTCTCGGGCGAGCGCGTCAGCGATTTGTTCTGCGAGCGCCTGTAAACGCTCGCCGTCGGGAAAAGGTTTTGATTCGCCCGACCTGCGTACGGTTTTGCCCAGGTAATCGGCGAGCTCAACGTTTCCTTCGTTGAAGTAGACGATCCGCTGGTAGCGTGCCCGTGGAACATTTTCGGGAATCGTCGCGTCAATCCCCATCTTGGCCGTTGTGGGGATGCCATCCGCGGGAGGCAAGGAGGGATCCAGCGGCTTAGAACGCGCATGTGAAATGATGATGACGTCACGGTCCGCCTGAACCCGCGTCGCGATTGCCCATTCGACTTCGACGGGATCGAAGATGTCGATATCGTCGTCGGTTACGACGACGTGTTTGATATCGGCGATCGAGAGCAGGGCAGCGATGGCATTTTTTCCGTCTCCGGGTTGTTTCTTGATCGCCGCAATGATGTGCCAATGACAACATCCACCGGGCGTTACGTTGATGGCCGTGGTGGTCACGCCGGCTTCGTGGAGCACCCGTCGCGCCGCGGCCTCGTAAATTGGCGCGCTCATCCAGATGTTTTCCCAAGGCATATGAAGCGCATAATAAACGGGGTCTCGTTGATGCATGACGGCGTTGATTTTTACGCGCGGATTATAGTGGATGCCTCCCATGAGCCGGTTGAATTCTCCAAACGGGCCTTCCGGGTGACTCCATCCCTCGGGAAGAATTTCGCCCTCGAGCACGAATTCAGCGTTGGCTACGCACGGCACCGGGATTGTTTCTCCAGGCGCTAAAGCCAGAGGCTCCGCACGCAGCCCGCCGGCATAGGCCAGCTCGTTGGTGCCGAGCGCGGCTTTGAAGGTTGCCGCGACCATCTCATAAGGATGCGTGCCGATGGCAATGGAAATCGGCAACGGTTTTCTTGCCTGCAGCGCCCGCTCGGCGTATTTTCTGAGATTGTTTGGGGTTACGATATCGATGCCGGTGACGTTCTTTTCGTTGAGCATCAGTCGATACATGCCGGCATTCATGCCGTATTCCGGATCCTGAGAAAGGATCACGGCTGCCGTGATCATCGGACCACCGTCCATGAGAGAAAAGATCGGCACGGGAAGATTGTAGAGGTCCACCCTATCAGCGGTCGTGATCACATCCTTGACGGGCGCATCTTTGACCACTCGCGGCTCGATCGGATGCTCTATGGCGCGTTGGAGCTTTGCCCCGATTTGATCGTAGGGGACCCCCATGGCCAAGGACATGCGATTCCTTGACTGGAGCAGCCCGGAGGCGACTGGGATTTCGTACCCGATGACGTTCGTAAAGAGAAGGGCCTGGTTCGCCTGGGGTACCAGTGCAGCGACATTGCGCAAATCCGTGGCGGCGGGAATTTCGAGCAGCTCGTCATGGTCGCTCAGCAGGCGCAGAAACTCTCTGAAGCTTGCAGCCATAAGAATTTGCTTGCAGCTGCACCTTAGTCTCTGCCTTTGGTTCTGTCAACGAGGACATCGATTCACAGCCTGTTTCGTGTTATGAGTAGCCTCAGGGAGTGGGGGTTTAACAACCAAGGAGTTTGACGTGGCATCATTTGGACTCACGCTGGCGAATCGCGGGGTAATTATCGGTGCTTTGAAGGTGGCGGATTTGATGCGCATGACTGAAAAGGCGGAGGGGTCAGGAGCCTTGGACGCGGTGTGGGTGGGAGATAGTCTACTTGCCAAGCCGCGGCTTGAGTCGGTTACGTTGCTTTCAGCGCTGGCGGCGATCACGACCAAAGTCAGGCTGGGTGTGGGTTGTATGGCGACATTTGTCCACCGCCATCCGGTTCTCTTTGCCCAACAGTGGTCGAGCCTCGACGTGATCTCTAATGGCCGTGCGTGGCTCGTCGTCTGCCTCGGGGGTCCTAACGAACAGAGCGCGGCGCAAGCGCTAGAGCACGCGGTGATGGGGATTGAACCGAAAGAGCGCGTCGGCCGCCTTGAGGAAGGCATTGTCATTCTGCGGAAGCTCTTCGGTGAGAACAAAGCCTCCCATCAAGGGCGGTTCTACCAGTTCACCGGCCTGGCATTGCAACCGCTTCCGGTCCAGCGGCCTTGCCCTATCTGGATTGCAAGCAACCCGACAGGGTTGACCTGGAAAGACGGCGCCAGCGCCGCCGACTCGGTTATTGACCGAAGCTTCCGCCGCGTAGCGCACTTTGCGGATGGTTGGATGACAAACAAAGTCTCACCGGAGCAATTCCGTTTGCAGTGGCAACGAATCACCGCTATGGCGCGTGAAGAGGGCCGGGATCCCACCAGCATCGGCACTTGTTTGTACCACAACATTAACATCAACGAGGACCGGCAGGCAGCATTACAGGAGAGCAAAGCTTTCCTAGATAAATATTACACCTTCAACTTCAGCCCGTCCTTCGTCGAAGGATTCACGACGGCGGGCAACCCGAAACAATGTGTGGATGAGCTCAGAGCCTATTTTGACGCGGGGCTCCAGCACATCACGCTGCGCATGGCGTCCTGGGATCAAGAAGGGCAGCTCCGGCGCTTTCTGGCTGAGGTCGCGCCGCCATTTCTCCAGGCAAGATGAAGTGCGGCTTGTGCTCACGCTAAACCGCAAAACCTTTTATCGGCCCCGTTAGACCATGCTGTTAGGCATCGATCACCTTGTCATCGTGGTGCGCGATCTGGAAGCGGCGATCAAAGATTATGAGCGACTCGGCTTCACGGTTGTCCCAGGGGGCAGGCATTCAGTTGGAACCCACAATGGACTGGTTGCGCTCGCAGACGGCTCCTACATTGAGTTGATCGCTTTCTACCAGGAAAACCAAGAGCATCGCTGGTGGGCGTCACTGCAAAAAGGCGAAGGGTTGGTTGATTTCTGCATGCAAACGGATGACATGCTGGGCGATGCGGAAGCATTTCGTCACGCGGGAGTCCGAATGAATGATCCCCAGCCCTGGGCACGGATCCGTCCGGACGGGTATGAGCTCAAATGGGTCCTTTCTATCCCGCGAGAAGGCCACAGGGGCGTGGCTCCGTTCTTGATTCAAGACGAAACACCGCGCGCGGAAAGAATTCCGCGCGTGACCAGTCACGAGAACGGCGCAAATGGAATCGGAACCGTCACGGTTGTTGTTCAAGATCTGGATGAAGTCCGCCGGTGGTATCGAAGCCTTCTCAAGAGTCCCGGTGTAGACCTGAACCGCTCTGACCTCAAAGCACGCGGCGTGCGCTTTGAGGCCGGCCTGCATGTGTTAGAATTTCTTGCCCCCGCCGGTTCTGATAGCCGACTCACAAGCTGGCTTGAAGCCCGCGGCCCAGCCCCTTATGCAGGGACGCTCACAGGCGCGGCGCCGCGCGGTCCGCTCGATCACGCGCTTACCCACGGCGCTAACCTGGTATTTGATTAGCGTCGGCCAGCAACGTTCAGGTCTTTTTGCGTCCGGCAGTATTTGCCAGTATAGTCGACGGTTGAAGCGCATCCGTGAAAATTCCTCCTGCCGGACAAGAGGCTCGATCCTGATAATGCATAGAGGAGGCTATCATGCCACACGAAATTTCCCATGTCCGCTATAGGTATCTCGCGCTGCTGGGATCAGGTTGGTTAGCGTTCTATGTACTGGCTGGCGGTGCTACGGTTTACGCCCAATCTGAGCCCTATTTTCAGGGCAAGACGATTCGGATCATTGTCGGGTTTACTTCCGGAGGGCTTTATGACCAGTATGCGCGCATCCTCTCCCGTTTCATGCCCAAGTACATTCCCGGGAATCCCAGTATCATCGTGCAAAATATGCCCGGCGCAGGTTCGCTGACCGCAGCCAATTATGTTTACGGAGTGGCCAAGCCTGACGGTTTGACTCTGGGCATAATCGGTAGTGGCTTTTACCTGGATCAGCTGTTGGGAAAAAAGGAAGTAAACTTCGACGTGAGAAAGTTTGTCTTTGTGGGCAGCGTCGATCAGAGGGATTTGATGATTTATATGCGAGCGGACGCACCCTGGAAATCGATTGAAGATATGATCACGGCCCCCGAGCCGCCCAAATGTGGGGCTACCGGGACTTCGGATCTGACGACAATCTTGGCTAATATCCTGGAGGACACCCTGGGCGCAAAAACGAATGTGGTGCGCGGTTATCCGGGCGGCGCGGAGATCGATTTGGCGATCGAAAAGGGAGAAGTTCACTGTCGCGGGACGGGGATCACCACCCACTTTGCCCGTGAGCCTTATTTCACCTGGCACAAGAGCGGCTTTGACCGGCACATCATCCAAACCGGCGACAAAAAAGATCCGCGGCTCGGGGATACTCCCACGCTGAATGATCTCATGGACAAAAGAAAAACGCCGGCGGTAAGCCGAAACGTCGCGCGCGTGTTGCTGGTTTCTGGAACGTTAGGCCGACCGATGGTGGCCACGCCGGGAATTCCGCCGGATCGAGTCAAGATTTTGCGGGATGCCTATGCCAAAGCTTTCAAAGAGCCCGAAGTCATTGACGAAGCCAAAAAGAAGAACCTGGAAGTTGAGCCGCTTTGGGGTGAGGGTGTGGAAGCCCAAATGCGCGACGTGATGAACCAACCCCGTGAGGTCATTGAACGAGTCAAGAAGCTATCGGAGTAACCATTCCGGTCACTCAAACTGAGTGTCCGGACCGGGAGCTGTTTGCACCGTCGTTGTCCGGGGTTTTGGACCAGCCCGGTTGATTGAAATGATCTCGCAATGAGACCGCCCGATAGGTTTGAGACGGATCGTCTGCAACTGCGCCTACCCGTGATGGAAGATGGCGGAGCGATTTTTGAGCAGTACGCGCAAGATGCGGAAGTAACAAAATACTTGACGTGGCGACCTCATCAAAGGATCGAATCTGTCTATGCATTTGTCGGTCTGTGTCTAAGAGCGCGGCAAGAAGGCAAGTCATTCCAGTGGGTGATCGTCCGAAAAGAAGATAACCAGCTCGTGGGCATGCTGGGGTGTCGGATCGAAAAGCGTAGATTGGAGCTGGGGTATGTTTTAGCGAGAGCCTACTGGGGAAACGGGTATATGACGGAGGCTGTTCAGACTCTCGTGAAATGGGCACTGCAGCAAGACGAGATCTACCGCGTGTGGGCGGTGTGCGACATTGAAAACAAAGCTTCCGCTCGTGTCATGGAAAAGGTTGGGATGCAGCGGGAAGGAATTCTTCGACGCTGGAGCCTGCACCCGAACCGGAGCGATGAACCGCGAGATTCCTACTGCTATGCGATAATCAAATGAGCTGCGGAAGAGAGTGCCCGGAGTCAGTGAGGTGAGCGATGTCCTATGACCTTGAGGAGCTTCTCGGTGAGGCGCGAAGTCTTCTTCCTGATATCGTCTGGCTGCGCCGCCGGCTTCACCGGCATCCCGAGGTCGGTCTCACGCTCCCGCAAACGCAGCGTGCGATCGTCGAAGCCCTTGATAGTCTCAATCTCAAAATCACGACAGGGATGCGACTCTCATCGGTGGTCGCCGTCCTGGAAGGAACATCGCCTGGACGCACGGTGCTGCTGCGGGCGGATATGGACGCGCTGAAAATGCGGGAAGCAACCGGTCTCAATTATGCGTCCGAGATCGACGGAGCGATGCACGCATGCGGTCACGACGGGCACTCAGCGATGCTGGTCGGAGCAGCACGCGTTCTCGCCGCCCGAAGGGAACGCATATCAGGACAAATCATCTTTGCGTTCCAGCCGGGAGAGGAAGGGTACGCGGGAGCGCGGCTGATGATTGAGGAAGGGTTGCTCGACCGCTACGGCGCGCCCGACGCCGCATTTGCCATTCATGTCTCACCTAACGATCCGAGCGGTGAAGTGTCGACCCGGCCGGGAGCGCTCATGGCTGGCGCGGGCCAGTTCAGGATCGTGGTCAAAGGGCGTGGGGGACACCCTGCTCAGCCGCATCATGCGCTGGATCCAATTCCCATCGCTGCGGAGATCGTGCTTGCGCTGCAGAGCTACGTCACGCGGCGCGTTAAAGCTTTTGAACCTGCCGTGGTGACGGTCACGGCCATGCAGGCCGGATCCCATGAGGCGGGCGCGATCCCGGAAACGGCGACTCTGACCGGTACGATCAGGGCCGTATCGGAGGAGACGCTCGGGCGCCTGTTCAACGCGGTTCCGGATCTCGCTGAAAACATCGCCTCGGCACATGGCGCCACCGCAAAGGTCCAGGTCGACGCCGGCTACCCTCCCGTCATGAACCATCCCGATGTCGTCAACGCGATCGGGATGGTGAGCCGAAAATTGCTGGGTAAGGATCACTTTCGAATGTTGCCCACGCCCATCATGCCCAGCGAAGATTTTTCCTACGTTCTTCAGCGTGTTGCCGGCGCTATGGTCTTTCTCGGAGCGCGGCCTGAGGGGCAAGGTCCGGTCGCGACTTTCCACTCGCCCCAAATGGTCTTCAACGAGGATGCGCTGGCGGCGGGCACGGCGCTTCATTCAGCCGTGGCGCTCCATCTTCTCGAAATGCATAAGTCTTGACGGAGTGAACGCGAGAATGGTGTCCTACCAAAAGATCGGCCGCTTCTACGATGCTGTGATGGGTGACAGAACGGAGACGGCTACGTTCATTCACAATCTCATTGTCCAATACCAACCGCAGGCAAAAACCCTCTTGGAGCTCGCCTGCGGGACGGGCGGGATCTTGCAGGTCCTGACGCGGTCTTATGAAGTTGCAGGGCTCGATGCATCGCCGCGGATGCTTTCCATCGCGCACAAGAAACTGCCTCATGTGCGTTTTTTCCGCAAGGATATGGTGAGGTTCGATCTGCGCACGAAGTTTGACGTCATTATCTGTGTCTTCGACTCGATCAACCACGTCTTGCGGTTTGCGGACTGGAAACGAATTTTTCGCATGGCGGCTCTGCATCTGGAAAAAGAGGGGTTATTTCTCTTTGACATCAATACCGTCGCAAAGCTGCAGCGGCGGATCCGGACACCCGAATGCGTGACCCGGTTCGGTAAAAACTCTTTGATCATGGAAGTCACGGACCGGGGTCGTGGAATCGCCAATTGGAACATCAGAGTGTTCGAAAGTCGCGGGATCGGGCGGTACCGAATTTTCCAAGAGGACATCGCAGAGATCTCATTCCCGGTGACGAAGATCAAGGCGGCGCTGCGGGACAGGTTTTCGCGGGTCAAGGTCATCGATCCTTTCGATCAAAAACCATGCCGTGGATCGGATCGGCTCTATTTTGTGTGCCGAAGATAGTTTGTCTCTCAGTTTCTGGTTTGTTTTTAGCGTGGCTATGCTCATGACGGGAAAATGAAGGATAGCAAGGAGCAGCTATTTTTATGACGGCGCCGCGCCGCAGCTTGCGAGCGTGCATCTGCGTGTTTACGGGATCACGGGCCGGGGTGCGGCCGGAGTATGAAAAATCGGCGCGCGAATTTGGCCGGATGCTAGTGGAGCGGGACTACGGACTTGTGTACGGCGGCGGCAACGTTGGGCTGATGGCGGTCATTGCGGATACGGTTCTCCAGCATCACGGTCATGTCGTTGGCGTGATTCCGGAAGCGTTCGTCGAGAAGGAGGTGGCCCACCGGGGCTTGCCGGACTTACGGATCGTCCAGTCCATGCACGAGCGCAAGGCTCTAATGGCGGAGCTTTCCGACGGCTTCATCGGGCTTCCAGGCGGGATCGGGACGATGGAAGAATTCTTCGAAGTTCTTAGCTGGGCACAAATTGGGATTCACGAGAAGCCATGCGGCCTGCTCAACGTGTCCGGGTACTACCGGCACATCGTGCAGTTTATGGATTCTGCGGTAACAGAGGGCTTCCTCAAACCTGCGCATCGCTCGCTGCTGATTGTGGAGGAGACGCCGCAAGCTTTGCTGGCCCGCTTTGAGTCAGCCTTTTCGGCCGATACTGGCCGGAAGTTTGACCGGCGTACGACCTAATATTGTATCCCATACGCGAACCGACTTGGAGAAGCTCGCAGACCAGGTGACAAAACTTTCCTTTTCGACCGTCGAGAGGCTTCCGGGCAAGCCTCTCGACGGTATGCGGGTCTGTTGTGGATGCACGCATCAGCCATTCGACAGTTCGAAGGTTGAAAAGCAATGGGCCGATTGGAACATTGCGCCAACCAGGCGAAATCAAGTATGATCCGCCAGGGCTGGGGTCTCGCGTGCGTTTCGGAGGGAGGAGGGTGCGGCAAAGAAGAGCCTCCGACTCGTAAAAATCTTGATCCAAGGAGAAAAGAAATGAACAGAAAAATATTCCTTGCAACGATCGGGTTCATCGTAACGGGACTGTTGTTGTCTTTGCCTCGGCCGATCCATGGTCAAACCGCACCGGCACAAGTCGTCATGGGTGGGCCGATCAGTGTGTCCGGGCCCTATGCCAAGGAAGGTTCGCAGGGACTGTGGGGCTTCCAGGTTGGTGAGAAATGGATCAATGAAGTTTACGGAGGCGTGAGACTGGAAGGAAAGAAAATCCCGGTCAAATACATCTACTACGACGATGAATCGAAAAAGGAAAGCGTGACGAGCCTGCTTGAGAGACTTATCGTAACTGATGGGGTGAAGTTTATCTTTGCTCCGTATACGTCGGGTCTCACCCTTGCTGGTGCGCCTGTCGCAGAGAAATATAAAGTCCTCTATAACTCCCACGGCGGCGCGAGCGACCGCACATTTGAGCAAGGATACCGATATGCGGTCCAGACCATCGTCCTCGGAAGCCGCTATCATGTAGACGTTTTTGACATGATGAAGAAAGTTGACCCGAAGGCGACGAAAGTCGCGATGCTCTACGAAGACGATGAGTTCTCGAGGTCCGTGAGAGAAGGTGCGTTACAGTATGCGAAGAAGCTCGGGTACAAGGTTATTTTCGATCGCACCTATCCGTCCAAAGTCCAAGATATGACTCCGGCTCTCACGGAGTTGGCGGTAGCAAGGCCCGACTTTTTGCTCGGCGGCGGCCACTTTCCAGATGGCCAACTTCTAGCCCGACAACTGGCTGACTTGGGGATCGACGTTAAAGCCGCATCGATCCTGGTAGCGCCCACCTTGCTTGCTTTCTATGAGGCGTTGCACACCGCAGCAGAAGGTATCATCGCTCCGGCTCACTGGGAAGTCGGCGTCAAGTTCAGTCCTGAGACGACGCCGAAGGGAGTGAAATACTTTGGGCCGAAGCAGGAAGAGTTTCTCGCTTCCTTCCGCAAGATCTCAAACGGTGTGGACCCGGACTACCATGGGATGGAGGCCATGGCGGCGATGTTTTCTTACGTTCTGGGCATCGAAGCGGCAAAGAGCCTGGATACCGACAAAGTGAGGGCAGCGATGGGGAAACTCCGCTTTTTTTCGGCCTACGGCGACTGGGGGATCGATCCCCAAACCGGCAGACAACTGGCGCACAAATCCGTCCTCGTTCAATGGCAGAAGGGTCAGAAAGTAATCATTTGGCCTCCAGAAGCCCAGACGGGAAAACCTTGCTATCCGATGCCCTCATCGCAGGACCGGCTCAACGGAAAAACGTGCTAGGAAAGCAAACCGCTTTACCGCAGTTCTGCCAATAGCTAATCGGCGCCCGGCAGCGTCAGCGGGAAAAGGAAGCGCTGCGGGCGCTTTTGCTACGAGGTTGAGATCGCGATGGATCCGTTAACGTTCCTCTTAGCTGGCAACCTGCTCAACGGCGTGATCCTCGGATCGTTCTACGGACTCATGACCATGGGTCTGAGCCTGATCTTCGGTGTGCTGCGGATCGTGAATGTCGGCCACGGCGCTTTCATCATGGTGGGGGCCTACACGGCGTTTTGGATGTTCCGACTCGCCGGGCTCTCGCCGATCTCCACAATTCCTATCGCCTTGGCAGCGGGCATGCTCTTAGGCTGGGTTTCCTTTCAGACCGTGATCCGGCGGTTGATTGCGGCCGCTGAGCTCACGACCCTGCTGGCAACATTTGCCATCGGTATTTTGCTGGAGGAGAGCGCGCGTTTTTTCTGGGGGCCTGATTTCCGTGGTTTTAGCTGGAATGTAGGCCGGCTGATGCTGCCCCCGGTAGCAATTATCCCGATGGGGAAAATCTATGCCCTGTTGTCGAGCATCGTCGTGGCGGTGGCGCTTTACCTCTGGTTCAAGAAAGGGCGCTCCGGCTCAGCGGTCAGAGCGGTGATGGAAGACAGTGAGGGCGCGCGGGTGTGCGGGGTGAACGTAGAAGCTGTTTACGCCCTGAGTTTCTCTCTTGGGATCGGCTTGACGGTTTTAAGCGGCAACCTTTTGACGCTCTTTGTGCCGGTAGGCATCAATCCCTACATGGGTGGAGTCTATACATTAAAGGCCTTCGTAGTGGCGGTCCTGGGAGGACTGAGCTCGCCATGGGGCGCTTTTTATGCGGGCTTCATATTCGGTTTAATCGAGAACGGCTCTTATACGTTCTTTGGTCTCTTCCCCGGCATCGAGCCTTTTAGCATGACTCAATTCTTCGCGTTTTTTCTTCTGCTCGTTATCCTTTTGTGGAAACCGACCGGCCTATTGGGCGTCAAGTGAAAAAGCCATCGGCCTTTCTTCCGCTGCTGCCCGTCTACGCTATCTATGGCTTGCTATACTGGGTCGGCAATTTTGTCGAGGGCATGTGGCAGCCGGCAGCGCTTGCCGCTTTCTATGCGGCCTTGGGACAGGCGTTCAATGTGTTCCTGGGCATGACCGGGTACGTGGATTTTGGCTACGTGGCTTTTCTGGCCCTGGGGGCTTACGGAATGGCGCTGACCGTTGCCACTTTTTATCAAGCCGCCTGGCTGGGCGACGCCATGATCGCACTCGGTTTGATCGCCGCAATGGTTTTTTCGGGGCTATTATCGCTTGCCGTGGGAGCGATTGCCCTGCGACTCCGGGGCGCTTACTTTGCGATCGCTACGGTCGGGGTCAATGAGGGCTTTCGGTTCTTGCTGGAAGGAATCAGGCTCTGGGGCGGTTCCGAGGGAATTATTATCTCGAATAATCTACGCGAGGCGTTCGGAACGGATGGAGCGAATCTCCTCTCTACTTTTTGGGCCGATACCCTGGTCTTTTTGATCGCCGCGCTGGCCGCTTTCATCACACTCAAGTACATGCAAAGCCGGATCGGCTTTGCCCTGACGGCTCTCAGAGAAGATGAGGATGCGGCGAAAGCAATGGGGATCAACACAACAAAGTACAAAATCATCGCTTTCATCACCAGCGCCGCTCTCGGAGGCTTGATAGGAGCAACCGCCTGGACGTTAAAACTAACCTATGTTTTTCCCGCCGATGCCTTTGCAATCCATTACACTGTGGAGGCGATCGTAATCGTGATTTTAGGCGGTGCAGGAACCCTCATGGGACCCGTGGCTGGTGGAATTTTGTATGCCGCACTCAAGTACGGCCTCGGTGTCACGTTTCCGGGGCTGCAGCTTCTTATTCTGGCTCCGATTATCATTGCCATTATCGTGTTATTCCCAGCGGGCGTGATCGGCGTATTGAAAACGAAGGTAAGGGGTACGGCTTTTCAAAGATTCATTGTTTAAGGATACCGAGCGATGCCTTTACTGCAGATAGAGCGCTTGACCAAGCGCTTTGGGGGCCTGCTAGCGGTCCACGATGTGAGCCTCGAAATCGCTTCGGGGGAAGCTGTGGCCATCGTCGGACCTAACGGCAGCGGCAAGACCACGCTTTTTAACTTGATCAACGGCGTTTACTTTCCTGACCAGGGCAGGATCACGTTCGCAGGACAGGAGATCAGCCGTCTCCCTCCCTATCGTCGCGCCCGGATGGGAATCAGCCGGACTTTTCAGATTCCAAGACCCTTCAAGTCGCTCACGGTCAGAGAGAATGTAGCTGTTGGCGCCATGTTTGGGACTGAGGGTAAGGGCATGGATGTGGACGAGGCGCTAACGGCTGCGGATGAGCGTCTCAAGGTGGTTGGGTTTTATGGGCAAAGAGAGAAGCTTGCTGGTGATTTGACGCCGGTTGACCTGAAGATGATGGAAATTGCTCGGGCCCTTGCGATGAAGCCCCAGCTCCTCCTGATGGATGAATCTATGGCGGGAATGCCTCCCAGGGACATCGATATCCTAGTGCAATTTCTCAAGGATACGAAGGAAAGGGAAGGCATCGCCATTGTCGCCATGGTGGAGCACATTATGCGCGCGGTCGTGAGCTTTGCGGAGAGGGCGATTGTTCTCTATCAGGGGAGAAAGCTTTTGGAGGCGCCAACGGCAGAAGCCCTCAAGGATCCACGGGTCGTCGACGTTTATCTAGGGCACGAGTTGGAGTAATGCCGGGATGCTGAAAGCAGAGAATCTCCAGTCCGGCTATGGACCCATGCAGATCTTGTGGGGGGCAAGCCTCGAGGTGAAACAGGGGTCAATCACCGCTTTGTTGGGAGCCAACGGCGCGGGAAAGACAACGTTGCTCAAGAGCATCTTCGGTACCGTCAAGCCCTCGGGCGGAGAAGTGATTTACGATGGGTGGGACGTGGTCTTTCTCGCACCTCACGAAAAAGTCCGACTCGGCCTAGTTCTGATTCCCGAAGGGCGGCACCTTTTCGTGAACATGACGGTGGAGGAGAATTTGGTCATGGGCGCCTACCATAAAGAGGCTCTAAAACAGAAAGGCGAATCCTTGGAGGCGGTTTATTCGCTTTTTCCCCTCTTGAAGGAGAGGGGAAAACAGCGGGCAGGGACCTTGAGCGGCGGAGAACAACAGATGCTTACCATCGCCCGCGGTTTCATGAGCAAGCCAAAATTGATGATGCTGGATGAGCCGAGTCAGGGGTTGGCGCCTAAGCTCGTCAGAGAAGTTTTTGCGGCTATTGAGAGGATGAGGAAAGAGGCTAGTCTAACCATCCTGCTGGTCGAGCAGAGTGTCGAATACACTCTAGATATTTGTGACTACGCGTACATAATGGACGAGGGCCGGGTCAAAGCAGGAGGGCTGCCTGACGAGGTCAAGCACTCGGAACTGCGCAAGGCCTATCTGGGCGTGTGATGCTGAAGCCATGGGGTGATGGAGCAGTGGAGCGCCGCTACTCCATCCCTCCAGTGTCTGAAACGCAGCCGGCCTACGGAAGCTTGGCAATCTTACGCGCGTCGCCCGTAATCTCCAGGACGTGCATGCCGGTATTGGCGCGATCAACGATGTAGATGTAGCCGCGGTCATCGACTTCGACGTTATTGGGATGGAGTCCGACCGAGGGGAAAAGCTGTGGCGCGCGATTCGGGATTGAAGCTGCTTTTTTGCTAATCTAGTTGGTATGGGATCTGAACCGGCCCGTAGCCTTGCCAATATTTTTTGGCGGCGAGATCGTAGCGGCCCTGAAGGAAGCTCCCGGGTTTCTCGGCGCGTACGATCACCGCGACCGTACGCTCGTCGCCGCTTTCCTCCGCATGGATTTGGAAAGGAGGAACCAGATCCACATCTCCGGGTCCGACGCGGAAGCTACGCGCCTGGCGAATGTCGACATATCCGGGCTTGGAGCCATCGTCGAGGCGCTCGTAACGCTCGATTGTCTCCTGCCCGTCAAGCACGCCGTAGATCGTCCAGTTGCGGGCGTGGTCATGAATCTGGGTTCGAACGCGAGGGCTCTTGATAAGGCCGTTGACGACAAAGCCATAATCCGCGTCTTCGTAGAAAAGAAGGTTTTGCGCGCGCTCTGTCTGAATGCATGCGGGCCAGTCCCGCGACTTCTGCCTGAGTTCTGGGTCGGCGACGAGGTCGCGCAGAAGCACGGCGATGGCCTGCCAGCGTCTTTCCGCTTCCTTTTGCTTTTCACAGACGCTGTGCGCCGAGGCAATGAAGCGATTAAATGCTGAAGGGGAATGGAGGGCCATAAAAAAGACCTCACTTCGATCCGATGCGGATTCTATGCCGTGCTCAAACCCGGGTCAAGCAAGGCGGAGTTCCAGACCATGGAGTTGGACGTGCTCGTCCACAGGCAGGGTTCTGGCGTAGGTAGTCTATCTTCTAGTCCCGGAATTAAAGCCTTGAAGCCCTCGACGCTAAGAGCCTACTGCGAGGACTACCGTGGTTAGGGAAGCGATTTCTTCGGATTCGTTACCTTCAAGATGACAAGCAGAGTAGGTAAAACGATCAACATTAGGGGCAGCTGGACGAGAAGCCCGGAGACAATGGCGATCGCTAGGGGTTGCTGCATTGCGGCTCCCTGGCCTATTCCCAAAGCCAGTGGCAGCAGCGCGAAAACCGCGGCCAGGGTCGTCATAGCAATGGGGCGCATCCGGTTCTTTCCCGCGGCAATCAACCGAGCGTGCTCATCAGGTTCTCCGGAGAGATCTACGTATTCCGATAAATAAAAGATCGCCACTTCAGTGACGATCCCGACGATCATGGTCATCCCCATCATGGAGGAAATGTTCATTTCTGTGCCGGTGATCCAGAGACCGAGGAAGACCGCGGCAAGCGCCAGCAGCGCAGTGAAGAGCATGGCGATGGCGACGCGAAAGCTCTCGTAAAGGAAAAGCAAGAGCAGAAAAATCAGAGCCACCGCTCCGGCAAACACCGCTATGAGGCCAGCGAACGCATTCTGCTGCTCGGCGTAGAGTCCCCCTAAGTCATAATAAACACCTTTAGGCAGCATGCCCGTGCGGTTCAAAGCCTGCTTGACTTGGGCGATGACCGAGCCAATGTCACGGCCGCTGATGCGGCCGGTGACGGCAACCATCTGCTTTAGGTTGTCCCGCGCAATCTCTGGCTGGCCGGTTAACACTGTCAGCGTCGCTACTCTCTTCAGAGGGAAAAGGTGTCCATCCGGCGCGCGCAGGCGTAGCTCCTCGACGTCATGCTGAGTGGTGCGGAGAACCTGAGGTATCCAAGCTCTGACGCCGATCATTTTCGGCCCGCTCTGGACTTGGGTTGTCACTACGCCGCTCGTGTAGTTGGAAATCATCTGTGTGACAGCGTCGGGGTCCACCCCTTCCAAGCTCGCCTTCACGCGATCCACCTGAATGTTCAGCGCGTCACCCGCCAGCACGATGCCGTCTTTGACATCGACGACTCCGGGAATGGTTCCAATGGCATCAGCCACCGTCGGCGCAAGCTTTCTCAATAAATTGCCGTCGTCAGAATACAATTTGATTTCAATCGGCTGTGGCACCGCTGTCAGGTCACCGATCAAATCCTCCATGAGTTGAGCCAACTCTATTTCGACACCAGGGACATTGCGGTCAATTTTTTGGCGCACCTCATCCATTACCGTCTCAATGTCTCTACGGGGGAAAGGTTTCAAGCGCGCAAAGAAATCACCCGTGTTGGCTTCGGTTAACCCGCCTCCAAGTTGCAAACCCGTACGGCGCGAATAGGTGTCCACTTCCGGCGTCGCCCGCAGGATCGCTTCAACCTGGCGCAACAGCCGATCCGTTTCCGTGAGCGAGGTCCCCGGTTCAGTCCTGTAGTCAAGAATAAATCCGCCCTCGTCCATAGACGGCATAAACCCGGAACCCACGTTCCGGTAGCTCAGCCAGCCCGCCGCGAGCAGCGCGACGACAGGCAAAAAAGCTAGCGAAAGACGCGCGAAAATATGGCGCATCGTTGCTTCATAGATGCGATGGACTCGCTTGGTGAAAGGGCCCCCTTCTTCTTGTCGGGCGTCTTTGACGTTCAAAAAATGATCCGCGAGCAGAGGGACGGCCAGCCAGGCCACTAGAAAGGAGATAAAAAGGCTCGCAGCCATGGTCACAGACAGCGCCTTGAAGAACGCACCTGTCACTCCGGAAAGAAAAGCCAAAGGGGCAAAGATAATGATGGTAGACGCGGAAGAACCTGCAAGGGACCTGGTAAACTCGGCGGCGGCGCGCATAACGCGTCCGTGATGATCCGACGCGCCTTCGCGCAGCCGCCGCATGATGTGCTCGACCATGACGATCGCGTCATCGATAATGAGGCCAACTGCGGCGGCCATTCCTCCCAGAGTCATAATATTAAAGCTCATGTGGAATACGTAGAGAAGCAGTACTGTCGCAGCCAGCACTCCGGGCACCACCTGAGCCGCGATGAGAGTCACCTTCAAATTCCGCAGGAAAACCAAAAGTATGAGCACGGCAAAAACGACTCCGATCATGATTGCATCGCGTACGCTACCGGCCGAAGCGGTAATCAGCTCGCTTTGGTCATACCAGTTGGCGATCTTGACGCCCGACGGCAATTGTTTAAGGTAACCGGCCAGCTTGGCTTTAATTTCCCGCGCGATCTGGACGGTATTGCCGCCGGGTTGCTGATGGACCTGGAAAATCACGGCATCGTGGCCGTCGGCGGTCACGCGGATCCACTGGGGAGTTGTCCCTTCACTGACCGTGGCGATATCTTCGAGTCGGACCAAACCAGCCGGGCCTGAGCGAAGAACCGTGGCGCGGATCTGCTCAAGGCTGAGAAGCCGCGTATCGGACATGGCGAGATAGAGTTTATAGTGATCTTCCATCCGGCCCACTGCCTGAATAACATTGGCAGCCGAAAGGGCTTTGGCGATGTCGCTCACCGATAAGCCGTAGGAATCCAAGCGTGCCGGATTGATATTCACTTGGTACTCTCTCTCGGCCCCGCCGAGGACTTCGATCTTCGCCACTCCGCCGATGGTGGAAAGCAAGGGCCGCAGTTGGTAGAGGGCGATGTCGCGTAGCTCAACGAGCGAATGGGTGTCCGAAGTGAGGCTATAGGCCAGCACCGGGAAGACGGTCGGGTCCATCCTCCGCACACTAAAAGTTGTCTCTGGTGGCAGGCGCGACAAAACTTGGTTGATTGCCGACTGCACTTGCAGCATGGCGGCCACCATATCCTCGCTCCAATCAAAATTAACGGATATTTCCGCGCTCCCCCGGCTCGTGGTGGAGCGCAGGCTGCGCACGCCCGGAACGGCGCGCACCGCCTGCTCGATTGGAAATGTCACTTCGACCATCATCCGCTCGGCGGGACGATCCCCCGCGTCGAGACTCACCACGACCCTGGGAAACTCCACGTAGGGGAAAAGCGAGACAGGCAGCTTAAACGTCGCAATGATACCGCCTACAACTAAGACTGACAGCAAGAACAAAACCGAACGACGGTGCGTCTGGATCCATCCGGTAAAGCTCATCGAGATGCCTCTGTTTTTACAGTCATGCCATCGTTCAGCTCGTAATTTCCCAAAGTCACGACGAGGTCACCAGGGTGGAGTTCTTTGGCGAGAACTTCGACATTGTTTTCGCCTTTTAAACCGACGCGCACGGTGTGTTCTTGAGCGCGACCGTCTTTGACCGTAAAGAGAACGTAATGATCTTCTTGGGGGAGGACCGCGGATCGAGGAACGATCAATCCTTGCGCCGAAGCGACCGCGATTTTTCCCAGGATGTATTCCCCTAACAAAAACCTGGACGATGGAGATAGATCGACGAACACATCGACCAGGCGAGTGGTCGCATTCGCAGCGCGCGAAATCATGCGGACTCGGCCGGTCACCCCCTCGGATCCCGGTATATTCACCCGAGTGAGCGAGACCACCTGGCCCAACTTTACCTTGTCGATATCGTCCGGTTCGATTCCGAGCCGAACTTCAAGGCGGTTTTGAGCGACCATTTCGAGCAGAGAATTGCCCGCGGGGACGATGGCGCCCTCTTGGGCCGAAACTTTGGAGATCAATCCTGCAACATCCGCATGAATGGTTCGAAGGCCATTCACACCGCGACGCTGCAGGCTTTCTAGCTTCGCTTGAGCTTGCTCCAGAGCTTGCTTCGCCTGCAGCAGTTGATCATTGGTCGCTAGTTTGAGAGCAAAGCGTTGCTGCATATAGTCGAGCGCTTTTTGAGCCGCCTCGTAGTCGTTGCGGGCCTGTTCCGCTTGGAGCTTGGCGTCCGGGCTGGGCTCGATTTCAAACAGAGCATCTCCTTGGGATACCTGTTGCGCTTCAATGACAAGAATGCGCCGGACCCGGCTTTCGAAAGGGACGGAGACGGTTTGAACCGCACCCGCGGCTGGCACGATAGTCCCGTAGACAGTGATTTCTTCCGACACAGTTCCTTCTTTAATGGGGACAACCTTTACCGGCGCGATAAGTCCCTGGGATGACTTCTCCTCACCGCTAGCAGCGTTATTCTCCTGCGGTATCGGCTGACCGTCATGGGAAAACCACCAGTATCCAGCAGCTAAGGAGACAGCCGCGAATAGTAATAGACCCAAAGATATTCGTTTCATGCTGTGCGTCTTTCTTTTTTCATGGTGCCAAATAGCGCCCTGCGGCAATTTCGAGGGCTACGTGCATATCGGCAAGCTGGCGCTTAAGATCTATCAGTTCGGTTCGCCTCGTGATCAAGTCGGCGCGCGCATTATAATAAGTCAAAACATCCGCGTTGCCCTGGAGCAGCGCCACACGATAAGACTCGACGAGGTTTTGCAAAGTTGAGATCGATTCTTCTGAAGCTTCAATCTGGCGCTGCAGAGAGTTCATATTTGCCAGAATGCGCGCTACTTCTCCGCGGGCTTCAAAAAGGCGGGCGACATACTCGTCGAAGAGTTTGGCTCTGGTGGTCTCTTCGATCGCAATAGCGCCTTGGTTCCGGTCGAAGAGAGGTAGGTCGATGGTGACAGCGAAGCCGGTGGTAATCACGTTGCTGGTGTCCCCCGCGTGTGAGAATCCGATACTGATCTTTGGAAATTGAGCCAAGATGGCAGCTCTTAGCCGCTCTTCCTCACTTTGATATCCGCTCCTGAGTGCTAGAAGATCCAGACGTCGCTCTTCAATCCCTTCGGTAAGCTGCGCGATTGAGGGGAAACTATTCGGAAAAACTGGCTCGATTTTTTCTTCCAGTGGAAGGGTTTCTCCCGAAGGCCAACCCAGCAATTGATTGAGCGCAAGGCGTTCTTGTTCTCGTTGCTGTTCTGTCGTAAGCACGGAGGCGTGCATTTTTTGCAAGGCTGCTTCAGCGGCGGCCAAGTCGACTCGCGTCACAAACCCGAGATCTGCCGCGCGTCTCACAAGTTCGAGATTTTCCCGAAGTCCCTCTTCTTCTTTTCTGGCAACCGCCAGTTGTTGGTCAAAGAAAAACAGGTGGTACACCTGGAGCTTTGCTGCTTGGGCTGTTTGCCATTCCTGCCAGGCTACATCAAGGTCCACTGAGGCCGCGTCAGTTTTAGCTGCGGCTATTTTGGCGTCGCGGCTAATGAGAGATGTGATTTCCCAGCTTACGCCGAAGTTAAACGCATTGACTGTGCCTTGTGTTGTGCCTCCTGTGGGAACGTCAAGGCCATAGGAGAACTGCGGGTTGGGGAGGATTCCGGCCTGGAGGAGCTGAGCCGCCGCGATGTGCTTTTGATCGCGTACAGAACGCAGCTTGGGATTGGCAACAACGGCTAAGATCGCCGCTTCGTCAGGCGAGAGACCGTTGCTAACGTCGAAGTCGAGAGGCTTTAAAATCGGGTGCCTTATCTCTTTTGCTTGCGCCCGGATCGTCTCCGTTGTCGGCGGTGTAAGTTTTTCCGCAACGCTCGCATGATCCAAAGGCATAGGCTTGTATGTCGCGCAGGCCTGTAACACTGTCGAAAACAAGCCGACAACCAGAATGGGATTCTTCAAAACGTCCACGGTCACTGAAGCTCGTTGATTTCCTCTTTTGTCTGCAGAAGCGGAAGATACAAGAAAAAGGAAGCGCAGTGCGGAAACACGCCTGGGAATATGACGGCACTTGAAAGATAGGTACCCACGTCCGTAAGACCGGATCCTAACAGCCTAAAAGAGTCGATGCGATGATCTTCCACCATCGTTGGGCAACAAACAGGATAAGTAAACGGGGGATAAAGCCCGGTTCGTTCGAAGCGAGCGCAAAAAACTAAGAGCGATAATAACCAGCCTAACAAAAAAATCTTGCTCAGTCCTTTCCAGGAGATTACAGTTGTGAAAGGTTGAGCGCGGGGAACGAGGAAACGGTTGAGAACGGAACGGTTGGGAAAGAAAGCACGAAAGTGGAGCCGGCGCCAGGTTCGCTATGAACTTCGACTCGGCCGTCGTGAGCCTGGATCACGGCCTTGACGAGACTCAACCCGAGGCCTAATCCCCGCTGCGAACGGCTCTTGTCGCCGCGATAGAGACGATCCCAAATCCGGGAAATCTCCTCGGGAGGGATTCCAACTCCCGTGTCTTTGACGACGATCACGGCCTGACTCGCCTCCTGGTACGCGGTGATCGTTACCTTTCCGGGGTCGGGAGTATACTTGATCGCGTTATCCAATAGATTGGCGAGCACTTGACGGATGCGGTTGCCATCGGCCATCGCGCAAATGTCATTCCGACAGGTGACGGAGAGAGCGATTCCTTTGTCCTCGGCTAGGTCTTCATAAAGATCCACAACGTCTGCAATCAGACTTGCGACGTTAACCGGGGCAAGGTGGAGTTTCATCGTCCTGGTTTCTGCCTCTGCGATATCCATGAGGGCGTCCAAAAGTGTAACGACGCGCTCGGATTCCTCAAGGCAGTCGGACAGCGCCTCGCGACACTGCTCCAGGTCGGAATCCGATCCCAAGTTGGTTTCGGCGATTCCGCGCAGTCTAGTTATCGGTGTGCGGAGATCATGGGCCACGTTATCGAGTGCCTCTCTCATTCCCTTTATCAACCCTTCGATTCGTTCCAACATTCGATTGAAGAGTTGGACCAGCTCATCGAACTCGTCACCGGCTTTGCTAATGGGGACGCGGGCGTCCATACTGCCGGTGCCCACGATGGACTGCATGGCGTGGATCAAATCGCGAATCGGCTGCAACGCGCGAAAGGCCAGAAACGCCCCTCCGGCCAAGCTGAGCAGTATCATTGGTACCATTAGACTTACGATGGTATCGCCGAAGTGTTGCAGTATTTCTCGTCGGTCTTCGAGGCTCATTCCTACCTGTAACAGATTACCGTCAGGCATGCGCGTCGAGGTAACCTCCAATACATCTCCTTCCTTTTTGGCCGGAAAATACTCCCATTGTCCCTCGGCCGGATGGTCCACAGATTGCCGGAGATCAAATTTTCTCCAGAGCCACGGATTGCTGAAAAATACGACCCTTTTTTGCGGATCGAGTACGCGGACGAAGAACGAAGTTCGCCGGCTCGGGTGTTGCTCCACGGTTGCTTCCCTTTCGATAGCGGGAATTCCACCTTCTTGAGCGAGAGTTAGGAAGGCTCTGAGTTTTGCTTGGATAATCTCCCGATTATCGCGCACGGATGAGGAAAGGAAAATATATGAGACAACCGAGAGGACGACGAAACTCAAAACGAAAATCGCGGCGTACCACAGGCTTAAGCGGAAGGCGAAAGTTCTGCGCAATCGGTTAAGAATCTTTAAGGGCATACCCGACTCCCCTGTGGGTGTGAATAAGTTTCTTTTTGAAGTCGAGATCGACCTTGTTGCGCAAACGGCAAACCAGCACGTCGACCACGTTGGTTTGAGGATCGAAGTTGTAACCCCAAACATGGTCTATGATCATGCTCTTGGATAGAATCCTCCCGGCGTTGCGCATCAGATACTCCAAGAGGGCGAACTCACGAGGCTGCAAGTCGATTTTCTTGCCGGCGCGGACCACTTCTCGTGTGAGAAGATCAAGGGAGACCTCGCTGACTGTCAAGCGGGTGGGTTCGGTTACGTTGGTGGCCCTGCGGATGAGCGCGTGCACGCGCGCAAGAAGCTCGGAAAATGCGAAGGGCTTGGTCAGGTAATCATCGGATCCGGTTTGCAGTCCTTTCACCCGATCCTCTACGGAACGTTTCGCGCTCAGGATAATCACTGGAATGTTCAGCTTTTGCCGTCGAAGTTGTTCGAGAAGACTCAGCCCGTCCAGCTTGGGCAGCATGATATCGATGACGGCTGCGTCGTAGGGCTGGTTGCTCGCTAGATCAACACCGGCTTCGCCGTCCCGGGCATGGTCCACGGCAAACCCGGCCTGTTTCAATCCCTTGACCACAAAGGCCGCAATCTTTTGATCGTCTTCGACAACTAAGACACGCATGACTTTGCCGCTAACCTATTAGATTACCGCCACGGGCCATTTAAGGATAGAGGGGAATGTTGGTCAATTCAAACAGCCGAGTTGCCCCCACGGAGAATGCCCTGCGAGTTGCGGCAATAAAGCGGTCGAGCGCAGAACAAGACTTGAGATTCGTGTACCACCCCCTTAGCTGGGAGCAGCGACGGCTTTGATGCCGCGCCGCTCGCTGCGGGGTGGTTTATAGGATCGGCCTTCTTGTTGGGGCCGTTTATGGCACCCTGGTTAAATCATCCGTTCAATGTAATGGGCATGCCACATCTGAAAGACGAGCAGGGTCCATAGGAGTTCTCTGTTATCCCTTTTGTTCGATAGATGCTCCTCGATAAGCATTTTGATGTGCGGGTAATTAAAGAACCCTTGCCTGGTGATTCTCTGTTCGCTGAGCAAATCAAGCATGGTTTCTTTAAGCGGCCCCATCAGCCAGCGGCCAAGGGGTACGCCGAACCCTTTTTTCCTCCTGTGCACGATGGCCTTCGGAAGAATTCCTTCCGCGGCCCTCTTAAGTAAATATTTTGTCTTGAATCCCTTCAGTTTGTATTCCATTGGCAAACGAGAGACAAACTCCACAATTTCATGGTCAAGCAACGGGGATCTTACTTCCAGAGAATTAGCCATGCTTGCGCGATCCACGGTAACCAGATTGTTGTCTTGGAGATAAAGTTTCATGGAAACATACAGGATTCTCTCCAATTCTTTGGTAAGCCTGCTTTTATTAATGTATCGAAAAATATCCTCATACGTACTCTGATTTTCAAGCTCTGATCGAACTTCTTGGCGCAGTAGTTCTTTCTTCTCTCTATCGGTAAACGCGCCTCTCCAAATGAAGAACCTTATCTCTGAGGATATCCCGGCTCCCTTCAGAAATTGCTTTATTTTGAAATCCAGACTCAGGTATTTGTGGGAGACAGGAAGGGCCTGTGCGGTTGCCATGAGCAGGCTCTTAAAAGCATTTGGCAGAAAATCATAGTAGCTGACCAGCTTATGGGCCTGGTAGGTCTGGTAGCCAGCGAAAAGCTCATCCGCCCCATCTCCGCTCAAGACCACTTTCACCTTCTCAGAGGCGAACTTGGAAAGAAGAAACAAAGGAAAGATAGAAGGATCCGCCAAAGGCTCGTCGATTATCTCAGAGAGAAGGGGCAACAGGTCCAGCATCTGCTGGCTGTTAAAGACTTTCAACTGATGTCTAGCGCCCAATACTCGCGCCACTTGCGTCGCGTAGATGCTCTCGTCAAAGGACCGTTCTTGAAAGCCGATAGAAAAGCACTCAAGGTTTCGGTCCATCGTGGTTGCCAGAGCGGTCACCAATCCAGAGTCGATACCACCGCTGAGAAACAACCCGACTGGCACGTCAGCGAGCAGCCGGCATTGGATTTGCTTCTTTAGAAGCTCCCGCAGCTCTTCGACATACTCGTTCTCCGTGTTGGAGCAGACAGGATAATCCTCCATGGGAATATCCCAATATTGACTGGCCTTGAGCTTGCCTTCTTGGTATTCAATGTAGTGGCCAGGTTCGACCTTCTTAATCGACTTGAAGATTGTAGCGGGGGCCGGCACGTATTCGTACGTCAGGTATTTACTCAAGGAACCGAGTTCTATTTCTCTGGTTATCTGCGGGTGTTGAAGGATCGATTTGATCTCCGACCCAAAGATCAGGAAACCATTCCCTGCCGCATAATGAAGGGGTTTCTTCCCGATCCGGTCCCGGGCAAGGAAAAGGCTCTGCTTACGATCGTCCCATAACGCGAAAGCGAACATCCCTTTGAGTTTTTCGAGACAGCGGATTCCCATTTTCTCATAGAGATGAACGATCACTTCGGCGTCCGACTTGGATCGGAACCTGTGACCGTCAGCTTCCAATTGTCTCCTCAGCTCTCTGAAGTTGTAGATTTCGCCGTTAAACGTTATCCACACGCTTTCGTCTTCATTCGCCAGCGGTTGTCTACCTGCGCTAGAGAGATCAATAATACTCAAGCGCCGATGTCCCAAGCCTACGGAAACGTTTTCTGAATCTCTGACTAGCACTAGCTCGCCTTTGTCATCCGGTCCTCTGTGTCTTAGGACGTTACCCATTCTTTGCAGAATGAGAGGATCGGCGGGTTCGTTAGCAGAAAGATATCCGTAGATGCCGCACATGGTCGGCTCTTCGAATCCGGGGTATTCCCCTGGGCCAAAGCCCCTGGGCGCGCCACCACCCGGTTGGCCGGGAACCGGTCCGGCCACGGCGGCGTGAGGTTCAGGCGCGGCGAACCAGTCGATCACGTTGCATCGGGCGGCCCGTGGTAGGGCGTCGGCATTGGGGAGCAGGTTTACGATCTCGAATCTGTCCACCCCGGCCGTGACCAATAGATTTAGGTCCTCCGGGTGGTTCACCCAGCGCTGCCGCACTCGGCATGTTAATTTGAAAACCTTACGGAGGGATTTCGCGAAAATTACTTTTATGAAATGTTAGGCAACGGGAGAGAACCTCTCTTGTCCCTTCCCGATAAACGGGCCCGGCAGTGTTTAGAACATGGAACCTTCTGATTAGATTCTATAATTTAGATCCCGGTGTTTGCTACTATGCGCATAAAGGTATTAGAAATTTGTCTACGGCTGCTTAATAATATAGCCGATGGAGATTGCTCCACTAGTTTACGAAAGTTTGGCTTGACAAAGAGAATAATCGGAAAAACACGAATGACAAACGCAGAAAAGTTGTGCCGGGAATCAACTCACGGGGTGAAATCATCTTCCGCTGCTGCTCTCTCTTTCCGCGGAGCGTGGCGCGACCGTACCACAGATCTATTACTTTTGGGTTCAATTATCGCTGCCCTGTTTGTGATAGTACTCGTTTCCCCTCCCGTCGGAACCCACGGTGAGTCCCGCGAGGGCCTAATGGTGCAGGACGTTCTGAGAAATCATAATTGGATACTTCCGTACGCTAACGGAGAAATCGCTTGGAAACCCCCGCTTTTCTATTGGATAGGAGCCGTCGTGGCGAACTTTTTCGGCCAGTCTGATCTGACTTTACGTTTAACATCGGTTATCCCAGCTGAGTTCATGGTCATCAGCACCTTTTTAATAGGTGATGCTATGGGTGGACGAAGAACGGCGTGGCTCGGCTTGGGCGCGCTGTTGGGCATGTATAATTTTTGGGATGCAGGAACAGAAGCCAGAATCGACATGCTGTTTGCAGCATGCACGGTTGTTTCAATCGCCGGGTTTTTCTTTTGGTACCGCGACCTTAGTGGAACTGGACGGACGGTTTGTTATCTTGCTGCCGCGCTAGCGGTGCTGGCAAAGGGACCGGTCGGGATACTGCTTCCAGGCTTGGTTGTTGTCGGGTTTCTGACTTTACAGCGGCGTCCTGATTTAATTTGGCGGTTTTGGTCTTGGCCCCTTGTCGGGATCATACTCCTCGTTGACTTAGGGTGGTATGGGCTTGCTTATAAGGCCGGCGGTATCGCCTTTCTGAGGCGGCAGATTCTCGAAGAAAATATTGGCCAATTCTTCGCCACGGAAGGGTTTTCTCCTCAGAGGGAAAGATTTATGACCTTGGTTTGGCTGGGAACAACTCTGTTCCCCTGGAATATCGTCTTGGTCTGGAACCTGTTTCGATGGATGCGGGGTGAGCGCGAGGATTGCTACGGGCGGTTTCTCAATGTCTGGTGGATCGCGATTTTTGGCATCTTTCTGTTGGCCGCGGGCAAACGCGACATCTACTTGCTCCCACTTTACCCTGCGATTGCGTTGTTGGCAGGACGCGCTATCGCAGGGGCCGTGGAACCGTCTTCCGATCGGATTTCCACTTCGGGCGCCACACCAGCTTCATTTTCGAACCAGCGGGTCTGGAGCAGGGCAAAGCCGTTACGGCTGGCTCTTGTGATTGCGGCTTTTGACCTCGGTGTGATTGTTGCGCCCCCGACTATTCGCTGGCACCGGAGAGAAGCACTCTCTCAGTATTCTTTTGCGGCGAAAGTTCGGAGGTTAGTACCGGGAGATGCGCCGCTTTTCGGCTCTCCGGATCTCAAGGGAACCGACCTGCAGATTGCCGCGTACCGGCTAAACCGGCCAATAAGTCGAAGTGAGATAAAATGTGCAGATCGCGACTATTATTTGTTGGCTCCAGCGAACTCCAACAAATTTCCTCGGACCGACTACGAAGTGTTGTCCAAGTTCGAAAGAGACGACAAAAGCCTGATCCTAGTGCTTGTGCGGAAAGAGAGGGAATGCCCTGGTACGTCAAGGTGAGCGCAGGGGCCTCCATACGCGCTCGACAAGGGCCATCCTTGCCGCACGCTATGGCGCCCTAGACTAGTTTGGCGCGAGCGTGGAAACCTCCGCATAGTGACGCGGTCCTCCAAGACCTGCTGCTCGTCATTTCAGTTCAATAATTGGCCGGATCAAAACATAAAACTGGACCAATCGCTAGCGGATCCCTACCCGCTCGCACCATATTCCGAGCGCCTCGAGCGCCCACAGCGTCCCCTCCCATGGTCCTCGATAGGATTCCGGCGGGCGGGACAACCAGGCATCGACGCCAGGAAGAACGTGCCGCACCGCGCCGACGTCCAAGATTCGGCTCTTCAGGCTCGTCTCGTGATGGCGCAAGAGGTCAGCGATACTACCAAACTGGAAGTGTCGCTTTCGGCGCGTGATGACCTCCTCGGCCACGCGACCCTCGGCCCACCAGCGCAGAATGCGCTTCGTATTGGCGCGTCCCGGCCAGCGGCTGACACGGGAGGCTGCGGGAAGGCCCAGCACGAATTCGACGAGATCACGATCGAGAAACGGCATGCGCAGCTCGGCGGACGAGTCCATAGCAGCGGCGTCGGCGAACGGCAGAATGTTCTGGGATAGAAACGTCTGAAGCATGACCTGTTGCATGCGGTCGAGATCGCAGGCATCCGTATCGCAGGAACGATAGAGGCGGTCGACAACGTCGAGATAAGAATCGTACGCTCCACCGAATATTTGCACGATGTCTTCGTACGGCAGCGGGCGGTGAATGAGATAGCGGGCAACCGCGGGCGCCATGGACGCGGGCGCCGTCCTCAGCCGCCGCCGCCGCTCCGCGACCGGTTCGCTCCCGTAGAGAAATCGATCGAGCGTTGTACCCACCCAGGCAAGCGGTAGCCACGCCAGACGACGAAGCAGGGCGAGGCGGAATCGGTCTTGACTCAATCGGTAGCCGCCCAACACCTCGTCGCCGCCATGTCCGCAAAGAAACACGGTTGCCCGAGCGCGCACGGCTCGAATCAACATCCAAGTTGCGAGCATGGCACCGTCGCCCACTGGCTCGGTCAGCGATCCGAAGGCCGGGACCATTTGCGCAACGCGCTCGGCACGCGACACCTCGATATCCATGACCGGCTCCGACCCAAGCGGCGGCGCGGCAGGAGTCACACTGGCTTCTGCGTTTAGCAACCGAAAAGTGTAAGCCGGGATTGAGCGGCCGCGGGAGTTCAGCAGGGTTCGGATACTCTGACTGTCGATCCCATCGCTCAGTAGCAGAGCCAGCGGGACATCGCTGACGAGGCAGCGCTCGCTCGCTTGGGTGAAGAGCGCATTGAACTCCTCCACCAGCGTCCCGCGTGTTTGTGCGGTAAGGCTGGGGCGATGCCGGAGCGCCGGCATCCACCATGTACGCATGCTGCTGCCTTCTGGGCCAACTTCGAGGAGCTGCCCGGGCCCCAGCTTTTTTACCTCGCGCAGCACTGTGCGCGGGTTCACCACATACCGTAGGGTAACGTACTCGAGAAGACACGCCGGATCGAGCTCACGTGGCACTTGCGGGTGTTGGACGAGGGCCTCCAGGCTGGAGGCAAACACGAGAGCTTCCGTCGTTTCGTGGTAGAAGAGCGGCTTCTCACCGAAGCGATCACGTACCAGCCATAACCGCTGCTCGACCGTGTCGAACACGGCGAACGCCCACTGCCCCACCAGACGCGGGAGTGATTGCTCGCCCCATCGCTCCCAGGCAAAGAGCAAAATCTCCGTATCGGTCCGAGAGCGCATAGCGTTTCGTTCCAAACCCAACTCGCGCCGCACCTCTTGGTAATTGTAAACTTCACCGTTGAACGTGATCCAATAGCGACCACTGGCGCTCCGCATTGGCTGATGTCCCGAAGGGCTCAAATCGAGCACGGCGAGCCGGCGATTGCCGAGCACGACGGGCTCGGCCACAATGATTCCCTCGTCGTCCGGTCCGCGGCGCTCGAGACGCGTGAGCATGGACTGAACGATGGCGTAGTCTTCGGTCTCACCGCGATAACGGTAGATGCCCGCGATACCACACATGATCGTGTTTATGTTAAGTCGTCTTCGGTCATCCTTTTTTCTCGCTCATAAGGATTGATAGAGACCATATTTCATTGTCGTTCCTGCGATTCGAGCGTCGACAAGAAGTTTAACCAGGTTCTATGTAACCGGACCTAATACGAGAACCTTACTTGGGTCTTTCCTGCGGATTACAGTTGTGAAAGGGTCCGGCGAGAAAGGAGAAAACAACCGATGGAGATGAGAGCGTGCTTGGATTCTTCAACGCAATTTACGGGACCATGACACGGTCGTCCTTCGTTTCGGTGTCTACGACAAGTGCATGGCTGAATAAGATTCCGGATCGTAGCAGCGCGCGCAATTTGAGGAGCGCCCTCTTACTGAGCCGACCACGATGGCATCGTGATGCCTGCAATGATTTCGCGCACATCCTCTAGAGCTTTCGCACCCGCATGACCAACCAAGACAGTCGCCGTATTTTGGCTGGAAAATGCTGCCATTCGCCTTCGGCAGGTCGATCTTAGAGAGATTTGAGGTCGTACTTGTTCCGGAGTAGCGAATGACCCAAGAAGGCTGTCTTGTTTACGCGCACGTTGGAGATCCGGCGCGGTAGGTCGGCAAAAAGCCGAACCGACTCGTGAAAAAAAGTTTGCGTTGGAAGAGACGGTTAAGAAAAGCCGGTACCCGAAGACGGATGGCTAAACCAAATATCCTGCGCGAATTGAAATCAGAAACGGAGTGGCCTGTCAGGAGTCAGCGACAGTGATTATCAATCCTGTGACCCGAGTGCCGCGTTTTGTCCTGCGAGGCGGGAAAAAACCACATTCCTCGTTTGCCCGCTGCAGGCGGGGTAGTTGTGAAAGAACAGACCCATGATATCTCCGGAAGCGTACAAACCGCGAATCGGTTGATCACTCGTGTTCACGACTTGTGCGCTGGGGTTTACTTGCAGCCCGCCGAAGGTAAACGTAATGCCGCCGGTGATTGGGTAGGCAACGAACGGCGGCTCGTCGATCCTGATCGCCCAGTTCGCCTTGCGCGGCTCGATGCCAACGGTGCATCTACCGTCGAGTGTTGTTGGGTCGAAGGGAATGTCCTCGCGCACAGCACTATTAAACTGCTCGACAGTGTTCGTCAGAACCGCGCTTTCGACTCCGATCTTATTTGCCAGCTCAGCAATACTGGATGCTTCAAGCGGTCGCGCAAAGTTCAAGTAACGCTCAGTCAGGTGCTTGATCCCTTTCTGGTCGAATAGCTGATAGGCCACGGCTCCGGGTTGGCGCAGCACGGCCCAGCCCGTTTTCGCATAGGTATAGGCGATTTGCGCCTCGCCTTCGTCGAAAAAGCGTTGTCCCAGCGAATTTACCGTGATGCCGAAAGGGTAAGCATAGCGATTCGCTTTGTTGCTAAGCTCGACGTCGGGGAAGTTTTTGTCGATCGGAGTCGCATGCGCTCCTTGCCAATGGCCCGCAGCCTTTGCGCCCAGGCCGAGCGCCATCTGGAGGACCTCTCCGGTATCGTGTTTGCTGCCGCGGACCTTCATCAAATCGGCATTCGCGCCTAGGTAGCGCGCGCGCATTTCCGGATTGGCCTGAAATCCTCCAGCGCAAAGAATCACCGAATCTGCCAGAAGGTCATACTCCCCTTCGGGCGCCGAGACGCGCACTCCATCGATTCGTCGATCGTTGCCGTAGAGTTTGCAGACCCTCGATTCATAATGGATTTCCACGCCCACGCGGCTGGCAATCTCGCGCCACTGCTCGAGCTGGCTCACGCCTCCCCCCATCCCACCCTTCGGATGAATGACGACGCCGGGCTCGAAGTAATAGCGCCCGTCGACTTCGACGTGGATGTCGGGTTCCCATTTGAGGCCCAGATCGAGCATCCAGTGAACGCCTGCGTTCGAATCGTTGACCAGTACCTCGGCGAGATGAGGATTAATGCGGTTCTGGGTTACCCGTTTGAGATCTGCCAAGAAATGGTCCTGCGTGTACGGAGGAAGGTGCATGCGGCGGAACTGGGACGCGTCCACGTCCGGAATAAACTCACGGATCTCATCCGCTCCAGAATAGACAAATCGGAATCCGGTATGAGAGTAGCGGGCATTACCGCCGAATTCAGGTTCCGGCGCCTTCTCCAGTATTACCACCCTGCCGGCGCCGCTCTGACGCCCCGCTACCGCCGCTTCAAAGGCCGCGCTGCCGCCGCCGACCACTACGATTCTTGCGCGCTCGTGTTCTATCAACGTTTTCTAGCCGAGACGTTCTAATGCTTCGCGTACAGACTCTGAATAAAACCGGAGCTGTCGAGTTTGGTGATAAAGCTGTTGTCCACGACGGTCTCCGGGTTCACGCTCGCCAATTTAGGATTGATCGTAGTCAGGATGGTGTTGAGCTTTTTGAGACCCTCCACGTTAAAGTACGGGACGCGTTCATATTGCTGGACTACCGACTGGTAAGATTCCTCCGCGTCGGACGGCTTGCTCAAGCGCAGCTTGGCCGCCAGCGTTTTGACAACGACCTCTTTGTTCGCCGGCTCCATCACGAACGCGATTCCTTCGATAATTGACTTCAGATACGCTTCCAGGAGCTGCGGCCTCGTCGCAGCAATACGCCGCGTCGTCAAGATAACGGTCTGCGGCATGACAATCCCTGACCCCTTGAAATCAAACAGCACGGGATAACCCTTCCTCGCGTAGACATCCCCCATCGCGCCTTTAAGGGTTGTCGCGTCGACGGTTCCTGACTCAAGAGCCAGCCGGCGATTCAACTCGGTGCCGGGAATCGTAATCATGCTGATCTTCGCTTGATTTGGGTCGATGCCTAATTTTTGCAGGGCCAAGAGGCACACGATGTGCGACGTGGCGCCCGGACCGCTAATGGCTATCTTCTTGCCCCTGAGATCCTCCGGCTTTTTGATTTCGGGCCTGCCGCTTAGCGTGAAGTCTAGCTTCTGGCTCAAGTTGGCGATGCCGATGACCTCGGCCCCTCCGGTGGCGGCATTCAGGAGGTGTCCTGGTCCGGTGATTGTGAGGTCGATTTCTCCTGCCGTCAGAGCCGCAATACTCAAGGGTGCTCTGGGCATCAGAATCAGTTGCATTTCGAGCCCGTTCTTGCGGAAGAAACCCCGATCGCTGGCAACCCATACTGCGGCCATACTCTCGCTCGTGACGCTAACGGCAAAGTTGGTCTTCATCAGCTCCGGATAGGCCGCTGATGCTTTTAACAATGTGATCAAACCGATGATTAAGGGGAAAAGCCATTTCGCGTACGTTGTGTTCATGAACTTGCCCTCCTTGGGAATTGATCGCTATTACATCACCCTGCAGGGATTCAAGCAAGATCTATTTTGGGCCTAGATTGGGCCATCTTCGTACCCGCCCCGCCTCATCCGGCGAATCTGGTCGAAGAGAAGTGTTCGATTCCCGATTGATTCGGGATGTTATGTTTCCGGTCGCTTGATGTTGGATACGGCGTGCGGCCGAGTCCTGCGGCGTACATCCATAGCGATGCTTACGGCGACGACAACACAGATGCCTGCGGCAACCAGCAGCGGCACCGCCTCTGGCTCCACGGTGTGGGTGCGCAGAAGCGTTGCTCCAATTGCAAGGACCATTACCACACCTATGGCGATCTCCCAGGCATCACCGACAATGAAATCGTACCAGAAACGCAGAAAAAGCGATAATAAAGTTCATGATTCACCGCTGTCGCTAATTGGCTGGGTGACAGGTCGCAGTTGGGGAGCCTTCACGGCGAGCTGGGATAGGATGAACCAGGCGGAAAGAAGTCCGAGAACAGCCCAGTCCCCACCGGGCCACTCAAGGCTCGCGCCGGTGGCGAAATATCCCAAGCCTTCCACTGCCCAAAAGGTGCCGAATGTTGAGAGAAGCAACCCGACGGCATACTTCATCGTGTTCTCGGGCACGGACGAAAGCGGGCGGTGTGCAATCACGCCGGCGATAAGGACCAAAACGCCGGCTAGCGCAGCACTCGCGCACGCGACAAGCATGCCATTGGGGTCTCTTCTACTTGCCGCCAGACCGAACGTGATCACGATGAAGACGACTTCGAGCCCCTCGAGAAACACGCCCTTGAAGGAGACTACGAAGGCGAACCAATCCAATCCCAGGCGCACCTCATGGCCTGCCAATCGCGCTGCCTCCTGCTCCTGGCTAAAGATTTCCTCCTCGTTGTGCAGGGCCTGGAGATGGGCTGCGCGCAGGATGGCCTTGCGCAGCCACTGCAGACCGAAAATCAGCAAGAGCGTTCCTATCGCCAGTTGGAGCAGCGCCTGCGATACCCAATTGATAAGGGCGAAGCCGGCAAAGGCCGTAACCACTATCAATGCCGCAAGCGCCGCCGCCGTTCCCAGGACGGCGGCTCGCCAACTCCGCGTGAGCCCCATCGCCAGCACGATGGTGAAGGCTTCGACAAACTCCACGGCCGAAGCGAGGAACGTCCCGGTCGCCAGGCCTAGTGTTGCTGCGGGAATTGCCATCGTAAACCTCCTGCGCTTGTAGACATAGACATGGAGCCTGACCCGAGTCACTTTACCACTCGCACGCAGTAGTGAAAAGGAACTACGCTCACGAACTTCTATCGGTGTAGCGCGATGAAAGCAAAGGCCTTGGCGGCCTCAAAGACGCTTTGCACGGAGACCATGTCGTGGTCGGTGTGTTGGAAGCGAATGTCCCGCGCCCCGTAGTTGATGGCTTGAATCCCTTTGACGTTGAGCAAGCCAGTGTCATTGGCGGCGGTGGAATAGCTGAATTTAGTCTCACGGCCAAGCATGGTGCGAATGGCGCCGGCTAAAGCCCGCACAACTTCCGTGTCCTTTGTAACTTCACTCGGGTACATGAAATCGTTTTGCTGCACCTCAATTTGAAAAGGCCCCAAGTCTCCGATGGCGGTCTTTAGCTGATCAATTGCATCCTCAGGGTGGTCCCCGGGAAGCAGCCTGCGATCGAAGATAATCCGGCACGCGCTCTGGATCGTGTGCGTGGCTTTAGGAAAGCTTTCGATCGAGGTGGGCGTCAAAGAGACGCGGCCGAGGTCCGGGTGCTGGCGCTGAGAAGGGCAGGGCATAAGCGGCTTAAGTTTCTCCAAGACCTTCATGGCGCCTTCAATCGCGTTGACTCCGTCCCACGGCCTACTGCTATGGGCCTGTTTGCCGCGGACCGTGACGAGGATGTCCACTCGCCCTTTGTTGCCAAGCTGGATATCAGGGGGGCCGTCGATGATGGCCCACTCAGCGCTCACGCCGTCGTGCTCCAGGACATAGGACAATGAATCATGTTTTCCCGTTTCCCCCGCAGTGCTGGTAACAAAGTATATGTGGCCAGGTAATTGCTCGCGGCAGGCGGCTATGAGTTGGAGGGCGGAAAGCATCGCGGCCAGGCTGCCCTTTTGCTCGCACGCGCCCCGCCCCCACACGCACTCTCCGTGCAGACCATAGGGCGCGCCGTCGACGAGGGCGCCGGAATATGGATTCTCCATGGTGCTGGGCGCTGCGTTCATCGCGTATGCGATGAGAAGCAAGCTTTTCCCCTTCTCCTTGCTTCTTAGAGAGGCGACAAGATTCCCGCGCTCATCAATAAAAGTCGAAATGCCGGCCCTTTCCAGCTCGGGCCGGACCACTTCGCGGATCAACGCGAGAACCTGGGGTTCGTTTTCGAGCAAGGCGGTTTGCGGGCTGGGGAATTGGACGAGTTTGACGAGAAGCGCTCTGACCTGCTCGTAATGGAGGGTTTCTTCGATAAGTTTTTTTGCGGCTTCAGCGTCCATCACTTGAAGAAATTAAAAAGTAGAAATTCAAAAGTAAAAATTTCCGAAATCAGGAAGTACGAAGCAGAAATCAGTAGTCAGAAAACCTGAAACCTTTCCTCCCCTCAACCCCCTTCATATGTGCGTGCCTATTTTACCTAACCTGCGGGCGACAATAATGAGAACGGTGGAAATGACGCTGACAATGATGGCTAACGAACACATGGGCCCGTAGTTGCCGTCAACGTAGAAGTTGTAGAGGAGTGGACCAATCGGCTCTGAGCCCGGCGAATAAAGGAAAACGGAAGTGCTGAACTCGCGCAGGTAGATCGTTGCCAGGATGATCCAACCGGCGATAAAGCCCGGCCGCATCAAAGGCAAGAGAATGCGGCGGAATGTTGCCGGAAAACCAGCCCCGCACGCTTTCGAAGCATCCTCGAGATCATCATGGATCTGGACAATCGTGCTTGTCATCGAGCGCAGGCCATACGGCAGAAATCGCGTGATATAGCCGATGAGGAGTATCCACAAGCTCCCGTAGATTGGCAGCGGAATATACACATAGGTCCAGAGGAGACCTATGGCCAGCGCGGTCCCGGGAAAGGCCCAGGGAATAAAGGTCAGGGCCTCGATAGTGCCGCGACCGCTCCCTTTGGTCTTGGTCGTAACCCATGCCGTGAGCGACGCGAGCAGCATGCACAGGGTAGCTCCGCTGATCGTGAGCACGAGGCTGTTCTGGAGCGCTCGGTAGGTGCGGGCGTCGGTTAAGTTCGATAGGTAGTTATCGAAGGTCAAGAGATCCCACGTCTTGCTTCCCGGAACGTGAACATAGCTAATGATCGAAACATAAACCAGAACCAAAAACGGCAAACCGACGCTTAGCACGAGAATCAGGCCCCCGACGGTTGTTGCCAGGCAGCGCCATTTTCCGAGGTCGATCACCATCGGCCGATAGCCGCGGCCTGTGACGGTCACGTAGCGCTCCGAGCGATTCGTCAAGCGCCGATAAAAGAACACAAACGCCATCGTAATCAATAGAAGAGAGACGCCGTACGTTGCCGCCATGTTCTGATTGGGTGGAAACGCGCCGATGGCTTCGCGGTAAATTTTCGTCGTAAACACTTCGATCCGGGCGGGAAGCGCGATGATCGCCGGCGTCTCAAAGCTCTCAATGGCGCGGACGAAGTTCAACATCGCCGCCGCGAGCAGCGCGGGCCTCACGATGGGAAAGGTAACGCGGCGGGCGATTTGGAGATCGCTGGAGCCCGCGACTCGCGCCGATTCCTCGAGCGCGGGATCCATCGAGTAAAGCGCCGCGGAAATGATTAAGAACGCGAGCGGCGTGGTAATCAATCCTTCGACGAAGATCATTCCGCCCAGTGAATAGATGTTGAACGGCGCGTTCTCCAATCCCAACACGTCCATCAGGAAACGGTTGATCAAACCGGTGCGCGGGCTGAGGAGGATCGTCCACGACACCGCGAGCATCACCGGCGGAAAGATATTTGGTATGACGGCGATCAGCTCGATGACCGTTTTGAACGGCGCGTTCGTTCGTACCGCGATCCAAGCGAGAGAAGCGGCCAAGACCGTCCCCAGAACGGCCGAACCAATCGCGAAGATGAAAGAGTTGAGAAGCAGTTGATAGGTGAGCGGATCGGCATATGCGGCAACATAGTTAGCGAGCGTGAGCTGGCCGGGCACGCCGAGAGGTTTACTCAAGAAACTGCCGTAGAAGAGCATCAAGGTCGGCGAAAGACTTAGATACGCAACGATGACGCCGACCAAAACGACGATCTTGAGCTGCGGGTCCTGGCGGACCAGCCGCAGCGGGCGCTGGAGGATGCTGATGACTGCTGCGTTGGCTTGCACGGATTGTCTTTCGCACTATCGCAAAATGAAAGAGGCCGGTCTCCGATTCGCAGCTCGGGGTCGGCCTTCTCTCGTCCACAGTGACACGGGCAACAGTTTTCGTTCTCTACTTGGCGAAAAAGATATCTCGGAAAGTGCCGCTCATCAGTTTTTTAAACTCTTCCTCAGAAGGGTTATCCATAAAGACCATGTTGGGGGCCACTTTCTCGGCGTCTTTAATCGGTGGAAAGATTCCCGGATACAACACAAACTCGCCTTCCTCCGAGATCGCTTTCTGGCCGTCGGCGGAACAGGCGTAATCGATGTATAGCTTCGCCGCGTTCGGCCGGGTCGTCTTTGCGCTCAGAGACAAATAGTTCGGATCCGTGAGATACTTGTCCATCAAGATATAGCTCACCGGTCCCTTATACTGTTTTACGTATTTGATGTAGGTGATCCCGACGGCCGCTTCGCCCTTGATGATCGTCGGCGCGACAGGAGCCAAAGATTCTACGAGAATGGGTTTCTGCTTCGCGAGAGCCTTGACGTAATCCAGCCATTTGTCGCCTTTGAACTTTTGCAGATTCCACAGAAACTGCGCGGTGGTCGTGTGGCGCGTCGGGTCAGGCATCGCAATCTTGCCGGCCCATTTGGGATTGAGGAGATCGTCCAATGTTTTCGGCAAGTCCGCCGGCTTCACCATCTCCGTGTTGTAGAGAATGCTGATCGGCAGCACGCGCCAGGGAGTAATCAGAGCGTCCTTTTCTTTGAATTTCGCTGGGAACTTTTCCGATGACGGAGGGATATACTTCGCGAACAATCCTTCGTTTTTCATAATCAGCTGGACGCCTCGATTTCCCTCTACGACATCAAAGCCCGGCTTGCCGGCGCGCCATTCAGTCAGGGCGCGCTCGGAAACTTTCGTCGAATCTCCACGCCAGTACTCAACCGGGATGCCGTACTTCTTCTCAAATCCTTTGTTTAACCCTTCCATTGCTTGCGGCACGACAGAGCCGTAGACAATGACCTTGCCATCTTTCTTCGCGGCATCAACGTTAGCCGTCTGTGCGCTGGACTTGTTGAGCATTGCACCCAACAGTAGGAGCGATGCAAATAGACCGAGAATTTTCCTACCCGTCTTCAATGTCTGCATACTGATTCCTCCTGTAGGCCGAGTCACGATCATTCCTGAGCAAGAGACTAGAGGAGGGGATAAACCCTGTCAAGCTCCAATCGTTCGTGTCCGTGGCGCGCGTTCGGGAAGTGCCACGAGCACGAAACACGATCACGAGCGCGGATGTAATCCCGCTTGACAGCGCATACCGTAACGATATAGTCGCTGCACCAGGGATTGAGGCCGAGGCAGACCGGGGGCTTTACTAGGTTTCTGGTCAGGCGGGAGAGGCAATAATGGGAAATGAACATTCCCTATGTGGTTTCGACGATCCATGAACGCAAGGACATTTCTGAAGCAGCAATAAAAAGATTCTGCGCGAGAACGCCAAAAAACTCTACGGGTGGGTTTAGAAGGGGTTTCCTATGAAATTTAAGCCGCAAGTTCTCTTTAGTGTGGGCCTGCTTATTTTCTTTATCGTTTTTGTTTATCTGTCGTTTGACTGGCGTCTCCAAGCGCGTCTTTACCCTTGGGCCATCGGTTTCCCGATGATCATTCTTGCGGTGGTTCACATATTCAATGAATTGTTCGAAAAAGACGACAAACCTCAAGAATCCCAATCCCAGGCCGTGCCTGTCGACCGTGGATTTTCCTCCTACGAACACTTGGAACAAGGGGTGGCACGCAAGAGAACCATTGTCATGTTCTCCTGGATCGTCGGTTTTTATCTAGGGATCTGGCTTTTTGGTTTCAGGCTGATGGTTCCGGCGTTTGTATTTCTTTACCTCAAGGTTCAGTCGCGTGAGAGGTGGACCCTTTCGATCGTGCTGACGACGTTTGCCTGGCTGCTTTTCTGGGGACTATTCGATTGGCTTCTAAGCCTACCCTTCCCCGACGGCAAAGTGCAGACCTGGCTGGGGCTGACTTAAAATTTCGATGGTAAAGCGCCGCACTCCGGTAGCCTTATTCCAGTTTTTACTTCACCCTTTGGGCCATAGGAAAGTTTTGTTTCCATCGTCTAATATTCCCGAACGGGTAAGAAACCTTACTTAAGAGAGCGATGGATCGGAATGCTTCGTACACTTCGAACTCTGGAGGAGCCCATTAAACATTCTGTCGCCTATGAAAAGGCGCCCAAAGATTCAGAACTCGTCGTCGAGGCGAATAAATCCAGGCTAAAGCCAAGGACGTCATGAGCCAACCGCTGCAGGGTTATCGGACAAATCAAGAAACCATTCGTGCAGTAAACAGGTGAGCGCTGTGACCGGGAGCTAAAGTCGTCAATTAGTGAGTTCTGGACCGAGTTCCCGGGGCATTCAACAAAAAAGCCTTGGAAAATAACGAGTGAATTTGTGGACCTGACTGCAAAAATTACTCGCTTCGTGACGGACACACGTTACGAGAATATTCCCCGGAACGCAGCGGCTGGAAACTCTGGAGGATAGAAGGCCCGTGTGGCGGGTCCTCACGGGAAATCAAGAATAAGTAAAAATGGTGCTCGTGCAAAGAGCGTGGGCCCTGAGACTCATTTAGAGGAGGATCTTATGAAAAGCCTTCTGGTTTCTTTATTGCTTTGTTTAGTGTCGAGCTTTAGCGCCGAAGCGCAGACTCCGTTCTACCAGGGGAAGACGATCACGATCATCGTTGGCACCAAAGCCGGTGATGTCTATGATCTCTATCCCCGGCTGCTCGCTGATTACTTGACCAAGTATATTTCCGGGAATCCGAGTATCATCATCCAGAACGTCGCCGGAGCAGCGTCCATGATCGCGGCGAATCAGGTCTATAATGTGGCTAAGCCCGACGGTTTGACGCTGGGCGCGATTTATCCTGCTCTCTACTTTGATCAGCTGATCAAACGGAGCGAAGTCAAGTTTGATTGGACGAAATTTAACTGGCTGGGGAGCACTGTCACGTCCAACCATTTGCTCTACATGCGCGCGGACACTCCATACAAATCGATGGACGATATCCGCAAGGCTTCTGAGCCCCCTAAGTGCGGGGCCACAGGTACAACCTCGACTGGTTACTACATGCCGAAGCTTTGGGAGGAAACGCTGGGGACAAAATTCAACATCGTTGCGGGCTATCAGGCCGGGCAAGACGTCGATCTCGCGGTGGAGCGAGGAGAAGTGCAGTGTCGAGCGTTTACCATCACAGCGTACTTCGCGCGCGAGCCATTCATCACTTGGCGCAAGAACGGATTCGTCCGCGTCCTTATCCAAACCGGCAAGAAGCGCGACGAAAGACTGAAGGATGTGCCGACCATCTATGAACTTATGGACAAATTCAAAACGCCCGAGGCGGCAAGAAGACTGGCCACAGTGGTTCTGGCTGCCGGCGATTTCGGCCGCCCCATCGTCGCTCCTCCGGGTGTGCCCGCGGATAGAGTTAAGACTCTGCGCGACGCTTTCGACAAGGCGATCAAAGACCCGCAGCTGATTGCCGACGCGGAGAAGAGAAAGCTTGAACTTGACCCGGCAAGCGGCCAGGAGCTGGAAACTCTGGCCAAGGAGGTGATTGCTCAGCCGCCGGAAGTCGTGGAAAGAATGAGAAAATTGTTGGGAAAGTGATGAGTGACTATAAACTCAAAAATTTTGTGAGGTAAAAGGCTTATGCAGGATAAGATGACGTTTGTGTTTCGCGCGGCAACTAGCGAAAAGAAGAAGGTGATTTTATGACGGGTGTCGGGGTGGTGTTACTCTTTTTCCTAATCTGGAACCCGTTTGTGTGGGCTCAGTCGAACTTTTATCAAGGGAAAACGATTACGTTCGTTGTGGGTTATGGCGCGGGCGACGGTTACGATGTGTGGGCGCGACTCGTAGCGGCCCACATGCCCAAGTATCTTCCCGGCAACCCGAATGTCATCGTCCAGAATATGCAAGGCGCCGGTTCGATGGTCGCGGCGAATTACGTTTACAACGTGGCCAAGCCTGATGGATTGACTCTGGGTGTGGTTGGCCCTTCGCTATATCTCGATCAGCTCGTCGGGAAAAAAGAAGCGCAGTTCGACTGGGCCAAATACAGCTGGATTGGCTCCACGGAGAAAACGGCGTGGGTTTTTTACATGCGCACCGATACGCCCTATAAGACATTGGAAGATATTCGCAAGGCAGCCGAGCCGCCGAAATGCTCGGCCACAGGAACAGGAACGAGCGGACATTTTGTTCCGAAGCTTCTCGAGGAAGCCCTGGGGTTAAAATTCAACATCGTCATGGGATATCAGGGAGGCTCGGAGCAGGACCTGGCGCTCGAAAGGGGTGAGGTCGTATGCCGGGCGCTGAGTGTTCCAACCTTCTATTCGCGCGCGCCGTTCGATACGTGGCGCAAGACCAACCTGGTTCGCGTCCTGCTTCAAACCGGCTTGAAGCGGGATCCGAGAGCCGCCGATGTGCCGACGATTTACGAATTGATGAAAGAGTACAAGACTTCAGAATCGACCCAAAGGCTCGTGCACGCGGTTCTCGCCTCCGGCGATATTGGGCGGCCTTTCTTTGCTCCTCCCAATGTACCTGCTGACCGCGTAAAGGCTCTGCGCAACGCTTTCGAAAAAACCGTGAACGACGCGGCGTTTGTCGATGAGGCGAAAAGGAAACGGCTCAACGTCGATCCCATTTTCGGCGAGGAATTAGAGAAAATAGCTCGGGAGGCGGTTTCGCAACCGCCTGACCTGGTGGAGAGAATGAAAAAGATATTGGGCCAATGATCGAACTCGACCCAACCGGGCCAGTAGCAACTTGGCGAAAAAAGACGGAAACGAACAGCCTTCATGAAAACAGTACAGCTCAAGAGTTCAGTCTTCCTGTCTTTTTTCGTGTTTCTGGCTCTAACTCTGTCTGGCGCCGTTTTCGCGCAGACGCCATTTTACCAGGGGAAGACGGTCACGCTTGTCGTCGGCTCAAGTGCGGGCAGCGCCTATGATTTGTATGCGCGAGTTACGGCGCAATTCATGGGGAAACATATTCCCGGAAATCCCACCTTTGTGGTGCAAAATATGACAGGCGCTGGTTCCATGATCGCCGCCAATTACCTCTATGAGGTGGCGAAACCCGACGGTCTGACCCTTGCTTCGATCAATCCGGCTCTCTATTTCAACCAGCTCGAAGGCCGGAAAGAGGTGAAGTATGACTGGGCGAAATTTACCTGGATCGGTAGCTCGGACAAGTCTGAGCATTTGCTTTACATGCGTGCGGCTAGCCCCTACAAAACCATGCAAGACGTTCGCAAGGCAACCGAGCCGCCCAAGTGTGGCGCCACCGGGGCGGGCACAAGCGGCCACTATATACCCAATCTACTTGAGGAAACCCTTGGGACGAAATTTAATATCGTTACCGGTTATCCGGGTGGAGGGGATATTGATCTCGCCGTGGAGCGAGGCGAGCTTCAATGCCGCGCCTTAACCATCGCAGCTTTTTATGCGCGCGAGCCGTATTTTACGTGGCGGAAAAACGGCTTCGTGCGGATACTTGTACAGACGGGTAAGAAGCGCGACCCGTTGCTGCCGGATGTTCCGACGCTCACTGAGCTTATGGACGAATATAAGACCCCAGAGATAGCGCGGCGTCTCTCCAGCTTGCTTTTGGCTTCCGGCGAGTTCGGTCGACCGATCGTAGCTCCCCCGGGTCTGCCTGCGGAAAGAAGCAAGCTGTTGCGCGAAGCTTACGAGAAGACGATGAATGATCCCGGGCTGAGAGATGAAGCGAAGAAAAAGAATCTCGACATCACGCCCACGAGCAGCGCGGAGCTTGAAGCTTTGGCCAAGGAAGTCACCACGCAACCTCGGGAAGTCGTGGAACGGATGAAGAAACTTTTAGGGAATTGAGCCCGCGTGAAGAACCGAAGCGCCCGGACCCGGAACGAAAAAAACGATTTGACTGGGCTGGTGGAATGCGATATGGCATCGCTGCATCGATGCCATATGGGGTTTGCCGTTGGCGCGGGTAGCGTAAAGAAACTAATGACAAGAGTAGGAATCACTTTATGCTTGAAGCATTCGTGAGCGGTTTCTGGCAGGTGTTAGCCTGGCCGGCGTTCGGCTATATGCTGATTGGCATTTTTATCGGCTTCTGGGTTGGACTGCTTCCTGGAATTGGCGGCCTTTCGACCTTGGCTTTGATGCTGCCGTTTTCCTATACGATTAAGACCCCTATAGAAGCCTTTTGTTTCCTGCTGGGAATGCTGGCGGTAACGGGAACAACCGGAGATCTCACCTCCATTCTTTTCGGTATCCCCGGGGAAGGGTCTTCAGCCGCCCTCATTCTCGACGGCTACCCGATGTCGAAAAAAGGTGAGGCGGGAAGAGCGCTTGGGGCTGCGATCATGAGCTCTCTGGTGGGGTCAACCGTTGGAGCTCTGTCATTAGCCTTATCCATTCCCATAATGCGGCCCCTCGTTTTGCTCTTCGGCTCTCCTGAGCTGTTCATCATTGCGATCATGGGAATTACGTTCATTGGAACTTTAGCAGGATCGTCAATAATTAAGGGGCTATTGGCCGGCGGTTTCGGCTTGCTCCTGGCTGCCATTGGAGTAGACCCGCAGACCGGTTCGCTTCGCTACACCTTTGGCACGCTCTACCTTTGGGACCGTCTGGATCTTATTCCCGTGGTCGTAGGCCTTTTTGCCATACCGGAAATTGTTGATCTGGCGGTCAGAGGGACCGCCATTGCTGGCGATAAACCGGAGAAGCTGAGCGGTGTAATGGAAGGGGTCAAGGACACATTCCGGCACTTTTGGCTGGTCTTCCGCTGCAGCATGATTGGCGTTTATTTCGGTGTTCTGCCAGTCCTGGGTGCGAACGTGGCTCAGTGGATCTCGTATGCGCACGCAGTACAGGGCATCGATAAGAGCCGGATAGGCAAGGGTGCTGTGGAAGGCGTCTTAGGTCCGGGTGCGGCCAACAATTCCACGCGCGGCGGCGATCTCATACCGACGGTAGCGTTCGGTATTCCCGGCAGCGGCAGCATGGCGCTACTGCTGGGCGCGCTTCTCATTGTCGGCCTTAACCCAGGCCCGGAAATGCTCAAGCAGCACTTGGACGTCACGTTTGCGATGGTTTGGGTGCTGATCATTTCCAATATCATTGTTGCCGGACTTTGTTTTCTCGTTTTGAATCACCTTGCGGCCCTTACCTTTGTTCGCGGGGCCCTGCTGATTCCGTTTTTGGTGTTTCTCGTTTTTATCGGGTCTTTTACCGCGAACAATGATCTGGACGATGTCGTTACCTGTCTTATCTTTGGGTCTATTGGCTACTTCATGGTTAAGTATGGCTGGCCCAGGCCGCCAGTGGTCCTAGGGCTTACGCTAGGAAAAATCGCGGAAAATTACCTATGGATTTCCACCGCCGCTTATGGTTGGAAGTGGCTTGCGTTCCCCAGTGTCATTATCCTCATTGCTATTACCGTGTTTACGGTGGCCTACCCCACCGTCAAGGAGAGGTGGGGAAAAGCGAAATACGAGCGGCCCGAAGACGCGATGTAAGGTCTGGGACTGGAGATCCCGGCGCCGCTAATCATCTAAATACCGACAAATTTCCGCCCCTGATACTCTTGCCCATCGGGCTTGGTTGTCACCAATTGCATTTTTCACTCGCGGCCATGGGATTGCCATCGTCATTGTTGATCACTGCCCTGCCTTGTCCATGGCAGAAGACTTTTGAGCCTTCGTCGCCGGAGGGGTGAGATGCCAGAGAAAAAGTTCTCATGGCCGAAGAACGCAAGGATCGCTTTTGTGCTCGGGATCGCGTTCGAGGCGTGGGACCGGGCTAAACCCACGCGCGGGGAAGCGTTACAATCCCCATTGCCCGCAAATGCGCTCTGCAAGCGGGATTATTCGACGGAAACTTTTCGTGAATTTGGCGCGAAGGTGGGTCTCAGGCGGCTGCTGGATATCTGCGACAAATACCAGGTCAAGGTTAGTCTCCCCGTCAATGGCCTGACCGCGGAGTACTATCCCGAACTTGTCAAAGAATGCCACCAGCGCGGGCATGAGCTGGTGGCGCACGGCTACGACCAGGGCGAGCGCTTGTATATGCTTACACGGGAGCAGGAGCAAGAGAACATCCGGAAGACAATCGAAGCGATCAAGAAAGTGACGGGCGAGGCTCCGACGGGATGGTCTTCACCGGGAGTGCGCTGCACAGACAACACTTTGGAGCTTATCGTCGTGGAAGGGCTGGAATATCACTGTGATTTCCATGACGACGAAATGCCGTATCCGATAAAAGTAGGCGGCAAGATGTTGATCGAAGTGCCGCACCAGTATGCGATCAATGACCACCGCATTCAGGAGGGTGAGTCGCGGCACGAGTTTTTTGCCAAGTTTAAAGACGAATTCGACTACCGCTATAAAATCGGTCGCAAGACGCCGAACATGCTCAACGTCATCACGCACGCGTACCTGAGCGCACGGATTCCTTTCATCGATACGTTCGAGAAGATCATCGCGTATGCCAAGAAACACAGGGAAGTGTGGTTCGCGCGGCGCGGCGATGTCGCGGCGTGGGCGTGCAAATACTATTCGGCCAGGATAAAGAACCTCAGCGCTTCTGGAGAGCCTGGGTGAGCAGGCTCGCTGAGGGAAGCTTTTCGAGATTAGTCACCCGGTCCACTACGGCGGCGCGCTGCGCGCCCGTTAAAATCCGGCTCGTGCACTCGTGGAACTTGTGGACGACTTCGTCCCAGGTCTGAAGGTCCCGAATTGGCTGCACGGGTTCGGTGATCTCTTCTCCACTTTTAAGGACCACGGTCAAAGACTTTTCCCCGGACCGGTGGTGGACGGCTCGGATCAGACCTTTTAACTCGCGCTTGTCCGCGATCGTATCGCTAAAGTCTTCGGGGTCAAGGCGATTATGCAACAGCGCAACAGCGAGACAATAGGCCATGCTAAATTTTCCTTCATGTCCGTTCTGGGGAGAGAGCCTGAGGAGCGGGTAGGGCTTTAAGTCACATTCAATGCGCTCCACTTCGAAAGGGGATACAGGTCTCTTTTTCAGGAGCCTCAACATTGCTTCTACCGGAGCGTGCGTCGCCGCGGCTGCGGCGAATTTCTTTACTTTGACGGCGCGTTTTGCCAGATCGAATTCAACACCGAGATTTTGGCCGAGCGAATTCACGATCTCCTCGTCCACTGGAGCCAAAGCCGAAAATAGGCCGTAAGGCCCTTCCAGAGCCTCGGTATCGGCGGTGAAGCCATCCTGGGCAAGCAGCGCGCAGGTAACCCCCGCCGCCGCCGCGTGGCCGGCCCGGAAGGGTTTGGCCATCGTTCCGCCGTCGCGGCCAAGCGCGCCGCACGAGCCGGCGGCAAGACCAATTGCATTGAGTGTTTGGGCGACGTCCAGGTTCAGAATCTTGCCGGCCGAGCAGGCTGCGGCAATGGGACCAAGAATCCCGTTGGCGTGCCAGCCGCGGGCGCCAGGGCCGACGCCCGCGAAACGGTTCGCGAACAGGGGGTCGAGGCTCATGCGCACTTCACGGCCTGCAATGAAGGCCTCAAGCAGCACTCTGCCGGAAGTGTTCCCGCGCTCCGCGAGAGCGATAGCGGCTGCGAGAATATACGTGGTGACGTGACCGCCGTCATCGTAATCCAACGCGTGCGCTAGGGTCGCGTTCGCGAACGCGGCATCGCGCGCGGCAGCACGAGCACCCGAACCCCAGATGGTGCAGGGTCCCTGCCAGCATTCCTTGGCTGCGAGTTGTAGGATCATCTGCCCGACATCGTCGGACACGGCCAGTACCGATACCCCGAGGCAGTCGAGAATCGCCAGCTTGCCGTTGGCGATGGCCGCGGCCGGCACGTTCTCAAGCGTGAGACCGGCGGAAAAGGAGGCCAATTTTTTTGACAGGTCGGTCGGCATGAGTGGCTAAACGCGCAAATGGCGTTCCCTTAAGCCTCAGAGACCCTTTCTTTAACTCAGGATGACGGAAGAAGGTGTCACTCTGAGCGATAGCGAAGAGTCTAACGAATTTCAGATACGCCGCTCTAGTTCCAACCAAACAAAGCTTTCGCGTTGTCGCCGAGGATCTTTCTCTTGGCCTGGTCAGAGACGTCCTGATGCGCGAGCAGAGTAGATACGGCGCGGGGAAAGAGGCTGTCGGCGTCAGGATAAGCGGAACCGAAGATCAGCTGGTCTTCCCCGATACTGGCGACGACGTGGGCCAAAGAACGCTCGTGGTAAGTGGTCGCGAAATACCAGTTGCCGCCGGTCATGTGTTTGCTGGGCTCCTGTTTGAGGAAGGGCGTTTCTTCCTGGCTTCTTCCGGCAAAGTCCTTATCCATGCGCTCCATCAAAAATGGAATCCAGCCAACTCCGATGTTAAAGACGCCGATGCGCAGCTTGGGAAATTTTTCCGGGATTCCCCCGTACATCAAAGCGCTACAAGTGTGAAACGTTTCCATGGCTCCCCCCACGGTATCCTGAAACAGAAAGGTGTCAGGACGTAGGTCCTGAGCAGGTCCCTGGCACGACGGGTTGTGAACCAGCAGAGGCACGTTAAGACGCTCGATCTCCTCATAGATCGGCCAGTAAGCCGGCGAGCCGACGTGCTCTGAGACTCCCAACGAAGACAGCGCAATTCCTATAAGACCCAGGTCCGTGACCGCGCGCCGCGCTTCGGCGATTGCGGCCTGGGTGTTTTGAAAAGGAGCAATCGCAACACCGCGCAGTCTTGGGTTTTGTTTGCAAACACTGGCAACGTAGTCGTTGTATCCGCGGCAATACGCCGGCACTAGGTTTTCGTCCCGCGCTCTGTTCGAATAGCCGGTAGGCAAGCCGTTCTTGGGGATCTGGCTTATCATTAGCGCGCGGGTAGGGAAAAGCACCGAGATGTCAATCTTCTCCTGGTCCATCGCGCGCGCGTATTGCTCGAGATTCCAATCATCAGGGGTCACGCGACCGTATTCATAGGGGTCCCAGCCTGGTGCCGGCAGCAGCGGCCCCGACTGACCATCGTAGGGGCTTCCCATAAACGGTCGCACGTCTGCATCGTCGGTTTTCTGCAGCAGATGAACGTCGGTGTCGATGATATTCATATTTGGCATTCTAGAGCTCCATTTATTACGTCGGCCGCCTAAGTCCACCCGAAAAGTCTCTTGCCGTTATCGTGCAGAATCTTTTTTTTCGCTCGATCCGGAACATCAGTCCGGTCAAGCAGGTCAGCGGTGAACGTCGATCCGCTGTGGGGATAGTCAGTAGCAAAGATGATGAGATCCTCGCCGATGCAATCCAAAACGAAGGGCAAAGACTTCTCATCCGGCTCGGCCGAATAAAAGAAGGTCCCGCGCGTCATGTACTCGCTCGGTCTGCGTTTGAGCAGCGGGGCGTCGGTCCGGCGCTTTTCCCACTTTGCGTCCATGTAGTCCATCCAATACGGTACCCACGCGGCGCGGTTCTCGAGGAAAGCAACACGCAGCTTGGGGAATTTCTCGACGACGCCGCCGTAGATCAGCGCCGCGCAATCAAACAAGGTCGCAACCGGGCGTCCCACCGTGTGTTGGAGGATGAACGTATCCGCCCGCCGCTCTCCTGCCGGCCCTTGAATCGAAGCGTGAATCATCAGCGGTACGTTGAAGCGCTCCATTTCTTGGTAAATCGGCCAATAGGTTTCGGCGCCGATGTGTTCTCTGAGCCCAAAAGAGGAAAGCACCACGCCCGAAAGGCCTAGTTTGGTTACCGCGCGCTTGAGCTCGGTTACGGCGGCGGAAACGTCTTGAAAAGGCAAAAGCGCGACCGCCTTCAGTTGTGAGGCTTCGCTGCAGATGCTTGCGGTGTAATCATTGTAAGCGCGGCAAAATGCGGCGGCGAATTTTTTATCCCGCTGGGTGCCGACATCCATGGCCCTGCTGGGGAAGAGGAGCGAATAGGCAATGCCTTCCTCTTTCATGACGGCGAGGCGCTTCTCCAGATCGCCCGGAGCGCGCGGGCGGCGCCGGACGCGCACGTGCCACTCGTCCATACCGAGAAGCGAACCTTGCTTGTTGCAGTACGGCGCTTCCATGAGAGGGCGGAGGTCATCGTCGGTTTCGATGACGTGCGCATCCATGTCATAGATCTGAATCTCCGACTTAAGCGCTTGCGTCGTATCGGAGCGCGCCGGGTGGACTTGCGGTTCCATAATCCGTCTCCTTCGGGTTTTATCGGACCGCTTCAGTTACTTACCGAAGAGGTCGTCCATAATCTTTTGATATTGGTTGCTGCCCGCGCGCGCCTCTGCAGACACGAAACGGAGCTTCTTGCGATCGATACCGTCATTGATTCCAATGTCATCGCGCATAACCGAATTGCCGGCCTTTGCCAGTAGCGTCTGGCCTTCCTTCGAAAGAACGAAATCGACGAAAAGCTGGGCCGCGTTAGGATGGCGCGCCAGGCCTAAAATCGCGATTGTCTGCTGGTCAGCGTAAAGGGGATCTTCCAGGCGCGCCCAATCAATCGGAACGCCCTTCTTTTTGAACCTGTCGATGCCGTCGTGGTTCAGCGGCAGCGCGAACTCAACTTCGCCGCCGCCCAGCCACTGCTGTACCATGAGGGTTGTGCCGCGACCGGGGCGGGGATTCTGAGCGGCAAACTTGCGCAAGAAGTCCATTCCCTTCTCTTGGCCAAAAAAGTTCAACATCGAATAAATCCAGGAGGAATTGTTGAGATTGATCGCTCCTTTTCCCTTCCAACGGTCGCGCAGCAGATCGGTGTAGTGCCGGAAAACATCAGCGCCCGAAACCGCGCGCGTGTTATAGGCAATTGTCTGGATCGTGAAATACACGGCGCTGTAGAAACCTCGCTCTTCGGGTTTGCGCTCCGGGGAGGTGTACTTCTGGAAGATATCGGGCACTTCCATGAGCATCATATCAAACGAGTCCGCTCCCGTAAGAACCACGTCGGCACTGTCTTTCTTAGCCACCCTGCGCTCGGTCAAAAGTTTGGGCACGAGGCTGTCGCTTCCCTGTCTGTTGACTTGCACTTTGACGCCGGGATATTTGGCGGAAAACGCTTCGCCGAGCGGTTGGGCAAGCTCCAAATTAAGCGAGGTATAAAAAACCACCTCCTGCTCTTTTTTGGCCTCCTCATATGAGGCCGCGCCGGCAGGTTGCAGGTCCCAGATGGAAAATGAGCACATCCACAAGCTAACCGCAATTGCCACCAATGCCGCGTTGTTATTTTGCCGCATCTGCTGCCTCCCTAAAGTTCTTACGCAACTCCATATAACCTGGCGGCGTTTTCCCAAGTGAGCTTGCGCTTAATGTGATCCGGGATGCCCTTAAACTGCTTTTCATTGACTTGCTTGGAATGAGGCCAGGTGGAACCCCCGTGCGGGTAGTCACTCGCCCACAAGTAATTATCGGCCATGTTCAATGCCTCGGCCCCGAGCACGCCAACGAGGTCTTCTTGAAAGGTGATGTAGACCTGGCGGCGTATGCATTCACTGGGAAGCGCGGAAACGGTCGGCGACTCGGGCGACTCGGAACGCGCTCTTACCAACGAACCGTCCATCTTGCTGAGAAAAGGGTGCACCCACGAGAGATCATATTCCGCAAACACAAACCGAAGCCGCGGAAAGCGTTCCAGCACGCCGCCAAAAGTCAAATCGGTGATCAGAGACAGGGGCTCAAGAATCGCGCGTCTCACGGCATTGCGGCCCTGCTGAACCGGTGTGATGACCTTGAGCCGCGCGACCATTCGGTCCCTGCCCTGTAAGATGTTCACATGAAAGTGCATGGGAAAATTCAGGTCCTGCGCCGCCGCCCACAACGGCTCAAAGCCCGGATCGGCGTAGCTCATCCCTTCGGGCAACCCCGAAGGCAGCACGACACCTTTCAAACCGAGCTTGGCGCAGCGTGCCATTTCCTGCAGCGACCACTCGACATCGAGCGCTGAGAGCAGACCCAGACCAATAAGGCGGTCAGGAGCGGCGGCACAGTAATCGCGAATCCAAGCGTTGTAGGACTGAAGCCCCGCTTTTTGCAGCGGTGTTTCCTCTCCTTTTAGACTGTAAAAGTTGCGCGCCATACTCGGATAGAGTGTCTCCATTTTGACTCCGTCCAGGTCCATGTCGCTCAGGCGCGCCTTAGGATCCCAGGGACCGCGCCAGTCTTCCCAGGTAAAGGTCTCGATAACCTTGCGAAAGGCGCCGCTTCCCCTTTCTTTGCCGGCGGTAAACGTCATTCCCACCGGATCCGGTTCGTGGCCGTCAAAGACCATGAAGAGTCCCTTCTTTCCCGGGGGGTCCTGGACAAAGTGCGGACCTTGAGCGCGCAGGTTTTTGGGAATCCTCTCCCACGCCGCAGGCGGCTCGTTCACATGCGAGTCTGCAGAGAAAAATGTCGGCTGTTCCATAGTCTT